>NZ_BCFL01000021.1:0-416834 GCF_002217755.1 Streptomyces hyaluromycini | reverse complement strand
CGCCGTAGGTGTCGATGATGATCTTGCGGCCGGTCAGGCCGGCGTCGCCCATCGGGCCGCCGATCTCGAAGCGGCCGGTCGGGTTGACCAGCAGGCGGTAGTTCTCGGTGTCGAGCTTGATGCCGTCGTCCAGCAGCGCCTTCAGCTCCGGCTCCACCACGAACTCGCGGATGTCGGGCGCGAGCAGCGACTCCAGGTCGATGTCCGAGGCGTGCTGGCTGGAGACGACGACCGTGTCGAGGCGGACGGCCTTGTCGCCGTCGTACTCGATGGTGACCTGCGTCTTGCCGTCCGGGCGCAGGTAGGGGATGGTGCCGTTCTTGCGGACCTCGGAGAGGCGCTTGGAGAGGCGGTGCGCCAGGAAGATCGGGAGCGGCATCAGCGTCGGCGTCTCGTCCGTCGCGTAGCCGAACATCAGGCCCTGGTCACCGGCGCCCTGCTTGTCCAGCTCGTCCTCGTCGCCCTCGACCCGGTTCTCGTACGCCGTGTCCACGCCCTGGGCGATGTCCGGGGACTGCGCGCCGATCGAGACCGAGACGCCACAGGATGCTCCGTCGAAGCCCTTCTTCGAGGAGTCGTAGCCGATCTCGAGGATCTTGTTGCGGACCAGCGTCGCGATGTCCGCGTACGTCTTGGTCGTGACCTCGCCGGCCACGTGCACCAGGCCGGTGGTGATCAGCGTCTCGACGGCGACCCGGGAGGTCGGGTCCTCACGCAGAAGCGCGTCGAGAATGGTGTCGCTGATCTGGTCAGCGATCTTGTCGGGGTGACCCTCGGTTACGGACTCCGAGGTGAACAGGCGACGGGACACAACGCTCCCTGGGGTTGCAGCGGCTGCTGGCTGATCATTGGCGGACAACGCGGGGGCTGCACCCGGGCGTCGTCCGAGAACAGTTTATCGGTCGCACTCGGCCGCCGGCCCATCTGTCTCGACACTCGGGAGTGCTGTGACCTGCGGCACGGGCATTCTGCCCAATGGCCGGCGGCCTTGACCAGAGTCACCGCACCGTAATGTCACACCCGAGAAAGTTGACATATGGCTGAAATAAGTTAACCCAAACGGGCCGCCACCAGATCCCACACGGTGTCGGCGAGGGCCTCCTTCGGTCCGTGCGGCACAGGTGTCTCACTGCCGTCGGCGCCGAGCACCACGGCCTCGTTCTCCTCGGAGCCGAAGGTCTTGCGTTCGCCCACCTCGTTGACCACGAGCAGGTCGCAGCCCTTGCGTGCCAGCTTGGTCCGGCCGTTGGCGAGGACGTCGTCGGTCTCGGCGGCGAAGCCGACGATCACCTGTCCGGACCGCGCCCGGTCGGCCGAGATCTCCGCGAGGATGTCCGGATTCCGCACCAGGACGATCGGTTCGGGATCCTGGCCGTCCTTCTTCTTGATCTTCCCGGCCGCGTAGACCGCGGGACGGAAGTCGGCGACGGCGGCGGCCATCACCACGGCGTCGGCGTCGGCGGCCGCCTTCAGCACCGCCTCGCGCAGCTGTACGGCCGTACCGACCGGGACGACGTCCACGCCGGCCGGGTCCGGCAGGCCGGTGGTGTTCGCGGCGACCAGCGTCACCCGGGCGCCCCGGGCGGCGGCCGTGCGGGCGAGGGCGTAGCCCTGCTTGCCGGAGGAGCGGTTGCCGAGGAAGCGGACGGGGTCGAGGGGCTCGCGGGTGCCGCCGGCGGAGACGACGACGTGCCGACCGGCCAGGTCGGGCTCCCGCACCCCTCGCGCGAGGACGCGACGGCAGACCTCGAAGATCTCCGCCGGGTCGGGCAGCCGGCCCTTGCCGGTGTCGACGCCGGTGAGGCGGCCGACCGCCGGTTCGACGACGACGGCACCGCGGCGGCGCAGCGTGGCCACGTTCTCCTGGGTGGCCGGGTGCTCCCACATCTCGGTGTGCATCGCGGGGGCGAAGACCACCGGGCAGCGGGCCGTGAGAAGGGTGTTGGTGAGCAGGTCGTCGGCGAGGCCGTGAGCGGCCTTGGCGAGCATGTCGGCGGTGGCGGGGGCGACGACGACCAGGTCGGCGTGCTGGCCGATGCGGACGTGCGGGACCTCCTCGACGCGGTCCCAGACCTCGGTGGAGACGGGGTTGCCGGAGAGGGCGGACCAGGTGGCGGCGCCGACGAAGTGCAGCGCGGAGGCGGTGGGCACGACCCGGACGTCATGGCCCGACTCGGTGAACCTTCTCAGCAGCTCACAGGCCTTGTAGGCGGCGATGCCGCCGCTGACCCCCAGCACGACCTTCGGCTTGTCCACCGGGCCTCCACTCGTCGAATCCATGACGCCATCACACACCACAGGCCCGGCAGTCGATTGCCGGGCCTGTGGATAAGTCAACTGCAATATGAAAGTACTACTGCGCCGGGCCCTCAATGGCCTCGGAGGTCAGCAGACCCGCGTTGATCTCGCGCAGGGCGATGGAGAGCGGCTTCTCGTGGACGTGGGTGTCGACGAGCGGACCGACGTACTCGAGGAGGCCCTCGCCGAGCTGCGAGTAGTAAGCGTTGATCTGGCGGGCACGCTTGGCCGCGTAGATCACGAGGCTGTACTTCGAGTCGGTGGCCTCAAGGAGCTCGTCGATCGGAGGGTTGATGATGCCCTCGGGCGCGGTGATGGAAGAGGACACGCTCTGCCTTCCGATGGATGGGAAAGATTCAGTCTGAATGATCAGCAACGATCACACAACGTCCATCAAGGCTAGCAGCTCGCGCGCCACGTCCTCGACGGAGGTGTTGACCAGGGTTTCGTCGAACTCCGGCTCGGCCGCGAGTTCGACCTTGGCCGCGTCCAGCCGGCGCTCGATCACCTCGGGCGCCTCGGTGCCGCGTCCGGTGAGCCTGCGTACCAGCTCCTCCCAGGAGGGCGGGGCCAGGAACACCAGCCGGCCGTCCGGCATGGTCTCGCGGACCTGCCGGGCACCCTGGAGGTCGATCTCCAGGAGGACCGGTACACCGGCTTCGAGGTGCTCCAGCACCGCGGCGCGCGGGGTGCCGTAGCGGTTGCCGGCGAATTCGGCCCACTCCAGGAGCTCGCCGTTGGCGATCAGCTTGTCCATCTCCTCGTCGGAGACGAAGAAGTAGTGGACCCCGTGCTTCTCGCCCGGGCGGGGCCTGCGCGTGGTCGCCGACACCGAGAGCCAGACCTCGGGGTGTTCCTTGCGCATATGGGCGACGACCGTGCTCTTTCCGACCCCGGAGGGGCCGGAGAGCACGGTCAGCCGCGGACGTACGTCCGGGGGCTCGGGGGTCGTCCCCCGGAATGTTGCAGCCATGCAGCGATTATTCCAGCAATCGCGGGCCGCCCGGGACGCTGCCCCGGACGGCCCGGCGATCAGGAACCGGTGCTGCCGAACTCGCGCTCCAGGGAGGCGATCTGGTTGGACCCGAGGCCACGCACCCGGCGGCTCTCGGAGATCCCGAGTCGCTCCATGATCTGCTTGGCGCGGACCTTGCCCACGCCCGGCAGGGACTCAAGCAGGGCGGAGACCTTCATCTTGCCGATGACGTCGTTTTCCTGGCCCTGCTTGATGACCTCGTGAAGAGAGGCGCCGGAGTGCTTGAGTCGATTCTTGACCTCGGCCCGCTCCCGGCGAGCCGCGGCGGCCTTTTCGAGCGCGGCTGCGCGCTGTTCAGGGGTAAGGGGCGGAAGAGCCACGCCTACGTCACCTCGGATGTCGAACTGTCGGATACGGACCGGTGAGGAACCTAGTCGCCCCACACCTGGGGAGCTACGAGCAACACGCTTGCCCGTTGACTCTGCTCGGAGACTAGCGGGCAAGTCCGCCGGAGTCAGCGAGAACAGCGGAAAAGTCCTGGTCAGCCTCCGTCAGGCCGGACATTTCAGACATACTGCCCCGGATTTGAGGATGTATTCACGCTCAGGCCGTCGCCGAACGGCTCGCCGGAGCGCTCATCGGAGTCCTCACCGACCTGCGACGACATCCCGGATCTCGCCCGCGAACCGCTCCGCGGCCGCCCGCAGTGCCCCGACATCGGGACCGTGACGCAAAACACCTCGGCTCACGTTTGGAACCACGTTGCGCACCGCGGCCCCGAAGACCGCGGGAAGGTCGGCGGCCGTCGCCCCCTGCGCACCGACGCCCGGCGCGAGGAGCGGACCGTTGATGTCGAGGTCGTACGACGACAGGTCGCCGACCGTGGCACCGACGACGGCGCCGAAGGAACCCAGCGGCTTCTCCCCCGCGTTCTCGGCGGCCAGGTGGGCCAGCATGGTGGCGCCGACCGTACGGCCGTCGGCGCGCACCGCGTGCTGCACCTCGGGGCCCTCCGGATTGGAGGTGAGCGCCAGCACGAACAGGCCGGCCCCGCTCTCCCTGGCCAGCGCGACGGCCGGGCTGAGCGAGCCGTAGCCGAGGTACGGCGAGACGGTCAGTGCGTCCGAGAACAGCGGGGCGTCCTTGGCCAGATAGGCCTCCGCGTACCCGGCCATGGTCGAGCCGATGTCACCGCGCTTGGCGTCCATCACGACCAGCGTCCCGGCCGCCCGCGCCTCCTGCACCACCCGCTCCAGTACGGCGATCCCCCGCGAGCCGAACCGCTCGAAGAACGCGCTCTGCGGCTTCATGACCGCGACCCGGTCGGCCACCGCCGCCACGACTGTACGGCTGAACCGCTCCAGGCCCGCGACGTCGTCGTTCAGACCCCACTCGGAGAGCAGCGAGGCGTGCGGGTCGATACCGACGCACAATGGGCCGCGCTCGTCCATCACACTGCGCAGCCGCGCGCCGAAGGGCTCCAACGGGCTCATACGGTCTTCCTCACATCGGCGCCGACCGCGTCGGCGAGGGTGGCGTACGGGCTGGTGCGCAGGCGCGCCGCGAGGCCCTTGTGGAGGTCGCGAGCGTAGAACGGCCCCTCGTAGATGAAGGCGCTGTAGCCCTGGACCAGCGTGGCGCCGGCCAGGATGCGCTGCCAGGCGTCCTCGGCGTTCTCGATGCCGCCGACGCCCACCAGGGTGATCCGGTCGCCCACGCGCGCGTACAGCCGCCGCAGCACCTCCAGGGAGCGCGCCTTGAGCGGCGCCCCGGAGAGCCCGCCGGTCTCCTTGACCAGGGCGGGATCGGAGCGCAGCCCCAACCCCTCCCGCGCGATGGTGGTGTTGGTCGCGATGATCCCGTCCAGACCCAGCTCCACGGCCAGGTCGGCGACGGCGTCGACGTCCTCGTCGGCGAGGTCCGGCGCGATCTTCACCAGCAGCGGCACCCGGCGGTTCGCCACCACGCGGTCGGCGGCCTCGCGCACGGCCGTCAGGAGCGGCCGCAGATGATCGACCGCCTGGAGGTTGCGCAGGCCCGGCGTGTTCGGCGACGACACGTTCACGACCAGGTAGTCCGCGTACGCCGCGAGCCGCTCGGCCGACTTCACGTAGTCGCCGACGGCCTCGGCCTCCGGTACGACCTTGGTCTTGCCGATGTTCACGCCCACGACGGTCCTGAAGACGGCCTCACGGGTCGCCAGCCGCGCGGCGACGGCGAGCGAACCGTCGTTGTTGAAGCCCATGCGGTTGATGAGCGCCCGGTCCGCGACGAGCCGGAACAGCCGCTTCTTGGGATTGCCGGGCTGCGCCTCACCCGTCACGGTCCCGATCTCGACATGGTCGAACCCGAGCATCGACATCCCGTCGATCGCGACGGCGTTCTTGTCGAATCCGGCGGCAAGCCCGAACGGCCCGTGCATCCGCAGCCCGAGGGCCTCGGTACGCAGTTCCTTGTAGCGGGGAGCAAGGGCGGCGGCGACGAAGGTACGCAGCACAGGGATGCGAACGGCGAGCCGGATCCACCGGAAGGCGAGGTGGTGGGCGGCTTCCGGGTCCATCCGCCGGAAGACGAGCTGGAAAAAGATCTTGTACATGACGTCCTCATACCAAGGGGGACACCGACACCGGTGCCCCCCTCACAGACAGCTGGGCAACGCGCCCCGAAAGGGGCGCGGGGCAGTACTCAATATGCGGCTCCGCCGCGTGGGCGCGACCAGCCACAACGGGCCCGCAGTCTCACTACGGCCTCAGTCCCTCGCGGCCGTCAACCTCTCCGCATGCTCCTGGAGCGACCGCACCCCCACGTCCCCGTGGTTCAGCGCGTCGATCCCCTGCACAGCCGCCGCCAGCGCCTGCACGGTCGTCAGACACGGCACCGACCGGGCCACCGCGGCCGTCCGGATCTCGTACCCGTCCAGGCGACCCCCCGTGCCGTACGGCGTGTTGACGATGAGGTCCACCTCGCCGTCGTGGACAAGCTGCACGATCGTCTTCTCGCCGTTGGGGCCGACCCCCTCCGACTGCTTGCGCACGACGGTCGCGTTGATGCCGTTGCGCTTGAGGACCTCGGCCGTGCCGGAGGTGGCGAGCAGCTCGAAGCCGTGGGCGACCAGCTCGCGCGCCGGGAAGATCATGGAGCGCTTGTCGCGGTTGGCGACGGAGATGAACGCGCGGCCCTTGGTGGGCAGCGGACCGTACGCCCCGGCCTGCGACTTGGCGTACGCCGTGCCGAAGACCGAGTCGATGCCCATGACCTCGCCGGTGGAGCGCATCTCCGGGCCGAGGATCGTGTCCACGCCCTGCCCGTGGATGTCGCGGAACCGCGACCACGGCATGACCGCCTCCTTCACGGAGATCGGCGCGTCGAACGGCAGCTCGCCGCCGTCACCGCGGGCCGGCAGCAGCCCCTCGGCGCGCAGCTCGGCGACGGTCGCGCCCAGCGAGATCCGGGCCGCGGCCTTGGCCAGCGGCACCGCGGTCGCCTTCGAGGTGAAGGGAACCGTACGGGACGCGCGCGGGTTGGCCTCCAGCACGTAGAGGATGTCGCCGGCCATCGCGAACTGGATGTTGATCAGGCCGCGGACGCCGACCCCCTTCGCGATGGCCTCCGTGGAGGCCCGCAGGCGCTTGATGTCGAAGCCGCCGAGTGTGATCGGGGGCAGGGCGCAGGCCGAGTCGCCGGAGTGGATGCCGGCCTCCTCGATGTGCTCCATGACGCCGCCGAGGTACAGCTCCTCGCCGTCGTAGAGCGCGTCGACGTCGATCTCGATCGCGTCGTCCAGGAACCGGTCGACGAGGACCGGCCGGGAGGGGCTGATCTCGGTCGACTCGGCGATGTAGGCGGCGAGGCGGGTCTCGTCGTAGACGATCTCCATGCCGCGGCCGCCGAGCACGTACGACGGCCGGACCAGGACCGGGTAGCCGATCTCGTCGGCGATGGCCTTGGCCTCGGCGAAGGTGGTCGCCGTGCCGTGCTTGGGGGCCGGCAGGCCCGCCTCGGCGAGGACCCGCCCGAAGGCGCCCCGGTCCTCGGCCGCGTGGATGGCCTCCGGGGAAGTGCCGACGATCGGCACGCCGTTGTCCTTCAGCGCCTGCGACAGGCCCAGCGGGGTCTGGCCGCCCAGCTGGACCACCACACCGGCGACCGGACCGGCCTGCTGCTCGGCGTGGACGATCTCCAGCACGTCCTCCAGCGTCAGCGGCTCGAAGTACAGCCGGTCGGAGGTGTCGTAGTCGGTGGAGACGGTCTCCGGGTTGCAGTTGACCATCACCGTCTCGTACCCGGCGTCGCTCAGCGCGAAGGACGCGTGCACGCACGAGTAGTCGAACTCGATGCCCTGGCCGATGCGGTTGGGACCGGAGCCCAGGATGATGACGGCCGGCTTCTCGCGCGCCGCGACCTCGGTCTCCTCGTCGTAGGAGGAGTAGAAGTACGGCGTTTTCGCGGCGAACTCGGCGGCGCAGGTGTCGACCGTCTTGTAGATCGGGCGCACCCCGAGCGCGTGCCGGACCTCGCGGACGACGTCCTCGCGCAGCCCGCGGATCTCGCCGATCTGCTGGTCGGAGAAACCGTGCCGCTTCGCGTCGGCGATCAGCTCGGTGCTCAGCTCCGGCGCCTCGGCCAGCTCGTCGGCGATCTCCTTGATCAGGAAGAGCTGGTCCACGAACCACGGGTCGATCTTCGTGTACTCGAAGACCTCCTCGGGCGTGGCGCCCGCGCGGATGGCCTGCATGACGGTGTTGATCCGGCCGTCGGTGGGCCGTACCGCCTCGCGCAGCAGGGTCTCCTTGTCGCCGGGCTCGCCGACGAAGGTGAACTGGCTGCCCTTCTTCTCCAGCGAGCGCAGCGCCTTCTGGAAGGCCTCGGGGAAGTTGCGGCCGATGGCCATGGCCTCGCCGACCGACTTCATGGTCGTGGTCAGCGTGGAGTCGGCCTGCGGGAACTTCTCGAACGCGAACCGCGGAGCCTTGACGACCACGTAGTCGAGCGTGGGCTCGAAGGAGGCCGGGGTCTCCTGCGTGATGTCGTTGGGGATCTCGTCCAGCGTGTAGCCGACGGCCAGCTTCGCCGCGATCTTCGCGATCGGGAAGCCGGTCGCCTTGGAAGCGAGCGCCGAGGAGCGCGACACGCGCGGGTTCATCTCGATGACGATGACCCGGCCGTCCTCGGGGTTCACCGCGAACTGGATGTTGCAGCCGCCGGTGTCGACGCCGACCTCGCGGATCACGGCGATGCCGATGTCGCGCAGGATCTGGTACTCGCGGTCGGTGAGCGTCATCGCGGGCGCGACGGTGATCGAGTCGCCGGTGTGCACGCCCATGGGGTCGAAGTTCTCGATGGAGCAGACGACCACGACGTTGTCGTGCTTGTCGCGCATCAGCTCCAGCTCGTACTCCTTCCAGCCGAGGATGGACTCCTCCAGGAGCACCTCGGTGGTCGGGGAGAGCGTGAGGCCCTGGCCGGCGATGCGGCGCAGTTCCTCCTCGTCGTGGGCGAAGCCGGAGCCGGCGCCGCCCATGGTGAAGGAGGGGCGGACGACGACCGGGTAGCCGCCGCCGAGCTCCTCGACGCCCGCGAGGACCTCGTCCATGGTGTGGCAGATGACCGAGCGCGCGGACTCGCCGTGCCCGATCTTGCGGCGGACCTCCTCCACGACCTCCTTGAAGAGGTCGCGGTCCTCGCCCTTGTTGATGGCTTCGACGTTGGCGCCGATCAGTTCGACGCCGTACTTGGCGAGGACGCCGTTCTTGTCGAGCGAGATGGCGGTGTTCAGGGCGGTCTGGCCGCCCAGGGTGGGCAGCAGGGCGTCGGGGCGCTCCTTGGCGATGATCTTCTCGACGAACTCGGGCGTGATCGGCTCGACGTACGTCGCGTCGGCGATCTCCGGGTCGGTCATGATCGTCGCCGGGTTGGAGTTGACCAGGACGACCCTGAGGCCCTCGGCGCGCAGCACGCGGCAGGCCTGGGTGCCGGAGTAGTCGAACTCGGCGGCCTGGCCGATGACGATCGGGCCGGAGCCGATGACCAGGACGGACTGGATATCGGTGCGCTTAGGCACGCTGGCCCTCCATCAGGGAAACGAAGCGGTCGAACAGGTAGGCGGCGTCGTGCGGGCCGGCTGCCGCTTCGGGGTGGTACTGGACGGAGAAGGCCGGCTGGTCGAGCAGCTGCAGCCCCTCCACGACGTCGTCGTTGAGGCAGACGTGGGAGACCTCGGCGCGGCCGAACTCCGTCTCGCTGACCTTGTCGAGCGGCGCGTCCACGGCGAAGCCGTGGTTGTGCGCGGTGACCTCGACCTTGCCGGTCGTACGGTCCTGCACCGGCTGGTTGATGCCCCGGTGGCCGTACTTCAGCTTGTAGGTGCCGAAGCCGAGCGCGCGGCCGAGGATCTGGTTGCCGAAGCAGATGCCGAACAGCGGGGTCTTCCGCGCCAGGACGGACGTCATCAGGGCCACCGGGCCGTCGGCCGTGGCCGGGTCGCCGGGGCCGTTGGAGAAGAACACGCCGTCCGGGGAGACGGCGTACACGTCGTCCTCGGTGGCGGTCGCGGGCAGCACGTGCACCTCGATGCCGCGCTCGGCCATGCGCTGCGGGGTCATGCCCTTGATGCCGAGGTCGATCGCGGCGACGGTGAACCGCTTCTCCCCGACCGCGGGGACGACGTACGCCTCCTTGGTGGCGACCTCCTCGTACAGCGAGGCGCCCTTCATGTGCGGCTGGGCCTGCACACGCGCGAGGAGCTCGGCGTCGGTGGCGATCGCCTCGCCGGAGAAGACGCCGGCGCGCATCGAGCCGCGCTCGCGCAGGTGGCGGGTGAGGGCGCGGGTGTCGATCCCGGAGATGCCGACCACGCCCTGCGCGACCAGTTCCGCGTCCAGCGAACGCTTGGCGCGCCAGTTGGAGGGCACGCGCGCGGGGTCGCGCACGACATAGCCGGAGACCCAGATACGGCTGGACTCGTCGTCCTCGTCGTTCCACCCCGTGTTGCCGATCTGCGGGGCGGTGGCGACCACGATCTGGCGGTCGTACGACGGGTCGGTCAGGGTCTCCTGGTACCCGGTCATGCCGGTGGAGAACACGGCCTCGCCGAAGGTCTCCCCCACGGCCCCGTAGGCGCGGCCGCGGAAGATCCGGCCGTCCTCCAGGACGAGTACCGCGGGAACCTTGCCGGCTCCCCTTGTGGAGGTCGTCATCGTTCGGCGCCTTCCGTGCTGGGTGTCTTGATCATGGAGTTGATGGCGTCGACCCACTCGGTGTGCTCGGCCGCGTGGTCGGAGCGGAAACCGGAGTCGATCAGCTTGTCGCCGTGCGCCCAGGTCACCACGAGGAGTCCGCCCTCGGTGAGGACCTTGCCCGCGATGCCCTTGCCGAGCAGGGCCTCGCGGAGCGCGTCGGCGGGGATGAAGAAGTCGGTCGCGCCGGGGCGTACGACGTCCAGGCCCGCGTCGGTCAGGGTGAGCTCGGCCCGGCTGCGGGAGCCGAGGCCGCGGGCCATGATGCGGTCCAGCCACTGCCCGGCGGTGGTGGAGCCGTGATAGCGACCGCTCATCGTCAGTCTCGCTTCACCGAGGTCATCCGGCGCGGTGGGGAGCTCGGGGAGGTCGCCCTGGAGGGTGCCGCGCCACTTCCAGCCCTCGCGCATGAGCCAGTAGACGAGCGCGACGAACAGGGCGAGGCCGACGAGCCAGCCGATGCGGGCGGACCAGTCGGTGACCGCGGCCGACTTCTTCTCGTCGGCCAGCAGGATCAGAGGTGTCACGTCAGCTTCCCGTCCACGAGCGTCGCCTTGCCCCGCAGCCACGTGTGGGTGACACGGCCCGGCAGCTCGCGTCCCTCGTACGGGGTGTTGCGGCTGCGCGAGGCGAAGCCCGCGGGGTCCACCCGGCCACGGTATTCCGTGTCGACGAGGGTGAGGTTGGCGGGCTCACCTGCCGAGACGGGACGGCCGTGGCCGACGGCCTGTCCGATCCGCGCGGGCTTGACGGACATCCGGTCCGCGACACCGGCCCAGGTCAGCAGGCCCGTGTCCACCATGGTCTCCTGGACGACCGACAACGCGGTCTCCAGGCCCACCATCCCCATGGCGGCCGCGGCCCACTCGCAGTCCTTGTCCTCGTGCGGGTGCGGGGCGTGGTCGGTGGCGACGATGTCGATCGTGCCGTCGGCGAGGGCCTCGCGCAGGGCCAGCACATCGCGCTCGGTGCGCAGCGGCGGGTTGACCTTGTAGACCGGGTTGTACGACCGCACCAGCTCGTCGGTGAGGAGCAGGTGGTGCGGGGTGACCTCGGCGGTGACGTCGATGCCCCGGGACTTGGCCCAGCGCACGATCTCGACTGATCCGGCGGTGGAGAGGTGGCAGATGTGGACGCGGGAGCCGACGTGCTCGGCGAGCAGCACGTCCCGCGCGATGATCGATTCCTCGGCGACCGCGGGCCAGCCGCCCAGCCCCAGCTCGGCCGAGACGACGCCCTCGTTCATCTGGGCGCCCTCGGTCAGCCGGGGCTCCTGGGCGTGCTGGGCGACGACGCCGCCGAAGGCCTTCACGTACTCCAGGGCGCGGCGCATGATCACGGCGTCGTCGACGCACTTGCCGTCGTCGGAGAAGACGGTGACCCCGGCGGCCGACTCGTGCATGGCCCCCAGTTCGGCGAGCTTCCTGCCCTCCAGGCCGACGGTGACGGCACCGATCGGCTGGACGTCGCAGTAGCCGTGCTCCTGGCCGAGCCGGTAGACCTGCTCGACGACGCCGGCGGTGTCGGCGACCGGGAAGGTGTTGGCCATGGCGAACACGGCCGTGTAGCCGCCGCCGGCGGCCGCGCGGGTGCCGGTGAGGACGGTCTCGGAGTCCTCACGGCCGGGCTCGCGCAGGTGGGTGTGCAGGTCGACGAGGCCCGGCAGCAGCACCTTGCCGGCGGCCTCGACGACCTCGGCGCCTTCGGCAGACAGCCCGGCACCGACCTCCGCGATCGTCTCGCCGTCGATCAGGACGTCCTGCGGCTCGCCGCCGAGCACCCTCGCACCACGGATCAGGATCTTGCTCATGGGTCTTACTTCTCCTCGGTGGTGCGGGCGTGGCTGACGGCGGGTTCGTTGCCGCCGAGCAGGAGGTACAGAACGGCCATCCGGATGGAGACTCCGTTTGCGACCTGCTCGACTACGGTGCAGCGCTCGGAGTCGGCGACCTCGGCGGTGATCTCCATGCCGCGGACCATCGGGCCGGGGTGCATCACGATGGCGTGCTCGGGCATCTTCGCCATGCGGTCGCCGTCGAGGCCGTAGCGCCGCGAGTACTCACGCTCGGTCGGGAAGAAGGCGGCGTTCATGCGCTCGCGCTGCACGCGCAGCATCATCACCGCGTCGGACTTGGGCAGTACGGCGTCGAGGTCGTACGACACCTCGCACGGCCACCGCTCGACCCCGACCGGCACCAGGGTGGGCGGGGCGACCAGGGTGACCTCGGCGCCGAGGGTGTGCAGCAGGTCGACGTTGGAGCGGGCGACGCGGCTGTGCAGGACGTCGCCGACGATGGTGATGCGCTTGCCGGCCAGGTCCTGCCCTATCCCGGCGTCCCGGCCGACCAGGCGGCGGCGCATGGTGAAGGCGTCCAGGAGTGCCTGGGTGGGGTGCTGGTGGGTGCCGTCGCCGGCGTTGATGACGGCCGCGTCGATCCAGCCGGAGTTGGCGAGGCGGTAGGGCGCTCCGGAGGCGCCGTGCCGGATGACGACGGCGTCGACGCCCATCGCCTCCAGGGTCTGGGCGGTGTCCTTCAGGGACTCGCCCTTGGAGACGCTGGACCCCTTGGCGGTGAAGTTGATGACGTCGGCGGAGAGGCGCTTCTCGGCGGCCTCGAAGGAGATCCGGGTCCGGGTCGAGTCCTCGAAGAAGAGGTTGACGACGGTGCGGCCGCGCAGGGTCGGCAGCTTCTTGATCGGCCGGTCGGCGACCCGGGCCATCTCCTCGGCGGTGTCGAGGATCAGGACGGCGTCGTCGCGGGTGAGGTCGGCGGCCGAGATGAGATGACGCTGCATCTGTCAGGCTCCGTAAGGCAGTTCACATATCGGGAGATTGCGGGCAGGCATGGGCGCACCGGTGCGGTGCGGACCCCTCGGCCTGCTACGAGGTCGGCTTCGCGCCGAGCAGCACGGTGTCGCGACCGTCCTCCTCGGCGAGCAGGACCTTGACCGTCTCCCGCAACGACGTGGGGAGGTTCTTGCCGACGTAGTCGGCGCGGATGGGCAGTTCGCGGTGGCCGCGGTCGACGAGCACCGCGAGCTGGACCGCGCGGGGGCGCCCGATGTCGTTCAGGGCGTCGAGGGCGGCGCGGATGGTGCGGCCGGAGAAGAGCACGTCGTCGACGAGGATCACCAGCCTGCCGTCGATGCCGTCACCGGGGATCTCGGTGCGGGCCAGCGCACGCGGCGGGTGCATGCGCAGGTCGTCGCGGTACATGGTGATGTCGAGCGAACCGACGGGCATCTTGCGGTCGGTGATCTCCTCCAGCTTGGCGGCGAGCCGCTGGGCGAGGAAGACGCCGCGGGTCGGGATGCCGAGGAGCACCACGTCGTCGGCGCCCTTGGCGCGCTCGACGATCTCGTGGGCGATGCGGGTCAGCACCCGCGCGATGTCCGGGCCTTCGAGAACGGGCCGTGCATCGGAAGCCTGCACCGCGGTGTCGGGCTTTTCCTGCTTGTTCTGCTTGTTGTCCATACGAAACGGACCCCCTTCTCCGCCTCACGGGACGGACTTTAAAGGACGTCGGATTTGCGCCATCCACCGTAGCAGGTGGCGGAGAGGCCCCTGATCACCCCCCTGGCGTAATCGGTCATCGCTACCACGGAAGAGTCGGTGCGGACCATTCGGCTTGACGCAACAGAGTAACGCTGCGTAACCTCACAGTGAGTTACCAGCCGCGCGGCGGGACCAAGGCCGGCCGCGTCGACACAGTGTCCGGGGAGCCATATGTCCAGCGAATACGCCAAACAGCTCGGGGCCAAGCTCCGGGCCATCCGCACCCAGCAGGGCCTTTCCCTCCACGGTGTCGAGGAGAAGTCCCAGGGGCGCTGGAAGGCCGTGGTGGTCGGTTCGTACGAGCGCGGCGACCGTGCCGTGACCGTACAGCGCCTTGCAGAGTTGGCGGATTTCTACGGGGTTCCGGTGCAGGAGCTGCTGCCGGGCACGACCCCGGGCGGTGCCGCCGAGCCCCCGCCGAAGCTGGTCCTCGACCTGGAGCGGCTGGCCACCGTGCCGGCCGAGAAGGCGGGCCCGCTGCAGCGCTACGCGGCGACGATCCAGTCCCAGCGCGGTGACTACAACGGCAAGGTGCTGTCGATCCGCCAGGACGACCTGCGCACACTGGCCGTCATCTACGACCAGTCCCCCTCGGTCCTCACCGAGCAGCTGATCAGCTGGGGCGTCCTGGACGCCGACGCCCGCCGCGCGGTGGCCACCCACGAAGACGCCTGACCCGCCCAGCGCCTGAGCAGAAACGTGCCGCCGGGGTGGCTGGAACTTGACGGTTCCGGCCACCCCGGCGGCTTTTCAGCGCCCCGTAGGGGCGCGGGGAACTGCGCGACAAGCCCCAGACGGCTGTCAGCCGCCCGACGACCGCACCACCCACCCCATTGGGCGCACAGAACGCCGGAGGGCCTGCAGCATGCCTTGCTGCAGGCCCTCCGGCGTTTCGTCGGCTCACGCCTCGCGGCGCAGCGACGGCTTCAGCTCCTTCAGACGCCCGAGAAGCCCGTTCACGAACGAGGGCGACTCGTCCGTCGAGAACTCCTTCGCGAGCTGCACCATCTCGTCGAGAACGACGGCGTCCGGCGTCTCGTCGACCCAGATCAGCTCGTACGCGCCCAGGCGCAGGATGTTGCGGTCGACGACCGGCATCCGGTCCAGCGTCCAGCCGACCGCGTACTGGGCGATCAGCTCGTCGATACGCGTGACGTGCTCGGCGTAGCCCTCGACCAGCTGCATGGTGTACTCGCTCACCGGCGGCTGCCGGGTGTCGTCCCGGGACAGCCGGATCCAGTCCGCGAGGACGGTCAGGACGTCGGCCCCGCGCTGGTCGCCCTCGAAGAGGATCTGGAAGGCACGCTTGCGGGCCGTGTTGCGGGCAGCCACGGTTAGCTGTTCACCCGGCCGAGGTAGTCGCTCGTGCGGGTGTCGACCTTGATCTTCTCACCGGTGGTGATGAAGAGCGGGACCTGGATCTGGTGGCCGGTCTCCAGGGTGGCCGGCTTGGTGCCACCGGTGGAGCGGTCGCCCTGGACGCCGGGCTCGGTCTCCTGGATGGTCAGCTCGACGGCGGCCGGGAGCTCGACGAAGAGCACCTCGCCCTCGTGCTGGGCGACGACGGCCGTGAAGCCCTCGATCAGGAAGTTCGCGGCGTCGCCGACGGTCTTCCGGTCGATGTGCAGCTGGTCGTACGTGTCCATGTCCATGAAGACGAAGTACTCGCCGTCCATGTACGAGAACTGCATGTCGCGCTTGTCGACAGTGGCCGTCTCGACCTTGACGCCGGCGTTGAAGGTCTTGTCGACCACCTTGCCGGACAGCACGTTCTTGAGCTTGGTGCGCACGAAAGCGGGGCCCTTGCCGGGCTTGACGTGCTGGAACTCGACGACGGACCAGAGCTGGCCGCCTTCGAGCTTGAGCACCAGGCCGTTCTTGAGGTCGTTCGTGGAAGCCACGGTTGCGGAATCTCCTGGACTGACGTGGACGACCCCGGGGCGCGCACCTTGCCTAGAGTGCGAGCAGCTCCTTGGTCGTGATGGTGAGTAGCTCGGGTCCGCCGTCCGCCTCGGGGCGCACGACGAGCGTGTCATCGATCCGGACGCCGCCCCGGCCCGGGAGGTGGACCCCCGGTTCGACGGTGACCGGCACGCAAGCGTCCAGTTTACCCATGGCTGAAGGGGCGAGCTGCGGGTCCTCGTCGATTTCGAGTCCGACGCCGTGTCCGGTGAGGGGCTGCAGGTCCTCCGCGTGGCCCGCGGAGTCCAGAACCTGGCGGGCGGCGCGGTCGACGTCGCGGTAGGCGGCGCCGGGCACGAGGCTCTCCCGGCCGGCCCGCTGGGCGGCGAAGACGAGGTCGTAGAGCTCGATCTGCCAGTCGGCGGGCGAGGTGCCGATCACGAAGGTACGGCCGATCTCGCAGCGGTAGCCGCGGTAGGTGGCGCCGAGGCAGACGGAGAGGAAGTCGCCCTCCTCCACCCGCCGGTCGGTGGGACGGTGGCCGCGGCGGCCGGAGTTCGGGCCGGTCGCCACGGAGGTGGGGAAGGCCGGGCCGTCGGCGCCGTGGTCGACCAGGCGGCGCTCCAGCTCCAGGGCGAGGTGCCGTTCGGTACGGCCGACGAGGATCGACTCCAGCAGCTCGCCGAGGGCCTGGTCGGCGATCTCGGCGCCGATGCGGAGGCAGGAGATCTCCTCCTCGTCCTTGACGACCCTCAGCTGCTCGACGGCGCTGCCCAGGTCGGTCAGGCGGAGGTGGGGGGCGACGGAGGCGAGGGCACGGTGCCGGGCCACGGTGAGGTGGTGCTCCTCGACGGCGAGGGCGTCGGCGTCCTGGGCGGCGGCGAGGTCGGCGGCGGCCACGGCGGGGTCACCGCCGGGGCCTTCCAGGAGGTGCGGCCGCAGGGACTCGTCGGGGCGGGCCCCGGTGGGGCGGTCGTCCAGCGGGCCGGGGCAGACGAGGAGATCCTCGCGTCTGCCGAGGAGCAGGACGGAGCCGTTGGGTGCGGCGCCGGCGAGGTATCTCACGTTGGCCGGGTGTGAGATGACGGCGGACTGGCTGCCGGCCGCGTGGCAGCGTTCCCTCAGCCTGGTTCGGCGGGCCGCGTACACGTCTGACATGAGTCGAGCGTAGGAGGGGTGGGTGGTTTGTGCCGGTTGAGGAGGGCCGAGTGGGGTGGCGGGGCGCCGTTGTGGGGTGCGGGTCCGTGGGAGTTTTCGCACAGTTCCCCGCGCCCCTGAAAAGACAGGCCGTCGCACGGCTGCGGGCCGGTGGGGGTGATTCGCACCCACGCGGCGAAGCCGCAAACCGATACAGCCCCGCGCCCCTGAAAAGACAGGCCGCCGCACGGCTGCGGGCCGGTGGGAGTGTTCGCACCCACGCGGCGAAGCCGCAAACCGATACAGCCCCGCACCCCTGAAAAGACAGGCCGCCGCACGGCTGCGGGCCGGTGGGAGTGTTCGCACCCACGCGGCAAAGCCGCAAACCGATACAGCCCCGCACCCCTGAAAAGACAGGCCGCCGCACGGCTGCGGGCCGGTGGGGGTGATTCGCACCCACGCGGCGAAGCCGCAAACCGATACAGCCCCGCGCCCCTGAAAAGACAGGCCGCCGCACGACTGCAGGCCAGTGGGGGTGTTCGCGCCCACGCGGCGGAGCCGCATATTGAAACAGCCCCGCACCCCTGAGTTGCTCCGCTGGTCCCTGGTTACCAGTTAGGGGGGCTTGCTATCGCCCTGGCCAGGACGTCGTCCAGGACTCGGGCCGTGGTCGGGACGTCCAGCTGCGAGTTGTCGATGATCGGGAGGCCCGAGCCGTACCAGCCCGCCATGCGGCCGTGGATGCGGGCCACCTCCTCGTCGGTGAGGCGGCGGTTGCCCGTGCGTTCCGCGTTGCGCTCCAGGACGATGTCGAGGCCGGGGAGGAGAACGACGGGGAGCAGGCCGGGGCCGACGTGGCGCTTCCAGCCGCCGAGGCCGACGACCGGGCGGTCCGGGAAGACCGCGTCGTCGAGGATGCACGAGATGCCGTTGGCCAGGAAGTTGCGCGCGGCGAAGCCGCAGGTGCGGCGGGCGAGGCGGTACTGGGCCTCGGAGTGGTCGTTCCAGCCGGACTGGGGGTCGGCGAAGCCCGAACGGACCCACTCGCGCACGTCGTCGAGGCTGATGTGGGCGGTGGGGACCCGACGATGGTCGGCCCAGTACTTGGCCACGCTGGTCTTGCCCGCACCGGCCGGGCCGATGAGGAGGACCGCCAGGGTGGTGGTGGTCGGGTCGGGCGCGGTGGTCGCGGCCGGGGGCGCGGTCGGGATGCCCACCGGAGCGCCCGGCGGCAGCGGGACGTGGCCCGTGGTGTCGGGTGGCGGCGGGGCCGAGGGAAGCGGGGGAATCGGAGGAACCGACGGCTGCGGTGGCGCGGCCGGCGGTGGCGGCACGGGCACGGAGCCCTGAGGCGCTCCCGGGTGCTGTGCGCCCGGCTGCCAGCCGGTCGGTCCCTGCCCCGGCTGATGGGGCGGCGGCAGCGGAGATCCCACTGCGTGCTGCATCCGGTGCCACTCCGTCTCGTCATGTTCGGCTGCGCTCGTTACCGAACGGTACCGCCCGCGGTCGTCCTTCGGTGAAACGGCCGGGGGCGGTCCGAAGTGCCCGCGTCGCCAGGCGAATCGGGCGGAAGGAACAGCGGCGGACCTACTGCCCGACCTCGCCGTACGCGGCGAGCAGCACGGCCGGGTCCGGGCCCTCCAGGACCGTCGGTTTGGCGAGGCCGTCCAGGACGATGAAGCGGAGCAGGTCGCCGCGGGACTTCTTGTCGACCTTCATCGTCTCGACCAGCTTGGGCCACTGGTCGTAGCGGTAGTGCAGCGGGAGGCCGACGGACTCCAGGACCGTGCGGTGGCGGTCGGCCGTCGCGTCGTCCAGGCGGCCGGCCAGCCGGCCCAGCTCGGCGGCGAAGTGCATGCCGACGGCGACCGCGGCGCCGTGCCGCCATTTGTAGCGCTCGTTCTTCTCGATGGCGTGGCCGAGCGTGTGGCCGTAGTTGAGGATCTCCCGCAGGCCGGACTCCTTGAGGTCCGAGGAGACGACCTCGGCCTTGACCCGGATGGAACGCTCGATCAGCTCGGCCGTGTGCGGGCCCGCCGGAGTGCGCGCGGCCTCGGGGTCGGACTCGATGAGCTCCAGGATCACCGGGTCGGCGATGAAGCCTGCCTTGATGACCTCGGCGAGCCCGGAGACGTAGTCGTTGACCGGGAGCGAGTCGAGGGCGGCCAGGTCGCACAGGACACCGGCCGGCGGGTGGAAGGCACCCACCAGGTTCTTGCCCTCGGCCGTGTTGATGCCCGTCTTGCCGCCGACCGCCGCGTCCACCATCGCCAGCACCGTGGTCGGGATGGCGATCCAGTGGACACCCCGCAGCCAGGTCGCGGCCACGAAACCGGCCAGGTCCGTGGTCGCGCCGCCGCCCACTCCGACGATGACGTCGGAGCGGGTGAACCCGGACTGGCCGAGCGCCTTCCAGCAGTAGGCGGCGACCTCGGCGGTCTTGGCCTCCTCCGCGTTCGGCACCTGGATGGCGACGGCCTCGTAGCCCTGCCCGGCCAGGTCGGCGCGGAGCGCGTCACCGGTCTCGGCCAGCGCCTCGGGGTGGATCACCGCGACCCGCTTGACCCGGTCGCCGATCAACCCGCCGAGTTCGCCGAGGAGCTGACGGCCCACCAGGACCTCGTACGGCTCGGTGCCCGCCGTGCCGCCGACCTGGATCCGGGTGACTGCCTCGCTCATGCTTCCTTCAACTCCAGTGCGTCCAGCGCTGCTTGGGTGACCTCTTCGGGCGTACGCCCGTCGGTCGCCACGACGACCGTGGCAACCTCCTCGTACAGGTGCCGCCGGGCTTCCATCAGCTCGCGCCACTGCTTGCGCGGGTTGATGGCGAGCAGCGGCCGGGCCGCGTTCAGGCCGGTGCGCTTGACTGCTTCCTCGACGTCCATCGAGAGGTAGACCACCCGCCGGCCCACCAGCAGCCCACGGGTCTCCGCGTCGAGGATCGCGCCCCCGCCGAGCGCGAGGACACCCTCGTGCTCGGCCAGCGCCGTCCGCACCGCCCGCTTCTCGACCGCCCGGAACACGGCCTCGCCCTCGGCCACGAAGATGTCCGCGATGGCGCGGCCCTCGGCGGCCACGATGTCCTCGTCGGTGTCCCGGTAACCGACCCCCAGCCGCTCGGCGAGCAACTGCCCGACCGTGGACTTGCCCACGCCCATCGGGCCGACCAGCACCACCCTCGGTACGCCGGTCACCGGATGGCCAGATGGTCGAGGTACGACTTGACGTTGCGCCGGGTCTCGGGGACCGAGTCGCCGCCGAACTTCTCCGCGACCGCGTCCGCGAGGACGAGCGCGACCATCGCCTCGGCGACGATGCCGGCGGCCGGCACCGCGGAGACGTCGGAGCGCTGGTGGTGGGCCTGGGTGGCCTCGCCCGTCGTCACATCGACGGTCTGCAGGGCACGCGGCACGGTCGCGATCGGCTTCATCGCGGCCCGCACCCGGAGCAGCTCGCCCGTGGAAAGGCCGCCCTCGGTGCCGCCCGCCCGGCCGGAGACCCGCCGGATGCCCTCGGGCGTGTTGACGATCTCGTCGTGCGCCTTGGAACCGGGCACCCGGGCCAGCTCGAAGCCGTCGCCGATCTCGACGCCCTTGATCGCCTGGATGCCCATCAGGGCACCGGCGAGCCGGGCGTCCAGCTTCCGGTCCCAGTGGACGTGCGAGCCCAGGCCGACGGGAACGCCGTAGGCCAGCACCTCGACCACACCGCCGAGGGTGTCGCCGTCCTTGTGGGCCTGGTCGACCTCCGCCACCATCGCCTTCGACGCGTCCGCGTCCAGGCAGCGCAGCGGGTCGGCGTCCAGCCTCTCCACGTCCGCCGGCGTCGGGTACACACCCTGCGGGGCCTTCACCGAGCACAGCTCGACGACGTGCGAGACGATCTCGATGCCGGCCGTCTCCTTCAGGTACGACCGGGCCACCGCGCCCAGCGCCACCCGGGCCGCGGTCTCCCGCGCGGAGGCCCGCTCCAGGACTGGCCGGGCCTCGTCGAAGCCGTACTTCTGCATGCCCGCCAGGTCTGCGTGGCCGGGGCGGGGCCGGGTCAGCGGGGCGTTGCGGGCCAGCCCGGCGAGGATCTCGGGGTCGACCGGGTCGGCCGCCATGACCTGTTCCCACTTGGGCCACTCGGAGTTGCCCACCATGATCGCGACCGGGGAGCCGAGGGTCAGACCGTGCCGCACACCGCCGAGGAAGGTGACCTCGTCACGCTCGAACTTCATGCGCGCACCACGGCCATAGCCGAGCCGCCGCCGCGCCAGATGGTCCGCGACCATCTCGGTCGTGATCGGCACGCCGGCGGGAAGGCCCTCCAGCGTCGCGACAAGTGCGGGACCGTGGGACTCCCCCGCGGTCAGCCAACGCAGCCTGCTCAACGATGCTCCTCAGTGCTCGCGCCCTGGTACTGCCCTGCGTACGCGCGTCCTCGCGTACGGCGACGGCCGACCGGGTGCGCGGGCCCCGGTCCGCCATGTCCGATCCTCCCACGTCCGGGCGCCCGACCCGGCCCCCGGTCCAGCAGACGGACGCGGATCTGTCAGGTCAGCGCCCGGTGCGCACCGGCTTCCCGGTCCTCAGCGCTCGGCGAGCGCCTTCTCCCCGGCCCGGCGCATGGCGTCCAGCGGCGCCGGGCTGCGGCCGGTCATCTGTTCGACCTGGAGCACGGCCTGGTGCACCAGGAGGTCGAGGCCGCTCACCACGGCGCCTCCGAACATGGACCAGCGGGCGGCCAGGGCGGTGGGCCAGGGGTGGTAGAGGACGTCGAAGAGGGTGGCGGGGCGTTCGGGGACGGCGGCGGCGAGGGCGTCGGTGGTGCCGGCGGGGGTGGTGGCGATCACCAGCGTGGCGTGCAGGGCCTGCTCGGCGTCGGCCCAGTCGGCGGTGCGGACCTCGACGTCGAGCCGTTCGCCCCAGTGCCGCATCTCGGCGGCGCGCTCCTCGCTGCGGACGTAGGCGACGACCTCGCCGGTGCAGATCCGGGCGAGGGCGGCGAGGGCGGAGGAGGCGGTGGCACCGGCGCCGAGGACGGCGGCGGAGTCGACCTGCTCGATGCCGTGCTCGCGGAGCGCGGCGACCATGCCCGGGATATCGGTGTTGTCCCCGAGCCGTCGGCCGTCCTCGGTGAAGACGACGGTGTTGACCGCGTCGACCGAGGCGGCCGTCTCGCTGATCTCGTCGACCAGCGGGATGACCGCCCGTTTCAGCGGCATGGTCAGCGACAGCCCCGCCCACTCCGGTCCCAGCGTCCCGAGGAAGCCGGGCAGCCCGGCCTCGTCGATCTCGAAGCGCTCGTACGACCAGTCGGTGAGCCCGAGTTCGTCGTACGCGGCCCGGTGCAGCACCGGGGAGAGGGAGTGGGCGATGGGCTTACCGAGCACGGCGGCCCGGCGGGCATCAGTTGCCCGAGTTGGCATTGAATTTGTCCTTGAGCTGCTGGAATTCCGCATAGGTCTTGGCGAATTCGGTGTTGTTCTTGCCGTCGGTCGCCACGAAATAGATCCAGCCGTCGTCGGTCGGATTCAGTGCCGCCTTGAGCGCGTCCTCGCCGGGGTTGCCGATCGGACCGGGCGGAAGACCCTTCTGCGTATAGGTGTTGTACGGGTCCTTGTTGCTGTTGATCTCCGACTCGCTGATATGGATGTTGCTCGCGCCCTTCAGGTAGTTGAAGGTCGAGTCGAATTGGAGCAACCGGTTCGTCTCGGTGTTCGTGGACTTGAGACGGTTGTAGACCACTTCCGCCATCTTGCGGAAGTCGTCGTGCGTCTTTCCTTCGGCCTGGACGAGG
The DNA here is from genome assembly GCF_002217755.1 of Streptomyces hyaluromycini. Classification (GTDB taxonomy): domain Bacteria; phylum Actinomycetota; class Actinomycetes; order Streptomycetales; family Streptomycetaceae; genus Streptomyces; species Streptomyces hyaluromycini. The sequence goes on along the minus strand of NZ_BCFL01000021.1, from coordinate 393,946 downwards.
CTCGCGACCGTGATGACCTGCAGCGGGTTGTCCAGGTCGTACTTCTTGGCCTCCGCCGCGAGGTCGTAGTTGGCGTACTCCTCCTTGGCCGCGGCGACCATCTGTTTCAGGATCGCGTCGGGCTTCATGCCCTTGGCCGCGGGATAGGTACCCGGGTAGAGGAATCCTTCCAGCGGGTCCATGATCTTGCTGTTGGTGTTCGCGTAACTCGGCAGACCGAGGTTCTTGTACTCGGTCTTGGCGACCTTTTTCGAGGTGCCGGCGGAAAGGCCCAGTTTCTTGTCCAGAGCCACATAGACGCCCGCCGCGCGCTCGCCCGGGGTGACGATCACATTGGCCTGGCTGCTCGGGTCGAGCATCAGCAGCACACAGCTCGCGGCGGACATCTCCTTCTTGAGGGTGTAGGCGCCCGCCTGGATCGTGTCGCCCTTCGGGTTCTGCGTCTGCGCGTGGACGAACGCGTCGACGCTCTTGACGACACCGGCTTCCTTCAGCCGGCGGCCGATCTCGTATCCGCCCGCGCCCTTGGGGATCTGGACGGTCACGGTCTCGCTGCCGCCGCTGCCCGCGTAGTCCGGGGCCGCGCCGAAACGATTTTGGTAGAAGTGCCAGCCGAAGTAGCCGACGGTGGCCGCGCCGCCGCCGAAGACCAGGCAGACCACCAGGCAGGCACAGCCGCTGCGGCGCTTCTTGGCGCCCTTTCCGCCTTTGGCGTCCTTGCCGCGGCCACCACCGCGGCGTCCTTTCGGATCGTCGTCGTCCGCGTCGTCATCGCCGTCGTCGGCGCCCGTGAAGAAGGGGTGCTGCTCTTCCTCCTCCTCTTCGACGGCGGGCTCCGGCTGTGGTTCCGGCTCGGGGCGCCGGCGGCCGGGCGGCTCCGGCGGCGGGTAGGCGTCCTCGGTGCCGTAGAAGTCGGGCTGCTCGCCGCCGTAGGCCACGGGCTGCTGGCCGTAGGGGTCGCCCGGGTCGGCGGCGTAGGGGACGTGACCATGGGTGCCGGTCGCGTCCCAGCCGCCCTGCTGGTACTGGGGCGGGGCATGGCCCACGTACTGCTGGCCGTACTGCTGCTGGTCGTACTGCTGCTGACCGTACCCGTCGGCGTACTGGAGTTGGCCCTGCTCGTCGTAGTAGGCGTACTGCTGCTGGTCGTACCCGCCCTGCGGGTGCTGGCTCCAGTCGCCGTACTGCTGCTGCGACTGCTGCGGGTAGTGCTGCGGCTGACCGCCGTAGGGGGACTGCTGGCCCACGTGGGCCTGCTGTCCTTCCCATCCGTCGTCCCCGTACAACGGGTCCTCCGGATGCCACGGTTCGGAGCCTGGGCCCCGGCCATACTCAGTCATCGATCCCCTAGAGCCGCGAGGCGGCGCGTCACGCGGCTGGTGGGCCGGTGGACCGTTCCGCCTCTTGCTGTGCGGTGGCTGTTCGAAAACCATCGCATCGCGCGGAACGTTACCGTATCGCGATCAGATGACTACTTCGACGCCCTCGCCGGGTGGTTTACCTGACACCCGTTCGGATTCCAGCGCCTGCTGAAGGATGATCACAGCGGCTGCCTGGTCGATGACCGAGCGGCCCTTCTTGGATTTCACCCCCGAGGCGCGCAGTCCCTGACTGGCCGTCACGGTCGTCATCCGCTCGTCGACCAGCCGGACCGGCACCGGCTCGATGCCCTTGGCCAGCTCCTGAGCGAAGGCCCGCACCTTGACGGCGGCCGGGCCCTCGCCCCCCTTGAGGGAGCGCGGGAGTCCGACGACGACCTCGATCGGCTCGTATTCCTCGACCAGTTGCCGCAGCCGGCGATGGGCCGCCGGGATGTCCCGGCCGGGGACGGTCTCGACCGGGGTGGCGAGGATCCCGTCGGGGTCGCACGAGGCGACCCCGATCCGGGCGTCCCCGACGTCGATCGCGAGTCGACGTCCTCTGCGCATTTCCGACCGTTTCCTTACTTGGCGGTGTCGTCGACGAGGCGCTCGACGGCGTCGATGGCCTCACCGACGGCGGCCGGGTTCTGGCCGCCGCCCTGGGCGACGTCCGGCTTGCCGCCACCGCCGCCGCCGAGGGTCTTGGCGGCGGTGCGAACCAGGTCACCGGCCTTCAGGCCGCGGTCGCGGGCGGCGTCGTTGGTGGCGATGACCGTGAGCGGCTTGCCGTTGTTGACCGTGAACAGGGCGACCACGGCGGCGCGTCCGCCCTGGATGCGGCCGCGCACGTCGAGGACCAGCTTGCGCAGGTCGTCCGGGGTGGTGCCGTCCGGGACCTGCCCGGTGACGACGGCGATCCCGCGGACGTCCTTGGCGGACTCGACGAGACCGGCGGCGGCCTGCAGCACCTTCTCCGCGCGGAACTTCTCGATCTCCTTCTCGGCGTCCTTCAGCTTGCCGAGCATGGCGGAGACCTTCTCCGGGAGCTCCTCCGGGCGGCCCTTGATCAGCTCCTGGAGCTGGGCGACGACCGTGTGCTCACGGGCCAGGAAGTTGTAGGCGTCGACGCCGACGAGGGCCTCGATACGGCGCACGCCCGACCCGATCGAGGATTCGCCGAGCAGCTTCACCAGGCCCAGCTGGGAGGTGTTGTGGACGTGGGTGCCGCCGCACAGCTCCTTGGAAAAGTCGCCGATGGTCACCACGCGGACCCGCTCGCCGTACTTCTCGCCGAACTCGGCGATGGCGCCCTGCTTCTTGGCCTCGTCGATGCCCATGATGTCGGCGCGCACGTCGAGGTCGCGGGCGAGCACCTCGTTGATCTTCTGCTCGACGTCGGTCATCACGGCCGTCGGGACGGCGGACGGCGAGCCGAAGTCGAAGCGGAAGCGGCCGGGCTGGTTCTCGGAACCGGCCTGGGCGGCCGTCGGGCCGAGGGCGTCGCGCAGCGCCTGGTGGGTGAGGTGGGTGGCCGAGTGGGCACGGGCGATGGCGGTCCGGCGACGGGAGTCGATCGAGGCGTGGGCCTTGGCGCCCACCGTCACCTCGCCGACCTGGACGACGCCCTTGTGGACGTAGACGCCCGGGACCGGCTTCTGGGTGTCGCGGATCTCGATGACGGCACCGGTGTCGACCCTGATCCGGCCGGTGTCGCCGATCTGGCCGCCGCCCTCGGCGTAGAACGGGGTGCGGTCCAGGACGATCTCGACCTCGTCGCCCTCGCCGGCGGCCGGGGAGGAGACGCCGTCGACGAGGATGCCGACGATCGTGGTCTCGCCCTCGGTGTCGGAGTAGCCGATGAAGTCGGTCTCGCCGGTCTTGTCGGCGATCTCGCGGTAGGCGCCGGCGCCGGCGTGGCCGGTCTTCTTGGCCTGGGCGTCGGCCTTGGCGCGGTCCCGCTGCTCCTTCATCAGGCGGCGGAAGCCGTCCTCGTCCACGGCGAGGCCCTGTTCGGCGGCCATCTCCAGGGTGAGGTCGATCGGGAAGCCCCAGGTGTCGTGGAGCAGGAAGGCCTTGTCGCCGGCGAGGACCGTGCCACCGGCGCCCTTGGTCTCGGTGACGGCGGTGTCGAGGATGTTGGTGCCGGCCTTCAGCGTCTTGAGGAAGGCGTTCTCCTCGGCGACGGCGACCTTCTCGATGCGCTCGCGGTCGGTGACCAGCTCCGGGTACTGCTGGCCCATCATCCGGATCACGGTGTCGATCAGGTCGAGGACCACCGGGCCGGTGGCGCCGAGCAGGCGCATGTTCCGGATGGCGCGGCGCATGATGCGGCGCAGCACGTAGCCGCGGCCCTCGTTGCCCGGGGTGACGCCGTCGCCGATCAGCATGGTGGCCGTCCGCATGTGGTCGGTGACCACGCGGAGGGAGACGTCCGAGTCGTGGGCGTCGCCGTAGCGGACGCCGGTCAGCTCGGTGGCCTTCTCGATGACCGCCATGGAGGTGTCGATCTCGTACATGTTCTGCACGCCCTGCAGAATCATGGCGAGACGCTCCAGGCCGAGGCCCGTGTCGATGTTCTTGCTGGGCAGCTCGCCGAGGATCTCGAAGTTGTCCTTGCCGATGCCCTCGCCGCGCTCGTACTGCATGAAGACCAGGTTCCAGATCTCCACGTACCGCTCGTCGTTGACGGCCGGGCCGCCCTCGACGCCGAACTCGGGGCCGCGGTCGTAGTTGATCTCGGAACACGGGCCGCAGGGGCCGGGGACGCCCATGGACCAGTAGTTGTCCTTCATGCCGAGGCGCTGGATGCGCTCCTTCGGCACGCCGACGACCTCGTGCCAGATGCGCTCGGCCTCGTCGTCGTCCTTGTAGACGGTGATCCAGAGCCGGTCCGGCTCCAGGCCGTAACCACCCTTGTCCTGGGGCGTGGTGAGCAGCTCCCAGGCGTACTTGATGGCGCCTTCCTTGAAGTAGTCGCCGAAGGAGAAGTTGCCGCACATCTGGAAGAAGGTGCCGTGGCGGGTGGTCTTGCCGACCTCTTCGATGTCGGGGGTGCGCACGCACTTCTGCACGCTGGTGGCGCGCGCCCACGGCGGCTTGACCTCACCGAGGAAGTACGGCTTGAAGGGCACCATGCCGGCCGGGACGAGGAGCAGAGTCGGGTCGTCCGCGATGAGCGACGCCGAAGGGACGACGGTGTGACCGCGCTCCTCGTAGAAGCTCAGCCAGCGGCGGCGAATCTCGGCCGACTCCATCAGTGGTCCTCATTCCGGTTGTACGAGTACGTCGTCCTGTCATCGGCGTACTTCGGGTTGGTGCGGTTCTCGATGGCGGCGAACCGCCGGGGCGCGGGGAGTTCGGGGTCCGCGTTGATGCCCAGCGCGTCGCCCAGCTCTTCCTCCCGCCGGGCCATGTTGTCGCGCACGTCGAGCGCGAAGCCGACCGCCCGGTCCTTGATCCGGTGGCCGGTCTCCAGCGCCTTGTTCGCGGCGGTCGCGGCGAGGCTCTCCGGGGTCAGCTGCCTCAGCTTGCGGTTGACCTTGGTGGTGGCCCAGACACCGGCGGCGACACCGGTGGTGAACCAGAACGTACGGCGGAACATATGGCCTGGCTCCTACTTTCCCCGGTTCTTCCGCCGTGCGGCCGGGACCGTCCGGCCCACGATCACGGTACGCCTGGGCTCCTTCACGGGCACGTCCGCCTTGCGGCCGGCCAGCGCCCTGCGCACGCCGTAGCCGAAGGCTGCGACCTTGACCAGCGGGCCGCCGAAGGTGGAGGCGACGGTGGTGGACAGCGCGGAGGCGTTGGACGTGACCTCCTGGACGTCGGAGGCGATCGCGTCGACCCGGTCGATCTGGGTCTGCGCGGAGCGTACGGCCGCGGAGGCGTCGGCGAGCAGCGGGACGGCCTGGTCGGTCACGTCCGCCACGAGCTTGGTGGTCGCCTTGAGCGTCTGGGCCAGCCTCACTAGAGCCACCGCGAGGAAGGAGACCAGGATCGCCCAGAAGACGGCCACCAGGATCCCGGCCACCTCTCCACCGGACACTGCGCGCACCCGCTCCCTGAAACGTGCCTGAACATCGAAAAGTCTGCACCGAGCCTATCGCGCCGGGGGTGGGACTCCGTACCGGATTACCGCGCGCGGAAGGCGGAGTTGCGGGAAGCGATTGTACGGACCGAACACGGTTAAGTACGCTCCGTGTCCCATGCGAGGTCCTCAGCGCCCCGGCTCTTCGGCGGACGGCAATCTGCCCCTGGAACTGACCGCCTTCGTGGGCCGCTCGGCCGAACTCGGCGAGCTGTCCCGGGCCCTGGAGTCCGGCCGGCTGGTGACGGTGACCGGGGCCGGCGGGGTCGGCAAGTCCCGGCTCGCGGTCCGGGCGGCGGCCGGCGCGGCGCCCCGGGACGGGGTGTGGCGGGTGGAGCTGGCGCTGGTGCGCGACCCGGAGTTCGTGGACTACGCGGTCGTGGAGGCCCTCGGCCTGACCGACCACACCACCCGGCTGCCGCGCGAGACGCTGCTCGGGCATCTGGCGGGCCGCAGGATCCTCCTGGTCCTCGACGGGTTCGAGCATCTGGTCGACACGTGCGCGGAACTGGTGGCCGAGCTGCTGCGGCAGTTGCCGGACCTGGCCGTGCTGGCGGTGGGCCGGCGGCCGCTCGGGGTGGCGGGCGAGCGGCTGTTCCCGCTGGCGCCGCTCGGCGAGGACGAGGCGGTGGAGCTGTTCGCCGAGCGTGCCGGGCGGCAGGGGCTGGACGTGCGGGACTGCGCGGAGGTGCGGGAGGTGTGCCGGCGCCTGGACGGGATCCCGCTGGCCGTCGAGCTGGCGGTGGGGCGGCTGCGGGCGCTGTCGCCGGGGCAGTTGCTGGAGCGGCTCGACGACCGGTTCCGGCTGCTGACCGGTGGCGGGCAGGACGCGCTCCCCCGGCACCGGACGCTGCGCACGGCGATCGGCTGGAGCCATGAACTGTGCACGCCCGCCGAGCGGTTGCTGTGGGCGCGGCTGTCGGTGTTCACGCAGACCTTCGACCTGGAGGCCGCCGAGTACGTGTGCAGCGGGGACGGGCTGGCGTCCGAGGAGGTCCTGGACGTGCTGGCGGAGCTGCTCGCCCAGTCGGTGGTGTCCCGTGAGGAGGCGGGGTCGGGCGTGCGCTACCGGATGCTCGACACCGTGCGGGCGTACGGCGCCGACTGGCTTGCGGCGACGGGGGACGCGGGGCGGCTCCGGCGCCGGCACCGGGACTGGTTCATGGGGCTGGCGACCTGGTGCGAGCTGGAGTGGTTCTCGCCCCGGCAGGGCGAGGTGGCCACCCGGGTCGAGGCCGAGCTGCCGAACCTGCGGGCGGCTCTGGACCACTGCCTGACCGAGCCGGACGAGGCGCATCTGGGCCAGTATCTGGCGGGCTCGCTGTGGTTCTACTGGGCGGGCTGCGGACGGCTCTCGGAGGGGCGGCGCTGGCTGGAGCGGAGTCTGGAGCTGGACTCGGAGTATCCGCAGTCCCGGCTGAAGGCGTTGTGGGTGCTCGGCTATGTGGCGATCCTGCAGGGCGACGCGGTGCCCGCGCTGGCCGCGCTCCAGGAGTGCCGTGAGGAGGCCGAGCTGGCCGCCGATCCGACGGCGGTGGCGTACGCGGAGCACCGCACCGGCTGTCTGGCCCTGGTCACGGATGACATGGCGCGCGCGGAAACGCTGCTGCGCGCGGCCCTCGACCGCTACCAGCAGATCGGTGAGCTCAACAGCAATGTCCTGATGGGTCAGGTCGAGCTGGCGATGACCAGGGCGTTCCTCGGCGATCTGCCGGACGCGGTACGGCTGTGCGAGGACGTGCGCCGGGTCTGCGAGGACCACGGCGAGCGGTGGGCCCGCTCGTACGCCCTGTACGTGCTGGCGTACGCGGCCTGGCAGGACGGCGATCACGCGGCCGCCCGGGAGCTGCTGACCGACTGCCTGGGCCATGCGCACGGTTTCCGGGACCTGCTCGGCTCGGTTCTGTCGATCGAGCTCCTTGCCCTGGTGACGGTGGCGCAGGGCGATCCGGCGGAGGCGGCGGTGCTGCAGGGCGCGGCCGGGCGGATGTGGCCCTCGGTGGGCCTGCCGCTGTTCGGCTCGGCGTACTACAACGCCCCGCACGAGCTGTGCGAGGCGACGGCCCGGCGGGCGCTGGGCGACGAGCGGTACGCGGAGTGCGTACGGCAGGGGGCCGGGCTGGACCGGGAGGCGGCGGTGGCCCGGGCGCTGGAGTACTTCGGGGTACGGCCGCTGGACGCGCTGCCCGCGCCGCGCGGGCCGGTACGGCAGCGGCGGGAGGGCACCGACATGCGGAAGCCCGCCGCCTCGCCCACCCGGAAGGGCGGGGAGACGGCGGGCTGACGCTGAGGTGCTACACCCGGCCGGTGATCAGCGGGCGTAGTACTCGACGACGAGCTGCTCGTCGCAGATGACCGGAACTTCCTTGCGGTTCGGCTCGCGGTCCAGGCGGAAGGCCAGGGCGCGGAGGTTCACCTGCAGGTAGCGGGGGGTCTCGCCGTCGGGGGCGAAGCCACCCTCACGGGCGATCTGGAAGAGCGTCTTGTCCTTCGAGCGGTCGCGGACCTGGATGACGTCGTCCGGACGCACGCGGTAGGACGGCTTGTCGACCTTCTGGCCGTTGACCTGGATGTGGCCGTGCACGACCATCTGGCGGGCCTGGTAGATCGTGCGGGCGATGCCCGAACGCAGGACCAGCGCGTCGAGGCGGCGCTCCAGCTCGATGATCAGGGCCTCACCGGTCTTGCCCTGCACCTTGGAGGCACGCTCGTAGGCGCGGACGAGCTGGCGCTCGGACACGTCGTACTGCGCGCGCAGACGCTGCTTCTCCAGCAGACGGACCTTGTAGTCCGAGTTCTGCTTGCGGCCGCGGCCGTGCTCACCCGGCGGGTAGGGGCGGGCCTCGAAGTACTTGACGGCCTTCGGGGTCAGCGCGATGCCGAGGGCACGCGACTTCTTGACCTTGGGGCGGGACTGGTTCGCCACTGTCTCTTTCTTCCTTCTGATATTCGGCTTGTCAGGGTTGAGGGAGGTCGCAATCCGCAGCCGGGGAAACCCGCCGGAACCCGTTGCCGGGCCTGGTGGGCAGCCGCTCCCCTGGTCTGGGCACATACGTGCAGCACGCGAGTGGCCCACCGACCGGTCCCGCCGTGCGGCGGATGGTGGTGGGCTGCCCGCGACACCGATCGACGGTGCGCGACGCTCCTGGATCCCCCTGACGGGGGTTCCGGCCGACTGTCCCGCTCTGACTGCGCGGGACTCGGCGCTTCGAGCGATTCTACAGGCTGCTCAGGACCGCCTGCGACCGAGGTGCTTCCTGGTCCACTCGACGGCGTCGGCATATCGGGCCTCGGCGCCGTGCCGGGTCGGGGTGTAGTACTCGCGGTCCCTGACGGTGTCCGGGGCGTACTGCTGCTCGGCGATGCCCTCGGGCAGGTCGTGCGGGTACACGTACCCCTGCGCGTGCCCCAGCTTGGCGGCGCCCTTGTAGTGCCCGTCGCGCAGGTGCGGGGGCACCTGGCCGGCCAGGCCCCTGCGGACGTCCTCCATGGCGGCGCCGATCGCGGTGGTCGCCGAGTTGGACTTGGGGGCCAGGGCGAGGGCGATGGTGGCGTGGCTGAGGGTGAGGGCGGCCTCGGGGAAGCCGATCATGGCGACGGCCTGGGCGGCGGCCACGGCTATGGGCAGGGCGCCCGGGTCGGCGAGGCCGATGTCCTCGCTCGCCGAGATCATCAGGCGGCGGGCGATGAAGCGGGGGTCCTCGCCGGCCTCGATCATGCGGGCCAGGTAGTGCAGGGCCGCGTCCACGTCGGAGCCCCGGATGGACTTGATGAGGGCGCTGGCGACGTCGTAGTGCTGGTCGCCGTCGCGGTCGTACTTCACCGCGGCCCGGTCGACGACCTCCTCCAGGGTCTGCAGGCCGATCTCCTGCTCGCCCTTGTCGAGGGCGGCCCCGGCGGCGGCCTCCAGGGCGGTCAGCGCGCGGCGGGCGTCGCCGCCGGCGATGCGCAGCAGGTGCTCCTCGGTGTCCCCGGGGAGGGTGACGGCCTCCTTGAGGCCCCGCTCGTCGGTGAGGGCCCGGCGCAGGAGCCCGCGGACGTCCTCGTCGGTGAGCGGTTCGAGGGTGAGGAGCAGGGAGCGGGACAGGAGCGGGGAGATCACCGAGAAGTACGGGTTCTCGGTGGTCGCGGCGATCAGGGTGACCCAGCGGTTCTCGACGGCCGGCAGCAGGGAGTCCTGCTGGGCCTTGCTGAAGCGGTGGATCTCGTCGAGGAAGAGGACGGTCTCCTTGCCGTATCCCCCGGTGGCGCGGCGGGCGCCGTCGATGACCGCGCGGACCTCCTTGACGCCGGCGGTGATCGCGGAGAGCTCCACGAACCGCTTGTCGGTCGCCTTGGAGACGACGTACGCGAGGGTCGTCTTGCCGGTGCCGGGCGGTCCCCAGAGGATCACGGACGACGGTCCGGCGGGGCCGCCGGAACCCGCGCCGACCAGTCTGCGCAGCGGGGATCCCGGCTTCAGCAGATGCTGCTGGCCCACCACCTCGTCGAGGGTGCGCGGGCGCATCCGCACCGCCAGGGGGCTCCCGGTCGGGTCCTTCTCCTGGCGTTCTTCTGCGGCGGCGGTGAACAGGTCGGGTTCCACGCTGAAACCCTAAGTCACGGCACTGACAATCCCGCCCGGGCGGTCGGCGGCCCCGGTGGTCAGCTGGTCCAGAAGTCCCACCAGCGGGTCAGGATCAGCATGCCGATGATGCCGATGTGCAGGACCGGCAGCACCCAGGTGAACTCGCCGAAGAAGGACTTCAGCCAGTTCGGGGCCGGCAGGAAGCCCTTGCGGATGTTGAAGGAGGTCACGTACCAGAACATGGTGATCGTGGCGACCCAGGCCAGCGAGCACCACAGGCAGAGCGCGTTGATCCGGTACAGGGACTGGAACTGCAGCCAGGTGCAGAAGGCCACGCCGAAGAGGGTGCCGAAGTTGAAGGTCAGCCAGTACCAGCGCGGGAAGCGGGCGCGGGCCAGCAGGCTCATGCCGACGCAGATGACGATGCCGTAGCAGACCAGACCGAGCATCGGGTTCGGGAAGCCGAAGGCGGCGGCCTGCTTGGACTCCATGACGCTGCCGCAGGAGACCACCGGGTTGAGGCTGCACCCGGGGGTGAACGTCTTGCCCTCGACCTTGGCTTCCAGCAGCTTGAACTTGTCGATCGTGATGACCCAGGCGGCCAGCAGTCCGGCGGCGCCGGTGATGATCAGCAGCAGCGCGAAGGCGAGACTGCCGCCCTCGGTGCGCGGCGCCGCGGAGGCGTTCTCGTTCTCGGGCTCGGGCTCGGGCTCGGTGGAGACGTCCTTGACTGTCGTCTTGCTCATCACGCCGATTCCGTCTGTTTGAGAGTTGGAACTTCTTCGTACAGGGGCCATTGTGCCGCACGAGGCGCCCTGTCCACCGTTCGGTGGGCATAAGGAAGTACGCACGATCGTCCCGGAGAGTTCGGTTCCGGCCGATGCCGGGGGCACACGCGCGTGGCGTCCCGGGTGGGCAGCGTCCGGCAGGGGGAACCAGCACCCGCCGAGTTGACGGTCCGCCCCCTGCCGGCCCCTCACCGGCGGCTCAGCCCAGCCGGGACTCCAGCTCCGCCACGATCTCGTTCACGCCCACCGCCGACTGCTCGCCGGACTCCATGTCCTTCAGCTGGACGACGCCCTCGGCGAGGTCCCGTTCGCCGGCGACGATCGTGTAGCGGGCGCCGCTGCGGTTGGCGTTCTTCATGGCGCCCTTGAGTCCCTTGGCGCCGTAGGAGAAGTCCGCCGCGACGCCGGCCCGGCGAAGCTCCGTGACCTTCGCGAAGAGGACGCGACGCGCCTCCTCGCCGAGCGGTACCGCGAAGACGCTGGTGGCGGACGGGATGTCGAGCTCGATGCCCTCCGCCTCCAGGGCCAGCACCGTGCGGTCGACGCCCAGCGCCCAGCCGACGGACGGGAGCGCCGGGCCGCCGATCATCTCGGAGAGGCCGTCGTAGCGGCCGCCGCCGCCCACCGCGGACTGGGAGCCCAGACCGTCGTGGACGAACTCGAAGGTGGTGCGGGTGTAGTAGTCGAGGCCGCGGACCAGCTTCGGGTCGTCCTCGAAGGAGACGCCCGCGGCCGTGATCAGCTCGCGGACCTCCTCGTGGTACGCCTTGCAGGCGTCGCAGAGGTAGTCGCGCAGGAGAGGGGCGTCGCCCAGTTGCTTCTGGACCGACTCCCGCTTGTCGTCCAGGACGCGCAGGGGGTTGATCTCGGCCCGGCGCAGGGTGTCCTCGTCCAGGTCCAGGCCCCGCAGGAAGTCCTGGAGGGCCGCGCGGTACACCGGACGGCACTCCTTGTCGCCCAGGCTGTTGAGCAGGATGCGGAAGTTGCTCAGGCCCAGCGAGCGGTACGCCTGGTCGGCCAGGATGATCAGCTCGGCGTCCAGGGCCGGGTCCTCGGCACCGATCGCCTCGGCACCGACCTGCGAGAAGTGGCGGTAACGGCCCTTCTGCGGGCGCTCGTAGCGGTAGTACGAGCCGGAGTACCAGAGCTTGACGGGCAGGTTTCCGGCCTTGTGGAGGTTGGCCTCCAGAGCCGCGCGCAGGACGGAGGCGGTGCCCTCGGGGCGCAGCGCCAGCCGGTCGCCGCCCTTGGTCTCGAAGGCGTACATCTCCTTGGTGACGATGTCGGTGGACTCGCCGACACCGCGCGCGAAGAGCTCGACGTTCTCGAAGCCCGGGGTCTCGATGTAGCCGTAGCCGGAGTTGCGCAGCGGGGCGGCGATCGCCTCGCGGACGGCCAGGTACGTGGCGCTGTCCGGCGGGATCAGGTCGTACGTGCCCTTGGGGGCCTGAAAGGTGCTCACGGAAGTTCTCGTCACATTCCTCGTCGGGGAGCGTCGGCTTGCGCTCCCTGGCCGGCGGCCACCTGCCGCAGATAGGGGTTGGTGGCGCGCTCCTGGCCGATGGTCGTCTGGGGGCCGTGGCCGGACAGCACCACGGTGGAGTCGTCGAGCGGCAGGCACACGCGGGCCAGCGACAGCAGCATGTCGTCCATGGAGCCGCCCGGCAGGTCCGTGCGTCCGATGGAGCCGGCGAAGAGCAGATCGCCCGAGAAGAAGACCGAGGGGATCTCGGCCGTCTCCGGCATCTGGAAGGTCACCGACCCCCTGGTATGGCCCGGCGCGTGCGCGACGGAGAACTCCAGTCCGGCCAGCGCGAGTCCCGCGCCGTCGGTCAGTTCCCTCACCTCGTCCGGCTCCCCCACCGTCAGCTCGCCCATCAGCGGCATGCCGATGGACCGGCCGAGCGCCTTCTCGGGGTCGCTCATCATGTACCGGTCCTCGGGGTGGATCCAGGCCGGTACGTCGTGCGCTCCGCACACGGGGACGACCGAGGCCACGTGGTCGATGTGGCCGTGGGTGAGGACGACGGCGACGGGCTTGAGCCGATGCTTCTTCAGTGCTTCCTCGACGCCTTCGGCGGCCTGGTGGCCGGGGTCGATGATCACGCACTCCTCACCGGCGGCGGGGGCGACGAGATAACAGTTCGTCCCCCAGGCCCCGGCGGGGAACCCGGCAATGAGCACGATCGTCCTTCGTTGTATCGATTCGGGTGGCCACAAGCTGTGGTCCAGAGCCTACCGGCGCTGCCGTTTCCTCAGCGAACCCATATACGGTACGGGGCTACACGCAGTGGTCGGCTCACACAGCGCACAGGACGCACGCGTACCGGTCGACATATACGACACGTATGAGGAGAGAACCCGGTGGTCACCCAGGAGCAGCGGCGGCGTCAGCTCGCCCGGGAGAAGTTCTTGCGGCAGCAGCAGCGGCGTACCAGCGCACGTCGCAAGTCACGCATGCGCAACTCCGTGATCGCGTCTGTGCTCGGCGTGATCGTGATCGGCAGCGTCGCGCTGTACACGACCGGCGTGCTGAAGAACGACGACAAGGCGAACGCCAGCTCGGAGACGACGCCCAGCGCCACGCCCAGCGCCAGCAAGGCGCCGGACCCGTGCGAGAAGGCCGCCGCCGGCAAGGTGCAGAAGCTGAGCTGGAAGAAGGAGCCGGCGATGACGATCGACACGTCCGCCGCCTACACGCTCAAACTGGCGACGACGTGCGGTGACATCGGCATCGCGCTGAAGACGTCGGCGGCCCCGCACACCGTGAACACGTTCAACTTCCTTGCGTCGAAGGGCTACTTCGACCACACGAAGTGCCACCGGCTCACCACCAACGGCATCTACGTGCTGCAGTGCGGCGACCCGACGGGCACCGGAAGCGGCGGCCCCGGGTACACGATCCCCGACGAGAACCTGAAGGACAAAAGCCTGAAGGGCGGTGTCTACCCGGCGGGTACGGTCGCGATGGCCAACACGGGCCAGAAGCACACCGGTGGCAGCCAGTTCTTCCTCGTCTACCAGGACAGCCAGCTGCCTGCGAGCTACACCCCGTTCGGCACGGTGGACGCGGCCGGACTGAAGGTCCTGAAGAAAATCGCCGCCGCGGGTGAGAGCACCGGTCAGGGTGACGGAGCCCCGAACGCAACGGTCGTGATCAACAAGGCCACGGTCACGAAATCCTGACCACCAACTGCGAAATTTCGGTCGCGCGGGATGCGGACAGGCAACCCGCCGGTCGCCTATGTTGGCCGTGACGAAACTGTGGACGATGCCCGGGGGCGCTGAGGCCCCTCGCGGGCATCATGTGGAGGAGGCGCTGTGAGCAGCGACCCGTGGGGCCGCGTCGACGAGACGGGGACCGTGTACGTGCGTACGGCCGACGGCGAGCAGGTCGTCGGTTCCTGGCAGGCCGGCTCCCCTGATGAGGCGCTGGCCTACTTCGAGCGCAAGTACGAGGGCCTGGTTGTCGAGATCGGCCTCCTCGAAAAGCGAGTACAGACCACCGACCTGTCCGCGAAGGACGCCCAGGTCGCCATCGACCACCTGCGCGAGCAGGTGGAGGCGCACCACGCGGTCGGTGATCTGGAGGCCCTGCGGACCCGGCTCGGCGATCTGGTGAAGACCGTCGAGTCGCGTCGCGAGGAGCGTCGGGCACAGCGTGCCAAGCAGTCCGACGAGGCCCGGCAGGCCAAGGAGGACCTGGTCGTCGAGGCCGAGCAGCTGGCCCAGTCCGACCAGTGGCGGGCGGCCGGTGAGCGGCTGCGGTCCCTGGTGGACACCTGGAAGGGCCTGCCGCGTCTCGACCGCAAGTCGGACGACGAGCTGTGGCACCGCTTCTCGCACGCCCGGTCGGCGTTCTCCAAGCGGCGCAAGGCGCACTTCGCGCAGCTCGACGCGCAGCGCGAGGACGCCCGCAAGGCCAAGGAGAAGCTGGTCGCCGAGGCCGAGTCGCTGTCGGACTCGACGGACTGGGGTCCCACGGCCGCGCGTTACCGCGAGCTGATGTCGGAGTGGAAGGCCGCCGGCCGTGCCCAGCGCGAGCACGAGGACGACCTGTGGAACCGCTTCCGCGGTGCCCAGGACGTGTTCTTCGCGGCGCGCGGGTCCGCCTTCGCCGACCGGGACGCGGAGCAGACCGAGAACCTGAAGCTGAAGGAGGAGCTGGCCGCCGAGGCCGAGAAGCTCCTGCCGATCGGCGACCTGAAGACCGCGCGGTCCGCCTTCCGCTCGATCAACGAGCGGTGGGAGGCCATCGGGCACGTCCCGCGCGACGCGCGTCCGAAGGTCGAGGGCCGGATGCACACGGTCGACCGGGCCATCCAGGAGGCCGAGGAGGCCGAGTGGCGGCGGACCAACCCGGAGGCACGCGCGCGTGCCGCGGGTCTGACCGGCCAGCTGCAGGCCGCCGTGGACAAGCTGGGGGCGCAGATCGAGCAGGCCCGCGCCCAGGGCAACGCGTCGAAGGCGGAGAAGCTGGAGCGTGAGCTGGAGGGCCGCCAGGCGCTCCTGGAACAGGCCCTGAAGGGCCTGCAGGAGTTCGGCGGCTGAGTTTCCCCCCGACACCGAGAGGGGCCCCGTACACGGCGTACGGGGCCCCTCTCGTCGTATGCCTGTCTGCCGCTACGACCGGTTGCGCGCCGAGGTGACCCGGTAGACGTCGTACACGCCCTCCACGCCCCGTACGGCCTTCAGGACGTGGCCCAGGTGCTTGGGGTCGCCCATCTCGAAGGTGAAGCGGGAGGTGGCCACCCGGTCGCGGGAGGTCTGGACGGCCGCGGAGAGGATGTTGACGTGCTGGTCGGACAGGACGCGGGTGACGTCCGACAGCAGCCGGGAGCGGTCCAGGGCCTCGACCTGGATGGCGACCAGGAAGACCGAGGACTGGGTGGGCGCCCACTCGACGTCGAGGATGCGCTCGGGCTCTCGGGACAGTGACTCCACGTTGACGCAGTCGCTGCGGTGAACCGATACACCGCTACCGCGCGTGACGAAGCCGATGATCGGGTCGCCGGGCACCGGTGTACAGCAGCGGGCCAGCTTGACCCAGACGTCGTCGACGCCCTTCACGACCACACCGGGGTCCTGGTTGCTGCGCCGCTTGCTGCGGCGGCCGCGGGTCGGCGGGACCGCCTCGTCGATCTCCTCGGTGGCCGCCTCCTCGCCGCCGAGCGCCTGCACCAGCTTCTGCACGACGTTCTGCGCGGCCACGTGGCCCTCGCCGATCGCCGCGTACAGCGAGGAGATGTCCGGGTAGCGCATCTCGTGCGCCAGCGTGACCAGCGAGTCGCCGGTGAGGATGCGCTGGATCGGCAGGTTCTGCTTGCGCATCGCGCGGACGATGGCGTCCTTGCCCTGCTCGATCGCCTCGTCCCGGCGCTCCTTGGAGAACCAGCCCCGGATCTTGTTGCGGGCGCGCGGTGACTTGACGAAGCCGAGCCAGTCGCGGGAGGGGCCGGCGCCGGGTGCCTTGGAGGTGAAGACCTCGACCAGGTCGCCGTTGTCCAGCGTCGATTCGAGCGGTACCAGGCGGCCGTTGACCCGCGCGCCTATCGTCCGGTGGCCGACCTCGGTGTGGACGGCGTACGCGAAGTCGACGGGGGTGGCCCCGGCCGGGAGCGCTATGACGTCGCCCTTGGGCGTGAAGACGAAGACCTCGTTGCGGGACAGGTCGAAGCGCAGGGACTCCAGGAACTCGCTGGGGTCCTCGGTCTCCTTCTGCCAGTCCAGCAACTGCCGCAGCCACGCCATGTCGTTGAGGTGGTCGTCCTTGCCCTTGCCGGACGACTTCGGCACGTCGGTGCGGACCTTGGAGGCGCCGGCGACGGCCTCCTGCTTGTACTTCCAGTGCGCGGCGATGCCGTACTCGGCGCGGCGGTGCATGTCGAACGTACGGATCTGGAGTTCGACCGGCTTGCCGTTGGGGCCGATGACCGTCGTGTGCAGCGACTGGTACATGTTGAACTTGGGCATCGCGATGTAGTCCTTGAAGCGCCCCGGAACCGGGTTCCAGCGCGCGTGGACGGTGCCCAGGGCCGCGTAGCAGTCGCGGACGGTGTCCACCAGGACGCGGATGCCCACCAGGTCGTAGATCTCCGCGAAGTCCCGGCCGCGGACGATCATCTTCTGGTAGACGCTGTAGTAGTGCTTCGGGCGGCCGGTGACGGTCGCCTTGATGCGGGCGGCCCGCAGGTCGGACTGGACCTCGTCGGTCACTATGGCCAGGTACTCGTCGCGCTTCGGAGCGCGCTCGGCGACCAGCCGGACGATCTCGTCGTACATCTTGGGGTAGAGGATCGCGAACGCGAGGTCCTCCAGTTCCCACTTGATGGTGTTCATGCCCAGCCGGTGGGCGAGCGGCGCGTAGATCTCCAGGGTCTCGCGCGCCTTCTTCTCCTGCTTCTCGCGCTTGAGGTAGCGCATGGTGCGCATGTTGTGCAGGCGGTCGGCGAGCTTGATGACCAGGACGCGCGGGTCCTTGGCCATGGCGACGACCATCTTGCGCACGGTCTCGGCCTGCGCGGCCTCGCCGAACTTGACCTTGTCCAGCTTGGTGACGCCGTCGACGAGCAGCGCGACGACGTCGCCGAAGTCGCGGCGCAGGTCCTCCAGGCCGTACTCGGTGTCCTCGACGGTGTCGTGCAGCAGCCCGGCCATCAGGGTCGCCGGGTCCATGCCCAGCTCGGCGAGGATGGTGGTCACCGCGAGCGGGTGGGTGATGTACGGGTCGCCGCTCTTGCGCTTCTGGCCGCGGTGCCAGCGTTCGGCGACCTGGTAGGCGCGCTCGATCTGGCGCAGGGTGGCGTTCTCGATCTTGGGGTCGTTGCTGCGGACTATGCGCAGCAGCGGCTCCAGGACCGGGTTGTACGGGTTCGCGCGCTGCACGCCGAGGCGGGCCAGGCGGGCGCGGACGCGGTTGGAGGAGCCGGAGCGTGCGGGCTGGCCCGCGTTCGGGCGGACCGCGGGCGCCGTCTCGGGGTGCGCGGGCGGGGCCGGCTTGGGACGCGACTGCTCGGCCGACTTGTCGGCGGGCGCGGACTGGGCGTGCTCGACCGGCCCGCGGGCGTCGTTCTTCGCGTGCGGCGTGCTCGGCGCGGGCTTGGCCGCAGCTGCCGAGGCGGGCTCGGGCTTGGCGGCGGTCAGGTGCTGGGCCTCGTCTGGCAAGAGGACTCCTCGTGCGCGATCCGGGTCCCCCAGTCAGGCCCCGGACAACCATGGTAGCGATCCGGCCGCCGGCGAACGTGCGGAGCCCGTCAGGACGGCCAACGCGGACCATCGGAACCTACGGAATCAAACGACCAAATGTGAAATTTACCCCTTCCCGGAAAGTCGCAAATTAAACAGTCCGGAAAAGCGGAAGCCATTATTTCCGTTGACTCGGACATCGAGCGCCCCATAAGATCAACTTCGACCAGAAGCGGAAGAATTGACCACCTTTCTGCTTCGAAAAAACAGAAACGGGACAGAGCATGAAGATACTTGGAAAGGCAGTGGCGGCTGCGGTCGTGACGGTGGGCCTGAGTGCGGCTTTCGCGCTTCCCGCGCAGGCTGCCACGGTGACCCCGATGTCCACGCACAGGGGCAGCGTGCCGTGTTTCAACTGGTCGTGGGCCGACGGGACCAGCACGACGACCATCTACTACCACAACACCTGCGACACCACGCAGCACCTGTGCGTCTGGTGGAAGGACGGCCAGGAGAACAACCTGCATCGCATCACCGCCGCGGCGGATGAGAAGGGCCACCTCAAGGAGCCTGGCACCATCAAATCCCAGGACATCGAGAACTGCTGATTTCGCGGTCGGCCGGATGGCATAGATAAACACGGAAAAACGAAGCAGCCCCGAGTGCGACCTTGTTGCGCACTCGGGGCTGCTTCGTTCTCCGAAATCTGCTCAGACCGTGAGTACGGCCTCCAGGGGGGCGCCCCTGAGCGCCGGCTCCAGGCGAGCACGGCCGCCCAGGAACCCCAGCTCCATGAGGACGGCGATACCCGCGACCTCGGCGCCCGCCCGGCGGATGAGCTGGAGGGAGGCCTCCGCGGTACCGCCGGTGGCGAGAACGTCGTCGACGACCATGACGCGGTCGCCCGCGGACAGGTCCTCCGCGTGCACCTCGATCTCGGCGGAGCCGTACTCCAGCTCGTACGCCTGGCGGAGGGTGGCTCCGGGGAGCTTGCCCGCCTTGCGTACGGGGATGAAGCCGAGCCCGGCGCGGAGGGCGACCGGGGCGCCCAGGATGAAGCCCCGGGCCTCCAGGCCGACCACCTTGGTGGCGCCGGTGCGCTCGGCGACCTCCGCGAGGGCGTCGGTGAGCGCCGTGAACGCCGCCGGGTCCGCCAGCAGCGGCGTGATGTCCTTGAACATCACGCCCTGCTCCGGGTAGTCCTCGACGTCCCGGATGCGGCTGAGCAGCAGCTCCTTGATGTCGGTCATCGGCGCTTCCCCGAGGGCCGGCCGCGGCCGCCCCGGTTACGGGACGCGGGCTGGTTGCGCGGGCCGACGACGGCCGGAGCGGCGTCCTCGGGGTCCTCGGAGCCGCCGACCCGGACCTCGGCCATCTCCTCCTCGGCTGCGGCCTGGGCACGCTTGGCGAGGACGCGCTTCTTCAGGGCCTTCATCTGCGGCTCGGCCTCCTTGAGGTCGGCGACGAGCGGCGTGGCGATGAAGATCGAGGAGTAGGCACCGGCGGCGAGACCGACGAACAGCGACAGCGAGATGTCGTTGAGCGTGCCCGCGCCGAGGAAGCCGCCGCCGATGAACAGCAGGCCCGCGACCGGCAGCAGCGCGACGACCGTGGTGTTGATCGAACGGACCAGGGTGCCGTTGATCGAGTGGTTGGCGATGTCGCTGTAGGTGAAGCGGGTCTGCTTGGTGATGTCCTTCGTCTGCTCCTTGAGGCTGTCGAAGACGACGACCGTGTCGTAGAGCGAGTAACCGAGGATCGTCAGCAGACCGATGACCGTGCCGGGCGTGACCTCGAAGCCGACCAGGGCGTAGATACCGGTCGTGATGGTGATGTCGTGGATCAGCGCGACCAGGGCCGCGAGCGCCATCCGCCACTCGAAGGCGATCGCCAGGTAGATCACCACGAGGACCATGAAGATGCCGAGGCCCTCCCAGGCCTTGTTGGCGATCTCGTCACCCCAGCTCGGGCCGACCAGGTCGGAGTTGATGGACTCGGGGTCCACCTTCATGTCCGTGGCCAGCTTGGCCTTGGTGGCGTCCGACTTCTCGGTGTCCATGCCGGCGATCTGGATGCGCAGACCGCCCGTGCCGAGCTTCTGCACGACCGCGTCGTGGCCGGAGGCCTCCTTCGCGTAGGTCTCCGCCTGGGCCACCGAGACACTGGTCTTCGAGGTGGTGAAGACGGCACCGCCCTGGAAGTCGATGCCCATGTTCAGGCCGCGCACCGCCAGGCCGACGATGGCCGTGATGGTGATCAGGATGGAGACGCCGTACCAGATCTTGCGCTTGCCGATGAAGTCGTAGCTGATCTCGCCGCGGTGGAGTCGGGCGCCGAGGTTGCCGAGTTTCGACATCGCTCACGCTTCCTTCGGGTCGACGGGACCGGCGACGGGGCCGGCGGGACGGCGGGTGCGGCGCAGCGGCGCCTTGGCGCCCAGGCCCTTCGGGTCGAGCCCGGACCACTTGTGGCCGCTGGCGAAGAACTTACGCCGGGCGAGGAGCGTCATCAGCGGCTTGGTGAAGAAGAAGACGACGACCACGTCCAGCACGGTGGTCAGACCGAGGGTGAACGCGAAGCCCTGCACCTTGCCGACGGTCACGATGAACAGCACGGCGGCGGCCAGGAACGACACGAAGTCGGAGACCAGGATGGTGCGCCGGGCGCGCGGCCAGGCCCGCTCGACGGCGGGGCGCAGCGTGCGGCCCTCGCGGATCTCGTCCCGGATGCGTTCGAAGAACACGATGAACGAGTCCGCCGTGATGCCGATCGCGACGATCGCACCGCAGACGGCCGGCAGGTTGAGCGCGAAGTGGATCGTCGGGCCGAGCAGCGACATGATCGCGTAGGTGAGGACCGCGGACACCAGCAGCGAGGGGATCGCGACGAGCGACAGACCGCGGTAGAAGGCCACCAGGTAGATGATGACGAGCGCGAGACCGATGGCACCGGCCAGCAGACCGGCGTGCAGCTGCTCGCCGCCGAGGGCGGCGGTGACGGTGGTGACGCTCTGCGTCTTGAAGGAGAGCGGGAGCGCGCCGTACGACAGCACGTTGGCGAGGCTCTGGGCCTCCTGCTGGGTGAAGCTGCCGGAGATCTCCGCTTGGCCGCCGGTGATCGACTGGCTCACGGTCGGGCTGGAGACGACCTCGCCGTCGAGGACGATGCCGAACTCGTTCGTCGGCTGGGAGGCGTTCTTGGCGAGCTCGGCGGTGACGTCCGCGAACTTCTTGGCTCCGCCGCCGGTGAAGGTCATCTGGACCTGCCAGCCGGAGGCGGTCTGCGTGTCGTAGACGGCCTGGGCCTTCTTGACATCGGTGCCGTCGACACGGGCCGGGCCGAGCACGTACTTGTACCAGACGCCGGAGATCTGGCCGCAGGCCACGGTGGCGTCGGCCGGCTTCGCGGTCTTGCCGGCGGTGGCACGCTGGGTGGCCTTGGAGCAGTCCAGCGCGGTGTACTCGGCCTCCAGCTTCGAGGCCGCGGCAGAGGCGCTGGCAGAAGCGCTCGCGTCGGCCGAGGAGGTGGCGGAGGGGCTCGCCGACGAGGAGGCGGACGCCGAGGACGACGGCGTGGAGCCGGCCTTCAGGGCTTCGGTGACGGCGCGGCCCTGCGAGGTGGCCGAGGACGACGGCGAGGCCGAGGACGACGGCGAGGCGGAGGACGACCCGGTCGCCTTCTCGGACGACGACGCGCTGCTCGACGGGGAGGCGCTCGGGGAGGCGCTGGAGCTGCCGCTGGCGGACGCGCTCGGGGAAGCGCTCGCCGCGGCACCGGCGCTGACCTCCTGGGCCAGGACCGGACGGAAGTACAGCTTGGCGGTGGTGCCGACCTGCTGGCGGGCCTCTGCGGAGTTCGTGCCCTTGGGGATGTTGACGATGATGTTGCTGGTGCCCTGGGTCTGAACCTCCGTTTCGGACACGCCGAGACCGTTGACACGGCGGTTCATGATCTCGACCGCGGTGTTCATGTTGGTCTTGTTGATCGCGTTGGGCTGGCCCGGCTCGTTCTGCGCCTGCAGCGTGATGCTCGTACCACCGGCCAGGTCGATACCGAGACGCGGAGTGGTGTTTCCGGAGGCGAACATTCCGCCGGTGAGCGCCACGATGGCGATCAGGATGAGGGCCAGCGAGCGCCCTGGCTTGCTCTGGGCACTCGCGCTCCGGCCCCTCTTAGGTGCTGCCACCTTCTCGTACTCCCTCTCGGGCCGCCGCGCGCCTGGTCGGTGCGGTCGGCCATCACATGGTGTCGGGATCCCGTGCGGGAAACAGACGCGCCCGGGGTGCGGGGTGCGCGTGGGACGCGCGCACCGCTCCCCGGGTCACGGCTACTTCGCGTCGGAGTCGCCGTCGGTCTTCTTCGGCTCTTCGTCAGCCTTCGCCTCGGCGGTCACGGCCTCCTCGGCCGGCCCGTCGGCCTTGTCCTCGGCGTCTTCCGTCTTGTCCTCGGCGGCGTCCTTCTTCCCGAGGTCGACGGCCTTGTCGTCGGAGGCGGCGGCAGCGTCGGCGGACTCGTCGTCGGTCTCGGTGAGGGAGGAGGCGTCGTCCGGGACGACGTCGGCGTCGGACTTCAGGTCGTGCTCGACGCCGTGCACGATGCGGTTGTACTCGTCGTCCGTGAGGATGGCGCCGATCGCGTTCTTCGCGAAGAGGAGGTCGACGCCCGGGCCGGCGTCGAGGAGGACCGTGTCCTCGTTCACTTCCTTGACCGTCGCGTACATGCCCCCGATGGTGCGGACCCCGTTGCCGGGCTGGATCTCGTTCCGCATCTGCGTGGCCTGCTGCTGGCGCTTCCGGGTGGAACGCGTCATCAGGAACATGGCCGCGATGAGGACGATGAACACGAGAAGAGGCAAGCTATTCACGGGACGGAATTTCCTTCGCGCAGCCGCGGCGGTGAGCGGCCTGGATGATGGGGGTGTGGTCGGCGCCGCCCGCAAAGGCGGCATCGGCGGAGTCTAAGCGAGTCCGCGCGCATGGAACAACGCTCAGCATGGCACCTGGGTTCCTGGGCCCGCCAATGCCCCGCCGTCACGAAGCGATCACGTCTGGGGCCGGGGTCTGGTCGACGGACGACGGAGTGTCCGGGCCGGGACCGGGCGAATCCGGGGCCGGTCCCAGCATACGGCGGGCGCTGTACGTTCCCGTCGGCAACGACCCGGGCGCCGGACCTGTGCGGGGTTCGGGCCCGGATGCCCGCGGGCCGGGAGCCCGGAGAACGTCCGGTCCGCCGACGAACCGCCGCCGCGCCGGTGTCAGGTGCCGAACAGGTCCTGCTGGCCGGTTCCGCCCGCCGCGCCGCGCGGGGCGGTCAGGCCCAGATGGGCCCAGGCGGCGGGGGTGGCGACGCGGCCGCGCGGGGTGCGGGCCAGCAGGCCCTCGCGGACCAGGAAGGGCTCGGCGACCTCCTCGACCGTCTCCCGCTCCTCCCCCACCGCCACCGCGAGCGTCGACAGGCCGACCGGACCGCCGCCGAACAGCTTGAGCAGGGCCTGCAGGACCGCGCGGTCGAGCCGGTCGAGGCCGCGCTCGTCCACCTCGTAGACGGCCAGGGCCGCGTGCGCGATCTCGGGAGTGATCAGCCCGTCGGCCTTGACCTGCGCATAGTCGCGGACGCGGCGCAGCAGCCGGTTGGCGATACGGGGCGTACCGCGTGAGCGGCCGGCGATCTCGGCGGCGCCGGCCGGCTCGATCTCGACGTCCAGCAGATTCGCCGAGCGGTGCACGACCCGCTCCAGCTCGCGCGGCTCGTAGAACTCCATGTGCGCGGTGAAGCCGAAGCGGTCGCGCAGCGGGGGCGGCAGCAGGCCCGCGCGCGTGGTGGCGCCGACCAGGGTGAACGGCGGCAGTTCGAGGGGGATGGCGGTCGCGCCCGGTCCCTTGCCGACGATGACGTCGACGCGGAAGTCCTCCATCGCCATGTACAGCATCTCCTCGGCGGGGCGCGACATGCGGTGGATCTCGTCGAGGAAGAGCACCTCGCCCTCCTGGAGGGAGGAGAGGATCGCGGCCAGGTCGCCTGCGTGCTGGATGGCGGGGCCCGAGGTGATGCGGATCGGGGCGCCCATCTCGGCCGCGATGATCATGGAGAGGGTGGTCTTGCCCAGGCCGGGGGCGCCGGAGAGCAGCACGTGGTCGGCGGTGGCGCCACGCGCGCGTGCGGCGCGCAGCACCAGGTCGAGCTGCTCGCGGACCTTCTCCTGGCCGATGAACTCGCCCAGGTCCTTGGGGCGCAGGGCGGCCTCGACGGCCTGGTCCTCACGGTCGGCGACGGCGCCCACCAGCCGCTCCGCGTCGGCGCCGGTATCGGTCGTGTCGTCCCAGTTCATAAGTGATGTGCCTCAGCGGTGGTGGGGTCAGCGGGCGCGGTTGAGGGTCTGCAGGGCCGCCTTGAGCAGCTGGCCGACCTGGGGCGGGCCCCCGGCGGTCTCGGCCTGCGGGGCGACGGCGGCGACGGCCTCGTCGGCTTCCCGGGTCGCGTAGCCGAGCCCGATCAGGGCGGCGTGCAGCTGATCGCGCCAGCCCTGGCTGATCGGCGCGCCGACCGCGGGAGCGCCGACCGGCTCGCCGAGCCGGTCCTTGAGCTCGATGAGCAGCTTCTGCGCGCCCTTCTTGCCGATCCCGGGGACGGTGACGAGCGCCTTCTCGTCACCCGTGGCGACCGCGCGGCGCAGCGCGTCCGGGCTGTGCACGGCGAGCATCGCCTGGGCGAGACGCGGGCCGACGCCGCTCGCCGTCTGCAGGAGCTCGAAGACCTGGCGCTCGTCGTCGTCCGCGAAGCCGTAGAGCGTGAGCGAGTCCTCGCGTACGACCAGCGAGGTGGCGAGTCTGGCCTGCTGGCCCATGCGCAGCCCGGACAGGGTGTTGGGGGTGCACTGGACGGCGATGCCGATCCCGCCCACCTCGACGACCGCGGAGTCCGGGGCGAGGGCGGCGACCGGGCCGCTGACGAAGGCGATCATGCCGTACGGCCTTTCGTTGCGTTGGCTGCGTGCAGGGCGACGGCCTGCTGGAGTCGGTTCTGCGCGGGGGCGCGCCAGATGTGGCAGATGGCGAGCGCGAGGGCGTCGGCCGCGTCGGCGGGCTTGGGCGGGGCGCTCAGTCTGAGCAGCCGGGTGACCATGGCGCCGACCTGGGCCTTGTCGGCGCGTCCGGAGCCGGTGACGGCGGCCTTGACCTCGCTGGGGGTGTGCAGGGCGACGGGGATGCCCCGGCGGGCGGCGCACAGCATGGCGACGGCGCTGGCCTGGGCGGTGCCCATCACGGTCCGCACGTTGTGCTGACTGAACACCCGTTCCACGGCGACGAATTCGGGCCGGTGCTCGTCCAGCCACTGCTCGATGCCCTGCTCGATGGCGACAAGGCGATGACCCAGCTCGGCGTCCGCCGGCGTCCGTACGACCCCCACGCCGACCATGGTGAGCGGCCGCCCGGCAACGCCCTCGACGACACCGACACCACACCGGGTCAGCCCGGGATCCACCCCCAGTACGCGCACCGCGCCCCCCTCCCTTCGGTCTCCCCCAGCTATCGCTGGGAGGTGCCCCCAGTTTGTGCAGGCTAGCGGGTGCCACCGACAACGGCCGACATGACGACGGGCCGACGGGTGTGTCCCGTCGGCCCGCTCGGTCGGCTCAGCCCGCGGCGGCGTTACGCGTCGACCTTCTCCATGACCTCGTCGCTCACGTCGAAGTTGGCGAAGACGTTCTGCACGTCGTCGCTGTCCTCCAGGGCGTCGATCAGCTTGAAGATCTTCTTGGCGCCCTCCTCGTCCAGCTCGACCTGCATGGTCGGGACGAAGTTGGCCTCGGCGGAGTCGTAGTCGATCCCGGAGTCCTGGAGCGCGCTGCGGACCGCGACCAGGTCGGTGGCCTCGCTGAGCACCTCGAAGGACTCGCCCAGGTCGTTGACCTCCTCGGCGCCCGCGTCCAGGACGGCACCCAGGACGTCGTCCTCGGACAGCTCGCCCTTGGGCACGATCACGACGCCCTTGCGGTTGAAGAGGTACGACACCGAGCCCGGGTCGGCCATGGAGCCGCCGTTGCGGGTCATGGCGACGCGCACGTCGGAGGCGGCGCGGTTGCGGTTGTCGGTGAGGCACTCGATGAGCACCGCGACGCCGTTCGGGCCGTAGCCCTCGTACATGATCGTCTCGTAGTCGGCGCCACCGGCCTCGAGACCGCCGCCGCGCTTGACCGCGGAGTCGATGTTCTTGTTCGGGACCGACTGCTTCTTGGCCTTCTGGATGGCGTCGTACAGAGTCGGGTTGCCCTCGATGTCGACGCCGCCCATACGGGCCGCGACCTCGATGTTCTTAATCAGCTTCGCGAAGAGCTTGCCGCGCTTGGCGTCGATCACGGCCTTCTTGTGCTTCGTCGTAGCCCATTTAGAGTGGCCGGACATCTGCCTGTCTCCTTCGCGTAACCCATCCGAACAACGAACGCCAGAGATCCTACTAGGACTCGGTCGCCCGCTTCGCGTGCACCATGTCGACGAACAGGGAGTGCACGCGGTGGTCGCCGGTCAGTTCCGGGTGGAACGACGTGGCGAGCGCGTTGCCCTGGCGGACCGCGACGATGTGGCCGTCGTGCTCGGCGAGCACCTCGGCCCCGGCGCCTACGGACTCGACCCAGGGGGCGCGGATGAAGACGCCCTCTACAGGATCGCCGTCGATGCCGCGTACGTCGACCGCCGCCTCGAACGACTCGTTCTGCCGCCCGAAGGCGTTGCGCCGGACGATCATGTCGATGCCGCCGACGGTCTCCTGGCCCGAGCGCGGGTCGAGGATCTTGTCGGCGAGCATGATCATGCCGGCGCAGGTGCCGTAGACGGGCATTCCGGCGTGCACGCGCGCGCGGAGGGGCTCCATCACGCCGAACAGGACGGCCAGCTTGGAGATGGTGGTGGACTCGCCGCCGGGGATGACGAGGCCGTCCACCTCGGCGAGTTCCTCGGGGCGCCTGACCGGCCTGGCCACGGCGTCGGCCGCGGCCAGGGCGATGAGGTGCTCCCGTACGTCGCCCTGGAGGGCCAGGACGCCTATGACAGGTGCGTCGGTCATGGGTGATTACCAGCCGCGGTTGGCGTAGCGCTCGGCCTCGGGGAGGGTGTCGCAGTTGATGCCGACCATGGCCTCGCCGAGGTTGCGGGACGCGTCCGCGATGATCTTCGGGTCGTCGTAGAAGGTGGTCGCCTTGACGATGGCGGCGGCGCGCTTGGCCGGGTCGCCGGACTTGAAGATGCCGGAGCCGACGAAGACGCCCTCGGCGCCGAGCTGGCGCATCAGGGCCGCGTCGGCCGGGGTGGCGACGCCACCGGCGGAGAACAGCACCACGGGGAGCTTGCCGAGCTCGGCGACCTCCCTGACCAGCTCGTAGGGGGCGCGCAGCTCCTTGGCGGCGGCGTACAGCTCGTTGTTGTCGCAGCCGCGCAGCTTGGCGATCTCGGCCTTGATCTGGCGCAGGTGGCGGACGGCCTCGACGACGTTGCCGGTGCCGGCCTCGCCCTTGGAGCGGATCATGGCCGCGCCCTCGGCGATCCGGCGCAGGGCCTCACCGAGGTTGGTGGCACCGCAGACGAAGGGGGTGGTGAAGGCCCACTTGTCGGAGTGGTTGACCTCGTCGGCCGGGGTGAGGACCTCGGACTCGTCGATGTAGTCGACGCCGAGCGACTGCAGGACCTGGGCCTCGACGAAGTGGCCGATCCGGGACTTGGCCATCACCGGGATCGACACGGCCTCGATGATGCCCTCGATCATGTCCGGGTCGGACATCCGGGCCACGCCGCCGTCCTTGCGGATGTCGGCCGGGACCCGCTCCAGGGCCATGACGGCGACGGCGCCCGCGTCCTCGGCGATCTTCGCCTGCTCCGGCGTGACGACGTCCATGATCACGCCGCCCTTGAGCTGCTCGGCCATGCCGCGCTTCACGCGGGCGGTGCCGGTCTCGGGGGTCTGGTTCTCAATGGTGGACACGGGTGACCTCACTCGTCGAAAGAGGGTTTCTGCAGACACCGAGGAAACGCGAGTGGACCAGTCCACAGCAAGGGCCAATGGGAAGGCGGTGGATCGTTTTCCGTTCAGGCCGTGCGCTCGACCAGCGCGGCGGGCGGTTCGTCGTCCATCTCGAAGGCCAGCGGGAAGGCGGCGTGTCCGGCCAGCCGGAACCAGCGGACCTTGCGGTGCTCGCGCAGCCGGCGGGCCGAGCCGACGGCGTCGTTGTGGAAGCGGCGGGCCATCGGGACCCGGCGTACGGCCTCGGCCAGCTCGCTCGCGGCGGCATCACCGCCGGGGGCCTCCCGGACCTCCTCGACCTGCTGCGGATCCTCGAAGACCGCACGCAGGGCCTGGCTCAGCTCGCTCTCGGCGACCTCCCGCTGCTCCTCCTCGGCCTGCCGGGCGGCGTGCGCGGCCTCGTACAGCACGATCGAGGAGGCCGGATCCAGCACACCCGAGGTCGCCAGCTCCTGAGCCACGGAGGCGCGCCGCAGCAACTGGGCGTCGAGCGCGGCCCGGGCGGCGTCGATCCGGGCGTGCAGCCGGTCCAGCCGGCCGGCGGTCCAGCTCAGGTAGAGGCCGATCACCACGAGGGCGGCGAGAATCCAGAGGGTCCAGACGAGCGTTGCGGTCACGGGCGGAACGCTATAGGAAGCGCCCGCCACAGCGCCCCGCCAGGGGCGCGGGGCCGTATCCGATATGCGGCTACCGCCGCGTGGGCGCGACCAGCCACGACGGCGCCACAGCCGAACGACGACGCATCATCACGGCTCTCCCAGCGAAGCGCTCAGTCCCGCGCCAGCCCGAACCTCGCCCGCAGCCCCGACCGCTCGTCCGCGGCCACCGCCGCTGCGCCCGCCGTCACCGTCTCGTAGACGGACAGGATGTCCGCGCCCACGGTGGACCAGTCGAAACGCCGTACGTGCACGCTGCCGCGTGCGCGGAGCCCGGCCCGGCGCTCCGGGTCCTCCAGGAGCCGTACCGCCGCTTCCGCCAGCGCGTCCGCGTCCTCGTTGGCGAAGAGCTCGCCCGCCGCCCCCTGGTCCAGGACCTGGACGAAGGCGTCGAGGTCGGAGGCGAGGACGGGAGCGCCAGCGGACAGGGCTTCCACCAGGATTATTCCGAAGCTCTCGCCCCCGGTGTTGGGCGCGACGTACAGGTCGAGGCTGCGCAGGAAGCGGGCCTTGTCCTCGTCGCTGACCATGCCGAGGAACTCGACGCGAGAACGCACCTCGGCGGGGAGGGACTCGACCGCGGCCTCTTCGTCACCCCGGCCGGCCACCAGGAGCCGGGTCTGCGGGCGGGCCGCGAGGATCTTGGGGAGGGCCCTCATCAGCACCGGGAGGCCCTTGCGGGGCTCGTCGATGCGGCCGATGAAGCCGATCGTGTCGCCCTGCCACTCGGGCCGCGGCTCGGCCTTGGCGAAGAAGTCGACGTCGACGCCGTTGGGGATCACGACGGCGTCTCCGCCGAGGTGCTCCACCAGGGTGCGGCGGGCGTACTCGCTGACCGCGATCCGGGCGCTGATCTTCTCCAGGGCGGCCTGGAGGATCGAGTAGGCGGCGATCATCGCGCGGGATCGCGGGTTGGAGGTGTGGAAGGTCGCCACCATCGGGCCCTGGGCCGCCCAGCAGGTCAGCAGGCCGAGGGACGGGGAGGTCGGCTCGTGGATGTGGACCACGTCGAACGCGCCGTCGTGCAGCCAGCGGCGCACCCGCGCGGCGGACAGGAAGCCGAAGTTGAGGCGGGCCACCGAGCCGTTGTAGGGCACCGGGACCGCGCGGCCGGCCGAGACGACGTAGGGCGGCAGCGGGGTGTCGTCGTCGGCGGGGGCCAGGACGGAGACGTCGTGGCCGAGCCGGATGAAGTACTCGGCGAGGTCGCGGATGTGGAACTGGACGCCACCCGGGACGTCCCAGGAGTAGGGGCAGACGATGCCGATCCTCACGACGGTCCCTTCGCGGGGTCCAGGTCGGCGAGCCACAAGCGCTGCAGCATGTGCCAGTCCTCCGGATGGTCGGCGATGCCGGTGGCGAAGGCGTCGGCCAGCGCCTGTGTCATGACAGACGTCTTCGCGGCCTTGTCACCTGACTCGGGTACCTCGATCGGGGCGTGGACACGGCCCTTCATGACGGGGGTGTCGTCGTACCAGAGCGTCACGGGCAGGAGTATCGCGCCGGTCTGCTGGGCCAGCAGGGCTGGTCCGGCGGGCATCCGCGCGGTGTCGCCGAAGAAGCCGACCTCGATGCCGGAGGCGGACAGGTCGCGGTCGGCGACCAGGCAGATCAGGCCGCCCTCGCGCAGCCTGCGGGCCAGGGTGCCGAAGGCGGTGCCGCCGCTGTGCGGGAGGACCTCCATGCCGAGGCCCTCGCGGTAGGCGACGAAGCGGTCGTACAGCGTCTCGGGCCTGAGCCGCTCGGCGACCGTGGTGAACGGGGTCTTCAGCTCGGTGGTGACCCAGGCGCCGGCCAGGTCCCAGTTGGCCAGGTGCGGCAGCGCGAGGATCACACCGCGGTCGGAGGCGAGGCCGTCGGTGAGGTGGTGGACGTCCTTGGGAACGAAGCCGGTGCGGATCCGCTCCTCGCTCCAGGACGGCAGCCGGAAGGACTCCATCCAGTAGCGCAGGTACGAGCGCATGCCCGCGCGGGAGAGCTCGCGCAGCCGCTCGGGGCTCGCGTCGGGCCGCACGCGCGCGTAGTTCGATTCGAGCCGCTGGACGCCCTTGCCGCGCTGTTTCCAGGCGAGGTCCGCGATGGAGTACCCCAGGCGCACGGCGACCGGCTCGGGAAGCTTCTTGACGGTGCTCCAGCCGAGACCGTACAGAACGTCGGTGAGCCGGTCGGCGGCGGTCACTGCGCGGCCTCGCTCCCGTGGGAGGCATTCTCCCGCTCGGCCGCGGCCTCCGCCTCGGCGGACTCCCGGCGGACCGTGACGACCCGCTGGATCAGGGTGACCAGGCTGCCCACGGCGACGACCCACAGGGCGATCGGGAGCAGGATCTGGATGCCCGGGACACCGAACTTGTGGAAGCCGGCCAGACCGGCCGCCACCAGCGAGATCACCAGCCGTTCGGCACGCTCCACGAGACCGTTGACGGCCACCGGCAGCCCGATCGACTCGCCGCGCGCCTTGGTGTACGACACCACCTGGCCGCTGGCCAGGCAGAAGATGGAGACGGCGCACAGGACGTTGTTGTTCCCGTTGCCCGCGTACCAGAGGGCGAAGCCGCCGAAGATCGCGCCGTCGGCGACCCGGTCCAGGGTGGAGTCGAGGAACGCCCCCCAGCGGCTGGTGCGGCCCAGCTGGCGGGCCATGTTGCCGTCCACCAGGTCCGAGAACACGAACAGCGTGATCACGATCGTGCCCCAGAAGAACTCGCCCCGGGGGAAGAAGACCAGCGCGCCCGCGACCACTCCGGCCGTGCCGAGGAGCGTGACCGTGTCCGGGCTCACGCCCCGGCGGATGAGAAACGCGGCGAACGGTGTGAGGACACGCGTGAAGAATGCACGCGCGTACTTGTTCAGCATGGCCTTCCCGACGGTCGTTGCGCCGTGCGGCCCCTGCTGGCCACCCCGGCTGGCCCATCGTAGTCACGCGCGCGTGTGTGCGACGGGTGGGCACTCTCAGTCGGGTCCGGCCGCCGCGCCGGAAGGGTCCCGCGGGCACGATCACGTCCTTCGTATGGACGCACCGTGACGGGAGTGGAAAGCTCGAATAACCGCGGGCGTCATCGGAGCCGCCACCGCACGCGGCCCGCCATGCTCGCCCGCGCCCACAGAGACCTCACCGTGCACGGGAGGCAAAACCATGGGCGACAAGGTCAAGGAACACCCCGGAGCCGCCGGCAGGGCAATGGCGGCCGACCACCCCGCGTCTGTACGGAATGTGGTGCTGGTCGGCCACTCCGGATCGGGCAAGACCACATTGGTGGAGGCTCTCGCGCTGACCGCGGGAGCGGTGAACCGGGCGGGCCGGGTGGAGGACGGCGGAACCGTCTCGGACTACGACGACATCGAGCACCGGCAGCAGCGCTCCGTACAGCTGTCGCTGGTACCGGTCGAATGGAACGGATTCAAGATCAACATCCTGGACACCCCGGGATACGCCGACTTCGTCGGAGAGCTGAGGGCCGGTCTGCGCGCCGCGGACGCGGCCCTCTTCGTCGTCTCGGCCTCGGACGGGGTGGACGGCTCGACCCGGATGGTGTGGGAGGAGTGCGCGGCCGTCGGGATGCCCCGGGCGATCGTCGTCACACACCTGGAGGCCGCCCGCGCGGACTTCACGGAGATGACCCGGGTGTGCGCCGAGGCGTTCGGCGCCGACGACCCCGACGCCGTGCTCCCCCTCTACCTGCCGCTGTACGGGTCGCAGGGTCCGGACGGGCACGCGCCCGTGACCGGTCTTGTCGGGCTGCTCACGCAGAAGCTGTTCGACTACTCCACCGGGGAGCGCAAGGAGTCCGAGCCAGGGCCCGACCAGCTGCCGGGCATCGAGGACGCCCGCAACCGGCTCATCGAGGGGATCATCTCGGAGAGCGAGGACGAGACCCTCATGGACCGCTATCTGGGCGGCGAGCAGATCGACCTCAAGACGCTGGTCGAGGACCTGGAGCGGGCCGTGGCACGCGGGGCCTTCTTCCCCGTCCTGGCCGCCGCCCCGGCCGTCGACGGCGCCCGCCAGGGCCTCGGCACGGTCGAGCTCCTGGAACTGGTCACCGGCGGCTTCCCGACGCCGTTCGAGCACCCCACGCCCGGAGTCATCACCATCGACGGCACCCCGCGCGACATCAAGCCGTGCGACACCGGCGGACCGCTGGTCGCCGAGGTGGTGAAGACCGCCTCCGACCCGTACGTCGGCCGCGTCTCGCTGGTCCGGGTGTTCTCCGGCACCCTGCACCCCGACGAGACGGTCCATGTCTCCGGTCACGGGCTCGCCGACCGCGGCCACGAGGACCACGACGTCGATGAGAAGATCGGCGCCCTGTCCACGCCGTTCGGCAAACAGCAGCGGCCGGTCACGCACGTCATCGCCGGTGACCTCGCGTGCGTGGCGAAACTCGGCCGCGCCGAGACCGGGGACACCCTCTCCGGCAAGGACGACCCGCTGCTCATGGAGCCGTGGGAGATGCCCGACCCGCTGCTGCCGCTCGCCATCGAGGCGCACAGCAAGGCGGACGAGGACAAGCTCTCCCAGGGCCTGTCCCGCCTTGTCGCCGAGGACCCGACCATGCGGCTCGAACAGAACCAGGACACCCACCAGGTGGTGCTGTGGTGCCTCGGGGAGGCGCACGCGGACGTCGCCCTGGAGCGGCTGCGCAGCCGGTACGGCGTCCAGGTCGACGTCGTACCGCACAAGGTGTCCCTCCGGGAGACGTTCGCCGGCAAGTCCGCCGGGCGCGGCCGGCACGTCAAGCAGTCCGGCGGGCACGGGCAGTTCGCGATCTGCGAGATCGAGGTGGAACCCCTGCCCGGCGGCTCCGGCATCGAGTTCGTCGACAAGGTGGTCGGCGGCGCGGTGCCCCGGCAGTTCATCCCGTCGGTCGAGAAGGGCATCAGGGCCCAGGCCGTCAAGGGCGTCGCCGCCGGCTACCAGCTGGTGGACGTGCGGGTCACGCTGCTCGACGGCAAGGCGCACTCGGTGGACTCCTCCGACGCCGCCTTCCAGACGGCGGGCGCGCTGGCCCTGCGGGAAGCCGCGGCGGACGCGAAGATCCATCTCCTGGAACCGGTGGCCGAGGTGTCCGTGCTGGTCGGCGACGACTACGTGGGCGCGGTGATGAGCGACCTGTCCGGGCGGCGCGGCCGGGTGCTCGGCACCGAGCAGACCAGCGGCGGACGCACCCTCGTCAAGGCCGAGGTACCGGAGTTCGAGATCGGGCGGTACGCGGTCGACCTGCGCTCCCTCTCGCACGGCACGGCCCGGTTCAGCCGCTCCTACGCGCGCCACGAGCCGATGCCGCCGCAGATCGCCGAGAAGATTCGCGAACAGGCCGACGACGCCTCCTGATTGGGGTCACAGGGAGTGTTCGGCGGGCGGCTTCGGCCGTCCGCCGAACGCCTGTCAGTGGCTGGGGATACTCTGAGTACTTGATCAACAGGTGTGCGGAGTACGGAAGTCGGGAAGGCCGCAGAAGCGGGACGGCGGCAAGTGGGGGCGGGAATGAGCTTCGAGGACTTCTTCGGGCCACAGGTGCCCAGGCCGGGCGGCGAGGCGCAGGCACCGACCTACGCCCTGGCCTCGGCGGCCTACCGGGACACACCGATGGAGGAGATCAAGAAGGCCGACAACGAGTGGCACCAGTCCACGGTCAGCGAGGGCCGCAAGTGGGCGAAGATATTCCGGCCCAACTTCGGTGAGGCCTACTCCCAGGCGGTCATCGACCGCATGCTGGGCGTCGGCCGCAAGCCGCTCATCCAGTCCTTCGGCAGCGAACCGCAGGTGGTCGTGGAGCACTGCCTCGCGGCCAACCGCATCCGCAAGGAACGCGACCAGCGGCTGACCGCCGTCATGTTCCTGTGCGGCGTGCTGTTCCTGCCGGGGCTGCTGGTCTGGCTGCTGGTCTTCCAGCTCCGGGCGACCATGCTGAAGGCCGACAACAAGCGGGTCTCCGGGCTCGGCAGCGCCCTGCTGGCCGCCGTCGGCGTCGTCGCGGTGATCTTCCTGATCCGGATGCCGCTCAACGGCTTCTGGGGATGGTACGCACGCGGCTGCATCGTCCTCCCCGTCGCCGGCTGGTACCTGGCCAAGCGGCTCTGCGAGCGCACCGCGAGGGACCTGCGCGAGGCCTGGGACGGCCTGCTGTCCGGCGGCAGCGTCGGCGCGAAGGTCCCCGAGGCGGTGCCGACCAGCCCCGACCAGGCCGCGGCCGAGCAGCTGCGCCAGTCGCTGGCCCGGCTCAGCGCCGAGCAGCAGTCCAACTCGGTCTTCTACGCCGGCCCCAAGGGCATACTCGGCATGGGCACCCGCTGGGGCTCCTGGCACCTCGCGGAGGAGCTGGTCCCGCTCGATCCGGTCAAGGGCATCCACGAGTTCCGCGCCTGGACGGTCGTCCGGGAGATCGAGAAGGAGCTGAGCGTGCTGCACCGGCAGCACCTGAAGACCGGCGGCTTCCCGGAACCGCAGGTCAAGCACTGGATCGTCACCCATGTCGGAGAGGGCGCCAAGGCCGTGTCCAGGCCCGAGGGGACCGACTACAAGGTGGGACCCGCCGACGTCGAGCGGATCTGCAACAGCAACCACTTCGACAAGGGCGAACGCCACTACCTGGGCGTGCAGTGGCCGTACCTGTGGGACGGCGGCCTGATCATCACGATGATGGCCACCGTGACCGTGCTGAAGGAGACCCTGCGGATCGAGGTCACCGGACACGCCCTCGGCCCGGTCAACGGCTTCTTCAGCGGCAAGCCCGAGGCGCCCACCAAGACGGTCGCCAAGACCGTCCGGTTCTGGGAGACCCGGACCGTCAAGCTGCCCCTGGTCACCCCGGACGAGGTGGTCCGGCTGGCCGCGCGGGCGATGATCAGCTGGTATCCGCCGCTGCTGAAGTGGCTCGGCGGTTCCATAGGCCTGCCCGAGCCGTTCGGCCTCCGGCACGCCTGGGCCGACCAGCCGTGGAAGCACCGCTTCATGGCGGACGACGCGCTGCGCGCGGCCACACCGGTGCTCCGGGCGGTGCACCGGGCCGCGTTCACCGTGCTCAAGGAGCACGACGTCAACATGGACAAGTTCAACGCGCGGGCGGGAGCGCTCAGCGGGTCGGTCCAGGAGGCCTCACCGAAGAAGGCCGACACGTACGACGCGTGAGCCTCCGGCGGTTCGGCCGAAGTGGGCGGGGCGGGCACCAGCCCCTGGGGGCTGCCGCCCCCGGACCCCCGCTTCGGCCTGGACGGCCTCGTCCTCAATCGCCGGACGGGCTGCTCAATGTGACGTCGGCCAGGCCTCGGCCAGCATCTTCCGCGTGTCCGCCAGCAGCTGCGGCAGTACCCGGGTGTGGCCCACCACGGGCATGAAGTTCGTGTCGCCGCCCCAGCGCGGGACGATGTGCTGGTGCAGGTGGGCCGCGATGCCGGCGCCCGCCACGGAACCCTGGTTCATGCCGATGTTGAAGCCGTGGGCGCCGGACGCCGTGCGCAGCGCGGTCATCGCCTGCTTGGTCAGCTCGGCCAGTTCGACCGTCTCCGGGCCGGTCAGGTCCGTGTAGTCGGCAACATGGCGGTACGGGACCGTCATCAGGTGGCCGCCGTTGTACGGGTAGAGATTGAGCACCGCGTAGACGTGCTCGCCGCGCCGGACGATCAGCCCGTCCTCGTCGGACTTGGCCGGGATCGAGCAGAAGGGACAGCCGTCGTCGGCCCCCGGACCGGTCGGCTTGTTCTCACCCTGGATGTAGGCCATCCGGTGGGGTGTCCACAGGCGCTGGAACGCGTCCTGCGTCCCCACTCCGATCTGCTGCTCGGGCTCACTCGTCATGCTACGCAGCATATGGCTTCGCCCGTTCGCGGCGTGTCGCCGGGGCCAGGGCAAAGCGATCGGCGGCGAAGCTGGGCGGATGGACGACGACAGCCGGCTGAACCGCTGGGACCGCAGGACCGACCTGACGCTGGGCATCGCGTCGCTGGTCTTCCTCGGCTCGTACGCGGCGCACGTGCTGGCGCCCGGGATGCCGAAGGCCGCGCACGCCTTGTTCCTGTCGCTGATGTACACGGCCTGGGCGATGTTCGCCGTCGACTACGCGGTGCGCTGGCGGCTCAGCGGCGAGGGCCCGCGGTTCGTACGGCGGCACTGGCTGGACACGGTCGTCCTGGTGCTGCCACTGCTGCGGCCGGTGCAGGTCGTGCGGACCTACGAGTCGATCCAGCGCCGGCGCGGGGAGCCCCGGCTGGCGCTGCACGCGCGCGTGGCGGCCTACTCGGCGCTGTCGATCTCACTGCTCGGCTTCTCCGGCGCCCTCGCCGTCTACCAGGCCGAACGCTCGGCCCCGAACGCCAACATCCGCACCTTCGGCGACTCCCTCTGGTGGACCTGCTCGACCCTCTCCACGGTCGGTTACGGCGACTACGTCCCGGTGACCACCCTGGGGCGGTTCATCGCCGCGGGGCTCATGGCCTGCGGTCTGGCACTGCTGGGCACGGTCACCGGGTCGTTCTCGTCCTGGATGCTGCAGCGGTTCGCGCTGAACGAGGACGAGAGAAGGCCCCCGGGGGATTCCCCGGGGGCCTGAAACCCCCGCAGTGGCGGGGAGCAGGGCACCTTGTGCGTCCGGGCCTTGCGAATCTTCGGATCACCCCCGCGTCAGCGGGGACCCGTCACACCTGTACGCGGCGCTCCACCACATCAACGATCTTCGCGATCGCTTCGTCACGCGGAATGCCGTTCTCCTGCGAACCGTCGCGGTAGCGGAACGACACCGTGCCCGCGTTCATGTCGTCGTCGCCGACGATGATCATGAAAGGCACCTTCTGCTTCTGCGCGGTCCTGATCTTCTTCTGCATCCGGTCCGAGGACGCGTCCACCTCGACCCGCAGGCCCTTCTTCTTCGCCTCGGCGGCGAACTTCTGCAGGTACTCGACGTGCCCGTCCCCGATCGGGATGCCCACCGCCTGGACCGGCGCCAGCCACGCCGGGAAGGCGCCCGCGTAGTGCTCCAGGAGCACCGCGAAGAACCGCTCGATGGAGCCGAACAGGGCGCGGTGGATCATCACCGGGCGCTGCTTGGAGCCGTCGGCGGAGGTGTACTCCAGGTCGAAGCGCTCGGGCAGGTTGAAGTCGAGCTGGACGGTCGACATCTGCCAGGTACGGCCGATGGCGTCCTTGGTCTGCACGGAGATCTTCGGGCCGTAGAAGGCGGCACCGCCCGGGTCGGGGACGAGCGGGAGGCCCTGCTTCTCGGCGACCGCGCGGAGCGTCTCGGTCGCCTCCTCCCAGACCTCGTCGGAGCCGACGAACTTCTCCGGGTCCTTGGTGGAGAGCTCCAGGTAGAAGTCGGTCAGACCGTAGTCGCGCAGCAGGTTCAGGACGAAGGTGAGCGTCTTGTCGAGCTCCTCCGCCATCTGCTCCTTGGTGCAGTAGATGTGCGCGTCGTCCTGGGTGAAGCCGCGGGCCCGGGTGAGGCCGTGCACGACACCCGACTTCTCGTACCGGTACACGGTCCCGAACTCGAAGAGGCGCAACGGCAGTTCACGGTAGGACCGGCCGCGCGCGTCGAAGATCAGGTTGTGCATCGGGCAGTTCATGGGCTTGAGGTAGTAGTCCACGCCCTCGTCGAGCTGCATAGGCGGGTACATGCCGTCGGCGTACCAGTCCAGGTGCCCGGACGTCTCGAAGAGCTTCCCCTTCGTGGCGTGCGGGGTGTAGACGAACTCGTAGCCCTCCTCCTCGTGCCGGCGGCGCGAGTAGTCCTCCATCACCCGGCGGACGACGCCGCCCTTGGGGTGGAAGACGGCGAGGCCGGAGCCGATCTGCTCCGGGATGGAGAACAGGTCCAGCTCGCTGCCCAGCTTGCGGTGGTCGCGCTTCTCGGCCTCGGCGAGGAAGTCCAGGTACTCCTTCAGCTCGTCCTTGGACGGCCAGGCGGTGCCGTAGATGCGCTGGAGCATCGGGTTCTTCTCGCTGCCGCGCCAGTAGGCGGCCGCGTTGCGCATCAGCTTGAACGCCGGGATCAGACGGGTCGACGGCAGGTGGGGACCACGGCAGAGGTCCTTCCAGCACAGCTCGCCGGTCTTGGCGTCCAGGTTGTCGTAGATCGTCAGCTCACCCGCGCCGACCTCGACGTCCGCGCCGTCGTCGTGCGACGCCGAACCCTTGAGACCGATCAGCTCCAGCTTGTACGGCTCGTTCGCCAGCTCCTCGCGGGCGGCCTCGTCGGTGACGACACGACGGGAGAACTTCTGCCCGCGCTTCTGGATCTCCTGCATCTTCTTCTCGATGGCCTTGAGGTCATCGGGGTGGAAGGGCTTCTCGACGTCGAAGTCGTAGTAGAAACCGTCCTTGACCGGCGGGCCGATGCCCAGCTTGGCCTCGGGGAAGAGCTCCTGGACGGCCTGGGCCATGACGTGCGCGGTGGAATGGCGCAGGATGTTGAGACCGTCCTCGGAGGAGATCTCGACGCCCTCGACGGTCTCGCCGTCCTTCACCTCGTACGCGAGGTCCTTGAGCTCACCGGCCACCCGGGCGGCGATGATCGAGCGCTCGCCGGCGAAGAGCTCGGCGGCCGTAGTGCCCGTCGTCACCACGCGCTCGTCCCGCTCGGAATCGCGTTGGATGATCACACGGACGTCTGACACCGGTCTCTCCTGACTGAAGGTGGATGCGGCGCCATACCAGGAGCGCGCGCAATAGGGGATCGTACCGACCCCTGGCCTCCGTCCGCGAAACGGTTACCGACAGTCCCCGGTCAGTCGCAGTCGTCCCCGGTGCACGCCTCCTCGAAGAAGTCGAGGTTCTCCTGGAGCGACTTCATCAGCCGGTCCCGCTCGGCCTCCTCCACCTGGACCGGCGCGACCCCGTAGGCGCCGGACAGCCGCCGGAAGCCGCCCCGGCTCTCCAGCCGCCCGTGCACCCGCACCGGGAGACCGACGAGGTGGGCCTGCCCGGCGATCCGGTAGTCCTCCTCGTCGAGGGTGACCCTGACGTACGGCACCTCGGCCCCGGCGATCACCCGCAGCCGTACCGCGCCCTCGCCGCGCGGCTCGGAGCGGCGCATCCGGACCACGGTGCCGGTGACCCGGACCGCGACGGAGGGTTCGTCGCGCAGGTAGCGGGCGCCGGCCTCGCGCAGCACGGGCAGGTCGCCGGGCGAGAACTCGACCGGCTCGGTGGTGGCCGCGCAGTCGTCGGGGACCCCGGCGCCCGGCGCCCACTCGACGGAGATGCGGGCGCCTTCCGTGCCGCGCACGAGGGTGACGAGGGCGTCGGTCAGTTCCCGGCTCACACCGGCCTCGACGGCGCCGTCGAAGGCGTCCATGCCGCCGGTGGCCCGCTGGTAGTCGATGGCCTCACGGGCGGCGTACAGGGCCTGGTGCAGGCGTACGGCGAGGGGCCGGCCGGTGCCGACGGGCACGAAGGCGGTCAGGCCGCGCCCGCTGTCCGCCGAGCCGACGAGGACGGACTCCAGCATGGCGGCGGCCGGGCGCCGGTGCCGGGCGCCGTAGTAACCGGCACGCGCGCGTGTGGCGAGCGCGCCTGCCAGCAGGGTCTGCCGGGCGGCGGTGCGCAACTGCTCCTCGACCGTCCAGGACGCGGCGTCCGCCGGCCCGCTCGGCACATCACGCCACCAGCGGATCTCGTCGCTGGGTACGGCGAGCCCGACCAGCACCTCGCGCGCGGCGGGCGTACCGCTGCGCATGAGAGCCGTGAGCGCCTCCCCGAGCAGATCGTCACTGTCCGGGAAGGCGCGGCTCTCGGGTACCAGCAGGCTGGTACCGGTATTGCCCGGCCCTGGTGGGGTCCAGCGGCCGTAGCGCCCCGGGGCTCCCCCGCGCCGCTGCCAGCCGTGCCGGCGCAGCAGGGCGCCGAGCACCGCGGGGTCGACCTCGGTGGGCTCGGGAGGATGGTTCCAGTGGGGGTCCACCGGATGCGGCCGGACTTCCCGCAGCTGCTCCTCGTACGGACGGTGCCTCATGGTCGTCCTCCCGTCCCGACCCGCGTCATGATCTCGCAGAGCGCCCGGTCGTCGAAGATGCGCGAGGTCGGAATCCGCACGGTGGTCCGGTTCCGGCCGGTGATCGGATGCCCTGCCAGGTTGACCCAGTAGCAGCAGTGGCGCAGATCGAGCCGATCGTGGCTGGCGCGCAACCAGTCGTCCTGGGAGCGCGGTACCAGCATCACCACCAGGATCTTGTGCACCGACACCGGTGTGCGGGCGAGCTTGCGCAGGTGGTCGTTGTCCAGCGTGAAGGAGAAGAAACGTCCCGGCGGGTTCGGTGCGATCTGGTAGGTGCACTTGAGCTGCACCTTTATCGTCACCTCGTCATCGACGGTGTGACCGGGCGAGCCGTGGCTGACGTGCCAGTCGATGCCGTTGTCCGGGAATGGCTGCGACAGCGAGCAGCCGGCCGCCGCCGCGACGGCATGCAGATAGCCCACCTGCAATGTCTCCATGCAGGCGGTGGTCGCGAGTGTGCCGCGATGGGGGCCCGTGCGTTCGGGCAGCAGCCCGCCCCGCTCGGGCTGCGCTATCGCCATGACCAACAGCCTTCCCAGCCAAGAGTTTCCCCGTGACGGGCCGCTGAACTGCAAAGACCCGCACTCCTGTTGTGTCCTTCCGGCGTACGTCGCAAACGGCCCGGGTATCACCAAACGGGCAGAAGACGGTACGTCATCTGCCGAGGGTGAACGAGGAGTTGTATTGGCATGACGTGCTGGTACGAGGGGCCCCTGGCGGCCTTCGACACGGAGACCACGGGCGTGGACGTGGAGACCGACCGCATCGTGTCCGCCGCGGTCGTCGTCCAGGACGCCCCGGGCACCCGGCCCCGGGTGACCCGCTGGCTGGTCAACCCGGGCGTGCCGGTGCCGGAAGCGGCGACGGCGGTGCACGGGCTGACGGACGAACACCTGCAGCGCAACGGCCGTTGGCCGGCGCCGGTGGTGCATGAGATAGCCGAGGAACTGGCCGAGCACGCGGCGATGCACCGCCCACTGGTGGTGATGAACGCGCCGTTCGATCTGACCCTGCTGGACCGCGAGTTGCGCCGTCATCGGGCGTCCTCGCTGGACCGCTGGTTCGAGGCGAGCCCCCTGCTCGTCCTCGACCCCCGGGTCCTGGACAAGCATCTGGACCGCTACCGCAAGGGCCGCCGGACCCTGACCGACCTGTGCGCGCACTACGAGGTCACCCTTGAGGGCGCGCACGACGCGGGCGCGGACGCGCTCGCGTCCCTGGAGCTCGTACGGGCGCTGGGCCGCCGTTTCGCGACCCGCCTGGAGCGCCTGACCCCGGCCGAGCTGCACACGTTGCAGACGACCTGGCACGCGGCGCAGGCCCGTGGCCTGCAGGCGTGGTTCACCCGCAGCGGCACGCCGGAGACGGTGAGCACGGACTGGCCGCTGCGGCCGGAACTGCCGACGGCTGCGTGACGGAGGGGGCGCCGCGACCGGCGCCCCCTCCGGTCAGGCCTCCGATCAGGCCTCCGATCAGGCTCTCGTGATGGTCCGTCCCGGCATCGGCTCCGCGAGCGCGAGCCGCCGTGCCGGAGCGCCGAAAGAGCCGGCGAAGTACTGGGTCTCGTGCACCACGTGCTGGTCGGCGAATTCCATGATGCTCACCGAGTACGACGGCACGCCGTCGTAGGTGATGACGCATTCACTGACCCACACCATCGCGTGACTGCGGGTAGTCCAGGATTGCGTCGGCGGCGTAGACGGGGTGCTCGGTCTCGACGTCCCCGCGTTCCGATGCCCGCCAGTGCTCCTCGATCGCGGCCCTGATCCGGGAGGCAGCCGGACGCGGGCCGCGGAGTCCACCGTTCGGCCGGACCGCGGAACGGCAAAAAGGCCGGTCTGCAGAAGCAGACCGGCCTTCCCGGTGGT
The DNA here is from genome assembly GCF_002217755.1 of Streptomyces hyaluromycini. Taxonomy (GTDB): domain Bacteria; phylum Actinomycetota; class Actinomycetes; order Streptomycetales; family Streptomycetaceae; genus Streptomyces; species Streptomyces hyaluromycini. Next base: position 351,436 of record NZ_BCFL01000021.1, on the reverse strand, counting down.
GGGCGATACTGGGTTCGAACCAGTGACCTCTTCGGTGTGAACGAAGCGCTCTCCCACTGAGCTAATCGCCCGGGAACGCAGTGAACGATACAGGTACCGGCGGGTTTCGTTCAAACCGCTTGGAGGTGCCTGAGCAGTCCGCGCCGTCCGGAGCGCATCATCAGCCGGTGGTTGAGCCGGAAGAACGGCCGCCCCAGCAGGGCCAGTCGTCGCAGCAGCGGCTTGTTGACGTCGACGACCTGGTCGTAGCGGGCGAGGGTACCGGTGCCGTCCGACGTGATCGTCCACCGGGCCCAGCCCTCGATGTCACCGGTCATCGAGATCTCCAGCACGCCGGCCTCCGGATCGCGCCGCGCCTCGCGTGCGGTGAACGTGAGGTCGTACGGGATGAACGACCGGATGGTGAGGACGGCGACGGAGTCGTCCAGCTGGTTCACCGAGCGCACCTGGGGCCACCAGCGGGGGTACTCGTCCACCGTCCGCAGCGCCTCGTACACGGTGGTGAGCGGTACCGGGAGGGGCCACAGGCTGCGGAAACGGTAGTGGTTCCAGTCCATGGCCGCAGTCTGTCGCAGACCGCGGATCTGAGTACGCGTACTCATGCCGGTACGAAGTGACCTGGACCACACTCGGCGGTACGAGCGCCGCCGCCCGTGCGACGGCGCTCCCCCACCTCTCTGTCAGGGCATGGTGTCGCCGAGCAGGGCCAGGTTCTCGATGGCGGCCAGCCCGTACAGCGCGGTGTCGTTGGAGGACACCCAGCCGGCCTCGGCGCCCGCGACGAGCGTGACGGGGCCGGAGAGCGGCTCGGTCTTCCACGGCGAGGACTCGGTGTAGCCGTCGGAACTGTAGAACTTCGTCCACGCGCGCTTGGCGAGCGTCGCGTCGCCGGTCTGTACGGCGGCGTACGCGTCGAGGCGCGAGTGGCCCTGGAAGAGCAGCAGGGTGCCGAAGTTGGAGCCGTAGCGTGCCGCCTGTTCCGCCTTGGTGGCGTTGAAGTAGCGGCAGTAGTCGAAGTACACCTCGTTGAACGCCGGCATGTCGGTCAAGTAGATGAGTTCGGCGCAGAGTTCGTTGAGGCCGAAGACCGCCGAGAGATGCGAGACGGAGACCACCGGGGTGGCGGCGGTGGCGAATCTGCCGGTGTCGAGGTCGTAGAGGCCGCTGCCCTGGACGAAGCCGTTGGGCTGGGCGGCGATGCCCTCCATGGTCGACAGGACGCGGGCCTTGGCCTTCTCCCACTTGGGGCCCTTGCGTTCCCACTCGGTCAGCCAGGCCGACACCAGGCCGCTCCAGTCGGTGCCGAAGCCGATGGAGAGGGCGTGCCGGTCGGGCGTGTAGGGGTCGGTGCGAACCTTGCGCTGCGGGTCGAGGACGAGGAAGGTCTCGTCGGAGTCGACGTTGGCGGCCATGAGGTCGCCGATGCGCTCGTCGGCGGTGAGGAAGTAGTAGAAGCGCCGGTAGGTGGTGTTGGAGATGCGCTGCTGCTTGGCGCTGTCCGCGTAGTGCTGGATGCCGTGCCGGGTGCCGAGGCCGGCCCACTGGCCGATGTGGTAGACGTCGACCTCGCCGGTGTGCCGGGTGAGCGCCTCGGCGAACCGGAAGATGTCCGAACGGCCGCTCCTGAGGTACGCGTACCAGAGCCAGAGGTCGGGCGAGAGCTCGGAGTTGTCCCAGGCGTAGCCGCCGACGTCGTACCGCCACTGGTGGCGCACGGTGTCGTAGGTGTGCATGAAGTCGCCGTAGTCCCAGAAGCCGTACCAACGGCGTTGCTCCACCTGGTCCTTGTAGTAGGTGAAGAGGAAGTCGAGGTGGTCCTCGATCTTCGCCTTGGCGGCGGTGGAGCGGTCGGGCTCGGAGTAGAGGCCGGGGCCGAAGACCTTGGCCTTGATGAGCTGCCGGGGCGGGGCGGTGAGCTGCGGCAACGTGCGCACGGCCTCGACCTGCCGGGCCAGGGCGTCCGCCGAGGGGGTCGACTCGTTGGCCCAGAAGAGGAGTTCGGAGGTGCGGGCGATGCCGTAGGGGGTGCCGAACTCCGGCTCGTAGTCCTCGTAGGTGATGTTGAGGCCTTCGAGCTGTTCGGCGTAGGTGTCCTGGCCCATGCCGTCGTGGTAGAAGCGCAGGTCCATCGGCTGGGCCTCGGGCGACCAGAGCCAGAGGGTGACCTCGGCCGTGTCGGTGTGGGCGTCGCGGATGTCGAGCTGCGCCGGGAACTTCTCCCAGAAGTCCCGCAGGCCGAAGGAGAGTCCGCCGCTCGCCCCGCCGACGTAACCGAAGCCGGAGGCCCGCTTGCCGCCGCCGGCCGCGATCCAGCCGTACCCCTTCTTCGTGCGCTTGCGCAGGGTGAAGCCGTCGGCGGAGAGCTGGGCGAGGGTGTAGTCGCCCCAGTGCGGGATGTACTGGAGGCGGGTGGTGACGCGCTGGTCCCAGGTGGCGGGGTCGGGCAGCTTCTGCCCGGCGTACTGGGCCGCCTGGACGGCCGCGCCCGGGTCGCGGCGCAGGCCCGTGACGCCCTGGACGGCCTCCCGCAGCAGGCCGGTTCCCTCACCGCCGATCCGCACGTGCCGGTCGTACGCCTCGTCGCGCATCGGCACGCTGAAGCGCACGCCGAGCCCGCGGATGAAGTCGCCGCTCGCCTTGCCCGGCTCCTGGGTGCCGTCGTAGGTGATCGTGTGGACCATCCGGAAGGAGTCGGCGCCCGCGTAGAAGTAGAGACGGATCGAGAACGGCAGCCAGCTCCGGCTTCCCCTGCGGTGCTTGCCGTCGATGCGGACGACCGCGCGGACCGGGCCCTCCTGCTCGACGGCGACGGAGTCGATCGCGCCGTCGAAGCGCTCGGTCCTGACCTGGCCCTGGTCCTCGTCCTCGATCTCGGGCTGGCGGATGAGGACGAGCCGCCCGTTCCTGGCGATCTCCGTCGAACCCCGGGTGACGGACTTGACGATGGTCGAGCCGTTCTTGCCGATCTTCACTGCGAGCACGCCGGTCGACACGTCGATCGTGCCGCCGCTCTTGTCGACGGTGACCTTCTGGGCAGCGGCGGCCGGATCGCCTGCCGCGAGGGTGAGCTTGCCGTTGCCCGAACTCACCGCGTGGGCTGTCCACTTGAGGGAACCGTCCGGCCAGTAGGCGATCGGCCAGGACTGGACGGGCACGTCCTTGCCGTCCTCGTCGGTGAACGCGAAGGTCTGGTCCTCCTGGAACGCGCCCATCGGCCAGGGCACGCCCACGGTCGAGCCGGGCGCGGCGCCGAGGCCGCCGTCCTCCAGCCAGTCCAGGGTCACCGGGTCCGCGTCGGCGGCCTCGGCACCGGGCGCGGCCTGCGCGTCCTTCGCGCCCAGGGCCCAGCTGAACTGGGCGGCGGCGCCGGCGACGGCGGCCGCCTTGAGGAGGGACCTGCGGGGGATGGGAGACATGGTCCGCCTTTCCTTTCCGTGCGGGTGCAGGGGCGGTCGTAGGGGGTTTCGATGGTCAGGGGCATGACAGAGGGGGGCGCGGCGCCGGGGCGCCCACCCTGGTGCGAGGCCGGTCAGCCGTGGCGGCGCCGGTGACGCTCCTCCACGGCGACGGCCGCCGCCGCGAGGGCACCCAGCACGGGCACCGCCAGCGGCGCGATGAGCAGGGCGGAACAGACCACGAGGACCGCTCCCCCGACGAGCAGGAAGGATCCGCCGGGGTCGAGGACGGTACGGCGGCCGGCCGCCGCGAGCAGGGTGCGCCAGCGGTCGCCGGGCGCCCAGACGGCAGCCGCGCGGAGCCCCGCGACCGCGAGGCCGATCACCGCGAACAGGCCCACGGCCCCGACGAGCGGCCCGCCGGGCAGCCCGGCCCGCACGGCCTGGACGTCCACCCAGGCGGCCGCGACCGCACCCCATCCGGCGAGCCCGACGAGCAGGCCGCGGGGCAGCGCAGCCCGGAAGTCGCTCACGAACTCCCGCAGGCCGCCGCCCACCTGACCGGTACGGCGACGCAGATGGCGGGCGCCGGCAGCGAAGGCGGCCGGGTAGGTGACGACCCCCAGGGACGCGACGGCGATCCAGACCCCGGTGAGCAGACATTCGGCGAAGACGGCGAACCTCTCCGCGAAGACGGACGGCCTTGCGCGTACGTCGGCCACGACGTCATCAGCCCTTCAGTCCGGAGGTCGCCATTCCGTCGATCAGATAGCGCTGGAAGGCGAGGAAGAACAGCAGCACGGGCAGCAGCGCGACAAGGGACATGGCGATCATCCCGCCGTAGTTGGCCGCCACTCCGTCGGAGTCGCGGAACATCATCAGGCCCAGCGAGACCGTGTACTTGCCGGGCTCGTTGAGATAGATCAGCGGGCCCATGAAGTCGTTCCAGGCGTTGATGAAGGTGAAGATCGCGCTGGTGATGAGGGCGGGCCGGCACAGCGGCAGCACGATCGACCAGTAGATGCGGAAGTGCCCGCAGCCGTCGAGCCGGGCCGCCTCGTCGAGCTCCCTGGGCAGGTTCCGCATGAACTGCACCATCAGGAAGACGAAGAACGCCTCGGTGGCGAGGTACTTGCCGATCAGCAGCGGGGCGTAGGTGTTGATCCAGCCCAGCTTCTGGAACATCACGTACTGCGGGATCAGCAGCACGTGGTAGGGCAGCAGCAGCGTGCCGATCATCAGGGAGAAGAGCAGGTTGCGGCCGGCGAAGCGGATGCGGGCGAAGGCGTAGGCGGTCAGGGAGCAGGAGACCAGCACGCCGACGACGGCGCCGACGGCGTAGAAGAGGGAGTTCTGGAAGAACGTCCAGATACTGATGTCCGCTATGCCGTCGGCCAGGCCCTTGAAGTTGGACAGGATCGGGTGGGACGGGAACAGCCGGAGGCTGTTGATGATGTCCTTGCTCGGCTTGAATGACGCCCCGATCACCCAGACCACCGGGTAGAGGATGACCGCGAGGATCGCCAGGGCGCCGAGGTGCCAGCCGAGGGACCCGGTCCGGCGGCGGCTCAGCAGGGGCGGCTTGGTGGTGGTCGCGCTCATCGGGCGTCCTCCTCGTAGTACACCCACTTCTTCTGGGACCAGAAGAGGACGGCCGTCACCAGGGCCACGGCCAGCAGCAGCATCCAGGCCATCGCGGCGGCGAAGCCCATCCGGGCGTTCTGGAAACCCTGCTGGTACAGGTAGCAGGTGTAGACGAGCGTGGCGTCGGCCGGTCCGCAGGTGCCGTTGGAGACGACGTAGGCCGAGCCGAAGATCTGGAAGGAGTGGATGGTCTCCAGGAGCACGTTGAAGAAGAGCACCGGGGAGATCATCGGCAGGGTGATGTTCCAGAACCTCCGCAGCGGCCCGGCGCCGTCCATCTCGGCCGCCTCGTACAGCTCTCTCGGTACCTGCTTCAGGCCGGCCAGGAAGATGACCATGGGCGCGCCGAACTGCCACACGGTCAGTGCGACCAGGCAGTACAGCACCCAGTCGGCGTTGCCGACCCAGCCGCCGACGTGCCAGCCGAAGAAGGACTGGGTACGGTCCACGATCGCGTCGTCGGAGAACAGGGACCGCCAGACGAAGCCGACGGAGACGCTCGCGCCGATGAGCGAGGGGGCGTAGAAGGCGGCCCGGTAGAAGGCCTGGCCGCGCCGGCTCTGGGCCAGGAGCATCGCCACCCCGAGCGCGAGCAGCAGCTTCAGCGGGGTGCCGATGACCACGTACTTCGCGGTCACCTCCACCGACCTCTGCCAGCGCGGGTCGTCGAACATCGTGGTGAAGTTGTCGAACCCGACCCACTTCGGGGTGTTGAAGAGGTTGTAGTCGGTGAACGCGAAGTAGAGCGAGGCGATCATCGGACCCGCGGTCAGCAGCAGGAAGCCCGCGATCCAGGGGGACATGAAGAGGTAGCCGGCGAGGTTCTCACGCCGGCGGCCGGGCCGCCGCCCCCTGGTGGCGGGGGCGGCCGAGCGGGTCTTGCGCGCGGTGGGCAGGGAGTCCTCGACAAGCGTCACGGCCGGTCCCATCAGGCCTGGAAGGCGGCCTCGGACTCGGTGAAGAACTGCTTCACCGCGTCCGCGACCTTGGTCTTGCCCTGGCCGAGGTCGCCGCTGATGCGGAGGAAGGCGGCCTCGATGGTGTCGGCACCGGAGGGGTGCGGGGTGATCGTGCCGAGGACGCCGGCCTTGGCGGTGTCGGCCTCGTACTGCGCGATCTCCTTGTTCACCGCGTCCGTGGGCTTGAACGCCGCGTACTGCTCGGTGCTCGCGAGAATGCCCCGGTCGTAGCCCATGATCGTGCCGACCTCGGGGTCGTGGACCATGAAGTCGATGAACTGCGCGACCTCCTTGGGATGGGCGGTGCGGGCGGAGGCGCTCAGCATCAGGGAGGCGAGGTACTGCCCGGTGTGCTTGCCGTCCATGGTCGGGATCGGGGCGAGGCCGTAGGTGCTGTCGCCCTCGGAGGAGTAGCGGACGGTGAAGTTGTCCCAGGTGAACTCCGAGGCGCCGTGCCCGGCGGAGAGGGAGGACTTGGGGAAGTCCTGGGCCACGACCTTCGGGTCCGTGACGATACCGGCCTTGACCCGGCCGTAGCCGTCGGCCCACCACTCCGTCAGGTCGGCCTTGTCGAAGCCGAGCCCGTCCTTGGTGTAGAACGCCTTGCCGTTCTGGCGGAGGTAGAGGTCGTAGAGGTACATGATGCCGAAGTAGCCGGTGTCCCCCGCGACCTTGGTCCTGTCGTGGATGGTCTTCAGGGCCTTGAAGTAGTCGTCCCAGGTCCAGCCGGTGTGCGGCTCGACACCGGCTTTCTCGAAGACCTTCTTGTCTATGACCAGCGCCATGGTGTTGGAGCCGACGGGGATTCCGAGCTGCTTTCCGTCGACCTCGCCGACCTTCGTCACTCCGGCCCGGAAGTGATCCAGGCTCAGATTTCCTGCCTGAACCTGTGACTTGAGGTCGAGGAGAATTCCTCGCTTGTCGTACTTCCGGAGAAAGGTGACGGCATTCTGGAAAACGTCCGGGGGATTTCCGCCGGCGGCCTGCGTCTGGAACTTCTCCCAGAACGACGCATACGTCTGAAAGTCGGTCTTGACCTTGATCTTCGGGTACTTCTTCTCGAAGAGAGCGATGGTCTTGTTGATCTTCTGCGCGCGCTCCTCGGCACCCCACCACGAGTAACGGATCGTCACCGTTCCATCCCCGGCACCGCTTCCGCCTCCACACCCCGCCGTCGCCGCGACCCCGAGCGCGGCAGCCGAGGCTCCGGCCGCCTTCAGGATGGTCCGCCTCTCCACATTCCTGCTGGTTCCCACAGTCGGGCCCCTCCCCGCAGCGTCGCCGACGCCTGCATGAATCGTTTCAAGTAAGCGCTTGCTGGCACAAGGTACGGAGGGGCCGGTGAGGCGTCAATGATTCGCGCAGGAATTTCTTGTGGGCGGGGCAGCGAGGCCGGGAGGTGGGGCGCGGGCACGGGGGTTGCGAGGCGGGCGACCTCGCAGGTGACGGACGCACGGTCGACGGGCCGAACGCGAAGTGGCTTGCGGGAGACGGGGGTTACGGCTCGGCTTCGGCGAGCGGGCCGGACGGGGCCGGGCCGGGCGGCGGGAGCGGGATCGACGGGGGTCGGGACACACCGGGACACGCTCGCCGGCACCTGGCACCTGGCACCTGGCACCCGGCACCCGCGACACTCGGCACTCGGCACTCGGCACTCGGCACTCGGCACTCGGCACTCGGCACTCGGCACTCGGCACTCGGCACTCGGCACCCGGGGCGCACACCTCCGACGACTGCTGCCGGGTACGCCCCACCCGGCAGGTCCGGCCACGGAGGTCGCCCACTGCCCGTGGTCGCCGCCACCGCGACCGCATCGCCATCGCCATCGCACCTGAACGACAGCCGCCGTACGGCGCTCACCAGCCCCCACAAGGGCGCTCACACCCGCAGGCCGACCCTGCACCGCCTTCGCCGCCCCCGGCCCCGGTCACGCCGCGCGAGGGGCCACAGCCGCCCCAGCCCTGCCTCCGAGCCCCGAGGCAACCGTGGCCCTTGAAAACGACCACGGCCCACCTGCTCTCTGGCAGGTGGGCCGTGGTTCCGGGTGGGCGATACTGGGTTCGAACCAGTGACCTCTTCGGTGTGAACGAAGCGCTCTCCCACTGAGCTAATCGCCCGGGCGCACGGAGAACATTACCCCATGTCAGGGGGTGCCCCCGACCAGTCGCCGGGAGCCCGTGGCCGTGGCCGGATCACTCCTCGATCTTCCAGGGCATGACTATGCCGAACCTGGAGAGGTAGATCCCCACCCCGGCGGCCACGACCACCAGGCCGATCGTCGTGAGCGTGATGTTGCGGCGGCGCACCTTGGGATCGAGGGCCTTCTGGGCCGCCTCGGTGACCTTGCGCTTCGTCCAGCGCAGCACCAGCTGGGCCCAGACGAACTCGGTCGCCCAGATCGCCATGCCACCAAAGATGATCACCCAGCCCGGCCCCGGCAACGGCAGCAGGACGATGCCCACGGCGACCACCGCCAGACCGACCGCGAAGACTCCGACCTGCCAGCTCAGGTGCAGTGCCCGGCGTGCCTTGATGAACTCGGGCGCCCGCGATCCGAGCCCCCGCTCGGCGCCCGCCCGGTCCGTCGTCGTCCCGTCCACCTCGCTCCCGTCCGAGGTCACGGCGACCTCGCTCGGTTCGTTACTCCCCGTATTCATACGACCAAACCCTACCTGAGCGATTCCGGTCACCGGAATGGTCGTAGATCGCGTCCAGGTTCTCGGCCGGAAGAGTTACGTAAAGGCACGCAAAACACGCAGAGGGGTTTACAACGGCACCGTAGGTGGCATGTCGATTTCGCCGACGTGCGAATCCCCGAGCGCACACTGAGCGAAAGGCCCTGGCGCTTATGAACACCACGGTCAGCTGCGAGCTGCACCTGCGCCTCGTTGTGTCGAGCGAGTCCTCCCTGCCTGTCCCCGCAGGCCTGCGGTACGACACGGCCGACCCCTACGCCGTGCACGCCACCTTCCACACCGGAGCCGAGGAGACCGTCGAGTGGGTGTTCGCCCGCGACCTCCTCGCCGAGGGGCTGCACCGCCCCACCGGCACCGGCGACGTCCGCGTCTGGCCGTCCCGCAGTCACGGTCAGGGCGTCGTGTGCATCGCCCTGAGCTCCCCGGAAGGGGAAGCTCTGCTCGAAGCCCCGGCGCGAGCCCTGGAATCCTTCCTGAAGCGAACAGACGCCGCCGTGCCGCCCGGCACGGAGCACCGGCACTTCGATCTCGATCAGGAGCTCTCCCACATCCTGGCGGAGAGCTGAGGCACGGCCCCTGAAAGCCGCCCGGCGCCGTCCACTCGGGGAGACGGCTCGGGCCAAGACAACCGCATACGGCAGCACCGGCGCCGCCACCGTGTTTCGGTCACGGGGCGGCGCCGGTGTGTCCGTGCGCCCCGTGGAACCTCCGGGGGGCGGTGGGCGTTCTAACGGACAGCCGTGAGTGGGGGCGGGGCACGGTGCGGGGCCGCCGTATGTCGCTACCATCGGCCACCATCGGCGGGCGCCCGCCCGACCCTCAGGCCAGGGAGCGAAACGTGCTGATCACCCACGACACCCGGTGTTCTCTCGACGCCGTGGTGGATCTGGTGAACACCGCACCGGAGGACGACACGGCGGCGGACGGACTGCCCGATGTCGCGGCTCTCCAGGATTTCGTACGAAACCACGACATCAGCGATGTCGGCGTGCTGTCGGAGTTCGATCTGTCGGCAGTGCGCAAGATCCGCGGACGGTTCGCGGGGATCTTCGCCGCTCCGGACGCCCGGACCGCCGCCGGGATGATCAACGAGCTGGTCGCGGCCGCGGGCACCACGCCCCGGCTCACGGACCACGACGGCTACGACTGGCATGTGCACTACTTCGCGCCCGGCGCCTCGATGGCCGACCATCTCGCCGCCGACTGCGGGATGGCGCTCGCCTTCTTCGTGGTCGCCGGGGAGCAGGAGCGGCTGCGGCGCTGTGAGGCCCCCGACTGCCGGCGCGCCTTCGTCGACCTCTCCCGTAACCGTTCGCGTCGTTACTGCGACAGCCGGACCTGCGGAAACCGCCTGCATGTCGCCGCGTACCGGGCACGTCGCAAGGAGGCGGCCGGCTGATCCCGGAGACGTCGGGAACGGCTGCCCGGTGCGAGGGGTGGACCGATCGGCCCCCATCGACCCCGGTCGGGTGCGTAGATGCCGACGCCGGTCCCGGCGGGTGGCGCCGGGACGGGCGGGTACGGCTCACAGCCACAGCAGGTCGTGCAGCGCAGCCATGAGGAGCAGACACCCGATCACCGCTAGGAAGATCATCAGCGGTGGCTGGGAAAGGGCGAAGAGGCACCCGCGGGGCTCGTCCTTCGGCGGCGCGGCCTCGCTCTGTTTCGTGTCCAGCATCTCGCGGCGATGATGTCCCAGCAGGCACCCGCCGCGCGATCAACACGCCCGGAATGGGCGGGAGTTCGTCGAATTCCGTGATGTCCGTTTCGCTTCCGCTCGCACCCTGAACACTTCCGCGCGCGCCACAGTCGCACTGTGTCGTTTCAATGCCTCATGTGACTGTCATATGCATGCGCCCGCAACCCGGCTGAACAGCACCGCGCCGCCGCATTGCCGGGCGTCGTCCGCCGCGCCCCGCCCGTCGCGGCGGAGTGTCATATTCCGTGCTTCTTGAGGATGGCCTCGATGTCGCTGAAGTCCTCGCCCGAGCCGGTGCTGCGGGGCGCCGCCGCGGGCCTGGTCGCCGGGCGGGTGGCCGGGCTCAGGGACGGTGCCGACGCGGCGGGGGCGACGGCGTCGCGCTGCGCGCTCCGGGCGGCAGCCTTGCGCTCGGCGCGGGTGCCACGGGTGCCGCCGCGCCGGCGCTCCACCGCGCGGGTGGCGGCGAACAGGGCCCAGGCCGCCCCGAGCACTCCGAAGCCGGCCCAGGCGGTGGGACTGAAGGCGGTGTCGGCGAGCCAGCCGACCACGCCCGTCATGACCAGGCCGATGGGGACGAGGGAGTAGGCGGCGATGCGGGCCGCTGCCAGGTACCGCTTGCGATAGGCGGTGACCACGGCGATGCCCAGACCGGCCGCGGACACGGCGGAACAGACTGTCTCGGCGATCATCCGGTCCTCCTGCGGGCTGGGTCGGTCGGGCGGGGCGGGGTGCGCGCTGCTTCGCCCCTTCCATCGTGCACCGCCCGGCCCGTGCGATCCATGCCCGCGCCCGACAATCAGGGGCATCTCGGGGTCCTCTCCGGGACGCCTCCACCCCAGGGACGAGCCACGACCACACTCACCGGCGGCGGCCCCGGCAGCCGACCACCGCCCGAACCACCGATCGCCGCCCATCTCCGCCGCCGACCGCCACCGATCGCCGCCCACCTTCGCCGACGACCGCCACCGTCCCGGCAGCCGACCACCGTCCGTCCCCGCCGCCGGCCGCCCCCGCCCCGCCCCCGTCCCCGCCCCCGTCCCCGCCCGTCTTCCGCCGACGACCACCACCGTCACGCCAGCCGACCACCGTCCGTCCCGGCTGTCAGCCGCCGTCCGCCCCCGCCCCCGTCCCCGTCCTCGCCCGCCTTCCGCCGACGACCACCACCGTCACGCCAGCCGACCACCGTCCGTCCCGGCTGTCAGCCGCCGTCCGTCGCCGCCTGCAGTGCCCGTGTGTCGGCTCGATTGGGTCGGTGGGGCGTGGGCTGGAAGACTGGTCGTCATGAACGACTCCCCCGCGCGCACCGACGCCCTGGTCCTCGACGTCTGGTGTGAACTCCAGTGCCCCGACTGCCGCAGCGCCCTGGACGACCTCCGTGCCCTGCGTGCCCGGTACGGCGACCGGCTGGAGCTGCGGCTGCGGCACTTCCCGCTGGAGAAGCACAAGCACGCCTTCGCCGCCGCGCAGGCCGCCGAGGAGGCCCTGGAGCAGGGGAAGGGCTGGGAGTACGTCGAGGCGGTCCTCGGCCGGGTCGAGGAGCTGGACCGCGGGGGCGAGCCGTTCCTGGTCGAGGTTGCCGGTGAACTGGGCCTGGACGCCGAGGAGTTCGACACCGCACTGGTCGACGGCCGGCACATCCTGATCGTGGACGCCGACCAGGCCGAGGGCAAGGCCATCGGCGTGACCGGCACCCCGACCTATGTCATCGGCGGCGAACGCCTCGACGGCGGCAAGAGCCAGGAGGGCCTGCGCGAGCGCATCGCGGAGATCGCCGACCGGTTGCTGGCCGGGCAGGAGTGACCGGACCTCAGATCAGGTTCTTGCAGAGGACGTACGACACCGTGACGTACCCCAGCGACTCGTAGAGCCGTTCTGCCGGGGTGTTGCCGGCGAACACGTTGAGGCCTAGGACGCGTCTGCCGTCGGCGATCGTCTGGTTCTCCGCCAGCAGCATGAGGGTGCGGCCGTGCCCCCGGCCGCGGTGGGCGGCGTCGGCCTCGACGTCGTACACCCAGGCCCTGTCGTCCCGGAAGGCCACCCACAGGACGCCGACGCGGGTCCCCTCGTGTTCGAGGACGCTGAACTGCATGCCCTCCGTGGCGAGCCCCCGCGGCAGCAGCTTCTCGTGGCCGATCCGGGAGTTCTCGTACGCCTCGGTCTCGGGCACGCCCAGCTCGATCCACACGCGCGCGTAGTGCTCAAACTCGTACGCGAGCCACGCCTCGTACTCGGCCTCGGTCATGGCCCGGCCCAGGCTGCCCGGCGGCAGGGCGGGCGGGGTGTCGCCGAGCTGTTTCGACATGCTCCGGTTGCGCAGCACGTAGCCGAGTGCCTCGACGAGATGCAGCGCCGGTTCCGCAGCGGCGGGCACGTACACCTCGATCTGCCGGCAGCCCCAGCCGCGCGCCACCTCCTCCGCGGCGAGCGCGGCCACGGTGCCCCGGCCGCGGCGGCGGTCGGGCTCCTCGACGCGCAGGTCGACGATCCGGGCCACCCGGGCGCCGAGATTCGGCGAGGTGCCGAGGTGGAGGGTGCCGACGGGCCTGCTGTTCACGCACACCTGGAAGCGGCGGGACAGCGCTCCGTCGGCGCCGTGCTGGAGCGGCTCGGTCGGCCGCAGTGTGGTGGTCATCAGGGGTGTTCTACCCGCCGGGGACGCCGACGTCAGCCCAATACGGCCGCATCCCGCAAAGCCCCGTGGGAAGGGGTCTCAGGGGTCCAGGTCCTCGCCCGACCGCTCGTCGAAGATGCGCATGGCCTTGGCGGTCACCGGGCCGGGGGCGCCGGGGAGTTCGCGGTCGTCGACGCGGTGCACGGCCTGGACGTCACGCAGGGTGGAGGTGAGGAAGATCTCCTCGGCCCGCTCCAGGACGTCCAGGGGCAGATCGGTCTCGCGGGCTCCGGTCCACTCGACGGTGAGGGCGCGGGTGATGCCTGCCAGGCAGCCGGAGGCGACCGGCGGGGTGTGGATCTCTCCGTCGAGGACGACGAAGACGTTGGAACCGGTGCCCTCGCAGAGCTGTCCGACGGTGTTGGCGAACAGGGCCTCGGAGGCGCCGTGTTGGTGGGCGCGGGCCAGGGCGACGACGTTCTCGGCGTACGAGGTGGTCTTGAGGCCGGTGAGCGCGCCGCGCTCGTTGCGGGTCCAGGGGACCGTGATCACGGCGGTGGAGTCGGCGCGGCGGCCGGTCTCGCCGAGGGCGACCACGAGGGTGGGGCCGTGGTCGCCGCGGTCAGAGCCGAGGGGGCCGTGACCGCCGGTGTAGGTGATGCGCAGCCGGCCCAGTGGCATCGGGTTGGCCGCGAGGACGGCCTCGCAGGCCCGGCGGACCTCGTCGTGGTCGGGATCGGGCAGACCGAGGCCCCGGGCCGAGCGGGTCAGCCGGTCGAGGTGGCGGGTGAGCGCGAAGGGCCGGCCCGCGGTCGCCTTCACCGTCTCGAAGATGCCGTCCCCCACGGTCAGCCCGTGGTCGAAGACGGAGACACGCGCGGACTCGACGTCCTGCAACCCGCCGTCCAGCCAGATCTTCACTGCTCTCTACCTCACAAGTCAGCGCCGGATGCGTCGGCTGAGTCGGCCGCGTCGGACCGGCCGTGCACGTCGTACGCACCCGACGCTACCGCGAGCAGCCGGGCAGCCTTCAGCTCGGTCTCCCGCCATTCACCCTCCGGGTCGGAACCCCAGGTGATCCCGGCGCCGGTGCCGAACCGCAGCACGCCCGCGCCGCGGTCGATCCAGAAGGTGCGGATGCCCACGGCCAGCTCGCCGACGCCCCGGTCCGCGTCCACCCAGCCGATGCCGCCGCAGTACGGGCCCCGCGGCGCGGTCTCCAGGGCCTCGATGATCCGCAGGGCGCTCGACTTCGGCGCGCCGGTGACCGAGCCGGGCGGGAAGGCGGCGGCGAGCAGCTCGGGCCAGCCGGCGTCGGCGCCCAGCTCGCCCCGGACCGTGGAGACGAGGTGGACCAGCCCCGGATGCTTCTCCACGGCGCACAGGTCGGGGACGGTCACCGTGCCGGTGGCGCAGACCCGCCCGATGTCGTTGCGGACCAGGTCCACGATCATCACGTTCTCGGCGTAGTCCTTCTCCAGGAGGTCCGCCTCGGTACGGCCGGTGCCCTTGATGGGGCCGCTCTCGACGGTCCGCCCCGTCCGGCGCAGGAACAGTTCGGGCGAGGCGGTGGCTATCTCCACGCCGTGCTCCGGGAGGCGAATCGTTCCGGCATACGGTGCCGGGTTGCCGCGGGCCAGCAGCGCGGTCAGGGCGTCCACGTCGGCGTCCGGGGCGACCGGCGCGGACAGCACACGGCAGAGGTTGGCCTGGTAGACCTCGCCGGCCGCGATGTGCGTGCGGATCCGGCGCACCGCCGCCGTGTACGCGGCGCGGTCGAGGGACGACGTCCAGTCGCCGGCCGCCGGCCCCCGCCACTTCCCCGGCACCGGCGCGGGCACCGGCTCCTCCCGTACGTCGCCGAACCGGGCGCAGGTCAGCCGGCCCTCGAAATCCGCGCAGACGGCCCAGAAACCGGCGGACTCCAGGGCCGCCGGATCGGCCGTGACGTCGAGCAGACCGGTGGCGACGCGGTCGCCGAAGCGGGCGAGTGGAGGGAGACGGAGCACGTCGTCGAGTCTATGGCGGGTGTCCTGGGAGTGACCCGGGCATGTCGTCAAGGGGGCCCTGACCACCTCATCCGTCGGGTGAGGCGCAGCACGCTGCGCAAACGCGTTTTTGTGCTGGCCCGGGAATCCGCTAGAGTTCAACACGTCGCCGGGACGCGAGAGCGAACCGAAACGACAGGCGGACGTAGCTCAGTTGGTAGAGCGCAACCTTGCCAAGGTTGAGGTCGCGAGTTCGAGCCTCGTCGTCCGCTCGAAGGAATCAGGGGTCTTCCCGATCCCCTACACTCCTGGTGGAGTGGCCGAGAGGCGAGGCAACGGCCTGCAAAGCCGTCTACACGGGTTCAAATCCCGTCTCCACCTCCAAGGACGATTAGCTCAGCGGGAGAGCGCTTCCCTGACACGGAAGAGGTCACTGGTTCAATCCCAGTATCGTCCACTGGATCTTGGCCGGAAGGCCGTGGATCTGTCCCGCGCGATTAGCTCAGCGGGAGAGCGCTTCCCTGACACGGAAGAGGTCACTGGTTCAATCCCAGTATCGCGCACGCAGTGCTCGTGATCTTCGGATCACGGTCCCGAGGACGATTAGCTCAGCGGGAGAGCGCTTCCCTGACACGGAAGAGGTCACTGGTTCAATCCCAGTATCGTCCACACAGCAAAGAGCCCCGGCCGTCTCCACGGCCGGGGCTTCTTCGTGCGGTCAGCTGGAGAAGAGCATGTGCGCCCAGCTCTTGTTGTGGCCGTGGTGGCCGCCATGGCCGCCGTAGTGCCCGTGGCCGCCGCCGTGGTGACCGCCGCCGTGCTGCGGGGCGCCCCAGGCCGGCGCGGGCGGGGCCGGGTACGCCTGCGGAGCCGGCGGCGGGACCGGCTTGGACCACTGTGCCTCCAGCTGGGTCAGCGCCTCCAGCTCGCCGTAGTCGAGGAAGATGCCCCGGCAGCCGCTGCACTGCTCGATCTGGACGCCGTTGCGGTTGTAGGTGTGCATCGGCGCATGACACTTCGGACACTGCATGGTCGGCTCAACTCCTCGCCGGTAAATACTGCTTCACGTTCTCCCAGGACAGACTCCGTCCGACCCCGGCCGGTTGCAGCCTACTTCGGGAAATCGCGCGCCAACCGGGCGGGGACCGAGGCCGTTCCGGGACCGCGCAGGAGCACATTCCGGGATCATTCGGGAGCCATCCGGGCACACGCGTCGATCAGGGACTGCTCCACCTCGTCCAGGGGCCGGTCCGCCACGAGCGCCTTGGCGAGGTAGCGCGCACCGGTCTGGACGGTGAGGGCGCGGGCCGGGACGTCCAGGGCGGGCCAGGGGTCACCCTCCGCCGGTACCGCCGGACCGCCGGCCGCGCGGTAGGCGGTGAGGAAGCGGGTCCACTCGTCGGGCGGGAGGAGACCGCAGGCGTACCAGGACGCGGGGCGGGCGAGGTCCCAGGCGGGGACGCCGACGCCGAGATCGTCGACGTCGATGAGCCGCCACGGGCCCTCCGGCGCCGGGTGCCGGACCAGCTGGCCGAGGTGCAGGTCGCCGTGGCAGAGGGTGCGGGGGCCAGGCATCGGGGCCTCGGCGCGGGCCCAGTCGGGCAGCGCGGCCCAGGCACGGAGGACGGGCGGGGCGGCGGGGTGGGCGCCTGCGCCGGCGAGGGCCTCCTGGAGCCGGGCGATCGCGTGGGCCGCCTTGGCGGGGCCGCGCATCGGGGGCGTGGCGGGGGCCGGCGGGGTGCGGTGCAGCAGGGCGAGGAGGGTGGCGGCGGCTTCCCAGGGGGCGGCGTCCGGGGCGTCGGGGTCCACGGGGGCGCCGTACGGCCAGAGGGTGACCGGGCGGTCGTCGACGAAGGCGGCGGGGGCCGGGGTGAGGGGCGGGAGGAAGACGCCGGGGAGGCGGGCGGCGGTGGCCAGGCGGAGGGTGAGGGCGGCGGGGTCGGTGCCGGGGGCGTGGGCCTTGGCGACGGTTTCCGCGTGGCGGAGGACCGTGGTGTCGGGGCGGTGGGCGAGGGTGGTGGTGCCGCCGCAGTGGCAGGGGGCCGCGTCGGGGTGGGCGGCGGCTCTGATCTTGGCGGTCAGTTGGGGTGGTATGTCTGCGGTCATGAAGTCCCCCGGGAGGTGCGGCTGTGCTGCGGTGAGGGTACGTGGGTGTGGTGGGCCGGGGTTCACATGCGGCCGGGGTGGGGGCTGGGGCACCGGGGTTTCGCTCGCCCGCGCTTGCGGGGTGCCGCTGCGCCCACCCGTGCCGCCCTGCGGCACGCCTGCCCGCAGCTATGTGAGACACGGCTGGGCAGCGCCCCGTAAGGGGCGCGGGGAACTGCGCGATCAGCCCCCGCCGGTCCGCAGACGAAAAACCGACCGCGGCCGACCCGGGAAAAAGCAATGCCGGCGCAGCTCCCCAGCTGCGCCGGCATTTTGCCGTCCGCCGCACCCCCGTCCCCACGGGGTTTCATGGGTGGATGTCCCCGCCCGGACCGCTCTTCCGGGCCTGGGGTCGCCGCTCAGCGCCCCAGCATCACTCCCACGGACGACGCCTGTGTGGCCACTGTCTCCCAGCCGTCGAAGACGAGGAGGAGCAGGGCCGCCAGGGGAAGTGCCATCAGGGTCGCCACCAGCGGGTGGCGACGGCCCTGTCGGCGGGGGCGGGTGGTGTGTGTCCGCTGTGCCGTAAGGGCCATGGTCCCTCTCCTGACCGTGCTCAGTTGTCGTTGGCAGCGGCGGGTGTCTGACCTCGGGGGACGAGTGCTGCACCCGCCGCTTGACCTCAAATCTAGGCGCGTGCCACCTCGCGGACGTCATGCCCTCGTACCGAATCACGGGCCTCCGAGAGGATGAGCCACGACCGGTGGTCTACTCCCCTGGGTGGAGACGGGTCCTACGTCTCGTCCTACCCCTCGGGGTCTTCCCGGAGGGGGTGCCCGGTCCTTCCCGGTTTTTCCGAGCTGTCCTCGCGGGGCACCGGCTGCTCGACGAGGGCCAGGACCCGGGTCGCCATGAAGCGGGCGGTACGGACTACAGACCCTCCCCCACTGCCTAAAGGGCGTGGGGGGACCCCCACCGCGTGACTTCGCTCACTTCCACCACCCCTCGTCGTACCGCTGTCTCCACCCGGCGGCCCGCCCTGCTCGCCACCGCCTCGTAGGTGCGGGTCGTGTCGCCGGCGTCGACGACTATCTCCACGCGGTCACCCTTCACAGCATCAATCCCCCTTCTGTGACGGCTTGTTGGAGCAGACGGGTGCTCAAAGGAGCCGATAACGGCGTCTTCCTGACCACTCCTCAAGTCTCGCACCCGGCACTGACAATCCATCGATCCGAGAGGGCGCGGCCTCTGCGCACGGGCGGCCCGGTAAACGTAAGCTGTGCCACGTCAAACGGACCGGGCAGCGGGGATGAACATGGCGATGATGCGCCTGAGGCGCGAGGACCCGCGCGTCGTCGGCTCGTTCAGGCTTCACAGAAGGCTCGGCGCCGGTGGCATGGGCGTGGTCTACCTCGGCTCCGACAAGAAGGGGCAGCGGGTCGCGCTGAAGGTGATCCGGCCCGATCTGGCCGAGGACCAGGAGTTCCGGTCGCGGTTCGCCCGCGAGGTCTCCGCGGCCCGGCGGATCAGGGGCGGTTGCACGGCACGGCTGGTCGCGGCCGACCTGGAGGCCGAGCGGCCGTGGTTCGCCACCCAGTACGTGCCCGGGCCCTCGCTGCACGACAAGGTCGCCGACGACGGCCCGCTGGGCGCGGCGGACGCGGCGTCGGTCGGGGCGGCGCTGTCCGAGGGCCTGGTCGCCGTGCACGAGGCCGGGGTCGTGCACCGGGATCTCAAGCCGTCCAACATCCTGCTGTCCCCGAAGGGGCCGCGGATCATCGACTTCGGCATCGCCTGGGCCACCGGGGCCTCCACCCTCACCCACGTCGGTACGGCAGTGGGCTCCCCCGGGTTCCTCGCGCCCGAGCAGGTGCGCGGGGCGGCGGTCACGCCGGCCACGGACGTGTTCTCGCTCGGTGCGACCCTCGCCTACGCCTCGACCGGTGACTCGCCCTTCGGACACGGCAGTTCCGAGGTGATGCTCTACCGGGTCGTCCACGAGGAGCCGCACCTGCACGGCGTACCGGACGCACTGGCTCCGTTGGTACGGGCCTGCCTGGCCAAGGACCCGGAGGAACGGCCGAGCACGCTGCAGCTGTCGCTCCGGCTGAAGGAGATCGCCGCGCGCGAGGCACACGGGCTGGCCGACGTACGGCCGCCCGCGCCGCGTGCCGCGGAGGCGGACCGGCCCACCGGGCGGCTCACCGAGACCTACCCGGAGCCGCAGCGCACCCAGCGCCGGCCGCAGTCCTCGGCGGGCACTCCGGTACGGGGCAACGCCCCCTCGCGCGGTGGCAGCAGCCCGCGCCCGACCGGCGGTGTGCCGTCGCGGCCGAACGGCGCACGCCCCACACCCGCCCCGCGCGGCAACGGCACCAGGCCCGGGAACGCGACCGGGAACCGGCCCGTGTCCCGCAGTGGTACCGGGCGTCCGGCGCCGCGCCCCACGGGTACCGGACGGCGGCCGGCCAATCCGCGGCTGCTGCGCCAGCGGCTGTTCGTGTTCGTCGTGGTGACCCTGCTGGTGGCGCTCGGGATCGCGCTGGCCCAGGGCTGTTCCGGGCCCGCCCACGGGATGGGCGTGCCCGGCAGCGGTGCCGTACCGGCGAAGTCCGCGGCGCTCAGGGAGTAGCGGGGGCGGCCTCGGGGGTCGCCTGGTCCTACGCCTCGGGGCGGCCGGTGGTCACCGCGTAGAAGGCGACCGCGGCCGCCGCGCCCACGTTGAGGGAGTCGACTCCGTGGGACATCGGGATGCGTACCCATTCGTCGGCGGCGACCAGGGCCTGGGTGGAGAGTCCGTCGCCCTCCGCGCCGAGCATGAGCGCGACCCTGTCCATCCGGTGCGGGGCGGCCTCGTCCAGGCTTCGGGCCTTCTCGTCCGGGGTGAGGGCGAGCAGTGTGAAGCCGGCCTCGCGTACTGAGTCCAGCCCCTTGGGCCAGGTGTCGAGACGGGCGTACGGCACGGAGAAGACCGCGCCCATCGAGACCTTCACGCTGCGGCGGTAGAGCGGGTCGGCGCAGTCCGGGGACAGCAGCACCGCGTCCATGCCGAGGGCGGCCGCCGAGCGGAAGATCGCGCCGATGTTGGTGTGGTCGTTGACGGACTCCATGACGACGACCCGGCGGGTGGTGCGCAGCAGTTCGGCCGCCGTCGGCAGCGGTTTGCGCTGCATGGAGGCGAGGGCGCCGCGGTGCACGTGGTAGCCGGTGACCTTCTCGGCGAGCTCCGGGCTGACCGCGTAGACGGGGGCCGGGAGTTCGTCTATGACGTCGCGCATGACGTCGACCCACTTGGCGGACAGCAGCATGGAACGCATCTCGTAGCCCGCGTCCTTCGCCCTGCGGATGACCTTCTCGCCCTCGGCGATGAACAGGCCCTCGGCGGGTTCGCGCTTGCGGCGCAACTCGACGTCGGTCAGGCCCGTGTAGTCGCGAAGGCGCGGGTCGTCGGGATCCTCAACGGTGATGAGATCGGCCACAGGGTGATACTGCCTTGTCCTGGGTGGGGTGCCAATGGTCTGGGGCGGGTTGTGTTACCCGGGGTTACGTCGGTGCCCGCGCGGGTGCCCTTTCAGGCCGCCGGGCGCGGCCCGACGTTCACGACCTCGCCGATCACGATGACCGCCGGGGGTTTCACTTCCTCCGTGCGGACGACCTCCGCGACCGTGGCGAGGGTCGCGTCGACCCGGCGTTGAGCGGCCGTCGTGCCTTCCTGGACCAGGGCCACCGGGGTTTGCGGGGACTTGCCGTGCGCGACCAGGGTCTCGGCGATCTTCCCGATCTTGTCGACGCCCATGAGGACGACCAGGGTCCCGGTCAGCTTCGCGAGGGACGGCCAGTCGGCCAGCGAGCGCTCGTCGTCCGGCGCGACATGGCCGCTGACCACGGTGAACTCGTGCGCGACGCCCCGGTGGGTGACCGGGATGCCCGCGGCGGACGGTACGGAGATCGAGCTGGAGATACCGGGAACGACCGTGCAGGGGATCCCGGCCTCGGCGAGCGCCTGGACCTCCTCCATGCCCCGGCCGAAGACGTAGGGGTCGCCGCCCTTGAGCCGTACGACCGACTTGCCCTGCTTGGCGTGTTCGATCAGGGCGTTGTTGATGGCCTCCTGGGCCATGTAGCGGCCGTAGGGGATCTTCGCCGCGTCGATCACCTCGACGTGCGGCGGGAGTTCGGCGAGGAGGTCGCGGGGGCCGAGGCGGTCGGCGATGACGACGTCGGCCTCCGCCAGCAGGCGGCGGCCGCGGACCGTGATGAGGTCGGGGTCGCCGGGGCCGCCGCCGACCAGCGCGACGCCGGGGGTACGGGTGCGGTGGTGGGGGGCGACGAGGGTGCCGTCGCGCAGGCCCTCGACGACGGCGTCCCTGATGGCGGCGGTGTGGCGGGGGTCGCGGCCGCGTGCGTCGGTGGTGAGGACGGCGACCGTGACGCCCTCGCTGTGGCCGGTCGCCGGGGTCCAGGCGGTGGCCTGGTCGGCGTCGTCGGAACGCACGCACCAGACGCGGTGGCGCTCCGCTTCGGCGGAGGCGGCGGTGTTGGCGGCGGGGTCACTGGTGGCGATCAGGGCGTACCAGGCGTCGCCGAGGTCGCCGTCCTGGTAGGGCCGCCGGACCCAGGTGATCTCACCGGCGTCCGCCATCGCCTCCACCGAGGGGGTCGCCTCGGGGGACACGAGGGTGATGTCGGCGCCCGCCGCGATGAGGGCGGGGAGGCGGCGCTGGGCCACCTGGCCGCCGCCGAGGACGACCACGCGGCGGCCGGAGAGGCGGAGGCCTACGGGGTAGGCGGGGTGTTCGGCCATGAGGTGCGGCTCCTCCGAGGCGTTGCTATAGCCCTGACGTGCAGATTTTACGGGGCGGCCGGTTTCGGCGGCATACGTGTCCGGTGGCTGGGCGACATCGCCGGGTGCGCGGCTGCGGGTGGTTGTGCCCACCCGTTCCGCCCTGCGGAACGCCTGCCCACAACCACCTGGTCGGCCGAAAAGGAAGCCGGTGCTGCCGTCCCGCAGCCCAGAACCACCGGTCGGCCGACAAGGAACCCGGCACTGCCGTCCCGCAGCCACGGCTACGGCCACAGCCACAGCCACAGCCACAGCCACAGCCACAGCCACAGCCACAGCCACAGCCACAGCCGCCAACGACCAGCCGGCCGCTATGGGAACCCGGGACCAAGGTCCCCTGCTTCTACTTCTCCGTCACGCCCGCCGAGTCGAACGTGGCCACCTCGTGCATCGCCCTTGCCGTGCTCTGGACCAGCGGGAGGGCCAGCAACGCACCCGTGCCCTCGCCCAGGCGCAGGTCCAGGTCGACCAGGGGGCGCAGGCCCAGCTTGTTCAGGGCTGCCACGTGGCCCGGTTCCGCGCTGCGGTGGCCCGCGATGCACGCGGCGAGGACCTCGGGGGCGATCGCGCGGGCCACCAGGGCGGCGGCGCCGGCGCTGACGCCGTCCAGGATCACCGGCGTGCGCAGGGACGCGCCGCCCAGCAACAGGCCCACCATCGCCGCGTGTTCGAAGCCGCCGACCGCGGCCAGGACGCCGATCGGGTCGGCCGGGTCCGGCTGGTGGAGTTCCAGCGCGCGGCGGACCACCTCGGTCTTGCGGGCGAGGGTCTCGTCGTTGATGCCGGTGCCGCGGCCGGTGACCTCGGCGGGGTCGGCTCCGGTGAAGACGGAGATGAGCGCGGCGGAGGCGGTCGTGTTCGCGATGCCCATCTCGCCGGTGAGGAGCGCCTTGTTGCCCGCGGCCACCAGGTCCCTGGCCGTCTCGATGCCCACCTCGATGGCCTGCTTGGCCTCCTCGCGGGTCATCGCGGCGCCCGTCGTCATGTCGGACGTGCCCGCCCTGACCTTGCGCGGGAGCAGACCCGGCGTGGCGGGCAGCTCGGACGCGACGCCGACGTCCACCACGCACACCTCGGCGCCCACCTGGCTCGCGAACGCGTTGCAGACCGCTCCCCCGCCGAGGAAGTTGGCCACCATCTGGGCGGTGACCTCCTGCGGCCACGGCGTGACGCCCTGGGCGTGCACCCCGTGGTCGCCGGCGAAGATCGCGACCGCCGCGGGCTCCGGGATCGGCGGCGGGCACTGCCGGGACAGGCCGGACAGCTGGGCGGAGATGATCTCCAGCATGCCGAGCGCACCGGCCGGCTTGGTCATCCGCTTCTGCCGTTCCCAGGCCTCGCCGAGCGCCTTCGCGTCCAGCGGGCGGACGCTGGCGACGGTCTCGGCGAGCAGGTCGTGCGGGTCCTCGCCGGGCAGCGCGCGACGGCCGTACGTCTCCTCGTGCACCACCCAGGACAGCGGACGGCGCTTGGACCAGCCGGCCTGCATCAGCTCGGGCTCGTCCGGGAACTCGTCGACGTATCCGACGCACAGGTAGGCGATGACCTCCAGGTGCTCGGGCAGGCCGAGGGCGCGGACCATCTCGCGCTCGTCGAAGAAGCTGACCCAGCCGACGCCGAGGCCCTCGGCGCGGGCGGCGAGCCAGAGGTTCTCGACGGCGAGGGCGGCGGAGTAGGGCGCCATCTGCGGCTGGGTGTGCCGGCCGAGGGTGTGGCGGCCGCCGCGCGTCGGGTCGGCGGTGACCACGATGTTCACCGGGGTGTCGAGGATGGCCTCGATCTTCAGTTCCTTGAACTGCTTCGCGCGGCCCTTGGGGAGGGACTTGGCGTAGGCGTCGCGCTGGCGCATGGCCAGTTCGTGCATCGAACGGCGGGTGTCGGCCGAGCGGATGACGACGAAGTCCCAGGGCTGGGAGTGACCGACGGAGGGCGCGGTGTGGGCGGCCTCCAGGACGCGCAGCAGCACCTCGTGCGGGATGGGGTCGCTGCGGAAGCCGTTGCGGATGTCACGGCGTTCGCGCATGACCTTGAGGACTGCCTCGCGCTCGGCGTCGTCGTAGGCGGGCGCGGCCGGGCCGGTGGACTGACGTGCTTCTGCCACGGGGGCCGTGCTCTCTTCCTGGTCGGCGGCCCTGGTGTCCAGGTCCTCCGCTTGCTGTACGACATCGGGGTGCTCCGGCAGCGGAGCGGGTTCGGCCTCGCGGGGCCCGGGGACCGTCGCGGCCTGCCCGGGCAGCGACTCGCCGCCCTGGTCCTGCGCGGGGAGGACCAGCGGGTGGGGCGGGGTGGGGGCGAGGTGCGGGGTGGTGGGCACCTGGCCGTCGACGGCGACGAACTCGCCCAGGGGCTGCTCCGGTGCCGGTTCCGCCGGGACGGCGGCGGCCAGGGGCTCCGGGTCCGGGGCCGCCGGGGTCTCCTCGGGGGCGGGCGCGGGACCCTGGGTCTGCGGGCCGGCGAGGTGGGCTTCGACCGGCTGGACGGGCTGCGCCTCGGGGGTCTCGGCCGACGGTACGGCGATCGGGGCGGGGACCTCGGCCGGGGCGTGCGGGGCGACCTGCTCGGCCTCCGGGACGGCCGGGGCGAGGGGCTCCGGCGACTGGGGGTGCTGCGGGGCCTCGGCGGCGACGGGTGCCGGGGCTGCCGGGGCGAGTTCCTCGGCGGCGGCCTCCTCGGGCTGCACCGGCACGAGCGGCGCGGCGGGCGCGGGAGGCACCGGCTGGGCGAGCTCGGCCACGACGACCTCCGGGGCCGGGACGGACTCGGGCGCGACGGCTTCCGGCGCAACGGCTTCCAGCCCGACGGCTTCCGGCGCGACGTCCTGCGGCGCGGGACCGGGCTCGGGGGTCACGGTCTCCGTGACCTGCTCGGCCCCGGCCGGTGCCGCGAACCGCTGCTCCGGTGCGGCCGGCTGTGCGGGCTGCCCCGGCTCGGTCAGCACGGCCTCGGCAGCCGTCTCCGTGACCGCCACCGGCTCCGCGAGCTGCTGACCGGTCTCCTCCGGCACAAACGCGGCCTCGGGTCCGGCAGGTCCGCCGGGTGTCGTGTCGGCGCCGGGAGCCTGTACCGCCTCCGGAACCACCACGGCCGCCGGAGCCGCCTGCACCGGCACCGCATCCGGCCCCTGGGGGGCCTGCGGAGCCTCCGGGAACTGCGGAGCCTGCGGTACCTGAGCGGCATCCGGCGTCGGCGCGACCTGCGGCGCCACCGACTCGGAGCCCAGGTCGCCCCCCGGTTCGGCCGTCGGCACCGGAACGCCTCCGTCCACCGGCTGGGCCGCGCCCTGCGGTCCGTACGCGTTCTCGGGCTGCACGCCGACGCCGGCCGCCGGTGCCTGCGGCTCGGCCGCGACGCCCGTGGCCACGGCCGCCGTGGCGAGCCGGGCGACGGCCGCCTGGGCGGCGCCGGACGGGTCGGGAGCACGGAGCTCGTGGGCGACCGCGAGTTGCGGCTCCGGCGCAGCGGGAGCGGCAGGGACGGCGGGAGCCGCGACAGCCACCGTCTCCGAAGCCGGAGCAACCGTTTCGGCAGCCGGGCCCTGTGCGGCCACCTGGGCCACCGGAGCGGCCTGTGGTGCCGTCTGCGCGACACTCTGCGGCGCACCCCAGGGCGCGGCGGACTGCGGTACGGCCTCGCGCGGCGGCTGGACGTCGAGGTACTCGGGACCGGCCGCCGGCAGGCCCGGCTGCCGTACCGGTGCGCCGGCCGGGCCGCGGTCCGCGAGGGAGCGGACCGGGCTGGTGGAGGCGTCGGGGATCGGCGGGCCGAGGTGCAGCGGGCGGCGCGGGGCCGGGGCGGCCGCCGGGTCGTGCGGCACGGAGAGGATCGGGGACGCCGGTACCGAGCTGGGCAGCCGGACGGCGGTGAGGTCGACCGAGCCGCTGTCCCGGCCGCCCGTCTCGTGCGGGCCGGGCTCGTGGACGGCCTCGACGACCGGCTCCGGGGCCGGCGGCGGCACTTCGTTGCCCCAGGCCCCCTGGGCGCCGGGGAGCAGCAGGTCTTCGTCCTCGGCAGGCGACTCGGAGAGGTAGGTGTACGCGCCGTGCGCGGGAACGCCCGGCTGTTCCACCATGCCTGCGCTCTCCGGCAGTCCCTCGCCCGGGACCTGGCCGGTGTCCGTCATGCGTACCCCTCGCCCATCGGTTAGTGCCTTCTACGACCAGCTCACCCGGGGCGGCGCACCGACCGTCCCGCAGTGAAGAACGAGCGTGCGTGCCCAGCGGCACGAACGACCCGCCGGAAAAGGCGACAAAGCCATTCAGTGGCATTGTCCCGGCCGTTCGACCGTCGCGACAGCGTGATCCGCGACAGCCCGCTGTGGACTGCGCCACGTTGCGCGTCCCCGGTTCTGCCGTACCACACCCGCCCCAAAAGGGGCGCGTTTTCCGGACATTGGCGAACGAATTTCCGGGCCACCGGTGCGGTGCAGCGATCGGCCAGCCTACCGCGCGCAGTATGACAACAGGATCACGGGGCGCGCTCAGCAAGGACGCCGCTGAGCAGGAACGCGACGTTCCGCTCGGTCTCCGTCCAGGCCCTGGTGTCGAGTTCGACGGACTGCAGCAGGGCGCACTCGACCTGGTATCCGTGCTCGGTCAGGTCGCGGCCGACGAGTTCGGCGGCGTCCCGGGTGGCGGCGTGCGTGACGATGCGCTGCGGCCGGCGGTCGGCGACCGCGGAGACCACCGCCGCTCCCCCGCCCCCGACCCGGACGACGTCGGGCTCGGGCAGGTTCTCCAGCACGTGCGGGGCGCTGCCGTGCACGATCTGGAGCTGGACGCCGAACCTGCGGGCGGCCGCCTCACTGCGGACGCAGGCCGCGAGAGCGCGGTCGACGGCGATGACGGCGGCGCCGGCTCGCGCGGCCTCGGTCGCGAACGCGCCGCTGCCGCAGCCGATGTCCCAGACGAGGTCGCCCACCCGGGGCCCCAGCCGGGCGAGTTGGGCGGCCCGCAGCAGTTCCGTCTCCCCTTCGCCGAGCGCGGCTCCCTCGCCGTACTCCGCGTCGGGCTGCACCCAGCCGCGCGGGCCGGCCGCCGGGTCCCGGCCGGCGATCCAGCCGCCGCCCTCCCCCGCCGCCACCGGTCCGGCCGGTCCGCCGATGACGATGACGACGTTGGGGTCGCGCCAGGTGTGGTCGGCCGCCTTGTCGGAGGTGACGACGGAGACCTGCTCGCGTTCGGTGCCGAGCTCCTCGCAGATGACGAAGGTGCGGTGCACGCCCTCCATGAGCAGGCCGAGTTCGGCCGGTCCGGCGCCCGGAGAGGTGAGGACGGCCACCTTGGTGTGGGCGCGGCACACATTCACCGCGCGTCGCAGGGTGCGCCGGTGTGCCACGACCACCTGCGCGTCGTCCCAGGGCATGCCGGCGCGGGCGAAGGCGGCGGCCACCGAGGAGACGGCGGGGACGACCTCGACCTCCAGGCCGAACTCGGGTGCGCGCAGGGTCCGTACGACGCCGAAGAAGCCGGGGTCGCCGTCGGCGAGCACCACGGCGGTGCCGCGGTGGCCGGTGATGCGGCGGGCGGCGAGGGCGACGCTGCCGAGGCGGATGCGTTCGGCGCCGGGCGGCACCTCGGGCAGGGCCAGATGGTGGGCGGCGCCCGCGACGAGCGTGGCGGCGCCGAGCGCGCCGCGTGCCGCGGCGGTCAGGGGCGAGCCGTCCCAGCCGATCACCGTGACCCGGTCGGCCATCGTCGTCAGTCTCCAGTGTTTTCGCAGGTCGTCAGGGTCCGGGCCCAGGGGGCGGGCTCCGTGAGAGTACCTGGTGGAGCTGTCCGGCGGGTGCCGGGGCGAGTCCCGTCGCCGTCAGTTCCAGGAGGTGAAGCCGTCGCTGCCGGCGAGTTCCTCGCCCGCGCCCTCCAGATCCTCCGGGAGGAGGCTCCACACGATGTAGTCGCTGCGCACGTCCGCCCAGGTGCCGTCCTCGGTGCGGACGTGGACTATGCAGGCGTTGCGCAGCACGCCCTCGCTGATGCAGCCGATCTTCTGGGCCACCTGCTGGGCGGCGGTGTTGTCGGCGGCGGTGCGCAGCTCGATGCGCTCGAACTTCTGGTCGCCGAAGAGCCACTGGGCGGTGGCGAGCGCGGCCTCGGAGGCATAGCCCTCGCCGCGCGCCCAGGGGGCGATGATGTACGACAACTCGGCGGACCGGATGCGCCAGTTGGCCTTGGCGAGCCGGATGACACCGACCAGACGCTGGGTGAGGAACTCGGTGACGGCGAGGTCGAGGCCCCGGCCGGCGAGCCGCTCGGCCGGCGCGTACTCGGTGATCCAACGCCGGGCGCTGTCCTCGCCGTACGGCTGTGGGACGCCGATCCAGGCCCCCACCTGCTCGTCGTTCATCATCTCGGCCAGTGCGGGCACGTCGTCCTCGTCGAGGGCACGCAGCACCAACCGCTCCGTGCTGATGGAGATGTTGGGGAAGGTGCTAGTCATGCGCCGCTCCGTAACCTTCGGAAACCCTTCAGGCCCAAACCTGCCGGGCCCGCGAACTGCCCAGCATGCAGCATGAAACCACTGAACCGCACGACGGGGTCCACCCGTGGTGACCGAGTGGACCCCGTGCGTGGCGATACGCCGTATACGTGCCGCCGGAAGGACAGGCCGGAAGGACGGCCGGAAGGAAAGTCGGAAGGACGGTCAGAAGGAGGGGATGACCGAGCCCTGGTACTTGTCCTCGATGAACTTCTTCACCTCGGGCGAGGTGAGGAGCTTGGCGAGCTTCTTCACCCGCGGGTCCTTCTCGTTGCCCTTCTTCACCGCGAGGAAGTTGCCGTACGGGCTGTTCTTCGCGGACTCCAGGACGAGGGCGTCCTTGGCGGGCTTGATGCCGGCCGAGATGGCGTAGTTGCCGTTGATCACCGCGGCGTCCACGTCGTCCAGGGAACGCGCGGTCTGGGCTGCCTCGACCTCCTTGAACTGGAGGTTCTTGGGGTTCTTCGCGATGTCCTGCGGGGTCGCCTCGCTGCCGGCGCCGGCCTTGAGGGTGATGAGCCCGTTGGCGGCGAGCAGCTTGAGGGCGCGGGCCTCGTTCACGGCGTCGTTGGGGACGGCGACGGTCGCACCGCTCTTCAGCGCGTCGACGCTCTTGACCTTGTGGGAGTAGAGGCCGAGCGGTTCCAGGTGGACCGTGACGACGGGCACGATGTGGGTGCCGCGCTTCTTGTTGAAGTCGTCGAGGTACGGCTTGTTCTGGAAGTAGTTGGCGTCCACCGAGCCGTCCTCGGTCGCCGTGTTCGGCGTGATGTAGTCGGTGAACTCCTTGACCTCCAGGTCGAGTCCGGCCTTCTTCGCCAGGTTGTCCTTGATGTAGTCGAGGATCTCGGCGTGCGGGGTCGGGCTCGCGGCGACGACCAGCGGTCCGCTGTAGTCGGAGGAGCCGGAGGCGGAGTCCTTGTCCGAGCCGCAGGCGGTGAGCCCGAAGGTGAGGGCTCCGGCGGCGAGGACGGCGGCGGTGAGCTTTACGGTGTTACGCACGAAAAGTGCCTTTCCTTAAGGGTGGAGCTACCCCGCGGTGGGTGGTGCGGGGAAATCCGAGGGGGTGCCGAGACTCGGTCAGACGGTTTCGCCGGTGGCCGTGGAGGCCTTCAGCAGGCGCAGCTTCGGCGCCGGACCGGACCGCCCGCCGCGGCGGTGCAGGGAGCGGGCGGCGTAGTCGCCGGCGAACTGGATGACCGAGATGACGACGGCGAGGATCGCGACCGTGATCCACATCAACTCGGTCTCGAAGCGCTGGTAGCCGTAGCGGATGGCGATGTCACCGAGCCCGCCGGCGCCGACCGTGCCGGCCATGGCGGAGTAGCCGATGAGCGCGACGATCGTGGTCGTGGTGGAGGAGATGAGCGAGGGCAGCGACTCGGGTACGAGGACTTTCCGTACGACGGTCCAGGTGTTGCCGCCCATCGACTGCACGGCCTCCACGAGCCCGCCGTCCACTTCGCGGACAGCCGTCTCGACGAGGCGCGCGAAGAAGGGGATGGCGCCGATCGCGAGCGGCACGATGGCGGCCTCGCGGCCGATGGTCGTCCCGGTGATCCAGCGGGTGAAGTTCATCAGCGCGACCATCAGGATGATGAACGGCATCGAGCGGGCGACGTTCACGATCTGCCCGATGACCTTGTTGGCCAGCACGTTCTGGAGCAGGCCGCCCCGGTCGGTGAGCACGAGCAGGATGCCGAGCGGAAGTCCGCCGACGACGGCGATCAGCGTCGACCAGCCCACCATGTAGAGGGTGTCCCAACACGCCTGGGACAGCAGCGGCTGCATCGCAGACCAATCAGTCCAGGTCACTGGGCACCGTCCTTCACCAGCAGGGCCTCCCGGCCCAGCACGTCGATCTGCAGGCCCTGCTCGCGCAGGAAGCCGATGGGCACCACGTTGTCCTCGTAGCGGCCGGGCAGTTCGATGCGCATCCGGCCGATCTGGAGGCCGCCGACGGTGTCGATGGCGGCGCCGAGGATCGATATGTCGATGTTGTAGGTGCGGGAGAGCTGGGAGATGACCGGCTGGGTGGCGGCCTCGCCGTGGAAGGTGACGTCAAGGACGGTGCGGTCGTCGCCGGAGGCCTCGCCGCCCACCGGGAAGAGCGCGGCGGCCAGTTCGGAGCCCGGGGTGGCAAGCAGCTCGCTGACGGTGCCGTGTTCGACGATCCGCCCGTTCTCCATCAGCGCGGCCGAGTCGCAGATCGTCTTCACGACGTCCATCTCGTGCGTGATGAGCAGGACGGTCAGGCCCAGCTGCCGGTTCAGGTCGCGCAGCAGCTGGAGGATGGAGCGGGTGGTCTCCGGGTCGAGGGCGCTGGTCGCCTCGTCGGAGAGCAGCACCTTGGGGTCGCCGGCGAGGGCGCGGGCGATGCCGACGCGCTGCTTCTGGCCGCCGGAGAGCTGGGCCGGGTAGGCCTTCGCCTTGCCGGTGAGCCCGACGAGGTCGAGCAGCTCAAGTGCCTTGCGGGAACGTTCCTTCCCCGACGTGCCGAGGATTTCGAGCGGCAGCTCGACGTTGTCCTGGACGGTCCGGGAAGACAGCAGGTTGAAGTGCTGGAAGACCATGCCGATACGGCTGCGCGCCTGCCGCAGCTCCCGGCCGGCCCGGGGACCGCGCCCGGCGAGGGCGGTGAGGTCCCGGCCGTCGACCGTCACGGTGCCGGCGGTGGGGCGCTCCAGCAGGTTGACGCAGCGGATCAGCGAGGACTTGCCGGCGCCGGACTGGCCGATGACGCCGTACACCTCGCCTTCGCGGACGTGCAGGTCGACGCCGTCGAGGGCGGTGACCTCTCGGCCGCGCGAGCGGTAGACCTTGGTCAGGCCCGTGGTGGTGATCACGTGGGTTTCCGTCACTGTCGAGTGCGCGGGCGTGGGTGTGCCCGGGCGCACGGGTGCGTTCGTTCAGGGACGCGGCACGGTTCTCGCAGGGGCGCTGAACCGGGGAGAACATGTGCGCGGGGGGCGGCTTGCGTCACGTACGGGCGTCGTGGCGCCGTACGGACATGCCACCGGTCTCGCTTCGGGGCGCGAGCTCTGGGGTGGTGCGGGGGCCCTCTAGAAGGCGCACATTCGACACATACAACGAGCACCGGGCGTCATGGTCGCCTCGGTCGCAGGGGTGCGGTCGCTCGTCGTGGTCATGCGATCAGTAAACCAGACCTACGGTCCTGACAGGCCGCCGCTGTCCGCATGGTGGACAGCGGCGGACACCTCTCAGCCGCGGGGCGATATCTCGACGCCGTGGTCCGTGACCAGTGCGGACAAGGCCGAGAGGTCCTTCACCACGAGGTCCGCGTCGAGCTCGTGCGCCTGGTGGGTTGTGGCCAACGCCACGGTGGTCATACCGGCCGCGCGGCCCGCCTGGAGCCCGGCGGGGGCGTCCTCGAAGACCACGCAGTGCGCCGGGTCGACGCCGAGTCGGCGGGCGGCGAGGAGGTAGGGCTCGGGGTCGGGCTTGCCGCGGGTGATGTCGTCGGCGCAGACCAGCGTCTTCGGCCGGATCCCGACCGCTTCCAGGCGGGCCTCGGCCAGGCGGCGGGTTGCGGAGGTGACGACGGCCCAGCGGTCGGCGGGCAGGGAGTCGAGGAACGCGGCGGTGCCGGGGAGCAGGTGGACGCCGTCGTTGGGGACGTCCTCCACCTCCAGCTGTTCGACCCGGGCGACGGCTTCCGCCACGAGGGCCGGCGGGAGCAGGTCGGCGACGATGTCCGCGGCGGGCCGTCCGTGCAGTTCGACTCGGGCGAACTCCTCGGTGACGCCGTACTCCGCCGCCCAGCGGGTCCAGCAGCGCTCGACCGAGTCGAGGGAGGAGACCAGGGTGCCGTCGTTGTCGAACAGGAGGGCTTGTGCGTGGATCGTCATGGTCTAGACCCTACGGTGTACGGCAGGGGCGACGGCATCGGGCCGTTTCGGCCGTAATAAGGTCACCGCATGCTCAATGCCCTGCTGACGGTGACCGGAGTCGCCGCGCTGCTGCTCGCCGCGTGGTGCGGCTGGGCGGCGTACCGGGACCAGCCGACGAAGGACTGGCACTTCATCGGGATGGCCGTGGTGACGGTGCTGGCGGTGATCCAGCTGGTCGCCGGGATCGTGCTGCTGGCGCGGGGCGAGAAGCCGGACCAGGGGACGACGATCTTCGTCGCCTATCTGGTGGGCGCGTTCGCGTGCGTCCCGGCCGCGGGGTTCATGTCGCTCGCCGAGCGGACGCGGTGGGGTTCCGTGACGGTCGCCGCGGGCGGTGTGGTGCTGGCCGTGCTGGAGGTGCGGCTCTATGACATCTGGGGAGGGTGAGATGACGGCCGTGGACGAGAGGCCGAAGCGGCTGACCAGTGGGCCGGGGACGCTGCTGGTGTGGTTCTACGGCGTGATGGTCGTCGGGGCGGTGTCGCGGTCCGCGTACCAGATCGCCACCGAGTTCGACCGGGCGCCGCTCGCGTACTCGCTGTCGGCGGTCGCTGGGGTGGTGTACGCGTTCATCACGTACACGCTGGTGCGGGGCGGCGAGACGGCCCGCAGGGTGGCGCAGGTGTGCTGCGCCGCCGAGCTTGCGGGGGTGTTGATCGTGGGTACGTGGACGGTCGTCGACTCTTCCGCGTTCCCTGATGCGACCGTGTGGTCGGACTACGGGATGGGGTACGTGTTCATTCCCGTGCTGTTGCCGCTTTCCGCGTTGTACTGGTTGCGGAAGGGCGCCCAGCAGGGGGCGGCTTGAGGAACGTGCGCGACTGACGGTGCGTTGTGGCTGGTCGCGCCCACGCGGCGGCAGCCGCAAATCAAACACAGCCCCGCGCCCCTAAAGGGGCGCTTCAGCCAAGGGGACTGAAAAGTCACGCCGTTGTCGCGTATGTGCTCGCCGGCTTTTCCAGGACGATCATCGGGACGCCGTCTGCGCCCTTTGAGGTGCCTACCGTTTCGTAGCCGACGCGGCGGTACAGGCGGAGGTTGCCCTCGCTGCGGTGGCCCGTGAAGAGGCGGAACTTCTTGGCTCCGCGTTCCTCGGCCAGGGCCCCTTCCGCCGCGCGGAGCAGCCTCGCGCCGATGCCGTGGCCCTGGAGGCGGGGGTGGACGCAGAGCTTGCCGATGGCGGCGGCGCCGTCCTCGGTGACCGAGCCGCGGACCGAGCCGACGACCTCCTCGCCCAGGCGGGCGACGAAGACACAGTCGCCGGCGAGCTCCTGGCGGACCGAGTCGAGGCTCTGGACGAGCGGGTCGATGCGGTAGTTGCCGTACAGCGCCGCCTCGCTCTGGAAGCACAGGTACTGGAGCCTGAAGATCTGCTCTGCATCCTGCTCGGTCGCCACCGAGATGGTCACGCTCATGCCCATGTGCGCACGCCTCCCGCTCACCTGATCGCCTGTCGTTCTCACTCCTATCCCCGCGCTTCGTGAGGCGCAACCTCCGGCGTCAACAATCGGCGCAGACATCCCAGACATCTGGAACGTTCCGGGCCGAGACTGCCCTGTGAGATACCCAACTCCCCCGCGATCTCCCGGTATGTCAGGTCCTTCGGGGAGAGCAGGGCCTGCAGGAGACGGGGGCAGCGGCCGGGGAGGCGGGCCACCGCCTCGCGCAGGGCGCGGTGGCGGGCGGTGCTGAGGACGCGTTGTTCGGGGGTGGGGGTAAAGGGGTCGGCGGGGTCGGTGGCGTAGGGGCGTTCCCGGCGGGCGGTACGGCGGGTGCGGCGGGACTCGGCGCGCACCGCCCGGCGCAGCCAGTCCTCGGGGGCCCGGGGCGGACCGTGGCTCTCCAGGCGCTCCAGGAGGCGGAGCCAGACGGTCTGCTCCAGGTCGCGGGGGTCGCCTCCGGAGGCATGTGCCTCTGCGGCGGCCTCCGCGGTGAGCAGCGGGCGCAGGGCGGAGACCAGGTCGTGCGTCATGTGCGGAACGACGCGGCCGCCCCGGGGCAGGTTGCCGGGGCGGCCGGGAGTCACCCCGAACGGGGTGCGGGGGCTCAGCCGTTGACGAAGTCGGCGCGGGCCAGCAGGGCGGTGTCGGCGTTGTCGGTGAAGACGCCGTCGATGCCGGTCTCGAAGTACTTCTGGAAGACGGGGAAGACGTTGCCATAGGCGTCCGGGGCGGTGCCGTTGCGGTAGGCCGGCGGCAGGAAGGGGTTCTCGTTGCGCATGGTGTAGGGGTGCAGGACCAGGCCCACCTTGTGCGCGTCCGCGACCAGCGTGCTCGGCGTGGTGAAGTTGCCGCCGGCGTCCTTCGGGATGATCAGGTCGACGGTCGGGCCGATGCCCTGCGCGTAACCGGCGATCTCCCGCAGGCCCTTCGGCGTGATCAGGTCGGCGACCGTGCGCGGGTCGCCCGTCGCGACGAAGTCGTAGGGCTGAGTGGTCGCCGCGGAGAGCAGCACCACCAGCGGGTTGTCGAGCAGCGTGTTCAGGCGCTGGATGCTGCTGGGCTCGAAGGACTGCAGGATGACCGGCGAGTTCCGCTTGTCCTTGCCGTACTTGCGCAGCAGCTTGGCGACGCGCTCCTCAAGGCCGAGGCCGAGGCGGCGGAAGTAGGTGGGGTGCTTGGTCTCGGGGTAGATCCAGACCTGCTTGCCGCGCTTGCGGGTCTGCTCGTCCTGCCACTTGAGGACTTCCTCGAAGGTGGGGATCTCCCAGCGGCCGTTGTAGAGCGTGTTGTGCGGGCGGTTGGCCGGGATGCGCTCGATCGCACGCAGCGTCTTCAGCTCGGCGAGCGTGAAGTCCTCGGTGAACCAGCCGGTGGTGGGCACGCCGTCCAGCGTCTTGGTGGTCTTGCGGTCGGCGAACTCGGGGTGGTCGGCGACGTTCGTGGTGCCGCCTATCTCCGGCTCGTGGCGGCAGACCAGGTGACCGTCCTTGGTGGGGACGAGGTCGCCGGCCTCGACGACGTCGGCGCCGAGGTCGAGGGCCAGGTTGTAGGAGCCGAAGGTGTGCTCCGGGCGGTAGCCGCTGGAGCCGCGGTGGCCGATGATCGTCGGCTTCGGCAGGCTGTGCAGGCCGCCGTGGCCGGACTGCTTGGCCTCGGCCGCTCTGGCCGCGCCGGGCAGTCCGAGAACCGCGCCGCCCGCGCCGAGCACCGCGGCGCCGAGCAGTGCCCGCCGTCCGGTCGTGCCGTTCACCTGTGTCCGCCCGTCCGAGTCGTGCGTGTTCATGAGCGCTCTCCTGACCTTCACCCTCTGATGGCGGCTGATGGTAGGGCTGCGGATGTGACCGAAGGGAGACCGCCGACCCAACGGCCGGGTGACGCCGTATGGCTGCTGGACGGCGAGTCATGACGGTCCGTCGGCGACTTCCGTCACATCGTCGCGAGCTCGTTACGGCCCGACCCCGGGGCGTCACCGCAGGTAAACCAGCGTCAACAGTACGTAAGACCTCGGTGAACCGGCCGCACTCGATGTGCGCTTCCCACGGAGCCGCGAGTAATGTCCTCACCTGCACAGACTCATACCACCCCTCGACATCGGAGGACCCGTTGTCCCGCTTCGCGCTCATCAAGGCAGTGCTCGGACCGATCATGCGCCTGATGTTCCGCCCCCAGGTGGAGGGCGTGGAGCACATCCCGGGGGACGGTCCGGTGATCCTCGCCGGCAACCACCTCACGTTCATCGACTCGATGATCCTGCCGCTCGTGAGCAAGCGGCAGGTGTTCTTCATCGGCAAGGACGAGTACGTCACCGGGAAGGGCTTCAAGGGCCGGCTGATGGCCTGGTTCTTCACCGGCGTCGGCATGATCCCGGTGGACCGGGACGGCGCGAGCGGCGGGGTCGCCGCGCTGATGACCGGCAAGCGGGTCCTGGACGAGGGCCGGATCTTCGGGATCTACCCGGAGGGCACCCGCTCCCCCGACGGCCGGCTCTACCGGGGCCGTACCGGCATCGCGCGGCTGACGCTGATGACCGGTGCGCCGGTGGTGCCGTTCGCGATGATCGGCACGGACAAGCTGCAGCCGGGCGGCGCGGGCATCCCGCGGCCGGGCAAGGTCACCGTCCGGTTCGGCGAGGCCATGGAGTTCTCCCGGTACGAGGGGATGGACCGGGACCGCTACGTGCTGCGGGCCGTGACCGACTCGGTGATGGCCGAGGTGATGCGGCTGTCCGGGCAGGAGTACGTGGACATGTACGCCACGAAGGCGAAGGCCGCCTGACGGCGAGGGCCGGCTGACACTCTTTCGGCGGAAGGGCACGGACCGGTGGTCCGTGCCCTTCTGTCTGCCATCTGCCTGATCCGTCCGGCGTCCGCCTGCCGGTGGAATCTGCCCCGACACATCGGTCATTCATCCGCATTTACCGGCCATATGAGCACACAGCATGTCTTATTCAGACATGCAGAAACCTTCTCGGCGTACCCTGCTCCGTGCTCCGTTCGCCGCCGCCGGGGCGGGGCTCCTTGCGGCATGTTCCGACTCAGGCTCCGAACCCAGTTCCGGCCCGCAGCACACGGCCGGCACCGCGGCGTTCGTCCCGCAGGGGCCCAGGGGGTACGTCAACCCGTCGGACCCAGAGGTGCTCGCGGCCGAGCGGAAGCGTGGGTCCGGCCCCGTCCGCATGATCAAGTTCACGGCCGCCAGGAGCATGCTGGACCTGGGCGGGCGGTCGGTCCACAGCTGGGCGTACAACGAGTCGGTCCCGGGGCCGCTGGTGCGCGTCACCGCAGGTGACGTCCTCAGCCTGACCCTCTCCAACCAGCTGCCCGAGAAGACCACACTGCACGCCCACGGGGTGCGGCTGCGCTGCGACATGGACGGTGTTCCGGACCTGACCCAGTCCCCCATCGCACCGGGGACGGACTTCATCTACCGGTTCGTCGCCTCCCACCCGGGCACGTATCTGCTCCACTCGCACGTCGGCATGCAGCCCGACCGGGCCCTCTACGCGCCGTTCGTCGTCGACGACCCGAAGGAGCCGCTCTCCTACGACCAGGAATGGATCGTCGTCCTGGACGACTGGCTCGACGACATCGGCGGTTCCAACCCCGAGCAGGTGCTCGACCAGCTCAAGCCGGGCGGGTCCATGGCGATGGACATGGGCATGGGCATGGGCCCCGGCCGCGGCAGCCCGAGCCCCCACGGATCGGTGCACGCGTCCGCGTCGCCGTCCAAGTCCATGCCCATGCCCATGCCCATGCCCAAGGGCAAGCCCAAGACGCCGATGGGCCCCGACCGGGTGCTGCGCGACTCCCACAGCCAGATGCTCCACGGCGAGGGCGGCAACGTCGCCTACCCGCACTACCTGGCCAACGGGCGCCTGCACACCGACCCCTCGGTCTTCCGCTGCCGCCCCGGCGACCGGGTCCGGATCCGCATCATCAACGCCGGCTCCGAGACGGCGTTCCGGGTCGCGCTCGGCGGCCACGCCATGACCGTCACCCACACCGACGGCTATCCCGTGCAGCACAAGAGGACCGACGCGCTGCTCGTCGGGATGGCCGAGCGGTACGACGTCCTCGTCACCGCCAAGGACGGCGTCTTCCCGCTCGTCGCACTCGCCGAGGGCAAGAAGGGCAAGGCGCTCGCGATCCTCCGCACCGACAAGGGAAGGAACCTTCCCGCGCCGGATGCCCGTCCTGCCGAGCTGGACCGCGAGATCGTGCCGGCGCGCCGCCTGCTGCCGGCCGAGTCCGTCGCCATGGACGACCGGGTTCCCGACCGCGACCTGCGGATCAGGATCACGGGGACGATGCAGAAGTACGACTGGGGGTTCGACCACAAGACGTACGACGTGCGGGAACGGCATGCGGTGCGGGCCGGTGAGCGGGTGCGGCTGACGCTCATCAACGCGACCGACATGTGGCATCCGATGCATCTGCACGGGCACACGTTCTCGGTCGGCGGGATCAGCTCGGAGGGGGCGCGCAAGGACACGACGATCGTGCTGCCGCATCGCAAGCTGGTGCTCGACTTCGACGCCGACAATCCGGGGTTGTGGATGCTGCACTGTCACAACCAGTACCACTCGGAGAGCGGGATGATGACGGTGCTGGGTTACAAGAAGTGAAGACCGGGGGGCTTCGGTGGTTTTCCGGGCGCGGGTGCGCGGGGGCTGGGCGCGCCCACGCGGCGTCAGCCGCATATCGGATACAGCCCCGCGCCCCTACGGGGCGCTCTCCAACCGTTGATTTCGCAGCAAGAACCAGGCCGCCAGCGCCGTCGCCAGGAGGACCGCGGCGCCCGCGCCCGAGGCCAGGTGGAGGCCGTGGGTGAAGGAGTCGCGGGCCGCCGTCAGCATCGCGGTCGCCGTGGGGGCGGGCATGGCCGTCGATGCCTCCACCGCCGCGCCCAGCGATTCACGGGCGGCGGCCGGGGTGCCCGGCGGAGCCGTGAAGCCTCGGTAGACGCCCGTCACGATCGAGCCGAGCAGGGCGATGCCGAGCGCCGCGCCCAGTTCGTACGCCGTCTCGGAGACCGCCGAGGCGGCGCCCGCCTGGTCCTTGGGGACGCTGGAGAGGATGACGTCCGCCGTGACCGTGAAGGAGAAGCCCGCCCCGATGCCGACCACCAGGAGGGCGGCGCCGAGGATCGGGTAGCCGGTGGACTGCGAGAGGGTGGTCAGGGCCGCGAGGGCGACGCCGACCGCCGCGAGGCCGCCGGAGACCACCGCCCGTACCGAGTAGCGGCGGGCCGCCCGGCCGGCCACCAGGCCCGCCGCCACCGCGCCGACCGCGGCCGGGAGTTCGGCGAGGCCCGCCTCGAACGGGTGCCTGCCCTGGACCAGTTGCAGGTACTGGGAGAGGAAGAACACCAGGCCCGACATGCCGAGCACGGTCAGCAGGTCGGCCAGGACCGCGCCGCTGAAGCCCCGGTTGCGGAACAGTCGCATGTCCAACAGGGGCCTGGGCATGGTGAGCTGGCGGCGGACGAAGCCGCAGAGGGCCGCGGTGCCGAGGAGGGCGGTGGCCGCGGTCACGCCGGTGAGGCCGTGGGTGGCGGCCTCCTTCACCGCGTACACGACGGCGATCATGCCGACCAGCGACAGGACGACGCTGGTCAGGTCCCAGGGGCCGGGGTCGGGGTTGCGGGACTCGGGGAGCTTCCTGCTGCCGACGAGGACCAGGACCACCATCACCGGCAGGTTGATCAGGAAGACCGAGCCCCACCAGAAGTGCTCCAGCAGGAAGCCGCCCGTGATCGGGCCGACGGCCGTGCCGGCCGAGGCCGCCGCGCCCCAGATGCCGACGGCGAGGCTGCGCTCGCGCGGGTCGTGGAAGAGGTTGCGGATCAGGGCGAGGGTCGCGGGCATCAGGGTCGCGCCCGCGACGCCCAGCAGGGCGCGGGCCGCGATCAGCATCCCGGGGGTCGTCGCGTACGCGTTCAGGACGGATATCGCGCCGAACGCCGTCGCGCCGACGAGCAGGATCCGCTTGCGGCCGATGCGGTCGCCGAGGCTGCCCATGGAGACCAGCAGGCCGGCGATGACGAACGAGTAGACGTCGCCGATCCAGAGCAGCTGGGTGCCGGAGGGGTCGAGGTCTTCGCTGATGTAGGGGGTCGCCAGGCCGAGGACGGTCGCGTCGACGGCCACCAACAGCACGGCGAGCACGAGGGCGGAGAGCGCGAGCCAACGGCCCGGACGCCTCTCCTCCGCCTCCGCGACGCGCGCCGGCTGCAGGGTGCTGGTCATGATTCCTCTCTTCGTCGTGCGCCGCCGAGCAACAGCTCGACGATCATGTGGGTGAAGTCCATACGGGCGACGCGGCCCTCCGAGACCGCCCAGGCGGCGGAGGCCAGCAGGCCGTACAGCGCCTCGGTGAGCCACGCGGGCGTGAGATCGATACGGAACTCGCCGCTCTGCTGGCCGCGCCGGAAGAGGGCCGCGATGCGGTCGTCGATCCGCGTCCAGCCCTGGTTCTGCCCCTCGCCCTCGAAGAGCTGGTTCTCGGTGTAGAGGAAGGCGAGCAGGCCGGCGGCCGGTTCGATCTCGCGGACCAGGCGGTGCACGGCGTCGGCCGCGGGGCCCTCGTCCAGGCGGGCCGCGTCCAGGGCCGCCTCGCACTCCTCGATGCCGAGCGCCTCCAGCGCGCGGACGAGCGCGTCCCGCCCGGCGAAGTGCCGGTGCAGGGTGGCCCGGCTGATCCCGGCGGCCTTGGCGACCTCGTCCATGGTCGCGGTGGATTTGCGGGTCAGCAGGGCGGCTGCGCTGCGCAGGACGTGGTCGCGATCGAGAGCCATGAGACAATAGTAGCCCACATGAGACACTGATGTCTCATTGCTGGCATGCGTGACTCACAGAGAGCGGATCAGGGGTCGTGTCAGTGCCAGGGCAGGCTGCCGCGTCGCTCCCAGTAGGCGCGCGGTTCCTCGGCCAGAGCGGCGAGCCGGGTCAGCTGGTCCGCGTCGAGGTCGACCACGGGCGCGTGGAGGTTGGAGGCGAGCTGGCCGAGCGTCGCCGCGCCGGAGAGGACCACTCCGGCCCAGGGCTCGCGCAGTACGACCGCGAGGGCGACGGCGTCCGCGCCCAGGCCGGTCTCCCCGGCGACGGCCTGCAGGACGTCGGGGGCGTGCGGGGCGGCGAGGCGGCCGTTGGCCATGCCCTCCTTCACGATCACCGTCAGCCCGGCGTCGTGCGCCTCGGCGAGGGCCGGTCCCGCCGAGGTCTCCAGGGCGTTGTACGTCGACTGGACGGTACGGAAGAGGGGCTCGCCGC
Organism: Streptomyces hyaluromycini; assembly: GCF_002217755.1. Classification (GTDB taxonomy): domain Bacteria; phylum Actinomycetota; class Actinomycetes; order Streptomycetales; family Streptomycetaceae; genus Streptomyces; species Streptomyces hyaluromycini. The sequence goes on along the minus strand of NZ_BCFL01000021.1, from coordinate 310,416 downwards.
CGACCGTGACGGCGAGGGCGGCACGGACGGCGTCGGCCTGGGCAGGGCCGCTGGTGGAGAAGCCGATGGTGAGGCCGCCGGCCGCGGCTTCGGCGAGGCGGGCGTGGAGTTCCTTGTCGGTGAGGGCGGGGCTGTCCGGGGTCACCGAGTGGATCTGGTACAGGTCGAGCCGGTCGCCGAGCAGCGCGGCGGTCTCGGCGCGCTGACGGTCGTACGTCCGCAGGCTGTGGTCCTTGACCTCGTGCGTCTCGGCGTCCGCCGACCAGCCGGCCGTGTAGGTGTAGCCCCACTTGCTGCCCACGACGACATCGGTGACGTCGGGGCGGGCGGTCAGCCAGCCGGCGAGGAACTCCTCGGAGCGGCCGTAGGAGCGGGCCACGTCGAAGTAGCGGACGCCCTGGGCGTAGGCGGCGTCGAGGAGTTCGTGCGTGCGGGCTCGCAGGGCGCCGACACTGCGGTCCTCGCCGAGGTCGGCTTCGCGGCCGAGGTTGATGTAACCGGGGCGGCCGACCGCGGCGAGGCCGAGCCCGATGTGCGCGGTGGGCGTGGTCGCGGCGGCCAGACGGCTGAACGGCATGCGGGCTCCCTGCACGATCGGCGTGGGGGGATCCCGCGTCAGGAGCGGGATCTCGCACAAATCTACCCAGCCGTGCGCGGTTCAGCTCGCGCCGGGAGCTGTCGTCGCATGTCACTCCCACAGCGTTTTCACCCTGGCGGTCCCGACTCGAAAGCGCTCACCACGGGGAGGCACTCACCATGTCTGTGATCTTCTTCGACATCGGGGAGACCCTTGCGGAACCCCACGTGGATCCCGACGGCTCGCTGAGACTGCGGCCCCTGCCGCGTGTCGTCGCCGTGCTCGACGCCCTGCACGAGGTGCGCAAGGGCATCATCTCCAACCCCGGGTCCGGCAACGGTGCCGCAGCACGGGCGGCGGCCGCGCTGGCGGAGGCGTTCCCCGGCCGTTTCACGGACGAGGCCCTCGTGCACTGGGGCGCGAAGGACAGTCGCGGGATCTTCGACCGGGCGGTCGCGAGCACCGCGGGAGCGGCAGCCGACGACTGTGTCTTCGTGGGCGAGAACGCCGCGGAGCGCGCGTTCGCACGGGAGGCGGGGATGCGTACCGCGCCGCACCCGGTGTTCACCGTGACCGCGATGGAGAACCGCCCTGTGTTCCGGGTGCGTATCGGGGTGCCGGACGGCCAGGACCAGTCCGCGTTGACCGCGGCCATGGACGAGACCGAGGCCGTTGCCGTGCAGGTCGTCTCCCAGCGGCTCGTGACAGCCATGGCGACCGCGCGGGGCACCGAAGTGCTGGAGCGCTCCGGTTTCTCGGTGGACGTGCAGGGCGGGGTGGAGGACCTGGCGGCCGCCGAGAAGTTCGTCAGCGACCTGCTGGCCCGCGGCGAGGCGGTCTTCGAGGGCGAGGAACCGACGCCCAAAACGACGCACGTGATCAACCGCGAGGACGACGGACGGCTCACCGTCCGTCGTCTGCGGTTTATGCAGTGACGTCAGTCGAAGCACCGCCGGACCAGGGCCAGGCCCTCGCCGGTCGTGTTCCGCGTGATCTCGTGCGTCTTGAGCCGGGAGGGGCTGTCGTCCGCGAACGACGTGGCGGAGCGGTGCTCCGCGGGCACCTGGACCCGGCCGCGGCGGAACAGGTCCTCAAGGAACGACGTCGCGACGCGCTCGGGGTCGGAGGGCCGCACCGAACCGCCGGCGGGGTCGGAGCCCGCGATGCCGAAGCGTCGCTCCTGCGCGGGGGCGGAGAGGGTCAGCGGCTGGGTGACGCCGTAGATCGTCCCCTGGACCGTGACGGGCGTCAGCCCCTCTTCGTCATCGCCGCCCGGCATCGCTTCGGTGATTCCGGCGTTTCGGCGTGCCACCTCCGGCTCGGTGATGGAGGCGGCGGCCTCCAGGGAGAGAATGCCGTGCCGGATGAACGCCGAGCGCAGGGACTGGCCGTACATGCCGCCGTTGCGGCGCTGGTCCGCGGCGATCATGTGGCCCGCCACCTGCGCGTAGTAGGCGGACACCACGGGTGCGGCCACGACCGCGTCCACCAGCAGCTGTCCCGCGATCTCGGCCGCCCTGCCCAGACCGGCGTGGTCCTGCAGGTCCTGCTGCCGGAAGATCCCCGCGACGATCTTCAGGAAGGCGCCGCTGAACACCCGGGAGAACGAGTGCGGCTCACTGGAGAGCCTGCTCGCGGGCTCGCTGGGCGACAGCAGCACCGGGTCGCGGTAGAAGAAGTTGTTCGCCATGTTGCGCAGACAGTCCGGGTCCACCGCGCTCGGCGCGCCCTGGCGGATCGCCCAGCCCAGTTGCTCGGCCATCCTGGACACCCGCGAGGACAGTTCGAGGTTGCCGTGCGTCTCGCCCAGGACCGCGATCCGCAGCGATTCCAGCTGGAGCGAGCCCAGCAGGGCGCTGATGTCGCCGAACGCCTCGTGCAGGGCGGCCGTCTCCGCGCTCGCCATGTTGAACAACTGGGGACGCAGGGCGTCGAGGACCGCGTGCCCCGTCTCGTGCAGGACGACCTCGTTGCTCTCGCACGCGGCGATGTTGACGCCTGCCACCGTGCTGCGGAAGAACCACACGCCTTTACGGTCGTAGAAGGCGTTCAGGTCGTCCCCTGCGTTGAGGTGCGCCGTGAGGGCGCGTCCGACCTTCGGATGCCACTTGGTCCCGGCCGGAACCAGCGGACCCCAGGTCTGGCCGGCCCGGCCGAGCGAGTCGGCCGCCACCCAGTAGCGGAACGCCTCGGTGCCGGGCCCGGCGCCGTTCGGCTGCGGCGCGGTCTCCGCGATGGCCGTCGGGAAGGGCTGGGTGTCCAGTTGGGGGACGGGATGCGGTACGGGCATGTTGATGTGCAGAGGATCTCCGCCGGGGTCGTCCTCGAACACCAGGACTGTCGGCATGGTCGCTTGCTGAGGCTGCACCGTCATGGCGGCTCCATGTGGGGGTGGGGTGGGGGTGGTGGAGTGCACCGAAGAGACGCTTTTGATCAAAAGTGTCTCCTGGTTCAGTACGAGGCCCCGGTAGCCCGGTGTCAATTCGAACAGGAGCAGTCGGCAGCGCCTCCGAGCAGCAGTGGTGCGGCCGGGCAGGCCGTCCCTGCTGGCCCACGCCCGGTACACACCGGCCGCCGAACGCGGCGGGTTCGGCGGCCAGTCGAGGGACGGCGCAGCCAGAAGCGCCCGGAAATGTGTCCGGGCCCTTCTGGCTGTGGTGGCTCAGGCCTGGGTCAGGCCGTCCTGGCCGTAGCCCAGGTGTGCTGTGCCGCCACGTCCGCCTTGACCTCGGACAGCTGGACCGCCACCGCGCTGGGTGCCGTGCCGCCCCTGCCGTTGCGGGAGGCGAGGGCGCCGGGGACGTTGAGGACCGAGCGGACCTCGGGGGTCAGGTGGGCGCTGATCTTCGCGAACTGGTCGTCGGTCAGTTCGTCCAGTTCCTTGCCCTCGGCCTCCGCCGCCTTGACGCACTCGCCGGCCACCTCGTGGGCGACCCGGAAGGGGACGCCCTGCTTGACCAGCCACTCGGCGATGTCGGTGGCGAGGGAGAAGCCGGCCGGGGCCAGTTCCTCCATGCGGTCGCGGTTGACGGTGAGGGTGGCCATCATGCCGGTGAAGGCGGGGAGCAGGACCTCCAGCTGGTCGCAGGAGTCGAAGACCGGCTCCTTGTCCTCCTGGAGGTCGCGGTTGTAGGCGAGGGGCAGCGCCTTGAGGGTGGCCATGAGGCCGGTCAGGTTGCCGATCAGGCGGCCGGACTTGCCGCGGGCCAGCTCCGCGATGTCGGGGTTCTTCTTCTGGGGCATGATCGACGAGCCCGTGGAGAACGCGTCGTGCAGGGTCACGAAGGAGAACTCCTTCGTGTTCCAGATGATGATCTCCTCCGCGATCCGGGAGAGGTTCACGCCGATCATCGCGGTGATGAAGGCGAACTCCGCCACGAAGTCGCGGGAGGCCGTGCCGTCGATGGAGTTGGCGACGCTGCCGTGCTCGAAGCCGAGGTCGGCGGCGACCGCCTCCGGGTCCAGGCCGAGGGAGGAGCCGGCGAGGGCGCCGGAGCCGTACGGGGAGACGGCCGTGCGGTCGTCCCACTGGCGCAGCCGCTCGGCGTCCCGGGACAGGGACTGGACGTGGGCCAGGACGTGATGGGCGAAGAGGACCGGCTGGGCGTGCTGGAGGTGGGTGCGGCCGGGCATCGCCACGTCCGGGTGGGCCTCCGCGAGGCCGATGAGGGCGTCCTGGAGGTCGGCGATCAGGCCGCCGATGGTGCGGGCGTGGTCCCGGAGGTACATCCGGAAGAGGGTCGCGACCTGGTCGTTGCGGGAGCGGCCGGCGCGGAGCTTGCCGCCGAGGTCGGGGCCGAGGCGTTCGAGGAGGCCGCGCTCCAGGGCGGTGTGCACGTCCTCGTCGGCGATCGTGCCGACGAAGGAGCCGTCGGCGACGTCGGCCTCCAGCCGGTCGAGGCCGGCGATCATGCGCTGGAGCTCGTCCTCGGTGAGCAGGCCCGCCTTGTGCAGCACGCGCGCGTGGGCACGCGAGCCGGCGATGTCGTAGGGCGCGAGCCGCCAGTCGAAGTGGACGGACGCGGACAGCTTCGCCAGGGCCTCGGCGGGACCGTCGGCGAAACGGCCGCCCCAGAGCCGTACGTCACCGCTGTTGCTGCTCACTTGCGTTGCTCCTAGAAGAGATACGGATGTGGCACCGCCTCCCCGGCCATGAACGGGGAGGCGGTCGTCACGCTACTGCTTACGCGAGGTCTCGCTTGGCCGCGATCTTCGACGACAGGCTGTAGATGTCGATGAAGCCCTTGGCCGCGGCCTGGTCGAACGAGTCGCCGGTGTCGTAGGTGGCGAGGTTGAAGTCATAGAGGGAGGAGTCGGAGCGGCGGCCGGTGACGACCGCGCGGCCGCCGTGCAGGGTCATCCGGATGTCGCCGGTGACGTGCTGGCTGGCCTCGTCGACGAAGCCGTCCAGGGCGCGCTTGAGCGGGGAGAACCACTGGCCGTCGTAGACGAGTTCGCCCCAGCGCTGCTCCACCTGCCGTTTGTAGCGGGCGAGTTCGCGCTCGACGGTGACGTTCTCCAGCTCCTGGTGGGCGGTGATGAGCGCGATCGCGCCCGGCGCCTCGTACACCTCGCGGGACTTGATGCCGACGAGGCGGTCCTCGACCATGTCGATGCGGCCCACGCCCTGGGCGCCCGCGCGCTCGTTGAGCTCCTGGATCGCCTGGAGCACGGTGACCGGCCTGCCGTCGATCGCGACCGGGGCGCCCGCTTCGAAGGTGATGACCACCTCGTCGGCCTCGCGCGGGACGGCCGGGTTCCGGGTGTACTCGTAGATGTCCTCGATCGGGCCGTTCCAGATGTCTTCCAGGAAGCCTGTCTCGACGGCGCGGCCGAAGACGTTCTGGTCGATGGAGTACGGGGACTTCTTGGTGGTCGCGATCGGGAGGCGCTTCGCCTCGCAGAAGGCGATGGCCTTGTCACGGGTCATCGCGTAGTCGCGGACCGGTGCGATGCAGGTGAGGTCGGGGGCGAGGGCGACGATGCCGGCCTCGAAGCGGACCTGGTCGTTGCCCTTGCCGGTGCAGCCGTGGGCGACCGTGCCGGCGCCGTGCTTGCGGGCGGCGGCGACCAGGTGCTTGACGATCGCCGGCCGGGAGAGGGCGGAGACCAGCGGGTAGCGGTCCATGTAGAGGGCGTTGGCCTTGATCGCCGGGAGGCAGTACTCGTCGGCGAACTCGTCCCTGGCGTCGGCGACCTCGGCCTCGACCGCGCCGCACGCCAGGGCGCGCTTGCGGATGACGTCCAGGTCCTCGCCGCCCTGGCCGACGTCCACCGCGACGGCGATGACCTCGGCGCCCGTCTCCTCGGCGATCCAGCCGATGGCGACGGAGGTGTCAAGCCCGCCGGAGTAGGCGAGTACGACGCGCTCGGTCATGGGTCCCTCCTCCCGTACATCCGCTCGCTATGCATGAGTATGCAGAGCTCTGCATGATTCGTCAATCCGACCGGCTTCGGCGGACAGATATGAAAAAGGTTTGAACAAACGAAACCGCTTTCTCGTACCCATCCCTGAACGCCGGCGCCGCGTTTGTAAACCCACCTCTGACCCAAGTGAGGCATCCGCATGTCCAGGGCTCTTCCGAAGTACAACAAGCGTCGCGTCGTGCTCATCGGCGGCGCTGCCGCCGTCGCGCTCTCCGGTGCGGTCATCGCCGGTTCGGCCCTCGCCGGTACGCCCGACAAGAGCAGTGGCACGAGCAACGCGCGCACCCTCGCCGCCTCGCCCGGCACCATCACCTGCCCGGACGTCGCCTCCCAGCTGCCCGCGATCCCGGCCTCCGCGAAGGCCGAGGTCGACCGGAACCTCACGCTCCTGCAGACGCAGATCCAGGAAGCCAACAAGCGGCTGGTCGACACGGTGGGCCAGGGCGGGCCGAACTTCGTCAACAACGCGATCCTCGGCCCCCTCAAGGACAAGCGGGTGGCGACCGTCAACCGGATCGCGACCGCGATCGGCCGTACGGCCGCCAAACCGACCGGCCTGGACTCGCTGGCGCCGTGCACCCTGAACGCGAGCGGGACCAGCACCAACACGGGCAGCGGTACGGCGACGGGCACCGCCTCCGCCTCGGCCGCACCGAGCACGGCCGCGACCCAGCAGCAGTCGACGGGCAGCACGAGCACCGGCACCAGTGCCGTCGGCACGATCACCTGCCCGGACGTCGCCTCCCAGCTGCCCGCGATCCCCGCGTCCGCGCAGGCCGAGGTCGACCGCAACCTCACCCTGCTCCAGACCCAGATCTCCGAGGCCAACAACCGGCTCCAGACCACGGTCGGCCAGGGTGGCCCGAACTTCGTGCAGAACGCGATCCTCGGCCCGCTGGAGGACAAGCGGAAGTCGACCATCGACCGGATCGCCATCGCGATCGGCCGGACGTCGACCAAGCCGACCGGCCTCGACTCCCTGGCCGCCTGCACGCTCACCAAGTGACGTGACAGGCAGCTGTGGCCGCCCCGTGTACAGCGCCGGCCGGGGCGGCCGCAGTGGGGCCTGTCCGGATCCCGGAATTCCTTAGACGTGCGAAGTAAACGCGCCGATAATTTCCAGGTATGGGAAAGACCTATGAGCGCATAGACGGCAGGCTCCGCACGTTCATCGAGGAACAGCCCCTGTTCTTCACCGCCACCGCCCCGCTCGCGGGCGACGGCACGGTCAACCTCTCCCCCAAGGGCCTCCGGGGCTCCTTCGCCGTACTCGACGAACTCACCCTGGCCTACCTGGACTTCGCCGGCTCCAACGCCGAGACCATCGCCCATCTGCGGGAGAACGGCCGCATCACCCTGATGTGGTGCGCGTTCCAGGGCCCGCCGAACATCGTGCGGGTGCACGGCCGCGGCGAGGCGGTCTTCCGTGACGACCCGCGCTTCGCGGAACTCCTCACCCGTTTCCCGGACATCGACCCGGCCCTGCACGGCCTGCGCGCGATCATCGTCGTCCACGCCGAACTCATTCGCGACAGCTGTGGTTACGCGGTCCCCTACATGGCGTACGAGTCCGACCGTGAGCTGCACGGGAAGCGCTTCGCGCGCGAGGACGACGCCTCGCTGAGCGCGTACTTCGAGAAGAAGGACCACATCGCGGTGAGCCTGGACGGCCTACCCGGGCTGCCGTTGCCGCTGCCTCCGTCTACCGTCTGAGCCATGCGTCCAGGCGTCGTCGTCACCCTTGTCTCCGCGTCCCTGCTGCTGCTCGGTGCGGCACCGGGCGGCGGGGATCCGCAACCGCTGCCCGCCCAGCTGGCCGACACGGGCGGCGGCAGCCAGCTGATCACCGCGCAGGCGTCCGCACTGAGCTCGACGTCGGGGACCCTGACCTGGTGGGAGCGCCGGGACGGGCAGTGGGCGCAGGTGGGGTCGGCCGCCGCGCGGTTCGGCGCGAAGGGGCTGGTCGAGGGGGACAAGCGGCAGCAGGGGACGAACACGACCCCGACGGGCCTGTACGACCTGCCGTTCGGGTTCGGCCTCCAGGCGGCGCCGACGGGGACCTCCGTCGAGTACCGGCCGGTGACGGCGAATTCGTGGTGGTGCCAGGACAACGACTCGGCCTCCTACAACCGTTGGGTCGAGCCGCTGCCGTCCGACTGCCGGGCCGCCGAGTCGGAGAAGCTGTCGTCGTACACGACGCAGTACGCGTACGCGCTGGTGATCGGGTTCAACTACTCGCAGCCCGTGCGGGGGCGGGGGGCCGGGATCTTCCTGCATGTCAACGGGCAGGGGGCCACGGCCGGGTGCGTGTCGGTGCCGGAGGAGGCGATGCGGGAGATCGTGCGGTGGGCGGATCCGAAGAAGGCACCGCATATCGCCATCGGGACGGTGAGCGGGAGTACGGCGCTTTCCCGGTACTGATCGCCGACCGGCGGAACGGGCCTGATCCTCGGCGCCGGTACGACGTGTGGTCGTGCCGGGTGCGCCGGTGTGCCGGTTGCTCGCGCGCCGGAGATCGCTGATCCCCTGCGGCCTCGCTGTGCGGCGGCGGTCTCAGACGCGGGTGATCGGTGCCGAGCGGCCGGGTATGTGCTCTCGTCCCACCTCCGGCACGCGCAGGATGGCGGCGGCACCGAGCAGACCGAGCGCCGCCAGCGTCAGGTACAGCGCGGGGTAGCCGCCGAGGGCGATCAGCGCCGGGGCGGCGAAGGGGACCAGCGACTGGGGCAGCGCGACGGCGATGTTGATGATGACCAGGTCCTTCGCGGTGTCGGCGGCCATCGTGACCGGGCCGCGGCGCCAGTAGCTCCCGCGGTACAGGTACTGCCAGGTGTCCTCGATCGCGCGGGCGTCGCGGCCGAGCAGCACCGGGTTCACCTGGTCGCGCAGGTAGCTCGCGACGGCGAGTTCGCGGCCGTTGAGCGTGGCATCGCCCCAGCCGACCACGCCGTCCTCGGTCTCCAGACGTAGACTCACGAAGTTGCGGCCCGGGCAGGTGACGACGACTTCGGCGGATGTGATCTTCACGGTCATGCCTCTCGGACCCAGGAAACATCCTCTTGGTAGGACGTTTGTAGCCGCAAAGCTAAAATGAAGGATGTTTGGCGTCAACCGTCTGACAGGAGGCCGTTTCCCGTGGCTGCCCGGACCCGGGGCCAGATCGTGGCCCAGCAACTGCTCGACGACATCACCTCGGGGGTGTTCGAGCAGGGCTCGAAGCTGCCGCCCGAACGCGAGCTGATGACGCGCTACGGCGTGGGCCGGAACTCACTGCGCGAGGCCGTCCAGAGCCTGGTCGCCACGGGCGTCCTGGACGTGCGCGCCGGCGCCGGGACCACGGTCCAGAAGATCGACGGCAGCTCCGCCATCACACAGGGCTTCACGGCCGCGATGCTGCAGGACGCGGCCGTCGGCGAACTCCTCGAACTGCGCGTCCTGCTGGAGGTGGACGCGGCGGCCCGGGCGGCCGAACGCGCCGAAGAGGCGGAACTGCAGGAGATCCGCGCCGCCCTGGCCGCCTACCAGGACGCCGTCCGCCGCGACGAGGACCTCTACGCGCGAGACGTCGCCTTCCACCGCTCGATCGCGGCGGCCGCGCACAACCGCCTCTATCTCAGCGTCGTCGACACCACCGCCCAGCTGCTGGAACGATTCATGCGCGCCGCCCACCACACCCCCACGGACGTCAGGGCCGCGGCCCAGGAACACGCGCTGATCGCCCACCACATCCTGCTCGGCGACTCGGAGTCGGCCGCCGCGGCCATGCGGGCGCACCTCGCGTCGAGCAATGAGCGGCGCAACCGGCGCGAAGAGACCGCACCCCCGGCACCGGACAGCTTCCCGGCGCGTTCTTGACGCCACGCCAGGCCCGACCTATCGTCCCACCGATAGATCTCGCCTCACTAAACATCCCACCTAAGGGGAGGATGGATGGCGAAGGAACTGGCGGCCCCCGTCCGTGCGCTGCTGGAGCAGTACCGGTCGATGGGGGAAGGCGTCCAGGACATCGAGGCCGCGCTCCCGCAGCTGCGGGCCTGGCGGGCGCCGGACCTCTCCGACGGGCCGGTGGACGACGTCGAGATCAGCGACATCGTGATCGAGAACGTCCCGGTCCGTCTGTACCGGCCCGCCGGTGACGGCGGCCTTGCGCTGCACGTCTACTTCCACGGCGGCGGGTTCGTCCTCGGCTCCGCGCTGGCCGGGGATCTGGACGGCCTGCTCTCCCGACGCGCCCACGACGCCGCGTGCCTCGTGGCGTCGGTCGAGTACCGGCTGGCTCCGGAACACCGGTTCCCGGCCGGAGCCGACGACTGCTACACCGCGTTGCGCGGGCTGGTCGCGGACGCCGAGCGGCACGGCATCGCACGCGACGCCGTCACGGTGGGCGGCGTGTCCGCGGGCGGGAACCTCGCGGCCGTGGTCGCGCTGATGGCACGGGACCTGGACGGCCCCGCCATCGCCCTGCACCTGCTGGAGGCCGCCGGCACCGACGTCACCAAGACGTCGAGCGCGTGGCGGCACCCTCGCCCGGAACACGACACGACGCGCGAGGCGGACCTCGCCATGATCGATCTCTATCTCTCCTCGCTCGCCGAGCGGGCCCACCCCTACGCGTCCCCGCTCTTCGCCCCCGGCCTCGACGGCGTGGCACCCGCCTACCTCGTCAACGCGGAGTTCGACCCGCGCAGGGACGAGTGCGAGGCCTATGCGGCCCGGTTGCGCGACGCCGGCGTGCAGGCGGTCAGCCGGACCCTGCCCGGCCACGTCCACGGATCGTGCGGGCTGCCGGACCGGCAGCCCGCACGCGACTGGCGGGCCGCGGCCAACGCGGTCCTCGCCTCGGCCAACGCTGCCGCGCGGGCCGGCCGGCCCCTCCGCCTCACAGCTCCGTAGCGCTCCGCACACCAGCTGCCGGAAGCCCGACGGTGAACGTCGTCGATCCCGGGGCGCTTTCCAGGGCCACCGTCCCCCCGTGCGCCTCCACCACCGCCGCCACGATCGACAGGCCCAGGCCCGCTCCGCCTCCGGAGGCGTCCGCGCGGCGGCGGTGTTCCGCTCTGGTGAAGCGTTCGAACACGCCGGGCTGGATGTCCGGGGGAATGCCGGGGCCGTCGTCGTGGACGTGGAGGACCGCCGTCGCGTCGTCCGTCTCCAGGGTCACCGTCACCTTCGTGCCGGCGGGGGTGTGCAGCCGTGCGTTGGCCAGCAGGTTGGCCAGTACCTGTTGGAGGCGGTGGCTGTCGCCGGTCACCGTCACCGGTTCTTCGGGGAGGTCGAGGGTCCAGCGGTGGTCGGGGCCCGCGGCGCGGGCGTCCGTGACCGCGTCCAGGACGAGGTGGGTGAGGTCGACCGGGTGGCTCTCCAGGGGGCGTCCGGCGTCCAGGCGGGCCAGGAGGAGGAGGTCGTCGACCATCTCGCCCATGCGGGAGGACTCGGCGGCGATGCGTTCCAGGGCCCGGGTGATCTCGGGGGGCAGGGGGCCCGGGTGGAGCAGCGCCAGTTCCGCGTGGCCGCGGACCGAGGCGACCGGGGTGCGCAGTTCGTGGCTGGCGTCGGCCGCGAAGGAGCGCAGGCGTTCCTCGCTCGCGTGGCGTTTCGTCAGCGCGTCCTCGACGTGGCCCAGCATGCGGTTGAAGGCGGCGGCCACCCGGCCGACCTCGCTGCGGGGGTCGGATTCGGGGGCCCGGGGCGGCAGGGCCACCTCCCCGCTGGCGAGTGGGAGTTCGCTGACCCGGGTGGCCGTGGCCGCGACCCGGCTCAGCGGGCGCAGGGACCAGCGGACCCAGAGGGCGCCGGCCACCCCGGCGGTGGCGAGGGCGAGGCCGAAGACGCCGGCGGCGACCAGTTCCAGGCGGTGGACGGTGGCCCGTACCGGCTCCAGGGGCAGACCGGTGACCAGGACGTCGCCGTCGCGGCCCGTCCAGGCCAGGAGCCGGTAGTCGCCGATCGAGGAGAGGCGGACCGTGTGGCCGCGGCCGTCGACCCGCAGTGCGGCGAGGGCCGCACGGTCGTGGTCCGTGAGGGCGACGGTCAGGTCCGGGTCGGCTCCGGAGGGGATCAGGGCCGCGTTGGTGACCCGGCCCTTGAGCAGGCGGGCGCCGAAGGTGCCGGCGGCCTGGCGGCGGGTGTCGCCGTGCTCGTCGCCGTCCCGGTCGCTGGGCTTGTACGTGCCGTGTTCGAGGGACTGCGGGAAGCTCGGGCCGGTCTGCTGGAGCTGCTGGTCCAGGCGGCCCGTGAGGAAGCCGTCCAGCTCGACCACCGCCGCGATGCCCACGGCCGCGCAGCTCACCGCCAGCAGCACGACCAGGCCCACGGTGAGGCGGGCGCGGAGGGTGCGGGGGCAGGGCAGGTGCCGTAGCCGTCGTAGAAGAGTCACCTGGTCACCTGGTCGCCGGTTTGAGGACGTAGCCCGAGCCGCGGACCGTGTGGATCATGGGTTCGCGGCCCGCGTCCACCTTCTTGCGCAGGTAGGAAATGTACAGCTCGACGACATGGGCGCGGCCGCCGAAGTCGTAGGACCAGACGCGGTCCAGGATCTGTGCCTTGCTGAGGACGCGGCGCGGGTTGCGCATCAGGAAGCGGAGGAGTTCGAACTCGGTCGGCGAGAGCTCGATCAGCTCGCCGGCCCGGGACACCTCGCGGGCCTCCTCGTCCATGGTCAGGTCGCCGACGACCAGCCGGGGGCCGTCCTCCTGCTGGCGGGCCATGCCGGCCCGGCGCAGCAGGCCGCGCAGCCGGGCGATCACCTCCTCCAGGCTGAAGGGCTTGGTGACGTAGTCGTCACCGCCCGCGGTGATGCCGGCGATGCGGTCCTCGACGGCGTCCCGGGCGGTGAGGAAGAGCACACAGACGTCCGGCTTCACCTGGTGCAGCGAGCGGAGCACGGCGAAGCCGTCGGTGTCCGGGAGCATCACGTCGAGGACCACCGCGTCCGGCAGCAGCTCCCGGGCCGTGGTCAGCGCGGCCGCGCCGTCGCCGGCCGCGCGGACCTCCCAGCCCTCGTAGCGCAGGGCGCCGGTGAGGACCTCCGCGAGGTCGGGGTCGTCGTCGACGACGAGGACGCGGAGCGGGGTGCCGTCGGGGCGGGTGAGGGCGGGGCGGCCGGAGCGGGTCGTGTTCATCGCGTCTACCAGCATCGCCCCTGCCGGCGGCGAGAGGGGGACCACGGGTGCTCTGAGTTTGCTCTGAGTGCGCTGAGCAGGGCGGGCACTGAGAGGTCCCTCAGAGGTTCGGGCTGCACAGTGGCGGCACCGGACGGAGAAAGGACCCAACTCATGACGACCGTGGACGAACGGCATACGGCCCCGGCCGTGCCCGCCGTGGCCACGCGCCGCTCCCCCGCCGCCGCCGTGCTCACCGTGCTGTGGGCCGGAGCGGCGGCCGTGATCGCGCTGTGGTGGTCGGACACCGGCTCGGTCGTCGGAGCGGCGGGCTGGCTGACCGGGGCCGGGCGGATGGCCGGGCTGCTGTGCGGGTACGCCTGCGCGGTGCTCGTCGGCCTGATGGCCCGGGTGCCGCTGCTGGAGGTCCGGGTCGGCTCCGACCGGGTGGCGCGGTGGCATGCGATGGCCGGGCGGTACACGGTGTGTCTGCTGGTCGCGCACATCGCGCTGATCCTCACCGGGTACGCGGCCCAGGACCACGCCTCGATCGTCCACGAGACGCTGAACGTCGTGCTGGACTACCCCGACATGCTCAAGGCGACCGCCGGCACGGTGATCCTCTTCGCCGTCGGCATCACCTCGATGCGCGCGGCGCGCCGGCGTACCAGCTACGAGTTCTGGTACTACGTCCACCTCCTCACCTACGCGGCCGTCTTCCTCGCCTTCTTCCACCAGCTGACGCTGGGCAACGACTTCAACGGCAAGCCGGTCGCCACCGCCTTCTGGTACGCGCTGTACCTGGGGGTAGCGGCCCTGGTGGTGTGGTTCCGGCTGCTGGCGCCGGTGCGGCTCAACCTCCGGCACCGGCTGCGGGTGGAGTCCGTGCAACAGGAGTCACCCGGCGTGTACTCCGTCGTGGTGCGGGGCCGGCGGATCGGTGAACTGGGCGCGCAGGCGGGGCAGTTCTTCCGCTGGCGGTTCTTCGGCGGTGACGGCATGGGCTGGACGTCCACGCCGTACTCCCTGTCGGCGCCGCCGCGCGGCGACCTGCTGCGGATCACGGTCAAGGCGCTCGGCGACCACAGCACGGCCGTCGCGCTGCTGCGCCCCGGTACCCGGGTGTGGGCGGAGGGGCCGTACGGCTCCCTCACCGCCGACCGGGCCACCCGCCACCGCTCCCTGCTGATCGCGGCCGGCGTCGGGGTCACCCCGCTGCGGGCGCTCTTCGAGACGCTGCCCGGCGAGGTCACGCTGCTCTACCGGGCGCGTACCGCCGAGGACCTGGCGCTGGGCGGCGAGCTGGAGGCGATCGCGCGGTGGCGCGGGGCCCGGGTGCTCTACGCCCTCAACGGTCCGCGCGGCGAACGCCCCGCCCTCACGGCGGACGCGCTGCGGGCGACCGTCCCCGGTCTCGCCGGACACGACGTGTACATCTGCGGCCCGCACGGCTTCGCCCAGGAGCTGTACGGGGCGCTGCGGGCCGCCGGAGTGCCGGACCGCCGTATCCACCACGAGTCGTTCGAGCTGTGAGGCCCCTGTCGTGCACGCACTGAACAAGAACCGGCCGCTGCGCCGCATCATGCTGGCGAGTGCCGCCACCGTCTCCGGGATAGTGATGCTGCTGGCGCTGAAGCCGCACACCGCCCCCACCGTGATCACCGACTCGGCGGCACCCGCGCCGTCGGCCGCCGCGAGCTCCTCACCGGGCGCGAGCAGCGGCTCGGGCAGCTCCGGCAGCTCCGGCAAGTCGGGGAGCAGCAGCACCGGCACCAAGACCGTCACCGGGGACACCGTGCAGACCCGCTGGGGTCCCGTCCAGGTGAAGGTGACCATCAAGAACGGCAAGATCACCGACGTCACGGCGCTCCAGTACCCGTCGGACAACCCCCGGGACCAGCAGATCAACGACTACGCCCTGCCGCAGCTGCGCAGCGAGGCGCTGGCGGCGCAGAGCGCGAGCATCGACACCGTCTCCGGGGCCACCTACACCAGCCAGGGCTACCAGCAGTCACTCCAGTCGGCACTGGACTCCGCAGGTCTCTGAACACTCGGGCAGTACGGCACGTATCTGTGGGCCAAGGGTCAATTCCCTACGGAGGAACCGTGACCACCACGCTCGCAGGCGGACGTGCCGCCCGACGACAGACGATGCGCCGCATCCGCCCGCGCCGCTCCCCGGCCGTACCGCTGCTGCTCGCCGTATGGGCGGGCGCGGCGGCCGTGCTGTGGCTGTGGTGGCACAACACCCCGTCCATCGCCGACCAGAACGGCAAGATCCTCAACGCCGGCCGGATCACCGGCCTGCTGGCCGGGTATCTGATGGCGCTGGTCGTGCTGCAGATGGCCCGGGTGCCCGCGCTGGAGCGGCGGGTCGGCTCCGACCGCGTCGCCCGCTGGCACGCGATGAGCGGCCGTTACACGCTCTGCCTGGTCTTCGCGCACGTCTTCCTCATCATGTGGGGCTACGCGCTGCAGGCCGGCAAGACGCTGAACGACATCGTCCAGCAGACCATCGACTCCGTGAACCAGCTCCCCGACATGGGCAAGGCCGCCATCGGCACCGGCCTGTTCGTCGTCATCGGCCTGACCTCGATCGGCCCGGTCCGGCGCCGGATGCCGTACGACACCTGGTACCACGTGCACCTGCTGACGTACGCGGCGGTGTTCCTGACCTTCTGGCACCAGATCACCACCGGCAACGACTTCGCGCTCACGCCGATGGCGAAGACCTTCTGGTACGGGCTGTACGGCGTGGTCACCGCGCTGGTGGTCTGGTACCGGATCCTCACCCCGATCCGGCTCAACCTGCGGCACCGCATGCGGGTCGAGGCGGTCATCGAGGAGACGCCGGGCATCGTGTCGGTGCTGATCGGCGGGCGCAAGCTGCACCGGATGGGCGCGGAGGCCGGCCAGTTCTTCCGCTGGCGGTTCATGGCCCCCGGGATGCGGTTCAGCTCGCACCCGTACTCCCTGTCGGCGGCCCCGCGCCCCGACATGCTGCGGATCACCGTCAAGGCGATCGGCGACCACAGCGCGCGGCTGCGCGAACTACGGCCCGGAACCAAGGTGTGGGCCGAAGGGCCGTACGGGGCGATGACCGCGTCCCGGCGCAGCCGCGGCAAGGTCCTGCTGGTGGCGGGTGGCGTCGGGATCACGCCCATGCGGGCGCTGTTCGAGACGCTGCCCGGCGCCGCAGGCGACCTGACCCTGCTCTACCGGGCCAACACCACGCAGGACCTGGCCCTCTGGGACGAACTGGCGAAGATCGCCAACGAGCGCGGGGCCCGGCTGATGTACGCGGTCAACAGCCCGGAGGGCGAGCGGCCGGACATCTCCGCCGAGAACCTCCAGCGGAAGATCCCGGACATCGACAACCACGACGTCTTCATGTGCGGCCCGCCCGGGTTCGCGCAGGGCGTGTACGAAGCACTGCGCGGCGCGGGAGTTCCCGCCCGCCGCATCCATCACGAGTCGTTCGAGATGTGAGCGACGGGACCACGCGGGAATCCAGGGAATCGGGAGTTCGTAAGCGATGAGGAAGAGTCACCCCATCAGGCGTGTGGTGCTGGCCACCGCGGCGACCGTGTCCGGTGTCGTGCTGCTGCTGTCGCTGAAGCCGTCGTCGGACCCGGCGTCCGCGTCGGCCGCGGGTGCGGCCTCGTCGGCCGCGGCGGCGGGGCAGGAGTCGCCGCAGGGCGGCACCGGGGCCGCCGGGGCCACGACGGTGGACGGGGACGCTACCCAGACGCAGTACGGGGTCGTGCAGGTCCGGCTGACCGTCGCCAACGGCAAGATCGCCCAGGCCCAGGCGATCCAGGCGCCCAAGGGCGGCACCAGCGACCAGAAGACCGCGCTGTCGGTGCCGCAGCTCAACAAGGAGACGGTGGCGGCGCAGAGCGCGAACATCGACTCGGTCTCCGGGGCGACGTACACGAGCACCGGCTACAAGCAGTCGCTGCAGTCGGCGCTGGACAAGCTGAAGGAGGCGGCCGCCTCCTCATCGTCGGGCTCCTCCTCGTCCTCGGGCTCCTCCTCGTCGTCCGGGTCCGCGCAGGCGCAGGCCAAGACGGTGACCGGGCAGGTCGCGCAGACCCAGTACGGGCCGGTCCAGGTCCGGATCACCGTCTCCGGCGGGAAGATCACCAAGGCGGAGGCGGTGCAGGCGCCCAGCGGCGGCACCAGCGACCAGAAGACCGCGCTCTCCGTCCCGAAGCTCAACCAGGAGGCGGTGGCGGCCGGGAACGCCAGCATCGACTCCGTCTCCGGGGCCACCTACACCAGCACCGGCTACAAGCAGTCCCTGCAGTCGGCGCTGGACCAGGCCGGTGGCTGAGGCCGTGGCGGAGTCCGCGGAAGCTCCCGCCGCGGTGCGTCATGCGGAGGAGGTCATGGGGACGGTCTTCTCCTTCGACGTCCGCGGCGGGGATCCGGATGCCGTACGGGCGGCCCTCGAAGAGGCGGTCGCCGGGCTGCACCGGGTCGACGAGGTGTTCAGCACCTACCGCGAGGACAGCCAGGTGTCCCGGCTGGCGCGGGAGGAGATCGGCGTCGCCGACTGCGATCCCGAGGTGGCCGAGGTGCTGGAGCTGGCGGCCGAGGCGGAGCGGGTGAGCGACGGCTGGTTCAGTACGCGCTACCGGGCCCGGCTCGACCCCACCGGGATCGTGAAGGGCTGGTCCGCCGAGCGGGCGGCGCAGGTGCTCCGGCGGGTGGCCGGGGTGAGCGGGGTGAGCGTGAACGGCGGCGGTGACGTCCAGATGTTCGGCGCACCCGAGCCGACGCGCGCCTGGCGGGTGGGGATCGCCGATCCGCTGCGGCCGGGCGGGCTGGCGGCGGTGATCTCGGCGGCGGGGGTGGAGGAACTGGCGGTCGCCACGTCCGGTACGGCGGAGCGGGGCGCCCATATCGTCGACCCGCGGACCGGGAAGTCGGCGGTGACGGATCTGGTGGCGGTGACGGTGGTGGGACCGCGGCTGACGTGGGTGGACTGCTGGGCCACGGCGGCGTTCGCGATGGGCTCGCGGGCGGGGTTGGCCTGGCTGGAGTCGCTGCCGGGTGTGGAAGGGCTGCTGATCACGGCCGGCGACGAGGTGCGCTGCACCGGGGGGCTGGCCGCCCGTCTGGGCTGAGGCCGGGGGTGACACTTACCGGCGCTTGCAGGGTGCCGCTGCGGCACGCCTGCCCGCAGCTATGTGAGACACGGCTGGACAGCGCCCCGTAAGGGGCGCGGGGCTGTATCTGATGTGCGGCTCCGCCGCGTGGGCGCGACCAGCCCCCACCGGCCCGCAGTCAAACACTCACCGCAATGTCTTTTCATTTTGTCCCGTAAAACGCCATCCATCCCTCCCTCTCGGCCGTACCCCCTGTGAAGCAAGTTTCGGGAGGAACACCATGGCCGTCTTCAGCAACCTCATGCCGTTCAACCACCGGGACCGCGACCGCGACCACAACGACCGGCACGGCCACGACCACGGGCACGACCACGACCGCGACCACGGCGACCGGCACGGTCACCGGCACGACCACGGTGACCGGCACGACCACGGTGACCGGCACGACCACAACCGCTACTGACCACACCCGAAGGCTGAGCGGACCGGCGCCGGGTCGGCCGGTCCGCTTCGCCGGTGGTCGCGAGGAACCCCGTCATGGCGCGAGTACTGCCGGCCGGCGATCCCTCCGGCACCGTGGTCGCGGCCGCTCCCCCGGTCTCCCCACGCGAGGTCTTCCGGCGGTTCTGGCCGTACACCCACGGCGGCCGCCGCTGGCTCGTGCCGCTCGTCCTGCTGAGCCTGACCTCCCCCGCGGTCGACGCCGCGGAGCTGTGGCTCTTCAAGTTCGTCGTCGACGACGTGCTCGTAGCGCGGGAGTTGCGGCCTCTGCTGTGGATCGCCCCCGTCTATCTCGGCCTCGTCCTCTGCTCCGGCGCCCTCGGCTTCGCCGACGACGTGACGTCCACCTGGGTCGGCGAACGCTTCCTGCTCACGCTGCGCTCCGAGGTGTTCCGGCATGTCCAGGGGCTCTCGCTCGGCTTCTTCGAACGCCGACGGCTCGGGGACGTGCTGTCCAGGGTCACGGGCGACGTCGACGCGGTGGAGACGTTCCTGCTCTCGGGTGTCGCGGACGCCCTGTACTACCTGATCAGCCTGGGCGTCTACCTCGGCATGCTCTGCTACCTCCGCTGGGACCTGACCCTGCTCGCCCTCGTCGTCGTACCGCTGTTCTGGGGCGCGGCCCGGCACTTCTCGCGGCTGGTCAGGGAGGCCTCCCGGGAGCGCAGGCGCCGCGGCGGGGCGCTCGGCGCGATCGCCGAGGAGTCGCTGGGCAACGTCGTCCTCGTGCAGGCGTACAACCGGCAGGACTGGGAGGCACGCCGGTTCGAGCGGGAGAACGACGGCCGGTTCCGGGCGGCGATGGCCTCGGCGCGGATCCATGCCGTGTACGCACCCGTGGTCGAGTTCGTGGAGGTGGCCGGCGGCCTCGCGGTGCTGGCCCTCGGCACCTGGAATCTGGCCCAGGGCCGGCTCACGCTCGGCGGACTGCTGGTGTTCCTCGCGCTGATCGGCAAGCTGTACAGCCCGGTCCACGGACTGTCCGGGCTCGGCACCACCTTCTACACGGCCTCCGCCGCCGCGGAACGCATCATCGAACTGCTCGACGAGCGGCCCCAGGTGACCGAGGCCGCCGGGGCGCGCCGGATCGGCCGGGCGCGGGGTGCCGTGGAGTTCGACGGGGTGTGGTTCCGCTATCCCGGCACTGCGGCCTGGGCGCTGTCGGACGTGTCGTTCCGGGCGGCTCCCGGGGAGACGCTGGCGCTGGTCGGGGCGAGCGGGGCGGGCAAGTCCACGCTCGCGAAGCTGCAGTTGCGGTTCTACGACCCCGACCGGGGCGCGGTCCGGCTCGACGGGACCGATCTGCGCGAACTCAGCCTGACCGACGTCCGGGAGAACATCGCCGTGGTGCTGCAGGAGACGCTCGTCTTCCACGGCACCGTGCGGGAGAACATCGCCTACGGCCGGCCGGCGGCCACCGAGGCGGAGATCGTCGCGGCGGCGCGGGCCGCGGACGCCCACGAGTTCGTCGAGCGGCTCCCGGACGGCTACGACACCCTCGTCGGACAGCGCGGCCGGACGCTCTCCGGCGGACAGTGCCGGCGGCTGGCGATCGCCCGGGCGATGGTCCGGGACGCTCCGGTGCTCCTTCTGGACGAGCCGACCGCCGGGCTGGACGTCCGCTCGGTGCGGCGGGTCATGGAGCCGCTGCGCCGGCTCATGGCCGGGCGGACCACCGTGGTGGTCTCGCACCAGCTGCCGGCCGTCCGCGACGCCACCCGGATCGTGGTGCTCGACCACGGCCGGGTCGTCGAGGACGGCGCGCCCGCGGAGCTGCTCGGGCGGGAGGGGCCGTATGCCCGGCTGCACCGGCTCGGTACAGGAGCGGTGCTGTCCTGACCTCCGTTCACACCTCCGGGGTCACCACCTTGCCCTTCTGCAGCTGGGCGGTGGCGAGGACGGTGCCGTCGGGAGAGGTGAGGCGGGAGGCGGAGTACCGGGTGAGGTCGACGGGGACCGCCGCGCCCCAGTTGCCGCGTCCCTCGCGGACGGGGAAGTCGCCGACCCGCGTGGTCGTGCCGTCGGCGCGGGCCAGGAGGCAGGTGATCTTGCCGTTGTAGGGGGTGCCGGGGAGGGCGACGGACACGAACATCCAGGCGGGGCTGCCGGGATGGGCGTAGACCTCGCCGACGGGCTGCCCGCCGCCGGCCGGGATCATGTCCCCGACCAGCACGGGTTCGGACTCGACGGCGGGCGACGAGGCGGCGGTGACGGCCCCCTCGACGGCGTTGCCGATCGCCCAGCCTGCGAAGCCGACGGCGACCGCGGCGGTGGCGGCGACCGCCGCGAGCCGCAGCCGGAGGCGCCGGACGCGGCCGCGCCGGCCCTGAGCGGCGCCGGCCGGCCGGGCCCCCTCCGGTCCCGCCGTCTGCTCGGCCAGGCTGCGCGCCACCCGCGCCGCGAAGCCGGGCGGCGGGTCACTCTCCGGCAGCAGGCCGATCAACCGGTCGCCGATCCCGGTGAGTTGGCGTACGTACTCCCGGCAGTCCGCGCACCCGTCCAGATGGGCGACCGCCTCGGCCCGCTCGCGCCCGGGCAGGACTCCCAGCGCCAGTTCGGCGCCGACCTCGCGCAGCTTCTCGCAGTGCGCGTCACCGGACATGGCCGCCTCCCTTCGGGGACGCGAGCGCGGTGCGGAGTTTCGCCATCGCGGCTCTGATCCGGGTCTTGGCCGTGCCCAGCGGGATCCGCTCCGCGTCGGCGATCTGCTGGGCCGTCATGCCGTAGATGCCGGCCATCATCAGGGCCCGGGCCTGTTCTCGTGGCAGCCGGGCCAGCGCGGCCCGGAGCTGGGTGGAGGCCTCGTCGGCCAGGGCCCACCGTTCGGGGGTCTCGGTGACGGCGTCGAGGAGGGGGTCGAGGTCCTCGGGTGCCATCGGTTCGGTCCGCCGGGCGCGGACGGCGTCGACGGCGAGGTTGTGCGCGATGGTCGTCAGCCAGGTCCCGACCGAGCCGCGGCGCGAGTCGTAGATCTGGGCATGCCGCCATGCGCGCTCGAACGTCTGCTGGGCGACGTCCTCGGCGAGCTGCTGGTCCCCGGTGACCGCCATGGCGACCCCGAAGACCCGGTGCTGGAACCGCCGTACGAAGAGCTCGGCGAGCTCCGGGTCTCCGGTGGCCAGCCCGGACAGCAGGGCCTCGTCCGGGAGGCGGCCGACGGGGAACCGGAATCCCGACACACCCCGGTGTACGTTCGACGGCCGCCAGGGGATTGCCCGCCCGCCTGACCGCTCGCCGCGGAAGATCACACGGTCATTGTCCGTCGGCCGGCCGGGCCCCGCACGCGGGTGTCAGCGGCTGCCGCTGGCCGTCGGCGGGCGTCAGTGCCCGTTCTGGGCCAGGCGCAGCAGGTGGTCCGCGAGGGCCTGCCCGCCGGTCGGATCACGGCTGATGAGCAGCAGTGTGTCGTCCCCGGCGATGGTCCCCAGGATGTCCTGGAGCTCCGCCTGGTCGATCGCCGAGGCGAGGAACTGGGCCGCGCCGGGCGGGGTGCGCAGGACGACCAGGTTCGCCGAGGCCTCCGCCGAGATCAGGAGTTCCTGGGAGAGGCGGCGCATCCGCTCCTCCTTGGCCGACTCCCCCAGCGGGGCGCGGGGCGTACGGAATCCTCCCTCGCTCGGCACCGCGTAGATCAGCTCGCCGTCGGTGTTGCGGATCTTCACCGCGTTCAGCTCGTCGAGGTCCCGGGAGAGCGTCGCCTGGGTGACCGTGAGCCCGTCGTCGGCGAGCAGCTTGGCGAGCTGGCTCTGCGAGCGCACCGGCTGCCGGTTGAGGATGTCCACGATCCGGCGGTGCCGGGCGGTCCGGGTCTGCGGCACCGCGGGCCCCGCCCCGCCCGACTGGTCGAACTCCTGCGCCTGGCTCATCGTCGTCTCATTCTCCGGATCGTCCGTCCCCGCTCGCTGCGTCGAGGATGCCGGGCAGGGCGCTCAGCAGCGCGTCCGCCTCTACGTCGCGGAGGTTCAGCGGCGGCATCAGCCGTACGACGTCGGGAGCGGGCGCGTTCACCAGGAACCCGGCCTCCTGAGCCGCCTGCTGGACCTGCGCTGCCAGCGGCTCGGTGAGCACGATACCCAGGAGCAGGCCCGCGCCCCGGACATAATCGATCAATCCGTGGCCGAGACCCTCGATTCCGTCCCGCAACCTCTCGCTCTGCCGCTTGACGTTCTCCAGCAACCCCTCGTTCTCGATGGTGTCGAGGACGGCGAGGCCGGCGGCGCAGGCCACCGGGTTGCCGCCGAAGGTGGTGCCGTGGTGGCCGGGCTGGAGCAGTTCGGCGGCGCGGCCGAAGGCCACGGTCGCGCCGAGCGGCAGCCCGCCGCCGAGCTGCTTGGCGAGGGTGACGACATCGGGCAGCACGCCCTCGTGGGCCTGGTACGCGAACCAGGTGCCGGTGCGACCGGTGCCGGTCTGCACCTCGTCGAGGACGAGCAGCGCGCCGGTGGCGGCGGTGATCGCGCGGGCCGCCTTGAGGTAGCCGGGGGGCGGTACGACGACGCCGTTCTCGCCCTGGACGGGCTCGATGATCACCAGGGCGGTGTCCTCGGTGACCGCCGCCGCCAGGGCCTGCGCGTCGCCGTAGGGCACGTGGGTGACGTCGGCGGGCAGCGGGCGGAACGGGTCCTGCTTGGCGGGCTGTCCGGTGAGCGCGAGGGCGCCCATGGTCCGGCCGTGGAAGCCGCCGTCGGTGGCGACCATGTGGGTCCGCCCGGTCAGCCGGCCGATCTTGAAGGCGGCCTCGTTGGCCTCGGCGCCGGAGTTGCAGAAGAAGACCCTGCCGTCCCGGCCGAAGAGCTGGATCAGCCGCTCCGCGAGGGCGACCGTGGGCTCCGCCATGAAGAAGTTGGAGATGTGGCCGAGGGACGCGATCTGCTTGCTGACGGCCTCGACGATCGCCGGGTGGGCGTGGCCGAGCGCGTTGGTGGCGATACCGCCGACGAAGTCGTGGTACTCGCGGTCCTCGGTGTCCCAGACCTTGACGCCCTCGCCGCGGACGAGCGGCAGCCGCGGGGTGCCGTAGTTGTTCATGAGCGCGCCCTGCCACCGCGCGGTCAGTTCCCGGTTGCTCATGACTCCCCCTCCGCGTCCGGCACGACCATGGTGCCGATGCCTTCGTCCGTGAAGATCTCCAGCAGGATCGAGTGCTGGACCCGGCCGTCGATGACCCGGGCGGTGGTGACGCCGTTGCGCACGGCGTGCAGACAGCCCTCCATCTTCGGCACCATGCCGGAGCTCAGCTCCGGCAGCAGCTTCTCCAGTTGGGAAGCGGTGAGACGGCTGATCACCTCGTCGGAGTTCGGCCAGTCCTCGTAGAGGCCCTCGACGTCGGTGAGGACCATGAGGGTCTCGGCGCCCAGAGCAGCAGCGAGTGCCGCAGCCGCCGTATCAGCATTGACGTTGTAGACATGCCCGTCGTCCTGACTGCGGGCGATGGAGGAGACGACCGGGATCCGGCCGTCGGCGAGCAGGGCCTCGATCGCGCCCGTGTCGATCGCGGTGATCTCGCCGACCCGGCCGATGTCGATGCGTTCGCCGTCGATCTCGGGCCGGTGCTTGGTGGCGGTGATGGTGTGGGCGTCCTCGCCGGTCAGGCCGACGGCGAGCGGTCCGTGCTGGTTGAGCAGGTTGACCAGCTCGCGCTGGACCTGCCCGGCGAGCACCATCCGTACGACGTCCATGGCGTCCTCGGTGGTGACCCTGAGCCCGGCCTTGAACTCGCTGACGATGCCGTGCCGGTCGAGGGCGGCGCTGATCTGCGGGCCGCCGCCGTGCACGACGACCGGCCTGAGGCCCGCGTGGTGCAGGAAGACGACGTCCTGGGCGAAGGCCGCCTTCAGGTCCTCGTCGATCATGGCGTTGCCGCCGAACTTGATCACGACGGTCCTGCCGTTGTGACGGACCAGCCAGGGCAGGGCCTCGATGAGGATCTGCGCCTTGGGCAGCGCGGTGTGCTTACGCGTGGTGCTCATGAGGAGTAGGCGCTGTTCTCGTGGACGTAGTCGGCGGTCAGGTCGTTGGTCCAGATGGTGGCGGTCTCGGAGCCGGCGGCGAGGTCGGCGACGATGTGCACCTCGCGGTAGCGCATGTCGACCTTCTCGCGGTCCTCGCCGACCCCGCCGTTCTTGCACACCCAGACGCCGTTGATGGCGACGTTGAGCCGGTCGGGCTCGAAGGCGGCCTGGGTGGTGCCGATGGCGGAGAGGACACGGCCCCAGTTGGGGTCCTCGCCGTGGATGGCGCACTTGAGGAGGTTGTTGCGGGCGATGGAGCGGCCCACCTCGACGGCGTCGTCCTCACTGGCCGCGTTCACGACCTCGATCTTGATGTCCTTGCTGGCGCCCTCGGCGTCCCGGATCAGCTGCTGGCCGAGGTCGTCGCAGACGGCGCGGACGGCCTCGGCGAACTCCTCGTACTCCGGGGTGACGTCGGCGGCGCCGGAGGCGAGCAGCAGCACGGTGTCGTTGGTGGACATGCAGCCGTCGGAGTCGACGCGGTCGAAGGTCGTCCGGGTGGCGGCGCGCAGCGCCTTGTCGAGCGCCTCGCTCTCGACGACCGCGTCCGTGGTCAGCACGACCAGCATGGTGGCGAGGCCGGGGGCGAGCATGCCGGCGCCCTTCGCCATCCCGCCGACGGTCCACCCGTCCTTCGTCACCACGGACGTCTTGTGCACGGTGTCGGTGGTCTTGATGGCGATGGCGGCCTTCTCGCCGCCGTGCTCGGAGAGCTGGGCGGCGGCGGTCTCGACGCCCGGGAGCAGCTTGTCCATGGGCAGGAGCACGCCGATCAGGCCGGTCGAGCAGACGGCGACCTCGATGGCCCCCCTCCCCAGTACCTCGGCGGCCTTCTCGGCGGTCGCGTGGGTGTCCTGGAAGCCCTTGGGGCCCGTACAGGCGTTGGCGCCGCCGGAGTTGAGGACCACGGCCGAGACCTGGCCGCTCTTGAGGACCTGCTCGGACCAGAGCACGGGGGCGGCTTTCACGCGGTTGGAGGTGAAGACGCCCGCGGCGGCACGGCGGGGCCCGGTGTTGACCACGAGGGCCAGGTCCGGGTTGCCGTTCTCCTTGATCCCGGCGGCGATGCCCGCGGCCGTGAATCCCTTCGCTGCCGTCACGCTCACGGCGCAACTCCGATCGTGGTCAGCCCGGTGGACTCGTCGAGTCCGAGGGCGATGTTCATGCTCTGCAGGGCGCCACCGGCGGTGCCCTTGGTCAGGTTGTCGATGGCGCTGATCGCGATGATGCGGCCGACGGCCTCGTCGTATGCGACCTGCACCTGAACGGCGTTGGAACCGTGGACGGACGCCGTGGCGGGCCACTGGCCCTCGGGGAGCAGGTGGACGAAGGGCTCGTCGGCGTAGGCCTTCTCGTAGGCGGCGCGCACGGACTCCCCCGTCACCCCGGCCACGGCCCTGGCGCTGCAGGTGGCGAGGATGCCGCGGGGCATCGGCGCGAGCGTCGGCGTGAAGGAGACGGCGACCCGCTCCCCCGCGACCGCGCTGAGGTTCTGGATCATCTCGGGGGTGTGCCGGTGGCCGCCGCCGACGCCGTACGGGGACATGGAGCCCATGACCTCGCTGCCCAGCAGGTGCGGCTTGGGCGCCTTGCCCGCGCCGGAGGTGCCGGACGCGGCGACGATCACCGCCTCGGGCTCGGCGATCTGGGCGGCGTAGGCCGGGTACAGGGCGAGGGAGACGGCGGTCGGGTAGCAACCGGGCACCGCGATGCGCTTGGACCCCTCCAGCGCGGCGCGGGCACCCGGCAGTTCGGGGAGGCCGTAGGGCCAGGTGCCGGCGTGCGGGGAGCCGTAGAAACGCTCCCAGTCGGCCGGGTCGTTCAGACGGAAGTCGGCGCCCATGTCGACGACGAGGACGTCCGGGCCGAGCTGCTCGGCGACGGCGGCGGACTGCCCGTGCGGGAGCGCGAGAAAGACGACGTCGTGCCCGGCGAGGGCCTCGGGGGTCGTCTCCGCCAGCACGCGGTCGGCCAGCGGGAACAGGTGCGGCTGGAGCGCGCCCAGGCGCTGGCCCGCGTTGGAGTTGCCGGTCAGGGTGCCGATCTCGACCTCGGGGTGCGCGAGGAGCAGCCGCAGGACCTCTCCGCCCGCGTACCCGCTCGCTCCGGCCACCGCCGCACGTACCGCCATGTCCATCCTCCTCCAGATGGCATGACTATACGGTCCCATGCACTTTTATGCAATGTATTCCGGGGCAACGGCACATCCCTCGGTGACAGGATGTCCGACGGGGAGCGGGCGTGCCGAGATCACGGGGGCGAAAGTGACGGAGATCGTCCTGGCGGCGCTGGACGACGTGCCGTGGGAGCGGCTGGAGTCCGCTCTGGGCCATTCGGGCGCGGAGATGCGGCGCGCCCTGCTGCATCTGGCAGGCAGGGGCGGGGCGGCCACGGAGGAGGACTGCCACCCCCTGTATGACTGCCTCGCGCTGGGTACCGGACGCGTGCCCTCCGCCTCGACCGCCGCACTGCCTTTCCTCGTCGCCCTCGCCGGCGATCCGGACATCGGCGTCCGGACCGAACTCGTGCGGCTGACGGTGTACCTGTCCCAGACGGTGATCGCGGCCGAACCGGACCGGGTGGACCCGGGGTGGCACGAGACGTGGCGGAGTCAGTACCCCCGGTTCAGGGCGCTGCTCGCGGACCCCAGTCCCGAAATACGCCGGGAGGCCCTGCTTCTCACGGCGGAGCCCGATGTGCTGCTGGAGCGGTGGATCACCGAGACGGATCCGGCGGTGCGGCTGCCCCTGCTGCTCAGGCTGGGCGCCACCGCCGCGGGCTGCGCCGACGCCGAGGCGGCGGACCGGGTGCGCGCGGCGGCGGCCGAAGTGCTGCGGGCCGGATCTCCCGTCATGCGGGTCGCGGCCGTGCACGCCTGGGCCGCGTTCGCCCCTCGGGTGCCGGTCCGAGAGCTGGATCTGCTGGTGGAGATCCTGTCCGACCCGTCCGTGCGTCACCGCTTCGAGGAGATCTGGTACGAGCCGGACGTGGACGATGCCTTCAGCCGTGAGGACGTGGTCTCCCGGACGGCCCGCTTGCTGGAGTGTGCGCCGGCCACCGCGCTCTCCTTCGTCGTCCGCCTAGTCGGCGCGGCCCGCCGGACCGGCGACGCGCCTCTGTGCCGGGCCGCGCTGGACGAGGCGTGGCGACTGCTGGTGGTCCGGCCTGCCACGGCGTCCGAGCTGCTGCCTCTCGCAGGAGAGCTGCTCGCCGACCCGGACGCCGGTGTGCGGTACCGGGCGGCCCACCTGCTCGCGGTCCTGGGAGCGCGGGCGGCCCCCTACGCCGACGCGCTGGCCGCACTCCTGGACGACCCCGGCGAGGCCGAGTTCCTGGAGGGCACCGTCGGCGACCACGCCCGCTGGGCGCTGACGCGCATCGGCGACCCTCGGGCCCTGCCGGGACTGGTCGAGCGGCTGTACGAGCCGTACCGGGGTCACTACTCCCGCTCGTACACCACGGGCGATCCACGCCTTCCGGAGGTCGAGGAGGTGCTGGCCCCACTGCGGGCACACGCCAAGAGCCTGCTGCCCTCGGTGCGCGGACTGCTCCGTGACGACGGCGCGGACGGCCCGCTCACCGGCGCCTTCCTCAAGGTCCTGACCGCCTGGGGACCGGCCGCCGCGCCCGCCCTGCCGGAGGTGGCGGCCCTCCTGGACGACACCCGGCACTCGCTGACCGCGCTCGACGCCCTGGTGGCGATGGGGCCGGCCGCGGCGTCCGCCGAGCCCGCCGTGCGCGGTTGCGCGGTCCTCGACTTTCCCGCCAACCATCAGAGGGTGGCATGGGGGGCCTGGCGCCTCGGCGGCGACCGTGACCGGGCGTTGCGACTCGTCGGCGAGGCGGTGCGGTCCGAGGACCGGCCCTGCGGCGCCGCCCTCCTCCTGGGCGACTTCGGCCCGGCGGCCCTGCCGTATGCCGACCGGGTACGGCAGGTCATGGACGACTGCGACAACTGGTGCGAGGTGTGGGCGGCGGTCGCCCTGTGGTCGATCACGGGCGAGACGGAGCCGAGCCTGTCCGTCCTGGAGAAGCACGTCCTGCCGGTCGCCGACGGCGACGACTCCTTCGGCGCCTTCCTCGAAGCGCTGCGCGCCGTCACCCGGATCGGCACGGTCTCTCCGGCCGTACGGGCCGCCCTGCGCACGGTGCGGGGGTCGGACCGGCGGCTGTCGCCGTATCGGGACTACCGCGCGTTCCTGCGGGACGAGGAGATCCGGTCCGTGATCGACGAGGCGCTCGCCCTGCCTACGCCGACTCCACCTTCGGCAGCATGACCCACCGCGACACCACAAAGGTGACCGGAATCGCCGCCGCCGACGCCATCAGCGGAGCGAACTTGCTCCCCACGTGCAACATGTCGACGATCACGTACACCCCCACCGTGGTGATCACGAAATTCGTCGCGTTGGTCAGCGGGAACAGCAGGAATTTCCGCCAGGTGGGACGCGTCCGGTAAGTGAACTTCGCATTGAGAAAAAACGAGCCGATCATACTCAGGAAAAACGCGAGAATATGCGCGGCCAGGTACGGCAAATACATCAGAAAAAGCAGGTAAAGGCCGTAGTACGTCGCCGTGTTGACGACACCCACCAGAGCGAAGGTGATGATCTGCCCGGATATTGGGCGGGTGGGTCCGGTGGCGGTCGACAGGGTGGCGTTCGGCATCAGGGGATGAGGTCCTTCGTCGTGCCGCGGGTGCGGTCTTCCGTTCGGTCCACGTTCGTCGCCTTCACCAGGAAGTGCGGGCGCCCCTTGACCTCGTAGTAGATCCGGCCGGTGTACTCGCCGATGACCCCGAGCATGATCATCTGTACGCCGGCCAGGGCGGTGACGGCTGTAATGATGGTGACATAGCCGGGCGTCTGCACGCCGTTGACCATCGCGGCGCCCACGATCCACGCCGTGTAGGCGCCGGCGAGCGCCAGCAGGGTCATGCCGAGGTAGAGCGCGGCGCGCAGCGGACGGTTGTTGAAGGAGAGCAGCCCGTCGAGGCCGTAGTTGAGCAGGCTGCGGAACGACCAGGAGCTGCTGCCGTGTTCGCGCACCGCGTTCTCGTACTCGAAGGTGGTGCTGGGGAAGCCGACCCAGGCGAACAGGCCCTTGGAGAACCGGTTGTACTCGGTGAGGCTCACGACCGCGTCCACCACCCGGCGCGACATCAGCCGGAAGTCGCCCACGCCGTCCACGAGTTCGACGTCGACCATCCGGTTGATGAGCCGGTAGTAGAGGCGGGCGGTGAGGGTGCGGGTGACGCGGTCGCCCTGCCGGGTGCGCCGGGCGATGACCTGGTCATAGCCCTCGCCGCGCAGTTCGACCATCCGCTTGATGAGGGCCGGCGGGTGCTGGAGGTCGGCGTCCATGACGATCACCGCGTGGCCGGTGGCGTGCTTCAGGCCGGCCAGCAGGGCCGCCTCCTTGCCGAAGTTCCGGCTGAAGGAGACGTACCGCACGCGCGAGTCGCGCTCGGCGAGCCGGCTGAGGAGGGTCAGGGTGCGGTCGCGGCTGCCGTCGTCGACGTACACGAACTCCATGTCGTGGCCGAGCGGCAGGAGTTCGTTGGCGATCTTCTGGACCTGCTCGTGGAAGCGTTCTATGACGTCTTCCTCGTTGTAACAGGGTGCGACGATCGATATCAGCATGGGTTCTTCCCCCTGGGGACGGGTCAGTGAGCGGTGATCGTGCGCTCGCCGGAGCGGACGGCGGTTCTGCGGCGCAGGGCCGAGACGGTGCCGATGAGGATCAGGGCCAGCAGCGAGGCGCCGCCGACGGCGATGCCCAGGCGCAGGCCGGGCGGGTGGAACGTGCAGGTCAGACTGGTGGCGGAGGCGCCCAGCGGGACGGCGATCAGGCCGTGGAACTCGCTCGCCGCGACCTCGTCGCCGCCCGCGGAGCAGCGCCAGCCGGCGATCCGAGGGACGGCCACGACGGCGGTTCCCGTGCTCCCGGCGGGCAGTCGGGCGTGCAGGGTGCCGTCGGAGACGGTGACCTTGGTCGCGCCGGTGGACTTCAGGTGCTGTACGGCGGCGCGCAGTCGCGCGGTGTCGAGGCAGCCGACCGCGCCCTGTGCCGGGACGCGGCTGAGCCGGTTGGGCTTGAGGTCGATCCGGACCTGGCCCGCGGCGGGTACCGTGCCGAGCGGCTGCATCGCGGCGATCTTCGTGTTCTCGGCGTCGGACCGGTACAGCTTCTGCGCGCCGCCACTGGCGAGTTGGGCGGTGCCGGAGTAGTGCGGTGCCCACAGGAAGACGGAACTCCCGGGCCGGCAACGGGCGGTGATCGTCTGCGCTCCGTCGACCAGCAGGCCCCGTGCCGCGTCGCCCTTGTGCGCACCGCTGAGGGTGGTGCGGGGCAGGGTGTAGACGCGGGCGCCGAGCAGAAGTTCCTGGTTGCGGTACGGGGAGGGGCCGAAGGCGGCCGGGGTGGAGTGCGCCGCGGCGGGCCGTACCGTCACCAGCGGCGGGACGTCCTCGCGGGTGACGGTGGACGGGCCGCCGCCCTGGGGCAGCCACTTCTGGTGCGGGTCCGGCGGGTTGTGCACCCGGGCGCCCACCGAGAAGACCGCGTCGGTGACCGGGTTGTCGAGGCTCTGCAGGCTGCGGCCGCGCGAGGTCCAGCCGTCGCCCAGCGCGGTGAGGGTGCGGCTGAGGACGTCGGCGGTGAGACTGCTGTAGTACTGGGAGCCCTGGCCGCCGACCACCATGGGGTCGTTGGCGACGGTCTGGTCACGGCCGGGTTCGGTGCGGTACGCGGGCCAGGCGTCGGCGCTCGCGACCGCGTCCGCCTCCTGCTGCTGGCGGTCGCCCCAGGGCGCGTAGTCGTCCATCTGGCCGAGCCGCATCCGGGTGGCCACGGCCGAGGTGGCGGCGGCCTCGCCGAACTGCGCGCCGATCAGCAGCGCCACGGCCAGCCCGGCCAGCACCGGTCTGCTGTTCTTCAGGCCGAGCAGCGCGAGCCCGCCGAGCGCGCCCGCGACCGCGAGCAGCACCACCGGCCAGGTGTGGTGGCTGTGCTGCTGGGTGAGGGGGCTGCGGCTCGCGGCGGCGGCGATCAGGACCAGCAGCACGGCGGCCGCGCCGAGTGCCCGCAGGTCCGGAAGTCCGTAGGCCAGGGCATGCCAGGCGGCGATGACCAGCAGGGCGCAGAGCACGAAGGCCTGCCGGTAGGAGCTGCCGTTCGGGGCGGCGAAGGCGTGCCAGGCCAGGCTGGTCGGCGCCCACTGGAGCGACAGGGCCACCACGAGCACCAGGGCCGTCCAGCCGGCCCGCACCCGGACCGGGACCTTCCGGTGGAAGGGCAGGGCGAGGGCCAGCACCAGCGCGGTGATGCCGACGTAGAGGGCCGGGGAGCTGTAGCTGTAGGTGGTCGGGAGCAGCCGGGCGAGCAGGTCCTCGGTGCCGACCGGGGCGAAGTGGCCCTCGCGGCCCGGGTAGGCGTGCTTGGTGCCGGAGTACACGACGATCACCAGCGGCGCGGCCAGCCCGATGCCCAGCCCGACGGTCACCGCGGCCCGGCCGACCGCCGCCAGGGCGCGCCGCCACGGCAGTTCGGCGAGGACCAGCCGGAGCAGCAGCACCAGGGCGGCACCGAGGGTGGCCATGTAGGCGGTGTAGAAGTTGGCGATCCAGGCGAGCGCCACGATCGTCACCCCGAGCAGCGGGCGCCGGCCGGCCATGGCCCACTCGCCGACCAGGCACAGCAGCGGCAGTGCGATCAGGCCGTCGAGCCACATCGGGTTGTAGGAGGCGAGGGCGAGGCTCCAGCCGCACAGGGCGTAGGAGGCGCCCAGGATGCCGGCCGCCCACCAGCGGCCGCGGCGCAGGCTGAGCAGCAGCCAGGCCATGGCGGCGCCGGCGGCGGCCGTCTTCAGCACGGTGATCGCGTAGACCGCGAGGTCGATCTCGTCGCGCGGGAAGAGGGCGACAAGGAGCGCGAACGGACTGCTCACATAGGTGCCGAGGTCCGGCAGGAAGCTGGAGCCGTAGCCGGACTGCCAGTTGACGAGGAGGCCGCCGTCGGCCCTGCCGTGCAGCAGGTCCCACAGGTGGGCGTGGAAGGGCACGTACTGGTTGCCGAGATCGTTGACGCTGCGGGTGCGGGACCCGAACGGGTAGCTGCGGGCGATCACGTCGGCGGCACAGAACGCCACGGTGGTGAGAAGGGCCGCGAGCAGCGCGGATGCCGCTCTCGGATCAGCGCTCCGCCATTTCACGGAGCCGGTTTCCCGTTCCTCTTCGCCCCCTGCCGGTTTCGCCCCCTGTTCGCGCCCGGCCAGGGTGGTGCGATTCATTCTGTACGGCCCCCAGATAAAAAACGGGGGCGTCACTCCCCGCAGGTCGGTGTTTCGCCGACTTAGACGGGGTGAGGTTCCTGATGGTTGTGCCACGCCTGTGAAGTAATAACCAGAATTCCGAATCCAGATGCACGGTCGGAAAGAATTCGCGACTTCAGAGGGAACGGAAGATTTCCAGAAAGTGATTCACAGGTTAACGAGCCTGTGCGGCGCCCGTACCGGCACCGTGGCGGACCGCATCGCGCACCGCCGCCGGGGCGGGCCAGCGATGGGCCCGTTCGACGGCCTGGCCCCAGTACGTCCCCGTGACGATCAGCGCGGCCCCCAGGACGGAGAGCCCGGTGAGCCGCTCGCCGCCGAGGCCGGCGCCGGCCAGCAGGGCCCACACCGGTTCGGTGCCCAGCAGCAGCCCGGCCCGGGTCGCCGAGGTGCGCTGGACCGCCCAGGTCTGGGCGAGGAAGGCGAACAGGCCGCAGAAGAGGGCCAGATAGAGGAGCTGGGCCCAGGTGGTGGCACCGGTCCGGGCGAGCGCCGGCAGCCCGGGGGCCGCGGGCACCAGGAACAGGGCGGTGCCCACGGCACACTGCACGGCGGTCAGCTGCAGCGGGCGCAGGGCCCGGCCCGCGGTCACCCGGCCGACCAGCACCACATGACCCGCGCGGACCACGGCCGCCGCGAGCATCAGCAGATCACCGGCTCCGGGGGCGCGGAGCCCGTTGCCGGAGACGAGCAGTCCGACACCGGCCATGCACACCCCGGCGGCGAGGAAGAACCTTCCCGGCAGACCGACCCGGTCCAGGACGGGGGTGAGGACGAGGGTGAGGCTGATGATCAGGCCCGCGTTCCCGGCGCTGGTGTGGGCGACGCCGTACGTCTCCAGGACGAGGACGGCGGCCTGGGTGAGGCCGAGCAGACAGCCGTAGGCCTTCTCGTCCCGGGTGAGGCCGCCGAACCGGCGCAGCACGGCCGCGCACGCGAGCGCGGCGACGGCGTAGCGGAGGAAGAGCACGGTCGGGACGGGGAGGGCGTCCGTGGCGGTCTTGGCCGTCAGGTAGCTGGAGCCCCAGACGACGGCGACGGCCAGGAGCACCAGGTCGATGCGGCGGGTGGTCGGCATGCCGTTCACGATCCACGACCTGCATGTTGAAGTAAACGACGACCTTCTCAACCAACCCTTTAGCAAAGCTACACTCACATCGTGGACGAACGGCAGTTGCGGGTCCTGCGGGAGCTGGGCGAACTGGGCAGTGTCACGGCGGTCGCCGAGGCGCTGCGGGTGACGCCCTCGGCGATCTCGCAGCAACTGCGGCTGCTCCAGCGCTCGATCCCGGTCCCGCTCACCGAGCGGGCCGGCCGCCGGCTGGTCCTCACGCCGGCCGGGCAGGCCCTGGCGGACGCGGCGATCGGCGTGGAGACGGCGCTGGCGCGGGCCCGCCACACCATCGACGCGTACGTCGACGAACCCGACGGCACGGTGACGCTGGCGGCCTTCCACAGCGGGGCCGCCGCGTTCTTCCCCCTGCTGCTGCGACGGCTGGGCGGACCGGGATCCCCCCGGCTCGCCCTGCACGACGAGGACGTGGCCCAGGCCGACTTCCCGCCGCTGACCCGCAGCTACGACCTGGTCCTGGCCCACCGCCTGGACCACGCCCCGCCCTGGCCCCGGACCGCCACGGCCACCCCGCTGCTGCGCGAACCGCTCGACATCGCCCTGCCGGCCGGCCACCCGCTGGCGGCGCGGTCCGCCCTGACCGCGCACGACGTCGCCGGGCAGCCCTGGATCACCGTGCACGACGGCTTCCCGCTGCTGGCCACGGTCGAGGCCATCGCGGCGGCGGCCGGGCGCGGAGTCGACATCGTCCACCGCGTCAACGAGATCGCCGTGGTCGCCGAGGTGGTCGCCGCGGGCGGCGGAGTCGCCCTGATGCCCCGCTGGACGTCCCGCCCGCACCCGGGCGTCACCCTCAGACCGCTCAGCGGCATCGAGGCCCACCGCCACATCGACGTACTCCACCGCCCCGAGCGCACGGCCCGCAAGGCGGTGCGCACCGTTCTCGGCGAGCTCGTCGAAGCCGCGGAGGTCATCCGAAGCCGGGGTCACGGCTGACCCGGATCCCGTTTCTTCGGGAGCGCTCCTGCACTGCACTGCACTGAGCCTCCGCCAGCTTGAAGGCACAGGTCAAAGGGCTGGTGTGACGGTCTCCCGAGGTTCTCACGCTGGTCGGAGGCGGCAGTCTCCGGAGTAGATCGTCTGTCAGCGGTTGACTTCAGGATTCGTCAGGGCGAGCAGGGCGCGCAGGAGGTGGGTGGCGCGGGTGGTCTCCGTGCTCACTCGCAAGTCCAGTGCGTCGCACAGTAGTTCCGGTCAGGAACCCGAACTGCCGCAGCATAGTCGTCCTTCCGCCATCCCGACGGCGGCAGCTGCCTCGGCGACGCTCTCCCAGCCCTTCTGCTTGAGTACAGACGCGGCGACGAGGGCGGCGACCACCAAGAAGGCGGCGGAGATGTGGAACGCCGTCTGGACCGCGCGGTCACCGGGCCCGACGGCGGCTACCGTCTCGACGTGCCGGGCCCCGGCTCGTACGTCCTGATCACCTCGGCCGGAGGTTCCGCCGACGCCAGTAGCGGCAGCGGTTCTCCTGCCCGGGACCGGTCTCGATGTTCTGCCCGTTCTGTTCTTCGGGGCCGGTGACCCGGCACCGCCGGTCTCAGGACCAGGCGATCTCGCCATGGCGGTCGATGAAGCGTCCGGTGCCGGCACCAGGCCCCTCGGTGGCGAGGGCGACGATCGCGTCCGTGCCCTCGGTGACGGTCTGGGAGCCGCTGTGACCGTTTATGTCGGTCGCGGTGTAGCCGGGGTCGGCGGCGTTGACGCGAATGCCCTTGAGCCCTTTGGCGTACTGCGTGGTCAACATCGTCAGTGCCGCCTTCGAGGAGGCGTACAGCGGCACGGCGACGAGCGACTCGGACCGGCCGGGGTCGTGGGTGAAGGCGAGGGAGCCCATGCCGCTGCTGACGTTGATGATCACGGGGTCGTCCGAGCGGCGCAGCAGCGGCAGGAACGCGGTGGTGGTGCGGACGACGCCGATGACGTTGACGTCGAGGACGGCGCGGGCGTCGGCGGCGGTGAGGTCGCCGGGATCGCCGAAGGGACCCTGGACCCCCGCGTTGTTGATCAGGACATCGATCCTGCCCTCGTGCTCGGCGACGTCCGCGGCGGCGGCGGCCACGGACGCGTCGTCGGTCACGTCGACGGGGACGAAGCGTGCGCCCAGCGCGGCGGCTGCCTCCTCACCCCGCTCACGGTCGCGGGCTCCCAGGAGAACGGTGTGACCGCACGCGATGAGGCGGCGGGCGGTCTCGCGGCCGATGCCCTTGTTGGCTCCGGTGATGAAAGTGATCGTCATGCCTTCGATAGTTGCCTTGACGAGGGAGCCGGACCAGGGACGCTTCGACGGTGGGAAGACCAGTACCACCCTCGCGCCCCCGCATGTGATCGGGGACGCGGGAGGATGGAGAGCATGACGACGACACCCCCCGGAGCTGGACTGGGCGCGATGATCCGCACGTGGCGGAACCGGCTGCCCCCGTCAGCCGCTGGGCTGCCGGTCGTCCGCAAGCGCCGGGCTGTCGGGCTGCGGCGCGAGGAACTGGCCGACCTGGCCGGAGTGTCGGTCGACTACGTCGTGCGCCTGGAGCAGGGGCGGGCCACGACACCCTCGGCGTCGGTGGTGGCGTCCCTGGCGCGCGCTCTCCAACTGTCCACCGCCGAGCGGGACCACCTCTACCGGCTGGCCCAGATC
This sequence comes from Streptomyces hyaluromycini, assembly GCF_002217755.1. Classification (GTDB taxonomy): domain Bacteria; phylum Actinomycetota; class Actinomycetes; order Streptomycetales; family Streptomycetaceae; genus Streptomyces; species Streptomyces hyaluromycini. The sequence goes on along the minus strand of NZ_BCFL01000021.1, from coordinate 273,590 downwards.
GTGCCGCCGGCGGACGGCACGATCTGCGACCATCTCCCGCCCGGTATGCAACGGGTACTCGTCCGCCTCGGAGACGTACCGGTGGCCGTGTTCGCGGCGGACTGGCAACTGGTGTGGTGGAACCACGGGTGGGCCGCCCTGCTGGGAGACCCCTTGGCCTCGCCGCCGCGGATGCGCAACTTCGCCCGCGACAGGTTCCCGGTGGGCGCCGATCACACCCCCCTCGCGCTGTGGCCGGTCACCGAGACGGACCCCGACACCGCCGACGCCGCCCTCGTCTCCGATCTGCGCCGCGCCACCGGCCGCTTCCCCCGGGACAGCCGCCTGGCCGCGCTGGTCCGCGACCTGAACGCAGGCAACGAGAGGTTCGCCGAGCTGTGGGCGACGGGAGAGGTGACCGCGAACCGCGAGGTCCACAAGAGGGTCGATCACCCGTCGGTGGGCCCGGTCACGGTGGACTGCGATGTCCTGACCGACGGCGACACGGAGCTCAAGATTGTCATCATGACCGCCGCGCCGGGCAGTGAGGACGAGACCAAACTCCAGCTCACCACCGTCGTCGGCCCACCGGCCGGCACGCGCAACTGATCCGCCCCGCCCATCGGCCGACGGACGGCTCACGGTTTTCGTGACGCACCAAACCGTTGGACACGCACCGACGGGTGATCAGGACGGCCCGCCGGCGGACTGCCCGGACAGCGCCCTCGTTCCGCCTGGCCACGAACCGCGGTGCCCTGTTGACATCACCCTCGCCGCGCTGGGTGGTCGGTGGACGCCGCTGGTAGTCCGCGAGTTCCTACGCCGCGGTCAGACCACATACTCCGAACTGTCCGCCGCCCTGCCCGCTCTCTCGGACAGGCCGACCCAGTTGACCAGTGCGGGCGTCATCGAGCGTCACCGCACCCCGGGCCGGCCTCCGCGCGTCCGCTACGTTCTGACCAGCCAGGGCCGGGCGCTGGAACCAGTGGCGCGCAGCATGTGGGAGCGAGGCACAGCGCGACGGGACGCCCTCGACCAAACGCCAGACCCGTAGAACACGGCCTGAACCTCGTCAGTTCCCCGGTTCTTGCTCGCTGCGGCTGGACGGCCTTCTACGATCCGGTGCATGGATCCTGAGCTGCTGGAACGGATCACCGCGCGGCGCGCGGAACTGGACGAACTCGAAGAGCAGCTGGCCAAGCAGTCGGCGGAGGTACGGGCCGAGCGGAACGAACTCGCCGTCGCCGAACGCGTCCTTGAACGGGTGAGCGAACAGCTCGCCAACGAACGGGCATCGGTCACGCCGGCGCCCGGGCAGGTGGGCGGACGAGCGGTGACGCTGATCCCGCACCGCACGTCAGGCGTGGAGGAGAGCACACTCCCGCCGGACTACCAGCGCATTCTCGCCGCCGTGCGGCAGGCCGCCGGACCGGTCATGGCCCGGCAGGTCGGTGACGCGCTGGGAATCGACGTCAGTGTGCGGGCCAAGCTGGAACCGCTGCGCGGGAGACTGGTCAGACTCGTCGATCGCGGCTGGCTGCGGAAACTACCCGACGGCCGGTTCACCACCTGCCTGCGACCAGGGACGCCGGCGCCCGGAGTGGTGGGGTGCGGGCGTAACCGGGGTGCCCCCGGCGGCCGTTGGAACTGTGTGACGAGATCCAAAGAACGCGCCGACGACACCTGCCCGCTTGGTTACCAGTGCCGTCTGCCGCTGTCCACGAGCACCGTCAAGTACCTCGCCGATCTACTGCGACGCCACCTGAAGGCGATTCGGTCCAGGTGGCGGATCCTGCCGCCCGGGAGGATCACGGTGATCGTCTTGGCCGTGCCGCGCCACGACCAGCGCCTGGCCGACGTGGCCGGCGCCAGCAATGTGTCCGAGTCCACCGTCCGCCGCTGGCGCGACGAGCTGATCGCCCTCCTCGCCGCGCAGGCTCCGCGCCTGGACCGCGCCCTGAAGAAGGTGGCCAAGCAGGGCGGGGAGGTAGTCCTGATCGACGGCACCCTCATCCCCACCCGACGCCGCACAGGAAAGGCCGACCGACAAGACTCCTCCGGCAAATACCGCCATCACGGCCTGCACTTCCTCGCCGTGACCGACGAGAAAGGCCGCCTGATCTGGATATCCGCCGCCCGGCCCGGCCGCACCCACGACATCACGGCCGCCCGCCACGACCACATTCTGGCCCACCTGCGCGCCGCCGGTCTCGGCGCATTGGCGGACCTCGGCTTCCGCGGCCTCGACAACGACGTACGCGACCCCGTGATCGTCACCGGCTTCACAGCCACCCGCGCTCACAAGCTCACCCCCGGCCAGAAGACCGCCAACCGCGTCCTCGCCACCGGACGCGCACCGGTCGAACACGGATTCGCCCACCTCAAGAACTGGCGGACCCTCACCAAACTCCGCACCGACCCCGCCCGCGCCACCCACCTCCTGCGCAGCCTGCTCGTTCTGACGAACCTCGAAGTCAACCGCTGACGGATGATCTACTCCGCGGACTGTCGCCCACGACCAGCGTGAGCACCCCGAGAACCGGTCACACCAGCTCTTTGACCTGTGATTTCAAGTTGGCGGAGGCTCACCGCACCGCACCGCACCGCACCGCACGCATCGCACCGCCGGACGAGAGCGAGTCGCCGCATGCAGAGCCTGACCAAGCGCCGGTTGTCCGCCGCCGGACTCGACGCCCTCCTCCGGGAGGCGACGGGCGTCGGATGCCGGCTGGAGACGGAACTGACCGACGGCTGGTTCAACACCGCCTACCGGGTCCGTCTCGACGACGGACGCGCGGCCGTGGTGAAGCTCGCGCCGCCCGCCGAGGCCCCCGTGCTGCGGTACGAGCGCGGGATCATGGGCACCGAGGCCATGGTCTACCGGCGCCTGGCCGGCCTGCCCGACGGCGTGGTGCCGACCCCCGAACTGCTGTACCGGGGAGAGGACTTCCTCGCCGTCTCCGTGCTGGAGGGCACCCCCTGGGACAAGGCGGCCGAGCGTCTCCCGGCCGCCACCGCCTCGGCGCTGCGCCGCGAACTGGGCGCCATCACAGCCCGGTTGCACACCCTGACCGCCGAGGACGGCCGGTTCGGCTATCCGGCGCCCGAGGCGGAGCTGTCCGCCGCCGACTGGCGCACCGCCTTCACGGCCATGGTGGACGCCGTGCTGGAGGACGCGGCCCGCTGGGGCGCCTACCTCGGGGTGCCCGCCACCGGGATACGGACCCTGGTGGCCGAGGGCGGCCAGGCACTCGACCGGGTCACCGAGCCCAGGCTCGTCCACTTCGACCTGTGGCCGGGCAACATCTTCGTCGACGACCGGGCGGACGCGCCCCGGATCACGGGCCTCATCGACCACGAACGGGCCTTCTGGGGCGACCCGGCCGCCGAACTGGTCTCCCTGGAGTTCGGCGGGGACATCGGCCCGGACAGCGACCTGGTGGCCGGGTACCGGGCGGCGGGCGGCCACCTCGACCTCTCCCCCGCCCTGCGCCATCGCCTGGCCCTGTACGGCCTCTACCTGGGCCTGATCCTTGTCGTGGAGTGCGGCCCGCGCGGCTACGACGGGGACCATGCCGGCTGGACCCGGCGCTACCTGGCCGAACGGGTCGCCGCACTGCGCGCGCTGGAGTGACCCGGCGCCGGCTTGACCTGGAGCACACTCCAACTCCTAGCGTTCTCGTCGTGACCGGCGGACAACCGCTCCCGAGGAGAAGGGAAGAGCTGACATGAGCGACAGCACCACCCGTGAAGAGCGTTTCGCCCGTGGTCTGGAGGTCCTGCGGAAGGTCGACGGCGAGGCCGGGCAGCGGGTCATCGACTCGCTGGCCGACATCAGCCCCGAACTGGGCCACCAGATCGTCTCCTGGGGTTTCGGCGAGATCTACGCCCGGCCCGAACTCGCGCCGCGTGACCGCCAGTTGGTGACCCTGGGCATGCTCACCGCGCTGGGCGGCTGCGAGCCCCAGCTGGAGGTGCACATCAACGCGTCCCTCAACGTGGGCCTCACCCCGGAGCAGATAGTCGAGGCCCTGATGCACGCGGCCGGGTACTGCGGCTTCCCCAAGGCGCTCAACGCGACCTTCGTCGCCAAGAAGGTCTTCGCGGAGCGCGGGCTGCTGCCGGTCGGGCAGCAGCCCGCGCCGGACGCTACTTCTGCCTGATCCGCAGGAAGGTGACCGAGTTCGCCGGGAAGGTGTAGGTGAACCGGTCGGCGACGCCGGTGAAGGTGGGCGTGACCGGGGCGACCGCGGTGGACATCTCGGTGTTCACCGCGTCGGGCGCCGCCGCGAGGGTGGTCACCCTGGCCTTCTTGCCGACGTCGGCGCCGCCGAGGTCGAGGGCCGTACGGGCCGCCGCGGACTGGGCGTTGACGACCTTGACGATCAGGTCGCCGGTCTTCTTGTCCTCGGTGACGACCTGCCGGAACGGCTCGGCCGGCTTGTCGTCGGTGAAGCTGCCCCACTCCTGCCCGTCGAGGTACAAGGTCACCTGCCGGCCCCGCACCTTGATGTCGACGTCGTAGGCCCGGCCGGTGTCGACCGAACCGGGCTTGGCGATCAGTGTCGACTTGCCGCCGTCGACGGCCTGCTCGACCGCGGTCTGGGTGTTGTTCCAGCCGCCGATGTTCCACCAGTAGTAGTTGCCGGTGTCCTTGACGCCGAAGGCGACGAGGAAGCCCTCCTTGCCGGACTTCTTGACGGCCTTCACGTGCAGGTCGTAGTCGTGCCAGCCGGTGTCACCGGCCTGGACCATGGTGTTCTCGGCGGTGTCGGAGGTCTCGACGTACTGCCCGTCCTGGACCGCCCAGCTGCCGCCGCCGGTGTGCGTCCACTGGGCGGCGTCACCGGAGAAGTCGTCGGTGAGCAGCGTGTTCCCGTCGGCGCCGGTCACCTTGACGTCGTCGTAGGCGGCGCTGGTGTTCCAGGTGGACAGGCCGACGGCACCGGTGATCGGGGCGAGCAGGGAGGGGGTGCCGGTGGCCGTGGAGGGCACGACCTGGTCGCCGACGTTGTTCATGAACAGCTTCTGGACCTCGTAGTTCGCCGAGCCCCAGGAGGCGTGGTTGTTGAACCACACCATGTCCGGGCTCCACTGGACGTAGTCCTCGTTGGCGAACAGCGGGGCGTAGGAGGCGAGTTTGACGACGTCCGCGTTGCGTTCGAGGCCGGTCATGTAGGCGGCCTCGGCGAGGCCGTTCTTGAAGGTGTTGCCGCCGGAGGCGTACTCGCCGACGAAGACCTTCGGGCCGCTCCGGTCGTAGGCGTCGTAGCGGTCGTTGTTCTGCAGGAACCACTGCGGGCTGTTGTAGTAGTGCTCGTCGACCATGTCGACCTTGGCGTCCTTGTTGAGCTGCCAGGCCGTGTCGAAGGTCGTACCGGAGTCGTCCGGGCCGGAGTTGGAGATCACCTGCATGTACGGGTACTTCGCCTGGACGGCCGTCCGGAACTGCGTGAAGCGGGCGAAGAACGCGGCGGGCAGGTTCTCCTCGTTGCCGACCTCGATGTGCGTGAGGTGGAAGGGCTTGGGGTGGCCCATCCGGGCACGCAGCTTGCCCCACTTGGAGGTCACCGGGCCGTTGGCGAACTCGACTAGGTCGAGGGTGTCCTGGATGTGCCGCTTGAGCAGCGCGTCGTCGTCGACGGCCTGGTTCTGGCCGCAGCCGGTCACCAGGGCCGGCACGACGGGCAGCGGCATGGCGCCGATGTCCTCGGCGAAGCGGAAGTACTCGTAGTAGCCGAGGCCGTAACTCTGGTTGTAGCCCCAGAAGTCGGCGTTGGTGGCGCGGGTCTCGACCGGGCCGACGGTGTCCTTCCACTGGTAGGACCGCTTGCGCTGGTAGCCGGAGGCCTCGCTGTAGTCCTGCATGGAGCCGGTGTTGACCAGGCAGCCGCCGGGGAAGCGGACGAAGCCCGGGTGCAGGGCGGCGATCTTCTCGGCGAGGTCCTTGCGCAGGCCGTTGGGCTCGTGCTTGTAGGTGTCGCGCGGGAAGAGGGAGACCATGTCGAGCGCGGCGTCGTCCGCGGTGGCCACGGTGAGGCGGCCGGCAGAACTGGTCCGGGTGGCGGTGAAGGTCGCCTTGTACCGGGCCCAGCCGTTCTTCTTCACGGCCACCTGGCGGGCGGTGGCGAGGGCGCCGCCGGAGTCCTGCAACGACACGGTCAGTGATGTACGGCCCTCGGCGCGGGCCCAGACCGAGAAGTCGTACCTCTTGCCGTCCTCGACGCGGATGCCGGTGTTGTAGCCGGAGTTGGTGACGGCCGAACCGGCGGACAGGGACAGGTAGTTGCGGTTGCGGGCGTTCAGACGACCGTCGTCGTTCACGACCTGGGCGCCGCCGGTGACCGTCCAGGCGGTGAGCGGGGTGTACGACTTGTTGTCGTCGGCCGTGTACTCGAAGGACCGGTTCTGGACCAGCTCCGCGTACAGGCCGCCGTCGGCGGCGCGGTTGATGTCCTCGAAGAAGACGCCGTACATCGTCTTGTCGATACTGGCGCCCGGGGTGGCCGGGTCGACGGTGATCGAGTAGTCGGTGACGTCCTCGGCGTGGGCGGGGGCCGGGAGGAGGCCGGCAGCGAGAAGGAAAGCGCTTGCCCCGAGGCCGAGTCTCAGCCGGGTGCGCGTGGTGCGTGACATGGATACTCCGCGGCTCGTGAGGAGAATTGCATCGTCCGAAATACCGGACGGCGGTCAGCACTTCGAACGGCAAGATAGGTAAGGGGTCATGAGCGCGTCAATGGGGCGGGGGTGGCGGGCGCCTCGGCCGAGGACTGGGGGCGGCGTAGGGTTGTGGGCCGACGAAGGGACGACCGTGGGCGAGTTCTGGCCGGTGACGGACGTACTGGCGCATCTGGCCGGGCGGTGGCGGGTGGACCGGACCGTGCGGGACCTGGCGAGCGGGGACGAGGGCCGCTTCGAGGGGGCCACGGTGTTCCGCCCGCTGGACGGCGGCGGCCTGCTGCACGAGGAGTCGGGGACGTTCACCTGGCAGGGCGTGGCCCGGCCCGCCGAACGCACCCTGCGCTTCCTGCCCGGCCCGCGCCCCGGCACGGCGGACGTACGCTTCGCCGACGACCGCCCCTTCCACGACCTGGACCTGACATCGGGCCGGTACATCACCGACCACCCCTGCTCGGCCGACCTCTACCGGGGCGAGTTCACGGTCCGGGACGCCGACCACTGGCACACGGTGTGGCGGGTAGGCGGCCCGGCGAAGGACCTGGTGCTGGTAACCGAATACGCCCGCGACCGCTGAGGGACGATTCGGCAGCGCCCCGTAAGGGGCGCGGGGAACTGCGCGACCAGCCACGACGGCGCCGCAGCCGACCGACGACCCATCACGGCCCCTCCCAGCGGAGCGCTACGTACGGGAGGCCTGAGCCCACGCCGTGTCGAAGCGCAGGTTCCAGCGGCCGCCCCGGCCCGTCACCGTGGTGGTCGAGAGCGGGCGCACATCGATGTTCCAGTAGGTCGAGGGCGGCGCCTTGAGGGCGTAGACCAGCGCGGCCCGGATCACCGAGGGCTCGGCGACGGCGACGATGCGGCCGCCGTCGTCCACGGGACGGGTGTCGAGCCAGCCGCCGACCCGGGAGATGAACGCCAGCAGCGACTCGCCGCCGTGCGGGGTGGCGCGCGGGTCGCTGAGCCAGGCGTCCACCTGGTCCGGTTCCCTGGCCATCGCCTCGCCCAGCGTCAGCCCGCGCCAGCGGCCCATGTCGCAGTCGCGCAGGGCGAGCTGGACCAGCGGCGCGTAACCGAGGACGTCGCCGGTCGCGCGGCTGCGCGGGGTCGGCGAGCAGTAGCGCAGCTCGGCCGCCGCGAGGGGCAGCAGCTCACCGGCTACGCGCTGCACCTCGTCCCAGCCCGCCGTGTCCAGCGGGCGATCGTCCTCGAAGCGCTCCGCGAGCAGCGGTGAGCTGCGCGCGGCCGCGACGAACGTGACCCGAAGTGGCATGCGGCGATGGTGTGACGCGCATGTGCGCAGGTCAAGGGCGATCGGGCTGTGAGTTGTCGGACGTGGAGGAAATGTTACTCAGAGGTCAGGAGGTGTCCGACAAGTCGGCCGGAATGTCACTCGGGCGACGGGTAGTAGAGCGCCATCCACTGGTCCGGGTGTTCGAGCGGGGCAAATCCGAGCTTCGCGTAGACCCCGTGGGCGTCGTGGGTGGCCAGCAGCACGCGCCGCACGCCGGACGGCCGCAGGTGCTCGCGGACCGCGCCGACCATCGCCGTGCCCACGCCCTTGCCGCGTACCGAGGGGTCGACGTACACGTCGCAGAGCCAGGCGAACAGCGCCCCGTCGGTCACCACGCGCGCGTACGCCACCTGCTCCCCGGTGACGCTGTCGTAGACCCCGAAGTTGAGCGAGGCCGTCATCGCGCGCTCCTGCTGCGCCAGCGGGCGGCCGGTGGCCCAGTAGGCGTCGGTCGAGAGCCAGCGGTGGACGCGCTCGACGTCCACTCGGTCGGTGTCTGCGGAGAACTCGTAGCCCTCGGGGAGGCCGGGTGTGTCGCTCATGCGGGGATCCTCACCGGTCGGGCGGCCGGGCGTCGATCGGATTTCAGGTTCTGGGACGCAGCACCTCGTCGCACGCGGCCCGCAGCCGTCGTACCCCCTCCAGGATCTCCCCCGTCCCGGCGACCGCGGCGAAGCTCAGGCGGACGTGGGCGGCCGGGGCCTCGGCGCTGAAGTAGGGGCGACCGGGGGTGATGGCGACGCCCGCGCGGAGGGCGGCGGCGGTGAGGGTCGCGTCTCCCCCAGTGCCGAAAGCCTGGGAGGTGCCCCCAGTGCCGTCGGGCAGGCGCGGCCAGAGGTGGTAGCCGCCGGAGGGGATGTGCGGAAGGGCGAGTTCGGGGATGTGGTGGGCGAGGGCGCCGGTGAGCGCGTCGCGGCGGGTCTTCAGCTCGGCCGCGAGGTTGCGCAGGTGGCGGGGCCAGGCCGGGGAGCCGACGAGTTCCAGGGCGGCCTCCTGGAGCGGGCGGGGGACGAAGAAGGTGTCGACGATCTGGATGGCGCGCAGGCGTTCCAGGACCGGGCCGCGGGCGGCCAGGGCGGCCACCCGGAAGCTCGGTGAGGTGGCCTTGGTGAGCGAGCCGACGTGGACGACGACTCCGTCGGGGTCGTCGGCGGCGAGCGGGCGGGGCAGCGGGCCCGCGTCCGCGTGCACCAGCCGTCGTACGAAGTCGTCCTCGATCACGAACGCGCCGGCCGCGCGGGCGATGCGCAGCACCTCGGCGCGGCGGTCGGGGGCGAGCACGGCGCCGGTCGGGTTCTGGAAGAGGGGCTGGCAGACGAAGACCCGGGCGCCGGTGGCCCGGAAGGCGTCGGCGAGGAGGGCGGGCTTCACGCCGTCGGGGTCGACCGGGACCGGGACCGGGCGGAGGCCGGCGGCGCGGGCGATGGCGAGCATGCCGGGGTAGGTCGGCGACTCGACCAGGACGGGGGCGCCGGGCGGGGCGAGTGCGCGCAGGGCGGTGGCCAGGGCGGACTGGCCGCCGGACGCGATCAGCACCTCGGCGGCGGTGACCGCGCCGCCGATGTCCCGCGCGAACCACTCGCGCAGTTCGGGAAGGCCTTCGAGCGGCGGCCGGCCCCAGGCGCCGGGACGGCGGCCGGCCCGCGCCAGTGCCGCCGACATCGCGCGCTCGGGCTCCAGTGAGGCGTGCAGGTAGCCGCCGCTGAGTTCCAGGACGCCGGGCGGCGGGGCGGCCAGGCACACCGTGACCCCGGAGGCGTCGACGGTGCGCGGGACCACGTCGAGGGCGCCGTCGGCGCTCAGCGCCACCTCCTGCCAGGAGGTGTCCCCGGCGGGCTCGGCCGCGGTGCGCGGCGGGGCCTTGAAGGCACCGGCGCCGGGCCGGGTGACGACCAGCCCCTCCGCGACCAGCTGGGCAAGCGCCCGGGAGACGGTCACCGGGCTCACCCGGAACCGCTCGACCAGAGCCCGGCTCGAAGGGAGCTTTCCACCAGGTGAGTAGCGGTCGAGGTCCCGTCGCAGCTGTTCCGCCAGTTCCAGCACACTGCTACGCTCTTGCATGAGAGCACAGAGTAGCGCTACCGATCCGACTTCGATAGCGGTCAGCACGCCCCCGGCCGGCTCCCCGACCGACGCCCCGGCCGGCTCCCCGACCGACGCCCCGGCCGGCTCCCCGACCGACGCCCCGGCCGGCTTCCCGGCCGTCCGTTCCGCCCAGCGGCTCGGCACCCTGCAGGCCGCGCTCGGTGTCGTCGCCTTCTCCCTCACCTTCCCGGCCACGGCCTGGGGCCTGGAGGGCTTCGGGCCGTGGGCGCTGGTGGCGGTGCGCAGTGTGCTCGCGGCGGCCATGGCGGGCGGCTGCCTGCTGTTCCTGCGGGTACGGCTGCCCGAGCGCCGGCACCTGGCGGGGCTGGCGGTCGTCGCGGCCGGGGTCGTCCTCGGCTTCCCGATGCTGACCACGCTCGCTCTGGAGACCTCCACCACCTCGCACGCGGCCGTCGTGGTGGGCCTGCTCCCGCTGACCACCGCCCTCTTCTCGGCCCTGCGCATGGGCATCCGTCCCTCCCGCACCTTCTGGGCGGCGGCCCTGGCCGGCGCGGCGGCCGTGCTGGCGTTCACGGTCGCCCAGAGCGGCGGGGCGTTCACGGCGGCGGACGGTTATCTGTTCGCGGCCCTTGTGGTGTGCGCGGCCGGCTACACCGAGGGCGGCCGGCTGGCCCGGATCATGCCGGGCTGGCAGGTCATCGGCTGGGCGCTGGTGTTCTGCCTGCCGCTGACCGTGCCGGCCGCCGTGGTCGCGCTGTCGTACGAGCCGGTGGTCTGGAACGCGCACGGAGTGGCCGGTGTGCTGTGGGTGGCGGCCGGCTCGCAGTTCCTCGGTCTGGTGGTGTGGTACCGGGGCATGGCGGCCGTCGGCATTCCGAAGGCCAGCCAGTTGCAGTTGGCCCAGCCCCTGCTCACACTGGTGTGGTCGGTGCTGCTGCTGGGCGAGCACCTCACCGCGGCCGCTCCACTCACGGCCGCCGCCGTGCTCGTGTGCATCGCCGTCACCCAACGATCGCGATCGTGAGGAGGCCCTGGAGATGCGTGCATCCGAGGGCGACCAGCTTGTCCAGCACGGCAGGGTGGTCGGTCAGCACGACCAGGTCTCGGAAATCGTCCAGGTACTCGGCCCCGAGGGCACTCCGCCCTACCGGGTCCGCTTCGAGGACGGCCACGAGGCCATCATGTCCCCCGGTCCCGACTGCCAGGTCAGGCACCGGGAGACCCACCGGCAGAAGTAGCCCGCGACGAGACGAGGGGATCGCCGGCCGCTCGCGGTCAGCCCGGCGGAAGCGCGGGCTGCTGATAGTGGTCGGCGACCACCCGTGACAGCGCCCCGATCGGATCCGCGGCCACGTCCTTGGCCGCGAAGTACACGTGCCCGCCGACCTGCGGGTACTGGTCGGCCAGGGTGAGGTGCCGGGACAGCTCGGCCGGGTCCTGCCAGGCCGAGGGGGCGTCGGCGGCCCCTGCCTGGTAGAGCGCCTCCCCGATGTACAGCGCGGTCCCCGAGCCCTTGGCCACCCCCGCCCACCAGTCGACCACCTTGGCGTAGTCCGCGGCGGAGTTGCCGATCTGCCAGTACACCTGCGGGACGATGTAGTCGATCCAGTTCTTCTGCACCCACTTCCGGGTGTCCGCGTACAGGTCGTCGTACGTCTCGACGCCCGCCTTGGTGTCCGAACCACGGGAGTCGGTGGTGGCGTTGCGCCACACCGCGAACGGGCTGACCCCGAAGCGGGTGCCGGGCCGCAGCTTCTTCACCCCGTCGGCGATCTCGGCCACCAGCCTGTCGATGTTGTCCCGTCGCCAGGCCGCCCGCGACGAGAAGTCGCCGCCGTGGGCGTCGTACGCGGCGTCGTCGTCGAAGGTCTGGCCGGCCACCGGGTACGGGTAGAAGTAGTCGTCGAAGTGGACCGCGTCCACGGGGTACTTGGCGACCGCGTCGAGGATCGCCTGCTCCACGAAGGTGCGGACGGCCGGGATGCCCGGGTTGTAGTAGAGCTTTCCGCCGTACGGCACCACCCAGTCGGGGTGTTTGCGGGCCGGGTGCGAGGCGACCAGCCTGCCCGGGTCGGTGTTGTTGGCGATCCGGTACGGGTTGAACCAGGCGTGCAGTCGCAGGCCCCTGGCGTGCGCCTCCGCGACGGCGGTGCCCAGCGGGTCCCAGCCGGGGTCCTTGCCCTGGGTACCGGTGAGGTACTGCGACCAGGGCTCGTACGGCGAGGGCCAGAACGCGTCGGCGGTGGGCCGCACCTGGAACATCACGGTGTTGAGCCGGTAGTCGACCGCCTTGTCGAGGAAGGCGGTCAGCTCCTTGCGCTGGTCCGCGGCCGGCAGCCCGGTACGGGAGGGCCAGTCTCGGTTGGAGACCGTCGCCAGCCACATACCGCGCATCTCGGTGGCCGCCCGGCGGGGCCGTCCCGACGGCGCGGCCGGGCCCGGTGCGGCCGACGCGCCCGGTGCCGCCGACGCCGCCAGGGACAGCGCCGCCAGCGCGAACGCCCTGCGAGACACTCGTGCCATCGTAAGACCCTCTCACTCTCCGGATCCGTTCGGTCACGGATCGCCTTCGCGGCACAGGATGCCCCCACCCGGACGATCGATCATCGATACTTACGGGTAACGTGCACGAACGGAGCAGGCACCGGATCCGGAGGTCCTGCCGGCCGCCCGTAGATCAGCGAAGGGGACGATGTGACCGACATCGAGAAGGTCGGAGTCGTGGGCTGCGGCCAGATGGGAGCGGGCATCGCCGAGGTCATCGCCCGCGCCGGTCTGGACGTGCGGGTCGCCGAGACCACCGGCGAGGCCCTGGAGATCGGCCGCACCCGGCTGTTCGGCTCCCTGGCCAAGGCCGCCGAGCGCGGCAAGATCTCCGAGGAGGAGCGGGACGCCACGCTGGCGCGGCTGAGCTTCACCACGGACCTCGGCGAGTTCGCCGACCGCGACCTGGTGATCGAGGCGGTCGTCGAGAACGAGCAGGTGAAGACGGAGATCTTCCAGGTGCTCGACCAGGTGGTGACCCGCCCGGACGCGATCCTGGCCTCCAACACCTCCTCGATCCCGCTGGTGAAGCTGGCGGTCGCCACCTCCCGCCCCGACCACGTCATCGGCATCCACTTCTTCAACCCGGCCCCGGTGCAGAAACTGGTCGAGCTGATCCCCGCGCTCACCACCTCCGAGGGCACCATCAGCCGCGCCCAGCTCTTCGCCGAGAAGCTGCTCGGCAAGCACGCGATCCGCGCCCAGGACCGCTCCGGCTTCGTGGTCAACGCGCTGCTGGTGCCGTACCTGCTCTCCGCCATCCGGATGTTCGAGTCCGGCATCGCGGGCCGCGAGGACATCGACAACGGCATGGAGCTGGGCTGCGCCCACCCGATGGGCCCGCTGAAGCTGTCCGACCTGATCGGCCTGGACACCATCGTCTCCATCGCGAACAGCATGTACGCCGAGTACAAGGAGCCGCTGTACGCCGCTCCCCCGCTGCTCCAGCGCATGGTCGAGGCGGGCCGGCTGGGGCGGAAGACGGGGTCGGGCTTCTACACCTACGGCTGAGCACACCCCGGCGGTTACAGCGAGCGATGCGCCACGGGCCCGGCACCGTCACCGGTGCCGGGCCCGCGTGTTTCACACACCGTGTGCACCACGGGCACGCATATGCCCTTCGCACACTCTCCCCACGCGCTCACCAGGCGAGTTCACTCTTCATGCGCATGTAAAGGGATGCGGAACAACACCCTCGATCACGCAAAGGAGTGGACCGTGACCGCCGAACCGGAGCATCCCGTGGTCCAAGGAGAACTCGCAGAGTTACGTCGTCGCCTCGATGTGGCCTACGCCCAGGTCGAGGGAGGGCTGAACCTGCTCAGTCACCGGACCAAGGAGACCGCCAAGGAACTGGACGAGCTCAACACCCGCCTGGCCTCGCTGGAACACGCCCGCTGGCCCCTGCCCTCCCTCGCCGCGCTCACCGCACTGGGCGCCCTCGTCGTCACGGTCTGGCAGGCGCTGGCCCACTAGTCGTCGGTGAGCCTCATGTGATGCAACAGGAGTAACGCGGCCGCCATGTTGGCGGCCGGGACCTCCCCGCGGGCGATCATGTCCGGGACGAGCTTGAGGGGGACCCACTCCCGGCGGTCCGATTCGAAGTCGTCCACGGGGTGTCCGACGTACTCGCCCGAGTCGGACCAGTAGATGTGGTGCCGGGCGTCGGTGAGGCCGTTGGACGGCTCCACGGTCATGAGATGGTGCAGGGTTCCCGGCCGCCAGCCGGTCTCCTCCTCCAGTTCCCTGGCGGCCGCGACGGCGATGTCCTCGCCGTCCTCGACGACTCCCGCCGCGAGTTCCCAGCCCCAGCTGTCGGTGATGAAACGGTGGCGCCACAGGAGGAGGACCTCGCCCGCCTCGTTGACCACCGTCGCCACGGCCACGGGCCGCAGCCGTATCAGGAAGTGGTCGAGGTGCCGGCCGTCCGGCAGCTCGACATCTGCGAGATTGACGCTGAACCAGCGGTTTTCATACACAGTTTGTTCGTTCTGTTTCGTCCACTGCACGGTTCTGCCACCTTCCGCCGAGTAAGTGGCAATATCGCAGCAGCGGCTCTGAAGGCCTACCGCGCCTAGAGCGGTACGCGCAGTGCGCCGTCGATCAGTTCGGCGGCCTCGGCGGTTCCCACACCGCCGCTGCGCACGAGGTGCTCGCGTACCGCGCGGAGTCTGTCGCGCAGGCGCTGGGACTCCATTCCGCGGGCCTGCTCGGCCATCTGCACGGCCGTGGCCACCGCGTTGTCGGCGTTTCCCTGGCGCAGTTCGATGGTGCTCAGCATGGCGAGCCGGTGCACCCGGCCCCGGTCGTGGGCGGGGTTGTCGACGGCGGCCGCCGCGTGTTCACGGGCGGCGGCGAGCTCGCCGAGGCTGAGCAGCGCCTCGGCCACCTGCACATTGACCAGGCCGGGCTGGACATAGCCGGTCTCGTCGGGTTCGTGGCCCCGCCGGATGCGTTCGGCGGCCGTCTCGGCCCGCCGGATGCAGGACAGCGCGCTCGTGCCGTCGCCGAGGTGGGCGTACGCCTTGGCCTGCATCGCGTAGAGGTCGGAGGCGAGGGCGGGGGTGATGTGCTTGCCGGCGGTGCGCAGCGCGGCCTCCGCGAAGGCGACGGCCTGCCGGAACTCCCGCATGAACAGCGACTGGTTGACGAGCAGCGCGATGACGTAGGCGCCGAGACCCCGGTCCCCGCTGGCCTTTGCCAGCCGCAGCGCCTGGTGGAAGTAGCGCTGGGCGAGCCCGTGCGCGTCGGAGTCGTACGCGCAGATGCCCGCGATCGCCACCAACCCGCCGGTCGCCCGGTGCAGTTGACGCCCCGTGGCATCCGTGTAGCTGCCGCGCAGCAGCGGCGCCGCCTCGGCGTTGAGGAAGCCCACGATCCGGGTGCGGGTCGCCATGCCGCCGGCCTTGCGGTACATCTGCTCGTAGTGGGCCCGGGCGGCCCGCAGCATCTCCAGGTCGGCCGGGGTGACCCGGTGCCGCCCGCCGCGCGAGACGTCCACGTCCTCGGGCGGGTTCTCCCACTCCCACACCGGCATCACCGCGGGCGTGCCGGTGACGGCGGGGGCGCCGAGTATGTGCGGGCGCTGCTGTTCGTCGGAGCGCCACAGGGCGGTGGCCCGCTCCACGAAACCGGAGAGCGAGGTGGCGTGCGGGACGCTGGGTTCGCCGGGGACGCCGAGCCCGATGTCGTCGAGGGTGACCTGGCGGTGCAGCCGGGCGGCGAGCACCTCGCAGATCAGGTCCGGCACCTGGCCGCGCGGCCGCTGACCCTTCAACCACCGTGCGACGGCGGTGTGTTCGTAGCGCAGCGAGAGTCCACGGGTCCGGCCCGCCTGGTTGACGTGGGCGGCGAGCCCGGCGTGCGAGATCCCCGCCTCGTCCAGGATCGCGTCGAGCAGAGAGTTGGGCTGCATGGATGCCCCCCGGGTGGCCTGGTGCCGTCAGCGTAGTGCGGTTGCGTTCACACGGGGTGTGAACGAAGTGCGCGCATCCGTAGCGTGCGCGCACTGTCGCGGAGCGTGTCGGGCCGGTTGACTTAATTGCCTCGCAAGAGGCCGGCCGGGCCGCCGGCTCCCCCTCGTACAGTGCGGTGGCCTGGCCGTTGGCTTGGCCGACGTCCGGGGGCTAGCCGTGCGTTGTCGGCTGCGGGTGAGTGGGGGCTGGTCGCGCCCGCGCGGCGGAGCCGCTGATGTCATCGCCCCGCGCCCCTGAAGGGGCGCTGCGATGACGCGTGTTGCAGTCGTTCCGTAGGACCAGGAGTGCGATGTCGTCCGTCGGACGGCCGTTGGTGTGGCGCAGCAGGGCCGTGAAGACCGTACGAAGAATGGTCTGCGGGGAGACAGGCTCGTCTCGTACGGCTTGCGCCAATGTCTCCGGCAAGGAGAAGAAATGCCCCCTCGCGTCTCTGGCGTCCTCCGCACCGTCCGTATACAACACGAGTGACTCGCCGTCGAGCAGCTGTCCGCAATGGGTTGCGGTGAGGTCCGACGGCAGCGGGAACGGACCGAGAGGGGGCAGCGGATCGGCGTGCGAGAGAGCGTCGACTCGCGGCCCGCTCAGCACATACGGCCATGGGTGCCCACAGTTGATGGCCCGAAGCTCGCCGTCTCCCGCGATCTCCAGGAGCAGCAGCGTGACGAACTCCTCGGCCACCGGGCTGTCCGGGTCCTGGCCGCTGGACGGGTGCTCGGCCCTGGCTCGTTCGCGTAGGTGTCTGGCGAGGGCGCGGTCCAGGCGGCCGAGCACACGCCCCAGTTCGGGTTCGTCGTGGGCGGCCTCGCGGAAGCTGCCGAGAACCGCGGCAACGGTTCCGATCGCCGACAGTCCGTGCCCGCGTACGTCGCCCATCACGACCCGTACGCCGTGTTCGGTGGCGACGGCCTCGTAGAGGTCGCCGCCGATGCTCGCGCCCCGGTCGGCGGAGAGCTGGGCGGCGGCGACGTTCAGCCCGGCGAGCCGGGGCGGCAGCGGCCGCAGCAGCACGCTCTGCGCGGCGCCGGCGACCATCCGGGCCTGCCGCAGCTCCCGGAGCAGGGCCCGGCGGACATGCAGTATCAGCCCGGTGCCGACCGCGAAGAACACGGCGCTGGTGACGATCCGTGCACCGAGCCCGGTCTGCTCGGCCAGCGGGCATCCGAATTTGTAGCCGACCACGACGGCTCCCCACACCGTGGGCAGCCCCAGGGCGAGAGCACGGCGCCCGGGCCGTGAATTCGTCCGGGGCCGCCTGCTGCGGGGAACTCCGGCTTTGCTGCGGATCATGCCAATGGCCCCCATGTAGGCGCCTGACAGAACAGACGGACCGACCCCGAAAGGCCGGTCCGATTCTGTCGACGGCATGCCCCGAAAGGGCCATGTCTCCGATGGATCTCACCCAAATGAGTGACCACCCACGAGACACCCGCATTTATGCAGGTAGCAGTACATGTAAGCGCCCTCGCGGACGCGCCCCTTCAGGGGCGCGGGGAACTGCGCGATCAGCCACGACGAACCCGCAGCCGGCCGACAGCAGTTCCCCCTAGGGCGACTAGCCCCGAAGCACCGCTCCCGTACGCTCCCCGGCAAGGGCAACTGCCGCATCGCGAGCAGCCGACGCCTCTTCGACGGTCAACGTCCGATCACCCGCCCGGAACCGCAACGCGTACGCCAGCGACTTCTTGTCCTCGCCGAGCTGCGCAGCATTCTCGTAGACGTCGAACAGCCGGATGGCCTCAAGGAGTTCACCCGCCCCCTCGCGCAGCGCCGCCTCGACCTCCGCCGCCGGCACCGGCTTGTCCACCACGAGGGCGACATCCTGCGTGGCCACCGGGAACGTCGAGATGCCCGGCGCCTGCGGGGTGCCGTCGCCGACCTGCTCCAGGGCGTCCAGGTCCAGCTCCATCGCGCAGGTGCGCGCGGGCAGCCCCAGGGCCTTGAGCACGCGCGGGTGCAGCTCACCGGCGTGGCCCACGACCTGCTCGGTGCCGTCGGCGACGACCACCAGCTCGGCACACCGGCCGGGGTGCCACGGCCCGTACTGACCGGACCGGACGATCAGCTCGGCACCGGCCTCACGCGCCACCGCGCGCCCCGCCTCGACCGCGTCGGCCCAGTCGGCCGGACGGCCCTTGCCCCACCAGCCGGCCTGCTCGCGGGCGCCCGCGAGGACGACGGCGACATGGCGCGGCTGCTCGGGCAGCACGGCGTTCAGCGCGGCGAGCTCCGCGTCGGTCGGACGGCGGTCGACCGGCAGGTGACCGGCGATGCCCTGCTCCTCGCGCGGCAGGAAGACCAGGCCGGTCTCGAACAGCGCCAGGTCGTGCGCACCGCGCCCGTCGTTGCGGCGCAGCGCACCGAGCAGGCCCGGCAGCAGCGAGGTGCGGAGCGCGGGCTCCTCGTCGTTGAGCGGGTTGGTCAGCCTGACGACGCGGCGGGCCGGGTCGTCGGCGGCCAGACCGAGCTGGTCGAAGACCTGCTCGCCGACGAACGGGTAGTTCGGCGCCTCGACATAGCCGGCCCCGGCCAGCGCGCGGCCCACCCGGCGGTGCAGCCGCTGCCGGTGGGTGAGGCCACGGCCGGCCGGCGGCTTGGGCAGCGTGGAGGGCAGGTTCTCGTAGCCCTCCAGGCGGATGACCTCTTCGGCCAGGTCGTTCTGTTCGAGCAGGTCGGGCCGCCAGGACGGCACGGTGACGAGCAGCTCGTCCTGCCCGTAGACGTCGCAGCCGACCTCCTGGAGGCGGCGTACGACGGTCTCCCGGCCGTACTCGACACCCGCGACCCGGTCGGGGTGGTTCGCCGCGACGGTGATGGTGTGCGGCGCGGACGGCGCGATGACCTCGGTGACACCGGCCTCGGCGGTGCCGCCGGCGAGCAGCACCAGCAGGTCGACCGTGCGCTGCGCGGCGGCGGCCGCGGCCTGCGGGTCGACCCCGCGCTCGAAGCGGCGGGAGGCCTCGGAGGACAGCTTGTGCCGGCGGGCGGTGCGCGCGATGGCGACGGCGTCGAAGTGGGCCGCCTCGATGACCACGTCGGTCGTGGAGTTCGCCCCGTTCTCGGCGGCATCGTGGTCGGCGATCTCCGTGTTGGCGCCGCCCATGACGCCCGCGAGGCCGATCGGGCCGCGGTCGTCGGTGATGACCAGGTCCTCGGCGTGCAGCTTCCGCTCGGCGCCGTCGAGGGTGACGATCTTCTCGCCCTCGGCCGCGCGGCGGACGCCGATGGTGCCCTGGACCAGGTTGCGGTCGTAGGCGTGCAGGGGCTGGCCGAGCTCCATCATCACGTAGTTGGTGACGTCGACGGCGAGCGAGATCGGGCGCATGCCGACCTTCTGCAGGCGGCGCTGCAGCCAGATCGGGGAGCGGGCCTCGGGGCTCAGCCCGATGACCGTGCGCGCGGTGAAGCGGTCGCAGCCGAGCGGGTCGGAGACCTGGACCGGGTAGCCGAAGGCGTTCGGTCCCGGCACGTCGAGAAGGGCCGGGTCGCGCAGCGGCAGGCCGTAGGCGATGGCGGTCTCGCGGGCCACGCCGCGGATGGACAGGCAGTCGCCGCGGTTGGCGGTGACGGCGATGTCCAGGACCTCGTCGACCAGCTCCAGGAGCTCGATGGCGTCCTTGCCGACCTCGGTCTCCGGCGGCAGCACGATGATGCCGTGGGTGCCGTCGTCGCCCATGCCCAGCTCGTCGCTGGAGCAGATCATGCCGTGGGAGGTCCTGCCGTACGTCTGGCGCGCGGCGATGGCGAAGCCGCCGGGCAGCACGGCCCCCGGCAGGACGACGACGACCTTGTCGCCGACGGCGAAGTTGCGCGCGCCGCAGACGATCTCCTGGGGCTCGCCGGTGCCGTTGGCGGTGCCGACGTCGACGGTGCAGAAGCGGATCGGCTTCTTGAAGCCGTCCAGCTCCTCGATGGTCAGCACCCGGCCGACGACCAGGGGGCCCTTGAGGCCGTCGCCGAGCTGCTCGACGGTCTCGACCTCCAGACCGGCCGAAATCAGCTTGGCCTGCACATCGCGGCCGGTCTCGGTGGCCGGCAGGTCGACGTACTCCCGCAGCCAGGAAAGCGGGACCCGCATCAGATCTCCATCCCGAACGGCCGGGTGAACCGGACGTCACCCTCGACCATGTCTCGCATGTCCTCGACGTTGTGGCGGAACATCAGCATCCGCTCGATGCCGAACCCGAAGGCGAAGCCGCTGTACTTCTCCGGGTCGACGCCGCAGGCGGTGAGCACCCGCGGGTTGACCATGCCGCAGCCGCCCAGCTCGATCCAGCCCTCGGAGGAGCAGGTACGGCAGGGGCGGTCGGGGTTGCCGACGGACTCGCCCTTGCAGACGTAGCACAGCATGTCCATCTCGGCGCTGGGCTCGGTGAAGGGGAAGAAGTTCGGCCGCAGCCGGGTCTTCATGCCCTCGCCGAACAGCGACTGGACCATGTGGTCCAGGGTGCCCTTCAGGTCCGACATGGTCAGGCCCTCGTCGACGGCGAGCAGCTCGACCTGGTGGAAGACCGGGGTGTGGGTGGCGTCCAGCTCGTCGGTGCGGTACACGCGGCCCGGGCAGATCACGTAGACCGGCAGCTCACGGTCGAGCAGCGAGCGGATCTGGACCGGCGAGGTGTGGGTGCGCAGCACGACACCGGACTCGGTGCCGCCCTCGGGGCCCTGTACGAAGAAGGTGTCCGCCTCGCCTCGGGCCGGGTGGTCCGGGCCGATGTTGAGGGCGTCGAAGTTGAACCACTCGGCCTCGACCTGCGGACCCTCGGCGACCTCGTAGCCCATGGCCACGAAGATGTCCTCGATACGGTCGGACAGGGTGGTCAGCGGGTGGCGGGCGCCGGCCGGGACGCGGTCGTACGGCAGCGTGAGGTCCACCGCCTCCTCGACCAGCACCCGGGCGTCGCGCTCGGCCTCCAGCTCCTCCTGGCGGCCCGCGAGGGCCTTGTTCACCGCGCCGCGGGCCTGGCCGACCAGCTTGCCGGCGGCGGCCTTGGCGTGCGGGGGCAGCGCGCCGATCTCGCGGTTGGCGAGGGCCAGCGGGGAGGCGCCGCCGGTGTGGGCGACCTTGGCCTCCTGGAGCGCGTCGAGGGAGTCCGCGGCGGCGAAGGCGGCGAGCGCCTCGTCCCGCATGCGCTCGATCTCTTCCGGTTTCAACGCCTCGACCTCGACAGGGTCGTACGACTTATTCGGTGCCGACATCTCTTCCCGTGCTTCCGATTGTCCCCCAGCTAACGCTGGGAGGTGCCCCCAGGCGGATGGTCCCCAAGACCGTTGATCGGCCATGTGAAGGACACAAAGGTGCCAAAGGCCGAGTCTAACGGGGTGGAGGTGTACGAAGAGCCCGTGGGCCGTCAGGCGAGATACGCCGGCGCGCTCACGGGCAACGTAAATCGGAACTCGGCGCCGCCGCTGGGGGCGCGTCCGACGGTGATGGTGCCGCCGTGGGCCTCGACGATGCCCTTGACGATGTACAGCCCGAGACCGGTGCCACCGCGCTTGCTGCCCCGCCAGAAGCGGGTGAAGACGCGGTTCATGGATTCCTCCGGGATGCCGGGCCCTTCGTCGCTCACCGTGACCGACGTGGCTGCGTTCTCATGGCCGTCCCCTTCGCGCGGGGACGCCGTGGCCGTGATGTCAATGGTGACGGTTCCCTCGCCGTGCCGCACGGCATTTTCGATGAGGTTGCTGAGGACCTGGTCGACCTTGTCGGGGTCGGCCCAGAGCGCGGGCAGCGGCTGCTCGACGCGGAGCAGGAAACGGTCGGCGGGCTGCCCGGCGGCGACGTACGCCTGGATGTGCCGTCCGACGGCCGCGCCTATGTCCACCGGCTGCCGGCGCACCTCAAGCCGCCCGCTGTCGATCCTGGAGATGTCCAGCAGCTCGGCGATGAGCCGGGTGACCCGGTCGGCGTCCGCGTCGACCGTCTCCAGCATCAGCCGCTTCTGGTCGTCGGTGAACCGTTCCCACTTGGCGAGCAGGGTGGCGGTGAACCCCTTGACGGAGGTCAGCGGCGAGCGCAGCTCGTGCGCGACGGTGGCGATCAGCTCGGCGTGGCTGCGTTCGGTACGGCGCCGGGCTTCGGTGTCCCGCAGCGATACGACGACTCGGCGCACGGGCCCGGTCGGCTCGGTCCGCACGTACTTCGCGGACACCAGCACTTCCCGGCCGCCGGGCAGCAGGAGGTTGCGCTCCGGCTGGCCGACCCGGATGGCGAGGCCGCCGTAGGGGTCGGTGAGCTGCCACCAGCGCCGCCCCTCCAGATCCTCTAAAGGGAGGGCCTTCTCCAGGCGCCGGCCGAGGGCGTCGGCGGGGGCGGTGGCGGTGATGCGGGCGGCGGCCGCGTTGAAGCAGACGACGAGACCCTGCTCGTCGGCGATCACCAGGCCGTCGGGCAGTTCGTCGGGGTCGATGCCCAGCCCGGTGAGGTCGCCGTGCCGGGGTGCGGGTACCCGTCCGGTGCCGCGGCCCCCCGGCGCGTTGCTGGTGCCGACACTCATCCCCGTACTCCACCTCTCAGACGGCGCAGCAGGCCCCCGAGCTGGTCACCCTACTAGCTCTCGGTGACGGAACGGCACCCTCCGGAGGCGCGCTGTGCACGGGCCGATGCGTAGAGACATACGGCGGCGGCGGTAGCGAGGTTCAGGCTTTCGGCCTTCCCGTGGATCGGGACGCGCACGACGGCGTCCGCCAGCGCGCGGGTCTCCTCCGGGAGCCCCCAGGCCTCGTTCCCGAACACCCAGGCCGTGGGCCCGCCCATGGTGCCCTCGTCGAGCTCGTCGTCGAGGTCGTCGGTCCCGGCCCCGTCGGCGGCGAGGATCCGCACGCCGACGCCCTTCAGCCCGGCCACGGCCTCCTCGACGGGCACGCCGACGGCGACGGGCAGGTGGAAGTGCGAGCCGACGGAGGCCCGGACCGCCTTCGGGTTGTACAGATCGACGGACGCGTCGGTGAGTACGACGGCCTCCGCCCCCGCGGCATCCGCACACCGCAGCACGGTGCCGGCGTTGCCGGGGTCGCGGACGTTGGCGAGGACGGCGACGAGCTTGGGGCGGGCGGCGAGGATCTCCTCGAACGGCGTGTCCAGGAACCGGCACACCCCGACGAGCCCCTGGGGCGTCACGGTGGTGGAGATGTCGGCGATGACGTCCTCGGCGGCGAGGTGGATCCGGGCGCCGGCGGTCCTGGCCTCTCCGATGATGTCGGCGTACCGCTCCGCGGCGTCCACGGTGGCGAACAGCTCGACGAGCGTGGGCACGTCACCGACCCGATGCACGGCCGCCTCCCGCACGGCCTGCGGCCCCTCGGCGAGAAACAGCCGGTCCTTGCCCCGGAAGTTCCGCCGCCCCAGCCGCCGGGCAGCGGCGACACGGGCGGAGCGGGGGGAGATCAGCTCGGGGGTGGGCATCTTCGTTCTTCACCTTCAGCAAAAGATTTCCCGCCGCAACGGCGAGCGACCACGACGTACGTTTTCGGCGGTGCCGAGCCCTGGGCTGGGCCAACAGTTTCACTCACCGGCGCCGGCCGGGTGCCGCTGCGCCCACCCGTGCCGCCCTGGGGGCACGACTGCCCGCAGCTAAGACGTGCCCCGTAAGGGGCGCGGGGCCCCAGTCAATATGCGGCTCCGCCGCGTGGGCGCGACCAGCCCCCACCGGCCCGCGGCCGAAGGACAAGGCCGCGGCAGCAACAGCAGGACCCGCAAGCCATTCAGCCTGCGGGTCCTTCAGTCACGTCGGCTCAAAGCCAGCGCAGCGTCACGCCGCCTTGGGGGCGTTGACATCCGACGGCAGCGCCTTCTGGGCCACCTCGACGAGCGCGGCGAAAGCGTTGGCGTCGTTGACGGCCAACTCCGCCAGGATCTTGCGGTCGACCTCGACGTTCGCGGCCTTCAGACCCTGGATGAAGCGGTTGTAGGTGATGCCGTTGGCGCGGGCAGCGGCGTTGATGCGCTGGATCCACAGCTGACGGAAGTCGCCCTTGCGCTTCTTGCGGTCGTTGTAGTTGTAGACCAGCGAGTGGGTGACCTGCTCCTTGGCCTTGCGGTACAGGCGCGAACGCTGACCGCGGTAGCCGGAGGCCGCCTCGAGGATCGCCCGGCGCTTCTTGTGGGCGTTGACTGCCCGCTTGACGCGTGCCACTTGTTAACTCCTTGTAGCGGGGCCGCGGTTGGACTCACGCGGCCCGGAAACGACTGGGTCCCGGTTGGGCTGACTCAGGGCGCTGCGGGCGCCCGCGTGTCACTTGCCGAGAAGCTTCTTGATCTTCGCGGTGTCACCCGGGGCCATCTCGGCGTTGCCGGTGAGGCGACGCGTCACACGGGACGACTTGTGCTCGAGCAGGTGGCGCTTGCCGGCGCGCTCACGCAGGACCTTGCCGGAGCCGGTGACCTTGAAGCGCTTGCTGGCACCGCTGTGCGTCTTGTTCTTCGGCATAGCGCCGTTATCTCCTCGTCGGTGGCGCTCCGGTGCCCGGTCGCTAAACCGGGCACGGCGGAACGTCGCTCTTGTATCGGTTACATCCTGGGACTCTCGCCCCTGGGTGCTGACCTGGGGCGGGTTACCCCGGGGTCACGCCTCGACATGCTCCTCGGCGGGCGCCTCGGCCTCGACCTCGGCGGCTTCGTCCTCGGCGTCGTCGAATTCCGCGGCGTTCTGCGAGCGACCGGGGTTGGCCTTCGCTTCCGCCTTGCGGGCCTCCTGCGCCTGCCGGGCCTCGGCCATCGCCTCGGTCTTCTTCTTGTGCGGACCGAGAACCATGATCATGTTTCGGCCGTCCTGCTTCGGGTTCGATTCCACGAAACCGAGGTCCTGGACGTCCTCCGCGAGACGCTGCAGCAGTCGGTAGCCCAGTTCGGGCCGGGACTGCTCGCGACCACGGAACATGATCGTGATCTTGACCTTGTCGCCCTGCTTGAGGAACCGGACGACGTGACCCTTCTTGGTGTCATAGTCGTGCGGGTCGATCTTCGGCCGGAGCTTCATTTCCTTGATGACCGTGTGCGCCTGGTTCTTGCGCGCCTCACGGGCCTTCATGGCCGACTCGTACTTGAACTTGCCGTAGTCCATGAGCTTGCAGACCGGCGGACGTGCGCTCGCCGCCACCTCGACCAGGTCGAGGTCGTACTCCTGGGCAAGCTCCAGCGCCTTGGCAAGCGGAACAATCCCGACCTGCTCGCCGCTGGGACCGACAAGTCGCACCTCGGGAACGCGAATCCGGTCGTTGATGCGGGGCTCGGTGCTGATGGATCCTCCTCGGTAGCACCACGCGGCGGTCTGGCGGACAGCCGCGTAACGTCTGTTTTCGTAAGACCTAACCGCACCGAAGCAGAAAAAATGCCCCGGACGATCACAGGCGGGGCTCCTCGAACTACCGGAACACCGCCGCGAGGATCGCGGGGCGCAGAATCGGACGGAACGCCGTCGCCGTAAACGGCGAAGCGACCGTCTGACCGGTGACCTGCCGCCCGAGAGGGTGGCCAGGTGGGAGTTCGAAGCCTCCACTTGTGGGCCGGTTCAGCTAGCCGTGAGGCATATCTGTCCGGCCGGTCGTCACACAAGGCTAGCAGCAAAGCCGAGACAGGGCTAATTGAGACGACCTGGGGCTAAGTAAGAGCCCCCTCCCCCCTGCGCCTATCGTGTGGGGCATGAGTGAGACGCCCCTTCCCGGCCCCGGTGACGCCGGACAGCCCGACTTCGACGAGATGACCCGCGACATCGCCGAGGTCCCCGCGGTCGAGGTGATCGTGACGGTCGCCGTCAACCTGATGAGCGCCGCGGCCGTGAAGCTCGGTCTGGCCCCACAAGAAGGGGAGGGCGACAAGTACAAGGACCTGGACGAGGCCCGCAAGCTGGTCACCGCCCTCGCCGGGCTGCTCGACGCGTCCGCGACCGAGATCAGCTCCTTCCACGCGGCCCCGCTGCGGGACGGCCTGAAGTCGCTGCAGCTTGCCTTCCGCGAGGCCTCGATCGTCCCCGACGAGCCCGGCCAGGGCCCCGGCGAGAAGTACACCGGCCCGGTCTACGGCTAGCGTCCGGTCCAGCGTTCAGTCCCTGACGTACAAGGGCTCGCCCGGAGGCACGGTCCCGGCCGGCAGCAGTGCCAGGTCGAGGCCGTGCACCAGGCGGGCCCTCAGTGTCTCGTCGGCGGCGAGCCGCTCGGCGACGGCCCGGGCGGCCTCGGCGGGCTGCGCGGCCGCCGGGTCGAGGACCAGCGCCAGCGTGCCGTCGGCGGACCCGGGCCCGAGGTGGGCACGGAGCACGGCGGGCTCGGCGGCCACCGCGGCCCGGACGGCACCGACCACGGCCGGGTCGGCGAGCGGATCGGTGGTCGTACGCCCCTCGGCGAGGGCGAGCAGCGCGGCGCCGGTCAGTTCGAACGGCACCGGCCCCGACAGATCCAGCACCACCGTGTCGGCCTTCTCGTGCGCGGCTGCCTGGAGCGCCTGGTGCAGGGGTACGGCGACGGGCCGGGCCGCCGGGTCCCAGCGGGCCAGCGAGGCGGTGGAGGTGAAGGCCGGCAGCGCGGTGCGGTGGCCCGCCTTCAGGGTGGGGACGGCCATGTCGCTGCTCTTCTCGCGGCGCAGCCCGTTCTCGTCCTCCTCGGCCTCGCCGAGCACGGCGACCACCGGGACCAGCAGCCGGGCGCCCTTCAGCGCCTCCAGGACCGGACCGACGGCGCTGCGGTCCCCGGCCCAGGCGGCCAGCGCGGCGGCCAGCCGGGGGTCGGCGGAGCCGTCGTCGTCGGAGTAGCCGGAGTCGGGAATGTTCTTGTTCGCCACGGTCCCCGACCCTATCGGTGGGATGCTGCTGCGCTTGTGCGGCCCCCGAAACCCGTCCGACACGGGTTTCACCGGAATCTCAGATTTCCCTGACCTACTTCTAACGTCCAGCAAACGGCTCACACAGTCCCCGCCCCGAGCATCGCGGGCATGGAGTCCCCCAGAGCCACCTCAGGATCCCGCCGGGCCCGGCGCCGCGGCCGGCCGCGGCGCCGGGCCCTTCTCTACGTCTCCCTCGCCACGGTCGCCGTCGTCGGTGCCACCGCGGCGGGCACCGTGTACGTGAAGGCGCACGCGCACGGCAACGCCGTATCGTCGGCGGCGTCGCCGGCGCCGTCCTCCTCGGCCTCGGCCGCGGCGAGTGGGGAGGCATCGGTGGAACCCGTGACGGAGCCGGCCGTGGACCGGGACGCGCTGCTGAGTTCGGCGATGGGCAGGGTGACCGTGCCGTCCGCGGCGAAGGTCTCGGCGGCGGTCCTCGACCTCGACTCCGGCGACAGCGCGGCCTACGGCGACTCGGCCTTCGACACCGCGAGCATCGTCAAGGTCGACATCCTCGCGACGCTGCTGCTGCAGGCGCAGGACGCCGGCCGGCATCTGACGGCGACGGAGAAGGCGTACGCCACGAAGATGATCGAGAACAGCGACAACACGTCGGCGTCCGACCTGTGGGACATCATCGGCAAGGCCACGGGCCTGGACGCGGCGAACAAGCGCTTCGGACTGACCGGCACAGAGGGCGGCGACGGGGCGCTGTGGGGGTTGACGCAGACCACCGCCGCCGATCAACTCACGCTGCTCCAGCAGGTGTTCGGGGACGACTCGAAGCTGAGCGCGGCCTCGCAGGCGTACATCCAGGGGCTGATGAAGACGGTCGAGTCGGACCAGCGGTGGGGCGTCTCGGCCGCCGCCGACGGTTCGGAGTTCGCGCTGAAGAACGGGTGGCTGGCGCGCAGCACCACGGGGTTGTGGGACGTCAACAGCATCGGGCGGGTGACGGTGGACGGGACGGACTATCTGGTCGCCGTGCTGTCGAAGGGGACCGTGAGCCAGGCGAAGGGGATCTCGCTGGTGGAGGCGGCTGCGAAGGCGGCGGTGGGGGCGTTCACCGAAGCTGATTCGTCCGCGTCGGCTTCGGCTTCGCAGTAGGGGGAGGGTTCAGGGGTTCGCGGGCGGGTGCGGGCCGGCGGGGGCTGGTCGCGCCCGCGTGGCGGAGCCGCATATCAGAACAGCCCCGCGCCCCTTTGGGGCGCGTCTCCCTTTAGGCAGTAAAAAGTCAGGGTGTTTCAGACAGTCCTGCGGCGGCCTCGCCACAGCACCACCGCCGCCACCGCCAGTACCCCGCCCGTGCCGCCGGCCAGCGGGGCTGCCCAGTCCGTCGCGCTCGTCGCCTTCTCCTGCGGGTCCGGGCCGGAGCCGAAGTACTTCTTGTTGTACGACGCCGATGTCAGGTTCTCTGTCTTCAGCTTGGCCGCGGCCTTGATCGCCGCCGCCGGGTCGATCATTCCGAAGCCCCGGGAGTCGTCACGGCCGCCCGCCGGGGCGTCCCGGGCGGTGTCCTCCAGGAGCTTCTTGATCTGGGCCGGGGTGAGGCCCGGGTGGGCCGCCTTGACCAGGGCCACGGCGCCGGAGACGAAGGCGGAGGCGGCGCTGGTGCCCCAGCCCTCGTAGTACTTGTGGTCCGGGTCGGCGATGACGATGTCGACGCCGGGTGCGCTGACCGTGGCGTACCAGCGGCGGGTGGAGAAGTCGGCGCGGGTGCCGAACTTGTCCACCGCGGTGGCGGCGATGACGCCCGGGTAGGCGGCCGGGTAGGAGATGTGGTCGCCCTTGTCGCCGCCGTTGCCGGCCGAGGCGACGACCACGACGTTCTTCTTCAGGGCGTACTGGATCGCCTCGTCCTCGCTGGGCTCGGGGTGGGCGGAGTCGGAGTCGTCGCCGAGGGAGAGGTTGATGACGTCGGCGCCGTGGTCGGCGGCCCACCGGATGCCCTCGGCGAGGGCGTTGCCCCGGGTGGAGCGGGCCTTGCCGCGGGCGCTGTCACCGTCTTCGAGGATGACCCGGACGGGCAGGATCCTGGCCTCCGGGGCCACGCCCATCACCCCGTCCTCGTTCCCGACGCCATGGCCGTGACCGGCGATGATGCCGGCCATGGCGGTGCCGTGCCGGGCCCAGGTGCGGTCGCCGGGCTTGGCCCCGAAGCCGATCATGTCCTTGGCGGCCATGACGTTGCCGACGAGGTCCGGGTGGTCGGCCTCGACGCCGGTGTCCAGGACGGCGACGGTGATGCCCTTGCCCTTGGTGGTCTGCCAGGCCTCGTCGAGGTGCAGGGCGGACAGGCCCCACTGCTGGGCGCGGATGCTGTCCGCGTACGCGGTCGTGGACGGCAGCAGGGCGAGCGAGCCGGCGAGCAGCAGGCTCACCGCGGCCCCGGTTGCGCGGCGCTTCATGAGTGCTTCTCCGTTGCCGGGCCGGCGATGTTCTGGCGCAGTCGCCGTTCGATCCGGTCGGCCAGGCCCTGTGCCTCGTTGCCGAGGCCGGCCTGGGCCGCGGCCGTGGTGGCACCGGACGTCTCGGCGTCGGCGGCGGGCTGCGGGGTGTCGACGGTACGGCCGTCGGCCCAGCCGGACACTGCGTAGGCCACGACCGGGGCGTCGGTGAGCACGGAGATCGTCCAGGAGGCGCGCTGGTGCGGCCCGAACCGCTCGGCGGCGGTGTTCTTCGCCGCGTACGGGCGGGGCAGCAGGTCGGTACGGCGGTCCAGCCGCTCGTCGGTGAACCGCTTGGCGAGGGCGGTCATCCCGGCCGGGTCGGCCTTCGTGAACAGCAGGCCGACGGTCGTCACGTAGCTCTGGGTGGCGTCCGTGTAGGTGGCGCGGACCAGGCGCTGGCAGCCGACGGGGGCGAGCGCCTTGCGCAGCAGCGGGTCGAAGGCGTCGGCGCAGCCGCCGGCCGGGGCGACGGCGATCCGGGTCCAGGTGCGGTCGGCTCCGCCGGGGCCGGCGCCGGTGCCCTGCACGGTGGGCGGGAACAGTTCGTCGACCGGCACGTTGTGCCACAGGCCGGAGGCGGTGCTGAAGCTGGTCGCCGCGGTCGTGTCACCGCCGTCGTCGACGATCCAGCCCCCGGTCACCGCGCCGCCGATGAGTCCGAGGCCGAGCACCATGCAGGCGGCGGCAGCGGCGGTACGAGGCGCCACGCGACCGACCAACGACAGCCCCCGCCCACGCTCGTCGTACCCCTCGGGCTCACCGAACGTCACAACGGGCCGCTCCCGGCCCGGAGTTCCCGCGGCGGCGCTCCAGGACAAGGCGGGGTCCGGGGCGGGACCGAGGGTGTGGGCCGGCGGGACGGTGTCGCGGTGGGAAGGAGGAGCGGGGGCGGGACGCGGCACGGTGCCGGAGTCCCGGTGGGCCGGGGCGGTCGGCTGTGCCGGAGGAGTCGAGGGCCGCGGCGGCGCTCCCGCCCCGGACCGTGCGGGAGTGTCGACGGCCGGGAACGCCGTGCCGGTCGCCGACGAGGCCGCGGGCCGCGCCTGGAACCCGCTGTCCGGGAGCCCCGTGGGACGCGGCGGGCCGGAGGGTGCCCGGGCACCGGTCCGGTTCGGTGCTTCGGCCCCCGGAGCCTTGCCGGGCCGCGCCGGCGGCTCGGCCGGATACGGCGGAGCAGCGGGCGACGGGGCGCTCGTCGGACGCGGGGGAATACCGGTCGCCGCAGACTCCGCGGAACGCGGCGCGGCACCGGACGCCGGAGGGCCGGCCGGGCGCCGCGGTATGCCGGGCGCCGCGGCGCCCGTCGGGCGCGAGGGATCGCCGCTCGGCGCAGGCTCCGCAGGACGCGGCCCGTTACCCGCCGCCGAAGGACCCGCGGGACGCGGGGGTGCAACGGCCGCTGGAGGACCGGCCGGGCGAGGTGCGGCACCGGACGCCGGAGGGCCGGCCGGGCGCCGCGGTGTACCGGGCGCCGCGGCGCCCGTCGGGCGCGAGGGATCGCCGCTCGGCGCAGGCTCCGCAGGACGCGGCCCGTTACCCGCCGCCGAAGGACCCGCGGGACGCAGAGGTGTGACGGTCGGCGCGGGCTCCGCAGGACGCGGTGCGGCACCCGCTGCCGGAGGGGCCGCGGGACGCAGGGGGGTACCGGGCGCCGGGGCATCGGCCGGGCGCGGCGGGGTGCCGGTGGCCGGAGGGCGGGGTGGTGGTGGGGTGGCCTTCGGGGGTGTCGTGGGGCGTGGCGGGGCCGTCGGTACCGGGAACGTCCGCATGTGCGGGCTCCACGCGCTGCCCGAGTCCGGCGTGCCGATGCCGGTGGCCGGGAAGTCGCCGCGGGGCCGTTCGAACCGTCTGGGCCCGGTCGCGCCGGACGTGCCCCCGGCCGGGTCGCCGGACGGCGCGGCCGGACGCGCGGACGACGGCCCTGCGGTGCCACGCCGCTCGTCCGACGACGGCTCCGTCTCCTCCGCCGCGCGCAGGGGGCGGAGCGAGGTGGTCGGTTCCGACCCGGGCTGCGTGCGCCGTGACGACGGGCCCGGACCGTGGGACAGCCGGAACGGCGCGGTACGCCCGGTCTCCCGCCCGGAGGACGCGGGCGGCACCGGTCGGCCGGACTCCCGGCCCGAGGTCGCCGGCGGCACGGCCCGGCCGGTCTCCCGGCCGGAAGGCGCCGGGGGCAGGTCCGGGAAGCGGGCCGAGGCCGGGGGCGGGGGCGCGGTGGCCGCGCCCTGGGGCGGCGGGCCCTGCGGCGGGCGGAAGTTGGGGTAGCGGGGCCGAACGATGCGTTCGGCGGACGTCGAGCGGCCGACGGTCCGGTCCCCCGCATCCTGTTCGCCCTGCCCCACCGCACCGCCCCGACTCGTCCGGTCATCACGACTCTGCTGCCCGCCGGGCCGACCCGGCAGCTGGTCCTGCCCGGTGGTCCCGGCCTCACCGGTGGATACGTCCGGCCGCTGCGACCGGTTCACCCGGCTCGGCCGGTCGAAGAACCCCGGCCGGTCCACGCGGCCGGACGCACCGGACACGTGCGGGACATCACCCTGGCCGGTCCCGCCGTTGCCCGGCCGGGTTCCGTCGCCCGCCGGCGCGGGCTCACCCGGGGAACTCGCCGGGGCGGGGTCGGGCGAAGGTCGTCGAGGGATCGGGGCGTGCCGCGCTTCACTGCTCATGCGCCCCCCCGTTTCCTCGTGCCCGGGCCAACTCCTCGTACGGGCCGTCGTGCTCCCCGGCGCGGAGAGGTCCACCCCCGGGCACGCATACCCGCACGCGCGGATCCGCATCCCGGCGCGGGTCAGGCGGCCGGATTCGTTCCGCCGTACGTGCGCGTCACTCTACGGGTTGTCCGCGGGCGAGCGGGAACCAGTCCGCAGCCCCGGGGCATCTGCCCGGATCGTCCCCCTACCCTGCGGTAATCCTGTCTGGCAGGCTTCGTTCATGACTGCGCGCGCCGCCGACCGGGCCCGTTACGACCGGGCCACCGCCCACCTGGACGCCCCCCTCGCGATCGTGGATCTTGAGGCCTTCGACGCCAACGCGGACGATCTGGTGCGCCGGGCCGGCGGCAAGCCGATCCGGGTCGCCAGCAAGTCCGTGCGCTGCCGCCACCTGCTGGAACGGGTCCTCGCGAAGGAGGGCTTCGCGGGGATCATGTCGTTCACGCTCGCGGAGTCGCTGTGGCTCGCGAGGTCGGGGTTCGACGACGTCCTGCTGGCGTACCCGTCCGCCGACCGGAACGCGTTCGCCGAGCTGGCCGCCGACCCGAAGCTTGCCGCCGCCGTGACCGTGATGATCGACGACCCGGCGCAGCTCGACCTGATCGACGCCGCCCGGGACGGCGGGAGTGAAGTGGTCCGGGTCTGCCTGGAGTTGGACACCTCGCTGAAGCTCTTCGGGGGGCGGGTGCGGGTCGGGGCCAGGCGCTCGCCGCTGTACTCCCCCGCCCAGCTCGCCGACCTCGCGCAGATCGTCGTCCGGCGGCCGGGCTTCAGGCTGGTCGGGATCATGGGGTACGAGGGGCACATCGCCGGGGTCGGGGACGATGTCGCCGGCCGGCCGCTGCGGTCGCGCGCGGTGCGGCTGATGCAGGCCACCGCCCGCCGTGAGCTGGCCGAGCGGCGCGGCGCGGTGGTGCGGGCGGTCCGGGCGGTGGCGCCGGACCTGGAGTTCGTCAACGGCGGCGGCACGGGCAGTGTGCAGACCACGGCGGCGGAGGACGCGGTCACCGAGATAGCGGCGGGTTCGGGTCTGTACGTGCCGCGCCTCTTCGACAACTACACGTCGTTCACCGGCCGGCCGGCCGCGCTGTTCGCCATGCCGGTGGTCCGCCGGCCCGGTGTGGGGGTCGTCACGGTCCTCGGCGGCGGCTACCCGGCCTCGGGCGTCGCGGGCCCGGACCGGCTCCCGGTGCCGTACCTGCCGGAGGGGCTGTCGTACGACGCCCAGGAGGGCCCCGGCGAGGTGCAGACCCCGCTGCTCGGCTCCGCGGCGGACGACCTGCTGATCGGCGACAAGGTGTGGTTCCGGCACGCCAAGGCGGGCGAGCTGTGCGAGCGGTTCGCCGAACTGCAGCTGGTCGAGGGCGACCGGGTGACGGCGACCGTACCGACCTACCGGGGCGAGGGGCACACGTTCCTGTAGACGTCTAGGGCCTGTCGGCCGGGCGGATGCCCTTCGTGATCGCGTCCATGTCGGACAGCGGCGGTCCGTCCGGGCCCGCGTCGAAGACGAACCGGACGACGACCGGGGCCGGGATGCCGGTGTCGGACGGGAAGGCCAGGGACTGGACGTAGCCGCCCGGTCCGTCGGCCGTCCGGACCCGCCAGCGCACCAGGTAGCCGTCGCGGCCCGCCACCGCGACCCGCCCCGCCTTGACGACCCGGTGGGACCGGATGCCCCCGAAGGGCCGCCCGCCGCCGGGATCGCGGCCGTACGCCGCCTCGGCCGCGTCGGGTACGTCCCGTTCGGCGACGGTGCGCGGGGAGGCGCCGTCGGCGCTGCCCGCCGTACGGCTGATGACCTGGCCGTGGCGGCACCGGCCGGTGTCGGCCGGGCAGGCGTAGGTGCCGTCGGTGGTCATCACGACGTCGTCCTGGGCGAGGTACGAGGAGCCGGTCCAGCCGGCCGGCACCGGCAGGGTGATGCCGTTGAGCTGGTCGACCACGAGGGACGGGGGCGCTGCCGCGCTGGGGGCGGCGTGGACCGTGGTGTCGGCACCGCCGCCCGCCTCGTCGGTGCGGAGCACGGTCGCGCCGGAGACGATCGCCGTCGCCAGCACGGCGGCGGCGGATATCAGCGCGACCGCCCTGGCCCGTCCGGACGCCCCGGCCGCCGGGGCCGGCGGCGCGGGGAGGCCGGACGGGGTGCGCCGGTGCTCGGTCCAGGCCCGTCCGTCCCACCAGCACTCCAGGTGCGGGGCCAGTGGGTCGGCGTACCAGCCGGGCGGCGGGGTCATGCTCACTCCCGCACTGTAGGACGGGGGTCGGGGTCCGTACACGGACTCCTAGAGGGGCGTGACGTACGCCCCAGAGATCCCGCCGTCCACCAGGAAGTCGCTGGCGTTGACGAAGGAGGAGTCGTCGCTGGCCAGGAAGGCGACGGCGGCGGCGATCTCCTCGGCCTCGGCGAACCGGCCGAGCGGGATGTGCACCAGGCGGCGGGCGGCCCGCTCCGGGTCCTTGGCGAACAGCTCTTGCAGGAGGGGGGTGTTGACCGGTCCCGGGCAGAGCGCGTTGACGCGGATGCCCTCCCGGGCGAACTGCACGCCCAGTTCACGGGACATGGCCAGAACTCCGCCCTTGGAGGCGGTGTAGGAGATCTGCGAGGTCGCCGCGCCCATCCGGGCCACGAAGGACGCCGTGTTGATGATGGAGCCCTTGCCCTGCTGCCGCATGTAGGGGATCGCGGCCTTGCAGCACAGGTAGACGGAGGTCAGGTTGACCTCCTGGACACGCTTCCAGGCGTCGAGACCCGTCTCCAGGATGGAGTCGTCGTCGGGGGGCGAGATACCGGCGTTGTTGAAGGCGATGTCGACGCTGCCGTAGGTGTCGAAGGCGGTCTTGAAAAGGGCCTCGACCTGCTCGGCGTCGGTGACGTCGACCTTCACGAAGATGCCGCCGACCTCCTCGGCGGCGGCCTTGCCGCGGGCCTCGTCGACGTCGCCGCAGACGACATGGGCGCCCTCGGAGGCCAGCCGCCGCGCGGTGGCGAGGCCGATGCCGCTGCCGGCTCCGGTGATCACGGCGGTACGGCCGACGAGTCGGCGGCAGACGATGTCAGGGGTCTCAGCGGTCACTGTGCGGGGCCTTCCGTGCTGATGAAGACGTTCTTGGTTTCGGTGAAGGCGGTGAGCGCGTCCGGGCCGAGTTCCCGGCCGATCCCCGACTGCTTGAAGCCGCCGAAGGGGGTCCAGTAGCGGACGCTGGAGTGGGAGTTGACGGACAGGTTGCCGGCCTTGACCGCCTGGGAGACGCGCAGGGCGCGGCCCACGTCGCGGGTCCAGATCGAGCCGGAGAGGCCGTACTCGGTGTCGTTCGCGAGGCGGACGGCGTCGGCCTCGTCCTCGAAGGGGAGGACCACGGCGACGGGTCCGAAGACCTCCTCGACGGCCACGCGCGCGTGCGGCTCGACGCCGGTGAGGACGGTCGGCGGGAACCAGAAGCCGGGGCCCTCGGGGGCCTTGCCGCGGATGCCGGGCGCGTCGGCGTCGACGTAGGAACGGACGCGCTCCAGCTGGGACCTGGAGATCAGCGGGCCCATGTCGGTGGTCTCGTCGGCCGGGTCGCCGACGGTGACGGACTCGATCGCGGGGGCGAGGAGTTCCAGGAAGCGGTCGTAGACCGGGCGTTGGACGAGGATGCGGGTGCGGGCGCAGCAGTCCTGGCCGGAGTTGTCCAGGAAGGACATGGGGGCGGCGGCCGCGGCGGCCTCGATGTCGGCGTCGGCGAAGACGAGGTTGGGGCTCTTGCCGCCGAGTTCGAGGGTGACGCGCTTCACCTGGTCGGCGCAGAGCGCCATGATGCGCTTGCCGGTCCGGGTGGAACCGGTGAACACGATCTTGGCGACGCCCGGATGTGTCACGAGCGCCTCGCCCGCGATGTCCCCGCGGCCGGGCAGCACCTGGAAGAGGTGCTCGGGGAGGCCCGCCGCCAGGGCGAGTTCGGCGAGCCGGAGGGCGGTGAGCGGGGTCGTCTCGGCGGGCTTGAGGATCACCGCGTTGCCGGCGGCGAGGGCGGGGGCGGTGCCCCAGGCCGCGATGGGCATGGGGAAGTTCCAGGGGGCGATGATCCCGACGACCCCGAGGGGTTCGAGGAGGGTGACGTCGAGGCCGCCCGGGACCGGGATCTGCCGGCCGATGAGCCGCTCCACTCCCCCGGCCGCGTAGTCGAGCAGGTCGCGGACGTTGCCGGTCTCCCAGCGGGCGTTGCCGATGGTGTGCCCGGCCTCCCGGACCTCCAGCCGGGCGAGTTCCTCGCGGTGTTCGTCGACGACGACGGCGAACCGGCGCAGCAGCCGGGCCCGTTCGCCGGGCACGAGCGCGGCCCACCGCTGCTGGGCCTGCGCGGCCCGTCGTACGGCGGTGTCGACGTCCCCCTCCGCAGCCCCCGGGACGGTCGCGATCACCTCCTCCGTGGCCGGGTTGAGGACGTCGAGTTCGTACTGTTGCGACAAGTGATGCCTCACATGCGTTCGAAGGAGCGGCGCAGCTCCCAGTCGGTCACCGCGGCGTCGAAGGCCTCCAGTTCGACGCGGGCCATGTTGCGGTAGTGCGCGACGACCTCGTCGCCGAAGGCGGCCTTGGCGACGGGGCTGTTCTCCCAGAGCTCGGCGGCCTCGCGGAGGGTGGTCGGGACGTGTGCGAAGTCGGCGGTGTAGGCGTTGCCGGCGCAGGCCTCGGGCAGTTCCAGTTTCTGCTCGATGCCGTGGAGGCCGGCCGCGACCAGGCCGGCGACGGCGAGGTGCGGGTTGACATCGCCGCCGGGCAGCCGGTTCTCGAAGCGCAGCGAACGGCCGTGGCCGACGACTCTCAGCGCACAGGTGCGGTTGTCCTGGCCCCAGGCGACGGCGGTCGGGGCGAAGGAGCCCGGCTGGAACCGCTTGTAGCTGTTGATGTTGGGGGCGTAGAGCAGCGAGAAGTCGCGGAGGGCGGCGAGCTGTCCGGCGAGGAAGTGCCGCATCACGTCGGACATGCCGTGCCCGTCGGGCGCGGCGAAGACGTTGTTGCCGTCCGCGTCCGTCAGCGACAGGTGGATGTGGCAGGAGTTGCCCTCGCGCTCGTTGTACTTGGCCATGAAGGTGAGGGAGACGCCCTCCTGGGCGGCGATCTCCTTGGCACCGGTCTTGTAGATCGCGTGCTGGTCGCAGGTGACGAGGGCCTCGTCGTAGCGGAAGGCGATCTCGTGCTGGCCGGGGTTGCACTCGCCCTTGGCGGACTCGACGGTCAGCCCCGCGCCCGCCATCTCGTTGCGGATCCGGCGGAGCAGGGGCTCGATCCGCCCGGTCCCCAGTACCGAGTAGTCGATGTTGTACTGGTTGACCGGGGTCAGCCCCCGGTAGTTCGCGTCCCAGGCCGCCTCGTACGTGTCCTTGAACACGATGAACTCCAGCTCCGTACCGACCTGTGCGGTGTAGCCGAGTTCGGCGAGGCGCTCCAGTTGGCGGCGGAGGATCTGCCGGGGCGCGGCGACGACCGGGGAGCCGTCGTTCCAGGCGAGGTCGGCGACGAGCATCGCGGTGCCCGCGTTCCAGGGCACGCGGCGGAGGGTGGAGAGGT
Source organism: Streptomyces hyaluromycini (assembly GCF_002217755.1). Taxonomy (GTDB): domain Bacteria; phylum Actinomycetota; class Actinomycetes; order Streptomycetales; family Streptomycetaceae; genus Streptomyces; species Streptomyces hyaluromycini. The sequence continues at coordinate 236,041 of NZ_BCFL01000021.1, read as the reverse complement.
CGGGGTGCATGGCGAAGTCGCCGTAGCCGCGGTCCCAGGAGGACATGGCGTAGCCGTCGACGGTGTTCATCTCGGTGTCGACGGCGAGGAGGTAGTTGCAGCCCTCGGTGCCGTGGCGCAGGACCTCGTCGAGGAAGAAACGGGCGGCGAACCGCTTGCCCTGCAACCGCCCTTGCATGTCGGGGAATGCCAGGACGACAGTGTCGATCTCACCGCTCGCGACGAGGGTGTGCAGTTCCTCGACGCTCAGCGGGGGTGTGCGGTCTGCCACGGGAGCTCCTTCGGCTTCTTTCACGCAGCGCTTCTGGGGCCGGTCGGGGAGCTCTAAGGTATTGAAGAGAACCATTGCTTGGGAAGGGGGTACGGCCATATGTCGTTGGACGCGGACGGCGCCCTCGACGACCCGTTGACTCCGGTGCTGCGGCCGGTGCGGGCGGGCAACGGCTTCGAGGAGGCGCTGGAGCAGATCCTGCAGGTCGTCCGGCTGGGCCTGGTTCCCGGCGGCGAGCGGCTGCCCGCCGAACGGGAGCTGGCGGAGCGGCTCGGGATCAGCCGGGTGACGCTGCGCGAGGTGCTGAAGGTGCTCCAGGACCAGGGCCTGGTGGAGTCCCGGCGCGGCCGGTACGGCGGGACGTTCGTGCTGCCGCGCGCGGACGCGGGCGGCGAGGACGAACTGCGGCGGCGGATCGCCGAGGTCGACATCGAGGACGTGCTGCGCTTCCGGGAGGTCCTGGAGGTCGGCGCGGCGGGCCTGTGCGCGGCGCACGGCCTGACCGGTGAGCAGGCGCTCCGCCTCCGCGAGGCGCTGGCCCGCACACACGAGGCACCGCTGGCGGACTACCGCCGCCTGGACACCCTGCTCCATCTGACGATCGCCGAGCTGTGCGGCTCTCCCTCCCTCACCGCCCAGTACGCGGCGGTACGGGCGACGGTCAACGACCTCCTCGACTGCATCCCGCTCCTGGTCCGCAACCTGGAGCACTCGCAGCGCCAGCACATCGCCCTGGTGGAGGCGGTACTGGACGGGGACGCGGACGGCGCGCGGGAGATGATGCGGGAGCACTGCGCGGGGACGGCCGCGCTGCTGCGGGGGTTCCTGGCGTAACGGTCCACGCGCATGTCATAAAGGTAGGCACGCGCACCTTTGTGACACGGGAGGGGACCATGACCGGACGGCCGCTGATCGGCGTGAGCACATACCTGGAGGCCGGGGCGCGCTGGGGCGTCTGGGAGCTGGAGGCGGCTCTGCTGCCGGCCGGCTACCCACGCCTGGTCCAGCGGGCCGGCGGACTTGCGGCGATGCTGCCGCCGGACGCCCCGGAGCACGCGGCGGCGACGGTGGCCCGCCTTGACGGCCTGGTGATCGCGGGCGGCCCGGACGTGGAGCCGGTCCGCTACGGCGCCGAGCCCGACCCCCGCACCGGCCCTCCCGCCCGCGCCCGGGACGCCTGGGAACTGGCCCTCGTCGACGCGGCGCTGGCCGCGGGCATACCGCTGCTCGGCATCTGCCGGGGCATGCAGCTCCTGAACGTGGCCCTCGGCGGCACCCTCGTCCAGCACATCGACGGCCACGCGGAGGTGCCCGGCGTCTTCGGCCGTCACGAGGTGAAGCCGGTCCCCGGGACGCGGTACGCCGAGACGGTCCCGGAGGAGACCTCGGTCCCGACCTTCCACCACCAGGCGGTGGACCGCCTCGGGGCGGGGCTGCTGGCGTCGGCGCACGCGGCCGACGGCACGGTCGAGGCGATCGAACTGCCCGCCGGCCGCGGCTGGGTCCTCGGGGTGCAGTGGCATCCGGAGATGGGCGAGGACCTGCGGGTGATGCGCGCCCTGGTCACCGCGGCGGTCGCAGCCGCGTCCTGAGCCAGGCCAGGGCCGCGTCGCCCTGCGCCCGCTGGAACGGGCGCAGGGTGGGCAGCCCGGGCGGCGCGGGCCGCACCGAGTGCTCCAGGAAGAAGCCGGTGAGCGCGGCGAGGGCGGCGGTGACGGCATCCGGATCCGCGTCCCGGCCGAGCGGATGCGCACCGAACACGTCTTCCGGGTCCGGGCCGCCCTGTGCCGTGACGCACGGCAGCATGACCAGCAGGTCGAACCAGGGAGCGGCCCGCACCGCGTGCGGCCAGTCCACGAAGACGACCCCTCCGTCGTCCGTCAGCAGCATGTTGTCGGCACGCAGGTCGGCGTGGGCGAGGGTGTCACCGGCGACGGACTCGGGCCAGGGGGCGGCGAGTTCGGCCAGTTCGGCGAGGTGGGAGACGGTCCAGTCGTCGAGGATGCCGATGGCCGTGCCCGGCTTCTCGACCAGCTTGCGCCAGCCGTCGAATGCGTCGGCGAGACGCTCGGCGGCGGGTGGGGCGTCGACCGGGGACGGGGTGAGGGTACGGCCGAGGACGGCGACGGCGTCGAGGACGCGGCGGAGTTCGTCCGGGCGCCAGGGGATGTGCGGCTGACGGCCCTTCACCTCCTCGAACACGAGGGCCACCCAGGTGCCGTCGTCGTAGCTGCCGAGGAGGCGGGGTGCGGGGACGGCGGCCGGGAGGGCGGCGGTGTTGCGGGCCTCCGTGCGGTGCAGAGCGGGGCTGTCGGGGTTGCTGTCGGCGCTGACCGCCTTGACGAAGGCGGTGCGGTGGGCGGCGGTGCGGATTCTGGCGGCGACGCCCGGGGAGAAGCCGCCGGGCTGGGTGACGGCGTAGGTGACGGGGGCGCCGCCGAGGAGGTCGGCGACGGCGGTGCGGACGGGGGCGGGGAGGGCTTCCCAGGGGGTGCGGGTGCCTTCGGCGGGTGGGGCAGGGGTGGGCATGGGGGGATGGTGGGGGGTGGGGACCGGCCACCGCCAGGAATTTCCGCTCCCGCCGCCCCTACCCGGGGGTGCGGACCGCTCCTCTTCAGGTGACCGAGTCGGGTGGTGGGTGGGCGAAAGGTGTCTCAACCCCGGGTCAGGGAAAGCAGCTCGCGGGCCGGGCCGGTCGGGCGGTGGCCTGTCGGCCAGACCGCTCGTAGGTCGCGGCGCAGGGCGATGCCCTCCACCGGGATGCTGACCAGCCGCCGCATCGCCAGCTCCTCCCCCACCGCCAGTTCGCTGAGGACCGCCGGGCCCGCGCCGCTGACCGCCGACGCCTTCACCGCCGTGGTCGACGACAGTTCGATCAGCGGTCGGGCCAGCCCGCCCAGTGCCGCGTCGAGGACCTGCCGGGTGCCGGAGCCGCGCTCGCGGAGGATCAGCGGGGTCGCCGCCAGCTCCGCCGCCGCGAGCGGGCGACGACGGCGGGCCCAGGGGTGGGTGGGGGCGACCACGACGATCAGCCGGTCGTGGGCTATCACCGCCGAGTCCAGGCCGTGCGGGACCGTCAGCCCCTCCACGAAGCCCAGGTCCGCCTCGTCCGCGAGCAGCCGCTCCGCCACCGCCGCCGAGTTGCCGGCGAGCAGGGACACCGCCGTGTCGGGGCGCTGGGCGCGCAGTGCGAGCAGCCAGCCGGGCAGGAGGTACTCGGCGATGGTCATGCTCGCCGCGACCCGCAGCCGCGAGTCCCGCCGGTCCCGGAGCGCCTGGGCACCCGCGTCGAAGGCCTCCGCCGCCTCCACCACCCGCCGCGCCCAGTCGGTCACCAGCGCCCCCGCGTCCGTGAGCCGGGAGCCGCGCGGTGAACGGTCGACCAGGGCCACGCCCAGCTGCCGTTCCATGGAGCGGATCCGGCTGCTGGCCGCCGGCTGGGTGATGCCGACCTCGCGCGCCGCCGCCCCGAGGCTGCCCAGCCGTGCCACCGCCAGCAGCAGTTCCAGTGCGCCGAGGTCCGGCACCCGGTGCGCCAGCGTGCCGCCCCCCGCCCGCTCCTCCGTCTCGCTCATAAGACCAGCTTATGCCCCCATAGGTAAGGACTCCCTGGTCGGCGGCGCGAAGCAGCGGCACGTTGGACCCATGGTCACCGCAGTCCGCCATCTCGGCCCCAACTGGTACGCCTCCGTCATGGGCACCGCCGCCCTCGCACTGGGCGGCGCCGCACTCGGCTTCGACGGCCCGCGTCAGCTCTTCGTCGGCGTCTGGGCGCTGTCCCTGCTGCAACTCGTGGTCCTGCTGTTCGCCCGGGCCCTGCACTGGGCCTGCCACTCCGACCAGGCCCGCGCCCACCTCCGCGACCCCGCGGTGGCCCCCTTCTACGGCTGCCTCTCCATGGCCCTGCTCGCCGTCGGCGGCGGTGCCCTCGCCCTCGGGCGGGACTGGATCGGCGAGCCGGCCGCCGTCGCGCTCGACTCCGTGCTGTTCGTCGCCGGTACCGCCGTGGGACTCGTGGCCGCGGTCGCCGTGCCGTACCTGCTGGCCGTACGGCACCGGGTCGAGCCCGGTCAGGCCTCCCCGGTATGGCTGCTGCCGCTGGTCGCGCCCATGGTGTCGGCCGCGCTCGGACCGCAGCTCGTCCCGCACCTGCCGGCCGGGCAGCCGCGCGCGGCCCTGCTCTACGGCTGCTTCGCGCTCTTCGGGCTGAGCCTGCTGACCACGCTGCTGATGCTGACGCTCGTCTTCGCCCGGCTGGTCACCGGCGGTCCGCTGCCGCTCGCGCTGACCCCCACGGTCTTCCTGGTGCTGGGTCCGCTCGGGCAGTCGACGACGGCCGTGGGCGCCTTCGCGGACCTCGCTCCCGGGGTCGTACCGCCGCCGTACGCCGCCGGCTTCGGCCTCCTCGCTGTGCTGTACGGCGTTCCCGTCATGGGGTTCGCGCTGCTGTGGCTGGCGCTGGCGGCGGCGCACGTGCTGCGGGCGTGGCGGCAGGGGATGCGGTTCACCATGACGTGGTGGGCCTTCACCTTCCCCGTGGGGACGTGTGTCACGGGCGCGGCCGCGCTGGGGCGGCACACCGGGCTCGCCGCGTACCACTGGCTGGCGGTGGGTCTGTACGCCGTCCTCGTCGCCGGCTGGCTCGCGGCCGCCTCCGGGACCGTACGCGGGCTGCTCAGCGGCGAGCTGCTCGCAGGGCCTCGCCCAGCACCCGTGGCGTCTCGGCCAGTGACGGTCCGTACCACGTCAGGTGCCGTCCGCTGACCAGCCCGCAGGGCAGCCCCGGGAACGCCTCCGGGCCGTCGACGGCGGTGAAGCGGTAGGGCTCGTCCGGGAGGACGACCAGGTCGGGGGCCGCGTCGAGCAGTTCCCCGACCGGGATGCGGGGGTAGCGCTCGGGGTGGCCCTCGAAGAGGTTGCGTACGCCCAGCCGCGCCAGCACGTCACCCGCGAACGTGTCCCTGCCCAGGACCATCCACGGCCGCCGCCAGATCGGTACGACCGCCGTCGCGCGGGGGTCGGCGGGCGGCGGTGCGGACCAGGCCCGCTCCGCCTCGTCCAGCCAGCGGGGGCGGGCGGCCGCCCCGCACGCGGTGAGGACCCTGTCCAGCTCGCGGAAGGCCTGCGGCACGTTTCGCACCTCGGTGACCAGGACCTCCACGCCGGCGGTGCGCAGGGCGTCGAGGTCGGGGGCGCGGTTCTCCTCCTCGTTGGCGATCACCAGGTCGGGGGCGAGGGCGAGGATGCGGTCCAGGTCGGGGTTCTTGGTACCGCCGACTCGGGGGACGTCGAGGTCGGCCGGATGGGTGCACCAGTTTGTGGCGCCGACGAGGATCTCGGGGAGCGTTTCTGCGATTGCCTCGGTCAGGGACGGTACGAGGGAGACTGCGCGCCGTGGTCTTGTGCGGGTGCGTTGTGGCTGGTCGCGCCCACGCGGCGCCAGCCGCATATCAGATACCGCCCCGCGCCCCTTTCGGGGCGCTTTAGCCCGGGGCGTCTCAAGGCGGGGCGTCTCAGGGCGGGGTGCTTCAGTTCGGGGTGCTTCAGCGGGGGCGATCCTGGACCGCCTCGATGTGTTCTGCGACCGCCACCACGATCACCCTCGTGTCCGGGACCGTCGCACGCCAGCGGTGGCGGACTCCGCCGGTGAGGTAGAGGGTGTCGCCGCGGCCGAGGCGGTAGGCGCGGCCCTCGGCCTCGATCTCCACGGCGCCGTCGGCGACGTACATCAACTCGTCGTTGCGGTGCTGGAATTCGCGGCCGGCGTCGTGGTCGCCGGTGAACTCCGAGGCGTGCAACTGGTGGTGACCGCGCACCAGGGAACGCACTTTGGGGGCGAAGTCCGGCTCGGTGGCGTCGTCGGCCCGTACGACGTCGACGCTGCACGCCGGGTCGGCGGCGGCGAGGAGTTCGACGGCCGTGGTGCGCAGGGCGTCGGCGAGCTTCTCCAGGGAGGTGCGGCTGGGGCGGGCCCTGTCGTTCTCGATCTGGCTCAGGAAGGGCACCGACAGGCCGCTGCGCTCGGCGACGGCGGCGAGGGTGAGTTCCAGCGCACGGCGGCGCCGCCGGACTGCCGCGCCCACCCGCACGGGCTGCTGGTCTTTGTGGTCGCCCATCGCTCCGGCTCCCTCCTTCGCTAGTCGTTCCGTCCTTCGGGCGCCCCGCTGCGGCCGGGCCCCTCCTGATGGGTTCTCTGCACCCTACGCATGTTCGGCAAACCGTTTCAGGCGGCCGTCACATCCCCGTCACGTCCGGTGAGCGCGACCCTCACAGTTCGCGCCAGTGCGCGAGCTCGCCGGACCCACCGGGCGCGGACTCCCCCTTCGGGATGAACACGCTGACCAGGAGGGGCGGACGGCCGTCGGGGCGCGGCCGGGGGACGGGTGGCGTACCGGCTGCCGCCGGGGGTGCGCAGGCTCAGCCGGCCGGCCCGGCCGGAGACGGGGTCGTAGGCAAACGCCGACCGGCTCCCGAAGTCGTTCCGCGGGCGCGCCCCCTCGATCAGGACGAGGGGGCACCCCAGGAGTTCAATGCGCGAGCGGTCGCCGATGTTCCCGGTGGTGCCCCGGGCGCGGAGTGCCTGGTCGAGGTGCTGATCCGGGCGGGCCCGCCGGAGGGCGAAGTCCGGTGGGGCGGACCGGAGTCGGCGGTCGGTGGCGCGGTCGGCGCGGTGGTGGCCGGCCGGTTCCACGGTGTCGCCGCGGAGCGCGGTGCTGGCGGAGGTGTCCCCGGCACGGCGGGGCAGGGTGCGAGGCGCGTCGAACGCGTGGTCGGCCGTTCCGGACGGCAGGGCGGCAAGGCTTGGGCAGTGCCGTAGCGCTATGTGGTTGGCCGGATCCTTTTCGTACGCGAGGCCCCGTCCGCCGTTGCCGTCGGCGTGCGGGTCCGGGCAGGGCCCGACCCGGCGCCCGGCACCGGGTCGCCGTCAGTGCCGTACGGCATGATGCGTGGCGTGACCGCACGACTGATGCTTCTCGACACCGCCTCGCTGTACTTCCGCGCCTACTTCGGCGTCCCGGACTCCGTGAAGGCGCCGGACGGCACGCCGGTGAACGCCGTGCGCGGGCTGCTGGACTTCATCGACCGGCTGGTCAAGGACCACCGCCCGGACCTGCTGGTGGCCTGCATGGACGCCGACTGGCGCCCGCAGTGGCGGGTCGACCTCATCCCCTCCTACAAGGCGCACCGGGTCGCCGAGGAGCGCGCGACGGGACCGGACCGGGAGGAGGTGCCGGACACCCTCTCCCCGCAGGTGCCGGTCATCGAGGAGGTGCTGGACGCGCTCGGCATCGCCCGGGTCGGCGTCGCCGGGTACGAGGCCGACGACGTGATCGGCACCTTCACCGCGCGGGCCGGCGGTCCGGTGGACATCGTCACCGGCGACCGCGACCTCTACCAGCTGGTGGACGATGCGCGCGGGGTGCGGGTGCTGTACCCGCTGAAGGGTGTCGGGACGCTGCAGACGACCGACGAGGCGTGGCTGCGCGAGAAGTACGGGGTGGACGGAGGCGGGTACGCGGATCTGGCGCTGCTGCGCGGGGACCCGAGCGACGGTCTGCCGGGGGTGCCGGGCATCGGTGAGAAGACGGCCGCGAAGCTCCTCGCCGAGTTCGGCGACCTGGCCGGGATCATGGCCGCGGTCGACGATCCGAAGGCGAAGCTCACGCCGTCGCAGCGCAAGCGGCTGGACGAGGCCCGGCCGTACGTCGCCGTGGCGCCGAAGGTGGTCCGGGTCGCCGGTGACGTACCCCTGCCGGACGTCGACACCGCGCTGCCGAAGGCTCCCCGGGACCCGGCGCGGCTGAACACCCTGGCCGCCCGCTGGGGTCTGGGCGGCTCGCTGAACCGCCTGCTGGTGACGCTGGAAGCCTGACCCCCGAAGGAATGTTCCGGTAAAACACGCTCATCGAGTGTTCATGGAAGAGGTGTTAACTGGACGGAGATGCTAACTTAGGTAAACCTAACCAATGGAGCAGGGAGGCCGGTCATGGCGGAGCGCCCGGGACGTAAACCGCGTAAGCCCCATTCCGCCCAGGTGGTGCGCACCGAGCGGCTGAGCCCGCACATGCAGCGCGTGGTCCTCGGCGGTGACGGACTGGCCGGCTTCACCGCGGACACCTGCACCGATCATTACGTGAAACTCCTCTTCGGGCCGGCGGGCGTCACCTACCCGGAACCCTTCGACCTGGAACAGATCCGCGCCGAGTTCCCCCGCGAGCACTGGCCGGTGACCCGGACCTACACCGTGCGCTCCTGGAACGCCGAACACCGGGAGCTGACCCTGGACTTCGTGGTGCACGGCGACGAGGGCCTGGCCGGGCCGTGGGCCTGCCGGGTCCAGCCCGGCGAGACGGTGCGCTTCATGGGTCCCGGCGGCGCCTACGCCCCCGACACGGACGCCGACTGGCATCTGCTCGTCGGTGACGAGAGCGCGCTGCCCGCGATCGCCCGCGCCCTGGAGTCCCTGCCCTCCGGGGCGAAGGCGTTCGCCTTCGTCGAGGTCTCCGGCCCCGAGGAGGAGCAGAAGGTCGACTCCGACGTGGAGGTCGTCTGGCTGCACCGGGGCGAGCGGCCGGTCGGCGAGGCGCTGGTCGCGGCCGTACGGGAGCTGGAGTTCCCCGAAGGCCGGGTGCACGCCTTCGTGCACGGCGAGGCGAGCTTCGTGAAGGAGCTGCGGGCGCTGCTGCGCGTCGAGCGCCAGATCCCGCGCGAGGACCTCTCCATCTCCGGCTACTGGCGTCTTGGGCACAACGAGGACGGCTGGCAGGCCTCCAAGCGCGAGTGGAACGCCCGGATCGAGGCGGAGCAGGAGGCCGGCGGCGCGGCCGCGGCCTGAGCGGACCGGCGGCATCTCACGAGAGGATGCCGCCGCCCCGCGTCGGTCACACCGACCGCTGATACGACCTGAAGGTCCTGATCGAGAGCCACACGGCCGCGACCGCCAGCGCCAGCAGCGCCCCGCCGCGGCCGAGCACCGCACCCCAGTCGGGGTCCGCCGACATCGCCGAACGGCCCGCCACCATCGCCCAGTTGACCGGGTTGAAGTCGGCGATGTGCCGCATCCAGCCGGGCATCTGGGACGGCGCCATGAAGGCGCTGGACAGGAACGTCAGCGGCAGCAGCAGGAAGGTGTTGATCCCGATGATCGACTCCCGCTCCCGCACCAGCATGCCGAGGGCGTTGGACAGCGCGCCGAAGATCGTGCCGAGCAGTACGGCGGCCACCACCAGGATCGCTGTGCCGCCGATCCCGCCCGGGTAGTCGGCGCCGCCCAGCAGGCCGAGCAGCACGATGATCAGTGACTGGCCGGCGGTGACCAGGCCGTTGTTCACCACGTTGCCGTTCATCAGCGCGGCCCTGCTGACCGGAGTGGTCAGGAAGCGGTTGAGGGTGCCGCGCTGGATCTCCTCCAACGTGCCCATGCCCGCCCACATGTTGGAGCTGAGGGCGCTCATCACCACCACGCCCGGCACCAGGTAGTCGAGGTAGGAGGCGGTGCCGAAGCCGCCCAGCTCGACGACCTTCTTGAAGAGGTTGCCGAACAGGAACAGCCAGATCACCGGCTGGATCAGGGTGATGACGGCGAACGCGGGCTGGCGGGCGAACACCAGCAGCTGACGCTGGGTCATGTACCAGGTCTGGGAAACGGCGTTGCTCATCGCGCACCTCCGGCCAGGGCGAGGGAGTCGGCGGTGTCGGCCTCCGCGTAACGGCGGCCCGCGTAGCGCAGATAGACGTCGTCGAGGGAGGGCCGGGCGACGGTCGCGGCCGTCACGGTCACCCCGGCCCGCTCCAGGGCGGCGAGCAGCGCCGGCATCGCGGCGGCCCCGTCGTCGGCGCGGGCGCTGATCCGGCGCCCGTCGAACAGCGCCTCGTGCACGCCCGGCACTCCGGTCAGGGCGCCCGCGAGCAGGGTGCGGCCGGCTTCACCGGGCGCCTCGCGCAGCTCCACGTGGACGGCGTCGCCGCGCAGTTCGCCCTTGAGGGAGTCGGGGGTGCCCTCGACCACGACCCGGCCGCGGTCCACGATCGCGATCCGCTCGGCGAGCCGGTCGGCCTCCTCCAGGTAGTGCGTGGTGAGCAGGATGGTCAGGCCCTCCTCGCCGGCCAGCCGGCCGATCTCGTCCCACATCGCGGTGCGGGCCTCGGGGTCGAGACCGGTGGTGGGCTCGTCGAGGAAGAGCACCTCGGGGCAGTGGACCAGGCCGAGCGCCACGTCGAGGCGGCGCCGCATGCCGCCGGAGTACCCCTTGACCGGGCGGCCCGCGGCCTCGGTGAGGGTGAAGCGGTCCAGCAGTTCGTCGACCCGGCGGTTCAGCCCGGCCCCGCGCAGGCCGTAGAGCCTGCCCTGGAGTCGGAGGTTCTCCCGGCCGGTGGCGACCGGGTCGGCGCCGGAGTTCTGGGCGACCACGCCGATCGCGCGGCGCACCCGGTCGGGGTGGCGCAGCACGTCGTGGCCGGCCACGGTGGCGGTGCCCGAGTCGGGCCGGGCCAGGGTGGTGAGGATCTTGACGGTGGTGGACTTGCCGACGCCGTTGGGCCCGAGGAGCCCGAAGACGGTGCCGGGTGCGACGGTGACGTCCACGCCGTTCAGCGCGGTGACGTCACCGGGGTAGGTCTTGATCAGCTGGCGCGCCTGCACTGCGGGCGCACGGGTGCTCATGTCGGCTGCTCTCCTGAGGAAAACGCGAGTGATCGCGGATGATCGACGGTTGGTCGCGAATGATCCGCGCGATGAGCACCGGGCTATCCTGGGTGTGCCGCACCTCGATGGCCCGGAGCCGCCGCACGGCGGGTTCGGTTCGGGGTTCGAGACCCCGGCCGGGCTGCTGCAACAGCTCTGCCGGGGTCTGTTCGTCATTGCTTCTGCTCGAACTCGGCCTCCAGCTTCAGGTACTCCTCGGGTATCTCACCCGTCTCATGGAAGTGCCGCCAGTCCACGACGCCCGGGAAGCCGCCGTCCGTCAGCTCCGCCAGGAAGCCGCGGACCCACCCGGCCTGTGCCTCGACCATGTGCAACTGGTACTCGGCCTCGATCACGAAGAGCCGGGGCAGCGTCTCACGCAGCTTGTCCAGCCCCCCGCGCAGGCTCGCCGCCTGCACGTCGAGCGAGTTGAGCCGCTCCCCCAGCAGCCGGGCGACCTCGTCGGGATGGAGCGCCCCCAGCAGCGACAGCGCCGCCTCGAAGATGGGGTACTCCTTCACGGGCACGGCGACCAGGTCCGAGAGCCATTCGGTCGCCTCCTCGCGCCCGGCGTCGGTGATGCCGTACAGCGTGCGCTCCGGGCGGTTGCCCTGCCGCTCCACGTCGGTGACCTCGACGAAGCCGTGCTTCTCCAGGTTCTGCACGACGGTGTAGAGCGAGCCGTAGTTGATCTTCAGACTGGTGTCCTTGCCGCGCCTGCGCAGGGTCTGGGCGATCTCGTACGGGTGCATCGGGCGCTCGGCGAGCAGCACCATCACGGCGAGCGCCAGGGGGTTGCCCAGCTTGCGGCGCCTGGTCGCCATCGACACCCACCTCGCCCTCTCCAGCAGTCTCCTCGGCACCGAATATCCGTGACCGAACATATCGCGAGTCAAGTACGGACGTCAATACACACGATGTATCGCGTCTGAAGCCGCTCCGCAAGAACGTGAGGACTTGGGCCCGCACCGGACACGCCCACGTGACGCGTCCGAAACAGCGCGTCCCTAATTTCTGTCGCCCGACAGGAAATCCGCCCTGACAGGCAGGTACCGCCGTGACGACCACCGACGACCGCTCCCTGAAGGAGTCCGACGACCGCTCCCTGGAGGAGTTCGGCTACCGCCAGGAGCTGCATCGCAGCCTCGGCCGGTACGCCTCGTTCGCCGCCGGGTTCTCCTTCATCTCCGTACTGACGACCGTCTTCCAGTTCTTCGCCTTCGGGTACGCGTTCGGCGGCCCGGTCTTCTTCTGGGCCTGGCCGGCCGTGCTGATCGGCCAGCTGCTGGTGGCCGCGTGCTTCGCCGAGCTGGCCGGGCGCTACCCGATCTCCGGCGCCATCTACCAGTGGTCCTCACGCCTGTCGAACCCGTCCTTCGGCTGGTTCGCCGGCTGGATCATGGTGATCGGGCAGATCGTGGTGGTCGCGGCCGCCGCGCTCGCCCTCCAGATGGTGCTGCCCGCGCTGTGGTCCGGCTTCCAGCTGATCGGCACGGACACGGCGGTGACTTCGGCCGACGGGGCCGCCAACGCCGCTGTGCTGGGCGTCGTCCTGCTGGTGCTGACCACCCTCGTGAACGTCCTGGACAACCGGGTGATGTCCGTGATCAACCGGGTCGGGGTGACCGCCGAGATCATCGGCGCGGTACTGATCATCGTGCTGCTGCTCACCCACTCCAAGCGCTCCCCGGGCATCACGTTCCACACCGGTACGGCCGCCGAGGGCGGTCTGCTGGGCGCCCTGCTGGTCGGTTCGTTCACGGCCGCGTACGTGATGATCGGCTTCGACAGCGCGGGGGAGATGAGCGAGGAGACGCACCAGCCGCGGCGGACGGCCCCTCGCACGATCCTCACGGCGCTGTCCGCCGCGGGCCTGCTCGGCGGCCTGGTCATCCTGGGCGGCCTGCTGGCCGCGCCCAGCCTGACCGACGGGCACCTGGGGGTCGACGGGCTGAGCTACGTCCTGACCAGCAGCCTCGGGGACGGCGTGGGCCGGGCGCTGCTGGCGGACGTGGTGGTGGCCATCGCGGTGGCGACGCTCGCGATCCAGACCGCGGCCTCCCGGATGCTGTTCTCCATGGCGCGGGACGGGCAGCTGCCGTTCGCCGAGCGGCTGGCGCGGGTGAATCCCCGTACCGGCATGCCGGGTGCGCCGGCCGTGGTGGTGGGGGTGCTGGCCGGTGTGCTGCTGCTGCTCAACTTCGCCTCGCCGGACGCGTTCCTGGCGATCGGGACCACGTGCATCGTGATGCTGTATCTCGCCTACGCGATGGTGACCGGGCCGCTGCTGGTGCGGCGGCTGCGGGGCGAGTTCCGGGTCGAGGGGACGGACGAGACCGGGGCGCCGCTGTTCTCGCTGGGGCGGTGGGGGGTGCCGGTGAACGTGGTCGCGCTGCTGTACGGGCTGGTGATGACCGTGAATCTGGCGTGGCCTCGGGGGGCGGTGTACGACCCGGCGGGGGGTCACTGGTACTTCCGGTGGTTCACCGTGTTGTTCCTGGTCGGGACTGTTGTGGTGGGCGGGGTTTGGCGGCTTGCGCGGGCGGAGTCCAGGAGTGCGGTCGCTTTGCCGGAACCTGTGGCGTAGTCGGTCGGGTGCGGGTGCGTGGGGGGCTGGTCGCGCCCACGCGGCGGATCCGCATATCGATACAGCCCCGCGCCCCTAGAGGGGCGCATCCCCGTACCCTTGGCTGCAAATGAGACGTAAGACCTCTGTACCGCCCTCCCCCCTCCCCCAGCGGCAAGGGGTGGACCCCGTTCGGGTGCGGTTGCCCTTCTCCGAGGAGTGGGAGACCGTCGGCGAATACCTCGTGGCGCGGCTCTCCGGAGCCGCGCCCGGCGTCGTCGCCGAGATGCTGGACTCAGGGTCGGTCGTGGGCGTCGACGGACACCCCGTCGCCACCGACACGCCCTACACCCCCGGCCGCTACCTCTTCTTCCACCGCGACCTGCCCCCCGAGGTCCCCGTCCCCTTCCCCCTTGAAGTCGTCCACCGCGACGACCACCTCGTCGTCGCCGACAAGCCGCACTTCCTGGCCACCACCCCGCGCGGCAGTCACGTCACCGAGACCGTCCTCGCCCGGCTGCGGCGGGAGCTGGGGATTCCCGCGCTCGGGGCCGCGCACCGGCTGGACCGGCTCACGGCAGGGCTCGTGCTGTTCGTCGTGCGGCCCACGGAGCGGGGCGCGTATCAGAAGCTGTTCAGCGAGCGGCGGGTGCGCAAGGAGTACGAGGCGATCGCGCCGTACGACCCGTCGCTCGCCGTTTCCCGGACCGTACGCAGCCGGATCCTCAAGGAGCGTGGGGTGATGGCGGCTCGGGAGATCGAAGGGGAGCCCAACGCGGAGACCCGCGTCGAGCTGGTCGAACGCAGCGGAGACCTGGGCCGGTACCGGCTCACCCCGCACACCGGGCAGACCCATCAACTGCGCGTCCACATGAACGCGTTGGGCGTGCCGATTCTCGGCGATCCGCTGTATCCGGTCGTGACCGGCCCCGTGCCGGACGGTGACTTCCGGCGTCCGCTGCAACTGCTGGCGCGGCGGCTGGAGTTCACCGATCCGGTCACGGGGGTGGCGCACCGGCTGTGCAGCAGGCGGACGCTGCAGGCCTGGGAGTCGTACGAGGCGTGGGCCGGTCACCAGGTCCTTTAGCGGCCCAGCCACCAGCGGCGCAGCCTGGGCCAGATGCCACGCGGCCTGGCCGGTTCGGGGGCGGACACGGCCACAGGCGCGGCCGGCTGGGGCTCGGCGACCGGTGCGGGCGCCGCCGGGCCGGTCGTGCCGACCTGCCAGTCGGTGCGCTGCGGGGGGACGAGGGCCGGGCTCGGCATGAGGGTGACGTCCTGCTTCGGCTTGGGGTCGAAGCGCACCGGGAGATCCACCAGGTGCCGGGAGGCGATCGAGGCGCGCCAGCGCAGCTCCTCCTCGTCGCAGTCGAGCTGGATGTCGGACAGCCGGGTCAGCAGCTGGTCGACGCCGACGTCCGCGATGGCACGGCCGATGTCCTGGCCCGGGCACTCGTGCGGGCCGCCGCCGAAGGCGAGGTGGGAGCGGTTGCCCTGCATGTTGGCGCTGAGGTCGGGGCGGACGCGCGGGTCGACGTTGCCCGGCGCGGGCGCGTAGAGCAGTCCGTCGCCCTTGCGGATGCGCTGGCCGCCGAGTTCCGTGTCCTGCTTGGCGAAGTAGGCGAAGACGGTGCTGAACGGCGGCTCGTCCCACAGGGACTGCTCGATCGCCTCGGGCACGGTCATCTGGCCGCCGTTGAGCTGGGCGCGGAAGCCGGGCTCGGTGAGGACCATGCGCAGCGCGTTGGCGAGGAGGTTGGCGGTGGTCTCGTAGGCGGCGTAGAGAACGACCCGCAGGTGCTGGGCGACCTCGTCGTCGTTGAGACCGGCCGGGTGGTTGACGAGGTGGCTGGTGAAGTCGTCCTCGGGGCGGGCCCGGCGGCGGGCGGTGAGCCGGGTCAGGCAGCCCATGACGTACTCGTTGCTGGCGATCGCGGTCTCGGTGCCCTTGAGCGCGTCCCGGGTGGCCTCCACGATCCGGTCGTTGTACTCCTCGGGCATGCCGAGGAGTTCGCACATGACCGCCATCGGCAGGTGCTCGGAGTACTGGGAGACCAGTTCGGCGCGGCCCTTCTCGCAGAACTCGTTGACCAGCAGCTGGGTGTAGCGGCCGATGAGGCGGCGGATGCTGCGGTGGTCGATGGTGGTCATGGCGCCCTGGACCGCCGCCCGCAGCCGCAGGTGCTCGTCGCCCTCGGCGTGCGAGCAGATGGGCTGCCAGGCGATGTGCGGCATGAGGGGGTGGTCGGGCTTGACCATGCCCTCGCGCAGCGGGGTCCAGATGCGGCTGTCCCGGGTGTAGACGGCGGGGGTGCGGACCATCTGGAGGTTCTCGGTGAGCCCGAGGACCACCCAGACCGGTACGTCGTCGTGGAGCAGGACGGGTGCCACGGAGCCGTGTTCCTCGCGCAGTTTCTCGTACAGCTCGCCCAGGTGGTCCGCGTCGGCGCCGTAGAGCCGCTGGAGTCCGCCGGGGCCGCGGTCGTGCGCCGGACAGCCGGGCGGCGGAACGGGGTCCGTGCCGGTGCCGGCCGGGAAGGGGGATTCAGGCGTCACAGTGATCGCTCCGAAGAGATCCGAAAGATTCTTATACGAGTCCGGAAGAGTCCGAACGAGGTGTCAGGTGAGCGCGCCGGACATGGCGAGCGAGTGCAGGAAGCGCATCAGGGTCATCAGGACGTCACGGCTGGAGGCCCGGCGGCGGGCGTCGCACTCGATGATGGGGATCTCGGGCGACAGGTCCAGCGCGGTGCGCAGTTCCTCGATGGGGTAACGGGGCGCGTCCGGGAAGGAGTTGACGGCGACGACGAACGGCACCCCGCGCTCCTCCAGGCGTCCCATGACGTCGAAGCTGACCTCCAGGCGCCGGGTGTCGATGAGGACGACCGCACCGAGGGCGCCTTCGAACAGGCCGTTCCACAGGAACCAGAAGCGTTCCTGGCCGGGGGTGCCGAAGAGGTAGAGGACCAGTTGGTCGGTGATGCTGATGCGGCCGAAGTCCATGGCCACGGTGGTGGCGGTCTTCGATTCGGAGCCGTAGTTGTCGTCGACCCCGATGCCGGCCTGGGTCATGGTCTCCTCGGTGGTCAGCGGCCTGATCTCGCTGACGGAACCGACCATGGTGGTCTTGCCGACCCCGAAGCCGCCCACGATCACGATCTTCACCGCGGCCTGGGCGGTGTGCGGCAGATGGTCCTCGGTGCGGGGGCCGGGGATCGTGTCAGAGTTTTTGAAGTCCATGCATCACCGCTTCGAGAAGTGACCGGTCGGGGAGCGCCTGGCGGACGATCGGGGCGCGCGCCTGCACCAGTTCGGCCGTGATCAGCTCGGTGATCAGTGCCGTCATCGCGCTGAACGGCAGGTTGAGGTAGGCCGAGAGCTCAGCCACGGACAGGGGGGCGAGACAGAGCCGGAGCAGCGCCGCCTGCTCGGGGGTGACGGAGGGCGGTGGGGCGGCGCGCGCCACGATTAAGGTGACCAGGTCGAGTTCGGCCCGGGCCCCGTCGGCACCGCTGATGACGTAGAGCCGTTCGGGGTTCTTGTTGTCGCCGTCCTCGCCGCCGCTCTCGGGGGTCGGCGGCACGGACGGGAGCGGGGGCGGAGCGAGTTCCGGCCTGGGCCGGCGCCGTTTGCGTTGCGGAGGAGTCATACGGTCTGCCCGTTCCGCCGGGGCGGACTGGTGAGATGGGCACCGATGCGGACGACGAGGTCGCGCATCATCTCGCTCATCCGGCCCGGTTCGCAGGTCACGTCGGCGAGCACCGCGAGGTAGGCGTTGGCGCCGGCGGACATGAGGTAGAAGTACCCTCTGTCGATCTCGATCAGGACGAGGTTCATGTCGCCGTTGCTGATGGGGAGTTCCTGGGCGACGGCGCTGGCCAGGCTCTGCACGCCCGCGCAGGCCGCGGCGAGCCGGTCGGCGGCGTCGGGGTCGCCGCCGTGCCGGGCGATGCGCAGTCCGTCGGCGGAGAGCACGACGATCATCTCGACGCCCGGTACCCCGTCGGCGAGTTGCTTGAGCATCCAGTCGAAGTTGCCTCGCTGCTGGATCACTTGAGGTCCCCCTCGTCTTCGGCCTCGGTGCCGGCCGGATCGTTGATCAGATGCAGGTACTTGGTGGGGTTCCGGGTGAAGTCGGTGGGGTGGACACCCGGGTTGTTCTTCTTGAGCCCCTCCCAGAACGCCTCGACCCAGAGGCCGGGCTCGCGGCGCTCCGGCTCCGGCTCCGGCTCGGGCTCCTTGTGCTGCGACCAGATGGTCGGGTTGCCCTCGCGTTCGGCACGCTCGATGGCGGCCTGCTCGGCGATCCGCTGGCTGAGCGGCGTCTTCATCCGGCTGCGCCGCTGCGGCAGCCCGCCGGCGGTCCATTCGGTGACCTCGGGGACGTCGTCCTCCATGGAGATCCCGGCGGGGATGCGGGGGCTGGTGGGCCGGCGCTTCTTGGGCGGCCGCTTGGGGCCTTCGAGGGCGCCGAGTTCGGGCTTCGGGATGCCGGTGGCGCCGATGCCGTGGGCGATGCCGGGGGCGGGGTCGGTGGTCATCATGTCGCTGGGCACGATGAGGACGGCCCGGACGCCGCCGTAGGCGGAGGCGCGCAGCGAGACGTCCATGTTGTACGTCTTGCACAGGCGGCCCACGACCGAGAGGCCGAGGCGCGGGTTCTCGCCGAGAACCTGGATGTCCTTGCCCTGCTTGGCCTTCTCCAGCAGGCCCTCCAGGCGGGCGCGGGCCTCCTCGTTGAGGATGACTCCGGCGTCCTCGATCTCGATGCACACGCCGGACTGCACCTCGACGGCCGTGACGTGCACCTTGGTGGAGGGCGGCGAGTAGCGGGTGGCGTTGTCGAGGAGTTCGGCGGCCGCGTGGATGACCGGTTCGACGGAGGTGCCCTTGATGTTGACCTGGCAGATGGAGTGCAGCTCGATGCGCCGGTACTCCAGGATCCGGGACATGGCGCCGCGCAGCACGCTGTAGAGGGCGACGGGGTTGGGCCACTGGCGGCCCGGGCGGCCGCCGCCGAGCACGGAGACCGAGTCGGCGAGACGTCCGATCAGCGCGGTGCCGTGGTCGATGCGCAGCAGGTCGTCGAAGACCTCGGGGTTGCGGCCGTGGTCCTCCTCCATCTCCCGCAGTTCGTGGGCCTGCTGGTGGACGATGGCCTGGACGCGGCGGGCGACGCTGACGAACGAGCGCTCCAGGGAGTCGCGCTGGAGGTCTTCCTCGTCGACGATGTCGAGCATGATGCGGATCAGCCGGCGCTGCGACTCGGGGGCGTGGCGCATCCGCGGGTCGACGTCGAAGACCTGGCGAACCACCTCTTTGGGTGACTCGCCGGCCTTCAGCCGGTAGAGCGCGGTCGGGAAGACCTCCCTGCCGAGGCGGTCGATCTCCTCGTCGCTCGTGGTGAGGCGCCGTTCCAGATACGCGCTGTGACGGTCGTGCTCGGCCCGGGCGTCCCGGAGCCTGCGGCCGCGGCGCACCGCCTCCGCCGCCGTCGCGAGCACCAGCAGCATGCCGACGGCCCCGCACACGCCAACGGCGATCCGGGCGGATCCCGCCACCAGGACGACGGCGGCGGCGGTCACCGCGGCCATCAGTATGGCGGGCAGCAACAGCACGCGCGCCAGGGAAAGTTCACGGCCATCGGGAGGCGATTGCACACTCACCATGTATGCCTTCTGAGACGAATCGGCTGGGTGTCGGGGGAGCTCGTGGGGGGAAGGTTCATGGAACAGTCTGGATCTTCCGTATGTTTGGGAACAGGCGCACGAATTCACCTCAACTCGGTGCGCCGCGGGCGAGCTTAGTCCGACCGGATCAACGCCGTGTCATATTCGGCAAGCACCTGAAAACGCCCAAAGGACTGGAGTACCCTCGGTCGTTTTGTACGGAGGGCATTCGTTCGAACACGTCCCGTCACGACGTACGGACGTGCGGGGTCACTCACCGTGACGGGTGAAAGGAGCCTCCGGAGCGAAACCTCCGCCGCCCCGCGAGACCCCTCAGACTCCTACGATCCGCAGCGCGGCCTCGGCCGTGGCGCGGGCGAACTCGTGGGCGGGGCGCTCCGGTTCGGAGCGGTGGACGAGGATGACGCCCTCGATCAGCCCGAAGACGAGATCGGTCCGCAGCTCCAGCTCCCCCTTGGCCAGCGTCCCGCCGGCCGCCGTGGCGGCGATCAACTGCCGGTAGGCGTCCTTGAGTTCGGCCCGTACGGCATGGAAGCCGGCGAACCGCTCGGTGTGCACCTCGGGCAGCAGGTAGAGCGCGCCGAGATTGTGCGGCCCGGCGCACAGCAGCTCCACGTCGGCCCGGCACAGGACCCGCAGCCGCTCCTCGGCCGGGGTCACATCGTCGGCGAGCAGCTCCCGCGCACAGGCCAGGGACGGCGTGACGGTGGACTCAAGCAGCTCGGCGAGCAGCTCCTCCTTGCCGGAGACGTAGTGGTACATCGACGCCTGCCGCATGCCCGCGCGCTCGGCGACGGCCCGGGTGGTGGTGGCCGCGTAGCCGCGGGTGGTGAACAACTCGGCCGCGGCCGAGAGCAGTTCGGCCCGCGGCTCAAGGCCGCTGTCCGGTCGCTGCGCGGCCCGCGGCCGGCCGACCCGGCGGCCACTGCTCGTCCCCATGCGTTCGATCCTCGCACACCACGTCGCACGGCGATCACGCCGACGCACCGCCCGACGGGCACCCGGCCCCCGGTGAGCCCTCGGTAACCGGGCCGGAACGCCACGGCAACGCCGCCGACCCGGCCCACCCCTAATTTCTGTCGGGCGACAGAAATGTCCCCGAGTCCCACCCGAGTCCCACCCCAGTCCAAGGAGCCGGAGGTCAGCGATGGCGACAGCGACCACGTACGGAGCCCGGGCGCACGCCCGCGCCCAGGAGGGCACCCGCGCCGAGGCCATGCCCGTGGTACCGGCCGTGGACTGGCCCGACCCGCCCTGCGAGGCGGGCCACCTGGTGTGGGCCGAGACGGTGGCGGGCGGCAACTACACGCACCGCGTCCTGGCCCGCGGCACCGAGCTGCGGCTGACCGACCCGATCGGCGACGCCTGCGCCCACCTGCTGCTCTACGCCGACGGCCGCCCCTGGGAGCGGCTGAACGTCGCCGACACCGTCAAGGTCCAGTGGAACGCCTACCTCGGCGAGGGCGTGCTGCTCCTGTCCGACCAGGGCCGGGTCCTCGCCTCCGTGGTCGCCGACACCTCCGGCCGGCACGACGCCCTGTGCGGCACCTCCACCCTGGTCCGCAACACCGCCCGCTACGGCGACGGCACCCCGCAGTCGCCCTCCCCCGCCGGCCGCGAGCTCTTCAAGCTGGCGGCGGCCAAGAACGGCCTGGAACCGCGCGACCTGCCGCCGTCCCTGTCGTTCTTCCAGGGCGTGGAGGTACGCGACGACGGCACGCTGGACTTCACCGGCTCGGCCGGCCCCGGCGGCAGCGTCACGCTCCGCGCCGAGCAGGACGTGACCGTGCTGATCGCCAACGTCCCGCACCCGGTCGACCCCCGCCCCGACTACGTCAGCACCCCCCTGGAGGTGCTGGCCTGGCGCGCCGCCCCCACCCCGCCCGGCGACCCCCTCTGGGACGCCACCCCCGAAGGCCGCCGCGCCTTCCTCAACACCGCCGAATTCCTCGCCGCGAGGGGGCTCGCATGAGCACGAGCACGCAGACCGCCGTCGTCCCGGCCCGCGCCGCCTGGTCCGCCGTGATCCGCGAGGGCGGCACCCTCACCGTCACCGACCTGCACGGCAACCAGGCCGTCGACTTCCTCGTCTACGACGCCCACGACACGTCGGTCCGCTACAGCGCCCCCGACACCATCCACGCCCAGGGCTCGATCTTCCTCAGCACCGGCAGCGTGCTGCTCTCCAACGAGCACACCCCGCTGATGACCGTGACCGAGGACGAGGTCGGCCGCCACGACACGGTCGGCGGCGCCTGCTCCAAGGAGTCCAACACCCTGCGCTACGGCCACCACACCTGGTCCCAGCACGCCTGCGTGGACAACTTCCTCGCGGAGGGCGCCCGGCACGGCCTCGGCAAACGCGACCTGGTCTCCAACATCAACTGGTACATGAACGTGCCCGTCGAGAAGGACGGCACCCTCGGCATCGTCGACGGCCTCTCGGCACCCGGCCGCAAGCTCGCCCTGCGCGCCGAACGCGACGTCCTCGTCCTGGTCTCCAACTGCCCCCAGATCAACAACCCCTGCAACGGCTTCGACCCGACGGCCGCGCAGATGACGATCACCGGAGCCGCGGGATGACCTTCGACACCCTGCTGATCGCCAACCGCGGCGAGATAGCCGTCCGCATCATCCGCACCGCCCGCGAACTGGGCCTGCGCACCGTCGCCGTCTACTCCGACCCCGACCGCTCGGCCCCGCACGTACGCCTGGCCGACGAGGCGGTCCGCCTCGGCCCGGCGCCCGCGAAGGAGTCGTACCTCGACGCCGACCTGGTCCTGAAGGCCGCCAAGGACACCGGCGCGGGCGCGATCCACCCCGGCTACGGCTTCCTGTCCGAGGACGCCGCCTTCGCCCGGCGCTGCGAGGAGGCCGGGATCGTCTTCGTCGGCCCGGCCCCCGAGCACCTGGAGCTGTTCGGCGCCAAGCACACCGCACGGGCGGCGGCCGAGGCGGCCGGTGTACCCCTGGCACCGGGCACCGGACTGCTGGCCGACCTGGCCGAGGCCCGCCGCGAGGCGTCCGCCATCGGCTATCCCGTCATGCTCAAGGCCACCGGCGGTGGCGGCGGTATCGGCATGTCGGCTTGTCGATCAGCCGACGAGCTGACCGACGCCTGGGACCGCGTCCAGCGGGTCGCCGCCGCCTCCTTCTCCTCCGCCGGGGTCTTCCTGGAACGCCTGGTCGAGCACGCCCGCCATGTCGAGGTGCAGGTCTTCGGCGACGGCGACGGCCGGGTCGTCACCTTCGGCGACCGGGACTGCTCCCTCCAGCGCCGCAACCAGAAGGTGGTCGAGGAGGCCCCGGCCCCCGGCCTGCCCGACCACGTACGCGCCCGACTCGCCGACGCCGCCCGCGACCTGTGCGCCTCGGTCGGCTACCGCTCCGCGGGCACGGTCGAGTTCGTGTACGACGCCGCCCGCGAGGAGGCCTACTTCCTGGAGGTCAACACCCGCCTCCAGGTGGAACATCCGGTCACCGAGGAGATCTACGGCGTCGACCTGGTCGCCTGGATGCTGCGCCTCGCCCGGGGCGAGACCGGTGTCGTCCGCGACCCTGGCACATCGCGCGGCCACGCCGTCGAGGCCCGCGTCTACGCCGAGGACCCGACCCGCGAACACCGGCCCAGCGCGGGCCTGCTGACCCGGGTCGAGTTCCCCGAGGGCGTACGCGTCGACGGCTGGGTGGAGACCGGCACCGAGGTGACGACGTCGTACGACCCGATGCTCGCCAAGGTCATCGCGTACGGTCCCGACCGAGCCCAGGCGCTGCGCCGGCTGGACGAGGCGCTGGCCGGCACCCGCGTCGACGGCATCGAGACCAACCTCGGGCTGGTGCGCGCGGCGCTCGCCGACCCCGCGTTCCGCGCCGCCGCCCACTCCACGGCGACCCTCGCCACGGTCACCGATCCCACCCCCCGGATCGAGGTCGCCGCCGCCGGCACCCTCACCACGGTCCAGGACCGGCCGGGCCGCACCGGCTACTGGCAGGTCGGCGTCCCCCCGAGCGGCCCGATGGACGACCGCTCCTTCCGCCTCGGCAACCTCGCCCTGGGCAACCCGGAGGGCGCACCCGGCCTCGAATGCACCCTCCAGGGCCCGTCCCTGCGCTTCACCCACCCCACCACCGTCTGCGTGACCGGCGCCCCGGCCCCGGTGACGGTCGACGGCACCCCGGTCGCCCAGTGGGAGCCGGTGACGGTCCCGGCCGGCGGCCTCCTGGAGGTCGGCGCCCCGGCCGAGCACGGCCTGCGCACCTACGTCCTGTTCGCCGGCGGCGGCCTGGACGTCCCCGCCTTCCTCGGCAGCGCGAGCACCTTCACCCTGGGCCGGTTCGGCGGCCACGGCGGCCGGGCCCTGCGCACCGGCGACGTCCTGCACGGCGGAGCGGTGACGAACGGCGAGCCGGTCACCGACCGCCCGCGCTTCACCGCCGTCTGGCACCTCGCGGCCGTCGAAGGCCCGCACGCCGCTCCGGAGTTCTTCACCGAGGACGACATCCGGGACTTCTACGCGGCCGAGTGGAAGGTGCACTTCAACTCGGCGCGCACCGGCGTCCGCCTGGTCGGCCCCAAGCCGCGCTGGGCACGCACCGACGGCGGTGAGGCGGGCCTGCACCCGTCCAACATCCACGACACCCCGTACTCGGTCGGCGCCGTCGACTACACCGGCGACATGCCGGTCCTGCTCGGCCCCGACGGCCCCTCCCTCGGCGGCTTCGTGTGCCCGGCGACCGTGCTGAGCGGCGAACGCTGGAAACTCGGCCAGCTCCGGCCCGGCGACACGGTCCGCTTCACCCCGGTCGACGTGACGGGCGCGCCCCGCCCCGAGATCGTCGACGGCGGTGTCCTCGCCCGGGACGGTGACGTGACCTACCGGCGCAGCGGCGATGACAACCTGCTGGTCGAGTTCGGCCCCATGCACCTGGACCTCGCCCTGCGGATGCGCGTCCACGCCCTGATGGAGGCGGTGACGGCGGCGGACCTGCCCGGGGTCACGGACCTCACGCCGGGCATCCGCTCGCTCCAGATCCAGACCGACCCGCATCTCCTCGCCCAGGCCGAACTCCTGCCCGCCGTACGGGAGATCGTCCTCGGTCTGCCGCCCACCGACGAACTGGTGGTCCCCTCCCGCACGGTCCACCTGCCCCTCTCCTGGGACGACCCGGCGACCCGCGAGGCGATCGCCCGCTACATGGCGGGCGTCCGGGACGACGCCCCCTGGTGCCCCTGGAACATCGAGTTCATCCGCCGGATCAACGGCCTGGACTCGGTCGACGACGTCTACCGCACGGTCTTCGACGCGGAGTACCTGGTCCTGGGCCTCGGCGACGTCTACCTGGGCGCCCCGGTCGCCACCCCCCTCGACCCGCGCCACCGCCTGGTCACCACGAAGTACAATCCGGCCCGCACCTGGACCGCCGAGAACTCCGTCGGCATCGGGGGCGCCTACCTGTGCATCTACGGCATGGAGGGCCCGGGCGGCTACCAGTTCGTGGGCCGTACGACCCAGGTGTGGTCGGGCTGGCAGCAGCGCGGCGCGTTCGAACCGGGCATGCCGTGGCTGCTGCGCTTCTTCGACCGCATCAAGTGGTACCCGGTGTCGGCCGAGGAACTCCTCGACCTGCGCGCCGACATCACCTCCGGCCGCTTCGTCCCGCGCATCGAGGAGGGCACCTTCTCGCTCTCCGCGTACGAGGCGTTTCTCGCCGAACACGCCGGTTCCGTCGCGGAGTTCAGGTCACGGCAGCAGACGGCCTTCGGCGCGGAGCGGGACGCGTGGGAAGCGGCGGGCGAGTTCGCGAGGGCGGAGGCCTCGGCCACCCCGGCCGCCGCCCCGGCCGAGGTGGCCGTCCCGCCGGGCGGCCGCCTGATAGAGGCCGAGTTCGCGGCCTCGGTATGGCAGTTGAACGTTGCTCCGGGCGACGAGGTGACGGCCGGCCAGCCGCTCCTCGCCCTGGAGGCGATGAAGATGGAGTCCAGGGTGCACGCGCCGATGCCCGGTGTGGTGACGGAGATCCTGGCCCGGCCCGGCGACCAGGTGGAGGCGGGGACGGCACTGCTCGTCCTGGCGCCGGCCGCGAACTGAGCGACAGGAGCAAGAAGCATGTCCAGCACCGTCTCCCGTGTCCGTGCCGCCTACGCGCGCATCGAAGCGGTCGACCGCCCCGAGATCTGGATCGACCTGCGCCCGCGGGCGGAGGTGGAGGCGGAGGCCCGCGCGATCGACGAGCGGGTGGCCGCGGGGGAACACCTCCCCCTCGCGGGCCGCCTGTTCGCCGCCAAGGGCAACATCGACGTGCACGGCCTGCCCACGACGGCGGGCTGCCCGGCCTACGCGTACGAACCCCGGGCCGACGCTCCCGCGGTGGCCCGTCTGCGCGCGGCCGGCGCGGTCGCCCTCGGCACCACCAACCTCGACCAGTTCGCGACCGGCCTGGTCGGCACCCGCTCCCCGCACGGCGCGGTCCGCAACGCGATCGACCCCACCCGGATCAGCGGCGGCTCCAGTTCCGGCTCGGCCGTCGCCGTGGCCCTCGGCATCGTCGACCTCGCCCTCGGCACCGACACGGCCGGCTCCGGCCGGATCCCGGCGGCCTTCAACGGCATCGTCGGCCTGAAGCCGACCCGTGGCCTGGTGCCGACGGCGGGGGTGGTCCCGGCCTGCGCGTCCATCGACTGCGTGACGGTGTTCGCCCGCACCCTCCCGGAGGCGGAGCAGGCACTGTCGTACCTGGCGGCCCCGCCGGACCGCCCCCGCCCGCCCCTCCCCCAGCGGACCCCGGGCCCCTGGCGCATCGCCGTCCCGCCACTCGACCAGCTCGGCGAGCTGGACGAGGGCTGGGCGGAGGCGTACCAGGAGGCGGTGGACCGGCTGGCCGCCGCCGGTGCCTCGATCCGCCCCCTCGACCTGACCCCCTTCACCGAGGCGGCCGCGATGCTCTACGAGGGCGCGTTCGTGGCGGAGCGCTACACGGCGGTGGGCCCGTTCATCGACAAGCTGATCTCGTCCGGCGGCGAGGGCCTCGACCCCACGGTCGCCGGCATCATCACCCGGGCCCGGGACATCCCGGCCCACCGGCTCTTCACCGACCAGGAACGGCTTACGGCGCTGCGCACCCGCGCCCTGGCCGAACTCGCCGACGCCGACGCCCTGCTGCTCCCCACGGCTCCGGGCCACCCGACCCTCGCCGAGGTGGCGGCCGATCCCCTGGGCGCCAACGCCCGCCTGGGCCGCTTCACCAACTCCACGAACCTCTTCGACCTGGCGGCGGTGGCGGTACCGGCGGGCGAGGTGAACGGCCTGCCGTTCGGCGTGATGCTGATCGGCCCGGCCTTCACCGACGACCGCCTGGCCACCATCGCCCGCACCCTGGAACCGCGGGTGAGCCTGGCGGTGGTCGGCGCCCACCTGACGGGCCAGCCGCTCAATCCCCAGCTCCTGGCGCTGGGAGCGGTGCTGCACCGTACGACGACGACAGCTGCGGCGTACCGCTTCTACGCGCTACCGACGACCCCGCCGAAGCCGGGCCTGGTCCACGTGGACGAGGGCGGGGCAGCGATCGAGACGGAGGTGTGGAGCCTGCCGCCCGAGGGCCTGGGCCGCCTTCTTGCCATGCTCCCCCGCCCGATGGCACTGGGCAGCGTGGAGTTGGCGGACGGCACAAACGTGCCCGGCTTCCTGTGCGAGCCGAGCGCTCTGACGGGCGCCGAGGACATCACACGGTACGGAGGCTGGCGAGCCTTCTTGAAAGAGGCCTGAGACCGGCGCCCCTTCTTTAGGGGCGCGGGGCTGTATCAATTTGCGGCTACCGCCGCGTGGGCGCGACAAGCCACAACCCACCCGCGCCCGCCGTACAGCGGTCACCCCACCGACGAGTAGGCCACAACCCCCCGCAGCACCAGATCAACCGCCTTCCGCGCGGCCTTCCCCACGGTCGAGCCCTCCGCAGGAGAAGCCGCCGAGATCTGGCCCAGTACGTCGATGACCTGCTTGCACCACCGGACGAAGTCACCGGCAGGCATCTCCGCCTCCCGCAGCACCTCGTCCAGGCCCAGGCCCGTGGCCCACATGTAGACGGCCCAGGCGAAGCCGAGGTCCGGTTCGCGCTGTCCGACGCCCTCGGTCTGGTTGATCCGGAACTCCTCCTCAAGGGCGTCGAGGCGCCCCCAGATCCGCACCATCTCGCCGAGCGCGGCCTTGGCCTTCCCGGAGGGCAGCTTCGGCGCCATCGCGTCGTCGCCGACCCGGGCCTCGTAGACCAGCGCCGAGACGCACGCGGCGAGTTCGGCGGGGCCGAGGCCCTCCCAGACGCCGGCCCGCAGGCACTCGCTGGCGAGCAGATCGAGTTCGCCGTACAGCCGCGCCAGCCGCTTGCCGTGTTCGGTGACCTCGTCGCCGCGCAGGTAGTCCAGCTCGGTCAGCAGCGCCACGATCCGGTCGAAGGTCCGGGCGATGGTGTTGGTCCGCCCCTCGATCCGCCGCTCCAGCTGTGAGGTGTCCCGGATCAGCCGGTGGTAGCGCTCGGCCCACCGGGCGTGGTCCTCACGGTCGTTGCAGCCGTGGCAGGGGTGCGCCCGGATCGCCGTGCGCAGCCGGGCGATCTCCCGGTCGTCGGCCGCCTGCGACCGCTTCTTGCGGGCGCGCTCCGGCGGGATGTGCCCGGCCTTGGTGCGCAGCGCGGAGGCGAGGTCCCGACGGGACTGCGGGGAGCGGGGGTTGAAGGACTTGGGAATCCGCATCCGCTCCAGTGCCTCGACCGGCACCGGGAAGTCGATGGAGGCGAGCCGCTTGACCTGCCGCTCGGCGGTCAGCACCAGCGGCCGGGGCCCGTCGTGCTGTTCGAAGCCGCGGTGGCCGTTGGACCGCCCGGCGGGCAGCCCGGGGTCAAGGACCAGCGCAAGGCCGGCGTACTTGCCGGTCGGCACATGGATGACATCGCCCGGCTTGAGCTTCTCCAGCGCCACGGCGGCCTCGGCGCGCCGCTGGGAGGCGCCCTGCCGGGCCAGTTCGGTCTCCCGGTCCTTCAACTCCCGCCGCAGCTGCGCGTACTCCTCGAAGTCGCCGAGGTGGCAGGTCATGGACTCCTTGTAGCCGGCGAGCCCTTCCTCGTTGCGCTGCACCTGGCGGGAGATCCCGACGACCGACTTGTCGGCCTGGAACTGCGCGAAAGACGTCTCCAGCAGCTCCCGCGAGCGGTGCCGCCCGAACTGGTCGACCAGGTTGACCGCCATGTTGTACGACGGCTTGAAGCTGGACCGCAGCGGATAGGTGCGGGTGCCGGCGAGCCCGGCGAGGTGCTCGGGGCTCATGCCGCGCTGCCACAGCACCACCGCGTGGCCCTCGATGTCGATGCCGCGCCGGCCCGCACGGCCGGTCAGCTGGGTGTACTCGCCCGGGGTGATGTCGGCGTGCTGCTCGCCGTTCCACTTGACGAGCTTCTCCAACACCACCGAGCGGGCGGGCATGTTGATGCCGAGCGCGAGGGTCTCGGTGGCGAACACGGCCTTCACCAGGCCGCGTACGAAGAGTTCCTCGACGACCTCCTTGAAGGTCGGGAGCATGCCGGCGTGGTGGGCGGCGATGCCGCGCTCCAGGCCCTCCAGCCACTCGTAGTAGCCGAGGACGTGCAGGTCCTCCGGCGGAATCGACGAGGTGCGCTCCTCGACGAGCGCGCGCACCTTCTCCCGTGCCTCGTCGTCGTTGAGCCTGAGTCCCGCGTACAGGCACTGCTGGACGGCGGCCTCGCAGGCGGCGCGGCTGAAGATGAAGGTGATGGCGGGCAGCAGGCCCTCGTTGTCGAGCCGTTCGATGACCTCGGGGCGGCCCGGCGTCCACACCCGGGACCGCTGCCGGCGCTCCCGCTCCCGGTCGGCCTCGCGCATGGCGCGGCCGCGTCTGCGGTCCTGGAACGACGGACGCTGTGCCTCCATGCGGGCCAGCCGGGCGAGGTCGGGGTTGACGGCCTTCTTGTGGCCCTCGCCCTCCTCGAACAGGTCGTACATCCGGCGTCCGGCGAGCACGTGCTGGAACAGCGGGACGGGCCGGTGCTCGGAGACGATGACCTCGGTGTCGCCGCGGACGGTGTCGAGCCAGTCGCCGAACTCCTCGGCGTTGGAGACGGTGGCCGACAGGGAGACCAGGGTCACGGACTCCGGGAGGTGGATGATCACCTCTTCCCAGACGGCGCCGCGGAAGCGGTCGGAGAGGTAGTGGACCTCGTCCATGACCACGTAGCCGAGGCCGATGAGGGTCTGGGAGCCCGCGTACAGCATGTTCCGCAGGACCTCGGTGGTCATGACGACCACGGCGGCGTCCGGGTTGATGCTGTTGTCACCGGTGAGCAGGCCGACCATGCCGTCGCCGTAGCGGCGGCAGAGGTCGGCGTACTTCTGGTTCGACAGTGCCTTGATGGGTGTCGTGTAGAAGCACTTCTTGCCCTGCCTGAGGGCGAGGTGGACGGCGAACTCGCCCACGATCGTCTTGCCGGAGCCGGTGGGGGCGGCCACCAGTACGCCCTTTCCGGCTTCGAGTGCCTGGCAGGCCTCGATCTGGAAGGGGTCGAGGCCGAAGTCGTACATCTCGCGGAAAGACGCGAGCGCGGTGGCCTGCTCGGCGGCCCGCCTGCGGGCCGCCGCATACCGCTCGGCCGGTGAGAGGTCCTCTGTCATCGTGCTTTCGAGCGTACCGGTCCCCACTGACAACAGGACGATCATTATCCGGAACATGGGACAACGGACGACGAAGAGGTGCCCGCGTCGTGGGACGCGGGCACCTCTGTGCGGCTGTGGTCGCCCTGTCAGGTCACGTCGTCGTATCCGTTGACCCGGTCCGGGCCCTCGGGCAGCGCGCGGCTGGCGGAGACGGCCTCGATCTCGCCGATGTCGTCGGGGGTGAGGTCGAGGTCGGAGGCCTCGTCGTCGTCGAGGCCGTCGTCGTCGCGGCGGCGCTTGCGCCGGTCGTTGAGGAGGGAGAACGCGACCGCGCCGAAGTACAGCACCCAGATCGGTCCGGCGAGCGCCAGCATGGAGAGCGGGTCGGTGCTCGGGGTGGCCACGGCCGCGAAGACCGTGATGCCGAGGATCATCGCCCGCCACCAGCCGAGCATCCGCCTGCCGGTGATGATTCCGGTGAGATTGAGCATCACCAGCAGCAGCGGCAGCTCGAAGGAGAGACCGAAGACGATCACCATGCGGGTGACCAGCTGGAGCAGGTCGTCCAGCGGCAGCAGGTTGGCGATGCTGCCGCTCGGAGTGAAGTCGATCAGCACCTTCGCGGTGGTGGGCAGCACCGCGTACGCGAAGTACGCGCCGGCGAGGAACAGCGGGGCGCCGGTGAAGACGAACGCGTAGGCGTACTTCTTCTCGTTCCTGTGCAGACCCGGGGCGACGAAGGCCCACAGCTGGTACAACCAGATCGGCGACGCGAAGACCACGCCGGCGGTCAGGGAGACCTGGAGGGCGAGCGTGAAGGGAGCGAGCAGGCCGTCGATGGTGATCGTGGCGCACTTCTCGCTGCCACCGTGGCTGTTGATCTCCGAGAAGGTCTGGTGGCAACCGATCGAGTCGAGGATCGGTTTGGTCAGGAAGTTGATGATGTCGTTGTAGAAGAAGGCGGCGACCACCGTCACGATGACGATGGCCAGCATGGCCTTCGCGAGCCGGTTGCGGAGCTCACGAAGGTGATCCGCGAGAGGCATCCGCCCCTCGGGATCCTTCTCCTGCTTGCGGGCAGACTTTGGCAACCCACGTCCTCATCTCGTGCGGCAGGCCGGGGGCTACCGGCCTTGCGTCAGCGCTGGGTGGTGTCCGACGGCTCGTTGACCGGGCGGGAGCTGGTCACGTCGCCGGGGGCCGCCTGGATGGTGCGCTGGGCCTGGGACTGCTCGCCGGAGGCGGGCGCCTGAGCGGAGGTGGTGGTGTTGCCGTCTTCCTTCATCGCCTTCGCCTCGCTCTTGAGGATGCGAGCGGACTTGCCGAGCGAGCGCGCCATGTCCGGAAGCTTCTTCGCGCCGAACAGCAGGATGACGACGACAAGGATGAGAATGATCTCGGGGGCTCCGAGCCTTCCGAACATAAGTCTTTACCTTCTCACCGAGGCGGCTGGGTGGGGTGCTGTGCGATCCGTCGGACATGCGTCCGATTGATCGTGCTGTCAGCGATCGTAACGCTCAGGGGTAAACGTGAGGCAATCCCTGCGCGTACTCCCGGTCCGCGGAACGGGCCTCGTTCTCCGTGCCGCGTGCAGCAGCGTACCTGCCTCTGCGGGCACCGTGACAGGGCGAAGTGACGCAAACCGCTTACGGCCCACTACTCACACCGCTTCCACAGCGGCAGTCACAGTGTGTCCACAGTACGGGCGGCGGTGGCGGCCGCCCGCTCCAGGTCCTCGGCGGCCCGGTTGATCCGCCGTGCCGAGTCCGCGACCTGCGCTCCCAGCCGGCGCGCCTCCAGGAAGACCCGGACGGCGAGCACGCCGAGCACGGCGAGCCCCACGAAACCCACAGCTACCGCGACCATCGCCCAGAACATGGGCCGAGCCTAGACGGTGGGGTGCAGCCGCAGTGTCCTGACCCCGCCGCCGGTGAGCAGCTCCACGATGCGCTCGCCGGCGGGCTTGCGGACGGCGGCCCCGCAGTCGGGGCAGGTGAACGAGTAGAACGTCGTCTTGCTGGTGGCTCCGATGGCCAGCCGCAGGGCGCCGGCGGTGAGCTCGAAACTGCCCCGGCAGTCCGGGCAGCCGGCCCTGAACACCACGGGGACCACTCTTCTCATCCCGGCGAAGGCGGCCGCGACCGTCATCTCCCGCGCGCCTGCGCCGGCGGAACCCGAAGACTCGTTCAGAACCCCCGAAGACTCGTTCAAAACGCCTGCCCCTGCCCTTCCTCATCGCCGTGCACAACGTGGTCGTACGCCGCCAGTGCCTCGCGGGCCGCCCGGCGGGCCGCGTCGGCCAGCTCGGGCGGTGACACGATCCGGCCGTCGCCGCCGAGCCTGAGCGCCAGCCGGCGCAGGGAGGCCGGATCGGGGGTGCGCAGGGTAATACGCAGTCCGCCGTCGGGAAGCTCATCCGCGCTGTCGTGCGGGTAGTACTCGGCGACCCAGCGGCCGGCCGGGCCGACCTCGACGACCACCTCGGGGTCCTCGGCGGCCGGCTGCACCAGGGCCTCGGACAGGTCGCGCAGCTCGATCTCGGGGGGTGCGGACGGCTCGTCGAGGATCTTGATCTCGGCGACCCGGTCGAGCCGGAAGGTGCGCCGCGCCTCGGAGCGGTGACACCAGGCCTCGACGTAGGTGTGGCCGACGCTGACCAGGCGGATGGGGTCGATCTCGCGCTCGGTGAGCTCGTCGCGGGCCGGTGAGTAGTAGCGGATCCACAGCCGGCGGCGCTCGGCGATCGCCCGGTCGACGTCGGCGAAGACGCCGCCCTCGGACTCGAAGGTCACCGACAGCCGGGCACTGGCGTCGCCCGCCTCGCCGGCCGCGGTCTCCACCTTGGCGGTGGCCCGCAGCAGCGCCTGCCGGTCGCCCTCGCGCAACCCGGGCAATGTGGCCACAGCGCGGGCGGCGACCAGGAGCGCGGTCGCCTCGTCGGCGGCGAGCCTCAGCGGCTCGGCGGCCTCCTCACCGAGGGCGGCCGCGTTGTGCCACCAGATCCGCTCGCCGTCGGTGTCGATGTCCAGCAGGTCGCCGCCCCGGAAGCTGGTGCCGCACATGGGCAGCACGTCCAGGTCGGAGACCAGCTCGTCCTCGGTGATGCCGAAGGCGCGCGCCACGTCCGCGATCCGGGCGCCGGGGCGCTCGCGCAGATAGGTCACCAGGGAGAGCATCCGCCGGGTCTGATCGATGGCGTTCACGGGCCTGACCGGTTTGCCTGCCACTGCCTTGCTCCGCTCCCCCATCAGTCCTTGGCCACGGCACGCAGCCGGTCCACGACGTCCGCCCGCAGCTCGGCCGGCTCCAGAACCACCACGTCCGGCCCGAACTCCACCAGCCAGGCGTCCAGCCCGTGCCCGTACGGAATCTCCAACTCGTCCCACCCGTCACCGAGTTCCCGCACCGCGGTGGCCTTCGCCCGAAGGGGGTACCCGGACCCCGGGCGCAGCCGGATCAGCGCGGAGCGGTCGGCGACCTCCCCGGCCCAGCTCGCCACGGTCTCGCGGACGGTGACGACGTCCGGGACGGGCGCGGTGAAGGCGGTGCCCCGGGAGCGGACCTTCCCGGTGATCCTGGAGAGCCGGAACACCCGCTCGGCACCCCGGTCGCGGTCCCAGCCGGCCAGGTACCAGTGGCCGCGCCAGCACTCCAGGGCCCAGGGCTCCACGTTCCGGGTCCCGGGGTGGGCGGCGGTGGCCTTGCGGTAGTCGAAGACGACCGGGCGGCGGTCCCGGCAGGCCAGCATCAGCGGCTCGAACGCGGCCTCGTGCACGGGGATCCGCGGCTCCAGGGCGCTGTGGGCCTCGTACGGGTCGACGTCCTCGGGGAGGCCGGCCGCGCGCAGCTTCTGCAGGGCGCCGCTGGCGGCGCCGGCGAGCCGGGCCTGCTGCCAGACCTTGGCGGCGAGACCGAGGGCGGCGGCCTCCTCGGCGTCCAGGGTGATGGGCGGCAGGCGGTTGCTGTCGCGGCGCGCGAGGTAACCGACCTCGCCGTCCAGGTTCTCCACGGTCTCGATCACCAGTCCGAGCTCGCGGAGATCGTCCTTGTCCCGCTCGAACATCCGGCTGAAGGAGTCGTCATTCCCCGCTTCGAGGTAGGCCTCGATGGATTCCCGCAGCTCACGCTTGCTGAGCGGCCGCCGCGTCCCCAGCAGGCACAGCGCCAGGTTCATCAGCCGCTCGGCCTTGGCAATGGCCATCGACGCCCTTCGCCTTCCCTATGGTGCTCCTGACCGATGACCGTACCGCTCCGGAGTGTCACGGCAAAAGCCAGTCCAAACAATGAGGACCGAAACGGACACGACACGACAAACGACGAGGGCCCGCGCACGCGGCACGGGCCCTCGTCCAGCCGGTTTCCGACCAGGACCGGTCAGCGCCCGAACGGCGCCGACCAGGTACGGAGATCAGACCGCGATCAGGTCCACGACGAAGATCAGCGTCTCGCCGGGCTTGATCGCCGGCGTCGGGCTCTGGTCGCCGTAGGCGAGGTGGGCCGGGATGGTCAGCCGGCGGCGGCCACCGACCTTCATGCCCTGCACACCCTGGTCCCAGCCCTTGATGACCCGGCCCCCGCCCAGCGGGAAGCGGAAGGGCGCGCCGCGGTTCCAGCTGGCGTCGAACTCCTCGCCGGTGCTGAACGCGACGCCCACGTAGTGCACGGTGACGGTCTGGCCGGCCTGGGCCACCTCGCCCTCGCCCTCCCAGATGTCCTTGATCTCCAGCTCGGCCGGGGCCTCGCCCTCGGGGAAGTCGATCTCGGGCTTGTCGATGCTCACGTCTCTGGCTCCTGCTTGTGTACGACACGGAACCGGGACAGTCTTTCATCCCCGCCCCCGTAACGCCCGCGCGACTACATCGCCGCAAGAATGTCCACCGCGAACACCAGCGTCGAACCCTTCTTCACCACGCCACCGCTCGGCGGGTTGTTCCCGTAGGCCAGGTCCGGCGGGATGACGACCATGATCCGGCTGCCCACCTTCTTGCCGGTGATCCCCTGCGCCAGCCCCTTGACGACGCTCTGCATCTGCTCGATCGAGAACTGGGCGAGCCGCCCGCTCTCGTACGTCTGCTCGAAGACCTTGCCGCTGTCCCAGACCTCGCCCTTGAACTGGCACAGGACGGTCTGCGCCGACTGCACCGCCGCGCCGTCGCCCTCCAGCACGTAGTTCGACACCAGCTTCTTCGGCGGGTCCACCTTGGGAATGTCGATCGACGGGGCCTTGCCGTCCGTGTTCGTGCCGACCTTGGGCAGCGCGGCGTCGCTCTGCGCGACCTCCTTGCCGGTGCTGGAACTCTTCGAGTTGAACGAGTTCAGCACGTCGACCACGAACACCAGCGTGTCCGTGCCCTTGATCCCCGCCTGCGAGTTGCCCGAGGTGCCGTAGCCCCAGGTCGGGGGCACGGCCATCAGCACCCGGCTGCCGACCTTCCTCCCGGCCAGCCCGTACCGCCAGCCGTCGATGATGCTGCCCGCGGCGAGCTGCATGAGCAGCGGCGTACGGTCGTACGACTGGTCGAAGACCTTCGCCGAGGACCAGATCTGCCCCAGGTAGTTGGCCTGGATGAAGTCGTTCTCCGCGACCGTCTTGCCGCTGCCCGCGATCACCGTCTTGACCGCCAGGTTCTTCGACGGGTCCCCGCTGCCCTTGGCGACCGTCGGCTTCTCGTCGAACTTCGTGCCCGCCGTGATCGCCGGCAGCGGCCCGTCCACGATCTTCGGCGGCGGCACCGAGGCGGAGGCCGACGGCGAGGCACTGGCCTTGCTGGAGGAGGACGAGTTGTCGCCACACCCGGCGAGTGTGACCAGTCCCGCAGGAACAGCGGCAAGGAGAAGAGAGCGTCGGCGCACGGAAGAGCCTCGTAATCGGTCGATCTTGCGGATGGCGTGCGCGCAACTCTACGACGTGAGAAGGGCGCCGTACGGAAAACGTACGGCGCCCGTGTGGCGTTCTGTGCCGATCTCTCACATACCGGCGATGAGCTTCTCCACCCGGTCGTCGACCGAACGGAACGGGTCCTTGCACAACACCGTGCGCTGCGCCTGGTCGTTGAGCTTCAGATGCACCCAGTCGACCGTGAAGTCCCGGCGCTGCTCCTGGGCCCGCCGGATGAAGTCACCGCGCAACCGCGCCCGAGTCGTCTGCGGCGGCACCGACTTGCCCTCGAAGATCTTCAAGTCATTGCAGATCCGCGTGGCTTGACCCTTCTTCTCCAGCAGGTAATACAGACCCCGACGACGGTGGATGTCGTGATAAGCGAGGTCTATCTGCGCCACGCGCGGATGAGACATGGTCATGTTGTGCTTGGCCCGGTACCGCTCGATGAGCTTGTACTTCATCACCCAGTCGATCTCGGTGCCGATCCGGTCCAGGTCCTCGGCCTCGATGGCGTCCAGCGTCCGGCCCCACAGCTCCAGCACCTGCTCGACCGTGCCGGTACGGATACCGCGGCGCTCGCAGAAGTCCACGGCCTTCTCGTAGTACTCCCGCTGCACCTCCAGTGCGGAGGCCTCCCGGCCGCTGGCCAGGCGCACCTTGCGCCGGCCCGTGATGTCGTGGCTGACCTCGCGGATCGCCCGGATCGGGTTCTCCAGGGTCAGGTCCCGCATCACCGTGCCCGCCTCGATCATGCGCAGCACCAGGTCGGTGGCGCCGACCTTGAGCAGCATCGTCGTCTCGGACATGTTCGAGTCGCCGACGATGACGTGCAGCCGGCGGTAGCGCTCGGCGTCGGCGTGCGGCTCGTCGCGCGTGTTGATGATCGGCCGGGAACGCGTCGTCGCCGAGGAGACGCCCTCCCAGATGTGCTCCGCCCGCTGGCTCACGCAGTACACCGCACCGCGCGGCGTCTGCAGCACCTTCCCGGCGCCGCACAGCAGCTGCCGGGTCACCAGGAACGGAATGAGAATGTCCGCGAGCCGGGAGAACTCCCCGTGCCTCGCCACCAGATAGTTCTCGTGGCAACCGTAGGAGTTGCCCGCCGAGTCCGTGTTGTTCTTGAAAAGGTAGACGTCGCCCGCGATTCCTTCCTCATGCAGGCGTCGTTCGGCGTCCACCAACAGCCCTTCGAGAATGCGCTCGCCGGCCTTGTCGTGGGTGACCAGTTCGGTCACATTGTCACACTCGGGTGTCGCGTATTCCGGATGTGAGCCCACGTCGAGATAGAGCCGGGCGCCGTTCCGCAGAAAGACATTGCTGCTACGGCCCCATGACACGACACGGCGGAAGAGGTACCGCGCCACCTCGTCAGGCGACAGGCGGCGCTGTCCCCTGAACGTGCACGTGACGCCGTACTCGTTCTCCAGCCCGAAAATGCGGCGGTCCATGACTGAACATTACGCCCGATCCCCTGAGCTGAAACGGGGTTCGACAGCACGATTTGGATCATTTTCCGAACCGGTGGCAACCACCGCACCCCCACCGGGAGCTGCGAGGACCCGCCCGGTGACCGCCAGGACCAGCAACGACACGGCCCCCGCCGCACCCGGCACGGCGAACCCCCACAGGGCCCCGCCCGCCTCGACCACCGGGCCCGCCAGGCCCGTTCCCACCGACGCCCCCACTGTGAACGTCGTCACAAGCCAGGAGAACGCCTCGGTGACCGTACCCCTCGGCGCATGCCGGTCCACCAGCACGAACGCACATGCGATCGCCGGCGCGAGGAACACCCCGGCCAGCACGGTGAGCAACACCATGGCCACCGCATCCGGCATCAGCATCAGTGGCAGGTAACACACCGCCAGAAGGGCCACCAGCACCCGCAGTCGCCGCGCCGGCTCCCCCGCCCACTGCCGCATCCCGTAGACGGTGCCTCCCAGCAGCGCGCCGATCCCCAGGGCGGCCATCATCCAGCCGTACACCGCGTCACCGCCGTGGCCGTCCGCGTACGGCACCGACGCGACCGTGATGGAACCCAGCGCGATCCCGACGAACAGGAACGCGGCCAGCAGGGCCAGCAGCCCGGACGAGCGCAGCGCGCCCAGCCAGTGCGCCTCGCGCGGCGCCGAACGCCACGCGCGTGACGGCGGCGAGACCACGACCGAGAGCGCCCCGAGGACACCCACCGCGTTCACGACGAGCAGCGCCGCCTGCGCCGACCACAGCGACACGCACAACGTGACCAGCAACGGCCCCACGGTGAACATGACTTCCTGCGCCACCGCGTCCATCGCGTACGCCGTGTGCACCCGGTCCTCCTTCCCGAGGACACTCGGCCACAGGGCGCGCAGACCGCCCTCCAGAGGCGGCGCGAAGAGCCCGGCCGCCGCCACGGCCGCACAGGCGACCGGCAGCGGTGCGATGCCCGTGAAGGCGAAGACGGCCATCGCGAGGGCCGACGCGAGCGCGGCGGGCAACTGGACCCGGGGCTGCCCGCACAGGTCGACCAGCCGCCCGAGCACCGGCTGGCCGACGGCGTTGGCCACGCCGTACACCGCGGCGAGCGCACCCGCGAGGCTGTACGTGCCGCCCTGCGCCCGGACGAACAGCACGATCGCGATGGCGGCGGTCGCGTTCGGCAGCCGGCCCACCAGCGTCCCCGTCAGCAGCCGGGCCGCGTGCCTCGCCCTGAGGATCTCCAGGTATCCCGCGGCCATGTCCCACCTCCACGTTTTACGTATAACCCCGTCTCCCATACGTACCATGTGCGCTGTTCACACGTCCAGGCGAAGGAGCCCACCCCCGGTGCCACGCAGCAGCACGCGCCCGACGAGCCGCGACGTCGCCCAGGCCGCCGGCGTCTCCCAGGCGGCCGTGTCGCTGGTGCTGGGCGACAAGTGGCGCGGCCGCGTCTCCGAAGCCACCGCCGAACGCGTCCGGGAAGCCGCCCGCGACCTGGGCTACCGGCCGAACCTCGCCGCGCGCAACCTCCGCCTCGGCCGCACCCGCACCGTCCTCCTGGTCGTGCCCGCCCTGACGACGGAGTTCTTCGCGGGCGTCTACACGGGCGCAGCCCGCGTCGCCTCCGCACACGGCTTCGGCGTGGTCCTCTACCCCTCCCCCGAGGGCATCGGCCCCTCCCGCCCGTCGCCCACCACCACCCTCAAAGGAAGGCCCTTGCGGGCCGCCCCCATTCCTGACCCCTTCGCCTCCGCCCAGGCCGCCCTCGACGGCGTCATCGCCTCCTCCATGGCGGCCGACGCCCTCTCCGCCATCCGCGGCGACCAGCTCCCCCTGGTCATGCTCGACAGCGACCCGAGCGGCAGCCTGGGCGCCGCCACGGTCAACCTGGACATCGCCGACGGGGTACGCCAGGTCGCCGACCACCTGCTGGGCCTCGGCCACCGCCGCTTCCTGCACCTGGCCGCGGACATCGCGTCCTGGACCTTCGAGGTACGCGCGCGCGAACTGGCGGCCCGCACAGCAAGCGTGCCGGGCACCTCGGTACGCACGGTCCGCGCCCCGATCTCGATCGAAGGCGCCCGCACCGCCACCGAAGCCGCCCTCGCCGCCCCCGGCCCCCGGCCCACCGCCCTCGTCTGCGACGACGACAAACTCGCCGCCGGCGCCTACAAGGCCCTGCGCCGCCGGGGCCTGCGCGTCCCCGACGACATCTCCGTCACCGGTCTCGACGACCTCGCCCTGGCCACCGCCCTCGACCCCGAGCTGACGACCGTGCGGCTGGACGCGGAGCTCTTCGGCGAACGCGGTATGCAGGCCCTCCTCGCCGTCCTGGACGGCCGGGAACCCGAAAGCCGGGACATCCCCGTGGAGCTGGTCGTACGCGGCTCCACGGCACCGCCACGGGCGTCATAGCCGGGCAGACGCCCGCGCCCCGTCCGGTGGGGTCACCGGACGGGGCGCGCAGAGCGGGGCGGACAGCGCGCAGGAGCGCTGCCGGGCGTTACTCGACGTCCCCGCCGGACTCCTCGGACTCCTCGGCCTCGGCGGCCGTGGCCGCACCGTCCGCATCCAGCAGCCGGCCCAGCTGCGGGCCGACGATCCGCTTGAACTTGCGCTGCTGGGGCCGCGTACGGTCCAGCACCGCGACCTCCAGACGCTCGGCGGGAATCTCCCGCTGTGTGCCGTTCGACTCCCGCGACAGAGCCGTCACGGCCAGCTTCAGAGCCTCCGCGAGGGTCATGCCCTCCTGGTGCTCACGGTCCAGATAGGTGCTGATCTGCTCCGCATTGCCACCGACGGCGACCGAACCGTGCTCGTCCACGATCGAACCGTCGTGGGGCAACCGGTAGATCTGGTCCCCCTCCGGGGTCTCCCCCACCTCGGCGACGACCAGCTCCACCTCGTACGGCTTCTCCGCGGCCGACGAGAAGATCGTGCCCAGCGTCTGTGCGTACACGTTGGCAAGACCACGAGCGGTCACGTCGTCACGGTCGTAGGTGTAACCACGCAGGTCGGCGTAGCGCACGCCGCCGATCCGCAGATTCTCGTACTCGTTGTACTTGCCGGCGGCCGCGAAACCGATCCGGTCGTAGATCTCGCTGAACTTGTGCAGCGCGCGGGACGGGTTCTCACCGACGAACACGATGCCGTCGGCGTACTGGAGCACGACCAGACTGCGGCCGCGCGCGATGCCCTTGCGGGCGTACTCGGCACGGTCCGCCATGGCCTGCTGAGGTGAGACATAGAACGGCGTCGACACCGGTATCCGTCCCCTTCCTTAGGGTTCCGTCGAAGTCACTGGGATCACCTTGATAAGAACGCCGACGCGCTAGAGCAGCGCCGCGCGCGGGCCGTCGGGCTCCTCCAGGCGGCGCGCCAGCACCGCACGGGCGAGCCCGGAGGACTCGTCGTCGGTGAGCCTGCGGAACCCGTTCTCGGTGATCACGGTGATGATCGGGTAGATCCGGCGGGCGACATCGGGACCGCCCGTCGCCGAGTCGTCGTCGGCCGCGTCGTACAGAGCCTGCACCACCAGTGTGGTCGCCTGCTCCTCGGTCAGGTCCTCACGGAACAGCTTCTTCATCGCGCCGCGCGCGAAGACCGAGCCGGAGCCGGTGGCGGAGAAGTGGTGCTCCTCGGAACGGCCGCCGGTCACGTCGTACGAGAAGATCCGCCCCTTGCCCCGGTCCACGTCGAACCCGGCGAACAGCGGCACGACGGCCAGCCCCTGCATGGCCATGCCGAGGTTGGAACGGATCATCGTCGACAGCCGGTTCGCCTTGCCCTCCAGCGACAGCTGGGCACCCTCGACCTTCTCGAAGTGCTCCAGCTCCAGCTGGAAGAGCTTCACCATCTCCACGGCCAGACCGGCGGTGCCTGCGATACCGACGGCCGAGTACTCGTCGGCCGGGAACACCTTCTCGATGTCCCGCTGGGCGATCACGTTCCCCATGGTGGCCCTGCGGTCACCGGCGAGCACGACGCCCCCGGGGAAGGTCACCGCCACGATCGTCGTCCCGTGCGGCGCCTCGATCACGCCCTGTGTGGGCGGCAACTGCCGCTTGCCGGGCAGCATCTCCGGCTGGTGGTCGGCAAGAAAGTCCATGAACGAAGAGGACCCAGGCGTCAGGAAGGCAGCTGGTAGACGCCCGGTGCTACGAGTGTTGGCTTCCACGGAGTTCCTTCCAGGTAAGCGGCTGCCCGACGAACAGCGTCGGGATCATCTCCCAACTTGCCGATGGCCGAATTGCAGTTGAAGCACAGTACGCCCGGACCCTACCCGTCTTGTGGCGGTGATCCACATGCGTGGGCCGGGCAGTCGGACAGATCTGGCGGAGTCAGCGGCGGTACCGGAACCCGTCAGGGTTCGACCTCTTTGCGGCGAAGGCCGCGCGCGGCTTGGTCTGCCCGCACCGCGCGCAACACTTCACGGCCGACGCCCCCGGCACTCCCGAACTCCACCCACCTTCGATTAGAAGGGAAAACGGGCTTACTGCCCGCCCTTTTGCACGAAGGACCGCACGAAGTCCTCTGCGTTCTCCTCCAGGACGTCGTCAATCTCGTCCAGGACGGAGTCCACGTCGTCCGACAGCTTCTCGTGCCGCTCCTTGAGGTCCTCCGAAGCCTGCGACTCCGCCGCCTGCTCCTCGGCCTCCTCGGTGGTCCGCGTGGCCTTCTGCTGTCCGCCGCCGGTGTCCTTGGTTGCCATAACCCTCACCCCGCTCAGTTCGCCCGACATGGGTCGACAGGTCGGCTTTCCTGCCGATCGGTGATGATCAGACCCTACAAGCCGGGTCCGACATCGGCCCCGCAGTTTCTCCAACCTACGGGGGCCACCTCGATGATTCCCGGGCGCCGGGGTTTTGACCCCGGTCGCCCGGTGTGGTCCGGGTAGCCGTTCAGCCGCCGGAAAGGACCCTGACCAGGTCTTCTGCGGTGCGACAGCGGTCCAGGAGCTCCTTGACGTGATTTCGCGTTCC
The DNA here is from genome assembly GCF_002217755.1 of Streptomyces hyaluromycini. Classification (GTDB taxonomy): domain Bacteria; phylum Actinomycetota; class Actinomycetes; order Streptomycetales; family Streptomycetaceae; genus Streptomyces; species Streptomyces hyaluromycini. The sequence goes on along the minus strand of NZ_BCFL01000021.1, from coordinate 193,852 downwards.
GCGTAGCGGTTCCAGGGTTGGGACGCGCTGGAGGCTGTCGCGGCCCGGGAGATCGAAGATGACCGAGTCCCAGCTCGCCGCGGCGACGTCGTCGGCGTACTGCTCCAGGCAGCGGCCCCGGAAGTAGGCCCGGGTGTCCTCGGGCGGGCTGGTGCGGGCCCGTTCCACGTCGGCCTCGTCCAGGAGCCGCTTCAGGCGCCCGCGGGCCGCGAGACGGTTGTAGAGGCCCTTCTCGGCCCGTACATCGGCGTACTGGAGGTCCAGGAGGTGCAGCTTGGCGGCGTCCCAGTCGAGACCGTCGCGGCGCCGGTAGCCCTCCATGAGCTCCAGCTTGGCGACCCAGTCGAGCTCTCCGGAGAGGCTCATGGGGTCGCGTTCCAGACGGTTGAGGGTGTCCTCCCAGCGGGCGAGGACGTCCTTGGTCTGGTCGTCGGCGTCGGCGCCGTAGCGCTCCTCCACGTATTTGCGCGACAGCTCGAAGTACTCCATCTGGAGCTGGACCGCGGTGAGTGTGCGTCCGCTGCGAAGGGTGACCAGCCTCTTCAGCGTCGGGTCGTGGGAGACCTGGTGGAGGGTGCGTACGGGCTGGTCGACGGCCAGGTCGACGGCGATGAAGCCGTCCTCGATCATGGACAGGACCAGCGCCGTCGTACCCAGCTTCAGGTAGGTCGAGATCTCCGACAGGTTCGCGTCGCCGATGATCACGTGGAGGCGGCGGTACTTCTCGGCGTCGGCGTGGGGTTCGTCGCGGGTGTTGATGATGGGCCGCTTGAGGGTCGTCTCCAGGCCGACCTCGACCTCGAAGTAGTCCGCGCGCTGGCTGAGCTGGAAGCCGTGCTCGTGGCCGTCCTGGCCGATGCCGACGCGGCCGGCGCCCGTGACGACCTGGCGGGAGACGAAGAAGGGCGTGAGGTGGCGCACGATGTCCGAGAAGGGGGTTTCCCGCTTCATCAGGTAGTTCTCGTGCGTGCCGTAGGAGGCGCCCTTGTTGTCGGTGTTGTTCTTGTAGAGGTGGATGGGCTGGGCGCCGGGGAGCTGGGCGGCCCGTTCGGCGGCCTCGGCCATGATGCGTTCGCCGGCCTTGTCCCAGAGGACGGCGTCGCGGGGGTTGGTGACCTCGGGAGCGCTGTATTCGGGGTGCGCGTGGTCGACGTAGAGGCGTGCGCCGTTCGTGAGGATCACGTTGGCCAGGCCGATGTCCTCGTCGGTGAGCTGGCTTGCGTCGGCGGCCTCGCGTGCGAGGTCGAAGCCCCGGGCGTCCCGCAGCGGGTTCTCCTCCTCGAAGTCCCAGCGGGCCCGGCGGGCCCGGTGCATCGCCGCCGCGTAGGCGTTGACGATCTGGGACGAGGTGAGCATGGCATTGGCGTTGGGGTGGCCGGGGACGGAGATCCCGTACTCCGTCTCGATGCCCATTACTCGCCGTACGGTCATGCGGCCCTCCTTGCCCGGCGGAGCCCTCGGTCGTGGGCTCCGCTCGCGTACCGCTGGCGCTCCGGTGCGTGTGCGGTGCCCGTCCCCGCACTGCGCGACTCGGCGGCAGGAAAGAGCCTAGAACGCCTCTGCGCTGGTGGGGAGATCATTTGCGTCATTGCCTTGCTCGCCTCGGTTCCGGTTTTGGCCGGAAAAACAGTCGGCTGCGGGTACCCGGTGAGGGCACCCGCAGCCGCCCTGTGTTTTACAGGTACTGTCCGGTGTTCGCCACCGTGTCGATGGAGCGTCCGGTGTCCGCGCCCTGCTTTCCGGTGATGAGGGTACGGATGTACACGATCCGTTCGCCCTTCTTTCCGGAGATCCGGGCCCAGTCGTCGGGGTTGGTGGTGTTGGGCAGGTCCTCGTTCTCCTTGAACTCGTCCACGCAGGCCTGGAGGAGGTGGGAGACGCGCAGACCCTTCGAGTTGTGGTCGAGGAAGTCCTTGATCGCCATTTTCTTTGCACGGCCGACGATGTTTTCGATCATCGCGCCGGAGTTGAAGTCCTTGAAGTAGAGGACTTCCTTGTCGCCGTTGGCGTAGGTGACTTCCAGGAAGCGGTTTTCCTCGGATTCGGCGTACATGTGTTCCACGGCCGTCTGGATCATGCTCTCGACCGTGACCGACCTGCTGCCGCCGTGCTCGCCGAGGTCGTCGGCGTGCAGCGGGAGGCGTTCGGTGAGGTACTTGCCGAAGATGTCCTTGGCCGCCTCGGCGTCGGGACGCTCGATCTTGATCTTCACGTCGAGACGGCCGGGGCGCAGGATCGCGGGGTCGATCATGTCCTCGCGGTTGGAGGCGCCGATGACGACCACGTTCTGGAGGCCTTCGACACCGTCGATCTCGGCGAGCAGCTGCGGGACGATGGTGTTCTCCACGTCCGAGCTGACACCGGAGCCGCGGGTCCGGAACAGGGACTCCATCTCGTCGAAGAAGACGATGACGGGGGTGCCCTCGCTGGCCTTCTCCCTCGCACGCTGGAAGACCAGGCGGATCTGCCGCTCGGTCTCGCCGACGTACTTGTTCAGGAGCTCGGGGCCCTTGATGTTGAGGAAGAAGCTCTTGCCGGCGGCCTGGCCGGTCACCTCGGCGACCTTCTTGGCCAGCGAGTTGGCGACGGCCTTGGCGATGAGCGTCTTGCCGCATCCGGGGGGTCCGTAGAGCAGGACGCCCTTGGGCGGCCGCAGTTCGTGCTCCTTGAACAGGTCCGGGTAGAGGTACGGCAGCTCGACCGCGTCCCGGATGGCCTCGATCTGGCCGCCGAGACCACCGATCTGCTCGTAGCCGATGTCGGGGACCTCTTCGAGGACGAGCTCCTCGACCTCGCTCTTCGGAACGATCTCGTAGACGTAGCCGGAACGGGGTTCGAGCAGCAGGGCGTCACCGGGCCGGATGTTCACGTCCAGCAGCGGCTCGGCGAGCCGTACCACCCGCTCCTCGTCGGTGTGCCCCAGCACGAGGGCCCGCTCGCCGTCCTCAAGGATCTCCTTGAGGGTGACGATGTCGCCGACGCGCTCGTACTCCATGGCCTCGACCACGTTGAGCGCCTCGTTGAGCATGACTTCCTGGCCGCGCCTGAGGTCGTCCAGGTCAACGCTTGGGCTGACGTTCACCCGCAGTTTGCGGCCGCCGGTGAAGATGTCGGCGGTGCCGTCCTCGTTCGCCGTGAGGAAGACACCGAAGCCGGCCGGCGGCTGCGCGAGCCGGTCGACCTCCTCCTTGAGGGCCACGATCTGGTCGCGGGCCTCGCGCAGGGTGTTCGCGAGTCGCTCGTTCTGGGCGGACACGCCGGCCAGGTTCGTCTGCAGCTCGACGATCCGCTCTTCGAGAATCCTCGTGTGTCGCGGAGAGTCGGCGAGCTTGCGTCGCAGGACGGCGATCTCCTGCTCAAGATAGGCGATCTGCTCGGACGGGTCGTCGGACCCTCGTCCCGGGCGGATGCCGCGGTTCATGTCGTCGTCGTGGGCTGCCACGGTCCTCACCTCCTCCAAGGGGAGCTGGACGCTTCCAGACCCTACCTGGGTGGGTGTCGATTGAAACCCCTAGATCACAAAGACTGTCAAGGTGTGTCGTCGGTCACCCATTGCGTTCTCCCTCGTGCCGGGTGGATACCCACTCAACGCGATTCAGAAGCGGCGTGTTCCAGGCCCGGAGTGGTCAAAACCCGTCGTGACTGACCGGAGTTGTCCGCTCCAGTGCCGGTTCAGGGGTTGTGCCCCGGTGGCGCATTTCTTACACAGAGCGACCGGTCGGATGTGGCGTGTGATGAACGGGGCGGGTCGCGGGTTGGCTCAAGTCGATCGATCCGGTGGCCGGGCGCCGCCGTCCCGCGCGGCGCGAGGCGCCGCGCGCGGGCAGAGGGCGCACCGGAGGGCGCACGAGGAGGGTGCGCGGGCCGTTGCGGGCCGGAGGTAGGGTCGAAGGCGTTCAACACCCGCCGGGGCGGGACCGGGTGACCCCCGGGTCCTGCCGTCCGGCGCTTTCGACGGCAGGAGAGATGACCGTGCAGCAGGAGGCCCTGGCCGGCGGTGAGGCACTTGAGGTCTGGATCGACCAGGATCTGTGTACGGGGGACGGGATCTGCGCCCAGTACGCCCCGGAGGTGTTCGAGCTGGACATCGACGGCCTGGCCTATGTGAAGGGCTCGGACGACGAGCTGCTGCAGGCGAAGGGCGCGACGGTACCGGTGCCGCTGCCGCTGCTCACCGATGTGGTGGACTCGGCGCGGGAGTGTCCGGGCGAGTGCATCCACGTGCGCCGGGTCGCGGACCGTGTCGAGGTGTACGGGCCGGACACGGAGTGACTTTCCGGCCACCCCGCGTGGCGTCTGGCCCCCCGGACCCGCACGGCCGTCAGACGCTGTGGGCGGCCGCCGGGGTGGAGCGGACGAACGCGTGGCCGTTCCACTGCCACTTGGCGCTGGACTTCAGGTCCGGGCAGCAACTGGGCACATTGTCCGAGGAATAGCCGAGCAGGGTCGCGGTGACCGCTTTGCCGGAGACGGCGAAGTCGGTCACGGTGAACCGGTCCTTGGGGTCGACCAGGGTGGCGACGACGCGGGGGCTGGTGGCGCCGGCGGCCTGGGTGAGGACGTAGACGCCGTCGGGCGGGGTGCCCATGGCCGAGTCGCAGTGGACCACCGCCACGGTCTCCGGCCTGCCGTCGCCGTCGAGGTCACCGGTGGCCTTCTTGACGACCAGCTCCTTCACGGGGCCGCAGTCGAGAGGGAAGTCCACGCCGGTGGTGCTGGGCGGCGCGGCGGCCGCGAGGGCGGGCTTCGTCTCGGTCCCGGCGGCGGGCTGCGCGGCTTTGGCCGAGCCCGGCTGGAAGAGGGACGACAGAGCGACGACCCCGGCCACGGCAGCGGCGGTGGCCAGCCAGTGCATGGGGCGGGTGTCGGTGTGAGCGAGCTCCGGGACCACGGATTGCTGCACTAGGAGTGTCTCCTGTGAGGCCTGTGCCGGTGGGGGTGGCCTGCATCGTGCCACACGTCACAGCGGGGAGGGAACGGCGGGGTGGGCTTTCGCGGATGGCGGGGTTCCGCGGCCCTGCGGTGCCGTCAACGAGTGAGCGCCGCGGCCGAGTTCCGGTGGGGTCCGGGGAACTCGGCCGCGGCGCTCATACGTTGACGCGGCAGCGGGGACGGGCTCAGCGGCCGGCGCCGCCGTCGGCGTTGGGGCCGTCGTAGTCCTCGCCGTAGGCGCCCTTGGCGGGGCGGCGGCGGCGCATGGGCGGCTCGACGCCGTCGGCGAGGCGGCGGGCGGTGAGCAGGAAGCCGGTGTGGCCGATCATCCGGTGGTCCGGGCGGACGGCGAGGCCTTCCACGTGCCAGTTGCGGATCATCGTCTCCCAGGAGGTCGGCTCGTTGAAGCAGCCGATCTCGCGGATGGACTCGACGGTCCGGGCGAGCTGGGTGGTGGTGGCGACGTAGCAGCACAGGATGCCGCCGGGGACGAGGGCCTTGGAGACGGCCTCCAGGCACTCCCAGGGGGCGAGCATGTCGAGGATGACACGGTCGACGTCGGTGTCCGAGAGGTTGTCCTGGAGGTCGCCCACGGTGAGCTGCCAGGCCGGGTGCGGACCGCCGAAGTAGCGCTCGACGTTCTGCTGGGCGATCTCGGCGAAGTCCGCGCGGCGCTCGTAGCTGTGCAGCATGCCCTGGTCGCCGATGGCGCGCAGCAGGAAGCTGCTGAGCGAGCCGGAGCCGACGCCGGCCTCGACGACGCGGGCGCCGGGGAAGATGTCGGCGAAGGACAGGATCTGCCCCGCGTCCTTGGGGTAGACGACTGCTGCCCCGCGGGGCATGGACAGGACGTAGTCGGGGAGCAGGGGGCGCAGCGCGAGGTAGGCGACGTTGCCGGTGGTGCGGACAACGCTGCCCTCGGGAGCGCCGATCAGTTCGTCGTGCGGGAAGGAGCCCTTGTGGGTGTGGAAGTTCTTCCCGGCTTCGAGCGTGAACGTGTAGTGGCGGCCCTTGGGGTCGGTCAGCTGTACCTGGTCCCCGACCTTGAAGGGCCCGCGCCTGCGGGCGGCACCGGTCGGTTCGGACATGTGAACAGCCTACCGGGGTTTGCGAAGGGCACCGACCACGGCGAAGGGGGCCTGGAACCGCCTCGTGGAGTCGCGGCGTCCATGCCGGGTGACGCCTGACGGGCCGACGGGACGGTCCTCCGGACGGGCCGGCGGACGGGGAGGGGCGGATCATGGCGGACGGGTCCGGAGACGGATCGGACAGAGGCCGGTCACGTGTCTCGGGCAGCGCACTGCTGATCGGGGCCGTGGTCGCTGCGTTCGCCTGCTTCTACCTGTTCACCGTGATGCTGCCGACCACCGTGCGGGAGTACCGGGAGTACCGGGCGGCCGAGGTCTGTCCGGGCTCCGTGCCGGCCGGGCCCGCGGAGGACTGCCTGCGCACCGTCACCTTCACGGTGCGGGACACGGTGGTCGACGGGCAGGGGGGCTTCGTCCCGCGGCGGCACATGCGCTTCGAGGCGACCCTGTCCGGCACTCCGTACTGGAACGGCGTGGTCGCGTTCGGCGATCCGGGACCGGTGCTGCGGCAGCTCAGGACCGGGGACCGCGTCGACGCCGTGGTCTGGCGCGGCGCGGTGATGCGGCTCGTCCGGTACGACGACGAGCAGGCCACCGCCGACGAGCCGCGCGACGAGCCGCAGATGTTCGCCGGGCTCGGCGTGACGGCGGGCCTCCTGGCGGCGCTGGCGGCGTGGTTCGGCCTGGTGCGGCTGGTCCGGCCGGACGACCCGGAGCCCTGGACCTGGCGCCCGCTGGGGCGCTGGCTGCTGGGCATCGTGCTGGTCGCCGGACTCGGCTGGGCCTACGGTGCGCTCCTGCTCCATGTCCCGTGGCAGGCCGTGGCCCCGGTCGCCGTGGCGCTCACGGCGGTCATGTCGGCGGTGCTGATCGCCGTCCGGCGGCGGCAGCGGCGGGCGCCGGCCGTGGCCGGGAGCGGCTGAGCCGCGCCTCGGGGAGCGGTTCTCAGCTGGGCCGGGCCATGGCCCTGACGAAGGCCCGTTCGACGTCCGCCGCCGACAGGACGCCGTAGATCTCGCCGGTCTCCTCGACCACCAGGTACTCGGTGGCGGGGGTGGCGCGCAGGACGTCGAGGAGGTCCTCGCCCGCGAGTTCCGCGGAGACGCGCATGCCGTCGGTGAGGTCCTGGGCGAGGCCGCTGACGGCGACCCAGGGGCGGCGGTGTTCGGGTACGCCGACGATCGCGGCCTCGCGGACGAGGGAGAGGGGGTTGCCGTCGGCGTCGACGACGACCAGGGCGCGGGCGCCGGCGGCGTTGGCACGGCGCAGGGCCTCGGAGAGCGGGGTGTCGGTCTCGACCGGGACGGCGCGGCGGGTCAGGGTGCGGGCGCGCAGCTCCGGGAGGTGTTCGCGGAGCCGGGCCATGCGCAGGCTGTTCCCGGCGCCGGTCCAGATGATCGCGGCGAGGATGGCGGCGAGCAGGGCGTCGGTGACGGCGTCCATGCCGTTGCTGTTCTCGGTGCCGCCGCCGAAGGCGCCCCAGTGGTTGAGCAGCGGGAGGCCGATGAGGACGGAGACGGCGAGGGCGCGGCCGACCCAGGCGGCGGCGACGGTGCCGCTCATGGGCCTGCCGGTGATCTTCCAGACGACGGCGCGCAGCATCCGGCCGCCGTCGAGGGGCAGGCCGGGCAGGAGGTTGAACGCGGCGACGATGAGGTTGGAGACCATCAGGCCGGCCAGCAGGACGCCGGCGACCGTGCCGGGTTCGACGGGCTGCATGGCGAGGTAGAAGAGGCCGGACAGGACGAGGGAGAGCAGCGGGCCGACGAAGGCCAGCACGAACTCCCGGCCGGGGGTCTCGGCCTCCTTCTCGATCTCGGAGACGCCGCCGAAGAACTGGAGCTGGATGCGGCGGACGGGGAGCTTGAAGCGGAGCGCGGCGACCGTGTGGGCGAGTTCGTGGACCAGGACGGAGGCGTAGAAGGCGATGGCGAAGAAGAGGGAGACGAGGTAGCGGGCGGCGCCGAGTTCGGGCAGCACGCGGTCGAGCTGGCCGCCGAAGACCCAGGTGATCAGCGCCGCGACGACGAACCAGCTGGGGGCGACGTACACCGGGACGCCGAAGGGCCGCCCCATGAGCAGCCCGCCGCCGGGTTCCTTGGGCCGCTGCGGCGGCTGCCCCTTGGCCATACCGGACTGCGCCCGGGCCGGCCCGTCGCCGTCACCGGGTGCACCGGCGGGCGCGTCCCTGCGGGCCTCGGGGGCGCCGGGGGCCTCGGGGGCGTCGGGGGCCTCGGGGGCGTCGGGGGCCTCACGGGGGTCCCGGGCCGCGGCGGTGCCCGGTACGGACGTCGGCTCCGACGCCTCCGCAGTCTCCGGCGCCTCCGCAGTCCGAGGCGATTCCGTGGTCTCCGGCGTATCCGGCGTTGCCTTCGTCTCCGGTGATTCCGGCGTTGCCGTCGTCTCAGACGATTCCGGGGCTTGCGAGGCTTCCGGGGCTTGCGGAGCAGGCTCGTCGCCGGGTGTTTCCCGGGTCGGTTCGGCCCGGTCGGCGGGGGTGGTGGCGCGTGGGTCGGCCGGGTCCGGGCCTCCGTCGGTGGGCGGGGCCGTAGGACCTGCGCGGTGCTCGGTCGGTTCGGCGTTGTCCGACCGGGGCTGCCCGCTGCCGCCGCTCACGTCCACGGTGTCCCCTCGTTAGATACGTCTTCTCCGGTCGATGGTATGCGGCCGTCGTGGCGTGTTTCGCCCCGGCACCCCCTGTGTTGGCCGGGCCGCCCTGCGGGTTGGGTGACTGTCAGTGGCGGGCCGTATGGTCTGTGGTCATGGACAGCAGCATCGAGGACGCCGCGCAGGCCCGGGGCGCGGTCGTCCCGCAGGGAGAAGGGCCGGTCACAGCGGTGGCCGGGAAGGCGGCCGGGCCGCCGGCCTCGCTGTCGCCCTCGCGGGCCAGTGACTTCATGCAGTGTCCGCTGCTGTACCGGTTCCGGGTGATCGACCGGCTGCCGGAGAAGCCGAGCGAGGCGGCGACGCGCGGGACTCTGGTGCACGCGGTCCTTGAGCGGCTCTTCGACGCGCCCGCGGCGGAGCGGACGGCGCCGCGGGCCAAGTCGCTGATCCCGGGGCAGTGGGACCGGCTGCGGGAGTCCAGGCCCGAGCTCGGGGAGCTGTTCGCCGAGGATCCGGAGGGCGAGCGGCTGGCCCGCTGGCTGGGTGAGGCGGAGCAGCTCGTCGAGCGCTGGTTCACGCTGGAGGATCCGGTCCGTCTCGAACCCGTGGAGCGGGAGCTGTTCGTGGAGACCGAGCTGGAGTCGGGGCTGCGGCTGCGCGGGATCATCGACCGGGTCGACGTGGCGCCGACGGGCGAGGTGCGGATCGTCGACTACAAGACGGGCAAGGCGCCGAGGCCGGAGTACGCCGAGGGCGCGCTGTTCCAGATGAAGTTCTACGCCCTGGTGGTGTGGCGGCTGAAGAACGTGGTGCCGAGGCGGCTGCAGCTGGTCTATCTCGGCAGCGGTGACGTGCTGACGTACGACCCGGTCCCCGCCGATCTGCAGCGGGTCGAGCGCAAGTTGCTCGCGTTGTGGGAGGCGATCCGGCAGGCGACGGAGTCGGGCGAGTGGCGGCCGCGTCCGACGAAGCTGTGCGGCTGGTGCGACCACCAGGCGCACTGCCCGGAGTTCGGCGGCACTCCCCCGCCGTACCCGCTGCCGGTGAGGTCGGCCGGGTCCGGGGACGTGGCGCAGGGCAGAATGGGCGCGGACTAGCAGAAGGAGACTCACCGTGGCCATCCGCGTCCTACTGGTCGACGACCAGCCGCTGCTGCGTACCGGGTTCCGGATGATTCTGGAGGCCGAGCAGGACATCGCGGTCGTGGGCGAGGCCGGAGACGGCCTTCAGGCCCTCGACCAGGTACGCGCCCTCCAGCCCGATGTCGTGCTGATGGACATCCGGATGCCGCGGATGGACGGCGTGGAGGCGACCCGGCAGATCACCGGTCCCGGCCGGGACGGCCCGGCGAAGGTGCTGGTGCTGACCACGTTCGATCTCGACGAGTACGTGGTGGAGGCGCTGCGCGCGGGCGCCAGCGGCTTCCTGCTGAAGGACGCCCCGGCCAACGAGCTGGTGCAGGCGATCCGGGTGGTGGCGAACGGCGAGGCGATGCTGGCGCCGAGCATCACGCGCCGCCTGCTGGACAAGTACGCGACGCATCTGCCGTCCGGCGAGGAGCCGGTGCCGGACACCCTGCACACCCTCACCGACCGTGAGGTGGAGGTGCTGAAGCTGGTCGCGCGCGGGCTGTCGAACGCGGAGATCGCCGCCGACCTGTTCGTCAGCGAGACGACCGTGAAGACCCATGTGGGGCATGTGCTGACCAAGCTGGGGCTGCGGGACCGGGTGCAGGCGGCGGTGTACGCGTACGAGAGCGGCCTGGTGCGCCCCGGCGCGCAGTAGGCCGCGGGTACGACAGGAAGGGCGCCCTCTCCGCGGAGAGGGCGCCCTTCCTGTCGTATGACCGGACGTCAGCTGCTGGAGCCGCGGCCGAGCTCCCACAGCTGGAGGCTGGCGGAGGAGTTGAGGGCGTAGGCGACGCCCGTGATGTCGTCGCGGGCGGCGACGAACTGCTTGCCCTGCCACAGCGGGAGCACCGGGACGTCGTCGGCGACGTCGTTCTGGATCTCGGTCAGGCTGCTGGTGGCGCTCGCGCGGTCGGCCTCGCGGCGGGACTCCGGGATCAGCGTGTTGATGATCCGGTTGTTGACGTAGGGCGACTTCAGGAAGTTGTCCTTGTCGAGGAACGGCGCGAGGAAGTTGTCCGCGTCCGGGAAGTCGGGGAACCAGCCCATGCCGTAGACGTCGTAGTCGCCCTTGCGCTCGTTGGTCTGGTAGGCCGACCAGGGGGTGCCCTCGATGCTGACGTCGAACAGGCCGCTGCCGTTGAGCTGCTGCTTGAGGACCTCGAACTCCTGCTTGGTGGCCGGACCGTAGTGGTCGGTCGTGTAGTGCATGGTGAGCTTCACCGGGGTGGTGATGTTCGCCGCGGCGAGCAGGTTCCTGGCCTTGGAGACGCTGGGGTCGCCGTACTTGTTGAAGAACGAGTTGGAGTGGCCGGTGATGGAGGCCGGGACCAGCGAGTACAGCGGGTCGGCCTGGGAGCCGTACACCTTGGCGACGAGTTCGTCGCGGTTGATGACCTGGGCCATGGCCTGGCGGACGGCCTTGGACTTGACGGTCGGCGCGTCGGTGTTGAAGCCGAGGTAGCGGATCTCCAGGCCGGACATCTCGACGAGGTCGACGTTGGAGTCGTCGCCGGCGTCGAGCTTCTTGATCTGGGACGGCGACATGGTGCGGGTCATGACGTCGATGTCGCCCTTGTCGATCGCCTCGCCCATGGCGGTGGCGTCCTTGTACGAGCGCATGACGACCTGCTCGTTGTTCACCTTCACGCTGCCCTTGTAGTTCGGGTTCTTGGTGAAGGTGGCGGAGACGATCGCGTCGTTCTTGACGTCGGCCTTGAAGGTGTAGGGGCCGGAGCCGTCGATGTCGAAGCCGTCGCGGAGCTTGCCCTTCTCGTAGTCCTTCGGGTTCACGATGCCCGCGACCGGAGTGGACAGCTTGTACGGGAAGGTGGCGTCGGCCGTCTTCAGGTGGAAGATGACCTCGCGGTCGCCCTGGGTCTCGATGGTGTCGATGTTCGAGAGGAGGGCGTAGACGCCGGTGTCGGACTTGATCCGCAGGGCGCGCTGGATGGACCACTTGACGTCGTCGGCGGTGACCGCGTTGCCGTCGGAGAACTTCAGGCCCTCACGCAGCTTGCAGGCGTAGCGCTCACTGCCGCTGTCGGTGAAGGAGCAGCTCTCGGCCGCGTCGGGGACCGGGTCGCCCTCGCCCTTGGGCTGGGACATGAGGGTCTGCACCGTCTGGCGCAGGATGTTCCAGCCGCCGACGTCGTAGGAGTACGCGGGGTCGACCGGCGCCGGAGCGTCCTTCGTGGCGGTGAACTGGTCAGTGGTGCCCACGACGATCGCGTCGCTACTGCTGCTCCCGCTGCCGGATCCACCGCACGCGGCGAGCACGGGAGTGAGCAGGCCGACCACGGCCGGCAGCACCAAAGTCTTGCGGTTCATGCTCGAAGTTCTCCAGAGCTGTTCGTGTCCGTGTATCCCGCATACATGGGGTGTCGAAGCGGATCACGGGGGTTACGGCGATGTTCTCGCGACGAGATTAGTCCGCGCCCGCAGGAGGGTTGGCAGCGGCGTGAGTTGAGGTCCCATCACGCAGGGGAACCGGTTGCGGACAGACCGAAAACCCTTCAGCGGCAGGATTAGTGCAGCGTCTCCCCAATCGGGACACAAGGTCACCCCGTTTCCCCCCTAACGGGGGTGGGCTGCACAATCGGGCAACGTTGTCGAGCTGCGTGACGCGTGGGGAACGTCACACGCGCATTTCTGTGATGGGGTATCGGAATTCAGCCGGTTGAACAGTTGCGAATTCCGTTGAATGACCAGTGCCGGGATTTCGACCAATGAACTTTGCACGCTGGGTGAACGGCTGGCGCATTTCCGTCATCAGACCGCCATCAGGCCGCGCAGAAAAGCCAGGTCGACCTCTTCCAGGGAGGTCACCACGGTGCGCCGCTCGGCCGGGGCGATCGGCGCGACCGACGGGACGGCGACCACCTGGCAGCCGGCCGCCTCGGCGGCGGCCACGCCGGTCGCGGTGTCCTCGACGACCGCGCACCTGGCCGGATCCACCCCCAGCCCGGCGGCGGCGAGCAGATACGGGTCCGGGTACGGCTTGGTGCGCGAGACCTCGTCGCCGGCGACGGACAGGGCGAAGTGCCGGGGGCCGAGCGAGGTCAGGACCCGGTCGATGATGCGCCGGTGCGAGGCGGAGACCAGGGCGGTGGGGATCTGCTGCTCGTACAGCTCGGCCAGCAGCCGCTGTGCGCCCGGCATCAGCGGCAGGGCGGTGCCGATGCGTTCCTCGAAGCCGTCGTTGAGCAGCACGCTGAGCTCGGCGAGCGTGATGGCGGCGCCGGTGGCCTCGATGAGGAACCCGGCGCTGCGGGTCATGGGGCCGCCGACCACGACATGGCGCCAGGACTCGTCGAGGGTGTGGCCGAGGCGGGCGAAGATCTCGACCTCGACGTCCCACCAGAAGCCCTCGGTGTCCACCAGGGTGCCGTCCATGTCGAGGAGCACCGCTTGGAGAGCGGAGCCTTCCGCCGTACGGGTTCCGAGCGCGGGGACCGTACTGGTCATCCGGGCGCACCTCCTTGAGGGACGACCAGGCCGGTTCCCGCACGGGGAACCGGCCTGCTGTGGACCGACCAGTGTACGACTTATCCGATCAGTGTGCTCTGTGGGACACGTCTCGGTGCCGGGGTACCGCTCAGCGCGCGTTGAAGTACTTCGCCTCCGGGTGGTGGATCACGATCGCGTCCGTGGACTGCTCGGGGTGCAGCTGGAACTCCTCGGACAGGTGGACGCCGATACGCTCGGGCCGGAGCAGTTCGGCGATCTTGGCGCGGTCCTCCAGGTTCGGGCAGGCGCCGTAGCCGAGCGAGAAGCGGGCACCCCGGTACTTCAGGGCGAACATGTCCTCGATGTCGCCGGGGTCCTCGCCGGCGAAGCCGAGTTCGGAGCGCACGCGCGCGTGCCAGTACTCGGCGAGGGCCTCGGCCAGCTGGACGGACAGGCCGTGCAGTTCGAGGTAGTCGCGGTAGGAGTTGGACTCGAAGAGCCTGGCGGTCTGCTCGCCGATGCGGGAGCCGACGGTGACGACCTGGAGGCCGACCACGTCCGTCTCCCCCGACTCCTCCGGGCGGAAGAAGTCGGCGAGACACAGCCGGCGGCCGCGGCGCTGGCGGGGGAAGGTGAACCGGGTGCGCTCGTTGCCCTGTTCGTCCAGGATGATCAGGTCGTCGTCCTTGGAGACGCACGGGAAGTAGCCGTAGACCACGGCCGCTTCGAGCAGGTTCTCGGTCTGGAGCTGGTCGAGGAGGCCGCGCAGCCGGGGGCGGCCCTCGGTCTCGACGAGTTCCTCGTACGACGGTCCCTCGCCGGTGCGGGCCTGCTTGAGGCCCCACTGGCCCTTGAAGAGGGCGCCCTCGTCGAGCCAGCTCGCGTACTCCTTGAGCTGGATGCCCTTGATGACGCGGGTGTCCCAGAACGGCGGGGCGGGCACCGGGTTGTCGACGGCGACGTCGGAGCGGACATGGCCCTCCTCGGGCCGCTCCTCGACCTCGACGGCGGCGGTCTGGCGGACCCGGCGCTGCTTCAGCTCCGGGAGGCCGGCGCCGGGCAGACCGCGCTTGACGCCGATGAGCGCGTCCATCAGGCGCAGGCCCTCGAAGGCGTCGCGGGCGTAGCGGACCTCGCCCTCGTAAAGATCGTGCAGGTCCTGCTCGACGTAGGCGCGGGTGAGGGCGGCGCCGCCGAGGATGACCGGGTAGGTGGCCGCGAGGCCGCGCTGGTTGAGCTCCTCCAGGTTCTCCTTCATGATCACCGTGGACTTGACCAGCAGGCCGGACATGCCGATGACGTCGGCCCGGTGCTCGTCGGCGGCCTCCAGGATCGCGGAGACGGGCTGCTTGATGCCGAGGTTGACGACGTTGTAGCCGTTGTTCGACAGGATGATGTCGACGAGGTTCTTGCCGATGTCATGGACGTCGCCGCGCACGGTGGCAAGGACGATGGTGCCCTTGCCCTCCGCGTCCGACTTCTCCATGTGCGGTTCGAGGTGGGCGACGGCCGCCTTCATGACCTCGGCGGACTGCAGGACGAACGGCAGCTGCATCTGGCCGGAGCCGAACAGCTCGCCCACGACCTTCATGCCGTCCAGCAGGGTCTCGTTGACGATGTCGAGGGCGGGGCGCTCGGCCAGCGCGAGGTCGAGGTCGGCCTCCAGGCCGTTGCGCTCGCCGTCGATGATCCGGCGCTTGAGGCGCTCCTCCAGCGGCAGGGCGGCCAGTTCCTCGGCCCGGCCGGCCTTCAGCGACTTGGCGGTGGCACCCTCGAAGAGCTGCATGAGCTTCTGGAGCGGGTCGTAGCCCTCGGCGCGGCGGTCGTGGATCAGGTCGAGGGCGGTCTGCACCTCTTCCTCGCTGAAACGGGCGATCGGCAGGATCTTGCTCGCGTGCACGATCGCCGAGTCCAGGCCCGCCTTGACGCACTCGTCGAGGAAGACGGAGTTCAGCAGGATGCGGGCGGCCGGGTTGAGGCCGAAGGAGATGTTGGACAGACCGAGGGTGGTCTGGACGTCCGGGTGACGGCGCTTGAGCTCGCGGATCGCCTCGATGGTGGCGACACCGTCCCCGCGGGACTCCTCCTGACCGGTGCAGATGGTGAAGGTCAGGGTGTCGATGAGGATGTCCGACTCGTGGATGCCCCAGTTCCCGGTCAGGTCGTCGATCAGCCGTTCGGCGATCTCGACCTTCTTCTCGGGGGTGCGGGCCTGGCCCTCCTCGTCGATGGTCAGCGCGATCAGCGCGGCGCCGTGCTCGCGGGCGAGCGTGGTGACCTTCGCGAAGCGGGACTCCGGGCCGTCGCCGTCCTCGTAGTTGACGGAGTTGATGACCGCCCGGCCGCCGAGCTTCTCCAGGCCGGCCCGGATGACGGGGACCTCGGTGGAGTCGAGGACGATCGGCAGGGTGGAGGCGGTGGCGAAGCGGCCGGCCAGCTCCTCCATGTCGGCGACGCCGTCCCGGCCCACGTAGTCCACGCACAGGTCCAGCATGTGGGCGCCCTCGCGGATCTGCTCGCGGGCCATCTCCACGCAGTCGTCCCAGCGGGCCGCCAGCATGGCCTCGCGGAACTTCTTGGACCCGTTGGCGTTGGTGCGCTCGCCGATGGCCAGGTAGGAGGTGTCCTGGCGGAACGGGACGGTCTGGTAGAGGGAGGCGGCGCCGGGCTCGGGACGCGGGCTGCGCTCGGGCGGGGTCACGCCGTGGACCCGCTCGACGACCTGGCGCAGGTGCTCGGGGGTGGTGCCGCAGCAGCCGCCGATGAGAGAGAGACCGTAGTCGCGGACGAAGGTCTCGTGGGCGTCGGCCAGCTCCGCGGGACCGAGCGGGTAGCTGGCACCGTTCTTGCCCAGGACGGGCAGGCCCGCGTTCGGCATGCAGGACAGCGCGATGCGGGAGTGCCGGGAGAGGTAGCGCAGATGCTCGCTCATCTCGGCGGGGCCCGTGGCGCAGTTCATGCCGATCATGTCGATGCCGAGCGGCTCCAGCGCGGTGAGCGCGGCGCCGATCTCCGAGCCCAGCAGCATGGTGCCGGTGGTCTCCACGGTGACGGAGACGATGACCGGGACGTCCAGACCGGCGATCTCCCGGGCACGGTGGGCGCCGATCACGGCCGCCTTGGTCTGGAGCAGGTCCTGGGTGGTCTCCACGATCAGCGCGTCCGCGCCGCCCGCGATCAGGCCCTCGGCGTTCTGCTGGAAGGCGTCGCGGATCGTGGTGTACCCGACGTGGCCGAGGGTGGGCAGCTTGGTGCCGGGGCCGATGGAGCCCAGGACCCAGCGCTGGCGGCCGTCGCGGGCGAGATAGCCGTCGGCGGTCTCCCGGGCGATGCGGGCACCCGCCTCGGACAGTTCGAAGACCCGCTCGGGGATGTCGTACTCGGCCATCGCCGCGTAGTTGGCCCCGAAGGTGTTGGTCTCGACACAGTCCACACCGGCGTCGAAGTACGCCTCGTGGACGGAGCGGACGATGTCGGGGCGGGTGACGTTGAGGATCTCGTTGCAGCCTTCGAGATTCTCGAAGTCCTCCAGAGTGGGGTCCTGCGCCTGGAGCATGGTGCCCATGGCTCCGTCGGCGACCACCACACGTGTGGCGAGCGCCTCCCGGAGCGCGGACACACGGGTCCGGCTGTCGACGGAAGGGGACGGCGGCAACGAGGCCATGAAGGGCTCCCTTGGATGCGACGGCTGTCGGCTATGCGGTTTCCCCGAGCGGGCCCGGGCATGGACGCACGGCGCCAGCGTAACCGGGAGTGGGCTTGGATGGGCAGGGCGTCCATGTGGCGGACGAGTGACCCGGCGGGCGGGCAGTATGACGCCGGCCATGGCGTTTCGGCCGCTCACCGGTCATGGTGCGGGGCGGACGAGTGTGGCCGGCTGCCCAAGCGCGGGCCACGCGTGAAGTAACGGATGTCGACCGACCATTAGCGGGGAGTCGGCATGGACCGGTAGTGTTCGGCATTGCCGAACGACGGTTACGGCGGCGTGACGGTGAAGGTCACAGGGGACGGAGGCAGAACGGCGATGGCACGGAACATCCAGTCGCTCGAACGGGCGGCCGCGATGCTGCGGCTGCTCGCGGGCGGCGAGCGACGGCTCGGCCTGTCGGACATCGCCTCGTCACTGGGTCTCGCCAAGGGCACCGCCCACGGCATACTGCGCACCCTCCAGCAGGAGGGATTCGTCGAGCAGGACGAGATCTCGGGGCGCTACCAGCTGGGCGCCGAGCTGCTCCGGCTCGGCACCACCTACCTGGACATCCACGAGCTGCGGGCGCGGGCGCTGGTGTGGACGGACGACCTGGCCCGCTCCAGCGGGGAGAGCGTCTACCTGGGCGTGCTCCACCAGCAGGGCGTGCTGATCGTGCACCACGTCTTCCGGCCCGACGACAGCCGGCAGGTGCTGGAGATCGGCGCCATGCAGCCGCTGCACTCCACGGCCCTCGGCAAGGTGCTGTCGGCCTACGACCCGGTGGCGCACAGCGAGGCCCTGGAGGCCGACCGCAAACCCTTCACCGACCGCACCACCTGCGACCTGGACGCTTTCGAGCACATCCTCGACATCACGCGTGCGCGCGGGTACGCGGCGGATGTGGAGGAGACCTGGGAGGGCGTGGCCTCGGTCGCGGCCCCGATCCACGACCGCCGCCGGATGCCGGTCGGCGCGGTGGGCATCACGGGTGCGGTGGAGCGGCTCTGCAAGGACGGGGAGTTGCGGCCCGACCTGATAGCGGCGGTGCGGGACTGCGCCCGTGCGGTGTCGCGGGACCTGGGCGCGGGCAGGTTCTGACGGCGCGCCACTGATCGACGGCCGAGGCCGGTCCGCATGTCGGCGGACCGGCCTCAGTCGTACCCTGAGATGGACAAAACAGGGTAAAAGTGCAGATCAGCGGAGCTACCGCAGGACACCCGGCGGACAACCCGACTCATCGACAACCCACAGCAATCAATAACGATCGCGCTTTCGATAACAGAACTCTTGACGCACACGTAACGCCGGGGCAAGACTCCCGTCCATCGGTCGGCATTGTCGAACACCTACCGGCAATACGCGCTAGAGTGTGACAACGCCATAGGCCGGCATCGCTCTCACCCCCGAGGGCGCCAACACCCCGAAGGGACTCGGGGTTCGGCTTCCCTGGACGAAGGACAAAGGAGTCGCGGGTGTCCAGCTCCGACATCTTCATCGGCGAGACCATCGGTACCGCCATACTCATCCTGCTCGGCGGCGGCGTCTGCGCCGCCGTGACCCTCAAGGCCTCCAAGGCCCGCAACGCCGGCTGGCTCGCCATCGCCTTCGGTTGGGGCTTCGCCGTCATGACGGCCGTCTACATCTCCGGACCGCTGTCCGGTGCCCACCTCAACCCGGCCGTCACCGTCGCTCTCGCCATCAAGAACAGCGACTGGAGCAACGTCCCGGTCTACTTCGCCGGACAGCTGCTCGGCGCGATGATCGGCGCGGCCCTGGTGTGGGTCGCCTACTACGGCCAGTTCCACGCGCACCTCACCGACAAGGAGATCGTCGGCGGTCCGGGCGCGCAGGCCACCGCGGCGAAGGCCGTCGAGGCGCAGGAGAAGGGGGCCGGCCCGGTCCTCGGCATCTTCTCCACGGGTCCGGAGATCCGGAACGCCGTGCAGAACCTCGCCACGGAGATCATCGGCACCGTCGTGCTGATCCTCGCGGTCCTCACCCAGGGCCTCAACGACAAGGGCAACGGCCTCGGCGTGCTGGGCGGCCTGATCACCGCCCTGGTGGTCGTCTCGATCGGCCTCTCCCTCGGCGGCCCGACGGGCTACGCCATCAACCCGGCCCGTGACCTCGGCCCGCGCATCGTGCACGCGCTCCTCCCCCTGCCCAACAAGGGTGGTTCCGACTGGAGCTACGCCTGGATCCCGGTGGTCGGCCCGCTCATCGGCGGAGCCATAGCCGCAGGCATCTACAACGTCGCCTTCGCTTAAAGCAGCAGGTAAAGCAGCAGGCCTCGCCGAAGCAGCAGACGTACCGCCACACACCACGGATCTTTGAGGAGCACACAGTGACCGACGCCCACACCGCAGGTCCCTTCATCGCCGCGATCGACCAGGGCACGACCTCCAGCCGCTGCATCGTCTTCGACAAGGACGGCCGTATCGTCTCGGTCGACCAGAAGGAGCACGAGCAGATCTTCCCGAAGCCGGGCTGGGTCGAGCACAACGCCAACGAGATCTGGACCAACGTCCAGGAAGTCGTCGCCGGGGCCATCCAGAAGGCCGGCATCACCCGCGACGACATCAAGGCCATCGGCATCACCAACCAGCGCGAGACCACCGTGCTGTGGGACAAGAACACCGGTGAGCCCGTCCACAACGCCATCGTCTGGCAGGACACCCGCACCGACGCCCTCTGCAAGGAGCTCGGCCGCAACGTCGGCCAGGACCGCTTCCGCCGCGAGACCGGCCTCCCGCTGGCCTCCTACTTCGCCGGCCCCAAGGCCCGCTGGCTGCTCGACAACGTCGACGGCCTCAAGGAGCGCGCCGAGGCGGGCGACATCCTCTTCGGCACCATGGACACCTGGGTCATCTGGAACCTGACCGGCGGTGCCAACGGCGGCAAGCACGTCACCGACGTGACCAACGCCTCCCGCACCCTGCTGATGAACCTGCACACCATGCAGTGGGACGACAAGATCGCCGAGTCGATCGGCGTGCCGCTGCAGATCCTGCCCGAGATCCGTTCCTCCGCCGAGGTCTACGGCGAGGTCACCGGCGGCAAGCTGGGGGACCTGCTCGGCGGCATCCCGGTGGCGTCCGCGCTCGGCGACCAGCAGGCGGCCCTGTTCGGCCAGTGCTGCTTCGCCGAGGGCGAGGTCAAGTCCACCTACGGCACCGGCACCTTCATGGTGATGAACACCGGTGACAAGATCATCAACTCCTACGCGGGCCTGCTGACCACGGTCGGCTACAAGATCGGCGAGCAGCCGACCCAGTACGCGCTGGAGGGCTCGATCGCCGTCACCGGCTCGCTGGTGCAGTGGATGCGCGACCAGATGGGCCTGATCTCCACCGCGGCCGAGATCGAGACGCTCGCGCTCTCGGTCGAGGACAACGGCGGCGCCTACTTCGTGCCGGCCTTCTCCGGCCTGTTCGCCCCGCACTGGCGCTCCGACGCCCGCGGTGTCATCGCCGGCCTGACCCGGTACGTCACCAAGGCGCACCTGGCCCGCGCCGTCCTGGAGGCCACCGCCTGGCAGACCCGCGAGATCGCGGACGCCATGGTGAAGGACTCCGGCGACGAGCTGGTGGCCCTCAAGGTCGACGGTGGCATGACCGCCAACAACCTGCTGATGCAGCAGCTCGCCGACGTCCTCGACGCCCCCGTGGTGCGCCCGATGGTCGCCGAGACCACCTGCCTCGGCGCCGCCTACGCCGCCGGCCTCGCCGTCGGCTTCTGGTCCAGCACCGACGAACTGCGCGCCAACTGGCGCCGGGCCGCCGAGTGGACCCCCCGCATGGACGCGGAGACCCGCGACCGTGAGTACAAGAACTGGCTCAAGGCCGTCGACCGGACCATGGGCTGGATCGACGACGAGAGCTGACGAGAGCGCGCACGCTCTCACGATCGAGCTCTGACGAGGAGTAAGAACCCGACATGACCAGTCAGTCCACCCTGCAGTCCGTACCTGCCCTGGGGACGCACCCGGCCTCCGGCTCGCTTCCGAGCCGCGCCGAGACCAGGGAGCAGCTCTCCAAGGCGTCGTACGACCTTCTCGTGATCGGCGGCGGCATCCTGGGCATCTCCACCGCCTGGCACGCCGCGCAGTCCGGGCTCAGGGTGGCACTGGTCGACGCCGGCGACTTCGCCGGCGCCACCTCCTCCGCCTCCTCCAAGCTTCTCCACGGCGGTCTGCGCTACCTGCAGACCGGCGCGGTGAAGCTGGTGGCGGAGAACCACTTCGAGCGCCGTGCGGTCTCCCGCCAGGTGGCCCCCCACCTGGCGAACCCGCTCACCTTCTACCTCCCCGTGTACAAGGGCGGTCCGCACGGCGCCGCGAAGCTCGGGGCGGGCGTCTTCGCCTACTCCGCGCTCTCCGCGTTCGGTGACGGCGTCGGCCACCTGCTCTCCCCCGCGCGGGCCCAGCGGGACGTGCCGGAGCTGCGCACCGAGAACCTCAAGGCCGTCGCGGTCTACGGCGACGACCAGATGAACGACGCGCGCATGGCGCTGATGACGGTCCGCGCGGCCGTCGAGGCGGGCGCGGTCGTCCTCAACCACGCCCAGGTCACCGGGCTGCGCTTCACCCGGGGCCGGGTGACCGGCGCCGACCTGAAGGACGCGGTCTCCGGCGACGAGTTCGGCGTCAACGCCCGCCTGGTGCTCAACGCGACCGGCCCCTGGGTCGACCACCTGCGCCGGATGGAGGACCCGAACGCGGCCCCGTCCATCCGCCTCTCCAAGGGCGCCCACCTGGTCCTGAAGCGGACCTCGCCGTGGAAGGCAGCGCTGGCCACCCCCATCGACAAGTACCGGATCACCTTCGCCCTCCCCTGGGAGGACATGCTCCTGCTCGGCACCACCGACGAGGAGTACGAGGGCGACCCGGCGGACGTCTCCGTCACCGAGAAGGACATAGCCCAGATCCTGGACGAGGCCGCGTTCTCCGTCCGGGACCAGCAGCTCAAGCGCGACCTGATCACCTACTCCTTCGCCGGCCTGCGGGTGCTGCCGGGCGGCCCCGGCAACACCGCCAAGGCCAAGCGGGAGACCGTGGTCACCGAGGGCAGGGGCGGCATGCTGTCCGTCGCGGGCGGCAAGTGGACCACCTTCCGGCACATCGGCCGCACCGTGATGGAGAAGCTGGAGGCGCTGCCGGGCCACCCGCTCGGCGACGACTTCGAGCCGATCGCCTCGCTGCCGAAGAAGCTGCCGCTGCCCGGCGTCGCCAACCCCCGTGCCGTCGCCCACCGCCTGCTGGTGGACAACCCCGCCCCGGGTCCGCGCATGGCCGCCGACACGGCGAAGCACCTGGCCACCCACTACGGTTCGCTGGCCTTCGACATCGCCCGGATCGCCAACGAGGACCCGCAGCTCGCCGAGCGCGTCCACCCGGACGCCCCGGAGATCTGGGCGCAGGTCGTCTGGGCCCGTGACCACGAGTGGGCCGAGACCACGGACGACGTGCTGCGCCGCCGTACCACCCTGACGATCCGCGGCCTGGCCACGGACGACGTCCGGGCCAGGGTCCAGCAGCTGCTCGACGAGAAGTGAGCCGAAAGGGCTCGGCAAGAGGTGAGTGACGACCGGCCCCACCCCTGACCGGGGCCGGACATGAGAGGGGCGGCTCCCCCTCCCCTTGGGAGCCGCCCCTTTCGCATGCCACCAGCCGCCCCCCGAACACTCCCGCACGCTCCCTCACACGTGTTTCGAACAGCGGGTTTGCCAAAGGTCCTGCGGCTAGAACGGGTCGTCACGGCACGACGGCAGACGGTGCCGGCACGGCACGACCCGGGAGCGGCGTATGCACGGCGGACGGCACAGTGCCCGGGTGCGGCGGCGCCTGGGGTTATCGGCGTGCGCGGCGGCGCTCGCCGCCCTCACGGGCGTACTGCGGTTCTGGTGGGACGACGCCGCCACCGAGGGCGTCCTGGTCTCGGCGATCGGCACCCTGGTGTCGGTCGCCGCGCTCCTGGCCGACGTGCTGCGCGGCGACGCCGACCCGGCCCCGCGGTCGGCCGACGAGGACCGGCGCCGGGCCGCCGACGCGCTGGCCGAGGCCGTACGGGAGCAGTGGGCGGCGGAGGCCCGGCTGCGGCGGCTCCAGGACCCGGAGCCGATCGAGGTGGGCTGGGCGCCCGCGGACCGGCGGCTGGCCGACCATCCGGAGAACGTCGGGCGCGGCGGCCGGATCCCCGCACCGCGGGCGCGGCGGGTCGAGGACCTGGCCGCGTGGTTCGCCGGTCTCCCCGGCCGGCGGCTGGTGGTCCTGGGCGGCCCCGGCTCCGGCAAGTCCGTGCTGGCGATGCGGTTCGTCCTCGCCCGGCTCGCCGCCCGGCGCCCGGGCGGACCGGTGCCGGTGCTCTTCCCGCTGGCCGGCTGGGACCCCCGGCACACCGGGCTGCGCGACTGGCTCGCGGACCGGCTGGCCGCCGACTACCGGCCGCTGGGCGCCGTCCTCGACGGGTCGCGCACCCTCGCCCGCTCCCTGCTGGACACCGGTCTGGTGCTGCCGGTCCTCGACGGCTTCGACGAACTGGCCCGGCCCGCCTACGGGGAGGCCGTACGGCGCATCAACGCCGAACTCGACGACGACCTGCCCCTGCTGCTCACCAGCCGCCGCGCGGCCTGGTCGGCCGCGGTGGCCGACGGCGACGTGCTGACCGCCGCCGAGGTCGTCGAACTCCAGCCCCTGGACCTCGCCCAGGCCTCGGCCCACCTGGAGCGGACCGCACGGCCGCTGCGCACGCCGGACGGGGCACCCGGCACCGTGTGGACGCCGGTGCTGCGGGAACTCGCCCGGCGCCCCCGCTCCGCTCCCGCCCGGGCGCTCAGCACGCCCCTGATGGTGACGCTGGCCCGCGCGGTGTACGGCGACACCTCCCGCGACCCGTCGGAACTACTCGACCGGGAGCGCTTCGCCTCGGTGGGCGCGGTCGAGGAGCATCTGCTCGGGGCGTTCGTACCGGCCGCCTTCGCGGACGCCGACCCGCGCACGGCCTCGGACGCGGTACGGCGGCTCACCCTGCTGGCGCGGGCGCTGCACCGGCGGGACACCGGACGGCTGGCGTGGTGGGAGCTGGAGTCGCTGCTGCCGCGGGCGCTGCGGGTGTTCGGGCCGGGGCTGCTGTCCATGGCCGTGCTGTCGGCGCTGCTGCTGCCCGTCACGGTCACCCGTGCCGTACACCGGCTGGCGGGGGTGGAAGACGTCCTGTCGCTGGTCGCCGCGCTGGTGGGACAGACCCTGGGCTTCGCCTTCGGGGTGGCGCGGCTGCTGCCGGACGGCGCGGACGGACCGGACGGCGGGCCGGCGGGCGGGCCGGACCGGCGGTTCCTCGTCCGGCAGGGGCTGACCGTCGTCGGGGTGACCGGGGCGCTGTGGGCGGCCGTCGCGTACGCCGACGACCTGCGGTTCGGCTTCCGCTTCGGCTCGGTGACCGACGGCTGGCTGCCCGATCTGCTCGGCGGGGGTCTGTTCTCCCTGCTGTTCACCCTGTTCTTCGGCACCGCCGGGCTGTCCCGGCGGCCGGTGCCGCTCGGTCTGCCGTGGAGCGGCGCCGGGGAACGCGCGACGGCCCGGCTGGGCGGGGCGGTCCTGCTGCTCGGCGGGGCGGGCACGGCGGGGACGGGGCTGCTGGGCAGGACCGGCGATCCGTGGCCGGTGCTGGTGGGCGTCACGGCCGCCGGTGCGGGGACCGCCCTGCTGGTGAGCGCCACCCGCCGGGCCGGCCGGGAGGGTGCGCTGCCGGCCCGGCCAGGCCGGGTCGTAGGGCGGTTCGCGGCGGGCATGGTCCGGGGCACCGCCGTCACGCTGCTGACCGGGGTCACCGCCTGCACGCTCGCGGGGCTCGCCGCCACGGGCGTGACCCTCCTCAAGTCCGGTGCCGCACCCGATCTCGCCGGACGGCACCTCGACGGCTGGCGGTTCACGGAACACGGCGGGGTCAGGACCGCGGCCACGGTACGGCCGGTGCGGGGCACGCTGCTGCTTCCCGGTGCCGGGGCCCGGCCGATCGCCTACCCGCGGGGCGCGGAACCGCCCGACTGCACGATCCCGCTGGTCCCGGAGCGCCGATGCGTCCCCTTCCAGTCCCGGGAGACGGAGTTCGAGTCCCGGGGCGGAGCGGTGACCGTGCGCCTCGCCGCGGCCTCCGCACGGCCCGCGGCGCATGAGCCCGCCCGGCCGTCGGCCCACGGGCCGGTGACGGTCGCGTACGCGGCCGACCTGCGGTCGGTGCTGCCCTCGGACGCCCGTGCCTGGCTGACCCAGGGCCCGGCGACGGCATTCGCGGCCCGGTGCCTGCCGCCGTTCGTGGCCGCCGGGGCGCTGGTCGGGCTGGTGGGCGGGTGCGTGTGCGGGGTCTACCGCGCGCTGAGCGTGCCGTCCGACACCATGCGCGCGACCGGCCCCGCGTCCTCCCTGCGCACGGACCGCACGGCGTCCTTCACCCGCGGCGGTGTCGTCGCCCTGCTCGTCGCCTGCGTCTGCGTGCCGGTGACGTTGCTGCCCGGCGACTGGGGCGGACTGGTGCATGTCGGCACCCAGTTGTGGCTCCCGCTGGGCACCACGGCGGTGGCGCTGAGCGCCTGGGGCCGGTTCGCGGTCGCCCGGGTCTGGCTCGGGGTGACCGGCGCGCTGCCCTGGCGGCTGATGGCATTCCTGGAGGACGCCCACCGGCGTGGCGTCCTGCGCCGGTCCGGGGCCTGCTTCGAGTTCCGGCATCTGCGGCTGCAGTCGCACCTGGCGCACGACGGCGTCCCCGCCTCCGGCCCGGCCGACGCCCCGCCCCGGCCCCGCGAGGCGCCCGGCGAACCGGCCGGGGAGCGGGGCGGCCGGCCCCTCCGGTAGTCGGCGGGCCACCGGCTGACACGGCCTGATCAGGCCGCATAATGGGGCTGAGACATCGGATGTCTGGGCGACAGGGAGGCCGGTATGGCAGTCACCGACGAGGCGATCGAGAAGATCAAGGACATGATCGTCTCCGGTGCGCTGCGCCCCGGTGACCGGTTGCCCAAGGAGAGCGAGCTCGCCGCCGAACTGGGCCTGTCCCGCAACTCGTTGCGGGAGGCGGTACGGGCCCTGTCACTGATCCGGATCCTGGACGTCCGGCAGGGCGACGGCACGTATGTCACCAGCCTGGACCCGCAGTTGCTCCTTGAGGCGATGAGCTTCGTCGTCGACTTCCACCGCGACGACACGGTCCTGGAGTTCCTCGCGGTGCGCCGGATCCTGGAGCCGGCCGCCACCGCGATGGCCGCCTCCCGGATCAGCGAGCAGCAACTGGACGCGCTCGCCGCCCAGTTGGACGCCCTCGGCACCGCGCCCTCGGTGGAGGAGCTGGTCGCCTGCGACCTGGAGTTCCACCGGGGCATCGTACAGAGCTCGGGGAACTCGGTGCTGTGCTCGCTGCTTGACGGGCTGTCCGGGCCGACCACCAGGGCCCGGATCTGGCGCGGCCTGACCCAGGAGGACGCGGTCGCCCGGACCCTGCGCGAGCACCGGGCGATCCTGGCCGCACTGCGCGACCGGGACGCCGAGGCGGCCCGCTCCTGGGCGACCGTGCACATCGCGAGCGTGGAGCAGTGGCTGCGCAGCAGTCTGTGAAGCGCTTACCGGCTTCCCGAGGTCAGGGGTGTTCGAGGGCGGCGAACGGGGCAGTGATCCGTTCACTCCCCCGTGCAAGGGGGCTGCGGGCGCCCCCGCCTCACGCCGTAAGGTTGGGGCGTACGCGAGGGCACGTCGGAAGGAGGCACTGGGTGATCGAGCTGGAGGGGGTTCCCGAGCTGATCGACCCAGTCATGGTGGCCGCGTTCGAAGGCTGGAACGATGCCGGCGACGCCGCCTCCACCGCGGTCGCGCATCTGGAGCGGGAATGGAAGGGCGAGGTGTTCGCGGCACTCGACGCCGAGGACTACTACGACTTCCAGGTGAACCGCCCCACGGTGTGGATGGACGCCGGCGTGCGCAAGATCACCTGGCCGACGACACGGCTGTCGGTGGTCCGGGTCGGCGGCGCGAAGCCACGCGACCTGGTGCTGGTCAGAGGCATCGAGCCGTCCATGCGCTGGCGCTCGTTCTGCAACGAGCTGCTCGGTTTCGCCCATGAGCTGGGCGTCGAGCTGGTGGTCGTCCTGGGCGCGCTGCTCGGTGACACCCCGCACACGCGTCCGGTGCCGGTCAGCGGGGTGACGTCGGACCCGGACCTGGCCCAGCGGATGGACCTGGAGGAGACCAAGTACGAGGGCCCGACGGGCATCGTCGGCGTCCTCCAGGAGGCGTGCACGCATGCGGGCGTCCCGGCGGTCTCGCTCTGGGCGGCCGTCCCGCACTACGTCTCCCAGCCGCCCAACCCCAAGGCCACCATGGCCCTGCTCAACCGCCTTGAGGACCTGCTCGACCTGCGGATCCCGCTGGGCGAGCTGCCCGAGGACGCCCGCGCCTGGCAGGTCGGGGTGGACCAGCTGGCCGCGGAGGACAGCGAGGTCGCCGAGTACGTGCAGACGCTGGAGGAGGCCCGGGACACCGCCGAGCTGCCGGAGGCGTCGGGTGAGGCGATCGCCCGTGAGTTCGAGCGCTATCTGCGGCGCCGGGACGTGAGCCCGCCCGGCTCGCCCGGCGGTCACGCCACGGCGGACGGCAGCGACAGCGCGTCGTACCTGCGGGACAACCCCGGCGGCCGGACCCGCCCGCCACGGGCGCCGAAGCCCGACACGCCCGGGACCACGGAGAATTCCGGGGAGACCGGCGATTCCGTGGACCCTGGCCCGGACGGCGAGGACACCTCCGAGGACTGAACAGGGGCGGTACGCGTAGTGCGTACCGCCCCCTTTTTTTGTTCTTCATTCGGTTTTTCGGCGTCAGGCGCCGACCGCGGTGACGGAGTACGTCGTCTCGGACGTCGGCGTGGTCGTGAAGCGCGCGTTGGGCAGGTAGAGCCGGCCGCCGTACGCGGCGACGGTGGTCGGGACGTCGAAGGCCGGGTCGGTGATCCGGCGCTGGAAGACACCGCTGCGGCCGTCCGCGGCCAGCCGGAAGACGTCGATGGCGTTCTGCCGGTTCTGTACGGCGTACAGCGTGCGGCCGCGGACCAGCAGGCCGTCGCCGTTGACGAGCGGGGCCGCGTCGCCCAGGTCCACGGCCTCGGTGATCCCGGTGGCCGGGTCGACGCGGTGCAGCAGACCGACACCGGCCTGGACGACGAGGAGTGCGGAGCCGTCGGGGGTGCGGGCGATGCCGTTGGCGTTGATCGCGCCGTCGGCCGACTGGACCCAGTCGCCGGTCAGCGGCAGCCGTACGACGTCCCCGGCGGCCGGGAGTTCGCCGTTGCGGCCGAGCGGGAGGCCGTAGAGCACCGGCTGGTACGACTCGGTGAACCAGGCGGCACGCGGGGTCAGCACGATGTCGTTGGCGAAGCTCGGGGCGGCGGTGGCGAGGGTGTAGGAGGCGAGGGTCTCGCCGCTGCGGGCGTCGACCACGCGGGCGCCGAAGCTGCGCGCGGCCACGAACAGGCGTCCGCGAGGGTCGAGTTTGAGGCCGACGGCGGGGGTGCCGGGGCCGGTCGAGATCACCTTGCCGGTGCCGGTGCGCAGGTCGGCGCGGTAGAGGGAGCCGTCGACGAGGGAGCCGAGGTAGGCGTAGGGGCCGGCGCCGATGGTGATGCCCTCGGGCTGCCAGCCGTCGGGGAGGGCGAGGGAGGTGGGCGCCGCCGCTTGCGCGTGGGGGCCGAGGGTGAGGGCGCCGAAGGTTGCCGTGCCGAGGGTGAGCAGGCGGCGTCGGCTTAAGGGGTGGGCCACGGGGGTGCCTTCCGCGTGGGGGGGGCCGGCAGTTGGCCGGTCCGTTCGGTCAACTGACCGTAATAGCCCACCACATGGGTCACATTGAGCACACCCGCGTTGGGGGATCGACAGGGTTTCGACAGTTGGGGGGTGCGCGTCGAAAGTTGTCTGCGGGTGCGTTGTGGTTGCTCGCGCCCACGCGGCGGAGCCGCATATTGATACAGCCCCGCGCCCCTAAAAGACAAAGACAGGGGCGCGGGGGGGCGCTTCTTATAGGGCCACGCCCAGCAGGGCGTCCACGGCTCGCGATGCGACACCCGGTGCGCCCGTGTCCGTGCCGCCCTGGTCCTGCTGGAGTGCTGCCCAGCGGTCCACCGCCGCCAGTGCGGCCGGGGCGTCCAGGTCGTTGGAGAGGGCCTCGCGGATCTCCTCCACCAGGGGCTCGGCGGGCGGGCCGTCCGGGCGGGAGACCGCCGCGCGCCAGCGGGTGAGGCGTTCCTGGGCGTCCCGCAGTACCTGGTCGGTCCACTCCCAGTCGGCGCGGTAGTGGTGGGACAGGAGGGCGAGGCGGATGGCGGCCGGGTCGACGCCGTCCTGGCGGAGCCGGGAGACGAAGACCAGGTTGCCCTTGGACTTGGACATCTTCTCGCCGTCGAGGGCGACCATGCCGGCGTGGACGTACGCCTTGGCCATCGGGTACTCGCCGGTGAGCACCTGGGCGTGCGAGGCGCCCATCTCGTGGTGCGGGAAGGCCAGGTCGGAGCCGCCGCCCTGGACGTCGAAGGTCATGCCGAGGTGGTCCAGGGCGATCGCCACGCACTCGATGTGCCAGCCGGGGCGGCCGCGGCCGAGGGAGCTGCCGTCCCAGCTCGGTTCGCCCTCGCGGGCGGCCATCCACAGCATCGGGTCGAGGGGGTTCTTCTTGCCGGGGCGGTCCGGGTCGCCGCCGCGCTCGGCGGACAGCAGCCGCATCGCGGCCGCGTCGAGGCCCGAGACCTCGCCGAAGTGGGGGTCGGACTCGACGGAGAAGTAGATGTCGCCTTCGAGTTCGTAGGCCGCGCCGAGCTCGCGCAGCCGCTCGACCAGCGGCACGATGCCGGGTATGGCCTCGACCGCGCCTATGTAGTGCCGCGGCGGCAGCATCCTGAGGGCGGTCATGTCCTCGCGGAAGAGGGTGGTCTCCTTCTCGGCGAGGGCGACCCAGTCGACGCCGTCCCGCTCCGCGCGCTCCAGGAGCGGGTCGTCGACGTCCGTCACGTTCTGGACGTAGTGCACCTGCCGCTTGGTGTCGAGCCACACGCGCTGCACGAGGTCGAACGCGTTGTAGGTCGCCGCGTGCCCCATGTGGGTCGCGTCGTACGGCGTGATGCCGCAGACATAGATACGGGCGACGGGACCGGGGTCAAGGGTGACCAGACCGCCGGTCGCGGTGTCGTGGATCCTCAGGTCGCGGCCCTGACCAGGCAGGGCGGGGACCTCGGAAGCGGGCCAGGCATGCATGTACATGAGCGTAACCGGACCCGAGTTCGGTATACGAACCGGACGGCCGGGAAGGCGCTCTTGATCTCGGGCCCGGAGTGTGCTGCCAGGCCCTATACGGGCGGCCAGGGGATGGCCGGCCACTCGCCGCTGGGTTCCGGGTGCTTGCCGGCGGTGAGCAATGTCTCGACACGCGCGCGGGTGGCGTCCAGCTCGGCCGCGGTGATCAGTTCGGCCAGCCGGGTCCCCAGCGGCCCGCCGAGGGCCTCGTGCAGCCCCGTGAGGACCTCGACGGCCTCGCCGGTGAGGTCCTCCCCGGCCCAGCCCCACAGCAGGGTGCGCAGCTTGTTGTCGACGTTGAAGGTGACGCCGTGGTCGATGCCGTAGAGCCGGCCGTCGGCGGTGGGCAGCAGGTGGCCGCCCTTGCGGTCGGCGTTGTTGATGACGGCGTCGAGGACGGCGAGCCGGCGCAGCCGTTCGTCGTCGGCGTGCACCAGCAGCGCGGTCCTGCCCTCGCCGACCTCGGCGAAGCCGATGGCCTTCCAGCCGGGCTCGGGCTCCTCCGCGTCCACCAGGGCGAGCAGTTCGCTGCCCTCGGGGTCGACGTCGATCCACAGCTGGACCATGCCCTCGCCGTACGGCCCGTCGCGCAGCACGGTGGGCGGGACCAGGTCCCAGCCGGTGGCCGCGGAGACCTCGTAGGCGGCCACCTCGCGCTGCGCGAGGGTGCCGTCGGGGAAGTCCCACAGCGGGCGCTCCCCGGCGACCGGCTTGTAGACGCAGGACGCCTCCTCGCCGTCGTGCGCGACCGTGCAGAACAGCGCCGCGTTGGAGGCGTCACGGATGCGGCCGCGTACCTTCAGCTCACCGTGGGCGAGCAGCTCGGCGGCGGTCACGCTCCGCGGCGGTATCCGTTCTGGCGCGGACATACGTGTCCTTCCGGGTCGAGCGGGAGGCTGCACAGCGGGCACGGCGGCCGCCCGGCGTTGACGACGTCGAGGGCGCGCTTGCAGAAGGCCCTGGCCTGCGCGCCGGTCAGCCGGACCCGCAGCATCGGGGGCCCGTTCTCCTCGTCCTGGAGGAGCCGCTCCTCGGCCTCGGCGAGGTCCTCCTCGGAGTCGGCGTCCAGCTCCACGAGGGCCTGCGCCTCGACGATCATGCGCTCTTCCTCGCCGTCCCAGGCGAGTGCCATGGTGCCGACGCGGAACTCCTCCTCGATGGGGGTGTCCAGCGGGGCGCTGTCGGCGATCTCGTTGGGTGCGACGGCGGGGACGGAGGCGTTGCCGCCGCTGCGGCGTACGACCTCGTCGAGGAGTTCGTCCATGCGTTCGGCGAGTGCGGCGACCTGGGTCTTCTCCAGGGCCACGCTGGTCGTCCGGGGGCCGGCCGTGGCCTGGAGGAAGAACGTACGGCGTCCGGGCATCCCGACCGTGCCCGCGACGAAGCGGTCCGGCGGATCGTAGAGGAACACCTGACGGGACACGTCCTGTCTCCATGGGAATCGAGAGTGCATGGCATTGGGGGTCGGCGACACGACCGGTGGGGTCGCTTACGTGGATCGCTTCACCCTACTGCGGCTGACGATCACGGCGCGCCGGCGCCGCCACCGACCGCGGCGTCTTCCCCGGGAGGTTCCTCGCGGGGGGCGAGCGAGGCGAAATCCCCGGTGTCCCCGAGACGAACGAGAAACGGCCTGAGGCGGGTGTAGCGGATCGCGGTGATCGAACACGGTTCGACGGAGATCCGCTGGAAGAGGTCGAGATGCAGCCCGAGCGCGTCCGCGACCAGGGACTTGATGATGTCACCGTGCGAGCACATGAGATAGACGGCGTCCGAGCCGTGGTCGCGCTCCACGCGCGCGTTCCACTCACGGACCGCCTCGGCGGCGCGGGTCTGCATGGCCCGCATGGACTCGCCGCCGGGGAACGCCGCCGCCGACGGATGGGCCTGGACGACCTCCATCAGCGGCTCGTCCCTGAGCTCGGCGAGCTTGCGGCCGGACCAGTCGCCGTAGTGGGCCTCCCCGATCCGCTCGTCGGTGTGCGCGGTGAGCCCGGGGCGGGCGTCGAGCAGCGGGCGGAGCGTCTCCTGGCAGCGTTGCAGCGGGCTGGTGACGATCTCGGAGATGGGCAGCCCGGCGAGCCGGCCGGGCAGCGCGGCGGCCTGGGCGGCCCCGCGTTCGTCGAGGGCGACGCCCGGCGTCCAGCCGGCGAGCACACCGGAGGTGTTGGCGGTGGACCGTCCGTGCCTTACGAGGATCAGCGTGGGCATGCGGCCCAGGGTAGGCGCACGCCGAAGTGCACAGCCGGGCGGGCGACGGGAGAATACGCTCCGTGATCGTCGATTGCGCCATCTACCGGGACGGGGAGCGGACGGAGACGCCGCAGGACTTCTCCGACGCCCTCGCGGAGGCACGCGCGCGTGGCGACAGCTTTCTGTGGATCGGCCTGTACGAGCCGACGGAACGCGAGTTCGACCTGGTCACCGACGAGTTCGGGCTGCATCCGCTGGCCGTCGAGGACGCCCTCACGGCTCACCAGCGGCCCAAGCTGGAGGTGTACGACGACTCCCTGTTCGTCGTCCTGAAGCCGGTGACGTACGAGCCGAAGAGCGACACGGTGACCTCCGGCGAGCTGATGATCTTCATCGGGGACTCCTTCGTGGTCACCGTGCGCCACGGGACGCCCTCGCCGCTCGGCGACATCCGGCGGCATCTGGAGGAGCGGCACGAGATGCTGAAGCACGGGCCGACGGGGGTGCTGTACTCGATCTCCGACGCGGTCGTGGACCACTACCTGGAGGTCGCGACCGAGCTGCAGAACGACCTGGAGGAGCTGGAGGCGGAGGTGTTCTCGCCGAGCGGCGGCGGGTCCCGGCACACCGCTTCGCGGATCTACACCTTCAAGCGGCAGATCCTGGAGTTCCGCCGGGCGACGGTGCCGCTGGCCCTGCCGATGACCAAGCTGGCGGGGGTGGGCCCGTACGGCAGCGGTATGGCGGTGCCCTTCGTGCAGGAGTCGGCCCGCCCGTTCTTCCGGGACGTCAACGACCATCTGATGCGGGTGAACGAGAACGTGGAGGCGCTGGACCGGCTGGTGTCGGACGTCCTCGGCGCCCACCTCGCGCAGATGAGCGTGCGGCAGAACGACGACATGCGGAAGATCTCCGCGTGGGCGGCCATGGCCGCCGTCCCCACGTTGATCGCGGGGATCTACGGCATGAACTTCGACCACATGCCCGAGCTGCACTGGATCTGGTCGTATCCGGCGGTGATCCTGTTCATGGCCTGCCTGGAGCTGATGCTGTACCGGATGTTCAAGCGCCGCGGGTGGATGTGAGCGGTCTCCGCGGGGCGGTCCGGCCCGGACTCAGGCGAACTCGGGTGCGGGTGTCGGGGGCCCGCCCAGGGCGTTCCTGCGCTCCGGCATCCGCAGCGAGACCATGCGGCGCCAGCCGGCGGCGCGCTCGTAGGCGTAGACCGCGTGGATGCCGCACGCGAGGAGCGCGGACCTGGTCCTCCGCCAGCCGAGGATGCGGCCCATGCGGGCCATGACGGCGAGGCTGACGTCCCGGTGGATGCGGATCTCGGCGAGGGCGCAGGCGCGGAGGGTCCGCTGGATGGTGCGGCCGTGCCCGGCGGCGGCGAAGCTCAGCAGTTCCTCGTGGCAGTAGGCGAGGTGGTTGTCCTCGTCGCCGGAGATCACGCGCACCGCGCGGCCCACGTCCTGGTGGTCGGCGAAGTACCGGCGCAGCAGCTCCATCTGCTCGGAGGCGCGCTGCTCGGTGACCCGGCTGTGGGCGAGGTAGGTGATGATGTCCGGCACGGTGAGCGGCCGGTCGGCCCGGAGCCGGTCGTGGGCGAGCCCGATGCCGTGCCGTTCCAGGATCATCGTGTAGTCGGTGTCGGCCGGCACCGGAACGGGCGTCAGCCCGCGCTTCCTCAGCAGGGCGTGGAAGATGCGCCCGTGCTTGTCCTCGTCGGCGCCATGGCGGGTGATCTTGGGGGCGAGGTCGCGTTCGCTCCGCGGTACCAGCGCGGCGATCCGCGCGTTCTCCCAGCCGCCCTGGGACTCCCCGCCGGCCGCGATGGAGCAGAAGAGCCGGAAGGACTCGTCGTTGTCGAGGATCTCCTGGAACAGACTCCTGGCCGAAAGCATCGTGGGCACCTCTCCGGAGGCTCACCAAACCCGTAAAGAACGAGTCAAATGCCGCATCGGAGTGGCTGCAACAGGTGTCCGGGCGAACTCGGCCGAAAGGAGGAGGACCGGGGTCACACCGGGGGCGTAACCGCGCGGGCACCGGCGCGTTGTTCTGCGTGACGGCCGTGGCGGGGAAGACCCCCGAGCCCCCACCACGGCCGCGGACTTCTCTCACCTCTCAGGTGTTCACGCGAGCCCGGCGCGCTCCAGGGCCTCGGCGCCGGCCCGCAGCGAGGCGAGCCGCTCGTCCAGGGCGAAGCCGGCGGGCGCGAGGGAGAGCGTGGTGACCCCGGCGGCCGCGTAGGCCTTCATCCGGTCGGCGATCCGGTCCACGGAACCGAGCAGCGTGGTCTGGTCGATCAGCTCCTGCGGTACGGCGGCCGCGGCCCCGTTCTTGTCCCCGGACAGGTACTTGTCCTGGATCTCGGCGGCCTCCCGCTCGTAGCCCATCCGCTGGGCGAGCTGGTTGTAGAAGTTCTGCTTGCGGCTGCCCATGCCGCCGACGTACAGCGCGGTGTAGGGCCGGAAGGTGTCGGCGAGCGAGGCCACGTCCTTGTCGTCGCCGACGGCGAGCGGCAGCGTCGGGCAGATGTCGAACCCGTCGAGGGTCTTGCCGGCCTTCTCCCGTCCCGCGCGCAGATACCGGACGGCCGTCTCCTCCAGGTGCTCGGCGGAGGGGAAGATCAGCAGCGCGCCGTCGGCGATCTCGCCGGTCTGCTCCAGGTTCTTCGGGCCGATGGCCGCGATGTAGACCGGGATGTGCTCGCGCTCCGGGTGCACGGTCAGCTTGATCGGCTTGCCGGGGCCGCCCGGCAGCGGCAGCGTCCAGTGCTCGCCCTCGTACGACAGCCGTTCCCGGCTCATCGCCCGCCGCACGATCTCCACGTACTCGCGGGTGCGGGAGAGCGGCTTGTCGAACTTGACGCCGTACCAGCCCTCGGAGACCTGCGGTCCGGAGACGCCGAGGCCGAGCCGGAAGCGGCCGCCGGAGAGGGAGTCGAGGGTCGCGGCGGTCATCGCGGTCATGGCCGGCTGCCGGGCGGGGATCTGGAAGATGGCCGAGCCGACGTCGATGCGCTCGGTCTGGGCGGCGACCCAGCTGAGCACGGTGGCGGCGTCGGAGCCGTAGGCCTCGGCGGCCCAGCACACGGCGTACCCGAGCCGCTCGGCCTCCTGCGCCACGGCCAGATTGTCCCCGTCCATCCCGGCGCCCCAGTAGCCGAGGTTGATCCCGAGCTGCATGGCCGTTCCCCTTACCGATCAGTAACGTCGCTGTTGCGAAGACCTTAGCGTGAGGCGCCCCGAAAGGGGCGCGGGGAACTGCGCGCTCAGCCCCCACCGGCCCGCAGCCTGCCGACGGCCGAAAGCCCACAGCGAAGTTACCCGTCCCACCCCTTCTGCCATGGAAATCGGTTATCCACAGGCAACCCAACGCACCAGCTCTGGCCAGTAATCTCGCGGCATGGAGCAGAGGCATCTCGGCCGCACCGGCCTGCGCGTGTCCCGGATCGGACTCGGCACCCTCACCTGGGGCCGGGACGTCGACGAGCACGACGCCGCGGACATGCTGAAGGCGTTCTGGGAAGCCGGCGGGACCCTTGTCGACACCGCGGACGTGTACGGCGACGGAGAGGCCGAGTACCTGCTCGGGCAGCTCATAGAAGGGCTGGTGCCGCGCCGGGACCTGGTCATCTCGACCAAGGCGGGCAGCGTCCCCGACCCGGACCGGCGTTTCAACGGCTCGCGCGGCCATCTGCTCGCCGCGCTGGACGCCTCGCTGGCCCGCCTCGGCACCGACTACGTCGACGTCTGGCACGTGCACGCCTACGACCCGGACACCCCGCTGGAGGAGACCCTCCAGGCCCTCGACCTGGCGGTCAGCACCGGCCGGGCCCGGTACGCCGGGGTCTCCAACTTCTGCGGCTGGCAGCTGGCGAAGGCGGCGACCTGGCAGCTCGCGGCGCCGGGCACGCGCACCCGGCTGGCCAGCACGCAGCTGGAGTACTCGCTGCTCCAGCGGGGCATCGAGCGCGAGGTGCTGCCCGCCGCCCTCGACCTGGGCATCGGCCTGCTGCCGTCCTCCCCGCTGGGCCGGGGCGTGCTGACCGCGAAGTACCGGCACTCCACCCCCTCGGACTCGCGCGGTGCCTCGGAGCATCTGGCGCTGTTCGTCGAGCCGTACCTCGACGACACCGCGACCCGGATCGTGGACGCGGTGCAGACGGCGGCGGACGGGCTCGCGGTCACCCCGCTCCAGGTGGCGCTCGCATGGGTGCGGGACCGGCCGGGCGTGGCCGCGCCGATCGTCGGCGCGCGCAACGCGCAGCAGCTCGCGGGGGCATTGTCAGTGGAGGCGCTTACTCTTCCTGACGAGATCTGCCGGGCGCTCGACGACGTGTCGGCGCCCGTGCACCGCTATCCCGATCACGACTGGAGCACGCTGTGAGCACGGAGCCGGGGCTGGGCGCCAAGCCCGAGGCCGACGAGGACACGACGGCCGGGGGGACGGCGGAAGCCGGCGACCCCACCGCCGACACGGCCACAGCGGGCGGCACGACGACTGCGGGGACCGGCGCGCCCGGGACCGGTGGAGCGGACGGCGACGACGACGCGGGGGCCACCGGATCCGGCGCGGTCGGCGCCACCGGTGCGGCGGGCGCGGGCGGATCGGGAAGTGCCGTGCCGGACGCGGGGAGCGGCGAGGCCGCCGGGGGCGACAGCGCGGCTCAGTTGTCCGAGGCCGCGGCCGAGTTGGCTGCTCAGCGGGTCGAGCGGGAGCGGATCGCGCAGCGGAAGGCCGAGAAGAAGGGGCCCATCGAGAGCGGGACCAAGCTCAGCGGGACGGCCGCGGATCTGCTCGCGGCGATCCGGGCGGTGGAGAGCGGGGACAAGCCTGCGGCCACCGTGTTCGCGGACCCCGAGCCGGCCACGCGCCGGGCCCCGGCGCCCGAGCCGGTCCGCAGGCCCGAGTCGGCGCCCGCCACCGCCGCACCGGCCATGCCCGCCGCGCCCGCCGCGGAGGCGGTCACGGCGGTACGCGGGGTGCTGACCGACGGCGGGGCGCCCGAGTCGCTCGCCCCCCAGGTCGCCGCCGCTCTCGGCGAGGGCGCGGACACGCTGCTGCGGGAGGACCCCTGGCAGCTGCTCCGGGTCACCGGCGTACGGCCGGACCAGGCCGACGGGTTCGCGCGGGCGCTGCTCGGCGCGGAGTGCGGTCCGGACGACGAGCGGCGCGGCCGGGCGGTGACCGGCTGGCTCCTGGAGCAGGCCGCCGTGGCCGGGCACACCGCGCTGGAGATGCCGGCGCTCACGGCCGCGCTCGCCCAGCGGGCGGTGCCGGACCCGGAGGAGGCCGTGCAGGGCGCGCTGGCGGAGGGCGAGGCGCTGGTCTTCCAGGACGCCCTGGATCCAGGCGCCCCGGAGCCCGAGGACGACGAGGAGGAGCGGCCGGTCCGGGTCCTGGTCGGCCTGGAGCGGTACGCGCTGGCCGAGGAGAGCCTCGCCGACGGGCTGGCCCGGCTCGTCAACTCGCTGGCCAAGGACGCCTCGGAGCTCTGGGAGGCGGCCGCCGCGGCGGCCGCCGGCGGCGCGGCCGAGCTGGCGCGTGCCGTCGCCGGGCACGGCCTGGTGCTGCACACGGGCGGCGAGGCGGCCCGCGCCGAACCCGCGGCCCTGCTGACCGCCGCCCGCGCGGCCGGACTGCGCGCCTTCGCGGCCGCCCACACCCCCGACGGCAGCCGGCGCCTCACGAGCGGCGAAGGAGCCGTCGGCACCGTCGCCGACCTGCTCGCCGGCGTCACGGGCCCCGGCCGGGACGCGGACGGCGCCCTGGATCTCGACCTGCTCATCGTGCTGGACGCGCCCCAGCTGGACGTGGAGGGCGCGGCCATCCTCGTGGAGGCGCTGCCCGACGGGGCCCGGCTGGTGCTGAGCGGGGATCCGGCGATGCTGTGGTCCGCGGGTCCCGGGCGGGTCTTCGCCGACCTGCTGGCGGCCCGCGTGTGCCCGCAGATCGCCTCCCGCACGCCCGACCCCGGCCCGCTCGGCGAACTGGTCTCCGGGATCGGCGTCGGCGAGCTCACCCAGGTCGAGGCGCCCGGCAAGGAGGTCGTGATCGTGCCGGTGCGGGACGCGGGCGAGGCGGTGCACCGGACGGTGCAGCTGGTCGCCGACTCCGTTCCGCGCGCGATCGGCGTCCCCGCCGAGCAGACGGTGGTGATCACCCCGGGCCACGGTGGAGCGGCCGGCACCCGCGCCCTCAACGCCGCCCTCAAGGAACGGCTCAATCCGGGCCCCGGCCGCTTCGGCGGCTTCGACCCCGGTGACCGGATCGCCTACTCCCCCGCGCCGGGCCGTACGGTGCCCGGCCAGGTGGTGAAGGCCGACGCCGACGGGCTGCACCTGTCGTGCGCGGGTGCGCCGGTGGTCGTGCCGAAGGAGCGGGTGGAGCAGTCCGTCCGCCACGGCTGGGCCCTGACCGCCCACCAGGCGGCGGGGAGCCGCTGGCCGGCGGCGGTCGTGGTGCTGCCCGGGGACGCGGTCCAGTCCCTGAGCCGCCCCTGGGTGTACACGGCGTTCAGCCGGGCGGAGCGCCACCTGTCGGTGGTCCACGGAGTGGACCAGGCCCTGGCGAAGGCGGTGGCCGAGTCCCTGCCGAAGCCGCGGACGACCCGCCTGCCGCTGCTGTTGAAGACGCAGGTCCCCGCAGCGAACTGACCGTTTCCGCCGGCGGCTCCGTCCGGGCACGAGCCGACCCCGCCGCACGGTCCCTGTCCCGCCGCCGGATCTGCTCCCGCCGCGACGGCGATCAGCCGCAACGGCGCGGGCCGGCGGTGCCCATCCGGTCTCAACCCTCGGAAGGCACCGCCGGCCGACCGGCGAATCAGCGCTCGGCGTCCATCAGCGCTCGGCGTCCAACGGCTCCAGATCCTCGTCCTCGTCCAGGTCGAGGTCGTCGTCCAGCTCGTCGGCGCCCCCGGCGTCCTCACCGTCCTCGCCGTCCTCCGTGTCCTCGTCGTCGAAGACCGCGCTGACGTCGAAGCGGCACACCACCCGCTGCGGATCGACGCCCTCGAAGGGCACCTCCAGCCACTCGCCGGGCTCGGCCGGCTCGTCCGCCGCGGTCACCCACAGCGTGGAGTCGCCCTCCTCCAGGCCGAACTCCTTGTGCCGGGAGGCGATCTCGTCCGGTTCGAACTCGCCGAACAGGACGCCCAGCGCCCCGTGGATCGTGCCGGCGGCACCCTCGTCCGCGCCGGGGCCGTCGTCGTACTCCGCCGCCTCGACGCGCTGGGCCTGGGCCAGCAGCCGCTGTGGTTCCGCCACGGCGTAGTCGCGGCGGATCAGCACGCTGATCGCGTTCGGTTCCTCGGGGCCCGCGTACGGTGGCAGCGAGTCGTCCGTACCGGGGATCTCGAAGGGCGTGACCTCGTCGTAGCGGTCGTAGAGAAGCTCGTCGTAGACCTCGGCGGCCGCGGCCAGCTGGTTGAACGCCTCGTATACAGCCGGGTCGTCCTCCCCCGACCTGCGTTCGACCGCGGCCAGATGGCGGTCGAGCGCGGTCTTGACCGCCTCGGCGGCGGCGCGTACCTCGGCAGCGGTGGGCTGCACAGCATCAGACATAGTGCAGACGCTATCCGTACCGGGCACCAGCCCGCACAATAGATGCGATGCCGGAATACGAATTTGTCGACGTGTACGTACCTCGCGGGGTGTCCCGCAAGGAGGCCACACGTCTACTGACGGACCATGCCGAGTACGGACACTGGGAGTTGGACCGACTGAGCCTGATGCGCGACGGCAGCCGCAGGGTGCGGTTGCGCCGGCGGATCATCCGCCAGGTGCGTGCCACATGGTGAGACTGGCCGACTGACGGAAGGGGCCCCGTGTCGACGGGGCCCGTCCCGTTCCACGCACCGGTCGCGGCGCGTCACGCTCCGTGCGCTACGCCGCGGCGCGCGCCCTGCGGTACAGCACGGCGCCCGCGAGCAGCGCACCGGCGCCGGCCGGGAGCGCGAGACCCAGTGGCAGGTCACTGCCGGTGTGCGCGAGCTGCGCGGCGGTGACGGGCCGGCTCACGGAGACGCTGCCCAGCGGGTGGACGAGGGTGGCGCCGCGGGCACCGGTCGGGACGGTCCTGCTCCCGGAGTGAGCGGGGGGCATGCCCGGGTGCACGCCCGGAGCGCCCGGGTGTCCCGGAGTCCCCGGGTTCCCCGGCCTGCCCGGCGTTCCGGGGTTCCCCGGCTTCCCGGGCGGCGTGCTGCCGTGCCCGCCGTGCGCAGGAGGCGTGCCGTGCCCGCCGTGGCCGGGCGGCTGCGTGGGGTGACCACCGCCGGGAGACCCTGGGTGTCCCGGGTGTCCTGGGTGCCCCGGGTGTCCGATGTGTCCGGAACCCCCGTCGTTGGCGCACTCGTTGCCCACGGCGGTGTTGCCGACGCCGATGACGTCGACGCTGTTGCCGCACATATTGACCGGAACGTCGACCGGCGCCTGCGCGGTGTTGCCCGAGCCGACACCGGGCGAACCTGCGGTGTGCCCCCCGGCGGGCGAACCCCCGTGGCCGCTGTGACCGCCGTTGCCGCCGTTGCCGCCGGGACCGCCGTACCCACCGTGGTCTCCGCTGTGGCCGTGGCCCGCCGAAGCACCGCCCCCGCCGCCGTGGTTGGCGCACTTGTTGCCCATCGACGGGTTCAGGGCGCCGACGACGTTCACGGTGTTGCCGCAGACGTTCACCGGCACGTGCACCGGCGCCTGCACCGTGTTGCCGGAGAGCACGCCGGGTGAGTCGGCGGCGGAGCCGACCGCCCCCGAGTCGGCGTGGGCGTATCCGCTTGCCGCGGCGATCACGCCGGTCGCCGCGGCCACTGTCATAAGGCCCTTACGGGTACCCTGTCGCATTTCTGAATTCCCCTGCCTCGGATCCTGACCTTGCATTCCGCACGGACATTCGTTCGGAAAAAGCCCGCGGAAAAACCGGTCGGCCCCGGAGCGCATGGCGCGCGCTCCGGGGCCGACGGGAAGACGCCCCTCAGGGAGTCGGCGTCACTTGTTGATGCAGGTGTTGCCGAAGGCGGGGTTCAGCAGCCCGATCACGGAGATCGTGTTGCCGCAGACGTTCACCGGGACGTGCACGGGAACCTGGATCACGTTGCCGGAGACGACACCCGGGGAATGCATGGCAGCGCCCTGGGCACCCGAGTCGGCGACGGCCAGGCCCGCACCCGCGAGAACCAGACCACCAGTGGCAGCCGCAGCAGCGACGACCTTCTTGAGCATTATTCCTCCTTGTTGGCAATGCGATTCGCAGTAGCGGATCACATCTGGAGTAACGAGGAGGGAGTAATGGAGCTACGAGCTTATCGTCGCATTCACTCTTCTCATTCGGCCTCGTACAGCCGCCCGATTATATGAAGCCAGGACTTTACGACGCGTCGATGAAGCGGTCGAGCACGCGCACCCCGAACTGCAGCCCGTCCACCGGCACCCGCTCGTCCACGCCGTGGAACATGCCGGCGAAGTCCAGCTCCGGCGGCAGCTTGAGCGGCGCGAAGCCGAAGCCGCGGATGCCGAGGTCGTCGAAGGACTTGGCGTCGGTGCCGCCGGAGAGCATGTACGGGATCGCCTTGGCGGTCGGGTCCTCGGCGAGCAGCGAGGACTGCATGGCCTCCACCAGGGCGCCGTCGAAGCTGGTCTCCAGCGCCTTGTCGGAGTGCACGTCCGCGCGGACCACGTTCGGGCCGAGGATCCGGTCGAGGTCGGCGAGGAACTCCTCCTCGTGGCCCGGCAGGAAGCGGCCGTCGACGTGCGCGGTGGCCTCGCCCGGGATGACGTTGACCTTGTAACCGGCGTTGAGCTGGGTCGGGTTGGCGGTGTTGCCGAGGGTCGCGCCGATCAGCTTGGCGATGCCGCCGAGCCGGGTCAGCGTCGACTCCATGTCCTCCGGGTCCAGCTCGGTGCCGAGCGCGTCGCCCAGCTCGTCGAGGAAGGCCCGGGTGGTCTTGGTGACCCGCACCGGGAACTTGTGCCGGCCGAGCCGGGCCACGGCCTCGGACAGCTCGGTGATCGCGTTGTCGCGGTGGATCATCGAGCCGTGCCCGGCGGTGCCGGCCACCTTCAGCTTCATCCAGTGCATGCCCTTCTCGGCCGTCTGGATGAGGTAGAGCCGCCGCTGCTCGCTCACCGTGAAGGAGAAGCCGCCCACCTCGCTGATCGCCTCGGTGACCCCCTCGAAGAGGTCCGGGTGGTTGTCGACCAGGTGCCGGGCGCCCCAGATGCCGCCGGCCTCCTCGTCGGCGAGGAAGGCGAGGACGATGTCCCGGGGCGGCTTCCGGCCGCTGCGCAGCCGGTCCCGTACGACCGCCAGGGTCATGGCGTCCATGTCCTTCATGTCGACGGCGCCCCGGCCCCACACGCACCCGTCCGCGACCTCGCCGGAGAAGGGGTGGTGGGTCCAGTCGTCGGCGTTGGCCGGTACGACGTCGAGGTGGCCGTGGATGAGGAGGGCGGGCCTGGACGGGTCCGCGCCCTCGATGCGGGCCACCGTCGAGGCGCGGCCCGGGTGGGACTCGAAGATCTTCGGTTCGAGGCCGACCTCCGCGAGCTTCTCGGCGACCCACTCGGCCGCCTTGCGCTCGCCGGGACCGGAGTGGTCGCCGTAGTTGCTGGTGTCGAACCGGATCAGCTCGCGGCAGAGGTCGACGACCTCGTCCTCGCCGGTGACGCCCCTGGCCGTGTCCGTCTCGCTCACGCTGCTTCCTTCCGCTGTCACTGCCGCCCGGTCCCCGCCATCCTCTCTCCCTTCCCGCTCCGGGCCCAAGGCCGGTCCCGGCCCGTCACACGCCGTTCACGCCCGCGGGTCCGGAAACAGGGTGTGATCGACCGCCCCCGAAAGCCTGGTAGTGTTTCCTTCGTCGTCGCGAGGGAAACCCGCACGGAAGACTTCGCACGACAGACACCTTGTCCGGGTGGCGGAATGGCAGACGCGCTAGCTTGAGGTGCTAGTGCCCTTTATCGGGCGTGGGGGTTCAAGTCCCCCCTCGGACACCACGAAGAAACCCCTGCTGAGCAGGGGTTTCTTGGTTTTTCTGGACAGAGCGCCGTCGGCGACCACCTTCCGGTGGGCGCCGCTCTCTCAGTCGAGGCCGCCTATTCGGCCGTCACCGAGGGCCACGGCGGAGGTGAACGCGCGGAGCGCGGTGCGGTCCAGCAGGAGCGCGGGCCCTTCGGGCCACTTGCTGTCGCGGACGGCGACCGTCGCCCCGTCGACGATCCCGCATTCCACGCAGTCGGACTGTGATGCGGACGCCGAGGACTTCCACCAGGTCACCGGCAGAGTCGACGCGTCGTCAGCGTGCTTCATTCCTTATTCGTTCTTCCTTATCTGGGTGATCAGTTCCACCGACGCCTCGACGGACTCGGCGGCAGACGTGAGGCGTTGCCACGCGGCCCGGTGCGTGGAGACCCGATCACGTTCCTCGATGTACAGGGCGGAGGTCAGCCCTTCCTGGTGGACGACGTCCAGATCGGTGTGCGG
Organism: Streptomyces hyaluromycini; assembly: GCF_002217755.1. GTDB lineage: Bacteria > Actinomycetota > Actinomycetes > Streptomycetales > Streptomycetaceae > Streptomyces > Streptomyces hyaluromycini. The sequence goes on along the minus strand of NZ_BCFL01000021.1, from coordinate 149,972 downwards.
ACCGAAGCCCAGGATGCTGAAGGTGCCGGTGAGCCCGGCGTGCAGGGGGGCGTCCGACCGCAACACCTGGATGTTGATGTTCGGGCGCCGCCCCATCGTAAGCAGGCGCCCCAACTGCTCGTACATCAGGGCGGGATCCTCGGTGGTGGAGCGCAGGGCCTGTTCGGAGATGATCGCCCAGAGCGCCAGCGGGTCGCTGTCCCGGGTGAGGACGGCCTGGCGTGCCAGCCGTACCTCGACGAGCGCGTCGACCCGTGCCTCGACCGCCTCGGACATGGCGGTCGCCCGGATGATCTCGCGGGCGTACTCGGCGGTCTGGAGCAGTCCGGGGACCATGCCCAGCTGCCAGGTGGAGACCGTCTCGGCCTCCGCCTCCAGGCTGATCAGGTCCTCGTACACCGGGGTGAGGACACCCCGGTACGAGTGCCACCAGCCGCGCCGGCCGCCCTCCTTGGTGAGCGTGATCAGGGCCGCGCGCAGCTCGTCGCTGACGTCGCGGCCGAGGTCGCCGTACAGATGGAGCAGCGCCTGGATGTCCGCTGCCTTGGGGGCGGTCTTGCCGGTCTCCATCCGGGACAGCTTGGAGGAGACGAACGCGCCTTCGGAGTGCTCGGCGACCTCGTCGAGGGTGAGTTCGCCACGCAGCTCGCGCAACTTCGCACCGAGCCGTCGCCGGCGCACCGTGGGCGTGCTCACGGATTCCCCCTTCTGTCCGGTGAACTGCCCGACAGTCTGCCCGTGCCGCACCAACCCTCGCCACCGACTGACGACTTGTGCCGCAAGTCTCTCGCGTCGATGCGCAATTTTTCACATCCCGCGGGACGTATTGCGATCGACTGTGCCGTGAAGGCACCATGAATCCGGGAAATACGACAGTGACCGCACTCGCATGGCGAACCACCGTGCCTGCGTTGGGACATGCCCGTGAGGGGATGCACATGATCGAACGCCAGCGGAGCACCACGACCGAACCCCGCTCCCTGCAAGTCGCCCCACCGCCGGTCCTGTTACTGGCCAGCGAGCCTCAGTCGGCCAAGGCTGCCCGGCTGTTCGTGAGCGACTTCATCGCCCACCACACCCCTGACGCCTCCCGCGACCACATCGACGCGGTCGCCCTGGTCACCTGCGAGCTGGTCACCAACTCCCTGCGCTACGAGACCGACCCGGACGACCCGGTCCGTCTCGTCATCGACACCGACGGCTCCCGGACCCGGGTCGAGGTGCACGACCCGCTGGGCCGCCATCCCCGCCTGCGCCCCATCTCGGTCGAACGGGACCGGGGTCGCGGTCTGCTGATCCTCGACGCGCTCTGCTCGGGCCGCTGGGGTGTGGGCAATCTGCCCTGGGGCAAGTCCATCTGGGCCGAGGTCAGCGCCGCGTGACGTCCGGCGCCCTGTGACGTTTCCTCCGCCCCCACGGCGACGGCCGGTTCCGCGGCGATCTCTCCCCCCTCTTCGCCGCAGGGCCGGCCGTTGTCGTACGGGCCGCCGGACACACGGAGTTGGCCCGCCTCACGCTGTGTGTCCCATCTCTCGTCGTGCGCGGAGAATGCCAGGTCAGGAGTTGCTTAAGATTCAAGGGACTACTCCGAACGGCTGTCTCCAGGTGGCCGCGAGATGAACGGGAGCCTAGCGTCGTACTAATATTTCCGGCTTGTTACCTAGCCGGAGCCGGACAACCCCAGGCAGACCTGCGGGCCCGCCGGCATCCCGGAGGTTCCGGGAACGAGACGCGAGGACCGGATGGCAGCGATTGACGAGAGCAGCGCTCTCGGCCTGCTCGACGAAGAGATCCGCGAGGAGTTCGGGGACACCGCACGTTTCTCGGCCGGGGCGGCGGCCTCGCCGCGCACCCTGGTGGACGTGTTCGAAGCAACGGTGCGGGCCCACCCGGACGAGCCCGCACTGGACGACGGCACCATCCAGCTCACCTACCGCGGGCTCGCCATAGAGGTGGCGCGGCTGCGGCGGCGGCTCGCCGAGGCCGGCATCGGGCTCGGCGACCGTGTGGGCGTCCGGGTGCCGTCCGGAACCAACGACCTGTATGTCGCCGTTCTCGGCGTGCTCGCGGCCGGCGCCGCCTACGTCCCGGTCGACGCCGAGGACCCGGACGAGCGGGCCGCGCTGGTGTTCGGCGAGGCGGAGGTGGCAGCCGTCCTCGGCGAGGGCCTGGACATCGACGTCCGCCACGAGTCCGAAAGGCCCTCCGGCCGCCCCGGCGCCGAAAACGACGCCTGGATCATCTTCACCTCCGGGTCCACCGGCAAGCCCAAGGGCGTCGCCGTCACCCACCGCAGCGCCGCCGCCTTCGTGGACGCCGAGGCCGCGCTGTTCCTGGCCGAGGAGCCGATCGGGCCCGGCGACCGGGTCATGGCGGGCCTCTCCGTGGCCTTCGACGCTTCCTGCGAGGAGATGTGGCTGGCCTGGCGCTACGGCGCCTGTCTGGTGCCGGTGCCGCGCTCCCAGGTGCGCAGCGGCGCCGACCTCGGCCCCTGGCTGGTCGACCAGGAGATCACCGTCGTCTCGACCGTGCCGACCCTGGCCGCCCTCTGGGAGCCCGAGACCCTCAACGACGTCCGCCTCCTCATCTTCGGCGGCGAGGCCTGCCCGCCCGAGCTGGCGCAGCGCCTGGTGACCGAGGGCCGCGAGGTCTGGAACACCTACGGGCCCACCGAGGCCACCGTCGTCGCCTGTGCGGCCCTGATGACCGGCGAGGAGCCGATCAGGATCGGGCTGCCGCTGAACGGCTGGGAGCTGGCCGTCGTGGACGACGCCGGCGTGCCCGTGGCCATGGGCGGGAGCGGCCAGCTGGTGATCGGCGGGGTCGGCCTCGCCCGGTACCTGGACGCCGAGAAGGACGCGGAGAAGTACGCGCCGCTGGAGTCGCTGGGCTGGGAGCGGGCGTACCGCAGCGGTGACCTGGTGCGCGCCGACCGTGCGGGGCTGGTCTTCCTCGGGCGTGCCGACGAGCAGATCAAGCTCGGCGGGCGCCGTATCGAGCTGGGCGAGGTCGACGCGGCCCTCCAGGCGCTCCCGGGCGTCGCGGGCGCCGCGGCGGCCGTACGCACGGCCCGCAGCGGCAACCAGCTCCTCGTCGGCTATGTCGTCACCCAGGACGGCTGGGACCACGCGGCGGCCGTCGAGAAGCTGCGCACCGAGCTGCCCGCGGCCCTCGTCCCGCTGCTGGCGCCGGTCGCCGAGCTGCCCACCCGCACCTCCGGCAAGGTCGACCGCAACGCCCTGCCCTGGCCCCTGGAGGACCTGGAGACCGGCGGCCCGGCCGAGCAGCTGTACGGCACCGAGGCCTGGCTCGCCGAGCAGTGGACCGAGGTCCTCGGCATCCCGGTGGGCAGCGCCTCCGACGACTTCTTCGCGATCGGCGGCGGCAGCCTGTCCGCCGCCCAGCTCACCACCCGGCTGCGCACCCGCTACCCCAGCGCGGCCGTCCTCGACATCTACCAGCAGCCGGTGCTGCGCAAGCTGGCCCGCCACCTGGAGAAGTCCGCGCAGGACGACGGCGCCGAGCGCACGATCGCGCCCGTGCCGCGCAGCGCCCAGCTGGTGCAGCTGCTGCTCCTGCTGCCCCTGTTCACGCTCCTCGGGCTGCGCTGGACGGTGGTCCTGGCCGCCCTCGGCAATGTGCTGGGCGGCTACGGCTGGCTGCCCACCGCACCCTGGTGGCTGGTCGGCCTCGGGGCCCTGGTCCTGTTCACCCCGCCCGGCCGGATCGCGGTCGCGGCCGGTGGCGCCCGGCTGCTGCTGCGGGGCGTGAAGCCCGGCAGGTACGCGCGCGGCTGCTCCGTACACCTGCGGCTGTGGGCGGCGGAGCGGCTGGCGGAGTTCACCGGGGCGACCACGCTGACCGGCTCCTGGCTGGAGCGGTACGCGCGGGCGCTCGGCGCCAAGATCGGTCCCGAGGTGGACCTGCACTCGCTGCCGCCGGTCACCGGCCTGCTCAGGATCGGGCGGGGCGCGGCCGTGGAGTCCGAGGTGGACCTGTCCGGCTCCTGGCTGGACGGGGACCGGCTGGTGATCGGCCCGGTGCGGATCGGCGCCCACGCGGTCGTCGGGACGCGCAGCATGCTCTTCCCGGGCGCCCGCGTCGGCAAGCGCGCCGAGGTGGCCCCCGGCTCCGCGGTCACCGGGCAGATCCCGACCGGCCAGCGCTGGGCCGGCGCCCCGGCGGTCAAGCTCGGCAAGGCCAAGCGGAACTGGCCCAAGCACCGGCCGCAGCGCGGCACGTACTGGCGGGTGATGTACGGCCTGACGGGCGTCGGGCTCAGTGCGCTGCCGGTGCTGGCGGGCGGAGCCGCGCTGCTGGTCGCCGGGCGTTTCGTGGCCCCCGGGGACGGCCTGGCCGAGGCCCTGCGGGGCGCTGCGGTCGCGCTGGTCCCGGCGACGCTGGCGTTCGGTCTCGCGTACGCCCTGCTGATCCTGGTCGCCGTACGGCTGCTGAGCCTGGGCCTGCGGGTCGGTACGCACCCGACGCACAGCAGGATCGGCTGGCAGGCCTGGACGGTCTCCCAGCTGATGGACCGCTCCCGCGAGACCCTGTTCCCGCTGTACGCGGGCCTGGTCACGCCGGTGTGGCTGCGGCTGCTCGGGATGCGGATCGGCAAGGGCGCCGAGGTGTCGACCGTGCTCGCGCTGCCGAGCCTGACGACCGTCGGCGAAGGCGCGTTCCTGGCCGACGACACGCTGACCGCGCCGTACGAGCTCGGCGGCGGCTATGTGCGGATCGGGCGGGCGGAGATCGGGCGGCGGGCGTTCCTCGGGAACTCCGGGATGACCGCGCCGGGCCGCAGTGTGCCGGACGGCGGTCTGGTGGGTGTGCTGTCGGCGACGCCGAAGAAGGCCAAGAAGGGCACGTCGTACCTGGGGCTGCCGCCGGTGAAGCTGCCGCGCAGCGCGGCCGACGGCGACCAGAGCCGGACGTACGAGCCGCCGGCGCGGATGCTGTGGGCGCGGGCCCTGGTGGAGACGTGCCGGATCGTGCCGGTGCTGTGCTCGGTGGCGCTGGCCGGGCTGACCGTGGCCGCGCTGTGCGCGCTGGGGGCCTGGGCGCCGCTGCTGTCCGGCCTGGTGCTGCTCGGTGCCGGTGCGGTCGCGGGCCTGGTGTCCGTGCTGGCCAAGTGGCTGCTGGTCGGACGGCACCGCAGCGGGGAGCACCCGCTGTGGAGCTCGTTCGTGTGGCGCAACGAACTGGCGGACACTTTCGTCGAGGTGCTGGCGGTGCCGTGGCTGGCCGGCTCGGTGCCGGGTACGCCGGTGATGACGGCCTGGCTGCGCGGCCTCGGCGCGCGCATCGGCAAGGGCGTCTGGGTGGAGAGCTACTGGCTTCCGGAGACCGATCTGGTGACCCTGGAGGACGCGGCCACCGTGAACCGCGGCTGTGTGCTGCAAACTCACCTCTTCCACGACCGGATCTTGCGGACGGATACTGTGGTTCTCCGTGAGGGCGCCACACTGGGTCCTGGCGGGATCGTGCTGCCCGGCAGCACGATCGGGGCCCGTACGACCCTGGGTCCCGCGTCGCTCGTCATGGCGGCGGAGTCGGTTCCCGACGACACCCGCTGGCTCGGCAATCCGATCGAGGCATGGCGTCCCTGAGCGCGGGCCGCTCGGTGGCCGCGGGCATCGGTGCACCGAGAGACGGTTCGAGCACAGCGCAGGGAGCGAACGCGGAAGTGGCAGTGCAGCAGTCAGCGGGTCCGGACCCGTACTTCCCGGACAACGGCGATTCCCGGTACCGGGTGCATCGCTATGAGCTCACGCTGGACTACCGGCCGGGCCCCAACCGCCTGGCCGGCATGGCCCGGATCAACGCGATCGCGGGCCGTGCCGCACTGCCCGAGTTCCAGCTGAACCTGGCCGACTTCAAGATCGGCCGGATCCGGGTGGACGGCCGCCAGCCGCACTGGACGCATCGCGGCGGCAGGCTGCGGATCAAGCCCGCGAAGCCGCTGCGCGCCGGGGCCGCCTTCACCGTGGAGATCCACTGGTCGGGCAACCCCAAGCCGGTGAACAGCCCCTGGGGCGGGATCGGCTGGGAGGAGCTGACGGACGGCGCCCTGGTGGCCAGCCAGCCGACCGGTGCGCCCTCCTGGTTCCCGTGCAACGACCGGCCGGCCGACAAGGCGTCCTACCTGCTCTCGATCACCTGCCCGTCGGCGTACTCGGTGGTGGCCGGCGGCCGGCTGCTCACCCGTACCACGAAGGCGTCCACGACGACCTGGGTGTACGAGCAGGCGGCACCGACGTCGAGCTACCTGGTGAGCCTCGCGATCGGCAAGTTCCAGACGGTGCTGCTCGGCGACCCCGGCTTCGGCGGAGTGCCGATGCACGGGCACATACCGGCGCAGCTGCTCCCGGAGTTCTCCAGGGACTTCGCGCGGCAGCCCGCGATGATGGACCTGTTCCAGCGGCTGTTCGGGCCGTACCCGTTCGACGAGTACGCCGTGGTCGTCGCCGACGAGGAGTTCGACGTCCCCGTCGAGGCCCAGGGGTTGTCGCTGTTCGGCGTCAACCACGTGGACGGGGCCCGGGGTTCGGAGCGCCTGGTGGCGCACGAACTGGCGCACCAGTGGTTCGGCAACAGCGTGTCCATCGCCGACTGGCGGCACATCTGGCTGAACGAGGGGCTCGCCAAGTACGCGGAGTGGCTGTGGTCGGAGCGCTCCGGCGGCCGTAGCGCCCAGCAACTCGCCGCCCTCGCCCACCGGTTGCTCTCCGGGCTGCCCAAGGACATCCGGATCGCCGCCCCGGGCAAGAAGGCGATGTTCGACGACCGCCTCTACGAGCGGGGCGGCGTCACGATCCACGCGATCCGCTGCGCGCTCGGCGACGAGCGGTTCTTCCACATGCTGCGCGCGTGGGCGGGGCTGCACCGGGGCGGCTCCGTGACGACGGCGATGTTCACGGCCCACGTCAACCGCTTCGCGGACGAGCCGCTGGACGGCCTGTTCGACGCGTGGGTGCACCGGACGGCGCTGCCCGTGCTGCCCACCCTGGCCGTCCCGGCGCGCCCGGCCCAGCCGCCCACCAACGCCGAGTCGGCGTAGGGGGCGGGCCGGTGACACCGAAGCGCTCCTCCCGGCAGCAGCCTGCCGCCGCCTGCCCGTGCGGTCTCGCGGAGACGTACGAGCAGTGCTGCGGCCGGCTCCACCGGGGCGAGGCGGCCGCGCCCACGGCCGAGACGCTGATGCGTTCGCGCTACAGCGCCTTCGTCAGACGGGACGAGCCGTACCTGCTGCGCACCTGGCATCCCCGGACCCGCCCGGCCCGGGTCGACTTCGACCCCGGGATGCGCTGGACCGGCCTGGAGATCCTGGCGACGACCGACGGCTCGGCCTTCCACACCACCGGCACGGTGACCTTCCGGGCGTCCTTCAGGGGCGGCTCGCTGCACGAGCGCAGCCGGTTCGAGCGGGTCGGGGGAGCCTGGGTGTATCTGGACGGGGAGTTCCTGGACTAGGGCGCCAGGACGTCCAGTTCCTGGAGGGCGCCCATGGTGATCTCGCGGGTCAGCCGTTCCGCGCGGGGCGCGTCGCCCTCCCGTACCGCCTCCGCGACCTGGACGTGGAGGGTGACCGCGGCCGGGTCGGGGTCCTCGAACATCACCTCGTGGTGGGTACGGCCCGTGAGGACCTCGGCCACGACGTCGCCGAGCCGGGCGAACATCTCGTTGCCCGACGCCGCCAGGATCACCCGGTGGAAGGCCACGTCGTGGACCAGGTACTTCTCCAGCTCGTGGCCGCGCGAATGGGCCACCATGCCGAGCGCGCACTCGGTGAGCTCGGCGCACTGGGCGGCCGTGGCGTGCCGCGCCGCCAGACCGGCCGCCACCGGCTCGATCGCCGAGCGCAGCACGGTGAGCGAGCGCAGCTGGTGCGGGCGGTCGGCGCCGGCCAGGCGCCAGCGGATGACCTGCGGGTCGTAGACGTTCCACGCGGCCTTGGGGCGGACGGTGACGCCCACCCGGCGGCGGGACTCGACCAGGTGCATGGATTCGAGGACCCGGACCGCCTCACGCATCACGGAGCGTGACACCTGGAAGTGCTGGGCCAGCTCGTCCGTGCGCAGGACGCTTCCCGGCGGGTACTCGCCCGCGGTGATGGCGGGGCCGAGGGTGTCCAGTACTCGGCCGTGCAGGCCCCGGCCCGGTGTACTCATGCACTCAGCGTACCGAGCGGATCACTGAGCCAAAAAGTCAGACTTATATGTCACATACTCTTGAATTCGTCGTACCTAATGGGTTTCAGTGAGGCCGACACCTTCCGAGGAAGACACAGCGAGGCACTGATGCGCACCCCTCATGTCGTCGTGGTGATGGGCGTCGCCGGCACGGGCAAGACCACGATCGGTCCCCTGCTCGCCGCCCGGCTCGGCGTCCCTTACGCCGAGGGCGACGACTTCCACCCGCCGGCCAACATCGCCAAGATGTCGGCCGGGCACCCGCTCGACGACGCCGACCGGTGGCCGTGGCTGGACGCCATAGGCTCCTGGGCGCACGGGCGGGAGGGACTGGGCGGGGTGGTCAGCAGCTCCGCGCTGAAGCGGTCGTACCGCGACCGGCTGCGGGCCGCGGCCCCCGGCATCGTGTTCCTGCACCTGACCGGCGACCGGCGGCTCATCGCGGACCGGATGTCGCACCGGCAGGGCCACTTCATGCCGACCGCGCTGCTGGACTCCCAGTTCGCCACGCTCCAGCCGCTGAGCGCGGACGAGCCGGGCGTCGCCGTGGACGTCTCGGGCAGCCCCGAGGAGATCACCGAACGGGCCGTCCGGGCGCTGGACACGCTGCCCGGCCCCACCCCGAAGTAAGCCCCTCGGTAAGCCCCTTCCCCGGATCCCCCCTACCTGTCCCCGTCACTGCAAGGAACCCCCGTGACCAGACTCAGCGTCGAGATGCTGGCAGCGGACACCGTCGCGCCCATCACCTCGGCCGGACATGCCCGGCTCGGCATCGCCGTCCTGTTGGGCTTCGCCGTCATCGTCCTGCTCATCACCAAGTTCAAGCTCCACGCCTTCCTGGCGCTGACCATCGGCTCGCTCGCGCTCGGCGCGTTCGCCGGGGCACCGCTCGACAAGGCCATCACCAGCTTCACCACCGGGCTCGGCGCCACCGTCGCCGGCGTGGGTGTCCTGATCGCGCTCGGGGCGATCCTGGGCAAGCTGCTGGCCGACTCCGGCGGTGCCGACCAGATCGTCGACACGATCCTCGCCAAGGCCGGCGGGCGTGCCATGCCGTGGGCGATGGTGCTGATCGCCTCCGTGGTCGGGCTGCCGCTGTTCTTCGAGGTCGGCATCGTGCTGCTCATCCCGGTGGTGCTGATGGTCGCCAAGCGCGGCAACTACTCCCTGATGCGCATCGGCATCCCGGCCCTCGCCGGTCTGTCGGTGATGCACGGTCTGGTGCCCCCGCACCCGGGCCCGCTGGTCGCGATCGACGCGGTCCACGCGAACCTGGGCGTGACCCTGGCCCTCGGCGTCCTGGTCGCGATCCCCACCGTGATCGTCGCCGGTCCGCTGTTCTCGAAGGTCGCGGCCCGCTGGGTGGACGTGCAGGCCCCCGACCGGATGCTCCCGCAGCGCCCGTCCGAGGAACTGGAGCACCGCCCCGGCTTCGGCGCCACCCTCGCCACCATCCTGCTGCCGGTCGTCCTGATGCTGTCCAAGGCGCTGGTCGACATAGTCGTCGACGATCCGGCGCACAAGGTCCAGCGGGTCTTCGACGTCATCGGCTCCCCGCTGGTCGCCCTGCTCGCGGCCGTGATCGTCGGCATGTTCACGCTGGGGCGCCCGGCCGGGTTCTCGCGGGAGCGGATCTCGCAGACCGTCGAGAAGGGCCTCATGCCCATCGCGGGCATCCTCCTCATCGTCGGCGCGGGCGGCGGCTTCAAGCAGACGCTGATCGACTGCGGTGTCGGCCAGATGATCCTGGAGATCTCCAAGGACTGGTCGATCCCGGCCCTGCTGCTGGCCTGGCTGATCGCGGTCGCGATCCGTCTCGCGACCGGCTCCGCGACGGTCGCCACGGTCTCCGCGGCGGGCCTGGTGGCTCCTTTGGCGGCCGACATGTCGACGGCCCACACCGCCCTCCTGGTCCTGGCCATCGGCGCGGGCTCGCTGTTCTTCAGCCATGTCAACGACGCCGGCTTCTGGCTGGTGAAGGAGTACTTCGGCCTGAGCGTCGGCCAGACCCTCAAGACCTGGTCCGTCATGGAGACGATCATCTCGGTGGTCGGGGGCGGCCTGGTTCTCCTGCTGTCCCTGGTGATCTAGGGGCGGTACGGGACCGGAGTCCGGCGGTGCGCGTCACTCGGCACCGCCGGACTCCGCCGTCTCCGCTGACCGGCGTTGCGGCGGGATGAGGAAGGGCGGCCTTCACAGTTCTCTCCACCGCAAGGGCTATCGGCCACGACGGCGAAGTCCGGCGACGCCTGCGGCACCGTTGGAGCGCCTCCGGGGGGCCTTGCATCGCTGAGGAAAGCGACGGCCTTCACAGTTCCCTCCACCGCAACGGCCATCGGCCACGACGGCGGCGTCCGGCGGTGCCTGAGGAAAGCGATGGCCTTCACAGTTCTCTCCGCCGCGACGGCGATCAGCCACGACGGCCGTGCTCGGCGGTGCCTGATCTCCGTCGGAGTTCGTGCGGCAGGCTCCGCAGGGCTACGGCCGCCACAGCGGGTGTTCGCGCTTGGCCCACTCTCTGCTCACCGTGCCCGTGCGCAGGCCCCGTCTTGCCTCCGGGTCGCCGAGGGCCATGCCGATGTGGCCGGCCAGGACGACGCCGATCGTGAGGGCCAGCCAGTCGTGGACAAAGGTGGCCGAGGTGCGCCACATCAGCGGGGCGAGGTGGGTGAACCACATGAGGAGGCCCGTGCCGAGCATGACGAGGGTCGCACCGGCGATCCAGTTCGCGTAGATCTTCTGGCCGGCGTTGAACTTGCCCGCCGGACGGGAGGAAGGGCGCTTGTCGCGGCTCAGGGCGGCATGCAGCCAGAGCCTGTCGTGCGGGCCGAAGCGGTTCAGGAAGCCGAGGTCCCTGCGGAAGGCACGGGAGGCCAGGCCCAGGAGGACCGGGACGGGAAGGGCGAGGCCCGCGCACTCGTGGATGCGGACGACCAGTTCGCGGCGGCCGACGAGGACGGCCAGCTGCGGGATGTAGAGGCAGGCGGCCGTCGCGACGCACAGGCCCATCAGCAGCGCCGTGCTGCGGTGGACCCAGCGCGCGGCGGCGGTGAAGCGGCGCAGCCGGTCCGTGGCGGCCGGGGCCTCAGCTCGTAGGCTCATCGTCACGTCCGTTCGAGCGGCCGACCCAGGCGTCGACGTCGTAGCCCAGCCGCTCCCAGTAGCCCGGTTCGACCTTGTCGGTGACCGTGATGCCGGAGAGCCACTTGGCCGACTTGTAGAAGTACATGGGGGCGACATAGAGGCGGACCGGGCCGCCGTGGTCGTGGGAGATGACCTTGTTCTGCATGCGCAGCGCGACCAGGATGTCCGGCCGGCGGGCCTGGTCGAGGGTGAGGCTCTCGGTGTACGCGCCGTCGAAGCAGGTGAAGTGGATCGCCTTCGCGGAGTCCCGGACGCCCGCCAGGTCCAGCAGGTGCGAGAGGCGGACGCCCTCGAAGGGCGTGTCGGGGACCCGCCAGCCGGTCACGCACTGGACGTCCTTGACCAGCTTGGTCTGCGGCAGCGCCCGCAGGTCGGCCAGGGTGTACGTCTGCGGCTTGTCGACCAGCCCGTCGATCTTCAGCTGGTAGTCGGCGGCGGTCTTGTCCGGCACCGACCCGGTCACCGAGTAGTAGCGGAAGCCGCCGCCGTTCGGGAGCAGTCCGGTCAGGCCCGTGGGGTCCTTGCCGGAGAAGGTCCCGAGGACCGACTCGGTGACGCGTTGCAGCACCGGCGCGGTCACCAGACCGAGCGCGCCGAGGCCGATGGTGCCGAGGAACACCCGGCGGCCGACCGGGCTGCCCTCCTCGGTGCGCCGCGGTTCCTCGGATTGTTCAGAGTTCACGTACTCATTCGAACACCATCGGGGCGGGCTCGGCCACGAAATCCGGCGGCCGTAAGGAATCCACAACCTCTTCTCATCATCCTCCCCTCAGCCTCCCAGCACCCGCTCCCGGGCCGCCCGGAACGCCTCGCACGGGTCGCGGTCCGGGTACGACCAGGGTGCCGGGGTGGCATGGCGGCCGATCCGCTGGAACAGCGCGGCGGCCTCGGCGTACCGGCCGGCGCCGAAGGTGGCGTGGGCGAGATGGTTGAGGTCGATGTGGCGGCGGGGATGCTCCTCGATCCCCCACTCCAGCCACCAGTCGAAGGCGGCGCCCAGGGCGCGCAGCGCGGACGGCTCGGTCCAGTGCCCGGCGGCGGCCGGGTCGGCGGGGGCCCGGCCGGTGGCGGCCAGCACCCGGTGGCGTTCGGCGTAGGCGACGACCGGCAGGACGGCGAGCGGGGAGTCGGCCGGTGCCTCGGCCGCGGCGCGTTCCGCGAAGGCGCACAGTTCGTACGTCCCCCCGGTCTCGGTCTCCGCGATCCGGGCCGCCATCAGGTGGTGGGCGTGATGGTGTTCGGGGTGGCGGCGGCGCACCTCGGTGAAGGTCCGGCGCGTCTCCTCGTCGGTGCCCAGGTAGCGGGCCAGCAGGAGCAGCCCGAGCCATGGCGTGGGGTCGGCGGGGGCGAGCGCGGCGGCGCCGGCGCAGGCCTCGCGGGCCCGCTCCGGATCCTCCTTGCCGCGCAGGGCGCGCCGGACCAGCGTCAGGGCGTACAGGGTGGCGGCGCCGGCGGAGCCGGGCTCGGCGAGCAGCCACTCGCGGGCCCAGGCGGTGGCGTAGGGCTCACGGGCGAGGACGGTGGCCCGGTGGCCGCGGCGGTCCCAGTCATCACCCGTATGGAGCAGCAGGGAGCGGGCGGACTGCCAGCGGCCCTGGGTCAACGCGGCCCGGGCGGAAATGAGTTCTGCGTCGTCGAGGGCGTCGTCGGGGCAGTGTTCGCACCCCGGGTGCGCTGCCGCGCGGGGAGCTCGGACGACGGCCGGGCCTGGGTCCGAGACGGCCGGGCCTGGGCCTAAGAGGGGCGGGGTTGGGGGCACCGCGGAACTTCCTGGTTGTCGGGCTGCCATCGGCCGATCACGCACAGCAAACCCCCAGCCAAGACTTTGCGTCAAGCTGAACGGGGCTGGTACTCCGTTCAACTACCTTGCGTGAGGCGGAACTTGACGCGCGCCGGGGCCCGGTTGGCGTACCGTGGCCGTGGGGCTTCGGGTTCCGGCTGTGGTGTACGCCATGGCGCCGGCCGCCCGGGCGTCGGACCATGGCCGTAGGGTCCCGCCGCCGCCCCGATCCGCCCAGCGTGATCGACTCGGGCAGCGTGACCGAGTCAACCGCCCGGTTCCGGGTACCCCCGGAGCAATCCCTACCCGGGAGCGCTACAGTCGGCCACTACGCACTCCGTAGCCCGGCCGCAGATCGAGGTACGCAGCGTGTCCGTTCTGGTTCTGGTCCTCGCCGTGAGCGCGGCCTGTTGCCTGGGCTTCGGGTTCGTGCTCCAGCAGAACGTCGCCCAGAAGGCACCGCTCAGCGACTTCCTCTCGCCCCGGCTGCTGCTCGACCTGATGAGGGTGCCGCGCTGGCTCGGCGGCATCGGCCTGATGGTGGCCGGCATGGTCCTCGGCGCGATCGCCCTCGGCAAGGGCGAGATCTCCCTCGTCGAGCCGCTGCTCGCGACGAACCTCCTGTTCGCCCTCGCGCTCTCCCGGCACCAGACCAGGCATCCCCTCAGCCACCAGGGCTGGGCGGGTCTCGTCCTGCTCGCGGGCGGCGTGACCGCGTTCATCCTGGCGGGCCAGCCACGCGGCGGCGACGCCATCGCCAACCCGCTGCGGCACTGGCTGATCATCGGCCTGATGGTCGGGATAGCCCTGCTCCTGACGACCTACGCCAAACGCTCCCGCCTCAGCGCGGGACCGACCCTCCTCGCCCTCGCCGCGGGCCTGCTCTACGGCGTCCAGGACGCGCTGACCCGGGTCACCAGCACCCGCTTCTCCGAGGGCGGCATCATGGAGGTGCTGACCGGCTGGCAGCCGTACGGCGTGCTGGTCCTCGGGGTCACCGGGCTGATCCTCGTCCAGAGCGCGTTCGAGACGGCGGAACTGCGCAACTCGCTGCCCGCGCTCACCGCGGCCCAGCCGCTCGCCGGGATCCTCTGCGGGGTCGGCTTCCTCGGGGACCGGCTGCGCACCGACACCGGGGCGCTGGCCTGGGAGGCGGCGGGGCTCGCGGCGATCGTGGCGGGCATCGTGCTGCTCGGGCTGCACCCGGCGATGCCGCGCGGTACGGCGCCCAAGGAGCCTTCGCTGGACCTCCAGCCGCGCTGACGCCGGCGGCCGTCCGCCTGCTTGGATGGCGGTATGAGCGCTGCTGACGAGATCCTCGACATCGTCGACGAGCACGACCGGGTGACCGGACAGTCCCCACGCGGCGAGGCGTACGCCCGGGGCCTGCGCCACCGCTGCGTCTTCATCCAGGCCCGCGACGCCGCCGGCCGCGTCTTCGTCCACCGCCGCACCGCGACCAAGCTGGTCTTTCCCTCCCTGTACGACATGTTCGTCGGGGGTGTGGTCGGCGCGGGCGAGTCCTACGACGACGCGGCGCTGCGGGAGGCCGAGGAGGAACTGGGCGTGAGCGGCCTCCCCCGGCCGACGTTCCTCTTCAAGTTCCTGTACGACGACGGCGCCGGGCAGAGCTGGTGGTCGGCGGTGTACGAGGTGCGCTGCGAGCTGCCGGTACGGCCGCAGGTGGAGGAGGTGGCGTGGCACGCCTTCCTGAACGAGGAGGAACTGGTGTCCCGGCTCGGGGAGTGGGAGTGGGTGCCGGACGGGGCGGCGGCGTGGGAACGGTTGCGGGAGTGGCGGGGCTGAGGCGGGGGGTGGGGACGCTTACCGGCGCTGGCCGGGTGCCTCCCCCAGCCTTCGGCCGGGGGGACCCCCAGCGCCCACCCGTGCCGCCTGGGGGCACCTCCCAGGCCCTTAAGGCACTGGGGGAGGCACGCCTGCCCGCAGCTATGTGAGACACGGCTGGGGAGCGCCCCTTAAGGGGCGCGGGGCTGTATTTGATTTGCGGCTCCGCCGCGTGGGCGCGGCCAGCCCCCACCGGCCCGCGGCCGGACAACCACGGGTCCCGCCCCCGGTAGTCTTCCTATACGTGATCGAATTCGCTCGGAACGTCCGTTTGTGGTTCGCCCCCGAAGAGGTACGGCAGGAGGGCACGACCCCCGACTACCGTTTCTCCCTCGCCAACGAGCGGACCTTCCTGGCCTGGCTGCGTACCGCCCTCGCCCTCATCGGCGGCGGCTTCGCCGTGGACCAGTTCCTGCCCGACCTCCGCTGGGGCTGGCGCGTCGGCCTCGCGCTCGCGCTCCTCGCCGCCGGCGTGCTCTGCTCGCTGCGTGCCGTGAACCACTGGATGCGCTGCGAGCGGGCGATGCGGCGCGGCGAGGATCTGCCGGTGTCCCGGTTCCCGGCACTGCTGAGCGTGGTCGTCGCCGTGGTCGCCGTCGCGATGGTCGTCGTGGTGCTCGTCGGGTGGGAGGGATGACGGAGCCGGCCCGCGACCCCGGGCTCCAGCCGGAGCGGACCCGGCTGGCCTGGCGCCGTACGACCCTCTCGGCGACCGTCGCCGCCATACTCGCGGCGAAGACCGCACTGCACGGCAGCACCTCGGCCGCCGGCGTACTCGGCTGCGCCGCCTGCTGCGCCCTGTGGCTGGGCTTCCTCCTGGTCGCCAACCGCCGTATCCGCGCCCTCGCGGCCGCCGACCGTCCCACGGCGCTGGCCCCCCGGCAGGCGACCGGAGCGGTGCTGTGCACGATCGCCATCGCCCTGTGCGCCGCCGCACTGGTCGTATGAGGAGCCGGTAAGGATCCGGCCCCTCGCTCAGCCCTCCTCCGGCCAGTCCACGATGACCACCAGCTTGCCCCGGGTACCCCCCTCCTGGCTGCGGCGCTGCGCGTCGGCCGCCCGCTTCAGCGGGAACGTCTCGGCGACATGGACGGTGAGAGCCCCCTGCTCCGCGAGCGCCGCGAGCCGGGTCAGGTCCTCGGCGTCGGGTCGCGCCCAGCAGTAGCGGCCGCCGAAGTCGACGACGTCCGGGTCGGCGATCGAGGCCATCCGGCCCTCGGGTGCGAGCAGGTTTGCCGAGGCGGTCAGGGCCTCCCCGCCGACGGTGTCGAAGACGGCGGCCACGCCCTCCGGCGCCAGCCCCCGGACGCGTTCGGCCAGGCCCGCGCCGTAGGTCACCGGTTCGCCGCCGAGCCCCCGGACGAAGTCGTGGTTGCGCTCGCTCGCCGTGCCGATCACCCGGGCGCCGAGGTGGGCCGCGATCTGGACGGCGAGGGAGCCGACCCCGCCGGCGGCGGCGTGCACGAGGACTGTCTCGCCGCGCCTGACCTCCAGGGCGTG
This sequence comes from Streptomyces hyaluromycini, assembly GCF_002217755.1. Taxonomy (GTDB): domain Bacteria; phylum Actinomycetota; class Actinomycetes; order Streptomycetales; family Streptomycetaceae; genus Streptomyces; species Streptomyces hyaluromycini. The sequence continues at coordinate 133,511 of NZ_BCFL01000021.1, read as the reverse complement.
CACCAGCACCTGGTAGGCGGTGAGACCGGCCAGCGGCAGCCCGGCGGCCTGTTCGAAGGTGAGGTTGCGCGGCTTGCGGGCGAGGGTGCGCACGGGTGCGGCGACGTACTCGGCATAGGTGCCCCGGGAGAGGAAGTCCTCGCGGACGTAGCCGATCACCTCGTCGCCGACCGCGAACTCGGTGACGACGGGGCCCGGCTGCACGACGACGCCGGAGACGTCCCAGCCGGGGACCACCGGGAAGACGGCGTCCATGATGCCGTGCAGATGGCCCTCGCGGCACTTCCAGTCGACCGGGTTCACGGCCGCCGCCCGGACCTTCACGAGCACCGAGTCGGGGCCGACCTTCGGGTCCTTGACCTCGCCGTACTCCAGCACCTCGGGGCCGCCGTACCGGCTGTAGCTGATGCCTTTCATGCAAATGACCCTCTGGGGTACTCGGACGCCACGCAACCGGGATGCCCACATATGCGCCCTTTGCGTGGCAGCCTGTCCGTCGGCGTCACGCCACACTCCCGAACCCTGCACCCCCGAAGGCGAGCACCATGACCACCCTTCACCAGGAACACGTCTCGCACGGTCACAGCCACGGACCGGACTGCGGGCACGACCAGGTGCCGCACGGCGACCACGTCGACTACGCGCACAACGGACATCTGCACCGCGAGCACGGCGGCCACTGGGACGAGTGCGAGCCCGACGGGCACGTCACCCACGAGGCCCACGAGCACCGGCACGGCGACGGCTGCGGGCACACCGGCGTCCTGCACGGCGACCACGTCGACTATCTGCACGACGGCCACCGGCACGCCGAGCACAACGGTCACTGGGACGACCACTGAGCCGATCCTCGCCGGTGACGGCTCCCCGCTCGGCACGCGGGGAGCCGTCACCCACCGTACGGGTCGTAGGGTGGTCCCGGTCACGTTTGGCTCACGCGCTGGACGACATACCGACTGGTCGGCATCATAAGTCGGGTCCTGTTCATTCGTTCGTAGGAGCGATGCATGAGCCCCGACCACCCGCCCGGACTCGACCTCGACCGGCTGCGCGGCCTGCTCGACCGCGAGCACCCCGGCCTGGTGACCGGTCCGCTGACCGGAAGGCTGATCGAGGGCGGACGGTCGAACCTCACCTACGCGCTCTCCGACGGCACCTCGAAGTGGGTCGTGCGACGGCCGCCGCTGGGCCATGTCCTGGCCACCGCGCACGACATGAAGCGCGAGCACCGGGTGATCAGCGCGCTGTACCCGACCGAGGTGCCGGTGCCGCGCCCGGTGCTGCTGTGCGAGGACGACGAGGTCCTCGGCGCGCCGTTCTACGTGATGGAGTTCGTGGACGGCACCCCGTACCGCACCTCCGAGCAGCTCGCCCCGCTCGGCCCCGAGCGCACCCGTAACGCCGTGCTGTCCCTGGTGGACACGCTGGTCGAGCTGCACGCCGTGGACCCCGCGGAGGTCGGCCTCGCCGACTTCGGCCGCCCGGAGGGCTTCCTGGACCGCCAGCTCCGCCGCTGGGGCAAGCAGCTGGACGCCTCCCGCAACCGTGAGCTGGCCGGTATCGACGAGCTGCACGCCACCCTGGGCCGCCGCCTGCCGCAGTCCCCCGCGCCCACCGTGATCCACGGCGACTACCGCCTCGACAACGTCCTGATCGGCGACGACGACCGGATCAAGGCGATTCTCGACTGGGAGATGTCGACGCTCGGCGACCCGCTGACCGACCTGGGCCTGCTGGTGATGTACAGCCTGCCGCTGGGCGCGCCGGACTCCCCGGTGTCGACGACCGCCGAGGCGCCGGGCCACCCGGACCCGCGGGAGCTGGTCGAGCGCTACGCCGCCCGCTCGGGCCGGGACGTCTCGCACATCTCCTGGTACACGGCGTTCGCCTGGTTCAAGCTCGCCGTGATCCTGGAGGGCATCCACTACCGGTACACGCTGGGCCAGACGCTCGGGCAGGGCTTCGACCGCATCGGCGAGCTCGTCCCCGTCTTCATCGACCACGGACTGACCACTCTTCAGGAAGGCTGACCGGCCATGGACTTCGCGTTCGACGCGCGCACCGAGGAACTGCGCGCCCAACTGCTCGCCTTCATGGACGAGTTCGTCTACCCGGCCGAGGCGGTGGCCGAGGAGCAGCGGGCCGCGCTGGCCTCGCCGTGGGACACCCCGGCCGTGGTCGAGGAGCTGAAGGCCGAGGCGCGCAGGCAGGGCCTGTGGAACCTCTTCCTCCCCGACGCCGAGTACGGCGGGGGCCTCAGCAACCTCCAGTACGCGCCGCTCGCCGAGATCACCGGCCGCTCCCCGCACCTGGCGCCCACCGCGCTGAACTGCGCGGCACCGGACACCGGCAACATGGAGGTGCTGGCCCAGTTCGGCGACGACGCGCAGAAGAAGCAGTGGCTGGAGCCGCTCCTCGCCGGTGAGATCCGCTCCGCGTTCGCCATGACCGAGCCGGAGGTGGCCTCCTCGGACGCCACCAACATCACCACGTACATCGAGCGAGCCTCCGACGGTACAGACGACTACGTCATCACCGGCCGCAAGTGGTACATCTCCGGGGCGATGAACCCGGACTGCAAGATCTTCATCGTGATGGGCAAGACCGACCCGGACGGCACCGACATCCGGCGTCAGCAGTCCATGGTCCTGGTCCCGCGCGACACCCCGGGCGTGACCGTGAAGCGGGCGATGAAGGTCTTCGGCTACGAGGACCACTCGCACGGCGGCCACGCCGAGGTGGTCTTCGACCACGCGCGCGTGCCCGTCACCAACCTGGTCGGCGAGGAGGGCGGCGGCTTCGCCATCGCCCAGGCCCGGCTCGGTCCCGGCCGGATCCACCACTGCATGCGGCTGATCGGCATGGCCGAACGGGCGATCGAGCTGATGTGCCGCCGGGCCGTCTCCCGTCAGGCCTTCGGCAAGGCGCTGGCCCAGCAGGGTGTGGTGCACAACTGGATCGCCGACGCCCGGGTGACGGTCGAGCAGCTGCGGCTGCTGGTCCTCAAGACGGCCTGGCTGATGGACACCGTCGGCAACCGGGGTGCCCACGCCGAGATCCAGGCCATCAAGATCGCCACGCCGCGTGCGGTCGTCGACATCATCGACCGGGCGATCCAGCTGCACGGCGCCGGCGGTGTCAGCCAGGACTTCCCGCTGGCCGACCTGTACGCCGGGGCCCGCACCCTGATGATCGCCGACGGCCCGGACGAGGTGCACCAGCGATCGCTGGCGCGGCGGGAGCTGAAGAAGTACCTGTAGGCGTTGCGCGGTCGGGGCCGGTGCGGGCATCCACATGCCCGCACCGGCCCCTCGCCGTCCGCCTCAGCCGGTCCGGCCCACCACGAGCTGGTAGAAGATCGGCTCGCCGGTCGTCGTCACCCGGTGCTGGAACCGGGTGCGTTCCAGCAGTTCGAGACGTCCGTCGGCCACCAGCCGCTCCACGGCGACGCCGAACCCGTCCGGATCCGCTTCGTCCATCCACTGCTCGTGGATCGTGAAGGCCACGGGCGCACCCGGCGGCAGGACCCCGAGCGCGTTGACCAGCGCCTGCGGTGTGGCGTGCGTGCCGCCGAACGCGCCGGCCGACACCAACCCGCCGAACGCGTAGGGGCTCAGTGCCTCACGGAGTCCGTCGCCGAGCTGGAAGTCGCCGACCACGTAGTCGGCGTAGACGCCCGGCCGGTCGCGCAGACACGCCTCGCGTGCCGCCGGCAGCGCGTCGACCCCGACGACCCGGGCCACGCCTCCACGACGCACGAGTTCGCCGACCAGTCCGGTGCCGGAGCCCACGTCCAGCACCGTCATCGACTCCGGCTCCAGCCCGAGGCGCGCGGCCGCGCGCAGCAGACCCTCGGCCGCGACCTGCGGCGATCTGCACTGCAGCCGTTCCTGGACGACATGCTCGTAGAGGCCGGGCACGGCGTAGATCCGCGTGTACTCGTGCAGGTGCACCGTCTCGTGCTCGCTCAACGCGATGTACTCACCGTCGGTCACCGGCGGGCCGAGCAGCCGGACACCCGCAAACGCATCTGCCATGCGGGCGAGACTATGCGCACGTGTCCGTGCCCCGCCACCAGTGACCGGGGCGGGCCGACTGCTCGCGATTGCGGGGCGCGTGTCGTCCCCGTCCCGGCACCGGCCGGCGCCCGGTACTGGCGGCCGTCGCCTACTTGAGGATCTGGAGCAGCCGGTCCGCCAGGATCGCCGACGAATGGGGGTTCTGGCCGGTGATGAGATTGCGGTCCTCGACCATGTAGGGCTCCCAGATCGGACCGCGGCTGAAGTCGATGCCGGTCTTCTCCTTGAGCTCCGTCTCCAGGAGCCACGGTGCCCGGGGGGCCAGTCCGACGGCCTCTTCCTCCTCGTCGGTGAAGCAGGTGATGCGGTATCCGTCGAAGGGCGACCTGCCGTGAATCCTGGTGGCGAGGATCGCGGCGGGGGCATGGCACACGATCGCGAGCGGTCTGCCCGAGGCGAGCTGCGCGGTCAGCAGGCGGCCCACGTCGGCGTCGAACGCCAGGTCCGCCATGGGGCCGTGGCCGCCGGGCAGGTACACCGCGTCGTAGTCCTCCAGGCGGACGTCCGAGAGCTGGAGGGGCCGCCGCATCACCTCGGCGGAGCGGATGATCGCCTCCAGTTCGAGGGCCATCTCCTCGCCGCCCGCCATCGACGGGCGCAGGCTCATCATGTCGACGTTCGGGGTCACGCCGCCGGGCGTCCCGACCACGACGTCATGACCGGCTTCCGTGATCTTCTTGTAGGGCACGGCGAACTCTTCGGCCCAGTAGCCGGTCGCGTATCTGGTGCCGTCCTTGAGAACCCAGTAGGTCGCCCCGCTGACGATGAAGAGGACTTTCGCCATCGCACTCGGTCTCCTTCCCCCCGAGTCGACTCGTGGAGGAATTCAGCCGTTCCAGCTTAGGGGCGCAGTGCCCGCAGCAGCAGGTCGGCCAGGTGGTCGGCGACCTCCTGCGGGGCCATGGGGCCGTCGGGGCGGTACCAGGTCGACAGGTGGTGGACCGAGCCGAAGTGGTAGTCGACGACGAGGTCGGCCGGGGTCGCGGTGGAGAACACGCCCTCGCGCTGGCCCTCCTCCACGAGCGCGCGGAAGCGTTCGTGGTAGCGCCGGCGCTCGGCGCGCACCTGCTTGTTCTTCTCCGGGCTCAGGTGGTGCATGGACCGGAAGAAGATCATCGCGTCGTCGAGGTTCTCGATGGTCGTGACGACCACGTCCGCCGCCGCGCCCCGCAGCCGCTTCTCGATCGGCTCGTCCGCGTTCGCGAAGGCGTCGAGCCGTTCCTGCTGGACGCGCAGCACGCGCGCGTACACCTCGTGCAGGAGATCGTCCTTGGAGCCGAAGTAGTGGTACAGCGCCCCCTTGGTGACGCCGGCCGCCTCCACGATCTCCTGCACGGAGGTCCTGTCGTACCCCTGCTCCGCGAAGAGCCGGGTGGCGGCGGCAAGAAGCCGCTGCGGAACAGGAGCCCCGTCTCCGTCCGTCGTCCTGGGCACTGCCGCCACCTGCCTTTCTCGTAAGTCCGCTAACTCTGTTGCGGTCGGGAACGAAGTTCCCGTCGGAGGATCTTCCCACTTGCCGTCTTCGGCAGGTCGGGCAGGATCTCCACCTGGCGCGGATATTTGTAAGCGGCCAGTCTCTCCTTGCAATAGAGGGCGAGATCGTCCGGATCGGTTGCACTACCCGGACGAAGACTGATGTAGGCCTTGACGGTCTCCCCGCGGTAGCCGTCGGGCACCCCGACGACGGCCGCCTCGCGCACCGCCGGGTGGGTGTACAGCACGTCCTCGACCTCACGCGGCCAGACCTTGAAGCCGGACGCGTTGATCATGTCCTTCTTGCGGTCGACCACGTACAGCCAGCCCTGCGGGTCCATGAACCCGATGTCGCCGGTGCGCAGTTCGCCGTCCGGGAAGGTCTCGGCGGTCGCCTCGGGCCGCCGCCAGTACCCGGGCACGACCTGCGGCCCGCGGACGGCGATCTCGCCCTGCTCGCCGAACGGCACCTCCTCGCCCTGGTCGTCGATGATGCGGACGACGCCGTCCGGGCCGGGCACCCCGACCGCGAGGGTCCCGGAGACCGGGTCGACGGGCGCTTCCAGGCCCGGCGGCACGGAGGCGCAGGGTGCGGTGCACTCGGTCAGCCCGTAGCCGTTGCGGATGTACGGCCCGAACCCGGCGCGGAACTTCTCCACCAGGGCCGGCGGCAGCGGGGCGCCGCCCGACGAGATGTTGACGAAGGACGCGAAGTGCTCCGGGGTGACGTCCGGATGGGCGGCCAGGGCCATGAAGGCGGTGGACGGCCCGACCGTGTACTGCGGGCGGTGCTCGGCGAACGCCTCCAGCACCAGGCCCGGCTCGAAGCGGTACGTCAGCACGAGCGTGCCCACGCTGGTGAGGCAGGCGCAGAGCTGGCAGACCATGCCGGTGATGTGGAAGAGGGGCGCGAGGGCGTAGTAGACCGGCGCGTCGGGCAGGGCGAGCCCGGTCCGCTGCCGTTCCGCGTTGTACATGATGTTGCTGTGCAGGTTGGTGGCGCCCTTGGGCGCGCCGCTCGTCCCCGAGGTGTAGCTGATCAGCGCGATGTCGGAGGGCTCCGGGTCCCGTCCCTCGGGCGCCTTCCCGCCCTGCCGCGCGACGGCGACCAGGTCCTCGGCGTCGGCGGCCTGCGGCAGCCGCTCGAAGGTCAGCACGCGCGCGTCGTCACGCGTCTGGAAGTCCAGCTCGCTCGCGGTGAGCACGATCCGCACCGGCGAGTCGGCGGCCGTGTCGCGCAGATACGACTCCCAGGCCCGCTGGGAGCAGACCAGTGCGGTCACCTCGGCGTCCCGCAGGACGTGCGAGACCTCCCCCGACTTGTACATCGGGTTGACCGGAACGACGGTCGCGCCCGCCTTCCAGGCGCCGAGCAGCGCGAGCACGAAGTGCGGCGAGTTCTGCAGGATCACGGCGACCCGGTCCCCGCGCTCCAGGCCCCGCTCGGCGAGATGCGCGGCGACCGAGTCGCTCAGCTCGTCGACCTCGCGGAAGCTGAGGCGGGCGTCGAAGTAGGCGAGGCAGGTGCGGTCGGGCGCCTCGGCCACGGCGGCCCGCAGGGCGTGCACCAGCGAGGCGGGCGGATCGACCGGCCCGCGCTGGGCGTCGTTGAGCAGCGCCACCCAGGGCCGTGCAGCGTATCCGGACTCGCTCACCGGGTGACCTCCCACTTCTGCTGGAGGTGGTTCATGTTCGTCAGCCAGCGGTCCGGGTCGGTGGCCCGCGCCTGGTAGAACTCGGCGACCTCGGGGTGCGGCAGGATCAGGAACCGGTCCTCCGCCATCCCCTTGAACAGCGCGTCGGCGACGGCGTCCGGCTCGATCGCGGTCGGCTGGAGCACCAGGTCACCCGCGCTGCCGGTGGCGGCGAGCATGTCGGTACGGACGCCCTGCGGACAGATGGCGTGCACCTTCAGGCCCCGGTGCCGGTACGTCAGCGACAGCCACTCGGCGAAGGCGTAGGCGGCGTGCTTGGTCACGCTGTAGGGCGCGGCGCCGATCATGGTGAGCAGTCCGGCGGCGGACACGGTGGACACGAACCGCCCGCTCCCCCGCTCCAGCCACTCCGGCACCAGCTCCTGGGCGGCCCGTACGTGAGCCATGACGTTGACGTCCCAGGCCGATTCCCACACGGCCGCGTCGGCCGCCTCGGACCCGCCGGAACCGAGCCCGGCGTTGGCGCAGTAGACGTCGACGCTCCCGCCGAGCGCTTCCCGGGCGGCGCCGACGATGCCGGACGCGTCCCCCGGAAGGGCGATCCCGCCGATCTCCTCGGCGACGACGGCCGCCTTGTCCCCGTCCAGGTCGTTCACGACGACGCGGGCGCCTTCGGCGGCGAACCGGCGGGCAAGGGCGGCCCCGATGCCCCCTCCCGCCCCGGTGACGACGACTCGGGCATCTTGCACGGCTCCCACCATCGGTCTCCTTCGACACGACGCGACCAGACTCGGCTCAGCAACGACACACTAACCGGTCGGTATGTTTGAGAAAAGGGCGACCGTCACACCCCCTAAGCTGCAGCGCGCCCCAAAGGGGCGCGGGGAACTGCGCGACCAGCCACACACGACCCGCACCCGGACGACGACGGAGGCTCACCCCCATGCGCCCGTCCAGACGAAGTCTGCTCACCGCGGCCACGGCAACGGCCGTGACAGCCCTACCCACGGCCACCACAGCCGACGCCCACGGCACCCTCAAGACCGGCTTCGATCACCTCGCCGCCGACGGCTATGCCCTCCTCGCCGCCCAGAAGACCGGCATCGTGACCAACCCCACCGGCATCACCCCCGACGCCCGCCACATCGTCGACGTCATGCACGCCGACCCTCGCGTGAACCTCACCGCCGTCTTCGGCCCGGAACACGGTTTCCGCGGCACCGCCCAGGCCGGCGGCTCCGAGGGCCGCTACGACGACCCGGCGACCGGCCTGCCCGTCCACGACACCTACCTCAAGAGCGGACAGCCCCTCGCCGACGTCTTCACCGCCTCCGGCGTGGACACGATCGTCTTCGACATCCAGGACGTCGGCGCCCGTTTCTACACGTACATCTGGACGCTCTACGACTGCATGGAGGCCGCCCGGCTGGCCGGCAAGCGCTTCGTGGTGCTCGACCGCCCGAACCCGGTGACCGGCCGCACCGCCCAGGGCCCGGTCCTGCACCGGGAGTTCGCCAGTTTCGTCGGCCGGCAGCCGATCGCGCAGGCACACGGCATGACGGTCGCCGAACTCGCGCGGCTGTTCAACGCGGAGTTCCTGGACCCGCCGGTCGCGCTGGACGTCGTACCGATGACGGGCTGGCGGCGCTCCCGCTTCCTCGACGCGTACGGGCTGCCGTGGGTGCCGCCGAGTCCCAACATGCCCACCCCGGACACCGCCCTCGTCTACTCGGGCACCTGTCTCTTCGAGGGCACGAACCTGTCCGAGGGACGCGGTACCACCCGCCCCTTCGAGCTGCTGGGCGCCGAGGGCATCGACGCGCGCTGGGCGGCCGCCGCCAACGAGCTCGCGCTCCCGGGCGTGCGGTTCCGGGAGGCGTACTTCGCGCCGGCCTTCTCCAAGTTCCAGGGCAGGACCGCCGGCGGGGTGCAGATCCATGTGCACGACCGGGCCGCCTACGACCCGGTACGCACCGGAATCGCCCTGCTGGTCACCGCGAAGAAGGTGTGGAGCGGCTTCGCCTGGCGCCCGGACGGCTGGATCGACAAGCTCACCGGATCCACGCGCGTGCGCACGATGATCGACGCCGGGGCGGGCCCGGACGAGGTGGTCGGCGCCTGGCAGGACGAACTCGCCGCATTCCGCCGGGTCCGAAAGGAATTTCTCCTCTACAGGTGAGGCGCGTCGTATGGCCAACCTTGCCCCGCAGCAGGACGATGCGCGCACATCGCACCGGTTCGGGGGACGAGGAGCCTGGTATGGCGGATCCTGGGATGAGTGTGACTCCCTACTGGGAGCTGACCTTCGACGCGGACGGGGACCCGGACGCCGCCGAACGCGACCGCCTGCTGGGCGAGATCGGCGGCCACGGCGTCCATGACCTGATCGTCTTCGCGCACGGCTGGAACAACGACCGTTCGGGCGCGACCGCCCTGTACCGGCGGTTCTTCGCGCCGATCCCGAAGCTCGCGCCGAAGGCGCGGATCGGGTACGCCGGGGTGATCTGGCCGTCGATGCGGTTCTGCGACGAGCCGATCCCCGACTTCCCGAAGTCCGTGGTGGCCACGGAGGCGGAGGAGTCACCGGCGCCCGCCCTCGACAAGGACACCCGGCACGCGCTCCTGGAGACGTTCCCGGGGCGGGCCACCGTCGTCGACCAGATCGCGCGGATGCTGGACCAGCGGCCGGCGAACGAACTGGAGGAGTTCGGGCGGCTCGTACGGCTGCTGGTCGAGGTTCTCCCCGGCGGCCCGCAGCCGCTGTTCGCGGCGGACACGCTCGCGGAGGGCGTCCCGCAGAGCGACCCGGTGCTGTTCACCGGGGACACGGCGGCCCTGTGCGAGGAGTTCGCGGCGGCGCTGGCCACGCTCCAAGGGGGCGGCGGCGCGGCCGGGTTCGCGCTGCCGAACCCCTGGGACGGCGCGAAGGAGCTGCTCAGGCAGGCGACCTACTACGCGATGAAGCGGCGCGCGGGGACCGTCGGGGAGCGCGGGCTCGGGCGGGTGGTCGGGCAGCTGGCCGGGGCGGCGCCGGACGTGCGGGTGCATCTGGTCGGGCACAGCTTCGGCGGCCGGCTGGTGTCGTTCGCGCTGCGCGGGCTGCCGGACGGGGTGCGCACGGTGAAGTCCGTGACCCTGCTGCAAGGCGCCTTCTCGCACTACGCGTTCGCCGCCCGGCTGCCCCACGACCCCCGTACCGGCGGGGTGCTCCAGGGGCAGCAGAACCGGATCGACGGCCCGCTGGTGTGCTGCTACTCCCACTTCGACGAGGCGCTCGGCACGATGTATCCGCTGGCCTCGCGGATGGCGGACGACTGCGAGTCGGCGCTGGGCGAGGACGTGGGGCGGATGCTGGGCGCCATGTGGGGTGCGATGGGCCACGACGGTGTCCAGGAGGTGCCGGGCACCCGTGCGCTGGACCTGGCGGCGGCGCTGCGCGGCCCGCTCGCCGCGCCGGGCTGTGTGAACGTCGACGCGGCGGCGGTCGTGAAGAAGGGCGGGCCGCCGTCCGGGGCGCACAGCGACATCGTGCACCCCGAACTGGCCCGGGTGGTGCTGGCGGCGGGGCACATCGCGTGACCCCGCCGCCGTGGGACATCAGCCCACCGGTGTGCGGCTCAGCCGTGTCTCACCTGTGTGAGGTGAACTCCACGACCTGCTGGAAGGTCGGCCGGTTCTGCCAGCTGATGTTGTAGTGCTTGATGCCGCCCAGGGTGCGCTGGACGATCGAGTCGGCGCACCACTGGTCGCCCGCCGAGCACAGCGAGTCCCCGGGGTAGACGGTGGACGCGCTGGTGCCGGCCGCCGTCTTCAGGGTGCTGATGAGGATGTCCCGGCAGGCGCTGAGGCTGCCGCCGCCGCAGTACTGCTCGGCGAGCGGTCCCGACACGGTCTGCCCGAGCACCGACCGGATGTCCTTGTCGACATAGCTCCACCAGCCGTACTGGAAGGAGCTTCCGGCATGCGAACCGGTCGGTCCGTGGGCGGCGGACGGGGTCTCGTCGATGTAGAGGTTGTTGGTAAGCGCGGTGTACAGGCTGTCACCGAGGCCGGGCTGGAACTCGGCCTTCACCAGCAGCGGCCACCAGGCGTCCAGGATCCGGATGGCGTCGGAGTTGGCGTACGTCTTCGAGCCCGCCGAGGTCTCCGTGCGCTTGCCGCCCGCGGTCAGCCAGGTCTGGAGCTTGGTGACGGCCGCGGCGGCCGTGGAGTCGGTCACCGTACTGCTGTTGATCACCTTCAGCAGGTCCGGCAGGACGTCCTCGGCCCGCAGGTCCTCCAGGGATGCGTCTGCCATGGCCTTGACAAGCACAGAGCGGGTGACACCGCCGGCGGCGACGAGTTTCTTGACCCGGTCGTCGAGGAGGTTGCCGCGGTGCACGGACCCGTCACCCCAGCTGGCGGTCGTGTAGTTCAGCGCCTGTTTGTTGTTCCAGGAGATGTAGTAGTCCTGGTCGATGGAGTTGGGGTGCGCGGAGGCCGGGGTGTAGTCGGCCGTGTTGGTGGTCGGGTCCCAGTTCTGCCACTCGTAGGCGGCCTGGCCCCAGACCGGGAACTCGGGGTCGACCCCGCTCGCCCGCACCGGGTTGTTGCCGCTGTTGTAGTACGCGGTGTGCGAGGAGTCGGCGTAGAACCAGTTGAAGGTGAAGTTGATGTGCTGGACCGCGCTCTGGAAGGTCTGCGGGCTCTTCACGTAGTCGGGGTCGTTGAGCATCTGGAAGCCGATGATCGAGTCGGCCTCGTGCATGTAGGAGGATCTCAGGGTGGTGTAGGCGACCTTCTTCCCGCCGACGGTGGCCCGGTATTCGACCGGGCCGTACTTGGTTTTCCAGACTTTCATGGTGTAGGAGCCGGCGGCCGTGCCGTCGGCGGTGGTCGGCTTCCAGGAGTTGGCCTGCTCGACCTCGTCCATGGCCGTGCAGGTGCCGTGGTACAGGTAGTGGTAGTCGTCCTGGCAGAGTTCGACCGCGTAGGAGTCGATGATGTCCTGCCCGGAGGTGGTGGCGGACCACGCGTAGTCCTGGCCGCGGCCCAGTTCGACGTACATGCTCAGGCCGGCGAAGGAGGCGCCGCGGGCGCTGATGCCCGGGCCCTGGATCTCCTGGAGCATGAGCAGCTGCGGGGCGAAGTAGCCGGTCTGCGGTCCGAACACGGCGATCGGGTGGCCGCTCGCGGTGTACTTGCCGCTGACGACGAGGGCGTTGGACATCCCGCGCTTGGCCGAGCTGAGAGCGGTCGCGGTCGCCGCCGCGGAGGCCGCGCTGGCGCTCTGGTCGGCGCCCGTGCCGGTGGCGTTGTAGACCAGCGGTTCGGTCGTCACCGTACCGGCGTCCGGCAGTGCCTCGCCCTGCGGGTTGTCGGGCTTGGTGCCGTACGGGAAGCTCTCGCCGTTGTGGACGGTGAGCACGGCCTCGGGGTCGTTGCGCTCACGGAACGACTCCCAGACCTTGGTGCCCTCGGTCACACCGTACTTCTCCTGGGCGGCGAGCAGCGAGATGGCGTTGTTGACCTCGCCTCCGCCGCCGGAGCCGAACAGCGTGCCGATCACGGAGGCCAGCGCCACCAGGTCGGTGATCTTGAAGTGGTCGATCGTACCGGCGTTGGTGATCGAGTCCTTGTGTCCGGTCAGCACGTATTCGCCGGGGAAGTACCGGCCGCTGTCGGAGGCGTCGATGTAGGAGTTGATGCCGGCGAGGTAGGCGTTGGCGTCCGCGAGGGCCTGCTGGCCGCGGGTGCCGTTGTTGGCGACGGCGTTGTCGATCTGCGCCTGGAGGTCGGCCTCGGAGTAGGGGGCGTTGCGGTAGAACTCCTGTTCAAGGCCCTGGTTGGAGGCGGCGCCACCGGCGAAGGTGGTGAGCTGGCCGCGGCCGACGTGCCGGAACACGTCCATGAGCCACAGCCGGTCCTCAGCGGCGGCATACCCCGCGCCGAACTCGGTGCCGTATCTGGTGGTACCGGTGATGTGCGGCACGCCCGTCTTCTTGTCACGGACGATCGTCACGTCACTGCGACCCGCCGGACTCTCCGTGGAGGCGACTTGATCGGAAGCGACACCGAACGACGAGTCGTTGAAGAACGTGTTGATCTTCGCGTCGGTGAGGGTGGAGTACCCCGTGGCCAGGTTGTTGTAGGGGCCCAGCTGGTCCTCGGCATGGTCGGGCTGGGTGCCGAAGACCTGGTTGAGGAGGACCTGGGCGAGCGTGGCGTTGCCGTTCTCGCCGGGCGGCAGGATGTCGGAACACTGGCCGCCGCAGTAGTCGTTGGAGGCCGCGGCCGCCGCCGGAGTCGCCTGGACCAGCGGGGAGAGCAGGCCGGCTATGAGGACGCATACGGATGCGGCTTTCAGGAACCCGGGGAGCTTGCGGGGAGTTCTCAGTTTGTCGAACAACGCGTGATGTCTGGTGCGCCGGGGCATGGCAGCTCCTCACGACGGGGGTGGTGCCGGACGTTACCGCCGGTATCCCCGGGATTGAAGATGAACATGCGTCAAGTTTTGGAGTGGTCGCCCGCGTCGGTGGTGCCACCGGCCGTCGGTCAAGGCGGGCGGCCTTATGGGCGGCATCGGAAATCGGATGGAGCCGATTCGAGTGTCGATACGTCTATACGGCAACGCCGCGCGAAGCCGGTGCGGCGACGCCGAAGTGACCGAAGTACAGGTGCAGGTGTGACGGAGGTGCAGGGCGATGGCCGGTTTCCGGAGTCTGGCGAGACAGGTGCGAGACCCACGGTGCGATCTGGCGCTACGGCGTTACTCGCTGCGCAAGTGCCTGGAGCGGTTCGCTCCTTACGGGCACCGCGCGACCTGGGACCATCTCTGCTCGCGGGCCGGGTTCGGTCCCGAGGACCGGTCCCCCGATCCGGTGCGTCTCGTGGGCGCGCTGGAGGAGCTGGAGGAGGCACGGACGGTATGGCTCGCCTATGAGGGCGAGTTCGCCGAGCGCCGCAAGAAGGAGAAGCACGACGGGCTGCGCCGCCCGGGCAGCGTGGACGACTGGCACCGGCTGACCTGGGGCGGATTCGGAGTGGCCTGGTGCGACGACCCACGGGTCCATCCCGACGAACCACTCGCCGAGGTGCTGCGACGGCTGATCGCCGCCCTGGAGCGCGAGCCGGGCACCGTCTGCCCGGTGTGCGCAGGGGAGCGCCTCATCTGGAAGTACGACCTGGACCACGAGCCTTCCGCCGGTCCGGTCTGCACGGACTGCGGGATCCTGGTGCCGCGTCCGGTGCTCACCCCCGAGGCCCTGGCCTATGCCAGGCGCGGGCGGCTTCTCATGTCGGCCTGACCACGTGGGGGTGCGCCGGGGATGCCGCACCCCCCAAATGCCCGGCGACCCACCGCAGGCGGCCGCTCAGGAAGCGATGGTCAGCTGGCCTTCCAGGTGTCCGCGAAACTGCCGCCGGATATCGTGCCCGGCTGGGCGCGCACGGCGGAGCTGCTGCTCTTGGTCATCACGATCTCGGTCGGCGAGAAGCCGTCGAGGTTGGAGCCGTTCGCCTTCGCGCCCGTGAAGGTCACGGTGCCGAAGTTGGCGAGGCTCGCGACCGAGCCGCCGACCTCGGGGGCCTCCGCGACGACCTCGGCGGAGGCGTTCTTGAAGCCGGAGGAGCCGGCGTGGGTGGTGGTCTTCGTCCAGCCCTGGGTGGAGTCCGTGAGGGTCATGGCGAAGGTGCTGCCGTTGTAGGTCACGGTGGCGGTGAACTTGTCGCCGCCCTTGACGGTGACGCCGGAGTAGGCGCTCTCGGAGGCGGGCAGCACCTCCCACCAGGCGCCGTAGACGGCCGTGCCGTTGATGCAGTCGGCCTCGGTGCCGGTCTGCTCCAGCGCGGAGTTGCTGTAGCCGTCCAGGCCGACCCAGAACGAGGAGTACGTGGTGGCCGAGCCGCAGCTGACGGACGGCTGGGTCCAGGAGGAGGTCACCGAGGTGTAGGCGCCGGAGGAACCGGTGGCCGCGTAGCCGGACCAGTTGGTCGAGGAGACGGTGGCGTTGGTCGTGCCGGGCTTCGACAGACCGCGCAGGGTGTGGCTCTCCTGGCGCGCGACGGCCTGGGTGAGCTGGGCGGTGGTGTGCGCGGCGAGGTGTGGGGCGGCGGCGAGCGCCGGGGTGGCGAGGGCGGCGCTGAAGGCGGCCGCGGTGGCGAGGACGATACTGGCGGAAGCTCTCGCTGACATGACTCTCCGTCACGGAAGGGAGTGGGGGGGCGCCTCCGGCGGTCCGGCGATCTTCCACCGGGGACGACAGCAGCTTCCGCTCACTCCATGACCATGACAAGCCCGTCAAGGGCGTTCAGTATTGCGGGATTTGACGCCGAAACGCAGCGGAAATTCGACAGGATCCCGACAGGTTCACCCAAGCTCGATCAAATAACGGGCAACACTGGTCCAACATCCCGGCAACGGGGTTCCGTACCCGCACATCCTCCGGCCAAGACTGGTGCATGTGACATCCAGACCCGAGGGGCCGTTCCCCGAGGCGCTGCGGGCCGCCATCGCCGCCAGCGGGCTGAGCCTGGAGCGGATCCACCACCGGCTGCGGCGGCGGGGCACCCCGGTGGCACCGGCGACGCTCAGTTCCTGGCAGTCCGGGCGCTACCGTCCCGAGCGCAAACAGTCGCTGGCCGCGCTGGCCGCCCTGGAGGACGTCCTGCGGCTGCCGCCGGCCGCGCTCAGCGGCCTGCTCGGCCCGCCGCGCCCGCGCGGCCGCTGGCTGCCTCCGCCGCCCGGCCATCCCGGGCTGGCCGAGACCTGGTCGGGGCGCCGTGACATCAGCGCCGCCCTGGACACGATCGACACCCGCTGGGACGACAGCCTGACCCGGCTGAGCTGCCACAACCGCCTGGAGGTCGGCCCCGACCGCCGCCCGGCCTCGCTGGCCAGCCGGCGGCTGCTGCGCGCCGAGGCCGACGGCGCGGACCGCTGGATAGCGCTGTACCGGCTGGACTCCCCCGGGCCACCGCCCCGGGTCCGGCTCGCGCCGCCCTGCCGGCTGGGCCGGGTCGTCGAGATCCCGGAAGACGGGCTGGTGGCGGCGGAGATGCTCTTCGACCACCCGCTGGCCCGCGGCGAGACCGTGATCGTCGACTACACCCTCGAACATCGCGAACCCCGGCCGTACTCGCAACGGCTGGAGACCGCCATCCACGTGCCCATGCGCGAGCACCTGCTGGAGGTGCGCTTCGCCGCCGAGGCGCTGCCGTCGGCCTGTTACTCCTTCCGCACCACGGCGCTGGACGCCCACCCGCGCACCCACCCGCTCCGCCTGGACACCGCGGGCTCGGTGCACGCGGTGGCGCTGGCCGCCGGGCCCTGCCGTTTCGGCATCCGCTGGGAGTGGCCCGGCGCGACAACGCCATAGCAGTGGCTAATCCGCTGGTTCCACCCGTTTCCCGTCCGGAGAGTTGGGCCCGATGAAACCCGACTGAGGAAACCGGGCCGTGGAACCCCGCGGGTTCCCGCCGAGCGAGGAGTGCCGATGTCGACGCTGCGCGTCACCGCCGAAGTGCTGACCGTCCACGAACACCCCAACGCCGACGCGCTGGAGCTGGCCCAGGTGGGCCTCTACCGGGCGGTCGTCGCCAAGGGCGTGTACCGCACCGGTGAGACCGCCCTGTACATCCCCGAACAGGCCGTGCTGCCGGCCGGGCTGATCGAGGAACTGGGCCTGACCGGGCGGCTGGCGGGCAGCAGCGCGAACCGGGTCAGGGCGGTACGGCTGCGCGGTGAGCTGTCGCAGGGGATCGTGTGCCGTCCCAGGGCGCTGGCCGGCGTCGACCTGGCCCGGGCGGCGGCGGAGGGCACCGACTTCGCGGAGACGCTCGGCATCACCAAGTGGGTGCCGCCGGTCCCGCCCACGATGGACGGGGACGTCGAGTCGGCACCCGACCTGCTGCCCTGGGTCGACATCGAGAACATCCAGCGCTACCCCGGCATCTTCGAGCCCGGCGAACCGGTGGTCCTCACCGAGAAGCTGCACGGTTCGGCGTGCCTGCTCACCTATGTCGCCGACGAGGACCGGGTGTACGTGTCCTCCAAGGGCTTCGGCGCAAAGTCCCTGGCCCTCAAGGAGGATCCGCGCAATCTCTACTGGCGGGCGGTGCGCGGCCACGGCGTCGCCGACGTGGCCCGGCGACTCGCCGAACGGCTCGGCGCCCGCCGGGTCGGGATCTTCGGGGAGGTGTACGGGGCGGGCGTCCAGGACCTGACGTACGGCGCCGACGGGCGACGGGAGTCGCTCGGGTACGCCGCGTTCGACGTGTCGGCCGAGTTCGACGGGGCGGTGCGGTGGCTGGCCGCGGCGGAGCTCCTGGCGGGCGAACTGCCCCTGGTGCCACACCTGTTCGAGGGGCCGTACGACATCGACCGGGTGCTGGCGGTGGCGAGCGGCCGGGAGGCCGTGTCCGGGCGGGGGCTGCACCTGCGGGAGGGCGTGGTGATCCGGCCGGTGGTGGAGCGGTACAGCGCGGTGACCGGGGGCCGGGCGATCGCGAAGTCGGTGAGCCCGGCGTATCTGACGCGCAAGGGCGGGACCGAGTTCGAGTAGGTGCGGGTGGGGTGGAGCGGGGGGGGGTGGGGACGCTTACCGGCGCCGGCGGGGTGCCGCTGCGCCCACCCGTGCCGCCCTGCGGCACGCCTGCCCGCAGCTGGGTAGCCGGCGCGACTACAGCGCCCCTTCAGGGGCGCGGGGCTGTATTTGATTTGCGGCTCCGCCGCGCGGGCGCGCTCAGCCCCCACGCACCCGCGGCCGAACGACCACGGTCAGCGCTCGCCGAGCATTCCGCGGACCTCCTCCGCCCGCGGCGAGCCCAGCGCCGTGTAGAGGTCGAGGGCCTCGCGGAGACGGGCGTCGGCCTCTTCCGGTTCGCCGTCCCTCAGCACCGCCGCCGCCCCCACGTGCGCCCGCGCCTGTTCCTCCTGTTCGTCGATCTCGCGCGCGATCTCCAGCGCCTCCGCGTGGGCCGCCAGCGCCTCGGCGGCCCGGCCGAGCCCGTGCAGGGCCTCGCCGAGGCCGTTGAGCGCGCCGGTCTCGCCGTAGCGCTCGCCGATCCGGCGGAACAGGTCCAGGGCCTCGCGCTGGTGCCCGGCCGCCTCCTCGTGGCGGTCCAGACCGCTGAGCGCGTTGCCGAGGTTGGACAGGGCGTGCCCCGTGCCCGCCGCGTTCGCCAGCCGCCGGAACAGCGTCAGCGCACGCTCGAAGTGCCGTGCCGCCGCGGCGTGGTCGCCCAGCCGTGCCACCAGGATGCCGAGGTTGCCGAGGGCACTGGCCTCCCCGAGGGGATGGTCCACGGCCCGGTACAACTCCAGGGCCCGCTCGTAGCGTTCGACCGACGCCTCGAAGTCCTCCAGCAACTCCAGCACGATGCCGAGGTTGTTGAGCACGTCCGCCTCGCCGGGCGCGTCGCCGACCGAGCGGAACAGCGCGACCGCACGCTCGTGCTGCTCGGCGGCCTCCCGGTAGCGGCCGCGCAGTTCGTGCAGGACCCCCACGTTGGTGAGGTGCCGGGCCTCGCCGGCCGCGTAGCCGATCCGGCGGCACAGCGCGAGAGCGGTGTCGTGGAGCTGTTGCGCGCTGTCGTACTCGCCGAGCCTGCGGTGCACGGCGCCGAGGCAGACGAGGACGTCGGCCTCGCCTCGAACGTCCCCCACCGACCGTGCGGCCCGCAGCGCGTGGGTGTGGACGGTCAGGGCGTCCGTGTAGTGCCCGGAGCGCTCGTAGTGGCGGTGCAGTGTGGTGGCGATGCGTACGGTGTGCCCGGACGGGCCGGGCTCCTCGGTGCGCGAGCACAGCGCCACCAGCGTGGACTGCGCGGCGGCGAGCCAGGCGCGGGCCTCGTCGGCGGTCCGTAACGGCGGCAGTCCGGTGCCGGTCCGCTCGACGGCGGGGCGCAGATGGCGTTCGGCCGGGTAGAGGACGTCCATGGCGGCCGCGGACGCGGCGAGGCAGTGGTCGAGCAGCCGGGTGAGGGCGGCCTCGCGTTCCGCCGCCGGGTCGTGGCCGGCGGCCAGCTCCGCCGCGTACACGCGCAACAGGTCGTGCATGCCGTACCGGCCGGCGGCGGTGCGGTTCAGCAGGTGGGCGCGGGCCAGCAGGTCGAGCGCCCGCCGTACGGCTTCCACGGACTCGCCGGCCAGTGCGGCGGCCGCGTGGGCGTCCGTGTCGGGACCGGGGTACAGGCCGAGCAGCCGGAAGAGCCGGGCGGGCAGTTCGGCGAGGCGGGCGTAGGACCAGGAGAAGACGGCGCGTACGGCGGCCCGCGGGTCGTCGCCGGAGTCCAGCAGGTCCAGCCGGCGCTGGTGGTCGTGGAGTTCGGCCACCAGACGCGTGAGCGGCTCGGCGGGCCGGGAGAGCACCAGCTCCGCTGCCACCCGCAGGGCGAGCGGCAGCCGGGCACACTGGTCGGCCAGATCGGCGGCGGCCGAGCGCTCCGCGTCGATCCGCTCGCCGATCAACGCCCGCAGCAGGGCGAGGGAGTCGGTGCCGGAGAGCGCGTCGAGCACCACGCGGTGGGCGCCGTTGACCGAGACCAGCGCGCCCAGCGAGTCCCGGCTGGTGATCAGTGTCCGGCAGTCCGGGCTGCCCGGCAGCAGATGCCTGACCTGGGCGGCGGACGCGGCGTTGTCCAGGACGACCAGCAGCCGGCGTCCGTCGAGGGCCGTCCGGTAGCGCGCCGCCCGGTCCTCCAGACGCAGCGGGATCTCCTGCCGGAGCACGCCGAGGGCGGTGAGGAAACCGGTCAGCGCCTGGGCCGCGGACACCGGTCTCTGCGGGTCGTAACCCCTGAGGTCGACGTACAGCTGTCCGTCGGGGAAGGCGTCCCGCGACCGGTGCGCCCAGTGCACGGCGAGCGCGGTCTTGCCGACGCCCGCGGTGCCGGAGACCGCGGACACCACCGCCGCGGTGGCCCCGTTCACACCGGCGCCGGGGATCAGGGCCCGGGTCAGGTCGGCAAGTTGCGCGTCGCGTCCAGTGAAGTTACTTACATCCATGGGCAGTTGGGCCGGAGCAGGAACCGCGCGCGGCGGTGGGGCCTGCCGTTTCCGGGCGGCGGTTCCGCTCGACAACTCCTCGTACGCCGAACGCAGTTCGGGACCGGGCGGCAGGTCCAGCTCGTCGGCCAGCTGCTGACGGATGCGGGTGTAGACGTGCAGAGCGTCCGTGGTCGAGCCGACGGCGGCGAGCGAGCGCATCAGGACCGCGGCGAGCTGCTCGGACAGGGGGTGGTCGGCCAGCAGGGGCCGGAGCAGCTCGGGCACCCGCTCCGGGCCGCCCTGCCGCAGACAGGTCTGCGCCCAGGCCACGGCCGCCTCGATCCGCTCCTGGTTCCAGGCCGTGCGCATCCGTTCGGCCCAGGCTCCGGACAGTCCCGGGAGCGGGGCGCCCCGCCAGAGCCGCAGCGCCTCCTCCAGGAGGCCGGCGCGCTCCGCGTCGGGGTACAGCGGCTCGCGCCCGCGTGCGACCAGGGAGCGGAACCGCGCCAGGTCGACGGCGTCGTCGTCCGCCTCCAGCAGGTATCCGCCGGAGATCCTGCCGAGGCGGATCGGCGGCCGCGTCGCCGCGCCGCCGCTCTCCCTGACCGCGGCCTCGTCAAGGAGCCGCCGCAGGCGGCTGATGTGGGAGTAGACGACGGAGCGCGCGGCGTCCGGCGGATCGCCGTCCCAGACCCGGTCGACCAGCGTCTCCAGGGTGACAGGCCGCCCGGTGTCGGCCGCCAGCGCGGCGAGCACCGCCTGTCTGCGCGGCTGTCCCAGGTCCATCCCGGTCCCCGCGACACGCAGTTCCAGCGGACCGAGCAGAAGGAGCTTCAACGGACCTCCGTCACAAGATTTTCGCAAGACCGATCGTAAATCCTCACATCACCGGTCGTCAGGGGGACGAGCGGATCAACTGCCTTACAGGGCAGGGACATTGATGAGGAGTAAAACAGTGAAGGTTCGCAACTGGGCCGCGTCCCTGAGCGTCCTGGCCCTCGCCGCGGCGGGAACCGCGATCGCCACTCCCGCGAACGCCGCCGGCTGCTACGGCTCCACCTGCGAGGGCAAGGACCCCGCCGCCTACTGCCAGAGCGACGCCATCACACCTTCGAACGGTGCCGTCTGGCTCGGCGCGGCGTACGTGGAGCTGCGCTACAGCCCCAGCTGCCGGGCGGCCTGGGCACGGATCTCACAGGCCACCTACGTCCCGCAGGACCAGTCGGTCCCGTGGGTCACGGTCCACCGGACCAGCGACGGCAAGGAGTACACCTGCGCCGTGCCGAACGGCTCCACGGGCTGCTACACCAAGATGGTCAACGACATCGGCGTGGAGTCGTACGCGAAGGGCTTCTACGACGGCGGTGCGCGGACCTGGAGCGGCTCCACCGGCTCCTACTGACCGGCCCCCGCCGGCTTGTGCGCGGGCGGGGCGTACGGGGGTCGCACCGCCCGCGCACAAGCCTTCACCGTCCCTCGCCGACCCGCTCCGGCAGCAGACGGGACCCCGCCCGTCGCTCGCCGAACGCGTCGTCCGGGTTGGACAGCACACAGGTGTCCAAGGACAGACAGCCGCAGCCGATGCAGTCGGTCAGATGGTCGCGCAGGCGGTTGAGCTGCCTGATGCGCTCGTCCAGTTCCCTGCGCCAGGCCTCCGAGAGGCGGGCCCAGTCCTCGTGGGTCGGCGTGCGTTCCTCGGGGAGTTCCGAGAGCGCCTCGCGGATCGTCGCGAGGGGGATGCCGACCCGCTGTGCCGCCCGGACGAAGGCGACGCGGCGGAGCGTGTCGCGGGTGTAGCGGCGCTGGTTGCCGGAGGTCCGCCGACTGCTGATGAGGCCCTTGGACTCGTAGAAGTGCAGTGCTGAGACGGCGGCGCCGCTGCGCGCGGACAACTGGCCCACGCTCAGCTCTTGGATCTGCTCGGGAATCTGCGGCACCCCGCAGAGACTACCCACCGGCTACGGGTCGCGGTCCGTTGACAGGGGGCCCGTACCGGACCATGCTAAGCAGTTGCTTAGACAATTGCTTGGACAATGTACGGGTGACCCCGTGACCGCGAGAGGGCCGGCAACATGGCAGAACCGAGGATCTTCACCTCCCCCGACGAGCTGAGGGCGGCCGTGGGCGAGCAGCTGGGCTACACCGACTGGCTGGAGGTCGACCAGAAGCGGATCGATCTGTTCGCGGAGGCGACCGGCGACCACCAGTGGATCCACGTCGACCCGGAGAAGGCGGCCGCCGGCCCGTTCGGCACGACCATCGCGCACGGCTATCTGACGCTGTCGCTGCTCCCGCTCTTCGGTCCCCAGCTGATCGAGGTCGAGGGCGTGAAGATGGGCGTGAACTACGGCGTCAACAAGGTCCGCTTCCCCTCCCCCGTCCCGGTCGGCTCGCGGCTGCGCGCCACCGCGACGATCACCGGCGTGGAGGACGTCACGGGCGGCGTCCAGGTGACCGTCGGCTTCAGCGTGGAGCGCGAAGGCGGCGACAAGCCGGTCTGCGTCGCGGAGTCGGTGGCCCGGTACTACCTCTGAGCCGCCCCGCGGCTATTTGGCCCCGACCATCCGCAGCACGAGGTCGGCGTAGAGCGCGCCGACCTCCTCCGGGGTCCGGGGACCGTTGACGTTGAACCAGCGGGCGACGTCGATGGACAGCGACAGCACCGCGAGGGTGGTGCCGTGCACGTCGATGACGTCGAACTCGCCGGACGCGACGCCCTCCTGGATGATCCCGCGCACCTCGGCGTCGACCTGGCGGCGCAGGTCGAGGATCTCGGCGCGGGCGTCGGGGCCGAGGGCGTCGAGCTCGTACTGCACGACCCGCGCGGTGGTGCGCCGCCCGGCGTGCCAGCGGACGAAGGAGCTGACGGCGTCGGCGAGCCGCTCGGTGGCGGTGCCCTCGCGCCGGGCGGCCGTCTGGAGGATCTCCAGGGCCCTGTCGTGACCGATGCGGCTGATCCGGTGGAGCAGCTCTTCCTTGGTCTTGTAGTGGATGTAGAGCGCGGCGGGGCTCATACCGGCGCGGCCCGCGATGTCGCGGGTGGTGGTGGCGTGGTAGCCGCGCTCGGCGAAGGCCTCCACGGCGGCGACCAGCAGTCGCCGGGCCGCGTCAGGGGTGACCTCTTCCCACGGCTCGACCTCGCCGCCGGTCGTCTCCTCCGCCGTACTCATCGCTCACTCGCCCCTCTCGATACCGGAGCTCCACCATACCGCCGAAGCTGAGCGAGCGCTTAGTGTGCCCGCTCAGAGCTTTTCCCGGGCGGCAAGGGGGCTCAGAGCTTCTCGAAGGGGTCGTGTTCGGCGAGCAGCTTCTCCAGCCTGGCCTGGTCGACCCGGCTGACGATCTGCCCGGCCTCCTGGCGGTCCCGGATGACCTTCGCGAGCGTGAAGGCGGAGGTGACGAGGTAGAGGACGGCGATGCCGAGGAAGGCACGTACCCATGCGTCGGCGTGCAACCGGAGGATACCGATGGCCGTGGCCGTGATGGCGACGGCGAAGGAGGCGACGGCCTGCCCGTAGAAGGCGGCCGTGTTCTGCTGTCTCACTGGTGTGTCACTCATGGAACGAGCATCGGCGAACGTGGCACGCGCCACATCCGCCCGGATACTCAGGAACGTACTCAGAAAGCCGAAACGCCCGTCAGCGCCCGCCCGATGAGCAGCTTCTGGATCTGGCTGGTGCCCTCGTAGAGGGTCATCACGCGGGCGTCGCGCAGGAGTTTGCCGGCCGGGTACTCGTCGATGTAGCCGTAGCCGCCGAAGACCTGGAGGGCGTTGTTGGCGGCGCGCACGGCGGCCTCGGAGGCGAAGAGCTTGGCCTTGGAGGACTCGGTGGCGAACGGCAGCCCCCGGTCGATCAGATCGGCGACCCGCCAGGTCAGCAGCCGGGCCGCGTCCACGTCGACGGCGATGTCGCTGATCAGTTCCTGGACGAGCTGGTGCCCGGCGATCGGCGTGCCGAACTGCTCGCGCTCCCCGGCGTACCGCACGGCCGCGTCCAGTGCGGCCTGGGCTATCCCGACACAGCCGGCGGCGACCGACATCCGCCCCTTGGCGAGCGCCGACATGGCGACCGAGAAGCCCTTGCCCTCCGGGCCGAGCATCGCGGAGGCGGGGATCCGGACGTCCTCCAGGACGAGTTCGGCGGTGGCCTGGCCGCGCAGGCCGAGCTTGCCGTGCAGGGGGCGGCGGGTGAGGCCGGGGGTGTCGGCCGGCACGAGGAAGGCGGAGACGCCCTTGTGGCCGGGGGCGTCGGTGGAGCGGGCGAAGAGGAGGACGACGTCGGCCCAGGTGCCGTTGGTGATGAACATCTTGGTGCCGTTGACGACGTAGTCGTCGCCTTCGCGAACGGCTCGGGTGGTGAGGTTGCCCGCGTCGGAGCCGGTGCCGGGTTCGGTGAGGCCGAAGCAGCCGACGTACCCGCCGGAGGTGAGCCCCGGCAGCCAGCGCCGCTTCTGCTCCTCGGCACCCCAGGCGGCGACGGTCTTGGCGACCAGCCCCAGGGACACGGACACGATCCCGCGGACCGAGGAGTCCCCCCTGCCCAGTTCCTCCGTCACCAGGCAGTACGCGAGATGGTCGCCGCCCGAGCCGCCGTACTCCTCGTCGATCGTCAGGCCCAGGAAGCCGACCTCGCCGAGCTTCTTCACGATCCCCCGGTCGACCTCCTCGGCGCGGTCCCAGGCGATCACGTTCGGGGTGATCTCGCGGTCGACGAAGTCCCGGGCGAGCTGCCGTACGGCGGTCTGCTCCTCGCTGAGCCCCAGGTTCACCATGCGATCACCCTTTAATTAGCACTGCTAGTTTATTCTTGCAGCCCTACTATGTGCGCCATGGCCCGACCGCGCAAGCCCCTCCTCAGCACCGACCGGATCGTCCTGGCGGCACGGGAACTCGTGGACGCGGAGGGACTGGCGGCCCTCTCCACGCGGCGGCTCGCGGCCGAGCTGGGGGTGAGCGGGCCCTCCCTCTACAACCACTTCCGCACCAAGGACGAGATCCTGGAGGCGGTCGCGGACTCGGTCAGCGCACAGGTCGACCTGTCGATGTTCGAAGACCTCGGGCAGGACGCCGAACGGGACTGGCGGACCGCGCTGCACGACTGGGCGGTGTCGTACCGGACGGCACTGCGGGACCACCCGAACATCGTCCCGGTCCTCGCCCGGGGCCCCGGCCGCCGCCCGGCCGGACTCCGGCTCGCCGACGCGGTCTACGGCGCGATGGTGGACGCGGGGTGGCCGCCGGCGCAGGCGACGTCGATCGGGGCGCTGATGCGGTACTTCATCATGGGGTCGGCGCTGGGGTCGTTCGCCGGGGGCTTCGTGGACGACGCGAGCGCGTACGACCCGGCCGACTATCCGCACCTGGGCCAGGCGCATCTCCTCTCGGAGCGCCAGGAGAAGATCGACGAGCGGGCGTTCGAGACGGGGTTGCGGGCGTTGCTGGATGGGTTGCAGGAGCAATTTTCGAAGGTGGCGGAGACGACGTGAGGTGAGGGGTGCTCCGGCCGGACGTCGGGTGCGGGCCGGTGGGGGCTGATCGCGCCCACGCGGCGGAGCCGCAAATCAAATACAGCCCCGCGCCCCTAAAGGGGCGCTACAGCCGCGGGCAGCGTCGCAGCTACTCAGCTGCGGGCAGGCGTGCCTCCCCCAGTGCCTTAAAGGCCTGGGAGGTGCCCCCAGGCGGCACGGGTGGGCGCTGGGGGTCCCCCCTCTGGGGGAGGCACCCGGCCAGCGCCGGTAAGCGAAACCCCCCGCCCCCGCCCCCATCCACCCGTCCGAAATCCGCCAGCCCCGGCCCGCCCCCAGTCCATACCCTCGACCGCATGAAGAAGCCCGCCGATCCCGCTCCCCACCGCCTCCTCCCCGTCGCCGCCGCCGTCGTCACCGTCGTGCTCTGGGCGTCGGCCTTCGTGTCGATCCGCAGCGCAGGCGACGCCTACTCCCCCGGCGCACTCGCCCTCGGCCGGCTGCTCTCCGGGGCGCTCGTGCTCGGGCTTCTGTGTGCCGTGCGGCGCGAAGGGCTGCCGCCCAGGTCCGCCTGGCGCGGCATCGCGATGTCCGGCGTGCTGTGGTTCGGCTTCTACATGGTCGTTCTGAACTGGGGCGAGCAGCAGGTGGACGCGGGGACGGCCGCCCTCGTGGTGAACGTCGGCCCCCTGCTGATCGCCCTGCTCGGATCCCGGCTGCTCGGTGATCCCATGCCGCCCCGGCTGCTCGCGGGGATGGCGGTGTCGTTCGCGGGCGCCGTGACCGTGGGACTGTCGATGGCCGGCGGGGGCGGCTCCTCGGTGCTGGGTGTGGTGCTGTGCCTGCTCGCGGCGGTCGCCTACGCCGCCGGTGTCGTCTCCCAGAAGCCCGCGCTGGCCCGGGCGAGCGCGCTCCAGGCCACGACGTACGGGTGCCTCGTCGGCGCCGTCGCCTGTCTGCCGTTCGCCGGGCAGCTGGTGCACCAGGCCGCCGACGCGCCCCTGTCCGCCACCCTCAACATGGTGTACCTCGGCGTCTTCCCGACCGCGCTCGCCTTCACGACCTGGGCATACGCCCTCGCCCGCACCACCGCGAGCCGGATGGGCGCGACGACGTACGCCGTACCGGCGCTGGTGGTGCTGATGTCATGGCTGGCCCTCGGCGAGGTCCCCGGGCCGGTCACCCTGGCGGGCGGGGTGCTGTGCCTGGCCGGTGTGGCCGTGTCCCGGTCCCGGGCGCGGGCGCGGATCCGCGCTCCCCGAATCGTGACCGCGGCCGGGGAGCCCCGCTCCGAACAGGTGCCGTGACCGCCGGTCAGAACACCACGAGCGCCCGGCCGCCCTTCCCCGCGAGCATGTTCTCGAAGGCGACCGGGATGTCCTCCAGCGCGATCCGCTCGGTCACGAGTGCGGTCAGGTCCAGGCGGCCCGCCCGGACGTGTCCGGCGAGCAACGGCAGGTCGCGGGCCGGGTCCGAGTTGCCGTAGACGCAGCCGGAGAGGGTGCGGCCCCAGTGGAAGAGCTCCAGGGCGTCGAAGGTGACCTGTTCGGTCCTGGCGCCGATGCCGACCACCGTCGTACGGCCGCCCCGGCGGGTGGACTCCCAGGCCGCGCGGATGCTGACCGCGCGGCCCACGCACTCCACGGCGACGTCGACGCCCTGCTTGCCGGTGAGGGCGCGGATCGCGCGGGGCGTGGTGTCGGAGGCGACGACGTAGTCCGTGGCGCCGGCGGCGTGCGCGAGGCCTTCCTTCTCCGCGGAGACGTCCACCGCGATGATCCTGGACGCGCCCGCGATCCGGGCCGCCTGGACGGTGGCCAGGCCCACTCCGCCGACGCCGAACACCGCCACCGTCTCGCCCCTGCGGACCCGCGCCGAGTGGTGGACGGCGCCGTACCCGGTGAGGACCGCGCAGCCGAGCAGGGCCGCGTCGGTGAGCGGGATGTCTGCGGGGAGCGGGAGGACGCACGACTCGGCGACCACCGTCTCCTCGGCGAAGGCGGCCACGTTCAGGCCGGGGTGCAGGTCGGTGCCGTCCGCCGTACGGGCGTAGACGTCGGCGGAGCCGTTCAGCGCGTTGGCGCACAGCCAGACCTCGCCGAGCGTGCAGGCGTGGCAGCTTCCGCAGGAGGGCGCCCAGTTGAGGACGACCGGGTCGCCGGGCGACAGCCGGGTGACCCCCTCCCCCACGGCCGCCACGGTGCCCGCGCCCTCGTGGCCGAGGACCGCCGGGACCGGCACCCGCATGGTCCCGTCGGACAGGGAGAGGTCGGAGTGGCAGACGCCGGCGGCGGCGAGCCGGACCCGGACCTGGCCGGGGCCGGGGTCCGGCAGGTCGATCTCGGTGACCGTCAGCGGGGCGCCCACGGCGGGCAGCACGGCGGCTCGGACCGTACGAGTCATCGAAGCAACCTCCTCAGAACTGCAGGGACTTGGTCTGGAGGTACTCGGCGAGGCCGTGCGCGCCCAGCTCCCGCCCGACGCCCGACTGCTTGTAACCGCCGAACGGGGCACGGGGGTTGAACCGGCCGCCGTTGATGTCGACCTGGCCGGTCTCCATGCGCCGGGCGAAAGCCACCGCCTCCGCCTCGTCCCCGGCCCAGACGGCGCCCGCGAGCCCGTAGACCGTGCCGTTGGCGATGCGCAGGGCGTCGTCCTCGTCCTCGTAGCGCAGCATCGACAGGACCGGGCCGAAGATCTCCTCCTGGGCGATCGTCATCTCGGGGGTCACGTCGGCGAAGACCGTCGGGCTGACGAAGTAGCCCTGTTCGCGCGGGGATTCGGGACCGCCGGCGACCAGCCGCGCCCCCTCCGCGATGCCCTTCTCGATGTAACCGCGCACCCTGGCCTGCTGCCTGGCGCTGACGACCGGCCCGATCCGCTCGCCGTACTTGGCGGCCGCCGTGGCCGCCAGCTCCACCGCCTCCTCGTACTGGTCGGCGTGCACCAGCATCCGGGTCCAGGCGCTGCACGTCTGGCCGGAGTTGGACATCACGTTGGCCACACCGACGTTGACGGCCCTGGCGAGGTCGGCGCTTGGGAGGATGACGTTCGCGGACTTGCCGCCCAGTTCGAGCGCGACCTTCTTCACGGCCGCGCCGGCCACCGCGCCGATCTGCCTGCCGACGGCCGTGGAGCCGGTGAAGGAGACCAGGTCGACGCCCGGGTGCTCGGCGAGGGCCTGCCCGGCGATCGGGCCGAGACCGGTGACCAGGTTGAACACACCGGCGGGAAAGCCCGCTTCGTGCACCGCCTCCGCGAACAGCTGGGCGGTGAGCGGGGTGTTCTCGGCGGGCTTCAGCACGACCGTGCAGCCGGCGGCGAGTGCCGGGGCGGCCTTGGCGACGATCTGGTGCAGCGGGTAGTTCCAGGGCGTGATCGCGCCGACCACACCCACCGGCTCCTGGTGGACGGTGGAGTTGCCGACCTTCTCCTCGAAGGGGTGGGCGGCCGCCAGTTCGGCGTACGAGTCCACGACCGCGATCGGCACGCCCGCGTGGACCGTCCGGGAGAACTGGAGCGGGGAGCCCAGCTCGGCGGTGACCGTCTCGGCGATCTCGTCCTTCCGGGCCGCGAGCACATCGCGCAGGGCGGCGAGCCGGGCGGCCCGCTCGGCGGGCGGGGTGGCGGCCCAGGCCGGGAGGGCGGCACGGGCGGCGCGGACGGCGGTGTCGACGTCCAGCGCGCCGCCCGCCGGGACCCGGCCGACGACCTGCTCGTCGACCGGGTTCACGACCTCGATCACGTCCCGGCTCTCGGCGGCGCGCCAGGCGCCGTCGATGTACAGGCCGTCGTGTGCCTTCATGCTGCTTCCTCCCGGCGGAGCTGTGTCGTCCGAGTCACAAACTAGCGGCGATAGTTTTAGCGCGCCAGACGTGCCCCGGGACACGCCACGGAGGCACCCGTCAGAAGTCGACCTGGGCATGTTCGTCCACCCTGCCCACGCTCTCCTGCGCGAAGGCCTTCTCGTAGGCCCGCCGGATCTCCTCGATCTTCCGGTCGCTGCCCTTCGCCGCCGACTCCGGATAGAGCAGGATCAGCTCGTACGACCGCTCCTTCTCGATCGTCCCGTGCGCGTCCCGCCACTGCCCGCGCCCGTTCTGCACGGTGAGCCCGTCGGGGAAGTCCGGGGTGACCTCCTTGTCGACGAAGGCCATGAACTGCCGGTCGGTGACGGCGGGTCCGCCGTCCGGCCGGGCGGTGCCGAAGAGCAGCCGGGTCTCGACGTACGGCTTGCCGCGCGCCGGCACTGCGGCGGAGCGGCCGTCGGCCAGCGCCGTGTACGCGGTCGGAGCACCGGCGAGCAGAATCCCGGCCACGGCGAGGGCCGACCGGTTACGGAGGGAATGAGTGAGCATGCCCCCTTCCTAGGGGCTTGTGCTGGTCCCGGTCCCGCTTTCCCGGCCGTTTTCACTCGTCCTGGTTCCTCAGTGAGCGGCACGGCAACTCCCTAGGGGCGCGGGGAACTGCGCGACCAGCCACCACGGCGCGGCGGCCGCAACGACGCATCCGCCCCCACCCCGCTGGGCGCCCCCTCCGTCCGCTCCGGCGACCGCAGAGCAACCCCCGAGGACACCAGCAGCAACGCCCCCAGCATCACGAACGGCGCCGCGACCCCCGCCACCCCGGCCACCAGCCCCGCCGCGGCCGGCGCGGCCACCTGCCCCAGCCGGTTGCCGGTCAACCGCAGCGCCAGCGCGGTCGACCGCGCCCCGTCCGGCGCCGCCTGCACCACCGTCGTCATGGACAGCGGCTGCCCCACCCCCAGGCAGAAGCCGAGGACGGCCAGCATCACACCCAGCGCCCACACCGGCGCGGGCAGCGCGATCCCCGCGCACAGCATCGCCGCCACGAAACAGGTGACGGTCAGCAGCACCGGCCGCCCCAGCAGCCGCAGCAACGGGGTGAGCACCAGCCGGCAGGCGATCGTCGCCCCCGCCGACACCGGCACCGGCACCGGCACCGGCACCGGCACCGACCAGGACGGTCTCCGTGCGGGGCTCCTCCACCAGCGCCTCGTCCAGGGTCAGCACGCCGAGCCGTTTGCGCTCGCGGCGGCCGAGGACGTAGGCGAGGGCGAAGACGAACAGCAGGCCCGTGGCCAGCGCCGGGATCATCGGCACGAAGATGTCGCTCGCGTCCAGCTTGAGCGCGGTCGCGGCGCGGGCGGTGGGTCCGCCCCAGGGCAGGGTGTTCATCACGCCGTTGGCCATCGCGGCGACACCGGTCATCACGACCATGCTCATCTTCAGGCGCTTGTACAGCGGGTACATCGCCGAGACGGTGATCATGAAGGTGGTGGAGCCGTCGCCGTCGAGCGAGACGATCGCGGCGAGTACGGCCGTACCGACGACGATCCGCAGCGGGTCGGCCTTGCAGAACCTCAGGATCCCCTTGACGACCGGGTCGAAGAGGCCGACGTCGATCATCACGCCGAAGTAGACGATCGCGAACATGAGCATCGCCGCGGTGGGCGCGAGACTGGTGACGCCGTCGATGACGTAGTCGCCGAGGTGGGCGCCCTTGCCGACGACCACGCAGAACAGCGCGGGGATCAGCACGAGCGCCGCGATCGGCGACATCTTCTTCAGCATGATCAGGACCAGGAAGGTCGCGATCATGGCGAAGCCGAGGATGGTCAGCATGAGTGGATTACCTAACGTTCGCCCTTGAACTCCCACCAGGGCCGGCGGTGCGGACGACGTTAGGTCGCGTCAAACGTCGTTAACAAGACGTTGACGCGCGAGCAATAAGCGCGAAAGTCCAGGTCACGGGGTTGCGGTCACTTCGATGGGGATGCCGTTGAGGACGGCGTTGCCGGACAGCGGGTCGAGCAGGCTGCCGTCGAGGAGCTGGTTGACGTTGACGCCGGGAGCGGTGGCGGCGTGGTTGAGCCGGGTGCCGGGGCGGTTGTGGCCCCAGCCGTGCGGGAGGCTGACGACACCGGGCCGGACGCCGTCGGTGACCTCGGCGGGGGTGACCACCTCGCCGCCGGCGCCCTTGACGCGTACGTCGGCGCCGTCGCGCACGCCGAGCCGTTCGGCGTCCTCGGGGTGGATGTGCAGGGTGCAGCGGTTGGTGCCGCCGGTGAGGGCGGGCACGTTGTGCATCCAGCTGTTGTTGGAGCGCAGGTGGCGGCGGCCGACCAGGACGAGGGCCGCGGGGCTGGTGTCGAGGGCCGCGCGCAGCCGGGGCAGGTCGTCGGCGATCGGCCGCGGCAACAGCTCGACCTTGCCGCTCCTGGTCTTCAGCGGCTGCGGGAGGCGGGACCTGAGGGGCCCGAGGTCGATGCCGTGCGGGTGGGCGAGCAACTGCTCCAGGGTGAGGCCGTCGGGCCGTACGCCGAAGCCGTCGCCGTAGGGGCCGAGGCGCAGCATCAGGTCGAGCCGGCGCTCGGCGCCGGTGTCCCCGGTGAGCCGGCCGGCGAGTTCCTGCGGGTCCCGGCCGTGCACGGGCGAGTGGGTCTCCCTGACCGCCTTGCCCAGGGTCTGGCCGATGACCATGTCGTCCACGGCGGACGGTTCGGCGCCGTGCATGCCGCCGGCCGCGAGGACCAGGCGGGCCAGGATCTCGGTCTCCGCCATCCTGCCGGGCTCCAGCGGGACGGCGGGCCGGGAGTAGCGGACCTGGTTGCGTACGGCGAGGGTGTTGAAGGCGAAGTCGTGGTGCGGGCTCTGCGAGGGCGGCGGCGGGGGCAGCACGACGTCGGCGTGGCGTGCGGTCTCGTTGAGGTAGGGGTCGACGCTGACCATGAAGTCGAGGGAGTCCAGGGCCTTGTCGAGGCGGTCGCCGTCCGGGGCGGAGAGGACGGGGTTGGTGGCGATGGCGATCAGCGCCCGGATCGGCTCGCCCTCCGCCGTGGCGGTGTCGATCTCCTCGGCGAGCGCGGAGAGCGGCAACTCGCCCTTCGCCTCGGGGTGTTGGCTGACCCTGGAGTGCCAGCGCCCGAGCGCGAAGCCCCGGCCGGGTCCGGCAGGGCGAGGGGTCCGGTCGGTGGCGGCCTGCGGGAAGAGCGCACCGCCGGGCCGGTCGAGGTTGCCGGTGAGGACGTTGAGGACGTCGACGAGCCAGCTGGCGAGGGTGCCGTGCGGGACGGTGCAGCTGCCGATCCGGCCGTACACGGCGGCCGTCGGCGCGGCGGCGAGTTCACGGGCGAGGACGCGGATCGTGTCGGCGTCGACGTCCGTGGCGTCGGCGACCGCGTCCGGGGTGAAGTCGCCCAGTTCGGCGCGGAGTTCGTCGAGTCCGTCGAGGTGCGGGGCGAGGTGGCCGAGGTCCACCAGGCCCTCCTCGAAGAGGACTTGGGCCATCGCGGCGAGCAACAGGGCGTCGGCGCCGGGCCGGATGGCGATGTGCCGGTCGGCGAGCTTCGCGGTGCGGGTGCGGCGCGGGTCGATGACAGTGAGGGTGCCGCCGCGGGCCTTGAGCGCCTTGAGCTTGCCGGGGAAGTCGGGGGCGGTGCACAGACTGCCGTTGGACTCCAGGGGGTTGGCGCCGATGAGGAGGAGGTGGTCGGTGTGATCGAGGTCGGGCACCGGTATCGCGTTGGCGTCGCCGAAGAGCAGTCCGCTGGAGACGTGCTTGGGCATCTGGTCGACCGTGGACGCGGTGAAGACGCTACGGGTACCGAGGGCGCCGAGCAGGACCTGCGGATAGAGGCCGCCGGCCACGGTGTGCACGTTGGGGTTGCCGAGGACCACGCCGACGGAGTCCGGGCCGTACCGCTCGACGACACCCCGCACCCCGGCGGCCACCGCGTCGAAGGCCTCGGTCCAGGTGGCCTCGCGCAGCTCGCCGTCCCTGCGGACCAGGGGGGTGCGCAGCCGGTCGGGGTCGGCGTCGACGGCACCGAAGGAGGCGCCCTTCGGGCAGATGAACCCCTTGCTGAACACGTCGTCGCGGTCACCGCGGGCTCCGGTGACGCGGGTGCCCTCGATGGTGAGCGTCAGACCACAGGTGGCCTCGCACAGGGGGCAGATGCGCAGGGCGGTGCGGGGCATGGGGGCCTCCCGAGGATGCGGCGACGGTGGTGGCCGGACTCGGGGTGAGCATACCGGGCGGTATGTGGGGAGGGGAGTCCTGTTGTCGTACAAGTGCGGGCCGATGGGGGCTGGTCGCGCCCACGCGGCGGAGCCGCATACCGATACAGCCCCGCGCCCCTTGCGGGGCGCTACTTCCGGGCGTTTCCGGGGACCGTCAGTCCAGAACTCGGGCCAGATAAGCCCGCAGGAGTTCGCGCGTCTCCGCGATGATCTTCTCGTCGCCCTCCGGGGCCATCCGGAAGGACAGGTGGACCAGGGCGTCGGCGGACTCCACCGCCACCAGGAACGTGCGGCGCAGCGCCTCGTCGGGGGCGCGGCCGACGTACGCCGCCAGCAGGTCGGTCAGCCGGTCGGCCACCCGGTGGTTCGGCTCCGCGTCGCGGGCGCCGACCGGGATCTGGTTGCCGAAGTCGACGAGGGAGAAGCCGGGGGCGGTGCGTTTCATGGCCAGGTACTCGTCGAGCACCGCGTCCATCGCCGTCCGCCAGTCGCCCTTCGGCGCTTCCTCCAGCCGCTCGGTGACACGCTCGGAGTAGCGCTCCAGGTTGCGCTGGGCGAGGGCGTCGGCCATCTGCCGCTTGTTGCCGAAGAAGCGGTAGACCGAGCCGATGGGCACCCCGGCGCGCACCGCGACGGCCCGGGTGCTCAGCTCGTCGTAGCCCACCTCGTCGAGGAGGTCGGCACAGGCGTCGAGAATCCTGGTCAGCCGTTCGGCGCTGCGGCGCTGCACGGGCGCTTTGCGAAGCGATGTCGCTTGGGGCACGGGCTTCATGATGCCTTTCCGCCGGGATCAGGTGAACCTCGCCCCCCAGTACGCGGACGGATGGCCCATGCACTCATCCGGCGTCCGGGCTGCTCGCGGCGCTGTCGGCGGAGGTGGGGGCGGTGGAGGAGGCGGTCGAGGCGGCGGTGGGGGTGGCGGGCGCGGCCCCCGATGCCGACGGCGACGCCGTCTCCGCGCCCGATGCCGTGACGTCCGCCGTGCTCTCCACCGGCTTGCCGTGCACGGCCCATACCGTGCCGTCGTCCGCGTAGAGCCGGGCGGTGATGTGGTGGGTGCCGTGCGGGACCAGGCCGGCGGGCAGGTGGTACGCGGAGGTGCGCAGCCGCGTCACCAGGTCGCCGTCCACGAAGAGGTAGGCGAGGCCGCGGCCGACGACCGCCTTCGCCGCGGTGCCCGCCGGGGAGAAGCGGAAGCGGTGCACGTCGAGCCGGACGTCCCAGCCGCCGGCCGCGTCGGGGGTGACCACCGTGTCCACCTCGGGCGCCCGCTTCCTGTCCAGCTCGCGGTAGTGGCGCCCGCTCTCGTCCGTGCCGTCGAGGATCTTGCCCACCGGTGAGGGCGCCCCCGTCCCCCGCTGCCCGTGCGCCTCCCCGGTAGCGCACCCCGCCGCCGCGACCAGCAGCAGCACGCAGACCGCGAGCGCCCCCGGCAGTCCACGCGTCCACGACATGCCCGGGAGCGTAGAACAGCGCGCCGCAGACCGGATCCCCCTGAAGTCGGGTTCTCGCCATACCCCGCTGGGATGATCCCGGCCCTCTTGCACCCGCCCCCGCGCAATCCTACGGTGATGCATAGGAATCGACGGCACTCGGGTTCAGCAGGTTCAGGGAGCGATCATGAGCGATGGGGGTACCTTCCGCGCGGGCGCGTTCGAGCGCGGGGAGGCGCGGAAGACCGCCGAGGGGCTGTCGTACCTCTCCGGGTTCGGCAACGAGCACTCCTCGGAGGCGGTGCCGGGCGCCCTGCCCGAGGGCCGCAACTCCCCGCAGCGCGCCCCCCTCGGCCTCTACGCGGAGCAGCTCAGCGGTACGGCCTTCACCGAACCGCGGGCCCACAACCGCCGCTCCTGGCTGTACCGGATCCGCCCGTCGGCCGCCCACCCGGCGTTCACCCGGGCCGCCGACAACGGCGGACTGCGTACCGCGCCCTTCACGGACATCGCCCCGGACCCGAACCGGCTGCGCTGGAACCCCCCGCCGGAGCCGCCGCCCGGCACGGACTTCCTGGCCGGCCTGTGGACCCTGGGCGGCAACGGCGACGCGACCCAGCGCACCGGCATGGCCGTGCACCTCTACCACGCCGACGCCTCCATGGAGCGGGTCTTCTCCGACGCGGACGGCGAGCTGCTCATCGTCCCGGAGCGCGGCGGACTGCTGCTGCGTACCGAGTTCGGCCTGCTGCATGTGGAGCCAGGACATGTGGCGCTGATCCCCCGTGGGGTCCGCTTCCGTGTGGAGCTGCTGGAGGCCACGGCCCGGGGTTATGTGTGCGAGAACTACGGCTCGCCCTTCCGCCTCCCCGACCTGGGCCCGATCGGCGCCAACGGCCTTGCCAACGCCCGGGACTTCCTGGCCCCCGTCGCCGCCTACGAGGACATGGAGGGCCCGGTGGAGGTGGTCAACAAGTTCTGCGGCAACCTGTGGACCGCCACATATGCCCACTCCCCTCTGGACGTGGTCGCCTGGCACGGCACACATGTGCCCTACGCCTACGATCTGCGCCGTTTCAATGTGATCGGCACCATCTCCTACGACCACCCGGATCCGTCGATCTTCACGGTGTTGACGTCTCCCTCCGACACCCCCGGCCTGGCGGGCGTCGACTTCGTGGTCTTCGCGCCGCGCTGGCTGGTGGGCGAGAACACCTTCCGGCCGCCGTACTTCCACCGGAACGTGATGAGCGAGTACATGGGGCTCATCGAGGGCGCGTACGACGCGAAGACGGCCGGAAAGGGGGGATTCGTGCCGGGCGGCGGGTCACTGCACAACATGATGTCGGCGCACGGTCCGGACCGGGAGACGTTCGACCGGGCGAGCGCGGCCGAGTTGAAGCCCCAGAAGGTGGACGACGGCCTTGCATTCATGTTCGAGACCCGCTGGCCGGTGACGCTGACCCCGCAGGCGGCGACCGCCGGACACCTCCAGCAACGCTACGACGACGTGTGGCAGGGCCTGGAACGCCACTTCCGTCCCTTGCACTGAAGATCCCTCACCGGTACGGATGACCTGTGACCTCCTTCGCCCCGGACTCGATCGTCCTCAACCGCAAGCTGCCGCTCTGGTACCAGGTGTCGCAGTCGCTGCGCGCCTCGATACTCGGCCGCTCGCCCCGGGACCCGCTCCGGCTGCCCACCGAGGAACAGCTCGCCGGGCACTACGGCGTGAGCGTGCTGACCATGCGGCAGGCGCTGAAGGAACTGGAGGACGAGGGCCTGATCAGCCGGCACCGCCGCCGCGGCACCTTCATCGAACCGGACGCCCGCCGGGGCACTCCGGTACGGCTGCTCGGCTCGGTGGACGCGATCGTGGCCCAGCAGTCCGGGATGACGGCGGAGCTGCTGGACCACGGCACGGTACCCGTCACCGGCGAACTCGCCGACTACTTCCCGGACCTCGCCGAGGTGGCGGCGTACCACCGGCTGCGCAGTGACGAGCAGACCGGCGAGCCCACCAACCACGCCCGCAACCACGTCCGTCCCGAACTGGCCGAACGCATCGACCCGGAGGACCTGGCGCGCCGCCCCATGACCAAGGTGCTCCGCGACCTCGTCGGCACGGACATCAGCCGCATCACGGACACAGTGCAGGCCCGGCTGGCCGACCCGGAGACCGCCCGGCTGCTCCAGGTCCCCCTCCTCAGCCCGATCCTGCACTACACGGGCGTCACCTACGACACCGCCGGCCGGGTCCTGGACCTGGCGGTCATCCACTACCGGGGCGACCGTTTCTCCTTCACGGTCACCCTCGACGCCACCTGAACTCGTCGTACGATGCCGGGCGTGACGCACGACGACGCTCCGCTGCTGGCGGACCTCATGCCGTGGTCCGTCGCACCGCTACGGCTCGGCCGGGGGTGGCCGACGGCCCCCGGCGCGGCGACCCTGAAGGCCCGCTGGGACGCCCTTCTCAAGGCCGCGGGTCCCGACCGCGCGACCCTGTTCGAGCCGACCCGCTCGCGCACGGTCCACTCCGCGGTCGCCCAGCTCCCCGGCCAGCCCAGCGGCACCGCGCCGCTCGCCGACGCGTCGGGCCCCTGTCCGGACCCGGTCCGCGTCCTGGCCGCCCCCTTCGACGAACAGTGGCTGATCCCGGACCACCGCCTGATCGACACGGCCCGCCCCGAGCTCTGGCGCGTGGCCGACGACCACCAGGTCTTCGCGGTGGAATCGGCGGAGGGGACGCCGCTGCCGCTGCTGGCGACCTCGCTCCTCCCCACCCTGCGCGCGGGCCGCATCCGCCCGCTGTACCGCCGCCCGGGCGGCGCGGAGCCGAACCTGGCACCGGGACTGCAGGCGTACCTGGCCGACCGGCTGGGCCGGGACGTCACCCCGCCGGACGTCCTGGCCTGGACCCTGACCGCGATCCGCCCGGACCGCACCGTCCCGCTCACCGAGGACACGGACCTCTGGGCCCGGGGCGTGGAGCTGGGCCACCGGGCCCTGTGGCTGCTGCGCCGGGACGGCGACCGCCCCAAACTCCCGGGCGGCCGCCGCCCGTACGTCCGGGCCCCGCTCCCCTCCCGTCCCCTGACGATCCTCTACGACGCCGAGGAGGA
The DNA here is from genome assembly GCF_002217755.1 of Streptomyces hyaluromycini. Classification (GTDB taxonomy): domain Bacteria; phylum Actinomycetota; class Actinomycetes; order Streptomycetales; family Streptomycetaceae; genus Streptomyces; species Streptomyces hyaluromycini. The sequence goes on along the minus strand of NZ_BCFL01000021.1, from coordinate 95,271 downwards.
GGCCCTCCACCTGGACGAGGGCCGCATCTCCCCGGTGCCGCCGGAGGCGTGGGACTTCAGGACGGGCGAGGTACGGGTCCTGGAGGCGTGGTTCACCACCCGCACCCAGCAGGCGGAACCGGGCACCCTGTCGGCGATCGCCCCCACGACATGGCCACAGCAGCAGACCTCGGAACTGCTGGAACTGATCACGGTCCTGTCCTTGTTGGCGGACGTACGCGCACAGCGGTCCGCCCTGGAGATCAAGACACAGATCACGGCAGCCGACCTGACGGCAGCGGGCGTACTCCCACCCCCGGAGACGTCCCGCAGACCGGCGTCGGTCCTGGAGCACACCGAAGAAGGCCCGGCGGGCCAACTGACGCTGCTCTGACCGGCCCTCTTTCAGGGGCGCGGGGCTGTATAGATTTGCGGCTCCGCCGCGTGGGCGCGACAAGCCCCCACCCACCCGCAGACAAGGACGGCGCTCATGGACCCTCTGCCCCTCGAAGGCATCACCGTAGTCGCCGTCGAACAGGCGGTCGCCGCCCCCTTCGCGACCCGGCAACTGGCCGATCTCGGCGCCCGGGTCATCAAAATCGAACGAATCGACGGCGGCGACTTCGCCCGCGGCTACGACACCGCCGCCCGCGGCCTCGCCTCGCACTTCGTGTGGTGCAACCGCGGCAAGGAGTCCGTCGCACTGGACCTGAAGGACCCGCGCGGCCTGGACGCCGTACGGCGGCTGATCGCGGACGCGGACGTGTTCGTGCAGAACCTGGCCCACGGTGCCGCGTCCCGGCTCGGCCTCGACGCGGCCACGCTGTGCGCCGCGCACCCCCGGCTGGTCGCCGTGGACATCTCCGGATACGGGGCTACGGGGCCGTACGCCGGCAAACGCGCGTACGACATGCTCGTGCAGTGCGAGGCGGGCCTTGTGTCGGTCACCGGAACGCCGGAGCAGCCCGTGAAGGCCGGGATCCCGGCGGCGGACATCGCGGCGGCCATGTACGCCTTCTCGGGCGTCCTCGCGGCACTGGTGCGACGCGGGACCACCGGCAGGGGCGGGCCGGTGGAGGTGTCGATGCTGGAGGCGCTGGCGGAGTGGCTCGGGCATCCGCTGCACCACACCATCCACGGCGGGACACCGCCGGAGCGCACCGGTCTGGCACACGCCGTGATCGCGCCCTACGACGCCTACCCGACCGCGGACGGCGGACGGGTGCTGCTGTCGGTGCAGAACGACCGGGAGTGGCGACGACTGGCCGAACAGGTGCTCGGACTGCCGGAGTTGGGAATGGAGCCGGTGTTCGCGACGAACGCGGCGCGGGTGGCCAACCGGGCGCGGACCGACGAGCTGGTCGGGACGGCCCTGAAGGCGCTCGACGCCGACGAGGCGCTGGCACGGCTTGAGGCCGCGGGCATCGCGTGCGCGCGGCTGCGGGACCTGTATGAACTGGCCGGGCATCCGCAGCTGGCGGCCCGGGAGCGGTGGCGGGAAGTGGGGTCGCCGGTCGGGCCGCTGCGCGCGTTGCTGCCGCCCATCACGCTGCCGGGCGGGGACGAGGCGCGGATGGGGGATGTGCCCGCGCTCGGACAGCACACCGAGGCGCTGCTGCGTGCCGTGGGGATGACGGACGCCGAGATCGCAGCGCTGCGCCGGGACGGTGTGGCGGCCTGAGCGCGGGCCTGACGGTCAGACGGTCAGTGCTTGTTGCCGCCGAACAGCGAACGGCGCAGTCGGCGCAGCGGCGCGAAGAGCGAGACACGGCTGACCCGTGCGACCCGGTCGCTGCGCTGCGCGGGTTCACGCGCGGTCAGCTCACGCATCAGCGAGGTCGCCTCGACCGCCTGCTGCTGCGGTATGGCGGGACCCGCCAGCACCGACAGATGGCGGTCGAGGCGCGAACTGGTCGCGCCGCTCCCGCAGGTGATCGCAGGAACCCTCGCCCTGCTGCGTGTTATCTGATCCATGTCACTCCCCACCCGTACGAGTCCACCCGGCCCGGGCAGGGTAACCCTATCGCCCCGATGGGGCACTCGTGTATCGCGGTCACAGGATTCACCTTCCCCGCAAGGGTGTTGACGACCCCTCTGCGACTACAGTCCGACTACTCTCCGAATCCAACCGATTTCAGGGCGAGTTGGACAACCGGCTGGCTGGTGGGCTGTGCTGAACCACCGGCAGGTTCGACGGTCACCGCGAGTGACGTCGCGGCCTTGCTCAGACCCGTGGCGACGAGGGGTGCGTCGCCCTCGAAAAGCCCGAGGGAGCGCGGTTGTACACGGGGGCGCATGAGCCAGAGCTGGTGCACCCGGCCCTTCGACAGGGCGCCGTACCCGCTCAGTGTGACGACGGCCTGCCCCTCCGATGCGGAGGCCACCGCTCCGATACTTCGGCCCTGCGCGTCCTTGCTGCTGGTCGCACGGGCGTCGGGCGCGGCCAGAACGTGGGCGATCTCACGCGACTGGGCCCGTTCGGCGTCGAGCTGATTCCGTGTCCGGTCGGCCTGGACCGCGAACAGGGAGGCGACGACCAGCGCGGCGGCCGCGGTGGCGGTGGCGAACGGCACGAACAGGGGCCGCTGCCGCCGGCGTGCCGGCGGGGGCTGTGCGCCCCAGACGTGCGGCGGCAGATTGGGCACGTGCTCCCGGCCGGGGGCCGGCTCCTGGGGGGTGGCGCGGACGGCGGCCAGCACCCGGCCGCGCATCGCGAGGGGCGGCGGGGCCGCCGTCGACCAGGCGAGCCGTACCGCGTCCTCGGTCAGCGCCCGGACCTCGTCGGCACACCGGTCGCAGTCCTTGAGGTGCTTCTCGAAGCGGCGCCGCTCACCGGGCTCCAGGGCGTCCAGGGCGTAGGGCGCGGCCAGGGAGTGCAGGTCCTCGCGGTGCAGCAGGCGGCCGACCAGGCTCACGCGACACCTCCCAGGCAGTCGCGCAGCCGGGTGAGTCCGTCGCGCATCCGTGTCTTGACCGTGCCCAGCGGCAGCTTCAGCCGCTCGGCGACCTCACGGTACGTGTAGCCGTCGTAGTAGGCGAGGGTGACGGACTGGCGCTGGAGGGCGGTGAGCCGGTCCAGGCAGCGGCGTACCCATTCGCGCTCCAGGCCGGCTTCCACCGTTTCGGCGACCTGGTCGAAAGCGGGTTCGCCGGCGCGCAGGGCCTCGCGCTGTTCGCGTTCGCCGGCCGCGCGGGCGCTGCGCACCCGGTCGACGGCGCGGCGGTGGGCGAGGGTGAGGATCCAGGAGAGGGCGCTGCCCCGGCCGGGGTCGAACTTGGCCGCGGAACGCCAGAGTTCGAGGAGCACCTCCTGGGCCACCTCCTCGGACTGGGCGGGGTCGCGGACCACGCGGCGTACGAGCCCGAACACCGGACCGGACACCAGTCCGTAGAGGTCCTCGAACGCCTTCTGGTCGCCACCGGCGACGAGCACCAGCAGTTCCTCCGCCTCCACCCCGTCCCTCCTTCTGCGGCCGCACCCGGCCCGTCCTCCCACACCAGGGCTTCGCAACTGACGCACCTCCGGCAGAAGTACGTATGCGAGCGCCCTAAACGCGGGTCGAGCATGAAGAAAAGATTTTTTTCTTCTGACCAATCCAAACGGCCCTCCCGCTCCGTATACCCGTCCGTCAAGCAAGTTGGGACCGAGGGACGGACGGCATGACACCTCTAATCTCCAGGAGCGGCACGGGGCGCAAGGGCCTTGTCACGCTCATCTGCGGGGCCCTGGCGACCGGCGCGATCACAGCCGCCAGCGTCGCCGCGCTGGAACCGGGGGCGGCCTCCGCCTCCTCCCACCGGGAGGCCCCGCTCATCTCGGGCACTCCGCAATACGACAACACGGACCTGTACGCGTTCGTCAGCCCGGACAAGTCCGACACCACGACGATCGTGTCGGACTACATCCCCTTCGAGGAGCCGGCCGGCGGCCCGAACTTCTACCAGTTCGCGGACGACGCCCAGTACGACATCCACATCGACAACAACGGTGACGCGCTGGACGACCTGATCTTCCGCTACACCTTCAGCACCAAGATCAAGAACAAGAAGACGTTCCTCTACAACACGGGCGTGGTCGACAGCCTGAACGACCCCGACCTGAACGTCACGCAGTCGTACGACCTGGACCTCATCAAGCTGAAGAACGGCAGGCAGCAGTACAAGACGAGGATCGCCGACAACATCCCGGCGGCCCCGTCGGACGTCGGCAAGGCGTCGATGCCGGACTACGCGAAGCTGCGCTCCCAGGCCATCTACAAGACGGCGGGCGGCGGCGCGACCTTCGCCGGCCAGGCCGACGACCCGTTCTTCGCCGACCTGCGCGTCTTCGACCTGCTGTACGGCGGCAACCTGAGCGAGGTCGGCAACGACACCCTCAAGGGCTACAACGTCAACACGATCGCCCTCCAGGTGCCGAACTCCCTGATCCGGCAGTCGGCGTCACGTCCGACCGTCGGCATCTACGCGACGACCCAGCGCAAGAACGCGCAGGGCTACTACTCGCAGGTCTCGCGCCTCGGCAACCCGCTGGTCAACGAGGTCGTCAACCCGCAGAAGGACAAGGACAAGTTCAACGCGTCCGAGCCCAAGGACGACGCGCAGTTCCTGAAGAACGTCACCAACCCGGAACTGCCGAAGCTCATCCAGGCGATCTACAACATCAAGGCGCCGTCCGAGCCCCGCAACGACCTCGTCAGCGTGTTCCTCACGGGCGTCAAGGGCCTCAACACGGAGCAGCCGCAGGCGAAGCCGTCGGAGATGCTCCGCCTGAACACGTCCATCAAGCCCACCGCCAAGCCCAAGCGGCTCGGTGTGCTGGACGGTGACAACCAGGGCTTCCCGAACGGGCGCCGGCTCACCGACGACGTGATCGACGAGGCGCTCCAGGTCATGGAGGGCGAACTGGTCGGTTCCAAGAACGACCTGGGCGACGCGGTCGACAAGAACGACAAGAGCTTCGAGAAGTACTTCCCGTACGTGGCCGAGCCGACGGCCGGTTCGCGCGGCAAGATCGCCAAGGCGGCGGCCGGCAGCAGCACGAAGAGCGCGCTGGGTGACGCCCTGACCGGTTCCGGTGACACCAACATGACGCTGATCGCGGGATCGGCGGCCGCGGGTGCAGCGGGCGTGCTGCTGATCGGCACGGCGTTCGCCTGGTGGCGCCGCCGGGTGCAGCGGCCGTACTGATCGCCGTTCCCTTCAGGGCAGTCGGGTGACTGCGGGTCGGCGGTGGCCGATCGCGCAGTTCCCCGCACCCCTTGCGGGGCGCTCGACGCGCCCTCCACATACTGGCGCGGCCCGCACCCACCCAATCCCCCACGGCGCGGGCCGCGCCGCCCCGCGCGACAGCTACTAGGAGAGGGCATGGCCCCGGGTACGAACGACAAGCAGCCCGCCGAGACGAAGGACGACGAGCGCGTCACCGCCCTGCGCCGGTTCGCCGCCGCGGGGCGGAACTGGCGGCGGGCCCGGCTCGCCGGCTCCGCCGTGCTGATGGCCATCGCGCTGACCGGCGGGGCGATCGCCTTCGGGGCCGCCCGGGACGGCGGTACGGCGCCGGTGGCCACGTCGAGCGCGGTGGACCCGGCGCTGCTCGCGAGCGGTGACCTCGCCACGACGATCGCCTCCCTCCAGGCCCATCTCCGTACCCAGCCGAAGGACTCCGACAGCTGGGCCACCCTCGGCCTCGCCTACGTCGAACAGGCGCGCACCAAGGGCGACCCGTCCCGCTACCCGCAGGCCGAGAAGTCCCTCAAGCGCGCGCTCCAGATCACCCCGGACAACGACCAGGCGCTGGCCGCCGAGGCCGCGCTCGCCGCCGCCCGGCACGAGTTCGCGCAGGCACTCACCTACGCGGACCGGGCCCTGAAGCAGAACCCGTACAGCGCGAACGCCCTCTCCTCCCGTATCGACGCCCTGGTCGAACTCGGCCGTTACGACGAGGCGAGCAAGGCGGCCGATCTCGCCGACCAACGCAAGCCGGGCGTACCGGTGTTCACCCGGTACGCGTATGTGCGGGAACTGCGCGGTGACGTCAAGGGTGCCCAGCGGGTGCTGCAGCAGGCCCTGTCCACGGCCACCTCGAAGGGCGACATCTCCTACGTGGCCGCCCAGCTCGGTCTGCTCGCCTGGAACCAGGGCGACTACAAGAGCGCGCTGGACTACTACGCGCGCGCCCTGGCCGCCGACGAGAACTACCTTCCCGCGCTGGAGGGCCGGGCCCGCGCCCAGGCGGCGAGCGGCGACCGGGCCGATGCCATCAAGGGCATGGAACTGGTCGTCTCCCGCTACCCCCTGCCGCAACCCCTCGTCGAACTCGGTGAGTTGTACGAGGACCGGAACGCCAAGGGCGACAAGGAGAAGGCCGAGGACCAGTACGCGCTCGTCGAGGCCTGGATCGCACTCGCCCGCGCCAACGGCGTCAACGCCGACCTCGACACCGCCCTCGCCGCCGCCGACCACGGCAACAAGGCCGAGGCGCTGAAGGCCGCCCGCGCCGAATGGGCCCGCCGCCACACCGTGCACACGGCGGACGCGCTGGCCTGGGCCCTGCACGTCAACGGCAAGGACAAGGAAGCCCTCCCGTACGCCCGGCAGGCCACCGCCACCGGCTACCACAACGCCTCCTTCATCTACCACCAGGGCATGATCGAGCTGGCCAACGGCGAGAAGGCGGCCGGCCGCGCCGCCCTCACCAAGGCCCTCAAGCTCAACCCCGGCTTCTCCCCGCTGGGCGCCCGTACGGCCCGCAAGGCGCTGGAGGACTCGAAGTGAACCTCCGCCGCACCGTCGCCGTCTTCATCGTGGCCTGCGCCGCGACGCTGCTGTCCGCCGCGGGCGCGAGCGCCCACCCGCTCGGCAACTTCACCGTCAACAAGTACGACGGTCTCGTCGCCGCCCCCGGACAGCTCCGCGTCGACCACGTCGAGGACCTCGCCGAGATCCCGGCGACCCAGGCCAAGCCCGACCTGAAGCGGCTGGGCACCGCCAAGTGGGCCGAGCAGCGCTGCACGACGGCGGCGGACGGCAGCAAACTCACGGTCGACGGCAAGGCGACGCCGCTCACTGTCGGCACCAGCCACGCCGAACTGCGCCCAGGCCAGGCCGGTCTGAACACCCTGCGCGTGGAGTGCCGGTTCACCGCGCCGCTCCCCAAGGGCACCACAGCCACCCTCACCTTCCACAGCGCGGGCACCGACAGCGGCCCCGGCTGGCGGGAGATCACGGCGCGCGGCGACCGGATGACACTGACGAAGACGGACGTGCCGAAGACGTCCCTCTCCCACGAACTCACCAGCTACCCCAAGGACCTGCTCTCCTCCCCGGCCGACATCACCACCGCCGCCGTCCACGTGAGGCCGGGCGGCCCGGCCCTCGCCGAGGAACGGCAGGACGCCCCGGGCGCCGCGATCCTCCCCCGGGGCATCGACCGCTGGACCCAGGCTCTGACCGATCTGGTCGCCCGCCACCACCTCACCGTCGGCTTCGCGGTGCTCGCGCTGTTCATCTCGATCGGCCTCGGCGCGATGCACGCCCTCGCACCGGGCCACGGCAAGACCCTGATGGCGGCGACGGCGGCGGCCCGGGGCGGCCGCGCCCGCCTCCGCGACGTCCTTCCGCTCGCCGCGTCGGTCACGGTCACCCACACCCTGGGCGTGGTCGCCCTGGGCGTCCTGGTGACGGCGGGCTCGGCGGCCACGCCGTCGGTGATCGCCTGGCTGGGCATCGCGAGCGGCCTCATGGTCCTGGCGGCAGGCGCGAACCTGACCCGCAGGGCCTGGCGGAACAGGACCCACGAACACGCTCACGCTCAGGCCCACGAACACGCCCACGGCCACGGCCATCACCACGAGCACGAGCACGATCACGATCACGACCACCAGCACGAGGCGGCCGAGAAGCGAGTGCTGGCCCTGGTCGGGACACACGAGCACGCCCGTGCCCACGCCCGCACGCACGATCACGGGCACGGGCACGACCACCCTCATGACCACGACCACGACCACGCTCATGGCCATGACCACGGCGCTCAGCCACACTCTCTGACCACCCGGTCGTCCGAGGACGACGGCCGGCCCGCACCCCACTCAGCCCGTCCGGCGCTTGAGGACGAGGCCGTTCAGGCCGAAGGGGGGTCCGGGGGCGCAGCCCCCGATCACGGCCACACCGACATGCCGCACAGTCACGGCGGCTTCACCCACACCCACTCCACGGCCCCCACCCTCCGCGGCACCATCCTCCTCGGCTTCGCCGGCGGCCTCGTCCCCAGCCCCTCCGCCGTCGTCGTACTCGTCGGCGCGGCCGCCCTCGGCCAGGCGTGGTTCGGGCTGCTTCTCGTCGTCGCGTACGGTGTGGGTCTCGCGCTGACGCTGACGGCCGCCGGGTTCGCCGTCGTCAAGCTGGGTACGGGAATGACTCGGGTGATGGACAAACGCCCTCGCTGGACCACCCATCCCATGGCCACGCTGGTCCGCAGGACCACCCCGCTCGCCTCGGCGCTCGTGGTCGTGGCCCTGGGCGTCGGGCTGGTGCTCAAGGGGGCCGCATCCGCGCTCCTCTGAGTTACGTTTGTCATGAATTCTTGCGAGCTGCCGTGGGGGGCACCCGTGACCGAAGAGCCGGGCCGTGAGCGAGTGATCGCGGGCCGCTACAGATTGCTGTCCCCGCTCGGCGAGGGCGGCATGGGTACCGTGTGGCGGGCCCGGGACGAAGTGCTGGGCCGTGACGTCGCCGTCAAGGAGGTGCGGGCGCCGGCCGGGCTCCCCGGCTCCGACGTCGAGCGGATGTACGCCCGTCTGGAGCGGGAGGCCTGGGCCGCGGCCCGGGTCGCGAACCGCAATGTGGTGACGGTGTACGACGTGGCGATGGAGGGCGGACGGCCCTGGATCGTCATGGAGTTGGTCCCGGGCGTGTCTCTCGCCGACGTGCTGGAGACGGAGGGGCCGATGTCCCCGCAGCGGGCCGCGGGCATCGGCGCCGAGGTGCTGTCCGCACTGCGGGCCGCGCATGCCGCCGGGGTGCTGCACCGGGACGTGAAGCCCGGCAACGTACTGCTGTCGAACGACGGCCGGGTGGTGCTCACCGACTTCGGGATCGCCACGGTCGAGGGCAGCTCGGCACTGACCATGACCGGCGAGGTGGTCGGCTCGCCGGAGTTCCTCGCCCCGGAGCGGGCGCTGGGGCGGGCGTTCGGCCCCGAGTCCGACCTGTGGTCGCTGGGTGTGCTGCTGTACGCGGCGGTCGAGGGCACCTCGCCGTTCCGGCAGGACACCCCGCTGAGCACCCTGCGGGCCGTGGTGGACGAGGAGTTGCCGCCGCCGTACCGGGCCGGACCGCTCGCCCCCGTCATCGAGGGGCTGCTCCGCAAGGAACCGGCGCAGCGGCTGTCGGCCGAACAGGCCGAGCGCGACCTGCGGTTGGTCGCGGCCGGGGGCACCCCGAGCACGGCCGCCACGATGCCGGTCCCGGCGCCCTACGAGACCCCGACCCTCGTCGCCCGGCAGCCTCAGCCGTCCTCCCCCACGCCCCCGTTCCCCACCACTCCCGCCACCCCGACGGACACCCGGCCGCCCGCCGCCTACCCCGACGGCAACCGCAGGGCCGGTACCGTGCTGATCATCGGGCTGGTGCTGGTCGTCCTCGCGCTCGGCGGGCTGACGTATGCCCTCCTCAACCGCAACAACAACGACGGCGACGGCAACAACGCGAGGGCGAGCCAGTCGGCGAGCAACCTCAGCTCCCCGGCGCCCAGCAAGAGCAGCAGCACCGAGCCGGAGTCCCCGTCGGCGTCGGCGTCCGCGAGCAGCAGCGCGGCCGCGCAGAGTGTGAAGGTCAGCGTGGCCGGGTCGCGCACGGACTATTCGGGGACCTGCCCGCCGTCGTCCGCGCTGGCGCCCTCGTTCACGGCGACGTTCACGGTGGGGAGCGTGCCCGAGGACGTGCAGTACCGGTGGGTGCTGAAGGACGGGACGCTCGACGACCAGGGCTGGAAGACGCTGTCCTTCCCGGACGGCGGCGGGAAGACCCGGCAGACCAGGGTGACCGTGACGACCTGGTCCGACAGCGGGACGCTGAGCGACGCGATCGCCGTCGAGGTGCGCAGCCCGGTGGAGACGACGTCCAACTCGGTGCCGTTCTCGGTCACCTGCACCAAGACGACGGAGACCCCGACCGACGGGGCCTCCGCTTCGCCTTCGCCGTCAAGTTCGTACTGACGTACCGAAGGTCACGCGTTGCTGGTCAGGGCCGGCAGATAGCCGCCGGACTGGCCGGCCGCGGTGGGGTGGTACGACTCGGTGATGTCCAGCCAGTTGACGCTGTGCAGCCAGGAGCTGCTTGAGCAGATCTCGTGGCTGGAGAACGCGCTGCGGACGTCGCCGAAGGTGAAACCGTGGTCGGCGGCGCGCTTGGCGATCGCGGTGTCGATGTAGTCGGCTGCGTTGTTGATGGCGGTGCGTTTGGCCGAGGAGAGGCCGAGGCAGGTCGTGCCCAGCAGGTAGAAGCGGGGGTAGCCGAGGACGACGACCTTGGCGTTGGGGGCCTTGGCGCTGATCGCGTTGTACACGTTGTCGAGCTTGCCGGGGAGCGTGGAGTCGACATAGGCCTCGGCGGTGCTGATCCGGGACAGGCAGGTGCTGTCGGAGCTGAGCACACAGGTCGTCATGACATCGGCGAAGCCCGCGTCGTTGCCGCCGATGGTGACGGAGACCAGGGCGGTCGAGGAGCTGAGCGTGCCCAGCTGGCCGGAGAGCACGTCGTCGGTGGTCGCGCCCGAACAGGCGAGGAACGAGAACGAGGACGGGCTGTGGGCGGCGTTCCACAGGTAGGGGTAGGCGTTGGTGCTGCGGTCGCAGCTGCCGCTTGAGCTGATGTAGCTGCCGGCGCCGACTCCGGACGCGTACGAGTCGCCGAGCGCCACATAGCCCCCGGTCGCGGCCTGCGCTTCCGTCGCGGCCGCCCCGGTGAGGGCGAGGCCGGTGGCGAGGAGGAGTGAAGTCACGTATGCCGTAATTCGGGAACGTCTCATGGAACCTCCCTTTAGCAGGATCTCTGCCACAACTGTCGTACCAACTACGCGTGTTGACGGGAAGTGTCCATGCCAAAACTGTTCGGGTTCTCAACCAGCCCTAACCGGACCGATTCCGCGCGTTCCCGACGCGTTTGATTGCGTGTCCATGACAGCTCTGTGACAGGTCGTCAACTCCCTTGTTCTTTGCCGGGGGAAAACCGATTCTTTACTCGGTCCGGGAGCGGAACGCGACGCTCCCGGTCCGTGTGCGCGAAGCCGCGCGCACACCCCCACACACGCGCGCGCCGACCCGGGCGTGCGCTGCCTAGAGGAGGACTCCCTCGTAATGGCACATCTGCGTACCCAGAAGCTGCGGTTCGCCGCCGTCACCACCGTGGCGGCCGCCGCCCTCGTCGGCGGACTCACCGCACTCCCCGCCCAGGCCGCACCCGCCACCGGCAGGGTGCTGCACGCCGGCTCCCCCACGGCCGTCAAGGGCAGCTACATCGTCACCCTCAAGAACAGCGCCGGCTTCAAGGCCTCCTCGACCGAGGGCAGGAGCCTGGTCAAGGAGTACGGCGGCACGGTCGCGAAGGCCTTCGGCAAGGTGCTCAACGGCTACTCGGCGAAGCTCTCGGCGCCCCAGGCCGCGAGACTCGCCGCCGACCCGGCCGTGGCCACGGTCGAACAGGACCAGACGGTCCGCCTCACCGACACCACCCAGTCCAGCGCCCCCTGGGGTCTGGACCGCATCGACCAGGCGAGCCTTCCGCTGTCCGGTACCTACACCTACCCGGACACCGCGGGCAGTGGGGTGACGGTCTATGTGATCGACACCGGTGTGCGGATCACCCACACCCAGATCAGCGGCCGTGCCTCCTACGGCTACGACGCGGTCGACGGCGACACCACCGCCTCCGACGGCAACGGCCACGGCACCCATGTGGCGACCACCATCGCGGGCTCCACGTACGGGGTCGCCAAGAAGGCGAACATCGTCGCCGTGCGGGTGCTGGACAACAGCGGTTCGGGTACGACGGCCGGGGTGATCGCGGGCATCGACTGGGTGACGTCGAACCACACCGCCCCGGCCGTCGCCAACATGTCGCTCGGCGGCTCGGCCTCCACCACGCTGGACACCGCGGTCGCCAACTCCATAGCCAGTGGGGTGACCTACGCGATCGCGGCCGGCAACAGCAGCGCCAACGCCTCCTCGTACTCCCCGGCCCGGGTCTCGACCGCCATCACCGTCGGCGCCACCACCAGCTCCGACGCCAAGGCCAGCTACTCCAACTACGGCTCGGTCCTGGACATCTTCGCGCCCGGCTCCTCCATCACGGCCGGCTACAACACCAGCGACACCGCCACCGCCGTCCTGTCGGGCACCTCGATGGCCACCCCGCACGTGGCGGGCGCGGCCGCCGTCTACCTCGCGGGCCACACCTCGGCCACCCCGGCCCAGGTCGCCACGGCTCTGGTCAACGGGGCCACCTCCAACGTGCTCACCAGCGTGGGCACCGGCTCGCCGAACAAGCTCCTGAAGCTCGTGTCGTAACCGATCACCGGAACGCACCGAAATCGAGCGACTTGTTCCCCGGAGGCATCAGGTGTCTCCGGGGAACGGTCATGTCCGGAGACCTGCTTGACGCCTCCTGTTCGGCTGCGCGACATTGAAGCCCGGCATCCGACGCCTTGGGGGGCAAAGTCGGCCATGCAGACCATACGGCTCAAGACATCATCAACAGCGGACGAACGGGCACGGCCAGGACCGGGGAGGGACCTGGGACCCCTGCTCGCGGGGGTGGCGACGGCCGTCGCCGGGACCGGTGCGCTGCTCGCGCTCACCGACTCGGGCTCGTCGCCACGCGGGCCGTTCGCGCTGTTCTTCCTGATCGCCGCGCCCGCCGTGGCGATCGGTCTGGCGCTGCGCGGACTCGATCCGTTCGCCCGCGTGCTCACCGCGCTGGCGGGTGCCGTCGCCCTGGACATGCTGATCGCCCAGGGCATGCTCGCCACCCACCGCTGGTCCTGGCGCGGCGGCATCGTCGCCGTGACCGCGATCAGCATTCTGCTGCTTCTACTGGTACTCCTGCGACCGGTGGAACGCATTCTCAAACGGACATCCCGGCGGGCCGGGAAAATCCGTTCGAGTTGAAGAACAAGGTCGGCCAAAATTTCGTAACGGCCAAACCAACAAAAACGTGAGGCCCACTTCCAGGCCTTGCCATACTGGTCCAATCATCAATACCGTCGTACATCTCACCCGCATCGGATCGTCATCAAGCGGCTCTAGGGGAGGGCTCAAGGACCGCGATGTTCCGGAGTGGGGCGCGGTAGGGGGGTGCCGTGCTCGGTGACCGCAATGACCACTGTCGTTTCTCGTGTGACCACTGTCGTTTCCGAGCCGTGCCGCGCGACCGGCTGCCGTTTTCCGGCAGACCGGCCAGCTTTGCCAGCTCACCTGCGGATACGGAGAACCTCTTTCCGTGCCACGGGTGAGAACCCCCCTTTCGAACCGGACACAGAAGCGGGCCGCCCAAGGGGCGGGCGGTCCACCGGACGAGAGGGACAAGACTCATGAGTTCTGTTCTGCACACACCGGCCTCGGGCCAAGATCCGTTAATGGCACCCGAATACCGGCCGATCTCCTCTCACCTGGCCATCACACCGCCGGTGAGCGTGGTGATTCCCGCCATGAATGAGGCGGAGAATCTCCCCTACGTCTTCAAGACACTTCCCGGCTGGATACATGAAGTGGTCCTTGTGGACGGCAATTCCACCGACAACACCGTGGAAGTCGCGCGGGAGTTGTGGCCCGAAGTGAAAGTCGTCGAACAGAGTGGCAAGGGCAAGGGGGACGCCCTGATCACCGGATTCGAGGCGTGCACCGGCGACATCATCGTCATGGTGGACGCGGACGGCTCGGCCGACGGCCACGAGATCGTGTCGTACGTCTCCGCCCTGGTCTCGGGCGCCGACTTCGCCAAGGGCTCGCGCTTCGCCAACGGCGGCGGCACGGACGACATGACCTTCATCCGCAAGCTGGGCAACTGGGCGCTGTGCACGGTCGTCAACCGCAAGTTCGGCGCCCGCTACACCGACCTCTGCTACGGGTACAACGCGTTCTGGCGGCACTGCCTCGACAAGATCGACCTCGACTGCACCGGCTTCGAGATCGAGACCCTGATCAACATCCGGGTGGTCAAGGCGGGCCTGAAGGTGCAGGAGATCCCCAGCTACGAGTACCTCCGCATCCACGGCACCAGCAACCTGCGCGCCGTACGCGACGGGCTCCGGGTGCTCAAGGTGATCCTGAAGGAGCGTTCGAACCGGCGTGACCTGCGCCGGCAGGTGCGGCACTCCCCGATGCTCACCACGGGCCAGGGAGAGTCGTCTTGAGCGATCCCGACATCTCCGTCGTGATCTGCGTGTACACCGAGGACCGCTGGGAGGACATCCTCGCGGCGGTCTCCTCGGTGCGCGCCCAGTCGTATCCGGCGCTGGAGACCCTGCTGGTCGTCGACCACAACCCGGCGCTCCTGGAACGGCTCACGAAGGAGTACAAAGAGGCCACCCAGGTGCGGGTGCTCGCCAACGCGGGCCCCCGCGGCCTGTCCGCGGGCCGCAACACCGGTATCGCCGCCTCCTACGGCGCGGTGATCGCCTTCCTCGACGACGACGCCGTGGCCGAGCGGGACTGGCTGCGCCGCTTCGCCGAGGGGTACGCCGACCCGAGGGTGATGGCGGTCGGCGGCCGGACCATGCCGATCTGGGCCTCGGGCCGCCGCCCGGACTGGTTCCCGGAGGAGTTCGACTGGGTGGTCGGCTGCACCTACCGGGGGCTGCCGGCGGGCCGCGTCCGGGTCCGGAACGTACTCGGCGGAAACGCTTCTTTCCGGCGTACGGCCTTCGACGCGGCAGGCGGTTTCGCCACCGGCATCGGCCGCGACGGCGACAAGCGCCCGCTGGGCTGCGAGGAGACGGAGCTGTGCATCCGGCTCACCCGGGCCCGCCCGGACGCCGTGCTGCTCATCGACGACCGCGCGGTGATCCACCACCGGGTGCCGGAAGCCCGTGAGCACTTCGGCTACTTCCGCACCCGCGCCTACGCCGAGGGCCTCTCCAAGGCCCTGGTCGCCCGCAGTGTGGGCGCCGGCAAGGGCCTGGAGTCCGAACGCCGGTACACCACGCGTGTGCTGCCCGCCGGGGTCGCTCGTGGCCTGCGGGACGCACTGCTGGCCCGGCCGGGCGGCGCCGGCCGGGCGGGCGCGATCGTCGCCGGGGTGCTGACGGCGGCGGGCGGCTACGTGGTGGGGAGCGTGCGGGCGCGGCGGAGCGGGGCGGCCTTCGCCGTCACCGGGATCGAGGACGGACCGTACGGACGGACCGCCCCTGCCGACGGGGGTGTCCGATGAGCGACACACCCGTCCCGATCCTCATGTACCACTCGGTCGCGACCGCGCCCAACGACGCGACCCGCGCGCTGTCGGTGGCGCCGGAGGCGTTCGCCGAGCAGATGGCGCTCATCGGCGACCTGGGCCTGACCCCCGTCGACACGGCCGCCCTGGCGGCCGGTTGGCGCTCGGGCGGCCCCCTCCCCGACCGTCCTGTCCTGATCACCTTCGACGACGGCTACGAGGGCGTGCACCGGCACGCCCTGCCCGTGCTCGCCAAGCACGGCTTCGCGTCCACGCTGTTCGTCTCGACGGGCTGGATCAGGGGCGCCTACGACACCGGAGGCGGCCTGGACGCCATGCTCGACTGGGACCAGGTGCGCGAACTCGCGGGCGCCGGCTGCGAGATCGGCGGGCACAGCCACACCCACCCGCAGCTCGACCAGCTGGACGACGAACGGCTGCGCGCGGAGCTGGTGCGCTGCCGGGAGATCGTCACCGACGAACTCGATGCCGTGCCCGACTCGTTCGCCTACCCGTACGGCTACTCCAGTCGCCGGGTCCGGCAGGCCGTGCGGGCGGCCGGGTACACCCAGGCGCTCGCCGTCGGCAACGGTCTCGCCCGCCGCCGTCAGGGTCCGTTCGCGCTGCAGCGCGTCACCGTGCGCCGCAGTACGGACGCCGAGGAGTTCACGCGACTGCTCGAAGGCCGAGCGATCGCCCGCAACTTCGCCAGGGACCGTGCCCTCACCCAGGGTTACGCCGTTCTCCGCAGAGCACGCCAGGTCCGCCGGAAGGCCATCCGTTCCCGTGTCTGACACGACGACCACAACCGAGACCGCGACAACCGAGACGTCGGCGCCCGAGCAGTCGGGGCGCCGTCTTCGCCTGCCCGGACGGGGCGGCTCGTCCGGCGGCAGTCCACTCTTCCGGAACGCCTACGCGCTGATGCTCAACACCGGCATCTCCGCCGTCCTGGGCCTCGGCTTCTGGCTGGCCGCGGCCCGCTACTACTCGGAGTCGGCCGTCGGCCAGGGCTCCGCCGCGATCGCCGCGATGAAGTTCCTCGCGGGCCTGACCGCGGTGACCCTCACCGGCGCCCTCGCCCGCTTCATCCCGGTGGCGGGCCGCCACACCGGGCGCCTCATCTTCCGTACCTACGCGGGCAGTTCGCTGATCGTGGCGATGGCAGCCGGTGCCTTCCTGCTGACGCTGAACGTGTGGGGGCCGTCGTACCGCTTCCTGCACGGGCCGCTCAACGGGCTCGGGTTCGTCGTCGCGGTCGTCTCCTGGAACCTGCTCACCCTCCAGGACGGGGTACTGACCGGGCTGCGCAACGCGCCCTGGGTGCCGGTGGGCAACACCGTGTTCTCGGCCGTCAAGCTGGCACTGCTGGTCGCCCTGTCCGTGGCGATCCCGACGGCCGGTGTCTTCGTCTCCTGGGTCGCGGCGATCGCCACCTCCTTCGTGCCGCTGGGCTGGCTGGTGTTCCGGCGCCTGGTGCCCCGGCACATCAAGGCGACCGAGGACCATGCGAAACCGCCCACGCTGCGGGAGATCGGCAGGTTCCTGGCCGGCGACTACACCGGCTCGCTGTTCTCCCTCGCCGTGGTCTACCTGGTCCCGGTGATCATCGCCTCGCAGGTCAGCTCCGAGGACAACGCGTACTTCTACATCACCACCACCATCGGCGGCACCACCAACCTGCTCGCCATCAACATGGGCGCCTCGCTGACCGTCGAGGGCTCCCACGACCCGGCCCGGCTGGCCGGCAACACCCGGGCCGCGCTGAAGCGGATGGCCCGGATCATGATCCCCATCTGCGCGCTGCTGTTCTTCGGGGCGCCCTGGATCCTCGGCGTGTTCGGCCCCGGCTACGCGGACGCGGCGACCCCGCTGCTGCGCTGGTTCGCGGTCGGCGCACTGCTCCGGGTCGTGATGGAGACGTACTTCGCGGTGCTGCGCGCGCAGAGCCGTACCGCCGGACTGGCCTGGCTGCAGGGCCTGTTGTGTGTGCTGGTGCTCGGACTGACCCTGCTGCTGCTGCCCCGGATGGGGCTGACCGGCGCCGGCGTGGCCGAGATCTCCAGCCTCGCGGTGATCGTGACGATCGCGGCGCCCCGGCTGTGGAAGACGCTCCGGACGGCCCCGGCCGAGATCCCGGAGGACGCGGCACCGGACGGCGACCTCGCCGACCTGGGCGCGCGCGAGGTCCCGGCGGCCGCCGCACCGCGCAGGCGGGGCCCGGCGTGGGCGCTGGACACCGACACCCTCGCGCTCGGCATCCATGTGGACTTCGACCATGTGGAGCGGCGCCCGGACGTCCGGCCGGGTCCGGGAACTCCGCCCGCGGGTACGCCCGTTGTCCGACCGGACGACCGGCCGACGTGGGCGCTTCGGCCGCCGCGGAACCTGGGGTTGCCGGTGGAGGAGAGGGAGCCGCACGCGGAGGCCTCGCTGGGGCCTGCCGAGGTCTCGCTGCTGAAGGAGGCGGAGGTCGACGCGCCGTTCGGGACGGCGGCCGTACCGAAGCCGGAGCCGGGGTCGGAGGAGGCGGCGGCGGTGCCGGCCGGGGCTCCGGAGGAGTCCGAGCCCGCGCGCTCGCTGCGGGAGCGGCTGACGCCCACCCGATCGGGAGTCGTCCTCGGCTGTCTCCTGGTCGCCGCCCTGCTGCTCTACTGGGTGCCGGCGGCCCGGCTCGACGACGCCGACCTGGACCGGATGGGCGGGCTCGGGCTGATCTCGGTGCTGCCGCTGCCGACGCTGGCCGGGGCGGCGCTGCTGGTCACGGTGTTCGCCGCGCTGCTCTGGCTGCGCCGGGAGCACAAGGCGCTGTTGCTGGTCACACTGCTGGCGACGGTCGTGTCGCTGCATGCGCTGCCCGCCGTGATCGAGACGGAGCCGCGCTTCCCGACCGCCTGGCAGCACCTCGGGTTCATCGACTACATCGACCGCACCGGTTCGGCCGTACCGGACCTGGACGCCCGCTGGAGCTGGCCGGGCTTCTTCGCTGCGGCCGCGTTCATCGGCCGGGCGTGCGGGGTCACGGACTTCACCGAGGTCATCCGCTGGTGGCCGACGTTCATCCAACTCGCGTATCTGGCACCGATGTTCCTGCTCGTACGGTCGCTGCGGGCGAG
Organism: Streptomyces hyaluromycini; assembly: GCF_002217755.1. Taxonomy (GTDB): domain Bacteria; phylum Actinomycetota; class Actinomycetes; order Streptomycetales; family Streptomycetaceae; genus Streptomyces; species Streptomyces hyaluromycini. The sequence continues at coordinate 76,750 of NZ_BCFL01000021.1, read as the reverse complement.
CTGGCGGGCGAAGTGGACCGGCATCTGGATCTTCGTGCTGTGCGGCTGGGTCGGCCAGGACTACTTCTCCCCGCAGGGCTTCACCTACCTGCTCTATCTGATGTTCGTGGCGATCCTGCTCGTCTGGTTCCGCGCCCCGCACGTCATATGGACGAGGTTCCGGCCGGGCGAGGCGGAGGTCGAGCCGGCGAACCGCCGTCAACAGGCCGTGCTGCTCATGGTGCTGGTCGGCCTGTACGCGGCGACGGTCCCGGCGCACCAGCTCACCCCGTTCGTGATGCTGGGCGTGCTGGCGGCCCTGGTCCTGATGGGCAGGTCCGAACTGCGGGGCCTGCCGATCCTGTTCGGGGTGGTCGCGGCCGTCTGGCTGGGCTTCATGGCCGAGCCGTACTGGTCCGGGCACTTCAACGAGCTGTTCGGCGGGGTCGGCGGGGTCGGCAGCAATGTCTCCACGTCGGTCTCCGGCCGTATCCAGGGCGGGAGTTCGACCCACAAGCTGGTCCTGTACGTCCGGGTCCTGCTGGCCGGGAGCATGATGACGTTCGCCGTCTGGGGCTGGTGGCGCCGCCGCTTCCACCGGTACCGCGAGCGTTCCCTGCTGGTCCTGACCTTCGTCCCGTTCCTGGGCTTCGGCATGCAGTCCTACGGCGGCGAGATGGCGCTGCGGGTCTTCATGTTCGCCCTGCCGGGCGCGGCCCTGCTGGCCGGGCTCGCCCTGTTCCCGCGCACCGGCGCCACGGCGAAGGAACGGGAGAAGGACAAGGTCAGCCTGGCGCCGGTGGCCGCGCTCATGGCCGGGCTGCTGCTCATGGGCGGCTTCCTGGTGGCGCGTTGGGGCAACGAGTCCTTCGAGCGGGTCCGGCCCGGCGAGGTCGCCGCCATGGACTACGTCTACGCCCACGACAGGCCGACGGTACGGCTGCTGTGGCTGAGCAACGACACGGTCAACGACGTGACCCCGGCGATCCCGTGGGGCGCGAAGGACATGGAGCGGGTCGACTATGTGCCGACGCTCGCCCCGACCGACCCGGTGCTGGTGTCGAGCCTGGTCAAGGCGCTCAAGGACGCCGGTCCGAACTCGTATCTGATGATCAACAGGAGTCAGGTCACCTATCTCCAGATGGACGCCGGCTACTCGGCGGCCTGGGAGAGCCGGCTGATCCAGAACCTGGACAACCGGCAGGATCTGACGAAGGTCCTGGTCAACGACGACGCCACCATGTACGCGCTGCGCACGCGGCCCGCGGGCGCGGTGGCGAAGCCGGATCCGGGGCCGATCGGGCCGCGGATCACCTGGACGCCGTGGTCGGTGATCGGCGGTCTCGCCGCCGTCGCGCTGATCCTGCTGCTGACGGCCCGCGAGGTGGTCAGGGTCGCGGTCCGGCCCGGGGTGCGTCAGCTGCGGTGGCTGCAGGGCAGCTTCTGGTTCTCGCTGCCACTGCTCGCGGTACTGCTGGCCTCGCTGGCGCAGCGGTTCCTGACGCTCAACTGACGGGGCCGAAGTGGCTCACCGGGTTCACCTGGTGAGCCACTTCACCTCGTACGGCTTCATGTCGAACCGCTTCCCGTCCACCTGGGCGCTGATCGCCCGGTCGAGGGTGTTGACCACCAGGACGGTCCGGTCGCTGGCGAGGACGCGCACGTTGGGCACGTCGTCCTGGGCGACGGAGACCGTCTCGTACCTGGTCCCCGGCGGGAACGCCTTTCCGAACCGCGACACCAGGTCGTACATGGGCAGTGCCTGCCCGCCGTCCCCGCTGTCGGTCGTCGTCCACAGGCAGCCGGCGCAGTCGCCGCCCTTCTCGTCCTCCGGGTTCCAGTAGAAGCCGGAGCCGGCGCCGCCCTCGGCCAGGGCGATCATGCCGGTGGCCTGGACGGCGACCCGGTGGTCCTCGGTCCAGCCGTCGCGTCGGTCCCGGCCGTCGGCGGGCTCGACGTAGTACTCGGCCCACCACAGCGGCAGGTCGTGCGTCTGCTTCCGCACCCACTCGCTGACGTAGGTCAGCTTCTCCGTGGCGGCGAACTCGTCCGGCAGCAGGTCGTCGTCGTTGGTGTAGCTGGACCCGTCGACGACCACGAAGTCGGCGCCCGCCTTGTGGGTGTTCCAGTAGTCGAAGGCGTCGACGACCCGCTGGTCCATGACGCCCCAGGCGCCCTTGAGGGTGGCGGAGGCGTTCTCGGTCTGGCGCGGGTCGAAGCTGTCCATGACGAGGTACGGCCCGCCGACCATGATGTCCTTGTTCACGGCCTTCAACGCCTTGTAGACGAGGTTGTAGAGCTCGGTGTAGCCCTCGTAGTCCCAGCGGCCCTTCGCGTTGTTCCAGAAGCCCTTGAACTCGTTCCAGACGATGAAGTGCCGTACGTCCGGGTAGCGCTTGGCGACGGTCGCGGCGATGTCGGCGTAGTCCTGGTAGTGGTCGGGGGTGGGCGCGGTCTCCAGGGCGGCCTGGCTCCAGTCGGTGTTGTTCACCCCCGCCCTGCCGCCCTTCATCCAGTCCGGGGAGCAGCACAGGGTGATCACCGGGGTGCCGCCCGACCTGCGCATGAAGTCGACGCGCCGGTCCAGGGCGCCGAAGTCGTAACGCCCCTTCACCGGCTCGGGGTTGTCGGCGCCCCAGCCCATGATGGCCTGGTTCTGCGGCAGCCCGGCGTCCTGGGACAGCAGGTCCTCGACCCGCCGGGTGGCCTGCGCACTGCCCTCGTCGGCGCTGTACTGGGTGTGGGTGAAGCCCCAGCCCACGTACGGCTCGGTGGTGTCCGGCGGGGTGGCGGGGGTGCCGTGCACCTTGTCGCCGTCGCGGGTGGTGCCCGCGGTGCCGGCGCCGCCCCCGGAAAGTGTGCTGACCAGTGTCACGATCAGGGCGAGAGCGGCCACCCCCACCCCGAGCAGGGCGGTGAGCCGCCACCGCCGAGCCTCCGAATTCCACCCATGACGTCCCATCAAGGACAACAGTAATGGCGGAAATCGCCCCGGGGGCAGGTATCGGGGATCGACAGCCGTGTAACAGGATCGGGTGCACTCCGGGGTCGCGCGCGTGACCTCCTCGGGATACTCCGGAAGCTCGGTGCGCACCCGACACTCCCCTCCCACTTCGGAAAACGGGTGCGCCGCGGGCCCCGGTGACGGATCATGGCGGCATGTCTGCCAAGCCGCACGAGACGCTGCCGATCCGGCTCAACGTCGACGACTCCGACTCCCCGTCCGATGTCGTCGACGCGCTGTTCCTCGGCCGCTTCGCGACGGGCGAGCAGCCGTACTCGCACGCGGTGAACATCGACCGGGTGCGCTCCGGGGCGACCCTGCTGCCGAAGGAGGCGCGGGTGCTGCGGGTGGCGCGCGACGACGACCGCAGCGCGACCCTCGCGGAGGGCGACGGCTGGACGCTGCTGGTCTCCCGCTGGAACCGGGGCGCCGACGTCACCGTCACCGCCACCACCGCCGAGCTGGCCGCCAAGGTGCTCAACGAGACGACGGACGGCGCGGCGGACGAGCCGGAACCGCAGCCGGAGAACGTGACCATGGGTTTCTGGTACGTCTCGCCGCGCCGCGGCCCGCACCGCACCACCCGGCAGATCTCCGCGGGCACCTGGGACGAGGTCCGCGCCAACTACACGGCACCGGTCGCGGACGCGATGGACCGTCTGATGAAGACGACGCCGGAGGACATCGCGGGCCGGCTCCTGCTGCTGCACGGCCCGCCGGGCACCGGCAAGACCTCCGCCCTGCGCACCCTCGCCCGTTCCTGGCGGGACTGGTGCCAGGTGGACTGCGTCCTCGACCCGGAGCGGCTCTTCTCCGACGTCGGCTATCTGATGGACATCGCGATCGGCGAGGAGGACGGCGCCGGCAAGGGCCGCTGGCGGCTGCTGTTGCTGGAGGACTGCGACGAGCTGATCCGCGGCGAGGCCAAGCACACGGCGGGCCAGGCGCTGTCCCGGCTGCTGAACCTCACCGACGGTCTGCTCGGCCAGGGCCGCAACGTCCTGGTCGGTGTCACCACCAACGAGGACCTGGAGCGGCTGCACCCCGCCGTGGTCCGCCCCGGCCGCTGCCTGGCCCGGATCGAGGTGGGCCCGCTGACCCACCGCGAAGCGGTGAACTGGCTCGGCGGGGAGGCCGTCGGCCGGGAGGAAGCGGTGGGCCGGGACGGGGCGACCCTGGCGGAGCTGTACGCACTGCGCCGGGGCACGACGCCGACCTCGGTACCGGGGGCGCGGGAGGGCGCGGACGCGGGCCTGTACCTCTAGCCGGTGCTTTGATAGGGGTATGCCCCTCTTCATCGGAACGTCGGGCTGGCAGTACAAGGACTGGCGGGGCGTCCTGTACCCGGCCGACGTGCCCGTGCGCTCGTGGCTGGAGGCCTACGCGGAGCGGTTCACCACAGTCGAACTGAACAACGCGTTCTACCGGCTCCCGACCCGCGAGAACTTCGCGTCCTGGCGGGACCGGGTCCCGCCGGACTTCGTGATCGCGGTCAAGGCGAGCCGCTATCTCACCCACATCAAACGTCTGAAGGACCCCGGGGAGCCGGTCGAGCGCCTGCTGACCCACGCGGCGGGCCTCGGCGACCGGCTGGGCCCGGTCCTCCTCCAGCTCCCACCGACGCTCAAGGCGGACCCGGGCCTGCTGGACGCCTGCCTGGCGTGTTTCCCCCGGGGCACTCGCGTCGCGGTCGAACCCCGGCACGACTCGTGGTGGACGCCGGAGACCCGCGAGATCCTTGAATCCCGGGGCGCGGCCCTGTGCTGGGCGGACATCCAGGCCCACCCCATGACCCCCCTCTGGCGCACCACCGACTGGGCCTACGTCCGCTTCCACGAGGGCCGAGCCACCCCGTGGCCCCGCTACGGCCGCCGCTCCCTGGAAACCTGGATCGACCGCATCGCCACGGCATACCCCAGGAAGGCCGACGTCTACACGTACTTCAACAACGACCCGGGCGGAGCGGCGGTCCGGGACGCGGTGGCGTTCGGAAAGGTGGCGCAGGCAGCAGGGCTGACGGTGACCCGCACACCGGAGCCGAGCACGAGCAGGTGACGCCACGCTTCCCGCTTCAGGCCGAGCAGGGTGCGGCACCGTCGGATTCCTCTCAGCCCTCCCCGTACGCCGCCCGCAACGCATCCCGCACCGCGGCCAGCGCCTCCTCCTCCCCCAGCCCCAGCCGCCGCACCCGCTCGGCGTAGGCCTGCGCGGCCAGCGACGCCTCGCGGTCCGCGGCCGAGCCGGCCGCAGCGACGAACGTTCCGTTGCGGCCCCGGGTCTCGATCACCCCGTCGGTCTCCAGCGCCCGGTACGCCTTGGCCACCGTGTTCACCGCCAGGCCCAGCGACTCGGCCAGCCCCCTGACCGTCGGCAGCCGGTACCCCACCGGCAGCACCCCGCCCCGCGCCTGCTCGGAGATCTGCGCCCGCACCTGCTCGTACGGCGGCGCGCTGTCATCGATGTGGATCTTCAAGGTCACGGCCCGATTCTCCCGCACGCGCCGGAAAATGAGAGGCATCCAGCACACGTCCCGCATAGCGTGCGGCTCATGACAGTGATCGTGCGTGACCTGCGCCCCGACGTCCGGTCCGACGCCGAGGGCTTCTCCCGGGTCCGGCAGCTCGCCCTCCCTTTCATGCTGTTCACCCCGGAGTCCCTGGTCCACGACCTCACGCACACCCACCCCGACGCCCGCTTCCGCCAGCTGATCGCGGAGGAGGACGGCGAGGTCGTCGGCACCGCCCAGGCCGGCCTCGCCCACGAGAGCCCGGAACCGGGCCAGGGCTTCGCCAACGTGTACGTGCATCCGGAGCGCACCGGCCGGGGCGCCGGCACCCTCCTCGTCCGTACGGCGGAGGCGCACCTGTCGGCGGTCGGCGCGAGCATCTCGTACGCCTGGGTCCTGGACGCCCCGTCCAACCGAGCCTTCGCCGAGCGGCGCGGCTACACCGCGAGCCGATCCGCCCACTTCCTCCGTCTCGACCTCGCGCACGGCGCCCTTCCCCCGCTGCGGACTCCCCCGCCCGGCGTGGAGCTGCGCACCGCCGCCGACTTCGCCGACGACCCGCGCCCGCTCTTCGCCCTGGACGCGGAGACGACGCTGGACGAACCGAGCGACATCGACACGGAGTTCGCCGACTACGAGGCCTGGCTGGCCGGGACCTGGCGGCATCCGCTGTTCAGCCGGGAGCTGACCTCGGTCGTCCTGGCCGACGGCCGTCCCGCCGCCTTCAGCGCGGCCCGCACCGACGGCGGCACCCGGTACGGCACCGTCATGACCGGCACGGGCCGTGCCTTCCGCGGCCGGGGTCTGGCCAAGCTCGCCAAGAACGACTCATTGCACCGCGCCCGTGCCGCCGGCTGCACGGAGGCATTCACGGGCAACGACAGCGGCAACGGCCCGATGCTGGCGATCAACAAGTGGTTCGGGTACGACATCTGCGCGACGGAGGTCAGGTATGTCCGTGAACTCGGCTGAACCGGCGGGCACGGTGGACGTCGTGCTGGTCAAGGCGGGCCGCACGAAGATCCGTTACCCCGCCGAGCTGCTGCACGACGACGGCACCCGGATCGCCGTACGCGCCCCCTGGGCCGGCGACACGCCCCGCGACTTCGGCTTCGTCCGCTTCGAACAGGGCGATGTCTTCACCGAGTTCTACTGGCGCGACCGCTGGTACGCGGTGAAGGAGGTCCGGGCCGCCGACGGCACGCTGAAGGGCTGGTACTGCGACGTCACCCGGCCGGCGACACTCAGCGGCGGCCGGCTGGTCGTCGAGGACCTCGACCTGGACCTGTGGCGCTCCGCCGACGGCACGGACGTACGCCGGCTGGACGAGGACGAGTTCGCCGAGAGCGGTCTTGCGGAGCGGGACCCGGAGGCCGCGGCGGCAGCCACGGCCTCGCTCGACACGCTGGAGGCGCTGGCCCGTGAGCCGGATTTCGCGGCCCTGCTGTCCTGAAGCGCCCCTCACACCGTCTGTCCTGACGCGCCCCTCACACCGTCGCCACCACGGCGTACCGCTCGTCGTCCACCTCCTTCCCCCACAGCACCGCCGCCGCGGACAGCCGCTCCACGCGCACGTCCGCGGCGAGCGGTGCGAGCAGGGCGGTGAGCCGCTCGGCGGGTATGCCGACCGGGGCGACGGCTCCCCACACGCCCTCCACCAGCACGAACCGCCCTCCGGGCCGGAGCAGCCCACGCCAGTGCCGGAGCACGCGCGCGGGGTCGGGCAGCGTCCACAGCACATGCCGTACGAGCACGGTGTCGAACAGCCGCTCGCCCACCGGCGGTGCCGCCGCGTCGCCGAGCAGGAACACCGCGTCACGGCCGGCGAGCTTGGCGCGGGCCCGCTCCACCATCGCCGGGGAGCTGTCGACCCCGGTGACGCGATGGCCCTGCTCGGCGGCGAGGAGGGACAGGCTGCCGGTGCCGCAGCCGAGGTCGAGAACGTCGGCGGGGCGGGCGGGCAGCCACGCCCGGATCCGCTCCGCCCAGGCCGCGCGGACCTCGGGCGCACCGAGGCCATGATCCGGCTCCTCGTCGAACCGGGCCGCCTCGGCATCCCAGTCGACACTCACCGCAACCGTCCGATCACTTTCATTCCTCATGCCCCCAGCGTGACACCCACCACTGACACTCGATCCATGTGACAGCGACCACTGACAGACCGGCATCGATGAGGAACTCTCGCCAAAAGCGTCTACCTCCGTGACAACACGGATCTCGGTAGGCACTGAAGGAGGCAGCCATGCGCCGCACAACCGTGCAGAAGCCCCTGAAGAGGACGGACAGCCGCCGGATCCGCGAGGAGGCCGACGAGCGCCCCGCCGGACGCCCCGAGGTGCGCAAGGACATCGCACGCACCTGGTGGCCGGACGGCTGACCGGGCCCGCTCCCCGGGCCCTTCAGTCCAGCCGCTTGCGGTAGTGGATCCGGTCGTACGGCCCGTCCACGCGCCGCTCGACGACTTCGTAGCCGTACTTCGGGTAGATCTTCTGGTTCTCCCACATCAGCGCGTTCGTGTAGAGCCTGACCTCGGGCAGGCCGAGCGCACGCGCGCGTGCGTCCACGAACTCCAGCAGCCGTCGTCCCACCCCCTGGCCGTGCGCGTCGGGGTGGACGGCGATGCTGTCGAGGAACAGGTGGTCGTCGTGGGCCTCGATGACGACGAGCCCGGTCACCGGCTCCCCGACGACGAACACCCTGCCCGCGGTGACGTTCGCCATGTGGTCCGCCTCCATGGGCTGTGGCACCACCCCGATCCGCGCGACATAGGGGTGGTACGCCATGTCGGTCACGGCCTTCACGGCCGGTACGTCGGCGGGCCGGGCGGGCCGGATCTCGTCGTTGGTCATGGCGTGAACGCTAACTACCTCAGCACAGTCTGAGCACTCCCTTAAGACGACCATAAGGATCTCCGTCGCCCGCTCCCAGCAGGCGATTTCACGGCTTCTTGGGGCTAGCTTTCTGATCGCCCCCACGGGATTCGGCCCGGCGGGACCGGGCCCGCCCCGAGGACCGCTCCGAGGAGTCTCCGCATGCTCGCAACACGCCGTCAGGTCGCTGCCGCCGTCGTGCTCGGCGTGGGTGCGGTCATGTTCGCCGCCGTACCCGCGTCCGCGCACGGCACGATGGGGGACCCGGTCAGCCGGGTCGCCCAGTGCTACGCGGAGAACCCGGAGAGCCCGAAGTCGGATGCCTGCAAGGCGGCGGTCGCCGCCGGTGGCACCCAGGCCCTCTACGACTGGAACGGCATCCGCATCGGTGACGCGAACGGGCAGCACCAGGCGCTGATCCCGGACGGCAGGCTGTGCAGCGCGGACAACGACGAGTTCAAGGGCCTCGACCTGGCCCGCGCCGACTGGCCGGCGACGAACGTCAGCGGCGGGTCGTACACCTTCAGGTACCGGGTGACGGCGCCGCACAAGGGCACCTTCAAGGTGTACCTCACCAAGGCCGGTTACGACCCGGCCAAGCCGCTGGCCTGGGCGGACCTGGACCTCGACCACCCGGTGGCGACGGCCACCGACCCGGTCGCCGCCGGCGGTTTCTACACGTTCTCCGGCACCCTTCCCGAGCGCACCGGCCGCCAGCTGCTGTACGCGATCTGGCAGCGCTCGGACAGCCCGGAGGCCTTCTACTCCTGCTCGGACGTGGACTTCGGAGCCGCCGGTACCGCCACCGGCGCCGCCCCGGCCGCCTCCGCCCCCACCGACGAGCAGATCGCGGACGGTGCCGACAAGTCGACGATCGAGCACGGCGGTCACGGCGACGACGACGCGAGCACGTCGGCCGCACCGGCCACGGAGGCCACGGAGGCCACGGAGGCCAACGCGCCCGAGTCCGCCGGAAGCCAGGGGCCGACGCTCGCCGAGACCGGCGGCGACGGCTCCACGCCGTACCTCGCGATCGGCGGGGCGGCCGCCCTGGCGCTGGGCTCCAGCGCGCTCTTCCTGTCGGTGCGGCGGCGAGCGCCGCGGCGCTGATCCCTCATGGTTCCGGGGCCTGACCGGCGGCTCAGGTCGGACAGGCCCCGGCGGCGTTCAGTTGGGCAGCGGCTCAGCTGAACGCCGACGCACAGGTGGTGCCGGTGGCGTGCGCCGGGTCGAGCGCGTTGGCCACCTCGTGGAAGGCGATCCGGTCGAAGAGCCCTATCGCCACGTGCTCGGAGAGGTCGAGCGGGCAGAGGTCCTGGAGCAGGACGTTGTGGACGTCGGAGCCGCTCAGGTACTGGCTCTGCCAGGGCGTGGCCACCTCGTCGTACTTGGTGGCGACGACCGTGTAGTGCACTCCGGGGACGGTGTCGCCGCCCGCGTTGAGCTTGGCGAGGAAGGCGGAGCCGGGGATCTGGTCGGCCAGGCCGGGGGTGGTGGCCTTGATCAGGTCCGAGGCGCCGGGGAAGTACGGCAGCAGGTTGGTGAGACCGCTGAGGGTGGCGCCGTGGTTGTCGGGGGCGAGGCCGACGAGGGCGTTCACCTTGGCGGCGCCGCCGAGGAACTTCAGGTAGTAGCGGGGCATCATGCCGCCCTGGGAGTGGCCGACGAGGTCGGCCTTGGCGGCGCCGGTCGCGGCGAGCACTTTGTCTACGAAGGCGGAGAGTTGCTCTGCCGACTTGTCGATGGGGCCGAGGCCGTAGAAGAGGGGGACACCGTCCAGCTGGCCGTAGTCGAGGGAGAAGACGCAGTAGCCGCGGTCCTCCAGGTACGGGGCGAGGGAGAGCCAGTTGTCGACGGAGTTGCCGAGGGTGCCGTGGACCAGGATCACCGGGCGGGGGTGGGCGGCGGAGGGGCGGCAGGAGTAGTCGTTCCAGCCGGTGGTGGGGGCGCTGGAAGCGTGGGCGGTGGCGGCGGGAACGGTGGCGACGGCGGCGGCGAGGAGCAGCGCGGTGAGGGGTCTGAGCACTCGTTTCCAGGGCAGCATCGGGTGATCTCCTTGCGGCTCAAGGGAGGTACGACGGCCTTACGCCCTGTGATCCGGATCACGAAGGATGCTGTTCACTCATCAAGTTACGGACGAGTAGTGCAAGCGTGAAGTTACGCGTCGGTAAAACTTCCGGGTAACCGCTCACGCACCACTCGCCTGACGGTGCGTCACCAGCTGGGCCTGAGGGGGCCGTAGGGAGCGATACGGGACAAACAGTCCCACAACGCACGCACTTCCCTCTCCCCCAGCACATCGCCCCAGCCCCGGACGACCTCCGCGGCCGCCGCCTCCGCGGCCCGCGTGCACGCCCACCCCCGCTCGGTGAGCACGATCAGCCGCGCCCGCGCGTCCCTGGGGTGCGGCCGGCGCTCGGCATACCCCCTGCGCACGATTTCATCGACAAGCTGACTTGCCGCCTGCTTGGTCACCCCGAGGTGCACGGCGAGTTCGGTGACGGTGGCCCCGTCCGGGGCGAGCCGCGCGAAGGCGAAGCCATGAGCGGGCCTGATCCCCTCGAAACCGCGGGCGACGACCCCTTCATTGATGCGCTGGGTCAGCTCACCGGCTGTGGCGAGCAGGGCTGCGGACAGGGCCATGGCCTCGGAGTTCTGCACGGAGGCATTGAAACACCCTTGACGAATCGGTCAAGCAGCTTGACTATATAGTCAACCTACTTGACCATCTGCCCGGGAGGCATCCATGCCCGTCGTCCGCTCCGCCGAGGCCGTCACCCACGAGATCCACGGCGCCCGCTTCGTCTCCTACGCCACTCCCCGCACCGGCAGCAAGGAACTGTGCGCCTGGCGAGGGGAGATACCGGCCGGGACCAAGGCCCCCGCCCACACCGTCACCCGGGAGGAGATCTTCCTCCTGCTCGTCGGCGAACTCCTGATCACCCTCGACGGCCGTACCGACCGCATCCGCGCCGGCGACACCGTCATCGTCAACCCCGGCGCCACCCTCGCCGTCGAGAACCCGACCGACCACACCGCGCTCTCCTGGGTCACCACGTCCGTCGGCCTGGAGGCCGAACTGGCCGACGGCAGCCGGATCGTGCCGCCGTGGGCCAACTGACGTAGCGGCGCGGCGGCCGCCCTCGACGATCGGAGCAGTGGCAGGCGGTCCGCCGGACGAGACGGGCGCGGCTACGCGAGCGGGCGGTGGACCCGGAGGCCGATGCGGTGCCGATGTCCCGGCCCGGACGCGTCAGCCGCGGCCGGGCGGGTTTTCCAGCAGGTGGTCGATGTTGCGCTGGAGGATGGCCAGCGCCACGGCCGGGGAGTGATGGCCCGCCACCACCTGGACCGTGAGGCCGTCGGCCAGGGCGAGGAGCGCGCGCCCTCCGCATCGCCGGCAACCAGAAAGTCGCCGCCGCGCTCCGGGCCAAGCCCCACGACGCCCGCCCCGGAGGACTCTGGCCCGCTTTCCGCGGTCAGAACCACCGAATCCGAGGAGAAACCTGCCCACCTCGGATGTCATGCCTCCCGCACGCTGACGGCGGCTCGGTGATGGCGGGGCGCCTCGATCTCGTCGATCAGTGCGATCGCCAGGTCCGCGTACGTAATCCGGCTGGCCGGGTCGCCGTGCTCAGCGATCCGGTACCGGCCCGTGCGCGTGCCCTCATGGTCGAAGTCGCCCGCCGGGGCCACGTATGCCCAGTCCAGGTCACACCTCCGCAACTCGTCGAGGCCCGCCGCGTGGCCGAGGGAGAAGGAGCGGTACTCGTTCGGGTAGCCGGGCTCGTCCATCAGAAGAGCGCCGGACGCACCAGGCATGACCGATGCGAGCCCGACCACCACGAGGCGGTGCACGCCCGCGCCGGCCAGGCCGGTGGTCAGGGCGCGCGACGACGCGGTGAAGAACTCGTGTGGTGGCACGGACAGATCCGCGGCGGCACTGATGGCGGCATCGTGCGCAACGGCCGCATGTTCGATGCTCGCCGTGTCCGTGACGTCGCCTGCCACGACCCGCACGTCGGTCAGGTCCTTGTGGCCGGAAGGGTCGCGCACCACAGCGGTGACCTGGTGTCCACGTCGGTGCGCCTCCGCGACAGCCTGCCGCCCGGCCCGGCCGCCGGCGCCGAAGACCACGATGTTCATGACGAACCGCCTCTCACCAGGGCCGGAGCCCGTGCCCAGGCCAGTTCTCGAAGGCTATCGAGGGCCCCGGTTACCACCGGGATACCGGCTAGGGTGAGGCCATGAGGGAGCCGCTGCCCGCCGACATGTTCGACGAACTGTGCCCGTCCTCGCTCAATCCGATCCGATTCGGCGACAAGTGGGCAGCGCTCGTCATCCGTTGTCTCGAGCACGGGCCGCGCCGGTTCTCCGAGTTGCGCGTGCCGCTGAGCCGCGTCACCCCCAAGGTCCTGACCCAGTCGCTGCGGTCCCTCGAACGAGACGGTCTGGTCAAGCGCACCGTCTACGCCGAGGCCACCCCACATGTCGAGTACGAACTGACGCCGCTGGGCCGCAGCATGCTCCAACCGATAGCGGTCGCTTGCGCCTGGACGGAGAAACACTGGGACGAACTGCTTGACGCCAGGGAGTCGTACGACAAGGCCGTCCGCCTTGACCGCGCCGGATGACGAGGCACGACCTGCGGGAGGGCCAGATCGGCGACGGGTGCGGGAAGCTCAACCCGGACGGCGCCGAGGCGGATGCGGACGGCTCCGTCCAACCCGCCGGCGCGGGGCGAGGATTCGCCGCCGGCAGGGACGGGAACCGCGCGGTCAGTTCGCCAGAGCGGCCGGCCGTACGGCCCCTGGCCCGAAACGTCGACGGGCACGGTCCGCGGCGGCCTCGGCCGCGCGGGCGCGGGCGTCGCCGGGGTCCAGGGAGAGCTGGCGGTAGGCGCTGTCGGCAGGCCGCAGTCCGTCGGCGCGGATCGCGAAGGCGCGGACTCGTGCCCGTTGCAGTCCGAGGGCGGCCAACAGATCCAAGGCTGTCGTGGCCAGGGCTGGCGAGTGGCCGGTGGGTTCCGGCAGGGTGCGGGTGCGGGTGGTGGAAGTGCGGTCGGCGTATCGCACCGTGAGGGTGAGCCGCCGCGCGATCTGGCTCTCACCGCGCAGGCGTTGGCCGATCCGTTCGGCAAGTCCTAGGACGGCCCGGTGGTGTTGTGCCGGGTCGAGGCAGTCCCGTTCCAGTACGAGATCGGCGGTCAGATGCTCTGCGGGTTCCATCGGGGTAACCGGGCGGGGGTCGTGGCCGCGGGCGCGTTCGGCCAGCAGCCGGGCGGGGCCCGTGCCGAGGAGCCGCTGCAGGGTCGCTGGGGGCAGGTCGACGACCTGGCCGATGGTGTGCAGGCCGTATCTGCCGAGCGTCTGCGCCGTGGCCCGGCCGATCCCCGGAAGCGCGGTGACCGGCCTGGGATACAGCCAGTCGGCCGCGTCGGCGGTGCGGACCCAGGTGGTCTCTCCCGGCGCGGACGCGTCGGCCGCCATCGCCGCCAGCATGCGGTTGCCCGCGAGCCCGGTGCTGCTGTCGATGCCGTACAGGGCCTGCAACCTCATCATCGTCGTCTGGACCATGTCGTACGGGGACAGGTCGAAGTACCGGAGCGCCGACGTCAGGTCGAGTTGGACGGCGTTGGGCGGGACGGCCTGGACGTGCGGCGTAATCCCGGACACCAGTTCGATTACATCGGCGTACTGATCCTCAGTCATCGAGGCGTGCAGGTGGAGGTGGGCGATGTGCCGCTGCCGTGTGCTCGTTCCGCTCGTTCCACTCGTTCCGCTCATCCCGCGCTCCCGGGGCTGCGGTGGCCGAACTTCTTGAGGTCGGCCGAGCGGGTGCCGGCGGGCTGGAGGTCGGCGTACGGGTGCAGGCGGGCGCCCGCGGTGCCGTCGGCCAGGGTGCGCTGCGGCTGGGCGGGGGTCGGGTGCGGGCGGCTCCGGCCGAGGAGGGCGAGGGCGGCCTGCGGGCCGTGGTCGCGGCGGGCGGCGGCGATCTCGTCCAGGTCCCAGGCCATAGAGCCGACGACGGTACGACGGGTGCCGCGCACCTGGACCGTGCCGCGGACCAGGAGCAGCCCGCTGTGGAACACGGTGTGCGCGCACGCCGGGTGGGAGTCCTCGAAGAAGGCCAGGTCGACCAGGCCGGAGCCGTCCTCCAGGGTGACGAAGATGATCCGCTTGCCGCTCGCGATCGGCGGGGTCTGGGTCGAGGCCCGCACCCCGGCCACGAGGACCTGCCGGCCGGCGCGCATCCCGGCGAGGTGCGCCGCGTCGGTCGCGCCGATCTCGCGCAGCAGCCGGTGATGGTGCTCCATCAGGTGCCGGGAGACATCGATGCCGAGGGTGCTCAGCTCGGCGCTCAGGGCCTCACGGCCGGTCATCTCCGGCAGCCCGCTCGGTTCCGCCCCACCGACGGCGCCCGCGTCGATGGGCAACTGGCCCTTGCCCGCGGACCGCACCCGGGAGGCCCGGTGGAGCTCGGCGATCTGGAGCAGCAGGTCGCGCCGGGTGAGACGGCCGTCATGGAGACCGTTCAGGGCGCCGATCTCGGCGAGCCGTTCGGCGACCGGTCTGCTGGGACGGGCCCGCTGCCAGAAGTCCGACAGCGATCCGTACGGCTGCCCCTCCTCGATCCGGGCACACTCCTCCTCACTGATGCCATGCACCGCGCAGAGGGCGAGGCGTACCCCCCACCGGTCTCCGTCGGCCTTCTCCACGGTGTGCCGCACCCGGGAGTTGTTGACGTCGACAGGGAGCACCTGCACACCGCCCCGCCGGGCGTCGGCGACCAGGACCCGCTTGGGCCACATCCCGGGATCGTGTTCGAGGAGGCCGGCCAGCAGGAACGCCGGGTAGTGCGCCTTGAGCCAGGCGCTCTGCAGGGCGGGGACGGCGAAGGCGACCGCATGGGCGCGGCAGAAGCCGTACGCCCCGAAGGCCTCGACGGTCTTCCACACCTCCTCCCGGACGGCCGCACTGTAGCCACGCGCACGGGCCCGCTCGTGGAACCAGTCCCTGATCCTGGGCAGTTGCTCCTTGTCGCCGAGCGCCCGCCGGGTGATCTCCGCGAAGGCCCGGTCGCAGCCGGTCAGCACCCGCAGCGTCTCGATGATCTGCTCGTGCCAGATGGTCACGCCGTAGGTGTCGGCGAGCACCGGCTCCAGGTCCGGGTGCGCGTAGGCGGGTGTGCCGCCGTGGCGGGCGGCGATGTACCGCTCGGGCATGCCGCCGGCGACCGGGCCGGGGCGGAAGAGGCTGATGTCGGCGATGACGTCCTGCACGTCACGGGGCTGGAGCCGGGACAGCAGGTCCTGCTGACCGGGCGACTCCAGCTGGAACAGGCCCAGGGTCTGGCTGGCCTGGATGAGCTTGAACGCGAAGACGTCGTCGAGCGGCACCTGCCCGGGGTCGTCCAGGTCGATGTGGTTCCCGGTGGTGCGTTCGATCTCCGCGACCGCGTGGGCCATCGCGGACTGCATCCGGACGCCCAGGACGTCGAGTTTGATGTTGCCCAGCGCCTCGATCTCCTCCTTCGCGGCCATGGCCATGGGGTAGTCGCCCTGCGGGGTGGGCTGCACCGGCAGCCGGTCCAGGAGGGTGGCGTCGCTGATGACCACGCCGCAGGGGTGCATGGCCATGCCGTGGACCAGGGAGTCCAGGCCCTCGGCGAGCTCCCACAACGGTCCGTAGCGGTCCATCTCCGTCGCCAGTTGTCTCAGTTCGGGCAGTTCGGCGAGGGCGCCGGTGATGTCGCAGGCGCGCAGGTGCGGGAAGCTCTTGGCGATCCGGTCGACGTCCGCGGGCGGGATACCCAGCGCGAGGCCGGTGTCCCGCAGGGCGCGGCGGGCCCGGTAGGTCTCGGGCATCGCGGTGACGGCCACCCGTTCCTTCCCGAAGCGTTCGAAGATCGTGTCGTAGCACTCCAGGCGTCGGGCGGACTCCACGTCGATGTCGATGTCGGGCAGTGACTCCCGGCGTCTGCTCAGAAAGCGTTCGAACAGCAGGCTGTGGTCGAGCGGGTTGGCGGTGGCGATGTCCAGGGCGTGGCAGACCAGGGAGCCGGAGCCGGAGCCGCGGGCCGCGACCCGGATGCCCTTGGCCCGGATGTCGGCGACGACCTGTCCGACGGCGAGGAAGTACGCGTCGTAGTTCCAGTGGGAGATGACGGCGAGTTCCTCGTCCAGCCGGGCGAGCGCCTCCCGGTCGCGGTCGAGGCCGCGCCGGACCAGGCCGGCCTCGCAGCGCAGGCGGAGCAGCCGGGCCGCGCCGTCGGCCCCGGGCTCGGCACCGAAGAGCGACGGTTCGGGGAGGTGCGGGGTGCCGAGGCCGAGGTCCGCCTTCGGGTCGACGGTGCACGCGGCCGCGGTGGCGGCGGTGTCCGCCATCAGCCGGCGGGCCCTGCGGGGGTCCGTTCCGGCGCAGTCAGTGATCATGCGGGCGACGGCCGCCATTCCTCGCTCGTCCTTGAGCCAGCGCTGTCCGCTGTCCAGGCGGCGCCGGTCGACGGGCCGCAGCAGCCTCGCGGCGTCGAGGACATCGGCAAGTCGATGCTGTTCGGGGTCGGCGTAGCGGACGGCGTTGGAGAGGACGGCGGTGGTACGGGTGCGGTCGGCCAGGGCGAGGGTGCGGGCGGCCAGGCGCAGGGATCCCGGACCAGTGCCGGAACGTTTCTGCGCGACGGCTTCCAATCGAACATCCCTTCCGAAGATCTCCTGCCAGGGCGCCAGCAGCTTCATCGCGACGTCCTCCCGGCCGACCGACAGCGCCCGCACCGGCTCCGAGAGCGGCCCGAGCAGCACGGTCAGGCCGGGGCCGCCGTACTCGCGCAGCGCCTCCCACGGCACCACCGGCGGCGTACCGGACACGGCACCGACGTGGGCGGCCGACGTGATCCGGCACAGCCGGGCCCAGCCCTCTCTGCTCTGCGCGAGCAGCACGAACCGCAGCGGCGGCTCGACCACGTGCGCGCCGCCGCGTGCCGGGGTACGGCGGCGTTGGACCGGCGGCGGAGGTGCCAGGGCCGCCACCGCCAGGTCGATGCCGAAGAGCGGCCGGACCCCTTCCTTCGCACAGGTCTGCGCGAATCGAACAGCCCCGGTGACCGTGTCCCGGTCGGTGAGCGCGAGCGCGGACATGCCCCGGTCCGCCGCCTGCCGGACCAGCTGCTCGGGATGGGAGGCGCCGTAGCGGGCGGAGTAACCGGACGCGACGTGCAGATGGGCGAAGCCCGTCATGCCGCACCTCCATCACTCCACCCCTTTTCAGCCACAAACCCGATACGCCCGATATGTTCATCGTACTCGCGTTCGATTACTCTAACCTCATCAGCCCCGGTCAGCGACCTGCATTCGAACACATCTGCGATTCTTTGGGGAGGTGGGCGACGTCCGAAACAGGCACCGCCCCGTCAGCTCCCCAGCCGGCCACCGCAGTTGAGGAAAACCACCGCCATGACACACATCTCGCCGCGGCCACCCGGCCGCTCGGCCGTCCGGGAGAACGCACCCGCGACGCTCTGCGCCACATGTGGCACCCTCCGTAACAGCCGGCCGGCTCTCGGGGTGGTCGGGACGCCCCGCGGCCAGGGGGCGGCCGGCGTCGGCGCATGCCAAAAGGCCCCGCCCCTCGGAGGGGGCGGGGCCTGACAGGGATACGGCGCGCGTCAGCCGATCCGGAACACCGGGGGCCGTCAGCCGATCCGGGACACCGGGGCCGTCAGCCGATCCGGGTCCCCGTCGCCGACAGTGCCTCCGTCACCGGCTGGAAGAACGTCTCCCCGCCGGAGGTGCAGTCGCCGCTGCCGCCGGAGGTCAGGCCGATCGCGTTGCTGCCCGAGAAGAGCGAGCCGCCGCTGTCGCCGGGCTCGGCGCACACGTCGGTCTGGATGAGGCCGCTCACCGTGCCCTCGGAGTAGTTCACGGTGGCGTTGAGACCGGTGACCGTGCCGTCGTGGACCTGGGTGGTGGAGCCGCTGCGAGTCACCTTCATGCCCACGGTCGCCTCGGCCGCGCCGGTGATCTGCTGGGCGGAGCCGTTGTAGAGGTCGACCTCGCTCGGGTGGTCCACACCCGAGGTGTACTTCACCAGGCCGAAGTCGTTGCCCGGGAAGCTGGACTGGGCGTTCTGGCCGATCACGGTCCCGGCGGAGTCCGACCAGGTGGAGATGGCCTCGGTGCAGTGCCCGGCGGTCAGGAAGTACGGCTCGCCGTCCTTGACCACGTTGAAGCCGAGCGAACAGCGGCCGCCCGAGCCGGTGATCGCGTCGCCGCCGGCGATGAAGGGCTTGAACTCCCCCTTCGAGTGGCGGAGTTCGACCCTCTCGCCGAGCCCGTCGACAACCTTGGTGAGCCTGGCCAGCTCGGCCCCGGTGACCGTCCTGTCGGCGGTGACGACAACCTTGTTGCCGACCGGGTCGGTCGCCCACGAGGTGCCGGGGATGGTCGCGTCCTGCTTCAGCGCGGTACGCGCGCCGTCGAGCTCGGCAAGGGAGTTGGCGACGAGTCTCGCCTTGGCCCCGGCCGCCTCGACGGCCTTGGCTGCGGTGTCGTCGAGCACGTTGACGACGAGGTTCTTCGACCGGGCGTCGTAGTAGGTGCCCGCCGCGTCCGTGCCGAGGTCGGCGGCGAGTGCCGAGGCGAGCTTTCCGGCCGCCGGGGCGGACAGGATCTGCGGTGCGGCGGCCCTGGCGGGCTCGCTGGCGTTCGCACTCTGGAAGGTCACTCCGGCGGCGACGAGCGCGGCGACACCCGCGCCGGCGAGCGCCGCCCGGCGCCTGGGTATGCGTCGGTGCTTCAACTCATGTCCTCCTGTGGGGGGTCGGCCCGCAAGGTTGTGGGGACCTCAAGGGCCGGAAGGCTGGTTGACGGCCGCCTACTATTCCGAGCCCCACAGGGAGCACACAAGGTCGACTTCAGGTCTCGCGTGCGCGGATGTTGTGCGCCCCCCGTGTACGCGTCGTGCACAGCCGCCAGTCACCCCAGGAGAATTCGCACTGCAAACACCGCGTGCGAGCAACGGGCGGCCGACAGTGACGTCTGCCCCTGGCTGTCTCCGGCTATCCCTGGCCGGAATTCGCCCCCGCCGACCCGTCGGCACCATCAGTCCCTCCCGCCGGGGGCAGTTGCTGCTGCGCCCGCTCCAGGAACCTCAGCAGCTCCACCGGGAACGGCAGCACCAGCGTCGAGTTCTTCTCCGCGGCGACCGCCACCACGGTCTGCAGCAACCGCAGTTGGAGCGCGGCGGGCTGCTCCGACATCTCCTTGGCGGCCTCCGCGAGCTTCTTGGAGGCCTGGAGTTCGGCGTCGGCGTTGATGACGCGGGCCCGGCGCTCCCGGTCGGCCTCGGCCTGCCGGGCCATGGACCGCTTCATGGTCTCGGGCAGCGAGACGTCCTTGATCTCGACGCGGTCGATGGTGACGCCCCACTCCACGGCCGGACTGTCGATCATCAACTCCAGGCCCTGGTTGAGCTTTTCGCGATTCGACAGCAGGTCGTCCAGCTCGCTCTTGCCGATGATGGACCGGAGCGAGGTCTGCGCCATCTGCGCGACCGCGAACCGGTAGTCCTCGACCCGGACGACCGCCTCGGCGGGCGAGGTCACCCGGAAGTAGACGACGGCGTCGACGCGCACGGTCACGTTGTCCCGGGTGATGCCCTCCTGCCCGGGCACCGGCATCGTGACGATCTGCATGTTGACCTTCTGGAGCCGGTCCACGAACGGGAGGATCATGGTGAACCCGGGTCCACGCACCTCCGGTCGGAGCCGGCCGAGGCGGAACACCACGCCCCGTTCGTACTGTTTGACGACCCGTGCCGCGGACATCGCGTAGACCGCTCCGACGGACACGAGAGCGGCTGCGGCCGCCACCAGCGCCTCGACCATGCCGGCCCCCAAGGGGTGACTGACTTCAACGGTCCTTCGACGGTAACCCCGGGGTCGTACAAGGGCGAGCCCCCGTACGCCGGTTGCGTACGAGGGCTCGCCGGGAGTCGATCCGAAGGGTCGTCAGCCGACGCTCACGCCGTAGTAGCTCAGCGCCTCGGTGACGGGCTGGAAGAAGGTCGTACCGCCGGAGGTGCAGTCGCCGCTGCCGCCGGAGGTCAGACCGTAGGCCACGGTACCGCCGTAGAGCGGGCCGCCGCTGTCGCCGCCCTCGGCGCAGACCGTGGTCTGGATCATGCCGTAGACGATGTCACCGCTGCCGTAGTTGACGGTGGCGTTGAGCGCGGTGACCCGGCCGCTGTGGGTGCCGGTGGTCGAGCCGCGGCGGTACACCGTCGTCCCGACGCTGGGCGTGGCCGCACTGGAGATGGTCTGGCTGCCGACCGCGCTCGGGTGCGCGATCGAGGTGTTGGTGTACTTCACCAGCGCGAAGTCGTTCGTCGGGAAGCTGTAGCCGACGTTCGTGCCCAGGACGGTGGTGTGACCGGAGTTGCTGTACCAGGTCGAGGCCACCTCACCGCAGTGCCCGGCGGTCAGGAAGTAGTACGTGCTCCCGCTGTGCACGTTGAAGCCGAGCGAGCAGCGGTAGGCGCCGCCGTAGATGGCGTCGCCGCCGGTGATCAGCTTCTTGAAGGTGCCGTTGGTGTGCTTGATGGTGAGCGCTCCGGCTTCGGCGCCCGCCTGCCGCTTGATCTTGGCGATCTCGGCCTTGGAGACCGTGGCGTCGACGGTGACGACGACACGGTTGGTCTTGCTGTCCACGGACCAGGCGGTGCCGGGGACGTCTGCCTTCAGAACAGAGCTGTTCACGGCCTTCAGCTGGGTCGTGCTGAAGGTGTGTGCGTCGCTCGCGCTCGCGGTGGGGACGGCGAACGCCGCCGCGGCCAGGAAGCCGGTGCCCACGGCGATCAGCCGGGTCCGTCTTGTGATACCGCTGCGTGGGGTGGTGCGCTTGATCCTCACTTGTCGTTCCCTCCCAGGGGACGTCGGGGGCCCGCGTGGGGTCGGGGCCCGTGAGGCGCAGCCAGGGGTGGCGCCCGGATTTCGGACACACATGCCCCTGACAAGCGCTGAGGGGGAGTATTCGGGCGAACGACCGGTAGCCGCAAGGGGGCCTTTCGGCCGTGCGACCGTGTTCGAACCATGCCGACTTTGGGTGATCTCGTCGCGGTCCGGGCGAGTTGACACCATGTCACATTCCCCGCGAAAGCCTCAGACGAGCTGCCGCTCCCCCGCCTCGACCGCGAGGTCCAGCGTGTTGCCGGGCGGCGGGAACGGGCAGATGAAGTGGTCCGCGAAGGCGCACTGCGGCAGCTGTGCCCGGTTGAAGTCGACGGTGGTGGAGCCGTCGGCGGCCGGGGCGGCCGAATAGAGGAACCTGAACCGGAAGCTGCTGCCCCCGCTGGTGGTGTCGGCGAACACCGCCCACAGCCGGCCGTCGGCCTGCTCGGCGACCTGGAGCGTCAGCTCCCGGCCGGCCACGGTGAAGCCGAGTTCCCCGGCGAGCACGAGCGCGCGCTCCACTCCGTCCGCGGTACCGACGCGGACGCTGCGCGGTTCGTCGCCGTACGGCGTGAAGCGCCCCGGCACCGACCAGCGCGGGTCGTGGGGGGTGGCGTCGATACCCCGGAAGGCGCGGCGGGTCGCGGCGGCCGGGTCGTAGTCCCGTACGCCCCAGACGCCCTCGCGGACCAGCACGACCAGCCGGCGCTCGCCGAAGGTGACCCGGGCCGAGGGTTCGCGGTCGGCGGCGAGCCGGATCTCACCGGCGAAGGGCTCGCCGTCCAGGGCCAGGCCGTCGGCCGCCGTCGCGGTGAGCCGGACGCCGTCCCCGTCGACCGCCCAGCTTCCGGGGACGGCCGGCAGCCGGCCGTCCGGATGGTCCTCGATCCAGTGGCTGCCGACCAGTGCGAGCGGCCCGTACGGCGCCGACACCGTCTCCTCGCGGTGTTCGTGCCAGCGCTTCCAGTCCCCGGACGCGTCCGCGTTCATACGATCAGTCCTTCCATGGCTTTCGACACGACGTCATGAGGTCATGGCTCACGTCACGTCTCTCTCACATGCGCTCGGTCCGTCCCCAACGGCGGGAGAGCGCAGGGTATTTCACGGCACCGCGAGTTGCCCGGCGGGCCGGGCGAGGCCGAGGTGCTCGCGCAGGGTGCTGCCCGGGTAGAAGGTGCGGAACAGACCGCGGTGCTGGAGGAGCGCCACGGTGCCGTTGACCAGCCGTTCCAGGTCGCGGCGCGGTTCGGCGGGGACCAGGTGGAAGCCGTCGGCGGCACCCTCACCGTGCCAGCCTGCGACCAGCTCCGCCAGATCCACCGGGCCACCCCGGTACAGCGGTCCCTGCACGGTCTGCCGGGGCCCACCGCCCCCGTGCCCCGGCTCGGCCGCGCGCTCCCCGTCGCCCAGATCCACCACCAGGCTCACCAGCACCCGCAGCGCTTCCGGATCCCGTCCGAACTCCCCTGCGTGCGCCCGCAGTTCCTCTCGTACGGCGGCGGCCTGCGCGGAGCTCGCGGCCCGCACCAGGGCGACATCGGCGTACCGGGCGACGGCCTGCCGGGCGGCGGGCTCGGTGGCGTCGGCCACCCGGACCGGCTGCTCCGGCGCGGGCCCCGGGTCCTCGCTCCACCGGCCGGCCCGGCCCCGGCTGACCCCGTCGAGGTGGGCGACGGCGGCCTCGGGGGCGGTCGTCATCGGCACCAGCCCGATCCGCCGGGTGGCCGGGGCCACCTGTGCCAGCACGGTGAGCGGGTCGGTCTCCGTCCACCCGAACCGGCCGTCGAGCGTCACGAAGTCCAGTCCCCCGCTCTCGGCGAGCCGCACCAGCTCGACGTAGCGCTCCGCGTCGAACACGCCGACCTGATCCACGGCGGCGGCCAGATGCAACAGCCCCCGGCCGTACGAGCCGGTCATCACCACGAACCTCCCTGTAAGACACCCGTTTCACACAAGCCGCCGCGATCCCTTCTCCACAGTGCTGGAACACCTTCCGGGGTGATGGCCTCTCAGCTCGCCGCAGCCGCGCTCAGCCATGACCGGGCTCCGCGGCGGTCCCGCCCGCCAGGTCGGCCAGGAAGGCCAGTGCCGCGCGTGCCGTGGCGTCGTTCTGGCGGAACGCGGGTCCTCCGGTGCGCGGCCGGGTGAACGCCCCGGGCGTACGGCCGTTCGTGAACGGCCCGAGCGCGAACAGCCGGGGGTGCGGCCGCCCGCACCCGTCGAGGATCCGCCCGTCGGCGGAGTCCACCCTGAGCAGCCCGTCGGGTGTCTCGGCGGCCTCGCCGGCGTGCAGTTCGCGCAGCAGCGTGTCCCGGGCGCGCCCCACGGTCGGTTCGGGCAGCCTCGCCTCGACGAGGGCCCGCGCCTCCACGGCAAACCCGGGCACGGTGTCGGCGGAGGCCCGGAACACCCCGTCCGCCGCCGTCACCGTCATCCCGGCGCCGACGAACCGCAGCACTCCGGCCCGGGACAGCGCGAGCATCTGCCGCAGCCGGGGGCCGGGCGGCCCGGAGGCGAGGTAGCTGAAGAACCCGTGCCACCAGGCCCCGATGTCGCCGAGCCGCACCAACTGCCCGTAGACGGAGAGCAGTCCGAGGAACACCGCCAGGTCGGGGCTGTACGCGGGATCGTGACGGCGGTCCAGGTCCGCCTCGATGTAGCCGCGCAGCCCCTCCTGGAACTCCTCGTGCGATCCGTACCGCACCCCGTCCAGCGGGTGGTCCAGCGCCGCGAGGTCGAGCCGGTCGGCGGGATCCGGTACGGCGGCCGCCACCAGCGCCCGCACCTCGGCGTCGCCCTCCGCCGCGGCGTACTTCTCCTCGAAGTCCCGCCAGGCGACGGCCGTCCGCTCGGGATGGACGGTGAACAGCCGGTGGTAGTGGGCGAAGCCCAACTCCTTTTCCACCAGCGGCCACACGTCCCGCCGGAAGTCGAAGCCACCCGGCCGGGCGACGAGTTCGTCGATCTCGCCGGGTCCGAGGAACCGGGGCAGCGGCGGGCGTTCGCCGGTCCAGTCGTACCCGATCTTCGAGTGGTACGGCACTCCGCGCCGCGACCCGACGTACAGCACCGGCTCCTGCCCGGACGGCACATAGGTGTCGCCGTCGTAGCGTCCGCCCCGCCCCTCGGTGAGCAGCACCATCAGGTCGACGAAGGCGAGTCCGAACCCCCGCACGAGCACCGGTTCGCCGGGCCGCAGTGCGGACAGGTCGCTGTCGGCGGTGAAGTCGGGCGGCAGGTGGAGCAGGCCGTGCGCGTCGGCGTACGCGGCCAACGCGGCCTGTTCCGGGTCGAGTTCGGCGTCCAGGTGACCGAGGGCGAGGACGACGAGGTCGGCGAGGAGCGGGCGTGGCCGGCCCTCCAGCCAGACCTGCTGGCGGCCCTCGCGCGGCCCGCTCACCCGCAGGGCACGGCGCGGGTGGTGGTGGACGGTGACGCCGTCCGGGAGGCCGGCGACAG
Organism: Streptomyces hyaluromycini; assembly: GCF_002217755.1. Taxonomy (GTDB): domain Bacteria; phylum Actinomycetota; class Actinomycetes; order Streptomycetales; family Streptomycetaceae; genus Streptomyces; species Streptomyces hyaluromycini. Next base: position 51,987 of record NZ_BCFL01000021.1, on the reverse strand, counting down.
CCTGGTCGTAGACGTGCCGCAGATAGCGGCCCTGGATCTGCCGGTCGGCGAAGGTACGGCCGTCCAGGCCCGCCCACTCGTGCAGGGTGGGGCCCTCCCGCACCGGCCCGGCCATCCGCACCGTCTCGTCCGTGAACATGGTGACGTCCTCGGCGTGCGAGTTCATCCACAGCAGCGGCGACTGGGCGGCCCGCCAGATGCGTCCGGCGCCCGGCGGATGCGGGTCGACCAGATGGATGTCGAGGCCCGAGCCGGCGTACAGCTCGGGGGCGTTGGCGGCGATGCGCTCCAGGAGACCGGTCCCCCGCGGCCCGGCCCCCACGATCACCAGCTGGGGCCTCATCGGGCCGCCTCGGAGGTGCAGCGGTCGGCCGCGGGCCCGGGTATGCCGGAGGCGGGGACGGTGGTGGTTCTGACGAGGGTCTCGGAAGACATGCGAAGGCTCCGTGGCGGATCAATCGAACACGGTGGACGCGCACACGGGGGTGCGGGTGCCTTCACACGGAACGCCGGAGTACGGCGCTCTTACGGCCGAGCCCCTCAGCAGGGCCGTCCGTCGACTCTACGGTGCCGTTTCCCCTCGTTGTCAAGGGTGTCCAGAGTGTGGTCAGCGCGTCTCAGCTCAGTTGACGGAAAACCGGAGACCTGTTCCACTTGGCCCATGCATCCACAGCAGTGGCTGGTCAAGCGCTCCCACATCGACTTCGGTCGCGTGTGGTCCTGTTCCTGTTGAGCTGACCCCCTGCGCGCCCCGCGGACAGCGGGGACTCTTCGCGTTCTCCGCCGCGCCCCACCCTTCGCCTTCACACGCGCACCCCTCCCCTCGCGCTCCGTACGCCCGCTGATCCAGTTCCCCGCGCCCCCGCAGGGGCGCGGGGAACTGCGCGACCAGCCACGACGAAACCCGCGGCCGCCACACCGCTCCCGCGCATCGCACTCCAGCACCGGCACATCGGCCCCCAGCCCCAACGCCTCCCGGACCTCTGCGCTCGCCGGGCGCCGGGCGGCTTGGCCGGTCCGTCTCGCTGACGGCCTCCGAGATCGCGCTGCGCTGGGGCCGCTTGACGAGCCCGTTGCGGGTCCGGGCGACCGAAGCCCCCTTCTTCTGGGGCTGCTCGGGCCTGGCCACGGCGGCGACGGAGACGAGCTGCGTCTGGCCGGGCTCCCTGCGCGGGGCCGGCACGGTGGCCGGTTCGGCGGCGGCCGCCTGCTTCGGGGTGGCCGTCGCCTCCGTGAGCAGGTTGACCGGGATGAGCACCCGGGCGACCACGCCGGCGGCGGGCGCCTCCCCCAGTCGTACCTCGATCCCGCACTTGCGGGCGAGCGCGCCGGTGAGATGGGCCGGCTCGACCCGGCGCAGGGTGACCCGGCGGTACTCCTCGACCTCCGCGAGGGAGGCGCGCAGCACGTCCGTGATGGACGGCCGGGGGCTGGACTCCCCGGCGACCTCACGGGCCTGCTGGGCGAGTTCGGCGAGCGGCGCGGAGACGGACCGTACACAGTCGAGGGCGAGCGCGCCGGGCGCGGCGACGGTGCCGAGGGCGAGCAGCAGGAAGAGCAGCAGGTCGCGCTGGGCGGTGCCCTCCAGGGCCGAGGCCCGGTTCTCGACGCCGGTGCCGAGCGAGACCTGGACGTCCCGCAGCCCGTTGTTGGCGGAGGTCATCGCGTCCCACCACTGCATGGGCGGGATGTCGTTCCACTTCAGCTTCCCGCCGCCCTTGACGGCGGTGTCCTCGTACGCCAGCGCGCGCTCGGCGTCCGGGGTGGTCATGGCCGCGTCCAGGCGGCGCTGCTGGGCGTCGGTGGCCGAGCGCGGGAAGCCGTCGAGGGCGGCGAGGCGTCCGGCCCGGATCTCCATGAACCGGCTGTAGTCGTCGCCCTGGAACTGCCCGGCGCGCACCGAGCCGAGCACGATGGCGCGCTCCTCGCCGGTGAACTCCTTGACGCCGCCGACGTATCCGGTGGTGAGACCGCGTTCCTTCTGGAGTTCGTGGATCAGGCCCTGAAGCGTGATCTCCAGCCGGGCGTTGTCCGCGGTGGCGGAGGCGTTGCGATAGGCGGAGATCTGCCCGGCGGCCGCGACGCCCAGCAGCGTCAACAGGACGGCGAGGGCCAGGACCAGAATCCTCAGGAGCCGGGTGCGAATGGTGGCTGCTTGCACGGAAGTGCCTTAGTCATGATGCGAGTTGATGGATGCGCAGAACCGGGGCAGAAATGGTTCTGCGCTCCGGCCAACGACCCTCTCCGGGCAGCGGTCACCCGATCATGTTTTTGTTTTACGTCGGGGAAACAGGATCAAGGCGAATCCCGAGGCGACCGCCCTGGCACCCTGATTCCGTATACGGTGACGCGCCTGCACGCCGGTTGACGCCACTGGTTGTCCCGGGCCGGCCGCGGCTCCTGAGCCGCTGTCAGAGCCGGGCGGCGAGGCCCGTGCCGGCCGCGACGCCCCGCACGGGCCGCCCGTGATCACCCCGGCGGACCGGACCCGGCCCCGGCCGACCACGCCCCCGGCCACGCGAGTACGCCGCCCACCAGGCCTTTCTCCCCACCGCCGCGCCGGACGACCGCGCGACCAGACCGCCCCGGCGACGCCTCGAAGACACCCCGGACCGCCTCGCCCTGTTCACCCGGACGCACCGTTCATCACCCGCCCGCCGGAAACAATCATATTTCACTCCCAGTCAGCAGCCGTGTGAGCTATGGCCCTTGGCACACCTGGGCTCTCGACGTACGGGCTCTGCACCAGTACCGTCACAAACCCCCCGTGCGGCGTCTATCCACTTGGCGCGCCATCCGCATCATGGACGACCATAGGGATGCGGAAGCAAGAAGGACCGCTGTGAGAGGAGGCGTCCATGGGATCGGTACGCAAGGCGAGTGCCTGGCTTGGCCTCGTCGACGACAACGATGACGAGCGCTACTACGACGACGACTACTCCGAAGGGACCGAGCAGCCCGGGGATGCCTGGGTCACCGACCCCCGGGTCAAGGTGGCCTCGGACACCGCCGAGGAGAAGGGCCGCCGGATCGGCACGGTCACCCCGGACAGCTTCCGGGACGCCCGTGCGATCGGCGAGCTGTTCCGTGAGGGCGTGCCGGTCATCGTGAACCTCACGGCCATGGAGCCGGGCGACGCCAAGCGCGTGGTCGACTTCGCGGCCGGGCTGACCTTCGGCCTGCGCGGCACCATCGAGCGGGTCGCCAACCGGGTCTTCCTGCTGACCCCCGCGAACACCGAGATCGTCAGCGGCGAGCCGGCCAGGCGCCGGGAGGACGGCTTCTTCAACCAGAGCTGAGGCAGGGCCGCTCACCGGCCCTGCCCCGCGCGGGGTTCACCGGAAGGCGTCGAGTCCGGTGAGTGCCTTGCCCAGCACCAGCTGGTGCATCTCGACGGTGCCCTCGTAGGTGAGCACCGATTCGAGGTTGGTCGCGTGCCGCATCACGGGGTACTCCAGCGAAATCCCGTTCGCCCCGAGAATCGTCCGCGCCGTACGGCAGATCTCGATCGCCTCCCGTACGTTGTTGAGCTTGCCGAAGCTGACCTGCTCGGGACGCAGGCGGCCGGCATCCATCCGCCGCCCCAGATGGTGGGCGAGCAGGATCCCCTTGTGCAGTTCGACCGCCATGTCGGCGAGTTTGGCCTGGGTGAGCTGGAAGCCGCCGATGGGCCGACCGAACTGCTCCCGCGACTTCGCGTAGTCGACGGCCGCCTCGAAGCAGGTGCGTGCCGCGCCCATCGCGCCCCACACGATCCCGTAGCGGGCGTGCGACAGACAGCTGAGCGGGCCCTTGAGGCCGGTGACCTCGGGCAGTACGGCATCGGCGGGCAGCCGCACGTCGTCCATCACCAGCTCACTGGTGACACTCGCCCGCAGCGACCACTTGTGCCTGATCTCCGGCGCCGAGAACCCGGGTGTGTCGGTGGGTACGACGAACCCGCGGATCCCGTTCTCGCTCTGCGCCCATACGACGGCGACGCCCGCCACCGAACCGTTGGTGATCCACATCTTCCGCCCGTTGAGCACCCAGTCGCCGCCGGCGTCGCGCCGGGCGTGCGTGCGCATGGCGGCCGGGTCGGACCCGTGGTCGGGTTCGGTGAGCCCGAAGCACCCGATCACGTCACCGGCGGCCATGGCCGGCAGCCACCGCGACTTCTGTTCCTCGCTGCCGAACCGGTGAATGGCGTACATGGCGAGCGACCCCTGTACGGACACGAGCGACCGGATGCCCGAGTCTGCGGCCTCCAGCTCCAGACAGGCGAGCCCGTACTGCACGGCGGACGCGCCCGCGCAGCCGTACCCGCTGAGCGACATCCCGAGCGCGCCGATCGACCCGAGCTCCTTGGCGAGCTCCCTGATGCCGGGCAGCTCCCCGCTCTCGTACCAGTCGGCGACGAACGGCAGCACCCGATCCGCCGCCCAGCTCCGCACGGTCTCCCGTACGGCGAGATCCTCCGGCTCCAGAAGATCGTCGATACCGAGCGGGTCACCGGCATCGAACGGAGGCAACTTCACGGACGCGGACATCAGAACCCTCCAAAAACTAGCACCGCTAGTTACAACAGGTTACGCGCAGTCTGCCTTGTCCTCCCACAACCACAAGGGCCGGCCCACCGGGCTACGCCGAGACGCGGGACCTTTCCGGTTCGCGGGGGGCGGGGACCTCCACCGGGGTGTCCTCGCAGTGCATGGCTCGCGGCAACCGCAACGCCATCACCGCCCCCAGCAACAACAGCCCCGCGCTCACCAGCAACGTCACATGCAGACCGTGCACATAGGAGTCCCGCGCCGCCCGGCGCAACGCCGACCCGGCCGGCCCGCCCAGCCGGCCGGCGACCGCGTACGCCTCCCCCAGCGAGTGCCCCGCCGCGGCCGACGCCGACGCCGGTACCCCCGGCACCCCGGCCAGCCCCGGCGCGTACGCCGCGTTCATCACGCTGCCGAGGAGCGCGATCCCGATCCCCGCCCCCAGCTGGTACGACGTCTCGCCGATCGCCGCCGCCCCGCCGGCCTGCGCCGCCGGCGCCTCGCTCAGCATCGACTCGTACGCCCCGAAGAGCGTGGTCTCCAGACCGAAGCCGAGGAGCAGGAAGCCGAAGAGCAGCAGGCCCGCGTTGTCCGCCCCGCCCATCGCCGTCAGCGTGAGCACCGCCGCCCCGGTCAGGCAGAAGCCGAAGCACACCATCCGGCGCGGCCCGAATCGCCGCAGCAGCCGCGCCCCGGCCAGCCCCGCGGCCATCGCGGCGAGCGTCAGCGGCAGCAGCCGGAGCCCGGTCTGCAACGGCGAGAGGCCCAGCACCAGCTGCAGGTACTGCGCGGCGATCAGCTCAAGGCCCACCAGCGCCAGCATCGCCAGCACGATGCAGCCCACCGCCGTACTGAACGCCGGCCGCGCGAACATCCTCAGGTCCACCAGCGGGAACGCCCGCCGCCGCTGCCGTCGTACGAAGAGGACCAGCAGCAGCGCGCCGAGCACGAGCGGCACCACCGTCAGCGCACTGCCCGCGGGCTCGCCGCCGCCCAGGCGCTTCACGGCGAACACCACGCCGAACAGGCCGGCCGCCGCCATCAGCGCGCCGACCACGTCCCAGGGGCCGTCGCGGTCGCCGCGCGACTCGGGGAGGAAGAACCGGCCCACCGGGAGGCTGACCAGCATCAGCGGGATGTTGACCAGGAAGACGGAGCCCCACCAGAAGTGTTCGAGGAGGAAGCCGCCGAGGAGAGGGCCGACCGCCGCGCCGACCGCCGCCACCGCACTCCAGATGCCGATGGCGAGGGCCCGCTCACGACGGTCGGGGAAGACCTGCCGGAGGATGGAGAGGGTGGCCGGCATGATCATCGCTCCGCCGACACCGAGCAGCGCCCGGGCTCCGATCAGTGCCGCCGCGCTCGGCGCGACCGCGGCCGCCGCGGAGGCGATGCCGAACAGGGCGTAGCCGAGGAGCAGAACGCGCCGCCGGCCCACCCGGTCGCCGAGCGTGCCGAACAGGATCAGCAGCGAGGCGCAGACCAGCGGGTAGACGTCGACGATCCAGAGCAGTTCCATCGCGCCGGGCTTGAGGTCCTCGGTGACGGCGGGAACCGCGACATGCAGCACGGTCGCGTCGAGGGCGACCAGCAGCAGACTGACACAGAGGACGACGAGGACGACCCAGCGGTTGGCACCGGCACCGGCCCCGGACACCGTCCGAGGGCGCGGTCGTACGGTGGCCGTGGTCGTCCCGGACATGTACGTACCTCCCAGATGGTCCCTCGCGTGCGGCGGACGGGCGGGGTGGGGACGCCCCGTCGTACGGCCGGAGAGGAGCGGGGTCTCCGGCCCGCGCATACGAACGCGAGTGACATGTCAGCGTACGCGAGTTCGTTCCGGGGGCACGTGGCGGACCTCTCACACTCTCCGGAGAACTCATGTGGCGTACACCACTGCCCCCGCTCTGCACCACGCCCGCACGCACCCCGTGGTTCCGTGCCCCGTCGATAATCGAGCCCGTGACCGATCTTGAAACGCCCATGGCGGTACCGCGCGCCCCTGCCCTGCGCCGGGCGGCGCCGGCCCTGCTCGGGTACGCGGCCGTACGCGCCCTCGGCCTGGTCGTGCTGGCCGGGTGGAGCGCGGCACGCGGCAGGAGCGCGTACACCTTGTTGACGGCGCGCTGGGACTCGCTGTGGTACACGCGGGTCGCCGAACTGGGCTACGGCTACGAGGTGCGGCTGCCGAACGGCGACGTCCACTCCAACCTGGCCTTCTTCCCGCTGCTGCCCTGGCTGGAGCGCCTGCTGCACGCGCTCGCGCCGCTGTCGTACGCCGACGCCGGCTTCACGGTGAGTCTGCTCGCCTCGCTGGCCGCGGCCTGGGGGATCTTCGCGGTCACGGACGTCGTGTACGGCCGGCGGGTCGGGGTCTGCGCGGTGCTGCTGTGGGCCGTGCTGCCCGTCGGGATCGTGCAGTCGATGGCGTACAGCGAGTCGCTGTTCACGGCACTGGCCGCCTGGTCGCTGTACGCCGTGCTGACCGGCCGCTGGGTGACCGCCGGGGCGCTGGCCGCGCTGGCGGGGCTGACCCGGCCGGTGGGGCTCGCCGTGGTGGCGGCGGTGTGGACGGCGGGGGTGGTCTCGTTCGTGCGGGATCGGAGCAGGGGCGCACAGGACGGTGGTGCGGACGTTCCGGACGGCGCGCGGGACGACGAACGCGCCCCTGAGGTGTCCAGCGCCGCCCGCGCTCGGCGCGCCCCGCAGGCAACCGGCGCACCTCACGCGACACGCGCCCCCCACATCGCCATCACCACCGCCGACGCCCCGCCCTGGCGCCGCGCCCTCGGCATGCTCCTCGCCCCCGCCGGCACCGCCGCCTACGTCCTGTGGGTCGGCCGTCGCACCGGCAGGGGCCCGCTCGGCTACCTGGACGTCCAGGCGGGCTGGCGTAACGGCTTCGACGGCGGCTATGCGTTCGCACGCTTCGTAGCCGACAAGTTCACGTCATTTCCGTCCGCTCTCGCCGGAGCAGGTTTGATCCTCGGTGTCGGCCTCCTGCTGTGGCTCTACGTGATCGGCGTCCGCCAGCGGCAACCGCTCCCCCTGCTGGTCTACACGGGTGTCGTCCTGGCGCTGGCACTGTGTGCGTCGAGCTACTTCGGGTCCAAGCCGCGGCTGCTGATGCCGGCCTTCCCGGTGCTGCTGCCGCTCGCCCGGGCCCTCGCCCGGCTGCGCACCGGCAGATCAGTGCTGGTCACGGCGGGTGTGGCGGTGGCCTCGGCGATCTATGGCGCGTTCTGGCTGAACGGCTCCGGACCTCCATGATCATTTGGGTGCCCCGATGAGCAGCCGGAGAATTCCACCCCATGCTTTGGTTAACGAATTCATAAGTGCCATAAAACGGCGACCCGACATGATCAAAGGAATTGAAGGACGGACCCGCCGAGGATTACGGAATCCTTAGAATTCGGAGGCCTCCTGAGAGGTTTCCCACATCACATCGTCATCACAAAGCCGCAGTTTCGACCGGGAACAGAGCTCACTCGCTGTAACGTCGATTGGGTGCGTACCGAACGAAACCTCACCCGTCTGGACCGGGTGTTCGCCAGGCTGGACCGTGAGCCGGAACGGCCGGCCCACATTGATGTGCCGAAGATGAGCCGGCACCGGGTCGTGTTGTTCACCGCGACCCTGGCCTTCTACCTGGCGATCGTGTGGGCCGTCGTGATCACGTCGTGGCTGGTCCGGCTCGACTGGCAGGTCATGTTCTTCCGGCCGTACCAGCAGTGGTCGGGGATCCACTGGTTCGTCGACTACTACGTGGTCCTCGGCCAGCGCGGCCCGACCGCCGTGATGGTCGCGGCCTGGCTGGGCTGGCGCTCGTGGCGGCAGCACACCCTGCGCCCGATGCTGACCCTCGGCGCCTCCCTGCTGCTGCTCAACATCACGGTCGGCGCCGCCAAGCTCGGCATGGGGCGCCTCGGACCGCACTACGCGACCGTCATCGGCTCGAACGAGATGGGCCTGGGCGGCGATATATTCCCCAGCGGACACACCGCCAACGCGGTGGTCACCTGGGGAATTCTGGCATATCTGGCCTCCACCCCGAGGGCCCGCCGCTGGCTCTCCGCCGCCTCGGCGGTCACCTCCCTCGGCGTCGGCATGTCCACCGTCTACCTCGGTACGCACTGGCTGAGCGACGTGTTGCTGGGCTGGGCCGCGGGGCTGCTGATCCTGCTGGCGCTGCCGTGGTGCGAGCCGTTCATCGCCCGCGCCGAGACCTCGCTCTTCGACCTGCGCGACCGCTGGCGCGCCCGCCGCGGCAGCACGGTGCCCGCCCCGGTCCCGGTGCCCGTGGTCCTCAAGCCGCGGCCGACGCCCGTCGACCAGACGACGCCGGAACCCGAGCCGGTCTCCCTGGCCCGCGCGCCCAGGGCCCCGATCCATCTGGCACCCGGCCCGCACACCGCCCGCTCGGAGCGCACCCCGGTGACCCCGGCGGGCAGCCGCCGCCCGCCGCACCCCGAGCGGCAGCCGCGCGGCACCGCCACCCAGGCGGCCCGCCCCGTGGCGGGCGGCTGACGGCCGCCCCACCGGTACGACAGGGCGGTACGACAGGCCGCGGTACGACAAGCGGGGGTCAGGTACGCACAGCCGCCCCCGGCACCGCGAAGGCCCCGGTTCCCCACTGCGGGAACCGGGGCCTTCGCCGTCGTACGGTCAGCCCTTCCAGGCGCGCGCCACGACGCCGTCCCGCACCTCGAAGTTGAGCCGCCCCGTCCGGTACTCCATGGTGATGATCGCGCCCGGCGGCAGCGAGCGCACCGTCGTCCACCCCCGTTGCCGGGCGAACCGTTCCGCGTCGCCCGCGTCGAGGCCTACGTACCCTTGCGGGCTGTCCTGGGGCTCCTTCGGCGGAGCGGTGTCCGGTGCCATGCGGCCCACGCTAGGCCGCTTCCGGCGGAGACGGAAGCCGAAGTCCCACGTCCGTCTCCGGTCACGCTTCTGTCACAGAATCACGACACGCGTTTCGGTCGAACTCTGTCACACGTACGAGCGGTTCCATGCGCCTTCCTGGCGCATTCGAGCGCAATTCCCCGATGCCGGTAGGGTCTTCCGAAAAGCCGCCGGAAAGAACCGGAAGCCTGGATCCGGGACACTCCGGCGCCTGCATTCCATTCCGATTCCGCCGGGACGCACCGAAGCTGACACCGCATAAGAGATTCACCGGTTCGGCACAGAACCCCCGTAGCGCGCGGGTAGGAGCGGGGTTGCGGCAACGTGAACTCGGAGCATGCCGTCCGCACATGAATCGGCCTCACATACGGGCATGCGCCCCTCATTCGGAGCATGTACATGTCCCCACGAAACGCACCATGCCCCGCCCGGTCGGACCGGGCGGGGCATGGTGGTGCGGGGCAGGGGTTCGCGTCAGAGCGCGAGGCGCTGCCCGGGCACGATGAGGTTCGGGTCGTCGCCGATGACGGCCTTGTTGGCGGCGTAGAGGCGCTGCCACGTGGTGCCGTGCCGCTCGGCGATCTCGCTCAGGGTGTCGCCCTTGCGGACGGTGTAGTCACCCTTGGCCGAGGTGCGGCCGGTGCCGGCCGTCGGGCGCTGCGGCGTCTTCGCCGCGGGGGCCGACTTCCGGGTGGTCGTCGTGGTCGACGACTTCGACGACTTCGTCGCCGACTCCGTGGTGCTCTTCGTGGTCACCGAGGCGCTCTCGGGCGCCGAACCGGTCGCCCCGGCCCGCGCCGAGCAGACCGGCCACGCGCCCCAGCCCTGGGCGTGCTGGACCTTGGTGGCGACGGCGATCTGCGCTTCCCTGGAGGCCTGGTCGGCCGTCGCGGCGTAGGCGGTGCCGCCGTACGCGCGCCAGGTGGAGGCGGAGAACTGGAGTCCGCCGTAGTAGCCGTTGCCGGTGTTGATGTGCCAGTTGCCGCCGCTCTCGCACTGGGCGATGCGGTCCCACACTCCATTGTCCGCCGCCGCGGCGTTGCCGGTGGCCGCCAGCAGGCCCAGCGGGGCGAGCAGCGCCGCTCCGGCCAGGGCGGCTGTCGTACGGCCCTTGCGGGAGCCGTTCTTGGCGACGGCGGTCTCACGGGTGGTATCGGCACACTCGGACATGTATTTCCCTCTCCACATACCCGGGGTCCCCCAGGCGGGACGCGGTCCCCGCGCGATGGACGCGGTTCCTCGCGCTCGCCCCGTCCGCCGCGGCCGGTACTGCGGTGGTGCTCTGCCTGATGTGGCCGGCGGACGTACCCGAGCGGTGCTCGCTGCACACGGCGGAGGAATCTAGAGATCGGGAACGCCCGAAATCAACCAACTCCCTGTCGGGCCAGGCCAGTTCGGTGTTACCGTGGGTAGCGGCGATTTTCGGCCACCCACTACATTCCCTGATTTCGTCATTTGTCGACCATGGGTTCGATGGATCTGTGATTCACTTCACCGCGTCAAACTCCTTTGACTTGCGAAGAGTTGACGGGGAGTGCCGGATTCCGCACGAGGAGTGACCCTGTGCAGCGGATGGTTCGATCCCGATCCCCCCGATGCGTGACCCCCACCACAGATCACCCGTTGTCTTCTTCATGAGCCCGCGACCCCGGGGGCTCACGGACCGGGAGCCCCCCGGGCCTTCACGCACCGCATCCCGAGGGAGCCACCGTGCCGCGCATGCTCGACGTCAGCGACGAGGTACGCGCCGAGATCGGCGACGAAGAAGCCGACCGGCTGCTCGCCGGAGACAACGCCCCCGGCAGCTACGACTGCACGTCCTGCCGCACCCCGGGCGACTCCGAACAGGAGCGCACCAGCACCGTCCTGTTCATCGGCGACGAGACCGCCGTCCTGGCCTTCGCCCACGCCACCTGCCTGCCCTCGCAGGTCGTCCAGGTCACCGAGGAGCAGCTGCAGGGGGCGGTCCGCTCCATCAACGGCGACAGCGCGCCGGGCGGCGGGCCGCAGAAGTCCGTGCCCGAGCAGGCGGTGCTCGGGGTGACCAGCGGACTCGTGCTGATCGCCGGGGAGTTGCACCCCGCGCTGGTCGTGGAGCCGACCTCGCCGATCGTGCGGCCCGGCACGGACGGGGTGGGCGACGACTTCCTGCCGCTCCTCATCGAACAGGGCTTCATGCCGGTGCCGGAGCTGTCCGCGGTGCCGCCGGTGCTGCACGGGTGGTCGGTGCTGCTGGCGGTGGGTCAGCTGCACGCGGTGCTGCAGCCGGGCCCGACGGGCGGGCAGCCGGTGGCGTGGTGGCAGGCGCATCAGCCGCTGCAGGTGACCGACGGGTGGCGGGCGGCCGCCAACAAGCACCAGCAGGTGCTGATGTTCGCGGCGCCGGTGGGGTCGATCGGGCGGCAGCCGCGGGAGGACCTGCTGCGCGACGCGATCGACAAGGCGGCGGCGAACGGGAAACTGGTGGCGGCGGCGTTGCCTCTTGCGGGGGTGTGAGGCTCGCCCACGGAAGTGGGAGCTGCGGTCCGGATCGCGAGTGCGGCAGCGTCGTGGTTGCTCGCGCCCACGCGGCGGTAGCCGCAGATTCAATACAGCCCCGCGCCCCTAAAGGGCGCCTGAGAGCCGCATCTCTTCAAGAATCCGGTCGTTTGGACATACGTGCACGCATACGACCTTCCTCCCCACCGGCCGTCCTTCTCCGCCGTTCCCGCTGCTCGGGCGGCTCAGGAGGCCCCGGGCGGGCTCTCGGCCACGCCGATCTACGACTCGCTCTATACGGAGTGGGTCAAGGCCTTCCGTTCGCTGCCGGGTGATCGCAGCGGTGAGGAGTCGCTGGGGTTCGTCGCCTTCGGGAGCGCCCCGTTCAGTACCGGCACCCACGGTCTGGGGTCGTACGGAGGGAACTCGTACAGCGCGTACAGCGCCGGTGCCTACAGCGCCCGGAACGGCGGCGGGCAGCCGCAGCCGCCGCAGTGGCAGCGGGTCGGGACGCTCGGGCGGGCCCAGGAGACCGGGATGACGCCGGTCCCGGCTGCGCTTCCGCCGGGACCGCGCCGGGGGCAGTGACGGCCACGTCCGTGCCGCATGCGTGAGGGGCGGCCACCGCTGACGGTGGCCGCCCCTCACGCATGCGGTTACTTCTTCTTCGTGCCGCGCTTCTCGCGCACCCGCACGGAGATGTGGATCGGCGTGCCCTCGAAGCCGAACTCCTCGCGCAGCCGGCGCTCGATGAAGCGGCGGTAGCCCGCCTCGATGAAGCCGGAGGCGAACAGGACGAAACGCGGCGGCTTGGTGCCGGCCTGGGTGCCGAAGAGGATGCGCGGCTGCTTGCCGCCCCGGACGGGGTGCGGGTGGGCCGAGACCAGCTCGCCGAGGAAGGCGTTGAGGCGGCCGGTGGGGACGCGGGTCTCCCAGCCGGCGAGGGCGGTCTCGATCGCGGGGACCAGCTTCTCCATGTGGCGGCCGGTGCGCGCGGAGACGTTGACGCGGGGTGCCCAGGCGACCTGGCCGAGCTCGGTCTCGATCTCGCGCTCCAGGTAGTAGCGGCGCTCCTCGTCGAGGGTGTCCCACTTGTTGAAGGCGAGGACGACCGCGCGGCCCGCCTCGACGGCCATGGTGACGATGCGCTGGTCCTGCACCGAGATGTTCCCGGAGGCGTCCAGCAGGATGACCGCGAGTTCGGCCTTCTCGACGGCGGCCGCGGTGCGCAGCGAGGCGTAGTAGTCGGCGCCCTGCTGGAGGTGGACGCGCTTGCGGATACCGGCGGTGTCGACGAACTTCCAGGTGATGCCGCCGAGCTCGATCAGTTCGTCGACCGGGTCGCGGGTGGTGCCGGCGATCTCGTTGACGACGACGCGCTCCTCGCCCGCCACCTTGTTGAGAAGGGAGGACTTGCCGACGTTCGGGCGGCCGATGAGGGCGATCCGGCGGGGGCCGCCGACCCCCGTGCCGCCGAAGGTCTGCTCGGGCGCGTCGGGCAGCGCCTCCAGGACGGCGTCCAGCATGTCGCCGGTGCCGCGGCCGTGCAGGGCGGAGACCGGGTGCGGCTCGCCGAGACCGAGGGACCAGAGGTAGGCCGCGTCGGCCTCGCCGCTGGGTCCGTCGACCTTGTTGGCGGCCAGCACGACGGGCTTGCCGGCCTTGCGCAGCAGGCGCACGACCGCCTCGTCGGTGTCGGTCGCGCCGACCTTGGCGTCGACGACGAAGACCACCGCGTCGGCCGCCTCGATCGCGTACTCGGCCTGGGCCGCCACCGAGGCGTCGATGCCGAGGACGTCCTGCTCCCAGCCGCCGGTGTCGACGACCTTGAAGCGGCGGCCCGCCCACTCGGCCTCGTAGGTCACCCGGTCCCGGGTGACCCCGGGCTTGTCCTCGACGACGGCCTCGCGGCGGCCGATGATGCGGTTGACCAGAGTCGACTTGCCGACGTTCGGGCGGCCGACGACGGCGAGGACGGGCAGCGGACCGTGGCCGGCCGCCTCGATGGCACCCTCGACATCCTCGATGTCGAAGCCCTCTTCCGCGGCGAGCTCCATGAACTCCGCGTACTCGGCGTCGCCGAGCGCCCCGTGGTCGTACTCGTGCTCAGCCGAGTCGCCGGGCTGGATGTGGTCGTTCATGAAGTCCGTACCTCGTCGTTCATCGTGGTGATCGGTGGATCAGACCTGCTGCGGGCTCTCTCCCACGGGCTGATCCACTACTCAGTGTCGCCTAGCGTCCGGTCAGACGCCTGGCGTTTTCCAGGTGACTGGTGAGCTGCTTCTGGATGCGCTCGGTGGCCTCGTCCAGGGCCTTTCGGGTGCGTCGGCCGCTGCCGTCGCCCGCCTCGAAGGGATCGCCGAAGACGACGTCGACGCGGGCGCGCAGCGGCGGCAGCCCCTTTATCAACCGTCCGCGCCGCTCGGAGCTTCCCAGCACGGCCACCGGGACGATCGGCGCCCCGGAGCGCACCGCGAAGTAGGCGAGGCCCGCGCGGAGCGCGGCGAAGTCGCCGTCGCCGCGGCTGCCCTCGGGGAATATGCCGAGCACTCCCCCGGCCTCCAGGACGCCGAGCGCCCGGGTGATCGCCGCGCGGTCGGTGGAGTGGCGGTCCACCTTCAGCTGCCCGATCCGGGTCAGGAACGGGTCGAGCGGCCCGACGAACGCCTCCTTCTTGATGAGGAAGTGCGTCGGCCGGGGCGCCACGCCCATGACCATCGGGCCGTCGATGTTGTGGGAGTGGTTCACGGCCAGGATCGCCGGACCCTGCGCGGGCACCTTCCAGGAGCCGAGCACGCGCGGCTTCCACAGCCCGTACATCAGGCCGACCCCGATGCGGCGCCCGGTCTCGGCGCCCCGCTGCGACGGAACGCTCACTTCCCGGCCCGCTTCTCCTCGACGAGGGTGACGACGCACTCGATGACCTGGGCCAGCGTCAGCTCGGTGGTGTCCACCTCGACCGCGTCGCCAGCCTTGGCGAGCGGCGAGGTCTTGCGGGAGGAGTCGGCCGCGTCCCGCTTGACCAGGGCCTCGCGGGTGGCGTTGACGTCGGCGCCCTTCAGCTCGCCGCTGCGGCGGGCCGCGCGGGCCTCCGGGGAGGCGGTGAGGAAGACCTTCAGGTCGGCGTCGGGCAGCACGGTGGTGCCGATGTCCCGGCCCTCGACGACGATGCCGTCCGCGGCGGCGCGGGCCAGCGACCGCTGCAGCTCGCTGATCCGGGTCCGCACCTCCGGTACCGCGCTGACCGCGCTGACCTTGGAGGTGACCTCCTCGGTGCGGATCGGGCCGGCGACGTCCACGCCGTCGACGGTGATCGTCGGCTTGACCGGGTCGGTCCCCGAGACGATCTCCGGCTTGCCGGCCACCGCGGCGATCGCGGTCGGGTCGGTGAGGTCGATGCCGTTGGTCACCATCCACCAGGTGATGGCCCGGTACTGGGCGCCGGTGTCCAGGTAGCTCAGGCCGAGCTGCTCGGCCACGGCCTTGGAGGTGCTCGACTTGCCGGTGCCCGAGGGGCCGTCGATCGCGACAATCACGGGCTTTACGGCGCCGTTTTCCACGGGGGGACACCTTCCGGGTGCAGGGTGGTGGGTGGTGTGCGGGCGGCAGTGCGCCCCGCACAAGGTTACCGGCCCCCGGGACCGCCGTTCTCAGCCCTACTGCCGCAGCGCCCAGCCCCGGTCCCGCAGCGCCGACGTGAGCACGGGCACGGCCTTCGGCTCCACCCACAGCTGGACGTGACCGGCCTGCTGACCGGTCGCGTGCTCGATCCGCACGTCCTCGACGTTGACCCCGGCCGCCCCGGCGTCCGCGAAGATCCGGGCCAGCTGACCGGGCTGGTCGTCGATGAGCACCGCCACGACCTCGTACACCCGCGGCGCCGACCCGTGCTTGCCGGGCACCCGGACCTGACCGGCGTTGCCGCGGCGCAGCACGTCCGCGATGCCGGCCCCGCCCGCGCGCCGCTTGTCCTCGTCGGAGGACTGCAGGGCGCGCAGGGCGCGGACCGTCTCGTCGAGGTCGGCGGAGACGTCGGCGAGCAGGTCGGCGACCGGGCCGGGGTTCGCGGAGAGGATGTCGATCCACATCCGGGGGTCGGAGGCGGCGATCCGGGTCACGTCCCGGATGCCCTGTCCGCACAGCCGTACGGCCGACTCGTCGGCGTTCTCCAGGCGGGCCGCGACCATGCTGGAGACCAGGTGGGGCATGTGGGAGACCAGGGCCACCGCGCGGTCGTGGGCGTCGGCGTCCATGACCACCGGCACGGCACGGCAGTGCGAGACCAGCTCCAGGGCGAGGTTCAGCACCTCGGTGTCGGTGTCCCGGGTGGGGGTGAGCACCCAGGGCCGGCCCTCGAAGAGGTCGGCGGTGGCCGCCAGCGGCCCGGACTTCTCCCGGCCGGACATGGGGTGCGTGCCGATGTACGACGTCAGGTCCAGGCCGCGTTCCTCCAGCTCCCGGCGCGGGCCGCCCTTGACGCTGGCCACGTCGGCGTAGCCGCGCGCCAGGCCCCTGCTCATCGCGTCCGCGAGAACGGCGGCCACATGGGCGGGCGGGGCGGCGACGAGCGCCAGGTCGACCCGCCCGTCGGGGGCCTCGTCGGTGCCGGCGCCGAGCGCGGCCGCGGTACGGGCCTGCTCGGGGTCGTGGTCGGCGAGGTGGACGACGACGCCCCGCTGGGCGAGGGCGAGCGCGGCGGACGTGCCGATCAGGCCGGTGCCGATGACGAGCGCGGTTCTCACTGGGCGATGTCCTTGCGCAGGGCGCCCGCGGCACCGAGGTAGACGTGACTGATGTCGGCGCGCGGCCGGTCGGACTCGATGTGCGCCAGTATCCGGACGACCCGGGGCATGGCGCCCGCGATGTCCAGCTCCTGGGCGCAGATCAGCGGTACGTCGACGATGCCGAGCTTGCGCGCGGCGGCCGCCGGGAAGTCGCTGTGCAGGTCGGGGGTGGCCGTGAACCAGATACTGATCAGGTCGTCGGCGGTCAGCCCGTTCCGCTCCAGGACGGCCGTGAGCAGCGCTCCGACCTGCTCGTCCATGTGACCGGCCTCGTCCCGCTCCAGCTGGACGGCCCCCCGGACCGCTCGTACCGCCACGGCACCGCTCCTGTTCTGACGTCGGCCTCTTGGTCCGTCCAGCCTAGTCAGACCGCCGCCGGGCCCGTGCGCCGTGCCCGACCGCTGAGATGAGGCCGTTGCCTGCCATGGCCCCAATGTCACGTGTGACAACCCATTCCGCCACTTGGGGGGAAACACCCCTGTGCGCCTCTTTACGCCGGGCCCGCCGATCCGCTCTGATGGCAGGCAGACCCGCCTCGGGGGAGGCCCGCCATGAAACGTCCCGGTCCCTTGCTGACCCTGCTCGCGGGTCTGCTGCTCGGCCTGTTCATGCTGACGCTCAACGCGACGACGGGGACGAAGACCGCTTCGTCGTCGTACCAGGAGAAGTCACCGAGCCCGGCGCCGACGAAGACCACGGCGTCCCCGTCGCCATCGCCATCGGCATCTCCGTCACCGTCTCAGTCGCCGTCGAAGATCTCCGATGCCTCCTACGCAGGCCGCACCGACGACGACTCGTCCTCCGTCGCCGTCTCGGTCCGCGACGGCAGGGCGATCGCGTACTTCTGCGACGGGCACAGCAAGGAGTCCTGGCTCAAGGGCCGGGTGAACCCCGACGGCAGCATGAGGCTGACCGGCGGCCACGGCGCCGTACTGAACGGCACGCTCCAGGACAACAGCCGCATTCGCGGGGCCGTCGACCTGGACGGCGGCCACTACGCCTTCACCGCGCGGCGGGCCGTCAAGGGGTCGGGGCTGTACCGGGCCACGGCGACCGTGCGGGGCGCGAAGGTCGACGGCGGCTGGATCGTGCTCGCCGACGGCCGCCAGGTCGGCATCGTCGACCGCGACGGCAAGCCCTCGGCCGCACCCCGCATCGACCCGGAGACCGGCGCCGTGACGGTCGACGGACAGCAGCTGACGGCGAGCCCAGTCGTCCCCTGACATCCGGCCGTGACCCGAGGGAGCCGACCATGACCGTCGACCCGAACGCCGCCACCCAGAGCTGGCCGTCGCCCGAGCCGAACCACCGCCGCCCGCACCCCGCCCGCTATCTCGTGCCCGTCCTGGTGGCCGCCGCGGTCGCGGTCGCCCTCGGCGTGTACGGCAGGGTCCACCAGCCGACCGGGACCGCCTTCGACCTCGCCGGTTTCAGCAGCACGCGCGCGGTGAAGTCCTGGCTCGCCTCGACGGCGTTCTTCTTCGCGCTCGTCCAGCTGGTCTCCGCGCTGATGATGTACGGCAGGCTGCCGGGACCGCGCTGGGCGCCGGCGGTGCACCGCTGGTCGGGGCGGATCGCGTTCCTCGTCGCCGTCCCCGTGGCGGTGCACTGTCTGTACGCGTTGGGCTATCAGACGTACGAAACGCGCGTTTTGTGGCACTCCATCCTGGGTTGCTTCTTCTTCGGTGTTTTCAGTGCCAAGATGCTGCTGCTCCGCTCGGAGCGACTACCCGGCTGGCTGCTGCCGATCGTCGGTGGGCTGGTGTTCGCCGTGCTCACGCTCGTCTGGCTGACGTCCGCCTTCTGGTTCTTCCGCACGTTCGGGGTGACGACATGACCGACGGCTCCACTCGGCGCAGCGTGCTCACGACGGGTACCGCGGCGCTCGCCGCGACCTGCGTGGGATGCAGCAACTACAACGACAACGGCTCCTCCAGCTCGTCCGAGACGCCCGTCTCGTCCGGGGCGTCCGCCTCCGGAGCGGCGAGCGCGACCGCCGGGGAGGCGCTGGCCCAGACGAGCGAGATCCCGGAGGGCGGCGGCACGATCTTCAAGGACCAGAAGATCGTGGTGACCCAGCCGACGAAGGGCGAGTTCAAGGCCTTCTCGGCGATCTGCACGCATCAGGGCTGCACCGTGAACCAGGTGGTGGACGGCACCATCGACTGCCCCTGCCACGGCAGCAAGTTCCACATCGCCGACGGCTCGGTCGCCCACGGCCCGGCGACCAGGCCGCTGCCGGCCGAGTCGATCACGGTGACCGGAAATTCGATCACCATGGGCTGACCCGCCGCCTACGCTCCTGGGCATGGAGCCCGAGGACCTGGTACGCGACCACACGATCTACGCCTGTGTCATGGGGTCGCGGGCCTTCGGTCTGGCCACGGAGGACAGCGACACCGACCGCCGGGGTGTGTTCCTCGCCCCCACTCCCCTGTTCTGGGGCTTCGCGAAGCCGCCGACCCATGTCGAGGGGCCGGGCGAGGAGCGGTTCTCCTGGGAGCTGGAGCGGTTCTGCGAACTGGCGCTGCGCGCCAACCCGAACATCCTGGAGTGCCTGCACTCGCCCCTGGTCGAACGCCTCGACGACACGGGCCGCGAGTTGCTCGCGCTGCGCGGCGCCTTCCTCTCCCGGCGCGCCCACGACTCCTTCACCCGCTACGCCCTCGCCCAGCGCCGGAAGCTCGACGCCGACGTCCGGTCGCACGGCGCCCCGCGCTGGAAGCACGCGATGCACCTGCTGCGGCTGCTGACGAGCGCCCGCGACCTGCTGCGCACCGGCGAGCTGACGATCGGCGTCGGCGAAGGGCGCGCGGAGTTCCTGGCGGTGAAGCGGGGCGAGGTCTCCTGGGCGGAGGTCGAGTCCCGGATGACCCGGCTCGCCGAGGAGACCGAGCGGGCGCTGCACGGCACCCCGCTCCCGGCGGAGCCGGACCACGCGCGCGTGGCCGACTTCCTGTTCCGGACCCGCCGGACCTCGGCCCTCCGGACGCACGCGGACCACCAGGTCATGCAGGGCGTCGCGCGCGCCGGGCAGCGCTGAGCCCGGCTCAGGCGTCCCAGAGCGCGCCCAGGGTCATCAGGTCGCCCCGGTACTCGATCCGGTCGGCCCACTCCGTCGGCCAGGCGTCCTCGCCCAGCCAGGCCCCGGCGAAGGCGCCGCTCAGGCAGGCGATCGAGTCCGAGTCGCCGGAGGAGCAGGCGGCCCGGCGCAGCGCGAGCAGCGGTTCGCCGGGGAAGAGCAGGAAGCAGAGCAGGCCGGTCGCCAGGGCCTCCTCGGCGATCCAGCCGGCGCCGGTGGCCAGGCACGGGTCGGCCTCCGGCGAGGCGGTGCGCACGGCCTCCTGGAGCCGGTCGAGGATCTCCAGGCACTCGTCCCAGCCGCGTGCGATGAACTCCTCGGGGGTCGCGTCCTGGCTGCGCGTCCACAGGTCGCCGAGCCAGGTGCGGTGGTAGCGGGTGCGGTTCTCGCGGGCGTACGACCGCAGCCGGTCGACGAGCCGGTCCGGTTCGGTCCCCTGCGCGAGCAGGTGTACGGCACGCGCGGTGAGGTCGGAGGCGGCCAGCGCGGTGGGGTGGCCGTGGGTGAGCGCGGCCTGCAACTGGGCGGCGCCGGCGCGCTGTTCGTCGCTCAGCCCGGGGGCGAGCCCGACGGGCGCGACCCGCATGTTGGCGCCGCAGCCCTTGGAGTCGATCTGGCTGGCGTCCTGCCAGGCCCGGCCCTCGTCCTTCAGGAGGTTGCAGGCCCGCAGACAGGTCCGGCCGGGCGCCCGGTTGTTCTCGGGCGACTGGTACCAGTTCACGAACTCCTCGCGCAGCGGCCGCTCCAGCCGCTTGGGCGCGAGCACCCCCCGGTCCATCGCGGTGCGTATCGCGTGGCCCACGGCGAGGGTCATCTGGGTGTCGTCCGAGACGACGGCCCGCTGCGGCAGCTCCATCTCCCGCCACGGCCCGGACTTGGCGAGGATCGAGGGCACGTCGTTGAACTCGGTGGGGAAGCCGAGCGCGTCCCCGAGGGCGAGACCGATCAGGGAGCCGGTGGCGGCGCGCTTGTCGCCGATGTTCGTGGTCATGCGGGGCGTCCTTCCCGGGACGGGCGGAGCAGGGGCGGGTGGAGTGCGGTGGCGGTGCCCGCGCGGTAGAGGGCGGCCGGTTTGCCGCGGCCGCCGGTCAACCGGGCGGCGCCCGGGGCGGGTTCGACGAAGCCGGGGGTGGCGAGCACCTTGCGGCGGAAGTTGGGGCGGTCCAGCGTGACGCCCCACACGGTCTCGTAGACGTTCTGCAGCTCGCCGAGCGTGAACTCGGGCGGGCAGAAGGCGGTGGCGAGACAGCTGTACTCCAGCTGTGCGCCGACCCGTTCATGGGCGTCGGCCAGGATCCGGACGTGGTCGAAGGCGAGCGGCCGGGCCGGGTCGTACGGCAGCCAGCGCGCCTGGGCCGCGTCGCCGCCGCCGTGCGGCTCGGGGGCGTCGGGCAGCAGCGCGGTGAAGGCGACGGAGACGACCCGCATCCTCGGGTCGCGGTCGGGCTCGCTGTAGGTGCGCAGCTGCTCCAGGTGCAGTCCGGACACGTCCGACAGGCCGGTCTCCTCGGCGAGTTCCCGCCGGGCCGCCGTCTCGGCCGACTCTCGCGGCAGCACGAAGCCGCCGGGCAGCGCCCACTGTCCGGCGTACGGCTCCTGCCCGCGCTCGACGAGCAGCACGTGCAGGGCTCCGGCGCGGAGGGTGAGGACGGCGAGGTCGACGGTGACGGCGAAGGGTTCGAAGGCGTACTTGTCGTAGCCCTGCATGGGCCCGTCCACCCCCTCGGTGATCGATGTCACTAATAGTCCTCACGACTATAAAGAGCGGACGGAGGTCGCGCAAGGCCTCAGCGGCCGCTGGAGCCCCGTTCGCGGATACGACGGCGGCCGGTCCCGGACTACCCGGAACCGGCCGCCACAAAGCCGTACACGCCCCTTTACGGGGTTTTGAGGCCCTAGAGGGGCCTACCAGAGGGGTCTAGAGGTCGACTTCCTTCATGAGCATCCCGACCTCGGTGTTGGACAGCCGGCGCAGCCAGCCCGACTTCTGGTCGCCGAGGGTGATCGGCCCGAAGGCGACCCGCACCAGCTTGTCGACCGGGAACCCGGCCTCGGCCAGCATGCGCCGCACGATGTGCTTGCGGCCCTCGTGCAGGGTGACCTCGACGAGATAGTTCTTGCCGGTCTGCTCGACGACCCGGAAGTGGTCCGCGCGCGCGTACCCGTCCTCCAGCTGGATGCCGTCCTTGAGCTTCTTGCCCAGGTCGCGCGGGATCGGGCCCACGATGTGCGCGAGGTAGGTCTTCTTCACGCCGTACTTGGGGTGGGTCAGCCGGTGCGCCAGCTCGCCGTGGTTGGTGAGCAGGATGACGCCCTCGGTCTCGGTGTCCAGGCGCCCCACGTGGAAGAGCCGGGTCTCCCGGTTGGTGACGTAGTCGCCGAGGCACTGCCGCCCGTCCGGGTCCTCCATGGTGGAGACCACGCCGGCCGGCTTGTTCAGCGAGAAGAACTGGTACGACTGCGTGGCGACGGTCAGCCCGTCGACCCTGACCTCGTCCTTCTCCGGGTCGACCCGCTTGCCCTGCTCCAGGACGATCTCGCCGTTGACCTCGACCCTGGCCTGCTCGATCAGCTCCTCGCAGGCGCGCCGGGAGCCGTAGCCCGCGCGGGCGAGGACCTTCTGCAGCCGCTCGCCCTCCTGCTCGGCGCCCGGGAAGGTCTTGGGGAGCTTCACGTCCGGCTTGCCGGCGTACCGCTCCCGGTTGCGCTCCTCGGCGCGGGCGTCGTACTCACGGGAGCTCGCCGGCGCCGTACGGCCGCGTCCGGTGCCCTGCCCCTGCCGGGGTCCGCCCTTGGCGCCGCCGCGCGCCGAGGCGCCACGGCCCGACTTCGGGCCGTCCTGGGTGGCGCCGGGGCCCACGTCGTAACGCCGCTCCTCCGGGCGCGGCTTCTTCGGCCGGCCGGCGCCCTGCTTGTCGTCGCGGGCGTTCCCGGCGCCGCGGTAGTTACCGCGGGCACCGCTGCTCCCGCCGCGGCCGCCGCTGTTGCCACCACGGCTCCCGCCGTTGTTTCCGCTGCTGTTCCTGCCGCTGCTGCTTCGCATCAAAGTTCCGTCTAGTCGTCTGCGTCGTCTGTACCCGGCGCATCGGGTGCGTCCGGGTCGAACGACGGTACGCCCTCCTGGGTCTCGGCCTCGATCGCCTCCGCCTCCGGGAGGAAGGGCGCGAGCTCCGGGAGCTCGTCCAGGCCGCGCAGGCCCATCCGCTCCAGGAAGTAGTTCGTCGTCCTGTACAGGATCGCACCTGTTTCGGGTTCCGTGCCCGCCTCCTCGACCAGACCGCGCTGGAGCAGGGTGCGCATCACACCGTCGCAGTTGACTCCGCGGACGACCGAGACGCGGCTGCGGCTCACCGGCTGGCGGTACGCGACGACCGCGAGGGTCTCCAGGGCGGCCTGGGTGAGCCGGGCCGTCTGCCCCTCCAGGACCAGCCGCTCGACGGCGGGCGCGTACTCGCCGCGCGTGTAGAAGCGCCAGCCGCCCGCGACGAACCGCAGCTCGAAGCCGCGGCCCTGTGCGGTGTACTCCTCCGCCAGCGCCCGCAGCGCCTTCGTGATCGTCTGCTTCGGCCGCTCCAGGAGCTTGGACAGGTGCTCGGCGGTGGCGGGCTCGTCCACGACCATGAGCACGGCCTCCAGGGCCGGCTTGAGGTCGAGCTCGGCGACGGGCCGCAGCCCCGCCGGCAGCTCCGCGGTCTCCTCACTCACGCCTTCTCCTCCTTGGGCGGCTTGGGCGGCTCGGGCGGCCGGTCGAATTCGTCGGTCACCGCCGGCTGGGTCCCCCCGTCCCCGCCGGTCCACCGCACGATCAGATCGCCGAGGGCGGTCTCCTGGTCGAGGGCGACGGCCTTCTCCCGGTACAGCTCCAGGAGCGCCAGGAAACGGGCCACGACGGTGAGCGTGTTGTCGGCGTCCTCGACGAGCACCCGGAAGCTGGCCTCCCCCAGCTCCCGCAGCCGCGCCACCACGATCCCGGCCTGCTCCTGCACGCTGACCAGCGGGGCGTGGATGTGGTCGACGTACACCTGCGGCTTGGGCCTGGGCTGCATCGCCTTGACGGCGAGCTTGGCGAACCCCTCAGGACCGATGCTGATGACGACCTCGGGCAGCAGCTCGGCGAGGTGCGGTTCGAGGCCGACGGTCCGGGGCCAGCGGCGGGCCTCGTCGTCCAGGCGCCGGTTGAAGATGTCGGCGATCTGCTTGTACGCGCGGTACTGCAGCAGCCGTGCGAAGAGCAGGTCCCGGGCTTCGAGGAGCGCGAGGTCGGCCTCGTCCTCGACCTCGGCGGCGGGCAGCAGCCGGGCGGCCTTGAGGTCCAGCAGGGTGGCGGCGACGACGAGGAACTCGGTCGTCTGGTCCAGGTCCCAGTCCGGCCCCATGGCCCGGATGTGCGCCATGAACTCGTCGGTCACCTTGGAGAGCGCGACCTCGGTGACGTCCAGCTTGTGCTTGGAGATCAGCTGGAGAAGCAGATCGAAGGGCCCCTCGAAGTTGGCAAGCCGAACCTTGAAGACGCCGTCGGGGACGTCTTGGGGCTCCTCCTCGGACACGCTGCCGTTGTGGGCAGGCGTTCCGCTGGGAGTCCCCCCAGGCCCTTCAGGCACTGGGGGAGGAACGGGTGGGCGCAACGGCCCACCGGCCTCGGCAGGACCCACGGCCTCAGCCGACGACGGCCCCTCGTCCACCAACGGCACCGCTTCCGGCGCCGGCGGCGAAAACCCCGGCCCCCGCCCCAGCGCACGCCTGCGGCCGGGACCGGGAGCGGGAACGTCGTTCGAGGTCATAGCCCCCGCAGGCTACCCCTACCGCCCGCGCAGCCGTCGTACGAGGATGCTCGCGTCCCCGCGGGACTCCAGGTCGGCCAGGACCACGGCGACCGCCTCGCGGACGATCCGGCCCCGGTCCACGGCCAGCCCGTGCTCGCCCCGGAGCACGAGACGGGCGTGCTCCAGGTCCATCAGCTCCTCGGCGGAGACGTACACGGTGATCTTCTCGTCGTGCCGCTCGCGCCCGCTGGGCCGCCGGGCGGGCGCCCGGCCGCCGCCCCGCTGCTTGCGGGGCTGGGCCTGCCCGGCGGGCCCGCCAGAACCTTCCTGCGCCGCCTGCTGCCGCGCGGACCGCTCCGCCGACGGCGCGACCGTGACGGACTGCGCGGCATGGTTGCGGGACTCCCCGGCGTCGGCCGGCTCGGCCTCCGCCGCCACGTGCTCCGCGCCCTCGCCGTCGCCGCCCCGCACGGGCACCGACTGGGGCACGTCCTCGGCGGCCGAGGCCGCCGTCTCGTCGCTCTCCCCCGCGGGAGCCGGCACCCGGGCCTCGCCGTTGACCGGGCGCCTGGGCGTGGACGGCTGCAGCGCCATCCCCCCGGTCGTACGGAACAGTTCGTCGGCCCCGGGCAGACTCACTCGGCGTGACACCGGGCGAGCACCTCCCTGGCGAGCTGGCGATAGGCGGCGGCACCGACGGAGTTGGAGGCGTACGTGGTGATCGGCTCACCGGCGACCGTGGTCTCCGGGAAGCGGACCGTGCGGCCGATGACCGTGTGGTAGACGTGGTCGTCGAAGGCCTCGACGACCCGGGCCAGGACCTCACGGCTGTGGACCGTGCGCGAGTCGTACATCGTGGCGAGGATGCCGTCGAGCTCCAGCTCCGGGTTGAGCCGCTCCTGGACCTTCTCGATGGTCTCGGTCAGCAGCGCCACACCGCGCAGCGCGAAGAACTCGCACTCCAGCGGCACGATCACCTTGTGAGCGGCCGTCAGCGCGTTGACCGTGAGCAGGCCGAGCGAGGGCTGGCAGTCGATCACGATGTAGTCGTAGTCGGGCAGCAGCGGCTTCAGGGCGCGCTGCAGCGTGGACTCACGGGCGACCTCGGAGACCAGCTGGACCTCGGCGGCCGACAGGTCGATGTTGGAGGGCAGCAGGTCCATGTTGGGGACCGCCGTCTTCAGGAGCACCTCGTCGGCCGCCATGCCCCGCTCCATGAGCAGGTTGTAGACGGTGAGGTCGAGCTCCATCGGGTTGACGCCGAGACCGACCGACAGCGCGCCCTGCGGGTCGAAGTCCACGAGCAGTACCCGCCGGCCGTACTCCGCGAGCGCGGCACCCAGGTTGATGGTCGACGTGGTCTTGCCGACGCCGCCCTTCTGGTTGCACATCGCGATGATCGTCGCGGGGCCGTGACTGGTCACCGGGCCCGGGATCGGGAAGTACGGCAGCGGGCGTCCGGTCGGACCGACGCGCTCGCGGCGCTGGCGGGCCGCGTCGGGCGCGAGCGTGGCCGCGTACTCCGGATCGGGCTCGTACTCGGCGTCGGGGTCGTAGAAGTGCCCGTCGGGCAGTTCGTCGTAGTCGGCGAACTGGCTGTGGGGCGCGCCACTTCCGTCGCCGGCCATGGCGTTCACGTGATGGCCATCCATGCTCTGGTGTGCTGTCCGCGTGGTCAGCGAACTCTGATGGGCTGCGAAGGTGCGCACCGCGACGGAGCCGACAGCCTCGAACCCCGCGGGACCCTGGTCCCTCACCGGCATTCCTGGTTGACCACCCCCGGGAGAAAATGTCGACTCATTCACAAGTCGTCTTACCTCCTTGGTGACCAGGAAACTTCTAGACAGGTCAGCGTGGCACCATGCCGACAGTCGGCGACTCTATGGCGTGTCGGGCGTTCGCAGCAACACAATCCGCCGGACCCGGCAGGATGTGTCGGCAATGAAACATCCCGCTGTCAAGGGCGTACGGCCGTCGCACAGCAGGTTTCACCGGTGTGCGAATCGGTCGAAGGGTTACGTTCGAGGCGAGTTGACCGCAAGTCGCAAAGTGACCATACACACATCCGGCCGGACCTTGTCGGGCAAGGTCCGGCCGGATGTGCGCCATTGACGCGGCTTGTTGACGTATCGCCTTTACGAAAAGGTGACTTGCCCGCCGGGTCCCGCTCAGCCGATCAGCGTGTCGAGGTCCACGTGCTCCAGGCCGTGCGCCTCGGCGACCTCCTTGTAAACGACCTTGCCGTCATGGGTGTTGAGGCCCTTGGCGAGCGCGGCGTCACGGCGCAGCGCCTCCGCCCAGCCGTTGTTCGCGAGCGACACGATGTACGGCAGCGTGGCGTTGGTGAGCGCGTAGGTCGAGGTGTTGGGCACCGCGCCGGGCATGTTGGCGACGCAGTAGAAGACCGACTCGTGGACCTTGAAGGTCGGCTCGGCGTGCGTGGTGGGGCGGGAGTCCTCGAAGCAGCCGCCCTGGTCGATCGCGATGTCGACAAGGACACTTCCCGGCTTCATCCGGGAGACCAGCTCGTTGGTGACGAGCTTCGGAGCCTTGGCGCCCGGGATGAGCACCGCGCCGACCACCAGGTCGGCCTCCAGGCAGGCCTTCTCCAGCTCGAAGGAGTTGGACATGACGGCCTTGACCTTGGTGCCGAAGATCCGGTCGGCCTCACGCAGCTTGTTGATGTCACGGTCGAGCAGGGTCACGTCGAAGCCCATGCCGATGGCGATCTGCACGGCGTTCCAGCCGGAGACACCGCCGCCGATGACGACGGCCTTGGCGGGCAGCACACCCGGGACACCGCCGGGCAGGACACCGCGGCCGCCGGCGGCGCGCATCAGGTGGTAGGCGCCGACCTGCGGGGCGAGCCGGCCGGCCACCTCGGACATGGGCGCGAGCAGCGGCAGCGCGCGGCTGGGCAGCTCGACGGTCTCGTAGGCGATCGCCGTGGTGCCGGACTCCAGGAGGGCGTCGGTGCACTCCTTGGAGGCGGCCAGGTGCAGGTAGGTGAAGAGGGTCTGGTCCTTGCGGAGGCGCTGGTACTCCTCCGCGATCGGCTCCTTGACCTTCAGCAGCAGGTCGGCGGTGGCCCACACCTCGTCGGCGGTGTCCAGGATCGCGGCCCCGGCGGCGATGTACTCGTCGTCCGGGATCGACGAGCCGACACCGGCGCCGCGCTCGATGACGACCTGATGGCCGTTACGCACCAGCTCGTGCACGCCGGCCGGGGTGATGGCCACCCGGAACTCGTTGTTCTTGACCTCGCGGGGGATGCCGACCTTCACGTCGATCACGGTCCTTGGCTCAGAGGGTGTGGGGGCATAGACACGCATACCCGGCATGCGACGGCATACCAGGAGACACCGCGGAAGAACCGGCGGCAGAGCCAGTTTAATGAAGGCGTTCCGACTGTCTAGCCTTTCATTGCATCAATCTCGGCCGGAAGCACTACGGATTTCGTAGGCGTTAGCGCCGTGTTCCGGGTCGGAGTCCGGGCCCGAGGGGTCCGAGGGGCCCAGGGACTCCTCACCCAGCATGCGCTCGGCGGCCGAGCGGTGCAGGCTCGCGGCGGTGGAGTCACCGAGGCGTTCCAGCGTGTCGGCGAGTCGCAGCTGGAGCGCCGCCTGGAGCCGGGTGTCCTCGGCACGGCGCGCCCACTCCACCGCCTCCTGGCAGGTGTGCAGCGACTCCTCGGGCCGGCCGGCGTACTCCTGGACCCGGGCCAGCTCGCTCAACGCCCTTGCCTGCGCGGGCACATCACCGTTCTTGCGGTGGCCGGAAACGGCTGCCCGCCACGCCCGCAGCGCCTCCCCGTACCGGCCCGCGTAGGTGTGCGCGCCGGCGATGCGGCCGTAGAGCCGGGCCGCCTCGGCACGCTCGTCGCGGGCCAGGCGCTCGGCGAGGGCGCGGCCGAACCAGTCGGCGGCCCGGTCGTAGTCCCCCAGCTCCTGATACGCGCCACCTACGGATTCCATTGCGCGACCGGTCGCGTACGGGTCATTTGCACGGCGTCCGGCATCCAACGCAGACCGATAGCGCACCAAAGCGTCCGCCGTACGCCCGGTCTGCGCGTCCAGGTCGCCGAGGTTCAGCAGTGCGGCGGCCTGCTCCCGGGGCAGGTCGCGGCGCTCGGCGACATCGAGGACGAGCCGGTGGACGCCGTACAGGTCGGAGGCCGCGGCCTGGGTGCCGAGGTGCGCCACCATGGCCTTGACCAGCTGCGCCATCAGGCGGCGGGCCAGTGTGTCGAGCTCGCCGTCGGCGACCGCCGCGCGGGCGGCGGCCAGCAGCGCCGGGCGCCGGATGCGCAGCCAGTCGGCGGCGGCCCGGGGGGTGGGGAAGCGCAGCTCCCGGGGCAGGGCCTGGAGCTTCTCGCGGGCCTGCGGGTTGTCGGTCTCGGTGATCGCCCGGCAGGACTGCAGCAGCCGTACCGTGCGCTCCAGCATCCGGGCGCGGGCCAGCTGGAGCTCCCCGGCCCGCTCCTGGCTCTCGGCCAGCGCCCGGAGCAGCGGGTGCAGACAGCCGGGGACCTCGTACTGGGGCAGCGGGGAGGGCACGGTGTGCAGCAGGCCGAGACGGACCAGCTCGTCCAGGGTGGTGCGGGCGGTGTCGACCGAGCAGCCGGCCAGGGAGGAGGCGGTGTGCGGGTCGACCAGGCCGGCCGGGGCCAGGCTGAGGAGGCGCAGTATCCGCGCGGACTGGCCCGGCAGCTGGTCGTGCACGAACCGGAAGACGCGGACCAGCGCGGTGCCGTCGTCCGCCTCCGCGTGCAGGCGTTTGGCGAGGTCGGAGACGGCCGCCTGGGGGCGGGCGGCGAGCCAGCCGCCGGCCAGGGCGAGCGCGGCGGGCTGCGCCTGGCAGACCTCGACCAGCGACTCGGCGGAACGGGGATCGACGGTGATGCGGACGGAGCCGGTGTACCGGGTGAGCAGTTCGACGGCCGACTTGGTGTCCAGGCCGCCCAGGGTGCACGGGCGGACGTCCGAGATCCCGGTGAGCGGGCCGCCGGAGACGGCGACGGCCAGGCAGTCCGGGGTGTCCGGGAGCAGCACGTCGACCTCTTCGGCGCCGGGCGCGTCGTCGAGCAGGAGCAGCATCCGGCGCTTGGCGAGGGCGGTGCGCAGGGCGTGGGTGAGGTCGTCCGCGGCGGCGCCGGCCGGGGTGGGCAGCCGCAGCGCGGTGAGGAGGTCGCGGGCGGTGCGCTCGACGGGGACCGGGGTGCCGTCGGGCTCGGCGAGGCGGGCGCGCAGCACTCCGTCGGGGTAGCCGGGGGCGACCTGCCGGACGAGTTCCTCGGCGAGGGCGGTGCGGCCGGAGCCGGGTCTGCCCGCGATCAGCAGCACCCGGGCGCGGGGGGCCTTGCGGCCGGCGATGGTGTCCAGGCCCGCGCGCTCGATGTCGGCGCGCAGTTCCTTCAACTCCCTTGTACGGCCCAGGAACCGGTCGTCCGTGGCCGCGGGCGCCGACCGCCTTGCGCCGCCTGTGTCCACCGCCTGATCCGTCACGGGCCACACTCCCGTCCCACCGCACACGCAGGCCCGCCGGGGCTCCGGTTCGGGCGTTTCGGCTCAATCGCGTCGAGCCTAGTTCACGTGCTCGGACGTTCCGGGCAGCGCGCGGCGGGCCTATCGCCCGATCGGATCAGGCGATGGTCACACCGGCGCGCTCGAAGGGCGGACACAGGCCCCCGGGGGCGGGGCTCAGGACTCGAAGGGGCGGGCCGGCCAGGGCGCGTCGGCCGGGCGCAGCGCGTCGAGGCCGTCGCCGGTGCGGGCGGCGACCAGGGAGAGGACGCCCGTCACGAGACAGTTGTTGTGCACATCACCGGCGAGCACCAGGCGCACCAGCTCGTCGACCGGCACGCGCGCGTACTCCAGGTCGATCTCCTCGTGCTCCGTCTCGAAACGCTCCCCCTCGGCCTCGGAGAGATCGCGGGCGAGGAAGATCCGTGCGGCCTCGTCGCAGCCGCCGGGGGTGGTGTACAGGTCGGTCAGCACCCGCCAGTCCTCGGCCTTGACGTGCGCCTCCTCGTACAGCTCGCGCTGGGCGGCGTGCAGCGGGTTCTCGCCGGGGATGTCGAGCAGACCGGCCGGGATCTCCCAGAGCTTCTGCCGGACCGGGTGCCGGTACTGGCGGATGAGCAGCACGCGGTCCTCCTCGTCGAGGGCGAGGATGGCGACCGAGCCGGGGTGCACCTGGTAGTCGCGGCGGACCACCGAGCCGTCGGGCATGACCACCTCGTCCGTGCGGACCGAGGTCTTGTTGCCCACGAAGGGGGTCTGCGTCGCCCGGATCTCCCACTCCTCGGGGGTGTCCTTGATCGTCATGCCGAACCCTTCCAGACGTACGCGGAAAAAAACCGGGGTGCGCACCTTTGAAGGTATGCACCCCGGCCACCGTACAACCGGTGTGTTACTTCGAATCCTCCTGCTCGACGGCGCCCTGCTGACGCGCGACCGCCGCCTTCACCAGGCCCGCGAAGAGCGGATGCGGGCGGGTAGGGCGGGAGCGCAGCTCCGGGTGGGCCTGGGTGGCGACCAGGTAGGGGTGGACGTCGCGCGGGTACTCGACGTACTCGACCAGCTTGCCGTCCGGGGAGGTGCCGGAGAACTGGATGCCGGCCTTCTTCTCCAGCTCCGCGCGGTAGGCGTTGTTCACCTCGTAGCGGTGGCGGTGCCGCTCCTCGACGTACTCCTTGCCGTCGTAGACCTCGCGCACGATGGAGCCCTCGGCCAGCTTGGCCGGGTACATGCCCAGGCGCATGGTGCCGCCCATGTCGCCCTCGCCGGCGACGATGTCGAGCTGCTCGGCCATGGTGGAGATGACCGGGTGGCCGGTGGCGGAGTCGAACTCGGTGGAGTTGGCGTCCGGGATGTCGGCCAGGTTGCGCGCGGCCTCGATCACGATGCACTGCAGGCCGAGGCAGAGGCCGAGCAGCGGGATCCGGTTCTCACGGGCGTAACGGATGGCGCCGACCTTGCCGAGCACA
Organism: Streptomyces hyaluromycini; assembly: GCF_002217755.1. Taxonomy (GTDB): domain Bacteria; phylum Actinomycetota; class Actinomycetes; order Streptomycetales; family Streptomycetaceae; genus Streptomyces; species Streptomyces hyaluromycini. The sequence continues at coordinate 20,461 of NZ_BCFL01000021.1, read as the reverse complement.
CCGCGGTCGCCGAAGCCGCCCGGGATGCAGATGCCGTCGACGTCGGAGAGCTGGGCCGCCGCGCCGGCCGGGGTCTTGCAGTCGTCCGACGTCACCCACTTGATCTTCACGCGGGCCTTGTTGGCGAAGCCGCCGGCGCGCAGCGCCTCGGTGACCGAGAGGTAGGCGTCGGGCAGGTCGATGTACTTGCCGACCAGCGCGAGGGTGATCTCGTGGTCGGGGTTGTGGACGCGGTCCAGCAGGTCGTCCCAGGTCCGCCAGTCCACGTCGCGGAACGGCAGGTCCAGCTTGCGGACGACGTAGGCGTCCAGGCCCTCGCCGTGCACGGTCTTCGGGATGTCGTAGATCGAGCGGGCGTCGGGGCAGGCCACCACGGCGGCCTCGTCGACATCGCACATCAGCGAGATCTTGCGCTTGATGGCGGTGGGGACCTCGCGGTCGCAGCGCAGCACGATCGCGTCCGGCTGGATACCGATGTTCCGCAGGGCGGCCACGGAGTGCTGGGTGGGCTTGGTCTTCAGCTCGCCGGACGGGCCGATGTACGGCAGGAGCGAGATGTGCACCACGAACACGTTGTCCCGGCCGACCTCGTGGCGGACCTGGCGGACGGTCTCCAGGAACGGCAGCGACTCGATGTCGCCGACCGTGCCGCCGACCTCGGTGATGACGACGTCGACCTCGTCGGTGGCCATGCGGCGGATGCGGTGCTTGATCTCGTTGGTGATGTGCGGGATGACCTGGACCGTGTCGCCCAGGTACTCGCCACGCCGCTCCTTGGCGATCACCGTCGAATAGACCTGACCTGTGGTGACGTTGGCGGAGCCGTCCAGGTCGCGGTCGAGGAAACGCTCGTAGTGGCCGATGTCCAGGTCGGTCTCGGCGCCGTCGTTGGTGACGAACACCTCACCGTGCTGGAAGGGGTTCATCGTGCCCGGGTCGACGTTCAGGTACGGGTCGAGCTTCTGCATCACGACGCGCAGGCCCCGGGCCTTGAGCAGCATGCCCAGGCTGGAGGCCGTCAGACCCTTGCCGAGCGAGGAGGCGACACCCCCGGTGACGAAGATGTGCTTGGTCGTCGTAGCTGTGCTCGATCGAAAAGCGGGCGTCGGCATGGCCAAGAGGGGGCTCCCGTGGTCGCGGTCTGTCGTGCGGTACGGCTGCCGTCCTGGAGTTTCCGGGGTGGTGCCGTCGCTGCGGTTCGGGGGTTTCGTGCCCACCGGTCCACGGGCTACCAGGGTATCAGCGCCGCGGAGAGATGGCTTCCGGCCACGCTCCGTACACACGTCGGCACAGACGTGTGGCCTGCCTTACCCGCTTTTCACCCAGGGCTCACCCGTTCGGCCCACACGGGTTGCCCGGAGCGGCACGCAGATCATCTACGTGCGTCGTATCCTGCTCGGACACTCGCTGCCGAGCCCGTCCGGAAAACACGGCACACCCCCGCCCGTCACTCCCGGAACAACGAGAGCTTGGCAGTTCGTTGAGCTATGACTGTCGTTTTGCCTCAGGGCGCGGCGGGCTGCTTTGCTTCACCGCTTAACGACGCACAACAACAACCCCCCTTGACCGCACTAGCGACAGCCCCCTTTTGCCTGGGGGTGACGTGGCCGTTCGACTGGAGTTGCACGTGGCCGGGCGCATCGAAGATTACGCACTCATCGGAGACATGCAGACCGCTGCCCTGGTCTGCCGGGACGGCACAGTGGACTGGCTGTGCCTGCCCCGCTTCGACTCGCATGCCATCTTCGCCGGTCTGCTCGGCACCGAGGAACACGGCTTCTGGCGGCTCGGCCCGGCGCACGCGGCCGACTCGCAGCCCCCGACCGCGGCGCGCCGCACCTACCGGGGCGACTCGCTGATCCTGGAGTCGGAGTGGGACACCCCGCGCGGCACGGTCCGGGTGATCGACTTCATGCCCCCGCGTGACGGCGCGCCCCAGCTGATCCGCATCGTCGAGGGCGTCACCGGCCGGGTGCCGATGCGCTCGGTGCTGCGGATGCGGTTCTCCTACGGCCGGGTGGTCCCCTGGGTGCACAAGCACGACGGCCGTACGGTCGCCGTCGCGGGCCCCGACTCGGTGTGGTTCGACACCTCGGCGGAGACCTACGGCAAGTCGCTGACCACGTACGCGGACTTCACCGTCGCCCCCGGCGACCGGATCGCGTTCACGATCTCCTGGGAGCCCTCGCACAAGCAGCCGCCCGCGCTGCCGGAACCGGAGCAGTCGCTGCAGGCGACCGAGGACTTCTGGCGGGAGTGGGTCGAGCACTGCACGTACCACGGCCCGTACCGCGAGGCCGTGGTCCGCTCGCTGATCACCCTGAAGGCCCTGACGTACGCCCCCACGGGCGGCATCGTCGCCGCGCCGACGACCTCCCTCCCGGAGGACATCGGCGGCGTCCGCAACTGGGACTACCGCTACACCTGGCTCCGCGACGCGGCCATCACCCTGTCCTCGCTGCTGCGCACCGGCTACCGCGAGGAGGCCCGCGCCTGGCGCGAGTGGCTGCTGCGCGCGGTCGCCGGCGACCCCGAGAACCTGCAGATCATGTACGGCATCGCGGGCGAGCGCGAGCTGGGCGAGGCCGAGCTGGACTGGCTGCCCGGCTACGAGAACTCGGCGCCGGTCCGGGTCGGCAACGGCGCCGCCCACCAGCTCCAGCTGGACGTCTACGGCGAGGTCACCGAGGCCCTGCACCTGGCCCACATGACCGGCCTCGCCCGCAACGACTACGCGTCCCTCCTCCAGCTCAAGCTGATCCGCTACCTGGAGGACCACTGGGACGAGCCTGACGAGGGCATCTGGGAGGTGCGCGGGCCGCGCCGGCACTTCGTGCACTCCAAGGTGATGGCCTGGGTCGCTGTCGACCGCACCATCAAGCTCATCGAGTCCGGGGACGCGGACGGCCCGCTGGAGCGCTGGAAGGAGCTGCGCGACGACATCCACCGGGACGTCTGCGAGCGGGGCTACGACAAGGAGCGCAACACCTTCACCCAGTCGTACGGCTCCCAGGAGCTGGACGCCTCGCTGCTGCTCATCCCCCAGATGGGCTTCCTGCCCCCGGACGACAAGCGGGTCATCGGCACCATCGAGGCGATCCAGCGGGAGCTGTCCACGCCGGACGGCTTCATCCTGCGCTACCCGACCTCGGGCGGCGAGGAGGGTGTGGACGGCCTCCCGGGCGACGAGGGGGCCTTCCTGGCCTGCTCGTTCTGGATGGCCGACGACCTCGCGATGATCGGGCGCGTCGACGAGGCCCGCAAGCTGTTCGAGAAGCTTCTCGCGCTGCGGAACGACCTCGGGCTGCTCGCGGAGGAGTGGGATCCGCGGCTGAAGCGGCAGGTGGGGAACTTTCCGCAGGCGTTCAGTCATGTGCCGTTGATCGATACGGCGCTTCGGCTTACGGCTTCGGGGGCGTACGGGGGGTAGCGGCCGTCGCTCGGGTGCCGGTGCGTGGGGGCTGGTCGCGCCCACGCGGCGGTAGCCGCAAATCAGACAGGGCCCCGCGCCCCTCTGGGGCGCGCTGCTGCTTAGGCTGGTCATCATGGCTGCCTTCTCTAAGGCGCGCACGGCCCTCGCCGCGCTCCGTGATGACCTCACCGGCGATGTGTTCGCCCCTGGGGACCCGGGGTACGACGCGGCGCGGGTCGTCTTCAATGGCATGGTCGACCGGCGGCCGGCCGTGATCGCCCAGTGCGCGGACGACGCCGACGTGGTCCGGGCGGTGCGGTTCGGGCGGGATCTGGACCTGCACATCGCGGTGCGCGGCGGCGGCCACTCCGTCGCGGGCTCGGCGGCCGCCGACGCCGCGCTGGTGGTGGATCTGCGCCGGATGGACGGGGTGACCGTCGACCCGGCGGCGGAAGCCGTACGTGTGCAGGGCGGGGCCACCATGGGCCGTCTGGACCGGGCGACCCGGCTCCACGGTCTCGCCTGCACCGGTGGGCGGGCCCCCGGCATCGGGGTCGGTGGGTTCGTGCTCGGCGGCGGGTCGGGATGGCTGGACCGGGTCTTCGGGCCGGCCGTCGACAACCTGATCGGTGTCGAGCTGGTCACCGCCGACGGTGAGCGCGTCCACGCCAACGCGGACGAGAACCCGGAGCTGTTCTGGGCCCTGCACGGCGGCGGCGGGAACTTCGGCGTCGCCACCGCGCTCACCCTCGCCCTGCACGAGCTGCCGGCTTTCTCCGTCGCGCTGCTGCGGTACCCGCCGTCGTCCGGCCCGGACGTCGTCCGCGCCTTCCGCGAGGTCATCCGCACCGGTCCCGACGAGGCGGGCGGCGCGGTGGTGTACCTCGCCGACGGCGAGCCGGTGTCGCCGGTGTGTGCCGCCCTCGTGACCTACGCGGGCGGCGCGGAAGGGCTGCGCAAGGTCGCCGGACCGCTGCTCGCGCTGCCGCACGAGGCGGAGATCGCCGGACCGCTGCCGTACCGCGAGGTGCAGTGCCTGCTCGACCTTCCGTCCGGGCTGCGGAACCACTGGTCGGCGGAGTGTCTGACCGCTCTGCCCGACGAGGCGGTGGACGCCTGGTGCGGCTGTGCGGAGCGCATGCCGGTGCCGAGCGGCTCGCAGCAATTGCTGCTCCCGCTGGGCGGCGCGATCGCCTCGGGGCCTGCGGAGTACCCCGTGCCGTACCGGAACGCGGCCTGGGCGGTGCACCCCCTCGGGCACTGGGCGGACCCGGCCGACGACGAACGGGCGATCGCCTGGGTGCGGGACGTCCGTGCCGGGGTCCGGCCCTGGTCCACCGGCGCGGTCTGCCTGAACCTCATCGGTGACGAGGGTCCGGAGCGGGTGCGGGCCGGTCTGGGCGCGGGAAACGCGCTGCGGCTCGGCAAGGTGAAGCGGCACTGGGACCCCGACAACGTTTTCCGTTTCAACCACAACATCGAACCGCTCTGACGGAAAGTGCCGTGAAGGCGTTCGCCCAGGTAGCGTCCGCTCCATGGACAGCGGTACGGACAGCGGATTCGACACCCAGGGCGCCGGGATCACCGTGCAGCGGGCGCTGGAGCTGCCCGCGCTGCGCAGCGGGCTCCCGGAGATCCTGGCGGGCGCCGACCGGCTGGGCCGTACCGTGCGCTGGGTGCACGCGGGCGAGGTGCCGAACATCGCCTCGCTGCTGAAGGGCGGCGAACTGCTGCTCACCACCGGCTACGGCCTCGGCACCCGGCCGACCGAGCAGCGGGCGTTCGTCCGCACCCTCGCCGAGCGTGGCATCGCCGCCCTGGTGGTGGAGCTGGGCGCGCGGTTCTCCCGGCTGCCCGCGACCCTCGTCGACACCGCCAAGGCGACCGGGCTGCCTTTGGTCGTGCTGCACCGCGAGGTGCCGTTCGTGACGGTGACGGAGGAGATCCACACCGAGATCGTCAACCACCACTACGCCCTTCTCCAGCGCGCCGAGGAGGTGCACCGCCGCTGCACCGAGGCCCTGCTGGGCGGTGGCGGGGTCCCCCAGGTGCTCGCCATCCTGGCCGACTTCAGCGGCAACCCGGTCTTCCTGGAGACCACCGACGGCCAGCTGCTGTACGCCGCCGGGTCGGGGCCCGAGGGAGCCGACCCGCTCCAGGTGTGGGAGGGGCTGCGCGGCCAGCACAAGGACGCGCCGCCGCCGACCGGGGTGGTCCTGGTGGACGTGCCGGGCGGCGGTCCGGGGACCGGATCGGTGCGCGCCCGTCTGGTCCTGCTCCCGGTGCGCGGCCCCCTCGCCCCCGTCCACCGCATCGCCGCCGAGCGGGCCGCGGGCATCCTGGCCGTCGTGCTGATGCAGGCCCGCCAGGAGGAGGAGCTGGCGGCGCGCGGGCGCGGCGACTTCCTGACCGACCTCGCCGAGGGCCGGATCACCGCGGAGGACGCCCCGGCGCAGGCCCGTGTCCTCGGCTTCAAGCCGGGCGGCAGCCCGCTGCTGCCGGTGGTCATGCGGGTCGGCGACTCGCTGTCCCCGGGCGGGGGCTGGGCGTTGCTGGCGCGCGCGGTGGGTGAGGAGCTGGCGGCCGTGGGCGTGCCCGTCCTGCTGGGCGTACGACCGGTCGAGGGCCGCGTGCCGCTGCTCCTCGGCCTGCGCTCGGAGGCGGAGCGGACGACGGTCGCGGACCGGGTCGCGGCGGTGCTCAGGGCGGGGGTGGAGCGCGCCGGGATGCAGCGCCCCGGGGCCGCTCCCCCGGTCGTGGTGGTCGGCGTGGCCGGCGGCTGGGCGGCCGCGTCGGCGGGCCTGCGGCACGCGGCCGAGACGGCGACGGCGGCCCAGGGCCTCTCCGACCGGCCCTGGTACGACGCCCGCCGCCTCGACATCGACCTCCTCCTGTGGCGGCTGCGCGACCACCCCGACCTGGCGGCCTTCGTCGACCGCGCGATCGGCCCGCTCCGCGACCACGACCACCGCTCCAAGCCGCCGCTGCTGCCCACCCTGGAGACCTACCTGGCGCACGCGGGCCGCAAGGCGGAGACGGCCCGCGAACTCCACCTCAACCGGCAGACCCTCTACAACCGCCTCGCCCGCATCGGGGAGTTGCTGGGCACGGACCTGGACGACCCGCAGGCGGTCCTGGCGTTGAGCCTGGCCCTGCGGGCACGCCGACACGTCCCCTAGGGCCGCACGACCTCACGGCCCGACGGCCTCAGGGCAGCGGCCGGGGCTGGGTCAACTCGTCGTACACGCTGAGCACTTGGGCCACGGTCTCGTCCTCCGTGGGCCAGCTCGCCGCCTGCCGGGCACCCCGCTCACGCAGCTCCGCGCAGCGCCCTGGGTCGTCGAGGAGGCGTACGACGGTGTCGGCGAGGGCCCGTGCGTCGCCGTACGCGACCAGCTCTGCCGCGTCCCCGACCAGGTCGGGGACGCCGCCGACGGCGGTCGCGACGAGCGGCACCCGCGCGTGCAGGGCCTCCTGGGCGAGGACCGAGCGGGACTCCCAACTACTGGACAGCAGCGCCAGATCGGCGGCGGCGAGCAGCTCGGCGACGTCGTCACGGCGCCCGATCAGCCGCACGGGCAGCTCCTCGTCCTCGATCCGCCGCTGCAACGCCGCACGCAGCGGCCCCTCGCCGGCGATGACGAGGAGCGGCACCGGGTCGAGCCGGCACCAGGCGCGCGCCGCGTCCAGCAGCAGGTCATAGCCGCGATGCCGGTCGAGGGAGCCGACGGCGATGAGCAACGGCCGCCCCATGGCGCCGAGTTCGGCGCGGACCTTGGGCCGCAGCCGCTCCGCCTCGTCCTGGTCAACGGACCGCCGCGGGCCGGGCAGCGCCACGGCGGCGAGCCGGGCGTCCCGGGCGCCGGTACGGCGGGCCCGGTCCACCAGGTCGGAGGTGGTTCCGAGCACCACGGCGGCCGTCCGCACCACCCGCCGCTCCAGCATCCGCAGCAGATGCGCCCGGGCGCCCTCGGCGTGCGCCCGGTTGTGCCAGGTGACGATCAGCGGGGTGCTGCGGCCGCTCAGCGCCAGCACCGCGCGGAAGGAGGCGTGCAGGCCGTGGGCGTGCACCAGGTCCGCGTCCGTGCAGGCGGCGCGGAGGGCCGCGACCGAGCCCGGGTCGCTGCTGCGCGGCACGTGCACGTGGTCGGCGCCGACGTCCGAGAAGCCGTAGGCGCGATCCGCCTCGACGGGGGCGCACACCGTGACCCGCACGCCCCGCTCGACCAGGCCGGCGGTCAGCGACCGCACGTGCGCGCTGCTGGCGGCGTTGCCGCCGCCCAGCACCTGCACGGTGCGCAGCGGCGACTGACCGTGCGGTGCGTTGCTGCTCACGGGGCTCACGCGGCCGGGACTCCTGGTTCGGCGTGGGGCGGTCACGAGGGAACGTACAGAAGGTATCGGGGCCGAGGGGGTCACCGCGCGCCTCCCCCGGGCGCCGCGTCCTCCTCAAGGATGCCAGCACACAGGGGTGTTCCGGGCACTCCGAGAAGGCACATACCGAGGCGGGCCGGGGCAATGCGCCGGAGCGTGTCACCCGGGAGGGTGAAGAAAACGCCGCCGAGGAGGAACGCCGTGGGCGCCACCAGCCACGATGCGCTCCCGTGCCGGGACATCGCCGAGGGGGTGGCTGGCACCCCGGACCGACAGCCTCGAAACCAACAGCCCCCGGCCGACGGCCTCGAACGGACGGCCTCAGCCCGACGACCTCGAACCGACGACCTCGAACCGACGGGCTCGAACCTACGGGCTCGAACCTACGGGCTTTGACCGCCGGCAGCCTTTGACCGCCGGCAGCCTTTGACCGGCAGAAGGAATGGCAGCGGAAGCGGCGGGACGGACGACGCCCCGCCGCCCCGCCGCTCCGGCCGGGCGCTCCGGCCCGGCGATCCGTCAGCGGGCCGTCAGCGGTCCGCCCGTGCCGTCGCCAGCAGTTCCTCCGCGTGCGCCCGTGCCGTCTCCGAGTCCTCCTGGCCGGCCAGCATGCGGGACAGCTCCCGGACCCGCTCCTCGCCCTCCAGGACCTTCACGCCGGACCGGGTGACCGTGCCGTCGTTGGTCTTCTCGACCAGCAACTGCCGGTCGGCGAAGGCGGCGACCTGGGGCAGGTGGGTGACGACGACCACCTGCGCGGACTTGGCGAGCTTGGCCAGGCGCCGCCCGATCTCCACCGCCGCCTTGCCGCCCACGCCCGCGTCGACCTCGTCGAAGAGGTACGTCGGGACCGGGTCGGTGTCCGCGAAGACGACCTCCACCGCGAGCATCACGCGCGACAGCTCACCGCCGGACGCGCCCTTGGCGATGGGGCGGGGCGGAGCGCCGGGGTGCGGGGCGAGGAGCAGCTCGACCTCGTCGGCGCCCGACGGGCCGTAGGCCACCGCCCGTCCGTCGACCTCCACGCCCTCCGGGTCCTCGGCCTGCCGGATGGCGAAGGACACGCGCGCGTGCGGCATCGCCAGGGAGCCCAGCTCCGCGGTGACGGCGGCTGCGAAACGTTCGGCGGCGTCGGTACGCGCGTCGGTCAGCGCCTGTGCGAGTCCGCCCAGTTCCGCACGGAGGGCATCCCGCTCGGCGGTCAGTTCGTCGATCCGCTCGTCGTCGCCGTCGAGTTCGGTGAGCCGCGCGGCGCCCTGTTCCGCCCACGCCAGCACCGCGTCGATGTCCGAGCCGTACTTGCGGGTGAGCGCGGTGAGCGCGGCGCGCCGCTCCTCCACGGCCGCGAGCCGCAGCGGATCGGCGTCCAGGTCGTCGGCGTAGCCGGCCAGCTCGCCGGCCACATCGCCCAGCAGGATCCCGACCTCGCCGATCCGGTCGGCGAGCGCGGCCAGTGCCGGATCGTGCGAGCGAACGGCCTCCAGGGCCCGGTGCGCGCCCGCCACGAGGGTGGCCGCGTCGATGCCCTCGGGGTCCTCGGGGTTGCCCGCGAGCGCGGAGTGCGCGGCGGTCGCGGCCGACGACAGCGCCTCGGCGTGCCCGAGCCGCTCGGCCTCCTCGGCCAGCTCCGCATCCTCGCCGGCCCTCGGCTCCACGCCCGCGATCTCGTCCAGCCCGTAGCGCAGCATGTCGGCCTCCTGGGCCCGCTCACGTGCGCGCGTGACGATCTCCTCCAGCTCGGCCGCCACGGCCCGCAGCCGCCGGTAGGCCTCGCCGTACTTGGCCAGCGGTACGGCGACCCCGTCGCCCGCATACCGGTCGAGGGCCTGCCGCTGCCTGCTCAGCTTCAGCAGCCCCTGCTGGTCGGTCTGCCCGTGCACGGCCACCAGGTCGTCGGCGAGCTCGGCGAGCAGCCCCACGGGCACGCTCCGCCCGCCCAGGTGCGCCCGTGAGCGCCCCTCGGCGGAAACGGTACGGCTGAGCAGCAGCGCCCCGTCGTCCAGCTCGGCACCGGCCTCCTCGGCCCGTACGGCCGCCGAGGCTCCGGGGGGCACGGTGACCCGCCCCTCGACGACCGCCTTCTCGGACCCGATCCGCACGAGCGCGGGATCGGCCCGCCCGCCGAGCAGCAGCCCCAGGCTGGTGACCACCATGGTCTTGCCCGCACCGGTCTCACCGGTGACGGCGGTGAACCCCGGCGACAACTCGACGACAGCGTCGTCGATGACCCCGAGTGACCGTATCCGCATTTCTTCCAGCACGGGGAAGACCTTACGAGGTAGGGCGGGAGAAGCGCGAGGCACCCTGTCACCCGGGCGAGTGGAGGTGCGCCCCAAAGGGGCGCGGGGCTGTACCGACTTGCGGCTACCGCCGCGCGGGCGCGACCAGCCCCCACGCACCCGCGCCCGCCGACGCACCGAACCCGGCCCCCACGAACCGCTAGTGCGGCGCCCCCCGCCATCCAGAGACGGGCAGCGCGAACTTCGCCACCAGCCGGTCCGTGAACGACGCATGATGCAGTCGGGCCAGCCGCACCGGCACCGCACCCCGCCGCACCTCGACCCGCGCCCCCGGCGGCAGCTCCACCGTCCGCCGCCCGTCGCACCACAGCACCCCCGGCTGGATGTGCGGCAGCACCTCCACCGCGAGCACCGAGTCCGGCGAGGTCACCAGCGGCTTCGCGAACAGCGCGTGCGCGGAGATCGGCACCATCAGCAGCGCCTCCACCTCCGGCCACACCACCGGCCCACCGGCGGAGAAGGCATAGGCGGTGGACCCGGTCGGCGTCGACAGCACGATCCCGTCACACCCGAACCCCGTCACCGGCCGCCCGTCGATCTCCAGCACCACTTCCAGCAGCTTCTCGGCGCCCGCCTTCTGCACGGCCGCCTCGTTCAGCGCCCAGTCGGTGTGCACGATGTCCCCGTTGCGGTGCACGACGACGTCGACGGTCATCCGCTCCTCGACCTCGTACGCCTTGCTCACCACCCGGTCGACGACCTTGTCGAGGTCGTCCCGCTCGGCCTCCGCGAGGAACCCGACACTGCCGAGGTTGACGCCGAGCATCGGCACCCCGGAGGCGCGGGCGAACTCGGCGCCGCGCAGCAGCGTCCCGTCACCGCCGAGGACGATGAGCAGCTCGCAGCCGTCGAGGCTGTGCGGCGAGGCCTCCTCGACGAGTTCGACCTCTTCGGGCAGGGGCAGGTCGTGTGCCTCGTACTCCAGCACCCGGACGCCGACTCCGGCCGCCAGCAGCCCCTTCACCACGAGCTCGGCGCTGCGGATCGCCGCGGGCCGCCCGGTGTGGGCCAGCAGGAAAACAGTACGAGCTCGGTTCTGTGTCAACGCGGCCCCTCCGCCACTGCACGGTCAACGTCGGCCGGATCCAACTGGGGTGCGCCGGCCCGCAGCCACAGAAAGTACTCGACGTTGCCGGACGGCCCGGGCAGCGGACTGGCGGTGACTCCCTTCACCCCGAGCCCCAGCTCCCACGCCTTCTCGGCAACCCCCCGCACGGCCTCCGCCCGCAGCTGCGGACTCCGTACGACTCCCCCGCTGCCCAGTCGCTCCTTGCCCACCTCGAACTGCGGCTTGACCATCATCACCAGGTCGGCGTCCGCCTTCACACACCGCGCCAGGGCCGGCAGCACCAGCCCGAGCGGGATGAAGGACAGATCACCCACGACAAGATCCACAGGCTCCCCATCGATCGCTTCAAGCGTCAACTCGCGTACGTTCGTACGGTCCTTGACGGTGACGCGTTCATCGCTCTGCAGAGACCACGCGAGTTGGCCGTATCCGACGTCGACGGCGACGACGTGCGCGGCCCCCGAGCGCAGCAGCACATCGGTAAAGCCGCCGGTCGACGCGCCGGCGTCCAGCGCCCGCCGCCCCTCGACCAGGAGGCCCTCCGGGACGAACACCGCCAGCGCGCCGGCGAGCTTGTGGCCGCCGCGCGACACGTACTCGGGATCGCTGTCGTCGGCCTGTACGACGATGGCGGCGGCGGTCTCCACCTGGGTGGCCGGCTTGGTCGCGACGGCCTTGCCGACGGTGACCCGCCCGGCGGAGATCAGCTGGCTGGCGTGCTCGCGCGAGCGCGCGAGCTTCCGGCGGACCAGCTCCGCGTCCAGACGGCGACGTGCGACTCCTGCCACGGTGGGTTCAGCTCCTGCTCTGGTGGTACGACGGTGCTGGCGCCCTGTTGCCGTACGGCGGGGCGGGCGCCGGGGGGCCCGGAGGCCCCGGAGGTCCCGGAGGTCCCGGGCGGGCGTCGAGCTCGGTCAGCGCGTCGCGCAGCCCCCCGTGTACATCCTCGTACACCTCCAGATGCCCGTCCGTGGCGAGGTGGTCGGCGTCGGCCAGCCGGTCGAGCTGTGCGTCTACCCCGGCGTTGCCGGTGGGAGTGCGCGGGACGTTCAGCGGGGCGGGCGCGGCGGGGTCGTACTCGGGTTCGACGGCGGCCGCTTCCTCGGCCTCCGCCACCCGGCCCTCGGGCACGGAGTCGGTCATGCCCCGACGCTACATCGAACCGCTGGGGTACCGTCGATCGCGATGGCCACGATCGAGGAGTGCCGCGCCGCACTCGACAAGCTCTCGCACAACATGGGTGGCGCCGAGGGCGACGTCCGGACGGCCGCCGCCATGGACCGCACGGTCAGCTGCCACATCACCGACCTGGACGTCACCTTCGCCGGCCGGCTCACCGGCGGCCGGATCGAGGTCGAGGAGACGTTCCCCGGGCCGCCGCGGGAGAAGGCGCAGATCAGACTCGCCATGGCGGGCGACGACCTGGTGGCCCTGGTCGACGGTGAGCTGAACTTCACCGGGGCCTGGGGCTCGGGCCGGGTGAAGCTGGAGGCGAACCTACTGGACCTGTTCCGGCTCAGGAAGTTGTTGTGACCCTCGCCTTCCGGGCCGCCGGCACCACCAGCGGGGTCCCCGTCTCCGGGTCGTCGATGATCTGGCAGCGCAGCCCGAACACCTCCTCGACCAGCTCGGCGGTGACGATGTCGTTCGGGGCGCCCTCGGCGACGACCCGGCCGCCCTTGAGTGCGATCAGGTGGGTGGCGTAGCGAGCCGCGTGGTTGAGGTCGTGCAGCACGGCGACCAGCGTCCGCCCCTGCTCCTCGTGGAGTTCGGCACACAGGTCGAGGACGTCGATCTGATGCTGGATGTCCAGGTAGGTGGTCGGCTCGTCCAGGAGCAGCAGGGGGGTCTGCTGGGCGAGCGCCATGGCGATCCAGACGCGCTGCCGCTGGCCGCCGGAGAGTTCGTCGACGTACCGGTCGGCGAGTTCGGCGACGCCGGTCCGGGCCATCGACTCCTGGACGACCCGTTCGTCCTCGGCGGACCACTGGCGCAGGATGCCCTGGTGCGGGTAGCGGCCGCGGCCGACCAGGTCGCCGACGGTGATGCCGTCGGGCGCGATCGACGACTGCGGGAGCAGGCCGAGGGTGCGGGCGACCTTCTTCGCGGGCATCGACTGGATGACCTGGCCGTCGAGCAGCACCCGGCCCTGGCTGGGCCTGAGCATCCGGGACAGCGCGCGCAGCAGCGTCGACTTGCCGCAGGCGTTGGGGCCGACGATCACCGTGAAGGAGTTGTCGGGGATCTCCACCGACAGCTGCTCGGCGATGACGCGCTGGTCATAGGCGAGGGTGACGTTCTCGGCGGACAGGCGGTTCACTGTGCTCCTCTTGCTGTCGGACTCGTCTGACTCGTCTGACTCGGGTGTCACGCTCAGGTCCGAGCCATCTTCCGGTTCCGGTGTCATATCCGGCCCGCCCGGCGCTCGGTGACGAGGAGCCACAGCAGATAGACCCCGCCGAGGACGCCGGTGACCACGCCGACGGGCAGCTGGTCGGCACCGAAGGCGCGCTGCGAGGCCCAGTCGGCGGTGACCAGCAGGGCGGCTCCCATGCTGAGGGAGGGCACCAGGTTGGGGCCGGGCGAGCGGGTGAGGCGGCGGGCGAGCTGGGGGGCGGTGAGGGCCACGAAGCTGACCGGGCCCGCGGCGGCGGTGGCGGCCGCGGTCAGCAGGACGGCGGCCACCATCAGCAGCATCCGCACCCGCTCCACGCGCACCCCGAGGGCGTTGGAGACGTCGTCGCCCATCTCCATCATCCTGAGCCCCCGCGCATTGGCGAGGACCAGCGGGACCAGGACCGCGCACAGCGCGAGCAGCGGCCAGACCTGGCTCCAGTCACGGCCGTCGAGGGAGCCGGTCATCCAGACCACCGCACGCGTCGCGTCTACCAGGTCGGCCTTGGTGAGCAGATAGCCGTTGACCGCGGTGACGACCGCGGAGACACCGATGCCGACCAGGACCAGCCGGTAGCCGTGCACGCCCTGCTTCCAGGCGAGGAGGTAGATGGCGAGGCCGGTCACCAGGCCGCCGATCAGCGCGCCGACGGTGACCTGGGCGGCGCTCCCGGACAGCAGCACGATGACGACGAGCGCGCCGGAGGTGGCGCCCTGCGAGAGGCCGAGGACGTCCGGGCTGCCCAGCGGGTTGCGGGAGACCGACTGGAACAGGGCGCCGCCGAGACCGAGCGAGGCGCCGACCAGCAGACCGACCAGGACCCGCGGCAGCCGCAGCTCGTTGACGATGAAGTCCTGCCCGGCGGTGCCGTTCCCGGCCAGGGTCCGCAGCACGTCGCCGAAGGAGATCGGGAAGTCCCCGGTACCGATCAGCACGACACTCGCGGCGGCCGTGGCCAGCAGCAGCGCGCCGACCACGGCCAGCACGCGCACGTCGGCCCGCACGGAGAGCCCGCCGGGGGTGCGCAGAGTACGCGTGTTCCTCACAGCGGTCCTCACAGCTGGGCCGTCCTACGCCGTCGTACGAGAAGAATGAAGACCGGCCCGCCGATGATCGCGGTGACGATGCCGACCTGGAGCTCCGCGGGGCGGGCGACGATCCGGCCGACGACATCGGCGCCGAGCAGCAGCACGGGCGACAGGACCGTCGCGTACGGCAGGATCCAGCGCAGGTCGGGGCCGGTGAACGAGCGCACGACGTGCGGGACCATCAGGCCGACGAAGGCGATCGGGCCGCAGGCGGCGGTGGCCGCGCCGCACAGCACGGTGGCGGCGAGCATGGCCAGGGCCCGGGTGCGGCCCAGGTTCGCACCGAGGGCGCGGGCGGTGTCGTCGCCCATCGCCACCGCGTTCAGCGGCCGGGCGAGGCCGAGCGCGAGCAGGGTGCCGGCCGCGAGGAACGGCAGCACCTGGGCGATCGTCGAGTCGGAGGCCGAGGCCAGCGAACCCACCGTCCAGAAACGCAACTTGTTGAGCGCCGCGTCGTCCGTGATCATCACGGCCTGGAGGTAGCCGTAGAGCGCGGCGCTGATCGCCGTACCGGCCAGGGCGAGCCGCACGGGGGTGGCGCCCCGGCTGCCGCCCAGGAACCACACCAGCGCGCCCACCGCGGCCGCCCCGAGGAAGGCGAACCACACATAGCCGTTCAGGGTGCTGACGCCGAAGTAGGTGATGGCGGTGACCACCGCGGCCGACGCGCCCGCGTTGATGCCGAGCAGGCCGGGGTCGGCGAGCGGGTTGCGGGTGAGCGCCTGGAGCACCGCCCCGGACAGGCCGAGGGCGGCGCCGGCCAGCAGGCCGAGGACGGTCCGCGACAGCCGCGCGTCGACGACGACGTCGCCGTACGTCCCCGTGTCGTGGAACAGGCCGTGCCAGACCTGGTCCAACGGCAGCTCTTTCGCCCCGATCGCGATGCTCGCCAGGGCGACGAGCAGCAGGATCGCAAGGGAGACGAGGAGCCCGAGGGCCCGTATCGCCCGGCGGTTCGGGGGCGCGGGGGCGGTCTCCGCGCGCTGTTCGGGAGGACTGTCGACCAACACGAGGTTAGGTTAGCCTACCCTCGCATCCGGCCTCGATGGGGTCTCAGAGCCCCAGCCGCGCCAGTGCCTTGCCTCCGTCCAGCTCGCAGGAGCCCTCCCCGGCCGCCGTCCAGGCCGCCGCGCACAGCGCCCGCAGCCCGTCGAGCGCCTCGCCGTCGCCCTCCAGCTCCAGCCGGTCGGCACCGGCCGTCGCCGTCCAGCCACCGCACCGGAAGCCGTCGCCGGCCGCCGTGGCCTCCGGCTGCCCGGTGAGCAGACCGCGCAGATCGGCGTCGACATAGGTCGGCCGGTGCTGCGGCGGCGCGGCGAGCAGCTGACGCCCGTCGGTGACGCCGGTCAGCACGAGCAGCGAGTCCACCCCGCCGTTGAACGCGCCCTCGATGTCGGTGTCCAGCCGGTCCCCGACCACCAACGGCCGCTTCGCACCCGTCCGCAGGATCGTCTCCCGGTGCATCGGCGGCAGCGGCTTGCCCGCCACCTGCGGCTCGGCGCCCGTCGCGATCCGCACCACCTCCACCGCCGCGCCGTTGCCCGGCGCGATTCCGCGCCCGCTCGGGATCGTCAGATCGGTGTTGGACGCGAACCACGGCACCCCGCGCGCGACGGCGTACGACGCCTCGGCGAACCGCCCCCAGGGCAGCTCCGGGCCGCCGAACCCCTGCACCACGGCCGCCGGATCGTCGTCCGCCGACTCCACCGGCTCAAGCCCCCGCTCCCGCAGGGCGACCCGCAGCCCCTCCCCGCCGATGACCAGCACCCGCGACCCCGCCGGCACCTGCTCGCTGATCAGCCGCGCGACCGCCTGCGCCGAGGTGATGACGTCGTCGGCCCCCGTCGGGATCCCCAGCTCGGTGAGGTGCTCGGCCACCGCGGCCGGCGGCCGCAGCGCGTTGTTGGTGACGTACGCCAGATGCATCCCGCCCGCGCGGGCGACCTCCAGCGACTCCACGGCGTGCGCGATCGCGCTGCCGCCCGCGTACACCACCCCGTCCAGATCGAGCAGCGCCGTGTCGTACGCCGTGCTCAGGGCCTGTCCGCTGCCCTCGGGACCAGTCCTGACGCCCTGGCTCATCCCCATCGCTCCTCGCCACTCCTCGTTGACCCGCCTTGCACCGTCGATCATCCCGCACGCCACTGACACACGTACGATGCCGGGATGAACACTGCAGGTCACTCGGAAGCAACGGAGCGCCGAGGCCTGGAACTCACCCCGTTCCGAGGCCTTCGCTACGACCCCGACCGGGTCGGGAGCCTCGCCGCCGTCACTTCCCCGCCGTACGACGTCGTCGTACGCCCCGACGGCGTACACCACCTCCAGTCCGCCGACCCGCACAACATCGTCCGCCTCATCCTTCCCCAGGCCGGTTCCCCCAGCGCCGGTACCGAACAGGCGGCCGACACCCTGCACCGCTGGCAGGCCGAGGGCATCCTCGCCACGGATCCCGAGCCGGGCCTGTACGTCTACGAACAGCACGACGGCAACGGTCTGCTCCAGCGCGGTGTCATCGGCGCCCTGCGGATCTCGGAGCCGTCGGAGGGCGTGGTGCTGCCGCACGAGGAGGTCATGCCCCCGGTCGTCGCCGACCGCGCGGCCCTGATGCGCGCCACCTCCGCGAACCTCGAACCCCTCCTGCTCACCTACCGGGGCAACGGCGCGGCCGCCGAGGTCGTCGACGCGGTGGCCGGCCGCCCCCCGCTGCTCGCCACCACCACGGAGGACGGTTTCCACCACCGCCTCTGGTCGATCACCGACCCGGCGGAGGTGGCCCTCGTCCAGTCCGACCTGGCCCACCGCCAGGCCCTGATCGCCGACGGCCACCACCGCTGGGCCACCTACTTGCGTCTACGCGCGGAGCACCCCTCTCCCAGCCCCTGGGACTACGGCCTGGTCCTCCTCGTCGACACCGCCCGCTACCCGCTGCGCGTCCGCGCCATCCACCGCCTGCTGCACGGCCTGCCGGTGGCGCAGGCCCTGGAGCACGTCAAGGGCCTGTTCCGGGTACGACGGCTCGACGTCCCCCTGCCGGCGGCCCAGGAGGCGCTGGCGGACGCGGCCTGCGCCGGCAACGCGTTCCTGCTGGCCGGCGACGGCGCGTTCCATCTCATCGACCGCCCGGACCCAGACCTCCTGGCCCGTACGATCCCGGACGACCGCCCGGCCGCCTGGCGCACCCTGGACGCGACCGTCCTGCACGCCACGCTCCTCGACCACGTCTGGCGCATCCCCGAGGACTCACCCGCGCACATCGCGTACATCCACGACACGGCGGCGACGGTCGCCAAGGCCGAGCGCGACGGCGGTACGGCCGTCCTCATGCACCCGGTCCGCGAGGAGGTCGTCCGCGACCTGGCCCGCCAGGGCGTGACGATGCCCCGCAAGTCGACGTCCTTCGGCCCGAAGCCGGCGTCGGGGCTGGTGCTGCGGGCGCTCGACGTCTGAAAGAGGACGTCTGAAAGCGAGAGGGCAGACCCCGATCGGGGCCTGCCCTCTGCCAGTCATTCAGCCTCAGTCACCCGGCCACTGACCTCAATCCTGCTCGGCCTCAGACTCGGACTCGGACTCGGCGTGGGTCCCGGATTCGGTCTCGGTCTCGGTCTCAGCCGCAGCCGCAGCCGCGGTCTCGGCCGCGGTCTCGGCCGCGGTCTCGGCCGCGGTCTCGGTCTCCTGGGGGGTCTCCTCGGACTCCCCCTCGTCCAGTGCGTCGACGAACTCGACCCCGTCCAGCTCGGCCAGCCGGTCGGAGGCGTCCGTGCTGCCGTCCCGGTCGGCCTCGACGGCCTTGGCGAACCACTCGCGGGCCTCGTCGGCACGCCCGGCGGCGAGCAGGGCGTCGGCGTAGGCGTACCGCAGCCGCGCGGTCCACGGCTGTACGGAGTTCGAGGCGAGCTCGGGGCTCTGCAGTGTCACGATCGCCGCGTCCAGCTGCCCCATGTCACGCCGGGCCCCGGCGGCGACGAGCCGCATCTCGACCTGACCGGCCTTGTCGAGCTTGTGCACCTCGGGGGCGCCGGCCATGTCGAGCGCCTTCTCCGGCCGCCCGAGCCCACGCTCGCAGTCGGCCATCACCGGCCACAGGTCGACGGTGCCGGTCATGCGCCGCGCGGCCCGGAACTCGCCGAGTGCCTCGGAGTACTTCTGGTTCGCGTACGCGGCGAACCCGGCCGCCTCACGGACGGCTGCGACACGGGACGCCAGCCGCAGGGCCACCTTGGAGTAGCCGTAGGCGCCCTCGGGGTCCTCGTCGATGAGCCGGGCGACCATCACCAGGTTCTTGGCGACGTCCTCCGCGAGCGTCTTGGGCAGGCTCTGCAGCTCCTGCCGCACGTCCTTGTCGATCTCGTCACCGGTGACGTCCTCCGGGATCGGCAGCCGCTTGATCGGCTCACGGTCCCGGTCACGCTCCCGCTCGTCACGGAAGCGGCCGCCGCCGCGCCGGTCATCACGCCGGTCGTCCCGGCGGTCGTCACGCCGGTCGTCCCGGCCGCGGTAACCGCCACCACGGCTGTCGTCCCGGCGCCCGTACCCGCCGCCACCGCGGTTGTCGTCGCGACGGGGGCCGCGGTCGCGGTCGTCGCGGCGCCCGTAGCCGCCCCGGTCACCACCACGATCGTCACGCTGGAACCCCGGACGAGAACCACGGCTGTCATCACGACGACCGTAACCACCGCCACCGCCGCCGCCACCGCGGTTGTCATCACGCCGGTCGTCCCGACGGAAGCCACCACGGTCATCGCGGTCGTCACGCCGGAAAACAGGACGGTCACCACGGTCATCACGACGGTCATCACGGCGATCGTCACGACGGAAAGCCGGACGATCCCCACGGTCATCGCGACGGGGGCCGCGGTCGCGGTCGTCGCGGCGCCCGTAGCCGCCCCGGTCACCACCACGATCGTCACGCTGGAACCCCGGACGAGAACCACGGCTGTCATCACGACGACCGTAACCACCGCCACCGCCGCCGCCACCGCGGTTGTCATCACGCCGGTCGTCCCGACGGAAGCCACCACGGTCATCGCGGTCGTCACGCCGGAAAACAGGACGGTCACCACGGTCATCACGACGGTCATCACGGCGATCGTCACGACGGAAAGCCGGACGATCCCCACGGTCATCGCGACGGGGGCCGCGGTCGCGGTCGTCGCGGCGCCCGTAGCCGCCCCGGTCACCACCACGATCGTCACGCTGGAACCCCGGACGAGAACCACGGCTGTCATCACGACGACCGTAACCACCACCGCCGCCACCGCCACCGCGGTTGTCATCACGACGGCCGTAACCGCCGCCGCCACCACCGCCACGGTTGTCATCACGACGGTCGTCACGACGGCCATAGCCGCCGCCACCGCCGCCGCGGTTGTCGTCACGCCGGCCGTAACCGCCGCCACCACCGCCACGGTTGTCATCGCGCCGGCCGTAACTGCCACGATCTCCACGGTCGTTGCGGTCGCCGCGGTGTCCGCCACGCTCGCCGCGGTCACCGCTGTCCCGTTGCCGCTGGTCGCGCTCCGGTCGGTCGTCGGGAGAGTTGGTGGACATGGTGACTCCTGTCTTCGGTACCGCAAGCATTGTAAAAACAAAAGGACCCCTGGTCCCAGCTGAACGCTGGGACCAGGGGTCCTTCCAAAGATTGTTCGGCGGTGTCCTACTCTCCCACAGGGTCCCCCCTGCAGTACCATCGGCGCTGTAAGGCTTAGCTTCCGGGTTCGGAATGTAACCGGGCGTTTCCCTCACGCTATGACCACCGAAACCCTAATGGTTTCGAGCGAACAAGCACACTCTTTAATTGTGTGTTCAGCTCTCACCGGCAAC
>NZ_BCFL01000020.1 GCF_002217755.1 Streptomyces hyaluromycini | reverse complement strand
GCTCCCCACACCGTGATCAGAACTGTCATGGTTGCCGAGCCTAGGATCGGCAACCATGACAGCCAACTCCACGGCGTCCCCAGCCGCCCGTGCAGCAGATCGTGATCGTCACCTCACAACCGTTCGCCGCCGGTAGTGGCTGGCCCGGGATCGGGCCTGGTGGCGTCGTCGCCATGCGGACCAGCGAAGCCTGTGTGCGGCTGCGTGGATGGGCCGGGTGACGAGTGTGCTGAACAGGTGCTGGATCTCGTTGCAGGTCAACGGGACCAGGCCGTCCGGAGCCGGTGTGTCAGCGCGTTCGTGGGCGGTGGCTGCGGCGAGAAAAGCATGGGCGAGCATCGCGAGGGTGACCCATCGGTGCCAGGACGTCCAGCGTCTGACCTGGTGCTCGTCCAGTCCGGCCAGGCCCTTGCTGGACTGGAAGGTCTCTTCGACCGTCCATCTGCGTCCGGCCACCTTCACCAAGGTGGACAGGGGCACTTGGGCCGCCGAGTAGCAGCGGTAGAAGGCGAGTTCACCGCTCCTGCGGTTGCGGCGGACGAGCAGATGGTAGTGGCCGGACCCCTCGTCGGCGGTATCGGCCAGGGCCCAGTCGTAGTAGCGATGCCCCTTGGCTCCGGCCCCGGCGGAAAGCTTCTGCCAGGCCCGTTTCGGGAGCATCTTGGCCAGTGCGTCGGCGCGGATTTTGCCTGCGCGGGTAGTGATCTGGTGGTCGCAGGCGACGGCCAGGACGTAGCCGAGCTGCCGTTGCTCCAGCGCGGCCCGCAGGTGCGGGTTGCTTCCGTAGACCTCGTCGCCGGCCACCCAGGACACGAGGATGCCGGCATCCATGGCGCGGCCGATCATGCGGGCGGCGAGTGGGGGTTTCGTGGCGAAGCGCACGGTTTCGGGTATCCCGGCGGCCTGGCAGCGGGACGCGTCCTGGGTCCAGGAGCGCGGGACATAGAGTTCCCGGTCGATCGCCGCATGGCCGCGCGGGGTGGAGTAGGCGAGGTAGACGGCGACCTGGCTGTTCTCGATGCGTCCGGCGGTGCCGGTGTACTGGCGCTGGACTCCGACCGTGGCGGTGCCCTTCTTGAGATCGCCGGTCTCATCGACGACCAACACCGCGTCGTCGTCCTGAAGTTGCTCGATGACGAAGCCGCGGAGGTCGTCACGGACCGCGTCGGCGTCCCACCTCGCCCTGGACAGCAGATGCTGCAAGCCGTCCGGTGTCGCATCCCCGGCATGCTCGGCGAGCGTCCAGCAGTTCTTGCGTGGTAGGTCCGACAACAAGCCAAGGACGAACTCCCGTGCCCGGCGCCGCGGTTCCACCCGCCCGAACCGTCCCGCGATGCGGCCCATCAGGGCCTCGAACATGTCCTGCCAACGGGCAGGATCTATGCTGTGGCCTGCGGCCATCGACTGATCTTCTGTCTTCACACACTGATGATCAACGGTGGCCGCACTCGCTCCCGGACCGGCTCGGACCCGCAAGATCACGATCTACGGCTGGAGTAATAGGCGGTGGACTGTTTCTGCAGGTCAGGTCCTCACGTCCAGGGATGCGCCCTGCGCGCTCCAATGCGCCGCCCGTCCGAAGAAATGATCAGCACCGACAAGCGAGCCGCGATATCCACCCCGAGGGAGTAATCCGGCGCCTCCACACGGCCGCAGGGCATGTGAACGCCTGCCGCATTCGGGATTCGCAGCACCGGCCGGCGCTGTGGTTGGCGAGCTCCTCCAGGAGACACTGCGACCGGGACCGCCGTACGCGCCACGTCACATGGCTGCCAGGACGTATGGCGGCATCTTCCTGATGCGCAGGCAGCCAGGCGGCGACGCAACCTCTGCCACCCGCAGCGCGAATACGGGCAGTGCTCAGCCCGCCCCGGTGCGCGCCGCCAGCGGCCGGCCGGGCTGTTGGTCCGGAACGGCCCTGGTCAATCTGGATAGGGTGACGGATTGTGGTTCACAGCAGGCAAGGTATGGCGAGCGTGTACCTCACATGCGTCGCCCAAGCAGTGCCCCCGACAGTCTCCAGCGCCCGGGCTGCGGTACCAGGCGGCCGGAGCCTGCTGTGACGAGCAGTACCGGCCCAGGGTGCCAGGGGCAGATTCCTGCCGCAGACACCGTAAGGGCGTCCCTGCCCGATGCTGTTCCGCGCTGGATGCAGCAGCCTGTCCCAACGAGGGCACTGCCATGACCGTCGAGCGCCTGCAGACCTCCGTGTTCCTCACCCGGCTGCGGGTCGAGAACTACCGCTCCATCGGCTACTGCGACGTACACCTTGGCCCGCTGACCGTCCTGGCCGGCCCGAACGCCGCAGGCAAGTCGAACTTCCTCGACGCTCTCCGGTTCGTCCGCGATGCTGTGCGGACCTCGCCTGCCCGCGCACTCGAATCACGCGGCGGCCTCGATGAGGTCCTGCACCGTGACGCAGTCGGCCGACGGGCGCACTCCTTCCGTATCCATATGGAAGTCGGCGCGCACGACGGCCTCGCCCGCTTCGATGCTGCCTACACAGTGGAAATCGGGGCCATGCATGGTGACTCCTCCCTACCGGTGGTGCACAAGGACGAACTCCTCATCGACGGAGCCCCAGTAGGCGAACCGTCCGCCCCGAACCTGGCCGGGGACGAGCCTGTCTTCGGGGACGACTTTCTTCTGCCGGCCCGTGTCCATCGCGCAAACCATGAGGTGCGCGCACTCGTCCGGTCTCTGGGCCGTATGCGCTTCTACGAGTTCCTGACGCCGGTCCTGCGGGATGTCGACGACACCTCGAGGAGCGCGAGCGGGCAAATGCTCGGCGAGCGCGGAAGCCGCCTGGCCCGAGTGCTCACCCAGCTGAGTAAGCAGTACCCCTGGGCAAAGGAAGCCCTGGACGGTTACCTCTCCACCATGATCGACAATGCCGTCGCGGTGGACGGCGTAGAGGTGTCCGAAGCCAGCCTCGCTTATGTCGCCGGCCGCTTCCTCCGGGCGGACGGACACGAAGCCAGGGTCGATCGCCGGTCGCTGTCGGAGGGAACCCTCCGCCTCACCGCAGTACTGGCCGCGCTGTTCCAGCCGTTGGTACTGGAGGGCGACATCCCACTCCTCGGCATCGAAGAACCAGAGATCTCTCTGCACCCCCGATGCTCGGTGCCCTCTACGACGCCCTCGTGGCTGCCTCCCGCAACACACAGGTGGTCGTGATCACACAGAGCGCAGATCTCCTGGACAACGCGGCCGCCGACCCCGCCCATCTGCTGGCCGTCCGCGACGACGGAAGCGGCACCGTCATCGGGCCGATCGACGACTCCGGGCGCCGCCTCCTGGCCGACGGCGTCCTGACGCTGCCGGAACTCCTGCGCAGAGGGGAGATGCGTCCCGCAGCCGCTCCAGGACAGGAGCAGTAGGAGGAGGGCGAACAGCGATGAGTGCCCCTACCCGGTCATCGCCTCGATCGGCGAGGGGCATGGGGATGAGAGAGCCCTGCACGAGTTGCTGAACCGCCTTGCGCGCACCTGGTGCCCGGCACGTACGCCGCATCCAGCGTCCCCACCGCCTCCCTCAAGACTGGATGCTCAAGCAGGAAGACCTCGGCCGCGCTCTGTCTCTATGCGGCGGGAAGGTCGTTGACCCAGCTCAGGCCGCCCAGGTCGAGGTGGTGGCGGGCGCGGGTGACGGCGACGTAGGCGAGGCGGGCGTCGGTGTCACTGATGGGCTCGGGCACGGGGCGTCCCTGGTCGTCGTGCTGGTCGGTGTCCTTGGGCGGCGGGAAGTCGTCGCCGATCTGGACGGTGGGCCATTCGCGGCCCTTCGCGGTGTGGGCGGTGGAGACGGTCACGTCGGCGTACTTCTCATCGGTGAGCTGGACGACCGCCGTGAGGATGGCTTCCGGGCCGTGGGTGTCGACGAGGTCCACGAAGGGCTGCAGATCGCGTCCGGCGGGGTCGTGCGCGGCGTAGTCCTGCAGTTCGCCCCAGGAGGAGAAGAGGACGAGTTCGGGGTGGGAGGTGCGGCGGCCGTCTTTCAGATCGCGGGCCGCGATGGCGAGTGCGGCCAGTTGCTGGCCGCCGCGGGTGAGCGCGACACGGCGGCCGGCTGCGAGCAGGCGCATGACCTCGGCCATGGCGCCGATGTTGGTGCGGCACAGCACCGCGTCGGGACGGTCAAGGGCGCCGACGCCGGTGGGAACGGCCTGGGAGCCGGTCAGGCGGATGGGAGCGTCGGCGAGGGTGAGCCACCGGTTGGCCTCCTCGGCGATCAAGGGGCCGAAGCGGAAGGAACGGGTGAGGGTGAGGGGAGTGGCGTCGAAACCGGTCATCACGTCCCGGGCGCCGCGCCAGCCGTAGATGGCCTGGGCCGAGTCGCCGACCATGACGAGTTGGGCATGGCGGCGCTGGGCGGCGAACACCTCCTCCAGGACGGGATTGGTGTCCTGAGCCTCGTCGAGGAGGAGGAAGTCGGCTTCGATCCTCGGCTCGGTCAGGGCCCACATCTTCAGGTAGTGGTCGTGCTCGAAGCGGACCACACCTGTCTCTGGGTTGTGCAGATCGGCCCAGGCTTTGAGGGCGAACGGCATGACGTCGTGGGCGAGTTGGGCGTGTTCGCCGTCCGTGTTCAGGCCGCGCAGCTGCGGCACATGGTGGCGGGACAGGGTGTGGTCGGCGGAGTAGCAGTAGCGGGTGACGGTGCGCAGCACGGTGTGGGAGAGCGTCCGGGGGCTGATCTCGTGGTCGCCGATGCGCAGCGGGCGGGTGATGCCGAGTGCCTGGCCGGTCTTCCAGGCCGGCTGGCGGGGGCTGTTGAGCCGGTGTGTGTAGCGGTGGCCGAGGGCGGCGTAGGCGGTGGCGTGGGCGGTCTTGCACTGTACGGTGCGGGGGAAGCGGGCGGCGGCATCGCGTGCGATGTCCTTGTTGAAGGCGAGATAGCGGCCGCGGCTGAGGGTGCTGGCGGCGAGCTGGGTGAGCGTGCTGGTCTTTCCCGTTCCGGCGCCGGCCTGCAGGACGAGATGGTGACCGGCCCGGAAAGCGTCGACGGCGTGGGCCTGTTCGTCGGTGGGTGTGTGCAACAAGGGCTCCGCGGAAGATGAAGAGGATCAAAGGGTGCCTGCAGCCGTCGCGTCAGGGGCGGCAGGGCAGACGGAGTTACGGCGTTGTGCGGGCGGGAGGGTGCCGGCGGCTGAGCAGGAGGCCGGCCACGCAGGCCAGGACTTCTTCGGGCGGGTGGTCGGCGAGCAGGTTCGCGAGCCGGGCCTCCAGGCGCTGGGCGCGTTCCTGCTCGTCCCAGGCCAGGACTGCGGTCACCCGCCGCCGCAGTAGCTCCTGGGGGCGTTGCCCCAGGGCGGCCGCGGCCTGGCGCAGGGCCCCCTCGGCGGCGTGGTCCAGGGTGACGTTGAGCAGGACCTGGCCGTGCCGGTCGGGGTAGTGCGTGGTCAGGACGTCGACCGGCAGGCGTGCGTCCAGCCGGCGCCGCAGCGCGTGCAGGGCGCCGCCGGGACTGGGGGCGCTGCAGACCGCCATCAGCCGGGTGCGGTCCGCGCTCGCGGCCAGGGCCACGCCGCAGCGCGCCTGCCGGAGTTCACCGGGAGCGGCGGGCCGGAGCAACAGGATTTCGACGGCGTGGTGCGCTGTCACCGTCGGGTCGCCTGCCGTGCGCGGTCCGCAGGTCCGGGGCGTTGTGTACCGGTGGGCAGACGGGTGCGGACGTGCTCGTCGTGGCGCAGCGGGTCGAAGGGCTCCCAGTCGGCCACCGCCAGCTCGGCGGCCGTGGGCGTGGCAGCGTGCTGCGGGCAGCGCTGCGCGCGCCAGCGCAGCCGTTCGGCGTACGGAGTGCCGCTGAGGTCGTAGACCACCATGACCTGGGCGGGCGGGGCCAGCTGGCCGCTGGCTGCCGTGGCCGGCACCAGGACCCAGGCCCCGGCCGGGGCGGTGCCGGGGGAGAGCAGTGGGTTGGTGCAGCGCTGGTGGCGCCGGGTCTGGGCGACGCACTGGATCTCATCCACGGGCCGGGCGGCGAGGTAGCGGACGTACAGCAGTTGCACGATGGGCCGGGCCGGTCGGCATGCGGCGTGCCGGGTTGCCGGGCTGCCCGCCGGCGGGACGGGAAGAGGGGCGAAGGTCCCGGCGTCGATCATGCGGCGGGAGTTCACGGCCAGCGACCGGCGCAGCCCCGCCAGTTCGGGGGACACCGGGGATGCCTCCCGCGCAGGGCAGACAACGGCATGCGGCACGCGGCACCAGCGGCTTCCGTCCCCGGCAGGGTAGGCGACCCCGGAGCTGACGTGCCATTGGCACGTGGCGGGTACCCGGGCGGCCGGCAGTTCGTGCGGATGCAGGCGGACGGGTTGCTGATGACTGCGGCGGTACCACTCGATCCGGTTGCCGCACTCACGGCACCGGTCGCTCTGGCCGCAGCGCAGCAGCCGGCTACCGCCGTCGGGGGCGATCCGCAGGGTACGGCGCTCGCGGTGGGCGACGACCGGGCTGCCGTCCCAGCACCGGGCCGGGGGACGTCGTGGGGGTGTGAAGCGCATGCGGGCGAACCTGTCAGCCGACACACCGAATCCGCGACAGCGGTGCTGTCTGTTCGCCCGGCCGGCCTCACATGATGAGACTGAAGTGCGAACGCCCGGACGCGCATTCGAGATGGTCTCGCCGGTTCGGGTGATCCGTGCGGCCGCCCGGGCAAGGCGTCAGTCCTGGGCCGGGCCGGGCAGGTCGTGCCCGCGGCACAGGGTGCTGAAGAGCTCGTCGAACGGGGTGTCCAGGGCGTGCGCGAGAGCGTGCCAGGTCTTCAGCGTGCCGATGGTGCGGCCCTGCTCGATCTCAATGAGAGTGCGCCTGGCCAGGCCGCTACGGGCGGCGAGCTCGTCGTAGCTCCAGCCGCGCGCGGCCCGCAGACGCGCGAGCTTCAACCGCAGCGCGTTGAGGTCCGGATCGGGCGGCAAGATCGTCACCCGCCCATCCGACGGGGCATACCCT
Source organism: Streptomyces hyaluromycini (assembly GCF_002217755.1). Taxonomy (GTDB): domain Bacteria; phylum Actinomycetota; class Actinomycetes; order Streptomycetales; family Streptomycetaceae; genus Streptomyces; species Streptomyces hyaluromycini. Next base: position 548,823 of record NZ_BCFL01000020.1, on the reverse strand, counting down.
CGACCTGTCAGTGCATACCTCTGCCCTATTTCGCAGGCGGCGGCGGGCGGGCATACCGTGGGCGGCTGCCCCTCGGCCGAGGCGAGGCCAGCGCTGAAAACGACAGGAGGAGCACGCGCCCATGAGGCTGCGCACACCCTGTGCGGCGATGCCGCGCGCATGGACCGTGGAACTGCGCCCGCACCCCGGCGGGCTCGTCCTCGTGTGCCGGCAGTGCCTGCACACCGGCGGAGAGGTCACCGCGGCTTCCGCTCGTTCGGCGGCCCTCACCCACCTCGCACGCCACGCCCGCAGCGACCTCGTCCCACCCCACCTGAGGATCTGCCAGTGCCATGAACGCGGCTGCCGCTGGCACCGCCGCCACCGTGGCTGCGACGGCCCCGTCCGCCTTCTCCTCGCCTGCGAACGCGGCGGACGGGTATGGCGACTTGCCGACGCCTGCAGCACCTGCGCCGCCGCGACTGCCCAGGCCGCCGTCGTGCCTGACACCGCCCTGGCCCGCACGCTGCGGCGGCTGCCCACTGCCCGGCGGCGAAAGCGGCAGCCCAGAGGCCCGGGCGAGCAGACCCGCGTACGCGAAATGCTCAGCTACCTGGCCGCCGCACTTCCGCCAGGTGCTTCGCCCGCCGCGCGCCTGCTCGCCCTGCAGTGCGCCCTGCGAGCGAACGCCACCCTGCAAGTCCGGCTGCCCCAGGGTGTCCTGCGCAGCCTTCGTCTCAACTCCCCAGGTTCATGGCGCGAGTTGGAACGCGCGCATTGGCTGCGCATCACCCCTGGACACGCCGGCGTGGTCGTCGCCGAACTGCTCGACGCCACGCTGTTCAGCCAGGCCCCGGCCCGCCCCGACCGCATGCAGGCCGCGGACTGGGCGCTGCGCGCCGGCTCCCCTTCCGCGGCAGGGGGCATCGGCCCCCTGCCGCAACTGGCCACCGTCTACCTCGCATCACACGCCGACCCCGAGACCGGGTGCGGCCTGAACGACCTCGACCAGATGGCACGCGCCTGCGGAGCGCACCCCACGGAACTGCCTGACACGCTCGACCGGCTGGCCCGGGCCGGACTGGTCAGGTCATGGCAGGTCTGCCCGGACTCGGGGGACCTGCAGTGGACCTGCCGGCGGTTCGATCCTCAGGCCGCGCGCCTGGCCGTCGCGAGGTAGGTGAACAACTGCTCCTTGGTCACCGGGAAGATGGGGTACGCGGGGCGGGGGTGCTCAAGCGGCCACGACGCGCTGAGCGGACTCGCGTCGACTGCGTCGAAGCCGAGCTCTTTGTAGAGACCGGTGACGAACTCAGCCGCTTCGAGGTGGTCGCTGGTCTCTACACAGAACAAATAACCCCAGCTCACGCGCCCCAGCTTCCCCCACTCAATCCACTCACCCCGCCTCTCAGCACATCAGCAACACACCAGACCAGCCACTACTCCGTACACCAACAAGCTCCCCTCCGAGTGTCACCTGCCGTTCCTGCCGGAGGCGCTCGAGGAGCACTGCGGAGAAGCTCGGCAGCGGACATCCGCAGGGAGACAGCCGGAGGTCTCTGCGCGACGAGACTGGCCGACCGTGTGGGGAAAGCCCGACGCGGAGTTGTCTGTTGGCGCGGGTGCGGAGGCACGCGGGTTCAGGTGGTGCAGCTGAGGTAGATCCAGCCGCCCAGGAACAGGGCAGGGAGGCAGCAGGTGATCAGGGTGGGACGGACGTGCCAGGAGAACCATTCCAGACAGCGTGAGAAGACTCCGGTTGCTGCGACGGCGTTGTGGCGGTGGGTGTGGTCGAACAGCAGGCTCGAGGGAGCCACGCCGCTGGTGTCTTTGATCTGCTGCCCGAGGGTGGACATGTGGGTGCGCCATGTCTTGATCCACTGATAGGAACTGAGGGCTACCAGGAGCCAGCCCACGCACAGGGTCATACCGAAGAAGGCCAGCCAGTGCCGGTCGACGGCGCCGCGCTGGCCTGCGACGAAGGCCACCAGGGCGCTTTGGACGACCAGGAAGAGGTTCATGCGGCTGGAGTGCAGTTCCAGGTCGGCGTCGTAGTGCTGCTGGGCGAGTTCGTAGGCCTTCCATAACTCGGGAAGCGGCGGGGCAGCAGGCGGGGGGACCGGTTCGGGCGCCGTCATCCGGCATCGCCCTGCGGGACAGGCGGCAGGACTGCTTGGACGGCTTCTGCGGCCGTGGACACCTCGACGAACAAGCGGGCTTCGGGCGATGCGACGGATTGTGAGGGAAGACCCCAGCCGTGCAGCGAGGCGACCGGCTTTCCTGCGTGCAGGGCCAGGGCTATCTCGCTGAGGGTGCCCCAGCTGCCGCCCACGGCGACGAGGGCGTCGCAGCTGTTGACCAGGACTCCGTTGCGCAGTTCACCCAGCCCGGTGGCCAGGACCTGCGTGAGGTACCGGTTCCCTACGGTGCGGTCACAGCCGGGAAGGACGCCCACGACGGTCCCGCCGGCGGCACTGGCGCCTTCGGCGCAGGCCTCCATCACGCCGCCGAGCCCGCCGCAGACGACGACGGCGTCGTGCTGTGCCAGCAGGGCCCCCACGTGCCGGGCCAGAGATGCCTCATGAGCGGTGGCTGTGCCGGGCCCGACCACGGCGATGTACGGAGGGACGGGGCGTACAGGATCGACCATGCACCTCTCCATTGCCGCATGGTGCGCCGTGCATGCTGCGGGCATGCTGAAGCAGCGATGGGTCTGGGCAGACGTACCCACACCTCGCTCGCGTCACGCATGCAGCTGCGGGCCGACGGGGCGAGCGACAGACGGCGTGGACGGCGTGTGTCCGGTGTGCTGGCCGAGAAGTATGTCCTCAACTCCGGTACGCGCTGCGCCAGTGCTGGAGAGCAGGAACGGTCCGTCTGCCGACCACGGTGGCGGCGAGGCCCGGGGCGAGCCGGGCTGTGGCGTGCACGACGTCGAAGAAGCGGGGAGTCGAGCAGGGCTTGTGCCGCCCGGTCCGTTTCCGGGGCATTGTCCTGCCGCAGCTCGTGCCACCGACCGTCCGTGGCCGGTCCGGCCACCCGGATCCTTGCGCTGACTGCCCGGAAGACGGGAACCAGCATGGGTTCCCTGTGGCGTGAGTGCTGTCGTCCATCCGGTACCAGCTGGCCGTCGACCCCGCGGAGCAGCCGCGCTCGCAGAGCGCCACGGACGAGGTGTCAGGGGTGAGGGGCGGCGATGCGCGCCCAGACGATCTTTCCGCCGGAATGGGTCCTGGCGTAGCCCCACTGGTTGGTCAGGGCATCCACGATGACCAGTCCGCGGCGGCCCGGATCGTCCGCAGCATGACTGCAGTCATGCCGTGATCATGCCACCAGGAGACGACTGTGGGGCCACCTCGCGCCGACAGCCGGAGCCACTTCAAGGGTCTGGCACAAGTTCCATAGAGCGTGCACGGTGAGTAATCGGTTGGGCGGGGAAGTCTCGGCTGGCTAGGCTCCGACGCCAGTGGACGCCGCCGCCCACCCCAGCCCAGGAGGAACCGGCCCAGATGACCTGATGACCCTCAACGCCGAACCTCGCAACGACCTCATCCTCAACGGCGATCACATTGCCGTTGAGGATGAGGCCTACAAACCCGGCACCGCGAGCATCAACCGCCGCGTCATATCCACCTCGGCGACGTTGGTGACCAGCGCACCAGCTGGTCGGCCTTCGGTTCGGCCGCTTCGCGGCGGCTGGTGCCGCGGTGACCTCACGTTTCGACGGATACGGCCCCGCCGTGGACCACCCCGAGATGATCCTGCGACGAGGCGAGCGGACTACCGATGGCCTTGCGGGGCACGGCCAGGGCGATCAGGGCGCCCAGACCGGAGAAGCCGGCGGCGACCGCGAGCGCGGGGCGGAAGCCGTCCAGGAAGACCGCGGTGGAAGTGAAGGCGCCGGGACGAGCGAAGACCGAGGCCAGGATCGCGACGCCGAAGACCCCGCCGATCTCCCGGATGGCGCTGTTGGTGCCGGACGCAATGCCGACGTCGTCACTGGGCACGGAGTCCATCACCTGGTTGGAGACCGTGGCGAAGACCAGCGAGGTGCCGACCCCGGCGACGGCCAGCGCGATACCCATCTCGGTGAAGCCGGTGTGCACCTTGGCAATGGTCGCCACCCAGGCCAGCCCTGCGGTCTGCAGCAGCATCCCGGCGATCAGGAAGGGCCGGTTGCCCAACCGGTCGGTCAACTGCCCGGCCAAAGGCGTGACGACGATCGGCGCCGCCGTCCAGGCCAGCAGCCGCAACCCGGCCTGGAGAGGGGTGAGCCCTTGCGCGTACTGGAAGAACTGGGCCATCAGGAACAACGCGCCGAACAGCCCGGCGTAGAGGAAGAAGCTGACCCCGTTCGCGGCGGCGAAGCCGCGCCTGCGGAACATCGCCAGCGAAATCATGGGCGCGAGCGCGCGCGTCTGCCAGCGCAGGAAGAGGCCCACCAGCGCGGCCCCGGCGACCAGTGCGCCGATGACCTCGCCGCTGCTCCAGCCCGCCGCGTTGGCCCGTACCAGGCCCCAGGTCACGCCGAAGAACCCGGCGCCGGCCAGGGCCAGCCCGATGACGTCCAGGCGGGGGCTGGGTCCGTAGCTCTCGCGCAGCCGGGAGGCGACCAGCGGGATCAGCAGCACGCCGATCGGCACGTTCAGCCAGAAGATCCAGTGCCAGCTGATCCCCTGGACGACCGCTCCGCCCACCACCGGGCCCGAGGCCACGGCGAGACCGGTGATGCCGCCCCAGATCCCGACAGCCATGCCCCGCTTCTCCGCGGGGAAGGCCGTGCTGATCAAAGTGAGCGTCAGCGGCATCACCATCGCGGCCCCCGCCCCCTGCACCGCGCGTGCCGCGATCAGCGCGCCGACCGTCGGGGACAGTGCCGCAGCAGCCGAGGCGGCGGTGAACACCCCCAAGCCGACACTGAACATCCGGCGCCGCCCGAAGCGGTCACCGAGCGCCGCCCCCGTCAACAGGCAGCAGGCGAAGCACAAGTTGTACGCATTCACCGTCCATTCCAGGTCGGACAGGCTGCCGTGCAACGACACCCGCAGTTCCGGCAGCGCGGTGGTCACCACCAGCGTGTCCAGCGCCGTCATGAACACCCCGAGCGAGGCGAGCACCAGCGTCCAGGCCCGCCGCGGGGAAATGTCGGCAGCCCCGGATGCCGGGGCTGCTCCACTGTGTTCGGTCATGATGCTCCTTGAGTATCGAACAGTTCGTTTACTTAATGGGGCAGCACTACGCCTGGCGCCCAGGGGCAACCCGGGCATCACTGGCCCGGCCCCGGCCCCGGCCGCGAGCCGCCAGGGTATCCATTACCGAATCGTTCGGTTACCATATGAGGAGTTCACGGGTTCCCGCAAGGAGGCGGATTGGGGATGACGCAACGAGGCAGGCCACGCGCATTCGACGAGGATGAGGTCCTCGACATCGCGATGCGGCTGTTCTGGGAGCACGGTTTCGACGGTACGTCGATGAGCGACCTCACCGAGGCGATGGGCATCAACCGCCGCAGCATCTACGCCGCGTTCGGCAACAAGGAGGCGCTGTTCACTGCGGCGCTGGAGCGCTACCTGGCCGGCCCCGGAGCGTTTGCGGGAAAGGCGCTGGCACTCCCGACCGCCCGGGAGGTGGCCGAGTCCTTCCTTCGAGGGTCCGTGGAGGCGTTCACGTCATCGGATTGTCCGGCCGGGTGCATGGCGGTCCAGTCCGTGCTGGCCTGCAGCGATGCCGGAGCAGCCCTCCGTACCGACCTTGCGGGCCGGCGGGAGGCTGGGGTGGACGCCTTCCGTGAGCGATTCGACCGTGCGCAACTGGACGGCGATATGCCTGCCGATGTCGATACCCAGGCCCTGGCCGGTTACATCGTCGCTTTGAGTAACGGCATCGCAGTCCAGGCCAGCGGCGGGAGCGGACGGGCGGCACTGTTCCGGATGGTCGACCTCGCGCTGGCGGCCTGGCCGAGCACGTGACTGAAATGCCCGGCACCGCCATCGGATCCGGAGAACGATGCGGCTGTTGACGTTACGGAAGCGAGAGTTCAACGGGGTCCTCGACGCCGCGCCGCACTGGACGGGGTGCAGCGGGAAGTCCGGCCAAGGCACTCGCGTCGGGTTGACCCTGGCGATGTCGAGGGTCGTAGCGAGCGCATTCCAGCGACGGTCTTCGCCGATCCCGGCGCTGCTGAGCGCGGCGGCGAAGACCTCCTGGGCACACCCTGGGAACGGCTCCGGGCCCAGCCCTGCACTCATGCAGCCGAACTGGTCCATGGCCGGCTATCGCGCGATGCGCTGACGAAGGTCGCCCCGGGCCGCGTCCAGGATCTCGTCGGAGAGGCCGGGGGCGGACTCGGCGACGGCCCGTGAGAGCAGCAGGGCACCGACCATCTGGCTGAACGTCGCCAGTGTCAGGGCGCGTACCCTCTGCGGCTCCTCGATCCGGGTCGCGTCCCGCACGATCTGCTCGAAACGCTCGAGGTTCGCAGCCAGGCCTTTGGCGTAGTCGCACATGGCGGCCGGGTCGAAGCGGCGCGCGTCGCCGGCGAAGCCGGCGTTCGGGCAGCCGTGCGCTATGTCCGCTCGATGGTCTGGCGACAGGTAGTAGTCGACCTGGTCGGTGAGCGCGTCGGTGCCCCGCTGCGCCGAAGCGGTGGCGGCGCAGTCGATGTCGGTGAGCCCGCGCGCCATGGCGCGGGTGATCACCTCGTCCACGAGCGCACCCTTCGAGGCGAAGTGGTTGTAGAACCCGCCCCGGGTCAGCCCCGCGCCTTTCATCAGCTCGACGAGACCGACCGCGTCCACGCCGCGCTCACGAAAGAGCCCCTCGGCGGCGGCGATGATCGCCTCCCGGTTCTCCGCAGCCTTCTCTCGTGTCACACCCACGGACCCATCCCATCTCGCCCCGACCCCCTGCGTCACCTCGACTTTAGCCCGATGGGATCAATAGGACAATGTCGGTCGACATTGACATGAGGAGGGCTTGAGCGTAGAACGATGTCGAACGACATTGTCTTTGCGAGGAGCGTGCTATGTCCCCCATTCCGCACTCCCGGACGGGCCGGCAGCGGCTGTTCGAGCCCTACCGGATGGGCCCGCTCGAGCTGCCCAACCGCCTGGTCATGGCTCCGCTCACCCGGATGCGGGCCGACAACGCCCAGCACGCGCCGACCGGGCTGCTCGCCGAGCACTACGCCCAGCGCGCCGGCGCCGGCCTCATCGTCGCCGAGGCCACCGCGATCAGCCCGGACGGCTTCGGCTGGGCGGGCAGCCCCGGCCTGTGGAGCGCGGAGCAGGTCGCCGGCTGGCGCCAGGTGACCGACGCCGTGCACGCCGCGGGCGGGCGGATCATCGCGCAGCTGTGGCACCTGGGGTCGATCTCGCACCCGGACCTGCTGCGAGGGCGCACGCCGCTGTCGGCCTCCGCCGTGAACCCGCTCCAGGAGAGCGTCACCGCGGCCGGGCGCGTGCCGACCGTCGTCCCGCGCGCCATGACCCGGGCCGAGATCCGGCAGACCGTCGCGGACTACGCAACCGCGGCGCGCAACGCGCACGACGCCGGGTTCGACGGCGTGGAGATCCTGGCCGCCTACCTGTACCTGATCGCCCAGTTCCTCAACCGCTCGACCAACCTGCGCACCGACGAGTACGGCGGATCCGTGGAGAACCGGGCCCGCCTGCTCCTGGAGGTCGTGGAGTCCGTCGCCGAGGCCGTCGGCCCCGAGCGGACCGGCGTCAAGATGGGCCCGATGCACGAGACCGGCCCGTTCGAGGCCAACGACGAGACGCTGCCCGTCTCCGAGTACGCCGTCAGCCGCCTGAACGACTACGGCCTGTCCCACCTGCTGATGATGGGCGGCACCCGCGACCTGACCGGTACGCCGCTTGATGCCCTGGCCGGTGACGGGATGTTCCGCCACTTCCGCCGCCTGTACGGCGGCACGCTCATCGCGAACGTCGACTTCGACGTCGCGCGCGCCAACGCGCTGATCGCCTCCGGCGACGCCGACCTGATCGCGTTCGGCAGGCCCTTCATCGCCAACCCTGACCTGCCCGCGCGCCTCGCCGCAGGCGCCCCGCTGGCCGAGATCGACTGGGAGACCGTCTACGGCAGCGGTGCGCGCGGCTACAGCGACTACCCGGCCCTCGAGGCCGTCACACAGGGGGCGTCATGACTGGGCCGGCGCGGCTTGACGACATCGCCGTCGCCCCGCTCGCAGGCCGGCGGGCGCTGGTCACCGGGGGCTCCCGGGGGATCGGCGCCGGCATTGTCCGCAGGCTCGCGGCCGACGGTGCCGCCGTGGCATTCACGTACCGGGAAGCCAAGGGCGCGGCGGACAGCCTCGAGCAGGAAATCACCGGCTCCGGCGGCCAGGCCTGGGCAATCCAGGCCGACAGCGCGGAGCCCGAGGCGGTCCGCATGGCGGTCGCCGGAGCCGTCGAGCGGTTCGACGGCCTCGATGTCCTGGTCAACAATGCGGGCGTCTCTCATGTGGCGCCGGTGGAGGAGTTCTCGCTGGCCGACTTCGACCGGCTGGTGGCCGTCAACGTCCGGGCGGTGTTCGTGGCGATCCAGGCCGCCCTGCCGTATCTGGGTGCGAGCGGGCGGATCGTCAGCATCGGCAGTGTGCTGGCCGACCGGGCCCCGATCGGCGGTGTCAGCGTCTACTCGCTCACGAAAGCCGGGGTGGCCGGGCTGTCCCGCAGCCTGGCGCGTGAACTCGGTCCCCGTGGCATCACGGTCAACACCGTCCAGCCCGGTCCGGTGGAGACCGACCTGAACCCCGACTCCGGGGAGTTCGCCGACGCCATCCGGGCGATGACCGCGGTCGGACACTACGCCCAACCCCGCGACATCGCCGATGCCGTGGCGTTCTTGGCCCGAGCCGAGGCCGGTTTCGTGACCGGCGCGTCCTGGAACGTCGACGGCGGCTACGCCCTGTGAGCCTTTGGCGCCGCAGCCTCTAGCGGCTGCGGGCGGCCACATCCGACCGACGGCTCGCGGCCACCGGTCTACCGGCCTGGGCACCGGCAACGGTTCCCGCACCGAACCCGTCCGCCGGGCAGACAGGACAGCCCTGCTGCCCGGTGAACGATCTATCCCATGGAAGGAGTGACGTGGTGACGAATCGGCCAGTCCTGCCCCGCCCGCTGGTCTCCACCGACTGGCTCGCACAGCACCTCGGCGACCCGGATCTGCGGGTACTGGACGCGACCACCCAGCTGGTCGGGCCCGAGCCCGGCCACACCGGGTGGAGTCTGCGCCCCGGGCACGACGACTACCTTGCCGCGCACATCCCGGGCGCGGCGTTCGCCGACATCATCAACGACCTGTCCGAGCCGGATGGGGGCACACTCACCAAGCCCTCCCCGGCGCGGTTCGCCGCGGCGGCCGGCCGGCTGGGCGTCGGTCGAGACAGCCGTGTGGTGGTCTACGCGCGCGAGCCGCACTGGGCCACCCGGGTCTGGTGGCTGCTGCGCGCAGGCGGCTTCGACAACGCCGCGGTGCTCGACGGTGGACTGGGCAAGTGGACCGCCGAGGGGCGGCCGACCGCGACCGGCCTGGAGAGCTACCCGGCGGCCGAGTTCGCCGGCGAGCCGCGTCCGGAATTGTTCGCCGAGCTCGACGAGGTCAAGCGGGTGGTCGACGCAGGTGCCGGTGCGTGCCTGATCAACAGCCTCTCACCGCAGGACCACCACGCAGCGCAGACCGACAACTTCGCCCGTCCCGGCCACATCCCCGGCAGCGTCAACGTGTTCATGGCCGCGTTGCTCGACCCGGCCACCGGCACGTTCAAGCTGCCCGGCGAACTCCGCGGGATGTTCGCCGACGTCTTGTCCCGACCCGGCCGCAAGGTCACCTACTGCGGCGTCGGGATCGCGGCGACCAGCGACGCGCTCGCCCTGACGCTGTTGGGCGAATCCGATGTGGCGGTCTACGACGGCTCGCTCGAGCAGTGGACCAACAACCCCGAACTCCCCCTGGAAGTAGGCTGACAGCAGTGAGCACGCGCGTTTTTGTCACCGGCGCGTCCGGTTGGATCGGCTCCGCCCTCATCCCCGAGCTCATCAGCGCGGGCCACAAGGTCACCGCTCTCGCCCGCTCGGACGCCTCGGCCGCAGCCCTCACCAAGGCCGGGGCCCTAGTACACCGTGGCGATCTCGACGATCTCGACGCGCTGCGCAGCGCGGCCCAGGCATCGGACGGCGTGATCCACCTCGCCTTCAACGTCGGCCTCGCTCTCTCCGGGGATTTCCAGGGCGCGGTCGACGCGGACCTACGCGCCGTCGGGGCGCTGGGCGAGGCCCTCACCGGCTCCGGCCGGCCGTTGGTCATGGCCTCCGTGACCCTCGTGCTCGAACCGGGGCGGGTGGGCACCGAAGCCGACGCGCCCAGTCCCGAACCTGCTGTCGGGCTGCGGGTCCGATCGGCCCCGGAGCAGGCCGCACTGTCGTTCGCTTCGCGCGGCGTCCGCTCGTCGGCCGTGCGCCTTCCCACGACGGTCTACGGCGACGGGGACCACGGATTCCTCGCGGCCCAGATCGCCATCGCCCGGGCCAGGGGAGTTTCCGGGTTCATCGGCGACGGCTCCAACCGCTGGCCGGCCGTGCACCGGCTCGACGCTGCCCACGCGTTCCTCCTGGCTCTGGAGAACGCCCCGGCGGGATCGAGGCTGCACGCCGTCGCGGACGAGGGCGTGCCGACCCGCGCCATCGCCGAGGTGATCGGGCGGCACCTCGAACTCCCGGTGCTCTCCGTCCCCGCCGGCGACGCCACCGAACACTTCGGCCCGCTGGCCCCCTTCCTGGCCGTCGACAATCCCGCCTCCAGTGCGCTGACCCGCGACCTCCTGGGCTGGCAGCCCACCCGCCCCGGGCTCATCGACGACCTCGGCGAGGGCCACTACTTCGCCAGCCGGCCCGCACCGGCAGCCCAGCGCGAGGGTCTCCACGGAGGAACCTCGTGAACATCGGCGTCACGCTGTCCGCCCTCCATGCAGCCGCGGCCACCGGCAACGTCGTCGACCGCGCCATCGAGCTCGGCTCCCAAGCCGAACGGCTCGGCCTCGACTCGGTGTGGTTCCCGCAGCTGGGCGGCTACGACGCGATCGCGATGGCCTCCGCGGTGGGCCGGGCCGTCACCCGGATCCGCGTCGGCCCCGCGGTCGTTCCGATCTTCCCCCGGCATCCGCAGCTCCTCGCGTCCGCGGCCAAGACCGCCCAAGCGGCCACCGGCGGCCGGTTCCACCTGGGCATCGGGCTGGGCGCCAAGCATGTGCTGGAGCCCGCCTACGGCCTGCCCTATCCGCCGCCGATCACCCACCTGCGCGAGTACCTCAGCGCGCTACGGCCGCTGCTCGCGGGAACGGACACCGGATTCAACGGTGCCACAGTGACCTCGCAGCCGTTCGGCCCCACCGCGGTGCCCGGCGCCGAGCAGGCCATCGCGGTGGTGGTGGCCGCGATGGGACCGCAGGCGCTGCGCGTCGCCGGCGAACTCGCGGACGGCACCGTGACGTTCCTGGCCGGTCCCAGAGCACTGGAGCAGCACATCGTCCCCGCGCTCACACAGGCGGCTGCCGACGCGGGCCGCCCGTCACCCCGGATCATCGTCACCGTCCCTGCTGTGGTCACCGGCAAGGTCGAGCAGGTGATGGCTTCGGCGACCGAGCAGCTGGCCTTCTACGAGACGATCCCCTCCCACCAGCGGGTGCTGGCCTGGGAAGGGGTGGACAGGGCCGCGGAGCTGGTCGTGGCGGGCGACGAGGACACGGTGGCCGCCGGGCTGCGCCGCTATCTCGATGCGGGTGCCACCGAGATCACGCTCTACCACACCGAATTGGCGGGAGAGACGGACCGGGAGCGCACCTGGAGCCTCGCCGGAGAACTGGCCGGCTGACCACGAGCCGTCCTCGCCGGCCGCCCGGCGAGGACGGCGAGCACTGGGGAGGCTGCGGCGCAACCGGGCGACGGCACGGCCCTCCTTCGATCCGCCAGCAGCAGGCCACAGGCCACCGATCAACCGCCCCGGCCGGCGCCCGGCCAGGCCCTTGGAGGAATCGTGAACGACAAATGGACCGCCAGAGACGTTCCCGGCCAGTCCGGCCGTGTCGCCGTGGTCACCGGCTCCAACACCGGCATCGGATTCGACACCGCCCGGGTCCTCGCCGCGCATGGCGCGACGGTGGTGCTCGCGGTGCGGGATGCGGGCAAGGGCAGACAAGCCGCCGACCGGATCTCCGCAGCCGCTCCCGGGGCAGACGTCACCGTGCAGCCCCTCGACCTGACCTCACTCGAATCCGTTCGCACCGCCGCTGACGCGCTGCAGGCCACATACCCCACGATCGACCTGCTGATCAACAACGCCGGGGTGATGTACACGCCCAAGAGCACCACCCGCGACGGCTTCGAGATGCAGCTGGGCACCAACCATCTCGGCCACTTCGCGCTGACCGGGCTGCTGCTGGAGCGGATGCTGCCGGTCGCCGGCTCCCGGGTGGTGACTGTCAGCAGCATCGTCCACCGTGTCCAGGCCGACGTCGACCTGAAGGACCTCCAGTGGGAACGGCGGACCTACAGCCGGGGAGGTGCCTACGGTCAGTCGAAGCTGGCAAACCTGCTGTTCACCTACGAACTCCAGCGCCGGCTCGCCGGCAAGGGCTCGACCATCGCCATCGCCTCCCACCCGGGCATCGCCGACACAGAACTGATGCGCAACTCACCTCTGCCCGTCCGCGCCCTGGCCGCCGTGATCCGTCCGTGGCTGTTGCAGAGCGCGGACCGCGGCGCGCTGCCCACACTGCGCGCGGCGACCGATCCGGACGTGCAGGGCGGGGAGTTCTACGGCCCGGACGGGTTCCTCGAGGGCAGAGGCCGCCCCGTGCGGGTGAAGTCAAGCAAAAAATCCCATGACGCAGTCCTGCAACACGGCCTGTGGGCGGAATCGGAGCGGGTGACCGGTGTGTCATACCCGGTCTAGTGTCCCGGCCCTGAGTTCTACGGTCCGATGGAGTTACAGCAGGGAGTCCTGCTGGTTCCCACACAGCCCGCGCGGCGGACGCAGGGGCGGGCGGGCCCGCGCAGGGCGTGACGCTGCCGGCACCGGCCGGTGCTGCAGTGCACCGCCGGCCGGGGCAGCGTCGCTGTGTCCGCCGAGTTGGAGGCCACCCGGTCCTGCGCCGGGCGGACGAGATCACCCCACGGAACAAGGCAGGTGGCAGAAGACCACCGACATGCGCGACGCCGACCACGCGACGGACCGGGCCGTAGGCCGACCTGAGATCCCGGTGCCCATGGTCGAGCCGGCGGGTGAAGCCGCCCGGAGCCGGCCGACACCTCAAGTGCCTGCGCCGACCCGGAGGACGGGCGCTTCCACCACACCCTTCGTACCGGCACACCCACCTGGAGAGAGAAGAACCCGTGACCACCACCACACCCGAGCAGAACCGGGCCCTTGTCGTTGCAGCGTTCGACACCCTGTTCAACCGGCGCGACTACAGCGCCGCCGAACGCTACTGGTCCCCCGACTACATCCAGCACAGCGCCCACATCGGCCCCGGACGCGACGGGCTGTTCGACCTGATCAAAAGCCTGCCCGCGCACTTCAGGCACGAGATCGACTTCACCATGGCCGAGGACGACATGGTCATGGTCCGCGGCCGGTTCAGCGGCCATGGCCAGCCCAGGCCCTGGATCGCCGTCGACTTCGTCCGCATCGAAGACGGCCTGCTCAAGGAGCACTGGGACGTCATCGAGGACGAAGCCTCCCGCACCAACTCCGCCAGCGGTCTACCCATGTACGGAACCGCGTTCCCCAACGAGCCCTGACACCCCTCGCGCGGCAACTCGCCGCGCACGCATTCAGCACGCCGACCCTCCGAGCACAGCACCATCAAATTTCAGAATGGGTGGACCAATGAGTCTCCTCGAAACTCACGCCAGCGGAGCACGGGAATACGATTACATCGTCGTAGGTGCCGGCTCGGCGGGCTGCGTCGTTGCCGGGCGGCTTCTGCAAAACACGGACGCTAAGGTTCTCGTGCTCGAGGCCGGGGGAATCCGTGATGATGCCGCAAGTCTCACAAACCCCTCCCATTGGGTCGAGAACATCGGCTCTGAGTACGACTGGAATTACGAGTACGCCCCCAACCCGCACACCGGAAACCGCACCATACCTCTGTCGCGCGGAAAGGTGGTAGGCGGCTCTGGCGGCATTAATGCACTGGTGTGGGCCCGCGGGAACCGGGCCGACTACGACGGCTGGGCGGCTGCCGGTAACCCCGGCTGGGACTATGAGTCCGTCCTCCCATACTTCAAACGGGCCGAGGACTGGGAGGATGGCTCGAATGCCTATCGAGCGGCCGACGGGCCTATAAGAGTCGAACGAGCCAAGAATCTGCACCCTGTCGCTCAAGCCCTGATCGATAGCGCCCTTTCCTATGGAATGCCCTACCTGGACGACGCCAATGTGCCCGAACCCCTCGGAGCGGGGCCAGTGAACATGAATGTCCGTGACGGGCAGCGACTCAGTTCCTGGCACGGCTACCTCAAGCCCCTCCTCGGCAACCCGCGGCTCACTCTCCTCACGCAGGCCCGCGTCCAGAGGCTGGTCTTCTCCGGGAGCCGCTGCACCGGTGTGGAGTTCCTCGAAGGAGGGCGTGTGCACCAAGCCTATGCCACTACCGAGGTGATCCTTTCCGCCGGCGCGATAGACAGCCCCCGGATTCTGATGCTGTCTGGGGTCGGGCCGGCTGAGGAACTGAAGAGACTCGGCATCAAGACTGTCACCGATCTACCCGGAGTCGGACAGAATCTTCAGGAACACCCTCTACTTGCTGGACTGTGCTTCCAGGCAAAGAAGACATTGCCTCCCGCCAACAATAACCTAGAGGGAAGCATGTTCTTCTGGAAGAGCGCGTCGAACCTCGCAGTACCGGATCTGGCGTTCGTCTCTGTGCAAATTCCCTATCTTTCACCAGAAGTGTCGGCCGTGTTTCCTCCGCCCTCAAATTCCTTCTGTATCATCCCAGGCCTGATGCGAGTCGCAAGCCGCGGATATCTCAGGCTTCTGGACAACAGTCCAGAAGGCGCGCTGGAAATCCAGCCGAACTTCCTGACAGAACAGGCTGATGTCGACGCACTGGCAGCAAGTGTTGAACTCGGTCTGGACATCGTCTCCCAGCCAGCCTATCGGGAAGTTATCGGACGCCAGGTCGCCCCCCTTGACGGTATGACCCAGGAACAGAGCAGAACTTTTCTGCGGGACTCATGCCTTCCGTATTTCCATTCAGCTGGCACGTGTGCCATGGGAACGGGTCCGGAAGCCGTCCTTGATGCCCGGCTACGGGTACGAGGCGTCGACGGCCTGCGCATCGCCGACGCCTCGGCCATGCCGTCCATCACCTCGGCCAACACGAACGCGCCGACGGTGATGATCGGGGAAGCCGCCGTCCAGTTCCTTCTCGACGAAACGACCAGTAGGCCGTCCGCGCAGTCTTCGGTGTAAGTCCCCGCAAGTACTCGGAGATCGCGCTTCTGAATGGTCCAGTGAGCGGTGTGCATCGTGAATTCGCAGGTCACGGGTCTGGTATGAATGGCGAGTTGGGTATTCGTGCCGGTCGGCGGCCGATGACCATGGCGTAGATCATCGGGCAGGTCCGGCTCCGGGGGGCCGGGTCCGCCGTGGACCACGCGCTTGACCCCGTGCACCGCACCTGGGGTGAGACCGGTGAGACGCTCGCGGTCGTGGCCAGAGGACCACCAACCGCGATGCGGCAGATCGTCCAACGCATCGAAAGCCTGCTGACCGAGCGCGGCCGGGCCGATACCGAGTAGCGGTGGAGAGGATACTCAGTGCCCTCGCGGAGAGGCTGCCCACAACGCGGACCGGCGTGCTCGGGGCAGAGTGTTCGGCGTGGCCGAGCCGGTGCGCGTGCGCGAGCCGGCCGATGCGGAGGGCAGGCGCCTGCTGCGGACTGTCCGGAATACCTGTGAAGGACGCTACGACGAAACTCGCGAGTTCTTGCACATTCCTCTTGCCGGCGGGAGTCGCCGCAGGTCCTGTGCTGGAATCGGAACATGTCTCTGGGTGAACTTCGCGACCTGCTGGAACGGCATGTGCGTCCCGATTTGACCACTGCCATCGACGGCGTCCGGATCTGCAAGGCCGACCACGCCGTGCCGCCCGAGTCCGCGATGTCCGGCACGGTCCTGGCGGTCATCGCTCAGGGCCGCAAGCGTCTGGCACTGGGAGACCGCGTCTACGAGTACGGCGCCGGTCAGTACCTCGTCGCCTCGGTCGACCTCCCGGTGACGGGGCATTTCATCGAGGCCGCCCCGGGCCGCCCCACGCTCGGTTTCGGGATGACTCTGGAACCCGCCGCCATCGCGGAGATGCTGTTGCAGTTCGAGCCGGGGGATCTGTCGAGGTCCCCCGGCACCGCACACCCGGGCATCGCGGTCAGTGACGCCCCGGACGAATTGCTCGACGCCGTCGTGCGGCTGCTGCGCCTGCTTGACCGGCCGCGGGACCGGAAGGCACTGGTCCCGCTGGTCAAGCGTGAGATCCTCTGGCGGCTGATGACCGGGGAACAAGGTGACGCCGTGCGCCAGCTCGGCCTGGCCGACAGCAGCCTGAGCCACATCGGACGTGCGGTGCGGTGGATCCGGGAGAACTACACCCAGCCGTTCCGGGTCGAGGAAGTGGCACAGCTTTCGGGGATGAGCGTCTCCGCTTTCCACCGGAACTTCCAGGCGGTAACGGCGATGACCCCGATCCAGTTCCAGAAACACATCCGGCTGCAGGCCGCGAGATTGCTGCTGGCGAACCATCCGAACGACATCACCGGCGTCGGTCACCGTGTCGGATACGACAGTCCGGCCCAGTTCAGCCGGGAATACCGGCGCCAGTTCGGTGCCCCGCCCAGCGTTGATGCGATGCGCCTGCGTGGCGGATCCGGTCCGCATGCCGCGGTGCTCCCGTAAGAGCCGCCTGGGCGAAGAGGATTGTGCAACCACGCGAGAGGATCTTGCTGGCTCGGCGCCCGCTCCATTGTTTCCATGGAGGTACCGGAACGTTCCATGAATTTCGGGACGTAGCAGGAGGCGGGTAATGAAGGTCGCTGACCACTTACCGA
The DNA here is from genome assembly GCF_002217755.1 of Streptomyces hyaluromycini. Classification (GTDB taxonomy): domain Bacteria; phylum Actinomycetota; class Actinomycetes; order Streptomycetales; family Streptomycetaceae; genus Streptomyces; species Streptomyces hyaluromycini. Next base: position 531,716 of record NZ_BCFL01000020.1, on the reverse strand, counting down.
ATGCCCTCCGACCACCTCCGAGGGAGAGAACCATGAAGTGCCGCACGCCGGGCCGGTCCCGAATCGAGGACCGGGACGCGCCTCTCGACGAGGATCGGCGAACCGGGCTGTGACCGTGGACGACGCCGTCTACCGCGCCCTTGCCATCGGACCGGACTCATCGGCGACCGCGCACACGATCGACATCACGACGCTGGGCGCACGCAGCGGCATCGCGCGGCGCATCGAGATCTGGTTCCACCGCGTCGACGGCCGCTGGTACCTGACCGGCATGCCCGGACCTCGCAACTGGTACGCGAACCTGCGGGCTGATCCGCGGTTCGTCGTGCATCTCAAACACGGGGTCACGGCCGACCTGCCCGCGACCGCGGCACCGGTCGACGAGCCGACACGGCGGCTGGTGATCACCGCGGTCCTCGACCTGCAGAACCGGCCCGAGATGGCGGCACGGGTCCGCCGGCGCCAGCACTTCGACGAGTGGTTCGCGGGCAGCCCACTGGTCGAGATCGTCTTCGACGACGAGCAGTTGCGGACAGCGTCCTCAACACCAGCCGGATAGCACGAACCATCAGTGATCAGGGACGCCGGGCGCAGCCAACCCTGCTGTGCGGGCTCGGGCCGTGACGTGCGCCCAACCGGGCGCGGCGGCCGCTGATCAGACAACCGTCGCCCACTCCGTGGGTCTCGGCGGCGAACAAGTCCAGGAGAGCACCATGCACGAGAACGTGATCGACAAGATCTACATAGACGGTGAGTTCGTCACCCCGCACGGCACGGAACTCGCCGACCTGTTCAATCCCACCACCGGGAAAGTGATCGGCCAGGTCCGGCTCGCCGACGAGGTGGATACCGCGGAGGCCGTCGCGGCGGCGAAGCGTGCGCTGCCGGCTTGGTCCGCGACATCGAGGGAAGAGCGTCTCGACGCGCTGCGCCGGCTGCAGGCCGCGGTCGCCGCGCGGAGGAGCGACATCGCGGATGCCGTCCTCTTGGAGTACGGCGCGCCGGTGCGCAACGCGTGGATGGTCGATTCGGCCCCCGGTGCGATCGCCGACATGATCACGACCTTGGAGGGCTTCGACTTCACCCGGCGTGTCGGCAAAGCGACGGTGGAAATGGCACCGATCGGCGTCGCAGGCCTGATCACACCGTGGAATTCGGATCCGTTCATCATCTGCGACAAGCTTGCGACCGCGCTGGCGGCCGGCTGCACCGTCGTCATCAAGCCGAGCGAGATGAGCGCGACGCAGACCCATGTCGTGACCCAGGCACTCCACGAGGCCGGATTGCCCCGAGGTGTCTTCAACATCGTGACGGGGCGCGGCGATGTCGTCGGGTCCGCGATCACCCGTCACCCTGACGTCGCCAAGATCTCCTTCACCGGCTCGACCGCGGTCGGCAAGATCATCTTCCGTGAGGCGGCCGAGACGATGAAGAGCCTGACGCTCGAACTCGGCGGGAAGTCTCCGTCGATCATCCTCGACGACGCCGATCTCGAGGAAGCCGTCACGGGCGCGCTCATGGCCGGGTTCGCCAACAGCGGCCAGGCGTGTGTCGCCGGCACCCGCATCCTCGTCCCGGAGAACCGGCTGGACGAGATGCTCGCCGTCGCCACGGCGAAGATGGCCGACTTCCCCGCCGGTGACCCGGGCGACCAGGCGACCGCCATCGGTCCGATGGTGAGCGAACGGCAGTGGGAGCGGGTCCAGGGCTACATCCGTCGTGGTGCCGAGGAAGGTGCCCGGATCGTCGTCGGCGGACCCGGCCGCCCGGAGGGCCTCGCGGACGGATACTTCGTGCGACCGACCCTGTTCGCGGACGTCACCAACGACATGACGATCGCGCGCGAGGAGATCTTCGGGCCGGTGCTGTCGATCATCACCTACCGTGACGAGGACCACGCCGTCGAGATCGCCAACGACACGGACTACGGCCTGCACGCCTACGTGTTCTCGTCAGATCCCGCCCGAGCCCATCGCATCGCGTCGCGGCTCCAGGCGGGCCGGGTGGCGATCAACGGTGGCTATGAGCCGCTGTCCCCGTTCGGGGGATTCAAGCAGTCGGGCATCGGGCGGGAATATGGCACCTACGGTCTTGAGGGCTTCCTCGAACCGCGGTCTGTGATGGCCTGACGGGTATGCCCGCGGTGGCGGCGCCGGTTGACGGGCCGTGCCCAGAGGGCCAGCGAGCGTTCGATATCCTCGGGCCGGTCGCAATCCAGGTAGACCCCGCGCGGTCGGCGGTACTCGTGGCTTGCCTGGGCCAAGCATTCCGCGTACGCGCGCGGGTCACGTGTCAGCACGCGCGGAGGGATCAGCCCGACCAGGTCGAGTGCCTCGCGTTCGGCCTCGGTGAAGGCCGTGCCCTTGTTGATGCACGGGTCGGCAAGGACTTCGCGGCCTCGCGCGGTGGTCTCCCAGCGGCTCCGGGTGGTGTTCCATCGGGTGGCGGCAGCGTGGTGTGGGCTGGCCATGGTCTCCTCCGGGTTCTGGTTCTCGGTCTGTAGCGCGGTGGTGTTCGGGCAGGCGCGACGCCGCCGTGCCTGGAGCACGGCGCGGACGGCCAGATCGCGCGCTACACGGGGCTCTCACACCGGCAGGCACGTCCGGTTCGGCCGCCTCCGAGCAGCCGGAACTGCACCGAGGCGTTGCTTCCCGAGCGACTGACCGGGCGTGCTGGGAGATGCCGCTTCGGCAGGTTCCGGCGCCGCGGCGAGCAGGGCAAGGCCGCCAGGCTCACAGCGGCCATCCGGCCGTCACCGATCACGACCGCCGGGGCCGGGAGCCGCGCCCTTTAGTGCCGTGCAGTGCTCCTGGCGCAGATCGGCCTCATCCCGCGCTTGTTCTTGGGGGGAGGTCTATCAGGCGCAGGTTGTCGGCGCGGCTGGCGCTGAGCTCCTCCAGGGCCTTGGCGGACGGGCTTCCGGGAGCCGCGGTGTAGACGACCACCCGGAGGTCGTTGCGGTGTGTGGTGAGGATGTCGCAGTCCACGTGCAGCACCCCCAGCCGTGGGTGGTCGATGGTCTTGTGTTCCTGTTCGTAGAGACCGACGCGGCGCAGGTCCCATAGGCTGTGGAACTTCGGGCTGGCCTCGCGCAGGTCGCTGATCAGCTGCGCCAGGCGCTGGTCTGCCGGGTACTTGCCGGAGCTCGACCGCAGGTCCGCGACGATGGCTTCTTCGTACTCGTGCTGCTGGTCGGGTGTGCGCACCACGTGTGTGGGCAGCTCCATGAACTGTCGCCACGCCATGTTGCGTTCGGGTTCGGGGCGCTCCAGCGGGTCGCCTATCGCTGCGGCCCACATCGCGTTCCACGCGACCGGGTTCCACCGCGCGTCGTAGACGGCTGCGGGGCTTCCGGAAAGTTGCTCCACCAGCCGGCGCGTGCTGGGTGGCAGCACGCCGGCGATGGGCTTGTCTTCGGGGACCAAGTGTCCAGCGAGCCGGAACAGGTGTTCGCGTTCGGCGTCGGTCAGGCGAAGGGCGCGGGCCAGCGCGGTCAGGACCTGGACCGACGGCGCGCTCGCCCGGCCCTGTTCAAGCTGGACGAGGTAGTCGGTCGACACGCCGGCCAGGCGCGCGAGTTCCCCGCGGCGAAGGCCGCGGGCCCGCCTGTGCGTGGCAGTGGGCAGCCCAAACTCCTCAGGGGCCGCCCGGTCCCGCCACCCGCGCAGCGTCGCGCCGAACTCGTTCGTCGAAGCCGCCACAGCTTCGATCCTACGGTTGGGCACGATGCCCTGGCCTGCATCGGCTGCCTGAGCGGGGCTGGCGGCAATCGGCGGCTTGCCGCCAGCCCCGTGCCACGGGAGTCGAGTGCTGGGCAGTCACAGCCGGTCAGCGAACCAATCGGCAATCGCCTGACGCGCGGGATCGGGGTCGTCGGTGTTGCAGTGCTCCGCGCCGCCGTTCACGCCGTCGAGCACGATCAGCTGCTTGTCGCTCGAACCTGCGGCCTCGAATGCCTGCTGCCCGTCGGACAGCGGGATCGCCTTGTCGTCCGCGCCGTGCACGATCAGCAGCGGCTGGGTCAGGCGGGGGATCGCGTCGGCGAGCCTGAACTCCCGGACCCGCTCCAGTGCCTGCTCCATCGTCTCGGTGCCCATCACCCACGGCAGCTGCCAGAACGGCACCGAGGTGTTCTTCGACGCCGTCTCCCAGCGGCGCTGCCATACCGCGCCGTAGTCCCACACCCCGCCCCACGCAGCCACCGCCTTGACACGGGGCTCGAAGCTGGCGCCGCGCGGCGCGTAATAGCCGCCCAGGCTGATGCCCAGCAGGCCGATCCGCTCGGGGTCGACGTCCGGGCGCGTGACGAGGTAGTCCACGATCGCAGAAGTAGGCACCTCGTAGTCGGGTCGGGACGGCACACCGCGCAGCCGCAGCGGCTCCCCTGTACCGGGCGTGTCGATCACGAGACAGGCGATGCCCCGGTCGGCGAACTCATCGCGGATGAACCCGTACAGCAGCTCCTTGGTGACGTCGAAGCCGTTGTAGAAGATCACCACCGGCGCGGGGCCGTCGACATCGCGGGCGGGGATGAGGTAACCGGGCAGGATCCCGTCCGGCGACTCCACCTCCACCCGCTCCAGGGGACGGTCCATGAGTGCGGCAGCCTTCGTGAACGCCGCGAGACCGCGCTGGTAGCTGTTCGTCTTCACCGGCCCCGGCGGGGTCTGCCGCTCACCGGTCAGGTGGTAGGTGGACGCGCGTAGGAACCGGGCGATTGCCGCGCGGCGCAGTCCGAGCTGCAGCTCCGTCTCACCGAGCTCGGCCTGCAACGCGCCTGCGCCGTCCCAGGCATTCGCCCACGCGTCCGCGTCCGGTTCGGTGTCGCGTAGTGGAGCCATCGCGCGGTGGATCTGTCCCAGCTCTCCACCGGCCATGATCGACAGTGTGACCGCTCCCGACCACATGTAGTTCTTCGGGAAGTATTCGAACATTTGCAGCTCCTCAGATTTGCTCTGGCCCCTACTCGGTCAACCGTAGGCGGCGTTTTCGCAGTTCGGAGCGCTAAAAGTGGTGACGCCAGTACCACCCACAGGGCCTGGTGGGCACATGGCCGACGGGCTGGTGGCGCAGGGCCGTGAGAGGGCCGCCCCGAAGCAGGTGCGGTTCCGCCTCCGAGATTCATTGGCGTGAGCAGGCTGGAGAGAGGCGGCCTGTGGTCCCCTTGGCTGCTAGGTCCCGACGACGACTTCCACCCGGTCGGTGTAGAAGGCAACGTGGCCGGCGATGTCCGCGACCGCTGCGTAGGGCTCGGAGTAGTACCACACCGCGTCGGCCGGGCCGCCCTCGGCGAGGGCGATGTTGTAGTAGGACGCGTTGCCCTTGTAGGGGCAGTACGTCTGGGTGGCACTGGGTGCGAGGAGCGTCTGGGCGACGTCGTCGAGCGGGATGTACTGGACGGGCGGGTAGCCGGCCTCGCGCAGGGTCAGGGCCCTGGTGGTGTCGGCGACGATGTGCGGGCCGACGCTGGCCACCACGCGCACGCCGGTGGTCTCGATGGTGATCGGGTGGTCGGGTCCGGGGATCTTGGGTTCCCGTGCCGTCATGGTTCTCTCCTCGTTCTCGTGCGGGTGGCTCAGCCGGCGATGAGGTCGAACTCGTTGCCCTCGATGTCGGCGAACGTGGTCCATCGGGCGCCGTTTCGCTGGAATTCGTTGATCTTCGTCGCCCCGAGCGCGAGCAGACGCGCGGTCTCGCCCTCGTAGTCGCTGGTGATCAGGTCCGGGTGGAACCGGTTCTTGACGCTCTTGGCCTCGGGGACCTGGTGGAAGGCGAGCCGCGGGCCGCTGCCGGGATCGCCGGCCTCCACGACGGCGTCGTGCTCGTCGGCACCGTCGGCGACCTTGCGATCCAGGACTGCGGCCCAGAACTGGGCGGCGCGTGCGGCGTCAGCGGCGTCGAACGATGCGCCAAAGAAGGTCGACTTCATCTATTCACTCCTGCCTAGGTTGGATAGCCAGACCAGTCTGTCTATTCCGTGAGGCAACCGTAGGCATGGCCTTGATTCAAGTCAAATCAAAAGTTCAAAAGACAGTACTGCCATCTCGGGTTGACGAGACTGGATTGACCTGTTTAGCTGGATGAGGAAGTTAGACAGACCAGTCTAACTACTCAAAGGGAGGCGCAACCATGTCCGACATGCGCACAGCCCTGGTGACCGGTGCGACGTCCGGTATCGGCCGGGCTGCAGCACTCAAGCTCGCCCGGGACGGATTCAAGGTCCTCGTTCACGGCCGCGACGCCGCGCGCGGAGCCGAGGTCGTCAAGGAGATCGAGAGCGTCGGCGGCAGCGCCCGGTTCCTCGCCGCCGATCTCACCGATGTCTCCGCCATCAGGCAGCTGGCGGAAGCGGCCGGGGACGTCCACGTCCTGGTCAACAACGCCGGGTTCTCCTGGTTCGGCCCCACGACGGACCTGGAGTCCGACACCTTCGATGCGCTGTTCGCGGCCAACGTGCGCTCGGCGTACTTCCTGACGGCCGCCATCGCACCGAAGATGGCCGAACGCGGCCAGGGGACCGTGATCAACCTGGGCAGCATGGCAGGGCAGATCGGCCTGGCGGGCGGCGCCGCCTACAGCGCCACCAAGGCCGCACTCACCTCACTGACCCGTTCCTGGGCCGCCGAGTACAGCCCGCGGGGCGTACGGATCAACACCATCGCCCCCGGACCGGCCTACACCGGCGGCTCGTCGAGGGAAAACCTCACCGCCCTGGGCAAGACCACACTCCTGTCCCGCACGGCGGAGGCAGAGGAAATCGGCGACGTCATCGCCTTCCTGGCCTCACCGGCCGCCGGCTACATCACCGGCGCCGTCATCCCCGTCGACGGCGGACGCACCGCCGTCTGACACACACCACACCTACAGAACAGAGCCAAAGCAATGAACAAGCCCGTCATCTTGGTCACCGGCGCCCTGACCGGCATCGGCCGAGCCGCCGCCGTCGCCTTCGCCCAGAAGGGGGCGGACGTCGTCGTCACCGGACGACGCGACGAGGTCGGCAAGGCACTCGCCGAGGAACTGCGCGCCCTTGGATCCGAGGCGGAGTTCATCAACGCCGACGTCCGCAACGAGGACGACGTCCGAGCCATGGTCGATCAGACCGTCGCACGGTTCGGCCGTCTCGATGTCGCGGTGAACAACGCCGGCACTGAAGGCCGGCCCAGCCCGATCACCGACCAGACCGCGGAGACCTACAACGCCACGTTCGACACCAACGTCCTCGGCGTGATCCTGAGCATGAAGCACCAGGTGCGCGTCATGCAGGAACAGGGCAGCGGCAGCATCATCAACATCTCCTCGACCTACGGGCACGAGGGCGCGGCGGGGGCCTCGGTCTACGTCGGCAGCAAGCACGCCGTCGAAGGCATCACTAAGTCGGTGGCACTGGAGGTCGCCGCTTCGGGAATCCGCGTGAACGGCGTGGCGCCCGGCCCCACGGACACCGGCATGCTGACGCGCTTCACCGGCACGCCCGAGAACAAGGCCGCCCTGGTGACGGAGGTTCCGATGGCTCGCCTCGGCCTCTCCGAGGAGCTCGCCGCCGCGATCGTCTTCATCGGCTCGGATGAAGCCTCGTACATCACCGGCCACATCCTCAACGTCGACGGCGGCCACACCGCCAACTGATCCGGCTCGGGCGCGGGACTCTCCCCGCGCCCGGCCTGCCGGGCGCGGGGTTGTCGCACCGCCGCCCGGCCCACCAGCGCGAACCAACACGCCGATGCAAGGAGAAGTGCCACAGTGAACAACTACACCCATGACACCGCCCCGACCCAGTTCGTCGAGACGGGTGGTATCCGCTTCGCATATCGCCGTTTCGGCAACATGGCCGCAGGCCGGACCCCGGTCGTGTTCTTCCAGCACTTCATCGGCAACCTCGACGACCACGACCCGGCGATCAGCGACGGGTTCGCCGCCGACCGCGAGGTCATCCTGTTCAACAACACGGGAGTCGCCTCCACCAGCGGCGTCGTCCCGGACACCATCGAGCAGATGGCCACCGATGCCGGGACATTTCTCGACGCCCTGGGCCTGACAGTCGTGGACCTGGTCGGCCACTCGATGGGCGGCCTGGTCGCCCAGCAGGTCGCCATCCAGCGGCCCGAACTGGTCCGTCGACTGGTTCTGGTCGGCACCGGCCCGCGCGGCGGCGTGGGCATCGGTGAGATGCCGGCGGAGACCGCCGCACTGTTCGGCGTCAAGCTCCCCCGCCAGGAAGACATGTGGCTGCCGATCCTGTTCGCACCGACCGAGACCAGCCAGAAGCTGGGCCGTGAGTACGTGGAGCGGATCGTGGCCCGCAAGGACCGCGACGCCTCCCCCTTCGGCGAACAGGTCTACGCCGGCCAGGGAACCGCCATCCACACCTACGGCACCACCAAGGACCCTGCCTACGCGCTCCTGAAAAACATCAAGGTCCCGGTTCTGGTGGTCAACGGCACCGACGACACCATCATCGCGACGATCAACTCGTACATCCTTCAGCAGTTCCTGCCGAACGCTGAGCTGGTCATCTACCCGGATGCCAACCACGGGGCGCACTTCCAGTACCCCGGCCGGTTCGTCACCCACACCAAGCTCTTCCTCGACCGCCAGGACACCACGGCCGGCTAGTCGGACCCGCAGGGCAGGGGGCGGTCATCGGGAAGACAGATCGGTCTAGGCTTGTTTCATGGGATGAGGGGCCGAATAGGCCCCAGAGCGGAGCAGTAGACTGGACCGCCAGTCTGGAAGAAGGAAAAATTCATGCCGAGCAAGGCCACCACCGCCGTGACGCCGTCTGCACGTGAACGCCTGCTGGCAGCCGCCGACGACCTCTTCTACCGCGAAGGCGTACAGACAGTCGGCATCGACCGCATCGTGCAGAAGGCCGGCGTTGCCAAGGCGTCCCTCTACAACCTGTTCGGCAGCAAAGAGGAACTGGTCCAGGCTTACCTGGACGCCCGCCACGCGGCGACCCGTGAGCAGGTTGAACGCGCTCTGACCCGGTTCCGTACACCCCGTGAGCGCCTCCTGGGGGTCTTCGACGCCCAGGGCCAGCTGTTCACCGAGCCCGACTTCAATGGCTGCGCGCACATGTCGGCGAGCGCGGAGGCTCGGCCCGGCAGCCCCACCGAGTGTGCCGCGGAGCGGTTCCGCCAGTGGGTGAGGATGATGTTCACGGACTTGGCGAAGGAGGCCGGCGTCGCCGACGCCGAAGGTCTGGCCAGGCAACTGCACCTGCTCTACGACGGTGCTGGGGTGTCGGCGCGCATGGACCACGACCCCTCTGCGGCGACGACCGCGCGCGCAGCGGCCGCCATGCTCTTCGATGCCGCGGTCAAGGGATAAGGCGTCGTTTCTTTTGGCGTGATTGTTCGTTGAACTGTGCATGGCGGATCTGGTTGAGCGGCTGGTGCCGGACGAGTTGTGGGCGCTGTTCCGGCGGGTGGTACCACCGACGGAGGTGAAGCGTCCGCAGGGCGGGGGCCGGCGGCGGGCCGGTGACCGCGAGACCCTCGCGGCGGTCATCTTCGTGGCCACCTCGGGCTGCACCTGGCGGCAACTGCCGCCCGTGTTCGGGCCGGCCTGGCCCACGGTCTACCGGCGCTTCGCCCAGTGGAGCCGGGCCAGGGTCTGGGCCAGGCTCCATCGGGTCGTGCTCGACGAACTCGGGGCCCGCGGTGAGTTGGACTGGTCGCGGTGCGCGATCGACTCCGTCAGCGTCCGGGCGGCAAAAGGGGGCCACTGACCGGACCGAATCCGACCGACCGCGGCAAGAGCGGATCGAAAATCCACCTGATCACGGACCGGAACGGGCTGCCCCTGTCGCTGGGCATCTCCGGCGCCAACATGCACGACAGCCTCGGCCTGGAACCGCTGGTGCGCGGGATCCCGCCCATCCGCTCCCGACGCGGACCACGCCGCCGACGTCCGGCCAAGCTCCATGCCGACAAGGGATATGACTACGACCACCTGCGCCGCTGGCTACGAAAGCGCGGAATCCGCCACCGTATCGCCCGTAAGGGCATCGAGTCCTCCACAGGGCTGGGCCGCCACCGCTGGGTCGTGGAGAGGACGGTCTCCTGGCTCGCCGGATGCCGCCGCCTGCATCGTCGCTACGAACGCAAGGCCGAGCACTTCCTCGCCTTCGTCGGCATAGCCTCAGCCCTCATCGGCTACCGCCGACTCATCAGATGAAGCAGCGCCTCATAACGCCTACTCGTCCCCAGCACGGTCGCGTCGCAGCAAGTCGGTGACCCGGCCTAGCCACCCTCTGCGGGGCTGGTTGTCCCTGCCAATCAAGAAGCGCGCTGTCTGCAGCGGGTCACGCGGGGGCTGGCCCGTTTGGTGGCGGTGCCAGTAGATGGCCACCCTCCGCTCCAGATCGCCCAGGTCAACGTTGCCGGTCCTGGACAGAACGACCGCCCCTTCCGGCCCTTCGGGGGCAGTGAGCGTCACACGCCACCGTCCGGTGAGTACGCCGCTCTGTACTCACCCTCATCTACGTCAATCGCCTCAATCCAGTTCGCAGCGTGAATGTAGGACTCGAAGACGAGCAGGTCCTCGTCGCGATCGAATATGAGCACGGTGTCGGGAGGCAGCTCCATACCGATCACTGTGGCAGCCCCGCTCGTCGTGCAGCCACCAAAATAAACGGCGTCAAGAGGGCGTTTGAAGTAGGCAGATTGCCCTTGATGCCCTAGTAAGTTCCTCGCCAGGTGAGGGTGGTCTCGTCCGTTATGCGCCGGGCGAGGTTGTCGACCGAGGCGATGTGGATCATGGCTTCAGAGCTGGCGGTGAGGGTCTCGTAGTCGCGGGCGAGGCGGCGGTGCATCATGATCCAACCGATACTCCGCTCGACCACCCAGCGCCTCTTCACAACGTGAAACCCACGGGTATCCGGTTTTCTGTTGACGACTTCGACATCGATTCCGAGTCGGGCACCGTGTTCGACGACGGCGTTCTTGAATCCGGTGTCGACCCAACTCTTGGAGATGGTCGGGTACTTCTCCTTCGCCTGGTCGAGGAGGCGCATTCCCAGAGTGTTCTCCGACAGGCTGGCGGCGGTGACAGTGACGGCGAGGATGAGGCCGATCGTGTCGGTGAGGATGCCGCGCTTCCTCCCGACGATCTTCTTGTCCGCATCCGTTCCCTGGCTGGTCAGGGGCACGTTGCTGGAGGTCTTCACGCTTTGGGTATCGATCACGGAGGCGGTCGGCTCGGGCTTGCGCCCCTCCTTCACCCGGGCCAGTCCCGTCAGGTCGTAATTGAGCTGGACGAAGATCCCTTCGTCGCGCCACGCGGCGTAGTAGGCATAGACAGTGCCATGGCTCGGGAAGTCGTGCGGGAGGTATTTCCAGGGGATTCCCGTGCGGTTCACGTAGAGGATCGCGTTGAAGACGTCGCGTAAATCGACCTTGGCCGGCTGCCCGGTTGGTCTGCGGTCGAGCCGTGCCTTTCTCCAGGTCGTCAGCGTCGGCTCGATCAGGGCCCATCGGGCGTCGGACAGGTCGCTGGGGTACGGCTTGCGCTCGCTCACGAGGTAGCGTGATCACGGGCGAGCCGGAAGGCTCGGTTCCGCTGTCCATCAGGCGATTCCGTGGCATCTTCAAACCAGACGGACTTCCGGGTACGGAAGCGAACGAGATGGACGACCGATTCTCCGTTCCAGCGAAGGCCATTCGCCGCCTACGGGATGAAAACCCTCAGAGCGGGGCAGGTATGAGAGCCACATATACGGCCTGACCTGCATAAACGCCCTCTCAGGACGACGGTCTCGGGCGCTGTTGAGCAGGTTGTCGAGGTTGGTGTCGCGGTAGCGGCGGACTGTCTTGCGGTCAAGGCCGAGGCGGCGGGCGATGTCACTGAGCGGGTGGCCGGCGGCGACCATGCGCGTGATTTCGGCATGGTGGTGGAGAACGCGCTGCACGATGCGGGTGGGCGGCAGTGCGTCCACGAGCGGCATCTTGATGGGGCGGTCACCTCCCCGTTCCGCGTGCTTCTTCAGGCACGGCCGGTGCTGATGGCAGGTCTTCTCAATGGCGTCGGAGAGGTTGATGGGTCGGACCGGGGCGCCCTGCCGGGATTGCTCCCGGTGGGTTTCCCCGGCCCGCCCGCCGAACCCGGCGTGCCCGTCTCCGAGCACCGGGCTCTCCACGAAATCATGCCGTTGGTGTCGGGCCGGTCAGCGCATCTGGCCAAGGGGTGGGGATGCTGTTGCCCCGGTAGCGATACCGAGTGATCGGCACTTTGCCGAGGTGGAACAGTCTGATCCCCTCCAACTCGATGTCTTCCCATTGTCCTTGCGGAGTCCGGAACCATCGCCGGATGGACTTCCAGTTCGTGCGGTGCCGGTGCATCACCCAGCGGATGACCCGCCACCACACGAAGGTGTGCAGGGTCTGCATGGTGTGCTTGGCGACCGCGTGTCGGAAGTAGTTGGCCCAGCCGCGCAGGATCCGGTTGATCTGGATCAGCGCGATCTTGTAGTCGAGATGTGACAGCTTCTGGGTCAGTTGCTTGATCTTCCGCTTCAGCGTCGCGACTGGCTTGTCGGCGATGAACGTGTAGACGTGCCACTTGTCCGTTCCGCGCTTCCGCATCCAGACGATGCGGAAGCCCAGGAAGTCGAACCCGTCCGTAAGGTGGACGATCCGGGTCTTGGCCGGTGACAGCACGAGGCCCATCGGCGCCAGAACCGAACTCACCTGTTCGCGAAGGTCTTCGACGTGCTCCTTGGTGCCGTGGACCATGATGACGAAGTCGTCCGCGTAGCGGACCAGTCGCCAGGTCGGCAGGCCCCGGTGCCGTCGTCGTTCGCGATCCTGCCGACTGGCCATCGCGGTTGCCCACTGCGCGGCGGCAAAGTCGTCGAGCACAGACAGTGCGATGTTGGCCAACAGGGGTGACAGGATGCCTCCTTGCGGAGTCCCGGAGGTGGTCTCGTTCCGTTCGCCCAGCTCGGTCATGATCCCGGCTTTCAGGAACGCCTTCACCAGCGCCAGCACCCGCTTGTCCTTCACCCGCGCTCGGACACGGTCCATCAGGGCCGTGTGCTCGATGCGGTCGAAGCACGCCTCAATATCCGCGTCCAGCACCCAGCGATAGCCCTGGGAACCGAACAGGTGAATCTCGGCGATCGCGTCGTGCGCACGCCGGTTGGGCCGGAAACCGTACGAGCACGGACGGAAGTCCGCCTCGAAGATCGGTTCCAGGACCAGCTTCAGCGCCGCCTGCACCACCCGGTCCGCGATGGTCGGAATCCCCAGCCGGCGAAGTTTGCCACCTGACTTGGGGATCATCCGCTCACGCTCCGGCACGGGCCGGAAGACCCCTGCCCTCAGCTGCATGCGGATGTGGTCCAGATACGCTTCCACCCCGGCCGCGCGTACGTGATCGGCGCGCACGCCGTCCACGCCCGGCGTCCGGGCTCCGGTGTTGCCCGCGACCCGTTCGAACGCCATCACCAGGACGGCTGGGTCGCAGACGAAGTTGAACACATCGTCGAACCGGAAGCCGTGATCGGCTACCGCCCAACGGTGCAGCTTGATCTGCATTCTCCGTACCCGTAGCTCAGCGACATCGGCCACCGGCCACGCGACCGGGGCATCCACCCCGGATTCTCCGGACATTGCAGTACCTCCCTTGCGATCTCGCTGCCGCCCTTCCCCATGTGCCGGGCTCTCCCCGGCTCGGAGTACTACGGCGGCTCCGCCCCTCCCACGGTCTGTTCGACAGACGGTGTGCCCAGCCCAACTCTCCCGAGCTGGTGGCTCGGACGACGGGCGAGACCGGGGAGGTTCCCGTGTTCACTGATGGATCGATCGTCGGAGTAGGCACCCGGCTATACCCCCGCGGCCTCGCCACGGCTACCCCGCAGCACTTCACCGTGGCCTCCCGGGCCGACTGGCAGATACAGCCCGGGAGTTGCTGCCTTCTACAGAGAGGCGAGCATGCACCGCAACCAGCCCAGATCCGCCAGGTTCGAGCTGATGTCACCTTAGGAGGCTTCAAACACCGGTTCCTCACGTATACCTCTCCGTCTCGCTTGCCGGACCCGCACCATCTGACGGTTCTGACACGTCCCGGCTTCGTCGGGGCCGCTTGCCACCCTCCCCGGCACCTCCCGGATCAGGCTGCCCCCAGCTTCACCGCCCTGCTGCGACAGGACGGAGGCGAAGGTCTCCCACCTCCGCTCGATCAATCAGCGCCTCACGGCGCACCTGGAGCAGGTGCCAGCGGTCTGCGATCTCCAGGGCGGCTGGGGCGGCTTCCTTGATTGCCTTGGTGTAGGTGCTGGCTCGGTCGCGGCAGATGATTTCCGCTCCGGGGTGGGCGGTCAGCCAGGTGGCGAAGGTTTCCGAGGTGCGGTCGGGCAGGACGTCGACCACACGGTCGGTCTCAACGTCGACCAGGATGGTGCCGTACCGTCGCCCGCGGCGGAAGGCGAACTCATCCACGCCCAGGACCCGTGGTGCCCGCTCCGGCGCTGGCGGCTCCTCCAGCAACGCCAGCAGGCGAGTCCGGCCTGCCGCCAGGTTCAGCTTGCGACACAGCCGCTCGCCGGGTCGGCCGCCGAGCTCGACGGCCACCGTCGTCAGCCACTCCTTCAACCCGAGGCTGGAGCGGCAGCGATGCTCTGTCAGCCGATCGACCTGCTCGACGAACGTCCTGCGGGCGCACGACTTTCGGTCGCAGAAGAAGCGCCGCACCAGCAGACGCACGACCAACTTCTGTCCGCCCAAGGGTCGTTCGGACAGGTTGCGGCGGTAGGTCGAGTGCACTCTGCGTCCGCGCCATCGGCAGCCTGGGCAACACGGTGGTCGTCCGCAGGCCGCGGCATCGACGAACAACACCGCGGCGGTGACACTCACGCCATCCAACCGGACATCGATCCCGGGGAACAGCACGTCTTCGGTCAAGGAGGCCCCCATGATCGAGAACTGCCCTGAGCGAACGTTCCTGCATTCAGACTCTGACCTGGGCGTTCACGGAATCGCGGCCACAACCCTGAAATTCCCCACCCGTGCTCGGCTCGTTCTCCAGACCTGCTCTCGTTCCCCACCCCGCGACGTGGCTGGTGCCAGCGAGGCGGGTCTGCCCGGTGGCTGTGTCAGTTTCTGAGGGAGTCGTTTCGTCGTGACTTCGGGAGTCGATTCTCGGGGAGCGGCGTGATCAACGTCAGTGGCTTTTGGTGTCGCTCGTGTGCTGTGGGGTCGCCCGCTTGGTCGCGATGACAACCGGAATATCCCGTTGGGCGGGCAGCGCGCCGCCGAGGCCGACACGGCCTGCGCCGACCTGCGATTCACGTGCTCGGGAACAGGGGCCCGCCCGCCATGAGGCCGCCGTCGACCACGAGAATGTGCCCGGTGACGTAGCTCGCCTTGTCCGAACCCAGGTACTGGACAGCCTCGGCGATCTCCTCCGGGGTGCCTGCCCGGTGCATAGGCAGCACCGAATCGACCGCGTTACGCGCCGTGTCGTCGCCGGTGAACCGCTCGTACATAGCGGTCCGGGTGTAGCCGGGCGCGACCGCATTGACCCGGATACTGTGGGCGGCGCCTTCGAGTGCGGCCGCCTTGGTGATGCCGACGACGGCGTGCTTGCTGCCGACGTACAAGGTCACCCCGGGGTAACCCATCAGGCCCAAGGTGGAGCTGACGTTGACGATGCTGCCGCCGCCCTGTTCCCTCATGACCCGGAACTCGTGCTTCAAGCACAGCAGCGTTCCCTTGACATTGGTGTCGAAGGTGGCCTGGTAAGCCTCGTCGGTCACCTCGGTGACAGGGCCGGGTGTTCCCTCGGTGCCGGCGTTGTTGAAGGCGATATCGATCCGCCCGAACCGCGCGACCGCGCGGTCGACGAGGTCCTTCACATCGGCGTCGAAACGGACGTCGGCACGCACGAACTCCGCCGGGGCGCCGAGGCCGGCCAGCTCCCCGGCAAACTGCTCACCCACGTCCTCGTGGCGGCCGGAGACCACAAGGTTCGCGCCTTGACGTGCGTAAGCCAAGGCGGTGGCGCGGCCGATGCCGGTGAGCGCGCCCGTGATGAGGACGACGGGATCAGACACGTCGAGGGTCCTTCCTGCAACCACTCAGGTGAACGACGGGCAAGCGGTTCGGAACCCGCACGACACTGGGTTCCTCTTCGGGCCGGGGCGTATCCACCGGTACGCCCGCACGGAAGGTGTCCCAGCCGGACGACAGCCGCATCGGGCCCGACCACCGTATCCATCGAATGGCGGCACTCGATGGCCCGTATGGCCCAGGGACGGCAGCCGGGACAGACGGCCCGAGAGCGGTCACGCAGGCGGGAGGCGAACGCCGCAAGCCCCCTGGTGGCATCAAAACAAGCTGACATCGCAAACTCGCTCAGCCAGTGACGTTTTCTCAACGGTGATCACTTCCAGATTCCGTTGAGGACGAGGGCGGCGCGGGCGATGTCGCCGATCCGGCTGGGACTGATTGTGATGTGCTGCAGGGTGCGCCAGCGCTGCTTGAGCTCGGCTGCGGCGCGTTCAGCCAGGGCCCGGACACCTCTGATCAGGCTGTTCGTGGTTCGGGTGTTCGTATGCAGGGCCTGCTCGGAGCGGCCTTTTGGGCGGCGGACCGGCACGATGATGCCGATGCCTGCGCCGATGTAGCCCTTGTCCGCGAGTGTCGGCAGTCCGCCAGCCGCCGCCTTGTACAGCGCGGGGAGAGCGTGGATGCGGGCGGCGATGATGTCGGGCGTGGAGCCGGGCTCGACATCGGAGACCCACAACGGAGTGCCGTCCGGGGCGGACAGGAACTGCACGTTGCCGCCGAACGCCTTGTGCTTCTGGCTGAACCACAGGTCATTACCGTTGTCGCGGACACCGGCGATACGGTCTGATTCGATCAGCGTGCCGTCGAGGATCACGTGGGTCATGCCCTGGCGTCGACAACGATTCAGGACCTCGCGCAGGTCCGGGGCCTGAGCGGCGAGGATGTCGATTCCTTCGTGTAGGTAGCGGTAGCCGGTGGCTTGGGAGACGCCCGCGTCGCGGGCCAGACAGTGGACACAACCACGCTCGCGAAACCAGCGCAACACCAACACGGCCTGGCGGAACGGGCCCAGCGCGCGACTACCGCGTGGCGTGCCAATCCGCCGCCGGTGCGCGGCCAGCAGGCGTGACAGGTACTCCACAACAGGGCGCGGAACGTCGAGCGTGGCAGCGTAGGTGACCACTGTGAAGCCTCAGGTTCGGCAGACGACCGGACGGGAAAGGCCCTGTCCTACCAGCAGGGGGTCGTCTTCCCCACAGCCGGGTCCGCGGAGGCTGTCGCATGGCTGATCTAGGCTTCCCGGCCATGACGATTACCTTGATGACGTACGCCGGTCCGGTAGATGATCACGCGCCGATGCCCCGTATCGGCGGCGTGCCGTTGGTACCGGCCGGGTTCGAATGGCCGCAGTGCGCCGCGTGCTCCGGGCCGATGCAGTTTCTTGCCCGACTGCTGGTGAGCGACCTTAGCGCCCAAGGATCCGTGCCAGAGGCGTCGGCCGGGGTGCTGTCCGTCTTCATGTGCCAGAACGATCCAGGGCTGTGCGACGAGTGGGACCCAGGCGCAGGTGGCAACCGGGCGCTGCTGTTCCCCGGCGTCGGACTCACTGTGGCCCCGGTGCCGGCGGAAGGCGAGACCCTACTGCCGGAGACCTGCGGCATTGATTGCACGGTGATCGACGCGGCCGCCTACTCCGAGGCGCGCATCCTCTGGGCTCAGGCTCATGGAAGTCCCGTGCGGGACGTCCTCGGCCAGCTGGGCGGCGTTCCGTCGTGGCTGCAGCATGACGAGACTCCGACGTGCCCGGCGTGCGGGCAGCCGATGAACTTCGTGGCCCAGCTCGAAGAGGGACGAGACCACCAGACGACGATGAACTTCGGCGGAGGCGGCTGCGGATACGCCTTCGCATGCTCGCCATGCGGCGAGGGCTCATTCCTGTGGCAGTGCTGATCACCGGGCTATCCATGGAGAAAACCTCACTCACCAGCGGAACTATGACCCCACAACTTGATCGCGGCCGTCACTTGAAAGGAACCGCACCCATCGCCGTTGTCCTCCGCATCGCCATCGGTGCTGGCCTTGCCTGCGCCGCTGCCCGCACCGGGGCCACTCCGATGTCGCCTTGGTGGGCCCTGGGGCTAGGGGCAGCCGCCCCACCATTTTGGAGAAACTGCTCATCCTCGTACCGCTCACCGCGCGCGCACTCCTGGAAACAAGCCCGCGAACAGCGACCGGTTCTCCCGGCCAGCCGTTGACCGGTCCAGGACCGGCAATCAGCCTGACCGGAATGCCAATGGTCGAACCAGACCCACAGACGGAACTCCTGCAGGCAGGCCCCGCAGCGGAATCGCCCCCAACCGCACCATCACGCGAAGAGCAGGGAGGGCTCTGAATCGTGCGCGCCGACATCCTGCTCGGGCAGGTCATCGCCGTAATCTCTCGCCGAGCCCGTGTCTTCCAGCCTCTGCCCGACGAACCACGAGGCGGTCTGACCCGGGTTCTCACTCGCCGCCAGTCGCGCAGAGACACGCGACCGTGCAGCTTCCTAACACCAGACGGTTCGT
Source organism: Streptomyces hyaluromycini (assembly GCF_002217755.1). Classification (GTDB taxonomy): domain Bacteria; phylum Actinomycetota; class Actinomycetes; order Streptomycetales; family Streptomycetaceae; genus Streptomyces; species Streptomyces hyaluromycini. The sequence continues at coordinate 513,139 of NZ_BCFL01000020.1, read as the reverse complement.
CGCGGCCCCTCCAACCGGCGACCCACGAATCCCAGACGAACCACGGCGAGGGGGCACCCGAGCACCCTGCCACGTTGCACGACCAGGTTGAGGCGTACCTTGCCTCGACTCAGGCACGACAAGTCAGCCTTGAGCTCAGCCATGAAGTGGAACTGCTGGGGCAGGACAACGTTGCGATGATCCGCATCGTGCGGGAATTGGCCGCATTCGAGGTACCGACCTACATCGGCGACCGCGATCTTTCTGCTTACGTTCAAATGCTGCCACTTCCCACCCTGCAAGACCTGCTCGCCCGTCTGCGTGAGCTGCGCAGCGAGCAGCAAGACGCCTCAGACCCAGGGCAACAGGACCCGACGGGGGGAGAGTGCTTCTTCCCCTGCAGCCGACAGAACCCTAGACAACTCCCATCGTTGCAGTTCAGGAGCACTCTCCGTATATTTGATCAAGCCTCGGACGCCCCGCCTCGTGAAAGCGCGAGGCTAATTGCGGCAAATCTTGCCCTCGAAGCGGACGACGCCGGCAGCTTGCTGGTCTATCCCGTCTTCGGCTTCCGGCGTGCTGAGCCAGCCGCGACTCCGAAAGGTACCGCCGTAACCCGCGAACCTCCCCGTGGCCTCCACCACGGTGTACTCCACCTCCAAGATGCTGACTCCGTCCTTCGTGGACGTCTGCAGGACGGCCTGGTCTTGCGTGCGCAGCCTGGAGCCGGTCTTGTCGAGAAAGACGTGGCACATCGTGTACTCGAACCTGCCATTGCCGACGCTGTTCAGGTCGCTGGTGGTCTCTCCGTAGGCTGCACCGTCGATCGTGCCTGTCATGGCGCCGATGCCAGACTTTTCGGTCAGGGTGAAGAGGTTGGCCGTGCCGCCCATGCTGATGCAGTCAGGGGTTTCGGTGTGACGCTGGATCGCCATGTGGTTTTTCCTTTCCGGGTGCAAAGTGCGTCAATCGCCCGTCCATGGTCAGCGCCAACCCAGTCAACGAACAAATGACGTTGCCGTATCCGCAAAACGGACTGCAGCGATAGCCCGAGGCGGGAGGTCGACGGGCGGAGGTCGACGGGCGGCCACCACTGGCGCAGCCGGGGCGCTGCCTCTGCCCCCTACACAGGACGTGTCCCTGATCAGCATTGGCGGACGTGGAGGTGTGTGCCGCTGGGGGAGAAGAGGGCCAGGACTTCGGCTGCTTTGTCCTGGTCGGCGCTGGTCAGGGCGTGTGGTGTGCGGGTGTCGAATTCGGCGGCTTCGCCGGCACGCACGCGGGTGGTAGCGGTGCCGATGCCGAGGGTGAGGTCGATGGCACCGGTCAGGACGTACAGCCATTCGTAGCCGCCGTGCCTGCGCAGCGAGGGCTTGGGGGCGATGCGCTGGGGCGGGAGGACCATCTTGAACGCCTCCACGGGCGCTCCGCCGCGGGTGAGGGGGACGAAGGTGGTGCCGTTGTTACGGATCGGCTTGACGTGGACGCGGGGGTCACCGGTGGGCGGGGCGCCGATCAGGTCGTCCAGGGCGACCTGGTACACGTGGGCCAGTGGCAGCAGGAGGTCCAGGTTGGGGCGGCGCTGACCGCTCTCCAGGCGGGAGAGGGTGCTGATGGATATGCCGGTACGTTCGGCGACCTCCGAGAGCGTCATGCGGCGCGTTTGGCGGGCGTCGCGCAGACGGGGTCCGACCGAGCCGAGCACGGCTTCTGTGTCGTGTATGAACTGGTCGTTGGTCGGCGTGGTGGGCATGGCTCTCTTCTTCGTTGGGTCGGGCGGCAGGGGCTGCGGGTGCAGGGGGGCGGGGCGGTTCAGGCGGTGCGGGTCAGGCGCCACACATGGTCGGTGCGGGTGCCGGGGCGTCCGTCGGGTGAGGGGGCGGGCCGCTGGATGCTGGTGAGGGTGTTCACCTTCCAGGTGGGAGGCAGGGCAAGGGTGGTCAGCAGGCCCTCCAGGGTGGGGAAGACGACATGGGCGGGCTGCTGCGCGGCTGTGCTCCAGGTCGGCCATCCGGCGTGCATGACGATGATCAATGTGCCGCCTGGTGCGACGGCCCGTGCCGCCAGCCGCAGGATGGCCGTCTGGTCCAAGGCGACCGGTGACTGCAGGTACTGTGCGGCGACGAGGTCGAAGCTGCCGCCGGGAAACGTCTGCCCGAGGTCGTGGTGCTGAAAGGTGACCTGCCCGGACAGGCCCAGCTCCATCGCCTGGGCGGCGGCCCGTCGCAAGGCTGTGGTGGAGATGTCGACAGCGGTCACCTGCCAGCCCCAGGACGCCAGCCACAAGGCGTCCGCGCCCTCGCCGCAGCCCAGCTCCAGTGCACTTCCCGGTGCCAGATTGGCCGCTTCGCGGACCAGCAACTCGTTCGGCTGACCGCTCCAGATGCGTCCGCATTTGCGGTAGCGGTCCTCCCAGAACCGGGCCGGCTCGATGCTGTCGGGTGTGGTCATCAAGATCTCCTTACAGGCACGGAAGGCGGCCCCCTGTGGCCAAAGTCCTCACCCGCCGCTCAGCAGGCAAGCTGCGTTGCTGGTCCAGCAAACGGCGGAAGCGGGGACGGGGTGCAGGTTGTCGTCAGGCGGGCGCGTGGCTGAGCTGTCCGAAGAAGCTGCGCAGATCCTCGACGAGGAAGCGGGGCTGTTCGACGGGGGCGAAGTGGCCGCCGAGCACGAGCAGGCCACGGAAGGTGACTGCGTCGTTTTGAATATCCTGGGCGCGACGGTTATCAACATCGCCATCAGCGAGCCAGCCGTAATGGCCGCCAGAGCCATCCAGCCAGGGGTCTTGCTCTCCGTTTCCCGGGAGAGTGCAGCAGGCGAATTCATCGGCCCGGCTCCTTCTTCAAACGAACTTGCTGAATACGCAAAACGCGAGCCGATGATCCGGTTCTTTGCAGAAACAGCAAGCCAGCTTGCTGTCAAAGGTGTTGCGGGGTGACGGTGCCGATATGGACACCAATGAGCTGAAGAGCACCGAAGACCGCACCTGGGACGTCGTCGTCATCGGCGGGGGCGCCGCCGGCCTGTCCGCCGCGCTGCTGCTGACCCGCGTACGGCGCTCCGTCCTCGTCATCGACGCGGGCGAACCCCGCAATGCCCCCGCCGCGCGCGTCGGCGCCCACAACATCCTGGGCCGCGAAGGCATCTCCCCCATGGAACTCCTTCGCGTGGGCCGGGAGGAAGTCGCCTCCTACGGCGGAGAGGTCGTCGACGGCCGGGTCGAGCGAGTCGAGCGCGGCGGCGGCGCCTTCACCATCACCACCCAGGACGGACGGCGCGCCCGCGCCCGGCGTGTCCTGGTGACCACCGGCCTGATCGACGAACTGCCCGACATCCCCGGCCTGGCTGAGCGGTGGGGGCATGACGTGATCCACTGCGTGTACTGCCACGGCTGGGAAGCCCGCAACACCAAGGTCGGCGTCCTGGGCAACTTCCATCAGGCCCTGCTGTTCCGTCAGATGACCGACCGGGTCACCCTCTTCGCCCACCACGCACAGGCGGAGCTCACCGACGAGCAGTGGGAACAGCTCGCCGCCCTCGGCATCGAAGTGATCCACGGCGGCGTCACCGCTCTGGAGACCGACACCGCACAGGACAAGCTGACCGGCGCCAGCCTGGCCTCCGGCACCGTCATCCCCCTCGACACCCTCGTCGTCGCCCCCACCTTCACCGCCCGCGGCGGCTTCCTCGAAGACCTCGGCCTCACTCTGAACCCCCACCCCGCCGTCCCCGGCGTCCAGGTCGCCGTCGACCCCTCCGGATTCACCGGCGTCCAGGGCGTGTGGGCCGCCGGGAACGTCAGCGACGTCCTCGCTGCCGTGCCCCAGTCCGCCGGCGCCGGAAACACAGCAGGTGGCGCCATCAACATGGACCTCATCCTCGAAGACGCCCGACGTGCCGCCGAAGCCCGCGAAGCAGCGCCGGCAATGCCGTTCGGCGGCCCGATGGAAGCAGAAGTGTCACGACGCGTTCTGGGGACCCGCGCCCACGGTCTGGAAGGCCTCGCATAGCGAGCGGCGAGGCGCTCCCGCAACACCTCGCCACCGCCGGAGCCCTGCCCATGAGCACCACCGTGCGGCAGGGCCTGCGGGTATGTCAATTCAACGGCCCGGTCTCACATTCGGAGGTGACCCCACAGTCTCCGCCGCGGAAAGAGGTACTCGAGCCCGTGCCTGAATACTGCACTGTGAAAAGCGCGGAGTACGGGGAGAGGGCGAGAATGCGGGTGGCCTGCGGTTCGGACGCGGACACCGAGGGCTGGCGCTGCAGAGGGCTGCGGAGCGATGCGGTGCGCAACCGGACCAGGATCCTGGACGCCGCCCAGGACATGTTCGCCGAGCGGGGGCCGGAAGTAGTCATGGACGAGATCGCACGCCGCGCAGGAGTCGGCAACGCCACCCTCTACCGCCACTTCTCCGGGCGAGACGCCCTCCTGACGGCAGTAATCGAGAGAGTCGCCACGGTCGGCGCTGACGCGGCAGAGGAAGCCGCCACCCAGCAAGACGACCCGTTTACCGTACTCAGCCGTTTCGTGCGGGCCGCAGCCCGCCACCGGCTTGCCTCCCTGTGCTGCCTGTCCGGCGAACTCGCCGGTAACCGACCGGAACTGGTGCGCCAGAAGGACCGCCTGCTGCACGCCGCGCAGCTGCTGCTGACCCGTGCACAGCAGGCGGGGCGGGTGCGCACTGACGTGTCCGTGGAGGAACTCATGACGGCCCTCACCCAGCTGGGTCGCCCGCTGCCGGGCGTCAGCTGGCCGGCCACCGACCAGTGCAGCCAGCGTATCGTGCAGCTCTACCTCGACGGCCTTCACATTCAGGCCCAGCCTGAACCGGCAGCCCTGCCCAGCTCTCCCTCTTCGCACCCCGCCCAGCGGCGGGAAGCGAGCCCCGGAGCGCAACCGCAGTGAGGGCTCAGCCCCGCCGGACGTCACGGCAGCGGTGGCGTGGTGTTACCAACGGCCCGTGACATTCATGGGGGTACGGTCATGACGTGGTGTCACTGGTGACACCCGCGGAACCCGGGGACACTTCGGAACACACCCAGCCGACCGCTCCCCGGCAGATCCTGTTGTCCGGTCGCGGAACCCACTGTCCGCTCCCGGAGGCCGCCCATGGACACCCGGCCGCTGCGCATCCTGCTGGCCGCCAACGCCGCCGTCTTCGTCCTGGTCTGCGCCGCCTTCGTCCTCCGTCACATCTGCACCGGCCTCTACCCTGAGGCCGTGGAGACATGGCTCGACGACCACGAGTGGCTCATGTGGACGGCCGTGGGCATCGTCGTGTCGAGCCCAATGAGTGGTGTGCATCGTGAATTCGCAGGTCACGGGTCTGGTGTGCGCGGGGTTCGCGATGCTCGGGCTGGTCGCGGGCGGATGACTTCGGTGTAGATCGTCGGTCAGCGGGAGACTTCGCGGTTCGTCAGGACCAGCAGGGCCCTGACCAGGGCGGTCGCCCACTTCGGGTCGGTGCGGACCTTGCCGAGGACCCGCCAGTTCTTCAGGTGGGCGAAGCCGTGCTCGACCGGCGCCCGGACGGCGGCCAACGCCTTGTTGGACAGTTTCTGCCCTCGGGTCAGGGGGCGGTTGCGGGCGGCCTTGTAGCCGGTGATCACGGCCGGGGCGGCGTCCGGTTCGCTGTCGTCCAGGCCGATGAAGCCCAGGTCGGCGATGGCGCCGAGCCCGGCCGCCCGCAGTTTCGCGGTGAGCTGGTCGTGACGGCAGGCGGTGATCTCCGAGGATCGTCCGGGGCGGGCCGCCGAGGCCCAAAACAGGCGGCCGCGGTCGTCGGTGAGCGCGATCCAGCAGGCCATGACACTTGTGCTTGCCGGAGTAGTTCTTCCGGTTCGCCGTGCCGGTGCGCCGTCGGGTCCTTATCAGGGTGCCGTCGAGCAGGACCACCCCGCCACCCGTTCGGGCGATCTTCTTGAGCGCGCGGTCCAGGCGCGGGGCGCGGGCGGCGAGCAGGCCGACGGCTTCGCGCACCCACCGGGTGACGGTGGTGCGGTGCACTCCGTTCCCGCCGGCCAGATCGCCGGGCCGCTGGTCACAGCGCAGCACCGCCAGCACAATGCCGGCGATCTTCCCCGCAGGCAGGGCCCGCCACCGCGAGCCGATTTTCTTCAAGTGGCCGCGTATCAAGGTGGCGAGGTAGTTCAAGGTGGCGCTCGACAGCGGCAGGCGGGCGGTGTAGACAAGGCCGTCAGGGCCCTCGACGGGGCTGGTGCTGTTCTTCACAAAACACGTCAACTGCCGTCGGGGGCCCGCCGGTTACGCCCCGTCTTGGCGTGACTACCGGCGTGTGGTGAAACGTCCGTCGGGCCGTTTGTGCAGCCAGCCACGGTCAGCGAGCTTGGTCATCTTCGCCCGCAGCGGCTCCAGCTTCCCGCGCACCGCCACCTCAAGTCCCAGCTCCTCGCCCACCGCCCTGACCTGCACCCGGCCGTCGGCCTCCCGCACAATCGCCAGAATCCTGCGGTAGTCGCCGGGCAGAGAGGCCTCGTCGGTCGCCTCACTGCGGTACGGAATGAGCAGGACCGCCCGCCCGGCCACCTGCGCCGCCACCGGAGCGACAGCCTCGACATCGGCCTGGACCTGCTCGGCCAGACGGTTCAGCACCCGCTCCGCGACCGCCAGTTCGTCCCGCTCGACCTGGACTTCCTGAAGCTGCTTGGTCAACTGCTCGGCGAGGGCGTCCAGCTCGCTCCGGCGCGCGGTGATCCGCTGCGCTCCTGCATTCCGCAGCCCCCACGATCTCATAGCGTGCCGACCTGCTGACGGATCGTAGGTGGGGGTCGGTCGCGGGCGCAGCCGAACCGGGCACCCGCCGGAACCGGAACCGCCTGATGATCTACACCATGGTCATCGGCCACCGACCAGCGTGAGTACCCGAGTCGTCACACACACCACACCCGTGACCTGCGAATTCACGATGCACACCACTCATTGGGATCAGACTTCCGACCTTGGTGGATTGGCAGCCGGTTCGGGCGGATAGCCCTTGGCCCGAAGAAAGGTGTCGAGGGCGAGAGCGACGATGTCCCCGTGAGGTATGCCGCTGTCCGCGTTGTAGCGGCGGATGCGGCGCTGCAGTTGAAGTGCGCTGGGAACGGCGTGGTTGAGCTGACCTCGTCTGGTGTGGCGTGAGTCGATGATTGCTCGCGTATCGGGGTGCGGGGCGAAGGGGTCACCGGTGGGGTCGGACTGGGCTTCGAGAACGTCAGCGAGGTCGCGTAGAAGGCGGACGTGGTGGGCGTGGTCGGGCATGAGGTGCTCCGGTCGCTGCGACTAGTCGAATAGTGATCCGGCTAGTCGGCTATTGGGCTATTGCGATAGTCGGGATGGCGGACGCGGGTCCATGGGCCCGCGTCCGCCGTGGCCGTACGAGGCGGCGGCTCGCTGTTCAGAAGCCTCGGTGGGACAGCCACTCGTCCATCGCAACGGCGATGATGTCGCCGAGCGGCAGGTGATCGAGTTCGCTGTCCAGCATGAAGCGCTTGATCCGCCTCTTGAGCCGAAGGGCAGCCGGCACGGACGAGTCGAGATTCTCCCGGGCGATGATGCGCTGGTTGAGGACGACGGAGGCGTCGGGAATGTCTGCCGGGCGCCCCGGACCCTGCGTCCACGAAACGCCTGTACTGGGCGCTTCCTCCGATTGTGCTTCGCCGGTGTGCCCTGCCGTTGGATTCTTGGCCTGCACGGGGAACGCTGCGCTGCCCATCACGACAGGTGCCGTCCCACGGACGGCTATCTCGGCAGCCGCAACCGTCCCGGCAGCTCCTTCAGTGGAGGACGGCTCCTGGACGGAGGCGGGATCGCTCTGCGGAGCGTGTGCCAGTCCTTTCTCCGCAGCCGTGCTGCCAGTTTGGGGCGGCGTACTGGTAGCCGTAACCGATTCGGCGTTGTTCCTGGCGCCCGCAGGAGCGGCGTCTGCAGCTGCCCACGATGGCTGAGGCTCCGCCGGAGCGGGCTGGGCCGGGCTGGGTTCGGGAGCGGCGGTCGCCTGGGGCGTCTGGGCTGCCTCCTTCTCGGCGGCGTACTGCTCGGGGGTGAGCTCAGCGGTCGGGGGCGGTGCGGACGCTGCGGGACTCTTGGCTCCGCCACCGAGGGCGCGTCCGGTGCGGCGGGCGGGGGGTTTCACGCGCTGCTCGCTCATGCTGCGGTCAGCTCCTTCACCAGCTCGGCGTACTCGCTCAACTCGGTCGGAATCTCGCCGAAGGCCTCCATGTAGTGGACCCAGGAGTGGATGACGGTGTCGGCGAGCGGGAACGGCTCGTTACGGTCCGGACCGATGCCCTCGCCCCCGGGCGGGTCGAGGAGCTTGTCCTTGGCAGTACGGGGCAGGCTGGTGCGGTCGTCGGCCTTGACCAGAACCACGTGGGCGGTGACGCCGCGCTCGTTGCGGGCGGCGGCGCGCTCGGCCTCCTCGAAGGTGGCTACGAGCTTGCGGCGCTCGATCTTGGTCGGGGCGACCGGGACGAGCAGCAGGTTCGCCTCGGTGACCGCCTCGTGGAAGAGGCGGGCGCTGCCGCCGCCGGCGTCGACGACGATCGCGCCGAACTCGGCGCGCTTGGTGCGGATGTACTCGGCCAAGTCATCGAACGGGTAGCGCTCGATGACCAGGTTGGCGGGGATCTCGAACCCTTCTGCCTGGGCGACCTTGAACCAGTCGTAGGCGGACTGGCTGCTCGCGTCGGCGTCCAGGAGCAGGGTGGGCAGGCCCAGGACGACGGCGTAGTACAGGGCGATGAACCAGGCGGAAGTGGTCTTGCCGGTGCCGCCCTTGAGCATGCCGACAACGATGACGAACGCGTCCCAGACGCTTGCCGTGGCCTCGGCCAGGTTCTTCTGACGGGTGTTCTCGTTCACGTGTGCTTGTTCTCCTCAATCGCAAGGCGTGTGCTGATCACCGATGGCGGACGCCGCCGGTAAATCGGGGGGTGCGCTGGGGTACGGCGGCGCGCGGGCCGAGGGCATGCGGCCGGGCGGGCCAGCGCGCACACTGCGCGGAACCCTGTGGGACGCGCCGGGCTGCCGCAGTCGAGTAGTCATGAGGGCTCCTTGGGCTGGCGGGCGGGGCCATGACGGTGCTGAGGTCGCATGGGTGTACCGGCCTGACGCAGGAGTCGGTAAACGGTGGCGGTAGAGAAGCTGCAGTCCTTGGCCAGCGCGGGCACTGTCGCCCCGTCCTCGTATCGCACCCGCAACCAATGAGCGAGCTTGTGCTGTTTCGCCCGCGACGCCGCGGAACGGATCTGGATCGTTTGCCGGGTAGTGCGCACCCGTCCGCCGGCCTCGATCAACAGCCGCCGCGCAGCCGGTTTGGACTTGCCCGCGGCCGCCGCGAGGTCGTTGAGGGTGGCGCCATGTTTGTCGTAGAGGGTGCGCAGCCGGGCCGCCAGACGGGCGCGGGCATCCACGCCCTCACGCATCCGGCGGGTCTGCCACGACGTCCGCATCACCGTTCCGGCCGCACGTAGCCGGTTCAGGACCGTCCCATACGGCAGGCCGCTGGTGGCCACGAGCTCCTGCACGGTGGCACCGGCGTCGTACAGCTCCCGCAGCTTCTGGGGGCTGGGCGGCTCACCCTCGGGCGTTGTCGGGGATGGTGGGTTCATGCTGCGGACTCCCATTCACTGAGGGCTTGGGCGTGGGCTGCGGCCAGCTCGTCGTAGGTGCGCTGGTCGGCTGGGCCGATGAGGATCAACCGGCCGTCCGTGGCCACCCGCCACCCCTCGGCGGACCGGCCGGTGGCGGGGTCGAGGACGCGTCCGTCCGGGGCGTGCCAGGCCGGGGGTATCTCGTCCGCCCGTACTGCGGGCACCAGGACCTGGCGGCCGTCGTGCACGATCACCACGGCACGGCTGCGGTGCTCAGCCAGGCGTTCCAGCGCCTGGCGGTAGGCCGCGCGTTGGTCCGCGTGCAGGGCCTTGCGCCGGGCTGCCGTGCCGGCTGTCCCGCTCTGCTGGGCGATCTCGTCCCAGCTCGGGGCGGCCCGCAGGCCTGCAGCGGTCTGGGAGGCGGTAGGCGAGTGGCCGATGCCGGGCAACGCATGAGGGGTGAGGGTCCAGGTCTCGCCGTGGTGCTGGACGAGTCCATAGCGGGCCAGGCGTTGCAGGGTGCGGTAAGTGGTGGCGCGGGAGACCGAGGAACTGGCGATCAGATCGGTGACGGTCTGGCTAGGACGGGCATGCAGAGCACTGATGATCATCAGTGCGGCGCTGCCGAGAGCGTGGTGGGCGAAGGCGTCGTGGCTCATCAGACGGGCCAGGACGGCGGAGTCGATGTCGGCGTCCGCGCCGGTCTCAGGGGTGGGCCACTCCTCAAGTGCCAGCCCGGGGGGGGTACTGAGTGGTACGGGAACGGGACAGCGCAGCGGTGCCCGCGTGCCGGTGGGGACTGCCCAGGGCCAGGTACCAGGTGGAGCCTTCACGGCCGTGTCCCACCCGCAGGCGCCGCAGCCAGCCCTGGGGCCTGAGGACGGTCTCGTAGACGACCCGCAGGGTCGTCCGGGAGATCCCGGCCTCCTCTGCAGCTTGCCGCTCGCTGGCGTGGTGCAGTGGGCCGCCGGCGGTCTCGGCGAAGTTCAGATGTGCTCGCAGGACCCGCAGCGCGGTCCTTGCCCGCTCGCCGCGCCACGGTGTGGTCTCGATGCGGTCCCGCAGGGCGGCCAGCGCCTCGTAGGCGTGATCCCGGGAACCGAGCACCATGCTGGTGCTCACGGTCTGCACAGCGCTGGCCCATACCCTGTGGATGTAGTCCAGGGCACGCGCCTGCCCGGAGCGCAGGGCGATGTGCCGGGCGTGGCGGCCGCCCTCGTGGTCGGGGTGCAGCAGCAGCCGGGTCAGCTGCTCGACGCTTCCGCCGGCGCGGGCCACGTGGCAGGCGATTGCCGCGGTGATCCGGTGACCGTGCTCCGATATGCCCTGGCGGTCGCCGCGCAAGGTCACCGTGCGGCCGTCGGGGCCGAGCCTGCTGTAACTTCCGGCCGCGTAGAGGCCGGTGAGGTCGCCGAGCAGGACCAGATCGGCGGCGGGCCTGGGGAGGGAGGCGAGTCCCTGCAGCGTGGTGTTGCTGCCTGTGACTGCCTCTGGTGGGGAAAAATCCGGACGTGAAGCCGACGGGGAGTAGTGCGGGTGGGCTGTGGGGTGTGGCATTCTGGGGTCGTCCCAAGGACATGGATGCCACCACGGACCTCTAAATCGGAGGTGGCATCCGGAACCGACCTCCAATCGGTGCCAGCGAAGCCTCCAGGATTGCCGTCCTGGGGGCTTTCGTGCGCTCTGGCACCGGTCGGAGGCAGGCGTCCCCATCGCGGCTCGACCGGAGACGACCGAGAGGCCAGTCAGAGTCGCCACCCTGGATCCGTACCGGTCAACGCCGGTCGCTCAAAGGGCAGTTTGGGAGGCTGATGCCTCTGACTGCCTCTGAGCGACCCGGGTCGAACCGGGGTCGAATCAGAGTGTTTTCCTCTGACTGCCTTCGATCGCCTCTGCAACCCGACCTAGCAGGTCACAGCCGATTCGGCCTCAGTAAGCCCAGGTCAGGGAGGTGCGACGGTGGTACCCGCAGTCCCAGGAAGAAGGGTCTTCTGGCTGCTCCCGCGACCGGGGCGCAGTGTGGAGGCATGACGACAACACTGATCACCGGAGCCAACAAGGGCATCGGTCACGAAACCGCCCGCCAGCTCATCGCCGCAGGTCACACCGTGTACATCGGAGCCCGGGACGCCGAGCGCGGCCGCCGGGCCGCCGGGGAACTGGGCGCCCGGTTCGTCCTCCTCGATGTCACCGACGACGCCTCGGTCGAGGCCGCGGCCAAGAAGATCGAGGCCGACGGCGGGCTCGACGTCCTGATCAACAACGCCGGGATCGAGAGCAGGACCGCGGACAACGCCGTCCCCACGGCCGAGACCGTCACCGCGGACCAGATGCGCACCACCTTCGAGACCAACGTCTTCGGCGTCGTCCGTGTCCTGCACGCCTTCCTGCCCCTGCTGGAGAGCTCGGCCGCACCGGTCGTGGTCAACGTCAGCAGCGGCCTGGCCTCGTTGACGGCTCTCTCCGACCCGGACCACTTCGCGCACTTCTACCCGGGCATCGCGTACCCGGCCTCCAAGACGGCGGTCAACATGCTCACCGTGCAGTTCGCGAAGGCGTTCCCGGCCATGCGGATCAACTCCGTCGAGCCCGGCTTCACCAAGACGGACCTGAACGGCAACACGGGCACACAGACCGTCGAGCAGGGTGCCGAGATCATCGTACGGATGGCGCAGATCGGCCCGGACGGACCGACCGGCGGCTACTTCGACGTGAACGGCCGCCTGCCCTGGTGAGTCACGGCTCGACCAGCCGGGCTGCCGCGTCCCGCGCACGCGGCGGTCCGGGGGTCAGCCGAGGCAGATGACCAGCAGGCAGAGCTGCGAGGGCGAGGTCGCGGAAGCGGTCGGTGCGGGGCTCGCCGACGATGTCGATGTGCCTGTGCCGGCAGTGGCGCTCGCGGTGGGCGTGGCCGTCGTCGGCGCCGCCGTCGCGGCGACCGTGTCTCCGGACACCGTGGCGGCCGACTGCGGCTGGGCGGCCGAGGTCGCCGCGGGCTGCGGTGCCGCAGCGGCGTCCTGACGGGGCGTCGGTGCGGCGTGGCGCGCGCCGGCGGTCTGCGCCCGCTGGGCGTTCGCCGTCGCCGGGCCGGTGGCCGGCGTGGTGTCCGGGGCCCGGTGCCGGCCGGTCGGCACCGCCACCGCCTGGGTGGCGTCCGTGGTCTGCTCGTCGGCGAGACCCATGGGCCTGTTGTCCGGGGCCGTGGCCGCCTGGGCCCGGTCGGTGCCCTGCCGGTCCAGCGAGGCGACGGTCAGCCCGCCGCCGACCAGGGCGACCGCGGTGGCCACCACGGCCCGCCGCTGGTTCTTCTTCCAGCGGGCCCGCTGACGGCGCCGGGCCGCCCGGCCCAGCGGCGCGGACAGGGCGGCGTCCGGGCCGTCGTACGGCTCCTCGGCCGCCTCTTCGGCGCACGTGTCCGTGTCCGTTTCGAACCACGTGGTGTCGGCCGGGGCTCGCCAGACCGCCGCGCCGGTCGTCGCCGGGGCCGCGGCGGCGCGCGGGGCGTTGTCCGGGGCGTAGGCGCCGCAGCCGGGGCACGCCAAGGCGCCGTTGAGGTGCCGACGGCACGAGGAGCAGTAGTCCATCCGCGTCTTCCTGACTCGACTGCGCCGACGGCGTCCACCGCCATGGCCTGATCTCGTTCGCACGTGGGATCGAACGGCCAGAACGGTAGCGATCCTTTGGCCAGGCAGTGTGCAGCCTGTGTGTCGCTTCTGCGCAGATGCCGTCCGGGCCGGTGCACAACCCGGTTCGAACAAGGCAAGGCCGAGGACGAGCGGGTCTTCCACGCCTGCGCCCACGCCCGGGCCCAACTCCTCGGAGGCTCTGACCGGGCCGGCGGACCTGGCCCGGAAGGTGTGGGGGTGCCCCGGCAACCCGGTAGACGCGGGAGCGAGCGGTATCGGAGGTTCCGCCAGGGTTGTCCCGGGGTGCCGGCGAGACGGCGGAGGGCCCGGGCTACCGCGACCGCGGTAGTCGCTGCTGAAACCGCAGTACGCCGGTACGGCCGCGCGTACTGCGCGGTGAGACCGCCGATTGCCCACAGCGGCACGACGACGGGACGGGCGGCGCCCGGAGAGCCTGAAGCGGTGTCGGAGACCGGCGCCGCGCCGCCCACCGCGGCCCAGCCCTGCGCCGGTCGGATCCCCAGCAGGAGACAGGACCATCGGATGAGGACTCGTACCGGGTTCGGGCTCGCGGCGGTCGCCTCGTGCCTCGCGCTCGCCACCGCCGTGACCGTCGGCAGAGGCGGCGGTGGCGGTGCCGGGCCGCCCCTTGCACCGCCGAAGGGGCCGTACGCCGCGCTCGGCGACTCCTACACGGCCGGCCCCCGCATCCCCGGCCGGCACGGGCAGCCCGCCGGCTGCGAGCGCTCCGACCACAACTATCCCGCCCTGGTCGCCGCCCGACTCGGGCTGCGGGCCGCCGAGTTCCGGGACGTCAGCTGCAGCGGGGCCGTCATGAGCGATCTGTCCGCTCCGCAGTCGACGGACGACGGCGTCAACCCCGCGCAACTGTCGGCCGTGACCAGGGCCACGCGGCTGGTCACCCTCGGCATCGGCGGGAACGACATCGGCTTCGGCGCGCTGATCACGACCTGCGTCAAGACCGGCGTGGCCTACCGGTTGGAGCAGCGGATCGTGGGCGGCACGGCCGACGGGGCGCCGTGCCGCGACCGGTACGCGGCGGACGGCACCGACGAGGTCGACGGCCGGATCAGGACGGCGGGCGCCCGGCTGTCCGGCGTTCTCGACGACGTCAGGCGCCGGGCACCGGCGGCCCGGGTCTATGTGGTCGGCTACCCGGCGATCCTGCCCGCCGCCGGAACCGACTGCGCCGCGCTCGGACTGGCCCCCGGCGACGTGAGCTACCTGCGCGCGAAGGAGCGCCGTCTCAACGCCGTGCTGCGCGAGCGGGCGCGGGCCGCCGGGGCCGGATACGTCGACACCTACACGCCCTCCACCGGCCGTGGCGCCTGCGCGGACCCCGGGGTGCGCTGGATCGAACCACTGGTCCCGGCGGCCCCGGCCGCCCCCGTGCACCCCAACGCGCGCGGCGAGCGCGGCATGGCCGAGGCCGTGCTCCACGCGCTCGGGGTGACGAGCTGACGGTCCGGGCGTCGTACCGGGGCAGGAGACGGCGACCCGGACGGGTACTGCGGTTTCAGTAGTCCGTCCTGCGGATTCAGTAGCCGCCGGTGCCAGTAGCCGCACGACGACGCGGGGGCCCTCGCCGGGACAGCCTGGGTGACCGAGCGAGACCGGATGTGGAGTTCCCTGACGTGGCTACTTTTCTGTATCGACTGGGCCGACTGGCCTTCCGGCGGCGCGGTTGCGTCGCCTTGTTGTGGTTGGCCGTCCTGGCCCCGTCCTGTGGCTGCTGCTGGCCCTGGTCGGCGGCAGCGGCGCCCGGCTGCGCACGGCCTACCTGGAGTCGGTACAGGCCCGGGCCGCGTACGCCGAGCGCACCCGGGAGGAGGAGGCCCGGCTGCGGGTCGCCGAGGAACGCATGCGGATCGCCCGGGAACTGCATGACGTCGTCGCCCACCACATGGCCGTCGCCAACGCCCAGGCCGGCACCGCCCGCCACCTCGTACCCACCCAGCCCGAGCAGGCGCTGAAGCTGCTCGACGGACTGACGGCCACCACGTCCTCCGCCCTGATCGAACTCCGGGCCACCGTCGGGGTGCTGCGCCAGTCCGGTGACCCGGACGCCGAGTCCCTGGAGCCCGCCCCCCGGCCTGGACCGGCTGCCCGAACTGGTCTCGACCTGCGCGAGCGCCGGTCTCGACGTCACCCTCACCACCGAGGGCGAGCCGCGGCCCCTGTCACCGGGCGTGGACCTGACGGCGTACCGGATCATCCAGGAAGCCCTCACCAACGTGACCAAGCACGGCGCCGGCCAGGGCGCCGACGTCCGGCTCACCTATGCCCGGACCCGGCTGCTCATCTCGGTCACCAACGACGGCACCGCCGCCGCGGTCGCGGAGGCCGCCGACGGCGGTTTCGGCCTGATGGGCATGCGCGAGCGCGCCCATTCCGTCGGCGGCGACCTGCGGGCCGGTCCCCTCCCCGGCGGCGGCTTCGAGGTCGCCACCGCCCTCCCGCTCCACTCCCTCGCACCGGAAGAACCAGAGGCCGCCGCGTGAGCATCCGTGTCCTGCTCGCCGACGACCAGGCCCTGCTGCGCGGCACGTTCCGGCTGCTGATCGACTCCTGCCCGGACCTGGAGGTGGTCGCCGAGGCCGCCGACGGACGGGAGGCGGTGGACCTCGCCCGCACCCATCGCCCCGACATCGTCCTGATGGACATCCGCATGCCCGGCACGGACGGCCTGGCCGCCACCGCCGCCATCTGCGCCGACCCCGGCCTGTCCGGCACCCGCGTCCTCGTCCTCACCATGTACGAGACCGACGAGTACGTCGCCCGGGCACTGCGCGTCGGCGCCAGCGGCTTCCTCGGCAAGTACGTCACCACAGACACCCTCCTCGACGGCATCCGCACCGTCGCCGCCGGCGAGGCCCTGCTGTCCCCGGGCGCCACCCGCGCCCTCATCACCCGCTTCCTCGCCGGCCCCGCCTCCGGCACCCTCCTGGCACCTCCGGAGCGCCTCGACGAACTCACCCCGCGCGAACGGGAGGTCACCGCACTCGCCGCCCGCGGCAAGTCCAACGACGAGATCGCCGGGGAACTGGTCCTGAGCGTCCTGACCGTCCGCAGCCACATCCAGCGCGCCCTGACCAAACTCGGTGCCCGGGACCGCGCCCAACTCGTCGTCATCGCCTACCAGACCGGCCTCGTACGCCCGGAATCCCGGCAGGCGAACTCGCCGCCCGTTCCCGGCTGATGGACGGCCTGCCGGTCAGCGGCCGCCACTGGTAATGCAGTTGCCCGGTCGTGGGACGGCCGTGGAGGCTTGCGCGGTGAGATGCATGGTGTGGCCGTTCGACCTGACCTGGGACGAGGTGGACCCCGCGCGTCATCCGTTCGACAGCGTGGCGGCGGCGCGGGTGGTGCGATCGCTCGGTCCGGCCCGATGCGTGCCGAGCCCGCCCGATGTGTCGCGCATCGATCCGGCGATGAGTGCCTGGAGCCATGGCGAGGGCGACCTCTGGGCGAGTGCCGTGTCGTATGCCCTGATGGACCGTTACGGCCGCTGGGCCGTGGGCTGGCGCTGGGCGCACGACGAAGGGGACCTCGACGGCGGGCCCGTCGGGAGCTGGTGCTGTCCGCGGGACTCCGTCACCACCCCGGAGGAGACGCTCGACCGGGTCGTCGCCGCGCTGTGCGAGTGGCGGGCGTGGCTGGAGAGCCTCGCCGGGCGGTTCGAGGCGTACCCGCTGGATCCGGCCGCCATCGAGGACCAGCGGATCCTGTGGGAGCACGCCGCCCGGAACCTGATCCTGCAGGTCGTCGACCGCACCGGCTGCGGCAGCGGCTGGTACGGGCATTGCCGGCAGGTGCTCACCTGGTTCCTCGACCGCTGGGGAATCGCACCGGACATCGCCCGGGACCTCGTCGACGAGGCGGTCGGCGGGCGGTTCCGCAGCTGGACCACCCCCGCCACCGTGCTGGTCGACGACGTCGCGGAGCGCCTCGCGCTCGCGCTGCCGGCATCCGGCGGACCGCGGTCGTCCGCCGGGCCGACGGCCGGCCCGGCCGTCGACCACCTGGAGCGCTGGCTCGCCGTGCGCGGGACCGTGGCCTGGCAGGAGGCCGTCGACCACGGCGGGGAGGGACCGGTGACGGCGGTGCGGGACGGCGCGGCCGAGGACATCCGCGCCTTCGACCGCGCCCTGGACCCGGCCCGCGCCGAGGGGCTGCTCGCCGCGCTCGAACGGCTCCGGGCCGACGCGGCGCACGGCGCGCCGCTCGGCTTCGAACTGCTTCAGGGCTGGCAGCAGCACGTCCTGGGCACCGCGCGGCCGCCCGCGTTCCGCACCCGGCCGGCCTTCGCCAAGCGCGGCCGGGAGCGCTACGGCATCGCTCCGGACACCCGGGCCCGCCTCGACGCCTGCCTGGCCGAGAGCGCCGAGGACCGCGGCACGCCGCTGCCGCTGACCGCCCGCGCCGCCCGTGCCTACCTCGACGTGTGCTTCTTCCACCCCTTCGACGACGGCAACGCCCGTTCCGCCTTCCTCGCCCTCGTCTTCGTCCTCGCCCGCGAGGGCGTCACGCTCGACGGAGTCAGCCTGCTCCGTCGCGTCACCTTCCAGGCCGACGACCCCCGGGACGCACTGACGCTCACCAACTACATCGGCGTCCATCTCGCGGAGACCCGGCGCCGCGCGGCCTCCCCGGCCTCCTGAGCGGTTCCCCTCCGATCAGCGGGAGGTCTCCTCCCCGGCCTTCCGGCCCCAGACGGTGAGCATGCCGGCCGACAGCGCGGCGCACTCCTCGGAGGCCAGGTACCGGACCGCCTCGTCGACGGCCGCGTCGTCGACCAGGCCGGTGGCGCGCATCGCCGCCCGGCTCCGCTCCCAGGTGTCCGCCCAGAAGCGGCTGAGGGGACTGCCCGGCAGCAGCGGCGGCACATGGATCTCGGCGGCGACCGACCCGAGCCCCGCACGGCGCAGCAACTGCGGGTACGACGGCACCCAGGAGACATCGGTGCCGATGGTGGCCCGCAGCCCCTGCCACATCGCCCGCATCACCGTCGTGTACGGCGTACCGGGAGCCCGGTCGCTCGTCAGGTCGACCGCGTCGCTGAGCACCAGCACACCGCCGGGTGCGACGAGTCCGGCCAGCGTGGCGACCAGGCGCTCGTGCGCGGGCAGGTGCATCAGCACGAACCGCGCGTGGACGAGCCGGAACCGGCCGCGGACGGCGTCCGGGGCGGTGATGTCGGCCTCCCGCACGTCCAACCCGGGCCGTTCGGTCAGGAAGCGCACGTCGCGGTCCACGGCGAGCACGCTCGTCACCCCGGCCTCGTCCAGCAGCCGACCGGAGACCGTGCCCGTACCGGCCCCCACGTCGAGGCAGCGCCAGCCCGGACCGGCCCCGAGGGCCCGCAGCCGCGCCATGGTGATGTCGTCGTAGGCAAGGGCGCCGAAGTCGATGCGCTCGCCCTCACCGGCCTGTTCGGGCCGGAAGACGGACTCGCCGTAGCGGCCGCCGCCCGGCGCGGTGGTCACGCCGCCGCCGGCGTGACACGCGGGCCGGCGTCGGGCAAGGGCAGCCGGAACAGCGGGTCGTCGAAGAGTTTCATGGCCGGGCCTTCGCACGTGTGTGTGGGGGAGGGGCGGCGACACCGGGGCCGCCGTTCCCCCGATCCTCCGGCGGCGCCCGCCCGCACGGCCGAGGCGCGCCGCACGAACGGCTGATCGGCCCAAGGGCCGGGGCGCGTGATCCGCGAAACCCGCCCGGTCCCCGACCGGTCAGGGGGCCCGGCGGTCAAGGCCCGGCCGCCGGATCTCCGGCAGATGGGCGGCTGATACAACTATCTTCGCCGCACACCAGTCGTGCCGGGGGTGACCGTCACGGCGGAACACGTTCGGGCAATCCAACCGGCCAAGAGGATCAGGGTCGCCATGCCACACATCACCGTCGACTACTCCCCGCGGATCGCCGACTCCTTCGACCCGCGGGTCTTCGCGGCGGAGCTGCAGCCGACGGTGCTGGAGGGGAGCGGTTCGGCGGGTACCTGCAAGACGCTGTTCCGGCAGGCGGCCGAGGCCCGTGCGGTCGACCGGTACGGCGACGCGGCGGCCTTCGTGCATGTGGAGGTGGGGCTGCTTCCCGGACGGTCCGACGCGGTCAAGGCCCGGCTGTCCGAGGACGCGCTGGCCCTGCTGGAGAAGCACCTGGGGGTGGGTACGACCCAGGCCGTGGTCTGCTCCGTGGAGGTGCGTGACCTGGCCGGGTCGTACCGTCTCCGGACTTTCTGAGCCGGCCGTCAGGCGGTGTGCAGCGCACTGCGCAGGACGGCGACGGCCTGGTTGATCGCGGCTTCGGCGGCGTGGGTGTCGCGCAGGGCGTTGAGCATGACGAAGTCGTGGATGATGCCCTGGTAGCGGACGGCGGTGACGGGGACGCCGGCGGTGCGGAGTTTGTTGGCGTAGGCCTCGCCCTCGTCGCGCAGGACGTCGGCCTCGCCGGTGATGACGAGGGCCGGGGGCAGGCCGGTGAGCTGTTCGGTGGTGGCGCGCAGCGGGGAGGCGGTGATCTGGGCGCGTTCGGTCTCGTCGGTCGTGTACTGGTCCCAGAACCACTGCATGCCGTCGCGGCGCAGGAAGTAGCCGGTGGCGAACTGGTGGTAGGAGGCGGTGTCGAAGCTCGCGTCGGTGACCGGGTAGAAGAGCACCTGCTGGAGCAGCGGGAGGCCGCCGCGTTCCTTGGCCATCAGGGTGAGGGCGGCGCTCATGTTGCCGCCGACCGAGTCGCCGGCGACCGCGATCCGGCCGGCGTCCAGGCCCTTGGTCGCGCCCTGGGCCGCGATCCACTGGGCGACGGCCCAGTTCTGCTCGATGGCGACCGGGTAGCGGGCCTCGGGTGAGAGGTCGTACTCGGGGAAGACGACGGCGGCGTCGGCGCCGGCGGCGAGTTCGCGGACCAGGCGGTCGTGGGTGTGGGCGTTGCCGAAGACCCAGCCGGCGCCGTGGATGTAGATGATCACGGGGAGCGGGCCGGTGGCGCCGGCCGGCTTGACGATGCGGGCCCGGACGCTTCCGGTGGGGCCGCCCTCGACGGTGATCCACTCCTCGTCGACCGCGGGCAGGGCGATCTCGCCGGACTGCACCTCGTCGACGGCCTTGCGGCCCTCGGCGGGGGCGAGGTCGAACAGGTAGGGCGGGTTCGCGGTGGCCTCGACGAAGGCCTGGGCGGCGGGCTCCAGCACGGGGCGGGCGGGCGTGGCGTCGGTCATGACGGCCTCCTCGGTTCGGGTGCAGCGCACAGGGGCCGGCGGTCTTCGCCGGGGTGGCGGCACGAGAAGAACAGTAGCGTACGATGAAGTCGTGCGCTACTTATCTTGGGTCGATCTATTTGTGTCCGATACAATCGGATGCGAAGCATTTGGGCCCCATGGGGTCGAGGGGACCGGAAAGCTAAGGTGGTGGACGCCCGTGAACGCCGCAGGAACCACCGGAACCACCGGAACCAGGAGTCGCCCCGTGGACCGCACCGCCGCCGAGCCGGCCGAGGGCTCGCTCCTCCTCGACGACCAGCTCTGCTTCGCGCTGTACGCCGCCTCCCGCGCGGTGACCGCGCGCTACCGGCCGCTCCTGGACGAACTGGGACTGACCTATCCGCAGTACCTGGTGATGCTCCTCCTCTGGGACCAGGACTCGGTGTCCGTGCGCGAGCTCGGCGCCGCGCTGCAACTGGAGTCGAGCACGCTCTCCCCACTGCTGAAACGCCTGGAGGCGAGCGGGCTGGTCACCCGGGAACGGCGCCCCGACGACGAACGGTCCGTCGCCGTCCGGCTGACCGAGGACGGCGCCCGGCTCCGGGACCGCGCCCGGTCGGTCCCCGTCGCCATCGGGGACGCCATGGGCCTGACGCCCGAGCAGGACGCCACGGCGAAGCAGCTGCTGCGCCTGCTCACCACGAACGTCTCCGAAGGCTGACCGCCCCTCACGCCCGGCTCGACATGTCCTCGGTCCGCACCGCCATCGAGGCCCGCACGGACACCGCGCCGCCGCCGTCCACCGACTAGGCTCCGGGCATGCGGATCTCCGTCTCCTCCGACATGGACGAACCCGTCGCCCGCCTCCTCGTCGAGGAGCTGCGCCGCCGCGGCCACGAGGTGCGCACGTACGGCGCGCTGGAACCCGGCGCCGACCCGCAGTGGGCCGTCTGCTCGGAGGCGGCCGCCCGTGACGTCGCCGCCGGCGCCGCGGACCAGGCGGTGGTGTGCTGCTGGACCGGCACCGGCGCTTCGATCGCCGCCAACAAGGTGCCCGGCGTCCGCGCCGCCCTGTGCACCGACGCGTACACCGCCGACGGCGCCCGCCGCTGGAACGACGCCAACGTCCTCGCCCTCGGACTGCGCCTGACCTCGCAGCCGGTGCTCAAGGAGATCCTCGACGCCTGGTTCACGGCCACGCCGAGCCAGGACGCCGACGACCTCGGGAACGTGGCCCGCGTCGGGTGGCTCGACGCGGGCCGGGGGCTGGCCAGGGACTAGGGCCTGTCTGACAATTCCCGTCTGCTTCGCGACGCCATGCACGCACTCTCGCCGCACCGGGTGCAGACCCAGGTACGTCCAGTACGAGGGCCTGCGCCCGGCACGCCGAGAGCACGCACCTGACGCCGCGAGGCCGCCCTCCGGGCGACGACGGGAATTGTCAGACAGGCCCTAACCGGAGGGCGGTGCGGTGGGCTGTCCGGGGGTCAGTGGGCGCCGAGCCCGCCGCCGCCGAACGAGCCGCTGGAGCCCTGACTCCACCGCGGCCGGTCCTTCGACGCGCTCGGCCTGGTCTGCTGGTTGCTGAGTTCGTACGGGGTGAGCGGACGGCCGCCCTTGGGCATCACCGGGATCTCCTCCGACTCCCGGTTCTCCCGGACCTCGCCCACCGCGCCCTCCGGCGGCAGTTTCGGCTGCTCCTCGGGGCGCGGCCGGGGCGACTCGCGGTACTTGACCCGGTTGCCCAGCCAGAAGCCCCCGGCGAGCATCGCCAGCACGGCCACGGCCACCACGAAGAGCGCGAGACTCAAAAGGCCGCTGGGAGCGGCCAGCTGCATCGGTTCCGTACTCATAGCAAAGGGATACCCCACCCAGAACGGTATGAACCGGACGTACTTGGTGACTGATCGCACACAGCGGGCGACAGCGGGAGGCAGCAGCCAGAGGAGGCGGCGGCCCGGGCAGCCTGCCGGGCGTCGTCAGTGCGGATCGTCGGGTACGGAGACCGGGCAGAGGCGGCAGCGCACGTCGACCACGCCCTCCACGGCGCGGGCCAGCCGTTCGGCGACCGGCGCCGGTTCCGGGCTGTCGATCCAGCCGGTCAGGGTGACGACCCCCTCGGAGACCTCGACCCGGATGTGGTCGGCGGAGAGCGGGAACAGTCGGTCGACGACCTGCCGGCGCACCTCCTCGGTCAGTTCCTCGTCCGCACGCAGGAACACCTTCAGCAGGTCCGCCCGGCTGACGACGCCCTTGAGCACGCCCTCGCCGTCGACGACGGGCAGCCGCCTGACCCCGCGCCGGGCCATGATGCGCGCGGCCTCCGCCAGGGTGGCGTCGGCGTGCACGGTCACCGCGGGCGCGTTCATCAGCTCCCCGGCGGTCACCCCGACGGCCTTGGCCACGTCGGCCGGCCGCGCCCGCCCGACGAACCGGTCCGGGGCCCGGTCCCGGAACCCCTCCTTGAACAGCAGGTCGGCCTCGGACACGACGCCGACCACCCTGCCCCCGCCCTCCAGCACCGGGAGGGCACCCACCTTCCACCGGTCCATCAGCGTGACGACGTCCTTGAACGGCGTGTCACGGCGGACGGAGACGGGGGTGCGGGTCATCACGTCGCCGACGGTGTGCGGGCTGCCGTGCATGGTTGCCTCCTCGGATCCCGCCGATCACGAGAGGGCGGGAAGGACGCCATCCACTTCTCGCGGATCCTGATTGCGCGGTGCGCAGCCGTGGCCGGCCGCTTCTCCGCGTCACTGCGGGTCCTTCCCGTCACCTCCAGCACACCACGGGAACGCCCGCTCCACCAGGGCCGACCGGCCCGGAATTCACCGTTCCCCGCAAGCGCGGCGGCCGGCGGGCCGTGTCATGCCGCCGGCCGCACTTCTCTGGCGGTGCGGCCGCCGGTCGCGCAGCGTGGAGGAGGGGGCCGGCCGAACGCCCCAGGAGAGGTGCAACGCATGGACAGGGATGTCACCGAGCGGCGGGTCGTGGTCGGCGTCGACGGCTCGCCGTCCTCCTACGCGGCCCTGCGCTGGGCCCTGCGGTACGCCGGCCTCGTCGGCGGCGTCGTGGAGGCGGTCACCGTATGGGAGCTGCCGGG
Organism: Streptomyces hyaluromycini; assembly: GCF_002217755.1. Classification (GTDB taxonomy): domain Bacteria; phylum Actinomycetota; class Actinomycetes; order Streptomycetales; family Streptomycetaceae; genus Streptomyces; species Streptomyces hyaluromycini. Next base: position 489,615 of record NZ_BCFL01000020.1, on the reverse strand, counting down.
GCTGTACGGATGGTCGGGGCCCGCCGTGGACATGGACGTCGACGCGGAGGAGGCCCGGGACCGGATGCGGCAGGAACTGACCGACGTGCTCGGCGCGGACCAGACGGACTCGGTCCGTTCCCACCTGGTGCACGGCAACACCACCGACGTGCTGCTGCGGGCCGCGGAGGGCGCCGAGGCCCTGGTCGTCGGCAGCCGCGGGCGGGGCGGGTTCGCCCGCGCCCTGCTCGGTTCCGTCAGCCAGCAGGTGTCCCAGCACGCCACCTGCCCGGTCGTGATCATCCGCGCGGAACAGGACTGATCCGGGGCCCGTGCGCGCGGTGTTTGCCGGCGCCGCGTGCTGGTTACCCGGGCCGCATGACTTGGACGTCTTCCCAGCAGGACGTGTACCGGTTCCTCGAGGACCGGTTCGCGTGCGCCCAGGCCTGCGCGGAGTGCGCCCGGATGTGCGTGCTGCGGGCCGGCGTGCTGGATCCGGGCGGGACCGCCGAGGCCGAACGGTACCGCCGCACCGGCATCATGTGCGCCGAGGTGTGCGACGCCACCTGCCGGGCGCTGACCGAGGAGACCGGCCGGGACGCGGCCGCTCTGCGCGTCCAGCTGGCGTGGTGCCGTACGGTCTGCCTCGACTGCGCGCGGGTCTTCGACGCCAGGCCCGGCGCCGAGCCGAGCGCGGCCGCCTGCCGGGCGTGCGCCGCGGCCTGCACGGACTTCACGGCGGCGCTCGGCTGACACCGGGGGGCCCGGAAGCCGACACCGGGGGCCCGGAACCGGCGATGCCGCCGCCCGGTCCGGCACGGGCGGCGCCGAGGAGCGACCGGCGGTCCCCGAGCAGCTGAGGAGTGACCGGCGGTCCCCGGGCAGTCGATGAACGACCGGCAGTCCCCGAGCAGGGGACCGGGCCTGCCCCAGGAATGGGGACTGCCCAGTGATCGACGGCCGGAACTACCGTCGGAGCGCGCGCAGGTGGCCGTTCTCCGGCGGTCGTCGGCCGCCACCGGCGCGCTCCGTGGCCCGTCCTCGTCGGCTTTCGCTAGGAGCCCATCGCCGTGAACAGCGGTCTTCTCACCATGCCCGCGGTCCGGTCCGCTGCCGCCGCACCCCGACCTCCCGAAGCAGCACTGACCTGGACCGATCCCGTCACGGGACGCCAGGGCTTCCTCGTCATCGACCGAGCGGACGCGCCGACCGGCGACGAACGCCGACGCGGAACAGCGCCGCCCCGGCCGGGCTCCCGACGGCCGGGGCGGCGCTGCGCGCACACGCCGTGCGCATCGAGGCGGACCGGCCGAGGGATCAGACCGCCCTCGCCCCGGCGATACGCATCGTGCCCGAGGTCTCCGTCATGCCGGTGAAGCGGAAGCCGGCGGCGTCGAAGAGCGCCGACAGTTCGCCCTCCGTGCGTTCGCGGCCGCGGGTGAGGGCGAGCATGATGACGTCCATCGTGAGCGCCGCCGGGGTCGGCCGCTCGTCGGGCAGGACGTTCTCGATGACGAGCAGGGTGGCTCCGGGGGCGGCCGACTTCCGTATCGTGGCGAGGATCCGCGCGGTCCGTTCGTCGTCCCAGTTGTGCAGGACGTGCATCAGGACATAGGCGTCGGCGGCGGGCATCGTGTCGAAGAAGTCCCCGGCGTGCAGCGCGAGACGCGGGTGGTCGGGGAAGGCCAGGGCCTCGACGACGCTCGGCCGGTCGAACAGGACGCCCTCGGCGCCGGGCACGGTCCAGGATGCCGCGCAGCAGGTGGCCCCGGCCGCCGCCGATGTCAGCGATGACGCCGAACGGCGTGAAGTCGTAGGCGTCGACGACCGCCGGGACGTCGGCAGCCGCCTTGGAGGTCATGGCGTGGTTGAAGATCTCGGCTTCGTCGGGCCGCTCCTGCAGATAGGCCCAGACCCCCTCGGCTTCGAGCACCTCGATGGCCGGCTCCCCGGTCATGACGGTGTGCTGGAGCACCGAGAGGCTGTCCAGGTGCATCGGCAGACCCATCAGACCGAGCAGCGGGCGTGCGCTCATCGGATGGTCGTCGCGCAGGACGCGCGACGCGGCGGTGTGCGCGTAGCCGCCGTCCCGCTCCTCGAAGACGCCGTACGCGGTGAGCAGGCGCAGGACCCGGTCGAGCGCGCCGGGATCGGCCCCGCAGGCCGCCGCGAGCTTGCCCACGGGGACGGGTTCGTCGTCGATGCGGTCGGCGACGCCGATCTCGGAGACGACCTGCAGGCAGCGCGCCGGGTAGGCGCCGTAGGCGAGCGCGTGGATCATCTCGGAGGATTGCTGTGTCATGACGGGCAGGGCTCCATCTCGTCGGTGTGACACGCCACCACCACCCGGGTGCGGGGCCCGGTGGCCCGCCGGCCGGGCGGCACGGATGCCACGACCGGTCACGTCCGGATCGCGTGGGACAAGAAGGTAGGAGCGGGGGTCCGACGCCCGACAGGTCTTCGTTCGGGGATCTGTCGATGTCCCCGTGGTGCGGCCTTACGGTGTCGACCGGCATCAGCCAGGGCCGCGGCACGCTTCCGGGCCCGGATCCCGGACCGAGAGGCGGCCGATGAGCTCGCACCGCATCGGGTTCGACCGCGGCGCGGTGACCGTGCCCGCCGGAGAACCGCCCCTGTACGGCACGGAGCCGCCCCGCACCGCCGGCCGCGCGCGTGCCGCGTCGGCCGGACGGGGGCCGGCCCGTGCCTGACACCGCCAGGGTCCTCTTCGTGCCGGGCGCCGCCGCGTGGGGGCCGTACAACGCGCTGCGGGCCATGGCCGAGGTGGTCCGTGACCGCGGCCGGCGGCCCGTGTTCGCGATGGACGGCAGCTTCCGCGGGGTCGCCGCCGCGCACGGATTCGACGAGGAGGTGTACGACGCCGCGCCGCCGCCCGCCGACCCGGCCGCGGGCGGCCCCGCGACGTGGGCCGCCTGGATGCGCGGGAACGCCGTGCACTTCCGCGGCTCCACCCTGGAACAGCTCCGCACGGTGGTCCGGCCGCAGTGGGCCGAGCTGGCGCGGGCCGCCGAGTACGCCCACCCCCGGCTGCGCGCCATCATCGACGAGGTGCGCCCCGACCTGATCGTGGTGGACAACGCCGGCGCGGACCCGTCCGTGGCCGCGTCCGGCATCCCGTGGGTGCGGTCGGTCTCGGCGAACCCCCTGGAGCTGGCCGGCCCGGACCTGCCGCCCGCCTTCTCCGGCTACCCGCTCGACGACCGGTCCGGCTGGGACGCCTTCCGCGCCGAGTACGCGGCCCTGCACACCGGCCTGCACGCCGAGTTCGACGCCTACTGCACCGCGCAGGGCGCCCCGCCGCTGGAACCCCTGCGGTTCTCCCACGACTCGCCCTGGCTCAACCTCTACACCTACCCGAGCGCGCTCGACTACCCGCGCCCGGCGGAGTTCGCGCGGCGCTGGCACCGGCTCGACACGGCGGTCCGCACCGGCGAGCGCCGGTTCCGGGTGGACGACCACCTGCCCGGCACCGGCCCCGTGATCTACCTGTCCCTCGGCTCCCTCGGTTCCCTGGACACCCGGCTGCTCCAGCACCTCGTGGACGTCGTCGCCCGCACGGGGCACCGCACCATCGTCTCGACGGGCCCCTGCCACGACGAGTTGACCCTCCGCCCGAACATGTACGGCGAGCCGTTCCTGCCGCAGCCGAACGTGCTGCCCGGATGCGACCTCCTCATCACCCACGGGGGCAGCAACACCGTCAGCGAAGGCGTCAGCGCCGGTCTGCCGATGATCGTCCTCCCGCTGTTCCGGGACCAGTACGACAATGCGCAGCGGGTGGCCGACCTCGGTTACGGCGTCCGGATGGACGCCTACGGCTTCGACCCCGAAGTGATGGTCGGCACGGTCGAGGGGCTGCTGGCCGACACCGGCCTGCGGCAGCGTCTCGCCGAGGTCCGTGAAGGCATCCGCCGCGCACCGGGCCGCGCGACCGGCGGGACGCTGATCGCCGACCTCGCGGCATCGGTCGCCGGCCTCCGATGACCCGCCCGGCGGCACCACCTCGATGAGACTCGCCCTCGCCCGACTCGACCTCGAAGCGGGCGACTTGGGCGAGGGCGCGACGGCCCGGGCCGGCGGGAACCGCCGACCCGATGCCTGGCATCGGCGATGCGCATTTCCGCCGCACCGCCGGGCTGCCTAGCGTGACGGCAGTACCGTCCCGACCTCAGCCTCCCGCGTGCCAGAAAGAGGAGCGCCGCCATGAGCCAGCCGCCCCGCCGGATCGTCACCGGTCACGACGAGACGGGCACCTCCGTGTTCCTCTCCGACGGCGAGCCGCCCGTCGTCCGCACCGCTCCGGACGGCGCCGCCTTCTACGAGATGTGGAACACCGACTCCGTACCGGCGCCCCTCGCGGCGGTCGAGGCCGAGCCCACGGAGCGCGACCTGACCGTGCCGCCGGCCCCCGGCGGTACCAAGATCCGCGTCAACGAGTTCCCGCCGGGCTGTGTCTCCCCGACGCACCGGACCCAGACCGTGGACTACGGCATCGTCCTGGACGGCGAGGTCGTGCTCGTCCTGGACGACTCCGAGCGGGTGCTGCGTGCCGGAGACGTGGTGATCCAGCGCGGCACCGACCACCGCTGGGAGAACCGCACGGACACGGCGGCCCGGATGGCGTTCGTCCTCGTGGACGGCGTCTTCACCGAGCCGCTGCTGAAGGTCCTGGGCCCCGAGGTGCTCGGCTCCCTGCACGGCAGCCCGCTGGCGCCTGGCCAGTCCTGACACCGGTCGCGGCGGGCCCCCGCCATTCCCAATTTCTGGAACACGTTCTACGGTGTGCGCCGTCAGGACCGCCCTTGGGGAGCCTGGAGGCGCCGTGCACCTCGACCACACGCCCGAGCAGCAGCGGCTGCGCACCGAACTGCGCACCTACTTCGCCGGCTTGGTGCCGGAGAACGCCTACGCCCGCTACGCCGACCCGGCCGCGCAGAAACGCTTCTACCGGGAGACCGTCCGCCGGCTGGGAACCGACGGCTGGCTCGGCGTGGGATGGCCGAAGGAGTACGGCGGCCGCGGCCTGACCGCGATGGAACAGTTCATCTTCTTCGACGAGGCCGCCCAGGCCGGCGTACCGCTCCCGCTGATGGCGCTGAACACCGTCGGCCCGACGATCATGCGGTACGGCACCGACGAGCAGAAGTCGTACTTCCTGCCCCGCATCCTCTCCGGCGAGATCGACTTCGCCATCGGCTACAGCGAGCCCGACGCCGGCACCGACCTCGCCGCCCTGAAGACCCGGGCCGTCCGCGACGGCGACGAGTACGTCGTCAACGGCCAGAAGATCTGGACGACGAACGGCGACACCGCCGACTGGGTCTGGCTCGCCACCCGCACCGACCCCGGGGCCCCGCCCCACAAGGGCATCACCATGCTCCTGGTGCCGACCACCGACCCCGGCTACTCCTGCACCGTCATCAACACCCTCGCCTCGCACGACACCACGGCCAGCTACTACGAGAACATCCGCGTCCCCGTCGCCCGCCGGGTCGGCGAGGAGAACCACGGCTGGCGGCTGATCACCAACCAGCTCAACCACGAGCGCGTCACCCTCGCCGCCCACGGCACCATGGCCATCCGCGCCCTGCACGACGTGCAGCACTGGGCCATGGAGACCAAGCTCGCCGACGGCCGCCGGGTGATCGACCTGCCCTGGGTCCGCCGCCGCCTCGCGCAGACCCACGCCCGCCTGGACGCCATGAAGCTCCTCAACTGGCAGATGGTGACCGCCGTCCAGGAGGGCACCCTCACCCCGCAGGACGCCTCCGCCGTCAAGGTCTACGGCTCCGAGGCCCGCCGCGACGCCTACGCCCGGCTGATGGAGGTCGCCGGCGCGGCCGGACCGCTGAAGGAGGGCTCGGCCGGCGCGGTCCTCCACGGCGACCTGGAACGCGGCTACCGCTCGGCGGTCATCTTCACCTTCGGCGGCGGCAACAACGAGATCCAGCGGGAGATCATCTCGTGGATCGGACTGGGGATGCCACGGGTACGGCGTTAGCCTGCTGTGACGAGGATTTTTGGTTGGCACAAAAAAGGGATAGTTGGCACCAAGATCACGAGCGTTCTCCGAGATGGCGGTGCATCACCTCGATGCAAGCAGCTTGGGCGGCGTCTGATCGGTCCCGCGGATACGGGCCCCCAGGTTGATGCCGCTGTCGGTGGTGATCGGGGGGTTGCTGCCAGGCGAGGCTCATCTGTGCGCCGGTCTTTGCTCCGGCCGTTGTCACGAGGGTCGCGCAGGGGCCCGCGACGGCCGACGCCTCGATGTGGAGCTATGCCTGGTGAAAGGCCATCCGGGCCAGGGGCCGTGCATGCCAACGCCTTCGCTCTGCGGCTGAGGCCTTCGTCAACCGTGACGACAGGCTCCCCGGTCTCATCTCGCACAGTTGGCACACCAACCATTTACGACTACTGCGCTCTTGGGTTTTCTCAGCTTGTTCGTCCGTTCGTCCTTGACGGATTGCGGACGGCTGCGGATATCCGCCCGTCCTCGTCGCACTGCTGCGGCGGCGCGATCGCTCCCGGGCAGGGCTCACCCACCGGGCGTCGGACTCTTCGGCACCACGCACGCCTGGGACCCGGACTCCGGTTGCTCCGCGCCAGGCATCCGCCTCCGTCGTACGGCGCGATGGGCGCCTGCTTCCCACCGCCTGCGTCGAGGGTTTCGCCCTCGGCGCGGCGGCCGCGGTCGTGCAGGGTCGTTGCCCGCCGGCAGAGCGGGACGTGCGCCAGTCGGCGCAGCACGCTGTCGCGCGGCACTCCCGGGCAGCCGCAGGCATGGCGCCAGTCGTCAGGGTCGACCACTCGGCAGAGCAACACGGCGTGGTCGGGATGTAACTTTGGCCGACCACGTCCAGGCCGAGGTCATCCAGCCGGCGGTACGTCGTCACGTCAGCAGGGCAGAAGGCAGCGTCATGCACGAGCCCAGGGCGCAACCGCTGCTGGTCGTCCGGTGGCGTTTGGCCGATCAGGCGCGGTCGTGGAGCGTGATCTGGTAGCCGTCGGGGTCGGCGAAGGTGAAGGTCCGGCCGAAGGGGCCGTCGATCGGTGCGGAGACGATGGTGTGACCGTCGGCGACGAGCGCGTCGTGGATGGCCTGGACGTCGGTGGCGTGGAGCCAGATCGCGGCACCGATGCCAGGCTGGGTGACGGATGCGAGGTCGGTGCCGGGAATGGCGTCGCGGATGGCGAACGCGATCGGCTTCGTCTCGAAGACGACGGCGTGCGCAGGTCCGGCCGGCGAGCGGACGAGGCCCAGGTGCTGCTCGTAGAACGCCTGCGAAGCGTCGAGGTCGCGCACTTGGAGCGAGATGAAGTCGGGGCCGGTGGCGGGCATGGTGACGCTCCTTCTCTTCGTGTCAGTTTTCTGACATGCATCAAGCTATGTCAGAATGCTGACATGGGTCAAGAAGGTGTCGGCGTCGACCTGGAGACGTCACTGGGCTACCTGCTCAAAGAAGCGTCGAGCGCCCTCCGCGCGGCCATGGAGGAAGTGCTGCGGCCGCTCGGGATGAGCGTGACGCACTACTCCTGCCTCGAACTGCTGGCGCAACGACCGGGCTTGTCGAACTCCGAGCTCGCGCGGGGCGCGTTCGTGACACGGCAGACGATGAACGTGCTGCTCCAGGCCCTGGAACGAGACGGCTACGTGACCAGGCCTGCGGAGGCACCCGTCGGGAAGGCGCTGCCCACGCGGCTCACGCCTCGCGGCCGACAAAGCCTCGAGAAGGCGAGCGCAGCCGTCCGGTCCGTCGAGGCCAGAATGCTGGCCGGCCTGACCGGGACCGAGCAGTCAGACGCGTTCCGGATCCTGCAGAGGATGATCCATTCCCTGCACGGTGACAACGAGGGTGCATAGCTCGTTCCGCAGCGCACGTCTCGTCGCGCTCGGACAGGAGTGCAGCCGAGCCTGAGCTCCGTGTCGGCGACCTCGAAAACCGACAGCTCACACTCTCCTGGTGCTCGTTCTTGTGGTCTCCACCGGGTCAGAGGCGGCCGCGGCGAGCGACTTCGCCGAGCCAGGCCAGGCTGGCCTTGGGCTTGCGCTCGAAGGTCTCGCGGTCGACGGCGATGAGACCGAACGTCGGCCTCCAGTGACCCCACTCGAAGTTGTCCAGGGCGTCTGGCCGGGCGCCGAGTACGCCGTCACACCGCACCTCGACCGGCTGGCGTCGCAGGGCGCACGCTACGACAACGCCTTCGCGACCGCGCCCGTCTGCTCACCGTCCCGGTCATCCGTGATCACCGGGTGCTATCCGACGGCGATCGGCACCATGCACCACCGGACGAAGGCCGTACCGCCTCCCGAAGTCCGGCTGCTTCCCGAGTACTTCCGGGCGGCCGGCTACTACACGACGAACAATTTCCTGACGGACGTCCAGGTGACGGTTCCAACGACGGTCTTCGACGAATGCCGCAGGACCGCCCACTGGCGGAACCGGCCGACGCCGGACACGCCGTTCTTCGCGTCCTTCCACGGGTTCATCACCCATGAATCCCAGATCTACGTCGACGACGAGCAGTTCGCGGCCAACACCCGCCACGTGGCCGACGGACACCGGCACGACCCCGCACAGGCTCCGCTGCCGCCCTGCTACCCCGACACCCCCGTCTTCCGCCGGGCCTGGGCCCGCTACTCGGATCTGATCACGGAGATGGACCATTCGGTGGGCGAGATCCTCCAACAGCTGGAGGAGGACGGACTTGCCGAGTCGACCGTCGTGGTCTTCTGGAGCGACCACGGGCTGGGCATGCCCAGGGGCAAGCGCTGGGTCACCGAGTCCGGCCTGCGGGAGCCCCTCCGCATCCGCTGGCCGGGCAGGATCGCGCCGAACACGGTGCGCGAGGAACTCGTGAGCCTGATGGACCTCGCACCGACCATGCTGTCGATGTGCGGAATGCCCGTGCCCCAGCACATGCACGGCGTACCGCTCCTCGACGCCGCCGGCACGATGGCGGACGCACCCCACGAGTACGTCTTCGGGGCCCGCGACCGCATGGACGAGCAGGAGGACAACTCGCGCTCCGTCCGCGACAGCCGGTTCCGCTACATCCGCCGTCTGCATCCCGACCGGTCGTCCATGCAGTACTGCAGCTACCCGGATCACCTCGCGACATGGCGTTGAGTTCCGCGAACTCAACGCCGCCGAAGCCGAACAACTGGCCAACGGCGAGCCACGCGACAAACTGACGCCCCTGCAGCGCAGCCTCGTCGCGGCGTCCAAGCCCGAGCTCTACGACCTCCTCGCCGACCCCCACGAGCAGACCAACCTCGCCGGCGACCCGCGCTACGCCGAAGACCTCAACCGGCTGTCCGCCGCCCTCACCGCACGGTGCGAGAGCGTCGGCGACCTCGGCGACGCCCCGGAGGACGAACTCGTCGAGGCCTGGCGCCCCGGCGGGAAACCCCAGGTGACCGACACACCGCGGGCACGCCTCGTCGACGGCACGGTCCAGGCCGACTGCGCCACCCCGGGTTCGTCCCTCGGCTGGTCGTACGTGTTCGCGGGTTTCCTGCCCGCGGCCCTGCGCCGTGTCTCGCCCCGTCCGCCGCACACGCCCTGGTGGTGCGGTGTCACCGGGGCCGGCTGGTCCAGGCCGGCAGGGCCGGGCAGCTCGGTGGCCGACCGGGACGACCATCCCGTCGTCCACGTCTCGTGGAACGACGCGATCGCCTACTGCCACTGGGCCAAGGCCAGGCTTCCCACCGAGGCGGAATGGGAGTACGCCGCACGAGGCGGCCTCGTACAGCGCCGCTACCCGTGGGGCGACGAACTCGATCCGGAAGGCGAGCACCGGTGCAACATCTGGCGCGGGACATTTCCCACGAAGAACACCGCTGCCGACGGCTACCGCGGCACCGCGCCCGTCCACGCGTTCAAGCCCAATGACTACGGCCTGTACAACATGTGCGGCAACGTCTGGGAGTGGTGCGCGGACGCGTGGACCGTCGACCACGGCCGCGCAGGGCGCGTCACAGTCGGCCTCACCGGTGCGCCGGCAGAAGGCGAGAAGGTGATGCGCGGAGGTTCGCACATGTGTCACGACTCGTACTGCAATCGCTACCGAGTCGCGGCGCGCACCGCGAACAGCGCCGACAGCTCCGGCGGGCACATCGGTTTCCGCTGCGTGGCGCTACCGACGGACTCTCGACCCACTTCCCGGTGAGCGCGCGGCCTACCACTGTCGGGCGGCCGGGTCGTCGATCTCGTCGTCTGTCGGGAGATGGCCGTGCCGCTGGTAGGGCATGTCATCCGGATGCCGTTCGAGCCGGGCACGCCGCCAGGCCGCATCGAAGGACAGGCCGCCCTTGCTGGTGCGTGCCAGCCGCCACGCACGCCAGCTCGGGAGAGGCGAGAGCAGCCACCGCAGCGTCGAGACGCTCACCGGACCGCCTTACGGTCGCGCGCGGTACGAATGCCTGCTGCTCTCTTCATGACTCACCCCCCGCGGCCCCGGCACCGTGGCCGTTGAGCAGGGCTTGTGCCTTCGCGGCGTGCTGTGGTCCGGGAAGCTGGAGAGGAAGTCCCACAGTACTTCGACCGCCTCGTGCTCGACGGTCCGTTGGTCCTCGGGCCGGTGCTTCGCGAATACCTCGGCGAGTGTGTCCAGGTTCGTGGCGAAGGTCGGGAGCTGGGACCAGTCGGCGCTCTCCCGCTCGATCCACCGCACCAACAACGCGGCGGGCTCCGTCAGCTCGACGGCCAGAGCGTCGGTCTTCTGCTTGCGCAGGATGTCGGTCACGCCCTGTCGGCGTTGGGCGGCCAGCAGTGCGCTCAGACCTCGTCCGCCGCCGCCCTGAGCGCGGCACGCACTGCTCCGGCGATCTCGTGGGCCGGGCCCGGGCAGGGCGGGTCGGTGCTGACCGTGGCCGTGATCCGGGCGGTGAATCCGATACCGGGACAGACGCTGCGCAGCCGCGCCTCGAAGCGGGTCAGACCGTGGTGCACGGCCTTGCGGGCACGGCGGCGCGCCCATCGTGCCGACGTCATGGATCAGGACTCCGCGCAGGCGTGCTCGTGCGCCGAGCCCAGCGTGGACAGAGCATCGGGCAGCCGGATGGTCCTTGCGCAGGTCGATCACGGCCGCGCTGTTGGCGACACCGGGTTCACCGAAGAGAAGGGCCGCGATCGGCGTGGACCACAGGTGATCCAGGATGACCCGGTTGAGGATCTCCGTCGTGAGCTCGGTCGGTACGTGCTCCGTCCTGCGTACGTCGGCCCACGCGTCCAGCAACCGTCGGCACTCGGCGTCGACCCGGGTGTCGGCCAGGGCCACGTTCCCACCTTCTACCAGCGCTTCCCTGACGTGCTGCTGCCGCTCGGCGGCCGCGAGCATGACCTGCAGGACATAGGGGTCGACGCTCGGGTCCAGCAGGGACAGGAACGCCCGATGACCAGCCAGGTGCTTCTTCTCGGTGGCCCATTTCATGACCGTGCTCCACACCCGCGGCAGCAGGCCTTCACGGGCGGCGATGTCCCGCAGTGCCCCCTGCGCCGTCCGCACGGCTTCGTCAGCGACAGGCCGGTCCAGGATGTGCCGCAGGCGGACGAGGGCCTGGCGCGGATAGTGCTCGGCGAACTCGCCCTGACAGACCAGGGCGACGACGGTGGCGACGGCCTCCGAGGTCTCCCGCGCCGAGTCCAGCAGGAGAGCGCGAACCTGTGCACCCAGGGTGTCCGACTCGGCGGCGACGGTCAGGAAACGGGCGATCAGAGCCCGGTGCTCGGGGCTGTCGGCACCGTCGCCGATCCAGGCGTGGACCTTCTTGACGACGCGGATGTCGTTCTCGGCGACGGCCAGGATCCACGCTTTGGCCTGCGGCCACCGCCTGATCTTCTGTCTTCACACATCGGTGATCACCGGTGGCTGCACCCGTTCCGGAATCAGCCCCGGCCAAGCAAGATCGGGATCTGGGCCCGAGCACCAGCTCTGGAGTTGGATCGGCTGATGGACATGTCCTCCCGAGAGATCCGCGTGCCCCTCAGCGAGGTCGTCGCAGTGCTGCAGGACCTGAACGAGTTCGTCGTTTCGCTCGACCGACTCGGATCTCGTCAGGCATCCGGGACCGCCGACGAGCACTCCGTCGGCAGATTCATCGCCGACTGGGATGTCGCTCGGCGATTGGCCCGCGCTCGACGCGTCATCAGCGTCGCGCTGGATGCACAACTGAGCGAGGAACACAACGCCGCGATCGACGCCCTGTGCGATCAAGGCCACTTCTACGGCACGGACGGCGCCATCAGCCCCTCCAACGACCGGTCCAGCTGAGGCAGCAAGCGCATCGGACCGGACCAATCGAGGCGGGGATCAGCGGTACGGGACCGGGCACCCGACCAACAAGATCGCGATCTGCAGCTGGAGTATGAGGGAACCGTCCCGACGTGCTGGGCCCTCACTGATCAGTCGAGCAACGGCTGACTGGCCACTGGGATCGCGTGGGCCCTGTGATGAGGAGCTGAAGGGCGGTGATCTGGGCGGGCCGGGCGGGAAAGTCCTCGATGCGCTCACTTCGGCAGGTTCGTCGATAGACGGGAGACCGCGAATCCCCCTTTCGAGTGAATGATCCGGCGGAGCTCCGGGAAAGATGTGGGGGTGGCTCCCGTGGTTGGGGATGCTCGGTCGCAGGCGGCCGCAGGAGAGAGGCGCCTTTCGCCGTGCGGGGCAGGATGGTCCATGAATCTGTACCAATGTGCCAAGTATCCTCGGCAGACCGCTCCTCGTACTGCTGAGGCTGGTTGGCAAAAGCGCAGGTCAACGTGATGCTCCGGAGACACCTAGCGGCTGTGGTCACACCTGCCGGTATGGACGGTGATGCCGGACTCTTCACCCCCGACTCCGTGACCTGGCACCTGCACGGCGACCCCATCATGTGGATCGCCGGCATCCGGGCGCTCTACCTCCAGGCACTGCACCCGCGCGCGGTGCGCGGCGTCATGGAGAACTCCGACTTCCGCAGCGACGCCTGGGGCCGCCTGATGCGGACCGCGAAGTACGTGCGCACCACCATCTACGGCACCACCGAGGAGGCCGAGCGGGCCGGGGCCCGGGTGCGGAAGATCCACAGTATGCTGGGCGCCACCGACCCCGGCACCGGCGAACGGTACGGCGTGGACGAACCCGACCTGCTGCTGTGGGTGCACTGCGCCGAGATCGACTCGTACCTGCACGTCGCCCGCCGCTCGGGCATCCCGCTCACCGACGCACAGGCCGACCGGTACGTCGCCGAACAACGCGCCCGCGCCCGCCTGGTGGGCCTCGACGCCCACACCGTACCCGGCGACCGGGCGGCACTGGCCGCGTACTTCGAGTCCGTACGGCCGGTACTCGCCGTCGGAGCCGACGCACGTGCGGTGGACGAGTTCCTGCTCCGCCCGTCGACGCACCCCCTCCTGATACCGGCGCGCGAGGTGCTGTGGCGGCGCGTGGCCCACCTCGCGTACGCCTCTCTGCCGCCGTACGCCCACGCGCTGTACGGCAGACCGGCCCCGGAACCCGCCGTCGTCACCCGCCGACTGCGCGCCACCGGCACCCTGCTGCGCTGTGTTCCCGCACGTCTGCGCTGGCAACTCCCGCCGAAACACATCCTGGACGCCATCGCGAGGCTCGGCCCGGACGCGCGCCCCGCACCGTACAAAGTCGGGCGATAGACAGCCATACTGGGCGAGCAGGGGGGTGTCACGGACCGCGACGGGGGGCGACGGCGCGCGATGGCTGACAGCAGGCTGGTCCAGGGGAGGTACCGGCTGCTCGACCTGATCGGGCGGGGCGGGATGGGCGAGGTGTGGCGGGCCCGCGACGAGTCACTCGGACGGCAGGTCGCCGTGAAGTGCCTCAAACCGCTCGGCCCGCACCACGACCAGGCGTTCACCCGCGTCCTGCGGGAGCGGTTCCGGCGCGAGGCGAGAATGGCCGCCGCGCTCTCGCACCGTGGGGTCACCGTCGTCCACGACTTCGGCGAGCACGACGGCATCCTCTACCTGGTGATGGAACTGCTGGACGGCCGCAACCTCAGCCAGCTCATGGAGGACAACAGACACCACCCGCTGCCCGTCGGCGACGTCGTCGACATCGCCGATCAGGTCGCCGCCGCCCTCGCCTACACCCACCAGCAGGGCATCGTGCACCGGGACCTGAAACCGGCGAACATCATGCGGCTCACCGACGGCACCACGAAACTCTGTGACTTCGGCATCGCCCGCCTCGGCCACGACATCGGCTTCACCTCCCGCCTCACCGGCACCGGCATCGCCATGGGCACCCCGCACTACATGTCCCCGGAGCAGATCGGCGGCACCGAGCTCGACCAGCGCAGCGACCTGTACTCACTGGGCTGCGTTCTCTACGAGATCGCCACCGGGGCACCGCCGTTCGACCTCGACGACGCCTGGGCGATCCTCGTCGGCCACCGCGACACCCCGCCCGCCCCGCCGCGCAGCCACCGCCCCGAGCTGCCCGGCTGGTTCGAGAAGGTCGTCCTCGACCTGCTGGCCAAACGGCCGGAGCAACGACCGTACGACGCCCGGGAGCTGGGCCGCCGGATCACCTCCGGGCGGACGACACCCACGTACGTCCCGACCGTCGTCACCGCGCAGCCCCGGTTCCGGCCCCCGGAACCGGCCGCCCGCGAGCCCCGGCTGCCGTCCTGGACCCAGGGCATGACCACCGGCCACAAGGCGACCGGCGCCGCCCTGCGCACCGCCCCGCCCGACCCCGGGGCCGGACTCTCCGGCGAGTGGATCGCCCGCCCGGCCACCGGCGTCGCGGAACCGCTCCCGGCGGTCCCCGCCCCCTCCCCGGAGACCCTCGCCGCCCTCGCCGGCCGGCACAACGCCGGGCTCAGCCTGGGACGGCTCGGCCGCTGGGCCGAGGCGGGCGAGGTGCACCGCGCCGTCGCCGCCGAACGCACCCACCTCCTCGGCCCCGACCACCCCGACACCCTGGCCAGCCGCTACGAGATCGCCTTCACCCTCAGCCGCACCGGCCGCGCCGCCGACGCGCTGCGCGAGTACACCGAGGTCGCCGCCGCCCGGGAACAGGTGCTGGGCGGCGACCACCCGGACACCCTCGCCGCCCGCCAGGAAACGGCCTACGTGCTGGGCCAGTTGGGCCGCCACTTCGACGCCCACCAGGTGTACACGGCGGTCCTCGCCGCCCGGCAGCGGCTGACCGGCCCCGACCATCCGGACACCCTGCGCTGCCGCCACAACCTCGCCTTCAACCTCAGCAGGCTGGGCCGCCTCGACGACTCGTACCGGATGGCCCACGACGTGGCCGCGGCCCGCGCCCGGGTGCTCGGCCCGCAGCACCCCGACACCCTGGTCACCCGTTACGAAGTCGCCTACGCGCTGGGCCAGCTGGGCCGCTGGGAGGAGGCCCTGCAGACCTACCGCGAGGTCGCCGACGCCCGCGCCGGGGCCCTCGGACCCGACCACCCCGACACCCTCGCCGCCCGCTACGAGGTCGGCATCAGCCTCGGCCGTCTGGGCCGCAGCGCCGACGCGCTCACGCTCTACCGCGCCCTGATCGACGACCGCACCCGCGTCCAGGGCCCCGCCCATCCCGAGACCCTGCGCGCCCGCCACGGCCTCGGCGTCAACCTCGGCCGCCTCGGCCGCTGGGAGGAGGCCCTGGCGGAATCACGTGACGTGTGCGCGATCCGCGAGCGGGTCCTCGGCACGGACCACCTCGACACCCTGGTCAGCCGCCGCGAGGTGGCGGTGAGCCTGGGGTGGCTGGGGCGATGGGCGGACGCGCTGACCGAATACCGGCGCGTCGCCGCCGCCCGGGAACGCGTCCTCGGCTCCGACCACCCGGACACCCTGGCCAGCCGCAACGACGAGGCGCACTGCCTGGAGCAGTTGGGGCGCGAAGCCGAGGCGGTGGAGCTGTACCGGAGGGTGGCGGTCCTTCGCCAACAGCGCGCATCCGGAGGCCGCCTGTGAAGCGCCCCGTAAGGGGCGCGGGGCTGTGACATATGCGGCTCCGCAGCGTGGGCGCGACCAGCCACACACGACCCGCACGTCGAATCCGGCCCCCCTCGCGGAGCGAACCGGCACGCCTCTTACTTCCCTAGATCATCATGTGTTACGAAGAGCTATGCCCGCTGCCACGGAACCCTCCCGCACCTACGACGCCATCATCGTCGGCGGCGGCCACAACGGCCTCGTCGCGGCCGCCTACCTCGCCCGGGCCGGCCGCACCGTACTGGTCCTGGAGCGGCTGGGCCGCACCGGCGGCGCCGCCGTCTCCACCCGCCCCTTCGCCGGTGTCGACGCGCGGCTGTCCCGCTACTCCTACCTGGTCAGCCTGCTGCCCAGGAAGATCGTCCGCGACCTCGGCCTGGACTTCCGCGTCCGCGGCCGCACCGTCTCCTCGTACACGCCCGTGGAACGCGACGGCCGGCCGACCGGGCTGCTGGTCGGCGGCGGTGAGCGGCGGATCCGTGAGGCGTTCGAGCGGCTGACCGGAGGCAAGACGGAGTACCAGGCCTGGCGGCGGTTCTACGCCATGACCGGCCGGGTCGCCGAACGCGTCTTCCCGACGCTCACCGAACCGCTGCCCGCGCGCGAGGAGCTGCGCCGCCGCATCGACGACGAGGCGGCCTGGCGGGCGCTGTTCGAGGAGCCGATCGGGGTGGCGATCGAGGAGAACTTCACGGACGACCTGGTGCGCGGGGTCGTCCTCACGGACGCGCTGATCGGCACCTTCGCCGACGCCCACGACGCCTCGCTGCGCCAGAACCGGTGCTTCCTCTACCACGTCATCGGCGGCGGCACCGGCGCCTGGGACGTGCCGGTCGGCGGCATGGGCGCCCTCACCGACGCGCTGGCCGCCGCCGCGCGCTCGGCGGGCGCGGTGCTCGCCACCGGTCACGAGGCGGTACGGATCGAGACGGACGGGAGGGCCGCCGAGGTCGCCTACCGCACCGCCGACGGGGAGGGCGTCGCCGCCGCCCGGCACGTCCTGGTGGGCGCCTCCCCGCAGGAGCTCGCCGCGCTCGCCGGCGACCCGGCCCCGGAGCCCGCCGAGGGCGCCCAGCTCAAGGTCAACATGCTGCTCAAGCGGCTGCCCAGGCTGCGCGACACCGCCGTCGACCCGCGCGAGGCGTTCTCCGGCACCTTCCACATCGCCGAGGGCTACGGGCAACTGGCCACCGCCCACGCCCAGGCGGCGGCGGGCCGGCTCCCCGCGGCCCCGCCCTCGGAGATCTACTGCCACTCCCTGACCGACCCCACCATCCTCGGCCGTGACCTGGCCGAACGCGGCTACCAGACGCTCACCCTCTTCGGCCTGCACACCCCGGCCCGGCTCTTCACGGCCGACAACGACGCCGTACGTGACGAACTCCTCAAGTCCACCCTCGCCCAGCTCGACGCCCACCTCGCGGAGCCGATCACCGACTGCCTGGCCCTCGACGCCGACGGCCGCCCCTGCATCGAGGCGAAGACCCCCCTGGACCTCGAACGCGACCTCCGCCTCCCCGGCGGCAACATCTTCCACCGCGACCTCTCCTGGCCCTACGCCCAGGACGGCACCGGCCGCTGGGGCGTGGAGACCCGGCACGCCAACGTCCTGCTGTGCGGGGCGGGCGCGGTGCGCGGGGGAGGGGTGAGCGGGGTGCCGGGGCACAACGCGGCGATGGCGCTGCTGGAAAAGCGGGACGACTGACCCCGCACGTCAGCGCAGGCGCACCCCGCCGTTGATGCCGAACGTGGCACCGGCGACGTATCCGGCTTCCGCCACCGCGGGCTTCTCGACGGCCGCGGGTGCGACCGCGTCGACGGGCACCCCGGGGCCGGACGGAGGGCCGAAAGGGTGCGGGCGCCGGACGAGGGGGCGCAGAGAGATCCGACCGGGAATCGGCAGCGGAATCTGACGGAGCATCAGAAAACCTCTTCCGTCGGCCGCGCGACTGCGGCATCCTGCGCCCATGCAGACGGAGCTGAGCAAGACCCTGGGAGTCGAGCACGCCGTCTTCGGCTTCACGCCGTTTCCCGCCGTGGCCGCGGCCATCAGCCGGGCCGGCGGCTTCGGAGTGCTCGGCGCGGTCCGCTACACCGCCCCCGACGACCTCAAACGCGACCTCGACTGGATCGAGGCACATGTCGACGGAAAGCCCTACGGGCTCGACGTCGTCATGCCCGCCAAGAAGGTGGAAGGCGTCAGCGAGGCCGAGGTCGAGGCGATGATCCCGGAAGGGCACCGGCAGTTCGTACGGGACACCCTCGCCAAGTACGGCGTGCCCGAGCTCGCCGAGGGGGAGGCTTCCGGCTGGCGCATCACCGGGTGGATGGAGCAGGTCGCCCGCACCCAGCTCGACGTCGCTTTCGAGTACCCGATCCGGCTGCTCGCCAACGCCCTCGGTTCCCCGCCCGCCGACGTCGTCGACCGCGCCCACGACCAGGACATCCTCGTCGCCGCGCTCGCCGGCAGCGCCCGGCACGCCGTGAAGCACCGGGACGCGGGCATCGACATCGTCGTGGCCCAGGGCTACGAGGCCGGCGGGCACACCGGCGAGATCGCCACCATGGTGCTCACCCCGGAGGTCGTCGACGCCGTCGCGCCACTGCCGGTGCTGGCGGCGGGCGGAATCGGCAGCGGGCAGCAGGTGGCCGCCGCGCTCAGCCTCGGCGCCCAAGGAGTGTGGCTGGGCTCCATGTGGCTGACCGTCACAGAAGCGGACCTCTCCTCGCCCGCCGTGACCCGCAAACTGCTCGCCGCCGGCTCCGGCGACACCGTCCGCTCCCGCGCCCTGACCGGCAAACCGGCCCGCCAGCTGCGCACCGAGTGGACCGACGCCTGGGACGACCCGAACGGCCCCGGCACCCTCCCGATGCCCCTCCAGGGCCTGCTCGTCGCCGAGGCCCTCACCCGCATCCAGAAGCACGAGGTCGAGCCCCTGCTCGGCACCCCCGTCGGCCAGATCGTCGGCCGGATGACCGGCGAACGCAGCGTCCAGGCCGTCTTCGACGACCTCACCCGGGGCTTCGAACAGGCCGTCGACCGCATCAACCGCATCGCCGGAAGGAGCGGCACGTGACCAGTACGCCCCCCGCCGGATTCTGGGCCCAGGCCACCCGGGACCCCGACCGCACGGTCCTCGTCGCACCCGACGGCGAGGAATGGACCGCAGGCCGTCTGCACGCGGCCGCCAACCGGCTCGTCCACGGACTCCGGGCCGCGGGCCTGGAACGCGGGGACGCCTTCGCGGTCGTCCTGCCCAACGGTCCCGAGTTCCTCACCGCCTACCTGGCCGCCACCCAGGCCGGTCTCTACCTCGTCCCGGTCAACCACCACTTCGTCGCCCCGGAGATCGCCTGGATCGTCGCCGACTCCGGCGCCAAGGTGCTCCTCGCCCACGAGCGGTTCGCCGGCCCGGCCCGGCACGCCGCCGACGAGGCCGGCCTCCCGGCCACCCACCGGTACGCGGTCGGCGCGGTCGAGGGCTTCCGGCCCTACGCCGAACTCCTCGACGGACAGCCGGAGTCGGCACCCGCGGACCGCGAACTGGGCTGGGTCATGAACTACACCTCGGGTACGACGGGCCGTCCCCGCGGCATCCGCCGCCCGCTGCCCGGCAGACTCCCCGAGGAGGCCTACCTCGGCGGCTTCCTCGGCATCTTCGGCATCCGCCCCTTCGACGACAACGTCCACCTGGTCTGCTCGCCGCTCTACCACACGGCGGTGCTCCAGTTCGCGGGCGCGTCCCTCCACATAGGCCACCGTCTGGTCGTCATGGACAAGTGGACCCCCGAGGAGATGCTCCGCCTGATCGACGCACACAGGTGCACCCACACCCATATGGTCCCGACCCAGTTCCACCGCCTGCTCGCCCTCCCCGAGGATGTGCGCGCACGCTATGACGTCTCCTCCATGCGGCACGCCATCCACGGCGCCGCCCCCTGCCCGGACCACGTCAAGCGCGCCATGCTCGACTGGTGGGGCCCGAGCGTGGAGGAGTACTACGCGGCCAGTGAGGGCGGCGGCGCCTTCGCCACCGCCGAGGACTGGCTGAAGAAGCCCGGCACGGTCGGCAAGGCCTGGCCCATCAGCGAACTCGCGGTCTTCGACGACGCCGGCAACCTGCTGCCGCCCGGTGAACTCGGCACCGTCTACATGAAGATGAACACCGGTGGCTTCGCCTACCACAGGGACGAGGCCAAGACGAAGAAGAACCGCATCGGCGACTTCTTCACCGTCGGCGACCTCGGCTACCTCGACGAGGACGGCTACCTGTTCCTCCGCGACCGCAAGATAGACATGATCATCTCGGGCGGGGTCAACATCTACCCCGCCGAGATCGAGTCCGTGCTCCTCTCCCACCCCGCCGTCGCCGACGCCGCCGCCTTCGGCATCCCGCACGACGACTGGGGGGAGGAGGTCAAGGCCGTCGTCGAACCCGCCCCCGGACACGAGCCGGGCCCGGAACTCGCCGCCGGGCTCCTCGCCCACTGCGCCGGACAACTCGCCGGCTACAAGTGCCCCAAGACCGTCGACTTCATCGCCGAGATGCCCCGCGACCCCAACGGCAAGCTGTACAAGCGGCGGCTGCGGGACCCGTACTGGGAGGGGCGCACCCGGCCGGTGTGACCAGGGCCCGGTGCCTCAGGGCCTCAGGGGTGCGGGCGGTGCCGGGCCTCCAGGAACCCGGCGAGGCCGGCGGCGTCGGTGCCGAGCTTGCGGTAGACGCGGGACAGCAGCTGCCGCACGCCCTGCTCGGTGAGGCGCAGCTCCTTGGCGACCACGGCCACCGGGTGTCCCTGGACGGTCAGTTCGGCGGTGCGCAGTTCCTGCGCGGTCAGCGTGTCCGCCTGCGGGTAGCGCAACGGCAGCGGCCGCATCCCGGCCGCCGAGAGCTCCTCCCTGGCCTGCGCGGCGAGCGCCTCGGCACCGCAGTGGACGGCTCCTTCCAGCCCCTGGTAGAGCCGGTCGGCGGCCTCCTGGAGCCGGCCGTTGCGGGACAGCGCGGCGCCGTGGCCGATCTGGGCGCGGGCGAGTTCGTAGGCGGCGGGCGACTGCTCCAGGTGTTCGACGGCCTGCGCGTACAGGTCGACCGCCGCCGGCCCGCCGGTCACCTCGGCGAGGGTGTGCAGGGCCTGCCCGACGGCGGAGGCGGCACCGAACTCCCGGGCCCGGCGCAGGGCTTCCTCGGCGTGGCCGACCGCCTCCTCGGGGGCGGAGGGGGCGAGCGCGGACGCGAGCCGCAGCTGCCACGGGCACCAGGCCGGGTTCCGCCACCCCCGCGCGTCCAGCCAGTCCCCGACCGTGGACAGCAGCCGCGCCGCCTCGGCGTGCCGCCCCTCGGCGAGGAGCAGTTCGGCGTAGACGGTGCGGGGGTCGGGGTAGATGACGGCGTTGACCGGTGTCTCGCCGAAGTGGTGTCCGTCGGCGAACGCGCGCGCGTCGGAGGTGCGCCCGCGGGCCAGCAGGGTCTTGATCAGAATGCTTATGCCGAACCACTGGGCGGCCACGACCCCGTCCACCTTGTCGGCGATCCGCAGTCCCTCCCGTACGGCGTTCTCGGCTTCGGCCAGGCTGCCGCGCCGGTAGCGGATGTATCCGGCGATGGTCTGGCCGAACGCCAGGTGGGAGCCGTGCCAGCCCTTGGCGAGGCATTCGGCGATCCCCTGGCCGAACAGCTCCTCGGCCCGTCGCGGCTGGTCGCCGTACATGAACACCAGGGCGACGGAGAGGGGTACCTCGAACCCCCGGTTCTCGTCGGTCCAGCTCATGCCGCCGCGCAGGGCCTTGTCCGCGTACCCGAGGGAGGTCTCTCTCGGTTCGCCGCGCATGGCCGCGTCCCAGGCCCGCAGTCCCAGGATGTAGCGTTCCTCGAGGCTGCGGCCGGGCAGTTGCTCGGCCAGGCGCGCCAGCGTCCGGGAGCGGGTGGGCGAGTCACGGTCGTCCGGGCGCACCATGCTCCAGACGAACTGATCGGCCTGCATACGCAGTTTGACGCGCGGGTTGGTGGCCTGCCGTGCCTCCTCGGCGGCCACGTTCACGGCCTCGGCCAGCTGATCGGTGTGGGCCATGGCCGTGGTCAGCCGGTAGACGATGGAGGCGCGCAGATCGGGGTCGACGTGGGGCTGGGCCAGCGCCTGGCGCAGATGCCGCACCGTGGCGGTGGGCTCGATCAGGAACGTGGCGCAGGCGAGTTCGTGGAGGACGGCGGCAAGGTCCTCGGGCAGGGGAGGTTCCTGCAGCGCGCGGGTCAACAGGCGCCGGGCCGCCTCGGTGGCTCCGGCGCGGAGGTACTCGCGGGCGGCCTCGCGCAGACACGTGACGGTCTCGGGACGGTCCTCACAGGGGACTTCCAGCAGATGCCGGGCGGCCTTGGTGGGGCCGTATCCCGCGGCGAGGACGGCCTGCGCCGCGGTGTTGTGCAGACCGGTCCTGAAGCCCGTGCGGATGGACCGGTAGATCGTCGTGGCGATCAGCGGGTGAACGAACTCGAGCTCGCCCTCGTGGCCGTGGCCGTCGGCCAGGATCCGGGCCGCGCGCAGCTTCTCGATCGCCTCGCCGGCGGCCTCGTCGCCGAGCACGGCGATGGTCGCGGCGAGCTCCGGCGAGAAGGGCGAACCCAGTACGGCCGCGGTCTGCGCGAAGCGCACGGTCGTGGTGCCCAGCCGTTCCAGACGTTCGATCAGTCCCGGGCCCTTGATCGCTGCGGCCAGCTCACGCATCGCGGGCAGGTCGCCGTCGGTGCCGCGCAGGTTCCGCTCCGCGAGTCCGATGGCGAGTTCCACCGTCTCGAAGGGGCTCCCGCCGGTGGCCGACCAGCATTCCTTGCAGAACCCGTCCTCGGCCCCCTCCCCGACCTCGCTCCTGACGATCTGCGTCACGCCCTCGGGAGTGAGCACCGCCAGGTTGTGGGGGCGGTTCCCGTGGTCTCCCACGAGCGTGCGGAGTCCGCCGGCCTCGGCCGGCAGCTCGTCGGACCGGTAGGCGACGACGATCAGCAGGGGGAGGTCGTCGACCCGTGGCGCGAAGGAGGTGAGCCAGCTCAGTGACTCGGTGTCGGTCCAGTGGAGGTCGTCCAGGAGCAGGACGATGGGAGCCTTCTTGACCGCGAGGCGCGTCATGACCCAGTCGAGACCTTCGCGGACTCCGGTCGGGTCCGGCGCGGGGGCGGGTCCCGTCGCTTCGAGGCCGAGCACGGCGGCGACGGTGTCGTACCAGCTGCCCAGGAAGACGCGGCGCTCCGCCTCGTCCATCCTCGCCAGCGAGGGCTGCATCAACTGGCGTACCACGCGGAACGCCGAGCCCTGTTCCGTCTCGCTGCCTCTGCCCGACAGCACGGTGAACTTGTGCGCCATGGCCCGGGCGCGTGCCTCCGTGAGGAGTGCCGTCTTGCCCAGTCCGGTCGGCCCGGTGAAGGCGAGCAACCCTTTGCGTCGTGCTCGCGGCATGCCGCCCGTGGTGCGCCGCAACTCCCGGAACGCCGCGTCGAGGGCCAGAAGTTCCCGTCGGCGTTCGACCAGGTTCTCTTGGTCCGTGACCGGTTGCCGCGGCTCCGTCGCCATATGCCGTACCGCTTTCTTTCGTTCGGCTTCTTTCGTTCGGCCCGGGGAGAGCCGAGCGTACGCCTTGTCGCGGTGCGGGCAGGCCGGACTGAGTACTATCGGGTGAATCATGAACTGCAGAAGGGATAATGTCCGCGCTCCGGGTAAGAGGCCCTGATAGCCACCACCCGGGAACGCGGTCGCCGGAGTTCATCGAGCGCCTAGGGCACGGCGGGCACCGACGTCACGTCCGCATACCGCGGTACGGTTCGGGACCAGTGGTAACACCCGCGGATCCAGCCGATCATGCCCTCCACATATCCGACGCCCGCGGGGCTCAACTCCGGTTCGAGCTCCGCGTGGAGCCTCTGGAACTCGCGGATCGTGCTGTTGATCTGCTGGATGGCCAGGACGACAGCGGCCTGCAGGGAGCAGTGGTGTTCGCGCTGCCGGGCCAGGGCCAGGTTGATCACCTCGCCCGCGCGCTGTTCTTTCACGGCGGAGAACAGGTCGGCCGTCCAGACCGCCGCGTCGGCCGAGAGCCGGCTGAGTTGCCGTACGGCCGGATGGTGGAGTTCCGCGGGGGACAGCTCGTCCGGTGTTGCGGCCTCGTACAGCGGGTAGAACGGCTCGACGCCCGCGGTCAGCGACCGTATCGAGGTGCAGTCTCCGGTGCGCAGGGCGACGGGATGTGCCTGGGCCACCGCTTCGTACAACAGTCCGTGCACGTATTCGCGGCTCTGCCAGGCCCAGCGTGCCGCCTGTCCGGGTGTGCACCGTTCCCGGACCTGCCGGTGGAGGTCGGTCAGTGCCGCTCCGAGCGGTGTGCTGGGTGCCCGGCCGTCCCGCAGGATCGCGATGCTCTCGCAGAGCATGGGCACGAGCCCGGCCGGGGAGCGCCGGCCGATGACTTCCGCCCGGTCGTCGAAGACGAACTGATAGGCGATCTGGTGGGCGATGATGCTCAGGAGCCCGGGATCCACGGCGGGGCTGGTGAAGGATGCGAGCTGGGCAGGGCGAGTACGGGCGATCATCGCCGCCACACCCGGTTCGGCCGTCAGCCCCCACTTACTCAACCATGACTCCACACTGGCCGAGGCCGCGGGTTCATGGGGGTTGCGCCGGAACGGAAAGGGCATGTGCAGGCGGATGTCGATGAGGTCCTTGAGACTGGCTGCCGTCTGTCCGCCCGCTACGCCGAACGTGATTTCCTCATGCGTTGTCGACACTGTGGTCACCTGCCGATCGGGATTCCGGTGCCTGTCGGGTGCATACCGCGCGGCGGGTGAGCGGAGCGCGGGACGATGGCGCGTCTGCCGGCCCGTGCGAACGCGTCTCACAGGTCATGACCAGCGAGCGCGGCCCCAGCGTGATCGCCGGGCGCGGTGTCCGTGCGACGTACCCGGGCAGATGGCGCAGTCGCACGCGGCCGGCGATGGTCGCGAGCGCCACGGTGACCTCCACCATGGCGAACTCGTCGCCGAGGCATTTGCGGTTGCCCGCGGAGAACGGCATCATCGCGCGCCGCTGTCCGGCGGTGGGCCGCCCCGGCAGCCAGCGGTCGGGGTCGAAACGTTCGGGGTCGGGGAACGACGACGGGTCGTGGTGCAGGAGGTAGGGGCTGTAGAGCACGGTGGCTCCCGCGGGCAGCCGGCGTCCGGCGAGCTCCGTCTCCCGGGTGGTGACGCGGGTGAAGAGCCAGCCGGGGGACGAGTGGCGCAGCGTCTCGGAGACGACGCACCGGGTCCGGACGAGGTCCGGCAGATCGCCGGGGCCGGGCCGTCGGCCGCCCGGGAGGACGGCGTCGAGCTCGGCGTGCAGGTTCTGCTCGGCCTCCGGATGGCGGGCCAGCAGGCTGAAGGCCGCGGCCAGGGACAGGGCCGAGGTCTCGGCGCCCGTGAGGAGCAGTGTGATCAGGTGGTCGTGGATCTCCTGGTCGGTGAGGGCCGCCGCCCCGTCGTCGCGGGTGGCCGCCAGCAGACTGCCCAGGACGTCGTCGCGGGCGGGGCCCCGGCGGCGCTCCGCGATCACCGTGTCGATGACGGCGTGCAGACGGGCGAGTGCGCGCCGGTAGCGGCGGTTGGCGGGGGCCGGCAGCCGGAACAGGGCGTCGACCGGTACGACCGTGCGGACGAACAGGCCGCGGACGACGTCGGCGAGACAGTCCCGCACCTGGGCGGCGGCCGTGTCGTCCAGTGAGCCGGAGAGCAGGACCCGGCTGATCACGCGGGTCGTGAGGGTCATCGCCGCCTCGGTGACGGGAACCGGCCGGCCCGCCTGCCAGCCCTCGCACACCGACTCGGCCTCCTCGGCGACGAGTTCCGTGTACGCGGGGGCGTGAGACGGCCGGAAAGCGGGCTGCAGCAGTCTGCGTTTGTCCCGGTGCGCGGGCTGACGGCAGGTCACCAGTCCGTCCCCCATCAGCTTGCCCAGCCGGTCGTAGAGCGGGCCCCCTTTGTCGAAGGTGTGCGGGTCCATGAGCACCTCGTGGGCCAGGTCCGGGTGGCACACCATCCAGGCACGCTGGGGGCCCAGCCGTATCTCGACCAGATCCCCGTACGCGGGCAAAGAATTCAGAAACGCCAGCGGCCGACGGTATAGGGAGATAGCGTGACCGAGGAGTGGGAATATGCCGGGAGCAGTACCTGTCGTCCACATTCGTTTTTGTTCAGGCACAGCACCATTCATGGAAACCTCCTGCCCAGTATGACGCGTGAAATGAGCGAACCTGTCGAGGCTCTGACAACCCGAGACAAGTCCTGCCCAGTTCAACCGTGCCCGGGTTTCCGGAAACCTTTCTCCAAAGGGGCGCACAGGGGCACGCTGAAGCAAAAAGCGCAGGGGATGAACGCCTCTTGATGCAGGGGGCATCGATTGTGATTCCATGTGGCACTCCAGTGCGGTCCCGCCCCGTCCGGCCGTCGCACCGCGAGCGGTGTGAGGGAGGAGGCGGCCGAGCGGACCCACGGGTTTTCGGCGCTCGCCTCCCCGGTCGCTTGACCTGTCCCGGCGACGGGCCGAGGATCATGAGTCATGACGCAGGGACAGGGCAGCACGGTGGACGGGGTGCTGCGGCGCAGCGCCCGGCGCACTCCCGCGCGGGTGGCGGTGCGGTACGGCGAGCGGCGGTGGACGTACGAGGAACTCGACGACGCCGTCTCGCGCGCGGCGAGCGTACTGCTCGGCCAGGGCCTCGTCCGCGGTGACCGGGTCGGCACCTACGGACACAACTCCGACGCCTACCTGATCGCCTTCCTCGCCTGCGCCCGCGCCGGCCTGGTCCACGTCCCGGTCAACCAGAACCTCACCGGCGACGACCTCGCCTACATCGTGGCCCAGTCGGGCAGCTCCCTGGTCCTCGCCGACCCCGACCTCGCGGGCCGGCTCCCCGACGGCGCACGGTCGCTGCCGCTGCGGGACGCCGACGGCTCACTGCTCGCCCGGCTCGCGGACGCGGCGCCGTACGACGGGCCCGAACCCCGTACCGAGGACCTGGTGCAGCTGCTGTACACCTCCGGGACCACGGCGCTGCCCAAGGGCGCGATGATGACCCACCGGGCGCTGGTGCACGAGTACCTGAGCGCGATCGCCGCCCTCGACCTGAGCGCCGGGGACCGGCCCGCGCACGCGCTGCCCCTCTACCACTCCGCCCAGCTGCACGTGTTCCTGCTGCCCTACCTGGCGGTGGGCGCGACCAGCATCATCCTCGACGGGCCGGACGGCGACACCCTCTTCGACCTGGTCGAAGCCGGGGACGTGGACAGCCTGTTCGCGCCGCCCACCGTGTGGATCGGACTGTCCAACCGGCCCGACTTCGCCACCCGCGACCTCGGCGGACTGCGCAAGGCCTACTACGGCGCGTCGGTCATGCCGGTGCCCGTCCTGGAGCGACTGCGCGAACGGCTGCCGAAACTCGCCCTGTTCAACTGCTTCGGGCAGAGCGAGATCGGGCCGCTCGCCACCGTGCTCGCGCCCGAGGAGCACAAGGGGCGGCTGGACTCCTGCGGCCGCACCGTCCTGTTCGTGGAGGCACGCGTGGTCGGCGAGGACGGCAAGGACGTGCCCGACGGCACGCCCGGCGAGATCGTCTACCGCTCGCCACAGCTGTGCGAGGGCTACTGGGAGAAGCCCGAGGAGACCGAGGAGGCCTTCCGGGACGGCTGGTTCCACTCCGGCGACCTCGCGGTGCGCGACGCCGACGGCTACTACACGATCGTCGACCGGGTGAAGGACGTCATCAACTCCGGTGGCGTCCTGGTCGCTTCGCGGCAGGTCGAGGACGCCCTCTACAGCCACGAGGCGGTCGCCGAGGCCGCCGTGATCGGCCTGCCCGACGAGCGGTGGATCGAGGCGGTCACGGCGGTCGTCGTACCGCGCGGCGAGATCGACGAGGCCGGGCTGATCGCCCATGTGAAGGAGAAGCTGCCCGCCTTCAAGGCACCCAAGCGGATCCTGTTCGTGGACGCGCTGCCCCGCAACGCCAGCGGGAAGATCCTGAAGCGGGAGCTGCGGGAGCGGTTCGGCCCCGCCTCGTGAGGCCCCGGGAGGCGGCTCTCACCATGCCCCGGGACCCGGCTCGGGTACGGACCCAAGAAGTCCGGCTCCATACCTTGCGCGGCTGCCGGTGCCACGTCCGCCGTTCACCGGTGGCGTGCACATAGCAGACATGCGCTGCTGCCTCCCCGTCCCCCTCGGCGCACTCGCGGGCATCCCCGGCCCCTGCGAGCTGCTGCGCTCCGGCTTCCTCCTCGCACCCGCCCTGCTCCGGCCCGCCACCGCACCCCGCCCCCGGCACCCCGGCCCGCTCACCGCCGTCCACCTGGAACTGGTCACCCTCACCGAGGACCGCGCCGTCATCACCTGGCACACCGCCCTGCCCGGCACCGACGACGGCACCGGCCGGATGCTGCCCGCCGTCACCGAGGGCGAGGTCGTCTACGGCACCCACCCGGCCCGCCTCAACCGCACCGCGGGCGAGGACCGTCCCACCGCACACCACCACGTCGAACTCACCGGCCTGGAACCCGGGCAGACGTACTACTACCAGGCCCGCTCCCAAGGCGTGCCCGCCACCCCCACCGCGCTGCACCTGGTACGCGGCAACGCGGCCGGCACCTCCCGCCACGGCCTCGGCACACCCGGCGGCCCCTACTCCTTCACCACCCCGCAGCCCCCGCCCGGCCGCCACCTGCTCTCCCTCGCCCTCTGCAACGACCTCCACATCGGCGAGAGCGTCGCCGGCCTGGTGGCCGGAGTCCCCTTTCTGCGCGGAGTGGCGCAGCGGACGGGACAGACCCCCTACCCGGAGCTCATGGGCCGGGCCGTGGTGGACGAGGCCCGCCGCCGCGGGGCCCAGCTGCTGCTGGCCGCCGGTGACATTTCCGCCGGCGGCGGACCGCGCGACCTGGCGGAGGCCAGACGGATCCTGGACGGCTTCGGCACCCACCATAGGGACTACTTCGTGGTCCGGGGCAACCACGACCGCGGCGCTGGCGAGGGCGACACCTTCCACCGGGTGTTCGGCGGACCCGACCGGCCCGGCTGGTTCGAGCACGACGTGGGCGGACTGCGGATCATCGGCCTGGACACCTACGACAAGCGCGGGAACGGCGGTGACGCGGGCGGCCTCGGCGCCGAGCAGCTGTCCTGGTTCCGGCGCCGGCTGCGGGCCCACAGGGAACAGCCCACCCTCGTCTTCGGCCACCATCCGCTGACCGTACGGGAGGCCCTCTTCCCGGTGAGCCCGGCGCAGCGCCTCGGCCGCCGCCAGGCCCGCGCGATCCTCCGGGCTTACGCCGACGCCCCGGGTGTGTTCCTCCACCATGTGGGCCACACCCACCGCAACAAGCGCACCCATGTGCCTCTCGCCCCGCAGGTGACGTTGCAGGAGGTCGGCGCCGTCAAGGAGTACCCCGGCGGGTTCTTCCTGCTGCGGATCCACAGCGGCGGCTACGCGCTCAACTTCTTCCGGGCACGCGCCGCCGAGGCCCTGGAGTGGAACGAGCGCAGCCGCCGCCAGGCCGGGGGACTGTGGCCCTACCACGCGCTCGGCCGTACGGTCGCCGACCGCAACAGCGTGGCCGTCCGCGACCTGTCCGGCATCGGCCGGCTGCTGCCGCCGTCGGCGCAGCCGCATTCCTCCCAAGGGATGACGGCCGTCCCGAACCCCCGCCTGGATGTGGCCTAGAAGAAGGGCGCCTCCGTAGCGTGGGGACATGTCGACCCTGTGGGAACTCATGCGCGACTGCATCCCTGACGACCACGCTCGCCAGGTCACCTCCCGCTACTACCTCGACGAAGCCATGCGCTCGCCGCGGGCACCGGACCGGGTGGTGGACCTCGGCTGCGGGCGGGGTACGTCGGCCGAGCTCTTCCGCAAGCACGACTCCGGCGTCCGCTGGGTGGGAGTCGACATCCGCGATTCGCCGGAGGCCGCCCAGCGCACACCGGGCGGCGACAGCGTGGTGTACTTCGACGGCGTCAACCTGCCGTTCCGCTCCGACGCCGTACCGCTCGTCTACTCCCACCAGGTCTTCGAACACGTCGCCAGGCCCAGGGAACTGCTCGCGGAGGTGAGCAGAGTGCTGCGTCCGGGCGGGCTGTTCATCGGCAGCACCTCCCAGTTCGAGCCGTACCACTCCTTCAGCCTCTGGAACTACACGCCCTACGGATTCCGGGTGCTGGTCGAGGAGGCCGGGCTCGCCCTGGAGGAGATCCGGCCCTCGCTCGACGGCGTGACACTGATCATGCGCACGTACCACGGCTCGCGGAAGAAGGAGTACGGCCGCTTCTGGCAGACGGAGTCGCCGCTCAACACGGAGATCGACGCCTGGGCCCGCAAGAGCAGGCGGGACGCGGCCCTGGTGAACCTCCGCAAGCTCACGTTCTGCGGGCAGTTCGCGTTCCGGGTGAGCAAGCCGGCCCCGCGCGTCTGACGACCCCGGATCCTCCCGGTGCGGTCACCGGCTCACTTGGCGACCGCTGCGGGCGGTCCGACCTCGGCCTGGGTGCCGGGAGCACAGATCGCCTCGGACCAGAGTTCGACCGACCTGGTTGAACTGGTGTTCAGGCCTGCGACGTTCCACCCCTGCGTCGTCGGCGAGTTCGTCCTGACCACGATGCTGATGATGCCCCCGTCGGCGCCGTTGTAGCCGCCGCCCGTGGGCACCTGCCCGGCCGGGCACAGCGCCTCGGTGCTGCGGGCCTGGCCGGGCGGCACCACGACATGCGGGCCGTGCACCCACGTGTACACCTCCGCCTGTGCCGCAGCGGACTTCACCACGGGTGGCCGGCCGGTCTTCCTCCCGTCCGGCTGATCGGCTGTGCCGCGAGTGACGGCGATGGCCGTTCCGCTCGCGGCGAGAACCGCCGCGGTGACCAGGACGCCGATCGGGAAACGCTTCATCTCGAACCTTTCGTGCCACGTGAGGGGGCATGCAGCATCTGCATGCCCCCTGCGAGCACAGCGCTTGCTCCCTGTCACACGTTCGGCGGAGGCGGGGCCGATGCACCGCGCCGGTCGCGCCGGCCATTTGCGACGCCGCGCCACCGTCCCCGAAGATCGGCGTCATGCCCACGTTCACCGCGGCCGACGGCACCCGTCTCGCCTACCACGTCAGAGGCGAGGGCGAACCCCTCGTCGTGCTCCCGGGCGGCCCCATGCGGGCCTCCGCCTACCTCGGGGACCTGGGCGGGCTGGCCGCCCGCCGCCGGCTGGTCCTGCTCGACCTGCGGGGGACCGGCGACTCCGCCACGCCCGCCGACCCGGCGTCGTACCGCTGCGACCGACTGGTCGACGACGTGGAGATGTTGCGCGCCCACATGGGGCTCGACCACATGGACGTACTGGCGCACTCGGCCGGTGCGAGCCTGGCGATCCTGTACGCGGCGGCCCATCCGCGGCGGGTGCGGCGGCTCGCGCTGATCACCGGCAACCCCTCGGCCCTCGGCCTGCGGGCCACCCCCGAGGACCGGCTGGCGGCGGCCCGGCTACGGATGGGGGAGCCCTGGTTCGAGAGGGCGTTCCCCGCGCTGGAGGCGTGGCTGACCGGCTCCGGGGACTTCGACGAGGCGTTCATGCCCTTCTTCTACGGCCGCTGGGACGACGCCGCCCGCGCGCACGACGCGGCCGCCGAGGAGCAGACCAACGACGAGGCGGGCGACCGCTACTTCGGCGAGGGCGCCTTCACCCCGGACGCCACCCGAATCGCCCTGCGCGCTCTCGCCGCCCCCGTCCTGGTGTACGCCGGTGAGCTCGACGGCGGCCCCAGCCCGGCCCTGGCCCGGCGCGCCGCCGAGGCCTTCCCGACCGCCGAGGTCGCCGTGCAGCCCGGTGCCGGTCACTACCCCTGGCTCGACGACCCCGAGTGGTTCGTCCGCCGTACCGTCGACTTCCTGGACGGCTGAGCAGGCGTTCGGCCCTGCGGCCCGAACGCCTCCAGGAAACGGTCGCGGAACTGGTCCATCGCCCAGATCGGCGCGTCCGCGGCGGGCTTGAGGCCCGGCGTCCAGCCCCACCCGGCGACCCGGTCCAGGACCGCCGGGTCATGGGCGACGATCGTGACGGGGACGTCCCGGCGCGGGCTGCCGGCGACTACCTCCGGGCGGGGCTGGTGGTCGCCGAGGAAGACCAGAACCGTGTTCTGGCGGGCGTGGCGCCCCATGAACCCGAACAGGCTGCGCAGCGAGTACTCGATCGAGACGCGGTACTCGGTGCGTACGCTCTCCGTGTCCTTCCAGACCTCCGCCGGGTCCTTGCCCGCCTTCTGGATCGGCCCGAACACCGAGCCGTCACCGAGGTCCTTCCAGTCGATCATGCGGGGGAGCGGCGCCCAGGGCTGGTGGCTGGAGGCGAGGATGATCTCCGCCATCAGCGGACGCCGGTTCTTCCGCCCGTACTCCAGGCGGTCGAAGGCCTCCAGCGTGAACTGGTCGGGGACGGGCGTCCAGCTGAAGTACGGGCCGTGGTAGCCGAGGTGCGTGGAGTCGTAGGCGCGGTCGAGACCGAAGAACCGGGCCTCGGGCCAGGTGCGGCGGACGCCCGGGACGACACCGACCGTGCGCCACGCGCCGGTCCTTCGGAAGTACTGGTTGAGGGTCATCCGGTCACCGGAGACCAGATTGCGGTAACGCTGCTGGTTGTTGATCCACAGTCCGGACAGCAGCGTGGCGTGGCACATCCAGCTGCCCGCGCCGAGGACCGGGGAGCGCAGCCAGCCGCTGCGGGCGTCGAAACCGGCCGCCTTGAGCGAGGCGGTTCCCTCCCGGAGGACCGCGCCGACCTGCCGCGCCATCGCCGGATCCTCGATCGCCGTACGGCCGTAGCTCTCGACGAACGTGAACAGCACGTCCTTGCCGCGCAAGCCCGTCAGCAGCCGGTCCGGCGGTGTCCTCTCGAAGGCGTCGACGGCGGCCTCCGCCGCGAAGACCCGCGCGTCCGCAAGACCCGCCCGGACTGCCTGCACCCGCTCGTCCACCAACCGGGCGTCGAGCGTGGCGGCGACGGGCGCGCCGCCGGCCTGAAGGCCGAAGGCGGCACAGGTGACCCAGGCGACGGCCAGGACCAGAGCGGTACGGCCCGCGGGCGGACGCCGGCGTGCCATCCGCTCGGCGAGCCGCACCAGCGCGAGAACGGTCACCACGGGCACGGCCACGGCGAGCAGCAGGGCCCCGGCGATCGCGAGCACCTCACTGGTCCGGCCGAACGACTCCCGTACGTAGTCCGCCGCGTCGTCCAGCAGGATCCAGTCGAGCACCAGGTCGAACGGGCGTTGCAACGCCGAGTAGAAGCCCATGTCCAGGCACTTCACCAGCGTCAGCACCCCCAGCGCCGCGCCCGCCAGCACCGCGGTGACCCGCCGCGCCCGCCCGGGCAGCACCAGCAGGACGGCCACGAGCACGATCCCCTCGCCGGGGAGGCGCAGGAACGCCGGCGGCGCGAGCAGGTCGAGCCGGTTGGGCAGCAGCAGCGCGGCCAGCAGCAGGGCGGCGGACCCGGCGGTCGTCCCCACCGAGATGCCCCGGGCGGTCCGCGGATGCCTTCGCCGCCGGCCTTCGCCCGTGCCGGGACCGGCCGGTGACGGCACGGTCTCCGGCGGCCGGGCGGGCGTGGGGTGCGACACCGGAGATCCTTCCGTGCGGCCGTTGTGACTCTGTGTGCGTGATCGACGTCAGATCGTGCGCACAGAGTACGGCCCCGGGACCGCCCTGCGGCGGTGGCACACCCGTGCGTCCTGGCGGTGGGGAGGCGGGAAGAAGGTGATCCCGCCCCGCCCCGCCCCGGACACCTGGGCCGAGCTCAGCTCTGCGGCCCGAACGCCTTCAGGAAGCGGTCACGGAACTGGTTCATGGCCCACTCCGGTGCGTTGTCCGCGGGCTTGAGCCCGTCCGTCCAGCCCCACCCGGAGACCCGGTCCAGGACCTTCGGGTCGCGGGCGACGATGGTGACCGGCACGTCCCGGCTGGTGCTGCCGGCCGTGACCGTCGGGACGGGCTGATGGTCGCCGAGGAAGACGAGGACGGTGTTGTCGTCGCCGTAGCGCTGCATCCACTGGGTCAGGCTGTCCAGGGAGTACTGGATCGCCTTGCGGTACTCGGTTCGCACGCTCTTCGCGCTCTTCCAGACCTCCGTGGGGTTCGTGCCCTCCTTCTTGATCTTGTAGAAGATCCTGCCGTTCCCGAGATCCTTCCAGTCGATGATGTGAGCGATGGGGGACCAGGGGTTGTGGCTGGAGGCCAGGATGATCTCCGCCATGATCGGGTCGCGGTTCTTCTTGCCGTGCTCCAGCTTCTGGAAGGCCTCCAGGCTGAACTGGTCCGGCACCGGCGTCCAGCTGAAGTACGGACCGTAGTAACCGAGGTGCGTGGAGTCGTAGATGTGGTCGAGGCCGAAGTACTTGCCCTCGGGCCAGGCCTTGCGCACGCCCGGCACGATGCCGACCGTGCGCCAGGCCCCGGTCTTCTGGAAGTAGCTGGTGAGGGTCGCGTGGTCGCCGGTGGTCAGGGTCCGGTACCGCTGCTGGTTGTTGATCCACAGGCCGGACAGGAACGTCGAGTGGGCGAGCCAGCTGCCGGCGCCCGTCACGGGTGACCTGAGCCAGCCGCTCTGCGCCGCGAAACCGGCCGACTTGAGCCGGGCGTTCCCCTCGTTCAGCGTCGCGTCGATCTCCGGAGCCATCGCCGGATCGTCGATCGCCACCCGGCCGTAGCTCTCGATGAAGGTGAACAGCACGTCCTTGCCGCGCAGTCCGGTCAGCAGCTGGTCGGACGGGGTGTTGGCGTAGGCGTCGACGGCGAGCTGCTTCTTGAAGACGTCGGCGTCCCCCAGTCCGTCGCGGACGTACTGCACACGGTTGGCGAGGAACTGGCTGTAGCCCTTGGTGGCGAACGGGATGCCGGCGAACTGCACGCCCAGCGAGAAACAGGTGATCCACACGGTGCCGAGCACGAGCGTGGTGCTCACGGCCGCGGGGCGGTGCCGGTCCAGGACGTTCGCCAGCCGCACCATCGCGAGCGCGCTCAGCACGAGCACGGCGACGAGCAGGACGATCACCCCGATCACCGCGAGCACCTCGCCCGTGTGACCGAAGGAGTCCTTCACCCAGTCCGCCGCGTCGGTCAGCAGAACCCAGTCGAAGACCAGGTCGAACGGTCGGGCCAGGGTCTGGTAGAAGCCCATGTCGAGGCACTTCAGGACGGTGGACAGGCCGAGGAGCGTCCCTGTGACGACGGCCGCGATCCGCCGTGCCTTCGACGGCAGTGCGAGCAGGATGACCGAGAGGTACACCGCTTCGACGGGGAGGCGGAGGAAGGTCTGGAAGGAGAACCGGTCGAGGCGGTCCGGCACGAGGATCGCGCCGAGCACGAACGCACCCGCCAGGACACTCGTCCCCACCCGCACGCCGGTTGTGATGCGGGGGTTGCGGCGGAACCGGCCGAACCAGCCGGGGCGGCCGGAGCCGGCGGCCCGGGAATCGGGTTCGGTCCCGTCCGCGGCCGTGGCGGGGCCGGTGTGCGGCTCGGTGCCCTCGGGAGCGCGTTCGTCGTCGGCGGCGGCAGGGAGTGAGGTATTGGTCTCCTCGGCCGCCTCGCCGCTGGTTTTCCCGGCCGCCTCGCCGTGCTCCTCGTCGCCGGTCGCCTCGTCCTCCTGCTCCTCCTGCTCCTCCGCTCCGGGACTAGTGTCCGCGTCGGCGTCTTCGACTGCCTCGGGACCCCTGCCCGGCTCGCTCGCCTCGACAGCCCGCGCGCCGGTCTCGGCCCCGTCATCCGTCGGGTGTGCGCCCGACGGGGCGTCCGGCTCGGTCCCGGTCTCCGCCGGCGCGGCCGGTGTCCCCGCCGCCGGGTCCGGTGCCGACGCGTCCGCGTCCAGCAGTTGGCGAGGGGGCGTGAGGTGCGACACCCGTAAGTCCTTCCGTGCGAAGCCCGGTGATGGCACGGCGGACCGGGCCCGCAGGTCAGGAACCGCCAACCTCGCGTACGGCCTGACGTAACCCGGTGTTCAAACATCCGGGTCAACCGCGTGCAAAGAGCACGCCCGGCGGGTCATGACCCGCTGCTCGCACGGCCTACCGGTCGGCGGCCACTGCCACCTCCCGCGCCCACCGGTAGTCCGCCTTGCCGCTCGGCGACCGCTGGATGGCCTCGGCGATCACCAGCTGACGGGGGACCTTGTACCCGGCCAGCCGGCTACGGCAGTGGGTCTGGATGTCCGTGAGGGAAGGCGGCTCGGCACCCTCGCGCAGCTGCACCACGGCCGCCACATGGTTGCCCCAGGTAGTGTCCGGCACCCCGGCGACGAGCGCGTCGTACACGTCCGGATGCGATTTGAGCGCCTGTTCGACCTCCTCCGGGTACACCTTCTCGCCCCCGGTGTTGATGCACTGGGAGCCCCGGCCGAGCACGGTGACGACACCGTCCGCGTCGACCGT
This sequence comes from Streptomyces hyaluromycini, assembly GCF_002217755.1. Lineage (GTDB taxonomy): Bacteria > Actinomycetota > Actinomycetes > Streptomycetales > Streptomycetaceae > Streptomyces > Streptomyces hyaluromycini. The sequence goes on along the minus strand of NZ_BCFL01000020.1, from coordinate 453,182 downwards.
CGCCATGTCGCCGAGGAGCACCCACCTCCGGCCGTCCTTCTCGAAGAACGTCTCGGCGGTCTTCGCCGGGTCGTTGTAGTAGCCGAGCGGCACGTGCCCGCTCTGCGCGACCCGGCCGATCTCGCCGACCGCCACCGGCTCGTGGCTGGCCGGATCGACCACCTGCGTACGGGAGTTGACACGGACCCGGAAGCCGCTGCCGGCCCCGGAGTCCTCGGTCGCGGTGCCGTTGAAGCCGGACTCGGAGGAGCCGAAGTTGTTCAGCAGCATGGCGTTCGGGACGAGTGCGCTGAACTGCCGGCGCACGGTCTCGGAGAGGATCGCGCCGGAGGAGGAGACGCTGAACATGGCGGAGCAGTCGGTGCCCTTCATCGGCCCGTTGAGGGCGTCGATGAGCGGGCGCAGCATCGCGTCGCCGACCAGCGACATGCTGGTGACCTTCTCCTTCTCGACGGTCCGCAGCACCTCCTCGGGCACGAACTTGCGGTGGATCACGACTCGTTGTCCGAAGTTGAAGCCGATGAAGGTGGTGAGCGTGGACGTGCCGTGCATCAGCGGGGGAGTGGGGAAGAAGGTGATGCCCGCCCCGCCCGCCGCGACGCGTTCGGCCAGCTCCTCCGGGCGCTTCACCGGCTCACCGGTCGGCGCTCCGCCGCCCAGCCCCGCGAAGAACAGGTCCTCCTGGCGCCACATCACACCCTTGGGCATCCCGGTCGTGCCGCCGGTGTAGATGATGAACTGGTCGTCCGCCGAGCGCGCCGGGAACCCCCGCCCGGGCGACCCGGCGGCCTCGGCCTCCGTGAACGCGACGGCCTTGAGCCCCGCGTCCACCGGCTCACCCACCCGCACCAGGTGCCGCAGCCTCGGCGTCCGGGGCAGCGCCGCCGCCACCCGGTCGTCGAACTCCGCGTCGAAGACCAGCGCGACGAGATCCGCGTCCCGGTAGAGGTACACCAACTCCTCTTCGACGTACCGGTAGTTCACGTTGACCGGTACGACCCGTGCCTTCAGGCAGCCGAGCACCGTCTGCAGGTACTCGACCCCGTTGTAGAGGTGCAGGCCGAGATGCTCGCCCGGGCGGATGCCGCTGTCGATCAGATGGTGGCCGATGCGGTTGGCGGCGGCGTCCAGCTCGGCGTAGGTCAGCCGGCGTTCCGCGCCCGTTCCGGGGTGGTCGAGGTACACGAGCGCCTCGCGGTCCGCGGCCACGTCGACGACCGACTCGAACAGATCGGCAAGGTTGTACTCCACCGCTCCTCCTGACCCCGGCGACCGTGACGAAGAAAGGCGCACCTGTCCGTTCGCCGGTCATCAGAGCAAAGGGCGCGGCAACTGTGAAGGGTTCGCGCGAAGAAATCTGACTGTCTGTCAGAAAACCCTTGAAGTGCCTCCCCGGCTACTGCAACCTGTTCTCGTTCTGCTGGAGGGGAGACGATCCCTCTCGGAGGGGAGACGGTCCATGGGTGGGACGGAACACCTCACCGTGCGGCGCGAGGGCGCCACACTCGTGCTCACGCTCAACCGGCCCGAAGCGAAGAACGCGCTCTCGATCTCCATGCTCGTCGGCCTGTACGACGGCTGGATCGAGGCCGACGAGGACGACGGCGTCCGCTCGATCGTGCTCACCGGGGCCGGGGGCGCCTTCTGCGCCGGGATGGACCTCAAGGCGCTGGCCGGACAGGGCATGGCGGGGGAGCATCTGCGCGACCGGCTGAAGGCCGACCCCGACCTGCACTGGAAGGCGATGCTCCGCCATCATCGCCCGCGCAAACCGGTGATCGCCGCCGTCGAGGGCTACTGCGTCGCGGGCGGCACCGAGATCCTCCAGGGCACCGACATCCGGGTCGCGGGCGAGTCCGCGACGTTCGGTCTCTTCGAGGTCCGGCGGGGACTCTTTCCGATCGGCGGGTCCACCGTGCGGCTGCAGCGGCAGATTCCGCGCACGCACGCCCTGGAGATGCTGCTCACGGGGCGGCCGTACACGGCCAGGGAGGCGGCCGGCATCGGGCTCGTCGGCCATGTCGTCCCGGACGGCGCCGCGCTCGACAAGGCCCTGGAGATCGCCGAACAGATCAACGCGTGCGGGCCGTTGGCGGTCGAGGCGGTCAAGGCGTCGGTGTACGAGACCGCTGAGCTGACCGAAGCCGACGGGCTGGCTGCGGAGCTGAAGCGGGGGTGGCCGATCTTCGACACGGCCGATGCGAAGGAGGGCGCTCGCGCCTTCGCGGAGAAGCGACCGGCCGTCTACAAGCGCGAGTGATGCCTGGGGTGCGTCGGACGCTGCGGGCCGTATGTGGCTGGTCGCGCCCGCGCGGCGGAGCCGCATATGTGCGCGCCCCGCGCCCCTAAAAGACGGGGCGTCACCCGCACCGACCTTAAGGAGGCAAGCCCCCTATGCCCGAAGTCCTCAAAGCTCCCCTCGTCGTCGAGTTCCCCTTCACCCGGTCCCTCGGGCCCGTCCAGAGCGCCTTCCTCACCGGCCTGCGGGAACGCATCGTCCTCGGTGTGAAAACCGGCGACGGCCGCGTCCTCGTGCCGCCCGTCGAGTACGACCCCGTCACCGCCGAGGAGATCCGCGACCTGGTCGAGGTCGCCCCCACCGGTACCGTCACCACCTGGGCCTGGAACCACGAGCCCCGGCGCGGCCAGCCCCTCGGCACCCCCTTCGCCTGGGTCCTGGTCCGGCTCGACGGCGCCGACACCGCCCTGCTGCACGCGCTCGACGCACCAGGGCCCGACGCCGTGCACACCGGCATGCGAGTCCGGGTCCGCTGGGCCGAGGAACGGTCGGGTGCCATCACCGACATCGCCTGCTTCGAGCCGTACGAGGGCAGGACGGCGGAACTCTTCGGGCACAGCGGCGAATTCGAGGACGCGATCCACGGCATCGTGGCGCACGCCCGCCTCGACTACACCTACTCGCCCGGCCGCGCCCAGTCCGCCTACATCGACGCACTGGCGTCCCGGCGGACCTTCGGCGAGCGCTGTCCCTCCTGCCGGAAGGTGTACGTCCCGCCGAGGGGTGCGTGCCCCACATGTGGGGTGGCCACATCGGAACAGGTCGAAGTGGGTCCCGGCGGCACAGTCACCACCTTCTGCATCGTCAACATCAAGGCGAAGAACCTCGACATAGAGGTGCCGTACGTCTACGCCCACATCGCCCTCGACGGCGCCGGCCTCGCCCTGCACGGCCGGATCGGCGGGATCCCCTACGACCAGGTGCGGATGGGGCTCAGGGTAGAGCCGGCGTGGACCGAGGGGGCCCGCTTCCCCGACCACTACCGGCCCAACGGCGAACCCGACGCGGACTACGAGACGTACAAGGAGCTGCTGTGATGCGTGACATAGCACTGGTCGCCTTCGCGCAGACCGACCACCGCCGCACCAGCGAGGAGCTCTCCGAGGTCGAGATGCTCATGCCGGTGCTGCACGATGTGCTCGGACAGACCGGCCTGAAGACCGCCGACATCGGCTTCACCTGCTCCGGCTCCAGCGACTACCTGGCCGGCCGCGCCTTCTCCTTCACCCTCGCCCTCGACGGCGTCGGCGCCTGGCCGCCGATCTCCGAGTCGCACGTCGAGATGGACGGCGCCTGGGCCCTGTACGAGGCCTGGACCAAACTGCTCACCGGGGACGCGGACACCGCGCTCGTCTACTCCTACGGCAAGTCCTCACCCGGCTCCGTACGCGACGTGCTGACCCGGCAGCTCGACCCCTACTACGTGGCCCCCCTCTGGCCGGACTCCGTGGCCCTCGCCGCCCTCCAGGCCCGGGCCCTCATCGACGCGGGGGACACCGACGAGCGCGCACTGGCCGCCGTCGGCGCCCGCAGCAGGGCGGACGCGGCAGCCAACCCCCATGCACAGGTGAGGGGTTCGGTTCCGCAAGGGGAGTACGTCGTACGGCCCCTGCGGACCGGCGACTGCCCGCCCATCGGAGACGGTGCCGCCGCCGTGATCCTCGCGGCGGGTGAGCGGGCCCGGGAGCTGTGCGCCCGGCCCGCCTGGATCCGGGGCATCGACCACCGCATCGAGGCGCACGGCCTGGGCGTCCGCGACCTGACCGACTCGCCGTCCGCGCGGCTCGCCGCCGAGCGGGCCGGTGCCTTCGAACGGCCCGTGGACACCGCCGAGCTGCACGCGCCGTTCAGCTCCCAGGAGGTCGTGCTGCGCAAGGCGCTGCGGCTCGGCGACGACGTACGCGTGAACCCGTCCGGCGGGGCCCTTGCAGCCAACCCGATCATGGCCGCCGGACTGATCCGCATCGGCGAGGCCGCCGCCCGCATCCACCGCGGCGAGTCCGACCGCGCCCTCGCCCATGCCACCTCCGGGCCCTGCCTGCAGCAGAACCTGGTCGCCGTACTCGAAGGGGATCCGCGATGAGCAAGGAGCCGGTGGCCGTCGTAGGGATCGGCCAGACCAAGCACGTGGCGGCCCGGCGGGACGTGTCGATCGCCGGGCTCGTCCGCGAGGCCGCGCGACGCGCCCTCGACGACGCCGGGTTGGACTGGGCCGACATCGACGCCGTCGTCATCGGCAAGGCGCCCGACTTCTTCGAGGGCGTGATGATGCCCGAGCTGTACCTGGCGGACGCGCTGGGGGCGGTGGGCAAACCCATGTTGCGGGTCCACACGGCGGGTTCGGTGGGCGGCTCGACCGCGCTCGTCGCGGCCAACCTCGTCGCCGCCCGTGTCCACTCCACCGTGCTGACCCTCGCCTTCGAAAAGCAGTCCGAGTCCAACGCCATGTGGGGGCTGTCCCTGCCGATCCCCTTCCAGCAGCCGCTGCTGGCGGGCGCGGGCGGTTTCTTCGCGCCCCATGTGCGGGCGTACATGCGACGCAGCGGCGCCCCGGACACCGTCGGCTCGCTGGTCGCCTACAAGGACCGGCGCAACGCGCTCAAGAACCCCTACGCCCACCTCCACGAGCACGACATCACCCTGGAGAAGGTCCAGGCGTCCCCCATGTTGTGGGACCCCATCCGCTACTCGGAGACCTGCCCCTCCTCCGACGGCGCCTGCGCCATGGTCCTCACCGACCGCGCCGGAGCCGCCCGTTCCGCGAAGCCGCCGGCCTGGATGCTCGGCGGGGCCATGCGCAGCGAGCCCACCCTGTTCGCCGGCAAGGACGCGGTGTCGCCGCAGGCCGGCAAGGACTGCGCCGCCGACGTCTACCGGCAGGCGGGGATCGCCGACCCACGCCGGGACATCGACGCCGTCGAGATGTACGTGCCGTTCTCCTGGTACGAGCCCATGTGGCTGGAGAACCTCGGTTTCGCCGAGGAGGGCGAGGGCTGGAAACTCACCGAATCGGGGGTCACCGAACTCGACGGTGACCTTCCCGTCAACATGTCGGGTGGCGTCCTCTCCACCAATCCGATCGGCGCCTCGGGGATGATCCGGTTCGCCGAAGCCGCCCTCCAGGTGCGCGGCCAGGCCGGAGAACACCAGGTGGACGGCGCCCGGAAGGTGCTCGGGCACGCCTACGGCGGCGGTTCCCAGTTCTTCTCCATGTGGCTCGTCGGCGCCGCGGCCCCCGACAGCTGAAAGGACCCGTTCGCGTGGCCTGTCGAGTGCCGGAACCGAAAGCTAGGCTGGCCGCGGACGACGAATTCGGGAGGAGCACGGACGTGGCCGAGAGCACCATCCAGCAGCAGCCGGTACTGGGCTGGGACAAGCCGGAGCTGGACCTCAGCGGGGCCGATTGGCAGTCCAGCAGCCGGGGCCTGGGGGATGTCCAGATCGCCTTTGTCGAGGGATTCATCGCGATGCGCAACAGCGGCAGCCCGCAGAGCCCTTCCCTGATCTTCACCCCCGCCGAATGGGGCGCCTTCGTGTCGGGGGCCCGGGAGGGCGAGTTCGACCTCACCTGAGCGCCTCCCCCGGTTCCGCTGCCGCGGCAGAGAGGTGAACCGGGGGGTGTTCCGCAAGGATTTCCGGACACGTGACCAGCAGCGCCCTTCCGGGGCCACCGCCTGAGACAGGCTGGCCCCGGACGGGGAAGGTCGTATTCCGGAGGTGAGGAACGATGAGCACTGCGCCGGTCATCGCCGCGGCGGACGGTTCGGACGACAGCCTGCGCGCCCTGGACTGGGCCGTGCAGGCGGCCCGGCAACGGGGCGCACCGCTGCGGGTGGTGCACGTCCGCCAGTACGCCGCCTGGGGGCAGCCCGACGTGCTGGTCGCCGGGGAACCGGACGCGGCCGGCGACCCCGTGCTCGACGAGGTCCGCGACCGGCTGCGCACCGGTGCCCCGGGACTCGCCGTCGAGTACGTCGCCCTGGAGGGCGCCCCGAGCGCGCTGCTGCCCGAACTGGGGTCCGACGCACAGCTGTTGGTGCTCGGCTCGCGCGGCCGTGGCGGCTTCGCCAGCCTGCTGCTCGGCTCCAACGGCATGGCCGCCGCCCGTGACGCCGAGTGCCCGGTGGTCGTCGTACCCCGGCCGGGGCGCGACGTGCAGGAGGAACTTCCCGTCGAGCCCGGGCCCCGGGTCGTCGTCGGCCTGGACGTGGACAGCCCCGACGACGCCACCCTCGCCTTCGCCTTCGCCGAGGCCGCCTGGCGCGGTGCCCGGCTCCAGGTGATCGCCGCCTACCCGTGGCCGCTGCAGAGCTGGGTCGCGGCCGGGGAGATCGTCCCGCCGACCGTCGACCAGGACGAGGTCGAACAGGAGACCCGCACCCTCGCCGAGGGCTTCCTCGCCCCGCACCTCAAGGACCGCCCCGGCCTGCGCGCCGACGTCCTCGCGCTGCCCGGCGCCGCGGCCGGCCTGCTGGTGTCCGCCTCGAAGGACGCCGCCCTGGTCGTCGTCGGCCGCCACCGCCGGCGGCTGCTCGCCCCGGCCCGCATGATCGGCTCGGTCACCCAGGCCGTGCTGCTGCACGCGGCCGCCCCGATCGCGGTGGTCCCGCCCTCACCACCGCAGGAGTGATGTCAAGTCCCTTCGCTCAGTTACCGTCAGTAGGGAGCGGATCACCGTCGTCGGGCGTACGCTGAGCTGCCTGCAAGCCACGGTGCGCGCCCGCTCCCCGCGCTCGCGTATCACCGTGGCGGGGGGTGGTCATGGGACAGCGGGTCCTGCGCAACCGGCGGACGCTCTACGAGCGCGACAGCGAACTCGCCGCCGTCGACGAGGCGTTGGCCGAACTCACCGGCCTGGGCATGGACGGCACGGCACCGGGCGACCGGCCGCTCGGCGCGCTCCTCGCCTTCGCGGGCCGGGCCGGTATCGGCAAGACCACCCTGCTCGCCGAGGTCCGCCGCCGCGCCGCCGCCCAGGGCTGCACCGTGCTCTCCGCGCGCGGCGGCGACCAGGAACAGCGCGTCGCCTTCCACGTCGCCCGCCAGCTCCTGCAACCCCGGCTCGCCGGCGCACCGGAGGCCGAACTCCGCGCCTCGCTGGGCAGTTGGTACGACATCGTCGGCCCCGCGCTCGGCCTGTGCGCCCCGACCGAGGGCGCCCCGCCCGACCAGCAGGGCCTGCGCGACGGCCTCGACTGGGTGCTCACCCACCTCGCCGTGCGCCGGGCCCCGATGGTCCTCGTCCTCGACGACGCGCACTGGGCCGACCCCGAATCCCTCGGCTGGCTCGCCGCGTTCGCACCGCGCGCCGAGCAACTCCCGCTGCTCGTCGTCGTCGCCTACCGGCCCGACGAACTCCCCGAGCACGCCGACGCGTTCCGCGGCCTGCCCGGACGGGCCGGCGGCCGCCCGCACGGCCTCGAACCGCTCAGCGCCGACGCCGTCGCCGGCCTGGTCCGCGACAGCCTCGGCGACCACGCCGACGACGCCTTCTGCCACGAGTGCTGGGCCGTCACCGCGGGCAACCCCTTCGAGGCCGTCGAACTGACCGCCAAGGTCTCCGACCGGGGCCTCGACCCCACCGAGGCCGGCGCACCCCTGCTGCGCGACCTCGCCGCCGCCGTCAAGGGCAGCGGGCTGATCGCCCGCCTCGAACGCCTGGGCCCCTCCGCGGTCCGGTTCGCCTGGGCCTGCGCCGTGCTCGGCACCGAGATCCATCCGACGCTCGCCGCCGCCGTCGCCGGCCTCGGCCACGAGGAGGCCGCCGACGCCGCCGACGCCCTGCGCGGCGCCCGGGTCCTCACCGGCGCCGAGACCCTGGAGTTCGTCCACCCGCTGATCGCCACCGCCGTCTACCGGGCCATCCCGCCCGCCACCCGGGTCGCCCTGCACGGCCAGGCCGCCTGGTGCGTGACCGACGACGGCCAGGGCGCCACCGCCGCCGCCCGCCACCTCCTGGAGACCCACCCCGAAGGCGACACCTGGGTCGTGCGGCAACTGCGCGCCGCCGCCGGCGAGACCCTCCGGGCCGGCGCCCCCGACACGGCCCGCACCTACCTCGCCCGCGCCCTGCGCGAACCCCCGCCCGCCAAGGAGCGCGCCGCCGTCCTCCACGAACTGGGCAGCGCCTCCCTCCTCACCGAACCCGCCACCACCGTCAACCACCTGCGCGCGGCCCTCCAGGAACCCATCGCCGAGCCCGCCCTGCGCCACCACATCGTCTACCGCCTCTCCCAGGTCCTCGCCCACAGCGACCGCCTCGCCGAGGCCTCCGAGACCCTCGCCGGTGAGATCCGCGTGACCGGCGACGCCCGTGTCCGGCTCCGCATGCTCTCCGAACAGTTCATGTGGGACGCCTTCCGCGCCGACGAACCCGACCACCCCTCGCGCTCCCGCCGCCTGACCCGGCTCGCCGACCGGCTCCAGGGCCGCGACCTCACCGAGCGGTACGTCATCGGGCTGCGCACCTGGGACGCCATCCAGCGCGGCGAACCCGCCGACATCGCCCTCCACCACGCCGAGCGCGCCCTGGCCGGCGGCCTCGGCTGGGCGGAGGCCGACCGCGGGTTCGAGGTCCCCGTCCTCGTCGCCCTCGCCTTCATGTACGCCGACCGGCCGGACCGCACGGAGGAGCTCTTCGCCGCCGGGATCGCCGACTTCGAACGCCAGGGCTGGCGCGGCGCCCACCTCTCCTTCGCCTACACGCTCCTCGGCTACGTCCGCTACCGGCGCGGCCGGCTCGCCGAGGCGGAGGACCTGGTCCGCTCCGGCCTGCGCCTCGCCGAACGCGTCGGCCCCGGCACCCCGGCCCACTGGTACGCCCTCGGCATCCTGATCCAGACCCTGCTGGCCCGCGGCCGCACCGCCGAGGCCGCCCGCCTCGCCGAGGACCACGCCTTCCGGGAGCCCTTCCCGGCGGCCGTGGTCTTCCCCGACGCCCAGACGGTCCACGGCGAACTGCTCCTGGCGCGCGGCCTCACCAAGGACGCCGCGGCCGAGCTCTCCGCGGCCGGCCGCCGCCTCGAACCCCGCGGCATCCGCAACCCCTCGTGGTGCCCCTGGCAGCTCCACCTGGCCCGCGCCGAAGCCCACGACGCCCCGGAACGCGCCCGCACCACGGCCCTGGACGCGGTCACCCGGGCCCGCCGCTTCGGCGCCCCGTCCGCGATCGGCCAGGCCCTGCGCACAGCGGCGGAGGTCTCTTCGGGCGAGACCCGCCTGGCATACCTGCGCGAGTCCGTGGCCTACCTGGACCGCTCTCCGGCGGCCTACGAGCTCGCCTGCGCACTGGTGGCCCTGGGCACGGAACTCCAAGACGCCGCCCACCTGCGCCGGGGGCTCGAAACCGCCCGGCAGTGCGGGGCCGACGGCTTGGCGTCCGCGGCACGAGCCGAGCTGGCGGCGACGGAAAGGGCGCCCTTGTAGCGGGCGTCAACGACGACACCCCAGGGGCGCGGGGAACTGCGCGACAAGCCACGACGGCGCCGCACCCGCCGAACGACCGCCACCCACCACGACGAACACCGCCGCCCGGCCCGGCACCGCCGAACACCACCGTCGTGGCTGATCACCGTCGCGGCGGAAGTGAGGGTGCCGGTGAATCAAGAGTGGGCGGCGGAGCAGCAGCGGGGGCGGAACAGAGGGCCGGCGGAACACGAGCGCGGCGGAGCAGGCGTGCCGGCGGACCAGGGGTGTCGGCGGAGCAGGAGCGCCGGCGAGACGTCGGCCGACCCGCACCCCGCACTGATCCCCACCCCACAACCCCGGCCCCGTACCATGGAGCGCATGTCGTTCCTCCGTCGCCGCAGCGCCACTCCCGCCGGCCCCGACTTCGACGTACTGGCCATGGACCCGGGCGACTGGCCCGGCAACCTCGGTGCCGGGCTGCTGCCCGCCCCCGACGGCTCCTGCCAGGGCGTCTTCCTGCGCTACGACCTCTTCGGCGGCCGCGGCCCCGCGATGATCATCGGCAACCTCCCCGAGGGCTCCCCGGCCCGCGAGGTGGAGGAGGACGAGATCCCCTTCGAGGTCGGCCAGCTCCTCCTCGCCCTGGAGAACGACGAGGACGTCACCGTCGTCGGCACCGAGGACATGCCGGTCCTGCAGGGAGACAACCTGCTGATCGTGCGCCGCCTCAAGCTCTCCGAGAGCCGGATCTCCTGTGTCCAGTTCGACCGCAGCGACGGCGTCCTCGTGACCATCGCCGCCTGGGACCGCCCGATCACCGACGACCTGTACGCCCTGCTGAAGCCGCTCCCGGCGGAGCTTTTCCAGCAGGGCTGAGGCAGACCGCCTTCCGTCGGCTACTTCCCGTGGCCGTGGCCGTGGCCGTGGTGCCGCCCGGTCTTCGCGGCCGGCACCACGTCCACGTCGGCCGCGTGGACGAACTCGACCCGGTGGCCGTACTGGATCTCGTAGTACAGGTCCTTGCCCACCACGACCTTGTGCGAGTCGGTGCTGAAGGTGACGGCGTAGTAGTACTCGCCCGGCACCTCGTCACCGGCCACGTACTTCTGGCCCGCAGGGATCGTGTAGGGCAGCGGGGAGACCGACTGGGCGGGTACCCCTGAGGGGTACGCCGACGCCTCCGGATAGGCGCGGCCGTACACCGGGATGCTGGTCCGGCCCGCCTTCGGCGTGATCACCAGCCCGGTCGTGCCGACCGCCGCCGGCGCGCCCGGCGGGTTGTCGAACCACGCCTTCTGCCCGAGGTACCAGATCGCCGTCCAGTCGCCCCAGGTGTCCGCCACCGCGTACTGCTGGCCGGTGGCGGCCCGCGAGGAGAGGTCGTTGACGTCGGTCGTCGGTGTCGTACCGAGGCCGATGTCCTTGATCAGGGCCGAGCTCTCGTCGTGGTCGGAGTACAGCCGTACCGCGCTGGAACCGTGCGCGGCGCAGGGCTGGCCCTTGGTGACGCAGCCGGTGTACGTCGGCTGGTTCGTGGCGTAGTCCGGCAGGATCGTCACCACACCACCCGTCACCACACGGTGCTTCTTGCCCGCCTTCTGCTTGAAGGGGTGGTCAAGGAGCTCGAAGTAGTGCCGCCAGTCCCAGTAGGGGCCCGGGTCGGTGTGCATCCCGGGGATCGTGGACGTGGTCGGGCCCGGCACGGTGTCGTGGCCGAGGATGTGCTGCCGGTCCAGCGGGATGCCGTACTGCTCGGAGAGGTACTTCACCAGCCGGGCCGAGGAGCGGTACATCGCCTCCGTGTACCAGGCGTCCGGGGAGGCGAGGAAGCCCTCGTGCTCGATGCCGATCGACTTGGCGTTGATGTACCAGTTGCCCGCGTGCCAGGCCACGTCCTTCGCCTTGACGTGCTGGGCGATCAGACCATCGGTGGAGCGGATGGTGTAGTTCCAGGACACATAGGTCGGGTCCTGGACCAGCTTGATGGTGGTGTCCCAGGAGCCCTCGGTGTCATGGATGACGATGTACTTGATGCTCTGCGAGGCCGGCCGGTCGGCGAGGTCGTGATTGCCGTAGTCGTTGTCCCCGAACTGTGCGTAGGGCGCCGGGATCCACTGGCACGACACCGTTGCCGGGCACTCCGTCTCGCCGTCCGCCGCCTCCGTGCGCAGCCCGGTCAGCTTCAGCTGCGCGGTGTCGGGCGCCAGGCCGGGCTGGGCGGCGAGGGCGACGAGCTGTCCCGCGTCGGTGGTGCGCTCCTCGCCCGTGTGGAGGACGTCGAACACGTCGTTGGCGTACGCCGCCGCGGTCGCCGTGTCATCGGCGCCGGAGAAGCGGGCGATCGCGCCGTACCAGTCCGCCGGATCGGCGCTGAGCGGCTGGTGGAGGTCCTTCTGGGCGGCGGCGAGCAGGCCGGCGCCGCCGGCCACGTTGGCCGCCGCGTCGGTGCGCAGTTCGGCGGCCGGGATCCCGGTCAGCGCGGCGGCCTTCGTCAGGGTCTTGAGCCGGGCCGGGAGCGCGGAGTTCTGCGGGACCTGCACGCTGGGGTGCAGGGCGGGGCGGGCGCTGTCGCCGCGGGCGTCCTCGGTGCCGTCGGCGAAGTGCTCGGTGGCCGTCGCCAGCGCGGTGTGCGCATCGGTGAGGTGCATCGGGCCGTAGCCGCCGGTCACGCTGGGCGCGCCGGCGTGCGTGTCCCAGCGGGACTGGAGATAGGAGACGGCAAGCAGCACGCTCTGGGGCACGTGGTACTCGGCGGCGGCGGACGCGAACGCCCGCTGGAGCAGTCCGGCGGACGACTCGCCGGTGTTCGGTGGGGGTGCCGCGCCCAGCAACGGCAGCAACAGGGCCGCGGCGGCGACGGCTCCGGCCGTCCTGCGCGTACGTCTGCCGCTGTTCGGGGGTGTGGGCTCGGTGACGGATCCTCGCAATGCTGCCTCCTGGGGCGATGGGGCGCGACGGGGCGTGCGGGGCTGAGCTTGGCTCAGTGCTACCGGCTTGCCGACGATCCGTCAATCATGCCCAGAGAGGCAGGAATTCCCATGTCATACGATGATTATGGGAGTTTCGCGTTACATGCGAAGATCCGCGGTGCGCAGTTGCCCTGAGCGCACCGCGGATCCTCGTCCCCGTCAGCGAGTGCCGACCGCCGCGCGTACGGCCCGGCGGGCCAGCTGGCAGTCGTCGTGCAGCCGCCGGAGCAGCAGCCGCTGTTCCTCGCCGGTCGGCGCGGCGCCCGGATGGGCCGTACCCGGTGCCGCCGGGGTCGCGTCGTGCATCGAACGCTGCACGGCGGTCTCGTAGGTCCGGATCTCCCTGGTGAGGACCAGCATCAGGTTCACCAGGAAGGCGTCCCTGGAGGCGGGCCCCGCCGACTGGGCGATCTGGCTGATCTGACGGCGCGCCACCGGGGCGTCGCCGAGGACCGACCAGAGCGTGGCCAGGTCGTACCCCGGCAGATACCAGCCCGCGTGCTCCCAGTCCACCAGCACTGGACCGGCCGGGGACAGCAGGATGTTCGAGAGCAGGGCGTCGCCGTGACAGAACTGGCCCATCCCCTGACGGCCCGCCGCGACCGCGATGCCGTGCAGCAGCTTCTGCAGGTCACCCATGTCCCGGTCGGTGAGCAGACCCAGCTCGTGGTACCGGGCGATCCGGGCCGGGTAGTCCACCGGGGCGTCGAAGGTGCCCGCCGGGGGCCGCCACGCGTTCAGCCGGCAGATCGCGCCCAGCGCGGCCCGGATGTCCGCCCGGGGCGGAGCCTCCGCCGGGTGGCGCTGGACCGCCGCCACCCGGCCGGGCATCCGCTCGATCACCAGCGTGCAGTTGTCCGGGTCCGCCGCGATCAGCCTCGGCACCCGGATCGGCGGCCGGTGCCGGACGAACGAGCGGTATGCGGCTATTTCGTGGCGGCTCCGCTCCGACCAGGCGGGGGAGTGGTCCAGTAGACACTTCGCCACGGCGGTGCTGCGCCCCGTCGTCCCGACGAGGATCACGGACCGCCCGGAGCGGCGCAGCACCTGCACCGGAGCGAACTCCGGGCAGATCCGGTGCACCGACGCGATCGCGGTGCGCAGTTGCGCGCCCTGGGGGCCGGAGAGGTCGAGTCTCCCGCTGAGGGGCTGGGTGCCGAGACCCGGGGCGCGCCGTTGCCGGCCCACGACCGGTACTGCGGCCCCTGGACGCGCGGGGTCGAGATACGGTCCGCCGCCCGCCGGGCGGGGGCGCAGCGACCGGGGCGGAGCGGACACGGAGGACGATGCTGCGTACATGGGCGATACAGATCCCTTCGTGTACCTGCGGTGCCTGCCTGAGAAGTCCTGTGAGGGGTTCTCGCGCCCAACCCGTCCCGGCCGCCCGGGCACACCCTGGGGAGTGGGCCCGTCGAGTGGCGGCCGGGTCGGGGTGGCGCGTTCCTACCTGACACCCGATCGCCAGTGGCACACCATCTGGCGCACCCTGGCGAACCCTGGCGAATAGTCGCCCGGCAACCGGCACGGGGCTACTGTCAACTCAGCCGAGAACCTGGGGGCTTGACGTGACCGGAGAACCCAACACCCGTCTCTCGGACCTGTTCGGCCTGGCCGGCTGGTCCAAGGGCGAACTCGCGAGGCTGGTCAACCGGCAGGCGGCGGCCATGGGCCACCCCCAGCTGGCGACCGACACCTCCCGGGTGCGGCGGTGGATCGACACGGGAGAGATCCCGCGCGATCCCGTGCCGCGGGTGCTGGCGGCTCTGTTCACCGAGCGTCTCGGCCGTGTCGTGACCATCGAGGACCTCGGTCTGGTACGGCACGGGCGTACGGGAAAACGGCCGGACGACGGGAACGTGGAACATCCCGACGGCATGCCGTGGGCGCCCGAACGAACCGCCGCGGTCCTCACCGAATTCACGGGAATGGACCTCATGCTCAACCGACGCGGCTTGGTGGGCGCGGGTGCCGCGCTCACCGCGGGATCCGTACTCAGCAGCGCCATGTACGAGTGGCTGCACACCGACCCCACACTCAAGGCCGACGCCCCCGTCCTCGACGACCCTCTGCACGCCGACCCCGCTGGGTTCGACCGCTACGAGGCCGCCCCCATCGGGTCCGAGGAGATCGAGGAACTGGAGCGCTCCGTCGAGGTGTTCCGCGCCTGGGACGCGGCCCGCGGCGGCGGGCTCCAGCGCAAGGCCGTCGTGGGACAGCTCAACGAGGTGGGCGGCATGCTCGCCTACCGCCACCCCGAGCATCTCCAGCGGCGCCTGTGGGGCGTCGCCGCCAACCTCGCTGTCCTCGCGGGCTGGATGTCGCACGACGTCGGCCTGGAGCCCACGGCCCAGAAGTACTTCGTCATCGCCGCCCACGCGGCCCGTGAGGGCGGCGACCGGCCGCGTGCCGGGGAGGCGCTCTCCAGAGCGGCTCGCCAGATGGTGCACCTCGGCCGGCCCGACGACGCGCTCGACCTGATGAAGCTCGCCAAGTCCGGCTCGGGCGACGAGGTGCTGCCGCGCACCCGGGCGATGCTCTACACCATCGAGGCCTGGGCACAGGCGTCGATGGGCAAGGGCCAGGCGATGCGCCGCACCCTCGGCCAGGCGGAGGACCTCTTCGTCTCCGACCGGGGCGACGTGCCGCCGCCGAGCTGGATGCAGATGTTCAGGGAGGAGGACCTGTACGGCATGCAGGCCCTCGCCTACCGCACGCTGGCCGAGCACGACCCGGCCGCGGCCGTGCACGCCCAGCACTACGCGGAGAAGGCCCTGGCCCTGCGGATCGACGGCCGGCAGCGGTCGAAGATCTTCGACTTCCTCTCCATGGCCTCCGCCTGCTTCATCGCGGACGACCCCGAGCAGGCGGACCGGTACGCCCGGCTGGCCCTGATGTCGATGGGATCCAACTCCTCCCACCGCACCTGGGACCGGCTGCGCCAGATGTACCGGCTCACCGCCGAGTACTCCAGCTACCCGAAGATCCAGGAACTGCGGGAGGAGATCAAGCTGGTCCTGCCCAGGGCCAGGAGCAAGGGGAACAGCAACAGCGCAGAGGCGTAGGGAGCCTGTGCGCTCGACACGAGCCGGCTGATCTCTGCTTGCACGAGCCGGCTGGTCTCCTCCTCACTCACCTCTACTCACTCACCTTGGCGACGAGCACGCAGGCCTCGTCCTCGCGCTCGCTCTCGCCGAACTCCTCGACGACGGCCCTGACACAGTCCTGGGCGGTGCACGCCGCCCCGAACCGGGGGGCCAGGCCGAGGAGCGCGTCCAGAGAGTCCGTTCCGCTGTGCCCGGGCACCACCCCGTCGGTGTGCAGCAGGAGCAGATCGCCCGGTTCCAGGGCCACTTCGGCCTGCCCGTAACCGGCTCCCGAGGTGACACCGAGCAGCACGCCGTCCGGCGCGCTGAGCGCACACCCCGTCCCGCCGCGGAACAGCAGCGGGGCGGGGTGTCCTGCCTGTGCCCAGGTCAGGGTGCGGGTGGCGGGCCGGTAGCGGCAGCAGACGGCGCTGCCCAGGGCGGGTTGCACGGTGACGTCGAGTAACTGGTTGAGCAGGGACATGAGCTGCCCCGGCTGGGTGCCGGCCATCGCCATCCCGCGTACGGCGCCCAGCAGCATCGTCATGCCGGAGGCGACGGCGACGCCGTGCCCGGTGAGGTCGCCGACGCTCAGCAGAGTGTCGCCGTCGGAGAGTTCCAGCGCGTCGTACCAGTCGCCGCCCAGCAGAGTACTGGCCCCGGACGGCAGGTGGCGGGCGGCGACTTCGAGCGTGCCCGGCCCCCGGCGCGGGAGCCGCAGCGCATCGCGCCCCGACGGCAGCACGGCCTCCTGGAGTTCGACGGCGAGCCGCTGTTCGGTCTCGGCCTGCCGACGGTGCCGCTGCATCGTGTCCCGGGTCTCGCGCACCGTCCGCTGACTGCGCCGCAGTTCGCTGACGTCCCGCAGCACGGCCCACATCGAGGCGGTGCTGCCGCTGCCGTCGAGCACGGGCTCGCCCATCATGTGGACGGTCCGGACGTTCCCGTCGGGTCGCAGGACGCGGAACTCGCCGTCGATGGGCCGGGCGTCGACCAGGCAGTCGGTGACCATCGAGGTCAGCCGGGGCCGGTCCTCGTCCAGCACCAGAGAGGGCAGTTCGTCGAGGGTGAGTGCGGGCGCGGCCGGGTCGAGGCCGAGGATCCGGTACAGCTCGCCCGACCAACTGGCCTCGTCCGTCAGGAGGTTCCACTCCGCGCTGCCGACCCGGCTGAGCAGCGAGCCTGGGGCGGGCGAGGAGCGGCGGACGGGCGCCGCCTCCACCCCGGCCGGCAGGGGTGCCGGGCCGTCCCGCAGCTGGGCCAAGTGCTCGTCCAGGTCGTTGAGCTGATGGAGTGCCAGGTCGTACAGGGCGCGCTGCCAGCGCTCCTCGGGGTGCGAGCCGGTGCTCTGGGTGTCCCGTCGTACCGCGTCCACGTCACCCTTGAGCCGCCGCGTCTGCGATATCAACGCCTCGACCGAGCCGCGCCCGGGCGGCTGGGCGGCGGGGCGGTCCGCGGAGACATGGGACGGCATGACGCACTCCGATGCGGGGACAGTACGGCCAAGGCGGACGGTGGGACCGGTTACGACTGTTGCACAGCCTGCGACGCCCTGTAAGGGATTTGGCAACACACGATACGGTGGTGCTTCTGACATATGCCAGAGTCTTCATGGGCTGGTCGACCCCCATGAAAGGCGTACGCGACCGGTTGCTGCACGTCGTAGTCGGGCTACGTGACTTGGCGGACTTCGCGGGGTCTCCGTGTCGCGCTCGGGCGGTTGTTCGACGCCTCTGTGTTCGCAGTGTCGCGGTCTCGGCCAACCGCGGCAACTCTGTCCGGATTTCGTGTCATGCGAAGGGCCCTCCCAGAGTCCTACAGGCATGGACATCACTTTCGAGCAACCCGCCCGCGCCCGGCTGATCACCGCCGAGGACGAGGAGGTCCCGGTGCCCGCCACGCTCCGGTACACCTCCGGTGATCCACTGGCCGTCTTCGTCGACTTCCCGGCCGAGGTCACCCTCGGCGGTGAGGAGGTCACGTGGACCTTTGCCCGCTCGCTCCTCGACCAGGGGCTCACCGCCCCGGCCGGGCGCGGGGACGTCCACATCTGGCCCTGCGGCCCGGGCCGGACGGCCGTGGAGTTCCACTCGCCGCACGGCCTCGCCCTGCTCCAGTTCGACACCCAGGCGCTGTTCCGCTTCCTGCAGCGCACCCACGAGGTGGTGGCCCCAGGGCGCGAGGACGTCGAAGCGGTCGTGGAACGGGGCCTGAGCACGCTCTTCGGGGGCGTGTGAGGCGCACGGGGCGCTACCGACCCGTACTTTGACTTTTGTTCATTCCCGCCTCACCGATCCGGTCCGTACCCTGCCGACCGCCTCGTGCACCCTTGCGCGCGGTGTGCCGCCCGGGCGCACCGGTGACGAGGACGGGGCGAATGACACCGATCAGCCGAAGAGGCTTCGTGGGGCTGGGCGCTTCCGTGGCGGCGGGCATGGCGGTGGGCGCCGCCGGCCCACGGACCGCGGCCGCGGCCCAGAGCACGGCGACCGGCACGATCTCGGACGTCAAGCACGTGGTGATCCTCATGCAGGAGAACCGCAGCTTCGACCACTACTTCGGACGCCTCAAGGGCGTCCGCGGCTTCGCGGACCGCAGCGGCATCACCCTGAGCGGCGGCTATCCGGTCTTCGACCAGCCGAACGGCTCCGGCCGTCAGTACCCGTGGAAGCTCAGCGCCACCCCCGACGCGGGCGGCAAGGACGGCGAGACGCTCGCCCAGTGCAACGGCGACCTCCCGCACTCCTGGTCCTCCCAGCACTCCGCGTGGAACAAGGGCCGCCTCGACAACTGGGTCGCGGGCGTAGGCAACGTCCGCTCCCTCGGCTACCTGGACCGCTCCGACATCCCCTTCCACTACGCGCTCGCCGACAACTACACGATCTGCGACGCCTACTTCTGCTCCACCCTCAGCGCCACCGGCCCCAACCGCACCTACCTGTGGAGCGGCAAGGTCGACTCCGCCAGCTACGACGGCGGCGACGAGTCCGGCCTGACCTGGCAGAACTACGCCGAGGCCCTGCAGAACGCCGGAGTGACCTGGAAGGTCTACCAGAACGCCCAGGACAACTACGGGGACAACGGCTGCGCGTACTTCAAGAACTTCGCGAACGCCAAGGCGGGCAACCCGCTCTACGACCGGGGCATGTCCTCCGTCCCGGCGGTGACCGGCTCCACCCCCGACGACATCGCCGCCGCGATCAGGGCCGACGTCGTGGCCGGCACCCTCCCACAGGTCTCCTGGGTGGTCGCCAACCAGGCCTTCTCCGAGCACCCCTACGCCCCGCCCGGCGACGGCGCCCACTTCGTCAACCTGGTCTACCAGGCCCTCGCCGCCGACGCGGACGTCTTCGACTCGACCGTCCTGTTCCTCAACTACGACGAGAACGACGGCTACTTCGACCACGTCCCGCCCCCGGCCCCGCCCGCCGGCACGGCCGGCGAGTTCCTGAACGGCGTGCCGTACGGCTTCGGCTTCCGGGTCCCGATGATCGTCATCTCGCCCTGGACCCGCGGCGGCTGGGTCTCCTCGGAGGTCTTCGAGCACACCTCGGTACTGCGCTTCCTGGAAACGTGGACCGCCGCCCTCGGCAAGCCCGCGAACTGCCCCAACATCAGCGCCTGGCGACGCAGTGTGAGCGGCGACCTGACCGGCGTCTTCGACTTCGCCAACCCGGTCCACGGCGCCGTGGACCTGCCCGCGACCAGTGTCATCGGCTACTCCACCTGCGGCCCGCTGCCCAACCCGGTGCCCACCACCAACGCCCTGCCCGCCCAGGAGTCCGGCACCCGCCCGGCCCGCGCGCTGCCCTACCAGGCCAACGGCTACCTGGACCACCTGGAGTTCGGGACGGGCGGCACGATCCGCGCCTGGTTCACCATGGCCAACCAGGGCACCCCGGCGACCCGGGCGGCCCACTTCTCCATCCACCCGAACGCCTACCGGGACACCACGCCCTGGCAGTACACGGTCGCCGCCGGAGGCACCGCCTCCGACTACTTCAACATCGGCACCGGATACGGCGCCGGCAAGTACGACGTGACCATGACCGGCCCCAACCGCTTCCTGCGCCGCTTCCAGGGCGACGCCACCCGGGCCGGCAAGTCCGCCGAGGTGAGCACCCGTTACGCCGTGGAGCCCGGCACCGGCAAGCTCGCCGTCTGGTTCAAGATGGCCAACTCGGGTTCGTCGTCGGTGAAGTTCACCATCACCTCGAACAACTACCGCACCGACGGCCCCTGGACGTACCCGGTCGCCGCCGGATCCGCCACCGAGGACTACTTCAACGCCGTCGCGTACCAGGGCGGCTGGTACGACTTCACGGTCACGGTGGACTCCGACGCGACCTGGTCGCGCCGGTTCACCGGCCACCTGGAGACGGGCGCCGCGAGCGTCAGCGGCTGAGGTCCGCGTACAGGTCCGGGCGCGGGGCGAGTTCGACTGCCGTACGGCCGCCGCTCTCCAGCGCCCGGACCCCGGCCTCGGCGACCACGGAGGAGGCGTAGCCGTCCCAGGAGCTCGGTCCGGTGACCAGGCCCTGCCGGGTGGCGTCCACCCAGGCCTGCACCTCGCGGTCGTAGGCGTCGGCGAACCGCACCAGGTAGTCCTGGGCCACCTCCGCGCGGGCGCCGCCGGCCGAGGTGACCAGCATGGTGTGGTCCTCGCCGATCCGGGCGCTGCCCCTCTCGCAGACGGCCTCGCAGCGCACCTGGTAGCCGAAGCCGCAGTTGACGAAGACCTCGACGTCGACGAGGGCGCCCCCGTCGGTCTCGAAGAGGACCAGCTGCGGGTCGAGCAGCCCGTCGGGGGCGTCCGAGGAGGGCCGCGGCCGCAGCACGGTCACCGCGGTCAGCTCCTGGCCGAGCAGCCAGCGGGCCGCGTCGATCTCGTGCGACACCGAGCTGTTGATCAGCATGGCGCTGGTGAAGCCGGGCGGCGAGGACACGTTGCGGTGGGTGCAGTGCAGCATCAGCGGCCGGCCCAGACCGCCGCCGTCCAGCAGCGACTTCAGACGCCGGTACTCGGCGTCGTAGCGGCGCATGAACCCGATCTGCGCCAGCCTGCGCCCGAGCCCCGCTTCGGCCTCCACCACCCGCAGCGCACCGGTGGAGTCCGGCACCATGGGCTTCTCGCACAGCACCGGGAGCCCGCGCTCGAAGGCCGCGAGCAGCGGCTCCTCGTGCGCCGGGCCGGGGGAGGCGATCAGCACCGCCTCCACACCCGGCGCGTCCAGGGCGGCCAGTGGATCCGCGTGGACGGTGACGCCGTCCAGCCCGGCCACCGCATCCTTGGCGCGGTCGAGGTCGGGGTCGGCGACCGCCGCCACCCGCGCACCGCTCACCACCTGGTCGAGTCGGCGTATGTGGTCGGCCCCCATGTGTCCGGCACCCAGTACCGCGACGCCCAGCAACTCAGCCACGCCCACACACTCCCTCTCGGCCGACGATCACTTTCCAGAGCCTACGTCGGCCGGTCGAGGGGCCCGTCAGTAGCGCAGCACGCCGGCGATGCCGTTCTCGTCGTCCAGGGTGCCGTCCGGGACGAAGCGGACGTCGGCGCCGGTCTCCAGGCACTGCTCGACGATCTCGTCCACGATGTCGTCGCGGGCGTCGAGGTCACCGCTCGCGGCCGGGACCAGGTGGTCGCCGTCGTCGCGGACCGTGGTGCGGTAGTTCTCCTCGACGGCGAGCAGCCGCACGCGGCCTTCGCGGGCGTTCTGCCAGACCTCGTCGACACCGGCCGCGAACGTCTTGTGGCCGCGTGCCGATTCGAGTTCGCGGGTCACCGATGCGGTGCTCCGGCGGTTCTCCGCCTGGAGAAGCGGGGTGATCGCCTGCCACACGGCCTCCGGGCCGGCGTGCGCGAGTCCGCCGTGCTGTACGGAGGTGCTGTGTCTGGCCACGTTGCCGAGTTCGTCCCACAGGGAGAGGGCGGCCTGTTCGCCGGTGACGTAGAGCGGCCTCGGCTCGTTGCGCAGCAGCGCGGCCATCGCGGTGTCCGCGTCCCGCAGGAAGTGCTTGGTGCCCTCGTCGCGGAAGGTGCTGGGCGTGTCGCCGATCTGTTCCTGGCGCTCGGCGTCGAAGTTCACCGGGGGGCGGGTCAGCGGGAAGCCGCCGGACCGGCTCTCGGTGACCCGGTCGATTCCGCCGTTCCAGAGCGTGATGCGGTCGGCCGAGATCGACAGCACCCAGAACGGCCGCTCGGCGGCGTGCGCCGAGACCAGGTTGCGGGTCAGGAAGGTGTCCGAGAGCACCACGCGCTCGGGCACGCTGCGGGCCAGCGACCACACCTGGTGCTCACCCGGCGCGGCGAAGATCACCAGACCGTCCTCGGTGTAGGTCAGGTCGACCTCGGCGAGAGCCTGTTCGAGGTGCCTGACGACATCGGAGCGGCGGTCCCGGGTGACCGCGGGATCGGACTCCAGCTGCTTCTTCGCCTCGGCCACGACATTGCGCAGCCGGACGGGATCCTGGGCGTTGTCGGGCTCACGACGGTGTGTCGGCGTCAGTACCGAGACGGCGGGATAGGGGCGCGGGCGGCGCAGCTCGGCAAGGGTCGAAGGACTGAGTGCGTGCTCCATATCAGCACCATAGGACCGATTCGCCATTGCGGCATTTGGGGTAATTCCCCGGAGCCGCCGGGACCGGGGCGCGCCGTGACCGGGTTGAGGCCCGCGGGCCGGTGACGGGGGGCGGGACGGCCGGTTACCGTACCCGGCAGTAACCGGATCACGCCCCAGGAGGCCCCCATGCCGCAGCTCGAAGTCGACGGAGCGGTGCTGACGTACGACGACGAGGGTCCCCGTGACGGCGGCGCCGCACCCCTGGTGTTCATCCACGGCTGGACCGCGAACCGGCACCGCTGGGACCACCAGATGGCGCACTTCGCCGGGCACCGCCGGGTGATCCGGCTCGACCTGCGCGGCCACGGCGAGAGCACCGGGGCCGGGGTGCGGACGATCGCCGAGCTGGCACAGGACGTCACCGCTCTCCTCGACCACCTGGAGGTGGACCGCTTCGTCCCCGTCGGTCACTCCATGGGCGGCATGATCTCCCAGACCCTGGCGCTGGCCCACCCCGCACGGGTCGAGCGGATGGTCCTGGTCGACTCCATCGGCCGGATGACGTACAGCCGCGGCCGCGGACTGCTGATGGCGGCCTCGACCCTGGTGCCGTTCAAGCTGTTCGTCGCCGCCAACATCCAGCGCGCCTTCGCCCCCGGCTACCCGCGCGAGCAGATCCGGGAGTACGTCCGCGCGTCCGCGGACACCCCGCGCGAGGTCGTCATGACGCTGTACGGCGCCATGCGGGCCTTCGACGTCCTGGACCGGGTCGGCGA
This sequence comes from Streptomyces hyaluromycini, assembly GCF_002217755.1. Lineage (GTDB taxonomy): Bacteria > Actinomycetota > Actinomycetes > Streptomycetales > Streptomycetaceae > Streptomyces > Streptomyces hyaluromycini. The sequence continues at coordinate 430,085 of NZ_BCFL01000020.1, read as the reverse complement.
GATCACCGCGTCCACCCTGATGGTGCACGGCTACCACGACATCCAGCTGCCGGTGGGGCAGATGCTGCGGATGGCCAAGGCCTACCCGGACGCGGAGGTCCGGATCATCGACGCGGGCCACGAGCTCCCGGTGGAGCGGCCGGCCGAGCTGACGGCGGCGCTGGACCGGTTCCTGACACCGGCCGCGTAGCGCGAGCCCCCGACAGCACCAGGTGACCGGCGCCCGGCGAAAGCCGCGGCGCCGACCCGTTTGAGGAACTTTTTGCGCTTGGCCGGTTCCGGGCGGACGGAGCCCGAAGTGCGGCGGGTCCGCGGCCCTCGCGCGGGCAAAGCGCGTCCGAAATCGAGGCTGGGGTACTCCGTTCGTGTTACGTCCAGGTTGACCGGGCGGCATCCCGGGCGCACGCTCGCTATATAGGTGCTGAATACAAGTGGTTCGCTCGGGCAATTGCCTCCGCCATGGAACCGCAGGTGGCGCGTGTTGTCCGGCAGACCGGCAGCAGGAGGTAGCGCATGTGTGGCATCACCGGCTGGGTCTCCTTCGACCGTGACCTCACCACCGAGACGCGCGCATTGGATGCAATGACGGAGACCATGGCCTGCCGCGGTCCCGACGACCGGGGCACCTGGAGCGAGGGTCCCGCCGCCCTGGGGCACCGCCGGCTCGCGATCATCGACCTGCCCGGCGGCCGCCAGCCGATGACCGTCCGCACCCCGGACGGCACCGTCGCGATGGTCTACTCCGGGGAGGCCTACAACTTCACCGAGCTGCGCCGCGAACTCGCCGCCCGGGGCCACGAGTTCACCACCGACTCGGACACCGAGGTCGTGCTCCGCGGCTATGTGGAGTGGGGCGACACCGTCGCCGAGCGGCTCAACGGCATGTACGCCTTCGCCGTCTGGGACGGCCGGCACGACAAACTCGTGATGATCCGCGACCGCATGGGCATCAAGCCCTTCTACCTGTACCCGACCCCGGACGGCGTGCTGTTCGGCTCCGAGCCCAAGGCGATCCTGGCCAACCCGCTGGTCCGCCCCCGGGTCGGCCTGGACGGGCTGCGCGAGCTCTTCACCATGGTCAAGACCCCCGGCCACGCCGTCTGGGAGGGCATGCGCGAGGTGGAGCCCGGCACCGTCGTCACCGTCGACCGCGACGGCCTGCGCGCCCGGGCCTACTGGCGCCTGGAGACCCGCCCGCACCCCGACGACCGCGACACCACCGTCGCCACCGTCCGCGAACTCCTCGACGACATCGTGCGCCGCCAGCTGGTCGCCGACGTGCCCCGCTGCACCCTGCTCTCCGGCGGTCTGGACTCCTCCGCCATGACCGCCCTCGCCGCCCGGCAGCTCGCCGTGCACGGCGAGAAGGTCCGCAGCTTCGCCGTCGACTTCGTCGGCCGGACCGACAACTTCGTCGCCGACGAACTGCGCTCCACCCCCGACACGCCCTTCGTGCACGACGTGGCCCGGCTCGCCCGCACCGACCACCAGGACATCGTCCTCGACGTGGCGAGCCTCGCCGACCCCGCGGTCCGCGAACGGGTGATCCGGGCCCGCGACCTGCCGGCCGGGTTCGGCGACATGGACACCTCGCTCCTGCTGCTGTTCCGGGCCGTCCGCGACCAGTCCACCGTCGCCCTGTCCGGGGAGTCCGCCGACGAGGTGTTCGGCGGCTACCTGCAGTTCTTCGACGAGGGGGCCCGCACCGCCGACACCTTCCCCTGGCTCTTCCAGTTCGCCCGGCACTTCGGCGACGACTCCGACGTCCTGCGCGCGGACCTCGCCAAGTCCCTGGACCTGGAGCACTACGTCGCCGACGCCTACCACTCCGCCGTCGCCGGCATCCAGCGCCTCGACGGCGAGAGCGACTTCGAGTACCGCATGCGCCGCATGAGCCACCTGCACCTCACCCGCTTCGTGCGCGCCCTGCTCGACCGCAAGGACCGGATGAGCATGGCCGTCGGCCTGGAGGTCCGGGTGCCGTTCTGCGACCACCGGCTCGTCGAGTACGTCTACAACGCGCCCTGGTCCCTCAAGTCCTTCGACGGCCGCGAGAAGACCCTGCTGCGCGAGGCCACCCGGGACGTCCTCCCGCAGTCCGTGTACGACCGGGTCAAGAGCCCCTACCCGTCCACCCAGGACCCGGAGTACGGCCGTGCCCTCCAGGACCAGGTCAAGGATCTGCTGGCCCGGCCCGGCCACCGGGTCTTCGACCTCGTCGACCGCGAGAAGGCGGACCGGGCGGCCCGCCGGACCGAACTGAGCACCCAGGCCGACCGGCGCGGCCTGGAACGCACCCTCGACCTGGCCCAGTGGCTCGACCTCTACGACCCGGAGCTCACCCTCGCCTGAGCCTCAGCCCGACGAGCCGGTGACGGCGCCGCCGTCACCGTCCGCCGGGCAGGAGCTGCCGTCGGCCGGCAGCGTGCCGTACAGCAGGAAGTCGTCCACCTTGCCGTGCACGCACGGGGACGACGTGTACCCGGTGTGGCCGTCGCCCCTGTTGTCCAGCACCACGGCCGACGGACCGAGCCGTTTCGCCGTCTCGACCGTCCAGCTGTACGGCGTCGCCGGGTCACCGCGAGTGCCCACAAGGAGCATCCGTGCCGAGGGCACGTCCTTCACCTCGTCGCGGATGAAGTCCGTGCCGCGCGGCCGGCCGTAGCAGAGCAGCACCTGCGTCAGCCGGAACCGGCCGAACACCGGGGACGCCTGCTCGTAGGCCTTGCGCAGCCGGGCGATGTCCGAGGTGAGCTGCCGGGCGCTCGGCCGGTCCGGGTCGTCGGCGCAGTTGATCGCCATCAGCGCGGCCGACAGGTTGTCCACGGGGATGTCCGAGCTGTTCACCAGCCCGCCGTCGGGCCCGCGCCCGGGCGGCGGCGCGTGGCCGCCGGCCGCGAGGTTCTGCACCCCCCGGGTGTCCCCGTCGTCGACCAGTGAGGACAGCGCCCGCTCCAGCTTCGGCCACAGCTCCTTGCCGTACAGCCCCTGCCCGATGGCGTCCACCAGGTCCTGGCCGGTGAACGGACCGCCGAAGTCGGAGGGCACCGGGTCCTCGTCCAGGGAGCGCACCAGCTTCAGGACCGCCTCGCCGGCCTTGCGCCGGTCCTGACCGAACGGGCACCCCAGGTCGGTGACGCACCAGTCGAGGAAGTCGTCCAGCGCCGTCTGCTGCCCACGGGCACCGGCCACGCCCTGCTCGGCCAGCGACTCGGTCAGCGTGTCCACACCGTCCAGCGCCATCCGGCCCACGTTGTGCGGGAACTGCGCCGCGTACACCGCGCCGAGCCTGGTGCCGTAGGAGAAGCCCAGGTAGTTCAGCTTCCGGTCGCCGAGCGCCTGGCGGATGACGTCCAGGTCCCGGGAGGCGTTCACGGTGCCTATGTGGGACAGCACGGGCCCGGAGTTCCTGGTGCAGCGCACCGTCAGCTGCTTCAGCGCCTTCATCAGGGCCTGCGGATGCGCCACGTCGGGGGGCTCGTCGTCGTTGGCGCCGTCCGAGGACTGGCCGGGGCCGTCGCCGCAGCTCACGGGGGAGGAGCGGCCGACTCCGCGCGGATCGAAGCCGACCACGTCGTAGCCGTTGGTCAGGCTCATGAAGTTCTTGCCGTCCAGTCCGAGCTGGCTGACGCCCGAGCCGCCGGGACCGCCGAAGTTCAGCAGCACCGAGCCCCGCGACTCCCCGGTCGCCCGGTAGCGGGACAGCGCCAGATCGAGGGTGCCCTCGGCCGGCCGCGCGTAGTCGAGGGGGACGGTGACCTTGGCGCACTGCATGTCCTTGGGCAGCTCGCCGTCCTTGCACGCCGTCCACCTGGCCTTCTGCCGGTAGAACCGGGTCAGGTCCGGCTGCTTGCCACCCGCCGCCGCAGCAGCCGCAGCCGTCGCCGCGGCCCCGGTCGCGGGCAGCCCGGCGCCCAGCAGGGCCAGCGCCACGGCGCCGGCGCCGGCGCAGCGCCGCAGGACGGGCCGGGTACGGGGCACGGCAGGCATCGAGGGCCTCCAGAGACGCTCCGTGGCGGACCGGATACAGGGCTTTCGCTCACCATAAGCGGACTCCGCGGAGCCTGCCTCCCGGCGAGCGGGGCGAGCCGGGGCGCCGTATTCTCCGCGCGATCATCCGTTTCAGTGCCCTTGCATGCTTTTGCTGTCGGTTCGAGAGCAGTGTCACTCGATGGGGTGAAAGGTAAATAAGCCATAACTCACATGGTTTCGTATGCGTTTAACGGTCGCGGGCGAGCGCCCGCAATCATGTCTGGAAGGCAGGGAACCTATGAAACGGGTTACCCGAAACGGTGTGATCGCCGTCGCTGCCGCCTCCGGTGCGATGGCCGTGGCGGTGCCGGCCTGGGCCGACGCGGGCGCGGACGGAATCGCGGCCGGTTCGCCCGGGGTGGTCTCCGGCAACGGTGTCCAGTTGCCGGTGGACGTCCCGGTGAGCGTGTGCGGGAACACCGTGAACGTGGTGGGGCTCTTGAACCCGGCGGCCGGCAACACCTGCGTGAACGAGGGCGGCGGCGACGCCGGTCACGGCGCTCCAGGCGGCTCGGCCACGTCCGGTGGCGCGTCCGCGCAGGGCGCCGAGAAGGACTCGCCCGGGGTGGTCTCCGGCAACGGTGTCCAGTTGCCGGTGGACGTCCCGGTGAGCGGGTGCGGGAACACCGTGAACGTGGTGGGGCTCTTGAACCCGGCGGCCGGCAACACCTGCGTGAACACCTCCGGCGACCACCCGAGCCCGCCGAAGCACCCCACCCCGGAGCCGCCCACCCCGCCCACCGTCAAGCCGCCGGCCGAGCCGCCCGCTCCCGAGCCGCCGGCCCCGGCGCCGCCGAAGACCCACGAGGTACCCAAGGCGCACCACCCCGCCGCGCCGCCGGCCGAGGCCACCCTCGCCCACACCGGCACGGACCTCACCGGCGCCGCCGTGGCGGGCAGCGCGGCGCTGCTCCTCGCCGGGACCGCCCTGCACCGGCGCTTCCGCCCGGGGCCGGACGCGCTGACCGGCCGACGTGATACCAGCGCCGGTTGACGCGCCGCGCATCGGCAGGCCCCACCGGACCCGACCGGTGGGGCCTGCGTCGTGCGCGTGCCCGGCGGCCCCCGCGCCGAGCGGCCGGCCCGGGTACCGGCACGCCCTGCCGAGCGAGCCGCCGCCGACCAGGTCGCCGGTCGGGTGCACCGCTCGGCGTGCACCTCGCTCGTGGTGCACGTCGCCTGCGGTGCCGGCCGTTCGTGGCGTACGTCGCCTGCGGTGCCGGCCGTTCGTGGCGTACGTCGCCTGCGGTGCCGGCCGTTCGTGGCGTACGTCGCCTGCGGTGCCGGCCGTTCGTGGTGCACGTCGCCTGCGGTGCCAGTCGCTCGTGGCGCACGTCAACGGCTTGATCCCGCCGTGGCACGGCGCCCGGTGATCGGGAAGGATGCTGCGGGCGCGTGGCGCCGGTCGCCGCGCGGTCGGACCCCGCTACGGAATGGAGCGCATCGATGGCCTCTCGGGCCCCCCAGGACCTCGTCGTCACCCGGGCCACCCCCGACGACTGGCCGGTGATCGTCGGCTGGGCAGCGGACGAGGGCTGGAATCCCGGGCTGTCCGACACCACCGCCTTCTTCGCCCAGGACCCCGACGGTTTCTTCGTCGGCCGGGTCGACGGCGAACCGGTGTCGGCCGTCTCCGTCGTCAACTACGGCGCCGACTACGCCTTCCTGGGCTGGTATCTGGTCCGCCCCGACCTGCGCGGCCAGGGCCACGGCCTCACCACCTGGAAGACCGCGCTCGCCCACGCCGGCAACCGCACCGTCGGCCTGGACGGCGTGGTGGCCCAGCAGGACAACTACCGCCAGTCCGGCTTCGAACTCGCCCACCGCACCGCCCGGTTCGTGGGCGAGGCCCCCGCCGCCGAGACCCCGGCCGGCGTCCGGCCCGCCCGCGCCGCCGACCTGGCCGCCGTCACGGCGTACGACAGCGCCTGCTGCCCGGCCGACCGGCCGCGCTTCGTGGCCGCGTGGCTGACCGGCCCCGGGCACAAGGCGCTCGTCCGCCACGACGGCGACCGCCTCACCGGCTACGGCGTGCTCCGCCCCGGCCGCGACACCCTGCGCATCGGCCCCCTCTTCGCCGACACCGCCGAGGACGCCCGCGCCCTGTTCACCGCCCTCACCGCCGAGGCGGCGGGCAGCCAGGTCGCCATCGACGTACCCGAGACCAGCACGGCCGGCGTCGCACTCGCCGAGGCGGCCGGCTTCACCCCCTCGTTCGAGACCGCCCGCATGTACACGGGCCCGGTCCGCGACCACGCCCGCGAGCGGGTCTTCGGCGTCACGACGCTCGAACTGGGCTGACCGTCACCCGGGCGGTCGGCGGCCACCCGGTAATGCGGTTGCCGTCGTCGCGCCCGGATGGTGGAGTGCCCGGATGGATCATCGAACCGTGCTCGCACTGTACGACCGTGACATGCGCGAAGGCGCCCGGCCCGACGGGCCCGGCGCCCGGATCGAGCGGGTGGGCGCGGTGGTGCGCCAGGTGGCGGACGCCGACGGATGGAACGGCGTCCTCTGGTCGGACCTGGACGAGGCGACCGCGGACCGTGCGATCGCCGAGCAGGCCGACTTCTTCGCCGCGCACGGGCGGGAGTTCGAGTGGAAGCTCTACGGCCACGACCTTCCGTCGGACCTCGGTGACCGGCTGACCGCGGCCGGGTTCACGCCGGAGCCGGAGGAGACGCTCATGGTCGGGGAGGTCGCCCGGCTGAGCCTCGACGCCGGACTGCCGGACGGCGTACGCGTGGTGCCCGCCACGGACCGGGCGGGCGTCGAACTCGTCGTGGACGTACACGAGAAGGCCTTCGGCACGGACGGTTCGCGGCTGCGCCACCGGTTGCTGACGGGACTTGCCGAGCATCCGGACAGTGTGGTCGCGTTGGTAGCGCTCGCCGGGGACGAGCCGGTCAGCGCCGCCCGGGTCGAGCTGGTACCGGGGGCGAGGTTCGCCGGACTGTGGGGCGGCGGCACGGTGGAAGGGTGGCGCGGGCGTGGTGTGTACCGTGCCCTCGTCGCCCACCGGGCCCGAATCGCCGCCGCGCACGGCTGCCGGTACCTCCAGGTGGACGCATTGCCCACGAGCCGGCCCATCCTGGAGCGGCTGGGCTTCCACGCCCTGAGCACGACCACGCCGTACGTCTCTCCGCAGTGAGACCGGCAAGCGGTGTCGCTCTGCGGTATCGGCAAGCCGTCAGCAGGCCGGCTGCGGCCGGGCGGTGCGCCCGCGCGGCGGGACCGCACCACTCGGTGCGGTCCCGCCGCGCGCGAGGCGCGCTCCGGTCACCGGCGTGCCTTGGTGCGGTCCAGTGCCGCGATCCCCACCGCCGCCAGTGCGATCTGGATGAACCACTCGATCCAGTCGGGTCCCTTCGTGTCGGCCACGCCGAAGCCCGCCGCGATCGCCGACCCCAGCAGTGCCGCCACGATGCCGACGACGATGGTCCACAGGACACCGATGTGCTGGCGGCCGGGGACGACCAGGCGCCCCAGCACACCGATGATGAGTCCGATGATGATGGCGCTGATGATGCCCGAGATCTCCATCTCCGCCCCTCTTCGTCTGTACCCCGCTGCTGTCCAATCTGCCCGCTCAGTCCGTAGGCAGTCCCGTCCGGTTGTTACGGCGGTTTTCTGTTCACCGACCCGACATGCCATGTACCTTTCAATGAATCGACGCGTGTAGAAATCTCAAGCACGTTCTACGCGCGCAGAGTTGGCGCCCGCACCGCCTCTACCCCACCCCCTCATGGAGGTTCGCCGGATGCTTGGATCCAGCAGATCCCGCCACAGACTCACCACCGCCCTGGCCGGGTTCGGACTGCTCGTCACGGGAGCCGCCCTCCAGGTCGGCACGGCGGCCGCCCCCGCTCACGCGGCCACCACCTACCGCGTCCTGTTCGACGACGGCCATGCCGAGGAGGCCGGCAACGCGGACTGGATCATCTCCACCAGCAAGCCGGACCCGCTCGCCCAGGACTCCTCCCCGTCCTCGGAGACGGACTGGACCGGCGCGCTGTCCTCGTGGGGCGTCGCCCTCCAGAAGACCGGCAGCTACAGCATGAAGACCGCGACGAGCGCGCTCACCTACGGCGGTTCGTCGACGACCGACCTGTCGAACTTCGACGCGCTGGTGCTGCCCGAGCCGAACACGCTGTTCACGACCGCCGAGAAGACGGCCATCATGAACTTCGTGAACAACGGCGGCGGCCTGTTCATGATCTCCGACCACACCGGCGCCGACCGCAACAGCGACGGCTACGACGCGGTCGAGATCCTCAACGACCTGATGACCAACAACAGCGTCGACTCGACCGACCCGTTCGGCTTCTCCATCGACACGCTCGACATCAGCTCCGGCTACCCGGCCGCCATCAGCGACAGCAGCGACCCCGTGCTGAACGGCTCCTACGGCACCGTCACCAAGAGCCTCATCGCCGACGGCACCACCGCCACCCTCAAGCCCTCCGACAACTCCAACGTCAAGGGCCTGGTGTACCGCAGCGGTTACTCCGGCAACACCGGAGCCTTCTTCGCCACCAGCACCTTCGGCAGCGGGCGGGTCGCGTTCTGGGGCGACAGCTCGCCCATCGACGACGGCACCGGCCAGTCCGGCAACACGCTGTACGACGGCTGGAACGACACCGGCGCCACCAACGCCGCCCTCGCCCTCAACGCCACCGCCTGGCTCACCGGTGCGTCCAGCGGCAGCAGCGGTGGCGGCGGTGGGGGCGGTGGCGGCGGCACCTGCACCTCCGCCCAGCTCCTCGGCAACCCCGGCTTCGAGTCCGGCAACACCACCTGGACCGCCAGCAGCGGGGTCATCACCAACTCCAGCAGCGAGGCGGCCCGCACCGGCTCCTACAAGGCCTGGCTCGACGGCTACGGGTCCGCCCACACCGACACGCTGTCCCAGTCGGTGACCATTCCGTCCGGCTGCTCCGCGACGCTCAGCTTCTATCTGCACGTGGACACCGCGGAGACCACCACCAGCACCGCCTACGACAAGCTGACGGTCACCGCCGGATCCACCACCCTGGCCACGTACTCCAACCTCAACGCGGCCTCCGGATACGTCCTCAAGAGCTTCGACGTCTCCTCCCTGGCCGGCACCACGGCCACCATCAAGTTCTCCGGTGTCGAGGGTTCGACCCTCCAGACGTCCTTCGTCATCGACGACACCGCGCTCAATGTGAGCTGAGCGGGACGGACGGTTCCGGCGGGCCCGCCGGAACCGTCCGCTCCACCGCGTTCCAGCCGGAGACCCGCACCTGGGGCGTGGAGCCGTGCAGGTCGGCGGTCCGGTAGGCGGCCGTCAGGGTCGCCGACTCGCCCGGCCACAGGCTGACCTCGTTGTCCGACCAGCGCACCGGCAGCACCGGCCTGCCGTTCGCGTCGACCAGATGGACGTCCGTCAGCAGGGCCGGGGTCTTTCCGGTGCCCGTGTTGCGGACGGTGACCGTGGTGGTCGACGTGCCGTCGGCCTCCGTCGTCGACGCCGTCGCCGTGACCGGGACCTGGGCCATCGAGGACAGCCCCGTCAGGTTCGCGGAGCCGGTCGTCGGGGTGTGCCACCAGTCGGTCTTCGCCCAGTCGAGGGTGTCGGCCTTGGTGGAGAGCCAGTAGACGTTGCGGCTCACCTCCTTGCCGTCGGCGTCGGTCAGGACCAGCCGCGCCAGGTAGGTGGAGGCCAGCCCGCTCACCGAGGCCGGCAGCGTGACCGCGGTGCTGTGCGCGCCGTCGCCCCGGACCGAGACGCCGGTGACGGTCTTGTCGTACTTCTGGGTGCCGTCGGGGTTGAAGAGGGTGGCCCGCGCGGTGAGCCCGGAGGCCGGCGTGTGCCGGTTGTTCACCACGACCACCGAGCGGTCGTCGTAGGAGTACTGGACGTGCAGCGGCTCGTTGGCCTTCTTCGCGCCGAAGTAGGCGCCGCCCTGGTCGAGATAACGGTCCATCAGCTGCCAGTGCAGGGACGTCCAGCCGCTGTTGAACATCCAGTACACGACCCCGGTGGACGGCTTCGAGGCATCGGTCTGGTTGCGCCCGTACGCCTCGTACTGGGCGCGGACGTTCTCGTACTGGGCGAGTTGCGCCTTCCTGACGTAGTCGGTGAGGCTCTTCGGGGCGCCGTAGCGGCCGGTGAGGGCGGCGTCGTAGATCTTCAGGGTGCCGAAGGTCGCGGACGGCGAGCGGTGGTACTGCTTGGCGTCCGGGTTCTTCCAGAGGGTGTCGAGTTCGGCCGGGGTCATCATCCGGCGCAGGGTGTCGAGGGTGGGGATGTCCGGTCCTGCGCTGGTCTCCGAGTTGAAGCCGGTGGCGCCGCCCTCGCGCTTGGCGTACCAGTAGCCCGGCGGGAACCAGTCGTAGGGGCCGGTCATCTTCATGCCCGAACTGCCCAGCTGGGGAGCCGACTTGTCCGAGGCGGCGGGAACCACCGGGACTCCCCAGTCGGCGGCGTCCAGGGCGTCCAGATAGCCCTTCTCGATCTTCGCGTCGGGCGCGGCGTCGCTGCCGATCAGGAAGGAGATCACGCTCGGGTGGTCACGCAGCCGGGCGGCCTCGGCGGCCATCGAGGCCTGGGCGACCGGGTAGTCGGCGGCGGTCCACTTCTCGCCGCTCTCGCCGCTGCTGGTCTGCCCCTCCCACTTGTCGCAGCACTCCCAGCCGGGCAGGGTGAGGACGCCGAGGCGGTCGGCGAGGTCGAAGAACTCGTCGGGCTCGATGTGGCCTTCCAGCCGGATGGCGTTGAGGCCCAGGTCCACGGCGTACTTGAGGCGGTCCTCGGCATAGGTGCGGTCCCAGCGCAGGAACTCGTCCGGTGACCAGCCGCCGCCCTTGATCAGCAGCCGGCGGCCGTTGATCGAGTACTGGCGGGCGCCGTCGGAGTTCAGCGGGGCCCGGACGTCCCGGATGCCGAAGGTCTCGTGGGCGGTGTCCGAAGCCGTGCCGGCGACGGACGCGGTGAGGTCGAGGTCGTGGAGCGGCCGGCCGCCCATCCCCGCGGGCCACCACACCTTCGGAGAGGTCAGGTGCAGCCCCGGGGTGTCGGCGGGGGTGAAGGTGACGGTCCTGGTCTGGTGGGCCGCGAGCTCGACCGACCTGGTGAGGGTCACCCCGGCGACGGTGCCGGAGACCTCGGTGGTGACCGGCGTGTCCGTGTCGTTGCGGGCCTGTGCCTTCACCGTCAGGTCTGCTGTCGCGAGGGACGGCACCGCGAGCTTCGTCACCACGTGCGCGTCGCGCAGCGCGACCGGGCCGCCGCGCCGGACCAGGACATCACGGACGATGCCCATGTTCTGGTCGGGCGGGGGCTGGAGCCAGTCGAGCCAGCCCATGGTGAGGTTCTTGTTCGGGTTGTTGGGCCGGATGCGGAAGGCGACCGTGTTCGTGCCGGCCGTCACCAGGGAGGTGACGTCCAGTTCATGGCGGGTGTAGGCGCCGGTGACCTCGTCGGCCGTGGCGACCCGGTGGCCGTTGACGTACACGTCGGCCGCCGAGATCACCCCGCTGAAGTCCAGGTAGGTGCGGTGCGAGGGGTCCGTGACCGTGAAGTCGCTGCGGTACCACCAGGGGACCTGGAAGGGCGACTTGGGAATCTTCTGGAGGTTGGTGGAGACGAAGGGGTCGTCGTAGACGCCGTCGGCGAGGAGCGCAGCCAGAACCGTGGAGCGGGGGCCCGCCGGATACCAGCCCTGCGTCGGGTAGCCGGGGGAGGAGACCGCCGCCGCGGAGTCGCCCACGTCGGCCGTCGACCGGATGGCGTAGCCCGACAGCGGGGTCGCGGACCCCGCGGCGGACGGCACACGGGTGATCCGGGCGGGCCCGTGGGCCGGGTCGCGGGCCCCGGCCCAGGCGCTGGTGTTGAGTGAGCAGAGCAGTCCCAGGGCCACGGCGGCCGTGGCGAGGCGGTGTCCGGGGGCACGGCGAGGGAACACGATGGTCTCCAGGCTCGTAAAGTTAGGAAACTTTACTAACCCGGCTCAAGCTAGGGTGCCGTGGAGGCCGTGTCAATCACCGTGGGGCCCGCGCGAGTTGGCGCCGCCGCGGTCAGGACGTGCCCGACCTGCGCTCGAAGACCAGGTCACGGGCGGTCCCGAGGGCCGTGGCCACCGCGCCGAGCAGCACCGCGTCCTCGCCGAGTCGGCTGGGCGCCAGCTTCGGGCGCAGCGGGGTGAGGGTGCGCAGATGCTCCCGCACGGGGCGCAGCAGCAGGTCGACGCTGTGGCCGACACCGCCGCCGAGCACCACCAGGTCGGGGTCGAGGACGGCCGCGGCCGCCGCCACCGTGTGCGCGATCCGCTCGCCCTCCAGGCGCACGGCTTCCACCGCGGCCGGATCGCCCTGGCGGGCCGCGTCGAACACGGACTTCGCGGTGAGCTGCCCGGTCATCCCCAGCCGCCGCGCCGTCTCCACCACGGCCACCCCCGACACCGCGTCCTCAAGGCGCTCGGCCCCCCGCTGCTGCCCCGGCCAGGGCAGGAAGCCGATCTCCCCGGCCAGCCCGTGCGCCCCGGTGAAAAGGCGCCCCTCGCTGACGACACCCATGCCGAGTCCGGTGCCGATCATGATGTAGGCGAACAGCCGGCTGCCCGCCCCGACGCCGTACGTGTACTCGCCGAGGGCCGCGAGATTGGCGTCGTTGTGCACCTCCAGCGGGACGCCCAGTTCCTCGCGCATCCGGTCGAAGAGGCCCGCGCGCCCCCAGCCCGGCAGATGCATCGCGTACCGCACCCGCCGCTGCCGCTCGTCGTACACGCCGGGCGTGCCCACCACCCCGTGCACCACCTCGGCGGGGTCCACCCCCGAGTTGGCGACGACCTGTCGGGCGGTCGTGACCAGCAGGTCGGCCATCGCGCCCGACCCCCGGGCCCGGTTGCGCACGTCGGAGCGGGCGACCAGGGTGCCGTCGAGATCGGCGACCGCCACCCGCAGCCAGCTCCGGCCGATGTCGACGCCGAGCGCGTACCCGGCCGCCGGATCGGGGGCGTACAGGACGGCCGTGCGGCCGCGCTCCGGGGCGTGGGTGCCCACCTCGTGGACCAGCCCCGCGGACTCCAGCGCGGCCAGCGCGCTGGACACGGTCGGCTTCGACAGCCCTGTCTCGCGGGCGAGTTGGGCGCGCGAGGCGGAACCGAGCGTGCGCAGCCGGTCAAGCAGCAGCCGTTCGTTGGTGCTGCGCAGGCGCTGCCGGCTCCAGGGCTGCTCCTGCTGCTCTTCGACGTCGCTGGCGGCCATCACACCATTCTCACCGATTCCCGACGCATACTTGACGCATCTAGTAAGGCTCCTTAACTTTATCGGCCATCCCGCCGAGTCGGCCCCCGCCCGTCGTACGCGCCAAGCCCGCTTCCCCGTGTCTTGCTCAGGAGCCCCCATGTCTGCTGGTCCCGGTAGTCCCGTCGTCTCGGGCAGTGCCCCGCCGACCGGCGGTTTCGTCCGCCGCGTCGGCCTGTTCCAGGCCACCGCCATCAACATGAGCCAGATGTGCGGCATCGGTCCGTTCGTGACCATCCCGCTGATGGTCGCCGCGTTCGGCGGCCCGCAGGCCGTGATCGGCTTCGTCGCGGGCGCGGTGCTCGCGCTCTGCGACGGCCTCGTCTGGGCCGAACTCGGTGCCGCGATGCCCGGGTCCGGAGGCAGTTACGTCTATCTGCGCCAGGCCTTCCAGTACCGCACCGGACGCCTGATGCCGTTCCTGTTCGTGTGGACGGCGATGCTCTTCATCCCGCTGATCATGTCCACGGGCGTGGTCGGCTTCGTCCAGTACCTGGGCTACCTCGCCCCGGGCCTCGGCCAGACCTCCGGCGACCTGATCGGGCTCGGCGTCATCGCCCTGGTGGTGCTCCTGCTCTGGCGCGGCATCGAGCACATCGCCAAGATCACCGCCGTCATGTGGACGGTGATGATCGCCTCGGTGCTGCTGGTGATCGTGGCCGCGGCCAGCGACTTCAGCCCGCACCTGGCCTTCACCTACCCCGCCCACGCCTTCGACCTGACGAGCGACCACTTCTGGCTCGGCTTCGCCGCGGGCCTGACCATCGGCATCTACGACTACCTCGGCTACAACACGACCGCCTACATGGGCGCCGAGATCAAGGACCCCGGCCGCGTCCTGCCGCGTTCCATCCTCTTCTCGATCCTCGGCATCATGGCGATCTACCTGCTGCTCCAGATCGGCACGCTCGGTGTCATCGACTGGCACCGCATGACGAACCCGGACGACATCGCCTCGACCTCGGTCGCCTCGGCGGTCCTGGAGAAGACCTGGGGCAAGGGCGCCGCCGACACGGTGACCGTGCTGATCCTGATCACGGCCTTCGCCTCGGTCTTCACCGGCCTGCTCGGCGGCTCCCGGGTGCCCTACGACGCCGCCCGCGACCGGGTCTTCTTCCGCCCCTACGAGAAGCTGCACCCGAAGCACCGCTTCCCGATGCTGGGACTCGCGACCATGGGCGTGATCACCGCGATCGGCTTCCTCATCGGCCGCCACACCGACCTGGCCACCCTGATCCAGCTGCTCACCACCGTGATGGTGATCGTCCAGGCACTGGCCCAGATCGTGGCGCTCACGGTGCTGCGCCGCCGGCAGCCGGCCCTGAAGCGGCCGTACCGCATGTGGCTCTACCCGCTGCCGAGCATCGTCGCCTTCGCCGGCTGGTGCGTGATCTACGGCTACGCCGACCGGAACTCCCCGGGCCGCCATCCCATCGAGTGGTCCCTGGCCTGGCTCGCCCTCGGGTGCGTGGCCTTCCTGGTCTGGGCCCGGCTGGAGAAGGTGTGGCCGTTCGGGGCGAGGGAGATCAGCGAGGAGTATCTGGCGCCCGACGAGGCGGTCGTGGTGTAGCCTCGTCAGCACGCGTAAGCCTCACCCGGCGGTCAACTCCCGCCGGGTGAGGCTTTTTTCATGACCGATCTCAGTGAAGCGGGCGTCGTCGTCCGCCCTGCCGTCCCCGGGGACCGCCCCGTCGTCGACCGCCTGTGGCTGATGTTCCGCCACGACCTGTCCGAGTTCAGCGGGCTCCTGCCGAGGCCCGACGGCTCGTTCCGTGACGAGCGCGTCGTGGACGCCTTCTCCTCGCCCGGCTGGGCGCCCTACCTCTTCGTGCGCGGCGAGCACCCGCTCGGCTTCGCGTTCGTCCGGGCGCTGGACGCCCCCGTGCGGGTGCTCAACAGCTTCTTCGTGGTGCGCGGCGCACGGCGCACGGACATCGGGCTGGGTGCCGTCCGCGAGGTCCTGACCCGTCATCCGGGCCGCTGGGAGATCGCGTTCCAGTACGAGAACCCGGGCGCCGTCGCCTTCTGGCGGCGGGTCGCGGCCGAGGCCGCGGGCGAGGCCTGGACGGAGGAGCCCCGACCGGTGCCGGGCCGGCCGGAGCTGCCGCCGGACGTGTGGATCTCGTTCGACACGGCTCCCTGAGCGCACGGTGCCGACCGCCGGTACCGGCAGCCGGCATTGACATGCAAGGAATTGCCTGCATAACGTTGAGTGTGCGATCTGCGGACGACAGCGGGATGGACCAGGTCTTCAAGGCGCTCGCGGACGACACCCGCAGGCGGCTGCTCGACCGGCTGCACGAGCAGAACGGCCAGACGCTCGGCGAGCTGTGCGAACGCATCGCGATGACCCGGCAGTCGGTGACCCAGCACCTGGCCGTCCTGGAGGCCGCCCATCTGATCAGCACCGCGCGGCGGGGGCGGGAGAAGCTGCACTACCTCAACCCGGTGCCGCTCCACGAGATCCAGGAGCGGTGGATCGACAAGTTCGAGCGCCCGCGCCTGCGGGCGCTCGGCGACCTGAAGCGCAGAGCCGAGGAAGCCATGAGCGACCAGCCCGGCTACGTCTACGTCACCTACATCGCCGGCACCCCCGAGAAGGTCTGGGACGCCCTCACGGACGCCGACCTGACCGCCGTCTACTGGGGGCACTCCAACGTCTCCGACTGGCGGCCCGGGTCCCGCTGGGAGCACGTCCGCACCGACGGCTCGGGCATCGCCGACGTGGTCGGCACCGTCGTCGAGAGCGAGCGCCCGACCCGACTGGTCGCCACCTGGGCCGCGCCCGAACACGAGGGAGAGCCGGGCCGGCACTCCCGGGTCACCTTCGACATCCGGCCGCACGCCGACATCGTCAAGCTCACCGTCACCCACGAGGACCTGGACGACGCGGACGAGCTGCGCGCCGTCTCGTCCGGCTGGCCGGCCGTGCTGTCCAACCTGAAGTCCCTCATCGAGACCGGCAGCCCGCTCCCGCAGGAGCCCTGGCTGGTCCCCGGCCACTGAGCGGACGTGCGGCGGGGCCGGTCCGTCGTCATCGGACCGGCCCCGCTTCCTCCCTTCCAGGGGATGCCGTCCCAGGGGATGCCGTTGGGCCTAGGTCATAGGCGTCCGCTTGGCCGCCGAAGCGGCGCACACCAGCCCGAGGCAGAGGGCCAGCGCGCCGATGATGACGTTGTTGATGATGACGCCCTTGTCAGGGCTGGTGCCGACCACCCAGGGGGCGATGATCATCCAGATGCCGATGGCGCACATGGCCCAGCTGAGGCCGTACATGCGCTCCGGTGCCCTGGTGAAGCCCAGTGCCAGCAGGCCTATCGCTATGCCCATGATCAGGTTGTGGGCCACGAGCGCGGGCTGGCTCGCCGTGTAGTGGATGATCCACGGGGACGCCGCGCAGTACAGACCGAGCAGGAACACCGGTCCGTCCACGAGCGCCACGTCACGGCCGCCGAGCATGCGGGCGTAGCGCTCCCGCATCTCGGAGACATCGGGGTGGCTGGTTATGTCACTTCTGCCGTGCGAGACGTTGGCCATGACTCGTCTCCTTTGACTTGCAGGCCTGACCGCGTCTGGTGCGTGCGGTATACGCCGCTAGACGACATTCTGCTCTTATTTCTTCTTTATGTGTAGTTCAGTCGCGCTCCCTGGCCCGCCGGAACCGGGCGAGGCCGTCCGCCAGGTCGACGATCGGCTCCGGGTAGTCGAGCGCGGCCCGCTCCGGGCCGTCCAGCTTCCACGGCTCGTGCACCTTCGCCCCCGGCAGCCCCGCCAGCTCCGGCACCCAGCGCCGGACGTACGCGCCGTCGGGGTCGTAACGCCTCGCCTGGGCCACCGGATTGAGAACCCGGTTGGGGCGGGTGTCCGTGCCGGTGCCGGCCACCCACTGCCAGTTGAGCTGGTTGTTCGCCACGTCCCCGTCGACCAGCAGTTCCAGGAAGTGCCGGGCGCCCACCCGCCAGTCGACGTACAGCGTCTTGGCCAGGAAACTCGCCGTCAGCAGCCGGCCCCGGTTGTGCATCCAGCCCTCGTGGCGCAGTTGGCGCATCGCCGCGTCGACGATCGGGTAGCCGGTACGCCCCGCACGCCACGCCCCGGCATCCTCGTCGGCGGCGGGTCCGGTGCGCCAACGGTCCTGTTTCGTGCGGTAGTCGGCCGTGGCCGCCGACGGCCGCGCGGCCAGCACCTGCCGGTGGAAGTCCCGCCACGCCAGCTGCCGCACGAACGCCTCGGCACCCGGGCCGCCCGCCTTGCGCGACCGGTGGACCAGCTCGACGGGGGAGAGCGTCCCGAAGTGGAGGTGCGGGGAGAGCCGGGACGTCGCGTCGCCGGCCAGGTCGTCGTGGCGGTCCTCGTACGACCCGATGCCCGCGCGCAGCCAAGCCGTGAGCCGCCTGCGGCCCTCCGTCTCGCCACCGGCGGCCAGGCCCGCCGACACGCCGGACAGCCCGTCACGGCCCGGCAGCGGCCCGGAACCGACCCCGTCCGGCACCCGGACCCGGCGTGGCGCGGCCACCGCGTGCCGCAGCGGCTGCCGCGACCACTGCCGGAAGTACGGCGTGAACACCGCGTAGTGGTCGGAGCCGGCCGGGGTCACCGCGCCGGCCGGGACCGCCGCGGTCACCGCGTCGTGCACGTGCAGCCGCCGGCCGGCCGCCGCCAGCGCACGGCGCAGCCGCTCCTCCCGGCGCTGCGCATGCCCGCTCACGTCGGCGGCCAGGTGCACAGCACCGGCGTCCGCCTCGGCCGCCGCTTTGCACACCTCCTCGACGAGGCCACCCGAACGGACCACCAGCCGGCCGCCGCGCTCGCGCAGCCCCGCGTCCAGCTCGCGCAGGCAGTCGGCGAGGAACGCCAGCCGGTTGGGCACGGCGAAGCCGGCCCGGTCCACCGCACGGTCCCGCACGAACAGCGGCACGACCTCGCCCGAGCCGTCCACGGCGGCCCGCAGCGGCGGATGGTCGTGCAGGCGCAGGTCGGCGGTGAACAGGACGACCGAGACGTTCACGGGGTGGCTCCGGGGCGGTACGGCGGCAGGCTGCGAAGGCCCCACGCTCCCACTTCCCCAGGCCCCGGCGGCGAACCGGCTGCCGGTGTCCTTCCGGCGTTTCCGGCATGTCCGCGTCGATCCGGGGCAGCCGCACGAAGAGGCGGAACGATGCGGGAGGTGCAGGGTCGCCATGGACGCGAGGGTGCTGGAGCGATTTCCCGCCGGGGCTCCCCGGGGCTCGTGGCCGGCGGAGGAGTACGCGGCGAAGTGCCGGGCCGAGGGCGGGCGGGCGACCGTGGTGATGGACCTCGGCACGGACGCCTTCCTGGTCGTGGTGGACGGCCCGGACGACGGCCGGCCGTCCGCGGCGGCGGGCGAGTCAGCCGGGAAGTGACTGCTCGGCCCAGATGGTCTTGCCCCGCTCTCCGTACCGCGTCCCCCAGTTCTGCGTGAGCTGGGTGATGAGATAGAGACCGCGACCGCCCTCGTCCGTGTCCTGGGCGCGCCGCACATGGGGCGAGGTGCTGCTGCCGTCCGACACCTCGCAGATCAGGCTCCGGTCCCGGATCAGGCGCAGTGTGATCGGCGCACCGCCGTACCGCAGCGCGTTCGTCACCAGCTCGCTGACGATCAGCTCGGTGGTGAACGACTCCTCCGCCAGCCCCCACCGCGCCAGCTGGCACGCCGTCAGTTCCCGCGCCCGGCCGACCATCCGCTCCTGCGCCTCGATCTCCCAGGTGACATGGGAGTCCGGGGCCAGACCGTTCATCCGGGCCACCAGGACGGCCACGTCGTCCTGGTGGCCCGGCGGCAGCAGTTCACGGACCAGCGTGTCGCACACCTCCTGCGGTGCGGCCGACGCGGGCGTGCGGGAGAGGGTGGTACGCATCCGGCGCAGCCCGGTGCCGAAGTCCTGGGCACGGGACTCCAGCAGCCCGTCGGTGTAGAGGACCAGGAGATCCCCGTCGGCCAGGGCGATCTCGCGCTCCTCGAACACGACACCGCCGAGGCCCAGGGGCGGGCCGCCGGGCAGGTCCACGAAGTCGACGGCGCCGTCGACCGAGACGACCGCCGGCGGCGGATGACCGGCGCGCGACAGCTGGCACAGCCGCGACACCGGGTCGTACACCGCGTACAGGCAGGTCGCTCCCGTCACCAGGGACACCTCGTCGCCGCGCTCGTCGAGGAACCGGTTCATCTGTTCGTCCAGGTGGGCGAGGAGCTCCACCGGGGACAGGTCGAGATCCGCGAGGGTGCGTACGGCACCGCGCAGCCGGCCCATGGCCACCGCCGACTGCAGGCCGTGCCCGACCACATCGCCCACCACGAGCGCCACCCGTGCCCCGGACAGCGGGATCACGTCGAACCAGTCCCCGCCCAGGCCGGTGTGCTCGCTGGCCGGCAGATAGCGGGTCGCCGTCCGTACCGCCGACGGCGTCGGCAGCCGCTGGGGGAGCAGGCTGCGCCGGAGGGTACGGGCCGTCGTCCGCTCCCGGTGGTAGCGGCTCGCGTTGTCGACGCACACCGCGGTGCGGGTCACGATCTGCTCGGCGAGCAGCACGTCCTCGGGTTCGAACCGGCGGGGGCTGCGGGAGCGCATGAAGACGGCGGTGCCGAGGGCGACACCGCGGGCGAGCATGGGGACGAGCAGCCAGGAGTGGACTCCGGGGCCGGCGCCCGGTGGCAGGCGGGGGCCCGCGCTGCCGGGGCCGGGGCGCAACTGCTCGTCCGCGAGGAGGACGGACTCACCCTTCGCCAGGGCGCTCAGGAACGGCGAGCCGGGCGCCGTCGCCGCCGTGTCGAGCTCGCCCACCCGCACCGCCGGGGCCGCGTCGGTGTCCGTGTCGTCGACGGCTCCGCCGCGGGCGGCCCGGCGGAGCACCGGGTGGCGCGGCCGTGCGTCGTCGGCGGGCTCCCGGTCGGAGAAGACGGAGTCCAGCAGGTCGACATGGCAGGCGTCGGCGAACCACGGCACCGAGACCTCGGCCAGCTCCCGGGCCGTCTGCCAGAGATCCAAGGTGGTCCCGATCCGGGTGCCGGCCTCGTTGGCCAGGACCAGCCGCTCACGCGAGCGGACCCGCTGGGTCACGTCGGAGATCACATGGGCCAGCGCGATCACCGTCCCGGAGGGGTCCCTGAGCGGCAGGATGGACTCCGACCACACGTAGTCGTCGGGCGAACCGGGTACGGGATGGCCGACGACCTCGGTGTCGAGGAGCGCCTCGCCGGTCTCCAGCACCCGCCGCTGCCGCTCCTCCAGGGCGTCGAAGTCCAGCAGACCGGGCGGGGCCATCTCACGCATGGTGTGCCCGGTGTACGCGGTCTCCCGGAACACCCCGGCGCGCCGCTGCGCGAGGTTCTGGGCGACGAACCGCATCCGGGTGTCGAAGAGGTCGATGTGGAAGGGGATGTCGGTGAACAGCCCCTGCAGCAGGGCACGACCGAATTCGTACGTACGGTACGACTCGGCGCCTGCCCCCTGTACGAGCCACTGGTGCTCGCCGTCCGCGGAGGTGAGGAGGCGCGCCCAGACCTGGACGTCGACCGGTTCCCCGTCACGCCGCCGCAGCACCAGCGGTCCCCGGCGGACACCCTCCGCCCAGCGCCGGACCACGTGCGCGGCGTCGGCCGGGTCGTGGAGCAGCTCGTCCGCGGGCCGGCCGAGCACCTCCCGCGCCGGCCGGCCGAGCAGCTCCTCGGCGCCCGGGCCCCAGGCCACGACCCGGCCCTGTGCGTCGATCAGGACCTCCGCCTCGCCCCCGGGCTCCGGGAGCTCGCCGCGGTCGTCGAAGGTGATGTCGCGCATCCTCACCTCGGGCACATCCGTGCCGGACTCGGGATGTGGTGGTTTGTGGTGATTGCGCAATAGATGATACCTGCGCATGCGATGCCCGCCCCCGGCTCGCCCGAACGCCGGACGGTCGGACAGCGCCGGCCGGGGGTCGTCGGCCCGTCGTCCGGATCCTTGACCGCCGCTTCGGGCTCCGCGATGCTGTGTTGCGGAACACGAGATGTGTGCCGCATTGGGCAACATCTCGCCGCCTCTGTCAGTCGAGGAGTGGCCATGTCTCAGCAGGTCCGTGCCGTCGTCGCGCGGAGCAAGGGCGCCCCTGTCAGCCTGGAGACCATCGTGGTGCCCGACCCCGGTCCGGGCGAGGCGGTGGTCAGGATCGAGGCCTGCGGGGTCTGCCACACCGATCTGCACTACCGCGAGGGCGGGATCAGCGACGACTTCCCGTTCCTGCTGGGGCACGAGGCGGCGGGGGTCGTCGAGGCGGTCGGCGACGGGGTCACCGACGTGGCACCCGGTGACTTCGTGATCCTCAACTGGCGTGCCGTGTGCGGCCAGTGCCGGGCCTGTCTGCGCGGCCGGCCGTGGTACTGCTTCGCCACCCACAACGCCGGGCAGCGGATGACCCTCACCGACGGGACGGAGCTCTCGCCCGCCCTCGGGATCGGCGCCTTCGCCGAGAAGACGCTGGTGGCGGCCGGGCAGTGCACCAAGGTCGACCGGCGTGCGTCGGCGGCGGCCGCCGGACTGCTGGGCTGCGGCGTGATGGCGGGCATCGGCGCCGCCCTCAACACCGGCAGCGTCGGCCGCGGCGACAGTGTCGCCGTGATCGGCTGCGGAGGCGTCGGCGCGGCAGCCGTCCTCGGCTCGAAGCTGGCCGGCGCGGCGCGGATCATCGCGGTGGACATCGACGACCGCAAGCTGGACACGGCACGCAGGCTCGGCGCCACCCACACGGTCAACTCCAAGGAGTCCGACGTCGTCGACGCGGTGCGCGACCTGACCGGCGGCTTCGGCGCCGACGTCGTCATCGAGGCGGTGGGCCGCCCGGAGACGTACCGGCAGGCCTTCTATGCCCGTGACCTGGCCGGCACGGTCGTCCTGGTCGGTGTGCCCACCCCCGAGATGAAGCTCGAACTGCCGCTGCTGGACGTCTTCGGCCGCGGCGGGGCGCTCAAGTCGTCCTGGTACGGGGACTGTCTGCCCTCCCGTGACTTCCCGATGCTCATCGACCTGTACCTGCAGGGCCGCCTCGACCTGGACGCCTTCGTCACCGAGACGATCGCCCTGGACGAGGTCGAGAAGGCCTTCGAGCGCATGCACCACGGTGACGTCCTGCGCTCGGTGGTGCTCCTGTGACGGACGGCCGCGGTCTCTGACCGCACTGACGGCGAAGCGGCCCTGCCCCGGTGACGGCACCGGGGCAGGGCCGTGGCCGCACTTCACGCGGGGCCTGTTCGCCCTGCTCACGCACGCTTTCGAGGGTGCTTCGGCGTGCCCGGCAGGCCGCCCTCGCGGCCCGGGTAAACCGGCGCGTGAACTCCTTGACAACGCTTCGCGGCGGCCCGCAGACTTGCGTTGCGCTCATCGCAATCCGTTTCGCTATACGCACCGAGGTGTCATGATGATTCCCGCGTGCCGTCTCGCGGATCTGCCGCGAGGCGAGGCCCACCGGCTCGACATCGAACCGCCCGTCTCGGTGTTCCACACCGATGACGGCGAGCTCTTCGCCATCGACGACACCTGCACCCACCAGGACGCCTCGCTCGCCGACGGCTGGCTGGAGGGCTGCGAGGTGGAATGCCCCCTGCACGCCTCCAAGTTCGACCTGCGCACCGGCGCCGTGGACGCACCCCCGGCCAAGCGCCCGGTCCGCACCCACGAGGTCGTCGTGGAGGACGGCACCATCTACGTCCGGCTGTCCGCCGAGACCCCCAACCTGCCGCCGTGCGTCAGCGCCCGCCTGGCCGGGGGCGCGGCGTGAGGACCGTGGCCGTGGTGGGCGCCTCGCTGGCCGGGCTGTCGGCCGCGCGCTCGCTGCGGCGGCGCGGGTACGACGGCCGGCTGGTCGTCGTCGGCGACGAGCCCCACCGCCCCTACGACAGGCCGCCGTTGTCCAAGGAGTTCCTGGCCGGCACCCTCGGCGAGGCCGACCTGGCGCTGGAGCGCGACGACGAGGAACTGCACGCCGAATGGCTGCTCGGGACCCGCGCCACCGGGCTCGACCGCACCGTGCGGGCCGTCCGGCTGGCCGACGGCCGCGAGGTCCGCGCCGACGGCGTGGTCATCGCGACCGGCGCCGCCGCCCGCACCCTGCCCGGTGCCGAGGGCCTCGCCGGGGTCCACACGCTGCGCACCCTCGACGACGCCCGCGCGCTGCGGGAGGACCTCGCAAGGGGCGGCCGCCTCGTGGTGATCGGCGGCGGGTTCGTCGGCGCCGAGGTCGCCTCCACCGCGTACGCCCTCGGCCTCGACGTCACCGTGATCGAGGCGGCCCCGACCCCGCTGGCCGGACCGCTCGGCGAGGCCATGGGCGCCGTCGTCTCCGCACTCCACGCCGACCACGGGGTACGGCTGCTGTGCGGGGTGGGCGTCAAGGGGCTGAGCGGCGAGCGGCAGGTGGAGGCCGTGCTGCTGGAGGACGGCCGCAGCGTGCCCGCCGACACCGTCGTCGTCGGCGTGGGGGCGCGCCCCTGCGTCGAGTGGCTGGAGGGCTCCGGCGTCGTACTCGACAATGGCGTGAAGTGCGGCGCCGACGGGCGCACCAGCGTGGCCGGGGTGGTGGCCGTCGGCGACTGCGCCAACTGGTACGACCCGCACACCGGCGGCCACCGCAGGGTCGAGCACTGGACCGGCGCGCTGGAACGGCCGGACACCGCCGTCGCCACGCTGCTCGCGCACGGCGCGCGGGAACCGGGGGCGCCCCGGCCGCCGTACTTCTGGTCCGACCAGTACGGCGTGAAGATCCAGTTCGTCGGCCATGCCGCCGGGGCCGACAGTGTGACGGTCGAGGAGGGCTCGACCGACGACCGCAGTTTTCTCGCCGTGTACCGGCGGGAGGGCCGGCAGGTCGCCGTGCTCGGGATGAACCAGCCGCGGCTGTTCACCCGCGCCCGCAAGCAGTTCGGCACCGCCGCGTCCTGACCCGGCGCACGCACCACCCCACCGATCCACGACGTTCTCCGAGGAGTGCACCGTGACCTCGACCAGCCTGCCGGACAGCCTGATCGCCACTCTCCCCGGCTCCGCCTACACCGATCCCGGGATCTTCGCCCAGGAGCAGGAGCGCATCTTCGAGACGATGTGGTTCTGCGTGGCCCGCGCCGCGGACCTGCCGAAGCCCGGCGCGTTCCGCACCGTCGACGTGGGCCGCGAGAGCATCCTCGTCACCCGGGCCCGGGACGGTTCGATCCGCGCCTACTTCAACGTCTGCCGGCACCGCGGCGCCAAGCTCTGCACCGAGGAGACCGGCGAGGTCGCACGCGCCTTCCAGTGCCCGTACCACGCCTGGACCTACGGCCTCGACGGCAAGCTGGTCGCCGCGCCCAACCTCACCAAGATGCCCGACGTCGGCCGCACCGAGTACGGCCTGGTGAACGTGGCCGTCCGGGAATGGCTCGGCTACGTGTGGGTGTGCCTCGCGGAGAACCCGCCGTCCTTCGAGGAGGACGTGATCGGGGCGGCGGTCGAGCGGCTGGGCGACGTCGAGTCGATCGAGCGCTACGGCGTCGAGGACCTCACCGTCGGCAGGCGGATCGTCTACGACGTCAAGGCGAACTGGAAGCTCATCATCGAGAACTTCATGGAGTGCTACCACTGCGCCACCATCCACCCCGAACTCACCGAGGTGCTGCCCGAGTTCGCCGACGGCTACGCGGCGCAGTACTACGTGGGCCACGGCGCCGAGTTCGGCGCGGACGTCCAGGGCTTCACCGTCGACGGCTCCGAGGGGCTCGACCGGATTCCCGGGGTCTCGGCGGACCAGGACCGGCGGTACTACGCGATCACCGTCAAGCCGCAGGTGTTCATCAACCTGGTGCCGGACCATGTGATATTCCACCGGATGTACCCGGTGGCCGTCGACCGCACGATCGTCGAGTGCGACTGGCTCTACCTCCCGCACGTCGTGGAGAGCGGCAAGGACGTCAGCCGGTCCGTGGAGCTCTTCGACCGGGTCAACCGCCAGGACTTCGAGGCCTGCGAGCGCACGCAGCCCGGCATGAGCTCACGGCTGTACGCCAAGGGCGGCGTGCTGGTGCCCAGCGAGCACCACATCGGCGCCTTCCACGACTGGGTCCACGAGCGGCTCGGGACCCGGCAGCCGGAGTGACCGCCCGCGGTGCGGCTTCGGTGAAGTCCGGTGCGGTTCGGCCGCGCCCTGAAGGGGCGCGGGGCTGTATCAATCTGCGGCTCCGCCGCGTGGGCGCGACCAGCCACGACGGCGCCGCAGACGATCGACAGCGCATCACGGCACCTCCCGCGGAGCGCTCAGCGGCGGTCGTCCTGGACAGCGCTCAGCCCAGGTACCCCATGCGGTGGCTGATCTCCTCCGCGCCCTTGACCAGCACCGGGGCCAGCTCGTGCATGCGCTCCTCGGTGAACCGGTAGGAGGGCCCGGAGGCGCTGATCGCGGCGATGACCACGCCGTCCCGGTCCCGGATCGGCGCGGCCATGGCGTGCAGCCCGATCTCCAGCTCCTCCAGCGTCCAGGCGTAACCGCGCTCCCGGGCCTCGGCGAGGTTCTTCTCCAGCTTCGCCTTCGCGGAGATGGTGTGCGGGGTCAGCTTCTTCAGGCCGCCCTCCGCGATCAGCGCGGCGCGCTCCTGGGCGGGCACGTGGGCCAGCATGATCTTGCCGCTGGAGGTGGCGTGCAGCGGGGTCAGCTGGCCGACCCAGTTGTGCGCGGTGACCGCGGCGGTGCCGCGCACCTGGTAGAGGTTGATCGCGTAGTGCTCCTGCATCACCGCGATGTTGACCGTCTCGCCGATCTCGTCGGCCAGCCGCTCGCACACCGCCCGGCCCTGCTGGGTGACGTCGATGCGTCCCGTAACGGCCCCGGCCAGGCGTACGATGCCGAAGCCGAGCGAGTACTTGCCCCGCTCGCCCGACTGCTCCACGAGACCGCGCGCCTCCAGGGCGCCGAGCAGCCGGAACGCGGTCGACTTGTGAACATCGATCTCGGCGGCCACCTCGCTCACCCCCGCCTCGCCGCGCTGGGCCAGGATCTCCAGGACGCTGATGGCGCGGTCGACGGACTGCACGCCACCAGAAGATGAGCCGTTCGTTTCGGTATCCGGACTGAAGTTGCTCATAGCGAAACTATACGCGCAGTAAACAACACCCTCCAAGTAACGCGATGTGAACAAAGATCTTACAAGTTGCGTGGTTCGCAACCTAGTGCGTATAGCGATACCCGTACTAGCATTCCGCGCAATCGACGGCGCGAGCGAGACGAGGCACCATGGCTCCCTTGCAGTACGACTTCGTCATCGTCGGCGGCGGCTCGGCCGGCAGCGCACTGGCGAACCGGCTCTCGGCCGACCCCGGCAACCGGGTGCTCGTCCTGGAGGCAGGCCGCCCCGACTATCCCTGGGACGTGTTCATCCACATGCCGGCGGCGCTGACCTACCCCATAGGCAGCCGCTTCTACGACTGGAAGTACGAGTCCGAGCCCGAGCCCCACATGGGCGGCCGCCGCATCTACCACGCCCGCGGCAAGGTGCTCGGCGGCTCCAGCAGCATCAACGGCATGATCTTCCAGCGCGGCAACCCCCTCGACTACGAGCGCTGGGCCGCCGATCCGGGCATGGCCACCTGGGACTACGCGCACTGCCTGCCGTACTTCCGCCGGATGGAGAACTGCCTGGCCGCCGACCCGGACGACGAGTTCCGCGGCCACGACGGCCCCCTCGTACTGGAGCGCGGCCCGGCCGCCAACCCGCTCTTCTCCGCCTTCCTCCAGGCCACCGAGGAGGCGGGCTACGCGCCCACCGACGACGTCAACGGCTACCGGCAGGAGGGCTTCGCCAAGTTCGACCGCAACGTCCACCGCGGCCGGCGCCTGTCGGCGTCCAAGGCGTACCTCAAGCCCGCCCGGAAGCGCCCCAACCTCACCGTGAAGACCCGCGCCCTCGTCACCCGCGTCCTCTTCGAGGGCAAGAAGGCCGTCGGCGTCGAGTACCGGCGCGGCAAGGGCGCCCTCCAGGAGGTCCGCGCCAAGGAGGTCATCCTCTGCGGCGGCGCGATCAACTCCCCGCAGCTGCTCCAGCTCTCCGGCGTCGGCAACGCCGAGGAGCTGGCCGCCCTCGGCATCGACGTCGTCCACGACCTGCCGGGCGTCGGCGAGAACCTCCAGGACCACCTGGAGGTGTACATCCAGTACGCCTGCAAGCAGCCCGTCTCCATGCAGCCGTACCTGGCGAAGTGGCGGGCCCCCTTCATCGGCCTGCAGTGGCTCTTCCGCAAGGGCCCGGCGGCGACCAACCACTTCGAGGCCGGCGGCTTCGCCCGCAGCAACGACGACGTCGACTACCCCAACCTGATGTTCCACTTCCTGCCCATCGCGGTCCGCTACGACGGCTCGGTACCCGCCGGCGGCCACGGCTACCAGGTCCACGTCGGCCCCATGTACTCCGACGCCCTGGGCTCGGTGAAGATCAGGAGCAAGGACCCCCGCGAACACCCGGCCCTGCGCTTCAACTACCTCTCCACCGAGCAGGACCGGCGCGAGTGGGTCGAGGCGATCAGAGTCGCCCGCAACCTCCTCAACCAGCCCGGGCTCGCCCCCTACAACGACGGGGAGATCTCACCCGGCCCGTCCGTGGCGACGGACGAGGAGATCCTCGCCTGGGTGGCCAAGGACGGCGAGACCGCCCTCCACCCGTCCTGCACCTGCAAGATGGGCACGGACGAGATGTCCGTCGTCGACCCGACGAGCATGCGGGTGCACGGCGTGGAGGGCCTGCGGGTGGTGGACGCCTCGGTGATGCCGTACGTCACCAACGGCAACATCTATGCCCCGGTGATGATGATCGCCGAGAAGGCGGCCGACCTCATCCTCGGGAAAGAGCCGCTGCCGCCGTCGGAGGCCGTGTACTACCGGCACCGCGACGCCCAGAAGCAGGCCGGGTAGACCATGGCCGCAGAGGCGCTGCGGGCGCTGCTCGCCCGCGTCCGCTACGAGGTGCTGCCGGCGCGGGCGACCGAGGAGAAGGTCCTCGCCCATGTGCCCCGCGACGTCGTGGTCACGGTCACGGCGTCGCCGGTCAAGGGCCTGGAACCGACCCTCGCCCTCACCGAGCGGCTCACGGCGCACGGCTACCGCGTCGTCCCGCACGTGCCCGCACGCCTGCTCCGCGACGACACCCACCTGAAGGACGTCACGGAGCGGCTGCGCGCGACGGGCGTCGACGACCTCTTCGTCCCGGCGGGCGACGCCGATCCGCCCGCCGGGACCTACGAGGGAGCGCTGCCGGTGCTGCGCCGGCTGACCGAACTGGGCAGACCCTTCGCGGAGACAGGGATCACCGGCTACCCGGAGAGTCATCCCCTCATCCACGACGACCTCACCATCCAGGCGATGTGGGACAAGCGGGCGCACGCCACCTACATCGTCAGCAACCTCTGCTTCGACACACGCGTGCTCGGCGACTGGCTCACCCGCATCCGGCGCCGTGACGTCACCCTGCCCGTATACATAGGTGTCGCCGGGCCCGTCCAGCGGGCCAAGCTGCTGTCCATGGCGACGAAGATCGGAGTGGGGGAGTCGACCCGCTTCCTCACCAGGCACGCCTCCTGGTTCCTGCGCTTCGCCACACCCGGCGGATACGACCCGGAGCGGCTGCTCGCCCGCGGCGCAGAGGCGTTCACCGCGCCTTCGGCGGGCGTGGCGGGCCTCCATCTGTTCACCTTCAACCAGGTTGCCGAGACGGAGCGGTGGCGCCGTGCGCTGCTGGACCGGCTGGGCGGCTGACCCGCCCGAGGGGGCGCCGCTTTCGCGGCCGAATCGGGATACGCGGAGCCCTTGACGGCTGTCAGTACATTCGGTCAGGGTGTTCCACCAAAAGCAATCCAATGCACAATGCGCAACGAATTCGGGCTCGAAGGGCGCGGCCGTGGCAGATCTGTATGTGGATGGGAAATGGCGCGCCGCGGTGGCCGGCGGCCACCGCGAGATCCGCTGTCCGGCGGACGGCACACTCGTCGCGACGGTATCGGAGGCGACCCGCCCCGACACCGAGGCGGCGATCGGCGCGGCCCGGCGCGCGTTCGACGAGGGCCCCTGGCCGCACACCCCCGAGCGTGAGCGCGGCGCGCTGCTGCTGCGCACCGCCGACATCATCGAGCGCGACGCCAAGGAGTTCGCCCGGGCCGAGTCCCTGGACACCGGCAAGCGCCTGGTGGAGAGCGAGTACGACATCGCCGACGTCGTCTCCTGCCTCCGCCACTACGGCGGCATCGCCGGCACCGACGCCGGCCGGGTGATCGACACCGGACGTGAGGACGCCGTCAGCCGTGTCGTCTACGAGCCGGTCGGCGTGTGCGGCCTGATCACCCCGTGGAACTACCCGCTGCTGCAGGCCAGCTGGAAGGTCGCGCCCGCCCTGGTCGCGGGCAACACGTTCGTCCTGAAGCCCAGCGAGCTCACCCCCTCCACCTCGATCCTGCTGCTGAAGGCGCTGGAGGAGGCCGGACTCCCGCCGGGTGCCGGCAACCTCGTCCTCGGCGCCGGACCCGAGGCCGGTGCCGCGCTCTCCGAGGACCCCGCCGTCGACATGGTGTCCTTCACCGGCGGCCTGGAGACCGGCAAGCGGATCATGGCCACCGCCGCGGCGACCGTGAAGAAGGTCGCGCTGGAGCTGGGCGGCAAGAACCCCAACGTGGTCTTCGCCGACGCGGACTTCGACACCGCGGTCGACTTCGCGCTCACCGCCGTCTTCCTGCACTCCGGGCAGGTCTGCTCGGCCGGCGCCCGGCTGATCGTCGAGGACTCGATCCACGACGCCTTCGTCGACGAGGTCGTCCACCGCGCCCGGCTCATCCGCCTCGGCGGCCCCTTCGACCCCGACGCCGACACCGGGGCACTGATCTCCGCACAGCACCGCGAGAAGGTCGAGGCGTACGTCGAGGCGGGGATCGCCGAGGGCGCCGTACTGCGCTGCGGCGGCACCCGCCCCGACGACCCCGCGCTGGCGAACGGCTTCTACTACCCGCCCACCGTCCTCGACGAGTGCCGGCAGGACATGCGCGTGGTGCACGAGGAGTCCTTCGGACCCGTGCTCACCGTCGAGCGCTTCCGGGACGAGGACGACGCCGTCCGCATCGCCAACGACACGGAGTACGGCCTCGCCGGGGCCGTCTGGACGCAGGACGCGGGCAAGGCCCAGCGGGTCGCCCGCAGGCTGCGCCACGGCACCGTGTGGATCAACGACTACCACCCCTATGTGCCGCAGGCGGAATGGGGTGGCTTCGGGCACTCGGGCGTGGGCCGCGAGCTGGGACCGACCGGCCTGGACGAGTACCGAGAGCCCAAGCACGTCTGGCAGAACATCCAACCCCGGCCGCAGCACTGGTTCCGCGGCTGACGCCGAAGAGAGGTCCCCACCATGACCCCAGCCCAGACCGAGGTGTCGCGGCCGCGCGACACGTCCGAGGACCCCCGGGACGGCACCCCGGTCATCTCCGTGCGCCGGCTGTGGAAGGTGTTCGGGCCGAAGGCCGACGAGGTGCCGGGCTCCGAGGAGCTGTGCGGGCTCACCCGCCGCGAGCTGATGGACCGCACCGGCTGCACCGCCGCCGTCCGGGACGTCAACTTCGAGGTGTCGCCCGGCGAGGTCTTCGTCGTCATGGGCCTGTCCGGGTCCGGCAAGTCCACCCTGGTGCGATGTCTGACCCGGCTGATCGAACCCACCGCCGGCGAGATCGTCTTCGAGGGCGAGGACATCCGGGACGCCGACGCCCGGCGGCTGCGGGAACTGCGGCGCAGCAAGTTCTCCATGGTCTTCCAGCACTTCGGTCTGCTGCCGCACCGCAAGGTCGTCGACAACGTGGCGTTCGGCCTGGAGATCCGGGGCATGAGCAAGGCCGAACGCATGAAACGCGCGATGGAGACCGTCGAACTGGTGGGCCTCGCCGGCTACGAGAACTCCTACCCCGACCAGCTCTCCGGCGGTATGCAGCAGCGCGTCGGCCTCGCCCGCGCCCTCGCCGGAGACCCCGACGTCCTTTTCTTCGACGAACCGTTCTCCGCGCTGGACCCGCTGATCCGCCGCGACATGCAGAGCGAGGTCATCCGCCTGCACCACGAGGTCGGCAAGACCATGGTCTTCATCACCCACGACCTCTCCGAGGCCCTCAAGCTCGGCGACCGCATCCTGATCATGCGGGACGGCAAGATGGTCCAGTGCGGCACCGGTGACGAACTGGTGGGCGCCCCGGCGGACGACTACGTACGGGACTTCGTCAAGGACGTGCCGCGCGGCGACGTCCTCACCCTGCGCTGGATCATGCGGCCCGCCGAGCCCGACGACGCCCTGGACGGACCGGAGCTGGGCCCGGACGTCGTCGTACGCGAGGCGACCCGGGCGGTGCTCGCCGCCGAGAAGCCGGTCAAGGTCGTCGAGAACGGCAAGCTGCTGGGCATCGTCGGCGACGAGGAGATCCTCTCCGTGGTCGCCGGGCAGGAAGGCGGCGCGTGATGGCAGCCGTCGCCGACGCGACCGTGCCGGTCGCGACGATACGCAGGAAGGTCAGCCGCCCGATGGTGGTGGCGGCGATCCTGGTCGTCTGGCTGGTGCTCTTCGCCGCGCTGCGCGGCCGGCAGACCCTGACCCTGGCCGCCGCCGACCTCACCGCTCTGCACCGCTGGCTGAACGACGTCAACGACAGCATCGGCGCCAACCGCAACTCCAACCCGCTCTTCCTGTACTTCTTCAACGAGATCCGGCTGGTCATCGACAACCTGGTGACCTTCGTCCAGTCGCTGATCTCCCAGCCGGCCGACGGCCGTCCGGTTCCGCAGATCGGCTGGCTCGGCGTCGTCGGAGTCACCGGCTACGTCTCCTGGGCCGTCGGCAACTGGCGGGTCGCCCTGCTGGCCGTCGCCGGCTTCACCTTCTTCGGGCTGCAGGGCCTGTGGCAGGAGAGCATGGACACCCTGGCGCTGACCCTGTCGGCGGTCCTGGTGGCCCTGCTCATCGGCATCCCGCTCGGCGTGTGGGCGGGGCTCTCCGACCGGGTCAACCGGATCATGACGCCCTTCCTGGACTTCATGCAGACGATGCCGACCTTCGTCTACCTCGCCCCGCTGACCCTGATCTTCCTCATCGGCGGAGCCTCCGCCGTGATCACCACGGTCATCTACGCGGCCCCGCCCGCCATCCGCATCACCGCGCACGCCATCCGCTCGGTGCCCGAGACCACCGTCGAGGCGGCCGACTCGCTCGGCGCCACCCGCATGCAGCAACTGGTGAAGGTGCTGCTGCCGATGTCGAAGCGCACGGTCGTCATGGGCGTCAACCAGACCATCATGGCCGCCCTGGCCATGGTCACCATCGCCGCCCTGATCGACGCGCCCGGCCTCGGCAAGACCGTCATGCAGGCCCTCACGTCCCTCGACGTCGGCACCGCCTTCAACGCCGGCCTCGCCATCGTCGTGATGGCGATCGTGCTCGACCGGGTCACCACGGCGGCCGCCGCGCGCACCGAGGCCCGCCGCACGGACGGGTGGTTCCTGAAGTGGCGCCGCCCGCTGCTCGGGGCGGGCGGGGTCGCCGCCGCCGTCCTGGTCTACCTCTCCCACACCTACGTCTGGGCGGCCGAGTTCCCCGGTGACGGCACCGTCGGCAGCCACCTCGCGAGCGGGGCCGACACCGCGACCACCTGGATGCAGGACCATCTCTTCGGCCTCACCAACGCCCTGCGGGACGCCCTCACCAACGGCCTGCTCAACCCCTTCCAGACCCTGCTCACCGACTCCCCGTGGTGGCTGGTCGGCGCCGTCCTGGTCGCGCTCGGCGCGGTCCTCGGCGGCTGGCGGGCCGGGGTCACGGCGGCCGTGTGCGTCGGGCTCCTTGTCGGCACCGGACTCTGGTCGGACAGCATGACCACCCTCGCCTCGACCGCCGTGGCCACCGTCCTGACGATGCTGGCCGGCGTTGTTTTCGGCGTGTGGATGGGCCGCAGCGCTCTGGTGGACGGGCTGCTCCGGCCCACCCTGGACGCCGCGCAGGTCATGCCGCCGTTCGTCTATCTGGTGCCGTTCCTGGCGCTCTTCGGCGCCACCCGCTTCACGGCGATCATCGCGGGCGTCGTCTACGCGGCACCCGTCGCGATCAAGATCATCGCGGACGGGGTGCGGAACGTGCCCGAGTCCACCGTGGAGGCGGCCACCTCCGCCGGGTGCAACACCTGGCAGATCATCACCAAAGTCCAGCTGCCGATGGCACGCGGCGCCCTGACCCTCGCGACCAACCAGGGCCTGATCTACGTGCTGTCGATGGTTGTGTTGGGCGGCCTGGTAGGGGCCGGCGCCCTCGGCTACGACGTCGTGGCCGGTTTCTCGCAGGGCGAGCTGTACGGCAAGGGGCTGGCGGCAGGGCTCGCCATCGTACTGCTCGGAGTCATGTTCGACCGGATCACTCAGGCTGCGGCACGACGCACCAGGGCATAAGGAGCTCGACACCATGGCACAACACTGGCGAGCCGGCGCGGCCGGCCTGGCCGTCCTCGGCCTCACCCTCACCGCCTGCGGCGGGGCGAAGGTCGGCGACAGCAGTTCCGCCGGCTCGACGTCCTCGGGCGGCAAGTGCGGCACCTTCAACCTGGCCGTCAACCCCTGGGTGGGCTACGAGGCGGACGCGGCGGTCGTCGCGTACGTCGCGCAGCACGACCTCGGCTGTACGGTCAGCAAGAAGGACCTGAAGGAGGAGATCGCCTGGCAGGGCTTCGGGACCGGCGAGATCGACGCCGTCCTGGAGAACTGGGGCCACGACGATCTGAAGAAGAAGTACATCACCGGGCAGAAGACGGCCGTCGAGGCCGGCTCCACCGGCAACAAGGGCATCATCGGCTGGTACGTGCCGCCGTGGCTGGCCAAGGCGCACCCCGACATCCTCGACTGGAAGAACCTCGACAAGTACGCGTCCAACTTCAAGACGTCCGAGTCGGGCGGCAAGGGGCAGCTGCTCGACGGCGACCCGTCGTACGTCACTAACGACGCCGCCCTGGTGAAGAACCTGAAGCTGGACTTCAAGGTGGTGTACGCGGGCAGCGAGACCGCGCTCATCCAGGCCTTCAGAACGGCCGAGAAGAACAAGCAGTGGCTGATCGGCTACTTCTACGAGCCGCAGTGGTTCCTGTCCGAGGTGCCGCTGAAGAAGGTCTCCCTGCCGGCGTACACGACGGGTTGCGACGCCGACGCGGCGAAGGTCGCCTGCGACTACCCCGTCTACGACCTCGACAAGATCGTCAGCGCGAGCTTCGCCAAGTCGGGCAGCCCGGCGTACGACCTGGTGAAGAACTTCAACTGGACCAACGACGACCAGAACACCGTGGCCAAGTACATCGCGGTGGACAAGCTGTCGGACGACGCGGCGGCGAAGAAGTGGGTCGACGCCAACCCCGACAAGGTCAAGGCCTGGCTCAAGTAGCGAGGGCCGCGGGAGGAATCGTTCCGGGACGCCCGGCGGGCGGTGCGCAGCTGTGCGCGCCGCCCGCCGGGCGTTGCCGCTTTCCGGCCACGGCAGGGGCCGTTCCGCGGGCCGTCCTGCGGGCCGTTCCGCTAGGTCACCACCCTCTTGACACCCCTCCTTTCCGGCGGGCACATTGAGTTGCGCAGCCTGAATCACGTTGCGCACAAAGCAACTGCACCGGTCTCAAGTTCGGAGGTTGGGCGATGGCGGGACCCCGAGTGGTCATCATCGGAGCGGGCGTCGTGGGAGCGGCCCTCGCGGACGAGATCTCCGCGCGCGGCTGGACCGAGGTGACCGTGGTCGACCAGGGCCCCCTTCCGGCCACGGGGGGCTCCTCTTCACACGCCCCCGGCCTGGTCTTCCAGACGAACCCCTCGAAGACCATGACGGAGCTGGCCCGCTACACCGTCGAGAAGTTCTGCTCCCTCGACGTCGACGGCAAGCCCTGCTTCCTCCAGGTCGGCGGCCTCGAAGTGGCCACCACCCCCGAGCGCCTCACCGAACTCCACCGCCGGCACGGCTGGATCACCGCCTGGGGCATCGAGGCGCGCCTGCTGACCCCCGACGAGTGCGTGGCACAGCACCCGCTGGTCAACCGCGACCGGGTCCTCGGCGGCCTCCTGGTCCCCACCGACGGCCTCGCCAAGGCCGTCCTCGCCGTCGAGGCCCAGATCCGCCGGGCCACCGAGCGAGGCGTCCGCTTCCTCGCCCGCCACGAGGTCCTGGACGTACGGCAGAGCGAGGGCGCCGTCACCGCCGTGCTGACCGACCAGGGCGAGATCCCCGCCGACATCGTCGTGTGCTGCGCCGGCATCTGGGGCCCCAAGATCGCCCGTATGGTCGGGATGAACCTCCCGCTCACCCCGCTCGCCCACCAGCTCGCCTGGACCGGCCCGGTCCCCGCCCTGGCCGGCCAGACCGAGGAGGCGGTCCGCCCGATCCTGCGCCACCAGG
Source organism: Streptomyces hyaluromycini (assembly GCF_002217755.1). Taxonomy (GTDB): domain Bacteria; phylum Actinomycetota; class Actinomycetes; order Streptomycetales; family Streptomycetaceae; genus Streptomyces; species Streptomyces hyaluromycini. The sequence goes on along the minus strand of NZ_BCFL01000020.1, from coordinate 394,357 downwards.
ACGCCGACCTCTACTACCGCGACCGCTTCGACGCCCTCGGCATCGGCTACTACGGCCACCGCCCCATGCCGGTCTCCGCCGACGACATCCTCTCCGTGGACGAGGCCGACCAGATGCCCTCCGTCCTGAAGTTCACCGAGGAGGACTTCGCGGACGCCTGGACCGAGACCCAGTCCCTCCTCCCCGCGACCCGCGAGGCCAAGGTCGAGGAGGGCATCAACGGCCTCTTCTCCTTCACCACCGACGGCTACCCGCTGCTCGGCGAGTCCCCGGACGTCAAGGGCTTCTGGGTCGCCGAGGCCGTCTGGGTCACCCACTCCGCGGGCGTCGGCCGCGCGGTCGCCGAGTGGCTGGTCGACGGCCACTGCTCGTCCTTCGACCTCCACGAGTGCGACGTCAACCGCTTCGAGCCGCACCAGCTCGCCCCGGAGTACGTCCTGGCCCGCGACTGCCAGAACTTCGTCGAGGTCTACGACATCCTCCACCCCCTCCAGCCGTCCGGGAAGCCGCGCCCGATCCGCACCAGCCCCTTCCACGCCCGCCAGCAGGAGCACGGCGCGTTCTTCCTGGAGGCGAACGGCTGGGAGCGCCCCCAGTGGTACGAGGCGAACGCGGGCCTGCTCGAAGGCCGTTCGATCCCCACCCCCAACGACTGGGCCGCGCGCTACTGGTCACCCATCGTCGGCGCCGAGGCCCAGGTCACCCGCGAGACCGTCGCGATGTACGACATGACCGCCCTCAAGCGCCTGGAGGTGAGCGGCCCCGGCGCCGCCGACTTCCTGGAGGGCCTGGTCACCGGCAAGGTCGCCAAGTCCGTCGGCTCGGTGACCTACACCCTGCTCCTCGACCGCGACGGCGGCATCCGCAGCGACATCACCGTCGCCCGCCTCGCCCGCGACCTCTTCCAGGTCGGCGCCAACGGCAACCTCGACCTCGACTGGTTCACCCGCCACCTCCCGGCCTGGGGGCACCTCCCAGCGGTAGCTGGGGGAGGCACCGTCCAGGTCCGCGACATCACCCCCGGCACCTGCTGCATCGGCCTCTGGGGCCCCCTTGCACGCGAGGTCCTCCAGCCGCTCACCGACGAGGACTTCTCCAACGACGGCCTCAAGTACTTCCGCGCCAAGCGCGCCTACATCGGCTCGGTGCCGGTCACCGCGATGCGGCTGTCGTACGTCGGCGAACTCGGCTGGGAGCTGTACACCACCGCCGACCAGGGCCAGAAGCTCTGGGACACCCTCTGGCAGGCGGCCGAGCCGCTCGGCGGGATCATCGCCGGCCGCGGCGCCTTCAACAGCCTCCGCCTGGAGAAGGGCTACCGCTCCTTCGGCACCGACATGACCTACGAGCACGACCCCTACGAGGCCGGCGTCGGCTTCGCCGTCAAGCCCGACAAGGGCGACTTCGTCGGCAAGGCCGCGCTGGAGCGGCGCGGGGCGGACGTGCGGCGCCGGCTGAGCTGCCTCACGATCGAGGACCCGCGGGCCGTCGTGATGGGCAAGGAGCCGGTGTACGACGGTGACCGCGCCGTCGGCTACGTGACCAGCGCGGCCTACGGCTACACGGTCGGCAAGGGGATCGCGTACGCGTGGCTGCCGACGGAGCTGGCGGTGCCCGGGACCGGGGTGCAGATCGGGTACTTCGACCGGCGTGTGGACGCGGTGGTGGCCGAGGAGCCGTTGTTCGACCCGGCGATGAGTCGGCTCCGTGGGTGACGGATCGCGGTGGCGTCGTTGTTCGGCTGCGGGTACGTCGTGGCTGGTCGCGCAGTTCCCCGCGCCCCTTTGGGGCGCGCCCTCGCCAAGGTCGTTTGAAAGGATCGGGAAACCCGCATGAACGCGTTGAACACGCCCCTGGCCGAGCTCGACCCCGAGGTTCATGCCGCGCTCCGTGCCGAGCTGGACCGGCAGCAGTCCACCCTGGAGATGATCGCCTCCGAGAACTTCGCGCCCGTCGCCGTGATGGAGGCGCAAGGCTCGGTGGCCACCAACAAGTACGCCGAGGGCTACCCCGGCCGCCGCTACTACGGCGGCTGCGAACACGTCGACGTCACCGAGCGGCTGGCGATCGAGCGGGTCAAGTCCCTCTTCGGGGCCGGGTTCGCCAACGTGCAGCCGCACTCGGGCGCCCAGGCCAACACCGCCGTCTTCTTCGCCCTGCTCCAGCCCGGCGACACGATCCTCGGCCTCGACCTCGCGCACGGCGGCCACCTCACCCACGGCATGCGCCTCAACTACAGCGGCAAGATGCTCAATGTCGTGCCGTACCACGTCTCCGAGACCGACAACCTCGTGGACCTGGACGAGGTGGAGCGCCTCGCCAAGGAACACCGCCCGAAGATGATCATCGCGGGCTGGTCGGCGTACCCGAGGCAGCTGGACTTCGCGGCCTTCCGCCGGATCGCCGACGAGGTCGGTGCCCTGCTCATGGTCGACATGGCGCACTTCGCGGGCCTGGTGGCGGCGGGGCTGCACCCGAGTCCCGTCCCGCACGCCCACGTGGTGACCACGACCACGCACAAGACCCTCGGCGGTCCCCGCGGCGGGGTCATCCTCACCGACGACGCCGACCTCGCCAAGAAGATCAACTCGGCGGTGTTCCCCGGCATGCAGGGCGGCCCGCTGGAACACGTCATCGCGGCGAAGGCCGTCTCCTTCAAGGTCGCCGCGTCACCCGGGTTCGCCGAACGCCAGGCCCGCACCCTGGCCGGCGCCCGCATCCTCGCCGAGCGCCTGACCCGGCCCGACGCGGCCGCGGCCGGAGTGAAGGTGCTGACCGGCGGCACGGACGTCCACCTCGTCCTGGTAGACCTGCGGGAGTCCCCGCTGGACGGCCGGCAGGCGGAGGACCTCCTCCACGAGATCGGCATCACGGTCAACCGCAATGCCGTCCCCTTCGACCCGCGTCCGCCCATGGTCACCTCCGGCCTGCGCATCGGTACCCCCGCGCTGGCCACCCGGGGCTTCACGGCGGAGGACTTCGCCGAGGTGGCCGACGTGATCGCCCTCGCCCTCCAGCCCGAGCCGGACGTACCCGCCCTGCGCGCCCGCACCGAGGCGCTGGCCGCGAAGCACCCGCTCTACCCGCACCTCTCGCACGACGGAGACGCCCGATGAGCCCCCGCACCCGCCCCCTACGCCCTGCGGGCGTGGGGGGACCCCCAGGCGCCGACCTCCCCGACCACCCGGACTTCCTCTGGCGCACCCCCGAGCCCAGGCGGTCGTACGACGTCGTCATCGTCGGCGGCGGCGGACACGGCCTCGCCACCGCCCACTACCTGGCCAGGAACCACGGCATCACCAATGTGGCCGTCCTGGAGAAGGGCTGGCTCGCAGGCGGCAACATGGCCCGCAACACCACGATCATCCGCTCCAACTACCTGTGGGACGAGAGCGCGGGCATCTACGAACACGCGCTGAAACTCTGGGAGGGCCTGGAGGAGGAACTCGACTACCCGATCCTCTTCTCCCAGCGCGGCGTCCTGAACCTCGCCCACAGCCTCCAGGACGTCCGCGACAGCGTCCGCCGGGTCGAGGCCAACCGCCTCAACGGCGTCGACGCGGAGTGGCTCGACGCGGACGGGGTCAAGGAGGTCTGCCCGATCGTCAACACCTCACCCGACGTGCGTTACCCGGTCCTCGGCGGCACCTACCAGCCCCGCGCGGGCATCGCCAAGCACGACTACGTGGCCTGGGGCTTCGCCCGTTCCGCGGACGCGGCCGGCATCGACATCATCCAGAACTGCGAGGTCACCGGGCTGGACGTGGTGGGCGGCCGGGTCGTCGGCGTCCGGACGACCCTCGGCCCGATCGCGGCCGGCAAGGTGGCCCTGTGCTCGGCCGGCCACACCTCGGTCCTGGCCGCGCTGGCCGGCATCGAACTCCCGCTCCAGAGCCACCCGTTGCAGGCCCTCGTGTCGGAGTTGCTGGAGCCCGTCCACCCCACCGTCGTCATGTCCAACGCGGTGCACGTCTACGTCAGCCAGGCGCACAAGGGCGAACTCGTGATGGGCGCGGGCATCGACGCGTACAACTCCTACACCCAGCGCGGCGCGTTCCACATCATCGAGGAGCAGATGGCGGCGGCCCTCGAACTGTTCCCGGTCTTCGCGCGCGCCCACGTGCTGCGCACCTGGGGCGGCATCGTCGACGTCAGCCCCGACGCCTCACCGATCGTGGGCCTCACCCCGGTGGACAACCTGTACCTCAACTGCGGCTGGGGAACCGGCGGTTTCAAGGCCACCCCGGGGGTCGGCTGGGTCTACGCCCACACCATCGCCCACGACAGCCCCCACCACCTCAACGCCCCCTTCTCGCTCGACCGTTTCACCACCGGCGCGCTCGTCGACGAGCACGGCGCGGCCGCGGTGGCCCACTAGGGAGCCCAACCATGCTGCTCATCCCCTGCCCGTGGTGCGGGCCCCGCGACGAGACCGAGTTCCACTACGGCGGCCAGGCCCACGTGCCGTACCCGGAGGACCCGGCCTCCCTCACCGACGAGGAGTGGGCGCGCTATCTGTTCTTCCGCGACAATCCCAAGGGCCCGTTCGCGGAGCGCTGGAGCCACGCGGCAGGCTGCCGGAGGTGGTTCAACGCGGTACGCGACACGTCGACGAACGAGATCCTGACGGTGTACCGGGCGGGAGAGCCGCGTCCGACGGCTCCCCTCTCAGCCCGTCCGGCGGGGCCTTCACGGCCGACGTCTGCTCTCTCAGCCCGTCCGGCGTTTGAGGACGAGGCCGTTCAGGCCGAAGCGGGGTCTGGGGGCGCAGCCCCCAGCGGGGTCGAAGGGGCAGCGCCCCTTCAGGACGGGACGGGCAGGGGCGGCGGGGGCGACCATACTCTCCGCACCCCCACCGGCGGCCGGATCGACCGCACCACCCCCCTCACCTTCACCTTCGACGGCACCGACTACCAGGGCTACCAAGGCGACACCCTCGCCTCCGCCCTCCTCGCCAACGGCGTCGTCCAAGCAGCCACCAGCATCAAGCTCGGCCGCCCCCGCGGCATCTTCTCCGCCGGCGTCGAAGAACCCAACGCGGTCGTCCAGATCGAGGCCCCCTTCCCCGAGCCGATGCTCCCCGCCACCACCGTCGAGCTCCACGACGGCCTGGTCGCGACCAGCCTCCCGGGCCAGGGCCGCCTCGCCACCACCCCCGACCCGGCCCGCTACGACGCCGTACACGCCCACTGCGACCTCCTGGTGGTCGGCGCGGGCCCGGCCGGCCTCGCGGCAGCGGCGGCGGCAGCCTCCAGCGGCGCCCGCGTCATCCTCGCCGACGACCAGCCCGAACCCGGCGGCAGCCTGCTCGGCACCGGCGAGCACCTCGACTGGGTCGCGGCCACCCGCACCCGCCTCGAAGCCGCCCCCGAGGTACGCGTCCTGCCCCGCACCACCGTCTTCGGCCACTACGACGACAACCACCTCCTCGCCGTCGAGCGCCGCACCAACCACCTCGGCGCCGACGCCCCACCGAACGTCTCCCGCGAACGCGTCTGGCGGATCCGCGCCCGGCACGTCGTCCTCGCCACCGGCGCCCACGAGCGCTCCGTGGCGTTCGGTGACAACGACCGCCCCGGTGTGATGCTGGCGACCTCGGCCCGCACCTACCTGCACCGGTACGCCGTGCTCCCCGGCCGGCAGGCGGTCGTCCTCACCACCAACGACAGCGCCTACGCGGCCGCCCTCGACCTCGCGGCGGCCGGAGTCGGCATCGCCGCGATCGTCGACACCCGGCCCGAACCGGGCCAGTGGGCCGAGCGGGCCCGGTCCGCCGGGATCGAGGTGCTGCCCGGGCACGCGGTCACCGGCACGGCGGGCCGCGAGCGGCTCACCGCCGTGACCGTCGCCCCGTACGAAGGCACCGGCACACAGCGGGAGTTCGCCGCCGACCTGCTCCTCGTCTCCGGCGGCTGGAACCCGGTCGCGCACCTGTTCAGCCAGGCGGGCGGCAAGCTCCGTTACGACGAGGTGCTCGGCACGTTCGTGCCCGACAGCTGCCGTCAGGCGGTGGCGGTCGCGGGCGCCGCGAACGGGGCGTTCGACCTCGCCACGGCCCTCGTCGAGGGAACGAAGGCCGGCACCCGCGCGGTGGAGGCGGAGGGCTACACCGCCGGGACCCCCGCCCTCCCCGCCGTGGCCCCGCAGCCGTACACCCCGCCCATGCAGGTCTTCAGCGTCCCCGGTGAGGCTCCCCGGTTCGTCGACCTCCAGCGCGACGTCACGGTGGACGACCTCGCGCGCGCGACCGGCGCGGGCCTGCGCTCGGTGGAGCACACCAAGCGCTACACCACGGCCGGCACCGCCAACGACCAGGGCCGGACCGGTGGCGTGCTGGCGAGCGGGGTCGTCGCCGAACTCCTCGGCGTGGACGTCTCGGCGCTCGGCCTGCCCACCTTCCGGCCGCCGTACACCCCCGTCTCCTTCGCCGCCCTCGCCGGCCGCGACCGGGGCGCCATGCTCGACCCGATCCGCACCACAGCCCTGCACGACTGGCACGTCGGGCACGGCGCGCTCTTCGAGAACGTCGGACAGTGGAAGCGGCCCTGGTACTACCCGCTGGACGGCGAGGACATGGAGAGCGCCGTGCTGCGCGAGTGCCGCGCCGCCCGCGAGGGCGTCGCCTTCATGGACGCCTCCACCCTCGGCAAGATCGACGTCCAGGGCCCGGACGCGGCGCTCTTCCTCGACCGGCTCTACACGAACATGATGAGCAACCTGAAGGTCGGCATGATCCGCTACGGCGTGATGTGCCGCCTGGACGGGATGGTGTTCGACGACGGCACGGTCATCCGGCTCGCCCCCGACCGGTTCCTGGTCACCACCACGACCGGCAACGCGGCGGCCGTCCTGGACTGGATGGAGGAGTGGCTGCAGACCGAGTGGCCCGACCTGCGGGTGCACTGCACCTCGGTCACCGAGCACTGGGCGACCGTCGCCCTGGTCGGCCCGCAGTCCCGCGCGGTCCTCGGCTCGCTCGCGCCCGCACTGGCCGTGTCCAACGAGGACTTCCCGTTCATGGCCTGGCGGGAGACCACCGTCGCCGGCATCGACGCCCGCGTCTGCCGGATCAGCTTCTCCGGCGAACTCGCCTACGAGATCAACGTGTCGCCGTGGCAGGCCGTCCCGCTGTGGGAGGCGCTGTACGAGGCGGGCGCGCCGTACGGCATCACCCCGTACGGCACCGAGACCATGCACGTGCTGCGCGCGGAGAAGGGCTACCCGATCGTCGGCCAGGACACCGACGGCACGGTCACCCCGCAGGACCTCGGCATGGGCTGGGCGGTGTCGAAGAAGAAGCCCGACTTCATCGGCAAGCGCTCCTACGCCCGCGCCGACAGCGTCCGCCCCGACCGCAAGCACCTGGTCGCCCTGCTGACGGATGACCCCGCCGTCTTCCTTCCCGAAGGCACCCACCTGGTCGCCGACAGCGAACTGCCCGCCCCGCCCGTGCCGATGCTCGGCCACGTCACCTCCAGCTACCGCAGCGCCGCGCTCGGCCGGACCTTCGCGCTCGCCCTGGTCAAGGGCGGCCGGGACCGTATCGGCGAACGCCTCTACGCCCCCGTCGGCGACCGGCTGCTGCCGGTGACCGTCGCCGGTCCCGTCCTCTACGACCCCGAGGGAGCCCGCCGCGATGGCTGACACCGCCCCGACCGCACGGCCGCGCAGCCCCCTGGCCGACGCCGCGCCCCGCCTGGCCGCCGTGACCCGCTCCTCCAAGGGCGCGCTCCGCCTGGCCGAACTCCCCTTCCTGGCCCAGGTGAACGTCCGCCTCGACGCCAAGAGCCCGGCGGCGGACGCCGTGGGACCGGCCCTCGGACTCCCACTGCCCCTGGAACCCGACACCGTGGTGCACGCGGGCGAGGTGACCGCGGTGTGGCTCGGCCCCGACGAATGGCTGGTGGTGGGCCGGCCGGGCACCGAACGGGACCTGGAGCGCCGCATCCGCACGGCCGCCGGGGACGAACCGGCCGCCGTCACCGACGTCTCCGCCCAGCGCACCACCCTCCTGGTCGGCGGCCCGCGCGCCCGCGACCTGCTCGCCCACGGCTGCGCCCTGGACCTGCACCCCCGTGCCTTCGGCCCCGGCCGCTGCGCCCAGACCACGCTGGCCCGCACCCAGGTCGTCCTGGTCGCACGGGACGAGACCAGGGCCGGCTTCTGGGTGCTGGTGCGCTCGTCGTTCGCCGGCTACCTGGTGGACTGGCTGCTGGACGCGGCCGTGGAACACGTGTGAGGCACCACGAACGGCGGGCCGGCACCCTGGGCGGGTGCCGGCCCGCCGCTCGTGGTGGCGAGGAGGGTTGTCAGCGGAAGACGACCGTGCAGCGGCCGTTGACCAGCACCCGGCTCTCGCTGTGCCACCGCACGGCGCGGGCGAGGACCTGGGCCTCCACGTCACGGCCCAGCGCGACCAGCTCGTCCGGGGCGTGCGAGTGGCTCACCCGGACGACGTCCTGCTCGATGATCGGGCCCTCGTCCAGATCGGGCGTCACATAGTGCGCCGTGGCGCCGACGAGCTTGACGCCGCGCCGGTGCGCCTGGACGTACGGCCGGGCCCCCTTGAAGCTCGGCAGGAAGGAGTGGTGAATGTTGATGGCCCGGCCGTCGAGCTGCTTGCACAGGTCGTCGGAGAGGATCTGCATGTACCGGGCGAGCACCACCAGGTCGACGTCCAGTTCACCGACCAGACGCAGCAGCCGGGCCTCCGCCTCGGCCTTGGTGTCGGGTGTCACCGGGATGTGGTGGAAGGGGATGCCGTAGGTACGGGCCAGCGACTCGAAGTCGCGGTGGTTGGAGACGATCGCCGGGATCTCGATGTTGAGCGCGCCCGTGGACCTGCGGAACAGCAGGTCGTTCAGGCAGTGGCCGAACTTCGACACCATGATGAGGGTGCGGGTCGGGGTCGACGCGTCGTTCAGCCGCCAGGTGATCCGGTGCTCTTCGGCGACCGGGACGAAACCGGTGCGCAGCTCCTCCAGCGAGACCGCGCCGTCCGGGACGTCGAAGTGCACCCGCATGAAGAAGCGGTCCTCCAGCCGGTCGTCGAACTGCTGACTCTCCAGGATGTTGCCGCCGTGGCCGACCAGGAAGCCGGTGACGGCGTGGACCAGACCGGCCCGGTCGGGACAGGACAGGGTGAGGACGAACTCGCGGCCGGGCTGCGGTCGAGGAGACATGCCATCCTCCTGATGCGCATTGCGCAACGATGTGGACTATACGCAACATGGTCCAGCCTGGGCGGTCGGCTGGTCAAGAGGCAGCGTTCCACTTGACGCACTACTCCGTGCCATGCGCAACGCACTTCCCTGCCGGAGCCGCCGTCAGCGACCGGACTCGTGCCGCTCCGCGAGCCGCTTCAGATGCACCGCGCGTGATGCGCTCGTCTGGCCCTGGACCAGCAGGAACAGGCCCTCCCTGGCCAGCCGTTGGGCGCGGTGGTCCAGGAGCATCGCCCGGCCGCCACCCGTCACCACCGCCGCGGTGGTGGCCGTACGCATCAGCGTGAACGCCTCCGCCCGCACCGCCAGCCGCTCCTCCACGTGCTCGTCCGGCACCGGATGGTCGGCCAGCGCGTACGCCCGGCGGCGGACCTCCGCCAGGCGGCACCGCAGTACGGCCGCGTACTCCTCCTCCACCAGCGCCAGCGCCGCCTCCGCGATCCCGAAGACCGCCGGGTTGGCGTTGCGGGTCTTCGGACGGTCCGCCGCCGCCCACCGCGCGTACGGCGTCCGGAGCGCGACCGACTCCTCCGGGACACGCAGGTCGTCCAGCTCCAGGGACACCGTCCGGGACGCGGTGAGCGCCGCCAGGCGCATCGGCTCCGACGGCCGCAGGCCCGGCTGCTCGCGTGCCTCCACGAAGGCGAAGAGGGCTTCGTCGTCCTCGGTCACCCCGGCCAGCAGCAGCACGTCGTTCAGCCCCCAGCCGGTGTACCAGGGCACGGTGCCGGAGAAGCGCCACCCGTCCGCCTCGCGCCGTACCCGCACGGGGACCCGCGGGTACGACCGCAGATGCGCGTACGCCACCCCCGACAGCAGCTCACCGCGCGCCAGCGGGCCCAGCAGGCGTTCCCGCACCGGCAGGGCCGTCCCCGCCAGGGTCAGCACCGGTGTCTGGTGCTGCGTCTGCACGAACCAGGTCGAGCAGCACGCCCCGGCCAGGATCTCCGCCGTCTCCCGCACCACGGACGCGGGCGCCGCCGAGCCGCCGTACGCCACCGGCGCGGTCACCCCCAGCAGGCCCGAGCGCTTGACCGCCTCGATGTGGCCCGGGGGGATGCCCTCCTGGTCGACGCGCTCGGCGGCGGGGGAGAGGAGCCCGTCGGCGAGTTCCCGGGCGCGGGCGACGAGCGGATGCGCGGCGATGGTCATGGAGAAGATTCTTTCGGCTTCCCGGCGTGCGGTGTCGATCCGGCGGCTCGCCGTTCGTGTAGAAGGCGGGAACACCCCACGGAACAGCTCACGCCACACCTCACGCCACACCTCACGACGACCGAGGAGAACATCGTGAAGCACTACCTGCTCAGCGTGGTCCAGCCGGCCGGAGCCACCCCGCCCTCGCCCGACGCGCTCGCCGCGATCATGCGCGACGTCGAGGCGTTCAACGACGAACTGCGCGCCGCCGGTGCCTGGGTCTTCGCGGGCGGACTGCACGGTCCGGAGACGGCCACGATGCTGCGGCCCGAGGGCGGGGACGTACTGATCACCGACGGGCCCTACGCCGAGGGCAAGGAGTACCTGGGCGGGCTCTGCCTCATCCGCGCCGAGGACCTCGACGCCGCCCTGGAATGGGGCCGCAAGGCCGCTCTGGCCACCACCCTCCCCATCGAGGTACGGCCCTTCGTGGACCAGGACTGATGGCGGAGGCCGCCGACGTCGAGGCCGTCTTCCGTGCCGAGTACGGGCGCGCGGTCTCGGTCCTCGTCCGCTTCCTCGGCGACATCGACCTCGCCGAGGAGGCGGTCCAGGACGCCTTCGCCACGGCGCTCGACGGCTGGCCGCGCACCGGGGTGCCGCCGAGCCCGGCCGGCTGGATCATCACCACCGCGCGCAACCGCGCGATCGACCGGCTGCGCCGCGAGTCCTCCCGGGACGCCCGGCACGCCGAGGCCGCCCGGCTGTACGCGCCCGACGCACCGGCCGAGGAGGGCCCCGTGCGCGACGAACGACTCCGGCTGATCTTCACCTGCTGTCACCCCGCGCTCGCCCTCCAGTCCCGGGTCGCCCTGACCCTGCGCCTGCTCGGGGGGCTCAGCACGGACCGGATCGCCCGCGCCTTCCTGGTCCCCGAGCCCACCCTCGCCCAGCGCCTGGTACGCGCCAAGGCGAAGATCCGCGACGCGGGGATCCCCTACCGGGTCCCGAAGGACGCCGACCTCCCCGACCGGCTGAACGGGGTACTGGCCGTCGTCTACCTCGTCTTCAACGAGGGCTACGGCGGCGATCCCGCGCTGTGCGCCGAAGCCGTGCGCCTGGGACGGCTGCTGTACGAACTGATGCCGGACGAGCCCGAGGTCGCCGGGCTGCTCGCGCTGATGCTGCTGGTCGAGGCCCGGCGGCCCGCCCGGGAGTCGGCACAGGGGGAGTTGGTGCCGCTGCCCGAGCAGGACCGCGGACGGTGGGACCGGGAGCTGGTCGCCGAGGGGCAGGACCTCGTCCGGCGCTGCCTGCGCCGCAACCGCCCCGGGCCCTACCAGATCCAGGCCGCGATCAACGCCGTGCACAGCGACGCACCCACCGCCGAGGCCACCGACTGGGGGCAGATCCTGCGGCTGTACGACCAGCTCATGGCCGTCGCCGCGAGTCCGGTCGTCGCGCTGAACCGCGCGGTCGCGGTCGCCGAGGTCGCGGGCCCGGCCGCCGCGCTGGAGCTGGTCGACGCGCTCGGCCTGCACGGCTACCACGTGCTGCACGCCGTCCGCGCCGACCTGCTGCGCCGGCTCGGCCGGGACGCCGAGGCGGTGGCGGAGTACGACGCCGCCATCGCGCTCGCCGACAGCCTTCCCGAACGGGCACACCTCGCACGACGGCGGGGCGAACTCACCGGCTGACCAGGTGTGATCTTCGTCAAGCGCAGTACTTTCGCAACGCCGGAATTTACTTCGGACCCTGAATGGTTGCAAAGTACATCTGACCGTTTGAGACCTTCAAGACCACAGTCGGGCCCCGAGGCCCGTGCGCATCACCAGCGAGGCATCCGTGAACCAGCCCACCCCCGAGCAGCCCGCCGACATCGTGGCCCGGCTGCGCGCCACCTTCCGTACCGGCCGCACCAAGCCCGTCGAGTGGCGCACCGGCCAGCTCCGTCGACTGCGCGCCATGCTCACGGAGCGCGGCGACGACATAGCCGCCGCCCTCCATGCGGACCTGGGCAAGAGCACCCGCGAGGCCTACGGTTCGGAGATCGACTTCACCGTCCGGGAGATCGACCACACCCTCGACCACCTGGAGGAGTGGCTGCGCCCGGAGTCCGCGCCGGTCCCCAAGCACCTGGGTGGCGACGCGACCGCCTGGACGCAGTACGACCCGCTCGGCGTCGTCCTCGTCATCGCCCCGTGGAACTACCCGGCCCAGCTGCTGCTCGCCCCCGTGGCCGGCGCCCTCGCCGCCGGAAACGCGGTCGTCGCCAAGCCCAGCGAGCTGGCGCCCGCGACCTCGGCAGCACTGGCCCGGCTGCTCCCGGCCTACCTCGACACCGAGGCGGTCGCCGTCGTCGAGGGCGGCATCCCGGAGACCACGGCGCTGCTCGCCGAGCGCTTCGACCACATCTTCTACACCGGCAACGGCGTGGTCGGCCGGATCGTGATGCGCGCCGCCGCCGAGCACCTCACCCCGGTCGCCCTCGAACTCGGCGGCAAGTCCCCGGCGTTCGTCGACCGCGACACCGACCTGACCGTCGTCGCGGAGCGGCTGGCGCGCGGCAAGTTCCTCAACGCCGGGCAGACCTGTGTGGCCCCCGACTACGTCCTGACCGACCCGGAGACGGCCGCGGCCCTGGAGCCCGCCCTGGCCAAGGCCGTCGAGGGACTGTTCGGCAGCGAGCCCAAGGAGTCCGGCGAGTACGGCCGGATCGTCAACGAGCGCCACTTCGACCGGCTCAGCGCACTGCTCGGCTCGGGCCGGGTGGCCGTCGGCGGCGGTACCGACCGTGCGGCCAAGTACATCGCGCCCACGGTGCTCGCCGACGTCGACCCGGCGTCCCCCGTGATGCGGGAGGAGATCTTCGGCCCGATCCTGCCCATCGTGACCGTCCCGGACCTCGACAGCGCGATCGGGTTCGTCAACGACCGCGACAAGCCCCTCGCGCTCTACGTGTTCAGCGAGTCCGACGGCACCCGGGACCGGTTCGCCGCCGAGACCTCCTCCGGCGCCCTCGGCCACGGCCTCCCGCTCGCCCACCTCACCGTCTCCGACCTGCCGTTCGGCGGGGTGGGGGAGAGCGGCATGGGCAGCTACCACGGCCGCTACTCCATGGAGACGTTCAGCCACCGCAAGGCGATCCTCGCAAAGCCCCTCGGCTGACCCCCGCCTCTCCCCGGGCCCGACCGCACCGACGCGGCCGGGCCCGACTGCTGTCGAGGTGCGGCCCGGACCGGGCCGGCTGTTGTGGTGCCGCGAGGGCGTGGCGAGGTCCGACCGCTGCTGCGCCCCGGTGTTTGGCCGGGGCTGCCTGATGTGATGCCACGGGGGCGTGGTCGGGTCCGCGGCTGCCGCATCGCGGTGTGGTGGTCGCGCCCGAAAGGTGCTGTGCCATGGCGAGTGGCTGAGGCTCACCCTTGCTGCCGCAACGACGCGGCCGCGCCGGACCGCTGCCTGCCCCAGTCGGCCGCGGCGAATGCCCGGCTCCCTTGTCTCCGGGCGTAGTTGCGGACGCCGTGGCTCGGGGACCGATGCCCGGTTGACTGGTCTACACCCTTGACTGGTACAGACCAAGTCGGTTGAGTGTGCCTCACACCCCCCACCGCGGCCGCACCCCCTTCCAGGGGCGCGGCCGTGCTCCGCGAAGGAGTTGATCCGTGTTGAGGCGCCGTATCGCCGCACTCCTGACCTCGCTCGCCATAGGCAGCTCCGCCCTGGTGCTCCAGGCGGCCCCCTCGGCCTCCGCCGCCGGCTTCGTCGTCAGCGAGGCACAGTTCAACCAGATGTTCCCGAGCCGGAATTCCTTCTACAGCTACAGCGGTCTCACCGCCGCCCTCAGCGCCTACCCCGGTTTCGCCAACACCGGCAGCGCCACCGTGAAGAAGCAGGAGGCCGCCGCCTTCCTCGCCAACGTCAGCCACGAGACCGGCGGACTGGTCTACATCGTCGAGCAGAACACCGCCAACTACTCGCACTACTGCGACCGGAGCCAGTCCTACGGCTGCCCCGCGGGCCAGTCCGCCTACTACGGGCGCGGCCCCATCCAGCTCAGCTGGAACTTCAACTACAAGGCCGCGGGCGACGCGCTCGGCATCGACCTCCTCAACAACCCCTGGCAGGTCCAGAACAACTCCGCCGTCGCCTGGAAGACCGGCCTGTGGTACTGGAACACCCAGAAGGGTCCCGGCACCATGACCGGCCACAACGCCATGGTCAACCAGGCCGGCTTCGGCCAGACCATCCGCTCCATCAACGGCTCCCTGGAGTGCGACGGCAAGAACCCGGCACAGGTGCAGAGCCGGGTCAGCGCCTACCAGAAGTTCACCCAGATCCTGGGCGTCCCGACCGGCAGCAACCTCTACTGCTGACCCTCCCGCCAGGACCGTGTGCCAGACTCCGTCGATGACCTCCGAAACGATCACCGCGGACGCCTCCGGCACCTGGAAACTCGGCGACCTGCCCGTCCACCGCCTCGGCTTCGGCGCGATGCGGCTGACGGGCAACGTCGCCTTCCCGCACGGCACCCCGAGCGACCGCGCCCGCTCGACCGCCGTCCTGCGCAAGGCCGTCGAACTCGGTGTGAACCACATCGACACGGCGGCCTTCTACTTCTCCACCCTGCGCTCCGCCAACGAACTCATCAACACCGCCCTGTCCCCCTACCCGAACGACCTGGTCGTCGTCACGAAGGTCGGCCCGTTCCGCGACTACTCCGGCGAGTGGGGCACCTCGGCCCGCCCCGACCAGCTGCGCGGGCACGTCGAGGAGAACCTCCGCCAGCTCGGCCGCGACCACCTGGACGTCGTCAACCTCCGCCGGATGGGCCAGGAGTCGATCGCCGAGCACTTCGGCGCCCTCGCCGAACTCCGCGAGGCGGGCCTGGTCCGGCACCTCGGGGTCTCGGCCGTCGAACCGCGCCACCTCGACGAGGCGCTGGCCATCGCCCCCGTGGTGTGCGTGCAGAACCGCTGGGGGCTCGACACCCGGGACCCGGAGACCGACGAACTGGTCCGCGTCTGCGGCGAACGCGGCATCGCCTTCGTACCCTTCTTCGCCGTCGCGGGCGAGGCCGGGGCGGGCGGCGTGGCCGAGGCCCACGACGACGAGCTCCTCGCGATCGCCCGCGCCCACGACGCCACCCCCGCGCAGATCCGCCTCGCCTGGACCCTGCACCAGGGCCCGCACGTCCTCGCGATTCCCGGAACCGGCAACCCGGACCACCTGGCCGAGAACGTGGCGGCCGGCGCCATCCGGCTCACCGACGACGAGCTGACCCGGCTGAACGCCCTGCACACCAGCGCCGGTTGACGGCCCTGCTCAGTCCGCCCACACCCCGTCCCGCATCAGGTGCCGGCCACGCAGCTCGCGCTCCTCGTGCCAGGCCTGCACCGCGTACGGCCGGATCCGGAAGAAGGCGTACGACGGGCTGCCCCCGCGCGGGTCCCAGCCCGTCTTCGCCCGCAGCGCCTCGACCGCCGGTCCGGGCACGTCGGCCGGGGAGAAGACGGTCACCTCCCCGTCGAGCAGCACGACGTCCCGTGTGTCGCCGAGCGCGAGCCGGGCCCGGCCGCCGTCCCGCAGATTGCGGCCGGTCGGGTTGGTGATCCGGGTGGACAGCCACACCGCGTCCGCGTGCCAGACGAACCAGAGCGGGACGAGACACGGCAGCCCGGCGTCGTCCGCCGTGGCCACCCAGATGTCCGTCTCCCGCTCCAGACGGGCGAGTACGTCGTGCCTGCGCTGCTCGGCGGAACGGACCGGGTTCGTGATCTTCATGACGGCGAAGCTACCGGCCGGGCCCGCTGCACGCCTCGGGCCCGCGTCCTAGGTCTCCGGTACCGCACACCCCGGGAACGATTCCCCGGCCGGCGAGGACGCCCCCTTCCGCAACCGCCCCCTCATAATGGGTTCACGGGCGACGGGCACCGCCGGGCTGACTACACTGCCGTAGACGGTCTGCGGGCCGAGGACGAAAAAGGAGTGAGGAACCCTCCATGGCCGACGGGAAGGACGAACGCCGGCCCGCCGGCGAACTGGAGGCGAGCGTCATGGCGGCTCTCTGGGCCGCCGGTGTGCCCCAGACCTCCGGACAGGTGCAGCGGAGCCTCGGCACCGCCCTGGCCCGCACGACGGTGACGACGATCCTGACCCGGCTGCACGACAAGGGCGTGGTCGAACGGCACCGCCAGGGGCGCGGCTACGCCTACGTACCCGTCCAGGACGCGCAGGGCCTGACCGCGAAGCGGATGCACACCGAACTCGACCGGGATGCCGACCGGGAGACCGTGCTCGCCCGCTTTGTCGCCCAGCTCAGCCCCGACGACGAGCGCGTTCTGCGCGGCCTGCTCGAAGCCGACGAGCAATCCGGTGGATGATGATCGCACTACTGATCCTGCCGCTGCTGCTGCCGTTCGCCCTGCCGCCCCTGGCCCGGCGGGCCCTCGACCGGCTGGCCCCCGCCGTCGCGCTCCGGGCGATCACCGGCTCGGCCGTCGTCCTCGCGGCGTGCTCGCTCGCCGCGCTCGGCGCGTTCGTCCTCACCGGGCTGCTCAAGCTGCCGTTCTTCGCCGCGCTCGGCGACCTGATCCGGCCCCTGCACACCGCCTCCGACCGCTACGTGCTGCCGCTGGCCGCCGTGTCGGTGGGCGGCCTCGCCGTGTGTGCCTGGACGCTCGCACGGTCGGTGCTACGGCAGGTCCGTGCCTTCCGCGCGGCCCGCACAGAGGCCGGCCGAGGCCCCGCGGCGGGTGATCTGTGCGTGGTCGACTCGCCGTGTGCGGACGCGTACGCGCTGCCCGGCAGGCCGCACCGGATCGTGGTCACCACCGGGATGCTGCGCAGCCTCGACGGCAGCGAGCGGGAGGCGCTGTTCGCGCACGAACGGGCGCACAACGCGGGCGGCCATCATTACTTTCTCGCCGTGGCCGAGCTCGCGGCGCACTGCCATCCGGCGCTGCGCGGCGTTCGGGACGTCATTCGGCTGGCCGCCGAGCGGGCCGCCGACGAGGCCGCGGCGAGCGCGGTGGGGGACCGGCGGCTGACGGCCCGCGCGATCGCCCGGGCCGCGCTGGCGGGGCAGGGCGGGGGCGTCGAGCGGCCGGCGTTCGTGCCCGGTGCCGCGACCGGGCCGGTTCCGCTGCGGGTGCAGGCGCTGCTGGCCGCTCCGCGGGTACGGCGGCGGGCCGGGGCGTGGGTCGCGGTCCTGCTGGTGGCCTGCGCCGGGCTGTCGTGTGTCGCCTCCGCGACCGGGATGATCGACTTTCATCATCGGGTGGAGGTCGCGCAGGGGGAGGCGGAGCGGTAGGGGCCGCGTCGATGGTTCGGCTGCGGGCCGGTGGGGGCTGGCCGCGCAGTTCCTCCCCCAGCCTTCGGCCGGGGGTACCCCCAGCGCCCCTGACGGGGCGCTCCGACCGCCGCCTCCTCAAATATCGCCCTCGGTATGAGGTGACTGGCATCCCTCGCGTTTTACGTATAACCTCTTCCGCTAACCGCTCCACCGAAAGGCCCCCATGCGACGCGTCGCCCTGGTCACCCTCGTCGTCGGCGACTACGAGGAGGCGATCCGCTTCTACACCGAGGCCCTCGGGTTCCGGCTCGTCGAGGACACGCCGCGGCCCGACGGCTCCCGCTGGGTCGTCGTGGAACCCGGCACGCAGGGCCACGGCACCGGGCTGCTGCTCGCCCGCGCCAAGGACGAGGACCAGCGTGCCCGCGTCGGCGACCAGACGGGCGGCCGTGTCGGGTTCTTCCTGCACACCGACGACTTCGCCCGCGACCACGCCCGGATGACCGCCGCCGGCGTGACCTTCCTGGAGGAGCCGCGGCACGAGCCGTACGGCAGTGTCGCCGTCTTCCAGGACCTCTACGGAAACCGCTGGGACCTGCTCCAGCCCACCGCCTGACCGATCACTCCGAACCACCTGCCGAGGAAAGCTCCACCATGACTGCTACGCGCGTAGACGCAGATGTGATCCGTCGCCTTCCCAAGGCCGTCCTCCACGACCACCTCGACGGCGGCCTGCGCCCCGCAACCCTGGTCGAGCTCGCGGCCGAGGTCGGTCACACCCTGCCCACCACGGATCCGGACCAGCTGGCCGCCTGGTACTTCGAGGCCGCCAACTCCGGCGACCTGGTCCGCTACATAGCCACCTTCGAGCACACCCTCGCCGTGCTGCAGACCAAGGAGGGGCTGCGGCGGGTGGCCGAGGAGTACGTCCTCGACCTGGCCGCCGACGGTGTGGTGTACGGCGAGGTGCGCTACGCGCCCGAGCTGAACGTCAGGGGCGGGCTGACGCTGAACGAGGTCGTGGAGAGCGTGCAGGAGGGGCTCGCCGCCGGAATGGCGAAGGCCGCTGCCGCCGGCACGCCGGTCCGGGTCGGCACCCTGCTCTGCGGGATGCGGATGTTCGACCGGGTCCGCGAGGCCGCCGAGCTGGCCGTCGTCTACCGGGACGCCGGTGTCGTCGGCTTCGACATCGCCGGGGCCGAGGCCGGCTTCCCGGCCGCCGACCACCTGGACGCCTTCCAACTGCTGCGCAGCGAGAGCGTGCCCTTCACGATCCACGCCGGTGAGGCCTTCGGCCTGCCCAGCATCCACCAGGCGCTCCAGGCGTGCGGCGCCCAGCGTATCGGGCACGGTGTCCGCATCACCGAGGACATCGTCGACGGCAAGCTCGGCCGCCTCGCGAGCTGGGTGCGGGACCGCCGCATCGCCCTGGAGATGTGCCCCACCTCCAACCTCCAGACCGGCTGCGCCACCTCGATCGCCGAGCACCCGATCACCGCGCTGAAGGAGCTGGGCTTCCGGGTCACCCTCAACACCGACAACCGGCTGGTCTCGGGGACGACGATGACCCGGGAGGCGTCCCTGCTGGTCGAGGAGGCCGGCTGGACCGTCGAGGACCTGCGCGCGGTCACGGTGAACGCCGTGAAGAGCGCGTTCATCCCGTTCGACGAGCGCAAGGCCCTCATCGAGGACGTCGTCCTGCCCGGTTACGCCGCCGCGCTCTGAAGCAGCCCCCGCAGGTAGGCCGCCTGTCCGACGTGCTGGAGGTCGTCGGACAGGACACTCACCAGCCGTACGCCCAGTGTGACCGGCGGGTCGAAGCGCGTGTCCACGATGCGTTCGAGGTCCTTGGCGGGGAGCTCGCGCAGCACCCCCAGGGTCTGCTCGTGCACCGCGTCGTAGTAGCCGGTCAGCAGGTCGCCGGAGTCCACCGTGACCTTGGCGACCTTCGCGGGGGTGTGGCCGTACCCGTGGTCACGGGGCGGCAGGTCGAGGCCGAAACGCTTCTCCCAGCCCTGGGCCAGCCACACCTGGTCCAGGTCGAAGGCGTCGGCGACGTGGTCGTCCTGGATCCGGGTGAGGTGCCAGACCAGCCAGGTGA
This sequence comes from Streptomyces hyaluromycini, assembly GCF_002217755.1. Lineage (GTDB taxonomy): Bacteria > Actinomycetota > Actinomycetes > Streptomycetales > Streptomycetaceae > Streptomyces > Streptomyces hyaluromycini. The sequence continues at coordinate 374,607 of NZ_BCFL01000020.1, read as the reverse complement.
TGGAGTTGGCTTCGGGGGACGGCCGGGCGTTGAGCAGGTCGGGGTCGGCGCCGTCGAGGGCGGCATGGACTTCTTCCTGGATGCGGCCGAAGCCGTCGATGAGGATGTCCCTTGCATGCATACGACCACGATCGCGCATCGAAGGTCGTCATGCGTCCGGAATCCAGCTTCCGTGAAAGCCCAGCGGCACCCGGCCCGGCAGGTGCACCCGGGCCAGCGGCTCGCCCGTGAAGTCCTGCGCGGCGAGGATCAGCAGGTCGGCGGCGCCGCGGTCGGGGTTGTGGACGTAGGCGAGCGTGTACCCGTCGTCCTCCTGCACCGCGTGTTCGCGCGGCACGAACACCGCCTCGCCGGCCGCGGCGCTCCTCGGCAGCCGGTGCACCTGGGCCGTTCCGCGTGCCAGGTCGTGCTTGAACAGGGCGTCGGAGAAGGCCCGGTCCGGTGGGTTTCCGTCGCCGGCCAGATAGGCGACGGACATCTCGGCGGCCGCCGCCGAGTAGCCGTAGCGGTGCCGGCGGGACACCAACTCCTCGTTGACGCGCGGGAATTCCTGCGGCCGGTCGTCCAGCGTGCGCCTGCCGACGTGTCCGTGGCGCAGGTCGACGGTCCAGCGTTCCAGCTTTCCGGTGCCCACCGCGTGCGGTCCGTCCGTGCAGGCGCCCGCGACGTCGAACGGCGCCGGATACGTGGTCAGGTCGATCACCACGGAGGTCCCCTCGTCGTACGCGTTGAGGGTGTGCGAGTAGTAGACGGGGTCGACGCCGAACCACCGGACCGCGCCCCCGGACCGGGGCATCACGCCCACCCGCGCCGGGTGTTCACGGTTCCAGACGTACGGCACCAGGGCGCCCGCCTCGGCGGCCGCCGCGTCGAAGGTGACCGGGGTGTCGAAGACGACGACATGCTTCTCGGTGAGCGCGAAGTCGTGCATCATCGGCGCGTCCCGCACCGGGATCCGGGTGGTGCGGGCGACCCGGCCGCCCGGGTCCACGACCAGGTGCCGGACGTGGTCCCAGGCCGGGTAGTAGGCGATCGCGTGCAACTCGCCCGCGTGGGCGTCGTACTTGGTGTGCGCGGTGAACGCGCCTTCCAGAGTGCCCCGGAAGTCGTAGGTGCCCACGGTGTTGAGTTCGCCGTCGAGTTCGTACGGCAGCGGGCCGCTCTCCTGGAGCGCGAGGATCCGCCCGCGGTAGGGGATGACATGGGTGTTGCAGGGGAAGTCGTCGGGCGGGACCGGGCCCGGATACGACTCCCCGAGCTTCGCGGCCACTTGGGAGGAGCGCACCCAGCGGTTGCGGTACCACTCGGCACGGCCGTCGCGCAGCCGTACCCCGTGCACCATGCCTTCGCCGAGCATCCAGTGGTGGGCGCGCGGATCCTCCAGGCCGAGCACGTTCGGGCCGTTGCGCAGGTAACGGCCGTTCAGCTCACGCGGGACACGGCCGGTGACCGGCAGGTCGAAGGCCGTGAGTTCCTCGGTGACCGGGGCGAACGCGCCCTCCAGGAACGGATACTGACGATCCGTCGGTTCTGCCGCGGGACGCGCCGCCGCCGGTCCGGCCGCCGTCGTGCCCGTCAGCGCGGTCGCCGCCGCGAGGCCCGCCGCGCCGCGCAGCACCGTACGCCGAGTGTGTTCCGTCATCTCCGTACTCCCCGTCGTCGTCGTGGACTTCCACGAGTCTGTGCCGACGGGAGGCCGAGGTCAGGAGGGGCAGGCCCCGTCCGGGGGTGTTGCCAGACCCCCTGTTTCGAGGAGGGTGATCAGCGCCCGGGCCGCCGGGCTGGTGGCCGTCTCGGGCGGCAGCAGGGCCGCCGTCTCGTACGCGGCCTCGTCCGTGTCCTTGAGTGCGAGCGCGGTCAGCGTGGGCCGCTTGTGGCGGAAGTGGCGGGGTACGACGGCGACGCCGAGGTTCTCGTCGACCAGGTCGAGGAGGCTGTGCACGTCGTTGACCTCAAGGGCGACCGTCCGCCGTACGCCCGCCGAGGCGAAGGCCGCGTCGGTCGTACGGCGCGGGCCCCAGTCCGGGTGGAAGTCGACGAACACCTCGCCGCCCAGGTCCTGCGGGGTCACGGCCACGCCGGCCGTCGCCAGCCGGTGGCTCGGATGGCACAGCACGGTCATCGGCTCGCCGGTCAGGGACACCGAGCGCAGCTGGTCGGTGTCGTCCTGGGTGCGGTAGGCGAAGGCCAGGTCGAGCCGGCCCGCCGCCACCTCCTCGGCGAGCGCGCCCGACCCGGCCTGCCGCAGCCGGATCTCGACGTCCGGGTGCCGGCGCCGGAACGCGGCGAGCAGCCCCGCCACATGCACCCCGGCGATGCACTGCTCGGTGCCCAGCGCCAGCGTCCCGCGCAGCACGCCCTGCACCGCCGCCACCGCCTCGTGCGCCGACCGCACCTGGGCGAGGATGCGCTCCGCCTCGCCGAGCAGCGCCCGGCCCGCCTCGGTCAGCGTGACGCGGCGGGTCGTCCGCACGAACAGCGGCGCCCGCAGCTCCCGCTCCAGAGCCCGGATCGAAGCGGACAGACCGGACTGGGACACCATCAGCCGTTCGGCGGCCCGGGTGAAGTGCTGGTCCTCGGCGACGGCGACGAAGTGCTGGAGGTGGCGCAGTTCCATGATTGAGCAGCCTAGCCGCACAATTCCATCGGATTCTCCTGTTGGACCACTGCCCGCGGCTCGGGAAAGAGTGGAACCGGTAGATTCTGTGCCCACCCCTCTGGAGTCGCGTTGTACACCGCACACCCCGACCGCTACGCCGACATGCCGTACCGCCGCAGCGGCCGCAGCGGCCTGAAGCTCCCCGCGCTGTCGCTCGGCCTGTGGCACAACTTCGGGCCCGACCGGCCCGTGACGACCCAGCGCGCCATCCTGCGCCGCGCCTTCGACCTCGGCGTCACCCACTTCGACCTGGCCAACAACTACGGCCCGCCGCCCGGCGCCGCCGAGTCCGCGTTCGGCGAGGCCCTCAAGGCGGACTTCGCGGCCTACCGCGACGAGCTGATCATCTCCACCAAGGCCGGCTACCTGATGTGGCCCGGCCCGTACGGCGAGTGGGGTTCGCGCAAGTACCTGCTGTCCTCGCTGGACCAGTCCCTGACCCGGATGGGCCTGGACTACGTCGACATCTTCTACTCGCACCGCCCGGACCCGGAGACTCCCCTGGAGGAGACGATGGGCGCCCTGCACTCCGCGGTCCAGCAGGGCAAGGCGCTCTACGTCGGCATCTCCAACTACTCGGCGGAGCAGACCCGGGAGGCCGCCCGGATCCTCGGCGACCTCGGCACCCCGCTCCTCATCCACCAGCCGCGCTACTCGATGCTCGACCGCCGCCCGGAGACCGGGGGCCTCCTGGACGCGCTCGACGAGCTCCAGGTCGGCTCCATCGTCTTCTCCCCGCTGGAGCAGGGCCTGCTCACCGGCCGCTACCTCGACGGCATCCCGGAGGGGTCGCGGGCCGCGAGCGACAGCCCGTTCCTGAACTCGGACGCGGTGACCGAGGACCTGGTCGCCCAACTGCGTGACCTCGACGAGGTCGCCAAGGGCCGCGGCCAGACGCTGGCCCAGCTCGCCCTGTCCTGGGTGCTGCGCGGCGGTCGGGTGACCTCGGCGCTGATCGGCGCGAGCAGCACGCAGCAGGTCGAGGACTGCGTCGGTGCGGCTCGCAACCTCGACTTCGACGCCGAGGAGCTGGCCCGGATCGACGCGATCATCAACCGGTGATCGGCGGGGTCGTCGGCCGGTGATCGACGTGGTCACCGACCGGTGAGGCGTTCGGTGAGGCGGACGCACACCGTGTCCCCCTCACCCTTTCCGATCGCCTTGCGGACGTCGGCCCGCACGGGCAGCTTGTGCGTGCCGTCACCCAGGGCCATGAACGAACTCCGGAACGGGTGCCCGTCGACCGTGCCGCGGATCCTGACGAGCCCCCGGGTGCCGAAGAACACGGCGGACTCGGGCCAGACCACGTAGGTCCAGCCGCCCCGGGCGGGGCTGCGGCGCAGCACGGCGGTGAATTCCACGTCCAGATGTGCGGTCGTACTCATGACGGTCCTCCGCTCGCGGTGGTCTCTCTCGTTCGGGAGACCGCCGCGAGCGCGGGAACTCATCGCGGACGCCGGCTCACGCCCCGGCCGGAATCCGGTCCAGGAAGCCCAGTACCCGGAGGATTCGGCCGTCCTCACTGAGCGTGACCACGTCAAAACCGGCCACCGGAGCCGACCCTCCCCCGGAGGGGGTACCCCCAGCCTCGTTCACCAGTTCCCAGCCGAAGCGGGCCGTGTCGTGGTGGCCGTCGACGACCCCGAGCGGACGGAAGACGAAACCCGGGAACTGCTCGTGCGCCGCCGCGATCACGGCCGTGATCTGCGCGTGTCCGGAGACATCCGCGAGCGGGTCGGTGTAGCCGCCCTCCGGGGCCCAGGCCTCGGCGACCGCCTTGCCCAGCGCCTCCGGCTCGGTGGCGTTCCAGGCCTCGAAGTAGCGGGCGGCGGCGGTCTGGTAACGGTCGGTGTTCACGGACATGGCGAATCAGCCTCCATCGAGGTCGTCACTGCTGGTCAGGGAGTGGATCGCGGCTTGCGGCGATCCGTTGGCACAACCATGCCCCGGTTCGCGTGACGGGTCGATTACCCCTCAGGTAATGAAGGCCGTCCGGTACAGCTCGCGCATTTCGGCCAATTCGCAAGGGGAATATGCCAAGAGACTGGCCGGAAAGGTGTGGTGACAGTGTTTCGAAAGTGAACATACTCGAATGTCAGGAGCACTTCACCGCACAGGAGCCGTACGGAAACCCGGCCGCGACGGCACCCCGGCGAGCTACGGGGAGTGATCGTGCACGACGAATTCCTGTGCCATGTCACGGCATACGGCATGTGCGGCGGGCAACGCATCGGCGTTCCGCTGGGCACCTACCGTGCGCCGACCCTGGCACTGGCGCTGTGGTGGTTACGGGACCGGGCGTCCTGGATCGCGGAGCGGCTGGATCCGTTACCCGAGAATCCCAGGTTCCCGCGCGGGGCACTGGTCCCGGTCGCCGACACCGTCTCCGACGTGCCCGGCCTGCTGCGTGCCTGGTGTGCCGACGTGGTCCGGCAGGAACTCGTCGCCGACGAACTGGCCGACGGACGCCTGGTGCGGATCGCCCTCCAGGACGACACCACCGAGTACGAACTGCTCGCCGAGTCCATCGACGCCCTCCGGATGCAGCGCACCGGCCCGGCCCTGGTCGTCCCCGTCGCCTGACACGTGACAGCCGCCGCCCGGACGGCCGTGACCAGGCACATAAGTGGTCGGATCGGTAGAATTCTGGCCATGGCGGAGCGGCCGGTCGCCTCGACGGCGCCCGAACTCGTCCTGGAGACCGACACGGGATCCACGGTGATGAGTCCGGGCCGTGACTACCACGTCGGGCGTGACCCGTTGAGCGACATCGTCATCGACGATGCCCGGGTCTCGTGGCACCACGCGGTGCTGCGGCCCGACGACGGCCACTGGACCCTAGAGGACGAGCAGAGCACCAACGGCACCTACGCCGACGGCCGTCGCATCCGGGAGTGGGAGGTCGGACCGGGCACGGTGATCCGCTTCGGCAGCCCCGCCGACGGGCCGTCCGCCGTTCTGAGCGGCCGCCCGGCGCCCGCCGTGGACCGTCCCTCCGTCGTCTCCATGCCCGCCCGGACCGGCACCTTCAGGCAGCCCTCCTCGGTGATGCGGCTCCCGGCCCGCACGGTCCGCATCGGCCGCGCCTCCGACAACGACATCGTCGTCGACGACCTGATCGTCTCCCGCCACCACGCCGAACTGCGCGTCCACCCCGACGCCAGCCACGAGATCGTCGACCTGGACAGTCACAACGGCACCTACCTCAACGGCCGCGCCGTCACCCGCGCCCCGCTCGGCCCCCGGGACGTCGTCGGCATCGGCCACTCCGCGTTCTGCCTGGTCGACGGCGAGCTGCAGGAGTACGTCGACACCGGCGAGGTCTCCCTCGACGTCCAGGAGCTCACCGTCGCCGTCGACCGCGGCCGCAGGATCCTGCTGGACCATGTCTCCTTCCCGGTGGGTGAGAAGTCCCTGCTCGCCGTGGTCGGACCGAGCGGCGCCGGCAAGTCCACGCTGCTCAACGCCCTCACCGGCCAGCGCCCCGCCGAGCACGGCACCGTCCTCTACGACGGCCGCGACCTCTACCGCGACTACGCCGAGCTGCGCCAGCGCATCGGGCTGGTCCCGCAGGACGACATCCTGCACGTCCAGCTGACCGTGCGCAGCGCCCTCACCTACGCGGCCGAACTGCGGTTCCCCGAGGACACCGCGAAGGCCGAGCGCCGGCGGCGGGTGGACGAGGTCATCCGGGAACTGGGCCTCGAACAGCGCGCCGAGCAGCCCGTGCACAGCCTCTCCGGCGGGCAGCGCAAGCGGGTCAGCGTGGCCCTGGAGCTGCTGACCAAGCCGTCCCTGCTCTTCCTGGACGAGCCGACCTCCGGACTCGACCCCGGGATGGACCGCTCGGTGATGAACATGCTGCGCGGCCTCGCCGACGACGGCCGTACCGTCATCGTCGTCACCCACAGCGTGCTGAGCCTCGATGCGTGCGACCGCCTCCTGGTCCTCGCGCCGGGCGGCCGGACCGCCTACTTCGGGCCGCCCGGCGACGCCCTCGGCTTCTTCGGGTTCGACGAGTGGCCCGAGGCGTTCGAGGCGTTCGAGCGGGACACCGGCCGGGACTGGGCGGGGGAGTACCGTGCCTCGTCGTTCCACCGGAAGTACATCGTGAACTCCAGCGCGCAGCCGGTGGTGCCGCGCTGCGGGCCGGTGGCCGCCGCCCCGCCGCCGCGGCCCCGCAGCTGGGGCGCCCAGTTCTCGACGCTGGTGCGCCGGTACACGGCCGCGCTCGCCGCCGACCGGACCTTCCTCGCCATCATGATCGGGCTGCCGTTCGTGATGGGCGCCATGGCCCGGGCCGTCGCCGGCAACAAGCTCACCTTCGACACCGCGACCAATGCGCTGCTCACCCTGTGCGTGGGCGGGGTGCTGACCGGCGCGGCCAACGCCGTGCGCGAGCTGGTCAAGGAACGGGTGATCTACCAGCGCGAGAGAGCCGTCGGCCTGCCCAGATCGGCGTACGTGATGTCCAAGGTCGTCGTCCTCGGCGCCATCACCGTGCTCCAGGCGATCGTGCTCACCCAGGTGGGCCTGTCCGGCGTCGACCTCAACGCGCCCGGCGGCGACGGGGTGCTGATGCCGCCCCTGCTGGAGATCACCGTCGCCGTGGCCGTGCTGTCCTTCACCGCCATGATGCTCGGCCTGCTGATCTCCGCGCTGGTCCGCAAGGAGGAGGTGACGATGCCGCTGCTGGTGCTGCTCACGGTCGTCCAGGTGGTCTTCTGCGGGACCCTGCTGAAGCTGAACGGCGTCCCCGGTCTCGAACAGGTCGCCTGGCTGGTGCCCTCGCGCTGGGCGCTCGGCGCCATGGCCGGCACCGTCGAACTGCACCGGATCGTGCCCGGCACCCTCACCGCCGACCCCTTCTTCCGGCACTCGGCGGGCGTCTGGCTGCGGAACATGCTCATGCTGGTGGTGCTGTCGGTGGTCTTCGGCTGTGTGCTGTCCCGGCTGCTGCGCCGGCACGAACCGGCCGTGATGCGGAAGTAGGCGACCGATGACGACGACGCCAGGATTCCGGCCCACCCATGTCGTCCCCGGCGACGGCATGCCCGCCTGGGAGGCCCCCGACCCGGCCCGGCCCACCGTGCCGCTCGACGCGCTGCTGCCGGTCCAGCTCGTGGAACGGCGCGGCGACTGGGCGCACATCAGCTGCGCCAACGGCTGGTCCGCCTGGGTCGACGGCCGCTACCTCGTCGCCGTGCCCCAGGACCCGCCCGTCACCGGCGACCCGCCCACCGAGGCCACCGACCCGCGCCGGCTGCTGGCCCGCGCCGCCGAGGCACTCACCGGCTACCGGGCCGCCGTCGAGGAACTGGCCGTCGGCGTCCTCGACGGGGAGTCCTTCCGCGGCCGCACGCACGGGCTGCGCATCGGCGTGGTGGTCGACGGGGAGTCGATGTGGCTGTACGACCCGGCCGAGGGACGGTGGCTGTACGGCGACGGGCGGCGGCTGTCCACGTACGTCACCGACCGCGCGCAGCCGGGCGGCGACCGCCCCGGTCATGATCCGACCCGGGTGGTCACCCCCGACGGTGACCGCTGATGCCGGACGGCGCCGACCTGCTCTCCGAACCGCTCGGGAAGGAGGTCGCCGGCTACCTGATCGAGAGCCGGCTCGGCCGCGGCGGCATGGCCGTCGTCTACCGCGCCCACGACCTGCGCCTGGACCGCACGGTCGCACTGAAGCTGCTGGCCCCCGAACTCGCCCGCGACGACGTCTTCCGGCAGCGCTTCACCCACGAGTCCCGGGCGGCCGCCGCGATCGACCACCCGCACATCGTGCCGGTCTTCGAGGCCGGCGAGACGGACGGCGTCCTCTACATCGCCATGCGCTACGTCGACGGCCTCGACCTGCGCCACCTCCTCGACCGCGAAGGCCCGCTGGTCTTCGCGGCGGCGGTGCGGATCGCCGCCCAGGTGGCGTCCGCGCTGGACGCCGCCCACGACCACGGACTGGTCCACCGGGACGTCAAGCCCGGCAACATCCTGGTCGCCCGGGGCACCGACAGCGACCACCCCGAGCACGTCTACCTCACCGACTTCGGACTCACCAAGAAGTCCCTGTCCCTGACCGGCCTCACCTGCGTCGGCCAGTTCGTCGGCACCCTCGACTACGTGGCCCCGGAGCAGATCGCCGGCCGGCCCGTCGACGGCCGCTGCGACGAGTACGGCCTCGCCTGCGTCGTCCACGAGACCCTGACGGGCCGGCCGCCGTTCGTCCGCGAGGACGACACGGCCGTGCTGTGGGCCCACCGGAACGACGAGCCGCCCGCCGTCACCGCCTCGCGCCCCGACCTCGACGGGGCCGTCGACAAGGTCTTCGCGAAGGCCCTCGCCAAGACCCCCGACGACCGCTACCCCACCTGCCTCGCCTTCGTCACCGCCCTGCGCACGGCCACGTCCGGGAACGAGCGGCCCGTGACCCGCCCGCCACCTTGGGCGGGTCCGGTCTTCCGGCGCCGCTAGGGGCGGTCGGAGTCCCCCGGCAGCCCTCGGGCCGCCGAGGCCGCCACCTCGCCCCGCCGGTGCACCGGGCGGGCCAGCAGCGCGCCCAGGAACCCGGCGACCAGACCCCACAGCGCGCCCAGCCCCACCGCCGACCACAGCACGGGCTCCAGCAACAGCTCGCCCGACAGATTGCCGCCCAGGTCACCGATGCCGAGCAGGGAGAGGCCGTAGTGGGCGGAGATCCGGCCGGTCAGGCACAGGGTCAGCATCGTCAGCGCGAGGGCGACCGCCAGGTGCAGGGCGTGCTGCCGGGCACGCATCCGGGCCGGGGAGCGGGCCGCCATCAGGAACGCGGCCGCCAGCAGCAGCAACCCCGCCACCCAGGCCAGCCACCACCAGCGGCCGTCGTGGGCGGTGACGGTGCGCAGGTTCAGCGTCGAGACGTCCGGCGTGCGCAGCACCTCGGCGAGCACCTTCGGCACCGGCAGCCCGAACGGGCCGTCGATCCTGCCCTTCCAGGTGGCGCCGAGCCCGAGCGTGAGGGCCAGCCAGGCCAGGTTGGGCAGCCCGAGCAGGACCACCGCGAGGGTCTCCCTGGCATGCCCGCGGGTGACCATCGTGAACAGGGCGATCACCAGGGCCAGCACGACGAACCCCAGTACGAGCACGACCATCGCGTACGCCGCCGGGCGCACCGAGGCCTGGAAGCGCAGCAGGCGCCCCGGCAGCGGCGCCCCGCGCGACACCAGCAGCGCCAGCAGCAGGATCCCCGCCAGCCACAGCAGCCCGAACGCGGCCGTCAGCGGCACGTCCGTCGTGAAGCCCGCCCTCGGTGCCGCGTCGAGCGCGTCGGTGAGGTCACCGAGCACGCCGCTGCCCACGTCCACCGCGAAGGTGTGCCGGGCGCCGAACGCGAGGCCGATCAGCGCGAGCAGCCACAGCACGGCGATCCGGGCCGCCCACCCGGCCAGCTCCCCGGCCCCGGCCACCGCCCGGTGGCGCAGCGGCCGCAGGAAGCCCCCGGCGGCGACCAGCGCCCCGGCCAGCGTCACCGACAGCGGTACGACCGTCAGCCCGGCGTTCGTCCGGGCCAGTTCGCCCGCGTCCCCCGACAGCTCGACGGTGCCGCCGACCGCCGTCACCACCGTTGCCAGGACCACCGGCGGGAACGCGCCCTTCGGCAGGTCCGGCGCGCCCGCCGCCCACAGCCCCGCCGCGGCCACCACGAGCATGGCGATCAAGGCGGCCAGCAGCACGGCCAGCGCCGGTAGCCAGCCGTGCCGGGCCGGGTGCCGGCCGGCTGGCGTGGCCACCGGCCGCGCGGAGGCGATTTCGGGGCGCACGTTGTCACGCTAGGCAGGACCCGGCCGCCCCGCCCGCCGGGGTGGTCCGTCCGCGTCGGCTTGCGGACGGTATCGGACCGGCGCACATTGGGCTCGAAATGCCCCAAATGAGGCATTTTTAATGAATGCCGTTTATTGCACCGGGGAGATGAGCGCGTGAGCGTCGAACCGCCGTCGTCCGGCCGTCCCACAGGCCCCCCCTCCGGCCCCCTGTCCGGGCCGTCCGGACCACCCCCAGGACCCCCCTCGCAGCCGCCCGGAGGCGGCGGCCAGGGCGGGGAGCCGCACCAGCCATGGTGGAGGTCGGTGCCCCGGGTCGCGACGCTCACCACCGCCGTGGTGGTGGCCGCGGCCCTGGCCCTGGTTCTCACCCGTTCGGGCGACAGCTCCGGGAAACGCGGCGAGGTCTTCCTCCAGGCCGCCAACAGCTCCGGCCAGGACCCGTTCACCGAGTCCACCGCCAAGAAGAGCTCCGCCGCGCCGGTGTCCGCGGCCCCGGCCGCGTCGGCGGCGCCGGCGAACGAGGTGCGCGGGGTCGACGGCGGAGCACCCGGCCTCTACAGCGGCACGAAGAACAGTGCCAGCTGCGACGTCGAGCAACAGGTCAGGTACTTCCAGGCCTCGCCCTCCCGCAACAGGGCGTTCGCCTCGCAGGTCGGCGTCCAGCCGTCCGGCGTCCCCGCCTATCTGCGCTCCCTCACTCCCGTACAGCTGCGCGCGGACACCCGGGTCACCAACCACGGCTACCGCGACGGCAAGGCGACCGCCTACCAGTCCGTCCTCCAGGCGGGCACCGCGGTCCTGGTCGACGGGCACGGCGTGCCCCGGGTGCGGTGCGCCTGCGGCAACCCGCTGGCCCCGCCGGTCGCGCAGCAGACCACCCCGAGGACGACCGGCACCGCCTGGCCCGCCTACCGGCCCTCGAACGTGGTCGTCGTCGCGCCCGCCGCGCAGGTCGTCAGGGTCTTCGTCATCTTCGACCACGAGCGCGACGACTGGTTCGGCCGCCACCGGGGCGACCACACCGGGCACGACGACCGTCCGGCCAGGCCGCCGGCCAATCCGAACCCCATGAACCCGCCGGCCGGCCACGGCTGCCCGCCCGCGTCGGGCAAGCCCGGGTCACCCGGCACCACGCCGTGCCCGCCGGTCTCGTCCGGCCCGTCGACGCCGCCCGGCCCGGGCAACGGCTCCAAGTCCCCGCCGCCGAACTCGCCGTCCTCGAACGCCCCGTCCTCGAACGTCCCGTCCTCGCAGTCGCCGGGCTCGAAGCCGCCCTCGTCCGAGCAGCCGTCCTCGAAGCCGCCGTCCTCGGCGCCGCCCTCGTCGGAGTCCCCGAAGTCCGAGTCTCCGAAGTCCGAGTCCCCAAAGAACGAGTCCCCAAAGAACGAGTCTCCGAAGTCCGAGTCCCCGAAGAGCGAGAGCGAGTCCCCCCGCACCGAGTCCCCGAAGAACGAATCGTCGGCGTCGCAGCCTCCGAAGTCGCAGGGGCCGGCCTCCGAGCACCCGTCCTCCGCGCAGTCGCCGGCCCCGGCGTCCCCGGCGTCGCCCGGCCCCCAGTCCGCGGTGTCCTCCGCCGCGCCGGCCTCCTCGGCCCAGCAGACACCGCCCAGTTCGGCGGCCCCCGGGCCGGGCACCCGGTCGATGGAGACCTCGGCGCCCCCGGCACCCGAGGTCCCCGCCTCGCCGGTGCTGTGACCAGCGCGACCTGATTTGTGCGCGTTCGGCGAACACTCGTGGGGACTGTCGGACGGCACTCGGGGTACGAGCATGGATGCAACAGCGACCGGCCGGGCCGGCCTCCTGGAGAGACACGCATGATCGAACACCTGGGCGGGGCAGTGATACCGACTGGCTTCGACGTACCCGTGGAGCCGCTGCGACGAGCGGCGCACTACACCGGCGAGCCCGGCTGTATCGCGGAGGCGCGGGACTTCGCGGCCCGCTTTCTGGAGCAGCTCAGGACCGAGTGGTGTGCCGCGATCGACCCCCGGGCCGACGGCGAGCTGCTCCTCGTGGTGAGCGAGCTGGTCACCAACGCGGACCGGCACAGCAACGGCCCGTACATCCTCGAACTGGAGGGCACGGACAGCGCGGTCCTGGTCTCCGTGTACGACAGCAGCGTCGCCCTGCCCCGGCGCTTCCCCAAGGACCCGGAGCGGATCGGGCGGCACGGGCTGGAGATCGTCCATGCCCTGGCCGTGGAGGTGAGCGCCGAACGGGTACCGGTCGGCAAGCGGGTGCGCGCGCTGGTGCGCTTCCCCGGATGAGCCACCGCCCCGGAGCCCCGGGTGAGCCACCGCAGGCGCTGCCTCGCACGCGCGTGCGAGACAGCGCCCGGGATCCCGCCGTCAGACGCAGCCGAGCTCGCCCAGCATCCCCTGGCGCAGTCGCATGATGATCCGCTTGATCAGGCGGGAGACATGCATCTGGGAGCAGCCGAGCCGCTCGCCGATCTCCGCCTGGGTGGCCTCCTCCACGAACCGCAGATGGATGATCTCCCGGTCCCGTTCGCTCAGCTCGGCCATGAGCGGGGCCAGCGACTGGAAGTCCTCGACGAGCCGCAGCCCGTCCTCCTCGACGCCGATGAAGTCGGCCAGCACCGCCTCGCCGTCCTCCGGGCCGTCCCCGGTCAGCGCGGCGTCCAGGGAGGAGGAGTTGTAGCCGTTGGAGGCCAGCTGGCCCTCGACCACCTCGTCCTCGGACAGGTTCATGAGCGTGGCGAGCTCGGCGACGGTCGGGTCCCGGTCCAGGCGGCTGGAGAGCTCCTCGCGTGCCTTGGCCAGCTCCACGCGCAGCTCCTGAAGCCGGCGCGGTACGTGCACCGCCCAGGTGGTGTCACGGAAGAACCGCTTGATCTCGCCCACGATGTACGGCAGCGCGAAGGAGGTGAACTCGACCTCGCGCGAGAGCTCGAACCGGTCGATGGCCTTGATCAGGCCGATCATCCCGGTCTGGACGATGTCCTCCATGTCGTCGCCCCGGTTGCGGAACCGTCCGGCCGCGAACCGCACCAGCGACATGTTCATCTCGATGAGCGTGTTGCGGGCGTACTGGTACTCGGGGGTGCCCTCCTCCAGTTCCCCGAGCCGTTGGAAGAACTGGCGGGACAGCTGGCGTGCGTCGCGCGGGGCGACGGTCCTCGGGTCCTCGATTCCTGGCAGTGCCCCCTCCGGCGTCCATGCTTCGACGGGGTGGGCGGTGTTCACTGCTTCCGACCGGATCCCGGCGGTGTTCATTGCCTCTCCCAGGTCACTCATGGTTCGGCGGCTGCCTCTTCGGCCGGTGTCGTCCCGGCCCTGTCCAGGTGTCGCCCTGGCCCGGGTACCCGGAGCCGGACGTCTCATGCGTGCCTCGAAGCCCGGGTACCCGGGGTGACGCGACGCATGCGCCCTGTGCCCGGACGTGGCTGAAAACAGTCCGTGACGGTCCATGGGCGAGGGGCTACGCTCCGACGCGCACCGCGGTGATCAGCTCGTGCCAGTAGCGCTTGGTGACGACACCGCCGTACCGGGAGTCGATCAGCCCGCGGATGCCCGTGAGCAGCCCGCTCCGGGCGGTCTCCGGGAGCGCCCGGTGGTTCGAGTAGGTGAGCAGCACGTCCAGGTACTGGTCGGTGGTGTACGTGATCTCCTGGGCATGGCCGTGCACGGAGACGTCGGTGAAGTGCGGGGAGCCGGTGAACTCGGTCGTGTCGGTCGCGAGGTCGGACTCGCGGGTCAGGCGCAGACCCGGCGGGGTGGCCGGATCCCAGCGCTCGTAGCACTCCTGGACCTCGGCGAAGAAGGCCTCGGTGCCGCCGGCCACATGGTGGGTGGCGACGACGCCGAGCTGCCCGCCCGGGCGCAGTGCCCGGGCCGCCTTGGGCATCCGGACCGCCGGGTCGATCCAGTGGAAGGCGGTCGCGCAGACCACCGCGTCGAACGGCTCCGGCGGCAGCTCCCACTGTTCGAAGGCCGCGACCACCACGCCCACCTCGGGAAACGCCGCCAGTTGACGGCGGGCCACGGCGGCCATGTTCGGGCCGATCTCCACGGCGGTGATCGAACAGCCGGAGCCGGCCAGATCGACGGTGAGTTTGCCGGTGCCCGGGGCGATCTCCAGCACCCGGACGCCCGGCCCGGCCCCCGTGACCCGGACCAGCTCCTCGATCAGCGAGGCGGGGTAGCGGGGCCGGGCCCGTTCGTACCGCTCGGCGTCCTGGTCGAAGATGTCCCGCAGTTTCGGTTCTTTCACCCTGAATTCCAGTGCGTCCACGCGGGGCAGAATGCCGCTGCCCGTCCCTCGGGGCCAGCGCTTTTCGCCGGCCCCGGCCGCCCGGCGGCGGCTGAGCCGTGGGGACGCCGTACGCCCAGTCTGTGCCGGAGAGGTCAGCCCCGCGCCCCTGCTGGGGCGCTGAGCGATTAGTTTCTCGATTGGCGGGGGTCGGTACACATGACCGCGTTCCCCGCTCCCAGGAGGTGTCCATGACCGCCGACGGATTCACCACGTGTCTCTGGTTCGACGGGCAGGCCGAGGAGGCCGCCCACCACTACGTGTCGATCTTCAAGAACTCCAGCATCGGGAAGGTCGGCCGGTACAACGAGGCCGGTCCCGGGGAGGCGGGCTCCGTGCTGGCCGTCGACTTCACGGCCAACGGGCAGAAGTTCGTGGCCATCAACGGCGGCCCGCAGTTCAAGTTCACCGAGGCGATCTCGTTCCAGATCTACTGCGCCGGACAGGAGGAGGTCGACCACTACTGGGCCAAGCTCACCGAGAACGGCGGCGAACCCGGCCCGTGCGGCTGGCTCAAGGACAGGTACGGCGTGTCCTGGCAGGTGATTCCGGACGGGCTGATCGACATGATCGGCGATGCCGACCCGGTGAAGGCCGCGCGCACCACCCGGGCCATGTACAGCATGGGCAAGCTCGACATCGCCGCGCTGCGGAAGGCGTACGCGGGGGAGTGAGCCGTACGGGGACGGGGGCGGTGTCCGCGGACACCGCCCCCTCGTGGACCCGCCGCCGGGTCAGACCCGGTCGGCCACGATCAGCAGATACTGGAAGCTGCCGTTCTTGTACGCGGTGAGGAACGCGTCCTCGATCCCCGTCACCAGGTGGTCGGCCTGCTTGCGCAGTTCCCAGTACGGGATCGTCGCCGCGGTGAGGTCCTCCACGTGGACCGGCACCAGCCGGTTGGCGGCCATCGCCCGGAAGTACTCCGACCTCGGGTGGATGTCGCAGATGTAGTGCGCGTTGATCAGGGACACCTCGCGGGACGCCTGCCCGTAGGTGTTGTTGTAGCAGCCGGTGATCGTCACATAGCGTCCGCCGCGGCGCAGCAGCCGGGCGTGCTCGGCGAACAGCAGCTCCAGCTCGACGTACATCGTGGACTCGTTGTTCCACGACGCCGCGTACGCGCCCGTCTCGAAGCCGGTGTCCAGCATGTTCCGGTGGTGGTAGCGGACCTTGTCGCCGACCTCCCGCTTGCGGGCCATCTCGTTGGCGAAGTCGGCCTGCTTGGCGGAGATGGTCACCCCGTCGCAGTGGCAGCCGTAGCGCAGGTTCGCCACGATGCTGCCGCCACCGCGGCCGCAGCCCGCGTCGAAGACCCGGTCGGCCGGCGTGAGGGCGCCGAGGTGGGAGGCGAGCAGCTCGGCCTGGGCGTGCTCCAGACGGTGCAGCTCACCGGTGACGCGCTCCTTGCGCAGCGCGGGGTCGGGCTCGTCGAGCACCGACCAGTCGGCCTCACCGATGCCGTAGTGGTGATGGTAGAGGTCGTCGATCTTTCCGAGTTCGAGGTTGACCGGGTTCTCCTCGGCGTTCCAGTACTCCGCGACGCTGTTCTGGTACCTGGACTGGGTCGGCACCGGGGCTGACGTGGTGGTCTTCCGAGCGACAGGGGCGGTCGTCAACAGTTGCTCCTCGAAGTGTTTCTGACGGTGTTTCGGATGGGCTCGGTGGCTACCAGTAGTCGGGCAGGTGGTAGCGGCTGGTGTTGGTGGCGTGCCACTCGTGGTTGCCGGCGACCCAGGCGGCCAGCCCCTCGGCGTAGCGCGCGATCAGCGGCGAGGTGGCGGCCAGGGCGGCCGACTCCTCCTCGAAGGCCTCCATGACCCGGTTGTGGATGCCGACGGACTTCAGATAGGCCGCCTTCAGCCCGCGCCGGTCGTTGGCGGCCACCACCTGGGGCAGGTTCAGGTGGTCCGGGTCGCTCGCCAGCTCCTTGGTGAAGGAGTACAGATCATTGACGATCGTGGTGGCGTTGCAGGCCAGGGCCGTGATCCGCTGGATCTCCGGGCGGGCGTAGAGCTGTTCGGGCAGTTCGTAGCCGTCCACCGCGTCGACGATCGACAGGCAGGGCCGGAAGTTGTTGAACTGCCGCATCACCAGGTACTCCCAGACCCGCGGCACATACCCGGTCTCCATCCACGCGGCCTCGCCGAGATAGCCCATGTGCAGCCGGGCCATGTCGTGCACGAACCGGGCCGTCTGGCTGGGCGTGGCGAAGCCGGCGTAGTCCGCGAGGGCGTGGTGGTACGAGCGCAGCGGGCCGTCGGCCTGGATCCCCTCGCGCCACTCCTCCTCCAGCTCCGGAATGCCGTGGTAGGGGTCGAGCGCCGACTGGGCGATGATCAGCGGGCCGCCGAGGCCCCGCCGTGATCCGCCCCGCCCCTCGTCCTCCTCGCAGTAGCAGGAGTCCACGATGTTCTCGGCGAGCAGCAGCTTGCCGGCGGCGGTGAGCCGGTCCAGGTCGAGTCCGCCCGGATGCTGCAGGGCGACGGCCCGGCCGAACTGGAAGCCGGAGAAGTCCCCCTTCCAGGCCGCGGGGAACAGGTCCAGCTCGCGGGCCCAGGCCTCAAGGCGGCGGTCGAGTTCGGCGGCCTTCTCCGGGTCGGCGGGCACGGCCGGCCGGTAGTGCAGTCCGGGGACCGCCCCGGTGCGTCTGGCCGGGCGCAGCCGTTCCGCGATGTTCGGCGGCCCCGGCAGGGCGTAGGAGGTGGTGGTTGTGCTCATGGATGTGCTCCAGGCCGTCAGTCGGCGGTGCGGCCGAGCTGGACGTTCTCCAGGATCCCGGCCGCGTCGGGGACCAGGACGGCGAGCGAGTAGTAGGCGGTGACCAGGTAGTTGATGACGGCCTGCTCGTTGACGCCCATGAAGCGGACGTTCAGGCCGGGCTGGAACTCCTCGGGGATGCCGGTCTGGTAGAGGCCGATGACCCCCTGGTCGGCCTCGCCGGTGCGCAGCGCGATGATGCTGCTGGTGTGGTCGTCACTGATCGGGATCTTGCTGCACGGATAGATCGGGACCCCGCGCCAGGCCGGGATCTCGTGCCCGTCGACGTTGGTGGACGGCGGCACCAGGCCGCGCCGGTTGCACTGCCGGAAGAAGGCCGCGATCGCCTTCGGGTGCGCCAGGATCACCTTGGTCTTGCGGCGCATGGAGATCAGCTCGTCCATGTCGTCCGGGGTCGGCGGACCGGTGAACGAACTGATCCGCTGCCCGTAGTCGATGTTGTGCAGGAGCCCGAACTCCCGGTTGTTGACCAGCTCCCACTCCTGGCGCTCGCGGATCTCCTCGACCGTGAGGCGCAGCTGCTGCTGGGTCTGGTCCATCGGGTGGTTGTAGAGGTCGGCGACCCGCGAGTGCACCCGCAGCACGGTCTGGGTGAGCGACAACTCGTACTCGCGCGGCGCGAGTTCGTAGTCCACGAAGCCGCCCTGCAGGGTCGGCTCGCCGGTGTGGCCGGCCTGCACCGGCACCTCGGCCTCGCCCTTGCGGTTCATCGGCAGCCGCTGCCGGTCGACGTAGGCCTGCAGATGGGCGCCGAGCGACGGCACCCGGTCCATGATCTCCTCGGCGACCGCCCAGGGCAGCGCGAGGACCACCCCAGCAGTCTCCGCCCGGACCGAGGTGAGCCAGAGCGGATCGGTCTGGCCGACCGCCTCGTCGCCCATCTGGTCGCCGTCGGTGACGACCCCGACGACCTCCTCCTCGCCGTACTTGCCGGCCGCGTACCGGATGAACCGGCCGTGCACCACCAGATAGGTCTCGGTGACCGGCTGCCCCGCCTCGAACAGCACCTGCCCGGCGCGCACCTCGCGGGGCTGGAACCGGTCGGCGAGCTGGTTCAACGCGTCCGGGTCGTCGTAACCCCGCAGGATCGGCAGCTCGGTGAGGGTCTGCGGGATGACCCGGATGTCGTCCCCGCCGTTGTGCTCGAAACTCACCCGGCCCCGCCCGGTGCGCAGTTGGAGGCGCCGGTTGACCCGGTAGGTGCCGCCCTTGACGTCCACCCACGGCAGCGTCTTCAGCAGCCACCGGGAGGTGATGGCCTGCATCTGCGGTTCGGACTTGGTGGTCGTGGCGAGCTGGCGTGCCGCCCGGGTGCTCAGGCTGGTGAGCTGCCCGTCGGCGGTCGGATCCGGCTCGGGCTCGTCGACGGCGGAACCGATGACGCTGTCCGGTGTGGACACATTCCCTCCAGCAGAGAGGTGAACAACGGTGACCCGGCGGGTCGGTGGTGTGCGAGGTGGTGGTGCGCACGGACAAGCCAAACAGCCTTGGTGATCTACGGGTACGGCGCGAAAGGGGCGGTTGCATGCCTTAGTTGCGCAAACCTGGTGTTCAGGGTGGAAAGGGTGGTGTTTCCCGATCGTGCGCCGGTCGCCCGCTCTCGTGCCCGGGCCGTGCGGGGGTTGGGCTCAGGAAAAGTCGTTGACCAGCACCGCGGCCCCGTCGAAGCGCCCGGCCTTGAGGTCCCGCAGTGCCCGCGGGGCCTCCGACAGCGGATACGTGTGGGTGGTCGCGTGCACGCCGTGCCGCTCGGCGAGCGCCAGGAACTCCCGCCCGTCGGCACGGGTGTTGGAGGTGACGCTGCGCAACTCCCGCTCGTAGAACAGCTCACGTTCGTAGTTCAGCGCCGGCACGTCGCTGAGGTGGATGCCCGCGACCGCCAGCACTCCGCCCCGGTCCAGGGCGCGCAGCGCGACCGGTACCAGGTCGCCGACCGGCGCGAACAGGATCGCGCTGTCCAGCGGCTCGGGCGGCGCCTCGTAGGCGTCCCGCGCCGAGGCCGCGCCCAGCTCCACGGCCAGCCGCCGCGCCTCTGCACCCCGGGTGAGCACATGCACCCGCGCGCCCTCGGCGAGCGCCACCTGCGCACACAGGTGGGCGCTGCCCCCGAAGCCGTACAGACCGAGCCGTCCGCCCGGCGGGAGCGAGGCCCGGCGCAGCGCGCGGTAGCCGATGATCCCGGCGCACAGCAGCGGCGCGAGCGCGACGTCACCCAGGGCGCCGGGCAGCCGGTAGGCGAAGGCGGCCGGCACGGTCGTGTACTCCGCGTAACCGCCGTCGGCGTCCCAGCCGGTGTACTCCGAGTACGGGCACAGGTTCTCGGCGCCCCGCCGGCAGTACGCGCACTCCCCGTCCGTGCGCCGCAGCCAGGCCACCCCGACCCGGTCGCCGACCGCGAAGTCCGCCACCCCGGCGCCCGTCCCCGCGACCTCCCCGACCACCTCGTGCCCCGGCGTCACCCCGGTCCGGTGCACCGGCAGATCTCCCTCGGTGACATGCAGATCGGTACGGCACACCCCGCAGGCCCGCACCCGCACCAGCAGCTCGTCCGCCCCGGGCACCGGCATCCGCCGCTCGACCAGCCGCAGCGGATCCCCCTCGACCGGCCCGGGTCGCTGCACCGACCATGCCCGCATCACGTCCGCCATACCGCGCCCCGTCCGCCGAAGGCCCCCCACTCCCCTCCCAGTCTCTGCCGGAGTCCGGCGTTCGGCGCGCGGGCGGACCGCCCGGTGGCTAGCGTGAGGAACCGGGAGAACCCGCACGATCGGAAGGGCCGCGGCGATGGCGGTACAACCTGAAGGAACCCCCTGTTGGGCCGACGCGATGTTCAGCGACCTGGAGGGGGCCAAGAGCTTCTACGGCGAGGTCCTCGGCTGGACCTTCGGCGAGTCGTCCTCGGAGTACGGCAACTACACCCAGGCCTATGTGAACGGCAAGGCCGTGGCCGCCGTCGTCCCGCCCATGCCCGGTCAGGAGGGGCACTCGCAGTGGTGCCTGTACTTCGCCTCGCCGGACGCGGCGGCCGCAGCCGCCAGGATCCGGGAGAACGGCGGCGAGGTGCTGATGGAGCCGATGCAGGTCGGCGACTTCGGCACGATGTGCCTGGCCCGTGAGCCCAGCGGCGCGGTGTTCGGGATCTGGCAGGGCGGTGTCCACGAGGGCTTCGAGGCCACGGCCGTGCCCGGCGCCTACTGCTGGGCGGAGGTCTTCACCCGCGAGCCCGAGAAGGCCGACTCCTTCCTCGCGGCCGTCTTCCCCTACACGGTCCGGCAGATCGAGGACGACAACGTCGACTTCCGCACGTTCAACCTCCGTGAGCAGCCCGTCCTCGGCCGGATGCGGATGACCGACGACTTCCCGCCCGAGGTGCCCTCGTACGTCAACGTGTACTTCACCGTCGCCGACTGCGACGAGGCCGTCGCCAAGGCGACGAAGCTCGGCGCGGTGCTCCGCTTCGGGCCGATGACCAGCCCCTTCGGCCGGTTCGCGGCGCTCAGCGACCCGCAGGGCGCCAACTTCTCGGTGATCGACGTCACGACCACCGAAGGCGAGATGCCGCCGACCACGGACGTCTGACCTGGGCGGATCCCGGGCCCCGGCCGGGCACCCCGCCCGGCCGTGGCATGATCGGGCGCATGCGTGAACGAGTGGTGGCCGCGTGCGACGGGGCTTCTAAGGGAAACCCGGGACCGGCAGGCTGGGCCTGGGTGGTGTCGGACGACGCGGCGACTCCGGCCCGCTGGGAGGCCGGGCCGCTCGGCAAGGCCACCAACAACGTGGCCGAACTGACCGCCCTGGAGCGGCTGCTGACGGCCGTCGCGCCGGACGTGCCTCTTGAGGTGCGGATGGACTCGCAGTACGCGATGAAGGCCGTCACCACCTGGCTGCCCGGCTGGAAGCGCAACGGCTGGAAGACCTCCGCGGGCAAGCCGGTCGCCAACCAGGACCTGGTCGTCCGCATCGACGAACTCCTCGACGGCCGCACGGTCGACTTCCGGTACGTCCCCGCCCACCAGGTCGACGGCGATCCGCTGAACGACTTCGCCGACCGCGCGGCCAGCCAGGCGGCCGTGGTCCAGGAGGCCGCGGGCAGCGCCCTGGGCTCCCCGGAGCCGCCGCCGTCCCTGGCGTCCGCCGCCTCCGCCGCGGCCCCGCGCCGCAAGGCGGCACCCCGCAAGAGCGCGGCGGGCGCCTCCTCGTCCCGCACCATCAAGGCGAAGTTCCCCGGCCGCTGCCTGTGCGGCCGCCCCTACGCGGCCGGCGAGTCCATCGCCAAGAACGCGCAGGGCTGGGGCCACCCGGAGTGCCGTACGGCAGAGGCCTGACGCAGCGGCCCGATCAGTCCTCCAGGGTGTCGAACGTGTAGAACCTCGTGTGGTCGAGCAGGTCCGCCGGCCGCACGTCGTTCCACGGCTTCATCGTCTCGTCCAGGTCCACCACGTCCGGCGTGCCACCGCCCGGCACATAGGCCGCCTCCGGGTGCCGGCGCTGCCAGCGGGCCCAGAGCTTGTCGATGAAGGCGTGGTGCAGCCAGAACACCGGGTCGTTGGGGGAGACCCCGGTGGCCATCTGCCCGCCGACCCAGACGTGCACCCTGTTGTGCAGGTTGACCCCGCGCCAGCCCTCCAGATGGTTCCGGAAACCGTCCGAGGCGCTGTTCCAGGGCGCCATGTCGTACGTCGCCATGGACAGGACCGACTCGACCTCGGCCCGGGTCGGCAGCTCGCGCACGCTCGTCCCGAGCGACCTGCGCAGATAAGTACGGCCGTCCACACGGACGTTGACCGGCCAGTTCCCGCCGGCCGCGGCGAACGGCCCGTCCGTCACCCGCCCGTCCGAACTGCGCCCGGTGCCGCCGAGGAAGTCCGGTGCCCACAGCGCGGCACGGACGGTCCGGTCGGCGCTCCAGTCCCAGTAGGGGAGTGCGACGGAGGCGTCCACGGACTGCAGGGCCTGCTCGAAGTCGAGCAGGAATCTGCGGTGCCAGGGCAGGAACGACGGCGAACGGTGGCCGGTGCGCTCCGAGTCGTCGGTGTCGGACATGATGAAGGCGTTGTGCGTGCGCACGAAGTCGTCGTAACGCCCGCTGCGCTTCAGCTCGATGACGGCGGCGACGAAACGCCGCCTCTCGTCGGTGGTCAGACCGGCCTGGTTCTTGCGTACGGTCATGTGCGGAGTTGCTCCTTGTACGGGGCGGTCAGGGCGGTCAGTTGGCGGGGAACGGCAGCAGCGCGGCGCCCTGCAACTCGTCGACCGCGGCGCGGGCGGCGGCGCGCGGGGTGGCGACGGGGTCGTAGTGGCTGACCACGCTGATCCAGCTGCCGTCGGCGTTCCGCATCACGTGCAGCTCGACCGCGTCCACGAACACCGCGTATCCGGCGCCGTGTCCGTGGTGATGACCTCCCATGCCGTTCATGCCGCCCATGTCGTCCATGGCGGTCGGCCGGCCCTGTATCCGGCGGCCCTTGTAGACCTCGTCGAAGGGTTCGAGTGATCCCCCGTGCGAGTGGCCGGCGGCCGAGGCGCCGGGCGCGACGAGGGTCGGGACACCGGCCGCGGCGGCGAGGGCGGCCGCCGCGGTGAGTGTGCGACGGCGGGTGAGTTCGGGCATACGGATGCTCCAGTGACGGGTGCGGGTGATGACCCCGTATGCCTATCCGTCGGTTCCGGAGCGGGAGAAATCGCCCGGATCGGGTTGGCTGCGATCAGGACAATTAACCACATGTCATACAGGATTGAACAAAGGTGATCTTGTCGCGGCGACGGTCCAGCCGGACCCGGAACGGGGAGTTCCTTGCGTGGGCGCGCGGTTTTCCGGTGATCTTTCGCGGCGGTCCGCCGTCCGGGTGGCGTGGCTCACGGCGCCAAAGTGGCGCGATTCGAAAACCCGGGCGGGCGCTTTCTCGCTGCTACCCTCCGGTGCCAATTGACCACGTTCGGTGAAACCCAGGGGTGTGTGAGTGAAGGTCGTCTGCGTCGGAGGCGGGCCCGCCGGCCTGTATCTCGCGATCCTGCTCAAGCGGCAGAACCCGTCCCACGACATCACCGTCCGCGAACGCAACCCCGAGGGCTCCACCTACGGCTGGGGCGTCACCTACTGGCGCGCCCTGCTCGACCGGCTCCACACGTACGACCCCGAGACGGCACGGGCCATCGAGGAGAGCTCGGTGCGCTGGACCCAGGGCGTCGCCCACGTCCGTGACCAGGTGACCCGGCAGCCCGGCGACGCGGGTCACGGCATCGGCCGCCATCGCCTCCTGGAGATCCTCGCCGAACGCGCCCGCGGCCTCGGCGTCCGGCTGGAGTTCGAGGACGAGATCACCCCCGGCAACCTCCCCGAGGCCGACCTGGTCGTCGCCGCCGACGGCATCCACAGCACCCTGCGCGCCCGGCACGCCGACCACTTCGGCACCGACGTCACCGAGGGCCGCAACCACTACGTATGGCTCGGCACCACCCAGGTCTTCGACTCCTTCACCTTCGCCTTCGCCGAGACGGAGCACGGCTGGGTCTGGTGCTACGGCTACCCGTACGACGCCGAGCACAGCACCTGCGTCATCGAGTGCGCCCCGGACACCCTCACCGGCCTCGGCCTCGACACGATGGACGAGGCCGGCCAACTGGCCCTGCTGGAGAAGCTGTTCGCCGGCATCCTCGACGGCCGCCCGCTGATCGGCGGTTCCTCGGCGGCCTGGCCGGCCTTCCGCACCCTCACCAACCGCACCTGGCACCACGGCAACCTCGTCCTGCTCGGCGACGCCGCGCACACCACCCACTACTCCATCGGTGCCGGCACCACCCTCGCCCTGGAGGACGCCATGTGCCTCGCCGACGCACTGCGCGAACACGCCGCCCTGCCGCAGGCCCTCGCCGCCTACGAACGGCGGCGCAAGGCCGAACTCGTCTCCGCGCAGAGCGCGGCCCGGCTCAGCGCCCAGTGGTACGAGAACCTGCCCCGCTACATCGGCCTGTCCCCGCACCGCATGTTCGCCCTGCTCGGCCAGCGGCACTCACCCCTGCTGCCGTACGTACCGCCGCAGCTCTACTACGGCCTCGACAAGGCCGCCGGGCGGCTGGAGGTGCTGCGCCGGTTCAAGCGGTGGCTCGGGCCACGGGCGGCGCGCGCCCTGCGCGTCCGGTCGTAGGCGCTTTACGGCCGCGGGATGTTTGGGTGAAAGGCCATTCACCCGATAGGGTGAATTCGTATTCACCTTGTTTTCCGCGTCGCCGCAGGAGTGCCGATGGACCAGCCCGCCCCGACAGCCGGCCACCAGGGGCCGCCCGCCGCACCACCCCGGCTGCGGGAGCGGCTGACCATCCCGGTGCTGGCCTTCGGCGGGATCCTGATGGCCGTCATGCAGACGGTGGTCGTCCCGCTCCTGCCGGACCTGCCCCGGCTCACCCACTCCTCGGCCGGTGCCGTCTCCTGGATGGTCACCGCGACCCTGCTCGCCGGGGCCGTCCTCACGCCGGTGCTCGGCCGGGCCGGCGACATGTACGGCAAGCGCCGGGTGCTCACCGGGGCCCTCGCGCTGATGACGGTCGGCTCCGTGATGTGCGCCCTGTCGTCGGACATCACCGTGCTCATCGTCGCCCGCGCCTTCCAGGGCACCGCCGCCTCCGTCGTACCGCTGTCGATCAGCATCCTGCGCGACGAACTGCCGCCCGAGCGCCGGGGCTCTGCGGTGGCGCTGATGAGCTCCACCGTCGGCATCGGAGCCGCCCTCGGCCTGCCGCTGGCCGCGCTGGTGGTGCAGTACTACGACTGGCACACCATGTTCTGGCTGACCAGCTTCCTCGGGGCGCTGGGCGTCGCGGCCGTCTGGTGGGCGGTCCGGGAGTCACCGGTGCGCGAGCCCGGCCGGTTCGACGTCCTCGGCACCCTCGGGCTGGCCGTCGGGCTGACCTCTCTGCTGCTCGGCGTCTCCCAGGGCGGCCAGTGGGGCTGGGGCAGCCCGCGCGTCCTCGGACTGTTCGGCGCCGCCGTCCTCGTGCTGGCGCTGTGGTGGTGGCAGCAGCTGCGGACCGGGCAGCCCCTGGTCGACCTGCACCTCGTGACCCGGCCACGAGTCGGCCTCTCGCACATCGCCGCCCTGCTCACCGGGTTCGCCTTCTACGCCAACTCCCTGGTCACCGCCCAGCTGGTGCAGGCGCCGAAGGCCACCGGGTACGGCCTCGGCCTGTCGATCGTGGCCACCGGCCTGTGCCTGCTCCCCGGCGGCGTGACCATGCTGCTGTTCTCGCCGCTCTCCGCCCGGATCTCCGCCTCCCGCGGCCCGCGCATCACCCTGGCCCTCGGCGCCGCCGTCATCGCCTGCGGATACGTGGTCCGCATCGCCGACAGCCGCGACCTGTGGATGATCATCCTGGGCGCCACCGTCGTCGCCACCGGCACCACCCTCGCCTACTCCGCGCTGCCCACACTGATCCTGCGGGCCGTCCCGGCGAGCCAGACCGCCTCCGCCAACGGCGTCAACGTCCTCATGCGCACCATCGGCCAGGCCACCTCCAGCGCCGCCGTGGCCGCCGTCCTCACCCACCACACCAGCCTCGTCGGCGGCGTTCCCGTCGCCACGCTCCACGGCTACCTGCTGGCCTTCGCGATGGCCGCCGCCGTCGCCCTCACGGCCGTCGCCGCGGCCCTCTCCATACCCGGCGACAAGGCACCCGCCGGCCCTGCCCCCGCCCGGAGCCGCGCCGAGAGTGCGAGGGACGACGCGCTGGAGGGAGCATGAGTGCCGTGAGCACCCGACCCGGCACCCCCTCCGCGCCCGCCCCCGCCCGACGGGACGCCGAGGCCACCAAGGCGGCCATCCTCAGGGCCGCCCGGCACCTCCTCGCCCGGCACGCGCACGCCGACATCACCCTCAAGGACGTCGCCGAACGCGCCGGGGTCAGCGCGCCGTTGATCCTCAAGTACTTCGGCAACAAGGACAGCCTGTTCGCCCGGGTGATGTCCTTCGACACCGACGCGGCCGCCCTCCTCGACGCACCCCTGGACGATCTCGGCCGGCACATGGTCCGGCACGTCCTGGAGAGCCAGCGCGACCGCGGCGCCGACCCGCTGCTGCGCATCGTCTTCGCGCCCCTGCACGGCGACCACGGCGATGTGCTGCGCGCCAACTTCCGCGCCCACGTGGTCGACGCCCTCGCCGCCCGGCTCACCGGACCCGACCCGGACCTGCGCGCCGAGCTCGCCGTCGCCCAGCTCATCGGCCTGGGCGTGATGTACGGCATCGCCCGCGGCCCACGGCTGCGCGACTCCGCGGCCGCCGACATCGGTGACATCGCCGACCGGTACGGCCCCGCCGTCCAGGCCCAGCTGACGCCCTAGGCGGGGCCGGTGAAGTCCCCTACGGTTCGGCAGCGCCCCTTTAGGGGCGCGGGGAACTGCGCGACCAGCCACGACGGCGCCGCAGTCGGCAGCGGCACTTCCAGCGGAGCGCCTAGTCCGGCTCCGGCGTCGGCCCCGTCAGCAGTGCCTCGGCCGACCTGCGGAAGGCGGCCAGCAGCCGGTGGTTGTCCCCGGCGCGGGTCGCCAGCACCACGTGGCTCGGCTCGACGCCGTGCAGCGGGACCGTGGTCAGGTCGGGGCGGACGGTCGCGCCGGGCACCCGGGGCGCGATCGCCACGGCCTGCCCGGCGGCGACATGCTCGAACTTGTCCTCCACCGCGACGATCAGCGGACCGTCGGGCGCGGGGCTGCCGTCCGGCCGGGGATCCACGCGCCAGAACGCGTTCCAGAGCGGATCCTTCCCCCGGGGCAGCGGCTCGTCGGCGATGTCGTCGAGGGTGACCGACTCCTTCCCGGCCAGCCGGTGGTCCAGAGGGACCACCAGGACGCGCGGCTCGTCGTAGAGGACCGTCACCCGCAACCCGTCGGTGCGCAGCGGCAGCCGGGTCACGACGGCGTCCACGCGCCCTGTCAGCAGGGCCTCGTGCGGCTCGCCCCAGTCGAGGTGCAGGGTCCGTACGTCGGCGTCCGGGAAGCGGCGGCGCAGCTCGCGCACGGCCGGGGTGACGAAGATCCCGTTGATGTACCCGACGGTGATCCGGCTGGGCTCGGCGGCGGCCCGGGTGGCAGCGGCGGCCTCGCCCGCTGCCCGCAGCAACGCCCCGGCCCGGGCCAGGAACACCTCGCCGGCCTCGGTGAGCCGGGCCCCCTGCGGGGTGCGGTCGAAGAGCCGCGCACCCAGCACCTGCTCAAGGCGCTGGATCTGCCGGCTCAGCGCGGGCTGGGTGATGTGCAGGGCATCTGCGGCCCGCCCGAAGTGCCGCTGCCCGGCGACGACGGTGAAGTACCGCACGAGCCGCAGATCGAGGTCGGGGGCGGAAGCCGGATCAGCCATGCCTCCAGCATAAGACCGACGACCTGCAGCGATGCCTGAAAGGCATTGCGTATTGCGAAACAGGCTTTGGACGCCGGCCGCCCGCCGGCCGAACGATGGAAGCACGATCCCCTCTCTCGAAGGAGCACCCACCATGCGGGTATTCGTCACCGGCGGCAGCGGCTTCATCGGTTCCGCCGTCGTCCCCGAACTCCTCGGCGCCGGCCACCGGGTCCTCGCCCTCGCCCGCTCGGACAGGTCGGCCGAGGCCCTGCGGGCGGCGGGCGCCGAAGTGCACCGCGGCAGCCTCGACGACCCCGAGGACCTGGCCCGCGCGGCGGCCGACACCGACGGCGTCATCCACCTGGCCTTCAACCACGACGACTTCCCGAACCTCACCCTCGCGGCGGAGGGCGACCTGCGCGTGATCGAGGCGATCGGAGCGGCCCTGGAGGGCTCGGACCGGCCCTTCGTGGTCACCTCGGGAACCCTGATGCTCGCCTCGGTCGAGGGCGTGGCGACGGAGGAGGACACCCCGGTACCGGGCACCTATCGCAGCGACTCAGACCTCGCGGCGCTCGCCCTCGCCGAGCGCGGGGTACGCAGCGCGGTGGTCCGCCTGGCCCCCACGGTGCACGGCCGCGGAGACCAGGGCTTCGTAGCCCGGCTGATCGACGTCGCCCGGGAGAAGGGCGTCGCCGCGTACGTCGGCGACGGCACCAACCGCTGGCCGGCCATCCACCGCCTCGACGCGGCCCGCCTGTTCCGCCTGGCCCTGGAGTCGGCCCCGGCGGGCACCGCCCTGCACGGAGCGGCCGATGAGGGAGTCCCCTTCAAGGACATCGCGGCGGCGATAGGCGGGGGCCTCGACGTACCGGTGAAGAGCATCCCGGCGGATGAGGCGCAGGCCCACTTCGGCTGGCTGGGCATGGCGGCGTCGATCGACAACGCGACATCGAGCGAGCGAACCAGGAAGCTCCTGGGCTGGAAGCCGGAACAGCCGGGTCTGATCGCCGACTTGGAAGAGGGCCACTACTTCAGCGCCCCGTAAGGGGCGCGGGGAACTGCGCGCCCAGCCCCCACCGAACCCGCACCCGTCAACGGCGCACAAGCACCCCATCCAAGAACCCGTTGCTGAAAACCCGGTGTGGATCAAGGCGGTCCAACACCTCGACCGCCGCATCCCACACCGCACCCCCGAACGACCCCGGAATCCTGGTGCCGAGCACCTCCTCATCACTCCACACACCCGACTCCGTATAACCCCACCCTTTGGACCACTCGACCCGAGTCCCCTCGAACCTCTCGAACAGGAACTGCTCCAACTCCCGCAAGAACGCCTCCGCATAGGGCGTCCCCGGCAGCGAGAGCACATCCAGCCACACGGCGGTGTCCGCACCGTCCCGAGGCCGCATCGCGGACAGCAGCGGCATCTGAGCGCCGTCCACCCCGACATCGGACGCCTCGTCCAGCCCCGTCACCCGGATCTCCACCGACCCGTTGACCGGGAACCGCCCCGACGCGGCGTACGCGGTGAGCCGTTCCCGGTAGAAAGAGGTGAACTCGTGCACCACCCGCTGCACGTCGGCCCGCCGAGTCAGCACCGCGTACCCGTTCGCGTTGATCCGCAGTGTGGTCGGTCTGACGTACAGCAGCGTGTTCTTCGACGGCCCCCAGATGTCAGCGGACAGCGTCGCCGCCAACCCGAGCGCCGCCGCGTCCAGTTGCGCGTTGCCCAGCACCGGCGCCAGGTACCAGGCCGCGTCGGCCGCCATCCGTCCCACGAGGTCGGCGACCACGGTCGGCACGTTGTCGGAGAAGGGGTAGTTGTACGGCGAGGTGACGTGCCGTGAGGCGAGCGGCCTGACCGGCGCGACGCTCCACTCCTTCAGCCACGGGTACTCGGTGAAGGCGAACCAGATCGCCTCGACCCGCCCGGACCGCCGCAGGAAGCCGTCCAGGGTCCGGCCACCGGACCCGGGCGCGGCGAACAGCTCGCCGGCCGGGATGTCGGTCCGGCTGACGCACCGCAGCCCGCTGTTCGCCCCGACCCGCAGCACGACCTCGGTGACCAGCGCACGGCCCAGATGCGTCAGGAGCGCCGCACAGTCCGCCTCGTCACGCCGGAACGTCCGCAGGACATACGTTCCTGCGCTCTCGTCCCACACCACCGCCGTCAGCGCCACCACCAGGTTGCTCAGCGAGCCGTAGGTGTGGCCGGGGAGCGGTTCCTCGCCGTCGGCCGGTACGGCGGTGCCGTGCGCGTCGATCGCCAGCGCGCCGCCCAGTGTCAGATCGCCCGGCGCGGGCGCGGCGGTCAGCCCGAGGCCGTGGCCTTCCAGGAAGGTGAGCAGCGCCTCCAGGGTGACCCCGGTCCCGGCCCGCACCTCCGTGGCGGAGTCCAGGGCGAGCCCGGTGAGGTGGCCGGCGGTGTCGACGAGCAGGACCTTGTCGTCGGCCCCCGTCCCCTCGGTGATCGTCAAGGGCGACCAGCCGTGTGCGGAGCCACGCGCGCGGACCCGCCAACCGTTGCGCCAGGCCCAGTCGACGGCCGCGAGCACCTGACCGGCGTCGGCCGGGGCGCACGCCCACAGACCGTCCGCGGTGATCTCGCCGCCCCAGTTGCGGTACGCGGATCGGTACAGGGCGACCTCCGCCGGGAAGCCGGGCAGTTCGGCGGCGGCCATGGCCGGATCGGCGGCCAGCAGCACCGGAACCGCGGCGAGCGCGGCGGCGGACCGCAGGAAGCCCCGACGGCTCCAGCCGTCTGGGGAAAGCGAGTTGTCCGGTGAATGATCAACCATGCCGACACGCTAGGGGGCCGGTGGACACACCTCCGATTTCCGTCCACCGCAATCACCCGTGTGAGTGAACGATTCACAGGTGGGCGGGGGCGGACCGGCCCGTGACAGCGTTGTCGGTGGCGGATGACAGACTGGCGCCATGGACGAACGCGTAATCGGCAGGTCGGGGCAGCGGGCATCGGTCGTCGGCCTCGGCACATGGCAGCTCGGCGCCGACTGGGGCGAGGTGGACGACAAGGAGGCCCTCGCCGTTCTGGAGACGGCGGCCGAGTCGGGGGTGACCTTCTTCGACACCGCCGACGTGTACGGCGACGGGCGCAGCGAGCAGACCATCGCCGCCTTCCTGCGCGGCAGGCCGGACCTGCAGGTGCTGGTGGCCACGAAGATGGGCCGCCGGGTCGACCAGATCCCGGAGAACTACGTCCTGGACAACTTCCGCGCGTGGAACGACCGGTCGCGCCGCAACCTCGGCGTGGACCGCCTGGACCTGGTGCAGCTGCACTGCCCGCCCACCCCGGTCTACTCCTCCGACGCGGTGTACGACGCCCTCGACACCCTGGTCGAGGAGGAGCGCATCGCGGCCTACGGCGTCAGCGTCGAGACCTGCGCGGAGGCGCTCACCGCGATCGCCCGCCCGGGCGCGGCCAGCGTGCAGATCATCCTCAACCCGTTCCGCATGAAGCCGCTGTACGAGGTGCTCCCGGCCGCCCGGGAGGCCGGCGTCGGCATCATCGCGCGCGTGCCGCTCGCCTCCGGGCTGCTGTCCGGCAAGTACACCAAGGACACGGTCTTCGCGGCCGACGACCACCGCACCTACAACCGGCACGGCGAGGCCTTCGACCAGGGCGAGACCTTCTCCGGCGTCGACTACGCGACCGGCGTCGAGGCCGCCGCCGAGTTTTCCGCCCTCGCCCCCGAGGGGTACACCCCGGCCCAGCTCGCCCTGCGCTGGATCATCGACCTGCCCGGCGTGACCACGGTGATCCCGGGCGCCCGCAACCCGGAGCAGGCCCGCGCCAACGCGGCCGCCGCGAAGCTCCCGGAGCTGCCGGAGGAGACGGTCACGGCGATCCGCGAACTGTACGACCGCCGGATCCAGGACCAGGTGGAGAGCCGCTGGTAGCAGTGGCGCGGACCGGGAGCGCAGCCGTGCCGCTCCCGGCCCGTACCGTTTCAAAGACGGGCCCGCCGGTTACGCGTACTCCATGACCGACCAGGAGCGGCGGACCGGGCGCGACGAGACGGAGGAGGAGCGCGCCGACCGGATGTGGAGCGAACTCATCCAGGAGGTGCGCGTCGCCCAGACCGGTGTCCAGATCCTGTTCGGCTTCCTGCTCACCGTGGTCTTCCAGCAGAAGTACGCCGAGCTGTCCGGCACGGACAAGACGATCTACATCGTCACCGTCATCCTGGGCGCGGCCGCCACGGGCGCCCTCATCGGCCCGGTCTCCCTGCACCGGCTGGTCTCCGGCCGCAGGGTGAAACCGCAGGCGGTGCGGACGGCGTCCCGGCTGACCTCGGTCGGCCTGTTCCTGCTGCTGGCCACCATGACCGCGTCCCTGGTGCTGATCCTCCGGGTGGCCACCGGCGGCAGCTCTGTGACCTGGGCGGTGGCGGCCGTCGTCGGCTGGTACCTGGTGTGCTGGTACGGCCTGCCGCTGTGGTCCCGGCACCGTCACACGACCCGCTGAGCCGCGTCACACGACCCGCTGAGCCGCTTCCAGCGCCCGCAGCTGCCGGTCGTGCACCCTGCTCAGCACCAGTACGGACACCGTCGCCCCGATCAGCGCGCAGAACATGTCCCACTGGGTGTCCCACACGTCGCCCTGGGTGGCCAGGAAGGCGTCCGCGCCGTGGCCGCCGATCTCCGCCGCCAGCCACTCCAGCAGCTCGAAGCAGGCGCTGAACGCGAGGCAGGCGCACACCGTCAGCGGGGCCAGCCAGCGGCTGCCGCGCAGCGGTGAGGTGCGGCTGAGCAGCTCACGGACCAGGATCGCCGGCACGAAACCCTGCATGAGGTGGCCGAAGCGGTCGTACGGATTGCGGGACAGGTGGAAGGTGTCGCGCACCCAGTCGCCCACCGGCACCTCGGCGTAGGTGTAGTGGCCGCCGACGGCGAGCACCAGCGCGTGCGCCGCGAGGAGCACGGCCAGCAGGCCGGTCAGCGGGAAGCGCCGCCAGGTCAGCACCACCAGCGGCAGCCCGACCAGCACCCACACCGTCTCCAGGAACCAGGTCGTACGGTCCCGCGCGCCCCACGCCGAGAGGGCCATGCCGGCCACCACCACACCGGCGAGCAGGGCCGGCGGAACACGGCGGGGCACTCGGTGCGGAACGGGGCGCGGGGCGGGGTGCACTGCGGTCATGGCGGACTCCTCGTCGTGGGAGCCCCATCGTGGCCGCGGCGTCCGGGCGCCGGCATGAGTACGGCTACTCAGCCGGTGGCGAGGATCTCCGCGAGTACGTCGTCCACGGGGAACTCCTCCCGGCCGGGCGGCACGGCCAGGTAGGTGTCGCTCAGGAAGGAGGCCAGCGCGGGCGCCCACGCGAACACCACCGCGTGGTGGCGGCTGCCGCCGGGCAGGGGGTCGCCGAGGAAGTCCATGCGCACTTCCCTCCAGCGCCCCTGCCGTACGGGACGCAGCCGGACGTCCCCGACCCCGACCGGCTCTCTCAGACCGTCGTTCAGCATCTCGCGGTCCAGCCGCCACCGGGCGAGCACCCGGCCGTCCAGGGTGAACACCGCGGTGACGGCGAACGGGTCACCGGCGTCGTACGACAGATGGGCGAGGACGGGACAGCGGCCAGACCCGTCCGCACGGAGCTGTACGACCAAGGTCCTGTGCACGATGGGGTTCACGCGAGTGGCCTCCGAGAACGATCGGCTTGGTGCCCTCTAGTACCCCTCTCGCGGGAAAAACGCTCAATCGTGAGCGGAATTGCCCTACGGATCCCACGAATCCCGCGAATTCCACGAATCCGACGAGCCCCGCGAGTACTACGTGCGCTACGCGTCCTCCGTGCCCTTCGCGCCGCGCAGTGCGGCCAGGCAGGAACCGATGGCCTGCTGGAGGTCCTCCAGGCGCTGGACCATGTCGTCCTCGTAGAAGTCCTGGGCGTCGTCGAAGGTCAGCTCCTCGAACGCCTTGGTCGCCTTCTGCAGGCTGTTGTAGAACTTGGTGCGCTTCTCCTGGACCCGCAGTTCGGGGTCGGCCTCCACCGCCTCCACCACCAGGTTCTTCATGGTGTCGAAGGCCTCGGCCGCCCACTCGCCGGTGTCCTCGTCCTCGTCCAGTTCGTCGAGGAGCGACAGATGGCGCTCGGCCTCCTGGCGCAGGTCGGCCGGCGCGTCGACGGTCTGCCCGGCCGGGGTCTTGATCTGGCCGGACTCGGCGATCTGCCGGACGTAGCCGATCCGGTCGGCCGAGCGGCTCTCGGTGGCGACGGCCTTCTTCAGGTCGGCGGTGCGGACCACGTCACGGGCCAGCACGGTCTGCAGGTCCGGGTCCTCCTTGATGCGGTCCAGGAGCGCCGAGCGGGCGGCGCGGGCGGTGGACGGGTCGGCGAGGATCGCGGCGCGCAGCGCGGTGGGGTTCTCGGCGACTTCGAGGGCCTTGGTGGGCCGGATGCCCTCGGCCTCGGCGGCCTCCGCGATGGCGGTGCCGCGCTCGGAGCCGGCGCTGTTGCGGGAGACGTAGTAGTCCAACCAGAGGTCGGAGTCCGGGAGTTCGACCTCCTGGCCGGGGGCGAGTGCCTCGAAGTGCGGGACCACACCGTCGTCGGCGGCCTTGTCCCAGGCCTTGTAGTAGCGCATGACCCGCTCCGGCGAGCAGCCGGCCAGTTCGGCGAACTCCTTCGCCGGGACCTTCGGCGTCTCGTCCGCGCCCTGCCCTCCGGGCCGTACGCTGCGGGCCACCATCAGCCCGAACGTCCAGCCTCCGGTCCGCACATAGGCGCCGAACTCGCGCGCGTCCCGCGCCACCAGGTCGGAGAGGGGAGCCGGGGACGCGGTGGACGTCTCGGACGGGTCGATCGCTAGGGTCACGGAGGACACTCCTGAAGGCTGCCGAACTGCTTACGTACCGACCGGCAGCCTATATCGACCCATTGGCCGGGGTTTGCCGCACCGTCGAAGTCCGGCCGAGCGCGTCGTACAGCACCCGGCGCGTCAGCTCGCCGAGCCGCGGAACGTCTCCAGGAAGGTCTTCATGGCGAGTTTGTCGGCGGCGTCGTCCCAGGCGGCGGCGGGCGTCGTGATGCGCAGTGAGAAGCTGCGGCCGCCGCCGAGCAGGAAGCCGCGGCCGAAGGTGTGCACCCGGTCGGCGCCGGTCCCGGAGAGCCATTCCATGTCGGCTGCCTTGTGCCCCTGGTAGGTGGTCGCCTTGATCTCGCCGATCCGCTGGTAGCCGTCCAGCTTCTCAAGACCCGGCTCCACGTCGTCCCGCCAGATCGCGACCGGGTCCGGGCCGGCCTGGGTGCTGTAGGTGACGGCCAGGGTGCGCAGGTCGTCGCCGCCCGGGCCGAAGGTGACGCGGTAGGCGACGTCGTCCCGGGCGGTGTCGAGGCGCTTCCAGCCCTTGGGGAGCGCCACGGAGAACCCCTCCGGGGCGGTGTAGCGGTGGAAACCGGCCGGCAGGGCACCGGCCGCGGCCGTCGCAGAAGGGGACGCCGACGCGGAGGCGGAGGCGGAAGGCGACGGGCTGGGGGAGGCGGACGACGTCCGGGACGGCGAGGGGCTGGGGGCGTTGCCGTCCGTGCGGTTGGCCGGATCGCCGGCCGTGGCGGAGGCGCTCGGGGCCGAGCCCGCCGAGGAGGCGCCCGGCAGGCCCTGGGTCGCAGCCAGCACCGCGACCGACACGGTCACCACGGCCAGTGCGGTCCCGCCGATCATGGTGGTCCGGCTCCACCCGGAGGACCGGGCGGCCACATAGGCACCGCGCAGCCGGGAGACGGGGGCCGGCTGTTCGACCGTGTCGGGGTCCTCGTCCAGGACACGTGTAAGCGCCTGACGTACCACCGTCCGGCTCAGCCGCTCCCGGGAGCTCTTCCGCAGCAGCCCCTGCACCACCTGGGTCAGCGGGCCGGCCCGCAGCGGGGTGCGCAACGGCAGCCGGTCCACACCCTTCAGGGTGGCGTCGGCCTTGCCCCGGTCCCGGAACGGCGGCCGCCCCTCGACCATCGTGTAGAGGATCGCGCCGAGTGCCCACAGGTCGGCGGCGGGCCCGATGCGCTCGTCCCGGGCCTGCTCCGGCGAGGCGTACGACGGCGCGGTGACCCGGGGCGCCAGCGTCGCGCCGGCCAGGCCGAACCCGGTGACGACGACCGGGCCCCGGTCACGGACGAAGATCTGCCCGGGGCTGAGCTCGCCGTGCGTGTAGCCGTCGGCGTGCGCGGCCTCCAGCACGTCGAGCACCTCGAGTCCGATGCGGGCGGCCCGGACGTAGTTGAACGGGGGCTGCTGGGCGAGCAGCTCACTGAGCGGCGTGCCGTCGATCACCTCCGTCACCGTCCACAGCGCGCCCGCCTCCTCGAAGGCGTCGATCACCATGGCGACCCGGCCGGGCCGCAGCGCGCTCATCACCTCGGAGGAGCGCAGAATGCGGGCGGTGGTCCGGCGCACGGTGTCCTCGGTGGGCGGCTCGGGAAACGCGATCTGGGTCACCAGGCGCGGTCGCTCGGCCTGCACGTCCTCCGCGTACCAGCTGACGCGGTTCGGCTCGCGGTCGGCGATTTCGAGGAGCCGGTACCTTCCGGCGACCAACTCTTGTGCGGAGACATGCGCCTTGACCATCGTCATCCCTCGCTGAAACCCCTGCCTCGTCATTGACCAGAGGTACGCGGGACAAGCCCTGGTTTGTTCAATGAATCTGCAACTCGGAGACCTTTCTTGCCTTTTATTCAAGTGGCGGCACCGGCCGGGAACTTGGGGAAAACAGTGAATGGCCGGGCTTCGACCTGTGGGTAACCGACGGTAAAGGCCCGGCTGCGATTCGCTGGTCAGTCCAGGCCGAAGCGCGCGGTCCACTCCGAGATCTCCTGGTGTGTCACATTGCCCCCGCAGACCACGAGGCCGATCCGCGCCCCGTCGCCGACCCGCTCCCGCACCTGCCGGGCCGCGGGCAGCAGACAGCCGGCGGCCGGCTCGGTCCACACCTTGGCGTGCTCGGCGAACTCCAGGCTGCCCCGCACCGCCTCCCGGTCCGGCACCACCAGCACCTCCTCCACCAGCGCCGCCGCATGGGCGTACGTCAGCCGGGAGACGGACGGCGCGCTGAGCGTCGTCACGATCGACGACACCGCGACCGGCAGCGGACCGCCCGCCGCGAGCGCCTCGGACATGGCCTGCGCGCCCGCCGTCTCCACGCCCCACACCCGGACCCCGGGGCGGCGGGCGCGCAGAGCGGCCGCGACCCCGGCGATCAGGCCCCCGCCGCCGATGCTGACGATGACGTCGGTGAGGTCGTCCGCGTCCTCGGCGAGCTCCAGGCCCACCGTGCCCTGTCCGGCGATCACCACCGGGTCGTCGAAGGGGTGGACCAGCGTGAGTCCCTCGTCCCGCAGCCGCGGCAGCATCTCGAACGCCGTGTCCATGCCGTCGGTGAGCCGCACCGACGCCCCGGCCGCCTCGACCAGCCGGATCGACCGGGCGGGCGCGGTGCGGGGCATCACCACCGTCGCCTTCACGTCGAGGACCGCGGCCATCACCGCGAGGGCGATGCCGTGGTTGCCGCCGCTGACGGCCACCACGCCGGCCGCCCGCTCGGCCCCGGTCAGCGAGAGCAGCTTCGCCGTGGCCCCGCGGGCCTTGAAGGAGCCGGTGCGCTGGAGGAGTTCGAGTTTGGCGGTGACCGGGACGCCGAGCAGCTCCGACAGGCCGGGGCTGGGCACGGTGGGGGTGCGGACGACGTGTCCGGCGACGGTCCGGGCCGCGGCTTCGATGTCCGAGATGCCGATGATGCCGTTCAAGGCGGTTCACCCTTCCGGCGCGGGGGGCGACGGTCCGCGCCGCTCGCACCTTCACCCGGCCGGACCGCCCTGGTCAACCCGGCCCCGCCGGGGCGCCCCGGCCACGCGGACCAGGGCTGCCGGGTGTCAGTGCTGCTGTGCCTTCTGCGGGGTCAGTTCGCTCGGCCGGACCACGACGTACCCCTCGCCCTGGAGCATCAGCTGGACCGCCTCGCCCGAACCGCCGCGCAGCATCGACCCGATGGACTGCGAGCGGTGCAGCGAGGTCTGCAGGTGCGCGGTCCAGCCCACCACCGCGTCCGTGTCGACGTACACCGGGACCTGCGGCGAGACCGGGATCACCAGCGGGTTGCCGTCGCAGACCAGGCCGAGCCTGCCGTACCCGGAGAACACACTGTTGAACAGACCGCCGCCGGCGATGCCGGACCCCTTCACCGTCCTGATCTCGTACGCCAGTGTGGCGTCGAAACACAGGACGTTGCGGCCGTTCACCGTGAACTGGTCGCCCGGCTCTATCTCGACGATGAAACAGTTCTGCGCCTCGTGCGCGAACCAGGCCTCGCCCTGGCCCTGTACGGACATCAGCGGCAGCCCCTCGCCGGTGACCGCGCGCTTGAGCATTCCGCCCACGCCCTGGCCCTTGCGTTCGAACTTCAGGCTGCCGCGGTGCGCGATCATCGCGCCCTGGCGGGCGTACATCTCGCCGTTGACCGTGTACTTGACGCACTTCGCGTTCTCGACGCTCATGCCCGGCTCTGCCGCCGGTGCCACCATGTGCTGACTGGAAAAGAGATCACCCTTCATGCCGGGCATGGTGTCCCGGACGGACCCGTTCCGCCAAGATCGCGGACGGTACCGGTTCAGGCACCGAACAGCTGGGTCCAGTAGGTGCCGGCCCGGCCGCCGCCGGCGAAGCCGATGCCTATGTGGGTGAAGTCCGCTTTGAGGATGTTCGCCCGGTGGCCCGGGCTGTTCATCCAGCCGTCCACCACCTCGGCCGCGGAACGCTGGCCGCACGCGATGTTCTCGCCGATGGTGCGCCGCCGCGAGCCCGCGGCGGCGGCCCGGTCCCACGGCTGGGTGCCCTCGGGGGAGGTGTGCGAGTAGAAGTCGCGGGTCGCCATGTCCGTGCTGTACGCCTGTGCGGCCGCGGTCAGCTGCGGATCCACCGCGAGCGGCCGCAGCCCGGCCCGGGTGCGCTCGCCGTTGGTGAGGTCGACGACCTCGGCGCGGGTGCGGGACAGTTCCGCCTGGGTCAGGGGTCTGGCCCACAGGGCGGTCCAGTACGTGTCCCCGTCCCCGGGGCCGCGGGCGTGGGCCAGGCCGGCGTGGGTGAACGCCGGGTCGAGCAGGGTGCGCCGGGCGTCCTCGGTGCGCAGGCAGTAGTCCACGAACTCGGCCGGGGTGCGGGGGCCGGAGACGAGGTGCTCGCCGACCGTGACATAGGCGAATCCGGTGTCGCTGATCCGCTGGTGGACGGAGACGCCGTCGCGGCTCTCGGTGGCCAGCCGGCCGGCCTCGGCCATCGCCCCGGCGTGGGCGTGGGCGGCGGAGGTGAGCCGGGCGTCCGGGGCCACCGGCGGGCGGCCGGCCCGGGCGCGGGCGGAGTTGACCAGGCCCAGCAGGCCGTCCGGATCGGGGAGCGAGGCCGTCGAGGGACGGGCCGGCGAGGCCGCCGTGCGCTGGGCCGGGATCGTGGCGCGGAAACCGCCGGCCGGCTGCCGGTCCTCGATCACGTCGACCCCGAAGTCCCGGGCGAGTCCCGCCAGTCCGTCCGCGTACCCCTGGCCGATCGCGCGCAGCTTCCAGCCGGTGCCCCGGCGGTATATCTCGGAGAGCAGCAGCAGGGTCTCCGTCTGCGGGCGCGGCGGAGCGAAGCGGGCCACCGTACGGCCGAGGCGGTCGGTCACGTGCAGGGTGGCGGCGGGCAGCCGGCCGAGCGGGGTGCCGGGCTCGGCGGCGGTGACCGTGAGGGTGACGCGCTCGGCGCCGGCCCGCAGCAGGGCCGGCTCGACGGTGAGGGTGTCACCGCGCAGCCGGACGCCGGGCGCGTCCGGCTGGTTGTAGAACACGAAGTCGGCGTCGCCGCCGACCTTGCCGCTCTCGTCGGTGATCAGCGCCGACACGTCGAAGGGACCGGGCACCCGCAGCGTCAGCGCGCCGCCCGGAAGGGGCAGATTGCCCCCGGGGACCAGCTCGCTCATCGCGCCGCCTCCACGAGGTCAGGGGCCGGACGTCGCGCCCGGTGGGGGAGTCGCCGGTTGAACGTCCGGCCCGGGCGCGAGGTTCCCCCGGCGAGCCGCGGTGCTACTGCTCCCGCGGCGCGGCGGGTGCCACGTCCTCCCGCTCGATCGGCGTGGTCGCGCTGCGCGCGGCCTTCTGCTTGCCGCAGAACGCCGGCTCCAGCGTGGCCGCCAGCGCGTTGAGCACGCCGGAGCTGTTGGAGGCGTTGGCCAGCGCGGTGAGGCTGCGCTTGCCGTCCTTGCTGGTGAAGGCATACGTGTAGTAGCCCTGGACGGCGCCCGTGTGGCCGTACACCGAGACCCCGCAGGACAGGTCGCGGCGGCGCAGCCCGAGGCCGTAGGAGGTGTTCGAGTTCACGCGGGTGAAGCGCTCCATCTCCGTGAGGCGGGCGGCCGACGTCAGCTTGCCGCGCACCAGCGCCGAGTAGAACGTGTCGAGGTCGCGGGCGCTGGAGATGATGGCGCCCGCGCTCTGCGCCCAGGAGACCGTCTGGTCGGTGGCGTCGACGGGCGCGGCACCCGCCCGGTCGGCGGTGAGGTAGCCGTTGGCGTGCTGTCCCGGGATCTTCGTGTCGGGG
Organism: Streptomyces hyaluromycini; assembly: GCF_002217755.1. Classification (GTDB taxonomy): domain Bacteria; phylum Actinomycetota; class Actinomycetes; order Streptomycetales; family Streptomycetaceae; genus Streptomyces; species Streptomyces hyaluromycini. The sequence goes on along the minus strand of NZ_BCFL01000020.1, from coordinate 334,174 downwards.
TGCACGTAGAAGGTGTCGGTCAGCTGCAGCGGCTTGAAGATGCGGTCCTCGTACTCCGTGCGCACGCTGTGCCCGGTGAGCTTCTCGATGAGCAGGCCGGCGACCACGAAGTTGGTGTTGGAGTACGAGTAGGCGGCGCCCGGCGCGTTGGTGCGCGGCTTCTTCAGGGACAGGTTCACCAGCTGGCGGTAGGTGAAGACCTTGTCGCGGACGGCTTCGAAGCCGGACACGCTGCTGGCGAACAGGTCGTTGGTGTAGTCGTACAGACCGCTGCGGTGGCTCAGCACGTGCCGCACGGTGATGCGGTCGTCCGGCAGCAGCCCCGGCAGGTAGCGGTTGACCGGCGCGTCCAGGGCGAGCTTGTGCTCGTCCACCAGCTGCAGCAGGACCACCGCGGAGAACGTCTTGGTGACACTGCCCACGCGGAAGCGGTCGGTGGTGGTGAGGGCGCGCCGGCTCGTCCGGTCGGCGACGCCCTGGGCGGACCGGTAGACCTGCGTACCGTCGTCGATGCGGGCCATCGCGCCGGGCGCGCCCTTCGCCACCACCGAGCGCAGCACCGCGGCCAGCCCCGCGGTGTCGGGCGCCGGCAGAGCGGCGGCCGTCTGCGGCCCCGGGGCCGTTCTCATGGGCGCCGCCTGGGCCGGGACCGCGAGCAGCGACAGCGTCACCGCCCCGAGCACCGCGCTTCTGCACATCATTGCCGAGACCATTCGGACCTGCTCCTCTCCGTGCTGTCTTCGATGCGAGATGAGTCACATGCGGGTCGGGGAACCTTCTCGCATCCCGTCACATCTCCACAGCCGAAGCACAGTTGGTCACTCCCTGATCACCGTGCGGTGGGGATTCGCCAAGTATTGCCATGAAAAGCAGGAAAAGCGACGAATTCCGCTTTACATGGACATGATTCGTCCGGAAGGGTTGCGGCCCGGGGCCCGACCAGCCCCCTTGGCGCCCAACGGCGCTCTGCCGCAAGGTGGTTGGTGACCCCGGCCGTCTTCGAACGAAGGAACCCTGATCAGTGCGTAGTGCGCACATACGCAGCGTGGCGGTCGCCGTCGCCGTGACGACGGCCGCCACGGGCCTGGCCGGTACGGCCTTCGCCGGTCCCGCAACGGGGGAACGACAGTCGGCCACGGCCTCCACCACGACGGCCGCGCAGGTGGTGGCGGCTGCCCGGGCCGCCGCCTTCGCCCACGCCTCGGCGACCGGTGTCGGCGCGGGCGACGAGCTCCAGCCACAGGATGTGATGATCGACCCCGAAGGGGCACGCCACGTCCGCTTCGTCCGCACCCACCGGGGCATGCCGGTGCTCGGCGGCGACCTCGTCGTCCATCTTTCCCACCGGTTGGCCTACACCGGCGTCACCCGCGCGGCCGACCACACCGTCAGGCCCGCCGCCACCGAGGCGAAGCTGACCGCCCGGCAGGCCGAGGAGAAGGCCGCCGCGGCCGCCGGCGGCGACGCCGGCACCGCGCAGCTCGTGGTGGACGCCCGGGACGGCGCCGCCGCCCTCGCCTACCAGGTGACCGTCGACGGCTCCGACGGCTCCAGCACGGTCGTCGTCGACGCCCTCACCGGACAGGTACGCAGCAACACGCCGGACAGCGACGAGTTCCTCTCGCCCAAGCTGCTGAAGACCCTCCGCAGCCGCGGCGAGACCCTCGACCCGGCCGCCGGCACCGGCGTCCGGGCCCAGGCCCTCGCCGGCGCGTCCGTCTCGGCCGCCGCCCACTACCCGGCGACCGCCCACGGCTCCGGCAGGTCCCTCTTCGTGGGCAAGGTGCCGCTCACCACCACGCAGACCGCCCGCAAGAGCTTCCTGCTCAAGGACCCCACCCGCTACGGCACCGAGACCCGGGACGCCAAGGGCAGGGAGACCGAGAGCTTCGGCCAGGGCACCAAGTTCACCAGCACCACCGACAGCTGGGGCAACGGCACCACCACCAGCCGGGGCAGCGCCGCCGCCGACGCCCAGTACGGCATCACCGAGACCCTGGACTTCTACAAGAAGACCTTCGGCCGCAAGGGCATCGCGAACAACTCCAAGCCCGCCCGCGCCATGGTCCACTGGGGCAACAAGGTCGGCAACGCCTTCTGGGACTCCGCCTGCGGCTGCATGCTGTACGGCGACGGGGACGGCGACGAGATCAAGAAGCCGCTGGTCGTCCTCGACGTCACCGGCCACGAGCTGACCCACGGCGTGGTGGACGCCACCGCCAAGCTCGAACCGACGTACGTCGACAACGACGGCAACCAGTTCGGCGAACCCGGCGCGCTCAACGAGTCGCTGGCCGACATCTTCGGCTCCGGCGTGGAGTTCTTCGCCAACAACCAGAAGAACCCGCCGAACTACCTGCTGGGCGAGAAGCTGGGGCTGCAGCAGAAGTTCCTGCGCCGCCTCGACCACCCCTCGCTCGACCGCCTCGAAGGCACCGTCGACTACTGGTCGCCCGAGGTGGCGAACGCCGAGGTGCACGCCGGCTCCGGCGTCTCCTCGCACGCCTTCTACCTGCTCGCCGAGGGCAGCGGCCGCAAGACGATCGGCGCCACCACCTACGACTCGCCGACCTACGACGGGTCCACGGTCACCGGTATCGGCCGCGCCAAGGCCACGGCGATCTTCTACCGCGCCCTGACCCGGTACATGGTCTCCTCGACCGACTTCCACGACGCGCGGATCGCGACGCTGAAGGCGGCCACGGACCTCTACGGCGCGAGCAGCGTCGAGTACCGCACGGTCGACCAGGCCTGGGCCGCGGTCGACGTCACCGAGGCCAACACGCCGGCCGCCCGCCGCTGACGGGCGCGACGCACCGCCGATCCGGGTGCCCTGTCGGGGGGCCGGGCACCTGGATCGGTTCCAACGCCCCCGCTTCACCCGCCATTTGAAGGCCACGACAGCCTCACAGTCAACCTTCAGGTGATTCCTGTTTCTTTTATTGACAGCGGAAAATAAGCCACCTAAGTTCCCGGCCATGCGCTCCACCTCCCGTGCCGAGACGTTCCCGGCCCACACGCCGGCCGTCTCGCAGATCTTCACCACGGTCCTGTCCCACGGCCCCCTCACCCGGCTGGAGGCGGCCCGCCGGGCCGGCCTGTCACCGGCGGCCGTGACCAAGGCCGTCCGGCCGCTGCTGGCGGCCGGGTACCTGGCGGAGGACGCCGACGGCGAGGCCCGGCCCGCCCTCGGACGCCCCGCCAACCTGGTACGGGTCGACGGCGGACGCGCGCTGTTCATCGGGGTCAAGGTCACCGGCGACGAGGTCATCGCGGTACTCACCGACCTGTGCTGCCGGATCCTGCTGGCCCGCCGGCTGCCGGTCACGGACCGCGCCGCCCGGGCCGTCCTGACCTCCGTCGCCGACCTGACCCACGAACTGCGCACCGAGGCCGAGGACTTCGGTGCCCCCGTGCTCGGCCTCGGCATCGCCGTCTCCGGCGACGTGGACCGCGCCGAGGGGACCGTGCGCTACTCGCCCTTCCTCGACTGGCGGGACGTGGCCCTCGCCGAACTCGCCGCCATGACCACGGGGCTGCCGGTCGTCGTCGACAACGACGTACGCGCCCTGACCGTCGCCGAGCAGTGGTTCGGCGCCGGGGTCGGGCTCTCCGACTTCGCCGTCGTCACCGTCGGCGCCGGCATCGGCTGCGGACTGGTGATCCACGGCCAGGTGGTGTCCGGCGCGCACGGCGTGGCGGGGGAGATCGGGCACGTGGCCATCGACCCGGCCGGGCCCCTCTGCCACTGCGGCAACCGCGGCTGTGTGGAGGCGATCGCGGGGGACGCCGCGATCGTCACCCGCATGCGGGAGGTGACCGGCCGTCAGGTCGCCGACTCCGCCGCGGCGGTGGCCCTCGCCCACGAGGGCGTGCCCGGAGCGCGCGAGGTGTACGCCCGGGCCGGCGAGGCCATCGGCCGGGGCATCGCGACGGTGGCCAATCTCTTCGGCCCCGAACGTGTGATCATCTCCGGCGAGGGACTCGCCGCCTACGACCTCTTCGCCGAGCAGATCCTCGACTCGTTCACCGCGGCCGCCTTCGGCTCCGCCGCGCAGAGCGACGTACAGACCCGCCCACTCGCCTTCGAGGAGTGGGCGCGCGGGGCCGCGGCCGCCGCGATCCAGTCCTTCATCACCTCTTCTCCCACACCGACGGGCAAGGGCTGAGCCGCCCAAGACCCCGAACCCTGGAGGGCCCATGCGGTCACCTTCGAATTCCGCCCTGCCCGTACGCGGGCTGAGAACCGTCCTCGTGCTGGCGCTGACGGCCGCCTTCGCGGCCGCCGTGCCCGCCGCGCAGGCCGACACGCCCGCCCCGATCGCCGCCAAGCCGTACATGGGCTGGTCGAGCTGGAGCATGCAGTCGTCCAAGTACCCGGGCCTGAACGACAAGGGCGACTACAGCTACCTCACCGAGGCGAACGTCCTCAAGCAGACCGACGCCATGGCGAGCAAGCTGAAGAAGTACGGCTACGACTACATCAACATCGACGCCGGCTGGTGGATGGACTGGAACTGGAAGACCGGCTACGACCAGTACGGCCGCCAGAAGGCCGACCCCGCCCGCTTCCCCAGCGGCATGAAGGCCGTCGCGGACCGCATCCACGCCAAGGGCCTGAAGGCAGGCATCTACCTCCCGGCCGGTCTGGAGAAGGGCGCGTACGGCGACGGCAAGACGCCGATCTGGAACGCCGAGGGCTGCACCACCGCCGACATCGTCTATGACGACCTGCGCACCACCAACGGCTGGGACAGCGCGTACAAGATCGACTTCGACAAGCCGTGCGCGCAGAAGTACATAGACTCCCAGGCCCAGATGATCGCCGACTGGGGCTACGACTTCCTCAAGCTCGACGGCGTCGGCCCCGGCTCCGGCAAGAGCGGCGACCAGTACAACAACATCGCCGACGTGGCCGCCTGGAACAAGGCGATCACCGCCACCGGCCGCCCGATCCACCTGGAGGCCTCCTGGTCCCTGGACTTCGGGCACGCCGCCGACTGGCAGAAGTACACCAACGGCTGGCGCATCGACACCGACGTCGAGTGCTACTGCAACACGCTCGTCAGCTGGGAGAACTCCGTCAACGACCGCTGGGACGACACCCCGGCCTGGACCGGCAAGGCGGGCCCCGGCGGCTGGAACGACCTCGACTCCCTCGACGTCGGCAACGGCGCGATGGACGGCCTCACCAAGGCCGAACGGCAGAGCTACGCCACGCTCTGGGCCGTCGCCAAGTCGCCCCTGTTCACCGGCGACGACATGACCAAGCTCGACGACTACGGCGTCTCCCTGCTGACCAACCGCGACGTCATCGCGATCGACCAGAGCGACAACCCGCCGGCCCGGCCGATCACTCCGTCCGACCCGCAGCAGGTCTGGGCCGCGAAGAACGCCGACGGGACCTACACGGTCGCGCTGTTCAACCTCGCGGACTCGCCTTCGGCGGTCACCGCAGACTGGACCGCCCTCGGCTTCAGCGGCAAGGCCTCGGTGCGGGACGTGTGGAACCACGAGGATCTCGGCAGCTTCCAGAACAAGATCACCGAGGCGCTGCCGGCGCACGGCTCGCGGCTGTTCACCGTGACGCCGAAGGGCAGCGCGCTGGCATCCACCGGGTACGAGGCCGAGGCGAGCGGCAACACGCTGAGCGGAAACGCTTCTGTCGCCGGGTGCGACGCGTGCTCCGGGCAGAAGAAGGTCGGAAACCTGTACCTGGGCGGCAAGCTGACCTTCAACAACGTGGTGGTCGACAAGGCCGGTACGTATCTGGTGAAGGTGGCCTACATCAGCGGTGACTCCCGGTCGGCCACCATCGCGGCCAACGCCGGCGGCGGGACCGGCCACAAGTTCCCGTCCACCGGGGACTGGGGGACCGTGGCGACGGTGAGTGTGCCGGTCACGCTGAAGGCCGGTGCCAACACGATCAGCTTCGACAGCGGGTCGGGGTACGCGCCGGACGTCGACCGGATCGACGTTCCCAAGTCTCCGCGCTAGTCACCTCGATCACCTCGGTACGTGCGTCGTCGGGAACTGCCGGCCGGTGGGGGCTGGCCGCGCAGTTCCCCGCGCCCCTGACGGGGCGCCCTCCTCACGGACGTTGGATTGGAACCCCATGGACAACCACCCCAGCAGACGCAGCTTTCTGGCCCTCGCCGCGGCCACCGGAGCCCTCGCCGGGCTTCCCTCCTTCACCGCCTCCGCGGCGCCGCTGCGGTCCTCTGAGCCGCTCACCTCTCCCCGGCACCAGCTCTGGTGGCAGGCGCCCGCCGACGACGGGTCGATGATCACGCAGGGCCTGCCCATCGGCAACGGTCGGCTCGGTGCTCTCGCGAGCAACGACTCCGGCCGTGAGCTCCTCCTGGTCACCGACGCCACGCTGTGGACCGGCGGGCTGAACGACACCCTCGACTCCGACGGCCAGTTCCCCTACGGGCGTGCCGACTTCGGCTCCCTCACCCTCCTCGCCCGGCTCGTCGTCGAGATACCCGACCACGACCTGGGCGCCGTATCCGACTACCGCCGCACCCTCGACCTCGAGAACGGCGTGGTGACGGCGTCCTACGTCCGCTCCGGAGTGACGTACCGGCGGCAGATCTTCGCCAGCCGTCCCGACGACGTGATCGTGCTGCACTTCGGCCAGGACGGCGGGGGCCGCTACACCGGCACCCTCACCTTCGAGGGCACCCACGGGGAGACCGGCGGAACCGCCGAGTCGTTCGCCGGTTCCTTCGCCAACGGACTGAAGTACGGGGCCGCCGTCAAGGCGTACGGCAGCGGCGGCAGCGTACGGGTGAGCGGCTCGCACATCACCTTCACCGACTGCCGCGAGCTGACCGTCGTACTCAGCGGCGGCACCGACTACGCGCCGGACGCCGCCGCCGACTACCGCGACCCGTCCGTGAACCCGGTGGCGCTGGCCCGCACCAAGGTCAAGGCGGCCGCCCGGCACTCGGCGGACTCGCTGCTGCGCACCCACGCGGCCGACCACCGGGCGCTGTTCGGGCAGTTCGACCTCTCCCTCGGCACCTCGACCGCCGACCAGCGCGAGCTGGACACCTGGGCGCGCATCCAGGCCCGCGCCGACACCGGCAACCCCGACCCCGAACTGGAGGCCGCCTACGCCCAGTTCGGCCGCTATCTGATGATCGCCGGATCGCGCGACAGCCTGCCGATGGGCCTCCAGGGCATCTGGCTGGACGGCAACGACCCGGACTGGATGGGCGATTTCCACACCGACATCAACATCCAGATGAACTACTGGATGTCCGACCGGCTGGGCCTGTCCCAGTGCTTCGACGCCTACACCGACTACTGCGTCGACCAGCTCCCCTCCTGGACCGACCTCACCCAGCGGCTCTTCCAGGACTCCCGCAACCGCTACCGCAACTCGGGCGGCAAGGTGGCCGGCTGGACCGTCGCCATCTCCACCAACCCCTTCGGCGGAGGCGGCTGGTGGTGGCACCCGGCGGGCAACGCCTGGCTGTGCCAGAGCCTGTGGGAGCACTACGAGTTCACCCAGTCCCGGGCCCACCTGGAGAAGATCTACCCCCTCCTCAAGGGCGCCTGCGAGTTCTGGGAGGCGCGGCTGCTCACCACCACCCTGGACGACGGCAGGGAGGTGCTGATCGCGGACAGCGACTGGTCGCCGGAGCAGGGACCGCTGGACGCCAAGGGCATCACCTACGCCCAGGAACAGGTGTGGATGCTGTTCGGGAACTTCCGCACTGCGGCCGCCGAGCTGAAGAGGGATGCTGGATACGCGGGCACCATCGGCAAGCTCCGTGACCGCCTCTACCTGCCGGTGGTGAGCCCCAAGACCGGCTGGCTGGAGGAGTGGATGTCCCCGGACAACCTCGGCGAGACCACCCACCGTCACCTCTCGCCCCTGATCAACCTCTTCCCCGGCGACCGGATCCGCCCCGACGGCTCCACCCCCGCCGACATCGTCAAGGGCGCCACCGCCCTGCTCACCGCCCGCGGCATGGACAGCTTCGGCTGGGCCAACGCCTGGCGCTCGCTGTGCTGGTCCCGGCTGAAGGACGCCGACAAGGCCTACCAGCTCGTCGTCCGCAACCTCCGTCCCTCCGACAACGGCAGCAACGGCACCTCACCCAACCTCTTCGACATCTACCAGGTCGAGGAAGGCCGGGGCATCTTCCAGATCGAGGCCAACTTCGGCACCCCGACCGCGATCCTGGAGATGCTGCTGTACTCCCGCCCCGGCCACCTGGAGCTCCTGCCCGCCCTGCCCGCCGCCTGGGCCGCCTCCGGCAAGGTCACCGGGGCCGGCGCGCGCGGCGGCTTCGTCGTCGACCTGAGCTGGCGCGACGGCAAGCCGACCGAGGCCAGGATCCGCAGCGTCGGCGGCCGTACGACCACGGTCGCCTACGGCGGCAAGACCCGGACGATCACGCTGAAGCCCGGCGCGTCCGTCACACTGAAGGACCTGGCGCGGTGACCGGCCGGTACGCGCGGCTCCTCGGCCTCGCCGCCGTCTTACTGACCACGGTCGCCTGCCAGACCGGGTCCGCCACGGCGGCACCCGTGTGGCAGCCCTCCTCCCAGTCCTCGTCCCAGTCCTCCTCTCCGTCCTCTTCCCGGCCCTCCACCGGGACCGCTCCGTCCTCCTCCCGGTCCACCGCCTCCGCCCGGCAGGACGTCGTCACCTGGGGGGCCAGCGCCGACCAGATGGGACAGGGCACCGCCGACCGCGGCTACCGGCTGGTCGTGCACACCAGTGCAGCCGGCAGCGATCTGCGGGTACGCCTCTCCAACGCGTTCGGCGACCGGCCCCTGACCCTGGACAGCGTCTACGCCGGACTCCAGAGCCAGGGCGCCGCCCTCAAGCCGGGCAGCAACAAGCGGCTGACCTTCGACGGCGCCCGGACGGTCACCGTGCCCGCCGGCGCCACCGCGTGGAGCGACCCGCTGCCCGGCAGCCTGCCCGCCGGCAGCAACCTGGTCGTCAGCCTGCACAGCCCGGACGCGGCCGGCCCCGCCACCGGCCACTGGATGGCCATGCAGACCTCCTACGCCACCCAGGGCGACCACACCGCCGAGGAGAGCGCCGCCAACTGGACCGAGACCACCGGCTCCTGGTGGTATCTGGACTCGGTCTCCGTACGGCCGAAGAACCCGGCCACCGGGGCCGTGGTGGCGCTCGGCGACTCCATCACCGACGGCTGGGCGTCCACCAGCGACCAGAACCGCCGCTGGCCCGACTATCTCGCCCGCCGTCTCCAGAAGGCGGACACCGAGGTCAAGGGCGTGGCCGACGAGGGGATCTCCGGCAACAAGGTCCTCGCCGACGGCGCCGGGCAGGCGGCCCTCAACCGGCTGGACCGCGACGTCCTCAGCCAGCCGGGCGTCCGTACCGTCTTCCTCTTCGAGGGGGTCAACGACATCAAGGCCCACAGCGGGGTCACCGCCGCCGACCTGATCGCCGGCTACCAGGAGGTCGTCCGGCGGGCGCACGCGGCCGGGAAGTGCGTGGTCGCCTCGACCGTCGGGCCGTTCGAGGGCTGGTCGGAGTGGGACCCGGCCGGCGAGGCCGTACGCCAGCAGGTCAACCAGTACATCCGCACCAGCGGGGAGTTCGACGGGATCGCCGACTTCGACCGGATCCTGCGCAGCCCCTACGACCAGGCACGGATGCTGCCGTTCCTGGACGGCGGCGACCACATCCACCCCAACGACAAGGGAATGCAGGCCATGGCCGACTCCGTCGACCTGGCGGGCCTCGACTGCGACCACTGAAATACCTGGACCACCCCCCGTCTGATCACCCCTGGGCCGTCGGCTCGGGGGTGATCAGGCGTTCCCGGTAGGCGATCGCCACCGCCTCCGTACGGCTCGCCGCGCCCAGCTTGGCGAGGATGTTGGAGACATGGACGCTCGCCGTCTTGCCGGTGATGAACAGTTCCTCGCCGATCTGCCGGTTGCTGCGGCCCAGCGCCAGGAGCCGCAGCACGTCCTGCTCGCGTGCGGTCAGCGGCGAGAGCGAGTTCTCCGCCGGCACCGACCGGCGCAGCAGTGCCTCCGCACGCTCCAGCAACGGCGCGGCAGCCAGGGCCGCCGCCGTCTCCCGGACCGCCAACGCCTGTTCCGCGGCCTCCGTACGCCGGCCGTCGGCCGCCAGGGCCTCGGCGTACCGCAGCCGCACCCGGGCCGCCTCGTACACGTCGCCGTACGCGAACGCGGCCGCCGCCTTCTCCCAGGTCGCGGTGTCCGGCCCGGACCCGGCCCGGGTCCACTCGGCCTCGGCACGCGCCAGCCAGGCCTGCCCCTCCGGGCCCTGCCCCGCGGCCGACGACCGCGCCAGCTCCACCAGTTCACCGGCGACAGCACTCCAGCGGTCGGCGCTTGCGCCGCCGCGCCGTTCGGCCGCCGCCCCGTCCGCGACCGCCGCGAGCGCGAGCGCGGCGAGCCGGACCGTCACGTGCGGCGCCCGCCCCAACTCGTCGGAGAGCACCGCGACCGTGTCCCGCGCCCGTGCCACGGCCTCCTCCGGATCACCCCGCAACGCGGCCGCGTCGGTCAGCACGATCCCGCCGACGAACGTGCCCATCCAGTCGAACGGCTCCCCGAGCAGCGCCTTGGCCCGCTCCACGACCTCCGGCTCGCCCCTGGCCAGCGCGATGTACAGAACGGGCCCCTCGGCGAAACCCGGCGCCGGATCCGCGCGGGCCACCCGCACACACTCGTCCCACTGCCCCAGCGTGAAGAGCACCAGCAGCCGCAGATACCGCATCTCCAGGGCATAGGGGGAGGACAGCAGCCCCGAACGCCGGGCCCGGTCGAGCCCTTCGGTGATCCACGGCAGGCACTCCCGCAGCTCGCCCGACTCGAAGCAGCCGATGGCCAGGCTGAACAGCGCCCGCATCTCCACCGGCGTGTCCCCGGCCTCCCGGGCCAGCTCCCGCGCCTCCCGGAGCCGCTCCCGCCCCTCCAGGGTGCGGCGCCCGCCGCCCTCCAGACGGGCCAGGGAGATCAGCAGGTCGGCCCGGGCTGCGGTGGCGCCGATCCGCTCGGCGACCGCCAGGGCCTGCCGCGCGACCCGCAACGCCGTGTCGTCGTCGCCGATCTGACGGGCCGCCATGACATGGGTGGCCGCCGCCCACACCCAGGTCCGCGACGGCGGTTCGGCGGGGATCATCGCGAGCGCCTCGCTGCTGTAGGCGAACGCGGCGGCCAGGTTGTCGACGGTGATGAGGTTCCCGGCGAGGGTGTAGCGCACGCGGGCGGCGAGTTCGGGATCCGCGTCCTGGCCGGTACCGGCCAGCGCGGCCCGGGTCAGGGACACCGCCCGGTGCGCGTCACCGGAGTGCACGGCCGCCGCCGACGCCCGCAGCGTCAGGACCACCGGGTCCAGCCCCTCACCCGAGGGCCGCGCCTCGCACGGCACGGCCGGCCACAGGTCCAGGGCCGCCTCCAGATGCCGCAGCTCCTCAGCCGGGGCCCCCACCCGCCGGGCGTGCCCCGCGGCCTCCACGGACGCGGCCAGCGCCTCGGGCAGATCGTGGCTCTCCCGGTAGTGGTACGCCCGCTCGGCCGCCGTCTCCGCCCCGCCCCCGCGCGCGGCGAGCAGCCTGGCGTACGTGCCGTGCAGCCGCGACCGCTGTCCGGGCAGCAGATCGCCGTACACCGCCTCGCGCGCGAGGGCATGCCGGAAGGCGTACGTGTCCCCGTCCCCGGCGACGAGCAACTGCCGCCCCACCGCCTCCCGCAACGCCGACTCCAGCTCCTCCTCCGGCAGCCCCGCCGCGTCCCGCAGCAGATCGTGTCCCACCCGGCGCCCGGCCACCGCGGCCGTCCGCAGCACCTGCTGGGCCGTCTCCGACAACTGCTCGACCCGGATGAGCAGCAGATCGGCGAGCCCGGTGGGCATCCCGTCCGCGTCGTCGGCCGCGGCCACCAGCTCCTCGGTGTAGAAGGCGTTGCCCTCGGCCCGCTCGACGATGTCCCGCACGGTCGCCTCGGACAGCGGCCGCTCCTGCAGCGCCCGCACCAGCCGAGCCACCTCGGCGTCGGCCAGCCGCCGCACCTCCAGCCGCTCCACCCCGGGCAGCCGCACCAGTTCGGCGAGCAGCGGCCGCAGCGGATGCCGCCGATGCAGGTCGTCGGCACGGTAGGAGGCCAGCACGGCGAGCCGCCGGGGCAGCACCCCACGGCTCAGCAGAAACCGCAACAGATCCCGGGACGACTGGTCGGCCCAGTGCAGATCCTCCAGGACCAGCAGCAGCGGCGCGGCAGCCGCCAACTCGGCGAACAGCCCGGCCACGCCCTCGAAGAGCCGCAGCCGTGCGTCGGCATCGCGGGAGGAGTCCGACCCGGCCCCGAGCAGTCGCTCCACGACAGGATGCGCGGCAAGCACCCCACCGAACCGCTCATCACCCGCCAGCGCCCCGAGAATCTCGGTGAACGGCAGATACGGCAGCCCCACATCCCCGAGATCGACACAGTGCCCGGTGACGACGGTGGCCCCGCCGTCACCGGCCCGCGCCGAGACTTCGTCGAGCAGCCGGGTCTTACCGACCCCCGCATCCCCGGCGACGAGCACGGCCTGCCCACGTCCGTTCCGGGCACGCTCAAGTACTCCGCTGAGGCGGAGCAGTTCCTCGTCCCGACCGATCAGGGGAGTACCAAACGATCTCTGTGACACGCCCTCATCCTTGCAAGAAGCGCGAGGCCACACACCCAAGGGGCGCGGGGCTGTATCGATTTGCGGCTCCGCCGCGTGGGCGCGACCAGCCACACTCAACCCGCAGCCGCCGTCACCACAGAACCCCCCACCCCCCTAGGCACTCAGCCCCTCAGAACCCGAGCCCAGTCCTCCGGCACCCGCTCCGCAGGACCCGGCACGGACTGATCCGCAGGATGACTCACCGGCGGCGCCAACTCCGGCCCGGCGTCGAACAGTTCCTCCGTCTCGTAGTTCCAGAACCACCCCTCGCCCGGCTCGTAGCTACGGATCACCGGATGCCCGGTCTCATGGAAGTGCGCCGTCGCATGCTTCGCCGGCGAGTCGTCGCAGCACCCGATGTGCCCGCACTGTGTGCACCGCCGCAGATGGAACCACCAGCCCCCCACCGCGTCGCACTCCACACACCCGGCACCGCTCGGCGGAACGTTCGGGTCGATGGCGGTGTCGCCACTCATACTGCCTCCACAGCTGTCTCGGATTCCTCGGGCGCCTCGGCGGTCAGCGGAAGCAGCACCTGGAACCGGGTGTCACCGGGCTCCGACTCCACCCGCATGGTGCCGTGATGCTTGTTCACGACGATCCGCCACGAGATGTCCAGACCGAGCCCCGTGCCCTGCCCCACGGGCTTGGTCGTGAAGAAGGGGTCGAAGATCCGGTCCTTGATCTCCGGCGCGATCCCGCTCCCGGTGTCCCGGAACTCGACCAGCAGTTGGTCGTGGTCGAGAGCCGTCCGCACGGTCAGCGTGCCGTGTCCGTCGCCCCGGCTGCCGTCCTTCATCGCGCAGACCGCGTTGTCGATGAGGTTGGTCCACACCTGGTTGAGCTCGGCGGGGTAGGCGGGCACGGGCGGGACCGTACGGTCGTACTCCTTGACCACCTGGATGTCCTGCCCGATCTTCCCGGACAGCATCAGCAGCGTGCTGTCGAGGAGTTCGTGCACGTCCACCTCCCGGTACGGCGCCCGGTCCAGCTGGCTGTACTGCTTGGCCGCGTCGACGAGGTTCGAGATACGGGTGGTCGAGTCCTCGATCTCGTTCATCAACAGCTCGGTCTCGATGGTGTAGTTGAGCCAGCCGACCGCGTTCGGCAGGATCTCCTCGTCGACGGCGGCAGCCACCTGCTCCAGCCAGTCGGCGTCCAGCCCGGCCTGCACGAACGTCGGCGCGAGCTCCCAGCCGTGGTCGATGCCGCGGTCCTCCAGCCAGTCGGTGAGCGCGTCCTCGCGGTCGGAGGCCTCCAGCGGACTGAGCGACGACGCCTTGGCGACCCGTTCCGCCGTGCGCTCCTGGATCTCGATCAGACCCGCCAACTGCTCCCGCGAGAACGGCCCTCCGGCGATGATGGCGAGCTTGTGCCGCATCTTCGCCACCCGCTCGCGCAGCGTCGACGTGGCCCGCACGGCCGCCGCGGCCGGGTTGTTGAGCTCGTGGGTGAGCCCGGCGGACAACGAGCCGAGCGCCAGCAGCCGTTCGCGCTGCCCGATCGCCGCCTGGGTGTTCTTCGAGCCGAAGAACAGGCCCTCAAGCAGGTGCACGGCCATCGGGAACCACTCGCGCATGATGTCCGCGAACGTGTCGGCCGGCAGCACGAAGAACCGCGTCGGCTCGGTCACCCGCATCGTGTTGTTGTACGCCTGCCGCACCCGGTCCCCGAGGTACGCCTGCATCGCGCCCGCGTACACCCCGGCCTGCGAGGTCCGGGTCACCTCGACGTCGTCCCCGCCGACCTGCCGGGAGAGCACCACCGTGCCCTCGACCATCACGTAGAAGCAGGTGGCCGGGTCACCCTCGGTGTAGACGGGGCCCGGCTGGAACAGCTCCACCCGGCCCGCCGCGCACAGCCGCCCGAGCTGCTCCGGCTCCAGCTTCTCGAACAGGAACAGCGCGCCGATCTCCTTCGGGCTGCACGGCATCGGATGCCCGCTCATGACTGCTCCAGATACCGGTGGACAAGCATCACTGCCATGGCTCCTTCTCCGACGGCGGACGCGACACGCTTGGCGGACTCGGCGCGTGCGTCGCCCGCCACGAACACGCCGGGAATGCTGGTCTCCAGGTGGTACGGCGGCCGGTCCAGCTCCCAGCCCGCCGGCGGCCGTCCGTCGACGGTCAGGTCGGGCCCGGCCAGGATGAACCCGCGTTCGTCCCGCAGCACCGTGTCGCCGAGCCAGTCGGTGAGCGGTGCCGCCCCGATGAAGACAAACATCCACTGGGCGTCGACCTGTTCCCGGTCCCCGCTCTGCACATGGCGCAGGGTGAGCTGCTCCAGGCGCTCGACGCCGTGCGCGGCGTCCACCACGGTGTGACTGCGCACGGCGATGTTCGGGGCCTCGTTGATCTGCTGGATCAGGTAGTACGACATCGACGCCGACAGGTCGGCGCCGCGGACCAGCAGGGTCACCGACTTGGCGAACCGGGACAGGTACATCGCCGCCTGGCCGGCCGAGTTGGCGCCGCCGACGATGTACACGTCCTGGCCCTGGCAGGAGGTCGCCTCGGTGAGCGCGGAGCCGTAGAACACCCCGCAGCCGGTCAGGTCGATACAGCCCTCCGCCTCCAGCTGCCGGTACTGCACTCCGGTCGCCAGGATCACGCTGTGCGCCGCGACCGCCGAGCCGTCCGCGAACCGCACCACCCGCGCGGCCCCGTTGATCTCGAGTCCGGTGACCTCGCGGGCGGTCAGGATCTCCGCGCCGAACTTGGCGGCCTGCCGCCGCGCCCGGTCGGTGAGCTGGGCGCCCGACACGCCGTCGGGGAAGCCCAGGTAGTTCTCGATCCGCGAGCTCTGCCCGGCCTGCCCGCCGGTCGCCGACCGCTCCACGAGCACGGTCCGCAGCCCCTCCGACGCCCCGTACACGGCCGAGCCGAGCCCGGCCGGGCCGCCGCCGATCACCACCAGGTCGTAGAAGTCCGCCGTCGGGGTCGTCGCGAGCCCCACGTGCGCGGCCAGCTCCGGGGCCTCCGGCTCCACCAGGGGCGTGCCGTCCGGTGTGATCACCAGCGGCAGCCGCGTCCCGTCGGCCTCGGCCGCGGCCAGCAGCCGCTGCCCCTCCGGCTCCTCCACCGAGTACCAGCGGTACGGCACCTGGTTGCGGGCCAGGAACTCCCGCACGTCCGAGGAGCGCGCCGACCAGCGGTGCCCGACCACCTTGGTGGCCGGCACCGGCTTGTAGTCGCTGGCCCGCCAGGCGTCCAGCAGGTCGTCGAGGACCGGGTAGAGCTTCTCCTCCGGGGGATCCCAGGGCTTGAGGAGATAGTGGTCCAGATCGACGACGTTGATCGCGTCGATCGCCGCGTTGGTGTCCGCGTACGCGGTCAGCAGCACGCGCCGCGCGCCCGGGTACACGTCCAGGGCCTGTTCCAGGAACTCGATGCCGTTCATCTGCGGCATCCGGTAGTCGGCCAGGATCACGGCCACCAGGTCGCCGCGCAGCTTCAGCTCCCGCAGCGCCTCCAGCGCCGAGTCGCCGGACTCCGCGCGCACGATCCGGTACGACGCGCCGTAGCGGCGCCGCAGGTCCCGGGCGACGGCACGGGACACCCCCGGGTCGTCGTCCACGGTCATGATGACGGTCCGTGCCGCGTCGGCAGCCTGTGCCATACGTCTCCCACCCCGAGCCGTTGGTTCCACGGGACGGCGGGCCCTCCGCGAGGAGCGCAGCCACCGTACCGGTTCCCGCCCATCGTATGTTCGATCGCCTGCCTTCGCTCTTGTACGACGGTGCACGGCGGGCACCCGCCGGTGCGGAAGACTGATCACGCAGAGGCGTAACCGACGCGGAGGAGGCCGGTGCATGACACGCCCGATCACGGCAGGGGTCGACGGTACGGAGGAGAGCCTCGCCGCTCTCGACTGGGCGGCCCGGGAAGCGGTGCGCCGGGCGCTGCCGCTGCGGGTCGTGCACGCCTGGCGGTACGAGGCGGTCGGCGGTGACCGGGAGACCCAGCGCGGGTGGGTGTCCGACGGTGTCACCGAGTCGGTGCGGACCGTCACCGGACGGCATCCGGAACTCGCGGTGAGCGTCGACGTGGTGGAGGGCGGCCCGGTCGAGGTGCTGGTGGCCGCGGCCGCCGGCGCCGAGCTGCTGGCGCTGGGCTCGCGCGGGCACGGGCAGGTCGTCGGGTTCCTGCTGGGTTCCGTCGGCCAGCAGGTGATCGCCGAGGCCGCCCGGCCCGTGGTCCTGGTGCGTGCCGGGGACCGGCCAGCGGCCGAGGCGGCCGGGCGGGAGGTCGTCGTGGGCCAGCAGGGCGGCGCGGAGGACAGCGCGGCCGTGCTGGGGTTCGCGTTCGAGACGGCCGCGGCCCGTGGCGCGACGGTCCGGGTGGTACGGGCCTGGACCCTGCCGCCGGTCTTCGCCTACAGCCCGGGTTCGCTGAAGCTGCTGGACGAGGCCGGAGGCATGGAGCCCTTCGAGAAGAAGGCGCTGTCCGAGGCGGTACGGCCGCTGCGCGAGCGGTTTCCGGGGGTGCCGGTCGCCGAGCACGTGGAGATGGGCAGCGCGGGGCAGGTGCTGCTGTCGGTGGCCGGACACGCCCAGCTGATGGTCGTCGGGCGGCGCGCCCACCGCACGGCGGTCGGCGCGCGCATCGGGTCGGTCGCGCACGGGGTGCTGCACCACGCCGACTGCCCGGTGGCCGTGGTCCCGCACGACTGACCGGCGACCGGCGCGTCCGCCTCACTCCGGGGTGACCGGCTCCAGGGTCTCCCGCGCCTTGGGCAGCACGTTCTCGATGTAGTCCTCGACCGCGCTGTCCAGGCCTATGTCGTGCTGCGCCCGCTCGGACAGGTACCAGCGGTGCTCCAGCAGCTCGTGGTAGATCTCCGCCGGGTCCATGGAACCGCGCAGCTCCAGCGGTACGGCCCGCACGGTGGGGCGGAAGACGTCCCGCACCCACCGGTGGGCCAGCACCTCGGGGCGGGCGGCATGGGGGTCCCCCCTGCTCGAACGAAGTTGAGAGCTTGGGGGAGGATCGCCGGGGGCGTAGTCGTCCTGGGTGGCCATCCAGCTCTCCAGGTCGTTGAGCAGCCGCCGCGCCTGGTTCTCCTCGGCGTCCAGGCCGGTCAGCCGCAGCAGCTGGCGCTGGTGGTGGCCGGCGTCGACGACCTTCGGCACGAAGGTGACGCTGTCGCCGTCGGAGGAGTGCTCGATCTGCATCTCGGCCACGTCGAAACCGAGGTCGTTGAGCCGCCGGATCCGGCGCTCGATGTACTGGTACTTGCCGGCCGGATACACCGAGGTCCGGGTCAGCTCCTCCCACAGCTCGCCGTACCGGGTGCAGATCTCGAACCCGAACTCGATCGGGTCCAGCGACGGGTGCAGCGCCCCCGACGCCTCCAGGTCGAGCAGCTCCCCGCTGATGTTCACCCGGGCCAGGTCGAGGTCGTACTCCCGCTGCCCGTTGCTCAGCTGCGGATGCAGGTCGCCGGTCTCGGCGTCCACCAGGTACGCCGCGTAGGCGCCCGCGTCCCGCCGGAACAGGGTGTTGGACAGCGAGCAGTCGCCCCACGCGAACCCGGCCAGGTGCAGGCGCACCAGCAGCACCGCCAGGGCGTCCATGAGACGGTGCATGGTGGCCGGGCGCATGGTCGTCTCGAACATCGAGCGGTACGGCATCGAACCGCCGAGGTGCCGGGTGACCAGCACCGACTCCAGCGGTTCGGCGTCCGGGTCGAGGCGCCCGGTGATCACGGCGAGGGGGTCGACCGCGGGGATGCCGAGCCGGTCCAGGTCGCGCAGCAGCTCGTACTCGCGCAGCGCCGGGCGCTCCGCCAGCTCCTTCACCGCGATGACCTCGCTGCCGGCCCGGGCGTAGCGCACCACGTGCCGGGAGATGCCCCGGGGGAGCGGCACGAGGTACTCCTCGGGCCACTCCTCCAGCGGGACGTCCCAGGGGAGTTCGAGCAGGAGCGCGGGGTGCTCCGGGTTGGTGGCGCTGATCTGCAAGGCCATGGGACGAACCTTAAGGCCGGTGGGTTACGAGGCCAGCTCCCGGGCCCGCTCGGCGGCCGTGCGCACCGAGCCCCGGTGCAGCGGGCCGTGTCCCGGCAGCAGGGCGTCGCCGTCGAGGGCTCCGATCAGTTCCAGCGAGGCGACGGCCCGGGCCCGCTCGTGGTGGAACATGTCGGGCAGCAGCTGCGGGCCCTGGATCCGCGAGGTGCGGTGGCCGCTGACCAGGGCGTCCCCGGAGATCACAAGACCGGCGTCGGGCAGGTGGTAGACGGTGTGCCCGTCGGTGTGGCCGGGGGTGTGCACCGGGACCGGGCGGCCCGGCAGGTCGAGAGGGCCGTCGGCGACCGGGAACGCCTCGGGAGCCTTGACCGGGTGCTGCTCGGTGCCGCCGACGCGCAGCACGTGCACCAGCCACGGCACCACACCCGGCCGCCAGGCGTTCTTCACCACCTCGCCCACGGAGACCTGCTGGAGGAACTCCCGCCGGGCGTGCGGTACCTCGGCCTCGTGGAGGTAGACCGGCGTGCCGTGGGTGTCGCGCAGGTACTCGGCCGAGCCGAGGTGGTCGTTGTGCGCGTGCGTGATCAGGACGGCCGCGACCGCCTCCGGTGAACTGCCCACCTCCGCGAGGGAGTCGAGCAGCCCCTGCCGGTCGCCGGGGTAGCCGGTGTCGACCAGCGTGACGGCGTCACCGTCCTTGAGGATCACCCAGTTGGTGTGCTGGCCGTGCACCAGATAGGCGCCACTGCCGACTTCGTGTACCTCTGCCCGCATGATCACTCCGGCTAGCCCGTCCGTCCAGATCGAAACGGAGGACAGCCAACCACACGGAGCGGGCCACCGGTTGACGAGGCCAGGATCAGCGCACCCCGTGCGGCCGGAACTGGACGCTGATCCGCGGCCCGGCGGCCCGGGCCGTCTTCGGCACGCAGTGTTCCCAGGTCCGCTGGCAGGAGCCGCCCATCACGATCAGGTCGCCGTGGCCGAGCGGACGCCGGACCGAGGGGCCGCCGTGCAGCGGGCGCAGCAGCAGGTCACGGGGTGCGCCCACGGAGAGGATGGCGACCATGGTGTCCTCGCGCGCACCCCGGCCGATCCGGTCGCCGTGCCAGGCCACGCTGTCCCGGCCGTCGCGGTAGTAGCAGAGCCCGGCCGTGGCGAACGGCTCGCCCAGCTCCTCGGCGTAGTGCCGGGTGAGCGCCTCGCGGGCCTCGGCGAGGACGGGGTGGGGGAGCGGGTCGGCCGCGGCGTAGAAGGCGAGCAGGCGCGGTACGTCCACGACGTTGTCGTACATCGTGCGGCGCTCGGCATGCCACGGGACGTCCGCCGCCAGCTGTTCGAACAGCGCGTCGGCGCCGCTCAGCCAGCCGGGCAGCACGTCGATCCAGGCGCCGGAGCCCAGTGCGGTCCGGCCGATGCCGTCGAGGCCGCCGAGCCGCAGCTCGTCGGTCTGGTCGAACAGGGAGCCCTGGAGGTGCGTGGCCATGGGGCCAGCGTACTCCGTAATCGAAAAGATGTTCCATTCGAATTCTCCGGGCGGGCTGCCGGAGCTCTTTCGATACGTTGGTGTATCCGATACATTTGCGTATCGAACGGAGGTCGGTACATGACGGCGAGCGGCGGTGCGCCCCAGCGTGTGACGCGGCGGCGGGTGCAGACCCGCGCCCGGCTGCTCGACGCCGCGTTCACCGTGTTCGCCGCCAAGGGTTTCGGGCGGGTCTCCATCGAGGAGGTCTGCGAGGCCGCCGGGTTCAGCCGCGGCGCCTTCTACTCCAACTTCGCCACCCTCGACGAACTGTTCTTCGCCCTCTACCGGGAGCGCGCCGACCTCATCGCCCGGCAGGTCGCCGACGCCCTCGCCGGCGACGGACCCGACCTGGACGTACCGGCCTCCGTGGACCGGGTCACCGACGTCCTGCTCCTCGACGTGGACTGGCTGCTGGTGAAGACCGACTTCCTGGTGCACGCCGCCCGGGACCCGGCCGTCGCCGAGATCCTCCTCGACCACCGGACCCGGCTCCGCCGGGCCATCGCCGACCGGCTCTTCCGGGCCCGCGGCCACACCCCGGTCCCCGCCGTGCTCGGCGATGCCGACGGCGCCGCGCACGCCGTGGTCGCCGCATACGACGGGGTCACCGTCCAACTGCTGCTCGACAAGGACGTGGACCGGGCCCGTACCTGGCTCAAGCAACTGCTCACCGCGCTGCTGACCGACGGCAGCGCCCACCCCGCACGAACGAACGGCAGCACCCACCCCGAATGAGAAGGGCAGAAGTCGCCATGGACGCGGACGTCATCGTCGTCGGAGCCGGCCTCGCCGGCCTGGTCGCGGCGCACGAACTCACCAGCAGGGGCAGGCGCGTCGCCCTGGTCGACCAGGAGAACGCCGCCAACCTCGGCGGCCAGGCGTTCTGGTCCTTCGGCGGGCTCTTCCTCGTCGACTCGCCCGAGCAGCGCCGCCTCGGCATCAAGGACTCCCTCGACCTGGCCTGGAACGACTGGCAGGGCAGCGCCCAGTTCGACCGCAAGGACGACGAGGACTCCTGGGCGGTGCGCTGGGCGCGCGCCTATGTCGAGTTCGCGGCCGGGGAGAAGCGGCCCTGGCTGCAGAGCCACGGCATCAGCCTGCTGCCGACCGTCGGCTGGGCCGAACGCGGCGACCTGCGGGCGCACGGCCACGGCAACTCCGTGCCCCGCTTCCACGTGGCCTGGGGCACCGGCACCGGCGTGGTCGAGCCCTTCGCCCGGTACGCCAAGCAGGCCGCCCGCGACGGGCTGCTCACCTTCCACCACCGCCACCAGGTCGACGAACTCGTCATCGAGGACGGCGAGGCGCGCGGCGTACGCGGCACCGTCCTCGCCCCCGACGACTCACCGCGCGGTGTCGCCTCCAACCGCGACCGCATCGGCGAGTTCGAACTCACCGCCCAGGCCGTCGTCGTCACCACCGGCGGCATCGGCGCCAACCACGACATCGTCCGCCGCTACTGGCCCGAACGCCTGGGCACACCCCCCGCCGAGATGGTCACCGGCGTCCCCGCCTACGTGGACGGCCGCATGCTCGACATCAGCGCGGAGGCCGGTGTCCGCCTGGTCAACCGCGACCGCATGTGGCACTACACCGAGGGCATCCAGAACTGGAACTCCATCTGGCCCGGCCACGGCATCCGCATCCTGCCCGGCCCCTCCTCCATCTGGCTCGACGCCCTCGGCCGCCGGCTGCCCGACCCCTGCCTACCGGGTTACGACACCCTCAGCACCCTCAAGTACCTGCGCACCACCGAGGACATCGCCGGATACGACCACTCCTGGTTCGTCCTCACCCGGAAGATCATCGAGAAGGAGTTCGCGCTCTCCGGCTCCGAGCAGAACCCCGACATCACCGCCAAGGACCGCAAGGCCGTGCTGCGCGACCGGCTGCTCGGCAAGGGCGCGCCCGGCCCGGTGCAGGCCTTCCTCGACAACGGCGCGGACTTCGTCACCGCGAACTCCCTGGACCAGCTCGTCGAGAAGATGAACGGCCTCACCGACAAGGCGCTCCTCGACGCGGCCGAGGTGCGCCGCCAGATCGTCGCCCGCGACCTGCAGATCAACAACTCCTACAGCAAGGACTCCCAGATCCAGGGCATCCACAACGCCCGCCGCTACATCGGCGACCGCCTGGGCCGGGTCGCCACCCCGCACCGCATCCTCGACCCGGCCGCCGGACCGCTGATCGGCGTCAAGCTGCACGTCCTCACCCGCAAGACCCTCGGCGGCATCCAGACCGACCTGGACTCCCGCGCCCTCGGCGCCGACGGCAAGCCGGTCGGCGGGCTCTACGCGGCCGGCGAGGTGGCCGGCTTCGGCGGCGGCGGTGTGCACGGCTACAACGCGCTGGAGGGCACGTTCCTCGGCGGCTGCCTCTTCTCGGGCCGGGCGGCGGGACGCGCGGCGGCGAAGCAGACCGCCTGACCGGTCAGGAGCAGACCGCCTAACCGGCCAGGAGCCGCGCCAGCACCGTGGCGTGGCTCTCGTCCGGGGTCTTGGACGAGGTGAGCAGGGTCACCTGCCCCTCGCGCACCGACTTCCGCAGGCCGTCGAGGAGTTCGGCGGCCTCGGGAGCGGTCAGCTCCGCCTCGTAACGACGCACGAACTCCTCGTACGACCCGCCGGCGTGGAACCAGCGGCGCAGTTCGTCCGACGGCGTCAGCCCCTTCGGCCACTCGTCCACGTGCGCGACCTCCTTGGACAGCCCGCGCGGCCACAGCCGGTCCACCAGGACACGTACCCCGTCCGCCGGCTCGGGCGACTCGTAGATCCTGCGGACGCGCACGCTCACAGTCGATGCACCTCTCGGTTCGCTGACGGTGGCGCGAGCGTATCCGGCGGGCCCGCGCCACGGGCTGCCGACGCGGCGCAGCTTGACCAGAATGAGGGGGAAACGCGGACACCCCCGCGCCTAGTCTGTATGGCTATTGATCACCGGCCACCCCCCCAAGGAGTTCCTGTGCAGGGCGCACGCAGACGTACCGCAGTCCTTCGCCGCGAGGCCGTCCTCGCCACCGTCCCGGTCGCCGTGGCGGCCCTGCTCGCCGGTGCCGGAACGGCCTCGGCGAGCACCATAGGCGCCGCGGGCGCGGGCGACCCGTACTTCCCGCTCAGCGGCAACGGCGGCTACCACGTCAGCCACTACGACCTGACGCTGCGCTACGACACCTCCTCCCGGCACCTCAACGGCAAGGCGGTCCTCACCGCCCGCGCCACCGAAAAGCTCACCCGCTTCGACCTCGACCTCAGCGGTCTGAAGGTCACCCGGGTGACCGTCGACGGCCGGACCGCGCGTTTCAGCCGCAGCGGCCAGGAACTCGTCGTCACACCGGCGCGGGCACTGGCGAAGGGCCGGGACTTCCGGGTCACCGTGCTGTACAACGGCACGCCCAAGCAGGTCACCGACCCGGACGGCTCGGCCGACGGCTGGATCCGCACCGACGACGGCGCGTTCGTCGCCGGGGAGCCGCAGGGCGCGATGACCTGGTTCCCGGCGAACAGCCACCCCAAGGACAAGTCGTCGTACGACTTCACGATCACCGTCCCCAAGGGCCGTACCGCCGTCGCCAACGGCATCCTGCTCGGACAGCAGACGTCCGGCGGCCGCACGACCTTCCGGTGGCGGCAGACCGAGCCGATGGCCGCGTACCTCGCCACCGCCACGGTCGGCAAGTTCAAGGTGCAGCAGTACACCACCCGGGACGGGATCAAGGTGTACAACGCGGTCGACCCGCGCGAGGCGAGCGGATCGGCGGCCGTGCTGAAGAAGCTGCCGTCGGTGCTGGAGTGGGAGAGCAAGCTGTTCGGGCCGTACCCGTTCCGCTCCGCCGGGTCGATCGTCGACCACGCGCCGAACGTCGGATACGCGCTGGAGACGCAGGGCCGGCCGATCTACGACTCGGCGCCGGATCTGAGCACGCTCGTGCACGAGAACGCCCACCAGTGGTTCGGCGACTCCGTCTCCCTCACCGCCTGGAAGGACATCTGGCTCAACGAGGGCTTCGCCACGTATGCCGAGTGGCTGTACAGCGAGCAGCACGGGGGCGACAGCGCGCAGAAGACCTTCGACGCGCTGTACGCCAAGCCGGCGAGCAACGAGTTGTGGGCGTACCCGCCGGGGGATCCGGGGAGCGGGGCGAACATCTTCGGCACGCCGGTGTATGCGCGGGGTGCGATGGCCCTGCACGAGCTGCGGAAGGCCGTGGGGGATGCGGTGTTCTTCCGGATCCTGCGGGACTGGGCTTCGCAGCACCGGTACGGGCACGGGACCACCGCGGAGTTCGTGAAGCTCGCGGAGAAGGAGTCGGGGAAGGACCTCGGTTCCTTGTTCCAGACGTGGGTGTACAAGAAGGGCAAGCCGTAGGGGTAGTTGTTCGGGTGCGGGGCGGTGGGGGCTGGTCGCGCCCACGCGGCGGTAGCCGCATATGGACACAGCCCCGCGCCCCTAAAGGGGCGCTGAAAGCTGACGAGTTTCTTACAAGCGTCGGCCAGGGTCAGTCTCATGATCCATCGCAGAGCTGCCGTTGCCCTCCTCTCCGCCTCCCCCCTCCTGCTCTCCGGGTGCGGGGGTGGCGCCGAGGCTGCGCCGAGTCGGTCGGAGGACGACCGGCCGGTGACGGCGACGGCTTCCCCCACACCCGAGAGCAGCAGCCCGCAGCCGAGCGGCATACCCGGGCTCGGGCCCAGGACGACGGCCGCGATACCCGGGCGGGCGGAGCAGGTCGTCGTCGCCACCGGCCGGGGCAAGGACTCGCCGCTCTCCACCGTCGTCCTGTACGAACGCGACGACGACGTCTGGCAGCCCGGCGCCAGTTGGCCCGCGCACAACGGCAAGGACGGCTGGAGCGAGCGTCACATGGCCGGGGACCTGCGTTCGCCCGTCGGGGTGTACGGGCTGACCGATGCCGGGGGCCTGCTCGCCGACCCCGGGAGCAGGCTGCCGTACCACCAGTCCTACGGCTTCACCTCGCCCGGGACCGGGTTCGAGGGCGAGCCGCTGGAGGGTTCCTTCGACTACGTGATCGCCATCAACTACAACCGGCAGCCCGGTACTTCACCGCTCGACTGGACCCGGCCGATGGGCACGAAGCGCGGCGGTGGCGTGTGGCTGCACGTCGACCACGGCGGTCCGACGCACGCCTGTGTGAGCGTCGCAAAGGCGCACATGAGGGAGCTGCTGCGCACCCTCGACCCGGGCCGGTATCCGGTCGTCGTCATGGGCCACGGCGACTGGCTCGCCCGGTAGGCGCCGGAACTCCGCTTAGGATCCGAACCTGTGTGCGCACATGTGCTGGTCGCCGAGGACGACGAGATGCAGGCCGAGCTGATCCGGAGATCACTGCTGGCCGAGGGTCACATCGCGACCGTGGTCCACGACGGGGCCGCGGCGCTCGACGCGGCCCGGCGGCTCGGGCCCGACCTGGTCGTCCTCGACCTGATGCTCCCGGTGATCGACGGCTTCGGCGTCTGCCGGGTGCTGCGCGGCGGCGACCCGGAGATCCCGGTGCTGATGCTCACGGCCCGGTCCGACGAGGACGACGTGCTGCTCGGCCTGGAGCTGGGCGCCGACGACTACATGACCAAGCCGTACAGCCCGCGCGAGCTGATGGCCCGGATCCGGACGATTCTGCGGCGCAGCGGGCGGGCCGCCGCCGTCCGGGAGGAGGAACCCGCCGTGACCGCCGCCGGGATCAGCGTCGATCCCGTGCGGCACCAGGTGCGCTGCGACGGACAGCCGGTGGAGGTGACCCCGGCCGAGTTCCAGATCCTGCTCGCCATGGCCCAGGAGCCGGACCGGGTGTTCAGCCGGCGGCAGTTGCTCCAGTGCACCCGCGGCTTCGACCGGTCCTCCACCGAACGGGCCGTCGACGTCCATGTGATGAACCTGCGCCGGAAGATCGAGGCCGACCCCCGCCGGCCGGTACGGCTGGTGACCGTGTTCGGCGTCGGCTACAAGCTGAGCGGCGGCCGGCCGTGAGGCGCCGCATACCGTGGCGCAAGCGGCTGCTGGTCCGGCTGCTGTTCACCTCGGTGCTGATCGCGCTCTGCTCCGTGGCCGCCACCGCCTGGCTCGCCGTGACGACCACCACCAGCGCGCTGGAGGAGGAGCAGGGGCAGGACCTGGCCGCCGACAACAGGATCCTCGCCGAGCTCAGCGGGTACGCGGCTGACCACCCCGACTGGTCCGGGGTCCAGCACACCGTGCGGGCGCTGGCCGCGAAGACCGGCCGCAGGATCGCGCTGACCACCGCCGACCGGACGCTGATCGCCGACTCGGCGTCCCACGACACCCCGCTGCCCCCTCGGCCCGCGGCCGCCGTGGACCCCCTGCACACCGACACCTACACCGAGTTCGGCGCCCAGCTCAGCGGTATCGACCCGCGCGCGGTGGGCCCGTTCCGGCTGACCGGGCCGGAGCGCGAGAAGCTGGACGCGGTCGCGAAGCGGGAGCAGGAGTGCTTCGATCATCTGGGGGTCCGGAGCACCGTCCAGCACACTCCGAGCGGGCGGCCCCATGTCGTCATGGACGAGGCGAGGGACGCCCCCCTTTACCTCCAGGTCAAGTGCGGCGACGCGTTCGGCGAGTCGACCGCCGAGACGAGGGACGTGCTCGACTCCCCGACCGCCACCGAGACCAAAGCTCTCGACGCGCTGACCGACCTGGCCCGCCCCTGCCTCCGGGCCAGGGACATGGACCTCGGCGGCTCGCTGTCCCTCACTTACGACACGACGGGACGCGACCCCGTCTCGGGCGGCTTCCTCGTCACGAAGAAGGGGGTCGAGCGGAAGACGGACCAGACCGCGAAGAACTGTGTCCTCAACGCCCGGCGCACCCAGCTCGAACCGTACGTCGCCCCGGGCGCCGAACTCTTCCTCGGCATCGGCGACCAGACCGCGCCCCGCTTCGACATGTCCCCGGCCAACAAGGCCAGGATCGTCGGCGCGGCCGGTCTGGTCCTCGCCGTCACGGTGGCCGTCACTGCCGTCGTCGCCATGCGTCTGGTACGGCCGCTGCGCGCGCTCACGGCCGCCGCACAGCAGCCTCCGGAACTGCACGTCCGGGCGCCGGTGCGCACCCGGGACGAGACCGGGCTGCTGGCCGAGGCGTTCAACGACCTCACCGAGCGCCGGGAACGCCTGGAGGAGCAGCGCAAGGCGATGGTCAGCGACATCGCCCACGAACTGCGCAGCCCCCTCACCAACATCCGCGGCTGGCTGGAGGTCACCCGGGACGGCCTCGTCGACCCCGACCCGGCCCTGCTGGGCTCCCTGCACGAGGAGGCTCTGGTCCTGCAGCGGATCATCGACGACCTCCAGGACCTGGCCGCCGCCGACGCCGGCACCCTGCGCGTGCACCGCGAGCCGGTCCGCGCCGCCGACCTGGTCGACCAGGCCGCCGCCGCCCACCGCGTCGCCGCCGACGCGGCCGGGGTCACCCTGCTGACCGACACCGACGGCACCGCCTGGCTCGACGCCGACCCGGTGCGGATGCGGCAGGCCCTCGGCAACCTGGTCTCCAACGCGATCCGGCACACCCCCGCCGACGGCACCGTGACCCTGGCCGCCCGCCATGACGGCGACGACGTCGTCCTCACCGTCATCGACACGGGCCCCGGCATCTCCGCCGACGATCTCCCGCACGTCTTCGAGCGGTTCTGGCGCGCGGAGAAGTCCCGCAGCCGCCGTACCGGGGGCAGCGGCCTCGGCCTGCCGATCGTGCGCCATCTGCTCGCCGCCCACGACGGCACCGCCGAGGCGCACAGCGAACCCGGCAAGGGCGCCGAGTTCACCCTGCGGCTGCCGGCCGCACCGGCCCCGGCCGACGTCAGCTGAACCGGCGCGCCGCCCGCTGCCGGCGCCGGGCCAGCAGCCGGCGCTCCGCCTCGGTGGTACCGCCCCAGACGCCGATGGCCTGCCCGCTCTCCATCGCCCAGCGCAGACACGGCTCCTGCACCGGGCAGCGCTCGCAGACCGCCTTCGCACGCCGCGTCTGATGCAGCGACGGGCCGGTGGTGCCGATCGGGAAGAAGAGGTCGGGATCCTCGTTGCGGCACTCGGCGCGGTCTCGCCAGTCGTCCATCGAAGTCACCTGCGATCCAAGTCGACTCTGCCGTGGGTGTGTGTCTTGCCCCGACCGGGTCACCGGTCCGGGCGCGGCTGAAACGGCCGGGTCCCACAGGATTCGCGGGCGGTCACTGCTCGCGCAGACCCCAGGGGGAGCCGTATTCGGTCAGCAGGTCGAGGAACGGGCGGGCCGGGAACGCCTCCGGGCCGAGGACGCCCGAGCCCGACCACCCGCCGGTGGCCAGGAGTTCGAGGGCGACGACCGGGTTGAGGGCCGTCTGCCACACCACGGCCTGACAACCGTACTCCGCCATGGACCACTCGTTGTCGACAACGTGGTAGAGATACACCTCCCGCGGCTGCCCGTCCTTCACGCCGCGCACCCAGGTGCCCGCACAGGTCTTGCCGCGCATGCGCTCGCCCAGCGTCGCCGGGTCGGGCAGCGAGGCGGCGACCACGTCCCGGGGCGAGACCGCGACCGGGCCGTCGGCGCCGGGCACGGTCACCGGGGTGGTGCGGTCCAGGCCCAGCAGGTGCAGCGTCTTGAGCGTCTCGATGAACTCGCGCCCCAGCCCGTACTTGAAGGTGACCCGCCGCGCGTCCACCCAGCGCGGCACCAGCAGCACCTCCTCGTGCTCGACGTTCACGCACTCGACCGGCCCGATCCCGTCCGGGAAGTCGAACACCTCGGGCTCGCTGAAGGGGGCGGTGGTGAACCAGCCGCGCCCCTTCTCGTACACGACGGGCGGGTTGAGGCACTCCTCGATGGTGGTCCAGATGCTGAAGGAGGGCGCGAAGTCGTAGCCGTCCACCGTCAGGTTGGCGCCGTCGCGGATGCCGATCTCCTCGATCTCGTCGAAGAGCTCGTCGGCCGCGTACCGGGCGAACACGTCCGACAACCCGGGCTCCACCCCCATGCCCACCAGGGCGAGGGCACCCGCCTTCGCCCACTCCCCGGCCAGCGCGAACTGCTCGTCGCCCAGCTTGACCCCGCACTCCTCGTACGGCCGTTCCGGATGCGGCCGGGACAGCGACATCGCCATGTCGAGATAGCTCGCACCGGCCTTCCGGGCGGCCCGGAACAGGGGCATGACGAAGCGCGGGTCGGTGGCGTTGAGCAGCACGTCGCAGCCGTGCCGGGCCAGCAGCGCGGCCACGGCCGCCTCGTCACCGGCGTCGACGCGCTCGGCGCGGAACCGGTCGTCGCCGACGGACGCCACCGCCGCCTCGGCGCGCACCGGGTCGTAGTCGGCGACCACCATCAGGTCGAAGAACGGCCGCCGGGCAGCGATCCGGGTGACGGCGGTGCCCACACCACCGGCTCCCACGAGCAGTACACGCATGCGGGGATCTCCTTCTGGGACAGAGAGCGAGGTCGAGTACGGGGGCGCCTTGGCCGGAATGAAACGCCTGGCCGTCGCGTAAGGTCAATGGCGTTGGCATAAGGACAGCAGGGAGCGCGCGATGCCCAAACCGGTCATATCGGAGGATAAGCGCCGTCGGCGTCGCCCCACCCGCAGCGGAACCGTGCTGTCGGAGGGGCTGATCGTCGAGGCCGCGCTCCGTCTGTTGCGCGAGCACGGCAGCGCGGGCCTGACCGCCCGCCGCCTGGGCCTCGCCCTCGACTGCGACCCCAGCACCCTGTACCGCTACTTCCGGGGCATGGACGACCTGACCCTGGCGATCGGCGACGCGCTCATCGGCGAGGCGCTGACCGGCTGGACGCCGACGGGGGAGTGGCGGACGGACCTGCGCACGATCGGTCTGCGCATCCACGCGCAGTACGTCGCCCACCCGCAGGCGGCCCTGCTGACGACGAACCGCGTGACCGGCCGGGCGCACGAACTGGCCGCGGACGAGGCGGTCCTGGACGTCCTGCGCACGGCGGGCTTCTCACTCCCCGAGACCGTGCGCGTCTACCACGCCTTCATCGACCAGACCCTGGCCTTCGCGGCCCTGGACGCGGCCTCCCTCACCCTCCCGAAGGACTCCCAGCGCGCCGACGAGGACAAGTGGCACTCGACCTACGCCCGCCTCCCGCACACAACCCACCCCCGCATCGCGGAGGCATCCCGCCTACTGGCGAAACGCATGGTGACGAGCGCCTATCCAACGGCCCTGGAGATGCTCTTGGACAGCGCAGAACGGTCCTTGTAAAACGCCCCATTTGGACGCGCCCCCAAAGGGGCGCGGGGAACTGCGCGACCAGCCCCCACCCACCCGCACCCGCGCAACTACCGGTCAACCCCCTACGGCTGGCGCAACGCACCCCCCGCCGTACGCACAACCGCCTCCGCCACCGCCCCCAAAGCCGGCGAATCCAATTTCCACTGCTGCCAGAACAACGGCACGTCGACCCACAGCTCCCGCCCACCGATCCGCACCAACCGCCCCTCCCGCAACCGCGGTTCCGCCTGTGCCTCCGGCACCATGCCCCACCCCAGCCCGGCCGTCACCGCGTCCGCGAACCCCTCGGACGTCGGCACGTAGTGCCGCAGCGCACTCGCGCCCGCACCCCCCAGCCGTCGTACGAACCCGTCCTGGAAGTCGTCCACCCGGTCGAACACGATCACCGGCGCCTCGGCCAGCGCATCCAGCAGCACCCCCGTAAGGCGCGCCGCCGCGAACTCCGGCGCCGCCACCGGCAGGTACCGCATCCGCCCCAGCGCCCGCACCGAACACCCCGGCACCGCCTCCGGCGACGAGGTCACCGCCGCCATCACCAGCCCCTCCCGCAGCAGCGCGGCCGTGTGATCCTCGTCCTCCCGGCGCAGTTCGACACAGACCCCCGGCAGTCCGGTCAGCGCCGCCAGGAACCACGTCGCCAGCGAGTCCGCGTTGACCGCCACCGAGACCCGGGTCGGTTCCCCGGCGCCGCTCATCCCGAGCTCGCCGCGCGCGTCCCGCTCCAGCCGCGCCAGCTGCCGGGCGAACCGGACCAGCACCTCGCCCGACTCGGTGGGCCGTACCGGCTTGGTGCGCCGGAGCAGCACCCGGCCCGTGCGCTGCTCCAGCGCCTTCACCCGCTGGCTGACCGCCGACGGCGTCACATGCAGGGCCGCGGCCGCCGCGTCGAACGTGCCCTCGTCCACCACCGTCAGCAGCGTCCGCACCTGGTCGAGGGGAAGCTCCACGTCCCGCTCCTTCCTTCAGTGCTGCTAAGGGTACGTAAAAATCTTTAGCTGTACGCACAGTGATCGCCTCCGTAGCGTCGAGAGCATGCCCAGCTCCCTCGCCGCCGCTGCCGCAGGCTTCGGCAGCGGCCTCTCGCTCATCGTCGCCATCGGCGCCCAGAACGCCTTCGTGCTGCGCCAGGGCATCCGCCGTGACGCGGTCCTCGTGGTCGTCGGCATCTGCGCGCTCTCCGACGCCGCCCTCATCTCGCTCGGCGTCGGCGGGGTGGGCGCGATCGTCGTGGCCTGGCCCGGCGCGGTACGGGCGGTCGGGCTGATCGGCGGCGTCTTCCTGCTCTGCTACGGCGCCCTGGCCGCCCGCCGGGTCCTGCGGCCCGGTACCGGCGGCCTGCGCACCGAGGGCGAGGCGGCGGGGTCCCGGCGCCGGGCGGTGCTCACCTGCCTGGCCATGACCTGGCTGAACCCGCACGTCTACCTGGACACCGTGTTCCTGCTCGGCACCCTGGCAGCCGACCGGGGCGACCTGCGCTGGACCTTCGGCCTGGGTGCCGCGCTGGCCAGCCTCTGCTGGTTCACCGCCCTCGGCTTCGGCGCCCGGCTGCTCGGCCGGTATCTCGCCGGGCCGGCCGCCTGGCGGGTGCTGGACGGGCTGGTGGCACTGACCATGATCGGGCTCGGCCTGATGCTGGTGGCGGGATCCTGAGGCGCCCGGAGCCCGCAGCGGCCGCATCCTGAGACAACGGGTTCGGCAGCCACAGAAGTTGCTGGAATAGTGAACCCGCAATCGAAAGATGTAGCGGGCACCGAGAAGACCAGGACACCAGGAACTCCGTGGACACCAGCGAGAGCGGCACCCAGTCCGAGACACAGACCCCCGACGACACCACGGCCGCCCCGCCCCGGAGCGGCTGGCGGCGCTGGGCGATGGACACCCGCCCGCTGCGCATCCCGGCCTACCGCCGGCTGTGGACGTCGACGATCGTCACCTCGGTCGGCAGCCAGCTGACCGCCGTCGCCGTGCCCAAGCAGATCTTCGACATCACCGGGTCGTCCGCCTGGGTCGGCGCGGCGAGTCTCGCCGGGCTGCTGCCGCTGATCGTGTTCGCGCTGTGGGGCGGCGCGGTGGCCGACACCATGGACCGCCGCAAGCTGCTGCTGATCACCAACATCGGTATCGGCGTGACCTCGCTGCTGTTCTTCGTGCAGGCGGCCACCGGGATGAAGTCCGTGGCCGCGCTGATGGTGCTGCTCGCGATGCAGCAGGCGTTCTGGGGGCTGAACGCGCCCGCCCGTACCGCCTCCATAGCCCGGCTGGTCCCCGAGGCGCAGCTGCCCGCCGCCAACGCGCTGGGCTCGACGGTCATGCAGACCGGGCAGGTGGTCGGTCCGCTGCTCGCCGGTGCCCTGATCCCCGTCATCGGGCTGCCCGAGCTGTACCTGATCGACGCGCTGGCGCTGTGTGTGACGGTGTGGGCGGTCTACCGGCTGCCCGCGCTGCCGCCGCTGGCGGCCGCGACGGCGCGGCGCGCCGGGATCCGCGAGATCGCGGAGGGCTTCCGGTACATCTCCATGCACAAGGTGCTGCTGCTGTCGTTCCTCGCGGACATCATCGCGATGGTCTTCGGCATGCCCCGCGCCCTGTTCCCGCAGCTCGCCGCCCAGACCTACGCCTCCTACGGCGAGGGCCTCGCGCTCGGCCTGCTGTTCGCGGCGATCCCCGTCGGCGCGGTCCTCGGCGGGCTCTTCTCCGGCACTTTCTCGCGGGCCCGCCGGCACGGCTGGATGGTGATCGGCGCGGTCGTCGGCTGGGGCGCGGCCATCGCCGGGTTCGGGCTGAGCCGCAACCTCTGGGTCGCCGTGGTCTTCCTGGCCGCCGCCGGGGTCGCCGACATGGTCTCGATGGTCTTCCGGGGCGCGATCCTGCTCTCCGCCGCGACCGACGAGATGCGCGGCCGGATGCAGGGCGTGTTCACCGTGGTGGTCGCGGGCGGTCCGCGGCTGGCCGACGTGCTGCACGGCACCGCCGGCTCGGTCTTCGGGCCGCGCGCGGCGGTCGCGGGCGGCGGGCTGCTGGTGGTGGCGGTGATGCTGGCCCTGGCCACCGCCGTCCCGGCCCTGCGCCGCTACCGCGTCTGACCGGTCACGCCGGCCGTCGCCCGACGTAGGCGTCGAGGAGCTTGCCCCGGGTGACCTCCAGGCGGCTGGCGAGGATCTCGGCGACGGTCCGCACCAGCGAGAGGCCGAGCAGCGGATCCTCGACGCTCAGCGCGAGCACGGCCGCTGCGTCGTACTCGTAGGCCCGCACCTGGCTGAAGGCCACCGCACCGAAGTCCCAGGTGTACGGCGGGAACAGCCAGGACCAGCCGAGCAGGTCGCCGGCGCCCAGACTGGCGACGGTCACCCGTTTGTGCGACGTCACCTCCTGGTCCAGGTTGACCGCTCCCGAGCGGATCACCCAGAAGCGGTCAGCGGTGCCGCCGGCCTCGAAGATCCTGCTGTCCTCGGGGAAGGACACCTCGTGAGCCAGTTCCATGAGGCGCTCGCGCTGGGCCTGGGGCAGGGCGGTCAGCAGTTTGATGGCTTTGGTCATGGCACGGGGCTCCTCGCCGGCGAGGGTACGGGGTGCTTTCCCTACGCCCATTTCAGCCGCTGCCGCCCGGCCGGGCACCTCGAAGAGGGTGAGAATCGCCGTCGGGGGACGGTCAGGGCATGAAAAAGCCCTGGCTGGACGGGGGAGGCCAGCCAGGGCCGTCAGAGGTGGTGCGGGAGGACCCGGAGTCAACTCCTCGACCACTTATGGGTGAACGGTAAACCATCCAGAGCCGTTTCGGGTAGCTGGGAACAGGCTACGTGACCCGTTTCACTTTGGGGAGCCCCTCGCGGCACCCGAACGGGTTTGGCCGCGCCCCGTCGGGTGAGGCGAAGAGGAGAGCCCGTACGCAACCGGTCCACCACTCAGGGAGCGAGAGGATGCGGGAAAAGCACCGGACCGAGTCACCAGTCGCACCACCCGAGTTCCGCCGGCCCCCGCTGCGGCCGGCCGACGCCCGCAGAGCGGTACGCGGCGCGGTCGCCCGACGGGACCTGCCGTGTGCCGCCGGAGCCCTCGACGACGCCCTGCTCGTCACCTCGGAACTGACCACCAACGCCATCCTGCACGGCGGCGGGATCACCGGCTTCGACGTCGACGTCGAGGGGTGCGCGGTACGGGTGTCGGTCAGCGACCGCAGCGACGAGATACCGGTCGCCGAACGGGCCGCGGAAGAGCGCGACCGCTGGCTGCCCGGCGGCCGGGGCTGGCCCATCGTCTGCCGGCTGGCCCGTGACGTGGAGGTCGCCGGACTGCCCTGCGGCGGCAAACGGATCACCGCGGTCGTGCCCCTGGCCTGAGCCGGTGGGCAGACTTCCGGCAGGACGCTGTTTGCGCCCGGACCGAAGGGGCAGTCGCACTGTCGTGCTTCGGACCGGAGGCGCGCGCCGACGGGAGCAGTCGTACGACGGCCCCCGGGCCCGCAGAGCGGTCCGGGAGGTGCTTGCGCGGCGCCCCCCCCGCACCGCAGTTCGGGCCGAGTCCCGGGACCTCGTTCCGGTGACGCCCTGAAACCCACACTTCAGGAGCGATTCCGCATGCCCAGCCAATGGTCGACCAGCCGTCCCCGCACGCCCGACCGCACCACCCGCACCGCACCCCGCCGCACCGTCCGCACGACGCCCCGCCGTACCCACGACGACGCCCCCGACACCGCGGGCCGCTTCGACCGCCTCGCCGGGCTCGATGACGGCCCCGAGCGGGACGCCCTGCGCGGCGAACTGGTCGCCGCCTGGCTGCCCATGGCCCACCGCATCGCCGGCCGCTTCCGCGACCGCGGCGAGTCCGTCGAGGACCTGCGCCAGGTCGCCGCGCTCGGCCTGGTCAAGGCCGTCGACCGCTACGACCCCGCACGCGGTGCCTTCGAGAGCTACGCGGTGCCCACCATCACCGGCGAGGTCAAACGGCACTTCCGCGACCGGATGTGGGCGCTGCGCGTACCGCGCCGGGTGCAGGAACTGCGCAACCGGGTACGGGTGGCCCGCCGCGATCTCACCCAGAATCCGGGCTCCCCGGAACGCACCGTCGCCGACCTCGCCGCCCGCACCGGCCTGACCGAGGACGAGGTCACCGCCGGACTGGAGGCCCTGGAGAGCTTCAGCACCCTGTCCCTGGACGCCGAACTCGCCAGGGGCGAGGAGGGTTACAGCCTGGCCGACACCCTCGGGGAGTCCGAAGGGTCCTACGACGTCGTCGTCGACCGGGAGGCGGCGAAGGAGGGGCTGCGGCGGCTGCCCGAGCGGGAACGGGCCATCCTCTACATGCGGTTCTTCGAGGACATGACGCAGAGCCGGATCGCCGAGAGCCTCGGCATCTCCCAGATGCACGTCTCCCGGCTCATCAGCCGCAGCTGCGCCCGGGTCAGGGCCGAGGCCCTGGGAGGGTCCGCCTGATCCCCGCGGCCGCGGCAGCCGGATCCAGCCGGATCCCCGCCGGGCGACGGGGAGACGGCACCGTGACGCCCCGTCATGCGGCCGCCCGCGGCCGCACCGGCACCCCCAGCGGCCGGGCCAGGCCCACCACCGCCTCGTCGAGGCGCTGCAGATGCCGCAGCACCCGGTCGGTCACCCGGCCGTAGCGCGGCGCCCGGAGGGTGCCCGGGTGCAGCATCGCCGCGATGCTGGGACCGGTCTCGATCTCGGGGACGGGCTGCCGGCCCGCCACCTGGGCGGAGATCGCCTCGATGTTGTGCACGATCCGCCGCCCCGCCCCGCGCAGCCGGGGATCCGCCGCGATCGCCGGATGGGTGGGCAGCAGCTCCGCCGTCGCGGCGAGGGACCGCGCGTGATAGGCGCAGGTCTCCAGGAGTGCCACCACATAGCGCGCGGTGTCCCGGCGGGAGCGCAGCGGGGTGATCGGATGCGTCAGCGGCTGCACGGCCGCCGCCAGGTCGGCCAGCGCCTGGTCCAGGTCACGGGCCTTCTCCACCAGGTCGACCGGCGGCGCCCCGCTCAACTGGTCGGCCGAGGCCCGGGTGACGTCGGCCAGCCGGTCGAGCGTCTCGGCCAGCAGTTCGTCGGTACGTCGGTCGGTGTGCACCGGCAGCACCACCGCGGCCGCGATCACCCCGCACACCGCGCCGAGCGCCGTCTCCGCCACCCGCAGCACCAGGACGTCCAGGCTGTAGGTGTTGAGCAGCGTGTACAGCAGGCCCAGCATCGCCGTCACGAAGAACGACATCAGGGTGTACGAGACGGGCGCCGAGTAGAACATCGCGAAGATGAAGAGCAGCACCAGCCCGAACGCCGTCCAGGTGTGGTGCCCGACCAGTCCCGCGAGCACGATGCCCGCCACCACGCCGAGAACCGTGCCGAGCAGCCGCCGGTAGCCCTTCACCAGGATCTCGCCGGTGGACGCGGTGTTGATGAACACGATCCAGCAGGTCAGCACCGCCCAGTACCAGCGCTGGGCGGAGAGGAACTCCCCGCCGACGATGGCCAGCGACGAGCCGACCGCCACCTGCACCGCCGCCCGCGTGGTCGGCCGGCGCAGCCCGGTCGCCTCCTCGGCCTCGCGTTCGCCCTCCTCGGCGCCCTCGATGGCCGCGTCCTCGGCGTCCAGCTCCTCCCGGGACCGGGAGGTGGCCGGGGTGTCGTCGGACTCGTCCTGCGGCCCGTCCAGCGCGATCCGCAGCCCCAGCACCGCCCGCGCGGCCTCGCCGATGCCCCGGAACACGTCCTGGACGGCCGGCGAGGCGGGCGGCAGGTTGTCCTCCTCGCGGTAGCCGAGCAGCCGGTTGCGGAGCCGGACCAGTGCGGTTCCCCGCTCGGGCCCGGCCGGCCGCAGCACCAGCAGCCGCAGCGCCTCCAGATCGAGCCGCAGCCGCTCCATCGCCTCGTCCCGCACCGGCTCCACGGCCCCTGACGGCAGCGGGGCGCCCGGCAGATGCAGGGTGAGCGTGTCCGCCCGCTCGGCGCTGCGGGCGGTGAGCAGCAGCAGCCCGAGCCGCTCGGCGGCGATCTCGGCGTCCGCGATCCGGCGCTGCACCAGCCTGGCCACCGCCTCGTCGGAGGTGCCGTCCACGAGCCGCCCCTGGATCAGCAGGGCCGTCTCGTGCAGCCGGGCGGTCCTGACCCGGACCTCCTCCACCGCCTTGTCCCGCTCCTCCGGCCCGGCGTCGATCAACTCGGCCTGTGCGGCCACCAGTTGGGCGAACCGGACCCGGAAGGCCCGCCGCAGCCGGTCCAGGATGCCCGCGGCGGTCTCCCGTACCAGCGCGAAACGCGCCACGGCCGCGCAGCCGAACGCCACCGTGATCGTGAGGTACAGGCCCGGCAGCGCGGGCGCGGTCGCGTGCACGAACAGCGAGGCGAAGTAGATCTGGAAGCCGATCAGCCCCAGCGCCGTGCCCCGGTCGCCGAAACGCCGGCTGTAGACCGCGCTGAAGATGAGGGCCACGAAGAACAGGTCGCCGATCACCACCCGCGAGTTGAGCAGCGCGCCCAGCGACATGGAGGCCAGCGCCACCGGCAGGCCCAGGGCGAGCGTGACGGCCTGCTGCGGCCGCCCCTTCTCCCGGATCGCGAAGGTGGCCACCATCGCCGTGATGGCCCCGGCCACCAGATGCGACACGTCGAACCGCAGCGCCGCCAGGACGGCGAGCGTGAGCGCGATCGACGTGACCGTGCGCAGACCGGCGGTGAAGCGGAGCAGCCCGGGGTCGGCCGCCACGAGCCGCCCCCGGATCTCCGCCCGCCCGGGCCGCCCCGCCGCTCTCACTCCGCCGCGCTCTGCGTCACGCCGGCGATGCGCCGGGGTCCTCGGGGCCCTCGGCGCGCGCCCGGACCTGCTCCGGCGTCAGATACGTGTCCGTGTACTCGAAGTCCTTGAGCCGGGCCGGCTTGCGGGACTGGAAGCCCGTACGTACGAAGTCGTCCCCGGCCAGCGCGTTCAGCAGCCAGTTGGTCGCGACCCGGGTCTTGGCCACGTTGGTGCGCAGCGCCGACCAGTGGTAGCCGCGGGCCACCACCTGGGCGGGCAGACCGCGCAGTTCGATGCCCAGCGGCTTGGAGACCGCGTCCTTGCCGCCGAGGTCCACCACAAGGCCCAGGTCCTTGTGCACGTACGGGCGGAGCTGCTCGCCCCGCAGGGTCGCGATGACGTTGTCGGCGACCGCCCTGCCCTGCCGCATGGCGTGCTGCGCGGTCGGCGGGCAGATCGCGCCCGCCTCGTCCTTCGCCTTGTCCGGCACGGCCGCCGCGTCGCCGAGCGCGAACACCCCGTCCTGGCCCGGCAGGGTCATCTCGGCGGTGACCGCGAGCCGCCCCCGGACCGTCTCCGCGCCCATGGTGGCGATCAGCGGGCTGGCCACCACCCCGGCCGTCCAGATCAGCGTGTGGGTGGGCACCACGCGGCCGTCGGTGAAGGTGACCTCCGCCGGGCCCGCCTTCTCGATCGACACCCCCAGGGAGACGTCGATGCCCCGGCGGCGCAGCACCTCCTGGGCGCTGCGGCCGAGCTTGTCGCCGAGTTCCGGCATCAGCTTCGGGGCGATGTCGATCAGGTGCCACTTGATCAGCTTCGGGTCCAGGTTCGGGTAGCGGTGCAGCGCCGCGTGCGTGAGCTTCTGCAGACAGGCCGCGGTCTCGGTGCCCGCGTAGCCGCCGCCGACCACCACGAACTGCAGCCGCGCCGCGCGTTCGGCCGGGTCGGAGCTGGCATCGGCCAGATCGAGCTGGGAGATGACGTGGTCGCGGATGTAGGCCGCCTCGGCGAGGGTCTTCATCCCGAACGCGTGCTCGGTCAGGCCGGGAATGTCGAAGGTGCGGGTGACACTGCCCGGGGCCAGCACGATGTAGTCGTACCGCTCGTTCACGAGCTGGTCGGTTATCGTGCGGACGACGCACACCTTGGACTTCAGGTCCACCCCGATCGCGCCGCCCGGGATGATCCGGGTGCGGTACCTCTTGCTGCGGCGCAGCGACACGGCGATCGACTGGGGTGTCAGCACACCCGAGGCGACCTGCGGCAGCAGGGGCAGATAGAGCTGGTAGGAGGTCGGCGACACCAGGGTGACGTCGGCTTCGTCCGGGGAGAGCTTCCGCTCCAGGCGGCGCACGCATCCCACTCCGGCGAAGCCTGCGCCCACCACCAGGATCCTGGGTCGTGTCACGGTGTATCCCTTTCCGCTGCTCCGGGCCGGCCGGCTCGACGCCGTCCGCGTGCCCCGGAACGCTTGCTTCGCACCACATCGATCCCACCGTGCCCGACGCCCTTCCGCCAGCCGGGCGGCGCAGGCAGCCGAACGCGTGGGCTCCAGCATGCCCCTGGATCGCCGGGAGAAACCGGCTGTCGCACAGATAAACGCCGGACACCAGTCCGGCCGAAGACCGTCCCGCGGCGATCACGTACGCCAGTAGAGTGCCCGCCATGGCGCAGACCCAGCCCGGAACGGGCTTCCAGAAGCGGCACGTCGACCCCGGCCGAGTGACCCCGCTGGTCGCCGCCCTGGACTCCCAGGACGCCAACCCGGGCGTGCGGCGGCTGCGCACCTGGGCCGAGGAGGCACTGGCGGTGCGGCCCGGGGAACGGCTCCTCGACGTCGGCTCCGGAACCGGCTCGCAGACCCGGGTGCTGGCCACGGCCGTCGGCCCGGACGGCGTCGCGATCGGTGTCGAGGTCAACCCGAGTCTGCGCGCGGTCGCCGAGGAGCGGTCCGCCGACAGCCGGGCCCGCTTCCTGCAGGGCGAGGCGGAGGCGCTGCCCGTGCCGGACGGCTCGATGGACGTCGTGTGGTGCGAGCGGGTCCTCCAGCACGTCCACGAGCCCGACCGGGCCATCGCCGAGATGGCCAGGGTGCTGCGCCCCGGCGGCCGGGTGGCGCTGCTGGACACCGACTGGGGGACCACCCTCCTGCACCCCGGCGACCCGGTGGTGGTGCGCGCGCTCACCGCGGCCGCCCTCAACGGCGCCAACCCCTACGCCGGGCGCCGCCTGGTCGGCCAGCTGAGCGCGGCCGGATTCGTGGTGGACGACCGCGGCTCGCAGGCCCTGCTCCAGGACCACCGCTCGGTCGCCTGGCCGCTGATCCGCATGCTCGGCGAGGCCGCCGTGCGCACCGGCGCCGTCACCGAGGAACAGCGGGACACCCTGTACGCCGACCTCGCCGAGGCCGCCGAGCAGGGGGCGGTGCACATGTCGGTGACGATGTTCGGGGTGGTCGCGCACCGGCCGGAGTGACCGCACCCGGCCCCGGCCGGGCGGACTTCACCAGGGCAGGAAGGCGTGAACATCCTTGCCGTCCCCGGTGACGACCACGCTGACCTGGTCGCACAGGGTGTGCAGCAGATGCCAGCCGATGCCGCCCCCGCCCCCGTGCGGGTGGAACGGCCGCGGCTCGGGCCGGACCCGGCTGGTGTCGTGCACGGTGACGTGGACGCCGTCGTAGGTACGGCGCATCCGCAGCTCGAAGGGGCCCGGCGCGTACTGGACGACGTTGGCGGCCAGCTCCGTCACGACCAGCAGGATGTCGTTCCAGCAGTCGGGACCGGTGGGCGGCGAGCTGCGCGAGAGGCCGGCGAGGTAGCCGTCGGCGGCGAGCCGGGCGCCGGTCACATCGCGGAGCCGGCCCGGGAAGGAGACCCTGCATCCGTCGGGCTCCTCCACGGATCGGCCGTCGTCCCGCCGTGGTCCGGTTCCCATCTCGTCACTTCCAGCCCCGGGAAGGGGCCGCCGTCGCGCTGCTCTCTCCCTGAGCGGCGAGTTCCCACCCTGGCCTCGGATACGCGTGATCCGTTCAGCGGAACACGTTGTCCGAGTCGTCCCAGTCGGCCGGCTCCGGCTGGCCCGGCCGGCGCACCGCCTGGGAGCGGGCCTGGTACATGGCGTCGATCTCGGCCGCGTAGTGGCGCGCGATGGCGTCCCGGCGCAGCTTCATCGACGGCGTCAGCATGCCGTTGCCCGGGGCGAACGGTTCCTGGATCACCCGGTAGACCCGGATCGACTCGGAGCGGGACACCACGCTGTTGGCGGACGCGATGGCGCGGGCGATCTCCTCGCGCAGCGCGTTCTCCTCGCGCGCCTCGCGCCCCGGCGAGTCGCCCGGCAGCGCGAGCGCTCCCCGCCAGTGGGCGAGGAAGTCCGGGTCCAGGGTGATCAGCGCGCCCACGCAGGGCCGGTCGTCGCCGACGACCACCGCCTGGTGCACCAGCGGGTGCATCCGCAGCCGCTGCTCCAGCGGGGCCGGGGCCACGCTCTTGCCGCTGCTGGTGATGATGATGTCCTTCTTGCGGCCCGTGATGGTCAGATAGCCCTCGGAGTCCAGCCGCCCGATGTCCCCGGTGGCCAGCCAGCCGCCGCGCAACGCGGCCCGGGTCGCGTAGTCGTCACCGACGTACCCCTGGAACACCGACGGACCGCGCACCAGGATCTCGCCGTCTTCGGCCACCTGGATCTGGGTGCCGGGCAGCGCCTGGCCCACCGTGCCCGACTTCTCGCGGCCCAGCGGCTGCATGGTGATCCCGCCGCTGGACTCGGTGAGGCCGTAGCCGTCGTGGACGTACATGCCGATGCCCTCGTAGAACAGGGTGAGTTCACGGCTCAGCGAGGAGCCGCCGGAGGTGGCCCGCAGCACCCGGCCGCCGAGTGCCCCCCGCAGCTTGCGGTACACCGTCCGCTCGTACAGGGCGTGTTGCAGCCGCAGGTCGAAGGCGGGTCCGGCACCGGTGCCCAGCCGCTGCCGCTCCAGGGCGGCGGCGAAGTCCCGGGCGGTCTCCGCGGCCCGCTCGAACAGGGCGCCCCGGCCGTGCTGCTGGGAGGTGCGCAGGAACGTCTTGTACACCTTCTCCAGCACCGACGGCACCGCGTACAGATAGGTCGGCCGGAACGTGGCCAGGGCCGCCGCCAGCGCGGCCTCGGTCATCTCCGGCTCGTGACCCATCAGGATCCCGCCGCGCAGACACATCACCATGACCATCAGGCCGTACACGTGGGAGAACGGCAG
Organism: Streptomyces hyaluromycini; assembly: GCF_002217755.1. Taxonomy (GTDB): domain Bacteria; phylum Actinomycetota; class Actinomycetes; order Streptomycetales; family Streptomycetaceae; genus Streptomyces; species Streptomyces hyaluromycini. The sequence goes on along the minus strand of NZ_BCFL01000020.1, from coordinate 291,760 downwards.
GAAGGCCAGGACGGAGGCCTGTTCGCCCGGGCGCGCCGCGGTGTGCCCCCAGCCCGCCAGCAGGGTGTCGCAGGGGTACGCCAGCCCGCGGTGGCTCAGCGCGCAGCCCAGCGGACGCCCCGAGGTGCCCGACGTGTAGGTGATGGCCGCCGTGGAGTCCGGCATCACGATCCGGCGCAGCGACTCCACCGTGGTCAGCGGGACCAACGCGCCCTTCTGCACCAGCTCGGGCAGCACCCCCGCGTCCAGCTGCCACACGTGCTTGAGCCCGGGCAGCCCCTCGCACACGGTGCCGACGGTCATCACCGCCCGGTCGTCCTCGACCACCACGGCCACACAGCGGGCGTCCCGCAGGATCCACTCGACCTGGTCCCGCGCGGACGTCGGGTGGATCGGCACCACCTCGGCCCCCACCGACCACAGCGCGAGGCCGAACACCGTCCACTCGTAGCGCGTCCGCGCCATCATGGCCACCCGCTGCCCGGGCGAGATCCCCGACGCGATCAGACCCTTGGCCAGGTCGACCACCTCGTCCCGCAGTTCGACCGCGGTGACCTCCTCCCAGCCCGCGCCGGCCTCGGTCCGGCGCGCCAGCACCGGCAGTGTGGGGTTCCGGTCCGCCGTCTCGAAGACGCTGTCGGCGAGCCCGCCGGCCAGGGTCGAAGCGGTCGTCGGAGCGAGGGCGTAGTCGCGCATGCACTGCTCCTGGAAGTACGGAGGGTGACCCTCCCGATCGGTACTGTTGTCGACGAGGGTCGAATCTAGCCCAGGGGAGTGCGGCCCGTGTCGGGAACGGTCAACTCGTTTCCACCTGATGACAAAGCTCAGCCCCGGAGTTCAGCCCTGGGTGCGGCGCACACACTCCACGACGACGTCCCGCAGGCTCCCGGTGCGCTCCAGGAACGACCGCTGCTCGCGGGCGCCGGTGCCTCTGTGCAGCAACTGTGCGACGGCCTCCTCGACGCCGAGGGCGTCACCGCTGTCGGCGAGCGCCTCCGCGGTGTGCGCCAGCAGCGTGCGCACCACCTCGGCGGCGGGCCGGGGCCGCATGGTCACCGGGTCGAGGAGGTCCTGCTCCAGCCCGTTGCGGGCGGCCTGCCAGGAGGCCAGCCGGAGCATGCTCACGCCGGGATCGAGCGGCGGCCGCCCGGCCCGCCAGTCGCGTGCGGCCGTCTCCACCAGGGCGCGGATCAGCGTGGCGACGAGGACGGTGGTGTCCGCCCGCAGGCACACGTCGGCCACCCGGATCTCCACCGTCGGGTAGCGCGTGGACAGGCGGGCGTCGAAGTACACCATCCCCGTGTCGAGGATGACCCCGCTGGCCACCATGTCCGCGACCCGTTGCCGGTAGCGCTCGGCCGAGCCGAACAGTTCGGTCGGTCCCGCCGACGGGCCGCGCGCCCACAGCCGGCTGCGGAAGCTGGCGTAACCGGAGTCCCGGCCCTGCCAGAACGGCGAGTTGGCGCTGAGCGCGCGCAGCACCGGAAGCCACGGCCGCAGCCGGTCGAGGACGGCGACCCCCTCCTCGTCGGACTCCACCGACACGTGCACATGGCAGCCGCAGACGAACCAGTCCACCATGGCGGCGCCGAACCGCCCGGCCATCCAGTGGTACCGCTCGTGCCGGGTGAGCGCCGGGGCGACCGGCAGGGGGCAGGTGGCGAGCGCCGCGACCGCGCAGCCGATCTCGCCCGCCAGCCGGCCCGCCTCCTTGCGGCAGCCGGCGATCTCGGCACCGAGCTCCGCCATGTCCCGCTGCGGACTGGTGGCGAGCTCCAGCATCTGCCCGAACAGTTCCTTCTGGAACACGGCCTGCTCGGGATCGTCCTGGGCGGCCCGGTCGACGACGGCGGCCGACCAGGGCACGGGCTCCCCGCTGTCCGGGTGGACCAGCAGGAGTTCTTCCTCCACTCCGACGGTACGCAGCACAGGGAACCGCCCTCCGGCCGGGCCGCGACCGACGCGGCGGGGTCTTTCCACCCGGACTGCCCGAACCCGGCCGTGGAAACACGTGACGGAGCCCTCGACGGGCTACGGGGCGACAGGCTCCAGCCATACCGTGCCGAGCGGGGGCAGCGTGAGCCGCAGAGCGCCCTCGTCGGCGAGCAGCGGCCCCCGGCTGACGACGTCCCCGCCGCCGTACCGAGCGCTGTCGGTGTTGAGGATCTCCTGCCAGACGGGCATCCCCTTGGGCACGCCCAGGCGGTAGCCGGGGCGGACCACGGGGGAGAGGTTGGAGACCGCCAACAGGGGCCGGGCCTCGGCATCGAACCTCAGGAAGGCGAAGACGTTGTCCTCGGCCGCGTCACCCAGGACCCACTGGAAACCCGCCGGATCGGTGTCCCGCTGCCACAGCGCGGGGTGCGCGCGGTACCCGGAGTTGAGATCGCGGACCAGATCCCGGACACCCCGGTGATCGGCCTCGGCCCCGTACCCGGGGTCGAGCAGCCACCAGTCCGGGCCGTCGGCGTGGGACCACTCGCCGCCCTGGGCGAACTCCTGCCCCATGAAGAGCAGTTGCTTGCCCGGGTGGGCCCACATGAAGGCCAGATACGCGCGGTGGTTGGCACGCTGCTGCCACCAGTCGCCGGGCATCTTCGAGACGAGCGAGCGCTTGCCGTGCACGACCTCGTCGTGGGAGATGGGCAGGACGTAGTTCTCGCTGTACGCGTAGACCATCGAGAAGGTCATCTCGTGGTGGTGGTACTTGCGATGCACCGGTTCGTGCCGGATGTACTCCAGCGAGTCGTGCATCCAGCCCATGTTCCACTTCAGGCCGAAGCCCAGCCCGCCGCTGTCGGTCGGCCGGGTCACCCCGTCCCACGCGGTGGACTCCTCGGCGATGGTCACCACCCCGGGCGCCCGCCGGTACACGGTCGCGTTCATCTCCTGCAGGAACGCCACCGCGTCCAGGTCCTCGCGCCCGCCGAACACGTTGGGCGTCCACTGCCCGGAGTCCCGCGAGTAGTCGAGGTAGAGCATCGAGGCGACCGCGTCCACCCGCAGCCCGTCGACGTGGAACTCCTCGCACCAGTACACGGCGTTGGCGACCAGGAAGTTGCGCACCTCCACCCGGCCGAGGTCGAACTCGTAGGTCCCCCAGTCCGGATGCTCGGCCCGCCGCTCGTCCCCGGGCTCGTACAGCGGATCCCCGTCGAAGCGGGCCAGCGCCCAGTCGTCCTTGGGGAAGTGGGCCGGCACCCAGTCCATGATCACGCCGATGCCGGCCCGGTGCAGGGCGTCGACCAGGTACTTGAAGTCGTCGGGGGTGCCGAGCCGGGAGGTCGGCGCGTAGAAGCCGGTGACCTGGTAGCCCCAGGAGCCGCCGAAGGGGTGCTCGGCGACCGGCATGAACTCGACGTGTGTGAAGCCCAGGTCGTCGACGTACGCGGGGAGTTCCTCGGCCAGTTCGCGGTAGCTCAGGCCCGGCCGCCAGGACGGCAGGTGCACCTCGTACACCGAGAACGGTGCCTCGTGCACCGGGACGTCACCCCGGTGCGCCATCCACTCCGCGTCGTCCCACTCGTAGTGCGAGACCGTCACGATCGACGCGGTCGCGGGGGGCACCTCCGTCCGCCTGGCCATCGGGTCCGCCTTGAGGAACCGGCCGCCGTGCCGGGACGTGATCTCGAACTTGTACCGCGCGCCCTCGCCCACCCCCGGCAGGAACAGCTCCCACACCCCGGCCGCGCCCAGCGAACGCATCGGGAACTGCGTGCCGTCCCAGCACGTGAAGTCCCCGGCCACCCGCACACCCCGGGCGTTCGGCGCCCACACGGTGAACCGGGTGCCGGCCACCCCGTCATGGGTCATCGGCTCGGCACCGAGCGCCTTCCACAGCTGCTCGTGCCGCCCCTCCCGGATCAGATGCAGGTCGAACTCACCGAGGGCGGGCAGAAAGCGGTACGGGTCGTGGACCTCGTGCTCGCCGTCCTCGTACGCGACGAGGAGGGTGTACGACGGGACCTCGGCGTACGGCAGGACGGACGCGAAGAACCCGTCGTCCTCCGGCGCCAGGGGGCTGCGCACCCCGTCCACGAGCACGCTCACGCCGCGGGCGTGCGGCCGCAGCGTCCGGAAGAGGGTGCCGCCGTCCACCGGGCGGGCGCCCAGCAGGGCGTGCGGATCGTGGTGGGCGCCCGCGAGCAGGCGCCCGCGGTCGGCGGCGTGCAGCGGCGGGGCCGTGGGACGGGAGGGGCCGGAGGGCTCGGGGAGCGAGGAGTCGCGCAGTGCCATGACGTCAGTCAGCCTCTCCAGCGGGCGAGCCGCTCGATCGCGGCCATCGGAACCGGAAGCCAGGCCGGCCGGTGCCGGGCCTCGTACACCACCTCGTACACCGCGCGGTCCGTCTCGTGGGCGCGCAGCAGTGCGTGCTTCTTGCGCGGGTCCCAGCCGGCCCGCGCAGCGTAACCCGCGCAGTAGGCCTCCCGGCAGCGGCGGGCCCACTCCGGACGCCAGGGGCGGCGCTGCCGGGCCGCGTAGTCGAAGGAGCGGAGCATCCCGGCGACGTCGCGCACCGGCGACTGGGTGCTGCGCCGCTCGGCGAGCGGCCGGGACGGCTCGCCCTCGAAGTCGATGACGAACCACTCGTGTTCCGCCCGCAGCACCTGCCCGAGATGGAGGTCGCCGTGGATCCGCTGGGTCAGCGGTCCCGCGTCGCAGGTGGCGAGCGCGTCGAAGGCGCCGCGCAGCCCCGGTACGAACGGCCGCAGTGCAGGCACCGCGTGCGCGGCCGCGTCCAGCCGCGCCGACATCGCCTCCGCCGTGCGGCTGTGTTCGTCGTGGACGGCGGACGGGAAGGCGGCGGCGAGCGCGAGATGCACCTCCGCGGTGGCCCGGCCCAGCTCCCGTGCCTCGGTGGTGAAGTCGTCCCCGGCCGCGAGCGCGCGCAGGGCGAGGGTCCAGCCGTCGGCCGCGCCGGGCAGGAAGGGCTGCAGTACCCCGAGCGTCGCCGGGCTCGGTTCGGTGGTGCGGAACCAGGCCACCGGCGCCGGCACCCGGGCGCAGCCCTGTGCGGCCAGTGCGCCGGGCACCTCCAGGTCCGGGTTGATGCCGGGCTGGATCCGCCGGAACACCTTCAGGATGTAGGAGTCGCCGTACACCAGCGACGAGTTGGACTGCTCGGCGTCCAGCAGCCGCGGCGCGAGTCCGCCGGGTATCCGGGCGTCCGGGGCGGTCTCGAAGCGCAGCGGGCCGGCCGTGCCGGGTATCCGCAGCCGCTCCAGGAGCAGTTCGGCGGCGCGCGGGTCGTGCAGGGCGTCGTAGACCGTGAGCCCGGCCAGCGGGCCGTCCTCGGCCCGGCCTATGTAGGCCCGCTCCAGCCTGGGCGCGCGGTGTTCGCGGACGCCGAGCAGGAGCTGGTAGCAGTCACCGGACGGGGCGGCACCCCCGCCGGGGGAGTGGTCGGCGTGGACCAGCAGGTGCAGGCAGCCGGGGAAGAGTTCGGTCACGGACAGCACGGACAGCTCCGTGACGGGCCGGTCCTTGCCCGCGAACCAGCGCTGCCGGGGCAGCCAGTCGCGCAGCAGCCCGCCCAGCGAGACCAGCGGCCGGTCGAGGCCGGCCGTCGTGCCCCGGGGCAGGTCAACGGTCTTCGTCATGGTGACGCGTCCTTTCCTCGGCTCCGCACGCTCAGCGCCGACGGCCGGTGCGGGAGGCGACTCGGGAGAGCCGGAACCAGTAGAAGCCGTGCCCCGCGAGGGTGAGCAGATACGGCAGTTCACCGATGGCGGGGAAGCGCACCCCGCCGATCAGCTCGACCGGGTGCCGGCCGTCGTAGGCCCGCAGATCGAGTTCGGTGGGCTGGGCGAACCGGGAGAAGTTGTGCACACAGAGGACGAGGTCGTCCTCGTACTCCCGCAGGAACGCGATCACCGCCGGGTTCGACGACTGCAGCTCGGTGTAGGACCCCAGTCCGAAGGCAGGATTCTGCTTGCGGATCTCGATCATCCGGCGGGTCCAGTGCAGCAGGGAGGACGGCGAGGACATGGAGGCCTCGACGTTGGTGACCTGGTAGCCGTAGACGGGGTCCATGATGGTCGGCAGGTAGAGCCGTCCGGGGTCGCAGGAGGAGAAGCCGGCGTTGCGGTCGGGGGTCCACTGCATGGGGGTGCGCACGGCGTCGCGGTCGCCGAGCCAGATGTTGTCGCCCATGCCGATCTCGTCGCCGTAGTAGAGGATCGGCGAGCCGGGCAGGGACAGCAGGAGCGCGGTGAAGAGCTCGATCTGGTTGCGGTCGTTGTCGAGGAGGGGGGCGAGCCGCCGCCTGATGCCGATGTTGGCGCGCATACGCGGGTCTTTGGCGTATTCGGCCCACATGTAGTCGCGTTCCTCGTCGGTGACCATTTCGAGGGTCAGCTCGTCGTGGTTGCGCAGGAAGATGCCCCACTGGCAGCCGGAGGGGATGGCGGGGGTCTTGGCGAGGATCTCCGAGACGGGGTAGCGGGACTCCCGGCGCACGGCCATGAAGATCCGCGGCATCACCGGGAAATGGAACGCCATGTGGCACTCGTCCCCGCCGCTGCGGTAGTCGCCGAAGTAGTCGACGACGTCCTCCGGCCACTGGTTCGCCTCGGCCAGCAGCACGGTGTCCGGGAACATGGCGTCGATCTCGCGGCGGACCCGCCTGAGGAACTCGTGGGTGGGCGGCAGGTTCTCGCAGTTGGTGCCCTCCTGCGCGTACAGATAGGGCACCGCGTCCAGCCGGAAGCCGTCGATGCCCAGGTCCAGCCAGAACCGGAGCGCCGCCAGCACCTCTTCCTGCACCGCCGGGTTCTCGTAGTTGAGATCGGGCTGGTGCGAGAAGAACCGGTGGAAGTAGTACTGGCCGCGCACCGGATCGAAGGTCCAGTTGGAGACCTCCGTGTCGACGAAGATGATCCGCGCGCCCTGGTACTGCTTGTCGTCGTCCGCCCACATGTAGAAGTCCCCGTACGGCCCGTCCGGGTTCTTCCGGGACTCCTGGAACCACGGGTGCTGGTCGCTGGTGTGGTTGACGACGAAGTCGATGATGACGCGCATGCCGCGCTGGTGGGCGGCGTCGACGAACTCCACGAAGTCGGCGAGGTCACCGAACTCGGGGAGTACGGCGGTGTAGTCGGAGACGTCGTAACCGCCGTCCCGCAGCGGGGACTTGAAGAAGGGCGGCAGCCAGAGGCAGTCGACGCCGAGCCACTGCAGATAGTCGAGTTTCGCGGTCAGGCCCTTGAGGTCGCCGATGCCGTCGCCGTTGCTGTCCTGGAAGGAGCGGACCAGGACCTCGTAGAAGACGGCGCGTTTGAACCAGTCCGGATCCCGGTCCTTGGCGGGGGTGTCCTCGAAGGTGTCCGGGACGGGTTCGTTGACAGTCATGACGCGCTGGGCCCTCCGTTCGCTGGTGTCGGCCGCCCTACCTGGAGCACGTGTGCCGGCGTCCGGCCGGGGACGAGGCGCACGAAGTTGGTCCTGCCCCATGAGTAGGTCTCACCCGTCAGTTCGTCCTGCACGGACAGGACGGCGTTCCAGTCCAGGCCGAGTTGCGGCATGTCCAACGAGACCGTGGCCTCCTGGGTGTGGTGCGGATCGAGGCTGACGACCACCAGAACCGTGTCCGGCCCGGTGCGCTTGCTGTAGGCGATGACGGAGTCGTTGTCCGTGTGGTGAAAGCTCAGGTTGCGCAGGTGCCGGAGCGCGGGATGGCGGCGCCGGACGGTGTTGAGGCGGGTGATGAGGGGGGCGATGCCGTCGGTGTCGGCGCGTGCCCAGTCGCGTGGCCTGAGTTGGTACTTCTCGGAGTCGAGGTACTCCTCGCTGCCTTCCTTCAGGGGGGTGTTCTCGCAGAGTTCGTAGCCGCTGTAGATGCCCCAGGTGGGGGAGAGGGTGGCGGCGAGCACGGCGCGGGCCTCGAAGGCGGGGCGGTGGCCGTGCTGGAGGTAGGCGTGCAGGATGTCCGGGGTGTTGGCGAAGAAGTTCGGCCGCATCCAGGCCGCGGACTCGCCGGACAGCTCGGTGAGGTACTCGGTGAGTTCCTGCTTGGTGTTGCGCCAGGTGAAGTAGGTGTAGGACTGCTGGAAGCCGGTCTGGGCCAGGGTGCGCATCATCGCGGGCCGGGTGAAGGCCTCGGCGAGGAAGATCACGTCGGGGTCGGCCGCGTTGATCTCGGCGATCACCCGCTCCCAGAACACCACCGGTTTGGTGTGGGGGTTGTCGACGCGGAAGATCCGCACCCCGCAGTCCATCCAGTGCCGCAGCACCCGCACGGTCTCGGCGATCAGCCCGGGCATGTCGGCGTCGAAGGCGATGGGGTAGATGTCCTGGTACTTCTTGGGCGGGTTCTCGGCGTAGGCGATGGTGCCGTCCGGGCGGTGGTGGAACCACTCGGGGTGCTTCTCCACCCAGGGGTGGTCCGGCGAGCACTGCAGCGCGAAGTCCAGGGCGATCTCCAGGCCGTGCCGGCCGGCCTCCGCGACGAACCACTGGAAGTCCTCCAGGGTCCCCAGGTCCGGATGGACGGCGTCGTGCCCGCCCTCGGGCGAGCCGATCGCCCACGGCACACCGACGTCCTCCGGTCCCGGGTCGAGGGTGTTGTTGCGGCCCTTGCGGAAGGTGGTGCCGATGGGGTGGATCGGGGGGAGGTAGACGACGTCGAAGCCCATCTCCGCGATCTTCGGCAGGCGTCGGGCCGCTGTCCGGAACGTGCCGTGCGGCCGCTGCGGTGTCCCCTCGGAGCGGGGGAAGAACTCGTACCAGGAGCCGTACAGGGCCCGTTCACGCTCCACGAGCAGCGGCAACGGCTCGGAGACGGTCACCAGCTCCCGCAGCGGATACCGCGCCAGGACCTCGTCCACCTCGGGAGCGAGGGCGTTCGCCAGCCGCGCGTGCAGCGGGAGGGAGTCGTCGCCCAGGGCACGGGCCGCCGCGAGGATCCGCTCGCGTTCACGTCCCTCGGGGACGCCGGCGGCCGCCCGCTCGTACAGTCCGGCGCCCTCCTCCAGGACCAGGCCGGTGTCGATGCCCGCCGGGATCTTCACCCGGGCGTGCTGCCGCCAGGTGGCGAGCGGGGCGCTCCAGGACTCCACGTGATACGTCCAGCGGCCCGTCGCGTCCGGGGTGACCTCGGCGCCCCAGCGGTCGGTGCCGGAGACCAGCTCCCGCATCGGGGTCCAGGGGCCGGGCCGGCCCTCGGGGTCGCACAGCACCACATTGGCGCCGACGGCGTCATGGCCCTCGCGGAAGACGGTGGCGGTGACCTGGAAGGTCTCGCCGGGGACCGCCTTCACCGGACGCCCGCCGCACTCCACGGCGGGCCGGACGTCACGCACCGGAACGCGGCCGATGGGCTCGGTCGCCTTCATGGGTCTCACCTCCGCCGTGCGCGGAGCCGGGCCCGGGGCCCGGCTCCGCGGTCCGTAGTGCGCCGGAAGACCGGTGTCTTCCCGCGGGGTCCGTCTGCGGGATCACTGCCTCGCGGAACGCCGGTCCGTCGGCGGCCCCTGCCGGACCGTCCCGCCCAGCCGGGCCCGCCCACCCTGGTCCCGCACATAGGTCACGAGGCTGGTGCGCAGATAGCGCTCGGCCGCCTCCACCGCCTCCCGGGCGCAGCGCTTGCCCATCAGCACGCACAGCGTGTAGCCCGAGTCCTCGAAGGTGGACCGCACCTCGCGGTCCTGCGGCGAGGCGAGCATGACGCGCTCCCACGCCCGGTAGCGCCGCAGCTGCCGGGCCACCTCGGCCTTCGCGGGTAGCAGCATGGCCGTGTCTTTCCTTCCCACGCTCTCGAATGGGCACGTGTCCCCGAGGATCGGGGGAGCGTCCGGGCACGGAGAGGCACGGAGCCGTTACGGCGAATCGAGGCTTTCACTCATGGTGCACGCACGATGACCGAGCGTCTTGTTGGAACTTCAACCACCTCGGGAGTCTCTCGTGTTGCACGAATGGCGTAGCGCCCGCACAGTGAAGGTGACTCAGGAGCGATCGGCGCTCACGCTGCGCGTCCGGAACGGATTTCCGGACGGGTGAGGGGGAGCGAGAGCTTCGCGGGTGAGGAGCTAGCGACAATGAAGACCGCAGTGCCCTGCTACTACCACCTCGACGTGGAGGTCAGCCCGGAACGGGTGGGACAGGTCAGCCGCATACTGGCCGCCCATCTGCGTTACTGGGATCTCGACAACCTCGTGGACCCCGTCTGCCGCGGTGCCGAACTGCTGCTGACCGCCATCGACCAGCACGCGACGGACAAGCGCACGTCCATCGAGATGTGGTGGAACGGGCAGCACCTCATCACCGCCATCGGTGACGACGACCGGGATCTCCGCCCCGACCAGGATCTGCGCGGGTGCCTGGCGCACCTCGCCGCGACCAGCGACGGCTGGGGCTGCTGTGCCCCGGAGACCGGCAGCAAGATCATCTGGTTCTCGCAGCGGGCCCGCTCCGGCGAGCGCGTCCCGCTGGTCAGGACCGGGCCGGCGCCCCGGCTCCGCCAGGTCCTCCAGGTGCCGCGCGACCTGCCGGTCGCCCAGTTGGCCGCATCCGCCGACGGCGTCCTGGAAGGCGCCCGGTGACGGCGAGGAAGTCCCGGAAAGGGGTGCCCGTGTGGAGCGGGCACCCCTACCCGTTGGGGGCCTCCTTCGACGGGCAGGGCACCAACTTCGCCCTGTTCAGCGAGGTCGCCGAGCGGGTCGAGCTGGTCCTGGTCAACGACGCCGCCACGCAGACGACGGTGCCGATGACCGAGGTCGACGGCTTCGTCTGGCACGCCTACCTGCCCGGCGTCGGACCAGGACAGCGCTACGGATACCGGGTGACCGGCCCCTGGAACCCCGACCTGGGCCACTGGTGCAATCCGGCGAAGCTGCTCCTGGACCCGTACGCCCGGGCGATAGACGGCCAGATCGACAACCACGCCTCCCTCTACGAATGCACCCCCGGCGGGCCGTCCCCGGCCGACAGCGCCGGGCACTCCATGCTCGGCGTGGTCACCGACCCCTACTTCGACTGGGGCGACGACCGCCCGCCCCGGCGGCCGTACTCCGACTCGGTGATCTACGAGGCCCATGTCCGCGGCCTGACCCTCACCCATCCGGAGGTACCCGAACGGCTCCGGGGCAGTTACGCCGGGCTCGCGCACCCGGCGGTCCTCGACCACCTGACCTCGCTCGGCGTCACGGCGGTCGAGCTGATGCCGGTGCACCAGTTCGTGCAGGACGGAGTGCTCCAGGACCGCGGCCTGTCCAACTACTGGGGCTACAACACCATCGGCTACTTCGCCCCGCACAACGCCTACAGCGCCTTCGGCAGCCGGGGCCAGCAGGTCAACGAGTTCAAGGCGATGGTGAAGGCGCTGCACGCGGCAGGGCTCGAAGTGATCCTCGACGTGGTCTACAACCACACCGCCGAGGGCAACGAGATGGGCCCCACGCTGTCCTTCCGGGGCATCGACAACGCCTCCTACTACCGGCTCGTGGACGGCGACTGGGCGCACTACTACGACACCACCGGCACCGGGAACAGCCTGCTGATGCGGCACCCCTACGTGCTCCAGCTGATCATGGACTCGCTGCGGTACTGGGTGACCGAGATGCACGTCGACGGCTTCCGCTTCGACCTCGCGGCCACCCTGGCGCGCCAGTTCCACGAGGTGGACCGCCTTTCGGCGTTCTTCGACCTGATCCAGCAGGACCCGGTGATCAGCAGGGTCAAGCTCATCGCCGAACCCTGGGACGTGGGGGAGGGCGGCTACCAGGTCGGCAACTTCCCGCAGCTGTGGTCGGAGTGGAACGGCAAGTACCGGGACGCCGTGCGGGACTTCTGGCGGGCCGAACCGGGCTCGCTGGGCGAGTTCGCCTCCCGGCTCACCGGCTCCTCCGACCTGTACCAGCACAGCAGGCGGCGGCCGCGGGCGAGCGTCAACTTCGTCACCGCGCACGACGGTTTCACGCTGCGCGACCTGGTGTCGTACAACGACAAGCACAACCAGGCCAACGGCGAGGGCAACCGCGACGGCGAGAGCCACAACCGGTCCTGGAACTGCGGTGCCGAGGGCGAGACCACCGACCCGGCCGTGCTCGAACTGCGGTCCCGCCAGCAGCGCAACCTCCTCGCCACCCTGCTGCTGTCCCAGGGCATCCCCATGCTCAGCCACGGCGACGAACTCGGCCGCACCCAGGGCGGCAACAACAACGCCTACTGCCAGGACAACGAGGTCTCCTGGATCGACTGGGAGCTGACCGACGAGCAGCAGGCCCTCACCGACTTCACCCGGTACGTCATCGGGCTGCGCGCCGCCCACCCCGTGCTGCGCCGGCGGCGCTTCTTCCGGGGCGAGACCGCCATGCACCCCAGGCAGCCGCTGTCGGACCTGGTGTGGCTGCTGCCCGACGCCCGCGAGATGACCGACCGGGACTGGCAGCGCGCCGACGCGCACTCGGTCGGCGTCTTCCTCAACGGCGACGCCATCGCCGAACGGGACCCCTACGGGCGGCGCCTGGTCGACGACTCGTTCCTGCTGCTCCTCAACGGCTACTGGGAGCCGGTCGACTTCCGGCTGCCCGACGAGTCCTACGGCGAGCACTGGACGACTCTCATCGACACGGCCGACCCGGAGGGGGTGCCGGACGAACGCGAACGCAAGGCGGGCACGAGGCTCCGGGTGGAGGCACGGAGTCTGGTCGTGCTGTCGCGGCCGTCGAGGTAGTGCCACGGCTGCGGGTGCGTGGGGGTTGCTCGCGCAGTTCCCCGCGCTCCTGAAGGGGCGCTACGCCTGACGCCCCTGAAAGGGGCGCGGGGAACTGCGCGACCAGCCACGACGCACCCGCACCCGACCACCAGGGCGAACCCGGCACGGCATCGGCTCAGCGCGCGCCGCGGGCCGTCGTCACCGTGAACTGTGCTCCGTCCGGATCCCGGAGGATCGCCTCGGTCTCCTCCTCGCTCAGCACGCTGCCGCCGTGTTTCTCGGCGATCCGGGCGCACGCCGCCACGTCGCTGACCGCGAAGTGGATCTGCCAGTGCGGCCGTACCGACGGATCGGGGGCCGTCTCCACCGCCCCCGAGTCGATGCGGGCCACGGCATCGCCGCGGCTGCGCAGCACGACCTCGCCGCCCTCGTACTCGACCTCGCAGCAGCCCGGCTTGCCGGAGGCCCAGCCGAGGACCTCGCCGTAGAAGATCGCCGAGTCGAAGGCGTTGCGGGTGTGCAGGCGGATGAAGGTCGGGGCGGCCCGCCGCCAGGTCTCCCAGTTGGAGACCAGCTCCCCCTCCCAGATGCCGAAGACGGCGCCGTCCCGGTCGGCGATCAACGCCGCCCTGCCGGGCGGGAAGGACAACGGCCCCACCGCGGGGGTGCCGCCGCGCTCCCGGGCGCGGGCCACCGCCTCGTCCGCGTCGGGCACCGCGAAGTACGGCGTCCAGGCCACCGCCATCTGCCACATCGAGGCGACCGCGGCGATGCCCGCCACCGGCACCCCGTCCGCCAGCGCGATCCGGAAGTGGTCGCCGAGCCTGACACTGCGCCATCGCCAGCCCAGCACGGCACTGTAGAAGTCCTCGGTCGTCTGCAGGTCGCGGCTGGTCAGGCTCACCCAGCACGGGGCACCGAAGACCGAGTGCGTCGAGATCACCGATCGCTTCTTCTGCACGGGGCGGGGGGGAGGCGTGTCGTCGTTCATGGCACTCGCGTCCTGGTGTCGGGGCCGGCAGGGGGACCGGTCTGCCACCAGTCTCCAACCGGAAGAGGCAGGAACGCCTGCCGAGTACCCCGGTGGCGCGGCGGGAAGAGGCCGACCAGCCGATCCGGGCGCGGGACGCGGCGCCCGTCGGGTGCGTCTCAGCCGGCCTCGGCCAGCAGGTCCTCGCGCAGCCGGTCGAAGCAGGCGCTGAGCAGGCGGGACACATGCATCTGCGAGATACCCAGCTGCTCGGCGATCCGGCTCTGCGTCATACCGCGGAAGAACCGCAGATAGAGGATGAGCCGGTCGCGCTCGGGCAGCCCCTGCAGGCACGGTTCCGCGGCGGTGCGGTCGACGATCAGGTCGTAGCCGGGGTCCGGGGCGCCCAGGGTGTCGCCGAGCGCACAGCCGTCGCCGCCGAGGACCTCGGCGTCCAGCGACAGCGCCGAATAGCACTCCAGGGCCTCCATCCCGGCCCGCACCTCGCTCTCGGTGAGCTGGGCCCGTGCGGCGATCTCGGCGACCGTGGGCGGGTGCCCCGGGGCCGTCTGGCCCAGCTCCTTGAGGGCGCCCCGGACCCGGTTGCGCAGCTCCTGGACCCGGCGCGGCACGTGCAGGGTCCACATGTGGTCGCGGAAGTGGCGTTTGATCTCGCCGGTGATCGTCGGCACGGCGTACGCCTCGAAGGCCCGGCCGCGCGCCGGGTCGTAGTGGTCGACCGCCTTCACCAGCCCCAGCGCGGCGACCTGGTAGAGATCCTCCGCGGTCTCCCCGCGACCGCGGAACCGCACGGCGATCCGCTCGGCCATGGGCAGCCACAGCTCGACCAGCTCGTCCCTGAGCGCCCGGCGCTGCGGCCCCTCGGGCAGCTCGGCCAGCCGGACGAAGTCCTGGGCCGTGTCCGGGGCGTCGTCGTGCGGGTGGGTCTTGGGTTTGCAGGTGGTACGCATCGCACGCACCTCCCTCGGCACTGAACTGCGCATGCCCCTAATGCCGCATAGCAAAACAATTCACTCGAAAAGGTGAGATAGTTCTCATTTCTACGCCGATCTCCTCTCGGCTCTGACTTTGACCCTCCCTTGGGAGAGATACCTCTGTAGCAGAGGTAATCTTCGAGGTGTGGAATCGGAGACCTTTCCGGAAGAACTCGCCGACGCGTTGGTCGGCATCCAGCGGCTGATCCGTCGCCGGCTGCGGCGCGGGCTCACCCGGCCGCGGCTGCGCGGTGCCGAGGTGGAGCTGCTGCGGCTGGTCGAGTCCCGGCCCGGGATCGGCATCTCGGACGCCGCCAAGGAGCTGTACCTGGCGAGCAACTCGGTGTCGACCCTGGTCAACCAGCTCGTCAAGGACGGCTACCTGCTCCGGGAGACCGACCCGGCCGACCGGCGGGCCGCCCGGCTGCAGCTGACCGAACGCGCCGAGAAACGACTCGCCGACTGGCACCGCCGCCGCGCGGAACTCGTCGCCGGCCATGTCGCCCGGCTGGACGAGGCGGACCGGGAGGCGCTGCGAGCGGCGCTTCCCGCGTTGCGCCGGCTCGCCGACACCCTGCACGAGGAGGCCGGGGAATCATGACAACGGACACCACCGCAGTCGCCTGCACCGGTCTCTCCTACTCCTTCGGAGAGACCAAGGCCGTCGACGGACTCGACCTGAGCGTCGGAGAGGGCGAGGTCTTCGGCCTGCTGGGCCCCAACGGCGCCGGCAAGACCACCGCCATCCGCTGCATCACCACCCTGCTGCCCGTCCCCGCCGGGATGGTCCGCGTCTTCGGCCACGACACCGGCAAGGACCGAATGGCCGTCCGCAGACTGCTCGGCTACGTCCCGCAGCAGCTGTCCGCCGACAGCGGACTCACCGGCCGCGAGAACGTCGAGCTGTTCGCCCGCGTCTTCGACGTCCCCCGGCGCGAGCGGGCCGCGCGGGTCGCCGAGGCGCTGGAGGTCGTCGACCTCGCCGACGCCGCCGACCGGCTCGCCGGCACCTACTCCGGCGGCATGGTCCGCCGCCTCGAACTGGCCCAGGCGCTGGTCAGCGCGCCCCGGCTGCTGATCCTCGACGAGCCGACCATCGGCCTCGACCCGATCGCCCGCACCGGCGTGTGGGACCAGATCAACGCCGTACGCGAAGCCACCGGCATGACCGTCCTGGTCACCACCCACTACATGGACGAGGCCGACCAGCACTGCGACCGGGTCGGCCTGATGCACCGCGGCCGCATCCGCGCCCTCGGCACCCCCACCGAGCTCCGGCGCGGTCTCGCCGAACGCCAGGGCGGCGACGCCCTGCCCACCCTCGAAGACGTCTTCCGCGACGTGGCCGGCAGCGGCCTCGACGACCGGTCAGGAGGTTTCCGCGATGTCCGAAGCACCCGCCGCACCGCGAACCGTGTCGGCTGAGCCCACGGGCACGTCCCTGCTGCTGACCCCACCCCAGCCGCGCTCCGGCTGGCGGCTGCTGCCCGCCCGGGTCGTCGCCATGTGCGCCGTCGAGCTGCAGAAGCTCCGCCACGACCGCACCGAGCTCTACACCCGCGCCATCCAGCCCGCCCTCTGGCTGCTGATCTTCGGCCAGACCTTCACCCGGATCAAGGCGATACCCACCGGCGGCATCCCCTACATCGACTACCTGGCGCCCGGCATCATCGCCCAGTCCGCGATGTTCATCGCCATCTTCTACGGCATCCAGATCATCTGGGAACGCGACGCCGGTATCCTCAACAAGCTCCTCGTCACCCCCACCCCCCGCTCCGCCCTCATCACCGGCAAGGCCTTCGCGGCCGGCGTGAAGTCCCTGATCCAGGCCGTCGTGGTGATCGTCATCGCCGCGATCCTCGGCGTCTCCCTCACCTGGAACCCGCTGAAGCTCCTCGGGGTCGGGCTCGCCGTGGTCCTCGCCTCGGCCTTCTTCTCCTGCCTGTCGATGAGCATCGCGGGCATCGTGCTCAGCCGCGACCGGCTGATGGGCATCGGGCAGGCGATCACCATGCCGCTGTTCTTCGGCTCCAACGCCCTCTACCCCGTGGCGATCATGCCCGGCTGGCTCCAGGTGGTCAGCAAGATCAACCCGCTGAGCTACCAGGTCGACGCCCTGCGCGGCCTGCTGCTCGGCACGCCCGCCCACCTCGGCCTCGACTTCGGTGTGCTGGCGGTCGCCGCAGCCCTCGGCATCACCGCGGCCTCCTCGTTGCTCGGCCGCCTGGCCCGCTGAGCCGGCCGCGGCCGGGACGCACGCCGACGTGATGTGCGGCACGCGCCCGCGACCCGCTCCGGACCCCTGGGGCGGGATAACCGCTGCGCAACGCTTGATCAGCGATCAAAGCGGGCGAACCCCCTGGCCACAGTGCATTCCGCTCATTTGACAGTGCGCTGAGCACACAGATAAACAGCGGGGGTCGAGAGGGGCATTGTGTACGAGCCGAACGTGGTCGGGGACTGGCATGAGTACGACGAACATGCCGGTCTGCGGGTCCGCGTCCACCGCCTGGAGGAGTCCGAGCCGCCCCGCGGCCGGGACGACGCCGCGGCCGGGCTGACGTACTTCAGTGCCCGGGTGACCATCGAGAACCGCGGCTCCCGCCACTTCAGCGTCCAGCTGGAGGACGGCCAGATCGACGTCCGGGTCGGCCCCGACGGCGAGGGCGCGTTCATCGACTGGCGCAACTCCCAGTTCATCGAGGGCTTCGACGTCTACCCGCTGCGCCGCGCCACCGCCGTCCTCTACGCCGCCGGACCGGAGGCAGCCCTGGCCCAGGTGGACATCCAGGTCCACCTGAGGGTCGACGAGGAGTGGACGGAACGCCGGCTGTGGGCGGGCGGCATCGGCGTGCTGGAGTCGACGACCGCCGCGGCCTGCCAGGCCGCCGGCCCGGGCAGCCTGTCCCACCAGGTGACAGCCTTCCTCAAGGACCAGACAGAGCCCGGCCCCACCACATCCTGAGCGGCAGCGCCCCGAAGGCGCATCGCGGCCTTCCCCTTGAGCGCCTAAGCGGGTCCGGCGAAGTGCGCTGCGGTTCGGCAGCGCCCCGATAGGGGCGCGGGGAACTGCGCGACCAGCCACGACGGCGCCGCAGCCGAACGACGACCCATCCCGGCGCCACCAGCGGAGCGCTCAGTGGGGGATGCCGTCGATGATCTCGCGGGCGCCCTGCCGGAGCAGGGCCACGGCGACCGAGGTCCCGAGCGTCGCCGGGTCGAGGCGCCCCGCCCACTCGTGGGCGTTCAGCCGGGTCTTGCCGTCCGGGGTGAACACGCAGGCGCGCAGCGACAGCTCACCGCCGCCGTCGACCCGGGCGAAGCCGGCGATCGGGCTGTTGCAGTGGCCCTGGAGCACATGCAGGAACATCCGCTCGGCGGTCGCCTCCCGGTAGGTGTCCGGGTCACCGAGCCCGCTCACCACGTCGATCAGCTCGGAGTCGCCCTCCCGGCACTGCAGCGCGAGGATGCCGGCGCCGATGGGCGGCATCATCGTCTCCGGGTCCAGCACCTCGCTGATCACGTCCGTACGGTCGATCCGCTCCAGGCCCGCCACCGCGAGCAGCAGCGCGTCGGCGTCCCCGGCGGCGAGCTTCTCCAGGCGCCGGTTGTCGTTGCCCCGGAACGGCACGCACTCCAGGTGCGGGTGGGTGGCGGCCAGTTGGGCGACCCGGCGGACCGAGGAGGTGCCGATCCGGGTACCCGGCGGCAGCTGATCCAGCGTCAGCCCGCCCGGGTGGACGAGAGCGTCGCGGATGTCGTCCCGCTTCAGGAACGCCGCGAACACCGTGCCGGCGGGCAACGGCCGGTCCGCCGGCACGTCCTTCACACAGTGCACGGCGAGATCCGCCTTGCCGGCCAGGAGCGCGGCGTCCACCTCCTTGGTGAACGCGCCCTTCCCCTCCACCTGTGAGAGATCGCCCAGCCACTTGTCGCCGGTTGTCTTCACCGGCACGACCTCGGTGCGCACCTGCGGATGGAGGGCGGCCAACTCGGCTCGGACGCGGGCCACTTGGGCCAGGGCCATCGGCGAGTCGCGGGAGACGATACGGATCAACTCGGGAACCGACATGACAGACACCATAGACCTTCCCGTCAATCGCGGATTCCGACATCCTGTCGGTCGCCGCCCGGCCGTCAGTCCGCGTCCGGAGGCAGGTCCGCCGCCGATTCCTCCGGTGCGAGGTCAGGGCGCAGCCGCAGCCAGGACGGCTGGCGCAGCAGCCCGGCCCGGGTCCGGGTGCTGTACCTGACCTCGCCGACCAGCCGGGGCAGCACCCAGCGGGCGTCCGGGACCGCCGGGACCGGGTCGAAGGGGCACGAGTCGGTGCCGGCGGCCCGCAGCAGCGCGGCCAGTTCGGTCCGCTCCGCCGCGCTCCAGCCGGTGCCCACCCCGCCGACGTACCGCAGCCGCCCGTCGGCGGACCGCTGGCCGACCAGCACCGCGCCCGGCAGCCCGGTCAGCCGCCCCTTGCCCGGCAGCCAGCCGCCGACGATCACGTCCTCGGCGCGCATGTTCCGGATCTTGATCCAGGCGCGGGACCGCACCCCCGGCTCGTACCCCGAGTCGAGCCGCTTGCAGACCAGGCCCTCAAGACCGTGCTCCCGGGTCGCCCGCAGCGCCTCGGCGCCGTGCCCGACGACGGCCCCCGGCGTCGACCAGTGCGGCCCCTCCAGGGCCAGGGACTCCAGGCGTGCCCGCCGGTCCGCGTATGCCGTGGTGAGCAGCGGGTCAGCCAGGAGCAGCACGTCGAACAGCACCAGATGGACCGGGACCCGGGCCGCCATCCGGGCCGCCCGGGCCGGGGCGTGGGCCAGGCCCATCCGGCTCTGCAGCAACTGGAAGTCGGCGCGCCCCTGTTCGTCGACGGCCAGCACCTCGCCGTCCAGGATCGCCGGGGTCCGGCCCAGAGCCTGCGACAGCGGGCGCAGTTCGGGATAGGCCGCGGTGATCTCCTCGCCGGAACGGGCGCGCAGCAGCATGCTGCCGTCGCCGGGCAGGTAGACGACCACCCGCTGGCCGTCCTGCTTGGTCTCGTAGGCCCACTTGGCGTCCTGTGCGGCGGGCGGCAGCCGGCCGGGGGTGGCGAGCATGGGCGGGATCACGGGGAGGGCGGTCACCCAGGAGATGTGAACCGGCCGCCGTCGCCGCACGCGCCCGGCGGCGCCGGTTCCCCCGGACGGGCCTCAGGCGTCCGGCCCCGGCGGCGGGGGCTGCACCAGCCCCGACTGGTAGGCCATCACCACCAGTTGGGCCCGGTCCCGGGCGTCCAGCTTGGTCATCGCCCGGTGGATGTGGGTGCGCACGGTCAGCGGGGAGACGAACAGTTTCCCGGCGATCTCGTCGTTGGAGCGGCCCTCGGCCGCCAGCGCCATGACCTCGCGTTCGCGCGCGGTGAGGACCCGCAGCTGTTCGGGGGCGGCGAGCCGGGCGCCGGGCGCGGGCGTGGCCAGGAACCGGGTGATGAGGGTGCGGGTCGCGGTGGGGGAGAGCAGCGACTCGCCGGCGGCCACCGTGCGGATCCCGGCCAGCAGCGCCTCGGCGGTCACGTCCTTGCCGAGGAAGCCGCTGGCCCCGGAGCGCAGCGCCTGTGCCACGTACTCGTCGACCTCGAAGGTGGTCAGGATCAGCACCCGCACGCCGGACAGCTCCGGGTCCGCGCAGACGGCGGCCGTGGCGGCGAGCCCGTCGGTGCCGGGCATCCGGATGTCCATCAGCACGATGTCGGGCCGGTGCTCGCGGGTGCGCGCGACCGCCTCGGCGCCGTCGGTGGCCTCGGCGACCACCTCCATGTCGGCGCAGGAGTCGATCAGGATCCGGAAGGTGGCCCGCAGCAGGGCCTGGTCGTCGGCGAGCAGCACGCGGATGGTCATGGCGTCCCTTGTTCTTCCGGTTCCGTGGCGCCGGGGGCGCTGGGGTACAGCGGCAGCCGGGTGGTGACCTCGTAGCCGCCGCCCTCCCGGTGCCCGGCGGCGAAGGCACCGCCGACCGACTGGGCCCGCTCGCGCATCCCGATCAGCCCGAAGCCGTGCCCGGGGGCGGGCGCGGCCGGGGCGGTGGCGGTGCCGTCGTCGGTGACGGTGAGGGTCAGCCGGTCCCGGGCCCAGCCGATCCGGACGTACGCGGCCTCGGCCGAGGCGTGTTTGGTGACGTTGGTCAGCGCCTCCTGCACGATCCTGTACGCCGTCAGGTCCACGCCCGCCGTCAGCGGCCGCGGGCTGCCCTCGACGCTCACGTGCACGGCGAGTCCCGCGGACTCGCAGGCCTCGGTCAGCTCCGGCAGCCGGTCGAGGCCGGGGCTCGGTGCGAGCGGCAGGTCCGGGTCGCCGGTCTGCCGAAGCAGCCCCACGGTGGCCTTCAGCTCGCGCAGCGCGGAGGCGGTCGTACCGGCGAGATCGCCGAGGATCCGGTGCACCTGGTCGGGATGGGTGCGCGAGAGGTGGGCGGCCGTGCCGGCCTGGGCGTTGGCCAGCGCCAGATGGTGGGCGACCACGTCGTGCAGCTCCCGGGCGATCCGCATCCGCTCCTCCGCGACCCGGTGCCGGGCCTCCTCCTCCCGGCTGCGCTCGGCGTACTCGGCCCGCGCCTGCACGGCGTCCAGATACGCGGTCTGCAGCCGGACCGCGTTGCCGGCGACGACCGGCAGCAGCAGCCAGGCGGCCGGACTGATCGTCTCCAGCGGCCAGGGGATGCCCGCCGGCGCGAAGACCATCGCGGCGCCCACCACGAGGGCGACGCTCGCGAAGTAGTACCGGCGGGCGGTGGGCCGGTCGGTGTCGACCGCCAGCCGGTACAGCGCCAGCATCAGCCCGCCCAGCAGCAGCGGGGTGGGCAGATGCCCGAGCCCGGCGGCGGCCGCGGTGGCCGCCGCGCCGAGGGCGACGACCGTGCGCGGCCGGGTGCGCTGCCAGAGCAGCGCACCGCAGCCGACGGCGGCGAGGGCGATGGTGAGGCCGACCGTGTGCTGGTCCTCGGCGCTCATGGTGATCTCGCTGCCGAACAGGAACGAGGCGAACAGCAGCACCGCCGCCATGGTGTCGACGGTACGGGTGTGTTCTTCGGTGTAGCGCTGCCAGGGGGTGCTCATCGATCGCTCCGGTCGGTCTCCTGTGACCATGGTCCGTGATACGGCGGGCGGGCCGCCCGCGCTGCGGCGGCGCGGGCGGCCCCGGGGGAGGGCGAGGGTCACAGGCGAGCCGGTTCCGGGGCGCTGTCACCGGCCGGGGCGGGCACCGTACGGCCGAGCGCCTCGCCCTCCACGTCGACGGAGGGCAGCGCCCGGTCCAGCCATCGCGGCAGCCACCAGGCCGACCGGCCCAGCAGCGCCAGCACCGCCGGGACGATCGCCATCCGTACGACGAACGCGTCGAACAGGACCGCCGAGGCGAGCCCGAACCCGATCATCTTGATCATGGACTCGCCGGCGCCGATGAACCCGGAGAACACCGCCATCATGATCAGCGCGGCGGCCGCCACGACCCGCGCGCTGTACCGGAACCCGCTGACGACCGCCTGCCCCGGCCCGCTCCCGTGCACGTACGCCTCCCGCATCCGGGACACCAGGAACACCTCGTAGTCCATGGCGAGTCCGAAGACGATGCCCACCAGGAAGATCGGCATCAGGCTCATCACCGGCCCGGTGGACTCCACACCCAGCAGATCCGCGCCGTGCCCCTGCTGGAAGACCAGGACGACCGCGCCCAGCGAGGCCAGCACCGACAGCAGGAAGCCGAGCGCCGCCTTCAGCGGGACCAGCACCGAACGGAACACCAGGAGCAGCAGCACCACGGCGAGCCCGACCACGACCAGCAGGTACGGCACCAGCGCGTCCTGCACCTTCTGGGCCACGTCGATGTTGACCGCGGTCGTGCCCGTGACCAGGAAGGTGGCCCCGGTGCCCGCCTCCACGGCCGCACGCTCACCCCGGATGGCGTGCACGAGCTCCTTGGTCCGCTCGTCGCTCGGACCGGTCGCCGGGACCGCCGAGAACACCGCCGTGTCGCCCGCCGCGTCGAACCGCGCCGCCGACACCGAGACCACGCCCTCGGTGTCCTTGATCCGCCGCGTGATCGTCGTGACCGCGCCCTTGACGTCAGTCGCCCCGGTGCCGTCGACGACGATGGTCAGCGGCCCGTTGAAGCCCGGGCCGAAGCCTTGCGCCAGGTCGTCGTAGGCCCGGCGCTCGGTGGTGGACGTCGGCTTCACCTCGTCGCCGGGCATGCCCAGTTGCAGATCCCGCACCGGCAGCGCGAGCGCGCCCAGGCCGACCACCCCGAGCAGCAGCACGGCCAGCGGACGGCGCAGCACGAACCGCGCCCAGCGGCTGCCGCCGTTGTTCTCCCCGGCCTCCTCGACCCGGCCGCTCCTGCGGGCCCGGCGCGAGAGCACGGCGTTCGGCCAGCAGCCGAGCAGGGCCGGCACCAGCGTCAGCGCGATCAGCACCGCGACGACCACCGCACCGGCGGCGGCCAGCCCCATCTTCGTCAGCATCGGGATGCCGACCACCGACAGCCCGGCCAGCGCGATGACCACGGTGAGCCCGGCGAAGACGACCGCCGAACCGGCCGTACCGGCGGCGAGGGCGGCCGCCTCCTGCGGGGCGTGGCCCCTCGCGCGCTCCTCGCGGTAGCGCGAGACGACGAACATCGCGTAGTCGATGCCGACGGCAAGGCCCAGCATGGTCGCCAGCGTGCCGGTGGTGGAGGAGAGGCCGAGCGCCTTGGCCAGGGCCAGGATCGAGGCCATGCCGATGCCGACCCCGATGAGCGCGGTGAGCAGCGGCAGTCCGGCCGCCGCCAGGGAGCCGAAGGTGAGCAGCAGGACCAGGGCGGCGATCGCGATGCCGACCGCCTCGGCGGAGCCCCCCGCAGCGGGCTGGGTGGCGAGGGCGGTGCCGCCGGTCTCGACGGTCAGCCCCGAGCCGCGGGCCCGGTCGATCGCCTTCTCCAGGTGCTGCTTGGCCGCGTCGGTGAGGTCGTGCGCGGTCACCTTGAAGGTGATGTTCGCGTAGGCCGTCGTACCGTCCGCGCTGACGCCCTTCGCCGCGAACGGGCTGACCGCGCTCGCGACCTGCGCGCCGTCGGCCGCCTCGCCGACCAGCCTCTCGATCGCCGCCCGGTTCGGGCCGGCGGTCACCTTCTCGCCCTCGGGGGCCACGAAGACGATCCGGGCGTTCGCCCCGTCCGCCGCCGAGCCCGGGAACCGCTCGCCGAGCAGGTCGAAGGCGCGCTGGGACTCGATCCCCGGCATGGTCGAGGAGGTGTCGGGTGCCTCGGGCGCCCGGACGGCGGCGAAGCCGACGGCGGCCAGCACGGCCACCCACAGCACGGCGACGAGTCGGCGCCGCCGGAAGGCCAGACGGCCCAGTCGGTAGAGGAAAGTAGCCACGGGACGGAGATCTCCACATCTGCTGTTCGCGGGGACCGGTCCAGAGTCCCGGCGGCCACCCCGTGCCGTCGTCGTGCGGCTGCCGACAATCCCGGCTACTGAGTACGCAGTACACGCGCCGGCGGCCGTCATCCCGGCGGCTGACAGCCTCCTGTCATGAGGGGCGTACGCGGTGGGGCGGGCCGCCCCCCGAAGGCACGGCCCGCCCCACCGCTGATCACCTTCCGCGTCCGCGGCTCAGTGCACGGACTCGGCCGTGGGCTCGACCGGGGCCGGAGCGGGCTCCGGGTCCGCCGGGCGCCGGCCGGGCAGGAAGGAGGCGAGGACGAAGGCCAGGACGGCCGCGCCCGCACCGATCGCCATGACCACCTTGAAGCCGTTCTCGGAGGGCAGGGTGGTGCCGCCGAGGCTGATGGTCAGCTGAGACAGGACCACTCCGGCGACGGCGCTGGCCACCGAAGTGCCGATGGACCGCATCAGCGTGTTGAGGCTGTTCGCGGCGGCCGTCTCCGACGCCGGGACGGCACCCATGATCAGCGCGGGCATCGCGCCGTACGCGAACCCGACACCGGCGCCGATGATGCACGAGACCAGGATCAGGTGCCAGACCTCGGACATCAGGACGATGTTGAGGCCGTAGCCCGCGGCGACGATCACCGCGCCGATCATGAGCGTGATCTTCGGACCCCTGGACTTGGTGATGGCGGCCGAGACCGGGGCGAAGGCCATCATCACCAGACCCTGCGGCGCCATCACCAGACCGACCGTCAGCATCGACCTGCCGAGGCCGTAACCCGTCTGGGTCGGCAGCTGGAGCAGCTGCGGGAGCACCAGGGACATCGCGAACATCGAGAAGCCGAACGCGATCGAGGCGAGGTTGGTGAACAGCACCTGGCGGCGGACCGTGGTGCGCAGATCGACCAGCGGCTGGACGGTGCGCAGTTCGAAGAAGCCCCAGGCGAGCAGCACGACGACCGCGAGCGCGAACAGGCCGAGCGTGGTGCCGCTCGCCCAGCCCCAGTCGGCACCCTTGGAGACGGCGAGCAGCAGCGAGACCAGGCCGACCGCGAGGCCCACCGCGCCGACCGCGTCGAAGCGGCCGCCCGAGCGCACCTTGGACTCCGGCACCAGCAGCATCACCAGCACGAACGCGACGACACCGAGGGCGGCCGAGGTCCAGAACAGCACATGCCAGTCGTAGTGGTCCGCGATGAAGGCCGCGGTCGGCAGGCCGAGCGCGCCGCCGACGCCCAGCGAGGCACTCATCAGCGCCGTCGAGCCCGCGAGGCGCTCCGGGGGCAGCTCGTCGCGCATGATGCTGATGCCCAGCGGGACCACCGCGGCCGCGAGGCCCTGGAGGCTACGGCCGACGATCATCGGGACCAGCGAGTCGCTCAGCGCGGCCACCACCGAGCCGGAGACCAGCAGCACCAGGCTGACCAGCAGCATCAGCCGCTTGCCGAACATGTCGCCGAGGCGGCCGGCCACCGGGGTGGCCACGGCGGCGGCCAGCAGGGTCGCCGTCACCGCCCAGGCGGCGTTGGACGCGGAGGCGTTCAGGTACTTCGGCAGCTCCGGGACGATCGGGATCACCAGGGTCTGCATCAGCGAGACGGTGATACCGGCCAGGGCCAGCACCGCCACCACCGCGTTCGGACCGGTGCGCGCCGGGCTCACGGACCCGGCGGGCCGGACAGGGGCTTCGGACATGGGAGAGGGCCTCCGTAGGCAGGGCAGGGGGCGACTGGCGTATATTTAAGTCAGTCGCTTGACTTATTGTACTGGCAGGGTGTCACCGCACTCGGCGGCCCTGCCGCGTAGGCTTCTTCGGCTGGACCTCGCCGCTTCGGGCGGGGCCCCGGTACGGCTCGCGGGACCGGCCGGTCCGGGTGGTGCGCGGTCCCGGAGCGGTGGTGGGCATGGCGGGCAGGACGGCACGGGCGGACCAGGTCAGCGCGACGCGGGAGGCCATCCTGGGCGCGGCGGAGCGGCTCTACGCCGAACAGGGCGTGTACGCCGTCTCCAACCGCCAGGTCAGCGAGGCCGCCGGCCAGGGCAACAACGCGGCCGTCGGCTACCACTTCGGCACCAAGGCCGACCTGGTCCGCGCCGTCGCCGCCCGGCACTTCGACCGGATCGAGGAGATCCGGGTCCGCCTGCTGGCCGAGGTCGGCGACTCCGACGACGTGCGCGACTGGGTGGACTGCCTGGTCCGCCCGATCACCGAGCACCTCGCCGGCCTGGGCAGGCCGACCTGGTACGCCCGCTTCTGCGCCCAGGTCATGACCGACCCCGCTCTGTACGACATCATGGTCGAGGAGTCCCTCACTTCGCCGTCGCTGCGCCGGGCCGTCGACGCGCTGAACCGGCGGCTGCCTCAGCTGCCCGCCGAGGTCCGCACCGAACGCGGCTTGATGGCACGGACGTTGATCCTGCACACCTGCGCCGAGCGGGAGCGCGCCCTCGCCGAGGGCACCGCCACTCCGCGCGCCACCTGGAGCGACGCGGCCACCGGGCTCACCGACGCGCTCCTCGGGCTGTGGCTGGCGCCCGTCTCCGCTACGCGTCGAAGGTGACGACGACCTTCTCGGCGGCCCCCGGCGTCAGCGCCAGCTCGAAGGCGCGGTGGACGTCGGTGAACGGGACACGGTGGCTGATCAGCTTCGCGAACCGCTCGTGGTGCTCGACCAGTTCGGGGGTGACCTCGAAGATCTCCGTCGGGTAGCCCTGCGAGGCGACGAGGGTCAGCTCGCTGCGCAGCATGCCGCCGAGGTCGATCTCGCCCTTCTTCTGCACGGCGACCATGACCAGCCTGGCGTGCCACTGTGCGTTGGCCACCACGGTGTTGAAGACCGCCGGGGCGCCGGCCGCGTCGATGAAGACGTCGGTGCCCGGGCGGGGCTGGCCCAGCGCGTTGGCGCTCTGCCCGTGCAGCTCGGTCAGCCGCGCGGTGACGTCCTCCTCGGCGGAGTTGATCACGGCGTCCGCGCCCACGGCCAGCGCCTTCTCCAGCCGGGCCGGGATGACGTCGGCGACGACCACGTGCCGGACGCCTCGCAGCTTCAGCCAGATCGCCGCGCCAAGACCGATCGGTCCGGCGCCGAACACGACCACCTTGTCGTCCGGCGCGGCCTCGGAACGGTTGACCGCGTGCCGGGACACGGCCATCGGTTCGTTCAGGGAAGCGACCTCGAACGGCACGGTGTCCGGGAACACCGCGACACTCCGTCCCACCTCGGCGTTCTCGATCAGCAGGTACTCGCTGAGGGCGCCGTACCGGCCGCCGCAGCCGATGATCCCGGTGGGCGCGTCCTGCGGGTTCACCACCACCCGGTCGCCCGTCTTCAGCCCCGTGACCTCGGCGCCGACCTCGACGACCTCGCCGGCCGGCTCGTGGCCCAGGGCGATCGGGACCAGGTCGCCGCCCAGGTGGGCGTGGGCGGGCATGCCGCCCATGTGCAGGAAGGTGACGTCGGTGCCGCAGATACCGCCCGCGCGGATCTTGAGCAGCACGTCCTTCGGGCCGGGCACGGGACGCTCGACGTCCACGACCTCGATCCGGCCGACGCCGCCGGTCTGTACGGACTTCATCGTGGCCATGGGTGACTCTCGCTTTCTGGTGGTGCCGTGCTGGTCTGTCGGGCCGTGTGGCCGAGGAGATGCCCTCGGGCCGGTCGCCGTGCCGGGGGGAGTGGGCCGGCGACCGGCCCGAGGGCCGCGCCGGTTCCCGTCCCCACGGGCTCCGGCGCCAGGGCCCGCCACTGGGCAGGCCCCCGGGGCGGCCTCCGCTCAGGACGACCCCGGTTACTTGAGTTAGGCAAGCATATGTGGCTTACTTGAGTCAAGCAAGCGAATTGCCGGCGCCTCGAACGAATGGGTCACCCCATGTATGGCAGCTCCCCCTTACCCCCCGTGCTCGCCCGTGGCAGCGGGCAGCGCCTCCTGGTCGCCGCCGGTGACCCGGACACCACCGAACTCCTCATCTCCACCCTGGAGTTGGCGGGCTACCGGACCGGTGCGGCGGGCAGCGGCGCCGAGGTGGCGCGGCGGCTCGCGGAGTACCGGTACGACCTGGTCGTCATCGACGCCGAACTGCCCGGCCTCGACGACCTCGCCCAGGGCGGCCGCTTCAAGCCGGCCTACCGGCCTCCGGTCCTCCTGCTCGCGGTCTGTGAATCCCTGGCCCGGCTGGTGCCCGAACTCGGCGCCGGCGAACGGGACTACGTCACCAAACCCTTCCGGATCGCCGAGGTCCTCGCCCGGGTCAAGGTTCTGCTCCGGGGCGTGGGCGGCGACCGGCGGGGCGGCATGCTGGACCATGCCGACCTGGTCCTGGACGACGGCACCTGCCGGGCCCGCCGGGGCGCCCGCACCCTCGACCTCACGCCCGCCGAGTACCGGCTGCTGCGTCACCTCCTGGTCAACGCCGAGAAGGTGCTGTCCAAGGAGCAGATCAGCCGCTACGTCTGGGGCGAGTTCCGGGGCGGCAACGCCATCGAGCAGCTTGTCTCCCGGCTCAGGCGCAAGGTCGACCGGGGCGGACCCGCGCTGATCCACACCCGGCGGGGTTTCGGCTACTGGCTGGGGGAGTCGTGAGGGTCCGGATGGCCGCTTCGCGATGGAATCCGTGAGCAAATGCCCTGGTGGCCGCGTCGTCCGTCTGGCGTGGTGGACGCGGCGGGGGATCGGTCGACCGCTCATGCGGGTGCGCGGTATCGCCCGTGACGTCAAGTCGCGTTATCCATAAGGAAGTTTATGATGTCTGTCCGGTACGCGGGTTATGGCGATGATGCGGCTCTGTGACCTGGGTCACGTCAGCTTGATGTCAGGGAACTGACCGGATGCGGTCAGCCCATCCTGTTTGCATGTGCTCATCCCCCACACCGAGGAGACAGCGATGGCCGACACCCTGACCAGTAGCGGCACCGGACCCGGCCCGTCCGCACCGGTCCACGAGTTCCCGATGCCCCGGGCCGCGGGCTGCCCCTTCGACCCGCCCCCGGGCCTGAGCGCCGCCCGGGAGGAGGGGCCGCTCGCCAAGGTCCGGCTCTGGGACGGCAAGGACTACTGGCTGCTCACCCGGTACGCCGACCAGCGTGCCGTGCTGCTCGACCCGCGGGTCAGCGCCGACCTCACCCGGCCCGGATATCCGCTCCAGGCCCCCAGCAACGGCAAGAACAACATCAGCTTCATCCTGATGGACGACCCCGAGCACGCCCGGCTGCGCCGCATGGTCACCGCACCGTTCGCGATCAAACGCGTCGAGGCGCTGCGCCCGGCCGTACAGAAGATCGTCGACGACCTGATCGACGAGATGCTCGCCGGCCCGAAACCCGTCGACCTCGTCGAGGCGTTCGCACTCCCGGTGCCCTCGCTCGTGATCTGCGCGCTGCTCGGAGTGCCCTACGACGACCACGACTTCTTCCAGGAGAACAGCAAGATCCTCATCAGGCGGGACGCGGCCATGGAGGACCGGATGGCCGCCCACGGGAAGCTGATCGGCTATCTCGACGAGCTGATGGGCGAGAAGATGGCGCACCCCGGCGACGACCTGCTCTCCGGGCTGGTGGCCCGCGTGCAGTCGGGCGAGCTGACCCGGACCGACGCCGCGCAGATGGGCGTCCTGCTGCTGCTCGCGGGGCACGAGACCACCGCCAACATGATCGCCCTCGGCACCCTCGCCCTCCTCGAACACCCCGGACAGCTGGCCCTGTTGCGGGACACCGACGACCCGAAGCTGATCGCGTCCGCGGTGGAGGAACTGCTGCGCTACCTGAGCATCGTGCACGGCGGCCGGCGCCGCGCGGTCCTGGCGGACATCGAGGTCGCCGGTCAGGTGATCCGGGCCGGTGAGGGCGTGATCATGCCGAACGACATCGCCAACCGCGACCCCGAGGCCTTCCCCGACCCCGACCGCCTCGACCTCACCCGCGACGCCCGCCGCCATGTCGCCTTCGGCTTCGGCGTCCACCAGTGCCTGGGCCAGCCGCTGGCCCGGATGGAACTCCAGGTCGTCTACGGCACCCTCTACCGCCGCGTGCCCGGCCTCAGGCTCGCCGCCGGCATCGGCGAACTGCCCTTCAAGCACGACGGATCCGTCTACGGAGTCTATGAACTCCCGGTCACCTGGTGACCCGGCTCCCCACCCACAGCAAGGAGAACACCATGCATGTCGAACTGGACGAACCGAAGTGCGTCGCATCCGGGCAGTGCGTGCTCGCCGCCCCCGAGGTGTTCGACCAGCGGGACGAGGACGGCATCGCCTTCGTCCTGGACGAGAATCCCGCCGGGGACACCCTGGACGCCGTCCGCGAGGCCGTGGCGATCTGCCCGGCCGCCGCGATCCGACTGGTGGAGCAGTGAACCGGATCGTGGTGGTCGGCGCCTCCGCGGCCGGGCTCGCGGCGGCCGAGACGCTCCGCCGCGAGGGCTACGACGGCACGCTGACCCTCGTCGGCGACGAACTCCACACCCCGTACGACCGGCCCCCGCTGTCCAAGCAGGTGCTGTCGGCCGAGTGGGCGCCGGACCGGGTGACACTGCGGGCGCCGACCGAACTCGACTCCCTGGGAGTGGAGTGGAGACTCGGGGTGGCGGCGAGCGGGCTGGACGTGGCGGACCGTACGGTGCGTCTGGCCGACGGCTCGGCGGTGCCCTACGACGGGCTGATCGTGGCCACGGGGGTGCGGCCGCGCCGGCTGCCCGGAGAGGGAGCGCATGTGCTGCGCACCCTCGACGACGCGCTCACCCTGCGGGAGCGGCTCTGGCCGGGGCAGCGGCTGGTGGTGGTCGGCGCCGGGTTCCTCGGCGCCGAGGCCGCCGCGGTCGCCTGGCGGCTGGGTGCGCAGGTGACCCTCCTGGAACCGGCGCCGGTGCCGCTCGCGCACGCGGTCGGCGAGGAGGTGGGCCGGGTGCTGTCCCGGGCCCACCTGGAGCGGGGCGTGGACCTGCGGACCGGGGTCGCGGTGACCGAGGTGACCGAGGACGGGGTGCGGCTCGCCGACGGGGCGGAGATCGAGGCCGACGAGGTGCTGGTGGCGATCGGTTCGCTGCCCAATGTCGAGTGGCTGGCCGACAGCGGGCTGGCCGTCGGCGACGGGGTCGTCTGCGACGAGTACTGCGAGGCCGCGCGGGGGGTGTACGCGGCGGGTGACGTCGCCCGTTGGTACAACCCGTTGTTCGGGGTCTCGATGCGGATCGAGCACCGGACCAACGCGGCGGAGCAGGGGATGGCCGCGGCCCGGAATCTCCTCAATCCCGAGGCGCGCAAGGCGTTCGCGCCGGTGCCGTACTTCTGGTCCGACCAGTACGACATGAAGATCCAGGCGTACGGGTATCTGCGGGGGCACGAGGAAGTGCGGGTCGTGGAGGGGGAGTTGGAGGAGGGGCGGTTCGTCGCCGCGTATCGGAGGGGGGAGCGGTTGAGCGGGGTGCTCGCGGTGGGGGTGCCGCCGAAGGTGATGCGGGGGTGGCGGCAGGCGATTGCGGTGGGGGCGGCTTGGGGGGAGGCCGTGGGCTGAAGTGTGGGGTGGGATCGGTTGTGGGGGTACTGCGGGCCGGTGGGGGCTGGTCGCGCCCACGCGGCGGAGCCGCATATTGACACAGCCCCGCGCCTCTAACGGGGCGCAAGGCTCACGGCGTTCGCAGCGACCACCGCTCCTATCGCCGCCCACTCCGGCGCTCCCAGACTCTGTCCCAGCACCGCCCACCCCACCACCGCCGCCAGTACCGGGTTGACGCTCATGAACAGGCCGAAGGTCTGGGGCGGGACCTTGCGTAGCGTCAGCAGGTCGGCCAGGTACGGCACCGCCGACGACAGGACGCCCGCCGCCACCGCGCACAGGACGGCTCCGGTCGTCGGCGGGTGCCTTGCCGCGACCAGGACGCCGATCGGCAGGAACGTCAGTGCCGACACGCTCGCGGCCGCCGCCGGGCCCTGCGCCCCCGGTATCCGGCGCCCGAGCACCCGGTTGAGCAGGATGTACGACGCCCAGCAGCCCGCTGCCACCAGGCCCAGCCCCATCCCGGCGTAGTCCGTGGACGGCTGCGGGCGCATCAGCACCACCACCCCGGCCGCCGCCAGCACCGCGCACCCCGCGTCCAGCCGGCGGCGGGAGGCGGCCAGGGCGATGGTGAGCGGGCCCAGGAACTCCAGGGTGACCGCCAGGCCCAGGCCGACCCGGTCGATCGCGGTGTACAGGGTCAGGTTCATCGTGCCGAAGACCAGCGCCAGCAGCAGCACCGGCCACCACTGAGGCCAGGTGAAGTCCCGCGGCCGGGGCCGGCCGACGGCCACGAGGACGAGCGCGGCCACGTACTGCCGTACCGCCACCACCCCGAGCGGGCCGAGGACCGGGAAGGCCAGGGAGCCGATCGCCGCGCCGGTCTGGTTGGACAGGCCGCTGCCGAACATGGTCGCCACGCCGGAGAGCCGGGTCGGCGCGGACGGCACGACCGCGGGGGAGGAGACGGGGCGTTCGGGGGCTCGTCGCATGGGAGGAGGGTCCGCCCGACCCGTCCTTGCGCAAAATGCATGCGGCCCGGAATCTATACGCTGTCCGTATGGATGAGGTCGAGCTGCGGCAGCTGCGCTGTCTTGTCGCCATCGTCGACGAGGGCAGCTTCACCGACGCGGCGATCGCCCTGGGGGTGTCCCAGGCGGCCGTCTCGCGCACCCTGGCGGCCCTCGAACGCGCGCTGGGCGTACGACTGTTGCGGCGTACCTCGCGCGCGGTGACCCCGACGGCCACCGGACTGCGGGTGGTGGCCCGCGCCCGGCGGGTGCTGGCGGACGTCGCCGGTCTGGTCCAGGAGGCCGGCTCGGGGCACAACCTGCTGCGCATCGGCTATGCCTGGTCGGCCGTGGGCCGGCACACCGTCGCCTTCCAGCGGGACTGGGCCGCGGCGTGCCCCGGGACCGATCTGCAGCTCGTCCGGGTCAACACGGCCTCCGCCGGCCTCGCCGAAGGCATCTGCGACCTCGCGGTGGTGCGCCGTCCGGTGGAGGACCGGCGGTTCGACTCGGCCCTCGTCGGGCTGGAGCGACGGCTGTGCGCGCTGGCCGCCGACGATCCGCTGGCCCGGCGCCGGACCGTACGCCTGGCCGACCTCACCGGCCGGATCCTCCTGGTCGACCGGCGTACCGGCACCACCACCCCGGAGCTGTGGCCGCCGGAGTCGCGGCCGGCCGTCGAGGAGACGCACGACGTCGACGACTGGCTCACCGCCATCGGCGCGGGCCGTGCGGTCGGTGTGACCGCCGAGTCGACCGCCAACCAGTACCCGCGGCCCGGCGTCGTCTACCGGCCGGTCCGGGACGCCGAGCCGGTCGCCGTCCGGCTGGCCTGGTGGCGGGACGATCCGCACCCCGCCCAGCAGGCCGTTCTCGAACTGCTCAGTGACCTGTACCGCAGCGGCTGAGCGCACGGTCCGCCGGATTGCCCCGGCAATACGGCAGACAAAATTGTTGACAATCTTGTTTGGCTAGATTTACGTTCGACAGGCACTCACTCAGGGAGGGCGCAATGCCGAAGGAAGCCCGTCCGAGCACCGGAGAGCAGGCCAAGCAGCATGCGTTCACGCTGCTGCGGCAGGCGATCCTGCACGGCGAGATGGCCCCGGCCCAGCGGCTGGTGGAGAACGAGCTCGCCGAGGAGTTCGGTGTGACGCGGGCCAGTATCCGTGCGGCACTGATCGATCTGGAGGCCCAGGGACTGGTCGAGCGGATCCGCAACCGCGGCTCGCGGGTGCGGGTGGTGACCGTGGAGGAAGCGGTCGCGATCACCGAGTGCCGCATGGTCCTGGAGGGACTGTGCGCGGCCAAGGCGGCCGTCGCGGCCAGCGACGAGCAGCTCACCGAACTCGCGGACCTCGGGGCGGCCATGACCAAGGCCGTCGCCGACGGCGAACCGGTCACCTACTCCGAGCTCAACCACGCACTCCACGACAGGATCCGGGAGATCTCCGGCCAGCAGACCGCCGTGGAGCTGCTGGAGCGGCTCAACGCCCAACTGGTGCGGCACCGCTTCCAGTTGGCGCTGCGCCCGGGACGTCCGCAGCAATCCCTGAACCAGCATCTGGCGATGATCGAAGCGATCAGGGCCAGGGATCCGCAGGCGGCCGAGGCGGCCGTCCGCGCCCACCTCACGAGCGTGATCGACGCACTGAGCGACTGAGAACGCCCGGGGCTGGGTGGGCGCACACCTGTCCACCAAGGAGAGTTTTTCAATGACGCACGCCAACGCGCCCGCCGAAACCCCACCGCGATCCACCCTGGTCGTCACCGCGCACGCCGGGGACTTCGTGTGGCGGGCGGGTGGAGCCATCGCCCTGGCCGCGTCCCGGGGTGAGAAGGTCACCATCGCGTGTCTGACCTTCGGCGAGCGCGGCGAGTCCGCCAAGGCGTGGCGCGAGGGCAGGAACCTGGAGGAGATCAAGGCGATACGCCGGGAGGAGGCGGAGAAGGCCGCCGCCGCGCTCGGCGCCGAGGTCCGTTTCTTCGACGCGGGCGACTACCCGCTGGTCGCCTCCGCCGAGCTGACCGACCAGCTGGTCGCCGTCTACCGCGAGACCCAGCCCGACGTCGTGCTCACCCACCCCGTCGAGGACCCTTACAACGGCGACCACCCGGCCGCCAACCGGATGGCTCTGGAGGCCCGCATCCTCGCCCAGGCCATCGGGTACCCGGGCGCGGGCGACATCATCGGCGCCCCGCCGGTCTTCTACTTCGAGCCGCACCAGCCCGAGATGAGCGGCTTCCGGCCCGAGGTCCTGCTCGACATCACCGAGGTCTGGGACACCAAGCGCAAGGCGATGGAGTGCCTCGGCGCCCAGCAGCACCTGTGGGCCTACTACACCGACCTCGCCGTCCGCCGCGGCGTCCAGCTCAAGCGGAACGCCGGCCCCAACCTGGGCCTGGCGCACAACACCATGGCCGAGGCGTTCATGCGGCCGTTCCCGCAGATCGCGAAGGAGCTGGCATGAGCGGCGTGATCGTCACCAACCCGCCGAAGGCGGAGCTGAAGGACGTCGACGCCCTCGCCGGCTTCGGTGTCGCCACCGTGAGCGAGGCCATGGGGCGAACCGGGCTGCTCGGTCCGGGGATCCGGCCGATCCAGCAGGGCGTACGGGTCGCGGGCACGGCCGTCACCGTGCTCAGCTGGCCCGGCGACAACCTCATGATCCACGCGGCCGTCGAGCAGTGCGGCGAGGGCGACATCCTGGTCGTGACCACCACCTCGCCCTGCACGGACGGGCTGTTCGGCGAGCTGTTCGCGACCGCGCTGAAGCAGCGCGGGGTGCGCGGGGTGGTCCTGAACACCGGTGTCCGCGACACCCAGGAGCTGCGGGACATGGGCTTCGCCGCCTGGTCCCGGGCGGTCTCCTCGCAGGGCACGGTCAAGGCCACCGGCGGCTCGGTCAACGTGCCGATCGCCGTCGACGGGCAGGTGATCAACCCGGGTGACGTGATCCTCGCCGACGACGACGGGGTCGTGGTCGTACCGCGCGAGCGTGCCCGCGAGACGGTCGAGAGGTCCGAGGCCCGCGAGGCCAAGGAGGCCGCGACCCGCGCCGCGTTCGTCGACGGCCAGCTGGGCCTCGACCGCTACGGGCTGCGGGAGACCCTTCAGCGCCTCGGCGTCGAGTACAGGTCGTACGAGGAGTACACCCAGTGAGCGGGCCCGCGGAGGTGCGCTGCATGCTGATGCGCGGCGGCACCTCCAAGGGCGCCTACTTCCTGGCCGAGGACCTGCCCGCCGACCCCGCCGCCCGTGACGGCCTGCTGCTGCGGGTGATGGGCAGCCCCGACCCGCGCCAGATCGACGGCCTGGGCGGGGCGCACCCCCTCACCAGCAAGGTGGCGGTGGTCTCGGGGTCGGACGACCCGGAGGCGGACGTCGACTACCTCTTCCTCCAGGTCGCCGTCGACCGGCCGGAGGTGACCGACCGTCAGAACTGCGGGAACATCCTGGCCGGGGTCGGCCCGTTCGCCGTGGAGCGGGGGCTCGTGGTCCCCGGTGACGGCGAGACCTCGGTACGGATCCGGATGCTGAACACGGGGGAGCGGGCCGTCGCCACCTTCCCGACCCCGGGCGGGCGCGTCGACTACACCGGGGATGCCGAGATCTCCGGGGTGCCCGGCACGGCCGCCCCGGTGGTGATCGAGTTCCCGGCGGGGGAGAGTCCGCTGCTCCCCACCGGCAGCGTCCGCGACACCGTCGCCGGAACCGCGGTGACCTGTGTCGACAACGGCATGCCGACCGTGCTCATCGCGGCGAGCGCCCTCGGCGTCACCGGGTACGAGGCGCCCAAGGACCTGGAGGAGGACCTGGCGCTCGCCGATCGGCTGCACGAGATCCGGCTGGCGGCGGGCAGGCTGATGGGCCTCGGGGACGTCGAGACCGCCACCGTGCCCAAACTCAGCCTGCTCGCCCCGCCCCGCGACGGCGGCGCGGTCACCACCCGGACCTTCATCCCCGTCCGCTGCCACACCTCGATCGGTGTCCTCGGCGCCGCGAGCGTGGCCGCGGGGCTCAGGCTGCCCGGCGGCGTGGGGGAGCGGATAGCCCGGCTCCCGGACCACGGCGACCGGGTCCGCATCGAACACCCCACCGGATTCCTGGAGATCGACACCAGCGTCGACCCCGGCTCCGACGGCTCCCCGCCGGCCGCCCGCCGCACCGCGGTCGTCCGCACCGCCCGCAAGATCTTCGACGGCACCGTCTTCCCGCGCGCCGCCGCCCTTCCCGCACGACCTCAAGGAGGCAACGATGGCTCCGCCGCTCGGTGACATCGCCCATATCGGCCACGCCCAGCTGTTCACCCCGGACCTGGACGCCAGCGTCGCCTTCTTCACCGACTACCTCGGACTGACCGTCAACGGCCAGGACGGCGACACCGTCTATCTGCGCACGTACGACGACTACGAGCATCACAGCCTGGTCCTCACCGCCCGCGATCGGCCGGGCCTCGGCCGGCTCACCCTGCGCACCTCCAGCGAGGAGGCCCTGCACCGCCGTGTCAAGGCGGTCGAGGAGGCGGGCGGCACCGGCCACTGGGTGGAGGACGAGCCAGGCCTGGGCAAGCTCTACGTCACCGCCGACCCGGACGGCCACGAGCACGCCCTCTACTGGGAGAGCGAGCACTACCGGGCCCCCGAGGAGCTGAGGCCCGCGCTGAAGAACCAGCCGCAGGCCAAGCCCAACCGGGGCGTCGGTGTGCGCCGCCTGGACCACGTCAACTTCCTGGCCGCCGACGTGCTCGCCAACTCCGAGTTCCAGGAACACGTGCTGGGCGCCAGGCCGACCGAGCAGGTCCGCCTCGACAACGGGACCATCGCGGCCCGCTGGCTGACCTTCACCCAGAAGTCGTACGACGTCGTCTACACCTCCGACTGGACCGGCTCGACCGGACGGCTGCATCACATCGCCTTCGCGACCGACACCCGTGAGGACATCCTGCGCGCGGCCGATCTCGCCATCGACACCGGCGTGTTCATAGAGACGGGCCCGCACAAGCACGCCATCCAGCAGACGTTCTTCCTGTACGTCTACGAGCCGGGCGGCAACCGCATCGAGCTGTGCAACCCGCTCACCCGGCTGGTGCTGGCGCCCGACTGGCCGCTGGTCACCTGGACCGAGGCCGAGCGGGCCAAGGGGCAGGCGTGGGGGCTCAAGACGATCGAGTCCTTCCACACGCACGGGACGCCACCGGTCGGCTGATCCGGGTTCGGTCTCTGGGGGGTGGGCGACGCGTCACGGCACGTTGCCCACCCCCTTTTCCACAGTGGCCGGATTGTTGCTGTGATTGTTGACAAAAGTGTTGACGTTTTTGGTCGCCGATCCTTAGCGTCTACGCACCACGGGTCAGCTGCACGAGCCGCGTCGACCCCCCCTCTACCGCTTCCCCTCCAGGGAACGCATCCTGGACGAGAGGAAAACAAAGATGTCCTCCTCAACCGCCCTGTCCGCTCGCGGCAGCAAACTGGCTCAGCTGGTTGTCGGCCTGTGCTGGCTGGCCGTGCTCTTCGACGGCCTCGACATGTTCATCTACGGCTCGGTGCTGCCCCACCTGCTGGAGACCAAGACCTTCGGCATCACCCCGGACAAGGCCGGCGACCTCGGCTCCTACGCCACGTTCGGCATGCTGGTGGGCGCCCTGACCGCGGGCACGATCGCGGACCGGATCGGCCGCAAGCAGCTGATGATCGCCTGCGTCACGCTGTTCTCGCTCGCCTCCGGCATCTGCGCGATCTCCGGCAGCCTCGCGGTCTTCGGCCTCGGCCGCACCCTGGCCGGCGTCGGCCTCGGCGGTCTGCTGCCGACCGCGATCAGCATGGTCTCCGACTACGCCAAGGGCGGCCGGATCGCGATCACCATCGGCGTGCTGATGACCGCCCACCACGCGGGCGGCATCCTCTCCGCCTACGTCGCCAAGTGGCTGGTCGACCCGTACGGCTGGCGCTCCGCCTTCTGGGTCTGCGTGCTCCCGCTGCTCTTCGTCCCCGTCCTGCTGAAGTTCCTGCCCGAGTCGCTGAGCTTCCTGGTCGCCAAGGGCCGCACCGAGGAGGCCACCGCCCTGGCCGACCGCTACGAGGTCGAACTGCCCGCCGTCGCCGCCAAGAAGACCGCCGCCGACCGCTGGGACGCGCTGCGCGGCCTGTTCCGCGGCGGCGAGTGGCTGCAGACCCTGCTCTACTGGCTGGCCTCCTTCGGCGGCCTGCTGCTGGTCTACGGCGTCGCCACCTGGCTGCCCACCCTGATGCGCACCGAGGGCTACGAGCTCGCCAACGCCCTGACCTTCGTGGTCGTCTTCAACCTCGGCGGCATCGTGGGCATGCTGGTCGCCGGGCGGGCCGCCGACCGGTTCGGCGCCCCGCGCATCGCGGCGATCTGGTTCGCCCTCACCGCCGCCGGCGTCTACCTGCTCAGCGTCCACATGCCGATGGGCGTCACCACCGTGGTCGTCTTCCTCACCGGCGTCTTCCTCAACAGCGCCCAGACGATGATCTACGCGACCGTCTCCATCCGCTCCACCCCGGACAACCGCGCCACCGCCGTCGGCTGGACCTCCGGCATGGGCCGCTTCGGCGCCGTCTTCGGTCCCTGGCTCGGCGGCCAGCTGCTCGCCGCGGGCAACGGCGACTGGGGCTTCACCGCCTTCGCGCTGGCCGGTGTCTCCTCGATGGTGTTCATCGGTATCGCCGCCCTGCGCTCGGCCAGGCAGCCGCAGGCCAGCAGCGACCAGGAGAAGCTGGTCGCCGCCCACTGACCGGCCCCCCCGGCCCGGACCGGCGCCGCGCTCCTTCCACGGGCGCGGCGCCTTCCTACTGCTCGCCGGCGGGCTCCGCCTCCAGTCCGGTGCAGGCCAGCCGTCCCGCCACCTCGGCACACGCCTCCACGCCCCGGGGGGCCGGCACCGCGAGCATCGGGCTGGTGTAGCCGACGGAGTCCTCGGCGGGATAGCTCGCGGAGAGCACGTCCTGCCCGGCCCGGACCGAGACCTCCCGGGCGTGCGGGGTGTGCGGCCGTACCTCGGACCATGCGGTGCCGCAGGCGGGGGACCAGCGCAGCCGGACGTCGTAGGCGGGGTCGGTGACGGTGCTCTTGGTCTGCGCGTCCCGTGCGCAGTCCGAGGCGTCCGGCAACTCGCCCTGGCAGGACCGGCCATGACAGCGCGGTGCCCCCGACACCGGCTGGGCGCCCTGCGCACCCCGCCGGTCCGAGACGGTCACGGCGGTCGCGGTCACCCCGGCCACGGCGAGCAGGGCGAGCGCGGTGAGCGGCAGCCGCCACCAGCGCCTCGCCTGCCGCTGTTCCTGGACCGCCTCGGCGACCGGCGGTTCCTCGGGGGCCTCGCACAGCGCCAGCACGGCCGCGGGGTCGGCGCCCGCGAGCCTGGCCAAGGCCTCCACGGCCGGGCGTGGCGGCCGTTTGTCGCCGGAGAGATAGCGGTGCCAGGCGGACTTGCTGTAGGGGGTGCGGGCGGCCAGCGCCGCGAGGCTCAGTCCCGTACGCTCCTTCAGTTCGCGCAGCCTCGCCGCCGGCGACTCGTCCGGTGGGGTGGTTCTCGCTCCTTCGGAGTGCGGCATGTCACTTGCCTCGACTTCATTACGCTATGGGCGTTTCGCCCCTGTTGTCGGAATGGCTTCCCATCGGGACCGGGCCCGCAATCGGCGAACAGGTGTGAAGACGGTGAATCGAGGGGTGCATGTCGAAGGCCTGTTCGGGAACACGGGGTTCCCGAACAGGCCTCTGGGGTCAGGGAGTACGGCGGTGCGAGCCCGTCAGCACCACGGGACGGCG
This sequence comes from Streptomyces hyaluromycini, assembly GCF_002217755.1. Lineage (GTDB taxonomy): Bacteria > Actinomycetota > Actinomycetes > Streptomycetales > Streptomycetaceae > Streptomyces > Streptomyces hyaluromycini. The sequence goes on along the minus strand of NZ_BCFL01000020.1, from coordinate 251,451 downwards.
TGGCCGACCCGGACGTAGTGGGCGGAGACGTACCCCTTGTGCTGCGGGAGCCGGTACCAGGTGTGGTTGCCGCGCACCGAGCCGCCGTACGTCTTGCAGGTCAGCGGGACGAGGTGGTTGTGGCGGCGGTGGCTCACCACGCGGTAGCGGGTGCTCGGGCCGGAGCGCACGTTGAGCCGGACGTGGTGCGTGGTCACCCGGCCGACGGTCCGGTACGTGTGGTGGCGGTGGTGGAGGCGGTGGCCCGCCGGTGCGGGCAGGGTGGTGTAGTTGTAGAACTGCACGATTCCCTGGGGCGCGGGGACCGGGGTGGCGGCGCTCGCGGTGGCGGCCCCGGCCGTGGGCAGGAACGCGAACACCGCGACCGTGGCCAGCAGGCCGTTCTTCAGGATCCGACGGGACATGGAAACCTCCGTGCTGTCGTGCTCGTGACCACGAAGCGTGATCACGAGTCGGAGCGTTTCCGTGCCGGACCCTCACCATGTCGTCCCCGCGTGCCCTGGAACGGCTGGGACGTCCCAGGGCACGCGGGCTCAGCCCATCTGGTCCTCGGCCGACAGGTGCTCGACCGTCTTCCCGGTGGCCGTGAAGGTCCGTGTGACATACCCCGACGAATACACCCACAGGATCCGCAGCGGGGTGTCGCCGACGTTGCGGAACAGGTGGGGGACGGGGGACGGGACGTACGTGGTGTCGAACCGCTCAAGGCGGGTCACCTCGCCGTCCACCCACACCTCCGCCTCGCCCTCCAGGACGGTGACGTGCTCGTCGCAGTTGTGCGAGTGCAACGGCGCCCCGGAGCCCACCGGGTAGACGCTCATCCCGCTGGTGATGAGGTTCTCCCCGCCCGCCGACGGCGTGGTGATCAGCGGTGTCGACAGCACCGCCCCGCCCCGGTCCAGCAGGGGCACGGACGCGGCCTTGATGATCGTGGTCATCCGGGGGGTTCCTCTCCAGTGCGACGTACCTGACACGCGGACCGACAGTAGGCCGCGGGCGCGCGAACGGGTGCCCCCTGGCGTGCAGTTTTACCTTGCGCTCCGGGAGGTGTGAGCGTCCGCGAAGCGGCTGTAGCGTCACCAGGCAATCCACGGCCGCCGGAGAGAAAAGGCAGGTACCGGCCCCATGAGGCTCCCCGTTCTCAGCGAAGACGACATGGACCCGCGCCAGCAGGAGCTGGCCGCCCGGATCGCGGGCCGCCGCGGCGCCGTCCGCGGCCCGTTCCGGGTCTGGCTGCACAGCCCGGAGATGTGCGAACGCGCGGAGTCCCTCGGCGCCTTCGCCCGCTTCGACTGCAGCCTCCCCAAGCACCTGCGCGAACTGACCCTGCTGATGGCCGCCCGCAACTGGGACGCCCAGTACTCCTGGAACGCCCACGTCCACCAGGCCGTCGAGGCCGGTATCCCGGAGGCGGCCGTACAGGCCATCGCCGAGAGGCGCGAGGCGGTCTTCGAGGACGAGGCCGACCAGGCGTTCTACCAGTTCTGCCGGGAGGTCCTGGAGGAGCACTTCGTCACCGACGAGACCTTCGCCCGCGCGCTGGCGCACTTCGGCCCCAAGGGACTGGTCGACACGATCGGCGCGCTCGGCAACTTCACCATGCTCGGCATGTGCCTGAACACCTTCCAGGTGGACCTCCAGGCCGACCGGGAACCGCCGTTCCCGGACATTCGCGGCTATGGCCGGATCGCCCCGGACGGAGCCCGGTCCAGCGTCTGACCATGAGAAACGCGGCCGATCTTTTAAGCGGGGAGACGTTGACAGGATTGCCGACATTCTATTTGTGTGGGTGACCAGCGCGGGCGAGCCGCACGCGCGTTCGGAGGAAAAATGGATCGCTTGCTCCTCATGCACAGCTTCGTGACCGTCGCCCAGGTCGGCAGTTTCAGCGGGGCCGCCAAGAAACTGGGTTCGTCCGGCTCCCTGGTGTCCCGGCACGTGGCGGAGCTGGAGCGGCAGATCGGCGTACGTCTGGTCAACCGCACCGCCCGTTCCGTGAGCCTCACCGAGCCGGGCCTGCGGTACGCCGAGTTCGCCGCCCGCATTCTCGACGAGATCGAGGCCGAGGACGCCGGCATCGCCCAGCTCCACGACCGGCCCGAGGGCACCCTCAGCGTCATCTGTCCCAAGTGGATAGGAAGCCTCGACCTCGGGGACGCCATTGCCGCGTTCTCGGCGACGCATCCGAAGATCCAGATCCGGTTCGAACTCGGCGGGATGTCGGACCGTACCTACGATTTCCTGGACAGCGGATTCGACGTCGCCTTCCACACCCGGGACCTCAGGGACTCCAGCGTCCGGCTGAAGAAGATCGCCTCACTGCCGTTCGTGCTGTGCGCCTCCGCGGAGTACGTCGAACGCTGCGGGACGCTCGACCACCCGAACGACCTCGCGGCCCACGACTGCCTGGTCCACCTCAACGACCCGGTCTGGCGGATCGGCCACGGGCACACCAGCACCCTGCACAAGATCCGCAACATCGCGTTCTCGTCCAACTCCTACATCGCCCTCCAGAAGGCGGCGGTGCACGGCCGCGGCATCGCCCTGCTGCCCCAGCGCCCGGTCTACGACGACCTCGTCTCCGGCGCCCTCCAGGTGCTGCTGCCCGGCCTCGCCGTACCCGACCGCCCGCTGTACGCGATCTACGGCCCCGGACAGGACACCCCGCGCAAGATCAGCGTCTTCCTGGACTTCCTCGCCGAGTGGTTCGCGCAGAACCCGATTCCCGCGATCCGGTCGTAGGCCGGGCGGCCCGCGGCCCGAGTGGCCCAAGCCGCAAGAAACGCTTGCGCATTCCGTAGAGCTCAGGCCATTGAGCCCCTCGCGAGCCGAAATCTACGCTCGCGAGGCGACCCGGAAACGAGGAATCCATGGGAATCCAGAGAATCGAATCGGTCACCTACGGCATCGACGACCTCGGCGTATGTGTCCGGTTCTTCGACGACTTCGGGCTGTCGGCGGTGGAACGGACCGACGAGCACGCGGTGTTCGAGACCCGGACCGGCCAGACCCTCCACCTCGACACCCTGCCGTCGCCGTCGCTGCCGGCCCCTGTCGAGGACGGGCCGACGCTGCGCGAGGTCGTCTGGGGCGTCGACACACCGCAGGAGCTGGAGCGGCTCGTCGCGGAGGCGGGCCGGGACCGCGAGGTCCGGGAGAGCGCCGACGGCGTCCACCACACCGTCGACGAGACCGGCTTCGGCGTCGGCCTGACCCTGGCCCGCCCCGCGCCGGCCCCGGTCACCCCCCGCCCGGCCAACACCCTCGGCAGCGTCACCCGCTGGAACACCGCCCTGGAGCCGATCACCCGGGTCCGCCCGCTGCGCATGTGCCATGTCGCCCTGAACATCCCCAAGGAGGGCCGCGAGGCCGCCGTCGGCTTCTACGTCGACCGGCTCGGGTTCCGCCCGACCGACGTGGTCGAGCCGATGGGCGTGTTCATGCAGGCCCCCGGCGACGACGACCAGCACACCATGCTGCTGTGCCACCGCCCCGACAAGGCGGGCGTCAACCACATCGCCTACGAGGTGCCCGGCTTCGACGACGTGATCGAGGGCGGCAACTACATGATCGAGCACGGCTGGCGGGAGGCCCGCAGGCTCGGCCGGCACACCATCGGCTCCAACGTCTTCCGCTTCCTGCACGCCCCGTGCGGCGGCCGCGTCGAGTACGCCGCCGACATGGACCGGGCCGACGAGAAGTACGGCACCCGGGTCCACGAGACGACCCCGCCGCACCACATCTGGGCCCTGCGCACCAACCGCGACCAGGAAGCCCCCACCGCGTCCTGAACCTGGTCCCGAACCTGAGAGGGCACCCCTTCATGACCACCGACCACGGCTATCCCGCCGTCCGCATGCACATAGCGGGCGAGTGGTGCCAGGGCGGCTCCGGACGGACCGCCCCCGTCGTCAACCCGGCCACCGAGGAGACGATCGGCGAGGTCCCCCTCGCCACCCCCGCCGACCTGGACCGCGCGCTCGAAGCCGCCGAGCACGGATTCAGGGTGTGGCGCGCGACCTCGATCGCGAAGCGCAGCGCGATCCTGGACCGCGCCGCCGACCTGATCGCCGAACGCGCCGCCGCCATCGGCCGCGTTATGACCCTGGAGCAGGGCAAGACCCTCGCCGAGTCGACCGGCGAGGCCAAGCGGACCGCCGACACCCTGCGCTGGCACACCGAGGACGCCCGGCGCGCGTACGGCCGGATCATCCCGTCCGCGCCCGGCACGGTCCTCACCGTCCGCCGCGAACCCATCGGCCCCGTCGCCGCCTTCGTCCCCTGGAACTTCCCGGTCGGCGGACCCAACCGGAAGATCTCCTCGGCCCTCTCGGCCGGCTGCTCGATCGTCATCAAGGCCTCCGAGGAGACCCCGGCGACGGCCGCCGCCCTGGTGGAGTGCTACGCGGACGCGGGCCTGCCCGCCGGGGTGCTCAACCTGGTCTTCGGCGAACCCGCCGAGGTCTCCGCCCGCCTCATCGCCTCTCCGGTCACCCGGATGATCGCCTTCACCGGCTCGGTGCCCGTCGGCAAACTCCTCGCCGCCGAGACCGGCAAGGTCATGAAGCCGTCCCTGATGGAGCTCGGCGGCCACGCCCCGGTCATCGTCTGCGCCGACGCCGACCCCGGACAGGCCGCCCGCCGCGCCGCCCAGGCCAAGTTCTTCAACGCCGGCCAGGTGTGCACCTCACCCAGCCGTTTCCTGGTCCACGAGTCCCTGGTCGAGGACTTCACCGCCGAGTTCGTGAAGGCCGCCGAGTCGCTCGTGGTCGGCGACGGACTGACCCAGGGCACCACCATGGGCCCCCTCGCGAACGAACGCCGGCTGCGCTCGACCGAGCGGCTGACGGCGGACGCGGTCAGCAAGGGAGCCACCGTCCGCACCGGCGGCGAACGGCTCGACCGCCCCGGCTACTTCTTCGCCCCGACCGTCCTCACCGACGTACCGGCGGACGCCGACCTGCTGTCCGAGGAGCCGTTCGGGCCGCTCGCACCGATCGTGCCGTTCAGCGACCTCGACGACGCCCTCGCCACCGCCAACTCCCTGCCCTACGGGCTGGCCGCCTACGGCTTCACCAGGTCGGCCGCCACCGCCGAGAAGCTCTCCGACGGACTGGAGGCCGGCATCCTCTCCCTCAACCACTGCGGCGGCTCGGTGCACGAGGCGCCCTCCGGCGGGGTCAAGGACAGCGGGTACGGCCGCGAGGGCGGGCCGGAGGCGCTGGACGCCTACCTGGTCACCAAGCGCGTCTCCCACCTGCTGACGCCATGAGGTACGCGCGAGTTTCGGTGGAGGGCCGGGCGGTCTGGGGCCGGGTGCGGGAGACACGCGTCGAACTGCTCTCCGGGTCGCCGCTGGAGGGCGAACCCGACGTCCTCGGCACGATCCCCGTCGCCGGGGCCCTCTGGCTGCCGCCCGTCGTCCCGGGCGTCTTCTACGCCGTCGGCTACAACTACCCGCGGCACATCGAGCACATGGGCGCCGCGACCCCCGAGCGTCCCGAGGTCGGCTACCGGGCCAACAACGCGCTCACCGGCCACCGTTCACCCATCGTGAAACCGGCCGAGGTGACCGGACGCTTCGAGGCCGAGCCGGAACTCGTCGCCGTCATCGGCCGCACGCTCCGGTACGCCGACCGCGACGAGGCCCGCAAGGCGGTGTTCGGCTGGACCATCGGCAACGACGTCAGCGCCCGCACCTGGCAGCACCAGGACCGCACGTTCTGGCGCAGCAAGAACAGCGACACGTTCAAGCCGATGGGGCCGTGGATCGAGACCGAGGTCGACGCGCTCGCCCAGACGACCACCCTGAGCGTCAACGACGAGGTGCGCGCCACGTTCCCGACCGGGGACATGGTCTTCGACCCCTTCGACTTCATCGTCGAGATCACCAGGCACATCACCCTGCACCCCGGTGACGTGCTGTGGATGGGCGCCGAGTCCACCTGCCAGATCGAGCCCGGCGACACCGTCAAGGTCGCGATCAGCGGTATCGGCGTGCTGTCCAACCCCGTACACCCGGAAGGCAACCACTCATGACCGCGGAACCCCGCTACATCCACCACGTCAACTTCCCCACCACCGACCCCGATCGCACCGCCGCCTGGTACACCAAGGTCTTCGGGATGAAGCGCATCATGCCCAAGTCCAACACCCGCGTGGTGCTGATGACCCGGGGCACCTTCGACCTGCACTTCACCCCGGTCGAGGAGATGGAGCGCATGGCGCCCTACCACTTCGCCGTCGAGGTCGACGACTGGGACGACTTCCTCGCCCATCTCAAGGAACTGGGCATCCGGCACACCCGGCCGATCGAACGCCCCGAGAACCAGTCCAAGTTCTGCTACATCCACGACCCCGACCACACCATGATCGAGCTCGTCTACCACAGCCGCCGCCCCAACTAAGCGCATCAGTACGGGAGTTCACCCCATGCCCCTCGCCGACTCCGACGGCACCTCCATCTACTACGAGCGCCACGGCAGCGGCCCGGCGATCCTGTTCGTACACGGCAGCGGCGGCCACCACGCCGCCTGGTGGCAGCAAGTGGCCGCACTGCGAGAGGAGTTCACGGTCGTCACCGTGGATCTGCGCGGCTTCGGCAAGTCCGACTCGTCCATGGCCGAGTTCGACGGCCAGGACTTCCCCGGTGACGTGGTCGCCGTCCTCGACCAGGAGGACATCACCGACGCCATGCTGGTCGGCCAGTCCATCGGCTCCGTCGCCGCCCTGCGCGCCGCGCTGCTGCGCCCCGAGCGGGTCTCCTCGGTCGTCCTCGGCCATTCCCTCGGCGGCATCAGCCACCCCGAGCTCAGGGAACTGGCCGCCGCCGACCGCGCGGAAGCCGTGAAACTGCCCGTCATCGACCGGCTGCTGACCAGGTCCTTCCAGCAGGAGCGGGCCGACCTCACCTTCCTCTTCCAGCAGATGGGCACGTTCAACGTGGCCAGGATGCAGGACCTGCGCAACCTCGACACCGACGGCCCGACCCTGGACGAGATCACGGCCTCGGGCGTGCGGGTCGCCTTCCTCGCCGGGGAGAGGGACGCGGTCCTCAGCGTGAAGACCGTCACCCGCGCCCACGAGCTGCTGGCCGGCTCGCACCTGGAGATCGTCCCGGACGCCCCGCACTCCATGTACTGGGAGGCGCCCGAGCAGTACAACACCGCCGTCGCCCGGCTCCGCCGCACCCTCACCGCACCGAAGGAAGCAGCATGACCAGCCTCACCCTGGCCGCCGCCGAGGAGATCATCGGCGCCGCCCACCAGCGCGCCCAGGAGATCGGCAAGGCGGTGAGCGTCGCCGTCGTGGACGCCGGCGGCTTCCCGATCGTCATCCGCCGCCCCGACGGCGCCCGCCCGCTCACCCCCGACATCGCCCGCGCCAAGGCCTACACCGCGGCGATCATGCAGCGCCCCGGCAAGATGCTGAAGAAGTGGCAGGAGTCCCAGCCGGTCTTCTTCTCCCAGCTCTCCCAGCTCCCCGGCGCCGCCCTGCCGATCATGGCCACCGAGGGCAGCCTCACCATCAAGAAGGACGGCGAGATCATCGGCGGGCTCGGCATCGCCGGCGGCACCGCGGACGAGGACCAGCAGATCGCCGAGGAGGTCCTCAAGTCCCTCGGCTACGAGCTGGAGTTCGCGGCCTGGGGCGTCGCCGGCGGAAAGGACTGACACCATGGCGGACACGTTCAACTACCGCATCGACCACCACGGCAGCCTGGTCCGCCCGGCAGGCCTGTCCACCGCCGACCCGGAGGCCGTCGACACGGCGGTCCGGGAGGCCGTCGCCTACCAGCGCAAGCTGCGCTCCACCGTCGTCACCGACGGCGACTTCCCCCGCGAGGACTTCCGCAGCGCGGTCCTCGACGGCGTGTCGGGCTTCCGCCGAACCGACGAGGCGGGCCCGGACGGCCTGGTCCGCTGGGTCGCCGAGGCACTGCCCAAGGCCAACGGCCCGCTGCTCGCCGACTGGGCCGCCAAGCTCGCCGAACTGACCGTGATCGCCCCGAAGGCCACGCTGCCCTCTCCGGCGTATCTGGCGGCCACCACCTTCCAGCCGGGCCTCGGCGTCTCCTCGGCCCGGGAGCTGGGCGAGGCCCTCGCGGAGATCGTCCGGGCCGAGATCGAGCTCCTGGTGTCGAGGGGCGTCCGCCTGATCCAGCTCGACAACCCGCTCCTGCTGGCCCAGTTGAGCACCGACCCGGCCGGCCCCGGTGCCCTGTCCTTCGCGGACGCGCTGGCCGTCGACGCCCTGGCGGTACGGCTGGACGAGCGCCCGGAGAGCGTCCGCATCGGTGTCGCCCCCGGCTGGTCGGCCCCGTCCGAGCTGGACCGGGCCCGCGCCGAGCAGCTGTACGCCACCGTGGGCGCCGACCGTTGGATCCTCCCGTTCGACCAGGGCACGCAGGCCGAACTCGACCTTGTCAAGGCGCTCCCGGACGACAGGGACTTCTGCCTGGGCGTGGTCGACGCGACGGCGCCGGAGCTGGAGGACATCGACACGGTGATGTCCCGTATCGACGCGGTCGGTGAATTCAAGGACCTGGAGGACGGCGCGGTATCCCCGTCACGGGGCTTCGCGGACGTGGCTGCGCAGCCACTGCTGACCGCAGAGGACCAACAGCGCAAACTGGTGCTGGTCGAGACCATCGCCCGTTATTGCTGGGGCAACGAGTTCTGACCGCTGATCTGCCGACTGCGGCGCCGTCGTGGCTGGTCGCGCAGTTCCCCGCGCCCCTGAAGGGGCGCTCGTGCAGCGCCCCTTTCTTTTAGGGGCGCGGGGAACTGCGCGCGCAACCACAGTCCACCCGCGCCCTCTCCACCGGCACCAGCCCGGCAGACGCTAAAGAACCTCGGCAAACGTCACCGTGCGCTCCACGAGCAACGGCCACACCACCCCCACGACGACCTCCTTGAAGTGCTCGGCCGCCTTGTGCGCCTCGAACCCCTCCCGGTCGGCGTACCGCTCGTACAACAGGAACCCACCCGGCTCACCCTCCACGACGTGCACGTCGTACATCAGGTTCGCGGGCTCCGTCCGCGTGGCCTCCCGCGCCTTGAGCAGCGCGGCGCGCACCGCGGCCTCGTCGGCGGGCGCGCAGCGATAGTGGGCGACGACTGTGTATGCCATCCGTCTTCTCCTCAGGTCTTGTCCGGCCCGCCCGATTCCAGCATGGATCATGCGCCCGACGGCCCCCGCACAGTGCAATCAATGCCTGCCCCCGCGGGTCTGGTGGACCCCCTCCCACATGGTGTGTTGTCGCAAACGGCCCGCACGGCCGGCACCGCGGACGACTAAGGAAGTGATCTCCATGCGCACTCTGGAAACCCTCTCCGGCGGGGAGTGGGTGAGGACCGGCGAATGGATCGACGTCCACGACCCCGCCGATGTCCGCACCCCCTTCGCCCGCGTCCCGGCCCTGTCCGCCAAGGACGTCACCAGGGCCTACGACCACGCCGAGCGCGGCTTCGCCGTCTGGAAGCGCACCAGCCCCTTCGAACGGGCCCGGGTCTTCACCGAGGCGGCCCGGCTGATCCGGGAGCGGGCCGGGGAGATCGCCGCCGACGTCACCGCCGAGAACGGCAAGACCCTGGCCGAGGCGACCGGCGAGACCCTGAAGGCCGCCGACTTCCTGGAGTACTACGCGGGCCTCGCCCGCCAGGGCTACGGCACCCTCCTGCACGACGTGCGCCCGGACCACCGTACGCACACCCAGCGCGAGCCGATCGGCGTGATCCTGGTGATCAGCCCCTGGAACGACCCGCTGATCACCCCGGCCCGCAAGCTCGCCCCGCTGCTCGCCACCGGCAACGCGGCCGTGTTCAAGCCGGCCACCGAGACTCCCCTGGCAGGGCTCCACTTCGCCCGCGCCCTGCACGACGCGGGCCTGCCCGCCGGCGTCCTCAACGTCGTCACCGGCCGGACCGCCGAGATCGAGGAGGCCCTCCTCGACGACCCCCGGATCGTCGGCATCACCTTCACCGGCTCCAACGCCGTGGGCAACCGCATCCGGCGCCGCCTCGCCGACCGCAACGTCCGCTTCCAGGGCGAACTCGGCGGCAAGAACGCGTCGGTGGTGCTGCGCGACGCCGATCTGCCGGCCGCCGCGAAGGCCGTCGTGGCCGCCTCCTTCGGCCAGGCCGGGCAGCGCTGCACGGCCACCAGCCGGGTGATCGTGGAGCAGCCGGTGCACGACGAGTTCGTCACGCTGCTGGTCGCGGAGGTGCGGGCGCTGACCGTCGGCCCGGGCACCGACCCCGCCACCACCCTGTGCCCGCTGTCGAGCCCGAAGCAGCGCGACAGCGTCCTCGCCGACCTGGGCAGGGCGGTGGCGCAGGGCGCGACCGTGCTCACGGGGGGCGGGGCGGACGCCGACCGGCCGCACGGCTGCTACGTGGAACCCACCGTCCTCGCCGGTGTCACCCCGGACATGGCCGTCTGGCGGGAGGAGGTCTTCGGGCCCGTCCTCGCCGTCCGCGCGGTCGGCGACTTCACCGCGGCCGTGGAGGCGGTCAACGACTCCGGCTTCGGGCTCGCCGCCGCCGTCTTCACCCGCGACCTCGGCTCGGCGTACCGCTTCGCCGACGAGGCCGAGTGCGGGCAGGTCGCGGTCAACACGACGACCACCGGCTGGGACGTCCATCTGCCCTTCGGCGGCTTCCACGACTCCGGCACCGGCTACAAGGAGCAGGGCGAGGAGGTCCTGAGGTTCTCCACGCGCGTGAAGACGGTGGCCGTCCACTTCGGTGCCCCGGGGCGGGCCGATGGCTGACGAGACGGTCGGCGTCGTCGGCGCCGGCATCGTGGGCCTGGCCACGGCCCGCGAGATCGCCCTGCGCCGCCCCGGCACCCGGGTCGTGGTGTTCGAGAAGGAACAGGAGGTCTCCCGGCACCAGACCGGCCACAACTCCGGTGTGGTGCACGCGGGCATCTACTACACGCCCGGCAGCCTCAAGGCCGACCTGTGCGTGCGGGGCGTGTCCCTGCTGCGCGAGTACTGCCAGGACCGGCGGCTGCCGTACGACGAGATCGGCAAACTGGTCGTGGCGGTCCGCGAGGACGAGCTCGGCCGGATGCAGAACCTGTACGAGCGGGCGAAGAACAACCACGTGCCGGAGCTGCGGAGGATCTCCCGGGCGGAGATCGGGGAACTCGAACCGCACGTCGGCGGTATCGCGGCCCTGCACTCCCCGCGCACGGCGATCACCGACTACCCGGCGGTCGCCCGCGCGTTCGCCAAGGACGTCGTGGACTCGGGCGGCGAGGTGCGCCTCGGCTTCCCGGTCACCTCGATCACCACCGTCCCCGGCGGGATCGAGGTCGCCTCCGGCCAGGACCGCGTGCGCGTGGACCGGCTGATCCTCTGCGCCGGCCTCCAGTCCGACTCCGTGGCCGGGCTCGCCCAGGACAGGCAGGAGCCCCGGATCGTCCCCTTCCGCGGCGAGTACCTGCTGCTCAAGCCGGACCGGGCCCATCTCGTGCGGGGCCTCGTCTATCCGGTGCCCGACCCGCGCTACCCCTTCCTCGGCGTGCACTTCACCCCACGCGTCGACGGCTCGGTGGAGGTCGGACCCAACGCCGTCCTCGCCCTCGCCAAGGAGGGGTACCGGCGCAGCCGGGTCTCACCCCGGGACCTGCTGGCCCTCGCGGCCTACCCGGGCACCTGGCGGATGGCCGGCCGGCACTGGCGTACCGGCGTCAAGGAGTACCGCGGCTCCTTCTCCATGGCCGCCTTCATGAAGGACGCCAGGCTGTACGTCCCGGGCGTCGGCGTCCGTGACGTGGTGCGCGGCGGCGCGGGCGTACGGGCGCAGGCGCTGGACCGCGACGGCACGCTCGTCGACGACTTCCGCATCCACCGGGTCGGCCGGATCACTGCCGTACGCAACGCCCCCTCGCCGGCGGCCACGGCCTCCATGGCCATCGCCGAACACATCACGGCGGCCGTCTTCGACGACGCCTGAAGCGGCGGCCATATGCCCCGCGAACAGCGCACTTCCGTGCAACAACAGCTTGCGCTCCGGGATCTCCGCAAGAGCCCGCGGTTTGCCTAGCGTTCCTTCCGTACCACCCCAAGCCTTCGTTCGAGAGAAAGAGTTCGCGCCATGTTCGTCGTCGACACGCAGATCCACATCTGGAAGGAAGAGACCCCGGACCGCCCCTGGGTGCCCGGCGCCCGGGAGCGGATCCGGCTCAACGGCCACCGCGAGGACCCCTTCTCCTACGAGGAGGCCCTGGAGCTGATGGACGAGGCCGGCGTGAACCGGGCGCTGATCCTGCCGCCGTCCTGGGAGGGCGACCGCATCGACTACGCCCTGGAGGCCTGCGAGGCCCACCCGGACCGGTTCGGCATCATGGCCCGCATCCCGCAGAACAAGCCCGAAGAGGGCAAGGCCATGCTCAAGGACTTCGCGCAGAACCCGCACGTGAAGGGCACCCGGCTCACCTTCCACCGGCCGCAGGACCGCAACTGGATGATCGACGGCACCAACGACTGGTACTGGCCGATCGCCGAGGACCTGCGCATCCCGACCATGGTCCACGCCCCGATCTGGAAGCGCGAGCTGGGCGAGATCGCCGCCAAGCACCCCGAGCTGAAGATCATCATCGACCACATGGGCATCATGGCCCGCTGCGTCGACGACGCGATCGGCTACTGGGTCTCGGAGACCGCCGACCTGCACGTCCACCCGAACATCTACGTCAAGGTGTCGGCGCTGCCGGGCTACTCCACGCAGCCCTTCCCGAACAACAACATCCAGAAGTACGTGCGCGAGATGGTCGACAAGATGGGCCCGCAGCGCTGCTTCTACGGCACCGACATCACCCGGCTGCTCGGCCACGGCATCACCTACACCGACACGATCGAGCAGTTCACCAAGCACTGGGACTTCACGGCCGAGGAGCTTGAATGGATCATGGGCCGCGGTATCTCCGAGGTCCTGAACTGGCCGATCGAGGGCTGAGGAAACACGGGCGATGACCAACAACCCACGGACCGACGGCGGCGACGCCGTCGTCTCCGCCTTCAACGCGGCGGGCGCCGACTACGTCTTCTGCTCCTCGGGGTCCGAATGGGCCCCGGTGTGGGAGGCGCTGGCCCGCCGCCACCGCGACGGCGAGCCCGCTCCGCGGTACCTCGACCTGACCCACGAGACGGTCGCCGTCGGCATGGCGACCGGGTACGGGCTGGTCGAGCGCCGCCCGCAGGGCGTGCTGCTGCACGCGGCGCCGGGCCTGCTCCAGGGCTCGATGGCCGTGCACGGCGCGCTGCTGGCCGGCGTGCCGATGGTGGTCGCCTCCTCGGAGTCGACGACGTACGGCGACGCCCCCGGCCACGACCCGGGCGGCCAGTGGTACCGCAACCTGTCGATCGTGGGCGGCCCGCACGGCATCGCCCAGCCGTTCACCAAGTGGTCGACCGAGGCCGCCAGCGTGCACACGCTGCCGGTCATGATCACCCGGGCGGCGGAACTGGCCCGGCGGGCCCCGGCCGGACCGGCGTACTTGAACATCCCCCTGGAGATCCTCCTGGAGGAGTGGGACGGCCGCGAGGCCAAGCCCGTCGTGCCGCCGGGTTCGACGCACAGTTCGCCGGAGGAGGTCGATCCGGTCGCCCAGCTGATCCGGGAGGCGGCCAACCCCGTGATCGTCACCGAGACGGCGGGGCGCGAGGCGGGCGGCTTCGAGGCCCTGGTCGCCTTCGCCGAGGCCTGGAACATCCCGGTCGTGGAGCCGGACTCGGCGGTCTGCGGCAACTTCCCGCGCACCCACCCGCTGCACGCGGGCAGCGACATCGGGCCCTGGATGGACGAGGCGGACCTGATCCTCCTGGTCAACTGCCGGGCGCCCTTCTACCCGCCCTCCCGCCGCCCTTCCAAGGCGAAGATCGTCGTCATCGACGAGGTCCCGCAGCGCCCGCACGTCGTCTACCAAGTGCTGTTCGCCGACACCTACTTGGAGGGCAACGTCGCCAACACGCTGCGCCAGCTGACCAAGCGGGCCAAGGACCTCGACGAGCGGGCGGTCGAGGTGCGCAGGGCGGCGCAGGAGGAACGGCACGCCGCCGAGCAGTCCGCGATCGCGGCGGCGGAGGCGAAGGCGGCCGAGGCCAAGGGCGTCGACCCGGTGCTGGTGGCTGCCACCCTGCGCACCCTGCTGCACGGGCAGGACGCCATCGTCGTGGACGAGACCATCACCCACAGCCGGGTCGTCAAGCGCCATCTGCGGACCGCCGACCCGGACTCCTACTTCTACGTCCAGGGCGGACTCGGCCAGGGCATCGCGGTCGCCCTCGGCGTCAAACTCGCCGCGAAGGAACGGCCGGTGGTCCTCACCATCGGCGACGGCGCCTTCACCTACAACCCGGTGATCCCCTCGTACGACGCCTCGAACGCGTACGAACTGCCGCTGCTGATCGTGGTGTTCAACAACCGTGTCTACAAGTCGATGAACCTCAACCACCGCCGCTTCTACCCCGACGGCGCGGCCGCCGAGACCGGCGAATGGCTCGGCACCGATCTGCACCGGCTGCCCCGGCTCGCCGCGTTCGCCGAGCCGTTCGGCATGCACACCGAGACCGTCGACACGTCGGAGGCGCTCGCGCCGGCGCTGGAACGCGCCCTCAAGGCCGTGGCCGAGGGTACGACCGCCGTCGTGGACGTCCTAGTCACCCGCTAGCCCAGGAGACACACCGCAACCATGTCCAGTACCCCCACCAAGATCCTGGTGCCCGCCGACGACCTGCGCACCTTCTCCGCCGCCCTCCTCGAGAAGGGCGGCCTGAGCGCCGAACACGCCCGGACCACCGCCGACGTGTTCGTCTGGGCCGCGCAGCGCGGCGTCGACTCGCACGGCACCGCACGCGTCCCCGCCTACCTGGACCTGCTCGCCAAGGGCGTCGCCAACGCACAGCCGCAGATGACGATCGAGTCGACGGCCCCGGCCGCCGCCGTCCTCGACGCCGACCGCGCCCCCGGTCCCGTCGCCCTGACCGCCGCCGCCGACGAGGCGGTACGGCGGGCCCGCGAGACCGGCATCGCCTCGGTCGGCGTGCGCCGCACGGTGCACACCGGCGCCATCGGCTACTACGTGTCCCGGATCGCCGAACAGGGCCTGGTCGGGCTCGGGTTCGTGGCCGGCATGCCCAACATGGGCTACACCGGTGTCAAGGGCGCGGCCGTCGCCACCAGCCCCCTCGCCATCGCCGTACCGGCCCGCGAACACGCCCCGCTGCTGCTGGACATGGCCACCGCCACCATCGCCCTCGGCAAGATCCGCCAGGCGAAGGCGGCCGGCACGCCGTTGCCGGAGGGGGCCGCCGCGACGGCGGACGGCACCCCGACGACCGACCCGGAACGGGCGGTCATGCCCCTGCCGCTGGGCGGCGCGAAGGGCTCCGGGATATCCCTCGCCTTCGAGCTCCTGACCAGCGTCCTGGTCGGCGCGCCGATCTTCGCGGCCTTCCACGCGGGCGACCGCAAGCACCGGCAGAACGCCCTGCTCATCGCCGTGGACCCGGCCGCTTTCGGCGACCCGGAGGCTTTCGCCGCGGGCGTCGACGACACCCTGGGCACGCTGAAGGGGCTGCCGGTCGCGGACGGCGCGGACGGGGTGTTCTACCCGGGCGAGCGCAGTGCGGCGGTGGCCGAGGAGCGGGGCGCGAAGGGCATCCCGGTCGCGCCGAAGGTGTGGCGCGAACTCACCGAGCATGCCGACCGGTTGGGCGTAACTGCGCCGCGCCTCGAAGGCTAGGCGCTCCGCTGGAAGTGCCGCGATCTGCCGACTGCGGCGCCGTCGTGGCCGGTCGCGCAGTTCCCCGCGCCCCTGAAGGGGCGCCCGTGCAGCGCCCCTTTCATTTAGGGACGCGGGGCTGTAGTTGATGTGCGGCTACCGCCGCGTGGGCGCGACCAGCCACCGACGACGGTCGGTCGCCCACTCGCAGCACATCCCGAGCTCTCAGGCGCCCTGGCCCTGAACCGCCCGCACATGACGCGCGATGAGCGCATAGACCTCCCGCGCCTTCACGTCGTCCTTGCCGTCGTACCCGTGGTCCACGCCGCCCACCTCGTGGTGTTCCACCAGTGCTCCCACGGCCCCGAGCCGCGAGGCATACCGCTCGCCCTCCGCCCGGAGCAGGTCGTACTCGGCGGTGATCACCAGCGCCGGGGCGATGCCCGTCAGGTCGGCCGTGTCGGACGGGTGGGCGGGGGAGACCAACGGGTCGGCACGCCGCTTCGGCTCCGGGACGTACGCCGAGTTGAACACGTCGGCCATCCAGGGCCGCAGCATCGGCCTGGCGATGGCGGCCTGCTTGTCCGCGGCGTCCGTCGCCAGGTCCAGCGGGGGATAGTGGAGGACCTGGAGGGCGATCGAGGGGCCGCCCTCGGCCAGCGCCTGCCGGGCCACCGCCGCCGCGAGTCCGCCGCCGGCGCTCTGCCCGCCGATGGTCAGACGGGCGCCGTCCCAGCCCTGTTCGGCCGCGTGTTCGGCGACCCAGCGGACCACCTCGTAGGCCTGGCGCGGCGGAGCCGGGAAGGGATGCTGCGGGGCGACGACGTAGTCGACGTTGACCACGGCCACCCCGGCCTCGGCGGCCAGGAACCGGCAGAGCGGGTCGTCGAGTTCGGTGAGCGACATGACGTAACCGCCGCCGTGGAAGTTGACGTGCACCGGGGGAGCGGGCGCCGTGACCGGCGGCAGGTACACCGTGGCGCGGGCCGAGGCGACGGATGTCGGGATGGTCAACGTCCGTACTGTGCGGGGGAATTCGGGGAACCGGGCATGCGAGGCGGCGTCGGAGCCCGGACCGCTCGGGCGCCGGCTCGCGAACCCGGTCAGGCGCTGCAAGGTCTTCGCGGCGAGCGCGGCGGCCGAAGGGCGGGCCAGCAGGGACATACGGCTCCGATCGGGAGGGGCCTGCGCCACGGGGCGGCACCTGCCGGGCGACGGTCGACCATCAGGAATCCTGGCGATCGTCGGGTGACGATAACCCCCGTTCCGAGCGTGGTGTCAAGTACCGCGGCGGTCAGCGGGAGTGCCGGCCCGGCCCGTCGTGGTCGCCGGGCGGGTGGCAGCAGGGGCCGTGTCCGGGCGGCGGTATCGGAGCCCCCGTGTCCTTGAGGGCCGTCACGCACGCGGCGAACTGGGCGCCCTCGATCATGTGCTCGCTGTCGGACGCGGCCTCGGCCAGGCTCGCGCAGGACACCGCCAGCAGCGCGGCGCCCGCGACCAGCGGCAGCGCGCGGCGCGGTGGCGGCGGGGCGAGCAGCGCCCGGACCCGCTGCGGCACCGCGCCCCCGGTCGCCGCGAGCGAGGCCCGGGCCGGGGCCTTGGCCGAGGCGAGGGCCGCCCGGCCCACCGCGCGTGCCACGACCGTGCGGTCCCCGAGGTGTGCCGCGGCCTCCTCGTCGGCCCAGCGTTCCAGCACGAAACCGCCGGTCTCCGCGAGCGGCCGCAGCAGCGGGCAGGCGGCCGCCGTGAGCCGCCAGGCGGTCTGGAAGAGATGGTGGCGGCCGCGCAGATGGGCCCGCTCGTGCGCGAGCAGCGCCTCCCGCTCGGCGTCGCCGAGGCAGCGCAGCATCCCGTGCGAGACCACGATCCGGCCCGGCGCCCCCGGGAGCGCGAAGGCGTGCGGCGAGGCGTCGTCGAGCACGGCCAGCTCCAGGTCCCCGGGCAGCCGCGCGCACTCCCGGCGCGCCCAGAGCAGGTGCCGTACCTGCCGTACGGCGGCGACCGCGAGGCCGGTGAGGGAGGCGAGCAGGGTGACCGTCGCGACCGCGGACACGGTGAGGTACACGGGGTCGTCCGCGCGCAGCGCCGTCACCGACCAGCGGCCCTCCTCCGCGACCTCGGGGATCTGTGCCAGACCGGTGAACGCGAGCAGCGCAAGCGAGCCCAGCCAGCCGAGCGCCGTCACCAGCGCGCCGCCGGCCAGCGCCCACGCCGCCGGGTGCGGTGCGAACCGCCGGGCGAGCCGGGGCGCGAGCACCGCGAGGACCACGGTGACCAGGAAGGGGACGTAGACGCTGACGGTCATCGGCTCACGGTCCTTCGTCGGCGGGGCCGCCGTCGTGTTCCCCGAGCAGGCGCTGCAGCAACTGCTCGTCCTCCTCGGAGAGCTCGGAGACGAACCGGGCGAGCACGGCCTCCCGGTCGGAACCGCGCTCCAGCAGGGTGTGCATGCGCTGGGCGGTGTCGGACGCCTCGTCCCGCACCGGTGCGTACGCGTAGCCGCGGCCCGCCCGGTGCCGTACCAGCGTGCCCTTGTCGTGCAGCCGGGACAGGATCGTCAGCACCGTCGTGTAGGCGAGGTCTCCCGGCAGCCGCTCCTGCACCTGCCGGGCGGTCAGCGGCTCGGAAGCGGCCCACAGGGCGGCCAGCACACCGCTCTCCAGCTCGCCGCGGGCCCGTCGGCCGGTTGCCTCGCCGGTCTCGTCGATCTTCCGGTCGTGCACCGTTCACCGTCCTTCAACCAGCATTCGAGGTCACAGCCTACCGGGACTGCTACTACTGCATGTAGAGCCGGGGGCGGGCGGCCGTGAGCTGCGCGAAAGCGGTCTACTACAAGTTGTACGAGATTACCTACTACATGTTGTAGAGTTTCGCCGCTCCACTCCACCTGCGGAGTCTCTGCGGAGGAACCCACCCATGCCCCACCTCGGAAGTACGGTGCATCTGCGCGCCCTGGCCGCCGCCGCTCTGCGTCCCCGTCCCGTCCCGGTGTCCCGGCGCGCGACGCCCGCCGAGCGCGTCGTGATCGTCTCCGCGAGCATCGGCGCGGGCCACGACGGCGCCGCTCGCGAACTGGAACGCCGGCTGACGGCGGCCGGTGTCACGGTCGACCGGTACGACCTGCTCGACCTGCTGCCCGCCCGGCTCGGCCGGACGGTCCGCGACGGCTACCACCGGATGCTCGTCCGGGCGCCCTGGATCTACCAGCGCGTCTACTCCAGCACCGAACGCGCCGGCGGCGGCGGCCCGCTGGCCCGCGCGCTGCTGCGTACCGCCGAGAACCGCATGCTCGACGCCCTCCCCGCCGACACCGGCGCCGTCGTCTCCACCTACCCCGGCGCCAGCCGAGTCCTGGGCAGCCTGCGGCTCGGCGGGCGCCTCGACGCACCGGTGTTCACCTATCTCACCGACTTCTCGGTGCACCCGCTGTGGGTGGCCGAGGGCGTCGACGTGCACCTCGCCGCCCACGCCGTGCCCGCCGCCCAGGCCCGCGCCCTGGGCGCCCGGGACGTCCGGGTGGGCGGGCCGGTTGCGGACCCGCGCTTCTGTCCCGCCGACGCCGAGCGGCGCCTGGCGGCCCGGGCCCGGTTCGGGCTGCCCGCGGACACCCCGCTGGCGCTGCTGGTCGCCGGCTCCTGGGGGGTCGGCCCGGTCCGGCAGGTGGCCCTGGAACTGCGCGACTGCGGCGCGGCCGTACCGGTCGTCGTCTGCGGCCGCAACGAGGCCCTCGCAGAGCAGCTGCGCGCCGACGGCATCGAGCACGCCTACGGCTGGGTCGACGACATGCCGGGCCTGATGCACGCGGCCGACGTGCTGGTGCAGAACGCCGGCGGGCTCACCTCGCTGGAGGCCTTCGCCGCCGGACTGCCCGTCGCCAGCTACCGCTGCATTCCGGGCCACGGGCTCACCAACGCGGCGGCGCTCGACGAGGCCGGGGTCGCCGCCTGGATCCGCGACCCCGACCAGCTCAAGGACGTACTCGGCGACCTGATCGACGGCCCGCGCGGCCTGCTGCAACGCGAGGCGGGCCGCGCCCTGTTCGCCGCCGCCGGAGCGGGCCCCGCGGACGAGATAGCGCGCGCCTGCCGCGCGACCGGCCCGGTGCCGATCGCGCGCGGACTCGACCGGCCGCCGCCCCCGTCGGGTCCGGCCGCAAGTGCTCCCGGCACCGCGTCCGCACCGCGCGGGCCCCGCAGGGCCGTCCGGCGCCTGGCCGCCAGCATGGCCGTGGCCTGTGTCGTCTGGGCCGGTGCGGTCGGCACCGCGGTCGCCACGACCGGCAGCGGCCCGGGTGTCATCCACGCCATCGGCCACACCCTGGACCTCGACGACGACGTCCACCCCGGCGCCCCGCAGCAGCAGGGCCACCACTCGTGACCCCCGCACCCGGCTCAAGTGCGGCCCCTCACCCCGCCCGCCCGACGGAAGATCCCCATTCGTGACCGCCACCGCACCCCTCGTCCGCGCGGCCGCCCTCGCCACCCTCCCGGCGCTCGCCCTGCACGCGGCGCCCGTGGTCTCCACGTTCGGCCCGCTGCGCAACCGCGCCATGCCCCGGCTCGCCGGCCGGGGCCGGGCGGACCATGTCGCCCTCACCTTCGACGACGGCCCGGACCCGCTGTCCACTCCGTTCTTCCTGCGGGCCCTGGACGAGCGGGGCATCCGCGCCACCTTCTTCCTGCTCGGCAGCCAGGCCCGCCGCTCGCCCGGCCTGGTCCGTGAGATGGCGGCCGCCGGTCACGAGATAGGGATCCACGGCTGGCTGCACCGACCGCTCCTGCTGCGCGGCCCCCGGGCCACCCACGACGACTTCGCCCGGGCCCGGGACACCGTCGGCGACCTCGTCGGACAGGCGCCCCGGCTGTTCCGGCCGCCGTACGGAGTGATGTCCACCGCGGCCCATGTGGCCGCCCGACGGCTCGGTCTCACCCCGGTGCTGTGGACCTGCTGGGGCGAGGACTGGACCGCCCGCGCCACCCCGGACTCCGTCCACCGCACGGTCACCCGGGACCTGGACGGCGGCGGCACGATCCTGCTGCACGACTCCGACTGCACCTCGGCGCCGGGCGCCTGGCGCTCGGCCCTGGGCGCGCTGCCCCGCATCCTGGACACCTGTGACCGGCGAGGGCTCACCGTCGGACCGCTGCGGGAGCACGGACTCTGACGACCGGCGTGTACACACCGCGCAGTACGGAGGGAAAACCCACGCAGTAACTTACTTGAGTTACGCAACGATATGGTAAACTGGCCGGTATGCCCACAGAACCGCTGCCAGCCGTCCCCGCCGCCACGCCGGAGGTCGTCGACATCGAGCGTGCCCTGACCCGTATCACCTATCTGAGCACCCGGGCCCGGCAGCACGAGCGGCTGATGGCCCTGGCCGGCGTCCCGCTGGACCGCGCCGCGGTGGCCCTGCTGCGCCAGGTCGCGGACTCCGAGCCGCTGCGCCCGGGGGAGCTGGCACAGCGGCTCGGCGTCGAGGCGTCCCATGTGACGCGTACGGTGCAACAGCTCCAGAAGTCCGGCTACGTCACCCGCGTCCCCGACCCGGACGACCGCCGCGCCCAGCGCATCGAGCTCACCGACGCCGGCCGGGCGGCCGTCGACCGCGTCCGGGACGCCGGGGCGCGCGGCATGCAGCTGGCCCTGGGGGAGTGGGAGCCCGAGGAGCTGCGGCAGCTGGCCACGCTCTTCCACCGTATGGTCGACGACTTCCTGGCGTACGCGGTCGAGGACGAACCGGGCCAGGAGACCGCCGAGACGGCACCCCCGGCCTCCCGGCCCGTGTGAGACGCCGGTGTACGCGGCCGGCCCGGTGTCCCTCGTAAGTCCCGGCACAACCGGTGGGGCGTCCTGCCCGAAGGCTCATTCCGTCCGTAGTCCGTACCGCGTTGAGCAGGACCCCGCGGGATGCGGGGCGGTACCGCCCGGTAATATCCGGCGGCAGGTCGTCTGAGGAGGCTGCGTGGCCCGGTCCGAACGTTCACCCCTGCTGCTCGCGGGGCTGCTGGCCGCGGCCGGCGTCGCGCACTTCGCGGCGCCGAAGTCGTTCGACGCGACGATCCCCAGGGCGCTGCCGGGGTCGCCGAGAGCATGGACGTACGGCAGCGGGGCCGTGGAGCTGGCGCTGGCGGCGGGGATCGCCCTGCCGCGGACCCGCGCGGTGGCGGCCCGGGCTGCCGCCGCCTTCTTCGTGGGTGTGTTCCCGGCCAACGTGCAGATGGCCGTCGACTGGCAGAAGCGGCCCGAGCCGCTCAGGACCGCGGCTCTCGCCCGGCTGCCGCTCCAGATCCCCCTGGTGCTGTGGGCGCGCGGTGTCGCACGTGACGAGGAGGGCCGATAGATGACGGCATCTGTAGAGGTGGGAAGCAGGATCGAGGACTTCGCGCTGCCGGACGAGACCGGTACGACGCGGACCCTCACGGATCTGCTGGCCGACGGGCCGGTCGTGCTGTTCTTCTATCCCGCCGCCCTGTCGGCCGGCTGCACCGCCGAGGCCTGCCACTTCCGGGACCTGGCCGCCGAATTCGCCGCCGTCGGCGCCCGCCCGGTCGGGATCAGCGGTGACAGCGTGGAACGCCAGCAGGAGTTCTCCGGCAAGCACACGCTCGGCATGCCGCTGCTCTCCGACGCGGACGGCGCCGTGCGGGAGCTGTTCGGCGTGAAGCGGGGCTTCTCGCTCGCCCCGACCAAGCGGGCCACCTTCGTGATCGCCCAGGACCGCACCGTCCTGGAGGTCGTCCGCAGCGAGCTGCGCATGAACACCCACGCCGACCGGGCACTGGCCGCCCTGCGCGCCCACCAGGGCTGAGCGGACGGCCCTGGCCCGCGCTTGATGCGCCGGGGCACAGGTCTCATCCTGGGGCGTATGGAGCGTGTCGCTGCCGCCGCGGTCATCGACGCCCTGGGCAGGGTGACGGGGTGGAGCGACGGCGCGCGGCTGCTCACCGGACACCGGGCGGAGGAGGTCGTGGGCAAGTCCGCCGCCGACCTCCTCGCCGAGGCGGTCCCCGCCCGGGCACTGGCCGCCCGCTCCGGGACGGTCGCGCTGCGCCACGCCGACGGCCGCCGCATCGAGATGGCCCTGACCGCCTGCCCGGTCCTCGGCCCCGCCGGCACCACCACCGGCTACGTGCTCACCGCCGACCCGCCCTGGCAGACCGACCCCACGCTGGCGGGCCAGGCCTTCCAGCAGGCCTCCATGTCGATGTCCGTCTTCGACGTCCGCCAGCGCTACCTCCGCTCCAACGACGCCGCCTGCCACGTCATGGGCGTCCCCGAGGAGGCCCTCCTCGGCCGCTTCTTCCTGGACACTGTCGAGGAGGCCCCGCACAGCGAGGGCTTCCTGCGCCATCTGCGCCAGGTCGTCGAGACCGGCCGGCCCGTCCGCTACGAGACGTTCACCGGCGCCCCGGTCCTGAACCGGGACCACGCCTGGAGCATCGAGATGTGGCCCCTGCGCGACCCCGCCGGCGAGCTGACCGCCGTCGCCCTGGCCGCCTTCGACAGCACCGAGCAGTACCAGGCCCGGCTCCGGCTCGCCCTCCTCAACGAGGCGGCCACCGCCATCGGCACCACGCTGGACGTGGTGCGCACCGCCGAGGAACTCGTCGAACTCCTCGTCCCCCGCTACGCCGACTTCGCCAGCGTCGACCTCCTCGACTGGGTCCTCGGCGCCGAGGAACTGCCCACGGTGCCGGAGGGCGACATCGCGCTGCGCCGCGTCGCCCACGGCTCCGTGACCGAGGGCACCCCCGAGGCCGCCGTACGGCTGGGCGAGGCCGAGGTGCACCCGGCGTCGTCACCCCCGGCGCGGGCGCTGCGGGAGCGGCGGGCGGTGGTCAGCCAGGAGGGCGAGCCCGAGTTCCGCCGCTGGGTCGAGGAGCGCAACGCCCGATCGCCCGCCGGCCGGCCCTACCGCGAGGGCGTCCACTCCATGATCGCCGTACCCCTGCAGGCCCGGGGCGTCCTGCTCGGTGCCGTGGTGGGCGTGCGCATGCGCCACCCCGACGACTACGTCATC
Source organism: Streptomyces hyaluromycini (assembly GCF_002217755.1). Lineage (GTDB taxonomy): Bacteria > Actinomycetota > Actinomycetes > Streptomycetales > Streptomycetaceae > Streptomyces > Streptomyces hyaluromycini. The sequence goes on along the minus strand of NZ_BCFL01000020.1, from coordinate 227,693 downwards.
GACGACACCGTCTTCGCCGAGGAACTCGCCAGCCGCGCCGCCGTCTGCATCGACAACGCCCGCCGCTTCGCCCGCGAGCGCTCCACCGCCCTCGCCCTCCAGCACAGCCTGCTGCCCAGCGGCCTGCCCGGACAGGCCGCCGTCGAGGTCGCCCACCGCTATCTGCCCTGCGGATCGCTGGCCGGCATCGGCGGCGACTGGTTCGACGTGATCCCGCTCTCCGGCAGCCGGGTCGGCCTGGTCGTCGGCGACGTCGTCGGCCACGGCATCCGCTCCTCCGCCACCATGGGGCGGCTGCGCACGGCCGTACGCACCCTCGCGGACGTGGACCTGCCCCCCGACGAGCTCCTCACCCACCTGGACGACCTGGTGACCCACCTTGCCGCGGACGGTCCCGGCGAGGAGGCCGCCGAGCTGGGCGCCACCTGCCTGTACGCCGTCTACGACCCGGTCTCGCGCCGGCTCAGCCTCGCCGCCGCCGGGCACCTGGCGCCCGCCGTCGTGCTGCCCGGCGGCGAGGCCGAGCTGATCCCGATGACCGCCGGACCGCCGCTCGGCGTCGGCGGTCTGCCCTTCGAGGCGACGGAGCTCGAACTGCCCGAGGGAACCGTCGTCGCCCTCTACACCGACGGTCTGGTCGAGGACCGCGACCGGGACGTGGACCGCGCCACCGAGGAGATGTGCCGCGCCCTGAGCGCGCCCGCCGACTCCCTGGAGGCCCTCAGCGACAACGTGCTCAAGGCCGTCATGCCGGAACAGCCCGCCGACGACGTCGCCCTGCTGCTGGTCCGCACCCGCACCCTCGGCGCCGACCGGGTCGCCACCTGGGACGTGCCGCCCGACCCGGCCCAGGTGGCGCACTTCCGGCAGGCGGCCACCGAACAGCTCACCGCCTGGGGCCTGGACGAGGCCGCCTTCGTCACCGAACTCGTCGTCAGCGAACTCGTCACCAACGCCATCCGCTACGGCGAACCGCCCATCCAGCTGCGCCTGATCCGCGACCGCGCGCTCATCTGCGAGGTCGCCGACGGCAGTTCGACCTCACCGCACCTGCGCCGGGCGCACGCCTACGACGAGGGCGGCCGCGGCCTGCTCCTCGTCGCCCAGCTCACCCAGCGCTGGGGCAGCAGGCAGACGGGCAGCGGCAAGACCATCTGGGCCGAACAGCCGCTGCCCGAAGGCACGTTCCCGGTCGCCGACGGGTGACCGGTCCCACCGGCTACTGGAAGTCGCAGCCCGGGTTCGGCACCGACTCCGAGTACGGCGAGCCGTGCGGCAGGATGTAGAGCACGTCGAGGACCAGGTCGGTGTCGCCCAGGTTGGCCCCCAGATGCACGTCGCTCGGCCCGCCCGACTCGTACACCGTGCCGCCCTGCCGGTAGACGCCGTCCTCCTTGCAGTCGGAGTGGAAGTGACTGAGGGTGCCCTTCTGGACGTATCCGTAGACCGGGCCGTCGTGGTAGTGCCAGCCGGTGGTCTGGCCGGGCGGGACGGTGATCTCCCGCAGGACGTAGTCCGTGCCGCCGATGGTGGTCTGGCTGATCACCCTGCCGGTCACGCCGGGTCCGGCGGGGGTGGCGTAGGCGGTGCCGCAGGTCAGCAGAGTGCCGGCGGCCACCGCCCCGGCCATTGCGGTACGGAGCGCGGTACGCATGTGTGGAGGCCTCCTGAACCGAAGATCGAGTACCTCCGTGAACATAGGCCCCCGCACGGTCGGCCGGGGCGGGAACGGCTCAATCCGACGACGGCTCAGAACTCCCCGTGGCTGTCCGGATCGCCGCCCAGCCGCCGTTGGGCACGCTCGGAGACCGCCGCCATCCGGGCGGCTGTGTACGCCGGAATGCTGACCACGATGTGACCTTCCCTCAACTGTGTCGTACCCCTGGCCTCGCGGACCGGGCGCGCGATGATCAACCCGACCCGGGTGCTCCCTTCCGTGGTGCACGCCGGGCTGTCACGATCTTCCCTGGACGGGTACCGACGACCACGCGGAGCAGGCATGACGACGGACCGGGGTACGGCAGGACGGGCAGTGGGCGTCGCCGGGGCCGAGGTGAGACCCGTCGCCGGGCACATCGGCGCCGAGATCACCGGCGTCGACCTGACCGGGGAACTCGACGACGCGGTGGTCGGGCTGATCCGGGAGGCGGTACTGCGCTGGAAGGTCGTCTTCTTCCGGGACCAGCGGCTGGACCACGCCGGGCACGTCGCCTTCGCCCGCCGCTTCGGCGAACCGGTCGTGCTCGGCCGGCGCGGCAGCGCCTCACCGGCCGGCTTCCCCGAGGTGGAGACCACCGCCGACCGGCTGGAGCTCGGCGGCCGGTTCGGGATGGAGCACGAGGAGTGGCTCCAGCGGCGCCGGCACACCCTGCTGCGCGGCTGGCACTGCGACCACGGGGCGCGGATCGACCCGCCCGCCGCGACCGTCCTGCGCGCCGAGACCGTCCCGCCGTACGGCGGCGACACCACCTGGGCCAACCTGGCCGCCGCCTATGCCGGACTCTCCGCGCCCGTGCGCGCCTTCGTCGACGGCCTGCGCGCCGAGCACCGCCTCGGCGTCGGCTACCAGCCCCGCCCCGGTGATGACACATATCTGCGCCACCTCCTTGACCATCAGGTGGCCTCGGTGCACCCGCTGGTGCGCGTCCACCCGGAGAGCGGCGAGCGGGTGCTGTACGTCAACGGGTACTACGTCGAGCAGATCGCCGGCGTCTCCCGCCCGGAGAGCGCCGCACTCCTGGAGATGCTGCTGGAACAGGCCGTACGGCCCGAGTACACGGTCCGCTTCCGCTGGGAGCCCGGCAGCGTCGCCTTCTGGGACAACAGGGCCACCATCCACCTCGCGCCCAGCGACAACGCCCACCTCGGCCACCCCCGCGTCATGCACCGGGTGATGCTGCACGGCGAGGTGCCGGTCGGGGCGGACGGCAGGCCGTCGGAGCCGGTGACCGGCACGGAGGCGCGCCGCTGGTGACTCAGGCCGCCGCCCCCGGGCGCCAGCCGAGCGCCGGGCCGAGACGGGTCGCCAGGTCCGTGAGGATCTGGACGTAGTCCTCGTGCTCGAACGTGAACGGCAGGGCGAAGGCCACCTCGTCGACCTCGCGGAACCCGGCGTGCGCGTGCAACCGCTCGACGATCTCCGCCGAGATGCCGACGATGTCCGGCGCGAACAGCAGCCGCGCCGGGCCCTGCGGGGTGGTGGTACGGGGCAGGCGCTTGGCCGCGTACGCCTCGTACTTGGCCCGCTGCTCGGGCGTGGCGGAGTCGGTCGGGATGACGACCAGGCCCTGGGAGACCCGGGCCGCCTCGCCGTCGGGGTGGTGGGCGCGGAACTCGCGGATGTGCGAGCGCTGGATCTCCGCGAAGTCGTGCGGCCCCTCCGGCTCCACGGCCCTGACGACACTGCTCGTCAGGAAGTTCATGCCGTGCTCGCCCGCCCAGCGCGCCGAGCTGAGGCTGCCGCCGCCGTACCAGAGCCGCTGTCCGAGCCCGGGGGAGTGCGGCTGGACGACGTCGGAGAACACCTCGAAGCCCTCGACCCCGCTGAAGTCGGTTGCCGCCTTGCCCCGAACGAAGTCCAGGAGCCGCCGCACCCGCTCGTAGCTGAAGTCCTCGACATCGGCCGTGTCCGGGTAGAGGGCCTCCCTGACCTGCTCGTAGTGCATGGGCGGGCCCACGCTCACCCCGGGGTTGAGGCGGCCGCCGGACAGGAGGTCGACGGTCGCCAGGTCCTCGGCGAGCCGCAGCGGGTTCTCCCAGCCCAGCGGGATCACCGCGGTGCCGAGTTCGATCCGGCTGGTGCGCTGCGAGGCCGCCGCGAGGACGGCGACCGGGGACGAGATGCCGTACTGGAGATGCCGGTGGCGCACCCACGCGCTGTCGAAGCCCAGCCGCTCGCCCAGCTCGATGATCTCCAGCGTGGACTCGTGCCCCCGGCCCGGATCCGCACCGTCGAACAGGCCGATGGTGAGGAAGCCCAGTCTGCGCAGGGGGCGGGGGGTGGACGGCACGGGTCCTCCAGCGGTCGTACGTCAGTTCTGCCCCGATTGTGGCACCCGAACATTGCGGGAGTGTGATCAGCCGCGGATCAGGCCAGGGGGATGGTGATCTCGTCCTCGACCGGCGGGTCCAGCTCCTGCGGGCGGTTGCCGGTGGCGGCGAAGCAGCGCAGCCGTACCGCCTCCGGGGTGACATCGAGACGGAGGAAGCACTTGAAGAACGGCGGGCTGTAGGTGACCGAGCCCGGGGAGAACAGCTGGGTGTAGATCTTCTTCACGGGCAGGCGGAAGCGGGAGCCGCGGCCCGGGCGGCTGCCGGCGCCCAGCAGGGTCGCGACCAGGCGGATGCGGCGGGTGACCCGGGTGTCCGGGGCGGGGGTGCGGCCGGGCCTGATGCCGAGGCGCTCGGCGATCACGGCCGTGGCCTCGGCCTCGCTCAGCGTGAAGAAGCGGGGGAGGCGCAGTCTGCGGCCGTACAGCCGGCTGTAGAAGGCGAGGGAGTCGCCGCGCAGCGGGTAGCAGCGGAAGTCGTCCTCGGCGACGTTCGCGATCGACACCGGCGGGATGGTGTGGGTGGCGTGCATGAAGGCGCCGCCGCCGCCCGCGACCACGTACTGGATGGTGCGCCCGGCCACGTCGACGGGGTAGCGCTGGTAGTTGTGGATGTCGCCGCCGATCGCCGCCACATAGTGGTGGGCCGGGTCGCGGACGATGTCGTCGACCGTGCCGCCGCCCTCGATCGAACACGGGTGGTGCTCGCCGTCCACGTACAGCGGGGAGCCGGTGACGAGGATCTTCGGGCGCGGCCCCCGGGACACCTCGCGCAGCCAGGCGCCCTGTTCGGCGTCGATGGTGCCGAGCAGCCCGGTGTCGATACCGACGATCCGCACCGGCCCGGCGTCAATGGCCCAGTAGGGGCCCGGCTGCACGGCCGTCTGCTCCTGTGCCGACCGCAACTTCCGGGCCTCAGACAGGAGTTGCTCGTCGGCCGGGCGCGGCCGGTGCCACAGCAGGGCGCGCCACCAGGCGCGGGTCGCCGGGCGGGGCTTCGGCTCGGCCGGGAGCGGCGGGGCGTCGTCGCAGAAGACGCGCATGAAGGCGCCGAGGTCCTCGTACCAGTCGTGGTTTCCGGGTATCGCGTAAATCGGCGCCGGATAGTCCTGGTACGGCCGGAAGAACTTGGTGCCGTAGTCGTCGGTGGCCCCGACCGGATAGATGACGTCGCTCGCGATCACCGCGAAGTCGGTGTCCTGACCGGCCTTCAGGAAGCCCGGCACGACGGCGTACTGGGAGTCGTCGCCCTCGCCGGTGTCGCCGATCACCATGAACGAGAACCGGTCCGCCTCGTGACGCCGGATCACCTTGTCGGCGGGTGCCCCGGCGGCCGCCTGCTGGGCCACCCAACGGCTGCGGGTTCGGCCGGTCGGATCGCCGAACCAGGATGCCAGCACCCCGTTGCGGGCGGCCCACATGGTCCGCGGGTCGAACCAGAACAGCTTCTTGACATGGTCCGGCATCAGCCGGCGATAGGCACCGCGCTCGGCCTCGCCCCAGCCGGCGCCTTCTGCGGTCTCGCGTGAGGAGTCAGACACGCGGGAACCGTACAACGATCAACGGGCGGCCGGGGCGCGGGGGTTCGGACAGGACGGTTCGTTCGCACCAGCGGCGCCCTGGGCCTGACATGCGGTATCACCGACCCGCTCGGACGTTCCGACCGCTGCGGCTCGCAGAGGCGCGCCGGGAGTCGGCCGCCTCCCCGTCACCTGGTCAGCGACGAGGTGTGGGAGGTACGGTCCGGCCGTGGCGCCGGTGGCCCTGGCCGCCCGTAAGCCGCCGGATCAGCTCCGGCCAGACGACCGGATCGTGGCCCGGGACCAGCTCGTAGCCCTTGTCCGCCGCCAGTCGTTTGAGGTGCCGGATCGGCGCCAGGGTCGCCTCCGGGGGTACGCCGATCGACGTTCCGGCGGCGCGCTCCTCGTCGATGTTCTCCGTCAGGTCGGCCGCGTCGCAGGTGAACACATAGCCGCCGCCTTCGGTGAGGTCGACCACGAAGCTCTGGTGGCCCGGGGTGTGCCCGGCGGACAGGACGGCCGTGACGCCGGGCACGATCTCCTGGTCGCCGTCGGCGAGGCGCCAGTCGATGCGGGGGTCGTCGAAGTCCACCCTGAAGATCGTCTCGCGCTCCACCTCGGGCCGTCCCGACAGTCCGAACTCCAGCTCGGTGCGCTGGATGTGCACCGGCACCCGGCCCGCGAAGTGCTTCAGACCGCCGGCGTGGTCGGCGTGCAGATGGCTGACGGCGACGGCCGTGATCTCCTCCAGCGCCACGCCGACGGCGGCAAGGGCCGCCGGCAGGGGCTCGCCGGGTCCGGGGAGCTCCGGCTGGTAGGAGGGGGACGGGTAGTACCGCCGGCGCAGCTCGGGGTCGCGCAGCAGGGCCGTGTTGAAGCCGGTGTCCAGCAGCAGCCATCCCTCCTCGGTCTCCAGCAGCACCCCCGGCACGGGTTCCCGCACCCGTTCCCCGTGCGGGGCGCCGTGCACCGACACCGATCTGGGCAGCTCCTCCCAGCCGAGGATGAGGGGCAGAACGCGCCGTACGCCGCGTCGGGTCATGGTGCTCCGTCCGTTGTCGGGGTTCAGAGGTCCAGTTCGAGGACCGTCGAGGCGGCGCGGCTGACACAGATCATCATCGTCGTGGCGGCCGCCCGCTCCTGCGGCCCGATCACCGAGTCACGGTGGTCCGGGGTGCCGGCCAGGACGGGTGTCTCGCAGCTGCCGCAGTAGCCCTCCTCGCAGGAGTACGGCACGTCCGGCACACGGTCCCGTACGACCTCCAGCACCGACCGGTCCGTCGGCACCGCCAGCCGCAGCCCCGACCGGCGCAGCACGACCTCGAACCGGCCCCGCGCCGCGTCCCCGTCGGCTTCCACGGCCGGGCCGAACCGCTCGATACGGAGGGGACGCGGCGGTACCGCGGTGCGGCACAGCTCGGACACCGCGTCCAGCATCGCCGCGGGACCGCAGGCGTACACGGCGTGGCCGGGCGGGGCGGCGGTGAGTTCCGCGGCGAGGTCGGGCAGGCCCGCCTCGTCCTGGGGGACCAGCCGGACCCGGTCGCCGCCGAGCGCGGTCAGCTCCTCGGCGTAGACGAGGCGGGAGCGGTCCCGGGCGCCCAGGACGAGCCGCCACGGCAGACCGCCGGCGGCCAGCGCGCGGGCCATGGGCAGCAGCGGGGTGACGCCGATGCCACCGGCCAGCAGGAGGTACCCGGGGGCCGGGAGCAGCGGGAAGCGGTTGACCGGGCCGTCGACCGTCAACTCCCGGCCGACGAGCACCGTTTCGTGGAGTTCCAGGGAACCGCCCCGGCTGTCCGGCGCGCGCTGCACCGCGACCGTCCAGGCGGTGCGCTCCCGTGGATCCCCGCACAGCGAGTAGGCGCGGCGCAGACCGGACGGCAGGGTCAGTTCCACATGGGCGCCGGGCTCCCACGGGGGCAGCGGCAGGCCGTCCCGCCGGGCCAGCCGCAGCTCGACGACGTCCTCGGCGATCCAGCGGGCCTGGCGGACCAGAAGGCGCGCGAAGGCCGGTGCGGGCGGGTCAGAAGACACGGAAGTACTCCCGTTGTTCCCAGTCGGTGACCTCCTGGTCGAAGCGGGCGATCTCGGCCCGCTTGACGCTCGTGTAGTAGGCCACGAAGTCCTTGCCCAGGCGGTCGGTCAGCTCCCGGTCGGCCACCAGCGCGTCGAGCGCCTCGCCGAGGGACCGCGGCAGCGGCTCCGCCCGGGACGCGTACGGCTCGTCGGCGGCCGGACCCGGGTCCAGGCCGCGCGCCACTCCGTCCAGACCGGCCGCGAGCTGGGAGGCGAGGTAGAGGTAGGGGTTGGCGGCCGGTTCCCCGATGCGGTTCTCCAGCCGCGTGGACGACGGGCCGTCGCCCAGGACCCGCACCATCGCACCCCGGTTGTCCCGCCCCCACACCGCGCGGTCGGGCGCCAGCGACAGCGACCGGAACCGCTTGAACCCGTTGAGGGTGGGCGTCGACAGCGCGCTGGTGGCCCGCGCGTGGCGCAGCAGTCCGCCCAGGAAGGCCGTGCCGTACGGCGACAGCCCCGGCCCGCTGCCGCTACTGCTACCGGCACCGGGCTCCGGGGCGAAGACGCCCGCGTCGCCGCGCACCATGCTCTGGTGCAGATGCCAGCCGCTGGAGAACACCCCGGGCAGATGGGGCCGGCACATGAAGGTCGCGTGGTGGCCGTGCCGGGCGGCGACCTGCTTGACGGCGCTGCGCAGCAGCACCATCGCGTCCGCCGTGCCCAGTCCGTCGGCGGGCCGCAGGGTCAGCTCGACCTGGCTCGGCCCGAACTCGACCTCCAGGGTGCGCAACGGCAGCCCCAGCTCCTCCAGCGTGCCGCGCAACAGATCGAGCATCGGGTCGAGTTCGTCGTAGCGCAGCTCGCTCAGGTACTGGTAGCCGTGGTTGAGCATGCCCACCTCGGGTGCCGCGCCCGGCTGGCCCAGGTCGGCCGCGCCCAGCCTCGGGTCGTCCAGCCGGAACAGATGGAACTCCACCTCCAGGCCCGTGCGGTAGGTGAGCCCGTCCGCCTGCCCCAGCACCGAGCGCAGCAGCCCGCGCGTGCACAGCGGGACCGGGGCGCCGGAGGTGAACCGCAGGTCGCACAGCAGCCAGCCGGTGCCCGGCGACCACGGCAGCATCCGGAAGGTGAGCGGGTCGGGCACCATCACCATGTCGGCCGCGCCGCGCAGTTCGGGCAGCCCGAGCGGAGTCTCCCGGGTGAACAGCGGGAACACGGTACGGCCCGAGGTGTCCTTGGCCAGCAGGGACGAGGCGATACCGGTGCCCTCGCGCAGGATGGCGGGCACCTCGGAGGCGGTGACGGTCTTGCCGCGCAGCAGCCCGTGCTGGTCGGCGAAGACGAGCCGCACCACCTTCAGCCCGCCGCGCTCGGCGCGGGCGCGGATCTCCACGGCGGCGGCCGACTGCTCGGCCGTCCACCCCGCGTGACGTTCGACGAAGTCCACCGCGGTCAGCCGCCCGTTCCGGCCGCTTGCGCCCAGCCGCTGTCCGCCCGCTGCTTCGCGGTCACGGCGGCCCAGTGCTCGGCCCAGCCCTCGGTGGGCCCGATCCCGTCGAGCGTGACCGGACCGCGCAGCTCGGCCGCGCGCGCCGCCGGCAGCACCAGCGGCGGGTCCTCGCCGCGCTCGACGGCGGATATCGCCTCGCCCAGCATCCGCCGGTACATCACGATCGCCTTGTCGGAGCGGCCCAGGTGCTCGCGGGTGCGGTCCTGGATCGCGCCCTGGCCCTCCACCGCCCACTGGTCGTGCACGTTGATGTCGGTGCCGAGCCCGGTGTACGTCGTGGTCAGCTGCTCGGCGGGGTCGTAGCCGTAGCCGTTGGAACGGCCGAAGCGCGGGCGGTAGTCGGGCAGGGTGACCGCGTCGACCCGCTGCCGGCGCATCTCCGCCCGGTCGACCGGGCCGCCGACGCTGGTGAACTGGGCGTACCAGTAACAGGAGGTGTCGTCGATCGGCACATGCCACTGGGTGATCGCGGTCTCGGCGTCCAGCGGGATGTGGAAGCCGTGCGGGAAGACCTGGTGGGTGACCCGGACATGGGTGCGGCTGCCGTCCATCGGGCGGCCCTCGGTGTCGGTGCCGTCGAGCGTGCGCAGCGCCGTGATCCGGATGCCGTAGGGGGTCCGGACGGCGTCGATGTCGGGACGGCCGTACTCCCGCAGGATCTTCGTCATCGGCAGGTCGGTGCCCTGGGAGGCGGCCCGGAACTGCTTGCCGTAGCTGTCGCAGGGGTCCTCGTCCTGGAAGAAGCGGTGCAGGTAGGAGGCGTGCGCGGGGTCGATGCCGACCTCCAGCGCCTGGAGCCAGTTGCACTCCAGCAGGCCCTTCCAGGCGAACGTGTGCCCGGCGGGGGCCTCGAAGCAGTCCAGCGCGGGCAGTTCGGGCGGCTCGCCGGGGCCGAGGTAGCCCCAGATCACGCCGTTGATCTCGCGCACCGGGTAACTGCCCAGCCGGACCCGGGAGGCGAGGCCGCCGCCGGCCGGTTCGGCCGGGGTGTCCAGGCAGGCGCCGTCCCGGCCGAAGAGCCAGCCGTGGAAGCAGCAGCGCAGCCCGCCGTCCTCCAGCCGGCCCAGCGCCAGATCGGCGCCGCGGTGCGGACAGCCCCGGTCGACCAGACCGAGTTCACCGTCCCCGTCCCGGAACAGGACGAGGTCCTGCCCCAGCACCTTCGGGGCCACCAGGGGCCGTACGCCGTCGAGTTCCTCGCTCAGGGCGACGGGCTGCCAGTAGCGGCGCATCCAGGTCCCGGCGGGCGTGCCCGGACCGGTCCTGGTGAGCCGTACGTTCTCTTCCTCGCGCATCTGACGCCTTTCTGTCCCGGTCACGGAGACCGTAGCGATGCAAGGATCCAGAGAGCCAATAATTGGATCCAATATTTACGCGGGCGTAACAGCCTTTCCGGCGGCCTGCGTTGAGCACGCACACCGCCATGGCCGCGTCGGCTGCCGCCATCACCAGGCCCGCCGCGCCCCGTCCGGTGGCCGCCATCACCACGGCCAGCGGCAGGACGGCCAGGTGCGCGGCGAGGAACGGGCCGCGCGGGACCACCGGGTGACGGCAGAGCAGCACACCCGCCGCCACCCAGCAGAACGACCGGGCGAGTTCGGTCCCCGGCCCGTCGAGCCCGTGCAGCGGCGGCAGATGCCAGGCGTACGCCGACACCGTCCAGACCACCGCGCCCGGCCGGGCCCCGCCGCGCTCCCGCGAGGACGGCGGCCCAGTCGCTCCGACGGCGTACGCCAGCAGCCCCGGCCCCAGCACCGCCAGCGACTCGAACCGGACCATCGCCCACACGTGCGCGTCCACCCCGCCCGGCGCCCGCACCAGCAGCAACGGGAGGGCGAGCACGACCGCGGCCGCCATGGCGGTGAGGACACACCGCCCGGTGAGCCGCCGCGCCCCGGGCACTAGGACGGTCCGGAGCGCGGGCCACGACATGGCCAGCGTGACCGCGAGCACCGCACCCACGAGGCCGACGGCGGCCGTCGGGTCCACCGAGCCGTACCCGGTGCCCACCGCTGCCGGGTGTCCCGCGTGCCCGTCGTCTCCCGAGGAGGCACGGGCGGTGAGCAGGGCGGCGGCCGTCACGGCGAGGACCGCGAGCGCAGTGAGCGACTGGTGTACCGCGGCCGGGGCCGGGGACGAGGTGGGGCGGTGGTGTGCTGTGGACGGGCCGTCGGCGGTGGTCATCCGGCGCAGCAGTGGCCACCGCCCGCGTCCGCCGTGGTGGCCGGCGGGTGGCAGGAGACCGGCGCCGGGACGTCCAGGGCGGGGTTGCGGTCGAAGAAGCCGTCCGGTTCGAGGCGCAGCCGCGCCCGGGCCACCGGCATCACCGGCCACTCCTCGGGACGCGGGAAGTGGTGCGAGCCGACCGTCGCCCACAGCACCAGATCCGTGCCGTCCAGCGAACGGTCCTCCTCCTGCCAGCGGTGCACCCCGTCCGCGCCGGGCTCGGCCTGGTTGGGGTACTCGCCGGCCACGAACCGCCGCGCCGGGTCGTACTCCGTCGCCCACAGCTGCTTCGCCACGAACGGCGCCCGCCGCGCGCACACGCTGTCCGGACGCACCGGCAGCACCGCCGTGTTCTCCACGTGCACCCGGTACGCGGTCGGCTCGCCCATCCGGTTGCGCGCCTCGGTGCTCTCCACCCGCCAGTGCAGGGCCCGGGAGGCGTCCGTGGACCGCCCGCCCTCGGCTTCGCTGAGGACAGGGCGCAGGACCGTCCGCGCCGCGTTCCCGTACGGGTCGAGCGCCGGGTCGCTCTCGTGCTCGGCCGTCACCTCGACCAGCCGGTTCGCCGTCCCGTCCACCGCCATGTCCAGCCGTACGGCGAAGAAGTGCTGGTGGTTGGTGACCGCCACGTTCGGGGCGACCCGCCGGGCGTACGGCGTCTCCTCGTCCTCCGTGACACCGGTCGCGGAGAGGATGCCGGTCATCTTGATCTCCAGCATGACCGAGCCGTCCTGGTACAGGGACCAGTAGAAGCCGTAGTCGTAGTTGGCGACCGTGGCGAACGCCGAGATGATCAGGCGGCGGGAGCGGCGCACCTCCGTGCGGCCGGTGCGTCCGTCGTGGTGCTTCCAGAGGATCCCGTCGTCCTCCTCGTGCATGCACACCGCGTTCGGGATGACCCGGGGCACGCCGTCGCCGCCGAGGACCGCCGCGTCGAAGTAGTGGATGACGCCGAGGCAGTCGCAGCCCAGGGCGAGGGAGTTGGTGAGCGGCCCGGCGCCGTACTCGCCCCAGTCGAAGAAGTTCTTGCGGTACTGGGTGGAAGCGGTGTCGAAGTACGGCACGTACATCTCGTTGACCGAGGCCCGGCGGATCACCCGGCGCGGCCCCCTGCCGCCCGCGTCGAAGCTCAGGTCGTGCAGCACCAGGCCCTCGCGGTGGCTGAAACCGACCCGCACCGACCAGCCCTGCCAGTCCACCCGCTGCCCGGTCACGGTGAAGCCCGGCCCCTCGGGCTGGACCACCTCCAGCGGCTTCAGACCCGCCCGCTCGGGCACGGTCCCGGCGGCGAACACCCCGGACTCCTCCGACAGCGGCACCACCCCGTGGTCCTCGATGTACAGCACCTCCATCGACTCCATGTCGATGACCGGCACCACACCCTGCACGGGCCGCGCGTAGCCGTTGTCGTCCTCCGACTCGCGGTGCCACACACTGCCCCAGGTCAGCCTGCGGCCCGGGTACTCGGGCGGCTCGAAGCCGCCGATCGACTCCGGGTCGACCATCACCAGCGACACGTCGTGGATCCCGCGCAGCGCGAGCGCGTCCCGGAACCGCGGGTCCGCCCGGCACGCGGCGGCGGCCTGCCGGGCCTCCTCCGACGAACAGCCGGGGCTGCGCACGTCCAGTTCACGCCAGGCCATGGACTGCGGCTTCTCGCCGAGTTCCAGGTCGACTTCGTAGCCGACGTGCGCCGAGGGGCAGATCACCACCGCGCGGGCCCGCCGGGCGTCACCGGGCCGGGCGGTGCGCGCGTGGTGCTCGTCCAGGGCGACGCCCCAGAACCGGGTGTCCTCGGTGACCCGGGGGTCGTCCTCCAGCACCTTGACGGCGACGGCCAGTTCGGCGGCGGTCAGGGGATCCAGCGGGTGGGGTGCGGCGGCGGACGCGGGACGGGGCGCGAGGGTGCTCATGCGGGGGTTCCTTCCGGGGTGGTGCGGGTGGTGCCGGGGGCGTCGGTCTCCGGCTGGACCGTGCCGCCGTCGGCTCGGGGGTCGGAGGCGGCGTCCAGGCGGCCGTCACGGGTGAGCCGGGCCACCTGGACGTGGCCGGCCAGATCGCTCGGACCCGGTGCGGAGACCACGGGAAGTCCCGGTGACACGGCGGGCGTTGCCGCCGGAACCGAGCCGGGCTCGGCGAGCAGCGTCTGCTCCTCGAAGCCGATGTCCCGGGCACCGATCACCCAGCGCGGGTCCGCCAGTACGGCCGCCGGGTCGGCGTCCGGGTCGGCCAGCCCGGGCAGGGTCTGGGCGAGGATCTGCGGCTGGGCCCGGCCGCCCTGGCAGCCGGCTGCCAGCAGCAGCGCGGGGGAGCGGCCGATCACCGGACACAGCGTGTGCGGCGGGCGCGCGCCCGGGCGCAGCAGGCCGGGATGCCCGGGGAGCAGACTGAACGCCGAACCCCGGTTGTGCAGCACGATCCCGGTGCCCGGGTCGCAGAGTCCGGAGCCGAAGGTCTGGTAGACGCTCTGGATGAGCGAGACCGCGAGCCCGGAGGAGTCCACGGCCGTCACCGCGACCGTGTCACCGGACGGCCGGAACGGCGGCCGTGGCGGGAGCGTGCCGGCCAGCGGCGCCGGATCGAGCAGCCCGTCGAGGTCGAGCCGCTGCCCGCGCGGATCGCCGAGCAGCCGGTCCCGGGCGGCCGAGGCATCCTGGCAGCGGGCGGCCAGCAGCCGGGTCCGCTCCGCCGCGGAGCGGCCGGGGGCACCGGCCGCCGCGGACAGCAGGGCGGGGAGCACGACGCCCTGACTGGGCGGTGGCGCGGCCCACCAGCGGACGCCCATCGGCTCGGCGTCCAGGGCTTCGGCGTCCTCCGGCGCGGCGCCCACTGCCTCGACGCTCATCGCCTCGACGCTCACAGTCTTGACGTCCGTGGCCTCGGCGCCCAACGGCTCGACATCCACCGCCTCGGCGCTCACCGGTTCCGCGCCCACCTGCGCGATGCTCACCGGCTCCGCGAACTCGGCCCGGTGCGCCGCCAGATCGGCCGTGGTGAGCGGGCTCCCGAGGTCGCGCAGTCCGGCGGCCAGTGTCTCGGCGACGCTGCCCCGGTAGAACGACCAGGGGTCGTCGGCGAGTTCGTCGAGCACCGTCGCCAGCCGGGGCTGGGGGAGCGGGTCGCCCTCCGCCACCGGCCGTCCGTCCGGGCCGGTCAGCAGCGCGGTCAGGCCCGGATCGGCCTTGATCCGCGCCTCGTTGTCCCGTACCGCGCGCGCCAGCCCGGCCGAGACCGTCGCCCCCGCCCGCGCCAGAGCGGCGGCGTCCCGCAGTGCGGCGGCGAGCGCGCCCGGCGTGCCGTACGCCTCGGCGAGCGCCGCCCAGCCCGCCACCGCGCCCGGCACGGTGACCGTCCCCGGACCCTGGGCCGGCATCCTGGAGTCCGCCGCGCGCAGCGCCTCGACGTCGGTGCCCGCCGCGGCCGCCCCGACGGACAGCAGCGCCCGCACGGTGCCGTCCGGGGCGTGCACCAGGGCGATCAGGTCGCCGCCGAGGGAGCACTGGTGCGGGTAGACGACGGTCAGCGCGGCCGCCGCGGCCAGCGCCGCGTCCACCGCGTTGCCGCCGCGCGTGGCCGCCCGCCGGGCCGCGGCGAGCGCCGCGGGGTGCGGGGCGGCCAGGGCCAGCGCGCCGGCCGGGGTCACGCGGAGTCCCGGGGCAGCAGCAGGGTGCGCGACGGGGCCGCCTCGGCGCCCTGGAGGGGCACGGGCAGCGACAGCATGTCGTAGACCCCGGCGGGGGCGTGCAGCAGGTCGACGACTTCCAGGATCAACACGTCGGCGCCGCACAGCAGTTGGTGCGTCTCCCAGTGCGTGGTGTAGGCGACCGCCTCGATGCTGAGGTAGTCGATGCCCGCCGTGCGCACCCCCGCCTCGATCAGCCGTTCGGCGCCGTCCGGGGCCAGGCCGACCCACTGCCGGGCCTTCCACGGACTGCGCAGCACCCCCGCCGAGTTGCTGGTGCGCAGCAGCACCCGTTCCTCGGTGCCGAGCCCCGCCGCGTCGAGGTCGGCGGCGGTGATCTGCTCCTTGACATGGGTGAGGTCCAGCACCCGGGCCGCCCCGTTGAGGGCCGACAGGTCCAGCTGGTCCACGGTCCTGCCGCCGTCGATGAAATGGGCCGGGGCGTCGATGTGCGTGCCGGTGTGGGCGCCGATGCGCCAGCGGCTGACGTTGGACGGATCGCCCGCCGTCCGCGACTCGACGACCTCCATCTCGGGCCGCCGGCCCCAGTGCAGCATGCCGGGGTGGATCGGCACGGAGACGTCGATGGCCTTGGTCACATCGAGGTGCATGACACGCTCCTATTGGATGCGGATAGTCTGTAAATGGATCCAATGTCGATGAACAGTGGACGGCGGCGGCGTGACAGACTGCTCCACCACCGCGCGGCTCCCGTCAGCCCCCGAGAAGGGTGAGACCCACTCCGATGACGCCCCAGACCGACGAAGGCGCCCTCGTCGACGACATCGCTGCCCGTATCCGCGCGCGGATCATGGACGGGGAGCTCCCGATCGGGAAACCGCTGCGCCAGGCGGCGCTGGCGGCCGAGTTCGGGGTCAGCCGCACCCCGGTGCGCGAGGCGCTGCGCCAGCTGCAGAACGGCGGGCTGATCGAGATGCAGCCGCACCGCGGCGCGGTGGTGCGGGTGCCGGCGCCGTGGGAGGTGCGGCAGGCCTACGAGGTGCGCGCGGAGCTGGAGGCACTGGCCGCCCGGCGCGCGGCCGCCCGCATCACCGACAGCCAGCTCGCCGAACTGCGCCGCCACAACGACGTGCTGCGCGCGGCGGCGGGCGCCGGCGCCGCGGGCACCCCGGACACCACCCAGGCCAACGACTGCTTCCACACCGTGGTCTGCCAGGCGGCGGACAACCCCTGGCTGAGCCGGATGATCGACCGGATCAACGAGAGCTTCCCGCGCAACGTGTCCTCGCTCGCCCTGGCCGGCGACGAACGCCATCGCCAGCTGAACGTCCGTCAGCACGACGCCGTCGTGGCGGCGTTGACCGACCGGGACGAGGACCGGGCGCAGGAGGCCATGCGCGAGCACGTCATCAGCGCCGGCGAACACCTGACCGCCTGGTACGAGCGACGTTCCCAGACCGTGTTCCACGGCTGACCCGCCGACGGTCGCCCCGACCAGCCCGTCCCCGGCCGTCCCGGTGACCGCCGTCACCGGACACCGCCGGGAACCAGCCGCGCGGGGGAGAGGAAGTCCAGGTCCGGGCGCGGGAGTTCGCACACCAGGTCGGCCAGGGCGGCCCCGATCGCCGGACCGAACTTGAATCCGTGTCCCGAACAGGCCGAGACCAGCAGCGCCTGCGGCACCCCGGGCACCTCGCCGACCAGGAACCGTCGGTCCGGTGTCATCGTGTACAGACACGTCAGGCTCTCCGTGACCGGGCCCGCACCGGGCAGCACCCGCTTCACCGCCCTTGCCAGCAGGGCGAGTTCGGCGTCGGTCGCGGCGGGTCTGGCCGCCTCGGGATCCCACGCGGGACCCGAGTCGAGACCGGCCTTCAGCCCCCGGCCGTCGGCGGCCGGAAAGCCGTAGAGCAGTCCTTCCGGGAGTTCGACCGAGAAGCTGCCCAGCCCGCCGGGCCCGAGCGGCCCCGCCGGATCCGCGGCGAAGTACGCGTTCACGATCCGGGTGACCGTCAGGTGCGCGGTCAGCGACGGCACCAGGTTCGGTGTCCACGGCCCGGCGCACAGCACCAGCCGGCGGGCCCGCACCTCCCCGTCCGCCGTGCGGACGACGACCCCGTCGCCGTCCGGATGCCATGCCGTGACCCGCGTGCGGTCGGCGATCGTGGCTCCGGCCCGTTCCGCGAGGGCGAGCTGGGCGCGCAGGGTCGCGCGGGCGTCGATGATCCCGGCGGCCGGGTCGTGGACCGCGGTGAACCCCGCGGGCAGCCGCAGCCCCGGGAAGATCCGGGCCGCCTCCGCGCGGTCCACCGCACGGCAGCCCGGACCACGCAGCGGATCGGGCCGCTCCGCGGGCGCCGCGTACAGCCCGCCGGTGACGTCCACCAGACGGGTCCCCGCGGCCTGTTCCAGCTCGGCCCAGGCCCGGTAGGCGGTGTCGACCAGGCCGTCCCAGTCGGGGTGCGGATAGGCCCGGCGGATCATCCGGGTGGCACCGTGCGAGGAGCCCCGGTCGTGACCCGCCGTGAACCGCTCGATCCCGAGCACGTCCAGTCCCCGCTCGGCCAGCTGCCGCAGCACCGCGCCGCCGTGCACGCCGAGCCCCACGACCACGGCGTCGCGCCGGGTGCTCGTGGACGTGCGGGCGGCACGTGTGCGCGGGAGACGGGCCGGGGGCCGGGACGTGGCCGCCGTGGCAGCAGGTGCCGGTGACTCCGCCCCACGACCCGTGCCCTGCGCGTCCGCCGCGATCTCCGCGACCGCCTCCACCAGGGCGTCCAGGTCGCCGTCGTCGGTGTACACGTGCACCGACGCCCGTACCACCTTGGCCAGTCCGCGCGGCTCCATGTCCCAGCGGCCGTGGTCGGCCGGCACGGCGATCAGGTACACCCGCCGCAGCGCCAGCCGCCGCTGGACCTCGCTCGCGTCGAGCCCCTCCACCACGAAGGTGACGATCGCCCCGCCCGCCGCCGGCGGGTCGGCGAGCCGTACGCCGGGGACCGCGCCGAGCCGCTCGCGCAGCCGCGCGGCGAGGGCGGCCAGTCGGCCGAAGACGGTCGCGGTGCCGAGCGCGTGCAGGTCGGCCAGTGCCGAGCCGAGGCCGAGCCGCAGTGCGTGCGCGGCCTCCCACAGTTCGAACCGCCGTGCGTCGGGGGCCAGTTCCCAGCTGCGCTCGGCCGTCCAGCGGGCCCCGCGCACATCCGGTGCCTGCGGGGCGAGCCGTTCGAGGAGCGGCCGGCGCACGGCCAGCAGACCTGTGCCGCGCGGACCGCGCAGGAACTTGCGGCCGGTGCCGATCAGCAGATCGCAGCCGAGAGCGGTCATGTCGACGGGCAGCTGGCCCAGCGACTGGGTGGCGTCGAGCAGGAACGGCACGCCGTGCGCGGCGGTCAGCGCGCCGATGCCGGCGGCCGGTTCGACCAGCCCCGACGAGGTCGGCACGTGCGCCGCGGTCACCAGCGCGGCGGGACCGGTGCGCAGCGCCCGCTCCAGGGCCTCCAGATCGGTCGCGCCGTCAGGCCCGTTGGGCAGCACCTCCACCCGTACTCCCGTGTCGCGCTCGGCGGCCAGCAGGTGCAGGGCGCTGCTCACGTAGCTGGAGCGGGCGGCGAGCACCCGGTCCCCGGGCCGCAGCCGCAGCGCCGACACGATGCGCTGCCAGCCGGCGGTGGCGCTCTCGACCAGGGCGATCTCGTCCGCGTCGACACCGAGCAGGGCGGCGGTACGGGTGTAGACGGCGGCCAGGTCGTCGGCGGCGAGCTTGGCCGCCTCGTAGCCGCCGTGCAGACTCTCGGCGCGCAGCTGGGCGATGACCGCCTCGACCGTGTCCGAGGCGAGCAGCGCGGCACCGGCCGCGTTGAAGTGGTGACCGGTCGCGCAGCCCGGGGTGCGGGCCCGCTCGGCGGCCAGGTCGAAACCGGCGGGGGCCGGCGGCACCGCCGTCACGGGGGCGCTCACAGCGCCATCGTGATGCTCTTGGGCTCGGTGAATCCGTCGACCGCCGCGTCGCCGAGATCCCTGCCCAGACCGGACTGCTTGCTGCCGCCGAACGCCACGGCGGGGTCGAACTCGTTGTAGGTGTTCACCCATACGGTGCCCGCCTGCAGCGCTGCCGCGGCGCGGTGCGCGCGGCCGAGGTCGGTGGTCCACACGCCGGCCGCGAGGCCGTAGTCGCTGTCGTTGGCGAGCGCGATGGCCTCCTCCTCGGTGTCGAAGGGCAGCACCGCGGCGACCGGTCCGAAGATCTCCTCCCGGGCGATCCGCATGTCCGGCGTGACGTCGGTGAACACCGTGGGCCGCACGAACCAGCCGGGTCCCGGCAGGGGTTCCCCGCCCGTGACGGCCTTGGCGCCCTCGGCGCGGCCGAGGTCCAGGTAGCCCGTGACCCGGTCGAACTGCTCCTGGGAGACGAGCGGTCCGATGTTGATCCCGCCCGAGAGACCGGGGCCGATCCGCAGCGCCTCGACGGCCGGCAGCATCCGGTCCAGGAACTCGTCGATCACCGTGCGCTGCACGAGCAGCCGGCTGCCCGCCGTGCACATCTGTCCGGAGTGCCCGAACACGGCCCGTACGGCGGCCGGTACGGCGGCGTCCAGGTCGGCGTCGGCGAACACCATGTTGGCGGACTTGCCGCCCAGTTCGAGCGTGAGCCGCTTCACGGACGGCGCCGCCGCGGCCATGATCAGCCGCCCGACGTCGGTGGACCCGGTGAACGACACCTTGGCCACACCGGGATGCGCGACCAGCTCCGCCCCGGTGCGTCCGTCGCCCGTCACCACGTTGACCACGCCCTCCGGCACACCGGCCTCCAGGCACAGCGCGGCCAGCCGCAACGCGGTCAGCGGGGTCTGCTCGGCGGGCTTGACGACCACCGTGCAGCCGGCCGCCAGGGCCGGGGCGAGTTTCCAGGCCGCGATCATGAAGGGGAAGTTCCAGGGCAGCACGGCGGCCACCACGCCCACCGGCTCCCGGACGCTGTACACATGCCGGCCGGGCCCGGCGGGATGCACCGTGCCGGTCAGCCGGGCCGGGGTGCCCGCGAAGTGCCGGATCGCCTGGAGGCCCAGCTCCACGTCACCGCGGGCCCGCTCGATCGCCTTGCCGTTGTCCAGGGTGTCCAGGACCGCCAGTGCCTCGGCGTCCCGCTCCACCAGGTCCGCGAGCCGCAGCAGGACGTCCCGCCGGTCCCGGGGCGGCAGCGCGCGCCAGCGGCCGTCGCGGTGGGCGGCCGAGGCGGCGGCCACCGCCGCGGCCACGTCCGTGGCGTCCGCCTGGGCGATCGTGGTCAGCGGCTCGCGGGTGGCCGGGTCGAGGACCGGGATGCGCCGGGCCGAGGCGCCCGTGGTCCAGGCGCCGCCGATGAGCATGGGCTCGCACTCGGGCAGCCTGGGCAGGGTGATGCTGGGGTCCAAGGGGGTTCTCCTTGTCGTTCGTGGAACGGCGGCGCGGGTCTCCGGCCGGGCGGCTCAGGCCGGATGGCTCAGGCCGGATGGCTGAGGCGGGACGGCTGGGGCGGGATCGCCGGGCCGGTGCGCCGCGCTGGGCCAGGGCTCGTGCACGGCCGCCGAGACCGCGCGGGCGGTGGTGAGCACACAGCGGTCGAACTCCGCCCGCCCGTGGGCCGCGTTCGCCTCGGTGACGTCCCTGCCCCACACACCGGTCTCGCTGACCTGGTCCATGCGGTAGTCCCAGAAGGAGTCGACGTCGACGTGCGAGGTGGCCCGCTCCATCCGCACCAGCCCGGGCGCCAGGTGCAGCATCACCGAGGTCTCGAAGTAGTTGGCGTGCATCAGCGCCCGCCCGTACGTGACATGGCCGTCGACCTCGGGCCCCGGGTACATCGTCACGTACCCCAACGCCCGTACCCGGGCGTCCCGGTGACGCACCCTCAGTTTCTCGGCGGACACGTCGAGCGCGCCGTTGTTCCAGATGTGCCCGTTGAGCAGGACGAACTGCCGTACCCCGCTGGCGTACAGGGAGTCGATCACGTCCTCCACGACGGCGATCAGCGTCTCGGGGCGTAGCGCCACCGTCCCGGCGAAGCCGCCGTGCGAGGCGGACACGCCGAAGGCCAGCGGCGGCAGCACCGGTACGCCCGTCAGCGCGGACACGCCCAGGGCGACCGCCTCGCAGATCCGGGTGTCCACGGCCAGCGGCAGATGGGGGCCGTGCTGTTCGGTGGCGCCCACCGGGATGATCACCGCGTCGCTTCCGGCGACCGTGGTCCCGGCCTCCTGCCAGGTCAGCTCCTCCCACGGCAACGGCGCTCCGCTGCCGCCGAGTTGCGCGGCGAGTGCGGGCACGTCAAGGCCGGTGGGGACGCGCAGGCCGTTGGGTCCTGTGATGACGGACGGCATGTCTCTCCTTTCCTCGGGGGTACGCGGGAGTACGGGGGTGTCGTCTCCTCGGCGGTGCGGTGCTGTCGTTCGGGGTCACCAGCGGCGCCGGCTCTTCTCCGGCAGCAGGTCCAGGGCGCGGGCCGGGACGGGACGGTCGCCGTCGACCGTGGTGATCCACACGACGGCGTCCGGGCAGTAGTCGCTGATGAGTTCGCGGCACACCCCGCACGGCGCGATGATCCGGAACCGTCCGGCGGGCTTGATCTGCACCGACACCACCGAGGTCACCGCCAGCGGCGCACCGGGCGCGAGCGCGCCGCGCGCGGTGCCGAGGGCGACGCCCTCCGCGCAGATCGAACTGCGCCGGCAGGAGCCCTCGACATGGACGCCGGTGTGGATCCGGCCGTCCGCGGTGCGCAGGGCGGTGGCCACCTCGTGCCGGTCCGCCTGCCACACCCGGTCCAGCAACGCCTGGGCCACGGAGAGGAGTTCGGCGTCCTGCTCGCTCATCTCCGGCGGGACGGCCACGGGCGCGGCGGTCATTCGCCGAGCCCCAGCAGGCGGGCCATGTTGCCGCCCTCGATCAGCGCCCGGTCCTTCTCGTCCTCGACCGCCTTGGTGATCTTCATGCGCTCCAGGTCGAAGTCCGAGCCGGGCCACTCGCTGCCCATCAGGATCTGCCGGGGGCCGAGCCGCGTGTAGGCCCGCTTCACGTCACTCATCAGCGTCGCGGACGTCTCCAGATAGACGTGCGGCTGCCGTTCGGCCACGATGATCGCCTCCGGCACGTTCCACACCGCGCCCATGTGCGCGATGATCGTCGGCACCCCGGGGTGGTCCCGGGCGATCTCCTCGATGGCCAGCGGCGCGCAGAAGGCGTCGTCGAGGGCGTTGACCAGCACCATCAGCCCGCGCCTTGCACAGGCCTCGAACACCGGGTCGAGCAGCCCGTGGTCGGCCACGTGGTAGCCGTGCAGGCTCGGATGCAGCTTCAGCCCCACCAGTCCGGCATCGGCGATCCGGTCGATCTCCTCGATCGTGTCGTCCGCCTGCGGCAGCACCTGGCCGAAGCCGAAGAACCGGTCGGGGTACGCGGCCACCAGCGAGGCGATGAAGTCGTTCTCGATGCGCTGCGCGAGCGAGCACACCATCGCCATGTCCACCCCGGCGGCGTCCATCCGGTCGAGGATGCGGCGCGGCTCGAAGGGCTTGTAGGGCGGCGGCGCCTCGCCCTTGCGCGCGCCGGTCAGGTAGTCGGAACGGCCGCGCACGTCCTGGGTGGTGTTGTAGGCGTCGATGATCATTGCGGGTCCTCACTCACGGGCACGGGGCCGAGGGGGAGATGGCAGCGCACGCGGCGGCCCGGCGATATCTCGCGCAGTTCCGGGTGCCGGGTGCGGCAGA
Organism: Streptomyces hyaluromycini; assembly: GCF_002217755.1. Lineage (GTDB taxonomy): Bacteria > Actinomycetota > Actinomycetes > Streptomycetales > Streptomycetaceae > Streptomyces > Streptomyces hyaluromycini. Next base: position 204,981 of record NZ_BCFL01000020.1, on the reverse strand, counting down.
GGTCGGTGGCGAACGGGCAGCGGGTCCGGAACAGGCACCCCTCCGGCGGGTCCGCGGGGTCGGGCAGCTCGCCCTCCAGGGGCTGCCGTTCGACGGGCGGGCCGGGCCGCAGCTCCGGCACGCTGGCCAGCAGCGCGCTGCTGTACGGATGGGCGGGGCCGGAGAAGAAGTCGTCCCGGGGAGCGGTCTCGATGATCTCGCCGAGGTACATCACGGCGACCCGGTCGGCGATGTGCCGCACCACACCGAGGTCGTGGGAGATGAACAGCATCGTCAGACCCCGGTCGCGCACCAGGTCCGACAGCAGGTTCAGCACCTGGGCCTGGATGGACACGTCCAGCGCGGAGACCGCCTCGTCGGCCACCACGAATCGCGGCGACGAGGACAGGGCCCGGGCGATGCCGATGCGCTGGCGCTGGCCGCCGGAGAACTCGTGCGGCTTGCGCCCGCCGGCCTCGGCCCCCAGACCGACCAGGTCGAGGAGTTCGGCCACGGTACGTTCCGCCTCGGCGCGGCTCGCGCCCCGGGAGCGGAGCAGCGGCTCGGCGACGATGTCGGCGACCGTGCGGCGCGGGTTCAGCGAGCCGAACGGGTCCTGGAACACCATCTGGAGCTCGGCCCGGGTCCGCCGCAGACGTCGCCCGCGCAGCCGGGTCAGATCGGTGCCGAGGAAGTCGATCCGGCCCGCCGACGGTTCCACCACGCGCAGCAGCGCCCGCCCGAGCGTGGACTTGCCGCACCCCGACTCGCCGACCAGTCCCAGCGTCTCGCCCTCGGCGATGTCCAGGTCGACGTCCCGTAGCGCCCGCACCCGGCCGCCGGCCCGGCCGGCGTAGTCGACCCGCAGCCCGCGGGCGCTCATCAGGACCTCGCTCATACGGCGGCTCCCGCCGCCTGGGCCGCCCGAGCCCGCATCCGGGCCTCCGCGGGGAGCACACAGGCGTCCAGGTGGGCCGCGCCGCCGTGGCGCCGCCGCAGCTCCGGGCGGCTCTCGCAGCCGTCCTGGGCGAACCCGCAACGCGGCCGGAAGCCGCAGCCGGACGGCCGTGCGACACCTGCGGGCGGACTGCCGGGGATGGCCGGCAGCCGCTCGGGCACCGGCCCGTGCAGCGGGGGCACCGAGCCGAGCAGGCCCATCGTGTACGGGTGCTGAGGGTCGAACAGCACCTCGTCGCGGGTGCCCTGTTCCACGATCCGGCCCGCGTACATCACCGCCACCCGGTCCGCGACCTCCGCGACCACCCCCAGGTCGTGGGTGATCAGCAGCACGGACGTGCCGTGCTCGCGCTGCACCCGCTTCAGCAGCGCCAGCACCTGCGCCTGGATGGTCACGTCCAGCGCGGTGGTCGGCTCGTCGGCGATCAGCACCGCCGGGTCGTTGGCCAGCCCCATCGCGATCATCACGCGCTGGCGCATGCCGCCGGAGAGCTGGTGCGGATAGGCGCGGGCGGCCCGCGCCGGGCCCGCGATACCGACCTCGCCGAGCAGTTCGACGGCACGGCTCGCGGCCGTGGCCCGCGGGACGTCGCCATGGGCCCGGATCGTCTCCGCGACCTGCGCACCCGCCCGGTGCAGCGGGTTGAGCGCGGCCAGCGCGTCCTGGAAGACCACCGCCACGTCCTTGCCGCGCACCCGGCGCAGCTCCCGCTCGGACGCCCCCACCAGCTCCCGGCCCCGGAACGACACGGATCCGGCGATGTGGGTGCGGGGGCCGCGGTTGAGGCCGACCAGGCTCATCGACAGCGCCGACTTGCCCGACCCGGACTCGCCGACCAGCGCGAGGATCTCGCCCCTGCGCAGCGTCAGGTCCACCCCGTCCACGGCGGGCAGCCGGCCCGCCGGCACGTCGAACCCGACACTCAGACCGCGCACTTCGAGCACCGCCTCCGGAGGGCGCGCGTCGTGCACGCCTTCCGACGCGGTCGTGTCGTGCGCGGCCTCCGATGCAGTCACGTCATGCACGTCCTCCGGCGCAGTCACGTGATGTACGCCCTCCGGCGCGGTCATACGGCACCGCCCACGGCCAGCGCCGCCCGGTGGATCAGGTCGGCGACCCGCTCGGGCCACACCAGGGTGGTGTAGTGGCTGCCCGGCACGTGCTCGACGGTCGCCTTCATCCGCTCGGCCATGAAGTTCTGGATCTCCGGGCGCAGGGTGCGGTCGTCGTCGGCGACCAGGTACCAGCTGGGCAGCGACCGCCAGGCCGGCGCCCCGGTGGCCTGGGTGAAGACGAGGTTGTCGGCCTTGCGTCCCTCCGCCTCGACGACCGCCCGCTGCTCGTCCGACAGGTCCGGGCCGATCTCCGCCCAGAACTCCGGGCTCGGCTCTGACTTCCACTCCCCGTTCGGGCCGCGCCGCATGTACTTGGAGATCTCCGCGGGTTGGTAGCGCTCCACGATCCCGTTGACGGTCTCGCCCTCGTCCGGCCCGAACGCGGCTATGTAGACCAGCCCTGCGACACGCGGATCGCGTCCCACGTTCGTGATCACCGCGCCGCCGTAGGAGTGCCCGGCGAGCAGCACCGGGCCGCTGGTGCCCGCGAGCGCGGCGGTGGTCTCGGCGATGTCGTCGGCGAGCGAGGTCATCGGGTTGGTGACCGTGACCAGCCGGTGGCCGTGGGCGGCGAGCAGCGGCTGGACCGCCGACCAGGTGGTGGGCCGTCCGCCGGCGCCGTGGACCAGCACGATGTCCATCGGGATCATCCTTTGCGTAGGCGCGGGTCGAGGACCGTGTAGAGCAGGTCGACCGCGTGGTTGACGAGGGTGAACAGCAGGGCGATCGCGAGGGCCGCGCCCTGCACGACCGGGTAGTCGCGCTGCAGCACCCCCTGCACGAGGAGGCGTCCGACGCCCGGGTAGGAGAAGACGGTCTCGGTGACCACCGAACCACCCAGCAGGGACCCGAACTGGAGCCCCAGGACGGTGACGATGGGCAGCCAGGCGTTGCGCAGCACGTGCCGGCGCACCACCGCGCCCTCGCCGAGGCCCTTCATCCGGGCGGTGCGCACGAAGTCGTCGCCGAGCACCTCCAGCACGGAGGCGCGCACGATCCGGGTGATGAAACCGGCCATCGACAGCGCGAGGGTCACCGCGGGCAGGATCAGGTGCTGGAACCACGGCCACACCAGTTCGGGCCGGTCCTGGAGGATCGCGTCGAACAGGACGAAGCCGGTGGTGGGCCGGTAGTCGAGGGTGCTGGGCAGCCGGCCGAGGACCGGCAGCCAGCGCAGCCACACGCCGAACACCACGATGGCCAGCACGCCGAGCGCGAACCAGGGCAGCGAGAAGCTGACGGTCGCCACGGCCCGGGTCGAGGTGTCGATCCAGCTGCCCCGGCGCAGTGCCGCGACGACTCCGGTGACGACGCCGAGTACCACCGCGACCGTCATGGCCGCGAGGGTGAGCTCCACGGTCGCGGGCAGCGCGTCGCCGAGCAGGCCGAGGACGCTGTTGGAGCCGTAGAACGAGGTGCCGAGGCGCAGATGGACGAGGTCGCCGAGGAAGTGGCCGTACTGCGTCAGCAGCGGCTGGTCGAGTCCGAGGGCCTTGGTGACGCGTTCCTCGTTGGCGTCGAACTGCGCGGAGGAGGTGTTGCCGCCGCCCGCCGCGAGCGAGGTCGCCGGGGAGCCCGGCAGCAGCCGTATCGCCACGAACACCAGGGAGGCGAGCGCGAACAGCACGACGGGGATCACGGCGAGCCGCCGCACGAACACCCAGGCCGCTCCCGTCGGCCGGGGCAGGCGCACCCGGGTCAGCACCCCGGTGCCCGCGCTCATGCCGTCCCCCTCGGGTCGAGGGCGTCCCGCAGGTCGTCGCCGACGAAGTTGCACGCCACGACGAACAGCAGGGTGAGGGCGGCCGGCAGCACCACCAGTCGGGGAGCGGTGTACAGGAACTCCTGCCCGGCCTGCACCATGTAGCCCCAGTCCGGCTGCGGCGGCTGGATGCCCAGGCCGAGGTAGGAGAGACCGGCCGCGAACCCGGCCGCGATCGACAGCGTCATGACGACCTGGGCGAGCAACGGGCCGCCGATGTTGGGGAGTACCTCGCGCAGCAGGATGCGGGGCGCCCCGGTGCCGCCGAGCCGGCAGGCCACGACGTAGTCCTTGGCGGCCTCGCGTGCGGTCAGGGTGCGGGCCAGCCGGGCGAGACCCGGCGCCAGCGAGCTGCCGATGCCGAGGATCAGACTGACCGTGCCCGGTCCGGCGGCCGCCACCAGGAGGATCACCAGCAGGATCGACGGGAAGGCCAGCGCCAGGTCGACCAGCCGCATCAGTGCCTGCTCCACCACGCCGCCCGCATATCCGGCGACCAGTCCGACCAGGGTGCCGATCCCGGCCGCGAGGGCGGTCGCCGCGAAGGACACCAGCAGCAGCGGGCGGGCGCCGTGCACCAGCCGGGCCAGCTCGTCCCGGCCCAGGTCGTCGGTGCCCAGCGGATGCCCCGGCGCTCCGGGGGCCAGCAGCGCCGAGGAGGTCTGGCGCAGCGGGTCCGCCGCCACGACCAGCGGTCCGAGCAGGGCGACCAGGACCGTCGCGGCGAGCAGCAGCCAGGCGAGCAGCGCGGGCCAGGAGCGGGCCACCCTGCGCCGACGCAGAGCGCCCAGAATCCGTCGCGCTGTTCCGGGCCGGGGCGGGGAGGCCGCGGCGGCGGGGGCCGCCGCCTCCGCCGCCACGGCGTCGACCGAGGCGCCGGCCTCAGACACTGGCCTTCTCCATGTAACAGCGGTGGTTGGCCAGGGCGTCGGTGTTCATGCCCTTCACGTCCGCGCCGCTGACGACCAGGTTGCTGAAGCAGGCCAGCATCGACAGGACCATGTACTCCTCGGCCCACCGGCGCTGGATCTTCGTGTAGGCGGCGGTGCGCTTCTTGGTGTCGGTGAGGTTCTTGGCCGTGTAGAGGTCGTCGGCGAGGGAGGCGGCGCCCTTCAGGGTGTCCATGCCGGAGAGCTTGGAGCCGTAGATGCTGGTGGGGCTCGCCATCGCGCCGACCATGTCGTCGGGGTCGGGCACGTAGGTGTTGCGCTCCCAGATCATCAGGTCGTGGTAGTCGTCCTCCCCGTCCAGGAGCCGGCTGAAGTAGGTCGCCGGGTCCACCGAGGTGGTGGCCACCTTGAGGCCGATGTCGGTGAGGTTCTGGGCGATGATCTGGGCGGCCTTGGGGTGCCAGGAGTCGCTGGCGGCCATGAGCCGGATGGTGCGCCCCTTCGCCCCGGCCTCCTCCACGAGCCGCTTGGCCTGCGCGGTGTCCTGGGTGCTGAGGTCGGCGAGCGCGGTGTCGTAGCCGCTCTGGGCCGGCGGGATCGCGTAGCCCCTGGGTTCGGCGCCGACGCCGTAGAACGCCTGCTGGAGGATGGCCTTGCGGTTGATGGCCAGGTTGATGGCCTTGCGCACCTTCAGTTCGGGGACCCGGCGGGCGTCGATCATCATGATGGCGTCGGCGTTCTGCGGGGTGTCGTACACCTTCACCGCGCTGTCCTTGCGCAGCTGCGAGACGGCGGAGTACGGGGCGAACTGGGTCGCGGACACGTCGCCGCTGAGCAGCGAGCTGACGATGGTGGACGGGTCCTGGACCTGGCGCAGCACCAGCCGGTCGATGGGGGGCTTGCCCAGCCGGAAGCCGTCGAAGGCCTCGAGCGTGATGGACTGCCCCGCGGTGGCGGTGGAGAAGGCGAACGGCCCGGTGCCCACGAGGTGCTTGCCGATGTCGGCGCCGTGCTTGTCCAGCGCGGCCTTGGAGATGATCCGGCCGCCGATGTCGGAGAGCTTGCCGAGCACGGTCCGGTCCGGCTTCTTGAGGACCATCTTCACGGTCATGTCGTCGGGTGCGGTGAGCGAGGCGACGTTGGCGCCCATGCTCGACAGCGGCCGGGTCGCGCCCTTGGGCAGTGTCTTGTCGTCCGGGTCGAACTGGCGGCCGAGGCTGGCGAGCACGTCGGCGGAGGTCAGCGTGGTCCCGTCGTGGAACTTCACCCCTTCGCGCAGGGTGAAGGTGTAGGTGAGCTTGTCATTGGATATGGTCCACGTCTTCGCCAGGTCCGGTGTGGGCTCGTTGGTCTCGAAGGAGATGAAGGTCAGGCCGCGGCAGATGCAGTCGACGGCCATCCAGTCGCCCAGGGACGTGTAGAAGGCCGGGTCGTTGACGGCGCTGGTGGCGTCGATGGCCAGGGTGAGCGTGCCGCCCTTCCCGCTGCCGCCTCCGTCCTGGGCCGCGGCACCGCACGCGGTGAGCAGGGCGGGCAGCCCGAACCCCACGCCCACGCCGAGCAGTCCGGCACCCCGGAGCATCGTCCGGCGCGAGACGTCCCGCGACCCGGTCGCCGGCACCGACGACGGGGTCGCGGCGGCGGTCGAGGGCGATCCAGATGTGTGATCCGGCATGGGGCCTCCTTGGGCACCGATCCTGAGAATGGATTAAATCTGCGCTGGATTGGATCCAAAAACATGCTCAGTGGCTCCCGATTCCCTCTCGTGTCCCTGGGGTTAAAGGCGTGTGAAGCGGATCCCGGAGAGTGTGTGTCATACGCCGGGGGCGTCCTCGGCCCCAGACTCCGGTGCTGCCGAAGATCACGCCGTCCGCGCGGACTGCTTGCGCGGCGCCCGCACGACTCCGGGCAGCACCGTCGGCGACCTCGCAGTGGTGAGGGTTTCGACGCCCCGGTCTTCGAAGGAGCGCGGGGTTCCAGCGGCGGCGACCGATACCGGAAAGCGCGCCACGGCTTCTGCCCTGCGGCAGGTGGCCCCCACTGGGCGTCGGCCTGCGGCGCACACGGGATCCCGCACAGCAGCTCCCGGTCCGGAAGCCGCTTGTGGCCCGGATGCCTGAAGCGCCGTTCATGCTGCGGCAACCGCGGCTGAAGACGGTCCGCGGCTCATCCGACACGGTCCGCGGAGTCGTCCCCGGCTCTTTGCCTCAGCTGCTCATGTCCGGACTCGCGGTCTGTGCAGTGTGCGCTCGGCCGACCTCACGACGAGCGAGTGAAGCCTCTGATGCGGGTCGGAGGGGGCGTCGACAGCGTTCGGGCGTTCCCGGCAGAACTGGTCACCATTCGTAGGGGTTGGAGGGGGCACCGTACGGGTCCTGCGGACCGGGCGCGGGGCGATGAGAACTGCCCAACCGGCTCACGCCGCCCGGTGCCCGGCGGCCGTTGCGCCTTCGGGGTGTGCGTCCGCCGCGCCGGCCCGGCGGGCGTGAGCGCGCCGCCCGGGGCGACGGCGTCGGCGGGGCCTTCCTCTCGGGTGCCCGGCGGTTCCAGTCCCCTTCGCCCAGGACCAGCAGCGGGTCGAACATCACCACCACCCCGGCCAGCAGCAGGAACACGACCGGGCCGAGCAGCATGGGCAGCAGCAGCGAGGTCGGTGACGCACTCGACCACGAGGTGGCGGACGCCGCGTGCACATCGACGCTCACGGCCGCCATGGCGGTGTAGTGCATGCCCGACACCGCCAGGCCCATCACCAGGCTGGCGCCCAGACTCGCCGTGAAGCCCCGCACCGACACGGCCGCCCACAGCGCCGCCGTCGCCGCCGCGATCGCGATCAGGACGGACAGGGCGACCGTCACCCGGTCGTAGTGAATCGTTCCGTCAAGGCGGAGCGCGGCCATGCCCAGGTAGTGCATGGCGGCCACACCCAGACCGGTGACGACACCCGCCGCCCAGAGCGTTCCCGTGGTCGCACCCCGGTAGCCGACCGCGAAGACGCCGATGCCGACCACCAGGACCGCCACCGCGAGACTGAGCAGGGTCAGCCCCACGTCGTAGCGGATCGTGGTCTCCCGGACGTGGAAGCCGATCATCGCGATGAAGTGCATCGTCCAGATGCCGCAGCCGATCGAGGCCGCCCCCAGTGCGAGCCAGCCCGGCCGCCACGACTGCCCGTGGTGGTACAGCGACCTGACGATGCAGCGCAGCCCCAGTGCCCCGCCCAGACAGGCCATCAGATAGGCCGCGACCGGAGTCACGGCGCCGTAGTGGAAACCGTCCGTCGTGCCGTGCATGTGCACAACTCCCCCCAGAGTCACGGCTGTTGTGGGGGAAGGTACTACGCGCCGGGGGCGTGCGCCGGGACGTTCGCCACGACGTTCACCGGGACTTCAGCTGTCTCTGGGGCGCCGCAGGCGTGGCTCAGGGTGCGACGATCTTGATCGCGCTCATCCAGCCGTGCCCCTCGGGCCGCGTCTGCAGGGCCATGTGCAGCAGCTGGATGCCCTCCAGCTCCCGGGCGTGCCGCAGCCCGCCGACGACCACCGGGTTGAGTCCGCCGGAGGAGACCAGCTCGGCCACCTGGTCGCGGGCCGCCGCGTCGTCGCCGGCGATGAACACGTCCAGCGGCAGCCCGCCCACCTCACCCGCGACCAGTGAGCCCGCGAACGTGGTGTTGAACGCCTTCACCACGTGCGTGCCCGGCGCGGCGGCCTCGGCGAGCTGCTGGGCGGCGGAGCTGTCCGCGGGCACCGTGAGCGAGTCGAAGGTCGAGAAGTCCACCGGGTTCGAGATGTCGACGACCGTCTTCCCGGCGAGCTGGTCCCCGTACTCGGTCACGACCTGCCTGGCCGCGTCGAACGGCACGGCCAGCACCACCACGTCCGCCGAACCGACCGCGTCCGGCACGGCGGGCGCCACATCCGCCCCCGGCGTCCGCTCGCCCAGGGCGTCGGCGAGCGTGGCGGCCTTGACGGGATCCGTGCCGATCAGCCGGACCGTGTGCCCGCCCGCCAGGGCGCGGGTGGCGATACCGCCCGCCATGTTGCCTGTGCCGACGATGAAGACCCGCATGGGTGAGCCCCTTCCGTGGGGTGGGAGCCGCCGACGGCCGGTCCGGGGACGCGCGACCGTCGCACTCCGCCTGAACCAGGATAAATCGGTCGGCTTGGCGCGGCTCGGGCTGGTGAGGCAGGGGGCCGTCGGGCCTCGTCGGGCGTCCTCGGTGACCGCGTCACGGCTCCTCGCCGCCGGTCGTGACCGGGGGCGCGCCGCGCCGGCCCGTCGGCGGGACCGGGTTCCCCGCCCCGGTCCCTTGGCGGCCGGCCGCGGTCGATAGCGTGGCGATCGTGGCGGACTGGAGGACGCGGCCGGCGTCGGACGCGGACGTCGAGGCGGTGGCCGAACTGCGTGCCGTCGTACTGCGGGACGACCTGGAGCGGCTCGGCCGGTACGACGCGCGGCGGGTCCGGCAGCGGCTGCGGGACGGGTTCGGCGCGGCCTGCACCCGGGTGATCGAGGTGGAGGGCGCCTTCGCCGGCTGTGTGGCGCTGCGGCCGGCCGGGGACGCCCGTTGGCTGGAGCACTTCTATCTGGCCCCGTACGTGCAGGGCGGCGGCATCGGCTCGGCCGTGCTGCGGGAGGTGCTGGCGCGGTGCGACCGCGACGGCGTCCCCGTCCGGCTGAACGTCCTGCAGGGCAGCGCGGCCCGGCGGCTGTACGAGCGGCACGGATTCCTGGTCGAGACCGAGGATCCGGTGGACGTGTTCATGGTTCGCCCGCCCGCCCCGCGCGTGCCGTCCCCGCGCCCGCCCTCCCGGTGAACGCCGGTCCGTCCGGACCGCCCTGCCCTGCATAGGGAAAACCCTTGACTGACCTCGACGTGAATGACATGCGCGGGTCAAATCTGGAATCCTCGCTCACCACACGCCTTCTCCATGGCGTGTCCACGGATCCCGGACCATGCACCCCGGTTCCCGGATCCCGGTCCCCGCACAGCTCAGCTCGTCCCGGACAGCACATCCCCGTCTGCCCGGTCTGTCACCGGCCGCGACCCGGCGGCCGCAGCAGGAGGAGTACGAGTGAGACGTCTTCCCCACAGACGGGCCACGGTCGGAGCCGCACTGGTCTCCACCGCCGCCTTCCTCGCCGTCGGCATCCAGTCGGTCCCGGCGAACGCCAAGCCCGCCACCCCCCACCCCAGCCCCGTACGCACCGGCGGCCTGGAGGCCAAGCTCACCCCCGCCCAGCACAGCGCGCTGCTCAGGAGCGCCCGGCAGAAGACCGCCGCGACCGCCCGCACCATCGGCCTCGGCGCCAAGGAGAAGCTGGTCGTCAAGGATGTCGTCAAGGACAACGACGGCACCGTGCACACCCGTTACGAGCGCACCTACGCCGGTCTGCCGGTGCTCGGCGGCGACCTGGTCGTGCACACCCCGCCCGCCTCCCTCGCGGCCGGAACCGTGAGCACCACCTTCAACAACAAGCACACCATCGCCGTCCCCACGGTCAGCGCGACCTACAGCAAGTCCGCCGCCCAGACCAAGGCGCTCAAGGCGGCCAAGGCCCTCGACGCGCAGAAGCCCGTCGCCGACAGCGCCCGCAAGGTGATCTGGGCCGGCAACGGCACCCCGAAGCTCGCCTGGGAGACCGTGATCGGCGGCTTCCAGGACGACGGCACGCCCAGCAAGCTGCACGTCGTCACGGACGCCACCAGCGGCAAGGAGCTCTACCGCTACCAGGCCGTCCAGACGGGCACGGGCAACACCCAGTACAGCGGCACGGTCACCCTCAACACCACGCTGTCGGGTTCCACGTACCAGCTGTACGACACCACCCGCGGCGGCCACAAGACGTACAGCCTCAACAACGGCACGTCGGGCACCGGCACCCTGATGACCGACACCGACGACGTCTGGGGCACCGGATCCGGCTCCAACACCCAGACCGCCGGCGCCGACGCCGCCTACGGCGCCCAGACGACCTGGGACTTCTACAAGAACACCTTCGGCCGCAGCGGCATCAAGAACGACGGTGTCGCCGCCTACAGCCGCGTCCACTACAGCACGGCGTACGTCAACGCCTTCTGGGACGACGACTGCTTCTGCATGACCTACGGCGACGGCACGAGCAGCACCCATGCCCTCACCTCGCTCGACGTCGCGGGCCACGAGATGAGCCACGGCGTCACGTCGAACACCGCCGGGCTCGACTACACCGGTGAGTCGGGCGGCCTGAACGAGGCGACCTCCGACATCTTCGGCACCGGCGTGGAGTTCTACGCCAACAACTCCACCGACGTCGGTGACTACCTCATCGGCGAGAAGATCGACATCAACGGCGACGGCACGCCGCTGCGTTACATGGACGAACCGAACAAGGACGGCTCGTCGGCCGACAGCTGGTACTCCGGGGTCGGCAACCTCGACGTGCACTACTCCTCGGGCCCGGCGAACCACATGTTCTACCTGCTGTCCGAGGGCAGCGGCAGCAAGACCATCAACGGCGTCACGTACAACAGCCCGACCTCCGACGGCGTCGCCGTCGCCGGCATCGGCCGGGCCGCGGCCCTGCAGATCTGGTACAAGGCGCTGACGTCGTACATGACGTCCAGCACCAACTACGCGGGCGCCCGCACCGCCGCCCTGAGCGCGGCCGCGGCACTGTACGGCACCAGCTCCACCCAGTACGCGGGTGTCGGCAACGCGTTCGCCGGCATCAACGTCGGCAGCCACATCACCGTGCCCACCTCGGGCGTCACGGTCACCAACCCGGGCAGCCAGTCCTCGACCGTCGGTACCGCGGTGAGCCTGCAGATATCGGCGAGCAGCACCAACAGCGGCTCGCTGACCTACGCGGCGACCGGACTGCCGACCGGCCTGTCGATCAGCAGCTCCACCGGGGCCATCACCGGCACCCCCACGACGGCGGGCACCTACAGCACGACCGTCACGGTGACCGACTCCACCGGGGCCACCGGCACGGCGTCCTTCACCTGGACGGTCAGTTCCAGCGGAGGCGGCGGCAGCTGCACCTCCACGCAGCTGCTCGGCAACGCCGGCTTCGAGTCGGGCAACACCACCTGGACCGCGACCAGCGGAGTCATCACCAACTCCAGCAGCGAGGCCGCCCACGCGGGCTCGTACAAGGCCTGGCTCGACGGCTACGGATCGACCCACACCGACACGCTCTCCCAGTCGGTGACGATCCCGTCCGGCTGCACCGCCACCACGTTCACCTTCTACCTGCACATCGACACGGCCGAGACCACCACCAGCACCCAGTACGACAAGCTGACGGTCACCGCCGGTTCGACCACCCTGGCCACGTACTCCAACCTCAACGCGGCCACCGGATACGTGCAGAAGTCCTTCAGCCTCGGGTCCTACGCGGGCTCGACCGTCACCCTGAAGTTCAGCGGTGTCGAGGACTCCTCGCTCCAGACCAGCTTCGTCGTCGACGACACCGCCGTCACGACCGGCTGACGTACCGCGGCTGAAGCCGGGCGTCCCGCATCCGCGAGCCGGGTGCGGGACGCCCGCGCGGGTCAGCTCAGCGGGTCCAGCGTGAGGTACGCCTGCTGCGGACTGCCGTCGTTGACCAGCGACTCCTGGTTGCCGACGTCGTCGAAGGCGAAGGCGTAGGCCTTGCCGTCGGCCATCTGCGCGTGGATCTTGCGCGCGTAGTGGTTGGTGACCGTGTCCAGGTAGAAGTCGGCCGGGTTGGTGTCCGGCTGGCTGGCGCTGGTCAGCAGTGTCGACCGGTTGAAGCCCGCGCAGAGGGTGCGCGAAATCGGTCCGCGTACCAGGTCGTTGGGCGCGTCGAGCAGGTTGTGGCAGCCGAAGATGCTGTTCGCGTCCGGCTTCTGGAAGCTCGTCACCACCGCCCCGGCGGAGTTGGTGAAGTTCATGACGTTCCCCGAGACCCGGCCGTAGTACTTGGTGTTCGGCTGGTCGGCGAACGGCGTGACGGTCAGGGTCGACGTCGAGTACTTCGACCAGACCCGGTTGACGTAGTCGTCCATGACGGTCGACGGCAGCGCCCCGGTCTCCACGCCGTACAGCGGGGAGAGCGCGCGCAGCACGGTGCCGTCGGACCGGGTCTGGACCAGGTTCGCCCAGCCGCCGGGCTGCCCGCGCAGGGCGCTGAAGAACCCGTTGTAGCCACCCGACTTGAGGTGCCCGGTGCTGGCCGTGCTGCCGTCGGCGCGCTGCACTCCGACCGCGTACGGCACCGAGAACATGTCCACCTGGGTGCTGTTGATCCACAGACCCGAGTCGTTCAGCGTGTACTCGGACCAGTTGAAGAGGATGTTGCGGTTGGGGTCGGTCGGGTTCTGCACCGCGGGCTGCACCAGGCCGCCGGTGGTCAGTCTGAAGTCCAGCTTCTGGCCGTAGGAGAAGTAGATCCGGCCGGAGAACTTCGGGATCCGGATCGTCTTCGACTGGCCCGCCGCCGGGCCCGTGATCGAGGCGTCCGGCGCCGGGGTCGGCGGGTTGCCGCCGGCCGGCCAGGCGTGGAAGGTGCCGTTGGCGTCGGCCCAGCCCTGCTGTCCCGTGGAGAGCTGGGTGCCGAGGTCGTACACGTACACCTGGTCGGTACGGCCGGAGTTGTTGGTGATCTTCAGTGGGATCGTGTCCGCAACGGCCGCGCCGGCCGGCGCCGGGGTGCCCAGTGTGAGCGCCCCGCCGATCAGTGCCGCCGTGGCCGCCAGGGGCAGCGTGCGGCGTGCGATTCCTGTGCGCACTCTCCACCTCCGTGTGGGGTCGGGGTTGGTACCGAAATTGGTCCGGACCAATTGTGAGAGCGCTCTCAGAGTGGCGGTGGGGCGGGTTCATGTCAATGCGCAGGACGAAAGAAGGGGCCCGTCGGTCGACGGGCCCCTTCTTTCGGTGACGTCTGGTTCGGTGACGTCGGTGGATCAGAACGTGCGCTTCAGCAGGTCGAGCAGCGCGGCCCAGTGGCGCTCGGCGGCCTCGGCGGAGTACGCCGGGGTGTCGGCCTGCGTATAGCCGTGCGCGGCACCCGGGTAGACCTCGCAGGTGTTGCGGATGCCGGCGGCGTCGAGTGCCTCCTGGAAGGTGCGGATCTGCTCCGCGGTCATCGACTGGTCCTGGTCCGCGAAGCCGAAGTACAGCTCCGCGGTGATGGGGCCGACCGTCAGGTGCGGGCTGTCCGGGGTGTCGGTGACCAGTCGGCCGCCGTGGAAGCCGGCCGCCGCGGCGACCCGCTCCGGGAAGACGGCGGCGGTCCCCACGGCCAGCCGGGCGCCCATGCAGTAACCGGTGATGCCGACCGGTCCGTCGGTCACCAGCGGGCTGTCGGCCAGCCAGTTCAGGTAGGCGTCGGCGTCCCGCTTGACTCCCTCGGGCGTCAACGACTGCAGGACCGGCATGATGCGCTGCCAGATGGTCGGGTCCGCGGCCGGGTCGATGAACTCGGGCAGCTCCACGACCGGTGTACGGCCGCTGCGGTAGAAGACGTTCGGGATCAGCACTGTGTAACCCGCGGCGGCGAGCCGGTCCGCCATCGACTTCAGGTGGGGACGGATTCCGTACGCGTCCTGGTAGAAGAGCACGCCCGGGTGGGGGAGTCCGTCGGCGGGATGGGCCAGGTAGGCGTCGGCGACACCGTCCGCGGTGGTGATGTCCACGTCGGTTCCCTGTACGGGGGTCATGGCGCAAGTGCCTCTCTGTGGAGTCGGCGTCGGGGTGCGGGACACCCGGCGCGGCATGTCCTGATCATCGTGGCACGCTACGGTGGGAGAACGGCTTCGGGGGAGCCGGAAATGGTCACTCGAAGCGGGAGGTGTCGCCCGCGCCCCGGCGGACGATCTCCGCCTCGCCGCCGGAGAAGTCGATGACCGTGGTCGGCTCGGTGCCGCACTCCCCGGAGTCGACCACCGCGTCCACCTGGTGGTCCAGCCGGTCCTTGATCTCCCAGCCCTGGGTCAGCGGCTCCGCCTCGTCCGGCAGCAGCAGGGTGCTGGACAGCAGCGGCTCGCCCAGCTCCGCCAGCAGCGCCTGGGTGACCACATGGTCGGGGATGCGGACGCCGACGGTCTTCTTCTTCGGGTGCAGCAGCTTGCGCGGCACCTCCCGGGTCGCCGGGAGGATGAAGGTGTAGCTGCCGGGCGTCGACGCCTTCACGGCCCGGAACACGTCGTTGTCCACGCGCACGAACTGGCCGAGCTGCGCGAAGTCACGGCACATCAGGGTGAAGTGGTGCCGGTCGTCCAGATGCCGGATGCTGCGGATCCGGTCGATGCCGTCCCGGCTGCCGAGCTGGCAGCCCAGCGCGTAGCAGGAGTCGGTCGGGTATGCGATGAGCGACCCCGACCGCACCGAGTCGGCGATCTGGGAGATGCTGCGCGGCTGCGGGTTGTCGGGGTGCACGTCGAAGTACTTCGCCATCCACCGAGCTTATGCCGTACGGCGACTCTCGGCCGACCTGGCCGGGCCCGTGCCGGACGGCCACCAAGCGCTCCGCCGTAACCGGCGCGATATGCCGTCTGTCGACTGCGGCGCCGTCGTGGCTGGTCGCGCAGTTCCTCCCCCAGCCTTCGGCCGGGGGTACCCCCAGCGCCCCGAAGGGGCGCTGCCGAACTGCAGCGGACTTCACCGGACCCGCTCGGGCCGTACCCGGTCGGTACCGGGATGCGCGCGGGACCCCGGCCCGGCCACGTCATGGCCCGACCGGGTGGTCGTGCCGCGGCCGTCGCCGGCCATGGATCCGGCGGATTCGGAAATCGGTCCGCATAACCGGTGGATTCCCGGGCATCCGAAGAACCAGCCAACCCGGGGCCCTCCCCCCCGGCCCCGGGTGAGGCTTTCTCCGCCGGTGGCCCTTCCCCCGAGGGCCGCCGGCGGAGCCGTGCCCGGTGGCCGGGACCGGGCTTCGTCCATCGGGTAACGTCCGTGGACCGAGGCTTACGCGAGGGACGAGGGGCAGGGCGAGATGGCAGGCCGAGCAGGCGAGGGCCCCCCGTACCCGACAACCCTCGGCGACGACTGGGCCGCGCGGCTCCTCGACCATCTGCGTCCCGGCGCCCGCGACCCGCGCCGGGTCGTCGCCTGGCTGGCCGGCGCGGTGCAGGGGACGGTCTGCCTCCAGGACGCCGACGGCACGGTGCTCGCCGGTACCGGAATCCCCCTCGACGCCGGACTCGTGGCCGACGTGATCGCCAGGCGGATCTCAGCCGCCGCGGTCCAGGACGGCGACCGCCACCTGCGGCTCGTCGCCGTCCGCGCCTCCGACCCGCGTCCGGCGGCCGCCGGACTGCTCGCCGTGGCCCGCGACACCCCCTTCGACCGGCGCGCCGCCGAGATCGTCACCCACACCGCCGGAGTCGTCGAACTCCTGCTGCGCGAGCGGGAGCTGAGGGCCGCCGGGCACCGGCTCCGGCGGGCCGCCGCCGACCTGCGCCTCGCCATCCTGCAACTCCTGATGGTGGAGGACACGGTCTCCGCCCGCCGCGTCGCCTCCGGCCTGTGGCCCGGCCTGCTCGACACCGACAGCGCCTGCGTGTACATCGTCGAGGGGCACCCGGCGGAACGCGACGGCCTCGCCGAGGACTGCCTCGACATGACCCGCGGCCAGGCCCTCGTCGTGCGCTGCCCCGCCATGGACGGCCACGTCATCGTCCTCAGCCCCGCGCCCGCGACGGCGGAGCGGCTGCGCTCACTGGTCGACGGCCGCCCCGGCACCTTCCTCGGCGGCAGCGTCCGGCAGAACCTGGCCCAGACGGCCACCGCCTACGGCCAGGCCGTCAGCGCCCTCGCCGTCGCCCACTTCCGCCCCGACCAGGCCGCCGTCTACGCCGAACGCACCCACCCGGAACGGCTGATGGACCCCACCGCGCTGCATGCCTGGTCCACCGCCGTGCTGCGGCCGCTCGACACCCTGCCCCACCACACCCGTGCGGAACTCCTCGCCACCACCCGCCTCGGCCTGGAGTTCACCGCCGTCAGCGCGGCCAAGGTCCTCGGCGTCAGCCGCAACACCGTGCGCGCCCGCATGGACCGGGTCGAGGCGTTGCTGGGCGCCGACTTCTCCGACCTCACCGTGCGCGCCACCGTCCATCTGGCCCTGAACACCCATGCGGCCCTGACGGAGGATCTCGCCGGTACGGTGCCCGAGCCGTCCGGCGTCCGGCTGGGCGACCTGCTGGCGAGTCCGGCGCTGCGGGCCTGGGCGCACGACCTCCTGGACCGGCTGGTCCGGGACGGCCGCGACCTGCGCGGCACCCTGCGCGCCTGGATCGCCGCCGACGGGAACGCCGAACGCGCCGCCCACGACCTGGGCATGCACGCCCAGACCGTCCGCGAACACGTGCGGGGCGCCGAACCCGTCCTGGAACGCCAGCTGCTGGCCGCGGGCACCGACCTGTACGAGGTCGTCCTGGCCCACCTCGCCCTCGGGGACCTCACCGCACCCGTCCTGCTCCCGGCGAATCAGGGCCAACCGGACTCACCTGTGCACGGGTGAGTCCTCGGCGTCCCCGAACGGGCACCGGCGCGATACCCAACGACCGGATCCGGACGTAAGTTCACATTGCGCGGGGGCACGACCGGAACGGGGGACCGGTCGCCGCCCCCGCGATCCCCGGCCGCCCCGCCTCGCCCCCGGTTCACGCCTCCAGGCGCACCGGGATCTCCTGCCAGCCGAACGCGATGAACGACGGCACCTGCCGCAGCTCGTCCTCGCCGACCGCGAGCCGCAGCCCCGGGAACCGCTCGAACAGCGCGGGCAGCGCGGCCAGCGCCTCCGCCCGGGCGAGCGGCGCGCCGATGCAGCGGTGCACCCCGATCCCGAACGCCAGATGGTCGTCGCCGCCCCGGGCGGCGTCGAACACGGCCGCGTCCGGCCCGTAGTGCGCCGGGTCGAGGCCCGCCGCCGCGAACGTGGTGATGATCGCGTCCCCGGCCGGAATGGTGACGTCCCCGACCTTCAGGTCGTTCACCGCGAACCGCAGCGGCAGCGAGGCGATCGACGGATGGACCCGCAGCGTCTCGTCGATCACCGCGTCCCAGCCGACCGTCCCGGACCGCACCGCCGCCAGCTGCGCCGGATCCGTCAGCAGCGCCACGGCCGCGTTGCCGATCAGGTTGACCGTGGTCTCGAAGCCGGCGCCGATCACCAGCAGCAGCGTGTAAAGAAGTTCCTCGTCGCTGAGCCGGTCGCCGTCCTCGTCGCGGACCCGGATCAGCTCCGTGGTCATGTCGTCGCCCGGGTGCTCCACCTTGTACGCGATCAGCCCGCCGAGGACCGTGCCGATCCGCTCCTGCACGAACGCCGCGTGCTCGGGGGTCGGGTCGGAGGTGTCCATGATGGCCGCGATCAGCGCACCGGTGTCGTCCCGCATCTCGTCGGGCACCCCGAACAGTTCGCAGATCATCCGCATGGGAAGCGGCTGCGCCAGCCCGGCCCGCAGGTCCACCGCCGAACCGTCGGCACCCGCGGCCGCCAGCGCGTCGAGCAGCTCCGCGGCGATCGCCGCGACCCGCGGCCGCATCGCCTCGGTCCGCCGGTGCGTGAAGCTCGGCGCCACCAGCTTGCGCAGCCGGGTGTGGTCGGGGCCGTACGCGGAGAGCATGTTGAACACGCCGATCCAGCTCACCACCCAGCCCCAGGAGGGGTGTTCGCCGATCTCCGGCCAGAGCCGCCAGTGCTTGCGCGGGTCCTTGCTGACCTGGGGATCGAGGATGAGTTCCTTGAGGACGTCGTAGCCGGTGGGCGCCCAGGCGGGTATGCCGCCGGGCAGTTCGACGGGCACGACGGGGCCGAGGGCGCGTAACCGTGCGCTCTCCGCCGGGATGTCGGAGCCGAACGGGTCGAGAGCGATGCGGTCGGTGACGGTCACGACGACTCTCCAGGCTGGTCGGGGGAGCGGGGGCTGAACCGGACGGGCAGCGAGGTCAGCGAGCGGTGGAACGGGCCGGGCCGCCAGCTGAGCTTCTCGCGGGGCAGGACCGGGTCGAGGTCGGGCAGCCACAGGGTGAGCCGCTCGATCGCCTCGGTCGCGATGAGCAGCGCGTGGTGCCGGACCGGGCAGGCGTGCGGACCGGCGCCCCACGACAGGTGCGAGGCGTCCGCGGCACGCCGGCCGCCGGTGTCCTCCCGCTCGGCGAACAGCCCCACGGCGCCGAAGGAGACCACCACCGGGATCGCCGGCCGGACCCACGCCCCGTGGAAGGAGACCGGCCGACGGGCGTAGTAGATGCCGTAGTTGGCCAGCGGGGTCTCGTGGTGCAGCACCTCGATGACCGCGTCCATCACCGGTCGGGCGCCGCTGGTGAGCGTGGAGTAGTAGAGCGGGTTGCCGAGGATCCGGGAGAGCGCGTTGGAGACGAGGTTCGTGGTCGGCTCGTAGCCGGCGCCCAGGGTGAGGAACACCTGCCAGGTGACCTCCTCCGGGGTCAGCTGCGCGGGATGGTCCAGGAGCATGCTCGGCAGGTCCTCGCCGCGCTCCTCGACCTTGGCGGCGATCAGCCGCAGCACGTACTCGACGAAGTCCGCCTCGCCCTCGGCCGCCTGCGCGCCGCCCTCCATCATCTTCAGGAGGCCCTCGTTGAGCCGGTCCCCCTGGCTGTCCGGCAGCCCGAAGAGGTTGTTGAACACCAGGGCCATCAGCGGCCGGGTGAAGTCGGTGACGAGATCCGCCTCGCCCTTGGGCCCGAAGCGGTCGACCAGCAGCCGCACCGCGCGGTGCACCAGCTGGCGCAGGTCGTGCGGCTCGATCAGGTCGAACACGTCGATGAGGGTGGTCCGGTAGCGGAGGTGCGCGTCGGCGTCGGAGAACAGGGCGTTGGGCCGCCAGCGCATCATGCCGAGCAGCGGGGAGTCCTCGGGGACGGTCGCCTCCCAGCCCCGCGGGTCGTGCGAGAAGGTCTCGACGTCCCGCAGCACGTCCAGGGCGGCGCGCCGCTCCGTGACCACGTACGCCGGCGTGCCCGGCGCGAGTTCCGCCCAGCCCACCGGGCCCTGGGCGCGCAGCGCCGCGTAGTAGCCGTGCGGGTTGCGGGCGAAGCCGTCCTCCCACAGCCGTACCGGGCCGGAGACGGTGAAGGACTGCTGGGCGGTCATCGGGCCTCCGCCGGCCGGTCGTCGATCAGGTGCTGGACGAGGGCGAGCAGCGCGTCGACCGAGGAATGCGGGTCCCGGGCGTCACAGGTCACCATCGGGGTGCCGGGCTCCAGATCCAGGGCGGCGCGCAGCTGGTCGCCCGTGTAGTGGCTCGGCGCGTCGGGAAACGCGTTGAAGGCGACCGCGTACGGCAGCCCCGCCTCCTCCACCAGGCCCAGTACGTCGAAGGAGGCGTCGATCCGGCGGCTGTCGACCAGGACCAGGGCACCGAGCGCCCCGTAGGAGATGTCGTCCCACAGCGTCCGGAACCGGTCCTGCCCCGGTGTCCCGAACAGGTACAGCACGATCCCGCCGGACAGGCTGATCCGCCCGAAGTCGATGGCGACGGTCGTCGTCTCCTTCTCCCGCACCCCGTCGAGATCGTCGACATGGACGGAGGCCTCGGTGAGATGCTCCTCGGTGTGCAGCGGGCGGATCTCCGACACCGAGTCGATCAGGGTCGTCTTGCCCACCCCGAACGGCCCGGTGACCAGGATCTTCACCAGATCGCGGGCGGTGTCGGGGAGATGGGTGCCGCCCGCGCGGGGCAGCTCACTGGTGCTTGAGGGCGCGGAGGCCATCGGCCACTCTCTTCAGCAGGTCGGGGTCGAACCGTTCGGCGGGCGGGATCGGCGCGCGGGCCTGGACCAGGTCCCGGTCGACGAGGTCGGCGGCCAGCACCCGCACGGCGGAGAACGGCAGCCGCAGCAGCGCCGCCGCCTCCACCACCGTCAGCGCGCCGCCGGACAGCAGCTCCAGCAGGGCCAGTTCGGCGGCCGGCAGACCGGCGGGCAGGGGGGTCCCGTCACGGGTGAGCACCGTCAGCCGTTCCAGGTGCGGACGGCTGGGGCGCGCCACCCCGCCGGTCGACAGATACGCGGGGACCAGGGGACGGCCGCCACGGCGGCCGGTCATGCCGGTGCGCCGCCGTCGGAGCCTCTGGGCGCGGCCGCCATCGCCTTCTCACCCAGCCGGGCCACCTGCGAGTGCACCCGGTGCGCCAGCAGGTCGAGCCGCACCTCCGGGTCACCGTAGGCGGCCACACAGGTGCCGTGGTCGGTGGGCACGATCAGCACGTAGCCGTGGTCCGACTCGATGACCACCTGCCGCACCTCGGCCCGGTCCCGGTCGGCGAACGCGGCCGCCGCGGCCCGGCAGGCGCCCTGCACGGTACTGGTGATCGCGGCCACCCGCTCCGCGCTCGCCTGGGACAGGCGGTCGGTGTAGCCGGTCGCCAGGCCGTCCCGGGTGAGCAGGACGGCGGCCAGTACATGCGGTACCTGCAGGACGGGGTCCAGCACCCATGCCGTCTCGCCCGCATCGCGGCTGCTCATCTGGCCGCTCCTCCTTCGTCGTCGGTCCGCTGGGGTTCGGGCGCGCTCGCCCGCTTGGGGGCCCGCGCCGCCGCGGTGCCGTACTGCAGGGCCGCGAGCGCCGCGGCCGCCTCCTCGGGGCGGCGCGCGGCCTGCTGCGGTTCGGGCGCGCCGGGGGCGGCGGCACGGTGCCGACGGCGCCGCTGCGGCAGGCCGCCCAGGTCACCCGGCTGCTCATGGCCGGGGGCGGGGGCGCGTTCGTGCTCGGCAGCCGGTCCGGCCGGTGCCGGCGCGGCGGGCACCGGAGACTCGGCCGAGGCGATCTCGGGCAGGGCCGATTCCGGTACGGCTGCCTCGTGTACGGCTGTCTGAGGGACGGGCGTCTCACGCACCGCCGTCTCACGCACGGCCCGCTCACGCACCGCTTCCCTGCGCGCCGCGCGCTCCCGGGTCGAGCGGGGCGCGCTGACCGACGGGGGCCGTTCGCCCGGGTCGATCCGGCCGAGCAGATGGCTGTCCACCCGCAGCACCGCGCGGACCCCGCCGTAGGGCGAGGGGGACGAGACGTCGACGCTCAGGTCGAACTGGCGGGTGAGCTGGCCGATCGCGGCCAGGCCCATGCGCGGCGGGTCGCCCAGGTCGGTCAGCAGGATCGGGTCGCTGCCCGCCACCAGCCGCTGGGCGCGGGCCCGTTCGTCCTGCGTCATGCCGAGGCCCGCGTCGTCGACGGTCACGCACACCCCGTGGTGGACGTGCTCCAGATTGACCACGACGTCGGTGTCCGGCGCCGAGTGGCGCAGCGCGTTGTCGAGGAGTTCGGCGACGATGATGGCGACCGGCTCGACCGCGTGGGACACCAGGGCGGTGCCCGGCTCCAGATGGTTGTTGACCTGGATCCGGTGGTAGCCCGAGAGCCGGGCCTGGCCGCCGGTGACGGCGTCCACCACATGGGACTCCTCGCGGGCCAGTCCCACCCAGGCCCCGCACACCACGGCCGCGACCTGTGCCCGCCGCAGCGACTGCTCGTTCTCGTGGTCCAGTGCGAACAGTGTCTGCGCCAGCTCGGGGTCGTCGTAGCGTTGTTGAAGTCCCCGCAGGGCGTCCTGCAGGCGGTACAGGGCGGCCTGGATCTCCCGGGTGGCGCCCCGGAGGCCGGCCTGCGCGGCCGCGTCGATCCGGGTGCGCTGCGCGCTCAGCTCCTCGCGCAGCGCGGTGAGCACGTACTCCAGCGCGATCCCGGTGGGGGTCCCGGGCGTGTGCTGCCTGGCCGGGCCCGGCACCCTGAGGTGCGGATGCGCGAGCTGGGCCGCGGCCGCGGGCATCCGGCGGGCCGCGAGATGCTCGACCTCGGTGATGAACGCGCCCTCGGCGCCCTCCAGTTGGGCCCGCAGTTCCGTGACCTCGGCCCGCAGCGCCGCCTTCTGGCGCCGGGACCTGACCAGGCTGCCGCCGAGGGCGAGCGCGGAGAGCGTTCCGGCGGCGAGACCACCGGCCACCAGTTCCGGTAATTCGATCATGGAATCGGTTTCCAGGGGGAGTAGGGCAGCAGACGGCAGGGAGAGCCCAGGGCCCTCCCATGTGGCGCTCGCAGCACAGTACACACCGTCATTGACCGGCCCCGCACGGTGAATCGTTACATCACTTCGAATCCGCCCGGCGACTGTTCGCTTCTGTGTCAAGTGTCGGAAATGCCATGCGGGGGCGGTGAGTTGGGATCCCGCGCGGGCCGAATCGTCACCGCGTGGCGGAGGCCGGCACCGGCAGGTTGAAGACGTGGGACGGGGAGACGACCCGGGTGATCGCCTGGCCGAACAGGGTGCTGGGCTCGATGTCGCCCTTGTAGCTGATGTCGGTGTTGAGCAGCACGACCACCGTCGTCCGCGTCGACGGCAGGTAGACGGTCAGGGACTCGTAGCCCGGCAGCGAGCCGTTGTGCCCGATCCAGCCCTGGACGTCGAAGATGCCGAGGCCGTACCCGGCGCCCTGGATGCCGGTCGAGGGTGTGGTCAGCCGCTGTTTCTGGACGGCCGGTCCGACCATGGCGGTGCCGTCGGGGAAGACACCGGTGGCCACGGTGCGCGCCCAGGTGTGCAGATCGTCCAGGTTCGAGATCATCGCGCCGGCGGCCCAGCCCCAGGACGGGTTCCAGCCGGCGGTCTCCTCGACCTTCCCGGTCGCGGTCTGGTTGGTGTAGCCCTGTGCGTGCGGGGCGGGGAACTCGTTCCCGGTCGGGAACAGGGTGTGGCTCATGCCCGCCGGACGCAGGACGTCCTGTTCGAGGTAGTCGCCGAGCCGCTGCCCGCTCTCCTTCTCGACGAGCAGGCCGAGCAGGATCAGGTTGGTGTTGGAGTAGAAGAACTTCTCCCCGGGCTGGAACATCACCGGGTGTGCGAAGGAGTAGGCGAGCAGCTGCCGCGGGGTGAAGGCGCGCTGCGGATCCGACGTCAGCGCCTTGAAGAAGCCCGCGTCCTCGGAGTAGTTGAACAGCCCGCTGCGCATCCCGGCCAGGTCCCGCAGCGTGATCCGGTCACCGTTGGGGACGCCATGGAGGTACTTGCCGACGGGGTCGTCCAGGCTCACCCTGCCCTGGTCGACCAGCTGGAGCAGTGCGGTCACCGTGAACGTCTTGGTCTCGCTGCCGATCCGCATGTACAGGTCGGGTGACATCTTCTGCCCGGTCGCCTTGTTCGCGACCCCGAACGAGCGAACGTAGTCGCTCTGGCCGGGCGTCCAGATGCCGACGGTCACGCCGGGTACGTCCGCCTCGCTCATGACGTGCTGGACGACCGCGTCGAGTTGGCGGGCCACCGCCGGGGTCATGGTGCGGACGTCCGGGCTGCCGGACGGCGACGGGGTGGGCGAGGGTGCGGCGAACGCGACCGGTGCGGCTGCGGGTGCTCCGGCGAGGGGCACGGTGAGCGCGCCCAGCACGACGGCGATCGCGGCCGCCCGGCGCAGCATGGCGGACCTGTACGGCATGGGCTGACTCCAAGCACGTGAGAGCGTACGTGCGGTGGGGTCGGACGTCAGAACCCTGACTTCACAGGATACGAGCGCGCGCCCGGCGCCGCCTGCCGGCCGCCGGAATGCCTGCAGGACGGGCGGCCCGGCCCGATCGGGGGGTGCGCTCACCCGGCCCGGTGAGCGCGTCGGACGGCGTGTACCACCAGCGCGTCCCGGGCGTTTCCCCGGCACGGACGGAACTTCTCGCACGCCCTGGCGCACGGTCCGGGAGCCGCGCGCCCTTTCGCTCCCGTGAGCCGACCGCCGCTGACCTCCGGCCTCACTGCTCGTCGCACACCGGCCGCAGTACCGCCAGTGTGCCGTTGGCCTCCCGGAGCGCCAGCTCCAGCGTGGCCGGCGAGTGCAGGGCGCCGCTGCCGTCGGGCGGCACCAGCCACTCCAGGAAACGCGCGGGCCGGTAGGGCGGCGGTACCGCGACCCACGCCCCCTTGCCCGTGTACCGCAGCCCGGCCCCGATCCAGCCGCCGTCGGGGTCGGGGGGCAGGAAGAACCCGACCCGGCGCGCCGCGGTGTCCACCAGGGTCGGCCCGGGCACCGGCAGGGGCGGCCGCCACAGCAGGTCCAGCGTGAGCAGACCGAGCCGGTCCGGCACGCTCAGCACATCCCAGAAGCGTCCTGCCTCCAAAAGCGAGACGCCCTCACCGTGGTCCCACTCCCATTTGCATGCCCGGGGGTCCGCCGAGGCCGCCGCGAGCCATTCCACACCCTGCATCCACATCGTGTTCGTCATGCACTGCTCCGTGGGATATCCGCTCACCTGTTTCGGGTGCAGGGAACGACCGGCACCGGGCACTCGGCGCATCCGCACGCCAACCCGGCATATGCATGCTGGTAGATATTTCTAACTGGCGGAAGGGGTGGCGAACCCTGGCGTTTTAGGGCGGATGTTCGAACACGGTGCATCGGTGCGGAGTTGCGCAGAGCAGCGGATCTGCCGTGATGGACGATCACGCTCGATTCTGTCGTTCCGGCAATCGATTCGAGTGTCATGCCTTGATTCAGGGGTGATATCAGTCGTACGCTCCCATCGTTCCGTCGCCGCTGCACCCGACCAGGGGTACTTCATGGACCGCACCCGACTGCACGCCCTCCTGGCCCGCGAGAGCGCCGAGGCCGAACGGCGAAACCCCCGTTCCCGGGCGGCATACGCTGACGCCGGCCATCTCTTCGGCCGGGTCCCGATGACGTGGATGAACAAGACCGCCGGAGCCTTCCCCCGGTACCTGGCGACCGCCCGTGGTGCCCGGGTCACCGACGTCGACGGGCACACGTACATCGACTTCTGCCTCGGCGACACCGGCGCGATGGCCGGTCACTCGCCGGCCGCCGTGACCGAGGCGGTGCACCGCCGGTTCGGCGAGCTGGGCGGGGCCACCGCGATGCTGCCGACGGAGGACGCGGAGTGGGTCGGCGCCGAGCTGACCCGCCGCTTCGGACTCGCCCGCTGGAGCTTCTCGCTCACCGCGACGGACGCCAACCGGTGGGCGATCCGGCTCGCCCGCGCCGTCACGGGGCGCCCGAAGATCCTGGTGAACAGCTACAGCTACCACGGCAGCGTCGACGAGTCCCTCATCGTCGTCGGCCCCGACGGCAAGGGCGCGCCCCGCCCCGGGAACGTCGGCGCGCCCTGCGACGTCACCCTGACCAGCCGGGTCGCCGAGTTCAACGACCTGGACCAGCTGGAGCGCGAACTCGCCCACGGCGACGTGGCGGCCGTCCTCATGGAACCCGCCCTCACCAACATCGGCATCGTGCTGCCCGAGCCCGGCTACCTGGAGGGCGTGCGCGCCCTCACCCGGCAGTACGGCACGCTGCTGATCAACGACGAGACGCACACCTTCTCCGCCGGGCCCGGCGGCTGCACCGCCGCCTGGGACCTGGAACCCGACCTGCTGACCATCGGCAAGGCCATCGGCGGCGGCATCCCGGCCGGCGCCTACGGCCTCTCCGCCGACCTCGCCGAGCGGCTCCTCGCCCGCGACGACCTGGACCTCGTGGACATGGGCGGGGTCGGCGGCACCCTCGCGGGCAACGCGCTCTCGGTGGCGGCGACCCGGGCCACCCTGGAGCACGTGCTCACCGACGAGGCGTTCGACCACATGGACCGGCTCTCCGCACGCTTCGAGAGCGGTGTGCGGTCCGCCGTCGAGGCGCACGGCCTGCCCTGGTCGGTCAGCCGCCTCGGCGCCCGCACCGAGTACCGCTTCGCCTCCCCGGCCCCGCGCACCGGCACCGAGTCCGAGGCCGCCGCCGACCCCGGCCTTGAGGACTTCCTGCACCTCTACCTCGCCAACCGCGGCATCCTCCTCACCCCGTTCCACAACATGGCCCTGATGTGCCCCGACACCACCGAGCAGGACGTCGACACCCACACCGCGGTGTTCGGCGCCGCGCTGCTCGAACTGGCCGGCTGACGAAGAGGAAGGGGCGGGGACGTGGTGCACATGGACGACATCGACCGGGCCATCCTGCGCGAGCTCCAGGCCGACGGCCGTATCGCCTACGCCGACCTGGGCCCGAAGGTCGGCCTCTCCGCCTCCGCGGCCCGGCAGCGGCTGCAGCGCCTGCTGGACTCCCGGGCCGTGCAGGTCGTCGGCGTCACCGACCCGATGGCCATGGGCGGCCAGGCGATGGCCCTCCTGGGCGTCGGCGTGGACGGCGACCCCCGTGCCGTCGCCGACGCGCTCGCCGGACACCCCGAGGTGGTGTACTCCGTGTTCACCTCGGGCGGCTTCGACCTGTTCGCCGAGGTGGTCACGCCCGGTCCGAAGGACCTGCTCGACTTCGTCAACGACGTGGTCCGGCCGATCGAGGGCGTACGCGAGGTCCGGCCCTTCCCGTACTTCGGCATCCACACCCACCGCTTCCTGTGGGAGGTGGGCTGAGCGGTCCGGCCGACGGCGGTGCCGAGAGCTCAGCCGATGGCCGGGGTCAGCACGAGCATGGTGGTGTCGTCACGCACCTCGTAGCGTCCGGACAGGTCCTCCCACACCAGTTCGGTGAGTGCGACCGCGTCCACGCCCGCGAACCCGGCGAGCCGCTCCGGGAGCGGATAGAAACACCCGGCCCGGTCGCGCGCCTCCCAGACCCCGTCCGAGGCGAGGAACAGCCGGTCGCCCGTCCCCAGCTCGACCGTGACCTCCTTCGCCGGGTCCACCCCCACCAGCCCGAGGCCGAGCGGAGCCCCCGCCGCGACGGCCACTTCCTGGGCCTGCCCGTCCCGCAGCAGCACGGGCGGCGGATGACCGCAGGCCACGATCCGCACCGACCGCAGATCGGCGGAGAACTCCAGCAGCAGGGCCGTGGCGAACAGCTCCGCGTGCGGGACGTCGGCCGAGTCCACCGTCAGCCTGCGGTCCATCCGCGTCGCCACCGACTCCAGGTCCGGCAGATCGAGCACCGCCTCCCGGAACGCGCCGAGCAGCGACACCACCGTGGCGACGGCGGCCAGCCCGTGCCCCCGTACGTCCCCCATCACCGCCCGGACCCCGTACGGGCCGTCGCGCACGTCGAAGAAGTCCCCGCCCACCAGCGTGCCGTGCTGCGCGGCCCGGTACAGCCCCACGCACCCCACCGCGCCGACCCGCTCCGGCATCGGCGGCAGCACGGCCCGCTGCACCGCCTCGCCGACCGCCCGTTCGGTGAGCAGCTGGGCGTCCCGGTGACTGCGCACATAGGAAACGAACACACTCAGTAGCGCCACGAAGGTGACCGTGAGGAGGTCGGTGTCGCCGGGATGGTTCAGATGGGTGGCGGGCACGTTGAGCAGGAGCACCACCAGGCAGCTGAGCACGGCCGTCGCCAGCGGGCCGTAGGAGAGCACGGCCAGCGGCGGGATGGCCCCGAGGAGGAAGCCGAAGTCGCCTCCGTGGGGGCTGATCAGCGTCGCCGCCGTCACCACCGCGAGCAGGGCGACGGGCAGCACCCGGATCCAGCGTGGCGGCGGCGCACCCTGCAACCAGCCACGACCGTCCCGGTAGCCGCGCGACGACCGGCCGCGCACCGAAGTCACATCCCTAAGCTACGCCCGTGCCCGGTCACCCGACCCGCCCTGATCTTGAAAAGCCGCGTGCGGAAAACCCGTGGACGCGTCCGGGCCGGTCCCCTAACGTATGAGCGCACGCCCGAGACCGGACGGAAGGAGGCGAGTGCGATGTACATCCCACCCATTCCGCGCTCCCTCCCCGTTTCCCGGGCGTGACAGGTCAGAGCTGACCCGGGAGCGCTCCCCGTAGTACGCATCCCGGAGGAATCCGTGACCGATCCGGTCATCCGCACGCTCGACGACAGCACCGCCCACCTCTTCGACACCCTGCCCGACCCGCTGCGCATGCGGGAGAAGCACCAGCGCACCCGGTTCCGGCCCGACTGGCAGCGCGTCGCCCTGCGCGACGGGCGCGTGGTCGCCCGGGCCGCCTGGTGGGGCGCTCCCGAGGCCACCGAGCCGCTCCTGATCAACTGGTTCGACGTGGCCGAGGGCGAGGAGGAGGCCGGCGCGGAGCTGCTGCGCGGCGCGCCCTGGCAGGTCGAGGAACTGGAACTCGACCTGCCCACGGGCTGGCACGACGACCCCGCCCTGCGCACCGCCGCCGAGACCCGCTTCACCGCCGTCCGCAAGGCGGGCTTCGAGCTGCTGGTGGAGCGTTACAACTACCGCTGGACGCCCGAGTGCGGCCTGCCCGGACGGCCGGGCCGCCTCGTCTTCACTCCCGAACCCGACGACCGGGTGTTCTTCGACGCCCTGCGCCGCATCCACTCCGTCACCCTGGACGCCCACGCCCGCCGTGCCATCGAGCAGGGGGGAGTGGACCAGGCGGCCCAGGAGGAGATGGACTTCTTCCACTGGATGCCCTCGCCCCGCGAGTGGTGGCAGATCGCCCGCACCCCCGACGGCGAGCCGGTCGGCATCCACATCCCCGGGCGCAACCCGGCAGGACCCTGTGTCGGGTTCATAGGCGTCCTGCCCGAGCAGCGCGGGCACGGGTACGCCTACGACCTCCTCGTGGAGTGCACGCACTTCCTCGTCGAGCACGGCGCCGAGTTCATCGCCGCCGCCACCGACCAGGGCAACGCCCCCATGGCCGCGCACTTCGCCCGGGCCGGATACCCCGTCGTCCGGGAGCGGGTGAACTTCTGGGCGGCGGCCGCTGTCAGTGCCGGGTGACATGCTGACAGCAGGGTGATCGACAGCTGACGGGAGAGGCCGGCATGGGGTTCGAGGGTGACGTCTGGCAGGTGCGCGGCGGGCAGGAGCCGGTCGGCGAGATCCGCATCGACGAGGCCGACTTCCCCTGGCTGCACGGCACCTTCACCCCCGGTCCCGGCTTCGCCGGCGTCCGGGACCTCTTCGCCCGGGAGCTGGTGCTGGCCGACGCCGAGGACTGGGAGGCCTGGGAGGAGGTCCAGGGCGAGATCTGCGGTCAGGTCTCCCTGATCTCACCGGACGGCCCGGTCCCCGAGTTCCTGCTGCACATCGAGGGGGACCGGGCCTGGTTCAGATGGAGCGATGAGCCGTTCGGCAAGGAGTAGCCCGCCGGCCGCCCGGCCCCTAAGCGGGTCCGGCGAAGTCGGCTGCGGTTCGGCAGCGCCCTGAAGGGGCGCTGGGGGTACCCCCGGCCGAAGGCTGGGGGAGGAACTGCGCGACCAGCCACAACGGCGCCGCAGTCGACCGACGGCATATCGCGGCACTTCCAGCGGAGCGCTTAGCCGATGTCCTTGCCCAGCAGGGTCTCCGCCTCCGTGAGGATCTCGGTGACCCGCAGGGCGAAGGCCGCGTCGCACGGGTGCGCCCGGCCCGTGCGCGCGGCGGTGACCAGGGCGTCGGCGGCCCGGGTGAGGGCCGGGACCGCTCCTTCCGCACTCCTCGGAAGGAGCGTGACCCCCGCCTCGCCCCGCAGCTCCACATCGGCTCCGGCCGCCGCCGGGGGCGCGGTGAGGCTCAGGGTCACCGTGCTCGACGCCCCGCCGGCGTGGTCGAGGACGAGATGGACGGTGTCCGCGGGGCCGTGCACGGCCGCCACCCGCCGTACGTCGCCCAGGACCGGCAGCAGCACGGACAGGGCGTGCGGACCCACGTCCCACAGCGCGCCCTTCTCCCGCCGCCACGGCGAGTCGGCGAACGGGCCCGCACCGGTGAACAGCGACCCCAGCCAGTGCGCCCGGGCCGTGAACCACCCCGCGGTGGCGGCCTGTTCACCGATCCACGCCTCCGGCTCCGGCTGGAACCGGGTGGTGAAGAACACCACGGAGGCGACCCGGGCCCGCTCGGCCGCCTCCACCACCGCCCGCCCCTCGGCGACGCCGAGCGCGAGCGGCTTGTCCAGCAGCAGATGCCGGCCCGCCGCCGCGGCGCGCACCGCCAGTTCCGCCTGGACGACCGGCGGCAGCGCCACCGCCACCGCGTCCACATCGCCGAGCAGCGCGTCCACGTCGTCGTACGCCCGGACGCCGTACTCCCCGGCGAGTTCCGCGGCGGCCCCGGGGCGGCGGCCCCACACCCCGGCGAAGTCCAGCGAACCATGCCCCGCCAGCGCGGGGGCGTACGCCGCCCGCGCCCACGGCCCCGTCCCCAGCAGTCCGATGCGCATCTCCCGTTCCCTTCTCCGTACCCGGTTCCACATCGTCGCCCAGCCCGTCAAGGCGTCGTGCTCCGTCCGCCGTTGACGTACGACCGGCTCCGGTCGGTGCCGTGCGCCAGCCAGCCGGCGATGGTCTCGGCGATCGGCTGACCGGTGTCCATCTCGACGAACCCGAACTGGCCCGACTGGTTGCACTCCAGGAACCACCAGATGCCGTCGGCGTCCTCCGCGAAGTCGAAGGCACCGTAGGCCAGCTCGGCGTCCTTCATATACGTGCGGACGGCCTCGGCGACTCGCGGCGGTACCTCCGCCTCCTGCCAGGGAGAGTCGGACGGCGCGAACCGGACGTCCACGTCGTCGGGGTGGGCGTCCGGGCTCACCGGCTTGCGGGCGGCCAGCAACTGCTTGCCGACCGCCGTCAGCCGGATGTCGGCCCGCTTGGCGACCCGCCGCTGCAACAGCGTCGGGCCGAAGGCCACCGCCGCGAAGTCCGTGTCCGGCGCCACCCGGCTGGTCGGCACCGCCCGCGGCGGCTCCTGCGGATGCGCGCCCGACACCGGCTTGACCACGAGGTCCGGGAACCGCTCCGCGAACTCCCGGGCCGCCTGCGGAAACGTGGTGATCAGCGTCGCGGGCACGGCGAGCCCGCTGCGCTGCGCCAGCCGCAGCTGCCACGGCTTGTGGCGGGCCCGGCGGGCCGCGTCCGGATGGTTCATCCAGCGCGCCTCGGTCCCGCGCAGCATGCCGTACAGCGCCTGCTCGGACTCCTCGGTGAGCCAGCTGGACGGTTGTGCCGCCCGGGAGGCCGCGACCCCCGGCCTGCGCAGCCATATGGAACGCAGGCCGTTCATGCTCACCAGGCGCCCGTTCACGGACAGGTGTCCGCGGCTGACGCCCTGCACATACTCGCCCGACAGGGCCACCCCACTGGTCAGATCGGCAGGATCGAGGCGGACGACGGGCACTGCGGCCTCGTGCAGCCGGAGGACCACCATGTCCGCCGTCACGTCCTCGTCACTGGTCAGGATGAGCACGGTCATCGTGAGGATCCGCGATCAGTCGTCGAAGTGCGTCTTGGAACCCGCGGTGGAGGTCGTGGTCCCCAGGGCTCTGAGCGTTGCGTGATCGGTGGCTGCGATCCGGCCATCGTGGAGAACGTTCAACTGCAGTCCGGAGTCATACGCGTACGGAGTGGTGACGTCCAACTGCACTGCGGGGCGTGCGTAGTTGAGCGCGAACGGTTGCATGGTCTCTCCCTGTTTCGTTCTTCCATGCACTTATACGATTCGAACGCGTGGTTGGTTTCCTTACTCTGCGTAATCTCAGCCCGAATTAAGAGCTTGTTAAGGGAGAAGCGGCGAATCGCTCCTGCACGTGGCCGATTTCACATTCCTGTCCGGCACATGACGGTGTCACATGTACGCGTAATTCCGGGATGTCGCCAAAGCCTGTTCGGCATAGCTCCGTCCGAAGAGCGCGGCATGCACCAGCAGCGGGAACAGCTGGTGCAGGCCGATCCGCTCCGCCCAGCCGTCGGCCAGCGGAGCAGCCTCGCGATAGCTCGCCACAATCCGGTCCAGATACGGGCAGCCGAAGAGCCGGAGCATCGCGAGGTCGGTCTCGCGGTGCCCGCCGTGCGCGGCCGGGTCGATCAGCCGGACCCTGCCGTCGGCACCCCACAGGACGTTCCCGCTCCACAGGTCGCCGTGCAGCCGGGCGGGCGGCTCGGGCGGCCCGGCGAGCTCCGGCAGCCGCTCGCAGACCCGCTCGACCACGGCGGCCTCGCCCGGTCGCAGGGTCCCCCGATCGGCCGCCGCACGCAGATACGGCAGCACCCGGTGCTCGGCGTACCACCGAGGCCACTCGGTGCCGGGCTCGTTGCGCATCGGGGCGAGACCGATCCAGGCGTCGCGCGGGCCGTCCGGCGGCGCCGCCCCGAAGGCCGGGGCGCCCGAGGCGTGCAGGGCGGCCAGGGCGCGGCCGAAACGCGTCGCCGCCTCGGCGCCCGGACGGCCGGTGGGGACCAGTTCGGTCACCATCCACCGCTCGTCGTGCCCGAGCACCTCCGGTACCGGCACCGCCCGGGCGGCGGCCAGCCAGCGCAGCCCGGCCACCTCGGCCCGTACCGCCCCGGGACCGTCGCCGCGCTTGACCATGACCGCGGGACCGCCCGCGAACCTCACCTCGGCCAGGCCGCCCGACCGTGCCCGTTCGGCAGCGACCCGCCGCCCGGTGAGCCGGGCCGCCGCCGCGCCCGGACCCTCACCGGAGTCGACCACGGCCACCAGCGCCCCGGCCGCCTTCGGCCGCCCGGCCGTACGCGTTCAAGGAAAAGCGGCTCTGACGGCCGACGGCGAGAGCGGTCCGGACGGCGGTGACGGCCGGGATCCCGGAAGTTGTGCGCATACGGTTCACTGCGGTGATACCTCCCCCTGCGGTACTCATCGGGCCGTAGCGAAGAATCCCATCCTCCCCGTCCGCAAGCAGCTCAATTTCCATGGAGTCTCCGGCAGCGCCTCGACGGGTTCCGGCCACCATCCGGCAGCCACTGCCCCCGTCGACCCGGTGCGGCTGGCTTGAGCCTCGCCGCATCACCACAACCAGGGCACAAGGCCCGGTCAGGACGCGCGCGGCGGAGGGTCCCCCTTGACCACGGCATCCGTGCTGATGGCCGACGCCTTCGAGATCCAGCCCTACACCTCCCACTTCCGCGCCAACGCCGCGTACCAGGAGATACACCGGCAGTTGCAGCGGCAGCTGGGCGAGGACGACGACTTGCGCGCCGTCTGCGACGACCTGGTCGGCCGCTTCCTCGCCACGCGCGGGGAGGCGGCCGATGCGCGGCAGTGCGCGGTGTGCCTGGAGTACGTGTGCGCGGAGCTCCCGCTCTTCCTCGACACCCCCGCCATCCTCCGCGTCCCGTCCTCCCCGGTCTGCTACCACCAGCGGCTGCCGATGGCGGAGTTGCCGTACGGCCGCGGCGCCGGCCTGCGTGCCTCCCGCAACCAGGGACACGCGATCGTCACCCCCGCGGCCGCGAGAGTGTGCGACGCACCGGCCGCGTGAACCGCGGTCCGGAGCGGCTGCGCGAGAGCCGACGGCACCTTTCGGACGGCACCCTTCAGCGCGGGGACGCCCGAAGCCGTCCGATCGCGTTGCCCAGCAGTTCGGTGAACCACAGCGTGCCGTCCGGGCCGGCGGCGAGCCGGAAGGGTGCCTTGTCGGGGCCGGACGCCAGCGGTACGACGGCGACCCCGCCGTCCGCCGTCACCCGTCCGATCCGGCCCGACCGGTCGGTGAACCACACCGGGCCGTCCGGCTCGGCGGCGATCCCGCCGGGGTCGCCGTCGGCGCCGGGCAGCGGGAACCGGGTGACACGGCCGGTGGCGTCGATCCGGTCGACGGAGCCCGACCCGGACGCGGTGAACCACATTCCGCCCGGCCCGTGGACGATGTCCTCGGGGAAGTCCGCACGGCTCGGCAGCGGGAACTCGGTGATCCGGCCGGTGGGTTCGATCCGCCCCACCCTGCCGCCGGCCAGCTCGGTGAACCACAGGGCACCGCCGGCGCCGGCGGCGATGCCGTACGGGAGGGCGCCGGCCGTGGGCAGCGGGTACTCGGTGACCCGGCCCGCGGTCGTGATCCGGCCGATCCGGTTGCTCCCCAGTTCGGTGAACCACAGCGCGCCGTCGGGTCCGGACGTGATGCCGGCGGGCGCGCTCGCGGCCCTGGGGAGGGCGAACTCGGTGACGGCACCGGAGGGCGTGATCCGTCCGATGCGGCCCGCCGACTGCTCGGTGAACCAGAGCGCGCGGTCCGGTCCCCGGGTGATGCCGAAGGGCGTGCTGTCCGGGGTCGGAGTGGGAAACCCGGTCACCGTGCCGTCGGCCGTGACCCGCCCGATCCGGGCGGCGCCGGACTGGGCGAACCACAGGGCGCCGTCCGGCCCGGCGGTGATGCCGGCGGGGAGACTGTCCGCGACGGTGGTGATCGGATACTCCGTCACCGCACCGCCCGCGGCACGGGCCGGGGCCGCTACGGCGACCACACCGGTCAGGACACCGACCAGCAGCGCGAGCGGGCGGCGGGGGAGGCAACCGGTCATGTGCGGTCCTTTTCCGACGGACTTTCAGACCGAGCCTAGGCAGGACCGCACCACGGGACGACCTGACAGAGGCGGAAGGGGGAGGCGGGCCGGTTCCGACGGGGCCGGAGGCACCGGGCCTGGCGGTTTCGGCGGGACCTGAGCGGCCGCGCCCGCCCGGCTCGCTGCGGCCGCACTCGCCCGACTCGCTGCGGCCGCGCCCGAACGGGCCATGGCCGCCTTCACCGTGCCCCGCCGGCCGGGCCGTCCCGCGCTCACCGTCACGGTTCCCGGTCTGCGGCCCGCGAGCCTCGCGCTCCCGGCGTGCACAGCGAATTCCCAGTAACTCCCTTGTTACGCAAGCATTGACGCGCCCCACGCGTCCCTCTAGTTTCTGATCGGTTTTCCGAACCGCGTCCGAAATCCCGGACATCCCCCCTCGTCTGGAGCGCACATGAACGGCACCCCCCTGTCGCGCCGTCATTTTCTCGGCATGGCCGCGACCGTCCCCCTCGCCGCCACCGGCGCCCTCGCCCTCGGCGCCGGAGCCGCCCAGGCCGCGACCAACTCGGCCTACGTGATGTGCTACTTCACCGAGTCCCCGGACATGCTGGCCGCCAACTACGGCCTGCACCTGGCCGTCAGCACCGACGGCCTCCAGTGGACCCCGCTCAACCAGAACGCCCCCGTCGCCACCCCCACCGCCGGCTCCCTCGGCCTGCGCGACCCGTTCATCCTGCGCAAGCAGGACGGCACCTTCGTGGTGCTCGCCACCGACCTGTACGGCACCGACTGGACGTACGTCAGCCAGTACATCCACGTCTGGGACTCCACCGACCTGCGCAGCTTCACCGGGTACCGGCGGATGAAGCTGCACGACATGGACACCCACGCCTGGGCGCCCGAGGCCTTCTGGGACGCGGGGCGTGGCACGTACGGCGTCATCTACTCCGCCGTCAACGACAGCGGCCACAACGTCATCATGATCAACTACACCGGTGACTTCATCACCGCCGGCGACCCCCAGGTCTTCTTCGACCCCGGCTACGACGTCATCGACGGCGACCTCGCGGTCGGCGTCGGCGGCGTCAACTACCTGTACTTCAAGAAGAACTCGACGCTTGTCGGCGCCCGCTCCACCTCACTGGACCCCGGCAGCTTCACCGAGTTCTCCACGGCCGTCTCGCACAACGGCACCGAGGCCCCGACCCTGGTCAAGTCCCTGACGTCCAGCTCCACCTGGTACCTGTGGGGAGACACCTGGGACCCCAACGGCGTCTTCTATGCCTGGCAGACCAGCGCCCTGGCCGCGGGCACCTGGACCGCCCTCGACCAGAAGACCTACACCCAGCCGCTCAACTCCAAGCACTGCGGCATCCAGCCCATCACCTCGACGGAGTACAACAACCTCGTCGCCCAGTGGGGCACCCCCGCGTGGAACCGGCTGAAGTCCTACAACTACCCGGCCAGATACGTCCGGCACAGCAACTTCATCGGCCGGATCGACGCGTACGCCTTCGACCCGTACACCGACGGCATGTGGACGCTGGTCCCCGGTCTCGCCGACAGCAGCGGTGTGTCCTTCCGGTCGGTGAACTACCCGACCCGCTATCTGCGCCACTACAACTACCAGCTGCAGCTCGACGAGAACGACAGCACCACGTCGTTCGCGCAGGACGCCACGTTCTACCGGACGGCCGGCCTCGCCGACTCCTCCTGGTCCTCGTTCCGCTCGTACAACTACCCGACGCGCTACATCCGCCACTCCGACTACGTGCTGCGCATCGACCCCGTCTCCACGAGCACGGACCAGGCCGACGCCACCTTCTACGTCGGCTACTGACACCTCGGCGGGCCCGTCATGCGGCGACACGCCGACGACGGGCCCACGACCGCCCGAATGGCGGTGCGCCCCCGCGCGGCATTGACCCAGCCGGGCGGTGTTGGGCGTGTCGTCACCACGGATGGGCGGCCTGGATGGTGCAGGCCGGGGGGCTGGCTGACGGTGGTTCATGTCGGGGCCGGGTCGTTACAGCTGATGGAGTATCGGCGCCCGGCCACGGCGGAAGGACATCGAGATGCGTTCTGCCCGCATGATCCTCGCGACGACGGCCGCCACCGCAGCCCTCGCGTTTTCCGCCCCCGCAGCCCAGGCCGCGATCGCGGGGGACTGGGACGACGGAGGCCGTGACGACTCTTCCTACAGCAGCAGCGACAGCAAGTTCGACCCCGAGAGCTACAAGGGCAACGACGACGAGCAGAAGGGGGACCAGGGCGGCAAGCAGGACCAGGGAGGCAAGGGGGACCAGGGAGGCAAGGGGGATCAGGGAGGCAAGGACGACCAGGGGGGCAAGGGGAAGGACGAGAGCGGCTCGTCGTGGGGTGACGACGAGGAGAGCGACCGGCCGCACGGCGGCATGCACACCGGCGGCGGCGGCCTCGCCACGCCCGGCGTCACCGCCGGCGGGCTGGCCGTCCTCGGCGTAGCGGCCACCGGTGCCTACGCGCTCCGGCGCAGGAGAGTCCCCGGGCCCGTGTCCTGACGGGCCGACGCATACGGGGGCCGCGGTGCCGTCGGCGCTCCACACGCCGACGGCACCGCGGCCCCTGTCCCGCCCTCCCGCTGCCGTGCCCCAGAAAGGTGACCTCCGTTGGCAGCTGGCCTCTCCGCCCCGAACCCCGACGACCCCGACGAGCCCGACGGACCGGACGCCCAGGACGGCCCCGCGCGCGGCGGCCGGCTGCCCGTGTGGGGCATCGCCGTCCTGCTGCTGGCCGTGGCGCTGGTCGGCGGACACACCAACGGCTCCGGCACCACCGGCAGCAGCCGGGCCGAGAGCACCGACGCCGTCCCCTCGGCGGATCCGCTCCGGGCCGGCCAGGCGCTGCCCCGGTCCACACCGACCCGCCTGCTCATCCCGAAGATCTCCGTCGACGCCCCCTTCACCGTGCTCACCATCGGCTCCACGGGCCAGCTCCAGCCCCCGCCGGCCGACAACACCAACCTCGTCGGCTGGTACTCCAGGGGCGCGGCGCCCGGCGAGGCGGGCACCGCGATCATCGCCGGCCACGTCGACACCAAGACCTCGGCGGCCGTCTTCGTCAGGCTGGACGAACTGGAACGCGGCGACCGCTTCACGGTGAGCCGGGCCGACGGCAGGGACGCGAACTTCGTGGTCGACGACGCCGACACCTTCGCGAAGGACGACTTCCCCAGCGAACGCGTCTACGCGGACACCCGCCGTCCCGAGGTGCGCCTGATCACCTGCGCCGGCGACTACGACCACGACGTCAAGGACTACACGGAGAACCTGGTGGTCTTCGGCCACCTGGTCTGACAGCACGGCAGGGACGCGGGGTCAGCCGCCCGTGGACTCCCGCACCACCAGACGGAACGGACCGGTGAACTCCTCCCGTTCCGGTCCCGGCCCGCTCCGGTCGATGCGGGCCGCCAGCAGGGTGACCGCGCGTTCGGCCATCAGATCGTGGTCCGGGTCGACGCTGGACAGGGAGGGCACGAGGTACGCGCTCTCGTCGACGTTGTCGAAGCCGATCACCCTGACCTGCTCCGGCACCCGGACCCCGGCGTCGGCGAGGGCGCGCAGCACGCCCATGGCCACCGTGTCCGTCACACAGAACACCCCGTCGAAGGCGAGGCCCTCCGCCATCCGCTCCCGGACGCGGCGGGCGGCCTCCTGCATGGTGAGCGACCTGGTGGTCACCACCAGCTCCGGGTCCGCCGGCAGCCCCGCGGCGGCCAGCGCCCGCAGATACCCGGCGTGCCGCAGGCTCGACACGTCGACCTCGCCGCCCAGCGGCCCGCACACGATGGCGATCCGCCGGCAGCCCCGCTCGACGAGATGACGGGTCGCGGCCTCGGAGGCGGCCTCGTTCGGCATGGCGACATGGTCGACGGGCCCGCCGAAGATCCGCTCGCCGAGGATCACCACCGGATGGTCGACGTCCAGCGCCTCGACATCGGCCGGCCCCATGCCGGCCGTGCTGAGGATGAGGCCGTCGTAGAGCCGGTTGCGGGACAGGGAGAGCGCCGCCAGCTCGTTCTCCCGGCGGGCGCCGGTCTGCTCGATGCTCACCCGCAGGCCGTGCCGGGCGGCCGCCGCGATGATCGAGGCGGCCAGCCGGCCGTAGTACGGGCGGTTGATCTCGGGGACGGCCAGGCAGAGGGTCCCGGTACGGCCCCTGCGCAGGTTGCGGGCGGCCACGTTGACCCGGTAGCCGAGCCGGTCCACCGCCTCCAGGACGCGTTCCCGGGTGGCCGGGCGGACGTTGGGATGCCCGTTGATCACGTTGGAGACGGTCATCGCCGACACCCCGGCGGCCTTCGCCACGTCCTGGATCGTCGCCACACTCACTCCCGCCGGTCGTCCTCGGCAAGACGATAGAGGGCGGCACCGTGGGCGGGCAGCACGGTCACCAGCCGCCGGCCGTCATGGGCGGTGCCGGTGCGGGTCCACAGCTCCCGGACGCGGTCGCGAGGGGTGGCCCCGACCGCCCCGAGCGGCACCTCGAAGCGCCGCTCCTCGTCGGCCAGCGAGAACACCGCCGCGTACCGGGTGTGCCCGTCGGTGTCCCGGGCGGTCCAGAGCACCAGGTCCCGTTCCCGCAGCACCTCCTGGTTGCCGGTGCTGTGCCACAGGACGTCGAGGGCCTCGTCGTTGGTGAGCAGCGCGATGGTTCCGGGCGGGGAGGTGGGCAGGTCGCCGCCCATCATCAGCGGGGAGCGGGAGATCAGCCAGAGGGTGAGCAGGCTGACCTGCTCGGGGTGGGTGAGGGCCGACTGGCGGTCCGCGCCGCGCTCGGCGCGGATCCCGATGTGGCCGAGCGGCAGCATGTCGGCGTCCGCCCAGCCCTGCCGGCCCTGCCAGGGGGCCCAGCGGGCCATGCGTGCGAACTGCGCCTCGACGTCCTCCCAGCGGTCCCACAGATCGTCGCAGACCCGCCACATGGTGGCGTGCTCCCGCAGGTGGTCCAGGCGGGCGAGGGACATGTCGGTACCGGGGGAGAGGCTCAGCTCGATGGCCCGCCCGCTGCGCTCGATCGCCCGCGCGTAGGCGGCGATCTCCCGCTCGTGGTACGGGAAGAGCATGTCGTCGGCCTTGACGAAGTCGACGCCCCAGGCGGCGAACTGGGCGACCTGGGAGTCGTAGTAGGCCTGGGCGCCGGGGTGGTCGTGGTCCAGGCCGTAGTTGTCGGAGTTCCAGGGGCACACGGAGCCGGTGTCGGCCACCTCCGCGGCCGTGAACTCCGTCCCGAGCACGGGCAGTTCCGCCTCGACCGCGCGCCGTGGGATGCCCCGCATGATGTGCAGCCCGAACCGCAGGCCCATGGCGTGCACCCGCGCCGCCAGCGGCCCGAAACCCGCCCCGCCCGCGGCCGAGGGGAACCTGTTGGGCGCCGGGAGCTGGCGGCCGTGGCCGTCGAGGACGAGCGGGGCGTCCGGGTTGTAGCCGTGGGCGCGGGCGGTGGGCTCGTACCACTGGATGTCGACGACGACGGTGTCCCAGCCGTGCGGGAGCAGGTGCTCGCGCATGAACTCCGCGTTGGCGAGGACCTCTTCCTCGGTGACGGTGGTGCCGTAGCAGTCCCAGCTGTTCCAGCCCATGGGCGGCCGCAGATGGCGGGCGGGCAGCGGACGTGCGGATCGGGTCATGTGCGCACTCCTGCGGGTCAGCGCTGGTTCAGCGGAGCCTGGACGGTCACGAACGAGTGAGGCGGGAGGGTGAGCCGCAGCCCGCCGCCGGTCACGGACACACCGTCGAACGCCCGGGGGGTGACGGCCGCCGAGGCCTCGGGGGTGTTGTGGGCCTGGAGCTTGTCGGCGGTGAGGATACGGGCGGCCGGTTCGCCGAGGGTGCCGCCGCGCAGGTCGAGGGTGACCTCGGTGGGTTCCTCGGCGTCCAGGTTGCTCAGCGAGATCAGGACCGTGCCGTCCTTGACGCTGGCGGAGGCGGACAGGGTGTCGAGTTCGGCGTCCCCGACCTGGCGCCGGGTGCCCTCGCCGCGTACGTGCACCGGGAGCGAGGTGGCGTCCTGGTGGCCCTTGTTCATCTCGAAGACGTGGTAGGTCGGGGTCAGCACCAGGGCGTCGCCGTCGGTGAGGAGCATGGCCTGGAGGACGTTGACGGTCTGGGCGATGTTGGCCATGTGCAGGCGGGCGGCGTGCTTGTGGAAGATGTCGAAGTGGGTGCTCGCCACCAGCGCGTCGCGCAGGGTGTTCTGCTGGAAGAGGAAGCCGGGGTTGGTGCCGGGCTCCACGTCCCACCAGGTGCCCCACTCGTCCAGGACGAGACCGACCGTGCGGCCCGGGTCGTAGACGTCCATGACCGTGGAGTGGCCGGTGAGGATGCGGTCGATGCGGCGGGCGGACAGCATCGTGCGGTAGTGGTCGTCGGCCGTGAACCCGGTGGCGCTGCCCTTGGCCTCCCAGGGGCCGGAGAGCGTGTAGTAGTGCACGGAGATGCCCTGGAAGAAGGTCTTCGGGGTGGCCTCGCAGCCGAAGCAGCTGATCTGCTGCATCAGCGTCTCGGTCCACTTGTAGTCGGCGTCGGAGGCGCCCGAGGCGATCCGGTAGAGCTTGTTGTCGCCGTGGTCGCGGCAGTACGTGGCGTACTGGCGGGCCAGGTCGGCGGAGTACTCGGCGCGCATGTTGCCGCCGCAGCCCCAGGTCTCGTTGCCGATGCCCCAGTACTTCACCCGCCAGGGCTCCTCGCGGCCGTTCTCCTTGCGCAGCCGCACCATCGGGCTGTCGCCGTCCCGGGTGAGGTACTCCACCCACTCGCTCATCTCGCGGACGGTGCCCGAGCCGACGTTGCCGCTGATGTAGGGCTCGGCGCCGAGGAGTTCGCACAGGGCCATGAACTCGTGGGTGCCGAAGTGGTTGTTCTCCTCGACGTTGCCCCAGTGCGTGTTGACCATCCGGGGGCGCCGCTCGCGCGGGCCGACGCCGTCCTGCCAGTGGTACTCGTCGGCGAAACAGCCGCCGGGCCAGCGCAGGTTGGGGATGTCCAGTGCACGCAGCGCCTCGACGACGTCCAGGCGGATGCCGCCCTCGTTGGGGACCGGGGAGTCCTCGCCGACCCAGAAGCCGCCGTAGACGCAGCGGCCGAGGTGCTCGGCGAAGTGGCCGTAGAGGTGGCGGCTGATCGTAGGGCCCTCGATGTCGAGGTTGATGATCGCGGTGGCGGTGGGCACGCGGGCACTCCTGACCGGACGGACGTGTTCGATATATGGAACGGAGTTCGCAGACTCGGTTGTATCGATAAAAATCTGCCATCGGGCCGTGATCGCGTCAAGAGTGCGGACAGCCCGGCCCCTCTGCGCGCGCAGAGGGGCCGGGCTGCCGGAGACGAGGCGGTCAGACCGCCGGGGACGGGAACGTCGGGTACTCCACGCCCGAGACGTACTGGACGACCCGGACCACCTGGCAGGAGTAGCCGAACTCGTTGTCGTACCAGAGGTAGAGGATCGCGTTGTCGCCCTCCACCTTCAGCGCGCCGGCGTCGACGATCGACGCGTGGCGGGAGCCGATGAAGTCGCTGGAGACCGCGTCCGGGGCGGTGATGAAGTCGATCTGGCGCTTGAGCGGAGAGGTCAGCGACACCTCGCGGAGGTAGTCGAGGACCTCCTCGCGGGAGGCCTCGCGGGCCAGCTGGAGGTTGAGGATCGCGATCGACACGTCCGGCACCGGGACCCGGATCGAGCTGCCGGTGATCCGCGCCTTCAGGTCCGGCAGCGCCTTCGCCACGGCGGAGGCGGCACCGGTCTCGGTGATGACCATGTTGAGCGGCGCGGACCGGCCGCGGCGCTCCGACTTGTGGTAGTTGTCCAGCAGGTTCTGGTCGTTGGTGAACGAGTGCACGGTCTCCACGTGCCCGCGCAGCACCCCGTACTCGTCGGCCATGGCCTTCAGCGGCGGCACGATCGCGTTGGTGGTGCAGGACGCGCAGGACAGGATCTGCTCGTCCGGCTTGACGGTGTCGTGGTTGACGCCGTGCACGATGTTCGGGACGTCGCCCTTGCCCGGCGCGGTCAGGACGACCTTCTCGATACCGGGGCGCAGGTGCGTGGACAGGCCCTCGCGGTCCCGCCACTTGCCCGTGTTGTCGATGAGGATCGCGTTCCGGATGCCGTACTCCGTGTAGTCGACCTGGGACGGGTCGTCGGCGTAGATCACCTTGATCTCGTTGCCGTTGGCGAGGATCGTGCTGTTCTCCTCGTCCACGGTGATCGTGCCCTGGAACTGACCGTGGATGGAGTCGCGGCGCAGCAGCGAGGCGCGCTTGACGATGTCCTCGCCGCCCGCGCCGCGCACCACGATGGCCCGCAGGCGCAGGCCGTTGCCCGAGCCGGCCTTCTCGATGAGCAGCCGGGCGACCAGCCGGCCGATGCGGCCGAAGCCGTACAGGACGACGTCCCGCGGCTCCCGGCGGTCGATCTTGTTGGCGCCGGTGGCCCCGGCGACCTCCTCCGCGGTGAACGCCTCGACGCTCAGGCCCCGGTCGTCGGCCTTGTAGGTCGCGGCGAGCATGCCGATGTCGATCTGGGAGGGGCCGAGGTCGAGCGTGGTGAGCGCCCGCAGGAACGGCATCGTCTCGGTGACCGAGAGCTCGGCCCCGTCGATCTGGCGGGCGAAGCGGTGGGTCTTGAGGATGCTGACCACCGACTTGTTCACCAGGGAGCGGCTGTGGAGGAGGACCGTCACGTCCTGCTCCCGGTGCAGCTTCCCGATGAGCGGGATCATCGACTCCGCGATCTCCTCGCGGTTCTTCCAGTTGGTGAACGAGTCGTCGTTGACAGTCACAGACCTGAATCTCTCGATCGAGCTGGGTGGCGCTCATATGCTAAACCGGCCGGTGAATGATCGATCAAGGGGGTCCGGGTGTGATGCGGGTCGCGATGTTCTGAACCCGTGCGGAAGACCGCGCGAACCCTCCGTGCCGCGTCGGGCCCCTGCCTGGGCGGTCGCTCGCTCACC
Organism: Streptomyces hyaluromycini; assembly: GCF_002217755.1. GTDB lineage: Bacteria > Actinomycetota > Actinomycetes > Streptomycetales > Streptomycetaceae > Streptomyces > Streptomyces hyaluromycini. Next base: position 161,163 of record NZ_BCFL01000020.1, on the reverse strand, counting down.
CCTGTGACGACCAGATGCCCCTCAGGTCGGTGGCCACGTCGAGCAGCAGGGTCCGGAAGACGTCCGCCAGCGGGGTCAGCGCGGTGTCGGACCGGGTCACGGCGTGCAGGTCGCGGTGGAGCGGCGGGTCGGCCAGCGGGCGGTGCGTGGTGCCGGGGACCCGGGTGAGCGCCAGCCGGGAGACGAGCGCCACGCCGTAGCCGGTGCCGACGAGGGCCTGGGCCAGGTCGTACGACGCCGTCTGGAACCGGATCCTGGGGGTGAATCCGGCGCCGATCGCCGCCCGGTCCAGCTGCTCCCGGGCGGCGTGTCCGGCGAGGATGGTCACCCAGGACTCGTCCCGGAGCTGCTCCAGGCGCAGAGGTGTGCCGTCGGGGGACCCGGTGACCAGGGGGTGGTCGTCGGGCAGGACGATGACCATGGGGTCCCGCAGCAGCGTGTGCACTGTGAGGTGCGGGGGCGGCTCCGGGGGAAGCGCCCAGGAGGCGATCACCGCGACGTCGAGTTCGCCCGCGGCGATCCGCTCGACGCCGCGGTCGGACAACCAGGGCGGCGGCGAAGCAGGGCGCCGCCGAGATCGACCCGGGCGGCGGGGCGGACGGCCCCGGCGGTCTCCGGGGCGCGTACGGTGCCGGACTGGGTACGACGCTGGGCAATCCGAAGGCCGGGGTGTTCGCCGTGTCGGTGCTGCCCCAGTTCGTCACGGCCGACGGCCCCGTTCTGCTGAGCAGCATCGCGCTGGGCGTCCTCTGGGCCGTCGTCAACGTCTGCTGGTACCTGCTCTTCACCTGGGCCGTCGGCCGGGGCCGGGCCCTGGTGTCCCGGCCGGCGGTGCGGCGCGCGCTGAACATCGTCACCGGCGTGGTGCTGTGCGGGCTCGGCGTGGCGGTGGCCGGGGGAGTCTGACCGGAGCCGGTGGGTGCTGATCCGGAAGGCACCGTCTGGCGTGTGCGCAACGACCGGTGGCGCCGATCACCACCTCGTGATCGGCGTCACCGGAGGGCTGGTCGTGTTGGTTCCGCGCCCTTGCGGGGCGTTGCCGAGCTGCCTAACGGGGGTTGAAGACCACGCTGGCGAAGTGCACGCTGCCGGACGCCGAGTGTCCGGGGGCGACCCGGTGCGTGGTGCCCTTGCACTTCGGCTTGCTGTAGACGACGAGCGCCTTCTTCGTGGCGTTCTGCGGCCCGCGCGCCTCCTGCGCCATGTCGAGGCACTTGCGGTCCGGCGGGTTCTGGATGGCGTACGCCTTGCCCTTCGGCCCCACCCAGACGAACGTCCCCTCGGCGGCGGCCGCCGGACCCATGGTGATGACGGCGAGGGCAAGCCCGCCGAGAGCGACGGCGAGCGGACGGAGCAGGCGCATCGTGAAGTCCTTCGTGAAGTTCGACAACGGTGAGAACAGGACTGCGGAAACTCCGAACCCCGAGGTCATCACACACCGTCACCGCCCCGGATGCCCCGGCGACACGGAAACGTCCCACGTCCGGGCGATGTTCGTCGGCGTGTCGTGAGGCCGGGTCCGGCCGACGGGGGTGCCGATGCCCGGCCGGACCGTGGGGAACGGCTGTGTGCCAACCGCTTCACAGGCCCCAAGTCCGCCGCGCAGCCCTATCGTTGGCTGATGCGCGCACACCCTGTTGACCGCCCGGCCGATCTCGACGTCGTACGTGAGTCCTACGACCGGGTGGCCGACAACTACGCCCACATGGTCGTGACGACGGGAGTCAGCGACATCCGTAGGCATCCATGGCTCAAGGCGTCGATCGACGCCTTCGCCGACACCGTGCGCGGGCTCGGGCCCGTCCTCGACGTCGGCTGCGGGCCCGGAACGGTGACCGCCTACCTCGCCGAACGCGGACTCGATGTATCCGGGGTGGATCTCTCTCCTCGCATGATCGAGAACGCGCGCCGACTTCATCCGGAGTGCCGCTTCGCCGTCGCTTCCGCCACCGAACTCGACCTCGGTGAAGCGTCTTTGGGCGGTGTGCTCGGGTGGTGGTCACTGTTCAACCTCCCCCGGGACGTCCTTCCCCAGGTCCTCGCCATGTTCGCGCGCGCGTTGAGGCCAGGCGGACACTTCATCACCGGAACACACGTCGGTGACGAGGACGCGGTGCGCACCGAGGCCTACGGAGGCGTACCCGTCCGTTGGACGACACACAAGTGGCGGCCGGAACAACTCGTCAGCCTGATCGAGCAAGCCGGCCTGAACCCGGTCGCCGAACTGCGACTCCCCCCGGAGGAGTACAGCGGGCCCGGTCTGGTCGTCATGGCCAAGCGCCCCGGCTGACGGTCATGGGGAATCAAAGCAGCACAGGCGACGGGGGCCCACAGTGCAGGAGCTCGGATCCGCGGTCGTGCTCGTCACCGGAGTCATGGCGGCAGGGAAGTCCACCGTCGCCCAGCTGCCGGCCGAGCGGCTCCCACGCTCCGTGCACCTGCGCGGTGACAGCTTCCGGCGGATGATCGTGTCCGGTCGCGAGGAGTTCACGCCCCGGCCGACCGCCGAGGCAACGCCTACCTTGGCGCCGTGACGGCGAGGCCCCTGTACCTGGTCGTCCTTGCCCCACGCCGCGAAGCAGTCGCGGCGCGTGAGGCCGGCCGCCACAAGAACGGCTACGGCGGCCCCTGGACGGTCGGCATCCTGGACGACGCACTACACCGGGACACCCCACGCCGTGGACTCTGGCTGGACACCTCGGACCAGACACCCCACCAGACAGTCGATCAAATCCTCGCCGGCCTCGGCCAGCTGGCGCCAGCGGGCGAGCGGAAGGTGGAGGAGGCGCAGCTGGGGGATTCCGGGGCGCTCCCAACGCGACCACGACGACTCCGGGTCGGCGGGCGGCGGCTCCGGATCCCGTTCGAGTACGGTCACGTCATGGCCGTCCCGGGCCAGGAGCAGGGCTGTCTGGAGGCCGCCGAGTGCGGCGCCGATCACGATGACATTCGTCACGAGACTTCTCTTTCCACGGGGGACCGACGACTGCGGAGACGTACCAGCCGGACGCCCCCGGCGTGCCGGGCCGGTATTCGCTAGTCCGCTCGCGCCCAGGCGGCCACCAGATCCGGGAGATAGATCGTCGCCTGGCTCTCCAGACACGCCTTCGCCAGTCGGGTGTGGAGGGTGTCGATGCCGACCTCCCGGGGGTCGGCGATGTCGTTGCGTTCGATGACCGGCATGAGGCTGCTCACGCTTTCGGCTACCAGCGTCACCGCCGCCGAATCCGAGCCGCCGGTCGGCACGGCGCAGGCGACGCCGGGCTCGGAGAGTCCCGCGGCCCGCAGCACCCGGGCCAGCTGTTCGCCCATGTCCGGGTTGCGGCCGCCGGCCGTCAACGCCGCGCTGATCCACTTCTGGCACTGCGTCACCAGAGGAACCTCGGGGAAGGCCCGCAACCGTGACACGTTGAAATCCTGGAACGTCACCAGACCACCCCGGCGGAGAGACCGCGTCAGCCCTTTCACGACCCCCACCGGATCATCGACATGGATCAGGATCAGTCGTCCCACCACGGCATCGACAGGCTCGGGCAGGTCCACATCGGGGAGCACGGCCTGCTCGAAGGCGACGTTGCGCGTCGAGAGCGCCGCGGCGTTCCTGCGGGCGATCGCAAGTACCGCCGGATCCATGTCCACGCCCGTGACATGGCCGTCCGGGCCGACTATGCGCGCAAGGGCGAGAGACACCGCCCCGGTGCCGCAGCCGACGTCGAGGACACGCATCCCCTCCTGCACGCCCGCCGTCCTGAGGAGGTACTCGGTGTGCTCGGCGTACAGCGAATCCTGCACGCCCAGTCTGTTCGACTCCTCAGAGCTCTGCCCCATCACATAGGCCTTCAAGGCCGCTTCCGGCATGCGTGTCCCCTCATCATCCAGAAGTACTGACTCGGAAGTCCGACGATGTGAAGGCACACTCGGGATCAGGCGCCCCGGCGCCCGGTGAACCTTCGGTCGCCTCACCCTACGAACCCGTTGTCAGCGCTGCCTTCGGCCGGATGGCCTAAGTTCGCGGCCGGGGCAGGCCGGTGAGTGCGTCACGGAGTCCGGCCCGGGAGGTGACGTTCAGCTTCGGAAAGACACCGCGAAGATGCGCGGCCACGGTGCGGGGGGACAGGAAGAGCCGGCCGGCTATCTGCTTGTTGGTCAGCCCGGTGGCGGCCAGCTGCGCCACCTGCAGTTGCTGTGGCGTCAGCGTCGCAACCGGATCGGTCCCGGACACCGCCGTCCTGACGGGGTTGCCGCTCGCCCGCAGTTCGTTCGCTGCCCGCGCGCGCCAGGGCTCGGCTCCCAGCCGCCGGAACGTGCTGAGCGCGGCCTCCAGATGCACGACGGCCGAGCCGGCTTTGGCCCTGCGCAGTCGCTCGCCGTAGGCGAGACGGATTCGTGCCCGGTCGAACGGCCACCGTTCCGCGTCGGGGGTGCCGAGAGCCCTCTCGAAAAGGTCGTGATCGATGAAGTCCGTGGTGGCCATGGCCTCGGCGCCATCGGCCGTCATGGCCATCCGCGGCGAGATCGCCGGGATGCCGGTCTCCCTGACCGCCGCGATGTGCCGGGCCGCCTCCGCGTGGCGGCCGGTGCGGGCCGCGGCTTCGGCGAAGTCCATGAAGAGCCACAGGGCATGGGGCATGTACGGTGGCAGCTCGCCAGGGGTGATCACCGACCGCAGATGACGGTATCCCTCTTCGAAGTCCGCGTCGCCGAGCGCGGACAGGGCCCGGATGTGCGAGGCGTAGACACGCAGCAGCCGCAGTCCCCGCGGGTTCGCCCACGACACGAGACGGTCCGCGGTCTCTCCCGCGGTCCGGTCGTCGCCCTGCGCGGCGGCGAGCAGGCCCTCCAGGAACCGGCCCGACCAGGCCGGCAGACCGTAGGCGCGGGAGTCGCACCAGCGCAGACCTTCGGCGGTGAGGTTCCGGAGGGCGTCCCACTGCCCGCTGGCGTAGGCTTCGTACCCCAGGATGAAGAGGGCCTCGATCGCCGAGGTGACGGCTCCTCGGTTCCGGCCGTCGTCGACGACGCGCCTGAGGGCGCTGCGGCAGCCGGGCAGGCGGTCGGTGTACGCGGCCGAGATGGAGGTGCGGAGGATACGCCTGTGGTCCGTCTCCGCGTGGAGGGCGAAGACGAGGCCGTCGAGGGCGTCGAGGACGGCCAGCGCCTTGTGGGCCGGATCGCCGACCGCGCAGTGGACGACCGACAGGAGGTGATCGGAAGTCCGGCGCTGAACGCGTGTGGCGATCCGGTCGAAGGACTGCCAGAACTCCGGTCGGCCGCCGGCGAAGCCCACCAGGATCAGCACGTGCAGTGCCTCGTTGAGCATGTGGTCTTCGGCGGGGCTCGGCCGGGCGTAGCTGTCCATGGCGCCCACGAGCAGCCTGTGCGCGGTGTCCACGTCGCCTTCGCCGTTGATGAGCTCACTCGCCGCTGTCGCCGCGACCGCGAGCGAGTCGGCGCTCACGGGGTCGGCGAGCCTGGCGTCGTCCAGCAGGGCGCGTACGTTGCGCAGGTCGCCGGCGATGTTGGCGCCCAGGCAGGCGGCCTCGGCGAGCATGCGTCCCTTGGCGGTCCCGTCGCTGTTCAGATCGGCGGCGCGGAGCAGCGTGGTGATGGCGCCGACGGCATCGCCGCGGCACAGCGTGCTGTAGGCCACCTCGTGGAGCAGCGAGGCCACCGCATCATCCGGGCCGACGGTCGCGTTGGCCAGGTGGCGGGCCCGGCGTTCGGATCCTTCCGGGCATTCACCTGCCAGCGCGAGATGCGCGCGCCGGCGCTCCGCGATCGTCGACAGTTCCATGACCGCGGAACGGGTGAGCGGGTGCCGGAAGACCAGGCGGCCCGTCGGGGAGTCGACGTGCACCAGTCCGGCCTTCTCGGCAGGACCCAGTTCGGCCAGGGCGTCGAGGCCGCTCGTCGCGCGCTGGAGGATGTGCAGCTCGCCCGAGCCGTCCAGCACGGCGAGCAGGAGCAGATACCGGGTCGGGTCCGGCAGCGCGTCGACCCGCACGGCGAAGACCTTCTTGAGCCGTTCGGACAGTGGCAGCACGCTCGGCAGTGGTCCGCGTTCCGTCTGCTGGGCCTCGTTGAGGGTGACGGGAAGCTCCAGCAGGGCCAGCGGGTTGCCGGCGGCCTCTTCGACGAGCCGCCGGCGGACCCCGGCCGTCATGGCGGGGAACCGCTGAGTCACCAGCTCGTTCGCGGATGCCTCGTCCAGGGGCTGAACCTCGTGCGTGTGTATCCCGGCACCGCTCGGCAGGAAGCCCTCGTGGATCCGGGACGCCGCGAGCAGCACGAGGCGACTGTCGCGGACATAGCGGGCGAGCGTTCCCAGCACCACGGTGCTGGGCCGGTCCAGCCAGGTCATGTCGTCGATGACCAACGCGACGGGCCGGTCCTCGGCAGCGGTACGGGACAGCAGAGCGAGCACGGCGTTCGCGACGGAGAGCAGTTCGGTCGGCGGTTCCTCGGACAGCCCCTGGACCGCTCGGAGCGTCTCCGCCTGCCGTGGCGGCAGGCCGGGGATGCCGTCCGCCAACGGCTGCAGTATCTGGTTCAGGGCCGAGAAGCCGACGCCCTCGTCGAACTGCGAGCCCACCACCCTCAGGACACGAAAGCCCGCCTCGGCCGCTCGCCGCGCCGCGGCGTCCAGCAGCGCGCTCTTGCCCACACCTGCCTCTCCGGTCAGCATCAGCGCGACGCCCTCGGCAGCGGCCGGACCGAAAAGTGCGTCGACGAGCGCCAACTCCGCCGTCCGGCCGACGAGACGATCGGCCTGCTGCGCGTCGGCTGTGCCGGCGAGGCGTTCGCCGCCCCCGCTGTCTGGTGATTCAGGGGATGACATGAAGCCTTCATCGTGATCGGGCCGGACGGCGTCCGAGACGGGAGCCGCGACGAAACGTTCGATGCCCGTGGGGTTTCCCGCATCACATCTCGGAAGCCGGACGTCGATCCGCGCCGGGCGCGTCAAGGCAATTGACCGGAACCGTAACGGCGGCGCACTCCTGAGGTCAAACCGACCGAGCCGCCCGGTGACACCGGCGACGCGGCGGCAACCTTGCAGGTCGCGGCCGCTGCCGAGGCGGCGAACCGGCGCAGGGAGGGCGGGGTGGCCGAGTGCGACGGCCCGGGGGCCGGGAGCACGGCGTGCGGGGCGCCGTCGACCGTGATCCCGTCGTGGCTGCCGGGGGGCTCACACGAAGGCCACCACCAGGGCGACCGCGACGGTGAGGGCCGAGAGCCCGACCATCGCCGTCCGCCACGCGGAGCCCGGCGCCGGCGCCGGGGGTGCCGGGTCGGGGACGTGTCCGCCCAGGTGGGGACTGTCCAGCCAGTAGGCGTCGGACAGTTGGGCGAAGGAGGGAGTGTCGCTGAGGCCCATGCCTGTTCCAACGTCATTGACGCGCACGGGAGTCGGCATGGCCGGTGTCGTCACACCATCGGGGCAATCGGTGCCCCGAACGGGCGCTCCCGCGCACTGGGCAGCGGACGGGGCGATGGTTATAAAGGTGTTGTTGCGCGTTTCACCTTGGGGGGCGGGGGATGGCGCGGTTGGAACCCTTGGAACCGCAGCGGATCGGGGGCGTCTTCCGGGAGTCCGCGCCCGCCGGGATCCGCCTGGCCCTGCGCCTTTCGGGCAGACTGCGTGCGGTCCGGCGCCGGAGCGTCCGGGCGCCGGACGACGAGCGGACCTGGTCCCTCACCGCCAAGACCAAGATCCTGCTGATCAGCCTGGGCTCCTGCGGCACCCTGCTGGGCCTGGCCGAGGCCGCCGGAGCGCTCGGGCCGTCGTCCGGGGACGGCCGGCGGTGGGCCCTGGACTACCTCTTCACCGGCCACGCCGAACTGGGCTGCGCCAGCCTGGCGTTGCTCCAGGACCCGGCCGGTCTCGTCATCCTGGCGGTCGTCTTCGTCACCCCCGTCTTCTGCTGCCAGCAGGTCCAGGCCATCGCCGCCTTCGTGCAGATGAACGAGCGCAACGGAGGAACCGAGAAGCTGCTCGACGAGGAGGTCCGGCGCCTCAACGACCTGGTACGGAAGACCAACCGGTGGTTCCGGTGGCTGGGCCGCCGGTGGGTGTCCCTGGCCCTTCTGCTGGCCATGGCGTGCGGAACGTTCCTGCTGTACCGCTACGTCGACTCCTACGGCCTGATGGAGACCTGGAACCCCACGGACGTCTCCGACACGGCCTGGCGGACCGCGGTGTACGACGGCTGGTGGGGCAACTGGCACCGGCACCCGGAGCTGGCGGTCGCCCTGTGCGCGGCCGGCACCCATGCCTTCTACGTCCTGTCGAAACAGCTCGTCATGGGCGTCGTCTTCACCGTCTACCTGTACCGGTCCGACCTGCTCGGTTTCGGGGTGACCCCGAACATGAGGTACGACAGCGACGGCTTCCAGGGACTGCGCCCGCTGCGCCAGTTCATCCTGTGGACCTACGGCTCTGCCCTCGCCCACATGATCGGCCTGCTGGTCCTCTTCATGGTCTGGCTGCCGGCGCGGCCGTGGATGGTCTTCATCGTGCTGGTCGTGATGCTGGTCGACATGCTCGTGATCGTGTACCCGTCCTCGATCGGCTACCACTCCGCGCTGACCGTGAAGAAGGACCACGTGCGGTACCTGTACGACCACGAACCCCCGGGCGACACGCGCAACGCGGCGATAGCGCAGGTCTGGTCGAAGCCGGTGCTGCCGGTCACGACCCGAAAGGCCACGACCGGCATCTTCCTCTACCTGCTCGCCCCAGCGATCCCGGCACTGGTCCCGCTGCTGTTCCGCTAGGGGACCGGAAGGCGGCTCAGAACAGCGCCTTGTAGCCGAAACCACCGTCGTTGACCAGCACCCGGGTGCCGAACGTGCCCTTCCCGGTGCCGTTCTGCCGGTAGAGACGGTACGCCGTGTCCCGGGCGACCAGGTCGGCCTTGCCGTCCCCGGTGACGTCGCCGGCCCCGAGGACCACGTTGTACGAGGCGCCCCAGTTGGCGGCGATCTTCACGCGCGCGGAGAAGGTGCCGTCGCCCTTGCCGTAGTAGCGGTACAGGTTGTTCGACTTGTCCTGGGCCAGCAGGTCGCCGATGCCGTCGCCGTTGAGGTCCCCGGCGCCGACGACCTTCTTGTAGGTCTTCCAGTTCGCGAACAGCTTCACGCGCGCCGACAGCTTGCCGGCACTGGTGCCCTTGCAGAGGTAGACGGCGCCGGTGGCCGCGTTGCGGGCGATCAGGTCCGGGCGGCCGTCCTTCGTGAGGTCGCCCGGGGAGGTGAGGACGTCGTACTGGTTCCAGCCGCCGGTGGCCAGGGTGGTGTACGACGTCGTCGGCTTCAGCGTGCCGCCGCAGGCCGGCTTGTAGAGGCGCGCCGCACCGCTGCTCAGCCTGACGAGGACGTCGTTGCAGCCGTCGCCGCTCAGGTCGCCGAGGGCCACCGGCCGGATGGTGGTGGGCCAGCCGCTGCCCATCTGCCACACGTAGTTCAACGTGCCGTAGTGGAGCCAGATCCGGCCGCCGCCGTCGAGGGTCAGCAGGTCGCCGGCGCCGTCGGGGAGAGCGCCGGAGCCGTCGCCGTAGTCATGGAAGGCGGGGACCGAGCCGGTCACCTTCAGGACGCCGCTCGCCACGGCGGCCGTGCCCGAGTAGCCCGGCTGGGTGGCGGTCAGGGTCCAGGTCAGGTCGCCGTTGACGGCCCGGGCGCCGGACGTGGTGCGGCCGTTCCAGGAGGTCGCGACCGTGCTGCTGCCGGCGGTGCCGGTGAGGGTGCGCACGGTGCGGCCGACCGGATCGGTGAGGGTGACCTGCCACGCGGTGACCGGGCCGTTGAGCTCCCACTTCGGCTCCCAGGACGAGGTGTTCCGGAAGTTCACCGTCGCGGGCACGGACGACGAGCCGACCGCGAGTCTCGGGAACGTGGTGCGGGATCCCGAGAGGCCGGCCGACCCGGTCCACACCGCGGTGGCGTCGGTGAGCGAACCGGCCGCGATGCGGGCGTGGTTGATGGCGGTGAGCGGGCCCTGGACCGTGCGGGCGGCCGTCCAGATGTTCCTCTCGCCGTCGAGTGTGGCCTCCATCAGCCGCTTGGCGGAAGCACTCGCGCCGTTCTCGCGCCACAGGGCGTGGACCGACCCGTCCGCCGCCATGGCGGTCCGGACCTCGTAGGCGTCGGAGACGGGGCCGGTGGAGAGGGTGGAGGAGGCCGTCCACGTCGAGTCGGCGTAGCGGGTCACGGTGCGCACCGCGCCCGCCGCCGGGTCGGCCCAGACGACGGTCGCGTTTCCGTTCGGAGTGACCAGCGGCTCGGGATCCCCCTCGGCACCGACACCGCTCACGAGGGCGGTCGCGGCCCCCCACGCGGAACCCGCGTCCTGGCGGCGTACCAGCTCCAAGGTCTGGGCCGTGGCCGTTCCGAACCGCCACAGCAGGTCGATCGAGCCGGACGCGTCGGTGGCCAGGGCCGGATGGGCGGAGTCGGCGAGCGGATTGCTGCTCAGCTGGGCCGGGGTCTGCCAGGTGCCGCCGTACGGCCGGGCGGTGGTCATCGCGTAGGCCGTCTTGTACGACTCGTCCTCCATCGCGTACGCCACGACGAGTCCGCCGTACGCGTCGACCGCGATCTGGGGGTTCGTGGCGTCGACGTCGCCGTAGGCGCCGGCGTGCCTGGCCGCGTCGCTGACCTGTTCCGCGGCGGCCCAGGTGCCGTCGGTGCCGAGGGTGGCGGCATACACCTCGGAGGAGTCCGAGTAGGTGTACGGGGTGGCGGTCCAGACGGCGGCGACCTGGCCGTTCGGGCCCTGCGCGACATCGATCTGGGACAAGGTCAGCTTGTTGTCGCCGTCGAACAGTTCATGGGGCGACGACCAGGTGCCGGCGGTCAGCACCGAGCCGAGCAGCCGGTAGCCGTTGTCGACCCACAGCACGGCGACCGTTCCGTCGGTCCGCGTCACCAGCCGTGCCTCGGAGATGGCCGTGCCGCTGAACCGGACCGGCGCGCTCCAGGTGTCGGTGCCGGCGGCGCGTGTGGCGGTGTACAGCGTCTGGCTGCCGTCGGTCCAGGCGGCCACGGCGCCGCCGTCGGGACGGACGACGACGTCCTGCGGCACGCTGTAGGCGGCGGACAGCGGGACGGCGGTGTTCCACGGCGGCACCGTGCTCAGGTCCGTGGCGGCGGCCGGCAGCGCAGTGCCCCCGAGGGCCAGCGAGACGGTGACGAGTGCGGTGGCCGTGGCGCGCAGGCGGCCCGACGGCATGGCAGATCTGCCCATGTGCGTGTTCCCTCCCCGTGGGGGGCGCTTGACCCCTGATGCGCAGCTTAGGAGGCAAGTGAGGGAACGGTGAAGGCAGTTGATCAGATGGTGGACACGCGTGGGCGGGTGACGCAGGGGGCGCATGAGCCGTCGGCGATTCACTGCCGGAATTATGGGACATAAGAGTAAATTCCTGACCGTTGCGTGGAAGAGGTGTCACCGGCAGACGGAGCAGGGAATGAGCACGGACGACCGCGTCGCGGTGACGACCGGGATCGCACGACTGCACGCGGCACCCGGACTCGCCGGGCCCGGCCGCTTCGGGCTGGTGACCAACCACACCGGAGTCCTCTCCGACCTGCGTCCGGCCGCACCCGCGCTGCTCGCGGCCGGCGCGCCGCTGGTCGCCCTGTTCGGTCCCGAACACGGGCTGCACGGGACCGGCCAGGCCGGCGAGAGCGAGACCGCCCGGACGGACCCCGACACGGGCCTGCCGGTGCACGACACCTACCGCTGCGACGGCGAGCGACTCGACAAGCTGCTGATCGACAGCGGCGTCGACGCCCTGGTCCACGACCTCCAGGACATCGGTGCCCGGTGCTACACCTACGTGTGGACCATGTTCGACCTGATGGTCTCGGCGGCCCGCACCGGAATCCGGTTCGTGGTCGCGGACCGCCCCAACCCGCTCGGCGGACTCGTCAGCGAGGGCCCGCTGCTCGAACCGGCGTGGGCCAGCTTCGTCGGGCGTGCCCCCGTCCCCCTGAGGCACGGCCTGACCTGCGGCGAACTCGCCCGGTGGCTGAACGCCTCGGCCGTGCCCCGGGCGGCAGGCCGCGCAGCCGACCTGACGGTGATCGAGGCCCTCGGCTGGCGGCGCGCCATGGACGCCCACGCCACCGGGCTGCCCTGGATCGCGCCCTCGCCGAACATCCCGACGCCCGCCACCGCCACCGTGTACCCCGGCACCTGCCTCTTCGAGGGCACGAACCTCTCGGAGGGCCGGGGCACCACCCAGCCCTTCGAGATCGTCGGAGCCCCCTACCTCGACGCCCGGTTCGCGCCCGCGCTCGCCGAACTCGGCCTGCCCGGGGTGCACTTCCGCGACCTGCGGTTCGTACCGGCCGTCCACAAACACGCCGGACGTCCCCTGCGCGGGGTCCAGCTGCACATCACCGACCGCACGGCGTTCGCGCCCGTGCGCACCGCCGTCGCGATGCTCGCCGTGCTGCGGCGGCTGTACCCGGACGACTTCGCCTGGCACACCACGGACGGCGGCGCCGAGGGGACCGGACACCGGCACTTCGTCGACCTGCTGTGGGGGTCCGACCGGCTGCGGCGCGCCGTCGACGCGGGCGAGGACCCGCTGCCGCTGTGCGATCCGCCGTCCCCGCCCGCCCGATGGGCCGGCGACGACGCGCTGCTCTACCCCTGAGGCCCGCTGCTCCACCCCCCTGAGACCCGCCGCTCCGCTCGGAAGGACAACCCGTCGATGACCGATCTCACGACTCTCACGACGACGAACCGGGCCGGGATCCGCGGCTTCCGCGCGGGCGACGGGCCGCGGATCGTGGCCGCGTGGCGGCGGAGCGCGCCGGCCGACCCCATCACCCCGGACCGCTTCCGCTCCCTGGTCCTGCTCGACCCCAACTTCGACCCGGAGGGGCTGCGGATCGCCGTGGACGGCGAGCGGGTCGTCGGCGCCGCCTACGCGGTGCGCCGGCTGACCCCGATGGCCGGCACCGACCTGGAGCCGGAGCAGGGCTGGATCCCGTTCTTCTTCGTCGACCCGGACGCCCGCGGGCGCGGCCTCGGCCGCCGGCTGCTCACCGAGGCCCTCGACTGGCTGCACGGCCACGGCCGTACCCGGGTGGACTTCTCCTCGTACACCCCGAACTACGTCTTCCCCGGCCTGGACGCCGAGGCCTACCCGGAGGCGGCCGGGCTCCTCGACTCCCTGGGCTTTCGCACCCTGTACGAGGCGGCCGCGATGGACCGAGTCCTGGTCGGCTACCGCCTCCCGGACGACATCGCGCTCCGGGTGGCCGAACTGACCGCGCGGGGCTACCGGTTCGCCACCCCGGCCGACGACGACCTGGTGGACCTTCTCGCCCTCGCCGGGGGCCACTTCGGGCCGGACTGGGCAGGCACGATCCGGGCGTGCCTGACCGCGGGGACGCCGCTCGACCGGATCGTCGTGGTCCGCGATCCCGGGGGCCGCATGGTCGGCTGGGCGATGCACGGCGCGTTCGACTCGGTGGACGAGCGGTTCGGCCCGATCGGCGTGCTGGAGGAGATGCGCGGCACCGGACTCGGCGAGGTCCTGCTCCATCTGGTCCTGGAGCGGATGCGGGCGCTCCGCGCGCACTCCGCGTGGTTCCTGTGGACCGGCGCGCAGTCCCCGGCGGGCCACCTGTACCGCAAGAGCGGCTTCACCACGACCCGGGTGTTCAAGGTGATGCGCAGGGAGGCCGCCCGGTGACACCGTCACTGAGCCGGCGTCACTTCGCGCTCGCGCTGCCCTCGGCGCTGCTCGCCGCCGGCTGCGCCGCACCGCACCAGGGCACCGGGCGGCCCGGCGATCCGGTCGTCCTCACCCTGCTCTCGCACTACGCGAGCGGGGAGTTGAAGAAGGCCCTGCAGGGTCCGGTGGACGAGTGGAACGCCCTGCACGACCGGGTCAAGGTGCGGACGAAAGCCGTCGAGTTCACCGACCTGCTGACCACCTTCATGGTCCGGCAGGCGGCGGGCCAGGGCACGGACATCCTGCACCCGTACTGCCTGTGGAACGGCCAGCTCGTCCGGGCCGGCGTGCTGCGGCCGGCGCCGCCCGAGCACGCCGAGGAGATCGGCCGTGCCTACGGCGCCGCCGCAGTCGGCTCCTCGTCGGTCGGGGGCAGGGTCTACGGCTACCCCACCGAGATGCAGACGTACGCCCTCTACTACAACAAGCGGCTGCTGCGCGCGGCCGGCCTCGACGGCCCGCCGCGCACCTGGCCGGAGCTGGAGGAGGCCGCGTACCGCACCGCCCGGCAGGACCGGTACGGCAACACCCTGGTCCAGGGGTTCGGCCTGTCGACCTTCGACGACTCCACGACCGTCGGCCAGACCCTCGCCCTGCTCAACGCCGCAGGCGGGCGGTTCGTCTCGGCGGACGGCAGGAGCACCGCCATCGACTCGCCGGCCGGCCGCGCCGTGTTCGACCTGGAGCGCCGCCTCGTCGACAGGGGCGCGAGCGCCCCCGGCGTCAACGTCTACCAGGCGTTCGCCTCCGGACAGGTCGCCATGGTGATCAGCGCCGGCTGGTGGACCACGAACCTCAAAGCGCTGATGGGAACCGCCTACCGGGAGGTCGGCGTCGCCCCCGTGCCGCTCCCCGAGGCGGACGGCAGACGGGCCACGCTCTCCACCGGCTTCATGCTCGGCGTCAACACCGCCAGCGAACACCCGTGCGAGGCCTGGGAGTTCCTGCGCTGGCTCAACGCCGACAAGGTGCGCGGCACGACCCGGATGAGCGCTCTCCAGGCGTCGGTCGGCTCCCTGACCGGCCGCGCCGACGACATGCGCAGGCTCCTCGGCACCGGCGGCGACCCGAACCTGCACCCGTTCCTGGACGCGCTGGCCTACGCCGTACCCGAACCGAACGTGCCCGGCGCGCAGCAGGCCAAGTCGCTGCTGCGCAAGAACATCGAGGCGCTGTGGACCGGTCAGCAGACGGTCGACGAGGCCCTGCGCTCCACCCGCCGCCAAGTCGACCAGGAGGTGTCGCGGTCATGGTGAACGCCACCCTGGCACCGGAGTCGACCGAACGGGCGGCGCGCGACAGGTCCGCCGGCCTCGGAGTCCGTGTCCGCGCCCGGCGCCGGCGCCGCCAGGCCGTCGTCGCCTACCTCTTCCTGGCGCCGACGCTCCTGTTCTACGCCGTCTTCCTCGCCCTGCCGCTCGGCTTCGCGGTGCTGCTGTCGACGTCCCGCTGGGCCGGGTTCGACCTCGGCGACATCGACCCGGTCGGCCTGGACAACTTCGCCGGCCTGTTCGCCGACGGCTCGACGTTCCTGGCCCCGATCCTCACCAACACGCTGCTCTTCGCCCTGGGCACGGTGGCCCTCGCCCTCGCCGGCTCCGTGCTCGTCGCCACCTGCATCGACAGGCTGCGGTTCCAGGGCCTGTGGCGCACCCTGTACTTCCTGCCGATCGTCACGACCGTCGTCGCCGTCGGCAACGTCTGGAAGTACATGTACCAGCCGGGCGGCCTCGTCAACGGTGTCCTCAACGCCGTCGGGCTCGGCTCGGTGGCCTTCCTCCAGGACCCGGACACCGCGCTGCCCTCGGTCGTGGTCGTGCAGGCCTGGGCCTCCGTCGGCTCGGCGATCCTCGTCCTGACCGCCGGGCTGAAGTCCGTCCCCGAGTCGTACTACGAGGCCGCCGCGCTCGACGGCGCCGGGCCCGTGACCGTCTTCTGGCGGATCACGCTGCCGCTGCTGCGGCCGTCCCTGCTCTTCGTGTGCGTCACCCAGTTCCTCACCGGCCTCCAGTCCTTCGCGCTGATCATCGTGATGACCAAGGGTGGGCCCGGGGATGCCACCGACGTGGCCGCCCTTGAGATGTACCGGCAGGCCTTCTCCTACGGCGACTGGGGCACCGCGAGCGCCGCAGCCTTCGTGCTGTTCGCGGTGGTCCTCGCGGTCACGCTGGTGCAGTTGTGGCTCTTCCGGCGCAAGGGGGAGGACGCGTGATCCGCCGCCGGTTCCCGTGGCTGTCGTATCTGCTGGTGGTCACCGGTGCGGTGCTCACGGTGGTGCCGTTCGCCGACATGCTGATGACGTCCTTCAAGGGACCGGACGAGGCCGGCACGCTGCCGTACCGGTTCCTGCCCAGGGCGTTCGACCTGTCCAACTACCGGGCGGCGATCCACCAGCTCGACCTTCCGGTGCTCTTCCGGAACAGCGTCGTCGCGACGGCCACGATCACCGGGTCGGTGCTGCTCACGTCGTCGCTCGCCGGCTACGCGCTCGCCAAACTCCGCTTCCCCGGCCGGGACTTCGTCTTCCGCCTCGTGCTGTCGACGATGATGTTCCCGCCGTTCCTCTTCTTCATCCCGCACTTCCTGATCCTGGTGCACTGGCCGCTGGCGGGCGGCAACGACCTGCTCGGGCGCGGCGGCGCGGGACTGACCGTCAGCATCGTGGCGCTCGCCATGCCGTTCCTCGTCAGCAGCTTCGGGATCTTCCTCACGCGCCAGTTCATGGTGTCGATCCCGGACGAGGTCCTGGAGGCCGCGCGCATGGACGGCGCCGGCGAGTTCACCGTGTGGTGGCGGATCGTCGTCCCGCAGACCAAGCCGGTCCTGGTCACCCTCGGCCTGCTGACCTTCGTCGACGCCTGGAACGAGTACATCTGGGCCCTGCTCGTCTCGACCGCCAACCCGGACGTGATGACCCTGCCCGTCGGCATCCAGTTCCTCCAGGACTACGTCGACCCGACCCGCACGCTGCCCATCGTCATGGCCGGCCTGGTCCTGAGCGTCCTGCCGGTCCTGGTCCTCTTCCTGCTGCTCCAGAAGTACTACATCCGGGGCGTCATGCTCAGCGGCCTCAAGTGAGGGCCGGCGTCGGGAGCGGGCGAACGGCCACCCGGTGGTGCCGTTCGCCCGGACGGCGGGCAGGACAGCCGCGAACGGCGACCGTCACAGGCCGCGCCAGACGTTGTCGAAGGCCGCGTCCTCGATCTCCCGGCGCTGGCGTACCGCGGCGAGCTCCGTCACGGCGTCGTTCACCGCGGCCACCACCGTCACGGTCGCCTCGGGGGCCGCCCCCGTCAGGTCCTTGGCCGCCTCGCCCTGGATCCCCACGGCGGCCGCGAGGGCGGCGAGCACGGGCTCGCCCGACGCCCAGCGCTCGTGCGCCCGGCCCCGCTCGGGCGAGTCGGCCGGCTCCGTCCGGCCGGTCGGCAGCGGCAGCCAGCGCCGCCGCTGCCGGGCGACCGTCCCGTCCGCCTCCAGGGCGTCGAGATAGGCGGCACCGAGGCCGCGCCCCCGCCGCCACAGCCAGTCCTCGACCGACTCGTACGGCGTCTCCCGCCGTAGCGCCGCCACCGCCTCGTCGAGCAGCCGGTCACCCGTCCCGCCCGCTGTCGCGGGCACGATGAGTTCGCCGTCGAGCGCGGCCGCCCCGGCGTCGACGAGATCGACCAGCTCGGCTCCCGCGAGCGCCAGCGAGAGGTCGCCCTGTTCGACGGGCCGGGCGGCGGCGTCGTACACGGTGACGAGGAACAGGTCCCGGGGTGTGGTCATGTCGGACTCCCCAACAGAGACGACGAAGGCACCAGAGATATCTGGGGCCAAAGGGCTATCAGGCGTATCAGACGTACCAGAGACAACGGTGGCGCAGGTGAATACGATGCCCCGGCCGGGCGCCTCGCAGTCTCCCGCCCTTCGGCCGGACCGGTCATCTCGGCTGGTCTCCGCCGCCCGGCCGGTCGCGCGGGACGCCGCCGTGCGTGCCGTACCACCACCATCTGCCGTCGGGAGGCGACCCGCAGCACGACGCGGGCGGGCCGGACCCCGCAGCGGCGATCCGCACCGCCGGTGCGGCACCCGTACGCACGATAGGCTGCTGCGCGATCAGAAGGGTGACATTCGCCGGAGGTGGGTGGGCATGACAGCGCACGTCGAGCCGTCGACCGCCGTCGGCGCGGGCGGCCGGGACAGCCGGCTGGGCCCGCTGATCATCACCCTCTTCGCGCTGTACGCGCGCCGTGAGCACAACTGGCTCTCCGTCGCCTCCGTGATACGCCTCATGGCCGACCTCGGTGTGGAGGGGCAGGCCGTGCGCTCGGCGGTCTCCCGGCTGAAGCGGCGCGGGGTGCTGCGCGGCGAGCGCCACGAGGGCGCCGCCGGGTACGCCGTCTCCGAGGGCACCCTGGAGGTGCTTGAGGACGGCGACGTGCGCATCTTCGAGCGGAACCGGGCCGCGGCCGGCGACGGCTGGCTCGTCGTGGTGTTCTCCGTGCCCGAGTCCGAACGCGACAAGCGGCACGCCCTGCGCACCGCCCTGACCCGCCTGGGCTTCGGCACCGCGGCCCCCGGCGTGTGGGTGGCGCCCGGCATCCTGGCCGACGAGACCCGCCGCACCCTGCAGCGCCTCGGGCTCACGCCGTACGTGGACATCTTCACCGGCGACCACTTCGCCTTCGGCGACCTGTCGGCGAAGGTCCGCGAGTGGTGGGACCTCGACGAGCTCGGTGCGCTCTACGCGGACTTCCTGGAGCGGTACCTGCCGGTGCGCGAGCGTGCGGCGGCGGGCGAGATCCCGGCCCGGGAGGCGTTCGGGATCTATCTGCCGATGCTCACCGAGTGGCGCCGGCTGCCCTACCGCGACCCCGGGCTGCCGCTGTCCCTGCTGCCGCCGGGCTGGATGGGTGAAACCGCCGGCGCGCTCTTCGAGGAACTCGACAGGACGCTCCGGGAGCCCGCCCGCGCACACGCCCTGGCGGTCATACACAGCCGTTAGGGCACCCGGCAGCGGCATCTGCCCGGATCGCCACGGCACCGGCGGCCCGGCATCCGGCATCCGGCGGCCGGCGCCCCGGCCCGGCGCCTACGGCCTGATCAGCCGCTCCTCCGGGATCACGGCCACGCCGAGGATCTCGATCATCGCCTCCGGCTGCCACAGCGCGGTGCAGCCGATGCCCGCCATCGCCGGGTACACCGGCCCCGCCAGCTCCCGCCACACCCTGCCGATCTCCTTGCCGTGGGCCTGGTAGTCGGGGATGTCGGTGAGGTAGATCGTCACACTCACCAGGTCCTCCGGCTCGCCTCCGGCCGCGCGCAGCGTGGTCAGCACATTGCCGAACGCCTGGCGGAACTGCTCGACGATGCCACCCGGGACGATCTTCATATCGGCGTCGAGTGCGGTCTGGCCGCCCAGGTGGAGCGTGTTCCCCGCAAGGGTTCCGTGCGAGTAGCCGCTCGGGGCGGGCAGGTCGGGCGGGTTCACGGCGACGGGAGTCATCAGGCCTCCGGTTCGGTGGTGTCCGGCTCCGGCCGCACGGCCGGGCGTATTGACAATAAATGACGGCCGTGAAAAATACGAGATAGAGCACGCGGTCCGGTTCCGGACCCCGGCGAGCCCACGGAAACGGAGTCGATTCCATGGAGCCTGACCTCGGCAAGTACCGGCTTGAGGGCGACAACGCGATGTACCGGCTGCCCAGCGGCCTCGTCGCCCCGGTCGTGACCCGGGCCGGCCAGGAGGACGTCAACACCGCCGACTCGGGCGGCGCCGTCCGCGTGTCGGGCGTCAGCGCCCGGCACACCCCGGCGCGCCGCCTGTGGTACGGCAAGGTCAGCAACGAGCCCGGCTACCGCTCGGTCTCCCACCACCACGGCGAGGCCGAGACCGGCGGCTACGTCCTGTCGGGCCGGGCCCGGATCTACTTCGGCGAGAAGTTCGAGGACTACCTCGACATGGAGGAGGGCGACTGGGTCTTCGTCCCGCCGTTCATGCCGCACGTCGAGTGCAACCTCTCCCGCACCAAGCCACTGGTGTGGATGACCACCCGGACCCCGGAGAACATCGTGGTGAACCTGCCCGACGTGGCCGACACCGACCTGCGCGACTGGCTGAACCGATGACCGGCGCGCCGACCGGCCCGTCCGGCGAGACCGCCCCGACCTCCGCGATCGTCACCGCGGCCCTCACCCTGAAGCCCGCCCCGACCGAGCACTTCGACCTCGCCTTCACCGCCACCACCCAGCCCTGCCCCTGGCCCAAGGCCTACGGCGGCGACCTCGTCGCCCAGGCCGCCGCCGCGGCGATGCGCTCGGTGACCGACGGCAAGACGCTGCACTCCATGCACAGCTACTTCCTGCGCCCGGCCGACATCGGCGCCGAGGTCCGCTACGAGGTGGAGGTACTGCGCGACGGCCGCGGCTACAGCACCCGCCAGGTGCGCGGCTACCAGAACGGCAAGGCGCTGTACGTCTGCCTCGCCAACTTCGCGGCGGGGGAGCCGGGTTCGTCCTTCCACACCGAGTTCGCCGAGGATGTTCCCGGCCCCGAGACGCTGCCCGGTTCGGCCGCGTACCTCGCCGAGCGCACCGGCGGCACCATGACCACAGAATCCAAGGCCTACTGGAGCGGCGGCCGCGGCTTCGACATGCGCCACGTACCCGGCCCCGTCTACCTCACCGTCGACGGCGAACGGCTGCCCCACCAGGCCGTCTGGGTACGGCCGTTCGACGCGCTCCGCCCCGTCGAGGGACTCACCGACGCCCAGCGCGACCTCGCCGCCCTCGCCTACGTCTGCG
The DNA here is from genome assembly GCF_002217755.1 of Streptomyces hyaluromycini. Lineage (GTDB taxonomy): Bacteria > Actinomycetota > Actinomycetes > Streptomycetales > Streptomycetaceae > Streptomyces > Streptomyces hyaluromycini. The sequence goes on along the minus strand of NZ_BCFL01000020.1, from coordinate 140,626 downwards.
ACTACACCATCCTCGAACCCGTGCTGCGCGTCCTCGGCCTGGCCTGGGCCGACCCCGGCCTGATCACCGCCAGCCTCGACCACGCCATGTGGTTCCACCGCCCCGCACCGGTCGACGACTGGCTGCTCTACGCCCAGGAGGCGGTGGCCGCCGACGCGGGCCGCGGACTGGGCAGCGGCCGCTTCTTCACCCGCGACCACCGCCACCTGGCCACCGTGGTCCAGGAAGGCATGATCCGTCCCGCCTGAGCCGCCCGCCGCACACCACCGGCGGGCTCCCGGAAGGAACCCCGCGTTGGCTCTTCCGCTCTCACCCACCTCGCACCTGGACACCTTCGCCCGGGACCACCTCCCGCCCGCCGGACTGTGGCCCACCATCGAGTTCACCACCCCCGAACTGACCTACCCGGACCGCCTCAACGCGGCCGGCGAACTCATCGACGCGGCCGTCGAACGCCACGGCCCCGACCGCCCCGCCCTGCGCACCCCGGCCGGGGAAGTGTGGACGTACGGCGAACTGCGCACCCGCGCCAACCAGGTCGCCCAGGTGCTCACCGCGGACCTTGACCTGGTGCCGGGGCAGCGTGTGCTGCTGCGCGCGCCCAACACCCCCTGGACGGTGGCCTGCTGGCTGGGTGTCCTGAAGGCCGGCGGGGTGGTGGTCACCACGATGGCCGCGCTGCGCGCCCGGGAGATCGTCCCGATCGCCGAGCGCACCGGGCCCGCGCTCGCCCTCGTGGACCACCGCTTCACCGACGAACTCCGCACCGCGCTGCCCGGCCTGCGGGCGGTCGAGTACGGCGGGACCGACGACGGCGACCTGGTGGCCCGGTGCGCCGCGAAGTCCGGCGAGTTCACGAACGTCGACACCGCCGCCGACGACGTGGCACTCCTCGGCCCGACCTCGGGCAGCACCGGTGTTCCGAAGATCACCATGCACTTCCACCGGGACATCCTGTCCATCGACAACACCTTCGGACGGCACGTCCTGCGGCTGCGGCCGGACGACCTGGTCGCCTGCACCGCACCGTTCGCCTTCACCTTCGGCCTCGGCATGCTCGTCGTCTTCCCGCTGCGGGCCGGCGCCTGCGCCCTGCTCACGGAGACGGCGACACCGCTCCAGCTCGCCGACCTCGTGGAGAAGCACGGCGTCACCGTCCTCGCCACCGCACCCACCGCCTACAAGGCCATCGTGCGCGACGGCAAGGAGCGCCAACTGGGCAGTCTGCGGACAGGGGTGTCGGCCGGCGAACACATACCGCTCAGCACCTGGGAGGAGCTGCGCGACCGCATCGGGCTGAGGGTGATCGACGGCATCGGCGCGACCGAGCTGCTGCACATCTTCATCTCGGCCGCCGGCGACGACATCAGGCCCGGCGCGACGGGCCGGCCGGTGCCCGGCTACCGGGCCACGATCCTCGGCCTCGACGGCGAGGAACTCGGCCCGGGAGAGCCGGGCCGGCTCGGCGTCATCGGCCCGGTGGGCTGCCGCTATCTCGACGACAAGCGGCAGCTGGACTACGTCGTCAACGGCTGGAACGTCACCGGAGACATCTTCCACCGCGACGAGGACGGCTACTTCCACTACCACGCGCGCAGCGACAACATGATCGTCTCCTCCGGGTACAACATCGGCGGCCCCGAGGTGGAGGCCGCCGTCGACACCCACCCGGACGTCGTCGAATCGGCGGTCGTGGCCCGGCCCGATGCGGAGCGCGGCTCGGTCGTGTGCGCCTTCGTGGTACTGCGCGAGGGCGTCACCGGGGACGCGGCGAAGGCCAAGGAGATCCAGGACCACGTCAAGCAGATCCTGGCGCCCTACAAGTACCCGCGGGACGTGCGCTTCCGGGACACCCTGCCGCGCAACACGAGCGGCAAGCTCCAGCGGTTCGCCCTCCGCAGGATCATCGAACAAGAGCAGGCCGCCGAGCCGGTCGCCGAGCAGTGAGAGGAACTCCGGTGAAAATCGCGATCATCGGCGGTGGCCCGGGCGGGCTCTACCTCGCGGCATTGATGAAGCAGCTGGACCCCGCCCACGAGATCACCGTGTGGGAACGCAACGCCCCCGACGACACGTTCGGCTTCGGCGTGGTCTTCTCCGACGAGACGCTCGGTGGCATCGAGAACGCCGACACCGTCTTCGCCGAGGCCATGGCCCGCCGCTTCGCCCGCTGGACGGACATCGACATCCACTACCGGGGCGAGAGCCACACCGTCGGCGGCCAGGGCTTCGCCGCGATGAGCCGCAAGGAACTCCTGCGCCTCCTCCAGGAGCGCTGCCGCGAACTGGGCGTCACCCTGCGCTTTCGCACCCTCGCACCCGAGGTGGCCGAGCTGCGCGCCGCGTACGACCTCGTCGTCGGCGCGGACGGCGTCAACTCCGGTGTGCGCACCGCCTGTTCGGACGTCTTCGGCCCCTCGCTGGACCGGCGGCACAGCAAGTACATGTGGCTGGGCACGGACCGGGTCTTCGAGGCCTTCCAGTTCTTCGTCAAGGAGACGGAGTGGGGGGTCATGCAGGTCCACGGCTACCCCTACTCCGACGCCGGCTCGACGTTCATCGTGGAGATGCACGAGGACGTCTGGCGCCGGGCGGGCTTCGACGCCACCGAGGACGCCGCGTTCGCGCCGGGCGTCTCCGACGAGCACGCCGTGTCCCGGATCCGCGAGCTGTTCGCCGCGGAACTCGACGGGCACCAGGTGTTCGCGAACAACTCCAAGTGGCTGAACTTCACCACCGTGCGCAACCGGCGGTGGCACCACGAGAACCTGGTCCTGATCGGCGACGCCGCCCACACCGCCCACTTCTCCATCGGCTCCGGCACCAAACTGGCCATGGAGGACGCCCTAGCCCTCGCCGCCTGCCTGCACGAACACCCGGAGGCGGAGAGCGCGTTGAGCGCGTACGAGAGCGAGCGGCGGCCGGTGGTGGAGTCCACGCAGCGGGCCGCGCAGGCCTCACTGGAGTGGTTCGAGAACATCGGCATGTACGCGCGCCAGGAACCCACCCAGTTCTGCTTCAACCTCCTCACCCGCTCCCGCCGCATCACCTACGACAACCTGCGCACCCGCGACGCCGAGTTCGCCGACCGCGTCGACACCGCCTTCGCCGCGGCGCAGGGTCTGAGCGGCCGGGCCCCCGCGATGTTCCAGCCGTTCCGGATCGGCGGACTGGAGCTGAAGAACCGGGTGATCGTCTCCCCGATGGACATGTACTCCGCCGTCGACGGGGTCCCCGGGGACTTCCACCTCGTCCACCTCGGCTCGCGGGCCATGGGCGGGGCGGGCCTGGTGATGACGGAGATGGTCTGCGTCTCGCCCGAGGGCAGGATCACCCCCGGTTGCACCGGCCTGTGGAACGACGCCCAACGCGACTCCTGGACCCGCGTCGTGGACTTCGTGCACGCCAACAGCACCGCCCGCATCGGCCTCCAGCTCGGCCACTCCGGCCGCAAGGGCTCGACCCGCCTGATGTGGGAGGGCATGGACGAACCGCTCCCGGACGGCAACTGGGAGACCGTCGGCCCCTCCCCACTGCCCTACGGCCCCGGCTCACCCGTACCCCGCGAGCTCACCCGGGCCGACCTGGACCGGATCAGGGACGAGTTCACGGCGGCGGCCCGGCGCGGCGCGGACGCCGGCTTCGACCTCCTCGAACTCCACTGCGCCCACGGCTACCTGCTCTCCTCGTTCCTGTCGCCGATCGCCAACCACCGCACCGACGCGTACGGCGGAACGCTGGAGAACCGGCTGCGCTACCCCCTGGAGGTCTTCGATGCCGTCCGCGCGGTCTGGCCCGCCGGACGCCCCGTGATCGTGCGGATCTCCGCCACCGACTGGATGCCGGACGGCAACACCGAGCACGACGCGGTCGAGATCGCCCGCGCCTTCGTCGCCCACGGCGCGGCCGGCGTCGACGTCTCCACCGGCCAGGTCACCAAGGACGAGCGGCCCGCCTACGGCCGCTCCTACCAGACCCCGTTCGCCGACCGGATCCGGCACGAGGTCGCCGCCGCCACCGGGGCGGCCGTCATCGCCGTCGGCGCCATCGCCTCCTACGACGACGTCAACTCCATCCTCCTCGCCGGCCGCGCCGACCTGTGCGCCCTGGGCCGTACCCACCTGTACGACCCGCACTGGACCCTGCACGCGGCCGCCGAGCAGGAGTACCGGGGAGCGGCCGCCGAGTGGCCCGCCCAGTTCCGGGCCGGCCGCCGCAAACCCCCCACCGCACGCACCGACGCCGTCCGCCCCCGCCTGTCGCTGCTGCGGGCCGGACAGCCGGGGGAGAGCGTCCATCTGCGGTGGAAGCCCGCGGGGGAGGGGCTGCCGGCGGTGCGGTGACATCGGGCAGCGCCGGCGGATCAGTTCCTTGCCGTGGTGGCCGCCTGCATCGGGGCGGCGGTGCCGGCGAGCGGCAGGGTGACGGTGAACCGGGTGTCGCCGGGCGCGCTGTCCACCTCGACCCGGCCGCCGTGCGCCTGGGCGATCGCGGCCGTGATGGCCAGCCCGAGACCCGCCCCGCCCGCGGTCCCGGGGGCGCGGGAGCGGGAGGCGTCACCCCGGGTGAAGCGGTCGAAGACCGCCGGCAGGAGGTCGGCCGGGATGCCCGGACCGTCGTCGTGCACACGGATCACGCAGTGCCCGCCGGCGGCCGCCACCGTGACGGTGATCCGCGTCCCGGCGGGGGTGTGCACCCGGGCGTTGGCCAGCAGGTTGGCCACCACCTGGTGCAGGCGGGACGGGTCGCCGGTCACGGTGGCGGGCGTGTCGAGGCACAGCACCAGCTGCCAGTGGTGGTCCGACCCCGCCGCCCGGGCGTCCCACACCGCGTCCCCGACCAGGGTCGCCAGGTTCACCTCGGCGGCCTCCAGCGGTCTGCCCTCCTCCAGCCGGGCGAGCAGCAGCAGGTCCTCGACCAGGCCCGTCATCCGCGCCGACTGGTCGGAGACCCGGCGCCAGGCCAGCTCCGGTTCGATCTTCCGGGTGTCCACGCCCATCAGCATCAGCTCGGCGTACCCGGCGATCGAGGCGAGCGGGGTGCGCAGCTCGTGGCTGGCGTCGGCGAGGAAGCGCCGCATGTGTTCCTCGGCACGCTGGCGTTCGGACAGGGACCACTCCACGTGGTCGATCAACCGGTTCAGCGCCACCCCGACCTGGCCCACCTCGGTGCCCGGGTCGGTGTCCGGCGCCGGTACCCGGGTGAGCCCGCTGACCTCGCCCCGGTCCAGCGGTGCGTGCGAGACCTCGACGGCGGTGGCGGCGACCCGCTGCAGCGGCCGCAGCTGACGCCGGACCGCCACCGCCGACACCGAACCCGCCAGCACCAGCCCGACCCCGGCGATGCAGGCCTCGATCACGACCAGGGAATCGATCATCTGACGCACGCCGCCCACGGGCAGCCCGGCCAGCATGGCGGTGCCCCCTTCGCTGACGGCCGTCAGCCGGTAGGCGCCCAGGCCCGGGATGGTCCGGGTGCGCAGCCTCCCGTCGGCCGGGATGCCGTCGAGGGCGGCGCACTGGGCCGCGGTCAGGGCACGCGGGCCGCCGTCCGTCACCACCTCGGCCGTGGTGATCTCGGCGCCGTCCAGGAGGGCGGCGAGGGTGCCGGTGTGCTGGCCGCGCTCCTTGAGGAAGCCGAGGCTCGCCCCGGGCGGCGCGTGCTCCCGGCCGCCCTGGCTGTGCTCGGCGGCGTCGGTGACCCGCTGGTCCAGGTCCCGGATCAGGTAGTAGCGCTGGACGAGCACGGTCGCCACGGCCATCGCCGTGCAGACGGCGGCCAGGGTGAGGGAGTGGACGAGGACCATCCGGGCCCGCAGCGAGCGCCCGCGGAGACGGGCGAGGGCCCGCCCGATGACCGTCATGCCTCGTCGTCCGCCGGTCTGATGACGTACCCGGCGCCGCGCACGGTGTGGATCATCGGCCGGCGGTCCTTGTCGATCTTCGCGCGCAGACCGTAGACGTACACCTCCACCAGGTTGCCGCCGCCGTCGAACGAGCTGTTCCACACGTGGTCGAGGATCTGCGTCTTGCTGAGCACCTGGCGGGGGTGGTCCATCAGGAACCGCAGCAGGTCGAACTCCTTGGCGGTGAGCGAGACCGGCGTGCCGCCCCGGTGCACCTCCCGGGTCCGCTCGCCCAGCACCAGGTCGCCGAGGACCCGCACCCCCTCCTCCGCGGCGCCCTCGCCGGCCCCGGCGCGGCGCAGCAGCCCGCGCAGCCGGAGCATCACCTCCTCCAGGGAGAAGGGCTTGGTCACATAGTCGTCGGCGCCGGTGGAGAGCCCGTCGAGGCGGTGCTCCACCGCGTCCCGGGCGGTCAGCATCAGCACCGGCACCCTGGCGTTCTCGTGGCGCAGCCGGCGCAGCACCTGGATCCCGTCCAGGTCGGGCAGCATGCCGTCCAGCACGACGGCGTGCGGTCCGCAGGTGCGGGCGGCCCGCAGCGCGCCGTATCCGTTCCGCGCCACGAACGGCTGCCAGCCCGCCGCGCTGACGGCGACCGAGAGCAGCTCGGTCAGCTCGGGCTCGTCGTCGACGATCAGCACCCGGATCGCGCCCGGCGCCGGTGTGGAGGTGTCAGACATGGGCGGATGCTCTCGCGGCGGCCTGTACGAGAGCTGTGGAGCGAGCCCACCCCATCCCCAGGGCCCCGCGAAGGGCCCTGAACGCGTGACACCCCCCATAGGAGCCACATCACATCCTATCCGGCATCGTAGGAACGGAACGCCCTGAACTGGATATAAGGCACCTATTCGCCACCATTTCGGGCATTCAATCCGAAGTCGGGTAGTACGTCACATCATTGCGCCCCGCTCCGGCGGCCGCTAACCATTGCTCTCGTCGCCGGGAGACGGGCGACGGGCCGAGCGGATCCCCGCCGGGCCCACCCACTCCCGCCGGTAGTACGGGCTCCGCCCAACGCCGCCGCCCACCGCGGCCGGCGCCGACGCCGTCCCAGACCGGAGAGTTGCATTCGCATGACCATGACCACTCGCACCCGCATTGCCCGCCTGCGCACCCTCGGCCTCACCGGCCTCGCCACCACCGGTGCCGCGGCCGCCGCCCTCACCCTGATGCCGGCGAACGCACAGGCCGCCGAACTGACGCAGGTGCACACCTCCACCGCGGTCACGGCCTCCTCCGGCGACAGCAGCCGTACCGGCTCCGCGAACAACCTCGACGGCTGGATCAAGCAGTCGCTGCAGATCATGAAGTCCAAGGGCATCCCCGGCAGCTACGAGGGCCTCAAGCGCAACATCATGCGCGAGTCCGGCGGCAACCCGAGCGCCCAGAACAACTGGGACGTCAACGCGCAGAAGGGCACCCCCTCCAAGGGTCTGCTCCAGGTCATCGACCCCACCTTCAACGCGTACCACGTGGCCGGCACCGCCCGCAGCGTCACCGACCCGGTGGCCAACATCACCGCGGCCGCCAACTACGCCGCCCACCGCTACGGCTCCATCGACAACGTCAACTCCGCCTACTGACGTCGACGTCGACTTCTCGGACCGCAGTCAGGTCCTACGGCTCGCGGTGTTCGTGCGCGGCCTGCTCCAGGGCCGCGGCCTCCGCCTCGGCGATGCGGGTCTCCGCCTCGACGTCGATCGAGCGGGTCAGCAGCCAGTACAGCAGCGCCGACACCGGCAGGCCGATGAACAGCGAGATGTCCGCCCCGTCCAGAGCCTTGGCGGCGGGGCCGACGAAGAGCGTGCCGACCGAGAAGAACGGGATCATGACCGCGAACCCGACCAGGTACGAGATGATCCCCTGCCAGCCCCAGCGGCCGTAGATGCCGTTCGGCTTGAAGATCTCGGCGATCGCGTAGTGACCCTTGCGGACCACGTAGTAGTCCATCAGGTTCACGGACGTCCACGGGATGAACAGATACAGCACCAGCAGCAGGAAGTTGTTGAAGTTCGTCAGGAAGTTCGTCGTCGCCGCCAGTGCGCCGATCAGGGAGAGCGCCGCGGTCACCACAAGGGTGACCAGGCGCACGCCCAGCGTCGGCCGCACCCGTTTGAACGAGTCGATGGCGCTGATCAGGGTCAGTGAACCGCCGTACATGTTCAGTGCGGTGACGGAGATCAGGCCCAGTGCGGAGAACAGCAGGACGATCGCGCCGAAGCCGTCGAAGACCTTGTCGCCGGCGGCGTTGATCGACGGGATCGTGTCGAAGCTGTCGCCCGCCCAGGCGGCCAGCAGCGTCCCGAGCACCATCAGCCAGATGCCGCCGAGCGCCGAGCCGAAGTAGGTCCAGTAGAACGTCTTGCGCACGGTGACGTCCGGCGGCAGGTAGCGCGAGTAGTCCGAGACGTAGATGGCCCAGCTGATCTGGTAGCCGGCGACCACGCCGAACTGCGCCAGGAACGGGGTGACCTTGAACGCGCCGAGGTCGAAGGAGCCCGCCGGGTAGTGCAGGGTGACCAGGACGCCGACGGTGAAGATCCCGAAGATGACCAGGAACGTGTAGGTCAGGAACCGCTCGGCCTTGTGGATGATGTCGTACCCCACCAGGGCCACGACCAGCGCGATGACGGTGACCACGACCACCCAGAGCTTCACACCGCCGTGGATCGTGGTGTCGAGGGCTTCAGCGCCCAGGACGGTGTTGAACACGTTGAAGCCCGCGTACTGCACATACGCGAACAGCCACACCAGCAGCGCCCCGACATAGCCGAACTGCGGGCGGGACTGGATCATCTGCGGCAGTCCCAGCTGCGGCCCCTGCGCCGAGTGGAACGCCATGAAGAACGTGCCGATCAGGGTGCCCGCGACGATCGCCAGCAGCGACCAGATCAGATTGCCGCCCTCCGTGATGCTGATCAGCCCCACGGCCAGGGTGGCGATCTGCGCGTTGGACATGAACCACAGCGGGCCCAGATGCCACAGCTTGCCGTGCCGCTCGTCCAGCGGCACGTAGTCGATGGACCGGACCTCCAGACCGCTCACCCGCGGTTCCGCCGATGTGCTCATGGCACCTCCCAGGGGCCAGTCCGTCACTCTGACCACATTCTTCCCCCGGACCGAGGCGGATGAGGCATGCGGAATTCGTGTTCCGTACACCGGAACGTCCACCTCGCGCGCCTCGCTGTCGCGCCGCTCGCAAGCAGTCCTGTTGCGCTGCTCACAAACGGTTCTGTTGGACTGCTCACAATCGGCCCCGAACCGGTCTCGTCGTGGCGGCGGTCACGTCGCGATCCGGGCATTTTGTCTACGTTCGCAGTTCTGTGTCCCTCCGATCCGAACTGCGAAGGCTCCCTCCATGCCCAACCGAACCCTGTCCCTCGTGGCCGCGGTGGTGGCCCTGCTCGTCGGAGCCGCTCCGGCGGCCATGGCGGCCGGCACCGGATCCGGCCCCGTCGACTTCCGCACCGCCGTGGCGGCCCAGGGCGAGGCGCGGGTGACCGCCGCCGTCCTCGACCTGGACGGCACAGGCCGGGAACCCGCCGTCTACGGCGACGACACGCCGTACGACACGGCGAGCATCGTGAAGGTCGACATCCTCTCCGCCATGCTGCTCCACGCGCGGGACCACCGGCGCGAGCTCACCGCACGGGAGAGCGCGCAGGCGGAGGTGATGATCCGCGACAGCGACAACACCGCGGCCACCGCCCTGTGGCGGGCCATCGGCGAGGCCCCCGGCCTGGAGTCGGCCAACAAGCGGCTCGGACTGACCTCGACCCAGGGCGGCCCGGGCGGCCTCTGGGGGCTCACCCGGACCACCGCGGCCGATCAGATACGACTGCTGCGCGCGATCTTCGGCACCGGCCCCACGCCCCTCGACGCGGCGTCCCGAAGCCGTATCGGCACCCTGATGACCGAGATCGCCACTGACCAGTCCTGGGGCGTCTCGGCAGCCGCCGACTCCGGATGGGCGCTGAAGAACGGCTGGCTCATGCGCACCACCACCGGCCTGTGGGACATCAACAGCATCGGACGCATCACGGCCGGCGGACACCACTACCTCGTCGCGGTCCTCTCCAACGGCAACACGTCCATGGCCGACGGCGTGAACCTGGTGGAACGAGCCGTCCGCACCGCCGTCACCGACGCGGCGGCCCACTGACCCCCTTGGCCCACTGCACCCCACCCGCCGCCCGAAATGCACCTAACGTGCATTGAAGGCGACGGACGCCGGCGACGGGAGGCACGGTGGCGGGTGCGGGCGGGCCGGCGGCCGGGCGGGGCCGCGCGCGCCGGGCGCGGGGCGCGGCACCGGGCAGCCGGACCGCACGCGCGATCCGCATCCCGGAACGCGCCCGAGACCCGCGCGCCTCCGACTCCGTCAGCGCGATCGTCGTCCCCGCCCTGCGGATCGCCGCCGCGTACGCCTGGCGGCTCATCGTGGTCGGCATCGTCGTCTACGGCGTCTTCGTCGTCCTCGGCCGCTTCCAGCTGATCGCCGTCGCCGTGTTCCTGGCCCTGGTCATCACCTCGGTGCTGCGTCCGCTCGCCGACCTGCTGGCCCGGTGGCTCCCCAGGCCGCTGGCCGTGGCGGTGAGCCTGGTCGGCAGCATCTGCCTGTTCTTCGGTCTGCTGGCCCTGGTGGGCAACGCGGTCGCGCAGGAGTCGGCGACGCTGGCCGAGGAGTTCCGCGGCGGCATCCACCGGATCGAGGTCTGGCTGCAGCGCCCGCCCTTCCGGCTCGGGCCGGGCGCCCTGTCACATCTCCAGCAGCAGATCGTGAACTACATCCAGTCCCACCGCTCCAACCTGGCGAGCAGGGCGCTCAGCGGCTTCGGGACACTCGTCGAACTGATCACCGGCGGCGCGCTCGCACTCTTCACCTCGGTGTTCTTCATCCACTCCGGCGAGCGGCTGTGGGCCTGGACCAGCCGCGAACTGCTGCCCGCCGGCGCCCGGAGCGGCTGGGACCGGGCGGGGCGGGCGGCCTGGCGGACCTTCGCCGGCTACACCCGCGGCATCATCATCGTGGCCGCCGCCAACGCCGTCCTCGTCGGCATCGCCCTGCTCGTCCTGCGGGTGCCGCTCGCGCTGCCGCTCACCCTCCTGGAGTTCTTCGCCACGTTCGTCCCGCTGGTGGGCTCACCGGTCGCGCTCAGCGTGGCCACGGTGGTGGCGCTGGCCGGGCGCGGCCCGCTCACGGCCGCCGCCGTCCTCGTGCTCATCGTCGTCATCGGCCAGCTGGAGGGGCATGTGCTGCACCCGCTGGTGATGAGCTGGGCGGTGCGGCTGCACCCCCTCGTCGTCGCCGTGTCCGTCATCGCCGGCAGCATCGTCGCGGGGGTGATCGGCGCTGTCGTGGCCGTGCCGTTCATCTCAGTCCTCTGGGCGGTGGTGCGGGCGCTGCGCCCGGTGCCGCCGCCCTGACCCTGCGGTGCCGGCGGCTCAGCCGTCCTTGGCGGGGCGCCGGCCGCGCTTCGCCGCGCGCCGGGGACGCCCGGACGGCGCCGACGGTGCGGACGACGCGGGTGGTCCGGCCTGCGCCGGAACGTCCGGCGCGGCGGGACCACTGAAGGCGGCGGGCCCACCGGCGGCCGGAGCACCGGCCGAGGCGGGACCACCGGTTGTGGCGGGCACACCGGACGGCGCGGCAAAGCCGGACGGCGCGCCAGGGCCGGGTGCAGGGAGGAGGTCGTCCCACGCCTCGTGCGCGCCGAACGGGTCGGCGGGCCCGTCCGCGAGCAGAGCGGCCAGCCCGGGCGTGGCGCGTGCCCTGAAGGCCGCCAGGGCCAGCGTGTCGGCGTCGGACTCGGTGCCGCTGCGCCAGGTGATGGTGCCGGGGAGCATGACGAGGGAGGTCGTGCCGGACTCCCCGGCGGCCGGCCGCAGCTGGACCCGGATACCGTGCCGGTCGGCGAGCCTGCCCACCACGAACAGCCCCATGTACTGGTAGACGTCGGCGTCCGCGGTCGGCGGATTGGCCAGCTTGTGGTTGATCAGCGCGAAGTCCTCGGGCACCAGACCGATGCCCTTGTCATGGATCTCGACCATGATCCGGGTGTCCGGCAGCCGGGCCGCCGTGACCCGGACCGCCGAGCGCGGCGAGGAGAACGAGGTGGCGTTCTCCAGGAGCTCGGCGAGCAGATGCACCAGGTCGGTGACGGCCCGGCCGTGGATCTCGGCCTCCGGGATGCCCTCCAGCTCGATCCGCTCGTACTGCTCCACCTCGGAGGCCGCCGCCCGGATGACATCGACCAGGGGGAGCGGATGATCCCACTGCTGGGTGGGGCGCTCGCCGCCGAGCACCAGCAGGTTCTCGCCGTTGCGGCGCACCCGCGTGGCCAGGTGGTCCAGCTTGAAGAGGTTCGACAACTGCTCGGGGTCGGCCTCGCGCTCCTCCAGGTCGGTGATCAGGGCGAGCTGGCGCTCGATCAGCGACTGGTTGCGGCGGGACAGGTTGGTGAAGATCGTGTTGACGTTGCCGCGCAGCGCGGCCTGTTCGGCGGCCAGCCGGACCGCCTCCCGGTGCACGTGGTCGAAGGCGCGGGCGACCTCGCCGATCTCGTCGGTGGTGGTGATCGGGATCGGCGTCACCTTGGTGTCGACCTGGCCGGGCACGGCCAGCGACAACTGGGTGATCACCGCGGGCAGCCGCTGCTCGGCGATCTCGATCGCCGAAGCACTGAGCCTGCGCATGCCCCGGCTCATCGAGCGGGCCACCCACGCCGCGAGCAGGACGGCCACCAGTACGGCCCCGAGCGCGAGGGAGCCGTTGACGATCGCCTCCACTCTGGCGTCGGCGGCGATGCTCCGGGCATCGGCGAGGGCCGTGTCGGTGAGATGGACCTCGATACCGCGGTAGGCGTCGAAGGCGAGCGCGGACGCCGCGAAGAACGACTCCGGCGTGATGCCCTCGGCGGCCAGCTGTTCGGTCGGCGTTCCGGCGGCGATCGCGGTGATCATCTTCGGCAGGGCCGGCGGTGTCACGAAGGTCTGCCCGGCGGCCTTGGCCTCCTCGGCGGCCTTGGCCGTCTGCTGCGCGCCCTTCTTCTGCGCGTCCGCCAGCGCCGTCCGCAGCCGGGTCATGTCCCCGGCGGTACCGGCGCCCGCGTACTCCTGGAGACCCACCTGCTCCAGGTAGGCGTAGGAGCTGAACGAGCCCAGCTGGGTCTTCAGTTCGTCCTCGGTGAGCGCGTCGCGGTTCTCGACCAGCAGATGCGTGCCGATGGAGCGCACCAGGGACTCGGCCGCCTGGGTCAGGGAGATGGCGTAGAGGGTGCGCCCGAAGCTCGCCTGGTTGTTGCTGCCGAAGCCCAGTTCGTTCGAGATCTCCATGAGCGGGTGCTGGACGGCGTGGTAGCTCTCCTCCGTCTGCACTCCGGACACCTTGGCCGTGAACGCGTCGGCCCGCACCGCGGGCAGCAGCTTCTCACCCGCCCGCACCAGCTCGATCCGCCGGGTGAGGCCCGCGGTCTTCGGCACCCGGGCCACCGCCGTGTCGAACGCCTTCGCGTCGGCGTCGGTGACCTTGCGGGCCGCCAGTACGGCGGGCGCGTTCCGCTTGCCCTGCAGGAGCGGGATGACCGACACGTCGCGCTCGTTGATGGCGTCACTGGCGTAGGCGTTCGCCGCCTGCACCAACTCCGCCACGCGCACCGCGTCGTTGGCGTCCTGCAGGGTGCCGATCGAGTTCCTCACCCGGACGCCACCGAGGCCGAGGGCGACGAGCACGGGGATGAGCAGAATGGCCTGGAGGCGTCTTGCGACGCGCCAATTGCCGGTCAGAGGTCTGGACTTGGACAAGATCGTCCCTTTTCACAACAGGGATGGTGCGCAGGACTGTGCGCAGCCCGACGTTCAGTTGCCAAGTTTTAACACCCGGAGATCGGGATCGACCGGCGTTTGGGGGAAGCGGTTTCTCCGAAATGGTACAAAGCTCAATCAAAACCATCGGTGGTCAACGCACGGATGATGGAGGAGGGGGCCTGTACCCCTTGGTCCGTTCGGTCGGGCGAACGGACGGGGCTTGCCTCGGCGGGCGAGCGCATGGCGGCAGGCGGTGGCATGGACAGCGGTTTCTGCGCCCTGGACCACGGCGGGCCCGGCGGATCCGCCGTTCGGCTGGCGGCGCCCGATGGGCCGTCCCGAAGTCCGGCATCACTCGGCTACGTGTGCCTCAGGCCGGCCGATCGGCCGGGCCGGTCTGCGGGTTGGTGAACATCGGATTGCCTGCCACGGTGTCCTGCGCGGCGACCTCGCTCTGCAGGACGTCCCAGTGCTCCACCACCAGACCGTCCTCGAAACGGAAGATGTCGACCCCGAGGAGCGGTTTGTCGGCGCCGCCGGAGTATCGCCCGTGGACCATGACCAGGTCGCCCTCGGCGATGATCGCACCCGGCTCGTAACGGGTGTCGTCGGGCAGTCCGGCGATGAATCCGCGCAGTCCCGCCTTCGCCGGCGGGATGAACGGGTTGTGCTGGATGTAGTCCGGGTGCACGTACCGGTCCAGTGAAGCGAAGTCCTTGGAACTGAACGCAGTCGTCAGGAACTCGACGACGACGGCCTTGTTCCGCTCGGTCCGGCTCTCACTCATGGCGATCACTCCGTTGGGCTCTTCGGCCGATCGGTGCACTTCCACGCTATGACGGGATGGGCAGGTCAGCGATCGTGAGGCCCTCGGAACACAATGATCTTCCGAAGTCGCCGGTGTCGTCCGGCAGCTGCGGCGCCTGCGCCCTGCCGCGCCGGAGCGGGACTCAGTCCCGGTCTGCGACGCGGCGCAGCAGTTCCAGGATCTCGGCGTCGAAGCTCTGCGCGACCGCTGTGGCGGCTTCGTCCCGGTGAACGGCTATCGCGCCGGCGACGGAATCGTAGCTCAGCCGTGTTCCGCCGTCGGTGATCTGCTGCACGAGGACCGACACGGGACAGTACAAGCCGACATCCGGCAGTGTCCGGGCCAGTTCCGCGGTCGTCGAAGGCCTGTCGAGAACCAGACGGACCAGACGGCTCACCCCGGGGGCGAGCACGGCGGCCCGGTCCGGACCGACTTCTCCGCACCGGGCCAGGGCCAGCCGGTCGACCTGCCCGCCGGTCGTTTCCCGGGCTTCGATTTCCGCGCGGATGTCCCGGATGACATCCGTGAAGTGCCGTCGCGTACTGATGATGTGCCGCTCAAGGGCGGTGCGAAGGACGTATTCAATGGCCAAGGCTCCTGGGCACCTTTCCTCGAAGGGCCGACGGCGCCGGTCATCGGTCCACTCGGACCGTACGACTCGACCTTTCGGGTGTCTTCACCCGAACAGGTGAGGCGGGCCGCACCCGTCTACCCGGGGGCGGCGCGCATCGTCACTCCGGCGGCGTGGGCGTCTGCGGTGAGCGGTACATCGCCTGCACGTCCAGTTCCAGCTGTACCGTCGGACCCACCACCGCGATGCCGCGGGCCAGCATCGACCGCCAGTTGAGGGTGTAGTCCTCCCGGTGCAGCTCGGCCGTGGCGAGCGCGGCGCAGCGCAGTTCCTCGCCGTAGCCGCCGTTGACCGTGCCCAGGTAGGTGGTGTCGAGCGTGACCGAACGGCTGACGCCGTGCATCGTCAGGGTGCCGAGGAGCGTCCACTTGCTGCCGCCCCGGTAGGCGAAGCGCGTGCTGGCGAAGTCGATGTACGGATACCGCTCGACGTCCAGGAATTCACCGGAACGGAGATGGTTGTCGCGGGTCGTGTTCCCGGTGTTGATGCTGGACGCGTCGATGCGCACCCGGACCGCCGACTGGCTCATGTCCGGGGCGACGGTGATCGCACCGTCGAAACGCTCGAAACGGCCGTGGACATGGGCCATGCCGACATGCTTGGCGATGAACCGGATCGCGGTGTGCGGCGGATCGAAGACCCAGCCGCCGGTCGGCGGCAGCGGCAGCTGCCGGGCCGGCTGCAGCCGGATGCGCGCGGGCGCCGGGCAGCTGTCGGCGACGATCTCGACGGTCTCCCGGTGCGGGTCCAGGCCCTCGGCGACGATCAGCATGCTGTAGCGCCCGGGCGGCAGGGCCGCCATGAAGAAGCCGAAGGGATCGGTCGTGCCCCGGGCCGTCACCTGGTGGGTGTCCAGCGCGGTGACCGTGACGTCGGCGCCGCCGAGCGGCTGGTCGACGGGGTCCAGGACAGTCCGGGCGATCCCGCCCGCACCGGGCGGGAGGGGCAGGGTGAGTCCCGCCGAACGGGCCGGGGCGTCCTTGGACCACCGGCGCCTGAGCAGGCCGAGGGCCATGCTGTTCACCTTTCGTGTCGCGTGCGTGGGAGGAAGGGGGCGGTACGGCCGTCGTGCGACCCGGTGGGGCCGTGACTGTCAGGCACGGCCGAGGCGCCCGCGGGCCCGCTGCCCACGATCAGGACGTCGGTCACGACATCGGTGTGCACGGGGAACGCTCCGGAGGGGGAAGGACGGGAACCGACCGTTCAAGATCATGAGACGGCACGGGCGGCTATGGGTGTCTCAATCCGAGACACGCGGGGTACGACGAAACCCCGCAGGGGACGCCGGTCGTTGCTCCTTCAACTGTTCCCGGTACGGTGAGGGGCGCCATGACCACCGCAGAGCAGCCCCCCTCGGCCGGCCGGCAGTCCCCGGCCCGGCCCGCGCTCGGCCAACTGCGCCGGGCCCGCGCCCGCTTCCTCGCCGGGCACCCGCTGCCGGCGGACGTGCCGGACGAGGTCGCGGCCGCCTGGCGGCGCGCCCGTTTCCACGGCGTACGGCACGACTCCGCGGCCCCCTTCGAAGACCGCGCCCCGCAGCCGTCCGACCCCGCACTGCTCGAAGCGGCCCGGCCGGTCCTTGAGCGACTCGGCCCGGTGCTCGACCACGAGCACGCCACCCTCCTGCTCACCGACGCCCGGCTCCGCGTGGTGTGGTCCGCCGGGCACGCCCCGCGGGACACGTTCTGTCCCGACCTCTCCGAGCAGAGCGTCGGCCCCAACAGCGCGGCCCTGGCCCTGCGCACCGGCCACCGCGCCGAACTGCACGGACCCGAGCACTTCCTGGACATGTGGCAGGAGGTCTCCGCGGTCAGCGTGCCGCTGCGGGCCCCCGGCGACGGCAGGCCGGTCGGCACGGTCACCGTGGCGTCGGCCCTGTGCGGCGGTTGCGCACCGCACCCGCAGGCGGCCCTGGCCGAGGCGACGGCCGCGGTGGTGGAGGCGGAACTGCGGGCGCACACCCGTCCGCCGGTGCGGGCCCTGCTCGACGCCTACCTCACGGCCTGCGCGGAGCAGGACCGGCCGGTGGTGGCGTTCGCCGGGCACAGCCGGCTGGTGAGCGAGGCCGCGGGCCGGCTGCTGGCGGCGCGGGACATCGAGGACCTGGAACGAGCCGTGCACACGGCGCTGCGCGAGGACGCGCCCGGCGCCCGGCTCCCGTGCGGCGCCACGGTCCAGGTCGTCCGCCACCTGGGCGAGACCGTCGGCGCCGTCGCCGTACTGGAACCGGCGTACGGCCCTGTCCCCGCCGTCCCCGCCGGGCGCCCGCCCACCACGTTGGCCGGGCACTCGGTGCCCTGGCGGCACGCCACCGAGCGCGCCGCCGAACTGGCCGCCACCCGCGCCCCCCTACTGCTCGTCGGCGAACGCGGCACCGGAAAGACCTCCCTGGCTCGCGAGTTGCTCGGCGGGGCCGATCCGCTCGTCGTCGACGCGGCCGAAGGGGACCTGCACGAGGCCCTGCCCGCCGACCCCCGCGACAGTCTCGTGCTGCGCCACGCCGAACGACTGGCACAGCCGGACGTGGCGGCGATCGTCGCCCTCCTCGAAGCCCGGCCCACCGCACCCCTGTTGGTCACCTACACCCCCGGAGCGCCACCCGGCCCCTGCCTCCAGCGGCTCCTCGACACCCTGGCCGCCCGCTCGGTCACCCTGCCCGCGCTGCGCGAACGCCCCGAGGACATCAGGGAGTTGCTCACCGCCGTGGCCCCGGCGACGGAACCCGGCCGGCCCCCGCTCACCTGGACACTCGATGCCCGGCGCGCCCTGGAACGGTACCCGTGGCCCGGGAACATCACGGAACTCGCCCATGTCGTACGGTCGTTGGCGCAGCAGCGCCGGACGGTGGGGCCGGTCCGGCGCACCGAACTGCCCGACCCCGTACGCGAGGGACCCGCCGGGCGCCCGCTGAGCCCCATGGAACAAGCGGAACGCACCGCGATCCTGGAGGCCCTGCGCCGCCACGGCGGGAACAAGGCCCGCACGGCGGCCGCCCTGGGCATCGGCCGCGCGACGCTCTACCGCAAACTGCGCACCTACGGCAGCCGCGCGTAGCCGCCCGGCCGCGCCCGGTGCCGCCGCGGGCGTCCCGGCTCGCCGCCCGCCCGCGGCGGGGCCACCATGGAGGGACGCAACCGGTCCGGGGCTACCTGCTGGGAGGCGCCCGTGACGCACACAACCGACGTCCTGATCGTGGGCGCCGGCCCGGTCGGGCTGAGCGCCGCCGCCGAACTCCGCCGGCACGGTACGGACTGCCGCCTCGTCGACCGGCTCCCGGCCCGGCTGCCGTACGCCAAGGCCGTCGGCATCCAGCCGCGCACCATCGAGCTCTGGGACCGGATGGGCCTGGCCCGCACCGTCGTCGAGCACGCCGTGCCCATGCGCGGACAGTTGGTCTATGTCAATGGCGAGGAGACCGGCCGGGTCGAGCTGACGCTGCCGCCCGAGGTGCCGTACGGCTTCGCCGCGCTGCCGCAGTACGAGGTCGAGCGGATCATCGAGGAGTACCTGAACGGGCTCGGCACGGTCGTCGAACGCGGCACCGAGCTCCTCTCCTTCACCCAGGACCAGGACGGGGTCACCGCCCGGCTGCGCACCGCCTCGGGCACGGCGGAGGAACTGCGCGTCCGCTACCTGGTCGGCTGCGACGGGGCGCACAGCGCCGTCCGCAAGGGCCTCGGCCTCGACTTCGCGGGCGGGGCCTTCACCGAGGAGTACATGCTGGGCGACGTGGTGGCCGACTGGGACCTGCCGGCCGGCTACGGCATCAGGTCGGAGCACCGCGGTGCCGACGGCACCACGGACGACCTGCTGGTCTGCATCCCGCTGCCCGGACCGGGCCGCTACCGCATGGCCATGCTGGTCCCGCCGGAACTCGCCACCGAGGACACCGGCGGTGCCGTCGGCGCCGACGGGGTGGCCCACGGCCCGCAGGGCGACCGGCGGCTCCCCGAGCTGCCCGACCTCCAGGCCGTCGTCGACCGCCTCGCGCCCCGGCCCGCGACCCTCTCCCAGCTGCGCTGGTCCGCCGTCTTCCGCATTAGCCACCGCATCGTCGACCGCTACGGCGAGGGACGCGTCTTCGTCGCGGGCGACGCGGCGCACATCCACCCGCCCACCGGCGCCCAGGGTATGAACACCGGCATCCAGGACGCCTGCAACCTCGCCTGGAAACTCGCCCTCGTCCTGCGCGGCGAGGCCGGTCCGGCCCTGCTCGCCAGCTACGACGCCGAGCGCCGCCCGGTCGGCGAGGAAGTCGTCGGCCGCACCGTACGCCACGCCGAACACGGCATGGCGGCCGACCCGGACGACCCGCGGACCGTCGTGCTCCGCGAGGCCCAGCTGCTCGTCGGCTACCGGGACGGCCCCCTCGCCACCGCCCCCTACGGACCCCCGGACGTCCCGCAACCCGGCGACCGAGCGCCGGACTGCGCCGGTCTCACCACACCGCTCGCCGCCTACCCGCTGCGCCTGCTCGACATCCTGCGGGGCCGCCCGGACCACGTCGTGCTGCTCTACGCGGCGGACCCCACCGACGTGATCAAGGCCGTCCTCGCCCCCGGCTGGGACGTCCTGGCCATCCGTACGGAGGACGGCACCCATGTGCCCCTCGTCCCCGAATACCTGGACACGGCCGGTGAGTTCGCCCGCCTGTACCGCCCCGACGGCCCCACCGGCTTCGTCGTCCGCCCGGACGGTCACCTCGGCGCCCGCTTCCCCCTGGCGACCACCGAGACCGCGCTCGCCGACTACCGCGAGGCGCTCGGCTGAGGACCGCTCCCGGCACTCCGGACGACGGCCGGCGGACCGTTCGTGGCGTCCGCCGGCCGGCCGGGCGCGTCAGCGCTTGGTGTAGATGAAGCCGACCTTGTCGAGCTCGTCACCGGAGCGGCCGTGGAAGCCGGCGATCTGCCAGCCCGACGGCGCGGTGCGGGTCACGCAGTCCGAGGTCGTCGTGCCACCGGCGAGGGTGTTGCCCAGGTTGGTGGTGAACTTGGCGTAGAAGATGCGGGTCGTGTTGTTGTACTTGCTCTCGCACAGGTACGCCGTCGTCACGTACTCGTTGCTGCCCAGCGTCAGCGAGGACGCCGTGCCGCCGGTGCCGCCGTGGGTGAGCGTCGTGCCGTCGGCGAGGGTGATGCCGACCTGGTCGACACGGGAGCCGGAGCGCAGCGAGATGCTGGTGGCGCGGGCGCCGACGGCCACCTTGTCGATGTCCTGGTAGTAGTCGCCGTGCGGACCGCCGAACTGGTCGCTCAGCTGGAAGTTGGCGTTCTCGGACCAGGAGAAGCCGACCGTGATCGGGTCGTGGTCGGAGAGCATCAGCCCGTCGGACGTCAGGAACTTGGCGTGCTCGTTGTTGTACGAGGTCGCGTTGAGGTTGACGAGCTTGCTGCTGCGGTACAGCACCTTGTCGACGACCTCGCAGGTGTTGGGCACGGTCGCCCCTGACTGGTCGCAGACCAGCGCGTCGCTGCCCTTGGCCGGCGCGCTGCCGCCGCGGATCAGCTGCACCCAGGCGTCGGTGAGCCCGTTGTTCGAGGCGAACTCGGCGATGGTGTCGGCGGTGCGGGTGTAGCGGGTGTTGGTGTCACCCATCACCACCACGGCGTTGCCGGCCGAGTGGGTGCCGATGAAGGCGGTCAGCTGGCTGAGGTTGTCGGCCCGGGAGGCCTCGTCGCCGTCGTTCGTGCCCGCGTTGGTGTGCAGGTTGTAGAAGTCGACGTAGACGCCCTCGGCGAGCCGCTCGCGCATGAAGGTGAAGCCCTTCGGCGTGAGGCAGTCGCCGGAGTCGATCTGGCAGGAGTTCCAGCCGACGCGCTCGAAGTCGTCTCCGTCCCAGGCGTAGTTGGAGACGGTGTTGAGACCGCTGCCGATGCCCGCGCCGCCGCTGGTCGCGGTGCGGTAGGGGTGGGTGTCGGTGGCGTACAGGTACGCGTGGTAGTTGAAGTCCTCCTGGACGTTGACGATGTCGTACGGCGCGATGCGCGTGCCGATCGCCGTGGTGCTGGTGTCGCGCGGGGTGGGTGCGCTCGACAGGCCTTCCGGAAGCCCGGCGACGTTGTACGTGAGCACGCTGAACGTGCCGGAGGCGGCCGCCGCGGCCGGGGTGGCCGTCGCCGTGAGCCCGCCGAGAGCGGCGACGGCGGCCGCCAGACAGGCAACGAGTCTGCGCATGGGGGTGTCTCCTACGGGGAGGTGTGCGCTGAGAGTTGTGGGCATGCCAATGAGGCACGCCAAAACGTAGCGGCAAACGCTTTCTTCGGACCCCCTCTTGTTACTAACCAGTTTGGAAATTCCGCGTGACGTTCAGAAGATCGATTTCTGTTCGCGGGGCCGATCGGGTGCTGACTGTTACTCACTTTCGGGTGATCCGGGCACCGTTCGCCCACTGGTCCGATGGTGGCCGAGGCCGTTGCCTGTGGGGCGGAAAGAGCTGAAGGAGTGTCAAATCCACTCATTCAACTAATAAATGGACGTTACACGCGAGAGTCATAGGAAAGCGAAGGATCTGTAATAGGCGCCGTGTGCGTCCCGAAGGCCGCACGGCCGGGCTGCAAGGTGTGGATGCGCGGCCGCCCGGCCGCCATCCAGCTCCACACACCCCTCGCGTCCTGCGGCTTCGCGTCGCCCGCGGCTGGAGTGTGCTCGAACCCCGTGAAGGGGGACCACGTGTCCGTTTCCGTTTCCGCGACCGCCCGCCGTCTCGGCTCCGCCGCCGCTGTGGCGGCCGCCCTGGTGGGCGTCACGGCCCTGCCGGCCGCTGCGCATCCCGCTCTGTCGCACCGCGATGCGGTCGTCATCAGTGCCGTACAGCACGACGTTCAGGGCCGGGCGGTCTTCTCCGGCCGCGCCCTGAACCGGGAGTGGGTGGACGTCACGAACACCTCCCGCCGGGACGTGAACCTCAGCGGCTGGACCCTGTCGGACGCCGACGGTCACAGCTACACCTTCCGCCATTACCGGCTGGCGGGCGACGCCACGGTCCGCGTCCACACCGGGGAGGGCCGGGACACCCTGACGGACCTGTACCAGGACCGCCGCTCCTCCGTTTTTAACCACGACGCCGACACCGCCACCCTGCGCAACGAGCGCGGGCGCTACGTCGACTCCGCCTCCTGGGGCCTGCACCACCGCCGCGACATGGACGACCGGCACGCCTTCGGTCACCGTGACATGGACGACCGGCGCGACTTCGGTCACCGGGACGCGGACGACCGGCGCGACTTCGGTCACCGGGACGCGGACGACCGGCGCGACTTCGGTCACCGGGACGCGGACGACCGGCACGCCTTCGGCCACCGCGGCGGGGACGACCGGCGCGACTTCGGTCACCGGGACGCGGGCGACCGGCACGACTTCGGTCACCGGCACTGACACGTGGGACATCCGCCGCCAGGCCCCTGCGAGGGGGCTCGGCGGCGGCCCCTGTCAGCCCTGGACGACCGGCCCGCTGACCGTGGACGTGAAGACGACCTCGCCGTCCTGCATGCCGACGACGTCGACCGTGGCCGTGCCGTCGCCCCTGGCCGTCACCCCCGTGATGTCGATCCAGCAAGGGCTGTCGAGTTCGACGTACCGGTTGAACGACGTGGACGTGCTCGCCGGGATCAGCGCGCGGGGTGCCAGCCGGGCGCAGGCGGCCTGGCGGGCGCCCTCCATGAGGACCATGCCGGGCAGGTGGTCGCCGCCGTGGTCGAACAGGATCGGGTGGTCCAGGTCAGGGGTGAGCAGCCAGCGGTCCGGCGCGTCCGTGGCCGTCAGCACCACGTCGGCGGGGGAGGTGCGGCCCACGGCCGCCGGCGGCATCGGGCCGGCCGCGACGACAGGGCCGGCCGAAGCCGTCTGCCTCTCCGGCCGGTTGGCGCGCAGCCGGGTGTAAACGGGCGGCGTGACGATGGAGTACCGCCCCTCTCCGTGGGCCACGGGCAGGCCGTCCCGGCGCAGGACGAACCGGATGCCCATCCGGCGCGCCGAAGCCCGGCCGCGCGGTGCGGAGTCCGGGCAGGTCACGTCGAGTTCGAAGTCGGTGGGCCGGGAGGCGATCCGCAGCCGCTCCAGATCGGTGTGGCAACTGAGCGACCACAGCACGAAGTGATGGCCGAGCGGGACGCCGTGTTCCGCGTGCGTCACGAACATACCGGCCTGCCGAAACGTCTCTGCGGCCTGGAGCGGGTCATGACTCGAACCGTCGGCGCTGTTGAAGAACGTATGGGCGCGGGGCCACTGTCCGGTGAGGGAGAACCGCAGTCCGTCGTCCTGGGCGGTACAGCCGGTGAGGAACACCTCGGCGAGGGAGGCGCGGTGGACGTACTCCTTGGGGACCGTGGTGGTCAGCCGAGGCAGTACGGGCAGACCGACTCCGATCTCGCCGGCGGACAGACTCATCGACAACCCCCCGTCGGATAGCTCTTCGTTGGCTTGAAGCTCTGTTCGACGCCTATAAGATACGGACCTACCGGTTTTCTCGGGTCGGCCACCAGGTAAAGGATTCACCAAGCGTGGTTCGACTCGATCCATGCATGACTCCGCTCAGTGGTGGTTTGGCCAAGTATTTTTGCGCTCAACCGCGCCGAAGGCACGGCGAATAACGGACTAAGTGGCAGATGTCGACGGCTGGTTGTCGATGGGGGCGGGATCCGGACCGCCGCACGAAAACCTGTACGACGGTCTCTTTCGGCCAAGTTCCCCTGGCCCCGGCCCGCCCGACGCGGTGCCCGAAGCGCACCCCGCCTCGACAGCCCCTGCATGATTGTCGAACGGCCTGCGAGAGGGAGAGCCCCGATGGAACCACTGCGCACCCTGCGCCTCGCCGCCGTCAACATCGACGGCGTCCTGCTCAACGACAGCTTCAGTCCCGTTCTGTACCGCGTCGTCCTCAAGTACGGCGGTTCGTACACCCGGGAGCTGGAACAGCGGCTCTTCTCGCAGTCCCGGCTCGCGGCCGCGAAGGTGCTGCTGGAGGAGACCGGCGCCGGGGTGAGCGAGCAGGAGGCCATCGCCGACTACTTCGCCGAGCGCGAGCGCTACCTGCGCGACCACCCCGTCCACATCCTCGACGGCGCCGAGGAACTCCTGCACCGGCTGCGCGCCCTGGGCCTGGACGTCATCTGCTACGGCGGCCTCGACGAGGACCACTTCCGCCGCCATCTCGGCGCCTGGGAGCACCTGTTCACCGCGCCCCACTACATCTGCACCGACGACTTCCGCCCCGGCATCCGGGAGATCGTCCGGGACCGCTTCGGCCTCGACCACCACCAGGTCCTCTTCATCGACGACGTCGCCCGCTTCGCCGGCCATGCCAGGGAACTGGACGTGCCCTTCGTCGGCCACCCCAGCACCTTCGAACACGGCTTCCAGCGCGAGCTGATGCGCGAACTCGGCGTCCGGCACCTGGTCGGCGGTCTCGCCGAGATCGACGAGGAGCGCCTGCGCACCCTCGACCGCGAGGCCGGGCTCGGCACCGTCTGGCAGGACGCCGACGCCCTCTCCGGCACGCGTGAGGTGACCGGATGACCGCCGGGGACGGAGCCGCACTGGCGGGCCGGGTCGTTCTCGTCACCGGCGCCAGCAGCGGCATCGGGGCCGCCGCGGCCCGGGTGTTCGCCCGGCAGGGGGCCACCG
This sequence comes from Streptomyces hyaluromycini, assembly GCF_002217755.1. Taxonomy (GTDB): domain Bacteria; phylum Actinomycetota; class Actinomycetes; order Streptomycetales; family Streptomycetaceae; genus Streptomyces; species Streptomyces hyaluromycini. Next base: position 115,852 of record NZ_BCFL01000020.1, on the reverse strand, counting down.
TGGTCCTCACGGCCCGCCGCGAGGACAGGCTGCGCGAACTCGTCGACGAACTGCGCGCCCGGGGTGCCGAGGCGAGCCACCGCACCCTGGACGTACGCGACGGCGAGGAGGTGCGGCGGACCGTCGAGTTCACCGTCGAGCGGTACGGGCGCCTCGACGCCGCCTTCAACAACGCCGGCGTCACGCTGCCGAAGACGCCGATGCACCTCATCGCCGACGCCGACTACGAGCGGATCACCGAGACCAACGTGCGGGGCGTGTGGAACTGTCTGCGGCACGAGATCACCGCCATGCTGGAGACCGGCGGCGGCTCGATCGTCAACACCAGCAGCGTGGGCGGCCTGGTCGCCTCCTCGGCGGCCGCCCCCTACATCGCCTCCAAGCACGCGGTGATCGGACTGACCAAGGCCGCCGCCGTCGAGTACGCCCCGCACCACATCCGCGTCAACGCCATCGCCCCGGGCCTGACCCGCTCCGAGATGGTCGACGACTGGTTCGCCAGGTCGCCCGGGAACGAGGCGCGCGCCTACCGTTCCGCCCCGCAGGCCCGCGCCGCCGACCCGGAGGAGGTCGCGGAGGCCGCCGCCTGGCTGTGCGGTGACAAGGCGAGCTTCGTCACGGGTGCCACACTTACCGTGGACGGCGGGCGCACCGCCTGGTGAACTGCCCGGCAGGTGCCGCGCCGAAGCTCCGGCTCCGGTGCGGGACCTGCGCGAAACCGGCGCGGAATCAGGGCGGGGCCGACCGGGAATCGATACTGTGCGGCCGAAGTACCGACCCCCGATTGGGGTAAGGTACGTCACGTCCGGTTTTGTTTTGACCGAGGAGGGGTCCCCATGGCGCGTCAGGAGCGTGCGATTCGGACCCGACGCGCTGTTGTCGAGGCCGCTGCCGCGGTCTTCGCGGAGCGCGGATACACGGCGGCGACGATCTCCGAGATCCTTGAGCGGGCCGGAGTCACCAAGGGTGCCCTGTACTTCCACTTCGACTCCAAGGAAGCCCTCGCGCGGGGTGTGATCAACGCCCAGATCAGCGACGACTACTGGGTGCCGCGCGAGCTGAAGCTCCAGGAGTGGGTGGACATCGGCATGACGCTGGCCCACCGGATCCCCAAGGAGGTCATCCTCCTCGCCGGCATACGGCTCTCCGCCGACCTTCAGGGGCGCTCCCTGTTCGGCAGCGCCTGGCCCGCCTGGACCCAACTGGTGACGGACAAGCTCGTGGAGGCCAAGGCGCGCGGCGAGGTGCTGCCGCACGTCACGCCGCGCGAGACCGCCGAGTGCTTCCTCGGGGCCTGGATCGGGACCCAGTTCATGTCCGAGGCGCTCTCCGACTGGACCGACCTCAACGACCGCATCTCCGTCCTCTACAACCACGTACTGCCGGCCATAGCCACTCCCGCGGCCCTGATCCGGCTGGACACCGCGCCCGACCGGGGCGCCCGGGTCGTCGAGGAAGTCGAGCGTCACCGGCAGGAATCGCCCGTACCCACCGAGGCCTGACCAGCCTCGAACCAAACCGCCTTCCTGGTTTGTTACGCCCCGAGGCCGTGCCTCGGGAGGCGTGCGAGGACCTCCGGAGCAGCCCGAGCGGGCCCCGAGCGCCGACAAACCTACTAGTCATGCTGTTTGCTAAGGTTCTCGAATCGGAATGCTGTCGGCCCAGGGAGGAATCGGACCGCCCGAATTCCGGATTCGCCCGGATCAACAGGGGGACGCGATGGTCAAGCAGCTCCGGGCGGCCCGAACCCGCCAGGCCCTCGTTCTTGCCGCCGCAGAGATCTTCGCCGCCGACGGGTACGCGCTGTCCTCGCTGCCCGCGATCAGCCGGCGGGCCGGAGTGAGCGCCGGAGCGCTGCACTTCCACTTTCCCAACAAGGACGCCCTCGCGATCGAGGTGGAGAGCGCGGCCCGGCGGTCCGTCGAGCAACTGGTAGCCGACCGGCGGCCGTCGGCCGCCTCCGCACTGCACCTGCTGGTCACGGTCACCCGGGAAGTCCTGGGCGCGGTCGCGGCCGACGTCGTCGTCCGCGCCGGATTCAAACTGAGCGTCGATCCCTCCCGCAAGAACGCCATGGGGTTCGGCTGCTGGTGGCGTGCCTGGGTGTGCGAGGAACTGCTGCGCGCGCAGCGTGCGGGAGAGCTGGCCGAAGGGGTGTCACCGGACCGGGTGGCCGCGGTGATAGTCGCCGCGACGGTCGGCTTCGAAGTGCTCGGCGCGGAGGACCGCGACCGGATCTCACCCCGCCACGTCGAGCAGTTCTGGTCCCTGGTACTTCCCCAACTCGCGGCGCACAGCGACCAGTTCACAGGCGTTGGGCTCTCCGATTCCTGCTCCGACCCCTGGACGCGGGTCAAGAGCACGCCAACCGGCCGGAGTTCGGTTTGACAAACCGCCCGTGCCGTTTTTGACTCGGGGGCCCAGGAGCCGCCCCGCACCACCCACGGCGGCGGACGAGCAGAGGGACGGCATGGACATCGGCATACTCGGCGCTCTCGACGTGCGTGAGAACGGCGTCCCCATCATCCCGACCGCACCCAAGCCGCGTCAGGTGCTCGCCGTGCTCGCGCTGCACGCCGACCGGGCGGTGACCGTCGGGACGCTGACCGAGGAACTCTGGGGGCGACAGGCACCGCGCAGCGCACGCCCCACCCTGCAGACGTACATCATGCACCTGCGCGACCTCATCGCCTCGGCGCTCGCGGCGGCCGGTGACGGCACGGGCGCGCGCACCGCCAAGACGGTCCTGCGTACCGTACCCGGCGGCTATCTGCTCGACAGCGGTGAAGGCGCCAGCGACGTCCGGGAGTTCGAGCGGATCGCCGGCACCGGCTACCGGACGAGGGAGGCCGGGGACCAGCGCGAGGCCGCCCGGCTGCTGCGCGCCGCGCTCGGCCTGTGGCGGGGCCCGGCCCTGGCCGACATCTCCGCGGGGGAGTATCTGCACGCCCGGATCCGTGGACTGGAGGAGAGCCGGCTGTGTGCGCTGGACCAGCGCATCGAGGCCGACCTCCGGCTCGGCCGGCACCGCGAGCTGATCCCCGAACTCACCGTACTGGCCGCCCGCCACCCCACCCACGAGAGCCTGTGCGGCCAGCTCATGCTCGCCCTGCACCGCTCGGGCCGCCGGAGCGACGCCCTCGACGCCTACCAGCGACTGCGCACCACCCTGGTGCGCGACCAGGGACTGGAGCCCTCGGCCGCGCTGGGCAGAATACGGCAGTCGGTGCTGGCGGCCCCCGACGACGACACCCCGGCGCCCGGTACGGCGGACCCGCTCGCCCGGATCGGCTGACGGGCCCGCCCGGATCGGCCGGCGACCTGCTCAGCCGGCCGCGGCGTGCCGGGCGATGCGGACGGCGGCGAACTCCGTGCCCGCCACGAACCGCATCATCGGCCCGAACATCGGCGCCGCGAGCGAACCGGTGAAGTACAGGCCGGGCACCGACGACTCGAACGTCCCCCGCAGTGCGGGGGCGTTCGAGCCCGGCACGCACGCCACGGCGCGCCGCACCGTGGGAGACAGGAACGGCAGGGCGTCCAGGTCCAGCCGGTAGCCGGTGGCCGCGAGCACATGGTCGACGGCGAGGGACTCGCGCTCGCCCCCGGGACCGGCGACATCCAGGCGCACCTCCGGGCCGCGCACCACGGCCCCCGTGACCCGGCGCTCGGTGTGCACCGGTACGACACCCTCCACCCGCTCCCGCAGCCACCAGCCGCCCGACGGCCCGAGCGCCCGCCGGAACAGCAGCAGCCGGGCCGGCGCGGGCAGCCACCGCACACCACCGGGCGACGCGCAGACCGCGGCCAGGATCCAGCCCGTGCCGAGCGGCGAGGCAGGCTTGGCCACCCGCTGCGTCCAGGGCCGGGCCAGGTCGGGCGTCATGCCCCACAGCACCGTCCGCTCGCGCACCAGAACCTGCGCCTCGGCGCCCGCCTCGTGCAGCAGCGCGGCGCTCTCCAGCGCCGACTGGCCACCGCCGATGACGGCCACCCGCCGCCCCGCGTACATGGACAGATCCGTGTGGTGGCTGGTGTGCGACACGAGCGCCCGCGGGCCCGGCCCCTCGGGGGCGAGCTGCCGCAGCTCGTCCGGGACATGGGCGAGACCGTTCAGGCCGGTCGCCACCACGACGGCCGAGGCCGCCATCTCCTTCCCGTCGTCCAGCCGGACGACGAAACCGGGGCCGTCCGCCGGCCGCTCGACCGCCGTCACCCGGGCCGGTTCGACCTCACCGACGTACCGCTTCTGGAACCACTGCCCGTACCGCACGAAGACATCGCACGGGATCGGTGTCAGCTCGGTCAGTTCCGGCTCGCTCTGCGCGCGCCGGAAGTCCGCCAGCCGGCCGCCGGGCTCCGGCGCCGACAGGTCGGTCGCGTCCGGCGTCGATTTCAGGTACATCCCGGTGGCCATGGCGTGCCGCCAGCTGCCCATCACGTCACCGAAGACGCGGACCGGTGCCCCCGCCGCCCGCAGGTGGGCGGCCACCGACAGTCCGTACGGCCCGGCACCGATCACGACGACGGGTGGCCGCCCGTGTCCGGCGAACGTCTGCTCCTGGGCAGGGCGCTGCCCCGGAAGCGACTGCGTCATGCATTCCTCCGCTTGTCTGCTCGCCGCCTTCCCCAAAGCGGCGCGACACTGCGGGATGGCACGTCCGGCGTGAAACGGACGTGCTCGTCCCCCCTCCGCGGGTGAGTCTCTCCCACGGGCAGGTGCCGGGAAACGATATCGACGCACGTTGGCCAAAACTTGGTCGAACCATACGACAAGTGACGTCGACCATGTCATTGACGTGCGGCGGACGGCCGCCGATGATCACGGAACCGACAGGACCGGTCGGCGCCCGCCGGCGGGCCGCCCCGGTAGGATCCTTCCGTGAACACCTACTGGCACGTCGTTCTGCCGCCGCTCTGCGCCTGACCGGGCGCACCCGCTGACGGCTCGAACCCACGCTCCCGGCCCTGCCTCCGAGGCGGCCCGGGGCCTGCGTCGTGCGCCCGTATCGAAACCAGTCCGCAGACGGTATTCGACGACGGAAGTTCACGACTGTGCCGAACGACACCTCATCCCGCCCTTCCCGCGCGCTCGGCGGAGCTGCCTCCGCGCGCCCGCGTCCCCGCCACGCAGGCCCGTTCGCCGGGCCGCTCCCGATCCTCACGGCCGCCGTGCTGTGGGGCACCACCGGGACCGCGAGCTCCCTCGCCCCCGCCGGAGTGCCGGCCGCGGCCATCGGCGCCGCCGGCCTGGTCCTCGGCGGTCTGCTGCTGTTCCTGACCGCACCCGGCAGCCGCTCCCTGCCAGGGGCCTGCACCGGCGGCGAGCGCCGGCTGCTCGCCCTCGGCACCCTCGCGGTGGCCGGGTACCCGCTCGCCTTCTACCCCGCCGTGGCCCGCACGGGCGTGGCGGTGGCCACCGTGATCGCGCTCGGCGGCGCCCCCGTCTTCGCCGGCCTCCTCGCCTGGTTCACCAGCCGGTCCCGCCCCTCGGCCCGCTGGGCCACCGCGACCGCGGCCGCCGTCCTCGGCTGCACGGTGCTCGTCCTCGGGCCGGGGCTGGCCGGCGACGGCGCCCCCGTGGACGTCCTCGGTGTCGTGTCGGCCGGCCTCGCGGGACTGTCGTACGCGGTGTACGCCCTGGTCGGCGGGCGGCTCATCGCCCACGGACATGCCTCCGGCGCCGTGCTGGGCGTGATGTTCGGGGGAGCGGCACTGCTCGTGCTGCCGGTGGTGCTGTGGAGTGCCGGTGGCGGACTGCTGACGGTGCGGGGCGCGCTGGTCGTCCTGTACCTCGGCGCGGTCACCACCTTCCTCTGCTACCGCCTGTTCGGGCACGGCCTGCGCCGCACCGCCCCCCAGACCGCGACGACCCTGACACTGGCCGAGCCGGCCGTGGCCGCGGTCCTGGGGGTCGCGGTCCTGGGCGAGCGCCTGCCGGGCGTCTCCTGGTGCGGACTGGCGGTGCTGGCGCTCGGCATCGTGCTCCTCGCCGTCCCCGTCGGCAGCCGCGGTCGGGGCACCCGGCACGAGTGACAGTCAAGTAACCGACCGGATGGTCTGTTTAATGCTGTTGCCGAAGATGGGATCCCGCCTGATTCGGTGGCCGCATCGAATGACTCGATCGGGTCCGGACCGCCCTCCCGGTCGCCGAAGCAGTGGCGCTGTGCTGGCACTTCGGCGACCGGCAGGGGTGGGCGGAGCGTCGTCACCGTTCTCCGGCGGTCCGTTGGAAGCGGTCCGGCCACTGGTCTATTGACAGACTGTCCATGCTGTTTTCTACTGGCGGAGTGTCAGATGAGAGGACCAGGGAGACGCGTGTGGACATCGGTCTGCTGGGTGCACTGAACGTGCGGGAGAACGGGGCCTCCATCGCGCCGACCGCACCGAAGCCCCGCCAGGTGCTGGCCCTGCTGGCCCTGCGCGCGGACCAGCTGGTGTCCGTCCCGACCCTGATCGAGGAACTCTGGGCGGGCACTCCACCGCGCAGTGCCCGCACCACCCTGCAGACCTACGTGCTCCAGCTCAGGGAGCTCATCGCGACGGCGCTGGGGGGTCCGGATCCCGAGGACGCGGCCGCCGGCTCCGCCAAGGACGTGCTGGTGACCCTGCCGGGCGGCTATCTGCTCGCCGCCGGAGGCGGCTCCAGCGACGTCCGGGAGTTCGACCGGCTGCGCGAACAGGGCGGCCGCGCCATGGACGACGGGAACTTCGCCGACGCCTCCAGCACCCTGCGCCGGGCGCTCGACCTGTGGAACGGCCCGCCCTTCGCCGACGTGCCCACCGGGGACCATCTGGGCATGGAGGCGCGGCGGCTGGAGGAGAGCCGGCTGTGCGCGCTGGACCAGCGCATCGAGGCCGACCTCCGGCTCGGCAGGCACCGCGAACTGCTCGCCGAACTCACCGTCCTGACCAGCCGCTACCACTCCCACGAGAACCTGCACGCGCAGTTCATGCTCGCCCTCTACCGCTCGGGCCGGCGCGGCGAGGCCCTCCTCGTCTACCAGCGGCTGCGCACCCTCCTCGTCAGGGACCAGGGAATGGAGCCGTCGGCACGCCTGCGCCGCCTCCAGCAGTCCATCCTCAAGGCCACCGCCGAGAACCCCGGCACACCACCGCACCACGACGAACTGGCACGCGTGCCCTGAACGCATCGGCTGCTCCGGTCCGGTAGCTGTGTGCGGGGAGAGTCGGTGGGTGGTGAGGTGCCCGGAGCAGTGGGCCGGTGACGGACCCGCTCAGGTCGCCAGCGGGACGCACAGCACGGCGGCGGGAGCCGGTGTGCTGCCCACCCGGGTGGTGAAGGCGACGCCGGCGACGTACTCGCCGGCGGCACACTGGCCCTTGTAGGCGCCGGAGGCGAAGTCGTCGCCCGCCCCGTCGGCGGGCCGGTTGTCGGACCGGTCGAACCACACCGTGCGGCCGCTCGTGCCCAACGCGACGCGTGCGGACGCGCACAGCACCGCCGACACCCGCTCCCCGCGACGGCTGTAGCCGATCGCGAACCGGCCCGCCGGGCACTGGTACTTGGTGTACCCGGAGGCCCAGTCGCCGCCCGCCGGGACGTACCGCTCGTCCGTGACCACCGTCTGCGTGTCGCCCGTGGCGCGCAGGTCGCCTGCGGTCGCGTCGGTGCACAGTCCGCGTCCGCCGGAGTGCGCGAGACCGATCAGCCGCAGCCCGTCCGGGCAGACCGCCTTGTAGGCGCCCGAGTCCCAGTCGCCGCCCGCCCGCACCCGCAGGGACTCGACCTGGTCGCCGTGGTCCGTGGCCAGCATGCGCCAGGTCGTCCCCGGCTCGACGTACCCGGTGCGGCCGGCGGAGTCCATGAGGTGGTCCCAGGCGGTGGCCCGCCAGTCGCCTCCGTCGAGGATGCCGGACCGGTGCCCGGAGGTGTCGTAGCGCAGCAGCGCCCAGTCGTCGTGGCCCTCCCAGCCGACCAGCGGCCAGTAGGCGAAGTCGGCGTCGTGGTCGGCGAAGTAGTCCGTGATGTTGCCGAACCAGGTGCGGGCCGCCGTGCCCGTCTCGTTCGCGCCGATGCCGAACTCGCTGACCCACACGGGCGCGGTGTAGTGCTTGCCCTCGGTGGTGACGAAGAAGGCCTCGTCCGCGAGGGCTTGGTAGAGATCGTCGCGGCTCAGGTCCTGGTAGCGGGGGTCGCTGGTCTCGCCGATGCCGGTGGCGCCGCTGTGGTGGGGACCGGTGTAGCCGTAGAAATGGGCCGAGTAGACCAGCTTGTGGGCGTCGACGAGGGTGTTGGAGAGGGTGCGCACGGGGGTGAGCACGGGGCGGCCGTGGGGGAGTCCGTCGACCGGCAGGCCGGTCCAGTTGATGCCCTCGATGACGATGAGGAGGTTCGGGTTCGCCTCGGTGAGGATGCGGTCGGCGGCGAGCTGGGCCGCCGCGTACCAGTCGTGGTCGTCGCCCAGGCCCCAGTTGGGGTCGTCGAGCACGTTCCGGCGTACCTCGTTGTAGAGATCGGCGCCCACGACACGGGAGTTCGCGGCGTAGCGGCGGGCCATGAAGACCCAGTCGTCGGCCCACTGCTGGGTCGACTGGCCGGTGTTCCAGCGCTCGTTGCCGTCGACGCCGCAGCACCAACGGGAGGTGTTGGTGTGGTTGTTGAGGATGACCGCGAAGCCCGCGCCGGTGAGGGCGGTCACGACGGCGTCGTAGACCTCCAGCGGTGTCCTGCCGCGCAACTGCGGATTGGCGGTGACCGCGGCGTCCGGCACCGGAGTCGTCGTATGGATCATCTCGTTCGAGAACGGCAGCCGGATGCTGTTGATGCCGAGTGCCTGGAAGTCCGAGAGGAGTTGGGACAGGGGTGCGCGGTCCAGGCCGAGAGGGATGCCGTAGGAGTCCTGGCCGGCATGGTGGTTCGCGGGATCGTCGATGCTGCCGCTGCCCGTCCAGGAACCTTGTGCGCCGTCCCAGTTGGCGGCCTTGAGGCGGAAGCGGTTGCCGGCCGCGTCGACGATGTAACGGCCCCGGGTGGAGAGCGGGGGCTGCCAGGTGCCGCCGGCCGACGCGGCCGGCGCCGCCGTGGCGGACTGCGGCCCGGCGGTGGCCGGGGCCGTGCCGAACAGGGTGAGAACCAGGAACATGGATGTCAGGTACGTGACAATCCGGAACGATCGTGCGATCGGCATCGGCAGTCCTCTGGGTGGATGTCCCGTGGGGGCGAGGCACCCTACCAGGGCACGGGTCAGCGCAGAAGCGGCCCGTCCGACGCGCAGGCCTCGGCCGTCCACCCCTCCAGGTCGCGTTCGGGGCGCAGCAACCGCCTGATGGCGGCGGCGGAGGCGCGGTGCCAGTCGCGGCTGCGGCGGAGCATCGCGTGGTCGCCGCCCCTGAGCAGCACCATCCCGGCCTGTGCACCGGCCGTGCGGGCCTGTCGTACGTATGCGGCCGAGTCGGCGGGGCCGGTGGTCCGGTCACGGTCCCCGTGCAGGACGACGATCCGTGTCCCGGTGAGATCGTCGACCGGGTCGCCGGGCGGGCACCAGGGGGCGAGTGCGAGCACGCCGCGCACCGAGGGGTCGGACGCCGCGCGCAGTGCCGCCCGGCCGCCCATCGAATGGCCGACCAGCACCACGGCCGCGTCGCCGGCCAGGCCGCGCAGCTCGTCGAGGGCGCGCAGGGTGTCCTTGAGCGGGTCGGCGGCGTCGTTCCAGCCCTGATAGCGGTAGCGCACCTGGCCGATCAGCACGTCGCGGGGCGAGGAGACCGAGGCGGCGGCGCTCAGGAAGGGGCGCATGCGCAGCGCGGCCGGCTGCCAGGGGCGCACCGGACGGCGTCCGTTCTCCTGGCCGCCGTGCAGGACGAGCACCGCCGCGCGCGTCCGGTCCCGCGGGCTGCGACGCACCACCAGGGCGCTCCCGCCCGCCTCGACGACCCGTCCCTCGGCCACCGCGTCCCCCTGTTTCCTCCGGCTTGAAGCGTGCTCCCGCCATCAAACACTCCCGGAGGAACCCCCTGCCACCGAGAGGGATGTGCGGCGCGTGCCTTCCCCGTGAACATCGGTTAGGCTCCAGCGCGCACAGGGGATGCACAGCGGGGGTGGGGGACATGACCGAGGGTTTCAGCGAGCCCGAAAAGGCCGGCAGACCGGGGCTTCAGGCGATCGCGGCGGTGGCCTTGTTCGCGGTCGTCGTGGGCGCTCTGTGGGCGCAGAAGCAGTTCGTCCACCAGAAGGGCACGTCCGGTGAACCGGCGACCTGCTCGGCCTCGGACGATCATCTGCCGGCCCGCTATCTCTCCGGCGCCCGGTTGTGCACGGCGCTCAACCGCCCGGACATGCCGGCCCTGCTGGGGACCTCACGCGAGCGGATCGAGACCGCCGACGGCAGCGGGGAGTGGCTCACGCTCGCCGGGGGCACGAAGATCGCCGAACCCGAGGCGACGGTGACCCTGGAGACGTACTCCGTGAAGCTGACGGCGTCGTACGACGACATGACCGTCTCCGAGACAGGGGGTCTGCTGGGCGACGCCCGCAGGACGACCGTCCTCGGGCACCCCGCCCTCCTCTACTCCAGCCCGACATTCTCCATCGGCTTCAACCTCGGCGGCGGCAAGGCGAGCACGGGCCCCGGCGGCACCGCGCGCTGCCTCCTGGTCTCCAGGCACGGAAAGGACGACGGCAAGGGCACGTACGAGGTCGCGATCTGGCGGCAGGACGACGTACCGCCGGACGACACGGCCCTGGCGCGGGTCGCCGAGCAGGTGTTGCCGACCGTCCCGGGCTGGAACGGGCACTGACGGCCTCGGCAGGGACCGGGTGTGCCGCCGGGCCGCCCGGGTCTCCGGGCCGCCCGGGTCTCCGGGCGGCCCGGCGGCGGACCACGGCTGACGGTGCGTCAGTTCCTCATGGAGCGACGGTCGTTGTGGAGGCGAGGCTGCCCGCCGAGGGCAGCGTCGGCAGCGGGGGCACGGCGCCGAGGAGGCCGGTGACCGTGTCGAGCATCGGGGCGGGCAGCCCGGTGGCGGCGCTCGGCACTCCGCCGAGGTCGAGCGAGGTCAGCGAGGTGAGCAGGCTGTCGACGGCGGACTGGATCGCGCTCAGCAGGTCCGAGACGGGGTCCGCCGCGCGGGGCGCGACCCGGTGCGCGCGGTCGGCGGAGCCGGCGTCCAGATGGCGCAGCCGCTCCTGGATCCTGCTGCTCCACTCCCGTACCGCCTTGGCGTAGGTGGCGGCCCGGGCCGGGTCGATCCGGGTGCCCGACGCCGTGGCGAGGTCGGGCAGTGCGTGAACGAGAGGCGTCAGGGCGCGGTCGTAGCGCGTCGTGTCCGCCGCGTCCATCCGGTCGAGGAGCGTGGCGATGTCGGTGCCGGGCCGCGGAACCGTCTGTGCGACACCGGGTCCCGATGCTTCTCGGCCGGCGTCGGCGGCGGCAGCGGAGGCGGCCGCCGGGCCGAGGACCAGGGCGGCACAGACCAGAGGGGAGACGAGGAGGCCGCGGGAGACAAGGGCGCGCATGGGTTTCCTTTCGAGAACTGCTGTCTTGCGCCCACCGTGGAAAGCGGGGGAACGCCCCGCAACCGGTCACCGGCCGTGAACGGCGTCGGCCGTGCCATGGCGACGGTCTTGACCAGGAGTTTTGCCCCGCGTCGGAGCTCCGTCCGGGTGTCGGCCGGATGTTGGCCCGTCAGGGTGCGCCCGGCGGCCGACGTGGACCGCACATATGCGAAGAGGTCCGCCCTCTGGGCAGGCCTTGCACCTGCATTTCCCCGCAGGAAGCGGAGCGTCTTTCCTTGGACCACCAACGCATCGCGTGCCACCCGGAGTTGGGTGCCTCGCTCAAGATCGAGCCTACCCCGACCGGGGCGCCGGCCGCCAACCGGATGCCGGTTGCCGGTCGGTGGTTCTTGCATGTTCTATGGCACACACCATATGTTACTCACACGTAAGGACGTGATGTGTCTCCGAGGGAAGGGCGGTGGTCGCATGAGCCCGCGCAGGAGCGACAGCCGGGAACGGATGCTCCGCGGTGCCTCGGAGCTGCTGCGTGAGTACGGCGCCGGCGCCACCAGCATCGACCGGGTCCTCGCCCGCACCGGCGCGCCCCGCGGCTCCGTCTACCACCACTTTCCCGGCGGGCGTGCCCAGCTGGTAGAGGAGGCGGTGACCCGGTCCGGCGACCACATGCTGAGGCGGATCGACGCCGCCATGGAAGCCGAGGACCCCCTGGACGCGGTCGACTCCTTCTTCGCGCTGTGGCGGGAGCGGCTGGCGGAGAGCGGCTACCGTGTCGGCTGCCCGATCGTGGCCGTGGCCGCGGAGACCAACGACGAGGCACCCCAGCTCGCCCGGTCCGCCGCCGCCGTCTTCGCCCGCTGGCAGGAGGCGCTGGCCGCGCACTTCCACCGGCACGGCCTTCCGCAGCCGCGCAGCACCCGGCTGGCGGCCTTCGTCATCGCCGCCCTCGAAGGCGCCGTGATCATGAGCCGCGCCGGACGGACCACCGCACCGCTGGACGCGGCCGCCGCCGAAATGCGTGAACTGCTCACCCATGCCTTCCACGACCAGTGACGACCACCGCGGCCCGCTGCCCGGACGGCGGCGCGCCCCGCACCACGACCAGCACACCGAGGAGCCACCCGTGTCCACCACCGACCTCGCCGCCCTGTCCGGTCTCGAACTGATGCGCTGGATACAGTCCACGCGGCCGACCGACACCGGGACGCCTTCGATCGGCCGGCTGCTCGGCATGCGCTTCGACGAGGTGGAGCACGGCCGCATGGTCATCTCGCTGGACACCCGCCCCGACTTCGCCAACCCCCTCGGCATCGTCCACGGCGGCATCGGGGCCACCCTCCTCGACTCCGTGATGGGCTGCGCCGTACACACCACCCTGCCGGCCGGCGTCGGCTACACCACCCTGGAACTCAAGGTCAACTACATCCGCGCCGCCCACACCGAAGGCCAGACCCTCACCGCCGAGGGGAACGTCATCCACGTCGGCCGCTCCACCGCCACGGCCGAGGGCAAGGTGCTGGACGAGCGCGGGAAACTGATCGCCCACGCGACCACCACCTGCCTCATCATGCGGCCGGCCGACGACTGACGGCGCACCCGCGATCCATGCGAAGAGCCCCGCCCCTGACCCGTCAGGGGCGGGGCTCTTCGCGGGCGGGCGGCTACTCCGGGACGCGGGCCAGGTCGTGCAGCCAGGCCTTCGCCGAACTGTCCGACGGAGCACGCCAGTCGCCGCGCGGGGAGAGCGAACCACCCGCCGAGACCTTCGGCCCGTTCGGCATCGCCGAGCGCTTGAACTGGGCGAAGGCGAAGAACCGGCGGCAGAAGTAGTCCAGCCAGTGCCGGATCTCCGCCAGGTCGTACGCCTTGCGATCGGCCTCGGGGAAGCCGGGCGGCCAGGCGCCCGCGCTCCGGTCGTGCCAGGCGTGCCAGGCCAGGAAGGCGATCTTCGACGGCCGGAACCCGTGCCGCAGCACCTGGTAGAGGGTGAAGTCGTGCAGTGCGTACGGGCCGATCTTGGACTCGGTGGACTGCAGTTCCTCGCCCGGCACCAGCTCCGGGCTGATCTCCGTGTCGAGGATCGCGGCCAGGGTCTCGCCGGTCTCCGCGTCGAACTGCTCGCTGCTGATGACCCAGCGGATCAGGTGCTGGATCAGCGTCTTCGGCACCCCGGAGTTGACGTTGTAGTGACTCATCTGGTCGCCGACGCCGTACGTCGACCAGCCCAGCGCCAGCTCCGACAGGTCACCGGTGCCGAGGACGATGCCGCCGCGCTGGTTGGCCAGCCGGAACAGGTAGTCGGTGCGCAGACCGGCCTGCACGTTCTCGAAGGTCACGTCGTAGACCGGCTCGCCGGCGGCGAACGGGTGGCCCATCTCCTGCAGCATCAGACGCGCGGTCGGCGTGATGTCCAGCTCGGCCGCGGTCACGCCGAGCGAGTTCATCAGGCGGTGGGCGTTGCCCTTGGTGTGCTCGCCGGTCGCGAAGCCCGGCAGGGTGAAGGCCAGGATGTCGCTGCGCGGGCGGCCCGCGCGGTCCATGGCACGGGCGGCGACGATCAGCGCGTGCGTGGAGTCGAGGCCGCCGGACACCCCGATGACCACCTTCGGGCCGCCGATCGCCGCCAGCCGCTGCTGGAGCGCGGCGACCTGGATGTTGTACGCCTCGTAGCAGTCCTGGGCGAGCCGCTGCGGGTCGGCCGGGACGAAGGGGAAGCGCTCGACGCGGCGGCGCAGCCCGAGGTCGGCCGTCGGCGGGTCAAGGCGGAAGGGGACGGTCCGGAAGCCGCCCGTGCGTGCCGCGTGGGTACGGCGGTTGTCGTCGAACGAACCCATCCGGGCCCGCTCCTGCCGCAGCAGGTCCAGGTCCACGTCGGCGACCGCGTACTGGTCGTCCAGCGGGAACCGGTCCGTCTCGGCCAGCAGCGCGCCGTTCTCGTAGATCATGGTCTGGCCGTCCCAGGACAGGTCCGTCGACGACTCGCCGAGACCGGCCGCCGCGTAGACGTACGCGGCGAGACAGCGCTGCGACGCGGAGCGGCACAGCAGCTTGCGGTCCTCCGCGCGGCCGACCGTGATCGGGCTGCCCGAGAGGTTGACCAGCACGGTCGCCCCGGCCAGCGCCGCCTCCGCGCTGGGCGGTACCGGCACCCACATGTCCTCGCAGATCTCGGCGTGCAGCACGAGCCCGGGAATGTCCTCCGCCTCGAACAGCAGGTCCACCCCGAACGGCACGCTCTCGCCGCCGATCCGGACGGTGCCGCCCCGCTCGTCGTCGCCCGCGGCGATCTGGCGCCGCTCGTAGAACTCCCGGTAGTTCGGCGGGTACGACTTGGGCGCGACCCCGAGGATCCGGCCGCGGTGCACGAACACCGCGCAGTTGTACACCCGGTTGCGGTGGCGCAGCGGGGCGCCCACGACGAGGACCGGCAGCAGGCCGGCCGAACCGGCCGCCACCGTCGCGAGGGCCTCCTCGACCTGGTCGAGCACCGCGTCCTGGAGCAGCAGGTCCTCGATCGAGTAACCGGTCAGGCCGAGTTCCGGGAAGACCGCCACCGCGACGCCCTCCTCGGCACAGCGGCGGGCCTGCCGCAGGACCGCCTCGGCGTTGGCGCGCGGGTCGGCGATGACGGTGTGGCCCGTGCACGAGGCGACGCGCGCGAAGCCGTGCTCATAGATCGACCAGAAGTTCAACGGGGCTTCCTCGGGAGAGACGGACACGGTGCGGATGCCGGACAGAGAGCGTCGCCGTACACGGGCACCCTCTCCTTCGGTCCTCGGACGGACTGGCGAACCTCCTGCCCCAAGCAGCATAGATCGCCCGATGATCTGGGCTGACCAGGCATTCTGCGCAGGCCGCGCGGCGGTCGGCCCGGCAAGGCGGTCGACCGTGCGCGGCGGCTCACAGGGGCGTGGTCTCCAGCAGCGCCGCGGCCATCCGGCGGGCCGGGGCATCGGTCTCGGCAGCGACGCGGTGGAACGTCGTCTCCGCCTCGTGGGCCGGCCAGCCGGCGGGCAGGTGCCGCACGGGCAGCCGCGGATCGGTGCGGATGATGCCCAGCCACTCGCTGACCAGCCGCAGCCGGGTGACGACGGCGTCGTCGTCGGGGCCGGCCCGCCACGCCTCCCAGCGGGCGCGGAAGTCCTCGTACCGGGCCGCGATCGACCCCAGGTCCCAGGTGTCGCGGATCATGAGGTCGATGTCCGTCGCCTCGTCGGCCAGCGCGTGGAAGATCTTCACGTGGGCGGAGAGCCCGAGTTCGGCGACCACCGCGGAGACGTCCACCCGGCCGGGCGCGATCCACAGCCCGCTGTAGAGCGGCCCGAAGCCGGACCAGCCGAGCTGGGAGCGCAGATCGTGGCGCTGGCGCTGCCAGGACTCCGGCAGTGAGAAGCCGAGCAGGGTCCAGGAGCCGTCCCAGTCGTCGTTGACGGCGCCCGTGTCCCAGACCCGGCGCCGGCCGTCGTGCAGGATCTGGGTGGCGAGGGGCGTCAGGCCGAAGTACATCCTGCGGCCCTGCCGTTGCCGCTGCAGCAGGTTCCGGTTGACCATGCGGGTGAGCGTGGAGCGTACGGCCTGCTCGCCGACGCCCGCCCGGCCGAGGACCGTGATGATGCTGCCCGAATAGACGGCCAGCGGCCCCTGCTCCAGCACGTGGTTGCCGAAGAAGGCGAGCAGGAGCGACTGCGGTCGGGGCTGCGGGGCGTCCAGGGGTTCCGGGACCGTCTCGGCGTTCACGTGCGCAAGATTACGGCCACGTGGCCGACGTACGCGGCGCGGGTGGCACGCCCGGCGGCGCGCCCTGCCGGCGGGTGACGGGGCGGGGACGGCACCCGCCCCGGCCGGGCCGAAGCGCGGCCGGGGCGGGCCCGGAAACCCGGAACTACGCGGCGGTGCCGCCCGAGTAGTCGCTGTTGAACGTGGTCTCGACGGTCGTGGCCACCGACTGCGCCACCCCGGTGCCCGTGAGGATGATGCCCAGCTCACGGTTGTTGGAGAGGGAGTTGCTGCTGATGTTCATGGAGCCGGCCTCCACCTCCTGGGTGGACAGGCCGTAGTCGGCGACCATGGCCTTGGCGTGGATGTAGAAGCCGTTGGGGTCGGAGTAGCCGACGACCGTGCCGCCGGCGGCCTTGACCGCGGAGACCTCGCTGGAGTAGTCGCCCGGCGTCTCCAGGACGACCCGTACCTTCACGCCGGCCTTGGCTCTGGCGACGATGGCGTTGACCACCGTGCTGTCGCTGAACTCCAGCTCCTCGACGTCGAGCGTCTTGGTGGCGGCGTTGATCACGGTCAGCAGGCGGCTGCGCGAGTCGGTGGGGGACCAGAGCAGGTGGTCGCCGTCGGTGGGGGTGACGGAGGTGCCGGCGTAGTCGGCGTTGAAGACCTTCTCGATCGCCGCGACGTCACGGGTGTCGTCGGTGAAGACGCCGTAGTCCCGGCCGGTCGAGTAGTACTGGGAGGTCAGGTTGCCCGTCAGGACGAGCGACTTGGTGGCGTCGACCGTGATGGTCTTCTGGTGCGTGTAGACGAAGCTGGTCGATGACCACGCCACGCCCACACCCGCGTTCGTGAGGGAGGTGTAGGCGGAGTTGTTGGCGCTCTTGTGCGCCTGGTCCAGGACGACCCGCACGGTGACGCCCTTGTTCTCGAGGGCTATGAGGTCGTTGACGGCCGTGGTGTCCTCCAGCTCGTACATCGTCATGTCGAGCGAGCTGGTGGCCGAGTTGATGAAGTCGTAGATCGTCGGCTCGCTGCTGCTGAGCGAGAAGGCGAACGCGGTGTAGCTCGCGGCGTTCGCGGGGACCGCGGTGGCGACCACCGCCGCGCTGGCCGCCAGGGCGACCCCCGCGCGAACGAGAAGCTTCGACAGCATGTGCGTGACTCCTAGTCGGATAGACGCTCACGTGGGGGGTGGGTGAGCGTGGGCATGACACCACGCGCGTAGACTGCCGAGGAAGAGAAGCCGGGTGAACTCACCGTTACCTGTGCGGCGTACGCGCGGACATAGCGGACTCGGTGCAGGTGGGGGCCGGTTCATGGGCACACCGCGAGAACGCAAAATCTTCGTAGCCGAGCGCCGCCGAGCACCTGGGGGACCGTCCGTGACCGTGCGGGCGACAGGGCCGGTCAGGAATGGAGAAGCGTTACTGTTCCTCCCCGGCTAGCGTGGCGGCCGTCGACCGAGACCCCGCGCAGCAGACGGAGACGGGTTTGAGCATGGCCAGAGAGACCGAAACGACCACGTCCGCGCCGCACGTGGCCGACAGCCACGGCCTGATTCGCGTGCACGGCGCGCGGGAGAACAACCTCAAGGACGTCAGCATCGAGATCCCGAAGCGCCGGCTGACGGTCTTCACCGGCGTCTCCGGCTCGGGCAAGAGCTCGCTGGTGTTCGACACCATCGCCGCCGAGTCGCAGCGCCTGATCAACGAGACCTATCCCGCCTTCGTCCAGGGCTTCATGCCCAACCTGGCCCGCCCCGAGGTCGACGTCCTCGAAGGACTGACCACCGCGATCATCGTCGACCAGCAGCGGATGGGCGGCGACCCCCGCTCCACCGTCGGCACCGCCACCGACGCCAACGCCCTGCTGCGCATCCTCTTCAGCCGTCTGGGCAAGCCGCACATCGGCTCGCCCAAGGCGTTCTCCTTCAACATCGCCTCCATCAGCGGGGCGGGCGCCGTCACCGTCGAACGCGCCGGGCAGAAGGTGAAGGAGCGGCGCAGCTTCAGCATCACCGGCGGCATGTGCCCGCGCTGCGAGGGCCGGGGCGCCGTCACCGACCTCGACCTGGCCCAGCTCTACGACGAGACCCTGTCCCTCAACGAGGGTGCGATCACCGTCCCCGGCTACAAGGGCGGCGGCTGGAACTCCCGCCTCTACATCGAGTCGGGCTTCTTCGACCCGGACAAGCCGGTCAGCAAGTTCACCAAGAAGGAGCTGCAGGACTTCCTGTACCGGGAGCCGACCCGGATGAAGATCGCGGGCATCAACATGACCTACGAGGGTCTGATCCCGCGCATCCAGAAGTCGATGCTCTCCAAGGACAAGGAGTCGATGCAGCCGCACATCCGCGAGTTCGTGGAGCGGGCGGTCACCTTCGCCACCTGCCCCGACTGCGACGGCACCCGGCTCAGCGAGGGCGCCCGCTCCTCGAAGATCGACGGGATCAGCATCGCCGACGCCTGCGCGATGCAGATCAGCGACCTTGCCGCATGGGTCAGGGGCGTCGACGAGCCTTCGGTCGCCCCCCTCCTCGACACGCTCCGGCACACCCTGGAGTCGTTCGTGGAGATCGGCCTCGGCTATCTCTCGCTCGACCGGCCGGCCGGCACCCTGTCCGGCGGCGAGGCGCAGCGCACCAAGATGATCCGCCACCTCGGCTCCTCGCTCACCGACGTCACCTACGTCTTCGACGAGCCCACCACCGGTCTGCACCCGCACGACATCCAGCGGATGAACGGCCTGCTGCTGCGACTGCGGGACAAGGGCAACACGGTGCTCGTCGTGGAGCACAAGCCGGAGGTCATCGCGATCGCCGACCACGTCGTCGACCTCGGCCCCGGTGCCGGGGCGGGCGGCGGCACGGTCTGCTTCCAGGGCACCGTGGAGGCCCTGCGGACCGGCGGCACCATCACCGGCCGGCACTTCGACGACCGGGCCGCCCTCAAGGACACGGTCCGCAAGCCCACCGGCACGCTGGAGATCCGCGGCGCGTCCACCCACAACCTGCAGGGCGTCGACGTCGACATCCCGCTCGGGGTCCTGGCCGTCGTGACCGGTGTCGCGGGCTCCGGCAAGAGCTCCCTGGTGCACGGCTCGATCCCGGCCGGTGCCGGGGTGGTCTCCGTCGACCAGGGCGCCATCCGCGGCTCCCGGCGCAGCAACCCGGCGACGTACACCGGACTGCTCGACCCGATCCGCAAGGCCTTCGCCAAGCAGAACGGCGTCAAGCCCACCCTGTTCAGCTCCAACTCCGAGGGGGCCTGCCCCACCTGCAACGGCGCCGGCGTGATCTACACCGACCTGGCGATGATGGCGGGCGTCGCCACCACCTGCGAGGAGTGCGACGGGAAGCGGTTCGAGGCGTCGGTCCTCGACTACCACCTCGGCGGCCGTGACATCAGCGAGGTGCTGGCGATGCCGGTGACCGAGGCCGAGGAGTTCTTCGCGGTGGGCGAGGCGCACACCCCGGCCGCCCACCGCATCCTCCAGCGGCTCAAGGACGTCGGCCTCGGCTACCTCACCATCGGCCAGCCGCTCACCACCCTGTCCGGCGGCGAGCGCCAGCGCCTCAAACTGGCAACGCACATGGCCGACAAGGGCGGCGTCTACGTCCTCGACGAGCCGACCGCGGGCCTGCACCTCGCCGACGTCGAGCAGCTCCTCGGCCTGCTGGACCGGCTGGTCGACTCCGGCAAGTCGGTCGTCGTCGTGGAGCACCACCAGGCGGTCATGGCCCACGCCGACTGGATCATCGACCTCGGCCCCGGCGCCGGCCACGACGGCGGCCGGATCGTCTTCGAGGGGACCCCGGCCGACCTGGTGGCCGCTCGCTCGACGCTCACCGCCGAGCACCTCGCGCAGTACATCGGCGGCTGAGGCGGGCCGGCCCGAGGGGCGGGGATCCGGTCCCCGCCCCTCGGGCCGGCCCGCCCACAGAGGTTTGAATATTCAAACATATATCGTTAAGCTGTGGCCATGACCACCACGCCACGCTGGCTGAACCCCGAGGAACGACGGGCGTGGCTCGCCTACGTCCAGTTCTCCACCCACCTGTCCGACCACCTGAACCGCCAGCTGCGGCGCGACGTGGGGATGACCCACGCCGACTACACCCTGCTGGCCAACCTCTCCTCGGTCAAGGATCACAGCCTGACCATGTCCGAGCTGGCCGAACGACTGAAGATCACCCGAAGCCGCCTCACCCATGCGGTGACCCGGCTCCAGGAGGCCGGCTACGTCGACCGCCGCGAGGACCCCGTCAACCGCCGCAACCAGCACGCCGTCCTCACCCCGGCCGGCATGAGCCTCCTGGAGCGCGCGGCCCCCGGGCATGTCGAGGCGGTCCGCCGGGCCGTCTTCGACGCCCTCACCCCCGAGCAGGTGACCCAGTTCGCCGCGATCGGCGAGGCCGTCAACGCCGCCCTGCAGCGTATGGACGCCGACAGCGACGAACAGGAGGCGCTGCCCTGGCGGCGCCGCTAGCGTGGCGCCCTCCGCAGCGCCACGGCCTGAAATCCCCGGGGCCCGCCGCGGACGACGAATCCGCAGCGGGCCCCGGGGCACCGGCCGGCGTGGGCCGGAGAACGGTCAGTCCTCGTCCTGGCCCTCCGGGGCCAGCAGGATCGCCGTGTTCGTGTGGTGCGCCACGGCGTCGCTGACCCGCGGGTCGAACAGCGCCTCGACTGAGCTGCGGTGGTGGGGGCTCAGGACGATGAGATCGGCCGCGAACTCCTGGGCGGTCTCCGCGATGGCGGTCGCGACCTGCGTGGTGAGCCCCCGCACGAGGGTCCCTTCGGCCTTGACGCCCTGGTCGCGCAGCGCCGTCAGCGCCTCGTCGAGGACGGCCTGGGCCTCGGAGTCCTCCTCCAGGGGCACGACCGCGGCGACGGAGGCGGCGGAGGCGATGACGTGTATGACGCGGACCTCGGCGTTCGTCAGCTGCGCCAGCTCGCCGGCCAGCCGCACGGCGTTGCGGCGGGCGGGGCTGGGATCGACGGCGACCAGGATGCGCTGGAACACGGACACGGTGTTTCCCCTTCCGGGGGCCTGGAAGGTCTACTCGGTGGTCAGGGACGCCGGATCACGGCGTGACGGGTCGGCGCGTCCGGCGCCGAACGAGTTCTTCCAGCCCCACCCTGTGATCATCTCACCGGCCGCCGGCGCGACGGACAGCGGCCCGTGTAACAGCCACTGAACTGCCGCGAGCCGGACGGTGTCGGCACCGCGGCCCCTTCAGCGCATGACGTCGACGAGGTGCGGGACCACCCGGGTCAGCCGGGTCACGCCCCACAGGATCAGCCCGGCGCCGATCACCTCGGGCAGCAGCCACCACCCGGTGCGGACCGACTCGTCGAACAGGGAGACGCCCAGCAGCAGGCTCACCGCCGCGTCGCCGATCGTCAGCGCGGGCTGGGAGGCGACGAGCGGACCGGCCTGCAGCGCGTTCTCCAGGAGCAGCAGCGCCGCGATCCCGGTGAGCGCGAAGCCGTAGGTCTGCCAGGTGGTGAGGAACGCGGTCAGGCCCCCGTCGGCGAGGCGGCCGGTGGCCGACTTCATGAGGGCGGCGGTCAGCGCGTTGCCGATCGCGGCTCCCGTGGCCAGGGCCGCCGCGCGGAACAGCGGCGACGAGGACGACCGTACGAGCAGCACCGCGACGGCGATGGCGCCCAGGGTGAGGGCGAGAACCGGGATCCAGCGCTGCATGGACGCCTGCTGGCGCCCGCCGGACGGGGCCGCCGCGGCGAGCAGCAGGGCCAGGCCTGCCACCACCACCGCGATGGTCCGCCACCCCTCCGGGCTCGGCCGGCGATGCATCAGCGGTACGGCGATCAGCAGCGCGAACGGCAGCTCCAGCATGAACAGGGGCTGGACGAGCGCCATCGGTCCGTTGACCAGGGCGAGCGCCTGGAAGACCGCGGCCCCCGTCACCCCGGCGATGCCGATGGCCCAGGCGGGCCGCCGTACCAGCACCAGCAGCAGGCGCAGCCCGCTGCGGCCGGGCACGGTGGACGCGGCCTTGCGCTGGAAGGCCGTGCCCGCCGCATTGCTGACGGCACCCATGACGGCGAAGAGCACGGCGAGCACCATGGTTCCAGCATGCCTGCTGTGCCCCGCCCGCTCAGCCCCGGAGCGCCCCGGCCGGTGGTCCGGAGCGGGGCTGCGGCCGGAGCACGATCTTGCCCTGGGCGTGCCCCTGCTCCAGCTCACGGAACGCGTCCCGTACCCGTTCCAGCGGGTAGACGCGGGCGATCGGGACGTCCAGCCCGCCCCGTGCGGCGAGCCGCGCGAGTTCACCGACCACGACCGCGCTCGCGGCCGAGCCCTCCCCGTAGGTCCGTGCGCCGACCCTGGCCGCGGCCTGCCAGTCGCGGATCGTGTTGATCCGTTCGGGCCGTACGCCGAGGTCCACGGCCAGGTCCACGTAGCCGTCGCCGAAGGTGTCGATGAACGCGTCGACGTCCTTGCCGCCGGCGGCCTTCCGGATCCCTTCGGCCGCGCCCTCCCCGTAGGCCACCGGGACGATGCCGTGGTCCGCCAGCCAGGCGTGGTTCCGCCCGCTCGCCAGCCCGATGACGGTGGCACCGCGCCGCCGCGCGAGCTGTACGGCGAGCGACCCCACGCCGCCGGCCGCGCCGGACACCACGACGGTCTCGTCCGGCCGGGGGTCCACCGCGAACACCGTCGCGTACGCGGTGGTGCCGGCCACGTAGAGGGATCCGGCCACCTCCCAGGGCAGTCCCTCCGGGCGGGTCACCAGGTTCACGTCGTCGGCCACGACGTACTCCGCGTGGCTCGCCCTGCGATGGGTGAAACCGAGGACCTCGTCGCCCACCGCGAAGCCGCGCACCTCGGGGCCGGCTTCCACCACCACACCCGCCAGATCGCTGCCCTGCCCGGAGGGGAACGTCGCGGGCCAGCGTCCGTGCCGGGCCCCCTCGCGGATCATCGCCTCACCGGGCTGGATCCCGGCCGCGCGGACCTCGACCAGCACCTGCCCGGGCCCGGGCACCGGCCGCTCGACCTCCTCCACCCGCAGCACATCGATCCCGCCGTACGCGTGGAACCGCACCGCCTGCATCGCGTGATCACCGCTCTTCCTCGCTGGGACAAGCCTCGGCCGACGAGCCGTCGGCCGGTGACACACCGACCGCGGCTTGGCGTTCAACGACGCGGCGGCGACACTCTCTTCCCGGTTTCGTGACCGGCGGTCGTCTTTCGTGACCGGCGGTCGTCGAGACCCGTGAGTGCCTCAGGCGAGCCGTTCGGCGAGCGGGTCGCCGGCCAGGAACGCGGCCAGTTCCGTCCGGTCGGGCGCGGTGGCCGGGCCGCGCCGGGTCACCGCACAGGCCGCCGCCGCGTTCGCGCCGCGCGAGGCCGTCAGCGGATCGAGCCCCTGGCCGAGCAGGGCGAGGAACGCACCGACATGCGCGTCGCCCGCGCCGTTGCTGTCCACGGCGGTGACCGGGAAACCCGGTACGTGCACGGGCGGTTCACCGGGGGCGGCCAGCCAGCAGCCGTCCTTGTCGGCCCGTACGAGCACCCCCGCCCCGGACGCCACCCGCTGCCCGAGCGCCGCCGCCGCGGTACCGGGATCCGCGTGCCCGGTCATGATGCGGGCCTCGCGTGCGTTGGTGCTGAGCCAGTCGGTGCGGGCCAGGACGGGCGCGAGGACGCTCTCGGGGATGTCGGCGACCAGCGGCCCCGGATCGAGACAGAGGACGCTGCCCGCGGGCAGCGCGGCGGTGAGGCCGGACAGCAGCGGGCCGTTGCCCGGCAGGGCCAGTCCGTAGCCGGAGAGCTGGACGAGGTCGTCGGGACGCAGCCGGTCCCGGACCGCGGCCACGTCGGCCGCGGTCAGGGTGGCCTCGGGGAGTTGACGGTGCGCAGCGTGCGGACGGCCTTGGCGGGCAGCGCGCGGAGCCCGGCGACCGAGCCGGCGACGGCGCCGGCGATGGCCCCGATGGTGTCGCTGTCCCCGCCGAGGTTGGCGGCGAGCAGCGCGGTCCGCCACGGATCGCCGTCCGCCAGCGCGAGCACGGCGAAGGCGGCGGGCACCGACTCCTGGCTCGCCACGCTGGTGCCGACGAGCGCCACGACACGGTCCAGGGCCTCGGCCTCGGTGCGGCCCCGCACCAACTCCCGGGCCCACTCGATCCGGGCGGCGATGTCCGCCCCGGCGATCCAGTGCCCGCGCCGCGCACCGGCACGGGCGGCGGACACGGCGGCGGCGACGGCGTCATCGAGTGAGCCGCCGCCGACTCCGGTGCTGACGGCCGCGGCCACGGCGGCCGCACCGGCGATGCCGATGGTCGTGTCGTGGGTGACCTGGCACGACTCCACGACACGGTCGACGAACGCGTCGAGCGGGTCGGCGGCGAAGGCGATCCCCACCGGGGTGACGCGCATCGCGGCGCCGTTCGTCGTACCGTTGCGGCCCGCCTCCCGCGGCGGGACACCGCGGGCCACCGCGTCCAGCGCGGCCTTGGTGGACGGGCCGAGGAGGTCGAAGGACCCCTTGGCCTTCATCTCCTTCTCCCAGTCGAGCAGTTCGCGGGCCAGCCGCAGCGGATCGATCCGGCCGTGCCCCGCCACGAGGAGCCGGCCGACGATGACGGCCTGGTCGGTGTCGTCGGTGACCGAGCCGGCGGGCATGCCCGCGCTGACCGGGTTGTCGGGGCGTGCGGCCTCGAAGCCGGTGACGGCGCCGTACACCCGCACGACGTCCTGCCTGGACATCACCTGCGTGGGCATCCCGAGGGCGTCACCGAGGGCGAGTCCGTAGAAGGCGCCCAGGGCGCGGTCGAGTCGGTCGGTCACGAGCGGCCTCCGTTGCCCGAGCGGACGTGCAGTTCGAAGCGGGCGGGATCGAGCAGACTGCCGACCTGCTCGACCACCGAGCCGTCGGCGGCCCGGTACACCTGGTCGAGGCGGAGGAAGGACTCGCCGGGGGAGCGGTGCAGTACGGCGGCCTCGGCCTCCTCCAGCCCGCGTACCGAGACGACACCCTCGCCGGAGTCGCTGACCCGGCCCGCCGCGATCAGCGCCCGGCTCAGCGAACCGCCGTCGAGCCCGCGCTCCGGTAGCCCGGCCAGCCCCTCCGTGACCGGCACCCTGCTGCGCTCCAGCGACACGCCCCGCCCGTCGGGCAGCCGCCGGACCCGGTCCAGGGCGATGAACGCGTCGGACGCGAGCGCGAGCCGGGCGGCCAGCTCCGGATCGGCGACCTCCTCGAAGCGGAGAATCTCCGTCGTCAGCTCGGAGCCCTGCGCGGCCAGCGCCCGGGCCCAGCCCAGGCGGTTGTCGAGCGGGGTCCCGTCGAAGGTGACGAACGAGCCGATGCCCGCGTGGGTGGCGATGAGGCCCTCCTCGCCGAGAACCTGCAGGGCCTGCCGAAGGGTGGTGCGGCTGACGCCGAACCGCTCTCTGAGCGCGTGCTCCCCGGGGAGCCGGCTGCCGTCGGCATGGACCCCGGCGCGGATCTCGTCGGCGAGTACACGGGCGATGCGATGGTGCTTGTGAACCTGTCCAGACATGTCTAGACAATAGGTGAACAACTCCCGCCGGTCCAGGGGTCCCGACCTGCTCTCTAAACTTGACTCTGTCAAAACTAGGGGGTTATGTTCGATGTGTGCCGAGGTGGCGAGACCCCGTCGGCGCACGGCCATCACGCACCCCCACCGCACAGGCGAGTGGGCCCTCTCATCGGGAAGCGACATGCACTGTTACGACTGCGCCCAGGCGGGGCGTCACGACGCCAACGGGATCGGCGCCTGTACCCGCTGCGGCCTCTTCACCTGCGCCGATCACTCGCGGGTCCTGCAGACCACCGTCCAGCGTCCCATCGGGGTGATCCCCATGACGAGCGTCCTTCCGTCCCGGCGCCTGGTCTGCGGCGCATGCCGTACGGCGGAGGCTTCCTAGAACTGACCGAGTCAACTCTGGTTGTATCGTGCACTCACAGGGCGGAACGGTCGGTATGCCGTAGGAGAGCGAAATGACCATGGAGCAGACCGCGGGCGACCTGCTCAAGCGCAAGGGACTGCGCAGCACGGCCCAGCGCAGGGCCGTGCTGACCGCGCTGCAGGGTCATCCGCACTCCACGGCGGCCGATCTCGAAGCACGTATCGGCACGGACCGGGCCGAGACCGGCGGACTCTCCCGGCAGGGCCTCTACAACGTGCTGGAAGATCTGACGAAGGCCCACCTCGTCCGCTGTATCGAGCCCGCCGGTTCGCCCGCCCGGTACGAGCTGCGGGTCGGCGACAACCACCACCATCTCGTCTGCCGCCGGTGCGGTCTGATCGAGGACGTCGACTGCAGCGTCGGCGCGGCGCCGTGCCTCACCCCCGACGAGGACAAGGGCTTCGCCGTCGACGAGGCCGAGATCACCTGGTGGGGACTGTGCGCGCAGTGCCGTCAGGCCACCGCACAGCAATAGCTTCTGCCGGCGTGACCTCCGAGTGACGCAGCTCACCCCGCTGGGCGAGCCGATCCAGGAATGCGCGCTCGCCGCGTCCCGCTGCAACGTTGCCGGGGTGGACTGGGCAAGGGCGCTCGGTGCGGCCGGCCACGGGGGGTGGAACCACCTTTCGGACCCGTTCCGCTTTCCCCTCCCCGAACCCGCCGTCCCCGAAAGGTTCCCCCGCTCATCATGCCTCTGGCTCTGCTGGCCCTTGCCGTCGTCACGTTCGGTATCGGCACCACCGAGTTCGCCACCATGGGCCTGCTGCCCCAGATCGCCGACCGCGTCGGGGTGTCGGTGCCGCATGCCGGCAACCTCGTCTCGGCCTACGCCCTCGGCGTCGTCGTCGGCGCCCCCGTGCTGACCGGCATCGGCGCGCGCGTACCCCACAAGCGGCTGCTGCTCCTGCTGACCGGGCTGTTCGTCGTGGGCAACACGGCGTCCGCCCTCGCCCCGAACTTCGGCCTGCTGTTCGCCGCCCGCTTCCTGGCCGGACTGCCGCACGGCGCCCTGTTCGGCGTGGGCGCGGTCGTCGCCTCCCGGCTGGTGCCCGCCGACCGCGCGGCCCGCGCCGTCTCCCGGATCTTCCTCGGCCTCACCATCGCGAACATCGTCGGCGTCCCCGCCGGCACCGCCCTCGGCCAGCATCTCGGCTGGCGGTACGCCTACTGCGCGGTCGCCGTCATCGGCCTCGTCGCGCTCCTCGCGCTCGCCCTGCTCGTGCCCCACCAGCCGCGCGGACCGCAGGCGGGCATCCGGCGGGAACTGCGGGCGATGGGCAACCTGCAGGTCTTCATCGGCCTGGCCACCGCCGTCGTCGGGTTCGGCGGCTTCTTCGCCGTCTACAGCTATCTCGTCCCCATGCTCACGCACCTGACGGGCATCTCCGACGCCTCGACCACCTGGGTCCTCGCCCTCTACGGCGTCGGCATGACCCTCGGCACCCTGCTCGCAGGACCCCTCACCGACCGCGCCCTGCGCCCGACGCTGTACGCCGGGATCATCCTGCTGGGGGCCGCACTGGTGACGTTCTACTTCACCGTCCACAGCACGGTCCCGGCCCTGGTGACGGTCACCTTCATCGGTGCGATGGGCGCGCTCATCACCACGCCCGTCCAGATGCTGCTGATGATCAACGCGAAGGACGCCCCCACGATGGCGGCGGCCTCCAACCACTCCGCCTTCAACATGGCCAACGCGGCCGGGGCCTGGCTAGGCGGCCTGGTCATCTCGGCGGGCTGGGGCTGGGCCGCGCCCAACCTGGTCGGCGCGGTCCTCGCGGCGGCCGGCCTGGGACTGGCCGTCACCGGCGGCCTCCTGGACCGCGGCAACCGCCCCTCGAAGGTGGTCACCGGCAAGGTCACGGCGGAGCCGGGGCAGACCGCCGCACCCGCACCCGCAACCGCACCGGACCTGACCGAACCGAACCGCGGCTGAGCCGCCAGCCCATCGAACCGGGGCCAAGCCGCCGGGCCACCCGCCCGGCACGGCGGCATCCCGGTCCCCACCCCGTTGTCCCTCCCGCAGGCCAGGACGCGTGCGGCCAGGCCGCCGATGCTCAGGGCCGGACCGGGCGTGGCCCCGCTCGGTCTGCCGACTCCCGCGCCGGATCCCGTCGGCGAACCGGTTCCATACCCCTCGCCGGCCGGGGCGGCGGCCCGCCCGCCGCCCCGGCCGGCCGCCGCTCACTGACCCGGCGTGAGGATGTACGTGTTCAGGGAGCCCACCGTGGTCAGCGGGGTGGGCGACCCGGTGTCGTAGCGGTCCACGGCCACGTAGTTGGGCTTCTTCCGGGCGGCGGGAGTGCAGAAGTTCTGCGCCCGGTTGAGGATCTTGCCGTTGTCGGTGGCGGCGGTGCCAGCGATGGGATAGTCCCGGAAGTGGTTCATCACGAACAGCGGGTGGAAGGCGGACGAGTCCGTGGTGAGCGGTCTGTCGGTGCCCCAGCGGCTGTAGCAGGACCAGTCGGAGCCACCGAGCCCGGCGCCCATGGACCAGTAGTTCTCCACGGTCCACTCGCGCTGGTACATCACCCCGAACGTGTCCCGGGTGGTCCAGCCGTTGGCGGTGTCGCTCGCCCGGGTCCGGTCGCTGAAGATCAGCAACTGCTTGCCGCGGGCCGCGAGATCGGCCATGGTGGGCCAGCCCTTGGTGGCCACGCCCTCCTGGTCGGGCCGGTACAGCACGTCGGACAGGCCGTTGACGGTGGCGAGGGACGACTTCAGCACGTCGGAGGAGACGTAGTCCTCCAGGAAGACGGTGGCGAACTGGCCGGGGTTGGCCTTGAGGAAGTCGACGATGCGCTGGACGTCGGTGGCGAGCGGGACCGGGCTGCTGACGCCGTCGCAGCTGTTGTGGCAGAGCACGGCCTGGCCGGAGACCGTGTAGTCGTCGAGCATGAAACCGCGCACCCCGTCGGACAGCTGCCGGCTGATGCCGTAGTTCTGGTTGGGGAACAGGCTGACCGGGAAGGACGCGAAGTTGCCGTCCGAGCCGTTGGCGAAGGCGTTGTGCGCGGTCAGGAAGGTGACCTGGTCGAGGGTGCGGGTGTCGGCGGAGGGTATCGCCGTGGTCGCGTAGGAGACCGGGGTGAGGTACCAGCGGGCGAGGTCGCCGGAGGAGCCGACCTGTACGGCGGCGGAGTCGGAGGACGAGCCGGTGAGGTACTGGGAGGTGCCGGGGACGCTGACGGAGTAGGTGCTGCCGGCGCCCGCGGTGATCGTCCAGGTGGTGCCGTCCGCCCCGCAGCCGGCGGTGACCACGGCGGTGCCGCTGCGTCCCAGGCAGGTGCCGGACTCGTCGGCGTTCTGGAGCTGGTAGCCACCGCTGACCGCGACGGCGGTCCACTGCTGGTGGTCCTCGTTGCCCTTGGGGTTGTGCGCGGCCACGGTGCCGCCGCTGTCGGCGGCGTTGAGGCCGGTGACGTAGTTCTGGAGGTAGACCGAGGCCGTCGGGACCGCGGCCGACGCGGTGCCCGGGAGGAACACGGGCGCCGACAGGGCGAGGACGGCGGAACAGCACAGGACGCGCAAGGAGCGCAGACGCACGGGGTATCCCTTCGCTGTGGCAGGAGTTGCCGATGGTGACAGAGCCATGACTTACCCGCCGGAATGCGTGCAGCGCCAGTCGTCCCACCTGAATTCCACATCACACAAAGGAACTTGACGCTCCGTCACCATTGCGCGGGTGCCGGCCCGCCGAACCGGTCCCGGACACCCGCGACGGCCACGACCTGCGAGGAACACACCGGGGCAAGGCCCGCGGCGACCGCTCTCCCGGCCTGCCGGGAGCTGCCGGGCCAGGGCTCCGGGCACCTGACCGCCACCGGGGTTCGGTCGCCCGACCGATGCGGTCGGGGGCCGGGTGGGAGAAGGTGGGAAGGTGGTGGGACGGAGGCGGGCGCGGAGGCACCGGCGAACGCCCCGTCGCAGCCGTGATCCACTCCGTCGTCCGGAATGAGGCAGTCATGACAGGACCAGAGGCCGAGGCCGAGAAGCAGATCCTCGGCCGCATCGCCGAAATGATCAGCCAGGAGAAGGACCTGCGTGATCGCCTGGCGCAGCAGGAGATGGACGGGACGACCGAGCACGCCCGCCTGGCCCGCCTGGAGACGGAACTCGACCAGTGCTGGGACCTGCTCCGCCAGCGCCGCGCCAGGGTCGCGGCGGGCCAGGACCCCGGTGAGGCGACCGTCCGCCCGGCGTCCCAGGTGGAGCGCTACCTGTCCTGAGACCGCACCGGCCCGACGTGCCAGGAGGGCGGCCCCCGCACCGGGGTGCCGCCCTCCTCGCCGTCGCGCGGGCGTGTTCGCCGCCCGGCGGTACGACGCTTCCCCGCACCGCGGACCGACAGGGACTGGACTCGTCGCTCACCGGCAACGATCGTGGCCGGTATGAACGATCACCGCACGGCACCCGCCGCCCCCGCCCCTGCCCACGGCGCCTCCCAGGGTCCGTCCCGCGCCGCGGGGTCGCCGGTGCCGGGTGGTGCCACCGGCGGGCAGGAGGCCGTGCCCGACGCGGGCCCCCACCAGGAGTCCGGCGAGATCCGCCGATTCCGGGAGCGGCTCGGTCTCCCCGGACTGATCGACGTCCACACCCACTTCATGCCGGAGCGGGTCCTGCACAAGGTCTGGAACTACTTCGACACGAACGGACCGCTGATCGGCGACCTCGAGTGGCCCATCACCTACCGGAAGGAGGAGGCCGAACGCACCGTCCTCCTCAGGGAGTTCGGCGTCCGGTCCTTCACCGCGATGCTCTACCAGCACAAGCCGGGCATGGCGGCCTGGCTGAACACATGGGCCGCCGACTTCGCCCGGCGCACCTCCGACTGCCTGCACACGGCGACCCTCTTCCCCGAGCCCGGCGTCGAGACGTACGTCCGTGCGGCCGTCGAAGCGGGCGCCCGGGTGTTCAAGGCACATGTGCAGGTGGGCGGGTACGACCCGGCCGACGAACTCCTCGACCGGACCTGGGGGCTGCTGGCCGACGCCGGGATTCCCGTGGTGATCCACTGCGGCTCCGGCCCGGCCCCCGGCAAGCACACCGGCCCCGGTCCGATCGCGCGGGTACTGGCGCGGCATCCGAGACTGCGGCTGATCGTCGCGCACATGGGGATGCCCGAGTACGAGGAGTTCCTCGGCCTCGCCGGGCGCTACGAGGAGGTGCGGCTGGACACCACGATGGCGTTCACCGACTTCACCGAGCGGTTCATGCCGTTCCCGCCGCGGGCCCTGCCCCGCATCGCCGCCCTCGGCGACCGTGTCCTGCTCGGCTCCGACTTCCCCAACATCCCGTACCCCTACGTGCACCAGCTCCATGCCCTGGAGAGGCTGGAGCTCGGTGAGGAGTGGCTGCGGGCGGTGTGCCACGACAACGCGGCACGCCTGTTCCTGCTGTGACCGCCGCACGTGTGGCCGATGACCGATCTCTCACAGGGAAGGTCGAGTGGCTGAATCTTCCGGAGAACGAGA
Source organism: Streptomyces hyaluromycini (assembly GCF_002217755.1). Classification (GTDB taxonomy): domain Bacteria; phylum Actinomycetota; class Actinomycetes; order Streptomycetales; family Streptomycetaceae; genus Streptomyces; species Streptomyces hyaluromycini. The sequence goes on along the minus strand of NZ_BCFL01000020.1, from coordinate 84,208 downwards.
GCCCCTCCGCCTGCCCCACTACTGTGACTTCGCATGACCGACTCCGAGATCGAGATCACCGCAGAGCTGGTGCACGGACTTCTCGAGGACCAGCATCCGGACCTCGCGGGGCTGCCCGTCCGCGAGGTGGCGGGCGGCTGGGGCAACCAGATGTGGCGCCTCGGGGACGAGTTGGCCGTGCGCATGCCGCGCATGGAAGGTGCCCCGGATCGCCTGCGCAAGGAGTGCCGGTGGCTGCCTGCCCTGGCCCCGCGTCTTCCGCTCCCGGTCCCGACGCCTGTGCGGATCGGCGAACCGTCCGAGCGCTTTCCGAGGCCCTGGAGCATTATGACGTGGGTTCACGGCGAGCCGCTGGACTACACCTCGATCAGCCGCGGCGACCACGCGGCCGACACTCTGGCGGGTTTCCTCAGGGCTCTCCACGTGGAGGCCCCCGCTGACGCGCCGATCAGTGAGGACCGCGGCGACCACCCCAAGAAGTGCACGGACGGGTTCGACCACTTCTTCCACGCCGTCGTCCCCGACGAACTCGCCGACGATGTCCGGGCCGTCTGGGAGGACGCCGTCGCGGCGCCCGAATGGGAGGGTCCGCCGCTCTGGGTGCATGGCGACCTGCATCCGGCGAACGTCGTCGTCTCGGACGGGACGCTCTCGGGCGTGATCGATTTCGATGCGATGTTCGCCGGCGATCCGGCGTGGGACCTCGCGGCCGCATGGGTGATCCTTCCCGCGGGTGCCGCCGCACGGTTCTTCGACGTCTACGCGCACGCGGACACGGCGACGATCCGGCGCGCCCGCGGGCTGGCTGCGATGAAAAGCCTGTTCCTCATGCTGATGGGCCAGAGCGGAGACCGGGGCCTTCCTGGCGGCAAGCCGACATGGGGACCCGCAGGCCGGGCAGCGCTCGATCGTGTTCTTCAGAGCTGGTGCTCAACCACCCCCGTCAGGCCGCAAGCTGGTCACTTGCCTGGATCATGCACGCACGCTGGCGCGCCCGGGACTGCGACCGGTGATCCGAACGAGTCGAGTGCCGTGACCGCATAGGTTGACCGGCTTCAGCCTTGCCCTAAGATCCAATGTCCATGGGGGGATTCGTTCGTGGCCGTACGCGTCCGACTCGCGCCGTGGCCGTCGCGACGGCCGTACTGGGCCTGCTCGCCGTACTGGGCGTTGTGCTTCTGATTCTTCCGGGCCTGGTGGTCGACCACGACCTGGCCGGTGGCCGCCTCGCCGCAGCGGACCGGTTGAACGCGGTGAACAATGTGCGCACCACGCTGCTGCAAGCGGTGGGCGGCGCGGTCGTGCTGTTCGGTGCCTACGCCACCTGGCGGCAGGTGCGGGTCAGCCAGGACGGGCTGCATGCGACCCGGGAGGGCCAGGTCACCGACCGCTTCAGCCGGGCCGTGGACCAACTCGGCAGCGACAAGCCGGACGTACGGATCGGGGGCCTCTACGCACTGTCGCGGATCGCCGGCCATTCCGCCCGCGATCACGAGGCGGTCGTCTCCATCATGGCGGCGTATGTCCGGACGCACCTGCCCTGGCCGCCGCAGGATCCGGGATGCCCGGCGGCGGACGCGTCGATCAATTCGGTGCTGCCCCTGGAGACCCGCGCTGCCGATGCCCAGACGGCGCTGACGTGCCTCGGGATCCTGCGCCGGGAACCGCGACCGGACTGGCTGAACGTCAGCCTCACCGACCTGCGAAGAGCCGACTGTGACGGGCTGTGGCTGCTCGGAGTCAACTTCGACGGCGCTTGCCTGGAGGCGGCAAGCGTCTACCAGGCCAACCTGAGCAAGGCGTCACTCATAGCGGCCAACCTGCGTCATACCGAACTCGGAACCTCGACTCTCCACCACACCCGCTGCATCGACGCCGATCTGCGCGGCGCGCGCCTGGTCAAGGCCGACGTGCGGGAGGCGGACTTCTCCCGTGCGGACCTGCGGGAGGCGAACCTGCGCAAGGCCCGCGCCCATGACGCCGTGTTCACCGGTGCGGACCTGCGGCTGGCCGACCTTCGGGGCTGCGACCTCGGCGGCGCGGACCTGCGGCAGGCGAAACTGGAGGGGGCACTGGCGAGCGACCTGACGATCTGGCCGGCCGGGTTCGACGCGAGGAGAGCCGGAGTCGTCGAGACCGCAGACCCCGGCGCCGAACCGGACAACCCGCTGCCGGCCGCCGCGATCACAAGGCAGGCCCCGCCTCTGCAGTCGGCCTGACGTCCCGGGCCCGCATTCTCATCGAGTTGAGCGGTCAGGCCGGCGGTCGTCCGGGCGCGGCGACGACGGCGACACCCGCCTCGCCGCTTTCGAACAGGCTCACCAACTCCGCCAGGGCCACCGGCCCGTCGCTGTGCTCGATGGTGTGGTCGATCAGCGCGACGGGCTGCTGGAAACCGTCCCGTTCGGGGGGTACGAAGTCGGTGACGGTCTCCCGGCGCACGAGGACGACCAGCTCTCCGTCGCCGGGATCGTGGGGGAGCCGGTCGAGGTGCGCGCGCAGCGCGGCCGGACGTGAGGTCAGATCCCGGGCGAGGACGTCCCGACGGGCCAGCAGGGACACGCAGAGCCGGTCCCCCTTCCGTTCGTACCGGGCCGAGAGATCCTCCGGCAGCAGGTAGAACACGCCGGGCTCACCTTCGTGCCCCCGGTTCAGCAACATGCAGGCCATCTGCTCGGCCGGATCGTCGGACGTGTGATCGAGGTCGAGGATCAGTTCCAGGGTGTCCGGATCGAGTGAAGGGATCGCGCTGATCCACATGCGGTCGGAGCCGTCCATGCCCGGCATTCAAACACACCGCTCCGCCTGGGCCGACCGGCCGGTTCACTCCCCGATGAACCTCACCGTCTCGGTCACATCGGCCCGGCCGGTGCGGACCGGTGGCGTGCCCTCGCGCTCGAAGCCCACCGCGAGACCGCACAGCAGCACCAGCCCGTCATCGGCCCCGACCAGCCGGCCGACGGTCTCGCGGTACATGGTCCACATCACCTGGGGGCAGCTGTGCAGCCCTTCCGCCCTGAGCAGCAGCATGACCGTCTGCAGGTACATCCCGGCGTCCGCCCACTGACCGGGGCCCATCGCCCGGTCCAGATAGCAGAACAGCACGACCGGCGCCCCGAACGCCCCCGAGTTCAACGCGGCGATCTTCACGGGCCGTTGCGGATCCTGGCGCTCGATGCCCAGCGCCGCGTACCGCTGGGCGGCCGCCGCGGCGAAGCGGTCCAGATACGGCGGGTTCAGCTCGGCCGGGTACATCGGATACTCGCGTTCGTCGCCCGGGTCCCCCGCCAGCGCCCTGGCCGTCGCCCGCCGCTTCAGTTCGGCCAACGGCTCGCCGGTCACGACGTACACCTGCCAGGGCTGGAGGTTCCCGCTCGACGGCGCCCGTCGTGCCGCGGCCAGCACCCGTTCGAGCACTGCCCGGGGCACCGGCTCGGCACGGAACGCGCGCACCGCCCGCCGGCTGTCCACGGCTTCGTACACGTCCATGTCGGCTCGTCCTTTCGAAACAGCCCCCCGACGGGCGGCGGAACTACGGAAGTTCGACGCTGACGAGGCTGCGGAGGAGCGTGCGCAGGTGCCCCGGCATGTCGATGGCGTCCGGGCTGAGCAGCCACTGGATCTGCAGACCGTCGATGAACGCGATCAGATCCGCCGCCAGCCCCGACGCCGCCACGTGCGGACGCAGCAGACCGCGACGCGCCAGGTCGTCGACGGCCGACTGCATCTGCCGGCGGGCACGTTCGTAGCGGGCGACGAAGTACGGGCGCGCCGGGTGGTCGGCCGCGGTGGCCTCGCTGGACAGCACCGCGAACAGGCTCACGATCAGCGGGTTGGCCTGGTTGTGGGCGACGAGCCGGAGCATGCTGGCGAAGTACTCCAGGCCGTCGTCGCCGACCGCACCCGACTGGAAGAAGTGCTCGTCGTCCTGGCGCTCGCGCTCTTCGAGGACCGCCTCCAGCAGCGACTCCTTGGTGGGGAAGTGGTGCAGCAGGCCCGCGCGTGAGACACCGCAGGCGGCGGCGAGCTGCACCATGCTCGCGTTGCGGTAGCCGACCTGCCCGAACGCGGTGAACGCGGCCTCGATGATCTGGGCGCGCCGCCGCTCCCCCTTGGGGTAGTTCCGTGGGGCCGTCCCCTGCCGCGCCGTGTCCCGTGCCATGAACGAGATGCTAACGACCCCTAGAAACCATCACCCCTGTCGGTATTCTGTTCACCGGCCGTCCGCGCCGAGAGGAGTCCCCATGTCGACACCGCAGATGTCGGTTCAGCTCTACTCCGTACGCCATGCCCTACAGGCCGACCAGAACGCGACCCTCGGCCACCTGGCCGCCCTGGGCCTGACCAACGTCGAGGCCTTCGACTTCGTGCACCGCGCGGACGAACTCGCCGACGCGCTCGCCCGGCATGGCCTGTCCGCGCCCACCGCGCACGCCGGCTTCCTGTCGCCCGACGGAGCGTCCGCGGCCTCCCTGGACGAGACGTTCCAGGCCGCCCGCCGGCTGGGCGCGGAGATCCTCTTCGACCCGTTCGTCCCCGCGGCCCGGTGGGCCGACGAGAAGGAGATCGCCCGCACCGCCGCCCTCCTGAACGACGCCGCCGAACGGGCTGCCGACCACGGACTGCGCGTCGGCTACCACAACCACTCGCAGGAGTTCGTCCACACCGTCGCCGGCGTCAACGCCTTCGACTTCTTCGCCGACCGGCTGAATCCGGAAGTCGTCCTGGAGATCGACCTGTTCTGGGCCTCGGCCGGCGGCAACGACGTCGTCGCCCTGCTGAACCGCCTCGGTTCACGGGTGCGCGCCCTGCACGTGAAGGACGGCCCCGTCATCGACGACCCGTTCACCTCGGGCGCCCCCTTCGACCCGGCCGACACCGGCCAGGTCGCCCCCGGCCGTGGACGGATAAGGCTGGACGACTCGCTGGCCGCGGCCCCGCACGCCGAGTACGCCGTCATCGAGTTCGACCACTACGACGGCGACATCTTCGAGGGCGTCGCGGCGGGCGTCACCTACCTGAACCAGAAGGGCATCGCCTGATGACGGCACGGAACCCGGTCGGCGTCGGCGTCATCGGCGCCGGGAACATCAGCGACCAGTACCTGACCAACCTCACCAGGTTCCCCGACGTACACGTGCTCGTCGTGGGCGACCTCGACACCGCGCGTGCCGAGTCCCAGGCCCGCACGTACGGCGTCCAGGAGTGGGGAACGGCCGCGGACGTCCTCGCCCACCCGGACGCCGAGATCGTCGTCAACCTGACCGTCCCCGCCGTCCACGCGGAGGTCAGCTCGGCGATCCTGGCCGCCGGCAAGCACGTCTGGTCCGAGAAGCCCATCGCCGTGGACCGGGCCGACGCACGGGCCCTGCTGGACCAGGCGGCCGCGGCCGGCCTCAGGATCGGAGTCGCCCCCGACACGATTCTCGGCCCCGGCCTGCAGACGGCCCTGCGGGCGGTCGCCCGCGGCGACATCGGCACCCCGCTGTCCGCGCAGACGGTCATGCAGTACGCGGGGCCGGATCTGTGGCACCCCGCCCCCGAGTTCCTGTTCGCCAAGGGCGCCGGCCCCCTCTTCGACATGGGCCCCTACTACCTCACCGCCCTGGTCTGCCTGTTCGGCTCGGTGACCCGGGTCGCCGCGCTGGGTTCCACCGCCCGTGCGGTCCGTACGGTACGCAGCGGAGAGCGGGCGGGCACCGAGTTCGAGGTGGCCGTCCCCACCCACGTCTCGGCACTCGCCCAGTTCGAGGGCGGCGGGGTCGGCCAGAGCGTGTTCAGCTTCGACTCCCCGCTCACCCGCACCGGATTCGTCGAGATCACCGGCACCGAGGGCACCCTGGTCCTGCCCGACCCCAACACCTTCGCCGGCCAGGTCAGGATCACCCGCGTCCAGCAGCGGGGCCGCGATCCCGAGTGGGAGACCGTCACCCCGGTGGGCATCGAGGCCGGCCGCGGTCTCGGCGTCCTGGACATGGCACGGGCCATCCGCGGCGGAGGCCCGCACATCGCCACCGGGGAGCTCGGCTACCACGTCCTGGACACCATGACGTCCATCGACGAGGCCGTCGCCTCGGGCGAGACCGTCCCTGTCGCGAGTGCCGCCCCCGGGACACCCCTCGTCCCCGAGGACTGGAACCCCTTCGGAGCCACCGCCTGAGGCACCTGCCGCGTGCCGGCAGCGTGGGCGTGGGCGCTTTATGCTCCTACGGCCCCCGTCCTCCCGCCACGGAGCGCGGGCAGCGGCATGCCACCGCGCTGGGCCGGACGAGGAAGGTGCCATGGGGGAACTGGCCGAACTCAAGGAATGGGTCGCGGTGATCGATGCGTGCATCGAGCCCGTCGCGACGAGGCCGGTGGACCTCACCGACCCCGACTGGCCGCGGAAGATGCAGGAGGGCCCGCATCCGCTGGACGAGGCGGGGATCCGGCCGGAGGCCGAGGCGGCGCTGCGGGACGTGCTCTCCCGCTACCAGGAGGGCGACCACGGCGACCGGGCCGCCCTGCGCGCGCTCCTGGCGCGGTGCCACTCGTTCACCTGGGCGACGACGCTGCCTTTCGAGCCCACGCCCCACGGCTTCCGGCAGCGGCTGGTGGAGATGTCGGTCGAGGACCAGGGCCGCGACACGCGGGACATGATGGTCGACCTGAACGGCCTGTGCGGGCAGGCCCGCGCCGCCGGTGTCGACATCCGGCCGCTCCTGCTGGAGGTGGCCGAACTCTCCAGTGAGGCCGACAAGTACGGGATGGGTTCCACCCGGGACATCCTGCTCCGAGCGGCCGGAAGGGAGCCCAGCGGGCTCTGGTGAGCGTGGGGCACGGGAGCGGGGCGCCACACCACGCGCCGGAACCGGGCGGGGGCTTGCACCGGGACACGTCGGCGATCGGGATCCTGGTGCGGCCACCGGTATGCGCCCGGGCCCGTGCCGCCAGGCCGCCGCGGAGGCCTGCGGTGACCCGGCGGCGGCCTGGAGGCACGGGTGCCGGGTACCACCCTGGACCGGCCCGGCGGTGCTGCCGTGTGCCGCCGCTCAGGCGGTGGCAGGGATCTTGGCGGCGGGTACGGGTTGGTGGGGGCGGAGTCGTCGGGTGACTTCGGTCAGGTCGGTGAGGAACGTGTCGGTGAGCTGGGTGGTGAATCCGGTGCGGACGACGAGGCGGAGGACCGAGATGTCGTGACACGGGGTGGGCAGGGCATAGGCGGGCAGGTGCCAGCCCCGTGCGCGCATGGCGTGCGAGACGTCGTGGACGGTGAAGCCGTGCGCGCCGGGCACGAGGCGGAAGGCGAAGGCGGGGAGTTGGGTTCCGTCGGTGATGAGTTCGTAGGGCGGGATGGCGCGGATACGGGTGGCGAGGGTGTGGGCTGCTGTGCGGCTGCGCAGGGCGAGGTGGTGCAGGCCTTCGAAGCCGTAGCGCAGGAAGGTGTAGTACTGCGCCGCGATGTGGGCGCCGGGGCGGGAGAAGTTGAGGGTGAAGCTGGGGGAGCGGCCGCCGAGGTAGTCGATGTCGAAGACGAGGTCGTCGGGGAGGGCGTCGGTGTCGCGCCACAGGGCCCAGCCCAGGCCGGGGAAGACGTGCCCGTACTTGTGACCCGAGGTGTTGATGGAGGCGACGCGCTCGAGCTGGAAGTCCCACATGAGGCCGGGGTCGAGGAAGGGCGCCACCATGGCGCCGGAGGCGCCGTCGACGTGCACGGGGATGTCGGTGCCGGTGGCGGCCTGGTAGCCGTCCAGGGCCATGCAGATGTCGGCGACGGGCTCGTAGGAGCCGTCGTAGGTGGAGCCGAGGACGGTGACGACGCCGATGGTGTTGTCGTCGCAGTAGGCGGTGAGAGTGTCGGGGGTGAGGTGGTAGCGGCCGGGTTCCACGGGGACGTAGCGCGGTTCGACCTCGAAGTAGTTGGCGAATTTCTTCCAGCAGACCTGGACGTTGGTGCCCATCACCAGGTTGGGGCGGGCGGTGTCCTTGCCCTGTGCCCGTCGGCGCTGCTGCCAGCGGCGTTTGAGGGCGAGGCCGCCGAGCAGGGCGGCCTCGCTGGAGCCGGTGGTGGAGCAGCCGCGGACCTGTTCGGGGTGCGGTGCGTGCCACAGCCGGGCGAGCATCCGCACGCAGCGTTCTTCCATGGCGGTGATCTGGGGGTACTCGGCGCGGTCGGCGAGGTTCTTCTCGGCGGTGTCGGCCATCAGCTGGCGGGCCTGCGGTTCCATCCAGGTGGTCGCGAAGGTGGCGAGGTTGAGCTGTGGGTCGCCGTCGAGTGCGAGTTCGTCGCGGAGCCGCTGGAAGACCAGGTCGGGTGAGGACGCCGAGTGCGGGAGTTCGTCGACGGGCAGGTACGGGTCGCTGACGGCGGGCGGGGTGAGGGTGTCGAACGCGGTCGCGGAGATGACGTCGGTATCCGGGATGGGCATGTGTGCCTCGGTGCTTTCTGGTCCGTGTGGCCCCCGTGCACTTTCGACGCTAGATCGCCGAGGGGTGCGACATCTGTGCCGATTACACCGATCCAGCGATCGATTTGCGCACCGATGAACTGAATTTTCCCTTGCGTATACGGGCGGATGGGGGCGCCAGGGGATTCCGGGCGGCGGGGGTGTCCGGGCGATGTCGATGCGACCGCGTTCTGCGCGGGGCTTGTGCGGCGCGCGTGCTCAGGCGGCGGTCAGCGGCAGGCGGGCGCGGCCCTGTTGCGCCGGTTCGGTGCGGTCCGTATGCCGTCCCGCACGCGACAGCCGAAGCCCCGCGGCCCCCTTCCCCTCGCCCCTTCTTCTTTCTCCTTTCTCCCTCCTCCGGCGGAGTGCCGGAGGGTCAGTCTGCGGGGTTGTGCCGGGTGGTGGTTTGCCGCATGGCGTTGTCGAGGTGGGTGATGACGGCTGGTACGTCGTCGTTCTCGGTGTGGCGGATGACTTCGAGGGCGGGGCGGAGGAGGCCGCCCGGCCGTGTGATGAGCCGTGCGAGTACGGCGGCGCGGATGTCGAGCCGTTCGATGGTGGCGGCGCGTTCGGTGTCGTTCTGGCCGGCGAGGAGGAGGGCGTTGTGCCAGGCCTCCTCGCGGGACTGCCGGACGCTGAAGTCGAGGATCTGCTCGTCGGTGCGGCCTCCGGCCCGGTCCAGCAGGGACATGAACGGGGACAGGGCGTCGAGGGAGTCCTGCACGGCCAGTATCACTCGCGCGAGGATGTCGTTGATCAGCTGGAAGTCGTGCTGCAGGGTGCGGATGGCGCTGCCCGGGCTGGTTCGGGCGGCGGCGATGGCCAGGTCGAGGTTGACGTGTGCGTTCACGCCGAGGAGGAGGTGCTGGACGATGATGGTGTCGGCGTCGGCGAGGAGGCCGAAGGTCTCGCGCCAGCAGCGGGGTCCGCCGCGGTTGCGGCGCCAGGCGTCGTATGCGTCGAAGTAGCGGTTGCCGAAGAGGGTGTCGAAGCGGTCCATCCGCGCGCCGTCTTCGAACAGTCCGCTGTGGATCGCGGTGCGGATCTCGACGGTCACCTGCCGGTACAGGGCCGCGAAGTATCCGGCCCGGTCGCCGGCGCGGCCGGCTTCCTGCACGATCCCGGCGAGTCTGTCCACGACGTCGTCGATGTTCTGTGCCGTCATGTACGGTTCCCCTCCCGTGGTTTGGGGGTCCGGCGCGCACACGGTGAGCTGTCGGTGTGCGGGTGGCAGCCCTGTCCTGCCACCGTGCACCGGGAGGGGGTCCTGCTGTGCGGGAAACAGGACGCGGACCCCGCAGTCTGCCCGCCGCGGCGCACCCGGGGCAGGGGGCGGGCCGACCCCTTCGCGACCACCGAGCCGGTCACTGCGATGGCCGCGATCGTGCGGCACGTGCTCGATCGAGCCCGTTGCCGGACGCAGCGTCGTTCCGGTGGCACGGGTTACGGCCCGTCCGGGGTGTTCTTCCCGGTGTGGTCTATGGCGTGATCTGTTGAGTGGCTGGGTGCGCAGGCGCGGTCTGCGGTGGCGCGGTCGGCGGTCGTTGTGCGGCGGCAGCCACCCGGCCTGGAGCGTGTGGATCCGGCCTGGAGCGCGCCGCTCCACTGTCGGCCGCACTCGGCTACGCTGCCCCTGGAGGTGCCAAGTGGACCAGGGCGCACGGCAGTTGGACGAGACGCCGGAATCCGCCACCGTCGTGGTGATCGGCGCGGGCCCGGCCGGGCTGACCGTCGCGAGTCTGCTGCGCAGGTGCGGCATCGACTGCGTCGTCCTGGAACGCCGCAGCCGCGAGCACGTGGCGCAGCGGCAGCGGGCCGGCATCGTGGAGGCCCGCGCCGTGCGGATGTTCGAGTCCTGGGGGCTGGCCGACCTGGTGCTGGGCGGCCCGCCGCACGACGGCATCCTGGAGTTCAGGGTGGACGGCGAGAGCCACCTCGTAGACGACAGCGACGGCTCGGAAGGCCCCGGAGCGCGCCTGTGCCCCCAGCAGGTCCTGGTGCAGAAGCTCACCGCCGCCCACCTCGCCGACGGCGGCGACCTGCGCTACGAGGCGGCCGACGTCACCCTGCACGACCTGACCGGCGACCGCCCGACGGTCCGCTACCGCTCCGCCGACGGCACCCCGCACGCGATCACCTGCTCCTTCGTCGCCGGTTGCGACGGCGAGCACGGCGTCACCCGCACCGCCGTCCCCGACGGCCACCTCACCGCCCACACCCTCGACCACGGCATCGGCTGGCTCACCGTCCTCGCCGACGCACCGCCCCCCGCCCACCCCCTGCTCGCCGTCAGCCCGCAGGGCTTCGCGGCGCACTTCCCCCGCGGACCGCACAGCAGCCGCTACTACCTCCAGTGCCCGCCCGACGACGACCCCGGCGCCTGGCCCGACGACCGCATCTGGGACGCGCTGCGCACCCGGCTCGCCGACCCCGCCCTGACCGCGGGCCCGATCACCGACCGCGAGACCTTCCGGCTGCGCAGCCTCGTGAACGACCCCATGCAGTACGGCCGGCTGTTCCTCGTCGGGGACGCCGCCCATATCGTGTCCCCCATGGGCGGCAAGGGCATGAACCTCGCCCTGTACGACGCCGATCTCTTCGCCCGCGCCGTCCGCGACCAGGTCCGCGACGGCGACGACACCGCCCTGCGCACCTACTCGGAGCGCTGCCTGCGGCGCGTGTGGAGCGACCAGGAGTTCTCCCACTGGCTGACCCGGACGGTCCACGACGCCGGCGACGCCAGCCGCTGCGGCCCGTTCCTGCAGCGTCTGGCCCGCGCCCGCCTCGACCGGCTCTTCACCGCCCCGGCGGCCGCGCGGGCCTTCGCGGAACTCATGACCGGCCTGGACCCGGCCCAGGACCGCCCCGCCGCCACCGGCCGCTGACCACCGCGGCCGGATCGAGGCCCTGAACCCGTTCGTACGCCGCAGGGTGTCCCAGACCCCTGCGGTGCCCCTTTGTGTGCAATACCCGATTCATCCCTCCGGGTCAAGTCACGACCCCTCGGAACGTGACCCTGCGGTGTCCGCAGGGCCTACTTGAAGTGCGGGCCTTGGACGGAATTCCTGACAGGGAATTCCTCTTCCTTTGAAACCGCGAGTTGTCCCGGTCGGGTGTTCCTGCAAGAACGCTTCACCGGCTGTCAACCGGAATTTCCGGGGCTGACAGAAAAACCCCATGTGTCGACAGTATCGACATTATCGACAGGAGAGAACCCATGACCCGTATTTCTCGTACCCGCAGCGGCATCCGTTCCAAGCGCCGGGGCTCCGGCCTCGCGGCACTCGCCGCCTCGGCCGCGGTGATCGCCGGGGGCATCATCCTTCCGGCGTCCGCCGCGATGGCCGCCCCGATGCCCGCCGCGCATGTCGTGAGCTTCGTCCACGGCGGCGGCGCCGGCGGTGACGGAGGTGCCGGAGGCGGCGGCCTGATCGGCGGCGGCGGGGGCTCCGGCGGCTCCGGCGGCGGCAGCGTCCTGGGCACCGGCGGTGACGGAGGCAAGGGCGGCAACGGCGGCAACGGCGTCCTGTCCGGCGGTGGTGGCGGCGGCGGTGGTGGCGGCGGTGACGGTGTCGTCGGCGGCAACGGCGGCTCCGGCGGCAACGGCGGCTCCGGCCTGTTCGGCGGCAGCGCCGGCTCCGGCGGTTCCGGCGGCTCCGGGATCCTCAAGGGCGGCAATGGGGGCAAGGGCGGCAACGGCGGCTTCGGTGTCTTCCAGGGCGGCAACGGCGGCAAGGGCGGCGCGGGCGGGCTCGGCGTCCTCTTCGGCGGCCTGGGCGGGGCCGGCGGCGCGGGCGGCGGCAGCATCTTCTGACCGTCTCGCCCCGGTGGGGGCGAAGGCCCGCACGGCCTCCGCCCCCCCACAACCTCGATCAAGAAAAACGGAGAACCCCCATGTCCAGAACTCGCTGGCAGCGTCCGCTCGTCCTGGCGGTGGCCTCGCTGGCCCTGGCCACCGGCACCGCGTGCGCCGCCCAGGCGGCGCCGGGTGTCACCACAGCAACCAGCCGGACGGCCCCGGCCGCCCCGTCCCACTGCGGCCACGGCGGAGAAGGCGGGAAGGGCGGAGAGGGCGGGAAGGGCGGTGCGCCCGGTCAGCCGGGAGAACCCGGCAAGCCCGGTTGCTTCGCCTTCGGCGACCTGCCCGACAAGCCCAAGTCGGAGCTCACGGGCCTGGACAAGGCGCGGATCGTGCTGACCGTGGAGTCCGGGCAAGCGAAGAAGGCCGAGGTCGTCAAGAAATACAAGATCTCCGAGAAGGAGTTCGACACCTGGGACAGGCAGTTGCGCAACGGGGACTGGGCCGCGCTGCTTGGTCTTGACTCCCTCTTCGGCTCCTGAGGAAATTCCCCCTACGCCCCGGCCCGATGCGGGCCGGGGCGTTCCTGTCAAGCCCCGAGTTCCCGGGCCGTGACGGCACGACCCAAGACCGGGTTTATTCGATACAGCGGAAACCGCAGTACGGAAAACAATTCTTCGGAAAGAGGAATGTCATGCGTACACGTTCTTGGAAGGTCCGTCTCGGTCTCACGGCCTCGGCCGCTGTCGCCGCCGGTGTCGTGGTCGGCGCGCTGGCGCCGGCCGCGATGGCGGCGCCGGTACCGCAGAGCCGTACGGCCATGGCGGCCGCCCGGCAGCTTCCCGCCGACAGTGCCCGGCCGGGCGGCGGCATCGGCCAGTTCGGGCCCATCAAGAGTGGCGACGGCAGTGTGCGGATCGGCGACCGGGTGTGTGCGGGCAACTGCAACGCAACCGTCAACGGGAGCAATGGCGGCCAGGGCGGGATCTGCGCCGGACTGTGCAACGGCAGCGCCAACGGTGGCACCGGCACGACCGGCAAGCCCGGCCGTGAGGGCGGCACCGGCGGCGCGGGCGGGATCTGCGCCGGGATCTGCGGCGGCAGCGCCAACGGCGGCACCGGCGGCACGGGCGGAGCGGCGGTGGGCACCGGCGACGGCGGCCGCGGTGGCACGGGCGGCCTCGGCGGGATCTGCCTCGGGCTCGGCTGTGAGAGCGGCGGCCGCGGCGGCACCGGCGGCACGGGCGGTACCGGCTGATGGACCACGCACCTAGGGACGAGGACGAAGGGGGGCGCGGCCGCCATCGGGTTCCGCCTCCGGGCACGCTGCTCCACGAAGACGAAGACGAAGACGAAGACGAGGACGAAGACGAGGACGAAGACGAGGACGAGGGCCCGGGCGCCGACAACCTGCCGTCGAGGGCTTGGCCGACCGCAGAGCCGCCGCCGTCCGGCAACTCCGGCCGGCCGATGCCCCCCGGGCTGTCCCGCAGCCCTTGGGACACTCGCGCGCTGGAGCAGGACCGGGCTGCCACGCCGGCCCCGTCGGCTCCGTGTGCGCCAGAACAATCTCAGGTGTCTTCTGCGGCCGGGCCGGAGGAGAGCAGCCGGCAGGTGTCGAAGTTCATGCACCCGCAGGCAAGGCAGTCTGCGACGGCATTCCGCAGGGCCTGTGTCTCCTGGATGAACCGGTCCAGTTCGGGGATCTTGCGCTCCGCGAGGGTGCGCCACTGCCGGGTGGCGCCCCGGCCGGTGTCGGTGTCCAGCAACCGGCGGATCTCGGCGAGGGTGAACCCGGCCCGCTGCGCCATTTTGACCAGCGCGATCCTCCGCAGGGCGCCGGCCGGATAGACGCGTCGGCCCGCGACTCGTCTGGCGGGCGACAACAAGTCCATGCTCTCGTAATAGCGCAAGGCCGAGGGCCGCATCCTGACCTGCCGCGCAAGATCACCGATGCCCAACTCTCGCACTGGTCCCCCCTTGACTTCAAGCGCGCTTGAACCACAAGTCTGACCGGGTGCCCATTCCATCGACAACTCGTCTGCTGCCGCCGACGTATCGGCCGCTGTTCGCACATTCCGAGTTCCGACGGCTCTTGCCGGCCCTGGCGGCCTCCGACCTCGGCGATGGGATGAGCCTGGTCGCCGTGGCGTGGCTGGGGGTTCTGATCGCGCCTCCCGGCCAGTCGGGGCTGGTCGTCGGTGCGGCGGTCGCCGCCTACGCCCTTCCCGGTGCGGCTGGTGCTCTGGCTCTCGGCCGTCGGCTGCGTCGTGTGCCTCCCCGGCGGCTACTGGCCGCAGACAGCCGGCTTCGCGCACTGCTGCTCGGGTGTGTGCCCTTGGCCTGGGCCGCAGGAGTGCTGCATCCAGTCCTTTATGTCGTCCTGCTCGCCGGATCGTCGGTGCTGCATGCCTGGGGAACCGCGGGAAAGTACTCACTGCTCTCCCAGATGCTGCCCCGAGACCAGCGGCTGGCCGCGAACGCGCTGGTCAGTTCGAGCGCCTCGGCGTCCGTCATCGTGGGTCCCGCACTCGCCGGACTCCTGGCGGCAGGGATCAGTCCGGCCTGGATCATCGGGCTCGATGCCGTGTCGTTCGCCGTCCTCGCCGTCCAGGTCGGCCGGCTGGGCGGCGATGCCCAGGCCGCAGCGACGGCCGCGCCGGTCGACAACGGACGGGCGGGCGCCGGTCTGCACCTGCTGCGCGGAGAACCCGAGCTTCTCGGCATTCTCGCACTGACCTGGTTCTTCAACTTCCTCTACGGACCGGTGGAGGTGGCGCTCCCGCTGCATGTCACCGACGACCTCCACAAAGACGCAAGCCTTCTCGGGCTGTACTGGACCCTGTTCGGGGCGGGGGCTGTCGTCGGTGGCCTGGCGGCCGGTGTGTTGCGCAAGCTTCCGCTCTGGCCGGTCACCCTGGGCATCGTCGCAGGCTGGGGCCTGATGCTCGTGCCCTTCGGGCTGGACGTGTCCACCGGCATCACCCTTGTCTGCTTCGCCCTGGGCGGCCTGATCTACGGCCCGTTCACCGCGCTGTCCTTCACCCTCTTCCAGAACCGCACGCCGGCGGCCCGGCTGACGACCGTCCTGGCCGCCCGAGGCGCCGCCCTGCTCACCGCCTCCCCGGTGGGCACGGCCCTCGGCGGCCCTCTCAGCGCCGCCCTGGGACCCCGGCAGGTACTGACCGCTTCGGGGACCGCGACCATCACCCTCGCCGTCATCGCCACCGCGGTACGCACCTGGGGGAAGCACCGGGCGCATGCGAGAGACGGATCGGCCGGAACGGGCCCGTGACCGCTGGGATCGGATTTCTTCCGTGACCGGGGCACGTCCACGTTCCCGTTGTTCAGGGCGTCGTACATGGCGCCGTGCCCGCGGTGGTGCCCGAGCACCGACGTCAGGTCGACCGGCGCCCTCACCGGCCCGTCCGCACACGGCAACGCACCGGCGAGGCCGAACAGTTCATCTCCGCGAGCGGCCAGACACTCGAACCGGTCATCCAGGTCGTCCCGGAAGCGTGGCGCTTTCGCGAACGCCTCCCGCGGAACATGACCGGGCAGCGAACTCACCTTCACATCCGGGTGAGCGACCGAGTTCGAGGACCATTTCGACTCAGCGATAGCCTTCGTCACCATGATGCGCGCCTGGATCCTGCCGATGCTTTTCGTGCTCTGCGGCTCAGCTGTCGCGACCGGACTGATCCTCAAGGGGAGCCCCGGCACGGCCGCGGCACTCATGCTGCTGTTCCTGGCATTCGCCGGCGTGAACTCGCCCCTGATCTTCCCGAGGTCGATCGGTGCGCAGGAGGCACAACGCCGCAGCGCGGTCGACGGCCGGCCGGTCGTCTTCTGGCGGCCGGGCTGCACGTACTGCATGCGACTGCGCGTCCGGCTGGGCCGCGGCGCCCGCCAGTTGCACTGGGTCGACATCTGGCGCGACCCGGCAGGAGCCGCAGTGGTGAGGGCGGCCAACGACGGCAACGAGATCGTGCCGACCGTCGTCGTGGCGGGCCGGCCACACACCAACCCCGATCCCGAGTGGGTGCGCGAGCAGCTCTCCCCTTCCGCGTGACCGGAGGCCGGACACAAGCTCAGAAGCTGGCCCGAAAACCCAAGTTCGGACAGCCCGGGATCCGTCGCCGTCCGCCAGGACCGCAGAGTGCTGTCAGTGGCTGGGGCTAGGGTCTCTGGTGTGAGTGACCACCACGACCTGTTCCTGGCGGTCGACCTGCCGCCGGACCTGCCCGAGCCGGTGCTTTCGGAACCGAGGTGGCTCCTGGGGCAGGGGGACATGCCGGCAGAGTTGAAGTCGACCGACTGGGAGTCATGGGGTGGTCCCTGGCAGACCTTCGGCGGTGGCACGGCGAGCCACTCGTTCGACGGAGCCGATATGTCCCTGCTGGTCCGTGCCGTGGACAGACCGAACCCGGACGGCGGCGAACCGTGGGCACTCACCGTCCGGACGAGCGTCCACGAGGACGACTTCGGGGTGACGATGGACGTCGTCGGGTGGCTTCTTCGGCACGCGACGACGCAGGGGTGGGTCGGGTTCGTCCGCGACTCCGGCCTGGGCCAGGTCCAGCATCTCGTACGCCACGAGGATGGCTTCGACCTGGTCGATGTCCGCCCCGTCGGAGGGCAGAAGCGTGTTCCCCGGTCATCGCGCTAGCCCGTCTCGAGACGGGGCATTCGGAACGAGCGGAAAGGTCACCCGGCGGTGTTCTCGGCCCGGGCTCGGGTGGCTCCGGGACGATCGGCCGACGCTTGGAGGAAGGGCCAGCAGTGGCGGGCAAGGGGCCGGAGCGAGTTGTTGCCGAACCGACTGAGCCGACCGACGTGCGTGTCGGAGATGTGCTGCGGGTGGTCTGCGAGCAGGTCGAAGCACGGGTCTCCAGTGATTCGCCGTACTGCATCTTCCAGCGCCTGATCGTAGGCGGCGGCGGTGCAGCCGATGGCCGGCGGTGTGCAGCCCAGCTTTCCGCACAACCGCAGCGCGGGCCGCTTGGCACCATCGGCGGAGAAGCGAATGTAGTGGTCGACGATCACGTCCCGGTCGCCCAGCGGCTCGGGCAGTCTGACCTTCGCCGTGGCCGTGCTCTCCTGGGTGCACCCGGAAGCCCTCCCCATGGACGGCGAGATGAAGGTGACCTGCACCCACACGAGGTCCGTCATCGGATCGGTGAGCACTGCCTTGAGCTTGCGCACGCACGCGTGAGCGCCACTGGGCACTGCGTGTCCAGAAGCATCGTGCGCCGGTCGCGGCTGGAAGGCCCACCGGCTGGGTGGCACGCGGCATCCAGCACCTCTGGTGACAGCCGCCTTTCGGGGTGCCGTTCGACGTCCGCGAATGCGTAGGGGATGGCGCGAACTGGCCCTGGAACAGGTGAAGTTGACGGCGTTCGGGTGTGCCGTTGTCAGTGGCGGCCGTCAGTATGGAGTGCGTTACGGGACGTGACGACCATCTGGGGGACCACATGCCATTCGTGCGGCCGTACGTGCGCTCTGATGGGACGGCGGTTCGCGGACATACCCGGTGGGTGCCGGGTGCGCGCCGGGAACTGACCGTCTTCGCTTTCGTCGGGTCGGCCGTGCTCTGGTATGGCAACAGGGCGGACGCCGGTGATACATCCCGTGCCCGGCCCCGCACTGTGTCGTACCCGATCGACTTCTCGCGCCTGGGAAGCGGCCGATGACTCGGCGTCGGCCCGCCCGCCGGTCGCGTCGCAGGCAGCAGAACGACATCCAGTTCGTCCTTGTGGCCGTGATCGCGGCAGGGGTGATCGCTCTCGTGGTGGCGGTGGTCCACTGGCTGCTCGTGCACTGGTGGCTGCTGCTCGCGGCGGCTGTCGTCGCCGTCCCGGCCGGCATCGTCTGGTGGCGTCGGCGGGCGGAGCGCATACGCTGGGAACAGGCCCGGGCGCGCGCCCTGCGCTACGGTCTGGCCCAGCTGGACGCACTGTCGCACCGGCAGTTCGAATTCGCCGTGCGGGACCTGATGCGCCGGGACGGCTGCACGGACGCGGTCCAGGTCGGCGGGCAGGGAGACCTGGGCGCCGACGTGAAGGCGACCGACCCGCTGGGGCGCCGGTGGGTGATCCAGTGCAAGCACCGCCGCGGCGGCGAACGCGGCGCCGCCGTGGGCACCCCGGAACTGCAGGTCCTCAACGGCACGGGCCGCCCGGTCCACAAGGCCGACGTGGTGGTGATGCTGACCAACGGCAGGATCACCCAGCCCGGCCGCGACTTCGCCCGCCAGCAGCGCCTCCACCTGGTCGACCGCCAACTGCTCGGAGCCTGGGCGTCACAGGGCCGCCCCCTGTGGGAACTGCTGCCCGCGCTGCCCGCGCCCCGCAGGCCGTCCTCCCTGCCCTGAGTGGATCCACGGAAGACACTGTCTCCGTATGCCGTATGCCGTATGCCGTATGCCGTATGCCGTATGCCGTATGCCGTATGCCGTATGCGGCATGCCGCATGCCGCATGCCGCATGCCGCAGGGCGTGGCGCTGGAATCGGAGCGGGAGGAATGAGCCTGTGCGAGATGCGACACGTGACATGCGCGGTGCCTGCGCCTCCCTCGCCGTGCGCACGTACAGCGAGCCGATCCGCTCGAAAACCGTCTCGAAGCCGACGGTGTGGTTGGTCTGGACGAGCTTCGGTACGTGCCGGTGCCAGGGTGATCGGGCCGGGCGCGGTGTCGCGGGAGCTCGCTCGGTTCGCTTCTAGCGCGGTCGCATCAGGTCCAAGTCCTCACCCCATGCGTCCAGCACCGCGCCGTGCCCGGCCCGCCGAGCCGCCGCCTCGACATGGGCGAAGAGACGACGCTGTGTGGACACGTCGCCCGTGGCTGAGATGCGGTCCGCAGCGTCGAGCAGCATGCCGGTGTCCCAGCCGGGCAGCGGGAATCGGGCAAGCTCCCATTCGAGGTACTTGTTGTAGGGGCGGGGGCGACGGTCGAGTGCGAAGACGAACTCCAGCAGAAAACGGATGCTGTCGGCGGCGTCGAGTCGGGTCGCGAGTGCATGGCCGTTGCGGTCGTTCTTGACCGAGCGGTAGAGGGAGTTGGCGTAGGCATCGAGCCATTCGTCCGCCGCTTGGAAGGCTTCATCGGCGTCGAGCCTGGCCTTGGCGGCGAGGATCTGGGCGATGCCTCCGTCGAGCCGGTCGAGCACGATCCGGGCGCGGGCGAGGGCGTACCGCTCGAAGCCTGGCATCCCGGCGGCGCGGAACTCGTCGAGGGAGAGGATGACGAGGTCGAGTTCTGGCGTGCGGTGGCCCGTGAACCGGGTGAGGGCCGTCATCGGGGCATCGGCCAGGACGACGTACAGGTCGTGGTCGGAGTGCCCGGTGGTCATGCCCTCGTGGGCCCGGGACCCTTTGAGCACAAGGCCGACGACAGCTGGATCAGCGGCGGCGAGTGCGACGAACGCGTCGTAGGTGATGGGCTGCTGAGCAGTCATTGCGTGATCTCCGGTGTTGTGACGACGGGATGCCAACTGGGCGGCCCCGAATTCGTCGCGGCCGTCCGCACTGTCTGCGGCGGCGCTTGGCCGCCGTCCGGAAGATCAACGCACGTGCGGACTCTACCGCCCGGCCGAGGGGCACAGCATGCGGCCGGTTCGAGCACGGCAAGTACTCAGGCCACCCAGTCATGCCACGGTCTCGTGTGCATTTCGCTCGGCCGGCCGGCCAGGCGGTCGACGATGAGGTCCGTGCGCTCAACCTGATCGTGGGGACCCGGGAGGACATCGCCGTTCGACGGTACGGCAATCGCCGCTCCGTGCAGCGGCGCTGACGAAGAACCAGGTCGCAGCCCGGTCCGGGGAACCCGGCTGCCCGAAGGTGCGTGGTCGGCGCCGCCGGTTGTCCGGAATCGACTGCCATTTTCGGTCAAAAGATCTCGATAATCGGTGAGACGGCTTGCAGGTGGGTTGGGGCTGGCAGAGCATCGGGATGCACCCGGCGGGGAGGCTGGGGGTCAGGGGAGGGGAATGGCCGAGGGCATTCGGTTCGTCGTGCTCGGGGCCGTGCAGGTACTGCGGAACGGGGCGGCCCTCCCCACCAGGTCTCCACAGCAGCAGGCGCTGCTGACCGCCCTGCTGCTGAGGTCCGGCCGGGCGGCCTCCGCCCATGAGCTGATCAGCGCGGTCTGGGGCGAGGAACCCCCGGACTCCGCCCTCTCCACCCTGCGCACCTACGCGTGGAGACTGCGACAGGTCATGGAGGAGGACCGGGCCGCGCCCAAGCTCCTGGTGTCGCTGCGCGACGGCTATCAACTGACCGTCCCACCCGCGTCGGTGGACGCGGTTCGCGCCGAGGAACTCGCGGCCGAAGCCCTGCGGGCACGGGACGCCGGCCGGGAGGCGGAGTGCGGCAGCCTGCTGAACGAGGCGCTCGCGCTCTGGCAGGGCGAACCCCTGACCGGTGTGCCGGGGCCGTTCGCAGAACAGCAGCGCTCCCGTCTCAGCGCGCTGCGGCTCACCCTGCTGGAGCAGAGATTCGAGCACCGCCTCCGGGAGGGACAGCACGGGCTGGTCATCCCGGACCTCATCGCCTTCACCCATGAGCATCCGATGCAGGAGAGACCCTACGGCTTCCTGATGCGGGCGCTCTATGCCGTCGGACGCCAGGCCGAGGCGCTGGCGGTGTTCGGCAGGGCGCGCAGGGTGCTCGCCGAGGAACTGGGCATCGACCCCGGCCCCGAGCTGACCGGCCTGCACGCCCGGGTCCTCGCCGGCGACCCGCGGCTGATGGGGCCCGCGGCGGACCGTGCCACGGACACCGCCAGGCCGTCGGCGGCGGCCACGAAGGCCACGGCCGAGGCGAACGAACCCCCAGCACCCCCAGCACCCCCAGCACCCCCAGAACCGGCCGAACCCGCCGAACCGGCCGAGGCGCCCGCGCCCGCCCCACCCCTGCGGCCGGCCCAGTTACCCGCCGACGCGGCCGACTTCACCGGACGGACGGTCGAGGTCGAGGCGCTGTGCAGCGCCCTCACCGACCCCGCCCGGGTGGCCCTGCCCGTCGTCTCCATCAGCGGCATGGGCGGCATCGGCAAGAGCACCCTCGCCCTCCGTGGCGCGCACCGGGCCAAACCCGATTTCCCCGGCGGACAGCTCTACGCCGATCTGCACGGCAACGGCCTGGAACCGGCCGACCCCGCAACCGTCCTGGGCAGCTTCCTCACCGCGCTCGGGACCCCCGGACACAGCCTGCCCGCCGCCACCGAGGACCGCGCCCGCCTCTTCCGTACGACGCTCGACGGCCGCCGTATCCTGCTCATGCTGGACAACGCCCGCGACCCCGCCCAGGTGAGACCGCTGCTGCCCGGCTCGGCCGACTGCGGGGTGATCATCACCAGCCGGGGCCGGCTGAGCGGCCTGCCCACCATCCTCCAGACCGATCTCGACGTCTTCGACACCGACGAGGCCCTCTCCCTGCTCCGCTCGATCGCCGGCGCGGGGCGGGTCGCGGAGGAACCCGGAGCCGCCGCCGAGCTGGTGGCACTGTGCGGACACCTGCCGCTCGCCGTGCGGATCGTCGCGTCACGGCTCGCCGCCCGCCCCCGGTGGCGGATCGAGACCATGACCGCCCGCCTCGCCGACGAACGGCTGCGCATCGGAGAACTGCGCGCCGGAGACCTGGGCGTGGCCGCGGCCTTCGAACTCGGCTACCGCCAGCTCACGGACGAGCAGGCCCGGGCCTTCAGGCTGCTCGCGCCGCTCGCACGGCCCGGCATCGGCCTCGAAGCCGCCGCGGTGGTGCTCGAACTCGACGAGTACGAGGCCGAGGACCTGCTGGAATCGGTCGTCGACGCGGCCATGCTGGAGGCGCCGCTGCCCGGCCGGTACCGCTATCACGACCTGCTCCGGTCCTTCGCACTCCAGCTGACGGCCCCCGCCGTGGCACACCGCACCGGCGAGCCGTCCGGCACGGCGGGGGCCGAGGGCACCGCCGCCCTGGGCCGGCTCCTCGACCATCTGCTCGACGTGGCCTGTTCGGCGTTCCAGAGCATGGTGCCCGGCGATCCGGTCGGCGCCATCCTCGGCGGCGGCGCCACGTCCGGACACCGGTTCGCCACCCTGGCCGACGCACGCGCCTGGGTGACCTCGGAGTTCGACTGCACCACGAACGCGGTGACCGCCGCCGCCCGGCTCGCGCTCGGCGGCGACACCCCCATGCTGCGCACGGCCACCGACCTGCTGGTCGCACTCACCCCCTTCGGACGGGACATCCCGTACGCGCAACTGGCCACGGCGGCCCGGGTGGTGGCCGAGGCCGCCGCACTGCGGGGCGACGACCAGGCCGAGGGCCGGGCTCGGTTCGTGTGCGGCAACGCCGCGCTGCAGAACACCCAGCTCGCCGAGGCCGAGTCGCAGACCCGGCTGGCCACCGAGGCCTGCCGGCGGGCCGGCGACACCGTCATCCTGCGCCAGATCCTCAACGACCGTGGTCTGATAGCCCAGTTCCAGCACCGGTACGCAGACGCCGTGGACTCCTACGACCGGGCGATCGAACTGGCCAGGGAACTGGGCCACCGGTCGGGCGAGTTGGTGACCCGGCTGAACGCCGCCCAGGCACGGCTGCGCAGCGGCCGCGCGCAGGAGGCCGTCAGCATGTGCGAGGAGGTCCTGGCCGAACTGCGGGACGTGGCGGACCCGCACGGCACCTCCTACGCGTGGTACGTCCACGGCATGGCACTGCACGAGCTCGAACGCCACCCGGACGCCGTCGCCAGCTACACCAGATGCCTGGAGACCTGCACGACGTTCCGTATCCGGGGCCGCGAGGCGCAGGTCAGGACCCGGCTCGCGGCCGCCTGGCGGGTGATGGGGAAACCGGACCTCGCGCTGTCCGAGGGGGAGACGGCCCTGGCCCTGTGCGAGGAACTCGGCGCCGAGCGCGAGAAGGGCAACACCCTGCTGGTCCTCGGCCGGGCGCTCGCCGACCTCGGCGACAACCCGGCGGCGCTGTCCCGGGCACGCCAGGCGGCCGTCGTCTTCACCCGCCTGGGACTGCCCGACGCCGACGAGGCGGAGCAGCTGGCGGCACGGCTCCCGGCTGCTCCGCCGGGCCCGTGAAAGCCTGAACCCACCGACGCGGGTGGCCCGTTGAACGAAGACACTGGCAGCCCGTTGAACGAATGAGCGGCCCAGCCGAAGGTCGGCTGAGCCGCTCACCCGTACGGGCAGGCCGTCCCGGGTCAGCCCGTGCTGTTCCACTCGTCCGGGGCCCCGCCGTCGGCCAGCACGGCCGTGGAGCGGGCCGGCTTCGGGGCGTCCGTGTGCGTGCCCACCGGCACCGCCGCGGTCAGCGCGGCGGCGCAGCCGACGGTGGCGATCAGGAGCGCGGCCTTACGCGGGACCAGGGACATCGGGAATGCCTTCATCAGGTGCCGTCCGCCTTCGGGATCGGGCCCAGGAGCTGGGTCTCGGGTACCGGGGGGAGCCCGGTGAGGCCGTGTGCCTCGTTCTGGTCCGAGACTGCCGACGGCCGATCTACACCGGATGGAGGCCCGATCACCGCCGCGCCCGAGCGGCTGGGGACGGCTGATGATCCCCCGTATATCCGATCCCACCACCATCCATTCCAGGCGGAGACCGGAACCGGCCTCGGCCCGATCATCGGTGTGGTGATGTGAAGGGAAATCGGCATGGATGGTGGTCAGCCGGTGTCCGGCTTCGGCGAACTGCTCAGATCCCAGCGTGAACGCGCCGGAATGACCCAGCAGTGCCTGGCCGATCACGCGACGCTGAGCGTGCGTGCGGTACGGGACATGGAGGCCGGCCGGGTCAGGCGGCCCCGGCACGAGACCGTACGGCTGGTGGCCGACGCGCTGCGGCTGACCGGCCGCGCGCGCTCCGCCTTCGAGGCGTCGGCACGCCGGCATGCGCCTGTCGAGGAGCCCACGGCCCCGCCCGCCCCGCGCACCGCGATCGTCGGGCGCGAACGGGAGACCGCGACGCTCGCGCACTGCCTCACCGGGGACGGCGACCGGCTGGTGTCGGTCGTCGGCCTGGGCGGGGTGGGCAAGACCAGGCTGGCCCTGGAGGCGGCCTGGCGCACGCACCGCTCCGAGCTCTGGCCGGTGCACTGGGTGTCCTGCGGCGACCGGGTGTCCGTGGCCGCGCTCGCCGGCGGCACCGGCCTCCTGGAGGCCGACGGCGACCGGCCCGCGCTGCTGGTGCTCGACGGGGCCGACGACGGGCTCGACCACACCCTGCTGGACCGGGTCTTCCACCGTCGCCCGGGCCTGCGGGTACTGGTCACCTCCCGGTCGCCGCTGTCCCTCGACGGCGAACAGGTGGTCCCGCTGGCACCGTTGGACACACCCGGTCCGGACACGGCACCACGGGACCTGGCGGACGTGCCGGCCGTGCGGCTCATGCTGGCCCACATGCGGCGGCTCCGCCCCGGCCTCACCCTGGAGCCGTCCGACACCCTGGCCATCGCCGGACTCTGCGCCTACCTGGACGGGCTGCCCCGGGCACTGGAGTACGCGGCCGGCTGGACGCTCCTCGAATCCCCGGGCCGGCTGACCGAACGGCTGTCCGCCTCCCCGTTCGGGCTGGCCGCCCCACCGGTCACGCACTGCGAACGGGGCGACGTGCGCGAGGCCCTGGACGAGGCCCTGCGCTCGCTGACCGCCGATCAGCTGGCCTTCGTACGACTGCTGTCGGACTCGGCGTCCGACTGGTCCCTGGAAGAGGCCGCGGCGGCCGGCGGCCGGAGCGCACAGCACTGTCACCAGTCCGTACACGGACTTCTCTCACGCGGTCTGCTCCGCCTGACCCCGGATCGCAGCAGCGCCAGGTTCGCCGTACTGAACCTCGTCCGCACGGTCTGCCGGGAGCAGTACGGCACCCCGGGCCTGGCGCCGGTACCCGGAGAGTCCCTGCCCCGCACCCCGTTCCCGGCGGCGCTGGTCTCCTGACCCGCCACGAGCCCCTCACCTCGCCGCTCGCCGCTCCGCCGTTCCCCCCCACCTCCCCATCCCTACTGAACCAACTAGGAATCTCCGTGGAACTGGGAAAGGCCGAGCGCGTCGGCCTGGACGTCGTCGTCTCGACCATGGCGTCGGACGCACACACCTGGAATCTGGTCTTCCTGCAACTGCTGCTGGAAGAACTCGGCCACCGCGTCACCAATCTGGGCGCCTGCGTCCCGGACGCCGAACTGATCGCCGAGTGCCGGCGACTGGCCCCCGAGCTGATCGTCCTCAGCAGCGTCAACGGACACGGGGCGATCGACGCCCAGCGGGTCATCCCCGGCCTGCGTGCCTGTCCCGAACTGCTGCGCACCCAGGTGGTGATCGGCGGCAAGCTGGGCATCACGGGCGCCGATGACGGATCGGTCGCGCGGACGCTGCGGGCGGCCGGCTTCGACCAGGTCTTCGAGGAGAGCGCCTCCGCCGACGAGCTGCGTTCGTTCGTCCGCACGCTGTCCCGGGCGGTGCCGGTATGACTGCCCGGCCGGCCTCGCCACCGGTGCCGTTCGGGCAGTTCGTGACCCGGGCACAGGCCCGGGGCCACCTGGTGGTGCAGCCGCGGATGGGGATGAGTCGCCCCGAGCGGATGCGCGAAGGCCTGCGGGCCACCCGCGGCGCGGCGGCCACCACGGTCGGCACCATCACCGTGGACAGCTACACGAGGACCGGCGACGCCGTGGCGGCCCGGCGGGCCGTCGCCCAGGGCGTGGCGCTCAACGGCTACCCGATCACCACCTACGACCCGGCCGTGACCCGGCAGGTGCTGCGGGATGTCGCGGACGACGGATTCCCGGTGCAGGTCCGGCACGGCTCGGCCCGCCCCGAGAAGATCGTGACCGCGCTGCTGGCCGCCGGACTGGACGCCACCGAGGGCGGCCCCGTCTCGTACTGCCTGCCCTACAGCCGGGTCCCGCTCAACGTGGCCGTGGCCGGCTGGGAGCGAAGCTGCGCGCTGCTGGCCGAGGCCCAGCAGACCGGCGCACGCCCCCATCTGGAGACGTTCGGCGGCTGCATGATGGGCCAGCTCTGCCCGCCCGGCCTGCTGATCGCGCTCAGCGTGCTGGAAGCCCTCTTCTTCCGGCAGCACGGGCTGCGCAGCGTCTCCCTCAGCTACGCGCAGCAGGCCAACGCCCGCCAGGACGAGGAGTCGGTCACCGCGCTGTCCCGGCTCGCCGCCGCACTGCTGCCGGACATCGAGTGGCACATCGTCGTCTACGCGCACATGGGGATGTACCCGCTGACCCCCGAAGGGGCGCGGCTGCTCCTGCGGGAGGCCGCCCGGCTGGCGGTCCGCACCGGCGCGGCCCGGCTCATCGTGAAGACGACCGCCGAGGCGCACCGGATCCCCACCGTCGCGGAGAACGTAAGGGCGTTGGAGACGGCCGCGGGGGCGGCCGCCGCGGAAGCGTCCGCGCCGAGGGCGGCCGGCGCCCCGGACACCGGGATCCACGCGGAGGCGAGCGCCCTGATCGACGCCGTCCTCGGCCTCGACCGGGACATCGGCCGCGCCCTGGTGACCGCCTTCGCCCGGGGCTACCTGGACGTGCCGTTCTGCCTCCACCCCGACAACGCCGGGCGCGCCCGCAGCGGCCTGGACGCCGAGGGCCGCCTGTACTGGTCCGCCGCCGGGGCGATGCCGCTGCCCGGCCGGCCCGGACGGGGCCGGAATCCGATCCTCGGCTCGGACGGCCTGATGGCCGCCCTGTCGTACGTACAGCGGACCTTCGACCGGCGCGCCCGGGCCGAGACCGCCGCCCGGTAGCCGTCCCACCCCGTCCTCGCCCAGACAACCCACAGATGGGATCAGCAGCCATGAACCACGACACGCCCAACTCCCCACCGTCCCCGCCCGCCCCCCGGGCACACCTCTCGTCCCCGGCCACCCGCAGCACCCTGCGCATCCAGAACCGGCTGATCGCGGCCGCCCGCGAGTACCTGACGTCGGCCGGGTTCACCGAGATGCTGCCGCCGGTCATCGGGCCGGTCACCGACCCGGGAAGCCGCGGCTCCAAGCAGGTGGACATCGACTTCTACGGCCACCGCTACAAGCTCATGACCAGCGCCATCCTCTACAAGCAGGCCTCCTTGCTGGCCTTCGACAAGATCTTCTGCATCGCCCCCAACGTCCGTCTGGAGCCGCTGGAGACCACCGACACCGACCGGCACCTCGCGGAGTTCCACCAGCTGGACGTGGAGGTGGCCGGCGCGGACCGGGAGCGGATCACCGGACTCCTCGAGGACCTCGTGGTCCACATGGTCCGGTCCACCCGCGACGCGCTGCCCGCCGACTTCGAACTCCTGGGCAGGGACGTAGACGCCTTCACCGAGCTGCTGCACGGGTCGTTCGGCCGGCTCACGCACGCCGACGCGGTCGCCGAACTGCGGGCTGTGGGACACGACCAGAGCCCGGACGCCGAGATCGACTGGGCGGGCGAGGCACTGCTGTCGTCGAAGGCCGCGCGCCCGTTCTTCGTCACCGACTACCCGAAGGGATCCCGCGGGTTCTACGACCGCGAGTCGCGCACCGAGCCCGGTGTGCTGCGCAACTTCGACCTCATCGCCCCCGAGGGCTTCGGCGAACTGTGCAGCGGCAGCGAGCGGACCAACGACTACGCGCAGATCGTCACCCGCATGCGGGAGACCGGCGAGAACCCGCAGAAGTACCGCTGGTACCTCGACCTGGTGCGCGAGGGCGTCCCCGCCAGCGCGGGCTTCGGCATCGGCGTCGAGCGGCTGACCCGGTACGTGGCCGGACGCGACGCGGTGTGGCAGGCCAACGCCTTCCCCAAGCTGCCCGGGGTGGTCTCGCCGTGAGCCCCGTCGCCCCCGCCTTCCCCGAGGACGAGGTCCGCCGCCGGGCCCGGTCGGGAGCGGCGGCCGCCTTCCCGGCCGCCGAGGACTACGGGCACGTGCTCTTCGGCGCCTGCGCGCCCACCGCCCCGGAGGACGACATAGACCGGATGCGTCTCGTCCCGCCCGTCTTCATGGAGGAGCGGCTGAAGAAGCTGATCGAACTGGGCCGCGAGCCGATGTACGACGACGTCGAACTCACCACCGGCATCGGGGGCTTCACCGCCGCACTGCCCGTGTATGTGTCGGCGCTGGGCTCCACCCGGGCGGCCGGCGGCGACCCCGGCCTGGCGCTGGGCCGTCAGGCCGGCCGTCTCGGGCTGCCCATGGTCATCGGCGAGAACGTGGTTCCGGTGCACGGCTACGGCCGACTGGACGGCCCGCCCGGCGACGCCACCGTCACGCTGCTCGGCCGGCTGCGCGCCTACACCGACGAACTGCCCGACGGGCTCGGCGGAGTGGCCGTGCAGCAGAGCACCGAGGACGCCGACGCCGAGGTCTGGAACCTCGTCTACAGCGACCCCGCCGCCCGGCCCCTGCTGGACTCCGGACGGCTCGCCTTCGAGCTCAAGACGGGGCAGGGCGCCAAGCCCGGGCTCGGCGGGATGACCGTCCTCGACACGGCCGCGGCAGCGCGGCTGGGCGACCGGTACGGCCTGGACACCGCGGCCCTCGGCGAGCGGCACGTGCTGCGCTCCAGCAGCCCCGGCACGTTCACGGCGGAGATCCTGCGCCAGCAGATCCGGCTGATGCGCAACAACTTCCCCCGGGCCCGGGTCTGGGTCAAACTCCACCCCGGCCGCGATGTCGCCGAGGCGGCGCGGGTGGCCGTGGACGCGGGCGCGGACGCGGTGACGGTGGACGGCGCCGAAGGCGGCACCGGCTGGGCGCCCGTCGCCTTCACCGGCGGGGTCGGGCTGCCGCTCGCCGCGTGCCTGCGGCGCCTGGCCGACGACCCGCCGCCCTGCCTGCTGGTGTCGGGCCGGATGTGGGAAGGCACCCGCGCCGTCAAGAGCCTGGCGCTGGGCGCACGGGCCGTCGGCCTGGGCCGGGCCGCGCTGCTGTCCGTCGCGGAGGACCCGGACCAGGGGCTGATCCGTTTCACGGAATGCCTCGCCATGGAAATGCGGATGCTGATCAGCGCATTGGGAAAATACGCCCCGGACGCACTCGACCAGCAGGACGTCTGGTCACCGGACGGCAATTGACCGAGCCGTCGAAATTGCCGTTCTTCTTCCTCTCCAACTGCCCGTCCACCGGGTTGGCGCGACCTAGCGTTTCTCGCGTCGCCAATTCCGCGGGCATTTCCAACATCGGGGTGAACCCATGTCCTCAGACGGTATTCCCTTCGCATTCGAGGCGGCCGTACGCCGCCATTCCGGCCGGCCCGCCGTGCGCTGCGCGGGCCGGACCCTCAGCTACGCGGAACTCGACGGGCTGACCGGTGCCCTGGCGGCGGGCATCGCCCCGGGCCAGGTCGTCGCGGTGTCCGGGCGGGACCGTCTCGACCACGTGGTCGGACTGCTGGCCGTGCTGCGGGCCGGCGGGATCCATCTGCCGGTCGACGCCGACGCCCCGGCGGAGCGCACCGAGTTCATCGTCCGGGACGCCGGGGCGACGGCCTTCCTGACTCACGGCGAACTCACCGTCGGAGCCCTGACATCCGGTCGGGCCGGCGGCTCCGGCTACCTCGTCCACACCTCCGGCACCACCGGCCGCCCGAAAGGCGTCCATGTCGCCGCGTCCGTGCTGGCGCGGCACATCGAGGCCGCCACCGCCCGCTTCGGCATCACCCACCGGGATGTCGTCCTGCACATGGCGAGGCCCTCCGTGGACGTGGCGGTCGAACAGGTCCTGACGGCCCTGACGACCGGCGCCTGCCTGGTCGTACCGGAGCGGGGACTCCTGGCGGCCGGTGAACTGCTCGCCCTGCTGGCGGCCGAGGAGGTCTCCGTCGCCAACCTGTCCGCCGGCTACTTCCAGGAGGTCGTGGCCGCCCTGCGGGCCGGTGCCCGCGTCCCCGGTTCGCTGCGACTGATGATCTCCGGCAGCGACCGGCTGTACCCGGAGACGGCGGCCGCCTGGACCGAACTCACCGGCGTCCCGCTGCTGAACGCGTACGGGCCCACCGAGACGACGGTCACCGCCACCGTCCAGGATGTCCTCCAGCCGGCGGACCCGGCCGACGGCGAGCGCCGCGTGCCGATCGGCGACGCGCTCGGCGACCGCGCCCTGTACGTGCTGGACGACGCCCTGCGCCCGGTGCCCGACGGCACCGCCGGCGAACTCCACGTCGGCGGGCCGCTGCTGGCCTCCGGCTACTGGGGCCGCCCCGCGGCGACCGCCGAACGCTTCGTGGCCGACCCGTTCTCGGCCGTGCCGGGTGCCCGCATGTACCGCACGGGCGACCTGGTGCGGCGGTCCTCCGGCGCTCTGGAGTTCGTCGGTCGCACCGACCACCAGGTGAAGATCCGCGGCTTCCGGGTCGAGCCCGGCGAGGTCGAACAGGCGCTGGCCGCCCATCCGTCGGTCGCCGCCTGCGTGGTGACCGCCCACGAGGGCCGGCTGGCCGCCTACGCCACCACCACCGCGCCGGTGCCGCCGGAGTACCGCGAGGTCCGCGCGTTCCTGGCGGACCGGCTGCCCGAGCACATGGTCCCCGGGAGCCTCACCGTCCTGGACGCCTTCCCGCTGACCGCGGGCGGCAAGATCGACCGGGCGGCCCTGCCGAACCCCGGCGCCGAGAACGCGTTGGTGCGGGACGGGTACGTCGCTCCGCGCACCGAGGCCGAACGGCTGCTCGCCGGGGTCTGGTCCGACGTACTCGGCGTGCCCGACGTCGGCGCCCACGACAACTTCTTCCACCTCGGCGGCGACTCGCTCACCGCGGTGCGCGTCGTCGGGCGCGTCGCGGACGTCTTCGGCGTGGTCTCCCCGTACGCGATCTTCGAGGCCCCGACGCTCGCGGAGTTCGCCGCCGTCGCCACCGCCCCCGAGGGCGAGCGGCTCCCGGCCCTGACCCGGTCGGGGCACAGCGAGGCACCCCTGTCGGCGTACCAGCGCGGCCTGTGGTTCCTCGACCAGTGGAACCCGGGCTCCGCCACCTACAACGTGCCCTGGGTGTTCCGCTTCGCCGCGGCCCCCGACCTCGGCCTGCTGCACCGGGCCCTTCAGACCGTGGTCGACCGCCACGAGAGCCTGCGCACCTGCTTCGTCCTCGGCGACACCGGCCCCCGCCAGGTCGTCCGGGAGAGCGTCACCGTGCCGTTCACCGTCACCGAGGCACCCACCGAGCGGATCGCCGAGTTGATCGCAGCGACTGCCGTCGAGCCCTTCGACCTGGAGACCGGACCGCTGCTGCGCGCCCACGCCCTGCGCGCGCCGGACGGCAGGACCGTGCTCCTCCTGGTCCTGCACCACATCGTGTGGGACGAGGGCTCACTGCCCGTCCTGGAGACCGAACTGAAGGAGGTCTACGAGGCGTTGCGGGCCGGTCGCCCGCACCGGCTGCCCGAACTCGACGCCCAGTACGCCGACTACAGCGCCTGGCAGTACGACGACGCCGTGGCCGCCGCCACCGAAGCCCAGCTCGCCTACTGGGCCGAGCAGTTGGCGGACGTGCCGCAGACCACCGCGCTGCCCACCGACCGGCCCCGACCCGAACTCCAGGCGTTCCGGGGCGCCCATCACAGCTTCACGATGCCGGAGCCGGTCGCGCGGGCGGTGCGCGAGCTGGCCCGCGAGGAGGACGCCACCCCGTTCATGGTGCTGCTGGCCGCGCTGGCGACCACGCTGCACCGGCGCTCGGGGGAGCGGGACATGGTCATCGGCTCCCCGGTGAACGTGCGCGGCCGGGCCGGAGCGGCCGGGCTGATCGGCTACTTCGTCAACCTGCTGCCACTGCGGCTGCGGATCGACCCCGACCTGCCGTTCCGCGACCTCGTACGCCACGTCCGGGACGTCTCGGTGGGCGCCTACCGCAACCAGGACGCCTCCTTCGACGCGATCGTCGACCGGGTCGTCACCGACCCGCCCCGGGACCGCAACCCGCTCTGCCAGGTCCTGCTCGAACTGCATCCGCTGGACACCCGGCCGCTGGAGGTCGACGGCATCACCGTCACCCGCGAACTCCATGTGCAGGAGGTCTCCCGCTTCGACCTGTCCGTCTCCGTCGACGACCTGGGCACCGGTTTCACCGGCCGGTTCGAGTACGACAGCGACCTGTTCGACGCGCGGACCATGGAGGCGCTCTGCGACAGCTGGCTGGGCGCACTGGCCGCGGCCGTCGCCGCCCCCGCGCACACCCTGTTCGAGGCGGCCGCCGCCCGGACCCCGGACGCCACCGCCCTGATAGCCGGAGCCGAGGAGCTCACCTACGGGCAGCTCAACGCACGGGCCAACCGGCTGGCCCACTACCTCGCCGGCCGGGGCGCCGGGCGCGGGACGGTCGTCGCGGTGCTCGTCGAGCGCGGCCTCGACCTCGTCGTGGCCCTGCTCGCGGCGCTGAAGACCGGCGCCGGATACACCCTGCTGGACCCCGACTTCCCGGCCGAGCGGCTCGCCGGAGCGGCCACCGACAGCGGCGCCGGACACCTGATCACCCATCGGGGCAAGGACGTTCCCTTCGCCTGGCAGGGCGCGCACATCGACCTGGACACCGTCGCGGGGGAGTTGGCCCGCCGCCCGGAGTACGACCCCGGGCTGCCCGTCACCGGCGACGACCTGGCCTGCGTGATGTTCACCTCCGGCTCCACCGGCCGCCCCAAGGGCGTCGCCGTGCCGCACCGCGCCCTGACCGGCACCTACGCGGGCCAGGACTACGCCCGGTTCGGCCCGGACGAGGTCTGGCTCCAGTGCTCCCCGGTCTCCTGGGACGCCTTCGCCCTTGAGCTGTACGGCGCCCTGATGTTCGGCGGCACCTGCGTCCTGCAGACCGGGCAGCGGCCCGACCCGGAGACCGTCGCCGAGCTCACCCGCCGCCACGGGGTCACCCAGCTCCAGCTGTCCGCCAGCCTGTTCAACTTCCTCCTGGAGGAGTTCCCCGACACGTTCGCCGGACTGAGCACCGCCTTCACCGCCGGCGAGCGGGCCTCGGTGACCCATGTCGCCAAGGCACTGGAGATGTTCCCCGGACTCCGGGTCGCCAACGGCTACGGCCCCGTCGAGAGCCTCGGCCTCACCACCTGCCACACCGTCGTGCCCGAGGACGTCACGACCGCCTCCATCCCCATCGGCCGTCCGCTCTACGGCAAGGACGTCCTCGTCCTCGACGAAGCCCTGCGGCCCGTCGGACCCGGCGTCACCGGCGAGCTCTACACGGCCGGCTGCGGCCTCGCCCTCGGCTACACGGCCCGGCCCGGCCTCACCGCCACCCGCTTCGTCGCCGATCCCGGCGGCTACGGGGGGCGGCTGTACCGGAGCGGGGACCTCGGGCGCCGCACGGCGGACGGCACGCTGGAGATCACCGGCCGCGCCGACGACCAGGTCAAGATCAGGGGCTTCCGCGTCGAACCGGGAGAGATCGAGGACCTCCTCACCCGTCACCCGGGGGTACGGGAGGCCGCCGTCACCGTGTACGAGCCCGCCCCAGGGGACCGGCGGCTGGCCGCCTACGTCACGACCGCCTCCGACGGCTGTGCGACCCCCGACCCCGATGCCCTCCTCCGGTACCTGGCCGGGCGGCTCCCGCAGTACATGGTCCCGGCCACCGTCGACGTCCTGGACGCGCTGCCCCTGAACGCCAACGGCAAGGCCGACCGCCGCGCCCTGCCGGCCCCGGCGGCCGCCACCGGAGGGGACGGGTACGGCGGCGGGGACACCGCACTGGTCGGCAGGGAACGCCTGGTGGCCGACGTGATGCGGGAGATCCTCGGCCTCGCCGAGGTGGGCCGCCACGACAGCTTCTTCCGGATCGGCGGCAACTCCCTGTCGGCCGTACGCGTCGCAATGCGCCTGTCCCGGGAGACCGGCACCCGCGTCCCGCCGCACCTGGTGTTCCGGGCCAGGACCGTGAGCGCGATCGCCGAACTGCTGCCGGCCTGAGCACACGGCACACCGCGTGTCCGACACGCGCCCGGCGCCGGCTCTACGCCGGACCGACACCTCCGCTCCCCGACAAGGAAGGCAGACCGACAGTGAGTTCGCCCACGGACACGGCTCCGCCGCCGGTTCCCACCCCGCTGCCCGTCCCCGCTCCGCCGTCGGCCCCGGCACCCGCCAGGACCGCACCGCTCTCGGGCCTCCAGCGAGGACTGTGGTTCCTGGACCGCTGGCACCCCGGGACCGCCACCTACAACACCCCCTGGGTCTTCGAGTTCACCGGCCCCCTCGACACCGCGCTCCTGGAGCGCTCCCTCAACACCGTGGTCGCCCGCCACGAGGCGCTGCGTACCACCTTCACCCTGGGGCCCGAAGGCCCCCGCCAGCTCGTCCACCCCGGCCTGGAGATCCCGCTGACCGTCGTGGACCTGCGGTACCTGCGGGCGGACGAGCGGGAACGACAGGCCGCACAGCGGCTCGCCGCAGAGGCGGCGGTCCCCTTCGACCTCGCCGCCGGACCGCTGCTGAGGGCGTCGGCCCTGCTGCGGTCGGACACCGAGACCACCGTCGTCCTCGTCGTCCACCACATCGTCTGGGACGGCTGGTCGGCCGACGTCTTCGAGACGGAACTGGCGGAGACCTACACCGCCCTCACCGAACACCGCGATCCCAGGCTGCCCGAACTGACCGTCCAGTACGCCGACTACGCGACCGGGGAAGAGGGCCGCTCCTTCGAGGACCACCTGTCCTACTGGAAGGACCGGCTGGACGGCGCCCCCGGCCTGCTGGAACTGCCCGCCGACCGGCCGCGCCCGGCGGAGCGCGGCCACCTCGGCCGCACCGAGCCCTTCGACCTGCCGGCCGGCACCGCGGCACGGGTCCGCGCGCTGGCCGAGAGCGAGGGGGTGACGCCGTTCATCGTGCAACTGGCCGCCTTCGCCCTCCTGGTGAACCGCCACACCGGTGCCGAGGACATGGTGATCGGCACTCCGGTCACCACCCGCGACCGGCCCGAACTGGAGAACCTGGTCGGCTACTTCGTCAACCTGCTGCCGCTGCGGGTCCGGCTCGGCGCCCGCACCACCTTCCGCGAGCTGCTCGCCCACGTCTCCGACGTGGCCTTCGAGGCGTACGGCTATCTGGACGTGCCGTTCGACACGATCGTCGACCAGCTCGCCCCGGACCGCTCCGCCGCCCACCCGCCGCTCGTCCAGGTCGTCTTCGGCTCGCACACCGAGAACCGGGCACCCCTGGCGTTCGGGCCCGCCTCGGCCGACCGGCGGGTGCACTCCAACGGCACCAGCAAGTTCGACCTGACCTGGTCCGTCTACGACGACGGCGAGCTGCGCGGCGAGGTCGAGTTCAGCACCGGCCTCTTCGACACGGAGACGGTACGCCGGATGACCGACGACTGGCGGGCCCTGCTGACGGCCGCCCTCGACGACACCGGCCGTACCGTCCGTGAACTGACCCGCCTGGCCGACCGGCAGCCGCCCGCCGCCCCCGTCCGCATCCCCGAAGGCCGCGCTCTGCACCGGCTGTTCGAGGACGCGGCCGACGCGCACCCCACCCGCACGGCCCTCACCCACGGCAACCGGTCCCTGAGCTACACGGAACTGGACCAGCGGGCCAACCGGCTGGCCCACGCACTGATCGCCCGCGGCGTCCGCCCCGGCGACCGGGTCGGCCTGCTCCTTGACCGCACGCACGAGATCCCCGTCTCGGTGCTCGGCGTGCTGAAGGCCGGCGCGGCCTACGTGCCGGTGGACCTGACCGCCCCCGCCGACCGGGCCGCGATGGTCTTCGGGGACACCGGGGTCCGGGTCGTCGTCACCGACCGGCCCGACCGGGTCCCGGACGGCCCGTGGCAGCTGGTCGAACCAGCTCTGCATGACGCTGAGTTGGCCGCGCTACCGGCCACCCGCCCCGCTGTCGTGGTACGCCCCTCGGACACCGCGTACATCATCTTCACCTCGGGCTCCACCGGCCGGCCCAAGGGCGTCGCGGTCGCCCACGAACACGTCACCCGACTGATGGACGCCGGCGCCCGGCACTTCCCCTTCGGCCCCGACGAGGTGTGGACCCTCTTCCACAGCTACGCCTTCGACTGGACTGTCTGGGAGCTGTGGGGCGCCCTCCTGCACGGCGGACGGCTGGTCGTGGTGCCTTACCTGACCAGCCGCTCGCCCGAGGAGTTCACGGAACTGCTCGCGGCCGAGGGCGTCTCGTTCCTGTGCCTGACCCCGTCCGCGCTGCGCCAGCTCGAACTCGCCCTGCGGCAACGGCCGCGCGCCCTGCCCGCGCTGAAACAGGTCATGCTCGGCGGGGAGGCGCTCGACCCCGCCGTGGTGCGCCGCTGGAACGCCCTCGACCCGCTGCCCCCGGCCCGGCTGTGCAACCTGTACGGGATCACCGAGACCACCGTCCACGTCACCACCCACGACCTCGGCCCCGACGCCGACGACTTCGACCGCAGCCTGATCGGCACACCGATGCCGCACCTCAGTGCGATGGTCCTCGACGACTGGCTGCGGCCCTGCCCGGTGGGCGTGCCCGGCGAGCTGTACATCGGCGGCGGCAGCCTCGCCCACGGCTACTGGGACCGGCCCGGCCTCACCTCCGGGCGCTTCGTCGCCGACCCCTACGCCACCGCGCCCGGGGCCCGGATGTACCGCACCGGGGACGTGGCCAGGAGGCTGCCCGACGGCGGCCTGGAATACCTGGGGCGAGCCGACTTCCAGGTGAAACTGCGCGGCTTCCGCATCGAACTCGGCGAGATCGAGAACGCGCTGGCCGCCCACCCCGACGTGGACACCTGCGTGGTCACGGTCCACCAGCAGCGGCTGGCGGCCTACGTCACCGGCCGCGAGCCGGCCGGAATGCGCGAGTTCCTGGCCCGTTCACTGCCCGACTACATGATCCCGGCCACCGTCACCGTCCTGGACACCCTGCCGCTGACCGTCAACGGAAAGGTCGACCGCCGCGCCCTGCCCGACCCGAGCCCGCACACCACCGCGCCCGCCGGCTCCGCGGCCGGGCACGTGGCCCCCCGCAACGACACCGAGCGGGACTTCGCCGCGGTCTGGTCACAGGTCCTGGGCGTCACCGGTATCGGGGCGTACGACGACTTCTTCCACCTCGGCGGCGACTCGATCCGCGCCGTGCAGCTCTCCGGAGAGCTGCACGAGGCCGGCTGGACGGTCACCCTGCGGGACATCTTCAACGCGCCGACCATCGCCGCCCTGGCGCCGCTGGCCCGCCCGGTGGCCGGTACGGACACCGCCGACGGGCCCTTCTCGCTGGTCGACGCCGAGACCCGGGCCGAGCTCCCGGCCGGCGTCGTGGACGCCTACCCGATGGTGTCGATGCAGCTCAGCATGGTCTTCCACATGGAGATCGCCGGATCGACCGACAGCTACCACAACGTCAACAGCTACCGGATCAGCGCACCGCTCGACGAGGCGGCGTTCCGCCGGGCCGTGACCGAGGCGATGACCCGCCACCCCGTCCTGCGGACCGGCCTGGACATCTCCGGCTACGCCGAACCCCTCCAGCTCGTGCACGGCGAGCTGGCGCCGCCCGTCACCTTCGACGACCTGCGGCGGCTGGCCGCCCACGAGCGGGACGAGGCGGTCACGGCGGTCTTCGAGAACCACCGCAGGACCCCCTTCGAGCTGCTGGAACCGCCGCTGTTCCGGATCACCGTGCAGCGGCTCACCGACACCTCCTTCCA
Source organism: Streptomyces hyaluromycini (assembly GCF_002217755.1). GTDB lineage: Bacteria > Actinomycetota > Actinomycetes > Streptomycetales > Streptomycetaceae > Streptomyces > Streptomyces hyaluromycini. The sequence goes on along the minus strand of NZ_BCFL01000020.1, from coordinate 46,376 downwards.
GCTCACCGTCTCCGAGCACCACACCATCCTCGACGGCTGGAGCTTCACCTCGCTCCTCGCCGAACTCCTCGAACGCCACACCGAGTTGTCGGCCGACCCGGACAGCGATCCGGCCGCCCCGCCCGGCTCCCGCTACCGGGACTTCGTGGCCGTCGAACGGGAGGCAGCGGCCGACCCCGCATCCCTCGCGTACTGGCGCGGCAAGCTCGACGGCGTCAGCGGCGAGCTGTGGGACGGCGCCGGTGAAACCCATGAACTGGCCCGCATTGTGGAACGGGTACTGCCCGAGGCCCCCGGCCAGTTGCGCCGCGTCGCCGATGCCACCGGCGTCCCCGTCAAGTCCGTGGCGCTCGCCGCCCATGTGCACGCGCTCCAGGAGATCACCGGCCGCCGCCGGATCACCACGGGCCTGGCGATGAACGGCCGCCTCGAACGGCGCGGCGGCACCGAGGTGTACGGGCTGTTCCTCAACACCGTTCCTCTGGTGGCCGGGACCCGTGGCGCGGACTCCGACGACCCGCTGGCGCTGGTGCGCGAGGTGCACCGCGAGGAGCTGGACATGATGCCGCACCGCCGGGTCCCGATCGCCCGGCTGGCCCGGCTGATGACCGGCACCCGGCTGGACAGCCAGTTCGGCTTCCTGCGCTTCCACGCTCTCGGACACCTCGGCGACGCGCGGATCGAGGACGACCGGATCGGCTGCGAGCCCACCATGCGCCACGAACCCAACAGCTTCGCCTTCGGCGCCTCACTGATCCAGGACCCCGTGTCCGACCGCGTTCTGCTGGCCGTGGACCAACAGCGGTCCGTGGTGCCCGACGCGCTCGCCGAGGCCTTCCTCGACGCCTACGAGACGGCCCTCCACGCGATGGACGCGGCCCTGTGACCGCCCGCGCAGACCGAGAAGAGAGCGAGACAAGCCCCATGACCGACACCCACGGCCCCCGACCGGTCGACCCGCTGACCCGGTTCCTGGGCGCCGCCGACGCCACCCCCGGGCGCACCGCGGTCGTGGCCGCCGACGGCCGGCTCAGCTTCGCCGAACTGGCCCGCCGTACCGCGGAGCTGGCCGGCGCCCTGCGCGCCCGCGGCATCGGCCGCGGCGACCGGGTGGGCGTCCACCTGCGCCGCACCACCGACCTGCCGGTGGCGCTGCTCGCCGTGTGGCGGGCGGGCGCGGCCTACGTACCGCTCGACCCCGCCTACCCCCGGGAACGGCTCGCCTTCATGGCCGAGGACTCGGGCCTGGCCCTGCTGCTCACGGCCGAGCCGGGCGCCGTCCCGCTGCCCGGCGGAGTCCCGGCCCTCGGCCCCGACGCGACGGGCGACCTCGGCCCGGACACGCCGGACACCCCGGTCACCGCGCTGGACGCGGCCTACGTCATCTACACCTCGGGCTCCACCGGCCGCCCCAAGGGCGTCGAGGCCACCCGCGGTGGTGTCGCCACCCTGCTGGCCGGGCTGGAGGAACACGGTATGTACCGGTCCGAGCCGGGCGTGGTCGGCTGGAGCGCGAGCGTGTCCTTCGACGCCTCCGTCCAGCAGTGGGCGCGGGTCTGCCGGGGCGACACCGTCGTCGTGGTCGACGACACGACCCGCACCGACCCGGTCCGGCTGGCCGCCCTGCTCGACGAGCACGGCGTCACCGACCTGGACCTCACCCCCTCGCACTGGGAGCTGCTGCGCGAGGCGCTGGCCGCCCGCCCGGTCCGGCTGTTCATGGGCGGCGAGCCCGTACCCCGGGCCACCTGGGACGAGATCACCGCCGGCGGAACCGACGCCCTCAACCTGTACGGCCCCACCGAGTGCACCGTCGACTCCACCGCCACCCGGATCACCGGACCCCTCCCGCACATCGGCGACGCCCTGCCGGCCGTGACCCTGCACCTGCTGGACCGGGCACTGCGGCCGGTCGCCCCCGGCGCCACCGGGGAGCTCTACATCGCCGGTCCCGCCGTCACCCACGGGTACGTCGGCCGCCCGGGCCTGACCGCCGAACGCTTCGTGGCCTGCCCCGGCGCACCCGGTACGCGGATGTACCGCACCGGCGACCTCGCCCGCCGCGCCCAGAACGGCACCCTGGAGTTCGCCGGCCGCGCCGACCGCCAGCTCAAGCTGCGCGGCTTCCGCATCGAACCGGGCGAGATCGAGGGCGCCCTGACCCGCCATCCGAGGATCCGCGAGGCCGCCGTCAAGGTCCACGAAGCCGCCCCCGGAGACCAGCGGCTCATCGCCTACCTCACCACCGCCGGCACCCCGGACCTCGGCGCCGACGACATCCTGGCCCACGCCCGCACCCTGCTGCCTGCCCACATGGTCCCCGCCACGGTCGTCGTCCTCGACGCCCTGCCGCTCACCCCCAACGGCAAACTCGACCACGCCGCACTGCCCGCCCCGGCGCCCGCCGCCGGGCCCCGGCCGCAGCCGGCCGACCTGTCGGGGACCGGTCCGACGGGCACCGGCCTGGCGGAACAGGTCGCCGACGTCTGGCGGACCGTCCTCGGCCGGGACGACATCCGCCCCGACGACGACTTCCTCACCCTCGGCGGCCACTCCCTTGCCGCGCTGCGGGTCATCCACATCCTGCGCCGCACCCTCAGCGTCGAACTCCAGCTCCGCCACCTGCTCGACGCCCGCGACCTCGCCGACTTCACCGAGGCGGTCCGCACGGCAGGGCAGGCCCCGGCGACCCGGCGTCCAGCCCTCGTCGGCGGCGCGGCGGGTGCCCGGTGAACCCCGCACGCCCACGCACCGAGGGGGACTGGCTGCTGGTGCCCGCACCCCAGGACCACCGGCCCTACCGGCTGTTCTGCTTCCCGCACGCCGGCGGTGACGCCACCGCCTTCGCCCCGCTGGCCCAGGCGCTCGCCCCGGCCGCCGAGGTGTGGGCACTGCGCATGCCGGCCCGGGGCGGGCGCAGCCGCCACCCGATGCCCGCCACCTTCGACCTGCTTGCGCGGACCGTGGCAGACGCCCTGTTGCCGCACCTGAGCGGCCGCTTCGGGTTCTACGGGCAGAGCTTCGGCTCCCTGCTGGCCTACGAGGTGGCACGCGCCCTGCCCGCCGAGCACCGTCCGGAGGTGGTGATCACGGCCTCGGCGTCCCCGCCCGGCACCTGGGCCGCCCCGACCCCGCCCCAGCACGGGGCCGAGGATCTGCTGCGGACCTGCGGCATGGGCGAACTCGTCGCGTCGGAGCCGGAGTTGCGGGAGCTGGCGCTGCGGGCCATCCGCAGCGACCTCACGGTGCGCGACACCTACCGGTACCGGCCCGGCCCGCTGCTCGACACCGACCTGCACGCCGTCGCGGGCGACGCCGACCCGATGCTCGACGCCGCCCTGCTCGCGGGCTGGGCGCAGCACACCTCGGGCGCCTTCGGCCTGACGGTGGTCCCCGGCGGCCATCTGCTGGCGACCGTACAACGGCCCGGACCGGTGGGCCTGCTGACCTCGATCGTCGGGCACCGGCCCGATCCGACCCCCAGGGAGCCCCGATGGCCACGAGTACAGCCCCTCGCCCGCTGATCCCCGGCCCGGCGCCGGCCGCCTCCGTCGACCTGAGCGACCCCGGCCTGTGGACCCGCCCCGACCTGCCCGCCGTCGTCGACCGGCTGCGGGAGGCGGGCCCCGTCCAGCGCACCGAGACCGCCGACGACGGGCCGGTCTGGTCGGTGCTCTCCTACGACCTGGCCGTCGAGGTCCTCAAGGACGCGGCCGTCTACAGCTCGGAGGGCGGCTCACTGCTCGGGGCCGGAGCCGGGAACACACCCGTCGGCGCGGGCCGCATGATGGCCCTGACCGACCCGCCCCGGCACCGTGAACTCCGGGCGCCCGCCACCCCGTTCCTCTCGCCCGGCGGGGCCCGCGGCGCCGCCCCCGGCATCACCGAGCTGTCCCGCCGGATCGTCACCTCGGCCGTGGAGCGGGGCGAGGTCGACCTCGTCGACGTCGTCTCCCCCCTGCCCCTGACCGTGATGTGCGACCTGCTCGACGTCCCGGACCAGGACCGCGAGATGGTCGTACAGGTCTGTGACGACGCCTTCCTCGGCCGCACCGCGCAGGAGCGCAGGGCCGGTCACCAGCGGCTCATCCCGTATCTCATGCACCAGGTCATGAAGCGGCGGGCCGACCCCCGTGACGACCTGATCAGCATGATGGCCGGCTACCGGATCGCCGGACGGCTGCTGCCGGTCGAGGACGTGGTCCTCAACCTGGACAACATCGTCGTCGGCGGAGTGCAGACCGTCCGGCACACCGCCGTGATGGGGCTGCTCGCACTGGTACGGCACCCGGAGCTGTGGCACCGGCTGCAGAGCGGCGAGGCCGCCATGGGGCCGGCCCTCGACGAGCTGCTGCGCTGGACCTCGGTCGGGCTGCACACCCTGCGCACCGCCACCAAGGACACCGAACTGGGCGGCCACCGCATCCGGCGCGGCGAGCGGGTCGTCGTATGGACCTGGGCGGCCAACCACGACCCGGCCGCCTTCGACCGCCCGCACGACATCCTGCTGGAGCGCAGCCCCAACCGCCACGTGGCCCTCGGCCTCGGCGCGCACTACTGCATCGGCGCCCCGCTGGCCAAGACGGAGCTGACCGCGCTCTTCACGGCCCTGCTGGAACGCGTCGAGCGGATCGAGCCGACCGGACCGGTGCAGTACAACCGCTCGATCATCAACTTCGGCCTGGACCACTTCCCGGTGCGTCTGATCGCGCGCTGAACTTCCCCAATCCTGCCGGAACTCCTGCCTGTCGGCGGAAACGAGCGCCGATAACTTCGAAAAGTCCGGACGGAATTCCGAGAACCCCGAATTTCCCGCCCTGCCCACGACGGAGGAAAAGCATCATGACGAATCCCTTCGAGGACGAGAACGGCACTTACAAGGTGCTTGTCAACGACGAGAACCAGCACTCTCTGTGGCCCGCGTGGATCGATGTCCCGGCCGGCTGGACGGTCGCCTTCGGCGAGGCCGGCCGGCAGGCCTGCCTCGCCTGGATCGAGGAGAACTGGACCGACATCCGCCCGGCGAGCCTGCTCGCCGCCCTCGGCCGCTAGGAGGCCCCGCCGTGCCGACCGCACCGACCACACCGCACTGGGAGACCGCTCCCGGCCGCCCGGCCCTGACCCGGGTCACCGGCGTCCACGACATGGACGCGGCCGTCGACTGGCTCCAGGACAACAGCCCGCAGCTGCGGGCGGCCCTCGCCGAGCACGGCGCGATCTTCCTCCGGGGCCTGCCGGTCGCCGGCAGCGAGGACGTCGCCCGGGTCCGCGACGTGCTGCTGCCCGAGCCCACCCCGTACCGGGAGAAGGCCACCCCGCGCAGCGACTTCGGCCACGGGGTCTTCTCCTCGACCGACCTGCCGCCCCACCAGTCCATCCGCATGCACAACGAGAACAGCTACACGCTCACCTTCCCCGGCAAGCTGCTCTTCGCCTGCCTGACCGCCCCCGCCGAGGGCGGCGCCACCCCCGTCGTCGACTGCCGCAAGGTCCTGGCGAACCTGCCCGCCGCCCTCGTGGACCGAGTGCGTGCCAACGGCTGGACGCTCACCCGGAACTACTCGGAATACGTGTCCCTGGACTGGCGCACGGCCTTCGCGACCGACGACCCGGAGAAGGCCGAGGAGTACTGCGCCGAGAACCTCGTCTCCTGGGAGTGGCGGGAGGACGGCCGGCTGCGCACCCGGCAGCTGCGCCCGGGCACGATCACCCACCCGGAGACCGGCGAGGAGGTCTGGTTCAACCACCTCGCGTTCTGGAACGAATGGTCGCTGGACCCCATGATCCGCGAGGCCCTGACCGACGAGTTCGGCCCCGACGGCCTGCCCTTCAACACCGGTGTCGGCGACGGAGCCCCCCTCACCCGGGACGACGTGGAGACCCTCAACGCCGTCTACGAGGCGGCCACCGTCCGCGAACCCTGGCAGCGGGGCGACGTGATGCTCGTCGACAACATCCTCGCCGCCCACGGCCGCGACCCGTTCAGCGGCGACCGGAAGATCGCCGTCGCCATGGGAGAGCCGGTCGACGTCCTGGACTGCCGGCCCAGCGTGCCGCCCGCCGCGTTCCGCGCCGCGCCCCTGCCCACCGCCTGACCAGGCCCCCGTGGCCCGTGACGTAAGGACAGATCCGTGATCCCGGTTTCCTTCGCGCAGCAGCGTCTGTGGCTGACCGACCAGATCGAAGGGCCTGGCCCGCTCTACAACCTGCCGTTCGCGGTCCGCCTGCGCGGCGCACCGGACCCGGCGGCCCTGCGCGCCGCGGTCGTGGACGTCATCACCCGGCACGAGGCGCTGCGCACGGTCTTCCCGGCCGTGGCCGGCGTCCCCGTGCAACAGGTGGTGCCCGCCGAGCAGGCGGCGGCGGATCTCTCCTTCACGGTGGTCGACTGCACGGCCGACCCCGACGGCTATCCGGCGCTGCGCGACGCGGCGGCGGCGAAGCCCTTCGACCTGCGCGGCGAACTCCCCGTCCGTATACGGGTGTTCGTCCTCGCCCAGGACGAGTACGTGCTGCTGACCGTGCTGCACCACATCGCCGGTGACGGCTGGTCGAAGGGGCCGTTCCTGCGCGACCTGGCCGCCGCCCACACGGCCAGGCGCGCGGGCCGGGCCCCCGACTGGGAGCCGCTGCCCGTCCAGTACGCCGACTACGCGCTGTGGCAGCGCGAGTTGCTCGGCAGCGACGGCGACCCGGACAGCCTGATGGCACGTCAACTGGACTACTGGCGCGGCAAGCTGGCCGCCCTCCCCGAGGAACTGACCCTGCCCACCGACCGGCCCCGGCCCCGCGCCCTGGGCGCCGGCGCCGACGCGCTGCCCCTGCGGTTCGACGCGGACCTGCACGCCGGCCTCCTCGACCTGGCGCGCACGCACCGGGTGACCCTGTTCATGGTGCTCCAGGCGGCCCTGGCCGCGCTGATCTCGCGGCTGGGCGGCGGCACCGACGTGCCGGTCGGCTCGGTCGTGGCGGGCCGCTCGGAGGAGGCCCTCGACGACCTGGTCGGCTTCTTCGTCAACACGCTGGTGCTGCGCACCGACGTCTCGGGCGACCCGTCCTTCACCGAACTCCTCGCCCGGGTCCGGGAGACCCATCTGGAGGCCCACGCCCACCAGGACGTGCCCTTCGAACGGCTGGTGGAGGAGCTCAACCCGGTCCGCTCGACGGCCCGCCACCCGCTGTTCCAGGTGATGGCCGTCCTCCAGAACAACGAGAACGCCGCCCACGGCCAAACGGCCCCGGACGGACTGGACTTCACGCCCGAACCGCTGGGGATCAGGGTCGCGAAGTTCGACCTCAACATCGGAATGGAGGAGAACCACGCCCCGGACGGCACCCCGGCCGGGATCACCGGCTCCATCGAGTTCGCGGCCGACCTGTTCGACACCGGGACGGTCGCGGCGTTCGCCGCCCGCTGGGAGCGGCTGCTCAGGGCGGCCACGGCCGACCCGGGCGCGCCGGTCGGCCGGCACGACCTGCTGGGCGAGGAGGAACGGGCCCGGATCCTGGGGGAGTGGAACGACACCGCGCGCCCGGTACCGGGCGACGGGACGCTGACGGAGGCGTTCGCCCGGCAGGCCGCGCGCAGCCCGCACGCCGTCGCCGTGGTGTCGGACGAAGCCACCTACACCTACGCGCAGTTGCAGACCCGTGCGCAGAGCCTCGCGGCCCGGCTCGCCGCGCTGGGCGTGGGTCCTGAGACGCCCGTGGCGATGCTGCTGGAGCGCTCGGCCGAGGTCGTGGTCTCCACGCTGGCGATCGTGCTGGCGGGCGGTGCGTACGTGCCGTTGCACGCCTCCCTGCCGGCGGACCGGCTGGAGCGGGTGCTGGCCGAGGCCGGGGCTCCGGTGCTCCTGACGGACCGCGACGACCTGGGCTTCGTGCCGGACGCCCTGGTGATGCGGCCCGAGGGCGAGCCCGTGCCCGGATTCGAGGCACCGGCGGCGCACCCCGACCAACTCGCCTACGTGATGTACACCTCCGGCTCCACGGGGCTGCCCAAGGGCGTCGCGGTCCGCCACCGCGACGTCGTCGCCCTCGCCACCGACCACCGCTGGCACGGCGAGAACCACCGCCGCGTCCTGCTGCACTCGCCGCACGCCTTCGACGCCGCCACCTACGAACTCTGGACGCCCCTGCTGTCCGGCGGCACCGTCGTCGTCGCCCCGCCCGGCCACCTCGACCCGGCCGTCCTGCGCGAGGTGATCGAACGCCACGCGGTGACGGCGGCATGGCTCACGAAGGGCCTGTTCGACGTCGTCGCGGAGGAGAGCCCGCACTCCCTCGCCGGACTGCGCGCGGTCACCACTGGCGGCGACGCGGCCGCACCGGCCATGCTGCGACGGGTCCTGGACGCCTGCCCCGGCCTGGTCCTGGGAAACGGGTACGGCCCCACCGAGACCACCACCTTCGCCACCTTCCGCCGGGTGACCGAGGACGACCTCGCCGGAGCCCGGGTGCCGATCGGCACGCCTCTCGACAACATGCGGGCCTATGTCCTGGACGGCGGCCTGCGCCCGGTGCCGCCGGGCGTCCACGGCGAGCTGTACGTGGCGGGCGCCGGCCTCGCCCGCGGCTACTCGGGCCGGCCCGCCCTGACCGCCGAGAGGTTCGTGGCCTGCCCGTTCGAGCCGGGCGAGCGGATGTACCGCACCGGCGACCTGGTACGCCATCGCGCGGACGGCACCATCGAGTTCCTCGGCCGCACCGACCACCAGGTCAAGATCCGCGGCTTCCGCATCGAACCCGGCGAGATCGAGGCCGTACTGGCCCGGCACGAGGGCGTCGGCCAGGTCGCCGTGGTGGTCCGCGCGGACGACGGCGAGAAGCGGCTGGTCGCCTACTGCACGCCCACGGGCGAACGGCCGGACCTGGCGGCCGCGTTGCACCGGTACGCCGCCGACACCCTGCCGGGCTACATGGTCCCGCTGGTGATGGTCCTCGACCGGCTCCCGCAGACCGCCAACGACAAACTGGACCGCGCCGCCCTGCCCGCCCCCGACCTGGGCGGACCGGCCGGCGGACGCGCCCCCCGCACGCCTCGCGAGGAGATCCTGTGCGGCCTCTTCGCCGAACTGCTGGGCCTCGCCTCGGTCGGCGTCGACGACGACTTCTTCGCCCTCGGCGGCCACTCCCTGACGGCCACCCGGCTGGTCAGCCGTATCCGCACCGTCCTGGGCGCCGAGATCCCGCTGGCGGAGCTGTTCCAGGCACCGACGCCCGCGGGCCTCGCCGACCGGCTCACGGACGGCACCGCCGGTGCTCCGGCCCGCCCGGCGCCCCGCCCTGCCGACCGGCCGGAGCGGCCGCCGCTCTCCTTCGCCCAGCAGCGGCTCTGGTTCATCGGCCAGTCCGAGGGCCCCAGCGCCACCTACAACGTCTCCCTCGCCCTGCGGCTGCGCGGCGCCCTGGACACCACCGCCCTGGAGGCCGCCCTGCGGGACGTCGTCGCCCGCCACGAGGCCCTGCGCACCGTCTACCGCACCGTCGGCGGCGTCCCCTACCAGCACGTCCTCGACGAGCCGCCCGCCCCGCTGCTGACCGTCGCGGCCCTGCCCGTCGCCGTCGCCGCGGGCCATGTCTTCGACCTTGCCACGGACGTCCCCGTGCACGCCCACCTGATCCCCGACGGGACCGACGGGACCGACGGAACCGACGGAACCGGGGGACCCGGCGGATCCGGCGAACAGATCCTCGTCCTGGTCGTCCACCACATCGCCGCCGACGGCGCCTCCCTGCGCCCCCTGTTCGACGATCTCGCCACCGCCTACCGGGCCCGCCGCGCGGGCGCCGCCCCGAACTGGCGGCCGCTGCCGGTGCAGTACGCGGACTACGCGCTCTGGCAGCGGGAGCTGCTCGGCACCGACCAAGACCCGGACAGCCTCCTGACCCGGCAACTCGGCTACTGGAAGAACGCCCTCGCCGGACTGCCCGACGAACTGAGCCTGCCGGCCGACCGGCCCCGCCCGGCGGTGCCCGGCCACCGCGGCGACACCGTCCGCTTCGAACTCGACCCCGCCCTCCACACCCGGCTCACCGAACTGGCCCGCGCACACGGCACCACCCTGTTCATGGTCCTCCAGGCCGCGTTCGCCACCCTCCTGCACCGCTTCGGCGCAGGTGACGACATCCCCATCGGCACCCCCGTGGCCGGCCGGGCGGACGGCGCCCTGGACGACCTGGTCGGCTTCTTCGTCAACACCCTCGTGCTCCGGACCGACCTGTCGGGCCGCCCGAGCTTCACCGAGCTGCTGACCCGGGTCCGCACCGCCGACCTCGCCGCCTACGCCCACCAGGACGTGCCCTTCGAACGGCTGGTGGAAGAGCTCAACCCGGTCCGCTCCCCGGCCCGCAACCCGCTGTTCCAGGTGATGCTGGCCTACGACAACACCACCGAGGCGGACATCGCCTTCCCCGGAGTACACGCCGAGCACGAGACCACCGACTTCACGACCTCCCCCTTCGACCTGTGCCTGAACGTCACCGAACGCCACGGCCCCGACGGCGCCACGACCGCACTGGGCGGCGCGCTCGAATTCGCCACCGACCTGTTCGACCGGGACACCGCCGAGCGGCTCACCACCGCCCTCACCAGCGTGCTGAGCCAGGTCGCCGAGGACCCCGGCCGTGCCGTCGGCAGCCTGGACATCCTGACGGCGAACGACCGTACGGCGCTGGAGCGCTGGAACGACACCGCACTTCCCGCGTCTCCCGCCCTGCTGCCCGAGGTCTTCGCGGCGCAGGTCGCCCGCACCCCCGACGCCGTGGCCCTGGTCAGCCGTGACACCTCGCTGACCTACCGGGAACTGGACGCCCGCGCCGACGCACTGGCCCGGCGGCTGGCCGCCGTCGGCGTCGGCCCCGAACAGGTCGTCGCCCTCGCCCTGGAACGCTCGGCCGACTCGGTCGTCGCGATCCTGGCCGTGCTCAGGGCGGGCGGCGCCTACCTCCCGCTGGACGCCGACTACCCGCCCGACCGCCTGACCCACATGCTCCGCGACACCGCCCCGCTGCTCGCCCTGACCCACACCGCCTGGCCCCTCCCGCGGATCCTGGACGGCCTGCCCCGGCTGTCGCTGGACGAGGACCGCGCCGTGACCGGGCCGGCTCCGGTGACCCACCGGGCCGGCGCCCGCAACGCCGCCTACCTCATCTACACCTCCGGCTCGACCGGCCGCCCCAAGGGCGTGGTGATCGAGCACCGGGGCGTCGCCAACCTGTACGCGTTCCACCGGGCGACCACCATCGCGGAGGCCGAACGCGCCCACCCGGGACGGCGGTTCAGGTTCGCGCTGACCGCCTCGCTGTCCTTCGACACCTCCTGGGAGGGAATCCTGTGGATGGTGGCCGGGCACGAACTGCACCTGCTCGACGACGACTGCCGCCGCGACGCCGCCGCCGTGGTGCGCTACGTGGAGGAAACCGGGATCGACGCCATGGACGTCACCCCCACCTACGCCGAGCAACTCCTTGAGGAGGGACTGCTGGAGCGGCGCCGGCTCCCGGTCCTGATGCTCGGCGGCGAGGCCGCGGGACCGGCCCTGTGGACCGCCGTGCGCGAGACCCCCGGAGTGACCGGCCACAACCTCTACGGCCCCACCGAGTACAGCGTCGACGCCCTCCACGCCCGGCTCGCGGACCACGAAACCCCGCTGATCGGGAAGCCGTTGACCAACACCCGCGCCCATGTGCTGGACGAGGGCCTGCGCCCGGTCCCGGCCGGGGTGGCAGGCGAGCTGTACCTCGCCGGCGCGGGCATCGCACGGGGATATCTGAACCGACCGGCCCTGAGCGCCGAGCGGTTCGTGGCCGATCCGTTCACGGCGGGGGAGCGGATGTACCGCACCGGCGATCTGGTGCGCCGCCGCCCGGACGGCCAAGTGGAGTACCTGGGACGCACGGACCACCAGGTCAAGATCCGTGGATTCCGCATCGAACTGGGCGAGGTGGAGGCGGTGCTGGCCCGCTGCCCCGGAGTGACGCAGGCCGTGGTCGTCGCCCACGAGGGGCGGCTGGCCGGCTATGTGACCGGCGAGGCGGACGGCACCGCCGTACGGGAGTTCGCGGCGGGCGTGCTGCCCGGGTACATGGTCCCGGCGGTGGTCACGGTGCTGGAGACGCTGCCCCTGAACGTCAACGGCAAGCTGGACCGGGCGGCGCTGCCCGCACCGCGCTTCGCGGGAACGGCTGCCGGACGGGCGCCCGCGAGCCCGCGCGAGGAGACCCTGTGCGCTCTGTTCGCCGAGGTGCTGGAGCTGGCATCGGTCTCGGTGGACGACGACTTCTTCGCCCTGGGCGGCCACTCGCTGCTGGCGACCCGGCTGCTGAGCCGGATCCGCGCCGTACTGGGGGAGGAGATCGGCATCCGCGCCCTGTTCGAACACCCCACCCCGGCCGGACTCACCCGCCATCTCGACACCGAGCGCGGACCGCAGGACTCCCTCGGGACCCTGCTGCCGCTGCGGACCGGCGGCACCGCGACCCCCCTGTTCTGCGTGCACCCGGGAGCCGGCATCAGCTGGGTCTACTCCGGTCTGCTGCGCCACATCGACGCCGCCCACCCGGTCTACGGCCTGCAAGCCCCTGGCCTTCGGGGCGCCACCCCCGACAGCGTCGGCGCGCTGGCCGCGACCTACCTTCGGCACATCCGGTCCGTCCAGCCCCGCGGCCCCTACCACCTGCTCGGCTGGTCCTTCGGCGCCGTCGTCGCCCATGAGATGGCCGTACGGCTCCAGGCGGACGGTGAGGAGACGGGCTCCCTGATCCTGCTGGACGGCTACCCACCGACCCCCGGCCCCGACGACACGGTGGGTCCCGAGGAACAGCCGGAACCCCTCGCCGCCCTGCTGGCCTCGCTCGGCTACGCCACCGACGACCGGGGCGACGGCACGGACGGAGTGCCGGAAGCCCTGCGGGCCATGCTGGGAGACGCCGCCGACACCCTGCCCAGGGTCTTCGCTGACCACGACCGACTGCTGGCCGCACACGTGCCCGCCGTCTACCGGGGCGACGCCCTGTTCATCGGCGCCGCGCTCGACAAGCCCTCCGACTGGCCGTACGAGAGCGCCTGGCGGCCGTACGTCACCGGGCTGATCGAACATGACCTGCTCGCCTGCGAGCACGGCGCGATGACCCGGCCCGGTCCGATCGCCCTGATCGCGGAAGCGGTCGCCAAGAAACTCCGCACCGCACAGCCGGGAGAGCACCGATGAGCCGCGCGTACGCCGATCCCGCCTCGCCCGAACGGGAGGACGAGCGGCCCGCCCGCGGCCGCCTGGGCCTGTGGTCCGAACGGAACTTCCGCAGGCTGTGGCTCGGCGAGAGCACGAGCGGCCTGGGCACCGCGGTCGGCCATGTGTCCCTGTCCCTGGTGGCGGTGGTCACGCTGCACGCCTCCCCCTTCATGATGGGCGTGCTCACCGCGGCGGCCTGGACGCCGTGGCTGCTCATCGGGCTCCCGGCCGGCGCCTGGGTGGACCGCTGGCCCCGCCGCAGGACCATGCTGGTCTGCGACCTGTCGCTGTTGGTCCTGTTCGGGAGCGTTCCCGTGGCCGCCTGGCTGGGCGTACTCACCCTCGCCCAGGTCGTGCTCGTCGCCCTGCTCTCCGGCGCGGCGAAGGTGTTCTTCAGCACCGCCTACACAGCGCTGCTGCCCGCGCTCGTGGCCGACGACGACATGCTGGAGGCGAACGCGAAGCTGCACGGCGCCGAATCGGCGGCGGACGTCGCCGGACCCGGCGTGGCGGGCCTGGTCACCCAGGCCCTCGGCGCGGTCACCGGGGTCTTCCTCGACGCGGCGACCTACCTGGTCTCCGCGCTCTGCCTCGGCGGGGTCGACGTACGGGAGACTCCGCCGGAGCCCTCGCAGCGCAGAGCGCTCCGGCGGGAGATCGCCGAAGGCGTCCGGTTCGTGGCCCGTGACCCGTACCTGCGGACGCTGGCGGGCTTCGGCGCCCTCGCCAATCTGGCCCTCAACGGCATCCAGGCCGTACAGACCGTCTTCCTCGTCCGGGACGTCGGTCTCCGACCGGGCGCCGTCGGCACCGTGTTCGCGGTGGTGAGCGTCGGCGGCCTGGCCGGGGCGGCCGTCGCCGGCCGGATCGCCCGGTGGTTCGGCACCGCCCGCGGACTGCTGCTGTGCATGCTGGTCGTGGCGCCGTTCATCTTCCTGCTGCCCTTCGCGGGACGGCAGTTGCCGCTCATGGTGAGCGCCCTGGCCTGGGGCGTCGCGGTGTGCGGTGTGGTCGCGGGCAACGTCATCGTCGCCGGCTTCTACCAGACGTACTGCCCCTCCCACCTGCTCGGCCGGGTCCGGGCGAGCGCGTCGACCGTCAACTACGGGGCGATCCCGGTCGGCGCCCTGCTCGGCGGCTGGCTGGGCGGCGCCGTGGGCAGCAGACCCACCATCTGGATCATGTCCGCCGTGCTGCTGACCGCCGCCCTCGCCCTGCTCGCGAGCCCCCTGCGCACCCTCCGCGACCTTCCCCGGATGCCGTAAGGACTGATGACCTGATGACCGCCATGGAACTCCGCGCCCAGCGTTCCGCCCGCCCCCGGCACTACCTGATGTGCCGCCCGACCCACTTCGAGGTGACCTACTCGATCAACCCCTGGATGGACCCCGCCAAGCCGGTGGACACCGAACTCGCCGTCACCCAGTGGGAACAGCTCCTCGCCCTGCACCGCCGGCTCGGCCACCATGTCGAGCTCGTCGACCCGCTGCCCGGCTACCCCGACATGGTGTACGCGGCGAACGGCGCCACGGTGGTGGACGGCAGGGTCCTCGGAGCCAGGTTCCGCGACGCCGAGCGGGCGGCCGAGGGACCGGCCTACCTGGAGTGGTTCCGCGACCGCGGCTACCGGGTGCACGACCCGGTCCACGTCAACGAGGGCGAGGGCGACTTCCTGCTCGCCGGCGACCGGCTGCTCGCCGGCACGGGCTTTCGCAGCACCCCCGAGAGCCACGCTGAGGCGCAGGCGTTCCTCGGCCGCCCGGTCGTCGGCCTGGAACTGGTGGACCCGCGTTTCTACCACCTCGACACGGCCCTGACCGTCCTCGACGACGACGAGATCATGTATTTCCCGGGCGCCTTCGCCCCGCACAGCCTGGCCGTCCTGCGGCGCCTGTACCCCGACGCGATCGTGGTCGACGAGGCCGACGCCGAGCACTTCGGCCTCAACGCTGTCAGCGACGGCCGGCACGTCATCCTGCCCGAGTCGGCCGCCGGGGTGGCACGGCGCCTGCGTGAACGCGGCTTCGAACCCCTCGGCCTCGACCTGTCCGAACTGCTCAAGGGCGGCGGCAGTGTGAAGTGCTGCACGCTCGAGATCCGCGACCGTCCGGCACTCGGCTGATATGCGGCGGACACCCGGGTACCGGTCAGGTGGCGGGATCGAGCGTCCATCCGCTGTAGATCGCCTCCCGGTTTCATCGACCGATGAGGGTCTCCGACGGGGGAGCCCGGAGAGGAACGACCAGGCATGACTACCGAGGAGTTCACCCACCCTCCCACCGAGAAGGAGGCGCGGGCCGCCTTCGTGTCCCGGGCGGCCGGGGCGGCGGCGGACGCCGGGGAACTGATCGACCGGGCGGCGGCCCTGCTGCCGTCCGCAGTCACCGGGGACCGGGCGCCCCGGACCGTTGGCGACGAAGAGGACCTGAACACACTGCTGGCCGCGCTGGCGGGACACCTGGCCGGCCGGTCCTGCCTCGGCACGGTCCCTCCTAGGTCCACCGTGTGGGGGCTGGACCTGGACACCGGCGTCCTGCGCCGGGTGCCCGCCGAGCGACTGGCCGTCCCGGCCGGCCCACCGGGGCACCCCCCGGTGGGAGTGGCGGCGGGCCTCACCTGGGTGGGTGCCCTGGAAGCCGGCATGACCGCGCACTGCGAGGCGCTGCTGGCCCGGCGCCTCGCCGAGCCCGGCACCCGAGTGCCGCGCCTGTGCCTCGCGGGCCTGTGCGACGGCCGATGTTCCGCCAACGACTGCGCGAAGCGCGCCACGGCCGCGTCACAACCGCTCTACGCGGCGGGCGAACCCGTCGCCCACGACCTGTCCGGCCTGCTGTCCCTGCCCGGCTGCGCGGTCCGGGTGGGCCCCCGCCCGGACACGGTCGTCGCCACCGGCGCCACCCGCGCCGAGGCCGTCCGCCGTGCCACCGCACGCGCCCTGCGTGCCCTGACCGCCGCCGAGGACCGCGGCCCACGCCCACTGCCCGCGATCGGCCCGGACCAGGAACTCCCGCCGCCCGGAGCCGAACCGTCCGCCCGCGTGCACTGGTCCCGGCCACTCGACGCCCTGCGCGCCCAGGGCCGCACCCCGGTCGCGGTACTGCTCGACCAAGATCCCCGCGTCAACGAGGTACTTCCCTACCTGGTCCACGTCGTGCTGCTCGACGGCCCTCGATGACGCCGCCCCGACCGCGCGCAACTGCTCTGCGCCATCAGGCAATTGACGGCGCGGTCGGGGGGCTGCTTCACTGGTCCAGTGGCTCAGCCACTGGACCAGTGAGCCGCAGAACCACTGACTGACCGAAGCCTGGGAGATCCTCCGTGGCCGTCGAGAGCATTCCGCGCCGAACCGTGGTCGACCTGCTGGAAGCACGGCTGCGTGACGACATCCTGAGCGGCACGCACGAACCCGGATCCCTGCTGCCCCCCGAGCGGGAGCTGGCCGCCGGATACGGCGTCACCCGTACGACGTTGAAGCACGCGCTGACCCGGCTGGAGCAGGCGGGACTGCTGAGCACCCGGCACGGCATCGGCACGCGCATCCTGGACTACCTGCGGGTCGGCGGCGCCGACCTGCTTCCGATGCTGGCCGCACAGGACCCCACATGGCTGCGCGAGGTCTTCGAGGTACGGCGGCAGATCGGCACCCTGATCGCCGGCCGCGCGGCCGACCGGCGCACGGAACGACAGGCCCGGCGGCTGGAACACCTGCTGCGTCAGGTCGCGGACGGCCCGGACGCCGACGCCGTCCAGCTCGCCGACGTGGAAGTGCATCGCGAACTGGCGCGGGCCACCGGGAACCGGGTCTATCTGCTCCTCACGAACACGCTGTTCAACGCCTACCTTCCGGTACGGGCCGCTCTGCGCGCGCCGTTCGAGGACGCGGCGCGGGCGACGGACCGGCTCGCGCCGGTGGTACGGGCCGTGGTCGGCCGGGACGGCGAGGAGGCGCGGCGCGCGGCGGAGACCTATCTGGCCGCCACCGAGAAGATCATGCTCGGTTCGCTGGGCAGTCCGCGCGGACGCCCGGCCGCCGACAGCCCCCGGTAGCCGCGCTCCCCGGCCACGACCCGAGCCCACCGGCTCCCCGCGGATGTCCGTTCATCCCGGGCTCTCTTATTTGTCATGCGCAGGACAATGCGAGCCTCCAACACCCCTAGGACGGCCGCCCGTTCACCGTGGGCGCGGCGGCGACCGACAACACGAGGAGCATGATGAGCAGATCAGGCAAGAGACGCGGCATCTTCATCGGCGTGATGCTGTCCGCGGTCATCGGCGGCACCGTCCAGCCGGCGATCGCCGCGCCGGTGCGGGACGCGGGGGACCAGGCCACCCCGTTCCGGCGGTCTCCGGTGCGGTCGACAGAGCAGGAGATCGCGCGGGCGCTGTCCGCCTCGCTGCGTGACCCGCAGTGGCGCCAGCAGGTCCGTGCGGCCGCGCTCGGCGCCGAGGACGTGGACCTCCAGGCACTGGCGGGCAGCACCGCGGCTCCGGAGGGCAGGAACCTGCTCGCTTCCGTCGCTGCCGCGGACCGCCGCATCGCGGGCCTGAAGGGCCTGCCCGCGTCGACCGGGTCGCTGCTGCGCGTCCGGCTGGGCGCGCCGTCCATGCGGTCGCACCTGGACGCCCAGGCCACCCCCTGGATCGCCGTTGCCGCGGCCGACGACGACGCCAGGAACATCACGGCGTACGACAGTGAGGGCCACGCCCACTCCGTCGGCACCGCGCGCGTCCCCGACCGCCCGCTGTACGTCCTGGACATCGACGTCACCAAGGCCCACCGGGCCGGCCTGAAGGTGCTGCAGAAGGCCTTCGCCGACAAGGGGCTGACCTCCCTGCCGTCGAAGGCGGCGAACAGCGCCGGCACCGCGAGCGCGGCGGGTTGGTGGGCGACCAAGGTCACGGCCGTCGAGGTGAACGACGACCAGGAGCCCTGGTTCAAGGGCGCCGCCGAGATGTTCTCGCTGGTGACCGGCTTCGGGCAGGACGGCACGGCGCGCGTCGACTCGGTGGACATGCCCTACCTGGACTACGACGGCACCATCTACTACCCGAACCAGATCCTGGTCAACTGGTCGAACTACAAGTACAACCTGGCCGACGTCGTCATGATGGAGGACGACGACGGCACCAACTACCGTGCGCTGGCGCAGGCGATCACCACGGCGCTGCTCACCGTGACCGACCAGGGCACCTACATCCCGTTGGTGAACGCGGTCCTGAGCGCGATTCCCGACAGCTGGTTCACCGACGACCCCGACTACGTGGAGTCCTGGTACACCCTCGCCCAGAGCTCCTCGGGCCGGCTGAACGGCGCCTCGGGCAACGGCTGGATGACCGTCGAGCCCTACTTCGTCGAGGAGCTCTAGACCTCGCGCCCAAGAGCGGACCGGGCCCGGGCGACGTCACGGGCCGTCTTCTTCACAGCCGGTGTTCTGGTCGTGGGCCAGGGCGTGGGTGACCGCGGTGGTGCTCTCGTACAGGACCCGGTACTGGGTGAACCGGCGATCGTAGACAGCCGCGTCGGCGGGATCGGGCCGGACCACCGATTCCGGCGGATTCCAGGCCGTGATGTCCGGTCGGCCGATCAGCCCGGCGGCGAGGAAGGCGGCACCGTAGCTGGCACCGATGGTCGTGCGGGCGACGATCTGTTCGAGACCGGTGACATCGCTGACGATCTGAGGCCACAGCCCGCCCCGGGTACCGCCGCCGACCGCGACGATCCGCCGGATGTCGGCGCCGGCCGCGAGCATCGTCTCGACATTGTGCCGGACACCGTAGGCGGTGGCCTCCAGCGCCGCCCGCATCAGGTCGCCCCGGGTGTGACCCAGCGTCAGGCCCGCGATCACGCCCCGGGCGTCGGGGTCCATGACGGGTGTCCGTTCCCCGGCGAAGTACGGCAGCATCACCAGGCCGTTCGCACCCGGGGGCGAGGCGGCCGCCTCGTCGAACAGCACGCCGGGGCCGACGTCGCCGAAGAGGTGCCCCAGCCAGTCGGTGACGGCTCCGGAGGTGGCCATGCCGCCGGCCAGGCAACGGGTGCCGGGCAGGGCGCCGACCGTGGACCACATCGACGGGCTGGTCACGAGCCGGTCGACGGTGTTCACCAGGAACATCGTGGTGCCGTACATCAGCATCAGGTCGCCGACGCCGTGACCGCCGACGCTGATGGCCTCGCTCCAGGCGTCGATCGTCCCCACGATGACCGGTGTTCCGGCCGGGATGCCCGCGACGGGCGTCTTCACCCGGCCGGCCTCCTGGCCCGGCCAGCGCAGCGGGGGGAGTTCGACGCCGGGTGCGATGTGCTCGGCCCATTCGGGGATCCACTGCTGCTCGTGGATGTCGAACAGCGGGGTGCACTGGCTGGCGGAATGCAGGTCCAGCACATAGGCGCCGGTCAGCCGGTGGGCGAGCCACGACGCGGGCATGAGGAGGCGGCGGGCCCGTGACCACACCTCGGGCTCCCGCTCGCGGATCCAGGCGAGTTTCGGCCCGACGGCCTGGGACGACAGCGCCGACCCGCACCTGCGGAAGATCGTGTCCGGCCCCAACTCCCGGTTCAGCCGCGTGATCTGATCTTCGGCGCGGGTGTCCACGCCGTACAGCACCGCCGGGCGCACCGGCTCTCCCGCGTCGTCGACCAGGAGGGTGCACGGGCCCATGCCGCTGACGCCGACGGCCCGGACGGTGATGTCGTCGCGGTCGAGCAGTTCGGCCGCCAGCGAGACGAACTCGTCCCACCACACCTGTGCGTCCATCTCGACGTGCCCCGGCCGGGGCCGGTCGACCACGTGACCGCGTACCGCCTCGCCCAGGATGCGGCCGGCGGCGTCGACCACCACGCCCTTGGTGCTGGAGGTGCCAACGTCAACTCCGAAGACGACGTCGATCATGTACGGCTCCCTGCATCTGTTCCTCGGACGGTCGCGGCGGCGTCCCTCGGGGTCTGATGCCGTCTGTGACGCCCATGGTGACCCTCTCCGCTGCAGTCGTTGACATGCCCCTGCCTTGTGGCTAGCTTCACGGAAGAGTTCCCGCTCTGCTCCTTGGGCGCCCGCAGCCCAGGGTCCCATCGAAGCGTTCGCACCCCAGGTACCTCATCTCCACGGTTGGACAACGTTGTCAGCCTTTGGTGATCAAGACATCTCGACGCGCCGCTCATCACCCCGGGGTCGCGTTCTCGACGCGAGGACAACGTTGTCGGACCTCCACTTCCGAGTAGAGGAGCAAACCCCGTGATCACACGACTGTCCAGACCTCCCGGAACCGCGGCGATCGGTCTCCTCGCCGCCGCGGCACTGGCCGCGGCCGGACTGTGCACGCCCGCGTGGGCGGCCGGGAAAGCCGCGCTCGTCACCTCGCCGGCGACGCTCGTCAATCCGTTCATCGGAACGTCGAACCAGGCCGACGACTTCCCGGGGGCCGACGTCCCGTTCGGCATGGTGCAGTGGAGCCCGGACACGCCCTCGCGCCCCGACGGCGGGGGCTACGAGTACAACGACTCGTCTGTCACCGGTTTCAGCCTGACCCACATCGCCGGACCCGGTTGCGGCGCGGCCGGTGACATACCGGTGCTGCCCACGGTGGGAGCCGTGAACACCGGTGCCTCGGACACGTTCTCGCACGCCGGCGAGTCGGCGTCCGCCGGGTCGTACAAGGTCGCGCTCGACAACCAGGTGACCACCGAGCTGACCACCACGACACGCAGCGGCATGGCCCGCTTCACCTTCCCTTCCACCAGCCAGGCCAACCTGATCTTCAAGTTGACGGGCAGTCAGAACGGTGCCAGCTCCACCCAGTTCACCAAGGTGTCGAGCACAGAGGTGAGCGGGCAGGTCACCAGCGGCCACTTCTGCGGCGCGGGAAACACGTACACCGTGTACTTCGACATGGTCTTCGACCAGCCGTTCGCCTCGCAGGGCAGCTCGCTCGCCAAGGCGTCGACCGCGACATCCTCTGCGCCGCCCAAGGCGTCGAAGAACGCGGCCGAGAAGCCCAACAAGCCGGTACTGCACGGCAAGAACCCCAGCACCGCGGACCCGAAGTCCACGCAGACCACCAAGAGCAGCGCTGCTCCCGACGCCGCCGCCTCCAACGGCTACGTCACCTTCAACACCACGAGCAACCCGGTCGTGCAGGCCAAGGTCGGCATCTCCTACGTGTCGGTCGCGAACGCGGTCGCCAACCGGACCGCGGAGAACACCGGCTGGGACTTCGACGCGACCCGCACCGCCGCACAGAACGCGTGGAACAGCACGCTCGGCAGGGTGCAGATCGCCGGCGGGACGGCCGCGCAGCAGCAGAGCTTCTACACGGCGCTCTACCACTCGCTGCTGCACCCGAATGTGATCAGCGACAGCAACGGCCAGTACTACGGCTTCGACGGCAAGACGCACACCGTGGACGCCGGCCACAGCGCGGTGTACGCGAACTACTCCGGCTGGGACATCTACCGCTCACAGGCCCAGCTCGAAGCCCTCATCGCCCCCCAGGTCGCCTCCGACACCGCGCAGTCGATGGTCGACGACTACGCGCAGACCGGCATCTTCCCCAAGTGGTCGGAGAACAACGGCGAGTCGTACGTCATGGTCGGTGACCCGGCGGACGCCATCATCGCCGACTACTACGCCTTCGGCGCCCGGAACTTCGACACCACCACCGCCCTGGCCGACATGGTCAGACAGGCGAGCACCACCAACAACGACCGGCCCGGCCTCGCCTACCTGAACTCGCCGGGATACATGCCGCACGACGGCAGCTACGGCTGCTGCAACTTCTACGGCCCGGTGGCCACCACCCTGGAGTACGACACCGCCGACTTCGCGCTCTCCGCGATGGCCGGAGCACTCGGCGACACCACCGACCAGAAGACGTACGCCAACCGCGCCCAGGACTGGCGCAACGTGCTCAACCCCGCCTCCGGTTTCGTGGAACCCCGCAACGCGAGCGGCTCGTGGACCGGGGGCTTCGACCCCACCAGCGGCACCGACATGGTCGAGGCCGACTCGTGGATCTACACCGGCATGGTTCCCTTCAACATCGGCGGCCTGGCGCACGCCAAGGGCGGCAACACGGCGATGAACCACTACCTGGACACCGTGCTGCGCAGTTACACCGGCGCGGGCGGCTACGCCTGGGTCGGCAACGAGCCGAGCATCGAGCTCCCGTGGGAGTACGACTACACGGGGCAGCCCTACAAGACGCAGGGCACGGTGCGGGCGGTCCAGGACCAGATCTGGTCGAACACCCCGGGCGGCCTGGCCGACGGCAACGACGATCTCGGCGCGATGAGCGCCTGGTACGTGTGGTCGGCGCTCGGCATGTTCCCCGAGACACCCGGCACCTCCGACCTCGCCCTCGGCTCACCGCTGTTCACCCAGGCCGTGGTCACCCTTCCCTCGGGTGGGACGCTGACGGTCAACGGCAACGGCGCGGCCGACAACGCCCCCTACGTCCAGTCCGCGGCGTGGAACGGTACGGCGTGGAACAACGCCTACGCCCCCACCACGGCGATCACGTCCGGCGGCACGCTCGACTTCACACTGGGCACCAGCGCCAACACGTCATGGGCGACCGCGGCCACCGCGGCACCTCCCTCCTACGCGGGTGACACCACCGCACCGGCCTCGCCGCGCGTCGGTCCGCTCACCTCCTCGGTGGCCTCGACCCTCTGCGTGGACGACGCGTCCTCCGGCACCTCCGACGGCACCCACGTCCAGATCTGGGGCTGCAACAGCACCTATGCCCAGGACTGGATCATCGCCGGCGACGGAACCGTCCGGGCTCTCGGCAAGTGTCTGGACGCCGATCACAGCGGGACCACCAACGGCACGCTGATCCAGCTGTGGGCCTGCAACGGCACCGGCGCCCAGCAGTGGGCCGCCGGTACCAACGGGTCGCTGGTCAACCCCGAGTCGGGGCTGTGCCTGGACGACCCCAACTCCTCGACGACGAACGGCACCCAGCTTCAGCTGTACACCTGCAACGGCACGGCGGCACAGAACTGGAAGCTGCCGACCTGAGCCGTCGGCGGGGGAGTTGACAGCCCTACCCCCCGGAGACGGCCGGGCAGCTGTACGCCCGGCCGTCTCCACGAGCACGCGGAGGTGGTCAGCAGTAGAGGTTGGCGCCGGGGGTGACGCCGAGGATCGAGGTGAAACGCTGGTAGGCGTCGACGCGGCTCTGGACCTGGGCCGGGTTGCGGCCGTCACATTCCAGGGAGCCGTTGATGGAGCGGATGGTCTGGCCGAAGCCGGCGCCGTTGACCATGGCGTTGTGGGGGGTCATCGTGCCGGGGCCGCTCTGGGTGTTCCAGTACCACAGGCCGGTCTTGCAGGCGACGGCCGAGTCGTTCTGCACCAGCCAGGGGTTGTCGAGCAGGTCGATGCCGAGCGCGTCCCCGGCCGCCTTGTAGTTGAAGTTCCAGCTGAGCTGGATGGGACCGCGGCCGTAGTAGGCGGCCTGGCCGGCCGGACAGCGAGAAAGGCGCACGGGAACTCCTCCTGAGGTGAAACGAGGGGGGGAGTGCTGTGTGACCCGCCTGCGGCCTGTGAAGGCAGACGTCTCAGCCGAGGACCTGCTGGGTCACGACGATGTGTCCGGCGTCGGGGTCGAGGACGCCGCCGAGCCGGCTGAACGCGCCGTCGGTCAGATCGAGGCACTTGGGTTCCTGCGGGGTCTGGACGAACGTGCCGCGGTCGTTGACCCGAACGGTCAGGGACCGGCCGTTGGCGACGTTGGTGACCAGAACACGCGTGCCGAAGGGCAGTTGGGGCTGGCGGGAGAGGGAGGTGGCGGCCGTGTCGGCGTCGTTGTCGAAGACCTCGCCGCTGGCGGTCAGGGCGCCGGGCGGCTGGGGGCCGTAGTGCGTGGCCCAGCACTGTTCGCCGGTCTGCTGCGCGGGAGCGTTCCACTTCTGGTTGTCGGCGCCGGTGCAGGTCCAGATCTGGATCCGCGCACCGTTCGCCGAGGAACGGTCGGTGACGTCGAGGCACTTGTTCGCGGCGGGGTTGACGATGTCGTGGGCGGCGGTGACGGTCCATTGCTGGTTGGCGGCGCCGGTGCAGGACCACAGCTGGACCTTGGCCCCGTCGGCGGTGGAGTTGGCGGTGACGTCGAGGCATTTGCCCAGGGCGCGCAAGGTGTTGTCGGCGCCCGGGGTCCACTGTTGGGCGCTGGTGCCGTTGCAGTCGTAGAGCTGCACCGGGGTGCCGTCGGCAGTGCCGGCGCCGGCGACGTCGAGGCACTTGCCGGCGAGGCCCGTGACCGTGCCGGTCGCCGCGGCCGCCGGTGCCGCGGTCAACGGGCCGAGCGACAAGGCCAGCAGGGCTATGACAGGAGTACCGCGTAACGCGGTGGTGAGGAAGGAAGAGCGAGCAGCCATGGGGGGTGGGAAGCCTTTCCGAGGTGGCATGCAGGTGCGGTGGACACCGACAGGACGCACGCCAGGACGACCTGACACCGGGAAGGTAAAAGGTCTATACCAAGACCGTCAAGATGTGAACATGACAGATATGGCCCGAGCCCCCACTGCTGCTCGTTCGGCGCCGGGACGAGCGCCCGGGAACCTGGGGCCTCATGGCTGTCCTGGATTCTCTCTCCGGAGGGCTCCAGGAGTTCTATGAGGGCCTGCGGTGGGACGGCTGGCGCGACGAAGTCTCTGTGCTCAATGCCCGGCAGGGGCTGTCGCTCTTCCCGCCATCGCGGCCGCCCGAGGCCCGCCGGGATCTGCCGGCGGCCGGCCGTCGTGCGGTGCCCATGGCGGAACTCCTGAGCCTGAGCCGCAACTCGTGCCTTCGGTTCGACGGCGCTAATCCGGGGTTCCTCGGAGTCGCATGAACCGGCTCACCCACCCATACGCCGGGTAGCAGATGAGGATGGCGGCGACGCGGTCCGCGGCGGGAGCGGAGGGACGGGATGCCGCGCACGAGGGGTTCGATTCCCTGGCTGCCGTGACTGTTCAGGTCCCCCTTGGAGGGCCCGCATGTTCCCCGAGTCGATCGCGCACCACGACCAGCCCAACTCCCCGCGAGCGCCGAGTTCGTCCAGGACCAGGCGCTGAAGCATGCCCCACACCCTGGCCCGGCTCCACTCGGTGAACCGGCGGTGCGCGGTCGGCCCGGACGGACCGAAGACCGGCGGCAGTTGCCGCCAGGCGTACAGCCCGTCGTGGCCACGAACAGGATCGCCGCCGGCACTTCGCGATCACCGTACCGCCGTCGACCACCGCCCTGCGGACGCACCGGATGCCGGGCAGCGCGGGCCGCGGCCCGCTCCGGTTGTGTGGTGCCGTCCGCGTGGTGGGTTTGGTGAGCAGGAAAGTTCGGTGCAGGTGTCGATTTGGCCGGTGGCCGTTCGTGTAGGGGGTGACTGGGCCGCGGAGGAGCGGTCCGCAGAAGCAGAGGGGCATGTCATGCGCTCGATCAATGCCACGTTGTCCATCACCCTCGACGGAGTTGTCCAGGGCCTGGGCCGTGCGGATGAGGACACCCGCGGTGGCTTCACCCACGGGGGCTGGGGCGGGAAGTACAACGACGAGGTGATGGGCCGCGAGATGGGCAAAGGCATGGCCAGGCCCACGGACATGCTGTTCGGACACCGGACCTGGACGGACTTCATCACCGCCTGGGGCAATGCCACGGACGGGAACCCGTTCACCACGCACATGAACGCGGCCACGAAGTACGTCGTGTCCAGGACGCTGGAGAACGCCGACGCATGGCAGAACTCGATCCTGCTGCCCGGCGAGGCCGCCGAGACGGTGGCCAAGCTCAAGACCGAGCCGGGCAACGATCTGACGATCATCGGCAGCGTGGCGCTGGTCCGCGACCTGCATGCCGCCGGCCTGGTCGACAACTACACCCTGTTGATCCACCCGCTCGCCCTGGGCACCGGCACGCGGTTGTTCGAGGGCCCCGCCCCGCTGACCGAATTCGAGCTCACCAGCAGCGTCACCACCACCAAGGGCGTGATCATCGCCCACTACACCCGCCGGTGAAGCAGGAATCAAGCGGAAGTACCTGCTCTCTGTCCACCGGCCCGAAGCCGTGGCCGACCCCGGGGCCATGGCATGGCTCAAATCGCGACCGACCTGCACCGGTTCAACGAGGAGCTGCGCGAGAGCGGCTCGTGGGTGTTCACCGGCGGTCTGAAGGGCCGGACGGGGCGGCGTAGCCGGTGCGGCCGGCGTACCTCTCCGCACCGTCCTCATCCCGAACCACTTCGCGAGCAGCCAGTCGTGGGTGCCGGCGCCGTCGTGGACGTACCAGCCGCTCAGCCCCTGGATGCCGGTGCGGTCCTCGGGAAGTCCGCGGCGGGCCAGGGCGCTCTCGGCCGCCGGATGCGTCCTCGGCAGCGTCGGCAGCGCCGTCGACTGCGACAACGTCAACCGGGTCAGCTCGCAGAGTCCCAGTGCGGGCACCGTGCTGCTCCCGGGATCCTCGGCCTCCATCAAGATCGGCTCGGACCCGGACGAGCACCGAGACCGCGTGACCACGCGATCGATCGACATCCCCGAGCTGCCACTGCCCGACTGGCAGCAGGTTCTCAACCGCGACTACGAACCGTGGAACCGGGAGCACATCGTCATCGACCCAGCAGGGCAAGACCCGCAACAGTCACTTGCCCTGCTCCTCCACGAGGCGCCGGGCCTGCCCCTCACCTCGAATGCGCTGGTCAGGCCCTGCTCGTCGCGGGCGTCGCTCGTCGGGAGAGGAGCCGGTGCCGGGGCTCCTGGGGTGGGATGCTGCCGAACTGGACGTCCCAGCGGCCGTTTCGCCTGGTGAGGAAGACGGCGCACAGGGGTGGCACGGCGAGATGCCAGAACGCTCGTGCCGGTACGGCAAGCGCGTCGATGAGCACGGCCCGGATGACGGCTGCTTCGGTGATGGCCACCGCGTGGCCTGTGTGCGGTGCCATGCTGCTCAGCCAGTCCGCCGACCGGCGGCACAGCTGCCGTACGGACTCTCCGTCGTGCGGCGTGGCATCCGGATCCGTGAGCCAGGCGGTGAACCCGTCGGGGTCGGTCGCGGCGACTTCGCCGACCGTGCGACCGCACCACCTGCCCACGTTGAGATCGCGCAGCATGGGCTCGGACGATGCCACGAGACCGATGGCGTCAGCAGTCTCCGAGCAGCGGATCGAAGGGGCCCGGACGGCCGGCTCGCGGGGAGAGAGCACTGCTCTCGCAGCGCCTGCCATGTGCATGTTGTCCTCGCTCAGATGGGCGTCGCCGAGGAGCGGATCCAGAGTGGGGTCACCGCCGGGCGCGCACAGGAGCGTCAGGTCGATCGGCATGGGACCTACCTCTTTCCTGGCCGGGAATGGCTTCGGACGGTGCGGACAGCTGCCGGCACGTCGTGCCTCACGTGTTCCACGGTCGGTGCAGGCCCCCTGCGGCACCATCCGCCAGGTGTCCGAAACCACCCCGCCGACCGGCCGGCCCACCCCGGCGACCCGACCCGGCCGGAACCAGGCGCGGCGAACGCGCGGGGCGTTTCGGCGGCCGCGTTCACCGGTTCGGCTCATGGGGCAGTTCGAGCCGGAGCTCGTAGCCTCCCTGATCCGTGGGGCCGGACGTGACGGTACCGCCGAGGAGCTCCGCCCGCTGGGCCAGACCCGCCAGGCCGTGATGGGCGCTGGGCAGGGCGAGCGCGCTTCGGGTGGGGGCGGTGTTGGTGACCGTGGCGCGGAGAACACCCTCCCCGAGCCCGATACGGACGGTCACGGAGGCGCCGGGGGCGTGTTTGCGGACATTGGTCAGCGCTTCCTGGACGGTCCGGTAGACGGCCCGCTGCACCGTGGGCGGCAGCTCCTCGGGCACATCGGTCTCCAGCTTGGCTTCGATGCCGCCGGCCTCCAGCAGATGCTCCAGGTCGGCGAGCGAGGGCTGCGGCGTGAGCTCTGTGGGCCTGCTGCCGGAGGCCCGCAGCACGCCGACCATGTGCCGCAGCTCTTCCAGGGTCTGCACGCTCAGCCGGCGGATCGTGGCCGCGGCCTGTCTCGTCTCGGCGTCCCGGCCGCCCACCTGGAGCGCTCCGGCCTGTACGGCGATGAGACTGACCTGGTGGGAGACCACGTCGTGCATCTCCCGGGCAAGCTGGGCACGCTCCTTGGCCAGCACGCTCTGAGCGGTCAGCAGCCGTTCCTGCCTGCGGGCCTCGGAGATGTCGGCGAGCCGCAGCGAGAGCTCGCGCCGGGCCTGGACGAGCTGGCCCAGGAAAACGGGAGCGGCAGCGGTGGCCAGTGTGTAGCTGAGGTGGAACAGGCTGTTCGTCTGCGACAGCTCGGTGGCGTCGAGGGACGACCACGGCCAGGGCAGGAAGTCGATGATCGCGTAGAGCAGCGCGCAGCCGCCCAGCAGGAAACGGTGGCGGTTGACGGAGGACAGCGTGTACAGCGCGGCCGTGGGGGCGACCACCGCGTCGGTGACCAGTCCGGTGGGGAGCGTGAGGACGAAGGTCGTCAGGGGCAGCCGGTGACGCAGTGCCAGGGCGAGGGCACCGAGCAGCGCGCAGGCAGTGGTCGGCCGGTCCTCGATGTCGACGTGAGCCCATGCGTCCGCCAGCGCGATCCCGACGAGAGCGATGTCCGTGAGCACGGCCCGCGGCTGTCGCCGGCTCATCGGACGCCCTCGTCCTGCGCGTGGGTGAGCAGGCCCGCGCGCTCGGCGATCAGAGCCGCCTGGACACGGCTGCTCACCTGCAGTTTGCCGAGCACGTTGGTGACATGCCCCTTGATGGTGCCGGTGCTCAGGTGCAGCCGTTCGCCGATCTCGTTGTTGGCGAGTCCTTCGGCCATGAGGACGAGCACGGCCCGCTCGCGCTCGGTGAGGCGAGCGGTCAGACGGACGGCGGCGGGCTCGCGGACGTTGTTGTCGAGGTAGCCGCCCACCACCAGTCGGGTGACCTTGGACGACAGTACGGTCCCTTCCTCGGCCAGGGTACGCACCAGGTAGGGAAGCTGCTCGGGATCGGTGTCCTTGAGCAGGAATCCCGCGGCGCCCGAACGCAGGGCGGTCGTCACGTACTCGTCGGTGTCGAACGTGGTGAGCATGGCGACCACCGGGGGCTTCGGCATGCGGCGGACTTCGGCCAGGACCGTCAGCCCGTCCACGTCCGGCATCCGAATGTCGAGCAGGACGACGTCGGGGCACAGTTCCCGTACCGTCTGCACGGCCTGGCCGCCGGGTACCGCCGCGACGACTTCGATGTCGTCCGCCGCTTCGAGGATGTGTGTGAAACCCGTACGGATCAAAGCTTCGTCGTCGACCACCAGTACCCGGATCATGTGCGCTCCGCTCGTCGCATGCCCGGCTCGATGCCTACCCCTGCGGGAGCAGGCCCCCGGGCGGCCGGCACGCAGAACCCGCCGGTTGGCGGCGCGGCCTCAGCCGGTCGGCGGGCGGTGCCCGCTCGCCGACCGGTGGGCGGTGCCCGTTCGCCGGCCGGCGGGCGGTGCCCGTTCGCCGGCCGGCGGCAGGCGCGCAACCTCGGCGCACAGTGCGGCCGGCTCGCCGTGGCGCAGCCAGGACCTCCCAGCCCGCCTCACTACGCTGAGCTACGGGAGACCGCACGGCCCAGGACAGATCGGGAGACCATGGCCCTCGACCTCGACATCGACCGCATCCGTGATTGCGTCGGCGAAGGTGCCCGCGACAAGGTCTACCCGGGCGCCGTCTGGGCCGTCGGCGACCGCTCCGGAAACATGGCCTTCGGCACCCAGGGGGTCCTGGATCCCGACCAGCCCGACGAACCGATGCGGCACGACACGGTCTTCGACGTCGAAGGCCTCACGGAGATCCTCGCGGTGTGGTCGTCCATCGGATCCCTGGTCGAAGCCGGCGAGCTGCACCTCGACGCCCAGCTGGGTGACTTCTGGTCCGAGGTGCGCGACCACCCGCTTGGCCGGGTCAGCACACGCCATCTGCTCACCCATACGGCGGGCGTCCCGCTCGGGACCGACCTGTTGAACCGGTACGGCACCGACCCCCAGGACATGCGCGAAGGCGTCCTCCACGAGGCCCTGCGCCGCCCGCCCGGTGCGGCCGTGGAGTACTCCGACCGCGCCGCCCTCGTCCTCGGCTACCTCGCCGAGGAACTCTCAGGCCAGAGCCTCGACGTCCTCGCGGCCACCGGAGTGTGGCAGCCCCTGGGCATGACACGCACCCGCTACGGCCCCTTGCCCGGCGAAGCGACCGCCCGGTGCGCGCCGACCGAACTCGACGACATCACCGGGGCTCGCCTGAGGGGCACCGCCCACGGACTTCCGGCGCGCCTGCTCGGCGAAGTCCGCGGCACCTCGGGTGTGTTCTCCGTCCTCCCCGACCTCGCGGCCTTCCTCCGCCACCTGCTCCAGCCGGGACGCGACGGCAGCCGACCGGGCTTCGGCACCGCCTGGACCAAGGAGTCGCTGCGGCCCCAGACCGGCGAACTCGCCCCCGCCGGCGGACTGTTCTGGCGCCCGGCCCCGGGAACGGTCCCCGGGACCGACGACATCTGGGAGCACTACGCCTCCGGCGCAGCAGGCGCATGGCTGTCCCCCAAACAGGGCCGCTGGGCGCTCCTGCTCACCAACACGCGCTACTACACGAGGGACTACGGATCCCTCGTCCCCGTCCGCAACACGTTCCGCTCGCTCGCCTTCGCCTGACCGCGCGCCGGCGAGGCCCGGCACCGCCACCGGAAAGACCGGAGCAGCCCCACCTCCCCTGCCCTCCTGGAAAGCGCGCTGGCTCCGGCGGCCGGCTGCCGGCAGCCGGACCCAAGGCCGCGCCGGCCGACACAAGTACGGCCTCAGTCCATCTTTCCGGTCCGGGCGTCGTGCCACAGGTCGACGCCGCTGTCGACAGCGTACGTATCGATTTCGGCCAGCTCCTCCGCGGTGAACTCCAGGTTCTCCAGCGCGGCGACGTTCTGCTCGAGCTGTTCGGTACGCGACGCGCCGATGACCAGCGAGGTGACCCGTCGGTCACGCAGTGCCCAGGCGAGCGCCATCTGCGCGAGGGTCTGCCCACGGCGCTGGGCGATGGTGTTGAGCGCGCGGAGCCTGTTCACCATGTCGTCCGACAGCCAGTCCGCGTCGAACGACGTGCCGGCCGCGGCCCGCGAGTCCTCCGGGATGCCGTCGAGATAGCGCCCGGTGAGCAGGCCCTGCGCGAGCGCCGTGAACCCGATGACGCCGAAACCCTCCTCCTGCGCCGCGTCAAGCAGCCCGTCGGTCTCGATCCAGCGGTTCACCATGCTGTACGACGGCTGGTGGATGAGCAGGGGCGTGCCCAGTTCCCGCAGGATCGCGGCGGCCTGCCGGGTGCGCTCGGCGTCGTAGGAGGAGATTCCGACATACAGAGCCTTGCCCTGGCGGACGGCGGTGTCCAGCGCGCCCATCGTCTCCTCCAGGGGCGTGCCGGCGTCGAGGCGGTGGGAGTAGAAGATGTCGACGTAGTCGAGGCCCGTGCGCCGCAGGGACTGGTCGAGGGAGGCGAGTAGGTACTTGCGGGAGCCACCGCCCTGGCCGTAGGGGCCGGGCCACATGTCCCAGCCGGCCTTCGTGGAGACGACCAGCTCGTCCCGGTACGGCGCGAGGTCCTGCTTCAGCAGCCGCCCGAAGTTGATCTCCGCGGAGCCGTAGGGCGGGCCGTAGTTGTTGGCCAGGTCGTGGTGGGTGATTCCGAGATCGAAGGCGCGCAGCGCGATGTCCCGCTGGCTCTCGAACGACCGGTCGTCACCGAAGTTGTGCCAGTAGCCCAGGGACAGGACGGGCAGGTCGAGGCCCGAGCGCCCGGTGCGCCGGTAGCGCATCGTGCCGTAGTACCGCTCGGGGTCCGCGACGTGGTTCATGGGGGTCTCCGCAGGTGACAGTAGGTTTCATACCGTTCGGGGGGCGAACGTGCCTACTGTGCCCTGGCTCGATTTCCGAGTCCAACAGCTCACGCACATCGCATTCATCGGTGTCGTTTCTCAAAGAGAGCCTTGCAGCAGCGCGATGCCGTCTCCAGGGCACTCGCTTACGCCGAAGACCCCGCAGCGGCTCAGCCTGCCCAGACGCCAGCAGACTCGGCAGTCCTGCCTTGCCTTCGCTGCGGGTCGGCGCGGGCGGAAGGCGACCGGCTTTGTCGTGGAGCGGCAGCCCACGGCAACCGGGCCCGAGCCAGCCCGCATCCACACCGACGACTGCCGACACTCCGGTCCGAAGCATCCGATCACAGCGCCCGACACCGCCGCGGCGCTGCTCGACCCGGTAGTGATGAGAGCCCTTTTCAGAGAGCGTCGTCTATGACTTCACCCGCGCCTGCTGCCTGGAGGACGACGCCCCGGCCATGGGTTGCTCATCCCATGCCCTCTCGAGGGCCGGGGCGGAAAAATCATCGACCGGCGGGTCGTCCTGGAAGCCAGACCCTCCTGGCGCACGGCGACCTGCCGGCCTCCCGTATCGCGGCGCAGTTCGGCTTCACCAGCGCGACCAACTTCAGCACGTTCTTCCATCAGCGCATCGGCCAGTCTCCGATCGCCTTGCGCGCGACCGTCCGCCACCGCTCTTCGGGGGATGGACAGGCGATATGCCTGGTACCGGGCGACCCCGCCGGTGAGGGCCGCGCCTGCAAGGGGCGCCGGCAGATAGAGCCACAGGTGTGACCAGTCACCCGGCCGGTGGGCCCACAGAGCAGGGCCGAACTGGCGGGCGGGATTGGCGGACCCGCCAGTGAGGGTGCCGAGGGCGATCATGACCACAGTGGTGGCGGCGGGGCGGGCCAGCGGGATCCAGCGTGTCCACCTGCGACGGGACATCAGCAGCAGGGTGACGGTGAGGACGGCGCCGGTGGACACGGCTTCGACGGTGAACAGCAAGGCCCGGCGAGCAGGAAGGAGCGGGTTCAACCGCGGCGTAGGCCATCCGGTCGTCGAGGACCGGGCCCCACACGAGGAGGGCCAGGCCGGTTCCCGCCACGGAACCGGTGAGCTGTGCAGCGAAGGATCCCGGAGCCCGGCGGCCGGGGAAGGCGCCGGTCAGCCACAGACCGAAGGTCACCGCCGGGTTGAGATGTCCGCCGGAATAACGGCCCCATGGAGAGGACAGCGCCCCCGCGAGCGCCGCGCCGACGATCACCGCCACGACCGCAAGCTGAAGATGCGGTTTTGGCAGGGCCCGGCTGAGTGGTGATGCCGTCACCCAGCGGACAGTGGTCACCACGACGAACAGGACACCGCCCGTAAGGGTGAACTCCGCGGCCATCGCCACCGAGGCGGTGGTACCAGTAGTCCGCCGCGCAGGTACACAAGCAATCGTGGACACGGTCAACCCCGGGCCATCACGCCGATGGCGACCCGGGTGCCCGGGTCCAGAAACACCAGCAGGCCCAGATCGGGACACCGCTCGAACAGCGCTTCTTTCGGACAGTAATCCGAGTCGCCGGCGGTGACCACGACGGTGGTCAGCTCCTTGCCGCTGTCGATGATTTCTCCCAGGGCCCGGTGCTGCTCGGCGAGCGTGAACTGGCCGTCGACCAGGAGTGCTTCGCGCTCGCCCGCGATCAGGACGGACGACTTGTTCAGACTGGTGTCACCGGCGGCGTGGACGTTCTGGGTCAGGGCGGACATGGGGTGCTTTCGTTCACAGAGTGCGGGGGGCTTCAGGCATCGGTGGTGGTCAGGTGCTGGTCCAGGGCGTGGGTGAGCGCGTCGGCCGAGGCCACTGGGCCGCCCAGGCGGTCGGTGCTGTGGGCGGTGTGCAGCAGCAGTCTCGGGTAGGCATCGAGGCCCAGACGGCGCACCTTGAGGAAGTCGGCCTCCGCCTCGGTGCGGGCGGCGGGCGAAGCGAACGCGGCCGCCACGCCTCCATGGTCGCCGACATCGCGGCAACGGCCGAGGCCGCACCCCGCGCGGTCCCCCTGTACTTCCGCTCCAAACAAGACAGGTTCGAACACCGCGTGTTCGGGGCCAACCGCGAACTGCGCGCCTGCCGCATGACCGCCACCCTCGATGCAGCCGTGCAAGCCTTCGCCGAAGAACTCGGCGCTGCTTCCGACGACATCGGTCCCCGCATTGCGACCGCCCTGGCTCTCCTTGAAGCGGGATGCCAACTCTCAAAGGCCCGGGACGTGATGCCGGGTGAACACAGGCGCGGAGCCAGGCGCACGGGGTGCCCGGCTCTGCGCCTTCTTCGTCACAGCTGCCCGCCGGTAGACGGCCACGGTATCCGCGACCGCAGCCGTCGCGAGATGTCGTCAGTCCGGGCGTACCGGGGCGGCGATCAGGTCGTCCAGTCCGGGGAACGGGTTGTCCGGCCGGTGCTTGCGGTACACGATGTCGACGAACGACACGGGTGCCCACTTCGACGGCTGTTCGTCGATCTGGTGGACCAGCTGCGCGTGGATGTTGTTCCGCAGATCCAGATAGGGAAACGCCTCGTGTGCCGCGCCCCCGTATTGCAGTACAGCCGGATGATCGCCTCGTCCCGCAGCTGAGCGAACTCCCCGCCCCTGCAGGTGTGCCCAACACCTTAGAGGTCTCCTCGTCACGGATCACCGGGACCAGCTTCTGCGGCAGCTCCGGCTGCCGCACCCTCTCCATCGGCGACCGGTCGATATGCTCCTGGCTCACCTTGGCCGGATCCTCGGCCACCGCGTTGGCGTCCGGATCCGGTGAGTATTCCCCCAGGTACCGCGCCGCTGCGCGGTCGCGGTCACCCGGGCGAGCTTGGCGCTGATCCTGCGCATGCGGTGGCCTCTCTCGATCGGCGGAGTTGCTGATCCAGAGAGGTAGCGCCCGCTACGCACCCACGCTGGTGTGGCGGAGCGATGTCACC
The DNA here is from genome assembly GCF_002217755.1 of Streptomyces hyaluromycini. Classification (GTDB taxonomy): domain Bacteria; phylum Actinomycetota; class Actinomycetes; order Streptomycetales; family Streptomycetaceae; genus Streptomyces; species Streptomyces hyaluromycini. The sequence goes on along the minus strand of NZ_BCFL01000020.1, from coordinate 11,346 downwards.
CCCATGGCGGAGGGAAGTTCACCGGTGAAACGAATCCTCCGTATCACCGGAACCCGAGCTGCACCGTTCCACCCCCGGCTCGCGAGACGCGGTGCTCGCTCAGGTGCGTCCGTGCCGTCGCGTGGTTGAGGCGCGTCAGCACGGCGGCGATGGTCTGTGTGAGTCAGTGACTCCAGTAGTCGCGGCAGGGCAGTTCAACCCACATATCGGGAGGTCCGACCACGGCGCGCCGGTCGGCCGGGCGCAGTCCTGTAACGGCGCAGGAGTAGGCCACGGCGTTGTACTGGTAGAGGTACGAAGTCAGCGCTTCCTCGGAGGTGTCGTTCTCGTACGGTCCTCCGCCCGGGTGCAGGTCCCAGCCCTCGATGCTTCCGTGCCGGGCGATGCCGCCTTGGTTGCCGCTCTTGGGATTGGCGTACAGGCCGTAGCAGACCGTGCCGGCGGACAACCGGGTCAGCACGCCGGGCATCTGCGGCGCATATCCCCAGGGCTGTGTCACGACACAGCCGCCCGGCACGGACGTCACGCCGATGATCTGCAAGCTCTCGTCCATGTCGTACTCGTACGGGTCCTCCAGCAGCTCATCGATGATTCCGTCCGCCACCGGCGCCGCCTCCAGCCGGCGCACCGCCTCGGCCGCGTCGATGCCGGCCACGCAGGCCAGCCCCGTACCGTCGTAGTGGAATGTGCCCAGTGCCGTGGTGAGCCGTTTGGCCTCCTCCGCTGCCGCACGCTCCGTGCCGGTCAGACATACCCCCTCCGGTACCGGGAACAGATCCGGCGTCGGTCCAGCCAGGCTCAGCCGCCCCGGTGACCAGCCGCCGATCGACAGCCGCCAGGGATCAGCCCCGGCGGCGGCGAGCGCCCGTGCGTTGTCCGGCTTCCTGGACACAACGGCCTCCCACAGCGCCGTCATCCCGTTCTCCAGCGCGTCCACATCCACAACTCGGTCGGCCAGCTCGGCGACGACCTGCGGGGACCCGAACACGGCCGCGCGATGCAGCGGCCGACCGCCGCTCCATCTTTCTGGATCGGCGCCTTCATTGAGACGCCGGCGAACGTCGTCGACATCCGTCCAGTTCCAGCCCATCCCAGCCCAGCCGTCACTCACTGCTGCCACCGATCCCCCTTCAACATGTCACATGCTTTCGCGCTACACGCTCGCACACGGGTCCGACACTGGAGACCGACCAGCGCGCATCCGCCCGGAGCACCAAGCCGGGCAACTCCGAGGCCCCCCGGTGATCGGCATCTCGACACCGTGGGCGTGGGCCAGGGCGAGGATCGCTGCTGTGCTTTTGACGCCTTCGGTGGTCTGCCGGGTGGCAGCGGCCGCATCTTCGGCGGTCGATCCCGTACCGAGGCGGGTGCCGAAGGCGCGGTTGCGGGAGAGCGGTGAGGCGCAGGTGGCGACGAGGTCGCCTAGGCCGGCCAGTCCGGCCACTCCACGAGGGCTCGCCGCCGGGCGGCTCAGCCTTCGGTACCCGGGCCGCCGTTGACTACTGGCTCGCGGGCCCGCTCCCCCCGGAAGGGTGCACGACCTTCCCCAGGGTGAGCCGAGTTCCGCATCAGCTGGCCGGCCGGGAGCGGATCACGAGGACGCCGGGTGGATCTCATCATCCGGCAGGGGCAGACCGACCCAAGCGGCGACAGCCGCAAGCAGAGCGCCGTAGACCCAAGTCTCCTCCGGCCCACCTGTTCCGGGACACGACGATGGCGGTGTACGGCAGAATGACGCCCACCGATGTGCCATAGCGCAGCCGTGACCGCAAGTGCCCTATTTCACGCGGTCCTTGGGCGTGCGAGGAGAGGAAGACGTGAGCGAGAACCAGAGCGCCACCGCCGCAGTCCAGCGACTCGACACTGGGACGGCGCACAACGCTCGCGTGTGGAACTACTGGCAGGGCGGCAAGGACAACTACAAGGTCGACCAGCAGGTAGGCGATCACGTTGCCGGAATGATCCCCGTCATCCGCGACATCGCGCGCGCCGACCGGGAGTTCCTTGGCCGCGCCGTGCGCTGTCTGGCAGAGGAGCACGGCATCCGTCAGTTCCTCGACATCGGCACCGGCCTGCCGGCCTTGGAGAACACCCACGAGATCGCCCAGCGGATCGCCCCCGAGTCGCGGATCGTGTACGTCGACAATGACCCCATCGTGCTCGCGCACGCCCGCGCCCTGCTGACCAGTGCCCCGGAAGGCGCCACCGACTACATCGACGCCGATGTGCACGACCCGGACACCATTCTGCGCATCTCCGGACGGACACTCGACTTCACCAAGCCCACCGCACTCATGCTGCTCGGCATCCTCAACTTCGTCCTTGACGGTGACGAGGCGCGGGCCATCGCGCGTCGGCTCGTGGAGGCGCTGTCCCCCGGCAGCTTCCTCGTACTGACCCATCCCACCATGGAGCCCGAACTCGGCGGCGACCTCCAGCTTGAGGCGATGGAGTTCTGGAACGCCAACGCCAAACCGCCGGTCACCGCCCGCAGCAGCGAGGAGGTCGCCCAGTACTTCGACGGGCTCACGCTCCTGGAGCCCGGGCTCGTGTCCTGCTCGCTGTGGCGGCCGGAGCCCGGCGAAGAGCCCACGGTCGTACCCCAGTTGGGAGCCGTGGCGCTGAAGCCGTGATCTCTCGCTGCACCTCGCTGCCGCGCACACTCACCGGCAGGCCCGCCCCTCGTTCCTGACGCCGACCTCGCTGCCTACCGCCCGGTGGGGCATCTTGGCGCTGGTCAACGCCGGCGCCGTTGACGTGCGAAGGCACCCGGATACGTCTGGCGACGGCGTACGACCTGGAGCCCTGCTGCCGAACGACTCCGGCCCCCGGCGACGAAATGTCGCCGGGGGCCGGATGTTGGTAGCGGGGGCGGGATTTGAACCACGCGACCTCTGGGTTATGAGCCCAGCGAGCTACCGAGCTGCTCCACCCCGCGTCGGTGTCTTTACCGTACGGCATCCGCGCGGCGCCGGCAGGGATTTATGCCGTCGGGCCGTCCCTCGGGTCTGCCACTGTGCGGCACCGATGGCCCGTGGCACTCCCTGGGTGGGCATACTCGTGGGTATGAGAGTCCCGCTCCGCGCCCGTCTGTTTGCGGCGTTGACGCTGTTGATCATGTGCGCGGGATCGGCCGGGGGATATGCCGGGCTTCGGCTGGGCGGCTGGCTGGCTGGCTGGGTGCGGGCGCCGGGATGCTCGCGGGCATGACCGTGGTGTGCCTGGGCGCGAGAGTCACGATTTCGATGTGCCGCCAGCAGACCCAGGACTTCCTGAAGCAGGTCGTGGACGACGGCAGGGCGGAGGCATCAGCGGATGCGGTTCTGCGGGGATCATGCTGTACGAGGCGGCAGTCTTCCCCCTGGCTGCCGGCGGGGTCAGCGCTGCGGAGCGGGAGTCCCGTCGCACGGTCGCGTACCAGTGTGCCGCCTTCGACGATCTGCCGCTTTCCGTGCGTCTGGCGGCGGCCGAGACGCTGGAAGTCGTCGGCCAGGGCGAGGATCGGGAGCAGGTGCGGGCCGTGGTCTGGGCGCTGGCGGAAGTGGTCCGCGGGTGCCGTGCCGGTTGCGTCGGTGTCCGCGACGAGCAGATTTCCTGACCTCCGCGCGGCAGACTTGACGGCAGTTCCCGGGACTCTGCGGGTGGGTCGTCAGGGGAGGTCGAGGGCTCCGGGCAATCCGAGGGGTACGGGGGCGAGGGGGCGGTCGGGTGGTGTGGTCGCGGCGAGGAAGGCGCGCAGGTGCCGGCCGTCGGGAACCGCGTAGGTGACCTGGAGCCCTTTCGTGCGTCCGGTGTCGCGGGCGGCGGGGGCTGCGGGGCCGTTTTCGGCGGTCATCTGCGGGTGGTACGCCTCGATGGGGCCGAGGTTGAGGGTGCGTCGTCCGACGGGGATGGCCGAGCGGTCGGAGCCGACCTTCAGGCAGCCGGTCCCGCTGAGGGTGCTGCGCAGGACGGGATCGTCGGAGCCGTTGAGCGTGACGGTGAAGCTGCGGTAGGGATGTCCAGGTCGACGGGGAAGTACTGGCGGGTGTGACGTTGGCCGATGTCGAGGTCTTCGATGTAGGAGGCTAAGGCGTCGAAGTCGGCCAGCTGGGCGGGGTCATCGTCGGGCGCTTTTGGAAGGCGGCCGGAGATCACGGGGTGACCGTCGACCTCCACGGCGAGATACCCGGGCCCGGACAGCAGCCGGCGCAGTTCGAGCTGGCGGAGGGGGTCGGCGGCGGTCAGTCCGTCCGACTGGAAGGTGCAGAGCAGGTTCGCGGGCTGTGTGTCGTCGTGCGGGAGCAGGAGTCGCAGCGCCAGGCCGCGGTCGACGTGTACCTCGACGGAGCGCCCTCGGGAGCCTTCGCCGGCCGCCTTCAGCGCTGCCACGAACGAGGACACCGGATGTCCTTCTTCGTCGGTGGGGACGAGGTCGACCTCGTGTTCCGACTCCGGCAGATGGGCAAGCGGCCGGATTTCCACGGCGACCTGCTGGTGCTCCTGGCTGAGCCATGGCGGGCCTTCGACCCGCAGTTCCTGTACCTCGTCGGCGGACAGCCTCACCGTCTCCGCGGTGCCGTTCCGAGCAGCCGCTCCCAGTCGTCACGTTGCGCGGCCTGGGGATGCAGAGCCAGGTGGAGGCTGACCGGGCTGATCTCGGGAGACTGCGGGTGCTTGGCCCGCAGAGTGCGCCAGACCGTGTTCCCGGTCCACGCGAAGTCGATGCCCCAGTGGGGATCCAGCGAGTCGGCCCGCTCCCCGAGCGCCTGCAACCGAGTCTGCAGGTCCTGGGCCCCGCCGGTGAGGAGCGCGGTCTCCTGGTTGAGGATTTTGGCGGATTCGAGGAGATGGTCTCGCTGCCAGTACTCCACGATGTCCGGGAACGCAGCGAGATACGCGTCGAGCTGCGCGCGGTCCACGATCTGGATCTCGGGCAGCGCCGCGCCGCCCGGTCGAACGATTCACGGATCGCGCGGCGCCGGCCGCGCGCGGAGGTGGGGAAGCCGTCGAGGTAGAACTTCAGCGGGACGATCTCCAGTTCGCCGCTCCGCACGATGCGCACGTCGATTCGGGGCTATCCAGGAGAGTTCCGATGCCGTGATCACACCAGCCACGGCGAGATCGTCTCACCTTGATCATGCTCCAGGGGCCGCAGCCTCTGGCGGGACATATCTCGGTCGCCCGGACGGATTCGGCGTGACAGCCTCCTGCCCGTGGCTACCGAAACCGAGGTGGGAGAGCTGTTGCACCAGCACGGCTGTCGGACGTCATTCACGGTCACTGAAAGGGTGAACGCGTGGGCCGCCCTGGTGAGCGTCATCGACCGCGGTTACGGCGACGACATCTACGAGTACACCGACGACCTCTACTGCCGAAACTGGCTGCACGAGGCATGGCTCCTGCTGGACGAACACATCGTCCAGCTCTGGACCCCGCAGATCAAAGCTCTGGACGACCGGTACAAGGCCGCGACCATCGACGACGACGGCCAAGCACTCGACCAGGTCCACAACCTGCCCCGGCCCCGACCTGTGGTGGTGGCGACACCCCCGCATCCTCACCGGAGACCTCGGGCGTTCGCTTCGCTCAGTAGGTGCCATCGGCCCCGACCCTGACACAGCATGACCCTCAACCTCGTTCGTCACCCGTGAGACGGTGAGACGCCAATGAGCATGCTGGTCTTCGACGTACGGCTGCGCAATCCCATCCGGCAGAGTCCACGTGACAGCCCATGCCTTCCACCCAGCCCGCCCGTCGGCGTACGAGTGCGCGTACGCACCCGACTACCGGCCCGACCACGGCGGGTCAGCGCACTACAACACCTCGCCGGGGGCTGTGTGCTGAGCTCTTGGCGCACGGCCAGGCAGCGCAGCCGGACACCGGGCGGCCCGGATCCCGTGTCGTACGGTCTGATGTCGCGGCCGCCTACCGTCCGCAACGGATCTCACCGAACCCGGTGGTGCCGCCGGTACGGCCGAAAGGTCTGAACCAATGCCGGGAATCAGGCCGCGACGAGTTCCTGCTCGCGGTCCGGCGTCTTGACCTTGGGCTTCTTGTTCGGCAGCGAGAGCCGGAAGACCTTGTGCCACGCGGAGAACACCTGCTTGGGCAGCGGCCCGGTGACGTACTCCAGCTCGTACTTTTCGAACAGCGCGCGCACCTTCACCGCGACCTCGGCGTACCGGTTGCTCGGCAGGTCCGGGAACAAGTGGTGCTCGATCTGGTGCGACAGGTTGCCGGTCATGAAGTGCATGGCCCTGCTGCCGCTGATGTTCGCCGAGCCCATCATCTGGCGCAGGTACCACTGGCCGCGCGTCTCGCCCTTGATCGACCGGCGCTCGAAGACCTGCACGCCCTCGGGGAAGTGCCCGCACATGATCACCGAGTGGGACCAGATGTTGCGGACCAGGTTCGCGGTGAACGTGGCGGCGAGCGTGGTGAGGAACGACGGGCCCGACAGCAGCGGGTGGATCACGTAGTCCTTGAGCACCTGCTTGCGGATCTTGCGGCTCACGGCCTTGGCCCGCGCGCGGAACTCCGGGTTCTTGCGGCGGCGCTTGTGCAGGTTCTTGCCGAGCTCCAGGTCGTACGCTGCGATGCCGTACTCGAAGAAGCAGGCGTTGATGAAGTTCCACAGCGGCTGGCCGAGGTGGAACGGGTGCCACTTCTGGTCCTCGTCGACGCGCATGATGCCGTAGCCGAGGTCGTTGTCCTTGCCGATCACGTTGGTGTACGTGTGGTGCAGCTCGTTGTGCGAGTGCTTCCACTGCTCGGACGGCGAGACGTGATCCCACTCCCAGGTGGTGGAGTGGATCTTCGGGTCCCGCATCCAGTCCCACTGGCCGTGGAGGATGTTGTGGCCGATCTCCATGTTGTCCATGATCTTCGCCACCGACAGACCGGCGGTGCCGAGCAGCCACGCGGGCGGGAAGAACGAGAACAGCAGCACGCCCCGGCTGGCCAGTTCGAGCTTGCGCTGCGCCGAGATGACCTTGCGGATGTAGGCGGCGTCCTTCTCGCCGCGGCCGGCGATCACCTCGTCGCGGATCGCGTCCAGCTCGCGGCCGAGCTCCTCGATCTGATCCGCGGTCAGGTGGGCGGTGGGGTCGATGGCGGTCACGGTGCTCCTACCGTTCGATGTCGCAGGGGCCCGCCGCGGCGGACACGCAGGTCTGGATGAGGATGCCCGGTTCGGCCTCGGTGATCTCGCCGGTGCGCAGGTCGCGGACGGCGCCCGCCTTGAGCGGCGTGACGCAGCCGAAGCAGATGCCCATGCGGCACCCGGAGGGCATGAGCACGCCGGCCTCCTCGCCGATGTCCAGCAACGGCGTGGCGCCATCCGCGTCGACGGTCTTGCCGCTGGCGCTGAACGTGACCTCGCCGCCGTCGCCGGCGACGACGATGCTGGCGCGGAAGCGTTCGGTGTGCAGGCGCTCTTGGACGCCGTGCTCGGTCCAGTGCTCTTCGGCGGCGTCGAGCAGGCCCGCGGGCCCGCAGGCCCAGGTCTCGCGCTCGGCCCAGTCGGGCACGAGTTCGTCGAGACGGGCGATGTCGAGCATGCCGTCTGTGTCGGTGTGCACCTCGGTGAGCCGCAGCCTCTTGTCCGCGACCAGGTCGTGCAGTTCGTTGCGGAAGATCACATCTTGCGGCTGTGGCGCGCAGTGGACCATGACGACGTCGTCGAACTCGGTGTCGCGCAGCATGCCCATCACAGGCGTGATGCCGCTGCCGGCCGTCAGGTAGAGCACCTTGGCGGGCTTGGCCTGCGGCAGCACGAAGTCACCGGCCGCCTGGTCGAGCTGGACCAGCGTGCCCGGTTTCGCCCTGCGGACCAGGTGGTTGCTGACCTTGCCGTCCGGGATCGCCTTCACGGTGATCGTGAAGCGGCCGTCCTGGCGCTTTGCCGGTGAAGTGAGTGAGTACGCACGCCACAGGCGCACCCCGTCGACATCGACCCCGATCCGCACGTACTGACCGGCCGTGTGGCCGCGCCAGTCCCGTCCCGGCCTGATCACGATGGTCGCGGCGTCACCCGTCTCGGGGTGCACGGCCTCGATGCGCCCCCGCAGGTCGGCGCCCGCACGCAGCGGGCTGACCAGGTCGAGGTAGTCCGACGGCAGCAGCGGCGTCGTGACCATCTCCAGCAGTTTCCACGCCCTGCTGCGGAGGGCTGCACTCGTCATGACCCCAGCTTGCTGCGCCTCAAGGCGTAAAGTCCTGACCGCAGGATGTAAATCTGGTCGACTGAATTGTTCGCAGGAAACAAAAACGTGAGCCATGCAATCCGGAGGGCCAGCGAACTGGCCCTGGACGAGACGACGGTCACCGCGCTTCGGGCCGTGCTGAAGACCACCGCCGACGAGGTCGTCCAGGCGATCATCGACGAGGTCCCTCCCTACGCCAACGCCCTTTCGGGCCGCATGGGCAGCACCATCCGCCGAGCCGTCCGCACCGCCCTGGGGCACTACCTGGACCTCGCGAGCGGGAACGCCGCAGGTGGCGACGCCGGTGACGCAGCCTACGAGCTGGGCCGCGGCGAGGTCCGGGACCGCCGTTCGATGGACGCCTTGCTCAGCGCCTACCGCGTCGGCGCCCGCGTGGCCTGGCGATGCCTCGCAGCGGGTGCCGTACCCGCAGGTCTGCCCGCCGCCGAGGTCGCCAAGTTCGCCGAGCTGACCTTCGCCTACATCGACGAGCTCTCCGCCGCGAGCGCCGCGGGCCACGCCGACGAACTGGCCGCCCGGGGCAGGGCCCACGAGCGCCACCTGGAACACCTGGCCCGCGACCTCCTCGCCGGCGCGAGCCCGGACGTGCTGCAGGCCTCTGTCCAACGGGCCGGGTGGCAGCCTCCGGTTTCGCTGACCGCGGTCCTGCTGCCCGCCGCCCAGGCCCGGCCTGCCTACCGCACGCTCGACCCGAGCACCCTCGTCCTCGACGATCTGCCGGACGCCACCGGTGTGCTGCTCGTCCCCGATGCCGACCGATCACATCTCTTGCGGCAGCTGACCGACCGCACCGCCGTGGTCGGCCCGGCCCGGCCATGGGCTCGTGCGTCCGCCTCGTACGCACGAGCCGCACGCGCACGCTCCCTCTCCTCCGATATTCACGACACCGAGGACCACCTGCCCGAACTGGTGCTGAGCGCCGACATGGACGCGTACGCAGACCTGCGTGCCCGAGCCCTCGCACCGTTGCGGACCCTGCCTGTCGCCACCGCACGGCGGCTGGAGGAGACGTTGCGGGCGTGGCTGCTGCACCAGGGCAGGCGGGACGAGGTGGCGGCGGCGTTGTTCGTCCATCCCCAGACAGTCCGGTACCGGATGTCGCAGCTGCGGGAGCTGTTTCCGGATCTCGCATCGCCACACCGGGTCCTTGAACTGACGCTGGCGGTCGGTCTTCCGGTCAGCTGACACGTACTTCGACAGTCCACGACCGCGTCCGCGAGCGGTCCAGGAACCGTGCCTCGTTCTCGGTGCCATCAGCCGGCTCATGCGGCCCGGGAACAGCGGTATGAGCCAGCTGAGACCGGGGGGTGACGTGAAGACCAGACAAGACCTCGGGAAGCCCGTCGGGGGCGCCGTCCCTGAGAATCGCGGTGACAGATACGGCTCGACTGGATCCGGTGGACGATGCGCACCGGCCCGCTCGTCAACGCGCCCATCGAGCATCTGGTCGATGATCTGGGCCGCTACGCCCTGGAAAACGGCCTTCATGCCGTCGTGGAGGGCGCCGTCCTGGCACGAGCTGCCTCACGGGCGCGCGGCGGGCTGCAGCTGGGTGACCGGCGGGGCGGCCAGGCCGGGTCACCAGGGGCGGGGAGCCGGGCCGCTCCCGCCGGGGACCACCGTGATTCTGCGACGGCCCCGTGCCTCCCTTCCGACAGGTCAACCGGACGACCAACCGGGCCGGCCTGGCACACCGCGCGAGGGATGATGGGGATGGAATGACGGAACGCGAGGTCAGGAGCTTCCATGACGAAGCGGGTTCACCGACCCCGTGAGGACGCGGAGTTCAATTTCATCCTTGGGATGAGCGGAGTTCCGGTCCTCGCATACTTCACCGGGACATGGCCCAAGGCAATCGAGCCCTGCCGGGTTATGGACCTCGTCGTGGGTGGCATCGCCGACGACTACACGGGCCGCCTTACGGTCGTCCGCGCCGACATCACGCGTTGTCCGGCCGCAACCGAGCGATACGGGATCACCGGAGCCCCGTCCTACGTCCTGCTGAAAGAGGGAGAGGCGGTGGCGCACGGCACGGGGCATGTGACCATCGCCGAGGTACGGAAGTTCCTGGACCGCCACCTCTGAGCGGCCGCTGCGGCACGTGGCCCCGACGCCCGTAGCCTGACGGCAGACCACGTCTGCCATGCTGTCCACCTCGCAGAGACGGGAGACGCATGACCGAGCCGATCACCGGATGGATCTGGGGCCGCAACCTGCGTGCCTTCCTCGAGTTGCTGTCCCGCTACGCCGGATACGCCTTGGACGAAACCGACTGGGAGACCATCGAAGCCGGCGTCCAGGACACCGACGACGAAGCACCCGGCAGCCGGTACTCGTATCCCCTGGTCGGCACGAACGCGACCTTGAAGGTCGCCCTCGCTCAAGCCGTCGGCGGTCAGGAAGTGTCCGTCAGCGTCACAGGAGCTGAGACACCTGAGCTTCGGCTCCGCACAGACACACTCCTGTCCGCCTTCGCCAGCGTCTGACCACTGGCTTGTTCGACCACCGCGCACCACGTCCCTGTGCCCCTTGACGGCTGAAACCCCTGAGGTGTCTATGAGGGCACAGCATGAGCGAGGAAAGGCACTCGCTCGTCGTACGTCCGCTCATCGAGGGCGCCGTTCCTCCGCAGCGTTGTCGGCGCGCTCCAGACGATGCTCGGAGGCCGCCAGGGCCGCTCAGGTCGTGCTGGCAGGTGTCCACAGCGCTCCAGCCGGCGACGCGCGCGAGCTCGGCCGTCACGGAGAACAGCCCGCGCCTGACGTCGTCGCTGTAGCTGCCGTGGAGGAGCGGGGCGACCCGGTAGTGAGGCAGCGGGTGACGGCGGAGGAACGAGGAGATCCGCCGCCGAACTTGGAGTCCCATCGCTGTGCTTCGTCGGCGGCCCGCCACAGCTCGGCCGGCTCGGCGCGGCCGACTCGCCCCCCGGGTCGGGCGACACCGGCGGCGGCGCTGGCTCCGAGCCGTCGGCTGCCGGGGGCGGCATACACGCTGACGGCGATGGCGCCTGTCAGGAAGTGGCGGCGGTCCAGACGTTCCATGGCTCTCCCGAAGCTGAGGACGTGGAGTACCACGTTCGCGGTGTCCCGGCGAAAGGGGCTCTCACCCGCTGGGTGAGAGCCCCTGCACGTGACGTCAG
>NZ_BCFL01000019.1:556711-874413 GCF_002217755.1 Streptomyces hyaluromycini | reverse complement strand
GTTTCCAACCTTACCAGATCCGTTTTCCGTTCCGTTTCCGGTCGGATTTCATTTCCGGTGGCCGTTGGAGGGCCTTTGCCTTTTCGATTGCCTTTCGGCTCTCTTTCGGCGATTCCGACTTTATCAGAAGTTCTTGGCCGGTCTGACCGGCCACTCATTTCTGAGTAAATCGAAGGATGGCTTCGATGTTCGGAGGGCAACCCTCCGTTGTGAAGCAGATCGATTCTAACGATCGGCCCTGAACCTGTCCAGTTCTAGGCAACTGTTTGAATCTACCTCCCCATCCAACCCGTGTCAACGGGTCTTCCAGGACGAGGAGGACACTAGCAGCTCACGGGACGTCTCCGCACATCAGGCGGCCGTTGGGACGAACGCGCTGCGCTCGGTCTCCTCAAGGTCACCCGTCTCGCCGGCGCGAGCGGCACGGCCCCCCACGACAAAGACGTAGGCCAGGAAGGCCAGCTCAGCTACTACCCCGATGCCTATGCGCGCCCAGGTCGGCAGCCCGGACGGGGTGACGAAGCCTTCGATGGCGCCGGAGACGAACAGGACCAGGGCCAGGCCTATCGCCATGCCCACGGCGGCGCGGCCCTCTTCGGCCAGGGCCATACGGCGGCTGCGCGGGCCGGGGTCTATGAGAGTCCAGCCGAGGCGGAGTCCGGTTCCCGCGGCCACGAAGACCGCGGTGAGTTCCAGCAGCCCGTGCGGGAGGACCAGGCCCAGGAAGGTGTCGAGGCGGCCGGCCGAGGACATCAGGCCGAAGCCGACGCCCAGGTTGAGCATGTTCTCGAAGAGGATCCAGAGGACCGGAAGACCGAGAAAGACGCCCAGGACCAGGCACATCGCGGCCGCCCTGGCGTTGTTCGTCCACACCTGGGCCGCGAAGGAAGCCGCGGGATGGCTGGAGTAGTAGGTCTCGTACTCGCCGCCGGGGCGGGTCAGCTCGCGGAGCTGGCTGGGGGCCGCGATGGTCGACTGCACGTCCGGGTGGGTGCCGATCCACCAGCCCAGAAGGATCGCGACGGCGGTGGAGACGAGGGCGGTCGGGACCCACCAGTGGCGGGAGCGGTAGACGGCGGCCGGGAATCCCTGTCCGAGGAAGCGGGCGACGTCGCGCCAGGAGGCGCGCCGGGTGCCTGTCACCGCGCTGCGCGCGCGTGCCACGAGCTGGCTGAGGCGCCCGGTGAGCTGTGGATCGGGAGCGCTGGACTGGATCAGGGAGAGATGGGTCGCGGTGCGCTGGTAGAGCGTGACGAGTTCGTCGGCCTCGGCTCCGTTGAGCCGCCGCTGGCGGCGGAGGAGCGCGTCGAGACGGTCCCACTCGGCTCGGTGTGCGGAGACGAAGACGTCGAGGTCCATCGGGTCTGCCTGCTCCTCGGCTGGTCGTCGACTGCCTGTCGTAGCAATGTCGCGGCTGTCAGCTTGTCGTACTGCGGCGCGATGCGTCCTCAGCTTGGCAGACTTGCGCTGTACGGGGCAGACCAGGGGAAGGCGGCGGGCGTGAGTGAGCTGGTGACGGGCGAGGCGGTGGCGCTCGAACTGCGTCCTGCGAGACTGCCCAGCAGGGCGTTGGCCGTGCTGCTCGACCTGATCGTGGCCTTCACCGTGTACATCGCCATTTCGATAGGTCTGGCGGCGGCCACGGCCTCGCTCGACGACGCCGCGCAGATCGCCCTGGCGATCGCGGCCTTCCTGCTGGTGCTGGTCGGTGCGCCGATCGCGGTGGAGACGCTGACACACGGTCGCTCGCTCGGGAAGATGGCGTGCGGACTGCGGGTCGTGCGGGATGACGGCGGGCCCATCCGGTTCCGGCATGCGCTGGTGCGGGGCGCTCTCGGCGTGGTCGAGATCCTGGTGACGTTCGGGGTCGTCGCCTGTATCGCCTCGCTGGTCTCGGCACGTGGGCGGCGGCTGGGGGATGTGTTCGCGGGGACCCTGGTCGTGCGGGAGCGGGTGCCCGTCGGGCAGGCCCGTTTCGTTCCGCCGCCTCCGCCCTGGCTGGCGGGACGTTTCGCCGGGCTGGACCTGTCGGCGGTTCCGGACGGGCTGTGGCTCACGGTCCGGCAGTACCTGACGCGGATGCAGCAGCTCGATCCGCAGGTCTCGTGGGCGATGGCCGTACAGCTCGCGGGCGATCTCGCGGCCCGGACGGGGACTCCGGTGCCTCCGGACATTCCGCCGGCCGCGTATCTGGCGGCGGTGGTACAGGAGCGGCAGGCCCGTGAAGCCCGGCGGGCCTTCGCCGGGCATGCTCCCGCGTCTTCCGGTGCCTCCAACGCGTACGCGCCTCCGGTGCCCGGTACGCCCTCTGGCCCTGGCCCTGTATCTGCCCCTCTGCCTCCGCCGTCGGCCGCGCCCGTCGCCCCTCCCGCGGCGGCGGCCGAGCGGCCCGCCACCGGGTTCGTGCCGCCGGCGTAGGCGTGGTTCGGCCCGTTGGACCTGTGTTCAGTCGTCGGGGTCCTTGAAGACCGACGGCGGTGACTGCAGGTCCTCCAGCTCGATTCCGGGGGCTGACAGGACCACGTCTCCGGCGAGGTGCACGAGGTGCTGCTCGCCCGTGTCCAGGGCTGTGACCTGGTATTCGTCCACGGTCAGAGGGCCGTTGTCAGTGGCGTGTGTTTCTCTTTTCAGCAGGGCCCAGGACTGGTCCACGGTGCGGGGGGCGAGGACCGGGTCCGTGAAGGCCACGAGGCGTACGCGGGTCGCGGCGGAGGAGGGGGTGAGGCGCAGCAGACGGGCGGTGGCGACCAGGAACGCGGGGGACGTGCCGGTGAAGGCGTGGGCGCGCACATTGCCTTCGGTGGCATGGGTGCCGGTGGGGTCCGTGCGGACCCAGGTGACGCCGTCCAGGGCGGCGCCGCGCACCTGCCAGCCCCCGGCATGGAGTTCGAGGCGGATGGGGCGGCCGAGGTCGTCGAGGGCGAGATCGACCGAGCCGCCGTGGTCACCGGAGGGGGTGGTCACTTGGGAGACATAACGCCAGCCGGAGGGGCCGGGGGCGCACTGGAAGTGTTCTTCGCCGAGGGGGGTGTGATCGTGCGGATCGTGGAGCGAATAGCGGCCGCGGGGCATGGGGGTCCTGGGGCTTGACGGGGTGTGGGTCCGGCGCTCGGACCCGAGGTACGGCCGCGCGGGCGGTCGACGGGCCAAAGGGGCAGGCCCCCGGCACGGGGGTGCGGGGGCCTGCCTCGGCGGACCGGAGGACCTGCCACCGGGAGTGCGCGTCAGTGCACGGGTGCGCTTCCCGGTGGGCAGGGCCCGGGCTCAGTAGCGGTAGTGGTCCGACTTGTACGGACCCTCGACCTCCACGCCGATGTACGCGGCCTGCTCGGGACGCAGCGTCGTCAGCTTCACGCCGAGCGCGTCCAGGTGCAGGCGGGCGACCTTCTCGTCGAGGTGCTTGGGCAGCGTGTAGACACCCACCGGGTACTCGTCGGGCTTGGTGAACAGCTCGATCTGGGCCAGGGTCTGGTCCGCGAAGGAGTTGGACATCACGAACGACGGGTGGCCGGTGGCGTTGCCCAGGTTCAGCAGGCGGCCCTCGGAGAGGACGATGATCACCTTGCCGTCGGGGAACTTCCAGGTGTGGACCTGCGGCTTGACCTCGTCCTTGACGATGCCGGGGACCTTGGCGAGTCCGGCCATGTCGATCTCGTTGTCGAAGTGGCCGATGTTGCCGACGATGGCCTGGTGCTTCATCTTGGCCATGTCCGAGGCCATGATGATGTCCTTGTTGCCGGTCGTGGTGACGAAGATGTCGGCCTTGTCGATGACCTCGTCGAGGGTCGTGACCTGGTAGCCGTCCATCGCGGCCTGGAGGGCGCAGATCGGGTCGATCTCGGTGACGATCACGCGGGCGCCCTGACCGCGCAGGGACTCCGCGCAGCCCTTGCCCACGTCGCCGTAGCCGCAGACGACCGCGGTCTTGCCGCCGATCAGGACGTCGGTGGCGCGGTTGATGCCGTCGATCAGCGAGTGGCGGCAGCCGTACTTGTTGTCGAACTTCGACTTGGTGACGGCGTCGTTGACGTTGATCGCCGGGAACAGGAGGACGCCGTCGCGCTGCATCTCGTACAGGCGGTGCACGCCGGTCGTGGTCTCCTCGGTCACGCCGCGGATCTCGGAGGCCAGCTGGGTCCACTTCTGCGAGCCGTCCGTGATGGTGCGGTGCAGGAGTTCGAGGATGACGCGGTGCTCGTCGGACTCGGCGGTCTCCAGGCCGGGGACCTTGCCGTCCTTCTCGTACTCGACGCCCTTGTGGACGAGGAGGGTGGCGTCACCGCCGTCGTCGAGGATCATGTTGGGGCCGCCGGTGGGGCTGTCCGGCCAGGTCAGCGCCTGCTCCGTGCACCACCAGTACTCCTCCAGGGTCTCGCCCTTCCAGGCGAAGACCGGGACGCCCTGCGGGTTGTCGGGCGTGCCGTTCGGGCCGACGGCGATGGCGGCGGCCGCGTGGTCCTGGGTGGAGAAGATGTTGCAGGACACCCAGCGCACCTGCGCGCCCAGGGCGACCAGGGTCTCGATCAGGACGGCGGTCTGCACGGTCATGTGCAGCGAGCCCATGATCCGGGCGCCGGCCAGCGGCTGAGTGGCGGCGAACTCCCTGCGGATCGCCATCAGGCCGGGCATCTCGTGCTCGGCGAGGGTGATCTCCTTGCGGCCGAACTCGGCCAGGGAGAGGTCGGCGACCTTGAAGTCCTGTCGGTTGTCGACAGTCGTCATTGCGAGCTGCTCCTCGGGTTGGGTCGAGGGTGGGTACGGCTGGTCTGCGCGGCGGCGGACACAGGGGTGCCCGAGAAGAGGACACAGGCATGCCCACGTACGCGCAGCGCAGTCCGTCGGAGGCCCTCTCTCCCTCGGACGGTCCGTAGGGGACCGCCCGACCGCCATCAGCAGCGACGTCTGGCTCCGTCCCAAGCTACACCGCAGGAGCGGGCCGTCCCCAGTCCGCCTCCGAACAGATCACGCCGTTCGAGGAGGGTGAGCGTGGTTCTCGGGGGTGTCGGCGAGGGTGCGGTGGGGTGGGCGCCGGGGGTGTGGGGTGCGGGGAGACCAAGGGTTCCGGTCGGTTTCGCGGGGGTGTCCGGGGGCGGCACCACCTCGTGCGACGAAGGTGTCGAGGGATCGGCCTGATCGATCCGGTCGGGCCTGCGCGCACGGGGGTCGCCGTCCCGAGCGGCGGATGACGACGGGCCCGCTTCCCCGGCGAGCCGAAGGGAGCGGGCCCGTGCTGTCGGGCGAAGAGGAAGAAGAGGAAGAGGGGGGTCAGTGGTCGGCGGGGGGAGGGGTCGGGCCGCCCGGGGTGGCTTCCGGGTCGGGGCCCTTGGCGGCCTCTGCCTCGCTGTAGATGTCGGGTTCCAGATAGATCACGCGGGCGATGGGGACCGCGGTGCGGATGCGGGCCTCGGCGGCGTTGATGGCCTTGGCGACCTCGGCGGCCGTGTCGTCGTGCTGGACGGCGATCTTGGCGGCGACGAGGAGCTCCTCGGGGCCGAGGTGGAGCGTGCGCATGTGGATGATGCCGGTGACCGTGTCGCCTTCGACGATCGCGGCCTCGATCTTCTGGACCTCTTCGACGCCCGCGGCCTCGCCGAGCAGGAGGGACTTGGTCTCGGCGGCCAGGACAAGGGCGATCAGGACGAGCAGGACGCCGATGCAGACCGTGCCGATGCCGTCCCAGACGCCGTCGCCGGTGAGCAGGGCGAGGCCGACGCCGAGGAGGGCGAGGACGAGGCCGATGAGCGCGCCGAAGTCCTCAAGGAGGACGACCGGCAGCTCGGGGGCCTTGGCCCGGCGGATGAACTGCGACCAAGAAAGCTTGCCGCGCAGTTCGTTGGACTCCTTGATGGCCGTCCTGAAGGAGAAGCCCTCGGCGATGATCGCGAAGAGGAGAACGCCCACCGGCCAGTACCAGTGCTCCACTTGGTGGGGGTGGTTGATCTTCTCGTAGCCCTCGTAGATGGCGAACATGCCACCGACCGAGAAGAGCACGATGGAGACGAGGAAGGCGTAGATGTACCGCTCGCGGCCGTAGCCGAAGGGGTGTTGCGGGGTCGCCTCGCGCTGGGCCTTCTTGCCGCCGATGAGCAGCAGGAACTGGTTGCCGGAGTCGGCGAGCGAGTGGACGCCCTCGGCGAGCATCGACGAGGAGCCGCTGAAGGCGAACGCCACGAACTTCGATGCCGCGATCGCGAGGTTGGCGCCGAGTGCCGCCACGATCGCCCTGGTGCCGCCTGACGCGCTCATGTGTTCGCGTTGTCCCTTCTCGTTCTCGTCTTCGCCGGTACTCGTCTTTGCCCGTGCTTTGCCGGTGGGCCATTCTTGCAGCCCTGTCCGGGAGCGGCTCGTCAGGTATCCACACCCCGGTACGACCATCGGACCCCGCGACTGGACCTGGCGAGAAACGGGGGTCTCTCAGACGATCACCGTGGCACGGAAGACCGTTCCGGCGCCCGACACCTCAGCCTTCTCACCCGCCGGGACGAACACCGACCGGCCGGGGGCCAGGTCGTACTCGCCGACGCGGACCGTGCCGGCCGTGCAGAGCAGGATCTGCGGGGTCGGCAGAGTGAGGTCGTGGGCGGCGGTGCCCTCGGGCAGGACGTACCGGGAGAGCCGGAACTCGTCGATCGGCGTCTCGTAGACCTCCTCGCCGTCCGGGGCGGCCTCGGGGCGCAGCACGCCCGCGTCACCCGCCTCGAAGCGGACGACGCGCAGGAGTTCGGGGACGTCGACGTGCTTGGGGGTCAGGCCGCAGCGCAGGACGTTGTCGGAGTTGGCCATGATCTCGACGCCGAGGCCGTCGAGGTAGGCGTGCGGGATGCCGGCGCCGAGGAAGAGGGCTTCGCCGGGCTGCAGGCGCACGTAGTTGAGGAGCATGGCCGCGATGACGCCGGGGTCGCCGGGGTAGTGGTGGGCGATGTCGGCGTAGGGCGTGTAGTCGCCGCCGAGGCGGGTGCAGGCGGCCGTGGCCTCGGCGACCGTGTGGGCCATCTCCTCGCGGTCGGCGCTGAGGATCGCGGTGAGTACCTCGCGCAGGGCCGCTTCCTCGGGGTGGGCGCGCAGCAGGTCGACGTACGGCTTGAGGGAGTTCACGCCGAGGCCGTCGAGGAGTTCGGCCGTCTGCTCCGGGGCGCGGAAGCCGCACAGGCCGTCGAACTCGGTGAGGGCGCAGATCAGTTCGGGCTTGTGGTTGGCGTCCTTGTAGTTGCGGTGCGGGGCGTCGATCGGGATGCCGCGCCGCTCCTCGTCCTCGTAACCCTCCCTGGCCTGTTCCAGGTTGGGGTGCACCTGAAGGGAGAGCGGGGCGCCGGCGGCGAGGATCTTGAGCAGGAAGGGGAGCCGCGGACCGAACTTGGCCACGGCCGCCTCGCCCAGTTCGGCCTTCGGGTTCGCGTCGATGACCTCGACGAGCGTGCCGCGCGCGGTGCGCGAGGGGGCGCCCGGGTGAGCGCCCATCCACATCTCCGCCTGCGGCTCGCCGCTCGGCTCGACCCCGAGCAGCTTCGGGATGGCGGTCGGGGAACCCCAGGCGTAGGGGCGGACGGTGTTGTCGAGGAGATCCATGACTTCTCTCTGCCGGTTCTCTGCGGGCAAGGGCGAACAAGGTCGTGCAGGGGCACACGGCTGTGTTCACCTCGTGTTCCCCTACCGGTTCGCCTTCGGTACGGCCCTCAGGTCGTCCTTCGTGCGGCGGGACCGGTGTCGGTGTCCACCTCAGGCCCCCGAAGCGAGCGCCAGGTAAACGGCGGCGAAATCCGTGACGGCGATCAGTTCCGCCAGGGTCTCCAGCTCGTCGCCCGCCTCGGGCTCCAGCTCGCTGATCGGGGTGTCATGGCTGAGGGCGAGGTCGCGGGCGGCGGGTGCGGCGGTGAGGCCGCCGATGGGGCGGTCGCGGAGCAGCACCACGCGCGCGTGCAGCGCGGGCGGCTCGTCCACGCGGTCGCGGAAGAAGTCGTCGGGGTCGGCGCTGGCGGCGAGCGGTCCGGCGAGCAGGGCGGTGTGGGCCGCCAGGGCTTCGGGGAGTTCGGCCACCAGGGCAGGCCGGCCGGCCAGTTCGGCGAGGGCGGCGGCGAAGCGGCGGCCGGCCGGGCCTGCCGAGTCGCCCTCCGTCCAGACCACGGGGAGCGCGTCGGCGAGTTCCGCGGCGAGGGTCTTGGCCGGGTTGCTGTAGGTCACGATGGCCGGGCCGCAGCGCTCGGCGATGCGGTCGAGGCGGTCGGCGACCTTCTCCAGGTCCTCCGGCGGTGCGGTGACCAGGCCGATCCGGTCGAGGAGCGCGAGCAGCGGGGTGAGCAGCGCCCACAGGACGCCCGGGGAGGAGCCGGCGAGCGGCTCGCCGTGGTCGTACGGGGCCGTCGCCATCGGCATGAACAGGCCGTGGGCGCCGGCCACCGCCTCGGCGAGCGGGGTGCCGGCGGGGGCCACGGCCGCGACCGAGCAGCCGCGCCGGTAGGCCTGGTCGGCGAGGAGGGAGAGGCTGGGTTCGGTGCCGTCCGGGGTGGCGATCAGCAGCAGGTCGACGGAGCCGGCCCAGCCGGGGAGCTCCCAGCGCAGGGCGCCGGCGGCCGGGGCGACGCCGGTGGGGGCCAGACGGGTGACGGGGCTGCCGGGGCCGGCCAGCGAGCCGAGGAGGTCGGCGGCGTGGGTGGCGGCGACGCCGGGGCCCGCGATCAGTACGGCGCGCGGGCGGCCGTCCGGCTTCAGCTCCTGGACACCGGCTTCGATGGCGTGCCGGGCGGCCGTACGGACGCGGGCGCCGGCCTCGGCTGCGCCGCGCAGCAGGCCTCGGCGGTCGGCCGCGGCGAGGCCCTCCGGGGTGTCGAGCAGCGATTCGTCGAGCATGGAGCGGCCTCCGGTTGCCGGGGTCCTGATGTTCTGCGGTTGTCGTGCCTACTGCTTACGCCGGGCGGCGGGCCTCGTCGACGAGGAGGACGGGAATGTCGTCGCGGACGGGGTACGCCAGGCCGCAGTCCTGGCCGGTGCAGATCAGCTCGGCGTCCTGCTCCTTGAGGGTGGCGTGGCAGGCCGGGCAGGCGAGGATCTCCAGGAGGCCGGCTTCGAGCGGCATGGGGGTTCCCTTCGGGGGTGGATGTTCGCGTGCGGTCAGGTTACCGCCGGTGGGGTGGGTTGGGCTGGCCGTCGGTGACCGGTGACCGTCCGCCGGGGTGACCGCCCAGGGGGCTCCGCCCCCTGGACCCCCGAGACCTTCGCCCACCCACCACCCGACTCGGTCGGTTGAAAGGCGAGGGCGGGGCGAAGTGACTCGGTCGGCTGGAAGGTGTCCGGGGTACGCGGTGACTCGGTCGGCTGAAGAGTGCCCGAGGTACCCAGTGACTCCGTCGGCTGAAAGGCGCCCGAGGTACGCGGTGACTCCGTCGGCTGAAGAGTGCCCGAGGTACGCGGTGACTCCGTCGGCTGAAAGGTGCCCGGGGTACGCGGTGACTCGGGTCGCCGGCAGGTGGGGCGGGCGGGGGGCCGGGGGTCACGCCCTGATGATTGCCAGAACCTCGTCCCGGATCTTCGTCATCGTCGCCTCGTCCCTTGCCTCCGCGTTCAGGCGCAGCAGGGGTTCCGTGTTGGAGGGGCGGACGTTGAACCACCAGTCGGCGGCGGTGACGGTGAGGCCGTCGAGGTCGTCCAGGGTGACGTCGTCGCGGTCGCCGTAGACCGCGCGGATCTCCGCGAGGCTGGCCTGCTGGTCGGTGACCGTGGAGTTGATCTCGCCGGAGCCGGTGTAGCGGTCGTACTGGGCGACGAGGGAGGACAGCGGGCCGGACTGGCCGCCGAGGGCGGCGAGGACGTGCAGGGCCGCCAGCATGCCCGTGTCGGCGTTCCAGAAGTCCTTGAAGTAGTAGTGGGCCGAGTGCTCGCCGCCGAAGATCGCGCCGGACGTCGCCATCTCGGCCTTGATGAAGGAGTGGCCGACGCGCGTGCGGACGGGGGTGCCGCCGTTCTCCCGGACCACTTCGGGGACGGTCCAGGACGTGATCAGGTTGTGGATGACCGTGCCCTTGCCGCCGTTCTTCGCCAGTTCGCGTGCGGCGACCAGGGCCGTGATCGCCGACGGGGAGACCGGCTCGCCGCGCTCGTCCACGACGAAGCAGCGGTCCGCATCGCCGTCGAAGGCCAGGCCGAGGTCGGCGGACTCGGCGCGCACGCGCTCCTGGAGGTCCACGATGTTGGCGGGGTCGAGGGGGTTGGCCTCGTGGTTCGGGAAGGTGCCGTCCAGCTCGAAGTACATCGGGACCAGGGTCAGCGGCAGGCCCTCGAAGACCGTCGGGACCGTGTGCCCGCCCATGCCGTTGCCCGCGTCGACCACGACCTTCAGCGGGCGGATGGAGGTCAGGTCCACGAGCGAGAGCAGGTGGGCCGCGTAGTCCGACAACGTCTCCCGGGTGGTGATCGTTCCCGGCGAGGCGGCCGGCTCGGGGGCGCCCTCCTGCGACCAGCGCTCGGCCAGCTCCCGGATCTCGGTCAGGCCCGTGTCCTGACCCACCGGCGCGGCTCCCGCGCGGCACATCTTGATGCCGTTGTACTGCGCCGGGTTGTGCGAGGCCGTGAACATCGCGCCGGGCAGGCCGAGGGCGCCCGAGGCGTAGTACAGCTGGTCGGTGGAGCACAGGCCGATCTCGGTGACGTCGACGCCCAGGGCCGCCGCACCGCGCGCGAAGGCGCGGGACAGACCGGGCGAGGAGGGCCGCATGTCGTGGCCGACGACGATCGCGGTGGCACCGGTCACCTGGACGAACGCGGCGCCGAACAGCTCGGCGAGCGCCTCGTCCCACTGGTCCGGAACCACCCCGCGCACGTCGTACGCCTTCACGATCTGCGACAGATCAGCAACAGCCACTGGCCAACCCTCCTGAAATCCACTCGGTCGCCCCAAACTACCTGTTCCGGGTAAGGCGCCGACGTGGGATCCCCCAGCGGATACCAGGCGGACTCCCGGCTGTGATCTGCGACGATCCGACCCGGTCGGTGGTAGCCGGTCACAGTCGGCCGTAGTCGGTCGCGGTCGACTGTAGGCGACCATGGTCGTCGCGCCGCGGGCGGCACAGCGGGCGAGCGCTACTACCACCCCCGGTCGAGCCGCTGGTCGAGCGAGGTCCGACGGAGTCCGTCGCGATCGGACGTCGTCAGAGGTGATCCGATGCGATGAGGTCCGAGTGGTCGTGACCGGCTCCGGCCTCCGGCCCCGCCCCAGCCGCCGCCACGAAGTGGCCGATCGTCGCGGCCTGTCCGGAGAGGTTCATGACGTGGGCGAGGGCGAGGACGGGCACACGGTGAGGATCGCGCACCGCAACTCCCGTACGGTCGCCGCCCCTTCCGTCATTCCGCGAGCGGCACGCGCGCGTGCACGCGCAGGGCGGCCGCCGTGGCGATGCCGTCCAACAGGATCAGCGTGCCGCCCGTGGAGACGATCGAGCGGGTGAAGAGATTTCCTCCGACCGGTTCGCCCTTCGGGTTGACGACGTCCGGGAAGGGCCGGTCGTAGACCCGGTTCGCCTTCGTCGGCCAGTCCTTGACCGGCGGGATCCGGGCGTGCGGGGCGTAGGCGCACAGGACTTGGGGCCTTCGTCGTGCACGTCCAGGTCGGCGCCGCGGGTGCCCGTGAGGACGGCCGTGCGGACCTCCTCGGTCACGGGCACGCGCGCGTGCGGTACGGCGGGCGGGGCTGCGACGAGGGCGGGCCGGCCGAGCGAGTCGGCGATGGGTTCCGGCATGTGGAAAGCGATTTCCCGATGACGGTGGTCCGGAATGGTCGTGTCCGCGGCAAGCGCACGTCATGGGCGCGCACCACGGAATACACCCGCGGGGAAGGCCATGGAAAACGGCGGGAAGGTCTGGCGGGACGTCAGTTGTCCGGTGACCGCAGCACCCGCAGATGGCCGCGCCGTGCGACCTCCATCGGGTCCGCGCCGCGGCCGCCGCCGCCCGCTCCGGCCGCCCGCTCCTGGGGGCGGGCCGCCTCGCGCACCGCGTTCGCAAGCGCTTCCAGGTCGTCCCCGCTCGGACGCGCGGGAGCGGAGCTGTCGAGGAGCCGGACGACCTCCCAGCCGCGCGGGGCGGTGAGGCGCTCGGAGTGCTCGGCGCACAGGTCGTAGCAGTGGGGTTCGGCGTAGGTGGCGAGCGGGCCG
Organism: Streptomyces hyaluromycini; assembly: GCF_002217755.1. GTDB lineage: Bacteria > Actinomycetota > Actinomycetes > Streptomycetales > Streptomycetaceae > Streptomyces > Streptomyces hyaluromycini. The sequence goes on along the minus strand of NZ_BCFL01000019.1, from coordinate 862,273 downwards.
AGGACCGCGGTCGAGTCGGCGTAGACGTACGTCAGCGTCGCGACGGCGGGTCGACCGCAGGCGGTTCGCGAACAGCGACGTACAGGGCTCACGACGTTGGACGGTACCGCACTCTTGAGCGGGCCGCGACGACTCTCCCCCAGGTCACCCCACCGTGTCGTACTGTGAAACACCCCACACACCCCTCCGGACATGCCCTGCTGACCTGCATGGAAGGGGTCGTCCGGAGTCACGGCCGGCACCGCATCCGGTCACGGGTCGGTACAAACAGCGTCAATTGCCTTGAGTTCGCCGGTCTCGTGGAGATACGGAAACGAGCCCAACCTTGGCTGGAATGGTCATCCTGCGACATGCCGTCCCGGGCGATGGCGGTGCGTGGAGCGGCGCGGCCGGAGCCCGCGAGGACTACGCTTCACCAGTGATGGACAACCGTGTACCGCCCCGTGCCGCCGGCCCCGGGCCTCGTCGACGCGATCGCCACGGTCGGGGCATGCGCGGGCCGATCGCGCCACCTCAGGTGCCGCTGGCCGCGAGCCGCGCCGACGTGTTCGCGGACCTGGTGCAGGACTCCGTGGAGCGCCTGGAGCGGCGCTGGCCGCAGCTCGCCGACATCGATTTCCTGGTCCTGGAGGTACCCCGGCTCCAGGACCGGCACGGTGACAGCTGGGACGACGAGGCGGTGCCGCTGGGCGGCGTCATTCCCGCGCGCGAGGGACGCCGGGCGCGGGTGGTCGTCTACCGGCGGCCGGTCGAGATCCGCACCAAGGGGCGGGACGAGCGGGCCGCTCTGGTGCACGAGGTCGTCGTGGAGCAGGTCGCCGAGCTGCTCGGCCTCACCCCGGAGACGGTCGATCCCCGGTACGGCGAGGACTGAACCCCCGGCGACCCCACGCCTCGCGTCCGTCGCCCCTGCCTACTTCTGAAGCACGGACACGTCCTGGTCCGCCTCCGGTACGGCCACTGTGCCGCGGTCGTCCGGGAGGGTCTGGATCGTGAAGCCCGGGACGCCGTTCTCGGTGGCCGCCAGGGTGCGGGCGCCGTAGACCGGGCCACCGGAGACCGTCTCCACGGTCAGGGCGTATGTGCCCTTGAGACCGGACGGGACCGGGGCGTCGACGTTCTGGGTGGTGCCGGACTTGATGGTGAACGTCTTGGACACCGCCGTGCCGCCGCCGCTGCCCGCCGACGCCGTGACCTTGACCTGGGCGGTCGCGGTGGGCGCGGTCAGGGAGAGGGTGGTGCCCTTGCCGCTGTTGTCGGCGGACGTCGCGCGGGTGCCGACCGGTGCGGTCGCCGGGATGTACGCGGTCTCCTGGTTGCCGCCCTTGCCGCGGGTGACGCGCAGGGCGGCCACGACCGGGACGGACTGGTCGGTGGGCGTGAGGATCAGCGAGCCCGCCTCGCCGCGCGTGACGTCGCCGAGGTCGGTCGCGGTGGTCATGCCCGACTTCACGTGCAGCGTCTCGTTGCCGGCCGGGGTGATCGTGCCGTCCGGGGAGGCGAGGCGCACCTTCAGGTCGGCGTCGCTGTCGCCGGTGGTGAAGGCGATCAGCCGGACGTCGGTGGCGTCCTTGGGGATGCCGGGCAGCACCAGGCTGCCGGACGGGTCGGCGGAGGCGGCCAGCCAGTCGCCGCCCGACTTGTCGTCCAGGGCCTGCACGCTGGCGCCGACCCGGCCGCTGCGCACGCTCACGTGCACGGTCAGGTCGGTCTGCCGCTCGTCGGTGAGCGTGGACAGCAGGACCGGCTCACTGGCGTGCGGCGGGACCGTGATGCCCTCCCCCACGGAGGACTTGAGCTGGCCGTCCTTGCCGTACAGCTCGACGTCGACCACGGCGGCGCCGTCGTCGGGGTTGGTGAGGTGCACGTAGTCGGTGCGGCTCGCGGCGGTGCTGGCACCGGGGAACCAGAACTCGGTGTCGGCCGCTGTGCAGTTGACCCCCTGGAGGCCGCGCCCGGTGCCCGCGGCGACCTCGGTGGTCTCCTGGACCGTCCAGCCGGGGGCGTACTTGCCCTCGGCGGTGCCGACGTAGGCGGGCCCGTCGGCACCGGAGGTGTCGCCGGTGGCCGGGGTGCCGGGCGTCTTGGGGGTGAGGACGGGCTTCGCCGCCTTCTTCTTGCCGCCGCCGCTGCCCGTCCCGTCCGCCGACTGCTCGGAAGCGGCCTGGAGTTCGGCCTTGCCGTCGCTCGTGGCGCCCTTGGTGACGGGCGTGAACGACGTGTACGAGGTGTCGGCGATGTCGGACAGGCTGGGCGCCGGGCACAGCAGCGTGGTGCGCTCCACGGGCAGCTGGGCGGCCGCCTCGGCGGTGTGCGCGGGCGTGGTGGCCGGCGGGTCGAGCGCGGCGAACCCGGTGATCGCCGCGAGGGCGGCCGTGCCGGCGAGCAGGGACAGGGTGGTGCGGTTCACTGCTGGCTCCCGTCGTGGTGCTCGCCGCCGGTGCCCTGGTGGTGCTGGGCGGCCGGGTCATAGGCGGGGTCGTAGCCCTGCTGGTACGTCGGGTCGTACGCCCCCTGCCCCTGCTGCCCGCCGTAGGCGTACGGGTCGTACTGGCCGGTCTGGTACGGGTCGTACGTCTGCTGGTCGTAGCCGCCGGTCTGGTACTGGCCGGTGCCGGTGCCCTGGTACTGGTCGGCGTAGCCGGTGTCGTAGCCGTCGGCCGCCGGGTAGGAGGCGGGGTCCCATTCGTCGTACGGCTGCTGGTGCGGGACCGCGGCCGGGGTCTCCTCGTCCGGAGTCGCCGTAGCCGCCGGAGCCGCCACCGGGAAGTCGATGTCCTCCGGGGTCTCCTGGGACTCCTCCTCGGCCTCCGCCTGGGCGCGCAGGCGGCGGGCGCGGCGGCCCTCGCCCTCGACGGCCTGGGCGGGGATCGGCTGCTCCTCGGGGAGGTCGTCGTCGACGTCGCGGCGGCGGCCGGGCAGGGCGAGGACGACCAGGACGACGGCGAGCGCGCCCTGCGCCCACAGCCAGGCGCTGTGGGTGAACGGCGTGTCGTAGGTGACGTCCAGCTTCCCGCCGGAGGAGGGGAGTTCGAAGCCCTGGGCCCAGCCGTCGACGGTGGTGCGGGTGAGCGGCTTGCCGTCCAGGGTGGCCGTCCAGCCCGGGGAGGCCGAGTCGGCCAGGCGCAGGATGCGGCCGCCGGCGCCGGTCGGGACGGTGGTGTGGATCTCGACGGGTCCGGCGGGCACCGAGTCGGGCGTGCCCGAGCCGTTCGCCGACACGATGGCCGCGCGGGAGACCTGCTGGTCGACGCGCCACAGGGCGCTGCCGTTCTGCTGGCTGAGCCGGGACAGGCCGGGGGTGGCGTCGAGCACGCGTGTGATGTCGCGCGGCGTGCCCTTGTGGACGAGGACGTAGCGCACGGCGAACCCGCCGAGCTGGTCGGCCTGGTCGGCGCCGGAGCCGGCGACCAGGTTGGCGACGACCTTGTCGAGCGTGGCGTTCTCGCCGTCGGCGGCGGCCGCCTCGGCGTCTCCCATGCGGGCGCCGGAGCCGCGCACCAGCATGTAGGACACGCGCGCGGTGCTGTCGCCGTCGAGGACGAGGGTGCGGACCTGGTCGGTGGTGGTGCTGTCCTCGGCGACGAAGGCGGGCACCTGGGCGGGGTCGCGCCGCTCGACCGGGCCGTCGGCGCCCGCGATCATCCAGCCGGCGGCGAGCAGCAGCGGGCCGGCGGCGGAGGCGAAGGCGACCAGGGCGGCCACCGGCTGGCGCCAGCCGAAGCTCTGCTCGGCGACCCGCGAGCGTGCCCCGTCGGCGCCGAGCGCGGCGGCGGACAGGATCGCGATGCCGTAGACGAGGGTCGCGGGGCCGGCCCAGGTGGACTTGTTGGACAGGACCGCGAAGACCAGGCCGACCAGGGCGACCGCCCAGGCGGTGCGGATGGCCGACTGGCGCTCGGAGCGGAGCAGGGCGGCGAGCGCGGCCAGGACGACGCCGACGAGCATCAGCCCGTTGACCGTGCCGGGGCCGCCCGGGCTGGCGCCGAGCAGGTCGAGGGCGGAGGCGGCCGAGGAGCCGTACTCAAGGCCGGCCTCCTTGAAGAAGCCGAACGGCAGCAGCGTCAGCGACCAGGGCGCGAGGACCAGCAGCGGGGTGCCGAGCTGGACCAGCAGCCGCAGGCCGGAGGCGGCCAGGTCGGCGCGGCGCACGGCCACGACGGCGATGCCGAGGACCAGGGCGATCGGCCAGACGATCGGCGTGAACGCGGTGGTGATGGTCAGCAGCAGCGCGTACGCCCAGGTGGCGCGCCAGCTTCCGCGCGCTCCCGAGGAGCTCGCGAGGCCGCTTGCCGCGATGCCCGCGCGGGCGATCAACGGCAGCAGGACGGCGAGGACGGCGGTGCCGATGCGGCCGCCCGCGAGGGCGCCGGTGGCGGCGGGCAGGAAGGCGTAGGCGATGGCCGCCCAGGCGCGCAGCAGGCGCGAGGTGACCAGTGGGCGGGAGGCGAAGTAGGCGGTGAATCCGGCCAGCGGTACCGAGGCGACCAGCAGCACGGTGACCGCGAGCCCGGTCGAGCCGAACAGCAGGGAGGCCAGCGCGGCGACGATCGCCAGGTACGGCGGCGCGGCCGGGGTGCCGCCGGCGCCGACCGCGTGCCAGGCGTCCAGGTAGCGGGACCACAGCTCGCTCGCGGTGCCCGGGGCGGGCAGCAGGGCGCCGCCCGCGAGCGCGCCGGAGCCGAGCAGGGCGCGGCAGGCGGCCAGCGAGATCAGCAGCAGCACCAGGAAGAGCACCGGGCCCGGCTTGCGGGCGATGCGCTTGAGGCGGGCGAACTGCTCGATCTCCAGGAAGTCGGCGTCGTCGCCGCCGGGCCCGGACTCGACCGCGCCGCCGTGCCGGCCGGCCGCGGAGATCTCGTCGTCGCCGCCGAAGAGGTTGCCCGCGACCTGCTCGACGGTGGCCCGGATGGTGGCGCCGGGCGGCGGGAACAGGGGGCGCAGCTCGCCCTTGTCGAGCTGGGAGCGGCCGCGCCTGCGCCGCCCGGCGATGATCCGCTCGGGCCGCAGCAGGGTGCCCAGCAGGCCGCGGATCTCGTCGAGGGCCTGTCCGGGGACCTTGCCGACGAGGTAGGCGACGGTGCGCAGCAGGGTGCCGAGGACCAGGCGCAGCAGGATCCAGGGCAGCGCGGCCGTACGTGCGTTGACCAGCAGGGTGTAGATCGCGCCGGCCTTGTCGACCTTGTGCGGGGAGGCGGTGGTGCGGCCCGCGCAGTCGACGGCGCGGCGCTCGCGGGAGGCGGCCTCGGCGTGCCGTACGACGGCCTCGGGGGCGACCAGGACGCGGTGTCCTGCGTTGTGCGCGCGCCAGCACAGGTCGACGTCGTCGCGCATCAGGGGCAGCCGGCGGTCGAAGCCGCCGAGCTCCTCGAAGACGTCGCGGCGGATCAGCATGCCGGCGGTGGAGACGGAGAGCACGGTCCGCACGTGGTCGTGCTGGCCCTGGTCCTGCTCCCGGCGGTCCAGGCCGGTCCAGCGGCGCCCGGAGTTGGCGATGGTGACGCCGACCTCCAGGAGCTGCCGGCGGTCGTACCAGCCGCGCAGCTTGGGGCCGACGACCGCCACGTCGTCGCGGCCCAGCTCCAGCTCGTTGTCCACGACCCGCAGCAGCTGGGCCAGGGCGTCGGGCTCCGGGGCGCAGTCGTCGTGCAGCAGCCAGAGCCACTGGACCGGCTCGCCGTAGGGCAGCTCGGGCATGTCGTAGGCGTCGTCGCGCCACTGGCGGGTGACCGGGTCCCAGCCGCTGGGCCGCTTCAGGTACGGCAGGTCGTCCGGGGTGAGGACGGGCGCGGTGCGGCCCGCCTCCTCGACGGCCTGGCCGAAGCCGGTGCGGCGGGCGAGGTGCAGGACGTTGGCGTCGCCGAGGGACTCGGTGAGCAGCTGTGCGGAGTCGTCCGCGCTGCCGGTGTCGGCCGCCACCGCGTACTGGACGGGGCGCTCCTGGCCGAGCAGCCCGGCGAGCGCGTCGGGCAGCCAGCGGGCGCCATCGTGGGAGACGAGGACCGCGGTCACCACATGACGCGGAAACTCTGGTGTGGCAGCGGTTGCTTCGGCTGCCGTGTGGCTGTGCACGGACATCGAGGTACGGGCCCCGGTTCGATGGACTGCGGTGGACTCCTGCGCCCGCTGGTGGCGGCGAGGCGTCTCGGACGAGCGCCCACACTATCGGCTGGGCATGTCGACGGCCCGCCGCCTGTGGATAACCCACCGGCGACGGGCCGTTCGCGCAGCTCAGATGTGTGCGTTGGGTGGACGTCCGCCTCAGGCACCCGCCTCGGCGTCCGCTTGGCTTCCGCTTCAGACGGCGGCCTTCTTGAGACGGCGGCGCTCCCGCTCGGAGAGTCCGCCCCAGATGCCGAACCGTTCGTCGTTGGCGAGGGCGTACTCAAGGCACTCGGAGCGCACCTCACAGGCGAGGCAGACCTTCTTGGCCTCTCTGGTGGAGCCGCCCTTCTCGGGGAAGAAGGACTCGGGGTCGGTCTGGGCGCACAGCGCGCGCTCCTGCCAGCCGAGTTCCTCGTCCGCGTCGTCGACCAGCAGTTGCTGCACCAGCTCGGTCATGTGCGCCCCTCGTCTGTCTTTCACGTCCCCGTGCGTGGCCGTTACCGATTTCGGCTGAACGACACGAGTGAAATTACAAGTGTGCTGCTCCGGGCGAGTCAAGCCGAGATCTGCTATTGGGCCCGTTATTCACTCTGCGGAACCAAGGCCGTGCGGAAAGTGTTCAAATCGGCATAAACCTTGACATGCAGACGAGGCCCCGCGCGGACCTCCGACCCCATACAGAGCTTGTACGGAGAAGGACGCCCAGATGTTCGATCGCGTTCCGAAGTGGCTCGCGCGCCCGGTTGTGCGCCATGTGTCCCGGGCGCTTACTGAACAAACCTTTCGGCAGCGAGATGAACCGGATGAGGTGAACCATGTCCCACATACCGGGCGTCGAGTTGACACGGGAGGTGTGAACCGATGTGCTTGTGGGCATGCTCGCGAACTTGGCGCTCACCTCGACCCGCACCGCCGGGTCCCACGGTGCTGCCCGCGCTCGCTGTAGCTGTTGCTGTTCCAGCTGTTGAGCCGTAGCGCGTATCCGACCGCTCCCGCTCCAGCTGCAGACCGAGTCCCCCGGACTCGGTTTTCGCTTTTCGTTCCCCGCTGACCTTCTTCACTGAGGAACCACCGCACCCCCATGAACAGCGACAACGACCTCCAGATCGCCGGCGACATCCTCGAAGTCCAGCACCTGCTGCAGCCCCCGCGCGAGCACCCGGTCACCGTGGCCGAGTTCGTCGGCCTGGCCCGCGCGATCGCCGCCGACCGCGCGCAGTGGGAGCACCTCGTCGAGTACGACGCGACCAGCCGCTGGTACCACCGGCTGCGCACCGGCCCCGGCTACGAGGTGTGGCTGCTGTCCTGGGTGCCCGGACAGGGCAGCGGACTGCACGACCACGGCCGTTCCTCCGGCGTGCTGACCGTCCTGGAGGGCACGCTCACCGAACGCACCGAGCGCGGCACGCGCGCGTTGAGCGCCGGTGCACAACGGGTCTTCGCGCCGGGGTACGTGCACGAGGTCGTGAACGACGCGCTGGAGCCGGCGGTGAGCCTGCACGTCTACTACCCGGGCCTGACCGAGATGCCCATGCACACGGCGGCCGCCGCGGCTTGCGAGGCCCGTCCCGTGACTGCGTGACGCGTTGTCGGACCCGCCTGCAAGACTTGGCGCATGCGCATTGTGGTTCTGGCAGGCGGTATCGGCGGTGCCCGGTTCCTGCGCGGTCTGAAGCAGGCCGTGCCGGACGCCGACGTGACCGTCATCGGCAACACCGGGGACGACATCCACCTCTTCGGGCTGAAGGTCTGCCCGGACCTCGACACGGTGATGTACACACTCGGCGGCGGCATCAACGAGGAGCAGGGCTGGGGGCGGACCGACGAGACCTTCCACCTCAAGGAGGAGCTCGCCGCCTACGGGGTCGGGCCGGACTGGTTCGGGCTCGGCGACCGGGACTTCGCGACGCACATCGTGCGCACCCAGATGCTGGGCGCCGGTTATCCGCTGAGCGCGGTGACCGAGGCGCTGTGCGACCGCTGGAAGCCGGGCGTGAAGCTGATCCCGATGACCGACGACCGGGTCGAGACCCATGTGGCCGTCGAGATCGACGGCGAGCGCAGGGCGGTGCACTTCCAGGAGTACTGGGTACGGCTGCGGGCGTCCGTGCCCGCCCACGCGGTCGTGCCGGTCGGCGCCGAGCAGTCCAAGCCGGCGCCCGGCGTCCTGGAGGCCATCGCCGAAGCGGACGTGATCCTCTTCCCGCCGTCCAACCCGGTGGTCTCCGTCGGCACGATCCTCGCGGTGCCCGGCATCCGGGAGGCGATCGCCGAGGCCGGGGTGCCCGTGGTGGGCCTCTCCCCCATCGTCGGGGACGCGCCGGTGCGCGGGATGGCCGACAAGGTGCTCGCGGCGGTGGGCGTGGAGTCGACGGCGGCGGCGGTCGCCGAGCACTACGGCTCCGGGCTGCTGGACGGCTGGCTCGTCGACTCCGTGGACGAGGGCAGCGTCGCGCGCGTGGAGGCGGCCGGCATCCGCTGCCGGGCCGTACCGCTGATGATGACCGACCTGGACGCGGCCGCGCAGATGGCCCGGGAGGCGCTGGCGCTGGCCGAGGAGGTGCGGGGGGCATGACCGACACGACCGACACGCTCGGCACGGCCGACGCGGTGCCCGCGTACCGGGTGTGGGCGCTGCCCGGGATCCCCGAGGTCCAGCAGGGCGACGACCTGGCGAAGCTGATCGCCGCGGCCGAGCCGGGGCTGGCCGACGGGGACGTGGTGATCGTCACTTCCAAGATCGTCTCCAAGGCCGAGGGACGGATCGTCGAGGCGGCCGACCGGGAGGCGGCGATCGACGCGGAGACCGTGCGGGTGGTGGCCCGCCGCGGAACCCTGCGGATCGTGGAGAACCGGCAGGGTCTGGTCATGGCGGCGGCAGGCGTGGACGCGTCCAACACCCCGGCCGGGACCGTGCTGTTGCTGCCCGAGGATCCCGACGCCTCGGCCCGTGCCGTCCGCGCGGGCCTGCGGGACGCGCTGGGCGTCAACGTCGGCGTGATCGTCACCGACACCTTCGGGCGACCCTGGCGCGCCGGGCTCACGGACGTCACCATCGGCGCCGCCGGCGTGGCGGTGCTGGACGATCTGCGCGGGGGCGTGGACGCGTACGGCAATCCGCTGGTCGCGACGGTCGTCGCCACGGCCGACGAGCTGGCCGCCGCCGGTGACCTGGTGAAGGGCAAGGCGACGGGGATGCCGGTCGCCGTGGTGCGGGGCCTCGCGCACGTCGTGGCGGACGCCGAAGACGACGGGGACGGCGCGCGGGCGCTGGTCCGGGACGCGGGCAGTGACATGTTCCGGCTGGGGACGTCCGAGGCGGTCCGGGAGGCGGTGACGCGACGGCGGACGGTACGGGCCTTCACCGACGACCCGGTCGACCCCGGGGCGGTACGGCGGGCGGTCGCCGCGGCCGTGACCGCGCCGGCGCCGCATCACACGACGCCGTGGCGGTTCGTGCTGCTGGAGTCCGCGGAGGCGCGCGCCCGGCTGCTGGACGCGATGCGGGACGCGTGGATCGCCGACCTGAGGAGGGACGGCAAGTCGGAGGAGTCCATCGCGAAGCGGGTGCGGCGCGGCGATGTGCTGCGGAACGCGCCGTACCTGGTCGTGCCCTGTCTGGTGCTGGACGGGTCCCACGCGTACGGGGATCCGCGGCGCGACGCCGCCGAGCGGGAGATGTTCGTGGTCGCGGCGGGGGCCGCGGTGCAGAACTTCCTGGTCGCGCTGGCCGGGGAGCAGCTGGGGTCGGCGTGGGTCTCGTCGACGATGTTCTGCCGGGACGTGGTGCGGGATGTGCTGGCGCTGCCGGCGGGGTGGGAGCCGATGGGGGCGGTTGCTGTGGGAAAGGCTGCGGAGGAGCCGCGGGAGAGGGCGCCGAGGGAGGTCGGGGACTTTATCGAGGTGCGGTGAGTTGTTGCCGCCTTCGGTTCGGGGGTCCACTGGTTCGTGGGCGAGTGCACGTTGTGGGGGTTGATCGCGCCCGCGCGGCGGCAGCCGCATATCAGACACAGCCCCGCGCCCCCAAAAAAGCAGGGCGCTTGAGGCCTAGGATTCTTTGGATGGCTGGTCGGTTTGCTCCGAAGTCCACGCGTGCGAGTGTGCGGGGTGGGCAGGTTGTCGTGCCTGCCGGAGTGCCTCGGCAGGGGGGTGTGCCCGGGCGGGTTCGGCTGTGGAAGCCGAGCGGGCCTCTTGATCTGGGGCTCGTGCTCGGGCCGCTGCGGCGGGGGCCCGGGGATCCGACCTTTCGGGCCACCCGGGACGGGTCCGTGTGGCGGGCCAGTCTGACGCCTGCCGGGCCGGGGACGCTGCGGGTCGCCGGGTATGGCGGCGAGGTGCGCGGGGAGGCCTGGGGGCCGGGGGCCGAGTGGCTGCTGGAGATGCTGCCGGAGATGCTCGGGTCCGCCGATGACCCGTCCGCGTTCGTGCCCCGGCACCGGGTGGTGGCGGCGGCTCGGCATCGGCGCCCGGGGCTGCGGCTGACGCGGACCGGGCTGGTGCTGGAGTCGTTGATTCCGTCGGTCCTGGAGCAGAAGGTCACGACCGACGAGGCCTACCGGGCCTGGCGGTTGCTGGTGCGGAGGTTCGGGGAGCGGGCGCCGGGCCCTGCGGGGGTGGGTGAGCGGCCGATGTGGGTGATGCCGGCGCCTCGCACCTGGGCGCTGGTTCCCTCCTGGGAGTGGCACAAGGCCGGGGTCGACGACAAGCGGGCCTCGACGATTCTGCGGGCGGTACGGGTCGCTGCGCGGCTTGAGCAGGCCGTGGGGATGACGGCGGAGGCGGCGCAGGCGCGGCTGGAGGTGGTGCCGGGGGTGGGGCCGTGGACGTCGGCGGAGACCGTGCAGCGCAGTCATGGGGCGGCGGACGCGGTGACGGTCGGGGACCTGCACCTGCCGGGGATCGTCGGGTGGGCGCTGGCCGGGGACCGGCATGCCGACGACGAGGCGATGCTGCGGCTGCTTGAGCCTTATGCGGGGCAGCGGCATCGGGCGGCTCGGCTGATTCTGCTGAGCGGGCATACGCCGGCGAGGCGGGCGCCGCGGATGCCGCGAGGGGATATCGGCCGGCTGTGAGCAACCCGGTGCTGAGGCGGGGGGGCGGGGGTGTCGCTTACCGGCGCCGGCAGGGCGCCGCTGCGCCCACCCGTGCCACCCGTGCCGCCCTGCGGCACGCCTGCCCGCAGCTGGGTAGCGCCCCGTAAGGGGCGCGGGGAACTGTGCGATCAGCCCCCGCGCGCCCGCAGCCGAGGTACTTGCTCAGGCCACCCCTACTGGTCCGAGGAGAACCGCACCGCTCCCGCCGGGATCAACGCGTCGCACCACACCCTGGCGCCCTCCCGCAGTTCGTTGTCGGCGCCGATGACCGCGCCGTCGCCGATCACCGTGCCCGTGAGGACCGAGCGTTCGCCGACGCGGGCGCGGTTGCCGATCAGGGAGTCGGTGATGACGGCGCCGGGTTCGATCACGGCGCCCGGGAGGATCGTCGAGCCGAAGACCCGCGCGCCCTCCGCCACGAACGCGCCCTCGCCCACCACCGTGCCACCCGTCAGCTTGGCGTCCGCCGCGACCCGGGCCGTGGGGAGGACGAGGCGGTCGCCGCAGCGGCCGGGGACCGCCGGGGAAGGGGCGCGGCCCAGGACGAGGTCCGCCGAGCCGCGGACGAAGGCCGCGGGCGTGCCGAGGTCCAGCCAGTACGTGGAGTCGACCATGCCCTGGAGGTGGGCGCCGGCCGCGAGCAGTTCGGGGAAGGTCTCGCGCTCCACGGACACCGGGCGGCCCGCCGGGATCGTGTCGATGACCGAGCGGCGGAAGACGTACGCCCCGGCGTTGATCTGGTCGGTGACGATCTCCTCGGGGGTCTGGGGCTTCTCCAGGAAGGCGAGGACATGGCCCGTCCCGTCGGTGGGGACGAGGCCGTACGCGCGCGGGTCCGTCACCTGCGTGAGGTGGAGGGAGACGTCCGCCGACGTCGACTCGTGCGTGGCCACCAGGGCACCGATGTCCAGCCCGGTCAGGATGTCGCCGTTGAAGACCAGGACCGGGTCGTCGGGACCCGAGTGCAGCCGGGCGGCCACGTTGCGGATCGCGCCGCCGGTGCCGAGGGGTTCCTCCTCGGTGACGTACTCGATGTGCAGGCCGAGTGCCGCGCCGTCGCCGAAGTACGGTTCGAAGACCTCCGCCAGATAGCTCGTCGCGAGGACGATGTGCTCCACGCCCGCCGCTCTGGCTCTGGCCAGCTGGTGCGTCAGGAACGGCACGCCGGCCGCCGGGACCATCGGCTTGGGCGTGTGGACCGTGAGCGGGCGCAGCCGGGTGCCTTTGCCGCCGACCAGGAGGATCGCTTCTGTCACCTGTCGTCTCTGCTTCCTGCCGGGACCGGCCGAACTCTCTGTCGGCCGGCCAGTGTATGCAGACCGTGCGACGGCGCCCTCGACGGCCGCGTGGTGCCACGCGGCATGGGTGTGCGGTTTCCCCCGACTGCCCCCGACGGCGGTGAACGCGGGCCCCGTACTCAGCGTCCCTGCAGGTGCGCGGAGCTGGTCCGGGTCGAGCCGAGCTTGGCGTAGAGCTTGGCGCCTGGGCATTCGGTGGCGTACCCGTCCCTGTGGCCGGAGATCACGTTCAGTCGTACGTTCTTCCCCTTTGGGTAGAGATTGCCACCCCCGGACTTCAGATATGTCTTTCCCTTCGGATTGGCCCCGAAGAGTCCGAGCTTCCACGCGGTGAGCCTGGCGACGGCGGTCACGGCGGCCGCGGAGGGCTTGTGCGAGCCGTATGTACCGATCACCGCGATCCCCATGCTGTGGTTGTTGAACCCGAGGGTGTGGGCGCCTCTGACGGCCTTCGCCACTCCCCCGGCGCGGCCCTCGTAGATGGTTCCGCACTTGTCGACGAGGAAGTTGTAGCCGATGTCCCGCCAGCCCATGCTCACGACGTGGTAGCGGTAGATACTGCGGATGACGGACGGGGCCTCGGAGCAGCGGTAGCCGTTGCCGGAGGCGGTGTGGTGGACGAAGGCCGCCTTGATCTTCCCCGTGTAGACGAACCCCTTCTCGCGCAGCGACTCGTCGGCGCCCCAGCCGTGGCGGGTGACGATCCTCGGGCGCGGTCCGATGTACGGCTTCGCGAGCGGGGCGTCGGCACCGCTCAGCTGCCTGAGTTCGCGTTCGGTGTCCTCCCGGCTCAGCTCGGGGATCTCGGTGGCGGCGAAGGACACGAGGCCGGCGTTGACCACGGCCGCCGCGTCGGCCGCGGTGTCGGTTCGGGGGCTGTCGGCCGGCGGGCCCTGGTGCGGGTCCTCCTCGCCGGGGTCGACGAGTTCGAGGCGCAGGCCCGCCGGGAGCAGGTCGCGTCCGACGCCGGACCCGGGACCACTGCCGCGCGGGGCGGAGTCGTCGCCGGCGTCAGCGCCGGAGGCGACGTCAGTACCGGAGTCGGCATCAGTACCGGAGGCGACATCAGTACCGGAGGCGACATCAGTACCGGAGGCGACGTCAGTGCCGGAGGCGACGTCAGTGCTGGAGGCGACGTCAGTACCGGAGGCGACATCAGTACCGGAGGCGACGTCAGTGCCGGAGGCGACGTCGGTGTCGAAGGCGGCGTCAGTGTCGTCGCCCGCGTCGGTGTCGGCGTCGCCGTCGGCGCGCACGCGTACGTCGACTCCGTCCGAGTCGCCCACCCACAGGGGCGCGGTGGCGCCGTGCACCCGGCCGGCGGCGGCCTCCGCCGTGTCCGGGTCGGCGCCGTGGTCGGCGTTGTGCGTGTCGACGTCCTGCCAGCCCGACCAGTCGCCGGTGGCGGCGGACCGGGTGCGCACCTGGACCCGGCCGTGCAGTTCGGTTCCGGGGTTGTCCCAGACGACGCCGACGAGCGAGAAGTGCCGTACGTCGGCGCTGTACGCGCCCTGTTCGGGGGCCCGGCCGAGAACGCGCTCACGGGTGCGGGGGGCGAGGGGCAGCGACTGGGTGCTGCCGGGGAGGGCCGTCGTCGTGGCCCGGTCCGCCGGTGCGGCGGCCGCGGACGGCGCGTTGAGCACGGCCGGCGGGAGGGTGAGGGCCGCCGCGCAGGTGACGCCGATCGAGCAAGTCAGGAATCCACGCATGCCCCCGATATTGAACACAGTCAGACAAACATGCCCATCGGGGAATTGACGGTCCATCGGGTCCGGTTACGCCGAACCGGTGGCCCCGCCGCCCGGTGCGGGCACCGGGCCCGGCGTACCCTTGCGCGGGTGAACGCCACCGATCGCACCCCTGCCGACCTGCTGCGTTCCGCGCTTGCCGCGGACCCCGGACGCCCCCTGGTGACCTTCTACGACGACGCGACGGGCGAGCGCGTCGAATTGTCCGTGGCCACCTTCGCCAATTGGGTGGCCAAGACGGCGAATCTGCTCCAAGGCGACCTCGGTACGGGGCCGGGTGACCGGGTTGCCCTGCTGCTGCCCGCGCACTGGCAGACGGCGGTGTGGTTGCTGGCCTGTTCGTCGGTGGGCGCGATCGCCGACGTGGCCGGGGACCCGGCGGTGGCCGACGTCGTCGTCAGCGGGCCGGACTCGCTGGAGGCGGCCCGGGCGTGCCGGGGCGAGCGGGTCGCTCTCGCGCTGCGGCCGCTGGGTGGGCGGTTCCCGCAGACGCCGGAGGGTTTCGTCGACTACGCCGTCGAGGTGCCGAGTCAGGGGGACCGGTTCGTGCCGTTCTCGTCCGTGGATCCGGAGGAGCCCGCGCTGATCGTGGCGGGGGCGGAGCTGAGCGGGGCCGAGGTCGTGGAGCGGGCGCTCGGGGATGCGGCGGGGCTGGATCTGACCGGGCCCGGGTCGCGGTTGCTGTCGGGGCTGGGGTACGACACGTGGGAGGGGCTGAGCGCGGGGTTGTACGGCCCGCTCGCGGTCGGGGGGTCGGTGGTGCTGTGCCGGAATCTGGCGGAACTGGGGGAGGAAGGGATCGCCAAGCGGATCGAGAGTGAGCGGGTTACTGCATCGGCGCGGTGAGGTCGTTCTTCGGCTGCGGCTGAGTGAGGGCCGTTCGCGCCCACGCGGCGAAGCCGCAGATCGACACAGCCCCGCGCCCCCAAGAAGGGTGGGACCAGTCACCCGCTGCCGACAAGTGAGGGCCGTTCGCGCCCACGCGGCGAAGCCGCAGATCGACACAGCCCCGCGCCCCCAAGAAGGCGGGACCAGTCACCCGCGTGGAGTAGTTACCGCCGCCCCTGCCCTCGCCCCAAGGCACTGTTGAGGAGTGACCGACGTCGTAGGGGCATCCGCCACCGGGCACGGGCTTGCCCGGTGGCGCCGGCGGCGCTGGATGCGGGGGGTGGCCCTCGGTGCCGGCGTGCTGCTCGTCGTGGCCGTCGGCGGCGGCTGGGCCCTCTACGCCAAGCTCAGTCACAACATCACCCCCGACGACGCGGCCGCCGCCGAGCTCGCCCGGTACGAGCGGGAGCGGCCCACCGAGCTGGTGCGGGGCGCGCAGAACATCCTGCTCATCGGGTCGGACAGCCGCGCCGGGGACGGGAACCGTCGCTACGGCAAGGATTCGGGCACCCAGCGGTCCGACACCGCGATCCTGCTGCATCTCGCCCGCGACCGGCGCAGCGCCACCGCCGTCTCGCTGCCCCGGGACCTGATGGTGCACGTACCCGGCTGCCTGCGGAGCGACGGGCGGCGCAGCGAACCCTCGTTCACGCTGTTCAACTCGGCCTTCGAGGCGGGGGGTTCGGCCTGCACCGTGCGTACCGTGGAGAAGCTCACGGACATCCGCGTCGACCACTACATGGTCGTCGACTTCAGCGGGTTCAAGGACATGGTCGACGCGATCGACGGGGTGCAGGTGTGCCTGAAGAAGCCCATCAACGACAAGGCCGCCAAACTGCGGCTGCCCGCCGGGCGGGTCACGCTCGACGGGGAGCAGGCGCTGGGGTACGTACGGGCCCGCAAGTCGCTCGGGGACGGCAGTGACACCGGGCGGATGGACCGGCAGCAGCAGTTCCTGGGGGCGCTCGTCAACAAGGTGCAGAGCAGTGACGTACTGCTGAACCCGGCGAAGCTCTATCCGCTGCTGGACGCGGCGACCTCCGCCCTCACCACCGATCCCGAACTGGCCAGTCTGCGCGGCCTGTACCAACTGGTGCGCGGGCTGCGGGACATCCCCACGGAGCATGTGCAGTTCCTCACGGTCCCGCGGGAGCCGTATGTGTACGACTCCAACCGCGACCAGCTCAAGGCGGCCAAGGCGGACGCGCTGTTCGCTCTGCTGCGGGCCGACGCGCCCGTGAAGGTCGCCGACTACGCCACGGGCGAGAAGGACGATCCCTCTTCCGGAAACTCCACGGAGCCCACGTTTCGCGGTAACACCGCCGCCGAGGACAGGTGCACGTAAAGCACACGCCAAGGCGGCGAACTTCCGCGCCGTTCATTGTCAGTTAAATGAGATGGATTGCCCGGTTGTAGGGAGGACGAATTTGTCACTGGCGTCCCTCGACGCTGAACTGGGCGGATAGTGTGAGCGCTCCGGTGCACCCGGCCGCGAGGTCCGTCCTGGGGTCGTGCACCGCGAAACGTGACCGAGCGCCTTGGTGGGGGGAAGGCGCCGCGTGGCCCCGACGGAGGATTCGGACAACCGTGGACGCGCAAGGCCGTGGGCGGGCGGACAACATCGATCCCGCAGACCAGTGGGTACTCAATCCGAACACCGGCGAATACGAACTGCGACTGATGCCTTCCGCACCGCAGTCGTCGGTACCCGGACCGCGCAGGCCCGTCTCGCCGGGCGCCGCCGCGGGCGGTGGCGGTGCGCGGGAGACCGCGAGCCCCGAGGTGCCGGGGCAGCGCAGGCGGCGCAGCGAGCCCGAGCCGCTGGCAGGGCGCCGCTCACGGCGGCAGCCGGTGAAGAAGAAGTCGAAGGCCAAGAAGGTCCTGCTGTGGACCGGCGGAACGATGGCCTTCGTGCTGGTCGCCGCCTCGGCCGCCGGCTACCTGTACATCAAGCACCTCAACGACAACATCACGTCCGTCTCCGACGACGGCGCGAGCACCGGTGGTTTCAGCAAGGACAAGGCGATCAACCTGCTGATCATCGGCACCGACAAGCGGACGGGCTCGGGCAACGAGGGCTACGGGGACGCCGGCAGCGTCGGGCACGCCGACACCACGATCCTGCTGCACATCTCCAAGGACCGCTCGAACGCCACCGCGCTGAGCATTCCGCGTGACCTCATCGTCGATGTGCCCGACTGCCAGACGCAGCAGTCGGACGGGACGGAGAAGGTCATCGCGGGCACCGAGAACGTCCGCTTCAACACCAGCCTCGGCCAGGACGGCCGTACCGCCAGCTGCACCGTGCGCACGGTGACCGAGCTGACCGGGATCCAGGCCGACAACTTCATGGTGGCCGACTTCAACGCGGTCAAGACGCTGACCGACGCGGTCGGCGGGGTCGAGGTGTGCCTGGCCAAGGACATCGACGACTCGGACTCGCACCTGAAGCTGTCCAAGGGCACCCACAACATCTCCGGCGAGACCGCGCTGGCGTTCGTGCGCACCCGGCACTCGGTCGGCTTCGGCGGTGACCTGAGCCGGATCCAGCTCCAACAGCAGTTCCTCAGCGCCCTGATGCGCAAGCTCAGCTCCAACTCGACGCTCACCAGCCCGACCAAGCTGCTGAAGCTGGCCGAGGTCGGCACCAAGGCGCTCACCGTCGACTCCCAGCTGGACAGCATCGGCAAGCTGAAGGACCTCGGTCTGGAGCTCGGCAAGCTCAACCCGAAGAACCTGACCTTCACCACCATCCCGGTGCTGGACAACCCGGCGGAGAAGGTGAAGGCGACCGTCGTGCTCAACGAGACGAAGGCCCCCGCCGTCTTCCAGGCGATCAAGGACGACGTCTCCTTCACGGCCGTCAAGAAGAAGCAGGCCCAGGCCAGCAAGGACGCGGCGGCCGCCCGCCTGGAGGGCTCCAAGTCGGCGGCCTCCGAGGTGCGGGTGCGGGTCCTCAACGGCGGGGCCCCGGCCGGCAGCGCCCAGGAGACCCTCAGCTGGCTGCAGGTCCAGGAGGGCGTCCTCAAGTCGGAGAACGCCGGCAACGCGGACGTCGCACTCAGCAAGACCACCCTGGAGTACGCCCCCGCCCAGGCCGCCCAGGCGCGTGAACTGGCCGGCCTCATGGGGTTGTCGGGCTCCGCCATGAAGCCGGGCAAGAGCGTGATCAACTCCCAGGGCCTGCCCGCGATCACGCTGACGCTGGGCAAGGACTTCCAGGGGGCGGGAGTCTCCCTCACCACTCCGACAAAGGCGCCGGACGTGGACAGCAAGACGACGGCGGACAAGGTGACCTGCGCCAAGTAGGGCGGCGCGACGAAGAGTTACACCGGGCGACCGCTGAGTGAACGCGAACAAGTAACCGCGAATAAACAGGTAACCCTATGGGTCCGTCGCGCGTCTAACCGGGCGCGGGGCGGACCCGTGTGGTCCGTGTGGCGTCCGACGGGGGGCGTGGCGGCGGGCCTGTAGGCGCAGGGCGCAGGGTGGGGAGGGCAGGGCGTTGACGCAGAGCGATGTGCGGGGGGAGGTGCCTGCGGTCGAGGACACGATGTCCCTCGCACCGAAGGCACGCAGGGCACCGAAGGCACACAGGGCACCGAAGGCACCTGACGCGCCGGGCGGCACCGGCGACGGGCCGCGCAGAGGCGGCTCGAACGGCGGCGGCCCGGGGAGACGCGGCCGACGCGTACTGCGCTGGTCGGCGACCGTGCTGTCGGTGGTGATCCTCGGTACGGCCGGTGCCGGTTACCTCTACTACCAGCACCTGAACGGCAACATCCAGAAGGGCCGGCGCGACATCGGCGACGCCAAGGCGCACAAGACCGCGGCCAACGCGGCCGGTCAGACGCCGCTGAACATCCTGCTGATCGGCTCCGACAGCCGTAACTCCGACGAGAACGTGAAGCTCGGCGGCGCCAAGTACGACCGGGGCAGCCCGCCGCTCGGCGACGTCCAGATGCTGATCCACCTGTCGGCGGACCGGAAGAGCGCGGCGATGGTGAGCATCCCCCGGGACACCCGCGTCGACATCCCCAAGTGCACCGATCCGGACACCGGCAAGGTGTACCCGGCGACCAACACCATCATCAACGAGTCGCTGGCCCGCGGCGGCGCCGGCTGCACGCTGGCCACCTGGGAGAACCTCACCGGGGTCTACATCGACCACTGGATCACGATCGACTTCGCGGGCGTGGTGAAGATGGCGGACGCCATCGGCGGCGTCGACGTCTGTGTGAAGCAGAACGTGTGGGACCGGCCGACGGCCGCGGTGTCCGGCGGCTCCGGGCTCAAGCTGACCGCCGGCACCCACAAGGTGCAGGGCAAGCAGGCCCTGCAGTGGCTGCGCACCCGGCACGCCTGGGGCAGTGACCCGCTGCGGGCCAAGGCCCAGCACATGTACCTCAACTCGATGATCCGGACGCTGAAGGGGCAGAACGTCTTCACCGACACCGGCAGGCTGATGGACCTGGCCGAGGCGGCCACCAAGTCGCTGACGGTCTCCGAGGAGATCGGCACCCCGAAGAAGCTCTACGACCTGGGCATGCAGCTCAAGTCGGTGCCGACGGACCGCATCACCTCGCTCACGATGCCGAACCTCCAGGACCCGCAGAACAAGGACCACCTGGTGCCGGACGGCGCCAACGCCGACAAGATGTGGCAGATGCTCCGCGACGACGTGGCCTTCGACAAGAACGGCGGCACCAAGGAGAGCAAGAAGAAGACCACGGCGAGCGCCGCGCCCGCCAAGGAGCCGTCCGTCTCCGCCGGCGGCCTCGGCGTGCTGGTGCAGAACGCCACCGGTACCGCCACCGAGGCCGCGGTCGGCGGCCGGGCGCGGGCGCTCGCCCAGGAGCTGGCCGCCAAGGGCTACACCAGGGCGGCGGCGGACACCTCGGCGGCCGCGCAGTCGGTGGAGAAGACGGTGGTCCAGTACCCGAGCGCGGACCTGCAGGGCGACGCCCAGGCGGTCGCCAAGGCGCTGGGGATCCCGACGAGCCAGGTGCAGCAGACCACGAATGTGTCGGGTGTCACGCTCGTCGTCGGCGCCGACTGGCGGGACGGGACGGCCTACCCGAAGCAGTCCGCGCCGAAGGCCGGTGACCTGCCGGACAACGCCGACGCGATCAACGGTTCGGACACCAAGCAGTGCATGGACGTGTACGCGCCCTACCGCTGGTAGCGGGCCGTGCCGCCGGTCCCTTACAGGGTCACGTACAGGGTCATTACAGGCGGCACGGTCTCTTCACACACAGGTCCGCACAGGTAAGCACAGGTAACTCCTAAACGGCTGCATGACACTGCGGCCGTGCTTCAGGTGCCCGGGAGTTCCGGGTGTGGCGGCAGGTGTGAGCGGGAGGGCGGGCAAGGTGGTGCACAGCAGTGTGCGGGGTGAGGTGTCCGACGTGGTGTCCGCGGTCGAGGACACCATGTCTCTCACGCCCCAGGACGGTGGCGGCCGGCAGGACAGACGCGGCACGGACGGCGACCGCAGACGCCGCAGACGCCGGATCGTCCGCTGGTCGGCCTCGGTCCTGGCGCTGGCCATGGCCGGCACCGCCACCGCCGGATACCTGTACTACGAGCACCTCAACAGCAACATCAAGAAAGAGAACCTCAACAACGCCGACGCCAAGGACCGCGCGACCGCGTCCAAGGCGAACGCGGCCGGTCAGACCCCGCTGAACATCCTGCTGATCGGCTCCGACGCCCGGGACACCGCCGAGAACCAGAAGCTGGGCGGCGCCAAGGACATCGGCACCGCCGCCCGCGCCGACGTCCAGATGCTGCTGCACGTGTCCGCCGACCGCACCAACATGTCGGTGGTGTCCATGCCCCGCGACACCCTGGTGTCCATCCCGAAGTGCACCGACGCCAAGACCGGCAAGGTGTACGCGGCCACCGCCGACACGATGACCAACGCCTCCCTGGAACGCGGCGGGCCCGGCTGCACGGTGGCCACCTGGGAGAAGCTCACCGACCTCCACATCGACCACTTCATGATGGTCGACTTCTCGGGCGTGGTGTCCATGGCGGACGCGATCGGCGGGGTGCCGGTGTGCGTGGACGCCAACATCTACTCGCACACCTCCACCGGCCACGGCTCCGGCCTGAAGCTGAAGAAGGGCACCACCTCGGTCAAGGGCAAGCAGGCCCTGCAGTGGCTGCGCACCCGCTACGGCTTCGAGGACGGCAGCGACATAGCCCGGACCAAGGCCCAGCACATGTACATGAACTCGATGGTCCGCCAGCTGCGCTCCAACGCCACCCTCAGCAACCCCGACAAGCTCCTGGGGCTCGCCGAGACGGCCACCAAGGCGCTCACGGTCGACACCGGCCTCGGCTCGGTCACCAAGCTCTACGACCTGAGCAAGGAGCTGAAGAAGGTCCCCACGAACCGCATCACCATGACGACGATGCCGTTCGTGTACTCCTCCGACGGCAACCGGGTCCTGCCCAAGCCCACCGACGCGGCCAAGCTGTGGCGGCTGGTCCGCGAGGACATCGCGCTGGACGGCAAGGACAAGAAGAAGACGACCACGACCACGACGAAGGTCACCGACAAGGCGGCGGCCGACGACAAGATCGCCGTACAGGTGCAGAACGGCACGAAGAGCAGCGCGGAGTCCGCCGTCACCGGCAGGGCCGCCGCCGTCACCGAGCTGCTCGTCGGCAAGGGCTTCACGAAGGCGGCCGCCGACACCTCGGCGCTGCTGAGCGCGGACCAGACCCTGGTGCGCTACCCGAGTGCGGACCTGGCGGCCGACGCCCAGCGGGTCGCCAAGGTGCTGGGCATCCCGTCCGCCCAGGTGAAGAAGTCCACGGCCGTCGACGGGGTCACGGTGGTCGTGGGCGCCGACTGGCGCTCGGGCACCAAGTACACCGCCGACGACGATGACACCACCCCGGCGTCGGCGAGCGCCCTCAACGCCTCGGACACCAAGGCGTGCATGCACGTCGACCCGGACTACACCTGGTAGCCCGGGCCGGTCTCGTGGGGGTGCTCAGCTGCCGGTGGAGCTGAGCACCGCCGGGCGGCGGGACGCGATGACCCGCTTCGCCAGGGCCTTGGGGCTGGTCAGGAAGCCGTACCCCCACGACATGTGCATGGTGGCGAGGGCGACCGGGATCTGCAGCCGTGCCCTGAGCGGCAGCCCCTTGCCGGCCGGGAGGGACCCGGCGGCGATCGCCGCGAGGTAGCCGCCGGGGACCACGAACCCGAACGGGGTGACCAGCGCCCCCACGACGATCCCAGCGGCTATCGCGCAGACCGCCGTCGGCGGGGCGAGGTAGCGCAGGTTGATGGAGCCCTCGTGGTAGCGGGCGACGACGTGCCGCCAACGGCCGTAGTCCTTGTACTGCTTGGCGAGCGCCTTCACGCTGGGCCGCGGCCGGTACGACACCTTCAGCTCCGGCGAGAACCAGATCAGCCCGCCGGCCTCCCGGATCCGGAAGTTCAGCTCCCAGTCCTGGGCGCGGATGAACTCCTCGTTGTAGCCGCCCTGTTGCTCCAGCGCCTCGCGCCGGAAGACACCGAGGTAGACGGTGTCGGCGGGCCCGGCCTCGCCGCCCGTGTGGAAGGCCGCGTTCCCGACGCCGATCTTCGAGGTCATGGCCGCCGCGACCGCGTCCTCCCAGGCGTTCTCGCCCTCGGCGTGCATGATGCCGCCCACGTTCATCGCGCCGGTCTCCTCCAGGAGCCGTACCGCGGTGGCGATGTAGTTCGGCGAGAGCATGCCGTGGCCGTCGACACGGACCACGATCGGGTGCCGGGAGGCCTTGATCGCCGCGTTCAGCGCGGCCGGGGTGCGCCCGGTCGGGTTCGGGACGGTGTGGACACGCTTGCTTCTGAATGATGCGGTTTCCGCCACGAGCTGGGCGGCGATCTCGTCCGTGCGGTCCTTGGACGGACCGAGGGCGATGACGACCTCCAGCTCGCCGGCGTACTCCTGCGCGAGGATCGCTTGGACGGCCCCGCGCAGATGCCGCTCCTCGTCGAGGACGGGCATGATCACAGAAACTGCGGGGTGCCGCACGTCGGGCTTGGCGTTCATAGGGGGCTCACGTTACCGCGAACGGGGGACACCGGTGCGCGCCGCATGGGCGGTGGGGCGGGCTGAAGGTCGTATCGGCCTACCGTGCTCACGGATCCCACGTACGGCCTCGTCCGGAGGTGTCCTTTGTCCGCCAGCCCGTCCCGGTCCCTCGTCCGGCCCGCCCGGCCGCAGCGCCGACCGCAGCCCACCCGTCAGGCCCCGCGGCCGCCGGTACGACCCAGGAGGCCCCGGCGGCCGCGCTGGGCCATGCGGGCGGTGACCACGCTCTCGGTGGTGGTGCTGGCGTCGGCCGGGATCGGGCACTCGGTGATGGCCGGCCTGGACGCGGACATCGCCCGGGTCGACCCCTTCAAGGACATGAAGAACCGTCCCGCCCCGGGCCACGGCATGAACGTGCTGCTGGTCGGCACCGACGGCCGCGACCAGATCACCGAGCACGAGCGGCGGAAGTACCGGCTGGGCGGGGCGCCCTGCCACTGCACCGACACGATCATGATCGTGCACATCTCGGCGGACCGGGAGCGGGCGACCGTGGTCAGCCTGCCGCGCGACTCGTACGCCGAGGTGCCGTCGCACGTCGACGAGACGACGGGCCGGTCGCACCCCGCGCACCCCATCAAGCTGAACGCGGCCTACGCGGAGGGCGGCCCGCAGCTGACCGTCCGCACCGTCGAGGACATGACCCACCTGAAGATCGACCACTACCTGGAGGTCGACTTCATCACGTTCATGCGGACCGTGGACGTGCTCGGCGGGGTCCGGATCTGCACCGCCCAGCCCCTGAAGGACTCCTACACCGGCCTGAACCTCTCCCCCGGCAGGCACATCCTGAACGGCGGCCAGGCCCTGCAGTACGTCCGCTCGCGGCATGTCGACGCGGCGAGCGACCTGGGCCGGATGAAGCGGCAGCAGCGGTTCCTGGCGGCGCTGATCGAGCGGGCGACGTCGAACGGGGTGCTGCTCAACCCGATCAGGTTCCGGGACGTGACGCGGGCGGTGCTGGGGTCGGTGCGGGCCGACACGGGCTTCGGCACGGACGAGCTGCTCGACCTCGGCCGGGCGATGCGCAACTTCTCGCCGTCCTCGTCCGAGTTCACGACCGTCCCCATCGGGCAGCTCGGGTACGTGGTGAAGGGCATCGGCTCGACGCTGAAGTGGGACCGGGCCGGGGCGGACCAGCTGTTCCGGTCCCTGCGCGACGACAAGCCGCTCGCGGCGCCGGCGCCCACGCACGCGCCCGCGCCGTCGCCCTCGCCCTCTCTCCCGCCGAAGCCGCCGAAGCCGCAGGGGCCGGCGCCGGTGACGGTCGAGGTGGCGCCGGCGGGGATCCGGGTCCAGGTGGAGAACGGCACGGGTACGGCGGGGCTGGCGCGGCGGATGGACGCGGCGCTGGCGGCGACGGGCTTCGCGACGAACCACCAGCCGGTGACGGCCGCCCGCCGCGACGTGCGGCGGACGGTGGTCTCCTTCGACCCGCGGTGGGACCGCTCGGCCCGCTCACTGGCGGCGGCCCTGCCGGGCAGCGTGCTGCGGGCCGTGCCGGGGCTGGGGCCGGTGCTGCGGGTGACTGTGGGGGCCGACTTCAGGGGGGCTGTGCGGACGGTGCGGGCGGCTGCGCCGACGCCGCAGGCGGAGACTTCCGTCATCCGGGGGGATGAGAAGGTCTGCTGAGGGTCGTGGTTCGGCTGCGGGCCGGTGGGGGCTTGTCGCGCAGTTCCCCGCGCCCCTGAAGGGGCGCTCGCCCCTGGTTCTTTTAGGGGCGCGGGGAACTGCGCGACAAGCCACGACGGCGCCGCAGCCGAACGACGCCACGGCGCGGCACCGCCCTAGGGCCTGTCTGACAATTCCCGTCGTCGCCCGGAGGGCGGCCTCGCGGCGTCAGGTGCGTGCTCTCGGCGTGCCGGGCGTAGGCCCTCGTACTGGACGTACTTGGGTCTGCGCCCGGTGCGGCGAGAGTGCGTGCATGGCGTCGCGAGGCAGACGGGAATTGACAGACAGGCCCTAGTCCGCGTACCCCTCCGCCACCCTGCGCTCGCGCAGTTCCCTGATGTCCCGGCGCCGTGCCAGGCGGTGTGTGCGCCTGATCTGGGCCTCCTGGTAGCGGCGGCGGTCCCTGTCGGTCTCCGGCAGGACCGGCGGCACCCGGCGCGGCTTGCCGTCGGCGTCCACCGCCGCGAAGACGAGGTAGGCCGAGCCGACCTGGGTGGCGGGAGTCGACTCGTTCCAGCGTTCGGCGAGGACCCGCACCCCCACCTCCATCGAGGTCCGGCCGGTCCAGTTGACCTGGGCCTTGACGTGGACCAGGTCGCCGACGCGGACCGGCTCCAGGAACGCCATCTCGTCCATGGACGCGGTGACGGCGGGCCCGCCCGAGTGGCGGCCGGCGACCGCGCCCGCCGCGTCGTCCACCAGCTTCATGATCACACCGCCGTGCACCGTCCCGAGGAGGTTGGTGTCGCTGTGGGTCATGATGTGGCTCAGCGTGGTCCGGGACGCGGACGTCGGCTTGCCGGGTATATCGGATTCCGCCTCGGGGGCCTGGTCTGTCATGGCCCCCACCTTATGCGGAAGCGACAATCGCGGAATTTGTGTCGGCTTCGCAACAGCGGTGCCCTGATTTTCCGACGACCCTTGTAAGAGGCATGGCCGCTGCCTGCACACTGGGGCCCATGAACGAATGGCCCGAGGGGCGGTCGAACGACAACCGCGGCAACCAGTACGGACGCGGTAGCGCAAGCGCGCAGCCTGAGGGCGCCCGCGTGATGCGCCAGGTACGGCGCGGCGAGCCGTCGGCACCGCCGTACGGCGCCCCGCAGCAGGGCGGCGACGGATACGCCGGGGTTCCGCAGCAGCCGTCGTACGGCGGCGGGTACGGAGACGGTGGCGGCGGCGGGTACGACGGCTACGACAGCGGCTACAACACCGGCCAGGTCTACGGCGGCGGCCCCGGGGGCGGTGGTCCCGCCGGCACGCCCGAGCGCGGGCCGCGGCCGGCTCCCAACTGGCGCAAGCGGATCAAGTGGACCGCGATCGTCGTCCTGAGCGTGCTGATCGTCACATCCGTCTCGACCTACTTCTGGGCCGACTCCAAGCTGCACCGGGACGTCGACCTGTCCAAGGTGATCGACCGGCCCGCTGCGGGCAAGGGCACCAACTACCTGATCGTCGGCTCCGACAGCCGCAAGGGCATGTCGGCCGAGGAGAAGAAGAAGCTGCACACGGGGTCGGCCGAGGGCCAGCGCACGGACTCGATGATGATCCTGCACGTCGGCGACAACGGCGACACGCTGATCTCGCTGCCCCGTGACTCGGACGTGGAGATCCCCTCCTACCAGGGGTCCACGTCCGGCAAGGTCTACCAGGGCACCGGCCGCCACACGAAGCTGAACGCGGCCTACGCCGAGGACGGCCCGACCCTCCTCGTGCGCACGGTCGAGTACAACACCGGTCTGCACATCGACCACTACGTGGAGATCGGCTTCGCCGGCTTCGCGGACATCGTGGACGCGGTCGGCGGTGTCACGATCACCATCGACAAGGGCTTCAAGGACAGCTACTCGGGCGCGAACTTCAAGGCGGGCAAGCAGACCCTGAACGGCGAGGAGGCGCTGGCCTTCGTCCGGACCCGGCACGCCTTCGCCACGTCCGACCTCCAGCGCACCAAGAACCAGCAGAAGTTCCTGGCCGCCCTCGCCCACCAGGTGGCCACCCCGTCGACGGTCCTGAACCCCTTCAAGCTCTACCCCACCCTCGGCGCGGGCCTCGACTCCCTCACCGTCGACAAGGACATGAGCCTGTGGAACCTGGCGTCGATGTTCTTCGCGATGAAGGACGTCAACGGCGGCGGCGGCGTCTCGATGAACATGCCGATCTCCGGCTCCACCGGCGGCAACCTCGTCTGGGACAAGGCGAAGGTGAAGACCCTGGTCGACGAACTGAAGAACGACGAGAAGGTCACCGTCTCCGGCAACTGAGCCGCCGGCTAGGCCGTCCCGACGGCGAGCAGCGCGATATGGGGAAGGGCGAGGCGTCCTTCCCCATGTGGCGTACTCGGCTACAGCTCGTCGAAGGGCGGCACCATGCGGACAACGATGATCAACGGCTCGCGTGGTGCCACCAGAAAGTAGAACCAGCCGCCGGCAGCGTCCATACGGCGCAGGCCGCCGGGTCGGGGACCGTTGCCGAGATCGCTGACATCGATGCCCGTACGGGCGAGGTCGATGAGCTGGTCGGCCAGGCGCTCCACTTCCCTCACCACGTGAGCGGGAATGCCGCCCGCCACATGGTCCTGGTCAGGGTCGTACCCCCAACGCCAGTCCGCGCTCACCGGGCCGGAAGGCCGAGGCCACGTGCGCCTCGTCCAGGAGTCGCCCGATCCGAGAGGCGGCCTGGCGCGCCTGAGCGGCGTCGCCAGACTCGGCGGCGTCTTCCCAGCGGCGGAGGTCCGCGGCCATCTCGGGCTGGCGCTGGATGTGCACGTAGACGGCCCACTGGGCCACGAACCGCTGGAGAGGGCCGAGATCGGAGCCCTGCCGGGACTGGTCGGCCGCCTGGTCCAGCTCCTGGGTGAAAGCAGGCAGCGCGGCGGGCGCGATCTGTCTGACGGCCTGCCGCAGCGCGGCAACCGTGGCAGGTGGCTGAGGGATGAGTGGCTGCCCGGCGGCGGAGGTGGTCATGGCTGCTCCCATGGGCGCGATTCTGATCCCGGGCGTCAGCGTATCGGGCGGGATCACTCTTTCACTGCTCGAACGAGTGAGGGACCGGTGTCCCCTCCGTCTCCCTTGAGGCAGGAGTGTCCGGAGCATGGTCAGGGACCCCCGGCCGGAGGCCCCTGGACCGCGCTCCGCGCTCGCGAGGAGCGTCACATGGGCATGGCCGCCATGGAGCGGCACATCTCGGCGCAGCGGCGACACGCCTCCGCGCAGCGCTTCATCTGGGGGTCGTCCGGCATGGACATACACGCCTCGGCGCACATGTCGCAGGCCTTGGCGCACATCGCGCACATCTCGGGCGAGAGCGGCGAGCGCCGCATCATCATGTCGGCGCACATACGGGTCGCCTCGGAGCAGTCCATCAGCGCGCGCATGATGCGCATGTGGGCCTGGCCGCCCTCCATCGACATGCAGGAGCTCATGGTCTCCTCGCACATCGTGTGGGTGGCCATGCACATGTTGACGCACTCCTGCATCTGCTTGGACATGGCCGTCACGGGTCCGGTCTGGGTCATGGCTCCTCCAGGGTGGGGTGCGGGGTCCGGGGGCGTTCCCCGTCTGGTTCCCGTCCTAAGCCCGACCGTCCGGTAGTGCCATTCGGTGGTGCCATTCGGCGCCAGAGCCGGAAAAGGCGCCCCGAGGGGCGCCTTCCCGCCGGATGCCGGTGCGGTTACGGCAGGTTGCGGGCCATGACGATCCGCTGGACCTGGTTGGTGCCCTCGTAGATCTGGGTGCTTTACATGTCATACGGCCCTCACCTGCACGAAGGCCCCTCCCAGAGGGGGTGTCCCCAGCATTTCCCCATGATCGTCAGCAGTCTGCGCAGGCAGGAGGCGCACTGGAGGCACCTCCGCCAGTCGCGCGGTATACGAGCAGGCCCGGCGCAGGTTACGCGGTTTCCCGTTCCGTCAACCGTGATCACTTGACCGGTGCACCCGGCCCTCGGGAGCATCAACCCAGATGCGGGGCACTGGCAGCGGCACGGGAGAGGGGAACCCAGACCATGAAGGTCACCAAGCTGATCAGCACGTGCGACATCAAGGACTGCCCGACGATCTACGCCACGGATCGCGGCACCTTCCTGGTACAGGGCGAGACGCCGACCGACCACGGGCTTCAGATTCCCGCGCACGAAACCCTGGTCGAGATCCCGATGGAACTGATCCAGAAGGCCATCCGTGACAACCTCATCTAGGAGCCTCGTCGACCTCTTCGACGCGTTCGATCGCGAGGCATTCCGACTGGAGACCCTGGACGACTACAGCAAGTCCGGGAGCGTCGACGCCTATCAGGCATTCCTGGCCGGGGAGCCACAGCCGGACGACTACAACGCAGGCTGGGTCGAAGAACTACGCTCGCACACCGAGAAGGGGAAGCGGGTATACCGGGTCCATATCCTGTCCCGCCCGCTGACGGACTATCTTAGGTTCGAACTCGGCTGGGGCTACCACAAGAATGTGAGCGGGGGCGAAGAGTTCTTCATCCTCGACATCACCGACAAGCCCAACCCCTTGGAGAACGTTCCGGACTTTTGGTTCTTCGACTCCGAATCCGTGGCCGTGATGAACTACGACGGAAGCGGAAAGTACCTGGGTTCGGAAGTGCTACCGCCGGAACGAACAGCGGAATTCACGCGGTACCGTGATGCGGCTCTCGCGCACGCGGAACCGTTCACCGAATGGTGGGCCAAGTACGGGACGTGAACAGAGCACAGCTTGGAGCCGCGCTGCGGGCGCTGCGAGTGGCATCCGGCAAGGAAGCCAAGGCGGTGGCCCGCAGCGCACTCATGTCCCCGTCCAAGCTGTCCAAGATCGAGAACGCGAAGCTGGCACCCAGCGCGACGGACGTAGAGCGCATCCTGACCGCCATCGGCGTCTCGGACGAGGTCAAGGCGGAGTACGCGGAAGCCGCACGCGCGTCAGCGACGGAGGCGACGGCGTGGCGCCTGCTCAAGCGGATCGGGGTCCACAAGGGCCAGCAGGCCGCCAAGGCTCTGGAAGCCCAGATGTCCGTTCTGCGGCTGTTTCAACCCGCGCTCGTTCCCGGCCTGCTCCAGACTCCTGAGTACATCCGGGCCATTCTGCAACGCCACAACCTGAGTGAAGACGCACTCACGCGAACGATCAATGGGCGACTCGAACGGCAAGCGGTTCTCTACGACAACGCAAAGTCACTCCGGTTCATCATCACCGAACCTGTTCTGCGCTGGCGCATCGTGCGACCGCAGATGATGGCTGCTCAGCTTGATCGCATCGTCTCTATTTCACGGCTGTCCCACGTGGACATCCGGATAGTCCCTCTACGGGTTCAGCAACACGACATCGCAAATCATGCCTTCGTCATCCGTGACGACCGCATGGTGACCGTTGAAACCGTCCATGCCGAAGTCGTCGTTACGGACCCGCGAGATGTGAGTCTCTACGTTGATAAGTTCGAAGGATTCGAGCGATCCGCGCTGGCCGGTGACGAAATGCGGGATCTGATCGAAGGTATCCGCAACGACTTTTTGCGGGAACAGGAAACAGGCTAGAGGCGCGATCGTGGCCCGCCGAAGATGGGGGCCATGGTGAGCGACAGCAGGGCACAGAGGACCGAAGCGGCTGATCATCTGGGCAGCAGTGAGGCCCGACAGTTTCTCTCTCGTCTTTCCGGAGCGTTCGGCGTCGGTGGCGTGCTCATGGTGCGAAAGAGCGATCCTGGCCCCGAAGGCGCGGACCTGGCGCCGAGTTCGGCTTTGCACTGGCCTCGGTGTGAGTGCGGGAGCCCGAAGTGCCCTGACTACAAGCCCCCGCCGAACAGCCCGTCAGAGGGACTGCGCGGCAGAGTCGCCGCAGCCAACGCACGGAGCCGTAGGGGTGGGCTGTGAGCGTCAGAGCGGCCATGCGGTACGTCATGCACCGGATCACCGAGCATCCCGACACGGGCGTGACGTTCGAGGCCGAGTGTCTGCACTGCGGTTGGAAGGCGACTCCCGCCGATGACTCGGCATCCGTCGACGTGGAGTGCATGAGCCACACGGGCCAGTCCGGGCATGCCGGTTTCCGGCGCATCCGGACCTCGTTCGCCATGGTCGTTCGCGCCGAGTGAGACACCGCCCCTGCGGTGGAATCCCTGAACTCCCGCCCGGTATGGGCGGCGACGGTCAGTCATGGCCGTGATCAGCTGAGCAGGAAGGTGCAGTGATGCTGGACGGAAGTGATCTGTACGCGCTCGACATCAACGGGGCGTCGTTTGTGAAGGCATGCGGCGGCCCCTGCACCGAAGGGTGCGTGACCCTGGCGCGGATCGGTGACGACGCCTGGGCCCTGGGTGACAGCAAGCGGCCGGACGCGCAGCCGCTGCGGTTCACCACGGAGGAACTGGACGCGGCCGGTATCGACCCGGCGCGCTTCGACCTGAACGTCTGAGCCTCCCCCTCCCGCCAGTCGGGCCGGGCCATCTCCCGTCCCTGGGTCCGGTCCGGCTGGCACCTCTCGAACGGGAACGACTCGTGCACCACCACGGCTATCTATGGACCGGCCCGAAAGAGCGCTTCGACCAGGAAGCACTACGACGGCCCCCGCATCCTGAGCCGCCCCCTGCCGGAAGCAGGCCGGAACTGATTCAGCGGTACCGCGAGGTAGCAGCAGAGTTCCCCGCTTCGGATCTGCCGCCGCTGGAAACGGCGTACTGGCTGATCAAGCCGCGTTCCTTAGTTCGTGGCACGTGGGAGGAGGCGAAGGAGGCCGCGTCATGGCTCGGTGAGCGGCTGGCCGAGTACGCGCCTCGGTTCGCGTCAGACAGGGACCGTGACACTACGCGCCTGGCCCGGCTGGTGAACGCTGCTGTCGAGCAACTGCACTCGGGTGCTGATGTGTCGTATGGCTTCTACCTGGAACGCCCCTCGTATCTGTCCCTGGCAGTGGTGACGTGTTCCCCGAATCGGGCGAACGCTGAACTGGCCTGCCCAGTCGCATAGTCGAAGCAACAAAGAAGCCCCGGCCACAAAGGCCGAGGCTCGTTCGGTTGATCAGAGCAGGGCGCGGAAGGGGTTGAAGTCTCCGAGCGGTTCCGGCCCCTTCGGCTCGAGTGCGGGAACGGGGGCCTGCTTGGGTGCCGGGCGGTAGGCATCCAGGCGGACGACGCGTGCACGGTTCTCTTCACGCTCCGCGCTGACCGGCTGCGCCTCTGCGTGACGGGAACTGCTCCGCTTCCTGTCGCTGTCCGTGCTGGCCGGCTGCGCCACAGAGTCACCGGAGGTGTCACCGCGGACTGAGAAAACTGTGGCCGGTCGGCCGGTCTTCCCCGCCCGTTCCACGGTGACGACGATTCCGGGCAGTTCCTTGACCTCGGCGGCCGTCGCTCCGACGTACGGGAGTACCTGAGAGGACGTGGCGCGTCCGCCGTGCATTTCGATGCGGGCGCGCACCTTGTCCTCAAGAGCGAGCGGCTGTCGCTTCACCTTCGGGGAGGTCGCTCCCTTGGTGATACGCACGGCGTCCTGTACGGACCGGCGAACCAGGGTGAAGGCGGCCGACAGCATCTCTTCCGTGATGTGCTCGGAGCACTCAGAGGCGGCCAGGCAGGCCGCAACTCGTATGGTCTGCTCCGCCGTTCGCTCGATATAGACAGCCTGGCTCTCGGGCAGGCTCTCGCCCAGGATGCGGGCGTATCGGCGCACGATCCGCCACAGCGGCCGGGCGTCCTCCGCAAGCGTGATCACACGGGGCCGGGCAGTGGCCCAACCGTACGCGTCAGCCAGCTCGCGCCCGTCCACTTCGGGCAGGCTCACCCGGTCGTCATCCAAGAGCGGCACCGACCCGAGCAGGAAGGGAAGGATGCGGTTATACGAGCCGCCCGCAGCTTCGGACTCACCGACGTACTTGGTCCAGTCAGAGGGGGTGACATGGCAGTGCAGGCTAGTTGTGCGCAGTTTCAGTAATAGCGAATCTCAGTTCTGACCGTCACCGGATTCAGTGAAGGCCGCCAGCGCCTGCGTGGCTTTCTCTGTCAGGTCACCGCCAGCCTTGCCCGCCACGGTGGTCAGATATCCCTCTCTTCTCGCGCGCTTGAGATGGTCCTTCACGGTCTCGGGGCGGCGGCCGATGAGTCGTGCCAGCCACGGAACAGGCGCCGGAGCGCCCAAGTCGGCCATGGTCTTGTAGGTCGCGGCCAACATGGCCAAGTAGGGCTCTGACACACCCTCGTTGGCCAGCAGTAGGCCCGCCGACGATCCCGCTTCCTCCACCTTCGCTGTCACCTCCTCCATGCCCTGTTGCAGTTCAGGTGCCGTCTCCGCCAGTTTCATGGCCGCCGCCAGGTCGAGCCGCCGCAGCACGGTCGTAGAGATCCCGCGCGCCACGTCCCGAGTTGCGGCGCCTTCTGCCGCCTCAACAGTGATCCGCTGCGGCCCCCCAGTGATCGGTCCGGTCGGCCACCACATTCGGATCACCCAAGCCCCCTGCCCTTGGGTGATCTCGAACCCGCTCTCATCCGCTTCCATACTTCCGAAGGTACCACACAGGGTGAACCACCCCGTGTGGACAACCCAGGGTGGGCCATGAGCAGACTTGAGATGTCGGTGACTGACCGGCGCGACGGCGGGGTGGTCCCGCAGGTCGGCAACAACGAGAGGGGGGCCGCCTCGGTGGCAAGGGCATGGGTCGCACGATCGACGGACGACCCGAAGAAGTGGACGACGTTTTGGTACGACCCTGACGGCGAGCAGCGTCAGAAGACCTTCAGCACCAAGACGCGAGCTGACGACCACCGCAAGCGCAAGGAACAGGATCTCGACGCCGGGACCTACCTGGACAACCGGTTGGGCAAGCAGCCTGTGACGGCCGTGTGGGAGCAGTGGACGAATCAAAGGAAGCTGGAGAACAGCACCAAGAAGCAGTACCGGTCCATCCAGACAACGACCCTTGAGCCATTCTTCAAGGCCCGTTCCATCGTGTCCCTGAAGGTCGCAGATGTTGAGCAGTGGCTCTTGTGGATGGAGCAGGACCGGAAGCTGTCCGCCCGTACACGGCGTCAGCGGTTCTCGTTCTTCTCCGGGATGATGGACTGGGCCGTCGCCAACGAGATCATCGGCCGGAACCCGTGCAAGAGGGTCAAGGGCGCAGGGAGCCGCGCCAAGGAGATCCGGGAGCAGAAGAGCACCGCAAGGCGGCTCACGACGCGGGAAGTTCTGGCGATGCTGGATGCCGCTCCTCCGCGATACCGCGCGATGCTGTGGCTCATGGCCGGGTGCGGCCTGCGACTGGGCGAGGCCATGGCGATGTCCCGCGATCAGATCGACTTCAAGGCCGAGACGCTTCGGGTCGACTATCAGATTGCGGAGGACGGTGACACGGAGTCGGGCAAGAACAGTGCGATCCAGCGTCGGCACATCAAGGCTCGTGACGAGGGTGAGCCGGGGCGTACCGTCCCCCTCCCGCCGAACGTCGCCTTCGAACTTCGACGGCACATCAGGAACCACGGTGTTTGGGGGCCCGAACAGCTTCTCTTCCCCAATGTGACGCGGACCGGGTACCTCTACGGGTCGTACTTCTACCCCAAGATCTGGATGGAGGCTCTGAGCAAGGGACAGGTGGCCTACTGCAAGGCTCACTCACTCCGGCACTACTACGGGTCGCGGCTGCTGTATGCCGGAGTCCCCGAGAACGACGTGGCCGACTGGATGGGCCACAGCAGTACGGACGTACTGAGGGAGCACTATCACTACATCTTCGAAGGAGCCGAGCAGCGCGGGCGGGCCGCCATCGCAACGATGCTGACACCCGGCGCCGACGACCCCACGGAGACATCAGAAGTCGCCTGATCGGCATACGACAGCAGCCCCCGGCATCACGCCGGGGGCTGCGTTGTTTGTGCAGGTCAGTGGCTACTTTCAGCCCAGCATCCGCCCAGGATTCCCCCAGCATGACGCCCAGGAACGGCCCTGATCAGGCCGCAACGGACAGAAAGCCGAGGGCACCTCTCCGAGGCCTTCGAAACAGCTCCTGACCTGCAAAAATGCTGCTAGGGAAGGTTCCTTGCCATCACGATCCGCTGCACTTGGTTCGTACCCTCATAAATCTGGGTGATCTTCGCGTCGCGCATCATGCGCTCGACGGGGTAGTCACGCGTGTAGCCGTAGCCGCCGAGGAGCTGGACGGCGTCCGTGGTGACCTCCATCGCGACGTCGGAGGCGAAGCACTTCGCCGCCGCGCCCTGGAAGGTGAGGTCGGCGTCGCCGCGCTCGGAGGCGGCCGCGGCCTGGTAGGTGAGGGCGCGGGCGGCGGCGATCTTCATGGCCATGTCGGCGAGCATGAACTGGATGCCCTGGAAGTCGGCGATCGGCCTGCCGAACTGCTTGCGCTCCTGGACATAGCCCTTGGCGTAGTCGAGGGCGCCCTGGGCGACCCCGAGGGCCTGGGCGGCGATGGTGATCCGGGTGTGGTCCAGGGTCTTCATCGCGGTGGCGAAGCCGGTGCCCTCCGCGCCGATCATGCGGTCGGCGGGGATGCGGACGTTGTCGAAGTAGACCTCGCGGGTCGGCGAGCCCTTGATGCCGAGCTTCTTCTCCGGGGCGCCGAAGGAGACGCCCTCGTCGGACTTCTCGACCACGAAGGCGGAGATGCCCTTCGAGCGCTGCGACGGGTCCGTGACGGCCATGACCGTGTAGAAGTCGGAGACGCCCGCGTTGGTGATCCAGCGCTTCACGCCGTTGAGGACGTAGTGGTCGCCGTCGCGGACCGCCTTCGTCTTCATGCCGGCCGCGTCGGAGCCCGCGTCCGGCTCGGAGAGGCAGTACGAGAACATCGCGTCGCCCTTGGCGAGCGGGGTCAGGTACTTCTTCTTCAGGTCCTCGCCGCCGGAGAGGATCACCGGGAGCGAGCCCAGCTTGTTCACGGCCGGGATGAGGGAGGAGGAGACGCAGGCGCGGGCGACCTCCTCGATCACGATGACCGTGGCGAGCGCGTCGGCGCCGGCCCCGCCGTACTCCTCGGGTACGTGCACGGCGTGCAGGTCGCCCGCGACCAGGGCGTCGAGCGCCTCCTGCGGGAAGCGGGCCTCCTCGTCGACCGCGGCGGCGTACGGGGCGATCTTCGCCTCGACCAGCGCGCGGACGACGTCACGGAGCATGTCGTGCTCCTCGGACGGGCGGTACAGGTCGAAGTCAGCCGATCCGGCCAAGGTCTCTCACTCCAGACGCAGTGATGCTGACGCTAATTACTGTTAAGTAACTCAAAGTTTAGAACGCGGCCCACGGTTAGGTCACGTGAGCTTGGCGACAGCGGGAAAGTTGCCCGGAACACGGCCCGGTTATGCTCGGGCCGCAGCCCGTACCGACGTCCCCGAGCTGGAGCATTCATGAGCCTCAAGATCACTGTGATCGGCACCGGCTATCTCGGCGCCACCCATGCCGCGGCCATGGCCGAGCTGGGCTTCGAGGTGCTCGGGCTGGACGTCGTACCCGAGAAGATCGCGATGCTGGAGCGCGGCGAGACTCCCATGTACGAGCCCGGGCTCGACGAGCTGCTGCGGCGGCACGTGGCCGGCTTCGAGGGCTCCTCCGGGCGGCTGCGCTTCACCACCGACTGGGCCGAGGTCGGCGCCTTCGGCGACGTCCACTTCGTCTGCGTGAACACCCCGCAGAAGCACGGCGAGTACGCCTGCGACATGTCGTACGTCGACTCCGCGATCGCGTCGCTGGCCCCGCATCTCACCGGACCGGCGCTCGTCGTCGGCAAGTCGACGGTGCCGGTCGGTTCGGCGGAGCGGCTGGCCGCCTACCTCGCGGAGAACGCGCCCGCCGGCGCGGATGCCGAGCTCGCCTGGAACCCGGAGTTCCTGCGCGAGGGCTTCGCCGTCCAGGACACGCTGCACCCCGACCGGCTCGTGGTGGGCGTGCGCAGCGAGCGGGCCGAGAAGCTGCTGCGCGAGGTGTACGCGACGCCGGTCGGCGAGGGCACGCCGTTCGTGGTGACCGACTTCCCGACCGCCGAGCTGGTGAAGACGTCCGCGAACTCCTTCCTCGCGACCAAGATCTCCTTCATCAACGCCATGGCCGAGGTGTGCGAGGCCGCGGGCGGCGACGTCGCCAAGCTCGCCGAGGCGATCGGGTACGACGACCGGATCGGGAGGAAGTTCCTGCGCGCCGGGATCGGGTTCGGCGGCGGCTGCCTGCCCAAGGACATCCGTGCCTTCATGGCCCGCGCGGGTGAGCTGGGCGCCGACCAGGCGCTGACCTTCCTGCGCGAGATCGACTCCATCAACATGCGGCGCCGGGGGCAGATGGTCGAGATGGCCCGGGAGGCGCTGGGCGGCGGGTCCTTCCTCGGCAAGCGGGTCGCGGTGCTCGGCGCGACGTTCAAGCCGGACTCCGACGACGTGCGTGACTCGCCGGCGCTGAACGTCGCCGGGCAGATACAGCTCCAGGGCGGGCAGGTGACGGTGTACGACCCGAAGGGGATGGACAACGCGCGGCGGCTGTTCCCGACACTCGGCTACGCCGTCAGCGCCGAGGAGTGTGTGCGGGGGGCCGATGTGGTGCTGCACCTCACCGAGTGGCGGGAGTTCAGGGAGCTGGATGCGGCGGCGCTGGGAGAGGTGGCCGCGGAGAAGGTGATCCTCGACGGGCGTAATGCGCTGGAGCCGGAGGTTTGGCGGCGGGCGGGGTGGACGTACCGTGCGATGGGGCGTCCGACCGCTTAGATCTGCGGGCCGTATGTGGCTGGTCGCGCAGTTCCCCGCGCCCCTGAAGGGGCGCTCCAGCACAAGGTGTTCATATCTGAACGACACCGGTTCGGCCGAGGCTCAGTCGGCCGAACCGGTGCCTTGTTGCATTCTGCACCACGCGGCACATGCGTGACCGGTGAACCGGCTGTGCGTTACCGGTCCTTGGCCCGATAGCGGCGCATCTTCGCGCGCGCCCCGCACACCTGCATCGAGCACCAGCGGCCGCGGCCGGCCGGGCTGCGGTCGTAGTACGCCCAGTGGCAGGTGTCGGCCTCGCAGGCCTTGAGGCGGGTCCAGGTGCCCTCGATCGCGGCGGTGGCGACGGCCGCCGCCACGCGGGAGAGCAGCGCGTCCCCGTCGGCCGGCCGGAGGCGCGCCGCGCCGTCGGCAGGGTCGACGGCGGCGTACAGGGGGGCCTGCGCGAACAGCTCGCCCAGGGGCGTGACCTCGCGGTGCGGGGGGTACCCGGCGTGGGCGAGAAGGGTGGCGCGCAGGGACTCGCGCAGGACGCGGGCCGGTGGGAGTTCGGCCTCCGTGATGCCGAGGCGCGCCCTGCCGTCCGCCGTGTCGAGCGCGTCGGCACCCGACTCCAGGTCCAGCGTGTTCACCAGGGCCTCGACCAGGGCCAGGCCGCCCGGCGCGGGCGATCTCTCACTCATCCCTGCAAGTTACCTCCCGAATCCTGTTGCGACGTTACCTCCATTACGGGAACATGCGGTAACCGAAGTTACTGATTGACCGGCTCTACAGGTAACTCCGCCTTCGAGGAGGAATTCATGGCTCTCGCCAAGCTCGGTGTCGTCGTCCTGGACTGTCCCGACCCGTCCGCGCTCGCCGGTTTCTACGCCGGGGTGCTGGGCGGCAGCGTCGAGGGGGACGGGGACTGGGTGGACCTGGCGGTGCCCGGCGGGCAGGCGCTGGCGTTCCAGAAGGCGCCGGGTTTCGTGGCGCCGAAGTGGCCCGCGCCCGACGACTCGCAGCAGTTCCACCTGGACCTGGTGGTGGACGACCTGGACGCGGCCGAGAAGGGGGTGCTGGAGCTGGGCGCGAAACCGCTGGACGCGGCGGACCGTTCACGCACCTTCCGTGTGTACGCCGACCCGGCCGGGCACCCTTTCTGTCTCTGTGCCTGCTGAGAGAGGGAGGACCCATGGCGTCCGTCGCCCGCTTGCGCAACGTGGTGCTCGACTGTCCCGACCCGCGTGCGCTGGCCGCCTTCTACGCCGACGTCATCGGCGGCTCCCTGGTGACCGAGGAGGACGAC
This sequence comes from Streptomyces hyaluromycini, assembly GCF_002217755.1. Lineage (GTDB taxonomy): Bacteria > Actinomycetota > Actinomycetes > Streptomycetales > Streptomycetaceae > Streptomyces > Streptomyces hyaluromycini. The sequence goes on along the minus strand of NZ_BCFL01000019.1, from coordinate 823,400 downwards.
TGGGTCGTGCTGAGGCTGCCGGACGGGCTGCGGCTGGGGTTCCAGCTGGCGGAGGCGTACACGCCGCCCGAGTGGCCGCGGGCCGACCGCAACTCCCAGCAGTTCCATCTCGACATCGACGCGGGTCCGACGTGGGCGGACGTCGACGCGGCGGAGAAGAAGGTGCTGGCGCTGGGGGCGCGGCTGCTGCGACGGGAGGCGGATCCCGTGGCGGAGGACTTCCGGGTGTTCGCCGACCCGGCCGGGCATCCGTTCTGCCTCTGCCGGATCGACTGACCGCCGGTCAGGCCTCGGCGTCGGCCGGCCGGGGCGGGGTCGATTCCCTGCGTCGCTGGGTCGCCCGGGCGGTGAAGTCGGCGCTGCGCAGGGCTCGCTGGACGTTGCCCCAGGTCAGCTGGGACAGCTCGGTCTCCGACCAGCCGCGTCGGAGCAGTTCGGCGATCAGGTGGGGATAGCGGGAGGTGTCGGCGAGGTCGCGGGGGTGGGCGACGCCGGAGTCGTAGGTGCCGGACAGGGCGACGCACTCGGGGCCCGCGACCACGCGGACGTGGTCGAGGTGGTCGGCGACGTCCGGCACGGACGGCCCGGTCTGCTCGGCGGCCAGCGGCACCATGCACACGCCCCTCTGCTCCCCCAGCCGCGCGAGCAGGTCGTCGGAGAGGTTGGCGGGGTGCGGGTGTACGGCCGCGGCGGCGGAGCGGGTGCACAGGACCGGTGTCTTGGAGAGCGCGAGCACCCGGGCGAGCGTGGCCTCCGGGGCGCCGGACAGGTCGGCGAGCACCCCGAGCCGGTTCATCTCCCGGACCACCTCCTCGCCGAACCGGGTCAGCCCCTTCTCCCCCGCCCAGGCGGCACCGGCCAGGGAGAGCACGCGCAGGCCCAGGGACTGCAGGACCCGCAGGATGCCGAGGGAGTCGTCGAGGGCGGCGGCGGAGGCCGGGCCGAGCACCACGGCGACCCGGCCGCAGTTGCGGGCGTCGATGACCTGCCCGGCGGTGCGCACCAGCCGGAGCCCCTCCGGGTGCGCCTCGACCACCCGGCGCACCAGGTCCAGTTGCTCCAGGGTGGCCCCGACGGCCCGCTCGCCCCGCTCCCGTTCCGGCACCTGCAAGGACCAGAACAGCGCGCCCACGTGTCCCTCGCGCAGCCGGGGCACGTCCGTGTCCACGGCCGCCTCGCCCAGCTCCAGGTCGTACCAGGGCAGCGGCGCGAGCGCCCGGGGCAGCCCGCTGTAGCCGTCCGCGACCGGATGCGCCTCCAGCAGCGCGTGGGCCCGCTCCAGGAACGCGGCGCCGGACTCCACCGGAAACGGGTCGTCCGGGAGGCAGTCCTCCCTGCCGACCTCGGTCGTGGTGTGGATGTCGTGCTGGAGGTCGGCCATGAAGGGCTCCGTACGTCGCGTGACCTACGTCGTGAAGGGGCTGTAGCCCACCGTCGCACGCCTGCCCGGGAGGGTTCCTGGTGGATGGGGCGTTCGGGGGTACGCCGCGTCCCCCGCCGGGCCGCGTCCCCCGCCGGGCCGCGGTACCCGGTCGTGCCGCTCCACGCGTGAGGGCGGTGCGGCCGGCCGCGCCGGCTGCCCCGCCCTCACGATCGGTCGATCAGCCGTCCAGGTCGGAGATGGTCGCGTTGGACGGCCCGCGTGTCTCCTGGAGGTCGCGGGCCACGTCCTCCGCCGCGCCCAGCACCCGGACCGCGTTCTGCCAGGTCAGCTTGGCCAGGTCGGACCTGGACCAGCCGCGGTCCAGCAGCTCGGCGACGAGGTTGGGGTAGCCGGAGACGTCGCTGAGGCCGTCGGGGGTGAAGGCGGTGCCGTCGTAGTCGCCGCCGATGCCGAGGTGGTCGATGCCGGCGACCTCGCGCATGTGGTCGAGGTGGTCGGCGACCGTGGCGGTGGTGGCGATCGGGCGGGGGTGGCTCTCCTCGAAGGCCCGGTGGATCTTCATCGCGTCCTCGGTGGTGTCGAGGTGGTGGAAGCCGTGGGCGCGCATGTTGTCGTCGGCTGCCGCCGTCCAGTCGACCGCCGCCTGGAGCACGAACTTCGGCACGAACGTCACCATCGCCATGCCGCCGTTGCCCGAGAGGCGTTCGAGGACGTCGTCCGGGATGTTGCGGGGGTGGTCGCAGACCGCCCGGGAGGAGGAGTGGGAGAAGATCACCGGGGCGGTGCTGGTGTCGAGGGCGGCGCGCATGGTCGTGGCCGCCACGTGGGAGAGGTCGACCAGCATGCCCAGGCGGTTCATCTCCCGCACGACCTCGCGGCCGAAGGCCGACAGACCGCCCACGTTCGGCTCGTCGGTCGCCGAGTCCGCCCAGTCGTTGTTGTCGTTGTGGGTGAGCGTCATGTAGCGCACGCCCAGCTCGTACAGACCGCGCAGGGTGCCCAGCGAGTTGTCGATGGAGTGGCCGCCCTCCGCACCCATGAGAGAGGCGATACGGCCTTCCGCGCGCGCCGCCTCCATGTCCGCGGCGGTCAGCGCGGCCCGCAGGTCGGCCGGGTAACGGGCGATCAACTGCCGTACGCAGTCGATCTGTTCGAGGGTCGCCGGGACCGCGCCCGGCAGGTCCGAGCGGACGTACACCGACCAGTACTGGGCACCCACCCCGCCCTCGCGCAGACGCGGGATGTCGGTGTGCAGATGCGCGTTCTGGTGGGTGGCGATGTCACGGGCGTCGAGGTCGTAGCGGACCTGCTCGCGCAGTGCGTACGGCAGGTCGTTGTGGCCGTCGACGACCGGGAACTCGCGCAGCAGGGACCGGGCTTCATCGAGGGACGTCATTGCGTGTTACTTCCCGGAGTCCTACTTGCCGAAGCCGAAGCCGCTCGGCCCCTCGACCTTGGCCCGCAGCCGCTTGCCCTTCTCGGTGGCCTGGTCGTTGAGGTCCTGCTGGAAGTCGCGCATCTTCTGCAGCAGGTCCTCGTCGTGGGCGGCGAGGATCCGGGCGGCCAGCAGGCCCGCGTTGCGGGCACCGGCGACCGAGACCGTGGCGACCGGGACGCCGGCCGGCATCTGCACGATGGAGAGCAGGGAGTCCATGCCGTCCAGGTACTTCAGCGGGACGGGCACGCCGATGACCGGGAGGGGGGTCACGGAGGCGAGCATGCCCGGCAGGTGGGCGGCACCGCCCGCACCCGCGATGATCACCTTCAGGCCGCGCTCGGCGGCCTGCTCGCCGTACGTCACCATCTCGCGCGGCATGCGGTGCGCGGAGACGACGTCGACCTCGTAGGCGATCTCGAACTCGTCGAGGGCCTTCGCGGCGGCCTCCATGACGGGCCAGTCGGAGTCCGAACCCATGACGATGCCAACAACAGGGCTCATTCGGTGATCGTGCCTCTCAGGTAGCCGGCAGCGTGACGTGCGCGCTCAAGAACGTCGTCCAGGTCGTCGCCGTAGGTGTTGACGTGGCCGACCTTACGGCCGGGCTTCACGTCCTTGCCGTACATGTGGATCTTCAGTTTGGGGTCGCGGGCCATGCAGTGCAGGTACGCGGAGTACATGTCCGGGTAGTCGCCGCCCAGGACGTTGACCATGACCGTCCACCTGGCGCGGGGCCGCGGGTCGCCCAGGGGCAGGTCGAGAACCGCCCGCACATGGTTGGCGAACTGGCTGGTGATCGCGCCGTCCTGGCTCCAGTGGCCGGAGTTGTGCGGGCGCATCGCCAGTTCGTTGACGAGGATGCGGCCGTCGCGGGTCTGGAACAGCTCGACGGCCAGGTGGCCGACCACGCCCAGCTCCTTGGCGATCCGCAGGGCCATCTCCTCGGCCTGCAGCGCGAGGGACTCGTCGAGATCGGGTGCGGGGGCGATGACCGTGTCGCAGACGCCGTTCACCTGCCGGGACTCGACCACCGGGTAGGCGACGGCCTGGCCGTGCGGGGAGCGTACGACGTTGGCGGCGAGCTCGCGGACGTAGTCGACCTTCTCCTCGGCGAGGACGGGCACGCCGGCCCGGAAGGGGTCGGTGGCCTCCTCGGCCGTCTCCACGACCCACACGCCCTTGCCGTCGTAGCCGCCGCGGACCGTCTTGAGGACGACCGGGAAGCCGTCGCCCTCGGCGGCGAAGCGGACCACGTCCTCCGCGTCGGTCACGATGCGGTGCCGCGGGCACGGCACGCCGATCGCGTCGAGCTTCGCCCGCATCACGCCCTTGTCCTGGGCGTGCACCAGCGCGTCGGGACCGGGGCGCACGGGGATGCCGTCCGCCTCCAGGGCCCGCAGGTGCTCGGTGGGGACGTGCTCGTGATCGAAGGTGATCACATCGCAGCCCTGCGCGAAAGCACGCAGCGTGTCCAGGTCGCGGTAGTCGCCGATGACGACATCGCTCACCACCTGGGCCGCCGAGTCCTGAGGGGTGTCACTGAGGAGCTTGAACCTGATGCCCAACGGGATGCCCGCCTCGTGTGTCATACGAGCGAGCTGACCCCCGCCGACCATGCCGACTACCGGGAACGTCACGCCCTTAGGGTATCGGCCGCGCCAGGGTGGCTGGTTTCCGCGCCCTCGACCAGGGCTCTTACCTGTCGCTTCGCCGCCTCTTGCCCCGCTTTTCCGGTGCTCTTTCCAAGCCGTTCCCGACCTGTGTCGCCATCCACAGGCGCGGGACATACTGGGTCGTTAGAGTGGCTGGGTCGCCAATACCTACGGACGGGAGCCAGCACAACCATGGAACGTGGTTCCTCGGGGCTGCAACGGCTCGTACGCGAGGTCGCCAAATTCGGCGCGGTCGGCGGGGCCGGCATTCTCGTCAATCTCGGCGTGTTCAACGTGGTCCGGCACGTCACCAACCTGCCGGTGGTACGGGCGAGCGTCATAGCGACCGTTGTCGCCATCGTCTTCAATTACCTCGGCTTCCGCTACTGGACGTACCGGGACCGCGAGAAGAGCGGCCGCACCAAGGAACTCACCCTGTTCCTGCTGTTCAGCGCGGTCGGCCTGGTGATCGAGAACGGTCTGCTGTATCTCGCCACCTACGGCTTCGGCTGGGACAGCCCGCTGCAGAGCAACGTCTTCAAGTTCGTCGGCATCGGCGTGGCGACGCTGTTCCGTTTCTGGTCCTACCGCACCTGGGTGTTCAAGGCGCTGCCGGCCCGCGAGACGGTCGCGGACGCGGAGGCCATCCTGGAGCGGGCCGCCGACACCGAGAAGCCCAGGCAGCAGGTCCGCTAGGACGCCTCAGCGGACCATGGGCAGGTCGTCGTCCGGCTTGTGCGGCGGCGGCGTGCGGGACAGGAACAGGCCGAACACCGGCGGCTGGGCCTGGAGCAGCTCCAGACGGCCGCCGTCGGCCTCCGCGAGGTCACGCGCGACGGCCAGCCCGATCCCGGTGGAGTTACGGCCGCTGATGGTCCGCTCGAAGATGCGGTTGCCCAGGTCGGCTGGGACCCCGGCACCCTCGTCGGTCACCTCGACCACCGCCTGGTTGCCGGTCACCCTGGTCCGCAGGGCGACCGTGCCACCGCCGTGCATCAGCGAGTTCTCGATCAGCGCGGCCAGCACCTGCGCCACCGCGCCCGGCGTGCCCACCGCCCGCAGATGCCGTTTGCCGGAGCTGACGATCGCCCGGCCGTAGCTGCGGTAGGCGGGCCGCCACTCGGCGAGCTGCTGCTGGATGACCTCGTCCAGGTCGAAGGAGACGGCGGAGCCGGTACGCGGGTCGCGGGAGTTCGTCAGCAGCCGCTCGACGACGTCCGTGAGCCGCTCCACCTGCGTCAACGCGACGTTCGCCTCCTCCTTCACGGTGTCCGGGTCGTCGGTGAGGGTGATCTCCTCAAGCCGCATGGACAGCGCGGTCAGGGGGGTGCGCAGCTGGTGGGAGGCGTCGGCGGCCAGGCGCCGCTCCGCGGTCAGCATCCGCCCGATCCGCTCGGCGGAGGAGTCCAGCACATCGGCGACCCGGTCCAGCTCCGGGACGCCGTACCGCTTGTGCCGGGGCCGCGGGTCGCCCGAGCCGAGCCGCTCGGCGGTCTCGGCGAGGTCGGTGAGCGGGGAGGAGAGCCGGTTGGCCTGCCGGATGGCGAGCAGCACGGCGGCGATCACGGCGAGCAGCGCGACGGCCCCGATGATCAGCAGCGTACGGCCGACCTCCCGGGTCACGGTCGACCGCGGCTCCTGGACGGTGACCGTCTCGCCTTCCTCACCGTCGGCCGTGTAGTGGATGACATCGCCCTCGGGCTTGACCCCGAGCTCGATAGGCGGCTTGCCCGGGATCCGGATGACGGCGTACTGGTCCTTGCCGACCTGACTGCGCAGTATCTCGCCGGTGACGTCCTCGTCCTCGAGGATCCGACTGTCGACGATGCTGGCGAGCCGGAGGGCCTCGGAGTCGACGCGGTCCTGGGCGCTGTTGCTGATCGTCCGACTCTCGACGATCACCAAGGAGACACCGAACACGGCAATGACGACGAGTACGACGGCGAGGGTGGACTGAATCAGACGCCGCCGCACTTCAGCGCCCCTTCAGGGGCGCGGGACGTTGATATTTGCGGCTCCGCCGCGTGGGCGCGACCAGCCACACACGACGGCCAGTCGCACACTGTGATGTACCACCCACGGCGCTCCGCACTCAGCTCTTCTCGAACCGGAACCCGACACCACGCACGGTAGCGATGTACCGAGGGTTCGCCGCATCGTCGCCGAGCTTCTTGCGCAGCCACGAGATGTGCATGTCGAGCGTCTTGGTCGACGACCACCACGTGGTGTCCCAGACCTCCCGCATCAGCTGGTCCCGCGTGACGACCCGCCCCGCGTCCCGCACCAGCACCCGCAGCAGGTCGAACTCCTTCGCGGTGAGCTGGAGTTCCTCGTCGCCCATCCACGCCCGGTGCGACTCCACGTCGATCCGCACCCCGTGCGTGGCCGGCGGCTGCGCCGGCTCCGCGGCACCGCGCCGCAGCAGCGCCCGCACCCGGGCCAGCAGTTCGGCGAGCCGGAACGGCTTGGTGACGTAGTCGTCGGCGCCCGCGTCGAGACCGACGACGGTGTCCACCTCGTCGGCCCGCGCGGTCAGGATGAGGATCGGCACGGCGTGGCCCTCGGCACGCAGCCGACGCGCGACCTCAAGGCCGTCCATGCCGGGCAGCCCGAGGTCCAGCACGACCAGGTCGACGCCGCCCTGCATTCCGGCGTCGAGCGCGGCGGGTCCGTCCTCGCGCACCTCGACCTCGTAACCTTCCCGGCGCAGTGCGCGGGCCAGCGGCTCCGAGATGGACGCGTCGTCCTCGGCGAGCAGTACACGGGTCATGGGGTGATGGTAGTCCGATTACGCGCAGTACTGGAGTGTGATCGGCACCAGGGATTCTTACCTTGGGGCACAGTGGTACGAACCTATGGGCGAAAGGTGCGATCGTAGGAGGGACCTTCGAAACCGGGTGCGAGGTTCCACCGACACCTGTGATCCCTGTCTCAAGTCCTTCCATATCCGGCAGTGTCCTGACGTACAGTGACGTGAACGCCTGTAGTACACCCGGTGACCTTTGGTGGGCATGTCGCGCTGAAGGTCTCTTTTGTGTGCGGGCTGGCCTGCCAGCCTTGAAAGGAATGACCTCTGGCCGGGCTCCGGACGCGACACAGCGTCACGGGGCGTGGATCCCGGTGGTCGCCGTCCGCCGCTCCGCGACCCGGGGCGGACTCCCCTGGGCGTGGGATGGACGGTCCGACCCGCCGGTGCCGGCCGCTCCCCCCACGGGCGCGCAGAGCCCCACCGCGCGCTCCGACCAGCAAGGAACGACCATGGCGTCCAGCCTGACGAAGGACTCGGTCCGACCGGGCACCCCCGGTTCCGAGAAGACCTTCTTCGGCCACCCCCGCGGACTGGCCACTCTCTTCATGACCGAGATGTGGGAGCGATTCTCCTACTACGGCATGAAGGCCCTGCTCCCGCTGTACCTGGTCGCTCCCGGCGGCCTGCACATGAGCGCGGCCACGGCGACGGCGATCTACTCCGTCTACCTGTCGCTCGTGTACCTGCTCGCCCTGCCGGGCGGCTGGTTCGCCGACCGCGTCCTCGGCCCCCGCAAGACGGTCGCCGTCGCGGGCGTGATCATCATGCTCGGCCACCTGACGCTGGCGCTGCCCAGCTCCGGCACCTTCTTCGCGGGCCTCGGCCTGGTCGCCATAGGCTCAGGCCTGCTGAAGGCCAATATCTCCACGATGGTCGGCCACCTGTACGACGGTCCGGACGACCCGCGCCGTGACGGTGGCTTCACGCTCTTCTACATCGGCATCAACCTGGGCGCGTTCGCCGCGCCGCTGGTCATCGGTACGGTCGGTGAGAACTACAACTGGCACATCGGCTTCGCGCTGGCCGCGCTCGGCATGGCGCTGGGTCTCGCCCAGTTCCTGCTCGGCACGCGCCACCTGAGCTCGCGCTCGGACATCGTCCCGACGCCGCTGTCGGACGCCGAGAAGAAGGCCACGCTGACCAAGGCCGCGGTGTGGGCGGGCGTCGCCGCCGTCTTCTACCTCGTCGTGGGTGTCTCCGGGGTCTACACGCTGAACTGGCTGCTGGTCCCGATCACCATCGCCGGTCTGCTGATCCCGGTCGTCGTCATCGCCCGCATCAAGCGGGACAAGGACCTGGACCGCGCCGATCAGGGCAAGATGAGCGCGTACATCTGGTTCTTCGTGGCCGCCGCGGTCTTCTGGATGATCTACGACCAGGGTGGCTCCACCGTCTCCCTGTTCGCCGACGCGTCCGCCAAGAACACCATCTTCGGCTGGAACTTCCCGGTCTCCTGGTACCAGTCCGTCAACCCGGTCATGATCATGGCGTTCGCGCCGGTGTTCGCCTGGGCGTGGCTGGCGATGGCGCGGCGCGGCAAGGAGCCGAGCACGGCCGTGAAGTTCGCCGGTGGTCTGGTGCTGATCGGTGCGTCGTTCTTCCTGTTCCTCGCGCCGCTGTCGATCGCGGACGGCGGGCACAAGGCCGCGGCGATGTGGCTGGTCGGGATCTACTTCGTGCAGACCGTGGGTGAGCTGCTGCTGTCCCCGGTGGGTCTGTCCGTGACGACCAAGATGGCTCCGGCGAAGTACGCGTCCCAGATGATGGGCGTGTGGTTCCTCGCGGTCACCGCGGGTGACGCGACGACCGGTCTGCTGTCCATCGCGGGTGTCGACCTGAACAAGACGGGGATCGTGGCGTTCCAGGCGGCGCTGGCGGTGCTTGCCGGTGCGGCGGTGTGGATGTACCGGAAGAAGGTCCGGGAGCTCATGGGAGACGTTCACTGATCGTCTTCTGACAGAGGGCCACCGCATTCTTGTGAATGGGGTGGCCCTCTTGCGTTGTCGGCAAACGGCGCGTGGGGGTTGATCACGCAGTTCCCCGCGCCCCTGAGTCGATTACCTCGTCCTCTTTCGAGGCATGAAGGTGAAGACCGCGCCGCCCAGCAGAATCGCCGTTCCTGCCACCAGGCCCAGTGCCTTCAGTGCCCCATTGCTGCTGTCGCCCGTCTCTGCGAGTCCACCGCTACTGCTCGACGAGCCGCCCGACGTCGTCGAACCCGACGCCCCGCTCGCCTGCTCGGTCGTGTCCAGGGTCAGGGAGACCGCCGTCTTGGTCGGCGTGCACGTCGTGGTCGTACCGAGGGCCTCGACCGTCAGGACGCCCGGCGACAGGGTCGACTCGCCGCTCGCCCCCGGCTTGTAGGTGCCCGTCAGGTCCGGGATCTGAATCGGGTCGCCGGTCTTGATCGCGGAGGAGTTGGTGGGGCCCTCCACATGGACCGTGCCCTTGTCGGCGCCGCCCAGGACGACCTCCATCGACGGTTTCACCGAGTCCGCCGGGATGGGGGCGGGGCTGTCCATCACCGACCCGTTGAACTTCACGGTGAGGTCGAAGCTGCCGCCGTCCTTCTTGGCGTTGATCTGCACCGGCGAGGTCGCGCTCTTGTCGCCGAGGGGCGTCTTGCAGGCGTAGGGGATCTTGACCTCCTTGCCCGTGAAGTCGGTCTGGCCGCTGCCCGTGCCGTCGGACGCGGACGCGGAGGCAGAGGCGGAGGCAGACGTGGACGCGGAGGCAGACGCCGACGCCGAGTCGGAGGGGGACGCCGAGGCCGAGGTGCTGTCGGACGGGCTCGCCGACTCGCTCGAACCGGTTCCGGTCACCTCGATGGTCGCCGCCTTCGGCACCGTCGCCGTCGGCGTGCACACGGTGTCCGTCCCGTACGCGTTGACCGTGTACGCGTCCGGCGTGAGCGTCACCTCGCCGGGCGACGTCAGTTTCAGCGTGCCGGTCATGTCGGACAGCACCATGTCGCCGCCCTTGGGGATCTCCGGGTTCTCGCGCGGCCCCTGCATGGCGATGTCGGCGGTCTGGGCGCCGGCCGCCTTGAGCGTGCCGGACGGCTGGACCTTGTTCTTTTCGATGACGATGATGTCCGGGTTCTTGGACGCGGCCTGCACGAACTTCCAGGTGATGTCGACGGTCTCGCCGACCTTCGCCGTGGCGGGCGCGGTGATCTCGACCTTGGTGGTCCCGTCGACCGGGTCGGCGACCCCCGCGGGCGGTACGCAGTGGGTGGCGTACGACACCTCGGCCGCCTGGGCGGTCCCCGCGGTCGCGCCGAGCAGGGCGCCCGCCCCGGCGAGGACCAGGGCGGCCGCCGCCGCGCCCGCTCTGGCCGGTACCGGTGTCACTCTCCTTCGCATGATCACGTGGGTCCTTTCGTCGTCGGAGTCGTGGGACTCGTGGAGCTGTCGTCGTGCGGTGCGGAGAGCCGGCCGGCCGTCGCGCCCGGATCGGAGTCCGGGGTGAACCACGGCAGGGTCGAGGGGGTGGAGGCCGTCGAGGGCGCGGGCTCGGGGGCGCGCAGGCCCGGCACGCGGAAGACCGGGCGGGGCACTCCCCGGTGCCGGATGCCGCCGGCGCGGGGCGGCCGTACCCGGTCCACCACGGCCATGCCGATGCGGAAGACCGCGGCCGGGACGACCACGCAGAGCAGGAGCCAGAAGAGGGTCACGCCCCAGGGGCGGCCGACGCCCCAGGGCTGCTCGGCGAGGGTCTTGCCCTCGTACCTGAGAGAGACGTCGTAGTCGCCGTGCGCCCCGGCGGAGAGTTCGACGGGCAGTCTGATCTGCGCCTTCTTGCCGGGTGCGAGGGTGCCGTGCCACTGCTGCTCGTCCCACTGCGGGGCGAACACGCCGTGTGCGGTGCCGACCTGGAAGACGGGGTCCTTCAGGGTGGAGGTGCCCGCGTTGCCGATGGTGAAGACGAGGGTGCGGGCCGGGGGTGCGCCGAACCAGGTCAGCAGGCCCGAGGAGCCGTCGAGGCGGGTGTCGGTGAGCATCGACAGGCGGCCGCCGGTGGACTCGGCGGGCAGGGCCTTGACGGGGTGTCCGGCGACCTTGAAGGCGGCGTCCGCGTCGGCGGTCGCGCCGGTCACGGTGGCCACGTGCACCACGCAGGGGCAGGGGACCGGCGGTTCGGCGACCGGGAGCTGCTTGCCGAAGCCGCCGTTCGCGTCGGTGGTGACGGCCCGTCCGTCGGCGTTGGCGCAGGAGTTGGTGCCGCCGATCACGCCCCGGGACGGGCTGGACTGGCCGCAGATCAGCATCATCAGCAGGGTGTGCGGCCGCCAGCCGGTGCCGCTGACGGTGACCGAACCGCCGGTGCCGGCCTGGGACTTGGAGACCTTGACGGTCGGCCCGTCGGCGGCTGCCGCCATGGGCGCCGCCAGGAACAGCGAGAACACCGCCGTCAGTATCAGGAACACCCGCACCCTCACCTCACCGCTCCCGTCAACTCGGCTTTCGTGGACAGGGGTTCGGCCGCGTGGCCGGCACGGCGCCGACGCCGTCGTACGACCGTCACGGCAGCGCCTGCCGTCAGCGCGCCCGCGGTCCCCGCCACCGCACCCCAGGGCACGAACCGTGCCCGCGTGGTCGCCGTGTCATGGGCACCATCCGCCGCCGTCGCCGTCAGACGGACGTCGACCGCGTCCAGGGCCGGGTGGCCGGGCCAGGGCTCGCTGAGTGCGGTGCGGCTGCCGGGGGCGAGGCGGACGGGGAGGGTGCGCGGGGCCCGGTCCAGGAGGTCGCGGCCGAAGACTCCCTCGGCGTGCACGGCCAGCTTCGGTACCAGGACCGTCGTACCCCGGTTGACCAGCTCGTACGTGATGCGGTCGCCGTGGACGGCGACGTGTTCGACGGTCAGCGCGGAGAGCGCGGGGCCGCCGACGCGCAGCCGGATACGGACGGTGGCGGTGCGGCCGTCGGCGTCCTGCGCGACGAGTGTGCCGGAGCGGTCGCCGGGTGCCGCGCCCGTCGGGACGGTCACCGTGAAGGGGACGTCGGCGCGGGTGCGGGCGGGGACCCGGACGCGCGGCTCGGCGAAGGTGACGGGGACGCCGGTGCCGGTGCCGGTGCCGGTGCCGGTGCCGGTGCTTGTCAGCCGTACCGTGACCGGCTGCCCGCCGGGGTTGGTCACCGACACGGTGTCCTGGAGGACCGCCCCGGGGACGCCCTCGGCGTAGAAGGAGGGGCGGCCGCCGCCCGCGGGCGCGAGGGACCAGCCCGTGGCCGCCGACGCGCGTGGGACGGTGGCGAGCAGGGTCAGCGCGGTGAGACCGAGGGCACGGACAACGGTCTGGGCGGACGGCATGGGCGGCTCCAGCGGTCGGACCCGGAGGTCAGCGGCGTACGGTCTGGTTCCGCCGGGTCAGCCAGAGCGTGCCGGCCGCGCCCGCGAGCAGCACGGTGCCGCCGAGGGTGCCGAGGGCGACGAACGAGTCCTCGGGGCCGGTCTTCGGGAGGGTGCCTCCGGAGTCGGTGCTGCCGGACGACGATCCGGAACTGCCGGAACTGCTCGAACCGCCGCCCGCCGCGGTCACGTCCAGGGTCAGGGACGGGCCGGGGTTGTTGGTGGGGGTGCAGGTGGTCGTCGTACCGAGCGCCTTGATGGTGAGCGTGCCCGCCGTGAACGTCACCTTGCCGGACTTCTCCGGGGTGTAGGTGCCGCTCAAGTCGTTGATCTTGATGGGGGTGTTGGCGGGGATCGCGGCCTGGTTGGCGGCGCCGGTGACGTTGACGGTCCCGCTGTCGGCGCCGCCGAGTTTGATGGTGGCGCTCGGGCTCATGGCGCCCTTGCCGAGTTCGACGGGGCTGGAGGAGACGCCCTTCTGCCAGGACATCGTGATCTTGTAGCCGCTGCCGCTCTTGACGCCGGTGATGTCGATCGGGGAGACGGCACTCTTTTCGCCGATCGGCGTCTTGCACTGGTAGTTGACGTTCACGACGGTGGCGTGCGCCGCCGGGGCGGCCAGCAGTACCGCCGACCCGGCCAGGGCGGCGGCGGACGCGAGCACGGCGGTACGTTTCGGGTACGACGACACGGTCGGTCCACCCCATTCGCTACTGACGAGGTATCAGATTCGGCCGTCAAGGTACGCCGGGGCTCAAGAGGAGGGAAGAGAAAGGGCGTGGCGGAAGTGTGGGGATACGCGAGCTCGAAGGTTCCCCCGACTGAAGCGCCCCGCAAGGGGCGCGGGGAACTGCGCGACCAGCCACCGACAACCCGCAGCCGCGAACCGGCACACGGCGGCAACCCCTTGGGCAGCCGTCAGGCTGGTGCCCCCAACTCCGCCCACACCGTCTTCCCGGCCGTCCCCGGCGTCCGCACAACCCCCCAGTCCAGACACAGCCGTTGGACGATGAACATCCCGTGCCCCCCCGGCCGCCCCGCCCGATGCGGCGTCCGCGGCGCCGGCTGCCCGGCCCCCCGGTCGGACACCTCCACCCGGATCACCTTCCGGTCGCAGGCCAGGAACAGCTCGTCCGGCCCCTCCGCATGCAGGCACGCGTTCGTGACGAGCTCGGAGACGACGAGCAGCACGTCCTCGGCGGCGGCCCTGCGGTCGGCGGTCGCGGCCGGCAGCCACCCCCACGCGTACAGCGCCTGGCGGGCGAAGTCGCGGGCGAGCGGTACGACCCCGCTCTCGCCGTGCAGGCGCAGCCTGCGGACCTGACGACCCCCCGTCGAGGCGGACGGCTCGTCGGACGCCGCCTCCCCGGACATCCCGGAAGCGCCGCTGGGCTCCGGGCCGCGGTCGCCCGGCGGGTAAGGCCGGGTGGTGCTCATCAGCGCTTCACCTCACCGTTTCACCGGTTCACGATTCAAAAGTTCGCGTTGCTGCAGTTTCGTACGGGCCGGTCGGCGCGCTCCGCTCGGACGTGGCCGGGTCGGACGCCGGCAGATCCAGAATCTCTCCTGCCCGAGCGATCCCCGGGAACACCCCCCCCGGTTCCGGACGCCGGGCCGGCAGGGGCTCAGCCCGTGCCGCCGGCCGCGCCGTCCTCGTCGGCCAGCGCCGCCTCGACGGAGTCGTGGACGGTGAAGACCGCCTCGGCCCCCGTGATCTCGAAGACCCGGGCGACGACGGGCAGCATCCCGGCGAGGTGCACCCCGCCCCCGGCGGCCTCGGCCCGCAGCCGGGTGCCGAGCAGCACGTTCAGCCCGGTGGAGTCGCAGAACTCAAGTCGTGAGCAGTCGACGACAAGGCGCGCGAACCCCTTGTCGAGGAGATCGTCGAGCGGCTCGCGCAGCAGGTCGGCGGTGTGGTGATCGAGCTCACCCGCCGGAGTCACGACGGCGCTGGAGCCTTCTTCCCGCACCTCCACCAGCAGCCGGCCCGACTGTGCGCTGCCGACCGTCCCGTGGTCCATTGCCGTCTCTCTCCCGAGGTCGTGACCGCTTCTGCCACCGTCCGACCGATGTCCGACGATGCCCACCCATGTCCGCCGAACGCCTTGGCGACGCCCTCGAACATTACGCCTTCTGCACGCAACCCGACACCCGAACAACCTCTCGAAACGGAACATATGATAATAGAACGGACTTGCGACTGGCTCGGCGGAGCGGGTAGGGCTAGTAGGGACACGCAACCGACACGGCCGGCTTTGGAGGCGCCGCACACCGCAGTGCACGCACGGCTTCGGCAGCCTCATTGCCGAGAACGATGGAGGACACCATGTCACCCCGGCTCGACGCCTCGCATACCCCGACCGCGACGTCGACACCCCCACCGGAACCACTGGATGCCATCGAGGGATTCTTCGCGGGACTCGGACTCCCGGAGATCCCCCCGTACGACGAGGTCGACGCGGTCGACGCGCGAGCCCTGTCCAAGACCCTCTTCGAGCGGCTGGAGTCGCTGGAGGAAGGCACGCACGAGTATGCGTACGTCCGCAACACCCTCGTCGAACTGAACCTCGCGCTGGTCAGGTTCGCCGCCTCCCGCTTCCGCTCCCGCAGCGAGCCGATGGAGGACATCGTCCAGGTCGGCACCATCGGCCTGATCAAGGCGATCGACCGCTTCGAGCTCTCCCGCGGCGTCGAGTTCCCCACCTTCGCGATGCCGACGATCATCGGCGAGATCAAGCGCTTCTTCCGCGACACGTCGTGGTCGGTACGCGTCCCGCGCCGCCTCCAGGAGCTCCGCCTCGACCTCGCCAAGGCGGGCGACGAACTGGCCCAGAAACTGGACCGCGCCCCCACGGTCGCGGAACTCGCGGAACGTCTCGGCCTCTCCGCCGACGAGGTCGTCGAGGGCATGGCGGCGTCCAACGCCTACACGGCCTCCTCCCTGGACGCACAACCCGAGGAGGACGAGTCCGAGGGCGCCCTGGCGGACCGCATCGGCTACGAGGACCACGGCCTGGAGGGCATCGAGTACATCGAGTCCCTGAAGCCCCTCATCGCCGAACTCCCGCCCAGGGACCGCACCATCCTCTCCCTCCGCTTCGTCGCGGGCATGACCCAGTCGGAGATCGGCGACGAACTCGGGATCTCCCAGATGCACGTCTCCCGCCTGCTGTCCCGCACCCTCGTGCACCTGCGCAGGGCGCTGACCCTGGAGGAATAGCCCCGGCCGGCCCGCCCCGCCGCCGGGGCGGCGGGGATCCCTCCGCCCCGGCCGGCAGCGTCTTCGGCCAAAGCTCCCCCCACAGCGTCACTCACACCCCAAACTGGCCGGTACGTCAGGAAGGACGGCCCGCGAGAAGGGGTGCACCATGGTCCAGGACATCCAGGGCGACCCGCCCCCGGACGCACGCCTGACCGAACTCCTGCGCGCCCCCGCGCCCACCGCCTACCCCGCCCTCCAGGAACTCCGCACCCGCCACCACCCCGCGGTCCTCGGCCACGCCCGCCTCTGTACGACCGGCGACGCGGCGGCCCGCCGCCTTGCCACGCAGACCTTCAGCACCGCCGCCCGCGAGATCGCACACGGCGCCGAGCCGGTCGTACCGCTCCGCCACCATCTGCTCCTGCTGACCGCCCGGCTGGCCGCCGACTGGTCGCACGACGAGCGCTCCGCCGCCCTGGACCCCACCCTCCTGCTGGTCCTGAACTCCTCCGGCACCCGCGGCATCCCCGGTACCCCCGGTGTCCCGCCCCCGCCCCTCCTCCCTGCGTTCCAGTCCCTGCCGTCCCGCACCCAGGGCCTGGTCTGGTACGGCGTACTGGACCGGGAGCCCGCCGAACGGACCGCCACCTACCTCGGCCTGACCCCCGAGGACGTCCGGTACGACACCCCGCCCGCCCTCCAGTCCCTGGCCCAGGCCTGCCTGCGCACCCGCCTGGCCGCCTCGGACGACCCCCGCTGCGCGGACTTCCGCCGTCTGATCGAGGAGTCGGTCCGCCCGGAGAACCCCCGCCACAGCCCCGACCTGCACGCGCACATGGCCCGCTGCCCGCACTGCACGGCCGCGTTCGAGGACCTCACCGCGCTCCGGGACGCCCCGCGCGAGACCCTGGCGGAGGGCCTGCTGCCGTGGGCCGGAACGGCGTACGTACGCCTCGGCATCACACCAGCGCCTCCCACCGAACCCGGCCCGGGCGCCGCCCCGCCCCGGGAGCGCCGCCTCCGGTCCCGGCGCCTCCTGCTCACCTCGACGGCACTGGGCGTGGCCCTCGTACCGCTGCTGCTGTTCCTGCTGAACCGCCCGGCCCCGCACACCCGGCCCCCGGCGGCCGCCACTCCCCCGGTGCAGGTGACAGTGACGGCGACCGTCTCCCCCTCGCCGTCTCCCAGCCCCGCGAGACCGTCGCACAGTCCGTCCCCGAGCCCGTCCGCCACCCCGACGCGATCCGCGACGCCGACCCCGTCCGCGACCCCGAAACCCCCGGGCACCGCCTACGCCCAGGTCGTGAACGCCGCCACCGCCCGCTGCCTGGACATCCGCGACGCCGACCTCGGCAACGGCACCGACGTCGTCACGGCCCCCTGCTCCGCCTCCCCCACCCAGCGCTGGCGGGTCGACACCGCCCGGGGCGTCCTCCAGTCCGCCGCGGATCCCGACTTCTGCCTGGACAGCCGGGGTTCCGTCGACAAGGGCGTCGGCATCTGGAGCTGCGCCTCCGTGGACGGCGACCACGGCGACAACCTCCGCTTCACCGTGACCCCCGACGGCGAGATCTGCCCGGAGATCGCCCTCGAAACGGCCCTCACCCCGACCGGCGCCGACCAGCTCTCCCTGTCCCCGGTGAACGACGGCACGGGCCAGCACTGGCGGGCGGGGGCGGGCTGACCTTCCCCGGCCTCTCAGGGCTTACCGATGTCCACCACCCACATACCGGTGCCGTTGTAGGCATCCGGTACGGCCGTCAGGATCTGTCCCTCGGCAGGATCGGAGGAGGCTGCGTACACCGCATGCCCGAAGGACCAGTCCAGCCCGGCGGACACGACTTGCTCAACCGCTGCCGCACCGGCGAAGTCGAGCGGAAGAAACTCCAGCCCGGGCAGCGCTCCGACATGCGCCGCCACACCGGGCCGTTCCAGGCTGGCCGCGACAAGGCACAAGGCAGGTACGTGAGCGCGCTGGGCCAGATCATCTACCTCCACGACAGCCAGCCCGGAGAGCAACCGGTGACCACGGCAGAGTGCGAGCACAGCGGTGTGGTCGAGAAAAATCACCTGCGACTCCCCAATCGCCCCTCGGCAATCGCCGCACGCCACTCCTGCGCTTCCCGTACGTCTCCCTCGGTGAAGTCCTCCCGGAGGTGGGCCTGCACATAGGCCACCGCCCGCGCCGTCCGCTCTGCGCGCTCGGTCTCGGTCGGCGTGGCGGCGACGACCCGCTCCACGTACGCCCGCGTGCTCATGCCACGCTCTTCGGCCAGCGTGCGGAGGCGGTCTCTTATTGATTCGCTGATCTTGATCGTGGTGTCACTCATACCCCGAGAATACAACCGAATACCATCGCCCCGCCCAGGATCGGACATCCCACGACCCAGCCGGCCGCGTTCCCGGCACGCCCGATATCCCGGAAAGAACGCCTGGAAGAGAACCTCTCCAAATCCCTACCGGGGCCATGGCCGCCAGCCTGGATCACACGATCGGATGAGCAAGCGGCCGTGACGGCGTGGAAACCTGTACACCGCACCGGTCGGGAGCCTCCGGCGCCCCCGCTCTCCGCCGACCACTGCCGTGCCGCCGACCTGCTCCGCACCCTCACGGGTGACCTCCCCAGCGGCGCGGTCCGCTGGCCGGCCCAACTCCTCGCATACCGCCTGCGCGAATGGCTGCCACCGGCCCTTCCGACGGCAACCCGACCTCCCGCTGCTCCGGGTCGGCCACTCCCCCTCCAGAACTGCGACGGCTGCGACCGCGCGTTCCGCGCCATGCAACCGGGCGATGCCGGGGCTGCTCCGCTCGACCGGCCGCTCACTGATTCCTGCTGAAGATCAGCGTCGTACGCGTCCAGGTGATCAGTTGCTGCACGATCGCGTGGGCACGGGCGCTATGCGTGGGGAAGAAGGGGAGCAGCAGCAGGGCAGGGACGGAGGCCAGCGTCACGACGCACAGAGGGAGCAGTGCGAAGAGGACGATGAGCGTGCGTTGAACCCGGCTGCCCATGACCGCGGCTGCCCAGGACGATGTCATGGTTCGACGGCTCCTTTGTGCGGGAGGGACCTTTCGGCCTCCACCGTCCATGGGTCCCGTGTCGTTGCGACAGCCGCATCGGTTGCCGATCCGGAGTCAACACAGAGTCAGCGCTGAGGGGGCACCTGTGAATGATGTGACACCCGCGTCCGGGAATTCAGGAGAGTTGGAGAGGGGAGAAATCCCACAGGTTGCCGCGCTCGGCAAAGCGTTGACGACACTGTTCAACACTCTGCACATGTCGCAGAACGCCTACGCTGTTCGCGTCTCTCTCGACAAGTCGGTGGTGTCGCGCTCCCTACGCGGCCGACGCGTGGCCACGCAGGACTTTATCGACCGGCTGGTCCGTGAGGTCGAGGTTCGACATGACACGTCCGTGCAGCCTGAAGTACGAGCCAATCTCCACCAGTTACGCCTCGCAGCTCTACAAGTGTGTGACCCGGCTGTCTATGAGCTCGAGTCGGTACGGGACGAAATGGAGCGGATGCAGCGCAAGGCCGCGACCCTGGCCAGGCATCAGGAAGCGCTTCACGACCTCCTCGGAAAAAGGGAGGCCGAGATCTACCACTTGCACGCCGAGTTGGAACAGGTCCGTCAGGACTGGATCGCCGATCAGCCACCCACGCCAGACACCGACGTGGAACCACCCGTGCCCCAACCGCAGCGTTCCGCCGACACGGACGGACGTGCCGAGGAAATCGCCCGTCTCAAGGCCGAACTGGCCGAGGTCACCGCACAGCGCGCAGAGGCCGAACGCCGGTGCGCGCACTTGGAGTCGCGGGTCCGGGACATGGAAGAGGAACTGGCCGCACGATCCGGCGAGGGCGGAAGCGTCGCGCTGCCCTTGGCAGCGCGCCAGGACCAGTTGATGACGTACTGGGAGAACGGCCGGAACAACGAAGCCGCACGAGAACTCACGGAAGCGGCACTGACCCTTCCCGTCGAAGAGCTCTCGGACCTCGTGGCCTGGCTCGACCATCGGGAGGACCGTCAACACGGTGACCACGTCGTTCGGAACGTGGCCCGGGTCCGGGACGTCGACGACGTAGCGGCATTCGGCAGACAGACCCTGCACAGGCAGTGGACCCCGTCCTCCTTTCACACCGCCGCCGAACGGGCAGAACTCCTCGCTGCCGAGGCGTGCAGAGTGATGCCACCCCGGGACATCGCCAGGCTGCACGTCCTCTGGCCGGACAGCTGGGAGACGGCCGAAGGCGGATTCCGTCTTCGGGCCCGCGGACCACAAAGCGTCCTGGCCGCCCTGCTCGAATCTCCGCGCAGTCAGAGCGAAGTGGCTCAGGTACTGGCCCTGATCCCACCCGACGACGTGACTGCAGTCGAGAATCTGCACGCCTCTGCGACGCACAGGGACGCGTACGTGCTCACCCTCATCCCTGTGGCATCGGAATACCGATGGCAACAGCTCCTCGCGCTGCTTGTCACCGATCTCGCGAAGAGGGTCCGAATGCCCGGACTGTGGCTGTCGCTCCACGACGAGCGGCTTGGCGGGATGACAGACGCGGAGTGGCGAGCCCTCACCGGTGTTCTTATCGACGGCTTGTCGCTGGAGGGCCTGGTGGCCGTCTTCACGGCTGTCTGCAAGGCTTACCAACATTCCCTCATGAATGCGGGGCTGGTCGGCACACCATTGCCTGCGATCCTTCAGGAACTCCGGGCGAGAAGTACGCTCTCGGACTTCACCAAGCTACTCGGAAGCCGATGGGCCCTTCTGCCCGAGCGCAGGAAGGAACGCAACCTGGCCCGATCCGCACTCGTTGCGTGGCGAAAGAGCCAGGGCTGATCCGCGGTCCGGTCACACCACCCGTACGCCCCGCCGCCACACCCCGCTGACCAGCGGAACCCCCGGGCGGTAGGCCAGGTGGACGTGGCTCGGGGCGTCCAGGAGGAGCAGGTCGGCGTACGCGCCCGGGGTCAGGCGGCCGATGTCGGTCCTGCGCAGGGCCGCCGCGCCGCCCGCCGTGGCCGACCAGACCGCCTCGTCGGGGGTCATGCGCATGTCCCGGACGGCCAGGGCGATGCAGAAGGGGACGGAGGACGTGAAGGAGGAGCCGGGGTTGCAGTCGGTGGAGAGGGCGACTGTCACGCCGGCGTCGAGGAGGCGGCGGGCGTCGGGCCATTCGGCGCGGGTGGAGAACTCGGCGCCGGGGAGGAGGGTGGCGACCGTGTTGCCGCTCGCCAGTGCGTCGACGTCGGCGTCCGTCAGGTGGGTGCAGTGGTCGGCGCTGGCCGCGTCGAGTTCCACGGCGAGCCGGACGCCGGGGCCGTAGGAGAGCTGGTTGGCGTGGACGCGGGGGGTCAGGCCCTTGGCCCTGCCCGCGGTGAGGATCGCCCGGGCCTGGTCGCCGTCGAAGGCGCCCTTCTCGCAGAAGACGTCGATCCAACGGGCGTACGGGGCGCAGGCGTCGAGCATCTCGCCGGTGACCAGGGAGACGTAGGCCGCCGGGTCGTCGGCGAAGTCCGGGGGGACGATGTGGGCGCCGAGGTAGGTGACCTCGTCGGTGTGGGCGGCGGCGATGCGCAGGGCGCGCGCCTCGTCGGCGACCGTCAGGCCGTAGCCCGACTTCGTCTCGAAGGTGGTGGTGCCCTGGCGGAGGGCCTCGGTCAGGTAACGGGTGAGGTTCCGCTCCAGTTCCTCGTCCGTCGCGGCGCGGGTGGCCGCCACGGTCGTCCGGATGCCGCCCGCGGTGTACGAGCGGCCGGACATGCGGGCGTTGAACTCCTGGGTCCGGTCGCCCGCGAAGACCAGGTGGGAGTGGGAGTCCACGAAGCCCGGCAGCACCGCCCGGCCGCCCGCGTCGACCCGATTGTCAGTGGCGGGTGCTTTGCTGGATTCACCGGTCCACACGACACGGTCGCCGTCGATGACGACGGCCGCGTCCTGGATCAGACCGAGAGGGGAGTTGTCACCGAGGGAGGGGTCGTTGGTGACCAGCGTGGCGATGTTGGTGATGGCGGTGCTGCTGCTCATGATGGCCTCGTCGGAGTCCTTGTGGGGGCTGGTCGTCAGGTGCGGAGGGCTTCGACGGCCCGCGCGAGGGCCTGTGGCACATCGGGTACGAGGGTGTGCGCACCGTCCCGTACGACGTGCCGGCCACCCACGACCGTGTGCCGTACGTCCGCCGCGGTCGCCGCGAATACGGCCGTCTCGGCGCCGAGTCGCGGTACCGGCCCCGCCGTTCTGACGGAGTCCAGCGCGACCGTCGTCAGGTCGGCGAGCATGCCGGTCTCGATGGTGCCCGCGTCCTCCCAGCCGAGCGCCGCGTGGCCGTCGGCGGAGGCGGCGCGCAGCAGTGCGGCGGCCGTCCAGTGGCCCCGGGTGCGGGTGCGCAGCCGCTCGTTCAGCTCCATCGCGCGCGCCTCTTCGAGCAGGTCGATGACGGCGTGGCTGTCGGAGCCGAGGGAGAGCGGGGAGCCCGCGCGCTGCAGGGCGACGGCCGGTCCGATGCCGTCGGCCAGGTCCCGCTCGGTGGTCGGGCACATGCAGGTGCCGGTGCCGGAGCCGCCGATCAGCGCGATGTCCTCGTCCGTGAGGTGGGTGTTGTGGACGCCCGTGGTGCGCGGGCCGAGGACACCGTGGTCGGCGAGCAGCCGGGTGGGGGTGCGGCCGTGGGCGGCCAGGCAGGCGTCGTTCTCCGCCGTCTGCTCGGACAGGTGCACATGGAGCGGGGCCCGCCGCTCCTCGGCCCAGCCGGCCACGGTCGCCAACTGCCCGGCGGGCACGGCCCGTACGGAGTGGATCGCCGCCCCGATCCGTGCGTGATCCCGTTCCTTGAGAACTGAACAGCGTTCGGCCCAGGCCTCCGCGCTGCCGTCGGAGAAGCGCAGCTGGTGGGCGTTGGGCGGCTCGCCACGGTGCTCGCTCACGATGGCGGAGGAGAGGTAGGCGGTGTCGAGGAGGGTGATCCGGATCCCGGCGTCGGCGGCCGCCGCGATCAGCGCCTCGCCCATGGCGTTGGGGTCGGCGTACCGGGTGCCGCCGGGGGCGTGGTGGACGTAGTGGAACTCGCCGACGCAGGAGACGCCCGCCAGCGCCATCTCGGCGTACACCGCGCGGGCGAGTGCGTGGTAGGTCTCCGGGGTCAGCCGGTCGGCGAAGGAGTACATGAGTTCGCGCCAGGTCCAGAAGGTCCCGGAGCCGACCTGGACGGTGCCGCGCAGGGCGCGGTGGAAGGCGTGCGAGTGGGCGTTCGCCAGGCCGGGGAGGGTGAGGCCGCGCAGCACCTCGGCCCCGGGCGGCGGTGTGGGCACCTCGGTCCGCACCGCCGTGATGCGGCCGTCGGCCACCTCCACGGCGACGCCCGGCTCGACGTGCGTGTCCAGCCAGGCGTACTCCAACCAGTACGTCGTCCGTGTCGTCACCCGCAGGCCAGCCCTTCCAGTACGTCGGCGAGCGCGCTCACCCCGGCCACGCAGTCGTCCTCGGCCGCGAACTCGGCCGGGGAGTGCGAGACGCCGGTGGGGTTGCGCACGAACAGCATGGCGGTCGGGATGCTCCCCGAGAGGATCCCGGCGTCGTGTCCGGCACCGGTACCCAGGACGGGCACGGTGAGACCGGTGTCCTTGCCGAGGATCCGGCCGAGTTCGTCGCGCAGGGCGTGGTCGAACTCCACGACCGGCGTGAACGACTCGCGGACCACGTCCAGGTCGATGCCGTGCGCCTCCGCGTACTCCCGGGCCGCCTTCTCGATGCCGCCGACGACGGTGTCGAGGGTGGCCTGGTCGGCGGCGCGGGAGTCGAGCCAGCCGCGCACCAGGGAGGGGATGGCGTTGACGCCGTTCGGCTCGACGGTGATCTTGCCGAAGGTGGCGACGGCACCGGCGAGTTCGGCCTCGCGGCGGGCGGCGAGCACGGTCTCGGCGTAGGACAGCATGGGGTCGCGCCGGTCGGCCAGCCGGGTGGTGCCGGCGTGGTTGGCCTCGCCCCGGAAGTCGAACCGCCAGCGCCCGTGCGGCCAGATGGCACTGGCGATGCCGACGCGGTCCCCGGACAGGTCCAGCGCCCGGCCCTGTTCGACGTGCAGCTCGACGAAGGCACCGATGCGCGCGAGCCGCGCGGGGTCGGGCCCGATGGCCTCGGGGTCGTAGCCGGCGGCGGCCATGGCCTGCGGCAGCGTGACGCCGTCCCCGTCGGTGAGCCGGTGGGCCTGCTCGACGGTCAGGTGCCCCGCGGTCAGCCGGGACCCGACACAGGCGAGGCCGAACCGGGCGCCCTCCTCGTCACCGAAGTTGACGATGGCGAGGGGCCGGGTGAACTCCACGCCCCTGCCCCGGAGTTCGTCGAGCGCGGCGAAGGAGGACACCACACCGAGGGGGCCGTCGAAGGCACCGCCGTCCGGCACGGAGTCCAGGTGCGACCCGGTGACGACGGCGTTCCCGGCGGCCGGGTCCCCGAGCCAGGCCCACTGGTTCCCGTTCCGGTCGACCTCGTAGCCCAGCCCGCGCGCCTCGGCCTGCTCCCTGAACCAGTCCCGGCACTCGGCATCGGCCCCGGTCCAGGCGAAACGCCGATAGCCGCGGGAGTCGGCGTGCCGCCCGACGGGGAGCAGCTCACGCCACATGGCGTGGAAGGAGGCCGCGCTCCGAGCAGGCTGCTCAGGCCGTACAGGCTGCGGGCCCCCGCCCCGTACAGGCTGTGGGCAGTCGTTCCGCAGGGCGGAACGGGTGGGCACAGCCGCACCCGCACCCGGCGACGAGAGCCCGGCCCCCACCGAAGAGTCCCCGCCCTTCGTCACGCGGACTCACCTTCACGCATCGGGACGCGGACGCCCCGCTCCGCGGCGACCGTCTCCGCGATGTCGTAACCCGCGTCCACGTGCCGGATGACACCCATCCCGGGGTCGTTCGTCAGCACCCGGCGGATCTTCTCGCCGGCGAGCTTCGTACCGTCGGCGACGGTCACCTGCCCGGCGTGGATGGACCGGCCCATGCCGACCCCGCCGCCGTGGTGGATGGAGACCCAGGACGCACCCGACGCCACGTTGACCATCGCGTTCAGCAGCGGCCAGTCGGCGATCGCGTCGGAGCCGTCCAGCATGGCCTCCGTCTCGCGGTAGGGAGAGGCCACGGAGCCGCAGTCGAGGTGGTCGCGGCCGATCGCCAGCGGCGCGGCCAGCTCGCCGCTCGCCACCATGTCGTTGAACCGCTCGCCGGCCTTGTCCCGCTCGCCGTAGCCCAGCCAGCAGATGCGCGCGGGCAGGCCCTGGAAGTGGACCCGCTCACCGGCCAGCTTGATCCAGCGGTGCAGGGACTCGTTCTCCGGGAAGAGGTCGAGGATCGCCTTGTCGGTCTTGGCGATGTCGGAGGCCTCACCGGACAGGGCCGCCCAGCGGAAGGGGCCCTTGCCCTCGGAGAAGAGCGGGCGGATGTAGGCGGGGACGAAGCCGGGGAAGGCGAACGCCCGCTCGTATCCGGCCAGTTGCGCCTCGCCGCGGATGGAGTTGCCGTAGTCGAAGACCTCGGCGCCGGCGTCCATGAAGCCGACCATGGCCTCGACGTGCTTGGCCATCGACTCACGGGCGCGGGCCGTGAAGCCGGCCGGGTCCTTGGCCGCCGCGTCCGCCATGTCCTCGAAGGCCACGCCCACCGGCAGGTAGGCCAGCGGGTCGTGGGCCGAGGTCTGGTCGGTGACGATGTCGATGGGGGCGTTCATGGCGAGCAGCTGCGGCACCAGCTCGGCCGCGTTGCCGAGGACGCCGATGGACAGCGGGCGGCGGGCGTCGCGGGCCTCGGTCGCCAGCTGGAGCGCGTGGTCGAGGGAGTCGGCCTTCACGTCGAGGTACCGGTGCTCGATGCGGCGCTCGATGGCGCGCGGGTCGACGTCGATACAGATCGCGACACCGTCGTTCATGGTGACGGCGAGGGGCTGGGCGCCGCCCATACCGCCGAGGCCGGCGGTGAGGGTGATGGTCCCGGCGAGGGTGCCGTTGAACTTCTTCGCGGCGACGGCCGCGAAGGTCTCGTAGGTGCCCTGGAGGATGCCCTGGGTGCCGATGTAGATCCAGGAGCCGGCGGTCATCTGGCCGTACATGGTCAGGCCGAGGGCCTCCAGACGGCGGAACTCCTCCCAGTTGGCCCAGTCGCCGACCAGGTTGGAGTTGGCGATGAGGACGCGCGGGGCCCACTCGTGGGTCTGCATCACGCCGACCGGGCGGCCGGACTGGACCAGCATGGTCTCGTCCTGCTTGAGGGTCCGCAGGGTGCGGACCATCGCGTCGAAGGAGCGCCAGTCGCGGGCGGCCTTGCCGGTGCCGCCGTAGACGACGAGCTTGTCGGGGTGCTCGGCGACCTCGGGGTCCAGGTTGTTCTGCAGCATCCGCAGGGCGGCTTCCTGCTGCCATCCCAGGGCGCTCAGTTCCGTACCGCGCGGTGCTCGTACGGGGCGGGGTCCTGACATGGTCTGCCTCCTAGCGGATCCGGGATCAACGGCCAGCGAAGTGTTCCTGCGGTTATTCACATCCTGGCTCGATGAATAGAACTAGTCAATACATCCGGTCCGCCAGCGCGGCCGCGGTCCGGATGTTTCGCTGGACTTATGGGCCTTAAAGGTGTGGACGACGACATGTCGGGGGACGTCGTGGACGAATGCAGGGACGGGCGCGAGGACGACGGTGAGCGGGTCGGGCGGCGGGACGACGCCGTCAGGGCGGCGGTGGAGCAGGGACTGCTGGGGCCGGACGCGCCGATCGTAGGCCTGCTGGACGTGAAGGGCATCCGCGCGTCGGCCGCCGCGCTGCGCCGGGCGTTCGAGGCGGTCGCGGCGCCCGGCACCGCGATCCTGCACGCCTTCGCGGTGAAGGCGAACCCGCTGGTCCCGGTGGTGCGGCTGCTGGCCGAGGCCGGTCTGGGCGCCGAGGTGGCCAGTGCGGGCGAGCTGGCGCTGGCGCGGGCGGCCGGGATGCCGGCGGAGCGTACGGTGTTCGACGCGCCCGCGAAGACCGAGGCGGAGCTGCGCGAGGCGCTGGCGCTGGGCGTCGCCGTGAACGCGGACAACCCGCAGGAGCTCCGGCGCCTCGACGCTCTCGTGCACACGGGCTCCACCACCTCCTCGCCGCTCGGGATCCGGGTGAACCCGCAGGTCGGGGCCGGGACGATCGGGGCCACCTCCACCGCGACGGCGACCTCGAAGTTCGGGGTGGGGCTGCGGGACGAGGGGGCCCGGGAGTGGGTCGTACGGACGTTCGCGGAGCGGCCGTGGCTGACGCGGCTGCACGCGCACATCGGGTCGCAGGGGATCCCGCTGTCGCTGCTGGCGCGGGGCGTGGCGGAGACGTACGCGCTGGCCGAGGAGATCAACGCGCGCGCCGGGCGGCGGCAGGTCGACACCCTCGACATCGGGGGCGGGCTTTCCGTCAACTTCGCCTCGGAGGCGACGGAGCCGACGTACGCGCAGTACGCGCGGCTGCTGGCGGAGGTCGTGCCGGGGCTGTTCGACGGGCGGTACGGGCTGGTGACGGAGTTCGGGCGGTCGCTGCTGGCCCGGCACGGCACGGTGGTGGCCCGGGTGGAGTACACGAAGAGTTCCGGCGGGCGGCGGATCGCGGTGACGCACGCGGGGGTGCAGGTGGCGCCGCGGACGGTGTACGTGCCGGGGGCGTGGCCGCTCAGGATCGCCGCGTACGACGCGAAGGGGCGGCCCAGGCAAGGGGCCCCGGTGGTGCAGGACGTGGCGGGGCCGGCCTGTTTCGCGGGCGACCTGCTCGCCGAGGGGCGTGCGCTGCCGCCGCTGGAGCAGGGGGACCTCGCGGCGGCGCTGGACACCGGGGCGTACTACTTCGGCAGTCACTACTCCTACAACTCCCTTGCCCGGCCCGGGGTTTACGGCTTCGCACCGGACGGCGACGGGGGCGTGGCGTTCGCCGTCGTACGGGAGCCGCAGACGGTCGCCGAGGTCGTGGCCGAATCCGGAGGGGCGCACGCCGACGCGCTCACCACCCTGCGCGCATCCGAGAGCCGTTGAGACACCTCCGAAAGCAGGGATCAACTGGTGTGAAAAGCAGCCCAGTTGACCAACACTAGCCTGCCGGAAGCATGTTCCACTGGAAAATGCCAAACGACTCACCCCTCCCCGCACACGTTGCGTAATGTCTGCGTCACTCAACCGGAGGCCCACGCGGCGGGAGGGGAGCCACGGTGCCCGGAATCGACGAGTGCTTACTGGAAGCGATGCGACTGCCCGGTGCCCGGGGCGCCGCATTGGTCGACTGGACCAGCGGGCTGGCCCTGGGCACGGTCGGGGAGGCGCCCGGCGGTGACCACGAGACCACCGCAGCGGAGGCCGCCGAGCTGGCCCGGCTGGCCGCCGAGCACGGGGCGTTCAGCACGGAGGACGACACCGAGGTGAGTCCTCCGGTGGAGGACCTGATCGTCAGCAACCGGGACAGCTACCACCTACTGCGGTTCGTGGTCACCTCCTTCGACGCCACGGTGTTCCTGCATCTGTGGCTGGCCCGCGAGGACGGCAATCTCGCCCTCGCCCGGATCCGGCTCGGCGAGATGGCCGAGCGGCTGGTGCTGGGATGACCGTGGTCGAAACGCCGCCGCCGCTGCCGGTCCGGGACCGGGCGGCCCTGCACGAGAGGGTGCCCGGCGCGCTCTCCCCGATGCTGATACGCCTCGCCGAGGAGCGGGCCACCGGTGTCCTGGTCCGCGAGCACGGCACCCTGCACCTGGCCGAGGGCCGCGTGGTGCACGCCGAGAGCCCCCTTGCACCCGGCCTCGACGTGCTCCTCACGGCCCGCGGCACGCTCGACCCGGCGGTCTGGCCCTGGACCGACGACATACCCGCCGCCGCCCAGCGGCTGCTCGCCGCCGACCTGCTCCCGAGAGGCGCCCTGGAGCTGTGCCGCCTAGGCGCCCTGTACGACGCCGCGTACTTCGCACTGGCGCCCAGCAGCACCCCGGGCCGGTTCCGCTACGGCGCCACGGCCGCCGCCGGTCCGTGGCGCGCCGTGCCCGTCGCGGACCTGGAACGCGAGACCCTGCGCCGCCGCGAGCTGCTGCACCGCATCTGGCCCGACCCGTCGGCGGACGGCGCCCCGCTGATCCGCGCCGACCCGGTCGCGCCGCCGCCGGTCACCCCCCGGCAGCGGGCGGTTCTCGACCGGGTGGACGGTGTCCGCACGGCCCCGCGGATCGCCCGGGAGCTGGGCCGGCCGGCCTTCCACACGCTGGTGGACGTACGGCGGCTGGCCGCGGCCGGACTCCTCGCCCCGAGGAGCACCGCGCCCGCCCCGCCCCCGCTTCCCCCGGTCACCGACCCCGACATCGCGCTGCTGAAGAGGCTCAGGGATGCGCTGGAGGCCCTTTGAACGGCACCGCCCCGCCGAGAGGAGACAGCTGATGGCGGCAGAACCCGGCAGCTCCGACAGAGAGGCCGTCCTCGACGAACTGCGCCGGTTACGCACCCGGATGCCCCAGCTCACCGGGGCCCTCGCGGCCGGTGTCGACGGCCTGGTCGTCGCCCACGACTGCCCGGGCGTCGATCCGGAGGGCCTCGCCGCGCTCACCGCGGCCGAGCTCGGTGTCGCCGTCCGGGTCTCCGACGCCACCGGCAAGGGCGAGCTCAGGGAGCTGCTGGTGCGCGGCGAGGACGGCTATGTCGCCACCTACGCGGCCGGCCGCAGCGCCGTGCTCACCCTGCTCGCCGAGGACCGGGTGAACGTCGGCCGGCTCCACCTGGAGGGCCGCCGGGCCGCCGCCCGCATCGGCGAGATGGTCGACGCCGCCGAGGCCGCCGCCAAGGCCCTGCGCCCGGCCCGCAGCACAGCCCCACGGACCAGAACCACGCGCACGCCACGCACCAGCACCACCACCGACGCGCGC
This sequence comes from Streptomyces hyaluromycini, assembly GCF_002217755.1. Classification (GTDB taxonomy): domain Bacteria; phylum Actinomycetota; class Actinomycetes; order Streptomycetales; family Streptomycetaceae; genus Streptomyces; species Streptomyces hyaluromycini. The sequence goes on along the minus strand of NZ_BCFL01000019.1, from coordinate 793,679 downwards.
ACCGCAACCGACAGTTGAAAGGAACCAGAAAGTCATGGCCAACACCGAAACCGCCCTGAAAGAGTGCCTCACCTCCATCGAGGGCGCGACCGGCGTCGCGCTCGTCGACTACACCAGCGGGATGGCGCTGGGCACGATGGGGGGCAGCAAGACCTTCGACCTGAACGTGGCCGCGGCCGGCAACACCGACGTGATCCGCGCCAAGATGCGCACCATGGAGCACCTCGGCCTCAAGGGCGAGATCGAGGACATCCTGATCACGCTCTCCAACCAGTACCACCTGGTCCGGCTGCTCAAGGGCCGGGGCGGCAACGGCCTCTTCCTCTACCTGGTGCTCGACCAGTCCCGCGCCAACCTGGCGATGGCCCGGCACCAGCTGAAGAAGATCGAGGAGGACCTGGAGGTCTAACCGGACCTCACACCAGCGCCGCGGTGCGGCGGCGTGCTCCGCCCGGAGCCGCGTCGCCCGCCGCGATGCCGGTACCGCGGTACGCCTTGACGTCCTTGCCGGCCGGGCGGCCGCCGCGCTGGTCGAGCCAGTCGACGCGCAGCCACAGCAGCTGTTCGCCGGCCTTCTCCCGGCGGCCCAGCCAGGCCGCCTTCAGGCGCAGCCCGGTGCCGGTCCCGGCGAGCAGCATGCCGCCCGCCGCGGGCACCGCGAAGGCGGAGCCGAGCGCGACGGCGAAGGCCAGCAGCAGCCACCAGCGGTGCCCCCGGCGCCAGTTCCGCACAGTCACCGCCCGGTCCTGGAGCACGTCGTGCTTGCCGGCCCGGGCGGCCCCGTTCACCAGCGCGGTGTACCGCTTGCGGCGGGTGAGCGCCACGACGGCGGCGCCAACGATGAACAGCGCGGCCCCGGCCAGCACCCCGATCCGCCGTCCGGTGATCCCCGGGGGCAGCACCCCGACGCCGGCGGCGAACACCCCGAACCACCACAGCGGCGCGGCCCCGGCCCGTACGACCACGGCCACCCGGGCCAGGCCCTGTCCTCCTCGTACCCCTCGTCCCGCACGCGCCATGTCCGCAGCCTCCTCGCCGGTGTCGGCCCAGTCCGTATGGCGGGACGCTAACCAGCGAACGTGAGACGAGTCTTAAAGCCGCCTACTCGACGAAAAGACCCCGCGCCGCCGCCCGGGTGTCGAACTCCTCCAGGCGGGCCTGTGCGTCCGGCAGGTCGTCGCACATCGCCTCCAGGAGCACCCGGCCGAGCAGCATCGGCGCGCACGCGGTATCGAAGGCGAGCCCGGTGCCCACGGCGGCCGGCAGCAGCAGGTCGGAGACCTTGGCGACGGGCGCGAAGGCGGAGTCGGCGACGGTGACCACGGTCAGCCCGGCCTCCTTCGCATAGCCGAGGGTGTCGACGACCTCGCGGGGATGCCGGGGCAGCGCGAAGCACAGCAGGGCCGTGGCGCCGGCGAGGACGGCCGCGTCGATGCGGTCGTGGATCATCGTGCCGCCCTCGTTGAGCAGCCGGACGTCCGGGTGCACCTTGGCGGCGAAGTAGGCGAAGCCGTACGCCTGCGAGGCGGCCGCGCGCAGCCCGAGCACCGGCAGCGGCCGGGACGCGGCCAACAGCCGTCCCGCCTGCTGCACCGGGCGCGGGTCGGCGAGCACCTCGGCGAGGTGCCGGAGGTTCTCGATCTCGGCCTCGACGGCCTGCTGGTACTCGTTGTACGACCCGGAACCGGCCGCCTGCTCGGGCGGCACGACCTCGCGCAGGTGCTTGCGCAGCGCCGGGTAGCCGTCGAAGCCGAGGGCGACCGCGAAGCGGGTGACGGAGGGCTGGCTGACCCCGGCCAGTTCGGCCAGCTCCACACTGGACAGGAAGGGCACGTCGGCGGCGCGCCGCACCATGCTGTGCGCGATGCGCCGCTGGGTCGGCGTGAGCCGGTGCCCCTCGAAGAGCGCCTGCAACCGTGTTGCAGGGCTGTCGGTCACGTTCATGACGTGCTCCCCCTCCAGATGTCCGTGAACCGGTCGAGCAGCCCGGCCGCCGCCGTGACGTCGTCCGTGAGCGGCCGGTCGGCCGGGTCCGCCTCCAGCGCCGCCTCGGCGAGCTCCAGCGCCCTGCCCGCCCCGAGCCCGGGTTCGGGCTTCAGGTCGCGCTGGCGCAGCGCCCGTACGGCGGCGACGAGTTCGCAGCCGACCACCAGACGGTACGCACGGCAGGCGCGCAGCGTTTGACGGGCGGCGAGCGAGGCGAAACTGGCCTGCTCCTCGACGCCTCGGGAGAGTACAGCGTGCCCGAGGGAGGCGGGCGCGGAGAAGGCGCGCAGGTCGCCGAGGGCGGCGCCGGCGGCGTACTCCAGGATCATCACGCCGGAGGAGGCGGGCTCCTGGTCGGCGAGGAAGGGGCGCAGGCGGGTGAAGGCCGGCTCGTTGAGGGAGGAGAGGCGGGACGTGGACAGGCGGGCGACCTGGGTGACGGCGAGCCGGAAGTGGTCCAGGGCGAGGGCGAGTTGGGCCTGGTAGAAGCCGCCATGGTGGTAGGCGGCCAGGTCCTCGACCGAGATCAGGGGGTTCTCGGCGGCCGCGTTGATCTCGATGGCGAGGACCTGCTCCAGGGCGTCGGCCGCGTCATGGGCCGGGCCGTGGATCTGGGGCAGGCAGCGGAAGCCGTAGGGGTCCTGGATCCGGCCGAGCGGCGGGGTCGGCCGGTCGGCGGCGCCGATCAGCTCCCGCATCCGGCGGGCGACCTCGACGCTGCCGCGGTGCGGGCGGGCCGCGTGCACGGGCGCTGCGAACGCCTCGTGGGAGCCGTCGACGGCGAGCAGTGAGAGGGCCGCCACGACCTGGGTGGCCTCGATCAGCCCGCGCAGCTCGTGCAGGGCGAGCGCGGACTGGCCGAGGGTGAGGGCGTTGCTGCTGATCAGGGCGAGGGCGTCGTTGTTGTCCAGTGGCTGGGATGCCGGCGCGCCGGAGCCCCGCCAGGGGTGCTCCCCCACCAGGGCGAGGCCCACCTGGGCGAGCGCCGCGATGTCCCCGGTGCCGACCGAGCCGAACTCGTTGACCACCGGGTACGCGCCCGACTCCAGCGCCTCGCACAGGGCCGTCACGACGGTCGGCCTGAGGCCCGCGCCGCCCGCCAGCAGCTGGTTGGCCCGGACCGCGAGCATCGCGCGGACCTGCCGGGCGGGCAGCTCGTCCCCGATCGCGCCGGCATGGCTGCGCAGCAGCCGCAGTCCGTGGCCGGCGGCGGCCTCGGTGGGCACGTCCTCGTTCCGGTTGGCGCCGACGCCGGTGGAGCGGCCGTAGACGCGGCCGGTGGCGGCGATCTGCCGGGCGGCGTTCCAGGACTCCTCCGCGCGGCGCATCGCCTCGGTGCCCGGGACCGGGCGGGCGGTGCCGTCGGCGAGGCGTACGACGTCCTCGACGCCCATGCCGATGCCGTCGAGGACCACCAGGCCGGAATGCGTGATTCCGGAAGTGTCCACAATGCGAGACGACATCACGCCCAAACTCCCCTCAATCCGGACACCCGATCTTGCGTTGCGGTCATCCGTTACCTCGGATTAACGCGAGACCGTTGACAACCTATTCACCTACCGAGAACTCTGCATGACGTTATACAGCCGGGCAAGGGACATCTCATGATCCAGTTCGACGCGGTCCACAAGCGCTTCCCCAACGGCACGACAGCAGTCCACGATCTCTCCCTGGAGATGCCGGAGGGCGGGGTCACCGTCCTGGTCGGCTCCTCCGGATGCGGCAAGACCACCACCCTGCGGATGATCAACCGAATGGTCGAGCCGACCTCCGGCACGATCAAGGTGAACGGCAGGGACGTCACCCAGCAGGACGCCGCCGAGCTGCGCCGCTCCATCGGGTACGTCATCCAGCAGGCAGGCCTCTTCCCGCACCGCACGGTGCTGGACAACATCGCCACCGTCCCGCTGCTGCTCGGCTGGAACCGGAAGAAGGCCCGCGCCCGCGCCGCCGAGCTCCTGGAGACCGTCGGCCTCGCCGCCGACGCCGGCAAGCGCTACCCGCACCAGCTCTCCGGCGGCCAGCAGCAGCGCGTCGGCGTGGCCCGCGCGCTCGCCGCCGACCCGCCCGTGCTGCTGATGGACGAGCCGTTCGGCGCCGTCGACCCGGTGGTCCGCACCCAGCTCCAGGACGAACTGCTCCGGCTCCAGAAGGAGTTGAACAAGACCATCGTCTTCGTCACCCATGACGTCGACGAGGCCGTCCGGCTCGGCGACCGGATCGCGATCTTCCGCACCGGCGGCCACCTCGTCCAGTGCGCCCCGCCCGCCGAACTGCTGGCCGGGCCCGCGGACGACTTCGTGGCCGACTTCCTCGGCGCGGAACGGGGCCTGAAGCTGCTGTCCCTGCAGACCCTCGCCGACGTCCCCCAGGGCCCGGCACCCCAGGGCGGCACCTGGACCCTCGTCCTGGACCCGGCGGGCAAGCCCCTGCACTGGGCCTCGAAGGACGCCGAACTCCCCGTACGGCCGCTGACGGACGGCGACTCACTGCTCGCGGCGCTGAACGAGTCGATCGCCTCCCCGACCGGACTGGTCGCCCGGGTCGACGCGGCCGGCGTCCTCACCGGCGTCTCGTCCCGCGACGACATCCACGTCCACGCCGGTCAGGCGCACAGCGCGGCCCGGGTGGTGGCGGCATGACCATCGACTGGTCGTGGATCGGCGACCACACCGACGACCTCACCAGCCTCACCCTCTCCCATCTCCAGGCCGCGATGACCGCCGTCTTCTTCGGCCTGCTCATCTCGCTGCCGCTCGCGGTGGTCGCCCACCGGGTCCGCCCGCTGCGCGGCTTCCTGCTCGGCCTGTCCAACGTGCTCTTCACGATCCCGTCGATCGCGATCTTCGTGCTGCTGCTCCCGGTCAGCGGCCTGACCCGCACCACGACCGTCATCGGCCTGACCGTCTACACGCTGGTCGTGCTGCTCAGGAACACGGTCGAGGGCCTGGACTCGGTCCCCGCGAAGACCAAGGAGGCGGCGAAGGCGATGGGCACCCGCCCGCTGCGCACGCTCCTCACCGTCGAACTCCCGCTGGCCCTCCCCGTGATCATGGCGGGCGTCCGGATCGCCACGGTCATGTCCATCTCGCTGGTGAGCGTCGCCACCTACATCGGCGACGGCGGCCTCGGCCAGCTCTTCACCGACGGCTTCCAGCGCGACTTCCCGACCCCGGTGATCGTGGGCGTGGTCCTCACGATCCTGCTCGCCGTGGTCGCGGACGCGCTGCTGGTGGCCCTCCAGTACGTACTGACCCCGTGGCGGCGGAGGCGAGCCTGACATGTTCGAACTCTTCAAGAACCTGGGCACCTGGCTGACCAGCGGCTCCCAGTGGGCCGGCTCCGACGGCATCGCCCACCGACTCGGCGAGCACCTCCAGTACTCGCTCCTCGCGACCCTCATCGCGGCCGCGATCGGCCTCCCGCTCGGCCTGCTGATCGGGCACACCGGCAAGGGCGCGTTCGTCGCCATCAACCTGGCGTCCTTCGGCCGCGCGCTGCCGACCGTCGGCCTGGTGGTGCTGGTCTTCCTGGCCGGCGGCCTGTCGATGCTGCCGGTGTACGTGGCACTGGTCGCCCTCGCCGTCCCGGCGATCGTCACCAACACCTACGCCGGCATGACCGCCGTCGACCCGGACGTGAAGGACGCGGCCCGCGGCCAGGGCATGCGCGGCCACCAGGTCCTCTTCCAGGTCGAGCTGCCCCTCGCGCTCCCCCTGATCATGACGGGCCTGCGGCTCGCGCTCATCCAGGTCGTGGCCACGGCCACCATCGCCGCGTACGTCTCGTTCGGCGGCCTCGGCCGCTACGTCTTCGACGGACTCGCCCAGCGCGACCTCGTCCAGGTGCTCGGCGGCGCGGTGCTGGTCGCGGTCGTCGCCGTCGTCCTCGACCTGCTCCTGAGCACCCTCCAGCGCTTCCTCTTCCTCCCCCACGCTCGAACAGACTCGCGCGGGGGCACCCCCACCCGCACTGCCTAGGGACCCCTCGATGAACCGACGTACTCTCCTCGGCGGCCTCTTCGCAGCGGCCTCCGTCCCCGCCCTCGCCGCCTGCTCCGGCGGCATCACCTCCCTGAACGAGAGCAGCGGCTCGACCGCCGGCGGCGGCTCCAGCAAGGGCGGGATCACCATCGGCACCGCCAACTTCACCGAGAACCAGGTGCTCGGCTACCTCTACGCGGCCGTGCTCCAGCAGGCCGGCGTGAAGGTGAAGGTCCGCCCGAACCTCGGCACCCGGGAGATCGTGATCCCGGCGCTCAAGGCCGGCGACATCGACCTGCTGCCCGAGTACCAGGGCGCCCTCCTCAACTACCTCGCGCCCAAGGACGCCTCCGCCGAGCCGGGCACCATGCAGAACGCGCTCACCCTGGCGCTGCCCGCCGGCCTCCAGGTGCTGCCGTACGGACAGGCCGCCGACTCCGACTGCTTCGTCGTCACCCGGGCGACCGCGCAGAAGTACGGCCTGACCTCCCTCGCCGACCTGGCCAAGCAGAACGGCAGGCTGGTCATCGGAGCCGCGCCCGAGGTGAAGAAGCGCCGGGTGGGCGCGGTCGGCCTCCAGGAGGTGTACGGCGTCCAGTTCAAGGAGTTCAAGTCGCTCGACTCGGACGGGCCGCTGGTCAAGGGCGCGCTGAAGAAGGGCGACGTGGACGTGGCGAACCTGTTCACCACCGACACGGACATCGCGGCCGACGACTGGGTGGTGCTGAGCGACCCCAAGAACCTGATCCCCAGCCAGCACATCGTCCCGCTGATCGCCGACCGCAAGGCCGACGACACGGTCCGCAAGGCCCTGGCCCGGCTGGGCAACGTCCTCACCACCGAGCAGCTCACCCAGCTCAACAGCCAGGTGGACAACGACAAGAAGGACCCGGAGGACGTGGCGGCCGCGTACGCGAAGCAGCACGGACTGGCCTGACCGCCGATCACCGGCCACCCGGCACCCGCCACCGCGTCGGTATCGCGCGGGCGATGATCCGGCCAAGAGCCGTTAAACCACCACCGAACGTAACGTTTCCGCCGCGTACAGTGATGAGAACCATCCGCGCCAGCACCTGAGGAAGCGTCATGGCCTCGAACCCCAGGGCTCTTCCGACGGCCACCGCCGTCGGCGCGCCGGCCGTCGCCCTCTCGTCGGCGGCCGTCCTGCCCGCCTCGGCGAGCGCGGCCCTCGACGAACTGCTCCAGGGCAACCGGCGGTACGCCACCGGCCGCCACCGCCGCGGCCGGGCCGCCGCACCGCACCCGTTCGCGGTGGTGCTCGGCTGCATCGACTCCGAGGCCGCCCCGGAACTGGTCTTCGACCAGGGCCTCGGCGACCTGCTGTGCATAAGGACGGCCGGGCAGGTGCTGGACGAGGCGGTGCTCGGTTCCCTCCAGTACGGCGTGCAGGAACTGCGCGTCCCGCTGGTCGTGGTGCTCGGTCACGAGGGCTGCGGGGCCGTCGCCGCCACCCTCGCCCGGCTGCGCACCGGTGCGCCCGTCCCCGGTCACCTGGAACTCCTCGCCGCCGAGATCGCGCCGGCCGCCCTGCGTACCAGGGCGCTGCCCGGCGACTGGGCCGAACACGCCATGCGGGCCCAGACGGTGTGGGCGCGGGACGCGATCCGGGCGGACTCCGGGTTCGCGGGGGCATCGGTGGTCGCGGCCCGGTTCGACGCCGGCAGCGGGCTGGTGTCGCTGCTGCCCTGAGGGCGGCGGACCCCCCGCCGGATGCGGGGGACTGCCCCAGTGCGACGGGCTCTCGCGGCCCCTACGGTGGACGTCATGACGGACGTTCACGACACCGAGCTGAAGAAGGATCTCGCCGCCACCCTGCACGCCCGCAGGGACCTGGGGCCGGAGTACGAGTCGGAACTGGTCGACTCCTTCCTGGAGAAGATCGACCAGCGGATCGACACCGCGGTGGAGCGCCGGCTGCGCCGGGGTCTGGCCGAGCAGCAGATGCAGGCGGCCCGGGGGGCCCGCAGGCCGAAGGGCACCGACTCCTGGGGCGAGCGGTTCGGCTTCGGGATCGTCTCGCTGGTGCTGGCGATCCCGCTCTCGGCGATCAGCGGCGCGTTCGGCGGCATGACGGGCGTGGTCGTCACCTGGATCGGCATCGTCGGCGTCAACGCGACCCAGGCCGTCCGCCTCAACCCCGGCCTGTTCCACCGCCCCGACCGGGAGGACTGAGCCGGTCACACCTGCCGGGTCGGCTGGACGACGACCTGCCGCAGGTTGACGTGCCGCGGGCGGCTCGCCACATAGCCGACCAGGTCTGCGAGGTCCTCGGCGGCCAGTGCGCCCATCCCGTCGAACATGCCCGCCACCTGCTCGCGCAGCTCCTCGCCGTCGATGTGGGTGCCGAGTTCGGTGTCCGTCAGACCCGGCTCGACGTTGGTGACCCGCACGTCACGCGGCCCGAACTCGGCGCGCAGGGCCTGCGAGAGGAAGGTGACGGCGGCCTTGGTGGCGCCGTACACCGCGAAGGTGGGGAAGACGACGTGCGCGCCGATGGACGACACGTTGACGAGATCGGCGGTACGGCCCTTTGCCGCGGCTTCCACCAGGTCCCCGGTGAAGGCCCGCAGCACCCGCAGCACACCGGTCACGTTGGTGTCGAGCATGCGCTGCCACTCGTCGATACGGCCGTCGTCGACGGGGTTGGGCAGCATGACGCCGGCGTTGTTGACAACGAGGTCGACGCTCCCGTAGGCCGCGTGCACGGTGTCGGCCGCGGCCTGGACCGACGCGCCGTCGGTGACGTCGGCGACCACGGCGAGGGCCTCCCCGCCGTTCGCCCGGATCTTCGCCACGACCGTCTCCAGCCGGTCCGCGCGCCGGGCGAGCAGCGCCACCCGGGCGCCCGACTCCGCAAGCCGCACGGCGACGGCCGCCCCGATCCCGCTGGCGGCGCCGGTCACGACGGCGGTACGGCCGGACAGGTTGTCGTACGACATGAGGTACTCCCTGGTCAGTGCCGCCGGGACCGCCCCGGTGGCGTGTCTCCACACTCGCCGGGTCCGGGCGGCCTACCCAGGGCTGAGCTTTTCCTGGGTCTGGCAGAACCAGGTTGGGAGGACGCGACTCCCCTACGATCGAACCCATGGACGGGGAACTCGGAGACTTCCTGCGCTCGCGCCGTGCCCGCATCCGGCCCGAGGAGGTGGGGCTGCCCTCGCACGGCCGGCGCCGCGTACCGGGCCTGCGCCGCGAGGAGGTGGCACAGCTGGCGGGGGTGAGCGTCGACTACTACATCCGTCTCGAACAGGGGCGGGGGCCGAGCGTCTCGGACGCAGTACTGGACGCCATCGCCCGGGTGCTGCGGCTGGACGAGACCGAGCACACCTACCTGCTGACGGTCGCCCGGCCGCACAAGAAGGGCAACACCGCGCGCCCGGCCCGTCCCCGCGTCCGCCCCGGCGTACAGCTGCTGCTGGACGGCATGGAGCGGACGCCCGCGTTCGTGCTGGGCCGCCGGATGGACGTCCTCGCCTGGAACGCGCTCGGCGACGCGGTGAACGGGTTCAGCGCCCTCGCCCCGGCCGAGCGGAACATCCCGCGCCAGGTCTTCCTCGACCCGGCCGCCGCCGGCTTCTACCCCGACTGGGCCGCCGTCGCCGCCCAGACCGTCGCCAACCTGCGCATCGACGCGGGCCGCCACCCCGACGACCCCCGCATGGCCGCGCTGGTCGGCGAACTCTCCCTGAAGAGCGCGGACTTCCGCCGACTGTGGGCGGACCACGAGGTCAAGGAGTGCGCGTACGGCACGAAACGCATCCAGCACCCGGTGGCGGGCCTGCTCACCCTCCCCTACGAGACCCTCACGGTCCCGACGGACCCGGACCAGACGATCGTGGCGTACACCCCCGAGCCGGGCTCGGAGACGGCGGAACGGCTGGCGCTGCTGGGGAGTTGGGCGACGACCGGCTGAGGCCGGGAAAAGTAATGCGCGGGGACCGCCGCACCCCCGTTACCGGGGGGCGGGACGACGGCGGTCCCCGCGAGGGACACGAGCCGGGTCAGGGCCGGGCTTCGCGTCCAAGCGTCCATGGAGGTCCGGGAGCCGCTCCGGAGGTCCTTGGACGTTCGGTGTCGGCCGAGGCGGGGAGCCGCTCCCGCCCTGCCGACACCCACTAATCTGCCGGACCCGTGTTAAGCGGGTGCTGCGCGCACGTGACACGCTCGTACCACTTCCGCGAAGTCCACCACTCGGATAGGAAACGGCAAGTTCCGCGGGGTCACGGGCCGTTCACCGGACGTTTCGCTACTGCTTGCCGCCCTTGGCGAGAAAGGCCAGCAGGTCCTGGCGGCTGACCACTCCGGTGGGCTTGCCCTCGACGAGGACGATCGCGGCGTCGGCCGCGCCCAGCACCGTCATCAGGTCCGCGACCGGCTCGCCGGAGCCGACCTGGGGCAGCGGGGCGCACATGTGCTTCTCCAGCGGGTCCTCCAGGGAGGCCCGCTTGCTGAACAGCGCGTCGAGCAGCTCGCGTTCGACGACCGAGCCGACGACCTCGGCGGCCATCACGTCCGGGTGCCCGGCGCCCGGCTTGACGACGGGCATCTGCGAGACGCCGTACTCGCGCAGCACCTCGATGGCCTGTCCGACGGTCTCGTCCGGGTGCATGTGGACGAGGGAGGGGATGGTGGCCCCGGCCTTGTCGCTGAGCACGTCGCCGACGCGGGCGCTCGGGCCCTCGTCCTCCAGGAAGCCGTAGTCGGCCATCCACTCGTCGTTGAAGATCTTGCTCAGGTAGCCGCGGCCGCTGTCCGGGAGGAGGACGACGACCACGTCGTCCGGGCCGAGCCGCTCGGCCACCCGCAGCGCGGCCACGACGGCCATCCCGCAGGAGCCGCCGACCAGCAGGCCCTCCTCCTTGGCCAGCCGCCGGGTCATCTGGAAGGAGTCCTTGTCCGACACGGCGACGATCTCGTCGGCGACGGTCCGGTCGTAGGCGGTGGGCCAGAAGTCCTCGCCGACACCCTCGACCAGGTACGGCCGCCCGGAACCGCCGGAGTAGACGGAGCCCTCCGGGTCGGCGCCGACGACCTGCACCCGGCCCTCACTGGCGTCCTTCAGGTAGCGCCCGGTACCGGAGATGGTCCCGCCGGTGCCCACGCCCGCCACGAAATGGGTGATCTTCCCCGCCGTCTGCTCCCACAGCTCGGGGCCGGTCGAGTGATAGTGCGAGAGGGGGTTGTTCGGGTTGGAGTACTGGTCCGGCTTCCACGCGCCGGGCGTCTCGCGGACCAGCCGGTCGGAGACGTTGTAGTACGAGTCCGGGTGCTCCGGGTCGACGGCGGTGGGGCAGACCACGACCTCGGCGCCGTACGCCCGCAGCACGTTGATCTTGTCGGTGCTCACCTTGTCGGGGCACACGAAGATGCACTTGTACCCCTTCTGCTGGGCCACGATCGCCAGCCCCACCCCGGTGTTCCCGCTGGTCGGCTCGACGATCGTCCCGCCGGGCTGCAGCTCCCCGCTCTTCTCCGCGGCCTCGATCATCCGCAGCGCGATGCGGTCCTTCACGGACCCGCCCGGGTTGAAGTACTCGACCTTGGCGAGCACGGTGGCCTGGATGCCCTGGGTGACGCTGTTGAGTCTCACCAGCGGGGTGTTGCCGACGAGGCTGATCATCGAGTCGTGGAATCGCACCGTTGTCTCCGGTTGCTTGCAAAAGGTGTGGTCCTAGTGGTGCCGCCAGCCTAGGGCCTGTCCGGCGGATCGGGCCGCCGGGACGAAACGGTCCTGATCAGCGACCGCTCCGGAGGTTCACTCCCCGTTGAGATTGACGGACGCCCTGTACGGGGCAAGGAGTGGATGTGCGGCAACGAGGAGGTGGCGGCGACGCATGACGAACATGTCGAGGGCGCGGGTGGCCCGGCGGATCGCGGCCGGGGCGGCGTACGGCGGCGGCGGGGTCGGGCTGGTCGGCGCGGCCGCGGTGGGCCTGGTGCTGGCCGAGGTGCGGATGGCCAGGACGGCGGTGCACAACGGCAACAGCGGCGGCCGGGTGCCGACCGCGGACGGCTGCTACGGGTGGGGGTCCCCCCACTCGACCGAAGCCGAGAGTGGGGGAGGGTACGGCGCCTCTGGTGAGCCGCCCATCCTCCTGACGATGCTCGGCGACTCCACGGCGGCCGGGCAGGGCGTGCACCGGGCTGCCCAGACGCCGGGCGCGCTGCTGGCGTCGGGCCTCGCGGCCGTGGCCGAACGCCCGGTCCGGCTCAGCAACGTGGCGCAGCCCGGCGCCCAGTCCGACGACCTGGACCGCCAGGTGGCGCTGGTCCTGGGCACGGCCTCGCCGGTCCCCGACGTCTGCGTGATCATGATCGGCGCGAACGACGTCACGCGCCGTATGCCGCCGACCCGCTCGGTCCGCCACCTCTCGGCGGCCGTCCGCCGGCTGCGCACGGCCGGCGCCGAGGTCGTGGTCGGCACCTGCCCCGACCTGGGCACGATCGAGCCGGTACGACAGCCGCTGCGCTGGCTGGCCCGGCGGGCGTCCCGGCAGCTGGCGGCGGCCCAGACGATCGGGACGGTGGAGCAGGGCGGCCGCACGGTGTCGCTGGGCGACCTGCTCGGCCCCGAGTTCGCGGCCAACCCGCGCGAGCTGTTCGGCCCCGACAACTTCCACCCCTCGGCGGAGGGCTACGCCACGGCGGCGATGGCGGTGCTGCCGACGGTCTGCGCGGCCCTCGGCCTGTGGCCGGCGGAGGAGGAACGCCCCGACGTCAGCCGTCGCGAGGGCTTCCTGCCGGTCGCCCGAGCCGCGGCGGAGGCGGCAGCCGAGGCCGGCACGGAGGTCACGGCGGCGATGCCGACGGGTCCGCGTGGCCCCTGGGCCCTGCTGAAACGCCGCCGGCGCCAGCCCGTGGAACCGCCGCCCACCCTCCCGCCCGACTCGGCTTCCGAAGAGGCGAGGTCGAGGGCCGGTACGACGGAGTAGGACAGAGAGGACGCGGTAGCTGGGGCAGGGGGTGTCGCTTACCGGCGCCGACAGGGTGCCTCCCCCAGAGGGGGGACCCCCAGCGCCCACCCGTGCCGCCCTGCGGCACGCCTGCCCGCAGCTGGGTAGCTGCGAGAGGAGCGGCTGGGCAGCGCCCCGTAAGGGGCGCGGGGAACTGCGCGAGCAACCCCCACCCACCCGCAGCCGACGACGCACCCCGGCAGACCAGCCAAGCAAGCGCTTAGAAAGTGCGGCCAGTGTCACACCCCGACACCGGTGACCGATGACATACGTACCGGTAACTTCCGAAGCGGCCCTGCCCACCTTCGTACGCCCACCCGTCGCCCGGCCGCCACCCCTCAACGAGGCGCCGCGCGCCGCCCCTTCTTCATTGGAGCCGTGAGATGCCCGAAGCCGTCATCGTCTCGACCGCCCGTTCCCCGATCGGCCGCGCCGTCAAGGGCTCCCTGAAGGACCTGCGCCCCGACGACCTCACCGCGACGATCATCCAGGCCGCCCTCGCCAAGGTCCCCGAGCTCGACCCGAGGGACATCGACGACCTGATGCTCGGCTGCGGCCTCCCCGGCGGCGAGCAGGGCTACAACCTCGGCCGGATCGTCGCCGTGCAGATGGGCATGGACTACCTGCCCGGCACCACGATCACCCGGTACTGTTCCTCGTCCCTCCAGACCAGCCGCATGGCCCTGCACGCCATCAAGGCCGGCGAGGGCGACGTCTTCATCTCGGCCGGCGTCGAGATGGTCTCCCGGTACGCCAAGGGCAGCTCCGACGGCCTCCCGGGCACCATGAACCCGATCTTCGACGAGGCCCAGGCCCGCACCGCCGCCACCGCCGCGTCGACCGGCTCCACCTGGCACGACCCGCGCGAGGACGGCCTGCTCCCCGACCCGTACATCGCGATGGGCCAGACCGCCGAGAACCTGGCCCGCATCAAGGGCGTCACCCGCCAGGACATGGACGAGTTCGGCGTCCGCTCCCAGAACCTCGCCGAGGAAGCCATCAAGAACGGCTTCTGGGAGCGCGAGATCACCCCGGTGACCCTCCCCGACGGCACGGTCGTCAGCAAGGACGACGGTCCGCGTGCCGGCGTCACCCTGGAGGGCGTCGCCGGCCTGAAGCCGGTCTTCCGCCCCGACGGCCTGGTCACGGCCGGCAACTGCTGCCCGCTGAACGACGGCGCCGCCGCGGTCGTCATCATGAGCGACACCAAGGCCCGCGAGCTGGGCCTGACCCCACTCGCCCGGATCGTGTCCACCGGCGTCACCGGCCTCTCCCCCGAGATCATGGGCCTCGGCCCGGTGGAGGCGAGCAAGCAGGCCCTGAGCCGCGCCGGTCTCACCATCGACGACATCGACCTGGTCGAGATCAACGAGGCGTTCGCCGCCCAGGTGATCCCCTCCTACCGCGACCTGAACATCCCACTGGAGAAGCTGAACGTGAACGGCGGCGCCATCGCCGTCGGCCACCCCTTCGGCATGACGGGCGCCCGCATCACCGGCACGCTCATCAACTCCCTCCAGTTCCACGACAAGCAGTTCGGCCTGGAGACGATGTGCGTCGGCGGCGGCCAGGGCATGGCGATGGTCATCGAGCGCCTCAGCTGAGTCGCTGAGTAACCGTCACGGGACCCACCGTGACACCACGGCCCGGTGTTCGAGAAAACCCCGAACACCGGGCCGATTTGTGATCCAATCTCCCCCAGGATGTGACCTATCTCCCTCTGAGGGGGTATCGCCGCAGGTCAGCGCGGTTGTCCCGGTAAACCCCAGGGCCAAAGCCCTGTCCGTTTCGTGACGTTACGCACTGACAGCTTGATAGTCCACCCTTCAAGCTGATGTAGGAAGTCGGGGGTCGATTTTGAACCGGGAGTACGTCAGTGAGCGCCATGCCGATCGCCTTGCTGCTCACCACGGCCGCCACGGGCGCCGTGGGCGTCGCTGTCCTGCGCACCGTTCTGAAGCTGCGCCGCCAGGTCGCCGAGCTGCACACCCAGCTTGCCCAGAACCAGGCCGCGACCTTGCGCGCGCTCATGCCTGCGGCCCGCAGTCATGCCGCCGCCGAGGAGATACGCGCCGCCGTGGCGGAGGCGCTGGCCGAGGAGCGGGAGCGGGAGCTGGCCGAGGCGCGTGCCTTCTGGGCCGCGCAGGAGGCGCGTGACGCCTCCGACGCGCCGTCGCTGCTGGGTCTGGCGGACGGCGAGCCGTTCCTGCCCCGGCAGAGCGACTTCGTGGGTCTTGAGCCGGTCGCCGAGCCGGCGGCGGAGCCCGACGAGTTCACCGGGGAGTCCCCGGAACTGGCGGCGGCCCGCCGCCGTCACCCGTCCCACCCGGACTTCGTACCGGTGCAGTCGCCGGTGGTGAACGACCATGAGCGTACGGTCGCGACGCTGGAGCAGCTGGCCGAGTCCCAGGTCGAACTCTCCGACGTCCGTCCCGGTCCGCTGGGGACGCTGGACGTCTATGTCTTCGCCGACGGCACGACCCTGTGCATGACGCCGGGGCACCGGGAGACGGCGGAGCGGTTGGCTGCCGCCCTGGGCGCCGGTGAGACGCCGTATCTGCTCGGCGGTTCGGGGATCTCCGGCGCGTACACGCTGACGTTCGCGTGCGGCGAGGAGAACGTCTACATCCTGGCGGACAGGGTCATAGCGTCGCTCTGAGGTGCGTTGTCGGGTGCGGGTGCGTGGGGGTTGTTCGCGCAGTTCCCCGCGCCCCCAAAAGCAAAAGAAGGGGCGCGGGGAACTGCGCGACCAGCCACGACGGCGCCGCACCCGACCACGCACGGCCCTCACACCCCCGCCCTCTTCTGCGCCTCCTCCACCAGCCGCACCGCATCCCCCACCTCGGCCTCGTTCTTCAGCACCACCGCCAAGTCGTTCCCGGCCACAGTGATTTGGTCGGCCACCGCGAACATCCCGGCGTCCGGCATCTCGCGGCTCTCGGTGCCCGGCTCCTCGACCGCCTGCGCCCACCGGGCCAACTCCCTGGCCAGCCCCAGCGCCTCGGCGGCGGCGCCCCGCTGCAGCCGGCTCTGCGGTGCCGCCCTCAGCTTGTCGGCGAAGTGTTCCACGGCACGGGTGAGAGGCGTCGTATCAACCACGCCGTGAGCGTAACGCGTGCCACCGGCTGTCTTGTCACGACTGTTGCCAACACGCCAACACTCAGGCACGGTGACGTGAAGGACCGGCTACAACCCCCTTTGCGCACCGGAGGCGCCGATGTCCCAAGTCTTCTCCGAGGAGACCCATCGCAACCTGCTCGCCCGCATCCCCCACTGCACCGGTCGTGAAGTGTCCGACTGGTTGCGCACCGTCGACGAAGGCCCCGCCCTCTTCCGTTTCGAGGAAAAGGTCAGCTGGCTCCGCCACGAGCACAACCTCGCGTACGGCCACGCGAAGGCGTTGATCCATGAGTACGACCTGAGGAGGGCCGCGCGCAAACTTCTCTAGGCGCGCACGCACACAGACGGCGAAGGGCCCCGGGGCGGTGACCCGGGGCCCTTCTCAGCTCGCTTGCTACAGCTTGCCGTCGAGCTAGTCGTTGCTGCTGAAGATCGCCACCAGGCGCAGCATCTCGACGTAGATCCACACCAGCGTCATGGTGAGGCCGAACGCGGCCAGCCAGGCCTCGTTCTTCGGGGCGCCGTAGGCGATGCCGTCCTCGATCTGCTTGAAGTCGAGGGTCAGGAAGAACGCGCCGAGCAGGATCGCGATGATGCCGACGATCGCACCGAGCGGCCCGAAGCTGCGCAGTCCGCCGTTCTCGGCGACGCCGAACGCGACCAGCAGCAGGTTGACCGCCATGACCAGCACGAAGGCGATGGCGATGGCCATGCCGATGCGGGCGTAGCGGGCGGTGACGCGGATCCAGCCGGCCTTGTAGACCAGCAGGGTCGCCGCCGAGACCGCCAGGGTGCCGAGCACCGCCTGGAACGGGGCGCCGCTCCACTGGCTGTTGTACATCTCGCTGATGACGCCGAGGAAGACGCCCTCGAACGCGGCGTATCCCAGGATCAGCGCGGGCACCGGGGTGCGCTTGAAGCTCTGGATCATGGCCAGGACGAACGCGATGATCGCGGAGCCGACGGCCAGGCCGTAGCTCGTGGACGAGACCGACAGCAGGGCCCAGGCGAGGACCGCGCCGACGACGACCGTGCCGAGCGTCATGCCCGAGCGTGTAACGACGTCGTCCATCGTCATCCGGCCGGTGGTGGCCGGGGCCTGCGGCGGGGCGCCCTGCTGGAGGTCCTGCTGGGCGTACGGGTTGTTCGCGTACGGGTTCTGCGCGTACGGGTTGCCCTGGGCGTACCCGGCCTGCGGCGCGGTGTTGAAGCCCGCGTAGCCGTTGTCGCGGCTGAACCCCCGTCGCGAGAAGACCGGGTTGCTGCTCCTCATTTCACTCCTCCATGGCCACCGTGCGTGGCCTTGGCGTCAAGAGTAATGGATTGGCAAAAGACTGACCCTACTACCTGCGGAGGATCTTTCCCTCACCCTGGTGCGCAACACGCTACGCGGAGCCCTGATTCCCGGCCATGGAGGGCTTCATTCCATGACGAAGCCGGAACATGACCGGAATCGGCCGGAGATCCGTCAGGCGTCCAGGGGGAAGCCGGTGTAGGCCTCCGCGAGGTCGGTCTCGGCGGCCCGGGAGGAGGCGATCCGGCCGAGCCGGGCCAGCTGGAGCCGGGCGTCGAAGGGGCTGTCGCCGGGGCCGGGGTGGAGCATGCTCGTCATGTCGTACGAGAACCGCTCGGCCTGCCAGATCCGGCGCAGGCAGGTCGCCGAGTAGGCGTCGAGCAGCTCCGGCGAGCCCGTGTCCCGCTCGTGGAGCAGGGCGCGGGCGAAGGTGACGACGTCACCGACGGCGAGGTTCAGCCCCTTGGCGCCGGTCGGCGGCACGATGTGGGCGGCGTCCCCGGCGAGGAAGAGCCGGCCGTGCCGCATGGGCTCGTGGACGTACGACCGCATGGGTGTGACCGACTTCTGGGTGATCGGGCCGCGCGCGAGGCGCCAGTCGTCGTCGGTCTCCAGGCGCCGCTCCAGCTCGTCCCAGATCGCCTCGTCGGTCCAGTCCTCGGCGTCCGTGTCCGCCGGGACCTGGAGGTAGAGGCGGGAGACGGACGGGGAGCGCATGGAGAGGAGGGCGAAGCCCCGGTCGTGGCGGGCGTAGACCAGTTCGTCGTGGGAGGGAGCGACGTCGGCGAGGATACCCAGCCAGGCGTAGGGGTAGGTGCGTTCGAAGACCCGGGAGAGGGACTCGGGGAACGCCTCGCGGGCGACGCCCCAGAAGCCGTCGCAGCCGACGACGTACTCGCACTCCAGGACGTCCTCGCGGCCCTCGTGCCGGAACCGGATGCGCGGCCGGTCGCTCCCGGCGCCCTCCACCGCCAGCGCCTCCGCCTCGAAGAGCAGCGGGCCGCCCTCCTTGAACTGGAGGGCGATGAGGTCCTTGCAGACCTCGGTCTGGGCGTAGACCGTCACGGACCGGCCGCCGGTGAGGCCGGGGAAGTCGACGCGGTGGCGCTGCCGGTCGAAGCGGAGCTCGATGCCGTCGTGGCGCAGGCCCTCGCGGTCCATGCGCTCCGCGGCGCCGGCCTCGCGCAGCACGTCCACCGTGCCCTGCTCCAGGATCCCGGCGCGCTGGCGGTGCTCGACGTAGGAGCGGTCGCGGCTCTCCAGGACGACCGAGTCGATGCCCGCGTTGTGCAGCAGCCGCGCGAGGAGGAGCCCGGCGGGTCCGGCTCCGATGATGCCGACGGTGGTGCGCATCGGTCGTTCCCTTCGATGAGTGGTGTTCGTCTGGTGAAATTTCCTTCACTTGGCTCTCTTGAGTCTCCGTCCGCTCATACCCCATGTCAATGGACACACCCGATGTCGACGCGGCGCACGCGGCAGGCCGCCGGGCCCGCGGGAGGCGGTCGCGGGCCCGGCGGCCGGTGTACGGGATGGTCGGACGGGTCAGTGGCCCGGCCAGCCGTCCAGGTGGCGGTGGAGGGTGACGTCCTTCTGCGGGTCGCCCTTCGGGGCGTTCGCGACCGCGTCGTGCAGGACGGCGGTGACCTCGCCGGCGAGCCCGTCGGCCTTCGAGCGCAGCTCGTCGGCGGGCAGGGTGGAGCGGGTCAGCTCGTCGAGCCGGCGGTGGATGTCGGCGAGCTTGCCGCGGGTGGCGTCGTCGAAGCGCAGCGCGGTCGGCGTGGAGACCACGAACTGGTAGGCCCCGGCGAGGGTCTGACAGCCCGTGCACTCCTTGTTGGCGGCGTCGCTGAGGTTCACGGCGTTCAGGTGGGTGTGCTCCCCGGCGACCGTGACGATCTGGAAGGAGAGGGCCACCGAGCGGCAGTGGTCGTCCGCCGAGCAGCCGGCCGAGACGGCGTTGGCCTGGTTGCGTACGGCCGTGGCGTTCACCGTGCCGAACTGGCGGACCGTGAAGGAGTCCCTGGCCTGGGTGTGGTGCCCGCGGTCGGCGTGGCTGAAGACGTGGTCGGAGACGACCGCGGCATGCGGGGCGGCGGTGGCCGCCTGCGCGGGTACGGCGGTGGCCGCCCCGGCGACCCCGGCGGCGAACAGGCCGATCCGGACGGCCCGCCGGGTGAGCGGACCTGGGGTGGTACGGGTTTTTCGGTGACTGCTCATGGAGTGCTCCTGTGCTCCGGTGCTGCTGCGGTAAGTGGTTGGCTGCCGCTCGTCAGGACGTGGCCGGAGCCGGGCTCGGCGGGTCGCTGGCCGGCGGCGGTGACGGGCTGGGTGTCGGGGACACCGGGACGCTCTCCGACGGGGTGGGCGTCGAGGACTCCGGCACGCTCGCCGGCGGCGAGGACACCGGTTCGGTGACCGGCCCCGCGCTGGTCGGCGCCTGCGATGAGGTGGCGCCCTGCCCGGGGCTGCCCGGCACCGAGGCGGAGGGCGACGCCGAGGCGGACGCGCCGGGCGACGTCGCCCCGGCCGAGGGCACGGCGCTCGCCCCGGCCGAGGCGGCCGGCGCGCCGGACACGGTGTCCGACGGGGCACCGGAGTCCTCCGGCCCGTCCGGGGTCGAGGCCCGCCGCGCGGGCGGCGGTTCCTCGGTCGGCACCCCCGGCTGGAGGATCGGTGCGATCGGCGGCTGCTTGGGCAGCGGTTTCGGGGTCACCCCGGACACCCAGGCGTAGCTGAGCCCGGTGAGCCCGGCGAGGGCGAGGGCGCAGATGGCCAGCCGAAGCCGGGGGCGGCCCGCCGTGGAACGCTTCGCGGCCCGGATGATGCGTCCGCCGATCTTCACGGACAGATAGACGACACCGGCCATCGGGCACAGCAGCATCACGCAGCCGATCGTCCCGACCAGGCCCTCGACTATCTTCCCGTCCACGAACGCCGAGCCGGTGCCGAGGAGTTGCTCGGTCAGCGAACGGGTCATCGTGGTGAGGATCCGCGGCAGGTTCCACAGCGCGTACCCGAGTTCGCCGATGATCAGCGGGACCATCGTGAGCACCCAGGTGGCGACGATGGCCCGCGCCGACTTCTTCAGCCCGGCTACTTCCTGGCGGGCCCGGTCCCCCCTCGGCCCCGGTACCAGGCCCAGCAGAATCGGTTTGATCTTGCCGTACAGGTCCGGGACCCCGGCCAGGTCGCCGAGGATGTAGTAGCCGTCCAGCCGTACGGCCGGCATCAGCTGTTCCATGATCTCGAAGTGCCCGAGATACACCGTGGCCAGGAAGAACTGTGCCCCGGTGGCGAAGTAGGCGCCGGCCATGGCCAGCATGAAGACGACGTTGAAGTAGACGCCGCCCAGGTCGGTGCGGAGCCGGCCGGCCCGCCCGATCCGGTAGACGTCGGTGACGTCGGTGTACATCGAGGGCCAGATGAGGAAGAGCCCGCACCCGATGCAGCCGGGGCGGGCTCCGCCGTATCTGCACGCGGAGGCGTGTCCGAACTCGTGGAAGACGAGGGAGGCCACGGTGAGCACGAAGACGACGAGGATCAGGACCGGCTGGTCGAGCACCTGCAGGACGGGCTCGATCGCCCCGAAGAACCCGAACAGCCAGACGTCCATGGCGACGGCCGAGCCCAGCACCAGCGCGACCACGGCCGGCCGGTGCAGCCACGCCAGCGAACGTGCGATCCTCGCCGTACGCCGTTCGTTGAAGATGACCCGGTGGCCCTTGAGGGCGAGCAGCAGGTCGGAGCGCGGGGCGTCGACCTCGTCGTCCTCCTGGCCCTCCGGGACCGTCACACCCAGCGGCTGAAGCTTCTTCTCGACGAGGAAGCGGATGTTCTCCCCGCTGACCTCGCGACCGAAGCGGGCGCTGACCCGGTGGGCGATGGCCTCGGCATCGCGGACGCCGTCGACCGACGACGCCACCAGGTACAGCAGCCTGGACAGCTGCACGACCTGCCCGTCCCCCCGACGGGCGATGTACTTGGGCTCGGTGAAACCCGACCCCTGGTACTCACCGTGCAGCCGCAGCCCCGCGCTCAGCCTCGGGGCCGGCGACGGCTGGTCGACGACCGGCAGGTTGCCCGTCGCCACCTGCTCGTAGGTCACCGGCCAGCCGCCGGGTCCGGGCACCGGGCCCGTGTCGTACAGTGCGGCGGCCCCGTCTCCGAGCACCGTCATATGTGGTCTCCCCCCGAGTCCCCATGGTGTTCCGCCCGGCGTTTCCCCCCCGACAGCCGGGGGCGCCACCGCCGGGGCGACGGCGGTGGCGCCCCTGGGGACTACTGGGTGACGCTGATCGTCTGCGCGGCCGACGACTCGGCGGACGACCAGGCGGAGTGGTCGTTCAGCGCGGCGGACTGGTTGGACGCGTCGATGTTCGCGATGTGCTTGGTGACGTTGACCGTCCTGCCGAAGCTGAACTTCAGGCGGCCGAGGGCCTCACGGCCCGGCAGCAGCTCGGCGGACTCGTTCTCCAGCTCGTTCATGTCCATGCTCATGACGGATGTCCCTTCGTTTCGTGTGCGATGAGGTTGAGGTCGAACTCGGTGCCGGCGCCGTGCGCCAGGGCGGCGTTACTGGGTGACGCTGATGGTCTGACCGGCGCCGGAGTCGGCCACCGACCACGACGAGTGGTCGTTCAGCGCGGCGGACTCGTTGTGGGCGCTGATGTTCGCGACGTGCTTGGTGACGTTGACCGTCTTGCCGAAGCCGAACTTCAGCCGGCCCAGGGCCTCACGGCCCGGCAGCAGCTCCGCGGACTCGGCCTCGAGCTCATGGGCGTCCATCATGATCTTTTCCCCCTCAGGGATAGACATTTCCGATCGGACCGAGTCAGGTTCCCCCCGGACTCTGTCCAATCTGGTCGGACATGCTGTCCAACGAGATTGGACACTAGGCCCTCGGGAACCCGCCGCGCAACCCCTTCGGAAAATCACCCTCTCGGCCTATCGCGGACCCGCCCGTAGAATCGGCCGCGACATGGCGGACTCCGCAGGTGGCGAGCAGGAAGTGACGGTCAGTGGCCAACGCACTGCAGCAGTTGATCCGTGAGCACCTCGACCGCAAGGGCTGGTCCTACGGCGACGTGGCGCGGCGCGGCGGCATCCCCCGCTCCACCGTGCACCACCTGGCCACCACCGACCGCGTGGTCCGGATGCCCCAGGCGACCACCCTGGAGGGCCTGGCCAAGGGGCTGGAACTCCCGCTGGAGGCGGTGCGCCGCGCCGCCGCCGAGGCCTGCGGGATCCACGTGTACGACACCTCGCCGGCCGCGGATCCGAACGGCACCGCCGCCGCCGACCCCGAGGTCGCGCTGCTCATCGCGAGTGTCCAGCAGCTGTCGGCCGACGACCGCCGGCATGTCACCGCGCTCGTGGAGTCCCTGCTGGACCGTTCCTCCCGCCCTGCCGGGCCGTCCCGGTCCGCCGAGGAGAAGTGACCGCGGCCGTAACACTCCCGGGTGTTCTTCCGTCAAGTCGGAAAAAGAATCCGACTCCGCACGAAACCGTGAAGATCCAGGGCTAGTCTCTCGATCTGCCCGGGACGCGAGAGCCGCACGACCACGGGCTCTCAGGGGGACATGTGTTGTTCGTGCACGGCGGACCGGCGACGGCCGTGGTCCGGAAACCCGACGGCGAGTCCGTCGTCCTGCTGTCCGGGGAACTGCCCGAGGTGCTGACCGACGCCTCGGTCACCGAGCTCCTGGACCTGGCCGCCGCCATCCTGGACCCGGGCGAACTCGCCCTCTTCGAGGAGTGCCTGCGCACCCTGCGCCGCAACGGCATGCGCGCGGGCCGCCGCATCGAGGCCGACGGGGCGGTGCTGACCGTCTACGAGGGGTGAGTCGACGCCGCCCGCGAAAGACGCGGGAAGTGCCCGGAACCGGACTTGAACCGGTACGCCCGCGAGGGGCAGCGAGGTTTAAGCTCGCCGTGTCTGCATTCCACCATCCGGGCAGGCCATGGGCTCCGCTACGAGGTTCCGACCCTATCGGGAGGCGTCCCCCGAACAGCGGACGGACGACCCGATGTTGTCTTATTTTATTGACGTCTGAGGGAGCATCAGCCCCCGGAACGAGCCATCCGCACTTGCCAATAGCGTTACGCGCGGTGGGTGACCGCGTACACGGAATGACGGAATTTCACCGTCCGAACAAGGGGGCTCCACCTGTTCTCGACGATCGGGAGTCTGTGATTCCGGATCGCCGGCCTCAGGGTCAGCCGTCATCCCCAGGTATGACTCGGCGCCCCCCGCGGTCCGTCCCGAGTCGCCCCCGGAACCGGAACTGCGGCTGACTACACGGGCCCGTACGGCCGAGACGATGGTGCGGTCCCCATGAAGCCGTCGTCCCGACAGGAGCACCCTTCCGTGTCCACCACACCCTCCCCCAAACTTCGTCCGGGGGTGCCCCCAGCCGACCGGCGGACCACCTCCGTGGCCGCACGTGCCACGGACCTCTCGAAGATCTACGGCCAGGGCGAGACCCAGGTGGTCGCCCTGGACCGGGTCACCGTCGAGTTCCGGCAGGCCGAGTTCACCGCGATCATGGGGCCGTCCGGCTCCGGCAAGTCCACGCTGATGCACTGCGTGGCCGGCCTCGACACCTTCTCCTCCGGTTCCGTGCGGATCGGCGACACCGAACTGGGCTCCCTGAAGGACAAGCAGCTGACCAAGCTGCGCCGGGACAAGATCGGGTTCATCTTCCAGGCGTTCAACCTGCTGCCGACGCTGACCGCCCTGGAGAACATCACCCTCCCGATGGACATCGCGGGTCGGAAACCGGACAAGCAGTGGCTGGACAACGTGATCCAGATGGTCGGCCTCCGGGACCGGCTCGGCCACCGTCCCTCGCAGCTCTCCGGCGGCCAGCAGCAGCGCGTCGCCGTGGCCCGCGCCCTCGCCTCCCGGCCGGAGATCATCTTCGGCGACGAGCCGACCGGAAACCTCGACTCCCGCTCCGGCGCCGAGGTGCTGGGCTTCCTGCGCAACTCGGTGCGGGAGCTCGGCCAGACCGTCGTCATGGTCACCCACGACCCGGTGGCGGCCTCGTACGCGGACCGCGTCGTCTTCCTCGCGGACGGCCGGATCGTCGACGAGATGTACCGCCCGACGGCCGAGGGCGTGCTCGACTTCATGAAGCAGTTCGACGCGAAGGGCCGGACCAGCTGATGTTCCGCACCGCCCTGCGCAACGTACTCGCGCACAAGGCCCGGCTGCTGATGACCGTGCTCGCGGTCATGCTCGGCGTCGCGTTCGTCTCCGGCACCCTGGTCTTCACCAACACCATCTCGGACGCCTTCCAGAACAGCTCCGCCAAGGGCTTCGAGGGTGTCGACGTGGCCGTCACCGCCAGGAGCCAGGCGGACAAGGGCAACACCGTCGGCAAGACGCCCGACCTCACCCAGGCCCTGCTCGACAAGGCGGCGAAGGTCCCCGGGGCCGCCTCCGCCACCGGTGTCGTCTCCGGCTTCACCGCGATCGCCGACAAGGACGGCAAGCTGATCGGCGGCGGCTGGCAGTCCGAGGGCGGCAACTACTGGGGCGCCAAGGACGCCCGCTACCCGCTGGTCAGCGGCCACGCGCCGAGCGGGAAGAACGAGGTGCTGATCGACTCCAGGACCGCCGGGCGGGCCGGTTACAAGGTCGGCGACACCGTGCGCATCTCCGTCGACGGCCCGGTCCTGACCCCCACCGTCGCCGGCGTCTTCACCACCGACGACGGCAACGTGGCGGCCGGCGGCAGCCTCGCCCTGTTCGACACGGCGACCGCGCAGCAGCTGTTCGGCACGAAGGGCGCGTACGACGAGATCGACGTGACCGCGAAGGCGGGCACCGGGCAGGCCGCCCTCAAGTCCCAGCTGGACCAGGCCCTTCCGAAGAAGCTCGTCGAGACCACCACAGGACAGAAGCTCGCCGACGACCAGGCGCAGGCCATCTCCAGCAGCATGAGCGGCCTGCGCTCGGGCCTGCTGGTCTTCGCCGGCATCGCCCTGTTCGTCGGCACGTTCATCATCGCCAACACCTTCACCATGCTGGTCGCCCAGCGCACCAAGGAGCTCGCGCTGCTGCGGGCGGTGGGCGCCTCCCGCCGCCAGGTCACCCGCTCGGTGCTGATCGAGGCGTTCGTGGTCGGCACGGTGGCCGGCGTGACCGGTCTGGTCGCCGGTATCGGCATCGGCGCCGGACTGCGCTCGCTGCTGGGCTCGATCGGCGCGACCGTCCCGGACGGCCCGCTGGTCGTCACCCCCGGCACGGCCGCGGCCGCGCTCGCCGTCGGCATCGTCATCACCATGCTGGCCGCCTGGCTGCCCGGCCGCCGGGCCGCGAAGATCCCGCCGGTCGCCGCGATGAGCGCCCTGCACTCCGCCCCGACCACCAAGTCGCTGGTGCTGCGCAACACGATCGGCGCGCTGTTCTCGGCGGCGGGCGTGACGGTGGTCCTGGCGGCGACCACGATGAGCGGCAGCGACGGCCAGGCGCCGATGGGCCTCGGCGCGGTCCTGCTCATCATCGGCGTCTTCGTCCTCACGCCGCTGCTCTCCCGCCCGCTGATCGCGGCCGCGGCCCCGCTGCTGCGCGGGTTCGGCGTCTCCGGCAAGCTCGCCCGGCAGAACTCGGTGCGCAACCCGCGCCGTACCGCCGCCACCGCGTCCGCGCTGATGATCGGCCTGACCCTGATCACCGGTATGACGGTGATGGCGGGCAGCCTGCAGAAGTCCATCGACAAGATGGCGAGCGCGGCGATCCGCGCGGACTACGTGGTCTCGATGGCCAACGGCAACGCCCTCTCCCCCGACGTCGCCAAGAAGGTCGCGGCCACCGACGGCGTCACCGCCTCCAGCCCGCTGAGCAACGCGGCCTCCCGGATCGACGGCGACACCGAGTTCCTGACCGGCGTCAACGGCTCGGCGATCGGCAAGCTGACCGACCTCACGGTGGACAGCGGCACCTTCAGGGTCGGCGGCTCGGACGTCGTCGTGGACGACGACACGGCCAAGTCGCACGGCTGGAAGGCCGGTTCCGCCTTCACCGTGCACTACGAGGACGGGAAGGCGCAGCGGCTGACGGTCGCCGCGGTCTACGAGGGCAACCAGCTCATCCGCGGGATCATGCTCGACAGCGCCGTCCTCACCCCGCACGAGACCGACCCCGCCGACATGCAGGTCATGGTCAGGACGGCGGACGGCGCGTCGAGCGCGACCAAGGACAGGCTGGAGAAGGCCCTCGGCTCCAACCCGGCGATCAAGGTCCAGGACAAGCAGGACCTGTCGAACTCCATCGCGCAGGCGTTCACGCTGATCCTGAACATGGTCTACGGCCTGCTCGCGATGGCGGTGATCGTCGCGGTCCTCGGGGTCATCAACACCCTGGCCATGTCGGTGTTCGAACGCTCCCAGGAGATCGGCATGCTCCGCGCGATCGGCCTGGACCGCAAGGCGGTCAAGCGGATGGTCCGCCTGGAGTCCCTGGTCATCTCCCTCTTCGGCGGGGTGCTGGGCATCGGCCTGGGCGTGTTCTTCGGCTGGGCGGCCGGTCAGCTGGTCGGCGCGAAGATGCCGACGTACGAACTGGTCCTGCCCTGGACCCGGATGGCGGTCTTCCTCCTCCTGGCCGGATCGGTCGGCGTCCTGGCGGCCCTGTGGCCGGCCCGCCGCGCGGCGCGGCTGAACGTGCTGGCGGCGATCAAGTCCGAGTAGCGGTACGTACGGCGAAGGGGCCCCACGCCCGTTGTGGGGCCCCTTTCCGGTGCCGTCAGTTCCAGGTACGCGTGCGCAGCGGCAGCCCGGAGGCACCCGACTCCGGGGTCCGGACGGCCAGCACCTGGTTGACGCCGATGCGGTTGCGTTCGAAGGCGAGGGCGGAGGCGGCCATGTACAGCCGCCAGACGCGGGCCCGGCCGGGGCCGGCCAGCCGCATGGCCCGCGGCCAGTCGGCCTCCAGGTTGGCCACCCACTGGCGCAGCGTGCGGGCGTAGTGCTCGCGGATCGGCTCCACGTCCCGCACCTCGAACCCGGCCCGCTCCAGCTGGGTGACGGTGGTGCCGATCGGGGCGAGCTCGCCGTCCGGGAAGACATAGGCGTCGATGAACCGGTCGACGTGGTACGTCGACTCGTCCAGCTGCGGGCGCCGTGCGATCTGGTGGTTGAGCAGCCGTCCGCCGGGCTTCAGCAGCCCGTACAGGTTCTGCGCGTACTCCAGGTACCGCTCCGCTCCCACGTGCTCCGCCATCCCGATCGACGAGATCGCGTCGTACGGCCCGTCCCTGACGTCCCGGTAGTCCTGGACCCTGATCTCCACCCGGTCCGTCAGACCCTCGTCGGCGACCCGTTTACGGGCGTACGTGGCCTGCTCCTGGGAGAGGGTGACCCCGACGACGCTCACGCCGTGCTCCCGTGCCGCGTGGATCGCCATGGAGCCCCAGCCGCAGCCGACGTCGAGCAGTCGCTGACCGGGGGTCAGGCCGAGCTTGGCGCAGACGAGTTCGAGCTTGTCGCGCTGGGCGGTCTCCAGGGTCTCCGCGTTTTCGACGGACCCCCAATAGGCGCACGAGTACACCATCGACGGCCCGAGGACGATCTCGTAGAAGTCGTTCCCCACGTCGTAGTGGTGGCTGATGGCCTGCTTGTCGCTGCGGCGGGTGTGCAGGTGACTCCGCCTGCGCACCTCCTCGCGGGGCGGGGCGGGCGGAACGGGCGGCCCGGCGAGCTTCAGCAGCTCGCCCACGCCGGCCCGTACGACGGGGTCGCGCAGGGCCTGGAGGACCGTACGGTCGTCCTCCCCGCGCTCCCAGATCAGACCGGACATCGCGGCGAGGGCGCCGTAGAGGTCGCCCTCGATGTCCAGGTCGCCGGCGACCCAGGCGCGGGCCACGCCCAGTTCGCCCGGCTTGAACAAGATGCGGCGCAGGGCACGGCGGTTGCGCACGACGATCGTCGGCGCGTCCGGCGGTCCGGCCTGGGATCCGTCCCAGGCCCGCAGCCGCACCGGGAGCGGAACTCCCAGTACCTGCTCGGCAACACTCCTCAGCCGCGACGCGGCGTCGGCCATGGCGCACACCTCCAAGACGTCGATCCCGGATGCCGGTTACCACGTAAACACCGTGAGGGCAGCGGCGCAGTCCCGCAAAGGAGTTACGACTGGGCAAAACCGTTGTATGCACCACGCACTACCCGGCACTGCTCCCAGTTCTACTGCCCGCCTGTTGCCGCCCTGTTGCTCCCGCGCCCGGGAACGCCGAAGGACCTCCCGCACCACGGATGGCGGGAGGTCCTTCGGATGGTTCAGCGACCGGTGACCGGGGTCAGGAGGCCTTGGCCTTCTCCTCGGCCTTCGGGGCGGCGACCGGCGCCGGCTTGGCGGCCTCGTAGAACTCCTCGCGGGGGTTCTCCATGGCACCCAGGGACACGACCTCGCGCTTGAGGAACATGCCGAGGGTCCAGTCGGCGAAGATGCGGATCTTGCGGTTCCAGGTCGGCATGGCCAGACCGTGGTAGCCGCGGTGCATGTACCAGGCCAGACGGCCCTTGACCTTGATCTTCGTCTTGCCCAGGACGATCATCGCGACGCCCTTGTGCAGACCCAGACCGGCGACCGCGCCCTTGTTGGCGTGGCTGTACTCCTTCTGCGGGAAGCCCCGCATGCCGGAGACCACGTTGTCGCCGAGGACCTTGGCCTGACGCAGCGCGTGCTGCGCGTTCGGCGGGCACCAGGCGTTCTCCACACCGGCCTTGCGGGCGGCGACGTCCGGCACCTGGGCGTTGTCGCCCGCGGCCCAGATGTAGTCGGTGCCCTGGACCTGGAGGGTCGGGGCGGTGTCCACGTGGCCGCGGGGACCGAGCGGCAGGCCGAAGCGGGCCAGCGCCGGGTTCGGCTTCACACCCGCCGTCCAGACGATCGTGTTGGAGTCGACCTCAAGGCCGTTCTTGAGCACCACGTGCCCGTCGACGCACGAGTCCATGGACGTGGAGAGGTAGATCTCCACACCGCGGCTCTCCAGGTGCTCCTTGCCGTACAGGCCGAGCTTGGGGCCGACCTCGGGCAGGATCTTGTCGGCGGCGTCGACGAGGACGAAGCGCATGTCCTCGCGGGAGACGTTCTTGTAGTACTTGGCCGCGTCGCGGGCCATGTCCTCGACCTCACCGATGGTCTCCGCACCCGCGAAGCCACCGCCGATGAAGACGAAGGTGAGCGCCTTGCGGCGGATCTCCTC
This sequence comes from Streptomyces hyaluromycini, assembly GCF_002217755.1. Taxonomy (GTDB): domain Bacteria; phylum Actinomycetota; class Actinomycetes; order Streptomycetales; family Streptomycetaceae; genus Streptomyces; species Streptomyces hyaluromycini. Next base: position 764,113 of record NZ_BCFL01000019.1, on the reverse strand, counting down.
GTCGGTCGTGGAGTCGGCCTTGTCCAGCTGCTCCAGGACGTGGTTGCGCAGGCCGATGGACTCCTCGATGCCCTTCATGCCGATGCCCTGCTCGGCGAGGCCGGGGATCGGGAAGGTGCGGGAGACCGCGCCGAGCGCGATCACCAGGTAGTCGAAAGGCAGCTCGTACGACTCGCCGACCAGCGGCGCGATCGTGGCGACCTTGCGGTCCTGGTCGATGGTGGTGACGCGGCCGGTGAGGACCTCCGCCTTCGGCAGCACACGTCGCAACGGGACGACGACATGCCGAGGGGAGATGCTGCCGGCGGCGGCTTCGGGGAGGAAGGGCTGGTAGGTCATGTACGACCGGGGGTCGACGACCGTGACGGTCGCCTCGCCGTAGCGCATCTTCTTGAGAATGCGCCGAGCTGCGTACAGGCCTACGTACCCACCGCCTACTACGAGGATCCTGGGACGCTCCGTGGTGCTCATGGCATCGAGTATCCACCCGCCTCAGGGGGGCCGCTCGTGCGCCCCTTCACAAGCTTCCACAGGGCCCGTGCTACACTCCGCCGCTCACGTGACGCAGGTCATGGTCAACAGCGGGAACCCACTTCCGATACGACCCGTTGTCAATGCCGCGTGAGCTGCCTCTCCAGGCTTCCGGGGGCACCGTGAGGGCACCCGATGTCACCCTCAAGAGCACCTCCCGGAGCACCCCCTGGACGCTCTCCTGAGCACGCGCTCAAGCCTGTTGAGCCCCCGAACGGCCCAAGAGCCCGCACCGGACCCCCCACCTGCACCGAATTCCTTGTGAAGAACTTCACGAAGTTTTCCGACGGGGTGCCGTGGCACGGCGTGTCACGGACCGGAAAACCGCTCATCGGCAGACCTGACCTGCTCAGCCGAGGGCGCTGCACAGGCCTGAGCGGGTCCGGCGAAGTGCGCTGCGGTTCGGCAGCGCCCCGAGGGGGCGCTGGGGGCACCCCCGGCCGAAGGCCGGGGGAGGAACTGCGCGACCAGCCACGACGGCGCCGCAGTCGGCAGACGGCACATCGCGGCACTTCCAGCGGAGCGCTCAGGCGATGGACCAGGCGATCCCGTCGAGGATGTCGTGCTCGCTCACCACGACCTCCGTCGCACCCACCCGCTCCATGATCGACTGGAGGACGAGGGCACCGGCCCCGATGACGTCGACGCGCCCGGGGTGCATGGAGGGGATCGCCGCCCGCTCGGCGTGCGTCGACCGCAGCAGCCACTCGGTGATCTCCCGGACCCGGGCGTAGGGGATGCGGGAGTGGTGGATGGCGGCGGAGTCGTACTCCGGCAGGTCCTGGTGGATGGCGGAGAGCGTGGTGACGGAGCCGGCGAGACCGACCAGGGTGTGCGCCTCGCGCAGCGGCACGGTCTCCTCCGCGAGGTCGAGGGCGCGCTCGATGTCGGCCCACATGGAGGCGGTCTCGGCCTCGGTGGGCGGGTCGCTGACGTGCCCCTCGTGCACGAGGTGCCGCTCGGTCATCCGCACGCACCCGACGTCCACGGACCGGGCCGCCCGCACGTGCGCGTCACCGACCACGAACTCGGTCGAACCGCCGCCGATGTCCACGACGAGGAAGGGCTTGGCGAGGTCGTCGCGGCCGCTCAGCTCCCTGGTCGCGCCCGTGAAGGAGAACTCGGCCTCCTGGTCACCGCTGATGACCTCGGGCTCCACACCGAGGATGTCGAGCACCCCGCGCACGAACTCGTCCCGGTTCTCCGCGTCCCGGGAGGCGGAGGTCGCCACGAACCGCAGCCGCTCCGCGCCGTACTCCTTGATGACCGCCGCGTACTCCCGGCAGGCCGCGAAGGTCCGCTGCAGCGCCTCCGGCGCGAGCCGCCCGGTCCGGTCGACCCCCTGCCCGAGCCGCACGATCACCATCCGCCGGTCCAGATCGACGAGCTCCCCGGTCTCGGGGTCCGCGTCGGCGACGAGCAGCCGGATGGAGTTGGTTCCGCAATCGATGGCGGCGACGCGGGTCATGGCGGTGGGTTCCTTACTCATTCAACCGACCGAGTCGGGTGGCGGGTGGGCGAAGGTCTCGGGGGTCCAGGGGGCGGAGCCCCCTGGGACGGTGAGCTGTCCGACGCTCAGTCTCCGGCAGAGGGCACCACGCACGCCCCCTTCGCCCACCACTGAGGCAGCATCGCGATCGCCTCGTCGCCGAGCGGGTTCACACCGGGGCCGGCGGCCAGCGAGTGGGCCACCAGGACATGCAGGCACTTCACCCGGTCCGGCATCCCCCCGGCGCTCGGAAAGCCCGTCAGCTCCTCGATCTCGTCCCGGCGCCGGATGTAGTCCTCGTGCGCCGCCCGGTACGCCGCAGCCAGCTCCGGATCGCTCTCCAGCCGCGCCGTCATCTCCTTCATCACGCCGTTGGCCTCAAGGGTCCCGATGGCGGACGCGGCCTTGGGGCACGTCAGGTAGTACAGCGTCGGGAACGGCGTCCCGTCCGGCAGCCGCGGTGCGGTCTCCACGACGTCCGGCTGCCCGCACGGGCACCGGTGCGCGATCGCCCGCAGTCCGCGCGGCGGCCGCCCGAGCTGCTGCTTGAAGGCCTCGACGTCCGCGTCGGTCGGCTCGGTACGCGGAGTGGAGGGAGGAGCCGTTTCCATGCCTGTCTTTCTGCTCTGCTGCTCTGCTGCTCTGCGGCGCTACTGCGCCACTGCTCTGCTGCTCACTGGTCGGACGCGTCGGACTTGTCGACGCCGTCCCAGACGTTCGCGTACCAGGGCCGGTCGGCCGCCCCGCGGTAGGCGTGCGCCTGCTTGGCCGTACTGGGGGCGATCACGATGTAGCCGGTCTCCCCCGGCATCACATAGTGCAGCCGCTGCCGGATCTGCTGCTCGGCGTAGGAGTCGTCCTGCCACCGCGCCTTGAGGTCCCGCAGCTGCTCGACCCGCTGCCGGGCCTGCTGCTGCTGGCGTTCGAGGTCGGAGATCTCGGCGCGCTGCGAGACGTACTGCCGCATCGGATAGGCGAGCGCGACGACCATCGTGCACAGCACGATCGCGAGCAGCGCCGCGCGGCCGGTGAGCCGGGAGCGGCGGGCCTGGCGCCTGGTCTGGGAGCGGTAGACCCGGGCCGCGGTCTGCTCGCCGAGCAGCTTGAGCCTGGTCGCGGTGGAGAACCGGTCCCGGTCCTTCACAGCCATGTCCCCGCCTCCCTGGGTCAACCCTGGTACGTGCGTACGTCCCCGGACACGGTACGGGACCGGGTACGGGGACGTACGTACGACTGGCTAAGGCTTAACTCTGTGAGGCTCAGCCCTTGAAGCGCGGGAAGGCGCTGCGGCCCGCGTACACCGCCGCGTCGTCGAGGATCTCCTCGATGCGCAGCAGCTGGTTGTACTTGGCGACGCGCTCGGAGCGGGCCGGGGCGCCGGTCTTGATCTGGCCGCAGTTGGTGGCGACGGCGAGGTCGGCGATGGTGACGTCCTCGGTCTCGCCGGAGCGGTGCGACATCATGCACTTGAAGCCGTTGCGCTGGGCGAGCTCGACGGCGTCCAGGGTCTCGGTCAGGGAACCGATCTGGTTCACCTTCACCAGCAGGGCGTTGGCGGTGCCCTCCTCGATGCCGCGGGCGAGACGCTCCGGGTTGGTGACGAAGAGGTCGTCACCGACGATCTGGACCTTGTCGCCCAGCTTGTCGGTGAGGACCTTCCAGCCGGCCCAGTCGTCCTCGAACAGCGGGTCCTCGATGGAGACCAGCGGGTACGCGGCGACGAGCTCCTCGTAGTACTCGGTCATCTCGGCGGCCGAGCGGGACTTGCCCTCGAACTCGTACTTGCCGTCCTTGTAGAACTCGGACGCGGCGACGTCGAGCGCAAGGGCGATCTGCTCACCGGGGACGTAACCGGCCTGCTTGATCGCCTCCAGGATGAGGTCGAGCGCGGCGCGGTTGGACTCCAGGTTCGGCGCGAAGCCGCCCTCGTCGCCGAGGCCGGTGGCCAGGCCCTTCGACTTCAGGACCTTCTTGAGGGTGTGGTAGACCTCGGCACCCCAGCGCAGCGCCTCGGAGAAGGACTCCGCGCCGATCGGGGCGATCATGAACTCCTGGATGTCGACGTTGGAGTCCGCGTGCGAGCCGCCGTTGAGGATGTTCATCATCGGGACGGGCAGCAGGTGCGCGTTCGGGCCACCGAGGTAGCGGAAGAGCGGAAGGTCGCTGGCCTCGGAGGCGGCGTGCGCGACGGCGAGGGAGACGCCGAGGATGGCGTTGGCGCCGAGCGAGCCCTTGTTGTCGGTGGCGTCCAGGTCGAACATCGCCTGGTCGATCAGGCGCTGCTCGGTGGCGTCGTAGCCGACGAGCTCCGGGCCGATCTGCTCGATGACGGCGAGGACGGCCTTCTCGACACCCTTGCCCAGGTAGCGGTTGGGGTCGCCGTCACGGAGCTCGATGGCCTCGAAGGCCCCGGTGGAGGCGCCGGACGGAACGGCGGCACGACCCGTGCTGCCGTCGTCGAGGCCGACCTCGACCTCGACCGTGGGGTTGCCTCGGGAGTCCAGGATTTCCCGGGCTACGACGACGTCGATGGACGGCACGAGCATCTCCTTCTTGGGATGTGACGCTGGTTGTGCGGGGCGCACGCGGGCCTTGCCGGCCCTTGCTCAGCCTTGCGACTAGAGCCTAACCGTCCCAGGGCCGTCGGCCGGCACGACCGACCGGCCCGTGGACACACAGACGGTACTCATTGTTCACGTGCGGAACAAAGGGGGTCCCGATGAAGAACGGGAGAAGAGCGGGCCAAGAAGGAGACGGCAAAGAGAAACCCCGCCCCGGTGCGTACGGGGGAAAACGCACCGAGGCGGGGGCCCGTGGGGACGGGGGTGGCCCTCACGTGGTCTCCACTATGGGGACCACGGCTGTGCGGGCGCTGTGGTTCAGCTGGGTGCCGCCTCATACTTACGGCGGTCACCCCCCGTCTTACTTGAGGTGGAGCTGCTGGCCCGGGTAGATGAAGTCGGCGTCCTGGACGATGCCCTTGTTCAGCTTGAACAGCGCCTGCCAGCCGCCCTTGACCTTGTGCTTCTCGGCGATCGAACTGAGGGTGTCACCCTTGACGACCTTGTACTCGCCGTCGCCCTTCTTGACCTTCTTGCCGGCCGGGGTGGTGACGGTCTTGGTCGCGGCCGGGCGCTCGGCGGAGCGGGAGGCGGCCTGCGTGTCGGCCGTACGGCTGCTCGTGCCGGCGCTGCCGCTCGACGAGGAGCCGGAGGTGCTGCCGGTGTAGGCGGCGCCGGACAGGCCCGTGCCGCAGACCGGCCAGGCACCCTTGCCCTGCGCGGCGAGGACCTTCTCGGCGATCTGGATCTGCTGCGCCTTGGTGGCCTGGTTGGCCTGCGCGGCGTACTGCGTGCCGCCGTACGCGGCCCAGGTGGAGGCGGAGAACTGCAGACCGCCGTAGTAGCCGTTGCCGGTGTTGATGGCCCAGTTGCCGCCCGACTCGCACTGGGCGACGGCGTCCCACTCGGAGGCGGTGGCGGCGGAGGCGGTGCCGGCCGCCATCAGCGGGGCGGCGACGGCGACGCCGGTGACACCGGCGACAGCGATGGCGCGAACGGCCTTGGACGGACGACGGTGCTTGCCCTTGCCGGAAAACAGCATGGATCGATCCCCTCACCGACGCCTGCGAGGTGAGCTGTCGGGTTCGGGCCGGTTGAGTTGCCCGGCCGCACACCCGTGTGTCGGTGCGCGGCTTCACCCCGAGCCGGATCGGCAGCCTCAACTACCTTTCCCGGCACTTACCTTGGGTCCCCCGCTCCTGCCTACGGCGCTTGACGCGTCGACTGTTCCCGGACGGCCGCTGGCAGGACTCGGCGTTGCGACGGCCGGGGCTCGTGGTGACGAGCGGCCTTGACCGTAAACAGGGCATCCGGTGAATTTCAAAGATGATCAGGGCTTCTGAGACTCATCCCACACTTTCACCAAACCGGACATTTAACTTCTAAGTGGGGCGGGTGAGAGGCGCCAACTCCCGCCGCTTTTCGCCCGTTTAGCTACCGAGTTTCAGGGTCTGACCGGCGGTGATGTTGTTGGGGTCGGTGCCGATGGCCGCCCTGTTCGCGGTGTAGAGCGCACGCCATCCGCCGTCGAGGTCAAGGGAGTCGGCAATGGAGGCGAGGGTGTCGCCGGCGCGGACGGTGTAGGTGCCGCTGTCGCGGGAGGCGTGACGGCCGGAGGAGGTGGCACTCTGACCGTTTGTCACGTTTTCGTCCGCCGAGCCGCCGCGATGCTTGCCGCTGCTGCCGACGGCCCCCGTGTCGACCAGGCTCCAAGAACCTCCGGTCTGCGATGAATTGTCCGATCCATCGGCCTCGGAGATGACGGGACTCTCACTCGCCTTCGAGGCGTCCGAGCCGGAGCCGGAGCCGGAAGATTCCGACTTGTCCGTCTTGCTGGACTTACCGGAGGCGTCCGCCTTGGAGTCACCGCTCGCGCTCGGGGAGGGAGTGGCGGAGTCGTCCCCGGAGTCCGCGGCACCCGAGGAGGAACCGGAATCGGAGGAGGAGGAAGAGGACGACGAATCCGACAGCCCGGAGGACGAGTCCGACGAGTCGGAGGAACCGGATGAATCACCCGAGTCGCCGAGCCCCGTGTCGACGTTCACCGAGGCGTCGTCGGACGAGAGCCCGGCGATCAGCGCACAGGTCCGCCAGGGCTTGGTGCCCTGGTCGGCGAGTATCTTCTCGGCGACCGCGATCTGCTGCGAACGGCTCGCCTGGTCGGGCGTACTGGCGTACTCCAGGCCCCCGTACTTGCTCCAGTCGTCCAGGGACATCTGGAGGCCGCCGTAGTAGCCGGTGCCGTTGTCGGCGCTCCAGGAGCCGCCGCTCTCGCACTCGGCCACCTGGTCCCAGGTGGAGCCGTCGGCCGCGTGGGCGCTCACCGCACCGAGGAGCGGGATGGCGATGGCGGAGCCGGTCACCCCGGCCGCGACGAGAAGAGCCGGAGCCTGACGGGGGCGACGGTGACGACCGTTCCCGGAGAGCATGCGGAAACCTTTCGAGCGACAGCGGTGACCGGCGCGGCGGGTCCCGCAGGGCGCCGCGCTGATGGGTGAACGTATCGGCAGACGATCACTTGTCACAAGTTAATGCCGCGCAGATCACGTGAAGATCACAGACTTGAACGCTGGTCACCTTTTGCCCGTACGGGCGGGTAAGGGCTTCGGCGAGGGCTCCGAGGGCCCGGCGAGGGCTCATCGTCCGGCGGGCGTGAACTCCACGGGGAGTGAGCGCAGTCCGCGCATGATGAGCCCGCCGCGCCACCGCAACTCCCCTTCGTCCGCCGCGAGTCGCAGATCGGGAAGGCGGGTGAGGAGGGTGGCGAGCGCGGTCTGGCCCTCCAGGCGGGCGAGCGGGGCACCGAGACAGTAGTGGATGCCGTGGCCGTACCCGAGGTGCTGGTTGTCCCGCCGTGCGAGATCGAGGGTGTCCGGCTCGGCGAACCGCTCCGGGTCCCGGTCCGCCGCGGCCAGGACGACCAGGACCGGGTCGCCGGGCGCGATGTGCTGCCCGCCGATGTCGACCGGTTCGGTGGCGAACCGCCAGGTGGCCAGCTCCACCGGCCCGTCGTAGCGCAGCAGTTCCTCGACACCGGTCTCCAGCAGCCCGCGCTCACCGGCGGCGAGGGAGTCCTGCAGCCGGGCGCGCTGCTCAGGGTGGGTGAGCAGGGCGTACGCCCCGTTCCCGATCAGATTGACGGTGGTCTCGAACCCTGCGAACAAGAGGATGAACGCCATGGCCGCGGCCTCGTTCTCGGTGAGGTGCTCACCGTGGTCCGAGGCCCGGATGAGCCCGGAGATGAGGTCCTCACCGGGGGCCGGCTCGGCAGGCAGCGCCTGCCTCTTCCGGTGGATCAGCTCGGCCAGATACCCCCGCATCTTCTTCACCGACCGCGCGACCCCGCCCCGCGGCCCGCCCCCGTGGCGGATCATCATGCCGGCCCAGTCCCGGAAGTCGTCCTGGTCCTCGCGCGGGACGCCGAGCAGATCGCAGATGGCGTAGATGGGGAGCGGGAAGGCGAACTCGTGGATGAGGTCGGCGGACCCGGTCGCCGCGAACCCGTCGATGAGCCGGTCGGTCAGCTCCTGCACCCGCGGCGCGAACTCGGCCACCCGGCGCGGTGTGAACGCCTTGCTCACCAGCCGCCGCAGCCGGGTGTGGTCGGGCGGGTCGATGTTGAGCAGATGCGTCATCAACTCGGCCTTGCGCTCGCCGGGGATGCCGGTCTTCCCCTTGGCGTGCGCGGGCTCGTCGTGATGCGCCGGGTTCTTGGAGAGACGGGGGTCGGCGAGGGCTTGCTTGGCATCGGCGTACCGCGTGACCAGCCAGGCCTCCACCCCACTGGGCAGCCTGGTCCGCCGCACAGGCTCGTGCTCCCGCAGCCAGGCATAGGCGGGGTAGGGGTCGGCGGCGAACTCCCGGGTGAAGAGGTCGGGGGCGGGCGCGGTCACTTCTCCACGCCCTCCGTCGCCCGCACCGCGTCCCGGTAGGCCCGGGCCGCCGCGCGCAGGGCCGCCTCCGGGTCGACGCCCTCCGCCTCCGCGCGGGCCGCCAGCGCGAGCAGCTCGTACCCGATGCCCGGCGCCTGCGGCAGCGGCACCTCAAGCCCCGCCGTCCGCACCCGCGAGGCCAGCTTCGCCGCCAGCGCGAGACCCGGCTGCGCAAGCGGTATCCCGTCCGTCACCGACTCGCGCCGCTTCTCTGTCGCCTTCGTGCGCAGCCAGTGCTCCTTGACCTCTTCCGGCGTCGCCGCGGTCTCGTCGCCGAAGACGTGCGGGTGGCGGTGGATGAGCTTGGCGACGATGCCTCCCGCCACGTCGTCGATGGAGAAGGGGGCGTCCGGGTCCTCCTCCGCGATCCGTGCGTGGAAGACGACCTGGAGCAGCACGTCGCCCAGTTCCTCCCGCAGTTCGTCGCGGTCGCCCTCCTCGATCGCCTCGACGAGTTCGTACGCCTCCTCGATGCCGTACTTCGCGAGGCCCTTGTGGGTCTGCCGGGACGACCAGGGGCACTCCGCGCGGATCCGGTCCATGACCTGGACGAGGTCGAGGAGGCGGGCGCCGGGCAGGTCGTAGGAGGCGGGGAGCAGTTCCAGCTCGGGCATCCGGACGCGGCCGGAGCCGGCCAGGCGGGCCAGGCCGTCCGTGAGGGCGGGCTCGCCCTCACCCGCCGCCACGACCACCACCGTCCGGCCGCCGGCGCAGGCGTCGACCAGCTCCTGGGCGGTGGGGGCGGCCTCGTCCACGGCCGTCCCGGCCTCCCGCAGATACGGCAGCTGCGGATGCGCGCCGTCCGCACACAGCACGCGGTCCGCCGCGCGCAGCGCCTGCCAGGCGGGCCAGGACAGCAGGCCGGGGGCGACCCGGTGGCTGGTGGTGAGCAGGACGACCCGGCCGGCGCCGGCGGCCGCAGGCGCAGGCGCAGGAGAGGGGTCCGGGGTGGTGGGTTCGGGCCTGGTGGTGTTCACGCTCCGAACGTAACGCACCGCCGCCGCCCACCTCGCGGTTTGTCCACAGGGCGGGGGCGGTCAAGTGATCGTATGACCGGCGCGGACGTGACTACCCCCGTGGCCTGCCTGCCCCAGTGGGCTGCCCCAGTGGGCTGCCCCAGCGGCCCGCCCCAGTGGCCTGGCCTACGCCGACACCTGCGTCCCGGCCGACGTGACCTCCCGTACCCACGGCGTCTTGGCGTCCACCCGGCTGCTCTTCTGGACGTCCCAGGCGCCGTAGCGGGGGTTGAGGTCGACGTGGAGTTCCTTGGAGGCGTTGGCCAGGACCTTCCAGAAGGCGGGCTGTGAGGTGTCGGTGCCGAGCAGCTGGGCGAGCTTCGTGGCCTCCGTCTGGAAGCGGAGGTTGTCGTCCAGGCGCTCGGGGGCGATGCCGTACTTCTGCAGCCAGGCGGTCTGCAGCGCCTTGGCGCCGCCGAGCTGCTGTTCGTAGCCGGCGCGCGTCGCCTCGACATCCTTGCGGGTGACGGTGATGCCCGCGTCCTGGGCGGCCCGGTGCAGCACCTGGTCGAGGACCATGTTGTACAGGGTGTCCCGGGTGAGGCTGCTGGTGGAGGCGAGGACCTGCTGGTACTGCGTCTCGTCCGGAACCGCGGCGCGCTGGGCCCGGCGCACCTCGTTCACGCGGTTCTCCAGCTGCGAGACGGTGATCCGCTGGCCGCCCACGACGGCCGCAGCGCCCGGGTGCGCGTCGCTTCCGCAGGCGGTGAGGAAGGGGGCCGCGGCGGCGATCGCGGCGGACAGGACGAGCGCGGTGCGACGGCGGCGGTGCAAGGATGCCTCCCGAGGAGATTGTGCGACGGTGCACAAAGTCTTGCGGTGATCGATGGTAGGCAGTGGGCAAGCTCTGGCCAACCCATTCGACCAACGATTCACACGCGCATCCGGCACCGCCGCACCACCCTCCGGAAGGGTTTGCGGTACGGATCCCGCTCAGCCCGTGATCGCCACCGGGGCGTCCCAGGCGTCGCGGTCCACGGTGATCGTGTGACCGCCGCGCGTCTCCTTGCTGTTCACCATGTACTGGTGGGCCCGGCTGTGCCCGGTGTACTGCGACGCACCGAACGGCCAGTCCGTGGTCGTGGTGTTCTTCTGGTCCCACAGCGCGTACCAGAGGTTGCCCGGCAGGTCGGTCTTGTCGGTGGCGTTCGCGATCGCCTTGGCGCTGGAGCTGGTGAAGCCGTAGTAGCCCGCGCGGTACGTCTTCGCGTGCAGTTCCTTGTCGAAGGCGCGGACATACGTCAGCACCGCGTTGTTGCACGACGTGTTCGTCGTGTCGTACGCCTCCATGTCGAGGTAGACCGGGCTGCCCGCCTTCATGCCGAGGGCGGCGGCCTTGGACACGGCGTCGTCCGCCTCGGACTTGCCGACGGAGGCCGCGGTGGCCGCGCTGATCTTCACGGAGCCGCCGGATCCGCAGGACGGCTGGGAGCCGACGTAGAGCGGGATGAGCTTCCAGCCCGCTGCGGTGACGGTCTTGACCCAGGAGGCGGTGAGGTAGGGCTGGTTGCAGCCGCGGTTCTTCCCGCCGATGTAGACAGCCGCGGCGCCGTAGAAGCCGGTGTTCCAGGCCTTCATCACATCGGCGGAGGGCGCGGCGCAGGTGTCGAAGGCCCGGCCGGTGAACGTCTTCTGGGCGGGCCAGGTGGTGGCCGCCATGGAGGTCTGCGCGGCGATCCCGGCCCCGGCGACGACGGCGGCGCCCGCGACGCCCCAGGTGATGTATCTGCGCTTCTTCGACTGCCGATGGCCGGACATGCCCCTACCCCACCCCTGTGTATGCACTGTGCAAGAAAGACCGAGGAAAACGGACCGCAACCTATCAGGAGGCCGGAGCCGCTCGTCTGCCAGGCCGGTGACGGCTAAGCGGGGCAGGCGAAGTCCGCTGCGGTTCCGCAGCGCCCCAAAGGGGCGCTGGGGGTACCCCCGGCCGAAGGCTGGGGGAGGAACTGCGCGACCAGCCACGACGGCGCCGCAGACGGCAGACGGCAGACGGCAGACGGCACATCGCGGCACTTCCAGCGGAGCGCTCAGCCGCGTACCTGTCCCAGCCACTGCAACGTGCGCCGGACCTCGGCGGCCATCGGGTGTCCGGGTCCGTGCAGCCGTTCCAGGTCCATCAGCAGCCGGGCGAGCGTGTCGTGCGCGGCGGGCCGGTCGCCGAGCGCGAGCAGCAGATGCCCGATCCGGCGGCGCACGTCGTGCGCGAGCTGCGGATCGCCGGCCACGTACTGGTTCTCGTAGTACGGCAGCAGCGCGCGGTACTCCGCGAGCGCCGCCGCCGGTTCGCCGAGCTGTTCCAGGCACTGGGCGGTCTCGTAGCGGAAGCGCAGGACCTGGGGGTCGGCCTGGCCCGCCTCGGCGGCGCGTTCCTCGGCGAGCCGGCGCAGTTCGGGCAGCGCGCGCCGGTACTGCCCGTCGTCCATCAGCGTGGCCGCGTACTGCTTGCGCAGGGTGCGTACGACCGTGGAGCGCTCGCCGTGCCGGTCGGCGGCGACCGGCAGGATCGCGCCCAGGATGTCGACGGCCTGGGTGATGCGCCCCTCCCCGAGCAGCCGCTTGACCTCGTCGACGGCGGCGGCGACATCCGGTCTGTCCGGTACGGCGGCCACGGGGGCGGCGGGCCGGGGTGCGGGCGTCCGCGCCCGGTCCGGCCAGGGGGCGTGCGGGCGCAGGAAGGGGCGGGTGGGGTCCAGGGGCGCCCCGGAGGGCATCCCGCGCGGGGGCAGGAGCGACGCCAGGTTCTCGTAGACCTCCTGCGCGGACGCCGGCCGGTGCTGCGGGTCCTTGGCGAGCAGGCGCAGCACGAGGCTTTCGAGCGGCTCCGGGACCTCGGGGCGGATCCGGCGTACGGGCAGCGGCGGCTCGTACAGGTGCCGGTGCAGCACGCCGAGCGCCGTGGAACCCGCGAACGGCACCTCCCCGCTGAGCAGTTCGTGCAGCAGCACGCCGAGCGCGTACAGGTCGGTGTACGGGCCGACCGCACCGCCCATCGCCTGCTCGGGTGCCATGTAGGCGGGCGAGCCGATCGGGGAGCCGGTGTGGGTGAGGCGGGTGGTGTCCGTGTCCATGACGGAGGCCACGCCCAGGTCGAGGACGGTGACCGTGCCGTCCTGCTTCACCATCACATTGCGCGGCTTGAGGTCGCGGTGGACGATCGGCACCGCGTGCACGGCGCTGAGCACGGCGCACAGTTGCGCGGCCACCGCCACCGCCCACTGCCACGGGTACGGGTCGTGCTCCGCCAGGTGGTCGGAGAGGTCGGCACCGTCCACGTACTGCATGACGAGGAAGAGCTCCTCGCCCTCGCTGCCCGCGTCGTGCACGGTGACCAGCCCGGGGTGGTCGACCTGCGCGGTGACCCGGCACTCCCGCAGGAACCGCCGGCGCAGTTCCTCCGCCTCCGCGCCCGCCACCTTGTCGGGGCGCAGCAGTTTCACCGCCACCCGCCGGTCGAGCCGCTGGTCGTACGCCGTCCACACCTGGCCCATGCCGCCCTGCCCGATGAGCGTGGACAGCTCGTAGCGGCCGGCGACGACACGTCCTGTCGCCACGGTCACCTTCCGCCCTCGTGGTGCCCGTCGTGCTTGCGCAGGTAGTCGCTGAGCTCGTCGAGTTCGGCGCGTACCTGCTCGATCCGGGCGGGCGCCGGGCGCTGGGGCGGCGCGGGTATCGGAGGCTGCGGGAGCGGCGGCCGGGACATCGGGGGAACGGTGTGCGGGGGCGGTGTGTGCGGGGGCGCGGTGTGCGGGGGCTGCATGCCCAGGGGCGTCGTCCCCGTGGCGTACGGCGAGGGGGCGGGCGGGTAGCCGTACGTCTGCGCCGCGTACGCCTCGCGCTGCCGCTGGAAGTGGCGCACGTCGGCCGCGAGGTAGTAGACGATGGTGGCCAGGAGCGTGCCGAACAGCAGGGTGATCCCCAGGTAGCCGCCGGTGGTGTGCACGTCGTCGCCCGATTCGGTGCCCAGCAGCACGAGGCTGAGGACGTCGGCCGCCGCGGCCGCCACCAGCAGGCCGGAGTCGACCGACCTGCGGGTCACCACGGCCAGCCGCAGCAGCATCGCCCATGCCAGGAAGCCGGCGCTGAACACCCCGACCGCCACGAACACCACGCGCAACAGGACCAGTACCGCGTCGTGCGGCGGCCGCTGCACCGGCTGCGCATGGCCCTGGCCTTGCATGATCGCTCCTGTGTTGCCTGAAGTTCCCTGAAAAGGGCGTACTCCACCGTCCGGCGCCGTCCGCCCGCGGACAACATCGGTCGTGTGATGGTCGCTTCGAGCATATGGCCCGGCACGGACAACCGGTCCGGGTTGTACCGAACCGTTGTCGGACCGACTGCCGGGACGCGCCGGGAAAGGATCGATCAAGGGTCAATCAGGGATCAATCGGTGATCAATCGGGGATCAGGCGGGGATCAGTCGGGCGTGACGGTCCCGTCGGTGAGGCCGTCGTACATTCCGCGCACGAGGTGCTCCCCGAGCCGGTTCGCGTGGCGCAGCGCCCGTTCGAACTCGTCGAGTGCGCGGAAGCGCGCGCCGTAGCGCCGCTGTTCCTCCAAGGGGAGCCGGGGCAGCTGGAGCCGGCGCACGTCCAGCCGGGTCGCGGTGGAGGCATAGCTGCTGGCCTGCCGGTTGTTGGCGGTGCCGCGCAGGAAGCCGGCCAGGAACCAGGGGTCGATGGCCGTGTGATCGGGGCGCAGGAGCACGAGGTTGCGCCCCAGGGCGGCGCCCGACGTCGCGTCGTCGATCACGCGCGCCACCGAACCGCCGCCGAGGACCGGTACGACGACGTCGCCCGACTCGGTCAGCACGGCCTCCTCGTCGCTCTCGGGAAGCGTGCCCGAGGGGGCCACCGCGGCGAGGACGTCGTGGTCGGTGAGCACGGGCACGCGCGCGTGGCCGCCGTTCCCGCCGGTGCGCAGCACCAGCGCGCCCGCGCGCGCGAGTTCGCCGACCGTGGTGAGCGGCCACCGCGCGGGCGGCGCCTGGTCGGCCGGCGGCGGGGTGAGGTCGGCGGTCAGGCGCAGGGTCACACCGAACCGTTCGCGGACCGCCGTGAGCTGTTCCGCGCCGTCGGCCCCGGCGGCCGGGGGCAGATGGCGGGCGGGGGCGAGGTCCACGTCGTCGTCGAGGAGTTCGATGACCGGCACCGAACGGGCCAGCCCCGGCCGTTCCACCGGCCCCCCAGTGCGCTCGAAGGCACGCCAGGCGTCCAGGACGGCGTCCCGTACCGCCGCCCAGTCCGGGCCGCCCCGCCCTTCGCCTGCGAACCTCCCGGTGTCCACGAGCAGCACCTCGGGCGTGGCCGGCGTCCGGTCGGGCCGGCGCAGCACCCACAGGTGCAGCGGGATGCTGTACGGCGGCGCCGCCCCGACCGGGAGCGCGACGAGCGCCCTGAGCGCACCCCGGCGCAGCAGGTCGGCACGGATCCGGCGCCCGGAACGGCGGGACGCGACGGCCGGCGGCATCAGCAGCACCGCGGTGCCGCCGTCGGCGAGCCGGGCCAGGGCGTGCTGCACCCAGGCCAGTTCCGACTCGGTGCGCGCGGGGAAGCCGTACTCCCAGCGTGCGTCGTACGCCAGCTCGTCGTGGCCCCAGTTGCGCTCGTTGAACGGCGGGTGGCAGAGCACCGCGTCGGCGCGCAGCTCCGGGTAGGCGTCGGCGCGCAGGGTGTCGCCGGCGGCGCCGTGCACCCCGGCCCGGGAGTGCAGCGCGAGCCGCAGCGCGGTGAGCGCGGCGAGATCGGGGGCGCTGTCCTGGGCGTACAGCTCCTGGCCGGGGCGGACGTCCACGGCCCGCAGCAGGGCACCGGTCCCGCAGGCCGGGTCCAGCACGGTGCGGGCGGGGCCGGCCAGGTCGGCCATGAGACCGGCGAGGTCGGACGGGGTGAGCGTGTACTGGCGGGGGTTGGCGTCCAGGTGCCGGCCCAGCAGGAACTCGAAGGCCTGCCGGGCCCCGGCCTCGGCGGCCAGCTCGGCGGCGCCGCGCAGGAGGGGGGCGGACGGGAGGAGTTGGGGGCCGGTGGGGGTGCGGACGGCGGGGGTGGTGAGGGTGGTGGGGGCGACGGAGGCGGTGGGGGCGACGGTCGCGCCGGGTGTCGTCGGCGGGGTGTTCACAGGGCGGGCGGCCGCTGATGTGTTCACACCCGCTGCGCTGCCGGGCCTGTTCACAGCCTCGGCGCCGCCCGCGGACCGGCCGCTGTGAACCGTGCGCTCCGCTGCCCCGCCGAGGCGCGCGGTCAGCACCTGCTCCAGCGCGCCCGGCAGCATCGCGGCCAGGCGCTCGTCCGAGCCGGCGCTCACGTCGAGCCAGACGGTGGGGCGTTCGTGGATCAGCAGCAGCGCACAGCCGGCGTGCACCAGCGCCGTCAGCGCGCCCTCGGGGTGCCCGGCGAGCTGCTGCCAGACCCGCTCGCACAGCGGGACCTCGGCGAGTTTTCCCTGCTCACGCAGCCAGGACTCGACCTCGGCGAGTGCGAAGGACGGACTGGTCTCGGTGCCGCCGACCGGCTTGGGGAAGTCGGCGTGCCGGCGGCGCCAGTTGCTGACGGCGGCGCGGCCCACTCCGGCGAGCCGTGCGATACCGGCCGCGGTCACCTCCGTGGCGTTGTCCTGCACGCGGCCTCGCTCCCCTCGTCCCAGGTACCCAGGTGCCCAGGTGCCCCTGTGTGCACCGAGCATACCGATGTACACAAGATCTACCCCTTCACGGGCGTGCACACCACGCACCACGTAATCCGTGTTGACTCGGTTCACAGCCTCTGCTCTTATTGACTCGCCACTCCAACCCACCCGAGAAGGACTCCTGATGCGTCTCCCGTCCCGTGCCGTGATGCTGATAGCCGTCGCGACCCTTCCGCTGGCCCTGACCGCCTGCTCCTCCGGATCCACCGGTACGACCGCCGACTCCGGTACCGGCACGAGCGCCGCACCGGCCAAGGCGAAGGACCCCGACTCCGGTCTGCTCACGGGTACCCAGCTGAAGAAGGCGCTGGCGCCCGCCTCGGCCTTCCCGTCCGGGCTCACCCTGGAGTCCGACGGTTCCGCGGACAGCGGTGGCCGGTTCCTCTCCCCGGCCGGCCGGAAGACGGGCAAGCCGGACTGCACCAGGCTGGAGACCACGTCCTGGATCCAGGTGTCCGGCTACAAGGGCGGGGTGTCGTTCGCACAGAACGGCTACGCGAACAAGACCGAGGAAGTGGACCAGGAGATCGACGCCTTCCAGGGCACCACGGCGACCGACGTGATGAAGGCGCTGCGGACCGTGGCCGCCGAGTGCGCCACGTACACGGACACCGACGCGCACGCCAAGGTGAAGCTCACCGGCAGCTCCACGACCGGACTCGGTGACGAGGCCTACACGATGACGCTGACGAGCGGCTACTGGGAGAACGGCACCACGCTGATCGCGGCCCGTTCCGGCGCCTCCGTGGTCACCGTGCTGTCCACGGCGGGCGGCGACAACGGTGCCGCGTCCGCGAAGAAGGTGACGACGGCGATCCTCTCGGCGCTGAAGAAGTAGCCGAAGAAGCAGGCGACGCGTGCGGCCGGCTCCGAGCCCGGCGTCGACGCCACACCACCGTTCCGTTCCCGTGAAGGATGCCGATGCGCCTGACGTCCCGCCCCGCCGGCCGGGCGGCCGCCGGGGAAACCGCCGTACGAGAACGGGGCGTGCCCGGAACACCGCTGCGCGCCGCGCTCGTTCTCGGACTGCTGCTCGGGTTCTACGTACTGGCTCTGCTCCTCCTCGTCGCGCTGGCGGTCCTGGACGTCTTCCTGGCCCGGGACGGGAGCTTCACGCTCATGGCCGTCGAGGGCTACCTCGGCTCGCTGGCGATCGCCTGGTGCGTGGTGCGGGTCGTCCTGCTCAGCCGCGGCCCCGGGGACGGGCAGGACGAGGTACCCGGTGTGTCACCGGCGCCGCAGGAGCAGCCGGAGCTGTGGCGGCGCGTGCGGGACCTGGCCGAGCGGGTGGGCACCCGGCCGCCCACGGAGATCCGGGTGATCCCGGGGGCCAATGCCATGGTGCGGGAGGACGCCCGATGGCTCGGGCTGGCCGCGGGCGAACGGCGGCTCTTCCTCGGCGTCGCCCTGCTGATCGGCCTGCCGGACGACGAACTGGACGCCGTGCTCGCGCACGAACTGGGCCACTACGCGCACGACGACACCCGGCTGGGCGGCCTGCTCTGGGCGCTGCACGGCAGACTGCTGCACACCACGCACACGTTGCGGCAGCGGGCCGCGCGTGAGGAGGCCGAGGAGCAGGCGAGGGCCGCCGCGCGGGCCGCCCGGCGCCGGGCGGCCGGCAAGCCGCCGCCGGTGAAGCGGGAGCCGACGCGGGGCCCGGACCACTATCTGGCCCTCGTCTTCTCCGGGTACGCCCGGCTCTGTCTGCGCCTGACCGAGGCCGTCAGCCGCCGGCAGGAGTACGCGGCCGACCTGGTGGCCGCCCGGATCGCCGGACGGGACACCACGGCCGCCGCGCTGCGCCGCATCCCCGTGCTCGACGCCGCCGACGATCTCTACCTGCGCGAGTACGCCCTGATGGGCCGGGACGCCGGACTGCTGCCGCCGGAAGGGCAGTTCCACGGCGGGCTCGCCCTCCTGCTCGCGGACCCCGCCCGCCGGGCGGACCTCGAAGCGTGGGCCCGCGGGCCGCTCCCGGAGGTGGTTCCCGAGGAGAGGTCCCCGTACGACAGCCACCCGCCCACGGCCGACCGCATCGCGGTGCTGGAGGCACTCCCCGACGACGGACGCGCCGCCACGCTCCCCCGGCGCCCCGCCCTCGCGCTGCTCCGGGAGCCGGAGCGCCTCCTCGCCCGACTGGAACGAGCCGTACTGAGCCGGGAGACGCTGTCCTGGCGGCGGGTGCCCTGGGCGGAACTGCCCGCGCAGACCCGGCGCGAGAGCTGGGCGCGGGAAGCGGGGCCGCTGCTGGGGGCCATGGCCCAGGCGGCCGGCGCGAGGGGCGCCGCCGCATCCGGAGCGACACACCTCGACCACCTCGGCCGCGTCGACCACCTCGACCACCACGACCACCACGACCACCACGACCACCTCGGCCGCCTTCTGGACCTGGTCGACCACGGCCTGCTGTACGACATCGCCGGCCGGCTGCCCAGGTCGGAGCAGGCCGGCCGGAGCAGTGGCCGCGCGGCACGCGAGTCCGCTCGGACGGCCTTCCGCTCGGCCCTGCGGCAACTGGCCCTGCTCACCGCGCTGGACACCGGGCTGTGCCGGTGGGAGCTGTGCTGGTCCGGGCCCCCGCTCCGGGCGGTGGCGCCCGTACAGTTCACCGAGGCGCTGGAGGAGGCCCTGGACCACGCGGTCGCCGATCCGCCCGGCACGGGCCCCCTGCGGGCCCTGCTGTCCGGCGGCGTCCGCGCTCCGACGGCTTCCTGGGCCGGCCCTCGGACCGCCCCTTCGGCCGCCTCCCGGCCCACTCGTCCGCCCGCCCAGCCACCCGCCTCTTCCGGCGGCCTCTACCCGAAAGACCCGGTATGAACGTCCTCATCGACATAGCCGGCGCCGGCATCCTCGCCTACTCCGCCGTCACCGTCCCGCGCAACGCCCGCAAGGCGCGGGCGCTCCGGGCGGAGGCGAAGGCCAAGGCGCCGGTCAACATCGACCCCGCCAAGTACGGGCTGGTGCCCGCCGCTCAGCTCGACAGCCGTTTCGCGGGCCCCGATCCCGAGGCCGACGCGGTCGCGCAGGCCGCCCTCGCCGGTGACTGGCGGCGGGCCGCCGCCTACCTGGCCGGAGCGGGCCGGGACTGGGACCTGCGGTGGTACCGGCTCGGCATCCTCACCCACGCCGCCGCCGAGGACGACACCTGGCTCAAGGCGTGGCGGACCGAGTACCCCGGCGATCCGGCCGCCGCCCTGGTGCACGCCGACGCGCTCGTGGACCTCGCGGGCAAGGTCCGCGGCGCGAAGCTGGCGAAGCACACCACGGCGGAGCAGTTCGAGGGCTTCCACCGGCTGCTGGCCGAGGCACTGCCCGCCTGCCAGGAGGCCGCCTGGATGGCACCCGAGGACCCCTGCCCCTGGATCGCACAGATCTCCATCGCGCTGGGGCTCGGCTGGTCGCACGACGACTTCCGGGCGCTGTGGGCCGAGATCACCGCACGCGACCCGCACCACTTCGGGGCGCACATCAGCGCCCTGCAGTACTGGTGCGCCAAGTGGCGCGGTTCGCACGAGCTGATGTACGCGTTCGCCGAGCAGGCCGCAGTCACCGCGCCGCAGGGCAGCCTGCTGCCCGTACTACGCCTGTACGGGCTGATGGAGCACGCGTTCCGGGAGCCCAAGGAGCCGGTGTACCGCCAGCCGTTCGTGCAGGCGGCGGTGGACGCCACCCTGGACGCCGTGGAGTGGGCACCGGCCGGGCACCACCGGCTGCCGATGGTGCGGCACCTGCTGGCGGAGGCCTTGTTCCAGACGGATCGGTACGCGGAGGCCGTCGAGCAGTTCCGGGCGGTCGGCGGATACGTCGGCAGCCCGCCGTGGTCGTACTCCGCCAACCCGGTCAAGGCGTTCGTCTTCGCCCGCACCAACACCTTCGTGGCCTGGGAGAAGGCGGGCTGCCCCGCCCCTCCGCCGCGCGGCCGCGCCCTGGGGTACTGACGCACGCGGCGGGGGCGGGCCGGTTCAGCGCGCCTTGAAGCGTGACGGCGCCTTGGTCGGGTTGCCGCCCGAGGGGAGTTTCTGGCCGGGACAGGTGGCGAGGACCTTCTTCATCGCGGCCTTCTCGGCGGCGGTGACCCACAGGCCGTACTTCTTCTTCACGGCCACCTGCGCGGCGACATAGGTGCAGCGGTAGGCCTTGTTCGCCGGGATCCAGGTGGCCGCGTCGCCGTCGCCCTTGCCCCGGTTGGCGCTCGCGTCGACGGCCAGGAGGTTCAGCGGGTCGTTGGCCAGGGCTATGCGCTTGCTGGCGTCCCAGTACTTGGCGCCCTTCTGCCAGGCGTCCGAGAGGGCGACGAGGTGGTCTATGTCGACCAGGCTGCGGCCGCGCTTGTAGGTGACCTCCTTGCCGGAGTAGGGGTCCGGCTCCAGGACTCCGGAGGAGACCTTGCAGTCGCCGTCGGTGAACTTCACCTCCTTGAGGTCGCGCTTGAGTATGTCGTCCCGGGTGTCGCAGGAGTTGGAGTCCGTGTCCGCCCAGGCGGAGCCGAACTTCTCCCGGGAGTAACCGGTCTTCGGCGCCCGGCCCTTGACGGTGAGCGAGTCGGCGGCGGTCAGCGCCGCTCCCCCGCCGCCCGCGCCCTGGGCTCCCGGACTCCCCTTGTCCTGCAGGTCGGTACAGCCGGCCACCGCGAACACCACGACGGCAGCGGTGACCGCCCCGCCCCTCAGACGCGCCACGTGCGCCCCCTCTTGCTTGCCCAGATCCGCCTTCGCACGGGCGGATTCCTGCTGGTCCAACGGTAACTGCCGCACGGTTCGGGCCAGATAGCACCTAAAAGGGTGTATGCCATCAACTCGGCCTTATCGGCAAGCGATTGACGCCCGGAGGGAAGCCCGGCCCGAACGCCTTCGCGCCCGCTCACTCCCCGCTGCGACCGAATGCCCCCGATGACACGCCTCACACCTTGCCGCGCCCGCATGCCTCCCGGGACCTGCCGAGGCCTGTCGAGGCCTGTCGAGGGGGACTTGACCTTGACGCCGGTGTCAGGGTCCGACGATCCCGGCATGAGCGAGAACATCCGCCCCCGGGCCCCCCGCACCGTCGTCGTCACCGGAGCCGGCACCGGCATCGGCCGCGCCACGGCGCGCGCGTTCGCCGCCGAGGGCGCGCACGTGGTCGCCGTCGGCCGCCGACCGGGCACCCTCTCCGAAACCGCCGACGGGCACCCCGGGATCACCGCGCTGCCCGCGGACATCACCGCCGAGGACGGGCCCGGCACCGTCGTACGGACGGCCTTGGAGCGCCACGGCCGTCTCGACGTGCTCGTCCACAACGCGGCGGTCGTCACCGCCGGCTCCCTGCGCACCTACACCCGCGCGGCCGTGCGGCCGCTACTGGAGACGAACCTGATCGCTCCCGTACTGCTCACCCAGGCCGCGCTCCCGGCGCTGGAGGAGAGCCGGGGTGTCGTGGTGAACGTGACGACGGCCGTCGGCCAGCGTGGCTGGCCGACCGGCAACTCCCTGTACGCGGCGGGAAAGGCCGCGCTCGAAGTGCTCACCCGCAGCTGGGCCGTCGAACTGGCCCCGCACGGGATCCGGGTGGTCGCGGTGGCCCCGGGCGCGATCGAGACACCGATCGCCGACCACTCCGGATACACCCCGGAGCAGCGGGCCGCCCTGCGCAGGTGGCAGCTCGACCACACCCCGCTCGGCCGGATCGGCCGTCCTGAGGAGGTCGCCTGGGCCATCACCCGGCTCGCCTCGCCACAGGCGTCGTTCGTGACCGGCGTGGTACTGCCGGTGGACGGCGGGGCGGTCGTCGCCTGACCCGGCGTCCCGGGTTCCGGCGTCCCGGGTTCCGGCGTCCCGGGGCGACCGTCAGGCCGTCTCGCCCGCCTCGCGCAGCGCAGCCGCCAGTCGCTCCCGTACCTCCGTCTGTGCCGCTATCCGTGCGTCCAGGACCGCCAGCCGGTCCCGGGCGATCCGCAGACCCCGCGCCGACGCGCGGCCTGCGGTGACCTCGCCGTCCAGGCACGGCAGGAAGGCCCGTACGTCGTCCAGGGTGAGGCCCGCCGCCAGCAGCCGGCGGATGTTGCGGACGCGTACGGCCGTACGGGCGTCGTACGCGCGATAGCCGTTGGCGGCGCGTGCGGAGGTGATCAGGCCCGCCTGTTCGTAGTGGCGCAGGGCGCGCGGTGTCGATCCGGTCGCCTGCGCCAGTTCACCGATCCGCACGTCCCGCGCCCCCGTCACCCGTCACCCGTCACCCGTCACCCGTCACCCGTCACCCGTCACCCGTCACCCGTCACCCGTCACGAGCCGAGGATCGAGGCGAGGAACTCTCCGACCCAGCCCAGCAGTTCCCGGCCGACCAGCGGCTTGCCGCCCACCTTCGCGGTCTTCGGGCGGGGCACCAGCAGCTGGTGGACGGCCGGCTTGATGACGGTCCCCGGGTACAGGCGCTTGACCCGCAGCTCCTGCGACTCGCGCAACTCGACCGGCGCGAAGCGGATGTTGGTGCCCTGCAGGACGATCTCGCCGACCCCGCAGGCACGGGCGAGCATCCGCAGCCCGGCGACCAGCAGCAGGTTCTCCACCGGCTCGGGCAACTTGCCGTAGCGGTCGGTGAGTTCCTCGCGGACCGCCCTGATGTCCTCCTCCGAGTTGGCGGAGGCGATGGAACGGTAGGCCTGGAGGCGCAGCCGCTCGCCCGGCGCGTAGTCGTGCGGGACGTGTGCGTCGACGGGCAGCTCGATCTTGACCTCCAGCGGCGGCTCCTCCTCGATCGCCCCGGTCTCCAGCTGCCGCCGGTAGTCCGCGACGGCCTCGCCGACCATGCGGACGTAGAGGTCGAAGCCGACGCCCGCGATGTGCCCGGACTGCTCGCCGCCGAGCAGGTTGCCCGCGCCGCGGATCTCCAGGTCCTTCATCGCGACGTACATGCCGGCGCCCATCTCGGTGTGCTGGGCGATGGTGGCGAGGCGCTCGTGGGCGGTCTCGGTCAGCGGCTTCTCCGGCGGGTACAGGAAGTACGCGTACCCGCGCTCGCGGCCCCGGCCGACGCGGCCGCGCAGCTGGTGCAGCTGGGAGAGGCCGAAGGTGTCGCCGCGTTCGACGATGAGCGTGTTGGCGTTGGAGATGTCGATGCCGGACTCGACGATCGTGGTCGAGACGAGGACGTCGAACTTCTTCTCCCAGAAGTCGACGACGACCTGTTCGAGCGCCGACTCCGACATCTGGCCGTGAGCGGTCGCGATGCGTGCCTCGGGGACGATCTCACGGAGCCTGGCCGCCGCGCGGTCGATGGACTCCACCCGGTTGTGGATGTAGAAGACCTGGCCCTCGCGCAGCAGTTCGCGGCGGATGGCGGCGCCGATCTGCTTCTCCTCGTACGGCCCGACGAAGGTGAGCACCGGGTGCCGCTCCTCCGGGGGCGTGGTGATCGTGGACATCTCGCGGATGCCGGTGACCGCCATCTCCAGGGTGCGCGGGATCGGGGTGGCGGACATGGTCAGCACGTCGACGTTGGCGCGCAGCTTCTTCAGCTGTTCCTTGTGCTCGACGCCGAAGCGCTGCTCCTCGTCGACGATGACCAGGCCGAGGTCCTTGAACTTGGTCTCCGAGGAGAACAGGCGGTGGGTGCCGATGACGACGTCGACGGCGCCCTCGCGCAGGCCCTCCAGGGTTCCCTTCGCCTCGGTGTCGGTCTGGAACCGGGAGAGCGCCTTCACGCTCACCGGGAACTGCGAGTACCGCTCGGAGAACGTGCCGAAGTGCTGCTGCACCAGCAGGGTGGTGGGCACGAGGACGGCGACCTGCTTGCCGTCCTGTACGGCCTTGAAGGCGGCCCGCACCGCGATCTCGGTCTTGCCGTAGCCGACGTCGCCGCAGACCAGGCGGTCCATGGGGACGGACTTCTCCATGTCCTCCTTGACCTCGGCGATGGTGGTCAGCTGGTCGGGGGTCTCCGCGTACGGGAAGGCGTCCTCCAGTTCGCGCTGCCACGGCGTGTCCCCGCCGAACGCGTGGCCGGGGGCGGCCATGCGCGCGCTGTAGAGCTTGATCAGGTCGGCGGCGATCTCCTTGACGGCCTTCTTGGCGCGCGCCTTGGTCTTCGTCCAGTCCGCGCCGCCCAGGCGGTGCAGGGTGGGGGCCTCGCCGCCGACGTACTTGGTGATCTGCTCCAGCTGGTCGGTGGGGATGTACAGCCGGTCGCCGGGCTGGCCGCGCTTGGCGGGGGCGTACTCCACGACCAGGTACTCGCGGGTGGCGCCCTGGACGGTGCGCTGGACCATCTCGATGTAGCGGCCGACGCCGTGCTGCTCGTGCACGATGTAGTCGCCCGGCTCCAGGGTGAGCGGGTCGATGGTCTTGCGGCGGCGGGCCGGCATCCGGGCGCCGTCCTTGCCGGCCGCCTTCTGCCCGGACAGGTCGGTCTCGGTGAGGACGGCGAGCCGGAGCGCCGGGTCGACGAAGCCGTAGTCGATCGAGCCGCACGACACGTGCACGACCGAGGGGCTCAGCTCTTCCAGGTCGACGTCGAGGCGGGCGGCGATGCCCTCGCCGCCGAGCACCTCGACCGTGCGGGAGGCTGGGCCGTGGCCCTCGGTGACGTACACCGTGCGCCAGCCGTCGGCGAGCCAGCCCTTGGTGTCGGCGAGGGCCTTCGCGGTGTCGCCGCGGTAGGTCTCGGGGGCGTGCATGCCCAGCTTGAGGGTGTCGGCCGCCAGCTCCTCGTCCGCCGCGAACGGCGACACCGACCACCACATCATGTCCAGCCCGCGCGCGCGGTCGCGGACGTCCGCGATCGACCACAGGGAGGCCGCGCCGACGTCGATGGGCGCCTCGCCGCCGCCCGCGGTGGCCGCCCAGGACGCCTGCAGGAACTCCTGACTCGTGGCCACCAGGTCGGCGGCGCGCGTCCGCACCCGCTCCGGGTCACACACGACGGCCATCGCGCCCTTGGGCAGCACGTCGAGCAGCAGTTCCATGTCGTCGACCAGGACCGGGGCGAGGGACTCCATGCCCTCGACCGCGATCCCCTCGGCGATCTTGTTGAGGAGTTCGCCGAGCTCGGGGTGCTCCTCGGCGAGGGCACGCGCGCGGGCGCGGACGTCCTCGGTCAGCAGCAGCTCGCGGCAGGGCGGTGCCCACAGGCCGTGCTCGGCGACCTCCAGGGAGCGCTGGTCGGCGACCTTGAAGTAGCGGATCTCCTCGACGTCGTCGCCCCAGAACTCGACGCGCAGGGGGTGTTCCTCGGTGGGCGGGAACACGTCCAGGATGCCGCCGCGGACGGCGAACTCGCCGCGCCTCTCGACGAGCTCCACGCGCGCGTAGGCGGCTGCGGCGAGGGCCTCCACGATGTCGTTGAGGTCGGCGGTCTGGCCGCTGCGCAGCGCCACCGGCTCCAGGTCGCCGAGGCCCTTGACCTGCGGCTGGAGCACGGATCGTACGGGTGCGACGACGACGGAGACCGGGCCGGTCTCGGGGTCGTCGGAGCTGGGGTGGGCGAGGCGGCGCAGGACGGCGAGGCGGCGGCCGACGGTGTCGCTGCGGGGGCTGAGGCGCTCGTGCGGGAGCGTCTCCCAGGAGGGGTACTCCGCGACGCCCTCGGAGGGCAGGAGCGTGCGCAGGGCCGCGGCCAGGTCCTCGGCCTCGCGGCCGGTGGCGGTGACCGCGAGCACGGGGCGGCCGGCCTCGCGGGCCAGGGCGGCGACCGCGAGGGGGCGGGCCGCGGGAGGGCCGACCAGGTCGACGTGCATGCGGTTGCCGTCCGCGGCCGCCTTGATCGCTTCCGCGAGGGCGGGGTCCTTGACGACGACGTCGAGCAGACCGTGCAGGCTCATTCAGGGCGGCTTTCGTCGGGGGGTGGGCAACGCGAAGTGCCCGGCGCGGGCTGCGACCGGGGGGTCTCCAGCGTACGACTACGCGGGCGCGGGTGCCGGGGCTGTGGATAACCTCCGTCGCCCTGTGAGGTGCCGTGCGTCGCGGTGGCCGTCCCAGGGGGCTCCGCCCCCTGGACCCCCGAAGCCTATGCCCACCCACCACCCGACTCGGCGGACCGAAAAGCGGGACTCGAAAGACAAGGACGCGCCCGCCGCCCGACTCGGTCGATCGAGAAGCCGGGCTCGAAAGACAAAAACGTGCCCGCCGTGCAACGCGGTCGGTCGAGAAGCCGGGGCCGGCGGACGCGAAGGCGCCCGGCGCCGGTAGGTCCCTCAGGACTTCCGGCGCCGGGCGTTCCCCCGCAACCCCCGTATGCGGTGGTCTCCTCGGTTGGTTCAGTCCGTCGCGATCGCGTTCAGGACGTTCATGCGGCCCGCGCGGAACGCCGGGATCAGGGCGGCGAACAGGCCCACGAAGGCCGAGCCGACGAAGACCCCGATGATCGTCGGCCAGGGGATCTCCAGGACCTTCAGGCCCTGCAGGGCGAGCAGCTTCTGGGCCGTGGCGCCCCAGCCCATGCCGAGGCCGAGGCCGAGCAGGGCGCCGAAGAGGGCGATCACCACGGACTCCATGCGGATCATGCGGCGCAGCTGGCGGCGGGAGAGGCCGATGGCCCGCATGAGGCCGATCTCGCGGGTCCGCTCGACCACCGACAGGGCGAGGGTGTTCACGACGCCGAGGACCGCGACGATGATCGCCAGGGCGAGCAGGCCGTAGATCAGGTTCAGCAGCTGGCCGATCTGGTCCTTGAGCGCCTGCTTGTAGTCGGTCTGGTCGCGCACGGTGTACTGCGGGTAGTCGTGCAGCGCGGACTTGAGCGCCGTGTACGCGGCGTCCTGCCGCCCGTCCTTGGCGGTGGCGAAGACCAGGTCGTCGAGCGGCATCTTGGCGGCCGGCACGTACTTGGCGAGCGTGGTGATGTTCGTGTACTTGGATCCGGCGTCGATGAGGCCGTCGCTGCTGGTGATCGCCCGGACCGTGAGGTGGGCCGTGCGGCCGTCCTTGAACTTCACGGCGATCTTCGAGCCGAGGCGGATGCCGTGCGCCTTGGCGAACTTGTCGTGCACGGACATCGAGTCGGGCAGGTAGGCGTCCTTGAGGTCGCCGGCGACGGTCTTGGTGCGCAGGTCGGTCGCGTACGTCGGGTCGGCCGCCGTGATGTCGGTGTCCTTGAGGGTCTCGCCGTCGGGCGTGGTGTAGTCGGCGGTGGTCGTGCGGTACTCGGTGACCCGCGCGAGTCCCGGCACGTCCTTGACGGCCTTGACCGCCTGCGGGGTGATCCGCTGGCCGCTGTCGGACTGGATGATGAAGTCCGTGCCGACGGTCTTGTCGAGCTGGTCGGACGCGGAGGCCACCATGGAGGAGCCGACCACCGAGAGGCAGGCGACCAGTGCCAGTCCGATCATCAGGGCGGCGCCGGTGGCGCCGGTGCGGCGCGGGTTGCGCAGCGCGTTGCGTTCGGCCATGCGTCCGACCGGGCCGAACATCCGCAGCAGGACGGCGCCCAGGACCCGTACGACAGCGCCCGCGAGCAGCGGGCCGATGACGACGAACCCGATGAGGGAGAGGACGATGCCGAGGCCGAGCCAGGCCGAGCCCTCCTTGGCCTTCTCGGTGGCCGAGGCCAGGTAGAGGCTGTAGCCGCCCGCGCCGGTCAGCACCAGGCCGACCAGGGCGCGTATGCGGCCCGCCCTGGCGTCGGCGGGGGCGCCCGCGTCGCGCAGCGCGGCCATCGGGGAGACCCTGCCGGCGCGGCGCGCGGGCAGGTAGGCGGCGAGGACGGTGACGACGACGCCGAGGATCAGGCCGATGACCGGGGTCGTCCAGGCCACCGTCAGATCGCTGGTCGACAGGTGCATGCCCATGGAGCCCATCAGCTTCATCAGGCCGACCGCGATGCCGACGCCCGCGCCGACGCCGAGGACCGAGCCGACCACACCGAGCAGCAGGGCCTCGACGAGCACGGACCGGTTGACCTGGCCGCGGCTGGAGCCGACGGCCCGCATCAGGCCGATCTCGCGGGTGCGCTGGGCGACCAGCATCGAGAAGGTGTTGATGATCAGGAAGATGCCGACCAGGAAGGCGATCCCGGCGAAGCCGAGCATCGCGTACTTCATGACGCTCAGGAAGCTCTCGACGTCCTTCTGGTTGGCGTCGGCGGTCTCCTTGGCGGTCTGCACCTTGTAGGCGGAGCCGAGTTCGGCGGTGACGTTCTTCTTCAGCTGCGGGTCGGTCACCCCGGCCGCGGCCGTCACGTTGACATTGGTGAAGACGCCGGTCTGCCCGACGAGCGCCTGCTGGGCGGTCCTGGTGTCCAGGTAGAAGATCGCGGCACCGGGGTTGGTGACGGTGAAGTCGGCGATGCCGGAGATCTTCGCGGTGTGCGTGCCGACCGCGCTGATGACGGCGAGTTCGTCGCCGAGCTTCAGGTGGTGCTTGTCGGCGGTGTCGGCGTCGACCATGATCTGGCCGGAGTTCCCGGGCGCCGCACCGGAGGTGATCTTCATGGTGCGGGCGTCGTTGGAGTTCCAGCTGCCGACGATGGTCGGCGCGCCGCTCGACGGCGACATGCTGTCCTTGCCCGCGTTCACGACGGTCACGGACGTCGAGAAGACCGTCCCCTCGGCCGCCTTGACGCCGGCCGCCGCGCGGACCTTGCCGACCACCGAGGCCGGCATGACCGGCGGCCTGCCGTTGTCGGAGGTCGTCGCACCGGTGTCGGAGGCGCCCTTGGCGCTGACCGTGACGTCGGACGAGGTCGCCGCGAACAGCTTGTCGAACGTCGTATTCATGGTGTCGGTGAACACCAGCGTGCCGCACACGAACGCCACCGACAGCAGGACGGCGACCGCCGACAGGGCCATGCGCCCCTTGTGCGCGAAGAAGTTGCGCATCGAGGTCTTCATGACGGTCATGACGTACGCCCCCGCGCGTCGAAGTCCTTCATGCGGTCCAGGACGGTGTCCGCGGTCGGCTTGAACATCTCGTCGACGATCCGGCCGTCGGCGAGGTAGAGCACGCGGTCCGCGTAGGAAGCGGCGACCGGGTCGTGCGTGACCATCACGATCGTCTGGCCCAGCTCGTCCACGGAGCGGCGCAGGAAGCCGAGGACCTCCGCGCCCGCGCGGGAGTCGAGGTTTCCGGTCGGCTCGTCGCCGAAGATGATCTCGGGGCGGGCGGCGAGGGCGCGCGCCACGGCCACGCGCTGCTGCTGACCGCCCGAGAGCTGCGTGGGGCGGTGCTTGAGCCGGTCCGCGAGCCCCACGGTCTCGACCACGCGCCGCAGCCACTCCTTGTCGGGCTTGCGGCCGGCGATGTCCATGGGGAGCGTGATGTTCTCCAGCGCGTTCAGCGTCGGCAGCAGGTTGAACGCCTGGAAGATGAAGCCGATCCGGTCCCGGCGCAGCTTCGTGAGCTTCTTGTCCTTCAGGCCGGTGATCTCGGTGTCGTCCAGGTGGATCTGACCGCTCGTCACGGTGTCGAGCCCGGCGAGGCAGTGCATCAGGGTGGACTTTCCGGACCCCGAGGGGCCCATGATCGCGGTGAACTGCCCCCGCGCGATGTCCACGTCGACATGGTCCAGGGCGACGACACGGGTCTCTCCGGCCCCGTACGCCTTGACGACCTGCCGCGCCCGCGCGGCAACGGCCGTACGCCCTCCAGTACCCCCGTGCCTGGGAATGGTCACAGCCGATGTCACGGTATGTCTCCTAAGTCGGTCAGCCAATAAGCAGCACTGTGCTGCGTCCTGCTGCGAAGCGGTTGGTACGCCGATGAGTCTGTCCGCACGCGGCCTGTACCGCGCTGGTGCGAAGCCCCGTCTTTCCGGGGGGAAAACCCCACCCCCGCCGGTTCGGTCAACCACCCCCGGCGGCGTAAAGCCAGGTTAAGGACGAGCGGGGTGCCGTCTCGTCCTCCGGCGGTACGAACCCTCCCCGAGCCGTAGTACGGAGAACCCCCTAGGGGACGTCCACCGCCGGGTGGAGCCCTTCTCAGGGTCGCGCTCCACCCACCGGCCCAGGCAGCCTCCACCCTCCCGTCGCGTGAGGGTCAAGCGGACGCCCGCTCCGGCCAGGTGGCTGCGGACTTCCACCAGGTGGACGCGTACTCCCGCCGTGCCGGAGCGGATGGGAAGCTGTCGTACGCGACATAGATACATGAGGAACACATCGGGAGGGGATCCGGCGTGGGGAACACGAAACCCGCGATACGCACGGCGGGACGCGAGGCCGCGACGGGCCGGCGGGGGGCCGTGGTGGCCGCCCTGATGCTCGCCATGGCGCTGGCGGCACTCGACTCCACCGTCGTCTCCACCGCCGTACCCCAGATCGTCGGCGACCTCGGCGGGTTCTCGGTCTTCTCCTGGCTCTTCTCCGGCTACCTGCTGGCCGTCACCGTGACGCTGCCGGTGTACGGCAAGCTCTCCGACACCTTCGGCCGCAAGCCGGTGCTGGTCGCGGGCGCCGCGGTGTTCCTGCTGGGGTCTCTGCTGTGCGCGGTCGCCTGGAACATGGCCGCGCTGATCGCGTTCCGGATCGTGCAGGGCCTCGGCGGCGGGGCGCTGCAGGGCACCGTGCAGACCCTCGCGGCCGACCTGTACCCGCTCAAGGAGCGCCCGAAGATCCAGTCGAAGCTGTCCACGGTGTGGGCGGTGTCGGCGGTCGCCGGGCCGGGCCTCGGCGGGGTGCTGGCCGCGTACGCGGACTGGCGGTGGATCTTCCTCGTCAACCTGCCGATCGGCGTGGCCGCGCTCTGGCTGATAGTGCGTCACCTCCACGAGCAGAAGCGCGCGCCGCGCACGCCCCCGCGGGTGGACTGGGCGGGTGCGCTGGCGGTCTTCGCGTGCGGGGGCGTGCTGCTGACGGCGCTCGTGCAGGGCGGGGTGGCGTGGGCATGGTGGTCCGCGCCGTCGTGCGCGCTGTTCGCCACCGGGTTCGCGCTGGTGGGAGTCGTGGTGTGGATCGAGCGCCGGGCGGCGGAGCCGATCATCCCGGGGTGGGTGTGGCGGCGCCGTACGATCGCGGCCGTCAACCTCGCGCTCGGCGCGCTCGGCCTGCTGATGGTGGCGCCGACGGTGTTCCTGCCGACGTATGCGCAGTCGGTCCTCGGGCTCGCGCCGGTGGCCGCCGGGTTCGTGCTGTCGGTCTGGACGCTGAGCTGGCCGGTCTCCGCGGCCCTCAGCCAGCACGTGTACCGGCGGATCGGCTTCCGCGACACCGCGCTTGTCGGCATCGGCACGGCCGCGCTGATCCTGTTCGCGTTCCCCTTCCTGCCCTACCCGGGGTCGGCCTGGCAGCCGACGCTGCTGATGCTCCTGCTCGGCGGCGCGCTGGGCCTGTTCCAGCTGCCGCTGATCGTGGGCGTGCAGTCGACGGTGGGCTGGGAGGAGCGGGGCACGACGACCGCGTCGGTGCTGTTCTGCCGGCAGACCGGCCAGACGATCGGGGCGTCGGTGTTCGGGGCGGTCGCCAACGGGGTGCTGGCCGCGCGGCTGGGCGGCGCGGGCGACCTCGACTCCGTCACGCGCGCACTGGACGACGGAACGGCCGCCGAGGCCACCCGCCACGCCATCGCGGACGCGGTCCACGCCGTCTACTTCGGGGCGGCGTGCGCGGCGGCACTGGCGTTCCTGGTGCTCCTGTCGGTGGCACCGCGACGCTTCCCGGTCCTCAAGGACTGACTCCCGCCCCGGAGTTAACGCGGGTAACACCCGAGGTCAGACACGTTCGCGTGAAGTAAGCGCGTACCGACCGGCCAGTTGCCGAAAATGGCCGCACACCCCGGATACCTGCGAGTAACGTGCGTCCCCCGCTCCCTCCTCTCCCTGCGGTCCGCCGCCACGGACCCGAGCCATGCAAGGAGCACCGGGATGTCCTACGACCCTTCCCCACCCGAGCCGCCCCGCCTCACCTACCCCTGGCAGCCGCTGCCGCCCCAGCCGCCGAGACCCCGGCACGTGCCGCACCGGGAGCCGGTCGGGCACCACAGCGACCTGCGGGTGCTGCGCGGCGCCTACCGCCTCCAGCGGCGCACCGCGACGCTCACCGCGCTCGGCTACTTCACGCTCTTCCTGGTGCTGTCGGCTTTCGCCCCGCGCGTGATGACGAGCACGGTCGCCGACGGCGTACCCGCGGGACTGCTCCTCGCACTCCTCCAGCTCCCCGTCACCTGGCTGGCGATCGCCCTCTACGAGCACACCGCGCGCCGCCACGTCGACCCGCTCGCCGACCGCATCCGCAGGACCGCGGAACTGGACGCCAGGCGGGGGGCCGCACGGTGACCGGCTTCAGCGGCTCCGCCCAGTCCATGTCCCTGGTCGCCTTCACCGTCGTCGCCACGCTCACCCTCCTGCTGTGCGTGATGACCGGCCCGGACCGCGACGACCTCGACGAGTTCTACACCGGCTACGGCTCCCTCTCCCCGCTGCGCAACGGCCTGGCCATCGCCGGCGACTACATCTCCGGGGCCGGCGTCCTCGCCACCGGCGGGGTGATCGCTCTGTGCGGCTACGACGGCGTCGTCCTCGCCCTCAGCACGGCCCTGTCGCTGATGCTGCTGATGTTCCTGCTGGCCGAACCGCTGCGCAACGCGGGCCGGTTCACCATGGGCGACGCGCTGGCCCGCCGGATGCCCGGCCGCAGCGTACGGATCGCGGCCTGCGCGGTGACCGTCGCCGCCCTGCTGCCGCTGATGCTGGTGCAGCTGGCCGGCGCCGGCCAGCTGATGGCCTTCGTCCTCGGCTTCTCCAACGAGACCGTGCAGACCGGCTGTGTCATCGGCCTCGGCGCCCTGATGATCAGCTACGCGGCCATCGGCGGCATGAAGGGCACCGCCCTCATCCAGATCCTGAAGATCGTGACCCTGCTCGGCTCCGGCACCGCTTCGACTGGGACCCGGGCGCCCTGCTCACCGCGGCGGCCAGGGGCAGCGGCGCCGGAGCCGCCTACCTGCACTCGGGCCTCCAGTTCACCGGCGGCCCCGCGCCCCGCCTGGACATGATCAGTTCGGAACTGACCGTCGTCCTCGGCGGCGCCTGCCTGCCGCACATCACCATGCGCATGTACACCGCCTCCAGCGCCCGCCAGGTCCGCCGGTCGATGTCCTGGGCCGTGTCGTGCGTGGCCCTGTTCGTGCTGGTCGTCAGCGTCGTCGGCTTCGGCGCCACCGCCCTGGTCGGCCGCGCCGCCATCGCCGCCGCCGACCCGCAGGGCAACACCGCCTATCTGCTGGGCTCCCGCGCGGCCTTCGGAACCGACGTCTCGACGGCGGAGACCCTGCTCTTCACCACCGTCACCGCGGCGATCTTCCTGACCCTGCTCGCCTCCGTCGC
The DNA here is from genome assembly GCF_002217755.1 of Streptomyces hyaluromycini. Lineage (GTDB taxonomy): Bacteria > Actinomycetota > Actinomycetes > Streptomycetales > Streptomycetaceae > Streptomyces > Streptomyces hyaluromycini. Next base: position 730,677 of record NZ_BCFL01000019.1, on the reverse strand, counting down.
CGGCATGATCCTCGCCTGCGCCAACTCCCTCGCCCACGACGTCTTCGCGACCCGCGTTCAGGACATGCCGGCCCGCCGCGAGATGACCCTGGCCCGCGTCTCCGCGCTCGCCATAGGAGTCCCCACGATCCTGCTGGCGACCCTGGTGCAGCACCACAGCCTGCAGCCCCTGATCACCCTCTCCTTCTGCCTCGGCGCCTCCGCCCTCGCCCCCGCCCTGGTCTACGGCCTCTTCTGGCGCCGCTACACCCGCGCCGGCCTGATGTGCACCCTCGTCGGCGGCACCCTCACCGTGCTGCTCCTGATGCCCGGCACGAACCTGGTGTCGGGCTCGCCGGGCGCCGCCTTCCCGCACGCCGACTTCAACTGGTTCCCCTTCACCACCACCGGCCTCGTCTCCATCCCGGCCGGCTTCTTCCTGGGCTGGCTGGGAACGGTCGCCTCCGGCCGGCGCAGGGCCGCGGAACAGCGACGGCAGTACGAGGCGGTGGAGGGGTGGATCCTCGCGGGGGCGGTACGGAGAGGGAGCTGAGCGCTCCGCTGGAAGCGCCGCGGGCGTTCCGCCCGAAAGCGCCGCGATGTGTTGTCGGTCGGCTGCGGCGCCGTCGTGGCTGGTCGCGCCCGCGCGGCGGAGCCGCATATCGATACAGCCCCGCGCCCCTTCGGGGCGCTGCCGAGCGGCTATTCCGCCGTCGCGCGCCCCGTCAGGGACATGAGGCTGTCCCGCATGTGGTCCATGTGCGCCTGGACGGCGTCCCAGGTCTCGCCGTGCTCGCGCAGCACCCGCTCGGTCTCCCGCGCGGTGCGGTCCTCGCGGATCCGGGCCTCCGCGAGGACCTCGGCGGCGCGCTCGTGCGCCTCCTCCTGGGAGCGGCGCGCCGACTCCTCGGCCTCGACCAGGGCCCGCTCCGCCTCCGCCAGGGCGGCCTCGGCGCGGGCGATGCGTTCGGCGTTGTGCGCGTCGACCGCGGCGGCGCGCGCGGCCTCCTCGCGCTCCTCCTCGGCCCAGCGTTCGGCGTGCTCCTTGACCAGTTCGGCGAGCATCCCGGTGGTGCGCTGCCGCACCTCGCGCAACGCCGAAAGGGCCTCGCCCCGCTGCTCCTTGACCTCCAGGCGGGCGCCGATGCGGATGTCGTCCGCCTCGGCGCGCGCCGCGAGAAGCCACTGGCGGGCACGTTCCTCGGTGTCCGCGCGGAGCGCGTCGGCCTGCTCCTGCACCGCACAGCGCGCGCTGTCGGCGCGCTCCGCGGCCTCCGCGACCCCGTCCGTCAGCGCCCGCCGGGCGCCCTCGTGCAGGGCCTTCGCCTCCTCCACCACGAGCCGGAACACCCGGTGCGCGCGGTCCCCGAGCGCCTCGTACGTCTGCGGAGGGAGCTGCTCGACCTCGGCATGCAGCCGCCCGGCCTCGGCCTCCATCTCCTTGGCGAGCACGGTGAGCCGTGCGGCACGCTCCCAGGCCGCGTCCCGGTCCTCGCAGAGCTCCACCATGAACGTGTCGACCTGATCGGGGCGGTAGCCACGCCCCCGGACGGTCACGAAGTCGTACGGCGACATCGATGTGCTGCTCACCTGGAACCCCTCTCCGCCAGACCCGCACGAAAATGATGATTTCGCGGCCATCTTGATGGATCGGACGTAAGTGTTCATAACGCGACACTCCGCATGCCGCCCTCCAAACACCGCACACCAGGGGACGGCAAGCACGTCAGGGGGCGTGCACGCTCAGTCGCGCGCCCTGCGGTAGCGGGTCAGCACCAGGGCGCCCACGCGTTCCGCCGCCAGGCACTCCAGTTCGGCGGGCGGGCCGCCGGCCGGGAACAGCGGCCGGCCGGCGCCGAGGACGGTGGGGAAGGTCAGCAGCCGGTACTCGTCGACCAGGCCGGCGGCCGCCAGGGCATGGACGACACCGAGGCTGCCCATGACCACCACGTCCCGCTGCTCGGTCTTGACGGCGTCCAGGAGATCTCCGTCGACGAGCCGGGAGTTCGCCCACGCGGACACGTCGGTCAGGGTGCGGGAGGCGACCAGCTTCGGCGCGGCGTTCAGGCGCGCGGAGAACGGGTCGTCCCGGCCCGGCCACAGGCGCGAGAAGGCCTCCCAGGTGGACCGCCCCAGCAGTACGACCCCCTCGTCCAGGGTGCGGCCCAGGCCGAACCTGTCCCCGGCGATCTCCTCCGGGCCGAACCGGAAGAGCCAGCCGCCGTACGGCGTGCCCTCGGTGCCGTCCGGGTCGGACACGATCCCGTCCAGGGTGGTGAATTGGATGACGACAACGCTCATGACGGTTGTCCCTTCGCTCGATGGTCACCGGTACATACCGGCGGCACCGGGCGGACTCATCGCCGTCCCCGGAATTTCTTTCCCGGCCGTCTCAGCCGGCGCGAGGCGCAGGCGGCTGAGCCGGCGCGCACGCCGTCAGCACGCGCGGGTCCGTGAAGACCACGTTGCGCGCCACCCGGCCGCCGCCGGTGACCGTGAGGACCTGCACGGAGTGCAGCCGGTGCCCGCCGCCCGGCTCCGGGGCGTACGCGACGAGCGCGGGCTGTCCGCCCGCGGTGAGGGAGCGCGTGCGCCAGCCGGTGCCACGGAGCCGGAACACCCGCTCCATGAACAGGCCGTAGTCGCCGCGGCCCCGGTACCACAGCGGCAGCGGCGGCATCTCCAGCACCGCGTCGTCGGTGAGCAGCCGCACCAGCGCGGGCACATCGGCCGCCTCGAACGCCTGTTGATACCTCAGGACCGCCGCCCGCACCTCGGGATCGTCCGGCTCGCTCACCTCGTCCGCCCCGCCCGCCCCCGCGAGCGCGGCGCGCGCCCGCTGAAGTGCGCTGTTCACGGCCGGAACCGAGGTCTCCAACTGGTCGGCGACCTCCACGGCACTGAACTCCAGCACCTCGCGCAGCACCAGCACCGCCCGCTGCCGCGCGGGCAGCAGCTGGAGCGCCGCCACCAGCGCGAGCCGCAGATCGGCGCGCGCCTCCACGTCGAAGCGCGCGTCGGGGAACGGCTCCAGCCACGGCACGTCCGGCGCGGGCGTGAGCGGCGCCTCCGGGTCCGCGGCGGGCGCCCCGAGCCCGGACGGCAACGGCCGCCGCACCCGCCCCTCAAGCGCCGTCAGGCACACGTTCGTCGCGATCCGGTACAGCCAGGTCCGCACGGACGCCCGCGCGGGGTCGTAGCGCTCACGCGCCTTCCAGGCCCGCAGCATGGTCTCCTGCACCAGGTCCTCGGCCTCGTGGAACGAGCCCAGCATCCGATAGCAGTACGCCACCAACTCGCCCCGGTACGGCTCGAAGTCCATCCGCCCATCATGCCCGCGCGGTACGACAGTCGGGCGCGCGCGTGGGGGCCGGTCCGGTCTCCCGACCCGACCGGCCCCCGTACGGCCGTCCTACCCCCGCGCCGCTACAGCAGCCCGTCCCACATCTGCTCCAGCAGCACCGACCACCAGCTCTCCGGCGAGCCGAGCGCCGCCGGGTCCAGGGAGGCCAGCTGGGCCTGGAAGTCGACGGTCCAGCGGCCCGCCTGCTCCTGGTTCAGGCCGAACCTGAGCCGCCACATCCGGCCCAGCAGGGCCAGACAGCGGGCGAACTCCGGCAGCCCCGTGTTCACGAACTGCGGCGGCACGGACGCCCCGCCCGGCCCCGCCTCCACGGGCACGGCCACGATGTTCGCGGTGCCGTACTGCACACAGACCGCCTTGCCGAAGTCGGTCCCCATGACGAGGTACGACGCCGCGTCCGGCGCCGGCTGCAACCCGCGCTCCTGCGCCAGCTCCGCCAGCGTCGGCACCGGACGGCCCGGCTGCGCCTGCGCCCAGAAGAAGGGCCCCATGTCCAGCGGCAGCCCCGCGGCCACCAGCGTGTGCGCCACGATCGGCGGCACACCCTGCCGCGACACCGCCGCCTGCTCGAACCGGAACACGCCAGGACCGAACGCCGCCGCCAGCTCCTGCGCGATCGCCTCCGGCGGGATCGGCGGCGCCGCCTGCACCTGCGGCAACGGCGCCCGCACCGGCGCGGGCCGCGCGGGACCCGCCGCCACCTGGTGCAACTCGCCCTGATGCGCCAGCAACTGGCGCATCCCCTGCTGCCGGCTCGCGTGGTCCGTCCCGTACGGCGCGATGCTCGCCAGCCGCGCCTGCGGCCACTGCTCCCGGATCATCCGCGCGCAGTAGGCACCCGGCAGCTCGCACGGCTCAAGCTCCGTGTGCAGCTCCAGCACCTGGTCCGGCGGCACGTTCATCGCCCGCAGCTCGTGGAAGATCTGCCACTCAGGGTGCGGTGTGCCCGGCGCCGAACGCCGGATCAGCTGCTGCTCGGAACCGTCCTGCGCCCGGTAGCGCAGCACCGCCTGATATCCCGGCCCGACCGTCGGCTGCCCCTGCTGCGGGTAGCCGTACGCCGGCGGCTGCTGCCCGGGTACGGGCTGCCCCGGCAAGGGCTGACCGGGCATGGGCCGACCGGGAGGCGGCGGCATCGCACCGGCCGGCATCGGGGGCGGCATCTGCGCGGCGCCCGGCGGCATACCGGGGGCGCCCGGAGCGCCCACCGGAGGCGCGGACAGCACGGTCTCCGCATGGTGCACCGGCGCGCCGCCCGGACCCGGGCCGGCGGCAGCGCCCTGCGCGCCGCCGGGCGCGGGAGGCGTGCCCAGGGCGTTGCTCGGGGGCTGAGGTACGCCCGGCGCGGGAGGGACACCCGGGGCGCTCGGCACGCCCTGCGCACCCGGGGCGCCAGGCATACGCGGGGCGCCCGGCGGCTGCTGCGCGCCGCCCATCCCGCTCGGGTCGGCCAGCATCGTGGCCGAGCGATGGACGTCACCCGGAGGCGTGCCACCCGGAGTACCCGGCGCGCCGGGCGAGTTGGGGGCGCCCGGCGGAGTCTGCGCGCCCGGCACCTGCGCCGCACCCGCACCCCCCGGACCTTCAGGTCCCTCGGGCCCCAAGGCCGACACCATCTGCGTCGGCGCGTACCCGCCCACCGGCGCGGGCGGCTGAGGCATGCCTCCGGGGTGAGCGCCCGGCGCTCCCGGGGCGCCCGGCGGCGGAGGCGGCGCACCTGCCCCGCCACGCGCCCTGCGCGGCGGAGGCGCGGCCTTGCTCGTCGCGGCGTCCGCTATGTCACTGGCGTTGGGCGCGAGAGGCCGCCCCGGAGCGGCCGGGCCCGCCGGATTCGCCGGAGGCCGGGGCGCGCCCGGAGCACCGGCCGGAGCACCGGCAGGTGCCTGCGGATAGCCGTAGCCAGGAGCGGCCGGCGCCTGCGGATAGCCGTAGGAAGGCGCGGGCGGGGTCGCGGGCGCAGCCGGGGCCGCCGGTCCCTGCGGGTAGCCGTACGGCGGGGCGTCCTGCGGAGGCCGCGGAGGCGTGCCGCCCTGCGGCGCACCACCCTGCACACCTGGCGCACCCTGCACGCCCTGCACGCCCTGCACGCCCGGCGCACCCTGCACGCCCGGCGCACCCGGATCGTCGAGCGCCGGAGACACCGCCGTGCGGGGCAGTTGGCTGCCCCCCGCCATCAGCGCCGTCTCGGCATCTCCCAGGGCACCGTCGTCCGCATCGCTCAGCGGCGGCGCGAACACCGTCGCGGGCAGCGGGACGGAACGGTCCTCACCGGCATCGGCGTTCGTGTCGGTACCGGCCCAAGGAGTCGCACTGGCGGGCACGTTGTGCGCGCCCGGCGCACTCGACGGCCCCTGCGCCCCGCCGGCCACCGGCCAGGAAGCGCCACCGCCCCCCGCCGGACCGGCCCCGCCGGCCGCCGCCGGCACCCCGGCCTGCGTCTCGGCAAGCCCACCGGAACCCGCACCAGAGCCGAAGCCGGCACCAGCACCAGCCGACGCCCCGTCACTCGCCGGGCGCCGATCCTGGATACCCAGCTTGTCCGCCGCCTCCTGGAGCCACTCCGGCGGGCTCAACAGGAACGACGTCTGGTTCAGGTCCACCCGGGCCGCAGGCGCCGGCACCGCGTCGGCGATCTCCGCCTCACGGCCGTACTCCTCCTCGTACCGGCGGATCACCTCGCCCACCGGCAGTGCCGGCCACAGCGTGGCCTCACCGCTGTCACGGGCGATGACCAGCCGCTGCCCGCCCGCGTCCGACCGCGGACCCTCCGCACGGTCCTCGCCCCACACCACGAACCCGAGACCGAACTCCCGTACCCGCACCTCACGATGCTGGTACGCCGGCACGTCGCCGTTGATCCACTCCTCCGCGCGCTCCTGCGCCTGCGCGAACGTCACCATGCCGGACCTCACTCCCCCGAACCCGAGCCGACCGAAGCGGCACGCGCGAAACCACCGTCGACCATCAGGTTCGCCACCGTCACCAACTCCGGCGGAGACCCCGCCAGCCGCGACAGGAACACGTCGAAGTCCTCACCGCACGGCAGCAGCAGACGCTCCACCCGCTCCGCCGGCGACCACCCCGGATCCACGTCACGCGCGTCGTCGTACGCGCAGAACCACACCGAACCCAGCCGGTCGCCCTTCACCTTCACCGCGAGCAGACCGCCCTGCACGAAGGTGACACCCAGGTAGTCCTTGGTCAGATGGTCGCGCAGGCACTTGTTGACGTACACGAGGTCGTTCACCGCGGCCTCGTCGCGGACCGTGAAGAACGGCTGGTCCAGCAGCAGTCCGAGGCCGGCGTCCAGCGCCGTGCCCACCGGCGCACAGCCGCCCGCCGCCTTCAGGAACGAACGGTAGGCACCCGGCAGCCGGTACCCGAGATCCTCCTCGACCCCCTGCACCTGCGACTCCGACACCGCCACACCCGACTTCGGCAGCCCGAAGTGCGCCGGACGCGTCTCCTGCAACGGCCGCGTCCCCCGCTTGTTGTGGTCCACCCGCGCCGTCGCCACCCCGCCGTGATGCCGCAGCAGCGCCTTCACCTCGACCGGGACCAGCTCCAGCCGCCGCGACCCCACCACGTGGTGCCACGTCCAGCCGTGCGGCGTCGCCACCGCCGGCACCGTGTCCCACAGTTCATGGCCCGAAGCCGACAGCACCGCGTTCGCGGACACGAAGTCCGTCAGCCGCAACTCGTCGACCCCGAAACCCTCCGGCGGATCGGCGATCTCCGCCGCCGCGCGCGCGTAGGGCGAGAAGTCGGGGTAGCCATGCTCGTCGATCCGTACCCCTCTCGGGTGACGTGCCGCCCGGACCGGATCCGGGAAATGCACGACCTGCCCGGCATAGGCCGCGTTCGGCGGCGCGGCTTGCTGCCCGAGCCGACCTGTCGTCATGACGGTTGCCCCCTGCGGCACTCTGTACGAACCGACACCACACCCCTGCGGCGCGCCACGGCCCGTATCCGGCTGTCTCTCCCACGTCCCAGACGCGTCGACCGCGCCCATCGCGGTGCCGACAGCCTATGCGGTACACGAACCCCGGTCACCGGCCCTCCGGTTCAGTGACCAGCCGTCACCCCGCCGTGACAGCCTGCCCAAACCCGGGCGTGTCGCACCGCCCCAGCTTCCGCACCCGCCACGGGATTTGGCAGTCTGTGACTTTCGGGGGGATGCCCGGGAGGGGAAGACGATCATGAACGCCACACAGACGGGACCACACACCGCCATGTCCGGCGCCAACCACGGCGCCCTCAACGGCGACCCCCGCATCGGCTGGAGCAGCAGCGAAATACCTCCCGCGCCCACCCTCCAGCACCGCCGCGACGGCATCCTGCCCACCGTCGCCGCCGCCCTCTCCGTCCGCGGCGCCACCCTCACCGGCACCGCCGCCCGCGGCGACCAGCCGCCCCCGCTGCACCCGCTGGTCCAGGAGTTCCTCGACACCCTCCCCAGCGGACAACGCGACCGCTTCACCGGCCGCTGCGCCGAAGCCATCCTCATCTCACGCCACATCGGCGTGGCCGACGCCGCCCGCAGCAAACGCGCCCTGCGCAAACCCATGACCAACGGCGAAGCCCGCAAGGCCCTCAAACAGGCCAAACTCACCGCCCGCCGCATACGCGAGGACGGCGACCCCCTGCACGGCAGCTTCGCGGCCCCCTGCCGGGCCTGCGCCGCCCTCACCGCCCACTTCGGCGTCCGCGTCGTCGACCCCACCACCACCGACGCCTGACGCGCCCCCACCCCACAGACACCGAGCACCCGCACACGCACCCGCACACGAACCAGGACGATCGAAGGGCAGATGCACGCCGACCGCACCTCATCCCCGAGTCTCGGCTTCGCGCGACCGGGGGGATCCCCGTCGCGCTTCTCCGCGCCCGTCGACGCAGCCCTGCGCGCCGCCGGCTGGCAACCCGGACGCTGGGACATAAAACAGGCCGAGGTCTGGGCCGACGCCCTGCGCGACCACGCCTCACCCGCCGGACACCGGCACGCCGTCTTCCCCGCCGCGGTGGAGGCCTGGGCCGAGTTCGGCGGCCTGCACGTCAACCCCGCCGGCACCGGCCGCCAGATCGCCCCCGCCACCCTCCACATCGACCCCCTGCACGGCCTGCACCTCGCCCGCACCCTCGGCGACCTCGGCCGCGCCCTCGACACCGAGGTCTGCCCCCTCGGCGCGGAGACCGACACCCACTCCCTCCTCGCCATCGACGCCGAGGGCCGTGTCTACACCCTCGACCACACCGGCGACTGGTACCTCGGCCCCGACATCGACCACGCCCTGACCGCCCTCATCGCGGGCGTCGAACCCCAGCGCCTCACCACCCAGTCGTAACCGACGGGTCAGGCCGCCGGAATCACCGCCGACACCCGAAAACCCCCGGCATCGGTCGGCCCCGACACGAACACCCCGCCCAGCCCCAGCACCCGCTCACGCATCCCCACCAGACCGTTCCCACCCGACGGCAACCCCGCCGACGCCGCCGAGGCCGGCTCCGGCGGCGGCTCGTTCTCCACCTGCATCGCGATCTCCGCCACCCGGTGCGCCAGCCGCACATGCGTCTTCGCGCCCGCCGCGTGCTTGTGGACGTTCGTCAGCGCCTCCTGCACCACCCGGAACGCCGTCTGCTCGATCACCGCCGTGTACGACCGCACAGCGCCCTCGACCGACAGATCCACCACCATCCCCGCCGCCGCCGACTGCCCGATCAGCACCTCCAGCTCCGACAGCCACGGCCCGTCCTCCTCCACCACGCGCGAAGCCGCCGCGGCGGCCGCCACCCCCACGGCGGCCAACGGCACCGAGGCCGACGCGGAAACCGGCACCGTACGCCGCTGCGCAGCCTCTCCCGACCGCAGCACCCCCAGCATCTCCCGCAGCTCCGTCAACGCCTGGCGCCCCATGTCCCCCACCAGCGCCGCGTTCCGCACCGCCTTCTCGGGATCCTTGCGCGCCACCGCCTGCAACGCCGCCGCATGCACCACCATCAACGACACCCGGTGCGCGACCACGTCATGCATCTCCCGCGCGATCCGCGTCCGCTCCTCGCCCCGCGCCCACTCCGCACGCTCCTCCGCCCGCTCCGCGAGCAGCTGAAGCTCCCGCTCCAGACTGTCCGCCCGCTCCCGCAGGCTCTCCATCAGCCGCCGCCGCGCACCCACGTACAACCCCAGCAGCACCGGCGGAGCGGTCAGGCCCAGCGAGGTCGTCACCGCCGCGAAGGGCACGAACCAGTCCCCCAGCGTCAGATCCCCCCGCGCCATGTCCTGCTTCACCCGCACGAACGTCACGATCATCGTCCCGACCAGCGACATCCCGGCCAGCGCCACGATGATCCGCCGCGGCAGCTCCGCCGCGGCGAGGGTGTAGAGGCCGACGATGCCCATCAGGAAACCCATCTGGGCCGGCGTGATCGCGATCGCGACCAGCACCACGGCGATCGGCCACTTCCGGCGCAGCACCAGTACGGAACCGGCCAGCAGACCGAACACGATCCCCGCCGACACCGGGATCCCCGCGTCCCGCGCGAACGGAATCCCCTCCGCGGCGCACTCCAGCGCCGACACCAGTGCGAGCCCCACGTCCAGAACCGCACTACGCCACCGCGACCACCACCACGGCCCGCTCAAGGCCGTCGCGCGGTCTGCCCCCGTCGTGGTCATGCCTCCAGCCTACGGGCGCAGGGGTGGGCTTTTCCGGTGAGTTTCGTCTACTCGCCTACACCACACTCCGTAACCGAACAACACCGAAACCCCCAGGTATCCCTCGAACTGCCGAACCCCGCACGTTCGAGCACGGAATCAGCCATTCCGACCGGACGGCATGTCCGTGGCGCACCCCAGGACAAGTGCCGGGACACGGTCCGCACCAACGTCGGCGGAGCCCATGGGGGGTTGGCTCGCGATCGGCGTCCCGCGGAGCGCGGATCCGTACCGTCGCATCGAGGGCACCCGGTACGGCATAGTAGGGAGCGCCACTCGGCGACCTGGCTAAATGTCCGGTTCAGTCGAGAACGTTCCCCCGTGGTGTAATTGGCAGCACTGTGGCTTTTGGTGCCATCTGTCCGGGTTCGAGTCCTGGCGGGGGAGCCATGCTCGGTTCGGGTCCTGACAGCACCGTCAGGGCCCGCTCTCATGTCCCCCACGAAACGCCCCGGTATCCTGCGGATGTCACCCCCACCCATCCAAAAAGCCGAAGGGCAACTCCGTGAGCGCCATTCGCCCGGCAGCCGTCGTCGTTCTCGCAGCGGGTGAGGGCACCCGTATGAAGTCGGCCACACCGAAGGTCCTGCATGAGATCTGTGGCCGTTCCCTGGTGGGTCATGTGCTCGCCGCCTCCCGTGAGTTGGACCCCGAGAACCTGGTCGTCGTCGTCGGGCACGCGCGCGAGCAGGTCGCCGCGCATCTCGGTGAGGTCGACGCCGCCGTCCGTACCGCCGTGCAGGAGCGGCAGAACGGCACCGGGCACGCCGTGCGGATGGCGCTGGAGGAGCTGGGCGGGGCGGTCGACGGGACCGTTGTCGTGGTCTGCGGGGACACCCCGCTGCTGACCGGGGAGACGTTGAAGCGGCTCGCCGGGACGCATCACGGCGACGGCAACGCGGTGACCGTGCTGACCGCCGAGGTGCCGGACGCGACCGGTTACGGCCGGATCGTGCGCGACGCCGCCTCCGGTGCGGTGACGGCCATCGTGGAGCACAAGGACGCCTCCGAGGCGCAGCGGGCGATCCGGGAGATCAACTCCGGGGTGTTCGCGTTCGACGGCCGGCTGCTGGCGGACGCGCTGGGGAAGGTGCGGACGGACAACAGCCAGGGCGAGGAGTACCTGACCGACGTGCTCGGGATCCTGCGGGAGGCCGGGCACCGGGTGGGGGCCTCGGTGGCCGGCGACCACCGGGAGATCGCCGGGATCAACAACCGGGTGCAGCTGGCTCAGGCGCGCCGCATCCTCAACGACCGGTTGCTGGAGCGGGCGATGCTGGACGGCGTGACCGTCGTGGACCCGGCGACGACGTGGGTGGACGTGACGGTGACCTTCGAGCAGGACGCCGTCGTCCATCCGGGGACGCAGTTGCTCGGTTCGACGCATCTGGCGCAGGGCGCCGAGGTCGGGCCGAACAGCCGGCTGAAGGACACCCGGGTGGGTGCGGGGGCGCGGGTGAACAACACGGTGTCCGATTCCGCCCATGTCGGCGCGGACGCGTCTGTGGGACCGTACGCCTATCTGCGGCCGGGGACCCGGCTGGGAGCAAAGGGCAAGATCGGTACGTACGTGGAGACGAAGAACGCGTCGATCGGGGAGGGGACGAAGATTCCGCATCTCTCCTATGTGGGTGACGCGACGATCGGCGAGTACTCGAACATCGGTGCGGCGAGCGTGTTCGTGAACTACGACGGCGAGAGCAAGCACCACACCACCGTCGGGTCGCACTGCAAGACGGGTTCGGACAACATGTTTGTGGCGCCTGTCACGATCGGGGACGGTGCGTACACCGCCGCCGGGTCTGTGATCACGAAGGATGTGCCGCCCGGTTCGCTGGCCGTGGCCCGCGGTCAGCAGCGGAATATCGAGGGTTGGGTGGCGCGGAAGCGTCCGGGGAGCTCGGCGGCGAAGGCGGCCGAGGCGGCTTCCCGGCGGGGCGTGAGCGAGGACTGACCGGAAACAGGTGCGCCGAAGACGTCGTACCGTGATAAGTGCACACCCGCACCTAACCAGCTGATTCGGCCTCCCGCGCCCGGCACACAGGGCGCTGGAGATCCAGCTGTACGGCTGAGAAACCTCTGAGGAGACAGTGCTGTGACCGGGTTCAAGACGACCGGCGAGAAGAAGATGATGTTCTTCTCCGGCCGCGCCCACCCCGAGCTTGCCGAGGAGGTCGCCCACCAGCTGGGTGTCGGGGTCGTCCCGACGAAGGCCTTCGACTTCGCGAACGGCGAGATCTACGTCCGCTACCAGGAGTCGGCGCGCGGTGCCGACTGTTTCGTGATCCAGAGCCACACGGCTCCGATCAACCAGTGGATCATGGAACAACTGATCATGATCGACGCGCTGAAGCGCGCGTCGGCGCGGTCCGTCACGGTGATCGTGCCCTTCTACGGTTACGCGCGGCAGGACAAGAAGCACCGCGGTCGTGAACCGATCTCGGCGCGGCTGATCGCGGATCTGATGAAGACGGCGGGCGCGGACCGCATCCTGACCGTGGATCTGCACACGGACCAGATCCAGGGCTTCTTCGACGGTCCGGTGGACCACCTGTTCGCGCTTCCGCTGCTCGCGGACTACGTCGGCGCGAAGGTGGACAAGGACAAGCTGACGATCGTGTCCCCGGACGCCGGCCGGGTCCGGGTGGCCGACCGCTGGTGCGACCGGCTCGGTGCGCCCCTCGCCATCGTGCACAAGCGGCGCGACAAGGACGTGGCGAACCAGGTGACCGTCCACGAGGTCGTGGGTGAGGTCAAGGGACGCGTGTGTGTCCTGGTCGACGACATGATCGACACGGGTGGCACGATCTGTGCGGCGGCGGACGCGCTGTTCGCGCACGGTGCGGAGGACGTCATCGTGACGGCGACGCACGGTGTGCTGTCGGGTCCGGCGGCGGACCGGCTGAAGAACTCGCGGGTGAGCGAGTTCGTGCTGACGAACACGCTGCCGACGCCGGGTGAGCTGAGCCGGGATCTGGACAAGATCACGGTGCTGTCGATCGCGCCGACCATCGCGAGTGCGGTGCGTGAGGTGTTCGAGGACGGTTCGGTGACGAGCCTCTTCGACGAGCAGTGAGGTTTCTGCATCGGCTGAGCTGACCTCCGTCGGCCGCCGCTGAAGATCCTTTTGGGTACGGCCTCCCCTCCGAGTAGACTGCTGCAGTTGCTCGGCGAGGGAGGCCGTACCTGTTTGCGCAGGTGTCGGCGGTCCGTTATCGACGCGCTCTTCGTAGCAGGCCGTTCGTGGCCGGGTGACCACGTCCGTACCTATCTCTACGAGGAGTGATCACCATGTCCGAGGTGAAGATCGCCGCCGAGTCGCGCACCGAGTTCGGCAAGGGTGCCGCGCGCCGTATCCGCCGTGACAGCAAGGTCCCCGGTGTCCTGTACGGCCACGGTTCGGACCCGATCCACCTGACCCTCCCGGGCCACGAGCTGCTGCTCGCGCTGCGTACCCCGAACGTCCTGATCTCCCTGGACATCGACGGCAAGTCGAACGAGCTGGCGATCCCGAAGTCCGTGGTGCGCGACCCGATCAAGGGCTTCCTGGAGCACGTCGACCTGCTGCTGGTCAAGCGCGGCGAGAAGGTCACGGTCGAGATCCCGGTGCACACCGAGGGCGAGCTGGCCGCCGGCGGCAACCTGCTGGAGCACGTGCTGAACGCGCTGCCGGTCGAGGCCGAGGCCACCCACATCCCCGAGGCCGTCACCGTCTCGATCGAGGGCCTGGAGGCCGGCGCCTCCGTCCTCGCCAAGGACATCACCCTGCCGTCCGGCGCGACCCTGGCCGTCGACGAGGACGCGGTCGTCCTCCAGGTCCTGGCCGCGCAGGCGGAGGAGGCCGCGGAGGGCGAGGGCGAGTCCGAAGAGGCTGCCGAGGCCTGAGCCGTCGGTTCAGGTGCCGCCTGCTGAGAGCAGGCGCCCGGCGCTGATGGCTGTGCCCACCCTCCCCCACGCTCGGCTTCGCTCGCGCGGGGGGGACCCCCATCGCCCTGCGGAACGATTGCCCACAGCGGCAGCCATGCGGGGCGGCCGCCCACAGCGGTAGCCATGCGGTGAGCCGTGAACGGCAAGCAGTTGAGCAACGGTCAGCCGCCGTTCCCCCGGGAGCGGCGGCTGGCGCGTATCAAGGAGACATGGACGTGACCACCCCCGCCAACGCCCCCTGGCTGATCGTCGGGCTCGGTAATCCCGGGCCCGAGTACGCGATGAACCGGCACAACGTCGGGTTCATGGTCGTGGAGTTGCTCGCCGGGCGGATCGGGGGGAAGTTCAAGCGGGCCGGGAAGGCGCAGGCACAGGTCGTGGAGGGCCGGATCGGGGCGCCGGGGCCCGAGAACCGGCGGGTGATCCTGGCGAAGCCGATGTCGTTCATGAATCTTTCCGGCGGCCCCGTCAACGCACTGCGCGACTTCTACAAGGTGCCGGTCGCCAACATCGTGGCGATCCACGACGAGCTGGACATCGACTACGGCGTCCTCCGCCTGAAGCTGGGCGGCGGCGACAACGGGCACAACGGGCTGAAGTCGATGACGAAGGCCATGGGGCCGGACTATCACCGGGTGCGGTTCGGGATCGGGCGTCCTCCGGGTCGTATGCAGGTCGCCGACTTCGTGCTGAAGGACTTCTCCTCGGCCGAGCGCAAGGAACTGGACTACTTCGTGGACCGGGCCGCCGACGCGGTGGAGGCGCTGGTCATCGAGGGGCTGGAGCGGGCGCAAAGCACGTACAACTCCTGACTTGTCCCCCACGGCAGTTGACCGGCCGTAGGGACATGGCCAATGATCCCGGCCATGCCTGCTGCCTCTGCCGCTTCCTCCCGTACGGCCTCGGTCAACGCGCTGCGTGTCGTGTCGATGGGCGCGGTCGCCGTGCTGATCCTGGTCGCCGGGGTGTGGGGGTCCTGGGGCACCGCGCAGGACGTGATGCTGACGAAGGGCAAGGAGCAGGGCACCGTCAAGGTGACGGCGTGCGGTGACGACACCTGCACGGGGCCGTTCACGCCCGTCTCGGCCGGTGCGGCCAAGCGCGCGAGCGTGGTCATCGGCAAGTCGGTCGCGGTGCGCAAGGGGCAGACGTACGACGTGATCGTGAAGCCCGGCACCGAGGACGTGGTCCGGTCCGGTCCCGCCGGGATCCTGTACGCCTGGGTGCCGCTCGGCGGCGCGCTGCTGCTGGCGTCGGTGGTGGTGGCCGGGGGCCTGCGGCTGACGCGGGTGGCGTGGCTGCTGGGGGGTTCGGGGATCGCGCTGCTGACGGCGGCGTTCGGCGCGTTGCAGTGAGACGACCGTGAGACGACGGATGCCCCCGGGGTGTACGACCCCGGGGGCACCGCCGTGTCCGGGAGCCGTCAGCCGGTGTTGCGCAGGCCGGCCGCCACGCCGTTGACCGTGAGAAGCAGGGCGCGGGCGAGCAGCGGGTCGGCCGGTTCTCCCGCTGCCGCCGCGTCGCGCTGGCGCTTGAGGAGGGTGACCTGGAGGTAGGAGATCGGGTCCAGGTAGGCGTCGCGGATGGTGAAGGTCTGCTTGAGGACCGGGGTGGCGTCCAGCAGTTCGGTCTCACCGGTGATCTTCAGGACCTCGGCGACCGTCAGTTCGTGCTCTTCGCGAATGGTGTCGAAGACGTGCTTGAGCTCGTCGGGGACGAGCGTGTCGACGTAGTGCTGGGCGATCCGCAGGTCCGTCTTGGCGAGGGTCATCTCGACGTTGGAGACGAAGTTGCGGAAGAAGTGCCACTGTTCGTGCATCTCGTCCAGGACGGTGTCCAGACCGGCCTCGCGCAGCGCCTTCAGGCCGGAGCCGACGCCGAACCAGCCGGGGACGATCTGCCGGGACTGGGTCCAGCCGAACACCCAGGGGATGGCGCGCAGGCCGTCGAGCGAGACACCGGAGCCGGGGCGGCGGGAGGGCCGGGAGCCCAGGTGCAGGTCGGCGAGCTGGTCCACCGGCGTCGACGCGAGGAAGTACGTCGGCAGGTCGGGGTCCTCCACCAGGCGGCGGTAGGCCGCGTGGGCGGCGTCGGAGACGACGTCCATGGCGGCGTCCCAGCGGGCCAGGGCCTCCCCCGACTGGCGGGGCGCCGTGTGCAGGGCGGAGGCCTGGAGGGTGGCCGCGACCGTCAGTTCCAGGTTCTCCCTGGCCAGGGAGGGGATCAGGTACTTGTCGGAGATGACCTCGCCCTGCTCGGTCACCTTGATCTCGCCCTCCAGGGTGCCCCAGGGCTGGGCGAGGATCGCGTCGTGGGAGGGGCCGCCGCCGCGGCCGACGGTGCCGCCGCGGCCGTGGAAGAGACGCAGCCGGACGCCGTAGCGGTGGGCGACGTCGCGCAGCCGGCGCTGGGCGCGGTGGATCTCCCACTGGGAGGTGGTGATGCCGCCGAACTTGGAGGAGTCGGAGTAGCCGAGCATGACCTCCTGGACGTCTCCGCGCAGTGCCACCAGGCGGCGGTACGACGGGTCGGAGAGCATGTCCTCCAGGATGGTGTCGGCGGCCTTGAGCTCGTCGGTGGTCTCCAGGAGCGGCACGATGCCGACCTTCGCCCAGCCGGCGTGCAGGTCGACCAGGCCCGCCTCGCGGGCGAGGACCGCGGCGGCGAAGACGTCGTCGGCGCCCTGGCACATGGAGATGATGTAGGACTCGACGACCTCGGGGCCGAAGATCTCCAGGGCCTTCTTCACGGTCTCGAAGACGCCGAGGGTCTTGGCGCCGGCCGCGTCGACGGGTGCCGGGGTCGGGGCGAGCGGCCTTCTCGACCTGAGCTCCTTGGCGAGGAGCTTGGCGCGGTACTCGCGGGGCATGTCGGCGTAGCGCCAGGACTCCTCGCCGAGGCGGTCGAAGAGCTGGCCGAGGGCGTGGTGGTGGGCGTCGGCGTGTTCGCGGACGTCCATGGTGGCGAGCTGGAGGCCGAACGCGGCGAGGGTGCGGATCGTGCGGGCCAGGCGGCCGTCGGCGAACAGGCCGCCGCGGTGTTCGCGCAGGGAGGCCTGGATCAGGCGCAGGTCGCCGAGGAGTTCGGCGGTGCCGAGGTAGTCGCGGCCCATCTCGTGCGGGGTGCCGGTGGCCAGGCGCTGCTTGGTGTTGGTCAGCTTCTGCCGGATGCAGGTCGCCTTGAGGCGGTAGGGCTCCTCGGCGTTGAGGCGCTTGTAGCGGGGGCTGATCTCGGGCAGCAGCTCCAGGTCGGCCTGCAGGGACTCCAGGAGTTCCTCGGTGGCGCCGGTGTAGCGGATGGAGTTGGAGAGGAAGCCGCGGAGTTCGTCGATCATCTCCAGGGCGTCGTTGATGCCGTGCTCGTGCTGGAGGATGAGGACGTCCCAGGTGACCTGGGGGGTGACGTTGGGGTTGCCGTCGCGGTCGCCGCCGATCCAGGTGCCGAAGGTGAGCGGCCGGGTGTCGTCGGGCAGCTTCACCCCGACCCGCTCCAGCTCCGCCGTCAGGTCCTCCAGGACGTCTCCGACCGCGTCGGCGTGCAGTTCGTCCAGGTAGTAGACGGCGTTGCGGGCCTCGTCGGCGGGCTCCGGGCGTACGACGCGGAGCTCGTCCGTCTGCCACACCAGGTCGATGTTCTCGGCGAGGCGGATGTCGGTGCGGCGGCGGTCGGACTCGATGACCGGCGTGTCCAGGAGCGCGGCGATGCGCCGGAGCTTGTTGAGGACCGAACGGCGTGCGGCCTCGGTGGGGTGTGCCGTGAACACCGGGCGGACGTTGAGGTTCTGCACGGTCTGGCGCAGGTGCTCGGGGTCGGCGTCCTTGAGCCGGTCGGCGGTGCGGGCCAGGAGGCCGCCCTCGGCGGCGCGGCGGGCGCGCAGCTCGCGGCCGCGGTGCACCTGCTCGGTGACGTTGGCAAGATGGAAGTAGGTGGAGAAGGCGCGGACCAGCTTGGCTGCGGTCTCCAGTTCGGTGCCCCGCAGCAGGTCGGCGGCGGCCTCGCCGTCCTCGCGGGTGAGGCGGCGGACCTTCTCGACGAGTTCCAGCAGCTCGGGGCCCTCCTGGCGGACGAGGGTCTCGCCGAGGAGGTCACCCAGCCGGCGGATGTCGGCGCGCAGCTCACTGGTGGTCGTGGTGGTCTGGTCGTCGGCACTGCTCACAGGTGCGGCTCCTTGCAGTGTTGAAGCTCGTCTGGAGGGAACCCGTCAGTCGGCCGGGCGGCAGGCGGGGCCTGGCCGCATACGGGCCGGACATCAGGGAAGGAAACAGAGCGGACCGCGCTGTCCGACCGACTTCAAGGATAGGTGTC
Source organism: Streptomyces hyaluromycini (assembly GCF_002217755.1). Taxonomy (GTDB): domain Bacteria; phylum Actinomycetota; class Actinomycetes; order Streptomycetales; family Streptomycetaceae; genus Streptomyces; species Streptomyces hyaluromycini. The sequence continues at coordinate 712,390 of NZ_BCFL01000019.1, read as the reverse complement.
CATGAGGACGCGCAGGTTCTGGGGCTCTTGCCGCGAGACGCCTCACTGCCATACTTACGTCGCCGTAGGTTACGGAACCGTAGGGAAGCACCTCTATCGTCCCGCGCGGTCGCCGCGGATCGGCGTCTCTCTCAACCCTCGACCCCACAGGGGACGCGCATGACCTCGTCTAGTTCCAATGTGATCGAAGACCCCCGGAAGGCGGCCGACACCGCGCTCCCGTCCGCCACCCTCGGGGGCGAGCGGAAGGGTTCGCTGGAGCAGATCACCCTGTTGCTGTTCATCGTGGTGCCGTTCCTCGCGCTGTTGGCTGCGGTGCCGCTGGCGTGGGGGTGGGGCGTGAGCTGGCTCGACCTTGGCCTGATGGTGTTCTTCTACTATCTGGGCTGTCACGGCGTGACGATCGGCTACCACCGTTACTTCACCCACGGTTCCTTCAAGGCGAAACGGCCGCTCAGGATCGCGCTGGCGATCGCGGGGTCGCTGGCGGTGGAGGGGCCCCTGGTGCGCTGGGTGGCCGACCACCGCAAGCACCACAAGTTCTCCGACGCGGAGGGCGACCCGCATTCCCCGTGGCGGTACGGCGAGACCGTGCCGGCGCTGATCAAGGGCCTGTGGTGGGCACACATCGCCTGGATGTTCGACGAGGAGCGGACTCCGCAGGAGAAGTACGCGCCGGATCTGATCAAGGACCCGGCGATCCGGGCGATCTCCCGGCAGTTCATCTACTGGACGGTGCTGTCGCTGGCGCTGCCGCCGCTGATCGGCGGTCTGGTGACGATGTCCTGGTGGGGCGCGTTCACCGCGTTCTTCTGGGGTTCACTCGTGCGGGTGGCCCTGCTCCATCATGTGACGTGGTCGATCAACTCGATCTGCCACGCGGTCGGCAAGCGGCCGTTCAAGTCGCGTGACCGTTCGGGCAACGTCTGGTGGCTGGCGGTGCTGTCCTGCGGCGAGTCCTGGCACAACCTGCACCACGCCGACCCGACCTCGGCGCGGCACGGGGTGGAGCGCGGGCAGCTGGACTCGTCGGCGCGGATCATCCGCTGGTGCGAGCAGCTGGGGTGGGCGTACGACGTGCGCTGGCCGTCACGCTCACGTATCGATTCGCGCCGTGACACCGGGGAAGGCGGCTCCCGACAGGGGGCGGAGGCTGCGAAGGCGGCATGATTGACGCCGTGGCGACCGACTCCAGCACCCCCAGTCCCGAAAAGCAGCGGCGGGCGCGTCGTACCCGTATGACCGGGGCGGAGCGTCGCCAGCAGCTGTTGGAGATCGGTCGCACCCTCTTCGCGGCGAAGGGTTTCGAGGGCACCTCGGTGGAGGAGATCGCGGCGAAGGCCGGGGTCTCCAAGCCGGTGGTCTACGAGCACTTCGGCGGCAAGGAGGGGCTGTACGCGGTGGTGGTCGACCGGGAGATGCGGCGGTTGCTGGACATGGTGACCAGTTCCCTCACCGCCGGTCATCCGCGGGAGCTGCTGGAGCAGGCCGCGTTCGCCCTCCTCGACTACATCGAGGAGTACACGGACGGCTTCCGGATCCTGGTCCGGGACTCCCCCATCCCCCAGTCGACCGGTTCCTTCGCGTCCCTCATCTCGGACATCGCCACCCAGGTGGAGGACATCCTGGGCCGCGAGTTCAAGTCCCGCGGCTTCGATCCCAAGCTGGCCCCGCTGTACGCGCAGGCGCTGGTGGGCATGGTCGCGCTGACCGGCCAGTGGTGGCTGGACGTGCGCCGCCCGAAGAAGGCGGAGGTCGCCGCCCACCTGGTGAACCTGTCCTGGCACGGTCTGGACGGCCTGGAGCAGAAGCCGCACCTGATAGGGCGCCGCAAGGCGTAGGACCGCCTCACACGCCGCCTCACACGCCGCCTCACACGCCGTCTCCAGCGCCGCCTCACGCCGTGACGGGCTCCAGGAACTCCAGCCGGTTGCCGACGGGGTCCTCGGAGTAGAAGCGGCGGTGGCCGGGGAGGTCGTCGTCCCAGGTGACGGCGGCGCCGTGGGCGGCCAGCCGGGCGGCGTACGCGTCGATGCCGGTGACCCGCAGGCCGGGGTGGGCCTTCTTCGCCGGCCTGAAGTGACATTCTCCGCCTCCGGCGGGGGCCTGTTCGACGCCCAGGTGGAGCCGGACCGCGCCGGCCTCGAACCAGCAGCCGCCGCGCGCCGCGAGCACCGGCGGCTTGGCCACCTCGGTCATGCCGAGAGCGTCCCCGTAGTACGCCCGCAGCGCGTCCTCCGAGCCGGGCGGGGCGGCGAGCTGGACGTGGTCGACGGCGGCGAGCATCAGCCCTCCTTGCGGGCGACGGCGAACAGCCGGCGGAACGGCAGGACCGTGCCGTACGGGGCGCTCGGGTAGGCCTCCCGCAGCAGGTCGCGGTACTCGGCGACGAAGGCGTCCCGGGCCTCGGGGTCGTCGCCGAGGGCGGTGAGGGCGGGGCGCAGCCCGGTGCCCTTGACCCAGTCCAGGACGGGGTCCTCGCCCTCCAGGACGTGCAGGTAGGTGGTCTCCCAGACGTCGGTGGCGCAGCCGAGGCGGGCGAGCCGGTCGAGGTAGGCGACGGGCGGGTGGACGGAGTCCTCGTGGCGCAGGACGTCGGCGAGCCGGGCCTTCCAGCGGGGCGTGGCGGCGAGCTCGCGCATCAGGGCGTGCAGGGGCGCGTCGATGTTGTTCGGCACCTGGAAGGCGAGGCTGCCGCCGGGAACGAGCGCGTCCAGCCAGCCGGCGAAGCGGTCGAGGTGGCCGGGGACCCAGTGGAGCGCCGCGTTCGACACGATCAGGTCGTACGGCCGTTCGGGCGCCCAGGTGCGCAGGTCTGCGTGGGCGAAGTCGAGGCGGCCGCCGCCGGGGGTGGGCCCGGCGTGGTCGACCTGGGCCTTGTCGAGCATCGCGGTGGAGTTGTCGTAGCCGGTGATGCGGGCGGTGGGCCAGCGGTCGGCGAGGACGGCGGTCACGTTGCCGGGTCCGCAGCCGAGGTCGGCGACGGCCGGGGGTTCGCCGGGGAGGTCGGGGATGCAGGCGAGGAGGTCGGCGAAGGGGCGGGCGCGGTGGCCGGCGTGGCGGAGGTACTGGGCGGGGTCCCAGGAGGGCGTCGTCATGCTCATCACTCTCCCCGGGAAGATCTCTTGATGTCAAGAGACTTGATATCAAGAGACTTCATGTCGACACAACCACTACACTGATCGCCATGGAGGACGAGGTCGATCGGCTGGTCGCTGCGTGGCGCCGGGAGCGCCCGGACCTCGACGTGGAACCGCTGGAGGTGCTCAGCCGGGTGAGCCGGCTGGCGCGGCACCTGGACCGGGCACGTCGGCTGGCCTTCGCCGAGCACAGCCTGGAGCCCTGGGAGTTCGACGTGCTGACCGCGCTGAGGCGCGCGGGCACGCCGTACCAGCTCTCCCCGGGACAGCTGCTGACGCAGACCCTGGTCACCTCGGGGACGATGACCAACCGGATCGACCGGCTGGCCAAGAAGAGCCTGGTGGAACGGCTGCCGGACCCCAGCGACCGGCGGGGCGTGCTGGTACGCCTGACCACCGAGGGCCAGGACCGCGCGGACCAGGCCCTGGCCGGCCTCCTCGACCAGGAGCGAGCCATCCTCGGCGAGCTCTCCCCCGCCCAGCGATCCGAACTCGCCAGCCTGCTACGCCAGTTGACCGCCCCGTTCGACAACATCCCGGGCTAGGCAGGTCCGTTCGGCAGCGCCCCGTAAGGGGCGCGGGACCGTTTCAATATGCGGCTCCGCCGCGTGGCCGCGACCAGCCACGACGGCGCCGCAGTCGACAGACGGCGTAGTGCGGCACTTCCAGCGGAGCGCTCAGCCCCGGTCAGGCGCTGCTGCTCTCCTCCGGCATGATCCGCCCGGCAGGCCCCAGATCCACCGGCCCCACCCCGGCCCTGCGCGCCAGCGCCACCGCGGCCAGGGTGGAGTGGACGCCCAGTTTGCCGAGGACGTTCTGCATATGGGTGCGGACGGTGTGCGGGGACAGGAAGAGGCGCTCGGCGACGGCCTTGCGCCCCAGGCCCGCCACCATGCACCGGAGCACTTCCCGCTCCCTCGGCGTGAGGGACTCCACGAGCCGCTCGCTCTCGGTGCGGTGTTTGCGCGCGGCCGTCAGCTCCCGCAGCACCCCGGTCAGCAGGGCGGGCGGCAGATGCGTCTCGTCGCGCAGCACGCCCCGGATGACGTTCAGCAGCCGGGACAGCGAGCAGTCCTTGGCGACCCAGCCGGAGGCACCGGCCTGCAGGGCCAGGGCCGCGCGCCGCGGGTCGTCCTTCTCGGCGAGGACGACGACCCGGACGGCAGGCTGGGCCGAGCGGACGCCGACGACCAGCGATATGCCGTCGACCAGCCCCTCCTCGTTGGCCTCCTGCACCGGCACGGCCGCCCGGCCGCCCGGCAGTTGACCGCCCAGGTCGGCGTCGACGAGCAGCACGTCGTAGCGGCGACCCTCGGCGACCGCGCGCTCCAGGCAGCGCAGCGCGGCCGGACCGCTGCCGGCCGCGGACACGTCGACGTCGGGCTCGGCGGCCAGTGCGGCGGCCAGCGACTCGGCGAAGATGCGGTGGTCGTCGACGACCAGAACTCGGATACGAACCACGAAACCCCCTTCCCCAGTGCTCTTCACGAGCAGGGGATACCCCAAGGTCCGGAGAACGACAAACCATGCGGACACGACACCCGCGGAGGGACGGAACCGCACGGCCGCCGCCGTGCCTGAACTGCTACCCCCACCGCGGGCGTCGTATCCGACTTGTCTCGCCCCCTGATCAGTACCGGCCCCCACCGGTACTGCTCATCAGAGTACGGGCGGTCGCCGGGAGCGGAAGGCAATTTGCAGAACTGCCCGGCCGACGCGTTTATGGTGTGCCGCATGTTTCGTATTGAGGCGGAAGTCGACAAGGAACGACGCGATCTGCTCCGCGCGCGGCTGCTGGCCACCAACACGGCGGCCTCTCCCGTCCTGGCGGCCCTGCGCGGCACCCCGGCCGAACGCGAAGTACCGCTGCACCTCTGGGCGATGGACAAGGGTTCGGGCGACCTGGCCGGTGGTCTGGTCGGGCACAGCTGGGCGTCCTGGCTGCACGTCACCTACCTCTGGGTGGACGCCCGCCATCGCGGCACCGGTCTCGGCGGCAGCCTGCTCGCGGAGGCCGAGCGCATCGCCCGCGCGGACCGCGCCTGCACCGCCGCCCGCCTGGAGACCTGGGACTTCCAGGCCCCGGAGTTCTACCGGAAGCAGGGGTACGAGGTGGTGTGCGTGATCCCCGACTATCCGCCGGGGATCACGGAGTACACCCTGACGAAGCGGCTGGCCTGAGCCTCAGCTCTCCTGGCGGGCGCCGGCCGACGGCACCGCCTCGAACACCCGCGGGGCCTTGAAGCCGGCCGCCGCGAAGGCCTCCTCGACCGCCTTGGTGATCGTGTCGACGTCGGCCGCCTCGGCGAGGACGATCGCCGAGCCGCCGAAGCCGCCGCCGGTCATCCGGGCGCCCAGGGCACCGGCCGAGTTCGCCGCCTCCACGACCAGGTCCAGCTCGGGGCAGGAGACCTGGAAGTCGTCGCGCAGCGAGGCGTGGCCCTCGGTGAGGACGGGCCCGATCGCGCGGGTGTCGCCCGCCTCCAGGAGGGCGCCGACGCGCTCGACGCGGTGGTCCTCGGTGACGACGTGGCGGACCAGGCGCCGCACCTCCTCCTCGTCGCCGAGGCGTTCGAGCGACGCGTCGAGGTCGGCGTAGGCGATGTCCCGCAGCGCGTCCACGCCGAGCAGGGCCGCGCCCTTCTCGCAGCCGGCCCGGCGCTTGCCGTACTCGCCGCCGCTGTGCGCGTGCTTGACCTGGGTGTCGACGACCAGCAGGCGCATGCCCTCGGCCGCGAGGTCGAAGGGGATCTGCTTCTGCGAGAGGTCGCGGGTGTCCAGGAACAGCGCGTGGCCGGCCTCGCAGCAGGCGGACGCCGTCTGGTCCATGATGCCGGTCGGCGCCCCGACGTAGACGTTCTCCGCGCGCTGGCACAGGCGGGCCAGCTGCCAGCGCTGCAGGCCCAGTTCGTAGAGGTCGTTGAGCGCGAGGGCGATCACCACCTCCAGGGCCGCGGAGGAGGACAGGCCGGCGCCGGTCGGCACGGTGGAGGCGAGGTGGACGTCGGCGCCGGTGACCGGGTGGCCGGCCTCGCGCAGCGCCCAGACCACGCCCGCCGGGTACGCCGTCCACTCCTGGTCGGTGCCGGGTTCCAGGGCGTCCAGGGAGAGCTCGACGACCCCGCCCTCGACGTCCGAGGAGTGCAGCCGCAGCACGCCGTCGGCACGGCGGGCGACGGCGGCCGTCGCCACGTGCGGCAGCGCGAACGGCATCACGAAGCCGTCGTTGTAGTCGGTGTGCTCGCCGATCAGGTTGACCCGGCCCGGCGCCGCCCAGACGCCGTCGGGAGCCGTCCCGTACAGCTCCTCGAAGGCGCCTGCGACCTGCTGTGCTGCCCCCACTTACTGCTCCCTTGAGATGTGCTGCGCGAACTCCCAGGCGTCCGCGACGATCCCCGCGAGGTCCGCGCGGGTCGGGTTCCAGCCCAGCTTCTCGCGGGCGGTGGCCGCCGAGGCGACCAGGACGGCCGGGTCGCCGCCCCGGCGCGGGGCCACGACCTCGGGGATCGGGTGGCCGGTGACCTGCCGGACCGTCTCGATGACCTCGCGGACCGAGAAGCCCTCGCCGTTGCCGAGGTTGCAGATCAGGTGCTCGCCGGGCTGCGCGGCCGTCAGGGCCAGCAGGTGGGCGTCGGCCAGGTCGGCGACGTGGATGTAGTCGCGGATGCAGGTGCCGTCGGGCGTCGGGTAGTCGTCGCCGAAGACGGAGATGGCCTCGCGCCTGCCCTGGGCGACCTGGAGGACCAGCGGGATCAGGTGCGACTCGGGGTTGTGACGCTCGCCCTGCGCGCCGTACGCCCCGGTCACGTTGAAGTAGCGCAGGGAGACCGCGCCCAGGCCGTGCGCGGCGGCCTCGCCGGTGATCATGTGGTCGACGGCGAGCTTGGTGGCGCCGTACGGGTTGGTCGGCTGGGTCGGGGCGGTCTCGACGATCGGGACCTGCTCCGGCTCGCCGTAGGTGGCCGCCGTGGAGGAGAAGACGAGCTTGCGGACGCCGGCCTCGCGCATCGCGCCGAGCAGCGCCATGGTGCCGCCGACGTTGTTGTCCCAGTACTTCTCGGGCTTCACGACCGACTCGCCGACCTGGGAGAACGCGGCGAAGTGCAGCACCGCCTCGTAGGAGGAGTCCAGCCACTTGGCGGCGTCGCGGATGTCGCCCTCGACGAAGGCGGCGCCCGCGGGGACGCCCTCGCGGAATCCCGTGGAGAGGTTGTCGAGGACGGTGACCTCGTGGCCCGCCTCCAGCAGGTGCTGGGCGACCACGCTGCCGACGTAACCCGCCCCGCCCGTCACCAGGTACTTCATCAACTCGCTACCTCTCGCAGTCGCTCGGCCGCGCGCTCCGGCGGCACGTCGTTGATGAACACGCTCATGCCTGACTCGGAACCCGCGAGAAACTTCAGCTTGCCGGACGTTCGGCGGATGGTGAAAAGCTCCAGGTGCAGCGCGAAGTCGTCGCGCGTGACACCCTCGAACTCCTCCAGCGTCCCGAACGGCGCCTGATGCCAGGCGGCGATGTAGGGCGTGGGAGGCTCACCCTCACCGAAGATACGGTCGAAGCGCCTCAAGAGTTCCAGATAAACCTGGGGGAACTCTGAGCGTGCCGCCTCGTCGAGCCCGAGCAGGTCGGGGACGCGGCGCTTCGGGTACAGGTGGACCTCGTAGGGCCAGTGTGCCGCGTACGGCACGAAGGCGACCCAGTGTTCACTCTCAAGGACGACCCGCTCGTCGGCGAGTTCACGCGCGAGCACGGCGTCGAAGAGGTTCTCCCCGCCGGTGGCCTCCTTGTGGGTCGCGAGTGAGCGCAGCATCAGGGCGGTGCGCGGGGTGGTGAAGGGGTAGGCGTAGATCTGGCCGTGCGGGTGACCGAGCGTCACGCCGATCTCCTCGCCCCGGTTCTCGAAGCAGAACACCTGCTCGACGGAGGGGAGATGCGACAGCTCCGAGGTCCGGTCGGTCCACGCGTCCAGGACCAGGCCCGCCTGCTCCTCGGTGAGGCTCGCGAAGGACGCGTCGTGGTCCGAGGTGAAGCAGACCACCTCGCAGCGCCCGGAGTCGCCGGCCAGCGAGGGGAACCGGTTCTCGAAGACAACGACGTCGTACGACGAGTCCGGGATCTCGCTCAGCCGGTCGCCCTTGGTCGGGCACAGCGGGCACTGGTCGGCCGGCGGGTGGTAGGTGCGGCCCTGCCGGTGCGAGGCGATGGCCACCTGGTCGCCGAGGAGCGGATCCCTCCGGATCTCGGAGGTGGTGTGCGTCCGCTCCAGCGGACGGCGGTCCACCGCGTCCCGCACGGTGTCGTCGCGCAGGTCGTAGTAGATGAGTTCGCGACCGTCGGCCAGCCGGGTCGAGGTCTTCTTCACTGCGGACTCCCATTGATCGAGCCAGCCAACCATCAAACAGAACCGAACACACCAAAACACAACTCACCACCCCAGTCAACATCGCAATCAATCAAGGTGAGACAACGAAAGTGTTGAATTACCGGGTGCAGAACCCCACAGATGCCCCCGTATCCCCCACACACCTCGCGACGGACCTCACCACGGACCTCACAAGGGACCTCGCGGCGGGGCTGCGGCTCCCCACCAACGGCCTGGACTACACGATCCTCGCGATCTACTTCGTCGTCGTCCTGGGCATCGGCTTCGCGGCCCGCCGCTCGGTGAAGACGACCCTCGACTTCTTCCTCTCCGGGCGGTCGCTGCCCGCCTGGATCACCGGTCTCGCCTTCATCTCGGCGAACCTGGCCGCGACCGAGATCCTCGGCATGGCCGCGAACAGCGCGCAGTACGGCGCGTACACCGTGCACTGGTACTGGATCGGCGCCATTCCGGCCATGGTCTTCCTGGGCCTGGTGATGATGCCCTTCTACTACGGCAGCAAGGTCCGCTCGGTCCCCGAGATGCTGCTGCTCCGCTTCGACAGAGCCGCGCACCTGCTGAGTGCGATCCTGTTCGCCTTCGCGGCCATTCTGATCGCCGGTGTGAACCTGTACGCCCTGGCGATCGTCGTGGAGGCGCTGCTCGGCTGGCCGCAGTGGGTGGCGATCGTGGTCGCCGGCGCGTTCGTGCTGGCGTACATCACCCTCGGCGGTCTCTCCTCCGCCATCTACAACGAGGTGCTGCAGTTCTTCGTGATCCTGGCCGCCCTCATCCCGCTGTCCGTGCTCGGCCTGAAGAAGGTCGGCGGCTGGGACGGCCTGGTCGACAAGCTCACCGCCACCCACGGCCGCAACTTCACGACCGCCTGGGGCGGCACCGGCATCGGCTCCGCCAACCCGCTCGGCGCGAACTGGCTGACCATCGTCGTCGGCCTCGGCTTCGTGCTCTCCTTCGGCTACTGGACGACGAACTTCGCCGAGGTGCAGCGCGCCCTGTCGGCGAAGAACCTCTCCGCCGCCCAGCGCACGCCGCTGATCGCCGCCTACCCGAAGATCTTCATCGTCTTCCTGGTGATGATCCCGGGCCTGGTCGCCGCCGCACTGGTGCCGGGCATCGGCAGGCCCGGCTCGGACCTGCAGTACAACGACGCGATCCCGTACCTGATGTCACAGCTGCTGCCCAACGGCGTGCTCGGCATCGCGGTCACCGGGCTGCTGGCCGCCTTCATGGCCGGCATGGCGGCCAACGTGTCGTCCTTCAACACCGTGTTCACGACGGACATCTGGGCGAAGTACGTGGTCCGGGGCCGCGAGGACGGCTACTACGTGCGCTTCGGACGCCTCATCACGGCGATCGGCGTCTGCGCGTCCATCGGTACGGCGTTCCTGGCGTCGTCGTTCTCGAACATCATGAGCTACCTCCAGACGCTGTTCTCCTTCTTCAACGTGCCGATGTTCGTCGTCTTCATCGTCGGCATGTTCTGGAAGCGGGCCTCGGCGAAATCCGGCTTCTGGGGGCTGCTCGCGGGCACCGTGACCGCGATGGTCAACTACTTCGTCCTCTACAAGAAGGGCATCATCGGCATCCCCACCGACCAGGGCGCCAACTTCGTCTCCGCGATCGCCGGCTTCGTGGCCGGCGCGGTGGTGATGGTGATCGTGTCCCTGTTCACCGCGCCCAAGCCGGAGGCGGAGCTCGCGGGCCTCGTCTACGGCACGCGCTCCCCCGGCATGGCCGAGGCGCCCGCCGCGGGCGACGACGCCTGGTACCGCCGGCCGGCGCTGCTGGGCTGGGGTGCGGTGATCCTGGCCGCCCTCTGCTACGTGCCGTTCTCGTTCTGATCGCCGTCGCTGTTCGCTGCAGAATGGAGAGACCATGACCGACGACTCCGGGCACTCCGGGTTCCACTACTCCGAGCAGGACGTCCAGCGGGAAGTCACCGAGCTGGAGGGCAAGTCCGCGACCGCCGCGCGGATCTTCGACCTGCGGCGGATCATCGGCGGGTTGTTCGTGCTGTACGGGATCATCGTCACGATCACCGGGATCACGGACTCGCAGGCCGAGATCGACAAGGCGCAGGGGATCAACATCAACCTGTGGACGGGGATCGGGATGCTGTTGCTGGGGGTGTTCTTTGTGGTGTGGCTGTGGCTCCGGCCCACCCCGCCGCCGGTTCCTCCGGTGGAAGGAGAGAAGGAGGCGGCGTAGGTCGTGCATTGTCTGCGGGTGCGTGGGGGCTGGTCGCGCAGTTCCCCGCGCCCCTAAAGGGGCGCTTCTGTGCCGCCGTTCAGAGGTCCCGCTCGGTCCAGTAGCCCTGTGCGTGCCGCCAGCGCAGCCGCTTCCAGCCTCGACCCCACCCCCAGCTTCATCAGCACCCTCTGTACATGGGTGCGGGCCGTGCTCGGGGCGATGCCCATGCCTGCCGCGATCAGGCGGGTGTCCTCGCCGTCGGCGACGCGGACCAGGACCTCGACCTCCCTCGGGGTGAGCATCTGGAGGAGGCGCTGGCCCTCGTCGTCGGGCTGGGCGGCCGGGTTGAGGAGTTCGGCGAAGGCGCCCTGGAGGAGGGCGGGTGCCACGGCGGCCTCCCCGGCCCGCGCCTTCATGATCGCCCGCTCGACGCCCTCTATCCGCTCGTCGTGCCGTACGTACCCGGAGGCGCCCGCGGCGAAGGCCGCCGCGATGCCCCGCGGGGACGGCACCGGGCCCAGCACCAGCACCGCGACCTGCGGCCGCTCCTTCTTGATCCGCACCACCGGGTCGAAGATCCCCGGCTCGGCCGGTGCCGCCGTACCCAGCAGGCACACCTCGGGCGCGCGCGTGATCACCAGCTCGGCCGCGCCCGCGGCCGGCGCCGCCGCCGCCAGCACCCGGTGGCCGCGCAGTTTCAGCGCCGAGGCCAGCGCCTCCGCGAGCAACCGGTGGTCGTCGACCACCATGAGCCGCACTCCCATAGAGCAACCCCCCAGTCCCCCCAATGGATGCCCCACTATGGATGCCCACTGGTCCGCATGGACAGAGGGCCCCCCGGCACCTCGTCCTTCATGCCCCCGGAAGCTACACGCTTGTTCGACGTTGCGCTGCCCCTACTGATGAGAAGTGCCCCGGATCGGAGGAATCTCTGGGTTTTCTCTTATTCGTGGAGGGAGAGCGCGTATCAGCCACCCGCGCCGAAGGCGGTGACCAGGTACTCCTTGGCCGACGACGACGAACCGGCGGTATGGGCGTACCCGGCGGACAGGTAGAGGTGCCCCTGGGAGTAGCGGACCTCCGCGTACTCCGGTGACATGGCGGTCTCCACCGCCTTGACCGCCGTGGTCGCCGGGTTCTCCAGCAGCTTGGTCTCCTTGAAGGAGCCGCCGTCGATGCTGACGACCTGAGCACCCTTGTCGTACGGCGCGTTCTTGTATGCGATCACATGGGGACCGTCCATGCGCAGGGGCGTGATCGTGTAGTTGTCCCCGGCGTCGGCGCGCTGGCCGGTCTGCTTGCCGGTGGCCAGGTCGAAGGCGACGATCTCGTTGGTCTTCGTGTAGTCCCCGTCGCCGTCGTGCTCCTCGGTCGCCAGGTACAGCCTGTCGTTGCCGACCACCACTCCCGTGCACTTCTCCAGCTCGTAGATGCCGTCGCAGCGGGCCGCGTAGGAGCTGCCCGGCGTGGAGATACGGGTGCGCAGGGCGCCCCTGCCGTCGATGGAGAAGACGTCCGAGAAGCCGCTGCCGTCGCCGGCGCTGTCGTTGACGTCGGCGGCCACCACCAGCGGGTCGGTCGACACGACGCTCGCGTAGTCGATGCCCGGCGTCATCTTGTACTCGGAGAGCACCTTGCCGGAGACCGGGTCGAGGGTCTGGATGTGCAGCTGCCCGGTGTCGCCGCTGCCGCACCTGCGGACCGCGACCAGCTTGGCGCCGCCGCCGTAGCCGGCGTCGTAGCAGCTGTCGGCCGGCTTCGGCTGCCAGCGGATCCTGCCGGAGGCGAGGTCCAAGGCGGCGCCGCCGCTGCTGCCGCCGACCGCGACCGTCTGCTGAGCGACCGTCACATTGTCGAAGTTGACCGGGACATCACCGGACTTGATCGTCTTGGTCCACAGCTTCTTCCCGGCGTTCAGGTCGATCGCGGCGACCTGGGTGCAGCCGGCCGTGGAGCCCTTCGCGGGCATCTTCGGCTGGAAGACGACCGCGGTCCTGCCGTCCGCACTGGCGTGCTCGCTGGCGCGGCAGACCGGGCCGGAGAGCGGGACCGTCCACAGTCTGGCGCCCGAGTCGGGGTCGTAGCCGGTGATCCCGGCGACGCCGCTCTTCGCGTACACCTTGTCGGTGAGCCAGGAACCGGCGGTGACGGTGGTGTCCTTCACCGTGGGCAGCGGGACCTGGAAGAGGACCTTGGAGGCGGTGTCCGCGGGCACCTTCTCGGTGCCCTTGCCGTTCTTGCCACCGCTCGCGTTCTGCCCGCCGCCGGAGTTCGCCGTGTCGTCCTTCTTGCCGTCGCCGCCGTCGGAGGACTTGGCGTACCAGATGCCGCCGCCGACGATCAGCGCGATGGCGGCGACCGCGGCGACGACGATGAGCAGCGTGGCGTTGTTCCGGCCGGGGCCGGGAGCGGGGCCGCCCGGTTGGCCGCCGTGGTAGCCGTAGCCGGGCTGGGGCGGCTGGTTCGGGTAGCCGTAAGCGGGCTGCTGGGCGTACGGGTTCGGGGGCTGCTGCGGATAGCCGTAACCCGGCTGGGGCTGGGGTGCGCCGAAACCGGGCTGCTGCGGAGGCTGGTTGGGCGGGGGTGGGGGCGGCTGGGTCATGACGGCGGTACCTCGGGAGACGGCGCGTGAGACGGCTGGGGACGGCGCGTGAGACGGCTGGGGACGGCGTGGACTGCTGGACGGCACGGGACGGGCCCCGCTCAGTTGCCGAAGGCCATCATCAGCTTCTCCTTCGCGTCGTCGCTGCCGGTCAGCCGCGTGGCGGAGAGGTAGAAGCGGCCGTCGGCCCAGTCGACGGCGCCGTCGTAGAAGCCGCCCTCGATGTCGGCGGTGTGCTGCGGGTTCTGCAGCAGCTTGGCGGCGGGGTGGGCGGAGCCCGTGGTCGGGATCGACACGACCTGGCCGCCCGCGTCGTACGACGGCCGAACGTACGCGACGAGTTTGCCGCCCTCGACCTCGACCGGGTACATCGACTCGTCCGTCGGGGACTTCGTACGCCACTTCGCCGTGCCGTCGGTGAGACTGATCGCGACGATCTCGTTGCCGCCGCCGCTCACGTCCGTCGGCAGGTAGAGGGTGTTCGCGTCGACGGCCACGCCCTGGCAGCCCTGGAGGTCACGGGCGAGGATCGCCAGGCCGCACTGGGGCGCGAACTTCTCGTTCACCTTCACCTCGGAACGGAACGTGCCCTTGCCGTCCATCACCGAGATGTTCCAGGCCTTCTTCTCCTCGTTGGTCAGGTAGACCACGAGCGGGTCGACGGAGTAGGTCCGCTCGATCGTCCAGCCCTTCTTGATCGGCCGCGTCCACTCGACGCGGCCGGTGGCCGGGTCGAGCTGCGAGATCTCGTCGTGCTCGGCGCTGCCGCCGGCGGCGCAGGACGCCACCTCGATCAGCCTGTTCGTGCCGCCGGCGAACGCCGTCGGGAAGCAGGCCGCACCGTACTTCTTCTTGTCGTACAACTTGTGGCCGCTGTCGAGGTCGTACGCCGTGCCCGACTCGGAACGGCCGACCATCAGGGTCTTTCCGCTGAGCGTCAGCTCGATGCTGAGGGCGCTGTCGAACAGCCCGCCGTCGGCGACGGTCGCGGTCCAGCCCTTCCGGCCCGTGTCGAGGTCGATCTCCTGCAGCTGGTTGCACTTGGCGCGGTCGCTGGTGCCGTTCATGTAGGCCACGACGGCCTTGTCGTCCGCCGACTTCTGCGAGGTGACCGCGCAGATCTTCTGCGGGAACGTGATCGGGGCCCAGGCCGGGTCGCCGCTGCCCGCCCTGTAGGCGAAGACCTGCTTGTACGCCGCCTTCACCGCCGTCTTCCCGGTGATCCACATGCCGGGTGCGTCGGCGCCGGAGGCGGGCGCGTCGGGTGCCGACTTATACCAGAGCACCTTGGCCTCGCCGGACTTGCGGCCCGCGTTGAGGTTCTCCGGGTCCGCACCGCCGTCGCCGCTGCCGTCACCCGGGTTGACCGGGGTGCCGGTGCCGGAGGCCTTGGGGTCGTCGGACCGCTGGGCGACCGGCTTCTTGCCGTCGCCCTGGCCGGTCAGGGCGTACACCGTGCCGCCGACGACCAGCAGCCCCGCCACCGCCGCCGCGACGATCAGCGCGGGCTTTCCCCTGAACGGCCCGCCGCCCGTGCCACTGCCGCCGGAGGGCGGGGCCGTCCCGGGTCCGCCGGGGGCGCCGGGGTACTGCGGCTGCTGCTGGGGGTAGCCGTAACCGGGCTGCGGCCCGTACGGTCCCGGTCCCGGCCCCGGTGCGCCGTAGGGGCCGGCCGGCTGGGCATAGGGGCCCGGGGCGTAAGCGGGCTGCTGCGGGTAGCCGTAACCCGGCTGCGGCTGAGGCGCGCCGAAGCCTCCCTGCGCGGGCGGCTGTTGCGGGGCGCCGAATCCGCCGCCCGGCGTCGGCTGGTCCTGTGGCGCTCCGAATGCGCCGTGCGGCGGCTGGCCGGGCGGCTGTGTCATCAGCGTTCTTCCCCCTCGTTCACTGATTTCGAGCCATGCCTGGGGCCGGTGACGGGCCCTCGGTCGCACTCAGGCAGTTCTCAGACTGACCTTTCTACCACCCGGCACCGACAGCCCACGGGCCCTCATGTGCCGCTGTTCCCAAGGGAGAACCGGCCCGTGATGCCACCGTTACGCGCCTTCACGCCCCCTTCACCGGGCCCGCGCAAGGGGGTTGCGCGGGCACCGAAGAGGGCTGATTCACGCCGGTGGCGGCTACGCGTCCTCCGCCAGCTCCAGCCAGCGCATCTCCAGTTCCTCGCGCTCCGCGGCCAGGTCGCGCAGCTGGGCGTCGAGTTCGGCGACCTTCGTGAAGTCCGTGGCGTTCGCGGCGATCTGGTCGTGCAGCTTGGTCTCCTTCTCGGAGACGCGGTCCAGCTGACGCTCGATCCTCTGGAGTTCCTTCTTGGCGACGCGCTGGTCGGCGGCGCTCCGCTCGGCCGTGGCGGCCTTGGGGGCCGCGGCGGTGGTGGTGGCGGCGACCGCCTCCTCCATGCGCTGCCGGCGCTCCAGGTACTCGTCGATGCCGCGCGGCAGCATCCGCAAGGTGGCGTCGCCGAGCAGGGCGAAGACGCGGTCGGTGGTGCGCTCCACGAAGAACCGGTCGTGGGAGATGACGATCATCGAGCCGGGCCAGCCGTCGAGGACGTCCTCCAGCTGGGTGAGGGTCTCGATGTCGAGGTCGTTGGTGGGCTCGTCGAGGAACAGGACGTTCGGCTCGTCCATGAGCAGGCGCAGCAGCTGGAGGCGGCGGCGCTCACCGCCGGACAGGTCGCCGACCGGCGTCCACTGCTTCTCCTTGCTGAAGCCGAACGTCTCGCACAGCTGCCCGGCGGTCATCTCGCGCCCCTTGCCGAGGTCGACGCGCTCGCGCACCTGCTGGACCGCCTCCAGGACCCGTGTGGCCGGGTCGAGCTCGGCGACCTCCTGGGAGAGGTAGGCCAGCTTGACGGTCCTGCCGACGACGACCCGCCCGGCCACCGGCTGCGCCTCGCCCTCCGTCCGCGCGGCCTCGGCCATGGCGCGCAGCAGCGAGGTCTTGCCGGCGCCGTTGACGCCGACCAGGCCGATGCGGTCGCCGGGGCCGAGCTGCCAGGTGACGTGCTTGAGCAGCACCTTCGGCCCGGCCTGGACGGTCACGTCCTCCAGGTCGAAGACGGTCTTGCCGAGCCGCGACGAGGCGAACTTCATCAGCTCGGACGTGTCCCGCGGCGGCGGCACGTCCTTGATCAGCTCATTGGCGGCCTCGACCCGGAAGCGCGGCTTGGAGGTACGGGCGGGAGCGCCGCGGCGCAGCCAGGCCAGCTCCTTGCGGACCAGGTTCTGCCGCTTGGTCTCCTCGGTGGCCGCGATCCGCTCGCGCTCCGCGCGGGCGAAGACGTAGTCGGAGTAGCCGCCCTCGTACTCGTAGACGGCGCCGCGCTGCACGTCCCACATGCGGGTGCAGACCTGGTCGAGGAACCAGCGGTCGTGGGTCACGCACACCAGCGCCGACCGGCGCTCCCGCAGGTGCTTGGCCAGCCAGGAGATGCCCTCGACGTCGAGGTGGTTGGTGGGCTCGTCGAGGACGAGCAGGTCCTGCTCCTCGATGAGCAGCTTGGCGAGCGCGATGCGCCGCCGCTCACCGCCCGACAGCGGGCCGATGACGGTGTCCAGGCCCTTGGGGAAGCCGGGCAGGTCCAGGCCGCCGAAGAGGCCGGTGAGGACGTCCCGGACCTTGGCGTTGCCGGCCCACTCGTGATCGGCCATGTCGCCGATGACCTCGTGCCGGACGGTGGCGGCCGGGTCGAGGGAGTCGTGCTGGGTGAGGACGCCGATGCGTAGTCCGCCGGAGTGGGTGACACGGCCGGTGTCGGCCTCCTCCAGCCTGGCGAGCATCCGGATGAGGGTGGTCTTGCCGTCGCCGTTGCGGCCCACCACGCCGATGCGGTCGCCCTCCGACACGCCGAGCGAGACGCCGTCCAGCAGGGCACGGGTGCCGTAGACCTTGCTGACGTTCTCGACATTGACCAGGTTGACGGCCATTTCACTCCTGCGCAGGGGGACGGTCAGCCTCCCAGCGTAATGCGCGCGGAGAGGCGGTCCCGCCGAGAGCCGCCTTCCGCCCGCACGCGTGCGGGCGTCCGGGCGTCCGGGCGTGCGGACATGCGGACGTGCGGACATGCGGACATGCGGACGTGCGGACGTGCGGACGTGCGGACGTGCGGACGTGCGAGCGTGCGAGCGGACGTGCGGGCGTCTCGTCGAGGAGGTCGACCCCGGCACGGGGGCCGACGCACGGTGGGGTGCCTCACCACGGGGTGCCCCGGTACGGGGTGCGGTGCGGCTCGTGTGGGTGGTGCGCGCCGTGGGAAAGTGCGCCGCGGCGCGCGGCTCGTGCTTCCGGGGGCTCAGGCGCCCGCCCCGCCCAGTCGCCGGCCCTGGATCAGCGCGGCCGCCGGTGCCAGGCCGCGGCCGGTCACGGCGGTCTGCTCGCCGACCGGCATGTCGTCGCGCATGAGGTTCTCGGGGATGAGGACCGCGGCCGTGACACCGCCGTTCGGCGAGGGGCGCAGCTCGACCCTGAGGCCCTGCCGCTCGCGCAGCCGGTTGACCACGAACAGCCCGATCTGCTTGGCGTCCAGAAGGTCGACCTTGGCGGACTGGATCTTGCCGTTGGCCTCGGCCATCGCCTGCTCGTTCATGCCGAAGCCGCTGTCCTCGATCTCGACGAGCAGGCCTTCGCGCATCCGCGCGGCACGCAGTTGCACCTTGGTGCTGGGGGGTGAGAAGGCGGCCGCGTTCTCGACGAGTTCGGCGATCAGATGGATCACGTCGGCCACCGAGCCGCCGGCGAGCGACACGCGCGGCACGGCCCAGATCTGCACGCGCGCGGAGTTCTCGATCTCGGCGACGGCGGCGCGCACCACGTCCGCCAGCGGGATCGGGTCCCGCCAGCCGCGGCCCGGCGCGATCCCGGAGAGGATGAGCAGGCTCTCCGAGTGGCGGCGCATCCGGGTGGCGAGGTAGTCGACGCGGTAGAGGTCGTACAGCTCGGTCTGGTCCTGCTGGCGGCGCTGCATCTGGTCGAGCAGGTCCAGCTGGCGGTGGAGCAGTACCTGGCTGCGGCGCGCGAGGCTGACGTACACGCCGGAGATGCCGCTGAGGAGCTCGGCGCGCTCGGAGGCGGCCTTCAGGGCGGCGCGCTGGACGGCCGTGAGCGCGGTGCCCACCTGGGCGAGTTCGTCACCCACGAGGCGGCGCATGGGCGCCTCGGCGTCGATGTCGACGCCCTGCCCGGCGTGCAGCTTGCGCATGGCCTGCGGGAGGCGGCGGCCGGCCACCTCCAGGGCGGAGTTCCGCAGGTCGAGGAGTTCGACGATCAGGCCGCGGCCGACGCCCACCGAGACCAGCAGCGACAGCAGGACGCCGACCAGGCCGAGGACGACGGCGACGCCGGACGCGCCGAGCGTGCTCCAGCCGAACGTGGCGGCCTTGGCCGTGGCTCCTGTGCCGGCGCTCTCCTCGGCCGCCGTCAGCTGTCCGAGGACGCCGGTGGCGGAGCCGTCCCAGCCGGACAGCGTGGCCGCCGACACCGCGTCGGTGCCAGGACCCGCGGCCTCGACGCGCTCCTCCACGGCGGCCAGCCTCCGGTACCCCGCGCCGTCCAGGATCTCGTCGTAGGCCCGCCTGTGCTCGGCCTTCAGATCGGCGGCCGCGGGCTCCAGCAGCTCGCGGTGGGTGGCTGCCGCGCCGACGAACGCGGTGTACTGCTGCCGCGTCAGGTCTCCGGCCGCCTCGCCCGCCGCGAGCAGCGCCTGCTCGCGCGCGAACGCCTCACGCGCGCGTGCCAGTTCGAGCACCACGCGGGTCTGCGAGGCGGAGTCGGTGCCCTTCTCGCCGGTGAGCGCCCCGGTGACGGCGAAGGCGCGCTCCACGACGGCCGTGTACTTGGTGTACGCCGTCTGCGCCGCGCCCTTCTCCGCGGTGTCCGCTCGGATGGTGCCCACGGAGTCCGCGGCTGCGGAGAGCAGGTCGATCCGGGCGGGGAGCGCGGAGTTGAGCAGGGCCGCGTCGGAGGTGGAGGCGTTGATGCCGTCGGTGAGCTTCGTCCTCGCCCTGTCGGTGGCCGCCCTGGCGGTCTTCAGCGCGGCGAGGGAACGGGTGCCGGGGGCGGCCGCGTAGCGGGTGGCGGCGGTCCGCTCGCCCTGGAGCGCGGTCACGAAGCCGGCCACGGGGGTGAGGAGCTGGGCGTTGACGTCCTTGGCCCGCTCGGTGTCGCCGATCGCGGCGACGGTCGTCACGGCGGCGTACGCCCACAGCGCCATCAGCGACACGACGGGCAGCATGAGCAGGGCGACGATCTTCGCGCGGACGGATCTGGGGCGGAGTCGTTCGATGGTACGGCGAACGCGCATGGGGACCTCGTTCGGGGAGGGGCGCGCCCGGGAACCGGCGGGCCGAGGGCGCGCGCGTTCCCGGACGGGGTGAGGGTGTCGAGGAGGTGCGGGGGGTGGTGGCAGCGGGGAACGGCGCTCAGGCCGTGGTCAGTTCGACCTCGCGCAGCAACTCCGCGGCGACGGCGGACTCGTGGCGCTTGCCGGTCGGGGACAGCGCCACGTACGCGGAGGCCAGGAAGAGGAACGAGCCGAGCAGCACCGCGAGCGGGAAGAGGAACTCGGTGGCCGTGGCACCGGGCAACTCGGCGCTGCTGGGCTTGAGGTTGACACTGACGGCGAACATCGCCGTGTAGTGCATGCTGCTCACCGCGAGGCCCATGACGAGCGCGGACAGCGTCGCCAGGACGGGGCCGCGGACGACGAGGGAGAGCGTGAGCGCCGCGGTGGCCGCGACGACGGCGATCGCGACGGACGCGATGACCATCAGCGGGTCGAAGCCCACCGAGCCGTGCAGGTTGAGCGCGGCCATGCCGGTGTAGTGCATCGCGGCGACGCCGAGCCCGGTGCCGAGACCGCCGAGCAGCACTGCCTGCACGCGCGAACGGCCGTATCCGGCGGTGAAGACGCCGGCGCTGACGACGGCGATCGCCATGACGAGGCTGAGCACGGTCAGCGGGATGTCGTAGCGGATGGGCGTGCCCTCCACGGAGAAGCCCATCATCGCGATGAAGTGCATGGTCCAGATGCCGGACCCGATGGCGAACGAGGCGAGCGTCAGCCAGTTCCGTTTCGAGGCGCCGTCCGCCTCCAGTGCCCTGACGGTGCAGCGCAGTCCCAGCGCCGAGCCGACGCAGGCCATCGCGTAGGACAGGACGGGTGTGACCCATCCGGCGCTGAAGTGGTCCATGTGCCCCATGGAAATGTCCTCTCTACGTGGCACGGACACGTAGTCGCCGCGCACACGAGGTACCGCCGGTAACAGAGGGCGGGGATGGCGATCATGCCAGCCGTCACCATGAGCCAGATGGCGCGAAAGGGACCCTGGGGCGCATTTGTGAAAATCTAGTTACCGTGAAGTAGGTAACAGCGCTGAATCTTCACATTTCCGCAGGTCAGACCTAGTTTCAGGTTACACGGACCCGGCCGTCCGGTCCGCCGGAAGCACCGTCGCGCCCGGCGCGGGTGCCGTCGCCGTGCGCACCGTGCGGCAGGTGCCGGAGGCGAGGAGCGCCTCGGAGACCTTCTGCGCCGACGCGGTGTCGCGGACCAGGAACGCCGTGGTGGGACCGGAACCGGAGACCAGCGCGGTGAGGGCGCCGGCCGCGCGGCCCGCGTCGAGCGTGTCCGCGAGCTCAGGGAAGAGGGAGAGCGCGGCGGGCTGGAGATCGTTGGAGACGGCGGCGGCGAGCGCGTCGGCATCGCCCTTGGCGAGGGCGTCGAGGAGGTCGCGGGAGGCGACGGGCTCCGGGATGTCACGCCCCTCCGCGAGCCGGTCGAACTCACGGAAGACGGCCGGGGTGGACAGCCCCCGCCCGGCCATCGCGAACACCCAGTGGAAGGTGGAGCCGACTTCGAGGGCGGTGAGGCGCTCACCGCGCCCGGTACCGAGGGCGGCGCCGCCGACCAGGCTGAAGGGCACGTCGCTGCCCAGGTCGGCGCAGATGGCGAGGAGTTCGGCGCGGGAGGCGCCGGCGCGCCAGAGCTCGTTGCAGGCGAGCAGCGCGCCCGCCCCGTCCGCGCTCCCCCCGGCCATGCCGCCGGCGACCGGGATGTCCTTGGCGATGTGGATGTGCACGGCCGGCTCGATGCCCCGGCGCTCGGCGAGCGCGAGCGCGGCGCGGGCCGCGAGGTTGGTGCGGTCGAGGGGGACCTCGGCGGCGTCCGGGCCCTCGCAGGTGACGGTCAGCTCGTCGGCGGGCGTGACCGTGACCTCGTCGTAGAGGCCGACGGCCAGGAAGACGTTGGCCAGGTCGTGGAAGCCGTCGGGGCGCGCGGCGCCCACCGCGAGCTGGACGTTGACCTTGGCGGGGACGCGTACCGTGACGCTCACTTACCGGGCTCCTTGTGTTCTGCGATCCTCGCGAACTCCTCGACCGTCAGCGCCTCGCCGCGGGCCTGCGGCGAGACCCCGGCCGCGACCAGCGCCGCCTCGGCGGCCGCCGCGGACCCGGCCCACCCCGCGAGCGCGGCCCGCAGGGTCTTGCGCCGCTGCGCGAACGCCGCGTCGACGACCGCGAAGACCTCGCGCCTGGAGGCCGTCGTCTTCAGCGGCTCCGCGCGCCGGACGAGGGAGACGAGCCCGCTGTCGACGTTCGGGGCGGGCCAGAAGACGTTGCGCCCGATGGCACCGGCGCGCTTCACCTCGGCGTACCAGTTGGCCTTGACCGACGGCACGCCGTACACCTTGTTGCCGGGTCCGGCGGCGAGCCGGTCGGCGACCTCGGACTGCACCATCACCAGCGTCCGCTCGATACTCGGGAAGGTTTCGAGCATGTGCAGGAGGACGGGGACGGCGACGTTGTAGGGGAGGTTCGCGACGAGTGCGGTCGGCGGGGGGCCGGGCAGCTCGGTGACGTGCATCGCGTCGGAGTGGACCAGCGCGAACCGGTCCGCGCGCGCCGGCATGCGCGCCGCGATCGTCGCGGGCAGCGCGCCGGCCAGCACGTCGTCGATCTCGACGGCGGTGACCCGGTCGGCGACCTCCAGGAGCGCGAGTGTGAGGGACCCGAGCCCGGGACCGACCTCCACGACGACGTCGTCCGGGCGGACCCCGGCGGTGCGGACGATACGGCGGACCGTGTTGGCGTCGATCACGAAGTTCTGGCCGCGCTGCTTGGTGGGGCGTACACCGAGCGCTGCCGCGAGCTCACGGATGTCGGCGGGGCCGAGGAGGGCGTCGGGGTTGGGGCTGCTCACGGGACAAGGGTACGGGCCACCGGGGACGCCTCCGGCCGGTCGCCCGTGCGGCCGCTTCCGCCGGTCACCTGTGCAGCCGCGCCCCGCAGTGCGGCCAGGGCGTGGAGCCGCGGCTCACGTAGAGCTTCTTGGCGCGGAACGTCTGCTCCTCGGCCGAGGCGTCCTGCGGGCGCCCGTTGCCGCCGAGGCTGTGCCAGGTGTGGGTGTCGAACTGGTACAGCCCGCCGTACGTCCCGGAGGGGTCCACCGCGTGCGGGCGGCCGCCGGACTCGCACGTGGCGAGACCGTGCCAGTTCAGGCCGTCGGCGCCCTTCGCGGAGTCCGGGTGCGGTTTGGTCCCCACCTGCACGAGCTGGGTGCGCGGTTCCCGCACCACCTCGGACGTCTCGCGGCGGGGCTTCTGCCGGACGCCGTTGACGGAGCGGAAGTAATATGTCACACGGCGCAACCCCGGCCGCCCGGCCCGCTCGACCACCTCGGTGCCCTTGAACAGCATCGGGTCCGCCGTCCGCCGCACCTCGAACGGGATGGTCTCCTCGCGCACCTCCCTGCTGCCCGTGACACGCAGCACGGTCACCGTCTGCCCGTCGCGCGGGAAGCCGGACTGGGGCACCGAGGTGGTGTCCTGGCCGTGCAGGGTGACCCCGGCCTCCTCGACGGCCTCGCGGACGGTCGCCGCGTTGGTGCGGATGGTCCGGGTCCGGCCGTCCGCCAGGACCGTGACCGTGCGCTCGGTGCGTACGTCGAGCGCGAGCCCGGCGCGTCCGATGCTCTGGGAGCGCGAGGCCGACAGGTACGCGCCCTCGGCACGTACCCCCAGCTGCCTGAGCGCCCCGTCCACCGTGCGCGCCGTCGTCCACACCTCGCGCCGTTCGCCGTCCAGCGTGAGCCGTACCGGGCGGCCGTAGTGCACCGCGACCTCGTCGCCGCTGGCCAGTGCCGTGCCGGGGGCGGGCGCCACCACGTCGTGCGCCCCGACCGGCACGCCCTCCTCGGCGAGCAGGCCGGTCACGTCGTCGGCGAACGTGTGCAGGGCGCGCGGCCTGCCGTCCACGGTCAGCTCGATCGCCTTGTCCTTGGCGAGGAAGGCGGTGGTGCCGCCCGCGAGGAACGCGACGACGAGCGCCTGCGGCAGCAGACGGCGCACCGCGGACTCCGGGCGCCTGGAGTAGCGCGCCTTCCGCCGGCGCGCGGCGCGGCGCCCCGCCACGGCACGCGCACCCGCCTCCCGCTGCGAACCGCGCTCGCCCTGCCGCGGCAGCACCGGCTCGCTCACGGACGCCTGCGCCGCGGCCTCGTACGCCGGGCGGTAGGTGTCACCCCCGTACGCCGTCCCGTACGAGGTCCCGTACGCCGCGCCGTATGCCTGCGTCTCGGCGTCGTACACGCCGTACATCTCCTGCGCGCCGTGCACTCCGGGCGCGCCATAGGGGTCGTACGTCCCAGACGTCTCGTACTGCGATGCACTCACGCCGACACGCTCCAGAGGGCCAGAGGGGTCCGGATCGGGCCCCCAGAACCTAGCGGAGCACCCGTCACTCTCCAAAGTGGCACGACTACGCACGGTCGCGGGCGGACCAAAGGTGCGACCCCGCGAACGTTATGCGCCAGTTATGATCGATATACCCTCAGTAGTCGAAGGCGCGGGCCGTGTTCGCGCCCAGGGCCGTCGCCAGCGCGTCCTCGTCGATGCCGCGCACGGCGGCCATCGCGCGCACCGTGACCGGAATGAGATACGGGGCGTTGGGCCGTCCGCGGTACGGCGCCGGGGTCAGGAAGGGCGCGTCGGTCTCCACAAGGAGCAGTTCCAGGGGAGCCACCAGCACCGCGTCCCGCAGGTTCTGGGCGTTCTTGAAGGTGACGTTGCCGGCGAAGGACATGAAGTAGCCCTCGCGGGCGCACTCCTCGGCCATCTCGGCGTCCCCGGAGTAGCAGTGGAACACGGTCCGCTCGGGGGCGCCCTCCTCCTTGAGGACGCGCAGGACGTCGGCGTGGGCGTCGCGGTCGTGGATGACGAGGGCCTTGCCGTGCCGCTTGGCGATCTCGATGTGGGCGCGGAAGGAACGCTCCTGGGCGGCCTTGCCCTCGGGTCCGGTCCGGAAGTAGTCGAGGCCGGTCTCGCCGACGCCCTTCACCTGGGGCAGCCCGGCCAGCCGGTCGATCTCTGCAAGGGCCTCGTCCAGCGCCGCGTCCCCGCCCCCGGCGCGGGCCCCCTGCCGGGACCACCCTCCCCCAGCCCCAGGGGGCTGGGAGGTGCCCCCAGGGTCCCCGTGCACGATGCGCGGGGCCTCGTTGGGGTGCAGGGCGACGGTCGCGTGGACGTTCCCGTGCGCGGCGGCGGTGTCGGCCGCCCACCGCGAGCCCTTGATGTCGCAGCCGACCTGGACGACGGTCGTCACGCCCACCGACGCGGCCTTCGCGAGGCCCTCCTCGACCGTGCCGGACTGCATGTCGAGGTGGGTGTGGGAGTCGGCGACGGGCACCCGGAGGGGTTCCGGGAGCGGCGGCGCCGCGTTCTTGTCGGCCGTACGGGAGGCCGTACCGGAGGCGTTCGAAGGCATGCCCCGATCCTACGAAAGGGGCATGCCCGCCGGACCTGCGCCCAGGGCCCGAATCAGCTCGCCTTGCGCTGGAAGGGATGCAGGAGATCCGACAGGTGCCAGTGGTGCACCGCCTTGACCTGCGCGGAGGCCTCCGCCGCCGCGGCCGGTCCGGTCTCCGCACCGTCCTGCACGGCAGGGTGGTCCTGCACCGGCGCCTGATGCGACCGCTGCGCGGCGTTCCGCACCGACGAGACCTGCCCCGCGCGCATGATCCGCAGGACCTGGCCGTCGCAGTTCAGGCACGAGGGCCGGCTCAGCGGCGACGGGACGACCCGGCCGTTCGCCACGTACTTGACGAACTCGTGGTTGTCGGCGTCGGTGTGGTGCTCTATCTCGTACGACTGCTCCCAGCCGTGCCCGCATCGCATGCAGGCGAAGGAATACGACTCGTGGACGACGGCTGTGGCCGTACCGCGGAGGCCGGTCTGCCCTGCGATCTCACTCATGCCAGCTCCTCTTGTCCGCTCGGACAAGCACGCACCCCCGGCGCGGGGATTCCCCCCGGAATCCCATGGGGGTGAGGGACGGGTGCGTCCCTGCTGACCAGTGGACGCCTTCACCGACGCGAATGCGACAGGCCTGCCGAGTGTTGGAGGCGATTTGGATTCTGCTTGCCAAATCGGCCTCGCCGCGCAGGGCTGGGCTTTGCGTTTCCCGCCCCCGCTTTACCGTCCCGTGGGACGCGCGCTCAGAGGAGACGCACCCCGCTCAGAGGACACATCACCGCAGGTCAGGGGCGCACGCTCGGAGGAGGAACGGCTCACTCAGAGATCAGGACGCGCCCCCTTTCAGACACCCTGCACGAGAGCGCCCCCGAAGGGGCGCGGGGAACTGCGCGACCAGCCCCCACCGCCCCGCACACGACTACACAGGAGCAACCACCACGGCGCTACCGAAACCGACCTCACCCATCCGCACGCTTCGCGGCAACCACGGCGTCGAACACCACCCGCTTGGGAATCCCCGCCTCCACCGCCACCGCCGCGATCGCCTCCTTGCGGCGCTCACCGGCCTCCTCCCGCACCCGCACCCGCCGCACCAGCTCCTCCGCGTCGAGTTCCTCCGGCCCTCGCTCCGGCGCGCCCTCGACGACCACGGTGATCTCACCGCGCACCCCGTCGGCGGCCCAGACCGCCAGTTCGGCCAGCGGACCGCGCCGCACCTCCTCGTACGTCTTGGTCAGCTCACGGCAGACGGCGGCCCGCCGGTCGGCGCCGAAGACCTCGGCCATCGCGGCGAGGGTGTCGTCGAGGCGGTGCGGGGCCTCGAAGTAGACGAGGGTGCGGCGCTCCCCGGCGACCTCCGCCAGCCGCGAGCGGCGCTCGCCCGCCTTGCGCGGCAGGAAGCCCTCGAAGCAGAACCGGTCGACGGGCAGCCCGGACAGCGCGAGCGCGGTGAGCACGGCGGACGGCCCCGGAACGGCGGTGACCCGGATCTCCTTCTCCACGGCGGCCGCGACCAGCCGGTAGCCGGGGTCGGAGACCGACGGCATCCCGGCGTCGGTCACGAGCAGCACGCGCGCGCCGCCGACGAGCTCCTCGACCAGCTCCGGTGTGCGGGCCGCCTCGTTGCCCTCGAAGTACGACACCACGCGCCCCTTGGGCGTCACGCCGAGCGCCTGGGTGAGCCAGCGCAGCCGCCGCGTGTCCTCGGCCGCGATCACGTCGGCGCCGGTCAGCTCCGCGGCGAGCCGGGGCGGCGCGTCCGCGACGTCGCCGATGGGGGTGCCCGCGAGGACAAGGGTTCCAGTCACGCCTCCATCCTCGCAGCCGCCACCGACAGCGCCGTCCCGCCGGCTCCCGGACCGCCGGACGCGGCCACCGCCGCCGAACGCAAAGGAACCCACCGCGAAGCCCCATTGCACGGGACTCACACAGAACGGTTCCCTACGATGGCGCGGTGACCAGTACCGCGTCCTCCACGGACACCCGGCAGGGCCAGGCAGCGCTCGACGAGCGGCCGACGTGGCAGCAGCGGCTGCGCCGGTTCGGCTACACGGCCGGCCCGGCGCAGACGGCGCACCCCACCGGCGACAGAGGCGCCGCGGGCTCCGGCGCGCACGCCGAGGTCATCGACCGCCTGGTGCCGCCGTACGCCGAGCCCGGCTCGCGGCTGTGGCTCGCCCTGGGGGTGCCCCCGGTGCTCGCCGAGCGGATCACCCGCTGGTCGGGCTGGGGCGGTCCGCTCCTCGTGACGCTGATGGCGGGCCTGCTGCGGTTCTGGAACCTGGGCAGCCCCAAGGCGGTGATATTCGACGAGACGTACTACGCGAAGGACGCGTGGGCGCTCGTCCACCGCGGTTTCGAGGTCAACTGGGACAAGAACGCCAACGACCTGATCCTGCAGAAGGCCGGTCACGTCGGCATCCCGGTGGACGCGGCGTACGTCGTGCACCCGCCGGTCGGCAAGTACGTCATCGGGCTTGGGGAGCTGGTCTTCGGCTTCAACCCGTTCGGCTGGCGGTTCATGACGGCGCTGCTCGGCACGCTGAGCGTGCTGCTGCTGTGCCGGATCGGGCGCCGGATGTTCCGGTCCACCTTCCTGGGCTGCCTGGCGGGCGGCCTGATGGCGGTGGACGGACTGCACTTCGTGATGAGCCGCACCTCACTGCTCGACGGTGTGCTGATGTTCTTCGTGCTGGCCGCGTTCGGCTGTCTGGTCATCGACCGGGACAGGTCGCGGGCGAGGCTGGCGGCCGCGCTGCCGCCCGACACGGACGGCCGGGTCCGCCCGGACGCGCGCGTGGCCGACGGTTTCCGCTTCGGGTGGCGTCCCTGGCGCTGGGCCGCGGGCCTGCTGCTGGGACTCGCGCTCGGCACCAAGTGGAACGCCCTCTACATCCTGGCCGCGTTCTGCGTGATGGCCCTGTTGTGGGACGTCGGCGCCCGCAAGGTGGCCGGTGCCCGGCACCCGTACAAGGCGGTCCTGACGCACGACACGGGGATCACGTTCCTGGCGACGGTCCCGGTGGCGATCGCCGTCTACCTGGTCTCCTGGATCGGCTGGATCCTGTCCCCCACCGACGGCACCGGCGGCTACTTCCGCAGCTGGGCGGCCACCGACGGCAAGGGCGGCAGCTGGACGTTCCTGCCGGACTGGCTGCGCAGCCTGTGGCACTACGAGCACGAGGTGTACCTGTTCCACGTCGGCCTCTCGTCGCCGCACACGTACATGTCGAACCCGTGGTCCTGGCTGGTGCTGGGCCGCCCGGTGTCGTACTACTACGAGTCGCCGTCCCCGGGTGTCGACGGCTGCCCGTCGGACGCCGGCGAGAAGTGCGCCCGTGAGGTGCTCGCGATCGGCACCCCGCTGCTGTGGTGGGCGGCCTGCTTCGCGATCGCCTACATCCTGTGGCGGTGGGCGTTCCGCCGCGACTGGCGGGCCGGCGCCATCGCCTGCGGCATCGCGGCCGGGTACCTGCCCTGGTTCATGTACCAGGAGCGCACGATCTTCCTCTTCTACGCCGTCGTCTTCGTGCCGTTCCTGTGTCTCGCGGTGGCGATGATGGTCGGCGCGATCATCGGCCCGCCGGGCTCCAGCGACACCCGCCGGCTGGTCGGCGCGTCGGGCGCGGGCGTCCTGGTGCTGCTGATCGCCTGGAACTTCATCTACTTCTGGCCGCTGTACACGGGCACGGCGATCCCCATCGACTCCTGGCGTTCACGTATGTGGCTCGATACCTGGGTGTGAGCCATATCCCTGATCTCCGTTCGGCCAACAGTTCGGCCAATAATCGGCCAACACCTGCCACAGGGACCCCACAACGACCTACAGTGCGAGTCACAACCAGCTTTTTGAACGCGTTCACAAAATGCGGAAAAGGCTCACGGGGAGGGATTTCGCACCATGCGCAAGGGGGTCAAGGGCGCCCTGATCGGCGGCGTCTGCGCAGCCGTGCTGGGCGGAGGCGGGTACGGCGCCTACAACGTGCTGTCGGCGCTCCGCGGCGACAGCACACCGGCCGTACGGACCGGGCCGCCCACGAAGGACGAGATCAGGGACGCCACGCAGAAGTTCTTCGCGGCCTGGGAGAAGGGCCAGTCGGTGACCGCGGCGTCCTTGACGAACGACTCCGCCGACGCCGAACCCGTGCTCACGTCCTTCAGCGACGTGGCGCACATCAAGGACGTGCACATCACGCCCGGCAAGGCGACCGGCGCCACCGTGCCGTACAGCGTGAAGGCGACCGTGTCCTACGGCGGGAAGTCGAAGCCGCTCGCCTACAAGAGCCGTCTGACCGTCGTGCGCGGCGAGACCACGCACCGCGCGCTGGTCGACTGGGACCCGACCGTGGTCCATCCTGACCTCCGGCGCGGCGACACCCTGTCCACCGGCGAGGCGGCGAGCCCGCCCATCGAGGCCGTGGACCGCAACGGCAAGGTCCTCACCAAGGAGAAGTACCCGTCCCTGGGCCCGATCCTGGACGAACTGCGCAGCCGCTACGGCGACAAGGCGGGCGGCACCCCCGGCGTGGAGCTGGTCATCCAGCACGCGTCCGAGGAGTCGGCCGACACCACGCTGCTGACCCTCGCGGAGGGGAAGGCAGGCAAGCTGCAGACGACGCTCGACGCGCGCGTGCAGGCCGCCGCCGAGACCGCGGTGACGAAGTACGCCGAGTCGTCGGTGGTGGCCGTCAAGCCCAGCACCGGCGAGGTGCTGGCGGTGGCCAACCACCGCGCGGACGGCTTCGACGCGGCCTTCCTCGGCGAGCTGGCGCCCGGCTCCACCATGAAGATCATCAGCGCGGCCACCCTGATCGACACAGGGCTGACGACGGCCACAGGTCCAGCCCCCTGCCCGCCGACCGCGACCTGGCAGAGCCAGACCTTCAGCAATCTCAAGGGACTTCAGCCGGACGAGAAGGCCACCCTCTCGGACAGCTTCGCGCGGTCCTGCAACACGGCGTTCGTGAAGTACGCGGACTCGGTCCAGGTCGACTCGCTCACCAAGGAGGCCGAGGACCGCTTCGGGCTCGGGAAGAACAACTGGAAGGTGGGCATCCCGAGTTTCGACGGCCGGGTCCCCGCCTCCGGCGGCCCGGACACCGCGGCCAACCTGATCGGCCAGGGCCAGGTGCAGATGTCCCCGCTGAACATGGCGTCCGTGGCGGCGACCGCGATGACGGGGACCTTCCGGCAGCCGGTGCTCGTCCCGCAGAAGCTGGACGGCCGTGAACTGGCCACCGCGAAGGGCCTGTCGCCCGCCACGACCGGCCAGCTGCGCGCCATGATGAACCGCACCGCGACCAGCGGCACCGCGGCCGGTGTGATGCGCGGGCTGAGCGGCAGCATCGGCGCCAAGACGGGCTCGGCGGAGGTCGACGGCCAGTCCAAGTCGAACAGCTGGTTCGCCGGCTACCGCAACGACGTGGCGGCCGCGGCCATGACCCAGGACGGCGGCCACGGCATCGACGCGGCCGGACCGATTGTCGCGAGTGTGCTACGGATCGGTGGCTGACGTCACTCCCACAGGCCGGGACTCTAGGCTGGGTGCAGTCGTTGGGGAGCGTGAGGGCTACGGGGCGACGGGGACCCCGGGGGAAGTGCGCGGAGGAACTGGACTGTGGGCAAGAGAAGGCGCGTCGTCGAACGACGGAAGAAGAGACCCGCCGTCATCGGCGGGGTGATCGCCGTGGTCGTCGGCGGCGCGGGCTTCGGCCTCTACGCGCTGTACGGCGGCGGTGCCGCCGACGCGGCGTCGACGAAGACGGCCGACCACAAGCCCGTCAAGACCGGCCCGCTGTCCGCCACCGAGGTGCAGACGACGGCGCGCACCTTCCTGTCGTCCTGGCAGCAGGGCAAGGTCACCCAGGCCGCCGCCGTCACGGACGACAGCAAGGCCTGCATCAAGCTCCTCACCGGCTATGCGAAGGACGCCCACGTCAAGGGCGTCACCCTCACCGAGGGCACCCGCACCGGCGACAAGGTCCCCTTCTCCGTGAAGGCGACGGTGTCGTACAAGGGTGTCAGCAAGCCGCTGTCGTACAGCTCCGCGTTCACCGTCGTCCGGCGGACCAGCGACGGCAAGCCGGTGGTGAAGTGGCACGCCGCGGTCGTCCACCCGGACCTCGCGGACGGCGACACCCTGGTCACCGGCGAGTCCGGCACCCCGCCCATCAAGGCCCTGGACCGCGACGGCGGGGAGATCACCACCGCCAAGTACCCGTCGCTGGGCTCGGTCCTGGACGGGCTGCGGGAGAAGTTCGGCAAGAAGGCCGGCGGCAAGGCGGGCGTCGAACTGCGCGTGGTGCGCGGCACGGCGTCCGAGAAGGCGAAGCTCTCCGACAAGACGCTCCTGGAGCTCAGCAAGGGCACGCCGGGCACCGTGAAGACGACGCTCAGCCCGACCCTGCAGGCGGCCGCCGAGAAGCAGGTCAGCACGCAGAAGAACGCCTCGGTCGTGATGATGCGCCCGTCGACCGGCGAGGTCCTCGCCGTCGCCAACTCCAGCCACGGCTTCAACGTGGCCTTCCAGGGCTCCCTGGCGCCCGGCTCCACGATGAAGATCATCACGTCGACGATGCTGTTCGAGAAGGGGCTCATCACCCCGGACGCGTCGCACCCCTGCCCGAAGACGTACAAGCTCGCCGGGTGGACGTTCCACAACGACGACGACTCCGAGATCAAGCAGGGCTCGTTCAAGCTGAGCTTCGGCGCCTCCTGCAACAACGCCTTCATCGACTTCGCGCCCAAGCTGTCCGACAGCGACCTGACGACGGAGGCCCAGCAGGTCTACGGCCTCGGCATGAACAACTGGGCCATCGGCGTCCCGACCTTCGACGGCTCGGTCCCGGTGCAGAGCGGCGCGCAGATGGGCGCCTCGCTGATCGGGCAGGGCGGGGTGCGCATGAACCCGCTGAACATGGCGTCGGTGTCGGCCACGGTGGACACCGGCACCTTCCACCAGCCGTACCTGGTCGCCCCCAGCGTCGACAACCGGACGATCGCGAAGGCCTCGCGCACGATGTCGTCGAAGACGCAGTCGGAGCTGAAGGAGGTCATGCAGTACACGGCGGGGTACGGTACGGCGGCCAAGGCGATGTCGGGGCTGAGTTCGAGCTGCGGCGCCAAGACGGGCTCGGCCGAGGTCGACGGCCAGAAGAAGCCGAACGGCTGGTTCACCGCGTACTGCGGCGACTTCTCCGCCGCGGGTGTGGTCCAGGCGGGCGGCCACGGCGGCGACACGGCCGGACCGATCGTGGCGGCCCTGCTGAAGCTGGGGTCCTCGCTGTAGCGGGGAGTGTCAGCCGGCCACGGGAGTGGCCATGTAGGTCCGCCGGAGGAAGCGCAGCAGCGCCTTCGATTCGAACTGCACCACCGATGTGCCGTGGTCGGAGTGGAACTCCACCACGGCCTGGACCCGCCCCAGCGGCCACACGCGTACGTCACCGCTCTCCGCGGGCGACCTGAGGCCCTGCTCCAGCAGCGAGCGCGAGAACGTCCACTCGTCCGTGCCGGGGAGGCCGACCCGTACCGTCCTCGGATCGGTATCGGGGTCGTAGCGCAGGACGACGGGCACCGCGGGCGGCTCCTCCTGCGGGTCCTCGTCCGTGACGATGTGGGCTCGCGCATACTGCTCGACTACAGACATCGGACTGCCCTTTACGCTCCGTGACCTGTGCGAAAGTGGTGCATCCGCTTTCTTATCCAATGTCGCACATTTTCCGGAATGCGCTTGCGGGAGCCCCCGCACCCCGCAGGACATTCCGCATGTGACGACCTTCTCGCTCTTGCAAAAGGTTCGCAATGGGACCCTAAAATCGGACCGTGCATGTACCTGACGGATTTATCGACGCCCCCACCTCCGCGGTCACCGCCGTGGTCGCGGCCGGCGCCCTCGCGGTCAGCCTGCGCGGCGCCCGCCGTGAACAGGGGGGCACCTCCCGCGCGAGCGAAGCCGAGCGTGGGGGAGAGCGCACGGCGCCGCTGGCCGGTCTGGTGGCGGCGTTCATCTTCGCCGTACAGATGCTCAACTTCCCCGTCGCGGCCGGAACAAGCGGCCATCTGCTGGGCGGGGCGCTCGCCGCGATCCTCGTCGGCCCCTGCACGGGCGTGCTGTGCGTGTCCGTGGTCCTCCTCATGCAGGGCATCCTGTTCGCAGACGGCGGGCTGACCGCGCTCGGCGTCAACATCACCGACATGGCGATCGTGACGACCGTGGTCGCGTACGCCGTCTTCCGCGGCCTGCTGAAGATCCTGCCCCGCGGCAGGCGCTCGGTGACCGCCGCCGCCTTCGTCGCCGCCCTGCTCTCGGTGCCCGCCGCCGCGGTCGCCTTCACGCTCCTCTACGCGGTCGGCGGCACCACCGACGTCGCCATCGGCAAGGTGGCCGGCGCGATGATCGGCGTGCACGTCCTCATCGGCGTCGGCGAGGCCGCGATCACCGCCCTCACGGTCGGCGCGGTCGTCGCCGTACGCCCCGACCTGGTGTACGGGGCGCGCGGCCTGCGCCAGGGGCTGAAGCTGCGCGTGAACGGCGCCCTGGTGGACGCGCCGGAGCCGGCCGCGCCGGTGGCGGCACGCACCTCCCGTCGCACGCTGTGGATCAGCGGTCTGGTGACCTCCCTGGTGCTCGCCGGGTTCGTCAGCTTCTACGCCTCCGCCAGCCCCGACGGGCTGGAGAAGGTCGCCCACGACCAGGGCATCGACACGAAGACCAGGGAGCACGCCTCGGCCGGCTCCCCGCTCGCCGACTACGGCGTCGAGGACGTCTCCGACGCCCGGCTCTCCGGCGGCCTGGCGGGCGTCATCGGGGTCGGCACGACCGTCGTCGCGGGCAGCGCGGTGTTCTGGGCGGTGCGCAGGCGCCGTACGGGCGCCCCGGCCGGGGCGCGCTGACATGGGTGCGGGGCACGCCCACCGGCTCTACCGGCACGCGCACTCCCCCGTGCACGCGCTCCCGCCGCACACCAAGCTCGCCGCCGCCTTCGCCTTCGTGGTCGTGGTGGTCTCGACCCCGCGCACGGCGATGTGGGCGTTCGCGCTGTACGCCGTGCTGCTCGCATGCGTCGCCCACCACGCGCGCGTGCCCGCCGGCTTCCTGCTGAAGCGGCTGCTGATCGAGGTGCCGTTCGTGGCCTTCGCGGTGCTGATGCCGTTCGTCGCCGAGGGCGAGCGGGTCGGCGTGCTGGGCCTCTCGCTCAGCGTGAACGGCCTGTGGGGCGCCTGGAACGTTCTGGTCAAAGGCACCCTGGGCGTCGCCACCTCCGTCCTCCTCGCGGCCACCACGGAGCTGCGCGCACTGCTCCTCGGCCTGGAACGGCTGAAGCTGCCCCCGCTGCTCGTCCAGATCGCCTCCTTCATGATCCGCTACGGCGACGTGATCACCGACGAGATGCGCCGGATGCGGATCGCCCGGGAGTCACGCGGCTTCGAGGCGCGGGGCGTGCGCCACTGGGGTGTGCTCGCGAAGTCCGCGGGCGCGCTGTTCATCCGCTCCTACGAACGCGGGGAGCGCGTCCACCTGGCCATGGTGAGCCGGGGATACTCCCCCACTACTAAACGTGTGGGAGGTGCCCCCAGTTCGATGCCGGTCGTCGACGAGGTGACCGCGTCCCGGGCGCAGTGGTCCCACGCCCTCGCGCTGCCCTTGTCCGCCCTCGTCGTCTGCCTGTTGGGATGGGCCCTGTGACCACCGCTCCCGCCTCCCTGGAGGTCTCCGGCCTCGCCTTCGCCTACCCGGACGGGCACCAGGCCCTGTTCGGCGTGGACTTCTCCGTGGCGCGCGGCGAACGGGTCGCGCTGCTCGGGCCGAACGGCGCCGGGAAGACCACCCTCGTGCTGCACCTCAACGGCATCCTGGGCGGCGGCACGGGCACCGTGACGGTGGCCGGACTGCCGGTCGGCAAGCGGCACATGGCGGAGATCCGGCGCCGGGTCGGCATCGTCTTCCAGGACCCGGACGACCAGCTGTTCATGCCGACGGTCCGCGAGGACGTGGCGTTCGGACCGGCGGCGGCCGGCCTGAAGGGCGCGGAACTGGAGGCACGCGTGCGTGCCGCCCTGGACCGGGTCGGCATGGCCGGCTTCGCCGAACGCCCGCCCCACCACCTGTCCTTCGGGCAGCGCCGCCGGGTGGCGGTGGCGACCGTCCTCGCCATGGAGCCGGAGATCCTCGTCCTGGACGAGCCCTCCTCCAACCTCGACCCGGCCTCCCGGCGCGAACTCGCCGACATCCTGCGCTCCCTGGACGTGACGGTCCTGATGGTCACCCACGACCTGCCGTACGCCCTGGAGCTGTGCCCGCGCGCCCTGATCCTGAGCGACGGCACGATCGCCGCCGACGGGCCCACCGCCGGGCTCCTCTGCGACGACGCCCTGATGCGCGCCCACCGGCTGGAACTGCCCTTCGGTTTCGACCCGCGCGCGGCGACGGCGGGGTGACGGCGGGGCCCGGGAGCATGTGACGCGTTTCCGTGACGGCCGTCCCGCCCGTCCGCGCATCCGTGACAATGGGCGCGTGACGCATCAAGAGGACGCCGGGCCGCTCACCGGGCCGCCCGCTGGGCCGTTCACCGGGTCGCCGCGGCTGGACGACCAGCTGTGCTTCGCGCTGTACGCCGCGCAGCGCGCCGTGACCGCCGCCTACCGCCCGCTCCTCGACGAACTCGGGCTCACCTACCCGCAGTACCTCGTGCTGCTCGTCCTGTGGGAGCGGGGCGAGACCACGGTGAAGGAGCTGGCGGAGGCGCTCCGGCTGGACTACGGCACGGTGTCCCCGCTGCTGAAGCGGCTGGAGGGGGCGGGTCTGGTGCGCAGGGAGCGCTCGGAGCGGGACGAGCGCTCGGTGCTCGTCGCGTGCACCGGGCGCGCGGAGGAACTGAGGGAGCGCGCGGCGCGCATCCCCGGCGCCCTGCTCACGACGACCGGGCTCGACGGGGCCGACGTGACACGGCTGCGCGAGGAGTTGCGGCAGCTCGCGGAGCGGGCGGGCAGGGCGGCCGCACGCCCCTCGTAGCAGCGCGCACGCCGGCACTTCGCGATGCACTCCGCGCCCCGGCTCCTGTTACCCACGGTTTCCACCCCCTGCCCCTCCCAGGGCTTCCTACCGGTCGGTACCTTGTGCACGATGTGCTTGCACACTTCTGTGTTGCCCACCACTGTTTCAGCCCTGGGGGAGGTCCCGCCGTGATCGAAGGCGCCACCGTCGACTCTCGTCCGACGAAGATCATGTATGTCGCCGAGGCGACCGCGCACGGCGGCCGGGACGGGTATGTCAGCAGTCAGGACGGCCAGATCGAGCTCAAGGTGGCGATGCCTCCGGCCCTGGGCGGCGACGGCAACGGCACCAACCCGGAGCAGCTGTTCGCGGCGGGGTACAGCGCCTGCTTCCACAACGCGCTGATCCTCGTCGGCAACCGCGCGGGCTACGACCTGACCGGCTCCACGGTCGCCGCGAAGGTCGGCATCGGCCCCAACAAGCAGCGCGGCTACGGCCTCGCGGTCGCCCTCAGCGTCTCGCTCCCGGTGCTGGACGGGGACGTCGCGGCGAAGCTGGTGGACGCCGCCCACGAGGTGTGCCCCTACTCGAACGCGACGCGCGGGAACATCGAGGTCACCATCGTGCTCGGCTGATCCCGGGGCACGTGCCGCAGACCACGTCGCAGCGAGGAATCCAGGGCCCGACGGCCATGTTTCCCCCACTGTCACCGGCGAGTGAAGGGATCCGGACGTGGACGTGCACGGCACTGTGGCCGAGGGCTTCGAGCCGGTCAGGGACGCGTTCGCAGGCAACTTCGGGCTGCTCGGGGACCGGGGCGCGGCGGTGGCCGTGTACCGGGACGGGCACCGGGTCGTCGACCTGTGGGGCGGTGCCCGGGACTTCGACGGGGCCGCCGGCGAGGCGCCGTGGGAGCACGGCACCGCCCAGATCGTGCGTTCGGCGACCAAGGGCGTCGCCGCCGCCGTACTGCTGCTGCTGCGCCAGCGCGGGGAGCTGGACCTGGACGCGCCGGTGGGCGAGTACTGGCCGGAGTACAAGGCGGCCGGCAAGGAGCGGACGCTGGTGCGGCAGCTGCTCGCGCACCGCGCGGGCGTACCGGTCCTAGACCGGCCGCTCACGCCCGCGGAGGCCGCCGACCCGGACCTCGGCGCGGCCGCGGTGGCGGCGCAGGCGCCGGTGTGGGAGCCGGGCACCGACCACGGCTACCACGCACAGACGTACAGCTGGCTGACCGGTGAGCTGGTGCGGCGGGTGACCGGGCGGACCGTCGGCGAGTGGATCGCGGACGAGGTCGCCGGGCCGGCCGGCGCCGAGCTGTGGCTCGGGCTCCCCGCGGCGGAGCAGGCGCGCGTGGGGCGCGTCGGCCCCGTGGCGGCGCCGGAGACCGCGAGCGCGCTCCGGACCCGGCCCAAGCGCGCCGTCTCCGAGGCGTACGCCGACCCCGGATCGCTGACCCGCCGGGCGTTCGGCGCGATCAGCCCGCTCCCGGACGAGAACGACCCCGGCTACCGCGCGGCCGCCCTCCCCGCCTCCAACGGCATCGCCACCGCCGACGGCCTGGCCCGCTTCTACGCCTCCCTGATCGGCGAGGTCGACGGCGGCAGGCGGCTGTTCACCCCGGAGACCGTGGAGCTGGCCCGCACCGAGCAGTCGGCCGGGCCGGACCGGGTGCTGGTCGTCTCCACCCGCTTCGGGCTCGGCTACATGCTGCACGGCAGCGCCTCCCCGCTGCTCTCCCCGGTCTCCTTCGGGCACCCGGGCCGCGGCGGCGCGCTCGCCTTCGCGGACCCCGAGTCGGGCATCGCCTTCGGCTATGTCACCAACGGCTTCCGCAAGAGCGTGACAGCGGACCCACGGGCGCAGGCGCTGGTGCGCGCGGTGCGCACGGCGCTTTCGTAACCACCGAACACGCCACCGCGCGCCACACACGCGCCCCCCACGCCCGCCTGCGCTCCCGTGCTTCTCAGACGTTGCTTCTCACGTTGCTTCTCACACGTTGATCGGGTGCGAGTGCCGCCCCGACAGCGCGTCGATCTCGCCGTGCGCCTTGGACAGCAACTGCATGGCCAGTTCGTTGAGGGCGCGGGCGCCGGCGATCTCCTCGCCGACTCTGGGCTGGTTGCTGTCGGACTCGTGCCGGCTCGCATGGCCGTGCGCCCGTACCTCGGTGCCGTCGGGCAGACGGACCAGGGCCACCGCCCGCGTGTGCGTGTCGTCCTCCAGGAACTCCATCTCGACGTGCCATCCCACAGCGGTCTTCATCATGTCCATCATGGGGTCCACCTCCGGAATCGCTGCTTCCAGGGTGCTCCCTCAGGGCCCGGGCCGTCACGTCGGCGCAGGCCCTTCCGCCCGGCTACCTGCCGTCGAAGCTGGCGAAGTATGCGGCGGCCATGTCCTCGTCGGCGTGCCCCTGGGCGGCAGCGCGGGCGAAGCGTTCGGCGGCCGCCTCGGCGACGTCCAGGCGCACGCCGTGGCTCGCGCCGGCGGCGACGATCAGCCGGGCGTCCTTCCCGGCGGTGTCCACCGCGAACGACGGCGGGGTCAGCCCGCCGTCGAGGATCAGCCCGGCCTTGGCCCGCAGGTAGCCCATGTCGAGGGGGCCGCCCGCGATCAGGTCGAAGAAGCGCTGCGGGTCCACGCCGAGACCCTGCGCCAGCGCGACCACCTCGCCGGTCGCCGCGGTGGCCGCGAGGACCCAGCTGTTGGCGACCAGCTTGAGCCGGGTCGCGGCGGCCGAGGACCCGTCGTCCCCGGTCCACACCGTGCGGGCGCCGACCGCGTCGAAGACGGGCGTGACCGTCTCCCGGCCCTGCTCGGGCCCCGCGGCCAGGACGGTGAGCTGTCCGGCCTCGGCGGGCTGGCGGGTGCCGAGGACCGGGGCGTCGTAGAAGACCAGGCCGTGCTCGCGGGCGAAGGCGGCGAGCACGGGGATCTGGTCGAGGCCCGCGGTGGTCGACTGCACCCAGACGGCCCCGGGGCGCAGCGCGCCGGCCGCCTCGCGCATCGTCTCCAGCGCGGTGGCACCGTCGTACAGCATGGTCAGGACGACGTCGGCGCCCTCGACGGCCTCGGCCGGTGTGCCGGTGACCTGGGCGCCGTCGGCCGCGAGGGGTTCGGCCTTGGCGCGGGTGCGGTTCCACGCGCGGACGGTGTGCCCGGCCCTGAGGAGGTTGCGGGCCATCGCGGCGCCCATGATGCCGGTGCCCAGCATGCCCACGGTCGGCTTGTCGGTCATGACGTCTCCCTGTCCTCGTACGGTCCGCAGCAAGCTTGGCGTACCGCGGGCCGACGGGCGCGCGGTACGCGGCAGCGCGGCGGAAAGCGCAGGGACCCCGGTCGGGTGGCCGGGGTCCCCTGACGTCGAGCGGGCTGTCGAGCGGGCTGGGGTCAGCCGTCGTTCTCCGCGGACGGGAGATAGGCGCCCGGCACGTCGTTCGGCGCGTAGATCTTCTTGTCACCGGGGTAGGCCTTGGTCCAGTTGTGGGTCTGGTACCAGGTGTAACGGTTCATCTGGGTGGGGTTCGCGTAGTCCGGCACGGCGTTCTTGCCGGTCAGCCGCTGGTGCGAGGCCCACGACTTCCACTGCGCCGCGACCTTGGCCTCGGCCGCCGGGACGGAGACCGACGTCGGCGCGGCCGCCGCCTGGGCGTCCTGGGCCGCCGGGGTGTCCGAGCCGCAGGTCGGCTGCGGGTTCACGCCGAGGGTCAGCGAGGTCCGGTTCGGGACCGCCGTGAACGGCGTGTCGTCCGCCTTGCCCGTGAACGCCCCGTACATCGGGGTGGCCGCGCTGTCGAGCTGGTTCATCGGGTGCACCCCGAGGATCTGCTCGATGGTGCGGACCATGGTGATCTGTGAGTAGTAGTGGTCGTCGACCGTGCCGTGCTGGGCGTACGGGCTGATGACCTGGACCGGGGCGCGGTGGCCGTCGACGTGGTCGAGGCCGGCCTGGGAGTCGTCCTCGACGACGAAGATCGCCGAGTCCTTCCAGTACTTGCTGTGGGTGATCTCGTCGACCATCCGGCCGACCGCCAGGTCGTTGTCGGCGACCTCGGCGGCCGCGTTGGCGGGTCCGCCGGTGTGGTCGTTGGAGAACCAGAACATGTTCAGGTTCGCCGGGCCGTTCTTCTCGAAGTCCTGCTTCCAGATCTGCTCTTTGTAGATGTCCGGGACGTCGAGGTCGAACAGCGGGAAGCCCTGCACCGACACGTCGTTGAGCGAGGGGATCGCCGAGCCCGTCTTGATCGGGTAGGCGGTCTGGGCCCCGGTGGCGGCCATGTTCTTGCTGTCGCAGTACAGGTTCTGCCAGTTCGCACCGGCCGGCTTGCTCTCGTACGACTGGAACTCGCCGAAGTCCTTGACGGTCTGGCCGGCCGCCTGCGCGCCGGTCCACAGGAAGCCGGTCTTCTGGTGGCCGAGGACGTCGTTCTCGGTGTCGTAGCTGCGCGTGTACTCGCCGGCCGACGACTCGGTGTACTCCGGGTTGTCCGACTGCATCAGCCAGTTGTGGCCCTCGGCTGAGTTGGTGCCGATGTCGTAGAAGTTGTCGTACAGGCCGAACTGCTGGGCCAGCGCGTGCTGGTTCGGCGTGACGTTCTCGCCGAACTGGGTGAGCGCGGAGTTCCCGTTGCCCTGCGGGAGGTCGCCGAAGACCTGGTCGTAGGTGCGGTTCTCCTTGACGAGCAGGAAGACGTGCTTGATCGTCGACGGGTCGCCGATCCGCTTCGGGACCGGGACGGCCTTCTTGTGGCTGTTGCTCTTGGCGGTCTTGACCGAGTTGGACGTCCAGCCGTTCTGCTTGAACACCTTGTTGGTCTCGGACCTGACGACCTGGTCGCTCGGCAGCGTGAACTGGGTGAGGCTCGACGTGGTGTCGTGCGTGTTGTGGCCGGCGGCGTCGGGGCGCAGCGCGTCGATGCCGCGGGTGTTGGCGACGACGACCTTCGTGCCGATGGCGGTGATCCCCGACGGGAAGTAGTCGGTGGGGAGCAGGCCGACGTAGCGGGCGGGCTGCTGCGCCGAGGTGTAGCGGTAGACGGCGACGGCGTTGGCGCGGCCGAGTGTCACCAGGAGCCGGTCGTCGTCGGTGAGCGTCACAGCGTTCGGCTCGTAGCCGACGGACGCCTCCGGCCACGGCTGGGTGGAGATCGTCTGGACGACCTTGTCCTTGCGGCTGTCGATGACCGACACGCTGTTGTCGGCGGTGTTGGTGACGAACACCGCGCCCTTGCTCGCGTACACGGCGGTCGGGTGCAGGCCGACGTCGACGGTGCCGACGGCCGCGGCCGGGTCCGCGGTGTCGATGACGCTGACCGTGCCGGTGGTGCTGGCGCCGGTCTTCGGGTTGGCGACCACGTCGGTGCCGTAGGAGTTGATGGTGGTGTCGCCGGCCTTGGCCGGGCGCCCGCCCTCGTTGCTGACGTAGAGCTTGCCGCCGACCAGCGCGAGACCGCGCGGGGCGTTGCCGACCGCCCAGGTCTGCTTGATCGTGCCGGTCGCCGCGTCGATGGCGACCACCTTGTTCTGGCCGTTGACCGCGGAGTACACGGTGGAGCCGTCGGCCGAGAACACGGCCACGCCCACCAGTGCCTGCTTGGAGCCGTCGGCCGCGATCGGTACGGCCGTGGGGCTCGCGAGGGTGCCGTCGGCGTTGACGGTGAACTTGGTGTAGCCGTTGGCCTGGCCCAGCCACAGCTGCTTGCCGTCGGGCGAGTAGGTCGGACCCTCCTGGCCGACCGCGCCGCTGCTGATGCGCAGGTTGTCGGCCGCGTTGGTG
Source organism: Streptomyces hyaluromycini (assembly GCF_002217755.1). Lineage (GTDB taxonomy): Bacteria > Actinomycetota > Actinomycetes > Streptomycetales > Streptomycetaceae > Streptomyces > Streptomyces hyaluromycini. The sequence continues at coordinate 670,558 of NZ_BCFL01000019.1, read as the reverse complement.
CCGATCTTCTGCGTGACCTGACCGGTCGCCAGGTCCACGACGACCAGGGACGCGTCGCCGTCGGCGATCGAGGCCGCGAGGTGGGTGCCGTCCGGGCTGACCACCGACGACATGATCTTGCCGTCATTGATGACGCTGCGGGTGCCGTACGGGTTGATGTATTGATCGGCGGAGACGACCTGGCCGTTGGCGGTGGTCTGGCCGACCTGCTGGGTGCCGAACTGGTAGGTCGAGGCGACCGCGGTGCCCGTGACGCCCAGGGCGACGGCGATACCCGACGTCACCAGCAGGGCCCGGCGGCCGACGCGTCTGCCGAAGAGGTTGAACTGCTTCTTCTCGCTGATCCGACGCTGGCGTGTTACCTGCACGGAACTGTTTCCCTTCAGTGGGTGTCGAGCAGGTCGACGTTGCCGTCGAACTGCCACAGCGGATTCGGGGCGTCGCCGGTCGGGGTCCGCACCAGGAAGTAGCCGTTGACTTCCTTGGGACCGTCGCCGTCGGCCACGAACCGCCCGTCCGAGGTGATGTCGAGCTGGTAGATCGCCGTCCCCGTGACCGCCGTGACGCCGGGGAGGTGCCAGCTCACTACGCAACGCCAGTCGTTGCCCGCGCCCTCCTGGGCGGCCTGGCCGTCGCTCTTGGTGCACGCCGCCGTGGCCTTCAACTGCGCCTCGGTGACGGCGGGCCGGTGCAGTTGCCCGGTCTGCAGGCGGTAGAGGTGGCCGAAGACCGTGGCGAGGGACTTCTGCACCTTGTCCTGCTCGATCCCGGAGCCCGTCGACGGGGTGGCCACGGCGACCGCCCCGACGGTGACGGCGGTCAGCGCGGCCAGCGGCAGCACGCCGAGGGTGAGCGCGCGGCGCCCGGAGCCGTCGTAGGCCGGATTGGTGAAGTCCCGCCGTACGAACAGCAGATAGGCCAGGGCGGTGGCCAGCACCGCCCACGTCAGGCTCACCGCGACGGCGATGAGGAGCGGGGCGAGCTGGGCGGGGCTGGTGAACAGGCCGTTCCAGGAGATGAAGGCGTAGCCGGGCAGGGCGAGGCGCACGGCGACGGGCAGCGGCAGCATCTGGGCGACCGACATCGCGAGCGCGACGATCGGGGGCAGCAGCAGGCCCATCGGGGAGCGGCCGAGGGCGACCGAGCCGAGCAGTCCGATCGCGGCCAGGGAGAGGGTCGGGGCGAGGGCCGCGAGCCAGGCGAGCAGGACCCGGCCGGCCGCGTCGCCGGACGACAGCAGATGGCCGTCGAGGCCGACCAGCGGCTGGTCGCCGACCGACGCCAGCCCGCCGGCCGTGCTGGAGGCGGCCAGTCCGGCCACCAGCAGCAGGATGACGGTGAGGCTGGCCAGTGACTTCGCCACGAAGATCCGCGCGGGCGAGCGGACCGCCACCAGCAGGTGGCGCCAGGTGCCGAGCCGGTCCTCGGCGGCGAACACGTCGCCGGCGACCACCGATGTCAGCAGCGGCAGCGCCCAGGTGCCCGCGAAACCGAGCATCACCAGCGGCCCGGCCCAGCCGGTCGCGTGCATCCAGCGGCCGAAGAGCGTGTCGGCGGGGAGCGTGCTCTGCTGGCTGACCCCGGCGACGAACAGCCCCGGCGCGATCCAGCAGGCGAGCACCAGCAGCCGGATCCGCCACTGCGAGACCAGCTTCACCAGTTCGAAGCGGTAACCGCGCGACACCGGGACCCGACGGGCGGCGGGTTCGGTGCCGACGGGGGCGGTGGCGGGGGTCGTGGCGGTGGTCATCGGCCGGCCTCCTGGTGCTCGGTGAGGGCGAGGAACGCGGCTTCGAGCGGGGACACGACGGGGGCGAGTTCGCGCACCGCGACACCCGACCGCACGACCTCCGCGACGAGTTCGTCGAGGGCGGGCACCAGGGCGCGTACGACGAGCACGTCGGGGTCCTGCCGCAGGCCGAGGCCGGTGTGGTCGGAGATCCGGATGCCGGCCGTGTCGGCGGCCAGCCGGCGCGCGGCCTCGGGGTCGGAGGTGCGCAGCCGGTAGTCGAGTTCGCGGTTCTCGGCGGCCAGTTTGTTCAGCGGGCCGGAGAAGACGACGCGTCCGGTGGCGAGGATGGTGACCTCGGAGCACAGCGCCTCCAGGTCGTCCATCCGGTGGCTGGAGAGCACCACGGCGGTGCCGTCGGCGGCGAGCCGGGTGAGGACGCCGTGCACATGTCTCTTGCCGGCCGGGTCGAGGCCGTTGGCGGGCTCGTCGAGCACGAGCAGCCGGGGCCGGGTGAGCAGGGCGGCGGCGAGCCCGAGCCGCTGGCGCATGCCGAGGGAGAAGCCGCGGGTCTTGTCGTCGGCGACATCGGTGAGCCCGACCTCGGCGAGCACGTCGTCGATCCCCGCGGTCCCCGCGGGCCCGGTGCCGAGACCGCGGAGCGCGGCCAGCGCGGCGAGGTTCTGCCGGGCCGTCAGCGAGGGGTAGAGACCGGGCGCGTCCACGAAGCCGGCGACGCCGTCGGGGGCGGCTAGCGCCCGCTCGACCGGGGTGCCCAGGATCTCCAGCCGGCCGCCGTCGGCGACGGCCAGCCCCAGCAGCAGCCCGAGCAGGGTCGTCTTGCCGGCGCCGTTCGGCCCGACCAGGCCATGGATCTGACCTTGCGTCACGTCGAGGTCCACGGCGTCCAGTGCCACGACGTCACCGAAGCACTTGGTGATCCCGCGGGCCCGGACTGCGTGAAGTGTGTCCATGAGTCCCATGCGTCCCTTCTTCCGCAACCCGCAGGGACTTTATGGAGAACACACAACCCGGGCACAGGTGGTCGGCTGAACGTTCGAGGAACGGTTCGTCAAGGCAACGGCAAGTCCGGTGAACTGACGCACTACCCGGCGTGCAGCATCAGCCCGATCCCGACGACCACCAGACCGGCCGCCGCGATCCTGGGCGCCCCGAACCGCTCCTTGAAGAAGACCGCGCCGATGGCCGCCCCGACGATGATCGACGACTCGCGCAGCGCGGCGACCGGTGCCAGTTCGGCGCGGGTCTGTGCCCAAAGGACCAGTCCGTAGGCGAAGACGGACAGCAGGGCGCCGAACAGCCCCAGGGCCGCGAACGGGCGGGCCGCGGTGAGCAGTTCGCCGCGTCTGCGGTACAGGGCGTACGCCGGGATCACGAGCCCTTGCAGGGCCATCAGCCAGGCGATGTAGCCCACGGAGGATCCCGAGGCCCGGACCCCGAGGCCGTCCAGGACGGTGTACGCGGCGATCGTCAGGCCGGTGGCGAGGGCGGCCCCGATCGCCGTCCAGTCGGGGCGGCGGCCGCGCAGGCCCCACAGGGCGACCCCGGTGAGCCCGGCGCAGGACACGGCGATGCCCGCGGCCGCCGGGGCGTCGGGCACCTCGTGCGCGAACACGGCGGCGAACAGCGTCACCAGCAGCGGGGCGGTGCCGCGCGCGATCGGGTACGCCTGCCCGAAGTCCCCGAGCCGGAAGGAGAGCATCAGCAGCGCGAAGTAGGCGACATGGACGACCGCGGAGGCGATCAGGTACGGCCATGCGCCGGCCGCCGGTACGGCGGTGAACGGCATCAGCAGCAGCCCGATCAGCACGCCTCCGCCGGCGATCAGCGAGGAGCCGACGAGTTTGTCGGTGATCCGGTGGGCGATGGCGTTCCAGCCGGCGTGGGTGACCGCGGCGAGCAGGACGGCCGCGGTGACCAGTGGGGTCACGCGGTGGGCTCGCGCACGTCCACGACGGTGGCGCCGGCGTGCTCCACCAGGGCGGCGGGCGCGATCGGGAAGACGGCGTGGGGGTTGCCGGCCGCGGCCCACACCAGGTCGTGCCGCAGCAGTGCCCGGTCGGCGAGCACGCGCGTGTGCGTCCGGTGTCCGAAGGGCGGCACGCCGCCGATGGCGTACCCGGTCGTCTCGCGTACGACGTCCGCCTTGGCCCGGGTCACCTTCCCGGCGCCGAGTTCCTTGCGGACCAGTTCCACGTCGACCCGGGAGGCGCCGTCCATCAGCACCAGCACCGGCACCCCGTCGGCCGCGAAGATCAGTGACTTGCAGATCTCGCTCAGCTCGCAGCCGACCGCCGCGGCGGCCTCGGCCGCGGTACGGGTCGCGTCCGGGAACCGCCGGATCCGCGAGGTCAGTTCCCCGAGGCCCAGCTCCTCCAGGGCGGCGGCGAAACGAGGATGGGCACCGGAGCCCTGGGCATCGGCGTCAGTGGCGGCTGTCGTCGTCATGGGGGCACGCTAGCCAAGCCGGGGAAGTGACGGCGAGTGGTTAACGCGGGGCGCGGCGCCGGGGCGGTCACGGCACGAGGAAGCCGGTGAGGGCGCCCCGTCCCCACGGACCCTCACCGGCGGTCTGTCGTGCGCCCTGTGTCAGGCGCGTACCAGCTCCCGGTCCTCGTCATCCTTGCCGGCGTTCTCGTCGGACAGGGCGCGCAGGCCCTCGCCCTCGACGTCGACGTTGGGCAGCGCGCGGTCCAGCCACTTCGGCAGCCACCAGGCACGCTTGCCGAGCAGCGCGAGCACCGCCGGGACGATCGCCATCCGGACGACGAACGCGTCGAAGAAGACGGCGATGGCGAGGCCGAAGCCGATCATCTTGATCATGGACTCGCTGGACGTGATGAAGCCGCTGAAGACGGACATCATGATGATCGCGGCGGCGGCCACGACCCGCGAGCTGTGCCGGAAGCCGGTCACCACGGCCTGGCCGGGCGTCTCGCCGTGGACGTACGCCTCCCGCATCCGGGTCACGAGGAACACCTCGTAGTCCATGGCGAGACCGAAGACCACGCCCACCATGAAGATCGGCATCATCGACATGATCGGGCCGGTCTGCTCGACGCCGAGCAGGCCGCCGAGCCAGCCCCACTGGAAGACCGCGACGACGGCGCCGAGCGCGGCGAGCACGCTGAGCAGGAAGCCGAGGGCCGCCTTCAGCGGGACCAGGACGGAGCGGAAGACCGCGATCAGGAGGAGGAAGGCGAGGCCGACCACCAGCGCCAGGTACGGGACCAGCGCGTCGTTGAGCTTCTGCGAGAAGTCGATGTTCATCGCGGTGGTGCCGGTGACCAGGACCTGCGCGCCGGTGTCGGCCTTGACGCCGGCGCCCTGGTCGCGGATGGCGTGCACCAGGTCCTCGGTCTGCACCGAGGACGGCTTGGAGTCCGGGATCACCGTGATCGTCGCGGTGTCGCCGGCCTTGTTGAACGCCGCCGGGGTCACCGTCACGACGTCCTTCAGACCCTTGATCTCGTCGGCCACCTTGGTGGCCGCGGCCTTGGGGGCGTCGCTGTCCTTGGCGTCGACCACGATCATCAGGGGCCCGTTGAAGCCGGGGCCGAAGCCCTCCGACAGCAGGTCGTACGCCCGGCGCTGGGTGGTGGACGTGGGCTGCGAGCCGTCGTCGGGCAGGCCCAGTTCCAGCTGGGAGGCCGGGAGGGCGATCGTGCCCAGTCCGACCACGCCGAGCAGCAGCACGGCTGCCGGGCGGCGGACCACGAAGCTCGCCCAACGGGCGCCGAGGCCGGGCTTGTCCTGCCGGGCGGCAGCGGCGTGCGGCCGGCGCTTCTCGCCCACGGCCCTGACCCGCCGGCCCGCGTATCCGAGCATCGCCGGGATCATGGTCAGCGCGATGAGGACGGAGACCACGACCGTGCCCGCCGCCGCGAGGCCCATCTTCGTCAGCATCGGCACGCCGACGACCGAGAGGCCCGCCAGCGCGATCACGACCGTGAGGCCCGCGAAGACCACCGCCGAGCCGGCCGTGCCGGCGGCGCGGCCGACCGCTTCCTCGCGGTCGCGGCCCTCGGCCAGTTCGCCGCGGTAGCGGGAGACGATGAACAGCGCGTAGTCGATGCCGACCGCGAGACCGATCATCAGCGCCAGTGTGGAGGTGGTGTCACCGAGGTCGAGCGTCTTGGCGAGGGCGGTGATGGTGGAGACGCCGATGCCGACGCCGATGATCGCCGTCAGCAGCGGCAGTCCGGCCGCGACCAGCGAGCCCAGGGTGATGACGAGCACGACGGCGGCGATGGCGAGACCGATGGCCTCACCGGCGCCTCCCGCCTCGGCTCCGGCCTGGAGCGCGTCACCGCCGACCTCGACGGTCAGCCCGGCCTTCTGGGCGTCGTGCCCGGCCGCCTCCAGCGCGTTGCGGGAGGAGTCCTTGAGCTCCGTGCCGGAGACGTCGTAGCGCACCGAGGCGTAGGCGACCGTGCCGTCCTTGCTGACGGCGTGCTGCTTGTAGGGGTCGGTGACGGAGGTGACCTCCGAGCCGTCGGCCAGTTCCTTCACGGTCTTCTTGACGGCGGCCTTGTTGAGCTTGTCCGTCATCTTCTCGCCGGCCGGCGCCTTGAAGACCACGCGTGCGGTGGCGCCGTCGGAGCTGGAGCCGGGGAAGCGCTGGTCCAGCAGGTCGAAGGCCTTCTGGGCCTCGGTTCCGGGGATGGAGAAGGAGGTGCTGCCGGCGGTGGGGGCACTGGCCGCGGCGACGCCCGCCAGCGTCAGCAGCGCCACCCATATGAGGGCGACGAAGTGCCGACGCCGAAAGGCGAGCCGGCCGAGTTTGTAGAGGAACGTGGCCACGAAGGCGTACTCCCGGTCAGGTCGTGGGGTTTTCAGGGCAGGGGTGATCGGCCTGGTGGGGAGCAGGCGTGATCGGCCCGACGACGTGAACGGAGACGTCAGGTGGGCTGGCTGTGGGGAGTCGTCAGCAGGTGACGGGTGCGCCGAGGGCGGGGAGCACCACGGCGTCGATGTACGACAGCACGAAGGTCTGGGTGGGCGGCTGCTCGTCGATCAGGCTGCGAGCGGCGAACCCGCCGATCATCATGTGCATCAGGAATTCGATCGCCGGGTTGTCCGCCCGGATCTCACCCCGGTCGACCGCCCGTTGCAGCACCTGGCGGAACTGGGCCATCTCGGGCTCGATCAGATGCTCCTTGAACGCCTTCAGGAGGTCCGGGTTGCCGTGGACCGCCATGGCGAGCGCGCGCATCAGCCCGGCGTTCTGCTCCATCTCGCAGTCGTCCGAGCGCATCGTGAGGGCGTGCAGGTCGCCGCGGAGCGACCCGGTGTCGATCTCGTCGAACGCGGCACCCGGCTTCTGGTACCGCACCGCCCTGGCCACCAGCTCGGCCTTGCCGCCCCACTGGCGGTAGAGGGTGGCCTTGCTGGACTTGGTGCGGGCGGCGACGGCGTCCATGGTGAGGGCGTCGTAGCCGACCTCACGGAGCAGGTCGAGCACGGCCTCGTACAGCTCGGCCTCGCGCTCGGGCGTGATCCGACTGCGACGCGCCGTTGCGACCTCAGTCATGCCACTCACCCTTCACCGCTCCATGGACACCTTCGTGCGTACATCTCGAAGATACCCTGCGATCTACAGAAACGAAACCGTTTCGTACGTGTGCTGTCTCACGTGGCCGGGAAATCCGTGAGTTCCCACGAGTTGCTGGCCTCCCTCCCCCGGAAAAGCATGGGGAGGTGAGCTATCTGCGCCTGCCGCACCTCCACGGTGATCTGCTGTGCTTCGTGGCCGAGGACGACCTCTGGCTGACCTCGCTCGACACCCCGGGCCGCGCCTGGCGGCTCACCGTCGACCGCACCAAGGTCGGCCACCCCCGTTTCTCGCCGGACGGCCGCCGGATCGCGTACACGAGCTGGCGCAGCCTGGTGCCCGAGATCCACCTGGTCGACGTCGACGGCGGGCCCGGCCGGCAGCTGACGTACTGGGGCAGCGCCGACACCCAGGTGTGCGGCTGGACTCCGCCCGACGCGGAAGGCAGAACCGACATCCTGGCGGTCGCCTCGCACGGGCAGCCCTTCTCCTACTTCACCTGGGCCTACAAGGTCTCCCCCGACGGCGACCCGGGCCGCAAGCTGCCCTGGGGCCCGGTCGCCGACATCCAGGTCGCCGACATCGCGGACGAGCGCAGGACCCTGCTGCTCACCGGCACCCCACCGCACGAACCGGCCGGCTGGAAGCGCTACCGGGGCGGCGCCATGGGCCGGCTGTGGCTGCACGGGCAGCGGCTGCTCGAAGGCATCGGCGGACATCTGTGCTCCCCGATGTTCGTCGGCGGCCGGATCGCCTTCCTCTCCGACCACGAGGGCGTCGGCAACCTCTACTCCTGCGCCCACGACGGCTCCGACCTGCGCCGGCACACCGACCACGACGCCTTCTACGCCCGGCACGCCGCCAGCGACGGAACCAGGGTCGTCTACCAGTGCGCGGGCGACCTGTGGCTGGTCGACGACCTCGGCCCGGACGCGACACCGCGCAGGCTCGACGTACACCTCTCCGGGCCCCGGGCGGGGCGCCGCCCCTACCAGGTGCCCGCTGCCCAGCACGTCGACGGCGTCTCCGTCGACGAGACGGGCCGGGCCAGCGCCGTCGTCGTACGCGGCAGCCTGTACTGGCTCACCCACCGCGACGGCCCGGCCCGCACCATCGCCGACACGCCGGGGGTACGGGTGCGGCTCCCGGAGATGCTCGGCTCGACCGGGCAGATCGCGTACGTCACGGACGCGGGGGGCGAGGACGCCGTCGAGATCGCCCACCTGCCCCGGGCGACCGGCGCCCGCCCACCGCGCCGGCTGGCCTCCGGCCGACTGGGCCGGGTGCTCGAACTGGTCTCGGACCCACTGGGCGAACGGCTGGCCGTGGCGGCCCACGACGGCCGGCTGCTGCTCATCGACGTGGCCGAGGAGGTCGAGGTCGTCGAGAGTTCCGCCGATTCCGTTGATTCTGTTGATTCTGTTGATTCTGTTGACAGCATTGACGGTGTTGACGGCATTGACCAGGTTGATGCCGCCGAGCCTGCCGACATTGACTCCGTTGACGGTGCGGACTCCGACGACGTGGTCACCGAGTTGATCCAGTCGATCAATGGACCGGTCCGTGATCTGGCCTTCTCGCCCGACGGATCATGGTTGACCTGGTCGCATCCGGGCATCGGCAGGTCGCTGCGGCAGATCAAGATGGCCCGCATCAGCGACCGGCACGTCATCGACGTCACCAACGGCCGCTTCGAGGACGAGAACCCGGTCTTCACCCGCGACGGCCGCTACCTCGCGTTCCTCTCCTGGCGCGGCTTCGACCCGGTGTACGACGTCCACACCGGCGACCTGTCGTTCCCGCTCGGCTGCCGCCCCTACCTGGTCCCGCTCTCCTCGGCGACCCCCTCCCCCTTCGCCCTCAACCCGGACGGACGCCCGGCCGCGGGCGGCCTGGACCCCGTCGAGGACGAGGAGCCCGGCGACGGCAGCGCGGTGACGGTCGAGGTGGAGGGCCTGGAGAGCCGGGTGACCCCGTTCCCGGTCACCGCCTCCAAGTACTCGACGCTGTACCCGGTCGCGGGCGGCGGACTGGTCTGGCTGCGCTGGCCGATCTCGGGCGCGCTGGGCGAGACCTTCGTCAACCCGGCCGACACCAGCGGCCGGCCGACCCTTGAGTACTTCAGCATCAGCAAGGCGAAGAAGTCCGAACTCGTCGACCACCTCGACTGGTTCACGGTCAGCGGCGACGGCAGCCGGCTGGTCGTGGTCGACGAGGGCGAGCTGCGGGCCGTTCCGTCGACCGAGTCCGGCGACGGCGACACGACCGTCTGGATCGACCTGCGCCGCATCCTGCACGAGGTCGACCCGCCCGCCGAGTGGCGCCAGGCGTACGCCGAGGCCGGCCGCCTCATCCGCGACTACTTCTGGGACCCCGGGATGTGCGGCATCGACTGGGACGGCGTGCTCGACCAGTACCGTCCGCTGGTCGAACGGGTCGCCTCCCCCGACGAGTTCGCCGACCTGCTGCGCGAGGTCCTCGGCGAACTCGGCACCTCGCACGCCTACGTCACCCCGGCCCGCCGCAACGAGGGCCCGCCGCACTACCAGCGCCTCCAGGGCCTGCTCGGCGCCAACCTCGTACGCCGGGACGGCGGCTGGACGGTCAAGCGGATCCTGCCCGGCGACTCCTCCGACTCCAAGGCGCGGTCCCCGCTCGCGGGCACCGGCATCCGGGAGGGCGCGGTCCTCACCCACGTGGACGGCAGGCCGGTGGACCCGGTGACCGGACCGTTCCCGCTGCTCGCGGGGGCGGGGGCCACGACGGTGGAGCTGACGTTCACCCCGGGCGAGGGCGAGTCGGGGCCGCCGCGCCGGGTCGCCGTCCTCCCGCTGATCGACGAACGGCCGCTGCGCTACCAGGACTGGGTGGCCAAACGCCGTGAGGTGGTACGGGAGATGAGCGGCGGCAAGTGCGGCTACCTGCACATCCCGGACATGGGCGGCTCGGGCTGGGCCCAGTTCAACCGCGATCTGCGGATGGAGGTCTCCCGGCCGGCGCTCATCGTCGACGTGCGCGGCAACGCGGGTGGCCACATCAGCGAACTCGTCGTGGAGAAGCTCACCCGGACCATCCTCGGCTGGGACCTGACGAGGAACGCCCAGCCGGTGTCGTACGCCTCCAACGCCCCGCGCGGCCCGGTCGTCGCGCTCGCCGACGAGGCCACCTCCTCCGACGGCGACATGATCACGGCCGCGATCAAGCTGCTGAGGCTCGGCCCGGTCGTCGGCCAGCGCACCTGGGGCGGAGTGGTCGGCATGACCGGCCGTCACCGCCTGGGCGACGGCACGGTGATCACGGTGCCGATGAACGCGGCCTGGTTCGAGGACTACGGCTGGTCCGTGGAGAACCACGGCGTCGCCCCCGACCTGGAGGTCCTGCGCACCCCCCTGGACTGGGCGGAGGGCCGCCACGTCGAGATGGACGACGCGATCCAACTCGCCCTGGACCTCCTGACCGACCACCCGGCAGCGGTCCCCCCGGACCACAGCGAGGTCCCGAACCACTCCCGCCCAAAGCTGCCGCCAAGGCCGATGAGCGCCCCGTAAGGGGCGCGGGGAACTGCGCGACAAGCCCCCACCGACCCGCACCCGCCCCCCACCGCCACCACCCCAAAACAAAACGCAGGGCACCCTCCGAAACGAAGGGCGCCCCACGCTTATCGGCCAAGCCAAGTGCAACGGCTACGCGTCGTAGTCCTGGTCGAACCGGTCCTGCATCTCCTGCTCGGTGTCGTCCAGGTTCTGACGACCGCGCTCAGGAATCTGCCGGCCACGCTCCTGCGCCTGCCGGCCGCTCTGCTGACCCTGCTGGCGGGCCTGCTGACCCTGCTGGCGGGCCTGCTCGCCGCGCTGCTGGGCTTGCTCGCCGCGCTGCTGGGCCTGCTCGCCGCGCTGCTGCGCCTGCTGCTGGCCCTCGTGCATCTTCTGCTTGGCCTGTCCCTGCGTCTTGCCGGCCTTGTCCTTCATACCCATGTGGGTTCACTCCCGTGGAGGGTGAGGGGAACGGCCCTCAGTGGGGCCTCGACCAGACTCACACGGGCCGACTACGCGCGCATTTCGATCAATCACGGTGCGTAGCGCGCGCCCCCTCGTCGGCCGCCCCACCTGCACCGACGAGCCCCGTACGGATGCCCTGCAAGCGGGGCGCGAACCGCTTCATCTCCCGCTGACCGACCGTGCCGATCAGCGCCGGCAGGTACCCGCGCACCCCCTGCATCCCCCGCAGCCACCACTGCCCGTACACGTGCGCCGAGCGCCGCTCGATCCCGGCCACGATCCGGTCCACGGCCGGACCCAGCGGGTACGTCTTGTTCGCCGGCCACGGCAGCCGCTGCCGCAACTCCCGCATCACGTCGTCCTGGTCGGCGCCGCGCACCATGTCGGTGTCCGTCCAGGACAGGTATCCGACCCCGACCCGCACGCCCTGGTGGCCGACCTCGGCGCGCAGGCTGTGCGCGTACGCCTCCACGCCCGCCTTGGACGCACAGTACGCCGTCATCATCGGCGCCGGCGTGATCGCGGCCAGCGACGCGATCTGCAGCAGATAACCGCGGCTCTCCGCGAGGACCGGCAGGAACGCCCGCCCCGTCACCGCCGAGCCGATCAGGTTGACCTCGATCACCCGCCGCCAGGCACCGGGGTCGGAGTCGGCGAACGGACCGCCGTTGGCCACCCCGGCGTTGGCCACCACGATGTCGGCCTTCCCGAACCGCTCCTTGACCTCCCGCGCGACCCGGCTCATCGCCTCGTGGTCGGTGACATCGGCGTACCAGTGCGCGCTGTCGGTGTGCAGCCGCCCGGAGACCTCCTTGAGTGCCTCCTCCTCCAGCCCGACCAGCGCGATCCTCGCCCCGCGCGCGGAGAGCTTGCGGGCGAGCAACTCGCCGACTCCGCGCGCCGCTCCGGTGACGACGGCGACCTGTCCTTCGAGACCGACCCTGCTCATGAGCCCTCCTTGATCCGCTCGGGCCCGTCGGCGCCGGCTTCCTCAGGGGCGCCGGTCACATACGCGGTGACCAGTTCCCGGATCTTTCCGTTGACCAGCTCCGGTGCCTCGACCGGGGTCATGTGGCCCATGCCCGGGAGTTCGGTGAGGCCGAGGGGGTGCGGCAGCGCGGCGATCAGCGCGCGGGCGTGCACCGGGGGCGTGAGCCGGTCGGCCGCGCCGGTGACGATCGCGGTGGGGACGCGCAACTCCCGTACGCCGTGGTCGAGGTCGAGCTGCGCGAGGACGCGCGCCCAGGCGTGGCGCACGGCGCGCGGGCAGGCGTGCACGATCCGTGCGCACGCCTCCACCATGTGCGGGGCGGAACCGGGGCCCATGGTCACGTACTTGAGGATGCGCCGCGCGACGGGCGTGACCGGTCCGAGCGGGGCGCGCGAGGCGAGGACCCGCGCCGTCAGCCAGGTGCGCAGGCCACCGGCGCGCAACGGCAGGACGCGCGACTCGGCGACCAGCCGCGAACTGCCGGTGCTGCACAGCAGAACGGCGGCGGCGTGCTCACGGAAGCGGGGGCGCGCGGCGGCCGCCATGACGGTCATGCCGCCCATGGAATGCCCGACGATCACGGCACGCTCCCCGCGGGCGAGGGTCTGCGTGAGCACCGCTTCGAGGTCGTCCGCCAGCGCCCGGGTGCTGCACGCGGGGCTCGCGGGACTGCGTCCGTGCCCCCGCTGGTCGTACGCGATCACCCGGTGGTCGACGGCCAGTTCCCGCGTCTGCGCGGCCCAGAAGGCGGTCGAGCAGGTCCAGCCGTGGGCGAGGACGACGGGGGGCGCGTCCTCGGGGCCGTGCACCTCGACGTGCAGGCGGGCGCCGTCGGCGGAGACGACGGTGAGTTCGCGGGCAGGGGCGGGGGGCGCGTACGGCCCGGTGGTCACGTGGGTGAGCCGGCTCACGCGCCCACCTCCGCGTCCGCGGTCTTCTCGCCGGCGGTGCCGCTCGGCAGGGGCGCGCGGATCACGTCGTACTCCGCGAGGTCCACCCGCTGGGTCGCCCGCCGGAACTCCGTGGTCGTACCGGGCCAGATGGTGGTGTTGCGGCCGCTCGCGTCCAGGTACCAGCTGGTGCAGCCGCCGGTGTTCCAGACGGTGCGCTTCATACGCTCCTGGACCTTGTGGTTCCAGGCGGCCACGGCCCCGGGGCGCGCGTCCAGGGCCGCACGCCCCCCGAGGACGCGGAGCTGGCGCAGATAGTCGGCCATGTAGTTCAGCTGGGACTCGATCATGAGGATCATGGAGGAGTTCCCGAGGCCGGTGTTGGGCCCGATGATCGTCATCCAGTTGGGGAACCCGGCGGCCGAGGCACCGCGCAGCGCCTCCATGCCGCCCTTCCAGGCCTCCGCGAGGGTCCGCCCGTCGGCCCCGACGACCCGCTCGGCGATGGGCATGTCGGTGACGTGGAAGCCGGTGCCGAAGATGATCGCGTCGACCTCGGCGCTGCTGCCGTCGGCGGCCACCACCGTCGACCCGCGGACCTCGCTGAGCCCGCTCGCCACCACGTCCACGTTCCGCTGGGCCAGCGCCGGATAGTAGGTGCTGGAGAGCAGGATCCGCTTGCAGCCGATGCGGTAGTCCGGGGTGAGCCTGGCGCGCAGCGCGGGGTCCTTGATCGCGCGGCCCATGTTGCGCTTGGCGAGGCTCTCCACCAGGCCGAGTTCGTCGGGCCGCTTGGTGAACGCCTGGACCTGGAGCTCCCGGATGCCCCACAGGAGGCCGCGCCGGGCCTGGGTGGTGAAGGGCAGCGCCCGGTGCAGCCGGCGCTCGGCGGCGCTGATGGCCCGGTCCACGCGGGGCATCACCCACGGGGGCGTGCGCTGGAAGAGGGTGAGGTGGGCGACCTCGGGCTGGACGGCGGGCACGATCTGGATCGCCGAGGCGCCGGTGCCGACCATGGCGACCCGCTTGCCGCGCAGGTCGTAGTCGTGGTCCCAGCGGGCCGAGTGGAAGACCTTGCCGGGGAACGAGTCAAGCCCCGGGATCTCCGGGATCTTCGGGTCGGACAGCGGCCCGGTGGCGGAGACGACGACGTCGGCGGAGAAGGAGCCGGCGGCGGTCTCGATGTCCCAGCGCAGCGCCTCCGCGTCCCAGGTCATCCGCTTCACCTCGGCGTCGAGGCGGAGATGAGGCCGGAGCCCGAACACATCGGCGACGTGCTCCAGATAGGCGCGGATGTGCTCCTGCCCGGAGAAGGTGCGCGGCCAGTCCGGGTTGGGCGCGAAGGAGAAGGAGTACAGATGGGACGGCACGTCGCAGGCGCACCCCGGATAGCTGTTGTCCCGCCAGGTACCGCCGACGCTGCCGGCCCGTTCCAGGACGACGAAGTCGGTGATCCCCTCCCTGCGCAACCGCACGGCCGCGCCCAGTCCGCCGAACCCGGACCCGATCACCGCCACCCGTACCTGCTCGTGCTGGGCCATCCCGGAGCCTCCACACCTCGCCCGTGATTACGCCAGTGAACACTGGCACGGTTGGACTGTAGAGCAGCCGTGTACCGATGGGTAGGGGTCGGACGGGCGGCGTTCACATCAGCGGCTCCGCCGCGGGTACCCGCGGTACAACATAGGCTGCGCACGTGGCAGACCACGGCGCGCGAAAGACCTCCACGGCCCCCGACCAGCGGCTCGACCAGGGCGGCGGACACGAGTACCGCATGGAGGAACTGGCCGCACTGGCCGGCATCACCGTGCGCACCCTGCGCTTCTACCGCGAGCGCAAGCTGATCCCGCCACCCCGCCGCGAGGGCCGTATCGCCTGGTACGACGACCACCACCTGGCCCGGCTGCGCACGATCTCGGCGCTCCTGGAGCGCGGCCACACCCTGAACGGCATCGCGGAGCTCGCGGAAGCCCTCGACCAGGGCCGCAACGTCGCCGACCTGATCGGCGTCGGCGCCCCCACCGAGGAGGAACCGGTCCGCCTCACCCCCGAGGAGCTCGCCGCCCGCTTCGAGGGCGAGGTCACCCCGGAAAACCTCGCCGCCGCCATGGACCTCGGCTACCTCGGCACCGACGGCGACGACATCGTCCACATCAGCCGCCGCCTGCTGGACGCCTCCTCGGCCCTGGTCCGCGAGGGCTTCCCGCTGGCGGAGGTCCTGGCGGCCGGCCGCACCGTCCGCGAACACGCCGACGCCCTCGCCGAACTCTTCGCCGAACTCGTCCTGCGCCACGGCCCCGAGGAGGACATGGAACGCCTGCGCCCCCTGGCCCGGAGCGTGGTGGAGGCAGAGGTGTCCCTGGCACTGGACCGACGGCTGCGCAAGCAGCCGTGATGATCAGCGGTCGTACACGACGGTGACCGGCGCATGGTCGGACCACCGCTCGGCATGCGTGGCCGCACGCTCCACGAACCCCTTCACCGCCTTGGCCGCGAGCCCACGCGTGGCCAGCTGGTAGTCGATGCGCCATCCTGAATCGCTGTCGAAAGCCCGCCCCCGGTAGGACCACCAGGAGTACGGCCCCTCGACGTCCGGGTGCAGGGCGCGTACGACGTCGACATAGCCGCCGTCGGCCGGATCCAGGACCTTGCCGAGCCACTCCCGCTCCTCCGGGAGGAAGCCGGAGTTCTTGGTGTTGCCGCGCCAGTTCTTCAGGTCGGCCTGCTGGTGGGCGATGTTCCAGTCGCCGCAGACGACGACCTCGCGCCCGTCGGCGGCGGCCCGCTCGCGCAGCTCCTTCAGATGGGCCAGGAACTCGTCCATGAACCGGTACTTCTCGTCCTGGCGCTCGGTGCCCACCTCCCCGGAGGGGAGATAGAGGGAGGCGACGGTCACACCGGGCAGGTCGGCCTCGACATAGCGCCCGCTCACGTCGAACTCGTCCGACCCGAAGCCGATGCGCACCCGGTCCGGCTCACGCCGGGTGTACAGGGAGACACCCGCGCGCCCCTTGGCGGCCGCGGGCGCGTGCACCACGTGCCACCCGCCGGGCGCGCGCACCTCCTCCGGGAGCTGCTGCGGTTCCGCGCGCACCTCCTGCAGGCAGAGCACGTCCGCGGAGGTCTGCGCGAGCCACTCCACGAAGCCCTTCTTCGCGGCGGCCCGAAGCCCGTTCACATTCACCGAGGTCACAGTCAGCACGCGGGAACCATACCGGCACACTGGACGGAGTCCGGATGTCCACCGCGTTCACCGCCTGCACGAATATACGATGCCTTACATGAATATACGCCCGGTTGCCTTCGACCACCCCGACGCCGTCAAGCTGAACGACGAGGTCCAGGCCGAGTACCAGCTGCGCTACGGCGACGGCGGCGACGCCACCGTCCTCGACACGGCCGACTTCCAGCCGCCGAACGGCGTCTACCTGATCGCGTACGACGAGTCCGACCACCCCGTGGCCACCGGCGGCTGGCGCAGCCAGGACGCGAACGGCGAGGGCAACGAGGACGGCGACGCCGAGCTCAAGCGCATGTTCGTCATCGAGGGGATGCGCGGCCGGGGCCTGGCCCGCCGCATGCTCACGGCCCTGGAGGACGACGCCCGCGCGGCCGGCCGCCTCCGCATGGTCCTGGAGACCGGCACCAAGCAGCCGGAGGCCATCGCCCTGTACACCTCCAGCGGCTACGAACCGTGCACCAAGTTCGGCTACTACCGGCACTACGAGTCGAGCCGCTGCTTCGCCAAGGCCCTGCGGACGGACGCACCGGCGGATCTGTAGACCGCAACGGCCACAAGGGCCACAACGGCCACACGGCCGCAACTGCCGCAACGGACCTGCCGGGTGGCGGCCCAGCCGCCACCCACCGGGCCGGCGTGCCCCGGGAACGACGAAGACCCCGCACGATCTTCACGATCGTGCGGGGTCTCACCGTGCAGTGGACCTGAGGGGATTTGAACCCCTGGCCCCCTCGATGCGAACGAGGTGCGCTACCGGACTGCGCCACAGGCCCTTGCAACGAGTGAAACTCTAGCATCCCCGTCGGGGTGCTTGGAAATCCGTTCCCTGACTGGTCAGGAGCGGGGTGCCGAGGCGTCCCGCGCCCTCGGCCTCAGGTCATTCGTTGGCCGCGCGCGGGCGGTCGCCGTCCTCGTACTGGTCAAAGAGGGGGGTGCGGCCGCGCTCGCGTGCCCGGCGGGCGGAGGCCGCGCGGCGGGCGTCGGTCCGGCCGTCGGCCGTCTTGTCGTCGTCGGCGGCGGGCACCGGCTCCTCCGCCTCGGCCTCCGGCTCCGCCGGCTTGGTCTCTTGCTCCGGCGTGACGGCACTGGACCGCGCCGAACTCCACGCGTCCGGCGCCCCCAGGTCCACGTCGGAGGTGGCGCGCGGCGCGACCGGCGCGGTCACGTACGTCGGCAGGGGCACCGGCACGGGGTCCCAGCTGTCCCCGTGTCCGGGCCGCCGCTGCCGCTCGCGCTGCTGGTCGACCCACTCGGCGTGGTCGGTCTGCTCGACGAGGGCGCGCCGGTCGGCGGCGAGTGCGGACAGGCCGGGGTCGGTCCCGGTCTCTGGTCCTTCCTCCGGTTCGTCCGCGCCCGCCTCGGGGGCGAGGGGCGGGCGGCGGCGCGGCTGGCGCTCCCGCAACCGCTGCGCGGCGGCCTCGGCCTGACGCCGGTCCATCTGGTAGGCGAAGCGCCGGCGCTCCTGTGCGCGCAGGTAGGCGATGTAGGCGCTGAGCATGACGGCGGGCACGCCGGGTGCCCACAGGAACGCGAGCCCTCCGACGGCGGCGACGATCGCGCCCAGCGTGAACGCGGCGAAGAGCATGACGGTGGTGCGCCGACGGCGCGCGAGCGCCTTCGAGCGCCGGGCGCGTTCCGCGGCCGCCTGCGCGGAGGGCGCGCGCCGTGCGGCCGGAACCTGCTTGCGGGCGGGCACGGAGCCCGACTTGGGCGCGGGAGTGGAGGTGGACACGGGGGCGGATGCCGAGGCCGGCGCGGCGCCCGTCTGACGGGGCGGCGCGGACGGGGACTTGGCCGCCGGCGCGACCGTCTGGTCGCGCGCCGGTTCCTGACGCCCGGGCGCCTCCGGCTGCACGTCCGCCCGGACCTGACGGCGGGTCGGAGGCATGGCGAAGGCCCGGACGTCCACCGAGTCGGTGGCGGCGTCCGGATCGCCGGCGTCCTGCTCCCCCTCCGAGGCGGAGCGCGCCCGCAGGTCCCTGGCGTACCGGCGCTCCATCCCCGCCCGTCCGGACAGCAGCCGGATGGCGGTGCTGAAGCGTTCCGTCGGACGGGCCTCGTTCAGCTCGTCCTGCCTACGGAGCCACATCGGCACCAAGTAGGCGGCCCAGGCCCCGACAATGACTGCGTAGATGAGGCCGCTGCTGCTCACGCCTCACACGGTAGAGGGGTTTGCATGGGGCCATCTGCCAATTGCGCCGGTGTGTCGCACGATCCGGCTGATATTTCGAGCTTTTTTTGTGACCGATGCGATCAGCAGGCCGCCGAAGCCGCGAATTCAATGCCCTGAGACAGTCAACAACCGATCACTTTCGAACATGCATTCAATTTTTCGGCTAGCCGGGATTCCCTGGGGTGTTCTCCGGATTCCAGGGCCCGTTCGGGGTGCCGGTCGGGCCCGGTGCCTTCGCGGACGCGCTCTGGGAGCGTGCCCGCTGCCAGCGGCCGAGCAACCCCTCGGGGACCTCTTCCGCGGTGAGGGCGAAGACGAGGTGGTCGCGCCAGGCGCCGTCGATGTGGAGATAACGTGGCCGCAGCCCCTCCTCACGGAATCCGAGTTTCTCCACGACCCGGCGGCTGGGCCGGTTCTCCGGGCGAATGCAGACCTCGATGCGGTGCAGACCAACGGTGCGGAAACAGTGGTCCACCACGAGCGCGACGGCCGTCGGCATCACCCCGCGGCCGGCCACCGACTGGTCCACCCAGTAGCCGACGTGCCCCGAGCACATCGAACCCCAGGTGATCCCGGCGACCGTCAACTGCCCGACCAGTTGCCCCTGGTACTCGATGACGAACGGCAGCATCCGGCCCGCGTTCGCCTCGGAGCGCAGGTGCCGGACCATCTGCCGGTAGGTCGGCCGGTGCGCTATCGGCCCGCTGGGCGTGGGCGGCGGGATGGTCGCCTCCCACGGGCGCAGCCAGTCGCGGTTGCGCCGGTTGACCTCGCGCCAGGCCCGTTGGTCGCGCACCCTTATGGGCCGGAGGACGACGTCGCCGTCCACCAGCACGACGGGCCAGGACAGGCTGTTCAGCTCGCACCCCCACTGCTGGGTCCGGTGTGGTCGCCGCCGCGGATCTGGTCGACGGCATGCGCCAGCAGCGGTTCCAGGACGGCCAGCCCGTCCCGCACCCCGCCGGTGGACCCCGGAAGGTTGACGATCAGTGTCCGGCCCGCCACCCCGGCCAGGCCCCGGGAGAGCGCGGCGGTGGGCACCTTCTCCCGTCCGAACGCCCGGACGGCCTCGGCGATGCCCGGCACCTCGTAGTCGAGCACCGCGCGGGTCGCCTCCGGCGTGCGGTCGGTGGGCGAGACGCCGGTGCCGCCGCTGGTGACGACGACGTCGTACCCGGCCTCGACCCCGGCGCGCAGCGCGGCCGCCACGGGTTCCCCGTCGGGCACCACCCGCGGCCCGTCCACGCTGAACCCGAAGCCCGCCAGGCCGGCCGCGACCAGCGGGCCGCCCTTGTCCTCGTAGACACCGGCGGCGGCACGGTTGGAAGCGGTCACGACCAGCGCGCGGTACGGCGCGCGCGGCGCACCGCCGACGGTACCGTCCGTGGCCGGCCCGGCGTTCATGCCCGGCTCCAGTCGCCCGACTTTCCGCCCGTCTTCTCCTCCACGCGTACGTCCGTGATGACCGCTCCCTTGTCGACCGCCTTGACCATGTCGATCACGGTGAGTGCCGCGACGGAGACCGCCGTGAGGGCCTCCATCTCGACACCCGTGCGGTCCGTCGTCCGCACCGTGGCCAGGATCTCCACGGCGTCGTCCGCGATCGACAGATCCAGTTTCACACCGGACAGGGCCAAGGGGTGACACAGCGGGATCAGGTCCGGGGTGCGTTTGGCGCCCATGATCCCGGCGATACGGGCGGTGGCGAGGGCGTCGCCCTTCGGAACGCCCTCGCCGCGCAGCAGCTCGACCACGCGGGGCGAGACGAGGACGCGTCCGCTCGCGCGGGCGGTGCGCGCGGTCACGTCCTTGCCGGACACGTCGACCATGCGGGCGGCGCCCGCGTCGTCGAGGTGCGTCAGTCGGTCTGGCTCGGAGGGTCCGGGGGTGTCCCCCCGGAAGGGCTCAGTCATGCTGTGTGGCGCTCCCGGTCCTGGCCCGTCGCGGTGCGGCGCTCGGGCCTGCTGTGCGCGACACGGTACCGCCAAGGCAGCACACACCAACGGGCAGGACCCGCCCGGCGGACGGGTACGCGCACGTGGCGGCCGTCCGGCGGACACCCCCCGGCCGACCAGGACGGCCGTCCAAGCGGGTCCGGCGAAGTCCGCTGCGGTTCCGCAGCGCCCTGAAGGGGCGCTGGGGGCACCCCCGGCCGAAGGCTGGGGGAGGAACTGCGCGACCAGCCACGACGGCGCCGCAGTCGGCAGACGGCCGCACATCGCGGCACTTCCAGCGGAGCGTTCAGCCGAGCAGGACGACCTCGACGTCGGTGCCGGGCTCGACGGACTCGACGTCCTCGGGTACGACGATCAGCGCGTCGGCGTGGGCCAGGGCCGCGACCAGGTGCGAACCGGCGCCGCCCACGGCGGTCACCTCGCCGTCGGCGTACGTCCCGCGCAGGAACTGCCTGCGCCCCTTGGGCGAGCTCAGCGCCTTGTCCGCCCTGAGGGTCGCCGTGGCGCTGGGCCGGTGCACGTCCTTGAGGCCCATCAGGGTGCGGATGGCGGGGCGGACGAACAGTTCGAAGGAGACGTACGAGGACACGGGGTTGCCCGGAAGCGCCAGCAGGGGCGTGTGGTCGGGGCCGATCGCGCCGAAGCCCTGGGGCTTGCCGGGCTGCATGGCGAGCTTGCGGAAGTCGATGCCGCTGCCCGGCACGTCCTCGTCGCCGACGTGCGCCAGTGCCTCCTTGACGACGTCGTAGGCCCCCACGCTGACCCCGCCGGTGGTGACCAGCAGGTCGGCGCGGACGAGCTGGTCCTCGATGGTGGCGCGGAGTGTGTCGGCGTCGTCGACGACGGCGCCCACCCGGTAGGCGATGGCGCCCGCGTCCCGGGCGGCGGCGGTGAGGGCGAAGCTGTTGGAGTCGTAGATCTGGCCGCTGCCGAGTGCCTCGCCGGGCTGGACGAGTTCGCTGCCGGTGGACACGACGACCACGCGCGGGCGCGGGCGTACGCGTGCCGTGCCGCGGCCGATCGCCGCGAGCAGTGCGATCTGGGGCGGGCCGAGGACGGTGCCGGCCTCCAGGGCGAGGTCGCCGGCCTTCACGTCACTGCCCCTCGCGCGCACATGCGCGCGTGCCTCGGCCGGCCGGTGCACGCGCACGTGCCCCTCGGCGCCCTCGGGCGCGAGACTGCGGGCCCGCATCCCGGCGACCGGTCCCTCGCCGAGTCCGCCGTCGGTCCACTCCACCGGGACGACGGCCTCGGCGCCGGGCGGCAGCGGGGCGCCGGTCATGATGCGGGCCGCCTGGCCGGGGCCCACGGGGGTCAGCTCGGCCGCGCCCGCCGCGACGTCCCCGACGACTTCCAGGACGGCCGGGAACTCCTCGCTCGCGCCCGCCACATCCGCGACCCGTACCGCGTACCCGTCCATGGAGCTGTTGTCGAACGGTGGCAGCGAGAGGGGCACCGTGACGTCGTCGACCAGGACGCAGCCCTGGGCGTCGAGCAGTTGCAGCTCGATGGGTTCCAGGGGCCGGACGGTGGTGAGGATGTCCTCCAGGTGCTCGTCCACCGACCACACGTGGTCCGGGCCGGCGGGGCGGGTCGCGGCGTTCCTCAACTCTGCTGCATCTCCTCGGCTACGTAACTGCGAAGCCAGGTCCGGAAGTCCGGGCCCAGGTCTTCACGTTCGCACGCGAGGCGGACAATGGCACGCAGATAGTCGCCGCGGTCGCCGGTGTCATAGCGGCGGCCCTTGAAGACGACGCCGTGCACGGGGCCGCCGACCTTTTCGTCCTGGGCGAGCTGCTGGAGGGCGTCGGTGAGCTGGATCTCGCCGCCGCGGCCCGGCTCGGTGCGCCGCAGTATGTCGAAGACGTGCGGGTCGAGGACGTAGCGGCCGATCACCGCGTAGCTGGACGGGGCGTCCGCCGCGTCGGGCTTCTCGACCAGGCCGGTCACCTTGACGACGTCGGCGTCGGCGGTGGTCTCCACGGCGGCGGAGCCGTAGAGGTGGATCTGCTCGGGGTCGACCTCCATGAGCGCGATCACGCTGCCGCCGTGCCGCTCCTGGACCTCGATCATGCGCTGGAGCAGCGGGTCGCGCGGGTCGATCAGGTCGTCGCCGAGCAGGACGGCGAAGGGCTCGTGGCCCACGTGCGGGGCCGCGCACAGCACGGCGTGGCCGAGGCCCCTGGGGTCGCCCTGGCGCACGTAGTGCATCGTGGCCAGGTCGCTGGACTCCTGCACCTTGGCGAGCCGGCCGGCGTCGCCCTTCTTCTGGAGCGCCGATTCCAGCTCGTAGTTGCGGTCGAAGTGATCTTCCAGGGGACGCTTGTTGCGTCCGGTGATCATGAGGACGTCGTCGAGCCCCGCCGACACGGCCTCCTCGACCACGTACTGGATCGCCGGCTTGTCGACGACCGGCAGCATCTCCTTGGGAGTGGCCTTGGTGGCCGGCAGGAACCGGGTGCCGAGGCCTGCCGCGGGAATGACAGCCTTGCTGATCCTGGGGTGCGACTGAGTCATGTCCGCAACCTTATCCGGTGCCTTTGCGGAGAATCTGAGGCTCCGGTTAATTGGCACTCATATGAGCGGATTGGGAAGGGTGCGGGAACGACCTGTGGAGCACGGTGGACCTGAGGCCGAGGGTGACAAGCGAACGTTGCGCCGAGAATTCCTCGGGGTGAGGAACAGGTTGACGACGGATGTCGTCAGGGAGGCGGCCGAGGCGCTGGCCGAACACGCGCTGGAGCTGCCCGAGCTGGTGCGTGCGCGCACGGTGGCGGCGTACGTCTCCGTCGAGAACGAGCCCGGCACGCTCACGCTGCTGGATGCGCTGCTCGCGCGGGGGGTACGCGTCCTGCTCCCCGCGCTCCTGCCGGACCACGACCTGGACTGGGGGGCGTACGGCGGGGAGGGCTCGCTCGCCCGCGTCCAACACGGCGGCAAGATGGCGCTGTTCGAACCCTCCGGTGAACGCCTCGGGCCGGACGCCGTACTCGGCGCGGACGTCGTGCTGCTGCCGGGGCTCGCGGTGGACGCGCGCGGGATGCGCCTGGGGCGCGGCGGAGGGTCGTACGACCGGGTGCTGGCGCGGCTGGAGCGCGCGGGCGCGCACCCGGCGCTCGTGGTGCTGCTGTACGACACGGAGGTCGTCGGGCGGGTGCCCGCGGAGGGGCACGACCGGCCGGTGCAGGCGGTGGTGACGCCGTCGGGCACGCGCCGGTTCACGAGCCCGGACGCCCCGTGACCCTCATGTGAAACGGCCCTCCACGCGTGCGTGGAGGGCCGTTTCACCGGCGGGTGCCCGACGGTCTCAGGGCTTGAGGACCAGTGTGTCGCTGGTGCTCTTGTCGACCGCCTTGTCCGAGAACGACCACGGGAGCAGTTCGCCGTCGGCCCACTTGCCCGTCTGGTCGGTGTAGTGGGCGCTGAAGGCGTGGCCGGAGGCTCCCGTGAGGTTGATCCACTTGGACTTGTCGAGGTCGTCGAGGTTGACCACCATCCGCATGGAGGGGACCCAGACGACGCCGTAGCCGCCCGCGGCGTTCCAGCCGGTCGCGTTGACCGTGGCCTCGCCGCCGCTGAGCTTCCAGGGGCCGCGGTTGAGGATGTACTGGACGATGGCCGGGCCGTCGGTGCCGAGGGTCTGGTTCTTCAGGAACAGGCGGTGCAGCCGGCCCCAGCTCCAGGTGTCGATGTCCTTGCCGAGCTTGGCGGTCAGCTCCCAGCGGGCGTCGATCATGGCGCGCTTGAACAGCTGGTCCATGTTGTCGGCCTTGGGGCGGGTGCCGGACGCCGGCGTCTTCCACCAGGCGCTGTCCGGCTTGTCCATGAGGTTGCGGACCACCTCGAACCAGCGGTCGCCGCCGTCCGGCTGGGCCTGGTCGGCGTCGCGCTCGCCGCACTCGCGCACCTTGGTGTCGTCGTCGAGCGGGCCGGTGCTGTCGACCTTGTCGACCCACAGGCACTGGCCCTTGACCCGCAGTTCCTTGGGCAGCTTGTTGCCGAAGGCGAGCTTGAGGACGTTGCGCCAGACCGCGTTGAAGTAGGCCGCGGCCGCGGAGTCGGCGTCCTGGGTGTAGTCCCAGCCCTCCAGGAGCTTCTGCGCCTCGCGCACGTCCTTGTCGGGAAGGTCGATCTTCAGCAGCTTGGGCACCAGCAGCTTGGCGATCTCGCTGCTGTTGTCCATCTGCATCTGGCGCATGTCGTCGGTGGAGATCTTGCCGCCGTCCTTGATCTTCGACTCGATCAGGTCGGTGATGCGCTGGCTGCGGGTGCCGTAGCCCCAGTCCGTGGTGAGCGTGTAGGGGTACTTGTCCTTGTCGATCACGGCCTGGTTGGCGGTGACGATGTAGCCGCGCTTCGGGTCGTACTCGTAGGGCAGTTCGTCCTGCTTGATGAAGCCGGTCCACTTGTACTCGGAGTCCCAGCCCGGTGCCGGGATGGACCCGTCGTCCCCCGACGCGCGCGTGGGGATCCTGCCGGGCAGCGTGTAGCCGATGTTGTTCTTGGTGTCGGCGTAGATCAGGTTCTGCG
The DNA here is from genome assembly GCF_002217755.1 of Streptomyces hyaluromycini. Lineage (GTDB taxonomy): Bacteria > Actinomycetota > Actinomycetes > Streptomycetales > Streptomycetaceae > Streptomyces > Streptomyces hyaluromycini. The sequence goes on along the minus strand of NZ_BCFL01000019.1, from coordinate 645,476 downwards.
AGGGCACGTCGAACTGGGCGGCCGCGTCCCGGAAGGAGGTCCAGTCGGACGCCTTGTCGAGGGCGAAGACGGCGTCCATGGTGGTGCCCGGGTCCAGGGCGGTCCACCTCAGGGCGATGCCGTAGCCGTCGCCGCGGTCGGGTGCGGCGGTGTCGACGCTCGCCTTCTTGCCGACCTGGACGAGTTCGTCGTCGCGGTCGGACAGCAGCGGCATGCCGTCGGCGGTCTGGCGCACGACGATCTTCTTGGACGTGCCGCCGGCGACCTTGATGGTCTCCGTACGGGTCGTGAAGGGCTTGGTCTTTTTGTCGTACAGGTAGCCGTCGCCGGAGAGCTTCTCCAGGTAGAGGTCGGTGACGTCGACCCCGGAGTTGGTCATGCCCCAGGCGATGTCCGCGTTGTGGCCGATGATCACGCCGGGCATGCCGGCGAAGGTGTAGCCGGTGACGTCGTACTGGCACTTGCTGGAGACCGTGGTGCAGTGCAGGCCCATCTGGTACCAGACGGACGGCAGGGACGCCGACAGGTGCGGGTCGTTGGCGAGCAGCGGCTTGCCGGTGATGGTGTGCTCGCCGCCGACGACCCAGGAGTTGGAGCCGATGCCCTGGCCGTTCACGCCGACCGCCGTGGGGACGTCGTCGAGGACGTTGTAGAGGCCCGCCAGCTGGCTCGTGAGCGCCGATCCGGTGGTCGACGAGGTCGAGGAGCCGCTCGTGTCCGTCGAGGTCCCGGAGCCGCTCGTGGAGCCGCTCTGCTCGAAGGTCTTGGTGAGCTCGTCGTACTGGCCGTCCTGGACGATCGTCTGGTTGCGGCTGTACGGGTAGTCCGGGTACAGGTCCTTGATCTGCTGCGGGCCGAGGCGGCTGGTCATCAGGGCCCGGTCGATCTCGTCGTCCATGTTGCCGCGCAGGTCCCAGGCCATCGCCTTCAGCCAGGAGACCGAGTCGACGGGGGTCCACTGCTCGGGCTTGTAGTCGTTGACGAACCCGAGGGCCGCGTACTCCAGGGAGATGTCCTTGCCGTCCTTGCCCTGGAGGTAGGCGTTGACCCCCTTGGAGTAGGCCTGGAGGTACTTCTTGGTGGAGTCCGACAGCTTGGTGTCGTACTCCTCCTTCGCGACCCGGTCCCAGCCCATGGTGCGCAGGAACTCGTCGTTCTTCACCTGGCTCTTGCCGAACATCTCGGACAGGCGCCCGGAGGTCATGTGGCGGCGCACGTCCATCTCGTAGAACCGGTCCTGCGCCTGGACGTAGCCCTGCGCCATGAACAGGTCCTCGTCGGTCGAGGCGTAGATCTGCGGGATGCCGTAGCTGTCGCGCTTCACGGTCACGGGCCCGGAGAGGCCCTGGAGCGTGATCGAACCCTTGGTCTGCGGGAAGGACGCGCGGACCGTGCTGACCGACCAGTACGCCCCGTAGAAGACGCCACCGACGACAGCCAGAACGAGCACGAGCACGATAAGTCGGGCTCTGCGCCCCTTCTTCCTGCCGGACTTGCCAGGCTTGTCACCCGTTGTGGCGGTGGTGTTGGGGGGCATCGCTGTCCTTGCTGTCCTAACGCGAGCGGCAGGCGGGCATGTGCACTTGACTGAGCGCTGGAGCAACCATAGGCGCAGGGCCCTGCGCCACTTGACGCGGAGTAGGGATCCGGCAGGCACGGGCGTTCGATCTTGCCTCGGGAAGCGTCAAGAAAGCGTCAAGAGTTAGGTAAGGTAACGAAGTACTTGGGTGCGGAGTGCCGCAACCTCGGGTCTTGTACGTGAGAGCTTCCGCGTCGCCCGCGCGCGAGCCAAGGAAAGGAAGCGCCGCTGACCGTCCACCACCTCAACCAGCTTCTGCTCGTCTGCTCCGTGGTCCTGCTGGTCGCCGTCGCGGCCGTCCGGATCTCCTCGCGCAGCGGGCTCCCCAGCCTGCTCGTGTACCTGGGGATCGGCGTCCTCATGGGCCAGGACGGCATCGGCGACATCCACTTCGACAACGCCGAACTGACCCAGGTCATCGGATACGCGGCCCTGGTCGTGATCCTGGCCGAGGGCGGTCTCGGCACGCAGTGGAAGGAGGTCGAACCCGTCCTGGCGTCCGCCTCCATGCTGGCCCTGGCCGGGGTCGGGGTGAGCGTCGGCGTCACCGCCGCGGGCGCGCACTACCTGGTCGGACTGGAGTGGCGGCAGGCGCTCATCATCGGCGCGGTGGTGTCCTCGACGGACGCGGCGGCGGTCTTCTCGGTGCTCCGGCGCATTCCGCTGCCCGCGCGCGTGACGGGCACCCTGGAGGCGGAGTCCGGCTTCAACGACGCCCCGGTGGTCATCCTGGTCGTCGCCCTGTCCACCGCGGGGCCGGTCGAGCACTGGTACGTCCTGGTGGGCGAGATAGCCATGGAGCTGGCCATCGGCGCGGGCATAGGCCTCGCGGTCGGCTGGCTCGGCTCCTGGGGCCTCAGGCACGTCGCGCTGCCCGCCTCCGGCCTCTACCCGATCGCCGTGATGGCCATCGCGGTCACGGCGTACGCGGCCGGCGCGCTGGCGCACGGCAGCGGCTTCCTCGCGGTCTACCTGGCCTCCATGGTGCTCGGCAACGCCAAGCTGCCGCACTGGCCGGCCACCCGCGGTTTCGCCGAGGGGCTCGGCTGGATCGCCCAGATCGGCATGTTCGTCCTGCTCGGCCTGCTGGTCACCCCGCACGAGCTCGGCGACGACATCGTGCCCGCCCTGGTCATCGGGCTGGTGCTCACCATGGTGGCGCGGCCGGTGAGCGTGGTCGTCAGCCTCGCGCCGTTCCGGGTGCCCTGGCCGGAGCAGACCCTGATGTCCTGGGCCGGGCTGCGCGGCGCCGTGCCCATCATCCTGGCGACGATCCCCATGGTGAACGGCGTCGACACCAGCCACCGGATCTTCAACATCGTCTTCGTCCTGGTCGTCGTCTACACCCTCGTCCAGGGGCCGACGCTGCCCTGGCTGGCCGGCAAGCTGCGGCTCGGCGAGGGACCGGAGGCCGCCGACCTCGGCATCGAGTCCGCGCCCCTGGAGCGGCTGCGCGGGCATCTGCTGTCCGTCTCGATCCCCGAGGGCTCCCGGATGCACGGCGTGGAGATCAACGAGCTGCGGCTGCCCGCCGGGGCCGCCGTCACCCTCGTCGTCCGCGAAGGAAAATCGTTTGTTCCACTGCCCGCGACGGTGCTGCGGCGCGGGGACGAACTCCTCGTGGTCGCCACCGACCCGGTACGGGACGCCGCGGAACGGCGGCTGCGCGCGGTCGGCCACGGGGGCAAGCTGGCGGGCTGGCTGGGCACGAACGGGACGGCGGGCGCGGGGTCCAGGCCGGGCGCGGGGCCGGGCGGTGCGCCGAGCGCGCGTTAAGGGTGTGTTTCGGATGGTTCACACCGCCACCAATCGCAGGTGAACAGGGTTCGCGGTGCTCGTTTTCACAGGCGTACCGGGCTTTCACCCCTGTACGATGAAAGCACCCTGATCGAACCAACTCTGCCTGACGCAGAGCTGGCGCGACCGTATGGCGGCCGGATCACTCCTCGCAGTGGGCGCCGGTATCTACCGCAGTTCCGCGCAAGAGGACAGCTCTCGGCGCCGCCCCCGCATCCGGAGGGGCCGCGCTACCAGGCGGCAGAAAGGCACGGGCCGTGGCATCCACGGTCACCACCGAGCCGTCGGAGAGCTCGGCTGCGCCGTCCCGCCCGGGATACGGCCAGCTGCTGCGCACCCGCGGCGCCTGGACGTTCCTGATCCCAGGTTTCGCGGCACGCCAGCCGTTCGCGATGCTCACCATCTCCATCGTGCTGCTCGTGCAGCACACCACCGGTTCGTACGGCGCCGCGGGTGCCGCCGCGGCCGCCACCGGCGTCTCCATGGCGCTGTTCGCGCCCTACAGTGGCCGCCTGGCCGACCGCTACGGGCAGCGGGCGGTACTGGTCCCCGGCGTGCTCGTGCACGCCCTGTCGGGCCTCGTCCTGACGGCGCTCGCGCTGGCGCACGCGCCCCTGTGGGCGCTGTTCGCGGCGGCCGTGCCGACCGGCGCCTCGGTACCCCAGGTCGGCCCCATGGTCCGCGCCCGCTGGGGCGCCAGGCTCCAGGACTCCCCTCTGATGTCCACCGCGGCCGCCTTCGAGTCCGTCACCGACGAGCTCACCTTCGTGTTCGGCCCGCTGCTCGCGACCGCCCTGTGCACCACCGTGGCCCCGGCCGCCGGCCTGGTCACGGAGGCCGCGCTCACGCTGGCCGGCGGTCTGCTGTTCGCCGCGCGGAAGAGCACTCAGCCCCAGGTGACCGGCACCGGCCACGCGCGCGTGCGGCACACCTCGGCGCTCCGCGTCCCGGGCGTGCGCGTGCTGGTCGTGGCGTTCCTGGGCATCGGGTCCGTCTTCGGCGGCATGCAGGTCTCCCTCGCGGCGTTCACCGAGTCGATCGGCGAGCCCGGCCTGAACGGCGTCCTGTACGGCACCTTCGCCGCCGGGAACATGCTCTCCGGCATCGTGTGCGGCGCGCTCGCCTGGAAGGCCGCCCCGCACCGGCGCCTGGTCGTCGGCTACGCGGCGCTCGCACTGACCGCGTCGGCCCTGTGGACGTCCCACTCCGTGCTGGTCCTGGCCGGGCTCGGCCTGCTGGTCGGCATGTGCATCGCACCCGCCCTGATCACCGGCTACACGCTGGTCGAGGGCCTGGTCCCGGCCGGCGCCCGCACCGAGGCGTTCACCTGGCTGACCGGCGCGGTGGCGCTCGGCCAGGCGGCCGCGGTCACGGTCGCCGGACAGTTGGAGGACCGCCTGTGGGGCGGCGCCGGGTTCCTGGTGCCGATGGCCGGCACCGTACTCGCCCTGGTGACCCTTCTGGCGCTGCGTTCGCGGCTGGTCACCCCGCCCCGGAACCGTACCGTCGCACGTGGCGTCGGTCACCGAGTGCCGGTGACGGTGGACTGATCCTCAGGAATACGTCACTATGGACCGTCGTTAGCACTCATCGAGTGAGAGTGCCAGGAGGAAGACAGTGCCGACCTACCAGTACCAGTGCACCGAGTGCGGCGAGGGCCTCGAGGCGGTGCAGAAGTTCACCGACGACGCCCTGACCGAGTGCCCCAACTGCGGTGGCCGCCTGAAGAAGGTGTTCTCCGCGGTCGGCATTGTCTTCAAGGGCTCGGGCTTCTACCGCAATGACAGCCGCGGCTCCTCGTCGAGCAGCAGCCCCGCGTCGAAGTCGTCGGGCTCCGCGTCGTCCGATGCGAAGTCGTCCGACTCGAAGGCATCCGACTCGAAGCCGTCGTCGTCTTCTTCGACGTCGTCGTCCTCGACGTCGTCGTCCTCGACGTCGTCCTCGTCGGGCTCCGCCAGCAGCTCCGCCGCCTGATACCTCACCCCTGGGACCCCGCTGTCGAGCGACGGCGGGGTTCTGGGCGTCCCCGGACACCGGCTCCCGCCCCGCTCGAACGGCCGGCGAACGGCCAGCTAGTGTGCTGCGCATGGTGAACGCAGAGATCGGCGTAATCGGCGGTTCCGGCTTCTACTCGTTCCTCGACGACGTGACCGAGATCCAGGTCGAGACGCCCTACGGGCCGCCCAGCGACTCCCTCTTCCTCGGCGAGATCGCCGGCCGCCGGGTGGCCTTCCTGCCCCGGCACGGACGCGGCCACCACCTGCCGCCGCACCGCATCAACTACCGGGCCAACCTCTGGGCGCTGCGCTCCGTCGGCGTGCGCCAGGTGCTCGGCCCGTGCGCGGTGGGCGGTCTGCGCCCCGAGTACGGTCCGGGCACGCTGCTCGTGCCGGACCAGCTGGTGGACCGTACGAAGTCCCGGGCGCAGTCCTACTTCGACGGGCTGCCGTTGCCCGACGGCACCGTGCCGAACGTGGTGCACGTCTCCCTGGCCGACCCCTACTGCCCCACCGGGCGGGCGGCGGCGCTGAAGGCGGCCCGCGGCCGGGACTGGGAGCCGGTGGACGGCGGCACGCTGGTGGTGATCGAGGGGCCGCGCTTCTCCACCCGCGCCGAATCGCTGTGGCACCAGGCGCAGGGCTGGTCGGTGGTGGGCATGACCGGCCACCCCGAGGCGGCGCTCGCCCGTGAACTGGAGCTCTGCTACTCGTCGTTGACGCTGGTCACGGACCTGGACGCGGGCGCCGAGACCGGTGAGGGCGTCTCGCACGACGAGGTTCTGCAGGTGTTCGCGGCCAATGTGGACCGGCTGCGGGGTGTGCTGTTCGACGCGGTGGCGGCTCTGCCGGAGAACACGGCACGGGACTGCCTGTGCACGAACGCGCTCGGCGGCATGGACCCGGGGTTCGAGCTGCCGTAGGGCCGAGCGGGCGGACGGATCCCGTAGGGCCGAGGCGGCGGACGGATCCCCAGCGCGCGGCCGCTGTGGACAGCGGGCGGAACTCCTCGTTCGGGTGGCCGAGTTGTCCACAACCGGTCGGTGGCCCACCGGCTCCGGCGGGTTTCGGCGCGAGACGTCATCGTGGTCTCGCAAGCCGATTCCTCGTCGCAGGTGGTGATCCCCGATGTCCGTTCCCCCCTCCCCCTACCCCACTGTCCCCACACCCCTTCGCGTCCCGCGCCCGCTGGGCACCGACGCCCCCGCCACCTGCGAAGTCCCGCACTTCGAACCGGTGCGGGTACGCGGCGGGCGGTATCAGCTGGACCGACTGCTGCGCCACCGCAGGCGGGCCCTCGCGGCCGGCCTGGCGGTCACGGCGGCGGCGCTCGTCGCGGCGGGACCGCGTGCCGCCACGAACCCCCTGCGCGCCGAGCGGCCCCGGGGACACCCGGTCGTCACCCAGCCGGTACGACGGCACGCCCCGCCCGTGGACATGGTGACGGCACCGGTGCGGATCGCCGACGCGGCGACCGTCCGGCTGCTGCGCCCCGGTGACCGGGTGGACGTCATCGCGGCCGGGGATCCCGCGGCGGGCGGGGAGGCCCGGGTGATCGCGCGCGGGGTGCGCGTGACGCGGCTGCCGGAGCCGGCCGACGCCGCCGCGGAGAGCGGGGCGCTGATCGTGCTCTCGGTGCCGCGTGACACCGCGGCCCGGCTGGTCGGCGCGAGCGCCACGGCACGGCTGGCGGTGACAGTGTGCTGAACAACCTGGGGCGATTTACGGGACACTTTGTGTCAAGTCGCTCGTCCGAGCCACCGGGTTGGGCGCAATGGCCACACGGTGACGTAGGTTGCGGATCACTTTGTTCCACACCCTGTGCACGTGAGGAGAGTCCCCGAGGTGAGCGAGAAGAAGGAACCGGGCATCTGGCAGGGCTTCAAGGCCTTCCTGATGCGCGGAAACGTCGTCGATCTGGCAGTCGCGGTGGTCATCGGCGCCGCCTTCACGAACATAGTCAACTCGGTGGTGAAGGGGCTGATCAACCCGCTGGTCGGCGCGATCGGCACCAAGAACCTCGACAGCTACAGCTCGTGCCTGAAGGCCCCGTGCAAGCTGAACGCGGACGGCACGGTGAAGACCGGCATTCCGATCATGTGGGGCGAGGTCCTGGGCGCCACGCTCTCCTTCGTGATCACCGCGGCCGTCGTGTACTTCCTGATGGTCCTGCCGATGGCGAAGTACCTGTCCCGCATCGAGGCCCGCCGGAGGGCGAGGGAGGGCACGCACGAGGTCATCGAGGTGACCGAGCTGGAGGTGCTGAAGGAGATCCGCGACGCCCTGGTCGCGCAGCGCGGAAACGGCCACAACCAGCGTTAGCGGCGCTCCGGGCGGTCGCGCGGACGGCTCAGAGGTGGTGGGGCGGCTTCTCGTCGAGGAAACGCCTGAGGTCGGCCGCCGAGTCGCCCTCCGGGCGGTCGCCCCAGCCGCGGTCCGTGTCGTCCGAGGACTGCCGGTCCAGCGGGTCGTCGAAGACCAGCGCGGGCTTCGGGTCGCGCGGCGCGGGCTCGGGGGCGGTGCTCATTCCTCAAGAGTACGGCGCCGACCCGACCGCACCGTCAGGGCTGCCCTCAGGTGGCCCATGAGTCCCCGCAGGGCGGGTGGGGCGCGGCCAGCGGTTTTCTGCTGTGCTGGGAGTCATTACGTCAAGTTCCGCTCCGGCGCCGATCTCCCAGGGCTAAGTTTCTTCGACCTGTGCTTCTTGACATCCTCCCCCTTAAAAAAGGGGGATTCCAACCCAGGCGGGTTGAGGTTCACGGGCGCTCGAACGGCCGGCGGCCGCTGTCACCCCTCCGGCACCGGCTGTTCGCCGGGGACGGGGGATCCCGCCCTGTCCTGCCGCGACGTTGATGCTGGCGTTCTCATCGGCGTTGCAGGTGAACCCGCAGGACACGCAGACGAAGTCGGCTTGGCTCTTGCGCGACTTCTTCTCGATCCACCCGCAGGCACTGCACCGCAGCGACGTAAAGGGTGCGGGCACGTCCTCGACCCGGCCCGGAGCCTTCTGCTCCGTGCGCCGCCTCAGCAGACCCCAGCCCTGAGCGAGGATGCCCCGGTTCAGCCCGGCCTTCTGCCGGACATTCTTGCCGGGCTGTGCCGCGGTTCCCTTCGCGGTGCGGGTCATGTTCTTGATGTTCAGCTTCTCGAACCGGATCACGCCGTAGCTGCGGGCGAGCATGGTGCTGGTCTTCTCGCACCAGTCCTTGCGCCGGTTCACCTCACGGACCTTGAGCCTGGCGACCTTTGCATACGCGGCGGTCTTGAGAGCGCTGCCCTTGGGGGCCCGAGTCGCGCGGCGCTCATGCTTGCGGATCTGTGCCCGCTCCTTGACCGTGAGCTGCGGGCAGTTCAGCTTGCGCCCGTCCGACAGCGCCGCCGTGATGGTCACGCCCCGGTCGATACCGATGACCTCGCCCGTGCCGGGCGCGGGAGCCGGCTCGGGAACGACCGCGAACGCCACGTGCCACTGACCGTTGCGCCAGGTGACCCGGAACGTCTTCGCGGAAGGCAACTTCGCGCCCTTGCCCTTGACGCTGAGCCGGAAGCGCACCCACCCACAGCCCGGGACCCTGACCTGAGCCCACCGGCGGTTCAGCTTCTGCACCACGACCAAGCGGCCCATGACCTGCTTGCCCTTGGCGTTCAGCTTCGGTGTGCCGTCCTTGTTCCACTCGGGCACACGGTCGGTACCGATGACACGGAAACCCTCATGCACGTACTTCTTACGCCAGGTCGGCTCACCGAACCCGAACGTGAATCTGGCAGCCTTGGCCTTGGCGAAGTCCTTCAACGCCTGCTGCTGCACATCAGCGTTCCCTGCGGCCAGCCACTCGTTCTCGGCGCGGGCTTCGGTGAGCTGGCGACACTGCTCCGCGAAAGCGGGCGCGGACCTGCGGCCCGGCTTCCAGTGCGCATGCTGCTCGACAGCCAGATTCCAGACGTACCGGGCGTGCACACAGTGCAGAAGCATCTGCTCCGCCTGCGCGGGCGTCGGGTGCATCCGGAAACGTGACATGCCACGAACCTAGCCACCACGTTCCCCACCCGCGCACACCATCGATCAACATCACCCAAGTGAGTGACCACGTCCCGCCTCTCGAACGACGCTGGCGGCGGCGTCCGCGACAGCTTCCTGACCGCCTCCTGACCGCTACGGACCCGCGCCGGGCTGGGCCAGACTGGCCCTCATGACAGTTGACGCATTGACGGACGTGGCCGGACTGCGGGTGGGGCATGCCACCCGTACCGGCGAGGGCTGGCTCACCGGCACCACGGTCGTCCTCGCCCCCGAGGGCGGCGCGGTGGCCGCCGTGGACGTGCGCGGCGGGGGTCCGGGCACCAAGGAGACGGACGCGCTCGACCCGCGCAACCTGGTGCAGCGGGCGGAGGCGATCGTGCTCACGGGCGGCAGCGCCTACGGGCTCGACGCGGCGTCCGGGGTGATGGCCTGGCTGGAGGAGCAAAGGCGCGGGGTGCGGGTGGGACCGGATCCGGCGCATGTGGTGCCGGTGGTGCCCGCCGCCTGCGTCTTCGATCTGGGGCGCGGCGGGGACTTCCGGGCCCGGCCGGACGCGGCGACCGGGCGTGCGGCGGTCGAGGCGGCCGCGGCGAGCGAGCCGGGCGCCCCGGTGCCGGAGGGGTGCGTGGGCGCCGGTACGGGCGCCGTGGCCGGGGCGGTGAAGGGCGGGGTGGGCAGCGCGAGCACGGTGCTGGACTCGGGGATCACGGTGGCCGCGCTGGTGGTGGCCAACGCGGCCGGGGCGGTGCTGGATCCCGAAACGGGGGCGCTGTACGGGGAGTTGTTCCAGGGGCGTGTGCAGTACCCCGAGAAGCGGGTGCACGAGGCCGCGCGCCGGCGGCTCGCCGAGACCGCCGCCAGGAACGGGATGCCGCCGCTCAACACCACGCTCGCGGTGGTCGCCACCGATGCCGGACTGTCCAAGGCGCAGGCGCAGAAGCTCGCCGGGACGGCGCACGACGGAATCGCGCGCGCCGTCCGGCCGGTGCACCTGCTCAACGACGGGGACACGGTGTTCGCGCTGGCGACGGGTGCGCGCCCGCTGGGCGAACACCCGCTCGCGCTCAACGAGATCCTCGCGGCCGGCGCGGACCTGGTGACCCGCGCGATCGTGCGGGCCGTGCGGGCCGCCGGGCCGGTCGACGGACCGGGCGGGGTGTGGCCGTCGTACGAGGAGCTGTACGGGGCGCGCTGACGACGGCGGGGGGGCTCTCCGCGGCCGGTCGGAACCTTGCGCGTTCCTGTCGATTGTCCTGGTTCTGTCACGTGATGGCGTTCGCGGGCGCCGGAGGGAACCCCGGCGGGGGCCTCCGGCCTCTTTCTCCACGCACTGGAACGGATCACGCACATCACAAGAACCTGGAGCAGCCCGTGACATCGCCGGACATTGCAGCGCGGCGCGCACTGGGGGCCTGTGCCGCCCTGTTGGTCGGCGCCCTCACCCTCACCGCCTGCGGCGGCAACGCCAGCGCCAAGAGCGACGACAGCAAGGGCGGGCAGCAGGACAGCGCCGCCAGGACGTCCACGGCGAAGATCGCGATCTCGGCGAAGGACGGTTCGACCGGCGCGTCCATCAACACCACCGGCGTCCAGGTCAGCGGCGGGAAGCTGACCGACGTCAAGATGACCGTGTCGGGGTCGGGGCAGGCCGTGGACGGCACCCTCTCGGCGGACGGCAGTGTCTGGAAGCCGAAGGAGCAGCTGGAGCGCGGCACGAAGTACGAGATATCGGCGACCGCGAAGGACTCCAAGGGGCTCACGGCGGCGGCCAACTCCATCTTCACCACCGTCAACTCGGCGAACAGCTACATCGGCACGTACACGCCGGACAACGGGACGACGGTCGGTGTGGGGATGCCGGTGTCGTTCAACTTCGACAAGGTCATCACCGACAAGAAGGCCGTGCAGTCGCACATCACGGTCACGTCCAGCAGCGGCCAGCAGGTGGTGGGGCACTGGTTCGGGGCGCAGCGGCTGGACTTCCGGCCGCAGGACTACTGGAAGGCCGGCTCCGAGGTCACGATGAAGATCGACCTGGACGGGGTCGAGGGCGCGAACGGCGTCTACGGGGTGCAGAAGAAGACGGTGACCTTCACCGTGGGACGTTCGCAGGTCTCCACGGTGGACGCCAACACGCAGACCATGACCGTGGTGCGGGACGGCAAGGTCCTCAAGACGGTGCCGGTGTCCACGGGCAGCCCGGAGCACACGACGTACAACGGGCAGATGGTGATCTCCGAGAAGTTCGTCCAGACCCGGATGAACAGCCAGACGGTCGGCCTGGGCGGGGAGTACGACATCCCGGACGTGCCGCACGCGATGCGGCTGACGACGTCGGGGACGTTCATCCACGGCAACTACTGGTACAACAAGGGCAACCCGCCGTTCGGGAGCGAGGGCACCAGCCACGGCTGCGTGGGGCTCGCGGACGTGCAGGGCGCGCAGGGCGACACGACGGCCAAGTGGTTCTACGACAACTCGCTCGTCGGGGACGTCGTGATCGTGAAGAACTCCCCCGACAAGACCGTGCAGCCGGACAACGGGCTCAACGGATGGAACCTGTCGTGGAGCGACTGGACCGCCGGAAGCTCCGTCTGACCGGCACGTTTTGACGGATCGTCGGGCCGCGCGGGAACTTTTCGCGCGGCCCGCGAGTTTTCCCGGCGTACGTTTTCTCGGTTCCCGGACATGATGTCCGACCGAGGGGCTACGGTATGCACCCACAAGGTGACATGCAGCAACGCCGGGAGAAACCTTGAGCGTTCCGTACGAGACGGCAGCGTACGAACCAGCCGAGTCGCCCGAGTCTCCGGAGGAGCACCTCGCGCGGCTCCTCGGCCGTGCCCTGAACTCCTTCGAGCTGCCCGACGAGGCCATAAGGCAGCTGGACTGCGCGCTGGCGCACGACAGTTCGCTGCACTCCGCGCACCACAGCGCGGGGCTGCACCGGGAGACGTACCGGCACACCTGGCTGCTGGCCGACGGCTCGGCGGTCACACTGTGGGAGCTCGTGCACAACACCGTGCCGGGCGGCGACCCGCAGCACGAGGTGTACGTCGACGAGGAGGAGCTGCGGGCCGCGACCGCGCGACTGCCGTTACCGCCGGAGACTCCGGACTTCGAGCTGCCGGTGCTGGTGACGCTGGCGCCGGTCCCGGAGCCCCGGCACGTGTACGTGCCGGACGACTCGGCGGACCACGCGCGCCGGCTGCTGCGCCGTGCGGAGAACCCCGACCGGCCGGACGCGGAGACGGCCCGGGTGCTGACGGCGGCGTTCGCGCACCAGATCACCCAGGCGTTCGGGCGGCCGGGGCGGGTGGGCGGGTCGGGTCCGGGTTTCTCGCTCTACGAGCACGCGTTCCTGCTGCGGGACGGCCGGGAGCTGTCCCTGTGGGAGGTCGAGCACACGGCGACGCCGGACGGCCGGCACATGTGCGAGGTGTACCCGTCGGAGAACGCGGCCAGGGACGCGATGGAGCGGCGGGCGACGCGGCAGGGCTAGCAGGGCCCGCGGTGTCGCGGGGGCTCAGCGGCCTGGGCGACCCGAGCGGCCTGAGCGGCCGCCGAGCCTGCGGACCAGACCGGCGAAGGCGTCCTGCTCGGCGGGGGTCAGTTCGACGCTCTCGCGGGGCGGGGCGGCCTTGGGCTGGTGCGGGAAGGCGGGGAGGGCGCGCGCGGCGTGCCAGGCGAGGGCCTCGCGGCGGTTGCGGCGCAGCAGGCGCGTCACGACGACCGCCCAGGCGACGGTCGCCAGGGTGAGCGCGGTCATGCCGATCAGCTGGAGGGTCGAGACGTGCGCGGGCATACGCCCCAGTACACACCACGGTCCGGGACTTTGGTCCCGGACCGTGACGTATCTCGCAGGTGCCGTGAACAACTCACAGCGAATCAAAGGGACAAGAGGGGCGCGGGCGCTCAGGCCGCGACCGGCTGCTTGGCCTCCTTGGAGGTGGCGGCCGCTCCGGCGGCGGAACCGCCCGCGGGGGTCTGCTGGGCCGGCTTGCGCAGACCCTTCAGGATGACGACCAGGGCCGTGCTGACACAGACACCGACGGCGATGGCGATCAGGTAGAGGAACGGGCTGCCGATCAGCGGGACCACGAAGATGCCGCCGTGCGGGGCGCGCAGGGTGGCGCCGAAGGCCATCGACAGGGCACCGGTGACGGCGCCGCCGACCATCGAGGACGGGATGACGCGCAGCGGGTCGGCGGCCGCGAACGGGATCGCGCCCTCGGAGATGAAGGAGGCTCCCAGCACCCAGGCGGCCTTGCCGTTCTCGCGCTCGGTCTCGGTGAAGAGCTTGCCGCGCACGGTGGTGGCCAGGGCCATCGCCAGCGGCGGGACCATGCCGGCCGCCATGACCGCCGCCATGATCTTCATCGCGGAGTCACTGGGGTTGGAGACCGCGATACCGGCGGTGGCGAAGGTGTACGCGACCTTGTTGACGGGGCCGCCGAGGTCGAAGCACATCATCAGGCCGAGCAGGGCGCCGAGCAGGATGGCGTTGGAGCCGGAGAGGCCGTTCAGCCAGTCGGTCAGGCCCTTCTGGGCGGAGGCGATGGGCTTGCCGATGACGACGAACATCAGGAACCCGACGATCGCCGAGGAGATCAGCGGGATCACCACCACCGGCATGATCCCGCGAACCGCCGCGGGGATCTTCACCTTCTGGATCGACATCACCACGCCACCGGCGATCAGACCGGCGACCAGGCCGCCGAGGAAGCCGGCGCCGATGGTGGAGGCGATCATGCCGCCGACGAAACCGGGGACCAGACCCGGCCGGTCCGCCATGCCGTAGGCGATGTAGCCGGCCAGGACCGGGACCAGGAAGCCGAAGGAGACGACACCGATCTGGAAGAGCAGCGCGGCCCAGCTGTCGCCCTGGGTCCACACGAAGTGGTCCATGACCGACGGCGCCTTGTTGACCTGGTAGCCGCCGATCGCGAAGCCGAGGGCGATCAGCAGACCGCCGGCCGCGACGAACGGGACCATGTAGCTCACGCCGGACATCAGCCACTTGCGCAGCTTGGTGCCGTAGCCCTCGCCCGCCTCCCCGGCCCGTTCGACCGGTGTGGACGGCGCGGAGCCGGACGTGACCTCGCCGCGGGCCGCCTTGGCGCGGACGTCGCCGATCAGCTCGGCGGGGCGGTTGATGCCCGCCTTCACGCCGACGTCGACGGTCGGCTTGCCGGCGAAGCGGTCCTTGTCGCGCACGGGGACGTCGTGCGCGAAGATCACGCCGTCCGCCGCCGCGATGACGTCGGGGTCGAGCCGGGTGAAACCGGCCGAGCCCTGCGTCTCGACGACGAGCTCGACGCCCGCCTCGCGGCCCGCGTTCTCCAGGGACTCCGCCGCCATGTAGGTGTGGGCGATGCCGGTGGGGCAGGAGGTGACGGCGACGATACGGAAGGGACGCTCGCCCGCGTCCGGACCCGAGTCCGTGCTCGTGTTGGCCGCCGCGGTGCCGGCGGAGGCCGCCGCCGGCGCCGCAGCGGTGTTCTGGGCGGCACCCGCAGGGGTGGCCGCAGCAGCCTGCGCACCCTTCGCGGGCGTCTCGTCGCCGCGGATCAGGGCCGCCGCGGTCGCCGCGTCGCCCGCCGACCGCAGCGCGTCCGTGAACTCGCTGTTCATCAGCTGGCGGGCCAGCGAGGAGAGGATCGTGAGGTGGGCGTCGTCGGCGCCGGCCGGGGCCGCGATCAGGAAGATCAGGTCGGCCGGGCCGTCGGCGGCGCCGAAGTCGATGCCGGCGGCGCTGCGCCCGAAGGCGAGCGTCGGCTCGGTGACGTGGGCGCTGCGGCAGTGCGGGATGCCGATGCCGCCGTCGAGGCCGGTCGGCATCTGGGCTTCGCGGGCGGCCACGTCGGCGAGGAAGCCCTCCAGGTCGGTCACCCGGCCCAGGGCCACCATGCGCTCGGCGAGGGCGCGCGCCGCCGCTTCTTTGGTATCGGCGGACAGGTCGAGATCGACCAGGTCCGCGGTGATCATGTCGCTCATCGCGGGCTCCTATGCACGCGTATCGCCCGGAGTGTGGGGTGGGCGGGGGTGGGGACGGGGGTGCCGTGGGGTGCGGGGTGGGAGGCGGGACCGGGGAAGCCCCGCCTCCCGGGCACGGCGGGGCGGCTCAGAGTGCCCCGACGGGCCGTCGGTGCGGCGAGTAACGAGACGCCTCGCCGCTCCTGGGCCGGTTGTCGGCGGCCGGCGCCGGGGAGAAGCGCGGCCTGGTGAGCGGTCGTACGAGCGTTCATGACACCGGCTCCGTCAGTTCGCGGTCGACGGGGACGCGGTCGGTGACGGTGACCGCCGCCGGGTCCAGGTCGGCCGGGGTGGGCATCACGCTGCCGGGCAGCTGGACGGCGGCGGCGCCGTGGGCGACCGCGGAGGCGAGGGCCTTCGGGCCGCTGCCGCCGGCGATGAGGAAACCGGCGAGGGAGGAGTCGCCGGCACCGACGTTGCTGCGGACGGTGTCCACGCGGGCGCTCGCGAACCAGGCGCCCGCGTCCTCCACGAGCAGCTGGCCGTCGGCGCCCAGGCTGGCGAGGACGGCACGTGCGCCCATGCCGCGCAGCTCTTCGGCCGCCTTGAGCGCGTCGCCCACGGTCGCCAGGGGGCGCCCGACGGCTTCCGCGAGCTCCTCGGCGTTCGGCTTCACCACGTCGGGCTGCTCGCGCAGCGCTTCGAGCAGCGCGCGCCCCGAGGTGTCCAGCGCGATGCGCGCGCCGCCGGCGTGCGCCCGGGCGACGACCTCGGCGTACCAGGAGGGTGCGAGTCCGCGCGGCAGGCTGCCGCAGCAGGCGATCCAGTCGGCGTCGCGCGACTGCTCGCGCACGGTCTCCAGAAGCAGTTCCTGCTCCTCGGCCGAGAGTTCCGGACCGGGCGCGTTGATCTTGGTGAGCACTCCGTCGGACTCCGCGAGCGCGATGTTGGAGCGGGTGGCTCCGGCTACCGGGACCGGCGCGACCTCGATGCCCTGGGCGTCGAGCAGGTCGGCGACGAGTGCGCCCGGTGCTCCGCCCAGGGGCAGGACGGCGACGGTGCGGCGGCCGGCGGCGGCGACCGCGCGGGAGACGTTCACGCCCTTGCCGCCGGGGTCCATGCGCTCGCCGGAGGCGCGGATGACCTCGCCGCGCTCCAGGGCGGGGACCTCGTAGGTCCGGTCGAGGGAGGGGTTGGGGGTGACGGTGAGGATCATGCCCGTACCGATCGTGGTGCTCGTGGCGCTCATGCTCGTACTACTTCCGTGCCGCCGCGCTCGATGGCGGCGGCGTCCTCGGGGCTCAGCCCGCTGTCGGTGATCAGCAGGTCCACGTCGCCCATGTCGCCGAAGCGGGCGAAGTGCTCCTGGCCGTGCTTGCCGGAGTCGGCGAGCAGGACCACCCGGCGGGCCGCGGCGACGGCCGCCCGCTTGACCGCGGCCTCGGCGAGGTCGGGGGTGGTCAGGCCCTGGTCGGCGGAGAAGCCGTTGGCGGCGACGAAGAGGACGTCGGCGCGGATCTCGCTGTACGCACGCAGCGCCCAGGCGTCCACGGCGGCACGCGTGTTGTGCCGTACGCGCCCGCCGACCAGGTGGAGCTGGATGCCCGGGTGGTCGGCGAGGCGGGCCGCGATGGGGAGGCTGTGCGTGACGACGGTGAGGGACGCGTCCAGCGGGATGGCCGCGGCGAGGCGGGCGACCGTGGAACCGGCGTCGAGGATCAGGGTGCCCTCGGTCGGCAGTTCCGAGACGGCGGCCTCGGCGATGCGGTCCTTCTCGTCGGCGGAGGTGGACTCGCGCTCGGCGAGGTCCGGCTCGAAGTCGAGGCGTCCGGCCGGGATGGCACCGCCGTGCACCCGGCGGACGAGGCCGGCGCGGTCGAGCGCCTTCAGGTCGCGGCGGATCGTCTCCTGCGTGACCTGGAACTCCTCGGCCAGCGACACGACGTCCACGCGGCCGCCGTCACGGGCGAGCCGGAGGATCTCCTGCTGCCGCTCCGGTGCGTACATGCCCCTGTGCCTCCGCTCCAAGATACGTCCGACTGGCGTCCGACTCATGTCCGACTGCGTCCGACTGATGCCCGAACTTGTGGTTTCGCGAGGAGGCTACGCCGGGATTTCCGGAAAGTAAACAGGTTCGGGCCGCAAACGGACATGATCGGGCTTTCGGCCTGTTCAGGGCACCTCCGAGGCGCCCGCGCGGACCCACGCGGAAGGGCCCGGCGCCTTCCGGCGCCGGGCCCCTTGACCGGTGATGGCCGGTGGTGGTCAGTGGACGAGTTCGGGCTCCTCCTCCGGCGCGGGGAGCAGCGCCTGCGCACCGCCCGCCTCCAGGTGCTGCGCCGGGCGCTTGGGCAGGGCGGACATCAGAAGGAAGATCACGGCCATGACCGCGGCCACCCAGAGCAGGGCGTGCTGGAAGCCGTTCACGAAGGCCGGGCCGAGCCCGGAAGCGGCCGGACTGTCGTCGACGACGCCGTAGAAGACCACCGAGACCAGGCCGAGGCCCAGCGCGTTGCCCATCTGCTGCACGGTGTTGATCAGGCCGGAGGCGGAACCGGCGTGCTCGCGCGGGACCTCCGACAGCACCGCGTCCGTCAGCGGGGCGACGATCAGGCCCATGCCGACGCCCATCACGACCAGCGGCAGGGCCATCTGCCAGGAGGCGATGGCGAGGCCGTAGCGGTCCGACTCCCAGATGTAGAGCAGGACACCGAGGCCCATCAGCAGGGCGCCGGCCTGGAGCACCTTGCGGCCGAAGCGCGGGACCAGTTTCTGCACGGACACGCCGGCCGCGACGGAGACGGAGATCGAGAACGGCACCCCGGTCAGGCCGGCGTGCAGCGGGGTCCAGCCGAGGCCGACCTGCATGTACAGCGTCCAGACCAGGAAGAAGATGCCGAGTGCCACGCCGAAGACGGTCTGCACGGCGATACCGGCGGCGAAGCTCTTCACCGTGAAGAGGGAGGGTTCGATGAGGGGGGAGCCGTCGCGGGCGGCCTTGCGGCGTTCGTATGCGACGAGGACGGCGAGGACGGCGAGCGCGCCGGCCATCGACGCGTACCCCCACAGCGGCCAGCCCAGCTCGCGGCCGCGGGTCAGCGGGTAGAGCAGCATCAGCAGGCCGAGGGTGACCAGGGCGACGCCGACGAGGTCCAGCCGCAGCGCGCGCGGGGCCTTGGATTCGCTGATGTAACGGCGACCGAGGAGGAGGGCGGCGATGCCGACCGGGAGGTTGATCAGGAAGATCGGGCGCCATTCGAGGCCGAGGATGTTCCACTCGGCGAGGAGGGCGCCGAGCAGCGGGCCGGAGACCGCGCCCAGGCCGACGATCGCGCCGAACATGCCGAAGACCTTGCCGCGTTCGTGTGCCGGGAAGGTGGCGTGCACGATCGACAGGACCTGCGGGACCATCATCGCGGCCATGCCGCCCTGCAGGATGCGGGAGGCGACCAGCATCTCCGGGTTGGCGGCGAAGCCGCACAGGGCCGAGGCGAGGGTGAAGCCCGCGACACCGATCAGGAACAGTCGTTTACGGCCGTGAATATCGCCGAGGCGGCCGCCGGTGATCAGGCCGGCGGCGAAGGCCAGGGCGTAGCCGGCGGTTATCCACTGGATCTGGCCGAAGGAGGCGCCGGCGTCCCGCTGGATGGAGGGGATGGCGATGTTGACGATCGTCACGTCGACGAGGTCCATGAAAGCCGCGGTCATGACGATGGCCAGGGCCAGCCAGCGGTGCG
Organism: Streptomyces hyaluromycini; assembly: GCF_002217755.1. Taxonomy (GTDB): domain Bacteria; phylum Actinomycetota; class Actinomycetes; order Streptomycetales; family Streptomycetaceae; genus Streptomyces; species Streptomyces hyaluromycini. The sequence continues at coordinate 626,369 of NZ_BCFL01000019.1, read as the reverse complement.
GTGCACCGGGGAAGGCCGACGATTCGATCGCCGTCGGGGTCGGAGTGGTGTTGTCCGTGCCGGAGCGTTGTGGCTGGTCGCGCAGTTCCCCGCGCCCCTGCGGGGCGCTCATGTCGCTGGAGGTCATATCGCCAAGCTAAGTAGGCATTAGGACAGATCCCGTCCTAGTTATCCGGCATGCTCGGACGCATGACGACAGACACTCCGGCTCGGCTGCTTCAGTTGCTGTCCCTTCTCCAGACGCCCCGTGAGTGGCCCGGTGGGGAGCTCGCCGATCGGCTCGGGGTGTCCCGGCGTACCGTGCGGCGGGACATCGACCGGCTGCGGGAGCTGGGGTATCCCGTGGAGGCCAGCAAGGGGGCCGACGGGGGGTACCGGCTGGTCGCCGGGAAGGCGATGCCGCCGCTGCTGCTCGACGACGAGGAGGCCGTCGCCATCGCGGTCGGGCTGCGGGCCGGGGCGGGGCATGCCGTGGCGGGGGTGGACGAGGCGTCGGTGCGGGCGCTGGCGAAGCTGGAGCAGGTGCTGCCGGCCCGGCTGCGGCACCGGGTGGCCACGTTGCAGGCCGCGACCACGCCGCTGACCATGGGGGACGGGGCGAGTATCGCGCCCGAGACGCTGACCGTGATGGCGTCGGCGGTCGCGGGGCGGGAACGGTTGCGGTTCGTGTACCGGGCGGCGGACGGGAGTGAGACGCGGCGGCAGGCGGAACCGTACCGGCTGGTGTCGACGGGGCGGCGGTGGTACCTCGTGGCGTACGACCTCGATCGCGAGGACTGGCGGACGTTCCGGGTCGACCGGGTGAGCGAGCCGTTCGCCACCGGGGCACGGTTCGCGCCGCGGGAGATGCCGACGGGGAGTGCGGCGGAGTACCTGCGGCGGTCCATCCAGCGGCAGCAGGAGACATACGGGTTCGCCGTCGCGTTCGCCGGAACGGCGGCGGAGGTGGCGGCCCGGCTGCCGGGGTGGCTGGGGACGCCGGTGGAAGAGGAAGGGGGCGGGGGCGGGTGGTGTGTCGTTCGAGGGGAGACCGGGGATCCGGTGGAGTGGCTGGCGGTGCGGTTGGTGATGGCAGGGCACGAGTTCGTGGTGCGGGAGCCTGCGGAACTGGTGGCGTGTGTACGGGAGTTGGGGGGCCGGCTGAGTCGGGCCGGGGGTGCGTGAGGGTGGGGGCCGGGGGCGGGGTTTCGCTTGGCGGCTGGGCAGCGCCCCGTAAGGGGCGCGGGGAACTGCGCGATCAGCCCCCACCGGCCCGCAGCCGATTGTCTACGGGCTCGGGGGCTCCCACGTGAACCCCCGTAGCGCCGCCAGGTTTTGCAGGGCCAGGGCTGCCGGGCCTTCCGTACCTGTGGGGGTGGCCGTGCCTGCTGCCCAGGATTCGACCGCCACTCGCACCGCGGCGCCGGCCACCGCTGCGGTGAAGCGGAGGTGGGCCGGTGGGGCAACGTTGTCGATGGCGGTGGAGGTGCGTTCCGCCAGGATCGACGTCAGGAGGCGGTCCGAGGACTGGCAGACCTCCGCCCACACCCTGCCCAGGGCCGGGCTCGTGTCGGCCAGGTGGATCAGGGTGCGGACCCATTCCCAGGAGGCGGCGGAGACTCCCTCGCCGGGGGTCAGGGTGTGGCGGACGGCGTGTTCCAGGGCCTCGGGGACGGAGAGGGCCGCGGGGGCCGCCCGTACCGCCTCCGCCCAGCGCCGGGCGCCCGCCGCGTAGAGCGGGGCGACCGCCTCTTCCTTCGTGGCGAAGTAACGGTAGAACGTGCGGGGGGCGATGCCCGCGGCCTGTGCGATGTCCTCGGCGCGTGTGGCCCGCAGGCCATGCCGTACGAAGAGGCCCGCGGCCGCCCGGGCTATCTCCATGCGGGTCTCCGCCTTGCGCCGTTCCGTGAGGGAGAGGGGGGCGGGGTCCTGCGCGGGGGTGTCGCCCGTGGTGCTGGGGGTGCTCACCTCGGCAGGCTATGCCTCTGTGGCAGAATCTGCCATCCGGTGGTCCACCCCGTGGTTCAGGTACGGGGTGGGCCACCGTCTCAGCATGTCCGGGCGCCTCGGACGGGAGCAAACGCGGCCCGCTGTTCCCCGTGCGGAGTGTGGAGCCGGACTCCGGCGCCCGGGGGGGATGGGCACCGGAGTCCGGCTCTGGGAGAGTCCCGGCGCCGGGGGGATGGTGCGTCGGGACGTGGCTAGTCGACGGGGCGTCAGGGGTGTCGTGTGAGTGAGGGGATGGGGAGCGGCGGCGTGGCCGTAGCCTCAACTCCCCGGCCCTGGATGGTTGTTCCCTACACGCGGAGCCTTGAAGCGGCGGTACCGCGCCATGTTTGCGCCGTCTTTCGCCACCCGGCGCACGCGCCCGGCGTGAGTGGGACCTCGCGCGCGCTGGTCACGCGAGCCCCACTCGTGCGGACCCCAGCCCCCTCACCACCCGCAACCCCCTTACGCCGCCGGCTCGAACCCGGTGGAGCGGGCCAGCTTCTTCAGCTCAAGGAGCGCGTGCTTCTCGATCTGGCGGATGCGCTCACGGGTCAGGCCGTGCTCCTTGCCGACCTCGGTCAGCGTGCGCTCGCGGCCGTCCTCGATGCCGTACCGCATCTTGATGATGGAGGCCGTGCGCTGGTCCAGACGGCCGATCAGGTCGTCGAGTTCCTCGCTGCGCAGGAGGGTCAGGACGGACTGCTCGGGGCTGACCGCCGAGGTGTCCTCCAGGAGGTCGCCGAACTGGGTCTCGCCCTGGTCGTCCACCGCCATGTTCAGCGAGACCGGGTCACGGGCCCAGTCCAGGACGTCGATGACACGCTCGGGCGTGGAGCCGAGCTCGGCGGCGATCTCGGCGGGCTCCGGTTCGCGGCCGTTCTCCCGGTTGAACTCGCGCTGGACGCGGCGGATCCGGCCGAGCTCCTCCACCAGGTGGACGGGGAGCCGGATGGTCCGGGACTGGTCGGCGATGGAGCGGGTGATCGCCTGGCGGATCCACCAGGTGGCGTATGTCGAGAACTTGAAGCCCTTGCGGTAGTCGAACTTCTCGACGGCGCGCACCAGACCGGCGTTGCCCTCCTGGATCAGGTCGAGGAGGGGCAGACCGCTGCGCGGGTAGCGCCGGGCGACGGCCACGACCAGACGGAGGTTGGAGCGGATGAAGACGTCCTTCGCCCGCTCGCCGGCGGCGACGAGCGCCTCCAGCTCCTCACGGGTGGCGTCCGACGCGGACTCCTCCTCGCCGTCGAGGACCTGCCGCGCGAACACACCCGCCTCTATGGTCTGGGACAGCTCGACTTCCTTGGCGGCGTCGAGGAGCGGTGTGCGCGCGATCTCGTCGAGGTACATGCCGACCAGATCGCGGTCGGCGATCTCGGCGCCGTGGCCGCGAACGCCACGGGCGCGAACACTGGTTGCCGAGTCGGCCGTCTCGCCGGTGGCGGCGGACTGACGACGGGCGACGGCACGGGTTGCCATGCGTGCTCCCTTGCGATGGTGGGCGGGCGGGGTGGTCCTGTCCGGTTCTTCTCGGTCCTTCGGTGAATGCTCGGCACGCGGCCGGCTGTGCTCAGGAACTCCACTCCTGGAACTCCTGGGACTCTCGTCCAGTGCCCAGCATCCGAAGGAAACAACGACTGGAATCCGGACAGAATTCCCATGCTGCCCCCCGGATTTTCTGATCATGCAGTACCCTGTGCGACCATGTGAGGAGGCGTGGTGCCGTCGGAACGTACAGAGGTGCAGGTCAGACCGGGAGCCGAGGGGGACCTCGAAGCCCTCACGGAGATCTACAATCACTACGTTCGTGAGACGTCCATCACATTCGACACGGTGGTCTTCACTCCGGAAGAGCGTCGTCCGTGGCTGCTCTCCCACCCGGAAGACGGCCCATACCGCCTGATGGTTGCCACGTCAGCGGACTCACAGGAGATTCTCGGGTACGCCACATCCAGCCCCTACAGAGCGAAACCGGCCTACGCGACCTCCGTGGAGACCACGGTGTACGTCGCCCCGGACGCCGGCGGGCACGGGATCGGCACGCTCCTCTACAAGGCCCTCTTCGCGGCGCTCGCGGGCGAGGACCTGCACCGCGCCTACGCGGGCATCGCGCAGCCGAACGAGGCGTCCACCCGGCTGCACGAGCGCTTCGGCTTCCGGTACGTCGGCACGTACCACGAGGTGGGCCGCAAGTTCGGCCGCTACTGGGACGTGGCCTGGTACGAGCGCCCGCTGTAAGCGGGCCGCCCCGTCAGCCGAACTGCACCGACCGCTTCGCCATCCCCATCCAGAACCCGTCGATCACCGACTTCTGCCCGTCCAGCTCGCCGCCCGCCTCGGCCGCCCCCATGGTGACGAAGAGCGGGGCGAAGTGCTCGGTGCGCGGGTGGGCGTAGCGGCCGGCCGGGGCCTTGTCGAGGAAGTCGAGGAGGGCGTCCCAGTCGCGGTTCTCCAGCGCCCGGTGCCCCCAGTCGTCGAACTCGGAGGACCAGGAGGGCACCCCGTGGCCGGCGTACCGCAGCGCGGCCAGGTTGTGGGTGAAGAAACCGGAGCCGACGATCAGCACGCCCTCGTCGCGCAGCGGGGCGAGCCGGCGGCCGATCTCCATCAGGTGGACCGGGTCGAGGGTGGGCATGGAGATCTGCAGGACAGGGATGTCCGCGGCCGGGAACATCTCCACCAGGGGCACGTAGGCGCCGTGGTCGAGGCCGCGGTCCGGGATGTCCTGCACGGGGATGCCGGGGGCGCGCAGCAGCTTGCGCACCGACTCGGCCAGCTCGGGCGCGCCGGGGGCCGCGTACTGCACCTTGTAGTAGTGCTCCGGGAAGCCCCAGAAGTCGTAGACGAGGGGGACGGTCTGGACGGCACCGAGGGCGAGGGGGGCCTCCTCCCAGTGGGCGGAGACCATCAGGATCGCCTTGGGACGGGGGAGGCCGGCACTCCAGGCGGCGAGTTCGCCGGGCCAGACCGGGTCGTCGGCGAGCGGCGGCGCGCCGTGGCTCAGATAGAGGGCGGGCATGCGCTCCTGTGCGGCGGCGGACATCGCGGTGGCTCCCTCCGGGTACCGGACCTTCCCGGCCCCCATGTTCCAGCTCTACACGGGCTGACTGTTTTAACTCTCAATCTTTCTGCCCGCCACCCTACGCCCCACTTGTTTAATCTTCAAGGAGAGGCCTCGTACAGTGGGATACATGAATACGGCATCCGCTTCCGCCCCGGCTCAGAGCCGCTGGCTCACCGACGACGAGCAGCACGTCTGGCGCGCGTATCTGCACGCCACGACCCTGCTGGAGGACCATCTGGACCGTCAGCTCCAGCGGGACGCGGGGATGCCGCACATCTACTACGGACTGCTCGTCGGGCTCGCCGAGGCGCCCGGGCGGCAGCTGCGGATGACCGAGCTGGCCATGAACGCGAAGATCACCCGGTCCCGGCTCTCGCACGCCGTCGCCCGCCTGGAGAAGAACGGCTGGGTACGGCGGGAGGACTGTCCCTCCGACAAGCGGGGCCAGTTCGCCGTCCTGACCGACGAGGGCGCCGAGGTGCTGCGGCGCACTGCACCGGGCCATGTGGCCGCCGTACGGCAGGCGTTCTTCGAGCGGCTGAGCCCGGAACAGCAGCAGGCCCTCGGCGAGATCATGCAGATCGTCGCCGAGGGCCTGCAGCCCAACGAAGCGGGTGCGGACCTGCCCTGGCTCCGCTGAGGAGCGCGGGAACAGGTCCGCGTGCGGGTACCCGGGTGGTCGCTCAGAGGCTCAGTGGGCGACCACCGGGACCGCCACCTCGTCCTCGGCGCCCTCGCCGGAGGCCACCGTCGTGGTGTCCGGCTTGCCGGCGTTGACGAAGGTCACCACGACCACCGCGGCCAGCACCAGCATGCCGACGGCGACCCAGATCGCGTTGGCGTAGCCGTGCACCGCGCCCTCCATCTGGACCAGCTGCTGCTGCGACTTGGAGGTCGCGGTCGCAATGTGGTCCTTGATGTACGACGTCGTCGCGGACGCGGCGATCGTGTTCAGCAGGGCGGTGCCGATCGCGCCGCCCACCTGCTGCGAGGTGTTGACCATCGCGGAGGCGACACCGGCGTCCCGGGGCTCGACGCCGAGCGTGGCCAGGGACATGGCCGGCATGAACGCCGTACCCATGCCGAGACCGAGCAGCAGCATCGCCGGCAGGATCGTCGAGGCGTACGACGAGCCGATCTCCATCTGGGTCATGACCAGCATGCCGGCCGCGGCGACCAGGAAGCCGGGGCCCATCAGCGCGCGGGCCGGGACCCGGGTCATCAGGCGGGTGCCGATCTGGGTGGAGCCGACCATCATGCCCGCGATCATCGGCAGGAAGGCGAAGCCGGTCTTGATCGGCGAGAAGCCCTTGATGACCTGGAGGTAGTAGGTCAGGAAGAGGAAGGTGCCGAACATCGCGATGATCGCGATACCGAGGGAGAGGTAGATACCGCCGCGGTTGCGGTCGAGGACCACGCGCAGCGGCAGCAGCGGGGCCTTGACCCGGGTCTCGGTGACGACGAACGCGATCAGCAGGACCGCGGAGGCGACGAACAGGCCGACGGTGGTGGCGTCGCCCCAGCCGTCGGACTCGGCGCGGGTGAAGCCGTACACCAGCGATACCAGGCCCAGGGTGGACAGGAGCACGCCGGGGATGTCGAGCGGGTTGCGGTTGCGGCCGCCCTCCGGCTCGCGGATGACGAAGTACGCGCCGAGCGCGGCGACGATGGCGAACGGGATGTTCACGAAGAACGTCCAGCGCCAGTCGAGGTACTCGGTGAGCACACCGCCGAGGATGAAGCCGACGGCGCCGCCGCCACCGGCGATCGCGCCGTAGATGCCGAACGCCTTGGCGCGCTCCTTGGCGTCCGTGAACATCACGGCGAGCAGGGAGAGCGCGGCCGGGGCGAGCATGGCGCCGAAGACGCCCTGGAGGGCGCGGGCGCCGAACATCATCGCGCCGCTGGTCGCCGCACCACCGAGCGCGGAGGCGGCGGCGAAGCCGGTCAGGCCTATGACGAAGGCCCGCTTGCGGCCCCACAGGTCGGCGATCCGGCCGCCGAAGAGGAGCAGACCGCCGAAGGCGAGGGCGTAGGCCGTGACGACCCACTGCCGGTTGCCGTCGGAGATGCCCAGGTCGGTCTGGGCGGAGGGCAGCGCGATGTTCACGATGGTGGCGTCGAGGACGACCATCAGCTGGGCGAGCGCGATGAAGACGAGCGCTTTCCAGCGGTTGGCATCACCGGACTGTGCCGGTGCGCCGGGAGCCTTGGAGACTGCTTCTGACATGGGGGTACCCACTTCGTGACTTCGTGACGGAAAAAGCGATGCGTGCGGTACAGAAGTGATGCGTGCGATACGGAAAGGGATGCTTGAGGTGAAGGACCGGCGGACGGCCCCGAACTAATCGGCGATCGGCGATGGGCGATGGGCGGCTGGGTCAGGCCTGGCGCAGGTCCTCCATGGTCACGGCCGTGCCCGGCAGGGCGGAGCGGGCCGGGGCCCGCAGCCCGTCCAGGAACAGCTGCAGGTGACGGTGGACGAAGCGGTCGCCTACCAGGCAGTCGGTGCCGAACGGGGGCCGGCTGAGCTGGGCCACGGCGATCATCACATCGCCGACGCCCACGTCCGGACGGAGCTGTCCGGCAGCCTTGGCCCGGTCCATGAGCTGCTCGATGAGCTGCTCGCACCGCTCACGCGCCGCTTCCAGGTCGGGGTGGTTCTTGTCGAAGGTGCTGGAGACCATCGGGCACAGCGCGCTGACCCGCTCGTCGGCGGAGATGTGCACGAAGCGCTCCAGCGCCTCGAAGGCGTCCCCGGTCTCCGCGAGCGCCAGCTCGGCCGCTTCCGAGGTCCGGTCCATCACGGAGCAGACGACCTCACGGACGAGCGCGTCGCGGTCGGGGAAGTTGCGGTACACCGTGGCGTTGCCGACGCCGGCCCGGCGGGCGATGTCGTCGAGCGGCACGTCGGGGCCGTACTCGGTGAACATCTCGCGAGCGGCGCTGACGATCCGCTCCCGGTTGCGCAGGGCGTCGGCTCGGGGCCGGGGTGCCTTGCGCACGGCGGGGACGGCGGTCGCGGTCTGCACGGCGCACTCCTGGTCTCGGGTTTCCGCGATCCGGGGAGGCGTTCCCCGTTTCGCGCGGACACAGGTCTAAACGGGGAGGGGCTCCCCGGTTATTTCCGCACCATCCCCGAATTTCATGTGACCTGAGTCACTCCATAGTGGGCGCCCCGAGTCATGCCCGTCCGGGCCGGGGCGTCCCACGATCGGCCGCTCCAGCGCGCGCCCAACGCCCCCTCGACACAGGGTGATCGAAAGGGTGCAGCCGGAGACCGGCGGCTGCCGTGGAGCGAAAGGTCCATGCATGCAGCCGCAGCCCAGCCGCCGTACACCCGCGAGCCTCACGCGCCTCAGGAGCCGCCGTACCGCGCCGCGCCGCCGTACCCCGTCGGCCCGTCGGACGGCGCCGGTCCGCGGGATACGGCCGGGCCGCCGCATACGCCCCCGCCGTGCGGTCTGCCTCGCCGCCGTCGCCGCGCTGATCCTCGCGGTCGGCACCTCGGCGGGCACCGGGCACCTCACGGCGGCCCCCGCACCGGCCGGCGCAGGACCGATCGCGCTGGCCCGCTCCTCCGTCTACGGCCCCTGCCTGATCAGCGGCGGCCACGACATCCAGATGACCGAGGGCATACCCACCCCGGGCGGCTACTCCCGCTCCACCGGCACCGTGCACGCCCTCACCCTGATGGTCGACTTCCCCGACGCGCCCGGCCAGGGCAGCGCGCTCGACCGCTACCGCGAGTTCTTCCCGCAGACCCAGGACTGGTTCCGCATCTCCTCCTACGGCAAGCTCGACTACCGGCCCGCCGCCCCGATCGACCACTGGCTGCGGATGCCCAAGCCGTTCAGCGCCTACGGCATAGAGCGCGGCGCGCCCTTCGACCCCGGTTACCGGCAGCTGGTCCAGGACATCGTGGCCGCCGCCGACCCGGACGTGGACTTCCGGTCGTACGACCTCCTGAACGTGCTGGTCACCCCGAACGCCGGCCCCTCCGCCCTGGACACCGTGCTGTCGGTGACCTTCGCCGGCAACGGCGACGCCCCGGTCGCCGACGGCACGCCGGTCGCCAACGCCTCCTTCGTCTACTCCCGCCAGGACGACGGCTCCGGCTCCTACGCCAGCACCGGCTACCGGGTCCTCCCCCACGAGAACGGCCATGTCTTCGGCCTGCCCGACCTCTACACCCAGGAGGGCGGCGGCGCGGTCGGGCACTGGGATATCATGAGCGAGGACTGGGGCTCCGACAACGACTTCCTCGCCTGGCACAAGTGGAAGCTGGGCTGGCTGGACGCCGACCAGGTCAGCTGCGCGGCGGCCCGCGGCAGCACCGCGTACACGCTGACCCCGCTCTCCCGGGCCGGCGGGCCCAAACTCGTCTTCGTCCCCGTCGACGCCCGCACCGGCTACGCCCTGGAGGTGCGCACCAAGGGCGGCAACGACGAGGAGGTCTGCCGCCCCGGCGTCCTCATATACAAGGTCGACGCGAACGTCGACACCGGCCGGGGACCGATCAAGGTGTACGACGCCCACGGCGGCACCGGCGGCTGCACCCGCAGCCCCAACGTCCAGGCGGAACTCTCCGACGCCCCGTTCGGCCAGGGCGAGAGCTTCAAGGATCCCCGGCACGGGATCGAGGTGCTCGTGGAGGGGGTGGACGGGGACGGCACCTACCGGGTGCGGGTGACGCGGGGGTAGCGGACCGCCGCCGGGCGGACCGGGGTTGCCGGACCCGGCGCGGGCCAGGTGGGCCACGGTTTACGGTAGGCGTGCGCTGATCGCCGTAGCGAAGGTCGTGCCGTACCGGAGATCACGGAAACCGTCGTACGGGAGATCACGGAAACCGTCGTACCGGAGCCGGAGAGTCGATGACCGCCCCCTTGCCCTCCTCCCCCGCGGCGCAGGAGCCGCCCGCCGAGGCGGTGACGCCGCTGATCCGGGGCGTGGCGGTGCTGGAGGCGCTGACCGAGGCGGGCGGGACGCTGAGCGCGAGCGCGCTGGAACGGCGTACCGGCCTCGCCCGTTCCACGGTGGACCGGATCACCGCGACCCTCTCCCGCATGGGCTACGTCCGCCAGGACGGCCGGGACGCGGTGCTCACCCCCGGGGTGATGGAGCTGGGCAACGCCTACCTGGCCGCGCTCCGCCTGCCCGCCCTCCTCGACGCGCACGCCGACGCGCTCGCCGACGAACTGGACGAGTCGGTCTCCCTCGCGGTCGCCGACCGGGACGGCATCCGGTTCATCCACCAGGCGACCCGGCGCCGCGCGATGTCCGTGAGCTTCCGCATCGGCGACCTGCTGCCGGCCGAACGCACCGCCCCCGGCCCGCTGTTCGCGGCCGAGTGGACGGAGCGGGAGTGGGCGGCCTGGCGGGCGAGGCGCGCGGCGGACCCGACGGACGCCGGCTTCCCTGCCGTACCGCCCCGGAGTCCGGCCGCCGCCGACGACTTCGAGGCGCGGGCCGAGGAGACCCGGCGCAGCGGCTGGGCCCTGGACGACCAGTTGGTCGAGCCGGGTCTGGTCGCGGTCTCCGTCCCGGTGCGCGCCCCGGGCAGCGGACGGGTCGCGTGCGTGGCGAGCGTCGTCAGCCACACCAGCCGCCACACGGCGGCGGACCTGCGCGCGACCCTGCTCCCCCGGCTGCGGACGGCGGTGACGGCGATGGAGACGGAGCTGCGCGAGGCCGCGGCCCGGCCCGCGGAGCCGGGCCCGCCGCCCTCGGGCCTCGCCGTGTGGACCACGGCCTCGAAGCACGAACTCGGCCGCGACTTCGTGGAGTCCCTGGCCCGGGGCCTGACGGTCCTGACGGCCTTCGGCGAGGGCCGCTCGGCGCTGACCCTGACGGACGTGGCGAAGGCGACGGGCCTGGCCCGGGCGACGGCCCGGCGGGCCCTGATCACCTACGAGCACCTGGGCCTGGTGACCGCGGACGGACGCCATTTCACCCTCACGCCCCGGGTGCTGTCCCTGGGCTACCCGCCGCTGTCCCGCACCACCCTCGCCCGCCTCGCGGCCCCCCGGCTGCGCGCCCTCGCGGACCGGCTCGACGAGCCGACGGCGCTGGCGGTTCTGGTCCCGGGGACCGATCCGGCGGAGATCCAGTACGTCGCGGTGGCGGCCGCGAGCCGGGTCCTGACGGTGGACATCACGGTGGGCACCCGCCTGCCGGCGGGCCGTACCGCGCTCGGCCGGGCCCTGCTCGGCCTCGCCGAACCCGGCGGATACGCCCTGGCGGACGAGGAGCTGGAGTCGGGGCTGCGCTCGATCGCGGTACCGGTACGGGACCGGGCGGGCCGCCCGGTCGCCGCCCTGAACGTGGCCACCCACGCGGCCCGCCGCACCCTGGCGGAGTGCGTGAGCGAGGTGCTGCCCGCCCTGCACGCCACGACGGCCCAGGTCCAGGACGACCTCCACATCGCGTCCCGCTTCACCCACGTCCCGCTGTCCTGACACCGGCGCCGCTCAGCGCGGGGACGGTCCTCTCCGGGCGGGCCAGGGACCGGGCCCCGAGGCGGAACTGTTCGAGCTTGTCGGTGATCGTCTGCCCGACGGGCCTGTGGCCCCAGATGCTGATGCCCTGGTGGGTACTGGGCTCCCAGGTCCTCTCGTCGACGACGAGCGGGTTCCAGCCGACCTCCCACTCGAAGCCCGAGGGGGTGCGGGCGTAGTAGGAGAGTTCCTTGTCGTTGGTGTGCTGCCCGACGGACAGGGCCATGTCGAAGCCGAGTTCGTGGACGCGTTCGTAGCTGCGGGCCAGGTCGTCCAGGGAGGCCGCCTGGATGTTGAGGTGCTGGACGCGGGTGCGGACCGGGTCGACGGGCAGCCCGCGGACGGCGGCGATCGCGATGGAGTGGTGCCGTTCGTTGACCCGCAGGAAGCGGATCTTCAGCTTGACGCCGCCGATGGTCTCGTCGATGCAGTCGGTGAGGCGGGCGTCGAAGACGGTGCTGAAGTAGCCCCGCGTCAGGGTGGGCCTGGTCGAGGTGAGGGCGACATGGCCCATCCCGGAGTCGCCGGTGACCCAGCCGGACGCGAGCATCTTGAGGGGTTGCGTCTTCAAGGGTTGCGTCTTCAAGGGTTGCGTCTTCAGGAGTTGCGTCTTCAGGGGTTGCGTCTTCAGCGGTTCCGAAGAGGTGACCGGGGTGGTGGTGATCTCCTGGGCGATGCCCTTGGGGCCGGGGAAGCGGAGCAGGCGTTCGACGCCGCGCAGCTTCGCCTCCTCGGCGGTGCCCCGGACGGCGGGGACGCCGTGGAGGCGCACCCGGGCCTCGATCTGCTCGAAGGCGGTGTGGTCGTCGAGGTGCCAGCCGATGGCGACGACGTCCTCGGCGGGTCCGCGGCGCAGCAGGAAGCGGCACTCATGGCCGTCGAGGCGGAACCGCATCAGGCCGGTGCCGAGGTCGTCGTGGTGCATGCCGATGGCGTCGGTGCCGAAGCGGCGCCAGTCCGCGAACCGGTTCGTCTCGATGACCAGGTAACCGAGGCGGACGGAACCGAAGACGTCGGGCTGTGCTGTCATCGCCGGCCTGCCAGGAAGTCCGCGCACAGGCTGTTGAAGAGTTCGGCACGCTCCCACTGCACCCAGTGCCCGGTGTTGGCGACCAGGTACAGGTCGCAGTTGGGCAGCCGGTCGGCCAGCATCCGGCCGCCGGAGGGCCGGTTGACCCTGTCCGCGGCGCCCCACAGCACCAGGGTCGGCACCGGCAGCCGCGCCAGGCGCCGGTCGCGGGTGAAGTCCGTCTTCCACAGGGTGCGCAGGGCGTTCGGGCCGGACGGACGCGTCAGCGGCGGGTTCGCGACGACCTCGGGGTCGATGCTGTCCCGGTAGCGGGAATCGATGACCGACGCGGGCACCTCCGCCGCGTTGAAGACGAGGTGGGTGCGGATGAACTTCTCCAGCTTCAGCCGCGAAGGGCCGTCCCCCGTGTAGTAGTCGAGGAGGCTGTTGAGGCCGGGGGTGGGCAGGGCGCGGGTGGTGCCGATGCCGCCGGGGCCCATCAGGACCATCCGGTCGACCCGGTCGGGGGTGTCGAGGGCGAGCCGCAGCGCGCAGGCCCCGCCGTAGGAGTTGCCGACCAGGTGGGCCCTGTCCAGGCCGAGTCGGTCCAGCAGGCCCCGGATGCTGTCGGCCAGGTAGCCGAACGGGTCGCTCCGGTCGACGCCCTTGGTGCTGCGGCCGTAGCCGGGCAGGTCGGGCACGATGACCCGGTACTCCTTGGCCAACTCAGCTATGTTGCGGCTGTAGTTGGAGACGCCCGAGGCGCCCGGACCACCGCCGTGCAGCAGCAGGACCGGGGGGCCGTCACCGGTCTCCGCGACGAAGATCTCCTTGCCCGCGACGTCGAGCACGGACTCGCGCAGGGAGTGGGGCGGGGAGTGGTGCGGAGACTCGTGCGGGGAGTCGTGCAGGGAGTCGTGCGGGGACTCGCGCAGGGAGTCGTGCGGGGACTCGCGCGGGGACTCGCGCGGGGAGTCGTGCGGGGACTCGCGCGGGGAGTCGTGCGGGGACTCGCGCGGGGACTCGCGCAGGGAGTCGTGCGGGTGCTCGGGCATCGACTGCGGCTGAATCTGCGGGGTCATGGGGGTCCTCACTGGGCGGAGACGGCGGCAGGTCGCGCTGTGGGCGCGAACCCGGCGGGCGGTGGGGGGAGTTGGGCGCCGGCGCGCGCGGCGGCGTAGACGTAGGCGTCGGGGCGCAGGGCGAGCGTGGTCGCGTCGCGCTCCGCCAGCCAGGGCAGCAGCACGCCGTCGCTGTCCACGACCGCGTTCTCCGCCGGGCGTGAACCCGCCGGCAGAACCGCCAGTGAGGGCACACCGGCCCGCTCCCAGGCCGGCTGCGGGCGGGGCGGGCCGAGGTGCAGCAGCAGCCAGCGGCCGCCGAGCACGTCGTCCAGCCGGACCCGCTCCCCGTCGGGGCCGGTGACCCAGGGCTGCGGGATCTGGCGCCCGGAGGCCTTGGTGCGCGGGCGGGCCTGGAAGCCCTTGGCGTAGGACGCGACCGGTATCCAGTTGGCGTCGACCAGCCGGGAGGTGAGGCCCGGCACCGGGCGGATCGCACGCAGCGCGGTGTTCCGGACGCGGGCCACCGGGAGTCTGCGTTCGGTGATGAGGCGGCCGACGAGCACCGCCCGCCGGGTGACCTCCTTCACGTGCGGCTTGCGTTCGGCCTCGTAGGAGTCCAGGACCGACTCGGGGAGTTCGCCCCGCAGCACGGCGGCGAGCTTCCAGCAGAGGTTGGCCGCGTCGCGTACCCCGGCCGCCATGCCCTGGCCGATCCACGGCGGCATCGCGTGCGCCGCGTCCCCGGCGAGGAAGACCCGGCCGACCCGGAAGCGGTCTGCGAAGCGGACGTGGTGGCTGTACACGGTCGCCCGCAGGATCCTGATCCGGTCCGGGCCGATGCCGTACCGGGACACCATCGCGTAGATCGCGTCGTCGCTGGTCAGGTGCTTCTCGTCGTCGCCGGGCAGGATCGGGAACTCCCAGCGGTGGTGCCCCAACGGCGTCGGGCAGTCCACGGCAGGGCGGGCCGGGTCGCAGCGGAACCGCAGCCGGTCGTGGTCCGGCCAGGGCTTCAGCATCTCGGTGTCGACGACCACCCAGCGGTCCTCGTACGTCCGCCCCTCGTAGCCCACGTTGAGCTGGGCACGGGTGAGGCTTGAACCGCCGTCGGCCGCGATCACGTACCTCGCGCGCAGCCGTCGCACCGAGTCGTCGGCGCCGACGACCGTCAGCTCGACGCCGGCGGCGGCGCCGGCACCGGCACCGTCGCCATCGCCGTGCGCATCCTGACGCAGCCGCAGGCACTCGTGGCGCAGCAGCACCTCCACGTTCGGGTAGCGGTCGACGCCGTCGCGCAGGACCTGCTCCAGCGCCGGCTGGTAGATGAACATCTGCGGCGGATGGCCGTGGCCGCGCGGGGCGGGGCAGGCGCTGAGGAAGGTACGGCCCTGTGCGTCGACGAAGTCGAGCGGCCGTTCGGTGAGCATGTCCAGCTTCAGCCGCTCGGCCAGGCCGATGCGCTGCCAGATCCGGATGACCTCCTCGTCCGTGGAGATCGCCCGCGCACGGGAGTAGATCCCCGCGTCCCGCTCCAGCACGACGACCCTGAGGCCCATGCCGCCCAGCAGGTTCGCCGCGGTCACCCCCGTGGGCCCGTAGCCGATCACCGCCACGTCATAGGCGCTGCCGTCGACTCCACCCCTGGCACTGACTTCGCTCACCAGGCCACCTCACTGTCGTCCCTGTTCGCCTGCGGCCCTTACGGCTCTTACCGCTATTGCTGTAACGATTACTCCAATTGGAGCGGATGCTACGGTAAGGCGAGGGCCAACAGGGGTCAAGCACTCAGGACGGAAAACGAGGGGGCGACGGCGCGGGGGACAAGGACGACCTGATCGCCGCGGTCATCGAGCGCGCTGGAGCGCGGCACGCGGAAGGCGGCGAACGTGGCGACCGGGGCACCGGTGACAACGCCTCGCGAGGCGCTTCACCGCGCCCGTCCCCGCTTCCGGCTGCCCCCGTCCGGTTGTCCGGTTCCCTCCGAAAACGGAAAAGGGACGGTGCCGGGCGTCCCTCCCGGCACCGTCCAGGACCGTGCGCCGCTCAGGCACGGTCCGTCTCGGGGCATGGGAAGCCGGAGCGCTGAAGCGGAGTCCGGCTTCCTGTACGCGGTTGCGGTTGCGGTTGCGGTTGCGGTTGCGGTCGAAGCCGCAACCGAAGCCGAAGCCGAAGTCGCATCCACGGCCACGGCCACCGCTCAGGCGATGCTCGCCTGCTCCTTCTCCTCTTCCTTCTGCGGCTCCTCGGCGTCCTCCTCGGACCTGGTCTCGCCGCGGAGTCCGGGCAGCACCGCGAGGACGATCATCGTCCCGGCGGCCATGATGATCCCGCCGACCAGACTGGTCTGGGCGACACCATGGGCGAAGGATTCGTGCACGGCGTCGATCAGCGCCTGGGCTTGCTGCGGCCCTCCGGCGGTCGGGTTCTTCGCGACCTGCTCGGCGACGGCGATTCCGCCGCCCACCGAGTCCTTGGCGGTGTCCAGCGCCGCGGCCGGAAGGTGGTCGCCGACCAGGCCGGTCAGCTTGTCGCGGTAGGCGGTGCCGAGCAGCGAGCCGAGGATCGCGATGCCCAGGGAGCCGCCGAGTTCCAGGGCGGTGTCGTTGGCGCCGCCGCCGACGCCCAGCTCAGACTCGGGGAAGGAGCTCATGATGGTGTCGGTCGCCGGGGAGACGCTGAGGCCGATCGCGAAGCCGAGCATCATCATCGTCGGCAGGAAGTCGGTGTAGGCCGAGCCCTTGTCGATCCGGGTGAGCAGGAAGACGGCCGCGGTACCGATCGCCATGCCGGTCACCACCATCGGCTTCATGCCCAGCTTCGGGGTCAGCCGCCCGGTGATCGCGGCGCCGACGAAGACGGCCCCGGCCAGCGGCAGCAGCCGTACGCCGGTCTCCAGCGCGCTGTAGCCGAGGACGAACTGCAGGAACTGGGTGGCGTAGTAGATCGCGCCGAACGTGCCGAAGAAGAAGAACAGCACCGCGAGCATCGACCCGGAGAACGGGCGGTGGCCGAACTTGCGGACGTTCAGCATGGGGTGCGGGTGCCGCAGCTCCCAGGCCACGAACGCCACCAGGCCCACGCCGGCGACGACGGCCGCGGTGACCGGGCCCCTGCCCCAGCCGAAGTGCGGGCCCTCGATGGTCGCGTAGACCAGGCTGCCCACGGAGACGATCGACAGCAGTCCGCCGACGTAGTCGATCCGGCCCGGCTTCTCCGCCTTCGACGGCGGCACGAGCGCGAGGGCGCCGAAGACGGCGACCACGGCGATCGGGACGTTGATGAGGAACGTCGAACCCCAGGCGTGGTCCTCAAGCAGCCAGCCGGCGACCAGCGGGCCGACCGCGATGGCCAGGCCGGAGGTGGCGGTCCAGGCGGTGATGGCCCTGGCGCGCTCGTTCCTCGGGAAGATCGCGACGAGGAGTGACAGCGTGGCCGGCATCACCACGGCGGCGCCCACGCCCATGATCGCGCGGGCGGTGATGACCAGGTCGGTGTGGTGAACCTGGCTGCCCATGACCGAGCCGCCGGCGAAGACCAGCAGACCCAGGACCAGGGCGCCACGGCGGCTGTACTTGTCGCCGATCGAACCGAGCACGAGCATCAGCGCGGCGTAGGGGACGGTGTAGCCGTCGATCACCCACTGCAGGTCACTGCCGGACAGGCCGAGGTCCGTCGTCATGTCCGGCGCCGCCACGATCAGCGACGTGTTCGCCATGACGACGATCAGCAGGCTCAGACACAGCACGATCAGGGCCCACCAGCGCCGCGGGTACGGCTCGCTCATCTTCTCGACGGGGGTGTTGGCAAGAAACGGCACGGGACTCTCCCAGGGGGACGTGGGGGTTCGAGGGGCCACTTAATTGCCCACCGATGTGCACGCTAGTTTATTACTCATCGACGTGCAACTATCGGGTGCCCGCCCCCAGCTCCGAGGTACCGCCGTGACCAGCCGACCCGCCCGACCCCCGCCCCGCGGCCAGGACCCGCACATCACCGACACCGATTCCGACACCGGCACCGACACCGGCACCGACACCGGCACCGGCACCGGCACCGGCACCGGCACCGGCACGCACGCTCACGCCCACCCCCGCGCCCGCACCCGCGCCCACCCCCGCGCCCGCACCCGCGCCCGCGCCCGCATCCTGGAAGCGGCCCTGCGCGAACTCGGCCGCAGTCCCGACTGCACGCTCGCCGACATCGCCGACATCGCCGAGGCCGCCGGGGTCGCACGGCGGACCGTCTACGTCCACTTCGCGGGCCGGGCCGCACTCGTCAGGGGGCTCGCCGCGGAGGCCGCCGAGGCGGTCCGGCTCGCGAGCGAGGTCGCCGACGGCCCGACCGCGGACGCAGTGACCGCCCTGGCCCATTTCGTCCTCACACTGTGGCCGGCGGCCGACCGCTACCGCGTGCTGGTGAACCTCGCCCGCCAGGACCTGGGCGCCCACCACGTGGACGAGGTGCTCGCACCGGCCCGCGCCGCGGTCGCCGGGATCCTCGCCCAGGGCCAGCGGCAGGGCCTCTTCCCCTGGAGAAGGACCCCGGCCGACGACACCGGTCGGCCGAAGACATGCTCACCGAGGTGGAGACCTGCCTGGGCCTCCGCCCCGCACCGACCATCCCCCACCCGCCGCCAAAGCGGAGACGGCGATGAAGACGGCGACGCAACTGAAGGCTGCCTGCCCATGGCCCTGCTCATCGCCGCCACCCTCGCGGTCACCGTCGCGGCAGCGGCCCTCGGATGGTTCGTCTTCGGGAACGGAACGGCAATGGGCACCAGGGCGGACGTCCCGGATCTGGTCGGCCGGACCGTCGGAACCGCCCGTCAGGAGGCCGGCAACGCCGGCCTGACCGTCACCGTCGCCAAGCGGGAGCCTGCGCCGACCAGTCAGAGGGCCTCGTCTGCCACCAGACCCCGGCCGACGGACAGCTCGCGAGGGGTCGGCCGGTCTCCGTCGTCGTCTCCACCGGCGCACCGACCCGGATCCTGGAGGACAGGGGTTTCGAAGTACGCACCCGACGCATCGGCTCGGCACGGACTCCCGGAACCGTCCTGGAACAGAACCCACAGGCCGGCGAACAGGCAGCCATGGGCACGGAGATCACGCTCACCGCGGCCCAGGCACCCGAGCGCGTCACGGTCCCGGACCTCACGGGCCGGACAGTGAGCGAGGCCAGGAAGCTGCCGGCCGGGAGCAACCTCAAGCCGGGCACCACGACGGAGGTCACCAGCACCTCCCCAGCGGGTTCCGTCGTCGACCAGAGCGTCACGGCAGGCGAGACGGCCGCAGCAGGCTCACCCATCGACGTACAACTCGCCACCCCACGACACCGCACAACCCCGAACAGCACCCCCACCCTGCCGCCACCACCCACGTTCCCGCTCCCATGATCCCCGGAGCCTCCGTGATGCCCTACTCCTGCCCCACCACCACCGACGCAGACGCCACAGGCCTCACCACCGCCGCAGGGAAACGGTCACGACCACGACCACGGACCAGAGAGGTCTCCACCTCAGCCCACCGCCATACGCTGATCCGCTAGGCTGTCAACGACCGCCTTCACCGGCGGTCCCCACCCTTGCGACAACGGGGGCGACTACTCACCCAGAGTATTCACCCACGCTCCACGCAAGCCCCGCCTTCGTAGCTCAGGGGATAGAGCACCGCTCTCCTAAAGCGGGTGTCGCAGGTTCGAATCCTGCCGGGGGCACCAGGCAAAAGGCCCCGGACCGATCATGGTCCGGGGCCTTTGACATCCACTTTTGACATCAACGGGGGCGGTCGCCGCTGATCACTGGCGACCGGGGCGCCTCTTCCTGTTCCTGAGGAGCCGGTCCATGTGGCTCATGGCTTCGCGCTGGGTGTCCTGGACGACGTGGGTGTAGACGTCCATGGTGATGCTGATCTGGGAGTGACCGAGGATCTCCATCACGACGCGGGGCGCGACTCCGGCAGCCGTGAGGAGGGTGGCGGTGCCGTGGCGGGCGTCGTGCAGCCGGATGACGCGGAGGCCGGCGGACTCGGCGACGCGCGTGAAGGAGCGGTACAGGTTGCGCGGCTCGACCGAGCGCCCGGTGCGAGTGGCGAAAACGTAGTCCGAGC
The DNA here is from genome assembly GCF_002217755.1 of Streptomyces hyaluromycini. Classification (GTDB taxonomy): domain Bacteria; phylum Actinomycetota; class Actinomycetes; order Streptomycetales; family Streptomycetaceae; genus Streptomyces; species Streptomyces hyaluromycini. The sequence continues at coordinate 606,663 of NZ_BCFL01000019.1, read as the reverse complement.
CCTGCCACCTCTCCCCCGCCTTGGCACGAGCATCTGACTGCCGCATGCGGTGCCAGCGCAGGGGTGCGATGCAGAGGGCGGGCAGCGGGACGACACGGCGACGGCGGCTCTTGGGATCGTCGTCGTAGAGGACGCCACGGCGGCGCTGGACCTGGTGGCGGACGTAGAGCACTCGGTTGTCGAGGTCGATGTCAGACCATCGGAGGCCGACGATCTCTCCCCGACGGAGGCCCATGGCGATGGCGAGGACGAAGGCTGCGTAGAGCGGGTCCTTCCGGGACGCGGCGAGGAAGTCGAGCGTCTCGTCGAGGGTCCAGGGGTGCAGTTCAGGCGTGTCCGTGCGGGGTGGCTCGACGAGCTTGGCGACGTTGCGTGTGATGAGTTCCTCGCGACAGGCGGAGGACAGAGCCGAGCGCAGAACTCGGTGCGATTCCTTGGCGGTTGCGGCGGTGGTCTCCTTCTCCAGGCGGACGAGGAAGCGGCGGACGTCCGCGACGCCGAGGGATTCGAGGCGCTTGGCACCGAGGAGGGGCACCAGGTAGAGGCGGACGTGCGTCTCGTACTTGTCGAAGGTGCTGAGCTTCCGTCGGGGCTTGATGACGTTGTCCAGCCAGTACGGCAGCCACTCGGAGAGCTTGGCCGACTTGGTGGGCACGGGCACGCCCTGGTCCACCTTGTCGAGCAGCTCGCGGCGCTTGGCGTCGCACTCGGCCCAGGTCTTGCCATAGGCGAACTTGCGGGCGCGGGTGCCGTCCGGCTGGAGCACGTAGACCGCGCACTGGAAGCGTCCGTCCTTGCGCTTGGTGATGGTGCCGGCGCCGTTCGGGTTGCGCTTGCGCTGAGTGGCCATCAGGCAGCCTCCTCCAACTGGCCGAGGACGAAGTCCCGGACTGCATCGGCCGGGATCCGGCGGGCGCCGTCGATCTTGATCGAGACGAGGCGGTGCGACCGGATGAGGTCATAGACCTTGGAGCGCCCGAGCTTGAGCCGGGCCATGACCTCCGGCACGGTCATGAGTTCGGCGGTGGCGGTGGCGGTGGTCATGCTGCGGCTCCGTCCTCGGTGAGCTTGTCGCGCAGGGCTTCGCGGGCGGTCTCGCGGTTGGTCTGGAGGTCGCGGGCGATGGTGGCGGCGAGGGCGGCTTCGCCGGGGGTGTGGCCGTGGCCGGCGTATTGCCAGTCGGTCAGGACGAGGACGGTGTCCGGCTCGCGGTCGTCGAGGCCGAGGGCGGCGGCCTCTTGGGCGGCGCGGTAGTCGGCGCGTTCCTGGCGGAGGGCGCCGAGGGTGGTGGAGTAGGTGCGCGACTTGGACGAGAAGTGGCCGCGGAAGCCGAGCATGTGCGCCCAGGCCCAGAGACGTCGGTCCGGGTAGAGGGCGTCCAGGTCCCGGCAGGCGGTGATGAGTCGGCGGGTGTGGTCGGGGACATGGTGGCGGTCGAGTTCGGCGAGTTCGCCGATACGGCGGTCAAGGGTGCCGGTGTTCTCCGCGGCTTTGGTGGCGTACTTGGCCACGTAGGAGGCGACGGGCCTGTTCGGTGATGTCGGAGCCGTCGCCGAAGGCCTTGACCGGACGGACGTCGAGTTGCCGACCCCATCGGAAGGTTCGGGCGGGTTGGTCGGCCGCGGCCGGGACGGAGACAGACGTGTACGAGTGCGCGGCGGCGGCGCGGGCCGCGTCGGTGAGGAGGCCGACCGTGGCCCAGGCGGGCGGTGGTGTGCCAGGTCCGTCGGGGCCGTCGAGGCGGATGACGGCGTGAAAATGGAGGGCGCCGCGCTTCTGGAATTCGGCGACCTTGCCGTACGAGACGCGGAGGTGGTCGGCGAGTTCACGGCGCGGCAGGCCGGCGCGGGCGGCGAGTTCGCGACGCAGGCGGGTGGTGAAGCGCTGCCAGAGCTGTCCGGCGTAGTTGTTGAAGAGGACGGCGCCCGCGTAGTCGTAGGAGTTCGGGTCGAGAGCGGTGCCCAGCTCGGAGGCGTCGAGGGTATGTGGCGTGCCGCAGCGGCAGGTGCCGCCGTGGTCGGGGCGGTTGTGGACCGGGCCGAAGGAAGGGGCGGTGAGGGTGGTGAAAACGCGGGGGTGGTCGCGGACGGCGGCGGGGATGTCGCGGCGGTCGTCTCCGGCGAGGCCGGCGCGGATCAGGTGGTAAGTGCCGCCCGCGTAGGTCCAGGCGCAGGAGGGGCAGCGGGAGGCGCGGCGGTTGCCGCAGGCGAGGCGGAGGCGTCCGCCCGGCTCGGTGGCGGTGGAGTAGCGGTGCAGGGTCTCGCCGGTGGTCTTGTCCTTGTGGAGGGTCCAGCCGGTGAGGTGGATCGGGTCGGAGCAGCCGCCGGTACGGCGGATCTGGTCTTCCCAGCGGGTGTAGTCGGCGGCCGAGGCGACCCGGAGGGCGTCCCGGAGGGTGGTCGGGTCGAGCGGTGGCGGAGTGGGCGTGCGCGTCTTCCGTGTCGCGGGTGAGGCCCGGTGGGCCATGCTGGGGGTTCCTTCCGGTTGCGAGATCGATCGGCGGGGACGGCTCCCGGGCGGCGGATGCTTGGCGGTATCGATGCCGCCCGGGGGCCGGTCAGCGGCGCTGGGCGTCGGAGGCGAGCAGGGAGCGCAGGACGACCGCGCAGACGGCGACCGAGGCGCCGGTGATGGCGACCGCCAGGAGCAGCGAGACCAGGACGGCGCCGACGACCAGGACGACGGCCGTGCCGCCGCCGACGAGGGCAAGGGCGGTGCCGGGGGTGAGCTGGACGACCGGGCGGGACGGCGGTGCGGGAACGGCGACGGGTGCCGACGGGACCGGAGCGGTCGGGGTTCCCGGGGCGATCGTGGTCGGGTGGATGACGGCGGGCGGGGTGGTCAGGCCGGTGGGCTGGGGCATGGTCGGGAGCTTGGGCCGGAGCATGGGCGGTTCTCCTTTCGCGGCGGGTTACTTGACGGCGGTGTTGATGAGCGGGGCGAAGACGCTGTCGGCGAGGAGGTATCCGCCGAGGAGGAGCACGCAGATCAGCCACCAGGGCGGGCGGATGAGCTTGACGCCGAGGCAGCCGACGGCCAACAGGGCAAACCAGAGCGGAACTTGCATGGACGGTGGCCTCCTAGGCGACGCGGCAGCGATGCGTACGGGCGGCGAGCTGGGCGGCGGTCTGGCTGGAGTAGTCGGCGGACCAGCCGCAGCGGTCGGCGGTGCAGACGGCGGCGTGCGTGGTGCGGCCGTTGCGGTCACGGTGGGTGCCGATCTGCACGGGGCCGATCCGCATCAGGGAGTGGAAGTTGTCGCGGGCGGGCATGTCAGTCGCTCTCCTTTCGGGCGGTCGTCGGGTCGGGAAAGGTGGCGCGGATACCGGCGGCGGTGGCCGGGTCGGGGGTGCGCTTGGCGGCCTCCTCGGCGAGCAGGTGGGCGAGGTAGGGCCGATCGGCTGCGGCCATCTCGTGGGCGCTGTCGAGGTAGTCGGCGGCGGTCAGGGCGGCGGGGTCGCGGGTCATCTGTGGTCCTCCTTCCGGTGTCTCTCGCGGGTCAGGTGAGGTGGGCGGCGATGGCGTCGGCGAGGTGGGGCGGGACGCCGAGGCGCGAGCGGAGGGTGTCGGAGTCGATCGGTGATCCGGTGCGGGTGCGGTACTCGTCGGCGACCTTGCGGGCGTGGTCGACGAGGGCGGCGGGGACCGGGGGCACCGGCGCCACGGTGGCCGTGACTTCCGGCGCGGGGGCCGCGTCGGGCACGGGCACGGCTTCCGGTGCGGACTGCTCAGCGTCCGGCGTGTCCGGGACGGAGGCCGGCGGAATCGGCTCCGACTCGGCGGGCGATGAGTGAGCGAGGAGCGTGCCGCCGAGGAAGGCGAGCGCGGGCCATCCGGCGATGCCGAGGCGGAGCAGGGCGGGCGGGTCGGTCAGGTCGAGGAACCCGGCGGTGGCGACGTTGGCGCCGAGCGAGGCGAACAGCGCGACGACGAACCAGCACCAGGCCAGCCGGGACGGACCCTCACTGCGCAGGCGCCGCCAGGCGGCGACCAGAAGCAGGTCGACACTGACCGGGTAGGCCCAGGCCTTCCAGCCGTTCTGTCCGGCGGCGGCTGCCAGGTCGTGCAGGTGCGCGAAGGACAGGGCACCGGCGATCACGGCCTGGACCAGGACCGCATCCACCCGGAGACCGTGACGGGCACCCATCAGGAGTCACCCGGGTAGGCGGGGCCGCCTTCGGGGTCGTAGTCGTCCGGAAACGTGCCGGTCGGCGGATCGGGCAGCGAGACGGCGAGGGACGGGCTGACGGCTTCCACGAAGTCGAGGTCGGCGCCGGCCATGTCGGCGTAGAGGGCGAGTTGGCCGAGCAGGAGCACGGTCCGGGCGAAGTCTTCGCAGTCCGGGCACATGGCGGGTCTCCCTTCAATTGGGCATGGCGGGGTAGGGACACGGCGCGAAGGCGGTCACGCCGACCGTGAGGAACGGTGAGAGATCAGGCAGTAGCCGAGGACGCCTTGATCAGCGGCACGGACTCGACGTCGGAGCCGGGGAGAGCGGGCCGGAACGGAGCCAACTCGGGCAGGTCCGGGGTCCGGTCGGCATGCCGGTTGCAGACGTTCACGGCCTGGCGGAGCGAGGTGTGCGGGGCGCGGATGCGGTGCCACCCGCCGGAGGAGTCGCCCGCGATGGCGAGCCCCCGCATCTCAGCCGGGATCTGGATGGCGGCGAGGACGGCGTCCGGGGAGATGTCGCCGAAGGCCATGTTGGCGGACGATTCGTCGTTGACGCGGTGGGCGGTACGGCCGGTGAGCTGGGCGCGAAGCATGGTGATGCCCTTGCCGAGCTCGGACCCGAAGCGCTGCCCGCAGATTTCGAGGTAGATGCCGGCCGCGCGGCCGAGCTGGGCGAGGCGAACCAGAGCGGTGACGATGCGATCCCGGCGTTTCTCCTCCTCTTTGCTTGCATACAGGGCGAGTTCGGCGACCTCGTCGACCAGAACCACGACCGGCACCGGGCGCAGTTCGTCGGGCAGGTCCCAGATGTCGGCAGCGATCTCCGCGTCCGGCACGTCGGAGGTGATCCGCTGCTGAGCCCGGATGACCTGATAGACGCGCTCCATCCGGCCCACGAGCGCATCGAGCACTTCGGCGGCGGTGTCGGGATCGTCGGCCAGCGCGGAGAACCGACGGGCCAGCGGGAACAGTTCGACCCCCTGCTTGCAGTCGATGCCGACGAGGGCGACGTCCATCGGAGCGAGCCCGGCGACCAGGTTGCGTTGGTAGACGGACTTGCCGGACTCCGTGGCTCCGAGGGTGAGGGCGTGGGGTATCGCGCGGTAGTCGCGGTAGTGCACCGAGCCGTCCTGCCGCAGAGCGACCGGCACCCGCATCGGCCGCGGGTCGGTCTCGGCCGGCATCTGTACCCGCTTGAGCACGTCGTAGCCGGTCATCCGCACTTCGACGACGCCGGAGCGCAGTTCCCGCGAGGTGACGCCGTACATGGAGAACGAGTGCCGGAGCCGGTCCGAGGCGGCGGCGATGTCGAAGGCGTCCTGCCCGGGGCGGAGCTTGAGCCGCAGGACCAGGCCGGTACGGGTCGGCCGCAGCCGCAGGATGCGCGGCGGACGCGCCTCCGGGATCGGCCGGTTGGTCGCACGGGCCAGAGCGAGCCGCCACCGAGCGGGCGGAACGGTCAGCCCGCACGCGTCCATGACCGAGCCGTACCGGACCAGGACCCGCACCACGGCCAGCGTGACCCCGAAGGTCAACCAGTACCAGGCGGGGCGCCGCCACCGCAGGAAACCCACGGCGGCGACGACCAGCACCAGAGCGACCGTGAAGTCGGTCATGATCAGGCCGCCTTGGACCCTGCGGCGACGTTGGAGAGCGAGGTCACCGCGACCGCGCGGAACGCGATGCCGTGCCGCTTCTGGCCGTTGAAGTCGTTCTCCCACGGCCGAGCGATGAGCCCCGTGAGCGCGACCGGCGTACCCATGGCCAGCTCACCGGAGATGCCCGGCTCCGGGACGGTGATGGACAGGATCTCCACCTCCTCGTTCGCCGCGAACATCACGTCCACCGTCATCAGCTTCGCCCCGGTCTCGGTGTCGGTGGCGATCTCGCCGGTACGGCGGTCACGCACCTTGACCTGCGGGGACTTGGCGACCATGACAACCGCGCCGGAGGTGTCGACGGGAATCTGACGCACAGAGATCACTCCTCTATAGATGCTGAACTCCGTCACTCATGTACATGAGTGACATGAAGAAGAGTGCATCACTCCTGTACATGAGTCAACCCGCCGCGAAGAAGAACTCGCGACGGGCTATGAGAAGTTGAGCGGCCGTCAGTCGTCCGCAGGGATCCGGTACTCGAAAACGAACTGATCAGCAGCCATGAGCGTGTCGCACACCTCGGCCACGAGACCCGCGGCCGTACGAGCCTCCCGGATCAGGTGAACCACCGGAGCACCCGGGCTCAGCGCCAGCTCCGACGCCTCCGCCTTCGAGGCCGGCCGCGCCTGCAGCGTCTCGACGAACTCCGCGAACTCATGCCCGTGGTCTTCCAGTCGGGCGTAGATCCCACCACCGCCGGGGTTCTCGGCGAACAACTCCGGGATGTCCTTCACGACGTCCCAGGGCAGGTAGGACGTGGCGGTCTCGACCGGCGTGCCGTTACGGAAGTACAGGCGCCGACGGGCCAGCACCTGCGTACCGGCGGGGACGCCCAGCCGCTCGGCGGCATCCTCGGGCGCCTCCATGGGCCCGATGTAGAGGACGCTCACCTTGGCCGTGGCCCCGGACTGCGCAGACTCCGCGAGGTAGGCCGCCTGCCCACCCTGTCGCAGCGAGCGCCGGAAGCGATCGGAGGAACGGTGCCGCACCGGAGGCCGGTTCTTCACGATCGAGCCCTTGCCATGCCGGGTCTCGACCAGCCCACTCGCCCGCACCTCGACCATGGCCTTACGGATCGTCCCGCCGGACACGCCATAGCGCTCCACCAGCTCGGACTCACTCGGCACCATGTCACCAGGCTTAAGAACCCCCGCCCGGATCTGCTGCACGATCTCATCCGCGATCTGCACGTACCGAGGCCCGGTACCGACCCCTCCCGCCACAGTTCCCATAGTCCTTCTCTGCCTCCTATGCTCCTCTACATGAGTCAACCACAGGAAGCGACACCCTCCCCCCTGCACTCCGTGTCCGTGGCCGGAGCAGTGGTGCGCGAGGACGGCCGCCTCCTGGCGATCCGCCGAGCCGACAACGGCACCTGGGAGCTCCCCGGCGGCATCCTCGAACTCAACGAGACCCCCGAAGCCGGCGTCGCCCGCGAGGTCCTGGAGGAGACCGGCATCCACGTCGAGATCGACGAACTCACCGGGGTCTACAAGAACACCACCCGAGGCATCGTCGCCCTGGTCTTCCGCTGCAAGCCCTCCGGCGGCATCGAGCGCACCTCAAGCGAATCCACCGCCGTCTCCTGGCTCACCCCCGACGAGGTCAGCGACCGCATGTCCGAGGTCTACGCGGTCAGACTCCTCGACGCCCTGGACGACAACGGCCCCCACGTCCGCAGCCACGACGGCAAACGCCTCATCCCAGCGGGATAAGACCTTCTCTCCATCATCAAGGCCGCTCGCTCCGCTCCCCGCGCGCGGCCCGGCCCCCGGCCGGGCCTGCGCTCCTGTCTCCGCCCCGCTCCAGCCCGGCCGGCGCCCGTGCCGCGCAGAACAATCAGCCACCAGAACGCCGAAGAAGAGACAGGTCTCGTGCAGCCAACAGTTGACGGCCGCGACACTTTGTGTATCGGTAGACACAAGCGGCCACTACCGCAAAGATGTGTCTGACCTCACAGGCCTGACAAGGGGGACCGGTGGCCGAAGCTCCAAAGCTGACCGAGATTTCAGTACAAGGACTTCTTGGACGATTTAATCACACCATCAAGTTTCCCCCAGACCAAGAGTTTGTGATTGTCTACGGTCCCAACGGTATTGGTAAAACCAGGCTGCTAGAGCTAATCAGCAACACTTTCGCTCTCAAAATGGGCGAGGTGTCGCGTACTCCATTCACGCAAGCGCTATTTAGCTTCAATGACGGCGCACGCCTTACTCTCGAAAATATTACGCCACTAGTAAGCGATGAACATAACGAGTATGAATACACGCTGCGCTTACTGCTCGAACAGGCAGGCGGCGAGAGTATTGAGTGGGTGAACACCAGAGAGCAGGCTGACCTACGAGACATCCCCATGAGTCGATGGGCGAGACTTATTGAGAGGTATACGCCTATCCGCTACGCGGGGGGCGGCAGATTCACTGACCACGAAACAGGACGCACCCTTAGCCGTGCGGAGGTGATTGACAGGTACGGATATGTGATCCCTCCTGAACTGATTCCCTTTCCACAGTTCCCGGAAGGTATCAAGGATTTCCTAAAGGGTGCAGATGTTCATCTAATTGAGACTCAAAGACTTCTCACTAACGGAAAACCACAACAAGACCCACGCGGTGAACCGTCCAGCCGAATCACAGTTCAAAAGTTCTCCGAAGATTTCTCACGTAGGATGCACGAAGCTCTTGCCCAGAACTCGCGAACCTCTCAGGAGCTAGACAGAACATTTCCTCGACGCCTTCTTTCTGCAGGTCACCCTCCTGCTGCCGCCACGGAAGAGGCAATTCGCGCCCGCTACGATGAACAAAGTCAACTCAGGGATCGGCTCGCCGAAATTTCCCTGCTACAAGGGTCGTCAGACCTGCCGCTGCCAAATAAGAAGCTCGACCCATCTCAACGCCTTGTTCTGTGGACGTATCTTGACGATTCCGAGAGGAAGCTTGCCACTTTCGAAGATCTATTGAGGCGTGTCCAACTCTTCCGAGACATTGTAAATTCCCGTTTTCAATTCAAACAACTTCGCCTGAATCGCGGCGGCTTTAGCTTCGTTACGGACTTGGGGCAGGAAATCCCGGCCGAAAGCCTTTCCTCTGGCGAGCAGCACGAACTGGTCCTGGCGTACGATCTATTGTTCAATGTCGCAGAGAACAGTCTCGTACTTATTGACGAACCTGAAATTTCGCTACATGTCGCCTGGCAGCAAGAATTCCTCAACGACATCGCGAAAATCGCAAATACCGCCTCATTGAGGTTCATCGTTGCCACCCATTCGCCGCAGATTATTCACAAATGGCGAAGTCGCGCTGTTTCACTCGGGGTGGACGACTAGGAATCTTTCGACTGGGGGCGGGGAAATGCTTGATCTCTTGACGGCTGATGACGTGCTGTCTCATGTCATGATGTTGGCCGACACGAATGAGCTGCTGTACTTGCTAGTGGAAGGCGATACAGACTGTAGCGTAATCGATCCGCATATTGACATGGCGGTATGCGACACCCTCCCGAGTGGCGGCAAGACCGTAGTTCTTGGCGCAGTCCGCATGGCGCGCGAAGAGGGATTTAATCGCTTGGCTGCGATTGTCGACCTCGATTGGGCCGAAATTTTGTACCCAAAGACAAAGGAAGATGGAGTTTTCTTCACGGATCACTACGACATTGATGCCACCGTCTTCTTTCGCGAGCAGAATGTTCTAAGGGTTGCAGGAACTTTTTCAAATAGGGCGCAACTGAGATCGTACGTCGCGAATTCTGATTGCCCTACCTTGCATGAAGCAGTGAAGCAAATTGCGCTTCCTGTAGGCTTGCTCCGATTTACATCAGAGAAGCATCGTCTTCAGCTTAACATGAGAGACTTTCCCATCTCCGTGATTCTCAATGAGGATGCCAGCGGGATTGATGTTGATAACCTCATCAATATTGCACTAAAGCGATCAGGAAAGGAAGACGATTGCAAGGAGGAGGTTACCCGGCTGTATCGGGAAGAGATTGAGGAGATAATAGACCCTGTACGTTATTTCTCGGGACATGACCTTCTTGCGGCTCTCGCCACGGTGCTACATAAGAAGTGCGGTTCTAAAGCATCCATAGATGCGATATCACGTGCCGTGAGGGGTGCGTATAGCTGTTCAGATGTCAGAGAATCCCCGTTGTTTTCATCCATTAGCAAGTGGGGGTCCTCTAGGCAACGAGAAATTTTTACTTGCCTCTGATCAGTTCTCCCGTTGCAGAAAGGTGCGGAGTCAGGCAGTCCCAAGACGACTTAACCCACAGCAGACGCTGGTCTCGGCATAGCAGAGGTCGAAACAAATTCAGAGCCTTTGTGGAAAGTTCCGAGCCCGCCGCCAGGACTTGCTCTGGTTGCCGAGAGCAATCCTTATCAACGTGGCTGATGCTAGTGGGGGTTCAGCGAGGCATACGCGTGCGTGGTTCTTTCGGCGCGCTCGCCATCGTGGCTGACTGTCGTCGGTTGAGGCTCAGACACGACGGGGCCCAGGTGCGCCAAGAGGGGAACGTGCCACTCGCGTGCCAGATCCTGCAGGGAGCCACGGGGAACGGCGGGGAATCGCCCTGGGTGCAACCAGGGCTCCAACATCACTCCGCGGCAGGTCAGCGCCGCAACCACCGCCAAGAAGCCCAAGCTTCCCAATCTGAGAGCTTGGTCGGCACTACAGGCCAGCCACGCTAGGTAGGGGTTACCGGGTGCGCTACCTGACAGAGGGGTTCGTTGTTGGGGCCTTGAAACGGGGACGGCCCGTGGAACCAGTTCCTTGGCCCGATCGGTGCTCCAGGTCGGCCCAGGGTCACCTACGTCGAGGTCCGTCCAGCGAAGGCGTCATACGGGGTCTACGTCTATACCGTTGAGGACGTCGGCCATGACAGGTTCTGCGACCTGATCGAGTTTCCACCGTTCGACGCCGACTCGGACGAAGAGGAGTCCGGCCGACTCGTTGCCACGGCTGAGGACCCATCTATCGCGCTAACCGCTGCTAAGGAGGCCACAGGCGCAGTGCCGGGAAGGTGGGTCAACGAGAGCATGGTCCACGATGAGTATGCCGACTTCGTTCGAGCGGGCCGGCCTGCGGACCAATCTCCCGACGGACTCCCCTGGCCAAGTCGCGGAACCCACCGCTGACATGCCGCAGCAGTGAGTATCTAACTGCGTGACAACGCAGCCGAACACCGGCGAACAACCGCGAACGTCGGCGGACCATCAGTGCAGGTGGGATCCGCACCACCCCAAGCCAGCAACCCCAAGCCAAGCTGCTTCGGGACGAAGAGATTCGCCGTTAGGGTGCGTCGCAGGACCATGACTCCAGCCGTCCAGAGTGCGGCCAGGTCATGAAGTCGGCCGGCTTGGCGCTCTCTGAGCAGGAGGACGACCGGCGCCTATCGGGTCCCCGAAGTGGGGAGACACAGGCGCGGCAGAGTCACTCAGCCCTGTGGCCTCGCTGCTGAACCACGATAGACGTGGCCGGGCAGTTGGGCGGCAAAGCCCACTCAGTGACGGACAGCCCAGCTAGCTCGATCAACTCTTCCGTAATACCTAGCCTATGCAAAGGCGTCTCGGAATAGCGTTGAAGCCACTTAAGCCGTCTTTCCTGCTCTTCCTCGGCCATTTGAACCCAGACATCTACCATGACGCCCACTTGGGGTTTTCTACTCCCGCCTTCAAGCCATAATCGACGCACATAGGGAAGGGATGCCGGATCTTGAGCCAGTAATACCAGGCACCATGCCATCTTATAACTCATCGATGCGCCGTGATGCCGCACTAGCCGATAAGCACGCCACTGGCTTATAGGCGCCAGCAACCACCGCCACATTGCAGTCACGGACTCTTCTCCGTAGGCTCGACAACGCGCTTAGCGGGATTTAACTGGCCCGTTCCTCGCGAGACGAGCTGGACTGCTCTAGTTGCAATTCACGCTTTCTCTGTTCTTCCTTGAGACGCTCCACGTATCTCGCGAAGAGCCGCAGACGGTCTGCTTCAGCCAGGGGGACACCGTTCTGGCTCGCATAATCGTCGAGCATAAATTGAGAAGCATTGTAATGCTTCTCAATTTCATCCGCGGTGGATTGAAGGTTGTAGCCGCGTTCTCGGAACTTGAAGTATCCCGTAACACCAGCCGAGATGCCGACTAAGGCGCTTAGGATCGACGTGCCGATGGCGAGAGCTTTGTTGTCTCCCTCATTCATAGCAGTGAGGGTAGATGTTACGATCGAGCCGCTGATGATCACCAGTTGGAATATGTTGTGCACCCGCCTATTCCTGCTGGCTCCCTTTCGGTACTGGGCAATCAGATCAAGCGATGCTTCACGATAGATTCGAAGCCCAGATGGAGAGTCCAGCGGCAGACGGGCGGCGGCCGTCTGCCGATCTTGCAAGGCATTGCGAAGAGACCCGGCACGACTAACGATTTTCTTGCGGTTCTTCCAGATGCTCCAGGTTAGGGCAACCCAGAGACCCAGAACAATTACCAGTCCAGCCCAGCGCGTGAAATTTGGCTTCGATTCCCAAAGCCCAACGATTACCGTGTATCCCAGCAGAAAGGCTAGCGCGATGGCACCGAATAGACACAGTACGAAAATGCGCTGAAAGGCCCTAGAAGCACGCAGATCATCTTCGATCTCGTCAAATGTTTTTACGCGCTGCCTGTACTCTTCCTGTAAGCGTCTTTCTTCCTCGTCTGCCAGTGTAGAAGGAGTGTGCGTAACGCCCCCGGTCGAACGTGCGTGTCCCCCTGTATCGCCCTGTCCGCTGGCCACAACACCCCCGCACTCCGACTCACTAATGCAATGCGTTGGGAGAGTACGGGATAGTTTCAGTAGCTCACAATGCCACATTGTCGCATCAGGGGAAACAACCAACCAACGTTGCAACTGTTTCTCAAGTTGTTCTATAACCGTGAGCATTCACGCCATGTCAAGCACTGATCTCCTCATATCATGACGACAGAAGCACAGGGGGCGCATGGGGTGCTTAACAAGCTTGACCAGTCAGCGTCCAGCCGCTCTGAGACGAGGAGGCCTTGCTGAGTCGCGGACTATCTGTGGACTTGAGGACGAAGAGGTCATTGTCCAATCCCCACCGCCACGCTTCCGCCGTCGCTGCAGACTCTGACGAACATCACCGAGCAACGTTGCCGAGGCAGGTGGGGGTACAGCGAGGCACACGCGCGCCTGCGCGGTCGGCTGACCCGCCACCGTGGCTGACTTTCGTCGGCTAAGGCCTAAACGGTCCCAGAGAGATTCCTCTCCACTCGATGCCCGGCGTATCGGCTGGGACCGGCATAACGCGACAGGGAGGAGAGCCCAAGTTGGTGCTCAGGCTCCCCTCCCCGCCAGGACGACCGTAGTCGTCAAGCGCCCTTTCGCCCGCTCCTTTTCACTCGCCCTGCCGTTCGCTCGCCGCCAGGAGGTGGCCGCGGCTGGTCGCGACGCGGAGGACGTCTCGCAGAGCGCCGGTCAGTTCTTTCGCCAGGCGCCGCATGTCCTCCGGGTTCGCGTCCCGGTCGTCGAGGGCTTCGCAGGCTCGTTCCAACAGCTCGGCCGCCGTGCCGAGTTGCACCGCCTCGATGTTGTCCGCCAGGCGGGACATGGAGCCGTTCCGGTCATCGGTGCTCAGGTAGCAGGGCTTGCCCTCCGGGCCCGACCACGGGAGAAGCCGCAGTTCGTTCTGTGCCGTCATCCTTGCGTCTGCCTCTCATCGGTCATGTGGTGGGTGGTGAAGACCGCGTCGACGCGATCTCCTGGGAACGCCAGTAGTGCGGCTTCGACGACTCGACCGGCGGGGTCGGTCGCGACGCGTGTGATCGCAAGGACGGGCGGGGCGGAGCCGATGCGGAGGGCCGAGGCTTCGTCCGGCGTCGGCTGGCGGGCGCACACCGTCTCTCTGACGGCGGCCGGCGACGGGCCGAGTACGGCGAATCTCGTGACCGTCTCCCGGCATGTTGACTCGTCGTCGAGCACCTCGGCCGGTACGAGATCACGCGGGATGTAGATGCGGGCCAACCCGTGCGGTGCGTCTCCTTCGAGGCTGACGCAGGTGAACTCGGCAAGGGGACTGCCCATGGGCACCTTCAGCAAGGTCGTCAGATGCCCGTGAGCCTGCACCGTCGCACTGCGAATGGTGACGCGTAGGGGCGCATCTGCGGCGGTCCAGGGGTCCAGCGTGCCCCAACCGCCGACGTACATGATCTTGCGCACGGGGCGGCGGACGAAGTTGCCCTTACCGTGGATCTTCTCGACGAGGCCTTCCCCTTGGAGCACCGCGAGGGCGTTCCGCAGAGTCACCGTGCTGACCTTGTACCTGTCGGCCAGGCCGGCTTCGGAAGGAAGACGCTCGCCAGGCTGGATCCGACCGCTCGTGATCTGGCGCCGGAGGTCCTCGGCGATGTCGTGGTGGCGAGACGGCACGACTCCGGTCACCGCCTTCTCAGCATTCGCGCGACGAAGAGCCGGGTACGCCCGTGTATGGTCAGCGACTCACCTGACTCGAAGACGAGTTGTTTGGCTCCGTGAGGGAGTTGGAAAAGGTCTCTCACCCGGCAGGTGCAGCCGCCGAGTTGGATGATGTCGCCGCGCTGCACAGTGGTCGAGGTGACCTCGATGTGGGAGATCAGAACGCCACCGGGGATCCGTTCGCTCACCCTGTCACCTCCGCAGGCGCGCACTGGTCACGCGCCGTGTGGCACGGGCAGTTACACGCTTCGTAGATCACCGGCAGGTCGACCGACACCGAGGCCGGGGAGGACTCCACGCAGGCGGGATGGGTGCCGATGCGGCAGGCGGTCGATCGGTAGAGGGCAGCGGGGGTGTCCGCGATACGAGGCTGGTGGCGAGGAGACATCAGCGAACCCCCGCGAGGGCCGACCAGGTATCGGTCGGTACATGGGAAGCGACCACTACCGGGCGCGCCCGTACGCGCGCCTCCCAAGCCAGCACGTACGGGCGGACGAGCGCGGTGTCCTCACCCCTGAGCGGGTGTCGACGGTCCGGGCCCGCAGAAGCCCGACCCAGAACGACGGTCGACGCATCAGCCGACGCAGTAGAGGCGGAAGCGGTCGGCGGCCGAAGGGGCGTTAAGGGGCGGCGGTGCTTGCCCTTCGGGATGCGTCGCGCTCTGGTGAGGGAGACGGCGCGGCGGATACGGTTGAGCACGCTGTTCAGCTCCTATCGCTGATGGCCCGGTCCCCCGACATCGCCCGTCGTGGGGACCGTTTTGCGTACGACCGCCCAAAGGGTGCGGCCGTTCAAGCTGGTGGCGAGGAGCCCGAACCGATCGGCCTCCGCCACCACGTCCAGGACCTCCCGCCATGTCTCGGCGGAGACCGATTCCGGCACCTCCGCTTCCACCGAGGTGTGCCGGGGGTGTTCCTCCACTCGCGTGAGGAGCCCGAGAGCGGACAGCCGGGCGGCGATGGCCGCCGCGCTAACTCCCGAAGCGGGCACAGGGCAGCCTCCGTCACCAGCGATCACTTTGAGTGACGCTAGTTAACTAGATTAGAGCTAGTGGACTAGATTTTCCATATGCCTGAGCAGCCGCCCTATCTCCGCATCGCCGACGAACTTCGGCAGCGCATCGCGGAGCACGTATGGGAACCGGGCGACCGTCTGCCCTCCCGCGCCCAGATCGGCCAGGAGTACGGCGTGGGCGAGAACGTGGTCCGCCGGGCGCAGGAGCTGCTGATCTCCCAGGGCGTGCTGGAAGGCCGCGCCGGATCGGGCACTTACGTCGCCGAGCCCCGGCAGCGGGTGCGGATCGTCCGGTCAACCGCGCGCGAGCAGCCCAGCGGATCGCCGTTCCGTGCCGACATGAAGGCCGTGGGCAGGCAAGGGGATTGGGAGAGCCGGACGGACGCCAAGGTGCCGGCGCCGACGGAGATCGCTGTGCGACTCGGGATCGCCGAGGGCGAATTGTGCGTCCGGACGACGTACGAATTCCTGGCGGACGGCAGGCCGGTGCAGTTGTCGACCAGTTGGGAGCCGTACGACCTCACCGCCGGCACCCTCGTCGTATTGCCCGAAGGTGGGCCCCATGCGGGCACCGGGGTCGTGAACCGCATGGCCGCGATCGGAGTCACCGTCAGCCATGCCGTGGAGCAGCCGGAGCCGAGGCAGGCGACCGCCGAGGAAGCGTCGCTACTCGGCATCCAGAAGGCCGCGCTCGTTACGCACATCCGGCGGACGTACTACAGCGACGACGGGCAACCCGTGGAGACGGCGGACATCGTGGTGCCCACCGCTCACTGCGAGATCGTCTATGAGATCCCGATCAACCGGTAGCCCTGTCTAGGGTTCTCCGTATGGCCGACGATGCTCCGCCCTGTCCCGAGTGCAACCAGCCCCTGAGGTCGGGCGGCCTGGTGCTCGTCGGGCGGGACGACGACGGCCGACGGACCTGCCGGGCGTTGTGGCGGTGCGCGGGCTGGCACATGTGGTGGCAGTGGGCGGACCGGCCGGACGATCCGTTGGAGGTCTGCCCAGTTCCGAAGCTGTTCCGGTGACATCCAACGCTGACATCAACGAAGCCAAACGGCGGCATACAGCAGCACACCCGGGCGACCGTCGGACCAGCCGTCGACGGCTCCAGGGGCGGGCGTAGATCGAACTCCTAAAGCGGGTGTCGCAGGTTCGAATCCTGCCGGGGGCACAACGCATTACCGCTCTGACCTGGGATTTCTCCCCCGGGAGGGGTTCCACTCGGCCTCGGACTCCTCGTCCGGGGCCGTTTGCGTGAGCGGTGCGCCTGCGGATGCCTCGCCACCCGCAGGCGCTGCGGTTGGTTCGGCGGCATCCCGTCGCATGCATGCACGCGGCACGAGTCGCGCCGCCGCCTCGGCAATGGCGAGATCCGTCTCGGGCAGCGGGCTTGTATACGTGTCGGCCGTGACGGTGATCGAGGAGTGGCCGAGCATCTCCTGGGTGTCCTTCAGCTCGGCTCCGGCCGCGTGGATGAGGGTCGCCGCGCCGTTGCGCAGGTGGAGCCGGATCGACGGGAGGCCGATCTCCTCGTACAGCTCGATGAAGCGGCGGGTGACATTGGCGGGATGGAGCAGTTTGCCGTTCTCCCGCGTGAAGACGCGTCCGGTCTCCGCCCAGGCGCTCCCCCAATCCTGGCGCTCCTTGTCCTGCTAGGCGCGGTGTTGCCGCAGGATCTCGACCGTGCCGGAAGTCCAGGACGATGGTACAGGTGCCGGCATCGGTCTTGGGGCGTCCTCGTACACCTCCCAGCCGTCCACGACGAGTTGCCTGGTGACGGTGAGGAGCCCGGCATCCAGATGCGTATCGGTCCACATCTGGAAGCACCCTCGCCGTTTCGTCCGCAAAGCGTGCAGCGCTGCTGGTGCGGCCGGGATGCCGAGCGCTCCTGATGGGGGGCAATTCCGTCCGCGGCCCGGGCAAGCCGGTCACAGGGGAGGCTGGGTGCGCTCCACATGGCGGGAACTCGCAGTAAAAACGGGCAGATTGCATGTTTGCCGACGGAAGGGTGATCGCCTGAAACCTCCTTGACAGGAGAATATTGCGCCATTGAGTATCGTCGTGCTTCTGCTGATCGGTAGGGGCTCAGTTGTGAACGAAGCAGGGGGTTCTCGAATGTCCGCGATCGTTTCCACGCTCAAGCACACGAAGTACGTCATGGGTTCTCTGGCGGCGGTGCTCTTCACGGCCTGCATCAGCTGACGCGAGGGTGGGGCGGGCGGCCGTGGCCGCCCGCCCCACCACGTCGACGGGGCCGGGGGGCGAGGGGGAGGGCGGGGGAAGGATCCATGTTCGACGCAGGGATACGGCAGTTCCGGATGGCGCTGGCCATGGTGCTCGGCCGTCCGATCAATGTGCGCTCCGCCGAACGGCTCGTCGAGGACGCGCTGGCGACACTCGCGGAGTTCGGCTCGCCCGGCGAGGACGTCGAACAGTTGCTGCGCGGCGCCGCTGCCGACCCGCAGATGCGCGCCGACCTCACCAACAAGGCGCTGCGCCGCACCGCGCAACGCCTCGCGGCGAAGTCGCCTTTCTACGCCGACCACTTCGCGGCAGCGGGTGTCGACCCGGCCGCACTGACCACCGAGAACATCGGCGCAGTGCCCGTCACTACCAAGACCGACCTGGTCAAGCGGTCCCGCGACTTCCTGTGCGGCGAGCCCTTCCTCGCTTCCCGGACCACCGGGACGACAGGCCGGCCCACCGAGATCTGGTACTCCCGCTACGAGGAGCGCCTGTGGCCTGCGCTCGTCGCCCTCTCCCAGGTGCTGCGCGGCGGCGTCCGCACCACCGACCTGGTCCAGTTCAACGTCAGCTCCCGTGCGACCGGCACGATGTACGCGGAGATGCAGGTCGCCCGCTTGACGGGAGCGTCGATCCGGATGGTGGGCCTGATACCGCCCGCGGAGACGCTGGACCTCACGGCGGGCACCGACGAATCGGCGCCGACCCTGATGGTCACCTACCCCAGCTATCTGGGGCAGCTGACCCGACTTGCTCGCGAACGGGGACTCGGCCCCGCGGACTTCCGGCTGCGCAGCATCAATGTCGGCAGCGAAGTGCTCTCACCCGCCCTCGCGGCCGCCGCCGAGGAGACCTTCGGCGCCACCGTCCACGACCTCTACGGTATGACCGAGGTGATGCCGGTGGCGGGCGCGATCTGCCGGCAGCGGCACCTCCACATCGACGCGGGCATCGGCCTGGTGGAGGTGTGCGACCTCGACACCGGAAGGAAAGCCGCGCCCGAAGCGCTCGGCACAATCGTCGCCACTCCCTTCTTCCCCTACCGGGAGTGCATGCCGCTCTTCCGCTACGACACCCGGGACCTGGTGCGGCAGCTGCCCGACACACCGCTCACCTGCGAGATGGCGAACGTGCCGGCGACCTCGCACATCCTCGGCAAGGCGGACCATGTGCTGCGCACCCAGGATGGCCCGGTGACCCCGCGCGAGGTCATCGAGGTCCTCGACGCACTGCCCGGCGCGCGCTGGCCGATGCGCTACCGCACCGACGTGGTGGACGGCCGGCTGCATGTGGACGTGGCCGCTTCCTCGGTGCCGGAGACGAGCGGCATCGCGCGTCATTTCGCCGAGGCGGGCATCGCCGCCACCGTCGACGTCGTACCGGTGGAAGGACCTGAGCTGCGGCGCTACCGCTGCGATCTGGTCGAGACCAGCTTCGCCTACGCCGGGCGGGCCTCATGACCGTCGCACAGAGCGTGTTCTTCGTCTTCGTGACGCTCGCCATCGCCCTGGGTGTCTCGCTCGCCTCGGTCGCCTACTTCCGGCGGGTCACGCTGCCCCGCCCGGCCGTCGGCGCCTTCAACGGCAATGACATGGTCATCATGATGGGCTTCGTCATCGCACTGCCCTTCCTCTATCTCTCCCTTCCGGGCTGGCTGCTGCCGCCCGTGCTGGGGCTGACGCTGGCCGGTGGTCTCGCGGTCGGTTACGGGCCCGTCGTCCGGCGGGGTCTGGTGAGGTGGTCGCTCATCGTCGCTCTGCTGGCCGCCGACTGGCTCGCCGCGCGCACCGCCGAGGACGATCCCACCCACGCTCTGCCGTACTGGCTGGTCAACAGCGTGGTCATCATGATGATGGCGGTCGGCGCCGCCAACCTCAACGCACAGGGCGGCTTGAAGCTGCGGCACGTCTCCCGCTTCGCGCTGGCGCTCGCCGTGTATGACCTCTTCTTCGCCACCGTCGTGCCGCTCACCCAGAAACTGTTCGGCGCTGTGCAGGGCTACGCCTTCGCACCGTCGGCCGGGCTGCGCATGGGCGAGTTCGGTGCCGTCCTGGGCATGGGCGACCTCCTTGTGTACGCCCTCTTCACCACCGTGGCCTACAAGGCGTACGGACGTTCGGGGCTGGCCTTGGCTCTTGGGCTGGTCGCCGTGTTCGGCGCGCTCGGACCGACGCTGACGCCCATCACGGTCGAGGCGCTCACCGGACATCTTCCGGAGGTCGTGCCGGCGCAGATCTTCTTCGGCCCGGCCGCCTTCTTCGGGTACGTCGTGCTGCGGCGGCGCGGCCCGGAACGGCGCATGGCCGATGTCCGGCCGCCCGCGCGGCTCGCGACAGCCCATGGACAGCCGGGGGCAGCGAGCCCCCGCAATCGCCCGTGAGCCGTCAAGGACCTTCGGAGCCGAGTCCGGCCTGGGGCTGATGCGCAGGCTGTGGCGATCGGCTCGCTTGCCGCCGCGCTCGACGTCCATGACGACGTCGTACGTCAGGTCGCTTGCACCAAGCGCTTGACGGAACGGATTCAGCACACATGAGCCGGGGAACCCCGCGAACACGCGAGAACCACGGAGGGGTGTTTTCCCAGGCCAGACACTGGATGGTCGACGTTTTCGCAGGTCACGGCCTCGCCCCGGGAAATCTCCTAAAGAGGGTGTCGCAGGTTCGAATCCTGCCGGGGCACCACGCGTTACGCCGCTGACCTGGGATTTCTTCCCCAGGAAGGCGTTCTGTTCGGCCTCGGACTTCTCGTCCGGGGCCGTTTGCTTGAGCGGAAGGACGTACTCGTCGAGGGTGTCGGCACGGTGCCGGGGCCGCGGTGGACCTGGTCGAGGGCGGCTCAGCGCGGGTACGGTCGGCGGTCCGTGCCGTGCATCGTGCGCCGCTCGACGGCGGGGCGACCCGCGCCGACGACCGACATCCTGGTGCACCCCTGCTCCTCAACTGCGTCCGGTGCTCCTCAGCTGCGCTCCTCAGCGGCGTCCAGGCGGACTTCGCAAGGCAGGATCGAGTATCCGGGGCCAGAGGCTCGGCCGACCCGAGTTCGGCCGGCAGGCCGTACGCTTCCGGCCCACCATGTATCCCGGCGTACTCAGGAGGACCACGCAGCGAGAAGTTCCGCCGGACCGTACACAGCGTCGAGCCCCGCACAGTCGGTCCCGCTGCGCGAGACAGCGATCACAGGCACGGGAGCAGGCGTGAGCGCGGCGCGGTGTCGGTGCAGCGCCGCGAGATCGTGCCGGTCGAACGGGGAGTTCTCCAGCCACTTCACCGAGCCGACGAACAACAGCTCCTGGGCGATCGGCGCGCGGTCCGCTCCCACGACGTCGATCTCCACATCGTTGGTACGGGTCCAGTAACCGCCGATGGCGGGCGCGGCGGGGAGGTTCGCGTCGGGCAGCAGCCGTGCCAGCGCGTCGCGCACCAGAGGTTCAACGGCCCTGCCACGCCAGCTGGTCCAATTTTCGCGGATGCGCCGCAACGTCAGGTCGCCCCGGCCCCGCTCGATCTCTTCCATCGCCGGCCCCAGGAACTTCAGCCAGAAGCGGAGGTAGGGATCCGCGACCCGGTAGCGACGATCCTTCGAAGGCCGCGTGGACACCGGAAGCTCCGCCGCGATCACCCGCTTGTCCGCAAGGATCCCCAGCGACCGCTGTAGCGGGGTCGCCCCGATCCCGCCGGCGGCGCGGGCAATATTGGAGAACGTCCGCTCACCGCTGCCGATCGCCGAGAGGACAGTGCGGGCTTGCACCTGCTGGGGGAACTCTGCAGCGAGCGAGCGCTCCGCCGACACCAGCAAGGCCGAGACCGGATCGCTGAGTGCCGCCTGCAGGAACTCCCACATCCCGGCGCCGTGCGTCCACTCTGCACAGATCAGAGGCAGTCCACCGGTGATCAAGGCCGCATCGAAGGCCGAGGCGGGCTCGAGGCCGAGCATCTCGCCCACCTCCGCCGGGTTGAGCGGACCCAGCACCATCTCCCGTCCGCGCTGGTGGAACGGGCGTCCATAGCTGTTCAGCGCCTCCATCATCGACAGGTCGGAGCCGATGAGAACCAGCAGAACCGGCTTCGACTCCAGCACTCGGTCCCAGGCCCGCTGAAGCATGCCCTCGAAGGCGCCCTCCGCATCCATCAAATAGGGCACCTCATCCATGACCACCACGCTCGCCCGGTCGTGCGGCAGTGCCGCCGCCAGTACATCGAAGGCGGCATCCCAACTCGCCGGGCGGGCCGCGGACAGCAGATTCGCCAGCGGAAGGCTGGACGACTGCGCATCCTGGCTCAGCCGCTCCAGGTCCACCCCCGGCGACGCCCCTGTGGCGGCGTAGAAGAGGAACGGCGCACCGGACCTCTCGGCGAACCGCTCCACCAACCGCGACTTACCCACCCGGCGTCGCCCTCGAAGCATCACGCACCGCCCCGGCCGCTCCCCACCGACCCCGGCCGTCACCTTGCCCAGCTCGCGGTCCAGCGTCTCGAGTTCGTGCCGCCTGCCCACGAAATCCGTCATGTCGCCGCCTTCCAGAGTGTTACCCGGCACCTTAGATACTAACATTAAGGTTAGCAACATTAACGTTAGTAGCAGAGGCGGGCTCGGAAGCCGATGCTGCTTACCCGGGTACACCCATGGGAGAAAATCAGCCTCCGGCGCCACAGCACGGGATGCCCCACGGCGGCCGAATGCGTGAGCGGCGCGTGAGCGGACGGCGTGACAAGAGCCGTCCTGAGCCGGATGGCCGGTCATACCGCGCGACGCTGATCAGGCAGAAGAACACCACGCGGCACAGCCAAGCACCATCCGCCAGAGATTCGATCCCACTCCTAAAGCGGGTGTCGCAGGTTCGAATCCTGCCGGGGGCACAACGCATTACGCCGCTGACCTGGGATTTCTCCCCCAGGGAGGCACTTTATTCGGCCTCGGACTCCCCGTCCGGGGCCGTTTTGCGTGAGCGGGCGGAAAGTTGATCTCCCGAACTGCCCGCCGGGCTGTACGTCCTGGAGGGCCTGCCGCAGGTGGCCCCTGCCGACCGGTGACGATCCGCTGCTCCGGCGAGCACAGATCGCCGCGCTCGCAGGCGTAAGCCGACCGACCGTAACAGCCTCGGAAAGACAGGAGACCGACTTCCCCTCACCGCGGCGCTCCAACGGGCAGGACTGCTTTCGACGGTCGGAGATCACGGAGTGGCTGGACCGGAGGCCGGTGCCGCCCGAGCGACTCGTCGCAGGAGAACCCGTCGGCACCAGCTACGGGAACCGTGCCCGGAAGGGGGAACAAGCCGGTAAGCCTCCAGCCGACGCGGCGAAGCGCCGTCTCGGCGCCGGGTCGTCGTACCGCATGCCGACCGGCGCTGTCGATGAACCCCGCCCCGAGAACCGACAGATCGCAAACGATCTGATGGGCAGCCTCATCGACCGGGTACGGGGGGCAGCCAGTGTGCTCGACTATCTGAACCTGCTGGCTGCCTCCACTATCTCCGCGGCGCCGCCGCGGACCGTTTCGACACATTGGCCGCCCGCGCCCGCACTCTCAACAAGAAGACGCTGCGGACGTACGGCGAGACACGGCGCGCCGACACATGGCGACTGGCGACCATGAATTTCCTTCTTCATGGCGTCTCCCCTGCTCTCGACCTGAAGCGCTCACCGCCCTGGCACGACGGCCCGGGGCGGGCTCCGCTGGAGTCGTTCGACATCGTGCTCGCCAACCCACCGTTCAACATGAGCGACCCCGGCCGCGGGGAGCGCGGCGAGGGGCAGTGGGCGTACGGGGCTCCGCCGCTCGACAACGACAACCTTGCCTGGGTCCAGCACTGTCTGGCGAAGCTGCGCGAGGGGGGCCGAGCCGGGATCATCATGCCCAACAGGGCAGGCAACTCCGGTCACAAAGCCGAGCAGAGCATTCGGCGGAATCTGGTGGAGCGCGGAGTCGTCGACTGTGTCGTCGCCCTGCCGGCCCAGTTGTTCACCGGCGCTGCCGTACCGGTCTCTGTGTGGATACCAACCCTCTTGACCATGTCGAACGCCGGAGCGACGGAGGAGAAGGCATCGAGCACGAGCTCGTGTCCGCCCGGGAGCGGCTGAGCGACGCCGAAGAGCACCTACGGGATGTACAGGACGCCGCCGCTCAACTGCCGTTCGTCGGGGACCAGGACCGCTGCGCCGGAGGAACCAGCCGGCCTCCCTGGCCAGCCTCGACTCGCTGTGCGAGATCCAGGCCGGACCTCCTATTCCAAGCTGGGCAAGAAGCAGCGCAGCACCCGCGGCCCCGTTCCCGTGGTGTTCCCGCGGCATCTCAAGGACCGGTGCATCGGTGACGAGGCGAGCGGTCCGCAGCAGGCTCCTGCTCGTGGTGTTCATCGCGCCTGCCGGGGTGGGCCGCGGGCGATCCCCGGGCAGGACTCAGCCGCTCTGTGGCGGTTCAGCCGGCACGAGCGCGGCTGGTCTGTGTTGGTTGGTGTGCCGTCGTCGGTCGGTGTGGGCTTGCGTGGCGCCGCGGGCGATGGCGTAAGCGGCTCTCTCTGTGTCCGGGTCGGTTCCGATGAGGCGGTTGTGGTGCATGTGGAGGAGGGAGGAGAGGACGCGTGTGGGGTCGGTCCAGGATCGGGAGCCGAGGTCGCGGAGCTGCCGGGCGTACTGGGCGACGGCTTCGGCGCGCTGGTTCCAGGCCGTTTGCAGGGCAGGGTCGGCTGCGGCGGCAGGGGCCGGTCCGGTGCGGTAGGGATCGATCAGGTCCAGTGCTGTGGCGCGGTGTCCGCGAAAGGCGCGGTGGTGTTCCTCGTCCTTGCGGAAGGTGCGCAGCAGCCAGTCCGCTGCTTCCGGCGCGTCGGTGTGGAAAGCGCGGGCGAGTTCGGTGAAGCCTGCGGCGGTGAGCACAGCCGGTTCTGATGTGTCCTGGTGCCGGTGGCGGCGCTTGAGGTGTTCCAGGACGGTGATGCTGTCGGTGTGGAAGACCTTTTCGGCGGCGGCGATGGCGTCGGGGCCGCCGTAGCGTTCGAGTTCGGGGTCGTAGCTGTCCACGGCCATACGGCTGATCAGCCCGGCCTCGCGCAGGTCGGCTGCGGTGCGGTGCAGCTGGGGCAGCAGGGCATTGGCGAGGACGGGCTGCGGCGCGTGGAATCGCAGGCGCAGGTGGGATCCGCTGCTGTCGTGGTAGCGGACGAAGAACCACCGGTCGACTTCGCCGGGCAGGCTAGTGAGGAAGGGCGTCAGGTGGACGGCGAGGAGTTCGTCGTGCCGGGCCGCGGAGGCGTACAGGCTGGCGAAGAGCCAGGGGCCGCCGGGCAGGTGGTCGCCCGGGGTGGTCCGCGGGAGCGGGCGGCGCGGCACGTGACGGGGGGCTGGCCTGGGTGCGGTGTTGCGCAGCGGGATGACGATCTCGCTGTGGTGTGCGCCGCCCGGTCCGTGTAGCCAGCCGTTGGGGATTCCGGCGGCGTCGGCGGGTGTTTCCCGCAGCTCGGGGTTCTGTGCGTCCAGCAGTTCGCGCCGCAGCAGGTCGGCGTGGCCGGGCAGGTCCAGGTCGAGGAGAAGTCCGACGTCACGCTGGCCCGCCCATAGTCGGCTGGGTACGCGCCAGCGTTCCCGCCAGCTGTGCAGCGCGCGGGTCCACTGCGGCGTGGTCAGGGCGGGGTCGCGCAGTTCGGGCGGGGGGCGCCAACGTGCCGGTGCGAGGATGGTACGCCCGTAGCGGACCCGTGGCAGGTGGGGCAGGTGCGCGGCCGCGCCCCACTGCCAGGCTTGCCAGGGGCGTACGTGCATGGAGGAGACTTCGGCCAGGAAGCGGGCGGCGTTGGGCAGTCCCCATTCCGGGTTGAGGGCGTGAAAGACGGCCGGCTCGACATGACGGCCCGAGGCGGTGTCGACGAGGTGGAGGCATTCGAAGTCGGCGCCGACGGCCAGGCGTCGGACATCCAGCACGCCGGCCTGTCCGGGGTCGGCGTAGGTACCGACCGGGAGCAGGTGGTCCAGGAAGGCCGGCGCCTGGCCGACGTTGGCCGTGCGGGAACGCTCGGGGCGGAAGGTGAGCTGGGCGGCCAGCACACCGTCGTCCCCTTCCCCGCGGGCGGTGCGGATCACCTGCTGGCGGGTGCGGCGGTCCAGCAGGTAGGTGAACCGTCCGAGCACGGCTCCCTCCTGCTGCGAACCGCCGAGCAGCACCAGCCGGAAGTCGCCCGCCGCCAGGCCGGTCTCGGAGGCGGCCAGCAGATGGGCCAGTACCTCCAGGGAGTCCGGGGGCCGTCCCCGGTCGTCAGCAAGACGGCGCACAGCGGGATGGTCGTCATCGAGGATGATCTCCGGCTGCCCGGCCAGCACGGCCTCTTGTGTCAGAGCGCCGAGCACCTGGTCACGCTCGTGGTCTACGGCGGGTGCGGGTGCGGTGCGGGTGCTGGGCGGCCGGCGGTAGCCGGCCGGGGCGGACAGCCCGGTGCCGGCGTCGAGGAGTTCGGTCAGGGGGACGAGGCGGTCGGTGCCGTACCGTTCCAGGAACGCTTCGTGGTACTCCCGCAGATGCGGCGGACGGCCGTCGGCGGGCGCCAGCCGCCACAGCAGGCCGGCGGCACGCGCGGCTTCCTCCGCAACGGCGTGCGGCAAGTGGACGCGGGCGTCCAGAGCAAGGTCCACCTGCAGCAGGTGATCGCAAGCGGCCAGGCCCCGCATCACGCCGGTCACCGAGGCCAGGGCAGGCGCACCTGTCCCCAAGGGCTGGGCAGCGTACTGGGCGATTCCCTGTTGCACCTTGAGCAGTCCGGGCAGCTCCGGCACGCCGCCGGGCAGGGCACCGGACGGGATGCCGGACAGGGCGTGGATGACGTGTCCCAGCGGGTCGGCGCTTTCCAGCGGCGGCCGCACATCGGTGAGCAGCATCTCGGTGCCGACCAGCTGGGACAGCGCGCCGAGCGCCTGGTCTTCGGTGGCTCCCGGGTGGCCTTCCAGCAGCAGCCGAACGGCCTCCGCCCCGGTCACGGGCCGCTCGGTGGCTTCCAGCACCGTCTCGACGACACTCGTCAGGCGGACGCTGACTTCGTGCACCGCGCGTACGCCCGATTCCGCGGGTTCGTCGTCCCGGCGCGTCTGGGGAACGTATGGCAGCACCAGGCGGCCCCCGCGTCGGAAGCACAGCCCGTTGGACACCAGCCGCACATGGCGCAGCACCTCCGGCCGCCGCTCCAGGCAGGCGACGAGGTGGGTGAGCCACTCCTGGTCCGGACGCACCGCGCGGGTATGCGCCCCGCCCAGCCGTACGGCGGCCTCACCGGTGAAGCGGACGGCCGCGACACCGGCCATGAGACCGAACGGCGTCGCCCGGGTGCTCATCCGCAGCCGGTACCGGGCCAGGGACCGCACGGCACGCCGCAGTTGCCGCAGGCCGACAGGCCCGCCTTCCCGCACCCGCCCCACCACCGCGGCCAGGGCCGGGCTGGAGACTGCGACGGCTTCCTCCACGAGCGGGTCGGCCACCATCGTGCACAACCAGGCGGACAGGCGGGCCGCCTCATCCGGTCCGCTGCCGGAAACAGCAGCAGGGCCGTGCACACCGCCGGGAGCGCCGAGAGCATGGACCGGTGCCCGCAGCAGTCCGATACCGGTCTCGCAGAACACAGTGCCCCCGGCAGCGGGCGGCGTGTTCAGCCCGTTGTCGGGGCTTCCAGTTGGCGCCACTCGTGCTCCAAAAGGGAATAGTGAAGGGAGTTCACCCAGCGGCCGTCGGCGAAGCTGACCTCGCGCCGGCAGCCCTCGTAGGTCATGCCGTAGTAACGCATGGCGAACCCGGACACGGGGTTGGTGTCGTTGTGGCAGGCCCAGAGCCGGTGGAGCCCCAGTTCCTCGAACGCGAACCGGAACACCGCCCGCGCGGCGTCCGTGGCTGCGCCTTTCCCCTGGTGGCGTCCACCGAAAAAGGCACCGAACATCGCACTGCTGGTGCCGGCGCCCGCGAGGTCCAGCGTCCAGACGCCGATGACCACAGAGGTGTCTTTGCGGACCACAGCCCATTTGTAGTGCAGCCTCGGGCTCTCGGCTGCTTCCTTTTCCGCTTCCCGGAGGTACGAGATGATCTCTTCACGGTTCCGAACGGGCTGACCGTAAGGCTCCATCACCTGCGGATCAGCCATGATCGCCACCACGGAATCCGCGTCCTCAGACATAAGGGAACGCAGATTACACTTTCTACCTTCCAGGAAATCCCACGCCATCCGGGTTCCTCCTCGGTACCGGGCCCAGGCGAAGCGGAGCCCGGTGTGGCTGAACGGCGACAAGCGCCCAATATGCTGACGGGCACGCCCGGCGTTCCCATGGAAACCGGGCGTGCGGCAGCCGGATATCCTCAGCAGCCCAAGGAATTGCAGGTGACGCCTGAGCGGCCGATGGTTGGCTGCTCCTCGATCTCCACGTCCTCACGAATGTCAAGATCGAATTCTGCACTCTGCTCGTGCATGATTCATCCTTTCCTTGCTATGAAAGCTGGCCCTCATTGCCAACTCTTCTCGTGTCTCATGTTTTCCTCAAAGCGGTACTGAAAACCACTCGAACGAGCGAAACGCCTGATGATCGGCTCCTTCGCCGAAAAATTCTGGCCGGCAGGACCGCGTTCGGGCAGGAAATATTCAGAGAAGGAAACAATGGGTGGGTCCGGCTACGTCAACGGGACACGTCAGTCGGTCAGAAACGCGGCGTCCCAGGCCACCGCGGGCGCCTTGCCCGAAGCGTAGGCATGCAGGGCCAGGGCACAGCCCGCCGCGCCGTCCAGGAGCCCAGGACGGCTGCCGGGCCGGCCGGACCCCAGGGGCGCACTGCCGAACCCGAACGGATGCCGGGCATCGAAGGCGTCGGCGACGGACCCGGCCAGCGCGGGAAGGCGGGCCGCCAGATGCGGGTCGCCGCTGTCACGGGCCATGCGCCAGGTCAGGTTGAGCACACCGCTCCAGCCATGACAGAAGAACGGATCCGCCGGCTGGGGCGCCTCGTCGAGAGCCCGCGCCAGCGCGTCAACGGCCGTATGCCGCCAGCTGGCACGCGACAGGGCGCAGCCGGCCAGGTAGACGGCGCGGGCAACCCCAGGGGTCCCGTAGCACCAGGCCAGACGCCCCGGTGCCAGCCCCGCCGCTGCCGTGTCGCTCTCCTCGTCGAACGCGATGTACGCCGGCCACAGCCCCTGCGCGGTGCGGCGGGCCAGCAGCCAGTCGCACATCCGCTCCACCGCCTCGTCCTGACCGGGGACCCGCACATCCGCCCGCGCCGCCAGAGCCAGCAGCGCCAGCGGCCCCGCGATGCCGTGCGCCAGCCCCACGTTGAGGTGCCCCCGCGGCAGGTCGGCCTCCTCCCCCAGCAGTGACACGTCGGGAGTCCACCAGCCCGGAACATCACGCCCGTGGACACGCACCGGCTTGCCCAACCGGACCAGGCAGGCCAGCAGCCGGTCCAGCAAAGCACGATGGCGCCCTTCCCTCAGCAGCAGATACCGGCCGACCCCGGCAAGCCCGCTGACGACGTCGTAGACCGGCACAGCTACCCCGGCACCGCCCTCGGCCAGCCGCTGCTCCTCCCGTGCCAGAACCCCTTGTGTGAACGCCTCCACCCGCCGGTCGAGCCCCTCCAGCAAGGTCTCGCAGCCGCCGGCCATGCCGCGTACGGCGCAGGCCGCGAAGGCCAGCGAGGTCACACCGCTCCACACCCCACCGGGCAGACGTCCCGGCACAGCACCCACAGCCGCCGCCAGATGCGCACGAGCCGCACGCCGGTCGGACAGCTCCGCGAACAGCACCGCCGTCCCGCACAGCCCCGAAGCCAGCGACACCGGCTCCCAAGGCGCCTTCGGATCCAAACCCCCGGGCACAGCACCGGCAGCCTCCCGCGCTGTATCGCGGAGTGCCGCCGAAGCGACACCGGCCGGATCGGCGAGCCGCTCGGCAACAGCACCCACAATCTCCCCCGAGCGCCGGACATCCCGTGCATCCCAAGCCCACATGACCCACCCAACTCCAGCCTTCACGCCTGTTCAGTGCGGCACCCGGGCGCAGTCGCCACGGCGTACGGCCTCCACCACAGCCTGGTGGACAGCGGCTGTCCCCCGGCAGGCATCGGCGTCGGACTGCTGTCCAGCTCTGCCCGGGGCGGTGGCCACCGACGACGGCTTCGGCAGGGAGGAGGGTGCCATCGCCGATGCCGACACCGCCCGGGACTCAGGCGAAGCGGCGGCGAGTGCACGAGCAGTTGCGAAGGCGGAGGAGACGGCGACCAGCAGGGCGGTCACGACAGCGCCGGAACGCCACCTGTTCTGCGGGCTCATGCCCGGAAGACTTCCCCGACGGAACGATTCAGCATTCCGCCCGGGAACGCAAAATCACTCGCACGTGGCTATACAGCCACGGCAGCTGTAGTTCGTGACTTGTGAGGTTCCTGTCATGCGTTGGCCACTGCTGTGACGTTGTTCCAGCGGCGCCGGCAGGCCGTCGCGCGATGCTGGTGTCGGCGACGCCAGTTCGACCAGTACTGAGCAGTCCACGCTTCTGACCGGGTCCAAGATCCCTACCGTCAGCCCGGTGCTCGGGATGCCCAGTGCTCGGGCTGCTCGAAGAACTCGGATACGTGCGCCCCCTGCAGACCGGGCGAACCAAGTCCAGGGGGCGCCACTCGGCGGTCACTTACCGAGTTCACCCATCGCAGCTGACATCGCCCTCTGGGCGAACGCCGCAGTGCTTCATGGGCACGAACCGGCGGTCGGGCTCAAGGAGATCACGCGGCGCTGCCTTGCACCGGGCGGCCTGGACGGTCGTCCAGAACGATGGTCGTGACCTCGCTGTCATCGGGTCGATTCAGCGTGGCGTTCTCGATAGCCAGGTGAGTTCGCGAGTACACCGCGCTTGCCAGGGCCCACGTCACCATGTCGGTATCGGGCCCGTGATCATCGAGAATTTCCCGGGTGGTGACCAGAACCGCGAGCAGGGAGCGACCGGAGACGAACGTCTCGATTCGCCCGTCTTCGAGGTCGGTGACGCGGTCCGGCAGGCGAAAGTGCTGGTGCCGAGAGGTCTGCTCAAGCAGGAATGCCCACGTATCTTTGTGGCAGATCAGTCGGACCGAGGAAATGGCCGCGGCCGTCAGTAGGCCGCGAAGGTGCTTGCCGCGCTCCTCCGCACGCCGGGACTCCCTCAGTTCGATGTCCGATGCCGTTACGTCGTGTCCGGTTGGCGCCCCCTCAGGTACTACGGCGTTCGGTGCCTCGGTGGAATTCGCATCAGCTGACGCCACGTCCGGTTCAGGCACCGCAAACGCCTCTGCAGGTGGGTCGTTCGTTCCCGACTGATCGTCGTGCCTGTCGCTTCCTTCGTCAGCAGGGTCCGCGTCTGTCACCTCGGCCACCTCTTCTTCCCCCCACCTGTGAGGCTCCTCGTTGTCGCTGCCGGCCCCCAAAGGCTGTGGCTCATGCTCTGGAAGCACAATCCGGATCCGGTCATCAGGAGTCACTGGGCGTGGCACCCCCAACGTGTGCGCCCACGCTTGCGCGATCTCGCGACGCAGCGCTTCGACCGCAGTGCGGGTGTCGCCGAGATCGCTCAGCATCCGCTCCTGGCGGCGGCGCAACTCCCGGTTCTCTTCGCGCAGCCCGGCCGTGCCCTGCTGGACGTTCTCCAGGACCTGCGGCGCAGTTGGTCCTGATCTTGATGGAAAGCACCGAGCCCGATGGTCGGATCGTTGAGCGCCTCCCGTATCTCTTCGAGCTCTTTGAAGATCCTCTCTGTGTCCTGTCTCCGCGACACGCAGCCTCCTCGCCGTTGACTGGTCAACGAGCGCATGTCTCCCCATCCGGAAATCAGATGAAGCGACACTTTCAAGCCGCTTTGTACCTAATGGCCCAGGGCCGCAAGCGTCGGGCCCCTTTCCGATTCAGGCCAGACCGAACTTCTCGGCGTGCGCCTGTCGCGCAGGGCCCGCAGGTTTCGTAGGCCGGCGAGCACGGCCCTGGTCATGGCGGGCGGGCCATAGACGTACACGTCGTGTTCGGTGATGTCGGGGACCAGCCGGTACCGGCTGCCCGGGCCGAACGGCGCAGTGCCGCCCTCGCCGGTTCCGCCGGTGGGCAGGTGCAGCCGTCCGCCCCCGTAGCGCGACCAGGTGGCGCGCCTCGTTCAGTTGCACGGCGTCGGCGCCGCTGTCTAGCCGGCACAGCACGACGACGCCGGGCGCCTCCTCCAGCATGGCCCGCACGGGCGTGATCCCCGCACCCTCGGCGATCAGCAGGGTGCCGGTCCGGGTCCGGGGCAGCGAGGTGAACGCCCCGTACGGTCCCTCGACGGAGGGGCTGCTACCGACCGGGGCGTTCCGCAGGCCGGCGCCGGTTCTTCACTTGTTGTGGGATCGCTGGTCGGACGCCGGCCGACGGGGAGGGGCGTGAGCGGGATCAGCATGCCGGGCGGATGGCGGACAGTACGCTGAATCCAGCGGGATCGGGCCCGCAGCACAGTGTCCGGGAGGTGCTTCATGACGGCCGAGATGGTGGCCCCGGCGTGGATGCATGAGCAGATCACGGCGGAGGAGTACGAGTCCTGGTCCGAGGAGCAGTGCGCCGGCATCGAGATCGTGGACGGGATGGTCGTCGTGAGTCCGAGTGCGTCCAAGCGGCACAACCGGCTGGCCCGGATCCTGGCGAACTCCCTGGACGCCGCCGCGGGCCCTGAGTGGAACGCCGACACGGACTTCGACGTCCGGCTCCAGGACGTCCCGCTCACCAATCGCCGCCCGGACGTCGTCGTGTACCGCGCAGACACCATCGACGTCACCCCCACCCGCCCCGAGCACGTGCTGCTGGTCGCGGAGGTGGTGTCGCCGGGCTCGGAGACCACCGACCGGATCGTGAAGGTCGACCAGTACGCCAAGGCAGGCATCGGCTTCTACTGGCGGATCGAGCAGGCCGCGACAGGCGTTCCGCTCGTGTACACCTACATTCTCGACCCCGCGACGAAGACCTACCGGGAGGGAGACGTGTTCACCGGCGTTCTCAAGGTAGTGGCCCCGTTCCCAGTGGAGATCGACCTCGGGCAGGTCTGATCTGGCGCTGCTCAGCAGCCGGCAGCGCGTGAGCGATGCGTGAGCGGACGGCCCGACACAGGCGATGCGTGAGCGGACGGCCCGACACAGGCGATGCGTGAGCGGACGGCCCGACACAGGGCGGCATGAGCCGGATCAAGTGGCTCGCCGTGCTCTTCCGACCAGGGGAAACAGCACCATGTAGCAGCGCCGTGCACCACCCGGCAAGGATCCAATCCCACTCCTAAAGCGAGTGTCGCAGGTTCGAATCCTGCCGGGGGCACCAGGCAAAAGGCCCCGGACCGATCATGGTCCGGGGCCTTTGACATCAACGCGGGGGGTCAGCCGCGACCGGGGCGCTTCTTCCTGTTCCTCAGCAGCCGGTCCATGTGGCTCATGGCTTCGCGCTGGGTGTCCTGGACGACGTGGGTGTAGACATCCATGGTGATGCTGATCTGGGAGTGCCCGAGGATATCCATCACGACACGGGGCGCGACTCCGGCGTAGAGCTCACGCTCCTAAAGGAGCTTCCTTGGCCCCTGCAGCTGCTCGGTCAGCAGACCGCGGGCGGGACGCTCTGCTCGTATTGGAATACGTTGTGCGGGTCGTACTTCGCCTTGATCTTGCGCAGCCGGTCGAAGTTGTCTCTCCAGTAGGCGGTTTCCCAGTCCTGCTGCGCGATGTTCGGCACGTTGACGTAGGCGCCGTTCACGTAGGGCCGCAGCGCCTGGCTGAACTCGGCGATCCAGGCCTGGCACGTCGAGGTGAGCGGGTCGCAGACGCCTGGTTGGTTCGAACGAGTCCCCCAGCCGACGCCGGGCTCGGAGTAGAAGAGCGCGTCGCGGTGCGGGAACGCGGTGCCGCCGCGGGGGCTCCTTCTGACGTTCCCGCCGAAGGCCTGGACGAAGAAGTTGGTGTCATCCGTAGGGGCGTGCTGAATGAACGAGGTGACGATGTCGATCGCTTCGCTCGGGAACGGCTTTCTGGTGAACTGCGAGAAGAACTTCCAGTTCGCCGGTTCGAGCTTGGTCGGAATCTGGAATCCCGCGTATACGTCGCCCCAGTTGTCGACCTGCGTAGTGACTTTGGGGCTGTCGATCGACAGGATCGGGGCCAGCAACTCCTTCGCCTCGTCCGGCGTTCCCTCGGGGAGAACCCCGAACAGGAAGATCTGGTTTCTGTGGATCTCGAGCTGGGTTCCGAGGCGGGCGTCGGTGGTCGGCGCCGTACGCTGATATGCGTCGAAGATGGCGTGGAGGTCCTTGATACCCTTCCACGTCGCCTGGAGATAAGTGACGCTCTTCAACGGAGCCACTTTGTAGGTCAGTGACGTGACGATCCCGAAGTTGCCGTTTCCCGCCCCGCGGAGCGCCCAGAGCAGGTCCGAGTTGTTGCTCAGATCCGCCTTGATCGCCTTGGCGCACTCGTCACCCGACGGGATGACAATCTCAGCTCCCACAAGGCTGTCGCAGGCCATGCCGAGCCAGCGGGTCAGGAAGCCGAATCCACCGCCGAGCGTCGCACCGGACAGACCTACGCTGCCCTCCGTTCCGGTGGTCACCGCGAGGTCCTGCTTCGCGAGCGTGGTCACCGCTTCCAGCTGGTTGAGCCCGGCGCCGACCGTCGCGACACGCGAGTGGGCGTCGATGTCGACCGACTTCAGCTCGCTGATGTCGATCACGACGCCGTTGTCCACGTTCGACCAGCCCTCAAGGGCGTGGCGGCCGCTGCGCACCCGCACCGCGACGTCGTTCTGCCGCGCCCACGTCAGGGCGTTGACCACGTCCTGGGTGTTCTGGGCGAAGACGATGACCAGCGGATAGTGGGAGAAGAGCTGGTCCCAGCCGAGGCGCGCATCCGTGTACCCGGCGTCTTCGGGGCGCACGATGCGGCCGGTCAGTTCCGCCGGCGGGCATTTCCCGTGCCCGGGCCCTTTGCTCGCGGCGCTCGCGCCGGGGGCCTCCACGGCCGTAATGCCCGGGACTGCGACAGCGCCGGCACCGGCGGCCGCCGTCGCCTTGAGCAGGCCGCGACGGGAGAAGTCGTTCATGGTCCGTGTCCTCTCGACCATAAGCAGACGCGAATCGGGTTTTTAGGATTATTCAGGCGAAGTGGACGGTAGCAAGGGCGACCACAATGAATCGTCTCGACACGCTCGCAACCACGGCCAAGGCGCCTAACGCCTTGGCCTCCGTCTCACGTGCCGGCTTCGGACAGACGAGATCCGTCAGCGCAGCGGCAAACCGGGGCGGCACTTTGTGGCGCGGAAATCTGACGGACAGGCAGTGGGCAGTGCTGGAGCCACTGTTGCCGAGCAGCAAGGGATCGTGTCCCGCCACGTGCAACGCCGGTGGACACGCCCGCGACTTGCTCCCATCGACGGCACTACACCGCGGTTGAGGCGGGTAGGGGTGCAGCGAGACGTATGCGCGCCTGATCGGTCGGCGCACCCGCCGTCATGCCTGACTGTCGTCGGCCGAGGTTCATGCGGCCCGCATCGTAAGGGTCCGTCGTCGACCAGTCCGCGTGGTCAGCTCTGGTCGGACCCTGGGCAGTCCAAGGTCCCCAGGCCGAACAACGGCGACCTAGAGTGACAGACGCCCCAAAGCTGCCAGCGACGAAAGCCCGGGGCAGAGGCCGTTCGATCATGCGGTGGGTGTGGGACTTGAACCCACGGTGGCTCGCGCTACGACGGTTTTCAAGATCGTTCATGGCGTGACTCAGGGCGCGCCCGTGACGGGCGCGCCCTTATGTGCCTGCGGTGACCACTACCGGAACACGATGATCACAATGCTTCCATTGTCGAAGCGGTGGTCGAAGCAGAGCCCGGGGTGGTTGAAGCAAAACCCGGGTCGAAGCGGAAACCCGCCGTGGTCGAAGCAGCGCCAGTCATCGTGGCCAAAGCACCGGTTGGTGGTCACCTGGGTGTGCACGGCAGGGGCTGCTTCGGCCGTACCGGCTGCGCTGATCGCAGCGCCGCCAGCCATCAGAATGCTGGCAGCGAACGGCGCGACGAGACGCCTCGCGCGTTGTGCTC
This sequence comes from Streptomyces hyaluromycini, assembly GCF_002217755.1. Taxonomy (GTDB): domain Bacteria; phylum Actinomycetota; class Actinomycetes; order Streptomycetales; family Streptomycetaceae; genus Streptomyces; species Streptomyces hyaluromycini. Next base: position 571,054 of record NZ_BCFL01000019.1, on the reverse strand, counting down.
GCATGATGGATACGCCTTTCCTTCCGTCGTCTGCAGCCGCGGAGCACGTCCCGAATCCAAGATCCCGCTGCACAGGACCCAGCCGACCAGGTGCGTACTCCCAGGATGCGGCCTATTTCCAATACGTCAGAGGCGGCATTTTGGATTGGCCCCTGGCGGACCTAGCACCCAGTGGTTCGAGACCAGCAGGACGTGGGTTCACAGCAGCGTGGCGGTGCCGTGCCTGGCATCGTGCAGCCGGACCACACACAGCCCGGCATCAGCGGCAACCCGCGTGGACGAGCGGTAGACGTTGCGCGGCTCGACCGGCCGACCGTTCCGCGTGGCAAAGACGTAGCCACTCTCCGACCACTCGACGCCTGTGCGTGAGAAGTTCTCGCGCTGCCGCAAGCGGTGCCGGCGCAGCGGCGCAATGCACCGTGCGGGCATCGGAACCAGGCGGCTGCGACGGCTCTTGGGGTCGTCGTCGTACAACTCGCCCCTTCGACGCTGCGTCTGCTGACGCACATACAACACCTGGTTGTCCAGGTCCACATCCGACCAGCGCAGACCCACGAGCTCACCGCGTCGCAGGCCCATGGCCACCGCCGGCACGAACGCCGCGTACAACGGATCACGACGTGCGGCTTCCAGGAAGGCCAAGGTCTCCTCCAGGGTCCAGGGCCGGACCTCCCGTTGCCTGACTCGCGGTGGCTCCACCGGCGTTGCAACGTTCCGGGTGATCAGTTCCTCCCGCACAGCCGCCGTGAGCGCGGTGCGGAGCACGCGGTGTGCCTCTTTGAGGGACGTAGACGCGCGCCTCGTAACGGCCGTCCTTGCGCCGGCAGCGGCAGGCTGTGCAGCCACAGATCCCGTACAGGCAGGTGGCCTTGAGGGGGCTGTCGACTTCCTGGGGTGTGTCGTCGAGATGGTGCAGGAGCTGGTCGGGGGGCAGGTCGAGGTGAGTGAAGGCCCGCACGGGAGGGGTGATCAGGGCAGCCGCTTGGAGATCATCCTCAGACCTGCCAGGCAGAGGTCGCCGCCGATCGTGACCGCCCTTCCCGGCCGGATTGCCGGTACCTACGGCATGTGCAGCACCTGCTCGCCCCAGATGGTCTTGCCGGTGCGGGTGTAGCGGGTGCCCCAGCGCTGAGTGATCTGGGCGACCATGAACAGGCCGCGGCCGCCCTCGTCGAATACTCGGGCCCGGCGCAGGTGAGGACTGACGCTGCTTCCGTCGCTGACCTCGCAGATCAGCGTCTCGCCCTTGATGAGCCGCAGCCGGATCGGCCCTCCGGCGTGCCGCATCGCGTTGGTGACCAGCTCGCTCACCACCAGTTGCGTGACGAACGCGGCCTCCGCAAGTCCCCACAGGGCGAGCTGTTCCGCTGCGAGCCGGCGAGCGTCGGCGACGACCGCGGGATTGCCGGGCAGGTCCCAGCTGGCGAGGCGGTCCTCGTCGAACACGCGGGGGCGGGCAAGGAGCAGGGTGACATCGTCGGCGTGCGGTTCGGGGCACAGGGTGTCCAGGACGGTGTCGCACAGGGCGTCGAGCGAGGCGGCCGGGAGGGCGAGGGCACGGCGCAGGTCGGAGAACCCTTCGTCGATGTCGCGATCCCGGGTGCTGAGGAGACCGTTGGTGAACAGTGCCAGCAGGCCCCCTTCAGGCACGATGACGTCCGCCGCTTCGAACGGCAGACTGCCGAGTCCCAGCGGGGGGCCACAGGGCATGTCGATGACACTGCTGGTGCCGTCCGGGCGGATCAGTACCGGGGCGGGGTGGCCGGCCCGGGCCAGGGAACAGGTGCCGGAGACCGGGTCGTAGACGGCGTACAGGCAGGTGGCACCGATGTCGCCGGGGATCTCACCGGTGGGCTCGCCGCCTTGCTCACCCGCGGTGTGGGTGATGATGTCGTCGAGGTGGGTGAGGAGTTCCTCGGGCGGCAGGTCGATGTCGGCAAGGGTGCGCACGGCGGTACGCAGGCGTCCCATGGTCGCGGAGGCGTTGATGCCGTGTCCCACGACGTCGCCGACCACCAGGCCGACCCGTGCCCCGGGCAGGGGAACCACGTCGAACCAGTCACCGCCCACCTGGGCGCCGCCGCCCGCGGGCAGGTAACGGGCGGCCGTCTCCACAGCGGGGTGCACGGCCGATTCCCGGGGCAGCAGGGCCCGCTGCAGTGCGAGCGCGATGCCGCGCTCCCGCGTGAACCGGCGAGCGTTGTCCAGACAGATCGCGAGCCGGTCGACGAGGTCCTCGCTGATCGCCGTGCAGTCCGGGCCGAAGGCTTCCTCGTGCGAGGCCGCGTACCTGACGAACAGGACCACCCCGAGGGAAACGCCCTGAGCACGGATCGGCACAGCGATGAGCGAGTGGGGGCCGAACGACTCCGCGAGGGACGCCTGAACGGGATCCTCGGCCAGCCAGCGGACGACCTCGGGGTCCTCGGTGCTGTGGCGAACGGCCCGGCTCTCGGCCAGACACCGGGCGACCGGCGACGACCACGGATGAGGGTGCACTTCCGTAGCGCTGATCACCGCATCGAGGGCGGGCACGTGCCCGGCGGCCCACCGGTGTGCCGCCCTGCGCAGGGCGGTGACACCCCGAGGAAGGACGGGCGCGGGCAGCTCCCCCTGGAAGACAGGCTCCAGAAGATCCACGCTGACGAAGTCGGCGAAGCGGGGGACAGCGAGTTCGGCGAATTCTCGTGCGGTTCCCACGATGTCCAGGCTCGTACCCACGCGGGTCCTGGCCTCGCTGATCAAGGCGATGCGCTCCCTGGAGTCGTACTGCTGGGAGTAGTCGGATGCCGTAACGCCCACCGCACGCACCGAGCCGTCCGCGTCCTTGAGCGGGAAGACGTCCATGGCCCAGGCATGAGCCTTGGATTCCCCGGGAAGCCTGACGATGGGCTCCGCCGCTTCCGCTTTCCCGGTCCGGGCCACTCGCAGTACCCGCCGCTCCACCTCCTCGATGGCGTTGCCCTGGAGGATCTCGGTCAGGCGCCGACCGCGGGCCTCCTCCTCGGAAAAGCCCCCCACTCCGAGCATCGGCTCGTTCCCGCGCAGCAGGCGCGCGTCGAGGTCGCAGATGGCAACGGCAAGCGGCTGCTGTTCGAATATCCACTGCGGGAGCAGGGAATCCCGGGGTGTGTCTGTCGCGGCCTCGGGCACGGCCGTCAGCAGGAGCAGGAAGCCGCCGTCCCGATCGGTGTCCTGCAGCGGGCACAGGTGCACCCGCGCGTGCAGCGGGAGGCCGTCGCGGTGCCGCAGCGTTCCCTCGGCCGTCAGCAGGTCGTCCACCGGCCTGCCGATGATTTCGACAGGGGCGTATCCGAGCAGTTCCTGCGCACCACTGCTCCAGTGGGTGACGCAGCCGTCCCGGTCCAACACGCCTGTCGCGGCGGACACGTCCAGGCGAGCACCGGTGAATCGGCGAGTGTTCCGCCTGCCCCAGGTGTGCATGGTGGTCTCTGATCTCTTGTCCCAGGCAGTATCCACAGTGCTCCTGGCGCCATGGGATCGCAAGCTTCAGGCGACCTGCCTCGCCCTGCCCGCGCACCCGGCCGGCCCGCCCCGAATCCGCCAGGCGTGCAGCGGCCTCGCCCAAGGCCTGATCGGACTCGTTCGAGTCCTGCCGGGGCGCGGAGCGAAGGGCCGGCTCGGGAGGGGCTTTCTCCCGGGCCGGCCCTCAGTCGTGTGTGGGCTTGGGGTCAGGTGACCGTGAGGGTGGCCGGTCCGCCGGGTGTCGGCTGGCTGCCGGTGCCGGGCAGGCCGTAGCTCACGGTCTTGTAGCCCTGGTCCTGGAGCCGGAAACCGATGGTGTACTGGCCGGGTGCGGTGCCCTGCGGCAGCGTGAAGTACTCGTCGATCGGGCCCGAGAAGGTGGTGGGCACACCGCCGGACTGGATCGAGGCGGCATGTCCGGAGGCGTCGACCAGGTACAGGTCGAGGCCGTTCACCCCGGCGGTGGAGGCGGACACGTCGATCGTCAGCTTGATCCATGTCTGGGTGTCGCCGGCCGCGATCGTGTCCGGGGCGACGGTGACCGTGTCCACCGTGGGCAGCACGGTGTCGGGGATGTTGGTGAGCGTGGCGTCGATGTCCGGGGCGCCCAGCGACGAACCGTAGACGGCCTGGTCGCCGTGACCGTCGGTGATGATCACACCGGTGAGCCGGCAGCTGAACTGGCGCGGCAGCCCGCGCACCGGCACGGTGATCGTGCCGTCGTCCTGCACGGTCGGGGTGGTGGACAGCTGGGTGCACTCGTTGGCGTTGTTCCCCCAGCTCGTCAGCTGAACGGAGCTGATCCCGCCCACGGCGCCGGTGGGCCGCAGCGAGAGCTGTGCGGTCGGGACGGGCGAGTGCCAGCTGTCGATCTGGCTCGGGGTGAACGCGAAGCCGGTCGCCGACAGCACGCTGTCGGAGGTCACGTGCACCGCGGCCTCGGACAGCCCGGTGTAGGCATGGGTGACTCCGGCGTTGCTGGTCAGGTCGACCTCGGTGACCTTCCAGTCGCCCTCCGGCAGGCCGGCCGGCAGCGGCACGGTCACGGCGCAGTCGAGCACCTGCCGTTGCATCCAGTCGAGGTAGCCGCAGCCCTGGTAGCCCTCGCTCCAGTCCCAGCCGATGGCGAACGATCCACGGGCGGTTCGGCCGTCCGGACCGGTGGCCACGACCGTTCCGCCGTACACGCCGGACCTGGTCTCCTGGCTGTCCAGCTGGTACCGCAGCGTGGCCCCCTGGCCGGGGGCTTCGTAGACGGTGGCCTGCGAACCTTGCGCCAGGGCGATCCGGTCGAGGCTCGGGGAGCCCTGGTCCGCCGTGGTCTTGGCGGTGAAGGTGCGCGGGAACGCGGACAGTTCGGGCGCGGTCCAGTCGATCGAGTCGTCGGCGCCGTCGGCACCCCGGATCTCCGAGACCGCCCAGGTCGTCTTCGTCGTGGCTCCGTACTGCGGGACGGCGACGGTCCATGTGTAGGTGGTCGAGGCGGGAGTGGCCCCGGACCCGATGGTGACGCCGCCGGACGGCGAACCCTGGGAGTCGAAATCGACGGCGAGTTCGGTGCCGATGTAGGCGCCGGTCTTCGGATTGATCCGGCGCAGGTGGATGTCGCCGCCGAAGCCGGAGGCGTTCGGGTTGGACGAGGTCATCGTCCAGTTGAGATCGATGGTGGCCGACCCCGAGGTGGCATCGACCGACTTGGCGCTGAACGACAGTGCCGAAACGCCCATCGCCGACGCGGTGCCCGGGGCCGCCACGTGGTGCTCTGCCCCTGCGGGCGCCGCGGCCGCGGGGACCGCGCCCAGCAGGCACGCGACTCCGGCGGCGGTCATCGACGCCGCCAGGCGTCTGAGTCCGATCACTCTCTTCTCCTCTCCGGATGCTGATGTGCGAGGTCACTAGACATCAACTCACCTGTTCCGGCAACGGAGTTATCGACCGGCGGCGGCAGGGCTCCGCGGCGCGCGGCCGAGGAAGGGGCCGGTGGACTCCGCTACCCGGACGGCAAGCGGATGGCGTCCCCGGGAGTCGGTGGCCGGATCCGGTGCCGGCGCGGCGGCGGACGGGTAGTTGGTTCACGTCTGGGGCGTGGGCGGTGGGGCGGGCGGCCCGAAGGGGTTCACAGCGGGCCGGAAGCGGATCGGAAGCAGCCCGGTTCTGGCCACGGAAGCGGTCGCGCTGGTCGCATCGGAGGCGTCAACCGCCTTGTCGCGCACCGCTGTTCACGGTCGACCCAGGGCGGGTCCGTCACCGTGCGGGCCCGCTGCCGGGCCGGCCGGAGCGGAGCGCGGTGCACTGCCGTGACCGCTGGAGAACCCCATGACCGACCCAGGGCTGACGCCGCCCGCCGAGCGTCCCGACCCGCCGTCCACCCACCGTGCACCGCCCTCCTACAGCGCCCCGGGGCTGATACCGCCGGGCGGCCCCGCCCGCACCTGGGGGCTCGTGGTCATCGCCACACCCCTGCTGCTCGCCCTGATCCTGACCCTGATCGGCAGCCTGGCCGGCGGCTCCGGATCATCCGGATCATCCGGCGAATTCGGGGCGTCCGGCTCCGGCTCCGGCCTGTACGGCTCGGGCACCTCGGGTTCGGACGGCGGCGGCACGGGCGGCCAGCCGACCTACGCGGATCCGACGACGGCGTCCGCGTGGCCGTACGGCGACACCAGTACACCGACGGACGCCTACGGCACCCCCGACGCGACCACGACCACGACCGACGGGTTCGGCTACCCGTCGGAGACCGCCGCCGGTACTCCGGGCGCGAGCCCGAGCGGTGGACCGGGCGGAGTCGTCACCGCCTACTTCGCGGCGCTCGACGCCCGCGACTACCAGACCGCCTGGGCCCTCGGCGGCAAGAACCTCGACTCCAGCTACGACAGCTTCGTCTCGGGTTACTCGACCACCGAGCAGGACACCATCGCCATCGTCTCCGTGACCGGCACCAAGGTGCGGCTGACCATCGAGGCCCTGCAGACGGACGGCACGACGCACTCGTACGACGCCACCTACACCGTCCAGGACGGCGTGATCACCAGCGGCACTGCCACCCAGACCGGCTGACACCCACCGGGGCGTGCCCGGAGGGGTGCGCCCGCACGAGCGGAGCGCTGAACCACCATGGCCACACAAGTTCTCGACCCCAGTCCTCCCGGCCCGGCACCGCAGGAGCCGCCGGAGCACCGCGCGTACGCGCGCACCAGAGCCACCCGGCTGCTGTCCGCCGGCACCTACCTCCATCCCGGCTACCGGCGCGCCGTCATCCGGGAACTGCTCCGCAGGCGGTTCCGGGTCGTCGCGCCCTCCTACGGCTACGACGCCGTGTCGGTCCTCGCCCACGCCCTCGCCGCGCGCCGGCTGCGCCGCATCCAGTGGTCGGTCGCGGCCGGCGTGGACATCCTGGTCCTCGTACTGCTGAGCAACGGGGTGCTCAACCCGTTCCTCGGCGTCGTCCTGCTGTGCTGGGTGCCGTGGGCGGCGGCCTACCTGCGCCGGATCGTCACCCTGCACGTCCTGATGACCCGGGTGCGGGAGAAGGGCCCGGACGGCGGCTTCGACGGCGCCTGCCCGTCGCACCCCAGGCTGACCGACGCACTGGCCCGCAAGATCGACCACGAGCAGGCCGGGCGCAGCGGACTGGTCTTCTACGGCGGCTACCGGCCCTTCGTCGGCGCGGGCCTGCCGCTGCGCGACTGGTCCAACGCACAGTTGCTGCTCGGCGCCCCGAAGACCCGGATCATGGCGCGCAAGAGCACGGACGGCACACCGCCCGACCTCGACACCGTCGAGCGCAGGCGGGTCGTCCCGTTCACCGTGCACGAGATCACCAGCGAGGTCGCCGCCCGGCTGCGGGCCGATCTGCGCGACGATCCCCGCCCCGACGAGCGGATCGACGGGCTGACCGTCGAGCAGCGCCGCTACACCACCGCGATCCGCACCAACGACCGCACCACCGGCGCCGGCTGGTCCGAACTGCCCAGCGTGGACGACCTGCCCGGCATCCACTGGCGGGAGGACTACGACGCGGCCCGCGAGTACCTGTGCGTGCGCGTCGGGTCGTGGAACGAGGAGCTGGTGACCTCGATCTTCGTCGGGTTCGACATCAAGGGCAACACGCTGCACACCGAGTTCTACACCTATGTGCTCGGGCCGCTCGTGGCGGACTTCCACCTCGTGGACCAGCTGCCCAGTGCCGTCGACGGGCGGCTGGCGGTGCGGGTGGTGTGGGACATGTTCACGGCCATGGTGCGCTGGTGGGTGACGCTGTGGATGTGGCCGCTGCTGCTGGTCCCGGAGCGGTTCCTGCCGGCGTGGGTGGCCCGCGTGACCCGGCCCTGGCGGGTCAGGCGGGCCAGGCGGGCCACGGCCGCGCTGCTGCTCTCGGACCGGGTGACGGACACCAGCGAGTTCCGGCTCGGCCGCTACGTCAACCGCTGGGCCAACTGCGGTGCGCTGGCGAGCGTCCGGGAACTGGCCACCAGCGAGACGTACCACCACTTCTTCCAGCAGTCCGACGCGGTGAAGTACATGCAGATCGTCGAGCGCCGGCTGCTCAAGAACATCCGCGCGTTCCTCGACGAGCACGACGTGGACCTCGTCGAGCACGACCGCGCGCAGACCAACATCCTGCTGGGCGACAACAGCCAGAACATCTTCGGCGGCGAGAACAGCGGGTTCGGGTACAACTACCAGCCGTCGAACGGCGGTTCATCGGGAAAGGCGGGGCAGTGACCATGAGCCAGGGCCACACCTTCGGCGACAACGGCCAGAACATCCTCGGCGGCCGGAACAGCGGCTTCGGGTACAACGTCTACAACACCCCGCCGCAGGACCGGGAGGCCGCCGAGCAGGAGGCGGCGGCGCTCGCGGACCGGGCGCGCGCGGAGCACGCCCGCAGGCGCAGTGTCTTCGTCGTGCACGGCCGCGACGAGGAGGTCCGCACGGCCATGTTCGGGCTGCTGCGCCGGCTCGACCTGCGCCCGCTGGAGTGGGAGCGGCTGGTGCGGAGCACCGGGGGGACCGCGCCGTTCCTCGGCGAGGTCATCGAGACCGCGCTGTCGCAGGCGCAGGCGGCGCTCGTGCTGCTCACCCCGGACGACGTCGCCAAACTCCATCCGCATCTGCTGGGCGACAACGAGCAGCCCTACGAGACCCAGTACACCGGCCAGCCCCGCCAGAACGTGCTGATCGAGCTCGGCATGGCGCTGATGGCCTACCCGGAGCGGACGATCATCGTGGAGGTCGGCCGGGTGCGGCCCGCCGCGGACCTCGGGGGGCGCAACGTGATCCGCTTCGACGGCTCCGAGACCGCCGTCTCGAAGATCGTCGAGCGGCTCAAGGGCGCCGAGTGCGACCTCGACGACACCCGGCCGGACTGGCGTGACACCTCGTACTTCAGGAATCTGGCGGCCTACCGGCGGCTGGCCTGACGGACGGTACGGGCGAGGGGGCGGGGGCCGCGGGCCGCCCGCCCCCTCGTCCGTACCGCGCTACCGTTCCGGGCCCGACGCCAACGCGTCCAGGAACGCGGCCAGTTCGCGCATGTCGATGCCCTCCAGTTCCTCGGGCCGTATGACCAGGCGCAGTTCGCGGCAGATCGCGCCCTCCCGGGAGCGGGCCACGAAGGACATCAGGATGAGCCGGAGCAGGCTGTCCCGGTCGAGGTGGCCGAGCCGCGCCAGCCCGGAGCCGACCAACGGCATGGCCACCCGCTCCAGTTGGGCGTGCGCGCGCAGCGCGTCCCACAGGCCGCCCAGGCCCCGCCACAGGTCCTCCACGCCGGAGGAGGCCACGTAGTCGTTGCCGATCCGGCTGTAGGCCACGCCGAACACCAGCCGGGGCCGGGTGCCCAGCACCGCCACCGTGCCGACCGGGTAGCGGTCGAGCTTGCCGAGCGGTTTGTCCGCCCGCTCCTCCCGCGCGACGGGCTCGGCCGTGGCGAGCGCCGCGCCGAGCTCCGCGTCCAGGCGGTGTACGTCGCCGTCGTACCGGCGGTCCAGCAGCTGGGCCTGCACGCTGTCGCCGTTGATGAGCCGGCCGCCGGCCGACAGGGTGTCGAAGGTGTCGCAGAACCCGACGACGAGATGGGCCGGCTGGTCGAAGACGTCGCCCGTCTCGACGACCACCGCCATGTCGGGCCGCCGGAACACCTGCCGTACCCGGGCCGCGGGACGGGACCGCAGCAGCCCCCAGCCCAGGCAGGCCCCCACCGACAGCCCGACCACCGCGCCGGAGGCGCTCTGCGGCACGAACGGGCCCACGACCTGGGACACGGCGGACAGCCCGCCGAACGCCACCATCGTGTCGCGCACGAAGACCTGCCGGGCGCGCCGCGTGCCCCGCGGCAGACGCAGACGCAGATGCGGCCGCAGATGCGGGCGCGGGTGGGGGTGGAGGCGTGGGGTGCGTGGGGCGTGTGGGGCGCGTGGCCGGATCGCGTCCGGGGGCCGTATCGGGCTCATCGGGTCCAGCCCGCCGGAATCACCCGAACTCATGGATTCCCCAAGGCATCATGATAATCTTTCAGTCACTATGGCTGACGCAGAGTGACGCAAAACCGCCGGGGGGCGACGCGGATGGCCGGTGCAAGAGCACAAATCCGGGTGAAGGTACTGGGCCCGGTCCAGCTCGAAGTCGACGGGGTTCCGGTCCGGCTGACCCCGCTGACGGTACGGCTGCTGGTCCGTCTGGTGGCGGCCGAGGGCGAGGCGGTGCCGGTGCGGCAGCTGCGCCGCGACGTGTGGGGGCTCGCGGACGAGCCGCGCCATCTGGACCAGCGCAACCGCAACGAGGTGCAGAAACGGGTCCTGGAGCTGCGGCGGGCGCTGGCCCCCGGCCAGGACAGCGCGGGAACGCATGTCCTGTGCACCGAGCAGCAGGTCACCGTGCAGGGCCCGGAGACCGCCTACCGTCTGGTGCTGCGGCCCGAGGAGCTGGACAGCGCGCGCTTCACCGCGATCGTCGGCGAGGCCCTGCACGCACCGCCGGCCACCGCCGCGCACCGGCTGGCCGAGGCGCTGTCCCTGGTGCGCGGCCGGCCGCTGGCCGAGGTCAACGGCGAGGGTTTCGCGGCGCCCTTCGTACGCCGCCTGACCGCCCTCCAGGACTCCGCGCGACGCGAACTGGTCCGCGTGCAGACCGACCTGGGACGACCCGAACTCGCCCTGCCGGTCGCCGAACTGATGGCCCACGAGCATCCCGACGACACCGAGGCCGCGCGTGTCCTCGACGCGCTGCGCGCGGAGCTGCGCGCCCGGCACGGGGCCGAACTGCTGCGGCACCGGGTGCCGTTGCCCGGCCAGCGGGCGGATGTGGTGCTGGTGCGCGGCGACTTGTTCGACCAGATGGACTGCAACCTGGTGATCGGGTTCTCCGACACCTTCGACACGGAGACCGCGGAAGACCTGGTGATCAGCCGGGAGAGCCTGCAGAGCCAGCTCGTCGACCGGCTGTTCGCCGGGCGGCGTCGCCTGCTGGACGACCGGCTGCGGGCGGGGCTGCGGGCGGTGAAGGCGGCGGGCACCGAGACCGTGCGGACCAAGCCGCTGGGCCGGCGGGTCCGTTATCCGGTGGGCACGACCGTGATGGTGCCGGTCGAGGGCCGCCGGGTGTTCGCCACGGCCTATTCGCGGCTCGGCAACGATCTGGTGGCCAGGTCCAACCACCTCGACCTGCGGCTGAGCCTGGAGAACCTGTGGGCCTCGGTGGCGGTGCACGGCCTGTTCAAGCCGGTCGCCGTGCCGCTGATCGGCTCCGGCCTCGCCCGCGTCACCGACCTGGACCGGGGCCAGCTGGCCGCGCTCATCGTCGACTCGTTCATCGACGCCTGCGGTCGCCACCCCGCGCTGACCCCCGAGCTCCGGATCGTCATCCTGCCCCAGGAGCTGGCCCGGACCGACCTGGCCCCGGTGGAGCAGCGGTTCGCGGACCTGGTGCTCGGGCTGCGCGCGGCGGACTGACGGCGAAGGTGGGGCCGGGCGGCGGCCCGGGCGTGTCCCCCGGGCCGACGGGCTGCTCCGCATCTCTCCGTTCCCCCTTCGCGGCATCGTCCCGCCGGCCACGCCTCGCGCCGCTTCGCCCGGCCTCACCGCTGTCCACGAGACCACCCCGGGCGCTTCCGCCGGTACCCGCCAACCGCTTCCGATCCGATTCCGGGACGCCCCCGCCGGCGGGCTCAGTGATGGACCATGGTGCAGGCGACCGTGGCCTTCCCGTCGGCCGTGTTGACGACGAACCTGCTTCCGCTGAGGCCGCCGATGTCGAACCGCCCCGTCCGGTCCGTGGAGACGGTGCCGGAGGCGGAACCGGAGTAGGTCACCCTCGCACCGCCGGGGAACCCCACACCCCAGAGGTGGTAGTTGCCGTCGGACTCCGTTTCGACATGGCACACCGCGCGGGACGGGGCGTGCGGCACGGCGGCGGCAGCGGCGGGTGCGGTCGTCGTGGGGCCCGCCGCGAGCGCGGGGGCGGCAAGGAGGGCGAACGCTGCGAGACGACGAGTTCGGTTCATCATTCAACCTGCTTCGGATGCCATTCTCTGGATGCCACTGATGCGACCGGCAGGACGTGACGGCCCCGCCACGTCCCGCACATGTCGCCCCGCACGGGCGATCCGTCCCGCCCACCATGCGGGCAACTGCGCGCAGCCTGACAGCATTTACACCGTATCGCCCTTCATGTCGCACGGCATCCCACCGGTCAGGACAGCGGGCGGACCGGCTTCCGGCCGGCTCGCGGGGCGAGGGCACCGCCTCGGGGAGCGGCTTTGCCGGCCCCGTCCCGCCGGCCGGCGCGGCCGATGTTGCAGGACCGGTCCCCCCTGACCGTTGGGTCCCGCGCGGAACGGGTCTATCGTCGGAATCATCGGGCCAGAACGAGGAGGAACGAGGAGGACGGCCGGTGATGCCGCAGGACGAGGCCGTGATCGGCTGCACGGGGACGGTGCTCATCGGAACCCGCGGTTCCACAGGCCCCGGCGAAGTCCTGGTCCGGGTCAGAGGCGGCTCGGAGACGTTCCTCGCCTGGTCCGAGGAGCCACTGCCGGTAGGCGCGACGGTACTCGTGATCGAATCACGGGGATGCCGCGAAGTCGGCGTCATCGAGTGGGTGGATCCATTGGACGCGCTCGGCGACAGCGCCGAGGCCGGCTGAGGAGTAACAGGAATGTTCGGATACCGCGTACCCGCTCCCGACGAGGCGATGTTGATCTCGGGGGGCAGGCGGGGACTGGGGGGCGCGCCGTTCCGAGTGGTCACGGGGCATGGAAAGTTCGTGCTGCCGGTCTTCCGGAAGGTCCGGTTCCTCACCCTGTCCATGTGTGAGTCCGAGGTCACCGAGACCTGCGTGACCAAGCAGGGCATCGCGTTGCACGTCCGCGCGGTCATCGCCTTCAAGGTCGGCAACGACCACGAGAGCATCATCAACGCGGGCCAGCGGTTCCTCTCCGACCAGGAGCAGATGTCGGTGCTCACCGGCCGGATCTTCGCCGGGCACCTGCGGGCCATCATCGGCTCGATGACGGTCGAGGAGATCGTCACCGAGCGGCAGAAGCTCGCCGCGGAGGTGCTGGACACCTCGAAGACGGAGATGGCGAAGATCGGGCTGATCGTCGACTCGCTGCAGATCCAGTCCATAGACGACGGCGACACCGGCTACATCGATGCCATGTCCGCCCCGCACAAGGCGGCCATCCAGCGGCAGGCGCAGATCGCCCAGGCCCAGGCCACCCAGGCCTCGGTCGAGGCGGAGCAGGTGGCGGCCCGCAACCAGGCCGAGTACGCCCGCCAGACCGCGATCGTCAGGGCCGAGTACTCGGCCGAGGTGGACCGCGCCCAGGCGCAGGCCGCGCAGGCCGGACCGCTGGCGCAGGCGCACGCCCAGCAGGAGGTGCTCGCCGCCCAGACGGAGCTGGCCCAGCGCCAGGCCAGGCTGCGCCAGGAGCAGCTGGTCGCCGAGATCGTGCGGCCCGCCGAGGCCGAGGCCGAGCGGGTCAGGATCCTCGCGGCCGCCGAGGCGGAGCGGATGAAGATCCAGGCGGAGGCGGCGGCGTCGTACGACCGGGTCGCGCTCGACCGGATGCTGATCGACCAGCTCCCGCAGATCGTCAAGGAGGCCGCCGGCGGTCTCGCGGGCGCCAACGTCAACGTCCTCAACGGCGCGGACGGCCTCGGCGAGCTCGCCGCCGGTCTGGTGTCCCAGGGCCTGACCATCCTCGACTCGGTCCGGCAGAACCTGGGCGGCCAGGACTCCGACGGGCAGCGCCCCGACGGCCGCCGCTCCGGGGAGAGCGAGACCGGCGGCCTGCTCCAGCTGCCCACCAGCAAGGGGCGGAAGTCGGACGACGGTCCGGTGGACGTCGACTAGTCCGCCAGTCCGCCTTCGCGGCACCCGCCGGATCGACCAGCCCAGCGCGTTCGCCCTTGCGGGGGCGGGCGCGCTGGTCTTCGTTCAGCCGTCGGTCCGGTGCGGCTGTGACTGAGCGCTTCTGTTGGCCACTCTGAGCGTCACAGTTGGCCGGAGGACAGCGATGGATTCAGGTAGCTGATGCCGGTTTCGATTAAGTCGACCGCTATGTCGGGTTCATCGGCTGTGCTGGGCTGGTGGAGGTCTCTACGGGGCCCTGCGGGCCGGTGTGGTCGCATACGTGCGGGCTGGATGATGATCGCGCCGTACGTGCTGGATGAGCAGGTTGCTGAGCATCTGGAGGTCGGCGAGGGCTGGTCTCGGCGGTGGAGTGCGGTGTGGAAGTCGTCGGACGCCGATGTCGTCTGTGCGGTACGAGAGCTGGCTGCCGTTCCGACCAGCATCACAGTGCCGGTACGCCGATTCACGTGGCGGGCTGATCAGCGTCACCGTCCTGGG
>NZ_BCFL01000019.1:518727-556431 GCF_002217755.1 Streptomyces hyaluromycini | reverse complement strand
GCGCAGGCTGCGGGCTGGCGGTATTCGGTGGTGACCGGCTGGCGCCGTGAGGTCATGACGGGCCTGGAGACGCTGTCGGCCCGGCGGCCGTTGACGGACCCGCTGGGGCTTGGCGACCAGGTGCGGGAGCTTGTCGCGGAGCGTCCCCGACGCCTGGGTGAACTCGTCGAGGCCACCGCGGTCCCGCCGGTCGCCCGGGTGCACGTGGTGCATCTGCTCTGGCATCGCAGGCTGGCGGTGGATCTCGCTGCACCGCGCATGGACGTGTCGGCTCGGCAAGCAAGGTGATCGCACAAGGCTCGATGGGAAGGCCATGGGTATGGCAAACGCGACGGATCTGGCCCTGGCTCACCATCTGGCTGACCTGGCCGACGGCATCGCACGCCGCTACTTCACGGCAGCCGGTCTCACCGTCCACACCAAGAACGACGGAAGCCCGGTCACCGACGCCGACTGGGAGATCGAACACTCCCTGCGCTCCGAGATCCGCCGACGGCGTCCCCATGACGCGTTCATCGGCGAGGAGTACGGAGAGCGAGGGAAAGCTCGCCGCCGTTGGATCATCGACGGCATCGACGGAACCGCGAGTTTCGTCGCGGGCGAACCAGAATGGAGCACCCTGATCGCCCTCGAAGACCACGGCACCATCACCTTGGGCATGGTCTCCGCGCCCGCCTTGGGCAGCCGCTGGTGGGCCGCGCCAGGTGCCGGCGCATGGACAGGACCCAGCCCCTCCCGCTCACCAGCACACTCACGCAGGCTGACGATCACCCCTGGTGGCCATGGTCACGACGCCATTCTCGGCATCTGGCCGCCCCCTCACCGACTGAGCGAGCCACACCGAGCCATCGCCGCGAAACTGGCTGGGCACACCGCACGGACCCGTCCCGCGCTCGACTGGTCCGCAGCAGAAACCAGCACGCCACCACCCCGGAAACCGTCCACAGGGTCCGGCACCTGCCACGGCGGCCTCCTCGTCGCCACCGGCCAGCTGGACGCCTTCCTCCTGCTCGGGGCCGGCCCCTGGGACATCGCCGCTCTGATCCCCATCGTCCAAGAAGCCGGCGGCGCATTCAGCGACCTCGCAGGTCAACAGCGCACCGACACAGGAGCAGCGTTGTTCGCCAAGCCCGCCATCCATCACGAGCTCCTGGCCGTCATCATCTCCAGCACCTGAGGCCAGACCGCCACCCGACTCTTGAGCACGGAGCGGCCAACTGAAGCACTCAGTCACAGTGGCTGTGACTGAGCGGTCCAGTTGGCCATTCTGAGCGTCACAGTTGGCCGGAGGATAGCGATCGATTCAGGTAGCTGATGCCGGTTTCGATGAAGTCGACCGCGATGCCGGGTTCATCGGCTGTGCTGGGCTGGTGGAGGTCTCTACGGGGCCCTGCGGGCCGGTGTGGTCGCATACGTGCGGGCTGGATGAGCTGATCGCGCCGTACGTGCTGGATGAGCAGGTTGCTGAGCATCTGGAGGTCGGCGAGGGTTGGTCTCGGCGGTGGAGTGCGGTGTGGAAATCGTCGGACGCCGATGTCGTCTGCGCGGTACGCGAGCTGGCTGCCGTTCCGACCAGCATCACAGTGCCGGTACGCCGATTCACGTGGCGGGCTGATCAGCGTCACCGTCCTGGGCTGAAGTACATGCAGGCCACGGGCCGGATGCACGGCTTCGAGAGCCTGGCTGAGCGTCGGCTGCTGCTGGCCATCGACTTCGTGGCGACCGCGGACGAAGTGCTGTCGCAGCCGTTTCGTCTGCGGTTCTCCTCGAAGGACGGCAAGGGGGAGCACATCCCGGACTTCCTGCTGGTGTGCGGCGAGGGCGGCTGGCTGCTGGATGTCCGCCCCGCCCACCTGGTCAAGGAGCAGGACGTGCTCCGGTTCGCCGCCGCCCGGCAGGCTGCGCAGGCTGCGGGCTGGCGGTATTCGGTGGTGACCGGCTGGCGCCGTGAGGTGATGACGGGCCTGGAGACGCTGTCGGCCCGGCGGCGGCCGTTGACGGACCCGCTGGGGCTTGGCGACCAGGTGCGGGAGCTTGTCGCGGAGCGTCCCCGACGCCTGGGTGAACTCGTCGAGGCCACCGCGGTTCCGCCGGTCGCCCGGGTGCACGTGGTGCATCTGCTCTGGCATCGCAGGCTGGCGGTGGATCTCGCTGCACCGTTGGGAGACGCCTCGTGGATCTATCCCTGCGGGAGGGCGTGATGGACACGGCCCGGCAGCGTCCCCGGCGCGAGGAACTTGATGGTCACGATCTGGAACGGTCCGAGATCCGGTTGGCCCACCTGCTGGAGGTGGAGACAGGGTTTCGCAGCGGGAGCCCGTTTTGGCCTCTGCCGGGGGAACCTCGCCCTGAGTACGACCCGGCCCGCACCACGGTGGGTGAGCGTCGGCGGGCCAAGGTGACCGAGTTGCGGACTCTGGACCGCAGGGACGCCAAGCTGCTGGGACTGGAGTCGGTCAGCGAGCGGACCTTGCGGCGGATGGCCGCCGAGCAGCGGGAGCACGGGTTGATGGGCCTGGCCGACGGGCGGTGGACAGCGCCGCGACGAGGCCACAAGTCGATCACTCCGCAGGTCGCCGAGGCTATCCACGCTGTCCACGCCGAGTCCTTGCACCGCTCGCGGCTGAGCATGAAGACCAAGGAGCGGATGATCCACCAGTACGTGCGGGAGAAGTTCGGTCCCGCGGTGACGGTTCCGCACTACACGACGCTGGCCGGGGTCTGGAAGGAGTGGTTCGGGCCGCAGGGAGCCCGGCAGCGGTATGTCCGATCGGCGGCGCTGGAGACCGGCAAGGCGAGCGTGACGATCAGCCGTCCCGGTCAGGTCGTGGTGCTGGACACCACTCCGCTGCCGGTGAAGGTGCTCGATGACGTGTTCGCCGCTCCGATCTCGGTTGATCTGACGCTCGCCCTGGACGCCCATACGCATTCCCTGGTCGCCTTCCGGCTGACTCCCGTGTCGGACTCGTCGGTGGAGGTGGCCATGCTGTTGCGGGACGTGCTGCTGCCGCTGCCGATGCGGCCGGGCTGGGGGCCGGAGATGGAGTGGCCCTATCCGGGTGTCCCGGCTGCCTTGGTGGCCGAGTTCGCCGGTCATCCGGTGGCCGGGCGACCGTTCTTCGCTCCGGAGACCGTCACCAGTGATCATGGGAGCGTCTACAAGAACCATCACCTGGTGCGCGTCGCCCGCAGGTTAGGGATCGATCTGCTGCCCGCCCGCATGATGCGGCCGAGTGACAAAGCGGCATGCGAGCGCGCCTTCGCCGGAATCCAGTCGCTGCTGCTGGAGCTGCTGCTCGGCTACCGGGGAGTGGATGTCGCGGACCGGGGCGTCGACCCGGAAGGGGATGCGGTCTGGACGGTCCAGGAAATGGAGCACCTGCTCGCTACCTGGACCGTGAAGGTCTGGCAGAACCGGCGCCTGGACCAGTACGCCCCTGCCTGGGATCCGGGCGGCCGGCACAGCCCCAACACCCTGTTCGCCGCCGCGGCCGCGCGGGACGGGATCTGCCTGGAGATCCCGAAGCCGGATCTGTACTACGAACTGCTGCCCACGCACTTCGTGAACATCACCTCCCGCCGGGGCGTGAAGATCGGCGGACTCTGGTATGGCGCCCACGCCCAGGTCCTGCACCCCTACCGGGGACGGGCCTCGGGCCGCAGCGGCAAGCACCGCGGCAAGTGGGCGATCGGCCGCGATCCACGAGACTGCCGGGAAGTGTTCTTCGAGGACCCCGCCGACGGACAATGGCATGCCCTGCGCTGGAACGGTCTTCCCGCCGATGAGGACGTCCCGGCCTTCTCCGACGCACGCGTACGCGAAGTCCTGCGCCAGGCGGCACACACCGGTCTCATCCCCCAGGACGACCGCGAACTCCTGCCGGTGTTGCTGGACCTGGTGGCCGCACGCACACCGGTCGATGCCTGGCCCAGCCAGATGAGCCGGGCTGAGCGAACCGAGCGGGCACGCGAGCTGGCCCGCGCCCGGGCCGCTCAGCGTGATCGTCCGACGGCTTGCCCGCCGCCTGCCCCGGCCGGCGGTGTCGCGGAGGTGTCCCAGCAGGTGAACAAGGCCGTCCGGGAGGAGCGGCGCCGGCGCCGCGAGGCGGCGGTCACCCGCCGACCCGAGCCGCCGCCGCTGCTGGGCGACGTCTTGCGAGCCCAGCACCTGTTTCTGCTGCCCGGCGAGGACGACACCGCCGACGACACCGTCCCTTCAGAGGGCTCCTCGTGACATCCCCGGAGATGCCCGCGGGCCGCTATCCGTTCCTGCCGTCCGAGGGCCCGCCGCAGCGCGAGACAATCGAGGACTGGGATCGCTGGCGCCGCACACGGCACGACTTCGTGCCCGCCCCGCGACTCGATCTCGCTGCCTGGCGGGCCCTGAACCCCCGAGAGCGCGGGATCCACGACCTGCACCGCGCGGCCACTCACGCCAATCTCCCCCTTCTGCACACCCCGATGAGCCGGAAGGTCGCCAAACTGCTCAACGGGCGCATCCGGTCCAATGCGCTGAAGGTGAAGCCGTCCACCCGCGCCGGAGTGATGATCACCGGAGGCGGCTACCAGGGGAAGACCGAAACGGCCTGCGAGATCGCGGCCTCCTTCGAGGATTCCTGGCGCGATCTGCACCAGCACCTCAACCCGGATGCGGTCTCCGGAGCACGTGATCTCTACGCGCCGGTCGCCTACGTCCAGACCCCGGTGACCGCGAAACCGAAAAGCACCTGCAAGGCCATCCTCAACTTCTACGGCGCCCCGACGAAGAACCTCGACCTGCCCGACCTGGTCCACCAGGTCGCCGCCTCCCTGCACGACCACGGCACCAAGGCTCTGGTGCTGGACGACATCACCCGGCTTCGCATGCACCGCGCGGACGATCAGGACACCCTCGATCTCATCCGGGCCTTCATGAGCATGCACGTCACGCTCGTCCTGATCGGAGTCGACATCCCCGCCTCGGGGCTCCTGCAGGAAGGAAGCCCCGACCCGCGCACCGGTCAGTGGCGTCTGCCTGCCTCGCAGAGCGCCAAGACCCACGGCCTGGAGCCGACACAGACCGAGCGCCGGTTCGACCTGGTGGAACTCGACCGCTTCCGCTACGACTCCCCATCCCAGATCGCCGCCTGGGTCCAGCACCTGGCCGGCCTCGAAGACCAGCTGCGGCTGCTGAAGGCCAATCCCGGCATGCTCACCGACGGGCACATGCCCGAGTACCTCTTCGACCGCACCAAAGGCGTGGTCGGCCTGCTGGAACGACTGATCGAGGACGGCTGCCACGAAGCCATGGACACCGGAGAGGAGTGCCTGAGCGAAGCCTTCCTCGACGGCATCGACATCAACGTGTCCCACGCTCCCGGACGCGACGCCGGCGCAGGGGAGATCCCGGCCATTCCTCCGGTCGCCACGGCGGTCGCCCGCAGAAGACAGCCGAAGAAGAACAGCCGCCCCAGGCCCTCCACGGTCTTCGACGACCACGGCCCCGCCGCCGAGAGCGGTGGGTGAACCATGCGGCACCGGCCCCTTCCCCGCAGCCTGAACCCCACGCCCGGTGAGGCCCTGCCCAGCTTCCTGCTGCGGCTGTCCTACCGGCTCAGCGTCAAACCGCTGGATCTGGCCGAGCACTGCGGCCTGCTCGGAGCCTCCCGCGTCACGTTCCCCAGCCGACACCTGGTTCAGCTCGGCCCCGAAACCGCCGACGCCCTCGCCCGCAGCAGCCGCCTGAGCGTCGCCGAAGTACACGATCTGACCCTGGGCCGCCAAGCTCCCGGGTTCCCGCCTCTTCGTCTCAACTACCTGGGCAGAAAACGTACTTTCGAGACCATCGTGGCCGAGGGCTGGTCCTTCACCCGCTTCAGCCGGTACTGCCCCGAGTGCCTGAGCAATCCAGAACACGGCAGCATGACCAGCTCCTGGCCGGGCTTCTGGCGCCTCCCCATGGCCTTCGCCTGCCCACGGCACCACCGCTACCTCGACTGGCGCTGCCCTGCCTGCGGCAATCCCGCATTCTCGGCCGGCATCACTGCCGCAGGACGTTGGCGACCAGCTCAGCTGATCCCCAACCCGACCACGGTCCTGCACCCGGCCCAATGCCGCAGTCGCATCGGCGACGATGACCACATCAACCGGCCGCCACCGGCCTGCGGCCACCGACTCGACCACCACATGAGCCCCGTCATTCGCCCCTCCCTCGACGTCCTGCACTTGCAACAAGAGTTGCTGGACCTCGCCATGGATCCGACCGGCCTGCACCAGGCCGTGAGCGGCTCCGAGCAGTTCGCCGACCTGCGCGCAGCCATGCTGCTGATCTGCGGCACCTGGCCCGTTACCGCACAACTTTTTCCGCGAGCCGCGAAGCTGGACGCCATCGACACCGACATCGACCAGCGGCTACGACGTCTCACCGCGCGACAGAAAAAGGTCACCCACGTCGCTCGCGCACTCGACACGCCGCCCGCAGACTCCGTCGCCTGCGCTGCCCTGATGCTGCTCGCCAGGCACATCCTCGACGGCCCCGACCGGGCCGAGCGCATCGACGCCCTTCTCTCCCGCTGCACCAGGCAGTGGCCGGGACGGCCCAAGCTTCTCCGCCTGGAGCCGCACTGTTCGGCGGGGCTTCGCACCGCGCTCCGGCCCCGGCTCGATGCCCTACGCCCGGTCAGCGCGGACTTCCTGGCCTTCTTCCCCCAAACCGCCACCCACCAAGGGGAACTGGACGCCGCGACGATCCCTCAACACCTTCCCGGCGCCTGGATGGAACCCTTGCAACCACTCGGCGCTCCCATCCATCCTCTCCGCCGCGACGCCGCCATCCGACTGGTGCAGATGGCACACGGCGGCACCCGCCGACAAGCTGCCCTCTATCTCGGATTCACAGCCGCCGTGAGCCACAACACGAGTGCTCAACTCCGCTCATGGCAGTCGGCCGACGACAACGCACGACAGTACGCAGACACCCTCGGCGGCCTCGCCAGCCAGCTTGCGGCGACCGATTCGCCCGTCAACTACGAACACCGTCGAGCCCACCTGCAGAGCTGGGTCCTCCCTCAGGACGACTGGAAGAAGATCATCGAGATGGTCGTCCAACAACTGGAGCCAGCCCAGCGTCACCGCATCCGGTGGGACCGAGCACGCCACCTGGCGGCCTCGGCGATCATCTGGGCCCAGGTCACGCAGGGCGATTGGCAATGGTCACCCATGCTGCGAAATGGGCCGAACATCGGGTCCGTCGAGATCAAGAGGGCCCGATTCGGCGCCTACGAACTCACGCTGCCCGTCTTCCCGAGCAGGGAACCCGGCCGGCTCGCCCGCCTCCTGCACAACGCACTCCTTGAGCACGCCGACAAGCTCGCCAAGCAGATCGACTCTGAACGTCCTCAACGAACCGCTGTGACCAGCAGCTTCACAACAGACCCCAAACCCCTTTGAGGCAGGTCGTGATCTCTCCTAGGTTGGCCTGCGTGACGATCGAGGTCCCCTACCAGCCGCTTCCGATTCACCAGTCAGACGTTCGCTACGCCCACGGCCCCGACTCTGCTGCACAGCCCGGAGCGCCCTCCGGCGAGACGATCGAGTTCGACTGGGACAACAGCGCGATCTACCCCGGCACGTCGCGGAAGTTCTGGGTCCACGTGCCAGTGAGCTACAACCCCGCCGAACCAGCGTCGCTCATGGTGTTCCAGGACGGATGGTGGTACCTGGACCCCGCAGGTGAGGTCCGCGGCGCAATCGTCCTGGACAACCTCATACACCGGGGTGACATCCCGGTCACCATCGGCGTGTTCGTCGACCCCGGCATCTTCCCCGACGCCGAGGATCCGAAGAACCGCAACACCGAGTACGACGCATTCGACGATCGGTACGTCAATTTCCTCCTGAACGAGATCATCCCCGAGGTCAGCAAGCACTACTCGATCGCCGAGGACCCCGATCAGTGGGGCATCTGCGGTGGCAGCAGCGGCGGCAACTGCGCCTTCACCGCAGCATGGCTTCGCCCCGACAAGTTCCGCCGGGTCACCGCGTTCCTGTCCAGCTTCACGCAGATGCCGGACGGCAACCCCTACCCCGAACTCATCCCCCGCGTTCCACTCAAGCCACTGCGCATCTTCCTGCAAGCGGGCCATCGTGACCTGCACTGGAACGAGCCCGAAAGGAACTGGCTCGCCAACAACCTGCGCGTCGCGGCCGCGCTCGCGGAAGCCGGATACGACTTCCGTCTGGTCCTGGGCGACGGCGGCCACAGCCCCAACCACGGCGGCGTCCTGCTCCCCGATGCCCTCCGCTGGTTGTGGCGGTCCCATGAGGGCTGAGTGTCTGAGACGGAGCGAGCTAGTTGTCGTCAACCCGGCATCCTGACCAGGGGGTTCCTGGATCGCTGAGCACGACAACTGTCGTCAGATTCGCATCGTTCTTCGCGTCTACCGCGCCTATTGCAAGCAAAGGCGGGCAAGGTCTCAGGACTGCGCGGTCCGGAACGCGAGATACCGGTTGAAGGCTTCGTGGCTGTCGGGGGTGAAGCGCCACTCCAGCAGGGCCGACCGCAGTTCCGGCTCGGCCAACCAGCCATGCCAGGCGACCTCATCGGGATCGGGGACCACGGCATCCAGCACCACCGCTTCGTGCACGCCGAGCCAGTGAGGGCTCAAACCGCTGCGGTTGATGAACGTAAACAGCAAGCGCGGCAGCACCCGAATGCCCAGCTCTTCAGCCAGCTCCCGCGCGGCGGCCTGTTCATAGGACTCGCCGACATTCACGGCGCCACCGACCACGACCTCGTAGAGCCCGGGGAAGCGCGACAGCTGCTCCGACCGCCGGTGGACAAGGATCCGCCCACGCTCATCACGACACACCGTCACGGCGACCCGGTGCAGCCAACCCTCCCGGATGGCCTGCCGGCGGCTGACCACCACCCCCAGCACACGATCTTGATCGTCGACACGCTCCACCAGTTCGTCCACGACGCACACCCTGGCAGAGCCCACCGACAACGCCGCTTCCCGGCGCGACCCGTGGAGGGCGTCCCGAGGGCACCTGCACCAGGAGGTCGGACGCGGATGACGACAGTTGTCGTGCAAATACGACGCCTATCGTGCTCAGGCTCAGTGTCGCCAGGTGTTGATCAACAACCCTGAGCACCAGGGCGGCCAACTGAAGCACTCAGTCACAGTGGCCGCCGTCGGCGCTTTCGTCGTCGATGGACTCAAAAATCGAACACGTGCTTGAATTCGGTCATGCGATCGTTTCCCGCGGACCTGGCCCGGGCGCAGCAGGAATGGAGCGCCACCTACCGGCAGCTCGCCGAGCGGCCCGGGCGTACCGAGCTGCGCCGGCGGCTGTACCTGCTGTCGGCGCAGGTGTTCTTCCATCCCTACTGGCAGCAACGGCGCCCGAGCCCCACCGCATGGTGGGAGCTGCGTGCCCTCGGACGATCGGACCGGGCAGGGAGCGGAGGAGCCTCGGATGACGGGCTGGAGTGCGGGACCGTACGTCCCGGATGATCCTGAAGGCATGTCCGGACCGATACGGGTGACCGTGCATCCGCCGTCGCCGACGGGTGGCCGGCGTGTGCGGGTGGACGGCGAGATCCTCGGGCTGGCGCACAACGTGACCGACGTCGCCGAGTTCCTTCGCCGCGCCGGGCTGGAGATCGACCCGGCGGAGGTCGCGCAGGCGCCGTGGATCGACTGGCGGGGCGGCGGGCCGGAACGCTGGGGGCCGGAGATGTGAGGGCCTCGGCGCCGGGCAACGCACGAGGCCCGTCCACGCAGTGGACGGGCCTCGAAATGGAGCGCCGGGCAGGCCTTGCACCTGCATTTCCCCGCAGGAAGCGGGGCGTCTTTCCTTGGACCACCAACGCAGCACCGGGCGACCTTGATCGGGCCGGCCAGCTCTGGATTGATCATAGCCCATGCGGGTGGGGCGTGCCCGCACCGGACGGTGACCTGGTCGCGAAGCCCGGGGGCAGCGGGGAGCGGGGAGCGGGGGCGGTGACGGTCTGCCGGCAGACGGCGACCGCCGCCTTGAAGAACGCGGACGCGGATCCGGATTCGGGTTCGCGGTCGGCGGCAGTGACCTCGACCGGCAGCCGCTCGGGCTCCTGGACGTTCTCGGGGACCGGGGCGCGCTCGGCGGCGGCCTCCGCCGCGGAACGGCCGGGTGACGCGGGCCGGTTGGGTGACGCGGGCCGGTTGGGGTGGGAATCGGACGCCTCCCCCGGCGTCGCATCTTCCGGTCCTGAAGGCCACGCGGACCCCTTGTGCCGGGGAACGACCGAAGGGGACCGTCTCCGCCTCCGTCCGGCCGAACACGCGCCGATCGGAAGCCGGGGGGCGACAGGGTGCGGCAGACAGGTGGGACCGGCCGACGGCGGGCGATATCACTCGCCGGCCCCGCCTGTGTCGACACCCTCGCTCACGGGCGACGTGCTCATCCCGTGCCCGGCATCCCGCTGCGGACTTTGAACGTGTTCCGGTAGGCCTGGGGAGACACGCCGATCGCCGCGTGCAGGTGCTGCCGCAGGGACGCTGCGGTGGCGAAGCCGACCTCCGCGGCGATTCGGTCGACCGGGAGGTCGGTGGTCTCCAGGAGGTGGCGGGCGCGGTGCACCCGCTGCTGGATCAGCCAGCGGCCGGGGCTCGTGCCGGTCTCCTCCTGGAAGCGGCGCGCGAACGTGCGCGGGCCCATCCGGGCATGCGCGGCAAGCTCCCGCAGGGCCAGCGGCCGGTCAAGGTGCTCCAGAGCCCAGGCGCGGGTCGCACCGGTACCGACGGCACCCTGCGGGGGCATGGGCTGAACGATGTACTGGGCCTGGCCGCCCTCGCGCCAGGGCGGCACGACGCACTGCCGGGCGACCTGGTTGGCGACGGCACTGCCGTGGTCGGAGCGCACCAGGTGCAGGCACACGTCGATCCCGGAGGCGACGCCCGCGGAGGTGAGCACGTCGCCGTCGTCGACGAACAGCACCTCGGGGTCCAGGGCGACGTGGGGGAACATCCGGCGGAACTGGTCCGCGAGCGCCCAGTGTGTCGTCGCGGGCCGCCCGTCGAGCAGTCCGGCGGCGGCCAGGGTGAAGGCGCCGGTGCACAGGGAGACGATGCGGGTGCCGGGTCGGATGCGGCCGAGCGCGGCGCGCACCGGCTCCGGCAGGTCGGCGGTGAAGCGACGCAGGTCGTAGGGCGGGACGATGACCGTGTCGGCACTCTCCAGTGCCTCGGGCCCATGGTGCAGGGTGAGGGTGATACCGGTGTTGGTGGCGACGGTACGGTCATCCGTCGCCGCGCACGTCACCACCTCGTACGCCCCCTCGACCCCGGCGAACTCGACCCCGGCGAAGATCCGGTCGGGGATGCCCAGCTCGAAGAAGTACACGCCGTCGAGGGCGAGGACCACGACGCGATGCGGCGGCCTGTCAGGGGTGGTGCGGGACGTCATCGCAGGCATGTCACGATTCTATCGTTTATTGACTATCTTGACATTGGCCTGGTCAGAGCCGTTGCCACATGCTTGATCCATGACCCAGAACGCAACAAAGTCCACAATGCGGGCCGTCAGTCAGGACACCCTCGGGGAGCCCGACGTGCTCCACGAGGTCCAGCGGGCGCGCCCGGAACCCGGAGTCGGCCAGATCCTCGTCGCCGTCCACGCCGCCGGGCTCAACCCCACCGACGCACAACACCGCAGGCTCGGCCTCTTCCTGGGCGAGCCGCCATTCACCCTCGGCTGGGATGTGTCCGGTGTCGTCGAGTCGGTCGGCCTCGGCGTCTCGTTGTTCCAGCCGGGCGACGAGGTGTTCGGCATGCTGCCGTACCCGGACGGGGCCGGCGCCTACGCCGAGTACGTCACCGGTCCCGTCCGTGCCTTCGTACCCAAGCCTGCCACGCTGAGCCACGCCGAGGCCGCCGCGCTGCCGATGGCGGGGCTGGTCGCCTGGCAGACGCTCGTCGAGACCGCGCACGTCCAGCCCGGGCAGCGGGTGCTGGTGCTCGGCGCGGCCGGTGGCGTAGGGCATGTCGCGGTGCAGCTCGCCGAAGCCCGCGGCGCGTACGTCCTCGGCACGGCCTCCACCGCCAAGTCCGACTTCGTGCGCAGCCTGGGCGTGGACGAGGTCATCGACTACAGCACCACGGACGTCGCAAAGGAGGCCCGAGACATCGACGTGGTCCTCGACCTGGTCGGCGGCGCCGACCGGCTGCTCTCGCTGGAGACGCTCAGGCCGGGCGGCATCCTGGTCTCCAGCCTGCCCGTCGACTTCGACGAAGTGACCGAGCGTGCCACCGAATTGGGAGTTCGGGCCGCGAACATCGTGGTCGAGCACGACCATGCGGGCATGACCGGCATCGCCGCGCTCGCCGAGTCCGGCCGGCTGCGCCCCCGCATCGCCGCCGCCTACCCACTCGCCGAGGCAGCCGACGCTCACGCGGACGCCGAGACGGGCCGCACCACGGGCAAGCTGGTGCTCACCGTCCGCCCGTAGGCGGGCCGGGCCGGAACCCACCGACCGGCGGGCACTTCCGAACCTCACCGCTCAGCGGATCCACACGGGTCGGGTCCCGTGCACCAGGCCGTCGTCATCCACCCGCCGGTCACGTCCCCGACCTCCCGGGTCGGTACAGCTAGGCGGTGTCCGGGCGGCGGGGGGCCTTGGCCAGGTCGCGGGCCTGTGCTCTCTCCTCGGGGGAGGAGAACAGGGGGGCCTCCGCCCCGGGCGGCCCGGGCGACGGATCGGCCCCGGGGGCTCGCGAGGTGCCCGGGCTCGGCAGGCCCCGTCCGCCGCCGGGGGCGGGCAGGGGCGGGCGGTGGCCGGGGACGCCGGGGGGCGGGGACGCGGGGCCGCCGGGGAAGGCGGGTCTGGTACGCGGGCCCCTGGCACCGGCGACCGCGTCCAGCAGGGCGGCGCGCGCCTGCTGCTCGTCCAGGCCGTGGAGGTTCCTGCGGATCAGCGGGGCCAGCAGGGCGGGCACGTCGGTGTCGTCGAGCGGCTCGATCACCAGCGGGACGAGACGCTCGCGCCGCGCCACCACCGACGACCACTCCTCCCGGGTCCACCGCGAGTCGTCGAAGTAGCGCCGGGAGAACAGGGCCACCACCGCGGTCGCGCTGTTCAGCGCCTCTTCCATGCGCGCCACGAAGTTGTCACCGGCCGACCAGTCCCACACGTCCAGCACCACGCGATGACCGGCATCGTGCAGATGCCAGGCCACCCACTCCGCCCAGACCCGGTCCGGTCCGGCGTAACTGATGAAGACCGACCCGCCGCCCACCGCAGTCACCCTGCCTCCCCCGCCGACGTCCCGTCACCCCCATGATTCCCCAAGCGCGCCGAGTACCGTGCGCCGTTTTCTTTACGCACTCCTGACGCCGGCACCCGCATCCCGGGACGGCCGGGAAGTGTCCTCATCCTTGTCCGGATTCTTGTCCGGATCACGTCGAGAATGGAGTGTGTGCCCATGGACGGCGCCGTTGTAGGGGTCGTACTGGTGGTCGTGGCGGCCCTGCTCGTGCTGCGCAGCGGGATGCGCGTGGTCAACCAGGTCGAGCGTGGGGTCGTGTTCCGCTGGGGCAAGGCACTGCCGGAGTACCGGCGGCCCGGGATCACCTTCCTCATCCCCTTCGCCGACCGGATGCGCAAGGTGAACACACAGGTGGTCACCATGCCGGTGCCCACGCAGGAGGGCATCACCAAGGACAACGTGTCGGTGAAGGTGGACGCCGTCGTCTACTTCCGGGTCACCGACCCGATCCGCGCGGCCATCGAGGTGCAGGACTACGTGTTCGCCGTCGGGCAGGTCGCCCAGTCCTCGCTCCGCTCCATCATCGGCAAGAGCGACCTGGACGACCTGCTGACCGACCGGGAGCGGCTGCACGAGGGGCTCGCCCTGATGATCGACAGCCCGGCCGCCGAGTGGGGCATCCACATCGACCGCGTCGAGATCAAGGACGTACAGCTCCCGGAGTCGCTGAAGCGGTCCATGTCCCGGCAGGCCGAGGCCGAGCGGGAGCGGCGGGCCCGGGTCATCACGGCGGACGGTGAGTTCCAGGCCGCGCAGCAGCTCGCCAACGCCTCCCGGATCATGTCCGAGACCCCGGAGGCGATGCAGCTGCGCCTCCTGCAGACCGTCGTCGAGGTCGCCGCCGAGAAGAACTCCACGCTCGTCATGCCCTTCCCGGTGGAGTTGCTGCGCTACTTCGAGCGGGCGACCAAGCGGCTCGACCAGGAGGTCGAGAAGAACGAGCGGGAGCTGGACGGGCCGGCCGCGCTCAAGGCCGGGATCGAGCAGATCGCCGCCGTCGCCGACAAGTTCGGGCCGGCGGCGCAGCTCACGGCTTCGCCGGAGCCCGAGCCGGAGCCGGTTCCGTCGCCTGCGCCGGAACCCTCCGCTCCCGCCGAGCGGCCGTAGCCAGCGACAGCGTCACCGCGAGGGACGCGGCCGCGACGATCGTCATCGCGCGGGCGGGCGAGGTGAGTTGCGCCACCGAGCCCGCCAGCGTGGCGCCGACGCCCTGCATGGTCAGCATGCCGGCCGAGTGCAACCCGAGGGCGTGGCCGCTGAGTTCGTCGGGGGTGAGGGACATCAGCCGCTCCTGCAGGACCAGGCTCGCGGCGAAGCCGACCGCGGCGAGGGTCACGCAGACCGCGGCGAGCGCGACGGGCGGGTGCAGGGCGAACACCAGGTACGGCGCGGCCAGCAGCAGCCGCAGCGGGACGTCAAGGCGGGGCCGCAGCGCGGGCGGCACGAACCGGCCGACGGTCACGTCGCCGGCGAACATGCCGAGCGCCCCGCAGGCGAACAGGGCGCCGGCGGCGTGCGGGTCGTAGGAGACGTAGAGGGAGTCGCAGCCGACGACGAGCCCGTTGGGCACCCACAGGCCCAGGTAGGTGAGGCGGCGGGGGCGGGAGGACCACAGGAAGGCGTTGGTGCGCCAGGTCGCCGCGATGGACGGACGGCCCGCGGACCGCGGCGGCCGGGCGGTCAGGCCGAGGCGGGTGCCGAGGGCCGACGCGGCGTAGAGGGCGGCCGACAGGAGCAGGCAGGACCGCGGGGACAGGACCGTCAGCAGGGCACCGCCGGTCGCGAAGCCGGTGATCTGCATCAGCCCGGAGGCCATGTTGAACACCGAACGGCCCAGCAGGTAGCCGTCCTTGGAGAGGATCTCGTTGAGCAGTCCGCCGCGGACCCCGCCGCCCAGCGAGGCGACCAGGCCCTGCAGGACGACGACGCCGAAGACGGCGGCGACCGGCAGACCGGGCAGCGCCAGGGCCGCCGTGACGGCCGCGTAGGCGAGGCCCATGCCGGTGAGGGTGGCGCGCGGCGGCAGCCGGTCGGCGCCGGAGAGCAGGAACGTGGCGCCGAGGACCTGCGCGAGCTGCGGCCCGAACATGCTCACCGCCGACAGCAGGGGCGAGCCGGTGAGCCGGTAGACCAGGGTGCCGAGGGCCAGGCCGCCGATCGTCTGGGCCGCGGAGAAGGCGGCGAAGGTCAGTAAGAACGGGGGGAATTCGGGGGTGCGGAAGAGCTCGCGGTAGCTGCGCATGCAGGGAGTCTCGGAGCGGGTGGCAAGCGGTCGTTAATGTTTCGCGCAGACGCGAAAGGCCGATGCAAAGGGCCGAGGCGAAAGGCCGGCACGAAGGCCGACGCGGAGAGCCGCGCGATGGGCAGAGACGAAAGGGCGTCCTCATGGGCTGGTGGCTGGTCAACGCCGACACCCTCGCGCGCAGCCGGTTCGTGCTCTCGCCGTTCGCCGAGACCTTCGCGGCACTGAAGCTGCTGCACGCGGGGGCGGGCGCGCACCCGGGCGAGGAGGCCTGGCTGCGCACGCACCTGCCGGGCTACCGCGCCTTCCTCGCGGCGGACCCGGTGACCGCGCGGCTGGTCGCCGCCGGGCTCGGCAGGGCCTGGATCGCCGACTTCCTGTCGCCCGCCCCGCGCGAGGGGCAGACCGTCGCGGACGCGGCCGCCACGGTGCGCGCGACCGACCCCGCGCAGGCCCGCGCCGACCTGCGGGTCTCCCTGGCCGGGCCGGTCCCGGCCGCCCTGGACCGCGACGACCTGCCCGAGCGGGCGGCCGCGCTGCTGGAGTACGTCTGGACCGAGACGGTACGACCGGACTGGGACCGGCGCCGGCGGGTCCTGGCGGCGGACGTGGCCGCCCGGACCGCGCGGGCGGCCCAGGCGGGCTGGGCGGCCGTGCTGGACTCCCTGAAGCCCGGCCAGACCCGCTGGCTCGGCGGCAACCGGCTCCAGGTGAACATGCACGAGTACCCGCCCCGCGAGATCTCCGGCGCCGACCTCCTCCTCGTCCCGGTCACCCCGCAGCGCGGCTGGGTCTCCTGGCAGGAACCGGACCGGTACGCGCTGATCTACCCCTGTGCCGGGGCGCTCGCCGACCCTTCCGGGCGGGCGGTTCCGGCGGGTCTGGCGGCGCTGCTGGGGGCCGCGCGGGCCGGGGTGCTGGTGCTGCTGGACACCCCGCTGAGCACCACCCACCTGACGGCGGTGACCGGGCAGGGCCTGGGTTCGGTCGGCCGGCATCTGCGGGTGCTGCTCGACGCCGGGCTGGTGGAGCGGCGGCGGGCCGGGCGGTCGGTGCTGTACGCGCGGACGGCGGCCGGTGACGTGCTCGTCGAGGCCGGAACCCGGACCGCCACCCGGCGGGGTTAGCATCCGCTCATGACGACTTCTGAGAACAACGGGTCCGTGCTCGACGTGGAGATCGGTGCGCTGCAGGGCGGCTCCGCCGACCTGGCGGGCTACGGCGGCAAGGCCGTGCTCATTGTCAACGTGGCCTCCAAGTGCGGCCTGACCCCGCAGTACAACGGCCTGGAGAAGCTCCAGGAGCGGTACGCGGCGCAGGGCTTCACCGTGCTCGGGGTGCCCTGCAACCAGTTCATGGGCCAGGAGCCCGGCAGCGCCGAGGAGATCGCCGAGTTCTGCTCGGCGACGTACGGCGTGACCTTCCCGCTGACCGAGAAGGTCGAGGTGAACGGCGAGGGCCGGCACCCGCTCTACGACCGTCTGGTCGGGTTCGCCGACGGCGAGGGGCACACCGGAGACATCCGCTGGAACTTCGAGAAGTTCCTGATCGGCCGGGACGGACAGGTCGTCGCCCGGTTCTCGCCGCAGACCGAGCCGGAGTCGGCGGAGGTCGTGGCGGCGGTGGAGCGCGCCATCGGCTGAACCCGGCCATCGGCTGAGCCGGGCCCTCGGCCGAGATCGGGGGCACGGTGGCGCTGTCGGTGCGGTGGGCACAAGCCGAGCCCCCTCGGCAAGGACGGCGGGCCGGTCGAGAGGGCTCTGGGTAACGCTTGTGCAGTTGTGGTAGTCGGGAGCGTGAGCGGTGGGTCAGCGAGTGCCCCCCTACGCCTTGACCGAGGTCACGAAGGCGTTCCACGCGCCGGCCGGGAATGCGAGGACCGGGCCCTCCTCGACCTTGGAGTCACGTACGGCGAGTCCTGCGGTCGTCGGCGACTTGACCTCGACGCACGCCCCGTTCCCTGCGGAATAGGAGGACTTCGTCCACGTCTCCGTGGCGCCCTGAAGCAGTGCCATGTCCACTCCTGTAGCGAGTTGCTGTGGTGCTTGGTGTAGTGCGAATCACGCCAACCTTTCTGACCGGTTGGCGTGATCGACGCTACTAGCCAACTTCCTCGCCTGGAGTACCCGTTCACTCGTCCGGATGGCATATTCCGTTGGAGACTTCCGCTGGACCGTGGCACCGGTGTAACATCCGGCGCTTCCTGCCCGAGAGGGCCGGAAGACGGCTCAGCGGGCGTACTCCTTGGCCGCGTCGGCGATGAACTGCCGGGACTGCTCGACGTTCAGCGACTGGGCGCGCAGGTGCTCGTACATCACGGCGTACTTCTGCACGTCGTGGGCCTTCTCCAGGTAGAGGTCGCTGGTCACGCCCTCCAGGTAGACGACGCTGGAGTCGGCCGCGTCGGCGAACTCCAGGATCGCGTACTGGCCGTTGAGGCCCGGATGCGCGCCGCACTCGAAGGGCAGCACCTGGACGGTGATGTGCGGCTGCTGGGACATCTCGAGCAGGTACTCCAGTTGCTCACGCATCACGAGCCGGTTGCCGACGAGCCGGCGCAGCGCGGCCTCGTCGAGCACCACCCACAGCCGAAGGGGGTTGTGTTCTGCGGTGATACGTTCCTGTCGCCGCATCCGGACCTGGACCCGCTTCTCGATGTCGGCGGCGGAGGTCTCCGGCAACGCGCCCTGCACCAGGGCCTCGGCGTACGCCCGGGTCTGCAACAGCCCGGTGACCAGCTGGGGTTCGTAGACCCTCAGCGACTCGGCGTCCGTCTCAAGACCGATGTAGACGCTGTACGGAATGTCCCCGAACGCATGCCACCATCCTTGCTGCCGCGAATCCCTGGCCATCTCCATCAGGGACTCGACGACCCGCTGGTCCTCGACCTCGTACACCCCGCACAGGTCGCGGACATCGCGCTGACTGATGCTCCGGCGCCCGTTCTCCAGCCGGCTGATCTTCGACTGGGAGACGAGCAGCCGCTCCGCCACCTCCTCCGCCGTCATGCCCTTGAGCTCGCGGAGCCTGCGCAGCTCCTGGCCCAGCCGGCGTCGCCTGACGGTGGGATTGACATTGGACGCCACGGGACGTGCACCTCCGGCTGCCTGCCTGTAACTACCACTTTGCGTATCTGCTGTTGAGCAGACTGCCACCAAGGTGCTTCCTACCGCTGGGAAACAGTGGATATGCGGCGCGTACGCGTCAGTTCGGGCACGTTCCGGATACTCCGGACCCCGGGCGGGCCCGAGGCGGGCCCGAGGCGGGCCCAGGGCAGACACGGGGGCGGACACGGGGGCGGACACGGCCGAGCGGGGCGACGAGGCGCGTACTGCTCGTACGCCTCACCGCCCCGCTCGGACCAGCGGCTCCCGGAACCGGGTCTCAGGGGTGCTGTGTTACTGCCGTGGAACTGCGGCTCAGTGCACCACGGCGCGGGCCATCGCACCTCGGCGCGGCTGCATCGGGACCCCGCGAGCGGGTTCCGGCGCACCGGGCCTGGTGCCTGGTCCGGCCTGCCGCCCGGCAGGGGCGGCGGGGTTGCGGCGTGGCTGTGCGGCCGCGCCGTTCTGCACGTCCATGACGGCGTGGGCGACGAGCCCGCCCATCGGGTCGTGCCGGATCAAGTCCCGCAGCCTGGAACGAGAGGACCGTCCCTCGTTGCCCGGATACAGGTGCTTGCCGAGACCGACCGCGTGGGCCAGGGCGGCGAGCGCGGCGGTCCGCGGGTCCGGCGGTACGCCGGTGCGGATCGCCGAATCCAGCCGGCCACGGATCTCCCGGGTGACGGCGTTGTCCGTCGCCTGGTACCGAGTGGTCGGCAGCACCCCGCACATCTGCCCCGCTACGGCGGCGACCATGCCGCACCGTTCGAGATGCGCGAGATAGATCTGGCGAAGGCCCAGACGCGGCCCGCCGATCCAGTGAACAGCCCGTACGGGAGCGCCACGCCGTCGCAGCAACTCCAACGCACAGTCCAAAGTCGGATCTCCAGTCGGCCGTGGCTGCACCACGGCGATACGATCCCCGTCTGGGGCTATCCGTCCGGCCAGCGCCAGCTCTACTAGCTGTGCTCCGGCCAGACCGAGGTCGAGCGACTGCGGCTGTGCAGTGGTACCCGTGGCCGGGTCCAGTGCCAGCAGCAGAAGCTCCTCCGGAAGTGTTCTGCGGCTCCTGCCCATCCATGCCTCCCCGCGTGGATGAATGACAGGGTGACCCCTCTCACATTGGTCTGTCGAGGGTGCGTGACCGGTTCGTAAGGGAACCGGTAGGTATGTCGTTCTCGTCTACCGCAGGGGCTAAGCCCGCACACAGGACACTGGTACATGGTTCGGACAGCGCACGGCAACGTGCGAAGCGTGGAGGAGGCATCGGTGGCGGGCGAGTCCCCCGACAGGTCGAAGCAGCGCGAGTCGTCGGCAGAACCGACGTCGGGGAGCGCGGATTCGGTTCCCGAAGCACCCGACCCGCGACTGGCGGTGGCCGCCGGGAAGGAGACCGCCGGCGGCGTGGACACCGCCACCCGGGTCTTCTCGGTACGGGACCTGAAGACGGCCGACGAGACCGGCGAGACCGGCGAGGACGACACGAAGCTCCGCGACGCGGTGGCGGCGTGGGTCCGCACGGGCGAGCCGGCGGAGGACGCGGCGGCGAGCGCCGAGGACGCCACGGACCCGGAGGCCCCCGAGGCGGCCACGGAGGCCGAGGAGGGCCCTGAGACGCCCGAGGAGCGCCAGGAGGCCCCGGAAGCCCCGGAGAACGCCGACAAGACCGCTACGGCGCCTGAGGCAACGACCACCCCGGAGCCGGCGGACACCGACCCCGGCGACGAGCCGAAGGCCCCTGCCGAGCCAGAAGACGCCGCCCCCCAGGGCGAGTCGGCGACAACCGCCGCCCCCGAGGACGCCAAGCCGACGACGACGGCCGCCCCCGAGCCCCAAGACGCCACCCCCCAGGACAAGCCCAAGGCGGCAGACGAGCCCGAGGACGCCAAGCCCGGCACCAAGCCGAAGGCAACGGGCGAACCCGAGGACGCCAAGCCCGAGGCGGCCGCCGAACCCGAGGACGCCAAGCCCGGCACCAAGCCGCAGGCCACGGGCGAACCCGAGGACGCCAAGCCCGAGGCGGCCGCCGAGCCCCAGGACGCCAAGCCCGGCACCAAACCGCAGGCCACGGACGAGCCCGAGGACGCCAAGCCCGAGGCGGCCGCCGAACCCGAGGACGCCAAGCCCGGCACCAAGCCGCAGGCAACGGGCGAGCCCGAGGACGCCAAGCCCGAGGCGGCCGCCGAACCCGAGGACGCCAAGCCCGGCACCGAGCCGCAGGCAACGGGCGAGCCCGAAGACGCCGTGCCCGGTGGCAAGTCCGAGGGCGCGGGTGAGATTCAGGGCGTCAAGTCCGGGTCGGTGGGCGGTGGTTCCGGCTCCGGGGACGGCGGTGCGGACGCCGACGGCGAGGAGGGACCGCAGGGGCCACCCGCGGCCGACGACGATGGCCGCACGGGTGGTGCGGGCGGGAAGACCGGCGGTGCCGAAGGCGAAGCCGAGGCCGAGCCCGCGGCCGAGGCCCAGCCCGCGGCCGCCGTCGACCAGCCCACGACCATGCTCAAGGCCCCCCGCCCCCCGCAGGTCGACCAGCCCACCACCATGCTCAAGCTGGGCGACGCCAAGCCCAAGCCCAAGCCCAAGCCGAAGACCCCCGACGCCGAGGCCGACGCCGAGCGCACCAGCAGGTTCGTCGCCCTCAAGTCGGACATAAAGCAGGACCCGAAGCCCGAGCCCGCCTCCACCACCCGCACCACCGTCCTCCCCCAGATCGGCCCCGAGCGCACCACCCAGCAGCCGCTTCCCCCGAAGCCCCCGCTGGACCTGCTCGCCGAGCTGACCAACACGCCCCCGCCGCCGGAGACCCCGGTCAGGACCCTCTTCCGCCGGGTCAAGATCTGGACGCCCCTGGTCATCGTCGCCCTGATCATCTTTGCGGTCGTACAGACTCTGCGCCCGCTCCCCCAGCCCACCCTCGGCCTCACCGCGAAGGACACGTACACCTTCGACGGCAGCGCGGTGGACATCCCCTGGCCGGCGGACGGCCAGGCGGCTCTCGACGTCCAGGGCATCGGCACGTTCGGCTCCTCCGGCGACCAGAAGCCGGTGCCGATCGCGAGCGTCGCCAAGGTGATGACCGCGTACATCATCCTGCGCGACCACCCGCTGAAGAGCGGCGCCGCCGGCCCGAAGATCGGGATCGACCAGGCCGCCCAGGACCAGGCGAACGCCGGCCAGGAGTCGACCGTCGACGTGACGGCCGGCGACTCGATCACCCAGCGCGAGGCGCTGGAGAGCATCCTCATCGCCTCCGCCAACAACGTGGCCCGCCTGCTGGCGCGCTGGGACGCGGGTTCCGAGAAGGCGTTCGTGGCGAAGATGAACGCCACCGCGAAGAAGCTCGGCATGACGAACACGACGTACACCGACCCGTCGGGCCTCACGGACTCCACGGTGTCCACCGCGGTGGACCAGGTGAAGCTGGCCAAGACCGCCATGGCGAGCGAGCCGTCCTTCCGCGAGGTCGCCGCGATGATGTCGTACGACGACTACAAGGGTGTCAACCACTCCAACTGGAACCAGCTGGTCGGCCACAACGACGTCGTGGGCATCAAGACCGGCACCACCACCTCCGCCCTCGGCAACCTGGTCTTCGCCGCGAAGAAGACGGTCGGCGGCGAGACCCGCACGATCATCGGCGCGGTGCTGCGGCAGCCGGCCAGCGCCGCCTCGGACAACAGCATCCTCACCGCCGCCCTGAACGGCGGCGACAAGCTGATCCGGGCGGCCCAGGCCGCGCTGAAGCCGGCGAAGATCTTCGTCAAGGGCGAAGTCGTCGGGTACGTGGACGACGGGCTCGGCGGCCTCACCCCGGTGGTGGCGACGCAGGACGTCACCGCCGTCGGCTGGTCGAAGCTGAAGGTGAAGGTGTCGTTCCAGGCGGAGGCGGGCGGCGTGCCGCACAGCGCGAAGGCCGGCACCAAGGTCGGCACCCTCACCGTGGGTGACGGATCCGGCTCCGCCGTCCGGGTTCCGGTCGCCTTGTCGAAGGATCTCGTCGAGCCCGGGTTCACGAGCAAGCTGACCCGCCTCGGCTGACCCATAACCGGCATTCCGTCACCGCACCCCGCCGATGGCGCCCCACCCAGGGGCCCCGCGGCGGGGTGCGTGCTAGCGTCGCGAATCGGGGCAGGTCGCCGGTCGCCGGGACTCGGCCGCAAACTGGACGGAAAGCGGCCGGTAACACCGTGGAACACGGCCGAGAACAGAAGACGGGACACGGGGAGTGCCTTCAGGTGGCCACAGCGGAGCCGACACGCGCCGACAACGCCGATCCGGGCCCGGTATCGGGCCCGCGAATAGCCCTGCCGCCGGCAGCGGCAGACCATACGGAGCGTAAGCTCGGCGACCGGCTGCTGCGGGCTTCCGAACCGCTGCGGCGGCGCCTGCTGCGCCACCCGGTGCTGTCGGTCACGGCCCTCGCCGGCGTCCTGCACATCATCTGGTTCTTCACGTTCGCGAACAGCGGCGGCGATCTCGCGGCGCAGGACGCCTGGGCCGAGTTCGTCGGCCGGCACCCGGACTCGGCGTACAACCTCGCCTGGTACGGCGGCATGCACCCGGTGTCGTACAGCGTGGTGTCGCCGTACCTGATGTCGCTGATCGGTGTCCGTACGACGATGATGCTCGCCGGCACCGTCTCGGCCGGTCTGCTGACCCTGCTCCTCATCCGCAGCCGCGCGGTGAAGAACCCCCTGTGGGCCGCGCTCGCCGGGGTGTTCGCGCTGATCTGCAACGCGCTGTCCGGGCGGGTCACCTTCGGGCTGGGCACGATGTTCGCGCTGGCCTCGGTCGGGGCGGTGTTCTGCTGGCCGTACCGCTGGCGTCTCAAGAGGTGGGCGAAGGCGCTCGTCGCGGCGCCGTTCGCCGCGCTCGCCACCATGTCGTCGCCCGTGGCCGGGCTCTTCGTCGGCCTGGTCGCGGTCGCGCTGTTCCTGCAGAAGCGGCGGCCGGGTGCCTGGGCGCTCGGCCTGGCGCCCGCGGCCGTGGTGGCGGTCTCCGCCTGGCTGTTCCCGTTCTCCGGCACCCAGCCGATGGGCTTCGGCTCGGTGATCATGCCGCTGTCGTACGGCCTGCTCTGC
This sequence comes from Streptomyces hyaluromycini, assembly GCF_002217755.1. GTDB lineage: Bacteria > Actinomycetota > Actinomycetes > Streptomycetales > Streptomycetaceae > Streptomyces > Streptomyces hyaluromycini. The sequence goes on along the minus strand of NZ_BCFL01000019.1, from coordinate 532,715 downwards.
CTCTTCCTGGTCCCGAAGGAGTGGAAGACGGTCCGGCTGACGGCGGCCGTGTACAGCGTCAGCGTGGTGCTGGTGTGGCTGGTCAGCTCGCAGATCGGCTCGAACATCTCGCGGCTGCCGATGCTGTTCGCGGGCGCGACGCTGATCGCGGCCCTCCCGTACACGGTCCCGCGCTCGCGCAAGTACTACGTCACCGTCCTGGCGTTCCTCGGCAGCGTCGGCTGGATCGGCTTCAAGTCCGTCGACGACATCGTCCATACGACCCCGGCCGCGTCCTGGGCCCGCGAGCTCGCCCCGCTGGTCCACCAGCTCCAGCAGGTCGGCGCCGAGAAGGGCCGCGTCGAGGTGGTCCCGGCCCGCTCGCACCGGGAGGCGTCCGCGCTCGCGCCGTACGTCAACCTGGCCCGCGGCTGGAACCGCCAGGCCGACATGGAGCGCAACCCGCTCTTCTACGACGACACCCTGAACTCCGCGAACTACCACGAGTGGCTGCAGCGCTGGGCCGTGCACTTCGTCGTCGTGCCGAAGGACCAGCCCGACGGCGACGGCGGCGGCGAACGGGAGCGAGCGCTGGTGCAGCGCGGGATGCCGTACCTGAAGCAAATCTGGGGCGACGCCAACTGGCAGCTGTTCCGGGTGACCGATCCGGTGCCGCTCGCCGAGCCGAACGCCGTGGTGGACAGCGCCGAGCAGGGCGAGCTGACCATCGAGGTCCGCAAGGCCGGCCGCATCCTGATCCGGATCCCGTACTCGCCCTGGCTGAGCATCGTCGACGCGGACGGCAAGAGCCTGAAGCCGCCCCAGGAGACCGAGGCCTCCAAGCACCGGGCCGACGGCAGCCCGAAGACGTACACCAACGTCAACGGCTGCCTGATGGAGACACCGGAGGACGCGAAGGGGGACCAGTGGACGATGCTGCTGGCGCCGCGGTCCGGGACGTACCGGCTGGCGGCGCCGTACCAGCTGCCGCGGGGCACACCCTGCCCCGACGAGCTGAAGTGACCGGCCCGCACAACTGACATGACTGGCTGCATGACAGGTGGATTGACTCTCTGAGTCAATCCACCTCATTTTCATATATTCCCAGCTCAGAACCGTGATCCAGGGGGCCGAAGAGGCCTTTCCCGGCCCCCGTGCGCCCATTTTCTTTACTTTTTACTTGACTCTCAATGACGGGCTCAGTTGACTGATTGGCATTGATTCGTCGGCCGAGGAGGCAGCGCAGTCATGGGGGACGAGACGTTAGGGATAATCCTGGCGGGAGGCCGGGGCGAACGCGCCAAGCCGCTCACCCTTGCCTCCTCGGACTACATCCGCAGCAAGGCGCTCATCCCGTTCGCCGGCCGGCCCGTCGTCGAATGGCTCGTCGAGAACTGCCGGGACCAGGGCATCCGCCGCTTCTACGTGGTCGCCCAGGGCGCCGAGAACCACAGCCAGATCAAGCTCGTGCTCGGCCGCGGCGAGCGGTTCGGCGTCGAGATCCACTACTCCCGGGCCCGGCTCGACCGCTACAACGTCGGCTCGGGCGCCGCCACCCTGCACAACCTCGAACGATGGGACCTGACCGGCCGCGCCCTGGTCATGCCGGTCGACTCCGTCTTCGAGTTCTCGCTGCCCGTGCTGACCGACGCGCACGACGCCGCCGACGCCGTCGTGACCGTCGCCTCCGTCGGCCGCACGGCCGAGGAGATCGCCGGCAAGTACGGCGTGATGCAGAAGGCCGCGGACGGCACCGTCTCCGGCTTCCTGGAGAAGCCCGCCCTCGACCGCATCCACCGCCTCTTCCCCGAGACATCGTTGCCAGGCAACGGCTTCACCCTGCCCACCAACGCGGGCATGTACCTGGTCGACTGCGGCCGCCTGCGGCTGGCGGCCCGCACCCCCGAGATGATCCGGCTCGCCCAGCAGCGCCTGGACTGGGGCGGCGACCTGCTGCCCTGGCTGGTCCGGCGGGGCCTGCCGGTCGCGGCCGCGCCCATCGACCGGCTCGGCGACCTCGGCAGCATCCCGGACTACCTGGCCACCCTCGGCGACGTGCTGCGCGGCCGCTACCGCTGGATGAGCCGGGCCATGGGCGCGCCGGTGAGCACCGACCCGCCGTACTGGATCCACGAGTCGAGCCTGCGCACCAAGGACAGCGTGCACGGCACCACCCTCGCCCAGAAGATCTCCGAGGGCAGCGTGGTGGTCGGCCCCGCCGTGCGCATCGGGCGCAACGCCGAGATCGGCCCCGGGGTGAAGCTGCGCTACACGGACGTCGGCGACGACGTCGACATCGACGAGGGCGTCCGGCTCAGCCGGGCGGCGATCGGCGACGGTGCCGTCGTCGGGCCGTACGCCCGTGTCACCGACTCGTACGTGGGGCCCATGGCGCAGGTGCACTCCGCACGCGACAACCCCGTCCGGCTCGTCCACTCGGCGATCGGCGAGGCCGCCGACCTGCGTCCCGGCACCCGCTTCTCGGGGGTGAGCGTCTATCCGCGGCTGCGGGTCCCCGCCCTCACCGGTCTGCCCACCGGCACCCATCTGACCAGCTCCGACGACATCCTGCGCTGGATCTGACCGGATCCGGCCGCGCCCCGGCACCCACCCGCTCCTTCCCGCACCCCATACGTCCGGCTCGGCTACCGCCCTGGGGAGTTTTCTCGATGGACACGATGGACAGCCCGATCGCAGTCATAGGAGGGACCGGCCGGGTCGGCCGGCTCGTCACCCGGCAGTTACTGGCCCGGGGCGAGACCGTCCGGGTCATCGGCCGCAGCACCCAGCGCGCCCGGCGGCACATGCCCGCGCAGGCGCAGTACTTCACGGCCGACGTACGCGACCCCGGCACGCTCCGCACCCCCCTGCACGGGTGCGCCGCCGTCGTCTACGCCGTGGAACCGGGCACCGACGCGGCCGGCCCGGACAGCCCGGAGTCGACCCTGCACGGCGGTGTCCGCCACGTCCTCGACGTGCTGGGCGCCGCCCTGGCCGGCCGGCACTTCGTGCTCGTCAGCCAGCGGCACGTCACCCGCCGCGACCACCCCATGAACGCCTACGGCAGGATGCTGGACTGGCGGCTGGCCGGCGAGGACGCGGTCCGCTCCTCGGGCCTGCCCTACACGGTGATCCGGCCGGGCTGGCTGACCGACGAGCCCGGACACGGCGTGCTGCACCTGGAACAGGGCGACGCCGGCGACGGGTTCGTGGCCCGCGCGCACGTCGCCGAGGCCTGCGTGCGGGCGCTCAACTCGCCCGCGGCGCGCGGCGTGACGTTCGAGATGCGCAGCGAGACCGGCCCGGCCTCCGGCCCCGTGCCCTGGGGCGAGCTCTTCGCCGGGCTGCGCGCCGACGCCCCGGCCGGGACCAGGGCGGTGTTCGCATGAGCGTCTCGACCGAGGCCCAGGACCAGCCGGCCGCCACCGCCACGACCGCCGCCGCCACCACCACCACCACGGGTACCACGAACACGTACATGACCCTGCCCGCCGACCACGACACCGAGACCGGCACCCCCGACGTCCCCCAGCCCGGCGTCACCCCGGGCCACCCGCAGCCGCTGGGCAGCACCGTCGACGCCGACGGGGTCAACTTCTCGGTCTTCTCCGAGCACGCCACCCGCGTCGACCTGCTGCTGTTCGAGCACTGCGACAGTCCGCAGCCCTACCGGACCATCCGGCTGCGCCCGGAGCGGCACCGCAGCTTCCACTTCTGGCACTGCCATGTGCAGGGGCTGGGCGCCGGCCAGGTCTACGCCTACCGCATCGAGGGGCCGCGCGACCCCGTCGCCGGGGGCAGCCGCTTCGACCACCGCAAGGTGCTGCTCGACCCCTACGCCCGCGCCAACGTCAACAGCCGCTGGGAGCGGACCCGCGCGATCGGCCCCGGGGACAACGCCGAGTACTCCATGCGCAGCCTGGTCGTCGACCTGGACGACTACGACTGGGAGGGCGACGCCCCGCTGCGCACCCCCATGGCCGACACCGTCGTCTACGAGATGCACGTACGCGGCTTCACCGCCTCGCCGACCTCCGGGGCGGACCACCCCGGGACCTTCTCGGCCGTCATCGAGAAGATCCCGCACCTGAAGGAACTCGGCGTCACCGCGGTGGAGTTGCTGCCGGTCTTCGACTTCGACGAGACCCAGGTCCTGCGTACCGGCTCCGACGGCACACCGCTGCGCAACTACTGGGGCTACGACCCGTACGGGTTCTTCGCCCCGCACACCGGCTACTGCTCCAGCCCCCATCTGGCCACCCACATCACCGAGTTCCGCGACATGGTGAAGGCGTTCCACAAGGCGGGCATCGAGGTCATCCTCGACGTGGTCTTCAACCACACCAGCGAGGGAAACGAGTTCGGGCCGACGATCAGTTTCCGGGGCGCGGCGAACGAGGCCTACTACCACCTGTGGCCGCAGGACCGCTCGCACTACATGGACTTCACGGGGTGCGGCAACGCGGTCAACGCCAACCACCCGATCGTCACCAAGTTCATCCTGGAGTCGCTGGAGTACTGGGTCTCCGAGCACCACGTCGACGGCTTCCGCTTCGACCTCGCCTCGGAGCTGTCCCGCGGCCCGATGGGCTACGAGATGGCGGTGCCGCCCGCGCTGTGGGCGATAGAGCTGTCCCAGATCCTGGCCGAGACCAAGATCATCGCGGAGCCCTGGGACGGCGGCGGGCTCTACCAGGTGGGCCGTTTCCCCGGCAAGCGCTGGGCGCAGTGGAACGGCCCCTTCCGGGACGACGTACGGCGGTTCGTGCGCGGTGACGCGGGCATCGCCGGCGAGGTCGCCTCACGGCTCGGCGGCTCGGCCGACCTGTTCGCCCCGCAGGAGGAACTGCCCACCAACAGCATCAACTTCGTGACCTGCCACGACGGGTTCACCCTCAACGACCTGGTCAGCTACGACACCAAGCACAACCACGCCAACGGTGAGGCGAACGCCGACGGGGCGAACGAGAACTACAGCTGGAACTGCGGCTCCGAGGGACCCACGGACGACCCCGAGGTCGAGGGGCTGCGGGTGCGGCAGGTCAAGAACCTGCTGTCGGTCCTCATGCTCAGCCGCGGCGTCCCGATGCTCCTGGCCGGCGACGAGTTCCGCAACAGCCAGGCCGGCAACAACAACGGCTACTGCCAGGACGGCCCGCTCTCCTGGCTCGACTGGGAGCAGGCGGACACCGAACGGGAGACGCTCGGGTTCACCCGGGGTGTCATCGGGCTGCGCAAGCGCTACCGCACCTTCCGTGAGCCGCAGTTCTTCTCCGAGCGGCTCAACCCCCGCCTCCTGCCGGACATCACCTGGCACGGCACACGACTGCACCAGCCGGGCTGGGAGAACCCCGACGCCCATGTGCTGGCCTGCACGTACGGCGGTTTCGACGGTGACCCGGACCTGCACCTGGTCCTCAACATGTACCACCTGGGCCTCGACTTCGAGCTGCCCGTCCTGCCCGGCCATCGCTGGCACCGCGTACTGGACACGGCCCGGCCGGCCCCGCACGAGATCCTCCCGCCCGGCGCGGAGGAACCGGTCGACGGTCCCACCTATCACGCCCAGGGCCGCAGCGTCGTGCTGCTGGCGGCCCTGCCCGACGAGAAGGGCACGCGACGATGAGCGCACTCTCCCAACGACGTATCACCTCCGACACCCTGGCGGGCTACGTCACCCACTACAGCCCCACAAGGCGCATGTTCGGCCTGCGCAGCCCGGACGGGCGTGAGTTCACGGTCCACCTGACCCACAACGCCGTCTCCCGCATCGTCCGCAACCTCGGCGACTCCTACCACGACACCACGGCCGACACCGTCGACATGCTGGCCGAGGGCCGGTTCCTGTTCGCGTACGGAATCCTCTACGAGTGGGAGGGCGGCGCCCGCTTCGACGCGAAGGAGATCACCTTCCCGGAGGAGAGCCGCGGCCAGTACGTCTTCGAGCACCCGCACTGGTGGGTGCAGCAGGCCGCCGCCATCGCCGACTTCTACCTGCGCGGCCAGTTCCCGGACGGGAACTACGACTGGCGCAACTTCCGCACCCACCTCACCCTCAGCGGCACCCACTTACCGGACTTCCACGGGCAGGACGTGCGCCAGGAGACCGACACCATCTCCCGGCTGGTGTACGGGCTGGCCACGGCCTACCTGCTGACCGGCGAGGACCGCTTCCTGGAGGCGGCCCAGTCCGGCACCGAGTACCTGCGCGAGCACATGCGGGTGGACGACCAGGCGGACGGGATCACCTACTGGTACCACGGCATCGACATCACGCCGAACGGCCACCGGCCCGTCTTCGCCTCGGAGTTCGGGGACGACTACGACGCGATCCCGATGTACGAGCAGATCTACGCGCTCGCCGGCCCCACCCAGACCTTCCGGATCACCGGCGACCCGAAGATCCTGAACGACATCGACCGCACGGTCGCCCTGTTCCAGAAGTACTTCCGCGACCCGGTCGAGGGCGGGTTCTTCTCGCACCTGGACCCGATCGCCCTCGACCCGGGCGCCGACTCGCTGGGCCGCAACCGGTCCCGCAAGAACTGGAACTCGGTCGGCGACCACGCCCCGGCCTACCTGATCAACGCCTATCTGGCGACCGGCCGTTCGGACTTCGCCGCGCTCCTGGAGGAGACCGCGGACACGATCGTCAGGCGGTTCCCGGACGAGCCCAACTCCCCGTTCGTGCAGGAACGGTTCCACGCCGACTGGAGCCCGGACCGCACCTGGGGCTGGCAGCAGGACCGCGCGGTGGTCGGCCACAACCTGAAGATCACCTGGAACCTGACCCGCATCAAGGCCCTGCACGACAAGCCCGAGTACGGCACCACGGCGGAGCGGATCGCCGAGCTGATGCCCGCGGTGGGCAGCGACGGCCTGCGCAGCGGCTGGTACGACGTGGTGGAGCGGCAGCCCGACCCGGACAGCGGCATCCACCGCATGGTCTGGCACGACCGCAAGGCCTGGTGGCAGCAGGAGCAGGCGATCCTCGCCTACCTCATCCTGGCCGGCACCACCGACGACCCCGAGCACCTGCGGCTGGCCCGGGAGGCGGCGTCGTTCTACAACGCCTACTTCCTCGACTACGAGGACGGCGGCGTCTACTTCAACGTCCTGGCCAACGGCATCCCGTACCTGCTGGGCACCGAGCGGCTCAAGGGCAGCCACGCCATGGCGGGCTACCACGCGCTGGAGCTGTGCTACCTGTCGGCGACCTACACCGGTCTGCTGCTCGGCAACGACCCGGTGACCCTGCACTTCCGGCCGCGCCCCGACGACCTCCCGGAGCGGCTGCTGCGGGTGGCACCGGACCTGCTGCCGGCCGGCTCGGCGGAGCTGACCCGGGTGTGGGTGGACGGCCGGCCGTACCAGAACTTCGACGCCAAGGACCTGACCGTGCGGCTGCCCGAGGGCACCGAACCGGTGCGGGTGCGGGTGGAGCTGGAGCCCGCGCAGATGCGGCTGCGGATGCGCAGCGAGTTCGACGGCGGCACCGCCCACATCAGCTGCCGCGGTGTGATCGACGCCGCCGAGCTGGGCAAGTTCCGCAGGATCCTGGGCGAGGTCATGGCGGCCACCCCCGGGCGGGTGGAGTTCCACCTCTGCGAGACCAGCGAGATGTGCCGGTCCGCCATCAACGAGCTGCTGTTCCAGCGCACCAAGGCGGGGCTCGACGTCGACTTCGTGATCGTGGGCTGTGCCCTGCCGGAGGTCGCGGACGCGCTGCTCGCCACGGACGCCTTCCTGCTGGAGGGTGGTGACGACTGCAACCATGAGTGATCTCGCGACCATCGCACTCCCGTTACCGTCCGTGCGTACCCCGGGTGCCCCGCCCGGTGCCCGCGACCTGCCGGCCTACTGCGGCGAGCTGTTCGGCCAGTTCACCCGGGCCGACCAGCGGCGCTGGGGCGAGGTGTACCTGCGCGGCCTGCTGGCCGTGCCCGGCCGCAAGACGCCGGCCCGGATCACCGAACAGGTGCTGGGGCGGCGGGCGGTGCAGCAGATCCAGCAGTTCGTGAACCAGAGCCCCTGGGCGTCCGCGCCGGTGCGCGGCCGGCTGGCCGGGCAGATGGTCCGGGCCTTCCGGGCCGAGGCCTGGTCGGTGGACGAGGTCGTCTTCGCCAAGAACGGCGACCGCTCGGTCGGCGTGGCCCGCCAGTACGCGGCCTCCCAGGAGCGCACCGTCAACTGCCAGCTGGCGCTGGCGACCTCGCTGGTGGGACATGCCGGCGGGGTCCCGGTGAACTGGCGCCTTGTGCTGCCGACCCGGTGGGACCGGGACGAGGGGCTGCGCGGCCAGGCGCACTTACCGGAGCAGGAGCGCTGCCGTCCCCGGTGGAGCTACGTACTGGAAGCACTCGACGAGATGCTCGACGAGTGGTCCCTGGAGCCGCTGCCGGTGCTGGCCGACTGGCGCGGCGACGGGGACCCGGACCCCCTGTTACGGGGTCTGGAGGCCCGCGGGCTCGGCTATGTGGTCCAGGCATCGCCGCACACGCCGGTGCTCCTCCCCCGCGGCCGGGCCGCCGTCCGGGGGGCCGGCGGCACCCTGGCCGAACTCGCCGCGCACGCCGTCCGGCAGACCGAGCGGACGTCGGTGACCTGGCACGACCCGGTGACCGAACGCATGTGGCACTCGGAGTTCCTGACCGTTCCGGTGCTGCTGCGGGCCGAGCGCTCTCCCGAGGGCTGTCCGAGCACGTCGCCGCGGCCGCGGATGCTCCTCGCGGACTGGCCCTACGGCCGGCCGCAGCCGCGGGCCTACTGGCTGACCAACCTGCCGGTGCGCCGGCTCGCGGAGATCGTGCTGCTGGCCCGGCTGCGCCGGTTCGCCGGGGAGGCGCTGGGCCGGATGCACGACGAGTTCGGCCTCGGCGACTTCGAGGGCCGCTCCTTCCGGGGCTGGCACCACCACGTGACGCTGGCCTCGGCCGCCCTCGGCTTCGACATGGTGCGCCAGCAGGCGGACGAGAGAGCCCTGAGCACACCGCATGCCTGAACAGCGCCACCGGAACGACCGGAACGGCCCCGTGCGGACAGCTCCGCACGGGGCCGCCGTGCGCGCGCTTCCGCCCCGGGCCGCCGCCGGCTCGTCTCCACCCGCGGCCGTCGCGCGCTCGCTGCCGCCCGAGACCGCCGCGCGTTCGAATCTGCCCCGTCCCGCCCCGGACTCTCTTCCACGGGCCGCCATGCGCGCGCTTCCGCCCCCGCCCGCTGCACGTTCACTTCTCCCAGCCGACCTTCGTGAAGTCGATGTCGCCGAGGCCCGGGACGCCGTAGTTGGCCAGGCCCTTGCGGACGGCGAGGATCTGGGGGCGCTGGTAGAGCTCGATGTCGTGGCCGAGGCGCCAGATCTCGGTGTCCGCCTCGTTGTAGAGGCGCTGGGCGGTGCGGGTGTCGAGGGTGCCGGCGGCCTTGTCCAGGAGCTCGTCCACCTGCGCCGAGCCGACCCGGCCGTAGTTCTCGAAGACCTGGCCGCCGGCCGGGCGCCGGTAGATGGCGTAGGCCGAGCTCGGGTACGTCAGCCCGGTGAACCGGAAGATCGCGAGGTCGAAGTTGCCCTTGTCCAGGTACTGCGGGCCGTAGGCGGAGGCGGGCACCTTCTCGATGTCGACGCGGACACCGGCCCGGGCGAGCATCTGCTGGACGAGCTGGGCCAGGTCCTCGCCGAGCCGGTTCGTGCCCTCGCTCAGCACCAGGCGCAGGGTGAGGCTGCGGCCGTCCTTGACCCTCGGCTTCCCGGCGCCCTGGCTGCGCCAGCCCGCGCGGTCGAGGGCGCGGTCGGCGGCCTCGATGTCGAAGCGGCCGTACGGGCCGGAGTCGTCGGCGTAGCCGGGCTGGTTGGTCATGTAGAAGTGGTTGCCGAGCAACGGCACCTTCACCGGCAGGCCCGCGGCCGCGACCTCGGCCAGCGCCGGGCGGTCCACGGCCTGCTGGAGGGCGTTGCGCACCGCCCGGTCGGCCAGCGGCCCGCCGGCGCCGTTCAGCGTGATGTGCACCTCGTCCCAGGCGGAGCCGATCCGGATCGCGGTGTCCTGCGCCTTCGCCAGCTGGGCGTAGGCATCGCTGGTGGCGGCGTTGACGACGTCGACCTCGCCGTTGAGGAAGGCCTGCAGGGCGGCGTCGGGGTCGAGGACGCGGAAGACGACGCGGTCGAGCCGGGGCCGGGTGCCCCACCACGCGGCGTCGCGGACGAGGGTGAGGGTCTGCGCCGTACGGTCGACGGAGGCGAGCTTGAAGGGGCCCGCGGTGACCGGGAGCCGGCCCTGCCAGTCGGAGTCGAAGCGGACCGGGCTGTCGTAGGCGACGGCCGGGAAGAGCGGGGTGAAGAGCCGGCGCCAGTCGGCGTACGGCTTCTTGAAGGTGACCTCGACGTCGTGCGCGCCGGCGCCCCGGCGGACGTCGGCGATACGGTCGTAGCCGCTCGGGTCGGCGACCAGGTACCGGTCGTCGCCACCGCCGACCGCGTGCCACTGGGCGGCGAAGTCCCGCCAGCTCAGGGCCCTGCCGTCGGACCAGCGGGCCTTCGGACTGAGCCGGTAGGTGACGACCTGGCGGGAGCCTGCGGTGGAGACGGTGGCGGAGGTCAGGTAGTCCCGCACGATGCGGGGGACGCCCTCGGCGTCGCGGGTGAAGAGCCGCGGTTCCGTCATCGTGTCGACGGTCCACACGTCGTCCAGGGCGCCGTCGACGTGGTTGAAGTTGAACTGCGTGATCATCTGCGTGATCGGCACGGTCAGGGTCCCCCCGGAGCGGAGGTCCCCGGCCGGCAGGGCGTTGATGTCGTAGGTGCCGTAGGTGGGGAGCGCCCGGTGCCGGGAGTCGTCGTGCCCGCCGGACCCGGAGCATCCGGTCGCCGTGAGGACGACGAGCGCCCAGACGGCCAGCCACGCGGACCAAGCCCGTAATCGCTCCACCTGCCAGCCTCTCCGGCGTCCCGGCACCGCCAACTACCTTGACTTTCCTGCGAATTGTGGCGACGGAGCTTAACATCACGATGTTTCCCTCAAATGAAGAGAAGGCAGACTCCATCCCCCGGCGGACGCCCGCGCACCGCCCGGGCCGTCACCCTCCGTGCCCCGTCAGGAGTGCCATGTTCTTCCTGATCGCCAGGCGCCTGGTCCGCTGCATGGTCCTGTTCCTCGTCTCCCTGGTCCTCTCCTACGCGCTCGCCTCCACCGCGCTCGATCCACGCGCGTACTTCGAGGACCGCCGGCCACCGCCGCCGGCCCGGGTCGTCGACCGCGAGCTGTCCCGGCTCGGCATGGACGACCGCGCGCCGCTGCCGGAGCGCTTCGCGCACTGGGCGGACCGCGCCGTCCACGGCGACCTGGGCCGCACCATCGACGACCAGTCCGTGAGCGCCGAGTTCGGCCGCCGGATCGGCGTGTCGGTACGGCTGCTGCTGGTGGGAACGCTGGCCGGTACGGCCGTCGGCACGCTGGCCGGGATGTGGGCGGCGGTCCGGCGCGGCGGGCTCGGCGACCGGGCGCTGGCCGGGTTCTCCTTCGCGGTGCTGTGCGTGCCCACCTTCGTGCTGGCGCTGCTCCTGAAGACCGGGGCGCTCGCGGTCAACCGGGCCGCGGGCGGCAACATCGTCAAGTACACCGGCGAGCACACCCCCGGACTGCAGGGCGACTGGACCGTCCAGCTGCGGGACACGGCGGCCCACCTGGTGCTCCCGGCGCTCTGCGTGGCGCTCGCGGCGATCGCCCTGTACAGCCGCTACCAGCGGGCCGCCACCCTGGACGTGCTCGGCGCGGACCATCTGCGCACGGCCCGCGCCAAGGGGCTCACCCCGGGGCGCGCGCTGCTGCGGCACGGGCTGCGGATCTCGCTGGTGCCGATGACGGTCTTCTTCTCCTTCGGCGTCCTCACCCTGGTCACCGGGGCCGTGTTCACCGAGCGGGTCTTCGGCTGGCCCGGCATGGGCAGCTGGCTGATCGACTCGGTGGAGAAGGGCGACGTGAACTCGGTCGTGGCGGTCGACGGCTTCGCCGCGGCCGTCGTCCTGCTGGCGGGGCTGGTCGCGGACGTCCTGCACGCGCTGCTCGACCCCCGGGTGCGGCAGCCGTGAGAGCCGGGCGGCGCGGGCGGGCCGTGCTGGGCCGGCTGGCCCGGCACCCGGGGGCGCTGTGCGGGTGCGCGCTGCTGCTGGCCCTGGTGGTGCTCGCGGTCGCCGGGCCGTACGTGTGCCGGTGGTCCTACTCGGACGTCGACTACACGGCGCTGCGGCAGCCGCCGGACGCGCGGCACTGGATGGGCACCGACCGGATCGGGCAGGACGTGTTCGCCCAGGTCGCGCACGGGCTGCGGAAGTCGCTGCTGATCGGGGTGCTGGTGGCCGCGGTCGCCACCGGTCTTGCGGCGGCGGTGGGCGCCTGCGCCGGGTACTTCGGCGGCTGGACGGACCGCTCGCTGATGTTCGTGGCGGACCTGCTGCTGGTTCTCCCCGGCTTCCTGGTCCTCGTGGTGCTCGCCCCGCGGCTGCGGCGGTGGGGCTGGCTCGCGGTGGCCGCGCTGCTCGCCCTGCTGGGCTGGATGGTCACCGCGCGGGCGGTGCGCGGCATGACCCGCTCGCTGAAGGAGCAGCAGTTCGTGGTGGTGGCGCGGCTGATGGGGGTCGGACCGGTGCGGATCATCTGGCGGCACGTGCTGCCGCACCTGGCCTCGTTCCTGATCACCGACGCGACGGTCACGGTGGCCGGGGCGGTGGTCAGCGAGGCCGGGCTGTCCTACTTCGGCTTCGGCGTCCAGCCGCCGGACGTCTCGCTGGGCACGCTGATCGCGGACGCGTCCGACGTGGCCCTGGTGTATCCGTGGATGTTCTTCTTCCCCGCGGGTCTGCTGACCGCGTTCGTCCTGGCCGTCAGCCTCCTGGGCAACGCCCTGCGCGACGCCCTGGACCCCACGACGGTACGGCCCGCCGGGCCGCCCCGCGGTGTCGTGTCGGGGCTCGCCTGATGGGCGCGGGCCCGGCGGCGCGCGGGGCGGCGAGCCCGGTCCTGGAGGTGCGCGGTCTGACGGTCGCCTTCGGGGGCGGGCGGCGGCGGGCGGCGGTGCCCGTGGTGCGCGGTGTGGATCTCGCGCTGCGCCCCGGCGAAGTGCTGGGCCTGGTGGGCGAGTCCGGCGCGGGCAAGTCGCTCACCGCGCTGTCCCTGCTCGGCCTGGCACCGCCCGGTGCCCAAGTGGGCGGTTCGGTGCGGCTGCTGGGCGAGGAGGTGCTGGGGCGGCCGGAGCGGGAGCTGGCCGGCCTCCGGGGCCGTCTGATCGCCATGGTCTTCCAGGATCCGCTGCACGCCTTCACCCCGGTGCTGCGCGTCGGCGACCAGATCGCGGAGGCCCTGCGCATCCACGAACGCCCGCGCCCGCGCCGCGAGACGGCGCTGCGGCGGGCGGTGGAGCTGCTGGACCTCGTCGGGGTGCCGCAGCCGTCCCGGGCCGCGCGCGCCCTGCCCCACCAGCTGTCCGGCGGGATGCTCCAGCGGGCCATGATCGCGATGGCGGTGGCGAACCGGCCCGCGGTCCTCGTCGCGGACGAGCCGACCAGCGCGCTCGACGTGACCGTGCAGGCCCAGGTGCTTGAGGCGCTCGCGGTCGCGCGGCGGGAAACGGGGGCGGCGCTGCTCCTGGTCACCCACGACCTCGGCGTGGTCGCGGGCACCGCGGACCGGGTCGCCGTGCTGTACGCGGGGCGGGTGGTGGAGACGGGTCCGGTGGAAGCGGTGCTCTGCCGCCCCCGGATGCCGTACACCCTCGGGCTCGTCGGCGCCGTGCCCCGCCTCGACGCCCGGGTGCCGCCCACACCGGTGCCGGGCACCGCCCCCGCACCGGGCACCGGCGGCCCGGGCTGCCCCTTCGCCCCGCGCTGCCCGCTGGCGGAACCGGAGTGCCGTACGGCCGAGCCCCCGCTCACCGGAGTGGACAGCCCGTCCCGCGCCGACGCCTCGGCACCCGACGCCCACAGGGCGGCCTGCCGGAGGATCCCGGAGGTCCGCCGCCGGACC
>NZ_BCFL01000019.1:0-518344 GCF_002217755.1 Streptomyces hyaluromycini | reverse complement strand
GGGACGGCACACCGGGCGGCACAGCCGCCGAGCCGTCTGCACGCCCGCCCGACCGACCGACCGCACCTCGGGCGGCCACGCCGGACGGTTCGGGCGCGGACACCGCTCGCGCGGACACCGCCGAGCGCACCCCGGCCGTCCCGGCTGTCCCGGCCAGACCGGTTGTCCCGGCTGTCCCGGCCGGACCGGCTGTCCCGGCTGTCCCGGCCGGACCGGCTGTCCCGGCTGTCCCGGCCGGACCGGCTGTCCCGGCTGTCCCGGCCGGACCGGCCGGACCATGGCGCCTGGACATCGCCGCACCGGCGCACGCCGGCCGTCCGGCCGGGCCGTCCCCGGACACGGCCGGGGGCACGGCCGGAGACACGGCCGGAGACACGGCCGGAGACACGGCCGGAGACACGGCCGCAGGCACGGCAGGAGGCACAGACGGAGGCACCGGAGGCACGGATCGAGGCACGGACGGCGGCACAGCCCCCGGCACAAGCGGAGGCGCAGCCGCCGACGTCGTGCTGCGGGTCTCCGGGCTCGGCCGGTCGTACCGGGCGCCGGGGTTCCGGCAGCGGCGGGCTCCCGTGGTGCGGGCCGTCGAGTGGGTCGATCTGGAGGTGCGGGGCGGGCAGACCCTGGCGCTCGTCGGGGAGTCCGGGGCCGGGAAGAGCACGACGCTGCGGGAGATCGCCTCGCTGGCGGCTCCGCAGGCCGGCCGGGTGGAGATCCTCGGGCGGGACACCGCGCTGCTCTCCCGCCGTGCGGCGCGCGAGCTGCGCACGGCCGTGCAGCTCGTGCCGCAGGACCCCGCGTCGAGCCTCGATCCGCGGATGCCGGTGGGCGACATCGTCGCCGAGCCGCTGCACGCCGCACGGGTGCCGCCGGCCATCGTGGCGGCGCGGGTGCCGCGGCTGCTGTCCCAGGTGGGGCTGCGCCCCACGGACGCGGACGGCTATCCGCACCACTTCTCCGGGGGGCAGCGGCAGCGCATCGCCATCGCCCGGGCCCTGGCGGTCGGGCCCGCGCTGCTGCTGCTCGACGAGCCGGTGTCCGCGCTGGACGTGTCGGTGCAGGCCGGGATCCTGGACCTGCTGCTGCGGCTGAAGCGGGAGCTGGGCCCGGCGTATCTGCTGGTCTCGCACGACCTCGCGGTGGTCCGGCAGCTCGCCGACCGGGTGTCGGTCATGTACGCGGGCCGGACGGTGGAGACGGGCGGCGTGGCCGAGGTGTTCGAGCGGCCGCACCATCCCTACACCCGGGCCCTGCTCTCGGCGGTCCCGCTGCCGGATCCGGTCGCCGAGCGCTCCCGGCGCCGGATCGTGCTGCCTGGTGACCCCGGGGCGGCCCCGCCCACCGCCTCCGGGTGCGGCTTCCGGGCCCGCTGTCCCGTCCAGGCCGTGCTCTCCGCCGCCCAGCGGCGGCGCTGCGCGGAGGAGACACCGCACCGGCGGGCGGCAGGACCGGCCGCCGGCCACACCGTCTCCTGCCACTTCCCGCACGACAGCCGTCTCGCACACGACACCCGTCTCGCGCACGACAGCCGTCTCCCGGACGACGAAGGACCGGGTCCGGTGCGAAGCGCGTGTGTGATCAGCAGCAACCACCACTCCCACCGCTGGACTCGGCCATGCCTTCGTGCTGCGGACGGTTACCGGGACCGGAATCGTTCAACCACAGTCCACCCGACACGAGACCACTGACCAGGACGACGATTGCGATGAGCGCGATTATTTTATTGCTCACGAAAATCCCCTCCCCCGAACAATAGAAGGCGGCGCTTTGACAATTACAGTCAACATTGAATGACTCCCGCAGTCAAGCAACTTCTTGCAAAATTAATCATATCCAAACGGAATATCGCGCACCGCATAAGGAAATCCCGGCCGCGATCAACGGAATGCGCTGCAAAATGCGGTCGAGAGCCACTAAAAGATCACCGGAAGCCCATTGGGTAGATATCAACTTACTGGTAACATCGATCTGTCATCCTGACAGTCAAGTACTGCACCGAGGAGTCGGCATGGATCCACTCGGCAACGCGACGGCCGCAGGACTGGGCGAGCGCATCAGGTTGTTGCGCGGCAAACGTGGACTCAAGCAGCAGGACCTCGCGTCCGGTGAGATTTCGGCGAGCTACATCTCCTTGATCGAGTCGGGCAAGCGCGGCGCGCCGTCGGACTCGGTGCTCGCCGCGCTCGCCGAGCGCCTGGGGTGCTCCACGGAGTACCTGCGCACCGGACGCGACGACCACGAGCTGGAGGAGACCCGGCTGCGGCTGGCCTTCGGCGAGATGGCCCTGCGCAACGGCAGCAACGGCGAGGCGCTCCAGACCCTGAGCGACCTCCTGGCGAAGCCGTCCCTGCTGGACCCGTCGATGACCCGGCGCGCGCGCATCGCGCAGGCCTCCGCC
Source organism: Streptomyces hyaluromycini (assembly GCF_002217755.1). GTDB lineage: Bacteria > Actinomycetota > Actinomycetes > Streptomycetales > Streptomycetaceae > Streptomyces > Streptomyces hyaluromycini. Next base: position 515,946 of record NZ_BCFL01000019.1, on the reverse strand, counting down.
CTGGAGAAGCTGGACCGGATCGAGGCCGCCATCACCCTCCTCGAAGACCTCCAGCGCGACCCCGAACTGCCGCCCGGTTCCGCCGACTGGTGCACGGTGTCGGTCGCCCTGTGCCGCTGCTACCGCAACGCCGGCGACATCACGACGAGCGTCGAGATCGGCGAGCGGGCCATGTCCCGGCTCGACGCCCTCGGCCTGGACGTCACGGTCGACCACGTCCAGCTCGGCGCCACGCTCATGACGTCGTACCACATGCGGGGCGACCTCACCCGCGCCCAGCTCCTCGGTGTCCGGCTCCTGGACGCCGCCGAGAAGCAGGGGGCACGGGCCGCGCGGGGTGCCGTCTTCTGGAACGCGGGGCTCGTGGCCCGCTCCCGCGGCCAGCTGAACGAGGCGCTGGCCCTGGTGGAGCGGGCGCTGGCGCTGATGTCCGAGGACGACAACATCCGTCATGTCGCCATGCTCAAGATGAACTGCGGCTCGCTCCTCCTCCAGGTCGACCAGCCCGAACCGGCGCGCGCCAAACAGCTGCTGGAAGAGGCTCAGCAGCTGCTGGCGGAGGTCGGCAACGCCCCCGAGCTCGCCCAGTGCGAGATCGGCCTGGCCGACGCGGACGCGATGCTCGGCAACTGGGACGAGGCCGCGGCCCACGCGGAGCGGGCCCTCGGCCTCACCGGCCCGGAGTCCCGCATCCAGGCGGTCGGCGCGCGTGCCACGCTCGCCGAGATCCATCTGCTGCGCGGCGACCACGAGCAGGCGGCCCAGTGCCTGCAGGCCGCCACCCGGCAGCTGCGCCAGTTCCCGCCGTCCCACCAGACCGCGCTCAACTGGCGTTACGTGGGCGACCTGTGGCGCCGCCAGGGCAACGGCACCGCCGCCCTGCAGGCGTACGACCAGGCGCTGTCGTCGGCCGGCCTGGCCCCGAACCGCGACCCGAGCACGTCCTTCACCGAGCAGGGCCGGTCCTGACCCGCCGCATCCGGTTCCCCGAACCACCCGAATTCCCCTCCCGGAACCGCCGTGAAATACCCGCACGACAAAGCGAAACGGAAGTCCGTCGAGCACCGATTTCCCTGTACCGGTTCCGGTCCTTTCACCGCCGGATTCGACGCGGTTCGACGCCGGTTCGGACGCCGAGTCGGGCATTGAGTCGGACGCCCGGCCGGACACCGGGTCGGACGCCGGGTCGGACATCCGGCCGGACGCCGGGTCGGACATCCGGCCGGACACCGGGTCGGACGGCCGGTCGGACGCCGGGTCGGACGGCCGGCCGGACGCCGGGGCGGACGGCCGGTCGGACGCCGGGGCGGGCGCCCGGGCGGGCGTCGGTTTCGACGCCGAGTCAGACGCCGCGTCAGACGCCGCGTCCGCGTAGTGCGCCCGCTGCCCGTCCGATGCCGGTGCGGCGGACCCGGGCATGCGGCCGTCAGCGGGCCGCGCCGGCCAGCCGGTGCACCGCGGCGAGCGGGACCGGCAGCCGGTCGGGGCGCAGCCGCGACTCGTACACCGCCTCGTAGACGGCCTTGTCCGCCTCGAACGCCCGGAGCAGCACGGGGTGGCAGTCCGGGTCCTCGTGCCCGGCGGCCGCGTACCCGGCGACGAACGCCCGCCGGTTGCGCACCGCCCACGCGGACGCGCGCCGGCGCCGGCGCAGCCGTACCGCGGGCGAGGTCTCCGCCGGCTCGCCCGCCTCGACGGCGGTGAGCCCGGTGCGGGCCGCGTAGTCGAAGGAGCGCAGCATGCCGGCGACGTCCTTCAGCACCGGCTGCGGGCGGGCGCGTTCGGCGGCGGACCGGGCCGGCTCGCCCTCGAAGTCCACGATCCGCCAGCCGTCGTGGGCCCGCAGCGCCTGCCCCAGGTGCAGGTCGCCGTGGGTGCGCTGGACGTAGAGGGGACAGCCGCGCCCGGCCACCCGGGCGCAGTCGTCGAAGAGGGCGCCGAGCCGTGCGGTGTAGCGGGCGAGGGCCGGGACCTCCTCGGCGGCCTCCTTGAGGCGCATGGTCATCCGCGCCGCCTCCTCGGCCACGTCCGCCACGGTCAGCCGGGTCCGGCCGAACGCCTCGCCCAGCGCGCCGTGCACGTCGGCGACGGCCCGGCCCAGGGCGGATGCGTCCGCGGTGAAGCCCCCGCCGGCCGAGCCGCGGCCGGCCACGGAGTCGGTGGCCTGCCACAGCGCCTCCTCCCAGCCGTCCCGGGCGTCCGGCAGGAACTCCTCGACGAGGCCGAGCACCAGGCCCTCCGCGCCGGGGGCGTCGCTGTGCACCGCCCCGTAGAGGTGGGGCGTGCGGGCGCACTCCTGGCGGGTGAGCGCCCGCAGCGCCTCGACCTCGGTGTGCGGTGCCGGCTCCGGGCGGCGGAAGATCTTCAGCAGGACCCGGTCGCCGTAGGCCACCGAGGTGTTGCTCTGCTCCACCTGGAGCGGCCGGGGCACCAGGCCGACGGGCAGCGGATAGCGGGAGCTGCGCTCCAGGCGCGGCCCCTGGGGTGCGCCGCCGCCCGCCAGGGTGCGCAGCAGCAGGGCGAGCAGGGTGCCGTCGGCCAGTGCGTCGTAGACCCGCCAGCCCTGCCACGGGCCGGCCGGCACGGTGGCGATCGCGGCGGGTGCCAGCCGGTCCGGCAGCTCCGGGCGCAGGCCCAGCAGGAGCTGGCAGCGCAGCGGTCCGGCCTCGCCGTCCGCCGAGACCACGGCGTGCAGCAGCAGCGGGGGTTCGTCGCCGACCACCGCTGCCGCCTCGGCGGTCAGCGGGGCCCCGGCGTAGCGCGCGTCGAACCAGCGCCGGCCCGCCATCCACGGCCCGAGCGCGGGCAGCAGCGGCTGCAGGATCTCCGCCCTCGTCTCCGCCCTCGTCCCCGTCCTCGTCTCCGTCCTCATGACGCCTCCTCGGTCGTCAGTACGTGCGCGACCTGGTGGGCCGGGTCGAGGCGCACGTAGGTGGACTCGCCCCAGGCGTAGGCGGCTCCGGTGAGTTCGTCGCGGAGCTTGAGCGTGCCGTCGCCGGGCAGGCCGAGGGCCGCCAGGTCGCAGGTCACGGTCGCCTCCTGGGCCCGGTGCGGATCCAGGTTGACGACGACCAGCACCACGTCGGTGCCGCCCCGGGGCAGGTCCACGTGTTTGGAGTAGGCGAGGACCTGGTCGTTGTCGGTGTGCTGGAGCCGCAGGTTGCGCAGTTCCTGGAGGGCCGGGCGGGTCCGGCGGATCCGGTTGAGCTCGGTGATCAGCGGGGCGATGGTCCGCCCCTCGGCCTCGGCGCGCGCCCAGTCCCGGGGCCGCAGCTGGTACTTCTCCGAGGCGAGGTAGTCCTCGGTGCCCTCGGCGAGCGGGGTGTTCTCGCACAGCTCGAACCCGGCGTACACCCCCCAGCTGGGCGCGGCGGTCGCCGCCAGCACGGCCCGGACCTCGAAGGCGGCCCGGCCGCCGTGCTGGAGGTAGGCGTGCAGGATGTCCGGGGTGTTCACGAACAGGTTGGGCCGCAGGAAGTCCGCGCTGTCCCGGGTGAGTTCGGGCAGGTACTCGGTCAGCTCCTGCTTGGTGTTCTTCCAGGTGAAGTAGGTGTACGACTGCTGGAACCCGGCCTGGGCCAGGGCGTGCACCATGGCCCGCCGGGTGAACGCCTCGGCCAGGAACACCACGTCCGGGTCGGCGGCGTTGACCTCGGCGATCAGCCGCTCCCAGAAGTGCACCGGCTTGGTGTGCGGGTTGTCGACGCGGAAGATCCGGACGCCCTGCGCCATCCAGTGCCGCAGGACGCGCAGCGCCTCGGCGTACAGGCCCTCGAAGTCGGTGTCGAAGTCGAGGGGGTGGATGTCCTCGTAGGTCTTCGGCGGGTTCTCGGCGTAGGCGACCGAGCCGTCCACCCGGTGGTGGAACCACTCGGGGTGCCCGGACACCCAGGGGTGGTCCGGGGAGCACTGCAGGGCGAAGTCGATGGCCACCTCCAGGCCCAAGCCGCGGGCGGTGGCGACGAAGTACCGGAAGTCGTCCACGGTGCCGAGGTCGGGGTGGACGGCGTCGTGGCCGCCCTGCCAGGAGCCGATGGCCCAGGGCGAGCCGACGTCGTCCGGGCCGGCGACGAGAACGTTGTCGGGGCCCTTGCGGTGGGTGGCGCCGATGGGGTGGACGGGCGGCAGGTACACCACGTCGAAGCCCATCGCCGCGACGGCGGGCAGCCGCCCGGCGGCGGTCCGCAGGGTGCCGCTCACCGGCGGCGCGCCCGACTCCGCCACGGCTCCCTCCGAGCGCGGGAACAGCTCGTACCAGGAGCCGACCAGGGCCCGCCGCCGCTCCACGCGCAGCGCCGACGGCCGGGAGGCGGTGACCAGTTCGCGCAGTGCGTAGCGGCCCAGGGCGGCCGTCACCCGGGGGGAGGTGACGGCCGCCAGCCGGGCCGAGGGCGGCGCCAGGGTGTCGCGGAGCGCGGCGATCGCGGCCCGGACCTCCTCGCGCCGGCCCCAGTCGGTGATGTCGTTCTCGCCGTGTGCGGCCCGTTCGTGCAGCAGCACGCCCTCGCGCAGGGTGAGTTCGGTGTCGACGCCGGCCTCGGTCTTCAGCTCGGCGTCCCGGCGCCAGGTGGCCAGGGGGTCGGCCCAGGCCTCGACCCGGAAGGTCCACAGGCCCTCGGTGCCGGGCACCACGGTGGCGCTCCAGCGGTCGGCGTCCGGATCGACGAGGGTCATCGGCACCCGCTGGGCGGGGGCTCCCTCGGGGCCGCGCAGGACCACGTCCGCGGCGATCACGCCGTGGCCCTCGCGGAAGACGGTGGCCGTGATGTCGAGGTGCTCTCCGGTCACGGCCTTGGCGGGCAGTTCCCCGTCCCGCACCCGGGGGCGGACGTCGAGGATCGGGATGCGCCCGGTCACCGGTGTCATGATGATCGCTCCTCTCCCCGTTCGCGTCCCGTCAGCCCTGCCCGGCCTGGGCGGCCGGGGCGGGCTCGGCGGGCTGGCGGTCGGCGAGCAGGTCGATGATGGTGCGGGCGAAGACGTGGCAGTGGTTGCCGGTGCGGCCGGTGACCAGGTCGTCGTGGACGACGACGTCCTGGTCGACGTACTCGCCGCCCATGTTCCGCAGGTCGCCCAGCAGGTTGTTGTGCACCACCGCGCGCCGCCCGCGCATCAGGCCCGGGACCGGCGCGGCGAGCCACATGCCGTGGCAGATGATGCCCTTGACGATCGCCGGGTCGGCGAACGCGCGGCGCAGGAACTGCGCGGCGGGCGGCAGCTGTTCGGGGTCGTCGGTGTAGCGGAGGCGGTCGGAGACCATCCCGGAGGGGACGATCACCGCCGAGTACTCCTTCAGCGCGAACTCGTCGAGGTCCTCGAAGGACTCGGTGACCTCGAAGGGCATGCGGTGCTCGTGCCCCTGGAAGGTCATCCCCTCGTTGCCCCACAGCCGGGTCAGGAAGTGGACCTCGGCGCCCTCCTCGGGGAAGCGGTAGCGGTAGTAGAGGATCTCGGGCTCGTAGAAGTCGCTCTCCATCAGGACGGCGATCTTGTGTCCGTTCAGTCGCACGGCAATCACCCCTTTCCCTTGGCCGTCACCAGGTCGACGAGGAACGGCCCGTGGTGGGCGAGGGCCTGTGCCACCGCGCCCTCGGCCTGGCCGGGCTTCTCCACCCGTACGGCGGCCACGCCGAGGGAGCGGGCGAGGCCCGTGAAGTCGATGGGCGGGTGGGAGAGGTCGAACATGCCGGGCTGTTCGTGGGCCGGTATGCCGGTCTCCCGCCAGTACTCCTCGATGTTGTCCTCCAGCAGCCGGTAGCTGCCGTTGTTGCAGATCACGAACTTGGTGGGCAGGCCGTAACGGGCGGCCGTCCACAGGGCCTGGAAGGTGTACATGCTGCCGCCGTCGCCGGTGAACCCGACCACCGTGCGGTCGGGGTGGGCGAGCTGGGCGCCGAGCGCGCCGGGGAGGCCGACGCCGAGGGAGCCGCCCCGGGTCTGCATCCACTGGCCGGGCACGGTGGGCGGCAGGTGGCGGAAGATCGTCGGGGACGCGGTCAGCGCCTCGTCGAACAGCAGGGCGTCCGGCGGGAGTTGCCGCGCGAGTTCCCTGGCGAAGGCGGCGGTGGGCACGGACTGCGCCTCGCCGTCGGCCAGGTCCCGTTCCCGGGCGCCGGCCAGGGCGTCGGCCCGCTCGGCGGCCCGCACCCGCAGCCGCTCGGCCGCCTCGGCCCGCCGCTCGTCGCCCATCTCCCCGTGCAGCGCGTCGGCGAGCAGCCCGAGGGTGGCCTTCGGGTCGGCCACGATGCCGAGGTCGACCGGGAAGTTCTTCGCGATGGCGTCGGTGTCCAGGTCCACGTGGACCACCGGGGTGCCCTCGGCGAAGACGTCGTACAGGGCCGGGAACACCTCGGGCAGTGCGTAGGTGCCGACGATCAGGACGCCGTCGGCGGCGCCGGTGATCCGCCGGCTCTGCTCGCCGAACATGTGGCCCAACTGGCCCGCATAGGCGGGGTGTTGCACGGAGAGGTTGACCTCGGCCCAGTCGGCGCCGTACACGTCGGCGCCCCACACCTCGGCGAGGCGCGCCAGTTCGGCCTGGGCTCCCGCGAAGTGCACGCCGTCGCCGGCCACGATCAGCGGCCGGCGGGCCCCGGCGAGCAGCGCGGCGGCCCGGGCGACGGTGTCCGGGGCGGGCCGGCTGCGGGTGTCCGGATAGGAGACCGGGACGACGGGTTCCCGGGTGCCGGCGTCCATCACGTCGGCCGGCAGCACCACCAGGACCGGCCCGTACGGCGGGGTTCCGGCCACCTTGAAGGCGCGACGCAGCACGCGCAGCGTGGAGTCGGGGTCGAGCACCCGGGTCGCCCACTTGGTGACCGGCTCCGCCATGCCGACCAGGTCGGCCGCCATCTGGGCGTCCAGTCCGGCGTACCGCAGCCCGGCCTCGCCGACCAGGGTGACGATCGGGGCGTGGCCGCGCATGGCCTGGTAGAGCATGCCGATGCCGTTGCCGAGGCCGACCCCGGAGTGCAGTTGCAGGACCGCCGGGGTGCGGGTGGCGCGGGCGTGGCCGTCCGCCATGCCGACGGCCGTGGCCTCCTGCAGGGCCAGGATGTACTGGATCGAGGGGAAGGAGCGCAGTTCGTCGAGGAACCCCTGCTCGACCGTGCCGGGGTTGCCGAACATGTACCGGACGCCTTCGGCCTCCAGTTGCTCCAGGAGCGCGACGCGCGCGGGCCTGCTGTCCATGCTGGTCACCTCTCGGACCTTTCGCGGGACGGATGTCAGGACGTCAGGAGGTCCTGAACCCCCACTGGCGCAGGCCCTGTTCGAGGACCTCGACGGTCTTCTGGCCGGTCAGGTAGGAGTCCGGGGTCGAACGGCCCGTGATGAACGGGTAGTCGACGATGACCGAGGTCTCCTTGCCGAAGTTGCCGTGGTAGGCGCCGCCGGGCGCGGTGGCGTCGCGCAGGATGTACTCCAGCGGGTACGGCGGCGGGCCCATCACGAAGTCGGTGCCGAGGAAGCCGGTGCCGTCCTTGTAGTCGTACTCGATGCAGTGCCCGGTGACGTGCTTGCCGCGGATGATGGACTCGCGGGTCTCCTGGTCGCGGGCGAAGGCCAGGCAGGCGACGCCGTAGCACTCGGCGGCGATCGGCCGGTCCAGGGCGCGGAAGGCGAGGATCAGGTCGTGCACCCGCCAGTTGTTGGCGAGGTCCACGATGGGTCCGCTGCCGCCGACGATCAGCAGCGCGTCGTAGCGGTCGGCGATCTGCCGGCGGATCTGCTCCAGGCGGCTGTGGTAGGCCTCCCAGTCGCGCAGGAAGTACGGCCGGGAGCGGTAGGGCCGGTCGGGCAGCCAGGACGCGAGGTCGAGGGGGTTGTCGAGCCGGTCCGACTCCTCGACGGCCCTCACCTTCGCCGCCATCTCGGGCGTGGTGACGGACCGGCCGAGCGGCGGGTCGACGTACTCGGGGTCCATGCTCGGCGGCAGCGCGTTGGGCCGCTTGCCGGTGGGGGTGGCGAAGGTGAGGTGGTAGCCGGCCTGGTCGAAGGTCTCCAGGGGGCCGATCAACTCCTCGCCCCAGTAGCCGTGTTCGGACAGGACGACGAGGATGCGCCTGCTCATGGGATTCCTCCCGGATCGGCGGGACGGTGCCAAGTGGCGGATTCCTGTCTACGGCGGGGCACTTCGTCCGGACCATCTCCGTCGCCCGTGCTCAGGGCACATGCCCAAGTGGCCGAATGCACTACGGCATGTTGTGGCCAACGCCTGCGGGCCGGTCGCTACCGGGCGGTACGGCCGACCCGGCAGGCGAGTTGCCCGAGCCTGAGCTGCGACTTCGCACAGTGCGGCCGGAGGTGCGGCGCACGGCGCACGGTGCGCCCCGGCTGTGGGGTCATCGGACGCGTATCGCTCCCGGTTTCCCGGGGGCGGGACCCCGATGAGCGGAGACATCCATGTCCACCGAACAGACCGGCTCCGACCGGGAGATCGAGGAGTTCGTGCAGCGCTGGTTCGGCCTGCTCAACGTGCACGCCCCGGTCGCGGAGCTGCTGCCCCACGTCGCCGACGAGGGCCTGGAGATGGCCTTCCCGGAGCGGACCCTGCACAGCCACGCGGACTTCCTCGACTGGTACGCGGCCGTCGGTGAGGCCTACAGCGAGCAGGACCACACCGTGGAGAAGCTCGTCCACCAGGAGACCGGAGCCCGGATCGGCATCGACCTGACCGTCGTGTGGACGGCGAAGTCGACCGCCGACGGCACCGTGTCCTCGTTCCGGATCAACCAGCAGTGGCAGCTCGAACGCCCCGCGCCGGGCGCCGCCCCGGTGATCGTCGACTACCAGGTCGGCGAGCCGGCCGCCCTCTGACCCCGTCACCGTTTGGAGGCTGTCATGCCGTCGAATGCGACTCCCCCGGTGCCACTGGGCGCCGACTACGTGGTGGTCGGCGCGGGTTCCGCCGGCTGCGCCGTCGCCGCCCGGCTCAGCGCGGACCCGTCCGTGACCGTGATCCTGCTGGAGGCCGGCGGGCCGGACGAACGTCCCGAGATCCACCACGCCGACGCCGCCTCGGTCCTCTCCCTGCTCACCGCCGACTGGCGCGGCGAGATCGACTGGGGCTACGAAACCGAGCCCGAGGCCGGCATGGACGGCCGCCGGATCCCGGTGGCCCGCGGCAAGGTCCTCGGCGGGTGCAGCTCCGTCAACGCCCTGATGTGGGTGCGCGGCAGCCGCCACGACTACGACCGCTGGGTCGCCGAGGGCGCGAGCGGCTGGTCGTACGACGAGGTCCTGCCGTACTTCCGGCGCGCCGAGAGCTACTCCGGCGGCGGCTCGGAGCTGCGCGGGGCCGACGGCCCGGTCCGGGTACGGCAGCTGGACCACCCGTCCCCGCTGGCGTCCGCCTTCGTGGCGGCGGCCGGTGAACTCGGCCACGACGCCGCGAGCGACGGCGACTACAACGGCGCCCGGCAGGACGGGTTCGGCTTCCTGTACCAGACCAACCGCGACGACGCGGGAGGGCGGTGCAGCGCCGCCGACGCCTATCTGCGCCCGGCCCTCGACCGGCCCAACCTGACCGTGCTGACCGGCGCCCGCACCACCCGGCTGCTGCTCGACGGGGACCGCGTCACCGGTGTCGAGTACGTCCGCGACGGCGCCCCGGCACAGCTCCGCGCCGAACGCGAGGTCATCGTGTCCGCGGGCGCGTTCGAGTCGCCGAAGCTCCTGATGCTGTCCGGGATCGGCCCGGCCGACCACCTCAGGGCGCACGGCATCCACTGCGTACGCGACCTGCCGGGCGTGGGCGCCGGGCTCCAGGACCACCTCTTCACCCCGGTCTGCTACCAGTCCCTCCAGGAGCACCCGCCCGGCGCGCTGCTCTCCGAGGCCGGGCTGTTCACCCACACCCCGGCGGCCGACCCGGACGGGCCGCCCGACCTGCAGTTCACCTTCGGCCCGGTCAAGTTCCTGCCCGCCGGTGCGCCCGCCGACCAGTGGGAGGGCCCCGGCCTCACCTTCGCCCCGATCGCCGTGCTCCCGCACAGCCGGGGCCGGGTCCGGCTGCGCGACGCCGACCCCGAGTCCAACGCGGTGATCAGCGCCGGCTACCTCACCTCGGCGGCCGACCTGGACGTCCTGGTGTACGGGGTCGAGCTGGCCCGCGAACTGGCCGCCACCCGGGCCTTCGACGCCTTCCGCGGCGACGAACTGGGCCCCGGCAAGGACGTCACGACGCCTGCCGAGCTGCGCGCCTACGTCGCCGCCAACGCGACCACCCTGTGGCACCCGGCCGGCACCTGCCGGATGGGCACAGGACCGGACGCCGTCACCGACCCCGAGCTGCGCGTCCACGGCATCCAGGGCCTCCGGGTCGCGGACGCCTCCGTGATGCCGTCCATCGTGGCCGGCAACACCCACGCACCCAGCGTCATGATCGGCGAGCGCGCGGCGGCGTTCGCCCTCGGCACCTCCGAGCCGCTTCCGACCGCCGCCCGAACCAACGAGGGGATGCAGCATGTCCACCCGTGACCAGCAGGAGATCCAGAAGCTCTACGGGCGCTTCCTCGACGCGCTGAACGCCGGCGACCTGCAGGGGGTCCGCGCCGTCCTCAGCCCGGACTTCACCGACCACCACCCCGGCTTCGACATCACCGGCATCGACACCTACCTGGACGCGGTGCGCGGCGCCCACGAGTCGCTCGACCTCAAGGGCGAGCTGGAGGAGGGGGTGCCGCTCGGCGAGGACCGGCTCGTCACCCGGGTGAAGCTCACCGGCACCCACCTCGGCGACGTGCTCGGCTTCCCGGCCACCGGCCGCAAGGTCGAGTGGTCCACCACCGAGATCTGGCGGGCCGAGAACGGCCTGTTCGCCGAGCGCTGGGCCCAGGACGACCTGCTCGGCCTGCGCGCCCAGCTGTCCTCGGACGACCTGAACTACACCGTCGTACGGCAGGTCAGCGACGCGGTCAACGAGCGCCGCTACGACGACCTCGACGAGATGTTCGGGCCGACGTTCAAGGACAACAACCCGGCCTGGAGCGTCGAGAGCCTCGACGAGCTCAAGGGGATCATCAAGGCCGCGCACGACGCGCTGGACTTCACCGTGCACCTCGACGCCCTGTACCCGGCCGCCCCGGACAAGGTGATCATGCACATCACCTTCCACGGCCGGCACATCGCGCCGTTCTTCGGCAAGGAGCCGACCGGCAAGGAGGTGTCCTGGACCAGCCTGGAGGTCTACCGCCTGGAGGACGGCAAGGTCGTCGAGCGCTGGGTGCAGGCCGACACCACGGGCCTGATGCGCCAGCTCGGCGTGGACCTCCCCTGACCCCCATCACAGGCACGCAGGAAGGACGGGCGCAATGAGCACCCGAGAAGTGGTCGACACGTACTACCGGCTGGCCAACGAGGGCGACTGGGACGCCTGGTGCGACCTGTTCGCGATCGACCAGACCATGGACGAGCAGCTGGCCGGGCACGTCGAGGGACGCGAGACGCTCCGCGAGATGATGAAGGGCTTCCCGCAGATGTACGCCTCCTTCGCCAACGTCCCCCGCCTCGTGGTCGTGGACGGCGAGCAGGCCGCGGTGGTCTCCGACATCACCGCCCGCACCCCGGACGGCATCGCGGTCGAGGCCGCGGTGTGCAACTACTTCCGGGTCCGGGGCGGGCTGATCACCTACATGACGAACGTCCACGACACCGTGCCGTTCGCCCCGGTCACCGGGAAGTGACGGCCATGACGACCGCCGCCCCGCAGGGCCTGCGCTGGTCGCACGTGGGCCTCAACTGCCGTGACCAGAAGGCCACCGAGGACTTCTACACCCGGCTCTTCGGCTTTAGCCGGGCCCGGGTGGTGGAGGCCGACGGCGTCCGCGTGGTGTTCCTGCGCAACGGCCCCGTGTACCTGGAGCTGTTCGCGACCGACGCGGACCCGCTCTTCCCGGCCGCGAAGGACGGCCCGGCCAGCCCCGGCACCGCCCGCCATCTGGCCTTCCAGGTCGACGACGTGGACGCTTTCCTCGCCGCGGCCCAGGGCGAGTTCGAGCCGACGCTCGGGCCGCTGACGTTCGACGAGTTCATCCCCGGCTGGAAGACGGTCTGGGTCTCCGACCCGGACGGCATCGTGGTGGAGGTCAGCCAGGGGTACACCGACCAGTCCACCGAAGAACTGGCAACGTACGCCTGACAGGAGAGTTCCCCACTATGAAGGCCGTTCCCGAGCAGACCATTCTCATCACCGGCGCGACCGACGGTCTCGGCCGCGCGGTCGCCCGTGAACTCGCCGCGCAGGGCGCGTCGCTGATCCTGCACGGCCGCAGCGCGGCCAAGGGCGCGGACCTGCTGGCCGAGCTGCGCGCGGCCGGCGCCACCGGCCGGCTGAGCTACGAGCTGGCCGACTTCTCCTCGCTGGAGGACATCGGCAAGCTCGCCGAGCGGATCCTCACCACGTACGACCGGCTGGACGTGCTGGTGAACAACGCGGGCATCGGGGTCGAGCTGGCCCGCCAGGAGAGCCAGGACGGGCTGGAGCTCACCTTCCAGGTCGACTACCTGGCGGCCTACATCCTCAGCTGCCGGCTCGCCCCGCTGCTGGTGTCCTCGGCACCGGCCCGCATCATCAACGTCAGCTCCGCGGGCCAGGCCCCGATCAACTTCCGGGACGTGATGCTGGAGCGCAACTGGGACGGCGTGCAGGCCTACTGCCAGGCGAAGCTCGCCCAGATCTCGCTCACCTTCGACCTGGCCGAGCGGCTGGCGGGCACCGGAGTGACGGCCAACGCGCTGCACCCGGCGTCGTACATGCCGACCAAGATGGTGGTGAACCTGTTCACCCCGCAGAGCACGGTCGCGGACGGCATGCGCAACACCCTGCGGCTGATCACCGACCCGGCCCTGGACGACGTCTCGGGCGTCTACTTCAACCGCTCCACGCGGGCCCGGGCGGGCGCCCAGGCCTACGACGAGAGCGCCCGCGCCCAGCTGCGCAGGCTGAGCGAGTCCCTGACCGGAGTGGCGTTCCCGGCCAGCTTCGGCTGATCCGGCCCGCACGGCACGAGCCCCCGCCTCACCGCAGCGAAGCGGGGGCTCGTCCATGTCCCCTCTCCGTTTGGGAGAGCGGGGCCGCTTTGGCGTTCGTGGGGCAGAATGCCGTGCGCATGAGAGAAGTAGTGGTCAACGGTTTGATCGCAGGGCCGTTGGGGATCTTCATAGGCTTCTGCCTGTCGTACTTCCAGCAGCGCAGTTCCGACAAGAGGGCCGAACGGGCACGCCAACTGGCGCTGATGCAGCAGCTTGTCGTCGAGGTGATGGACCTGGAGCGGGCGCGCAGGATCTACCGCGAGGCCCACCTGAGCCGACGTGCCAAGTTCCGCACCTTGGCGATGGCAGGCGTGGAGTTCTGGTCGGCGTGGAATGCCCGGGGCAGCACACGGGAGGCCGCTGCAGCAGCAGCGGCTCCAGCCGTGCGAGTTGTAGACGCCTGGGACCGAGGCACCCTCACTGAAGCTGTCGAGCTGACCACGCACATGACCCGTGTGTCGGCTGTAGGACTGCCGCTGGGCATGGTGAAGGACAAGGCCGTAGCCGCGGCGGCGCAGCGATTGATGGACGCGGCGCTGGAAGACTGGGGGTGCGAGTCCGTTCGACAGAATCCGCCACCTGGACGCCTACGGGCGCGAGTACTGGCTCGGGCGCGAGATGCAGCCGCTCATGGACTACCCGCAGTGGGTGAAGTTCGAGCCCGTCATCGAGAAGGCCAAGACATCCCTGTCCATCGTCCAGGGCGAAGCCGCAGCTCAGAACCATTTTTCCCGGATGGGAAAGATGGTTCCGATCGGGTCCGGAGCCGAACGCGAAGTCGCGGACTTCCGTCTCACCCGCTTCGGCGCCTACCTCGTCGCGATGGCTGGCGACGACACCAAGAATGCCGTCGCCCAGGCGCGCGTCTACTTCGCCGTCAGGACCCGCGAGGCCGAACTCGGCGCGCTGACCGAGCTGGAGGTACGGCGTACCGCTCTGGCTCGCGCCCGGCGGATGGTCGACTACCAGATCTTCCGCGACATGATGCGCGACAACGCCCCCGACTACGAGCCCAGCAGCAAGACCACCCGCATGTTCTTCGCCGCCATGCAGAACAAGCTCTACGTCCACGTCGTCGGCATGACCGCCGTCGAGATCAGGCACGCGCGCACCCTCCAGACCTGGCCGGGCATCGAAGAGGGCAGGCCGGAGCCGAGCCTGAAGAGCGCGGCCCGCAAGGTCGCCAAGAACTACCTGACCGGGCTGGAGCTCCGGAAACTGGACCGGCTCGTCGGTCGGCTCTGCCTCCGGGCCGAGGACATCGCCGAGGACGGACTCCACCTGTCGCTGCCTCAGTGGCGCAACCTGGTAGAGGTGGAACTTGTGATGGCGAACCGTCAGATCGCCGCCTGACCAAACACCCGCGGCCCTGCCCTCCTTCGGGAGAGCAGGGCCGCTTTCGTGCATTCGGGGTCAGGCCTCCGGCGGCCGGTCGTATGCGGCGAGCGTTGCCTTCGTCGTCGACGCGTCCTGGAACACCAGCTCCCACGGTCCGGTGTTCACGTCGAACTCCTTGCCGAAGCCCACCCACTTGCCCGTCATACGGCGGCCGGTCGGCTCAACGAGCAACTGGATCGCACCGTGGTAGTGGGCACCGCGGTAGTAGCCATCGGTCGCGGTCTGCTCGGTCCACGTTCCGGTGGCAATGTGGCCGTCGATCTCCAGGTCCATCGTCAGCGGAGAGTTCGGGTTCGACGAGCCGTTCGGCAGTGAGCGTGCGGTCAGCCGGTTGCCGTGCTGGAGGAGGACGACGTAGTGCAGTCCGGTGAACGCGGCATCCCGGCCGGAGCTGAAGTACTCGTACCGCGACAGCCAGACCCCGGAGTAGTTCCGGTGTGCTGCGTGAGGCTCGCTCTGCGGGGCCGCGGCCGAATGAGTGGCTACGGGGACCTCTGGCTCCATGTCGTGTCCGCCCTGCCCGTCCTCGGAGACGCGGGCCTGGGGTACGGCGGTGAAGCCGAGCGACTCGATGGGCAGGCCGGTGACGACCTCAAGGGCTCGGGCGTAGACGGGGCGAGGGGCGATGGTGACGCCGGATTCCCAGCGCTGTACGAGGCGCTTGTTGGCGTCGTTGGGCTGCCCGGCACGGGTGCCTGCATCGCGGATGGCGCGGGCGAAGTCGTCCTGTGACATGAGCAGCCCCATACGAGCCGCTCGCAGTGCGCTGTTCGGTGTGGCCATACGGATCACGGTAGACCTCACGCGCAAGGAATGACACCGAAATGACACCCCCGATGTCGCCGTTATGACGCCTGCACTGACGCCGCGCAACTCCTTGTGACCGGAGCATCTTGAATCCGTGACGGATACAGGCAGCAACGCGGGCCACCCCGGACTGACGATCACCGTCTACCGGGTCAACAGCAGGACCATGGAGCGCACCCCCCTGGGATCACGCACGCTCCCCCCAGCGGACGAGCCCGTGATCAACCTGGCCTTTCCGCCCTGCGAGTGCCCCTGCTGCAATGCAGGGACGGCATCCCGGTGAGCCCCATGTGGGACAACGAACCCGAGCTGGCCGAGGGCATATGTGTGGCCTGCGGCGCCTACACCGACAAGGCCATCGTCCGCTGGCTGCCGCGCATGTCCGGGGCCGACGTCCGTCTGATCGTCCACGCGAGGGACGACGACTGCACGCCGCCCGAGCCCGCCCAGCTCATCCGGCTGGCCCGTCACAGCACCAACCCCTGAAGCCCCTTCCGCCGCCGCACCACTCCCAGCGGCGGAAGGCGCGGCACCCTCTGACCTGAGGATGCCCGTCCACAATAGGAGGACAATGTGACCATCGCGTTAGAACGTCCCGTGGGCACCGACCCGACGCTCCTCGTCACCCCTGAGGTAGCCGACCGGCTCACCCGTCGGATCGTCGCCGACCACCCCGAGGTCAGCCCGGAGACCGCCCTCCGCATCGTCGGCCAGGCCGCGGGGTTCATCGCCGCGTCCGGCCGACAGCCCGGCCAGTCGCTGGCACCCAGCAACCTGGTCGACTACGGCTGGCACGCCTTCATCCTTCACACCGTCGACTACGCCCAGTTCTGCGAACAGGTCGTCGGCCGGTTCGTCCACCACGTCCCGACCGCCGACGACGACCAGGTACCCGGCGGACCGCAGGCCGCCCGGGAGCGGACGGTCGCCGCCATCGCGGCGGCCGGGTACACCGTCGACCCGGACCTGTGGCCGGACGTGGCGGACTGCAACCAGTGCTACGACGGTTGCACCGACAGCCCCAACAGCGGTGGCAAGCGCTGAAGTAGCACCACCGATCGTGCAAGACTCCAGCCGCCCGGTGTCACAGCCGGGCGGCTGGCCATATGAGCGGAGCACCACGTGACAGAGACATCGATCGCCTGGGACACCTACTCGCGGCAGCGGCCCGAGCGACGGCCGGTGAACGGGCGCGGCGAGACCACCTGGTTCAACTGGACCCAGTACCAAGACCACGGTCCTGGCGCCGAACTGCTGGAGCTTCCGGCCGGCGGCCGCGTGCTGGATCTCGGCTGCGGCAAGGGCGGCAACGCGGCACACCTGGCCGGCCTCGGGATGACGGCCGTAGGGGTGGACGTCTCGCCCCGGCAGCTGGCCGCCGCACGGGAACGCTGGGGGGCGACGCCGGGGCTGGAGCTGCACCAGGCGGAAGCCGTGGGCTTCCTGGCCCTGGGCCAGGAAGGCTTCGACGCCGTCTACTCGGTGTACGGCGCCCTGTGGTTCACCGATCCGGCGCGGCTGCTGCCCGCGATCCGTGAGCGACTGCGGCCGGGCGGCCGGCTGGTGTTCTCTCAGCGGCCCCCGGTCGACGGCTGCTACGGCTGTCAGGCGTCGTACATTCCGCGCGGCGACGACGAGGACCCGCTCGTCGTGAAGCGCTGGGACTTCGAACCGGAGGCGTGGACGCGCCTGCTGCACGAGCACGGCTACGCGGACGTCGACGCCCGCGTGCTCGCCGCTCCCCCCGGCAACCGGACAATCGGGACCCTCATCGTCCGGGCCCGCGCCTGAGAAACCATCCCTGGAATCTGCCTTTCGACTAGGGGGCTGTGACGGACAGCCGGTGGTGGAAGACGTTGTGCGGGTCCCAGGCCGCCTTCACGGCCTGCAGCCGGGCGAGGTTGTCCTTGAAGTAGAGGCTCTGCCAGGGCACCCCCGAGGTGTTCCAGGCCGGGTCGGCGAGGTCGGTGTCCGGGTAGTTGATGTACGAGCCGTCGTTGGTGTCGTCGGGCGCGGGCACCCCGCCGGTGGCCGCGTACAGGTCGCGGTAGAGGGCGCGCATCCAGGCCACGTGCCGGTCGTCGTCCGCGGCGGCGGGCCAGTACGTCGTGAAGTTGGCCTTCAGGACCGAGTCCCGCTGGGCCAGCGCGGTGGCCGAGGACGCGACGGTGTTGACCTTGCCGCCGTAGGAGTAGAGCAGGATGCCGGCGTGACCGTCGTAGCCGGCGTCGGAGAGGTAGCCGTAGAGGGTCGAGGCCTGAGCGGCGGACCAGCCCCTGCGCAGATAGGCGCCCTTGGACTTGGTCCGGTTGTACAGGCCGGTGTCGTAGGGGTCCTTGAGCGTCGTCTTCATCCACGGCCAGGAGGAGCGGACCTCGGTGTACGGCGCCCCGATGCCGCCGGCCACCGCCGTGACGTACGCGTCCAGCAGCGCGGCGGCGTCCGGAAGGGTGCCGTCGATCTGCGAGTTGAGCACGATCGCGCCCTGCACCCGGTTGTAGAGGATGAGCACGCTGTGCAGGCTGTCGTAGGCGGAGCCGGCCACGCTGTTGCGGGTGTGCCAGGTGCCGTGGTCCGCGATGAGCGCGGTGAAGGCCGCCTCGGTCAGGTCGGTCCACTTGATGCTGACCGTGGACTTCAGGAGCGTCTTCGGGGGCCTGGGCAGCAGCGTGGCGGGGTCGGTGCCGGTGGCGTCCGGGGAGCGGAACCAGTAGCGGGTGACGATGCCGTAGGTGCCGCCGCCCCCGCCGGTGTGCGCCCACCACAGCTCGCGGTGCGGATCGTCCGGCTCCCGGGTGGCGACCACCGCGCGGGCGGTGCCGGAGGCGTCGACGGTCACCACCTCGACGGCGTACAGGTGGTCCACGACGGCGCCGTGCTGCCGGCACATCGCCCCGTACCCGCCGCCGCTGACGTGCCCGCCGACGCCGACCGTCGGACAGGTGCCGCCCGGCAGCGCCACCCCCCACTCCAGGTACAGCGTCCGGTAGACATGCCCGAGCGTGGCCCCGCCCTCGACGCGGAAGGCCCGGCGCGCCGGGTCGTAGCGCACGTCGTCCATCTCGGACATGTCGACGAGTATCCGTACGTCCGGGTCGTCGACGAGCCCGTCCAGGCAGTGGCCGCCGCCGCGCACCCCGATGCGTCTGCCGTCCCGCACGGCCTCCTGGACGACGGCCACCACCTGGTCGGTGCTGTGCACGAGCCGCACGGAGTCGGGGGCGGCGGTGAATCTCGCGTTGTAGCCGCGGGAGGTGAGGTCGAGATAGCGGGCGTCGGAGGCGTCGACGGTGACCGCGGCGGGGGCGCCGGCCGCTTCCTCCGCGGCGTGGGCGGGGGCCGGTAGGAGGGCCGCGCCGGCCCCGGCGGCGGCGGCCGTGCCGAGGAGTCCGCGGCGGGTGAGTCCGGCGGCCGGCCGCCGGTCTGGCTGCTGCTGTCGTGTCACAGGTGTCTCCTGGTTCTCGGGCGTTTCAGGGGCGGAAAAGGCCGCCGCCCGGGAGGCGCGGAGCCTCCCGGGCGGCAGGGGGGGGAGCCGCGGACGGGGCGGTCAGACGACCTCGTGTCCGCTGACGGTGGTCTCGGGGATCTCGTCGCGGACGTCCCAGTGCTCGACGATCAGTCCCTCGTCGATCCGGAAGACCTCCACGACGACCATGCCGCGGTCGTCGGGGTCGCCGCGGAAGCGGGTGTGCAGGAAGACCAGGTCTCCCGAGCCGGCCGCGCGCCGGATCTCGAACCGGGCCCGCGGGTACTGCTTGTGGAAGCCGTCGACGAACTCGACCAGCGGGGCCCGCCCGTCGGGCAGGTTCGGGTTGTGCTGGATGAGGTCCTCGGCCAGGTACTTGTCGGCCAGCTCGGTCCGCCCCTGGTTCCAGACGGTCTCGATGTACTCCCGAACGAAGTTCACCTGGTGGCTGCTCATAGGGTTCTCCTTGAACTGACTTGAGGGACAACGCCCCGAAGGGGCGCTGGGGGTACCCCCGGCCGAAGGCTGGGGGAGGAACTGCGCGACCAGCCACGACGGCGCCGCGGCCGACCGACAAGGCATCTCGGCCCTTTCAGCTGTGCGCTCAGCTGGTGTGGACGGGGCTGGTCGCAGACCGATCCGCGCCGACCGCCGCCGAGGCGACCTGCCGGACCGAGGACAAGTGGGCCAGCCCGGCCAGCACGAGGACACCCAGGGCCGCCCACGGAATGGGCCCGGCGCCCAGGTCCGGCAGCAGGGAGCTGCCGATGAAGCTGCCGAGGCTCATCCCCAGGTACAGCGCCGCGGCGTTCATCGCGAGGATCAGCCCCGGCTGCAACGGCACCAGCTCCACCAGCCGGGCCTGCTGCGGCGCCTGGTACATCTGGCTGAAGAACGCCCAGAACGCGAAGAAGACCACCCCGGGCGCGGAGTGCGGAGCGACCAGCAGCAGCGCGAACCCCAGCGCGAGGCCGAGCACGGCGACGCTCACCGTGCGCCCGCCGCCGAGCCGCTCGGCGATCCGCGGCGCGAACGCGTTGCCCGCCACCCCGATGACGCCGAAGGCGAGCAGCGTCAGCGAGATCAGCCCGGAGGAGGCGCCGAAGCGGTCCTTCAGATAGGCGCCCGCGATGCCGTAGACGGTGAACTGGGCGGCCATGAACAGCAGGGTCGTGGTGACCGTGGCGGCCGTGGCCGGCGTGCGCATCGCCTCGCGGTAGGCGCCGACCGTCGGGGGTTCGCCGGCCGGGATCTCGGGGACGAACACCAGCACCGTCACGAAGGCGAGCGCCGACAGCGCGGCCACGCCGAGCAGGGCCGGCCGCCAGCCCAGCGTGCCGCCGAGGAACGAGGCCAGCGGCACGCCGAGCACCGCGGCGGCCGTCATGCCGCCGAACACCGTGGCCAGGGCCCGCTGCCGGCGCTCGGGCGGCACGATCAGCGCACCGGCCGCCGAGGCGCCGGGACCGAAGACCGCGGCCCCCATCGCGCCGAGCACCCGCGTGACCGTGAGGAAGCCGTAGTTGGGCGCGACGGCGCCGAGGGCCGCGCCGACGGTGAGCAGGCCGATGCCCACGAGCAGCACCCGCTTGCGGTTCCACCGGCGCAGCAGGATGGGGGCGGTGGGCGCGCAGACCGCGAAGGTCAGCGCGAAGACGGTGACCAGGATGCCCACCGTGGCCGGCTGGACGTGCAGGTCGTCGCCGATCGGGCCGTTCAGGCCGACGACCGCCAGCGAGATCGTCCCGAGGCTGAAGTAGCCGAGCGACAGGGAGAGCAGGGCGGGTAAGGCGTTGCGGGACGGCATCAAGCCACCTCCTCTTCCTCTTCGTCATCGGTGCCGGAAAGGCGGGAGCCGGAAAGTTCCATACTGCGAACCTAGGAACGCTCCGCGTCCCGCCGAGGCCGCCCCGGAAGGGCGTCCGGCACTGCCCCAGGTCCGTCGGCCTACTACGTCAGGTCGTCGTCGGGCCGTCGTCGGGCCGTCGTCAGGCCGTCCCGAACGCCCGGTTCCGCAGCACCAGCGGCACCTGCCGCCCGGAGCTGATCAGCCAGTGCTCGACCGCGTTGACCAGCAGGAGCAGCACGGTGGTGACGGCGAGCGTGGCCACGCCCGGCAGCCGCCACACCGGCAGCGCGAGGGCGAGCAGGGCGAGGCCGCAGTAGAACCGGGTGGCGGACGCGGCGCCGAACATGCGGCGCCGGGTGTAGCAGAACGCGAGCATGAAGAGGGCGGCGCCGGACGGCAGCAGGGCGGCGCTCAGCGCGTCCGGGATGTGCAGGGGGGCGCGCACGGTGCGGGTGGCGCCGACGGAGACCAGCAACAGGCCGACGACCAGCACCAGATGGCCGTAGCTGAGCACGTCACGGACGACGACGGACGGGGTCGGATGGGTGCGCAGGGCGTGCGCGACGGCCGAGGCCACCAGGTGGAAGTAGAGCCACCACAGGGCGCAGCCGACCAGGAAGGCGAGGACGAGGGCGATCAGTTCGACCGGGGCGAACGGGCCGGTGGCGGCCCCGGCGCCCACGGCGAAGACGTTCTCCCCGAGGGCGATCATGACGAACAGGCCGAAGCGCTCGGGCAGATGGTTGACGCCGAACGCCAACTGGCGCAGATGGCCGCTGAGTACGACGGGCGCGGCGATCTCGGCGACGACGGCGAAGGCCCAGCAGACCTCGCGCCACGGCGCCGGCACGGTGGCGCAGGCGAACAGGACCAGGGCGAAGGCGAGTCCGGCCCGGTAGGGGTGGATGGTGTAGAGGGCGCACTCCTTGCGGATCGCCTCCCCGATCAGCAGGCGCAGGGCGAGATAGCTTCCGGAGTACAGCAGGGCCGCCTCCCGGTCGGCCAGGGCGAGCGGGGCGGCCACCGCCATGCCGTAGACGGCGAGGGCGGTCAGCAGCAGGAACACCCGTTGCAGGTTGGTCTCCAGCACGGCGTTCATCGCCATGACCACGTCCACCCAGGCCCACCAGAGCGGGACCAGTACGAGCAGGCACTCCCCCAGTACCGGCCAGCTCGGGTGCACGGCCACCGGGTGGGCGACCTGGCCCACGCCGAACGCGAGGACCAGGTCGAAGAAGAGTTCCGCCCAGGTGGTGCGGTCGCGCGCCGGAACGGCAGGAACGGTCGTCGTCGCTGCGGTTGCGTCGGTCATTTCTGTATGGGGGCACGACCCCCGTCCGCCGCCACCACGGAGTGGAAAGCCGGTAGGTACTGCGGGAAGTCACGGCACCGGATGTCCCAATTCGGCCACCGTGCCCGGCACCCGGCGCACCCCGCCGTCCCCCTTCGGACCGAATCGGGTTTCCCCTCTCCCGATCTGATGCTCCGTCAGCTACACCTGACGGTATGACAGACGACGCGACGCACGCAGCCGACACCCGCAGCGACCTGTACGCTGAACTGGCCGCCGTCGGCCCCTACGGAGCCGACCTCGGGCACGCGCTCATCACCATGGTCGAGCCCCACCCCGGCCACGAGCGCGCGTACAACCGCTGGTAGTGGGTGCACGTCGCCCGTCAATTGCATAGCAGCAGGTCAGGGCGCCGCTCTTCGACGCCGACACTGCGGTGGGGTCGAATCGGGGTCATTTCGAGCCGGCCGCCGGTGCCAAACTCGGTCACCGTCAGCTTCGCCACAGGAGTGCAAATCGATCCATAGGGGTTATGTCGCTCTCGCCCACCCGCCCGGTGCTGCGCGTTACAGGCGCGCATGAGACCCCAGGTACGACTCCTCTTGTGGCGCGAGGAAATCAACAGCCGCACTTTCGGCACCTCCATATCCAATCCGGCCTTGGCCCCCGTATTGGCGGTGCCTGGGGTCGGACACTCCGACGCGGGCGGTTCGCTGTGGGCATGGCCACTGATCCGCATGTCGGATCGTGCGCGTACTCGCCTAACTTCGGACGGAGTTGAACGGAATCCCTCTCCAAATCTGACGCCTAGTCAGGTACACCGGACTCATGACAGAGGATGCGACGCACACAGATGAGACCCGCAGCCGCACGTATGCGGAACTGGCCGCTGTCGGCCCATATGGAGCCGACCTCGGACATGCCCTGATCACCATGGTCGAGCCACACCCGGGCCACGAGCGCCAGTACAACCGCTGGTACGAGGACGACCACTTCATCGCGGGCGCGATGGCCATGCCGTGGATGTACGCGGGCCGTCGCTGGGTCGCCACCCGGGACCTCCAGCTCCTGCGCTACCCCGAGAAGTCGGCCGTCGCCCAGCCGGTGACCGCCGGCTGCTACATATCCGTCTACTGGATGACCGCCGGCCGCTACGCCGACCACATGCGGTGGACCGTCGGCATCAACAAGCGCCTCAACCGCGACCACCGGGTCTACCAGGACCGTACGCACGTCTTCACCGCCTTCCAGGACCACGCCCTGACCGTCTACCGCGACGGCGACCAGGGGCCCCGCGACATCCACGCCCTCGACCACCCCTACGCCGGGCTCGTCGTCCAGGTCGTCGACGCCAGGTCCCCCGGCGAGCGCGGGGACCTGCTCGCATGGCTGCGCGACGACCACCTTCCGAAACGGCTGGCCGGCTCCCCCGCGGCCATGGTGACCGTCTTCGCGCCGACCCCGCTGCCCCTGGACCGGATGACCTACGTCAAGCAGGTCGAGGGGGTCGGGACCCGGCTGACCCTGCTGTGGTTCCTCCAGCAGGATCCCCGCGAGCCCTGGCGGGACCACTTCGCGGACCTGGACACGGCCGTGGCGGCTTCGGGGCTGGGTGACGTGGAGTTCGTCGCGCCGTTCATACCGACGGTCCCGGGGACCGACCGTTACACGGACGAGCTGCGGTGAGCCCCCCAGGCACCGCTTGAGATCCCTGTCCCGAGTTGTTGGGTGGCGCCCGGCGGTCCGTCGAGGTATCCGAAGCCCTGGTACATATGTTCCAGGGCGGACGACAGGAGTTGCTTCTGGTCGGGTGCGCTCATGTGCGGTGGCGCCGCGACCGTCACCGACATCCTCGCCAGGTCTCCACGGTCGGTGGAGCCAAGCGAGTTCAGGTCGATCAGGTCCTTCAGAAACGGGTGGCGCCCGGCGGCATCGTGTCGGTGCTCCGCGCTCAACCGCAGCTCGACCGTAGGCGTGCCCTCCCAGGGCAGGGCGAACGGCTCCCGGTGGGCGGCTCTTGGAAGTTGCTCGGTGGCCACGCACCACGCCGCGTACAGGAACTCCTCGACTTCTTCCAGGCTCAGTTGCATGGCGGGGTGGTCGCCGGTTGAGCGGGAAAGGACCGACCGCCAGGCGGCCTGGCTTTCGATACGCATCTCGGTGCACGTGACCAGGGTGTTGTGCTGGACGGAGAGCATAACCTCGGTGGCCAGAGCTGGTCGGCCATCGGAGTCCGTGACCGAGTAAATGTAGCTGGCTCGGCGCAGGTCATTGCCCTGCCTGCCCCGGGCCCAGGCAATCGCAGGAATAGCCGTGCTTCGGCGTTTCAGGACACGGGGAACCACGCCGGTGAGTGAGCTGCTGGGCAGCGCCATAGCCAGTTCGGCGTGGCGGTCCCGGGTGATCTCTGGGCCACTGGCCTCGGCTCACGGGAACGTCGCCACGACACGCAGCCGCAGGGCGGGCTTGTCCTCGCCAGCCGTCCAGTAGTCGGCACCGCGGGTCTGCTCGAAGCTCATCGTCGGTGTCGGCTCCCAACACCACACGTCTTCCCGGGGAGCGCGGCGGATCCGTCCCGCTCCCCAGGAACCGCCGTCCAGGGCGATGACACGGGCCCGCTCGTCGACGACGCGCTGCGCCGCCACGGAAGAGGCACCGAAGCTCGGCCAAGCTCGACATCCCCACACCGAAGTAGATCATCACCCTCGAACCCACACCTCGCTGACCAGCACGAACACCAGCACCTAGAGAAACGCCTCTCAAGCTCCCTCACCCATGTCCGCGCAAGCCAGACCACAGATTCGTGACTCTATGCCGCTGAATTACGCGGAACGCAGGCCTGAGAGCGAGGACCTGGCCGCCTGGCTGCGCGGTCACCCTGAGGTGGAGGTCATCTACCGGGACCGCTCGGGTAGTTACGGGGAGGGCGCGCGAATCGGGGCGCCACAGGCCGAGCAGGTTGCCGACCGCTATCACCTGTGGGCCAACCTCGGCCAGGCGGTCGAGAAGACGGTGAACCCGCATCGCGCCCGCCTGGCCGAACCGCCTCCTGCACCAGCCGACACGTCCGACGAGCCGGAGGCGGAGCCGCAGGTGGTCCAGCCACCACGGGGGCTGAAGATCGTGACCGGGCTGCGTGAGCAGCATGCCGCCGTCCACGAACTGTGGGAGCGGAGGATGTCGAAGGCGGCGATCGGCCGGAAGCTCGGGCTTCACCAGGCCACAGTCCGCAAGCTGGTGGGCGCCCGCTGTGCCGACGATGCCGTCGCCAAGAGCCTTCAGCGGGCACACATCGTCGATCCGTACGCCGGCTACCTGCACCGGCGCTGGAACGAAGGCGTCAGAAACGTCACACAACTCTACCGGGATATCGAGCAACTGGGTTACCTAGGAGGGGAGTTGGCTGCCCAACGTCACATGCGACGCTGCCGAACCGGGCGTGGACACGCACCCGTCCCGGGACCCAAGCCTCCGTCGGCCCGCGAGGTCACCCCCTGGATGAACGAGGACGCGGACAAGCTCGATCTGCTGTCCTGGGCCCGTCCTCACTGCAGATGAACCTGGACGTTGGCTGGCGCGCGGGCGGCAGGGGGATGGCGGCTGCGGTCGCGCTGCACACCGCTCCGCCGCGGTCGACGCTACGTGAGGCGCAGGCATACGACGAGGCCGTGGTGATGCGGGTCACACCCAACAGGGTTGTTCAAATTGGAACTTCTTGACTAGCGTTCCGTCCAGCAAGAAGTTCCAATTTGAACAACCCTGACTCGGGAGAACATCATGCCCCGCAAGAGCCTCATCATTGCCGCCGCTCTCACCGCCGCCGGTGCCGCGACCGCCGTGCTGACCACCCTGCCCAGCGCGTCCGCAGCCCCGAACGGTGCCGCTTCGCAGCCCGCCGCCACCATTACGCGTCTCGGCACCGCCCCTTACCTGCCGCTGTCGGTGGCCAAGAAGGTCTCGGACATCGCGATGCAGAAGGGTATTGAGAAGGGCTACCCCGTCTCCGTGACCGTCGTGGACCGTGACGGCGTGGTCATCAACCAGCAGCGTGCGGACACCGCGACCGGCGCCACCGTCCAGGTCAGCTTCGAGAAGGCCTACGCCGCAGCTGGTTTCCAGACCCCCACCGCCGACCTGCAGAACGCCGCCAAGACCTCGCCCGGCTTCACCTACATCCCCGGCTTCAGCATCCTGCCCGGCGGCATCCCCATCAAGGTCCACGGCAAGATCGTCGGCGGCATCGGTGTCTCCGGCGCTCCCACCGGCGAACTCGACGCCGACTTCGCCAACGCCGCCCTCAAGACCCTCTCCTGACTTCCGGTCTCACCCCACCCGTGTGCCGCCCCGCCACCGGCCGGGCGGCACACGCATGTTCGCGGGCGCATCACCGGTCAGCGGCCCGGGTGCGCCAAATCGTTCGGGGCCTCGCAGCAAAAGCGCGAGCACGGGTCGCTGAGGCATCGCTGAGATAAGTGAATCCGTTCAGCGTCCTTTCAGGAAGGGCGAGTTCCTCAGTTGGTCAGCCAGTCGACAAGGGCGCCGAGTCCCCTGGTGAGCCCGTCGAACTCGTCATCCGACAGGCCGTCGACGAACAATGTCCGGACGAGGCCGGCATGCCCAGGCGCAGTGGCGCGGACCCTCTCCAGCCCTGCATCGGTCAAGGAAGCGACGACTCCGCGATCGTCGCCGGCGGAAGAGCGGCGCCGGACCAGCCCGGCTTTCTCCAGCTGTGTCACCTGGTACGTCAGCCCACTCTTCGAGGTGAGAGCCACGTCCGCCAGGACGGTCATGCGCAGCTCACCGTCCGGGGCGTCAGCGAGACGGCTGAGAACTTCGTACTGCTGATGAGACAGCTGCGCGTCGTCTCTTAGCTGCTGCTCGACCTGTCGCTCGATAAGCGAGCTGACCAGCAGAAACGCTCTCCATGCATCCAGCTGGCGCTGGTCGAGCCAAACCGTGTCGGCCACCGTGCCCTCCAACCTCGCCGTCCCGCGCCCCGCCCCTGGGTTCCAATTTTAACTACATCGCGAGCAGGGGGCGCTTGGGCTGATCCGGTAGCCGGAGGCCATTACTGATTTCTGGCCCCTTCAGAACCGGACGTGCAGGCTTTCCCCGCATCCGGTTCAAGCAAGCCGCGAGGGCTTCGCAGGTCAGCAGGGTTATGTGGCCCGTCTGCTGTCGCCCGCGTGGTGCTGTCGGTGGCATTCGGAGCGCACTAGGCGAAGGCTGGTCCGTTCATCCGTGCCGCCGTCTCGCCGGTAGGTGAAGTGACGTTTGCGGAGCATCTTCTTCAAGGCCGCGAACCAGTCGATCCACTCGCGTGGGCTGTCCGGTTGGCACTCGCCTCCGACGATCAGCGCCTGTTTGCAGAGAAAACACAGCCCCTGCTGCCGGACCGCGAGGAGGAGACTGGTCTTGTCCATCGGCGGCGGCGCTTTCTTCCGGCGGCGGTCCCGCCAGTATTCGCTCAGCGCGGGGTCGTCCGGGGACGCTCCATCTTTGACGAGCTGGTGCTAAGAACACCGCAAGCCCCGTGAACACGGCCCTTGGCGTGCCTCACCATCCAGATATAATGTGATATTGACCTTTTGCACTCTGGGTACGTTGACGGTTCGACGTTCGCCATGGAGGGCACGGGGGAATGGGAGGCTGTCGACGTGCGCGAGCGCATCGAGCTGATCGCACGGAGCCGGGAGAGGTTCATGGCCGGTGACCTGGTCAGCGGGGGCGTGCGGAGCTCGGTGGTTTCCTCCTGGCAGCACTGCCAGGCGCTGGGCCTTCGGCCCGAGGGCATTGATGTGCCCTACCGGGACGTGGATACGCTCGACACTGACGGTGACCTCATGCGGGCGGCACGACCGGTGCTGGACAGGGTCACCGACCTGATCAGCGGGACCCCAGTCGGAGTGATCGTCACCGATGCGGCCGGCTGGATCCTGCAGCGGTGTGTCGGTGAGCCCCAGATGGCCGTGCACTGCGATTCCACCGCTGGGTTTCCCGGCTTCTGCCTGGCGGAGCCGCTGGCCGGCACCAACGCCATCAACCTGGTGCTGACCGGGCGACACGCCTGCCATCTGTTCGGCCCGGAGCACTTCGACGAGCGCCTGCAAGGAGCGGACTGCCATGCCGTTCCGGTCCGCGATCCGCTCAACGGACGCCTGGTCGGTGTGGTGAACGCTGCCTATCCGTCCACCGGCAACCTCGGCTCCAAGGCGGACGCCCTCATCCGCCAGGCGGCCCTCGACATCGAGCAGCGGATGCTGGAGCAGGCCACGGAGACGGAGCGGGCCCTGATCAAGGCGTATATGCACGCCACCGGACGGTTCCCGGACGCCTCGGTGACCACGGACGCAATCGGCCTGGCCGCGCTGATGGCCATCGGATGGAGCCCGAGGGACCGGGTTGTCCTGCAGCAGACGGCCGCCTCACTGATCGCCGCGGGCCGTGCGGACACCGTCCAGGTGCCGCTCTCCGGCGAACAGACGGCGTGGCTGCTGGCCCGGCCGGTGCCCGGCAGCACGCCCGGCGTCGTGGTGGAGGTATTCCTCGAAGGTCCCCTGCCGAATCACCTGACCGTGCTCGACCCGCCGTCCCCGCGCACTGTGCCACAGCCCATCGCCGGGCCCGCGGCAGCCTCGAGCCGGTCGGCGCAGGCGGTCCCGAGCCGCAGAGCACATCGGCTGGGCATGGCCGACACGCCCCACCCGGCGCGCCCTGCCGCCGTGGTGGTGCCGGACCGCATGGTCCCCCCGACGGCTCGCCAGACCGCCGCGCCACCCCTGCCCGGCGCCAGCTGGCCCGTGATGATCGGCGACCCCCGGGTGGGCAAGTTCGCTCTCGCCGCCCGGCGCCGCCTGGAACTGTTCAATACGGTCGGAGAGCACATCGGCACTACCCTGGACGTCGCGCGCACCGCCGAAGAACTCGCCCAGGCGCTGGCGCCCAGCTTTGCCGACTACATCACTGTCGACCTGTATGACGGGGTGCTCCGCGGGGACGAGCCGACTCCCGCCCCCACCCTGCGTCGCACAGCGCTGCAGGGCATAGCGGAAGACTGCCCGTTCCACCCTGCCGGTACGCAGATGCACTACGGACCTGCCACACCGCAGGCCCGCTGCTTGGCCAACGGGCGGCCGGTGCTGGAGGCCGACCTGTCGACCGCCGAAGCGTGGAAGGCGCACGACCCCACACGCTCGAAGCAGATCCTCGAACGGGGAGTTCACTCCCTGATCGCCGTGCCCGCCCGCGCTCGCGGCGTCACCATGGGGGTCGCCTGCTTCTACCGCTGCGAACAGCCCGAGCCCTTTGAGGACGACGATGTCGCCCTCGCCGGGGAGCTCGTTGCCCGGGCCGCGGTCTGCATCGACAACGCACGCCGCTATACCCGCGAACACACCATGGCCATCGCGGTGCAACATACCCTGCTGCCCACGGGCCTGCCCCGCCAGCAGGCTGTGCGGGTCGCCCACTACTACCAGCCTGCGCGCTCCGGCGTCGGGGGCGACTGGTTCGACGTCATCCCCCTCTCCGGTGCTCGCGTCGCCCTGGTCATCGGTGACGTGGTGGGCCACGGCATCCACGCGGCCGTCACCATGGGACGGCTGCGCACGGCGGTCCGTAATTTCTCCGTCTTCGACCTCGATCCCGATGAACTCCTCACCCGCCTCGATGACTTGGTCGACTGCATGGACCAGGAAACCTCGGGAAGCGACGGTGTCATCGGAGCGACCTGCCTGTGCGCCATCTATGATCCGACCACCCGGCGGGCCACCATGGCCCGCGCAGGCCACCTGCCTCCCGCCCTCGTGCACCCCGATGGCACGGTGACCTTCCCCGACTTGCCCGCGGGCCCGCCCCTCGGCCTGGGCGGGCTGCCCTTCGCCTCCGTCGACTTCGACATCCCCGAGGGCAGCCAGCTCATCCTGTACACCGACGGTCTCGTCGAAGATCGCGCTCACAGCATTGATGTCGGACTGGACCGCCTGCGGCACACCCTGGCCAACGGCCATCGCACCCCCCAGGGCACATGCGAGGAGATCATCCGCAATCTGCCCACCACCCAACCGGCCGAGGATGACATCACCGTGCTCGTCGCCCAGACGCACGCCCTCGACCCGAAAGACATCGCCGCCTGGGACGACCTCCCTGCGGACCCCGCCATCGTCCCCGCAATCCGCGCCGCCGCCAACCAGCAGCTCGACGCCTGGAACCTGCAGGACGGCGCCTTCACCACCGAACTCATCCTCACCGAACTGCTCAGCAACGCCATTCGCCACGCTACCGCCCCCATCCACGTCCGCCTCATCCGCGACCTCAACCTCATCTGCGAGGTCTCCGACCACTCCAGCACCGCTCCCCATCCACGCCAGGCCGCCGTCACCGACGAAGGCGGCCGCGGCCTGTTCCTCGTCGCCCAACTCGCCCATCGCTGGGGCACCCACTTCACGCCCAGCGGCAAGACCATCTGGGCCGAGCAGCCCCTCATCCCCCACTGACCACCCCGGGCCGACCCGCGGCGCGAGGGCGCTCGTCAGCCACCGGAGCGTCACGCTGGCCCCCACGAGGGTGTGCACGGCCGCCGACAGGGGCGCGCCGAAACACCCGTCGGCCGCAAGGGTGGCGACGCGCTACCAGGCGCCGTAAAGACCCTGGTCCAAGAGATTCACCAGCCGGGCGATATCCCGAACGGTGCGCCGTCCGTCGGCCCGCAGTAGTTCCAGAATTCGCAGATCGACCGTGTCGAGAGATATCTGTGCCGACATGCCCTCAGGTGTAAGCGGAACTGGACGCATTGCTCAGTCTGGGATCGGTCCCACTTACAGAAAGCTGCTTCTTCGGTATCGATGCACATATTTTCGTTGCCGTCGAATGCTGGTACTGAAAGCGTGTCCCCATGCAAACCGTCAGGCAGTCGGCCGGCCTCCGTGCTGTGCTGGACATCGATGTGACCGCAAGGCCGCAGGCTGTTGCCCGCGTTGCCTCGATCGTGGCGTTCCGTCAGTTCGAACTGACGACTCTGCAGGTCGACGAGTTGATTGACGACCGGCGGCGGATCACGATCCACGTACGCGTCTCCGACGAGACGAGACTGGAACAGCTCAAGAAATTCTTGTATCGCACACCTGATGTCATAAAGATCATCACGCGGCTCGAGGACTAGACAGCGCGGCCGCCCAGGACAATAGTCCGATGGCGGCACGGGTGAATTGAGTTGCGCCCGTGCCGCCTTTGGTTTCAGTGTCCGAGAACGGCCATGGCCGCGTTGTGACCGGGAATTCCGCTCACTCCGCCACCTCGAATCGCCCCGGCGCCGCACAGCAGGACATTCCTGTGTGCGGTCTCCACACCCCACCGCCCGGTTCCTTCGCCGCCGTAGGGGAAGGACAGGTCGCGGTGGAAGATATTGCCGCCCGGCAGCCCCAGGTCAGCCTCCAGGTCCAGTGGCGTCCTGGCCTCGATACAGGGCAGGCCATCGGCGTCGAGAGCCAGGCAGTCGGCGATCGGTTCTTCCAGGCAGGCATCGAGCGGAGCCATGGTGGCGCGCAGCGCCTCCTCGCGTGCCACGCCGTCGGTGCCCTCGAAGAGCCGCGCCGGCATATGGAGTCCGAACAGGGTGAGGGTGTGATAACCACGTTCCGCCAACTCCGGTCCAAGGATCGACGGATCGGTCAGCGAATGGCAATAGATCTCGGAGGGCGGCAGGCTCGGCAGCCGACCCTCCGCGGCCTCGCGATAGGCGGCGTCGAGCTGGCTGTACGACTCGGCGATATGGAACGTACCGGCGAAGGCGTTCCGGGGGGCCACGGCGCGGTCGCGCAGCCGCGGCAGGCGACGCAGCAGCATGTTGACCTTCAGCTGGGCGCCCTCAGGAGCCGGCTGTTCCGGCTCCTCGCCGAGCAGGCGGGCCAGCGTGGCCGGTGCGACGTTCGCCAGCACCGAACCCGCAGCCAGCACCCCCTCGCCCCGGACCGTCCGATACCGTACCTCCGCGGCAGTGCCGTCCGTGGCCACGCTCAAGACCTCGTGGCCGACCAGGATCTCGGCGCACGCGGCGAGGGCGGCGTCCGTCAGCGCGTCCGTGAGCGCACCCATCCCGCCCAGCGGGACGTTCCATTCCCCCGTTCCGTTGCCGATCACGTGGTACAGGAAGCACCGGTTCTGTCGGAGCGACTGGTCGTGGGCGTGCGTGAAGGTCCCGATCAGCGCGTCCGTCAGGACCACCCCGCGCACAAGGTCGTGCGAAAACCTCGACTCGATCGCCGTACCCAGGGGGTGCTCGAACAGTGCCTCCCAGGCCTCCTTGTCGTCGACGATCCGCTCCAGCTCGGCGCGGCTGGGCAACGGACCCGTGAGCGTGGGGAAGACCCGCCGGGCGACCCGCCGAGTCATCCCGTAGAAGCGCCGCCATGCATCGAACTCACTGTCGGAGCCAGTGAGTTGACGGAACGAGTGCCGGGTCCGGTCGTCGTCCGCGTCCACCAGGAGCCCCGTCGGCCGCCCATCGACGAGGGTGGGCGTGTAGAGGAGACCCGGCGCTTTCGGGCCTGGAAGCGCAGCCCGAGGTCGGTGACGATCTCGTTCGGCAGCAGGCTGACCAGATAGGAGTAGCGCGACAGCCGCGCGTCCAGACCGCTGAACGCCTGCGCCGACACCGCGGCGCCACCCGTGCGGTCCTGCAGTTCCAGGACCAGGACGCTGCGCCCGGCGCGAGCCAGATACGCGGCGGCGACCAGACCGTTGTGGCCGCCGCCTACCACGACGGCGTCGTAGGACGAACGGGAAGGTCGGCGGCGCTCGTCGGGGAGACGGGGAGTGGAAGAAGGGACGGAAGAGGCAGAAGAGAAGTGCACCTGGATCTCCAGAGGCTGCTGTGCTGCGGCTGAGGACGGCTCTTGTGCGCTTCCAGTTGAACGGTCTCCTGCGATGACACCGGCCGAAGCCGCGTCACCCTGAAAGAGAGCAGGAGGCGTTCACCGGGAAGCGGGCCGTTTACAGTCCGGTCTGCCAGTGCGGCTCAGGGATCACAGGGCACATGACCTCGCACAGGCGGACGGTCATCGCTCCCGATACCGTCGTGTCGCCATTGCTCCATCGCCCTGTCATGGGCACTGCCTACCACGCGAACCACGTCCGGGCAACACCGTAGAACTGAACAACAGGTCAGGCAAACGGTCGACCAGTGCAACAACAGCCTGGCATGAGATCCATTGACAGCTGATTGACCCCCATCAAAACTGAATGCTAGTTCAGTAAATTTTGGCTTCCGCCGAGGAGATCGAGATGGCGTCGGCCGTGCGAGCAGCTCGCTCCCTGACGCCGTTCAGCACGCCTCGCTCAGTGGCGGTCGTCGGGACCTGCGAGGCCGATGCCAAGTGGGGCCTCGCGGTCGTCGAGGCCCTCGGCGCCGACTGCACGCGGCCGACCATGTGAAGCCGGCCGTCCTCGAACTGGGCGGCAAGAACGCGGTGATCGTCCTCGACGACGCCGACGTCGACCACGCCGTCGACGCCGTCACCTTCAGCGTGTTCATGAACTCGGGCCAGATCTGCATGTCGGCCGACCGCGTCCTCGTGCACGCCTCGCTCGCCGAGGAGTTCAAGGAGAAGTTCACCGCGAAGGCCGCCGCGCTCCGGGCCGGTGACCCGAGCCACCCGCAGACGGTCGTGGGCCCGCTGGTCAGCCCGTCCGCGGCGAGGCGCGTCGCGGGTCTGGTCCGGGACGCGGTCGCGGAGGGCGCCACCGTGCTCACGGGCGGCGGCCGGCCGGAGGGCGCCGTGCATCCGGCGACCGTGCTCACCGACGTGCCCAGGAGCGCCGAGCTCTACTACGCGGAGGCCTTCGGCCCGGTGTGCGTCATCGGGACATTCTCAGACGACGACACCGCCGTAGCGCTCGCAAACGACACCGACAACGGCCTGACCTGCGGCATCATCACCGAGAACGCGACCCACGGTCTCGCCGTCGCACGCCGCGTCCGCACCGGGATCGTGCACATCAACGACCAGTCCGTGGCCGACGAGCCCCAAGCGTCCTTCGGCGGTGTCAAGGCCTCCGGCTACGGCCGGTTCGGCGGACGGTGGGGCATCGAGGCTTTCTCCAACACCCGTTGGGTGACCATCGCCGCCCAGCAGGCCCGCTACCCGTTCTGACCACCCGCCGGTTCATGAGCGGACCGGCGCCCGCGGACCTCGTCGCGGAAGTCGATCGGGGACCGGCCGACCCGGTGCAGGAAGTACTTGCTGAACTGGGAGGGATTCACGAAACCGAGTTGATCCGAGATCTGGCCGGCGGTCTGGTCGCTGTGCGCGAGCAGACGTTTGGCCTCCAGGACGACGCGGCGGTCGACGAACTCCTTCGCGCTCAGCCCGGCGCTGTTCAGCGTGGCCCGGGCCAGCGTGCGTGCCGAATAGCCGAGCATCTGGGCGTAGTCCTCCACCCGCCGGGTGCGGGTGAAGTTCCGCTCGACGACGTCACGGAAGCGCAGATAGATCTCGTCCGGTTCCGGCGTGGGGCTGCCGGCCGGAACCGTCAGGTGGGCCAGACGCAGCACCAGAACCGCCAGCAGGTGGCGCAGGACCGCCATGTGCACTTCCAGCGGCAGGTGACCGAGCGCCTGGAACTCGTGCCTCAGGTGCTCGGCGGCCTCGTCCAACGCCCGCACGTCGTCGGCGACCGGAACGCTGACGACGGGCGCGTACGGGTCGTCGACGCGGGCGGCCACGGCGGTGGCGGCGTCGAGCATGTCCTGCTGGAACAGGATCAGCATCCCCTCCGCGTTCGCCAGGTTCCCCCACTGGTGCACCCGCCCGGGGCGCACCCACAGCCAGGAACCCGGCCGGAGGGCGTGTTCGGTGAAGTCCACGGTCTGCCGGAGCTCCCCCGAGGTGAGAGTGAGCAGTTGGTGGAAGCCGGGACGCTGGGGCCGGGCGAGGGACGGCTGCGGCACACGGCCGCGCAGCTCGGCCAGCGACATGACCTCGGCACCCGTGGGCGTGCCCGCAGGCGCGGCGAAGGGAAGCTCGGGGATCTCCCGCGAGGCAGCGTGTCGGTTTTTGACCATCATCACTCATCAGGTTAACCGGAAGGACCCAGGCATCGTGAGTTCCACGAGCAACACCCACACCTCCGCACCGCAGGCGGTCGAGACACTGCGTTCCTGGCTGGGAGAGGCCGACCGGGTCCTGGTCACGGCCGGAGCGGGTCTCAGCGCGGCCGCCGGCTTCGACTACGGCGACGCCGAGCGTTTCCGCGAGTTGCTGCCGGCGCTGCACCGGCTGGGGCTGCGGTCGCGCTATCTGCTGGGCGCCCCGCTGCCTGCGGACATGATGTGGGGCTACTGGGCCGTTCACATCGACGACATCCGCCACGGTCCCGGCCCCAACGACCTCTACCAGCGGCTGCGGGCACTGGTCGGCGACCGCGACCACTGGGTCATGACGTCGAACGTCGACGCACTCTTCGTCCGCAACGGCTTCGCCTCGGACCGCGTCTTCACCCCCCCCAGGGCGACTACGGCCAGCTCCAGTGCACGGTTCCCTGCACACGCGAGACCTGGCCCAGCAAGCCGTACGTCGACCGGATCCTCGCGGTGTACGACCGAGAGGGCGGCCGGGTGACCGACCCGGCCGTGCTGCCGCAGTGCCCCCGCTGCGGTGCCGCCGTCTTTCCCAATGTCCGGGTCGGCCCCGAGTTCGTCGACGACGCCTACCTTCCCGCGGGGCGGTGGCTGTCCGGCTGGCTCGACCGGGCGCCCGCGGACGGCAGGCTGCTCGTCCTGGAGATCGGCGCCGGCTTCAACACCCCGGGCGTGATTCGGATGCCGATGGAGAACCTGGTACGCCCCACCCGGCAGGCCCGGCTCGTGCGAGTCAACCCCCGTCATCCCGACGTCCCCGCCGACCTCGGCGCCCGCGCGCTGTCCCTGCCCTTCGGGGCCGGCCGGCTCCTTGACGCACTCGTCCCCTGAAGGAAGGGGCCGCCTGGGAGGAGAAGAGCGGTGGCCGATGCCAAGCTCGCGCCCTGACGGCCGGAAGGGTGACGGTCGGTCAGCGCTGGGTATCGCGGAAGGTGCCCGGGGTCAGGCCGCTCTCTCTGGTGAAGAACTTGCTGAAGTTGGTGGGTTCGGTGAAGCCGAGCCGGGCGCTGACGGCGGCGACGGGCAGGTCGGTGTGGGCCAGCAGACGTTTCGCCTCCAGCATGACCCGGTCGTCGATGAGTTGCCTCGCGGTGCGACCGGTGGCCCGCTGACAGGCGCGGTTGAGGGTCTTGAGGGAATAGCCGAGCCGGGCCGCGTATTCGTGGGCCTGACGCAGGACCGCGAAGGACCGCTCCAGTTCGTGCCGGAAGAGACGGTACGGCTCCTCCGTGACCGCCTGTGCGCGGCCGTCGGAGGTAGGGAGACGGGCGATGCGCAGCAGCAGGGCCGCGAGCAGTTGGCGCAGCAGTTCCTTCGTGATCTCGGGGTCCTGCTCGGGGAGGTCGTTGTACTCGGCGGCGAGGTCGGCCAGGGCACGGCGGAGGCGGTCGTGGTCGGCCGGGCCGAGTGGCCAGTGGGCCGGGCCGAAGGCGTCGTCCGTCACACGGGCGGTCGCGGGAGACCGGGCCGGGAAGTCCGGG
Source organism: Streptomyces hyaluromycini (assembly GCF_002217755.1). GTDB lineage: Bacteria > Actinomycetota > Actinomycetes > Streptomycetales > Streptomycetaceae > Streptomyces > Streptomyces hyaluromycini. The sequence continues at coordinate 479,487 of NZ_BCFL01000019.1, read as the reverse complement.
GTGAACAGCACGACGGTGGCATCCAGGTCCGTCGAGGCGTTACCGGACGTCGCCGGCAGGCGCTGCGCCTGACCAGGCCGGATGTACAGCAGAGTGCCCGGCCGAAGCGGCACGTCGACGAAGTCGACCATGCCGGTCGCCTCGCCGCTGTGGACAAGGGCGAGGTGATGGAAGTCGAGCCGGTGCACACGCCTGAACTCCTCGCCCGGCAGTCGACGAGCGAGGTCCGTGAAGGTGAGCACCTCCATCCGCAGATCCGGCCGGGCCGGGTTGCGATAACCCCGCTCGATCACCAGTGCTTGTCCCATTCCGACCATAGCCATGCCTGACTCTACCGTGTGCCGGCGCGGGCCGGCCGCGAGAATGGATGCAGTCCGGCGGGCAGGTTGTCACCGGAAAGCGCAGATAGGAGAGGTGCCATGAGCAACAAGGAGATCGTCCTCAAGGCGGCCGGCGAGCTGTTCGGGGACAAGGACCCGAGCGCGGTGGACCGATGGGTGGCCGCCGACTACCGTCAGCACAGCAGCCTCGCGGCGGACGGTCCGGAGGCGCTGCGGCAGCTGGTGGCCGGACTGCCGGACGGCTTCCGCTACGAGGGCGCCCGGGTGATCGCCGACGGCGACCTGGTTGCACTGCACGGCACGTACCACGGCTTCGGCCCCGAGCCCCTGGTCGCCTTCGACCTGTTCCGTGTGGACGCCGACGGCATGCTCGCCGAGCACTGGGACGCGCTGACGCCGGTCGTGACGGCGACCGCTTCCGGACGCTCGCAGACCGACGGCCCGGCCGAGCCGGCCGACCTGGAGCGGACCGAGGCCAACCGGGAGCTGGTCGCCGAGTTCGCGGAGAAGGTCCTCAAGGGCGCCGACTACTCGGTGCTCACCGACTACATCTCCACCGAGACCTACCGCCAGCACAACCCGGAGGCGGCCGACGGCCTGGCCGGCTTCGGCGCCGCCGCCGCCAAGTGGGCCGAGCAGGGCAAGAACCTGGTCTACAAGAACGTCCACAAGATCGTGGCCGAGGGCGACCTCGTACTCCTGCAGTCGGCGGGCGAGTTCGGGGTACCGGTCGCCTACTGGGACCTGTTCCGTGTCGTCGGCGGCAAGATAGTCGAGCACTGGGACGTCATCGCTCCCGTCCCGGCCGAACTGCCGCACTCCAACGGCCTGTTCTGAGATTGGTGTTTATCCTCGCCGGGTCACCTGACCTGCTGATCTTGGCTGTTTCGTGAGACAGCAGGGCGGCCGTTCGTCACGCTTCGAGGTGTCGAGCAACGTCGCGTGAAGGAACGGCCGCTGTGAAGAGTCCGGCTTGTGCAGATCCCGCTGACGCCGCGCTGAGTGAGCTGCCCCCGTTTCCGTGGAGTCCAGCATCAGGCCCCGCAGATAGCAGTCGCCCTTGGCTCGCTGGTCCTTGCGCGGCACCGACGCGAACGCATCAGCAACGAACAGCGCCAACACCGCCCAGACACGGTTCACTTGATGTGCGTCCACACAACCAACATGCTCCCGAACAGGCCTAGCGTGAAGGTCTAACGAAGTCCTACTAGGGGTGGGTGAGTCGCCGGGCCTGCCACCAGTTGATGTTGAGGCCGCCTGTCACGATCTGGAGTCGCACGGTGTGGTAGGTGCCCTTGGAGAAGCGGAAGGTGCCCGCGTCGACGGTCCGCCACCGCTGCCAGCCCCCGGTGTCCGGCACGCTCACCACTGGCCCGGCGATTCCGTCGACGACGAAGCGGATTCTGGTGTGCGCGCGGGGTGTGGCGACCCGCACCTTCAGGTTCTCGGTGCCCTGCATCGGCACCTCTCGCCACTGTTCCCATTCGCCCGTGGCGGTGCTGCCGACGTCCCAGCCGCCGGACTTGTCGGTGGTCGGCTCGGTGTCGAGGTCGTCGGTGCGGTAGACGTTCCTGCGGTTGCCCGGTGTGGTGTCGTGCACCGCGTCCGCGGTTTCGGCCTGGACGACCAGGTTGCCGGGGAAGGGGGTGCGCGAGTACCGGCGCAGGATGTTGATGTCCTGGTTCGGGTAGTCGCGCTGGGTCTTGCTGTAGGGCGCGGCCTCGGTACGCCACAGGGCGGCGCCCTCCTGCCAGTCGGCGAAGCCCTCGACCAGGGTGAGCCGGTCGCTGTGGTTGACCGTGCCCTTGAGGTTGGTGGCCAGCGTCCGTCCGTGCTTCGGGTCGATCACCATGTTGTGCTGCGGTTCGTAGAAGCCGGGCAGGGTGGCGCCGTAGGTGACGCCCTTGTACGTCTGGTTGGTGTACGGCGTCGTCAACCCGAACCAGCCGTCCGCCCCGTCGATGACCGACGACAGCGCCGCCCCGTCGTGCTGCACCCAGCTGTTGTCGACGACGAGGTACGGGTTCTCGTCGAACTCCGAGCGGGCGTGCGACCGAACGTAGCCGAGCAGCCGGGCGGAGTTGCCGTTGCCCTGGTTGGTGAAAGCGGGCGAGTTGTCGGACCACAGGTAGATGAGCGGCTTGCCGTTCACCTTGTAGAGCATGCTGTCCGGTATGGACTGGAAGTACGCCCTGAGGTCGTGGTCCCAGAGGTACTGGTAGCCGCCCTCGCCGGTGCCGGTCGCGTCTGCCATGTCGAAGGGCGGATCGACCGTGCCGTAGGTGTTGTGTTTGGTCCAGTTCTTCTTGTTCGTCATGGACCCGACCGTGTCGTCGAGCGCGGCGATTTTCAGTCTGCGGGTGTATCCGCCGCGCTTGATCGCATCGACCAGTCCGGTGAGCGCGCGCGGGTCCCCCGTGTCATTGGGCACGGCCGACCCCGGCCGATAACCGCGGGTGTCCACCGCGACGAAGTCGACGCCGGCGGTGACCAGTTCCTCGACGTAGTTGTCCCAGAACTCGGCGGTCGTTCCCTTGGCCGCGTCATAGAGCGGGATCTGGTTCTGGTAACCGATACCGTGCACCGTCTCGCTCTCGAACCCGAACGTGACGCCCAGGGCGCCGGTTTTGCCTGGGGCGCGGTGCGACAGGACCGATCCGCGCTTGTCGAGGACCGCGGCTGCCGGCTGCGCACCGGCGGGCCCGACGGCGAGGGTGACCGCCGCACCGATCCCGGTGGCGGCGCCCAGCGCGGCCACGGAATAGAGGAGTCTCTTGCGAGTTCTTCGGTGCGAAGTCGGATTGCGCATGTCCGTGAATCTCCTTCAAGGGGGCAGGCCGCACAGGAGCCGGGCCATCGCATGCACGGCGGTTTGCGCACGGGATGCGACATCGAGCGCACAGACGCATGTCACCGAGTGCACGGATGGGTTCGAGCGGTCTCTTCCTTGTTCTCGGCGACCGTGCCGCTGACTATGATCAGGCGCCGCCCGAACCCTGGTACCGACCCTCGCGAGGGTCATTTGCCCATTGCTGTGCGGGAATTGGCCCCACAGTAGGAGCCGGGACCGCGGGTAACAGGGCACGAATACGACAGGTCATGGTCAGAAACCGACACCCTGCCGCTCGTGAGATCCAGGAGGTCGTCTCCGCCGCTCCGCCCGGCACCCCCACGGGGGGCAGGTGCTCTCGCCGGCCGGTCTCCGCCACCGGGTCCCGACGGGCCGCCGTGGCCGGGCCGCGGCGGTCACCCCCTTCGGTGTTCCCCAGAGCCACGTGTTCGAGGAACCGAAGCATGGCCGGGCGTTCTCGACAGAGCCGGCGACCGCCTCGGCTGCCCAGCCCGGCGGGCATCGAAGGGGAGCACCCATTCCACGCAGCCGCTGTCCGTGCCGCAGCAGGCTCACGGGCCCCATTCACGGCCGTCAGCCGGCAACGGGCCTGGCCACCGCACGGGACGGCGGCGATGATGTCGCTGCCAGATTGGATTTCGGTGGTGCGACAGCGCTGCACGGCAGATGAACTTTCGATCGACCAACCGGTTCGGCCGACGGGCTCGCCACAGGCCTCAGCTCGGGTCGGTGACCGGTGCGTCCGTCGTCAGTTCGCGGGTGATTTCCTCCTGGAGCCGCTTGCGCAGTTGCTCGCGGGAGGGGCCGGTCTTGTGGATGAGGGTCCGCACCGCCAGCCCGTCCAGAAGGGCGGTGAGACGGACGGCCGCTGCCCTCGGGTCCTCCGAGCTGAAGACACCGTCGGCGACACCGTCGGAGATGACGCGGGCGATCTCCTCGCTCCAGCGTTCCTGGAGTTCACCGACCACCTTGGCGATGTTCTTGTCGCGGAGTGCCAGGGACCAGGCGTCGATCCACACTTGCCAGCCACGGGCCTGTCCGGTGGGCGCGTACCACTCCAAGGCCTCGGTGAGGCGCTGCAGGGGCGTTCCGGCGGAGCGCACGATGCGGCCCAGAGCGGACAGGTCGCGCTCGGTGGCCTCGACCGAGGAGGTTGCCCGCGCGGCCGGCGTCGGTGTCGGTACCGTTTTCCGGCATTTCCCGAGCAAGGAGGCGTTGCTGCAGGCACTTGTCGTGGAGCGCCTTGCCAGGATCGCCGTCGACGCCCGCGAACATGCCGCATTGCCGGATGCAAGGGCAGGCTTCTTCGACTTCTTCACCTCCGTCGTCCGTGGCTCGGCAACCAAACTCGAACTCGTGGACGCACTGGCCGAATTGGGCATCCACCCGAACGAGGCCGTCGCGACGGTCGCCGAGGAGGTGACCGAAGCCCTGTCCGCTCTACTGCAGCAGGCGCAGCGGGCAGAGGCGGTGCGCACGGACATCGGAGTCAGTGATGTCATCGCGCTGCTCGCCGGCGCCTCTCAAGCTCGCCGGTACGCTCCCGACGACCGGCCGCTAGCCGTCATTCTCGATGGCCTGCGCGTTCCGAGCGCCCAATAACGCCAACCCCCGCGGATCCGATGCCGGGATGTCAGGCACGGGATGTCAGAGCCCCAAAGATCTCAAAGTGCGGCTGTCCTACTACGAGCAAGATCACGATCTACAGCTGGAGTATTAGCGCGCCTCAAACTGAGGTTGAAAAGGCACCGCACATCCGTCTTGACTGGCCTCATCTGGGCCGGTGCTTAGTGTGGGTGCTTTTGCGGTGATTCGAGGCAGGGAGCGTAGGGCGATATGAGTGCGAACTCCCTGGATCTACCGTCGAGGTAACCCCTGGCGGGTGGAGACGTGCAGCGTTCGCGACCTCACGGAGCCTTTCCGGCTCCCAATTCCCGTACGATTCGTGCTGGGTACCATTGGCATAGGGGTTGACGGGACGAGACGGGCGAAGTTGCTCCGGGATTGCTGGAACCCCCGGCGGGCGGAGACGCGCCGAATCCGATACCATCCGCGGCATCGACGGTGCGTCATTACCGTCAACCAGGATCCCGCGAACATCGCGCGACAGCCGCCTCTCATTCAGTGCACGTTGGCTAACGTAGTTTATAAATACTTTCAACTCCTTCCAGCCGCCTCGATAGGATCTACCGAGCTCCTCAATTCGATTTTGGGTTTCGATGAAAGCCTTTTTCTCCTCACCCGTCCAGGGGCGTCGCCTCTCTGCTATGATAATGTCGCGCGTCCTCCCTGACCCTGGGCTGCTACTGCTGTATAGAACATCCCCTCCTCTGCGAACTACGTGGACAGCGTCAATATACTTGCCCTGCAGTAATTGGTCGGCCAGGTCGGCAACTCTCAGAACCCCTTTATAGTAATGGCCATTCATGTCATCGAAGGCCGAACGCCCGTATCCTACTGCTTGGCGAGCTTCCAGATAGCGGGAGATGACCCCCTGCTTGCTGCGCAGGTCGTCCACGGCGATAAAGGCCACATCGATGCCGTAGCCCTGCGATCGCCAATACTGCACCATCTGCGAATTACTAGCACCGTAGAACATCGGCATCGCGACATTGCGCCTATTTTGCAGAGCGTGCGCCTGCAGCCCACTCGCCCATTTTTGCATCGCAGGTTCACATAAATCGAGCGCCTTAACGTCGTCCTGTAGTGCCATTCTTTCATACATGGGGTGATACCGATAAAGATTGTCTCCGTCGATCGACATGGGATCTTCAATGCCGAGGCTGTCAAGTAGAGGCTTTTCCGCGCTACTCTTACCGGCTCCCATCTGGCCGACTATTAGGAGCAGCCTCGGCCTTGGGGGGGTTAATTTTACGGTCGGCAGGATTTGCTCATTGAAAATCTCCTGAATCTTCCGACTCGACAGGTCACCGTTCGGTAACCGCGTCTCCATCTGCCGCGCCTGTCGTTCAGATGCGATCCGCATCTGCGCCATCCGCCAGGCGAGGGCATCTTGATTATCCATGAAGGCCTTTGCTCACTTTGTCCTAGAAGGAGCCCACTAAATACGCTCGGCTACATCGGGAAATCGTCCCCGACAGTGGCACCAAAAGAGTCCGGCGCATTTCCCGGTCGCCTCAAACGTATTGATCCGGCAACGTTCTCGATGAGTTCGGCCTACTGGAGGAAGCCTCATCCGCACCCAGTCAGGCCCGGGCCTGTCTGGGTCATGCAGTATTCGCGCGCAGGCTTCTAAGTAGCTGTGGATACTCCTCCAGGACGCGCAGGACAGCTTCCTTGTCGGTCACTGCGAGCTGTTGTGCGACCTCGGCGTAGGACGCCTGCTCGGTTAGGAACCGCGCCTTTTCTTCAGGGGTTTTCGCCTGGTCGATACGGCTGCTGTAGACGGCGATGACCGCGTTCAACAGATCCTTGGCCAACTCATAGCGAGTGGCGTCCGCTTCGCTCCACGTAGTCATGGCGTTCCTGGATCCTTTCCGGGGAGAGCCGTCGGGTCGATCTCCGACCAGCACAACGGCTAGGACGGGCGCCCGGGTTCAACTGTTGGTGCCGCTTCTTCCGTGCCTGGGACCTCTGGTTGCCCAGAGTGAGAACCTGAAAAATTCAGAAGCAGCTTTGATCTTGAGAACCGGCGAAGGTGGCTGCCCTGACCACCACGGGTTCGTCGGAGGCCTCGAATCCTGCGAAGGATGATTAACACCGTGTTGTACATGGCCAGTTTGAGGGGGGATTTGTAGCGGCAGGGGGCGCCGGCCAGGCCGAGAAAGGCAAATTAGTTGCGGGGGATCTCGTTTATAGCGGGGCCGAGGTGGCGGTAGCCGGAGAACCGCGACATAGTGCGTTCGTTCCCCTAGCCTCGATCGTTCATGAGGCTAGGGGAACAGTACTTGATATGCATGGTGATTCTGCTCGCATTGTAGAGCGCGAGGCACGAGCGTCCGACTGAGTTCTCCGGATGAAGACCAGACTTCCGTGGCTGCTCTGTTCCGCTTGGCCTCGCGCTGTGAGATTCCCCTTCCGCGTAGCAGCTACCTGCCAGACCTGCGAGGTGTGTTGGGCCGTGGCGTTCTGGGAGTGGTTCGTGGAGCCTCAGTCGCTGTCGTGCTGGCGACCGAAGACGTGACGGACGGTGTCCTGCTCGGACGGAGCGCAGCCGTCTCAGCGACCGAGGGACCGGCGGAATATCGCCAGTCCGCTGTGGAGCTCTGCGGCCCTGATGCGGGATGGCGGTCCACCGTCGTTTTCTGCTCGAACGGCGCGAAGCTGGGGCCACTCGGGGTGGGTGGCGTCGGAACATCGGGGCCGAAGCTGCCCAGCGCAGATATCCAATTATGGATGTCTGCGGCCTCGGCAGGCGAAAAGACCGTGGACTCCGGTCGCTGCGAGGGCTGCGGAGGTCCCGGAGCAGCACTGACCGGAGGAGAGTGCGTGGGAACCTGCGCCATTTCAAAGGTGGGCTCAGGTGGGTCAAGCCGTTTCGAGATTTGCTGCAGTCCCTCGCTCATCCGGAGCGTGGTACGCGCGACGGCACGCCGTATACGCGTGGCAAGCCCGGTCTGAGAGCGAGGCCTGGCTGCCCTGCTCTCCAAGCGGTCTCCACCCGAGGCAGCCTTGTCGGCCAGCCACTTCACCGAACCGGCGGCGGCTGTGCGCCAAGCCGGCTGCTTGTCACGGACCTGAGCCGAAGCTCCCCCTACTCTCGAGGTGTCCGCCCGATTTTCGAGTCGGTCACCCAGTTTGTTCATCTGTTTGGCAATCCAGCGGACGATACCTTCCAATACGGTCCGGTTCTCTATTCTTTCACCGAGCGCATTGAGGCCTCTGGACGCCGCGGACAGTGCACGAGCGGGTGCACTGGAGAAACTGCGCGGCGGTCCTGGCAGAGGGCTCTGGTCTCCCAGATAAGGCGTCGGCCCACGAGGAGGTTCGGTCGGTGTACTCATGTGGTCTCCTTCCTTTCAGCTGAACAGCACATGTTCCTTGAGGGCGAATGCGATGACAGCCACCAAGATGCCTGTTGCCCCCTACAACGTCGCGTCGTGCCAAGAAGGTTCAACGCCAGTGATCGATGGATCAACTGGTGAGGCGGTTACCTGCGAGTTCGCCGAAGTAGGCGTTGCCTAGGATCTCTCCGCCAGGCTCGACCGCACATACCCGGCCGTTTCTGAAACCTTCAATGCCAGTGTGATGCGTCACCGAAGTGAGAAGAAGCCGTGGGCAGTCAGGAAGCCTGCATCTCCAGCAGCTTTCCATCCGCCGACACGACAAACCACTCGCCGTCGACGCCCTGGCCATTTGTGTCACCGGCAACTGCGTCACCAGCGTAATAGTAAAGCGGCCACTCGTTGTACATCACCTGTGATACACCCGTAGCGCGCTGCCTCTCGGCCAGGAGTACCTTCTGTGCGCCGACGCCCGCTTTGGCAGCGGACGAGGTGGTCAGGGCTGGCCAGACTGCTATGCACGAGACGTCGCACTCGCTCGCCCCGGCCTTGTCCTTACCGAAGGCATAAAGAGTACGACCCGACTGGTCGACCAGGATACGCCCGTACTCGGAATCGGCAACTCGCACCGAGATAGATGCCGCAGATTTTCTTTCGGAGTCGTTCTTCTTCTCCGAGGAGTTGCCATCGCAGGCAGAAAGTGTGAGCGCGGCGCTAGAAACTGCAGCGATCGCGAACATGACGAACTGAGTACGCATGATGCGGGATTCCTTCGCGATATGCGGATGCCGGCTCGCTGGCCCTGCTGAAAACCGTGAAGATGTTGTAGTGGCCGGCTGGTGTCGTCCGTGAAACGAGTCCGGGGCCTTCCGCGGTTCACGACCCGACGAATTTTTTTGGCTCCCAGATTGACCCATTCCCATGCCGCATGCGTTGAACAGGCTGCAGGCTTCAATGCCCTCGAAGGGCAGAGTCATACGGAAGGTTGGAGCACGTGCGCAAGATCATACTCACCCTCGCCGTCACGCTCGTGACGGTCGGAGTCGGCGCCACCACACCCGCCATCGCTCGTACTGGCCATAACGGCATGAACATGACCCAGGTATCCGGCGGCTCCATCGACACCGCCGCACACGGGCCGACGGCCTCCTTCGTCGCCACACTCACTGGCGCCCAGGAAGTGCCTACGGCCGGCGGACCTGCCGTGGGCGATCCCGATGGTTCGGCCCAGGCCCTTGTGCAGGTGAAGGATGACCGGGTCACCTTCGCTCTGAAGTGGCAAGGCATCGGTGCCCCGACGTTGGGGCACATCCACCAAGGCGACAAAGGTGCCAACGGCGATGTGAAGGTTCCTCTGTTCACCTCCGCCATGCCCGACACAGTGGACTCCGCGGCTGGCCAGACCAGCGTCACCGACGAGTCACTCGCCAAGCAGCTGCGCACGAATCCGGTCGGCTTCTACGTCAACCTGCACAGCAAGGAGTTCCCTGGCGGCGCAGTCCGTGGCCAGCTCAAGCCGGTCAAGTACCAGGTGAACCCGTTGGGGATCGTAGCCGGTGGCTCGGAACTCGCTCTCATGGACGGCGACCAGGAGGTTCGCGTTGAGGGTAAGAAGGTGGGCGATCCCGACGGACACGCCATCACGTTCGTGCACGCCCACGGTCGAGCAGTCGACTACTCAATGGCCTGGGTGAACATCGACTCCCCCATCATGGGTCATATCCACCAGGGCGTCTTCGGGAAGAACGGTGATGTCAAAGTGCCGCTGTTCGCCTCTCCCGTGCCCAGCGGCATCTTCGCGATCTCCGGTACCTCGCAGAAGCAGGACCGGGCCGTGGTGAAGCAGATACACGACAGTCCTTTCGGCTTCTACGCCAACCTGCACACTGCGGAGTTCCCGGACGGCGCCGTACGCGGCCAGCTCTTTGGCCGGGAGACGGGCGGGGACGACGAGGAGCAGAACGCAGGCGACGGCGACAGCACCAAGACCACGCCGCGCCAAGGTCAGTCCGTACTGTTCGACAACCCGGGCTCCTTCTCCGAGGACAACCCTTCCCAGGGCGTTACCGGCAGCGGTTGCGTCGATGTCTTCCGGTCCGGCGTCGCCTCCGCCGTGCAGACTGATCAGCCGGTGAAGGTTTGGTCCGCCAAGGGTTGCACCGGCAAGAGCCTTGTCATCAAGGGCGACGACACCGACCTCTCCAGCGTCGACTTCGACAACAAGATCTCATCCGTGTTCTTCGGCGACGTCTGATTTCAACGGGGTGTCCAAGCGCCTGCGGCTGACCTTCACCAGCCTCGATCTTGCATGGCGGTCTGCCGACGGAGTCGGCAGACCGTCTCGCCTTGTGTGGCTGATGTGGGGCAGGCCGGCGGCCCGGTTGTCACGTCGGGTGGGCGCCGGGTTCCACTGCTCCGGATCAGATGGCGTTGTCGTAGAGATTGGGAGATTTGCTGGTCAGCCCGGGTCGGTAGTTGAGCGAGCGGGTCAGGGGCGGCCGTGATGGCGTGGGTCCAGGACCAGTGGCGGGCGAGGCGGCGGATGCGGCGGCGGCCGGTGGTGAGGCCACCGGCTCCCCGGTCCCGCACAGGCCGTGGTCGACGAAACCCATCAGCGGGTGGTGACTCGATGGTCCCCTCACCTCCTGCGTCTGGGACATGATCGGCGGCCAGCCCTTGCGTCCTCGGTGCCAACCAGCTCAGCCAGGCCGCCGACCGCGAGTTGTCTCCCAAGGTCACCGAAGTACGGCCGTGAGTAGGTGCGGGTCGGTTCCGCGACGTGCGAGGCGTGGCACAGTTCGCCTGCAGTCCAGCCTTCAGGGGCCTGTACGGAATGGGTCACGCCTGCCGCGATTCCACGTCGGCCGCGAACCTGCAAGACAGCGGGCAGTCAGCCCCTCCACCAGGTCACACCTTCATGCCGCATGTAGGCCGGACGTCGTGGACGCCTTGGCCGGCACTGGTTGGCCGAAAGCCCGTCTACCAGAGGCTTCGCCTCGTTCATCCATCGTCCGACTGCCCGGTCGACAGGGCGAGTTGGAAGGGGCTCACTGTCCGACGGGGTCGACCGGTTGTCCGGAAGGGCAGGCTCCACTCCTGGAGATCTGGTGGTCAGTAGAGTCCGAGACGTGAACGTGAACGAAGATTCTCTCTGCTTCGCCGTATTGGGACCGGTCAAAGCATGGTGCGGAGAATCGGAACTGGACCTTGGTTCGCCACAGCAGCGCACGGTGCTGGCCGCTCTGCTTCTGCGAAGCGGGCGATCCGCCACCCTCGGCGAACTCATCGATGCCGTCTGGGGCGAGGAGCAGCCGGCGGCGGCCGCATCCGTCATCCGGACCTATGTGTCACGTCTCCGCAAGGTGCTGGAGCCCAAGGGAGACAAAGGAGGGGCCCCACAGGTCGTGGTGTCCGCGGGCGACGGATACCTGATGCGTGTCCAAGAGGACGCCTTGGACCTGAACCTGTTCCAGAAACGGGTCATGGAGGCGACGAAGCTGCGCGCTTCAGGCGAGGTGTCCACCGCTGCGAAGCTGCTGCACACCGCGCTCGGCTGGTGGCAGGGCGAGGCCATGGCCGGACTCACCGGTCCGATGGCCGAGTCCGAGCGCTCCCGGCTGCACGAGGAACGGATGAACGCACTCGAGGCCCGGCTGGAGCTCGACGTCGAACTCGGCCGCCACGGGGAAGTGATCGCCGAACTGGTCTCTCTGACCGGTAAATACCCGTTTCGAGAGCGGCTGTGCCACCTGCTCATGCTGGCGCTGTACCGGTCCGGGAGGCAGGCGGAGGCGCTGGCCGCCTATCGCGAGACGCGTAACACCCTGGTGGCCGAGCTGGGCATCGAGCCCGGCCCGGACCTGCAGGACCTGCAGGACCGCATACTGGCGGCTGACGCGTCCCTGAATCACCTACCTGTTCACCAGCCCGAAAGAGCAGACCAGTCGGACCCGGTCCCGCAGCCGGAACTGCCGACGGCGTCGGCTTCCCCTTTCGCCGCACATGCGGCACGTCCAGCTCAACTACCCGCCGATCTCGCGACCTTCGCCGGCCGCAGCGCTGAACTCGAACGGGCACGTGCTCTGTTACCCACGGATGGCCACTCGCCGGAGACGGTGGTGATCAGCGCGATCGCGGGCATGGGCGGTATCGGCAAAACGACTCTCGCCGTGCACTGGGCGCACGAGATAGCCGACCGCTTTCCCGACGGACAGCTCTACATCAACCTACGCGGCTTCGACCGGACCGGTTCGCTCGTGACCCCGGACGAGGCAATTCGTGTCTTCCTCGACGCGCTGGGCGTCCCCACGGCGCGGATGCCCGCCGGTCTGGACGCGCTGACAGCCTTGTACCGCAGCATGCTCGCCAAGCGGCGAGTGCTGATCCTCCTCGACAACGCCCGTGACACCGATCAGGTCCGCCCGCTGCTGCCAGGATCCCCCGGTTGCCTGGTCATCGTCACCAGCCGCAATCAGCTCACCGGCCTGATCGTCGGCGAAGGGGCTCATCCACTGACGCTGGACCAGCTGACGACCGCCGAGGCACACGAACTGCTGGCGCGCCGCCTCGGCGCCGGGCGCCTCGCAGCGGAACCACAGGCCACGGACGAGATCATCACGCAGTGCGGTCGGCTGCCGCTGGCGCTGGCCATCGTCGCCGCCCACGCTGCGGCCCGCGCCGGTTTCCCGCTGAGCGCCATCGCCGAAGAACTGCGCGAGAGCCACGGCAGCCTCGACGCCTTCGCCGGCGGCGAGGACATCAGCACCGACGTACGCGCCGTCTTCTCCTGGTCGTGCAAGGCGCTGTCCCCTCCAGCCACACGTCTGTTCCACCTGCTGGGTCTCCACACCGGGCCCGACATCTCCGCGCCCGCTGCGGCCAGTCTCCCGGGTCTCCCGCTGCGCGAGACCCGCGGTCTGCTGAGCGAGCTCACCCGAGCCCATCTGCTCACCGAGCGTTTCCCCGGCCGCTACACCCTCCACGACCTGCTGCGCGTCTACGCCGCCGAACGGGTCCGTGCCGACGAGACACCGCAGGAGCGGGAGCAGGCCGTGGAGCGGTTGCTCGCCTGGTACCTGCACACCGCCGACGCCGCCTACCTGCACATCACCCCGCAGCGCCGCCGCATTCCCCTCGAACCGCTGCCCTCCGGATGCGGGCACCTGGAGTTCACGACGCGGGAACAGGCTCTGGACTGGTGCGAGACCGAACGGCCCAACCTGGTCAGTGCGGTTCACCACGCCACCATGGCCGGGCAGCCGGGCATCGCATGGCGGCTGCCCGCCGTCCTGTGGGGGTTCTTCTACCTCCGCAGCCACATACAGGAGTGGCTCGATACCTCCCGGACCGGCCTGTCTGCCGCCATCGCACTCGGTGACCGTGAGGGCGAGGCTCAGGCACTTGCGGACCTGGGTGCCGCGCTGCGCCACGTAGGCCGGTTCGACGAGGCCATCGAACACTGGCATCGGGCCATGACCGTCTACCGGGAACTCGGAGACGCGTGGGGAAGGTCGGCGGCGGTAGGCAACTTGGGTGATGCCTACCTTCAGATCGGTGAGCTCGGCAAGGCCGTCGAGTACACCCGTCGGGCGCTGGCCGTCTTCCGGCTGACCGGTAACAGCTGGGGCGAGGGAATCGCCCTGAGTAATCTGGGCGACGCCTACCAGCGACTCGGCAGGTTCGACGACGCCATCGACACGCTGGAACAGGCGCTCACCGTCCTGCGTCGGGGCAGCAATCACTGGGTCGAAGCCATCGCCCTCGACAGCATCGGCACGGTCCACAGCCGGCTGGGCCGCCAAGACGAGGCGGTCGAGTACTACCACCAGGCGCTCGGGACACACCGTGACGTCGGCAACCGGTGGGGCGAGGGGCACACCCTGAGCAACCTCGGTGACGCCCAACTGGCCGCCGACGAACGGGACTCCGCTCGCGGCAGCTGGCACCGGGCGCTGGAGATCTTCGGGGAGTTCGACCACCCGGACGCCGAGAAGGTCCGCGAGCGGCTCCATCGGCTGGAGGACATGGGCTGACATGGATCTGCTTGAACTCCTTTGCTCAGGACCTCGTCGTGGTTCGGGGAGGCGAGCGAACCACGACGAGGTTGCACCGGTACAACGGGAGGACGGACATGCAAGGTTCAGCTCAAGCGTAAGAAGCTGCTTCAACGAGCGTCCCTTGGCGGCGGCGGAAAGCGACACGACGGCCACGCCCTCGGGCGTGGCCGTCGCGGGTCGAGTCAGCCGCTGGGGCTACTTACCGCCCGGTCCTCCTGCGACTGCTGCGGTCCGTCCTCCGCCGGCTGGAAGACGACTGCTCGTGCCGACTGGAAGGCGACTGCTCGTGGGGCTGGCTGGGGCCCGCAGCGGCGCGGGGATCGTAGGCCGCAGCCTGCATGCGGATGGACTGCGGCGCCGAACCGGAAGAGGTGGAGTGCAGGGATTGCGTGGGCCCCTGATATCCGGGAGGGTAGTTACCAAAGGCCGCGTTTGATCCGAGGGCTGGGTTCTGACCCAATCCGGCATACATCTCATGCTGGTAGTCCTGCTGTTGGTGAGACTGGCGGGCGGCGCCTTGCATAAAGTCAGCCGTGGTTGCGGCCCCGGACAGCCAGGTCCCCGCTCCGCCCGCCATCTTGACGGCCGCACTGTCCTGATTACCGGCCGCTCCAATCGTGTTCAGGGCCGCAGCCCCGATCCGAGTCGCGCTCGTGGCTAGCTGGACCCCGTCCATATAGCCGCCTTCCCTGTACTGCTGAACCTGCTGGTAGATCTTATGGCCCGCCTGGAGGCCCTGGGCGCCGACTCCCACCGCGTTCACGACGGTGCCGGCCCGGCCGGGTACGAAGGTCGAAACGCCCTGAATGATGTTGGGAGCAGCATCCAACGCAGCTTCCAGTAGTTTTGCTCGGTTATCCGAGACCCACTTCACGGCACTTGCACTCCAGCGCTGTACGGCGCCGCTGTTGCCGACCGCGTAGAACTGACTTTCGCTTGCGTCGTATAGGCCGGATGTGGCCTGTGCGGGAAGCGCGGGTGCACTGTCTGGGACGGGCTGACTTGAGCGACGGACCGCCGGGACCGCCCCATTGTCGCTGATCCTGACGGAATTATACGAGGAAGCGTTGGAAATACCGCTGCTGTGCTCTGAATCTGACATTTTGCCCTTCTTCCCGAGTGGATGGCAGCTCTGCGCAGAGCCTTTTAAGGCACTGAATTCCGCGCCATTGGACGGATAATTACTGCGTCCGACAAACACACAACGGTTCTGCCGGAGCATTGGTTCATCACGTGTCGCCTGAATAGCCAGTCAATTTCGCCAGGCACTGCCTCACCGGCGTAGGCGAAGGCAAGCATGTCCATCAGGATCGAGTCCCGACGCACCCATGCGCCTACGGTCTTTCACAACGCCGGCGAGGGCGGTGCGAACGGGTCAACGGCATCGATGACGGGGGTCTCTTTCGGACGGTGGGTGCCCGACTTGCATCCGGCGAAGGGACCTTGTGGGTCCCGCAGGCTTTCCATGACCGATGACAAGTAGTCGCGGTGCCAGCTGGCGGGCCCGGTCGCGCCGGAGCCGGGACCGGTCAGTTCGCCCCAGGCGAGCCACAAGCCGTGGAGTTGGGCGACTGCTTCGGGGTGCTCCCACCATCGGGGGCACCAAGGGGCTGAAGACGTGACTTCTCTGCCGTAGACCGGCAGCAGCACATGGTGGGTCCAGAGGGTCAGCTGCCGCAGCGTCAGCGCGTATGCGGGCCCCTCCAAGTAGAGGATGAACTGCGGCGGCTCGGGAACCCCCTTTTCGGGGAACGCATTTCCCGGCTCGGCGCCGGTCTCGTTCGCGGAACGGGCAGCTCGCTCGGCGTCATGGAATGCGGAATTCTCCGTCGACATGGTCGACATGGCTCTCCTGCAATGTCTTGGTTTCTTGAGGTTCGAGGAAGACGAACCGAGGCGGTGCGATGCTCGTTTGAACTGCCGCTGCGTACGGTCACACCGGCGCGGCGTCCAGGCCGGCCGGGTCCTGCTTCATGAGCGGCACACCAGGCACGCCTGTAGCAGCCGGCACCCCAGGCAGACGGGCCGCGGCCCGTTCCGTGATCGCCGCCGTCTCCGCCTTCGCCGCCGCCGAGATGGCGTCGGCGCCGGGTTCCTTGTACCAGGGGCGCAAACGGATCAGCGCAGGTTTGACGCCGGTCGCGAGGAGGAGGGCGGTGCCCTTGGGCAGGGCTCGAATGCGTTCGGGGGGCAGGACGGCTTCCTGACGGTAGGAGTACGAGTGTGACGTGCCGTCCCTGCTGCGGGAGACACTGGGTGTCCGCACGTCGTGCTGACCGACGAGGGTGGAGATCTTCTGCACGAAGTCGGCGTCGTCGAGGCCCGCACCGAGGAGTTTGACGGTCGCCGCGCTCCACAGGGCGTCCATGCCCATCTCGCCCCAGACCCGGGCACCCTGGCGATAACTCTGCAGCAGCGTCACCACGTTGATGCCGCGGGAGCCGAAGTGCGAGTAGAGGTCGGGCAGGTCGGAGATGCGGCAGACGTTGGCCGCTTCGTCCAGGACCGCGGTCAGGGGCGGGTCGAGACGGCCTCCCATACGTTCCGCGGCGACCACTCCCGCCCTCATCGTCGAGTCAGCGATGCCCGCGATGACACCGGCGGCGGAGCCACCGCCGTCCTTGGACAGGAGGTAGAGCGTGTCCTTGCCGAGGACATGCCGGTCGGGGCGGAACTCCGGCAGTTCGGGGTCGGGCGTGACCCATGCGAGGATCTCCGGATCCAGGAGGCAGGAGACGGTCTGACGCGCGGTCTCGTAGATGCCGTCCCTGGTCTCGACGGCGCCGGTGACCGTTCCCTTCAACTGCTCGGCCATCGCGACGAGTCGGGCGTCGCGCAGCAGGTCGACCGGGGTGCGATCGGCAGGGTCGGCGAGCCAGCCGAGGAGATCGGAGACCGAGGCGCCGCCCCGGGCGGCAGCGAGGAAGAGGGCGGTGAGGGTGTTCTGCGCCGCCGAGATCCAGAAGTCCTTCTTCGCGGTGTCGTCGTTGACGGACGCCACGAAATGGCCGGCGAGACGGCGGGCACTCTCGATGGTGTGGCACTCACCGAGCAGGTCCCACCACATGGCGCGCGGGGTGTGGGCGATGCCCTGCGGATCGAACGTCCATACCGTGCCGGCCTTTTCGCGTTCGGCGCGGGTGACGGCGTACACGTCGGACTTGTTGGAGGTGAGCAGGACGGCGCCCTGGGCACGCAGCACCCGCGGGATGGCGATGCCGGTGGACTTGCCGGCCCGGGGTGCCATGAGGTCGAGTTCCACGTCCTCATAACTGCTTCGCAGCTCGGGGCCTTTGGGGACGAGGTCGCCGAGGAGGTTGCCGGTCTCGTCCGGGTGTACCTGTTCGCGCCCCTTGAGGGTGGGGCGCAGGTCACGGGCCCGGGCCTCGATCCCTGCGGGGCACATGGCGGCAAGCTCACGACGGCCGGCCAAGCCCTTCGGCCCGGCCTCGCGGTCCCCGAGAAGAAGGCGTGCCGCCAGGCCGACGGGGACCGCGATGAGGAGGAGCAGTCCTAGCATCCCGGCGTAGACAACGGCGGGCGGTGCGGCGGGCCACAGCACGCGGGTGCCATGGCCGGCCAGCCGGGCGGCGGTGGACATGGAGAAGGGCGGGGTGGCGAAGCCGTAACCGCCGAGTCCGGCGCCAAGAGTGCCGCCGGCCCACGCGACGGTGAACAGGACGAGGAAGAGGCCGGCGATCGCGACGATCGCCCAGGACAGATACTCGTGCGCGCCATCGGCGCGGGGCCCCCTCATGTGGACCACCGCCCGGCCGTCTCCGGGCCGGGGCCACCCGGCACGCCTTCGAATGCGAAATCGCCGAGTGCGGCCCGGGGCTCTTCCTGGGCGGCCCGCGCGACGTCGGCTGCCGCACGGGCCACAGCCTGTGCGACGGCGTCCTCGTTGGTGGTCCAACGGGTGTTGGTGTTGTGCAGCCTGCGTTCCGCGTCGGTGATGGCGACCTTGATGGGGATGCCGGGGCGGCCACCGACCTTGATGAGGAAGCGGCCGCGGCCGGGCGGTTCCTCGTGTTCACCGCTCACGCCCCAGCCAGGGGGCGAGGACCAGGACGACACGAGTTCCACCTCCCGCCGGGAGAGCCCGACCACCCGGCCCAGGTCCTCCATCTCCGTCTTCGGCAGCCCGGCGCAGACCACCATCCCGGCCCGTTCGACGAAGCCGCGGGCCTTGGCCCGGTCGGCGTCGGTGCCCAGCGCCTCGGCGTCCTTGAGGGTGTGGGTGATTTTGGCGTCGCCGAGACCGAGGGAACGGTTGAGCCGGGTGAGCGCGTCGATGCGGTCGACGATGCCGGAGGCAGCGCGCAACGGGCGCCACAACTCGTCGAGCACGGTGAAGAACCAGCGCCGGGGCGCCAGCCCCGCGTCCGCGAGGGCGTGTGAGGCGGCCACTGTGCCGAGCCCGTCGGACCAGGCGGCCAGCATCGCCGCGGCGGTCAGCTGGGTGTCCGCCTCGCCGATGCCGGAGATGTCGATGCACACGGCGGGTGCGTCGGGGTCGATGCGGGTGGATGTCTCGGAGGCGAAGGTGCTGCCGAGGGGGCCGTCGAGGATGCCCAGAAGGGAGCGATGCAGCGGGTCGACCGCATCCCGGTAGCGGGCGTCGTCGCCGCGGTCCAGGGTGACCGCACGGACCCTTTCGGGGCCTTCGGTCAACACCCTGAGCAGGTCGGGCAGCAGAACCGTACCGCCCGCCGGGGTGCGTTCGCGCAGATGATGCAGGCACGCGCTCAGCACCGACTGCTCATGGTCGTCCATCGGGCGGCCCCGCACGATGGTGATGAGCGCGGCGACCATGTTCAGCACCCGCCCGTGCGTTTCGGCCAGCAGTACCTCGCCCGCCTCGCCGCCGATCTTCGCTGCCGCCGCGCCCATCGCACCCGGGTCGAGGACGTTGATGCCGCCACGGCCGCGGCCGATGGAGATGACCTGGCCGCCGAGCGCCCGTACGGTGTCCGCGTAGTCGGGCTTGAGATCGCCCAGCACCAACGGGACGACGCCTGTCGCGGCCAGCCCGATCAACATCCGGTTGATGAGCGTGGATTTGCCCAGGCCAGGCATACCGAGCATGAACAGCGACGGGTTGGAGATGTAACGGGCACGGGTGAACCAGTTCAGCGGATCGCCGCAGACGGTGGCGCCGGTGAACAGGTGCTGCCCGAGCGGTACTCCGGTCATGGGCGAGCCGGAACCGGCGGCGAACGGCCACATGCCGCATGCCTGCACCGTGGTGGCACGCCACATGGTGGGCGGATCCATGTAACCGACTCGTCCGCCGCCCGGTCCGTACCAGCCACGGGGTGGGACGAAGAGCCGCTTGGAGCGTGACGCTGCCTTGTCCTGCTTTCCGGATCTCCCGGTCCTGCCGGGGTCACCGTCCCGGGCCGGCGACCCCCAGGCCCCGGTTCCGGCACGGCGGTCGGCCTGGGCGGCCTTCTTCTCGTCACCGCGGCTCACAGCGCCTCCTGAAGCTCGTAAGGAACAAGGGTCTGCTCCCAGGGAAGGATTCCGACCGGCAGAGTGCAGCTGAACGCGGCCGCCTGCATCCGGTCGGCGGGCCGCACCTGCACCCGGGACGCAGCGGTCAGATTGCGTATGGCGACGCTCGCGTCGGACAGTTGCTCGATGTTGTCGACGGTCACCGTCAGCATCAGCGAGAACTCCACGAGCCCGGCGCCCGCCGCCTCCTCTGCCGCGGTCTGCTCCGCCGCACGAACCTCGGAGGCCGCACGGGCCTGCACCATGTTCTTGCCGGACGTGGCCATGAACTGGGCGCTGCGCCGGTCCGACTCGACGATCCGGGCAGAGGTGGCCGGGTCGATGGGCCGGTAGACCAACGCCACCCGCTTGCGGCGGGTCCCCGGCGCCGCCTCCAGCATGCCTCGCAGTACGGAGGACCGTACGGTGCCACGGGGCGCCAGCGTCAGCAGCCAGGTCCGGGACACGCCCGAGTCGTGCTGGTAGCTGCCCACGGACTCGACGGCGGCGGCAGGGCCGGCGTCGTCCCACTCCAGGCCCGTTCCGCCGTGCTGGGCACGGGCGTTGAGCACGTCGGCCGCCACCGCCGGGTCGTACGCCACCCGGACCACCTCGGCGATCCGCTCGGCCGACAGCGCGAAGGCCGCGCCGCCGCCCGCCGCGACCAGGCCGCTGAGCAGACCGGGAATGCGGATGGCGAGGTCGGCGACGACGTCCTCCTTCTTCCGCTTCTGGCCGGCTGGGACGCCGTAGGTGAGCGCCACGTAGGTGTGCATCTCCGACGAGGCGGTGGGGTAGCGCTGGACGACCTCCTCCATCACCGCCCGGGCGGCGGGTGGGGCGTCCGGATGGAGGCGGGGCAGCACCTCGTTGGCGAGGCGGGTGCCCGGATCGGGGGCGGTCTCCACGATGACGGAGGCGCCGCGCAGACCTGGTTCGTGCGCCAGCCGGGCCAGCCATTCGCCCCACAGAGCCACCCACACGTCGACTTGGTCCGGGTCGACGAGCGAACCGCCGTCGGGGTCGCAGCCCAGCACGATGGTGTACAGGTTGCGGGCCGGATGGTGCAGCACGCCGAAGGGCCGGTCGTAGGCGTCCTGACCATCGCTCACGGTCACCTTGTTGAGCAGACCCGGAGGGCGGAAGCGCCCGCCGGGCCGCGCGGAGAGCGGGCCGGAGGTGTACAGGTGGGAGCCCTTGGCCTTGCGGCGCCACCATCCGATCCGGAGGGTGACGAGCTGATAGACGTTGCGCCCGTCCTGGGTGCGGACGGCCAGCGGGACCAGCAGGACGATCAGCGGCGCGGCCACCACCAGCGCTGCTGTCAGGGATATCAGCGACGCGAGCAGGGTCAGGACGAGCCCGCCGAAAACCCCGAACGTGCCGACCAGACCGAGCGGGCCCAGGCCCGGCCTGCGTGGCCGGCGCCAGTTCCCATAGGTGGGATGGATGACTGTTTCCGTAGACATGGTGATCCGGATTCCTCTCACGAAGCCGGGAGTCGGAGGGACGACCCCGGTCCGGGGTCAGTGGTTGTGGCCCCGGTCGCCGTCGGCGCCATCGACGGCGCCGGCCGCCGTGTTGCCGACGACCCTGGCCGCGGTGGTCGCCGTCGTGATCGCCGCGCCGACCGCACCGCCCGGTCCGGACCGGCTTGGGACACCGCCCGCTCCGGTGCCGCCGCCGGACCCCCTCGGCCCGGTCTGACCGCCGAGTCCCGGGGCGCCGACGGAACCGCCACCGCCTGTCGTGCCGTTGCGGCCGGATCCCCCGGTCGCACCACTCGGTCCGGCATCACCCCGCCCGGATGAACCCGAGCCGATCGACCGGGCGCCGGACGCCACAAGACCACCGACCTGGGACACCCCACCCCCCACGCCGCCGGAGCCGAGGGCCGCGGTCGCCGGGACCACGAGTTTGAGCAGAGCGGGCAGGGAGACCGCGGACAGCAGCATCACGCCGATACCGGCGATGCGTTCGTTGATGTCGTTGCCGCCCTGGTTGGCCGAGCCGCCGGAGGTGATCATCGCCGAGCCGGCGTACAGCACGAGCGCGGCAGCCGGTTTGTAGAGCAGCCAGGCGATCATCCAGCCGATGTGCTTGCGCCACCAGCCGCTGCCCCACTCCGTCATCGAGGCGGCGGCGGCCAGGGGCAGCGTGCCGAGTAGAAGGATCATCACGCCGAGCCTGATGTACAACAGGATCGTGTGAACGATGCCGGCGATCAGCAGGAGGAACGCGAGCACGAGCAGCAGGAATGCCTGGATGCCGTCGCCGTCCGAGCAGCTGCCCACGTTGTTCAGCTGGTTCTGGGCTCCGGCGGAGAACAGGTAGTCGGCGTACCGGTCGGACAGGCTTGCCGCAGCGGTGACGATGGTGGTGGCGGCGCCGGAGACCAAGACCACGCGCAGGATGCCCTTGAGAGCGGTGACGCCCGCGGTTCCGCGGCGCTCGGCCGCCATCCGGGCGGCGGCGAACACCAGCGAGCCGACCGCGAGATACACCACGACCCACTGCGACTGGCCGTTGACGTCTCGCGCCGTGTCCGTCCCCGCCAGGGTGGGTACGGCTGTGGTGAGCGCTCCGAACACCGCGATCGCGCCGGCGAGGACGGCGTTCGCGACACCCTTGACGATCGTGCCCACGGGGTCGCCGAGGAACTCGAAGAAGCCGACCGCGACGTCGACCACGGGATTGCCGGTCGGGCACGCCATGTCACACCCCCCACATCAGAAAGCCGTTGGCGCCCGGCACGGTCTGAACAGGCGTGTGCAGATCGCCGTCGGCGCTGGGCACGACCTTCCAGTCGCCACCGCTCCACCGCAGACCGATCGTGGTGGCGGCGTAGCCGCTGGAGGTCTTCATGAGCAGTTCCACGTCCGCGGTGGAACCTCGGTAGGACGAGATCGCGAAACCCGCATACGTCGCGGGCGACGAGGCGCCGCGGGTGGCGGCGTCACGCACGGTGGAGCGCTGGGACACGAACAGGTCGCGGCCCCGGCCGGCCACCACCTGTTCCTCGGTGACCGCCCGCCAGTTGGGGCCGCTCATCTGCGCGGGAATGATGTGCGCCGCGAGGGCGGCACCCGTCGGTGTGTGCGCGAAGCACCACCACACCGCGCCCGAGGTGCGGGTCGGCCCTGCCGAGGCCGAGACCGGCACACGGGCCACATCGAGCGTGCGCCAGCTGATGTCCGTCGGCGCGGCCGTGGGCAGCGCCGAGCCCGCGCTGTCATCGGTATGGCAGCCTGTCGGTCGGCTGCCCCTGTCGGCGGACGTGCTGCCCAGCGGACCACTGCCCTGGGCACCGGAGTCGGAGACTTCGTGGCTCCCGGACGTCAGTGCGACGCCCCCGCCCACGACAAGGACCACGGCGAGGAACCCCGCCGACACCTGCCAGCTGCGCTGTTTGTAGTACGGCCCGTCGGGCTGGGTCCGTCGTTGCCTGCGTCGGAACACTTCGACCGTTCCTCCCGGCTCACGCGAAGACGAAGCTGACGAGCGGACCGGCGGTGGCGACGAGGACACAGCCGCCGAGCACCATGCCGAGTCGGCTCATGTGCTCCGAACTCTCACCGCGCTTGACGGAGAGGGCCATCATCGCGCCGGTGACCAGCACACCGGCCACACCGGCGGCCGTGCCGGCCCATGCGGCGATGCCGAGCACCGTGTTGACCTTGGCGGTCAGTTCGCCGGGAGCGTCGCGGGTCGGCTGGGGTACGTCGGCGGCAAGGAAGTTGGCGGTGTCGAAGAGAAGGCTGGACATGGAGGTCTCCGGGTGAGTCGGTGCCACGGAGCGTGGCGAGGCGGAAGTGGGTCGGCCGGACTGGGCCGATGTGCGGTCAGTGGAGTGAGAGGTCGCCGAGGAAGGCGATCAGAGGGCCGGCCGTCGAAGCGATGACACAGGCAATGGCGATAAAAAGGACGCCTCGGAAGTGTTCGCCGCCCTCGCCGGGATCGCCGCGGCGCATCTGGATCGCCATGTTGATGCCGACGATGATGAGCCCACCGACCCCGGCGGCACTGGCGCACCAGGCGATGACGTCGAGGATGGTCCCGGCATCGGGCCCGGGGTCGAAAGCAGCGAGTGTTCGGACGGCATCCCTGTGGCCGGTCATGTTCGGTCACCTTCGCTTTCTGATTCGGGGGGGGCGAGCCGACAGTCGGGAGCTGAGCACGGTGATCCGGGGACGGAGTTGCTGTGTGGCGTCGCGGGCGGTCAGGAAGGAACCCCGGACACGGTGATCCGGCTCGATACAGCGCCCGTACGGGGTTTCCCGGACACCGGTACGACCGTCCGGCGGCCGACGCGGCCCGGCCGGAAACGGAGGTTCACGCGCTGTCGGCTTCCCTGCCGAAGCTGCGGCCGATCAGTTCCGCCAGGGGCAGGAGTTGCTTCGGCAGAACCTGTGTGCGGCCGTGCACGCGCCAGGCCGAAATCCACGGCACCCGATGCACAGGCACGGCCGAGCGCAGAACACGGATGCGGCGCAGCAAGGCCAGTGGCAGTCGGCCTGGGATATCTGCCACCAGGACCACGCCGAGCAGGTCGAGTTCCTGTGGGGCAGCACCTTCGCGCAGTGCACGCAGGGCGCGCGACACCGACTGCAGCCCGCTGGCGCTGGTCCGTCCGACAAGAAACACCCGGCGGGGTTCGCCCCGGGCCGGATCGGGCCAGCGGGCGCCGATGTCGACCCCTCCCAACGCCTTGGCCAGCGATGTCGTGCCGGCCCCGCCGTGTGCCTTGACCCATCCGATCTCCTGCGACGCCGGGGAGCGCACACGGCTGCTCTGTCGCGGATGGCCCCAGGGCGCCTGGGCGGTTGGTGTCGGCGCGGACCTGCGCTGTACACCGTTTCTCCTTGCGCCGTCTCTCATGGCCCGGGGGACGGAGAGACGTGTGGTGGGACGGTCGATTTCGGGGACCTCGTGCGCGTTGGACGGTGTGTCCGACGCCGGCTGCATGTGCTGGGCGTGAGGGGCGGTTGGGTGCTGGTGGGACATCGGGTCCGCAACGGTGTAGGCACTGGGCTCGGGCGGAGGGGTGATGGCGGGCGGCTCTGCCGACGCAGTGTCGGACAGCCGTGGTGACGATGTCGTCGGTTCCGGCGCCGGATACTCCCCGACCATCGCGCCGCCCTCGTCCCATGCCGTGGGCCCCCGTACCCATGACTGCGGGTTCGAGGACACCGCCGAGGACACGCTTCTGTGCGCCATACGCGCCACCCACTCTTCCCATCACGGACCGTAGCCGTATATCGAATGACGTTCTCTGTTTTGAACCGGTTTGCAGTGGGGCCCGTTGGGGTGTGTCGAGCCCGTCGGCACCACAACGGCCGTTCACTTCGAACGGTTCAAGGCACCGGCGATCCGTTATGACCACCGGAAGAGAAAGAGGCACGCACCCATGAGCCTTGGCGCGGGACAGCCGCCGGACGAGGGCGGTACATCGAGGACGGTGCGCAACACCCTGGCGGCCGGCACCGGCTTCGGCATCCTGCTGTCGCCGCTGGCCCTGCTGAGCACGACCGTCATCGTGATCATCTTCGGCGGCCTGGGAGTCATCCTGGCGCCGCTGATCGCCCTGATCCTGCTGTTCAGCGGCGGCGGCGACTCGGGAGGCGACCCGAACGCGGTGATGTCGTCGTTTCAGGGCGACGGCAAGGGCGAACTCGACTCCGAGACGGTCCCCTCGGACCTGGAGGACACCATCAACGAGGCCGGCGGACTGTGCGACCCGGTCGGCCCTGTCGTCATCGCCGCCCAAATCGAACGGGAATCCGGCTGGAATGCCTCACTGACCGGCCTCAACGGCGAACAGGGCCTGTCGCAACTGCCGCCGGACGTCTTCAAGCAGTACGGCAAGGACGAGGACGACAACGGCAGCACGTCCGCCCTCGATCCCAAGGACTCGATCATGGCGCAAGGCCGGTTCATGTGCGATCTCGCCGACCAAGCACAGAAGTTGATCGACTCCGGCGCCGCCACCGGCAAGGTCCTCGACCTGGCCCTGGCCGGCTACGACGAAGGCATGGACACGGTCCGCGCCGCGCGCGGCGTACCGCAGACCAACGAGGGCCAGGGCTATGTCCTGGGTGTCCGTGCCCTGTTCGCCAAATACGACGGCACCGCGCCGATTCCGTTCTCCTCACCGCCCGCTACCCCATCGCCCTCCGCTTCCACTCCCACCCCCGAGTCCTGACGAGGAGCATCGCCATGGCGTCAGCCCACTTCGAGATCCTCATCGGCGACAACGACACGGCCCAGGTCAACGGCGAGCCGATGTTCCGGGACTCCCAGAGGCCAATACACGAACTCGTACTCGACCTGCTGCAAGGTCATGCTCGGCGCCTGGGCGCCGCGGTCGAAGCGGTCATCGACAGCCGGCCGGGGCTCACGACCTTCCGATTGGAGGTCGCCCCGGACGGCTCCAGCCGCATCCTGACACTCGACGCATCCTCGGGGGCCGAGGAGGCGCGGCAACCGCTGCCGGAAACGGCCGAGCCCGCGGCAGCCGTCAAGGAATCCGCCTCCACCGGCGGGACCCCCGTACCCGCCCGACTTCTCGACCGCGTTCGTGCCATCAATCGCGCCGCTGCTGACGGCGATGTGAGACATGCACTGGAGATGGCGAGCGCTCTGCGCGTACACCTCGCCGATGTCGAAGGCCATGACCACGCGCACACCCTGGAGGCACGTGCTATGGAGGCGTATCTCGCGTATCTGTACGGCGAGCACCGTCAGGCCACTGTGCTGGCCCTCGGGGTCGCACGGATCCGTTGCCGGGACGGCGACGCACGGGTTCCGGACGATCTGGCCCGTGCCACCGCTTCCTGGCGTCGGCTTGAGGACGATGCCGCGGCCGTCGCCCATGGCCACGAACTGCTGCACATGTACGACACGTTGGAGCGACAAGAGCTGCTTCCGTCCAGCCATCGCGAGCTCGCGGACCTGGTGAGGCGCCATCTGCACTGGCTTACGTCAACACCCTGACCTGGGCGTCATCCGTTCATATCTCCGCTGTAAATCTCGCATGGACAGCCCCTCGGGAAACTCGAACCACTCCAGGAACAGAGCCATAACACCTCTGGAGAAACGGGAAATTACCGGCCTGACCGGTCGACGAACCGAGGAACACGCTATGAACCTGAACGTCATCGGCTCAGCGGGCGCCGACACCGTCGAGGAGCGGGCCTTGCGGGAGCTGTACCTGGCCCACGGGCCTGCCCTCCACGCATACGTCCTGCGCCTGCTGAACGGAGACATGCACCGCGCTGAGGACGTCGTCCAGGAGACGCTGCTCCGCTGCTGGCAAAAGTTCGATCTCTCCGGCCAGGAGGGGAAGGCCGTACGGCCCTGGGTGTTCCGAGTGGCTCGCAACCTGGTCATCGACGGGCACCGCACCCGATTGGCCCGCCCCCAGGAGGTCGGGAGCGATACCTCCTGGCTGAACGACATGTGCACCGAGATCAATGACATCGACCGGGTTCTCGTCACCATGGTGATACGAGACGCTCTGGAAGCTCTGACACCGGTGCACAGGGAGGCACTCCTTGAGACGTTTTTCGCCGACCGCACCGTCCAGCAAGCCGCTGCTGTGCTCGGCGTTGCGCCAGGTACCGTCAAGTCCCGCGTGTTTTATGGCCTGCGTTCGCTGCGCCTCGCGCTGCAAGAACGAGGAGTCGACGCCGCCGCCGGCTGAGGCAATAGACCGCTGTCGCCGATCGTCTGTCCAAGGCTCTCGCGGAGCCCGCCGATGGAGATCCCCCTGGGACGCAGTCACTACTGCCCGCGCAGGGTCCGGCCGGCCCTCGTCCGGCTCACCGCAAACATGGGAAACATCGGAATTGGAGATGCCACTGTTCGCCCCAGCGCCCCAACCAGGTCGTCGTCCGAGCGCCGGCGGAGCTCCAGGTCGGGTTTCGTGAGCGGTTGCAGTGAGACGGTCGAGCGGCCCGGAGCTTCCAGGTCGCCCGGATGATGACGGAGACCGGGCCCCGGCGGGAAAACCCTGGCGACGCTCGGCACCTGGATCGTCCTGGAACGCGTAAGGCCCGTCCCTCATCGAGGCGGAGTAGCTGTGCGGTCGGGAGCCTCCGGAAGCAGGTTCGAGGCACCAGTGCAGCCACGTCGGGCGCGGCTCATCGCCCCCTTATCCGGATATAGGGTCAGCCATCGACGCCCTCCTCATCGGTGCCCTCGTCGAGCCGCTCACGAAGCCTGACCAACGTCTGGCTGCTGACGTGCGCCAGTTCGCCGAGGTCAGTGTCACTGACGGCGGATTTGACGCCCGGCCGGTCTTCCCACGAGAGCACGCGGTACAGACGGGCGTAGACGGCGGAGCGACAGGACTTCGCGGTGGCCTCGGCGGCCGCGCGAGCCCTGCCGTACGCCGCGAGTTCGTCGAGGACCTCCTTACGCAGTTCCTCGCGCCGGGCGTGAGCCACGTAGGTCGTGTTACCGAGCAGCACGATCCCCTCGGCCTCGGCAGCCGCGCTGGCCCTCTCCGGAACGGCCTCCAACTCGGCAGACGTGGTGTCGGCGGTGACGAGCGCCGGCTGCGCAGCGAGGAAGGCGGCGGCATTCTGCACCGGGCGGCCGGCGGCGGCCTCGCGGCGGTGCTTGTAGAGCCAGGCCCGGGTACCGATGAGCGACGCGCCGTGGGCATGGGGGTCGATTCCCAAGGCCTCGGCGATGGCTGGGTTGAGGTACAGGCCGTACCGGTTGAGGCGCTCAGCCTCCTCGTCGAGTTGCCTGTCGTCGAGACTGGCCCACCGGTCCTGAACGAGGCTGGGATGAACCGACACGGCCTCGGCCATGTTCACGAGCCCCGGGCGGCGGCCCTGAGGCGGGTGCCAATGACGGCTGCAGGCAGCCTGGATGTCCATACCCGCGCTGGCCGACTCCGCGCTCCAGTCATAAGTGTTGGTGCCGGGGACGGACTGCAGGTTCAGCAACAGGGCCTGGGCGAGCGCGGCGACTTCATGGGCGAAGGCGTTGCCCTCCTCAAGCGTGAGGTACGGACGCTCCACGAAGTTGTAGTGCGAGTCGATCGTCCAGAACAGGATGTCGGCAACGCGCTGCCAATGGAACGGGGCCCAGACGCCGGCCGAAGGCGGGAACCGGTCATTCTTGTTCCGGCCCCGTGGCACCCGCCAGTCGTCGCAGTAGAAGTAGAACTCCTGGCTCCTGACATCCAGTACGAGCTTCTGGTAGTGCCCCGCGTCGAAGTGGATCTGTCCCCTGGCGTACTGCCCCTTGCTGTCGACATACCTGCGGGCTTCCTCCGCGTCGGGCAGGGGCGGGACCTGGTCGGGGGTGGTCTCGCGGACGATGACCGCGGACGCGGTGCCGGTGGTCTCCTCGCGGTCAGCGTCCGCAGACGAGGAAACTGACAAGTCGGGTCCAGGGCGATATGCGGTGGCCGAAGCCTCCTCCTGGTTGGACTCCTCATGACTGTGCTGACGGTGCTCCTGCCCGTGTGGCATGACTCAGCCTTCCATCTCGGATACGGACCTGGCCTTTCGGCCGCGGCCATGACGGCGATAGGCAACAACGGTGTTGGACGTGCCACGGTTCACCCGATGTCAAGGGCTGGGGAGTGGCGTCTACGCCTGCACCGAGACGGAACACATGATGCGAGTGCGTCCCAACGACCGACTCACGATCCGTACGGGCGGCAGAGTGACCATCGACGGCTACCGGTTGCCCGTCGGCCAGATGCAGGGATGTCGCCGGCACCCGCAGCAGCCCCGGCGTCGGCAACAGCTGCGGCATCGTCTCGTCCGTGCCGCACACCATTCGGGATGAACTGCGTGTCGATCCCGGCTCACGGCCTGGCGCAGCATGGCGAAGATGTGTGAACCGATCCGGGACCGGTTCCGTCTCCTTGTCCGGCCGTAATCCGCATCGGGCTGGAACTCCCGATCCGCTCCGTATCACGAGAGTCGGCCGCGACGACGCCCCGCGGCGCCGGGAGGCGGCGCTGTTCGCGAGAAGTACGAGGCAGCCGACCCCACTCACAGCTCTTTCCATCCTCAGCCCGAGCAGGCCAGTTGGAGGGCGAGGACGGCTTGGCCTGTTGGCCGGCGGACAGCTTCCCCCTCGGCCGCGGACCGTTGCGGGGGTGGGCGAGAGTGAGCAAGGTCTGCCGGCCCGGGCTCAGGCGCCGCCATCGGGGGCCGAGAGTATGACGGTGTTCTCTGCGGCGGACGGCGAGCAAGCACAGGGCAGAGCGGGACACGTCAACGCCGGACGGGTAGGCAAACGTGCGAAGCCTCTGTCGGAGACGGTTCCTGAAGAAGCAGGTTCGCCGGTTGACCAACGAAAACACCGAATTGGAGAACGAACTCGCCGCAGCTCGGGACAACCTCAGATTCGCCGACAAGCGCATCGCGGCCCTCGATGTCGAGCGTGCTGCGGCTGCTCTGCCGTGATCCACGACCGGAACCCCGCCGCCGAGCGGGGTTCCGGTAACCAACCCGGCTCTTCGGACTTGAGCGGGGTTCGCGACGGCGTTCGACCCGAGCGTAGGCCACGACGCCGACCGTGGCGGTCGGGCGGGGTACGGTCGCCGCCACGGCGCACCCGCAGGCCGCCGTCTGGACCCTGGCCACCTACCGGCGACGGTGGCGCCGAGGTAGGTGGCCCCAGTACGTCAGGACCCGCACACCAGCGCCCGGACCGCGGCGAACGAGGGCTCCGGCTGCTCCAGCCACGGAAAGTGGCCGGCGTTCGGGACGACGACCACCCGGGGCTGGGCATGGGCGAGCTCCTGCTGCCCGGCCTTGACCCACCCGGACCCGAACGGGTCGTCTGCGCCGGAAAGGATCAATGCCGGGCCACGGTACTGGGCCAGGCCCGAGGCGATTCCAGCGAACGTCTCGGCGGTCAGGCCCTGGTTCGTTGCAGCGCCGGCGCTTGCAGAGCAGGTGGTTGTGTCAAGCGCACCGGGCGGCGGTACGAAGCTCGGGTCGGCGAAGTACACCGGGAACAACGCCTTCAGTTGCGCGGTGCAGTCATCGCCCATCACGTCCGGAATCGGCAGCCGGATCACACCGTCGCCGACCAGCTTGGCCAGCCTCGCATTGAAGGGCTGCAAGCCTGCCTGAGCCGCGGCCCCATCGGCCGGTTCGGCGTCGATCAGCCCCAACGCACGGACCCGGTCCGGGTGGGCGGCGGTATAGGCGGACGCCATCAGCCCACCCCAGGAGTGGCCGAGCAGCACGATGTGCGGCGCGCCCAGTGACTGACGCACAGCCTCCAGGTCCGCGACGTATGACGCGACCGAGTAGTCGCCGTCGGCCGGCTTGGTGGAACGCCCGGTGCCACGCTGGTCCCAGGTCACCACCCGGACGTGGTCGGAGGCCAGCTTCTCGAAGGCGCGCATGTAGTCGCTGGACAGGCCCGGTCCACCGTGGAGGGCGACTACGGTAGTTTCGGCGCGCGGTGACCCGACCGCGCGGACGAACAGATCGACGCCGTCGCCGTGGATGGTGCGCTCGACGACCGTCGCGGCGGACCCCGTCGTCGCATGTGAGCGCGACGTGGAGGTTGATGTGGCAGTCGGCACGTCGGCCGGACGCTGCTGTGCGGACGTCGGCGGCCCGGCGGCCACCATCCCGCAGATGGTCAACGCGAACGCAGGCACCGCAACCGCGATGCGGGCGAAACGGGGCACTGTTACTCCTGGATGTGGATTCTGCTGCGAGACATCACGGTGGAATGACCGTGATAGCCCGGCGACACTGACACCGGAATTTCGGTGAAGACGAAGTAAAGTGACGAACGGTCCTAGCCTTTTCCCGCATGGTCAGGCTCCGAGATGGCGCCTGGCACTGGCGTACTCCTTGGACTGGTTGTACTTGTCCGCAGAGTGCATGGCTAGGTGG
Source organism: Streptomyces hyaluromycini (assembly GCF_002217755.1). Lineage (GTDB taxonomy): Bacteria > Actinomycetota > Actinomycetes > Streptomycetales > Streptomycetaceae > Streptomyces > Streptomyces hyaluromycini. The sequence continues at coordinate 447,888 of NZ_BCFL01000019.1, read as the reverse complement.
TCCTGGTGTCTGTAGGCAAGCGCCAGTGTCTGTTAAAGCGCGTTCCGGCCTCGCCCTACTCTGGTTCTTTTGGCTCCTACAATCGTCAGTCGGCGCCTCTGCGGAAATCCTTCGAGAGGACGCCGTTGGCGATTTCTCTACAAGCGTGCTGTCAGAGACTGATCGGGATAGAGAAAGAGATCGGGATGCTGGTGGCGCAGGTGAACTCGTCATGCCGGCCCAACTCCTCGCCCTGATCCCGGTATGACTGTCTCGCGGCACCGGCGCGGTGATCAGCCGGTGCTTCGTTCCTCGCCACACCGGCCCGCCGACACCAGCCTCGTACGGGTTGGTACCAGCCGTTCCATCGGCAGCGGGCCGACCGAGGCCGGTGCACCGCACGGTCTCCGCTGGCAGACCGTCACCGGTAAGTGCCGAACGGCCGCTGGGCTCCGCGTCATGCTGTGTGCCGGCCCCCTGGCCTCGGCGGCGCGCGACCGCCCGCTGCCGAGGGTCTGGACGATTGATTCAGTACGTTCCGGCACCTGCTCGATCCGGTCGGGCTTCGCATCGCAGCCGGAACACGCCGGCAGCACCGCCGCCCGGATCGACAGGTGTCGCAGCTGCAGCAGGCACCCCCGAGGGCTCCGGGCCCGACGGCTCGCTCATGCTGCGGCGCACCCGACGCGGAAGGGCAGGGCGGTCAGGATACGCCCCGCCCTTCCTGTCAGCCGTCCCGTCGGACGGCTACGCCCCCATGGTCAGCAGTAGTTGTACCCGCCGTCACCGAGGCGAGGCATGCGGACCTCGACGTCGGAGGCTTCGGTCTCGGATACGTCCTCCCACGAACCGTCCAACAGCGCTTCGAGTTCGTCGATCACAGTAAGGGTGTTCATAGCGTTCTCCGTTTCGTACGGAAGACATTGGGGGAATGGGCACCTGAGGGCTCCACGAGCCGTGTTGCGGTGCCCTGCTTACGATCATTCGTGCAGCGACCGGCCGAGTCCTCGGCGATCGGCGCAGTTACGGCACGCAACGCCTCGTCCCGCCCGAAGAGGCGAACTCCCCGTCTCGTGAGGCAGATCCCCCTGCTCGGTGTGCATTTACGGACCTATTCGTGTGCACTGTCGGGCAAGATCTCCACCTGCGCGGCTCTTAAAGTCCCGGGCACATACCAACGGTGTGGAACCTATTACCGTGCGCTCACGCGCAGGTGAGGCCCTGCCGACGTCCGGGGACCGCACGTCGTGCGGCTGCCGTCCGTACGACACGGACGAGGTACCGGACGGCATGGACCAAGAACCGGGCGCCCGTACACGTATGCCGTGCGGCGGCGCACTTGAGGGAAGGAGACGCATGCCGGATCACGACGTTCCGTCGCAGCGCCCGTCCGTTGCCGTACTGGCCTGCGACCCTCTGGTCCGGGACGGTGCGGCCGCGTACCTGGAGGCGGACGAACGGGTCGAGGTACTCGCGCCCGGTGACCTGGGGCACGCGGATGTCGTGGTCCTCGTCGCGGAGGCGGTCACTGGCGAGACAATGTCCTGCCTGAACCACATCAGCCGGCGCACGGAGGGCACAGCCCGCGTCGTGCTGGTCACCGACGAGATCAGTGAGGAGCAACTGACCCTCGGTGTCGCCTACGGAGTGGTGAGCCTCCTGCCGAGGTCCGGGACCGGCCTCACCCGGGTCGCCACCGCGGTGCTCAAGAGCCACTCGGGCCGTGCCGAGCTGCCGTCGGCCCTCGTGGCGCGGCTCGCCGCGCTGACACGTCATCCGTACCGGCACGACGCGGCACTGCGCGACCTGGACACGGCGGGCCTGGTGCCCCGCGAACTCGACGTGCTGCGACTGCTGGCGGAAGGCCTGGACACGGCGGAGATCGCCGCCAAGCTGAGCTATTCGGAACGTTCGATCAAGACCATTGTCCACGATCTGACGAAGCGTCTGGGGTTACGCAACCGTACCCATGCCGTCGCGCACGCCATGCGAGCCGGGCTGCTGTGAGGCGCGGAGCGAGCAGGGCGTACCCACGCGGCCGCCGCACCGGCGCTCGTCGAGAGCCTGCGGAACCGGTGACGAGAGAGACACTGCCCATGGATCACGACCGTCTGACCCCCCACGACCCCCTCCACCCACCGGCCCTACCGGCCCCATCGGCAGAAGATCCAGAGCCGCCGGACGCGCACGATGTGCTGACCCCGACCCCGCGGCAACGCGGCCGCCGCGCCCGCCGGTTGCTCCGCCACAGCCGCTCCAGCACGGTGCTGTTCATGAGTGTCGCCGTGATGGGCACGGTCCTGGTTTCCACACCCATGATGATGTCCTCACGCAGCGGAAGGAATGAGGCCAGGCTCCCGTCGTCCTCCTGCTGTTCGCAACAGACGTCGCGGCCAAAGCACAACAAGCTACCGGCGCACGGCGGGCCGAGCACGCCCGCACCGATCGCCGACGGCAGGACGTCGGCCGAGGCAGCCCCCTCCAGCGCCCCCGTACCCGCACCGACGGTGACGGTGACGGTGGGCCCCTCGCAGGCGGCGAGCCCCACCCCGCGCTGGACCCGGACGGTCATCAACGCGACGAGCCGGCTGACACCGGGCCAGTCCTGGTCGACGGACCGCATCACCCTCGCGTTCCAGAGCGACGGCAACCTGGTCCTCTACGACCATGACGGCTCTCTGCGCTGGCAGTCGGGGACCGCCGGGCGCGGGAACGTGGCCATCTTCCAGTCGGACGGCAACCTCGTCGTCCACGCGGCGGACGGCACCGCCGTCTGGGCCAGCCAGACCCAGGGTCACAACGGCGCGCGACTGGCCCTGGACCGGGACGGAGTGGTGCGCATCTACTTCGGGGCAGATGTGCTCTGGAGCAGCAACTGACGGTAGGGCGACGGCCCGCACCCGGTGGGTGCGGGCCGTCGCCCTACGGTCGTCCAGTCAGCCGGCCGATCGGTGCGGGGTCGACTGGACGACCCACACGGCGATCTGAGCGCGGGAACCGAGTCCCAGAGTGGTGCGGATGTTGCGGATGTGGGTGTCGATCGTCCGGGGCGAGAGATAGATTCGCTCGGCGATCTGACGGTTGGTCAGCCCCTGGGACACCAGCACGGCCACCTGCCACTCACGCTCGCTCAGCGGCGAACGGGGGGAGGTCTCGCGCTCGGTGACGGAGAACAAGTCCTCAGCACAGCGCTGGATTTGAGATACCGTCAGCTCTCGTCCAGCCGTGATGGCCGCCGCCACCTGCCGCTGGGGCAGCGCGGCAATCACGCCGGAGCGCACGGCGTCCACCTGCCCATACCACCACCCGTCGGCGGACGGTACTTCCGAGCGCAGTTCCCCGGCCTTCCCCAGCAGTTTCAGCGCCCGCTCGGGGGCCCGGCCCCGCGCGGCGAGGATCGCCAAACCCTCCAGGGCACCAGCGCTCCACACCGTCCGTCCGTCGGCGCAGCGCAGCAACTCGGTCAGCCGGTCGGCGGCCTGCACGTGATCGTCGTCATGGAGGGCCACGGCCGCTCGTGCCAACAGGAGGGGCAGCAGCGGACCGGCGACGGGTTCGTCCCGTACGACGGAGAGCGCCTCGTCGACGGTCTCCGCCATGTGGTCCACCTCCCCCGTCGTCAGCACCTGCCGTGCCAGCAGGTACAGGCACAGCGCGACCATTGGCATGTCGTCCTGGAGACGACTCGCGCCCAGACACTGACGCAGCCTGCGGATGGCCGCCTGACCGCGGCCCGGTCGCTCCAGCAGAGCGAGCAGGGCACCCGTACGGGCGCTCATCGCGTGGTCCCCGATGCGCAACGCCTCGGTCCGCGCCCGCTGGGTGAGCAGTCGAGCGGACGCGTCCAGACCGTGCCACATGGCGAGCACCGCCTGCGCGGACAATGCACGGAGGCGGTGCCGCGCGGCCGGTTCGCCGCCTCCCGACGCGAGGCCCAGGACCGGCGCGGGAGCCGGAACCTGTGTAGGGGACGAACCGGCTGCCGGGGCGCCCATGAGCATGTCCAGCGTCTCGACGGCGGCGTTGAGTAACACCCGGCGCTCGTCGTCGCCCGCGCTCGGCCGGGCGAGCACGTGTTCCAGGTTGACCCGCTCCCCAGCGAGGCGTCGCGCACCGGTGCGGCCGAGTACGCCGGTGTCCCCGAAGTCGCCCAGGACGGTGACGAACCAGGCGGCGGCGCGTTCGCGCACGGTGTCCTGCTCGGCGCTGTCCGACAGATGGTCGCGTGCCGAGTACCTGAGCGTCTCCGGCATCCGGAATCGGGCCCCGTGCGTGACATCCGGGACCGCCGTGATCAGGGATTTGGCCGCCAAGGAGGCCAGCAGTCCTGGGACGGCCGCGGGTTCGAGCGCCGACTCGACGAGCGCGGCCGCCATGTCGGGTCCGAACCCGCCCGGCGCCTCCGCCAGTACGCGGAACAGATACTGTTCGTCGGCCGTCAGCCGGCCGTAGCTCCAGTCGTTGGCCGCCCGCAGGCTCCGGTGGCGGGGTACCGCGGTCCGCCAGCCTTCGGCCAGCAGGTGCAGCGGCGCCTTGTCCAACTGTTCGTGGAGCTCCGCCACCGGGAAGGCCCGTGTCTGCCGTGCCGCCAGTTCGACGGCCAGCGGCAGACCTCCCAGCCGGGCGCACAACGCGCCGATGTGACGGGCGTTGGCCGTGGTAACCCGGAAACCGGGCAGCACGGCGCGCGCCCGGTCCGCGAACAGCCGCACCGCGGGAAAACGCAGCAGCTCGGCGGGACTGCCGTCGGTCTCCTCACCGCCGCCCGGGGGAGCCGGAAGTCCCGCGATCGGGTACACCACCTCCCCGGGGTGCCGCAGCGCCTCCCGGCTTGTGGCCAGCACTCGCAGCCCTGGGAGGCGGGAGAACACCTCGGTGAGCGCCGTACCGCAGGCGTCGAGCAGATGATCGCAGCCGTCCAGGACCAGCAGCCGGGCGCCCCGATCCGCCGGGTCCGCGTTCTCCGGGCGCGTGAGTTCGTCGGCGATGCGCTCCCGTACGTCCCGCAGATCCGCAGCCGCGTCCAGTTCGACGTACCCGACCGTCGTACGCCCGGCGCGCTGCCGCGCCGAGGCGGCCTCGATCGCCAACCTGGTCTTGCCCGCGCCGGGCGGACCGGTCAGAGTGACCAGCCTTGCCTCGCCGATCAGGTGGACGAGCTCGACGAGTTCGTCGGTACGGCCGACGAAACTGGTCATGTGGGCCTGTGCCGCCATCGAGGAACCGGCCGCCACGTCGGTCGACCGCAGCCGCATCCGGTAGGCCCGCTGACGGCACGCGCCGGAGCAGTAACGGGGTGTCGAGCGGCCGGGGAGGGCAGCGGGCAGCGGTCCGCCACAGGCGGCGCAGCCGTGCCGGGGTGCGGTGGTCACCGGCGCCGCCCACCGCTGCCGGACCCGCGACCGGTGACCGGCTTGCCCGTGGCGGGCCGCGGAAAACGGGACACGGCACACCGTTGGGCGCCGTGCGGGTCGTCGTCCATGTACATCATGTCCTGCTCCCTGTGCCAAGAGTTTCCGAGCGCTGCGATCGAAGTAACGGATGGCGATACGTCCCCGTTCATACGGAGATACGAGCATTCATCCGAAGTCTCGGTCGGGTACCCGAGCACCGAGCGCCGCCGGAACAAGTGGCCAGCCGACGTCGTACCAAAGCGCCACGCCGCGTCCCGGGGAGGAGAGCGGACAGGGGATGGAGTGACGTTCACCCACAAGAACGGCCGCCCGGGCCAATCGGCATCAAAGTAACCGGTGGTAAAGCGCGGTCTGGGGGCCGTCGCCCCTTCGGACGGCAGGTCAGCCCCTGGGGGCCGCGTGGGCTGCGTGGCGCCGTAACTGCGTGGATTGCCGAGGAGCGGGCGGCCCGCCGTCCGGATCATCTTTTCCACGGGCTTCCCGGACCAAACCTCGGGCCCGCGGCAGTACGAGATCTCCAGAGGACGAAGCCGCACATGGCCGATCCCCCCCGGCACGCACGGTTTCTTCCCCCCGACGAGGAAACGGGCTTATGACCCACGACGATGCCGAAGCGGCCTACCAGTTGCTCCTGGAGCAGCAACGGCGGCTCGCCCCGGCGGTGCGATCCGCAGTCCGTACCGCCTGCGCGGGCTCCCCCGCGCTGGAGCGGTCGGTACTGGCCCTGCTGGCAGCGGACACGAGCGCGGTAAGCCCCCTCCGGCTGCTGGCCCTGCCGGTGTACGGCGCCCTGGCCGGTGAGATGGAGCCCGCGCTGCCGGTGTGCCTGCTGTCCCGGTTGTGGTGGGCCGGTGCGGAGGTGCTGGACGACGTGATGGACGGCGAGTTCGATCCGCGCGCTGCGGGCCTGTCCCCGTCGGCGGTCACCGTCGCGTCCACGGCCTGCCTCACCCTGCTGCCCCAGGAAGTGATCAGCGAAGCGGATCTCCCCGGCTCCCTCAAGGCCTCGTTCGCCCAGGAACTGAACCGCACCACCATCGAAGCGGCCGACGGCCAGCTCACGGACATGGCGCAGGACGCCGGTCACGGCTCCTGGCGGCGGACGATGACCGGCTACGTCGGGAAAACCGGCGCCGCCTACGGCCGGGACGCCGCAATGGCCGCGCTCCTGGCGGGCCGGACCGGGGAGGAGGTACACGGCTGGCGGGTCCTCGGGCGGCTGTTCGGGGTACTGCGGCAGACCGCGAACGACCGGGCACCGCTGACCGCCGACCTGGACACCGACCTGGCCAACGGCACCCCCACCCTGCTGCTGGCCTACGCGTTGGAGACCCTGCCGCCTCCGGAGGCAGCGGCTCTGGGACGCGCTCGCGCGGCCGCCACGCGCGACGCCGGTGCGCGTGGCGCCGTATGGGAGCGGCTGCGGCGGCCGGACGTGGCGGTGGGATACGACCGCAGGATCGCCACGCTCCACAACCGGCTGTCCCTGCTGCTCCACCAGTTGGCCGCACCCTCACCCCACCGGGACGTCATCCAGTGGATGGCCGACGTCTCGGCCGCATCCTCCCGACTCTGCAACCAGGACGGAACCGCAGCATGACCACCCTTGACCCCGCTATCACCGAACTGCGGGCCATGGCCGCCGGCTCGGCCGGCTATGCCCCCGTGTCGGCGGGCCTGCTGGAACGGCTGGCCGACGACATCGAACAGGGCGGACCTGTCTGGGCGTTGATCGGCGACCACCCGCAGATCGACCAGCCGCTGTTCGGCATCCGGGCCGCAGCCGCGGTGCGTTGGCTCATGCTCAGCGGTCTCGCACCCGAACTGGCCGACCACCTCGAACAGTTGACCACAGGGATCGGCGACCCCCAATACACCGAGCGAACCTGGCAGCTGTCCGCCCAGGCCCTGCTGGACCACCCCTGGCACACCCGGGCCGCGCTGGACCTGCCCGTCCAGCAGCACGAACCGGGCCGCGCACGCGTCCTGCTGTCCGGGCTGGGCATGCTGGGCGCGCCGAAGGTGCGGCTGCTGGAGATCGGCGCGTGCGCCGGACTGAACCTGCTGCTCGACCGGTACCGCTGGTACGGGCCCGGCTGGGAGTGGGGCGCCCCGGACTCGCCGGTACGCCTGGCCGCGTACGGCCGGCCGCCTGGCGACTTCACCATCGTCGAGCGCGCCGGGTGCGACCTTGCCCCGCGCGATCCCGCGAACCCCGCCGACGTCCTGATCCTGCACTCCTTCCTGCCGCCCGAACGGGAGGTCGAGAGGCTGGAGCTGGACGACGCGATCGCCCTGGCCGCCCGCTCGGACGTACGGGTGGACAAGGCGAACGCCGTCGACTGGCTGGCGGCCGAACTGGCCCGGCCCACCGACGGCGAGGTGCGTACGGTGGTGTGGCACAGCCTGATGTTGGGCTATCTCAGCCCGCACCAGCAGGACCGCCTCGAGGGGGTGCTGTGCGAGGCCGCCACCCGTATGCCGCTGGCCCGGGTCGCCTTCGAGCCGCACAGCTGGACCCTGCCGCCCCGCCTCCAAGTGACCGTCTACTCCTAGTACCCACCCTCCCGGCGGCCGACGGAGAGACGGCGGTGCCGTGACGCCGGGCCCCGAAAGGAATCACCTCAGCATGTACCGGTCCCCTTACGGTCCTTACGGCCCCGACGCCCCAAGCGGCCTGGCCGTCGAGGCATACGGCATGGTCAAGCGCTACGGGGAGCACACCGCGCTGGACGGCGTCGATCTGGCCGTCCGCGAGGGGGCGGTACTCGGTGTGCTGGGGCCCAACGGGGCCGGCAAGACGACCTTGGTACGCATCCTGTCCACGCTGGCCAGGGCCGACGGCGGCACCGCCCGGGTCGGCGGCTTCAATGTGCGCGACCAGCCCGATGAAGTACGCCGGGCCATCGGTGTCACCGGCCAGTACGCGTCCGTGGACGAGCAGCTCTCCGGGTTCGAGAACCTCTACATGATCGGGCGACTGCTGGACATGTCCCGCAGAAAGGCACGGATCCGCGCCACCGACCTGCTGGAGCGGTTCTCCCTCACCGAGGCAGCCGCTCGGAGAGTCGGCACCTACTCCGGCGGCATGCGCCGCAGGCTGGACCTCGCTGCCGGGATGGTCGGCCGTCCCCAGGTTCTCTTCCTCGACGAACCCACCACCGGACTCGACCCGCACACCCGCAACGAGGTGTGGGACGAGGTCGCCGCCCTCGCCCGGGAGGGCACGGCGGTGCTGCTCACCACGCAGTACATGGAGGAAGCGGAACGCCTCGCCGACGAGCTCACGGTGATCGACCACGGCCGGGTCATCGCCCGTGGCTCGATCGACGAGCTGAAGGCCCAGGTCGGCACGGACACCCTGCAGATACGGCCACTACACCCCGCGGATCTCGCCCCGATGCTGTCCTGCCTGCACACCGCGGGGATCGGCGGTGCCTGGATCGACGAGGACGAGGGGCAGATCGTGGTGACCGCCGCCGACGAGAAGCAGCTGAGCGGTGTACTGCGAGCGCTCGGCACCGCGGGCTTCGACGTCTCCGCCCTGACGGCCCACCGGCCCAGCCTGGACGACGTCTTCCTGGTCCTGACGGGGCATGAGGAGGGGAACGCGCACCAAAGGCCGTACGAGTACCAGGAGCCGGATCCTTACCAAGAGCCGGGTCCTTTCCTGGATCCGCAGGAGGACGCGGCCGTTCCGCCCGCCCCGTCACCTCGTCCCCCACGCCGGACACCGGCGGCCCATCTGCGTCACACCGGCACCCTGGTCCGGCGAAACCTGCTGCACATGAAGGCGGACCCCTCCTCGCTCCTGGACTCGGTGCTGATGCCGGCCATGTTCACCGTGCTGTTCGTCTACGTCTTCGGTGGGGCGATCGCCGGTTCACGGGGCGACTACATCCAGTACATGATCCCCGGCCTGCTCGGCATCCTGAGTCTGATGCTGGCCACGTCCGTCAGCACCGGCATGAACACCGACTTCCGGACGGGGCTGATGGACCGTTTCAGGACCATGCCGATCTCTCCGATGTCGGTCCTGGCCGCCCGGCTGATCTCGGAGACCGTGCGCTCCCTGCTGTCACTGTCGGTCCTGTTGAACTTCGGGATGGTGCTGGGCCTGCGGGTGCTCTCCGGACCGCTGACGGTACTGGCCATGGACGGTCTCATCGTCCTCTTCGGCATGGCCATGGTGTGGGTCTCCGTGCTGGTCGGCATGACCATGCGCAGCGCCCAGGCGGCCCAGGCACTCAGCGGTGTGGTGGCCGTACCTCTGCAGTTCGGCAGTTCGATCTTCGCCCCGGTCTCCACCATGCCGGACTGGCTGGTGTCCTTCACCCACTACAACCCGCTGTCCGCTCTGGCAGACGCGTGCCGCGAGCTGATCAATGCGAAGCCGGCCGGGGAGTCGATGTTGACCGTGCTGCTCTGGTCGTGCGGCCTCACGGTCGTGGCGGCACCGCTCGCGATGGCCCGTTTCCGCAGACGCACCTGACCGCCGACCGGTCGTGTCCCCGTACAGGAGCTGACGATGATTCACACACTGATTGTCGGAGCGGGCCCAACCGGCCTGGTCACGGCCATGTTGCTGGCTGCGGACGGACATCGCGTCACCGTGGTCGACCAGGACCCGTCGCCGCCCGCCGACGGCCCCTACGGCGTCTGGCAGAAGTGGCGGCGGCCCGGGGTGCGCCAGTTCGCCGCCGCGCACGCCCTCGCCCCGGCCGGACACTCCGTGCTGCGGCGGGAGTTGCCTGAGACGGTGTCCGAGGTGGTGCGGTGGGGAGGCCACCGCCACAACATGATCGTCGGCGCGCTGAGCCTGCTGCCCGAAGGCATGGCCGAATCGGGCGACGCACGGTTCGGCACGGTCGCGGCACGCCGCCCGGTACTGGAGGCCGCCCTGCTTGCGGTGGCAGGGCGCACCTCAGGCATCACACTGCGGCGCGGTGTACGGGCCACCAGGCTGTCGGCCGAGGACGCTCCCGGAGTGCCCGGCGGGCACGTCACCGGAGTCGTGCTGGACCACGGCGAACACATCACGGCCGACCTGGTCGTGGTGGCCTCCGGCCGTGGCGGGTTCACCACCGCGCTGCCTGCTGTCACAACCACCGGGCCGGAGGGGAGGGAGCGGGGAACGAACCGGGGATTCCGCTACTACACCCAACACTTCCGCGCCGCGGACGGACACCTCCTCGGACCGGCGCCCTGGCCCCTGCACCACCACGACAGCGTGTCGGTCATCGTCGTTCCCGGCGACAACGGCACTTGGTCGATGACCCTGGTCACGTCCGGCGCCGACCAGGACCTCAGGCGGCTGGCCCACGGCGACATCTGGCAGCGGACGGCGGCCCTGTATCCCGGTCTGGCGCCCTGGGCGCAGGGGGAACCGTTGGGTGGCGTCGTCGCCGTGGGCGGGATACATACTGTGCGGCGCCGGCTCGTGCACGCCGGACGGCCGCTCGTGACGGGGCTGGTGACGGTGGGGGACGCCTGGGCCACCACCAATCCGCAGTTCGGTCTCGGCATCACCCTCGGCATCATGCAGGCCACCATCCTGCGCGACACTCTCCGCGCTACGGACACCGAACTGGTCCTTCACTTCGATGATCTGACAGAGCGTCACCTCACACCTCTCTGGTCAGGGCTGGCCGCCTGGGAAACGCACCGCCAGGCCGAGATAGCCGCCGATATGCGGGGCGAGGCCTACCACAGCCCCGACCCCGCCTGGAACCAGCACGTCGCCGGACGGACCGCCGCCCTGCGGGACGCCGGTGTCATGCGCGCGCTCGCCGAGATCGGTTTCCTGCTCACGGACGCGCGAGAGGCCATGGGAAAACCGGGCCTCATGGCCCGGTTCGCCGAACTGGCCGCGCACGCGCCCCGCTACGCCGACGGCCCCGACCGCCGTGCCCTGCTCGCGGCAACACGAGAGCCTGGTCGCCTGTCGATTTAGTACTCCAGTGGGACTTCACCATTCCCGCTGGTCAAAGGCGCAGTTTCGAGGCTAGCGGGGTGACGGTGAGTCAGGTGCGGCTTCAGGGAAGCCGCTTCGCAATGCGGGCGATTCCGGGCATGGTCGAGGCATGATGGCGGACTTCGTCACGGGACGCTGGACGGCCGAGGGGGAGGATCAGAAACAGCTACTCACCGCCCACAAGTCATCGTCCACGATCCACGGCCGGTTCCCCACACCTCACGACGGCGGAATCGTCGCGCTGGTCACGCTCGATCAGGAACACCCCAGCAAGATCGCGTTACGAACTCTCGGGGACGTGGGTCATGAGTGCCTTGTCCGCGTAGATCTCGTCGAGCAGCTCCGGACTCACCGCGTCGACGCACTCGCCGTCGGCAGTCGACCAGGGCTTCAAGAACCAGGTCGTCGCACACGACCTCGGCCTGGGCGCGACGTCGACATCGTCGAACGCACCCCCGAGCAGCGGGGATTCCTGCCGCAGCCCAAGTACCGGTAGCTTGCGTGTCCGGTCCACCCATTGACGGCTTTTGACAATGATTTGTCACATTCCTGTCTCGATAGCGACAATTACGCCTCTTACAGTTAGGCAGTAGCCGTGAAGCGGCGACCGAATACAAGCCAATCTTCCGGTCGGAGGAGGCTGCCGACCGAGCGTAATCAAATTCGAAGCGAATACGGCACCTTCGCACTGGAATCAGCGAGAGCGGCTCCGCCGCCGAGTCGGCTGTCTGTGTGATCGTCACGGCGGCCAGTTTCCGTTTGAAGAACCAGTCTGCCACTCAGCTCTTCAGATTGGGGATCACGCAAATGAAACGAAACTGATGTCTCGCGAAATATCATTCCGACTGGATGACATCAGCTCAGATTTCGTCTACCTGAGTTCTTGCGCCCTCCAACGCGCGGCTTGACCGATCCTCGCTTGCATGCGCTCGGCGACCTTACCCGCGGCGCCTACTTGTTTACCTTCGGGATGCCGGTGCTGGCAGCTCGAGCGGACCGCACGGTCCAGGACATCGCCATCACCGTTGAGAAAGGGGCTGCTGAAGGGCTCTGCTGGCGCTCGTCCACGCCCACAGACCTTGCCCTCTTCTCCAGCGCAACTTCCCAGTAGGAGTCCGTCAATGTCCTCCATGTCCCGCCCGCCAGCCGACGCCTTCGCCGAACTTGGGCTCGCCCCCGACGGCCTTCACACCGACAGCGACGAAATCGAGTCGGACACCCACCAATGGGCCGCCGAACAGGGCCTGGCTCCCCAAGGCGTGGACGTGCTCCGTCAGGCCCGCTTCCCCCGCCTGGCTGCCCGCATCTTTCCCGCCGAACCCGCCACCCGGGTCCGCACCTACGCCCGCTGGCTGGTCATCCTCTTCGCCCTGGATGACCGCAGCGAGCAGAGCACCGCGCAGCCGGATCACATCCAGACCCTGTACCAACAGATCACAGCCGTCCTGGCCGGGCAGAACGTCGAACCCCAAGACCCTCTGGTACGGGCGATCCGTGAGCAGTGGCACCGACTACCTGAAAGCCTGTCCCCCGCCTGGCGAGACCGGTTCATCCGCCATCTCTCCCGCCACGGCCAGGCGCTGGCCTGGGAGGCAAGATTGAGAGCGGGGCCCCGAGTACCCTCGCTGGCCGCCTTCATGGACCTGCGCCCATGGTCCAACGGCATGTTCATGTGGGACCTGATCGAAGCCGTCCACCCGCACGAGGCCCCCACGCCGGCCACCCGCACCATCGCCTGGCGCTACCTGACCACTTGTTCCAACCAGATCACCGCTTGGCGCAACGATCTCGCCTCGTTCAGCAAGGAATCTGCCATCGGTAACCACGACAACTACGTCGCCGTCCTCGCCCACACCCTCGGGTGCGGACGCAAGGAAGCCTCAACACTGGTGGAACGGCAAATCACCAGCCGCGTCGGAGACCTCCTCGACTACGAAGACGCTCTGCTGGAGCAGTTCCGGCGCCTGCCTGGTCCTGAGATCCGCGCCCTCACGGACACGACGAACACCCTGCGCGCCATCACAGCCGCACACGCCCGCTGGATCGTCGAATCCGGCCGATACCGCACCGCGCCGAATTCCCCCCAGGTGGTGCTGCCAAAGGACCGGGGTAAGCTGAAGTAGCACCAGGACCGCCCCTGAAAGGGCGTTTGATCTAGGCGGATTGCTCTTCATGTTCCAGTAATTTCCTCGCCAGGTGGGTGTCGTCTCGTCCGTTATGCGCTTGGTGAGGTTGTCGATCGAGGGCGACGGAGAGTGTCTTTTTTTTCTTTGTGTAAGCCCGGTGCTCTGTTTGCCTACTGGTGGTCGGTGACGCGGTCGCCGTAGTAGCCGGCGAGGGTGTTGATGGCTTCCTTCCAGTTGCGGGTTCTGCCGGTGGCGTTCGGCCGGTTGGGCTGCCGGTCGCGGATGACCAGGAGGGGCAGCGGCTGCAGCAGATCGTGCGCCGTGGCAGCACCAGTCACTCGTTGGTGCTGGCGGTGCGGGCCCGCTACACGGGGTGTTCTCACCGGTGAGGCGGCGGGCCATGAGATCGGTCATGGCGATGTGGATCACGGCTTCGGAGCGGTGTGGGTGGGTTTCGTAGTCGCGGGCCAGGCGGCCCGGACTCGGCGCCGGACCACCCGTGGACGTGACCGACACCGCCCGCCGCAAGGCCGCCGACGCACTCGAACACCGCCGGCAGACAGCCGCCCGACTTCCCTGGTCCGGCGGTGCGTCAGGCTAGCCGCCGGCTCCCGTATAGCGGCGCAGGCCGGCCCGCCACACGACGGTCGCCGCCAGCACGGCGGCGGCCGTCGTCGCCAGGGCACCGAGCAGGAGGGCCGGGCTGCCCGGCCGTGCGAGTGCGCGCGTCGGCGCACTGGCGATGACGGCGAGCGGCAGGACGTACGTGAACAGCCGCCGCAGGGGGCGCGCGTAGAGGTCGGCGGGGTAACGGGCGAGCTGCCAGACGCTGCCGAACAGACTGTGCAGGTCCAGTCTCGGTGCCCAGAACGCGAGGCTCGCGAAGAGTATGCCCACCGCCCACGTCGTCAGAGTCGCGGCTAGCACCAGCAGCGCCCACGCTCCGAACGCGCCCGCGCCCGGGTGGTGGGCCGACGTGCCCGCACCGGCGAGGACGACGGCGAATCCGAGCAGGATCTGCACGCCGGCCAGGGGCGCCGCGGTGGCGAAGCTGACGAGGAACATGCTGGGTGCCGGCTGCAGCAGGTGGTGGTCGAGCTGTCCCTGCCGCACACCACGGGTCGGGAAGCCGGCGAGGTTCGGGTCCACGAACGTCGTCTTCACGCCGCTGAGCAGCTCGAACGTGCCGATGAGCACCAGCACCTCGGGCTGTGTCCAGCCAGCGAGGCGGCCGGTGCGGGAGAAGATGATCAGCACGGTGGCGATCGTCGAGGCGAGGGCGACCCCCGACAGGACCGCGTCGAACACGAGGTTCGCCCGGAAGGTCAGAGCTTGGCGCAGGGACAGGGAGAAACTCGTGGCGAACAGCTTCAGCAGCTTCACGCGTCATGCCCCCACCGCGGTGTACCGGCGGACACCGGACCGCCAGACGGCCATGGCGCCGGCCGTGAGGACCACGCACCACCCGGCTTGCAGCGCGACTGCGGTTCCGGAACCGGACAGCATCCCCGCGGCGATTCCCGCGGGGAGTCCGAGCATCGCGTGGAAGGGCAGGAGGGCGGCGGCGGTCTGCCAGCTGCCGGGGAGGTCCCCCAGCGGCGCGGCTATTCCGCCGAACACGAACACCAGGATGTTGCCGAACCCGACGATCGCGTGCACGCGTTCGGTCCAGAACGCCGTGAGCGCGAGCAGCCACGTCCACAGGAACCGCAGCAGCGCGGCCAGCACGAGCGACGGCAGCGCGAGCAGCACGGCCTGCCACCGGTAGGACGCGCCGGTGACGAGCGCGACCGTCACGGTGAGCGGCAGCCCGAACAGGCCTAGCCACAGCCGGATTGCGAGGTTGGCGCCCGCCGGTCCGAGCACCACGGGCTGCGGTTCCAGCAGTTGGTGGCCGACCGTGCCGTCGTAGACCGACTCGGCGAAGGTGTAGTCCTCGAACGATGCCGTCAGCAGGTGCACCGCCGTCAGCGCCACGAAGTACCGCACGATCACTTCGTCGCCGGGCAGGACCGCCGACCACACGACGAGTCCGATGAGCGGCCCGACCGCGTAGTTCACGACCAGCGACACGGTGAACCACCAGGTGCCGGCCCATTCCAGGAACTGGTTGCGCACCGCCAGTGCGATCAGCCGCGAGGTCCTCACAGGCCCTCCCGGTACACGCGGTCCAGCACGGTCTCCAGCGATGGTTCTTCCACCGCCAGGTCGATCACGTCCAGTGTGGTGAGCAGGTGGGCCGTGACCCGGGCGATGTCGTCGCGGGGCACTCGCAGCTCCCAGGACACCCCGTGGGTGGCGACGGCCTCCGCGACGCCCTCGAAATTCTCCTTCGTCGCCGCGGGAGCGCTGATGCGGAGCAGTTTGTACGGTGACAGCTGCGCCGAGAGCCGTTCGAGCGGCCCGTCGTACTGGACCCGGCCGTGGTCGACGAGGATGAGCCGCCGGCACAGTGACTCGACGTCCGCCATGTAGTGGCTGGTGAGCACGACGGTGGCGCCGCTCTGTCCGGTGTACTCCGCGAGGAAGCGGCGGACGGCGGTGGCCGCGGACACGTCCAGGCCGAGCGTGGGCTCGTCGAGGAACAGCACTTTCGGCCGGTACAGCAGGGAGAGCGCTAGCCCCGCCCGCATCTTCTGCCCGAGACTGAGGGCGCGCAGCTGCCGGTGGAGCAACGGCCCCAGGCCCAGCAGCCCGATCAGCTCGTCGAGCCCGGCGTGGTAGTCGGTGTCGGGGATGCCATAGAGCACTCGTTGGTACTGCAGGGAATCCAGTACCGTCAGTTCCTGTGCCCCGCCCGTCGGCCGACTGCCGCGGACCAGGGCGATCTGCTTGAGGAACGGGGTCCGGCGCTGCCACGGCGTGAACCCCAGCACGTCGACCGAGCCGGCCGTGGGGTGCAGCAGTCCGGACATCAGCTTCATCGCGGTGGTCTTGCCCGCGCCGTTAGGCCCGAGCAGGCCGACCACCTGACCGTGCGGGATCTCGAAGGACAGGTCTCGTACGGCCTGGACCTCCCGGTACCGCCGGTGCACCAGCGAGCGGAACGCGGCCTTCAGTCCTGCTTCCCGGACCGGGACCCGGTAGGTCATCGACAGGCCGTCGACGGACACTGCGTTCACGGCCACAGTTCGCCGACCGGAAGGGTGGCGAACAGTGTGTCCCAGGCCCGGTCGTCTCCCTGCCAGCGGCCTTCGAGCAACGGGATCTCGCGGTACACGACACCCGGCGGCAGCTTGTCGAGGTCTTCGGGGGCCGCCCTGCGCAGCCAGAGGATCGCGAAGTCGTGTCCGGGGTGGCGATCGCGCAGGGTGGTGTGCAGTCGTTCGAGGTCGGCGGCGGTCTCGACGCCGTTGGCGTCCTGCCGGACGTAGAGCACGCGCGCGGGTGAGGCGACCAGTTCCCGCCAGCGGCCGGCGAGGAACTCCATCTTCTCGCGTACGGCGGCCAGTTGTTCCTCGACATCGGCGAGCGTGAGCTCGGCGCCTGGCCGGGCGTGGAACTCGTGGTAGAACTCGATGCCGGCGTCGAGGTCCATCGCCCCCTGCCCGTCAGTGGTCAATGCCATACGGCCGGGTTCGAGCAGTCCCTGGAAGTCGTTGTCGAAAGCCTGCTGTACGTATATGAGGTCGATTTCGAGCCAGTCGAAGAAGTGCGCGGTCTCCTGACCCGTGATGCGCCGGATCTGGTAGGTGGACTCACAGTGCTGGCCCAGTCCCACGCACAGGTCGAACAGTGCTGCCATGGTTTCTCCTTTCGCGCGCTACCGGACCGCCACTCGGCGTTCGAACGAGCGGAGCATCACGGGCGTTTCGAGGGCTTCGAGGTCGAGGCCGCCCGGGCGGATCCTCTTGCTGTCCAGGGCCAGTGCGCTGACGCGGCCGGAGCCGCACCAGCCCTCGGGCTCGCTCGAGGCGATCGGGTCCCGGTATGCCTCGTCGACCGGGACGATGTCCCAGCCGGCTTCCCGGAACGCGCGGGCGGCGTCGGCGACGAACAGCGTGTTGAGGTCGTTCTCGTGGAGCAGCACCACGTGGACGGGCGAGCGGCCGATCGCGGCCACGGCGAGCTGGTCATAGAACTCGGCGGGCTCCAAGAGGGATTCCACGTAGAAGTCGCGGAGAGCTGCGCGGTCGTAGGGGCGGCCCGCGCAGACGGTCTCGGCCACCAGGGCGTCGAGATACCAGTCCAGGGTCAGGACGGTGACGTACGCGTTGCGCAGACCCCGTTCGGCCAGGGCTTTGCGGACCGCCGTTCGCTTGTGCGGGTCGGCGTCGCCTTCGTCGAGGAACGGGAACCGGAACCACGGCCGGGCGCCTTCGCGGTCCACGAACCAGTCGGCGGCCCGGTCGACGTCCGCGAGGAAGTCCTCGACCGACGTCTCCTCCAGGCGGGGATGGCGGTAGCCGTGGCTGCCCAGTACGTGCCCGGCAGCCGTGTAGGCCCTGATCCGGTCCTCGCCGCCGACGCCGCGGGGCTCCTGGAGATCGCCGACCACCACGAAGAAGCCCGCCTGTTCGACTCCCGCGTCGGCCAGCTGCCCGACCAGGGTGGCCGTGCGTTCGTCGGGGGTGAAGAAGACACCGGGGTCGTGCGGGGTGTCGTCGAAGGTGAAGGCCACGCGTTTGTCAGTCGGCATTGAGGGCTCCTTCCGGGGAGATCGGCTGCGCCTGCACGTCACCGCTGCGGTCGAGCTTGTCCCAGCCGCCGGGCCGGCCGGTGAGGATCCGGGCCCACGCGATCCACGTCGCCAGGGAGCCCACGAGCGGGACGACCACGGCGGACCGGACGCTGTTACGCACCTCGGCCAGCCCGGCCGCCGCCCGACCGGCGGCGTCGAGCGAGCGCGCGAACTGGCGTGACACCACGAAGTGGCCGTAGTTCACCGCAAGGGTGAGCACGCACGCCGCCACCACCCACGTCACGGTTTCCGGACCCCGCGCGAGGAGCGTCACGGCCGAGAGCGGCAGCAGCAGCGCGCTCGGCAGCCAGACCAGCGGCAGGATCGAGTTGTTCCACAGCAGGTACAGCCACAGCGCCGCCGCGAGACCCCCGCGGCGCAGGGCCGGGCCCGCAACGCGCAGCAGCACCTGCGTCTTGCCGGTTGCCCAGCGGACGCGCTGGCGGCGCAGCCCTGCCATCGTGTCCGGTGCCTCCGTCAGCACGGTCGCCGACGCCTCGTGGGTCGTACGGTGACCGTCGAGCAGCAGCGCCAACGTGAGGTGCGCGTCCTCGGCCAGCGTGCCCTCGGGGTAGCCCCCGGCTTCGGCCACGGCGCTGCGGCGGAAGGCACCGATCGCCCCGGGGATCACGGTGATCCGCCGCACGTGCGCGAACGCCCGGCGCTCGATGTTGTTCGCGGACTCGTACTCGCGTACCTGCGCGGCGTAGACGAATTCCTGCTGCGGGTGGCGGTTGCCGACGATCATCTGTCCGGACACGGCGGCCACGCGCGGGTCGGTGAAGTGGGCGAGCAGCCGGGCGAGGGTGTCGGGCAACACCTGGGTGTCGGCGTCCACGGAGGCGAAGAACTCCGTGCTGACGGCCGTGAGGGCGTGGTTGAGGGCGGCCGCCTTGCCGCGGTTGTCCTGGCCGAGCACGAGCAGCACGTCGCCGTGTCGCTGCTGTGCCTCGTCCATCACCTTGGGCGTGCTGTCGGTCGAACCGTCGTCGACGCAGATCACGCGGTCGAGCTCGACTCCCCGGGAGGCGAGGATGGAGTCGAGGGTCTTGCTCAGCACTTTCTCCTCGTTGAAACACGGCACGATCACCGACACGCGCCGCCGGGGCTCTTTTTGCGGGCCGCTCACGGGTCTGCTCGCGACAGCCAGCAGGACGAACCCCTGGAGAGAGGAGAAGACTGACAACGCCGTGAGTACCACGAACAGAATGGAAACGGACATGGCGTTCACACCGCGCCGATGTCGTCCGGCGTGAACTCGACGTCGGAGAAGGCCCGCAGGTAGGCGGTGATGGAGGTGCCGGCCTCGTCGGTGGGCCGTGAGCAGTTGTCCAGGTACGCCAGCACGCCGTACGGTCCGCAGAGGTGCGCAGCGCCGAGCAACGATGCCGGCGACGGCTCGGCCGAACTCCAGAGGTCGCGGCCGGACTTCGCGAAGTGGCGGTTGACGATCCTGGCGTTGTGGCGCAGCGCGCGGCGCAGTACGGCGAGCTGGTTGTCATGGCGGCGGAGGTCGGCGAAGGAGTGGATGCCGTCGCGGCCGGTGAACGTGCCGCGCCACTCGTTGACGTCCGTGCCCACTCGGGGACCGCCGATGCCCTCGTCGTGGTGGACGTGGCTCGTTGTGCCGCCGCGCCAGGTGCTCTCCGGCAGCGCCGGGGCGTAGTACGACGGAAGTTCGGCCTCTTCGCCGTCGAGGACGACGGTGTCGCGCACCGGGCGGTAGTACTGCAGGTCGGTGAGCAGCGCCTCGCCGAACTGGAATCCGACGAAGCCCCACGGGTTGACCACCGCCGCCTGGACAGCCGTGATGCCGACCGTGTCGCGCTCAGCGAAGAGGTCCGCGACCCCGGTGCGTGCGAGGAACTCGGCGATCGTGACGCGTTCGGTGACCGGGGCGCCGGTGGCGGGATCGCGCACGAGCCGGCCAGGGCGTTCGACGCGCCAGTAGTCCATGACCGGCTCGCTGAGATTGTCCGTGTACCAGCGGAGGTTCCGGGAGTCGATCCTGGATTCGAGGTCGAGCAGGCGACGGCTGAACGCGGACATCATGCGGAGGCCTTTGCCGACCGGAGGCGTTCGCTGGCGAACACCACGTTGTACTGCTCTTCGGTCTGGGTGTCGCGGGCGACGGGTTCGAGGCCGTGGCCGCGCAGTTCGGCGACGACGTCCTCGGCGAGCCATTGGTCCTGCCAGAACGGCGTCTCCTCGACTTCGACCTTCAGCAGGTCGCATCGGCCGAGAAACTCCCGGCCCCCGGCCAGGACCTGTTCCGTGGCGCCTTCGACGTCCAGCCACAGGGCGAACGGTCCTGCGCGGTCGGCGAATTCGTGGTCCAGCGTCGTCGCGGCCACGGTGACTTCTTCGTATTCGACGTCGCCGAGCCAGTCGCCGCCTGCCCTGCGCAGCAGGGAGTTGTAGCCCTCGACACGGTCGTCGGCGAGGCTGGCGCTGTCGGTGATCACGAGGAAAGTGGCCTCACCGGGCAGGCTCGACAGTGCCTGATGCCGGTAGTCCACGTGGTGGGCGGCGAAGTCCGTACCGGCGGCGAACTTCCGGTGCACGTACGGGTTCGCCTCGAACGCGACCACCGCGCAGTCGGGGACTGCGGCGGCGACCGCCAGTGAGGTCTGTGCCTCGTGGGCTCCCGCTTCGACGAAGACCCGGGGCCTCAGCAGGGCAATCTGTTCGAGGAACAGCCGGTCTAACTCCTCGCTCGTGCCGGCTTTCCGAATTTCCCTCTGTTGTGGATGAAAAACCACTTCAAGTAATTCCCTTCCACGATCTCGACCACCCTTCAAGTAATTCACGCGCGGCACTCGGCGATCAAGGGCGACGAGGACTATGACCGGATCCAGCCATACAGGGATGTCCGATCGGGCAACGAATCCGAAAGGCCGCGCCAACGGCACGTATCTCGATGCCTTTCGCCCTTGCCCTGCTATCTAACTGTAAGAGGCGTAACTGTCGCCATCGAGACAGAAATGTGACAGGCCATTGCCAAAAGCCGTCAATGCGTGGCTCATGAGATCCCGATCGCCTCGCTGGGGGGACCGAACACGCAAGCGGCCGGTACTTGGGTTGCGGCAGGAATCCCCGCTGCCCGTGGGTGCGTTCGACGATGTCGACGTCGCGCCCAGGCCGAGGCCGTGTGCGACGACCTGGTTCTTGAAGCCCCGGTCGAAGTCCGACGGCGAGCGCATCGACGCGGTGAGTCCGGAGCTGCTCGACGAGATCCACGCGGACAAGGCACTCATGAACCGCTTCGGGTCTGCTGGAGGCTCGATTCCCTAAGAGGATCGAGTCATGGCACGTCCGTCCCCTACCCTGCTGAACTTCGTGAACGTGCGTACTCATGGTCGCGGAGGTCCGCCCGAACTACCCGACCGATTGGGCCGCGATGAAGGCGGTGGCTGCGAAGCCGGGCATCGGAGCGGCGGAGACGGTGCGGACCTGGGTCCGCAAAGCACAGGTGGACACCCTGCTCGCGGCAGTGGCCGCCGAGACACACGCCAAGCAGTCACTCGACTCGTAGAGGCCGTCCAGCTCGTCTCCCAGCGTCAGATCGTTGTAGCGGACACGCGGCACCGCGGCCGAACTCTACGGACCTGTTGCGAAAGCGATCACCGGGCGATCCCTCCATCAGGATGACCCCGCGCTCTACACAGACCTCGGATCGCTCGCTGGCACCCGGAACAAGATGGCCCACCTGGCTACCGGAAGGCGATGGCTGAGACGTCGTCGGCCTGGGGGTCCAGCCACAGCGGTGGTTCGGTCATCACCCCGAAGGTGCCGTACTGCGCGGCGTAGTCGGTGCTGCAGAGCATCGGCCCGCCCGTGAGATTCGCCGGGACGTGGAAGACGCCGGGTGCCAGGAGCGTGGCCGGCTCCTCGGGAATCCCGTGGTCCACCGGGATGCCGGTGGTGGCGCTGGTGCGGGCGAGTCCGTCCCGCAGCGACGGGCTGGGGTCGGTGGCATAGCAGTACAGGCCGCCGACCTCGCCGTTGTGCAGTGAGACGAGCAGTTCGGGGCGGAGGGTGTCGATCACGGTCATGACGGCCCGGCTCTCCGGGGTGGCGGGCAGCCCCGGGTCGGGGAGGTCGGCTCGGTGAAAGGTCCACTCGAACTGTTCGTCGAAGGGCGAGCGGTAGATCCCCGTGGCGTATGTCTCGCGCGTGTAGGGGCCCCGGAACCATGCCGCGTTCAGTGCCGCGCCGTCCGGGTCGGCGCACGGCACGATGTGCCAGGTCAGGCCGAGCGAGGACCGCAGTGCGGCGTTCTTCGCCAGTATCCCGGCGAGTCGGAGGGCGGCGACGGCGCCGACCGGCTCGTTGGGATGGGGCATCCCGACGACCAGAGCGTGCCGGCCGCCGTCCCCGACCGTGAGCATCCGCAGCGGGCGGCCTTCGCGCGAGGTGCCGATGGTCTCCAACGCGGTCACGCCGGGGAACGTCCGCCGGAGTTCCCGGACGGCCCGGCCGCACTCCTCGGGGTCGGGAACGCCCGGGCCGGCGTCACCGACGCGAGGACGGTCTTGAGATCGTCCACTACCGGCCGCCGACGGTCGCCAGCCACGGCGAGTACAGGACCGAGGGAAAGGCCGCCGTCGCCCCACCGAGGCGCTTGTTGATCTCCTTCGCCTCGCACGTCTGGGAGGACTACACCTACCGGGCCAAGAACGACCGCAAAACGGTCAAACGCATCAACGAGCTGATCGACGACACGCATCGACTCGCGTACAGGCCAACCGACGGCGATTTGATCGCCGTTCAGGCGCAATACCACTACCGATTCAGGACAGTCAGCAGCCGAAATCCGCTGGCGGCCCCGTCAGAACGCGAAGTCGCGAGGCTCCCCGCGCAGCGTGATCCAGCGGAGTTCGGTGAATTCCTCCGCCGTGAAGCCCGTGCCGAAGCGGCCCCAGCCGCTCTCCTTCATACCGCCGAAGGGCATGTTCGGCTCATCGTTGACCGGTTGGTCGTTGACATGCACTATCCCCGCCTCAAGACGGCGGGCGATGTCCAGTCCACGATGGGCGTCGCTGGTCAGGACACCTGCGGTCAGCCCGTAGCGGGAGGCGTTCGCGCGCTCCACCGCATGGTCGGCGTCGTCGACCGTCTCCAGGATCACGACCGGCCCGAAGGTCTCGTCGAAGGCGAGTTCGGCGTCTTCGGGAACGTCGGCCAGGACGGTGGGCAGGTAACACGGCGGCTCGGCCGTGCCCCCGGTCAGGAGACGAGCGCCCATCGAGACGGCCTCCTCGACGCGGCGGTCCAACAGGGACAGCGCCCATTTGTTGATCACCGGTCCGATCACGGTGCGTGGATCGTGCGGATCGCCGACGGGCAGCGCCGCCGCCTTCTCGGTGAAGAGCCGGGTGAACTCCTCCGCGATGGCTCGCTCGACGTAGATGCGGCGGGCGCACATGCACACCTGCCCCTGTTGCACGAACGCTCCGTAGATCGCGGCGTCGACCGCGTAGGCCAGGTCGGCGTCGGCGAGGACGAGGAGCGGGTTCTGGCCGCTGAGCTGGAGGACGATGCGCTTGAGGTGGCGGCCGGCCGTCTCGGCGAGACGGCGGCCGGTGGGCGTGGAGCCGGTGAAGTTGACGCGGCGCACAGCGGGATGGGAGAGGAGCGCGTCTGCTACGGCGCCGGCGTCGCCGGGGGCATGGGTGATCACGTTGAGAACACCCGGCGGGAGTCCGGCCTCGGCGAAGATCTCGGCCCAGAGCGTGCCGCCGGTGAGGGGAGATTCCTCGGACGGCTTGAGGACGACCGTGTTACCGACTGCGATCGGGCCGATGATGCTGCGACCGGACAGCGCCAGGGAGGCGTTCCACGGGGCGATGGCCGCGACGACTCCGACCGGTTGGCGGACGGCGAGCGCCCGGGTGCCGGGGATGTCCGAGGGCAGCACCTGTCCGACAGGGGAGTAGGGGAGTCCGGCGGCCTGGCGGAGCAACGAGACGCTGAAGTCCAGCTGGACCGTCGAGTAGTGGCGGCCGCACCCCGTCTCCCTCGTCAGCAGGCCGATGACCTCCTCGCGACGGCGGTCGAGGATGTCGCCCGCGCGCAGCAGGACCCGCTGCCGCTCGGCCGGCAGCGAGCCGGCCCACCCGGCGAAGGCTGCCTGGGCGGCGTCCACCGCCCGGCGGGCGTCCTCGGCGTCGCCCGCGGCGACCGTCGCCATGACGGATCCGGTCCAGGGGTCGTGGTCGGGGTAGGTTCCTCCGCCCAGCGGCTCGGTCCACTCGCCGCCGATGTGGTGGCGCACCGTGACCGGGAGATCCGGTCTGCCTGCGTCCGTCGCCGTGGAGTCAGGAACGTTCACCTGGTCAAGTCTCCCTCGCTGACGACTGGGGACGGGCCCCCCGCCGCCGCAGATGGTAACCGACAGGCAGCAACTGGACATGCAGCCGGTCGTTCAGCAGACTCCACAGCCCGCGCGGGAGGAAGAGGGCGAAGGCTACGGCGGCCAGGCCGAGCGCGATGAGGTACCAGGTTCCCTGGTCGGCGAAGAAGTACTGCACGGCGAAGAAGAGGACGGCGCCGATGATCGGTCCCTCGAAGGTGCCGATGCCGCCGACCAGCACCATGAAGATCATGTACGCCGACCACTGCACCCCGAAGATCGACTGAGGCTGGATGAACAGAGTGTTGGCCAGGGTGAGAGCGCCCGCGGCACCGCATCCGAAGCCGGCGAGGACGAACAGCACGAGCTTGAGTGGCCTGACCCGCACGCCGAGCGAGGCTGCGGCGTCCTCGTCGTCGCGGATCGCCTGCAGAGCCGCTCCGGTGCGGTGCCGCAGCAGGAGGAACAACAGGACGAGCAGAAGGACGGCGAAGGCGAGGGTGAGCCAGTAGGTGAAGGCGCGGCGCACTTCGGGGGCGTAACCGCTCAGCCCCTGGAGGGAGACACCGGTTCCGCCTCCGAGGCTCTGGTCGAGCATGACGAACAGGGCGATCGCCTCGGCGACGACCCAGGTGCCCACGGCGAACTGGCCGCCGCGCAGCCGCAGGACGATCAGGGAGAGGACCGCCGCGAGCACGGCGGAAGCCAGGGATGCCAGTACTACGGCGAAGTACGGCTGTATGCCGCGCTGGGTGAGGTAGATCGTGCCGTACGCGCCGAACCCGATGAACGTCTGCTGGCCGACCGAGACGAGCCCGGCGTACCCGGCCAGGGCGTTCCACATGACAGCGAGGATGAGAAAGATCAGCAGGCTGGTGAGCTGCTGGACGACGTTCGCGCTGAGGACCTGGGGAACGGCGAACAGGGCGATCGCGACGAGGACGAGGGCACTGGAACCGATGCGGGACGCCAGGCCGGCGCGCTGGACGGACCATGCGCCGGGCGGGGCGGGGGCGGCTGTTGTGGTCATGCGTGGGCTCTCCGGGCGGCGATGAGACGGCCGCGGGGGCCGGCCAGGATGACGAGGAAGACCAGGTGTCCGGCGAGGATCGAGTACTGCGGGTCGATCTGGGCGCCGAGGGTCTGGGCGATGCCGAGGACGACGCCGCCGGTGAGCGTGCCCCACAGGGATCCCAGGCCGCCGATGACGACCGCTTCGAAGGCGAAGATGAGCTGGGTCGGGCCGCTGGATGCGTCGAAGGTGGAGTGGACGGCCAGGAAGGTCCCGGCCAGGGCGGCGACCGCGACGGCGATCGCGGCGGCGCGGGCGTAGACGGACGCCGCCGGTACGCCCACGAGCGCCGCAGTATCCGGGTCCTGGGCGGTGGCGCGCATCTCGCGGCCGAATCCGGTGCGTTGCAGCAGGAACTGGAGTGTGCCCAGAACCGCGACGGCGACGCCGAGGATCAGCACGCCGAGGTAGGGAACGGACAGTTGGTCGGTGATCCTCCAGCTGCCGGTCGACAGCGAGCCCACGGACGGACCCAGGGAGCGCACGTCCGGGGAGAAGATCTGCAGCAGGGCGTTCTGGAGGACGATGGCGAGTCCGAAGGTCGTCAGCAGAGGGGTGAGTTCCCCGCCGCGCAGGCTGCGGGCCAGCACGGTGCGCTGGAGCGCGTAGCCGAGGGCGAGCATCACCGGGAGCACCGCGAGCAGGGCCAGGAACGGTGACACGTCGGCCTGGGTGGAGACCCACCAGACCCCGTACGCGCCGAGCACGGCGAGGTCGCCGTGGGCGAGGTTGATGATGCGCATGACACCGAACAGCAGGGACAGGCCGCAGGCGAAGAGGGCGTACAGGCCGCCGAGGAAGAGGCCCTGGACGATGGCGTTGATCCAGCTCATGTCCGCTCCGGAGTGGGGTGGGCCGCCGGTGTGTCGACCGCGGCGGAGGTCGTGCTGACACGGCCGAGGCCGAAGTAGGCGTCGGTGACCTGGTCGCGGGTGACCTCGCCGACGGGGGCTTCGAGGACGACGCGGCCCTCGAGCATGCAGACCACCCTGTCCGCCACCGACATCGCGCGGCTGAGGTCCTGCTCGACCAGGACGACGGTGGCGCCGTCGGCGATGAGTGCCGTGAGCGACTCGTAGACGGAGTCGACGGCGACCGGTGCGAGGCCGAGCGAGACCTCGTCGACCAGCAGCAGCCTGGGGTTGGTCATCAGGGCGCGGCCGATGGAGGTGGCCTGCTGCTGGCCGCCGGACAGGCTGCCCGCCCGCTTGTGGCGGATCGGTCGCAGGAGGGGGAAGGCGTCCAGGACTGTGTCGACGCTCCATGGTCCGGGCCTGGCGCGTCGGCCGGCGACGAGCAGGTTCTCCTCGACGGTGAGGTCGGAGAAGAGCTTGCGGCCTTCGGGGACGAGGGCCAGACCACGCGCCACGCGTCGGTACGCCACCAGGCCGGTGATGTCGTCTCCGTCGAAAGTGACGGTTCCTCCGGCGGCCGGATGGGCCCCGGCAAGGGTACGCAACAAGGTTGATTTTCCCGCCCCGTTGGCGCCCACCAGGGCGACGGCCTCACCGTCGGACACCGTCAGCGACAGGTCCCGTACCGCCGGGAGGAGTCCGTGACGGGCGTCGAGGTGGGAGACGTGCAGCAGGTCAGCCATGGCTGCCCCTTCCCAGGTAGGCGTCGACGACATGCGCGTCGCGCAGGACGGCCTGCGGCTCGCCCTCGGCGAGCACCCGTCCAGCGTCCATGCACACCAGGCGGTCGATGACCTGCACCAGCACGTGGACGATGTGCTCGATCCACACGATGCTGATGCCGAGGGTCCGCAACTGCTGGATGGTGCCGACGAGTTCGGCGGCCTCGGCGTCGGTGAGGCCGCCGCCGATCTCGTCGAGGAGCAGGACGCGCGGGTCGGTCGCCAGGGAGCGGGCGAGTTCGAGCCGTTTGCGGTGCAGCAGGCCGAGGCTCTCGGCGCGCCGGTTGGCGAGATCGATCAGACCGCAGCGTTCCAGAACCTCGATGCACCGCTGGTGGGTGGCGCGCCGTGACAGCCGGGTGCCGTAGGAGGCGCCGACCAGGACGTTCTCCAGGACGGTCATCCCGCCGAAGGGGCGCGGGATCTGGAACGCCCGGCCGATCCCCTGACGGCATCGCAACTCCGGTCGCATCGACGTGACGTCGTGGCCGTCGAGGCGGATGGTGCCCCGGTCCGGTGTCACCGATCCGGCCAGGGCGTTCAACAGCGTGGTCTTCCCCGCGCCGTTGGGGCCCACGATGCCGACCGCCTCGCCGGCGCCGACACGGAAGTCGACGCCGTCCAGGACGCGCAGGTCACCGTAGTTCAGGGTCAGGCCGGCCCCGACGAGGACGTGCTGGAGGTCCTCCGTCCTCGTGGCGTCCGCTGCCGGGGTGCTCACGGCGCTCATGAGGTGTAGGGGCGCAGTCGCGCGGCGACGGGGACATTGGGGTCGCTGGAGTTCTCGCACAGGACGAAATCCAGCTTGTACGGACTGCCCTTGGCCGCCTGCACCCACTGGCCACCGAGGATGGGGGTGGCGACGACGTTGGCGTTGGGGCCCTTGCCCCACTGGAGCCTGCCGACCGGGGTCTGCACGTCGAGACCGGCGATCGCCTTGGCGACGGCACTCTTGTCCTTGGGGTCGGTGGCGGCCTGGAGCGCGGCCGCGGCGGCGTCGAACAGGGCGAGGCTGGGGCCGAGTTGCTGGGTCCACTGCTTGCCGGACGACTTCTGGTAGCCGACGGCCAGGTCCTTGGACGAGATCTTGGTGAGGGAGGAGTTGTAGGGGAAGGTCGGGGTCCAGTAGGCGCCGCCCGCGATGCCGATGCCTATGGAGCCCAGCGCCTCGACCTGAGAGGGGAACAGGCCCGTCTTGGCGACCTGCACGATCTTGGGCTTGTAGCCCTGCTGCGCCGCCTGCCGCCAGAAGGTGGCGAAGTCGGAGGGGATGGGGAAGGTGTTGAAGATTTCGCAGTTCTCGGACTTGAACCTGGCGATCTGCGACGAGTAGTCGTTGGTGCCGTCGGTGTAGGCGCCGGGATCGACGACGTCGTAGCCGTCCTTCTTCAGCAGGGGTCCGAGTGCCTCTCGGATGGCATTGCCGTCGGAGTCGTTGGGCCACATGACGCCCGTCTTCTTGTTCGTCTTCACCTGCGGCCACAGATGTGTGTAGGCCTGGTGGAACTGCTCGACGCCGAAGCAGAAGTGGAAGGTGTACCGGTAGGCCTGCTTCTGGGTCGGCTTGGCTCCCCGGCCGAAGTACCAGGCCTCCCAGGGGACGACGGTGGAGATGCACGGGACGCCGGCGGCCTCGCACGCGTCGGAGACCGGGTTGACCGTCTCCGGCGTCGACGTGGTGAGCATCAGGTCGATGCCCTCGGCGTTGATCAGGTCGTTGGCCACCTGGGATGCGCGCTGCGGATTGGACTGACCGTCCTTGTCGATGATCTTGACCTGGTACTTCTTGCCGCCGACGGTCAGGCCGTCGGCGAAAGCCTTACGGGCGAGGCTGAGCACGTACGCGTCCGGCTCGCCGAAACCGGCCGCGGCGCCGGTGCGCGGGCTGACGAACCCGATCTTCAGCGTGGCCGCTGCGCTGCTGCTTCCGCTGTCGCCGCCGCCGACCTTGCAGGCGGCGAGCAGCGGACTCGCCAGGGCGAGTCCAGACACACCGAGTCCCGCCGTACGCAGAATCTGGCGTCTGCTGGGCTCGGGAGATGGTTCGGACATAGGAGACTTAGGCATGTTTGCCCTCCTGATGAGCCAAAGGTGAGGGGAACGTAGGAGCGGCTGTCACGAAAGTCAACGCAGCGTTCTAATAACTGAAACAACCGGCGCTACTATGCGACATGACCTCACGGACACCGCCGTCGGCATCCGACGAGCCCACGAACCCCCTCGCAGCCGGCGCCGATGACGACGAAACGGCGCCGCCCAAGACAGCCGCCGCGGGGTTCTCCCAGTCCCTGGAACGCGGACTGCTGATCCTCTCGTCGTTCAGTGAGACCTGTCCCGTACTGGGCATTTCCGACCTGGGGCGTGCGGTCGGCCTCAACCGCAGCACCACCTACCGGTACGTGGCGACACTCGCCAAACTCGGCTATCTGCAACAGGATCCGGACTCCCGGAAGTACTCCCTCGGGCCCAGGGTCGTCGATCTGGGCTTCGCGGCGATCAACTCCATGGAGATCACCCGCGTCGCCGGGCCGTTCCTGCAGGCCCTGTCGGACGAGACCGGTTACACCGTGAGCATGGCCGTGCTCGACGGTCCGGACATCGTGTACGTCGACCGGCGGCGCAGCGGTCGCGCGAGCACCTTCGCCATGGGCCTCCACCTGCACGTCGGCTCCCGACTTCCGGCCTACTGCACCTCGATGGGCAAGGTTCTGCTGGCGCACCAGGATCCGGCCGTGCTGCGCAACCTGGTCGATCGCACGGACCTCGCCCGGCGGGGGCCGAAGACGATCACCGCACGGGAGCAGCTCATGGTGGCGCTGGCTCGGGTCCGGCGTACCGGGTTCGCGCTCAACGACGAGGAACTCGCCCCCGGGCTGCGGTCGCTGGCCGCGCCGGTGCAGGACCGGTCCGGCGCCGTCGTGGCCGCGGTCAACATCGCGGTGCACCTCACGGTATGGAACGCGTCGGTGGAATCCGTCATGTCACGCCTCGAAGCCCCCTTGCGGCGCGCCACGACGGAGATCTCCACCCGACTCGGTCATCGGCCGCAGGCCTGATGCCAAGCCGTCTCGGCGATATTGTTTGAATAATTGAAACACTAGTCCCCGCATACGGAACAGTGGGGACTCATCTCATTGACACCGGCTCCGGACGGGCACAGACTCACGCCGCCATACTTCTATGGACGCTACTTCACCAGGCGAACAGAGTCGTTCCCTGTGTCCGGGAGGCCGCCATGCGTATACAAGCCGCCGTGTTCGACAAGCAGGACGGCCCGTTCCAGCTCCAGGACGTCGAGCTGGACGAGCCGGGAACGGGCGAGGCCCTCGTGCGGATCGCGGCCACCGGCATCTGCCACACCGACGGCCTGGCGCGGCACGGTGATCTCCCTTTCCCGGCTCCCGGTGTGCTCGGACACGAAGGCGCCGGTGTCGTGGCCGCGGTGGGATCCGGTGTTACGTCGGTACGGGAGGGCGACCACGTCGTCATCGGCTGGCCCTGGTGCGGCGAGTGCCGCAACTGTCTTGCCGGTGAGCCCCGTTACTGTGCCCGGCTCGGGGAACTCCTCGTCGGCGGAGTCCGGCCGGGGACCGGGGCCTCGGCCCTGCGCCGACTGAACGGGGGTGCCCTCCACGGACACTTCTTCGGCCAGTCGTCGTTCGCCACGCACTCCCTGACGCGGGCCAACAGCCTGGTGAGGGTCCCGCACGACGTCCCGCTCGACCTGCTGGGCCCCCTGGCCTGCGGGCTGTCCACCGGAGCGGGCGCCGTGCTGAACACGCTGCGCCCCCAGACCGGCTCCAGCCTCGTGATCTACGGCACCGGCTCGGTGGGACTGGCCGCCGTCATGGCCGCCCGCAACAGCGGCGCGACCACGATCATCGCGGTCGACCGGCACACCTCACGGCTGGAGCTGGCCGCGGAACTCGGCGCCACGCACACCGTGCACGCCGCCGACACGGACCCCGTGACCGCCGTGCACGACATCTGCGACGGGCCCGCCGACAACGCCCTGGAGTGCACCGGCATCATCTCCGTCGTACGCCAGGCCGCCGACTCGGTCGGCATGCTCGGCACCTGCGCACTCATCGGCGGTGCCCCGGCGGGAGCCGAGTTCACCCTCGACCACCTGACCACCCTGTGGGGCAAACGCGTCGTCGGCGTCCTCGGCGGCGGCGGTCGCAGTACCCAACTCATCGGCGCGCTCATCGAGTTGTACCGCCAGGGCCGCTTCCCCATGGAACGCCTCGTCTCCTGGTTCGCCTTCGACCAGATCGAGCAGGCGCTGGAGGCGTCGTACGCGGGCGACGTCATCAAGCCGATCGTCCGCATGCCCGCCTGAGCCCCGCGCGCCCCGTGGCCCTGCCACGACTCCCCCGTACCGAAAGAAGCCCTTCATGTCTCTCACCCGTGAACTCCTCATCGGCGGCAAGGACGTGCCCGCCCGCTCCGGCCGCACCGCCGAGGACATCAACCCCTACACCGGCGAGGTCTACGCGACCGTCGCCGCGGCCGGGCCGGAGGACGTGACCCGTGCCGTGGACGCCGCCGACGCCGCGTTCGCCGACTGGGCCACGGTCACGCCCTTCGCGCGTCGTGCGATCTTCCTCAGGGCCGCCGACCTGCTGGACTCACGCGCCGAGCAGGTGGCCGAGATCATGGCCCACGAGGCCGGCGGCACACGCCCCTGGGCGTTCTTCAACGTGGCGCTTGCGGCGAACACCCTACGAGAGGCGGCCGCCGCGATCACCGCTCCGCGCGGTGAGGTGCTCAGCGCCCAGGAGGAAGGCGCGCTGGGCCTGGCCGTACGGGAACCGCTGGGCGTGGTCGCGGCGTTCGCGCCGTGGAACGCTCCGGTCATCCTCGGTGTCCGGGCCGTGGCGGCACCCCTTGCGGCCGGCAACACGGTCGTCGTCAAGCCCAGCGAGGATGCGCCGATCGCCTGCGGACTGCTCGTCGCGGACGTGCTGCGGGAGGCGGGACTGCCCGACGGGGTACTCAACGTGGTCACCAACGCCAGCGAGGACGCGGCGGAGATCGCCGAGGTGCTGATAGCCGATCCCCGGGTGCGTGCCGTGAACTTCACCGGCTCCACCGGGGTCGGCCGGATCATCGGCACCCACGCGGCGAAGCACCTCAAGCCGGCCGTACTCGAGCTGGGCGGCAAGAACGCGGTGATCGTTCTGGACGACGCGGACGTGGACTACGCCGTCGACGCCGTCACCTTCAGCGTGTTCATGAACTCCGGGCAGATCTGCATGTCCGGCGACCGCGTCCTCGTACACGAGTCGCTGGCCGAGGAGTTCACACGGAAGTTCACCTCCAAGGTCGCCTCCCTCCAGGCCGGGGACCCCGTCCATCCGCGCACCGTGGTGGGCCCGCTGGTCACCGCCTCCGCGGCACAGCGCGTCGCCGCTCTGGTGGAGGACGCGGTCGCCAAGGGCGCCACCGTGCTGACGGGCGGCGGACGACCGGAGGGCGCGGTGCACGCGGCCACCGTGCTCACCGGCGTTCCCAAGGACGCGGACCTGCACTACGCGGAGGCCTTCGGACCGGTCTGCGTCATCGAGACGTTCGGCGACGACGACACCGCCGTGGCCGTCGCCAACGACACCGACAATGGTCTGACCTGCGGCATCATCACCGAGAACGCCACCCACGGGCTGAGCGTCGCCCGTCGTGTCCGGACGGGTATCGTGCACATCAACGACCAGTCCGTGGCCGACGAGCCCCACGCGCCCTTCGGTGGCGTGAAGGCCTCCGGATACGGCCGGTTCGGCGGGCGGTGGGGCATCGAGGCGTTCTCCAACACCCGCTGGGTGACGATCGCGACCCAGCAGGCCCACTACCCCTTCTGATCGGTCCGCCCCGGGCACAGCACAGAACGCCCACACCTCCCTCAGTGCGGGCGTTGTGAGGTGCGGGCGTTGTGATGGTCCTGGCCGGTCAGACCTGCGGGTTGCCGTTGGCGCTCTGCTCCACGACCGCCTGCAGGGCGTCCCAGTGCTCGACGATCCGGCCGTGCCGGTCGAAGCGGAAAGTGTCCACCTCAACCGTGCCGCGGTCCTCGGCCGACGTCTTCGCCAAGCCCTGCACGACCACGAGGTTGCCCTGGGTCACGGTCCGCTTGAAGGTCAGCGAGGCGTCCGGGAACTGCTGGAGGTAGCCCGTGACACCGGTGACGAAGGCATCGCGGCCGTTGCCGAAGTTCGGGTTGTGCTGGATGTAGGTGCCGGCGCTGATGTACTTCTCGGCAGCCTTGCCCGGCCGGTGCTGGTTGAAGGCCTCGTTCAACAGGGCCACGGCGGCCTTCCGGTTGCGCAGTTCCTGGGCGGACAGCCGGCTCGACGCATGCGTCGGCGTGCTGTGCTCGGGCGTGGCCAACGCGGAGGGAACGATCACCGCGCCGGCCACGAGGGCGACGGCGGCTGCGGACAGGGAGATACGAAGGGAGCGGTTCATCAGCAAGATCACCTTTGCTTTTTCTGTACATCAACGTGTAGGCGACAGCTGTCGACGACGAGGGGATTTCCCGTGAGCGACAGTCTGAACTGTGTCAATGTTCCATCCGTGCAGGGGTGGCGGCGATGCCTGAACCGACACCCTGATGGTCAAAATGCGACTCACTCGCCGCCAGCCCCCGGATCCCCTTGCGGAAGTCGATCGGGGAACGGCCTGTGCGTTGCATCAAGTGCTTGCCGAACCGGGCGGGCGTGACGAAGCCGAGGTGGTCCGAGATCTGTGCCGCAGGTCTCGTCGCCGTGCGCCAGTACTCCGTGGCGAACTGAAGGTGGGACATGTCCCGGCGTTCAGCATCTGATGACGGTCGATCCCGACAGGCGGCTCCCCGACATCCGCCTGTGACCCCCGTCACGCGGACGTCATTCTCCAGCGGAATGCGTTTACGAAGTACACCACATTTCGCCAGCTGCCTGACCTGCGGACTTCGCGGGAGGTTATAGCGTCGACGAGCGAACAGCTGATGTCCGAGTCCGGCGCGGGCCGGATGGACTCGGCACCAGAGGGCGGGCTCGACGCACCAAAGGAGGTCGCCGAGCCCTCGCCGAAGGAGGCAGTCAAGGCCGCCCGGCCGGGCCTACGACACGGACGAGCTGCGGTGAGCCCGCGCGTCCGCTTCGTCGCGCTTCCCGTCTCAGATCCCGGGGTCGAGTTCCTGTTCGGCCCACACCGTTTTGCCGCCGCTCGTCAGGCACCTGGCTCCGTGGCGCCGGCAGAGCTGCGCGACGATGTAGAGACCGCGGCCGCCTTCGTCGCTGGTGCGTGCATGGCGCAGCCGGGGGAGCGTGTCGCTGGAGTCGGAGACTTCGCAGGTCAGGACCTGGTGCTGGATCAGGCGGAGGCGGATCGGACCGGTGGCGTGGCGGACGGCGTTGGTGACCAGTTCGCTGATGATCAACTGGGTGGACGCCTCCAGACGTTCCAGTCCCCACTGGGCCAGTCGCCGGGTGACCAGGGTGCGGGCATGGCGGACGACGGCCGGGTCGCTGGGCAGTTCCCAGCACGTGGTCTGTCTCGGGTTCAGCGCATGGGTCTGCGCGACGAGCAGGGTGACGTCGTCGCCCGGTGACTGGGTCGGCATGGTCGCGATCACCGAGGAGCAGAGGTCTTCCAGGGACCGGCCAGGGCATGCCAGGGCGCCGCCCAGGTGCTTCATGCCGGCGCCGATGTCGTGGTCGCGGTTCTCGATCAGGCCGTCGGTGTAGAGGGCGAGCCTGCTGCCCTCGGGCAGTTCCAGCTCGACGGCTTCGAAAGGGACCCCCAGCCCGACGCCGAGCGGCGTTCCGGAGGGCAGGTCGGGGAAGGCGACCCTGCCGTGCGGGTCGATGACCGCGGGCGGGGGGTGCCCGGCGCGTGCCATGGTGCACTTCCGGGTGACGGGGTCGTAGACGGCATACAGGCAGGTCGCACCGGTGATGCGGGTCGGGTCCTGGGAGTCGGCGTCCTCCTCGGCCAGCCGCCGGACCGTGTCGTCGAGGTGGGTCAGCAGCTCGTCGGGGGGCAGGTCGAGATCCGCGAGCGTGTGCACCACGGTGCGGAGCCGGCCCATGGTCGCCGCGGCGTTGATGCCGTGTCCCACCACATCGCCCACGACGAGCCCTGTCCGGGCGCCGGACAGGGGGATGACGTCGAACCAGTCGCCCCCGACGCCGTTGTCCGTGTCGGCCGGCAGATAGCGTGAGGCCGTCTCGATGGCCGTGCCCTCCCTCAGACGCTGCGGGAGCAGGTTGCGTTGCAGGGTGAGGGCCGCGCTGCGTTCACGTGCGTACCGGCGGGCGTTGTCCAGGGCGAGCGCCGTCCGGCTGACGAGTTCCTCGGCGAGGAGCAGGTCGTCCTCCTGGAACGGCGCGGGTTCCTCGGTGCGGATGAACACCGCCGTGCCCAGGAAGGTGTGCCGCGTACGGATCGGGACGACCAGCAGGGAGTGCATGCCGTTCTCGCGCATGGTCCGTGCCCGGTCGGGGTCGCGGTCGAACCAGGTGCCCGGGGAGCAGTCCAGAACCGGTTCCAGATGGGAACGGCCGGAGGAGAGGACCTTCGTGAGGGGCGAGTCGGGCGGCACGGCGACCAGCTCACCGCGGGCCCACGGGGACTCGGGGACCCCGTGGTGGATCGAGGCGATGCCCGCGCGCCGGAGAATGCGGCGGTGGTCGTCCGACGGGCCGATGCGGGCGAAGGGTGCTTCGCCGAACTGGATCGACTCGGCCAGGTCGACGTTGACGTAGTCGGCCAGCAGGGGCACGGCGAGGTCCGCCAGCTCCTGGCCGATCTGCATCACGTCCAGGCTGTTCCCTGTCCGCGTGCTGGCCTCGCTGAGGATGGCCAGACGCTCGCGCGCCCGCTGGCTGCCGGTGACGTCCACACTCGTGCAGCACACCCCCATGGCCCGGCCGTCGGCGCCCTGCAGGCAGAAGTACGAGGCCGCGATCGCGTGCTCGCGGCGCGGATCCGCCGGCGGCCACGCCCGGTACTCGTGGACGGTGGTGATGCCGCTGTCCAGGACCTGTCGCATCACCCCCTCCAGCCTTTCGGCTTCGATGCCGGGCAGCGTCTCCGGGAGACGGCGTCCCAGCCGCTGGTCGCGGGGAATGCCGTCCTGCCGCTCCATCGCGTCGTTGGTCCAGGCACAGCGCAGGTCCCGGTCGTGAACCACGACGCCGATCGGTGTACGGGTGAGAAGTGAGTCCCGTACCCATCCGGTGGTCGCCACCGGGGAGAGCGAGGCGATGTCGGTGCCGGAGATGAGCCAGTGGATTTCCCGGTCCTGCCCCCACAGCAGTGAGAACCGCAGGCTTGCCTTGAGGGTGTGGCCGTCGCGGTGCCGGACGGTCGCGGTGCCGGACCAGCCGCCCCGGGCAAGGCACTCCTCGGTCGACGCCCACTCCAGGAGTGTCCGGCAGGTGACGGGCAGGATCGTGGAGACGGCCCGGCCGACCACTTCCGTGGCCGGGTAACCGACAAGCCGCTGCGCCGTACTCGTCCATCCCACCACCGTCCCCTCGGCGTCGGTCATCGCGATGGCGGCGTCGGGCGTCTCCTGAGGATCCAGTCGCTCGCAGAGGCTGCCTTGGAACATCTCGGTCACCGGATTTCTCCCCTCACGTGGATTTCCAGGAATCGGGCCGGAGACGGCAGGGCGACCGTTTTCGCACCGGCCGGCGGCCGGGGCGCCGCCGCTCCTCGCCGTCCGGGAGGATCGGGGCCGTGCCGTCCGGATCGCGACAGTAAGAACGAGAGTAAGAGCGGGAAACGGGAGAGGTGCCGGACGTAAATCACCATCTTCTGGTTGCGGCTTGTGACATAGAAACAAACCGATCACCGCCGTAGCCTTTGGGGCATGGGCATGGAGCGTCCGGAACCTGCACGGGAACTGTCCGTGAGTGCGGCAAACATAGAGTCACGCCTCATGGAGATCTCTCACGACGTATGGGAACACCTGCTCATTGAAATCCCGCAGGTCAGAGGGGACGACGCCGTCGAGAGAATCCTACTGGCGAGCGTCCAGGAAAATGTCGCCACTTTGCTGCACATCTTCGAGAACGACATCCCTCTGGAAAATCTTGAGGGGCTTTCCGCGGCCAATGAGCATGCCAGGAGACTGGCTCAGCGGGATATCTCTGTCAGCGCATTGATCCGGGCCTACAGGATCGGGCACTGGCGATTCCTGCAATGGTGCCTGGACGAGCTTTCCCGCCAGGGCGCCGACGACGTCGTCTCCGCCACCGTCAACCGGCGCATGCTGAAAGTGAGCTTCGGTTACATCGACAGCATCACCGAGCATGTCATCGAGGTGTACCGCCTGGAGAGAGAACGCTGGCTGCTGAGCCGGCACGCCATACGTGCCGCGCGTGTGCGGTGCATCCTGGCCGAGGAGGAAGCCGAGGAGGAAGTGGACCTCGACTCGGCGGAGTCCGCTCTCGGCTACCGCCTGCGACAGCATCACCTCGGGCTGGTGGCCTGGCTGCCGGGGCCGGCCGGTGACGGCGCCGGGCTGGTCCGGCTCGACCGGCTCACCCACAGGATCGCAAAGGAACTCGACTGTCCCGCCAGTCCGCTGTTCATACCCCGGGACGAAGGACTGGCCTGGGTCTGGCTGCCCTTCGGCTCACACAGCGAGGTCTCCTGGGAACAGTTGTCCGGTGTGGTCGAGAGCGGCGAGACCTCCGTGCAGGTGTGCGCCGGAAGCGTGCAGCGCGGGATCGAGGGGTTCCGCAGCACGAACAGGGAGGCACTACGCGCACAGGAGCTTGCCACGGCGGCGAGTCCCGGCCGTCGGTTCACCGCGTACTCCCAGGTCGCTCCGGTCGCGTTGATGTGCAGGAACCTCCCGGATCTGCGCACCTGGGTGGGGAGCGTCCTCGGGCCGCTGGCCGTCGACGACGAGCCGAGCGCACAGATGCGGCAGACCCTGCACGACTTCCTTGCGACCGGATGCAACTACACCGCTACGGCAAGCAACGAGATCCTGCACAAGAACACCGTGCACTACCGCATCCGCAAGGCCGAGAGGATCATGGGCCACTCGGTCCGGGCAGGACATACCGATCTTGAGGTCGCCCTGCTCGCCGTCAAGTACCTGGGCTCCACGGTCATGCAGCCGTCCGGGGACGACACGAAGGCGCGCCGGCCCGGCGGGAGTCCTCGGCATCGCCGCTGAGGGCGTCGCGTTCGGCGGTCCCGCAGCGAGGTCGTGCGGGCGTGGGCGCCGTCAGGTGCGTCGGATGACCAGCACGGCCACGTCGTCGAGGTGGTCCACCGCGACCGCGGCGTCGAGGATGCGGTCGGCGGTCTCCTCGGCGTTCAGTCCGTCGTGGAGGGCCGTGCCGGCCAGTGTGCCGGCTCGCTCCAGCCCGGCGTCCAGCGTGAGGCCCGGTCCTTCGACCACGCCGTCGGTGACCATGACCAGCGCGCTGTCCTCGTCCAGGGTGAAGGTCTCCTCGCGGTACTCGGTGTCGGGCACGACTCCCAGGACCGGGCCGCCCGCCAGCTCGCGGATGCTGTGGCTGCCGTCCTTGTGCGCGCACAGCAACGGCACGTGGCCGGCGCTGGTGCCGGTGACCTGTCCGTTGTCCGGGTCGATGTGCAGCAGGGTGCAGCTGGCGAACCGTGTCGCGTCCATCGTGACGAGCAGGTCGTTGGTGCGCGTCAGCACGGTTGCGGGATCCGGTTCGTGGGCGGCGATCGTGCGCATGGAGGCGCGTACCTGTCCCATGGCCGCGGCGGCGCCCACGTCGTGCCCCTGGGCGTCGCCGATCTCCAGGGCGATCGCGCCGTCGGGCATCACGAAGACGTCGTACCAGTCTCCGCCGATGTCCAGCCCGTCCCGGCTGGGCCGGTAGCGGGCGGAGACCTCCAGCCCCGGGAGGTGCTCGGGCAGCGTGGGGAGCATGGTCCGCTGCAGTGCCGTGGCCAGCTCGACCCGTGCCTGCTGCAGCCTGATGCGCCGCAGTGCCTGGCCGGCCAGGTCGGCCAGCGTGCCCATGAGGGTCCGCTCGTCCAGGGACGGCCGGTATCCGCTGCCGTAGGTCACCAGCCACGCCCCGAGTGGCTGGTTGCCGGTCTCGCTGAGGGGGGTGATGGACACGGCGTAGTCGCGGCCGAGTCGGCCGAGCCGCGGGAAGTCGACCCCGTGCGGCCAGCGGCGGAGATAGTCCTGCCGGTCGACGATGAGCTGCGGCCTGCCGGTGCGGATCGCCTCGGGCAGGGCGCTCGGATGGTCCAGTGGCAGGCCGTGCAGGACGTCGACCTCCCACATGGCTATCCCGGCATCGGTGGAGACGCGCAGGCGGCCTTCGTCGACGAGTGCGAGCAGGGCGCCGGTGGCGCCGAAGGTCGCGGCGAGCCGGGTCAGGGCGACCTGCTGCAGCTCCTGCTCGGTGGCTGCGGTGATCAAGGCGGAGGAGAAGTCGGCGATGTCCTTGGCGCGCTGCCGCTCGGCCGTCAGTGCGGCCTGCGCCTTCTCCTTGCGCTTCGCCTGCTTGGTGTCGTCGCGGAGCATTCCGAAGATCCGCTCGGGGCCGCCGTATCCCAACTGGATCCGACGGGTCTGGGCGGCCAGTTGGTGCCAGCCGTCGTGCTCGGGGAGGTACCGCAGCTTCACCCAGGGGGACTGCCGGGCGGAGGCCGAGCGCAGGAGCTGCCGCAAGGCCTCCCGGTCGTCAGGGTGCACGGCCGAGATCACTGCGGAAAGCGGCGTGGCGGGATCCGGAAAGAGCGCTGCCAGGGCGGGTGCGCCACCGAGCCACTCCATCTGGTGGTCAAAGGGTGAGTACATCCACAGGCCGAGGCGGGCGGCCGTGGTGGCCAGCCGGAACGGGATCACCAGGCTGGCCAGGTCGTTTCGCGCATCCAGTGCGTGCACCCAGACCAACTGCCCGTCACCGGCGGGGTCCTTGACCGTGCGTGCCTCGATCAGGCAGGCGACGGGGGCTTCGCCCGGCCCGGGGAAGTCCAGCACCCGCATCGCGACCGTCTTCATCCTGGCGGCGTGGGCTACGAGGCTCTCGGCCGACATCCGCTGGTTTGCGGGCCACATATGCCCGAAGTCCCGTCCCAGGCACTGCTCCGCAGGCTTGCCCAGCGCCGTGGCCATCGCATCGTTGAGGCTCCGGATGACACCGTCCAGCGTCAGAAGAGCCGCCGGGTCAGCCCCTCGAAGGAGTTCGTCCGAGGCGTCCATCTGTGGCTCCCTGGCAGATACCGAAACGGCCTCTTGGGACAATTTTCCGCATTCTGCCGCGATACGTCGACAAGAGGCATGCCCGACCGCCTGCGGAGAGGGAGCCCAGTGGCACCGCCCGGAGAACGGGACAAGCATGGAAATAGGGGGTGGACAACCGGAGTCATGCCTATAGAGGGGTTCTCATGCCGATACACACGCATTCCGTCCTGTTGGATCCGCTGACCAATCGGGGTACCGCTTTCACGGCGGAGGAGCGGGAGCGCCTCGGGCTGGCAGGCCGGTTGCCGGACGCCGTGCTCACCCTTGACCAGCAGGCGATCCGCGCCTACGAGCAGCTGCAGCAGGAGCCGACCGAGCTGGCGAAGTTCATCAATCTCGAGCAGGTGCACGACCGCAACGAGGTGCTGTACTACCGGCTGCTGCAGGATCACCTCGCCGAGTTGCTGCCGATCGTCTACGACCCGACCGTGGGTGAGGCGATCAAGCGGTACAGCCACGAGTACCGGAGCCCGCGCGGGGTGTTCCTGTCCATCGACCGGCCGCAGGACGTGCGCCGCTCGTTCGAGGCACTCCAGCTCCACCGGGACGAGGTCGACCTGGTGGTGGTCACCGACGCGGAGGAGATCCTGGGGATCGGCGACTGGGGTGTGCAGGGCATCCAGATATCGGTGGGCAAGCTCGCCGTCTACACCGCTGCGGCGGGGCTGCATCCCGCCCGCTGCGTGCCGGTGGTCATGGACGTCGGCACCGACAACGAGAACCTGCTGAATGATCCCCTCTATCTGGGCGTGCGCCACAGCCGGGTGCGCGGGAAGGCGTACGACTCGTTCATCGAGAACTACCTGGAGACGGTCTCGGAGCTGTATCCGAACGCGCTGCTGCATTTCGAGGACTTCGGGCCGGGCAATGCCCGCCGCATCCTGGAGACGTACGGGAACCGCTATCGGATGTTCAACGACGACATGCAGGGCACCGGGGCGATCACCCTGGCCGCCGCGGTGTCGGCCTTGAAGATCACCGGCGAGTCCTTCCGTGACCAGCGCGTCGTGGTCTTCGGCGCCGGCACGGCCGGGGTGGGCATCGCCGACCAGCTGCGGGACGCGATGGTCCGCGACGGGCTGGAGCCCCAGGAGGCCACCCGGCGGGTGTGGCTGGTCGACAAGCAGGGGCTGCTGGTCGAGGGCATGCCGGAGCTGCGTGACTACCAGGCCCCCTACGCGCGGCCGGCCTCGGAGGTGCAGGGCTGGGCGGACGGGGACATCGACCTGCTGACCGCCGTCCGGCAGGTCCACCCCACCATGCTGATCGGCACCTCGACCTCGCCGGGCGCCTTCGACAAGGAGGTCGTCACCGCGATGGCCGAGCATGCCGAGCGGCCGATCGTCTTCCCGCTGTCCAACCCCACGGAGAAGATCGAGGCCATGCCGGCCGACCTGCTGGCCTGGACCGACGGCAAGGTCCTGACGGCGACGGGCATCCCGGTCGACCCCGTCGAACACGGCGGAGTCCGCCACGTCATCGGGCAGGCCAACAACGCTCTGCTCTACCCCGGTCTGGGCCTGGGCGCCGTCGTCGCCGGAGCCACCCGGCTCACCGCCGGGATGCTGCTCGCCGCCGCGGAGGCGGTGGCCGGGCAGGTCGACGCCAGGGCCCCGGGCGCGCCGCTGCTGCCGCCGGTGGCGAACCTGCGCGCTTCCTCGGCGACGGTGGCCGTGGCGGTCGTACGTGCGGCCGTCCAGGACGACGTCGCCACCCGCCGGCCGTCCGATCTGGTCCAGGCCGTGCAGGACGCCATGTGGCAGCCGGTCTATGGACCGCTGTCCGAGAAGGAGGCGTCGCCATGACCGCCGGGCACCAGGACGCCGCCACCGGGCAGC
This sequence comes from Streptomyces hyaluromycini, assembly GCF_002217755.1. Classification (GTDB taxonomy): domain Bacteria; phylum Actinomycetota; class Actinomycetes; order Streptomycetales; family Streptomycetaceae; genus Streptomyces; species Streptomyces hyaluromycini. The sequence goes on along the minus strand of NZ_BCFL01000019.1, from coordinate 405,573 downwards.
CGCCGAAGCTGCTGGACATCCCGATCGGCATCACCGCCACGGGCACCCGCCGCGAAACGGACTCGATGGGCGCCGTCGAGGTGCCCGCCGACCGGTACTGGGGCGCCCAGACGCAGCGGTCCCTGATCCACTTCTCCATCGGCGACGACCGCATGCCGAAGGCCGTCTACCACGCGTACGGCTACGTCAAGAAGGCCGCCGCGCTCGTCAACGGGCGCGAGGGCCGCCTGCCCGGCTGGAAGGCCGATCTGATCGCCCGAGTCGCCGACGAGGTGATCTCCGGCTCGCTGGACGACCACTTCCCCCTGTACGTGTGGCAGACCGGGTCCGGCACGCAGAGCAACATGAACGTCAACGAGGTCATCAGCAACCGGGCGATCCAGCTGGCCGGCGGCACGCTGGGGTCCAAGACGCCCGTCCACCCCAACGACCACGTCAACATGGGACAGTCCTCCAACGACACCTTCCCCACCGCGATGCACATCGCCGCCGTCCGCGAGATCCGCGAGCACCTGCTCCCGAAGGTGAGGGACCTTCAACACGCCGTGGAGGCCAAGTCCCGAGCGTGGTGGGACATCGTCAAGATCGGACGCACCCACCTGGAGGACGCCGTCCCGCTGTCCGTGGGCCAGGAGTGGTCCGGCTACGCCGCCCAGGTCTCCGACGCCGTCGACCGCATCGAGGCCACCCTGCCGGGACTGTACGAACTGGCCGTGGGAGGGACCGCGGTCGGCACCGGTCTCAACGCCCCCGAGGGCTTCGGTGCCCAGGTGACGCAGGAGATCGCACGGCTGGCCGGCTACCCGTTCACCACGGCCTCCAACTCCTTCGCCGCCCAGGGCAGCCTGGATGCCATGGTGGCGGCTTCGGCCGGACTGAGGGCGCTCGCCGTGCCGCTGATGAAGATCGCCAACGACATCCGCTGGCTCGCCTCCGGCCCCCGCTGCGGCATCAGCGAACTCGCCCTGCCCGCCAACGAGCCGGGCAGTTCCATCATGCCCGGCAAGGTCAACCCGACCCAGTGCGAAGCGATGCTCATGGTCTGCATCCAAGTCCTGGCCGAGGACAGCGCCATCGCCTTCGCCGGCACCCAGGGCAACTTCGAACTCAATGCCATGCGGCCCGTCATCATCAACAACTTCCTGCACTCCGCCCGCATTCTCGGAGACGCCGGCGAGAAGCTGCGCACCTTCTGCATCGAGGGCGTCGAGCTGCACCGCCAACAGATCGACGACTACCTCTCCCGCTCCCTGATGCTCGTCACCGCGCTCTCGCCGGAGATCGGCTACGACAAGGCCAGCCGGATCGCGCACAAGGCGGAGGACGAGGGGACCACACTGCGCGAAGCCGCCCTCGCCACCGGCTACATCACGGCACAGGACTTCGACCGGATCGTCGACCCCAGGAAAATGGTGCACCTCACGGCGAGTCCGGCGTAGACGTCACCGCGGGTGCCGTCGCCCATGCGGTTCCCCTTTCCGGTGGCCGCCCCTACCCTGACGCTCCGTCAGACAAAGCGTCAGGGTTCAGGAGGCTTCCATGTCGCTGCTCGCGGGCAAGACCGTCGTCGTCTCGGGAGTCGGCGCCGGGCTCGGGCACCAGGTCGCGGCGGCCGTCGTACGGGACGGCGGGAACGCGGTGCTGGGCGCCCGGACCGAGGCGAACCTCGCGAAGAGCGCGGCCGGGATCGATCCGGAGGGCACCCGGACCGCGTACCTGCCCACCGACATCACCGACGAGGGCCAGTGCGAGGCGCTGGCGGAGCTGGCGCGAGAGCGGTTCGGCGGGGTCGACGCGGTGGTCCATGTCGCCGCCTGGGACTCCTACTTCGGCGGGGTCGAGGACGCCGACTTCGCGACCTGGGCCTCGGTGATCGACGTGAACCTGCTGGGGACGCTGCGGATGACCCGGGCGTGCCTGCCGGGGATGAAGGCCGCGGGCGGCGGCTCGGTCGTCTTCATCGGCACCCAGTCCGCCGTCGCCGCGCCCTCGCAGGTGAGGCAGGCCGCGTACGCCGCCTCCAAGGGCGCGCTGACCAGCGCGATGTACTCGCTGGCCCGGGAGCTGGGGCCGTCCCGGATCCGGGTCAACACGGTGCTGCCGGGCTGGATGTGGGGGCCGCCGGTGCAGGCGTACGTCCAGTTCACCGCGCACACGGAAGGGGTGCCGGAGGACGAGGTGCTGGGCCGGCTGACCGGGCGGATGGCGCTGCCGGAGCTGGCGACGGACGGGGACGTGGCGGACGCGGCGGTGTTCCTGGCATCGGACCGGGCGCGGGCCATCACGGGCCAGTCGCTGCTGGTCAACGCGGGGGAGCTGATGCGCTGAGGGGTCATTCACGGACCATCGACTCGTTCATACTCGTGAACCAAGGTCAGGAAGGCGAACGATTTTACTTTCACTTGACCTTACGCCCGCTTGTCGTGTCCGCGCAACGGAACCCACGATGAGCGGGCACTTCGCGGCCTTCCCCGTCCCCACTCCGCTTATGCGAAGTGCCAGCCAGCTGAGCGGAGTTCAGTAGGCGGACCCTGGAAGGGGGGCGTATGAACGGGCTCGACTGGGCCGTGCTCATCGGCTACTTCGGTGTGATGGTCGCGATCGGCGTCTGGTCGCACAAACGCGTCGACAACGTCAGTGACTTCTTCACCGCGGGCGGCAAGATGCCCTGGTGGCTGTCCGGCATCTCGCACCACATGTCGGGCTACAGCGCGGTGATGTTCACCGGGTACGCGGGCATCGCCTACACCTACGGCGTGACGTCCTTCGTCACCTGGTCCTTCCCGATCGCGCTCGGCATCGCGATCGGCTCGAAACTCTTCGCCCCGCGCATCAACCGCCTGCGCTCCCGCCTGCACGTGGCGTCCCCCCTCGAATACCTGAAGAACCGCTACAACCTCTCCACCCAGCAGGCGCTGGCCTGGTCCGGCATGCTGCTGAAGATCGTGGACGTGGCCGCGAAGTGGGCGGCGATCGCCACCCTGCTGTCGGTGTTCACCGGGGTCTCCCTCAACCAGGGCATCTTCATCACCGGCGCGATCACGGCGGTCTACTGCACGATCGGCGGCCTGTGGGCGGACGCGCTCACCGAACTCGGCCAGTTCGTCATCCAGCTCCTGGCCGGCGTCTCGATGTTCGTGGCCGTCGTCCTGAAGCTCAACGACAAGGGCATCGGCTTCTTCGACGCCTGGGACCAGCCGGCCCTGCACGGCCACGGCAAGCCGCTCGTCGGCCCCTACGGCACGGTCTTCCTCCTCGCCTTCCTCTTCATCAAGCTCTTCGAGTACAACGGCGGCATGCTCAACCAGGCCCAGCGCTACATGGCGACGGGCAGCCCCAAGGAGGCCGAGCGCAGCGCCCGCCTGTCCGCCGCCCTCTGGCTGGTCTGGCCGGTGGTCCTGTTCTTCCCCATGTGGATGTCGCCGCTCCTGGTCCACGCCCAGAAGCCGGACGGCTCCGACTCCTACGGCCTGATGACCGAACAGCTCCTCCCGCACGGCCTGCTGGGCCTGGTCGTCGTCGGCTTCTTCTCCCACACCATGGCGATGTGCTCCTCCGACGCCAACGCGATCGCGGCCGTCTTCACCCGTGACGTGGCCCCGGTCCTGTCGCAGCGGGCGCGGGCCTGGAACGAACGCTCGGGCCTGATCGCGGCCCGCGTCACCACGGTCGTCTTCCTGGGCCTGTCCATGGCGGTGGCCACCCAGGTCAACTCCCCCACCTTCAAGGACATCATCACCGTGGTCATCAAGTGGGTGGCCGGTCTGATGGGCCCGATCGCGATCCCGATGATGCTGGGCCTGCTCCGCCCGTTCCGCCGCTCCGGCCCGACCGCGGCACTCACCAGCTGGGCGGCGGGCCTGCTGGCCTTCTGGCTGGTCAACTACCCGATCAACTGGAACGTGGACGGCGGCGTCCCGCTCCAGTACCAGGTCTCGGTCCCGCTCGCCGTCTCCCTGGTCCTCTACATCCTCATCGGCTTCCTGAAGCCGGAGGACACCCCGGAACGCCTGGCGGTCATCGAGACCGTGAACACGGACGGGGACAGCGCGGCCGCGGCGGTCCCGGTTCCCGCACAGGCGGGCAGCGGCGACGCCCTGGGGACACCGGTCAACGACTGACCGACGGCAACCGGCACACGGAGCCCCCGACTCGGCCCGCCCCCGTGGCGGGCCGAGTCATGGGTACCGGGCGACGGTTCGGCAGCGCCCCGTAAGGGGCGCGGGGCTGTATCAATATGCGGCTCCGCCGCGTGGGCGCGACCAGCCACGACGGCGCCGCAGACGGCAGACGGCAGACGGCAGACGGCGCTTCGCGGCACATCCAGCAGAGCGCTCAGGCATGTGCACGGCCCACCGCGCGCCGCCGCCTCACTCGTTGTGCAGCGCCTCCGCGACCGTGAGCCGTGCCGCGCCCCGGGCCGGTAGGTACGCGCCCAGCACCGCGATCGCGAGGCCCGACAGGGCCAGCAGGGTCAGGACCCCGGCCCGCCAGACGTCCGTCAGGGAGGAGGGCAGGACGATGTCCACGGCATTCGCCATGCGCGGCATCACCAGGTCGTAGCCCGCGATGCCCAGCGGGACGCCGAGCAGGGAGCCGATCACTCCCAGTACCCCCATCGAGGTCACCGTCATGACCGTGACCTGGCGTGGCGTCATGCCGATGGACTTGAGCATGCCGAGGTCGCGGCGGCGGTCGCGGGTGTTGAGGACGACCGTGTTGAACACGCCCAGCGCGGCGACCACGGCGAGCATGACGGTGAGGAGCGTCGCGGAGCCGATGATGGTCTCGACGCTGCTGTTGGGGCCGTTCACCACCGGATCGAGGCCGGGGTCCAGGGCACGGGCGGCCCGCGCGTAGCCGGCCGGGTCGGCGCCGTCGCGGAGCTTCACGTGGTAGGAGATGGGCTTCTCCCCCGGGGCGAGTGCCGTGAACGTCGGCCAGTCGCCGACGAGCAGCCGGCCGTCGGTCTCCATGGTCTCGCCGACGACGGTCACCCGCTCCCGGCGGTCGCCCTTCGCCACCACCAGCCGGTCGCCGACGCGCAGGCCGTGCCGGCGCAGGAACGCCGAGGAGGCCACCACCTCGCCGCTGCCGTGGTTCCACCGGCCCTCGGTGAGCACGTCGCCGAGCCGCGGCAGGTCCCCGCGACGGCCCTCGAACATCACCGGCTGCACGGATCCGGCGATGAGCGCCTCGACGTCCCCCCGCGCGGTGACCTTGCTCGCGCCCGGCAACGCACGGAGCATCGCGTCGAGTCGGCGGTCCCCGTGCTCGGGCTCCACGATCCTGCCGTGGCTGACCCGGCCCGCGTACACCGTCACGTCGTAGTCGTCACCGGTCTCCCCGAACCTGGTCATCGTCGTGGCCAGGCCGGTCGCGAACGTCACCGTGGCCACCCCCAGGACCACGGCGGCCAGGGTCAGACCGCTGCGCCCCGGCCGGGCGAACGGCAGACCCGCCCCCAGGCTCACCGACCGGGGCAGCCTGGTGCCGGCCAGCGCCCGCTGGAGCCCCAGCGCCCGCCCGGCCCGCGGGGCGGTGCCCGCGCTGATCGCCCGCGCCGCGGACAACCGGTGCGCGCGCGACGCCGGGACGAGCGCGGCGGCCACGCAGACGGCGGGCATCCCGAGCAGGGCGACCGCGTTCACCCAGGGCGCGATGCCGACGCTGCGGTGCAGCATCCCCGCGTCGGGTCCCGTGAACACGAACCGCAGGAAGGGCCGCGCGAGGACGTTCCCGACCAGGGTGCCGAGGGCGCAGCCCACGACCGCGGGCACCGAGACCATGGTGAGGTAGACGGCGACCACCTGGCCGGGGGTGAACCCCAGGGCCTTGAGGATCCCGATGTGCCGGAAGCCGGAGATCACCGCGCCGCTCACCACGTTGGCCACGATGAGCACGGCCACGACGACGCCGAGGAAGCCGAAGGCCATCAGGTACTGGGCGTAGGCCCGGGCCGTCGCGCCGATCTGCTCTTTGAGGGTGAGGTACGTCTGGGACGCGGTGAGCGCGTCCTTCGGCAGCTCCGAGGTGACCGTCGACAGTTCCGCGCGGAGCCGGCTCTGCGACGAGGCGTCCGTGAAGCGGAACAGCATCTGGGTGGCCGTCGGCCGCAGGGCCGCCATCTGGGCCGGTGCGACCCAGGCGTCCGCGGTGCGGCTCATCTCGTAGCCGTACCCGACGATGGTGAGGACGGTGCCCGAGGGCAGCCGGATCCGCTTGCCGAGCGCGTCGGCCGACCAGTCCGGCTGCCGGTTCAGGACGACCTCGCCCGGCCGGTCGGCCCACCGGCCCGCCCACAGGTCCACCCGGTCCACCGGACCCCCGGGGCCGGGACGGCCCACGATCGTGACCGCGCCCGTGAGTTCCCGGTTGGCATCCGCCGGTATGTCGACGGCGGCCTGGGCGAAGGGCCCGGCGGCGGCCTCGGCCCCGGACCGGCGGGCCGCCTGCCGCAACTGCGCGTCCGACACCTTCGCCGGGTCGAACGCGGCGACGACATGCGGCCCGTGCTCCTTGGCGAAGGCCCTGTCGAACGGCGCGGACGCCGAGTCGACCAGACCCAGCGCGACCACGATCGCCCCGGTCGAGGTCAGCGTCACCAGCCAGATGACGAGGGTCTGCAGCCGACGCCGCCGTACGGCCGCGCGTGCGGCCGGCCACACCGCCCTCATGCGGACGGCTCCAGGGTGTGTTCGCCGGCCACCCTGCCGTCGGCGAGCAGGACCAGCCGGCTCGCGCAGCGCCGCGCGAGGTGCTCGTCGTGTGTCACCAGGATCAGTGTCTGACCGATCTGGTTGAGGTCGAGCAGCAGGTCCATCACCTGCTCGCCGGCCCGGCTGTCCAGGGCGCCGGTCGGCTCGTCGGCCAGCAGCAGGGCCGGGCGGTTCATCAACGCCCGTGCCACGGCGACGCGTTGCCGTTCCCCGCCGCTCAGTACGGCGGGATAGGCGTTGCGGCGGTCGGCGATGCCCAGTTCCTCGAAGAGTTCGAGGGCGCGGCGGCGGGCCTGCCGGGCCGGGGAGCCGGTCAGCTGGGCGGCCAGGGCCACGTTGTCCAGGGCGGTCAGGTCGTCGACGAGATTGAAGAACTGGAAGATCATGCCGATGCGCCGCCGCCGGTACAGGGCAAGCCCCTTCTCACTGAGCTTCCCCACGTCCTCGCCGTGCACGACGACCGTCCCGTCCGTCGGCCGGTCGAGGCCGGAGATCATATTGAGCAGCGTGGACTTGCCGCACCCGGAGGGCCCCATCACGGCGACCGCCTCGCCCGCCCGGATCCGCAGCGACACCCCGTCCAGGGCCGTCGTCCCGCCGTACTCCTTGCGCACACCGTCGAGTCGTACGACGGTCTCGCCTCCGCTGTCGTCAGTGACCATGCACCGGACGCTAAGGCGGAAGGGGACACGGCGGCATCCACCCCCGGGTTGCACCTGGCCGGCGTCTCATCCTGGAGGTGCAGGGTCCGGGTCCCACGGGCCGATGCGGTCGCGGCGGTGGTCTGCGAGAGTGAACCCCGTGTCGGAGCAGGGGACTTACGCGCTGGTGGCGGCGCTGGGGGTGGCGGGCGCGGCCGTCGGCTGGCTGACCGTGGCACTGCTGCGGACCCGGCGCAGGTGGCAGGCGGTCGTGGGCGAGCGCGGCTGGCTGCTGGAGCGGGAGCGGGAGAGCGCCGCGCGTGCCGCGGTGGCGGCCGAACGCGACCGTATCGCACGGGAGTTGCACGACATCGTGAGTCACAACGTGAGCCTCATGGTGGTCCAGGCGGGCGCCGCCCGGGAGGTGCTCGGCACGATGCCCGACGAGGCCGCGACGGCGCTGCGGGCCGTGGAGGACGCGGGACGCGGGGCGATGACCGATCTACGGCACCTGCTGGGGCTGCTGGCGCCGTCCCAGACCGGCGAGGACGCGGACTACGAGAACCTGGTCGGCCTCACGGGAAGCGACGGCACCGGCACCGGCACCGGCACCGGAGCGACCGGACCGGCACCGCAGCCCGGCCTCGACCGGCTCGGCCCGCTGGTGGACCGGATCTCGTTCGCCGGGCTGCCCGTGGAGGTACGGATCTCCGGCGAGCCGCGCCCGCTGCCCCAGGGCATCGACGTGACCGCCTACCGCATCGTCCAGGAGGCGCTGACCAACGCGCTCCGGCACGGCGACGACGGCGGCACGGCCCAGGTGACCGTGCGCTACGCGGACCACGCGCTGCGCGTGGAGGTGCTGAACACCGGCCCGAGCGCGCTGACCGGCGCGGCGCCCGCGGAACCGGTGCGGACCGGGCCGCGGCGCGGCCCCGGCACGGGCCGCGGACTGCTGGGCCTGCGGGAGCGGGTGGCGGTGTACGGCGGAGACCTGGACGCCCGGCGCCGCCTCGGCGGCGGCTACCGGGTCCGGGCCCGCATCCCCCTGGACCGCCCGTGACGGCGGCCGACGGCTCCGGACAGCCGCCCCGGGTCCTGATCGCCGACGACCAGACCCTGATCCGCACCGGTTTCCGGCTGATCCTCACCGCGCGCGGCATCGAGGTCGTGGGCGAGGCGGCCGACGGCGCGGAGGCGGTGGCGGCGGCACACAGGCTCAGGCCGGACGTCGTCCTCATGGACATCCGGATGCCGAACCTGGACGGCCTGGAGGCCACCCGCCTCATCCTGGACCGGCTCCCGGAGTGCCGGATCCTGATCCTGACCACCTTCGACCTGGACCGCTACGTGTACACGGCGCTCTCGGCCGGGGCGAGCGGTTTCCTCCTCAAGGACGTCACACCGGAACACCTGGCGGCGGCCGTACGGCTGGTCGGCACCGGCGACGCCCTGCTCGCCCCGTCGATCACCAGACGCCTGGTGGAACGCTTCGCCGCCGAGCCGGACCGTGCCCCCGCCGTGCACGCCGACCTGACCGCGCTGACGCCCCGCGAGCTGGAGGTCCTGACCCTGCTGGGCCGCGGCCTGTCCAACACCCGGCTGGCCGCCGAACTGACCCTGAGCGAGGCCACGGTGAAGTCCCACGTGGCCCGGATCTTCGCCAAGCTGGGGCTGCGGGACCGCGCCCAGGCCGTGGTGGTCGCCTACGAGACCGGTCTGGTGAGGGTCGGCGACTGCGGTGCTCGGCGAGACGGCCCGGCCTAACGCGGATAGCGCGCGAGCCACCCCGGTGACGCACCCACCGGACTGTGCAGGGCCGGCCCCTGGGTCATCTCCATCGCGAAGTCGTCGGCGAGTTCGAGGATGGTCTGGCGGCCCTCCAGTTCGGCCACCCAGGCCGGCGGAAGGGCCGTCTCGCCGTGCAGGGCGCCGAGGAGGCCGCCGGTGAGGGCACCGGCGACGGCGGAGGGCCCGGCCTGGTTGACGGCAAGGCACAGCCCGTGCCGTACGTCCTCCCCCACCAGCGCGCAGTACACGGCGGCGGCCAGCATCCCGTCCGCCGCTCCGTCACCCGTCAGCTCCTCGACCCGGGCCGGGGAGGGCATCCCCTGCCGCACCGCCCCGAGCGCGTGCTGCAACGCGTCCGACACGGGCCGGTGCCCCGGCCGGGCGGCGAGCACCGCGAGGGCCTGCTGGACCGACCCGTCGAGGGACTGGCCTCGCGCCAGTCCGTGCACGATCACCGCGTACGCGCCCGCCGACAGGCAGGCGGTCGGATGCCCGTGCGTCTGCGCCGCGCACTCCACGGCGAGCTGGACGACGAGCTGCGGCTCCCACCCGACGAGCAGCCCGAAGGGAGCGGACCTGGCGACGGCCTCCGGTCCCATGTCATCGGGATTCTTCGGCGACTCCAGCGTCCCCATCTTCTCGTCACCGAGCCCGAGCAGCAGCGCGCGGGTGGGCTCCCGCCGGGCATACAGCCACTCCTCCCTCGCCAGCCACCCATCCTCCGGCCGACGCTCGTCCGGCCCCCAGTCTCTCTGGGTGGCGGCCCACCGCAGATAGGCCCGGTGCAGGTCGGTAGGCGGATGCCAGGCCCCGGTGTCCCTCCTCACCTGGGCTCTTATCAACCCGTCCACGGTGAAAAGGGTGAGCTGCGTGTGATGCGTGACGCTCCCGCGCCGCCCGTACCCGAACCCGAGATCGACGAGCCCCTCGGCCCCGTAGGCCGCCCGGATCTCCTCCAGCGTCAGCCCGTCGACGGGCCCGCCCAGCGCGTCCCCCACGGCAGTACCCAGCAGCGTCCCCCGCACCCTGCTCCGGAAGTCCTGCTGCTCGACCCGGCCCCAGACGGCACCCAACGTCGGACTCACCACCATGACCTCCTCACGGGCACCGTCCGTACATACAAGCGGTCAGCACTGTAATCGACCGGGAACGGTCCGTTCAGGGGACAGTTAGGTATGCGAAGTGTGGGTTGTGTGGCCCCGAGTGGCCGGTTTCAGGCCGGACGCCCCGGCGTGTACGGCCGTACACCGGCGCGCCCGGCCGGGGACCCACGCCCGGCCAATACGGTGAAACCCCCATAATACGTACGTAATGCTGTGTTTACCCGGCGAGCATGTCCCTTGAGTCGTTGACAACAACGTGGAAGGGACGTCCATGGCCGACAGCAAGACCGATAAAGCCAGGAAAGCCGCCGGGTCGATCGGACTCGTGACCCCGGTGAGCGGGCCGGCAGCCCCCCAGGCACCCCGGGCCGATGAGGAGTGGCAGCTGCCGCACGGCAGCGCCCGGGTGTACTACGGCGAGGGTCAGAAAGGCGTGGTCCGGCCGGTCGTCCTGGCGGACGGGTTCAACCTCGGGCCGACCGACTTCGACTGGCTCTGGGACGGGCTGGAGAGCGGCCGGTTCCCGTTCATCAGCGAGCTGCGGCGCCGCGGGCGCACGCTGGTCCTCGTCGGGTTCGAGGAGCGCAGCGAGTCGATCCTCCGCAACGCCGAGACGATGACCGCCGCCATCATGCAGACCATCGCCGAGCAGCTGGACGACACCCGGCTGCTCGTCGGCGGGTTCAGCATGGGCGGCATCGTCGCCCGTTACGCGCTGGCGAAGATGGAAACGCAGCGCATGGACCACCGGACCGGCGTCTACGTGTCGTTCGACAGCCCGCACCGGGGAGCCTGGGTGCCGATCGGGCTCCAGGCCTTCGCGCACTACCTCGCCCAGGTCGACGACACCTACCTGCGGCAGATCAGCAGCCCGGCCTCGCAGCAGATGCTCTGGCGGTACCTGGACGGCGTGGACGGCACCCCGCAGGAGAGCCCGCTGCGCACGGAGTTCAAGGAGCAGCTCCAGCGGGTTGGCGGGTGGCCCCAGATCCCGATGCTGCTCGGGGTGTCCAGCGGCCGCGGCGACGGCGTGGGCAACGGCGTCCGGGCCGGCGAGAAGACGCTGAGCTGTGCCGGGCCGCTCTTCGACGGCACGTACTTCCTCGCCCAGCCGCAGGGCGACCCGGCGGAGGTGGCCGTGCTGAACGGCGTCCTCGGCGGTCCGCACACGATCACCACCGGCGGCTTCCCCGAACTGGACGGGGCACCGGGCGGGACGCTCGAATCGTTCGGCCTCCTCGGCGACACCCTCGCCGCCTTCGGCGAGCGCGTCGACATGCCCCACCGGTCCGTGTGCTTCGTGCCGTCCGTCAGCGCGGTCGCCATCCGTGACCTGGGCGAGCAGAAGGACCTGTACGTCAACATCGACAAGCTCCCGCCGGAGGAGTCCGAGCTCAGCGACTACCTGCTCTCCTCGGACAACGACCCGCACGCCCTCATGACTCCCGAGATCGGCGAGTGGGTCCTCGACCGGCTGCCCGACTGAGCCTCAGGCCGCTCTCCCCGACCGCGCCCGGCAGTCACGGCAGCGGCCGGGGAGAGCCGCCCGGAACCCGCGTTCGCAGCCGTCGCAGTTCTGCATGGGGGCGGGGCGGAGGGCGGGCGGTGAAGGCGGTGCGGGGGCCCGGAGGGGGAGGGCCGGAGGCAGCAGGGCGCCGAGGCGGTGGGCGAGGAAGGCCGCCGGGTGCTTGATCGGGTCCTGCGGCAGGCCGCTCGTCAGGGTCCGCTCCACGACGGTGGCGGGCACGCCCCGCTCCAGCCACGCGGAGACCTCCGGCACCAGCCGCCGAACGTCACGTTCGGACAGCAGCAGACGGGAGTCATAGGTCCGCAGGCGGGTGAGGAGGTCGGCGGCCGGGGTCCCGGGGGCGGAGGCCTTCGGTGCCGGAGCCGGAGCCTGCGGCTCGGCAGCGGGAACCGAGGCGGTCCTGCTCGGCTTGTTGTACGAGGTCGTCCGGGTCCTCACTTGCCCCGATTGAAGACGCTCCCTGGCACGCGTGAGGTATCCGTGTTCCTCCAGCTCCCGCAACGCGGCGGCGATCCGGATCTCCCCCTCGGGGAACTTCGCCGCCAGCGTCTTGATGCCGATCGGCGCCCCGTCGGGCAGCGACTGGATGTGGACCGCGAGACCGATCGCCATCAGCGACAACTCGGGGTGCTGGAGGAGGTGATTGCCGACCACGGTGAAGTTCTCGGTGTGAGGTTCATTCACGTGGATGACACCCGAGTAGGAATGCCGGGTCTTGGCGGACTTGGGCGCGCTAGGGTTCTTCTCAGTCATCGGAAGCTGCTGCTCTCGCCTCAGTCATCGGGAAGCAGCTGCTTCCCGATGATCAGGCCCTCGCAGTGGGATGGCAGTCCCGGCGGGGGCCGAAGTATGTACGGACCTGTTGCGGCAGACGCTGCCGCACAACTGCCCCTCCGTGCCAGCTGAGTTCGGCATATTCACTCCGGCGGGTGATCGACGGGGACGGTAGGGGCGGGTTGGGTTCTTTCCCCGGTTCTTTGTTCTTTGACGTCGGGAACGCCCGGGTCATGGGTCCTCGCGACCCGGTGCCAGCTCCGCCCATACGACCTTGCAGCCGGCCGGTGCCAGCTCCGCCCATACGACCTTGCAGCCGGCCGGTGCCAGGTCCACGCCCCAACGCTCCGCGTACGCCCCCACGATCAGCAGGCCGCGCCCCGATTCCGCGTCGGCGGTCGCCGGATCGTGGACGCGCGGGATCCGGTCGCCCCGGGCGTCGGTCACCTCGATACGGAGAGCTCCGCCCGGGCACAGCCGCAGCCCCAGCCGGAAGTCCCGCCCCGCAACGCGTCCGTGCAGCACCGCGTTCGACGCCAGTTCGGCCACCATCTGCGTCGCCGCCTCCCCGAACGGCACACCCCAGTCGTCCAGTTGGCGTTCCGTGAGCAGTCTCGCGAGTCGCGCACCTCTTCGAGTCGCGGACAGCTGAACCGCGAAGAGGCCCGTCGGGGCGGTGACTTGCGGGAGGGATTTCTGGTTCATGTCACCCAGCGTGGTCGCGTCTTCCTACCCTGAACAGCAACGACCCCGGCACAGAGCGTGACTGTCCGGGTGCCGGGCGGGGTCGTACGGGTCGTACGCCGGAAGGGGCGGGCGTGGAGGACGAGGAAGCCGAGGCCGTACTCAGGGCGGTCGGGCGGCAGATCAAGGTGTGGCGGGAGGCCGCCGGGCTGCGACAGGGCGAACTCGGCGCCGCCATCGGCTACAGCGAGGAGATGGTGTCGGCCGTGGAACGGGGGCGGCGCATTCCCAAGCCCGACTTCCTGGAGAAGGCCGATGAGGTGCTGGGGTCGGGCGGGAAGCTCGCGTTCATGAAGGAGGACGTGGAGCGGGCGCGGTATCCGAAGAAGGTTCGGGATCTGGCGAAGCTGGAGGATGAGGCGGTCGAGCTCGGCGCGTACGCCAACCACAACATGCACGGCCTGCTACAGACACAGGAGTACGCGAGGGCGCTGTTCGCCATGCGCCGACCCGCATACCCGGAGGATGAGCTCGAACGTCAGGTCGCCGCACGCCTGGCACGCCGCCGCGTCTTCGAGCGGGTTCCCCCACCGCTGCTCACGTTCGTCCAGGAAGAGGTGACACTGCGTCGGCCGATCGGAGGCAGAATGGTGCTACGCCGACAACTCGAACACCTTCTGGAACTGGGCAAGTTGAGGAACGTGGAGATCCAGGTGATGCCCACGGACCGCGAGGACCACGCCGGCATGGCCGGGCCGATCCGGCTGCTCAAGCTCCAGGACGGCAAGACCATCGGGCACTCGGAGGCCCAACTGCATAGCCGTGTGATCAGTGATCCTCGGGAAGTCCAGATCATGGATATGCGCTATGGAATGATCCGGGCGCAGGCTCTCCCGCCACGGGAGTCACTGGCCTTCATCGAAAAAGTGCTGGGAGAATAGGCATGACCCCCAACGCGCTGGACTGGTTCAAGAGCAGCTACAGCAGCAACGACGGCCCCGACTGCGTCGAGGTCGCCATATCCCCCGCCGCCACCACCGTCCACGTCCGCGACTCCAAGGACAAGGACAGGGCCGGGCTCGCCTTCGCGGACGCCTCATGGGCCGAGTTCGTGCGGGACCTCGTCCGTCTGTGAACGGCGAGCCGGAAGTGAGTGCTCTGGCGATCAATGTCACGATCCCGCAGGCGCTCCGATGGACGGACACCCGACGCGATGAAGAGTTCACGCTGACCACACTCAACATCCGGCTTCTCCCGGACGGTCACCTCGCCGTGAAGGCCTACGGCCGGCCCGTCGCCGGCGGTCGGGGCGCATACGTCTCCTTCCCGGTCCCCGACAGACCCGAACTCGCCGCCCTGATAACCGACGCGGCCGGCCGTGCCGGGGAGTTGTGGGCCGCCCATCATGGCCTCGGCTGAACCCGGGACTCAGGTCTCCGCCAGCTCCCGGCGGATCCAGTCGGTGCCGGGATCCGCCGCGACGGCTCGGCGCAGGTCCGCGTGCATGCCCGGCAGGTCGCCCAGCCGACGCCGTACCCGGGCCCGCATCGCCAGGGCCCAGGCGTAGCCGGGGTTCAGCGCAAGGGCGCGGTCCAGGTCGGCGAGGGCCTCCTCGTTCCGGCCCAGGTTGGACAGGGACACGCCTCGGCTCGCGTACGCCGACGCGTAGCCGGGGTCGAGTTCGAGGGCGCGGTCGTAGTCGGCCAGGGCCTCCTGGTCGCGGCCGGTGACGCGCAGGGCGTCGCCGCGTTCGCAGCGGCCCCAGGCCCAGTCGGGCTGCAGGGCGAGGGCACGGTCCAGGTCGGCGAGGCGGCGGGTCTGGTCGCCGAGGCCGCGCCAGACGCGGGCGCGGCGGGCGAGGGCCCAGGCGTAGTCGGGCTTGAGTTCCAGGGCGTGGTCGAAGTCGGCCAGGGCCGCGTCGAGGTCGCCGTGGCGTTCGTGGGCGGCGCCGCGGGAGGCCAGGGCGAACTCGCTGGTGGGGTTGCGTCTGATCCCCTCGCTGAGGTCGGCCACCGCTTCGTCGTGGTGGCGTGCGAGCCGGTGGTGCTCGCCGCGCAGGATGACGTTCCACGGGTTGTCCGGCTCCAGTTCGAGCACCCGGTCGAGGTCGGCCAGCGCACCTTCGTAGTCGCCGGTCCCGCCGCGGGTGACGGCCCTGCCGCGGTGGGCCCGCACCAGGGCCGGGTCCAGGGCGAGGGCACGGTCGTACTCCTCCAGGGCCCGCTCGGGCGCGCCGTCCCGGGCGAGCGCGTCGGCCCGCAGCGCCCAGGCCGTCGCCCGCCACGGCTCGTCGCCCCGGGCGCGGCCGAGCAGCAGCCGGAGCAGCCCGGCGAGCCCGCCGCCGGCGAGCGCCTCGGAGAGGTCGCCGCCCCAGGTCCGTACGGCCTCGGCGTCCGCGTCCTCGCCCGCCTCGGCCAGGAGCCGCGCCCAGGGACGTACGACGTCTTCTCCGTAGGCGCAGACCGTGACGACGTCGGCGAGGACCGCCGGGAGCGCGGCGCGGGGTCTCGCGCACAGCAGGTGGTACGACTCGCCGAGCCGCAGCTCCCGCCACCCCTCGTCCGCCCACAACTCGTCCGGGCGCAGGCCGGCTTCGGTCTCCGTGCGCCGTCTGCCGTACGCCTCGGCGAGCCGGGTGTGCCGCTCGGCCCAGCCCTGGGGTGAGCGCAGTCGCTGGAGCCGGAGCATCGGCGCCCGTACGACATCGTGGTACTGCAACCGCCCCCCTCGCTCGCTGACGAACGGCATGCCTCTCAGCCATGCGAAGAGCGCGCCCGAAAGGTTCTCGGGACCGGCCACGACCGACCGGAACACGTCCTCGTCGAGCCGTCGGGGCAGCGCGCCCGCCAGCGCGGCCGCTCTGCGCACGGGGTCCCGCTCCCACTTCAGGAACCGGTCGACCGCCGTGGCACTCGGATCCCCCACTTCCCCGGGGCCGACGGGCCCGGACTCGGCCAGGGTGGAGACGAGCACCGGAAGGCCGCCCGTCAGCCGCAGCACCTCGGCGACCACCGGTTCGTCCCGCACCCCCTTGTCCGCGAGCAGCCCCCGGGCCTCCGCCTCCGTGAACGGGCCGAGCGGCAGGTCCGTCCTGAAGTCCGCGAAGCTGCCCCAGCGGGCCGTGTCGAACGGGTGCTGGCCGGAGGTGACCACGACGACGTTGGCGGGGAGGGCGCCATGGCGGTCGGTGGTCATCACGTCGTGCAGCCAGGGGTCGAGGAACGGGCCGGTGCGCTCGTAGGTGTCGAGGAGGAGGACGATCCAGGGGACGGCGTCGGCCGCGCCCGCCAGTTCCGTCAGCAGCACGGGGGTGAGTACCCGCTCGGGGGACAGCACCAGTTGGGCGTCCTCCTGGCTGCGGAAGCGGGCCCGGAGCCGGTCGGCGCCTTCGGCGAGCCGGTCGGTGTCCAGGGCGACGGCGAAGGCGCCGGCCACCGGAACCATCCCCAGTCCCACCTGGGCCGCCCGCGCCACGGCCAGACTGCCCGCCGACGGCCCCTCCCGGTCCTCGGGTCCGCCCATCGCCAGGGCGGCCTCCGCCTCGTGCCGCCGCTCCCGGTGCGCGGCCAGCAACCGCTCCAGTTCCTTGAACCTCCGCCCCTGTGCCGCAAACTGACGGATCATCACGGTCATCGCCTCGGGGACGCCGGCCACGCCCTCGTCGACATACGCGGTCAGCGCCCCGGCCTCCCGGGCGATCTGCTCCAACTCCCGTACCAGCCGGGTCTTCCCGACGCCCGCGTCACCGTGCACATGGAAGAGGAAGCGATGCCGCTCGTCCTCGGGCGGCAGCTCCAGGTTCCGCCGGAACGCGGCCCGCTCCTCGACCCGCCCGACGAACCCGGCCCTCCGGCGCCGCCCGATCAGCTCCTGCATCGACGGCCGTGTCGACCCCATCAGCTGCACCCCCGTAGCCACTCCGCCCGCAGTCTGGCAGAGGCCCCGGCATCAGGACACGGGCGCCTGTCGAGCCCGGGGCACACCTGACATGCTGCCCCCATGTCGACATCGCCCCCGCACGCGTCCGTAGAGGCTCCCGCTCCCTCCGTCAACGGCCTGCGCCTGCGGGCGCGTCGGGTGAGCCGGGACGTCCGTGGGGGCGGGCGGATACTGAATGACATATCCGTCGATGTCGCTCCGGGGCGGCTCACGGTGATCGCCGGGAGCAGCGGTGCGGGCAAGACCGTGCTGTTGCAGACGCTGGCGGGGCTGAGCGCACCGACCGAGGGCGCGGTGCTGCACGACGGGGCGCGACCGGGGCCGCCGGGGCCGGACTTCGGGTTCGTTCCGCAGGAGGACATCATCCACCGCGAGCTGCCGCTGCGCCGCACCCTGGTGTACGCGGCGGGGCTGCGGATGGCTCCGGGTACGCCGGCCGGGACCGTGCTGGAGACCGTCGACCGGGTGCTGGACACGCTCGGTCTGGCGGAGCGGGCGGAGACTCCGGTGCGCGCGCTGAGCGGCGGCGAGCGCAAACGGGCCAGTATCGCGGTCGAGTTGCTCACCCGGCCCAGGATGCTCTTCCTCGACGAGCCGACGTCAGGGCTCGACCCGGTCACCGGCGCGGCCCTGCTGCGCACCCTGCGGACGCTGGCCGAGGACGGCACCACCGTCGTCCTGACCACACATGTCCTCGCCGACCTGCTCCGCGCCGACCAGGTCGTGTTCCTCTCCGCCGGTGGCGAGGTCGCGTACGCGGGCGAACCGGACGCCCTGTTCGAGGCCTTCGGGGTCGGCAGCGTGGAGGAGGTGTACGAGGCGGTGGCGGGCGGTGTGCGCGTCGAACGGGCCGCACCCGAGGACGCGGACTTCCCTGACGCCACGTCACCGTCGCCGCGGCCGCCCCGTGTCGGGGTCTTCGGGCAGTGGGCGCTGCTGACCCGGCGCGGTACCGCGCTGATGCTGCACAACCGGCTCTCGGTCGCCGTCCTGGCGGGCTCGCCGGTGATGATCGTCGCGATGTTCGCGGTGCTGTTCCGGGCCGGTGCGTTCGATCCGGCGGCACCGGATCCGGGCTCCTCGGCGATGATCATGTTCTGGATCGCGTTCGGCGCGTTCTTCTTCGGGCTGACCTACGGCCTGCTCCAGATCTGCACCGAGCTGCCGGTGCTGCGCCGGGAGTGGCTCGCGGGGCTGCGGATCGGTCCGTACGTCGCCTCGAAGCTGACCACCATGCTGCCGGTGCTCGCGGTCGCGGACGCGTTGCTGCTGGTCGTGCTGCGGGCTCTGGACCGGCTGCCCGCGGCGGGCTGGGACACGTACGGGTCGCTGTTCGCGTCGAGTGTGCTGGCCTCGGCCGCCGCTCTCGCGCTGGGGCTGCTCGCCTCGGCGGCGGTGTCGGAGCCGGGGCAGGCCACGCTGATGCTGCCGTTGCTCTGCTTCCCCCAGGTGCTGTTCTCGGGCGCCTTCGTGCCGGTGCACCGGATGACGGTGGCCGGGAAGGCGATCAGCTGGGCGATGACCAACCGCTGGGCGTTCGAGGCGCTGGGCAGCGGGGTGGGGCTGGAGTCGCTGTGGCGGGCGGGCCGCTCGCCGCTCGGTCCGCCGCTGCTGGCGTCGTACGGGGATTCGTTCGGGCATCCGGCGAGCCGCGGGTGGCTGGTCCTGGCGGGCTTCGCGCTGGTGTTCCTGGCCTGGACGTGGGTGATCCTGGTGCGCAAGTGCCGGGACGGGGCGGCGCGGAGCCGGGCGGGGCGGTGATCCGTCGCGGGGTGCGCGGCAGGGTGAGCGGCAGGGTGACAGGGGCTCAGCAGCTCTCGCGTGCGGCCAGGCCGGTCACCGTCGGCACCCGGTCCCGGTAGGTCTGCGTCACGAACGTCAGGAACGTCTCGATGTCCCCGGGCTGGGACGACACGCCCAGGGAGACCCGGACGGCGCCCGCCGACGGCAGCTCCAGCAGCTCCAAGTACTCGTCCAGTGAGGCGACTTGTGTGCCGGCCGCCGAGCGCAGCCGGGTCAGTGGCAGGTCGAACGCCTCTTCTCCGGCGCCCGGATTGCAGAAGCAGCCCGTGCGCAGGGATATGCCGTGGGCGGCGCTGTCGCGCGTGACGACGCGTTCGTCGACGATCCGGCCGTCCGCCCCGAGCACGTTCAGCGCGACCGTACCGCCGCGGGCCACGTCGCCGCGGTCCGTGTCGGCGCGGTCCGTGTCGGCGCGCTCGGTGCCGTACACCCGGACCAGCGGGGAGCCGTCGCTGTGCCGCAATGCCCTCACCCCGCTGAGCAGTTGGGCGGTGAGGGCGGTGACGTGGGCGTGTATGCGGTCCATGCCGATGCCGTCGATCCAGGCGAGTCCGGCGGTCACGTCCGGCAGGGACAGGAAGTTGACCGTGCCGTCCTCGAAGGCGGCCTCGTCGGCGGCGAGGACGTGCCACTGGGCCTGGGCGCTGACGGCGTAGATGGTGCCACCCGAGAACCAGGGGCGGCGCAGCTTGGCGAGGGCCGCGCGGCGGGCGATCAGACTGCCGATACCGGTGGGGTGTCCGAAGACCTTGTACCAGCTGACGGCGGTGAAGTCCGGATGGTGGCGGCTCAGGTCCAGGACGTTGGTCGGGGCGAAGGCCGCCGCGTCGAGCAGGACGTCGTAGCCGTGTGACCGGGCGGTGGCGATCCAGTCCAGTGAGTGCTGGACGCCGGTGAAGTTGCTCTGCGCCGGGTAGGCGAGCAGGCCGCCGGCGCCCCGGCGCGGTCCGGGCGGGGACAGGGCGGCGAGCAGGCGCCGCTCGTCGATGTGCAGGCCCGGTACGTACACGGTCGCGGCTCCCCGCGCCCGCGCGTACTCCCGCAGGCCGTTGACCGAGTTGTGGTTGTCGAGCGACATGACGAGCCTGCTGTCGCGGGTGAAGGGGTACGCCTCACCGACCAGGCGCAGGGCGCCGGTGGCGTTGGGGGTGAAGATCACGGCGTACTCGTCGGGGTCCGCGTTGAAGTGGCGGAGCACCGCCTGCCGGGCCTCGGCCAGCAGGAGTCCGGAGGCGCGGGAGGCCGGGCTCTCGGAGTGCGGGTTGCCGAACAGTCCGCCGGTGATCCGCCGGGCGCTGCCCGTCACGAGGGAGCGCGGGGGAAGTCCGGCGCCGGTGTGGTCGAGGTAGGTGTGTCCGCCCTCGTCGAGGTAGCCGAACTCGCGCGTCCGCAACTCCGCGAAGCCGTCGGGACCTTCCGCTCCCCCGGCGCTTGTACATCGGGCGGCGTCTGCCGTGTCCATGAGAACTCCTTCGCATGAAACTTCGACAAAGGTAACCGCGTGCGAGCGGTTCGCCGCTGCGCCACGACGTCGGGCCGCCCGCCAACTGCCGAACAGGGGGGTGTAGTTGGCCGGGTGCAGGAAAGACGGTGGCATAGCCACCTCCCACGCACCTCGTGCTCTTCCGCTCGCCGCTGCCGTGCTCACCGGGCCCGCCCTGATCGTCGTCCGGCTCAGCCCCTCGGACCAGGAGGGCTGATCGTGGAACCGCAGCCAGCCGACATCGGGGTGGTGGCCGCGTTCCCGTGAAACGCCGGCTCGACGCAGTACGGCCGATCGCGCACCGAGGTCAGGCACGGGCGCCGCATACCCTTCACCCGGTTGGCCACTCAGTGTGCGCGGCACATTACACAGAGCCATTCTTGTTGAGGGCTTACTGCCGCCGTGCGGCACAAGCCGTCCTCACGCTCACGACGCGAGCGCCTTCACCGACTGCCGCGCGAGCTGTTCATACGTCGCGCGCATGTGCCGAGCACTGACCGCTCAAAGGCACTCGCACCTGTCCTGGTGCGCACACCAGGACAGTCCATTCCATTCGCGACCCCGAAGGGAAATCCCCATGCGCTTCCGCATTCTCGGCATAGCAGGCACAACGACTCTTGCTGCCGGCCTGGTGGCCCTGGCCGGACCTCAGGCCGACGCCCAGCCCGACCCCGCCCCCTCGGCGCCACGGCTGGTCGACACCCGCACACCCTCGCTGCCGCTGCACCGTGCCGCACGTCCCGACGGATCGTCCGCTGTCGCGAAACGGGTGACGGTCAACGTTCCGAACTGCACTGCAAGTGCCCTGATCGCGGCGATCAACACAGTCAACCCAACCGGCGGTACGGTCAACCTCTTTCCGGGCTGCACCTACACCCTCACCGGCGCGGACAACGACAGCAACGGACTGCCGGTCATCACCAGCACGGTGACGGTCACCGGCTTCGATGACACCATCACCCGGTCGTCGGCGGCGCTCTTCCGTATCTTCGAGGTCGACGCCCCGGGGAACCTCACCCTCAACTCCCTCACCCTGAGCAACGGCCATGCATCCGGTGCCGGTGTCGGTGGCGCCGTCCTGGTCAACGGTGCCGGCTCCGCGCTCACGCTCAACGCCGCGAAGGTCATCAACAACACCGCCGACTTCAGGGGCGGCGGCATCTTCTCCAGCAACGGCACCCTCAAGGTCAAGAACAGCTGCCTCAGCAACAACACGGCGCCTCGGGGCGGCGGCCTGGAGGCCGACCGCGGCAGCCTCGTGTTCAACGGCGGCACGGTCACCGGCAACACCGCGACCAGCACCTTCGGCGGCGGCGTCGCCTCCATCTTGAATACGACGACCTTCAACGCCACGCGCATCACGAACAACACCGGCGTCGTCGGCGGGGGCATTGCCGTTGCCGCGAACACGACCCTCAACAAGAGCCCGGTCACCGGCAACACCGCAACCGGCGCCGCCGCCGCCGGCAACCTCGCCGGCGCCGGCATCTACAACGAAGCCAGTCCTCTGGCCCTGAAACTCAGTCCGGTCAGCGACAACCACGCGACCGGAGCGGGCACCCGTGGCGGCGGTATCTACAACCGGTTCTCGGGCGCGGTGGCGACGCTGCTGAACTCCCGTGTGAGCGCCAACTCCGCCACCGACAACGCCGGCGGCATCTACAACACCGGCGGGACGGTGAACCTCGTTTCGTCGAGCCAGGTCGTCAACAACACTCCCAACAACTGCGTGACCAGCTCGCCGGCGATTCCCGGCTGCCCCAACTGACCGCCGACGAGTTGAACAGAAGGGTGTGAACGGCGGGGAGCGGGAAGGACGGTGGCATGTCCACCTCCCACGGGCCCCGTGCCCTCTCACTCGCCGCTGCCGTTCTCACCGGCAGCGTCGCCCTCTACATCGCCCTCGTCGCCTTCGGGAACATCACCGACTTCGGTACCAACCAGGCGTTCGTCCAGCATGTCCTGGCCATGGACACGACGTTCAAGGACGACGACCTGATGTGGCGGGCCATCACGGACAAGGGACTTGAGAACGCCGCCTACGTCGCCATCATCGTGTGGGAGACGCTGGCCGCGCTGGTGCTGATCGCCGGGACCTGGCTCTGGGTCCGCCGTGACAACGTCCGCGCGCGGCGCGTCTCCACCTACGGTCTGCTGATGCTCGTGCTGCTCTTCGGCGCCGGGTTCATCGGGATCGGCGGTGAGTGGTTCTCCATGTGGCAGTCCAAGACCTGGAACGGGCTGGACGCCGCGACCCGGGTGCTGGTCCTGACCGGCCTCGCCCTGATCGTCGTCCAGTTGAGCCCCTCGGACCAGGAGGGCTGATCAGGAGGGGTCAGGAGGGATAGGGGGCCGCCTCGCGGCCCGCGCGGAGGGTGGCCGTCCACCAGGACAGCTGGTCGAGGAGGGTCTTGGCGTACCCGGCGACCTGGGAGTCCAGGGGGCGGCCGTCCTGCCACGCGGTGAAGTAGTTCGGGAAGGCCAGGCCGTCCCGGACCGTCACCGCGTGCAGTTCGGTGAGCACGTTCTCCAGGTGGAGCACGGCATGGCGGCCGCCGGCCGCGCCGCCGTAGCTGACGAACGCGACCGGCTTCGCCGTCCACTGGGTGAAGTGCCAGTCGATGGCCGCCTTCAGCGATGCCGGGTAGCTGTGGTTGTACTCGGGGGTGACGATGACGAACGCGTCCGCCGCCGACAGAGCCTCCGTCAGTCCCCGCATTCCGGCCGGGCGGAGGTAGGCGTCACCCGCGTACTTCGGTGACTCCGCCGGCAACGTCAACGGGACGTCGTACGTTGCCAGATCCACGACGTCCACGTCGAAGGCGCCGTGTGCGCCCGCCTGTTCGGCCACCCACTGGGCCACCACCGGGCCGAAGCGGCCCTCCCGGACGCTTCCCACCAGAATCACGAGCCTGTGCTTGTCGTTGTCCATGCCTCCACGATCGGGGCGCCCTCCAGGCCCAGCCAGACCGTGCTCAGGCTGGCCCCCGCAGGGCCATGCTGAGAGAACTCCGGTCCGCCTATCCTCGACCGCATGGGGACACCACTGGGGGACTTCGTCCGGGCGAAGCGGGACAGCATCCAGCCGGCGGTGCTCGGGCTGCCGGAGCGCGGCCGCCGGCGGTCACCGGGACTGCGGCGGCTCGACCTGGCCGACCGGGCCGGTATCAGCGTCGAGTACCTGACCCGCATCGAGCAGGGCCGGGACCGCAATCCGTCGGTGGCCGTCGTCAACGCCCTCGCCGACGCCCTCAGCCTCGATCCCGCCGAACGCGCCCACCTCCGCTACCTCGCGAAGATCACCGGCGGTGAGTGCGTCGCCCACCCGCAACCGGCGCCGCCGCGGCGCGAGGTGCGGCCGTCCGTCCTGGAGACCCTCCGCCTGCTCGAACCGGGCCTCGCCCTCGTCACCAACCGGCTCGGCGACATCCTCGCCCGTACGGGGTCGTACGAGGCGGTGATGGGCGGGACCGGGCTCCTGGACGCCGAGGTCCCCAACCTCACCCGGTACGTGTTCACCGATCCGCGCGCCCGGGCCCTCTTCGCCGACTGGGACACCGTCGCCGACGAGCAGGCCTTCGACCTCTGGCTCGGGCCCTCCGTGGAGAACAGCGAATGGTTCACGGCGGAGCTGGCGCCGGTCGCCGGGGCCGACTTCACCCGCCGGATGAACCGGCACGTGGTTCCGGCCCGCGGGGTGCTGCGGCTGCGGCACCCTTCGGGCACCGAACTGCGCCTGCGGCGCGAGACGCTCGACATCACCGAGGACGCCCAGCAGCTGGTCGTCCTGCTGCCCGCCGACGAGGAGACGGCCGCGGCCGTCGAGCGGCTCCGCAGGCCACCGCGACTCCGCGCCATCTCCTGACGGCTACTTGACCACCGTCACCTTGGTGTTCGGTTCCGTGCCGAACGTCCACAGGGCCGCGCCGTCCGCCTTGGGCATCCGGATGCCGCTGGTCTGCTTGCCGGCGGCGGGTGCCGGGGAGGAGCCGTCGACCGCGTTGGAGAAGGCGATCGACAGCCCCGACTTCGCGGCGAAGTAGAGGATGTGCTCGATCGGGACGCCGTCCGAGCCGGTCGTGGCGGACCTCGTCCTGGAGATGGTGTAGGTGCCGGGGTCGGGACTGACCGTCCCCGGCCACACCGTGAACGTGCGGGTCGCCTTGTCGCTCGCGTCGACCGTCCACACCCGCTTGGCGCCCAGCGAGTAGACGATCCGGCGGCCGGTGCCGGAGGCCGCCGGTACCGCGGGGGCCTTCGTGGGCTTCGGGGACACGGAGGGGTGGGCGCCCGCCGACGCGCTCGCCGACGGGCGGACCGCCGCGGCCGTGGGGTGCGGCCCCTTGTCGGCCTGGAGGGCGAGGAAGACGACGGCGACCGTCGCCCCGGCCGTCAGGCCGGAGACCCAGACCCAGGAGGGCAGCAGTCGGGCAGCCACGGGTACGCATCTCCTCCGTTATGAGGCCCCCCGCTCATTCGCACAGGGGTCGGATCATCGTACTGTGCGCTGCCCGCCCACTCGCTCCGCTCAGTCCAGCACCGGCAGCAGCTCCGGCAGGTGCCCGTCGGACGCCTCCGCCGCCCGCTGCCGTTCCTCCGGCACCTCGCCGTACAGCGTCGTACGGGGCTTCGCCGGACGCCCCGCCGCCTCCGCCACGGCGACGAGGTCCCGCACCGACTTGTACGAGCCGTACGACGACCCCGCCATCCGCGAGATCGTCTCCTCCATCAGGGTGCCGCCGAGGTCGTTGGCGCCCGAGCGGAGCATCTCCGCGGCACCTTCCGCGCCCAGTTTCACCCAGCTTGTCTGGATGTTCGGGATGTAGGGGTGCAGGAGGAGACGCGCCATCGCCGTCACCGCCCGGTTGTCGCGCATCGTCGGGCCCGGACGGGAGATGCCCGCCAGGTAGACGGGCGCGTTGGTGTGGATGAAGGGCAGCGTCACGAACTCCGTGAAGCCGCCCGTGCGCTGCTGGATGCCGGCCAGCGTGCGGAGGTGGCCCAGCCAGTGGCGGGGCTGGTCGACATGGCCGTACATCATGGTGGAGGAGGAGCGGATGCCGACCTCGTGGGCGGTGGTGATCACCTCGATCCAGGTGGCGGCGGGCAGCTTGCCCTTGGTGAGGACCCAGCGGACCTCGTCGTCGAGGATCTCCGCCGCCGTGCCGGGGACGGTGTCGAGGCCCGCCTCCTTCGCCGCCGTGAGCCACTCCCGGATCGACATGCCGGTGCGGGTCGCGCCGTTCACCACCTCCATCGGGGAGAAGGCGTGCACGTGCATGCCGGGGACGCGTTCCTTGACCGCCTTCGCGATGTCGAAGTACGCGGTGCCGGGCAGGTCGGGATGGATGCCGCCCTGCATGCAGACCTCGACCGCGCCGACGTCCCACGCCTGCTGGGCCCGGTCGGCGACCTGGTCCAGGGAGAGGGTGTAGGCGTCCGCGTCCGTGCGCCGTTGCGCGAAGGCGCAGAAGCGGCAGCCGGTGTAGCAGACGTTGGTGAAGTTGATGTTGCGGGTGACGATGTAGGTGACGTCGTCGCCGACCGCGGACTTCCGCACGTCGTCGGCGATCCCGGTCAGCGCGTCCAGCGCCGGGCCGTCCGCGTGGAACAGGGCGAGCGCCTCGGCGTCCGTCAGCTTCGTCGGGTCGTCGGCCGCGGTCGCCAGGGCCGCGCGCACGTCCGTGTCGATCCGCTCCGGCGCCATCCCCGGGGCGGCCGCCTCCCGCAGCGCGCCCCAGTCGCCGTACACCTCGTCGAAGTCGTCACGCCGGTCGCCCGTACGGCCCTGGGTGTCGATGGAGGCATGCAGATCCGTGCGGCCGGAGGCGACGAAGACCTCCTCCGGCTCCTGCCAGGGATGCCCCTCGACCACCGCGTCCGGCACCGCGAGGCCCGTCTCCGGGTCCGCCAGCGCGGCCACGTGCGGGCGCAGCCGCGGGTCCAGCCAGGGCTCGCCGCGCCGGACGAACTCCGGGTACACACAGAGACGTTCCCGCAGCTCGAAGCCTGCCGCGGCCGACTTCCGCGCCAGTTCCTCGATCTGCGGCCAGGGGCGCTCGGGGTTGACGTGGTCGATGGTGAGCGGGGACACCCCGCCCCAGTCGTCGATACCGGCGCCGATCAGCCGCTCGTACTCTCCCCCAGACTCCGTCTGGGAGGTGCCCCCATTGACGAGGTTGGGCGGCGCCTGGATGTTGCCGGCCGGCCCCATGACCAGCCGCGCCACCGCGACGGCCGCCACCAGCTCGTCCAGTTCGGCGTCCGGCATGCCGCGCATCGCCGTGTCCGGCTTCGCGCGGAAGTTCTGGATGATCAGTTCCTGGACGCCGTGGTAGGAGCGGGCGACGCGGCGGAGGGCGAAAAGCGACTCGGCACGCTCCTCGTACGTCTCGCCGATGCCGATCAGGATCCCGGAGGTGAAGGGGACGGAGGAGCGGCCCGCGTCCTCAAGGACCCGCAGCCGGACGGCGGGTTCCTTGTCCGGGGAGCCGTGGTGCGGGCCGCCGGGCTCGGACCAGAGCCGGGTGGCGGTCGTCTCCAGCATCATGCCCATCGACGGGGCGACCGGCTTGAGCCGCTGGAAGTCGGTCCAGGACAGCACACCGGGGTTGAGATGCGGCAGCAGGCCGGTCTCCTCCAGGATCCGGACGGAGATGGCCCGGACATAGGCGATCGTGTCGTCGTAACCGTGCGCGTCGAGCCACTCGCGCGCCTCCGGCCAGCGGTCCTCGGGCTTGTCGCCGAGGGTGATCAGGGCTTCCTTGCAGCCGAGGGCCGCGCCCTTGCGGGCGACGTCGAGGACCTCGTCCGGGGACATGAACATCCCGTGCCCGGCCCGGCGGAGCTTGCCGGGGACGGTGACGAACGTGCAGTAGTGGCACTTGTCGCGGCACAGGCGGGTGAGAGGGATGAAGACGCTCTTCGAGTACGTGATGACACCGGGCCGGCCGGCCTCTTCCAGGCCGGCGTCACGGACCCGGGCGGCGGACGCGGCGAGGTCGTCCAGGGCCGCGCCGCGCGCCTGGAGCAGGACGGCGGCCTCGGAGACGTCGAGGGCGACGCCGTCCCGGGCGCGTTTGAGGGCGCGACGCATGGAGTTCTCGGTGGGGCCGGTTCCGGAGGTCGCGGAAGTCGTCATTCTTTGAGCATACGTTCGGGGTGAGCGGGTTCAGTGGGGGCCGTGGGGCGGCGGTACGTGGGCACGTGCAGGTGCGTCGTGGCTGTTCGCGCAGTTCCCCGCGCCCCTAAAAGCAAAAGAAGGGGCGCTGTAGTGCGCCCCTTCAGGGGCGCGGGGAACTGCGCGAGCAACCCCCACGCACCCGCACCCGGAAACTCAGCGCACCCCCTCACAGGTACTCCCCGTAAGCGTCCAGCACCCCCAGCACTTCGGCCTCCCCCGCCGGAGGCAACTGCACCACGACCTCCTCGATGCCCAGTTCGGCATAGTGCGCGAGCTTGCCGGCGCTCGGGAAGACGGCGTACGGCACCACCTGAAGCGCCGCCGGGTCGCGCCCAGCGTCCGCCCACACCGAGCGGAGCACCGGCAGCGACTCCGTCAGCCCCCGTCCCCCGATCGGCAGCCACCCGTCGGCATACTCCGCGATGTGCGCGAACAGCTTCGGCCCGGCGGCCCCGCCGATCAGCGTGCGGGGACCGGCGACCGGCCCGCGCGGCTTCTGGACGGGCTTGGGATACGCGGACGACGCCCGTACGCTCCCGAACTCCCCCTCGTAGGCGGTCGGTTCCTCCGCCCACAGCGCCCGCATCAACGCCATCCGGTCCCGGCCGAGCTCCCGCCGGTCGCGCCACCGCACCCCGTGGTCCGCGGCCTCCTCGACGTTCCAGCCGAAGCCGACACCGAGGGTGAAGCGGCCGCCGGACAGGTGGTCGAGGGTGGCGATCTGCTTGGCCAGGTCGATCGGGTCGTGCTGGGCGACCAGGGTGATGCCGGTGCCGAGGCCGAGGCCCTCGGTGACGGCGGCGGCCTGGCCGAGGGCGACGAAGGGGTCGAGGGTACGGCCGTACTCGCGGGGCAGGTCGCCGCCCGCCGGGTACGGGGTGGTCCGCTCGACCGGGATGTGCGTGTGCTCGGGCAGGTACAGCCCGGCGAACCCGCGTGCCTCCAGCTCACGGGCGAGCCGGACGGGGGCGATGGTCTCGTCGGTGAGGAAGACCGTGACGGCTATGCGCATGTCCCATCTGTACCGGGGGTGGCTCGATCTGTCCATACCGACTGGTCGGCATCACGCGTACCGCCTTTCACACAGCTATGCACATGACATACGGACGGCTGTGGATTCCCTGTCCTTCCGGGTTCCGGGGGAGTTCACGTCGAGAGGGGAGAGTGAGCGGTATGTGTGAGGACACGCACGGCATCGGCAGACGCGCGCTGTTCGTGACGGGCGCCGCGGCAGCCCTTACGTTGGGACCCGTGAGCTTCGCAGCGGCGGACGGTCAGGACCAGGGGACTCAGGAGACGGCGACGGTACGCGGCACCCTGCCGCCCGGCTCCCCGGACTTCGTGTACGTACCGGTCGAAGTGCCCACCGGCGTACGGGAGATCAAGGTCTCCTACACCTACGACAGGCCGAGCGTCCCGGCCGGCACCACGGGCAACGCGCTCGACATCGGCATCTTCGACCAGCACGGCACCGAGCTGGGCGGCAAGGGCTTCCGGGGCTGGTCGGGCGGCGCCCGCACGGAGTTCTTCGTCCGCGCCGACGACGCGACCCCCGGCTACATCCCCGGCCCGGTCGGCGCCGGCACCTGGCACATCGCCCTCGGCCCCTACACGGTCGCCCCGCAGGGCCTCGCCTACGAGC
Organism: Streptomyces hyaluromycini; assembly: GCF_002217755.1. Lineage (GTDB taxonomy): Bacteria > Actinomycetota > Actinomycetes > Streptomycetales > Streptomycetaceae > Streptomyces > Streptomyces hyaluromycini. The sequence goes on along the minus strand of NZ_BCFL01000019.1, from coordinate 376,283 downwards.
TGACGATCACCCTCACGTACGGCGAACCCGGCACTCCCGTCCGCCCGGTCTACCCGCCCTCCCGCGCCAAGGGCCGCGGCCGGGACTGGTACCGGGGCGACTGCCACCTCCACTCCTGGTACTCCGACGGCCGCCGCACCCCCGCCGAGATCGCGGCCCTCGCCCGCGCCGCCGGGCTGGACTTCATCAACTCCTCGGACCACAACACGCACTCCTCGCACCCGCACTGGGCGGACCAGGCCGGCGACGACCTGCTCATCATGCTCGGCGAGGAGGTCACCACCCGCAACGGCCATGTCGTCGCCCTCGGCACGGAGCCCGGTACCTTCGTCGACTGGCGCTACCGGGCCCGCGACAACCGGTTCGGCCGCTTCGCCCACCAGATCCACAAGGCCGGCGGTCTGGTCGTACCGGCGCATCCGCACGCCACGTGCGTCGGCTGCGCCTGGAAGTTCGGCTTCGGGGAGGCGGACGCGGTCGAGGTGTGGAACGGCCCCTACACCCCCGACGACGAGGTGGCCCTCTCCGCCTGGGACGCCACGCTGGTCGCGTCGGTGCGCGACAACCGGCAGTGGCTCCCGGGCATGGGCAACAGCGACGCGCACCGCGACCCGGACGCCGTCGGCTCGCCCCAGACGGTCGTCCTCGCCGACGACCTGTCCCGCGAGGCCATCCAGGAGGGCCTGCGCGCGGGCCGCTCCTACATCGCCGAGTCGAAGAACGTGACGCTGAGCTTCACGGCGACGGGCGGCCGCGGCGAACAGGCGGGCATCGGCGAACGTCTCGCCGTCGCCCCCGACACCCCGGTGACCGTCCGCCTGGAGGCCTCCGGCGTCCCCCGCTGCACCGTCCGCTTCGTCACCGACCAGGGCGTCCTCCTCACCAGCGACCCACTGCCGGTGGCCGGCTCGGGGGCCGTGGAGTGGCGGACGACCCCGACGTACGCGGCGTACGTACGCGCGGAACTGCGCCACGAGACAGCGGCGGGCACGGTACCCGGCGCCCTGGCGGCGCTGACCAACCCGATCTTCCTGGGCCGCTGAAACCGTTCGCCGACGTCAACACGGTCCGCGTCCGGCCACAGCTCCGCGTGCCGGTCCTCGGCGATCACGAGCCTGTCGCCGAGGACCCGGAAACCGTGAAGTACCCACGGTGGGTGACGGAAAAGTGTTGAGTGAAGATCGTGCAAAGTATCGTGCAGGGTGAGGGGTCCGGCGAATCGCCGCTGCCTGGTGGGCTTGTCAGTCACGTGGTGCGCGTCGGCGCCACCGTGCGGCGTCCCGCGTCCGCCGGTACGCGGTTCGTCGGGGAGTTGTTGAAGCTGTTCGAGGCCGGCGGCTGGCCCGGTGCACCGCGCCACCACGGCATCGACGAGGAGGGCCGTGAGGTCCTCACCTACCTCGACGGGCATGTGGCCTGGCAACCGCGGCAACCGCCGGAGGTGTACTCCGACGGGAGTCTGCGGCGGGTCGCCCAGCTCGTGCGGGAGTTCCACGACCTGACGGCGGGCACGGAACTGGCAGGTCCACATGAGGTCGTCTGCCACAACGACCTCGCGCCCAGGAACACCGTCTACCGACCGGTCGGCGGCGTGCTGCGCCCGGTGGCCTTCATCGACTGGGATCTGGCGGCGCCGGGCGCGCGCATCCACGACGTCGCCCACGTCTGCTGGCAGTACCTCGGGCTCGGGCCGAGCGTCGAGGACGCCTCCGAGGCCGCGCGACGGCTGCGTCTGATCGCCGACGCCTACGGGCTCACGAACCGGCGTGATCTCGTCTCTGTGATCCTGTGGTGGCAGGACCGGTGCCGACGCGGCATCGAGGCGGCAGCCGGATCCGGAGACCCCACGATGATCCGTCTCCGTGACGCCGGGGTGGTGACAGAGGTACGGCAGGCGTACCAGTGGGTCTCCGACCACCGGCCCCATCTGGACCGCGCCTTGCGCTGAGCGCTCGGAGTTCCGCTCTGCCCCAAGCTCTCTCAGCAGGTTCAACGGCGGTGCGCCGGGCGTTGGTTCCCGATAGAAGTGTGACGTTCTGCCCCGCCGTTCGGCCTGTCGCAGCACGCCGTGACCGGCCCATACTCCAGGACCTGACGAACCGACAGGCGAAGGAGCACGGTGAGCGCAGCAGCGGCAGCAGGGACCTGGATGCTCGGGGATCTGGAGGTCAACCGCATCGGCTACGGCGCGATGCGGCTGACGGGCAACGGGATGATGGGGAACTCCGACGGCGCGCCGATCGACCGCGATGCCGCGGTCGGTCTGCTGCACAGCGCGTTCGAGCAGGGGGTGAACCATGTCGACACGGCCGCCTTCTACTTCTCGCCGCTGCGGTCCGCCAACGAGCTCATCAACCGCGCCCTCTCGTCCTGGCGCGGCGACGTGGTCGTGGTGACCAAGGTGGGCCCGGGGCGCGATCCCTCCGGAGAGTGGCTCTACCGGGCCCGCCCCGACCAGCTGCGCGGCCAGGTCGAGGAGAACCTGCGCCAGCTCGGCCGGGACTGCCTGGATGTGGTGAACCTGCGCGCCGGAGGCCCCCGCACGGCGTCGATCGCCGAGCACTTCGGCGCCCTCGCCGAGCTGCGCGCGGCCGGTCTGATCCGGCACCTCGGGCTCTCCGCCGTCCTGCCCGAGCACGTGGCCGAGGCCCAGAAGATCGCGCCCGTGGTCTGCGTGCAGAACTCCTACGGCCTGGACTGGCGCCGCGCCGACGAGAGCGGGCTGGTGGACCTGTGCGGGGAGCAGGGCATCGCCTTCGTCCCGTTCTTCGCGGTCTCCGGCCTGCGGCGCGAGGCGGCCGCAGACCAGGAGCACGACGCGCGCGTCCGCTCCGTCGCCCGTGCCCACGACGCCACGCCGGCCCAGGTACGGCTCGCCTGGACCCTCCATCGCGGTCCGCACGTGCTGGCCATTCCCGGCACCGCGAACCCGGCACACCTCGCGCAGAACATCGCCGCCGGCGCCCTGCGACTGACCGAGAAGGAGCTGACCGTCCTCGACAGGCAGGACGAGCCCCGCTAGTCGGTGGCGCCGGGCCCGGTACGGGGCGACCGCGTCCCGTGCCCCACCCGCTGAGCGAACCCCATCATCCCGAGGCCGGCAAGGGCCGTCACCGTGGTCACGACCGTCATCACCAGGTCCACCGTCGGGTCGACATGCACCAGTGCGACCACCGCGTGGTAGAGGACGACGACGCCGAACAGGACGTACCCGGCACCCCACAGCCGAGGCCTGTACACCTTGCCTGCCAACCAGGGAAACGTCCAGGACGTCGTGGCGACCGTGATGCCCGCGCCGATGCAGAAGAAGGCGGTGATGAAGAGCGTTGTGCTGATGGCTATGCCCACCGGCCGATCATCGCACTGTCGGGGCTTCCCGGAAACGGGTCAGTCCACGACCTGTGGATCTCGGAAGTAGTACACGACGGTCACCCCCATGCCCGGGGTGTGCGTGTACACGACGGTGATGGCCTCGGCCGAGTCGCGGGCGAGTGGTGTGGTGTACGTGTACTCCACGGACGGAGGCCGCCACCCGGGGATCTCGCGGCCCACCGCCGGGTCGCGGGCGATTGCGGCGAGCGCCTCCCGGACCACTTCCCGCTCCCCCTCCGCCAGGTCCCCGAACGCCTTCCTTGCGGGCTCGGCCTCCTCCAACGGGACGTCGTTCACGTACCGCCGCCTCCGGCTCGCGCGTCCTCCAGCGCCGTCATAACCTCGGACGAGTTCCTGATCAGGACCCGGTGCCGGTAGGCGCGGACCACAGCAGCGGCGCCGGCGAAGTCATTGGTGGGCGACGCTCCTATGGCTGCCGCCAGCTCCTCCTCGAAGCGCTCGCGGTCGCCCGGGAAGCCGTAGCGACTGAGCGCGCTGCGCAGGTCGTCCACGGTCCGGATCTCCGGGAGGGGCATCGCTCCCCAGCCGTGCTCGGGCTGTGCGCTCATGATCAGCTCCTGATGAAGGGGCATCGCTCCGCTTCCCAGTATGGCCCTGGTCACCACGCCACCGCCCCGCCTCCGCACTCGGCCCACAGCAGCTTGCCGAGCTCATGGAGCCGCGACGCACCCCAGGTGTCCGCACAGGCCCGCACCAGGGGCAGTCCGCGGCCGTGCTCGGCGTCGGGTGGGGGCGGCTGGGCGGACGCGTTCGAGAAGCCGGGCGGAACGTGCGGGTCGGTGTCCCATACGGCCACCCGGAGACGACCGGGCTCGGCCGAGCGGAGGCGGAGGGCGTAGGGCCCTTTTGTGTGACAGTGCGCGTTGGCCAGCAGTTCCGCCGCCACGAGTGCAGCGGTGGGGGCGAGCTCGGGCATCTCATGCGCGGCGAGAATCAGTCTCAGGGTGCCCCGTGCGATAGCCGGTGCGCGTGGATCGTGCGGAAGGTGCAGGGTGTAGTTCCAGGACGGGGATACCGTGACCATCGGAAGTCTCCGGTCGCTGAGGGGAGTTCGACAGGTGCCTGGTGTCTGTGCCGTGGCGTCCCACGGTGCGCTTCCAGGAGGGGGCGCCCAGGAATGACGATAGAGGTCTCGCAAAGCAGCTTTGCGAGCTTTCGAAGGATCTCGGCCTCATCTCCCTCGTGTGAGTGACAAGCTCGCTGTACGTCCGCCAGGAGGAACACCCATGACGCCAAGGCCCGCGCCGACGGCCCGACGCGTCCGACTCGCCACCGAGCTGCGCAAACTCCGCGAGCGGGCGGGCCTGACCTCCACCGAGGCCGCGCAGATGCTCGGTACCAGCTCGGGTCAACTCAGCAACGTGGAGTCGGCCAGGTTCGGAGTGAGCCCCGACCGTGTCCGGGCGATGGCCCACATCTACTCGTGCACGAACCAGCCCTACATCGACGCCCTGGCGGACATGGCCGCGGAGAAGACCCGCGGCTGGTGGTGGGACGCCTACCGCGAGGTACTTCCGTCGGGGCTGCTCACCCTCGCCGAGCTGGAGCACCACTCGACGGCCATCCGCACCGCCTTCACCTCACACGTTCCGGGCATGCTCCAGATCAGTGAGCACGCCCGGGAGATCTTCAGCCGGGCCATCCCGGCCCCCACTCCGCCGGAAGTCGAGCACCGGGTCTCGCACCGCATCAAGCGCCAGGACGTGGTGTTCCGGGAGTCCCCGAATCCATACAGCACGGTGATCCACGAAGCAGCCCTGCACATGCGGGTCGGCGGTCGGCACGTGGCCCGGCAGCAGCTCAGGCATCTGATCGACATGAGCCTGCGGGACCACATCACCCTTCGGGTGCTTCCCTTCGACGTCGGAGCCTTCCCGGGATCGGGCCAGTCCATCAACCACCTGTGCGGACCGGTGGCCGAGCTGGACACCGTGCAGCTCGACCAGTTCCACGGTCCCGTACTGCTCGACGCCGAGGCCCACTTGGAGAAGTACCGACGCCTGCTGGATGTCGTCGAAGCCATCGCCCTCAGCCCGGCGAAGTCCCGGGACCTGATCCACGCCATCATCCAGAACCTGTGAAGGAGCCGGTATGTCCACGCGCCCCTGGCGGAAGTCGTCGTACTGCCAAGAAGGCGAAGCCTGCGTCCACATATCCGCCGCCCCCACCGCCGTCCGCATAGCCGACGCCGACCCGCCCCGGACCGTGCTCACCGTCGGCGCCGAGGCCTTCGGCGCCCTCCTCGACCTGCTGAAGTCACCCGCCGGACAGTGACCCCGCGGGTCCGCCGTCCGCCAGATCCGCGACGACCGCCGCATGGTCGGACGGCCACACCCCGTCGACCGGTCCGGCCCCTGCCCGCCGTACGGCAAGCACCGCCCCGATGCCGCCGGGGCCGGCCGGGGCGCCGACGTGGACGTAGTCGACGCGGACGCCGGGGCCGAGGCCCGCGGGGACGTACGGGTTGGCGTTGTCCCAGGTGGCGGAGGGAGCGGCCGGGTCGGCGTACTCCCAGGCGTCGAAGAAGACCTGGCCGGGTACGACAGGTGCGGTGCGGAGCCCGCAGAACCGGCGGATCTCGTCGGAGTCCGGCCAGGCGTTGAAGTCACCGGTGACGACGGGCGGGAAGTCGGTGCCCGCGCGGTGGGCGGCCACGAACTCGGCCAGCGCAGTGACCTGTTGGCTGCGTACGGCCGACAGGTGCAGCTGCGAGGTCAGGTGGACGGTGAAGAAGGGGACAGGGTGGTCGGGGGCCGCGAGGCGGGCGTAGAGGGCGAGGCGTCCGTCGTCGAGTTCCGCCGGCGCCGGCAGGCGCAGCACCTCGCTCTCCGTCACCGGCCAGCGGCTGAGCACCGCGTTGCCGATCTCGGTGCCCGGCTCCCCGATCCGCCGCTGCCGGCGCTCGGAGGCCGGGGAGGCGGCCCAGGCCCAGTGCAGGCCGAGTTCACCGGCGAGCCACTCGGCGAGGTTCTCGCCGTCCGCGGCCCACACCTCCTGCAGGCCGACCACATCCGGCCGCAGCTCACGCAGCACGGCGAGGATCGCTTTCTGCCGTTCGGCCCAGGGCCCGAAGCGCCACCACAGGTTCCAGGTCATGATCCGCACGGGCCCACCGTCTCTCGCCGAGGAAGGGTAAGAGACATTGAAGGGGACACCGGCGCCGAAGTACGGCAGAAGAGAGAGCCGAGGAACCATGTCCGATCGCAGATTCCGTGCCACCACCGCCTTCCAGCGGCATGTCGCCAACCGCTTGACCCGGTTGCTCCCCTTCCAGACCCTGCTGGAGACCACGGGGCGGGTCTCCGGGGAGCCCCGGCGCACCCCGCTGGGCGGGCGGCGGGTCGGGGAGAGCTTCTGGCTGGTGTCGGAGTTCGGGACGAAGTCCCAGTACGTGCGGAACATCCAGGCCGACCCGCGGGTGCGGGTGCGGATCGGCGGGCGGTGGCACCACGGCACCGCCCACCTGCTGCCCGACGACGACCCGGTCGCCCGGCTGCGCACCCTGCCCAAGGGCAACAGCATGGCCGTAAAGGCACTGGGGACGCAGCTCCTGACGATCCGGGTCGATCTCGCCGACTAAGGCGCTCCGCTACAAGTGCCGCGATGCGCAGTCTGCCGACCGCGGCACCGTCGTGGCCGGTCGCGCAGTTCCTCCCCCAGCCTTCGGTCGGAGGTACCCCCAGCGCCCCTTCAGGGCGTGGTCAGCTCGCCTTGTAGAAGGCGTACGTCGCCGCGTACGGCACCGAGATCTGGTCCGTGCCCGTGCACGCCGCCGCCGGGGCCACGCCGCCCTCCGTGTCCAGGCGCTGGACGTAGGTGACGCCCTCGAATGTCCCGGCGCCGCGGGTAGCCGTGGCCTTCAGGAGCAGCTCGGGGATGGTGCCCTCCTTGGGGGAGGTGACGGCCGCCGTGGCGTTGACCGCACTGCCGTCGACCGTGGAGACCCAGACCGGGCCACGGGAGTGCAGGGCGACCGGGCGGTGGGCGCGGTCCCGCTTGTCGGAGAGGGTGGCGGCGGGCTCCAGGAGCTTCCAGGCGCCGTCGGTGCAGGTGTAGGTCTGCACGCCGTGCGCGGAGTAGACGCCGGTCAGCTTGTTGCCGTCGGGCACGGCGAGCGCGGCGGGGGCGTGGACGGCCGGGAGGGCGGCGGGCTTCGCGGACGCGGCCTGGACGGCCGTCGTGCCGAGCAGGGTGGCGGCGGCCGCGGCGGCGAGGGCCGTGGTGGTCAGGGCGATTCTCTTGACGTGCTTCATGGAGTGGTCTCCAAGGATTCCGTGCGTGTTCGGGGAAGGGGGCGGCCGGACATCGACGATCCGGAAACCGGCCGTCCCCCTTGTCAGGTCCGGACGCTACGGATCCGCCACCGCTTCCGGAGCGGATTGCCCCATCCCTGCCCGCACGGGACGCCTCCCGGATCCCCAAAGGGCAAGCAGGCAGCCCTCGTTGACACCTCACCCCGGCCAGACGATCGCCTGCACCTCGCTGTAGGCGTGCAGGGCGTAGGACCCCACGTCCCGGCCGACCCCGCTCCTCTTGAAGCCCCCGAACGGCGCCTCCATGTTCCGGCCGACGGTGTTGATCCCGACGCCGCCCGCCCGCAGCCGCCGTGCCACCCGGAAGGCGCGGGCCACATCGCCCGACCAGACGTAGTCGATGAGGCCGTAGTCGGAGTCGTTGGCGAGGGCGATGCCCTCCTCTTCGTCGTCGAAGGGGACGACGGAGACGACCGGGCCGAAGATCTCCTCGCGGGCCACCCGCATGTCGTTCGTGCAGTCGGCGAGGAGGGTGGGGGGAATGTAGAACCCCCGCTCCAGCGGCAGGCGTTCGCCGCCGGTCAGCACCGTCGCGCCCTCCTTCCTGCCGAGTTCGACGTACGACTCGACGCGCGCCCGGTGCTCGGCGGTGATCAACGGCCCGACCACCGTGTCCGGCGCGGCCGGGTCGCCCACCTTCAACCGCCCCGCATACGCGGCCAGTCCGTCCACCAGCCGGTCGTACAGCCCCCGCTGCACCAGCACCCGGGTGGGCGCCGTGCAGATCTGCCCGCTGTAGAAGGAGAAGGTGGTGCCGATGCCGGCCACCGCCGAACCGACGTCCGCGTCCTCGAAGACGACCGCCGCACCCTTGCCGCCCAGCTCCATCAACTGCCGTTTCATGTCCCGCCCGCACACCTCGGCGATGCGCTGCCCGACGGCCGTGGAGCCGGTGAAGCTCACCATGTCGACGTCCGGGGAGGCCACGGCGGCCTCGCCGACAGCGGTCGACCGGCCGGAGACGACGTTCACCACGCCCGGCGGAGCGCCCGCCGCCTCCAGCGCCTCCGCCATCCGGTAGACGGAGAGGGGGTCCTGCGGGGCGGGCTTCACGACCACCGTGTTGCCCATCGCCAGCGCCGGCGCGACCTTGCCCGCCGGGTTGGCCCACGGGTTGTTGTACGAGGTGATGCAGCTGACCACCCCGACCGGCTGCCGCACGGCCAGCGCGCCCATGACGCCGGCCTTGCCCATCGGCCCGGCCTCGTTGATCTGCGGCGGGATCGCCCACTCGGCCGGTTCGACGGTCGCGTACCGCCGGAACCGGGCCGCGGCCACCCCCACCTGCATCGCCCGGGCGGTGGCGGTGGTCGCGCCCGTCTCGGCGCGGGCCAGGTCCGCGTACTCGCCCAGCCGCCCGCGGATGATGTCGGCGGCCCGCCCGAGCACCGCCGCCCGCTCCCCCGCCGGCGTCCGCGACCAGCCGTCGAAGGCCTCCCGGGCGGCCGCACAGGCCGCCAGCACCTGCTCCCGGGACGCCTCCGGCGCCCAGCCCACGGTCTCCTCGGTCGCCGGGTCGACGACCTCGTAGTACCCGTCGTCCGGCGCCACCCACCGGCCCCCGACGAACAGCCGCTGCCCGTCCGCCGCCTCGCCCGCCCCGCCCGCCTCGCTCACCGGGTGCTCACCGTCCTGGTGTCCCGCCCGGACCGCAGCACCTTCCCCGGTACGGCCCCGCTCACCACGTCGTCCCGGATCGCCTCGACGCCGTTGACCCAGACCGCCCGCACCCCGATCGCCTTCGAGTCCAGGCGCGGACTGTCTCCCGGCAGGTCGTGCACCAGGGTGGCCTGGCCGGCGGCGATCCGCTCCGGGTCGAAGAGCACGAGGTCCGCATGCCAGCCCTCCGCGATCCGCCCCCGCTCCCGCAGCCCGAAGAGCCGGGCGGGATCGTCGGTCAGCATCTTCACGGCCTGTTCCAGGCCGAGCAGCTGCCGGCCGCGCAGGCAGTCACCGATGAAGCGGGTGGTGTACGGCGCCCCGCACATGCGGTCCAGATGGGCCCCCGCGTCGGACCCGCCCAGCATGACGTCCTCGTGCTGCCAGGTCTCGGCGCGCAGCGCCCAGGAGGCGGGGTCGTTGTCGGTGGGCATGGGCCACAGGACGGTACGGAGGTCGTCGGCGGCGCAGATCTCGACCAGGGTGTGGAAGGGGTCCTGGCCTCGCTCCTGTGCTATGTCACGTACCACCCGGCCCGACAGCCCGGCGTTCGCCTCGCTGTACGTGTCCCCGATGACGTACCGCCCGAAGTTCGCCAGCCGCCGGAAGACACCGGCCTCCTTGGAGTGGGCGCGCTCCAGCAGCTCCGCCCGCACCCCGGGATCGCGCAGCTTCTCGATCCGCTCCGGAACCGGCAGCCCGAGAATCGGCCCCCACCCGGGAATGAGGTTCAGCGCGCAGAAGGTGCCGAGGGACATGTTCATGGGCGTGAGGATCGGCATGGTCAGCGCGACCACCCTGCCGCCCGCCTTCCGGGCCCGCTCACTGGCCTGGAGCTGCCGCGGCACCCGCTCCGGCACGGCGGCGTCGACCGTCAGCACGTTCCAGTTCAGGGGCCGTCCGGCCACCGCGCTCATCTCGGCGAACAACTCGATCTCGGCGTCGCTGAACTGGTCGAGGCACCCGGCGACGATCGCCTCGATCTGCGTCCCCTCGTGCTCCCCGACGGCCTTCGAGAGAGCCAGCAGCTCGGCGGGCAGCGCGTGCCGCGACGCCACCGGCTGCCCGTCCCCGTCGGAGTGGGTACTGGACTGGGTGGTGGAGAACCCCCACGCGCCCGCGTCCATGGCCTCGTGCAACAGCCGTACGATCTCGGCGAGTTGCTCCTCACTGGGCTGCCCGCCGACCGCATCCGGCCCCATCACGTACCGGCGCAGCGCACAGTGCCCCACCATGAACCCGGCGTTGACGGCGATCCGCCCCTCAAGAGCGTCCAGATACTCCCCGAAACCACTCCAGCTCCACGGCGCCCCCTCCTCCAGGGCGACCAGCGACATGCCCTCGACCTTGGACATCATGCGACGGGTGTAGTCGGCGTCGGCGGGACGCCCCGGGTTCAGGGGCGCGAGGGTGAACCCGCAGTTCCCGGCGGCGACGGTCGTCACCCCGTGGTTGAGGGAGGGGGTGGCGTAGGGGTCCCAGAAGAGCTGGGCGTCGTAGTGCGTGTGGGGGTCGACGAACCCAGGCGCCAGCACCAGCCCGGCGGCGTCCTCGCTGGTACGGGATTCCTCGGTGACGGTTCCTATGACGGCGATACGGCCGTCGCGGATGCCGACGTCGGCGACGAACGCGGGCGCGCCGGTCCCGTCAACAACCGTCGCCCCTTTGATGACGTGATCGAGCACGAGCCTTGCCTCCTCAGGCATGCGATGCGCTGACCGATCTGCTTTTAGGGGCGCGGGGAACTGCGCGACCAGCCACATCCCACCCGCACCCGCCGACGCGACCTCAAGCCCCCTGACGGAACCGCGTAGTCCGGTGCACCGGATCCGTGTCGATCTTCGGAATCACGTGCTCCCCGATCAACCGAATCGTCTGCAGCGTCTCCTCCTTCGGCACCCCCACCGGCAGCCCGAAGCTCAGCTGGTCGGCCCCCGCCTGCTCCCACCGCTTGCACTGCCGCAGCACCTCGTCCGGGTCACCGCAGATCAGCAACTCCTCCTCGACCAGCAGCTCCACGAACTCCGGCGTGTACTCCGGCAGCGTCTCCGGCCACACCGGGAAGCCCTCGGGCCGCGGGAAGGTGTCGTGGTACCGGAACACCAGAGACGGCAGATAGTGGAGCCCGCCGGACGCGGCGATGCGGATCGCCTCGTCGTGCGTCGGCGCGCAGATCGCCGTCGTCGTCACCATGACGTTGTCGTTGACGAAGTCCCCGACCGGCTCGGCGTTCACGATCGCGGTCTTGTACTGCTCAAGCACCCACTCCATGTCGGAGACCTTCTGGATGCTGAACCCCAGCACGCCGAGCCCCTTCCTCGCGGCCATGGCGTACGACGGCGGCGACCCGGCCGCGTACCACATCGCGGGGTGCGACTTGCCGTACGGCTTCGGCAGCACCTTCCGGGGCGGCAGCTGCCAGTGCTTGCCCTGGAAGCCGACGTACTCGTCCTGGAGCCACATCTTGGGGAACTCGGCGATGGTCTCCTCCCAGATCTCCTTGGTGTAGTTCATGTCGGTCACACCGGGGATGAACCCGAGGATCTCGTGGGAGCCGGCCCCGCGTCCGCTGCCGAACTCGAAGCGGTTGCCGGTGAGATGGTCGAGCATGGCGACCTTCTCGGCGACCTTCACGGGGTGGTTGACCTGGGCGAGGGGGTTGAAGATCCCGGAGCCGAGGTGGATCCGTTCGGTGGCGTGGGCGAGGTAGCCCAGGTACACGTCGTTGGCGGAGAGGTGGGAGTACTCGTCGAGGAAGTGGTGCTCGGAGGCCCAGGCGTACTTGAAGCCGGACTTGTCCGCCTGGATGACGTACTCGGTCTCCTCCATCAGTGCCTTGTGCTCGGCCAGCGGGTCGGTCTCGGCTCGCTTGCCCACGTATCCCTGTACAAAGAGCCCGAATTCCAAGGCGGTTCACCGTCCCAAGTCCAGGTGGTCCCTGTGGTCCTTATGAGTGCTACGACTTTCTGACGTTGCGTCAGAAACGTCAATAGATGACGGTCCGTCAGATGACACTGACCCCCGCCAGCCATCCCCCGTCGATCACGAACGGCTGCCCGGTGATGTACGACGAGTCCTCCGAGGTCAGGAAGAGCGCCAGCTTGGCCACCTCCTCCGCCCGTCCGATCCGGCCCAGCGGCACGAGCTTGCGGTACAGCTCGTCCAGCGCGCGGCTCATCTCCGCGGGGTCGGCGGACGGGTCAAGGCGGGCCGGGTTGGACATCGCGGTGTCGATGGCGCCGGGGCAGATCGCGTTGACGCGGATCCGCCGGTCGGCGAGTTCCAGCGCGGCGACCCGGGTGAGTCCGAGCACCGCGTGCTTGGTGGCGGCGTAGGTGCCGACCGCCGCCATCCCGGTCAGCGCGGTGTAGGAGGCCGTGTTGACGATGGTCCCGCCGTCGTCCAGTTCGGGCGCGACCGTCTTCATGCCCAGGAAGCAGCCCACCTGGTTGACCTGCACGACCTGCATGAACTCGTCGAGGGGCGTGTCCACGAGCGCGTTGAAGCGCAGGATGCCCGCGTTGTTCACCAGCCCGTCGACGCGGCCGTACGCCTTCTTCGCGGCGGCGACGGCGGCCTGCCACTCCGCCTCCACGCCGACGTCCAGGTGGACGTAGGCCGCCCCGATCTCCTTGGCGAGGGCCTCGCCCAGGTCGTCCAGCACATCGGCGACGACGACTCGCGCACCCTCCTCTCTGAAGAGCCGCGCCTCCTGCTCGCCCTGTCCGCGCGCCGCCCCGGTGACGATGACGACCCGCCCGTCCAGCTTGCCCATGCCACTGCCTCCCTCAGGCGAGACGGGGCGCGACGTCCGCCCCGAACGCCTGTATCTGGTCGATGAGTTCGGCCCGGCTCCGGCTGCGGAACCGCACCTGGATCTGGTGCACGCCCATCTCGCCGTACGCCCGCAGCGACTCGGCGAGGGCCTCGGGGGCACCGGTGAGGGTGCGGCGGCCGACCGCCCAGTCCGGTGTGCCGACGTACAGCGGTTCGGTGATCGCGCCGACGGTGATCGGCTCCTCGATGCCGGCCTCCTCGCGCAGCCGCCGCAGCCGGGCGATCTGCGCCGGGAGCCGGTCCCGCGGGTCGCCCTGCGGCAGCCAGCCGTCGCCCTTGAGCGCGGCCCGCCGCACCGCGGCCGGCGACGACCCGCCGACCCACACCGGCACCCGCTGCTGCGCGGGCCGGGGCCGCTGCCCGAGCCCCTCGAAGTCGTAGAACTTGCCGTGGTGGGAGGGGAATTCGTCGTGGCCGAGCGCCGCCCGCAACGCGTCGACCGCCTCGTCGAGCACCGCTCCCCGCTGCCCGAAGTCCACCCCGAGCACCTCGAACTCCTCCCGCACGTGCCCGGCGCCGACGCCGAGGATCAGGCGGCCGCCGGAGAGGTGGTCGAGGGTCGCGTACTGCTTGGCGGAGAGCAGGGGGTGCCGCAGCCCGACGACGGCGACATGGCTGAGCAGCCGTATCCGCCCGGTCACGGCGGCCAGGTGGGCGAGGGTGGCCACCGGGTCGTACCAGACCGTGCTCATGGCGGGCGCCAGCCGGCGCGGGATCGCCACATGGTCGCAGACGGCGAGGTACGCGAAGCCCGCGTCCTCGACGGCCCGGGCGATCGCGACGAGGTCGTCGGCCCCGGCCCCGGCCTCCCAGCTCTCGGCGTAGATGGTGGACTGGGACTGGACGGGGAGTTGTATCCCGTACGCCGGACGCCCGTCCGGCAGGTCTTGGATGGACACACACCCTCCTGGATCTGATGGACCGTCACATCAGCACTGCCGGAGCCATCGTCTTGCCTGACGCCTCGTCAGACAAGAGCCGTGGGCGATGACCGTCCGGTGAAGAATGTCCGCCTCTCTGACTGATTGACCCGGGGTCGTCGTGGTCGTGTCCCAGGCGCGTCACCGGGTGAAGGCGGCCCGACCAGGGCTCGTACTGGCTGGTGACGACCCGGGGGTTCCGGGTCACACCGGACACGGGGAGACCGACATGATCCGCAACCGCATCGCCGCGCTGGCCGCCACCGCGGTCGCCGCGTCCCTGCTGCTGACCGCCTGCAACGCCACCGACCAGGCCGCCGGCGCCGCCGCTTCGGCGGCCAAGGACGGCGTCAGCACCGCGCTGCAGAGCCTGCACTTCAACAGCGGCACCGCGAAGCAGAACAACGCCACCCCGAAGACGGGAGACTGGGCCCCCGCCGCCGGCAAGCCGGCGGTGACCCCGGCCGCCAAGAAGTGGGTGCAGCTGAGCGCGGCCAAGGCGGGGAACCTGAACCCGGTCGTCGTCAACGGCGCGGGCTTCACCCTCTACCGCTTCGACAAGGACACCGCGAACCCGTCCAAGTCCAACTGCAACGACGCCTGCGCGACCACCTGGCCGCCGGTCGTCGTCGCCCCGGGCGGCAAGATCTTCATCGACGGTGTGGACAAGTCCGCCGTCGGCGTGGTCAAGCGGGACGACGGCAACCTCCAGGTGACGATCGGCGGCTGGCCCGTCTACCGCTTCAGCAAGGACCTCAAGCCCGGCGACACCAACGGGCAGGGCGTGGGCGGCACCTGGTTCGGCGTGACGCCGGACGGCAAGAAGGCCGGGGTCCAGGACCAGGGAGGCACCGGCGGCACCGGGACCGGTACGGCCGCCGCGACCAGCGTCGTCCTCTCCGACGAGACCAATTTCGGCGACCCCTCCGAGGGGCTGGCCGGCTCCGGCTGCCAGAACGTCGCCCGCGACGACGCCGCCTCCTCCCTCCGGGCCTCCGGAGCCCTGAAGATCTGGTCGGAGAAGAACTGCAAGGGCGAGTCCAAGGTGGTCCAGGGCGACATCGCCGACCTGGCCTCGATCGGCTTCGACAACAAGATCTCCTCGGTGTTCTTCGGCTGACACCGGCAGGCATGACCGTCGGCGGCCCGGCCGCCGCGCCGTACACAGCCGCCGTGGCCACAGTCGCGGCGGCCGTCCGCGCCTTCCCGGCCGCTACCGCACCGGCCTCGACCACCCGTCACCGGATCGGACGGCCAGGCCCGCATCTCCTACGAGGACTACGCCGCCGCCCTGGTCGACGAGATCGAGATCCCGCGCCACCTCAACGGAGGCTTCACCACCGGCTGCTGAGACACCGAACCGGAAGGCGCAAGCTCAGCGGCCCGACAGTACGAACCTGAGGTATTTGCCGGCCCCGAGGACGCGCCGGATCTCCGCCCGAGCGGCCGAGAGCTCCCCCGTCACCCGGGTCCGCTCCATCTGGGCCCCCGCCAGAAGCTTCTGTCGCTGCAACAGATCGGCCCTCCTGCGCTGCGCCTCCATGCCGCGCTGCTGCCGGTCGTTCATCAGCCGCTGCCGTTCGTCGGCGACCCGCTTCTGCGTGGCGTCCCGGTCCAGTTGGGCCTTGCCCTCCGCCTGTTTGACCTCCGTGGCGTACTGCGCCCGGAGAGTGGCGATCTCGGCGCGGATCCGGTTCAGAACGGGTGCCGGCAGTGTGGCCGGAGCGGAGGCGCGGGCACGTTGTTCCAGCGACTGGCGCCAGTCCGCCAGACTGGTCGCCCTGCCCTCGCCGATGCCGGGTACCCGGACGTGCATACCGCTGCCGAGTACGAAGTACGCGGTTCGGCCGCCGGAGCCCGGTCCCTGGGAAAAGGACACTCCCGTGTAGTCCGCGGCGGTGCGGATACCGGCGTCGATCAGGGCCTGGATGGTCTTCGCGCCCATGTTCGGAAGGTTGCGGGCGTCCTGGATCGACGTCCGGCGCAGTCTGTTCTCGACGTGTGCCCGGACCTCGGGCTCCAGCGCGTCGGCGATCAGCCGCTGTTCCTTGGCGGGCAGTTCCGCCTGTTGTCTGCGGACACCGTCCGTGCGGCGGTTGAGGTCCATGGTGATTCGGGCCAGGCCGTCCCGCAGCTCCGTCTGGAGGCTCTGGATGCGCTTGTCGGTGGCCGCGTTGTCCTTGGCCACCGTTTGGTCCAGCTTCTGCATCTCCTGCTCCAGCCGCCGGTGGGCCCCAGCCGGGTCCTTCAGCTCACGCATCCGCCTACGCAGCCCGCGCACCTGCTGCTTCGCCTGCCGGTATTCGGGCCTGCGGCGCCGTCCGAAACCGATCGCGGTGACAGCGGCGAACAGTGCGGTGGTCTGGGCGAGCGGCAGGTAGGCCTCCGGCTGGCCGGCGGCAACCGTCAGTACACCCGGGGCGGCCGTGGTGAGCAGGGCGGTAGCGGCGGCCATCACGTCACTCGGACGCCGCCTGGAGAAGGGTGCCACCGCGGTGGCCGCGTGTGCGGTCCCCGGTCCGGCGTTTCCGCCGACAGCCGCGGGCGCACCGGCCGTGACAAGCGGGCCGCCGGTGGCCATCCGGTCCGACATCCAGGCCGGTATGGCTCCGCCGACGGATCCCGGTGCCTGCACCGTCGCTGCTGCACCGGCACCCACAGGCGGTGTGGCAGCGCCCTTCCTGCGCTTCTGCCCGGAGCGAGGCGCGGGCGGCTTCAGGGCACTGGGCGCCAGGCGCGGCAGCGCCGAGCACGGCTTCCCAAGAAGGTCGTGCACCCGGAACGCCTCGGCGCGCAACCGTTCGTCTGGGTGGCCGAGCAGCAGAGGCCACGCCAGGGAGGTCGCCGGGTCCTTGAAGTCGGACTCGGACAGGATCAGGTACTCCCCCTGGTCGTCATGGAGCTGCGACCACAGGCCTGCGTCGGTGGCGACCGCCACGAGGGAGAGGTGGATCACCCACGCCGAGAAACGGTCCATGGCCGGACCGAAGTCGGTGGCGGTGCGACGTGGCGACTGGTAGTTGCGGTGACCGTTCTCGGTCGCCGCCTCGCCCTTGAGCGCGGGCACGTACATGCCGTCGTAGTCGACCAGCCGGACCGTGCCGTCCGTGGCGACCAGGATGTTGCCGTGCTGGAGATCTCCGTGGGCGATCCCGTGGGACTCCAGGTCGTCCACGACGGCGAGGAAGCGATCGGCAAGCGAGCGGACGGCGGCGGCGTCATGGCGGTTGCGGTCGATCCAGGTGAGGAGGTCCGTCCCCTGCACCCAGGCCATCTTCAGTACGGGGAACCAGTCGCCCAGCGCCAGAACGCCCTGTTCCAGAAAGTCGAAGCGCACAGACCAGGGCTGGGAGAGCGCGCCGGCGTCGAGCGCGCGCAGGGCGGTACTGATCGCGTCGTACCGTGTCCCCATGGCGGAGGTGTCCCGGGTGAAGCACTTCAACGCGTAGCGCTGTCCGTCCCGCGCGGTGACGGAGAAGACGCTGGCGAAGTTGCCGGAGATCGCCTTGGGCCCGAGTCCCACCACCGGGCTCTGCTGGACAGTGCCGTTCCTGAGGTCGGGGTCGCGGAAGCAGAGCTCGGGGTGCTGCAAGGCCTCCATGTAGTTCGCACCCGTGGGGAACTTCCTGATCCCTCCGGTTCCGGTGACGGGCCGCCCGCCGCGGGACACCGCCATCACGCCTCCGCTCTCACCCTCATCCGGATCAGGGTCACGTCGTCGTTGCGCATGAGCCCTCGGGCCCGCTGGTCGTCCACCCACTCCGGGAACGACTCCTGATCCCGTTCGAGGACCATCGCCAGCTGACGGCCGGGGGCGAGGTACCCGGCCCTCGGGGACAGCAGCCAGGCGGCCAGCGCGTCCGTGGCGAGCAGGATCTCGTCTCCCGGCTCAAGGACGCCGTGGGCGACCGCGAGCCGGTCCGTGACCAGCGCCGTGTCGTGGTTGCGGCTGCCGAGCAGTTGGGGGGTCACGCCGAAGTCCTCGGCGTTCTCCAGCGGGAAGGCCCGTAGCAGGACGTCGTCCCTCAGATGGAACAGGCAGCTGTCACCGAGGGCGAAGGCGTGCCAGGACCAGGTGCGGGTACCGTCGGCCGATGTGGTCGCCCTGATCTCAGTGCCGAGCACGGTCGCAAACGCCCCCTTGTCCAGACCGGGTTGCTCGTACCAGGTGATGGGTCGCCCCCGCGCCTCACGCTCGGCCCGGTACTGGTCCAGGTAGGCCGCCCAGCGCGCGGCTGACCTGGTCATCAGGTCCTCGACAAAGGCCTCCAGGTTGCCCCACCAGTCGTATGCCAGGGCCAGCGATTCGACGGCATCCTCTACCAGCCGGGCGGCCCAGGCTCCGGCGAGCAGACTCTCCGAGGCGCCGTCGGACACCGCGGCGTACAACGGGACGATGCTGCGTCCGGCATCGTCGGTCCTGGACTCACCGGACCAGACCCGCTCGGCGTCTTCGCACTCCTCCGGTCCGCTGCCCGCCTTGGGGACCCGCAGGCGCTGGTGTTCCAGCAGCGCGGCGGCATCTTCCATGGTCAGCGCAGTTCCGTGGCACGGGTGCCGATGTCGAGGAACTCCACGATCGAGGTGATGTCGGCGTTGTAGACGAAGCCGCGCGTGGTCTCGCTGACCCGGTGGCCCTGCGAGGAGGCGTACGACCGCATGTGGCTGGGCAGCACACTGGACATCTGGAACAGCAGCCGCGAGTAGGTGTCGGGCAGGCCTTCCTCGCTGTCCGGGAAGGTGACAGGCGTACCACCGGTACCGGACACATGCAGGTTGAACAGGAGAACCGCGCCGTCGGCGGTGGCGTGCGAGGCCAGAGAGATGGCGGCGCTGGTGGGGTCGCCGTCCGTGGACTCGCCGTCGGTCAAGTTCAGCACGATGGGCGGGAAGCCGCTCGGATGCGTCTCCACCCAGTTGGCCACCAGGGAGTCGGCATAGCCTAGGGCACGTGTCATGGGTGTGCCGCCGTTGGTCACCGGATCCATCCACACAGGGAACTGGACCGACGTCTCGACCAGGCCACCGGCGCCGTCGGGCACCTTCTTGGTCCGGCTCTCCACCCGGGCCGGGTTGTTGGCGACCTCACCGAGCGGGACGAGGTCCCGCCCGGCCAGCGCCCCTTGGAACGCGGAGCCCACGTGACTGTGCCCGTATCCGATCACAGCCACGTGGAAGTAGTCCCGTACGCCCTCTTCCTTGGCGCACTTGACGGACAACTCGGTCAGCAGTCGGTTGATCGCGTCGGAGACAACCTCGGCCCGCTGCTGGGTCGCCTCACCACTGCCCATGGGATCACTCATGGAGGCGGACTGATCGACGAGGAAGATGAAGCAACCCGGGTTCGTCCGGCTGATCTCTGCGGTGTACGGCACGTCACGCCCCCCTTGTTCAGGGGATCACCATACCGAACGACCAGCATCTTCACAGGGGCTTCACGGTCGGGCTCCGCCCCACAGTCCGTCCGCCGTCAGGCCCAGCAGGTCGATCGCGTTCCCGCGGACGATCCGCTCCACCGCGTCGGGGGCCAGGTGGCCCATCTGCGCCTCGCCGACCTCCCTCGACTTCGGCCAGGTGGAGTCGGAGTGCGGGTAGTCGGTCTCGTACAGCACGTTGCCGAGGCCGATCGCGTCCAGGTTCTTCAGCCCGAAGGCGTCGTCGAAGAAGCAGCCGTAGACGTGCTCGGCGAAGAGTTCGGAGGGCGGGCGGGTGACCTTGTCGGCGACGCCGCCCCAGGCGCGGTTCTCCTCCCAGACGACGTCGGCGCGTTCCAGGATGTAGGGGATCCAGCCGATCTGGCCCTCCGCGTACATCACCTTCAGGCCGGGGAAGCGCTCGAACTTGCCGCTCATCAGCCAGTCGACCATCGAGAAGCAGCAGTTGGCGAAGGTGATGGTGGAGCCGACGGCGGGCGGGGCGTCGGCGGAGGTGGACGGCATCCGGCTGCTGGAGCCGATGTGCATGGCGACGACCGTGCCGGTCTCGTCGCAGGCGGCGAGGAAGGGGTCCCAGTCGTCGGTGTGGACGGAGGGCAGCCCGAGGTGCGGGGGTATCTCCGAGAAGGCGACGGCGCGGACGCCGCGGGCGGCGTTGCGGCGGACCTCGGCGGCGGCCAGCCGGGCGTCCCAGAGCGGGATGAGGGCGAGGGGTATCTGACGGCCCTGCGCCAGCGGGCCGCACCACTCCTCCACCATCCAGTCGTTGTACGCCCTCACGCAGAGCAGGGCCAGTTCGCGGTCCTTGGCCTCGGTGAAGGTCTGCCCGCAGAAGCGGGGGAAGGTCGGGAAGCAGAGCGCGGACTGGACGTGGTTGACGTCCATGTCGGCGAGCCGCTGCGGCACGTCGTACGACCCTGCCCGCATCTGCTCGTACGTGATCACTTCGAGCTTGATCTCGTCGCGGGAGTAGCCGACGGCGGTGTCGAGGCGGGTGAGGGGGCGGTGCAGGTCCTCGTAGATCCACCAGTCGCCGGTGGGGCCGTCCTCGCCGGGCCTGCCCATGACCGGCTTGAAGCGGCCGCCGAGGAAGCTCATCTCCCTCAGCGGGGCCCGGACTATGCGCGGCCCGGTGTCCAGGTACTTCTTCGGGAGGCGGGACTGCCAGACGTCCGGCGGCTCCACGGTGTGGTCGTCGACGGAGATGATCAGCGGAAAGGTGCCGTCCTGGGTGTCCATGGCGCCCACGGTAGCGCCGATCTGACGAACCGTCAGCTGTCGCGATGACGGTTCGTCAGGCGGACGGACGGCAGTCGCAGACCGCGTGCCGCGCCAGCACGGCCGGCTCGTCGTCCTCCAGCCCGCGGGTGCGGCGGGCGGCGGGGCCGTAGGCGACGCAGGTGCTCACGCAGGTGCAGAACACCTGGTCGCCGCGGGTGATCCGGCTGGTCAGCTCGAAGGACAGGCGGCGGACCGAGCTCACGGTGGTGCTGATGACGGCCGGTTCCGGGCGGAGGTCGAGGGCCTCGGTGCAGTCGAGTTCGTGGCGGGCGTAGATGACCCGGACGCGAACGGCCTGGCCGGGCTGTCCGGGGTGGCCGTGCTGGAGGTAGAAGAGGTCCACGTGGGCGTCCTGGATCATCTCCAGGAGGCGGACGTTGTTCACGTGGTTCATCGGGTCCAGGTCGCTCATCGGGACCGGGCGGCTGTAGAGGTGGGGGCGGTGGTGGTGCGACGGCGCCGGGGCGGGAACCGTCGGGGCCGCCAGGGCCCGCAGGGTCGCATGGCTCACCGGCCCGCTCCGAGCGCGTCCTCGTGGATGCGGGCGGGGTCGAGGCCGCGCTCGGCGAAGGCGGCGGCGAGGGCGTCGTACCCGGGGAGCTCGGCGAGGCCGCCGGCGCCGTCGAAGAACTCCGGGAACAGGCCGTCGTAGGCCATGTGCGTGGGCGAGCACAGGACCGTCGGCACGCCCCACCGGGCACCGAGCAGCAGGCCCGCGAAGCCGTAGACGTCGTACAGGACCAGGTCGGGGCGGTCGTGTTCGTACGCCCTGGTCAGCGCGGGGAGTGAGCCGAGCGAGGCGTGGACGGCGCGGGCGAAGCCCTCCGCGAGGCGCTCGGGCGCGTCCGAGCCGTCGCTCTCCACCGGGTAGACGACGGGCTCGGCGCCGGCCGCCTCGCGGAGTCCTTCCGGCACGAACTGGTCCTGCTCGCGGAGGCGGGCAGGTGAGGATTGCGTGTCGCCCTGTGATCGGTATCTCCCCCGGCTGACGCAACCCGCCCGGACAAGGCAGACTGACGGGGTGAAGCGGGATGTCTAGGGGGACGGGCATGGACGGTGGACCACGGGTGCCGGAGCAGCGGCGCGCCCCCTCCCCGGCGGAGGCGGCGGCGTTGCGCTTCAGTGTGCTCGGTCCGGTGCGCGCATGGCGGGCCGAGGAGCCGCTCAACACCGGCTCCCCCCAGCAACGCGCCCTGCTCGCCGCCCTGTTGCTGCGCGAGGGGCGCACGGCGACCGCGGCCGAGCTGATCGACGCCCTGTGGGGCCCGGAGCCGCCTTCGCAGGCACTGGCGGCGGTACGGACGTACGCGTCCCGGCTGCGGAAGGTCCTGGACCCCGGCGTCCTGGTCAGCGAGTCCGGCGGCTATGCCGTCCGCGGGCTCGGCGAGGGTGCCCTGGATCTGGCGGTCGCCCAGGAGCTGGCGGCGGAGGCGGAGAAGGCGAGAAGCGGCGGGGACCTGCACCAGGCACGGGAGGTGCTCGGGCGGGCGCTGGCCCAGTGGGACGGCGAGCCGCTGGCCGGGGTGCCGGGGCCGTACGCGGAGACCCAGCGGGTCCGCCTGGAGGAGCTGCGGCTCCAACTCCTCGAATCCCGACTCGACATGGACCTGGAGCAGGGCTGCCACGCGGAGGCGGTGTCGGAGCTGACGGCCCTCACGGCGGCCCATCCCCTCCGCGAACGCCTCCGTGAACTCCTCATGCTCGCCCTGTACCGCAGCGGCCGCCAGGCGGAGGCCCTCGCGGTGTACGCGGACACCCGCCGGCTGCTCGCCGAGGAACTCGGCGTCGACCCGCGCTCGGGCCTGCGGGACCTGCAGCAGCGGATCCTCCAGGCCGACCCGGCCCTGGCGGAGCCCTCGGCCCCGGCGGCGGAACCCGCCGCCGTCCAGGTCCGCCCCGCGCAACTCCCGGCCACCGTGCCCGACTTCACCGGCCGCTCCGCCTTCGTCACCGAGCTGAGCGAGGTGCTGGCCTCGGCGGAGGGCCGGGTGATGGCCGTATCGGCGCTGGCGGGCATCGGGGGCGTCGGCAAGACGACCCTCGCCGTGCACGTCGCCCACCAGGCCCGGTCGGCCTTCCCGGACGGCCAGTTGTACGTGGACCTGCAGGGCGCGGGCCCGCGGGCGGCGGAGCCGGAGACGGTACTGGGTTCGTTCCTGCGGGCCCTGGGCACGCCGGACTCGTCCGTCCCCGACTCGCTGGACGACCGGGCGGCCCTCTACCGCTCGGTCCTGGACGGCCGCCGCGTCCTCGTCCTGCTCGACAACGCGAAGGACGCGGCGCAGGTACGTCCGCTGCTGCCGGGCACCGAGGGCTGCGCGGCGCTGGTCACCTCCCGCGCCCGGATGGTCGACCTCGCCGGGGCCCATCTGGTGGACCTGGACGTGATGTCCCCGGACGAGGCCCTGCAGCTGTTCACGAAGATCGTCGGCGAGGAGCGGGTGGCCGCGGAGCGGGAGGCCGCCCTGGACGTGGTCGCCGCGTGCGGCTTCCTCCCCCTCGCCATCCGGATCGCCGCGTCCCGGCTCGCCGCCCGCCGCACCTGGACGGTCTCGGTGCTGGCGGCCAAGCTCGCCGACAAACGCCGGCGCCTGGACGAACTCCAGGCCGGCGACCTCGCGGTGAAGGCGACCTTCGAACTGGGCTACGGCGCCCTGGACCCCGCCCAGGCGCGGGCGTTCCGCCTGCTCGGGCTGGCGGACGGGCCGGACATATCGCTGGCCGCGGCCGCCGCGATGCTGGACCTTCCGCCGGAGGACACGGAGGACCTCCTGGAGGCCCTCGTCGACACCTCCCTGCTGGAGTCCGCGGCCCCCGGCCGCTACCGGTACCACGACCTCGTACGTCTCTACGCGCGTGCGTGCGCGGAACGGGACGAGTGGCCGCCCAGCGAGCGGTCGGCGGCGGTCTCACGGTTGCTGGACTTCTATCTGGCGACGGCGGCCGGGGTCTACGCCCTGGAGCGGCCCGGCGACCGGCTGGTGGACCACCTGGCCACCCCGGAACGCCCGGGGCTGGTCTTCGCGGACCGGCACCGTGCGCAGGACTGGCTGTACGCGGAGGCGGTGTCACTGCTGGCGTGCGTACGGCAGTCGGCGGGCTCGGGACTTCTCGCGCGGGCCGTCGACGCGCTGTGGGCCGCCGTGGACCTGGCCGAGTCCGGCACCAACTCCAAGGAGTACGCGGGGGTCGCCGCGACGCTGTGCGAGGCGGCACGGAAGGCCGCGGACCCGCGTGCGGAGGCCCGGGCCCTGATCACCCTGGCCTACGCCCACAGCGTCACCGGCCGGTTCGACCTGGCCGACGAGGAGGCCCGCCGGGCCCGCGAGCTGACGACCGCGTCCGTCGATCCCCTGGCGAGCTGCTGGTCGTCCAACATCCTCGGGGTGATCGCGCTCTACCAGAGCCGGAACGACGACGGCGAGGCCCATCTCAACCAGGCGATCGAGAACTTCCGCGCCTGCGACGACAGCCCCGGCGAGGCGAGTGCCCTGTGCAACCTCTCCCGAATCCACCTGGCCACCGGGCGGACCGAGAGCGCGGTGACACTGGCCCGGCAGGGCACGCGGATGTACGACGCCATGGGACACGCCCTCAAGGGCGCCAACGGCCGCTACGCGCTCGGTCTCGCCCTGACCCAGCACGGCGCGCTCACCGAGGCGACCGCTCGGCTGCAGGAGGCCCTGGAGGTGTTCCGGGACAGCCGCCAGCGCCTGTGGGAGGGCATGTCCCTGTTCCGCCTGGCCGAGGCCGATCTCGCCGCCCGGCATCCGGGGCAGGCCGCCTCCAACGCCGAGGCGGCCCTGACCGTCCTGCGCGGCATCGGCGGTGACTGGCGGCGGGCCAACGTGCTGGTCGTCCTCGGGCAGGCGCTGAACGGCATCGGGCAGCCCGGCCGGGCCCAGGTGTGCTGGCGCGAGGCACTGGACCTGTTCGAGGCGCTGGACGCTCCGGAGGCCGACCAGGTCCGTGCCCTCCTCCAGCCGCTCGCGATGGCGTAGCCCGGGGGGCAGCCGGGCGGGCAGAAAGGCCTGCCCGGACGTTCATCGTTCGTTTATCGCCGTCCGTCACTCTCGTGGTGTCGTTCCGCCGCGTCGGGGGGCAGACGGGGCGACCTGGACCGTTGCACTACGGTGAGCGGTCACCATGCCTGTCCGGCGGGCTCGGGGGAGCCGCCGGACAGGCGGTCCATGTCAAGGCACCGAACTGTCAGGGGAGGCAGTGAACATGAGCAACGGCAACAGCACCGACAACATCCACGCGACGAGCACCGAGGACGAGACGACCGTCACCACGGACAACATCCACGCGACGAGCGAGCCGCTGGCGACCGGGAACCCGTTCGAGGCGGACGAGGAGACGGCGGAGGCCGGCACGGCCAACATCCACGCCGACAACATCCACGCCACGGGCGAGACCGCCTGACAGGACCACACCGGGACGGGGAACGGCCGCGGCGGCGCGGAGGGGGAGCCGTCGCGGCCGACGTGTGTTCAAGCCCGGTCGGCTACAGCCTGGGCCCGCCGGCCCGCAGTTCCCCCTTCACCACCTTCCCGCTCGCGTTCCGTGGCAGCTCCGCCACGAACTCCACCGTCCGCGGGACCTTGTAGTTCGCCATCTCGCGCCGTGCCCAGGCGATGAGGTCGTCGGCCGTCAGTACCGCCCCCTGCCGCCGGACCACGAAGGCCCTGCCGACCTCGCCCAGTCGCGCGTCCGGTACGCCGATCACCGCCACGTCGGCCACGTCCGGGTGGAGGCCGAGGAGCTGCTCTATCTCCGCCGGGTAGGCGTTGAAGCCGCCGACGATGAACATGTCCTTCAGGCGGTCGGTGATGCGGAGGTTGCCGGCCGGGTCGAGGACGCCGATGTCGCCCGTGCGCAGCCAGCCGTCCGGCGTCAGGGTTCCGGCCGTCGCCGCCGGGTCCTCGTAGTAGCCGCGCATCACGTTGAAGCCGCGGACCAGGACCTCCCCGGGTTCGCCGGGCAGCCCGTCCACCCGTACCTCCGTGCCGGGGATCGCCCGGCCCGACGTCGACGCGATCACCGTCGGGTCGTCGCCCCGGCGGCACATCGTCACGATCCCGCTCGCCTCGGAGAGGCCGTAGGCGGTCAGCACCGTCTCGACGCCGAGTTCGCCGCGCAGGCGCTCGACGAGGAGGAGGGGTACGACCGCCGCCCCCGTCACCACCAGCCGCAGGGCGGAGAGGTCGTGGGTGTCGCGGGCCGGATGGTCGAGGAGGGACTGGTGGAGGGTCGGGGGGCCGGGGAGGACCGACACCCGCTCCGACGCGATGTTCGCGAGGGCCGTCGCCACGTTGAACACCGGCTGCGGGATCATCGTCGCCCCGCGCATCAGGCACGCGATCACCCCGGCCTTGTAACCGAAGGTGTGGAAGAAGGGGTTGACGATCAGGTAGCGGTCGCCGGTGCGCAGGCCCGCCAGGTCCGCCCAGATCTCGTACGCCCGCAGGGTCTGCGCGTGGGTGATCATCGCACCCTTCGGGCGGCCCGTCGTACCGGAGGTGAAGATGATGTCGGAGAGGCGGGAGCCGTCCAACTCGGCGGATTGGGCGGCGACTTCAGCGGCGGCGACCCCCTCCCCGGCCGCCAGGAAGTCCTTCCAGGTACGGAAGTCGACGGGCGCGTCCTCGGACAGCACCACCACGTCCCGCAGGGACGGCAGGCTCGGGAGGGGGCCGCTCCCGTCCCCCTCCCCCGCCGCCCTCCGCAGCGACGCCACGTACGAGGTCCCCAGGAAGGTCCCCGTCACGAACAGCAGCCGGGCCCCGCTGCGGCGCAGCACGTCCGCCGCCTCTGTTCCCTTGAAGCGGGTGTTCAGCGGGACCAGCACCCCGCCCGCCGACACCGCGCCCAGTGCCGCGACGATCCAGTCCAGGGAGTTCGGCGCCCAGATCCCCACCCGGTCGCCCGTCTCCACACCGGAGGCGATGCACGCGGCCGCCGCCCGTTCCACCCGGGCGCCCAGTTCCGCGTACGTGATCCGGGTCCGGCCGTCCACCACCGCCTCGACGTCCGCGTACCGCTTCGCCGCCGACCGCACCAGTCCCGGAACGGTCCCCCACTCCATGTCACCGCGCACAACCGGCCTCCCCGGACGCATAGCTGACTGACCGTCAGATTAGCTGTAGCCTGACGACCTGTCAGCAAGCCGCGACAGCCGTGGAGGTGCGGGCACATGGCCGGTCTCAGGGGCATCAAGGACGCCACCGCCATCGTCGGGATCGGGCAGACCCCCTTCGCCAAACAGCTCGGCGAGGACGAGAAGACCCTCGCCTGCCGGGCCGTCCTCGCCGCCCTCGACGACGCCGGCATCGCCCCCGGCGAGGTCGACGCCCTCGCCTCCTTCACCATGGAGGAGACCGACGAGGTGGAGCTGGCCAAGGCGGTCGGCTTCGGGGATCTGACCTTCTTCAGCAAGGTGGGGTACGGCGGGGGCGGCTCGTGTGCCACGGTCGCGCATCTCGCCGCGGCGATCGCGAGCGGGCAGGCGAGCGTGGGCGTGGCATGGCGGTCGCGCAAACGCGGCTCCGGCCCCCGCCCCTGGACCAACACCACCGTCCAGCTCCCGACCCCCGCCCAGTGGACCCGGCCCTTCGGCCTGCTCCGGCCCGCGGATGAGATAGCCATGCTCACGCGGCGCTACATGCACGCGTACGGCGCCACCCGGGATCACCTGTTCAACGTCGCCCTCGCCTGCCGCAACCGGGCGAACCAGAATCCCGCCGCCGTGATGTACGACCGTCCCCTCACCCGCGAGATGTACATGACCTCCCGGTGGATCAGCGAGCCCCTCTGCCTCTTCGACAACTGCCTGGAGACGGACGGCGCGCTGGCCTGTGTGGTCGTGAGCAGCGAACGCGCCCGGGACTGCCGGCGCAGGCCCGTCTACGTCCACTCGGCCGCCCAGGGCCTCCCCGCCCAGCACCACGGCATGGTCAACTACTGGAACGACGACCCCCTCACCGGCCCCGCCTGGACCGCCGCCCGTCACCTGTGGAAGCACGCCGATCTCACCCCGGGCGACGTCGACGTCGCCCAGATCTACGACGCGTTCACCGCCCTCATACCGCTCTCCCTGGAGGGGTACGGCTTCTGCGGGCGGGGGGAGGGCGGGGCGTTCACGGAGGGGGGCGCCCTGGAGATCGGGGGGCGGCTGCCCCTCAACACCGGCGGCGGCGGTCTCAGCGAGGCCTACGTCCACGGGTTCAACCTCATCACCGAAGGCGTCAAGCAGCTGCGCGGCACCAGTACCGCCCAGGTGCCGGGCGCCGCCACCTGCCTGGTCACCGCCGGCGAGGGCGTCCCGACCTCCGCCCTCCTCCTCACCAACCGGAGCTGAGATGCTGCGACCGGCCACCGACACCGACGGCGCCCCCTTCTGGGAGTACGCGGCCCGCGGCGAACTCCGCGTCCAGACCTGCGCCGACTGCCACGAGCCCCGCTTCCCGCCCCGGCCCTGCTGCCCGCACTGCCAGTCCTTCGCGAGCGAGTGGCGGCCGACGAGCGGGCGGGGGCGGATCTGGTCGTACGTCGTCCCGCATCCGCCGCTGCTCCCCGAGTACGCGGCGCAGGCGCCGTACAACGTCGTCGTCGTGGAGCTGGACGACGCGCCCCGGGTGCGGCTGGTGGGGAACGTGGTGAGCGAGGCCGGGGCGCCGCTCAACTCCCTCCCCCTGGACCGGATCCGGATCGGGGCCCGGGTGCAGGCGGTCTTCGCGGACGGTCTCCCGCAGTGGGTCCTGGAGCGGTCGTGAGCCTGCGCCTGGACACGGACAAGGAGAGCGGGGTCTGCGTCCTGACCCTCGACCGGCCCGAGCGGCTCAACGCCGTCGACCTCGCGACGGCCACCGAACTCTCTTCCGCCTGGCGGGCGTTGCGCTTCGACGACGCCGTACGGGCGGTCGTCCTCACCGGGGCCGGCGGGCGGGCCTTCAGCACCGGTCTCGACCGGGACGCCGTCGTACCGCAGCCGTCGTCGCCGTACAGCCAGGACGATCCGCTGATCGCGATCGGCCCCAAGTCGAACGACCTGTGGAAACCGGTGCTCGCCGCGGTGGCCGGGATGGCCTGCGGGGGTGCCTTCTACCTGCTGGGCGAGTGCGACTTCGTCATCGCCGACGAGACCGCGGCCTTCTTCGACCCGCACACCTCCTACGGCATGGTCAGCGCGTACGAGTCGGTGCTGATGGCGCAGCGGATGCCGTACGGGGAGGTGGCCCGGATGGTGCTGATGGGCAACGCCGAGCGGGTCTCGGCCCGGCGGGCGTACGAGGTGGGCCTGGTGTCGGAAGTGACGGCCGCCGGGAGGGCGTTGGAGGCGGCCGTGCGGTGCGCTTCCGTCATCGCCGGGTATCCGACGGAGGGGGTGCAGGGGAGCGTGCGGGCGCTGTGGGCGGCGAAGGAGGCGGCGCGGGAGCGGGGGTGGGCCCAGGCGCCGCACCTGATCAGCCTGGGCAACCTGCCCGACGAGCGGCAGGCGGAGCTGTTCGCCGACCGGCCGCGTACGGCTCCTCGTACCCGCTGAGGCACCACGTGGCGGCGCGGGGAGCCCGGGCGTACCGTTCGCTGTGGGAGCCGACTCCCACCCCGAGCGGCGGCCGCCGTGCGCAGCCCTTCCGTGCGACCAACTGGTACGACGGCCGTCCCGGGCAGCGCCGAAGCGCCGAAGAGAGTGCCACTTGATGCCGCCGGGCGCCTGCGGCTACGTCGTGGCCGTTCACGCAGTTCCCCGCGCCCCTAAAGGGGCGCCGGTGCAGCGCCCCTTCCTTTAGGGGCGCGGGACTGCATCCGAACTGCGGCTCCACCGCACGGGCACAACCAGCACCTCACAGCCGACAAGGCGACAGCCAACCCAGGGGCGCGGGGCCGTATCCGAACTGCGGCTCCGCCGCGCGGGCGCGACCAGCACCTCGCAGCCGACAAGGCGACAGCCAACCCAGGGGCGCGGGGAACTGCGCGACAAGCCCCCGCGGCGCCGCAGTGACCCCACGGCGCGCACCCCTACGGCGCGCTCAAGCGGTCCGCGCCGTTCCGGTGCCCTTCTCGGCGTCCAAGGCGTACACGCAGCGGTCCTTGCTGCACGCGTACACCACCCCGTCCCGCACCACCGGTGACCCGGTGATCTCGCCGCCCGTGGCCAGCTTCCAGCGCAGCCGGCCGTCGTCGGCCTTCAGGGTGTAGAGGAGGTGGTCGGTGGAGCCGAAGTGGATGCGGCCCTCGGCGACCGCCGGGGCGCCCACGACATCGCCGCCCGCCTGGAAGCGCCACTTGGGCGTACCGGTGACCGCGTCCAGGGTGTACAGCCCCTTGCCGCTGCCGACGTGGACGTGGCCGGCGGCGACGAGTACCGGCTCGACGGAGGCGCGGGCCTCCGTCGCGATGCGCCAGCGGTCGCGGCCGTCGGTGGCGTCGAGGGCGTAGACGGTGCCGAGGTAGTCGGCGAGGTAGATGCCGCCGCCGGCGACGGCGGGGCCGGGTACGTAGGCGGGCGGGGAGAGGAAGACGGCCGGGGCCTCGAAGTGCCAGCGGACCCGGCCCGTCGCGGTGTCGAGGGCGATCACGCGGGTGCCCGCGGAGGCGTACACGAAGCCGTCGTCGGCGTGCGTGAGGCGGACCGGGACGCCGCCGCAGGAGGCCGCGTCGCCGATCGGGTAGGACCAGCGTTCGTCGCCGGTGCGGGCGTCCAGCGCACGCAGGCGCGCGTCCTGCCAGACGTAGACCGTGCCCTCGTGCAGGGAGGGGCCGGACTCGGGGGTCTCGAAGTCGGTCTGGGCGCCGGACAGCTCCCAGAGTTTCTGCCCGTTGGAGGCCTCCCAGCCCTGGACGCCGCCGCCCCGGGTGCCGGTGACGAGGGTGCCGCGGTCGGCCTTGAGGGCGTACACCCAGGCGTCGGTGGACAGCCGCCACAGGTCGCCGCCCTCGCGGGCCTCCAGGGCGAACAGGGTGGGACCGTCGGAGGCGTGGATACGGCCGTCCGCGACCGCCATGGACCAGGCGACGTCCCGGGTCTTGAAGCGGCGGCGGCCGGTGGCCACGTCGAGGGCGTGTACCTCGAAGGAGGTGACGTAGACGAGGTCGCCGTCGACGGACGGGGTGCCCCAGACGTCGTTGGACATCCGGAACCGCCAGGGCCGCCAGCCGGACGCCGTCTCCGGGGGCAGGCCGGGGACCGGCGGTACGGCGGGGTCGGCGCCGTTGACGCCGGGGTGCGGGCGGGACCAGCTGGCCACCAGGCCGGCCTCGGGCGGCGGTGCCTTCACGGCGGCGGCGCGGGCGTCGGCGACGCGCGGGCCGGGGCCGATCGGCACCTGGGCGCCGGCGAGCCGGACCGGCCCGGGGTCGGGGCCGGGGGCGCCGACGGGGACCGGGGCCGGGACCACGGGGTCGTAGGAGGGCGGCGGCGGGACCGGGAGACGGCCGGCGCTGCGGGCGCCGGACGGGCCGGCGGAGGGTTTCACCGCCGGGCGGCCGCCGCGGCGGGACTCGATCAGCCCGACCGCCTTCTCGGGCAGCCAGGCGGACGCCGTACCGCTGTCGTCGGAGCCGGAGCCGAAGAGGTGGGGGGCGAGCTGGGCCTGGAGGTCGGCCGGGTTGGGGCGGGCGGCGGCCTCCATCTGCATGCAGGACTCGATGAGGGGGCGGAGCTCGTCCGGGAGGCCTTCGAGGTCCGGACCCTCGCGGAGCAGCATGAAGACGGTCTCGACCGGGTTGGCGCCGTGGAAGGGCGGGTGGCCGGTGGCGGCGAAGACGAGCATGGAGCCGAGGGAGAAGACGTCGCTCGCGCCGGTGACGCTGCGGGAGTCCTTGGCCTGCTCCGGGGACATGTAGGCGGGGGTGCCGACCGCGACGTTCGTCATCGTCAGCCGGGTGTTCGAGACACCGGAGGCGATACCGAAGTCGATGACCCGGGGACCGTCCTCGACGACGAGGACGTTGGAGGGCTTGAGGTCGCGGTGGACCAGTCCGGCGCCGTGGATCGACTGGAGCGCCTCCGCGACGCCCGCCGCGAGCCAGCGGACCGCCTGGGCCGGGAGCGGGCCGCAGTCGTTCACTATCTCTTCGAGGGAGGGCGCCGGCACGTACGCGGTCGCGAGCCACGGCACGGCCGCGCGCGGGTCGGCGTCGACGACGGCCGCCGTGTAGAAGCCGGAGACCGCGCGGGCCGCCTCCACCTCACGGGTGAAGCGGACCCGGAACAGCTGGTCCTCGGCGAGCTCGGTCCGGACGGTCTTGATCGCCACGCGCCGGCCGGACGCCGAGCGCGCCAGATAGACCAGCCCCATGCCGCCGGCCCCCAGCCGTCCCAGCACCTCGAACGGCCCGATCCGCCGCGGATCGTGCTGCGTCAGCTGATCCACCACTTGCCTGCCACCTCCCCGTACGGGCCTCGTCCACCCACATATGTACGCGACCCCGTGCAGCGTCTCACCACCGCACCGCCGTGGCGGCACGCACCCCGATTCTTCCTGGCCCGGGCACAGGTTGCGAACCCGGTGATTAATCGGGGTGTCCCATGACAAAGTGAGACATTTATCTACT
This sequence comes from Streptomyces hyaluromycini, assembly GCF_002217755.1. Taxonomy (GTDB): domain Bacteria; phylum Actinomycetota; class Actinomycetes; order Streptomycetales; family Streptomycetaceae; genus Streptomyces; species Streptomyces hyaluromycini. Next base: position 343,886 of record NZ_BCFL01000019.1, on the reverse strand, counting down.
GAATATGCGCCGAGACCCGTCTGTTTCCGGCCTCAGCGTTCCAGCAGCGCGAAGGACGCCCCTTGATTGTCGGTCACGACGGCCACTTTTCCGTACGACGTCTCGAAGGGCGGCGCCTGGACCCGGCCGCCCAGCTGCTGCACGGCCCCGACCGCGGCCGTCACGTCCCCGGTGCGGAAGTGGACGACGAACTGGGACGGCATCCCGGCCGCGAACACCTCGGTCACGGGAGCGCGGCCGAAGTCCGGGTCGGCGCCGGCGCCGAAGAGGGCGTCGGCGAAGAGGCGGCCGTAGAAGGTGTTGGCCGCGTCGGTGTCGCTGGTGTAGAGCTGCGCCCAGGCGAAGGTGCCGGGGGCGTGCCGGACGCCGAAGCCGGGGTGGACGGCGGCCTGCCAGAGGCCGAAGACGGCGCCCGTGGGGTCGGCGGCCAGGGCGGCGGTGCCGAGGTCGCGGACGGGCACCGGGTCGTTGACGATCTGTCCGCCGGCGTCGAGGACCCGGCGGGCGAGGTCGTAGGCGTCCGGGGTCGCGAAGTACACCGTCCAGACGGTGGGCATCCGGCCGTCCCGCTTCCGTGCCAGCCTGGCGACGGCCGCGCCGTCGAGCCGCGCCCACACGGCCCCTCCTCCGGCGTCCTCGAAGGTCCACCCGAAGAGCCCGCCGTAGAACCGCTTGCCCGCCTCGACGTCGGGGAGCTGCACGTCCACCCAGCACGGGACGCCCTCCGCGTATCCGGATGCCCTGTTTTCGGCCATGTCGTCAAAGTAACCGCCCGGCCCGCACCGCGCAGAGCAGCCGCACCCGGCCGGATTGACCGGCGCCTTTTCTTCCGTTTCCCTTCCGTGCAGCCGCTCCGTACACCCGTGCACCCCATTTGCAGTCGGCCGAATCGCGCTCCGATCACCCCTCGGTAAGCTGACGGCATGACAGGACAAGTGCGTACCGTCGACGGCCGCGTGGCCGGCCGGCGTGGGCAGGCGACCCGGCAGAAGCTGCTCGACTGCCTCAGCGAGATGCTCAGCTCCTCCCCTTACCGGGACGTCAAGGTCATCGATGTCGCCCGGAAGGCGGGCACTTCACCCGCGACCTTCTACCAGTACTTCCCGGACGTCGAGGGCGCCGTCCTGGAGATCGCCGAGCAAATGGCCACCGAGGGCGGCCAGTTGACCGAGCTTCTGGCGGGGCGCTCCTGGGTCGGCAAGGCCGGCTGGGCGACCGCGCAGGAACTCGTGGACGGTTTCCTGGAGTTCTGGCGCAGGAACGACGCGATCCTGCGCGTGGTCGACCTCGGGGCGGCCGAGGGGGACAAACGGTTCTACAAGATCCGTATGAAGATCCTGAACTCGGTGAACAACTCCCTGACCGACTCCATCGCGGAGTTGCAGTCCAAGGGCAAGGTCGACAAGGACGTGAACCCGGCGGCCGTCGCCGGTTCGCTGGTCGCCATGCTCGCGGCCGTCGCCGCGCACCAGAAGGGTTTCCAGACCTGGGGTGTGAAGCAGGCCGAACTCAAGCCGAACCTCGCGCTGTTGGTGCACCTGGGCGTGACCGGGAAGAAGCCCACGAAGTAGTCCGCGTCCTGGGTCCTGTCTGCAGGCGGTGGTTCACCCCGAGGTGGGCCGCCGCCTGTTCCGCTGTGCGCTCCGTCACGCGCTTCGTCACGCGTTCTGTCAAGCGTTCTGTCACGCGGGCAGCGGACGGTCCCGGACCACGTGCTTCATCACCAGCGTCGAGGTGAGGCGCTGCACGCCCGGCAGGGTCGCGAGCCGTTCGTCGTAGAGCCGCTGGAAGGCGGCGAGGTCGGCGGTGGCGACCCGCAGCAGGTAGTCGGGTTCGCCGAAGAGCCGCTGCGCGTCCAGCACATGGGGGATCTCCGCGAGCGCCCGCTCGAAGTCGGCGACCGTGTCCCGGTCCTCCTGCCGCATGGACACGAAGACCAGCGCCTCGAAGCTCAGCCCCACGGCGGCCGGGTCCACCACCGCCCGGTACCCGCTGATCGCCCCCGACCGCTCCAGCTCGCGCAGCCGGCGGTGGCACGGCGAGACGCTCAGCCGCACCCGCCCGGCCAGCTCGGTCACGGTCAGCCGCCCGTCCTGCTGGAGCTCGGCAAGGATTTTCCGGTCCACGTCGTCCATGGGGCAGATTCTCCCCCGAAACCTCTGGTAGCGAGCAAATTTCGGCAACACTTTCGGGACAATCGCGCCTAATGTCCCCTCCATGGACACCGGACTCCTGCTCTCCTTCCTCGCCGTCGACCTGCTGCTGGTGTGCGTGCCGGGCGCCGACTGGGCGTACGTGATCGCCGCCGGGGTGCGCGGCCGCTCGGTGCCGCGTGCGGTGGCGGGCCTGCTCGCCGGGTACGCGCTGCACACCGCGCTGGCGGTCGCGGGGCTCGCGGTGCTGGTGGCCCGGTCGCCGCAGCTGCTCACGGCGCTGACCGTGGCCGGCGCCGGATACCTGCTGTGGCTGGGCTGGGGCGTCCTGCGCCGCCCGATGGTGCCGCAGGAAGGGGAGGCGGGGCCGCAGGGCTTCTGGCGGGGCGCCGCGATCAGCGGACTGAACCCCAAGGCGCTGCTGCTCTACCTCTCCGTGCTCCCCCAGTTCCTGGTCACGAAGGGCGGCCATGCCCCGGTGGCCGCCCAGACCGCCGTACTCGGCGCCCTGCACATGGCCGCGTGTGCCGCGGTCTACCTGGCCGTCGGCGCCCTCTCCCGCACCCTGCTCGCCGCCCGGCCCCGGGCCGCCCGCGCGGTGACCCGGACCTCGGGGGCGGCGATGCTCGGCATCGGGGCGCTGCTGCTGGGGGAACGGCTGCTGTAGCCGCTCCCCGGCCGTCAGCGGCGGTCCGGGGCGGTGAGGCCCTTGACCTCGCGGGCATCGAAGGTGCAGCGGCCGGTAGCGGTCCGACTGCGGGTGCGTGGGGGCCGGTCGCGCCCACGCGGCGGAGCCGCATACAGGCACAGCCCCGCGCCCCTCAGGGGGCGCTTTGCCCGCGGCTACCTCGGGGTCAGCCGGAAGATCCGGATCTCGCGGTCCACCCGCTCCTGGTAGGCGGCGTACGGCGGCCAGAACACCAGCAGCAGCCGCCAGGCCTCCGCCCGTTCGGCCCCCTCCAGCAGCCGGGCGGTGACCGGGATGTCCCGGCCCTTCCAGCTGATGTCGGCGTCGGGGCGGCCGAGGAGGTTGTACGTCCAGGCGGGGTGCCCGGTGCGCCCGAAGTTGGACCCCACGAGGAACCAGCCGTCACCGTCGGGCATGCACGCCAGCGGCGTACGGCGGGGCTGCCCGCTGCGCGCGCCGGTGGAGGTGAGGATCACGCCGGGCAGCAGCTGGGCGCTGAGCAGCACCCGGCCGCGGCTGAGCCGGTGCACGGCCCGGTCCAGGGCCGGGACCACGTGCGGGGCCACCTTGGCGAACCCCCGGGTGGCGGACACCTTCTGTACCAGCCGTTCGCCGATCACACCGCCACCTCCCGTCCCGCGAACAGCCCGGCCGCCTCGGCCGCGTGCGCGCGCAGCCGGTGCCCCGGCCCGAACAGCAGCTCGTCCCCGGCGGCCCGCTTGAAGTACAGATGCGCCTCGTGCTCCCAGGTGAACCCGATCCCGCCGTGCAGCTGGATGCCCTCCCCGGCGGCGGTCCGCAGCGCCTCCAGCGCCTGCGCGAGCGCCAGCCCGCCCACTTGTTCTCCGTGCACGGTCGCCCAGGCCGCGTAGTAGGCCGCCGACCGGGCCGCCCGCACCGCCACGTACACGTCGGCCAGCCGGTGCTTGACCGCCTGGAACGACCCGATCGGCCGCCCGAACTGCTCCCGCTGCTTCACGTACTCCACGGTGCGCTCCAGCGCCCGGTCGGCGGCCCCCACGGCCTCGGCCGCGAGCACGGCGGCCGCGAAGTCGCCGAGGCCGGCGAGGGCGGCCCGGACGTCGGTGTCCTCATCGGAACCGAGCAACTCGGCCTGCACATCGCGCAGTTGGATGCGGCCCTGGCTGCGGGTGGCGTCGAGGCCGGTCCGCCGGGTCCGTACGACCCCGGCGGTGTCCCCCGCCGCCAGGAAGAGGAGGACGCGCGAGCGGGCGTACCCCCCGGTGTGCGCGGGCACGAGCAGCAGACCGGCGCGGTGCCCGTCCAGCACCTGGTCGGCCTCCCCGTACAGCCGCCACCGGCCCGCCGCGCGCCGCGCCTGGACACCTCCGGCCCGGCCGCCGCCCGCCCAGTCGGCGGCGCCCGGGCCGGTGAGCGCGAGGGCGGTGCCGAGCCGGGTGCCGGGGACGGCGAGGGCGGCGGTGAGGCCGCCGTCGGCGATCCTCGGGAGCAGCTCGGCGCGCTGGGCGTCGGTGCCGAGGGCGAGCAGCAGCGGGGCGGCGAGGACGGCGGTGGCGAGGAACGGGGTGGGGGCCAGGGCCCGCCCCAGCTCCTCGGCGGCCAGGGCGACTTCGGTGCGGGTGCAGCCGGCGCCGCCGTACGCCTCGGGCAGGGCGAGGCCGGGCAGGCCGAGTTGTTCGCCGAGGGCGGTCCACAGGCCGGGGTCGTACCCCTCCGCCCTGTCGACGGCGGCCCGCACGTCCTCCGTACCGCAGCGTTTGTGGAGCAGTTCACGCAGGGCGCGCCGGATCTCGTCCTGCTCGTCGGTGAAGCGGGCGTCCATGACCGGACCTCCTGACGATCTGACGGCCCGTCATGCTAGGGGCGTCGGCTGCAGATGCACAGGGGCGGAGTCCAGCGGATCTGATGTACCGTCAGATTCATGACTGGACCCCGCAAGGTCGCCGTGGTCGGCGTGGCCCTGTCCGACTGCGGCCGGGTGGACGAGGCCACCCCCTACGCCCTGCACGCCCAGGCGGCCCGCCGTGCGCTGGCCGACGCGGGCCTCGGCCGGGAGGTGGTGGACGGTTTCGCGTCGGCGGGCCTGGGCACCCTGGCGCCGGTGGAGGTGGCCGAGTACCTGGGCCTGCGCCCCGCCTGGGCCGACTCCACCTCCGTCGGCGGCTCGACCTGGGAGGTCATGGCGGCCCACGCGGCGGACGCGATAGCCGCCGGCCACGCCAACGCGGTCCTGCTGGTGTACGGCTCGACGGCCCGCGCCGACATCCGGGCGGGACGGCGGACCGGGAACCTCTCCTTCGGCGCCCGCGGCCCCCTGCAGTTCGAGGTCCCCTACGGCCACACCCTCATCGCCAAGTACGCGATGGCCGCCCGCCGCCACATGATCGAACACGGCACCACCATCGAGCAGCTGGCCGAGGTCGCGGTCCAGGCACGGGCGAACGCGGCGCTGAACCCGGAGGCGATGTTCCGCACCCCCGTCACCGTCGACGAGGTCCTCTCAGGACCGATGATCGCCGACCCCTTCACCAAACTGCACTGCTGCATCCGCTCGGACGGCGGCGCGGCGGTCCTGCTGGCGGCCGAGGAGTACGTACGGGACTGCCGCACCGCCCCGGTGTGGGTCCTCGGCACGGGCGAGTGCCTCTCCCACGCCACGATGTCGGAGTGGGAGGACTTCACGGTGTCCCCGGCGGCGGTGAGCGGGCGGCTGGCCTTCCGGCGGGCGGGAGTCACGCCCGCCGACATCGACTTCGCGGAGATCTACGACGCGTTCACCTACATGACCCTCGTCACCCTGGAGGACCTCGGCTTCTGCGCGAAGGGCGAGGGCGGTGCGTTCGTGGAGAAGGGGCGGCTGCGGGTCGCGGGCGGGGAGCTCCCGGTGAACACGGACGGCGGCGGCCTGTCGGCCCAGCACCCGGGCATGCGGGGGCTGTTCCTCCTGGTGGAGGCGGTACGGCAGCTGCGCGGGGAGGCCGGGGAGCGGCAGGTGCGGCGGGCCGACGGGGGGCTGCCGGAGCTGGGGGTGGCGTCGGGGACGGGCGGCTGGTTCTGCTCGTCGGGGACGGTGGTGCTGGGGCGGGGGTGACCCGGGCTTCGCGAGCGGCTGCGGAAATCCGCGGGACGGCGGCAACCTCCCGGGCCCCGGCGGCAACTGTCGTACCGGAAGCTTCGATGTTCGAAGGACGTGCACCGCCGAATCGCGTAAGGATCCCTCCGTGGCCTCCTCCTCACATCGCCGCCGCCCGCAGCCGGACCGGGACTTCGAATGGCGCCCGGTGCGCGGTCCGTTGGTCGCGGTGGCCGCCGTGGCCGTCGTCGCCCTGGTCGCGACCCTGGTCGTGGCCTTCCGCCCCGGCGCCGCGGCCGGCGCCGCCGGGCAGGACCGGGCGGTGTCCGCGTCCGAGGCCGTGCCGAGCTCGTCGGCGGACACGGCCACGCCGACGTCACCGAAGCCGTCGGCCACGTCACCGAAGCCGTCGGCGAGCGGGCGGACCACCCCGTCGGCGTCCGCGTCGGCGACCCCGACCGCCACCCGGGCCGCCGCCTCGGCCGAGCACTCGGCGACCGGCACCGCCCGCACCCCGTCCACCACGGCCCCCGCGGCCGGCCGGATCCGCCCCGGCACCTCCTACCAGGGGGTCGCCACCTCCTACGACGTCGGCAACGGCGACGGCGCCTGCTCCTACGGCCCGACCTCCGACGTGATGACCGCGGCGATGAACACCGCCGACTACGAGACGGCGAAGGCCTGCGGGGCGTACGTCTCCGTCCGCGCGGCGAGCGGTGCGTCCATCACCGTACGGATCACCAACGAGTGCCCGGCGCCCTGCGCGGTCGGCCAACTCGACCTCAGCCGACAGGCGTTCGCGAAGCTGGCACCCCTGTCGGCGGGCCGGATCACGATCACCTGGAGCCTGCTGAGCCCGGCCACCTCCGACACGGTGTCGATCCGCTACAAGACCGGTTCCACCCAGTACTGGTGCGGCATCCAGGCGATCGGCCACCGCAACCCGCTGGCCCGCCTGGAAGTGCACACGAGCGCCGGCTGGCTGGCGCTGACCCGCACCGACTACAACTACTTCCTCTCCGAGCAGGGCACCGGCTGCGGCGCCGAGATCCGCCTCACCGACATCTACGGGGAACAGCTCACGGTGCCGGCCCTCGCCGTACGCCCGGACGTGGTGCAGCGGACCGGGGTCCAGTTCGCCCGGCACTGATGCAGCGCCCCAAAGGGGCGCTGGGGGTACCCCCGGCCGAAGGCTGGGGGAGGAACTGCGCGACCAGCCACGACGGCGCCGCGGTCGACAGTCGGCAGTCGGCAGTCGGCAGTCGGCAGTCGGCAGACGGCACATCGCGGCACTTCCAGCAGAGCGCTCAACCGCGGGCCGGCACGATGCGGTGGCCGCGGCGCGGCGCGGGGCCGTCGAGGAGGGCGACGCCGATGTGGCGGCGGCCGCGCACCCACGCCGTGGGCGTCATGACGAGCCCGGCGAAGGCGACGATCACGCTGGCCGGGAAGAGGACCGGCAGGGACTGCCCCGCCGGCAGGGCCCTGCCGCCCTCGTGGACGGCGTAGGAGAGGGCGGCGACGGTGACGAGGAGGAAGACCACCGACACGGCCGCCCAGACGTTCCGCACCCGCCGGGTGCGCGCGTGGTCGGCGACCTCGGCGAGGACGGACGCCGTACAGACGGGGCACTCCAGCTCGACCCGGTCCCGGCCCTCGGCCGGCCGGACCAGCCGGAAGTCGCGGGCGGCCCAGGTCACGGCCCGCGTCCTGCGCCGTCCGACATCGCCGTTTACATGGCGTACGGCCACTTTCACGGTCTTCGGTCCCCTCATGCCGGACAGTGTGGAGGCGGGGCACAGATGTTCGCAGCGGTTTGCTCGGTTGTGCCCCGGTGTTCGGCCGCAGGGCCGCCCGGCGGCCGCACGAGGTGGCTGATGGCACGGCTGCGGGAGGTACCGAGTGATACTCGGCACATGGCAGCAACGGATCTTCACGCGCTCCTGAAGTCGCTCCGCGTCTGGTCCCCCGGGACCACGGAGCTACGGCCGTTCGACCCGGACTCGGCGCCCGACGCCCCGCTCCCCCTCTTCGCCACGTGGTTCGAGGAGGCGGTGGCGGCCGGGCAGCCGGAGCCGCACACCGTGTCGCTGGCGACGTCGGACGAGGCGGGCCGGGCGGACGTGAGGATCGTGATGCTGCACGGCGCGGACGCGCACGGCTGGTCCTTCGCATCCCACGTGACCAGCCGCAAAGGGCATCAGCTGGCCGCCCGCCCGTACGCGGCCCTGGCCTTCTACTGGCCGGTGCTGGGCCGCCAGGTCCGGCTCCGGGGCCCCGTCACCGCGGCCCCGTCCGAGGAGAGCCAGGCCGACCTGCACGCCCGCTCGACGGGCGCCCTGGCGGCGGCGCTCACCGGCCGCCAGAGCGGGCTCCTGTCCTCGCTGGAGGAGTTGCGGGAGGAGTCGGAGGCGGCCTGGGAACGCGCCCGTACCGACCCGGCCGCGCCCTCCCCGACCTGGACCCTCTACCGCCTGCGCCCGCAGGAGGCGGAGTTCTTCCAGGGCGACCCGGACCGGCGGCACGTCCGGCTCCGGTACGTCGCGGAGGAGGACGGCGGGTGGCAGAAGCAACTGCTGTGGCCCTGAGCGGCCGTCCTCACGGCGCCTTCTCCGCGAGGTCGTACACCGCCCAGTCGGCCACCTGCCGATAGCCGATCCGCTGGTAGAGCGCGTTGCTCGTCGGGTTCGCGAGGTCCGCGAAGAGCAGGACCTCGGCGGCCCCCGCGGCCAGCGCCGCCCGGCTGACCTCCGCCGTCACCGCGCCGGCGTAGCCGCGGCCGCGCAGTTCCGGCGGGGTGTAGACGGGCGCGACCCGGACCTGGCCGGCGACGGCCAGGGTCACGCCCGCCATGGAGACGGGGGTGCCGTCGGGGGTCTCCCAGAGGGTGACGCCGTCGTAGGAGAGCCGGAAGTCGGCCCAGTCCGCGCCGTCCCGGCCCTCCCGCGTGCCCGCGTCGGCCACGAACCCCTCGTACCAACGGATCAGCAGGTCCCGGTCGGACGCGCCGGCGACCCGCGCCCGGCCCTCCGGCGCCGGGGAGGGGGCCTTCGGCTCGGCCAGCCGGTAGAGGCGCAGCGACTCCCGCAGCTCTCCCGGCGCCCCCGTCCGCCGTTCCCACTCCGCCGCGAACGCTTCCGCCATGGCACGCTCGGCGGAGAACCCGGGCACCGGGTGGCCGAGCGCGAGGAGGCGGTCGACCAGCCCCGCGGTCTCGTCGGCCGTGAGCGGGGTGGTGTGCAGGGCGTACGGAGGTGTGTGGAGCAGCGCGGCGGCCACGCTGCCGTCGCTCCGGGCCAGGTGGCCGAAGAACGGCGGCTGGTCGCCGTAGGCCCGCGGTCCGCGCCGCCGGAGCTGCTCGGTCACGGTGAGGGGAATGGTGTGCAGGTCCGGGCGGGAGCGGAGGAAGTCCTGTGCGTGGGCGAGGAATTCGTCGACATCGGAGGTGAAGTACCAGTCGGATGTGCCTCTTTCGGGAGCCATGGTCGATGATCCCGTCCGAACGCCGTACCGGGCACCTGAATTAGGGCGCCTGTGGCAGCATGGCGCGGTGCCGAACGTGGAGATCAATGGCCGGCGGGCAGACGTCGAGGACCTGCACCGGGTGGCGACGCGGAACTACGGGCACTTCACCTCCATGCAGGTGCGGGACGGGGCCGTGCGCGGTCTGGAGCTGCATCTGGGGCGGCTGGAGGGGGCCTCCCGTGAGCTCTTCGGCGTGACCGACGGCGACCCGGACCGGCTCCGGGAGTTCATCCGGCACGCGGTGCGCGGGGAGCGTGCCGCGTCGGTCCGGGTGGCGGTCGTCCCCGGTGCGCAGGAGCCGTCGGCGCCGGACGTCATGGTGTCGGTCACCGCCCCCGTGGCCGACACACCGGGCCCGGCCCTGCGGGTGCGCACCGTCGTCTACGAGCGGGAGCTGCCGCACCTCAAGCACCTGGCGACCATGGGGCTGACGTACCAGCGGCGCCGGGCCCGGGAGGCGGGGTTCGACGACGCCCTGTTCGTGGGCCGGGACGGGTACCTGCGCGAGGGCTCGATCTGGAACGTCGCGTTCTGGGACGGGGAGCAGGTCGTGTGGCCCGAGGCCCCGGTACTGCCCGGCATCACCATGCAGCTGCTGCAGGGCGGGGCGGCGAAGGCCGGTGTGCCGTGGTCGACCCGTCGCCTCACCACCGACGACCTGCCTTCGCTGCGCGCCGGAGCGGCGGCCTACTCCCACTGCCCCGCCCAGCCGCTCGCCGGCATCGACGACGTGCCCTTCCCCGGCGACGGTGCCGTCCTGACCGACGCGCTGCGCGCCGCCTGGGCCGAGGTTCCCTGGGATTCGATCTAGGCTTCCAGGGGGGTTCCGGGGTCCGTCGCGAGGCGGGCGTGCAGGTGTACGTCGCGGAAGGCGTCCTTGCGGCCGGCCTCGAACATCGCGCCGCGCAGTGTCCCCTCGTAGGCGAAACCGCATGACCGGGCTATGCGGCAGGACGCGTCGTGGCCGAGGGCGTGCCCCAGCTCAAGGCGGTGGAGGTCCAGTTCGGCGAAGGCCCACTCCGCCGCCAGGGCCAGGGCGTGGGTGGCGACCCGGCGGCCCCGCGCCTCGGGGAGCACCCAGTAGCCGACCCGGGCCGTCCGGAACGTCCGGTCGATCATGTTGACGCCGACGTGGCCGAGGGTCGTACCGCTCTCCGCGTCCGTGATCCGGAACGGCTCGCACGTGTCGTCCGCCGCCTGCCTGCGCAGGACGGCGCGGGCACCCGCGAGGTCGGTCACCAGGGTGAGCGGGGTGTTCCAGCGCCGGAAGTCCGGGTCGCTACGGGCCCGTAGCCACGCCTCGACCTGCGCCTCCGCGTCCGGATCCCAGCGGCCGAGCCGCAGACCGTGACCGTGCGGGGTGGGGTCGGTGCGGTGGGCGGCGGGCTGTTCGTCGGTGAGGGCCATGGGCCCATTGAAACGTGCGCGCCGGGCGAGGGCCCAGCGGGTTTCCGTGCATCGCCCGGCGGCCTGCCGGCGGGGTTCCGTGCATCACCGGGCAGCGGTCCGGTGGGGTTTCTCTGCGTGGGGCCGGCCCGGCTCAGTGCGTCGGTGCCGGGCGGAACACCGGGGCCCCCTCCCGGAAGGCGACCTCCAGTTCCAGTCCGGCGCGCATGGTCTCGGGGTCGGCGGTCACCAGCTCCGTCATCATGCGCGGGCCCTCCGCGAGGTCGACCACGGCGGCCACGTACGGGACGCGGTCGCCGAACGGCGGGAGGTCGTTTCGGTGGACCACGGACCAGGTGTAGAGGGTCGCGCGGCCGGTCGCCCGCTCCCAGGTGACGTCCTCGCTCCAGCAGTTCGGGCAGAACTCCCGGGGGTAGTGGTGGGCCCGGCCGCAGGAGCCGCAGCGGCGGAGCAGGAGCCGGCCCTCGGCCGCCGCCTCCCAGTAGGGGCGGGTGAAGGCGTCCGGTTCGGGGCGGTCGTATCGCGGGGGCTGTGCGCGTATCCCGTCGGAACTCGTCGCATCCATGAATCTGACGTTACGTCAGAACCCGAAGCGCAGCCTAGGCCCGGGTGAGGAAAGCCTGTGCATTTCCCATGGCTCTATGGGTCCCCCATGAGATCCCGGCAAATTGTTGACGATTTTGTCGGCGCGAGATTACGTTCGCAGCCGCAAGGCCAAGGAGCCCGGATACGAGGAGCAGCAAGGTGAAGCACAGGGCAGTGAAGCGCAGGACCGTGGTCATGGGGATCGGCGCCACGGCCGGTGTCGCGGCAGTCGGCGGTATCGCCCTCAGCGCGCAGGCGTCGAGCAAGTCCTCCTCGTCCTCGGACTCCCTCAAGTTCGACGCGGACGCCTATGCGAAGCTGACGACGACGATCACGGACACCGAGGGCACCGAGCACAATGTGACATACCACTTCTGGAAGGCGATCACCTACGTCGCCAACCCGGTGGACGCCACCTACCAGTCCCTGATCGTCAGCGCCCCGGTCGAGATCGACGGCACGGCGGTCGACCCGGCGAACGCCCCGATCCTGCTCGCCAACTCGATCGGCGGCTACATGCCCTCCTCCGTCGCGGACGCCACCGCGGTCGGCGGCGGCGGTTCGGCGATGGGCGGCGGCGCGGCCCCGAGCGCGGCGCCCAGCTCCTCCACCAGCGCGGCCCCCAACGCGAACGCCAACACCAACACCACCGGCGGCGCCACCGCCGGCAACCAGCTGCTCGCGCTGGCCGCCGGGTACGTCGTGATCGAGCCCGGCGCCCGCGGCCGTACCCTCAAGAACTCCGACGGCGAGTACTACGGCACCGCCCCCGCGGCGATCGTCGACCTCAAGGCCGCCGTCCGGTACATCAAGGCGAACCAGGGCCTGATCCCCGGCGACACCGAGCGGATCGTCTCCGCCGGTACGAGCGCGGGCGGCGCCCTGTCCTCGCTGCTCGGCGCGTCGGGCGACAGCCCGGTCTACGACAAGTACCTGGAGGAGCTCGGCGCGGCCGACGCCTCGGACGCGGTCTTCGCGGTCGGCGCCTGGTGCCCGATCACCGATCTGGAGCACGCCGACGGCGCCTACGAGTGGAACTGGGGCACCAACGACCTCGCCACCGGCAAGCAGGTCGACCAGTCCGTCTCCAAGGACCTGAAGGCCCAGTTCGCCGAGTACCAGGCAGGCCTGAAGCTGCGCGGTCTGGCCGGCTTCGGCCCGCTGACCGCCCGCAACTACGACGACTACCTGGTCGAGCAGTACCTCCAGCCGTCGGCCACCAGGTACCTCGCCGCGCTCTCGGACTCGGACCGCGAGACGTACCTGGCCAAGAACACCTTCATCACCTGGTCCGGCGGCAGGGCCGCCTTCGCGTGGGACGACTTCCTCACCCACGTCGGCGCCCGCAAGAAGGACACCCCGGCCTTCGACGCCTTCGACCTGTCGGCCGGCGAGAACAATGAATTCGGAGCGGGTACGACCGAGACCCGCCACTTCACGGCGTACGGCGCGAAGAATGACTCCACCGGCCTCAGCACCAAGCGGGTCGCCGCCGACGTCCCCGAGAAGCTGAACCTGATGAACCCGATGTACCACCTGGTGGAGAAGGTCAACGACCGCCGTTCCAAGCACTGGTGGATCCGCCTGGGCACCAGCGACTCCGACACCTCGCACGTCATCTCCGCGAACCTGGCGGCCCGCCTGGACAACCTCGGCGACGACGTGAACCACCTGTACTACTGGGACGAGGGGCACGGCGCCAACACCGACCCGGGCGACTTCATCACCTGGATCGGCACGGTGACGAGCTATGGCAAGGGCAAGAAGGGCAAGCGGAATTAACAGGCCACCGCGGAAGTAAGAAGCTCTCACAATCGTGATGGCCCTCTTGAAGCCGCGATAGCCTCCCCGAACGCGGTGTCCTTTTTCCCGTCTGTCTAAGGACACCGCCCACCCGTGACGTCGGGCCCCAGCGCACCGGGGCCCGATGTCACGGGCCTTTCACTTTTCGGACCGGTTTCCGGCCGGTTTTCCGCCAGATGAGGTGGGCTACGTCACAAGTCCCACCCACTTCTCCTACGGGTGTGATCAATCCGCAACCAATTCCGGTCTTGACCGAGACCCATCAACGTGGGGCGTGATTACGCTCCCGCTCATGGCCGTGTTTTCCCCCACCGTTTCGCCCGTCTACGTCATCGGCGCCGGCCCCGGAGGTCTCGCCGTCGCGTACGCGCTGCGAACCCGGGGCATCCGCGCCGTGATCCTGGAGAAGTCCGACGACGTCGGCGCGTCCTGGCGCCGTCACTACGACCGGCTCCGCCTCCACACCACCCGGCGGCTGTCCGCGCTCCCCGGGCTGCCCATGCCGCGCCGCTTCGGCCGCTGGGTCTCCCGCGACGACGTGGTGCGCTACCTGGAGAAGTACGCCGAGCACCACGAGTTGGAGATCGTCACCGGCGTCGAGGTCTCCCGCGTCGAACGCTCCGCCGACGGCGACGGCTGGCTGCTGCACGCCTCCGGCGGGCGGGAGCTGACCGGTTCCGCGGTGGTGGTCGCCACCGGCTTCAACCACACCCCGCGCATCCCCGACTGGCCGGGCCGGGACGGCTTCGGCGGCGAGTTCCTGCACGCCGGCGCGTACCGCAACGCCGAGCCCTTCGCCGGCCGGGACGTCCTCGTCGTCGGCCCCGGCAACACCGGCGCCGAGATCGCCGTCGACCTGACCGAGGGCGGCGCCTCGCGGGTACGGCTGGCCGTCCGCACGGTCCCGCACATCATGCGCCGCTCCACCGCCGGCTGGGCCGCGCAGTACAACTCCGTCCTGGTACGACGGCTGCCGACGGCCCTCGTCGACCGGCTGGCCCGCACGATGGCCAAGGTCAGCGTGCCCGACCTGGCCGCGCACGGCCTGCCCCGCCCCGACAGCGGCCTCTACAGCCGGGTGAAGCAGGGCTCCATCCCGATCCTGGACGTGGGCCTCATCGACGCGGTGCGGCGGGGGAAGGTCGAGATCGTGGCCGCGGTCGACGGTTTCGAGGACGGCAAGGTCCTGCTCGCCGACGGCACCCGCGTCTCCCCCGACGCGGTGATCGCCGCGACCGGATACGTCCGGGCCCTGGAGGGCCTGGTCGGCCACCTGGACGTCCTCGACGACCGCGGCCGCCCCGTCGCCCACGGCGCCCGCACCCCGAAGAACGCCCCCGGCCTCTACTTCACCGGTTACACCAACCCGATCAGCGGCATGTTCCGCGAGATGGCCATCGACGCGGAGAAGATCGCGAAGGCGGTCGCCAAGCGTCGCCGGGTGGCGTAGGCCGCACCCCCTCGAAGGGCATAGGAGACCTCAACCTCCCTACGTATCAACCCTGTTGCACATGTGACGCATGCGACGGGAGCCGTTTGTTACCGGCGGTAGCATCACGCGCGTGCCCGGGACCAGAATGTGAGCCCTGCTCAACTTTCCGGCTCCACCCCTCTCGCTCATGACGGAGGACGCACGTGGCACGTGAAAGACAGCGCTCCCCCAGGACCTCCCCCCGGCTCTCCCGCCGTTCCCTCCTCGGCGGTGCCGCCGCCGGGACCGTCGGCCTCACCGCGGTCTCCGCGGGCACGGCCTCGGCCGCCGCCTCCCGGACCGTCGACGTCGCGATCGTCGGCGGCGGCATCGCCGGGCTCACCGCGGCCCGCGACCTGGTGGCCGGCGGCAGGACGGTTGCCGTCCTGGAGGCCCGGGACCGGGTCGGCGGCCGGGTGGTGAACCTGAAGCTGGCGAACGGCGGCTTCACCGAGGGCGGCGGCGAGTTCATCGGCCCCACCCAGAACCGCATCAAGGCCCTCGCCGACTCCCTGGGCGTGGCCACCTTCACCACCTACAACACGGGGAACAACCTCCTCTACAAGGACGGCAAGCGCACCCCGTACGACACCAGCGGCCTGCTCGGCTCGGTCCCGCCGGTGGACGCGGCCGGTCTCGCCAACGCGGCGATCGTGCAGTCGGAGCTGGACAGCATGGCCGCGCAGGTCCCGGTGGACGCGCCCTGGACGGCCGCCAAGGCCGCCGAGTGGGACAAGCAGACCTTCGAGAGCTGGCTGAACGCCAACGCGATCGTGCCCTCCGCCAAGTTCCTGCTGGACCTGGCCTGCACGTCGATCTTCTCGGCCCAGCCCCGTGAACTCTCCCTGCTCTACGTCCTCTACTACATCGCCGCAGCCGGCGACGAGTCCGACGCCGGCACCCTGGAACGCCTCACCGACACCGCCGGCGGCGCCCAGGAGTCCCGCTTCGTCGGCGGTTCCCAGCAGGTCCCGATCAAGCTCGCCGCAACCCTCGGCGACCGGGTGGTACTGAGCGCGCCGGTGCGGTCCATCGTCAGGTCCGGCAGCACGTACGTCGTCACGGCGGACGGCATCACGGTCAACGCGACCCGCGTCGTCGTCGCCCTGCCGCCCCCGCTCGCCGCCCGGATCAGCTACGACCCGCTCCTCCCGGCCGCCCGCGACCAGCTCACCCAGCGGATGCCGATGGGCTCGATCGGCAAGGCCATCGCCGTCTACGACACCCCGTTCTGGCGGGCCGACGGCCTCAACGGCCAGGCGGTCAGCGACTCCGGCGTGGTCCGCTCGACCTTCGACAACTCCCCGCCGGACGCCTCCTACGGCGCCCTGATGGGCTTCATCGAGGCCGACGAGATGCGGGCGTACGACGCGGCGAGCGAGGCCGACGTCAAGGCCGCCGTTCTGGCCGACTACGCCAACTACTTCTGCGACAAGGCCACATCACCCACTTCCTTCGTGCTGCAGCGCTGGGACAATGAGGGCTTCTCGCGGGGCGGCCCGGTGGCCTACGCAACGCCGGGTGTGCTGACCCAGTACGGGGCCGCGCTGCGCCGGCCGGCGGGCGGCATCCACTGGGCCGGGACGGAGACGTCGACGTTCTGGACCGGGTTCATGGACGGGGCGGTGCGGTCGGGCGAGCGGGTGGCGAAGGAGGTGCTGGCCGCCCTCGGGTGAGCCGGCGGAGCACTCCCGGCGCAACCTCCGGGGAACCCCCGGTGGCAACTTCCGGCTTCAACTTCCTGCTCCAACTTTGCGTGCAGACCAGTTCCTGACGCAGTGTCAGTTCAGTAATCTGACACTGCGTCAGTTAATTGTGCTGTCACACAGGAGCGGGCGGAACGATGCTTGGATCAACCCACGGCACCCTCACCACCGACTCCCGCCGGGCCCGGGTCATCGCCTGCGGTGAGCAGCGTCCCGGGCCGGCCGTCCACGGCCGCACGGCCGACACGGAGGAGCTGGACGTCAGCGGACGGCCGCTGTATGCGGACGTACCGGATCTGGACAGGTTCTTCCGCCCCGAGTCCGTCGCCGTGATCGGCGCCTCGGACGCCGAGGGGCGGCCCAACACCGGCATCACCCGGCAGCTGCTCGACTGGGCCGGGCGGGTCGGGGCCCGGGTGCACCCGGTGCATCCGACCCGGCCCTCGGTCTTCGGCATCCCCTGCGTGCCCTCCGTCGCCGGCCTGCCCGAGCAGGTCGACCTCGCCGTCCTCCTGGTCGCCGACCCGCTGCCGGTGATCGAGGAACTCGCCGAGGCCAAGGTGAAGTTCGCCGTGGCCTTCGCCTCCGGGTTCGCGGAGACCGGCGAGGAGGGCGCGGCGGCCCAGACCCGCCTGGCGGCGGCCGTACGGCGGTCCGGGCTCCGGCTGCTCGGCCCGAACACCAACCTGAACGCCTTCGAGCGGTTCCGCGACGACCTGGACGGCCCGGCGATCGCGCTGATCACCCAGTCGGGACACCAGGGGAGGCCGGTCTTCGCCGCGCAGGAACTCGGCATCCGGCTCTCCCACTGGGCGCCGACCGGCAACGAGGCCGACCTGGAGACCGCCGACTTCATCTCCTACTTCGCCGAGCGCCCCGAGGTCGGCGCCATCGCCTGTTACGTCGAGGGCCTCAAGGACGGCCGCGCCTTCCTGCTCGCCGCCGACCGCGCGGCCCGCCGCCAGGTGCCCGTGGTCGCCGTGAAGGTCGGCCGCACCGAGGCCGGTGCCCGCACCGCCGCCTCCCACACCGGCAAGCTGACCGGCGCGGACGACGTGGTCGACGCGGCGCTGCGGCAGTACGGGGTGATCCGCGTCGACGGCCTCGACGAACTCCAGGACACCGCCGCCCTGCTGGCCCGGGCCCGGGCACCGCTGGCCGACGGGGTGGTCGTCTACTCGATCTCGGGCGGTACGGGCGCACACGTCGCCGACCTGGCCTCCGGGGCGGGGCTGCGGCTCCCGGTGCTGTCGCAGGCGCGGCAGGCCGAGCTGCACCAGTGGATACCGGAGTACCTGAGCGTGGCCAACCCGGTCGACAACGGGGGGCACCCGGTGGGCGACTGGCGCGGCCGGAAGATCATCGACGCGATCCTCGCCGACCCGGAGGTCGGGGTGCTGGTCTGCCCGATCACCGGGCCCTTCCCGCCGCTCAGCGACAAGCTCGTCCAGGACCTGGTCGACGCGGCCGAGGCGACCGACAAGCTGGTGTGCGTGGTGTGGGGCTCCCCGGTCGGCACCGAGGCCGCCTACCGCGAGGTCCTGCTCGGCTCCTCCCGGGTGGCCACCTTCCGCACGGTCGGCAACTGCCTCACCGCCGTCCGCGCCTACCTCGACCACCACCGCTTCGTGAGCACCTACCGCTCCCCCTTCGACGAGGCCCCGCGCACCCCCTCGCCCTCCTACCGCAAGGCGCTCGCGCTGATGCGTCCCGGGCAGCAGCTGAGCGAGCACGCGGCGAAGCAGCTGCTGCGCGCGTACGGCATCCGGGTGCCCCGCGAGCAGCTGGTGACCAGCGCGGCGGCGGCCGTGCGCGCGGCCGGGCTGGTCGGCTACCCGGTGGTGATGAAGGCGTCCGGCGGCCAGATCGCCCACAAGACGGAGCTGGGCCTGGTGAAGATCGGGCTGACCTCGGCCAGCCAGGTACGGGACGCGTACCGCGAGTTGACGGACATCGCGCGGTACGAGGGGGTCGCCCTGGACGGCGTGCTGGTCTGCCAGATGGTGGAGCGGGGCGTGGAGATGGTCGTCGGGGTCACCCACGACGACCTCTTCGGGCCGACCGTGACCGTGGGGCTCGGCGGGGTCCTGGTCGAGGTCCTGCACGACGCGGCCGTACGGGTGCCGCCGTTCGGCGAGGACCAGGCCCGGGACATGCTCGCGGAGCTGCGCGGGCGGGCCCTGCTGGACGGGGTCCGGGGCCGGCCGCCGGCCGATCTGGACGCGCTCGTCGAAGTGGTCCTGCGGGTGCAGCGGATGGCGCTGGAACTCGGCGGCCAGCTCGCCGAACTCGACATCAACCCGCTGATGGTGCTGGAGCAGGGCCAGGGCGCGGTGGCGCTGGACGCGCTGGCGGTGTGCCGCTGATGGACACCGTCCGGTACGTGACGGCGGAGCGGGTCGCACACCTCACCCTCGACCGCCCCGACGCCCTCAACGCCCTCACCCCCGACCAGCGCGAGCACGTCATCCGCCTCCTCGGCGAGGCCTCCGCGGACCCGGGGATCGGCGCGGTGGTCATCACGGGCACCGGCCGCGGCTTCTGCGCGGGCGCCGACCTCCGCGGCAGCGGCAGCACGGCCGACGGCACCCCCGGCGCCTCCGCCGAACGCGTGCCCGGCGACGTGGCCCGGACCATCCGGCTCGGTGCCCAGCGGCTCGTCGCCGCCGTCCTCGACTGCGAGAAGCCGGTGATCGCGGCGGTCAACGGCACCGCCGCCGGTCTCGGCGTCCACCTCGCGCTCGCCTGCGACCTGGTCCTGGCCGCCGAATCGGCCCGTTTCATCGAGGTGTTCGTCCGCCGCGGCCTGGTCCCCGACGGCGGCGGCGCCTACCTCCTGCCCCGCCTGGTCGGCCCGCACCGCGCCAAGGAGCTGATGTTCTTCGGCGACGCCCTCTCCGCCCCGGAGGCCGAGCGGCTCGGCCTGGTGAACCGGGTCGTCCCGGACGCGGAGCTGCCGAAGACGGCCCGCGACTGGGCCGCCCGCCTGGCCGCCGGCCCCACCCGTGCCCTCGCCCTCACCAAGCAGCTGGTCAACGCGTCCCTGGACACCGACCGGGCGTCCGCCTTCGCCGCCGAGGCGGCCGCCCAGGAGATCAACATGACGACCCGGGACGCCCAGGAGGGCGTACGGGCCTTCGTGGAGCGCAGAAGCCCCGATTTCCAGGGCCGATGACGGTGCTGCCGGGTCCCTGCCCCTTCCCATCTGACGGCCCGTCACTTTCAATGGAGAGGTGATGGGACACGCAGGGGCGGCCGCGGCCGCCGTCCGTTATCTGAGGTCGGCTCCCGGGGCGGGGCCGGTGGAGGCGCTGCCGCGCCCGGAGTTGCGGTGCGTGCGCGCGGACGAGCGGGCGCCGGTCGACGCGGCGGAGTTCCGGCGCGTGCTCGGCAGCTTCGCGACCGGGGTGACCGTGATCACCGCACCGGCCGCCGAGGGCGAGCCCTCCCCCGCCGGTTTCGCCTGCCAGTCCTTCTCCTCCCTCTCCCTCGACCCGCCCCTGATCTGCTTCATGGTCGGCCGTACGTCGGCCACCTGGCCGCGCATCGCCCGCGCCGGTGTCTTCTGCGTCAACGTCCTCGGCGCGGGCCAGGGCGAACTGTGCCGCGCCTTCGCGGTGAGCGGTGCGGACAAGTTCACCGGCGTGCCGTACGACGCGGCCCCGGTCTCCGGCTCCCCCCGGCTGACCGGTGCCACCGCCTGGATCGACTGCGCCGTCCACGCGGTGCACACGGGCGGCGACCACCTGATCGTGGTCGGCCGGGTGACCGCACTGGGCACGGGCGACGACCCGGACCGGGCACCCCTGCTGTTCCACAAAGGGCGCTTCCTGTAACTGATCAAGCGCCCTTGCGCGGTCTGCCTCTTTTCGGCGCGGCAGGCCGCCACGACATCACTTCCTCGGCCGACAGGCCGAGGCGGGTGAGGTGTTCGGCATAGCGGCGGTGAAGAAGCTCCTCTCGCGCTTCCGCGTCAGCGGCGGGTTCATCACCGGGCGCTGTGATCCGAGGCAGTTGGTCCACGAGCGCCCTGAGCAGCGGGAGGGCTGATGCCGGGCGGTGCGTGTGGGCATGGGAGCCGGCGTCGAGCAGGTCCAGTACGGCCAGGGCACGCTCATCCGCGCTCCAGCCCGCCCAGCCGATCGTCGTGGTGAGGGACAGCGGCGAGGCCGACGACGCGAACGACACGAAACGCTCGCTGGGCATGTCGTACTTCCCACGCCGTCTCCAGTAGGAGGGCCTGAGGAAGTCCGCCGACGTGAAGCGCGGCGGGACCGGGTGCGGCACCTCACTGTCGATGTGTCCCTGGCTGTCGTCCCAGCGCTGCGCCTTCCACAGTTCCTCCCACTGGCGCCGTTTGTCGAGACCGGACGCCTTGTACCGAAGCGGCGCAGCCTGGGGAACGTGCTCATCGGCGAGAAGTTCGAGCAACACCTCGCTCACGTTGACCGCTCCCGGCGTGTACGACCGCGAGTAGAGCGCCGCCACGGAGGTGAAGTCCTCGTCCTTGCCGAGCAGTTCGGCCAGTTTCCGGACCGTCAGAGTCACCGGACGCCTGCCTTGGACCGTGTGCTCGTACCACAGTCGGGACGACTCACAACGGTCGAGCAGACGCTCCTTGAGGATGCCGTGGATCAGGACCTCCCAGGGCGGAGCGGCCCAGCGACGCTTGTACTCAGGCTGTTCCAGCAGAGCCATCACAGGGCTCTGCTGGATGGCGTACACACGGCGCTCCACGAGGTCCCGGTACGCCGAGGGCCAGTGCCTGGGAATGTCGGTCACCGGCGTCGTCGTATGGCGGGTGAACCAATCGGTCTGTTCCTCGCCCGTAGCGACCCGCCTCGCCAGCGCGATCTCGAACGCTCGCTCGCCCAGGGCGACACTCGGAAGGTCTCCCTGGGCGGTCAGCCCCTCCTCGGCGACCAGGCCGTACAGGGCGTACACCTGCCAGTCGAGCTCCTCCTGGGCTGCGACCATCCGAGACCGGAGGGTCTGCCACCGCTCGCGGGCCCGGCTGAGGAACCGGTCGTCGAGGTGGGTGGCGGGATCGGCTACGTCGGTCAGGACATGCCTCGACTCGACCGCCAACCGGTCCAGCTCCGCCGCTTGCGCGTGCGGGAACGCCTCGGGAAGCGGCAGATCGAGAAGTCGGGTGGAGGTGAACTCATAGATCTTCTCCCAGGCTTCGCCGCCTCGGAGCTGGCCGGCGCGCGGCTGCCCCTTGCTCTGACTCATCTGCTTGAGCCAGAAGCAGACGGCCGAGCTGTTCAGCGCACCGAGGAGCCCGAGGTGAGAGTCCTCCGATTCGCTCGGTGAAAGCTTGATCTCCGGCGCGGAATTCAGCGGGACGGCGGAGCCGCGGAGAAGGGTGAAGTGAGGGTGGGTGGCCACCCAGGGGAAGACGATCGACCAAGGGTGCGTGTCCCAGCCGGCCGAGATCTGGTGCCAGTCGTACCACGGCGCCTTCTTCTTCGTGCCCGGCCGTTCGCGCAGCACCGTTCGGTAGGGCCACAGGCGCCGGTGGTGTCCCGGGAGTCCGCGGAGGTCGACGGGTGTCCCGTCGCGTCCGGTCCGTGGAAAGAACGCCACGAGCGCCGGGTCCGCCGACCAGTCGCGCACCTCGGATCCGGTCAGCACCGGGACGGTCGCGCTCTCCTCGGCCCCGGAGCGCCGGAAGGTGTCGGCAGTGGCGCAGAAGATGTCGTCGGATCCGGTATTGGCTGCGTATCCGATGCGGACCGCGCGGTCGCGGAGCCGTTTCCCCGTTTCCATTCGGCGCAGCGCTTCCCGGGCGTCCGTCGGGGTGAGGGTCCAGGGGAAGGTGCGGAGCTGCTCGCGCTCCTGGACGTAGGACTCCGCCCACTCGCTCGTCGCCCTGGGCGGCTCGAACGCCAGGCGACGCAGCGACCGCCAGACGGCTCCCTCGGCAGGCTCGACCGGTGCCCCGGGCTCGCCTCGACGGCCGACGACGACATGCACGGGCAGGTTGGGATCGGGCACCCGGCTGCGGCCCACGAGGACGACCGTAGGGGTGCCGTGTCCGGGGATGTAGGCCCCGGATGTGTCGATGACGTGGGAGATCTCGACTGTGGGGAGGAAGCGCTCGACGAGGTTTCGTCCGAACTCGCGCTTCATGAAGGCGTTGGAGGTCAGCAGGCCGACCCGGCCCGCCGTCGCGCCCGGCCGCGCGAGCCGGAAGGCGAGTTCGGTGAAGGGGACCGAAAGCGCGTAGGGACCGCTGCAACTGTCGTAGGCGTCTCTGTAGGCCGCGAACAGGGCCTTGTCCTTGACCGTGACATACGGCGGATTGGTCGTCACCACGTGATAGGAGGCGCGGTCGAGGAGCCCGTGGCGATCGGCGTACGCGTCGACGTCGGCTGCGGAGCCGAGGTCCATGAGTATCGGTGCGCCCGGCCCACCCGGACTGCCGTACAGGAGGGAGTCGCCGGCCGCCACCACCAGAGGCAGATCCGGAACGTCGTCGATGCGCGGCTCCTGCGTGCTGTTCATCGCGGCCAGCAGCAGACGGAAGCGTGCGACGAGTACGGCGCACGGGTCGATGTCGCATCCGTGCACGGATCTCAGCGCCCGCGCCGCGCGCTGCCAGGGGCTCATCTCCGGCTTGAGCTCGGTCCAACGGCGAAAGAGCCGTTCGTATGCCCCGAGCAGGAATGCACCCGAGCCGCAAGCGGGATCCACGAGCCGGAAGCCGGACAGCCCCGCCGCGTCGGATGCCTGTTGGGCGAGGGCCGGTTCGAGGGTGAGGTCGTGGACGAGATCGACGACGAACCGAGGTGTCGGCACCTGGCCGTACGACTGACGCGCGCCGTCGTCGAGCGAGGAGTGGAGGTCCGCCAAGAAGCTCGTGGACCGCGCTGCGTCCGTGAAGTCGTGTACGAGCGTGCCGTCGGGCGTCCTGCCGTGCCAGAAGTCGAGGAGTTCGGCGCATGCCCGCGCCCCTGGGCGCATCCCGTTCAGGAGGCTGCTCCCGTCTCCGAACACCATGCCCATGACGGGGTGATCACGGAACCGGTCGACGGCCTGGAGCACGGGGTCACCGGACGGCGCGTCCCCGGTGAGGGAGATGTCGAGCAGACCGTTGTCCTCGCAGAACCTGATCATCACGGTGACGAGTACCCAGGCCGTCGCGGTCCGGGACACCTGGTCGTCCAGCCAGGCGCTCCAGGTCCTCGCCGTCACTCCGCGGGTCCTGGCGGACTCGTACTCCGCGCGCCACCGCAGCCCGGCCGGGTCGGCGGAGGCTCGCGCTGCCAGGTCCGCCTCGACGCGCGCGGTGAGTCGCATCAGGTCCGCGGTCAGGCCCTGGTCGACGGGCATGGGCCCCTTCCCACTCATTCCTCGCGCAATGCCGTGCCACAAAACCCTATCACCGCGAGAGTGTCATAAATATCGGTGAGTGTTGGAGTCGCTGCTACGCTCCTCTTCGTTGGTCTCGACGGTCCGGAGCGGTTCTCGACGGAAGGGGTGGGCGCCTCACATGGGCGGCGACAGCAGTGGGGGCAAGGGGGTGTGGGTGGCGATCGTCCTGCTCGGCGCGATGGTGATCGGTGCCGTTGCGGCGGGGGTCGTCTGGGTGGCACAGGAAGGACATCCGGCCGGGGACCGGGTCGTCGGCGCGCTCGCGGCAGGAGGTGCCACCTTCATCGGGGTGGCGACGCTGGCGTTCGTCATCGGAAGCTTCCTGACCTCATGAGCTGTTAGGGATACACTCCTTAGAAGTGTGTTCCTAAGAGCAAGAGCGAGAGTGAGACCTGGGAGTGGTCATGCAGCAGCCAAGGCCGTCCAAGCCGTCACGCGTCTTCGACCGGGGACCCGAGTGGGACGCGCTCACGGCCTTCGTCGGCCGGCCCATGCCGCACGCCGCGCTCGGAGTCCTCAGTGGCAGGCGTCGTATGGGAAAGACGTATCTGCTGCGGGCGCTCGTCGAGCAGTGCGGCGGGTTCTACTTCGGGGCCACCGACGCCACCGAGGCGGAGTCTCTCCGGCAGTTCAGCGCCGCCCTGGCCGAATACGTGGGCTCCCCGGTGGCCTTCTCCTTCGCCACCTGGGACGACGCGGTCTCCTACCTCTTCGGGCTCGCCGCCTCCGGCGCGCGGACACCCGGCGGTCCGGCACCGGACACCCCGTTTCTCGTGGTCATCGACGAGTTCCCGTACCTGGTGCGGGCGGCTCCGGAACTTCCCTCCCTGATCCAGCGCGCGATCGACCGGGGCCAGGTGGAGGAGAGCCGCATGCGGCTGCTTCTGTGCGGTTCGGCGATGTCCGTCATGGGCGGGCTGCTGGTCAGTAGTGCGCCGCTGCGGGGCCGGGCCCAGCTCGAACTCGTCGTGCGGCCCTTCGGATACCGGGCGGCGGCGGACTTCTGGGGTGTCGCCACGGATCCCGCACTCGCGGCCCGGCTGCACGCGGTCCTCGGTGGCACGCCCGCTTACCGCCGGCAGTTCCTGGCGGACGATGTCCCCGCCGATCTCAACGGCTTCGACGAATGGATCTGCCGCACGGTTCTCTCCCCGTTCAGTCCCCTCTTCCGGGAAGCCCGCTACCTGCTTGCCGAGGAGGCCGACATCCGGGACACAGCGCTGTACCACTCGGTACTGGCCGCCGTGGCCCAGGGCAACACCACGCGCGGAGGCATCGCGGGATACATCGGCCGCAAGTCCGTCGACATCTCGCACCCGCTCAATGTCTTGGAGGACAGCCATCTTCTGGTGCGGGAGGTCGACATCTTCCGGGCCGGGAAATCCCAGTACCGCATCACGGAACCCGTCATCACCTTCTACGAGGCCGTCATGCGTCCGGCTTGGGCCCGGTTGGAAGGGGGCCAGGCCACGGAGGTATGGGCCCAGGCGGGACAGCGTTTCGCGGCGCAGGTGGCCGGTCCGCACTTCGAGGCGATGTGCCGTGAATACGTCCTGGGGCCCGGGAGGACCCTGCTGAGTACCTCGCTGGGCGAGGTGGGCAGCGGCGTCGTGACCGATCCGAAGGAGCGTCGGCAGATCCAGGTCGATGTGGCCGTCGTCGAGCAGGGTTCCGGGGGAAACCGCCCGTCGGTCGCCCTGCTCGGCGAGGCGAAGTGGGGCACGGTCATGGGCGTCAACCACCTCGAACGCCTCGCGCGCGCAAGGGAACTGCTCGCCGGGCGCGGCATGGACACCTCGCACTGCGGGTTGGCCTGTTTCAGCGCGGCGGGTTTCAGCGACGCTCTGCGGGCCGAGGCGGCTCGGAGTGGAGTGCTGTTGATCGGCCTGGACGAGTTGTACGGCCGGTCCGTGCCGGACGGGTTCCTGGCCTAGGGCCTGTCTGACCATTCCCGTCGTCGCCCGGAGGGCGGCCTCGCGGCGTCAGGTGCGTGCTCTCGGCGTGCCGGGCGTAGGCCCTGGACGTACTTGGGTCTGCGCCCGGTGCGGCGAGAGTGCGTGCATGGCGTCGCGAGGCAGACGGGAATTGTCAGACAGGCCCTAGGCCGGGAGGGGCCCGCCCACGACCGCCGGGTCTCCCACGGGGGTCAGCGGCCGGCGGCGGATCAGCAGGGCCATCAGGGCCGCCGCCGCGCACAGGGTGCCGGAGGCGTACCAGACCATGTCGTAGGTGCCGAAGGCGTCGCGGGCGACGCCGCCGAGGTAGGCGACGAGGGCCGCGCCGATCTGGTGGGAGGCGAGGACCCAGCCGAAGACGATGGCGCTGTCGTCGCCGTACCGCTCCCGGCACAGGGCCAGGGTGGGCGGGACGGTGGCGACCCAGTCGAGGCCGTAGAAGATGATGAAGAAGATCATCGAGGGGTGGACCGACGGTCCAAGGAGCATCGGCAGGAACAGCAGGGAGATGCCGCGCAGGGCGTAGTAGACGGCGAGCAGGCGGCGCGGTTCGAAGCGGTCGGTGAACCAGCCGGAGGCGATCGTGCCGACGACGTCGAAGACGCCGATCACCGCGAGCAGCGAGGCCGCCGTCGTGACCGGCAGGCCGTGGTCGTGGGCGGCGGGCACGAAGTGGGTCTGGACCAGGCCGTTGGTGGAGGCCCCGCAGATCGCGAAGGTGCCGGCGAGCAGCCAGAAGGGACCGGTGCGGACGGCGGAGGACAGCACTCCGAGGGTCCTGCGGGCCGCCCCGGTGACCGGCGCAGGCTTCGGTACGAACTCGGTCGCGCCGTAGGGCTTCTGGCCCACGTCGGCCGGGTGGTCGCGCAGCAGCAGCCACACGAAGGGGACGACCGCGAGGGCGGCGAGGGCGACGGTGACGGCGGCCGGGCGCCAGTCGTACGTCTCGACCATCCAGGAGAGCAGCGGCAGGAAGATCAGCTGGCCCGAGGCGGAGGCGGCGGTGAGGATGCCGCTGACCAGTCCGCGCCGGGTGGTGAACCAGCGGTTGGTGACCGTGGCGGCGAAGGCGAGGGCCATCGAGCCGGACCCGAGGCCGACCAGCAGGCCCCAGCAGAGCATCAGCTGCCAGGCCGCCGTCATCCACACGGTCAGACCCGAGCCGAGCGCGATGACGGTCAGGGCGACGGCCACCACCCGGCGTATGCCGAAGCGGTCCATCAGCGCGGCCGCGAAGGGCGCGGTGAGCCCGTACAGCGCGAGGTTGACGGAGACGGCCGCGCCGATCGTGCCGCGCGACCAGCCGAACTCCGCGTGCAGGGGGTCGATGAGCAGGCCGGGTAGGGAGCGGAAGGCGGCCGCGCCGATGATCGTGACGAAGGTGACGGCGGCGACGAACCAGGCACGGTGGATGCGCGGTGAGCGGGTCGGCTTCGAGTCCTTCGAGTCCTTCGAGCCCTTCGAGCCCTTCGAGCCCTTCGAGCCCTTCGAGTCCTCGGCGGGGGCGGCTGCGGCTTCGCTTGTCTGGGTCACGCCATAAATATCCGGCCGACGGCCTCGCTCCATCGAGTGGCCCGGAGGACAGCATTCACTAGGATCGGGCCATGAGCAGTGACCCCGGCTTCCGCCCGCACCGCGTCGTCGTCCTCGCCCTCGACGGCCTGCTCCCCTTCGAGCTGGGCATCCCGCACCGCATCTTCGGCCGCCCCAAGGACGCCCTGGGCCGCCATCTCTACGAGGTCGCGACCTGCTCGGTCCGCCCGCCCGGGCCGGTCGAGACCGACGCCGACTTCGCGGTCCACGTGCCCAACGGCCCGGAGACCCTGGCCACCGCCGACACCGTGATCATCCCGGCGTCGTACGAGCTGGGCCCGGTCTTCGAGCAGGGTGTCCTGACCCCCGAGCTGGCCGCCGCCCTCGCCCACATCCGCCCCGGCACCCGGCTCGCCTCCATCTGCACGGGCGTCTACGTCCTGGCCGCCGCCGGCTACCTGGACGGCCGCCCGGCGACCACGCACTGGGCCGAGGCCGACCACCTCCAGCGGCTCTTCCCGCAGATCGAGGTGGACGCGGACGTCCTGTTCATCGACGACGGTGACGTGCTGACCTCCGCCGGGGTGGCCGCCGGCATCGACCTGTGCCTGCACATGGTCCGCCGCGACCACGGCACGGCCGTCGCCAACGAGGTGGCCCGCCGCACCGTCGTCCCCCCGCACCGGGACGGCGGCCAGGCCCAGTACATCCACCGCCCGGTCCCCGACCCCCAGGTGGCCACGACCACCGCGGCCCGCGCCTGGGCCCTGGGCCGCCTCCACGAGTCCATCCAGCTGCGCGACATGGCCGAGCAGGAGGCCATGTCGGTACGGACCTTCACGCGCCGCTTCCGCGAGGAGACCGGCATCAGCCCCGGCCAGTGGCTCACCCAGCAGCGCGTCGAACGCGCCCGCCACCTCCTGGAGTCCACCGACCTCTCCGTCGACCAGGTGGCCCGGGACGCCGGCTTCGGCACGGCCCAGTCGATGCGCCAGCACCTGCAGACGGCCCTCGGTGTCACCCCGACCGCCTACCGCCGCACCTTCCGGGCCGGCGCCGAGGCACCCACGACGGGGCAGGAACAGAGCAGTACCGGCGCCCCCTAGAAGGTGAGCACCCCCCGGGCCACCCGCCCCGCCTCCGCGTCGGCGCGGGCCTTCTCGAAGTCCTCCACGGGGTACGTCTCGGTCACCAACTCGTCGAGCAGCAGGCTCCCCTGGCGGTACAGCTCGGCATAGAGGGCGATGTCGTGCTGCGGCCGTGAGGAGCCGTAGCGGCACCCCAGGATGGACTTGTCGAGGAACATGGAGGCGACGGCGAAGGACGCCTCGGCGGTGGGGGCGGGCATGCCGAGGAGGACGGCCTGGCCGTGCCGGTCGAGGAGGTCGACGGCCTGCCGGACCAGCTCGACCCGGCCGACGCACTCGAAGGCGTGGTCCACCCCGGTCGGCAGCAGGTCCTTCACGCCCTCCGCCGAGGTCAGGAAGTCCGTCGCGCCGAACTGCCGGGCCGCCTCCTCCTTGGCCGGGTTGGCGTCCACGGCCACGATCCGCAGCGCGCCCGCGATCCGCGCGCCCTGGATGACGTTCAGACCGATTCCGCCGGTGCCGATGACCAGCACCGTGTCACCGCGGTCGACGCGGGCCCGGTTCAGTACGGCGCCCACACCGGTCAGCACCCCGCAGCCGATGAGGGCGGCCGACGTCAGCGGGATGTCCTTCGGGATCCGTACCGCCTGCACGGCCTTGACGACCGTGCGTTCCGCGAAGGCCGAGTTGCACGCGAACTGGTACACGGCCTGGCCGCCGCGCGTGAACGGCTTCTGCGGGCGCCCTATGGCCTTGCGGCACATGGTGGGCCGGCCCCGGTCACAGTCGGCGCAGGCACCGCAGTTGGCGAGCGTGGACAGGGCCACATGGTCCCCCGGCGCCACATGGCTGACGCCCACACCGACCGCCTCCACCACACCCGCACCCTCATGCCCGAGCACCACAGGAACAGGGAAGGGTATGGTCCCGTCCACCACCGACAGATCGCTGTGACACAACCCGGCCGCCGACACCGCGACCAGTACCTCCCCGGGCCCCGGCTCCCGCACATCCAGATCGTCGACGACCTGCACCTGCTTTCCGTCGAACACGACACCGCGCATCACGACTCGACCCCCTTCGGTTCCCTCGGCAGACCGAGCACCCGCTCGGCGATGATCGTGCGCTGGATCTGGTCCGAGCCGCCGTAGATGGTGTCGGCCCGGGAGAAGAGGAACAGGTGCTGGGCGGCGTCCAGTTCGTACGGCGCGGCGGCCGACCAGCCGGCCGGGCCGACGCTCGCGGCCGCGCCCCGCACCAGCACGGCGAGCTCTCCGAGCCGCTGGTGCCAGCCGCCCCACAGCAGCTTGGCCACACTGGGCGCGCCGGGCTCCACGGCCGAATTCCCCAGCGTCCGCAGGGCGTTCCACCGCATCACCCGCAACTCGGCCCACTGCCGCACCAGCCGCTCCCGTACGACGGGATCGTCGACGGCCCCGCTCTGTACGGCGTCCCGCACCACCCGCCCCAACTCCTCGGCGAACCCGATCTGCTGGGCGAGCGTGGACACCCCGCGCTCGAACCCGAGCAGGCTCATCGCGACGCGCCAGCCGTTGCCCTCGCCGCCGACGACATGCTCCGCGCGCGCGTACGCCCCGTCGAAGAAGACCTCGTTGAAGTCGCTGGTGCCGGTCATCTGCCGGATGGGGCGGACCTCGATACGGCCCGGCTGGTCCATCGGCACCAGCAGGAAACTCAGCCCGTGATGCCGCCGCGAGCCCGCCTCGGTCCGCGCCAGCACGAAACACCAGTCGGCCTCGTGGGCGAGCGACGTCCAGATCTTCTGCCCGGAGACCCGATACCCGTCCGCCTCCCGTACGGCCGCGGTCCGCACGCCGGCCAGATCGGACCCCGCGCCGGGCTCGCTGTACCCCTGGCACCACAGCTCTTCCCCGGCGGCGACGGCCGGCAGAAAACGCGCCTTCTGCTCACTGCTGCCGTGCGCGATGAGTGTCGGGGCGAGCAGGTTCTCCCCGATGTGCCCGGACCGCGGCGGCGCCGCCGACCGGGCGTACTCCTCGGCCCAGGCGACCTGCTGGGTGAGCGTCGCGGTCCGGTTCCCGTACCCGCCCTCCGCCCACCCGATCCCGATCCACCCGGCGGCCCCGAGCGTGCGCTCCCAACTGCGCCGGTCCACATCGCTTTTGACGTGCGCGTCGAGCCAGCCCCGGACTTCCCGGCGAAACTCCTCATCCTCCGGCGCAAAGCCGAACTCCACGGTGACCTCCAGAGATGCGTCGGGGCTAGGTCCGTACGAAAACCACCGGCAACCGCCGTAGTGGCCGATCACCGTCGCGGCGGAGAGAAGAGAGGGGCCGACAGGAGAGGGCGAGACCTCCGAACGCCGGCAGCCGCACCCCCCAGGGGCGCGGGGAACTGCGCGAGCGACCACGACGGCGCCGCACTCGCCCACAGCCCACGTCCCGCAAGAGCGCGCGAACACAACGCCCGCGAGTACACCCCCTGGGGGCGCGGGGAACTGCGCGACCAGCCACGACGGCGCAGCACTCGCCCACAGCCACTCGCCCACAGCCCGCGTCCCGCACAAGCGCGCGAACACAACGCCCGCGAGCACACCCCCTGGGGGCGCGGGGAACTGCGCGACCAGCCACGACGGCGCCGCACTCGCCCACAGCCCGCGTCCCGCACAAGCGCGCGAACACAACGCCCGCGAGCACACCCCCTGGGGGCGCGGGGAACTGCGCGACCAGCCACGACGGCGCCGCAGTCGCGCGCCGCCCGCCCCCGCCACGGCGGGCAGGCGCCCGGCCCTCACCCCTCCGCGGTCGCCGGAGCACACGCGGCCCACCCCCCTTACGCGTTCGGCCGGCTTCCTTCTCGCGCGGCCGCCTCCATCGCCGCCAGCCGCGCCAGCATCGGCATCGGATCCGTCCCCACGCTCCCCGGCAGCGCCTGAGCGATCCGCTCCGGCGTCCAGGCGCCCCCTTCGGCGTACGCGGCCCGCAGCTCCCTCGGCTGGGCCCACACCGCGATCTTCGGTCCGGCCACCGTGTAGACCTGCCCGGTGACCCCGGCGTCCCGCGCCGCGTCGGACAGCAGGTAGACCACGAACGCGGCCACGTCCTCCGGCTCGCCGATCTCCGTCAGTTCCGTCGGCACGCCCGCCGACATCCGGGTCCGGGCCACCGGCGCCACCGCGTTCGCGGTCACCCCGTACTTGTTGAGGCCCAGCGCGGCGCTCCGCACCAGCGAGATGATCCCGCCCTTGGCCGCGCTGTAGTTGGCCTGCGAGACCGAGCCCTGGTGGTTGCCGCTGGTGAAGCCGACGAGGGTGCCGGCGCGCTGCTTCCGCATCACCGCGGACGCCGCCCGGAACACCGTGAACGTGCCCTTGAGGTGGGTGGCGAGAACCGGGTCCCACTCCTCCTCGGCCATGTTGAACAGCATCCGCTCGCGCAGGATCCCCGCCACGCACACGACCCCGTCGAGCCGGCCGTACGCCGACAGCGCCACGTCCACGACGCGCTGCCCGCCCGCCATCGTGGAGATGTCGTCGGCGACCGCGACCGCGTCCCCGCCCGCCGCCTCGATCTCCTTGACGACGGCCTGGGCGACCTCGCTCGTGGGCGATCCGCCGTCGACCGCGACGCCGTAGTCGTTGACGACGACCTTCGCCCCCTCGGCCGCCGCCGCCAGCGCCACCGCCCGTCCGATACCGCGCCCCGCACCCGTCACGGCGACGACCTTGCCTGCCAAGAAGTTCCCCACGCCCGGCCCCTTCCCGCGGTTTCTGACGGACCGTTAGATTTTATGACCCGTCAGATGTGCGGACACAAGGCCTGGGGAGGACCCAGATGTCACTGCCGGCGCTTCATCCCGCGTTCCACGACATCGCCAAGCGCGTCAACAACTGGGGGCGCTGGGGCGCCGACGACGAGATCGGCACGCTGAACCTGGTCACCGACGAGGTGGTGCGGGAGGCTGTGGCGGCCGTCAGGAGCGGGCGCCGCGTTCCCCTCGCCCTTCCGCTCCAGCAGGACGGGGTGCAGACCGGGATGATCCCCGGGCGGGTCAACCCCCTGCACGCCATGGTGCAGATCAACCAGGAGCTCTTCGGCCCGGGGACCGTGGCGTGCAGCGACGACGCCGTGACCATGGGGCTGCAGGCGGGCACCCACTGGGACGCGCTCACCCATGTCTCGCACTCGGGGAAGCTCTACAACGGCCGCCCGGCGCACACCGTCACCGCGCACGGCGGTGCCGAGTTCTGCGGGATCGACAAGGCGCGGCACATCGTCTCGCGCGGGGTGCTCCTGGACGTGGCACGCGCGCGTGGCGTGGACCGGCTGGCGGGCGGGCACGCGGTCACTCCGGAGGACCTGGACGCGGCCGAGGAGTTCGCCGGGACGACCGTCCGCAGCGGCGACATCGTCCTCGTAAGGACCGGGCAGGTGCAGGTGTACCTGGCCGGGGACAAGCACGGGTACGGCTACCCGTCGCCGGGTCTCTCGGTGCACACCCCGGAGTGGTTCCACGCGCGCGACGTGGCCGCGGTCGCCAACGACACCCTCACGTTCGAGATCTTCCCGCCCGAGATCGAGGACCTGTGGCTGCCCGTGCACGCCCTGGACCTGGTCGAGATGGGGATGCTGCAGGGCCAGAACTGGAATCTCGAAGAGTTGTCCACAGCCTGTGGAGAAACCGGCCGGTACGCGTTCCTGCTGTCGGCGATGCCCGAGCCGTTCGTCGGGGCCACGGGCACTCCGGTCGCCCCGGTGGCCGTCCTGTGAGCACCGCCCGCCGCCTGTCGAAAGCCGGTGTCACGCCCGAGGCGGCGTGACACCGGCCCTCCCCCATTCCCCCTGCATCCGGACGACCACGCGCACCGGCCCGCCCCGAGCCCGGTCCCGCGCGCCGCCATCCGGCTCGACCCACACTCGACGAGGGCGTCCGTCACCCAGACCCTCGCCGTCCCCTCGCGGCGAATCGCAGACCTCAAGCGTGAGCAAACGGTCACAAGGCGTCAACACCCGTACGGGGTTTTACGACTTATGCCCCGGTTCGCCATGGGCGCGCACGGATGCAACCCCCGGCGCATGGCCGCGCACCGGGATCACACCGCCTCGAAGGCCAGCCCTTCGTACGAGGCCAGTCCGCCCCCGTACGCGACCGCCGCGCCCTGCCGGGGCTGCGAACACCGGTCGAGTTCGCACCAGATGCGCTTGCCGGCGCCTTCGGGGCTCCAGCCCCAGCGGTCGGCGAGCCCGTCGACGAGGGCGAGGCCGCGGCCGCCGGTCGCGTCGCCGTCGGCGCACCGCGGCACGGGCGCGCGGTCGCTGGCGTCGGCCACCTCCAGCCGTACGGTGACCGACTCGTCGGCGCCCCCGCGGTCCGTGCCCGGCAGGGAGAGCCGCAGTACGGCCGGACAGCCGGTGTGCACCACGGCGTTGGTGACCAGCTCGGAGACGAGCAGGATCAGCGTCTCGGCCAGCGGCTCGTCCGCCGCTATACCGGCCCCGGCGAGGCGCGAGCGGGCCCACCTTCTGGCCCGCCCCACCTCCGTGGGGTCGGGCCGGATCTCCAGCTGCACTTGAAGCACCTGCACCGCTCACACCATCCGAACCGGCGGACACATGAACCCGCGCCGAGCCAACGCCACGACGAGGGCCGCGACGAAAAGGACGACGAGGGCCACGATCGTAGCCATTTTCTGCATGGCCAGAACAACGGCCAGAGCAAGGGTCACGGAACGTGATTCCCTTACGAGACAGCATGGTTGACGTACAGTCACCCCAACAAGCGCTTCGGGCATATTCCAGCGCGAAGGAGTACGCCTCCGGCATACTGTGCGACGCTCGCGGCGGGGAGTCGAACAAGCGGGGGCACAAGCCCTTACCGCCCTGCGAGCGGCGGTGCGCACCATGAGTGGCGGGGCCGCTTCGACGGCTCCGCCGGCATGGCTCGTCCTCGGAACCACTCGCATCCCACAGAAGGTACCGGAGGGGACAGCCGACTCCAGGCCGTGACGAGTCACGCGTTGGACACAACCCGGTATCAACGCTCCGTGATTCCGGTATGCCACAATCCGCGACATCCCGACCGCCAGAACCCATGATTCCGCAGGCCAGAGCCGTTTCGAACGCTCAGCTGAGCAGCTCCGCGGCGAGCATCTCCTCACTCTCCGTGTTCGCACCACCACGCTGTGCCCGCACCCATGTCCGTTTCAGATGCAGATGCACCTCCGACTCCCAGGTGAAGCCCATCCCGCCGTGCACCTGGAGGCAGTCCCGGGCGCCGCGCACGGCGGCCTCGTCGGCGAGCAGCCGGGCCGCCGCGATGTCCGCGGGGGCGGAGGTCACGGCGGCCGCGTAGACGGCCGCCCGCGCGGTCTCGGCGCGCACCAGCATGTCGGCGCACAGATGCTTGACCGCCTGGAACGCTCCGATCGGCTGCCCGAACTGCACGCGCGTGCGTGCGTGTTGCACGGCCAGCTCGCACGCGCGCGTGGCCGTGCCGAGCTGCTCGGCGGCGGTGAGGAGCACGGCGACCGGGTCGGGCGGCCCGGAGACCGGCCCGGGGACGCGGTGCAGGGGCGTCAACGGGTCCACCGAGCGCACCGGTACGGCCCCCGACGCGTCCCCCGTCACCTCGTCGGCCTCGGCCAGCCACTCCACCAGGCCGCCGTCCGCACGGGCCACCACGGCCTCCCCGGTGGCCGCGCCGGGCACGTCGGCCGCCGCGAGGTGGGTGGCCACCAGCGGGCCGGGCAGCAGCGCCCGCCCCGCCTCCTCGAACACCAACACGGCTTCGGCCAGGCCGAGTCCGACACCGCCGTCGGCCTCGGGCAGCCGCAGCGCGAAGAACCCGGCGGCTCCCAGCTCCCGCCACAGGCCCCGGTCCAGCCGGCCCGGCGCGCCGGCGGCCGCCCGCAGCACCGCGCCGTCGAAGCGGCGCCCGAGCAGCTCCCGCATGCCCGCCCGCAACGCCTCCTGGTCACGGGTCAGTCGAAAGCGCACGTCCGCTCACCGCCCCTTCGGCAGCCCGAGGATCCGCTCGGCCACGATGTTCCGCTGGATCTGCGAGGTCCCGGCCGCGATGGTGTACGAGAGGGCGGAGAGCCGGTCGAGGACCCACGGCCGGTCGAGGTCGAGGGCGTCGGGGCCGAGCACGGCGGCCGCCGCGTCGTACAGCTCCTGCCGGGCGTGCGAGTACCGCAGCTTGAAGACCGAGCCGCCGACGCCCGGCACGCCCCTGCCCTCCGCCTCGCTGACGTTCCACTGGGTGAGCCGCCACAGCGCCCGGAACTCGGCGTTCAGGCGGCCCAGGCGGCGGCGCAGTTCGGGGTCGTCCCAGGTGCCGTTCGCGCGCGCCACGCGCGCGAGGTCGCCGAGCACCCGGCGGCAGGCGACGACCTCGCCGACGAAGGCGGTGCCGCGTTCGAAGGAGAGGGTCACCATGGTGACGCGCCAGCCGTCGTTCTCGGCGCCGACCCGGTTGGCCGCCGGCACCCGCACCTCGTCGAGGAACACCTCGGCGAACTCGTGGGACCCGGCGAGCGTGCGCAGCGGCCGTACGGTGACACCCTGGGCGTCCATGGGCATGGCCAGCCAGGTGATGCCCCGGTGCCTGGGCGCCTCCGGGTCCGTGCGCACCAGCAGTTCGCACCAGTCGGCGACCTCCGCGTGCGAGGTCCAGATCTTGGAGCCGCTCACCACGTAGTCGTCGCCGTCGCGCCACGCGCGCGTGCGCAGCGCGGCCAGGTCGGAGCCGGCGTCCGGTTCGCTGAAGCCCTGGCACCACACCTCGTCGCCGCGCAGGATCGGCGCCAGCCAGCGGGCCCGCTGCGCCTCGGTGCCCTCGGCGGCGATGGTGGGGCCCGCGTGCAGCAGGCCGACGAAGTTGGCGCCCACATAGGGCGCGCCGGCCTTCTCGGTCTCCTCAAGGAAGATCAGCCGCATGGTGGGGGACGCGTCCCAGTGGACGTCGGCGTACCCGGCGTCGTACAGCGTGCGCTGCCAGCCGAGGTCGTAGGCGCGGCGGCCCGGCCAGTCCTCGGGCTTCGGCTTCGGCGGGAGGCCGGGCAGCACCTTGGCGAGCCACTCCCGCAGCCGCGCCCGGAAGTCCTCCTCCTCGGGCGTGTACGACAGGTCCACCGGCAGGCACCCCCACGGAGCTGATGGTTCGTCAGACTTCGTCAGCCATCGCAGGCTAGCCCCGCACCCCTGGACCGACAAGGCGCCAGGACCTACGATCTGACGACTCGTCAGTTCCGTGGTCCGCTGGGCAGGGGGACGCCATGAACGCCACCGCACACGAGCTGAGTACCTCCCGCACCCTCTGGGACCTGGTCGCCCGGCGCGCCGGACTCACCCCCGACCGCCCGGTGTTCCTCCAGGGCGACCGCACCCTGACCTTCGGCGGGCTGCGCGCGCGTGCCGAACGCGTCGCGGCCGGGCTGTACGGCATGGGCGTGCGCCCCGGCACGGTGGTCGCCTGGCAGCTGCCGACCCGGATCGAGACGGCCGTCCTGTCCTTCGCGCTGGCCAGGCTCGGCGCCGTCCAGTCCCCCGTCATCCCCTTCTACCGGGACCGCGAGGTCGGCTTCGCGCTGCGCGAGTCCAGGGCCGAGTTCTTCGCCGTACCGGGCGTGTGGCGCGGCTTCGACCACACGGAGATGGCGCGCCGGCTGGGCGCGAAGGGGATCTTCGAGGCCTACGACGACCTCCCCGACGGCGATCCGGCCGTGCTGCCCGCCCCGCCCGCCGAGGGCACCTCCGTCCGGTGGATCTACTGGACCTCGGGAACCACCTCGGACCCCAAGGGCGTTCTGCATACGGACCGGTCGCTCGTCGCGGGCGGGTCGTGTCTCGCGCACGCGCTGCGGCTCACGGCGGACGACGTGGGCTCGATGGCGTTCCCGTACGCGCACATCGCCGGCCCCGACTACACGGTGATGCTGCTGCTGTACGGCTTCCCGGCGGTGCTGTTCGAGCAGTTCGCGCTGCCGGACGCGCTGCCGGAGTACCGCAGGCACGGGGTGACGGTGGCGGGCGGTTCGACGGCGTTCTACTCGATGTTCCTGGCCGAGCAGCGCAAGCGGCCGGGGGTGCCGGTCATCCCCTCGCTGCGGCTGCTGGCCGGCGGCGGGGCGCCCAAGCCGCCGGAGGTGTACCACGCGGTGGTGCGCGAGATGGGGGTGCAGCTGACGCACGGGTACGGCATGACCGAGGTGCCGATGATCACGATGGGAGCGCCGGACGACACGGTGGAGAACCTGGCGACGACCGAGGGACGGCCGCCGGAGGGGATGGAGATACGGATCGCGGAGGGCGGCGAGGTGCGCCTGCGCGGGGAGGCGGTGTGCCAGGGGTACCTGGATCCGGCGCAGTCCGCCGCGGCCTTCGACGACGAGGGCTTCCTGCGCACCGGCGACCTGGGCCGGGTGACCGCGACCGGCCACCTGGTCCTCACCGGGCGGCTCAAGGACGTGATCATCCGCAAGGGCGAGAACATCTCGGCGAAGGAGATCGAGGACCTGCTCGCCGCGCATCCGGCGGTGGCCGACGCCGCGGTGGTCGGGCTGCCGGACGCGGAGCGCGGTGAGCTGGTGTGCGCGGTGGTCGAACAGCCTCCGGGGGCCGCCGTGTTGACGCTCCCGGAGACGGTGTCCTACCTGCGCGCGGAAGGGCTGTCGGTGCACAAGCTGCCGGAGCGGCTGGAGGTGGTGGACGCGCTTCCGCGCAACGAGACGCTGCGCAAGGTGCTCAAGTACAGGCTGCGCGAGCGGTTCTCGGGGACTCCCGCACCGGAGGGTCCCGCCGCGGGGAGTCCCGCTGCGGGGAGTCCCGCTGCGGAAAGTCCTGGTGCCGGGAGTCCTGCTGCGGAAAGTCCTGGTGCCGGGAGTCCTGCTGCGGAGAGCCCTACTCCGGGATCGTGAAGTAGCGGGCGAACGCCGGGACGATCTCGGCCTCCGCGACCTTGCCGTCGCCGTCGGTGTCCAGGCCCGCCGCGACCGCCTGCGCGAGCTCCGGGGCGACCCCGAGGACGCGCAGCACGCGCACGGTGTCGGCGACGGTCGCCGTGCCCGTGCCCTCGGTGTCCGCGAGGGCGAGGGCCGCGTGCAGGAAGGGGCGGGCGATCTCGCCGAACCGCTCGGGGTTGTCGTGCAGCCGCTTGACCGCGCCGCTCACGAACTCCTGGCGGGTGATGCGCTGGTCGCCGTCCCGGTCCGCCATGCCGGCCATGCCCTGCCAGAAGGCCTCCGCGCCGGCGTACAGGGCCTGGCCCTTGTCGGAGCGCGCGGGGACGCCGAACTCGGCGAGCAGCGCCTTGGCCGCCGCGTTGAAGTCCTCGCGGTCGATCCAGCCGTTGCCGTCCTGGTCGAAGGTTGCGAACCGGGCGGCGATCCGTCGCTCGTACTCGGTGCTGACCATGTCTGTTCGGGCCGCCTTACGTGACGTGGGGGTTCATCTCGCTGGGAGCGTACGACGCGGCGGCGGCCGGAGAGCGGGAAAACGACGGTTGTGCCAAGACCGGGGGAATTCCGCGACAACAACGTGGCACTGTCGTGATCGTCGGCTACGGGCTCGCGGAGCCCGGCTGCCCCGGCCACCCCGGCTACGCGGACAGCGGGTCCTCCTCGTCGGCGGTCGCGCTGTCGATGTCGGCGTACACGTCGAACAGCCGCCGTACACCGAGGGCGCCGAGGACCCGGTTGACGTGAGAACCGTCACTCGCGCCCTGGGCGGGCAGTATCAGCCGCAGCCGGCCCCGGCAGGAGCGGATCAGGCGGCGGGCCGCGATGAGGACGCCGACCCCGCTGGAGTCGCAGAAGAAGACGTCGGAGAGGTCGAGGACCAGGCTGTGATGGCCCTCGGCGACCACGTCGTGCACCCGCTGGCGCAGCACCGGCGAGGTCACCAGGTCCAGTTCGCCCGACACTCCGAGCACCGCCCACTCGCCCTGTTCGACGCCGGTCACCTTGAAAGCCACGGCTCAGCCCTCCGCTCGCCGGATCTCCGGAACCGCCCGGAAACGGAGCCAGTTCCTACGCTTCTTGTCGCGCGGCTGCCCAGCGGCCGTTCCCCGAAACCCCGGATGACAAACGAGCATCGATCGGAGAGGGTCTTGTTTCGGTCATCACCGATCCTGTTCGATCAGAAACAGAGGGTTCGGCCGGAGACGAACGGGAGACCCGAGAAGGACCGGAAGCGCCCAGTACCACCCGCGGTCCGTCAAGGGCGCGCATTGCCATAAAGGGGCGTGCGTTGCCGGACGTGCCGACTACATTCGAGGAGACGGTGGAGACACGCTGGACACGGACACGGGGAGGGGGCCGCATGGCGAAGAAGGACGTACCGCCCCGCTGGGACCGCAAGATGCAGCAGCGGCTCGCCCGCGGCGAGGCGGCCGCCCTCGGTGAGCTGTACGACCGCTTCGCCTCGCTCGTGCACGGGCTCGCCCATCGCGTCCTCGGGGACGAGCGGGCCGCCGACGGCATAACCCGCGAGGTCTTCGCCCAGGTCTGGGAGCACCCCGACGCCTACGACCCCCGGCAGGGGCCGTTGCGCTCGTGGCTCGCCGCGCTGGCCCACCGGCTCGCCGTGCAGCGCCTGAGGGCCACCGAGACCGCCGCGCTCGCCCCGGGCGACAGCGGCTCCCCGGAGGCCGCGGAGGAGCTGGAGCACAAGGTGCGGCGGGCGTCCGTCGCCGCCCGCGCGGACTACATCGTGCACTCCATGCCGGCCCCGCTGCGCGCCGCCCTGGACCTCGCCTACTTCCAGCGCCGCGACTACCGGCAGACCGCGGTGGACCTCGGCGTCACCGAGGACGAGGCCCGCCGCCGGCTGCGCCTGGGCCTGCAACTGCTGTCCACCGCGCACGACGCCGGGACACCGCCCGGATACGGAGGTGGGGCGTGACCGGCGCCGAGTTCTCCGAGGCGCACGACGGCGCCGGCGCCGGCTCCGGGGACGGCGACGTGCCGCACGACGGCGGCGCCGACTTCGGCCGGTCGCCGCGCATACCGCTGCCCCGGGCCTCCGTCGAGGACGGCGGCCAGCCGCTGCCCGAGCCGGCCGGCCTGCCGCCCGTACCGCTGGAGTTGCCGCACGACGTCCTCAAGTCGCTGCTCGGGGCGTGGGCGCTGGCCGCGTGCTCGACGGCCGAGTCCCTCGCCGTCGAGGTTCACCTCGGCGACTGCGGGGCCTGCGCGGACGAGGCACGGCGGCTGCGCGAGGCGGTCGGCCTGCTGCACCAGCCGGAGAGCCTGGACCTCGATCCCGGGCTGCGCACCCGGGTCCTGGAGGCCTGCCTGGACCGCCGGCCGGCCAGGATCCCGATCCCCGCCTGGGCGGCGCCCTACGACGCGGAGACCGCCCGCCTCGACGCCCTGCTCCAGGACATCGGCGACGCGGAGTGGCACACGCCGGTGCGGTTGCGCTGGTTCGACGGCGAGGCGGCGGCGAGCCGCCGTACGACGGTCGCCGGCGTGATCGCGCATCTGCTGTCCGTCGACGGGCTGGTGGCGACGGCACTGGGCCTGGAGGACCCGCTGGGGGAGGTCCGGGCGCAGGGCCCGGCCGCCCGCACCGAGGCCTTCTGGCAGGCCTCGCACTTCCCGCCGACGCGTGCGGTGCGGGTGCCCTGGCGGGAGCAGAGCCACCGGCTCGTGCAGACCGTCTCCTTCACCGGCGGCGGCGCCGGGCGCCTCGGGGTGGCGTACGGCGACTTCGAACTGCCGTTGCACGACTCGATGCTGGACCGTGCCTTCGAGTGCTGGGTGCACGCGGAGGACATCGCGGAGGCGGTGGACTATCCCTACGGGCCGCCGGCCCCGAGGCACCTGCACCGGATGATCGACCTCGCGGCCCGGATGCTGCCCGCTGCGCTGGCCGAGCGCCGGCGGGCGGGGCTGGCGTCGCCCGGCCAGACCCCCCACCTGGTCCCTGCGGGACGGCCCGGCCGGAGTCTGCGGCTGGAGATCGAGGGCAGCGGCGGCGGCGAGTGGCTGATCCCGCTGGACTCGCCGGGGGCGGTGGGCTCGTCGGAGTTCGAGGTGGCGCACGTGGCGCTGGACGACGTGGAGTTCTGCCGGTTGGCCGCGGGCCATGTGCCGCCGGAGGAGGCGGCCGCGGGCCAGCTGGGGGATCGGGCGGCGATCAGAGACGTGCTGTTCGCTGCCGCGAGCCTGAGCCGGATGTAGGGACGTCCGCCCAAGGGGCCGGACCGCCCCCTGGGCGAAGCCCGCCTCGCAACCGTCAGCCGAAGACGACCGTCCGTCGGCCGTTGAGCAGGATGCGGCGCTCCGCGTGCCACTTCACCGCCCGCGCCAGCGCCTGACACTCCACGTCGCGGCCGATCGCCACCAGCTGGTCCGGGGTGACGTCGTGGCCGACCCGCTCGACCTCCTGCTCGATGATCGGGCCCTCGTCCAGGTCCGCCGTGACGTAGTGCGCCGTCGCACCGATCAGCTTCACGCCCCGCGCGTGCGCCTGGTGGTACGGCTTCGCGCCCTTGAAGCTCGGCAGGAACGAGTGGTGGATGTTGATGATCCGGCCGCTCAGCTGCTTGCACAGGTCGTCCGAGAGGACCTGCATGTAGCGGGCCAGCACCACCAGTTCGACGTTCTCCTCGCGGACGAGGTCGAGCAGCCGGGCCTCGGCGTCGGCCTTCGTCTCCTTCGTCACCGGGATGTGGTGGAAGGGGATGTGGTACGAGTCCACCAGCTCCTTGAAGTCGGTGTGGTTGGAGACCACAGCCGCGATGTCCACCGGGAGCGCGCCGATGCGGGCGCGGAAGAGCAGGTCGTTCAGGCAGTGGCCGAACTTGCTGACCATGAGGACGATGCGCATCCGCTCGTCGGCCCGGTTGATCTGCCAGTCCATGTGGAAGGAGTCACCGATCGCCGCGAAGCTCGCCCGCAGCTTGTCGACCGTCACCGGCGCGTCGGCCGAGAAGTGCACGCGCATGAAGAACAGACCCGTGTCGTGGTCCCCGAACTGCTGGCTGTCCTCGATGTTGCAGCCGGTCATGAACAGGTAGCTCGACACGGCGTGCACGATGCCCTTTTTGTCCGGGCAGGAGAGCGTGAGGACGTACTGGTCGGCCGGGGCGGCCTGGGCTCGGGTGGACTCGTCGGTCATGCAGCACAGAATCTCATGCCCCGCCCGCCCCGGCGGTCGGCGTCCGCTTCGCGGACTCAGGCCGCCCGCGTCATGATCCGCAGCACTTCGAGAGTGCGCGGCGGGGCGTCCGGGTCGTCGCCGTCACTCGCCGCCAGGCGTATGTGCGCGTCCCGGGCCGCCCGGACCGCGTCCGGCCACGCCTGGTGGTCGAGGTAGGCGGAGACCGGCGCGTCCGGCCCGACCTGGTGCATGATCCGCAGCACCCGCAGCACGGCGGTGTCGACGAGCGCCGCCTCCTGCGAGTCGCGGAATATCGTCCCGACGTACTTCTCCGCGGACCAGCTGTCCAGCCAGGTGTCCTCGACCAGCCGGTAGACCGCGTCGGTCACGTCGCCGTACCCGTCCTGGCCGGCCAGCCAGACGTTCCGCTGGAAGTCCGGGTCGGAGAGCATGTGCAGCGCGGAGCGCACATTGCTGCGCCAGCGCCACCACGGCATGTCATTGAGTGGCATGCCGCCCATGGTGGAGGAGCGACGGCCGCGACGGGAAGAGTTCTCCGAACCTTGCACGGTCATCGATCGTACGTTCCTCGTCACACACCCTTAACAGGCCCCCCGCAATTCACCTGGACGTCACCCTTCGTTGACCATGGGTCACTTTTCGGTTATTGATGTGGCGGAATCGTGCATGTTCATGACCGGCAGGCGCCCCATCCTCAGCACCCCCCTCAGCAGCACCGTCTCCGCGAACCACCGGCGCGTCAGAGCCGCCGCCCTGTCCGCGGTGGCCGTGACGGCGTGTGTGTCGCTCGCCGCCGGCTGCGGTGTCATCCCAGGGATGTCGGCCTCGACGGACGACGCGATCAAGGTGATGACCTGGGCGCCGCAGGGGACCAGCGCCACCAACAAGCCCGGCATGCCCGCCATGGCCTCCGCCTACGTCAAGTGGATCAACTCCGAGGGCGGCATCAACGGCCGCAAGCTCAAGCTCGTCACCTGCAACGACCACAACAGCAGCGTGGGCGCCGCGAGCTGCGCCCAGCGGGCGGTCGACGAGAACGTCGTCGCCGTGGTCGGCTCCTACAGCCAGTTCGGCGACTCCTACTTCGCCCCGCTGGAGGGCGCGGCCATCCCCTACATAGGCGGCTACGGGGCGTCGAACGAGGAGTTCACCAGCCCCGTCTCCTACCCGGTCAACGGCGGCTCGCTCACCCTGCTGTCCGGACTCGGGGAGGCGCTGGCCGACTCCTGCGGCCCGGTCACCCTGGTCCGCCCGGACAGCATCGCCGGCGACCAGCTGCCCCAGCTGCTCGACTCGGGCCTGCAGGCGGGCGGCCACGCCAAGGCGATCGACCAGCTCGCGGCCGAGGACCTCACCGAGTACGACCAGCAGTCGCAGAAGGCGCTGGAGAGCGCCACCTCGAACTCGCTGAAGACGGGCTGTGTGGTGCCCGAACTGGGTGACCGCACGGCCACCTTCATGGACAACTTCCAGCGCGCCCGCCAGGACTACCCGAAGGTGAAGACGGCCGCCGAGGTCGGCAGCGTCGACCAGACGGTGATCAACTCCACCGGCGGCGCGTCCGGCCCGTACGAGGGCTCGTACATCACCGGCTGGTACCCGGTGGCCTCGGACTCGCGCTGGGACGGGATGAAGAAGGTCATCAGCAAGGAGGCCTTCGGCGACAACCGGATCGACCCGGCCGACGCCGGGGTGCAGACCACCTGGATCGCCTACAAGGTCCTCACCGCCGCGCTGGAGAAGATCGGCGACGGCGAGGTCAGCGCCGACAGTGTGCGGCACACCCTCAACGACGGCCTGAAGGTCGACACCGGCGGCCTCACC
Source organism: Streptomyces hyaluromycini (assembly GCF_002217755.1). GTDB lineage: Bacteria > Actinomycetota > Actinomycetes > Streptomycetales > Streptomycetaceae > Streptomyces > Streptomyces hyaluromycini. Next base: position 299,605 of record NZ_BCFL01000019.1, on the reverse strand, counting down.
CCGTCCCTGAGCTGGCCCTACCAGGGCAAGCTGGCCGCGGCCGGCTTCGCCCGGCTGGTCAACGCCGACGTGAACGTCCAGACGGTCAAGGGCGGTCTGCTGCAGTCGGCGAACAAGCAGGCCCTGGACATGACCAAGGTCCTGGAGAACGCCGACCTCAGCTGACCCCCGCGCACGCCCCGGCCGTCACAGCTGGGTCGGCTGCCGCTGGGTCAGGCCGTACTTGCTCGCGATCGTGTTCCACAGCGCGGCCGCCTTCACCTTCTGGCTGCTGGCGGTGCCGCTCTCGCGGTTGCCGGCGAGGGTCTGGCCGGTGGTGCGGGCCTCGCCCTTGTGGCAGCCGTGCTTGCCCTTGGCCTGGTCGGCCCAGGCCGCGTAGTGGTTGTCGGCGTTCGCGGAGGCCTGCCAGGCCTTGGTGAGGGCGGTGCTCAGCTCGGCGTTGCCCGGCAACTTGTCGACGGCCAGCTTCGACAGCCGGGTGACCAGCTCGGTGCGCTGCTGGGCGGCGTTGCGCAGGTCGGAGGCGGAGCCGTCCAGGTCCTTGCACTGCTTCACCTGGGCGACGGCGTTGATCACCGAGGCCCGGCTGCTGCCGCTGTCGGCGAGCAGCTTGTCCAGGGCGACGGCCTGCGCCTTCGCGGGGTCGGCCGCGGCCGAGGAGGACCCGTCGGTGGCCGAGGCGGACGCGGCCACCGTCTTGCCGGTGTCGTCCGAGCCCCCGCCGCCACCGCTGAGCAGGGCACCGGCGCCGATGCCGAGCACCGCGATGCCGATCCCGACGGCCGCGATCAGCGGCACCTTCGACCTGCCGCGGCCGCCCCGGCCGCCACCGTCGTCGTCGTGATGGTCGTACGACGTCGGGGGCGGGGTGAACGCCGGCGGCTGCTGGTAGCCGCTCTGGGGCTGCTCCTGGAAGCGCGGCAGATAGGCCGTGGAGGCGGCCGGGGGCTCGCCGCCCGGCCCGCTGCGGAAGAGGTTGTCGAACTCGGCGGGCGGCTGCCGGTCGGCCCCGCCACCCTGCGGGCCGCCGGCCGGGTACGGCACGATGTACTGCGTGGCCTCGGCGTCGGAGTGCGCCGCCGGGGCGGGCGGCCCGCCGTGGAAGGCGGTCTGCCCGTGGGACATCTCCGGCGGCAGCGCGCCGGGGCCCACCGGCGGGATCAGCTGGGTGGCGCCCTCGGAGGCCGCCGGAACCGGCGGTATGTACTGCGTGGCGCCCTCGTCCACCGGCGCGGCGGGCACCGGCGGTATGTACTGGGTGGCGCCCTCGTCGGCGGGCGGCAGCGCACCGCCGTAGCCGCCGTGGCCGCCCTGCGGGACGGCGGGCGGCAGCGCGGCGCCCTGAGCGCCGTAGGGGTCCTGGCCGGCGGCCGGGGGCAGCGGGGCGCCGTACGGCTGCTGGGGCTGGCCGCCATAGCCGTACGACTGCTCGTAGCCGCCGTACGACGGGGCCGGCGCCCCCTCCGGCGGAAGCGCACCGGCACCGGGGGCCTGGGCGGCCTGGGCCTGGGCGGCATGCGACTGGGCGTTCCAGGCGGGCGGCAGCTGGTGCTCCGGAGCGGCCCACTCCTGGCCGGCCGCCTGCGGCCAGCCCTGGCCGCCCGGCTCGGGCTGCGGGCTCTGCTGGTGGCCGGGGCCCCACGGCTGGCCCCAGGACTGGCCCTCGGACGGCGCGGCGGCCGGGGCGGGCGGCTGTGTGACGGGGACGGGACTGCCCGTCATACCCGGCAGCAGGGGCTCGCCACCGTCGGAGGGCAGCACGATGCCTTCGCGCGCGGGCTCGCCCTGTCCACTCTGCGTCACCGGGACTCCTACTAATGGGGGACCTTGTGAATCGTCGGCTCACGCTACCGGGTCCCCTCAGCCAGGTGCCACGCAGCCAAGGTCGCGATCTTGTTCCTTGTGACAGCAGTAACAGAACCGCCCCGCGGTGCGCTGTATATGCCGCCTCTTGAGCGGCAACGTGTGGTTTTCCACACGTTCATGCAGCCGCGGGGCAGGAATTCATGCGGCCGCCTGCAGATCCAGGCGCGCTCCGAACTCCCTGACCACCGGTTCGTCCCGGAACGGCTCCAGCCGCAGCTGGAAGTCCTCCAGGTACTCGGCGCCCCGGTTGGAGCGGACCGTCTCCAGCAGCTCCACCGCCTTCGTCCCGGTGGCACATGCCTGTTCGATCTCGCGCTGCTGCACCTGCGCCGTGGCGAGGAGCACATAGCCGATCGCGCGGCGCCGCGCCCGGGTCTCCGGGTGCCCGTCCAGCGACTGCTGCGCACACCTGGCGGCCGCCTCGGCCTGGCCCAGGTCGCGGTGGCAGTGCGCCAACTCGTCGGCCAGGTAGGCCTCGTCGAAGTGCCTGATCCACGCCGGGTCGTCCCCGGACGCCGGATCGGCCGCCTCCATCGCCGACACCGCCCGCCCGGACGCCAGCTGCGCCGACCGCACATCGCCCAGCAGGGCGTGGCCACGGGCCTCGGCCGCGAAGAACATCGCCTCCGCGCGCGGGGTCACACGACCACGCGCCCCCTCTTGCGCCGCCCGTGCCAACTGGGCGATCTCGCGCGGGTTTCCGAGCTGCGCGGCGAGGTGGCTCATGGAGGAGGCGAGCACATAGCCGCCGTAGCCACGGTCGCCGGCCGCCTGCGCGAGGCGCAGCGACTGGATGTAGTACCGCTGGGCCAGCCCGGGCTGACCGGTGTCGACGGCCATGTACCCGGCGAGCTCGGTGAGCCGGGCGACGGCGGCGAACAACTCCCGCCCCACGGACTCCCGGTAGGAGCCGGCCAGCAGCCCGGAGACGACGCTGTTGAGGTAGTGCACGACGACCGGACGCACATGCCCGCTGCCGAACTGGTGGTCCAGATCCGTCAGCGCCTGCGTCATCGCCTTCACCGCCGCGACGTCCGACTGCCCGACCCGCGGCCCCGCCTGCCGCGCCACCTGCGCGTCCGGCGCCGAGATCAGCCAGTCCCGGCTGGGCTCCACCAGCGCGGACGCGGCGACCGAGGAACCGGACAGGAAGTCCCGGCGCCCCACGTCACTGCGCCACAGCTCGCAGACCTGCTCGATGGCCCCCAGCACCGTCGGCGAGAACTGGAGACCGACGCCCGACGCGAGGTTCTTGCCGTTGGCCATGCCGATCTCGTCGATCGTGACCGTACGGCCCAGCTTGCGGCCCAGCGCCTCGGCGATGATCGCGGGCGCCCGGCCCCGCGGCTGCTGGCCGCGCAGCCAGCGCGCCACGGACGTCTTGTCGTACCGCAGGTCGAGACCGTGCTCGGCGCCGCACATGTTGACCCGGCGGGCGAGCCCGGCGTTCGAGCACCCCGCCTCCTGGATGAGCGCCTGCAACCGTTCGTTCGGCTGCCGCGCGACAAGCGGCCTTGCGGCCATGGCGTACCCCCTGCGAACTCCCTGTAGGGAAAAGATCCGGCCTTTGCGATCACTGCCCAGCGGACATGCCGAAAATGCGGGACATGCGAGGATTGCCGGGTAAAAGCAGCGGAACCACGGGTACGACCGCCGCCAACCCCCCACGTGTGACTACCCGCTCACGCCCCGGTTCCTCCTGCGCGCCCCCACACGTGCATCCATGCGCCCCAGTTACGGGAAAGATGCTCCTCCCCCGCGCGCGCTACGCCCGTAACTCCAGGTGGGTGCGGGAGTTGTGTTGAGCGTGGAAGAGACGATCGTGGGCACCGAAGCCGCTCAGATTCCGAAGCAGCGCGGGGAATCGCTGCTGGAGACCGCCGTACGCTACGCCGAGGAGCGCCACTGGGACGTCTTCCCGGGCACCTGGCTGGAAGCGGCCGAGGGGGTGCAACGCTGCTCCTGTGGTGAGGTCGCGTGCGGCGCGCCCGGCGCGCACGCGGCGCGCCCGGACTGGGCGACGCAGGCCACCGGTAGTGCGACGGTGGCGCGCCGGATGTGGCAGAAGCAGCCGACGGCGTCGATCCTGCTGCCGACGGGGCGGACCTTCGACGCGCTGTCCGTCCCGGAGACGGCCGGGTTTCTCGCGCTGGCGCGCATGGAGCGGATGGAGCTGACGCTGGGGCCGGTGACCCTGACCCCCGACCGCCGGATGCAGTTCTTCGTACTGCCGGGCGCGTCGGTGAAGGTGCCGGACCTGGTACGGAAGATCGGCTGGTCACCGGCGTCGCTGGACCTCACGGCGCTCGGGGAGGGGGCGTACGTGCCGGCACCGCCGACGCGGTACGGGTCCCGGGGGGCGGTCCAGTGGGCCTGCCGGCCGACGGCGGCGAACCGGTGGCTGCCGGATGCGGAGGAGCTGATCTCGCCGTTGGCCTATGCGTGCGGGAGGGATCGGTAGCGCCTCCTGGGCTGCCGGGTGATGTGTTGTGAGCGGCTGCGGGTGCGTCGTGGCTGGTCGCGCAGTTCCCCGCGCCCCTCAAGGGGCGCTGCAGTCGCGTCAGCCACATAGCTGCGGGCAGCCGTGCCGCAGGGCGGCACGGGTGGGCGCTGGGGGTCCCCCCTCTGGGGGAGGCACCCTGCCGGCGCCGGCAAGCGAAACCCCCGCCCCCACCCACCCGCACCCTCAAAACCTCGCCGCCCCATAGGGTTCATCCATGACCGATGCCGTGCGTGTTCGTGGGCTCTGGAAGCGGTTTGGGCAGCAGGTGGCCGTCGGCGGGATCGATCTGTCGCTGCCCGCCGGAAAGTTCGTCGGGCTGGTCGGCCCCAATGGCGCAGGCAAGACCACCACGCTCTCCATGGTGACCGGACTGCTGCGCCCGGACCAGGGCTCCGTCGAGGTCGTCGGCCACGACGTGTGGCGGGACCCGGTCGCCGTGAAGGCCCGCATCGGCGTCCTCCCCGAAGGCCTCCGCCTCTTCGAGCGGCTCTCCGGACGCGAACTGCTCGGCTACTCCGGCCGGCTGCGCGGCCTCCCCGGCGCCGAGGTCGACAAGCGGGCCACCCAGCTCCTGGACGTACTGGACCTCGCCGGAGCCCAGCACAAACTCGTCGTCGACTACTCGACCGGCATGCGCAAGAAGATCGGGCTCGCCGCCGCTCTCCTCCACAACCCCGAAGTCCTCTTCCTGGACGAGCCGTTCGAGGGCGTCGACCCGGTGTCCGCGCAGACCATCCGGGGCGTGCTGGAGCGGTACACCGCCTCCGGCGCGACCGTCGTCTTCTCCTCCCACGTGATGGAGCTCGTCGAGTCGCTGTGCGACTGGGTCGCGGTGCTGGCGGCCGGGCGGATCCGCGCGACGGGGACGCTGGAAGAAGTGCGCGGGGCGCATCCCACCCTCCAGGCCGCGTTCCTGGAGCTGGTCGGGGCGAGCGGCCGGAACGCGGCCTCCGATCTGGACTGGCTGGGCGGCGGGGCGGCCCGATGACGGACGTGACCGCCACCGTCGTACGGCTGAAGCTGTCGCTGCTGCGCAACGGGCTGCGGCAGTCCGGCGGCCGGCGGGCCGCGTTCGTCGCGTCGGCGGTCGTCGCGCTGCTGTTCGCGGTACTGCAGCTGCTGGGCCTGGTCCTGCTGCGCGGGCATGCGCACGCGGACGCGGTGGCGGTGCTGGGGGCCGCCGTGCTGGCGCTGGGGTGGGCGGTGATGCCGCTGTTCTTCCCGGGCGGCGACGAGACCCTGGACCCGACCCGGCTGGTGATGCTCCCGCTGCGGCCCCGGCCGCTGGTACGGGCCCTGCTGGCCGCCTCGCTGGTCGGCATCGGCCCCCTGGTCAGCCTGTTGCTACTGGTGGGCTGTGCGGTGGCGGTGGCGCACGGTGCGGCCGGCTACGGCGTCGCGGTCGTCGCCGTACCCCTCGCCCTGCTGGTCTGCGTGGCCCTCGCGCGCGCCGTGGCCGCCGCGAACGTACGGCTGCTCAGCAGCCGCAGGGGACGTGACCTGGCCGTCCTGAGCGGCCTGGTCGTCGCCGTCGGGGCACAGCTCGTCAACTTCGGCGCCCAGAGCCTCGGTTCGGCCGGCCTCGGCAGGCTCGCGCCGGTGGCCGACGTGGTGCGGTGGCTGCCGCCCGCGTCGGCGATCGGCGCGGTGCACTCGGCGAGCGAGGGTTCGTACGGGACCGCCGTCCTCCAGCTCGGTCTGTCCCTGGCCGCGTCGGCGCTGCTCGTGGGCGCCTGGGCGCGGACGCTGACCCGGCTGATGACCTCACCCGACGGTTCCACGCTCCAGGCGCCCGACGCGGCCGACCGGGGCCGCTCGTCCGCGGGCGGCGTTCTCGGACGGCTGCTGCCCGGCGGACGCACCGGTACGGTCATGGCGCGCAGCCTGCGCTACGTCTGGCGCGATCCCAAGACCAAGGCCGCCTGGGTGACCTCGCTGGCCATCGGCCTGATCGTGCCCGTCTTCAACGCCCTGCAGGGCACCGGGTCGGTCTACTTCGCGTGCTTCGCCGCCGGGATGCTCGGCATCCAGATGTACAACCAGTTCGGGCAGGACACCTCCGCCTTCTGGATGGTCGCGATGACCGTCTCGTCCGCGCGGGACGCCTACGTCGAACTGCGCGGGCGGGCACTGGCCCTGCTGGCGATCACCCTGCCGTACACCGCGCTGGTGACCGTCCTGACCACGGCCCTGCTGGGCGACTGGCCCCGGCTGCCCGAGGTGCTCGGCCTCGCCTTCGCCCTGCTCGGCGCGATGCTGGCGACCGGCGCCTGGACCTCCGCCCGCTTCCCCTACTCCATCCCCCAGGAGGGCCACCGCAACGTCGCCCCCGGCCAGACCGGCCTGGCCTGCATCGCGATCTTCGGCGGGATGGTCGCGGCGGCCCTGCTGAGCTCCCCGGTCATCGCCCTGACCATCGCGCTGAACGTGAGCGCGGGAGGCGAGGAGTGGACCTGGCTGCTGCTGCCGGCGGGGGCGGCCTACGGGGCGACGATCACGTGGGCAGGGCTGCGGATGGCGGCCCCGCGAACAGCGGCCTGCTTGCCGGAGATCCTGCTCGCCGTCAGCAAGGGCTAGCTGCAGCGCGCCCCTTCAGGGGCGCGGGACTGTATCGATCTGCGGCTACCGCCGCGTAGGCGCGAACCCTCCAACCGACGGACGGAACACGCGCCCCTTCAGGAGCGCGGGACTGTATCGATCTGCGGCTACCGCCGCGTAGGCGCGAGCCCTCCAACCGACGGACGGAACACGCGCCCCTTCAGGGGCGCGGGGAACTGCGCGAGCAACCACAACGCACCCGCACCCGCCGAACCTCCTGCACCCCCTCCCCCGTAGGCGCCCTTCACTCCCCCACCCGATCAAGAAACGGCTCGACCGCCGCCCGCCAGGCCTCCGGCCGGTCATAAGGCAACAGATGCCCGGCGTCCGCCACTTCGGCGTACTCCCCTCGGGGAAGCACCCGAACCATCTCCTGCGCCTCCGCCCGCCCCAGCTCCCCGTCCACCCCGCGCACCACCAGCGTGGGGCACGGCACCTGGGCCAGCTCCTCCCAGTGCGCGTCGTACACCCAGGTCTCGCGGGACTTCAGCATCTGGTCAGGGTCGAACACGGGCCGCCAGCCGTCGGCGCACTCGTGCATCACCTCGGCGTAGAACTCCCCGCGCGCCGGGTTCGGCCGCTCCACCCAGGGATCGTCCTCGCCGAACCACTTGCGTACGTCGGCGAGCGTGGCGAAGGGCACGGGCCAGGACTTGAACCAGTCGGCCCACTCGCGCTGCGAGGCCGCGCCGAGTGCGGAGGCGCGCATGTCGCAGATGATCAGGCCCCGCACCAGCTCGGGGCGTTTCGCGGCGAGCTGCCAGGCGGTCAGGGCGCCCATGGCGTGGCCGATGAGCACGGCCGGCGCGAGGCCCAGCTGCTCGACGGCGGCCACGGCGTCCTCGACGTACGCCTCACGGGTGTAGGCGGCCTGCGGGGGCTTGTCGCTCTGGCCGTGGCCGCGTTGGTCGAGGGCGACGGCACGGTGCCGCCCGGCGAGCCAGCGGGCGGTGGACGCCCAGTGCGAGGCGCGGCCCATCAGGCCGTGCAGTAACAGCACACCGGGAAACGAGTGGCCCGGATCCTCCGTCTTGGGCGGGTCCGCGAACTCCCAGGCGGCGAGGTCCACGCCGCCGGCTCCTGTCACGTCGATGCGCCGTGCCATGGGCCTGGCACCCCCCTAGCTCCGCGTGCCTAGTGTCGCCTCGTGTCGCTTCGTGGTGGTTCGGTACCACCGCAGACTATCGAACCTCTATTCGAAAATCGGGTTCCTGCGGGCAACACCCCTCATTCGAGTGACCCCTCCCCAGGCATGATCGGCGTCACCGGGGGGATTTGTTCTGCGGGGGGCGGACCGCTCGGGGAAAACGGTCCGAGGGGATGACCCTGAGAGCTCGGGGCTCCGGGTCAGCACTGGGGAGGACAGGCCCCGGTACCGAAAGGTACCGGGGCCAATCCCACGTCTTCGGCACATCCTCCCCGCCCCCCTCAGGTCATATGCCTCTCGCGACAGCCTTGCACGCGAAACGTTCCAGCGCTGCGATTCGGCGCACTGAATCTTGGATTCGACGCGTTCGACACACGCGGGTGAGACGTCGAGTGAAGGCCTCAACTCCCCCACGAACAACGGAAGTTGAACGATGCTCCGGTTACGGCGCCGAGCAGGCGGCGCTCGGCGCTTGGCGCTCAGCGCTTGGCGACGAACACGTGGGAGGCGACGTCCGCCTCCAGCTCGGCCGCCTCGCCGCCGCTGCCCACCAGCACCCCGCCGGCCGCCTCCGTCACGCTCACCACCGAACCGGGCTGCACACCCGCCCGCCGCAGCGTGTACATCAGCTGCGCGTCGGTCTGGATGGGCTCGCCGATCCGGCGCACGACCACCGTCTTGCCGTCCGTACCCGGATCCAGGTCGGCCAGCGACACCATGCTCTCGTCGAGGAACGGATCCGCGCCGTCCTTCTCGCCCAGCTCCTCCAGACCCGGGATCGGGTTGCCGTACGGCGACTCGGTCGGGTGCCGCAGCAGCTCCAGGACGCGCCGCTCCACAGCCTCGCTCATCACGTGCTCCCAGCGACACGCCTCAGCGTGCACCTGCTCCCACTCCAGGCCGATCACGTCGACCAGCAGACACTCGGCGAGGCGGTGCTTGCGCATCACGCGTGTCGCCAGCCTGCGGCCCTCGTCGGTCAGTTCCAGATGGCGGTCGCTGGCCACGGACACCAGTCCGTCCCGCTCCATCCGCGCGACCGTCTGGCTCACCGTCGGCCCACTCTGGTCGAGCCGCTCCGCGATGCGGGCGCGCATGGGGACCACGCCTTCCTCTTCGAGCTCGAGGATGGTGCGGAGATACATCTCCGTGGTGTCGATCAGTCCGGACATACGTGCCCCTCGATTACCTCTGCCGGAAACCCCGGCGGCGTGCGCTGGCCCTGCAACCAATTCTGCCGGATCCCACTGACAAGCGGGGGACACCGGAAAAACGGGGGGTGCGGGCCGCGCTTCACCTGCGGGCCGGCGGGGGCTGATCGCGCAGTTCCCCGCGCCCCTTACGGAGCACGTCGTAGCTGCGGGCAGGCGTGCCGCAGAGCGGCACGGGTGGGCGCTGGGGGTCCCCCCTCTGGGGGAGGCACCCTGCAAGCGCCGGTAAGCGTCCCCACCCCCCGGCCTCAGCCCCTGCCCCCGCACAGGCCGTATTGACACCGGCCTGGTCCAGACCTGAGGGTGATCCGCGACACACACGCTGACGCTGACGCTGCGAAGGGGCACCGCATGAGCGACGGCACGCCCGCCGACCTGTTCTTCGACGCCGCCATCGGCCTCCTGCAACGGGTCCGCGACGAGGAGGCCGAGGCCATCGCCGCCGCCGGCACCCTCCTCGCCGACACCGTCGCCTCCGGCGGCCGGCTCTTCGCCTTCGGCGCCGGGCACTCCTCCCTCGCCGCCCAGGACGTCGTCTACCGCGCCGGCGGCCTCGCCCTCATGAACCTCCTCGCCGCCCCCGGCCTCGTCGGCGTCGATGTGATGCCCGCCACCCTCGGCTCCCGCCTCGAACGGGTCGACGGACTCGCCACCGCCGTCCTCGACACCTCGCCCCTGCGCGCCGGCGACGCCCTCGTGATCATCTCCCTGTCCGGCCGCAACGCCCTGCCCGTCGAAATGGCGGTCGAGGCCCGCCGGCGCGGCATCAAGGTCATCGGCGTGACATCGGTGGCGTACGCCACCGAGACCACCTCCCGGCACTCCTCCGGCACCTACCTCAAGGACCACTGCGACGTCGTCCTCGACTCGAAGATCGCCGTCGGGGACGCCGAACTCACCCTCGACACCATCCCGGCCCCCTTCGCACCCGCCTCCACGGTCGTCACCAGCGCCCTCCTCCAAGCGGTCCTGGCCACCACCGCGGCCACCCTCGCCGACCGCGGCACCGAACCCCCGCTGCTGCGCTCCGGCAACGTCGACGGCGGCCACGCATGGAACGCCCGCGTGTTCGAGGAGTACCGCGACCGGATCTTCTACCAGCACTGAACGGCCGTCACTGCTGCCGCTCCTTCGCAAGGTGGGCGAGGTCCAGCGCGGTCGCGATGCGCACGGCCACGTCCTCCGCGTACGTCGCGTCCGCGCGCTCGAAACGGTTGCGGGCCGACCCGCGCAGGAACGTCACGACGCCCAGCGTCCGCCCCCGGCTGCGCAGCACCGCGCACAACGCGTGCACCGCGTCACCGGGCCACTGCCGGTCCAGCGCCCAGGCCCGCGCCCGGTCCAGCGGCACCGAACCGGCGTCCGCCCGCACACTCCCGGCCCGCGCCACGCACTGCAACGCCGGATGCCCCTCCTCGTAGCGCACCGGCAGCCCCGCCGCGCCCGTCAGCATGCTCGGCCCCGGCGTCCCGGACGGTGTGGCCGCGATCCGCACCAGCCGGACCGGCCCCACCTCTCCGTCGGCCCGGGAACCGCCCACCACCCGGTCGATCACGGCGTGGTCGGCGAACCCGGCCAGCGCGAAGTCCAGATGGACGGTCGCCGCCTCCGCCGGGTCCTCGCACTCGGATGCCGCACGGGCCGCACGATGCAGCTGGTTGGCACGGAACCGCAGCATCGCCGCCTCCTGCTCGGCGTGCTTGGCCTCCGTGACGTCCAGGAACAGCCAGCCCACCCCGAGCGGCACCGGCTCCTCCGCGAGCGGCGACGCCAGCCGCAGGAACCCGGACCGCCAGCAGCGCCGCTGCTCGCCCTCCGGCGTCCGAACACTCACCCACATCTCCGCCGGCGCCGGCGGCGCCCCCTCGGCCAGCACATGCGTGAGCGCACCCTCAAGATCCTCCACACCCAGCGCCAGCAACTCCCCCAGCGGCCGCCCGAGCGCCGACGCACGCCCGATACCGAGCGCCCGCGCGGCATGCGCGTTGACCACGGCGGGCCGCAGATCCGCGTCCACGAGGACGACACCCCAGGCAGCGTCCTCGAACAGAGCCTCGCTCAGCGCGATCGACCGCTCCAGGTCGATCTGCGCGTGCACCTCGCTGAACGCGCAGTACACGCCCGCCGGCTTGCCGTCCGGCCCGCGCACGGCCGCCGACTGCGTCCGGACGAGCACCCGCCCGCCGTCCTTGGTCAGCAGCGCGAACTCGTGCACCTGGCGGCCCGAGGCATGCATGACCGACAGCAGCCGCCCCTCGACCTCGTCGGCATCCGCCTCACGCACCGCCCAACCGGCGAACCCGTGCCGGCCCACCGCCTCGGCCGCCGTCCACCCCAGGATCCGCTCGGCCTCACGGTTCCAATGCGTGACGAAGCCATCCGCATCGAACGCACACAGCGCCGCGTCCATGCCGTCGAGCAGCGCGGCGAGCAGGTCGGAGCCGCCCGAGTCCTCCGGAGCATCCCGCTCCGACTCCGGCTCGGGCTCGTCGGGCCCCAGCTCGTCCGTGGCCCCACTACGCCGGGAAGCACTCACCTGGACCCCCATCAGGCTGCGTCCGCACGCACGGCGCGTCGGTTCACTCGCTGCCCTTCATTCAACTCGAACGTGACGCAGCCCACACTGTGTTCCCGCAAGATTGAAGGAATCGTTGCAAGCCGACGCCCGCCGCCCTTCACAGCACGAGCCGCAGATCCACCCACTCGTCGCTCTCCCCGTCCAGCACATACCGCTCGACCTCGGCAAACCCGCACCGCCGGGCAAACCGCAGCCCGTCCTCGTTGACGCCCAGCACACACGTCTCGACGACCTCCGCACCCTGCCCACGCACACACGCGAGCGCATGCTCGTACAACGCGGCACCAAACCCCCGCCGCCGAAACTCCGGCAACACCCGCGCGATCACCGTGCCCACCCCACCCACCACGGGCCGCACGGTCGAACACCCCACCAGCACGTCCCCGTCGTACGCGTTCTCCAGCCGATTCCCCCGCGCGAGCCGCTCCCCGGCCTCCTCGAACGACATCGCAGCAGGCGGCACCACAACGTTGTGCACATACCGCCACTCCTCCAGCGCCTCGTCGCCGCCGACGAGGACCACCCGAAGATCACTCACGCGTCACCCTCCCCTTCTGCCGACCGCCGCGCGTAAACCTCGATCTCGATCTTCATCCGCGGATCCGACAGCCCGCACACCATCATCGTCGCCGCCGGCCGCACCTCCCCGAACACCCGCCGCAACACCGGCCAGCACGGCTCGAAGTCCTCCCGCACAGGCAGCAGATACCGCACCCGCACCACATCCCCGAACCCACACCCGGCCTCCGCCAGCGCCGCCCCGATGTTCCGCAGACACTGCTCCGCCTGCTCCACCACGTCCTCGGAGATCGTCATCGCCGCATAGTCGAACCCCGTCGTCCCCGACACATGCACCCAGTCCCCGTCCACCACCGCCCGCGCATACCCGATCTCCTCCTCGAACACGGACCCACTGAGAATCACCCGCCGCTTTGTCATGCCCAGAACGCTAGAGGGCCCGCTCGGGCACGTCGAACGATGGTCATCGCCTAGCAGGAAAATCACGTGCACGTTCGGGAAATCAGCCGGGTCCGCATAAACGAGCGACCCTCGTTCGATCAAGGCGACAGCGGAGGCCCGGGTCAGTAGCTTCATCTGCACACTTCGGAAGGGAGGTCACTCGCTCCCCGGCCACGGAGCCGTGGAGTGACCAGCCCCAGTCATCACGATCGCAGGATCAGGGAGGTGCCCCCCGATGACTACGTTTCCCGCAGGCGAGCAGACCCACCAGGCCGTGCTTCCTCAGCAGCCTGCTCTGGAACCCGTGAGAGCAGACACCCCCGGGAGCAGGGACGAAACGGCTCACGGACACCCCGCCACCGCGCGGGGCACCGGCAGGGAACATGGGCGAGGGGAGACCGACGGGACCGGCACCAAGGCCCGTCGGCGACACGCCAAGCGCGCCGCCACGGTGGCGCAGGCGGCAGAGAACGGGAGCGGTGACGCTCCCACACAACCACCGGAGTACGCGGGCGGAAGCGGCGACAGCAGAGTTTTCGTCCTCTCCAGGGACGGGCACCCGCTCATGCCCTGCCATCCGGCCCGCGCTCGTGAACTCCTCCGGAAAGGACGAGCCGTCGTCGCACGTCAGACACCCTTCGCCATCCGGCTCAAGGACCGCACACGCGCCGAATCGGCCGTCGACGGCTTGCAACTACGCATCGACCCCGGCTCCAAAGGCACCGGACTCGCCCTCACCGACGAGAAGAAGGAGACGGGCACAGACGGCCGCGTCGTCACCGTCCGACGCGGACTCTTCTCGATCGAACTCCAGCACCGCGGCGACCAGATCCACCACACCATGGGGCAACGCGCCGGATACCGACATCGACGCCGCTCGGCAAACTGCCGCTACCGAGCACCGCGATCGAACAACCGCGGCGTAGCACAGGGCTGGCTCCCACCGTCCCTACGCCACCGCGTCGACACCACGTTCTCCCTGGCCAAACGCCTCTGCCGCTACGCGCCCGTCACCGAGATCCACCTCGAACGCACGGCCTTCGACACCCACTCCATGAGCGCGGGACGCCGTCTCCGCGGCACGGAATACTCCCAGGGCACACTCGCCGGAAGCACCACACGCTCGTACCTCCACGCCAGGTGGAACAGCGCCTGCGCCTACTGCGACGCCACCGGCGTCCCCCTGAACATCGACCACGTACGGCCCCGCAGCCAAGGCGGCTCGAACCGCATCACCAACCTCGTCCTCGCCTGCATCCCCTGCAACAAAGCCAAGGACAGCCGCTCCGTCGAGTCCTTCCTCGCCCACCGCCCCGACCGCCTCGCCAAGATCCTTGAGCAGCTCAGGACACCTCTCCGGGACGCCGCCGCGATGAACTCGACACAGTCGCGGCTCGCGGAGGCGTTGGAGACCCTGGGCCGCCCCGTACATGCCTGGCCCGGCCACCTCACCATGGCCAACCGCGTGAGAACCGGCCTCGGTAAGACGCACGCCCTCGACGCGCTGTCCGTCGGCCACCTCGACCACGAGAGCGGAGACGCGATCGTACGGTTCCCCGAACGGGTCCTGGTCGCAAAGGCCACCGGCCGCGGCTCGTACGCACGCACCACACCCGACCGGTACGGATTCCCGCGCCTACGGCGCTCCCGTACCAAGCAACACTTCGGGTACGTCACCGGGGACCTCGTGCGTGCCGTCGTCCCCTCGGGCAAGTGGGCAGGTACCTGGACGGGACGAATTTCCGTCCGGGCCAGGGGGCAGCACAGCCTCACCACGCCGCAAGGCCGCCTGAACGTCTCTCACTGGAATCTTCGGCTTCTGCAGCGGGGCGACGGGTACGGCTACAGCACCCAGCGGGAAGCGCCTCCGCAAGCATCTCCAAAAAACAGTTGAGTCCGTCCCAGGAGCTTCTTAGTGTGGCCAGTACGCCGAAAGGAGGTGATCGGGTAAATGAGTGAAACCCGGACGCGCGAGGTGGCTGCGGGCTAGCGGCTCGCCACCACACGATGTGCGGTGCCGGACCAGCGTGTGCTCGAAACACGCAGCCGGCCCAATCCAATGCAGTCACCCGACCCGCGAGCTCGCCGGTACGTCCGGCCGGCTTCTCCGCCGTCAGGCGGAGGGACCCGAGCTCGCGGGTCGTCTGCGTTTGGGGCCCTGCCAGGACGTCAGGGGCTGAGGCGTTCCACGTGCCAGGTGCCGTCGGGGTCGGCTACGTAGCGGAGGCGGTCGTGGAGGCGGTTCTGGCGGCCCTGCCAGAACTCGACGGTCTGGGGGGCGATGCGGAAGCCGCCCCAGTGCGGGGGGACCGGGACCTGTTCGCCCTCGGGGTAGCGGGCGCTGAGCTCCGCGTACGAGGCGTCGAGTTCGGCGCGGGAGTAGATGACCGAGGACTGGGTGCTGGCCCAGGCGCCGAGCTGGGAGCCGTGCGGGCGGGTGCGGAAGTAGGCGGCGGTCTCGTCGCGGCCGGTGCGGCGGGCGGTGCCGGTGACGACGACCTGGCGGGCGATGGCGTGCCACGGAAAGACCAGCGAGACGTACGGGTTCTCGGCGAGGTCCTGGGCCTTGCGGGAGTCGTAGTTGGTGTAGAAGACGAAGCCGCGGGTGTCGTACTGCTTCATCAGGACCGTGCGTGAGCTGGGGCGGCCCTCGGCGTCGGCGGTGGCGACGACCATCGCGTTGGGTTCGTAGACCATGCCGTCGGCGGCGGCCCGCGCGGCCTGTTCGAACCAGCGGGTGAACTGGTCCATGGGGTGCGCGGCCAGGTCGTGCTCTTCGAGTCCTTCGGCCCGGTAATGCTTGCGCATCGCGGCGGGGTCGAGGATGGGGTCGTCGGAGGCGGCGGCGTCACGATCGGTCACGCGGTCATCTTGCCGTATGCACATATGGGTCCGGGGCACATGTGACGCATACCTGCTGTGGCACTGAGTGCCGCTGGGCTCCCCAACTCTGGCACTCGGGGTTATGGTGCAGTTGCCTCCGCCTACACCCATGAGGAGCCGCCCCATGTCGGACTTCGTACCCGGGCTCGAAGGAGTCGTCGCGTTCGAGACGGAGATCGCCGAACCGGACAAGGAGGGAGGCGCCCTGCGGTACCGGGGCGTCGACATCGAGGATCTGGTCGGGCACGTGTCGTTCGGGAACGTGTGGGGGCTGCTCGTCGACGGGGCGTTCAATCCGGGGCTGC
Organism: Streptomyces hyaluromycini; assembly: GCF_002217755.1. Lineage (GTDB taxonomy): Bacteria > Actinomycetota > Actinomycetes > Streptomycetales > Streptomycetaceae > Streptomyces > Streptomyces hyaluromycini. The sequence goes on along the minus strand of NZ_BCFL01000019.1, from coordinate 283,554 downwards.
CGCCGGCCGAGCCGTTCCCGATCCCCGTCCATTCGGGTGACATCCGGGTGGACGTGCAGTCGGCGCTCGCCATGCTGGCGCCGGTGTGGGGGCTGAAGCCGCTTCTGGACATCGATGCCGCGCAGGCCCGGGAGGACCTGGCGCGGGCCGCGGTCATGGCGCTGTCGTACGTCGCCCAGTCCGCGCGCGGGCAGGGGCTGGCGATGGTGCCGCAGCGGGAGATCGACAAGGCGCACTCGGTGGTGGAGCGGTTCATGATCCGGTGGCGTGGGGAGCCGGATCCCAAGCATGTGGCGGCTGTGGATGCCTACTGGACCTCGGCTGCCGAGCACGGCATGAACGCCTCCACGTTCACGGCGCGGGTGATCGCCTCGACCGGTGCGGATGTCGCCGCGGCGCTCTCGGGTGCGGTGGGGGCCATGTCGGGGCCGCTGCACGGGGGTGCGCCGTCGCGGGTGCTCGGGATGATCGAGGAGATCGAGCGGACCGGGGACGCGGTGGGGTACGTCAGGCGGGCGCTGGACCGGGGTGAGCGGCTGATGGGGTTCGGGCACCGGGTGTACCGGGCGGAGGACCCGCGGGCGCGGGTGCTGCGGCGGACGGCGCGGGAGCTGGGGGCGCCGCGGTTCGAGATCGCGGAGGCGTTGGAGAAGGCGGCGTTGGAGGAGCTGCACAACCGGCGGCCGGACCGGGTGCTGGCCACGAACGTGGAGTTCTGGGCCGCGATCATGCTGGACTTCGCGGAGGTGCCGGCGCACATGTTCACGTCGATGTTCACGTGTGCGCGGACGGCGGGGTGGTCGGCGCACATTCTTGAGCAGAAGCGGACGGGGCGGTTGGTGCGTCCGTCGGCGGAGTATGTGGGGCCGGGGGCACGGAGGCCTCAGGACATCGAGGGGTATGGGGATATCGCCCACTAGTCCGGGGCGTCAGCCCGGGTCGCTCGGCGGGTGATGCGCGGCCGGGGTGCCGGGCATCACCCGCCAGGTGAGCGGGTCAGTGCTTGTTGACGGCCGAGGCCCAGTCGAAGTCGATGCCCATGTCGTGGTACATCTTCGAGTAGCCGACGAAGCAGTTGAACATCTTGACCTTGCCGTTCTTCAGGTACCAGAAGTCGGCGGTCGGCGCGGCGACCTTGTTGCCGTTCCCCTTGAGGACACCCGCCGGTGTCTGGAGCTGCCCGTCGAACGTGCCGTCGATCGACAGTTCGATGCTGATCGTGTCGCCGTTCACGGTGATGCGCTTGAGGTCGCGGTGCACGTTGGAGAAGAGGCCCTTCATGTAGGGCAGGACGTTGCCGAGCGCCTTCCCCTGGTAGGCCTGGCCGGCGACCATGTCGTTGAAGACGCCGTCCTTGGTGAAGCTGTTGACGAACGTCGGGACGTCGATGTGGCTGCCCTCGGCCACGTAGTAGTCGCGCAGGACCACCGCGAGGTTGGCCTTCTCGTGCTTGGTCAGGTGGCGGTCGGTGAGCGGCAGCTTCGCCAGTTGGCGTGCGGTCAGGGTCGGGGCGGCCGTGTTGCTGTGGACCGCCGCCGTGTTGTGGGCGGGGCTCGCGGCCTGTGACGGCGCGGCGGCGATGGAAAGACCACCCAGGACAGCTACCGCGGTCGCGGCGGTGATCGACTTCCGGCTGAGCAGCTTCATGTCGTGTTCCTCCAGATGGGTACTCAGGATTCGAGATCCGTCGCAGCGGTCTCTGTCGCGCTCTTAGTAATTCAAACGCTCGCTTAACCTTATGAACGGCCCTGTGGGCTGTCAAGCTACTGTTTGAATTCCGTGGTCGCGCAGCCACGGGGGTGGCCGAGCCGATCGCATCGCGGCCGGTCAGGGCAGGTATGGGGCGGCGATCCGGGTCGATACGGCGTCCGGCGACCGGCGCTGGGCCGTGATCGGCCAGGCGACTGTTGACAATGTACTCAAACATATGCTTGAGTACATTGCATGATACCGGCGGAAAAGACGGACCTGCGCCGGGAGGCCGGTCAGCGCACCCGGGACGGCCTCCGGACGGCCGCCCTGGAGCTGCTCTCGCAGCGAGGCCAGGAGGGCGTGACACTCCGCGAGATCACGGATCGCGCCGGAGCCAACGTCGCCGCGGTGAGCTACCACTTCGGGTCGCTGAAGAAGCTGTGCGACACGGCGATCGAGCACGCCCTGGAGCGGTACCTGGACGACAAGATCCTGGAACTCGACTCCCTCGCCTCCACCGCGACACTCCATGACGTGGCGGCGGCGTTCGCCCGGCCGATGGTGCGCGCACTGGCGGCCGGAGGGCAAGACCTGGACGTGATGCGGACCGTGGCGCGCGTCGGTATCGATCCGCCCCAGGGATGGCACCGGCTGGACGGCAAGTTCGAGCAGAGCCGCCGAGGAGTGGTCCGGGTACTGGCCCCGAACCTTCCCGGAGTCGGCGAAGAGGAACTGCACTTCCGTACGCGATGCGCGGCCGGCCTGCTGAACTGGCTCGCCCTGGCACCCATCGGCACCGAGCTGGCCGCCCTGTCCGCCGAGCAGATCGAACGGCTGCTGGTCCCCGTGGTGGCCGGGGCGTTCCGCGGGGACACCCCCGCCGACCACTGACCAGGCCCAAGGCCGGCCAAGCCCAAGGCCGGCCAGGCCCGAGACCGGCCCGGTCACCGGCCGGTGGAGTCCCGGCCGCCTGAAAGGGCGCTCAGCCCAGGGTCTCCTCCAGGAGCAGCGCCCACTGCGTCACCACGCGCTCCCGCCTCGCTCTGTCGTCCGTGAGGAGGTTGGCCAGGCCCAGGCCCCTGGCCATGTCCAGGACGCCCTGGACCGTTTCCCGGGCGCCGGGGCGGGTTTCGTCGGCGGCCAGGAGGTCCACGGCGATGCGGTGGGTCTCGCGGCCCACCCGGGCTTCCAGCTCTGTCACCCGGGGGCGGAGCTGGTCCTCGTTGGAGGCGGCGACCCAGAGGTGGAGGGCGGCGCGGAAGAGGGGGCCGGTGTAGAGGTCGACCAGGGCGGAGACGACGGCTCGGCGGTCGCCGGCCGCGCCCTGCGGGAACAGGGCGCGAAGGGCCGTGGAGCGTTCCTCGGCGACGTATTCGACGGCCGCCGTGAAGAGGTCCTCGCGGGTCGGGAAGTGGTGCTGGGCGGCGCCCCGGGAGACGCCGGCGCGTTCGGCGACGACGGCGACCGTGGAGCCCGTCCAGCCGCGCTCGGCGAGGCAGGCCACGGCCGCCTCCAGGAGCCGCTGCCGGGTGGCCCGGCTGCGGTCCTGCTTCGGCGCGCGTTCCGTCGTACTGACACCCGTACCGACACCCGTACTCACACCCGTGTTCACACCACCCACGCCGCGTCCCGTCGTTCGAGGAAGGCCGTCATCCCCTCGCGGGCCTGGTCGGAGGAGAACAGCCGGGCCGAGAGTGCGGTGAGGGTGGCCGCGTCCCGGTCGAATGTCTCCAGCACCCTAGCCGTGAGCAGCCGCTTCGTCTCGGCCAGGGCCTGGGGGGAGGAGCGGCGGAGGCCGTCGAGGATGGGGGCCAGGGCGGTGTCGACGTCTTCGGCGGTGGTGGTGAGAAGGCCCAGGTGTACGGCTTCGGGCGGGTCGAAGCGTTCGCCGGTGAGGTAGTAGCGGGCGAGGGCGCGGGGGTCGGTGCGCGGGAGGAGGGGGAGGGAGATCACCGCGGGGGCGACTCCGATCCGCACCTCCGTGAAGGCGAAGGTGGACCCGGTGGAGGCGGCCGCGATGTCGCAGGCGGCGAGGAGGCCGAGGCCGCCCGCGCGGACGTGGCCGGTGATGCGGGCGACGACCGGTTTGGGCAGTTCGACGATCTGGCGGAGGAGGCCGACGAGGGCGTCGGGGTCGGGCGGGTCGCGCAGGTCGGCGCCGGCGCAGAAGGTCGTACCGGTGTGGGTGAGGACGACGGCGCGGACGTCGGGGTCCTTGGCGCAGTCGGTGAGGGCCTCGGCGAGCTCGGCGACGAGGGCGGCGGACAGGGCGTTGTGGGTGGCGGTGGCGTCGAGGCTGAGGAAGGTGACGGCACGCGCGTGTGTCTGTCCGATCAACGTCATGGGCCCTCCTCGGGTTCCGCGGTCTTCACGGCGGCGCGCAGTTCGCGGCGGAGTATCTTTCCGGAGGCCGCGCGGGGCACGCCGGTGATGAAGGTGACCTTGCGGACGCGTTTGTAGGGCGCGACGTGTTCGGCGACGTACAGCATGGTCTCGTTCTCGGTGAGGTCGCCGGCGGTGGGCTGGCGGACGACGAAGGCGTGCGGGATCTCGTTGCCGTCCTCGTTGTAGTCGCCGACGACGGCGGCGTCGGCGATGCCCGGGTGGGTGAGCAGGAGTGCCTCCAGTTCGGCCGGGGCCACCTGGAAGCCCTTGTACTTGATGAGTTCCTTGACCCGGTCGACGACGAACAGCCAGCCGTCCGCGTCGACATGGCCGACGTCCCCGGTGTGCAGCCAGCCGTCGGTGTCGATCATGTCGGCGGTGGCGTCGGGGCGGCCGAGGTAGCCCTTCATGACCTGGGGGCCGCGGATGAGGATCTCGCCGGGTTCGCTGATGCCGATGTCCTTGTGCGGGTCGTCGAGGGAGACGATCCGCATCTCGGTGCCGGCGATGAGTTTGCCGACGGTGCCGGGCGGTGCATGGTCCAGGGCGTCGAGCGGGGTGACATGGGTGCCGGGCGAGAGTTCCGTCATGCCGTAGGCCTGCGCGACCGGCGGCAGGCCGAGCCGCTGTGAACAGGCGGCGGCGAGGCGGGCGTCCAGGGGTGCGGCGGCGCTCATGACGTACTTCAGGGAGGACAGGTCGTAGTCGGCGACCGCGGGGTGCTTGGCGAGGGCGAGGACGATCGGCGGGGCGACGTACAGGCCGGTGATGCGGTGGTTCTGGATCGCCGCGAGGAAGGTCTCCAGCTCGAAGCGGGGCAGGACGACGACGGTGGCGCCCCTGCGCAGCGGCGCGTTCATGAGCGCGGTGAGGCCGTAGATGTGGAAGAGCGGAAGGACCGCGAGGATGCGGTCGCCGGGGCCGGCCGGGACGGCGGGTTCGAGCTGGGCGAGGTTGGTGGCGATCTGCCGGTGGGTGAGCATCACGCCCTTGGGGACGCCGGTGGTGCCGGAGGAGTACGGCAGCGCGGCGACGTCCTCGACGGGGTCGATGTCGACCTGCGGCTCGGGGGCCTCACTGGCCAGCATGTCGAGCAGGGAGCGGTGTCCGGGTGCGCTGTCGCAGACGAATATCTCCGCTACCCCGCCAGCGAGTTCGGCGGCCCGGCGGGCGGCCTCCAGCAGCGGCGAGACGGTGACGATCCAGCGGGCGGCGGAGTCCTTGAGCTGTTTGGCGAACTCCTCGGGCGTGGCGAGCGGGTGCACGGTGGTGACGGAGGCGCCCGCGCGCGTGGCCGCGTAGAACGCCGTCGGGAAGGCGACCGTGTTCGGGCTGTGCAGGGCGAGCACGTCGCCCTTGCGGACGCCCGCGTCGGCGAACGCGGCCGCGAGCCGCCGGTGGAACCGGTCCAGCTGTGCGTACGTGAGGGTGGTGCCGTCGTTGCCGTCGATCAGGGCGGGCGCGTCACCGAACTCGGCGGCCCGGCCCAGCACGGCGTCGTGGATGGGGAGTTCTACGGGCGGAACGTCTGCGTACTCACTGCGGAACACGGTTCCTCCAAGGCGGCCTTGAGCCTCAGTACGACCTCAGTACGACTTCAGTACGACTTGGGCAGGCCGAGGGTCTGGTGGGAGACGTAGTTGAGAATCATCTCCCTGCTCACCGGAGCAATACGAGCCACGCGCGCGGCCGTTATCAACGAGGCGAGCCCGAATTCCCGCGTGAGTCCGTTGCCGCCGAGGGTGTGCACGGCCTGGTCGACCGCCTTCACGCATGCCTCGCCCGCTGCGTACTTCGCCATGTTGGCGGCCTCACCTGCGCCGATGTCGTCGCCCGCGTCGTACAGGTGCGCTGCTTTCTGCATCATCAGGCGGGCGAGTTCGAGGTCGATGTGCGCCTGGGCGAGGGGGTGCGCGATGGCCTGGTGGGCGCCGATGGGGGCCTTCCAGACGGTACGGTCGCGCGCGTACTCGATCGCCTTGGACAGTGCGTAGCGGCCCATGCCGATCGCGAAGGCGGCGGTCATGATGCGCTCGGGGTTGAGGCCTGCGAACAGTTGCAGCAGACCCGCGTCCTCGTCGCCGACGAGCGCGTCGGCGGGCAGTCGTACGTCGTCGAGGGTCAGCTCGAACTGCTTCTCGGCGGCGCTCAGTTCCATGTCGATGGGGCGCTTGTGGAAGCCCTCGGCGTCCGTCGGGACGATGAAGAGGCAGGGCTTGAGGCTACCGGTGCGGGCGTCTTCGGTGCGGCCGACGATCAGGACGGCGTCGGCCATGTCGACGCCGGAGATGAAGACCTTGCGGCCGGTGAGCAGCCAGTCGCCGCTCGCCGGGTCGCGGCGGGCGGTGGTGGTGATGCGGTGGGAGTTGGAGCCGGCGTCGGGTTCGGTGATGCCGAAGGCCATGAGGCGGGAGCCGTCCGCCAGCGCGGGCAGCCAACGGGACTTCTGGTCGTCGGTTCCGAAGCGGGCGATCACGGTGCCGCAGATGGCCGGTGAGACCACGAGCATGAGCAGTGGGGAGCCCGCGGCGCCGAGTTCCTCCAGGACGATGGAGAGTTCGGCGATGCCGCCGCCTCCGCCGCCGTGCTCCTCCGGGAGGTTGACGCCGAGGTAGCCGAGTTTCCCTGCCTCGTTCCAGAGTTCGCTGGGGTGGCCTCCGGCGGAGATCACCGAGGTCATGTAGGTGCGGCCGTATTTCCTGCCGAGGGTCGCTACGGCCTCGCGGAGTGCCTTGTGTTCGTCGGTTTCGATTTGGGGGGGCACGGTGCTCCTTCGGGTGCGGGATCGTCGTGGTTTCTCGCGCAGTTCCCCGCGCCCCTAAAGAAGGGGCGCCTGTACTACTGCCAGTAGAGAGCCGGGCTCTACCTGTTGGCCGACCACGGCCCGCAGTTCGCTCAGCGTGCCCGTGACCGGTGCGGTGATCTGGTGCTGCATCTTCATCGCCTCCAGCCACAGCAGGGGCTGGCCGGCCTCGACCGACGCCCCCTCGGCCAGGCCCTCGGCGATCCGTACGACCGTCCCCGGCATCGGCGCGAGCAGCGAACCCGGTGCCAACTGAGCCTTGGCATCGGGGAAGCGGGGCAGGGCGGTGAGGGGCGTGTTGTTGACGTGGACCTGGTTGCCGTAGCTCGTCACCTCGAACTTGCGGTGTACGCCGTCGATGTCGAGTACGACCAGACGCGCGCCCGCGTGCACGACCCGTACGCCGTCTGCCGTGAGGCCCTCGCGGGTGTGCCGGTAGTGGACCTCGTGCTCCTCGCCGGCCATCAGGTAGCGCTTGGTCTGCGGTTGGGAGGGCAGGTTGCGCCAGCCGCCGAAGCGGGAGCGGCCGTGGGCGTCGGCCAGGGCGGCCGCGAGGGGGGCGTGCGGGTCGGGGGCGGGTGCCGTGAGGTGGGTGAGGTGACGGTCGTAGAAACCCGTGTCCATGCGGGCCGTCGCGAACTCCTCGTGGCGCAGGGAGCGGACCAGGAGGTCGCGGTTGGTGGCGGGGCCGTGCAGGGTGGCCTGCTCCAGGGCGTGGGCCAGTTTGCGCAGGGCCTCCGCGCGGGTGGGGGCGTGGGCGACCGCTTTCGCGAGCATCGCGTCGTAGTGGACGCCGATCTCGTCGCCGTCGGTGTAGCCGGTGTCCAGGCGGACGCCGTCCGGTACGGCGAGGCGGTGCAGGGTGCCGGTCTGCGGGGCCCAGTCGCGGGCGGGGTCCTCGGCGTAGAGGCGGGCCTCGATCGCGTGGCCACGCGCGCGTGGGGCGTCGAGGGGGAGGGCGTGGCCCTCGGCGACGCGGATCTGTTCCGCCACCAGGTCGAGGTCGAACACCGCCTCGGTGACGAGGTGTTCCACCTGGAGGCGGGTGTTCATCTCCAGGAAGTGCGCCCTGCCGTCGGCGACGAGGAACTCGACGGTGCCCGCGCCGACGTAGGCGACGGCGCGGGCGGCGCGCACGGCCAGCGCGTGCAGCTCCTTCACCAGCCCCTCGGGGAGACCGGGGGCCGGTGCTTCCTCGATGACTTTCTGGTGCCTTCGCTGGAGTGAGCAGTCGCGGGTGCCGAGCGGCCACACCGTGCCGTGGGTGTCGGCGAGGATCTGCACCTCCACATGGCGGCCGCGTTCGATGTAGGGCTCGACGAAGACCTCGCCGTCGCCGAAGGCGCTGGCCGCCTCGGCGCGTGCGCCCTCCAGTGCGGCGCCCAGTTCGTCGAGGCGGCGCACGATGCGCATGCCGCGCCCGCCGCCGCCGGCGGCCGCCTTGACCAGCACCGGCAGGTCGGACTCGGTGACCTCGCCGAGCGGGGCGATGCCCATGAGCTCCTTGGCGCGGGTCTTGGAGGCCATCGACTCGATCGCCTCGGGGGGCGGCCCGATCCAGACCAGGCCGGCGTCGAGGACGGCCCGGGCGAAGTCGGCGTTCTCGGAGAGGAAGCCGTACCCGGGGTGCACGGCGTCCGCGCCGGCGCTCACGGCGGCCTTCACCACCAGGTCGGCGCGCAGGTAGGTGTCGGCGGGTGTCGCGCCCGGCAGCCGTACGGCGGTGTCGGCCACGCGCGCGTGGAGGGCGTTCTCGTCGGCGTCCGAGTGCACGGCGACGGTCCTGATGCCGAGTTCGGCGCAGGTGCGGAAGATCCGGCAGGCGATCTCGCCGCGGTTGGCGACCAGCAGGGTCGAAATCATGTGGTCCCTCACATCCGGAAGACGCCGAAGCCGCCCCGCGCGCCTTCGTAGGGGGCGGTGTGGATGGCGGACAGGCACAGGCCGAGGACGGTGCGGGTGTCGCGCGGGTCGATGACGCCGTCGTCGTACAGCCGCCCGGACAGGAACTTGGGCAGCGACTCGGACTCGATCTGCTGCTCGACCATGGCGCGCAGGGCCGCGTCGCCGTCCTCGTCGTACGGCTGTCCCTTCGCGGCAGCCGACTGGCGGGCGACGATCGAGAGGACGCCGGCGAGCTGCTGCGGGCCCATGACGGCGGACTTGGCGCTGGGCCAGGCGAACAGGAAGCGGGGGTCGTAGGCGCGGCCGCACATGCCGTAGTGCCCGGCGCCGTAGGAGGCGCCCATGAGGACGGAGAGGTGCGGGACGCGGCTGTTGCTGACCGCGTTGATCATCATCGCGCCGTGCTTGATGATGCCGCCCTGCTCGTACTCCTTGCCGACCATGTAGCCGGTGGTGTTGTGGAGGAAGAGGAGGGGGATGTCCCGCTGGTTCGCCAACTGGATGAACTGGGCGGCTTTCTGGGACTCCTGGCTGAACAGCACGCCCTGCGCGTTCGCCAGGATGCCGACCGGGTAGCCGTGCAGGCTCGCCCAGCCGGTGGCGAGGCTGGTGCCGTACAGCGGCTTGAACTCGTCGAAGTCGGAGGCGTCGACCAGGCGGGCGATCACCTCGCGCGGGTCGAAGGGGATCTTCAGGTCGCCGGGGACGATGCCGAGGAGTTCGTCGGCCGCGTACTTGGGCGGTTCGGCGGGGCCCGGGTCGGGGTGGGCCTTGCGGTGGTTGAGGCGGGCCACCACGCGCCGTGCCTGCCGGAGCGCGTCCGGTTCGTCGACGGCGAAGTAGTCGGCGAGACCCGACACGCGCGCGTGCATCTCCGCGCCGCCCAGGGACTCGTCGTCGCTCTCCTCGCCGGTCGCCATCTTCACGAGGGGCGGTCCGCCGAGGAAGACCTTCGCGCGCTCCTTGACCATGATCACGTGGTCGGACATGCCGGGGATGTAGGCGCCGCCGGCGGTGGAGTTGCCGAAGACGACGGCGATGGTGGGGATCCCGGCGGCCGAGAGCCGGGTCAGGTCGCGGAAGATGGCGCCGCCCGGGATGAAGATCTCCTTCTGGGACGGCAGATCGGCACCTCCCGACTCGACCAGGCTGATGCAGGGCAGCCGGTTGGCGAGGGCGATGTCGTTGGCGCGCAGCGCCTTCTTCAGCGACCAGGGGTTGCTGGCGCCGCCGCGCACCGTCGGGTCGTTGGCGGTGATCAGGCACTCCACGCCCTCGACCACCCCGATGCCGGTGACCAGCGAGGCGCCGACGGCGTAGTCGCTGCCCCAGGCGGCCAGCGGGGACAGCTCCAGGAAGGGCGTGTCGGGGTCGAGGAGGAGTTCGATGCGCTCGCGGGCGAGGAGCTTGCCGCGCCCCCGGTGCCGTTCGACGTACTTCGCGCCGCCGCCCGCGAGGGCCTTGGCGTGCTCGGCCTCCAGGTCGGTGAGCTTGGCGAGCATGGCGTCGCGGTTCGCCCGGAAGTCGGGGTTGTTCGTGTCGAGGGTGGTCTCGATGACCGTCACAGCAGGGCCTCCGGGATGTCCAGGTGGCGGGAGCGGAGCCATTCGCCGAGGGCCTTGGCCTGGGGGTCGAAACGGTGTTGGGCGGCCACACCCTCGCCGAGCACACCCTCGACGGTGAAGTTGAGGGCGCGGAGGTTCGGGAGCAGGTGCCGGGTGACCCTCAACCCGGCGGTCTCGGGGAGGAGATGGCGGAAGGCGTCGACGCTCAGGGTGTGCGCGAGCCAGCGCCAGGCTTCGTCCGAGCGCCCCCACACGCCGACGTTGGCGTTCCCGCCCTTGTCGCCGCTGCGGGCCCCGGCGACGAGCCCGAGGGGCGCCCTCCGGGTGGGACCACCGGCCGGCAGCGGTTCGGGCAGCGATGGTTCGGGCGGGTCCTGGAGTACGAGGGTGTCCTGGGCCGGCGGCACGGGGATCCGTCGCCCGTCATGGAGGACGGCCACATGGGGCACCTCGCCATGTGGCACGTACACATCCTCGAAGACCCCATAGGGCGCGCCCTTTGCCGGTGGGGCGAGCACATGGAAGCCGGGGTAGCTGGCGAGCGCCAGTTCCACGGCGGCCGCGCTCAGCGCCCGGCCGACGGTCTCCTGGTCCCGGTCCCTTACGACGAGCCGGAGCAGCGCGCTGGCCGTCTCCTCGGTGTCCGCGTCGGGGCGGTCGGTGCGGACCAGCTCCCAGCGGATCCCGGACGGCGGGGACTTGGCGAGCGCGTCGGCCATCTGCTCGCGCACCAGCGCGGCCTTGGCCTCGATGTCGAGCCCGGTGAGCACGAAGACGACCTCGTTGCGGAAGCCGCCCAGCCGGTTGCGGCCGACCTTGAGGGTGGGGGGCGGTGCCTCGCCCCGGACGCCCTCGATCCGTACCCGGTCCGGGCCGTCCTGGCTCAGCCGGACGCTGTCCAGGCGGGCGGTGACGTCGGGGCCCGCGTACCGGGAGCCGCCGGTCTCGTAGAGGAGCTGGGCGGTGACCGTGCCGACGTCGACGAAGCCGCCGGTGCCGGGGTGCTTGGTGATGACGCAGCTGCCGTCCTCGTGGAGTTCGGCGAGCGGGAAGCCGGGCCGCCGCAGGTCCCGGCCCGCGGCCGCCGCTGCGGCGAAGAAGGCGTAGTTGCCGCCGGTGGCCTGGGTGCCGCACTCCAGGACGTGCCCGGCGACGACGGCGCCCGCGAGCCGGTCGTACTCCCCCGGCTGCCAGCCGAAGTGGGCGGCGGCGGGCCCGGTGACCAGGGCCGCGTCGGTCACCCGGCCGGTGACCACGATGTCGGCGCCGGCCCGCAGGCACTCGGCGATCCCGAAGCCGCCGAGGTAGGCGTGGGCGGCGAGGCTGCCGGGGTGGGCGGCGGTCAGGTCGTCGCCCTCCACATGTGCGACGCGCACAGGTATGCCGAGCCGGTCGGCCAGCTGCCGTACGGCGTCGGCGAGTCCGGCCGGGTTGAGGCCGCCGGCGTTGGTGACGATCCGTACGCCCCGCTCCCGGGCCAGGCCCAGGCAGTCCTCCAGCTGGCGCAGGAAGGTGCGGGCGTATCCGGCGCCGGGGTCCTTGAGCCGGTCGCGGCCCAGGATGAGCATGGTCAGCTCGGCGAGGTAGTCGCCGGTGAGGACGTCGAGTTCGCCGCCGGTGAGCATCTCGCGCAGCGCGTCGAAGCGGTCGCCGTAGAAACCGGAGGCGTTGCCTATGCGCAGGGTCACGGGGTGCCGCCCTTCGGGGTGCGGCCGGGGCCGGGCGGGCCCGCGAAGGCCTGGGCGACGTCCAGCCAGCGGTCGGCGTCCGGGCCGACGGCTTCGAGCGCGAGGTCGGCGCGGTGGGCGCGCTGGGTGACCAGGAGGCAGAAGTCGAGGGCGGGGCCGGTGACGCGGTCGTCGGCGTCCTCGGGGCCGTATGTCCACAGGTCGCCGGAGGGTGCGGTCAGTTCGACGCGGAACTCCTCGAACGGCACGGGCAGTCCGTGCACGCCGAAGGCGAAGTCGCGGGTGCGGACGCCGAGGCGGGCGATGTGCCGGAGCCGGTCGGTGGGGGTGCGGGTCACGCCCAGCGCGTCGGCGATGTCCAGGCCGTGCGCCCAGGTCTCCATCAGCCGGGCGGTGGCCATGGAGGCGACCGACATAGGGGGGCCGTACCAGGGGAATCGCGCCCGCACGGGTGCCGCGCGCAGCGCCTGGTCCAGGGCCTCGCGCCCGGCCCGCCAGTCCGCCAGCAACCGGGCGGGCGGCTTGGCGGCGCCGTCCTCCGCCCCGTTGTCCACGAAGTCCCCGGGTGCGGTCAGCGCCTTCTCGACCTCACGGGCGAAGGCGTCCTGGTCGGTCACGGCCAGCAGCGAGGAGTGGTCGGTCCAGGCGAGGTGGGCGATCTGGTGGGCGACGGTCCAGCGAGGCGCGGGCGTGCCGAGAGCCCACTGCTCGGGCCCCAACTCGGCTACCAGCCGGTCGAGTTCCGCACTCTCCTCACGCAGGTCGTCGATGACGGGCGTCGGATCGGACATGGGGAGGAGCATGGCAGCGGGCCAGGAAACAATCAAGCACGCTTGCATTAATTCGGCGGAGCCGTGGTCCGGAGCGCGGGCCCGCCGCCCCGGGCGGCGCTCCTTGGCGACATCCGGAGTCACCCTGGGGCAATCCTTGGCACAGCCCGTCGCGGCAGAGGGACCGGCATGCCCTATGTTCGATGCGAACATCCGGCGATGGAGTGATGTGTGAGGCGTGCGGGGCGTGCGGAGGACAGATGAACTCGCCGTAGGGGTGGAGGCGACCGCCGTCGTGACACCCCCGGCAGGCGGCTACCCGGTGGACTCGGGTGACGCGGGGATCGAGGATCCGCCCCCGCCTGAACCGCCCCGCTACTGGCCGCTCCTCCTCGTGGCCGCCGCCGTCCTGCCCGGTACCGCCCTCTTCCTCGTGGGCCAGGGCGTCAGCAAGGCCGCGCTGCAGGCCTGGCAGACGGTGTGTCTCGCGGTGATCGTGCAGGCGACACCGTTTCTGCTGCTCGGTACCGCACTGTCGGGGGCGATCAACGCGTTCGTGCCGGAGCGGGTGTTCACGCGGCTGCTGCCCAAGCGGCCCGCGCTCGCGGTGCCGGTCGCCGGGGTCGCCGGGGTCGTGCTGCCGGGGTGCGAGTGCGCGTCGGTGCCGGTGGCCAACAGCCTGATCGGGCGCGGGGTCACCCCGGCCGCCGCCTTCGCGTTCCTGCTCTCCGCGCCCGCCATCAACCCGGTGGTGCTGACCGCCACCGCCATCGCCTTCCCCGGCACCCCCCTCATGGTGCTGGCCCGGCTGCTCGCCTCGCTGGTCACCGCCGCCGTGATGGGCTGGCTGTGGCTCTGGCTGGGGCGGGAGGAGTGGCTGCGGCCCGCCGTACGGCACACCGGGCACCAGCCGGGGCACAGCCGCTGGACGGAGTTCCGGCGCGGGTTCCAGCACGACTTCCTCCAGGCCGGCGGTTTCCTGGTGATCGGCGCCATGGCCGCGGCCACCTTCAACGTGGCCGTACCGCGTTCGGTGCTCGACACCTTCTCCGGTTCGCCCTGGCTGTCGGTGCTGTTCCTGGCCGCGCTGGCGGTCATCCTCGCGGTGTGCTCGGAGGCGGACGCGTTCGTGGCGTCGTCGCTCACGGGTTTCTCGCCCACCGCCCGGCTGGCGTTCATGGTGGTCGGCCCCATGGTCGACCTCAAGCTGATCGCGTTGCAGGCGGGCACGTTCGGCCGGGCCTTCGCGGCTCGCTTCTCGACCGCCACGACGGTGGTCGCGGTCCTGTGCAGTGTGCTGGTCGGAGGAGTGCTGCTGTGAGACGTCCGCTCCAGGTGACCCTGCTGGTCCTCAGCGGCCTGGGACTGCTGCACGCCTCGCTCTTCACGGACCTGTGCCTGCGCTACGTCAAACCCGGGATGCGGCCGCTGCTGATCGCGTCGGGGTTCGTGCTGCTGGTGCTGGGCATCGTGGAGGCGGCGGCGCGGGAGGGCCGGGACGGGCGGAAGGGGCACGGCAGGCATGAGGGTCACACACATGGTGCCCACGCACATGGCGCCGGACCACACAACGAGCCCGAACAGCACCACGGTCACGACCACTCGGCCGTCCCCCGGGTCGCCTGGCTGCTCCTGCTTCCCGCGCTGAGTCTGCTCTTCTACGCCCCGCCGGCGCTCGGCGCGTACACCGCGGCCCGGCAGCCCGCCAAGGTCGTCGCGGAGCAGGACGACTTCGATCCGCTGCCGAAGACCTCGCCGCTGCCCATCACGCTCACGGACTTCACCACGCGGGTGCAGCAGGACCGCTCGCTGGCCATCAAGGCGCGGACCGTGGAGATGAGCGGGCTGGTCACGCCGGTCCCGGGGGGCGGGAGCTGGGATCTGACCCGGATCATCATCTCCTGCTGCGCGGCCGACGCGCAGTCCGTGAAGGTGCGGATCTACAGCGACAGCATCCCGGCCGCCAACACCTGGGTGTCCGTGACGGGGAACTGGCATCCCGGCGGGAAGCTGGGCACGCAGTCCGCGCCGGTCGCGCTGGACGCCCAGACCGTGAAGAAGATCCAGCGGCCGTCGAACGGCTATCAGGACGCGCTGCCGTTCCCCTCCGGCTGAGCGGCGGCCACCGGCTCCGGCTGGGCAACGACCGCCGGCTCCGCTCCGGCCGCCGCCTTCCGGCCGCGTCCGACCTGGGAGCGGACCGCGCCGATGCTCGCCGCGATGACGAGGGCGACGGCGGCCGCCTGGGTGGCCGACAGGGCCTGGCCGAGGACGAGGAAGCCGGCGGTGGCGGCGATGGCCGGTTCCAGGCTCATGAGGACGGCGAAGGTGTGCGCGGGAAGGCGGCGCAGGGCGAGGAGTTCGAGGGTGTAGGGCAGGACGGAGGAGAGGACCGCGACCGACGAGCCGAGGGCGACGGTGGTCGGGTCCAGGAGCCTGCCGCCGGCCCCGGCGATGCCCAGCGGGAGGAACAGCAGGGCCGCGACCGCCATGGCCAGGGCCAGACCGTCGGCCTGCGGGAAACGGCGGCCGGTGCGGGCGCTGAAGATGATGTAGGTGGCCCACATGGCGCCGGCGCCCAGGGCCAGGCCGACACCCACGGGGTCGAGGCCGCTGAAGTCTCCGCCGCCGAGCAGGAAGACGCCGCCCAGCGCGAGTCCCGCCCAGAGGGCGTTGATCAGGCGCCGGGAGGCCAGCACGGACAGGGCGAGCGGTCCGAGCACTTCGAGGGTGACGGCGAGGCCCAGCGGGATGCGGTCGACGGCCTCGTAGAAGAGGCCGTTCATCGCGCCCATGGTGATGCCGAAGACGATCACCGTGCCCCAGTCGGTGCGGGAGTGTCCGCGCAGCCGCGGCCGGCAGACGACGAGCAGGATCACCGCGGCCGCGAAGAGCCGCAGGGCCACCACGCCGAGCGCGCCCGCCCTGGGCATCAGGGTCACCGCGAGGGCGCCGCCGAACTGCACGGAGATCCCGCCGGCCAGGACCAGCCCGACGGGACCGAGCGAGCCGAGCCGGCCGGGGACGCCGGTGGCGGCGGGCGCGGACACCGGGGCGGGCGTGGGCGTCGACGTCGGCTGTGAGGTGCTGGGGGTGGTCACGGGCGGTCCAGAGGGTTCGCTGTTCATTACGGTGCACTTCTCAGTCCAGGGTAATGGACTTCGACAGGCGCGTGAACCCCTTATGGGGCTGTCCTGGATGCTGAGATGCCGAGCCGTACAAGCGCCGGGGCCCCGGGACGGCTGGTTGCCGTCCCGGGGCCCCGGGACACACGGTGGCCTGCTCACCACCCGCCTTGCCGCGAGCCGCGCCGCGCCTAGGGCACGGCGGGAACGACGTGGAGGTAGCCTTCCGCGACCAGGTCCGGGTAGCCGAACCGTTCGCCGACCGCGAGGAACGCCTGGTGATCACGCGGGCCGACGGGCAGGGCCGAGGCCTTCAGCACCCGTAGGAAGAGCCGGAAACCCAGGTCCGCGTCGACGCTCTCGACGACCTCGGTCAGAGCGGGCAGCAGGCCGGGGATCTTAGGAGGCCAGACGCGGTTCTCCGTCACGGCCGCCAGCCGGGCCGCCACGCCGTCGATGGTTTCCAGGACCGCCGCGCGCAGACCCGGATCAGGCGCCGACACCTGCGGAGGCGGGACGAAGCCCGGGTCCGCCAGCCGTTCGGCGTCCCGCCACGCCGCCTCGATCCCGGCCAGCCAGTCCCGCATACTCTCCTCGTCCCATCCGGGATCGAAGGCGGTGTCCGTGCCCTCGGCCCACACCGTGCGCAGCACGGCGTCGTCGAGAGGCGACTCCAGCAGCCGTCGCACGTCCCGGCCGAGCAGGGTACGGCTCGGCGCGGGAACGTCGGTCACCGAGCGGGCAGCGATCATCAGCAGGGCCGGCCTGGGACCGCTCTCCACGAGGCAGTCCAGTTCCGCCACGGTCAGGGTCTGCTCCAGGCCGTCGCACTGCATGGACAGCCAGGAGAGTCCGAACTCCGCCGTCATGATCATCCCTCCGGATATGAGGTGTAGACGACCCACTTCTCGTAGTGGCGCGGGGTCTTACCAATGTATTTGAGGGTGACGACCACCTTGGTCCCGGCGGCCTTCCCTGCGAGATCACCGCCACGTACCCAGACCTTGCCCAGCGAGGGGCCCATGTCCCGGACGTCCCAGGTGAACGTCTTCGGCTCCAGCAGTTGTCCCTTCTTCAGACGACCTGCCTGTCTGGTCTGCCAGTTCTTGAGCTGGACGGCGTTCTTCTTCGTCCAGGCGGTGACGGCCTTGTTGACCGCTTCGGCGGCCGTCGCCTCGTCGGTCCACCGGGTGGCGACGCCGTTCGTCTCGGCATTCGCCTTGTCCAGCATCTGCTGGTCCGACTTGTTGACGTGGTCCGTGATGGTGTGCGCGCCGCCCAGACCCTCGTCCCCGATGATGTCGGTGCAGTTGTGGACGAGGATGTCCCGGGACCGGGATCCGTCGGCACGGACGTAGAAGGTGTGCGTGCCCTGGACGGTGAGGTCGTACACCTCGCGCGGCGCCAGGACGCCGTGCTCGTGCAGGGCGGTCACCGGGCTGAGCGACCCGTCGGGAGCCCTGAGCAGATCCCCGACGCGCAGGTCCGACACCGCCGTCCAGCCACGGCCGTCCACGTAGAAGCGGTGGCCTGTCGTGCTGGTGACCAGCGCGCCGCCGACGGTGACGTCCGTGAGCGCGGAGGTGTCGTGCAGGTGGGTGGAGATCACCGGCTCGGTGACGGTCCGGCCGGTTTCCGGATCCGTGGTGCGCAGGAGGTCGCCGGCGCGGACCGCGCGGATGCTCTTGACGGAGCCGTCGGCCAGCACCACGCCCGTGCTCGCCGGGAAGCTGTCCTTGGTGCAGACCGAGATGACGTCTTCGAGTTCGTCGACGGTTTCCTCGATGTGCTTCAGCGTCGAGGGGTCGAGGCCGTCGATGACCTTCAGGGCGTCGAACGCGTCCCGGATGCCGATGCCGGTCTGCATCGCCGCGTCGAGGGCGCGGAACCCTTCGGCGATCTTCTCGAGAGTCTTGCCGGGGACGAAGTTGGAGGCGGCCCAGGCGCAGCCGCTGGCACTGCCGTGCCAGCAGTCGACGAAGTCCTGGACCAGGATCTCCTTGCCGACGGTCTGGTAGGTGTTCAGCAGGCCCTTGAGGATGTCGAGCTGGGTGAAGGTCTTGGTGTCGTCCTTCGTCAGGCCCTTGAGCTGCTCGGTCTTGAGGAACAGGGTGTCCTCGGCGGGGCAGCCGGCCGCGGTCGCGGGCACGTCGGGGTTGGCGCACAGGTAGAAGTCGACCGACACGTCGAACGTGTAGGTGAAGGTCACCGTGCAGCTGGTGCCGAAGCCCGGTGGGATCTCACAGGGCTTGTCCTGCTTGACGTCCGTGACCTTGAGGGTGTCCTTGTCGACGACGTAGAAGGTGCCGCCGATGCCCGTTCCGGCGCCGGCGCCGACCTGCTGGTTGGCCTGCGCGTCGGCCGCCTCCGTGGCCGCCTGCTGGGCGGATTCGGCGTACTTCTGCGCGTCCTTGGCGGCTTCTTCGGCCGCGGTGGCCTGGGCGTCGGCGTCCTTGGCGGCGGCCCGGGCGTCCGCGGCCGCCTGTTGCGCCTGACTGGCCGCGGTGCGGGCGGCTTCGGCGTCGCGGGCGGCGGCGTCGGCGGAGTCGCGGGCCTGCGTGGCGTAGCCGTCGGCGCGGCCGGCGGCGTCGTCGGCGGCCTTGGCGTCGGCGGTGGCCTGGTTGTCGTAGGCGATGGTGCGGGCGAGGGACTGGGCGGCCTGGGAGGCGTATCCGGCGGCTTCGGCGGAGTAGTCCAGGGCCTCCTTCGCGGAGGCGCGGGCGTCGGCGGCGTATCCGGCGGCTTCGGCGGCCAGGGTGTAGGCGGCCTTGGCGTCGCCGGTGGCCGCGTTGGCGGTGCTCGTCGCCTGGGCGGCGGCCTCCTGGGCGTTCTGGGCGTGGGCCTCGGCGACGGCCTGCTGCTGCTCGGCGATCGTCTTGGCGGACTGCCCGGTCAGTACGGCGAGGCCGGCGGCGGGGTCGGTGGTGACGTAGGGGGCGCCGAGCTGGACGGCGTCGTTGGCGGGAGCGGCCACCTGGCGGGCGGCGTTGCCGGCGTCGACGGCGGCCTGGGCGGCGGCGTAGGCGTGTCCGGAGGCGACGTTGGCGCCGGCGATCGCGGTCTGGGCGGCCGTGTTGGCCGCGTCGGCCTGTGACTTGGCGTCGGCGGCGTGCCGCTCCGCCTCGTCGGCGAGTTTCACCGCGGCGCTCGCGGCGGTGGCGGCCGTCTTGGACGCGGCGATGGCGTCTGCGGCGGCGCTGGTCGCGGTGGCGACGGCGGCGTCCGCGTCCTCCTTGGCGGACCGGGCGGCGTCGGCGTCGGCGTGGGCCCGCTTGGCCGCGGCCTCCGCGCGGGTGGCGGCCGCGTCGGCGTCGGCGGCGGCCTGGGTGGCCGCGTCCGCCTCCGTGCCGGCCGAGGCGGCGGCGCTCTCCGCGTCGTCGGCCGCGGCGTCCGCGGCGTCCGCGGCCTGCCGGGACGACTGGGCCTGGTCGTCGGACTCGTGCGCCTGAGCGTAGGTCTCCTTGGCGTACGACTTCGCGAGGGCGGCGTCCGCCTTCTGCTTGGCGTCCCAGGCCTTGTCGCTCAGCTCCCTCGCGTGGTCGGACGCGGTCTCGGCCGCCTGCCGCTTCTCGGTGGCGGTGGCGTCGGCCGCCTCGGCCTTGCCCTTGGCGTCCTCCGCCTGGCTCGCGTAGTCCTGCGCCTTGGTCTTGTGCTCGGCGGCCTCCGCCTGCTTCTGGGCGGCGGTCTCCTTCTCCGCCTTCGCGGTGGCCTCCTCGGCCTCCGCGTCCAGCCGGCGGGCGTGCGCGGTGGCCGCGGCGGCCTTCGCGTCCGCCTCCGCCTGCGTGGCCACGGCCAGCTTGGCCTTGGCGGTGTCCCGGGCGGCCTTGGCGTTGCCGGCCTGGACCGCGGCGGCGTCGGCGGCGGCCTTCGCCTGCTCCTTGGCCGCCTCCGCGGCCGCGTTGCGGAACGCCGCCGTCGAGGCCGCGGCCTGGGTCACGGCGCGGGCGGCGATGGTCGCGCTGTCCGCCGCGGACGCCTTGGTCGCCGAGAGCGCGGTCTGGGCGGCGGCCTGCATCGCGTTGATCGCGGCTGACGACGCCTTGGTCACCTGCGCCTTCTGCAGACCTGCCAGCAGACCCCGGCCGCGGGGCTCGCCCGCCTGGTCGGCGATCGCGTAGGCGGCGTTGAGAGACGTGTCGGTGCCGGTGGCGGCGGAGGTGGCGGCCTGTGCCTGCTTCTGGATCAGCGTCAGCTGGGTCTGCGCGGCGGCCTGGGCGGCGGCGATGCCCTTGGTGGCCTGGAGGAACTGGGCCGTGGTCGGGTAGTCGAGGTCGCCGGTGCCGTTGTGTCCGGCAGGGACGATGTCCAGCTTCTGGAGGGCACCGCCGGTGCAGGTCGCCAGGGTGGCGTCCTGGCTGTTGGTGTAGGACGCCAGGTTCAGGCACTTGCCGTCGGCGAGGTTCGTGAGCGGCGTGGTGGCGTGCGGGTTGTACTTCCACCGGTTGGCACTGGTGCTGCTGACGGTGCAGGAGCCCTGCACCATCGCCGTGCCGTCCGCGCTTGCGGAGCCCTTCGGCATCAGGCACTTGCCGGAGTTGACGTTGACCAGCGTGTCGCCGGAGATCCGCCACTGCTGGCCGGCGCCGCCGTTGCAGGTGTAGATCTGCACGATGGCGGAGTTGGCGGTCGAATTCCCGCCGACCTCAAGGCACTTGTCGGAGGACCCGTGGACGTGGATGGCCATCGGGCTGTCCCCGATCCAGCCGGCGCCCCCCGCGGACCAGTAGTCCTGCCAGCGGGCCAGGTGGTCGGCGATCCAGGACTGGCCGAGCATCTCACCGAGCGCCTGGGCGGTCGTGGTGAGCGCCTTGGTGGCGGCGGTGTCGGCGTCGAGGATCTGGTTGCGCTGGGCGGTCTGGGAGGCGAGCTCCTGCTGCCACTCCGCCGACGCGGTGGCGACCTCCTGTCCCAGGACCTTGTTCGGGTCGATGGGATTGTGCCAGGCGCAGGCCGCGAACCGGGACTTCAGGTCCTCGACGGCGATCCGGAACTCCAGGCTGCCCGGTTCGGGGGCGGTACGCGGGAAGCCGCCGGAGGACAGGAACATCCGGGCGTCGTCGGCGCCGGTCCCCCCGGAGCCGTTGACCAGTTGGTCGAACGCCTGGTGCTCGGCGTAGGCCTGCTGCCACTGCTGCGTGGGCAGCGTCGGATCGACGGTCCCGTACAGGGGTGTTCCCAGATCCTTCACCGCCTTGACGGTGGCGTCGCCGGCCTGCGCGGTGGGGTCCTTGTAGAGGTCGCCCTCGGTCTTCCACCACTGCTCGCCGAGCCACTTCGAGTAGCCCACCTGGGCGAAGAAGTTGTCGGTGGTGGCGGGGACGCCCGGCGGCCAGTAGAACTCGGCGTCGGTGGCGAAGTTGGCGGGGAAGGACAGGCCTTTGAGCGGTGTCTGCCAGGCCGCGAGCCGGGTGGGCAGCACGGCGCTCGCCGCGTCGATGGCGTCCCGGTCCTGCTGGAACGCGGTCGACAGCGGTGTGTTGTTCCAGTACTGGCGGTCGGCGGCGGTGTGCAACTGGTCGGCGGTCTGGTTCAGCGCGTTCTGCGCCAGCGGCACCGTGGCGGTGCCGCCGATCCGCAGCGCGTCGGCCATCAGGCACTGGTCCTGGCGCAGTTGCTCGGCCGCCGCAACGTCGAAGCCGTCGTAGCTGTCCGCCACGTTCGTCATGGCAGGCCCCGCTGGTGCGGGCCGGCCACCCAGCAGTCCCCCGAGAACCGCGGTGATGACGACCAGCGGGACGACGGAGCCGTTGACGCGGCGTCGCCGCGCGAGCCGGCTACCGGGCGAGGCACCCGAAGCCGGCTCCGGCTCGGCCGCGGGAGAGCGGTGAAAGGGTCTGTACGGACGTCTGAATCGCAAGGAAGTGTCCTTCTCCATGACGGAGGCGGACAAGAGACCCGTCCAGGCGCGGAGACCCCTCCCCGTCACCCGCCCGGCCCCCAGGGCGCGCGAGACCAACACGTGTCACGGCATGACGACATCCCCCGCCTGCGGCAACAAGCCCCCCGTCGCCCACTTGGCAGCCCAGGAGGGTTCTGCCGCAGCTGAACCCCGGACCAAGGCATTGATCATGGTCACGACACGATGTGCAGCCCAGGTGAAGAACAGGTGACCGAGGAGAGACCAGGAGACGGCTTGCAGGCGCCGGCCCCGCCCTGACCGGCTCTTTCGCGTCACCATGCCGGCTTCAAGCCACTCCGCCGCAAACCCAGGACCATGCGCGCGGGGGGGCTCAGATGCCCGGCCAGGGCTCCTCTTCCCGGAACAGGGGTCGGCCGTCGGGGAGTGTGGTGGGCATGTTGGCCCCGTAGTCGGGCTCCATGGGGGACGCCTCCATGTGGGCCTCGTACATGGGCTGGGGCCATAGTCCCGCGGCCGCGTACACGTCGTAGTTGTAGTCGTACATGTTCCCGTACGGCTGCTGGTAGGCGTACCCACCGTCGCCGCCGCCCTGCACCCCCGCGTAGGAGGCCTGGGGCACCCCCGCGTAGGAGGCCTGGGGCACCCCCGCCACCACAGCTTCTGCCGCCGGTGTGGCGCCGCCCTGGTCGACGAACAGCGGCAGCCGCAGTTCGCCGGTGTCCATCACCGCGTTGTTCTGGGAGCGGTGGAGCCGGGAGTAGGCGCCGCCACGGGCGAGGAGTTCGTCATGGCGGCCGGTCTCGACGATGCGGCCGCGGTCGACGACGAGGATGCGGTCGGCGTCGGGGGCGAGGTTGAGGTCGTGGGTGATCATGATGGTCGTACGGCCGGTCATCAGGCGGCGCAGCGGCTTGACGACCCGGCGTGCGGCCATCGCGTCCAGGCCGGTGGTCGGCTCGTCGAGGACGAGGACGGGGGCGTCGCGCAGGATCGCGCGGGCGATGGCCAGGCGCTGGAGCTGACCGCCGGAGAGCCGGGCGGAGTTGGGGTCGACCCTGGTGTCGTAGCCGTCGGGGAGCCGGACGATGAAGTCGTGGGCGTCGGCAGCCTTGGCCGCGTCCTCGATGGCCTGGTCGCTGGCGCCGGGCCGGCCGCAGGCGATGTTGGCGCGGACGGTGTCGTGCAGGACGAGGGTCTCCTGGGGGAGGAGAGTGACGTACTCGCGCAGCCGGGCCAGGGGGAAGTCGCGGATCGGGACGCCGTCGAGGAGGACTTCGCCGCTGTCGGGGTCGTAGAAGCGGAGCAGCATCTTGGAGACGGTGGACTTGCCGGCGCCGCTGGGGCCGGTGATGATCACGAGTTCGCCGGGGCTGACGGCGAAGGAGAGGCCCTCCAGGGCGGTCCGGTCGGCGCCGGGGTAGCGGAAGCCGACGTCGCGGACCTCGATGGCGCCGTCCGGGCGGCCGGTGTCGGTGCCGGTGCCGCGCCGGGGGTCGGTGACCGACGGCTTCACGTCCAGGATCTCGATCAGCCGCTCCGCGCCCGCCGTCGCGGCGGTGACGGTGAGGCCGAGCTGGGCGAGGCCGCGCACCGGCGGGTAGAGGTAGCCGAGGAAGGCGGAGAAGGCGAGGAGCTGGCCCAGGGTCATGCGGCCGGTGGAGATCTCCCAGGCGCCGATGCCGATGACGGCGAGGACGCAGATCGTCTCGATGACCTGGACGAGCTGTTCGTAGGCCTCGTTGAGGCGGGTGGAGCGGACGGAGGCGCGGAACCATGCGCTCGCCTCCTCGTTCAGGCGCCGGCGCTCGGCGTCGCGGCGGTCGTACGCCTGCGTCAGCACGATGTTGCCGAGGGACTCCTCGACGACGGAGGTGATCGCGCCGTCGGCGACCCGGCCCTCCCGGGAGACGTCCTTGATGGAGCCGGAGAAGCGGCGGGCGGCCAGCCAGAACAGGGGCGCGAGGACGAAGGTGGCGGCGGCCAGGTCCCAGCGCAGCCAGAACGCGGCGGCCGCGTAGAACAGGGCGCTGAAGACGGCCGAGGCGGCGCCGACCAGCCCGGACACCACCATGGTCTCGATGGCATCGACGTCGCTGGTCAGGCGGGAGAGCAGGTCGCCCTGGCGGTGGCGCTGGAAGAAGTGCGGGGGCAGCTGCTGGACATGGTCGAAGACGTGCTCGCGCAGCCGCATGACGAAGCGTTCGGTGGTCCAGGCGGCCAGGGAGTTGCCGGCGTACGCGACGATCGCGCCGACGATCGCGACGGCCAGCCATTTGCTCGCCGGGCTCCAGAAGGCGCTCAGCGAGCCCTTCTGCAGGGCGTGGTCGGTGAGGTCGCTGAAGAGGAGGATGGCCTCGGTCTCGGCGAGCGCGGCGATCACCGTGCACACCCAGACGATCACCAGCCAGCCGCGCAGGCCCCGGGTCAGCGGCCAGAAGCGGCGGAAGGCGTCGCGGGCCGGGATGGTGGGCGTGTACTCGTCCTCGTACTCGTCGTCATCGTCCTCGTATTCCGAGTCCGCGACTTCGTACTCGTATTCTGCGCCTTCACTCTCCTTCACGTGCATTTCACACAACCTCCGCTCTCCGACGCCGGAATTACTGAAACTCCTGAAAATCAGGGAGTGAAAAAGGACCGACGGCGAACCGTCGGTCCTTTTCTTTTCTGCCTTAGTTGTCCTGGCCCGGGATGGGCTTCGGAGCCGGCTTCGGGGCCCGCTTCTTGGGCTTCGGCGGCGGCGGCGGCAGCTGCTTGTTGGGCTTGGGGGGCAGCGGGGCGAGCTTCTTGAGGCTCATTCCGACTCCTTGAGAGTTCGAAGTGCAGTGGTGCGGGATGGTACGAGAATTCTCTTGGGGCAACGTCCGGGGATTTTGGATCGTCATCCTCGGCAATCCCCGCCGCCCGACACAGATGAACTTACACGGCCCGGATCCCAAGCAACGGCAAAGTCGGCTTGCGAACGGCAAACAGGTGCTGTGAATACCTGGGTAACAGCTGTATAACGACCGCGAAGCTGAGAGTTCTCTTAAGAACCTGAGAGCCAGCTTATGAAGCCGGGCCGGGTACGCCCCGAACAGGCGCCGGCCGCACCCCGCGCAGGCCTCAGCGGCGCGCCATGTAGAGGGCGAACGCCCTGTGGAGCAGCTTGTTGAGCGGGAAGTCCCACTCCCCGGCGTACTCGACCGCCTCGCCGCCGGCCCCCACCTTGAAGCGGAGCAGCCCCAGCAGGTGGTCGGACTCCTCCAGGGTGTCGGTGATGCCCCTGAAGTCGTAGACGGCGGCGCCGAGCTCATGGGCGTCGCACATCATCCGCCACTGCATGGCGTTGTTGGGCTGGACCTCGCGCCTGCGGCCGGTGGAGGCGCCGTAGGAGTACCAGACGTGGTCGCCGACGGTGAGCATGGTGGCCGCGGCGAGGATGTCGCCGTCGTGGTGGGCGAGGTAGAGGCGCATGCGGTCGGGGTGTTCGGCGGTGAGCGCGGTCCACATGCGCTGGAAGTAGGAGAGGGGGCGCGCGATGAAGCGGTCGCGCTCGGCGGTCTCCGTGTACAGGCCGTAGAAGGCGGGCAGGTCCTCGTACCCGCCCCGCACCACCTTGACGCCCGCCTTCTCCGCCTTCTTCACGTTGCGCCGCCACTGCTGGTTGAGCCCGCGCTGGATGTCGTCCAGCGACCGCCCCGCGAACGGCACCTGGAACACGTACCGGGGCTGCCCGGCCGCGAACCCCTCCTCCCCGCCCGGCTCCGCCTGCCGCCACCCGGTCCGGCGCAGCCGTTCGGCGAGGTCCGCGGCGCGGGCGTCGTACGACGTCGGCTCGGCGTCCCCCAGCCGCCGGACGGCCGGATCGGCGATGGCCTCCTTCACCGCCTCCGCGCTCCACCGCCGTACGACGACCGGCGGCCCCATCTTCACGGCGAACGCCCCGCGCCCCTTCAGGTACGCCAGCAGCGGATCGAGCCACCGGTCGAGGTCGGGGTCGTGCCAGTCGATGGCGGGCCCCTCCGGCAGATACGCCAGATACCGCTTCACCCTGGGCACCGCCCGCAACAGCACCAGCCCGGCCCCGACGACCCGCCCCTCCCCGTCGAACCACCCGAGGCTCTCCGCCTCCCAGTCGGGCTTCACGTCCCCCCACGACGGCAGCTGCATATGACTGACGGAGGGCCGGGAGCCCACGAAGGCGAGATGCTCGGCACGCGAGATGGGCTGGAGACGAAGGGCTGCTGTCATGGGCGGTGCTCCTGGGCAGGTCGGCGTCGGCTTCCAGGACAACAGACACGTGCCTGCCGGGAACGGTTTCGGCGCGCGGGTGGGTGAAGGTGTGTCGGCCGGGGAGGTGTCCGTTGCCTAAGCGCTCCGCTGGAAGTGCCGCGATGTGCCGTCTGTCGACTGCGGCGCCGTCGTGGCTGGTCGCGCAGTTCCTCCCCCAGCCTTCGGCTGGGGGTACCCCCAGCGCCCCTTCGGGGCGCTCCCGAAGCGCAGCGGAATTCGCCGGACCCGCTCAGCCCCGGCGCGGCGGCTGCCCGTACGTGTTGCGGTAGGTGCGGCGGAAGTGGCTGGGGTCGGCGAACTGCCAGCGGGAGGCGACGTCGGCGACGGTGTACTCGCCCCCGGGGTGGTCCAGTTCCCGGCGGGCGCTTTCGAGACGGCGCCGGCGTACGTAGGCCATGACGCTCTCGCCGTCGGCGAAGGCACGGTGGAGGGTGCGGACGGAGACGTGCAGCGCGCGGGCGATGGCGGCGGGGGTGAGGCCGGGGTCCCGCAGCCGCCGGTCGGCGTAGGCCGTGGCCGCGGCGCGCAGTGTCGGCGCAGGGGCGGGAACGGGGGCGTGGGCGGGGACGGCGGTGGCGGCGTGGGTGCCGATGAGCCCGGTCAGCAGCAGGGACAGTGCGGCGCCCGCCGCGTGGGTGCCCGCCGGGCCGAGGTGCTCCGAGAGGGCCCAGGCAGTGTCGAGATGGGCGAGCAGCAGCCGGGACTCGGGAGCGGTGGCGGGGGCGACGGTCAGGGCCGGCAGCCGGGTCCGGCGCAGCTGGCCGAGCAGGGCGGCCCTGGGCAGCAGGAGCACCCTGCAGTCGGTGGGTGCCGTGTAGGCGAAGCGCCAGCGGGAGTGCAGGTCGCGTATGCACAGGGTGCCGGGGCCGAGGTCGGCCCGCCGGGCGGTGTCCTCGACGGACAGGCTGCCGCTGCGGATGATGTGGACGGCGACGAGGTCGGCGCGTCCGTCGGCGTCGCCGTGACCCGACACGCCCGCTATGGGGTCGCTGAACTGCCGGCTGACCGCGACGTCGCCGACCAGGCGGCGTTCCACCCGGGTGCGGTGCATGCCGGCCGTGCGGTCGGCGGGCAGGCGCAGCTGCCGTACGTGGGCCAGGTGGCCGAAGCGGCGCTGCCACTGTTCGTGCAGGAGGTCCTGCCGGTGGGGGTGTTGCAGCGGTACGGCGATGGACGCCCGGTTCCGCCATGGCGCCCCGTCGACCGGCTCCGTCCGTGTCACCCGTATCCCCCCATCGTGGCACCGATGTTCCTTTGGACGCCGTGTCCCGCTTCCTACGCTGCTGCCAGCGCGATGAACCGTCCCCGCACCTGAGTGGAGCCTGCTGTGAACCTGCCCCTGTCCTCTGCGCCGTTGTCCTCCCCGTCGCCGGACGACGAGACCGGCGTCCGCGCCGAGCTGA
The DNA here is from genome assembly GCF_002217755.1 of Streptomyces hyaluromycini. Lineage (GTDB taxonomy): Bacteria > Actinomycetota > Actinomycetes > Streptomycetales > Streptomycetaceae > Streptomyces > Streptomyces hyaluromycini. The sequence continues at coordinate 256,086 of NZ_BCFL01000019.1, read as the reverse complement.
CGGCGACGGCCGGAAAGCTCGTCCCCATTCTCGCCGGGCAGGCCCAGGAGAGCGAACGGTTGCGCAGGGTGTCGGACGACGCGGCGCGTGCGCTGCGCGAGGGCGGCATGTTCCGCCTCGGCACCCCGCGTGTCTTCGGCGGCTTCGGGGCCGGGGTGCGTACGTCCATGGAGGTGACGGCCGAACTGGCCCGCGGCGACGCCTCCGCCGCCTGGATCGCGAACATCTACACCGGGGGCGGCCTGGTCGCCTCGCTGATGGACGAGCGGGCCCGGCAGGAGGTCTGGGGCCAGGACCCCGACGTGGCGGTCGCCGCGTCGCTGACCCCGTCGGGCTCCGCGGCCACCGCCGAGAACGGCGATCTCCTCGTGTCGGGCCGGTGGGGCTGGGCCTCGGGCATCGACCACGCCGGCTGGGTGGCCCTGGCGATCGCTCCGGGCGCGCCGGACCTGCCGCCGGTGATCGCCCTGGTGCCGGTGGCGGAGGTGACGGTCGAGGACACCTGGCACGTGGCGGGCATGGCCGCAACCGGCAGCAACACCGTCGTCGCCGACCGGGTACGGGTGCCGGCCCACCGGACGCTCGACATGGGCGCGGTCCTGGCCGGGGTCTACGCCACCCGGTACGAGGGCGAGCCCCGCAACGCCGTCGCGATCGCCTCGATGCTCGCGCTCACCGTCGTCGCCCCCATGCTCGGCATGGCCCGGGCCGCCCTGGACCTGACGCTCGACACCGCGGCCCGCAAGCCCATGTCCCTGACCGTCTACGAGCGCCTGGCCGACTCCCCGAGCGTCCAGCTCGCCGTCGCCGACGCGGCGTCCCTCGTCGACACCGCCCAGCTGCACGCCTACCGGGCCGCCGACGACCTCGACCACGCCGCCGCCGGGGCCCGGCAGCTGACGGTCGAGCAGCGGACCCGGGTCCGCATGGACACGGCCGTCGCCGCGATCCGCACCCGCGAGGCCGTGGACCGCCTCGTCTCCGTCTGCGGCGCGAGCACCTTCGCCCTGGCCAACCCCCTCCAGCGCATCTGGCGCGACCTCGGCACCGCCTCCCGGCACGGCGTCGTCAACCCCGACCTCGCCCGCGAGATCTACGGCCGCACCCTCCTGGGCATCACCGAACAGCCCACGTTCATCATCTGACCGGCGGCCACTCCAGAACCGTCAGCCCGGGCCACTGCTCGCGCCAGCGGTAACCGACCGGCCATCTCCCCTCTCTACCACGGCCGCGCCCGCTACCGCGCCGTCCCGAACACGCCGAGTGCCTCCCCGTCCGACGCCCGGGCCCGCAGGAAGTAGTCGGCCCATTCCTCGATGCCGGGGTAGGCGCACTCCGCCACGACACGGGCGACGGCCGCCGGGATGTCGTACGGCGTGACGCGCAGGTCGGTGCCGGGGCCGAGGAGGCACCAGTGGGCGCCGGAGCGGCCGTACGGCATGCCGACGCTGCCGGGGTTGACGACCAGGCGGCCGTGGGCGAGGCGGATGTAGGGCATGTGGGTGTGGCCGCAGACGACCGTGCCGATGCCGGGGGCGACGGCGGAGAAGACCTCCGCCCAGCGGTCCAGAGGGGAGTCGACCAGGACGATCTCCTCGTCGTCGCGCGGGGTCGCGTGGCAGAAGAGGACCCGGCCGAGGCCACGGATCGTCAGAGTGGCCGTCCCGGGGAGGGCGGCCAGGAAGTCGACCTGGTCGTCGCGGAGCGCGTCCGCCGCGAACGGGCCTATCGGGTCCGGGATCTCGGCGCGCTCTCCCCTGCGGTACTCCACCAGCTCCCGGTCGGCGTTCCCCGACAGCCACAGCACCCGGTCGCCCAGTGCGCGCAGCGCGTCGATCGTCTCGGCCGGCTGCGGGCCCGCCGTGATGTCGCCGGTGAGGACGATGCGGTCGGCCGCGGCCACATCCGGCTCCGCCAGCACCGCCTCCAGCGCCGGCAGCACCCCGTGGATGTCGGAGAGCACCGCCACCCGGCCCGACTCGGTTGCGTCGCCCGTCACTTCCCCCGTCACTTCCCCTCCCCCTCCAGCCCCTCCGCCAGCACCTCCGCCAGATGTCTCCCCTGTACCCCGGCCAGTTGCTCCAGCTGCGTCCGGCACGAGAAGCCGTCGGCCAGGACCACCGTGCCCGGCTCCGCCGCCCGCACCGCCGGCAGGAGCTGATCCTCCGCGCAGGCCTTCGACACCTCGAAGTGGCCCTTCTCGAAGCCGAAGTTGCCCGCCAGGCCGCAGCAGCCGCCGACCAGGTCGCCGGTGAGGGCGGCGGCCCCGCGGAGGCGGCGGTCCGGGGCGTCGCCGAGCACCGCGTGCTGGTGGCAGTGGGTCTGCCCGGTGACCGGGCGCTCCAGGCGGGGCGGGGACCAGTCGGGGGCCAGGCGTTCCAGCGCCTCCGCGAAGGTGAGCACCCGCGCGGCGAGACGGGCCGCCCGGGGGTCGTCCGCAAGCAGCTCCGGCAGGTCGGCACGGAGGGCGGCGGCACAGCTGGGCTCCAGGACGACGAACGGCGGGGGGTACGCGAACTCGTCCGGTTCCAGCAGCAGAAACGGCTCAAGCAGGTCCAGCGTCTCGCGCAGCACCGCGCGGGCCCGGTCCAGTTGGCCCGTCGAGAGGTACGTGAGGCCGCAGCAGGCTCGGGTCCGGCGCGGATTCAGCAGGGACATGCCGTAGCCGGCCGGCCCGCCGTCGTCCGATCGCCGTGCCCTCCACCGCCGTGTCGGCAGCTGCACCACCCCCACGCCCGCCGCCTCCAGCACCCGTACGGCCGCCCGGCCCACCTGCGGCGACAGGTGCTCGGTGAAGGTGTCCGGCCACAGGAACGCCATCCGCCCCGGGAGGTCCGGCCGCCGTCCCGCCCGCGCCTGCGCCCGCCACGCGCGCAGCCGCCCGCGCTGCCGCCGCCGCTCCCACCGGCTGAAGGGCTCGGCCGCGAGGCGCGGGATCCTCCGCTCCGGTGCGATGCCGCCCAGCCGCTTGGCGAGCGCCGCCAGCGGTCGTACCGAGGCGAGGGCGTTGACGACCGCCGCCGTGCGGGTCCGGGCCACAAGGCGCAGCCACCTCGGCAGCCATCCCATGCTGTAGTGGGCCGCCGGGCGGCGCCGGCCCGCGTAGTGCTGGTGCAGGAACTCCGCCTTGTACGTCGCCATGTCCACCCCGACCGGGCAGTCCGACCGGCAGCCCTTGCAGGACAGACAGAGGTCGAGGGCGTCCCGGACCTCCGTCGAGCGCCAGCCGTCCGTCACCAGCTCGCCCGCCAGCATCTCGTGCAGCAGCCGGGCCCGGCCGCGGGTCGAGTGCTCCTCCTCGCCGGTGGCCCGGAAGGAGGGGCACATGACGGATGCGCCGGACGGCCCGGTCGTACGGCACTTCGCCACGCCCACGCAGCGGCGGACCGCCGCCGAGAAGTCACCGCCGTCGGCGGGGTAGCCGAAGGCCACCGGCACCGGCTCGCGGGGCAGGACGGCGAAGCGGAGGTTCGTGTCCAGGGGGGCGGGCCTGACCAGTACGCCCGGGTTGAGGAGGTCGTCCGGGTCCCAGATCCCCTTCGCCCGGCCGAAGAGCGCCACCAGCTCGTCGCCGTACATCTTCGGGAGGAGTTCCGCCCGCGCCTGGCCGTCCCCGTGCTCCCCGGACAGGGAGCCGCCGTGCGCCACCACCACGTCCGCCAGTTCCTCCGAGAAGCGGCGGAAACGGGCCACGCCCGCCTCGCTCAGCAGGTCGAAGTCGATACGGACGTGGACGCAGCCGTCGCCGAAGTGGCCGTAGGGGGTGCCGCGGAGGCCGTGCGCGATGAGCAGGGCACGGAAGTCACGCAGGTACGCGCCCAGGCGGGCCGGCGGTACCGCGCAGTCCTCCCACCCCGGCCAGGCCTCGGTGCCGTCCGGCATCCGCGTCGCCGTGCCGGCCGCGTCCTCGCGGATGCGCCAGAGCGCGCGTTGCCCGGCCGCGTCGGTGACGACCAGCGCGTCCAGGACGTCCGCCGCCCGCACGACCGTCTCCGCACGCGCGCGTGCCTCCGCCGCCGACTCCCCGCCGGTCTCGACGAACAGCCACGCCCCGCCCCGGGGCAGGCCCGTGGCGGACGGCACCAGGTCGGCCGCCATGCCCTCCACCGTCAGCGGTGCACAGTCCAGCAGCCCCGCCGCCGCCTCCGCCGCGGCGCTCTCGTCGGCGTACCCCAGCACGGCCAGCGCACGCGCGCGTGGCGGCTCCACCAGCCGTACGGTCGCCTCCGTGACAATCCCGAGCGTGCCCTCCGAACCGCAGAAGGAGCGGGCGACGTCCGCGCCCTTCTCGGGGAGGAGAGCGTCCAGGGCGTAGCCGGAGATACGGCGGGGGAGGTCCGGGAAGCCCGTGCGCAGGCGCGCCAACTCCCCCTCCACCAGCTCCCGCAGCCCCTGCGGTGCCCCGGCCCAGTCCCGCCCCGGCCGCAGCCGCTGCCCCCGCGCGGTGATCACGTCCAGCTCCCGGACGCTGTCCGCCGTCGTCCCCCAGGCCACGCTGTGCGACCCGCAGGAGTTGTTGCCGATCATCCCGCCGAGCGTGCAGCGGCCGTGCGTGGAGGGGTCCGGGCCGAAGCGCAGGCCGTGCGGGGCCGCGGCCTCCTGGAGGCGGTCCAGGACCAGCCCCGGCTGGACGACGGCCGTACGGGTGGCCGGGTCGAGGGCGAGGAGCCGGTTCATGTGCCGGGTGAAGTCCAGGACCACGCCCGTGCCGGTCGCCTGCCCCGCGATCGAGGTGCCGCCGCCCCGGGCGACCACCGGCACACCGCGGGTCCGGCACACCTCCAGTACGGCCGCCACGTCGTCCGCGTCCCGAGGGGCCACCACCCCCACCGGAACCCGCCGGTAGTTGGACGCGTCCATGGTGACCAGCGCCCGGGACGTGACGTCGAAGCCGACCTCACCCCGGACGGCGCTCCGCAGTTCCGCCTCTAGTTCCGACATGCGTCCACTCAATCAGCCCGTCCTGCGTTTGAGGACGAGGCCGTTCAGGCCGAAGCGGGGGTCCGGGGGCGGCAGCCCACGGGGCCGGCACCCGAAACGCGTCTCACCCGACGGACGAGGTTTCGCCCAGGTTTCCTCCACCGGCTAACCTCACCCCGTGGCTGACATCCAGATCCCCGCTGACATCAAGCCCGCCGACGGACGCTTCGGCGCGGGCCCCTCCAAGGTGCGGACGGAAGCGCTGGACGCGCTGGCCGCCACCGGTACCTCCCTGATGGGCACCTCCCACCGCCAGGCCCCGGTCAAAAACCTGGTCGGCCAGGTCCGCGAGGGCATCAGCGCCCTGTTCTCCCTGCCGGAGGGCTACGAGGTCGTCCTCGGCAACGGCGGCTCCACCGCCTTCTGGGACGTCGCCACCCACGGCCTGATCGACAACAAGTCGCAGCACCTGAACTTCGGCGAGTTCTCGTCCAAGTTCGCCAAGGCCGCCAAGCTCGCCCCCTGGCTGGCCGAGCCCACCGTCATCGCCTCCGACCCGGGCACCCACCCGGAGCCGCAGGCCGAGGCGGGCGTCGACGTGTACGCGTTCACGCACAACGAGACGTCGACCGGTGTCGCCATGCCGATCAGGCGGGTCGCGGGCGCCGACGAGGGCGCGCTGGTCCTCGTGGACGCCACCTCCGGCGCCGGCGGCCTCCCGGTCGACGTCGCCGAGACCGACGTGTACTACTTCGCCCCGCAGAAGTCCTTCGCCTCCGACGGCGGCCTGTGGATCGGCGTCTTCTCCCCGGCCGCGATCGAGCGCGCCGAGCGCATCCACGCGTCCGGCCGCCACGTCCCGGAGTTCTTCAGCCTCCCCACGGCGATCGACAACTCCCGCAAGAACCAGACGTACAACACCCCGGCCCTCGCCACCCTCTTCCTGCTCAACCAGCAGCTGGAGTGGCTGAACGGCCAGGGCGGCCTCGCCTTCTCCACCGGCCGTACGAAGGACTCCTCGACCCGCCTGTACAGCTGGGCGGAGGAGAGCAAGTACGCCACCCCGTTCGTCGCCGACCCGGCCAAGCGCTCGCAGGTCATCGGCACGATCGACTTCGCCGACGAGATCGACGCGGCCGCCGTCGCCAAGGTGCTGCGCGCCAACGGCATCGTCGACACCGAGCCCTACCGCAAGCTCGGCCGCAACCAGCTGCGCATCGCGATGTTCCCGGCGATCGACCCGGCGGACGTCGAGGCGCTGACGAAGTGCGTCGACTACGTGATCGAGAAGCTGTAAGGGCCCGGCAACTCCCGTAACAAGCTGCTGGTTTGCCCGGAAGGCATGATCAAGGCAAAGCCTGCCGTGGACAGTTGAGTCTCCTTCGTCGCACACCGGACACTGTGTGCCCCATGCGACGAAGGAGATCCACGCGTACATGAACAGACCGATACCGGGCACCGTCGAGGTAGCGGTGCGCCACATCCTGAGCGACAAGGTCACGGGCTTCCTCGTCCGCACCCGCCGGATCACCTGGAAGGACAGCGTCTTCCGGGTACGCCGGCCGCAGTCCGGCAAGCAGACCGTGGAGCTCACCTGCCCCGTCTGCGACGCGTCCCTGCTGGCCGAGGTCCGCACCGAGGCCCGCACCCTCCGGACCCGGGTCGTCCTGCGGACCCTGGCCGCCCTCTGCACGATCGTCTTCTTCGCGGCCTTCGCCTACGCCGTCCACGAGGGCGGCAAGACGCTGCCCGAGGGCCAGTCGCTGCCCACCCTGTTCCCGGTCAGCGTCGTCTCGGTCTTCGTCACGTTCGTCGCCGCTCCCGTGCTCTTCGTCAAAAGCCGCGCCTACAACGGCGTCAGCCTGCTGGACGCCCCCAAACCACGCCGCCTGCACGCGCTCAGGGCGGTGCGGGGCTGAGTGCCGGGCACGACGAGGGGCGCCCGGTGCGGGGACACCGGGCGCCCCTCGGGCTTTCACTCCCCGTCGACGAGCTTCTGGTACGCCTTGGCGTCGAGCAGCCCGTTGGACGACGCCCCGCCCTTGGTCTTGATCTTGAAGAGCCACATGCCGTAGGGCTCGGCGTTGACGTCCTCGGGGTTCTCCACGACGTCCTCGTTGACCGCGACGACCTCGCCGTCGAACGGACTGAAGATCTCGGACACCGCCTTGACCGACTCCACCGTGCCGACGGCGTGACCCGCCTGGATCTTCCTGCCGACTTCGGGCAGCTCGAAGAAGACGATGTCGCCGAGGTTCTTCTGCGCGTGATAGGTGATGCCGACGGCCAGGCTGCCGTCGGCCTCGGTGCGGATCCATTCGTGGTCTTCGGTGTAGCGGAGGTCGGCGGGCACGTTGGACATGTCAGCTCCATCAGCCGTCGTGGTGCGGTGTCCGGCCGCCCCTGTCGACGACCGGCGGGAACAGCCTGCTGCACCGGAGCCCAGAGCAGTGTATTTCGGGCATCCCGGTCCGCCACCCGGGTGACGACCGCCGCCTCACGTCGCCGTGCACGTCACCGTCGGCACGCCCCCGCCCCCGGGAGCGCCCCCGAAGCCGAAGCCCGCCGAACCCCCGGCCGGGACCGCCCCGTTGTACGCGGCGTTCGGGAGGGTGATGACGGTGACGTCGGCGGTGCCGGTGCCGGAGATGCTCTCACTCGGGCCGGTGAAGGTGCCGCTGATCGGCAGCCTGACGGACTTGAACTGCGGGAGGGCGGCGGCTGTGGCCCGGACCGTCCGGGTGGGCTCGGCGGTGGTGGCGGTGGCGGTGGCGGTGCCGGCGGTCACCGGGACGGTCAGGCCCAGGGCTGCCGTGAGCAGGCAGACGTTCCCGGCCAGGCGCAGGACGTTGCGGCGCATGGGTGCTCCGATTCCGTGAAGCGGGACCCGATCACCTGTTGCCGCCCCCGTCCCGCGGGACGTCTCCCAGCCTGCCCGGACCGGCGCGCCGCCGCGCCGGTGACCCGGACGGGTGACACACGGAGAGGGATCAGTGACGGCGCGCAGTCGGGCGCCGCAGCCGCCGCAGGCCGAAGAGGGCGAGCAGGGCGACCCCGACGACGACGGCACCGACCTTGGCCCCGCCCCCCACGGACCCGCTGTCGTCCTTGCTCGCGGCCGCCGAACTCCCGCCGCCCGACGGCGACGCCTTGCCCGACCCCCCTGGCACGTCCTCGGCCTGCACCGGGCTGTCGGCCCCCTCGCTCCCGTACATCAGCCTGGTCCCGTCGGCGGAGTAGCTGACCGACTCGCCCTGCTTCTGGAGCGGCACGTCGAGCCGCCCCTCGCGCTTGATCGCGCCGCCGTTCCAGTCGTAGTAGATGCCGCCGAAGTAGCCGCGTACGGCGAGCTGCTTTCCGTCGGGCGAGAAGGCGGCGTCGGTGGCCCAGAGGTCGACGGCGACGACGGGCTTGAAGATGTTCGTACCGGAGGAGGACAGCGTCGCCGGGCCCTCGTACAGATGCCCGCCGTCCTCCTTCTTGTCGATGATGTACACCCGCCCGGTCCTGGGGTGGACGATCAGCGACTCGGCGTTCCGCGCGCCGTTGGAGTACTTGACGACGTACTGCGTGGCCCGGACGGTCTGGTCGACCAGCTTCTTCGGCTCGGGCAGCCGGTAGATCCAGACGTACGGCCAGCTGCCGTCGAGGTTGTCGCCGATGTCGCCGACGTAGATCTGGTTGTCGGGGCCGATGGAGATGGCCTCGACGTCACGGGGCGTGCCGACACCGCTGAGCGTGATCCTCGCGACGGTCTTCCCGGTCGCGCTGTCGACGGCGTAGATGTACGGCCCGTCGCCGCTGTCGTTGTGCGTCCAGTAGATGCCGGGGTGCAGGTGCGAGGCGGCGAGACCGCTGGACTCGGCGATCCGCGGATCCGTGATCGTGAACCCCTTGTCGCCGGTGCCGTCGGCGGCGGAGGCGGGTGCGGCGGCCAGGGCACCCGTGAGCAGGACACCGGCGAGGAGGGAGAGCGATCGTGGACGCATGGGCCCAAGCCTGCCATCCCGTGCTGTGTCCGGCCGCGGGGGACGTGTCGGTCCTCACACCCCACCCCTCCCTCTGATCGTCCATCATGAGCGGATGCTCAGGTTCATGCCCGTCGGGGACTCGATGACGATCGGCAGCACGGGCGAGCACACGTGGCGGTACCGCATGTGGCAGCACCTGTGCGAGACGTACGGCGGCCCGTTCACGCTGGTCGGACCGCGCGAGACGCTGTACGACAAGCTGGCCGAGGCACCCGTCTCGTACTCCTACGCCGACCCCGACTTCCCCCGCGCCCACCTGGCCGGCTGGGGCGAGGGCTGGCTGCACATGGCGCCGCTGATCGGGGAGGCGGTGCGCTCCTGCCGCGCCGACGTCCTCCTCGTCTCCCTCGGCCTGATCGACCTGGGCTTCTACACGAACGCGGAGCAGACGGCGGCGAACATGCGCGCCTTCGTCGCGAACGCGCGGCAGGCCAGGGCGGGCATCCGCATGGTGCTGCTGCCGGTGATCCCGAACGTCCGTGCCACCTCGGACGGTCCGTTCGCGGAACAGGTGGCCCTCTTCAACGAGCTGCTGGCGAAGGCGGCGGCCGACCTGGACGAGCCCCGCTCCCCGATCCTCATGGCCTCGCCGCCGGAGTCGTACGACATCCACACGGACACCTACGACGGCACCCACCCGAACGCGAACGGCGAGCACCGGATCGCGGAGGCGTTCGCGGAGGCGATGTGGCAGGGGTGGGGGATCGGCCAGGAGTACGAGCCGGGAACGGATTGACCGAATTCCGCCGTTGCCCGGTCACCGTACGTATCGTTGAACCGCGCGGCCGCACTCGTGTGGAGGACGGCCGGGGAGGAGCGCCAGGATGACCGTCCTCGAAGACAGGATCGCGATGGCCGAGAGCGACGAGGAGATCACGCTCGACGAGCTGTTCGAGCGGATCGAGAAGATGCCCGCCCCCGAGGGATACAAGGTCGAGATCGTCGAGGGGATCGTCTTCATGGCGCCACAGCGGGACACCCACTGGGAGATCATTGCGGACATCTACGAGCAGTTGCGGACCAAGTACCCCCGCAAGCGGGTCAAGTCCGATGTACGCATCGACTACCCAGGCCACCTCAACGGGTTCGCAACGGACGTCACGGTGGTGGCCGAGGGCGCCGTCAAGACGGCGAAGGGCCTCTGGCGTCACCAGGACGTCGAGTTCGTCGCCGAGGTCATCTCCAAGGGCACCGCGGCCAACGACTACGGCCTCAAGAAGACCGCGTACGCGGTCGCCGAGGTCCCCGTCTACCTGATCGCCGATCCTTACCAGCGCCGCTGCCACGTCTTCACCAACCCCAAGGGCGAGGACTACGCGACCGAGACAAGAGTCGACTTCGGCACCGACGTCGACCTGACCGGCACGGTGGTCGGCCTCGTCCTCAAGACGGACGAGTTCCCGACCGACTAGCTCGACCGGCCGACCGGCCGGAAGTCCTTGCTTAGAGCGCACTCCACGCCGTTGGCTGGGTGACCATGAAGTACACGCAGCTCGGACGCACCGGACTCAAGGTCAGCCGACTCGTCCTCGGCACCATGAACTTCGGCCCGCAGACAGACGAGGCCGACAGCCACGCGATCATGGACGCGGCGCTGGACGCCGGCATCAACTTCTTCGACACCGCCAACGTGTACGGGTGGGGTGAGAACAAGGGGCGGACCGAGGAGATCATCGGCAACTGGTTCGCCAAGAGCCCCGTCCACCGCGACAAGGTCGTGCTCGCCACCAAGGTGTACGGCAACATGGCCGCCGACGGCGACGACGCCTGGCCCAACCACGACAAGCTCTCCGCGCTGAACATCCGGCGCGCGGTCGACGCCAGCCTCAAGCGGCTGCAGACCGACTACATCGACGTCTACCAGTTCCACCACGTCGACCGGCGGACTCCCTTCGAGGAGATCTGGCAGGCCATCGACACCCTCGTCGCGCAGGGCAAGATCCTGTACGTCGGGTCCTCCAACTTCCCCGGCTACAAGATCGCCCAGGCCAACGAGATCGCCGCCCGGCGCGGCGGGACCATCGGGCTGGTCAGCGAGCAGTGCCTCTACAACCTCGCCGAGCGCCGCGCCGAGATGGAGGTCATCCCGGCCGCGCAGGAATACGGCCTCGGGGTCATCCCCTGGTCGCCGCTGCAGGGCGGCCTGCTGGGCGGGGTCATCAAGAAGGAGATCTCGGGCGGCCGCCGGGCGAGCGGCCGGGCCGCCGACACCCTCGCCAACCCGACCTCACGCGCCCAGATCCAGGCCTACGAGGACCTCCTGGACAAGCACGGCGTGGAGCCCGGCGAGGCCGCCCTGGCCTGGCTGCTCACCCGCCCCGGCGTCACCGGCCCGATCGTCGGCCCGCGCACCGGCGAACAGCTGGACTCGGCGCTGAGGGCCGTGGAGCTGGAACTGAGCGAGGAGCTGCTGGCCGGGCTGGACGAGATCTTCCCGGGCCCTGGGCCGTCCCCGGAGGCCTTCGCCTGGTAGTCGACCTCAGGATCGGCGCCCCTTCAGGGGCGCGGGGAACTGCGCGACCGGCCACAGACGGCCCGCAGCCGAACGCCGGCCGCAGTTCCCCCGCCCCTTTTCCCTCCCTCACCTCATGGCCGAGGCAACTGCCACCACCACGAACAACAACACAAGCGCACCGGCCATGATCCGGTTCCGGGTCTTCGGGTCCACGGCAACGAGCCTAACCGCCCGCTCCGAGCTCCCAGCGGGCGACCGCCTCGTACCGCGGCTGCTCCCCCGGCACCCCGGACGTCGGCAGGTTGCTCCGCACCAGCGCCAGCTCCCCGACCGTCCAGCTCCGGCTCGCGAACTCCGCGAGCAGCGCGACGTACGGCCGTACCTGCACCGCGTCCCGGCTGCGGGCCACCGTCAGGTGGGCCTTGTAACGGCGGTGCTCCCCCATCGGCAGGCCCGCCTTCCGGGCCGCCGCCTCCGCGCGGTCGGCCAGCAGGCGGAGGGTGTCCAGGTCGCCGTCGGCGCCCGCCCACAGCGCCCTGCCGTGTCCGAACTGCCCGCCGCCCGCGACGGCCAGCGCGAAGGGCGGGGTGCGGTGGGCCGCACGGGCGAGGCGCTCCGACAGGGCCGGTACGACGTCGTCCTCGACCTCGCCGTAGAACGCGATCGTGTAGTGCCAGCCTGGGCGCCCGGTCCAGCGCAGCGCCTCCGCACCCGGCAGCCGCTTCAACCTGTCGACCTCGGCGGCTAGTTCGTCGGCCACCTCCGGCGGGGGCAGCACGGCTGCGAAGAGTCTCATGGGGGCAACCCTGCCAAAAAACGGTTGCGCGCAGGACGTCACGACGGCATGAATCGCTCCATGGAGAGCACGGACAGCACGGAGAGCAACGGGACGATCAGGATCCGGGACGGCCGCGCCGACGACATACCGGTGGTCCTCGGGATGTTCGACAGCGCCGTGGAGTGGCTGGTGTCCCAGGGGCGGACCCGGCAGTGGGGGACCACGCCCTGGTCGGAGAATCCGAAGGCCGTGGCGATGATCACGCGGTACTTCGCCGAGGGCAGCCCGTACATCGCCGAGTACGACGGGATCCCGGCCGCCACCCTCACCCTCACCGACGCGCCAGGCCCCTACCTCGCGCCCGTCGACGAGCCCGAGCGGTACATCCACCTGCTGGCCTCGGACCGCCGGTTCAAGGGCACCGGCGTCGGCGCCGCGCTGCTCGCCCACGCGGCCGCGGAGACCCGCCGGGCCGGGGTCTCGCTGCTCCGTGTCGACTGCTACGCGGGCGACGACCGCAAGCTGGTCGCCTTCTACGAGAGCAACGGCTTCACCCCGACCGAGGCCTTCACGGTCGCCGTCGAGGGCGACGGCAGCTGGCCGGGACAGGTACTGGCCCGGAGGCTGTAGTCCGCCTCCGGGCCACTACCTGCCGTATGCGTCTCAGGCGGCAGGTGCCTCAGGCGGCCCTCACGCCGCCGGTGCCAGCTGTTCCTGCTGCTCCGCCGGCTCTCTCGGCTCGAACCGCACCCGCGGGTGGCCGCCGTGCCAGCCGACCGACAGGCGGAGGTTGCCCACCCGGGCCAGGACCAGGCCGATCACCACGGCGGCCGCGGCCGCGACGGTACCGCCCACGGCCAGGCCCGCCCGGACGCCGTACGCGTCCGTGATCCAGCCGGCGATGGGCGCGCCGATGGGCGAGCCGCCCATGAACACCATCATGTAGAGGGCCATCACCCGCCCGCGCATGGCCGGGTCGGTGCCCATCTGGACGGTGGTGTTGGCGGTGACGTTGACCGTCATGCCGAACATGCCGATCGGGACCATGAGCAGGGAGAACAGCCAGAGGGAGGGGGCGGTCGCGGCCACCAGCTCCAGGCCGCCGAAGGCCACCGCCGCCGCGAGCATCACGCGCAGCTTGGCCGTGCCGCGTCTGGCCGCGAGCAGGGCGCCGGCCAGGGAGCCGACGGCCATCAGGGTGTTGAAGAGGCTGTAGGAGCCGGCGCCCGCGTGGAAGACGTCGTCCGCGAAGGCGGAGAGGTAGACGGGGAAGTTGAAGCCGAAGGTGCCGATGAACCCGATCAGGATGATGGTCCAGGTCAGGTCCGGTCGCCCGGCGACATAGCGCAGGCCCTCCCGCAACTGGCCCTTTCCTCTCGGTGCGCGCTCCACGACGTGCAGGTCGCGCGCCCGCATCAGCAGCAGGCCGGCGAGGGGGGCGACGAAGGACAGGCCGTTGAAGAGGAACGCCCAGCCGGTGCCCACGCCGGTGATCATGAGACCGGCGACGGCCGGGCCGACCAGGCGGGCGGACTGGAAGTTCGCGGAGTTCAGGCTGACCGCGTTCTGCAGCTGGTCCGGGCCGACCATCTCGGAGACGAAGGACTGGCGGGCCGGGTTGTCGACGACCGTGGCGAGGCCGACGACGAACGCGGCGAGGTAGACGTGCCAGACCTGGACATGGCCGGAGAGGGTCAGCAGCGCGAGCGCGATGCCGGTGAGGGCCATGGAGGTCTGGGTGACGAGGAGGGCCCGCCGCTTGTTCAGACGGTCCACCAGGACCCCGCCGTAGAGGCCGAAGAGCAGCATCGGCAGGAACTGGAGGGCGGTGGTGACGCCGACGGCGGTCGCCGAGCCGGTGAGGCTGAGGACCAGCCAGTCCTGCGCGATGCGCTGCATCCAGGTGCCTATGTTCGAGACGACCTGGCCGGCGAAGAACAGCCGGTAGTTCCTGACCTTCAGCGAGCTGAACATCGAGGACCTGCGGGCTGCGGGGGTAGTAGGGGCGGTCGGTGCGGGGGCGGAAGGTGTTCCGGGTCCCGTACTCAAACGGATTCGCCTCCTCCTTCTCTCGGGGACTTACAGATGCGCGAGCTTCTCCAGCACGGGGGCGGCGGCGCGGAGCTTCGCCCACTCGTCCTCGTCGAGGCCGTCGACCAGGCCGGCCAGGAACGCGTTGCGCTTGCGACGGCTCTCCTCAAGCATCGCCTCGGCCTGTTCGGTTCTGGTGACGACCTTCTGGCGCCGGTCCTCCGGATGCGGCTCCAGCCGGACCAGCCCCTTGGCCTCCAGCAGCGCCACGATGCGGGTCATCGAGGGCGGCTGGACGTGCTCCTTGCGGGCCAGCTCACCGGGGGTGGCCTGGCCGCAGTTGGAGAGGGTGCCCAGCACCGACATCTCGGTGGGGCTCAGTGACTCGTCGACCCGCTGGTGCTTCAGCCGTCGCGAGAGTCGCATCACGGCGGAGCGGAGGGAGTTCACGGCGGCCGCGTCGTCGCCATGGGTAAGGTCCGGCATGTTCCTTAGAGTAACTCATTACTCTTCCTAAGGACAATCGGACGCGCCGATACGCCCGTGACCTCGGCCACTGAACCCGGGGGTCCGGGGGCATCCCCCAGAAATCATCGCGTCACCCTTACGAGTGAGCCGAATCCGGAAAGTGACGCATCGGGCGCGCGGATGTGGCGCCCTCGTATCCATGGGGACCAGTGTGCTCAGCCTGCGGATAGACAAGGAGCTGCTCGACCGGCTCCGGTGCCATGCGGCGAAAAGGGGGATGAGCGTCCAGGACTACGTGATCCGGACGCTCGTCCGGGACGACTTCGACGAGCGGTTCTCGGCCGCCGTCGAGGAGACGGAGAGGTTCTACGGGGTCACCTGACAGACCCCGACAGGTTTTCGACGAACACAGATGCGATGTCAACTCCCGTTCGTCTAGCGTTAACCCCTCGCGCCGGGCGCCCGCCCGGCAACAACAGGGGGGTTACCACCCATGAACGACGGAACGTCCGTCAGGCAGCAGCGGAACCCGAGCAGACGTCAGTTGCTGCGCACCGGCGCCGGGCTCGTCGGCGCGGCCACGGTCGGTACGGCGGCCCCGCTGGTGGCGGCGGGCACCGCCCAGGCCTCCGTAGCGGCCTCGAAGCACTTCGTCCTGTCCGGCGACGGCGGCAACCCGGTCTGGCGCGCCACCCTCCACCAGCCGTACTGGGCCATGCAGTCCTTCGCGTACGACAACGTCAACGGCCGTATCTACTTCGCCCAGCACCGCATCGGCGACAGCGCCGGGCACAACGGCGACCTGTGGATCTCCCAGACCGACCTCTCGGGCAACGTCCTCGGCACGATGGCCATCCAGGGGTTCGGCCACGGCTCCTCGATGGGCGTCGAGCCGACGGGTTCGGGCTCGACGCCGTACCTGTGGATCGAGGGCAGCGACTCCGACGACAACGGAGCCGGCGAGAAGCTGTCCCGCTTCCGGTTCACGGACGGGCTGACCCTCGAGTACTTCAACCCCAGCATCACGATCTACGACCGCACCCCGACCATCTCCAGCTTCGTCAAGCTGCCCCGGCCCGCGATCGACCCCTACACCAACCGGCTGCTGATCCGCTACGCGACCAGCGACTCCGCGGCCCGGGTGTGGCGCCTGGCCGTCTTCGACATGGCGGACGCCGTCGCCGGGCGCCTCAGCGACGGCTACCGGCTCGTGGAACGGGCCATCCCCAACAACGACGAGCTCGGCCTCACCGACGACGACCTGTTCCAGGGAATCACCCTGTGCGGCCAGTACGCCTATCTCCTGTACGGGGGCCCCGGCGGACCCTCCTACCTGGTCACGCTCGACCTGAACGACACGGGCGGCTCGTACTACGACAAGTTCCAGACGACCGCCGGAGCCTCCCTGCCGGGGCGTGAGCCCCAGGGCACGGCGATCTGGCTGGTCTCCGGGGCGCCGAGGCTGGCCTTCGGCTTCTCCTCGAAGACCACGACCACCGATCCGGACACCCTGGACGCGAGCGTCTTCTACAAGAGCGACTTCGTCTCCTGAACGGGGCCCGCCGGCCTCACGCGACCGGCGCGCCCCGCGCGGGTCACGTGAGGCCGAGGGCCGGCATCAGGTAGTAGAAGGCGAACACCGCCGAGACCACGTACATCGCGGCCGGGATCTCCCTGGCCCGGCCGACGGCCAGGCGCATCAGCACGAAGGTGATGAAGCCCATGCCGATGCCGTTGGTGATCGAGTAGGTGAACGGCATCATCACCATGGTCACGAAGGCCGGGATCGCGAGGGTGTGGTCGGCCCAGTCGATCTCCTTGATCGACCCGGCCAGGATCAGGAAGCCGACCGCGAACAGCGCCGGGGTGGCCGCCTGGGAGGGGACCATCGTGGCGACGGGGGTCAGGAACAGCGCCACGGCGAACAGCCCGCCGGTGACGACGTTGGCGAAGCCGGTGCGGGCGCCCTCGCCGACGCCGGCCGTCGACTCGACGAAGCAGGTGGTGGCGGAGGACGAGCTGGCACCGCCGACCGCGACCGCGACACCGTCGATGAAGAGCACCTTGTTGATGCCCGGCATGTAGCCCTGGGCGTCGGTCAGCTTGGCCTCGTCGCTGACGCCCATGATCGTGCCCATGGCGTCGAAGAAGCAGGACAGCAGGACCGTGAAGACGAAGAGGATGCCGGTCAGCAGGCCGACCTTGCCGAAGCCGCCGAAGAGGCTGACCTTGCCGAGCAGACCGAAGTCCGGGGTGGCGGCCGGGTTGCCGGGCCACTTCGGGACGGTCAGGCCCCAGGTCGTCACATGCGCGACGGCGTTGATGACCAGCGCCAGCACGGTCATCGCGACGATCGAGATCAGGATCGCGCCGGAGACCTTGCGGACGATCAGCGCGAGGGTGAGCAGCACGCCGAGCACGAAGACCAGGACCGGCCAGCCGTTGAGGTGACCGTCGGCGCCGAGCTGGAGCGGGACGGTGGTCTGGGCGACGTCCGGGATACGGGTGACGAAGCCGGAGTCCACCAGACCGATCAGCATGATGAACAGGCCGATACCGATCGAGATCGCCTTGCGCAGGCTGTAGGGCACGGCGTTCATCACGCGCTCGCGCAGACCGCTGGCGACCAGCAGCATCACGACGATGCCGGCCAGCACCACCATGCCCATGGCGTCCGGCCAGGACATCCGGGGGGCCAGCTGGAGCGCGACGACGGAGTTCACGCCGAGGCCGGCGGCGAGCGCGATCGGGACGTTGCCGATGACGCCCATCAGCAGCGTCGTGAAGGCCGCGGTGATGACCGTGGCGGTGACCAGCTGACCATGGTCGAGCTGGTGGCCGTACATGTCCTTCGCGCTGCCGAGAATGATCGGGTTCAGCACGATGATGTACGCCATCGCGAAGAACGTGGCGAAGCCGCCGCGTACCTCGCGGGCGAGGGTGCTGCCCCGCTCGGAGATCTTGAAGTAACGATCCAGCGCGCCGTACGCGGGGGTCGCACCCGGCTGTTCGGGGGCGGGGGCCTGAGTGGAAGCCGGGCTTGACATTGGAGGTTCCTACGATCAGAAGTGGTCAAACACAAACGGTTTCAGTATGAACGTATGATGTCCAGATCGCTATCTCCGCGCGTAGACCCGGCAGGTGCGTAAGCTAAGCGCCATGGCGAAGTGGACCCCCCAGCACGAGGCACCGGAGCCCCTTGAGGGCCCTGTCGTCCCGACGATCATCGGCGGCACGATCATCTGGTTCGTCCTCTTCCTGGCCCAGCTCCCCTTCTACGGCTGGTACTCCGACCACGGCCACACCTGGTGGATCTGGACCTGCCTGGCCGGCGGCGGCCTCGGCCTGATCGGCGTGTACTACGTGAAGCGGCGGGACGCAGCGATCAAGGCGCTTCGCGCGACGACCGAGTAGGAAATCACCCCGAGCCCGACCAGACCGCACCCCTCCCTGCCCCACCACCGCATCGCCCCGAACGGCCTCGCCCTCAAACGCCGGACAGGCTGAAGGGGGTTGCAGACCGACCCACGCCCTCAGACGACAGACGGACTGAAGGAAGTTGCAGACCGACCCACGCCCTCAGACGACAGACGGGCTAGAGGAAGTTGCAGACCGACCCACGCCCTCAGACGACAGACGGGCTAGAGGAAGTTGCAGACCGACCCACGCCCTCAGGCGGCGGACGGGCTGGAGAGGATTGCGGACGCCGCGGCCTGCGCTCCCACCGGCCCGTCGGCGGTCCCCAGGGGCGGACCTCACCGTCAGACGCCGGGCGGGCTGCGGAGTGTGGCCCGCTTTTCAGGTGACCGAGTCGGGTGGGTGGGTGGGCAAAGGGTGTCGGCGTCTACAACCTGCGCACGACTTCGCTCCTCCCACGGTCGGATCTTCCGGGCACTCGGCAGGTGAACGCGCAAATCCGCACGTACCGTCGAAGGCATGCAGCACACCGACGCGGGCGCCGAGCTCGACCCTGTGCATCCCGTACCGCTGCCGGCGCCGATCAGGGCGACCGGCCTGACCACCGCCGAGGTCGCGGAGCGGGTCGCGCGCGGCCAGGTGAACGACGTACCGGTACGCAGCAGCCGCTCGTTCGGCGAGATCGTGCGCGCGAACGTCTTCACCCGGTTCAACGCGATCATCGGTGTGCTGTGGCTGGTCATGCTGGTCGTGGCGCCGATCCAGGACAGCCTGTTCGGCTTCGTGATCCTCGCCAACACGGGCATCGGCATCGTGCAGGAGTGGCGGGCGAAGAAGACCCTGGACTCGCTCGCGGTGATCGGCGAGGCGCGGCCGACGGTGCGCCGGGACGGGGCCGCCGTCGAAGTGAGCACGAACGGGATCGTGCTCGGGGACCTGATCGAGATAGGCCCCGGCGACAAGATCGTCGTGGACGGGGTGTGCGCCGAGGCCGACGGCCTGGAGATCGACGAGTCGCTGCTCACCGGTGAGGCCGACCCGGTCGTCAAACGCCCCGGCGACCAGGTGATGTCGGGCTCCTTCGTGGTGGCAGGCGGCGGCGCCTTCGCCGCGACCAAGGTGGGCCGGGAGGCCTACGCGGCCCAGCTGGCCGAGGAGGCGTCCCGCTTCACGCTGGTCCACTCCGAGCTGCGCACCGGTATCTCGACCATCCTCAAGTACGTGACCTGGATGATGGTCCCGGCCGCGATCGGCCTGGTCGCCACCCAGCTCGTGGTCAAGAACAACGGGCTCAAGGACGCCGTCGCCCGGACCGTCGGCGGCATCGTCCCGATGGTCCCCGAGGGCCTGGTCCTGCTCACGTCCGTCGCCTTCGCGATCGGCGTGATCCGGCTGGGCCGCCAGCAGTGCCTGGTCCAGGAACTCCCCGCGATCGAGGGCCTCGCCCGGATCGACACCGTCTGCCTCGACAAGACCGGCACCCTCACCGAGGGCGGCATGGACGTCACCGAGCTGCGGTCGCTGGACGGGGTCGACGAGACGTACGTACGCAAGGTGCTGGGCTCGCTCGGCGAGTCCGACCCGCGCCCCAACGCCTCCCTCCAGGCGATCATCGACGCCTACCCGGACAGCGAGGACTGGCGGTGCGTGGAGTCGCTGCCCTTCTCCTCCGCCCGCAAGTACAGCGGGGCGACCTTCAGCGAGGGCGACGGGGAGCTGAGCACCTGGCTGCTGGGGGCGCCGGACGTGCTCCTCGGCGCCGACGACCCGGCGCTGGCCGAAACCGTACGCCTCAACGAGCAGGGGCTGCGGGTGCTGCTGCTCGCCCGCGCCAGCCGGGACCTCGACGACCCGAAGGTGGCACAGGGGGCCGGCGCCACCGCGCTGGTGGTCCTGGAGCAGCGGCTCCGCCCGGACGCCGCCGACACCCTCCGCTACTTCGCCGACCAGGAGGTCCGCGCGAAGGTCATCTCCGGCGACAACGCGGTGTCGGTCGGCGCGGTGGCGGCCAAGCTCGGCCTCACCGGTACGACGGTGGACGCGCGCCGCCTGCCGGCCGAGCCGGCCGAGATGGCCGAGGCCCTCGACTCGGGCACCGTCTTCGGACGGGTCACCCCGCAGCAGAAGCGGGAGATGGTGGGGGCGCTGCAGTCGCGCGGGCACACGGTCGCGATGACCGGCGACGGCGTGAACGACGTACTCGCCCTGAAGGACGCCGACATCGGGGTCTCGATGGGCTCGGGCTCGGAGGCGACGAGGGCGGTCGCCCAGATCGTCCTGCTCAACAACAGCTTCGCCACGCTGCCCTCGGTCGTGGCCGAGGGGCGGCGGGTGATCGGCAACATCACCCGGGTCGCCACCCTGTTCCTGGTCAAGACGGTCTACTCGGTGCTGCTCGCGGTCCTCGTGGTCTGCTGGCAGGTCGAGTACCCCTTCCTGCCGAGGCACCTGACCCTGCTCTCCACCCTGACCATCGGCATCCCGGCCTTCTTCCTGGCCCTGGCACCGAACAAGGAACGGGCGCGACCGCACTTCGTCCGCCGTGTGATGCGGTACTCGATCCCGGGGGGAGTGGTGGCCGGTGTCGCGACCTTCGTGACGTATCTGGTCGCCCGCCACTACTACACGGGAACGGGGTCCCTGGACGCCGAGACCAGTGCCGCGACCCTGACCCTGTTCCTGATCTCGATGTGGGTGCTGGCGATCATCGCCCGCCCGTACACGTGGTGGCGGGTGGCCCTGGTGGCCGCGATGGGCGTGGCCTTCGTGTTCGTGCTCGCCGTACCCGCACTGCAGAGCTTCTTCGCGTTGAAGCTGGTGGGGGTGGTGATGCCGTGGACTGCCGTCGGCATCGCCGTGGTGGGGTCGGCGGTGCTGGAGCTTCTTTGGAAGTGGGTGGAGCGGAGATTTCCGGATTGATGCGGTGGTGGGGAACCGCGCGGGCCCGGTGGGGGTTGATCGCGCCCGCGCGGCGAAGCCGCAAATCAAATACAGCCCCGCGCCCCTACGGGGCGCTTACCTACTGCACGTCGACGTAGTCGCCCGTGGCGCTGACCGCCGGGCTGGTCGAGGTGCCGGCGAAGGAGTAGCGGAAGTAGCCGTCGACCGACGCCGTGGTCGTCGTCTTCAGGGCGCCCGTGGAGGAGGCCTTGATGGTCTTCAGGGTGGTGTAGGTGGTGGAGCTCTTCTTGCGGAACTGGAGCTTCACCGACTGGCTGCCGTAGGCGCCGTACTTGTGGGTGTCCCAGTTGGCGCGGGTCAGGGTGCCGGTGACCGTGATGGTCTTGCCCTTCTTGACCGGCTCGGGGGTGGCGTTGGCCGTCAGCTTCGTGGCGCGCAGGACCTTGGTGGTGCCCAGGCCGCCGACCCACTTCACGTTGCTGTCCGCGTCGGCGGCGACGCCGCCGACCGACCAGGAGCCCGCCTCGGAGTTGACCAGGTCCGCGTCCCCGCCGACCGTGAAGGCGAGGGTGGCCTTGCAGTTGAGGACGGTCGAGGAAGCGGCGGTGCAGGTGCCCGGCTCGTCGCTGGCGAAGAGGTCGCTCGGCGCCGTCACGGAGCTGCCGCGGTAGATGACCGGGCCGGTGGCGAAGTCGCTCGCGGGCAGGCTCGCCGCGTGGGTCACGGTGTACGTGACCGAGAAGGACGCCTTGGTCGTGCCGACGACCATGCTGCTGCCCTTGTTGATCTTCATGTTGGAGAAGGTGACGTCCGGCGTGCTGCCCGCGGCGTGTGCGGCCGGGGCGACGAACGCGGAGAGGGCCAGGGCGCCGGAGACGGCGGCCACAGTGGCACGAATGCGCATGAATTCCCCAGTGGGAACAGTGGGCGCGAGGCCCAAGTGATCTAGGGAGTCTGTTGACTCGGGTGATCAGATCCACGAGGGGTGAGCGAGGTTGTACGAGTGAGACGTAATCCGGTCAGATTTTGTTTCCTTTGCGACCGGATTACGTCTCCTTGGGATTACTCCCGGTGCGGCTACTTCACGTCGACGTAGTCACCCGTCGCGTTGACCGCCGGGGTCGTGGCGGTGCCGACGAAGGAGAAGCGGTAGTAGCCGTCCACCGTCGCCTTCGTGGTCGTCTTCAGGGTGCCGGTCGAGGACGACTTGATGCCCTTGACGTTGGTGTAGGTGCTGCTGCCCTTCTTGCGGAACTGCAGCCGCACGGACTGGCCGGCGTAGCCGTGGTACTTGCCGTCCTCCCAGTTGGCGCGGGTCAGGGCGCCGGTGACCGTGATGGTCTTGCCCTTCTTGACCGGCTCCGGGGAGGCGTTGACCGTCAGCTTCGACAGGCGCTGGACCTGGGTGCTGCCGAGGGCGCCCTGGTCGGCGTAGCCGACCTTGGTGATGTCGAAGTCGCTGCTGGTCGGGTCCTGGCCGTTGTACGCGATGGCCAGGGCACCGGCGTGCCAGAGGCCGGCGTCGGAGTTGAAGAGCTCGCCCTCACCCGGGTAGATGTCGATGTTCCCCTTGCAGCTGGCGGTGGTCGCCGAGGTGACCGTGCACTTCGCCGGGTCGTCGCCGATCAGGAAGTTGGCCGAGTCCTCGTAGGAGCCCTTGTAGATGTAGGCGCCCGAGAAGAAGTCCGCGGCGGTGATGTCGACATCGGCGCCGTGGGTCAGCGTGTAGGTGACCGACGTGGCGACGTGGGCGGTCGTACCGACCGTGACCGCCTTGGCGATCTTGACGTTGGAGAAGCTGACGTCCATGGCGTACGGAGCGTCGTCGTCCGCGGTGGTGGCGCTGAACGCGGTCTTGCCGGACGTCGAGTGAGCGGCCGCGAAGAGCTTCGTCGCCTCGGTGCCGAAGGACGAACCGCCGCCGGCGGCGTGCGCGGCCGGCATCGCGAGGGCGGAGAGTGCCAGGGCGCCGGAGACGGCGGCCACAGTGGCGCGTATACGCATGCGTTCCCCTGCATGGAAGTGATCGGCGAGTCTGGATGACTCCCCTGTTCAGATCCGCGCAGGGGGACAAAGGTTGTACGACTTTTGAAAGTTGTGCGCCGAAACTGTCGCGGGCCTTGCGAACGGCGGCTCAGTCGAACCAGCGGTCCCGCGCCAGCTCCTCCGTCCGGGACAGGTCCTCCAGCAGTGCCGCCACCTCGAAGCGGCGCGGCCACTGCCCCGCCGCCCAGGCCAGACCGGCCGCCACGCCCTCCAGGGTCGCGGCGTGCAGGACGCCGTCGCCCGTCAGGCGCCAGTCGATCTCGACGCCGTCGACCACCAGTTCCTCGTGCTCGACATACGTCGCCGGGGTGCGGGGGCCGAGCAGGACGTGCACCGGCTCGGGGACATCGTGCTCCGTGCCCTCCGAGTCCACCGACCCCGTCACCGACTCGCTCAGCCGCCGCACCTGGAACAGCTCGGCCAGCTCGGCGGCCCGGGACGGCCGCACGGGGAGCAGGGGGACACCGGAGGTGAAGGGCAGCAGATCGGGTGAGTCGACGACCACCGCGTCCGCCGCGTCCACGACCTCCACCCGGCCGTCGAGCACCGCCCGCAGCTCCTCGGGGAGCGTCACCTGCTCGGGGTCCAGGTCCGCCAGCGCGCCGTACAGCGCGTGCAGCTGGGCACCGGTGACCGAGCGGTCCGGGTCGGCGAGGCGGTCGAGGAGTTCGGCGGCGCCGCCGGGCTCGTCCAGCAGGGCGGCCACCGAGGTCCGTACCCCCAGCGCCCGCAGTACCTGCTCGTCCTCGAAGCCGGTCGCGTCGGCCTCCTCGTAGAGGCCGCGCAGCAGCGGGTCGCCGCCGGAGGCCAGCAGACCGGCGGGGCGACGGCCGTCGAGGACCGGGTGCCCGCGCAGCCACCACGCGGTGTACGGCCGTACGACCTCGTGGGTGCCGTCGGGGAGCAGGATGCGGACCGGCTGGGTGAGGGCGTCGCGCAGGGGCGGCTGGGCGAGCAGGGCGAGGGCCTCGGGCCAGTGGTCCTCGTCGACGAGGTCGAGGTCGCGGACGGCGATCAGCTCGGTGGCGACCGGAGGCACGGGCGTGTCCGGGAAGCGGTCGAGGATGTCCTCGCACCAGACGTCGACGGCGTCAAGGAGGCCAGCGTCATCAGGTTCCGCAAAGTCGCCCTCGCGGGGCTCCAGTTCGTCCGGGTCGAGGACGACGTCGGTGGCGCGGACGAGGGCGAAGTTCGCGAGGACCCCGCAGGCGGCGAGCGGGCCTTCGCCCCACTTCGCGGCCAGGTCGGCGTCCACGGCGGCCAGTTCACCCTCGCGGATGATGCGGGCGAAGGAGCTGCCGGGGAAGACGAGTTCACCGGCCGGGGCCGGCTCGCCGTCCTCGTCCGGGAGCGCCAGCGCGCCCAGCCACGGCTCGTCACCGGGCTCCAGGCCGGCGTCCCGCACCAGCGCGAGCACGGTGTCCGCCAGCTCCTCGGCGTCCGGGACGTCCTCCTCCCAGTTCACGCCTCCGTCGTCGTCCAGGGAGGCGGCCACGGCGGCCCGCACCTGCGGGGTGGTGAGGACCGCCCGCGGGGACGCGGGCAGGGCGCCGAGCTTCTCCAGGAGCGGGTGGGCGGCGTCCTCGTGGGCGACCTTGAGACCGAGCCGGGCGAGCACCTCGGGGTCGCTGGCCGTCGCGTCCGGGATGGGGAGGAGCACCTGACGGGGACCGATGGTGGTCCTCCCTCCCCCAGAGCCGAAAGCCTGGGAGGTGCCCCCAGCGAGCGGCACCGGCAGGCCGGAGAGCCGGTCCGGGTCGACACCCGCGAGGCTGTCGTAGAGCCGCCACCACCAGTCCGGGTCCTTCTCCAGACCGGCCAGGCGGTCGACGGCGTCGGCGAGCGGAAGGCGGGCGACGCCCAGCGTACGCAGTTCGACACGGCGTTCGAGGCCGGCGGGCAGCAGCGTGGGCAGTACCTCGGCGAGCACGCGGACCGTGTCGGCGCCCGCCCCCTCCACGATCTCGGCGTCGCGGGGCCGCAGCGCCTCGGGCAGTTCGCTGTCGTCGCCGGCCTCGACGGCGGGCGGCAGGAACGCGGTGCGCGGCAGCCGCTCCAGGATCGCCTGGCGCAGCGCGCCGTCCAGCTCGCCCTTGCCGAGCGGGCCGGGCACCAGGTGGATGATCCCCTCCCCCACCGGCCGCCAGTCGGCGAGGAGTTCGGCGTACGCGTCGGCCGCGCGCTGCACCAGGAAGTCGGTGAGCGGGCCGGGGGCGGCGTGCCGGCGGGTGGTGTCGAGGGGGAAGGAGGCGATGAGCAGGGCGGGCACCCCGAGGGGCTCGTCGCTGGGGGTGGGGGCGTGCACGACGGCGGCGGTGCGCGGCCGGTCGGGGGCGCCCTGGCCGTCCGTGGGCACGGCCCAGGTCAGCGACCAGTGCGGCCGCAGCCGCTCCTCGACCGGCCGGCCGACGAGCAGGTCGGGGGTGAGCGGGCCGTGCGCGGAGACGGTACGCCAGCGGGTCGTGCCCTCCTGCGAATCCTCCACGACGGTGAGCGCGCCGTCGGTGCGGCGGCGCAGCGTCCGTACGGTGTCCTTCTCCACCACGACCTCTTCGAGACCGGGGAGGGCGAGGAGCAGGGCGTCGTCCACGGCGTCGAGGAGCCGCTCGGCGAGATCGGTGGCGGCCGCGTCCCGCAGCGGCAGGATCACGACCGTGTCGTACGGGTCCGGGGCGGTGCCCTCGGCGGCGAACGGGAGCCGGAGGAGGGGGACATGGCCGTCACGCCGGCGGATCTCGTCCCCCAGTCCCGGGCTGTGCCGGGCGGTCTCCTCGGCCAGTTCCCGGGCCTCGGCGAGCGACCAGCGGACCCCGCCGTGCCGCCCGACGACCGCGGGCTCGTCCGTGACGGCCAGCACGGCGGCGAACCCCACGCCGAACCGTCCGACGGCGCTGTCGCTGTCCCCCCGCTTCGCGGAGGCGCGCAGGGTGGAGAGGGACTCGACGCCGGCCGCGTCCAGCGGGGCGCCGGTGTTGGCGGCGAACAGGACGCCGTCGCGGAGGGTGAGCCGGAACCGGCCGGGGACACCGGCGCGGGCGGCCGCGTCGGCGGCGTTCTGCGCGAGCTCCACGACGAGCCGGTCCCGGTACCCCCCGAGGACCAGGTCCTCCTCGGCGTTGGCATCTTCCCGGAACCGGGCGGGGCTGGTGGCCCAGGCGTCGAGGACACCGCGGCGCAGGCGGGCGGTGCCGAAGGGGTCGGCGCCCTCGGCGGCGGGCCGCACGAACTTGCTCACGTTCACTCTCCAAGTCGACGTGAGGACGAAGGTACCGCGCGCCGGGGGGCCGCCCACCCGACTCGGTCGGCCGAGAAGTGAACCCCCGGCCCACACCCGGCACCGAGCGGTCCCGCACACCCTCGCGCCGCGCCGGTCACTCTGCGCGGACGTGCGACTGCGGAAGCTGCTCCAGGCGCCGGTCCGGCAGCGCCTCAAGGGCGCGGGGCTGCATGGAACGCGCGGCCACCGCCGCATGGGCGCGAAGGCGTCGCGGCTCGCGAAAGCCCCCCGAAGCGGACGCAGAGCTGCATTCGATGTGCGGCCACCGCCGCATGGGCGACGCGAAGGCGTCGCGGCTCGCGAAAGCCCCCCGAAGCGGACGCAGAGCTGCATTCGATGTGCGGCCACCGCCGCATGGGCGACGCGAAGGTGTCGCGGCTCGCGGAAGTGCCCCGAAAGGGGCGCGGGGAACTGCGCGCCCAGCCACAACGGCGCCGCAGCCGAACGACGACACATCGCGGCGCATGCGCCCGCCGGGCGCCCCCGCCCGGCGGGCGGCCTGCCGCTCCGCAGGGGCAAGAGCAGCCCGCCGCCCCGGGGCTGACGGGGCGTCCGGCCTGCCGCCGGCCGGCTAGGAGTGGCCCAGTTCCGCCGATGTCTCGTCCTCCGTCGCCGGTACCGAACCGGAGTCGGAGGCGGGGCGGAGCGGGAAGGGGTCGACTCGCGTCTCGTCGATGACCGGCGGGGCCGGCTGGGGTGTCTTCGGCATGACGGCGGCCTCCGAGTGGCCGCCGCAGCCGTAGGAGAGGGAGACGACCCGGCCGTCGGCCGGGGAGAACTCATTGGCGCAGACGCCGAAGGCCTGGCCCAGGGAGCCGCCGATGGGGGTGAGGAAGCCGCAGCTGACGCAGGTCGCGGGGGCCGCCTGGGCCATGGGGGTCTTGGCGCCGAACGACTCCTCCCAGCGGTCCGCGGCGATGTGCAGGCCGTAGCGGGACAGGACCCGGGCGCGGCGCATGCCGAGTTCCTCGGCGATCGAGGCGATCGTGCCGCGGGAGGGAACCGTCGGCAGGTGCGCGGGCGTGCCCGCGGTGACCTCGGCGTCCTCCGCCTCCGCCAGCTCCTCCATCTCCTCCGAGATCGGGGAGTTCGGCTCCGGCTCGTCCTCGCCGGTGTAGCCGGGCTCCAGGCGGAGGTCCTCGGCCTCGGTGGGCAGCAGGTCGCCGGGGCCCATGTCGCCGGGGCGCAGCCGCTCGCTCCACGGCACCCACTCGGGGGCGAGAAGGGCGTCGGGGCCGGGGAGGAGGACCACCTCGTCCAGCGTGACGACCTTGGCGCGGGAGGCGCGGGCCACCGTCACCGCCCAGCGCCAGCCGCGGTACCCCAGCTCCTTGCACTCGAAGAAGTGCGTGACCACGCGATCGCCCTCGGCCACCGCTCCGGCGTGCTCGCCGACCACCCCCGGTGCGGCGGCCTCCTCGGCGGCTCCACGGGCGAGGTCGACGGCCTCGGCGCACAGACGGTCGGGGGTGCGGCTTCGCGTTGTCGCTGCGCTCACAGGTATCGCTTCTCTCCTACGCCGTCTCACGAGTGCGGTTGCCTCCGGCGGTGGGGCGGACGGAGCGGACCTGTGGGCCGCATCGACGTCCGCGTCCGATCGCGCTCGGGCGCACCTATGCCATCCATTCTGCGCTATGGCTGAGATAGGCACGCTACCCCGTCGCCGGTGGATGGGGACAGTCCGGCATACCTGCGGGGAGGGGAGAGCCGACGGGGTGGGGTCGGATGTGTTTCGGGTGCGGGTGGGCGGGGGCTGGTCGCGCCCACGCGGCGGAGCCGCATATCAGCTGGGGCCCCGCGCCCCTTACGGGGCGCTGCACAGCCGTTTCTCTTTAGCCGCGGGCAGTCGTGCCTCCCCCAAGTGCCTTAAGGGCCTGGGAGGTGCCCCCAGGGCGGCACGGGTGGGCGCTGGGGGTCCCCCCTCTGGGGGAGGCACCCCGCAAGCGCCGGTAAGCATCCCCACCCCCGGCCCCCACCCCACGGCGCCCCTACGACTCGCTTGGTCACAAAGTGCACTAGGAACTGCACTCTCAGGGCACTATGAAGCACGTGGCAACCGCGAGGTCACCCCAACGCGCCGTCGGGGTCGGTAGCGGTGCGGGCCGGATGCGCGGTGCCGTCCGCTCCGTCGGCCGTGCCCTGCACCTCCCGGTGACCGGTACCGCCCGCGGCATCCGCAAGGCCACCCACGCGCACGGCGCCGGCGAGTCCGGGCTGGGGAAACTGATCGAACTGCACGCGGTCAACGGCGCGGGGGACGTGATGATCACCGTCGCCCTCGCCTCCACCGTGTTCTTCTCCGTGCCCACCGACGAGGCCCGCGGCCGCGTCGCGCTCTACCTCGCCATCACGATGGCGCCCTTCACCGTCCTCGCCCCGGTCATCGGCCCGCTGCTCGACCGGCTGCCGCACGGGCGCCGGGCCGCCATGGCCGGCTCCATGCTCGCCCGGGCGCTGCTCGCGCTGATCATCTCGGGCGCGGTGGCCGGCGGCAGCCTGGAGCTGTATCCGGCCGCGCTCGGGGTGCTGGTCGCGTCGAAGGCGTACGGCGTGGTGCGCAGCGCCGTCGTGCCCAGACTCCTCCCGCCCCGGTTCTCGCTGGTGAAGGCCAATTCGCGGGTCACCCTCGCGGGGCTGCTCGCCACCGGCGTCGCCGCGCCGATCGGGGCGGGGCTGCACGCCGTCGGTGACCCCTGGCCGCTCTACGGCGCCTTCGTGATCTTCGTTGCCGGGACGTTTCTCTCCTTCACCCTCCCCCCGAAGGTCGACTCGGCCAAGGGCGAGGACGTGGCGCTGCTCGCCGCCGACGAGGAGCATCTGCACGGCCCGCTGCGGAAAGAGGCGAAGCGGCCGGGGCTGCGGACGGTCGGGCCCGCCGTCACCCACGCCCTCGGCGCAAACGCCGCCCTGCGCTGCCTCTCCGGCTTCCTGATCTTCTTCCTGGCGTTCCTGCTCCGCGAGCACCCGCTGACCGGTGAGAGCGCGGCCGTGTCGCTGGGGATTGTGGGTGTCGCGGCGGGCGCCGGCAACGCGCTCGGTACGGCGGTCGGGTCGTGGCTGCGCTCCCGGGCGCCGGAGATCATCATCGTGGCGGCGGTGGCCCTGGTGCTGGGTACGGCGGTCGTCGCGGCCCTGTTCTTCGGCGCCTTCCTGGTGGCCGTGCTGGCCGCGGTGGCCGGTTTCGGCCAGGCGCTGGCCAAGCTGTCCCTGGACGCGCTGATCCAGCGGGACGTGCCGGAACTGGTGCGCACGTCCGCGTTCGCCCGTTCGGAGACGCTGCTCCAGGTGGCCTGGGTGTTCGGCGGCGCGGTGGGCATCGTGATGCCGCTGAACGGCACTCTGGGCCTGGTGGTGGCCGCGGTGATCGTGGCGGCCGGCTGGCTGGCCACCCTGCGCGGTCTGCTCGGCTCCGCCCGGCACGGCACCCACCCCAGACCGCGAGTGGCGTAACGAACCGGGCACGCCGTACCCCACATGGGGAGACGGCCGAGAGTGCCCGATAGCCTTCGGCCATGACCACGCTGCACTCCCGCTCGCGACGCCGCCGCGTCGTCGCCGCCGCCGGCGCCGTTTCCGCCGGACTGCTCGTCCTGTCGGCCTGTGACAAGCCGACCCCGATCGCCACGATCACCGTCGGCACGAACTCGGTCAACTCCGAAGCCACCTGCTACAACGACGGCAAGGCCCTGGACACGGCCTCCCTCGCCAAGTGCCTGAAGGACACCGGTATCAAGTCCATCAAGGTGGACCCGGACGACACGGTCCGCTTCGGCGTCGACCCGAAGATCGCGGACAACGGCTGGACGATCCTGATGAACGGTCAGGCGCTCACGGACTCCAGCTCCAAGACCTACCGCACCATCCCGGGCAGCGTGTTCTTCAACGCCCAGTACGGCGCCTCCGGCAACTCGACCCTCGTCTCCATCAAGGAGGGCGACAAGTCGGTGCTGGGCCTGTGGTCCTTCAAGCTCAAGAAGGACGCCTGACCACGTCCGCCGCACGCGTCCTCGTAGCCACCGCGGTCCCGGCCGAACGGGACGCGGTGGCCAGGGCGTTCCCGGGCGGGACGACCGAGGTACGGCTGCCGGGCTCGGCCCTGCTGCACCGCACCCGCGCGGGGTACGACCTGCTCGCCGCCGGGGTGGGACCGGCCCCGGCCGCCGCCGGCACCGCGACCGCCCTCACCGCCGCCGCCCTCGACGGCCGCCCCTACGCGCTGGTCGTCTCCGCCGGGATCGCCGGCGGTTTCCAGCCGATGGCGCCCGTCGGCTCCCTGGTCGTCGCCGACGAGATCACCGTGGCCGACCTGGGTGCCGAGACGGCCGACGGATTTCTGCCGGTCACCGAACTGGGCTTCGGGACCGTCAGCCACCGTCCACCAAATTCACTCGTACGAGTGACGGCCCAGGCTGTCGGAGCTCACCCCGGAGCGGTCCTCACCGTCTCCACGGTGACCGGAACGGCCGCCCGCGCGGCCGAACTGCTCGCCCGGCACCCCCGTGCCCTCGCCGAGGCCATGGAGGGCTTCGGCGTCGCCGAGGCGGCCGCCGCACACGCCGTGCCCGTGCTGGAGATACGCGCGGTCTCCAACCCCGTCGGCCCCCGCGACCGAGCCGCCTGGCGCATCGGCGACGCCCTGGCCGCCCTGACCGAGGCCTTCGGGAAGCTCGTGCCCGCCCTGGAGAGTTGGAACCCACATGACCACCGCTGACCCGTTGCGCATCGCGTACTCGCCCTGCCCGAACGACACCTTCGTCTTCGACGCCCTCGCCCACGGCCGCGTCCCGGGCGCGCCCGCCCTCGACGTGACCTTCGCGGACATCGACATCACCAACGGCATGGCCGAGCGCGGCGAGTCGGACGCGTTGAAGGTGTCGTACGCCGTGCTGCCCTACGTCCTCGACGAGTACGCCCTGCTGCCCTGCGGGGGCGCGCTGGGGCGGGGCTGCGGGCCGCTGGTGCTGACCCGGGAGGCGGGGACGGACCTCACCGGCCGTACGGTCGCGGTACCGAGCGAGAGGTCGACGGCGTACCTGCTGTTCCGTCTCTGGGCCGCGGACACGCTGTCGGACGGTGGCGTGGGCGAGATCGTGGTCATGCCCTTCCACGAGATCATGCCGGCGGTGCGGGACGGGAAGGTCGACGCGGGGCTCGTGATCCACGAGGCGCGCTTCACCTACCAGAACTACGGCCTGCACAAGCTCGCGGACATGGGCGAGCACTGGGAGGACACCACGGGCCTGCCGATCCCGCTGGGCGCGATCATCGCCAAGCGCTCCCTCGGCGCCGAGACGCTCACCCGCCTCGCCGACTCGATCCGCGCCTCCGTCCACGCGGCCTGGGACGATCCCGAGGCCTCCCGGCCGTATGTCATGGCCCACGCCCAGGAGATGGACCCGGCCGTCGCCGACCAGCACATCGGGCTCTACGTCAACGAGTTCACCTCGGAACTCGGCGAGGACGGTTACGCGGCGGTCCGCGGACTGCTCACCCGCGCGGCGGCCGAGGGACTCGTCCCGCCCCTCGGCCCGCACGCACTCGATTTCCCCTGAAAAAACGCACGGGACTTACCCGCTTCCGAGACGCATATGCCGCCTGCGCGGCTACACGTCCAGCTGGTCCGCGACCGCGCGCAGCAGCCCGGCGATCTTCGATCCGGCGGCCTTGTCCGGGTAACGGCCGCGCTCCAGCATCGGCGTGATGTTTTCGAGCAGGGTCGTCAGATCCTGCACGATCGAGGCCAGCTCGTCCGGCTTCTTGCGCTGGGCGGCGGCGACCGACGGAGTGGGGTCGAGCAGGACCACCGACAGTGCCTGGTCACCGCGTTGACCGGCGACGACGCCGAACTCCACGCGCTGGCCCGGCTTGAGTGCGTCGACCCCGTCGGGGAGAACCGAGGAATGGACGAAGACGTCACCGCCGTCGTCGCGGGAGAGAAAGCCGAAGCCCTTCTCACTGTTGAACCACTTGACCTTGCCGGTAGGCACGTCTGTCCTCGTCCTCGTATCTCGTCGGAAACTGCTCGGAAAACTTCTGAATGCAACAGCTCTGGAACGGGCCTTGATAGCACTCGGGCGGGTCGACCACGACCCGCCGGTACCAAGGCTAATGGTCTTCGGGCGCGTGACAAGACGTCGCCCGGTTGTTCCTTCGGGCAGGGAACTACCCTGGTCGAGTGCGTGACAAAACCCAAGCGAATTCCGCCGGGCCCGGTGACCGACTGATCCGCGCCGGTGCCGTGGTCTTCTTCATCGGTACGGTGGCCACACTCGTCACCGTGATACCGCTGTTCCTCGGTGCGAAGCCTTTTCCGACGTACATGTACCTGCTGAGCATGCTCATGGGCGTCGGCTTCCTGGTCGCGGGCGCCGGAGTGCTCCAGTCGATCGCGGCCGGACGCCGTCAGGCGCGGGAGGCGTCCTCCCGGTAGCCGTCCTCGCGGTATCCGGCCAGCCAGGCAGGCAGCTCGGTGAGGTCGCCGAGCACCACGTCGGCACCGGCCGCACGAAGCTCCTCCGCATCACAGGGCCCGGTGGCCACCGCCACCGACAGGGCTCCCGCCTTGCGCGCCCCGCGTACGTCTCCGACATGGTCGCCGACGTACGCGCCCGCGCCGTGCTCGCGCAACGCCACCGCCTTCTGCTCGGCCCACAGGTCGCCGACGACGGCGTCCGGGACTATGCCGAGGTGGCTGAGGTGCAGCTTCGCGTTGGGCTCGTACTTCGCGGTGACCACCACGCTCTTCCCGCCGGCCTCCCGCACCGCCGCGATCGCCTCCCGCGCCCCCGGCATGGCGGGCGTCGCCGCGATGGCGATCTCCGGATACATCGCCCGGTACAGATCACTCATCTCCGTGATCCGCTCGGCCGGAAACCAGTGGATCAGCTCCTCGGCGAGCGGCGGCCCCAGCCGGGTGATCGCCAGATCGGCATCGATGTACGTCCCGGTCCGCTCGGCCAGCGCCAGGTAGGCGGCGCGGATGCCCGGGCGGGAGTCGATGAGGGTCATGTCGAGATCGAAGCCGACGGTGAGCGGGCGGCGAGAAGTCATATCGGCCATTGTGCAGGGTGTGCGGGTAGGCAGGGGCTGGGGCCGGGGGGTGGGGACGCTTACCGGCGCTGGCAGGGTGCCGCTGCGCCCACCCGTGCCGCCCTGCGGCACGCCTGCCCGCAGCTGAGTAGCCCCGTAAGGGGCGCGGGGCTGTGTTTGATTTGCGGCTACCGCCGCGTGGGCGCGACCAGCCCCCACCGGCCCACAGCCGCTCGACGGCCGGCCGCCCCGCCCCGTACCGCGCCGCCGCCCTTCCCTACCGCGCCCTCTGCGACCGCCACACCACAAACACGGCCGAGGCCAGCGCAGCGCCCCGTACCACCCACGGCCACGTCTCCCCCACCGCACCGCTCATCTGCCCCTGGGCGATCGGCGCGCCCCACCGCCCGGCGCTGCGCCCCCACAGCCACACGAGCCCGGCCGCGACGGACAGCCCCGGTACCCACATCACCGCCAGCTTCGTCTCCGCCGGGGTGAGCCGCCGGGAGCCGTAGGCGATGGCCCAGCCGAGGACGAGCGCGAACCAGTTGCCGAGCACCGCGCCCACGACGAGCGCGGCGGCGGCGAGCAGGAGGAGGGGGTTGCTCCAGCCGGCCCCGGGACGGGGGACGACGCGGATCCGGCGTCGTCCGGACGGCGCGGCCTCCTCCACCACGGGAGCCGCCGCCTCCTCCACCGGCTCGGCCTCCGGCTCCTCCTTGCGGAACCGCGGCCTGCTGAGCAGCTCGGGGATCTCCACCCCGCCGACGAACCCCGGCACACCGTCGCCGTCCCCGAACGGGCTGCTGTCCACCCGCCACCAGTCGGGCGGCGGTGCCGAACCGCCCGGCTCGGCGGGCCGGGGGCGCGGTACGACGCGGCGCGGATCCTCGGGCCGCGAGGGCGGGGGCGCGTCCCGCTGGGTGGGGACCGCGGCCGCCGGCGGCGACTGGGGCGCGCTGCCCGCCGTACCCCCCGCCGCCTCGACGACCTCGTCGGGCGTGCCCAGCCGGTCCAGGATGCGCCGTACCGCGGCGGGGCTGTCGACGGTCGCCTTCGCCCGTTGCCGGTCGATGTCGTTGCGCAGCCCGGAGACCAGCCGCATCCGCTCGGCCGACGACAACTGGCGCTGGTGCGCGATGTCCCCGACGCGGCTCAGATACTCGTAGACGACCTGATCGCTCTCGATACCCACGAAGTCCCCTCCGGGGCCGGTGCGTTGCCTTGGATTACCCCGTCGGAACGACGGTAGCGCAGGCCACGGCTCACGTCGGCCGGCACACCAGCGGGTAGCGGGTCTCCGAGCAGGGACGGTTGCCGTACTCGCGCAGGATGTCCTTGCCGCCCTGGTCGGTGAGGTAGCGCAGGAAGGCGGTGGCGATGGAGCCGGCGGGCGGTTCGCCGAAGGTGTAGGCGTACTCGGTCTGCCAGTACGGGTACGTGCCCTGCTCGACGCCGACCAGGGTGGGCGGCATGCCGTCGATCTCCAGCTTGACCAGGTTGCCGGACGGCACGCTGCTGACCTCGCTGTAGCCGATCCCGCCGGGATCCTTGCTCACGGCCTGCAGCAGGCTGTCGGTGCCGGTGACCTCGCACACGCCGTACTGGTCCTCGTTCAGGGCCGTGCAGTCGGCGACCTTGGCCGCCGGCACGGGCTTGTTCCCGAGGACCCGCTGTTCGAGGGCGTTGCGGGTGCCGGATCCGACGTTGCGGTTGATCAGGTGGATGGGGAGGCCGGACTTGCCGCCCACCTGGGACCAGAACTTGGCCTTCCCCGCGTAGATGTCGCGGACCTGCTGGAGGGAGAGGGTCCTGACCTGCGCGTCCTCGTTCACGACGAGGGTGAACAGGGTGTAGACCACCGGCCGGGGCAGCAGTTGGTCGTGTTTGCCCTGCGACAGCCCGTCGGAGAAGGTGATGCGGTTGCCGAGCCCGTCGTTGCCCTTGATCCCGGCGTCCGTGCCCGCCTGCTCCAGCCTGGTGATGCCGTCCGTGCTGTTCACGAACGTGCCGTCGTCGACGGGGATGTGCGCGCCCTTCGCCGCGCACAGCTTGGTGTACTCCTTCGCGGCCGCCGTGACCGCGGGCGCGAAGGCGGTGGAGCCCGACAGGTGGAGCGTGCCGCCGACGCAGTCCAGCGGGGCGGGCTTGGCGGGGAAGAACAGGGTCAGGCTCGCCTGGACGAGGACCGCCGCCGCCAGCAGCGCCATACCGCCCAGCGCCGGCCGGGAGGCGAAGGTGTGGCTCTCGGTGTGGGCCAGCTTGAGCCGGGACAGCCAGCGGACCCAGGCGAAGGAGTGGTCCATGCCCCCGGTCACCGCGGCCTGGAACTCCGGTGGCGGGAAGGACGCGTGCGCGTTGCCGCCCCGGCGCTCCAGCACCGCCAGGATCTTGTAGTGGGCGCCGGGGTTGAGCGTCACCTTGGGCAGCCGGATGACACCGACGCCGTCCTCCCAGTCCTTCCCGAAGCCGTCGGTCTCCTCGGTCCTGCCGTCGCGGGTGGTGACGAAGAAGTGCCGGAGGGTGGGCTGGCTGAGTTCGGTCACCGCCATGCCGACGACCCGGCGGTCCCGGAACAGCACCCGGATCCCGGTCTTGTCGTCGGGCGGGGTCAGATAGTCCCCGGGGACGATCTCCCGCCAGCCCGCGTTCTCGATCCGCACCAGCACGAACGACGGCTCCACCAGCTCGTGCCCGTCGTCCCGCATCCGCGCCAGCACGTCGGCGCTCGGCGCGTGCGCGGTGTCCGTGGCCAGGGTGTCCATCTGGAGGCGGTAGCCGAGCCGCTTGCGGCGGATGACGACGAACTCCCACACGAACGCCAGTACCGGGATCACGACGCTGAAGATCGCGACGACGTTGTTGAAATTGAGTTCGACGCCTAGCGTTCTCACGACCGCATCCCCCGAATCGCCTTGCCTCGCCGAATCGCCATGCCTCGCCGCGCTGTTGCCGCCGTCGACGTCGCGCGGTTGCCAGGGAGCCCAGGGTGACGAGCGGGTGCCGGGTGTTGCCACGGCTGCCGCGATCCTCCCGCTGAAATTCATTCGGAGGACATCTGCGAAACGTTCCGTTCGCCCGGCGGCTGCCCCTTACACAGAAACGGCCGGGGGACAGGTGATCCCGGTGTCCACCCCGCACCCGCTACCGTGGGTCGGATGAGCAACCCGGCCACCCCGCCGCGTTCCCTCGCGGAGGCGCTTCGCGCCAGGGACGACGCCTCCCTGGCCGTACTGCTGCGTGCCCGCCCCGACCTCATCACCCCCGTCCCCACCGACCTCACCCAGCTGGCCACCCGGGCCGGCACCCGCGCCTCGGTGCTGCGCGCCCTGGAACGCCTGGACCGCTTCGCCCTGCAGACCGCGGAGGCGCTGGCGGTGGCCGGCGACCCGGCGTCGTACCAGGAGCTGCTGGGTCTGATGGCCGGTGACGGCGGGGATCCGGCCGTCGCCGGCGAGCTGCCGCGTGCCGTCACCGCGCTCCGCGACCAGGCGCTGGTGTGGGGCGACGACGACCGGCTGCGGCTGGTGCGGACCGCGCGCGAGGTGCTCGCCCCGTCGCCGCAGCACCCCTCGCCGACCGGTCTTGGCCCGACCGTGCGGGAGGCCACCTCGGGGATGTCGCCGGGCCGGATCCAGGAGCTCGTCGCCGCCGCCGGGCTGCCCTCCACGCACGACCCGGTGTCCGCGGTGGACGCGCTCACCAAGCTGTTCGGGCACCGGAAGAAGATGGCCAAGCTGCTCGGCGCCGCGCCCGCCGAGTCCCGCGAGGTCCTCTCCCGGCTGGTCTGGGGGCCGCCGTACGGCCAGATCACGCCCGAACCGGCCGCCCACCTGCGCTGGCTCCTCGACCGCGGCCTGCTGCTGCCGACCGCGCCCGGCACGGTGGTCCTCCCCCGCGAGGTCGCCCTGCACCTGCGCGAGGGTCGCGCGCACCGCGAACCGGAGCCCGTGCCTCCGGCCGTCGAGCCGGGGGCGGTCCACCGTCCACAGGTTGTGGACGCGACCGCGGCCGGACAGGCGTACACCGCCCTCGCCACCGTCGAGGAGCTGCTGAAGGACTGGGACGAGGGCGGTCCGGCGGTGCTGCGGGCCGGTGGCCTGAGCGTCCGGGACCTCAAGCGGACGGCCGTCGCCCTGGACCTGCCCGAGCCGATCGCCGCCTTCTGGGTCGAGCTGGCCTACGCGGCCGGGCTGCTCGCCTCCGACGGCGAGGCCGACGAGCGGTACGCGGCCACCCCCGCCTACGACGAGTGGCTGGACGGGCCGCCGGCCGAACGCTGGGCCCAGCTGGCGGAGGCCTGGCTGACCGCGACCCGCACCTCCGGCCTGGTCGGCGGCCGGGACGCCAAGGACCGCGCCCTGTCGGCGCTCGGCCCCGGCCTCGACCGCTCCGCCGCGCCCGAGGTACGGCACCGGGTGCTGACCCTCCTCGCCGCGCTCCCGGAGGGCACCGCCCCGGCCGCCGACTCGGTGCTGGCCCGGCTGCGCTGGGAACGCCCGCTGCGCGGCCCCCAGGTGGGGGTCCCCCCGCGCGAGCGAAGCCGAGCGTGGGGGAGCGACGACGACCTGCGCGGCCGGCTGGCCCGCTGGACCCTGTCGGAGGCCGAGCTGCTGGGCGTGACGGGACGCGGGGCGCTGTCGGCGCACGGCCGCGCACTCCTCGGCGCACCGGCCGCGACCGCAGCCGCTGCCGCTGCCTCAGCCGCTGCCTCAGCCGGGTCCGGGTCCGGGGCCGCGGCGAGGGCGGCTTCAGCCGCGCAGCCCACCGGCCCCGGCGACAAGCTCCCCGTGCA
The DNA here is from genome assembly GCF_002217755.1 of Streptomyces hyaluromycini. Classification (GTDB taxonomy): domain Bacteria; phylum Actinomycetota; class Actinomycetes; order Streptomycetales; family Streptomycetaceae; genus Streptomyces; species Streptomyces hyaluromycini. The sequence continues at coordinate 217,938 of NZ_BCFL01000019.1, read as the reverse complement.
CCATCACCATCCCGCCCCCGGCTTCCTCGCCCCCGCTCCCCTCTCGCCGCCCGAGCAGGCCGTCGCCGCCGCGGCCGCCGGCCGGCTGCTCGCCCCGCTCCTCCCCGAGCCCCTCGACCACGTGCTGCTCCAGGCCGACCTGACGGCGGTCGCCCCGGGCCCGCTGCGCCGCCCGCTCGCCGACGCGCTGGGCGTCCTCGCCGACGTCGAGTCCAAGGGCGGCGCCACCGTCTACCGCTTCACGCCGGCCTCCGTCCGGCGCGCCCTGGACGCCGGCCGGACCGCCTCCGACCTGCACGCCTTCCTCGCCGAGCACTCCCGCACACCGATCCCGCAGCCGCTCGCCTACCTGATCGACGACGTGGCCCGCAGGCACGGCCACCTACGGGTGGGCGCGGCCTCGGCGTACGTCCGCTGCGACGACGACACCGTCCTCAACGAGATCATGGCCGACAAGCGGGCATCGGGTCTGGGCCTGCGCCGCCTGGCCCCGACGGTGCTCGCCACCCAGGCCGACCCGGCCGCCCTCCTGGAAGGCCTGCGCGCGATGGGCTACGCGCCCGCCGCCGAGTCCGCCGAGGGCGACGTCCTGATCACCCGCGCCCACGCCCACCGCACCCCGCCGCGCACGGCCCCCGAGCCGGTCCCGGACGGCCCGCCGCCACCGGACTCCACCCTCCTCACGGCGGCGATCCGCGCGATCCGCGCCGGCGACCTCGCCGCCACCACCCCGCGCAAGTCCACCGGCGCCGCCGTCAGGGGCGGCGAACTCCCCCGCACCACCCCCGCCGAGACCCTCGCCACCATGCAGGCCGCCGTCCTCACCGGCGACACCGTCTGGATCGGCTACGTCAACGCCGAGGGCACCGCCACCCAGCGCGTCATCGCCCCGATCCGCGTCGAGGGCGGCTTCGTCACGGCATACGACCACACAGCCGACGAGGTACGCACCTACCCCCTGCACCGCGTAACGGGCGTAGCCGAACTGGCGGAGGACTGAAGCACCCCGAACTGAAGCACCCCGAACTGAAGCGCCCCGGAACTGAAGCGCCCCGTAAGGGGCGCGGGGCTGTATCGATATGCGGCTCCCGCCGCGTGGGCGCGACCAGCCACAACGGCGCCGCAGCCGAACGACGGACCTCCGATCCCGCCCCGCCCCGCCCCGCCCCGCCCCGCCCCGGCTAACAGTCCCTTACCGGCGCCTCGGCCGACAGGCCAAAGTGCGTGCGGGCCGCCGTCCGCAGACCGGTGGACGTCATCCCCCGGTCGAGGCGGGACGCCGCGTAGTGGCTGAAGTGGGTCTCCTCCCACTCGCCGTAGCCGTCGTCCTCCGGCGCCTGCTCCTCGGAGACGATGCGATAGCCGCCGTCGGCCGGGTCCCGCTCCAGCCGGACCACCTCCGGTATCTCCGCACCACCGCACAGCACCAGGGCGCCGGCGTGCTCCCCGTACTCCTCGCACAGGGTGTTGATGCCGGCCCGCACCTGGCCGCCGCTCTCCTGAAGGTCCAGCGCCTCCGCCCGGCAGAACCACCGCGACCGGAGAGCGGGCTCGCTCTCCCCGGACCCGGTCCCGGCGGACTGCGCCACCAGCCGCGCCTCGACCGCGGGGCGTATCTCGGCCCACAGACCGGCGTCCACGGCGCTGGACCCGCGCGCCCACACCCCGGTCGCCACCAGTACCACCACGGCCCCCACGCCGGGTCCCCAGATGCGTACGGACGTCACCCCAACCTCCCCACCGAGCCACGCGTATCCGCGGCTCCCTCGGACATGACACCCGAAACGGACCCAAGGTTGCACCGGACGATCAGATGCCCCCAAAAGCCGGGCGGGGACGGGCACGATCCGTCCAGCGGCGAAGGTGATCGTTCGTGTATGAGGCACACTGGAACTTTGGCCCGTGACTATGGCCGCCGCTCCAGTGGGACTGACGCAGCATGTAGCCCGCCCATGCACCTCGGGGGAGCACAGACGGGGCCATGACCGACTCGCTGAGCCGTGTGGCTCGCCGTCACTCAGCGGATCGGTGCTCTACTCGTCGCAGGTCACGCGGGCTTGGTCGGTGTGAGCGTGCCCAACGCGTCACCATGCGCGTAGGCGTCGATGGCGTAGCCGATGAGGTTGAGGACCTACGAGACGCCAAGCCGAGCGACCTGGACTATGTGCGCTTTACCACGGAGGAACCGCGCATCGAAGTACAGCTCGGGGTAGTGCCCTACGTCTCGGCGAGTGACAGCCAGGACGCCCGCGAACTTGCGCGGGATGTACACAGCTTGATCAGCGTCCGTCTACGGCCGGGATGGCAGAACCTCGCCGCGATCAGCGCCGTGAGGATTCTTGGCTTCGGTCCCGGCATGATGTTCCTGGCCGTCCTCCTGGCCGACAGGCTTGGGCTGATCTCGCCTTCCGATCACACACGCAGTCTGGTCGGACGCGTGATGCCTCCCGCTGTCTTGCTCGGTCTCCTCGGCTCAGTCATCGCCTACAAGCAGTGGCTCAAGGTGGACTATGCAACGCCCGTACTCCCAGAGCGTCGGCGGGAGATCCGAAGCCGATCCGTGCAGGGCAAGTCGGCGCTGGCGTTCGGAATCGCACTGACCGTCATCAGCTCTCTCCTCACACTCGTCCTCGCGCTGCTCACCAACTTCTTCGGCCTCAAGGCATAGGGCGAACTGTGCCGGCGAGCATCGAGGGTTCGCTGGCTGCGTCCGACTGCGCTGTTGGACAGACTGCGTGGCCGCGCATGCGCTTCGGGCTCAAGCGGGAGGGCGACGCCTGGTGACCGATCGCACCACGACATTCGTCGGCCGTTTCCGCTGCGGCCAGGGTGCCTGGCACGTCTCCACGGGGAGTGCGGAAGTCGCCGCAGCCGTTCGGCGGCTCTTCGGCGAACGGTCGCCGATCCAGTCCGGCGGCGCCTCCGACCAGCTTGAATTGCTGCCCCGATCGAGCAGCCTGCCGGTCGTGATCTCCGGCCCTGAATCCATCCGGGCGGGCCTGCTGACGGCGGCGCCCCGCTTCGATCCCAAGCCCGGCGTCCGCGTCGTGTTCCGTCTCACAGACGCTTACGACCTCGGCGGCTTCCGTCTCCCGGTGAGGCCCTCTGCGAGCTCGCCGCGGAGACGGTTGAGTTCACCACCCGCGACGGTGCCACGCTGTCGCACTGCCGCCCCTCCATCGAGATCGTCGGCCCCTGGCGCGAAATCGGCCGGACCGCAGCCTGAACCTGGCAGAACGCGAGGGGGCGCCCCCACCTCACCCGGTGAAGGCGCCCTCTCGCCTGTCCGGCGACGTCAGCCTTCATCGTCCTTGGGCGTCTCGTCCTGCCCGGTCTTCTTCTCCGCGGCCGCCCGCCGCATGTGCCCCTCCTCGCCGAAGTGGACCGACAGACGCGACGTGTCCAGCTTCTTGCCGCCACGCCGCGCGGGTGCCACTTCCACGTAGCCGCCCGCGTTCAGCAACAGGTCTCGCTTACCGGCCACGTCCGAGCGCCTCCACTGCTCGGCGTGCGTCTCGCCGGTCGGCTCCGCCTTCACACCGCCGGGCTTCGCCGTTCGCTGCTTCTCCTTCAGGGAGGCAAGACGGTCCTCCAGCTTGGCGTACTGCTCCGCGTACCGCATCGCACCGTCGTCGCCCTTGAACAGACCCCGGTCGTAGCGGTCCTTCTGCAAGTCGGCCAAGGCTTCCTCGGCCTGCCTGATCTGGGGACGGAAGTCCTCGCCCACCTCCTGGACCATCCGCATCACGGGAAGGTGCCCGTACTTCGCGAGGAACTGTTCGGTGACGTGCTCTTCGGTGGTCACCCCTGCCACGGTGGGCCCGTAGCACTTCTCTCCTGGCTTCGCCTCACCCTTGGCCGCCCGCTGGCGGTACTTCAAGGGGCCGATGCACCGGTACCGAAGCTGGCCGTTGCGTCCGCTGAAGGTGTACATGCGCTCACCGCACACTCCGCAGTGCATGATGCCGCGCAGCAGCGACGTCCCCTCCCGGCGCTTCTCACCGGGATTGGCCCGGCGCTCCAGCTCATCCTGTAGCGCCTGCCAGGTGTCCGTGTCGAGAATCGGCGGACGGTTGACCAGGGGCAGCCCGTCCGTCCGCAGGATCGGCTTTCCGTCCTCGACGACCTGGCCGAGCAACTGGGGATTGCCCAGCAGGCTGCGCAGAGTCGTCGTGTACCACTGTTTGGAGTCGCTGCGCTTGCCCGTGGTCTGGCGTGAGGTGTGGCCGGGCGATGGGACGCCCTCCTTGTTGAGGTCGTTGATGATCTGCATGAGCGAGTCCTTGGCAAGGACCTGCTCCACGATCCTCCTGATCGTCTTGGCCTCGTCCTCGTTGACCGCGAGAACCTTGCCCGCCCCGTTCGGGTTGGGGACGACCATGTACCCGTACGGGACCCGGCCCCCGGTGTAGCGGCCCTCGCGGCGCAGGTGCTCGTGCGCGCTGGACACCCGCATGCCGATGGTGTCGGACTCCAGCTCCGCGAAGACCGCGATCACCTTCGCCATAGCCCGGCCCATGGAGGACGTGAGATCGAGAGGCTCCGTCGCCGACGCGAGCGCGACGCTCTGGTGCTCGGCGAGTCGCATGATCTCCGCGAAGTCGACCGTCGAGCGTGCGAGCCGGTCGATCTTGAAGAACACGATCACGTCCAGCTCGGCAAGCCTGGTCAGGATGCGTTGCAGCCCCGGCCGGTCGAGGCCCCGCGAGAAGCCGGAGACATCGATGTCTTCCTCGACGACTATGACGTCCCAGCCACGTGCCTCACACAGTGCCTCGCAGGCCGCTCTCTGGCGCTCAGGAGAAGTCGTCTCGTCCGTTTCACGCGATAGGCGAACATAGATAGCAGCGCGCATCCCCGGCGCGCTGGCCGGAACGCCCTTTCGGTGCCGGGCACGGGGCATGGCCCGAGCCGTGGCAGGTGTGCTGTCTGTCACGGTGACAATCCAATCCGTGGAGGTATGCGTGTCCTGCCTAATCGTCCAGTCCGACAAGACCCTGCTCCTGGAAGTCGACCACGAGCGGGCCGACGACTGCCGTCGGGCGATCGCGCCCTTCGCCGAGCTGGAGCGGGCACCGGAGCACATCCACACCTACCGGGTGACCCCGCTGGGGCTGTGGAACGCGCGGGCGGCCGGGCACGACGCCGAGCAGGTCGTGGACGCCCTGGTCGAGTACAGCCGCTATCCGGTACCGCACGCGCTGCTGGTCGACATCGCCGAGACGATGGACCGGTACGGGCGGCTGACGCTCAGCAAGCACCCCGCGCACGGGCTGGTGCTCACCACCACCGACCGGCCGGTCCTTGAGGAGATCCTGCGCTCCAAGCGGGTCGCCCCGCTGGTCGGCGCCCGGATCGACCCGGACACCGTCGCCGTGCACCCCTCCGAGCGCGGGCAGATCAAGCAGACCCTGCTGAAGCTGGGCTGGCCCGCCGAGGACCTCGCCGGATACGTGGACGGGGAGGCCCACCCGATCGAGCTCGCCGAGGACGGCTGGGCGCTGCGGCCGTACCAGAAGCAGGCCGTGGAGAACTTCTGGCACGGCGGCAGCGGCGTCGTCGTCCTGCCCTGCGGTGCCGGGAAGACGCTGGTCGGCGCCGGGTCCATGGCGCAGGCCAAGTCGACGACCCTGATCCTCGTCACCAACACCGTCTCGGCCCGGCAGTGGAAGCACGAGCTGGTGAAGCGGACGAGTCTCACCGAGGACGAGATCGGGGAGTACAGCGGGACGCGGAAGGAGATCCGGCCCGTCACGATCGCCACCTACCAGGTCCTCACGACCCGGCGGAAGGGCGTCTACCCGCACCTCGAACTCTTCGACTCCCGCGACTGGGGCCTGATCGTCTACGACGAGGTCCATCTGCTGCCGGCTCCTGTCTTCAAGTTCACCGCCGATCTGCAGGCGCGCCGGCGGCTGGGGCTGACGGCCACCCTCGTGCGCGAGGACGGCCGGGAATCGGACGTGTTCTCCCTCATCGGGCCCAAGCGGTTCGACGCTCCGTGGAAGGAGATCGAGGCGCAGGGCTACATCGCACCCGCCGACTGCGTGGAGGTGCGGGTGAACCTGACGGACTCGGAGCGGCTGGCGTACGCCACCGCCGAGACCGAGGAGAAGTACCGCTTCTGTGCGACCACCGCGACCAAGCGGAAGGTCACGGAGGCGATCGTGAAGCGCTTCGCGGGGCAGCAGATCCTCGTCATCGGCCAGTACATCGACCAGCTCGACGAACTGGGCGAGCACCTGAACGCCCCCGTCATCAAGGGCGAGACCTCCAACGCCCAGCGCGAGAAGCTCTTCGACGCCTTCCGCGAGGGCGAGATCAGCGTGCTGGTCGTCTCGAAGGTCGCCAACTTCTCCATCGACCTGCCGGAGGCGACGGTCGCCATCCAGGTGTCGGGCACCTTCGGGTCGAGGCAGGAGGAGGCCCAGCGGCTGGGACGCGTACTGCGGCCCAAGGCCGACGGCCACCAGGCCCACTTCTACTCGGTCGTCGCCCGCGACACCATCGACCAGGACTTCGCCGCCCACCGGCAGCGCTTCCTCGCCGAGCAGGGGTACGCCTACCGCATCATGGACGCCGACGAGCTCCTCGCGGAGGGCTGACGAGCGTTCGGCAGGGGGTTGCCGGGCCGGTCCGGCAGGGCGGCGCCGCGCCTTCGCAGGACGACCGCGGCGCCCGCCAGCAGCGCCAGTCCGAGGAGCGGGTACGGCGACGCGAGCGGCTGCTGCCACCACGGCAGGTGCAGGTCGCGGTCGCCCTCGTGGGGCACCAGCCACATCGTGCGTGCCGTGAACACGAGTGCCGTCGCCGCCGCGAGGAGCATCCGGCCCTCGGCCAGCAGGACCGCCAGCAGCGGCACGCACCACACCCAGTGGTGGGACCAGCTGATCGGGCAGACCAGCAGGGCCGTGAACGCGGTGAGCAGGATGCCCCAGCGGTCGGAGCGGGGGTCGCGGGCGCGGGTCGCCAGCCACAGGCCCGTCGCCGCGAGTGCGCTCGCCGGGAGGGCCCAGGCCAGGCCCGGTGTCTCCGTGCCCGCCGCCCTGGCGATCAGGCCCTGGAGCGACTGGTTGTCGATGATCCAGGCCTTGCCGACCCGGCCGGTCTCGAACACGCGCCGCGTCCAGAAGTCCACGGTGGCCGAGGGCAGGAGAAGGGCGCCGAACAGGGCCGTGCCGGCGAAGGACGCCGTCGCGGTGGCCGCCTCCTTTCTGCGTGCGGTGAGGAACAGGTAGGCGATGAAGATCGCCGGGGTGAGTTTGACGCCCGCCGCGATGCCGAGGACCAGGCCCTTGGCGCGGGCACCGGGCGGGCGGGTCAGGTCCCACAGGACCAGGCAGGCGATCGCCAGGTTGACCTGGCCGAAGAGCAGCGTCTGGAAGACCGGCTCCAGCCAGAGGGCGAGCCCCGTGGCCGCGCACAGCAGCGGGAGGGGTGCCGTGCGGCCGGCCAGACGGGCGGAGAGGGCGACGAACCGGGCGAGCAGGAGCGCGTTGCCCGCGAGGAACGCCACCTTCAGGGCCGGGACGGGGATCCAGGCCGTCGGGACGAACAGGACCGCCGCGAAGGGCGGATACGTCGCCGGCAGCCGCCATTCGGTGACCGTGAAGCCGTACAGGTCACCGCCGTGGACCACGGCTTCGCCCTCGGCCCGGTAGACCAGCAGATCGGCCATCGGGGCGTGGAGCAGGACGCAGAGGGCGGCGAAGGAACAGAGGGAGACCGTCAGTAAGGAGAGGGACAGGGGGAGGGAGAGACGGCGGGGTGGGGCGGCAGGGGCTGCAGGGGCGGCAGGGGGTGATGTCACCGTCCGGTTCGGCACGGTGGTGACCCTATGCCATCACTTGCGGTGTATGCCCGTCTCCTCGCCGTACTCGCCGAGTATCGCGACGCTGAACGCCGCGCCGACGAAGACCTTGACGGCGCGCAGGGCGTCGCCGAGGCGGTGGTGGGTGTGAGGGACTCCGTCGAGGGCCGTGGCGCCCGGGGGGCCGCTGGGGGCTGGGTGGATGGTTGCTGCGCTCATGCCTCAATGGTGGAACTTCGGACATAAGCATGGCATCGGTCCACGGGTCCAATTTCCGGCATCCTCCCGTCCACCCCCCGACGGACCCCGCCCCCCACCTCCGACCCACCCTCCGGGTGACGCTCCCCCTAGGGGACTCAGCGGGTGCGGGTGGGTGGGGGCTGGTCGCGCCCGCGCGGCGGAGCCGCATATTGATACAGCCCCGCGCCCCTGACGGGGCGCTGCCCCCGGAAATCCATTGGCCTCCCCCGCCCCCACCTCACTACAATCTCCGCTCTTGCCCGCCTCCGCCCCCCGGAGTGCCGCCCACCCGTCTCCCACCACCACCCTCAACCGAGGCCCTACGGGCCGCCCCTACGTTGCCGGACGGAAACCGGTCGGCTGATCGCCACCTGTGCGCCATCCACACCTGAGCGCCATCGACTCGCAGGCCTTCGGAGGCACCCCCTTGTCCACGCCCGCCCACGACCCGCTAGCGGACCCGCACCCCGACCCCCTCTCCCGCGAACGCTCCCACCTCGCCGAGTCCCGCGCCGCCCTGCGCGCCATGCGGGAGGACGCCGAGTCGCTGGACATCAGCGACGTCACCGCGAACTGGGTCAACGCCGAGGTCCTCGCCCGCCAGATGGAGGAGCGCATCAAGGCGCTGGCCGACCTCAGCGACACGCCGCTCTTCTTCGGCCGCCTCGACTACCTGCACGCCCCCGGCGCCGACCAGGCCGAGGGCGCGTACGGCGAACGCTTCTACATCGGCCGCCGGCACGTGCACGACCACGACGGCGACCCGATGGTCATCGACTGGCGGGCGCCGGTCTCGCAGCCGTTCTACCGGGCGTCCAAGAAGGACCCGATGGACATCGCGCTGCGCCGGCGCTTCGGGTACACCCGCGGCGACATCACGGCGTACGAGGACGAGCACCTCTCCGACCCCGCCGAGGCGGCCCGCACCAGCAAGCTGCTCCAGCAGGAGATCGAGCGGCCGCGTGTCGGTCCGATGCGCGACATCGTGGCGACCATCCAGCCCGAGCAGGACGAGATCGTGCGCAGCGGGCTCGGCGGAACGGTGTGCGTGCAGGGCGGCCCCGGGACCGGGAAGACCGCCGTCGGCCTGCACCGGGTCGCGTACCTCCTCTACGCCCACCGGGAGCGGCTCGCCCGCACCGGCACCCTGGTCATCGGGCCGAACCGCTCCTTCCTGCACTACATCGAGCAGGTGCTGCCCGCGCTGGGCGAGCTGACCGTGCAGCAGGCGACGGTGGACGACCTGGTGGCGAAGGACGTCGACGTACGCGGCAGCGACGACGCCCCCGCCGCGATCGTCAAGGGCGACGCCCGGATGGCGGAGGTCCTGCGCAGGGCCGTCCACGCGCACGTCACCCTGCCCACCGAACCGGTCGTGGTGGTGCGCGGCTCCCGTCGCTGGCGCGTCCCGGCGTACGAACTGGAGGACATCGTCCGTGAGTTGCTGGAGCGGGGTATCCGGTACGGCGCGGCGCGCGAGGCCCTGCCGCAGCGCATCGCGCACGCCGTGCTGGTCCAGATGGAGCGGTCGGGAGAGGCGCCCGACGACCGCGTGCAGGACTCGGTGGCCCGCAACGCGGCGGTGAAGGCGGCCGTCAAGCACATCTGGCCGCCGGTCGACCCGGCGAAACTCGTCCTGCGCCTGCTCACGGACGCGGACTTCCTCGCGGAACACGCCGCCGGGATCCTCGACGAGGACGAGCAGAAGACGATCGTGTGGGCGAAGCCGGTGCGCAGCGTCAAGTCGGCCACGTGGTCGGCCGCGGACGCGGTGCTGATCGACGAGGCGACGGACCTCGTCCAGCGCACGCACTCGCTCGGCCATGTCGTCCTGGACGAGGCGCAGGACCTCTCCCCCATGCAGTACCGCGCGGTCGGCCGCCGCTGCACCACCGGTTCGGCGACCGTCCTCGGCGACCTGGCGCAGGGCACCACGCCCTGGGCGACGCGGAGTTGGGACGAGGCCCTGTCCCACCTCGGCAAGGCGGACGGCGTCATCGAGGAACTGACGGCGGGTTTCCGCGTCCCCACGGACGTCATCACCTACGCCTCCCGGCTCCTCCCGCACATCGCCCCCGGCCTGGCGCCGGTCGCCTCGGTCCGCGAGAACCCCGGTTTCTTCGCCCTCCGCGCCATCGCGGACACCGGCGAAGTGGTCGCCGCGTGCGAGGAGTTGCTCCGCAACGAGGGTTCGACGGGCCTGATCGCGGCGGACGCGCGCGTGCCGGCGCTCGCGGAGGCGCTGACGGCGGCGGACATCGGCTACCTGGCCCCCGGCGAGGAGACCACGGCCGAGACCCGCCTCACCCTGGTCCCGGCGTCGCTGGCCAAGGGCCTGGAGTACGACTACGTGGTCCTCGACGAGCCGGGGGCCGTGGTCGACGGCGAACCGGACGAACGCACCGGCCTGCGCCGTCTGTACGTGGCCCTCACCCGGGCCGTGTCCGGCCTGATCGTGACCCACGCGGCCCCGCTGCCGCCGCAGCTGACCTGAGCCGTCCGGGCTCCCACCACCGCTTCCCCGGCGACGGCAACGGCGACGGCGATGACGACGGCGGCTAAAGCGCCTCCGGCAGCGCCCCCAGTACGGCGTCCAGCAGCGCAATCGACGCACCTGGGGGACTCGTGCGCCTACGCCTGCTCCTGCTCGCTCTCGGCACCTTCGCCGTCGGCACCGACGGCATGGTGACGGCCGGCATCCTGCCGCTCGTCGCCCGCGATCTGGACGTGTCCATCTCGGTCGCCGGACAGATGGTGACCGTCTTCGCCCTCGCCTACGGCATCCTCGCCCCCGTCCTGGCCACGGCGACCGCCCGCTGGCCCCGCCGCCACGCCCTGCTCACCGCGCTGGCCGTCTTCACGGCCGCCAACGCGCTCACGGCGCTCGCCCCGTCGTACGGCGCCCTGCTCGGCACGCGCGTGCTGGCCGCCGTGGGAGCCGCCCTCTACACCCCCACCGCGAGCGCGGTCGCGACCTCGCTGGTACCGCCGGAGCGGCGCGGGCGGGCCATCGCGGTGATGGGGGTCCCCCCGCTCGGGCGAAGCCGAGAGTGGGGGAGGGCGGGCTGACGGTCGCGACGGCGCTCGGGGTGCCGCTGGGCACCTGGATCGGCCGTACGGACTGGCGGCTGACGATGTGGCTGGTGACGGGCCTGGGCGCGGCCGCCTTCGCCGGCCTTGCCGCCCTCCTGCGGGAACTCCCGCAGCCGGCCGCCGCGTTGACCCTCCGGGAGCGGCTGGCGCCGCTTGCCGACCGGCGGGTCGTGGGTGCGGCGGCCACCACGTTCCTGATCTTCGTGGCCTTCCAGACGACCTACATCTACTACACGGTGGCCACCCGGCCCGCGACCGGCGGCTCCCAGGACAGGCTGACCCTGCTGCTCCTGGTCAGCGGCGTCGCGGCAGTGGCCGGTTCGCAGCTGGGCGGGCGGCTCGTGGACGCGTGGGGACCGCGCGTGGTGGTGCTGTCGGCCCTCGCCGCCTACGTCGCGGTGGCGGCGGCCGCGCCCTGGACGCTGCGCACGATGCCGACGGCGCTCGCCGCGTCGGTGGTCACGCCGGTGATCGGGTGGGCGCTGGCGGTCGCCCAGATCACCCGGATCACCTCCATCGCCCCCGCCAATGCGCCGGTGCTGGTGTCACTGAGCAGCAGTGCGACGTATTTGGGGATGGCGGCGGCGGGGGGTACGGGGAGTCTCGCGCTGGAGCTTTTCGGGGATCGGTGGTTCCTGCTGGCGGGGGCGGGGATCGCGGTGTTGGCGCTGGGAGTGGCGGGGGCGACCACGGCCCATGGGGTGCCTCTTGAGGGCCCTCACCAAGTGCGGGTGCGTGAGGACTCGTCGCAACCACTCGGCGGATCCCCGCGTTGACCACGGACGTCAAGCTAGGCGGACTCCCTGCGGGACCCTCTCGTCCCGCCGTGCCCGCCGGCCTCATCGGCGCCGCCCTGCGCCTGTACACGCTCCGGCGCCTGTGAACCCTCCGGTGCCTGTGCGCCCTGTGCTGCGGCGAGCGGGCCCAGATGCTGCGCGGCGCTGTCCAGCAGTCCGAGGTCGGCCTTGGTGTGTGCGATGGCGGCGTCGATCAGGACGGCGACCAGCGGTTCGTCGGCGTGGGCCCGGCGCTGCCGTGCCAGGCCCGCGAGTTCGGCCAGGTACGTCTGCCGCTGCGACTCGATCAGCGTGGTCAGGGCCTGCGGGCCCAGGGCGACGGCGCCGAGGAGCTTCAGGAACAGTTCGTCGCGGAAGCCGCCGACGCGCACCCAGGCGGTGGTCGCCCACGAGCGCAACTCGGCCTCACCGGCCTCGGTGAGCGTGTAGAGGTTCTTGTCGGGCCGGTCGGTCTGCGTGACCTGCGAGCGTGAGACATAGCCGTCACGGACCAGCCGTTCGAGGATCTGGTAGAGGTGACCGATGTTCAGGCCACCCCACTGCGGGCCGATGGCCTCCTCGAACCGAGCCTTGAGTTCGTATCCGTGATTCGGTCGCCGGGTCAGCAGCGCGAGCACGGCGTGATGGAGCGGCATATACGTCCCTTCTACATTGTGACAACATACCCCTGAATTGCCGCAATGTATGTGCGGCGATATATGTGCCGCGATGTACGAGGGCGAGGCTGCAACAATGGCTGTGAGCGTGGCGTTGCGCGGGGTGAGCCGCCGGTATCCCGGGCTGACCGCTCTGGACGGGGTCGACCTGGAGGTCGCGGCCGCCGAGGTGGTGATGCTGACCGGGCCTTCCGGTGCCGGCAAGTCCACCGTGCTGCACGTGACAGGTGGCATGGACCAGCCCGACGAGGGGCACGTCGAGATCGACGGCACGGAGCTGGTGCCCCGGGACCTGGACCGCCACCGGCGGCGGATCGGCTTCGTCTTCCAGCGCTTCCACCTGCTGCCCGCGCTGACCGCGCTGGACAACGTGCTCGCCCCCGTCCTGCCGCGCAGAGTGGACTTCGACCGGCGTGCGCGCGGCATGGAACTGCTCGAAGCGGTCGGCCTGGACCACCGGGCCGACGCCCTGCCCGCGCAGTTGTCAGGCGGCCAGCAGCAACGCGTCGCCGTCGCACGCGCGTTGATCAACCGGCCGGGACTGCTGCTGGCCGACGAGCCCACGGGCAACCTGGACAGCGTCATCGGGCGGGAGATCATCGACCTGCTGATGTCGCTGCGCGAGCGGTACGGGATGACGATGCTGATCGCCACCCACGACGCGGAGGTAGCCGCCAACGGCGACCGGGTGGTGCGCCTGCAGGACGGCAGGATCACCTCGGACCAGCGGATCACGCCGTCCGGCGACGTGCTGCACCGGCTGGGGGGCCTGCGCCCGTGATAGCGATGATCCTCGATCAGTTACGGCGGCGACGCGGGCGCGCGCTGGCCCTGGCCGCCGGGATCCTGGTGGCGGCGACCAGCTTCACCCTGCTGACCGCGACGGTGAGCACGAGTCAGGCGACCACCGTGGGCACGGTACGGAAGAACGCACGGTCCGCGTACGACGTCCTGGTACGCCCGCCGGACTCGCAGACGGCCGTGGAGCGGCAGAGCGGTCTGGTCACGCCGAACTTCCTGTCCGGCACGTTCGGCGGCATCACCATGGACCAGTACCGGCGCATCCGCGGCCTGGCCGGGGTCGACGTGGCCGCGCCGGTCGCCAACATCGGCTACCTCATGGTGTCCAGCACCGTCACCGTGGACGTGTCCCGCTTCCTGGACGGCAAGGCGTCCCGGCAGATCCTGCGCATCAGCCCGACGCTCACCTCCGGACTGGGCACCTACCGCACCTCCGACGAGTACGTCTACCTCACCCGCTCCCCCCTGACCTCGGCGGGGACGCCGGAGGACCTGTTCCAGTCCGACACCCTGGAAAAGGGAGCGGTCGACAAGAGCACCCAGCGGTACCGGCTGAAGGGGAAGTACGACGTCTGCTTCTACTTCAACCGGGACAAGACCGAGCAGACCGAGTTCAACCTGAACCTGCCGATGAAGTCGAACTTCATCGCCGAGGACCTCAGGGAGAAGTCACCGTTCGACCCGGACCTGAGTTCGCGGATGAACTGCCAGTCCGGCCGGGACAAGGCCACCATCGACGTTCCGGTCAGTTACCCCGTGCTGCTGTCCGCCATCGACCCGGCGGCCGAGGACAAGCTGGTGGGCCTCGGCTCCACCGTCACCTCGGGCCGGATGCTCACCGAGCAGGACAAGCCGTGGACGGTGTCGTCCGCCAAGAGCGTCCACGGACAGCACGACTCCTACATCCCGGCGCTGCTCAGCAACGACCCGCTGACCACCGGGACGCTCGACGCCACCGTCCAGCGGCTCGACGTCGGCGACCCGGCCGAGCTGCCCTCGAAACTGGGCAACCCGACGGCCGACAGCTTCGTCCGCGGCCTGCACGGCACCACGGTGGGCAGGACCCGGGTCGACCTGGGCAAGGGCTACCGGAAGGCGCTGAACGAGGATTCGTTCGACACCGGCGACTACTGGACGGTCGGCCCGGTCACCTACCGCCGGGCCTCCGACGGCGACCTCGCCGCGCAGACACAGCCGCCGCAGAAGCGCAGCCTGTGGGTCACCAACTCGAACCAGCAGCCGTTCGCCAACGTCCCCGAGGAGAACCACCAGGGCACCCAGTACCGGAAGGTGACCAGCCACGCCGCCACGGACTGCATCGGGCTGGGTGTCTGCGACGGCGTCGACTCCGGGCGCCTGCCCAATCCCTTCGTCCACCTGGTCGGCCGCTACGACACCGGCAGACTGCACGGCTTCTCGGCACTGTCCGACACCCCGCTGGAGACCTACCAGACGCCGCAGGTCACCGGCGCGGACAGCGCGACCCGGGCGAAGCTCCACGGCAAGCCGCTGCAGCCCGATCGCAACCTGGGCGGCTACGTCAGCCCGCCGCCCACCATGCTGACGACGATGGACTCCGTCACCGCGCTCACCAAGAGCCGCCGCGTCCCGGGTCTCCAGGACAAGGCGCCGGTCAGCGCGATCAGGGTCCGGGTGGCCGGAGTGACCGGCGTCGACACCGCCTCCCGGGCGCGGGTGAACGCAGTGGCCGGCGCGATCCGGGCCGCCTGTCCCCGGCTCCAGGTCGACGTCACCGTCGGCAGCTCGCCCGCCCCGCAGACGGTGGCGCTGAGCGGCTCGGCGCAGGTGACGGAGCGTTGGGTCGCCAAGGGCGTGGCCCTGCGCATCCTCAGGGCGGTGGACACCAAGAGCGCGGTGCTCTTCGTGCTGGTCCTCGTCGTGTGCGCGCTCTTCCTCGGCCAGGCGGCGCTGGCCTCGGTGCGCTCACGGCGCACCGAGATCGGCACGCTGCGCTGCCTGGGCTGGAGCGGCGGCGAAGTACTCCGCCTGGTCCTCGGCGAACTGGCGGTGATCGGCCTCGCCGCCGGAGCGGCGGGCACGGTGCTCGCGTACGTGCTGGGCCGGGTGCTGGGACAGCCCGAAGCCGGCACCAAGTCACTCCTCGTACTCCCGGTGGCGCTCCTGCTGGCCACGGTGGCGGGCCTGATCCCCGCCTGGCTCGCCACCCGGCTGGGGCCGATGGAAGCCGTCCGGCCCCCGGTGACGGCGGCCCGCCGCGCGCGCCCGGTACGTTCGGTGGCCGGACTTGCCGTGCTCAATCTGCTGCGGGTGCGGGGCCGCACGCTGCTGGGTGCGGCGGGGCTGGCGCTGGGAGTGGCCGCCTTCACGGTGCTGCTCGCCCTGACGCTGGCCTTCCGGGGCGAGGTGGCCGGGTCGCTGCTCGGCAACGCCGTGGTGGCACAGGCGCGCGAGGCCGACTACCTCAGCGTCGCCCTGTCCTTGCTGCTGGGCGCCGCCGGCGCGATCGACGTACTGGTCATCTCGCAGCGCGAGCGCGCCGCCGATCTCGCGGTGCTGCGGGCGACCGGCTGGACCAACCGCGAGCTGGCGAAGCTGACCCTCTACGAGGGGATCGGACTGGCTCTGCTGGGCGGCCTGTCCGGCGCGGTGGCCGGTCTGGCCGGGGTGCTGTCACTCGGCCGGGGCGTGCTGCACGGGCACCTGTTCACGGTCGCCGGCGCCGCGCTGCTGGCCACGCTCGCCGCGACCGCCCTGGTGGTGGCGGCGCTGACGGTGCCGATCCGGGGGCTGTCCCGGATCGCCCCCGCCCACCTGCTCGCCGCCGACTGACCCGACCGTCACCCACCGGCGCTGAGACCCCGGCCCATGAACAGGGCCGGGGTCCTCCGCACAAGGCCGGGGTCCTCCGCCGATCAACGCGGTCCCGCACCCCCGGACCGGTCCAGCGCCCGGCGCCAGGACCGCACCGCTTCCTCCGACACCGCCCCCTCCCAGCCCGCCGGCCGCGCCGCCCCGCCGATGTGGAAGGCGTCGACGCCCGCCGCCCGTAGCTCGGGCACGTGGTCGAGCCGGAGCCCTCCGCCCACCAGGATCGTCTGCTCGTACCCCGGCTCGCCGCGTCGCCGTGCCTCGGCCAGCAGCCTGGGCAGCCCCTCGTCCACACCCTCCGCGGCTCCCGCCGTGAGGTAGGCGTCGAGGCCCGGCAGGTCGGCGAGCTGCTTGCGCAGGGCGTCCCGGTCCGCGGCCCGGTCGATGGCCCGGTGGAAGGTCCAGCGGCAGCCGTCCAGCGCGGCCACGACCCGCTCCACCGCGTCCAGGTCCACCCCGCCGTCCGCGGCCAGGAACCCGAGCACGAACTGGTCGGCCCCGGCCGCCCGCAGCTCCCCGGCCACCCCCGCCAGGCGGCCGGTGTCGCCCGCCGCGAACCCGTCCGCCAGGCGCAGCATCACACGCAGGTCGATGTCGACGGCGGCCCGGATCGCGGTGAAGGTCCGGGGCGGCGGGGTCAGCCCGTCGGCCGCCATGTCCGTGACCAGTTCAAGGCGGTCCGCGCCTCCGGCCTGGGCGGCGACCGCGTCCTCGGCGTCGAGGGCGATCACCTCCAGGACTGCCCGCGTGCTCATAGGGCCCCTTCCGTGGTGTTCCCCGTGTACCCCGTGCACCTCTCGCAAGAGGTCTAGTCCGGAGGTCTAGTCCAATCCAGGGTACGCGGGGAACACCGACGGCCGCGAGACCGCCCCCGTCACACACCGGCCGTATTCAGCCGTAGAGGTTCAGCTCCGCCGCCTCCGCCCCCATCAGCTCGTACGACGCCCCGTCCGGCGACCGCCCGGTGTACAGCCGTACGAGCGTCGCCGCGTCGCCCATGAAGCGGGCCGGGGTCCGGGTCCCGCTCGGCCCGCCCAGGTGCAGCGGCTCGTCCACGTCGTCCAGGTCGGCCTGGAGCCGGAGATGCCCCCGCTTCCGGGTCACCCAGGCCAGCAGGGAGAGCGCGTGGGGCAGGCCCGCGCCCGCGTAGGCGCCGGGTTCCCCGAGGGTGTCCCGGACGTCACCGGCGTGCACCCACTCGCCCAGGGCGACCGGGTCCAGCGCCCCGTCCGCCCGCCCCGCGATCACGTCCCCGGCCTCGGTCATGCCGCGCTCCAGCTCGTCGAGGACCCGGGCGTTCGTCCTCCCCCACTGCCCTAAAGGCGTGGGAGGTGCCCCCAGGCGCGCTCGGCGATGTCCCGGTCGTTCGCCTCCGGCGAGAACACGCCCTTCTCGAAGCGGCTCTCCACCACCCGGATCAGCGCGGACGAACAGTGTGCGAGCACGTCCCGCACCGTCCACCCCGGACAGGCGGCGGTCGGCAGCGCGAAGTCCGCGTCCGGCCGGGAACGGAGGAGCGGGATCAGCGCGTCGCGCTCGATGGTGAGGAGACGTCCGGGCAGCAGGGGGTCGCGTGCGTCGTCAGCGGCAGCAGTCATGCGCCCCACGCTAGGGCGATGTCAGTGGCCGGCGGGAGAATGAGCACATGGCCGATCTCGACGCCCTGCACTCCCGCTGGCTGACCGCCTTCCTCCGGTCACGGGACGACGACTCCAGCGTGCCCTCCCCGTACCGGTACGCCGACGAACTGCTCCGCCGCTGGCAGGAGCCCCAGCGGAGATACCACACGGTCGCCCACCTCACGGCGGTCCTCGACCGCATCGACGTCCTGGAGGAGTACGCGGACGACCCGGACCTGGTCCGGCTCGCCGCCTGGTTCCACGACGCGGTGTACCTGCCGGACCGGTCGGAGAACGAGGAGCGCTCGGCCCGCCTCGCCGAACGCGCCCTCCCCGAGGCCGGGATCTCCGCGGAGAGCACCGCCGAGGTCGCCCGCCTGGTCCGGCTCACCGTCACCCACGACCCGGCCCCCGGCGACCGCAACGGCGAGGTCCTGTGCGACGCCGACCTCGCGATCCTCGCCGCCCCGCCCGCCGCGTACGCCGCCTACACCGCCGAGGTGCGCGAGGAGTACCACTTCGTCCCCAACGACGCCTTCCGCGCCGGCCGTTCCGCGATCCTGCGCCAACTCCTCGACCTGCCCCAGCTGTTCAGAACGCCGTACGGCCGGACCGAGTGGGAGCCGACCGCCCGCTACAACCTCGCCGCGGAGCTCGAAATGCTGTCGACCGCCGGGGATCCGGCGTCCTAGGGTGCGGCCCATGCGGACATTGGGCGGGGACCAGGTGGCGGAGGCCGTCGCGGGCAGCGTGGCGGCACTGCGGGCGGCGACGGACCGGGACTGGTCGGAGGTGCAGGCGGGCCGCCTGGAGTGGAGCGTCCGGGAGACGGCCGTACACCTCGCCGGAGCCCTCATCGCCTACGCCGGCCAGCTCGCAGGGCGCGCCGAGACCGCGTACGTCCCCTTCGAGCTCGTCCTGGAGGACGGCGCCGACGACGCCGGCGTGCTGCACGTCGTCCAGACCACCGGCGCCCTGCTCGCCGTCACGGTCCGCAGCACCCCGCGCGAGGTCCGCGCCTTCCACCCCTACCCCTCCCAGCGCGCCGACCGCACGGGCTTCGCCGGTATGGGCGTCGCCGAACTGCTGCTCCACACCCACGACATGGCGGAGGGCCTGGGCATCCCCTACCGGCCCGCCGAGGAGCTCGCCGAGTCCGTCCTCACCCATCTCTTCCCGCACGTCCAGCCCGGTCCGACGCCCTGGCAGACCCTGCTCTGGGCCACCGGCCGCGGCGAGCTGCCCGGCCGCGCCCCGGTCACCGGCTGGACCTGGTACAACAACCTCGTCATCCCCGCCGAACGCCTCGACCTCGTCGGCATCCGCCCCGCCGAAGCCCGTGACCTGCGCCTCGGCGGCGACGGCGGCTTCGAGTGGATCGACGGCGGCCCCTACGAAGGCACCCGCGACGCCGCCGGCTTCCTCCTCAAGGCGTACGAAGGGGGCGTGCACCGGCCCGAGTTCGGCGTCTTCGCCCTGGTCCGCCGGGAGGACGGCCGGGCGATCGGCGGCATGGGCTTCCACTCCGCCCCCGACGAGGACGGCCGGGTGGAGATCGGCTACGACCTGACCGAGGCCGCCCGCGGCAACGGCTACGCGACGGAAGCGCTCCGCGCCCTGGCCGGCTGGGCGTTCGCCCGGGACGACGTACGGTCCCTGTTCGCGACCATAGAGGCGGCCAACACCCCGTCCCAGGCGGTCGTCACCCGCGCCGGGTTCGCCAGGGTGAGCGCGGACGAGAACGAGGTGGCCTTCGAACTGCGCGCGCCGTGACGGCCGTTACCGGCTGTCGCTCTTACGGCGGCGCAGCCCCGCCCCGTGCAGCAGCCGCACCACCTCGCGGCTGCTGACCTCCACGGCACCGGCCCGCACCGCGTCCGCGTAGCGGTGGGAGGGGATGTCGTAGTGGTCGCGCTCGAAGGCGCGGCGGAGTACGCCCATGCCCTCGGCGAAGGTGTGCAGTTCGGCGTACGAGACATCGCTGACCAGGTGGGACCACATCCGGCCGTGGCCCGGCCAGTTCGGCGGGTCGATGTACACGGTCATGAGAACACCGTCACGAGGACGGCTCCCCGCCCAGAGAGCCGCCCAGGGAGCCGCCCAGCGAGCCGACGGAGGCGACCTTCACGCCCGCCTTGTGGCACACCCAGTGCGGATCCGGGCCGAGTTCCGGTTCGACGTCCAGGGCGTGCGGGTCGCCGGAGCCGCACACCGGGCACAGCGGCCAGCGGCCGTACCGCTCCAGGAGGGCGTCCTGCACGTCCTGGGCCACCAGTCCCGCCACGTACTCCGCGCCGTCCGGCCACTGCTGGACCCACCAGCGCCGCTGCACGACGGAGTCCTCGACCAGCGAGACCACGTCCGCCTCGGCGACCTCGCCGGCGACGAGATCGGCGAGCACCAGGGCGCGCGCGGCATGCAACGCCTGTTCCAAGGGGCTTACGGGGTCCATGGTCCCATTGTGCGCGGTCTTGACCCGGCGACCGAAACGAAAATATCTTTCAAGGGTGACCGAGAACGTGAAGGAAACTTTCGGCAACCGCGGAGCAGGTGCCGCGCCGCCGGCTCCCGCCGCCCTCGCGGCCAAGGTGCGGACCCTCGCGCCCTCCATGACCCGGTCCATGCAGCGCGTCGCCGAGGCCGTCGCGGGCGACCCCGCCGGCTGCGCGGCCCTCACGGTCACCGGCCTCGCGGAGCGCACCGGCACCAGCGAGGCGACCGTCGTCCGCACCGCCCGGCTGCTCGGTTACCCCGGCTACCGCGACCTGCGGCTCGCCCTCGCCGGGCTCGCCGCGCAGCAGCAGTCGGGGCGGGCGCCCGCGATCACCACCGACATCGCCGTCGACGACCCGATCGCCGACGTCGTCGCGAAACTCGCCCACGACGAGCAGCAGACCCTCGCGGACACGGCGGCCGGCCTCGACACGGTGCAGTTGGGGGCCGCGGTGAGTGCGCTCGCCGGGGCGCGGCGGACCGATGTGTACGGCATCGGGGCGTCGGGTCTTGTCGCCCAGGACCTCACGCAGAAGCTGCTGCGGATAGGGCTGATAGCGCACGCCCACAGCGATCCGCATCTCGCGGTCACCAACGCGGTGCAGTTGCGGGCCGGGGACGTGGCGATAGCGATCACGCACTCCGGGGCGACCGGGGATGTCATAGAGCCGTTGCGGGTGGCCTTCGAGCGGGGGGCCACGACCGTCGCCATCACCGGGCGGCCGGGTTCCTCGGTGACGCAGTACGCCGACCATGTGCTGACGACGTCGACCTCGCGGGAGAGCGAGCTGCGGCCCGCGGCGATGTCGTCGCGGACCGGTCAGTTGCTGGTGGTGGACTGTCTGTTCGTGGGGGTGGCGCAGCGGACGTATGAGGCGGCGGCGCCGGCGTTGGCGGCGTCGTATGAGGCGTTGGCCCATCGGCACCGGAGTGTGCCGAGATAGACAGACCGTAGGGGTGCGCGTTGTGGGTCGACTGCGGGCCGTTGTGGCTGGTCGCGCAGTTCCCCGCGCCCCTGGGTGGGTGCACTCGACCGAGTCAGAAAGAACCGTTTCCCATGACCACCGAACACCGCGGTCTCCGCTCCGAGCTGGAGTCGCTCACCACCGAGGCCTTCCGCCCGGAGCTCGCCGAGATCGACACGCTTCCCACTCTCGACATCGCCCGGCTCATGAACGGCGAGGACGCCGCAGTGGCCGGTGCGGTGGCTCTGCAGGTGCCCCGGATCTCGGCCGCGATCGATGCCGTCGCCGCCCGGATGGCCCAGGGCGGCCGGCTGGTCTACGCCGGGGCCGGTACCGCCGGGCGGCTCGGGATCCTGGACGCGTCCGAGTGTCCGCCCACCTTCAACACCCGGCCCGGTCAGGTCGTAGGGGTGATCGCGGGCGGGCCGACGGCCATGGTCACGTCCGTCGAAGGGGCCGAGGACTCCGCGGAACTCGCCCGCAAGGACCTCGACGCGCTCGGAATCGGCGCCTCCGACACCGTCGTCGGCGTCTCCGCCTCCGGCCGCACCCCCTACGCCGTCTCCGCCGTCGAGCACGCCCGTGGCCTCGGTGCCCTGACCGTCGGCCTCTCCTGCAACGCGGGCAGCGCGCTCGCGGCCGCCGCCGAGCACGGGATCGAGGTCGTCGTCGGCCCCGAGCTGCTCACCGGCTCCACTCGCCTCAAGGCCGGCACCGCCCAGAAGCTCGTCCTGAACATGCTGTCGACGATCACGATGATCCGGCTCGGCAAGACCTACGGGAACCTGATGGTCGACGTCCGCGCCTCGAACGAGAAGCTGCGAGCCCGTTCGCGGCGGATCGTGGCCCTCGCCACGGGCGCCCCGGACGAGGAGATCGAGGCGGCCCTCACCGCCACCGACGGCGAGGTGAAGAACGCCGTCCTGGTGATCCTGGCCGGCGTCGACGGGCCTTCCGCCGCCCGCCTTCTGGAGGAGTCCGGCGGCCATCTGCGCGCCGCGCTCGCCTCGGCGGCCGGCTGACCCGCACGCTCAGGGGGTGCAGAGATCGTCGTACGACACCGCCGCCGCGCTGCTGCCCCTGGTCGGCGGCCCCGCGAACGTCACCTCCGTCGCCCACTGCATGACCCGGCTCAGGGTGGGGCTGGGTGATCCCTCGCTCGTGGACGCGGAGGCGGTGCGGGCCGTGCCGGGTGTGCTGGGGGTGGTGGCCGACGGGGACACCCTGCAGATCGTCATCGGACCGGGGGCCGTGGTGAACGTGACCGCCGAGTTCGAACAGCTGCTCGCCGCCGGGCAACTGGCCGCCCGTGGGGCCGAGCTGCGGGCGGAGCGCGCCCGGCGCAACGCGACCCCCGTCAAGACCGCCCTCCGCCGTATCGCGGACGTCTTCGTGCCGCTCATCCCGGCCCTGATCGGCTGCGGGGTGCTCGCCGGCCTGAACGGGCTGCTCGTGAACGCCGGCTGGCTGCCCTGGCTGACGCCCGCCCTCGCCGCCGTCGCCTCCGGCTTCATGGCCCTGATCAGCGTCTTCGTCGGGTACAACACGGCGAAGGTGTTCGGCGGGACGCCGGTGCTGGGCGGGGCGGTCGCGGCGATCGTCGTCTATCCGGGCGTCGCGAAGGTGACGGCCTTCGGGGTGGCGCTGGCACCCGGTCAGGGCGGGGTCCTCGGGGCCCTGGCGGCGGCGCTGCTGGCGACGTACGTCGAACGGTGGTGCCGGGGCCGCGTCCCCGACGCCCTCGACGTCCTGCTCACCCCCACCGTCACCGTCCTCGTCGCCGGACTGGCCACGCTCTACGGCCTCATGTACGCCGCCGGTGTCGTCTCCTCCGCCATCGGCACCGCCGCGAACTGGCTGCTCGCCACCACCGGCCCGCTCGCCGGCCTGATCCTCGGCGGGCTCTTCCTCCCCCTCGTCATGCTGGGCCTGCACCAGGCCCTGATCCCCATCCACACCACCCTCATCCAGCAGCAGGGCTACACGGTCTTGCTCCCCCTCCTCGCCATGGCGGGCGCAGGCCAGGTGGGCGCGGCGATCGCCGTCTACGCCCGCCTCCGTCACGACACCGCGCTCCGTACGACCATCAGGTCGGCGCTCCCGGCGGGCCTGCTGGGCGTCGGCGAGCCCCTCATCTACGGCGTCTCGCTGCCGCTCGGCCGCCCTTTCCTGACCGCCTGCGCGGGCGGGGCGGCGGGCGGCGCCTTCGTCGGCTTCTTCGCGGTGCTCGGCGACCGCGTGGGCGCCACCGCCATCGGCCCCTCGGGCTGGGCCCTGTTCCCTCTCCTCACGGGGAACAGGGGGCCGGCCCTGGCGGCGGCGATCTACGCGGGCGGCCTGCTGACCGGTTACGCCGTGGGTTTCCTGGCGACGTACGTCGGTCTCAGCTCCGCCGGTAGCCCGGGTGGCCCCGGTAGCCCCGGTAGCCCGGGCGGCCCGGGTGGCCCGGGTGGCCCTGGCAGCCCGTCACCTCGGCGATCCAGGTGATGAAGTCACGAGGCGTATCCGCCAGCCAGTCTCAGCAGTCGTCGGCAGCGGCTCTTCCGTCGCCGAGCGCGTCGAGGATGTGCGGCCAGGCTGCCCTGCCGAGGAGCGCATCCGCTTCAGGAGTGCCTCCGTACCTGAAGCGCGGGGACGCCGGCGCGGGGCTCTCACCAGGAAGGCGTTGCCGGTGGCCGGCGTCGTCGCGGGCGATCAGACACACGGCCGCCCCGGCCGACCGTCGGCGATGTGCCAGCTGCTCGGCGAAGGGAAGCGACGGCCACATCGCGTCATCGCCGCCCGCCACCAACAGGACATCGGCTCTGGCCGTGTCCACGGGGATGTCCGCCGACGGAAGCGAGTGAGCGAAGGTCCGCTCGCTCAGTTCGTACCATCCCCGAATGGCGACCGGACCGCCGTCCGGCTCCTCGGGAACCCAGGAATCGTCCATCGGGACGAACGGCAGCGGCCGGTCCCGCCAGGTCCAGGACGAGCGATACGGGTGGTGCGCACCGTCGCGGCCCGGGCCGACATTGCACCAGACGCGCGAGGTGGGCGACAGCGCGACGACCACGTCCACACGCGTGTCACGCACAGCCGTGAGCAGAGCTGCCTCAGCCCCCTTGGAGAAGCCGAGAATTCCGATGCGTTGCGCTCCGCCAAGCCGGAGGAAGTCGACGGCGGTGGTGAAGGTCTCCAGGGGAACCTCGCAGATCCCCGGCGGCTGCCCGGGCCCACCGAACCAGCGGATCGTCAAGGCCGCGAAGCCCTGCTGAGCGAGGATGCGCGCTCGCTCACGCTCGACGCGCCCGCTGGATCCCGCCAGGACCAGAACGCCGACCTCGCTTCCGTGCACCGGAGCGATCAGAACACCTTCCCAGGGATGGGTCAGCTCGCGCTCAGTGACGTCCGTCGATACGACTCCGCTCACCGCCGCAGGACAAAGCGGTAGACCCGGGAATCCCTCGCATCGAGGCCCACTGTGTTCGCATCGCTGCTGAGCAAAGCCCGCACGGCCCCGCGATCCAGGGGACCGGCCGTACTCGAAAGCTGCGGCAGCAAGCGCGCCAATGCCTCAACCGACTCGTCGTCCGCTTCCCGGACGACCGCTACCTCAACGCTCATGACTGCGACACTACAGAGCGGGCTTTCTCTCGCAGCGACACTCAGGCCGGGAATCTCCGGCGTCAACAGGGCAGCCGCCGCACCCTGTTGAGCCGCCGCACCTGTGCCCGCAGCACCTCCTCCGGTGGCGCCGGCTCCAGCGACTCCGGCGGACAGTCCCACTCCTTGCCGCCGACGACGGGCCGCACCTGCACGACACCGCCGACATGCCCCCTGACCTCGCCGATCCGCCCGTCCCGTACGTCCGTCACATACGTCCCGAGCGGCGGCCGTTCTCCCCGCACCACCGACGCGAGCCGCTCCGCGACCCGCACATTGCACCGCCCCAGTTCCACCAGAGCGAACGGCTCGTCACTCGCCCCGGTCACCGGATCGACGCACAGCGACGGCAGCACGACACCGACGCCTTTCAGGGCCGCCCGCAACGTCTCCACCACTTCTTCGGTGGTCCGCAGCACCATTCCCTACCTCCACGCTGAGTTCCCGGTTCACCACACAGCGTGTCGTGCATGCCTCTAACCTGGCCAGATACGGCATCCCAACAACGTCGGCTGTTGGACAGGGGCGTGCACATGGCAGGACCGAAAGACCTGGACCCGTCGTCATCACCGCGCGCCCTGCTGGGGGCGGAGTTACGGCATGCGCGGGAGCAGAAGGGGCTGAGCCAGGCGGAGTTGGGCCAATGGCTTTTCGTGAGCGGGTCGTTCATCGGGCAGTTGGAGGCGGGAACTCGGCGGATGCAGCCGGAGTACGCGCGGATGCTGGACGAAGTCCTGGAGACGGCAGGCTTCTTCATGCGGAACTGCGCGGCCGCAGCCAAGTCGAAGTTTGAGGCACACTTCGCGGACGTAGCGGAGACAGAGGCCCAAGCCACGGCGATCAGGCAGTACGCGCCGCTCCTGATCCCCGGGCTACTTCAGACGCGCGCGTACGCCTCTGCCGTGAACCGCGCGTATGACCCGACGGCCCTGGAGGAGACCATCGAGCAGTGGACGGAAGGCCGCATGGAACGGGCCCGCCTGCTCGATCACCCAACAAAGCCGTTGTTGTGGGCCGTGCTGGACGAGGCGGCGTTACGTCGGGAGACCGGCGGCCGGGCGGTGATGGCGGAGGCCCTGTGTCACATCGCGGGTCTGTCCCGCCGGAACCGGGTCATCGTGCAGGTGTTGCCACTCAGTTCAGGTGCGCACACGGCCATGGGGGGTGCCCTCAAACTGATGGAGTTCGACGATGCCCCTCAGCTGGTCTACCTCGAATCGGTGCGTACCGGGCGGGTGGAGGACGACCCGGCCACTGTCACCCAACTGAGGTTCCTGTTCGATCTTCTTGTCGCCTCCGCGCTCTCGCAGGAGAAGTCTCTGGCCCTGATCGAGGCGTTGGCGCAGGATTATGCCCATGAGGAACATCCCTGACGATGACCTGAGCGCGGCCGTATGGATCAAGTCGAGCTACAGCGGCGGCGGCGACAACTGCCTCGAAGTCACCCACGCCTTCCCCACCCTCACCCCCGTCCGAGACTCGAAGAACCCCCTCGGCCCGAAGCTCGTGTTCCGGTCGGCTGCCTGGTCGGCCTTCGTGGAGGCTGTCAAGAAGTGACCGTCACCACCCGAAGGGCCGCCCATGACCAGCACCGTCGCCGACCTGATGCGCCGTAACCTGCTCGGCGTCTTCAACGAACCGGACGCCAAGCGCCGCAACGCGGCCATCACCAAGACGTATGCCGAGGACGTGGTGTGGCACGAGCCCGACCGGGTCGTGCGCGGCCGCAAGGCCCTCTCCGTGCGCGCCGCGGAGCTGCTCGCGGAGCAGCCGGGCTGGGTCTTCCGGCCCGAGGGCCCCGTCTCCGTCACCGACGACCTCGGCCATCTCGGTTGGGTGTACGGCCCGGCCGGCGAACCGCCCGTCGCGACCGGCATGGACATCGCCCACTGCAGGGACGGCGTCATCGTCGAGCTCTACACACTCGTCGCCGAAACCCCCCGGCCGTCCTAAGGCTCTTCAAGCACCTCAGGAGCGGCCGGCCTGCCCGAAGCCGCCACCTCGGGCTCCATATCACTCATTCCGGTGACCACCGTTCAGCGAACAGAGATATGCTGTTAGCGACATATTACGTTCCGTCGCATGGATGACCTGTACGTGATCGAGCTGGAGCCCGAGGTGCGGTCTTGGCTGGAGCTTCTCCCCGACAAACAACACCGCAAAGTAGAGGAGTACGCCGAGCTGCTCTCCGCCCTCGGGCCTCGAACGCCCATGCCGTTCGCTCGCCCTCTGGAAGACGGGGTGTACGAGCTGCGCCCCACCCTGGGCGGTGTGAGCACACGGATCACGTACTGGTTCGCACCGGAGCGCCGCATTGTGCTCCTCACCGTGTTCCGCAAGACCCGAATGCATGAGGCGGACCAGGTAGCCCGTGCGGTGGCTGCCCGCAAGGTGTGCGCCGACGAGCACGGCCCGGCCCACGTGACGTACAGCCGCGCAGAGGAAGGAGACGCGCGATGAACCACTCCCGCTGGAGGTTGGCGCGCGAGAAGAAGCTGGCCATGGAGCACACCGAGTCCCCTGAGGTCACAGCCGAGCGCGCGGAGATCCGGCTGGCCATGGCTTTCGCCCAGGCCGTGTACGAGCGCCGCAAGGAGCTGGGGCTGTCACAAGCCGACCTCGCCGAACGCGCCGGGCTCACCCAGGCGAAGATCTCCCGCCTGGAAGGAGCCGACACCGTACCGACCCTCCCCTTGCTGCGGCGCCTGGCCCTGGCCCTGGACGCTTCCCTCAGCATCGCCTTGGACGACGATCGCGAGGAAGTCACCTTTATCGCTCACCCGGCAGCCTGATCCTGGTCGTCACGTCACAGGCCTAGCGAGCACCCGAGGCTCAAGCGCTCAGCCCCGAGCGCTCTTTTCAAGGAACGGGTGGAGGGCCTCAACCCACCCTCCCACCCCGCGAGTTGACGGCACGCGTTCGGTTTGCCACGCACAGTCACGATCGTCTAGCGTGCCCGCATAACGAACGAAACAGCCCCCGCCAGGCGCTAGCAACACCTGCGGGGGCTTGACCAACGAGATCGGAACCAGCGATCCCCATGGCTGACAGCCAGCTTAGTGCTGCCTCCCTGCCCACGCACGCCGCCCCGCACCCCATGGCCAACCCGGGGTACGGAAAGCGGTCCGCGCCTGAGCAACACCGTCGCACCGCGCACGACTTCGCCCATCTCCCACCCCGCGAAGCCGCCATCGCCGCATACGTCGACCGGCTCCCCGACGGCGCCGACATCTCCGTGAAGACGCTGGCCAAGCAGCTTCCGTACGGTCAGTGCGCCCTCCGTACCGCCCTCAACAACCTCCAGCGGGCCGGGCACTTGAGGCGGGGCCGGGAACATCTCGCCGACTCGGGGAGCTGTCGCTGGATCACCCGATCGTGGTTCTCCCGTACCGCACGCGACGATGACTGGTGGGCTGCGTTCACGCGAGGCGCCGTATCGGAGCCGGAGCCGGAGCAGCCCCCCGACCGGGTCCGCCCCACCCGCAGCCGCGCCCACATCCTCCTCGCCGCCCTCGGCCGTACGGCCCCGGCTCTCTCCCTCTCCCAGGCCGACTGCGCCGCCCTCGCCCCACTGCTGACGGAGTGGTTCGCACGGGGTGCGAGCGACGAGTACGCACTCCAGGCCCTGACCAGCGGCCTCCCTTCCCCCGTCCACCACCCGGCCGCCCTGCTCCGCAAACGCCTCACCGACAAGCTGCCGCCCGAGCCGGTACGGCCCGCTCGCCCGCCCCTCCGCATCCTGGAGTGCGCGAAGTGCAGAGCACCGGGCCGCCCGGAGGCCCTGCCGGGCGGTACCTGCGGCGCGTGCCGGGGCGAACGCGCCCCCAGCGGCCCCAACACGCCCCTGTCACCTTCCGAGGTCCGGTCCCGCGTCGCGGAGATCCGTGGCGCGATGAACGAACGACGAGAGAGGACACCCGCATGACCACTCCTGCGCACACACTGCACACACCCGCCGGTGTGTACAGTTTTTCCATGGAGACGTATCCGCTTGTGGAGGCCCGGAACCAGCTCGGTCAGCTCGTCGGCCGGGTCCGGCACGGCCAGGAGCACATCCTGATCACCGAGTACGGCAAGCCCGCCGCCGCGCTCATCCCCATAAGCGAGCTTGAGGAACTTCAGCGACTTCGGGACGAGGCGGACATCGCCGAAGCACGTGCACGGGAAGCCGGTCGGTCCGGGCCCTCGATGGCGCACGACGAGTTCATGGCGCAGTTGGAGGAAGAGGACCGCCGCGGAGTCGCTTCGTGATCCACGCGGTGGTGTGGGAACACCACGCCATGGAGGAGTTCCGGCGGCTCCGAGCGATCGATCCCGTGGGTGCCAAGGCGACGGCCGCAGCGGTACGAGCGCTTGCTGAAGAGCCTCGTCCGGAGGAGGCTCGCGCACTCGGAACATCCGGGTACTACCGCCTGCACGTCGGCACCTGGCGGGTGCTCTACCGCCCGGACGGCGAGACCGTCACGGTCTACGTGCTCAAAGTCGGCCGCAGCACCTGACATCCGGCCGCGATGTCAGCGCCGTATGCCACGCTGGTCCATATGAATCACTCCCAGCTCACCGCCCTGGGCCGGGCCCTTCGTCTCCTCGGCGAGCACGGGGAGGCCCTGACCGGCGAGACGACCGACGGCAAGTTGCACGAGGTCAAGGACGACCTCCGGCGCGCTCTCGACCTGCTGGAGGAGAGCGTCAGCAGGGCCGCGCCCACGACCCGGTGCGCCGAGCACCCGCAGGGGCCCGTGGACGAGAGCGCCCCCGATCTGTGTCTGCTGTGCGAGACGCGGCGGCGGGCCGCGCGGCGGTCGGAGTTCGGCGGTGGGCCCCGGCCGGTGCCGGGCGAGGCCGTCAGTGCGTCCATGTCCCGGTACGGGGTGCGGGGCGACCGGCCGCAACCGCAGCAGCGCTGGCTGCCGGAGGCGTGGAACGGCCGGGAGTGGGAGCTGTGCGGCACCCCCCGGCGCGACCGGCAGGAGGCCGAGCTGTACCTCGCCGCCCAGCGGCGCGGGTCCCGGCCCGCCATGGCCTACCGGCTGGTCCACGAGTTCACCGACTACGAGGTGCTCCGGGTGTGGGGCACTCCGGTACAGGTGGACATCGAGCCCCTCGGCAACCTCTAGCCGACTTGCTCCGGTGCAAGCGGATCACCGCGGCACCGCCGGAGTGACCTGCCGCATCGCCCGGCGCCGGTGCCGCCATCCAGGCGCTGAACGCCCGAACCCTTTGTGCCGGGACGCCGACCCGGGTACCTGAGCCGTGACACGTACGCGGAAGGGGTTCGGCGGAATGAAGATCGATCTGACGGGTCGCACGGCACTGGTCACCGGCTCCACGCAGGGCATCGGCGCGGCGATCGCCGTCGGCCTGGCCCGTGCCGGGGCCCGGGTGGGGGTCAACGGCCGGGACGCGCGGCGCGTCGAGGACAGCGTCGCCCGGCTGGCGGAGCAGGCCCCCGGTGCCGGTCTCGTCCCGGTCGCGGCGGACGTGACCAGCGAGGAGGGCGCCCGGCGGGCGGCCGAGGTGCTGCCTCAGGTGGACATCCTCGTCAACAACCTGGGGATCTTCGGCGCCGAGGACCCGCTGCGGATCACCGACGCGGAGTGGCGGCGCTATTTCGAGGTGAACGTGCTGGCCGCGGTGCGGCTGACCCGCCTCTTCCTGCCGGGCATGACCGAACGCGGGTGGGGGCGCGTCCAGTACATCGCCAGCGACTCGGCGGTGGCCATCCCCGCGGAGATGATCCACTACGGCATGTCGAAGACCGCGCTGCTCGCGGTGGGCCGCGGCTTCGCCAAGCAGGCCGCCGGCACCGGTGTCACGGTGAACTCCGTGATCGCCGGTCCCACCCACACCGGGGGCGTCGAGGACTTCGTCTACGAACTCGTCGACCGCGACCTGCCCTGGGACGAGGCCCAGCGCGTCTTCATGCGCGAGCACCGGCCCCAGTCGCTGCTGCAGCGCCTGATCGAACCGGAGGAGATCGCCCACATGGTCGTCTACCTCAGCTCCGACCAGGCCTCGGCCACCACCGGGGGCGCCCTGCGGGTGGACGGCGGATACGTCGACTCCATCCTGCCGTGACCGGCCCCGCGCTCACCGTTCCCCGGACAGGAGGGTGGCGGTGAGCGTGTCGGCCAGCCATTCCTCGTAGGTGGCGGCCGACCAGCCGCGCCCCTCGGTGAGCTGGGTGAACAGCTGCGGTCCCGCCAGGGCCCAGACGGCGTCCGTGAGGTGGGCCGGGTCCGTCCCCGGACGCAGCGCACCGCTCTCGCCGAGGTGCGTGACGAAGGAGGTGACGCCGGTCAGCCGCTCCCGTTCCCCCGTCTCCAGGATCTCCCCGACGTCCGGCCCGGCCTGGGTCAGCAGGGCGAACAGCGGGGCCACGCGCTCATGGATGCCGCGCACGTACGCGGCGTAGAGCCGGAGCTTGGCGACCGGGTCCGCCGTCCGCAGGATCTCGCGCGTCTGGGGGCGGTCCGCCATGGGCACCGGTTCGTCGTCTCCGGCCAGCGTGATGTCCCACAGGGCCTTGACCATGCCCGGTTTGCCGCCGAACGACTTGTAGACGGTTTCGGCGGAGACGCCGGCCCGTTCGGCCACCGCGCGGATGGTCGTTGCGTGGAAGCCGTCCCGGAAGAGCAGCTCACGGCAGGCCGCCAGCACCGCCGCACGGTTGCGGCGCGCGGCCTCGCGCCGGCGCTCGGAGTTGTAGGGCCGGCGTGGTGTCTCGCCTGCCATCGGCACACCCCCAATCTGTTACAGTCCGCTGTATCGAATTCATTCTGCTCGGTTGCCGGAGGCTCTCATGTCCCGTCCCGCGCCCACGCAGGTGGCACCCGGCGTCCATCGCCTGGGCGACCACGGCGTCAACTTCTACCTGATCGAGGACCCCGACGGTCTCGTCCTGATCGACGCCGGGCTGCCCGCCCATCTGGAGCAGCTGGGCGGACTGCTGGACGACCTGGGCCGTCCGGTGGCCGACATCCGCGCCGTACTCCTGACCCACGGCCACCTCGACCACACCGGCCTGGCCCACACCCTCCAGAAGGCCGGCGCCGACATCTGGATCCACGAACGGGACGCCGGCATCCTGCGCGACGGCCCGCGGAGCGTGAACCGCCACGCCAGGCCGGAGCGCTCGATGCTCCCCTACCTGCTGCGCCGGCCCTCCGCGCTCGCCCTCCCCCTCCAGCTGGCCCGCTCCGGGGCCTTCACCGCGCCCGCCGTGCAGGGGGCGCGGATCTTCGACGCCGACCGGGTGCTGAAGGACCTGCCGGGCGCCCCGCAGGCCGTCGTCCTGGCCGGACACACGCCCGGCAGCACCGCGTACCTCTTCGCCGACCGCGGGCTGCTCTTCACCGGCGACGCCCTGGTCACCGCCGACGCGTTCTCCGGTCGTACCGGGCCCACGCTGGTGTGCCGCTGCTTCACCCACGACAGCCGGGCCGCACTCGCCGCCCTGGACCGCCTCGACGAACTGCCGGCGGCGGGCCTGCTGCTGCCCGGCCACGGTGAGCCCTTCACCGGCGGCATCGGAGCCGCTGCCCGGCTGGCACGCGAGTACGGCGTCCGCTGACCCGCCGCGCGGTCCGCGGCGTCGCACCACCACAGACCTCCGGGCGGTGCCCCCACGCCCGGCGCACCGATGTACCCCAATTTCCGAGGAAGAGACATGAGTTCTGCACCGCCGAACAACGACGCGGAGATCGCGGACTACCTCCGTCCGCGCGTCATGCATGTCCCCGCCGAGAAGGGCGTGGTCAAGTGGATGTCCGGCGACGTCTACTCGACCCTGGCACCGGCCGACTCCACCGGCGGCATCCTGGGCTTCACCGACTGCTGGGTGCCTCCGGGCGGCGGCCCGGTGGCACATGTGCACAGGAGTGCCGACGAGTCCTTCTACGTCATATCGGGTTCGCTGGAGTTCCTGAACGGCGAGGAGACCTTCGTGGCGAACGCCGGTGACTTCGTCTTCGTGCCGCGGGGCACGCGGCACCGGTTCCGCAACCTCACCGACGAGCAGGTGCGCATGGTGGCCTTCTTCACCCCCGGCGGGGGCGAGGGGCTGTGGCTCGAAGGCGGGGACGACCCCGTCCCCGGCGAGGAGCCGGTGTTCTGGCCGCCGGAGCGCGGAATGGCACTGGGACCGCTCCTGGGACGCAAGGACATCGACATGGTGATCCTGCCCGAGGCGGCGGACCTGGGCGGGCCCGCCGACTAGGCCTAAGCGGGTCCGGCGAAGTCCGCTGCGGTTCGACAGCGCCCCCGAAGGGGCGCTGGGGCTCCCCCGGCCGAAGGCTGGGGGAGGAACTGCGCGACCAGCCACGACGGCGCCGCAGACGGCAGACGGCAGATCTCGGCACTTCCAGCGGAGCGCCTAGCCGCGGTCAGCCGAGCAGTGGTGAGGGAGTGAAGTCGTACCCCTCCCACAGCTGCCGGCTGCTCTCCTCCGGGTACGCCGTCACCGTCGGTGTGGTGTCCAGGACCTGGGTGAGGCGGGCCTGTGCGTCGTAGGCCGGCCAGCCCGGGTCGCCGGTCACCGCGAAGGACGTCCACGCGGTGCGGAAGCGGGCGGAGAGCTCCTTCGCCTCGGGGGTGACGTCGGTGCCCGCCCAGAGGAGGTTGGCCAGGTCCGCCTCGAACGTGCCGAAGAGGAGCGGGATGTCCAGGCCGTGGCAGGCGCCGAGCAGGCCGCCGTTGCCCGGGGCGCCCCAGGTCAGTTCGTAGAGGTGGGCCCGGCCGCCGCCCGCGGTCTGCGCCTCCGCCAGGCGCAGGGACGGTATGGCGAACAGCCAGTCGGTCTGGACCCGTTCGTACAGCTCGCTCGGCGAGGCGTCGGGGTGGGCGGCGCGGTAGGCGTGGTCGCCCGCCGTGCCGCCCGGTGCGAACAGGCGCAGGGCGCCGGTCGCCTGCTCCTCCGTGATCTTGCCGTACATCCCGCTCATGATCAGGAAGAGCCGGAACTCGTCGCGGTTGTGACCGACCAGGAGGTCCACGTCCCGCGCGGAGCCGGACGCCAGCGCCTGCCAGGGGGTGGTGGGGAGCACCTCGCCGTCGACCACCGGGGAGAACGGGGTGACCGTCGGCGCGATCTGGCCCCAACGGTCCACGTGCTGGGGCATCTTGGCGCCGAGCGCCTGCCCGGCCTCCGTCAGCCGGCGCGGGTCGGTCGCCGCCAGGTCGGCCACCGTGGGACGCAGGCCGGCCTCGGCCGCGAGGGCCCTGCCGATGTCCTCGGCGAGCTCGGCGGAGAAGAAGGTGCCCGGGACGCTCTGCGCGATCGCCCGCCGGAACAGGCCCCGCGCCCTCGGCATCGCCAGGAGGGAGGCCACCGACCCGGCGCCCGCCGACTCGCCGAAGACCGTGACCCGGTCGGGGTCGCCGCCGAACGCCGCGATGTTCTCCCGCACCCACTCCAGCGCCGCCACCTGGTCCAGCAGGCCCCGGTTGGCGGGCGCCCCCTCGATGTGGGCGAAACCCTCCATGCCCACGCGGTAGTTGAGCGAGACCACGACCACGTCGCCGTCGCGTGCGATGTGCTGGGCGTCGTAGCCGGGGCTGCCGGAGTGGCCCAGTTTGTAGGCGCCGCCGTAGATCCACACCATCACCGGGCGGCGGGCGGCCGGGTCCGGGGCGGGTGTCCACACGTTCACCGTCAGCCAGTCGTCGCCCTCGGGGGCGTCCAGGACACCCGGGGCTCCCTGGATGCCCAGGTCCTGCGGGGGCGGCGGGCCGAAGGCGTACGCCTCGCGCGTCCCCTCCCAGGGCCGCGCCGGGCGGGGCGCCGCGAACCTGGCCGCTCCCACCGGGGGTTCGGCGAACGGTATCCCCCGGAAGACCGCCAGGCCGTCCTCCCGCAGGCCGCGCACGGCACCGGCGGTGGTGCGCACGACGGGGCCCTCGGTCGCGGGTGCCGGCTCGGCGGACTCGTTCGTGATCATGATCGCTCACTTTCGACGGCTGGTTGCTGGCACTTCCGACGACTGACCGCTGTCGCTTCGACGGCCGACCGCACCCACCGTTTCTGGTGATCGCTGCCGGTGTCACGGCCGGTCACTGATGAAACGTCCGGCGCTTCGCACGAGTGCCGAACACCCCTCACCCGTTGGAGTGAATCCAGGCAATCCAGGTCAGCCGTGCCGGGCCACGAACGCCCTGGCCTCCGCCTCGTCGATCTCGTACACCGTCTCATGGGCCCGCGGATCCCGCGCATGGAAGGTGTGGAACATCGGGCTCGCGGGCCCGCCCAGCTCCACCAGCGACGCCGACGCCCCGCGCACCGCCCGCTCACCGCCGGGCGCCACGGCCAGGTCGATCCGGTTGACCACCCCCGGCGTCACCCACACCGGCACCGACTCCAGCACCCCGAAGAGCTGGAGGTGGTAGTGGCCCGTGAGGATCACCCGTACGTCGCTCCCCCGGATCGCCGCCGCCAGGTCGCCGGGGTCGCGCAGCCCGAAGGCCTGCTGGGTCGGCGAGATGTCCAGGGCGAGAGGCGGGTGGTGGAAGGCGAGGACCGTGCCGTGCCCGGCCGGGGTGCGCAGCACCTCGCGCAGCCACTCCAGCTGGGGTGCGCCGAGGCGGCCGTGGATCCTGCCCGGCACGAGCGAGTCCAGGGTGACGAAGCGCCAGCCGCCGACCGTGCTCACGGCGGCCCGCTCCTGCGAACCGAACACCAGCTCGGCGCGATCGGTGCCGTCGGCGTCCAGATGCCCGCTGCCCAGCACCTTGGCGAAGGCCTCGCGCTCGTCGTGGTTGCCGGTGGTGCAGAGAACGGGGATGTTCCGGGCCTCGGCGTAGGCGCCGATCAGGGTGCGCAGGGCCGCGTACGCCTCCGCCGAGCCGTCGTCGGCGAGGTCGCCGGTGACGACGACCGCGTCGAGGCCCTGGAGATGGCGGAGTTCGTCGAGCATCAGCCGCAGCGACGCGGTGGCGTTGACACCCCGTCTGTTGGGGGCGTCGGTGCGGTCCAGGTGGGTGTCCGAGAGATGGAGTATCCGCATGGTCAGGACGCTACCGGTGACTTCGGCAGCCGTCACAAGCCAATAACGAAGTGCGTGCGTCAAATGGCCGCGCCCCCCACCCCACTTGGGACGTTCTGGCAGCTCAGCACCGGTTTGCCCGACAGGCGCCCCATGGCATGCGCATAGAATGCGCCCATCCGGAGCAGCGATTTTCAGCCGGGTCAAGGGTCAGGAAGACCCGCGGCTCGCCCCTTGGGCATCTCGTGACCGTCCCCGGGAGGCGCCCTCACAGGTTCCTGACGTCCCATGCCCCCATCAGCCGCCGACCGGAGAGCCGAGCCGTGATGACGTACGCGACCCACGCAACCCGCACGCCAGGCGGACGGCGATGACCGGCCTGCTCAAGCAGCTGCGCGTCTCGCTCCTGATCACCCTCGGGATGTCGGCCTTCACCGCGTCGGGGCACCTCCTGGAGGGGCTGGTACGGGGGGACTTCCTCGCGCCCCTGGGCGACCTGGCCGCGCGCGCGGCCGTCATGTGCACCCTCGTCGCCGTGGTGCACTCGGTGATCTACGGCGCGATGCGTTTCGGCCGGCCGGAGACGCGCGGGGCGCGGGGCGCCTGGGCCGGGGTCGGGGTACTGATGGCGCTCGACGTGGTCCCGCTGTTCGCGGCGGGTCAGGTCGTGCTGGCCCTCATACCTCTCCTGGCCGCGGTGGGAGGCTGGGGCCTCGGGAGGTACACGGGCGTGGAAGCGGACGCCGCGCCCTTGGGCGCCCTGATCTTCGGCGTCCTGTCCCTGCTGGTGCAGCTGATGGCCGCCATGATCATGAGCATCGGGGGATGGCTGTGACCGTCTCCCCGGACACCGGCGCCCTGTGGGCCACCCTGCTGGCGCTCGCGGGCCTGCCCGCCATCGGGTACGCGCTCTTCACCAGGCTCACCGGCCGGGGGCGCAGGGGGGCCGCCGCCTGGCGGGTGCAGGACGACCCGATGACCTGGGTCGGGGCGGGTGCGGCGGTCGCGGGCCACGTGCTGGCCGTGGTCGCCGTGGTCGGGGAGTGGGGCAGGATGTTCGGGTTTCTGACGACGGCGTACATGGGCGGGTGTGCCGCCGGCGCCTTCGTCTACGCGTACGACACCCGGGTGCACGAAGGCGAACAGCGCCGGCGCGCCCTGCGCCCGGCGCTGCTGCTCGTGGTGCCCTACGCGTTCGCCCTCGGGTTCTTCGGCCGGATCGCCGGCTGACCCGAGGGCGAACGGGCGGGGTCAGCTCAGGGTCTTCAGGGCCGCCGCGTCGTACGCCTTGAGCTCGTCCGTGCGGCCGGCGAGGACCTTCGCCGCCCACTCGGGGTCCTGGAGCAGGGCGCGGCCGACGGCGACCATGTCGTACTCGTCGCGCTCCAGGCTGTCGAGGAGGTCGTCGATGCCCTTGAGCGGGGAGCCCTCGCCCTGGAAGCCCTTGATGAAGTCGCCGTCGAGGCCGACCGAGCCGACGGTGATGGTGGGCCTGCCGGTGAGCTTCTTGGTCCAGCCGGCCAGGTTCAGGTCGGAGCCCTCGAACTCGGGGAGCCAGTAGCGGCGGGTGGAGGCGTGGAAGACGTCGACGCCGGCGGCGGCCAGCGGCGTGAGGATCGCCTCCAGCTCCTCGGGGGTCTCGGCGAGGCGGGCGTCGTAGTTGTCGGACTTCCACTGCGAGTAGCGCAGGATGACCGGGAACTCCGGGGAGACCGCTGCGCGTACGGCGGCCACGATCTCCGCGGCGAACTTCGTACGGGCGACCGGGTCGCCGCCGTACGCGTCGGTGCGGCGGTTGGTGCCCGCCCACAGGAACTGGTCGAGCAGGTAGCCGTGGGCGCCGTGCAGTTCGACGCCGTCGAAGCCGATGCGCTCGGCGGCGGCCGCGGCCTCGGCGAACGCGCGGATGACGTCGTCCAGGTCCTGCCGGGTCATCGCCCTGCCCTCGCCCTCGGTGCCGTCCAGGCGGATGCCGGAGGGACCGACGGCCGGGGCGTCCGCGAACGGCGGCTGGCCCTGCTTGCGGACCATGCCGATGTGCCACAGCTGCGGGACGATCGTGCCGCCGGCCGCGTGCACCCCCTCGGCGACCTTCGCCCAGCCCGCCAGCTGCTCCTCGCCGTGGAACCGCGGGATACGGCTGCTCTGCCCGGCCGAGTCGTGGCCGACGTACGTCCCCTCGGTGACGATCAGACCGACACCTGCGGCGGCCCGGCGGGAGTAGTACGAGACCACGTCCTCGCCGGGTACGCCGCCGGGGCTGAACTGGCGGGTCATCGGCGCCATCACGATCCGGTTGGGGACCGTGAGCCCGTTCAGGGCGATGGGACGGGAGAGGATCTCGGCCGCGCGGGAGGCGGGAGGCGTGGTGACGGTCACGTGGGGGGCTCCTCGTGAGTAGGTCGTATACCGGACGAGTCGTATACCAGTCGGTATGTGCACGCGCATCGAGTGCACGTCTGTGCACAACGACCTGCCCGGTCGTGCGCATTCCCGGTCCCGCGCGGGTGCGGTGTGACCCCGGCCACCCGGCCACCCGGCCACCGGGACACCCGGACACCCGGACACCGGCGCCGGAAACGCCCGAGGGCGGCACCCCTCGCCCATTGGCAAGAGGTGCCGCCCTCGGAAAGGACGGGCTGATCCGGGATCGGATCAGAAGTCCATGTCACCGCCCGGCATGCCGCCCGGGGCGGCC
Organism: Streptomyces hyaluromycini; assembly: GCF_002217755.1. Lineage (GTDB taxonomy): Bacteria > Actinomycetota > Actinomycetes > Streptomycetales > Streptomycetaceae > Streptomyces > Streptomyces hyaluromycini. The sequence goes on along the minus strand of NZ_BCFL01000019.1, from coordinate 179,292 downwards.
GCGGCGGCCTTCTCCGGCTTGTCGGCGATGACGGCCTCGGTGGTGAGGAACAGCGCGGCGATGGAGGCGGCGTTCTGCAGCGCGGAACGGGTCACCTTCGCCGGGTCGATGATGCCCTCGGCGATCAGGTCGACGTACTCGCCGGTCGCGGCGTTGAGGCCGTGACCCGGGGTGAGGTTGCGGACCTTCTCCACCACGACGCCGCCCTCAAGGCCGGCGTTGACGGCGATCTGCTTCAGCGGGGCCTCAAGCGCGAGCTTCACGGCCTGTGCGCCGGTCGCCTCGTCACCCTCCAGCTCCAGCTTCTCGAAGACCTGGGAGGCCTGCAGCAGGGCCACGCCACCACCGGCGACGATGCCCTCCTCGACGGCCGCCTTGGCGTTGCGCACGGCGTCCTCGATGCGGTGCTTGCGCTCCTTGAGCTCGACCTCGGTCGCGGCACCGGCCTTGATGACGGCGACGCCACCGGCGAGCTTGGCCAGGCGCTCCTGGAGCTTCTCGCGGTCGTAGTCCGAGTCGGACTGCTCGATCTCGGCGCGGATCTGGTTGACCCGGCCGGCGACCTGGTCGGACGAGCCGGCGCCGTCGACGATGGTGGTCTCGTCCTTGGTGATGACCACCTTGCGGGCCTTGCCCAGCAGGTCGAGGGTCGTGTTCTCCAGCTTGAGACCGACCTCCTCGGAGATGACCTCGCCACCGGTGAGGATGGCGATGTCGTTCAGCATCGCCTTGCGGCGGTCGCCGAAGCCCGGGGCCTTGACCGCGACGGACTTGAAGGTGCCACGGATCTTGTTGACGACCAGGGTCGACAGGGCCTCGCCCTCGACGTCCTCGGCGATGATCAGCAGCGGCTTGCCCGACTGCATGACCTTCTCCAGGAGCGGGAGCAGGTCCTTGACGGAGCCGATCTTCGAGTTGGCGATCAGGATGTACGGGTCGTCGAGGGACGCCTCCATACGCTCCATGTCGGTGGCGAAGTACGCCGAGATGTAGCCCTTGTCGAAGCGCATACCCTCGGTGAGCTCCAGCTCCAGACCGAAGGTCTGGGACTCCTCGACGGTGATGACGCCTTCCTTGCCGACCTTGTCCATGGCCTCGGCGATGAGCTCGCCGATCTGGGTGTCGGCGGCGGAGATGGAGGCCGTGGAGGCGATCTGCTCCTTGGTCTCGACGTCCTTCGCCTGCTCCAGCAGGGCACCGGAGACGGCCTCGACGGCCTTCTCGATACCGCGCTTCAGGGCCATCGGGTTGGCACCGGCGGCCACGTTGCGCAGGCCCTCGCGGACCAGGGCCTGGGCGAGCACGGTCGCGGTGGTCGTACCGTCACCGGCGACGTCGTCCGTCTTCTTGGCGACTTCCTTGACCAGCTCGGCGCCGATCTTCTCGTACGGGTCCTCCAGCTCGATCTCCTTGGCGATGGACACACCATCGTTGGTGATCGTGGGGGCGCCCCACTTCTTCTCAAGGACGACGTTGCGGCCCTTGGGGCCGAGGGTGACCTTGACGGCGTCGGCGAGCTGGTTCATACCGCGCTCAAGGCCGCGCCGCGCCTCCTCGTCGAACGCGATGATCTTGGCCATGTGAAGTGGTCCCTCCAGGACTGGGGGTGAGTCTTCGGACCGCGCCCGCGCCCGCGACGGACGGCTCACCGGCCCGTGGGTTCCTTGCCCCACCCGGCCTGTGGGCCTCACCGACCCGGTCCTTCTTTGTCACTCTCACCTTCAGAGTGCTAACGCCAATGATTAGCACTCGGCATGGTCGAGTGCAAGCGCCTCTCGCAGTCCGGCAGGACCTCCGGGCGCGCCGGGGCCGGATCTCCGGGCCTGCCGGAGCCGGACCCCGGGCACGCTGAAGGGCTCGCACCCGGTGGGTGCGAGCCCTTCAGCAGAAGAACGGAAGAACGTCGCTGCAGTCAGTCGGCGCGTGCTTCAGCTGGTCGCGAGCCGGACCATGTCCGCCTGCGGCCCCTTCTGGCCCTGCGAGATCTCGAAATCGACCCGCTGACCCTCTTCCAGGGTGCGGTAGCCGTCCATCTGAATCGCGCTGTAGTGGACGAAAACATCCGCACCACCGTCGACCGCGATGAAGCCGTACCCCTTCTCCGCGTTGAACCACTTGACGGTGCCCTGAGCCATGCCTAACTCCCCTATTACTGGCCCTTGCACAGATCCACACTTCGCGGATCCGGGTCAGACCTCACCCCCCATTGGTTGGGGGCGTGCGCCGGAACGCGTCGACCGCGGCTGAATGTATCTGTCCAACTGCCGTCTGCAACAGGTCAATCGGACGAGAATTCTGGACGGGAGCGGTCCGGAATGTAGCGAGAATTCGGCCGAATTCAGGGCAAGTCGGGCCACAGAAAGGCCGCAAAAGCCGCATATAACCCGCACACTTTGGCTACTTCTTGTCGGGCTCGCGGTATCGAATACGGGGTCCCCGACCTGGAGATCGGGACCGCGTTCCCCAACTGTACCGCGCTCAACCACACAGAATTGCCCCCTCCGCTTCTCTCACGGAGGGGGCAATCGGATGAACAGTCGGTGATCGGCGTTACCGAAGGTAATGTTCGGTCATTCGATCAGCCTGTCAAGCAGGTCAGCGGGTCAGCCGCCGGCGACGGCCGGGATGATGGAGACACCGGCCCCGTCCGGGGTGGCGGTCTCCAGGCCCTGCTCGAACCGCACGTCGTCGTCATTTACGTACACATTGACGAACCGGCGCAGCTTGCCCTGGTCGTCGAGAACGCGCGCGGAGATCCCGGCGTGGTTCTTCTCCAGGTCGGCGATGACCGCGCCGAGGGTGGTGCCTTCGGCGGCGACTTCGGCCTTACCGCCGGTGTAGGCGCGCAGGATGGTGGGGATGCGAACGGTGACGCTCACGTTTTTACCTCCGGTCTGGGCAAGGCCCTATTTCTCGGGGGACTCAGGCGAGCCCGGCCTCACGGAAAGACTCCAGATTCGGGCGAATGGTGGCGGTGAGCCCGGTACCGGCGACCGCGTCCAGCGTCTTCAGTCCATCACCGGTGTTGAGTACAACAACCGACTTCGCCGGATCAATCAACCCATTCTCAATGAGCTTCTTGGTGACTCCAACCGTCACCCCGCCGGCGGTTTCCGCGAAGATTCCCTCGGTCCGTGCGAGCAGCTTGATCGCGTCGACGACCTGCTCGTCGGTGACGTCCTCCACGGCACCGCCGGTACGCCGTGCGATGTCGAGGACGTACGGCCCGTCGGCCGGGTTGCCGATGGCGAGGGACTTGGCGATGGTGTTCGGCTTCTGCGGGCGGACCACGTCGTGGCCCTCCTTGTAGGCGACCGACACCGGCGAGCACCCCTCGGCCTGGGCGCCGAAGATCTTGTACGGCTTGTCCTCGACGAGCCCGAGCTTGATCAGCTCCTGCAGACCCTTGTCGATCTTCGTGAGCTGCGAGCCGGAGGCGATCGGGATGACCAGCTGGTCCGGGATCCGCCAGCCGAGCTGCTCGCAGATCTCGTACGCCAGGGTCTTGGAGCCCTCCGCGTAGTACGGCCGCAGGTTGACGTTGACGAAGCCCCAGCCCTCGCCGGCCGGGTCGCCGATCAGCTCGGAGCAGAAACGGTTCACGTCGTCGTAGTTGCCCTCGATGCCGACGAGCTCGCCGCCGTAGATCGCGGCCATGACGATCTTGCCCTGCTCCAGGTCGTGCGGGATGAACACGCAGGAGCGGAAGCCGGCCCGGGCGGCGGCGGCACCGACCGCGCCGGCCAGGTTGCCGGTGGAGGAGCAGGAGAGAGTGGTGTAGCCGAAGGCGCGGGCGGCCTCGACGGCCTGGGCGACGACGCGGTCCTTGAAGGAGTGCGTCGGGTTGCCGGAGTCGTCCTTCACGTACAGGCCGCCGGTCACCCCGAGCTCACGGGCCAGGTTGTCGGCCCTGACGAGCTTGGTCCAGCCGGGGTTGATGTTCGGCTTGGTCGCCACGTCCGCGGGGACGGGCAGCAGCGGCGCGTAGCGCCAGATGTTCGCGGGACCCGCTTCGATCTGCTTGCGGAGCTCCTCGGTGTCGTAGGCCGAGAAGTCGTACGCGATCTCCAGCGGGCCGAAACACTCCTCGCAGGCGAAGACCGGGCCGAGCGGAACGCGGTGACCGCACTCGCGGCAGCTCAGGGCGGCGGCGGGACCAAGGTCTACGGTGGAATCGGTGGCGCTTGCAACAGTCTGCACAGCCATGTGAGGCGAGGCCCTTTCTCCTCATCTTCCTCACGACGCATCTCGCCGTGAGACGGATTTGGCACCTTCCCTAGCCGGGAGCCTCGCGATGATCGACAGTGATCTACGAGTACCGACTGGAGGGTTGCCGGGGCTTCAACGGGCCGTTTCCCTCTGCCCCTCTGGATGAGCGGTATGTGGTTGTCAACGCCGGGTGACCCCAGGACATGCGATGGTCATCGGCGTTGTTCAAGACTGTAACCGAAGGCCAGGACAGTTGAGTGAGTCGTCCGAACCGCGAGATGGATCACACGTCGCCGTGTGACCGTGACAGTGAGGAGCCGCTGACCGTGCTGGAAGAAGTCGAGCGCTGGCTGGCCACCCGCTCCTGGTCCGTGTCCGACCGCCCGCTGCACCGGATCATGGCCGCCAAACGGTCCTCCGGGCAGACGGTCAGCGTCGTGCTGCCCGCGCTCAACGAGGAGGAGACCGTCGGCGACATCGTCGCGATCATCCGTCACGACCTCATGCAGCAGGTGCCGCTCGTCGACGAGATCGTGGTCGTCGACTCCGGCTCCACCGACCGCACGGCGGCCGTCGCCGCGGCGGCCGGCGCCCGTGTCGTGCACCGCGACGAGATCCTGCCCCGCATCCCCGCCGTCCCCGGCAAGGGCGAGGTGCTGTGGCGCTCGCTCCTCGTCACCTCCGGGGACGTCGTCTGTTTCATCGACGCCGACCTGCGGGACTTCTCCTCCGACTTCGTCACCGGGATCGTCGGCCCGCTGCTGACCGACCCGGACGTGGACCTGGTCAAGGCGATGTACGACCGCCCGCTCGGCGGCGCCGCCGGACAGGGCGGCCGGGTCACCGAGCTGATGGCCCGCCCGCTGCTGAACATGCACTGGCCCCTGCTGGCCGGCTTCGTCCAGCCGCTCGGCGGCGAGTACGCGGCCCGCCGCTCGCTCCTCGAACAGCTCCCCTTCCCGGTCGGCTACGGCGTGGAGCTGGGCATGCTGGTCGACGCCCTGCACCTGGTGGGGCTCAACGCGCTGGCGCAGGTCGACGTGGGGGTCCGCAAACACCGCCACCAGGACGGCCAGGCCCTCGGCCGGATGTCCGCCGCGATCTACCGCACGGCCCAGCTGCGGCTGGCCCGCGGCCACCTGATCCGCCCCTCCCTCACCCAGTTCGAACGGGGCGAGGACGGCTTCGAGCCGCGCACCTACTCGGTGGACACGGAGGAACGGCCGCCGATGGCGGAGATCGCGGAGTACGCCGAGCGCAAGGTGGCGTGACTTCGCCGTACGGCCGTATACGGCGGCGCGTCGGGGGTGGCCGTACGTTTGAGCGTTTACGGGCCGGGCTAGGTTGACGCGTGTGACTCCACCCACGCGTCAACGCGCGGGCTTCCTGAGGCAGTGGCTAGGCCACATCGCAGAGGACCAGCCCGGCCCTGTTGAGGACGTTCGTCGCGCCGACGTGGTCCGCGTTCGCGGTGAAGCCGCACGCCGTGCACGCGAACTTCGCCTGGGTGACGCGGTTCTCCTTCGCGACGTGCCCGCATGCGAGGCACGTGCGGGAGGTGTTACGCGCGTCCACTTCGATCACGTGACGGCCGGCGCTTTCAGCCTTGTTCGCCAGGATCGAGAGGAACTGCGCCCAGCCCGCGTCGAGGATGCTGCGGTTGAGCCCGGCCTTGGCGGCGGCGCCGTTCGGCAAGAAGACGCCGTTGTTGTCGGGGTCGGGCTTGGGTTTGGGGGTGCGGGTCATGCCTGCGGTGTTCAGTCGCTCGTGAGCGATCGTGTCGTACTCGCGGACCAAGGCGAGTGCGGTCTTGTGGTGGGAGTCGGCGCGCTGACGTTGGATCTTGGTGTGCAGCTTGGCAACCTTGCGGGCGGCGGCACGGTGACGCTTGCTGCGCTGCCGGGTCCGCCGGGGGAACGTCGCGAGGTACTGCTGGGCTTCGGCGAGTTCGTCGGCCATTCGGTCGAGGAACTTCGGGTTGCCGATGTGCTCGCCGTCGGAGGTGGTCAGGAAGTGCGTGGTGCCCATGTCGATCCCGGCTACGGCACCCGTGGGGGGCAGGGGCTCGGCGGGGACGTCGTCGCAGGACAGGACAACGTACCAGCGGCGCCCTTCACGCTTGACGCTGATCGTTTTCACGCGGCCCCGGACGGTCCGGTGCTGGTGCACACGGACGTGACCGACACCTTGCAGGCGTACACGTGTCTGCCGGTCGTAGGGGGTGGAGTCCCAGCGGCAACCGTCACCGTCCTTCGGGAAGACGACGGTGTCGAAGTGACCGACGCCCTTGAAGCGCGGGTAGCCGGGCGTCTCGCCGTTCTTGACACGGCGGAAGAACGCCTGGAACGCCTTGTCCAGGCGGCGCAGGGTGGCCTGCTGAGAGGAGAACGACCAACGCCCTTGGCGCTCCGGGTCAAACGCCCGGATCTCCCTGAGCTGGGCGGACTGGTCACCGTACCGCAGGCACGTCTTGGAGACGTGCCGATAGGCGTCCCGCCGCTCCTGCAAGGCGCCGTTATAGAGCGAGCAGTGATCGCTCAGCATGTCGCGCAGTGCGACGGTCTGACCTGCCGTGGGGCGCAGCAGGAACTTGTACGCGCGAATCACCGCTCGCGCCTCCGCTCCACCCGAAGTGCTTCGGCGAGGAGAACGCACGCGGCAGCGTTGATCGAGATGCCGACGCGCTCGGCATACTCCTCGACCTGCCGCTTCAGCTCGGGGGCAACGCGAAGGTTCAGCGACTCCCGGCGATCACCCCTAGCCACAACCAAGATGCTACCACTTTTGATGATGGATCAGGTCCAGGACCGGCTGCTGCGCGGCTCCTCAGCGGGCCCGCGGCGATTCCACCACCGGCCAAAGCCAGTGGTCCCCTCGAAGGAGATCTGATGGCTGCCACCACCGGCGGTGCCGAGGTGCTGGTCGCGTCCAACCGCGGCCCGGTTTCGTACGAGGTGCGCCCAGACGACACGAGCGGCGCGCTGCACGCCAGGAGGGGCGGCGGCGGGCTGGTCTCGGGGCTGTCGGCCATCGGGCCGGACGCGAACGCGGTGTGGGTGTGCGCGGCGCTGGGCGACGGCGACCGGGAGGCGGTGCGGCGGGCCGAGGGCGGTCGGCTGCCGGCCGGGGACACCGGCGGGCAGCAGGTCCGGATGCTCGACATCGACGCGGACGTGTTCGCCGACGCGTACAACGGCATCGCGAACTCGGTCCTCTGGTTCGTCCACCACATGCTCTACCAGACCCCGCTGGAGCCCGTCTTCGACGCGGAGTTCCGGCGGCAGTGGGGGTCGTACCAGGCCTACAACCAGGCGTTCGCGGAGGCACTGGCGCAGGAGGCGGGCCAGGGGGCGGTGGTGGTCATCCAGGACTACCACCTGGCACTCGCCCCGCGCATGCTCCGCCGCCTCCGCCCCGACCTGCGGATCGGCCACTTCTCCCACACCCCGTGGGCGCCGCCGGACTACTTCCGGCTCCTCCCCGACGACATCGCGGCGGAGCTGCTGACCGGGATCCTGGGCGCCGACCATGCCGCCTTCCTGACGCGGCGGTGGGCGGACGCGTTCGTCGACTGCTGTCACACGGTGCTGGGCCCTGGGATCCCGGCCGCCGATCGGGCCTCCGGCTCCGGCGGGACCCGGATCGGGGTGCACGGGCTGGGGGCCGACGCGGACTTCCTGCGGAAGCGGTCGCACGAGCCGGACGTGGACGAGCGGATGCGGGCGCTGCGCGAGGAGATCGGCGGCGAGGGGCGTAAGACGATCGTCCGCGTCGACCGGACGGAGCTGTCGAAGAACATCGTGCGGGGGCTGCTGGCGTACCGGCAGCTGCTCGACGACCACCCCGAGTGGCGGGAACGGGTGGTGCATGTCGCGTTCGCGTACCCGTCACGGCAGGACCTCTCGGTGTACCGCGACTACACGGCGGAAGTGCAGCGGGTCGCGGACGAGATCAACGCCGCTTACGGGACGGCGGGTTGGACGCCGGTGGTGCTGCACGTCAAGGACGACTTCGCACGGTCGCTGGCGGCGTACCGGCTGGCCGACGTGGCGCTGGTGAACCCGATCCGGGACGGCATGAACCTGGTGGCGAAGGAGATCCCCGTGGTGTCGGACGAGGGGTGTGTGCTGGTGCTGTCGCGGGAGGCGGGGGCGTACGAGGAGCTGGGCGAGGACGCGGTGGTCGTGAACCCGTACGACATCGGGGGGACGGCCGATGCGTTGGCGCTGGCGCTGGCCATGCCGGTGGAGGAGCGGGCGGAGCGCTGCAAGAGGTTGGCCGAGGCGGCTACGGCGTTGCCTCCTGCGGCTTGGTTTCTTGAGCAACTGGGGGCGTTGGGCGGGTAGTTTCCGCCCCCGCCGCCCCTACCCGTCCCATCACCAGGGGGCTGCGCCCCCTTCGACCCCCGCGGGCGGTGGATGCGGACTGCGGCCCGGAGGGGGCTGGGCGCGCCCACGCGGCGGAGCCGAGCCGCATATCGGCGCAGCCCCGCGCCCTTTACGGGGCGCTGTACGCAGCCAGACTTCTCAGTAGCCGTACGACGCCCTCCGGGCCTTCCACCACCAGGTCGGCCCGGTCCGCCAGGTCTGTGACCTCCTCGCTGCCGCTGCACACCAGCAGGCCCGGGACGCCTTCCGCCCTCAGCTTCTCCACTGCGGCGAAGGCGGGGATGTCGCCCAGGTCGTCCCCCGCGTAGAGCACCGACCCCGCGCCGATCTCTCTCGCGTACTCGCGCAGTGCGACCCCCTTGTCCATGCCCGGGGGGCGGAGTTCCAGGACCAGGCGGCCCGGTTCGACGATCAGGGCGTGCCGGGTGGCCAGGTCGGTCAGGGGGGCGCGGAGGGAGTCGAAGGTGGCCTGGGGGTCGTCGGCCCGGCGGGTGTGGACGGCCACCGCGAAGCCCTTCTCCTCGATCCAGGTGCCGTGCGCGGCGCCGACGCGGTCGAGGAGGGCGGGGAGTTCGGCGCGGGCGGCGGCGATGCCGGGATGGGGTGGCGGGGAGGTGATCTCGCCGGTCGCCGCGTCCCAGCGCTCGGCGCCGTAGTGGCCGAGGACGACCAGGTGTTCCAGGCCCGGGACGTCGGCGAAACCGCCGTGGCGGACGGCGACCTCGGCCGGGCGGCCGGTGACGACGGCCACGGCGGCCACCTTCGGCGCGAGGGCGGCGAGCGCCGGTACGGCGTCCGGGTGGGCCCGGGCCTGCTCGGGGTCGGCGACGATCGGGGCGAGCGTGCCGTCGAAGTCGAGGCCGACGAGGGCCGTGCGGTGCTGCGCGAGAAGAGCGGCGAGACCGTCGCGACCGGCCTGGGTCCGCGGCGTCGGGAGGGGTTCCGTGATGTGGGTTCCCATGCAGACGACAGTATCCGAGCAGCGCCCCGAAAGGGGTCAGGGGCAGCCGCCCGTCAGGGGCAGCGCCCCGCAGGGGCGCGGGGAACTGCGCGCCCAGCCCCCACCGGCCCGCAGGACTCCGGACGATGCCTCAGCGTTCCGATCGGCGCGCGTCCCTTACCCTCCGCAGCCTGTTCACCGTCACCGGATCGTGGGCCAGCGCCCGCTCGTCGTCCAGCAGGGCGTTCAGGAGCTGGTAGTAGCGCACCGGAGCCAGGTCCAGTTCCTCGCGTATCGCGCGTTCCTTCGCGCCGGGGCTGGGGAAGCCCCGGCGTTCGAGGGCGAGGACGGCCTGCTCGCGCTCGCCCAGTTCTTGCCGGTCCATGGCGAGAACGGTAGCGCTCAGCCGCCCGCGGCCGTACGGCTGTCGGCCGTCGCCGCCTCGGCCTGGAGGCGGGTGAGGACGCTGGTCGGGTTGCCGGTCGGGCTCACCACCGTACCGATCTGCTTCTTGATGTCGGCGCTGATGGCCGCCCAGGAGGTCTTGCCCGCGGGGTAGAGCTCCGATGTGGGCAGCTGCTCCAGGAAGGGGCGCAGCTGCTTGTCCTGGGTCTGCGTGGAGTCGGTCATCGTCTGGGACGCGGACGTGGTGACGGGCAGCAGGCCGTACTCGCGGGAGAAGGCGAGGACGTTCTTCTCGCTGTAGACGTAGTCGAGGAAGTCGCCCACCTGGTCGGCGTGGCCGTTCTGCTTGAACGCCGCCATCCAGTCGGCGACGCCCATGGACGCGGTGGTGGTGCTCTGGCCGGCGCGGGCGGGCATCGGGACCATGCCGAACTTCACGCCCTTCTTCTCGGCCTGCTCGATGAGCGTGGGGTGGCCGTTGAGCATGCCGACCTGGCCGTCGGCGAAGGCGGCGAACGCGGTCGCGCGGTTCAGTTTGCCGGGGGCCACCGGGCCGGTCAGGCCCTTGCCGACCAGCTCGTCCTTGAGCCAGGTGAGGGTGTCGATGTTCTGCGAGGAGTCGATCGTGTACGTGCCGGTGTCGTCGGTGTAGCCGCTGCCGCCGCTGAGCAGCCACTGCATGGTCTCCGCCTGCGCCTCCTCGGGGCCGAGCGGCAGCGCGTACGGGTACTTCACGCCGTCCGCCTTGAGCGCCTTCGCATCGGCCGCGAGCTCGCTCCAGGTGGTGGGCGCGGTGGTGATGCCGGCCTCGGAGAAGAGGGTCTTGTTGTAGAAGAGGACGCGCGTAGACGCGGCGAAAGGCATGCCGTACTGCGCGTGGTTCCACTGGCCCGCCTCGGCGAGCTGGGACGGGAAGTCGGCCTGGACCGGGATGGAGAGCAGGTCACCGGCCTCGTACAGCTTGCCGGCGGCCGCGTAGTCGGCGTACGAGCCGATCTGCGCCAGGTCGGGGGCCTGGCCGGCGTCGACCATGTCCTTGACCTTGCGGTCGACGTCGTTCCACGAGTAGACGGTGACGTCGACCTTCACTCCGGAGTGCTGGGCCTCGTAGGCCTTGACCAGCTTGTCCCAGTACTTCTGGGAGCTGTTGGCGGCGGAGTCTCCGTAGTCGGCGGCGACGAGTCTGAGGGTGACGTCCGAGGATCCCGTCGTCCCACACCCACCGAGAACCGCCGTCATGCCCGTTGCGGACACCACCGCGATCATTCCTGCCCTACGCCGCCGCACGTCTACTGCCCCTGTCCTACTGTCTCGCCGTTCAATATGTCTGACCTATAAGGTCTACACCACGCAAGTGGACTAGACCTCTCGCGGGTCGGCGGGCCACACTGTTCCCGTGAGACATGTCATCGCCCTGGACGTGGGCGGCACCGGAATGAAGGCCGCGCTGGTCGGCCCGGACGGCGAGCTGCTCCACCAGGACCGCCGCGCGACCGGCCGGGGCCGCGGCCCCGACGCGGTCGTCACCGCCATCCTCGACTTCGCCGCCGAACTGCGGGAGTACGGCGAGCAGCAGCTCGGCGAGCCGGCGTCGGCGGCCGGTCTCGCCGTCCCTGGAATCGTGGACGAGCCCGCCGGCATCGCGGTCTACGCGGCCAACCTCGGCTGGCGCGACGTCCCGCTGCGCGCCCTGCTCGCCGACCGCCTCGGCATCCCGGCCGCCCTCGGCCACGACGTGCGCACCGGCGCCCTGGCCGAGGGCCGGCTCGGCGCGGGCCGGGGCGCGGACCGCTTCTTCTTCGTGGCCCTCGGCACCGGGATCGCGGGCGGCTTCGGCCTGGACGGCCGGGTGGAGTCGGGGGCGCACGGCTTCGCGGGCGAGATCGGGCACATCGTCGTACGACCGCAGGGTGCCCCCTGCCCGTGCGGGCAGCGCGGCTGTCTGGAGCGGTACGCGTCGGCGGCCGCGGTGAGCGAGGCCTGGGCGAAGGCCGGCGGCGACCCGGACGCGGACGCGGCGGACTGCGCCAAGGCGGTCACGTCCGGTGACCCGAACGCCGTCCGGGTGTGGGGGGAGGCGGTGGCCGCACTGGCCGACGGCCTGGTCACGGCCCTCACCCTGCTGGACCCGCGGGTCCTGATCATCGGCGGCGGCCTGGCGGAGGCGGGAGACGTGCTGTTCGACCCGCTGCGGGAGGCGGTGGAGCGCCGGGTGACGTTCCAGAAACTGCCGGCGATCGTCCCGGCCGAGTTGGGAGACACGGCCGGCTGTTTGGGGGCGGGCCTACTCGCCCAGGACCTACTAGCGACGACCACTCCGGAGGTAAAGCCCTGATGGCTGCGAACGAGCCGCACGACAGCGCCCCGTCAGGGGCGCGGGGAACTGCGCGATCAACCACAACGCTCCCGCAGCCGGGGTCGAACGGTCTGGTCCTCGACGGCGCCCGAGCAGTCCTCCCGACCGGAGTGATCCAGAACGCCCGACTCGCTGTCGAGGGCACCCGGATCACCGCCACCCCCTCCGAGAACGCCCAGGTCATCGACCTCACCGGCCACTGGCTCCTGCCCGGCTTCGTCGACCTGCACAACCACGGCGGCGGCGGAGCCTCCTTCAGTTCCGGCACCGCGGACCAGATCCTCACCGGCGTCCACACGCACCGCGTGCACGGCACGACCACGCTCGTCGTCTCCACCGTCACCGACGAGATGGACGTCCTGGCCCGCCAGGCCGGTCTCCTCTCCGAGCTCGCCGAGCAGGGCGAGATCGCCGGCATCCACTTCGAGGGCCCCTTCATCTCCCCGTGCCGCAAGGGCGCCCACTCCGAGGCGCTGCTGCGGGACCCGGACCCCGCGGAGGTCCGCAAGCTGGTCGACGCGGCGCGCGGACACGCGAAGATGGTCACCCTCGCCACCGAGCTCCCCGGCGGCATCGAGTCGGTACGGCTCCTCGCGGAGCACGGCGTGATCGCCGCCGTCGGCCACACGGACGCGACGTACGAGCAGACGGTGGCGGCGATCGACGCGGGCGCCACGGTCGCCACCCACCTCTACAACGCGATGCCGCAGATCGGCCACCGCGCCCCCGGCCCGATCGCCGCTCTCCTGGAGGACGAGCGGGTGACGGTCGAGCTCATCAACGACGGCACCCATCTCCACCCCGCCGCACTCCAGTTGGCGTTCCATCACGCGGGCCCGGACCGGGTCGCGTTCATCACGGACGCGATGGACGCGGCCGGCTTCGGCGACGGCCGCTATCTGCTGGGCCCACTGGAGGTGGAGGTCACCGACGGCGTCGCCCGGCTCGCGGACAGCGGTGCCATCGCCGGCTCCACGCTGACGCTGGACCGCGCGCTGCGGCGGGCGGTGACCGTCGACAAGCTCCCCGTCGAGCACGCCGTCGCCGCTCTGTCCGCCAACCCGGCCCGGCTGCTGGGCCTCTACGACCGGGTCGGCTCCCTGGAGCCCGGCAAGGACGCCGACCTGCTGGTCCTGGACGCGGACTTCACGCTGAAGGGCGTGATGCGGAAGGGCGCTTGGGTGGTCGTACCCGAACTGTCCTGATCCCTCCCCCTGTTGAGAGACGGCGACCCTAGGCCGGTCGCCGTCTCTTTGGCATGATCGAGGCCCCCCAACCGGTGGCACGGGCATATGCGAGGGAGGTCGCCCGGTGATCCTCACCGTCACGCTGAACACCGCTCTGGACATCACCTACCGAGTCGGCGCACTGCGCCCGCACACCTCGCACCGCGTCTCGGACGTGGCCGAACGGCCGGGCGGCAAAGGGGTGAACGTGGCCCGGGTACTGGCCGCTCTCGGACACGAGGCGACCGTGACGGGGTTCGTCGGCGGGGCCACCGGGCGGGCGGTGCGGGAGCGGCTCGCGGAGACCCCGGGCGTACGGGACGCGCTGCTCCCGGTCGCCGGGCCGACCCGCCGGACCATCGCCGTCGTGGACGGACTGACGGGTGACACGACCCAGTTGAACGAGCCGGGTCCGCAGATAGCCCCTGCCGAGTGGGGTGCCTTCCTCGATCACTACGAGGAACTGCTGCCCGGAGCCTCGGCGGTGGCGCTGTGCGGCAGCCTGCCGCCGGGGGTGCCGGTGGGCGCGTACGCGGGGCTGATAAAGACCGCGCGGGCCGCCGGTGTCCCCGTCCTCCTCGACACCGGCGGGGAGCCGCTGCGGCGCGGGGTGGCCGCCCGGCCCGACCTGGTCAAGCCGAACGCCGACGAACTGGCCGAACTGACCGGCTCCCACGACCCGATACGCGCCACCCAGGACGCCCGCCGACGCGGGGCGCGGACGGTGGTCGCCTCACTGGGCCCGCAGGGCCTGCTGGCGCTCACCCCGGAGGGCCGCTGGCATGCCGTCCCGCCCGCCCGGGAGCACGGCAACCCGACCGGCGCGGGTGACTCGGTGGTCGCCGGCCTGTTGTCCGGCCTGGTGGAACAACTCCCCTGGCCGGACCGGCTCTCCCGCGCGACGGCCCTGTCGGCGGCGACAGTACGGGCTCCGGCGGCGGGCGAGTTCGACCGCGCGGCCTACGAGAAGCTGCTCGGCCAGGTCACGGTGACCGGTGGGCCTGCGGCCGCTTAGTCCTTGTTCGTGTGCTTGCCCTGCCTCAGCCACATCTGGTCCAGCAGGACGTCGCAACTGTCGCCGCTCTGGCAGGACAGGGAGATGACGTTGGTGCCCTTGGTGAGGGTGGGGTACGTGAAGCTGGTCGTCCAGGCCTTGGTCGGGTCGCTCTGGCCCGTGTAGTTGTTCAGGGGGAACTTGCTGCCGAACGTCTTGCCGTTGATGGACAGCGTCATGCTCTCGTCCTGTACGGCGCTGTAGTGCGCGTAGACGGTGTAGAGACCCTCCGACGGGATGCCGTTGACCGTCCAGGTGACGCCGGCGCCGGTCTGGTTGAAGTTGGTGACGTAGATGCCGCCGTCGGACTTCGCGCCCTTGACGTCCGAGGCCGTGCTCGCGCCGCCGTCCAGGTGGAAGGTCTTCGCGTCGACCGGCGCGATATCGCCGGACGCCGACACCGAGCTGGTGCTCGACGGGGACGGGGAGGCGCTCTGGGACGCGGACGTGGACGGGGAGGAGTCGCCGCTCGCCTTGTTGTCGTCCGAGTTGCCGTTCATCATCGCGACGCTGATGCCGATGATGACGGCGGCTACGACCGCGACGGCGCCGATGAGGAGGCCCTTGGTGTTCGGGCCCCGGCCGCGGCCGGGGTTCTGCGAGGCCTGGCGGGTGGTCGGCGCGCCGCCCGGGAAGGTCTCCGGAGCCTGGTAGGCCGCGCTCGGCTGCTGGCCGTAGCCGCCGGGCTGCTGCTGGGGGATGGTCTGGCCGCCGTACTGCTGCGCCTGCGGTGCCTGCTGCGGGCCGCCGTACGTGCGCTCGCCGACCGGGCGCACCCTGCTGACGGCGTTCGGGTAGCCGTAACCACCGGAGCCGGACGGGGGCTGGGCCCCTCTGGCCTGACCGTCGGCGTACAGGTAGCCGAACGGGTCGTCGTCCTCGGGCGTGCTCGCGCCGTTGTCGCCGGGCGTCATCCCTTGGTACTCCTCAACAGGTGCGGGCGGATGCAATACAGGTATTGAGTGTCGAGCCTACCCGGTCTGGCTGAGCCAAACGGGTGACTCGGATCGCATCAGCGCGATGACCTGCGGATCATCCGGCGCGGCGATGTGCTTTGGGACGAGATCGTTTCTCTACGTACATCCGCTCGTCGGCGGATTTCAGGACTTCGTCCGCCGTCATGCCGCAGTGTGCCCATCCGATGCCGAAGCTGGCGCCCACCCGCACCGCCCGGCCCTCGGCGCGGATCGGCTGGATGATCTCGTTGCGCAGGCGTACGGCGAGGTCCTGGGCGTCGGCCTTGCCGAGCCCGTCGGCGAGGATCACGAACTCGTCGCCGCCGAGGCGGGCCACCGTGTCGCCGTCGCGCACGGCTCTGCCGAGGCGCCGGGCGACCTCGATGAGGACAGCGTCGCCCGCGTTGTGCCCGAACCGGTCGTTGATGGACTTGAAGCCGTCGAGGTCGCAGAAGAGCACCGCGAGCCCCTTGGCACCGTCGTCGCGGCCCTCCTCGGGGGCGACGGTGTGCACGTGGTGGTCGTAGCCGTCGTACGTCGAAGAACCGGCCGAACCGACCGAACCGCCCGCCGTGCCCGCGAAGTCGAAGCCGTGGCCGTTGGCGTCGTAGGCGGGGTGGCCGTAGGCCGCGTCCAGGGATTCCAGGCCGCCGCCGGTCTCGGCGCGCCGGCAGAGCCGGGAGGAGAGCCGGGAGCGCAGCTCGGCCGAGTTCGGGAGGCCGGTGAGGGAGTCGTGGGAGGCGCGGTGGGCGAGCTGGAGCTCGCGGCGCTTGCGCTCCTCTATGTCCTCGACGTGGGTGAGGAGGAAGCGGGGGCCGTCGGCGGCGTCCGCGACGACGGAGTTGCGGAGGGACACCCAGACGTAGGTGCCGTCCCGGCGGCCCAGGCGGAGTTCCGCGCGGCCGCCCTCCGCAGAGGTGCGGAGCAGGGTGCCGATGTCCTCGGGGTGGACCAGGTCGGAGAAGGAGTAGCGGCGCATCGCGGAGGCGGGGCGGCCCAGGAGGCGACAGAGGGCGTCGTTGGTGCGCAGTATTCGGCCGTGCTGGTCGCCGCCCATCTCGGCTATCGCCATGCCGGAGGGGGCGTACTCGAAGGCCTGCCGGAAGCTCTCCTCGCTGGCGCGCAGGGCCTGCTGCTCGCGCTCCAGGCGGACCAGGGCGCGCTGCATGTTGGCGCGCAGCCGGGCGTTGCTGATCGCGATCGCGGCCTGGAAGGCGTACATCTGCAGGGCCTCGCGGCCCCAGGCGCCCGGGTGCCGGCCGTTGCGCGGGCGGTCGACGGAGATCACGCCGAGGAGCTCGCCGCAGGAGCTGCCCGATATGCCGGGCGTGTACATCGGGGCGAACAGCCGGTCCGAGGGGTGCCACTCGTCCTCGAAGCGGGGTGCGGGGCCGTCGGTGTACCACTGCGGGACGTCGTCGTCGTCGAGGACCCAGCCCTCGGTGTGCGGTATGAAGACGAGGTCGCCCCACTTCTCGCCCATGTTCAGCCGCCGGTCCCAGGATTCTCTGGAGCCGACCCGCCCTGTGATCAGGGCCTCGGCGGCGGAGTTGCCGGAGAAGGCGGCGACGACCAGGTCGCCCTCGGCGGGGCGTACGAGGTTGACGCACGCCATCTCGTAGCCGAGGGCGGTGATCACGCCGTCGGCGACGGTCTGCAGTGTGTCCGCCAGGCTGCGGGCCGTGTTCATGTCGGCCATGACCTGGTGCAGCTGTCGCAGGGACGCAAGACGGACGTAGGGCTCCGACTCGGTCTCCATGCTCGCCCTCCCCCCGAGACCTCGCAGCGAATCAAGGGTCTGCTTCGGCGCTACTTTTCCCCGCCACTGAATCACAGCGCGCTGCCCACTCGGTACACAGGGTCAACAATTCACCCCCCTTGTGACTCAAGTCACAGGAGAACGTGAACAATTGAGTGGAGTTTCTGCGTTTTACCTGTGTGCTTACTGAACACAGCCTTTGCGGGCGTGTGCACATGATGCACGTTACGGCCTTTCCCCCGCCCTTGGTCCTAGGACCCGGCTCGGGCCGATGGCCGATGCGGTGGCGCCGGGTCCGACACTAGCGTTTCCGGCGTGCTGAAGACTCCCTCCCCCGCCGCCGCAGAAGCCACCGGGCATGCTGTGGGGGTGAGCAACGAAGCGTTCAAGGCCGCGTTGTCCCGGCTGGCCGCCGGCGTGGTCCTGGTGACCGCGCAGGAGCCGTCGCTGGACCCGGACGACCCGCTGGCGCCGACCGGCGAGGACGTGGGCATGACCGCCACCGCGTTCATGTCGGTGTCGCTCGACCCGCCGTTGGTGCTGGTCAGCCTGCGTGAGGGCTCCCGGATGGACGACCTGCTCGACGAACAGCCGCGGTGGGCGGTCTCCGTGCTCACCGAGAGCCAGCGCCACATCGCCGGCCGCTTCGCGATGAAGGGCCGCATCAGCGACCGTCTGCTCTTCGAGGACATCCCGTACGTCCGGGGCCAGGCCAGTGGCGCCCCGCTGGTCGGCGGCGCCCTCGCGACGCTGGAGTGCAGCACCGAACAGCGGGTGCCGGCCGGCGACCACACGCTCGTCATCGGCCGCGTCCTCACCGCCGAACTGCCGAGCGCGGAAGGCGGCCCGCTGATGTATTTCCGGGGGCGCTACCGGCAGCTGGGATAAAACCGCGCGGTCTGTTTCGCAAAATCCGCGAGCAGTTACCGAACGGCCCTTCTAGAGTGCGCGGATGCCTTCTCTGCTCCGCCTCGAAGAAGTAACCACCGCAAATTTGGCGGCGGCACTCCGCATTCGCGTCCGGCCCGACCAGGAACACAACGTCGAGCCGGTCGCCGCGTCCCTCGCCGAGGCATACGTCCATCCGCCGGAGGTCGCCTGGCCGCGCCTGATCGTCGACGGAGACCGCACAGTCGGCTTTCTGATGGCCTTCCTCGACATCGACTGGCGCACCGACGGCACCCTCTTCCGCTCCGGCCTGTGGCGCCTCAACATCGACGCCGGAGAACAGGGCAGGGGGTACGGCCGGTTCGCGGTGGAGGCCGTGGCCACGGAGATCCGCCGCCGGGGCGGCAAGGAGATGTACGTCACCTGGCATGCCGGCCCCGACGGCCCCGACGGCCCCGACGGCCCCGAGGCGTTCTATCTGCGGCTGGGCTTCCAGAAGACCGGCGAGGTCAGCGGGGACCAGCCGGTGGGGGTGCTGACCCTCTAGCGCCGGACGGCCCTCTAGCGCCGGACAGGCCCCGGACCCCGTCCCGGCCGACCTCGTTGACGGTGTCGCTGCTAGGACCAGTCGCGGCCGGTTCGCCCCCGCTTGGTGTCCGAGCGCTGCTTCTTCTCCCGCAGCCGGCGTTCGTTGATCCCGCGCGGGATGCGGGTCGGCCGGCGCGGCTTGGGCGGGGGCGCGGTGGCCTCCGCGAGGAGCGCGGCCAGGCGTACGGCGGCGGTCTCGCGGTTGCGCCACTGCGAGCGGTGCTCGGACGCCCGTACGACGATCACCCCGTCGACGAGCCGCCCCGCCAGCCGCTCCAGTGCCCGCTCCTTCCACACCGGCGGCAGCGCCCCGGTGTTCGCGAGGTCGAAGCGGAGCTCCACCTGCGAGTCACTGGTGTTGACGTGCTGCCCGCCGGGCCCGGACGAACGGGAGAAACGCCAGAGGAGCTCGGCCTCGGGGAGCGAGACGGAGCCGCGGATGACGTAAGGACCGGACATGCCCCCTATGGTCGCGCGGCTGACCGGCACACGTCACGCGAATATCTTCATCACCCGTTTGGTAAAGAAAGTAAAGCGAGATGGAACCTTCGGTACCCCTCGTGGCGTTCATACGGGTAGCTGTAGCTTCAAGCCCGTACGCCGCACGGCCGTACGCAGACAAGGGAAAGGACTCCCGACCATGGCTGTAAGCCTGTCCAAGGGTGGCAACGTCTCGCTCACCAAGGAGGCACCGGGCCTGACCGCCGTCACCGTGGGCCTCGGCTGGGACGTCCGCACCACCACCGGCACGGACTTCGACCTGGACGCCTCGGCCATCGCGGTCAACACGCAGGGCAAGGTGTACTCGGACGCCCACTTCGTCTTCTTCAACAACAAGCAGACCCCGGACAACACGATCGTCCACACCGGTGACAACCGCACGGGCGAGGGCGCCGGCGACGACGAGGCGATCAACGTCAACCTGGCCGGCCTGCCGGCCGACATCGACAAGATCGTCTTCCCGGTCTCGATCTACGACGCGGAGACCCGCTCGCAGAACTTCGGCCAGGTCCGCAACGCCTACATCCGCATCGTCAACCAGGCCGGCGGCGCCGAGATCGCCCGCTACGACCTCTCCGAGGACGCGGCGACGGAGACGGCGATGGTCTTCGGCGAGCTGTACCGCAACGGCGCGGAGTGGAAGTTCCGCGCGGTCGGCCAGGGCTACGCGTCCGGCCTGGTGGGCATCGCCCAGGACTTCGGCGTCAACGTCTGACCGCCGCGGCACGCTGCGCTGTGCGGGAGCCCCCGGCCGTGGGTTGCGGCCGGGGGCTCCGGCGTCAGCTCAGCTCGCCGACGCGTACGGCAGGAAGGCCGCCCAGGCGGAGGGGGCGAGGGCGAGCCGGGGGCCGGGGGTGGCGGGCGTGTGCGTGTACTTGGAGTCGCGGATGTGGATGGTGGTGGGGGTGGGGGCTATTTCGAGGCAGGAGTCGCCGTCGGGGCCGTCGCTGTAGCTGCTCTTGAACCAGGCCAGGGCGACTTCGACGCAGGACTCGCCACTGTTGCCGCCGCTGTAGCTGCTCTTGAACCACGCCAGTTCGGAGGCGTCCGCGGAGGGGGCCTTGCGGATCATGTTTCTCCCAGCAGTTGCTCGATGAGGGCCAGCGACTCCCCTGGTGAGAGAGCCTGCGCCCGGATGGTGCCATACCGCAGCTCAAGGATGCGGAGCTGTTTCGGGTCGGAAGTCGCTCGGCCGTTGAACGCGCCGTCGGAGCGCCCCACCGCCGTACCGTCCGGGAACTTCAGCACCTCGATCCGTCCGTCCAAACCGGAGTGGACCTCGGAGTTCAACGGCATCACCTGAAGCGTGACGTTGTGCAACCGCCCCACCTCCAGCAGACGTTCAAGCTGCCGCCGCCACACCATTGTGCCTCCGATGGGACGTCGCAGCGGCGCCTCTTCCAGCACAAAGTGGATGGACGGAGCCGGGTCGCGCTCGAAGACCGACTGTCGAGCCAGACGGGCCGTCACCATGCGCTCTACGTCATCCGGTGAGTAGGGCGGCTGGGCGGCCGAAATCACGGCTCGCGCGTGCTCAGGCGTCTGAAGCAGCCCGGCGATGATGTTGCACTCATACAGCCCGATCTCCACCGCCTGCCCCTCCAACTTGGCCAGCTCCCGCACCTTCTTCGGATACCGGACCCTCTTCACGTCCTCCCAGGTCGCCGAGATCAGCCCACCGGCCTCCAGGACCTCGTCCGCCCTGTTCAGGTACTCCTGCCGAGGAATCCGCTTGCCGCCCTCCACCTTGTAGACCATGTCCTCGCCGTAGCCGACCGCCTCCCCGAACTCGGCGGCGCGCATCCCCACCGCCTCCCGCCGCAGCTTCAGCTGACGCCCGACGGTGGCGATGACCGCCACGCCCCAGTCGTCGTCCGGGTCGACCTCCCAGCCCGGCTCGGTCACCTCGCCGCCGTCCACGCCCATCCCACGCCCCTTCGTGCCGTACGCCCGTACCCGCGACCCCGCCCCTACCCGTACGAACGCTCCCGACAGCCAGGACAGCACCGGACAAGCGCCGGACAGTCACCGTACGCAAGGGCTTCGTCACTGTTCACGGTATGCACGCCCGGCCACGCTGAGTGACGTGAACGATGAAATCTCCACCCCCGTCCGCAACATGAGCCTGCGGCTCTCGTCCACGCCGCGTGGGGCTCGCCTGGCCCGTCTGCTGGCCGCCGAGCAACTGCGCGCCTGGGGGCTGCCGTTGGATCCGGCGAGGCAGATCGTGGCCGAGCTGGCGGCGAACGCGGCGATGCACGGACGGGTGCCGGGACGCGACTTCGGCCTTCTCCTCTACGTCGTGGGGGACACGCTGCGGATCGAGGTCACGGACACCCGCGGTGACCGTCTGCCGCACACCCGGCCGCTCGCACCGGACGCCGAGTCGGGCCGGGGTCTGGTCCTCGTGGAGGCGCTCGCCGACAAGTGGGGCGTGGCACCGGGGCTGTCGCCACGCAAGACGGTGTGGGCCGAGATCGGCGTGTCACCGTAGCCCGGAAACGCGGGCGTCGGTCGCGAGGGACGTCACCACCCAAGGAACGACGGGGAGAAAGAACTCCCGCCAAGCCCCACCCCTCCCGCCCGTCGCGCAGAGTCACTCCCGCGAGTGAATATGCCCAACTGGGCTGGATTTGAGGCGGGTTGCCTGCCCTACGCTCAGCGCAACAACCGCAGAAAAACTTCGGCCCTCGCCGGGACGGGCAATCCCAGTGCGAGGGCCTGACCACCCAGGAAGAGAACAGCTTCCCGATGGATACGAAAAACCCTAGCGCGCCCTCGTGCGCCGAGTCCCGTGTTGCGGCCAGGAAGCACCCGAACCGGGGGTCCGGTGGCGGGCTCGTTCACGAGAACACCCGCCACACCTCGCACTTCGTGGTGATCGGCAACGACCTCGCCCAGCACCCCGATCTGTCGGGGCTCGCGGTCGGGATCGGTGTGCACATCCAGTCGCTTCCGGCCGGTGCCCGGGTCGACATCAAGACGCTGGCGGAACGCCTGAAGGAGGGCAGGACCCGTATCGCGGCCGCACTGCGAGAGCTTGAGGCGGTCGGCTACCTGCGCCGCGAACGCGTACGCCTGCCCGACGGCCGCATCATCACCCGCACGGTCTCCTGCAACCGGCCCGGCCACAGCAGTCGCGCCCATCAGCCGGAAGCCGCAGCACGGCCGAAGGCACCACAGAAGCCCGCCCGCAAGGCCCTCCCACCCGTACCGCGCCCGGCCTGCCCCTCCCCCGCGCTCCTCCAGAAGGCCCTGGCCCTGCTCGCGGACCTCCGCCGCCACGACTCCCGGCTGCTGCTGTCGGCCGTCGACGCCGCCCATCTGGCCCCGGGAGTCGCCGCCTGGCTGGAACGCGACGCCGCCCCCAGCGCCGTACGGCACGCCCTGACCGCAGGCCTGCCGGCCGAACCGCTCCACAGGCCCGCTGCCCTCCTGGCCCACCGCCTGACGGACCGGCTGCCCGCGCCACCGCCCTTCCGCGCACCGGCTCCGCCACCGGCCGTGCCCACCCGGATCCACAACTGCGACGGCTGCGACCGAGGCTTCCGCTCCCCGGCACCTGGACTCTGCCGTGACTGCCGAACCGATCTCGCGGAGGAGACCTAGCATGAAAGCGACGATCCTTGCCCCTGGGCACAGACGAGGAGCGAGCGCCATGACCATGGCACCGGACGACGCACGGCAGGACGCCTCCCTCTTGTACCGGGCCATGCGCGACTTCGTGGAGTCCACGGACGGCACCCTCCCCGGCAAGTTCGAGATCACCAAGGAAGGGATCGTCCTCGACATGATGTCGCCCGTCCGGCAGCACGAACTCACCGCGCTGCGTCTCCGGAAACGTCTGGAGAAGGTCATGCCCGAGGAGATCGTGGCCCACACGGGCGAGCCCGATGTCGAAGTGGCGCCAGAGAGGATCATGCGTCGCCCCGACATCATGGTGATCGCAGAGGTGGACATGGAGGGAGACGGGTCCTTCGACCCACGTACGCTGATCGCCGCTGTCGAGATCGTCTCCCGTTCCAATCCCGACAACGACTGGGTCAGCAAGGTCCGCGACTACCCGCTGATGGGCGTCCCCGTCTACGCGCTCTTCGACCCCCGCACCGGCACCGGCGCCGTCCTCACCGACATCCACCCCACCCCCGACGGCCCGCGCTACGCGACCCGCAAGGACTTCGTCTACGGCGAGGACGTCACGATCGCCGACTGGACCATCGCGACGGACGGCCTGCCCCGCTACCCGCCTCAGGGTGAGTAGGGCCGGATAGGTTGCGCGCATGATCCTCGCCCCCGTCCCCCTCACCCCCGATCGCGACATCCCGGCGCCGGTCCTCTCCGAGCTCACCGCGCTGTACGCCGCCAACCGTGAGTTCCAGGCGCTCAGCGGTGACTTCCCGGACCCGGACGACATCAGGCCGGAGCAGGTGGCCGAAGCGCTGGCGGACGAGTTGGCGCATCCGGATGCGGAGGTGCTGCTGGCGCGGGCCGAGGGGCGGCTGGTCGGGGTGGTCGTCACGCTGGCCCGGCACCCTGATCCGGCCGACCCGGATCCGTGGATCGGGCTGCTGATGGTGGGCGCGGGGGCGCAGGGGAAGGGGTACGGGCGGCGGATCGCGGAGGAGATCGAGCGGCGGTTCCGGGCGGCGGGGCGGGACGCCGTGCGGCTCGCCGTGCTGGAGGAGAACCCGAAGGGGCTCGCCTTCTGGACGGCCCTCGGGTACGAGGTGATCGACCATCGCCCGGACCGGGAACGCGGGCGCCCGTGTGCCGTGCTGCGCAAGGAACTGGGCGCGGGCGGCTAGGGCCTGGCCGGCTTTCCGTCGCCGTACAGCCAGTCCTTCCAGATGGCGGAGAAGTCCTTCCCGGGCGCCGTCTTCTCCACGTACTCCGTGAACTCGGCGGTGTCCGCGTTGCCGTGGCGGTGGGCGGCTGCCCAGCCCTGGATGATGTCGTAGAAGGTGTCGTCGCCGGCCTTCTGGCGGATCTTCTGGAGGACCATCGCGCCGCGGTCGTACACCGGCCGGTCGGAGATGTGCGCGGCGCTCGACGGCTCGGCGGGCGGGAACGCCCACAGGTCGCTGTCCGCGGGCGTGGCGTAGAGCTGGTCGAAGGTCTGCTGGGCGGTCCCGCCGCCGTGGTCCTCGAACCAGAGCCACTCGGCGTAGGTCGCGAAGCCCTCGTTGAGCCACATGTCCCGCCAGGTCCTCGGGGTGACGGAGTCGCCGTACCACTGGTGGGCGAGTTCGTGGACGAGGGTGGCGGTGTCCGGGGCGCCGGGGAAGACGGGCCGGGTCTGGGTCTCCAGGGCGTACCCGGAGTCCGTGGGGCGGTCGACGATCGCGCCGGTGGAGGAGAAGGGGTAGGGGCCGAAGTTGTAGTCCTCCCACTCCATGATCTCGGGCAGCTTCGCCAGCACCGCGCGGCTCGCCTTCTCCTGGGTGGGGTCCACGGCCGTGTACACCGGGAGGCCGTCGGGGAGGGTGGAGCGGGTGATCGTGTAGCGGCCGACGGCGACCGTGGCGACGTAACTCGCCATCGGCTCGGCGCTGTGCCAGGCGAAGGTCGTACGGCCGTTCTTCGTCGTCTCGCTCTTCAGCTCCCCGTTGGAGACGGCCTGGAGGCCCTCCGGGACGGTGACCGTGATGTCGTAGGACGCCTTGTCGGAGGGGTGGTCGTTGCCGGGGAACCAGGCCATGGAGCCGACCGGTTCGCCGAGGCCGAGGGCGCCGTCGGCGGTGCGCAGCCAGCCCTCCTTCGAGCCGTCGGGGTCGGTGAGCGTCTCCGGGCGGCCCGAGTAGCGCACGCTTGTGCTGAAGGTCTCGCCCTTCTTCAGGTCGTCGTGCGGGCGGACGGTCAGTTCCTGGCCGGCGCGGTTCCAGCGGGCCCGGCTGCCCTCGACGGTGACGTCGTCGACGTGCAGGCCCTTCAGGTCGAGGTCGAAGGCGGTCAGGTCCCGGGTGGCGCGGGCGGTGATGACGGCGGTGCCGGTGAGGCGGCCGCCGTCCGGGTCGTAGGCGAGGGTGAGGCCGTAGTGGCCGACGTCGTAGCCGCCGTTGCCCGCCCCCGGGAAGTACGGGTCGCGGACGCCCGCGCCGCCCGGGGTGCCGTGGACTCCGCCGTCGCACGCGGCCAGCACCAGGCAGAGCAGGGCGGACGGGAGGAGGAGCGGGGACCGGGGCACGCTCGTGATCGTAGGACGCCGTGACACCATCGGCATGTGCTCGACATCGGCTACGCCCTCTCCAACCGCTTCCCGGACCCTCCCCAGACGGACTACCGGCGGGTGGACGTCCACACCCTGCGTCACGACCTGTTCTGCGGTGACGTCTACCTCGCGGACACCAAGGCGGACCGGGAACTGTCCACAGCCTGGGGATGGGTGCCGGTGCTCGACTTCGCGTGGGCGCTGTGCGACATCGCGGAACGGCTGGACAGGGATCCGGCGGGGTCCCGGGCCGCCCGTCCCCAGCACGCGGAACTCGACTTCACCGAGTCCACCGACCGCATGCTCTTCGAGCGCCGCTTCGGCTGGGTGGACATCGAGGCGGACTGGATGCCTGCCGAGGAGCCGCCTCTCACCTTCTCCCACACCGAACTGCGCCGGGAGGCACGGGACTTCCTGCACGACCTGGTCGCCGACCTCACCGACCTGCACGAGGGGCTGGCGGACAATCCGGCGATCTGGACGCTCCAGGCCCGTTTCCCCAGGGTGTCGTAGCCTTCCCGGTCCCTTCCAGACGGTTGAACGACCCACGGGTGTACGGCAGTTGACCGGCCGCCGAGGCGGGAGTGACATATGGGGCGGGAGTCGGCGGAAGCCGTTCCGCCTGGTCCGGCCGCCCCTACGTTGACTTTGTGCGGACGCAGCAGCGACAGGCAGGCGACAGCGGAAAAGACGCCTCTTCCGAGGTCTCCCGGACACCGGTCACCGCCGGTCCCGTCGGCTCCACGAGACCCGCCGGGCCCACGGAACACGCTCTGCTCGCCCTCCAGGGGACCGCGGGGAACGCGGCCACCGCGCAGGCGCTGCGGGACGCGAAGGGGAAGGGCGTCGCGCGGCCGCCGGCGGTACGGAGCCATCCGGTGGCGCCCGTGGCCCCCATCGCGGAGGAACACACCGCTCCCGGCCTGGTGCTGCCGCCCTACCTGATGGACTTCCAGGCCGCCGGGCTGTCCACGGCGTACGGGCTGACCGGGCACGAGTTCGTACGGAACGCGGTGGCCGCCGTCGTCGGCCACGGCGACGGCACGGTCGCCGACATCGCCGCCGAACTCGCCGGACGCCCCGAGTCGTGCTACGGCCAGGGCCGCGCCTTCGCGGTCCGGGGCAAGGACGGCAAGGACTGGTACGACGTCACCGTCACCGTCTCCCGCGCCCCCGACGACCGGCCGCCGGTCTTCCACCCCAAGGACCTGCTCGCCAACACCGTGCCCGACCCGGACGGGGCGCCGCTCGCCGCGGTGGACGACGCCGAGGGCAAGGACACCAAGGTCGACGTCCAGCACAACACCGCCGCCACCGTCGCGACCACCGCGAGCGGCGGGTCGAGCAAGGGCGTCGGCGGGATGGCCTTCGGGCTCGCGCCCGTCGTACCGGGGCTGTGGCTGGGCGGCGCCGGGCTGGTGAACGCGCAGCCCTGGCAGTCCGCACGGGAGTCCCGCAGCCAGCGCAACGTGGCCGAACCACGCGTACTGCGCAGCGAGAAGGGCTCGGTCGAGGCGCCCCGCACGGTGCGGTACGGCGTACGGATCAAGAAGCAGGGCGCCCAGCGCGCGCAGACCTTCCACGGCTCGGGCACCCTCACCCAGCGCGTGCCGACCGAACACCTGGTCCCGGCCGGCACCAGGGCACCCGCCGCGCCGGAGGCCCTCCGGGCGGACACTCCCCGGCGCGTCTCGCTCGCCGACTCCCTGGCGCCGGTCGCCGTCACCGACGCCGCCGCCCCGCACCAGGGCGGCGGCGGGCTCTTCGACGCGGTCGCCTCCGTCCTGCACCCCTCGCTGACCGCCGCCGGGGCACCCGGCCGCGCCCGGCTCTACGAGGCGACCTCCACGGCGACCGTCCTGGAGGACATGCCCCGGCTGCTGCGCGACGGCGTCACCGGCGAGGACCTGGCGTCCAAGGACGGCAGCAGCGTCGGCAGCTACCGCCTGCACGCCGAGATCACCGGCATGTCGCCCGCCTGGGGCACCGGCGGGACCCAGCTGCGCACCCATCAGCAGACCCAGCACACGGTCACCGAGAGCGCGGGCAAGGGGCGCGCCGGCACCGGCGGTCTGGGCCCGGCCATCGGCGTCGGAGCGGTCGGGAACGCCGCCGTTGTGCGGGGCACGGCCATGCCGGTCGCGGCGGCCCGCAAGGCGCGGTTCACGGTGGCCGAGCAGACCGTGTCCAGCCGCCAGGGCGCGGAGGTCCGCGGCGACAAGGTGCTCTACCTCGCGACCGTGCTGTTCACCGCGGAGGGCACGGGACCGCGCTCGGCCGAGATGATCCTGCGCCCCGGCACCCGGGTCGCCCGGCACCCGATGCGGGTGTGGATGAGCCTGCGGGCCGACGAGGCGCGGTCACTCGGGCTGCCGCTGCCGCCGGGCACCGAGGCCAAGGAGGGCAAGGAGTCCAAGGGGTCCAAGGGGTTCATCGAGAAGCCGAAGCGGACCGACGAGAACGGCGACGAGGTCGACGTCGAACGGCACCTTCCCTTCGGCGCCATGGGCTCCAGCGTCACCCTCAGCCAGCTCGACACCAGACCCATGGTGCGGGCCGTGCAGGAGCTGTTCGCCACCGATCCCCGGCTGGCCGGCTATCTGCCCGCCTTCGGCGGGGATGCGGTGGCTTCGACCCCGAGCAAGGAGGAGGCCGCCCTCCAGCGGCGCAACCACCGCGAGCTGATGGCCGCCCTGTCCGAGACCAACCTGCGGGTCAACAAGGACCAGCTGACCACGACCGGCATCCGGGTGCGGCTGCGCCGCAAGAGCACCCTGCACTCCCACGACGTGCAGATCCGCGTCCGAGGAGAGCTCCGCGAGACCGGCTACCTCGGCGACACCGACGACTGGCTGGTGCGCAGCCACTCCGGTGTCACCGGCAACGCGCAGAGCGGACGCAGCAGTTCGCGTTCGATCGGCGGACTGGTGCTCGGCCAGGCCCGCCTCGTCCCCGGCATCCTGACCGGCTCGGCCCGCTACGAGAGGCACAGCTCCGGCACCCGCCGCAACCAGGCCGGCCCCACCACCCGCACGGACGTCCTCACCAACGGCTCCGAGAAGGCCAGCACCTTCGGGGCGGCCCTGCGCCTCGACGTCGACGTCACCATGACCTCCCGGCAGCGCAAGCTCGGCCGCGCCCTCACCCCCGGCTCCCCCGGGCAGGACGCACCCGAGGCCAGGCAGCTGGCGGGACTGCACCTGGACGAGCAGGACGTACGGCTCGTCACCCCCACCGAGTTCACCCTCGACGAGGAGGGCAAGCGGCGGCAGGACGCGGTGGGCGACCGGCGGCGGGCACAGGCCCCGCGGCCCGAGCACGCCGTCACCGCCGAGGGCATCGGCGACCTGGCCACGCTCGTGCCCCGGCCGTCGGCCGGGCAGGCGCTGCGGGACTGGCAGCTGGTGGAGACGGTCGGCGACGGCCAGGCCGTCCGGGACCTCGCCTTCCAGCTGCTGTCCCGGGCCGCCGCCCGCAACAAGGGCGTCCGCGAGGATCCCGCGCTGCAGACGGAGGGGCTCGCGCCGCGACTGGCGATCGAGGAGCGGTTCGGGCCGCAGGCCATCACGGCGTCGCTGCGGCAGGCCGCGTCCTCCGGGTGGGTGGTGAAGAACCTGCGCTATCCGCGCCGGCTCGCCGCGCTGAACGGGGCCGTGGGCACCCGGCTCACGCTGACCAACCCGAAGTTCCTGCACCGGGGCGCGGGGCCGGGCACCGAGACCTTCGTGCTCGGCGGCCACCAGGCGGCCGGTCAGGAGGGGCAGGGCACCACCAGCACCTGGCAGGTCGGCGCCACCGGCTCGGAGAACGGCCCCGAGTGGCGCCTGGGCCAGGGCCTCTCCGGGAACCGCACCACCAGCCAGGGCGACACCCGGTCCGCGGCCCTGTCCGGCACGGTCGAGCGCAACGCCCACACCCCGAAGAAGGCGCCGCTCTACCTGGTCCAGTGCGACCTGCTCGTCACCATGGTCGCCGAGGTCAAGGTCACCGGCGGCGGCCCCTACGTGGCGACGGCCGCCCGCACCCTGCCGGCCGAGGCGGCGGTGTGGCTGACGGAGGCGCAGCTGCCGGCGGCGATCCGCAGACAGCTGAAGCTCGACCCGGAACCGGCACTGATGTCACCGGCCCGGGCGGGGCAGGCACCGGCGGAGGGCTCCCGGGCGGGGCGGGCGGCGGTGGAGGGCTCCCGGACGGGGGAGCGACCGGCCGAGGATTCCCCGGCGGTGCAGCGGCCCGCGGAGAGTTCCCGGGCGGGTGCCGAACGCGAGGCCAGGGAAGGGGCCCGGCGGGGGACCCGCGAAGGAACCCGGCAGGGGGCCCGCGAAGGGGTCCGGGCCACGGACGTGGCCGGGTCCTCCACGTCCGCCCCGCCACGCACCGGTCCGGCCTTCGCCCGCGGCTTGCCCCTCGGCTTCGGCATGGTCGAGAACCTGCCGAACTTCGTGCCGCTGCTGGCCCGGCTCCGCACCCGCCTCGCGGAGAGCGGGCAGCAGGGCCTCGCCGACGACCTGCTGCCCCGTCGGCAGCTGGCGGACCGCAACGACAACGTGCAACGGCTGCTGCGCGTCCTGGACCGCGACGGCAGCGCGGGACTGCTGTCGGGGGCGATGGACGGCGGGGTCACCGTCGAGCTGTTCGACGGCCGCAGGACCCCGTACTGGGCGGTGTTCAAGGTCAACCGGCTGGGCGACGGCGCCTACGACGGTGCGGCGGACGACGGCCGGGACATGGAGTACATCACCGCGGCCGTGGCCCAGCAGGCCGCCTCTCACGACGAGGGCGTGACGACCGGCGTGGAGGGGATCCTCGCCGGCTCCGGCAAACCGGACGGCGGGGCCGGGCAGCTCAAGAGCATGGGCGGTGCGGCGGGCCTCGGCGTCGGCTCGGGCGGCTCGCGGCGCTCCGGGACGGTGAACCGCGGCCAGCTCGGCATGAAGACGGTCGCGGAGGCGAAGACCGCGAAGTCGTCGAAGATGCGGGTGCCGATCGAGGCGACCCTGGAACTGCACCGGGGCGACCGGCGGCTCGCGCTGGTCTCGCTGGGCCGCCAGACGCTGACCCACCGCGTCCTGGACCAGGACCTGGCCGCCCTCGCCCGGCTGACCGCGCCCCGCCACCGGCCGGTGGCTCCGGCTGCCGGCCCGGGGGACGGCCGCCCGGCCGCGCTCGGCAGCTGGCGCTCCGGGGGTGTGCGGCTGCCGATGGAGGCGCAGGTGAACGGCTTCCAAGGGGCCCCGCAGGTACGGGAGCTGGTCGGCTCCGCGGTCCGGGAGGCGGGCGGCGGCGACCGCTTCCGGACCAAGGGCCAGGCCGCCGCGTACACCCTGCAGGAGGCCGTCTCCACCGAGTGGCTGATCGCGGCGCTGCCGCTGCTGACCTCGGCGGGGGCGGAGCTGCCGCCGGTGCACGCCACCGGGGTGGAGGGCCAGGACCTGCGGGCGTCCCTGCACGCACGGCTGCGGGACGGGCGGGTGCTGGGCGTCGGCGACAAGATGACGTTCGAGACGGTGGGGCAGAGCCACCTGGACGCGCCCCGGCCCACCCAGACGGACGGCCTGAGCTCCGCCGACCACGGCAGGTCGGCACGCGGGCTGGCGGGTGCGGGGCTGCTCAACGCCGACGAGTTCCGCCTCAACCAGCTGATGGGCAACGCCGGTGGCGCGGGCGGCGCGGCCGACGCGGCGGTGAACGCGTCGGGCTCGATGCCGCTGCACAAGCCCAAGTCCGCGTCGGTCCTGGTGCAGTTCACGCTGGACGTGCGGGTGGTGGCGACGGTGACCAACCGCGTGCGGTCCGGCCGTACCGGCACCGCCGTGCGGGAGGTGACCCTGCCCCGGCCGGTGGTGATCCGCATGCCGGAGCCGGTGGTCCGCCGCATGCTGGCCGCGCAGCAGGACCGGCTCCAGGATCCGGACGACCACCTGGGCCTACGGCAGAAGGCCGCGCCCGTGCCTCCGGCGAGCTGAGTGCTTCGGACGGTTCGCCTGCTGCGGGCCGGTGGGGGCTGGTCGCGCCCACGCGGCGGCAGCCGCACATCGACACGGCCCCGCGCCCCTTGCGGGGCGCCTTTACGGGGCGCCTTTACGGGGCGCTTCACCCCTCCACGCGGATCCCCAGCTGGGCCGCCAGGACCGGTGCCAGGTCCAGTAGTTGGGACGTGCTGATCACCGCCCCCGCCAGTCGCTCCACCCCGGTCGCGATCTCCAGGGACGCGGCGCCCCGCAGATCGACGTCCTTCATGGTGACCCCTCTGAAGTCCGCCGCCTTCAGGGTGCAGCCGGTGAACTCGACCCGTTCCAGGACCGCGTCGCCGAAGTCCGGTTCGACCAGCACACAGCCGTCGAAGACCACGTCTCTCAGCCTGGCCGTGCGCAGGTTGAGGTAGTCGATCTTGCCGCCGCGGACCACCACGCGCTCCAGGACGGCACCGTGCATCTGGGTGCCGCCCAGCCGGGCGTCGACCAGCTCGACATCGCGCAGGGTCGCCTCGGCCAGGTCGGTGCCGACGCCTCTCGCCCCGGTGAGGACCGTGTCCAGCACGCGCGCGTGCCGCAGCCCCGTCTCGTCGAAGGCGCAGTCCCGCAGCGCGCAGTCCATGAACCGGGCGCCCGCTCCGTCCTGCCCGACGAAGTCCGCCTCCCGGAACTCCAGCCCGTCGTAGTCCCCGTCCGGCTCCAGCTCGCCGCCGCCCCAGGGCTCCAGTTCGGGCAGCCGCACCTCCGGCCGCCGCGCGCCCTTCACCCTGCCTCCGCCGGCCCCACCGGCCGCTGTCCTCGCCATGCCCCCATAGTGCAGGCCCCCACTGACAATCCCCGCGACCAGCGAAAGGGGAAGGGGAAGGGGAAGGGGGGAGAGCGGCCCGCCCTTGACCTCAACCGTGCTTGAGGTCGAAGAGTCGGACCGTCGGATCAGCCACCGCCTGGGGGAGTCCCTGTGCACGCCATCGTCCTGCATGCCTTCGGTCCTGCCGAGAACCTCCTCCACGAGGAGGCGGCGGACCCCGTGCCGGGTCCGGGCCAGGTACGGATCGCCGTCGCCGCGGCCGGTGTCCATCTGCTCGACACCTCGCTGCGCCAGGGCCACCAGGGCCCGGCGCCCCGGCCGACCGTACTGCCGACGATCCCCGGCCGCGAGGTCGCCGGGGTGGTCGAGGCGCTCGGCGACGGCGTCGACGGGCTCTGGCTCGGGCGGCGCGTGGTCGCCCACCTCGGCTTCGCGCCCGGCGGCTACGCCGAGCTGGCGGTCACCGACGTCGAACGACTGCACGAGATCCCGGCGAACCTCGGCTTCCCCGAGGCCGTCGCCATGGTCGGAACGGGACGTACGGCCCTCGGCATCCTGCAGTTCGTCGAACTGGGGCCCGCCTCGGTGGTCCTCGTCCCGGCGGCCGCCGGCGGCATCGGCTCGCTGCTCGTGCAGGCCGCCAAGCACGCCGGCGCGACCGTGATCGGCCTCGCGGGCGGCCCCGAGAAGGTGGCGCGGGTCCGGGCCGACGGCGCCGACCTCGCCCTCGACTACACCGAACCCGGCTGGCCCGCCGAGGTCCGCGCCCGCTCCGGACCGGTCACCGTCGTCCTCGACGGCGTGGGCGGCGAGGTCGCCCGGGAGGCCGTCGCACTGCTCGGCGAGGGCGGCCGGCACCTCGTGTTCGGCTGGTCGGCGGAGGGGATCGCGAGCGGCGGCGGCCACCTCGTGGAGGGGCTGTCCGAGTCCTTGCTCGGCCCCGCGATGCTCCGCCGGACCGGCGGCCCCGACCCACTCCGCACCCTCGAACTCCGCGCCCTCGCCGAGGCCGCCCACGGGCGCCTGCGCCCCGCCCTGACCCGCTTCCCGCTGGCCGAGGCGGCGGCCGCGCACCGCGCCCTGGAGACCAGGGCGACCATCGGAAAGGTGATCCTGGAACCGTGACCGGAGCAGAGGGCCATTGGGGTGCCGGTTCGATGCGGAGTGCGGGTCGTGGCGGGTTGCTCGCGCAGTTCCCCGCGCTCCTAAAAGCAACGCAGCGCAGGCCGGCCTGAAGGGGCGCGGGGCTGTGTCGATATGCGGCTCCGCCGCGTGGGCGCGACCAGCCACGACGGCGCCGCAGCCGCCCGACCGCACGGCCCCCGAGCTCCTGGGCGATCGGCTCATCCGGAATGTCAATCACACACCCGGCGTTACGACCGTGCGTGAATCGCCTCATGGGATTTTTCCGGGGCCTCGGCGGCAAGGTGTGGGCGTACGTCCGCAGCGCCCCCGGCACATACGTCTGGCTGGCGATTCTCTTCGTGACGACCGTCGCGCTGCACCACATGTCACCGGAGTTCGAGCAGCAGTTCCTGCGGCAGCGCTCCACCAACATCCGTGAGCTGTCGGACAACCCGGTGCGGGTGCTGGTCGCCAGCGCGATGTGGATCGACGGCGGGCACTGGGTGCCGTACGCCTTCCTCTACACCGTCTTCCACGCGCCGGCGGAGCGCTGGCTGGGGACGGTCCGCTGGCTGGCGGTGTGCGTGGTCGCGCACGTCCTGGCCACCCTGATCAGCGAGGGCGCGCTGCTGAAGGGGATCCACGACGGCATCGCCCCGCACTCCGCGGTCAACACCCTGGACATCGGGGTGAGTTACGCGCTGGCCGGGGTGATCGCGGTGCTCGCGTACCGGATCGTGACGCCCTGGCGGTATCCGTACCTCGCGGCCGTCCTCCTCGTCTACGGGCTGCCGCTGGCCGAGTCGCCGGCCTTCACCGACCTGGGACACTTCGTCGCCGCGCTGATCGGTCTCGGCTGCTATCCGCTGGTCAGGGGGCGCGGAAAAGCATGGAATCCGAAGGAGACATTCGCCGTCCTCAGGGGTTAACGTCCGGCCATGAGCAGCTCGGCAAACAGGTCGGCCAGCGGTGCCGTCAACGGCGGCATCTCCTTCTGGTACGCGGACGACGGCCTCCCCGCGGTGCGGGAGCCGCTGGACGGTGACGCGTCGGCAAACGTCGTGATCGTCGGCGGCGGGTACACGGGGCTGTGGACCGCCTACTACCTGAAGAAGGCCGCCCCCTTCCTCCGGGTCACCGTCCTGGAGCAGAAGTTCTGCGGCTACGGCGCCTCCGGCCGCAACGGCGGCTGGCTCTACAACGGCATCGCCGGCCGCGACCGGTACGCCGCGCTGCACGGCCACGAGGCCGCCGTACGCCTGCAGAAGGCCATGAACGAGACCGTCGACGAGGTCGTGGCGGTCGCCGCGGCCGAGGGGATCGACGCCGACCTGCACAAGGGCGGGGTGCTGGAGGTCGCCACCACCCCGGCCCAGCTGGCCCGTCTGAAGGCCTTCCACGAGCACGAGCTGTCGTACGGCGAGAAGGACCGCGAGCTGTACGGCGCCGGGGAGACCCGGGAACGGATCCGGGTCGCCGACGCGGTGGGCGGCACCTGGACCCCGCACGGCGCCCGGCTGCACCCGGTGAAGCTGGTGAAGGGCCTGGTGGCGGCCGTGGAGGCGCTGGGGGTGGAGATCTACGAGTCCACGCCGGTGACCGAGATCCGGCCCCGGCACGCCGTCACCCCGTACGGAACGGTCCGCGCCCCGTACATCCTGCGCTGCACCGAGGGCTTCACCGCGAACCTCAAGGGCCAGAAGCGCACCTGGCTGCCGATGAACTCCTCGATGATCGCCACCGAGCCGCTCACGGCGGAGCAGTGGGCGTCGGTGGGGTGGGACGGCCGGGAGACCCTCGGCGACATGGCGCACGCCTACATGTACGCGCAGCGCACGGCCGACGGGCGGATCGCGCTCGGCGGCCGCGGGGTGCCGTACCGGTTCGGGTCGCGGACGGACAACGACGGGCGGACGCAGGAGGCGACGGTCGAGGCGTTGCGCGAGATCCTCGTGCGGTTCTTCCCGGCGCTGGCCGGGGTGGGGATCGAGCACGCCTGGTCCGGGGTGCTCGGAGTGCCGCGGGACTGGTGCGCGACCGTCACCCTGGACCGTACGACGGGCCTCGGCTGGGCGGGCGGCTACGTCGGCTCCGGGGTCGCCACCACCAACCTCGCCGCCCGCACGCTCCGGGACCTCGTGCAACTCGACTCCGGGCAGGGCGGCCGCACCGAGCTGACCGCACTGCCGTGGGTGAACCACAAGGTCCGCAAGTGGGAGCCGGAGCCCTTCCGCTGGCTCGGCGTCCAGGGCATGTACGCCACCTACCGCGCCGCCGACCAGCGCGAACGCCTCCACCCGAGCGCCGAGTCGTCCCGGCTGGCACAGATCGCGGACCGGGTGGCGGGACGGCACTGAGGCGCCGCCGGGCCCCTCGGCCCCGTCAGTCCCTGTAGTCGGGGGCGATGCGCTCGACCAGCCTGAGCAGTGCGGACCAGGCGAGGTCGTAGGCCTTGTCGTCCTGGAGGTCGGAGTCGTGCTCCTCCCCTGCCAGCTGGCGGGCGGTGAGTTCGCGGACCTCGGGGTCGGGGAGGACGAGCTTGGCGCCCCCGGCCGCGGCCATGGTCTGGATCTCGCAGGCCTTGTCCAGGTAGTACATGCGCAGGAACGCCTGGGCGGGGGTCTCGCCGACGGTCAGCAGTCCGTGGTTGCGCAGGATCATCGCCGGGTGGCCGCCGAGGTCGGCGACCAGCCGCCGCTGCTCGGCGAGGTTGAGGGCGACGCCCTCGTAGGAGTGGTAGCCGAGCCTGCCGTAGAACTCCATGGAGATCTGGTTGAGCGGGAGCAGGCCCTCCTCCTGGGCGGCGACCGCGCAGCCCGCCCTGGTGTGGGTGTGCAGGACGCAGTGGGCGTCCGGGCGGGCGGCGTGGATCGCGCTGTGGATGACGAAACCGGCCGGGTTGACGGGGTGGGGGGTCTCCTCGACGGGGTTGCCGTCGAGGTCGGTCTTCACCAGGTTGGAGGCGGTGATCTCCTCGAAGAGCAGCCCGTAGGGGTTGATCAGGAAGTGGTGTTCCGGGCCGGGCAGCCGTACCGAGATGTGCGTGAAGATCAGGTCGGTCATCCGGAAGTGGGCCACCAGGCGGTAGACGGCGGCGAGTTCGCGGCGCAGACGG
Source organism: Streptomyces hyaluromycini (assembly GCF_002217755.1). Taxonomy (GTDB): domain Bacteria; phylum Actinomycetota; class Actinomycetes; order Streptomycetales; family Streptomycetaceae; genus Streptomyces; species Streptomyces hyaluromycini. The sequence goes on along the minus strand of NZ_BCFL01000019.1, from coordinate 142,791 downwards.
AGTTCTTCCACGGAAGGGGCGGACATCGGGGGGCCTTTCAGCTTTCAGCCATCGGCTTTCAGCGGGGTACGGGCACGTGCGGGTGCGGGCGGGTTCCGGTCCGGTGGCCGGGGTTCAGGCCGCGCTGAGCTCCGGGCTCGTGGCGGCCGCGGACGGGGCCGGTTCGCCCGCCAGGCGGCGGCGCCACACCTCCAGGAGCGTCTCGTCGGTCGGCCTGGTCGCGAGGCTCACGGCGACGTAGGCGAGGAGGCTGGCGAGGAGGCCGTAGTAGATCGGCTCGTTGGCGAGCAGGCCGTCGGTCACCATGAGGGTGATCACCGTCGTACCGCCCGCGATCATCGCGGTCAGCGCGCCCGGAAGGTTGCCGCGCCGCCAGACCAGACCGCCGAGGATCGGTACCAGCAGGCCGCCCACGAGCAGGTTGTAGGCGACGGTCAGTGCCGAGAGGACGTCCCCGAGGACGCAGGCGATGCCCATGGCGACCGCGCCGAGGACGGCGATGGCGACCCGGTTGGAGGCGATCTCGTCGTGGTCCCCGGGCGTCGTACGGCGGCGCAGCCGGGCCCAGATGTCGTTGTCGGCGACGGTCGCGGAGGCGATGAGGGCGCCGCTGGCGGTGGACATCATCGCGGACAGCGCGGCGGCCAGCACCAGGCCGCGGACACCGGTGGGCAGGGCGTGCTTGACGATGGTGGCGAAGGCCTGGTCGGCGTCGGCCAGGTTCGGGTAGAGGGTCTTCGTCGCCATGCCGATGAACGCGCCGGCCAGCGCGTACGCCAGACAGTAGACACCGGCGACGGTGCCGCCCCAGGAAGCGACCTTGTCGCTGCGGGCGGTGAAGACGCGCTGCCAGATGTCCTGCCCGATCAGCATGCCGAACGTGTAGATCAGCACGAAGGTGAAGATGGTCTGCCCGCCGATGGACGTGGGCGAGAAGTAGCCGTGCGGGAGCCGGTCGGCCATCGCGCCGAAGCCGCCGGCCCTGACGACCGCGATCGGCAGCAGCAGGACGAGCACGCCGAGGCTCTTCACCACGAACTGCACCATGTCGGTGAGGGTGATCGACCACATGCCGCCGAGCGCCGAGTAGCCGACGACGATCGTGCCGCCGACGACCACCGCGACCCAGCGCGGCACGTCGAAGAGGACGTCGAAGACGCTGGCGTACGCGATCGTCGAGGTCACCGCCAGCATCAGCGTGTAGACCCACATGACGACGCCGGAGATCACGCTGGCCGCGTCGCCGTAGCGCAGCGAGAGCATCTCGGCGACCGTGTACACGCGCAGCCGGGCGATCCGCGCGGAGAAGAAGACACTCAGGGCCAGCAGGCCGAGGCCGATGGCGCCGACCATCGTGGCGCCGGAGACGCCGTAGGTGTAGCCGAGCCGGACACCGCCGATGGTGGAGGCGCCGCCGAGGACGACGGCGGCCATCGTGCCGGTGTACATCAGGGGGCCGAGGCGTCTGCCGGCGACCAGGAAGTCGCTCTTGGAGGCGGCGCGGCGTTTGCCCCACCAGCCGACGCCGATGATGCCGGTCAGGTAAGCGGCCATGACGAGGTAGTCGACGGTCATGGAATCCTCCGGGGACGGGGGAGAGCGGGGTCGGGCGGGGGGAGTGACATGACCGTAGCCACGGGGTGTACTGGAGCTGAAGTGCCGCTTCTGTCCAATATGGAGATGCCCATTGGATGAATCCGCCACCGCCGGCTCCGGCTCGGGCGGCCCGGGCGGCTCGGGCGCCGACGGCGACGCGAACGCCGAGCAGCCGTCCGTGCGCCTCGGCGTGCTGCTCGCCGCCCCGGGCCTCGGCCTCACCCAGGTCGCCGGACCGCCGGCCGAGGACCGCACCGTCGGCACGGTCGGCACCACGGAGATCGAGGACCCCACGCCGTACCTGGTCGGCGGCGAACTGCTGCTGACCGCCGGGGTCCGGCTCCCCGGCGACCCGGACGGCATCGACACCTACGTCCGCCGGGTCGTTGCCGCCGGAGTGGCCGCCCTCGGCTTCGGCGTGGCCCCCGTGCACCCCGAGGTCCCGCCGGAACTCGTCCGGGCCTGCGACCGGCACGGCCTGCCGTTGCTGCGGCTTCCGCCCGCCACCCCGTTCGTCGCCGTCGGACAGGCCACGTACGCGGCGATCGCCGAGGCCCGCAACCGCGAGCTGCGGGAGGTCTCCCGGGCCCAGTCGGCGCTGGCCTCGGCCGCCGCCCGCCCGGACGCCCTGCGCGCCGTCCTCGGCCAGCTGGCCGCCCACACCGGGTCCTGGTCGGTCCTGTACGACACCCAGGGCACCGAACTCCTCGCGGCGGGCCCCCGCCCCGCGTCCCCGCACCTGCTGCGCGACCTCGCCGTACGCACCCTGCGGCAGGACCGCGGCCCCAAGGCGGCCGCGGTGCACGACCAGGGCGTCCACCTGACCGTCCACACCCTGCCCGCCGGTGCGGACAGCGCGACCACCACGACACTCGCCCTGGGCCAGGCCGCCACCACGCCCCCGACTGCCGTACACCGCCAGGTGACCGGCACCGCGGCGGTCCTGCTGGCCCTGCTCACCAGCCCACGGCACGCCCTGAGCACCGACACCCACAGCGTCGGCGCACTGGTACGGCTGATGCTCGGGGCCACGCCCGCCGAGGTCGCGCCCGCGCTCACGCCGGCCGGGGCGGGCCACGACCACTGGACGGTGGTGCACGGCCGGCACCTGCCCGACGGCTCGCCCGTCGACGTGGCCCCGGCCCGACTGGCCGCTCTGTCCGCCCTGTTGGGCACGCCCTACGTACACATGGACAGCGCCGGCCTCAAGGCGCTGGTGCCCTGCGCCCCCGACGCCCGGCCGAAGGTGCCCGCCCAGGCGGCCGGCCTCGGCTGGGTCCTCGGTTACAGCGCACCCGTGGCCGCGCCCGACCTGCCGCGCGCCGACGCCCAGGCCGAACGTGCCCTACAGCGCGCGGTCGCCGCCGGCACACCCGCCGTCGTCCACACCGCCGACCCGCTCACCCTGCAGGCGCTCGTCTCCCCCGCCGAAGCCCATGCCCTCGCCCGCACCCGCTTCGCGCCCCTGGAACAGGCAGGCGCACCGGGCGCCGAGGTCCTCCTCGACACCCTGCGGACCTGGCTGACCCTGCACGGCAGCTGGGACCGCACCGCGGCGGCCCTGCGGGTGCACCGCAACACCGTGCGCCACCGCCTGGCCCGCCTCGCCGACCTCCTCGACGCGGACCTGCAGGACCCCGGCGTCCGCATGGAGCTGTGGTTCGCCCTGCAATGGCATGCGCCCTGACAGACGGCCCGCCGTGGATGTACTCAGTGGAGCCCCCTGTCGGATTCGAACCGACGACCTTCGCTTTACAAGAGCGGCGCTCTGACCAGCTGAGCTAAGGAGGCGTGTGCACACCTCGGGGGTGTGCCTCGTGCAGTGTACCCACGTCGCGGGCGGGGCCCGTCGAAAATTTCCGCGAAGTTCACAGGGCTCCAGGTACTGACATACGGGGTGAACGCCAGGTACCGTCCTGAGCCAGTTCACCCTCGTGGACTACACCAACCACCTTCCTACAACGGATCGTCCGGCACGTTCCTGCCGGTAGAAGGGGGCCTCTGAGCCATGGCCACTGTCACGTTCGACAAGGCGACCCGGATCTACCCGGGTTCCACCAAGCCCGCCGTCGACGGCCTCGACATCGCGATCGAGGACGGCGAGTTCCTCGTCCTGGTCGGCCCGTCGGGTTGCGGCAAGTCCACCTCGCTCCGGATGCTCGCGGGCCTGGAGGACGTCAACGGCGGCGCCATCCGCATCGGCGACCGCGACGTCACGCACCTGCCGCCGAAGGACCGGGACATCGCCATGGTGTTCCAGAACTACGCCCTCTACCCGCACATGACGGTCGCCGACAACATGGGCTTCGCGCTCAAGATCGCCGGCGTCAACAAGGCGGAGATCCGGCAGAAGGTCGAGGAGGCCGCGAAGATCCTCGACCTCACCGAGTACCTCGACCGCAAGCCGAAGGCGCTCTCCGGCGGTCAGCGCCAGCGTGTCGCGATGGGCCGCGCCATCGTGCGTGAGCCGCAGGTCTTCCTCATGGACGAGCCGCTGTCCAACCTGGACGCCAAGCTCCGTGTCTCGACCCGTACGCAGATCGCGTCTCTGCAGCGCCGCCTCGGCATCACCACCGTCTACGTCACCCACGACCAGGTCGAGGCCATGACGATGGGCGACCGGGTGGCGGTCCTCAAGGACGGTCTGCTCCAGCAGGTCGACTCCCCGCGCAACATGTACGACCGCCCGGCCAACCTCTTCGTCGCCGGCTTCATCGGCTCCCCCGCCATGAACCTGGTCGAGGTCCCGATCACCGACGGCGGCGTGAAGTTCGGCAACAGCGTGGTGCCGGTGAACCGCGAGGCGATCCAGGCCGCCGCCGACAAGGGCGACCGCACGGTCACCGTCGGCGTCCGCCCCGAGCACTTCGACATCGTCGAGCACAACGGCGAGGCCGCGTCCTCCCTCTCCAAGGACACCGAGGACGCCCCGGCCGGCCTCGCGGTCTCCGTGAACGTCGTCGAGGAGCTCGGCGCCGACGGCTACGTCTACGGCAGCGCCAAGGTCGGCGACGAGCTCAAGGACCTGGTCGTCCGCGTCAGCGGCCGCGCGGTCCCGGAGAAGGGCGCCACGCTGCACGTCGTGCCGCGGCCGGGCGAGACCCACGTGTTCTCGACCTCCACGGGCGAGCGCCTCACCGACTGACCCGCGACCGGCACCCGCCGGGAGTGCGTCACGGAAACAAACCTCTGACCAGGGTGAATTCACCCAGGTTGACGGAAAGGGCCCCGCGGCCTGCTGCGGGGCCCTTTCCGTTGCCCCGATCTACCCCGGCAACCGGGTGGTTTTCGAGCAGTGTGCGTCAACCCCGTACCCGAAACACGGCACTTCTCCATCCCCCGAACCGGTGACTAAATGTCGCCAAATCATTACCGCACGCTACCCTCACACGCGTGAAGCACTCCACCATCTCTCAGACGCGACGCGGCCACCGGGGCGGCCCTGCCCGCCGGATCGGCCGCACCCTCGCCCTTGTCCTGCCCGTCGTCCTGGTGCTCTCCGGGACCCTCGCGGTCACCCGCGTCAACTGGACCGGATCCCCGCGGAGCTCGGTGCTCACCGCGACCGACGTGACCGACGCGAACGTCTCCTCCAAGGCCGTCGCCCAGGCCCCGCAGGACGTCCTGCGCGACCAGCTGATGACCGAGCTCCAGGACAGAAACCCGGGCCAGGTCCTCACCCACCTCCAGCAGGCGGTCAACGGCCACCCGTCGCTGGCCGAGCACTGCACCTCCATCGCCCGCGCACTGGGCCGGGCCGCGGTGCGGATCTACGGCGCCTCGCGCGCCCAGTCGTACGCCCGCCCGGTCTGCGACACGTCCTTCGCGTCCGGCGTGCTGGCCGCGCACAGCTAGACAGGCCCTAACGCCGGTTGGGAAGTGGGTAACGGCTCCTTAAGGGGCCGCCCTCGGCGGGAAGCCGACCCCGGGGCGCGTCGTACAGTTCGGGCATGACCCATCCGAACGCCGCGCTGCGCCCCACTCAAGCCGTGGTCCTGGCCGGTGGCCAGGGCTCACGGCTTCGTCCGTACACCGACGACCGGCCCAAGCCGATGGTCGAGATCCCGGGTACGGGCACGCCGATCATCGGCCACCAGCTGAACTGGCTCGCCGAAGAGGGCGTCACGGACGTGGTGGTCTCCTGCGGCCACCTCGCCGAGGTCCTGCAGAAGTGGCTGGCGACGGCCGACCTGCCGCTCTCCGTCACCACGGTGGTGGAGGCCGAGCCGCTGGGCCGGGGCGGCGGCCTCAGGTACGCGGCCGCGCATCTGCCCCGCACCGACCGGCCCTGGTACGCCACGAACGGCGACATCTGGACGCGGTTCTCGCTGCGCGACATGGCCGACTTCCACACGGAGCGGGACGCCGTGGCGACGCTGGCGCTGGCGCGTCCGCGGATCCCCTGGGGCGCCGTGCAGACCGACGGCTTCGGCCACATCACGGACTTCATCGAGTCACCGCCGTCGACGTTCGAGATCAACGCGGGTGTCTACGTCTTCTCTCCCGCGTTCGCCGAGATGCTGCCGGAGCGGGGGGACCACGAGCGGACCACGTTCCCGCACCTGGCACGGAGCCGGCAGCTGGCCGGGTTCCCGATTCCGCAGGGTGCGTACTGGCGGGCGATCGACACGGCGAAGGACCTGACGGAGGCGGCGAAGGAACTGGCGGCGCTGGGGCGGTAGGCCGAGGGGGGTGGTGACGGCCGGTTCGTCGGCTGCGGGTGGGTGGGGGCTGATCGCGCAGCTCCCCGCGCCCCTTTGAGGGGGGCGAACCGCCGTCGCCTGCTGCGGGTCCGTCGTGGCTTGGCGCGCAGTTCCCCGCGCCCCCTTCGGGGGCGGTTCGGCAGCGCCCCGTAAGGGGCGCTGGGGGTACCCCCAGCCGAAGGCTGGGGGAGGAACTGCGCGACCAGCCACGACGGCGCCGCAGTCGACAGACGGCACATCGCGCCCCTTCGGTACGCCTGGTACGCCGCAGCCCCGCGCCTTTGGAGCGCGGGGCTGCGTCAGCATGAGGTGGCTGTCAGCCGAGCAGGCCGCCCACCAGGCCCGGCTGGCCGGAGGAGGATGCGCCGCCGGAGCTTCCGGTGTCGCTGCCTGTGCCGCCGCCCGTCGAGGACGTGCCGCCGGTCGCGGCGCCGCCCGAGGTCGGGCCGGCCGTGGTCGCCGCGGGCGCCGTGTGCTGGTGCGGGACCTGCCCGGTGGTGCCCTGGGTCTCGCTGGGGGTCGTGGTGGTGGCGCCACTCGTGGTGCGGTCGGCGCCCGGAGTGGTCGCCGACTGCGAAGGGCTCGCCGTGGCGCCCCCGGAGGGAGCCGTGGAGACCGACGGAGTGCTCTGCCGGGGCTTGGACGACTCGCCGGGCAGCTTGGAGCCGGGGAGGTTGTTGCGGGGGGCCTCGCCGGGCCCGGGGACGACCACGCGGCTGGAGTCGCGGACCGCGCCGCCCAGGAGCGAGCCGACGAGGAGGGTGAGGCCGACGGTGACGGCCGTGACCAGGGCACCCCGGCGCAGTACGTGGGCGCGCAGGTCCCAGATGTCGGAGTGCGGGCCGAGGCGTCGCCAGGCGCCGCCCGCGAGCCGGCCGTCCACCGAGTAGACGGGGGCGCCGGCGATGACCAGCGGGGACCAGGCGGCGAGATAGATGATGTCGGGGGCGTCGTACGCGGGGACGGTCTTCCAGCTGACGGTGACGATGAGCGCGGCGGAGAGCAGCGCGCCGACGACCGCGGCGACCCGCTGCCAGCAGCCGAGGACGGTCAGCACGCCGACGATCACCTGGAGGAAGGCGATCACCAGGCCGGAGCCGACCGGGTGCTGGAGGGCGAACTGGCGCAGCGGCTCGGCGACCTCCCAGGGGTGCAGCGTGTTGAGCCAGGTGACCATGGAGCCGCGCTTGCCGCCGTCGAAGTAGACGGGGTCGCACAGCTTGCCCATGCCGGCGTAGATGGAGATGAAGCCGAGGAAGATCCGGAGGGGGAGGAGAACCACCCCGAGGTTCATCCGGCGGCCGGGGTAGTAGGCGTGCCGGGCCGGGTCGCCGTCACCGGGCCGCCGGGCCGACCGCGGCTCCTCGAAGTCCTCGAACTCGTCGTCGGCGTAGGACGGTTGGCCGTACGCCGATTCGTCGTACGCCGATTCGCCGTAGGCCGGTTCGTCGTAGGCGCTGCCGACCGCCGGCATGTTCGGGATGAGCCGGTTCTCGCCGGAGGCCGGGGAGCGCGGGTGGCCGACCATCGGGGTCTCGACGGTCTGATCGAGGACGCCGTCGCCGACGCGCGGGATGACCCGGGTCGCGCCGGCCGGCTCGGCGGGCTCCTCGACGTGCCGGACGCTGCCGCCCCGGACGGCCTGGAGCAGCCGGTGGGCGCCAGTGTCGTCGGGCGCGGACTTGCCGCTCCAGACGACCGGGCGGCGACGTCCGGGTGCCGCCCCCGCCCTGCCCGCCGCGCCCACGACCGGGATGCGCGCGGTGTCCTCGGTGGCGCTCAAGTGCCCTGCGACCCGGGGAGATTGGGTACGCCGTGTCGATACGCCCAGCTGCACGCGGAAGCTCGCGTGGTTGACGATGACCTGCGCCGGATCGCTCGGCACCTTCACCATGCTCAGCGCGGGAGCGTCGTCGGGCCCGGAAGTGAATCCGGAGCGGAATCCCGACGAGCGGTCCCCCGTGGGTGTGCGGGGTGTTCTGGTGTCCACACTCATCTAACCGAGTGACGTGGAGTTAGGACACTGCTTTGACCGGCCGGATGTGTCCAGACCCCGTCAAGGATGTCCGGTACGCCGGAATTACCCCGCACGGGTCAGGCCGCGGACATGTGTTCACACGCGGCGGCGCGCCGCCTCGTACAGCACGATCCCCGCCGCCACACCCGCGTTGAGCGACTCGGCGCCGCCCGGCATCGGGATCCGGACCCGGAAGTCGCAGGTCTCGCCGACCAGTCGGGACAGGCCCTTGCCCTCGCTGCCGACGACGATGACGACCGGGCCGCCCAGCGCCTCCAGGTCGCCGATCTCGTGCTCGCCGTCCGCGGCGAGACCGACGACCACGATGCCGGCCTTCTTGTACGACTCCAGGGCCCGGGTCAGGTTCGTGGCGCGGGCGACGGGGGTGCGGGCCGCCGTGCCGGCCGACGTCTTCCAGGCACCGGCGGTCATACCGGCCGCGCGGCGCTCGGGGACGACCACGCCGTGGCCGCCGAAGGCGGAGACCGAGCGGACGACCGCGCCGAGGTTGCGCGGGTCGGTCACGCCGTCGAGGGCGACGATGAGGGGGTCCTCGCCCTCGTCGTACGCGGCGTTCGCCAGGTCCTCGGGGTGCGCGTACTCGTACGGCGGGACCTGGAGGACCAGGCCCTGGTGGTTGAGGCCGTTCGTCATGCGGTCCAGCTCGGGGCGCGGGGCCTCCATGAGGTTGATGCCGCCGCGCTCGGCCACCAGCTGGAGGGCCTCACGGACCCGCTCGTCGTTGTCGATGAACTGCTGGACGTAGAGGGTGGAGGCGGGAACCCCCTCGCGGAGCGCTTCCACCACCGGGTTACGGCCCACGACCATCTCGGACGTGCCCTTGCCGCCCCGGCCGCGCACCACCGGACGGCGCTGGGTCTGCTTGGCCTTGGCGGTGGCGATGCGGTTCTTCTTGTGCCCCTTGCGCATCTCGGCGGGCGGGGTCGGGCCCTTGCCCTCCAGGCCCCGGCGCCGCTGGCCGCCACTGCCGACCTGCGCGCCCTTCTTGCCGGACATGCGGCGGTTGTTGGCTGCCATGAGTTACCCGTCTCCGTGAGCTTCGCTTCGTACGTACGTCTTATGCAGTGTGCCGCCCGGGGGGCCGGGCGGCACAGTCGATCTTCAGCAGACCCGTGGTCAGGACCAGCGGTCAGGACCAGTGGTCAGGACTTGAGGGTCCAGCGCGGGCCCGAGGGGCTGTCCTCGATCGCGAGACCGGACTGGCCCAGCTGGTCGCGGATGGCGTCGGCGGTCGCCCAGTCCTTGCGGGCGCGGGCGGACTCGCGCTGGTCGAGGACGAGGCGTACGAGGGTGTCGACGACCCCGTGCAGGTCCTCGCCCTTCTGGCCGCCGCCGGACCAGTGCGGGTCCAGCGGGTCCAGGCCGAGAACGCCGAGCATGGCCCGGACCTCGGCGAGGCGGGCGACGGCGGCTTCCTTGTCGTCGGCGGCGAGGGCGGAGTTGCCCTGCCGGACGGTGGTGTGCACGACCGCGAGGGCCTGCGGGACACCCAGGTCGTCGTCCATCGCCTCGGCGAACGCCGGCGGGACCTCGGGCGAGGGCTCGACGGCTCCCCCGGCCAGCTCCACCACGCGCTGCACGAACCCGTCGATCCGCGCGAACGCCTGCTCGGCCTCGCGCAGCGACTCCTCGCTGTACTCGATCATCGAGCGGTAGTGCGGGGTGCCGAGGTAGTAGCGCAGCACGATCGGGCGCCAGTGTTTGACCATCTCCGAGACGAGCACCGAGTTCCCGAGGGACTTCGACATCTTCTCGCCGCTCATGGTGACCCAGGCGTTGTGCACCCAGTACTGGGCGAAGTCGTCGCCGAACGCCTTGGCCTGGGCGATCTCGTTCTCGTGGTGCGGGAAGATCAGGTCGAGGCCGCCGCCGTGGATGTCGAAGGCCGCGCCGAGGTACTTGTGGGCCATCGCCGAGCACTCCAGGTGCCAGCCGGGCCGGCCGCGCCCCCACGGCGTCTCCCAGCTGGGCTCGCCCGGCTTGACGGCCTTCCACAGCGCGAAGTCGCGCTGGTCCCGCTTGCCGGTCTCGCCCTCGCCCTCGGGCTGGCGGAGGTTGTCCAGCTCCTGGTTGGAGAGCTGGAGGTAGTCCGGGTAGGAGCGCACATCGAAGTAGACGTTGCCGTCGGCCTCGTAGGCGTGCCCGCGCTCGATCAGCCCGCGCATCATCTCGATCATCTCCGGTACGTGCCCGGTCGCGCGGGGCTCGTACGTCGGCGGGAGGCAGCCGAGCGCGGAGTAGCCGTCGTTGAACGCGCGCTCGTTCTCGTAGCCGATCGCCCACCAGGGGCGGCCCTGGTCGGCGGACTTGGCGATGATCTTGTCGTCGATGTCCGTGACGTTCCGGATGAACGTCACGGCGTAGCCCCGGTATTCGAACCAGCGGCGCATGATGTCGAAGTTCAGGCCGGAGCGGATGTGCCCGATGTGGGGCGCCGCCTGCACGGTGGCACCACAGAGGTAGATCGAGACACAGCCCGGCACGAGCGGGGCGAAGTCACGGATCTGCCGGGCGTTGGTGTCGTACAGGCGAATAGTCACGGGACCTAGGGTAGTGGGCCGAGGGTAGTGGGTGGCACCGGTATGTGAAGCGCCGTCGTCGGGTGCGGGTGCGCTGTGGCTTATCGCGCAGTTCCCCGCGCCCCTTAGTGGGACCAGTCAGCCCTGTTTGACAACCAACGCCGTTGCCACCGCCATAAGACCCTCTCCCCTACCGGGAAATCCGAGACCGTCCGTCGTGGCCCCCGAAACCGAAACCGGAGCGCCCGCCGCGTCCGAAAGGATCTTCTCCGCCTCGGCCCTTCGCTTGCCGATCTTCGGGCGTGGGCCCACGACCTGTACGGCGATGTTTCCGATGGTGAAACCAGCGGCGCGGACGATGCGTGCGGCCTCCGTCAGGAGGGTCACGCCCGACGCGCCCGACCACTGCGGCCGCCCCGTGCCGAAGTGCTGCCCCAGGTCGCCCAGGCCCGCCGCCGAGAACAGCGCGTTGCAGGCGGCGTGTGCGACGACGTCCGCGTCGGAGTGGCCGGCCAGGCCCGGGCCCTCGCCCTCCCACTTCAGGCCGGCGCACCACAGCTCGCGGCCCTCCTCGAAGGCGTGGATGTCGGTGCCGATGCCGACCCGTGGCAGTACGACCTCAGAAGCCATCGTTCAGCCTCCTGCGGGCCAGGACCGCCTCCGCGAGGACCAGGTCGAGGGGGCGGGTGACCTTGAAGGCCTCCTCGTGGCCGGGGACGACCACGACCCGTTCGCCGAGCTGCTCGACCATGCTGGCGTCGTCGGTGACGTTGTCGGTGACCGTCTCGTGGGCGCGGACCAGCACCCTACGGTCGAAGCCCTGGGGCGTCTGCACGGCGCGCAGGCGGGCCCGCTCGGGGGTCGCGAGCACCGGCTCCGGGTCGCCGGGGGTGGTGGCCGGCTCGACCTCCTTGACCGTGTCGGCGAGCGGGAGGGCGGGGACCACGGCCGGGGCGCCGTCGCGGACCGCCTGGATCACCGCGTCGACCGTGTCGACGGGGACGAGGGGGCGGGCGGCGTCGTGGACCAGGACGATGTCGTAGTCGGGGGGCAGCGCGTCCAGGCCGAGCTTGACCGACTCCTGGCGGGACTCGCCGCCGGGGACGACGAGGAAGTCGGTGCGGTCGGGGAGCGCGTGCGCGTCCAGGAGGGACTTGACCTCGGGCGCGCCGTCGGGCGGGGCCACGACCACGACCAGGGAGACCGCGCGGGAGGCGGCGAGGGCGCGCACGGCGTGGATGAGCATGGGCGTGCCGTTCAGCGCGCGTAGCGCCTTGGGAGCGCCCGGACCGAGCCGTACGCCCCGGCCGGCGGCGGGAATCACGGCTGCCGTGCGCAGTTCCGTACGCGAAGGACGCGAATCGTCAGACATCGGTTCCTGTCAGGTTTGTGTGCGGGCCTGGCGTGGGTATGGCCTGGGAAGTGCCGGGCGCGACGCCTTGACCGGACCCTTCCGTGACACTGGTCGAGCCAGCAGCCCGGGCCCGGCACGCCTAGTATCGGGGGTTTCCACCGGGGCGGGTGCCGGGTCGCCGGGTACGAGCGTCCCCGAAGAGAAGTGTTCCCGGTGAGTTCCGGGCGTGTTCCGGGCATGGACATGCCGCAGCGCCCGGCGACAGTTGTCGTGTCATCGGGCACCGCGGCATTTCGGGTGTGCGGAGTTCAGTGTGCCGAGCCGGACCGTGTCAGCGTCAGGACGCGAGGACCTCGTCGAGCAGGGCCTCGGCCTTGTCCTCGTTCGTGTTCTCCGCGAGGGCGAGCTCGCTCACCAGGATCTGGCGAGCCTTGGCGAGCATCCGCTTCTCACCGGCGGAGAGTCCGCGCTCGCGCTCACGACGCCACAGGTCACGCACGACTTCCGCGACCTTGATGACATCGCCGGAGGCGAGCTTCTCCAGGTTTGCCTTGTAGCGACGGGACCAGTTCGTGGGCTCCTCGGCGTACGGCGCGCGCAGCACCTCGAAGACCCGGTCCAGCCCGTCCTGACCGACCACATCACGCACGCCGACGAACTCCGCATTGTCCGCTGGCACACGTACCGTCAGGTCACCCTGGGCGACCTTCAGCACCAAGTAGGTCTTGTCCACGCCTTTGATCTGGCGAGTTTCGATAGCCTCGATCAGCGCGGCCCCGTGATGGGGATAGACCACGGTGTCGCCAACCTTGAACGTCATGTGACAGGTACCCCTTCCGTGGCTATCCAGGGTAACACGGAAACCGGCGGTTCTGAATGGCGTTTTCGCAGGTCAGGGCATATCTCGGGGCTTGACAACAGCAACAGGAACGTGCTTCGCAGGCCGTCCGGAAGCAGGTATTCGCAGGTCGGAGCGGCTCTTCGGCCGAGGTGAAACGCGCACGTTACACACATCCGGACGCTCGCCCACGCAGCCTAACGTCCCCATATGTCCGCTTCCAAGCGTACGACTTCCGCTACTCCGTTCGGTTGCCGGAGCCGGATCCCGGACGTTTCCGGAATTGATCACGGAGTCCGACTGAACGGTACGTGAAGACGCACGTGAAGAGGCAGGCGAAGCAGTGAGTGATCAATTTTCCCGGTGGTCGCGCATTCCTTCACGGAAGTTTTGCGCGCGGCGTTGCGGGCGGGTTATGTGAATGCCCGCCGAGCGCTGCTGCAAAGTGGCCGAAGAGTCACTTGTGGAGCCCGGGGTACCCCCTGCTTGAGGGAAGCCTTGAGGGAAGCGGGGGGCTTGGGGAGGGTCGGGTGCGGCCGCGCGGGAACGGCTCGGTAACCTAAGGCCGCTGACAGACACTTAGGGCGGCTTTATAGAGGGCCGCCCGTGCGTTCAAGGAGATGCCGCCGCCGTGAGCAGCAGCCTTCGACGCGGCGCCCTCGCCGCCTCCGCCATCGCCTTCTCCGTCGCCTCGCTCGCCGCGTGCGGCGCCGGCAACAACTCGCAGACGCTGGAGGTCAAGCCGGACAACGCGGCGGCGAGCGTCGGCGACATCAAGGTCCAGAACGCGACCGTGATCACTCAGCCCGACCTCACGTCGACCGGGCCGGCCGTGGTCTCCGCGACCATCTTCAACACCGGCACCGAGCCGGAGACGCTCCAGTCGATCGTCGTCGCCGGCACCGGCAAGACCGCCGAGCTGCACGCCACCAAGTCCCAGCCGCTGACCATCCAGGGCGGCGGCCGGCTGATCCTGGGCGGCACGGGCAACGCCTCCGCGGTGCTGGCCAGCAGCCGTGAGGCGGTGGTGGACGGCAACGCCCAGAAGATCACGTTCACCTTCAGCAAGACGGGGGACGTGAGCCTGCGCGCGTTCGTCGTGCCGGCCGAGAGCTTCTTCACGGGCTGGGGCCCGAGCGCGGTGCCGTCGGCCTCCGCCTCGCCGTCCACCTCCTCCACCCCGCTCGCGGGCGCCACGGCGAGCGAGAGCGCCAAGGCGGGCAAGAAGAGCAAGTCGTCCGAGAGCGCCTCGGCCACCCCGACCGACTCGGCCTCGGAGTCGACGAACGCGGGCTGACCGGGCTGCCGGAGACAGCTAGGGCGGGAACCTTGGTTATCGGTTCCCGCCCTTGGCCTTGCCGAGCTTCACGGCTCGAACTTTTGGCGCACCCACGAGGGGATTCCTGCTTCACGGCATCGCGCCCGGATCGCTCCGGGTCTTACCAACGCTCCACAGGCGTTTAGCCTCTCCGTCCACCCGACGGCGAGGGTTACCTATCGTAGCCGAGCGGCGACTTAGGGCTCAAATTTGTAGCCGAGACCGCGCACCGTGACCAGGTACCGCGGGGCGCCCGGGTCGGGCTCGATCTTGGCGCGCAGGCGCTTGACGTGGACGTCGAGGGTCTTGGTGTCACCGACGTAGTCGGCACCCCAGACGCGGTCGATGAGCTGCATGCGGGTGAGGACGCGGCCGGCGTTGCGCAGGAGCATCTCCAGGAGGTCGAACTCCTTGAGGGGGAGGTCGACCTTGGAGCCGGAGACCGTCACCACGTGGCGGTCGACGTCCATGCGGACCGGGCCCGCTTCGAGGGCGGCCGGCGTCACCTCCTCCGGCTCGCCGCGGCGGCGGAGCACCGCGCGGATGCGGGCGACCAGCTCGCGGGAGGAGAAGGGCTTGGTGACGTAGTCGTCTGCTCCTATTTCCAGCCCGACAACCTTGTCGATCTCGCTGTCCTTGGCCGTCACCATGATGACGGGGACGTTGGAACGGCCGCGCAGCTGGCGGCAGACCTCGGTGCCCGGCAGGCCGGGCAGCATCAGGTCGAGAAGGACGAGGTCGGCGCCGTTGCGCTCGAACTCGTCGAGTCCGTCGGGCCCCGTGGCCGCCACAGCGACCTCGAAGCCCTCCTTGCGGAGCATGTACGACAGGGCGTCGGAGAAGGACTCCTCGTCCTCGACGACAAGCACTCGGGTCACGGAAGGACCTCCGGGGCGGGAAGCGGTTCGTACGGGGATGACTCGGTGGTACCGGCCTCGTCGGCGAGGTCGGGGTCGGGGTGCTGCGACGCGCGGTCACGGGCCGCGCCCGCCTCCGGCAGTCTGAGGGTGAACGTGGAGCCCTGGTTCTCGGCGCTCCACACCGTGACCTCCCCGCCGTGCGAGGCGACCACGTGCTTGACGATGGCGAGGCCGAGGCCGGTGCCACCGGTGGCCCGGGAGCGGGCCGGGTCGACGCGGTAGAAGCGCTCGAAGATGCGCTCCTTGTCCTTGTCGGTGATGCCGATGCCCTGGTCGGTCACGGCGAGCTCGATCATGTCACCGCCGGGCGCACTGATCCGGCGCGCGGCTATCCCGACCCGGGTGCGGGCCGGGGAGTAGTTCACGGCGTTCTCGACCAGGTTGCCGAGGGCGGCGGCCAGCTGGCCGCGGTTGCCCCAGACGTGCAGGTCGGCGGTGCCGCCGGCGGCCATGGTGATCTGCTTGGTGCCGGCCTGGTGCCGGCACCGGTCGATCGCCTCGGCGACCAGCTCGTCGACCCGGACGGGCTCGGCGTCCTCCAGTGGGTCGTCGTTCTGCACTCTCGACAGATCGATCAGCTCCTGGACCAGGTTGGTCAGGCGCGTGGCCTCGATCTGCATGCGACCGGCGAAGCGCTGCACGGCCTCCGGATCGTCCGAGGCGTCCATGACGGCCTCGGAGAGCAGGGAGAGCGCGCCGACCGGGGTCTTCAGCTCATGGCTGACATTCGCCACGAAGTCCCGTCGTACCGCCTCGATGCGGCGGGCCTCGGTGAGGTCCTCCACAAGGAGCAGGACGAGCCGGGAGCCCAGCGGCGCCACCCGCGCGGATACGGCCAGGGCCTCGCCCCGTCCGGTCCCCCGCCTCGGGAGGTCCAGCTCGACCTGTCGTATCTCGCCGTCGCGCCGGGTGTCCCGGGCCATCCCGAGCATCGGCTCGATGGCGAGTTTGCCGCCGCGCACGAGTCCGAGGGCGTACGCCGCCGAGCTCGCCTTGACGACCGTGTCGGCCTCGTCGAGGACGACCGCGGAGGAGCGCAGCACGCTCAGCACGGTGTCCACGCCCGGGGGCAGTACGGGGTCGGTGTGCAGAGAAGTCCTGGTCGGTCGCTTCTGGTCGCGTTCGCTCCAGCGGAACGCCAGCATGGCGATGACACCGGTAAGCACCCCGGCGATCGCTGCCGCTGCGGCGACCGCCGCGTTCACGTCCATGCAAACAGGTTAAGCAGGGGGTACGACATCCCCACAGCCCGCGAGGTGTCAGCTCGAACACTCGTCGCCCAGAGTTCACCTTGGAGCCAGTATTGGTTCATTTGGGGTGGCAGAAACGGTCGCGTTGAGACCGGAACGTGGAAGCGTGGGGTTCGCAGCTGGTTTCGGCCACGGGCCCCGGCCCCCGGAGCCCCATGGAACACACACAGGAGAGGTAACCCTGATGCGGGACGCGTACCACGAGGAACTCGACTCGATCGGCGACAGCCTGGTCGACATGGCCCGGCTGGTCGGATCGGCGATCGGGCGCGCCACGACGGCGATCCTCGACGCCGACCTCAAGCTGGCCGAGAGCGTCATCGAGGCCGACCAGAAGGTCGACGAGCTCCACCACGACCTTGAGGCCCGTGCGATAGCCCTGCTGGCCCGGCAGCAGCCGGTGGCGACCGACCTGCGGATCGTCGTCACGTCGCTGCGGATGTCCGCCGACCTGGAGCGCTCCGGCGACCTGGCCCAGCACGTGGCGAAGCTGGCCCGGCTCCGCTACCCGGCGAACGCCATCCCGCACGACCTGCACGCGACCGTCCTGGAGATGGGCCAGCTCGCGCAGCGCCTGATGGCCAAGGCCGCCGAGGTGATCATCACCAAGGACGTCGACCTGGCCCTGCAGCTGGAGCAGGACGACGACGAGATGGACCTGCTGCACCGCACGATCTTCCAGCACCTGCTGGACGACCGCTGGAAGCACGGCATCGAGACCGCCGTCGACGTGACCCTCCTCGGCCGGTACTACGAGCGGTACGCCGACCACGCGGTCGCCGTCGCCAAGCGCGTCGTCTTCCTGGTCACCGGTGAGCACGCGGACGACCTGCAGCCCGACATCCAGCCGGTGACGGGCGCCGAGGGGGCGTAACCCCCCGGGCGAGCGGGGCTCGCGGGGTGCGCAACGGGCGCGGGACACCACCGTGCGCCGCTGTGCGCTGTTGATGCGCCCAGAGAAACGGGCATGGAATGGGCAAGGCCCTACCTCTAGGGCTTCTAGGGACCTCTAGGAGGATCCATGGCCGAATCCCCCAGCACCACGCCCGACCCCACGCAGGAGCGCGAGACCGACCAGCCCGCCGAGATCAAGAATCTCCTGGTCATCGGCGCCTGCGGCTGCGGCTCGGGCTGCGGCTGCGGCTGCCAGTCCGGCAGCCCCTGCCAGTGCGGCTGACCCCGGCGCCTCAGGTACGAGGAAGGGCCCCCGACTCCGGTCGGGGGCCCTTCGTGCTGGTGAGGGGCGGCGCGTCGTACTGGTGAGAGGCGGCGCGCGGGACGGCACGGACGAGCGCAGCATGGAGAGGGACGGGATCGGGAGGGACGGGAATCGGGAGGGGGCGGCGCGGGAGGGAAGACAGGAGGTGGCAGCCATGCCGCAGTTCATGGACGTACACCACGGGATGAAGGGCATCACCGCCGACCAGCTCAAGGAGGCCCACGAGGCCGACCTCGCGGTCGAGAAGGAGGAGGGCGTCCACTTCGAACGGGCCTGGGCCGACCCGGACTCCGGCAACGTCTACTGCCTCTCCGACGGCCCCTCGGCCGAAGCGGTCAGGCGCGTCCACGAACGCACGGGGCATCCGGCGGACGAGATCCACCAGGTACCGCTGTCGATCTGGTAGCCGTCTCCGGCCTCCGGTGGTGCTCGGGTGACGCTCAGGCGGCGGGCAGCCCGGCGAGCCACTCGACGAGCAGCCGGTTGACCTCCTCGGGCCGTTCCTGCTGGATCCAGTGCCCGCAGCCGTCGAGGACGTGGGAGGAGACCAGGCCGGGGAGGGTGACCGGGTACGCCTCGATGGCGTCGGCCAGCCAGGTCGTGGAGGCGTCGAGGCCGCCGCCGACGAACAGGGACGGCTGGGTGATCGGGGCGCCGTCGTAGGCCGCGAGGTCCTCCCAGTCCCGGTCCATGTTCCGGTACCGGTTGAGCGCCCCGGTCAGCCCGGTGCGCTCGAACTCGGCCGCGTACACGTCGAGGTCCCGCTCGCCGAGCCACTCGGGCAGCCGGCCCACGGGGAACCGGTCCCTGAGGGTCCCCCCGCTGCCGACGAAGTGCGGGTCGGGAGCGCCGGGTCCGGGCATGGTGTCGGCGGACAGAGCGCCGTAGAACCCCGCGAGCCAGCCCCGCACATCCGGCTCGATCTCGGCCTCGGCACGCCCGGGCTCCTGGAAGTACGAGACGTAGAACTCCTCCTCCCCGCCCCCACCGCCCAGCTGCGCGAAGACGTCACTGGGGCGGGGCCCGCCGCGCGGCGTGTACGGAACACTCAGCAACCCCACGGCCCGGAACACCTCGGGCCGGAGCAGCGCGGAGTTCGCGGCGACGGCCGCGCCCCAGTCGTGCCCGACGACCACGGCCGACTCCTCGCCGAGGGCCCGCACGACGGCGACGTTGTCCGCCACGAGCTCGACCATGCGGTAGGCGTCGGCCGCGGCCGGCTTCGAGGACCGCCCGTACCCCCGCACGTCGACGGCGACCGCCCGGTACCCCGCCGCGGCGAGCACCGGCAGCTGATGCCGCCACGAGTACCAGCTCTCGGGGAACCCGTGTACGAGCAGCACGAGGGGCCCGGCCCCCTGCTCGACGAGATGGATCCGCCTTCCGTCCTCCACAACCAGCCGATGCTGCGCCGTCATACGCCCGCCCTGCCCTTCAGGATCGCCGATCCGCCGGCTTGACCGCCGACTCTCCACAGATCATGCGAAACCACGCGTCAAGGGGCCGAGCCCGTTTGCCGATTCGGCAAACCGTGACCACACGCGGCCAGTCGGCCCCTGGGCACACTCCGGGGATCATGCGAGGGTGGCCCCATGACGCCGGCACCGGAAGCGCTCGACGAGGTCGAGGAACTGGCGGTGGACGGGGTGCGATGGCTGACCGGGGCGGCGCGGGAGACCCCCGAGGGCGGCCTGGCCTGGACCACGAGACCCTCCGACGACATCCTCAACCCCACGCTCTACACCGGTACGGCCGGAGTCGTCCCGGTACTCCTCGACGCCTGGCGCCACTTCGACGACGACTCCTGCGCCGACGCCGCCCTGCGCGCGGCCCGCAGCCTCGCGGACTCGCGGACTCCGTCGACGGTTTCGACGACGACTCCCTGTACTTCGGCCGTACCGGAACGGCGCTCGTCCTGCGGACCGTGCACGAGGAACTCGGCGACGCCGCCGCCGGCGCCGCGGCCGACCGCGCGTTGCACATCGTGCGGTCGCGCTTCGACGGCGCCCGCTGGGGCGACCTGTTCGAGCTGATGGGGGCAACGCGGGCATCGTCCGCGAACTGCTCCGCTTCGTGCGCCTGCACCGCGAAAAGCCCACCCCCGACGGCGTGCACTAGGTGGCGGGCAGGTCCGTGGCCTTGACGATCGGGGCGGCAAACATGGCGCCGAGGTTGTTCCACACGAAGCCCTCCTGCCAGTCCGGCTTCCCGGCCGCCCAGTCCTGGAGAGCCTGGCAGGCCTTCTCCCGGGAGGCGGTCATGGTCTGGTAGTGCTCTGCGGGAACGCCGTCCCGGTACTCCAGCTGGTAGGTGTCGTCGTCGCGGAACAGCACCTGGACGTACCAGTCACCGTCACGCTCCTCGTCCTGCCGCTCAAGGATCATGTGGTCGCCCCGCCGCAGTTCGGCGAACATCGTGTCCATCGTCGGCTTCGAGGGGCACTTCACCACGCGGCCCCTGCCGTTCGTCGCAATCAGCATGGGCAGAGCATGCCGGAAGGGTCTGACGGTGGCGATACTCGGGAACTCCCGCGGCCGTCCCACCTGTTCCACACAGTCGTTCTTCTCGACTCGTGCCAACCAGCCGCCTTGCCGATGCCGCCAGAACGATGCGATGCGACATGGCGGGTGAGGGCCCGTGCGAGCCGAACCCCCACGACGTAGTGCTCACCGCCCCCGGCGTCCGCCTGCTCGACGTTGTTCAAGTCGTGCGTCGGCTGACGGGGTTGAGCCTCTGGCACAGCAAGGTGCTCGCCATGCAGGTCCCCTCCGTGATTCTCGACGGCGTGCCCGAGGAAGAGGCTGCTGCAGCCGTCGTCGCCCTCCGCGATGCGGGAGCCCAGGCAGAAGCGAGAGAGCAGCCGGAGCCGGGCTTCGTGAAGGGCTGATCACGTGCGCCAACCCATCAGGCGCGCGTATGCCTCCATGCACCCCCACCGGCCTCCGCCAGGCTGCCTGTGCCGTCGACCAGAGGAACCCGAGACGGGCCTCCCCGTAACGACGATGCCTGAGCTCTCAGCTTGGGAAGCTTGGGTTTTCTGAGGGGGATTGGATTACTGACCTGCGGCGGAGGCACGTGGGCCTGGCACGCTTGTGGCACGGCCCCAGGGCCTGTCTGGCGATTCTCGCCGGGCCCCGCTGACGCCGGAGCCTCGGTCGGCCTTGTCAGCCGATGGCGTCGATCATGCTCGTGAGGCGGTCACACTGCGCAGCGGACAGCCGGTGCGGGTTGCGCCCACCAGGCACGGTCACGATGGTCGCGGTGGCGAACGTCGGATCGGCCCGTACGGTGTGGGCCGGAAGCGGCCCGGTCGGCATGGCCGGGCCCGCCTAAGGGCGCCGGATCGTCCCGTCCTCCGAGATGTCGGCGGCGTGCGAGCCGAAGTCCTCCTCCGACATGGTGGAGACGAGGTCGATTGCATCACCGCCCGGCTCCGGCGTGCCGGGTGCCACGATCCGGGTCGGGTGCAGGCGCCCGGACACGTAGGTGCCGTCGGCGCCGAGGGTGACCTGGAGGACGCCGCTGGTGGAGAGGGTGCCGCCGAGGCCGAGCACCTTGTAGCCGGAGAAGTTCCCCAGGCTGTAGGCGATCAGGCGGCCCTTGTAGAACTCCATGCCCCGCATCACGTGCGGGCCGCTGCCCACGACGAGGTCGGCGCCGGCGTCGATCACCGCACGGCTGAAGCGGTAACTGTCGCCACGGTCCTCACCGAGGAAGTACTCGGTGCCGGGTTCCACGTGGGTGCGGTCCGAGCCCTCCGCGCCGGCGTGCATCGTGACGATCACGATGTCCGCCATCGCCGCGGCGCGGGCGGTGAGTCGCTCCGCTGCGGGGATGTCGGTGAGGTCGTTCGCCCCTCGGTCGGGAGCGAATCCGATCAGTGCGACCCTGATGCCGCGTACGCGCTGGACGGTGATCTGGCCGAGGCGGCCGGTGAACGGAAGGTTCGCGGAGCGCAGCGCGGCGAACGTGTCCCGCCGCCCCTCCGCCCCGAAGTCGTCGATGTGGTTGTTCGCCGTGTTCAGGACCGTGAACCCGGCCTTCTTGAGCCGGCGGCCGTAGGACGGCGGGGCGTGGAACGCGAAGCAGTTCGGACCGTCGATGTAGTCGCACTTGCTGGAACCGCCGGTGGTGAGCGTGCCCTCCAGGTTCCCGAGCACCACGTCGCCGTCGAGCAGGTCCTCGACAGGGTCGAAGAACGAGGCGCCGTCATCCGGCGGCAGGTCGTCCGGCAGCGAGCCCATGACGATGTCTCCCACGGCGGCGATCCGCACGGTGCCGGCAGGGTGGTGCGGTGGCGCCGGTGCACCGGACCTCGTGGTCCTGATCGTCCGTAGGGGGGTTGGGGCGGAGCCGATGGAGGCTGCGTCCTCGGAGCCGGCGCCAGCGCCGGCTCCGAATACGAACGCCGCGACAACCACCACACCGGTCCCGACCAGACCGAGGGCGAACAGGCGGTGACGGCGCACCGCCTTCCGCCACTCGCGCCGCCGCCGGGGGCGCCGTCCGACCGACCTGATCATTGGCTCATGTTACGAACCAGACACCCTCCTTCCACGGAGGGTCACCGACTGGCGTGTTCCCGACGCCGTTCCCGTTCCCACCCAACACCGCCCGCGCCGACCCCGGCCACCAAAAAGCCCCCGCCCTGCCAGGGAACAGCAGGTCGGGGGCGCTCGGCGTCGCGTTACTTCTTCTTGCCCTGGTTCTTGACCGCCTCGATGGCCGCGGCTGCCGCGTCCGGGTCGAGGTACTGGCCGCCGGGGGTCAGCGGCTTGAAGTCGGCGTCGAGTTCGTAGGCGAGGGGGATGCCCGTCGGGATGTTCAGGCCGGCGATGTCGGCGTCCGAGATGCCGTCCAGGTGCTTGACCAGGGCGCGCAGGCTGTTGCCGTGGGCGGCGACCAGGACCGTGCGGCCGGCCAGGAGGTCGGGGACGATGCCGTCGTACCAGTACGGGAGCATGCGGACGACGACGTCCTTGAGGCACTCCGTGCGGGGGCGCAGCTCCGGGGGGATGGAGGCGTAGCGGGGGTCCGCGGACTGGGAGAACTCGGAGTCGTCGGCGAGCGGCGGGGGCGGGGTGTCGTACGAGCGGCGCCAGAGCATGAACTGCTCCTCGCCGAACTCGGCCAGCGTCGCCGCCTTGTCCTTGCCCTGGAGGGCGCCGTAGTGGCGCTCGTTCAGGCGCCAGCTGCGGTGGACCGGGATCCAGTGGCGGTCGGCCGCTTCGAGGGCCAGCTGCGCGGTGCGGATCGCCCGCTTCTGGAGGGACGTGTGGACCACGTCGGGGAGGAGGTCGGCGTCCTTCAGGAGCTCACCGCCGCGGACTGCCTCCTTCTCGCCCTTCTCGTTGAGGTTGACGTCCACCCAGCCGGTGAACAGGTTCTTCGCGTTCCACTCGCTCTCGCCGTGACGGAGGAGGATCAGCTTGTACGGTGCGTCGGCCATGGGTCAGAGCGTAATCCACGTATTCGGGGCGGGGTGCGGGCGCCCGTGGAGCGTCCCAGAGGGCGGACAGTTGACTGCATTTGTTAATTGAGTGGCTCAGGCGAGCGTCGCAGAAGTAAGTTCCGCAGAGTCCATGCGCCTCTTACGTCTCGCCTTGGGGGAACCATGCCGTCCGTCGCGCTGCGACGCGCCGTCCGAGAGACCGTCTCCGGTCTGCCCCGGGAGTTCTGGTGGCTGTGGACCAGCACCCTCGTCAACCGGCTGGGGGCGTTCGTAGCCACGTACATGGCGCTCTACCTGACCCTCGACCGCGGGTACAGCGCCTCGTACGCCGGGCTCGTCGCCTCCCTGCACGGGCTGGGCGGGGTCGTGTCCTCGCTGGCGGGCGGGGTGATGGCCGACCGGCTGGGGCGGCGGCCGACCCTGCTCGTCGCCCAGGGCTCCACCGCCGCGGCCGTCGCGCTGCTCGGGTTCGTCCGGGATCCGGTGGCCATCGCGGCCGTCGCCTTCCTCGTCGGCGTGGCCTCCAACGCCTCCCGGCCGGCCGTGCAGGCCATGATGGCCGACATCGTGCGGCCCGAGGACCGGGTACGGGCGTTCTCGCTGAACTACTGGGCCATCAATCTCGGCTTCGCCGTGTCGTCCATGGGGGCCGGGTTCATCGCCGAGGTCAGCTACCGCGCCGGGTTCCTGATCGAGGCGGGGATGACCGCCGTCTGCGCCGTCCTCGTCTTCCTCCGGCTGCCCGAGTCGCGGCCCGAGCGCGCCGCCGCGGAGGTCGCCGAGGACGGCGAGGTCAGCCTTCTGACCGTGGTGCGCGACGGGCGGTACATGGGCGTCGTCGGGCTGTCGTTCCTCGTCGCCCTGATCTTCCAGCAGGGGTCGGTCGGGCTGCCGGTGGCGATGGGCGAGGCCGGGTTCTCGCCCGCCGACTACGGGATGGCCATCGCCGTGAACGGGCTGCTCATCGTGGTGCTCCAGATCCCGGTGACCCGGGTCATCCAGCACCGGGATGCGCGGTCCCTGCTCGTCGTCTCGTCCCTCCTCGCGGGGTACGGGTTCGGGCTCACCGCCTTCGCCGGGTCGGTCGGGGTGTTCGCGCTCACCGTGTGCGTGTGGACGCTCGCCGAGATCGTCAACGCGCCGACCCAGACGGGGCTGGTGGTGCGGCTCTCGCCGGTGCACGGGAGGGGCAGGTACCAGGGGATGTACACGCTGTCCTGGTCCGCCGCCGCGCTCGTCGCACCGCTGATGTCCGGGGTCGTCATCGACCGGTTCGGGGCGCGGTGGCTGTGGGGGGTGTGCGCGGTGGTGGGGACGGCGGCGGCCCTCGGGTACGGGGTGCTGATGCGACGGCTGCCGGTGGAACGCCCTGCCGCCGCCGCTCCGGCGAGTGCGGACGCCGGGGCCGGGGTGCGGGCGGCCTGAGCGCGGCGCGGGCCCCCGCCCTCGAAGACCGAGGGCGGGGGCCCGGCTGCCGGGACGGGTCAGTCCGTGCAGCCCGTGATCGGGAACGGGACGCAGTTCGTCGGGATGTTGTGGGTGATGGTGGAGTCCGTGAGCGTGATCGGGACGTTCGTGCGGAGGCCGCCGGGCGCCGACGTGGAGGCGTTGTTGCGGACGGAGCTGTGGTCGAGCGTGACCGAGCCGAAGTCGTTGAAGATGCCGCCGGCCTGGGACAGGTTCGCGCCGGCGTTCGGGCCGTTCGCACTGTTGCGGATGACCTTGCTGCCCTTGATGTAGAGCGTGCCGGTCACCGCACCCACGTTGGAGTTGTAGATGCCGCCGCCGTCGCCCCCCGGGCCTCCGACGACGTTGCCGCTGACTTCCGACTTCTCCAGCGTCAGCGTCGCCCCCGCGTTCACGATCCCACCCCCCTGGGCACCGGAGGTCGTGTTGTTCGCGATCTTGCTTTCGCTGATCGTCGTCGACGCGCCGCCGGTGTTGACGACACCGCCACCGCCGTCGTTCGCGGTGTTGCGGCTGATGATGCTCGCGTGGATGAAGGCGATGCTGCCGTTCTGGAGCAGTCCGCCACCGAGAGCCCGGGCGTGGTTGCGGCCGATCTCGGAGTTGTCCACGGTCAACGTCCCCTGGCTGTACAGCCCAGCGCCGTTGAGCGCGTTGTTGAACGCCACCCAGCTGCGTCGGATGTTCGCCGTGGCGTTCGTGGACAGCGCCACACCGCCGCCGTTGAGAGAGGCGGTGTTGTCGATCACGTCGACTTTCACCAGCGTGAGCTTGCCGTTGCTGTCGACGAGGATGCCCCCGCCGTTGCCGGTACCGGTGGCGATGGTGGCGTTGCCGCCGCGGACGGTGAGGTCCTGCAGGCGCAGGTTGCCGCCGGCGAGGACATGGAAGATCCGGAACTCGGGGGTCGCGTTCCCGTCGCGGACGATCGTCGCACCGTTGCCCTTGATCGTGAGGGGCTGGGAGATGGTCGGCAGACCTTCACCGGTGCTGAAGGGGGTGGTCAGGTGGTAGGTGCAGTTGCGGGCGAGGGACAGGGTGTCCCCCGACGAGGCGCTGCTGATGGCGTTCGTCAGCGCTGCCGTGTAGCAGGGGACCGGCGTCGACGGGTCGTTGTCGCCGGCGGCCGCCGGTCCGCCCGTCACGCACGTGACGATCGCCGCCGCTACCGCGGCCACACTGGAGAATCGGATGTATCGCATGACTCTGAGATGCGACATCCGAGAAGAAGTTGATCAGATTAAATGATCCGATCACCCGGTCGCGCCACACGATTCCTTCGGTCGGCCCAGTCGACCCCGGGGTCTCACGGATGCATCCGCGCCCCCTTCAGCACCTTGTCCACCCCGTTCCGCGGCCCGTAGACCGCCAGCCCCACCAGATCCAGCTCCGCCGTCGGCACGGCACGTACCGCCGCGCGGTTGTCGCGGTCGTTGCCGGTCGAGAACAGGTCGGCGGTGAAGACGGCCCGGGGCAGGGCTCGGCTCAGCGCCCGCTCGTGCGCCGCCTTCAGGGTCTCCTTCGTGCCCTCGAAGACCAGCACCGGCTGCCGGAACATCGGCAGGTACGCCACCTCGTCGGCGTCCTCGTACGGCTCCCCGACCACCTCGGGGAGCGTCGCGCCCAGGCCGCTGACCAGGAACGCGGTGACGTTGAGGCGCTGCCAGGGCTCCAGGTCCTCCCGCAGCAGCACGGCGATCTTCGTGTCGAAAGTGCTCATGCCCCGAGACTGCCGGGCGTCGTCCATCCGGGTCTTGTACGTTCTTTGCATGGCCGCCCGGCAGTCCGCCCCCCAGGAAGTCACCGCCTGGCGCCCCGCTGTCCCGGGCGTCACCGAGGTCTTCCACGCGCACTTCACCGAGTACGCGTATCCGATGCACGTCCATGACGCCTGGACGCTGCTCATCGTGGACGACGGCGCCGTACGGTACGACCTCGAACGGCATGAGCACGGCACCCCGGGCGACACCGTGTCCCTGCTGCCCCCGCATGTCCCGCACAACGGCTCCCCGGCCACCGCGGGCGGCTTCCGCAAGCGCGTGGTGTACCTGGACGGGACCCTCCTCGGGGAGGACCTCATCGGCGCCGCCGTCGACGGGCCCGACCTGCGGGATCCGCTGCTGCGGCGGCGGGTCGGGCAGCTGCACTCCGCCCTCGCCCGCCCCGGCGACGAACTGGAGGCCGAGAGCCGGCTCACCCTCATCGGCGAGCGGCTGCGGGGCCTGCTCCGCCCCCGGCTCGTGACCGAGAGGCCGGAAAGGCCTCCCGGCCCGGCCCTCGCCCGTTCCCTGCGCGAACTCCTGGACGAGCGCGTCGCCGACGGGCTCGCCCTGGAGGAGGCCGCGCGTCTGCTGCACGCCCACCCGGCCCACCTCGTACGGGCGTTCAGCGGCGCCTACGGCATCGCCCCGCACCAGTACCTGATGTCCCGCCGGGTCGGCCGGGCCCGCCGGCTGCTGCTCGACGGCGTACCGCCCGGCGAGACGGCCACCACCACCGGCTTCTACGACCAGGCCCATCTCACCCGGCACTTCAGGAAACTGGTGGGGGTGACCCCGGGGCGCTATCGCGACAGCGCCGGCCCCAACGCCAGCCCGAGTGCCGGCGCGCGGTCCCTCACCTGACGTCGACGTAGTCGCCGGCGGAGGTCGCGCCGCCCGTGGTGGCCGTGGCGCCGAAGGTCCACCGGTAGTAGCCGTCGGCGGACGCCTTGACCGTGGTCTTCAGGGCGCCGGCGAAGTCGGCCTTCACGATCTTCAGCGTCGTGTAGGTGCTGCTGCCCTTCGCGCGGAACTGCAGCTTGGCCGACTTGCCGCCGAAGCCGACGTACTTGTGCTTCACCCAGTCCGCGCGCGTGACCGCGCCCTTCACGGTGAGCGTCTTGCCCTTGGCGACCGGCTCCGGGGTGGCGTTGGCCGTGACCCTGGCCGCGCGCAGGACCTGCACGGTGCCGAGGCCGGTCAGGATCTCCTGGCTCTTGAGCTTGTCGTCCGAGCCCCAGATCTTGGCGCCGGCCGCGATCTTCCAGGTCGTCGCGTCGTTGTTGGAGTCCAGGGTGTAGCGCGGCTCGATGTAGAACTGGCCGCCGCAGTCGGCGGGCTGGGAGCCGTTGTCGCCACAGCCGACGGAGCTGAGGTAGATACCGCCGTCCGCGTCGCCCTTGGCGGCCGTGGTGTCGTGGTACAGGAACGGGAGCACCTGCGCGTCGAAGAGCTTGACGCCGGACGGCCAGGTCATGCGGAAGGTGAAGCCGGGCTTCACCGTCGCGGAGGTGCCCACCACGATGGGCTTGCCCTTGTTCACGACCATGTCGGTCACCGTGATCCCGGTGTCGGCCGCCGCCGCGGACGGTGCCGCGAAGGCCCCCAGGGCCAGCGCCCCCGCGAGCACCACCGCCGAGCCGGATGATCTGCCTGCGCGCATGCACAACCTCTTCGTTGACGAGAGAGAAGGTAAATGCCGGGTAAGACCCCGGGCTACGGCAGGCTAACAGCAGCCGGACGGACCTCAGTTCGAGGCCCCTCAAGGATGCCTGAGCGCTCCGCGGGAAGTGCCGCGATATGCCGTCGGTCGACTGCGGCGCCGTCGTGGCTGGTCGCGCAGTTCCTCCCCCAGCCTTCGGCCGGGGGTACCCCCAGCGCCCCGAAGGGGCGCTGCCGAACCGTAGCGGACTTGGTCGGCCCCGCTTAGAGCCTCCGCTGCGCCTCGTACAGGTTCCGCGGCCGTACCGCGTCCCAGGTGCCGTACAGCTCCAGGCGGGAGTTCAGGTCGCCGGTGAAGTCCGGTACGTCGATCTGGTCGAACTCGGTGACCGTGTTGAGGCCGACCGTGGCGGAGTACGGGGCGAGTCCGTCCAGTCTCACCAGGCCCGCGCGGCCGTTGGTCACTCGAACGTTCCAGTGGGTGAAGCGGGCGCCGAACAGCGGCCCGGCGTTGGCGTCGCCGCCGTGCCGGCCGTTGTTGTCCACGGTGATGTCGGTGCGGACATTGGCGAACGGCAGGCCGCGGTGCGAGTCGAAGGTGCCCATCTGCATCTCGCCGCGCGACCAGACGTTGTAGGAGGACAGGCCTTCGACGTTGATGCCGTGGAGTTGGGTGTCGGCGGGGGCCGGGACCGTGCGCTGTTCGACCGTGAAGTCCTCGATCAGGTTGTCGTGCGAGCCCTCGCGGCAGAAGTAGGGGTGGTGCTCGCCCCGGCCGCCGACCCGGGTGCGGCGCAGGGTGCAGGCGGAGGCGGCGACCAGGCCGAAGCCGTTGTCGACGTTGCGGACGGTGACGTCGTCCACCCAGCAGTCGTACGCGCACTGCAGGACGACCCCGTTGTAGCCCTTGTCGAGGAGGTGCGGGGACTGCGGGGTCTCCATGACGTCGAGGGTGAGGCCCTCGACGCCGGATCCGGTCAGTTCCCGGACGTGGGTGGTGAACAGGGGGTTCCACTCGGGCCGCAGGTCGACCGGGAGGGGCCGTTCCAGCGTCACCCTGCGGCCGCGCACCGCCGTGACCCGGACGGGCCACTCGTAGGGGACGTACGACAGCAGCTTGGTCTTGTCCTCCCAGTAGTACGACGCCGGGCCCGGGCCGCCGCCGGACATGTGCTGGAGGAGGGTGTGGGCGGTGTCGTCGGCGACCCGGAGCAGGACCAGGCGGCCGGGGCGCAGCCGGGAGGGGTCGGTGACGGTGACCGTCCGGTCGCCCTGGCGGGCCGGTTCGACGGGCGTCAGCTGCTCCCACTCGTCCCGCTTGTTGCCCGTCCAGCCCTCGAAGGGCCAGGCCTGCGCCTTGATCGCCGCGACCAGGGAGTCCCAACGGGACTCCGGCGCCAGCCAGATGAGCCCGCCCGCCCAGGACCACGCCGACTTCGTGCCGCCGTAGCGGGAGCCGTACGGGCCGATCAGCTCGGTGAGGCTCTTCGTCGCGTACAGCGTGGTACGGCCGCTGCCGGCGCCGCGCAGCACCACGTTGTCGTGGCCGATCAGGACCATGCCGTCGATGCGGAAGGTGCCGGGCGGGATGGTGACCGTGCCACCGCCGGCCCTTCCGGCAGCGGCGATGGCACGGTTGATCGCGGGGGCGCAGTCGGTGACGCCGTCGGCCACGGCGCCGTACGCGCGGACGTCGGCCACGACGGGGAGGCGGCGGATGCGGGCCGCTCCGGCCCGGCCGATGTAGGGGATCTGCGGGTGAGTGAAGGGGGTGCGGGTGAACTCCCGCCAGAGGGAGGGGACTTCGGCGTCCGACGCGCGGGCCGTGCCACCGGCCCCGGCGGTCGCGGCCACCGCTGTCGCGGCCACCGCGGTGGCACCGGCGAGGAGGCTCCGTCTGGTCATGCCGTGGTCGTGGTCATGGTGCGTGGTGCTCATTCCGTACGTCCTTCCCATGGCGGCTTTCACGGTTGCGGCTTTCATGGTTGTGAACGACGTTCATATCCACGTCGGCCGCGAGCATGCCATGGCGCCCCCGCGCCCCGAAAGAGTCGTGCAGGGGTTATTCAGGTCAGGTACGGACCTGTACTCAGTCAGTGGGGCGTTCGATCAGATGGGTGAACGCGTCCAGATTCCGCGTCGACTCGCCCCGGGACACCCGCCACGCGTACTCCTTGCGGATCGCGGCGGCGAAGCCGAGCTCCAGGAGGGTGTTGAAGGCGCCGTCCGCGGCCTCCAGGACCTGGCCCAGGAGGCGGTCGACCTCGTCCGCGGTGACGGAGGCGAGCGAGAGCCGCCCGGTGAGGTAGATGTCGCCGAGGCGGTCGACGGCGTAACTCACGCCGTACAGCTTGAGGTTGCGCTCCAGGAGCCAGCGGTGGACGGCCGGTTCGTTCTCGTCCGGGTGCCGGATGACGAAGGCGTTCAGGGAGAGGGAGTGGCGGCCGATGAGGAGGGAGACGGTCGTCTTCAGCTTGCGGGTGCCGGGGAGCTGTACGACGTAGGTGCCGGACTCGGGGCTCTCCCACTCCAGTTCGGCGTCCTTCAGGACACCCTCGATGACCTGCGCGGCCTGCCGTTCCTGTGAAGCATCACCCATGGGCCGAGCGTACGCGACGGCGGTGCGACTGGGTCGCGGCCAGGTAGACGTCGGCGGTGGCGGCGGCCGCCGTGTCCCAGCCGAAGCACTGGGCGTGCCGGGCGGCGGCGCTGCCGAAACGGTCCGCCAAAGACGCGTCGTCGGCGAAACGGCGCAGCACGCGCGCGTAGTCCGCCGGATCGTGACCGCACACCAGGAAGCCGGTCTCGCCGTCCCGTACGGCCACCGGGAGGCCGCCGACCGAGGCGGCGAGGACGGGGGTGCCGGCCGCCTGGGCCTCTATCGCCACCAGGCCGAAGGACTCGCTGTAGGAGGGCATGACCAGGACGGAGGCCGCCCGGAACCAGTCCGCGAGCTGCTCCTGGCCGACCGGCGGGCGGAACCGGACGACATCCGCGACACCGAGCCGCGCGGCCAGCTTCTGCAGGCCCTCCGGCTTGGCGAGACCGCTGCCGCTGGGGCCGCCGACGATCGGTACGACGATCCGGGACCGGAGTTCGGGGCGCTCGTCGAGGAGGACGGCCACGGCCCGGAGCAGCACGTCGGGGGCCTTGAGGGGCTGGATGCGGCCCGCGAACAGCGGGATCAGGGCGTCCTGCGGGAGGCCGAGGCGGGCGCGGGCGGCGGCGCGGCCGTCGGCGGGGCGGAACCGGTCGAGGTTCACGCCGGGGTGGACGACGGCGACCTTGGCGGGGTCGGCGCTGTAGTGGCGTACCAGTTCGTCGGCCTCTTCGGAGGTGTTCGCGATGAGGCGGTCGGCGGCGGCCACGATCTGGGTCTCGCCGATGACCCGGGCGGCGGGTTCGGGGGTGTCGCCGTCGGCCAGGTTGGCGTTCTTGACCTTGGCCATGGTGTGCATGGCGTGCACCAGGGGGACGCCCCAGCGCTGGGCGGCGAGCCAGCCGACGTGGCCGGAGAGCCAGTAGTGCGAGTGGACGAGGTCGTAGTAGCCGGGGCGATGGCCGGCCCAGGCCTGCATCACGCCGTGCGTGAAGGCGCACAGCTGGGCGGGGAGGTCCTCCTTGGCGAGGCCCTCGTAGGGGCCGGCGTCGATGTGCCGGACGAGGACGCCGGGGGCGAGCTCCACGGTGTGCGGGAGGCCGCCGGAGGTGGCCCGGGTGAAGATCTCGACCTCGATGTTGATCGCGGCGAGGCGCTGCGCGAGCTCCACGATGTAGACGTTCATGCCGCCGGCGTCGCCGGTGCCGGGCTGGTGGAGCGGTGAGGTGTGCACGGAGAGCATCGCGACGCGGCGGGGCCTGCGGCTCCGGAGGAGCCGGGTGGCAGCCGACGGGGAGCGGCGCCCGAGCCTGCTGACGTACTGGCTCACGTGGCGGTCCTCCTTTGTGCGGGCATGCCGGTGGGAGGACGTCGAGGGCCCTCCAGGGGACTGCAACGCGGAGGAGAGGATTCCCATTCCGGGGGAGGGCGATTTTGCCGACACATTGCCTGCTGTCGCTCAACCGTTCGAGGGTGGGGTGCGTAGGGGTGGTGCGGTTGTGGGGTCGGGTGCGGGTGGGTGGGGGTTGAGCGCGCAGTTCCCCGCGCCCCTACGGGGCGCCTCACTTCAGGGCGCTTTACCCTCTTAGGCATGAATGCCCGCGCCGCCTCCCTCCCCCACTCTCGGCTTCGCCCGAGCGGGGGGACCCCCATCGTGGGAACGGTGACGCGCGGGACCACCAATCCCAATCGCCTGCGCCGTATGGACCGGTGGATCGCCGCCGTGCACGGTGGCGCGTTGCGTCGGGCCGTCGACCCCGTCGCCGTCGACCTCGGTTACGGCGCCGCCCCCTGGACCGCCGTCGAACTGCTCGGCCGGCTCCGTACCGTCGCTCCACGCGCGCGTGTCGTCGGGGTCGAGATCGAGCCCGCGCGGGTCGCCGCCGCCAGGCCGTACGAGCGCGAGGGACTCGCCTTCCGGCACGGCGGGTTCGAGATTCCCCTCTCCGCGCGGCCGTTGCTCATCCGCGCGGCCAACGTGCTGCGGCAGTACGACGAGAGCGAGGTCGCCGACGTGTGGCAGCGGCTGTGCGGGCGGCTCGCGCCCGGCGGGCTGCTGGTGGAGGGGACCTGTGACGAGATCGGGCGGCGGCACGTGTGGGTCGCGCTCGGGGCGGAGGGGCCGCGGACGGTGACCTTCGCGACCCGGCTCGGGTCCCTGGAGCGGCCCTCGGACCTCGCCGAACGGCTGCCGAAGGCGCTGATCCACCGCAATGTGCCGGGCGAACCGGTGCACGCGTTCCTGCGGGACTTCGACCGCGCGTGGGCGGCGGCCGCGCCCTACGCGTCGTACGGCGCCCGGCAGCGGTGGATCCGGGCGATCCGTGATCTGACGGCCGACTGGCCGGTGACGGACCCGGCGGCGCGCTGGCGGCAGGGCGAAGTGACGGTGGCATGGGAGGCGTTGGCGCCCTCGGACTGACGGGGCGGCGGGCCGGGAACGATCTCGATGAGTCGTTCGTCACAAAGACGGGAAGATCGTCATGCTCGGGGGGAAACCGGGGAGGAACCCGCCTGCCGTTACCTCTGTCGCACCTCTGTCACTTTGCGGCACTACGTGGCACGATCCTCCACGTACCGTAAGTTACTGACGGTTAATCAGTTTTTTTGGGGGGTCGGGTCATGGGACCGGACAAGCACACCGTCCGGCCGAGTGGGCGCGGGATCCTGGCGACGGCGGTGACCGTGGTCTGCGCGGTGACGGTGCTGGCGGCACCCGGCACGGCGTTCGCAGCACCCAGCCCGACCACCTCCCCCTCCCCCAGCGCCTCGGCCTCGGCCGGCGCCTCCGTGACCCTTCCGCCGGACAAGGACCTTGAGGCCGTACGCGAGAAGCTGGACGGCCTCTACCACGACGCGGCCGTCGCCACCGACGCGTACAACGCCGCCGAGGAGGCGGCCCAGAAGCAGTCCGCCGAGATCGTCGGCCTGGCCAAGAAGATCGTCGAGGGGCAGCAGAAGCTCGACGAGTTGAAGGAGCGGGCGGGCCGGGCGGCCGCCGCCCAGTACCGCACCGGCGGGCTGCCGGACACCGCCCAGCTGATACTGAGCGACAGCCCCTCCGAGTTCCTGGACGGGGCCGGGCGGGTGCTCCAGGGCGAGCGGGCCACCAAGGGCCTGATCAGGGAACTGACCCAGACCCAGCAGGACTTGAAGCAGTACGCGGCGGACGCGGCCGACCAGTGGAACAGGCTGGAGGCCGGCCGCAAGGCGAAGGCCGCCGCGAAGAAGAAGATCAAGCAGCGGATCGCCGCCGCGGAGAAGCTCCAGTCGACGCTGGAGAAGAAGCAGAAGGAGCGTCTCGCCGAGCTGGAGCGGGAGGCCGCCTACAAGGCGCAGACCGCCTGGCTGGACACCGGGATACTCGACGAGATCCACACGAAGGCGTCGGCCGCGGGCAAGAAGGCGGTCGCGTTCGCCACCGCCCAGCTCGGCAAGCCGTACGTATGGGGCGCGGAGGGCCCGGACTCCTACGACTGCTCCGGGCTGACCTCGCAGGCCTGGGCGAGCGCCGGGCAGCCGATCCCGCGCACCTCCGAGGAGCAGTGGAAGCAGCTCAGGCACATCGACGTCAAGGACATGCGCCCCGGCGACCTGATCATCTACTACGACGACGCCAGCCATGTCGCGATGTACATCGGGGACGGCGCGATCATCCAGGCCCCGCGCCCGGGGCGGACGGTGTCGATCGGCGGCGCGGGTTCGATGCCGATCCTCGGGGTGGTACGGCCGGACGCCTGAGCATCACAGTCGAGTTTGAGTGTGATGTCCCTTTCGTGAGTTGCGCCATGTGACCCAGTGCACGCCAACGCCCGCTCAAACTCAGGCGGCACGTGACCTTCGTCATCCCCTCCTGGCGCCCCTCTTACCCAACTGCGGTATGGCACGCGGCATATGACAGAGGCCTGAGACAGAGCGACGCGGCTCACACCATTCCGTTGTGGCGGCCAGTACCGCTATGGTCCCCGTCGGGTGGGTCGAGGTCCCTCGCCCCGCCATGCCCTCGGGGGGAGGGAAGGAACCCAACACGATGCCCGTACCCGTACCGCGGCAGAGAGCGATCCCGGCCGTGGAGAGTGGTCAGGCGCCGGCCGCCGCGCCCGCACAGGACGGCGGCCCCCTCAAGGAAGAGGCCAACCGCACGGAAGCCGTCGCCCAGAACGCCGGCGGCACCACTCTCACCCTGCTGCTGATCGAGGACGATCCGGCCGGTTCGCCGGTGCTGCCCGAATTGCGGGACGCGTCCGGCACCTCGATCCGCGTCCGCACCGCGCGCAACCTCACCGAGGCCGAGCGGCTGCTGACCGACGACGTCCACTGCATCCTGCTGGACCTGGCGCTGCCGGCGCCGGGCGGCAAGGACGCGGAGGGCGAGCTCGCCGTGCTCAAGCACGTCCTGGAGCTCGCGCCCCGGCACGCCGTGCTCGCGCTCACCGCCTCCGGTGACACCGAGCGCGGCACCGAGGCCGTGCGCGTCGGCGCGCAGGACTACCTCTTCCGGGACGAACTGGACGGACGGCTGCTGAGCCGTGCCATCCGGTACGCCGTCGAGCGCAAACGTTCCCTCACGACCGAGCGGAAGCTCGCGGAGGGGCGGCTGCGGGCGCAGGAGAACCGCCGTCTTGAGCGGGGCCTGCTGCCCACACCTCTGCTGGAGGGTTCCGCGCTGCGCTTCGCCGCCCGCTACCGCCCCGGCCGCTCCCGTGCGCTGCTCGGCGGTGACTTCTACGACACCGTGCGCACGCCCGACGGGACCGTGCACGCGATGATCGGTGACGTCTGCGGGCACGGCCCGGACGAGGCCGCGCTCGGCGTGGAGCTGCGGATCGCCTGGCGGGCGCTGACCCTGGCGGGGCTGAGCGGCGACGAGCTGCTGGGCACGCTGCAGGAGGTACTGGAGCACGAGCGCTCCGACGAGGAGATCTTCGCGACGCTCTGCACCGTCGACATAGCGCCGGACGGGCGCCGGGCCGGGCTGTGCCTGGCCGGTCATCCGGCGCCGCTGGTGGCCCGGCCCGGGCGGCCCGCCGAACTGCTGCCGTACGAGAACAACGGCCCGGCGCTGGGGCTGCTGAAGGGTGCCCGCTGGCCGCGGATGCAGGTGGAGCTGGGCGCCGAGTGGAGCCTGATGCTCTACACCGACGGCCTGATCGAGGGCCGGGTGGGCTTGGGCGGGGAGCGGCTGGGGCAGGAGGGGATGGTCGAGATGGTCCGTCGGCAGCTGGCCTCCGGCCTGACCGGGGAGGCGTTGTTGCGGGCGGCGGTGAATGAGGTGCGGCAGCTCAATGGGGGCGAGCTGACGGATGACGTGGCCGTGGTGCTGCTGGACCGGGGGGTCTGATCGGCTCCTCGCCGTAGGCGGTCCCGGTCGTCAGCCGTCTGCGGGTGCTTCGTGGCTTGTCGCGCAGTTCCCCGCGCCCCTTACGGGGCGCTGCCGCCAGGACGTTTCTCAGCGGCCGCCGTTGTACGGGCCGTACGGGCCGTCGCTGCTGCTTCCGCCGCGGCGGCCTCGCCAGCCGCCGCCACCGCCCGACGCCTGTTTGACCGCGGGCCGGACGTCGACGAGGTAGACGATGCTCGCCACCAGGCCCGCGATCGGGAGGATGGAGAGGATCGAGAAGAGGTAGCTGACGACCAGGGCGATGGCCAGGATGATCAGCCAGAACATCTTGTTCTGCTTGTCGGCCGCGCGGAAGGCGTCCTCACGCCGGAACACGGCGTCGACCAGCCCGAACGCGGCCAGGGCCATCAGGACGATCTTCAACAGTCCCAGGAACCCTGCGAACCCCAACATCAGCATGCTGCCACCGCCCGCTCTCTCCCGATCCCTACGCGGCCACCGTACCCGTAGAACGGACCGGGCACCCTCAAGGTGCCCGGTCCGTACGTTCTCCTGACGCGCACGCCGGTCACTTGGCCGGCGGGGTGGTCTTCCTGACCGGGGTGGCCTTGCGGGGGGCCGGGGTCTTCTTGGCGGCCGGGGCCTTCTTCACCGCGGCCGGCTTGGCCTCGGCGGCCTTCGGCTCCTCCGCCTTCTTCTCCTCTTCCTTGACCACGACCGGCTCGGGCTTGCCCTCGACGGCGATGGCCAGGTCCTCGATCTCGTCGGCGGCCTCGCCGCGCCAGGTCTTCACGGCCTGCTCGCCGTGCTCGGCGACCTTCTCGTAGGTCTCACGGGCCTTGACCGCGTACTCGGCGGCCACGCCGACCCCGCGCAGGGCGAAGTCCTGGGCGGACTCGCCGAGCTTCTTGAGGTCGCCGTCGAGGGAGACGATGAAGTCGTTGACCTTGGACTGGAGGTTGACCTGCGCCTCCTTGGCCTTGGCACCGGCCTCCTTGGCCTTGGCACCGGCTTCCTTGGCGCGGGCGGCGGCCTTCTCCTGCACGGCCTTCGGGTCGGTGTGGCGGACCGCCTCGATGCGGGCCGGGGCCTCGGCGCGCAGCTGCTCGACCAGGCCGGGGACCTTCTTGGCCTGCTGGAGGGCCAGGTCGGCGGTGCCGGCGGCGAAGTAGAGCGGAGTCGGGTCGCTGAGGGTCTTGCGCAGGTCGTCGGTGATGGCCATGGTGATGGTCCTCCCGTATTAAAGTTCGGTTGAGGGTTTTGTGGTCCGCGGCGCGGCGGCCGGCGCGCTTGGCCGGCTCATCCGGCCGTCCGCCGCGGATCGGTCTCGCTGTCGTCGGCGTCACTGTCGCCGGTGTCGCCGCCGGCGTCGCCCTTGGCGCCGGGGGTGTCCGTGTCGCTCGCGCGCTCCTCGCCCGACCCGAAGCCGTTCTCTTTCCTGAACGACTCGTAGATCTGCAGCAGCACCTGCTTCTGCCGCTCGTCGAGGGTGGGGTCGGCGAGGATGACCGCACGGGTCTCCACCTCGTTCAGATCCCGCTCGGCGTCGAGGATTCCGGCGCGGACGTACAGCGTCTCGGCGGAGATCCGCAGGGCCTTGGCGACCTGCTGCAGCACCTCCGCGCTCGGCTTGCGCAGCCCGCGCTCGATCTGGCTCAGGTACGGATTGGACACCCCGGCGGCATCGGCGAGCTGCCTGAGCGACAGCTGCGCGTTGCGCCGCTGTTCACGCAGATACTCACCGAGATTGCCGACGTTCAGCGATGCCATGCCTCCACAGTGCCCCAACCCCGCTAACAATTGCAAGCACCCGCTTGCAAAAGTGTGCCGCACCATACCCGGACAGCCGAGCCTGAGCACGACAGGTGTCGTATCTGCACGACACCTGACGTCATCCGGGTCCCGCCTCCTTGCGCAGGTGCTCTTGGTCCGGTTCCGTGAGGCGCCGGGAAGCGGCGCTGTCGGTGGGCTCTGCCAGGGTGTCCGTCGTGGAGGAACTGGTGGAGCGTGTCGACGATCAAGATCGTGTGCTGGGGGTGATGGTCAGCCGCCGGCAGGCCATCCGGGAGGGTTGGCTGCCCCGGGTCGCCGTGACGGTGTGTCGTGATGCGCGTGGGCGGATCCTCGTCCATCGGCGGTCGGAGCAGCTGTCGCGCTTCCCCGGGCTCTATGAGGTCGTGGCCGGTGGCGCCGTGGATGTCGGCGAGTCCTGCGAACAGGCCGCCGCGCAGGAGCTGGCCGAAGAGCTGGGCATTCGTGTACTGCCGCGCTTGCTGTTCACGTTCCTCAACCGCAGCGGTTTGAGCCCTCACTGGCTCGGCGGGCACGAAGCCGTGATGCCGGACACCGTGGCCGCCGATCCCGATGAGGTCGCCTGGCATGGCCGGCTGACCGAGCCGGAACTGCGGTCGGCCCTGCTGGAGTGGCGCTTCACCGCCGACAGCCACGAAGCCTTCGGCCGGTATCTCGCGTTCCGGACCCCGCAGTCCTGACCTTGCCCGCCTCGCGGGCTGGGACGCCTGCTTGCGGCCAACGCGCCTTGTGAGAGCGGCTGATCGTGATACGGAGTACGGATGCTTGGTCGACTTCCGCTCGTTGAGCAACTCGATGGCTTGCGGTCCGTTCTCTCCCAGAACGAGGTCCTGACCGACGTGCTGACCAGGGCGGCGACGTGGAGCTGCCCGGCTGGTATGTGACCGCGGGCTGCCTGTTCCAGACGGTGTGGAACGTGGTCACCGGCAGGCCTCCGACCAGCGGCATCAAGGACTACGACATCTTCTACTTCGACTGCACCGGCCTGTCCTGGGAGGCGGAGGATGCCGTGATCAAGGCAGGGCAGGAGGTGTTCGCCGGGCTGTCGGCTGAGGTGGAGATCCGCAACGAGGCCACCGAGGCGGCGATCGACTCGTTCGCCGCGACGACGTGCTGTCTGGGGGTGCGGCAGGCAGGTGGGCAGGCCAGGGCGGTCGTGAGGGGCCAAGCCGCTGCGGACGGTTGTCTCGCCGGGTGTGGTGCCCGTTCTGTGGGCGAGCCGAAGGACGAACCCGGTGAGGGGCTCGTCGGGCAGCGGGTCGAGGCTGCGAGGCAGGGGGCGCACGCTGTTTTCACCCCGCTTCCGCTACTGGCGTCTGTAACGCGCTGCGGGTACTGGCCTTAGGTGATGCCCAACTCGACCTGCACCACCAGCTGCCCAAGGCGCATGTCACTGGCGGGTTGTACGCTCCCGGCCATGTCACGCAACCCCTTGTTCTCCACATACCGGACGGGTGAAAACCGCGTCACCTCGTCCACGATGGCCGTCTTTGAGCGCATCGACCTGACTCTCGTGCAGGAGCTCCTTGAAACAGCCACTGCCGGCGCCGGCGAGCTGCCGACGGTCACGTTCCAGAACCAGGTCACCGTGAGTGAGACGGTGCCCGACGCGCGCATATCGGCGCGCTTCACATGGTGGTTCGAGACCAAGACAGTCCGCGGCGCGTACCAGAGCGAAGGCCACGGCCGGAGCCAGGTGCGGTCTCATGCAAAGCAGTTGGAGGGCGACCCCACCGCCAGGTTGTTCGTGCTGACCCCGGACCCTATTCGGCCGGTGTGGTTCGGTGAGCTCGATGGTGTTGACGCACACGTGCAAGACCGGGTCCTGTGGCTCTCCTTCCGGGATCTTGCAACGGCCATCGAGGCCGCGGTCGGCGACACGCGTCGGCTTCTGGGCGAGCAGGCGCGCTACTTGCTGTCCGAGCTTGCGGCGCTGTACGAGGCCGAGGGTCTGCTCACCAACGATGACACCGTGATTGTCGCAGCGCGTGCGGCCTGGCCCGAGTACCAGAGCCTCGCAGCCTATGTCTGCCAGCCGGGGCGATCCTTCAGGGACGGCCTGACGCACTTCGGGTTCTACGCAGATGGGGTCGTTCAGCCCGTCGTTGCGCGGATCCGTGAGCGGTACGACAGTGTGCTCCTCACAACCGAGGAGGCTGAGCGATGCCGCGCGGAGGGGGACACCGCTCTCGCGGATCTCATCCGTGTGCTGATCGAGCAGGAGTACCGGTCGGAGGGCGACTCGAACGGGGTTATTTTGCTGTCCGGCCCGGAGGACCCGGATACCGTCACGTTGGATGGTCCGATCCTGAACGACACCCTCGCCGCGTCGGGGCGCTCGTGGGCCTGGACCCTAAGCCAGCGCTATACGAGCCTCAAGCGACTCAAGGCTGCGACGCGGACGAGTGACCTGTGACTCTGCTCATGAGAAAGAGACGTAGTCTCGGCATCGATCTCGCCGTCAACCCGTCGAAGACGGCATTGGCGGAGATCGAATGGGCCGACGGAGTGGCACATGTGCAAGCTCCTCGGACCCGATGCGTGGACGGGGACATCGTTTCGGCGCTTACCGGACTCGGGCCGGAGGACAGCGCGGGGATCGACTGCCCATTCGGCTGGCCCCAAGCCTTTGTCGAGGCCGTCGCAGCTCATGCCGCTCAGCAGCGCTGGCCGGGGCACCGTGATCCCGTAGCGCATTACGAGTTGTCGAGGATGCGGGTCACAGATCGGCTCGTGGACGGGGTCGTGAGACGGATCTTGAAGCGCGGGCCGCTCTCGGTCTCCATGGACAAGCTCGGCGCAGCTGCCTGGCGGTGGGCTTGCCTTGCCGACCAACTCGCAACTGACGGTCACCCCGTTGACCGAAGCGGAGCCGGCCGGATCGCAGAGGTCTATCCCGCGGGTGCACGTGCTGTATGGGGGCTGCAGGGCGACCGGTCGATCGAGCGCCTACTCGCAGTCGCCCCGTGGTTGCGATTCGCCCCGGGAGCGCGGGCCGTCTTTGATCAGAATGAGCACGCCTTCGATGCCTTGGTCGCTGCGCTGGTGGCTCGGGCCGCGGTGCTCGGGCTGACGGTGCTGCCCGCAGGCGAGGATGAGCGACACGCGGCTCAAGTGGAAGGCTGGATTCACCTGCCCGTGGAGGGCAGCTTGCCCAAGCTCATCTGACGGCGCCCGCTGCTCCCACTGCGCCGGGCTCAACCGCTCCACCAACGCCGCACCGACTGCGTCGTCACCCGCAGATCCCTCGCGACGGCTTCTACTGTTCGTTGGTCGTCAGTCCGCCCCCATGCGCGTACCGCATGACAACGTCGTACCGCAACGATCAAGAACCGTCACTGGCTTGCGGACTCCACGAGTTCAATCTGAGGACACAGGCGATCGCCGACTGGACATGCAGAACTTGGCCCACAGCACGACGCCGAAGAAGGGCGCACCCCAGACAGGCAGGCCAACTACCGTGAAAAATCTGGCTATCCGCCGTGCTCAGTCACACATACCCAGACGGCCGTGCGGCCGAGCACGTAGCCGTCGTGTTTGCAGGCCGACCGGCATCGCCCCGGCTCCGGCATGCCGCTCGGGCCTGTCCGGCGGATCGGATACCGCCGGACAGACCGCGGGCCGGAAGGGCTCAGCGCTTGAGCATGAAACGCTTGAGCATGAAAGCGGAGTCGCCCGAGAGCTTGCCGCTCAGACGCACCGGTCGCACAGGTGGCCCCGCCGCAGATCGGACGGGGACCAGGCCACCCCCGGCACAGGCGCCCACCGGCCGCGGTGCGCCCGGCGCGGCGGCGGGCCGTACGGCGACTGCCAGGCCGGCCGCCCGGTCCGCTCCGAGCCGCCCACGGCGCGGCGCCGTACGACCGGGCACTGAAGCAGCCCGGCTGCCAGGCCGGGGGCGTTGCCGTACAGCAGGTTCAGGACCTCGGGCCGTACGGAGCGCACGGTCATCCGCTCCCGGCAGGCGTCGAGGGGCTTGTGGTCCGGGTTGGCTCGGAACTCGCCGTTCGCCCGGAAGCACCCGGAGGCGCACCTGTGGCAACGGCGGAGGACCAGCGACAGGCAAGTGGGCACGACCACCCAGTTCTTGGACACAGAAATACACCGGTTCCAGTGAGAAGACCGCAGCGAAAAGGAGCGCGTGGCACATGTGCGACGCGCGACGGATCAGCGCTCGGGGGATCTCACTTGGTGTACAACGGCACGTCCTTGACAGGGTGACTGCGGGCAGAGGGACGGTAACAGCCCACGAGGGTACGGTTCCACGGGTTTCCGGGCTGTTCCAGAGTGCGACGGAGGTATCCGCCATGTCCGACCCCGACAGCCGGACCGCCTACTGGGACGCCGCCGCGACGACCAAGACGTTCACGCACCCACTGCACATGCCGTGGCTGGACGGCGTCGACCGGCATGCCGCGCTCCTGGACTACGGGTGCGGCTACGGCAGGACCATGCACGCCCTCGAACAGCAGGGCTTCACCGACCTCTCCGGCGTCGACACCTCAGCGGGGATGATCTCCCGGGCACGCACCCTGCATCCCACGATGCGCTTCGCCGTACTGGACGCGCGGCCGGTGCCGGCACTCCCGGACGCGAGCGTCGACGTGGTCCTCCTCTTCGCGGTGCTGACCTGCGTACCCGGCGACGACGCACAGCGACGGCTGGTCGGCGAACTGAGCCGCGTGCTCAGACCGGGCGGAATGCTCTACCTCAGCG
This sequence comes from Streptomyces hyaluromycini, assembly GCF_002217755.1. Taxonomy (GTDB): domain Bacteria; phylum Actinomycetota; class Actinomycetes; order Streptomycetales; family Streptomycetaceae; genus Streptomyces; species Streptomyces hyaluromycini. Next base: position 100,227 of record NZ_BCFL01000019.1, on the reverse strand, counting down.
ACCTGCTGCTCCAGGACGACGCACGCAATCGTGACCGCTATGCCAGGTTCGCGGAACGCCACGGCACCTACGGGGTGTTCGAGACCGGCGACGGCGCGGTCTGCCGCCACCACCCGAGCGACTGGTTCACCTCCCTGCTCGCAGACTTCGAGATCGCCGGCACCCGCCGCATCACCGTCGCCACCATGAACGGGCACGAGTCCCAGGGAATCCAGATCCTGGCTCGCAAGCCGACCCGCCCCGATCAACGCGCGACGATGCAGAACGGATGACCGACCGGATCGGTGAGGACCCGTGCCCTGTCCCCGTGCGGCTGGTGATCCGGCCTGCCCGCGCCCAGCTCCAGCAGCCGGGCTTCGGCCTCGGCCAGGTCCCCGTCGACCTCGAAGCAGATGTGGAGTTGCTGGGGAACGGTCTGACCGGGCCACTTCGGCGCCCGGTAGTCGTCGACCCGCTGAAAACCGATGAACAGTCCGTGCTCACCGTTGAGACCCGCGAAGTCGGCGTCCGACTTCGGGTGCGGCTCAAGACCGGTGGCCTGCTGATAGAAAGCCGCCAGAGCCGGCGGATCAGGGCAGTCGAGCGTTATGGCGACCAGTTTCATCTGCAGGGACATGGCGCCTCCGGGCCGACCAGTGGGCTTCCGCGATGAACACGATGAACACGATGAACACCCTAGAGGTGACGCCCTCAGACACGCCTTGCGGGCTCAGGCACGCCGTGCCGGCTCGTCGGGTTCGGGAGCGAGAACGGCGCGGCACGCGGACCAGGCCGGCCGGCTCAGCAGGGGGCGGAAGCGGGTGAACAGGGCCAGGAGCTGGGCTCCCCACTTCTCGCGGAAGGACGGGTCGACGCGGGCCAGATCGAGTTCGTTGGCGGCGGACAGCTCGGCGAAGTCCCGGCGCAGCCGGGGTTCGGGAACGCGGGCCTGTCCGGTGAAGCGGTCGCGGAAGGCCGCGTCGGGGTTCGCGAGCGCCGGGTAGGTGGCCTTCCGGTCGCACGAGGCGTAGAGGTACACGATCGCCTCGGCCTCCGCGCCGATCACCGCCACGAGTTCGGTACGGCGGTCGAGCGGGAGCAGGGCCGTGGGGAAGCCGTCGGTGCCGTAGAACGCGTGGCACAGGCCCGCGAGTTGGAGGGCGGGGCGGGCGCCCCAGGCGGCGAGTTGTTCCTGGACGCGCTGGAGGTGCACGAGAAGTGTGCCGCCGGGGTGGTCGATCTCGGCGGCACCGAGTGCGCGCAGGAGCGCGACGGCGCGAGCGGAGGCAGCAGGAGGTAAGGGAGGTAAGGGAGATGCGGGGGAAGCGGACACGAGGCGGGTTCCTTCCGTCGCTCGGGTCGGCACCCGGCCGCCCAAAGCCCTGCGCCGATCATCGCGAGTACCGCCAACCCCAGTCAATCGGCTCGGTACGCGTCACCACGGGCGGAACGACCGTACGGCACTTCATGTCCGAGGCCGTCGTCGCCTTCCGGCAGCGCTACCCGAAGGTGAGCCTGGAGTTCCAGACGGAGACCTCCGGCCGCCGCTGCTTCGACGCCCTCGCCGCGGGCAACCTCGACCTCGCCTGGGTCACCCTCGGCAGCCCGGTCCGCGGCATCGAGCAGCGCCCTGTCGTGGACCTGCCCTGGGTACTGGCCGTCCGCACCGCCGACCCGCTCGCGCACCGGGCCCGTATCGAGGGCTGACCGTCGGCTGGGCGGTGCGCCGGTGGGACGCGCTCTCCCCGCTCGCCCGGGTCTTCGCCGACACCGTCGCGGGCTGCGTCACCGCGAGCGCGCCGCGCCGGGTGTGAGGCGTCAGCGCTGGGCCGCCAGCCAGTCCTCCAGCACCGCGAAGTCCGCCTCCGTCAGGCCGAACTCGTGGTCGACGCGGTGCAGCAGGGCGGGCGCGTGGTGGTGGGCGGCGACCCAGGCGCGGTCGGCCTCGGTGAGCTCGTCGTCGATCCAGACGAACGGCCGCGGCCCCGCCCACGCCACCAGCGGCCGGGTCTTCCAGTGCAGCAGGGCCGGCGGCGCGGCCTCGTCCGGCCACTCCACGACCGGCAGCGGGGGCAGGCCCAGCCAGGGGGCGACGCAGTCGTTGGCGTCGTCCATCCAGGTGGTGGCCCAGACGAGGTCGCAGCGGAGGGCTCCCAGGCGGGGGCCGAGGGCGGGGTCGATGCGCGTGACCAGGGGGTTCGGTGGAGTGTGGTCGGTCTCGTAGACCCGGTAGGGGTGGTCGGCGGGGGCGCCGAAGGGGATGAGGGTTCCGTCGATGTCCAGGAAGAGAAGCATCGGGGACAGGATCGCATCGCAGAGAGTGCCGGGAAAGGTTGCAGGGCGGCTGCGGGTGCGTGGGGGTTGCTCGCGCAGTTCCCCGCGCCCCTTGAAAGCTAGAACGGCAGCGGCCTCGCATGCACCACGTCCAGCCGGGACACCGCTCTCGTCAGGACCACGTACAGGCGGTGCAGCCCCCGTTCCTCGCCCTCCGCCACCGCCGCCGGTTCCACGGCCACCACGTGGTCGTACTCCAGGCCCTTGACCATGCTCGCCGGGACCACGGCCACCCGCGCGCCCAGCTCGTCCGGTCCCGCCGGTTCGACGCCGGCGGCCGTCAGCGCCTCGCGTACGGCGCTCACCTGGGCGTCCGCCGCCACGACCCCCACCGAACCCTCGTGGGCCAGGGCCTCCCGGACAGCGGTGACCGTCGCCGCGTGCACGTCGTCGGCCGGGCGGATCCGCACCTCGCCGTCGGCGCGGTACGACTCGGCCGGGGGTACGTCCGTACCCAGGCGCCCCAGCAGCCGGTTGGTCAGGTCCACGACCGCCGCCGGGACGCGGAAGCCGGTGGTGAGCGGGACGACGGCCGCGTCCGGCTTGCCCAGGTGGCCCAGTACGGCGTCCCAGCTCCGCGCCGACCAGGGCGTGGTGGCCTGCGCGAGGTCGCCGAGGACGGTGAGGGAGCCGAACACGGCCCGCCGGGCGATCGCCCTGCACTCCATGGGAGACAGGTCCTGGGCCTCGTCGACGACGATGTGGCCGTACCCCTCGGGGTGTTCTACGAGCCCCGCGACCTCGTCGAGGAGGACCAGGTCGGCGGCCGACCAGCGGGCGGACTTGTACGAGCGCGGCGGGCGGGCCCAGCGCAGGTCCCGCTGTTCGCCGGGGGTCAGGAGCCCTTCGGCGGCCGCCGCCAGCACCCCGCCGTCCGTGAGGAGTTCGGCCACCACCTCCTCCGGGCGCACCTTCGGCCAGACGGTGTCGAGGCAGGCGCCCATCGCACGGGAGCGTTCCAGGCGCCGGGTCCAGGCGCCGGGCTGCGGGCCCGCCCGCCGTTCGGCCTGGAGCTGCACGGCCCGCATCGCCCGCCCCCGCACCCGCTCCCGTCCGACGGCGTACGGCGGTTCCTCGTCCCGTACCCCCTCGACGATCGCCGTCAGAGTGCCGGCCGGCACCCGCCAGGTGTACGTGCCGTCGGAGAGCGAGAGGGGGGTGACGGCGTCCGTGCGGACCCGGGCGTACAGGGCGCGGCGCAGGACCTCGGCCATCCGCGGGTCGTGCTTGAGCGCGGCGGTGCGGTCGGGGTCGGTGCCGGTGACCGGGTGGCGGCCGATCTCCTCGCGCAGGGTCGTCTGCCGTACGCCGGTCTCGCCCAGGGCGGGGAGGACCTCGGAGATGTAGGAGAGGAAGGTGCGGTTGGGGCCGAGGATCAGGAGGCCGGAGCGGCGGATGCGCTGCGGGTGGGTGTAGAGGAGGTAGGCGGCGCGGTGCAGGCCGACGGCGGTCTTGCCGGTGCCCGGGGCGCCCTGGACGCAGACGGAGTCGGCGAGGCCGGCGCGGACCAGGTCGTCCTGGTCGGGCTGGATGGTGGCGGCGATGTCGCGCATGGGGCCGACGCGGGGCCGTTCGATCTCCCGGGTGAGCAGTGTGCCGGTCCCGGACTCGCCCTTGCCGAGCCGCTCGTCCTCCATCCCCGTGAGGTCGGCGGAGTCGCCGCGGCTGCCGGGCGCCCAGCCGAACCGGCGCCGTACCGCCACGCCCTGCGGGTCGTCGGGGCCGGCCTGGTAGAAGGCGCGGGAGACGGGGGCACGCCAGTCGACGACGAGGGGCGGGGCGGTCGGCTCCTCGCTGATCCGCAGCCGGCCGATGCGGTAGCTCTGCCCCGCGTGCTCTCCGGCCTCGAAGTCCAGCTTGCCGAAGAACAGCGGTCCTTCCGGGAGCTCGCGCATCTCCTTGGCCCGGCTGCGCAGCCGGTACCCGAGCACTTCGGCGTCGGCACCGGACGCGGAGACGTCCTCACCGGTGACGACGTGCTCGACGGCGCCCTCGACCATGCGGGCGAGGGCGGTTCGGCAGCTGTCGTGGTAGGCGCGTTCGCGGTCGAGTTCCTGCTCCATGGGGAACAGCGTAAACGAGAAATCGTGACCGGGTTAAATTTTTTACCGACACTCAGCCGGAGGCCGCCAGCGACCGCTCCAGCCGTCCGAACGCCTGCTCCGCCGTCCGCACCGCGTCCTCCCGCACGTCCTCGACCCGCTCCCCCGCCGCGATCCGCCGCCAGTTGTCCTGCGCGAGGATCCGCTGTACGGCGATGATCTGGCCGGCCGCCAGCCTGGCCTCCAGGGTGCCGCCGAGGGCCTCGGCGAGCGCGGCCTCCGACCGCTCCAGGTAGGCGTACTGCCGGGCGACCAGGGTGGGGGTGCTGTTGAGCAGGGTGTGGAAGGCGAGGACCTGCGGGTGGTCGTTGAGCCCGGTGATCGGGTCGTTGCGCCCCAGGCCGTCGAGGAAGTGGGCCCGCAGCACGCCGACCGGCGACCCGGCCCCGGCGACCAGCCGCGCGGCCTCCGTCTCGTGGTCGGCGATCCGGTGCAGGACCAGGTCCTCCTTGGCCGGGAAGTACCGGAACAGCGTCGGCTTGGAGATCCCGGCCGCGGCGGCCACCTCGGCGACCGACACCGCGTCGAACCCCTTCGCCAGGAACAGCCGCACGGCGATGTCCGACACGTCCTCGTACATCCGCCGCTTCTTGCGCTCACGCAGGCCCGTCTCACCCATGGGACGAGCCTACGCAGCGGCGGTCAGCCGAGGGCGCGGGTGAGGTAGGGGTTGGCCCGGTGCCGGGCGGTGAGACCGAGGGAGGCGGTGGCGGCGGCCAGGGTCATGGCGTACGAGTCGACCGCGCGGCGTACGTTCGGCGCGTCCAGGCCCGCGCCGGTGACCAGGCGGTCCAGGTCGACGTAGGCGGAGCGGACGATCTCGATCCAGCGGTACACCCGCCAGTCCCGCTGCCAGTCCTTGGTGAACCCGGGGGCCAGCGTGCGCTCCCAGCGGCGGAACATCCGGTCGCGGATCTCCGGCCGGGTCGGGGTCAGGTGCATGTGCCGCACCAGGTCGTAGAGCGGGTCGCCGACCAGGGCCATCTCCCAGTCGATGATGGTGAGGGCGAGCCGGTCGTCGCGGCGCACCAGGTTCCAGGGGTTGAGGTCGCCGTGCAGCAGGACGGGGTCGCGGTGGCCGACCTGGTGCCGGGCGAGGATCTCGCGCAGCCGGGAGGCCTCGGGCAGACCGAGGACCCTGGCGAGCTGCCGGGACTCCTCGGGGAGCGCGCCGACCAGGGCGACCAGCTGGTCGCTCAGCCAGCCGTAGAAGGAGAACCCGGGGGTGTCGGCGGCCGGGTCGAGCTGACGGTAGGCGACCCGGGTCAGTTCGGCCAGCTGGTCGACGAGGGCGTCGGCCTCGTGCGGGCGAAGGCCGTTGACGGGGTGGTCGGGGGTGCGGTCGATGTCGCTCGGGCCCTCGTAGGTGTGGATGGCGAAGCGGTCCCGGGAGTAGGTGCGGATGTCGAAGAGCAGGTGCGAGTGGCTCTCCCCCAGCGCCAGGATCCGGGGCGCGGCCACCGCGGCCCCGGACTTCGCGATCGCCCGCAGCACCGCGTGCTCGCTGAGGAAGCTGGGCTCGCGGCGAAGGAGGTGGGGCACCCTGCGGCGGACCACCACGGGAAAGTCGGTGCCGGGCACCCAGACCACGGAGTTGAGGTGCGCGGTGCCCTTGAACACCCGGCGGGCCGGGGCCGCGCCCTCCAGGAACAGCGCGTCGGTGACCGCGGCGCGGGGAAAGTCCGGCTGCTCGGGGACGCGCGGGTCGGGCTTCCAGTCGATGACCTCGGTGACCGGTCCGGGCCGGCCGCCGCCCGACCGTGAGGACGCCCGCCAGCGGAACAGGATCCGCTCGATCTCCCGGTCCTGCGGGATCGTGCGCAGCCGCAGCGGTTCGGCACCGGCCTCCAGCGCGCGGCGGACGGCCGCGGTCGCCTCGTCCAGGCTCTTCTGGTCGAAGGACTCCTCCAGGGACTTCGCGGCCCGCATCACGTCCGGGTAGACGGACTGCGCCCGTTCGAAGTCCACGTAGTGCCGCAGGTCCTTCGCCGCCCCGTGCACCGCGGTGGGCCGTACCAGCCGCATGGCGTCCGCCCAGGCCGCCACGGCCTCGTCCCACTGGTGGGCCGGGTACCGCATCCGGACGAGATGGGTGGCGAGGTCGTGCAGGGGGTCGCCGAAGGTGGCCAGTTCCCAGTCGACACAGATGAGGGGCGGAGCACCGTCGTACGACATGATCACGTTGTCGCGGTGCAGGTCCGCGTGGAGCAGGCTGTACGGCCGGCGGGACATCGCGGGCACGCGGTCGGCGTACCGGAGCAGCGCGTCCTCGGGGACGCCCAGTGCCGTGAACAGGCCGCCGAAGCGGTGCCAGTTGGGCTGGCGGATCTGGAGGTCGGCCATCCGGGCCAGGATCCGCAGGAAGGCCTGGCTGTCGGTGTAGTTCCGGGGCCACAGCGCGGGCAGGGGCGGCAGGTCGGCGCCGCCGCGCAGCTGCGCCAGGCCGGCGAGCTGGGCCGCCAGGGCCTTCAGGAGGAGGCTGTCGACGGGCTTGCCGTTGCCGCAGACGCTGGAGAGGGGGACGCCTTCCACATGGCTGTGGATGGCGAATCCTTTGCCCTCGAAGAGGCAGTCCGGAACATCGGGCAGCACCCGACGGACCGTCCGGAGGATCTGTGCCTCGTTAGGCCAGGTTCTGATCACCACGGACAGGGCGTCGGGCTTGCGCACGCGCACGGTGACGAGGGTGCCCGGTTCGACATGGAGCGCGCCGGCCGCTTCGTCGGTGACGGGCAGGACGTAGTTCTGGTTGTGGAAACCGACACTCGCATGCCCCTGGCCTGCCGCATGACGGGCGAAGGCCCTGAGTACGGCAGCGGGCCCGGGTCTGCCGGAGCGTCCTCCGCTTTCGAGAGGGAGAAACGGTGCGCCCACTTGCCGCTCCGGAGGGTTCGAACACGCGCTGAAGGGGGAGGTCGGGAAGAACGCTATTCCCGGGTGCTGAAAACGGCACGACCACAGGCCCGGAGGAGTAGCCCAACGGTGGTCCGCTCATCATCCGTGCCCTGTCGGCCGAGGCCGCGTTTACGCCACCTCCTGCCCCGAACCCGAGCGGTTGCTCAGCCGGTTCCGGCATGCTAACGCACTGCGGCCGCCGCGATATCCAGTTACGGAAGTTGCCAGCGCGCCAACAGGGGCCCTGTGCCCGGCCGCCGCCACGGGTGGTCCGCCGGATCGGGTGCGTCCGCCCTCCCACCCGTCCCATACACGCGAATCCGAGCGATCGCCCAGTCGGGGCGCGCATGTTGGCGCACAAGGATCGCTCCCGGACTCACTCGGCCAGGAGCTCCCAGACCGCGTCGAACCAGGCCGTCATGCTCGTCACGAACACCGATCCGGGTGAGTCCTGGTCGGCGTCGCCGACGTGGCGGGTCAGGGTCGCCCCGAGCCCCAGGACGTCCACCGCTTCCACCTCCTCGCCGTCGCCGTCGCCGTCGCCGTCGGCGAGGAAGACCGTGCGGACGACAGGCAGGTACAGGCCGTGCAGTACCTCGTCGCCGTTGACGACATACAGCTGGAAGGCCGGGGTCAGTTCGGCGCGGCGGACCTCGAACTCGACGCACGGCACCAGACGCTCGCTGCGCAGTTGTTCAAGGACCGTGCGCAGAGAGGCGGTGTGGGCCCGCGTGACGGCTCGCAGGCGCGTCGGCAGGCGCGGGTCGCCCGGGTCGCCCACGGCTCTCGGGTAGGGCATGGACAGCGTCTCCGCCGGCAGGATCAGGCGCACGGCGATCCGCTGCGGCGTGATGACGCCGGCGTGGATGCGCTCGGACTGCACCCGGACGTGTGCGTCCAGGCTCTCCGAGGTCAACGCGCAGACGTCCAGGGTGACTTCGTCCCGCTCGAAGGCCTCGCCGATGACCGGACCCAGGGTCGTCGGGGGACGGAACCCGGTCGGCCGGGGCGTGGTGGAAGGGACGGGCTGCCTCACGAGGACCCGGGATCCCTGCCCCTGCCTGGACTCGATCCAGCCCTCGGCGCGCAGGTCGCTCAGCACGCGCTGCACGGTGTCACGGGACACGCCGAACTCCTGCGCCAGGGCTCGCTGCGGGGGCAGAAGGGTGCCCACCGGATAGCGGCCCCCGGAGAGTCTGCGCCGCAACTCCACGAGGACCGGTCGGAACGCCCTGCCACCGCCGGCTTCGTCGCTGGGGTCGACCACACGCCGAAAGTACTCCGGGACGCCTGGCCGCACACTCCAACCAGTCCACTTGGCGGTCAACCAGTCAACCAGTCGACTCGGACTGCGGTGGGCACGGATCCGGTGCGGCGGGTCGGCGTCAGCCCCGCAGAATCGCCAGCAGAGGCTCCAGCGAGCCGACGACATGTCCGGCCCCGGCCTCGGTCAGGAGCTTGGCCTTCGGCTCGTTACGCGCGTAGCCGAGGAAGGGGACGCCGGCCCTCGCGGCCGCCTCCAGATCCGAGAGGGAGTCGCCGATCATCAGGGCCGCGGCGGGGGCGGCGCCCATCGCGCTGAGGGCGCGGTTGAGGCAGTGCGGGTCGGGCTTGAGGCGGTGCAGGTCCTGGGTGCGGCCGTAGATGTGCGGCGCGAAGCACGGGGTGAGACCGCGGTCCTCCAGATAGGCACGGACCGCCCGGGGGGAGTTGTTGGTGGTGACCGCCATACGGGCGCCGAGCGCCCGCCAGGTCTGTATGAGGACGTCCGCGAACGCCGTCGGCCTCGCCGTCGACGTAGCCCGCAACTCCTCCTTGGTGAGACGTTCCTCCAACTCCACGACCAGGTCACTGCCGGAGTGCCGGTCGTCCACGGCGCGCAGCAGCACCTGCGGGTCCAGGGAGTCGCGCTCGGTGTCCGTGACCAGGCCGCTCAGACCCCGGCTCGCAAGCCACTCCACCAGGTCGTCGGCGACCCCTTCCGCCGAGTGGACCGCAAACAGACCACAGATCGGCCCGTCGAAGTCCCAGAGGACGACACGGGCGCTTCTGACCAGTTCCGTTAGCTCTTTGGTCGCGTTCTTGCGCTTGGCTGCCACCAGTTCAGTCTGCGTCGTATCAGAAGTCACTAAGAGAGTGTCAGGTCCGTCGTGATGGTTTCCCAGAGGGCGTCGAACCACTTCTGGGATTGGTCCACGAACGCGGCGTCCCGCTGACCGGTCCGCTTCTCGAAGGAGAAGAGGAGGGATTCCGAGCCGACGGCGTCGTACATGTCGAGCGGGCCGTCCTCCGTCTGCTCCTCGCGGCGGGTGACCGTGTAGTACGCGAAGAGCGCCTCCGCGCCGTTGAGCAGGTACAGCTTGATCGGCGGGGTGAACGGCAGGGCCCGGAAGGTGACGTTCACGTCGATCTTGTGGGTGGAGCGCAGGCCCTGGAGGTTGTACTGGAGGACCTGGCCCTGGGCGTTGCGCATGCCGAGCCAGCGGTTGTGGACCGTGTCGTCGTCGCCGTCGACGACGGCCGTCGGGAAGGCGAGCGGGATGTCGCGGCTGGGCAGCAGGACGCGGACGTCGATGCGTTCGGGGCGGAACCGGCCCTCGTGGATCATGCGCAGGGGTTCGGCGAGCGCCGGCAGCAGGCTCTGGGCGGTGAGGCAGGCGGCGTCGATGCGAACGTGCGCGGCGGCGAACGCCTCCGTCATGCGGGGGCCGAGGCCGACCATCGTCGGCTGGGGTTCGTCCAGCGCCGGGGGCCGGGGCTCGGCGATGCGCGGCGGGCTGCCCTTGCCGACGTCGACGAGGAAACCGTCGTCCTGCAGTGCCCGCACGACCTGGCGCACGGTCCCCCGCTCCACCCCGAACTCCTCGGCCAGTTCGGCCTGGGTGGGCAGGCGGTCGCCCACCCTGAGGTCGCCCGAGCGGATGCGCTCCCGCAGGATGTCGGCGATCTCCTTGGGTGTGCTGCCGGCGTTCACTGCCACGTTCTCCTGAGTCACGACCAAACGCTACAACTTTGATCCATCTAGCGGGAGTTGTTTGAAGGTTGTTTATAAGTAGTAGCCAACTGGGGACAACTTAATCAGAGTTGGTCACCAACTTGATTGAGTTGGCGGAAGCCTCGCTTCCCGACTGATGGGGGGAACCACCATGCCTGCCGCCCTCGCTCTCGTCTCCGCCGTCTTCGTCATCGGCTTCGAGCAGATGGTCCAGTCGAAGTACGGTGCCACTGGCATTATCGGTCTGCTGTTGCTCACCGTGGGGATCAAGGCCAAGAGCCCGGCGTTCAGCTCCGCCGGCGCCGTCCTGCTCGCCCTGATGCTCACCGGGCCGGCCCTGTAGGCACCTGGGCCCGTGTCCGGTCCCGGACCCGTCCGGTCCCGGGGCCCTAGGACGTCAGGTGCAGCTCAGAACTGATCGTCTCCCACAGGGCGTCGAACCACCTCGTGGACTGGTCCACGAACGTGGTGTCCCGCAGCCCCGCGCCCTGTTCGAAGGCGAAGAGCATCGACTGCGTGCCCTCGGCGTCGTACGTCTGCAGGTGCTCGTGGTCGATCTCCCGCTCGTGGCGCCCCAGCGTGTAGTACGCGAAGAGCGCCTCCGCCCCGTTGAGCAGGTACAGCTTGACCGGCGGGGTGAACGGCAGGGCCCGGAAGGTGACGTGCACGTCGATGCCGTGCGTGGCGCGCAGCGCCAGCAGGTTGTGCCGCAGCACCTGGCCCTGTGCGTTGCGCTGGGCCAGCCAGCGGTCGTGCACCGCGTCCTCGGCCGAGGCGTCGGCCGCCACCGCCGTCGGGAACGCGAGGTCGATGTTCCGGCTCGGCAGCAGCACCCGGACGTCGATCTTGGCCGGTTCCAGCCGCCCCGCGTGGATGAGCCGCAGCGGCCCGCCGAGCGCGAGGTTGAGCGAGACCGAGGTCAGGCAGAGCGCGTCGATCCTCACGTGCGAGGCCGCGAAGGCCGCCTCTATGCGGGGAGTGAGGGCCACCATGGTCGGTTGCGGCGGCGCCTCCGAGCCCATCGCCGGCCATGCCGGGCCCGGATCCTGGGCCACCGTCGCCGGAGCGCCCTTCGAGACGTTGGTGAGCAGGTGCTCCGACTGCAGGATGCGCAGTGCCTGCCGTACGGCCCCGCGCTCGACGCCGAACTCGTCGGCCAGTTTGGCCTGCGTGGGCATGCGCTGGCCCGGCCGCAGCACCCCGGACCTGATCCGGGTGCGCAGCTCGTCCGCCACCTCGCGGTGTGACGCCTGAGGCCGCTGTGACCTCTTCCGCCCATTGACGGAGGCGAGTTCCGGGTCCACGGACAAACAGTACAACTTCCCGCCATCTTTCGGCAGTTCACGGGAAGGTGGTTATGAGTCGCATCCAAGTGGAGATAAGTACTGTGGAGTTGGTCACCAACTCATGCAACATGGTCATACTTCCTCGGCGGTTGGCCATCCGGGTTCCCTTCCGGAGGGGAGCCGGGAGCCCGGTCCACCAGGCCCGGCCGTCGGGGCGCACGACCAGCACGACCAGCACAGTCACAACTGAACACCGACAACCGAACACAGGCAGACCCGCACAGCCACAACTTCACAGCTCGCTACGGATGAGCAGCACAGCACAGACACAACAGCACAGACACAACTGAACAAGGTGATTCAGGCACCCGTCCCCGCGAGGAAGGAGACCCGTCTCAGAAGATGTCCGGGCACCAAGGACGCCCGGGCGCGCGCAGCAGGGCGTCGGCCTCCCGGGCGGCGCCCACTCGCTCTTCCTGGACCCGTCCGAGCGCGTGCAACCGCGCCACGGACTGGTCGCCGAGCCAGACACTCGCCAGTTCGGCGACGCCGAGGGCGAGGTCGGGGGTGTCGGTGGTCGGGGTGCAGGACGCCCCATCGGGGGAGGCGTCCAGCCGGAACCGGCCGCCGGCCAGCCCCTGCCGGTCCGCCACCTCAAGGACCAGCGACCCCGCCCTGTCGTACGTCCGCGCCTCCAGAGCCCGTACGACGTCCAGGATCCGCACCCACAGCCAGTCCGCCTGGTTGGTGACGCGTGCGGCGCGCGGGTCGGGCAGGTAGTGCGGCAGCAGGTCGTCCGGCGACCGCCAGCCGGTCTTCACCCGGGTGATCCAGTCGATCGAGCACAGGTAGTGCCACAGGGCGCGCTCCGCCGCCGGGGTCGTGCCGAGCAGCCAGTGCACGTCGGCCGTGTTGTACGGCTGCTTGCCCTGCCAGTTGTCGTCCGACTCGTAGGACACCATGCCCTCCACCTCGCCGGCCGCCGAGCGGTACACCGCGAAGTAGGGCTCCTTCCAGTCGGCCTCCCAGCGGATCACGCCGGTACGCCCCTGCCACCACAGATCGGTGCGGCTGACCGCGCCGGGGGTGCTGCGGCGGATGCGTTCGTGCAGGTCGGGGCCGAGCTTGCGGACGTCCTCGCCGTCGACGAGGTCGATCCGGCCGCCGTCCTCGGGGCGCGACCAGCGCGGGTCCAGGCCGGACCGGGCGACCTCGATCGTCCACTCCGTGAGCGTGGTCGCCGGGCCGAAGCCGTAGCGGCCGTAGATCGGGTACTCGGCGGCGATCAGGGTCGCGACCACGTCTCCGCGCTCCTTCGCCGCGGCCAGGTCCTGGCTCATCATGCGGGTGAGCAGGCCGCGGCGGCGGTGGGTGGGGGTCACGGTGACGTTCGAGATGGCGTCGGCGGGGACGGTCGCGCCGCCGACGGCGGTCAGCTCCTGGTCGAAGGAGCGGAACGTCGCGACACAGCGGGGGCCGTCGAAGGCGCCGAGAAGTCTGCCCGGTACGAACTGCCTTCGGCGGGCGTCGAGTTGGTCGGCCGAGAGGGTGGGGGTCTGGAGGAAGCCGGTGGCCAGGGCACGGTGCCAGTCGGCTAGCTCGGGTTCGGTTATGGGGCGGACTTCGACGGCGTCAGTCATGACAGCACGGTAGGTGTTGGGTAGGGGTGGTGCCGATTCAATTTTGGCTGCGGGAGCGTGGGGGCTGGTCGCGCAGTTCCCCGCGCCCCTTTCGGGGCGCTTCGCCTCAGGTCAGTAGATCGTCGACCTGTGCCTCGCCCTCCCGGTACCTGCGGGTGATCTCTCCGCTCGAATCGTCGGCCGTTCGTTGCAGGTGCTGCCTGCGCCGCGACACCTCCTGTTCGTAGCGGACCAGGCGGCCCATCGCCGTCGTCAGCTCGGTGTCCGTGCGGGCCTCCAGGTCGGAGAGTTCGACCTCGGCCAGCATGTCGGCCGCCAGCCTGCCGTACTCCTCGTTGTGCGGGGTGCCCAGGGTGACGTGGCGGGCGGAGGACCGGTGGCGGGCCGGGGCGTCCGTGAGGATCTCCGGGAGGCGGTCCACGACGGAGGCCGCGCCCGCCGGGGAGCGGCGGGCCAGTTCCGCGCGCAGGATGTCGATACGGCCCTGGAGCAGCCGTCGTACATAGCTCAGGTCCGCCTCGTCGCGCTGGGCGTCCCGGCGCAGGACGCGCAGCTCGGGCAGGCTCAGGCGGGCCAGGTCGTGCTCGGGTGGTTCCACGGGCAGCGGGATGTCCTCGCCGCGCTGTGCGGGCGGCCGGTGCAGGCTCGGTGTGCCCTGCGTCTTCAGTCGCCCCGTACTCGGTGTGCTCATGCGTCTCTACCGTCCCCTCGACCGGCGTGTGGAAGCATGGTGTCACCCCAAGTGGCCGCAATGTGACCGAGTGCCCCCGAACGGCCCTAGTTGGGACGTTAAGGATCAATAATGGGGCCCCTGTGGGGGCCACGGGACCACCGGGCATGATGGTCCGCATGCGAGCGGTGGTACAGCGGGTGGACGGTGCGAGTGTCGTCGTGGACGGCGAGACGGTGGGCGCGATCGAGGGCGAGGGCCTGTGCGTGCTCGTCGGCGTGACCCACGACGACACGAAGGAGAAGGCGGCCCAACTCGCCCGGAAACTCTGGTCGGTCCGCATGCTGGCGGACGAGAAGTCGTGCAGTGACATCGACGCGCCGCTGCTCGTCATCAGCCAGTTCACGCTCTACGGCGATGCCCGCAAGGGGCGGCGGCCGACCTGGAACGCGGCGGCGCCCGGGGAGGTGGCGGAGCCGCTGGTGGACGAGGTGGTGGCGCAGCTGCGGTCGCTGGGGGCGACGGTGGCGACCGGGCGGTTCGGGGCGCAGATGCGGGTGTCGCTGACGAACGACGGCCCGTTCACCGTCCTGCTGGAGATGTGAGCAGCTCCCGGCAGTCCCGGGCCAGCGTCACCATGCCGAGTTCCTCCGCCGTGCCGAGCGCGGTCCGGGCCAGGCCGTGGGCGGTGGCCAGGGCGGCGGGCGACAGGGCGGCGGGCGAGCCGGTACGGAGCCGGGCGCGGGCCTCGTCGAGGCGGAGCCGGGCCATCTGCGCCGGGTAGCGCTGCGCCAGGCGTACGGCGCGGGCGAGGTGCCCGAGCGCGGTCTCCGGTTCGCCTGCGACGAGCGCGAGCAGGGCGCTGAAGCGGGCGGCGGGGCCCAGCAGCACGGTGGGCCAGCCGGCCAGCACCAGTTCGTCGCCGTGCGCGTCGAGGAGGGCGCGCAGCGCCGGGACGTACGCCGACACCTCGGTACGGCGGTCCGCGCGCTCCGCCAGGTCGGCACAGACCAGGGCGAGGGTCGCCGCGGTGGGCAGGGCCCAGCCGCTCGGCGGGAACCGGGTGAAGTCACCGGCGTCGGCGGCGAACGCCCGGAGCTGGTCCGCGGCCTGTTCGTACCGTCCGGTCGCGCACAGCGCCAGGGCGAGGCCCGCCCGCCACACCGGGAAGTAGCCGCGGCGCTGGACGCCGGCCATGCGCGGGGAGGCGAACAGCTCGGCCAGGCGGCCCTGTTCGTAGCGCAGCCAGTACTCCTGGCCGAGCACGGTCTGGCTGAGGGCGTCCGCGGGCATCGAAAGGCCGGCCTCCATCGCCGCCGCCACCTGCCCGGCCTCCCCGAGGATCCAGCCCTCGGCGGCGGCGAACTCCCCGCGCCACAGGCTCATCAGGGCGTCCAGGGTGCCCTGGTGCCAGTACGCGAGCCGGCTGCGGTGCCGGGCCGCGTACTCCCGGTGCCGGCTGAGGGTCGCCTCGGCGGCGGGCACCCGGCCGGTGCGCAGCTGGTCGATGGCGAGGGCGACCAGCGCCTCCCCCTGGAAGTAGGCGGAGTGGGAGCGGACGGCGAGGTCGCGGAGTTCGGTGGAGAGGGCGAGCAGGGCGCGGGCGGGCTCGAAGTCGTACAGCGCCCAGCGGGTCTCGGTCAGGACCTCGCAGCGGGCCTCGTCGCCCACGCCGCCGGGTGCTCCGGCCGGCCGGCGGCCGCGCTCGCGCAGCTCCGCCAGCGCCTGGCGGGCCAGCCGGGCGCCGGTGCGGGGTTCGGCGCCGGTGACCGCGGTGTCGGCGCCGATGGCCATGGCGAGCTTCTTGGCCCGGTGGGCGGTGAGCTGCAGCCGCAGCTCCACCGCCCGGGTGTCCTCGCGGCCGGCCAGCGCGGCCAGGCAGGCGTCGATGCGGAACAGCAGGTCGCGGTCGACCTGTCCGGGGTCCGACCAGCGCCGGGCGCTGCGGACGACGGCGTGCGCGCGGGCCAGTTCGTCGCCGCCGGCGGCCTCGTAGGCGGCCTGGTAGTGCCGGCCCGCCTCGTACATCTCGCCGAGCAGGTGGCGGGTGTCGCCGCGCCGGATGTGCTGGTCGAACCCGGCGCCGTAGCCGCTCGGCCGGGCGGGCGGGGCCGGGGCCGGGGCCGGATCGGGGGGCGGGCGGCGCCGGGTGCCGCGGACGGGCTGGTCGGCCTCGTCCCGTCGCTCGTGCTGCTCGGGTCCGGGCGGCAGCAGGGCGAGCAGGGCGCCGTCGGCCCGCAGGGCGGCGTCACAGCGCTCGGCCAGCAGCCGGCCCGGGGGCCGCAGGCCGTTCTCCACCCGGCTGAGGTAGCTCTTGCTGTAGTGGACCCGGCGGGCCAGCTCGGCGAGGGAGAGGTCCGCGGCCTCCCGGCGGACGCGCAGCGCCTCGGCGAACTCCTCCTGCGGTGTCACGGCGCCTCCCCCCGAGGGCACGCCGCTCGCCGGGTCGAACACGTGCACACCGTGTCCAAGTGGTCGCCGCCCGTTGCCAATTATGGAGTGTCAACGGCATATCTCGCAGCGTGCTTACGGAGATCCTCAGCTTGTGGACCGATCCCCGCGGCAGGGCTACGGCTCGACGATCACTTCCTGTGCCGCGGCCGTCTCCCCCGCGATCAGCCGGGCGTCCGCCGGGATGTTGCGCTTGACCAACGCCAGGGCCACCGGCCCCAGTTCGAAGTGGCGCACCGACGTCGTCACGAAGCCGACCTTCCGGCCGTCCTCGCCCTCGTCGGCCACGCGGATCTCGGTCCCGTGCGGCGGCAGGTGGACGTCGCTGCCGTCCAGGTGGAGGAAGACCAGGCGGCGCGGCGGCTTGCCGAGGTTCTGCACCCGGGCCACGGTCTCCTGGCCCCGGTAGCAGCCCTTCTGGAGGTGCACCGCGGTGCCGATCCAGCCCAGCTCGTGCGGGATGGTCCGGTGGTCGGTCTCGAAACCGAGCCGGGGCCGGTGGTGCTCGACGCGCAGCGCCTCGTAGGCGAGCAGCCCGGCGGCCGGACCCGCCTTCCGCGCGAACGACTCCAGGTCGGCGCGGGGCAGGAAGAGATCACGGCCGTACGCCGTCTCGCGTACGACGGCGCCGTCCGGGACCTCGGCGATCGAGCCGGCGGGCAGGTGGACGACGGCGAAGTCGTCCGTCCGGTCGGCGACCTCCACCCGGTAGAAGAACTTCATCGACTCCAGGTAGGCGATCAGCGCCTCCTGGGTGCCGGGCTCGACGTGGGCCCAGACGGTCGTACCGTCGTCGACCAGGTACAGCGCGTGCTCGATGTGGCCGTGCGCGGAGAGGATCAGCGCCTCGGTGGCCTCGCCGGCCGGCAGCTCGCTGACGTGCTGGGTGAGGAGGAGGTGCAGCCAGCTCAGCCGGTCCTCGCCGGTGACGGCCACGACCCCCCGATGGGAGAGGTCGACGAAACCGGCGCCGTCGGCGAGGGCGCGCTGCTCGCGGAACAGGTCGCCGTAGTGTGCAGCGACGCCTTCGTCCACGCCCTCGGCGGGCACCGCGCCGGGCAGGGACAGCAGAGGGCTCTTCATATGAGTAAGCCTACGACTCGGTAATTGAAGTCTGGACGGACGCGGATGCGGGGGATGCCGCCTTGGCTCTCTTCAGCGTGCAGTCCTTGCAGCGCCCGAAGATCGCGAAGTGTTTCATGTCCGTCTCGAAGCCGAAGTCCCGCCGCAGCTTGGCGGTGAACTCCGCGGCCACCGCCACGTCCGCCTCGATCACGTTCTCGCAGTCGCGGCAGACCAGGTGGATGTGGTGGTGCCGGTCGGCGAGGTGGTACGTCGGCGCCCCGTGCCCGAGATGGGCATGGCTGACCAGCCCCAGCTCCTCCAGGAGCTCCAGGGTCCGGTAGACCGTCGAGATGTTGACCCCCGACGCGGTCTTCCTCACTTCACCGAGGATGTCGTCGGGGGTCGCGTGCTCAAGGGTGTCCACGGCTTCGAGCACGAGTTGCCGCTGCGGCGTCAGCCGGTAGCCGCGCTGCCTGAGGTCGCTCTTCCAGTCGGTGCTCACCACACCGAAAGTCTAGAACTACTTCTAATGTTCGGAACTACTTGAAGAACGCGATGCCGTCGTCCGGCATGTCGTCGGGAAGGGCCTTGGCCCAGCGCTCGACGTCCTCCGGGGTGACGACCTTCTTCAGGTGGGCCGACATGTAGGGGCGCAGCTCGACCTCGGGGGTCTGCTTCTCGCCGACCCACATCAGGTCGCTCTTGACGTAGCCGTAGAGGCGCTTGCCGCCGCTGTACGGGGCGGAGGCGGCGGTCCGGGCCACGGCGTCGGTGACCAGGTCGATCTGGGGCTTCTTGACGGCCATCTCGCCGTACCAGATCTCGATCACGCCGTCGTCGCGGACCATCGTGACCTCGACCTTGCGGTTCGCGTCGATGCGCCAGAAGCCGTGCTCGGTCTCCAGCGGGCGGACCTTGTTCCCGTCGTTGTCCAGCACCCAGGTCTGGGAGTGGTACTCCAGGAAGTCCCGTCCGTCGTGACTGAAGGTGACCTCCTGGCCGAAGTTGCACTTCTCCGAGCCCGGGAAGTCATGGACACCCGCGCCTGCCCAGCTGCCCAGCAGGAAGGCGAGCGGGACCAGGTCCTTGTGCAGGTCGGACGGAATCTCGATCATGAGTGGTGGTTCCTAGACTCGGACTCGGTTCAGCGCTGGCCCTGGTACAGCTTCTTCACGGTGAGCCCGGCGAACGCGATGACGCCGACGCAGACCAGGACCAGCAGGGTTTCGAAGAAGGCTTCCACGGGTGCTCCTTGAGCGAGGGTGGGCGTACGTACAAGAGCCGGGCCCCAGCTTACGCGGCCGGGGCCCGGTGCTCTTGGCGAGGTACGCCCTCGCGGGGTCAGCTCAGCAGCTCGCTCTGCAGCGTCACCGTCTGCTGGAAGGGGACGGCGAGCGCCTCCCCCTTCCGGGACTGGACGATCACGCCGAAGGTGTCGCCGGCCGCGAGACAGGCCAGCCGCACCTGCTCGGCGCCGTACGGCTTGTCCTCCACGTACGGCGCCAGGAGGACGTCAGTGATCCGGGCGGCGTCCGGGAACTCCTCGTCCCGTAGGTACGTGTCGGCGCCGCGCACCGGGTAGGCGGGCGCGTCATCGACGGTCATCTCGTTGTTCAGCAGCTTCTCGGTGATCGTGGCGCTGCCGAACTGGAGCAGGTAGATCCCGGTGTGCGTACCGTCCGGGGTGGTCCAGCCACGGGCCGCGATGTGCCGGAGCCCGTAGTCGGCCAGCTTCCCGGCGAGCTCCTCGCGGTCCGCCTTGTCGGCGTAGAGCGCCAGGAAGTCCTTGGTCGCCAGCCAGCCGTCCGTGCCGCGCAGGGCGCCGTCGGCGGTGGCGCCCCGGGGTGCGGACAGCACCAGTCGGCGCAGGTCGGCGTAGTGCGCGTTCACCTTGTTGGCCTCGGCGAACGGCGCCGGGCTGCCGGACGGCAGCGGCGGCTTCACCAGGGTGGGGTACTCCCAGCGGCCGTCGGAGTGCGTGGCCAGGCCGGGTACGTCCGTCCGGTCCGCGCGCGTGATGCCGTACGCCGTTCCGGTGCCGACGACCGCGAAGACGGCCACGGCCGACGCCCAGCGGAGGGCGGCCCGGAGCCGACGGCGGTCCTTCGCCGCGGGCTGCGGCTCGGGCTGCGGCTCGGACGGCGGCTCGGACGGCAGGAGGTCGCCGGCCGACTCCGGCTGCACGGCCTGCAGGGGCTCCACCGGCTCCACCGGCTGGGCCTGCAGGGGCTCTATCCGCTCCACCGGCTGCGCGCGCTCCACCGGCTCCACGGCCTGCGCGCGCTCCACCGGCTCCACGGCCTGCGCGCGCTCCACCGGCTCCACGGCCTGCGCGCGCTCCACCGGCTCCACGGTCTGCTCGGGCTGGTTCATGGTCATACCGCCACTCCCGGGTTCTTGATCCGGTCGAGCTGCTCGCCGAGCAACAGCGCCACACCCTTCTCGTCCAGCGGCTTGGCACCGGTGGCCGTGGCGCTGACCAGCACGTCACCCACGTACGCGGAGCACACCATCATGTCCAGCTTCTCGGCCGAGTCGGCGGGCGGCAGGAAGCAGGCGGCGTCCTTGTGGCCCTTCACCTCCGGGCCCGTCCGGAAGACCTTCAGCGCGTCGAAGAACTCCTGCTGGGCCGTGGCGACGGTCCGCACGGTCCGCTGGTCGCCCAGCTGCGACAGCACGATGTCGACGGTGTAGGCGTGGTCCGAGTACGACGTGCCCTCCGTCGGCGTCTCGGTGCTCAGGTAGCTGCGCATCGCCATGCCCTTGGTCTGCTGCTTGTCGATCAGCCGCTCCAGTTCCTTGCGCTGGGAGCGGGGCAGGTCCTTGAGCGACTCCTTGCGCAGGTCGGTGGCCTGGCGGCCGGACAGCCGGGCGTCGGAGCCGAACTCCCCGATGTCCGGGCCCCGCCCGAACCCCTCGGTGCCGTAGGGCAGCAGCAGGGCCTGCAGACCGGTTCCCCCGGCCGCCGCCTCCTCCGCCTTGCCCTTGGCCGTCTTCGGCAGGTCCCAGCCGGGGACTCCCGGATCCCGGTCGGCGCCGGTCACGCTCACGGCGGTGCCGGCGACCCCCGCGACGACGGCGACGAGCAGCACGCCGATCCCGGCGATCCGGGCTATACGCCGCCGCTGACGACCGCCGGTCTCACTGGCCTCATCGGTCTCACTGGCCCTACTGACCTCACCGATCTCCTCGATCCCACCGGCCTCGCCCACCCCGTCAGCCTCACCGGCCACGCCGGACAGTTCCTCGCTCACAGCCGCTCCATCTGCCGCTTCGCCAGATCCATGATCTTCGCCTTCGGGACCGGCTTCGTGTCGAAGACCCAGATCTCCATGGCGATGTCACCGCGCCAGGCGTGCGCCTCGGCCGAGTACACGTCCACGTAACCCTGCTCGCTGTGGGGCTTGTTGTGGACGTACGCCATGCCGTCGCCGGTGCCGGGTATCGGCCGGCCGTCCGTGCCGGCGTCCTTGTCGGCCCAGTAGTAACCGCCGTCGGCCGCGTCGGCCGCCCCGAGCGTCTCCTCCTGGCGGTACTGGACCAGGCGGATCTCCACGCTGTACGTACCGCTCTCCCGCCAGTCCGTGACGGCCGCCCGCCGGAACTCATTGGCGACGAGGTCCGCGAAGCCACTCGCGGGCCTGTCGTACGTCTCCGCGTAGTCGGCGAGGCTCATCCAGCCGCCGCTGCCCGCCGTGTACAGGGCCGCACGCGCGCCCCTCGGCTTCTTCAGCAGCAGCCTGCGCAGATCGCCGTCGGCCTTGACCTCCCGGTCCTGGGCGGCCGACAGCGGCTCGGGACCGGCACCCTTCGCCTGCGCGACGGACGGCTGGGAGAGGGGCGGCAGGGCGGTGGGCTCGCGGTCGGCCTGGACGAGGTAGCCGACGCAGGTACCGGCCACGATGCCGAGTACGGCGGCGGTGGCGATCAGTGTGCCGGTACGGCGTCTTTTCGGTATATCGGGCGGAGTTTCCGGCGTTGTTTCCCCGGGCTCTTCCGGCGGCGCTTCGGATGGTGTCTCTGGTGCGTCCATTTCGTCCCCCTGTGCACAACGGGAGCGCGGTCTCCTTGATCCGCGCTCCACAGGAGACTCATGGTCGGCACAGCGAGTTGTCCAAGAATTAATTACGATCAGGAAACCGCCGCCAGCCACACGGTCACCACCGCCGCGAGGAAAAGCGCGAGATTGAGGGCAATCTGACGGTCCCCCATCCTCAGATGGACCCTGATCGCGCCGATCTGGAGGACGACGAACCCGGTCGCGGCGGCCAGGGCCGTCCAGGGCGCGACGCCGGTCAGGCGCGGGAGGACCAGGCCGGTCGCGCCGAGCACCTCCACCACCCCGATGGCCCTGACGGCAGGCATCGGCATGCTGTCCACCCACGCCATCATCGGCAACAGCCGCTCCCGGCTCCGTACGACCTTCAGCCCGCCCCCGTAGAGGTAGAAGAGGGCGAGCAGACCGGCCGTGATCCAGTACGCGACGCTCATGAGACGTCGGCGGGCTCGGTGGCGTAACGGCTCATCACGTCGATGTTCGCCTGCCGGCTCGGCGGCCCGTCGGCCGCGAACAGGTCCCGCAGGTCCCGGAAGTACTGCACGTACAGATCGGGCGTGAACGTGCTGAGCATGACGGCCGGTTCGCCGGTGACGTTGGCGAAGGTGTGCGGGGCGCCGGGCGGCACCATGACGAGCGTCCCGGCGCCGGCGTCGTACTCCTCGTCCCCGACCGTGAAGCGCACCGAGCCGGAGACGACGTAGAAGCCCTCGTCGTGCCGGGCGTGCCGGTGCTGCGGCGGACCGGGGGTGTGCGGCGCGAGGACGGACTCGGCGAGGCCGAGGCGGTGACCGGTGGTACGCCCGTCCTCCAGGACGCGCATCCGGGTGGTACCGAGCATCAGCACCTCGCCGTCGCCGGGGCCGACGACGGATACAGCGGGGGTGTTCTCGTGAGTGGTCATGTCCCGATTCGACGGCCGGGGTGGTACGGCTGTCCAAGACCCGTTCCGTCACCTCGATACCCGATCGGTATCGTTGCTGCATGGAGCTACGGACGCTGCGCTCCTCCTCGGAGACGAGTGAACGGCGTACCCGCCTGACGCATCGGTTGCGCGCAACCATCGGCTGCCGGCCCCGGTGCGCAATCTGCTGCAATTCTCCGGCGCCCGGGCACCATTCCTCGCATCCTGGACGTCCGACCACCAGGCGACGGAGGCGTGATGACGCTCAGGTTCCTTGGCACGACCAGCGAGGAAGGCGACTGCCCCACTCTGTACGAGATCGAGGGCACCGACGAGATCCTCGTCCAGGGCGACCGCGAGACCGACCCCGAGCACCTTGCGCAGCTGCGGGACGTAAAGCCCGAGGAGACCTTCGTACGCGTACCGCGCAGCCTGCTCACGCGCTATGCGCCGAAGACCCCGGCGCCCGACCTCCAGCCGTTCGCGTCCGTTTCGCACCTGTTTCGCGACTTCCGGCACACCGCCTGGCGACTGGAAACCCGTCGCGGATACGCCTCCGACCTCAAGAGTCCCAACTGGCCGAAGTTCCAGGCAGGTGAGTCGTTCGGCTACAACCCGGACAGTGCATGGCATGCCAACGTCCGCGCCCAGACGGAGGCGGGCAAGCGGTTCGAGCGGGTCCGGCTGATCGACGAGCCGATGACCGAGGGGCAGCGGTTCCTGCTCGCGACAGGCCTCGGGGCCGTCGACGCCGGCGAGGACATCCGCAACCTCACCCGCAGCCACGCCGAACAACTGCGGCTGCCCGACCTCGACTTCTGGATCTTCGACTCCAAGACCGTGGTCCGGTTCGCGTTCGACGAGAACAACACCACCCTCGGCGTGTACGTCACCGAGGACCCCGCCGAAGTCCTCGCCGCCTGCCAGGTCCGCGACGCTGCATGGCACTACGCAACGCCAACGCGGGAGTTCACCGAACGAGTACGTTCCACTGTGTGAGTACCGACTTCCAGACCGCCCGTGAAGCCCTCGGCGCGCGCCTGCGCGAGTTGCGCGTCGAGGCAGGTCTCGAAGGCAAAGACGTGGCAGCCGAACTGGGCTGGCCGACTTCGAAGGTCAGCCGCTTGCAGAACGGCAAGCAGACCCCCACTCGCGAAGACCTCACCGCGTGGGCCCGGGCGGTCGGCTGCGCAGATGCCGAGGCAGAACTACATGGGCTGCTGGCCTCCCTGGACATGAAGCAGCAGCATCGTTCGTGGCGGCGGCAGCTGGCCGGCGGGCATCGCGCGCGGCAGGAGATCGCGGTACGGCAGACCGAGTCCACGACGGTGATCCGCGGGCTGGAAGTCATCCGCATCCCCGGCCTGTTCCAGACTCCGGAGTACGCCCGCGTCCTCTTCGAGACCAACGCCGCATTCCGCGGGATCCCCTCGACGAGCGACGCCGCCGTCGAGGCTCGAATGCGCCGCCAGAACGCGCTGTACGACCCGGAGAAGACGTTCCGGTTCCTGGTGTGCGAGGCCGCCCTCTACCACCGGTCGTGCCCTGCGGACGTGATGGCCGAACAACTCGACCGTCTGTACAACCTCGTCGGGCAACGGCGCATCGAGATCGGCATCCTGCCGTTCGGAGCGCAGCTACGCCGTACGGCCCCGCACGCGTTCTGGATCTATGACCGGCGACTGGTCATCGTCGAGACCATCAGCGAAGAACTGTGGCTCAACGGCGCCGAGGACATTGAGCTGTACGAACGTGCATGGGAATGGCTCGCCGAGTCGGCCGAGTACGGGCCGAAGGCACGCCGTCTGATCGGCCGCGCTCGGGCCTCTCTGGACCTCGCGTAGGCAATCAGAGGCAAGCTGTCCACCTGCGGACGCAATCACGCGCAATCGGCCCGCAGGCGAGCAATCAGAGTCCCTACGGTCCTGGTCATGGCCCAATCGACCAGCTCTGTCATGGGGTACGAAGCCGGGGACGTGTGGCTCGGCGACTGCTCCGCGGACCCGAACCTCGTTCGCCTCGCATGGGGCGCCGGGCATCCACACCAGGAGGAACACGTGACCGTCGCCTTGGAACGACCTGCCGTAACCCGTACCCGGGACCCGCGCGAACTCCTCAACGCCGTCGCCCCGCAGATCACCGAACTGACCGTCAACATCTTCGACTCCGGCATGAGCCTGTGGGACCGCGAGGTCGCCCTGCTCCTGCGCGATCACACCATGGTCCGCGACATGGCCGAACGCATCCTCGGCAACGCCGTCATGTACGTCATGGGATCCATCGAGAACCCCGACCAGCACCTCGGGGTCGGCAAGCTCGTCGACATCGGCGTCCACCAGCTCATCCTCGACACACCCGTCTGGTGGGGAATCTGCCGTCTCTACAACGGCGGCCGATTCAAGCACCACGCCCCGTTCGTCGAGCGCCGCCGCGACGGCCTGTGCCTGCGGACCGGCGAGTTCCTCCGCTCGCAGGGCTGGGCGGTCGACGAGGAGTTGTGGGCCATCGACGGCGCGGACTGTTCTCCGTGCGACGACAAGGTCCCCGACAGCCACTGACCCGGCTACACTCGCCCCGTCCTCACGGCTCCCGAGGGCGGGGCCTCCCGCATCCCGACGACCCGAAGGAACCGCCGTGCCCGTTCCCCACGACATCGCCGCCGAGACCGAACTGTGGGACGCCTACGCCGAGTCGGCGTTCAAGGACGATGCCGTGCCGTCGTTCTGCTGGACCCAGTACGCCGGCCACGGCCCCGGGCCCGAACTGCTGGGCGGCCCGGAGTCCGTCCTGGAGGTCGGCTGCGGCACCGGCCGAGCGCTGGCCCACCTCGCGCAGCAGGGTGTCAAGGCGACCGGCGTGGACCTGTCGCCGCGGATGGTGCGTCTCGCGGGCGAGAAGTGGGCTCCGCTGGGCGTCCGTATCGAGCAGGGAGAGATCCTGGAGTGGCTCGCCGCCGACGAGGGCCGGTACGACGCCGTGTACTCCGTCTTCGGCGCGGCCTGGTTCACCGACCCGACCCGTCTGTTCCCGCTTGTCCGGGAGCGCCTTGTCCCGGGCGGTGTCTTCGTGTTATCCCAGCCACCGGCCATCCCCGGCGCCTACGGCCCGCAGGGCATGTACAAGGGCGGGTTCGCAGGGAAGGCGATGTTCACCTACCGGTACAGCTACAAGCCCGCGGTATGGGAGCGGCACCTGCTCCGGTCAGGGTTCACCTCAGCGGAGGCGACGGTGCTGGACGCCCCGACGCCGGGACACATCGGCACGCTGATCATCCGCGCCACGGTCTGATCGCACCGCTGCGGCCTCGGCCAGAGGCGACACCGTGATCCGCCGCCTCCATACCCGATCGGTATCGTTGCTGTATGGAGCTACGGACGCTGCGCTATTTCGTGGCGGTCGCCGAGGAACTCCACTTCGGCCGGGCCGCCGCACGGCTCCATATGAGCCAGCCCCCGCTGAGCCGTGCGGTCAAGGCGCTGGAGGCCGAGATGGGCGCGCGGCTCTTCGAGCGGTCGCCGGCCGGGGTCGCCCTGACCCCGGTGGGAGCGGTCCTGCTGGACGAGGCCCGCGCGCTCCTCGACCAGGCCGACAGGCTGCGCGTGCGGGTCGCGACGGCGGCGGGGGCCGGGGTGCTGACCGTCGGCCTCCTGGGCGACAGCACGGATCCGGGCGTACGGCGCCTGGCTCGCGCGTATCGCGAACGGCACCCGGGCGTCGAGATCCGTATCCGCGAGACCGACCTGACGGACCCTACCTGCGGGTTGCACGCCGGTGCCGTCGACATCGCCCTGACCCGCGCGCCGTTCGACGAAACGGGCTTGGTCGTACGGGAGTTGCACGCCGATCCGGTGGGGGCGCTGCTCCGTGCCGACGATCCGCTGGCCGGCCGGGAGAGCCTGGAGCTGGCCGACCTCGCCGACCGGCGCTGGTTCCGGTTCCCGGAGGACACGGACCGGCTCTGGCAGTCGTACTGGAACGGCGGGGAGTCGCGGGAGGGGCCAGTAGTGCGAGCCGTTCAGGAGTGCCGACAGGCGGTGCTCTGGAACGGCACGGTGGGCATGACACTGGCCGGCCACGACCCGGGAGCCGGGCTCACGGTGGTCCCGGTCGCCGACATGCCGCCGAGCCGGGTGGTGGTGGCGTGGGCGGAGGGGGACGGGAATCCGTTGCTGCGGTCGTTCGTGCAGGTGGCGATGGGGGCCTACCGCACCTGAAAACGGTAGTCGAACAAGTATTCTTCACGGTATACTCACCATATGGCCGACACCACAGTCAAGATCGACGACACCACCAGGGACATACTGCGGGAGCTCGCCGATGCCCAGGGGCTGACCATCAAGGACTACCTGGCCCGACTGGCCGACGAGAAGCAGCAAGAACGAGCCCTCGCGACGGCCACTGCGGTCTTCCGGCGCGTGATCAACGAACCCGGGATCATGGAAGCCTTCGACGCCGAGTTCGGTGGTCTTCCGCCCGTCGCGCACAGCACCCGGCAGGTGGCCTGACCGTGGAACTGCACGTCGACCACCGGTGGTTCCTGGACCGCCAGGAAGAGATCCTCCGGGACGACCTGACCGTCAACGACCTGTCGGTCCTGGTCGGCATGACAGCCCGCCACCGGGTCAACACCCCGCACCTGGACCACGCGGACCCCGACGCGTACTGGCGGGCAGCCACGTTTCTGGAAGAGATCGTCCTGCTGCGCCCGCTCCCCGCCCGCAACGAGTTCTACGGGTACGGGGTGGCCATCGCCTACCTGGAAGCCTCCGGGGAACGCGTTGAGACGAAGTTCGAGCTGTGGCGCGACCTGATCCACGACATCCGTGGTCTGCGCCTCGACTCGTACGAGATTGCGGCGCGACTGCGGTCGTTCAGCCGACCAGGAGACTCCGCCTGACTCCGTCAACGAAGGCCGCCCAGGCGGAGGCTTCGAAGAGGAGGGCTCCGCGGGAAGGGGCCTTGCTGTCACGGACGGGGACGAGGGAGGGGAGACCGGGGGCTACTTCGAGGCAGTCGCCGCCGCCCTGGTTGCTGTAGCTGCTCTTGCGCCAGGAGGCGGTGCGGAGGAGGTCGTCGGAGACTTCGATGCACTGGCCGCCGTCGGAGTTGCTGTAGCTGCTCTTGCGCCACGTCACGTTGGTCAAGTCGATGGCTCGCACGGCACTTCCTCCAGCATCCGCAAGATGAATGTCCGGGACTCGGCGGGACTCAGCGCCAGGTCACGTACGGCATCATAAGTGCGGTGCAGGTGCTCAACCCTGCCTGTTTCTTCGACCAGTTCACCCCGTACGTCGTTTTCTGCGTAGGCCACCGCGCGACCGTCCGGCAGTCGCAGGAACATCACGTCGGTGCTCGCCAGACCATGTAGGCCAGTACCGAACGGCAGCACGTGGAGCGTGATGTTCGGGCGCTTTCCCGCTGCCACCAGGTACTCCAGTTGCTCACGCCACTCCCCCCGGTCGCGTAGCGAGTTGCGCAGCACGGCCTCCGAGAGAATGACGCGAAACGGCGGGGCGTCGTCGCCTTCCAGGACCGCCTGCCGTCCAATCCGCGCGACGACTTGTTGCTCCAATTCCTCGTCCTTCAGGCCACCTGCCGCGAGCGCCTCGCGCACGTACGCCGGAGTCTGAAGCATTCCCGGCGGACGGCTCACCGCGTAGTGCCACAGGCTGGTCGCCTCGGCCTCCAGCACCATGTACCGCCGATACTGCTCCTTGAACTGCGACGGATCCCCAACCGCCAGCTCCCACAAGGCGAGCAACAGCCCAGGCGTCCCATAGAACTGATCCAGCGCCTCCACGATCTCCGGGCTCCCCAGACTCCGGCCGCTCTCCATCTTCCCGAAGTTGGACGCGTCCCAGCCCAGTTCCTCGGCCAGTCCCTTTAAGCTCACCCCCCTCTCCGCCCGCAGCAACCGCAACTCCTCCGCGAACCGCTGCCGGGGCTCCTGACTGCGTCCCGTCACCACCCGCCTCTGCGGCACCGCACCCCTCCCTGAATCCCCATGGAATTTGTGGAATTAGCGCCGCCAGACGGGGAAGAACCGCTCCTCCTCGGCGCGCCGACCCCACCTCCCGGCCATCCTCGTAGCAGCCTCGACACGCAGAGTAGTCCAACTCTCGCATTTCGTATAGATGTTGGACAAAAGGAGCGAATGCCATGGAGCCCGGAACCCTGCTCTACGACACCGCCACCGACCAGGTCGGCGAATACCGGGACCAGTCGGGGCCGTACGCGATGCTGCGTCCGGTGGGGGGAGGGAGAGAGTGGCAGGCCCATCCCTCGACGCTGCGGCCCGCTACGGACAGAGAGCGGCTGAGTGCGGGCGTACGCGCGGCGAACGACCGCAGCTCGTGGGCCGTGCCGCCGAACCCCGACGACCTGAGCCGCCCGCCCTGGCCGGTCCCCGGCTGCGCCGAGTGCACGGAGCTGGGCGGCCGCCGGGAGACCGCACTGGTCGCCCACGACCACAGCGCGGCCACCGACGCGAACGTGCTGCTGCGCCAGCACCAGCGCGTGGAGCACCAGCCGTGACCCGCCGTGTCTTCCGGTACGTGCCGTACGTGATCGCGCAGGACGCGAGCGCGGCGCCGGAGTACGCGGCGCGGTGCGTGTCGGGGGACGAGAAGGACTGCGGGGCCGAGTCGGGGGTGTGCGGGCATCCGGCGGAGGTCGAGGAGTGGCAGCGCAGGCACACGCAGGAGACCCGGCACCTGCGGTACCGGCGGGTCTTCGCGGACTACGCGGTGCTGACCCCGGTTTGAGCCGCTCGACGGGCGCCTACGGTTGTCTGTCGACCGCGGCGCGCTCACACCACAGCGGAGCCCTCGCCCGGAGGGCGGCGGATCAGGTGCAGGCAGACGACCGAGGCGACGACGGTCTGCCGTTCGGAGGCGTCCAGGCCGGGGGCCATTTCGACGACGTACTGCTGCAACCCGATCCACGCGTCGATGGTGCTCATGGTGACCCGGCCGAGGATCTCCGGCGCCGGGCTCTCTGCCGGGTCGGCCTCGGTGAGGTGCCATTCGGCGGACAGGCCCTGCCGTGTGAGAAAGAGCCGGCGTCCCCGCTCCGTCCGTAAGCTCAGCTGCCGGGACTTGATGGGTCCACGGGCACGGGCGGTGCCGACCTCCCGGTCCGTTCCGTCGACGAAGCGGAACCGCACCGGTCCGAACTGCTCGAACGGATCGGACCAGGAACGCTTCTCGATGCGCACGACGAACTCGCCGGACGTTTTGGTGAGGACGAAGTGCTTGTGGTCGGTGTCCGTGTCCGTGACCTCGGCGAGCGGGGTCCCCTCCACGGTGGACACGGCCAGGACGGGGCCCAGGTATCTGCGCCACCTCGAACGCTTCGGCTGCCCCACCACGGCGGCTTCCAGTGCGAACAGATCGGGTTCCGTCATCGGCCTTCTCTCCCCCCGCCCCGGTTTCCCCCTCGACCGCGTACGCCCACTGTGACCGAGAACCCGTCCGGCTCCCACCCCTCGGGCACACATCCGCGCCCCGCTAGCGAGGTGCTGTGGTGCCCCGGACCACCAGCCGCGGGGCGACCACGTCCTCGCCGGTCCGCGGCTCACCGCCCTCCAGGCGGACCGTCACGGCGGCTACGGCCAGTTCCGCGATCCGGGGAATGTCCTGGGCCACCGTCGTGAGGTCGACGTGGGGCAGGCGGGCCACGCGGCTGTCGTCGAAGCCGACCACGGAGAACTCGCCGGGCACCGAGACCCCGGCACGGAAGAACGCGCCGAGCAGGCCGGTCGCGCAGGCGTCGTTGAAGGCGAGGACCGCGGAGGGCCAGGGGGCGGCGTCGAGGATCGCGCGGGCGGCCGTGGCGCCGTCCTGCTCGGTCAGGCCGCCGGGCAGGACGCGGACGCGGTCGGCCAGACCGTGGTCGTTCATCGCGGTGCGGTAGCCGCGGCGGCGTTCGGCCGCGCCCGGTGCCCGGCCGCCGTCGATGTGGAGGATGTCCCGGTGGCCCAGGGACACCAGGTGGTCGACGGCCTGGCGGGCGCCCTCGTCGTCTGCGGTGCGGACGACCCGGACGCCGGGGACGGCAGGACGCAGCCGCCGGGCCACGGAGACGACGGGCAGGAGGGCGGCGAGTTCGGCGAGGCGGCCGGCCGGAGCCCGGGGGCCCAGCAGAACCAGCGCCTCGCAACGGTCGCCGAGCAGTGACTCGACAGCCTGGCGCTCACTGCGGCCGGCCGCGACCGCGCTGAGCGCGAGCTGGTAGCCCGCCGACTCGGCGGCCGCGTACAGGCGCTCCACCAGGTCGGTGTGGAACGGCTCCTGGATCTCGAACTGCACGCCGATCAGGTAGGTGCGGTTGCTGCGCAGCAGCCGGGCCCGGGAGTCGGGGCGGTAGCCGATCTCCTTGGCGGCCTGCAGGACGCGTTCGCGGGTGGCCGCGCTCGCGCCGGTCACGCCGCGCATCACGATGGAGACCAGCGCCGTGGAGACGCCGGCGCGGGCGGCGACGTCGGCGAGGGTCGGCCGACGGCCGTCGGGAACCGCGGGGGGCGGTGACACGGCGGGCCTCCCTGGGCAGGCGTGTTGTGGTGTCGAACGATCGTAGACGAGGGCGAACCCTCAGATCAGAGCTACTGCAACGTTCTACTGCATCGTCTACTGCAACGTTCTACTGCAACGTTCTAGAATCCATGTCTTGACATAGTCGCCGTGCGCTGGCGTACTGGCGGCAGCCATCTAGAACGTTCTAGATGCCGGCTTTCGGATGACAGGGGCGAACGACGATGTTCACACTGGCGGTCTGTGCCGAGATGGTCTTCCGGGACCTGCCCGTGGACGAGCGGGCGCGGCGGCTGCACGACGAGGGGTTCCAGGTCGAGATCTGGGACTGGACCCGGCACGATCTCGACGCGCTGGCCCGCACCCCGGCCGAGTTCGGCTCGATGACCGGGTATGTGCGGGGCAACCTCACGGACCCGGACGGCGTGGCCGAACTGCTGCGCACCGCACAGGAGTCGATCGACGCGGCCGACCGGCTCGGCTGCCGGCGCCTCAACCTGCACGGCACCGGCCTGGACGGGGACGGGCTGCCCGTGGACCCGGTGAAGGGCGAGCCGACGGAGGAGATGTGGGCCGCCGCGCGTGACACGCTCACGCGCGTCGCCGAGCTGGGCGAGCAGGCCGGTGTCGTCTTCACGCTGGAGAACCTCAACACGGCCGTCGACCACCCCGGAGTGCCGTTCGCGAAGGCCGCCGACACCCTGGCCCTGGTCTCCGCCGTGGACCGGCCGGGTCTGCGGATGAACCTGGACCTCTACCACGCCCAGATCGGCGAGGGGAACCTGATCGAGCTGGTCCGCAAGGCGCACGGCGCGGGTCTGATCGGCGAGATCCAGGTGGCCGACGTGCCCGGCCGCTGCGAACCCGGCACCGGCGAGATCAACTACCCGGCGGTCGCCCGCGCCCTGGCCGGCCTCGGCTACGACGGCACGGTGGCGATGGAGGCCTGGGCGAGCGAGGACAGCGACAGCGCGCTCCGTCGTTTCCGCACCGCGTTCACCCTCTGACGGGTTCGGCGCCGAGATCCTGGACGGCGCCGTCAGGCCGCGCGTCCTGGCCATGGGCCGGGTCGCCGACGCCGACGAGATCCGCAGGCTGGTCGCCGTTCCCGAGTTCGTCGTCAACAGCGTCGCCGCGGTCACCGAGACCGGCTCGCTCGTTCTCGCCTCGGGCAGCGGCAGCCAGCTCCCCGCCAACGCGGGCGGGGCCGGCCACGCGGTCTGGGTCGTCGGCGCGCAGAAGGTGGTGCCCGACCTGAGCACGGCGCTGCGCCGCGTCGAGGAGCACGCCCTCCCGCTGGAGGACGTCCGCGCCCGGGGCGCGGCACCGTGCTGTTGCTCCGCGAGGCCGTCGGATACTGATCGCCGCGCCGGGCGGTGGTTACGCTTCCGGCATGGCGAAGAAGCTGGTGATCAAGGTGACGGCGGGGGCGGACGCCCCTGAGCGGTGCTCGCAGGCGTTCACGGTGGCGGCGGTGGCCGTGGCGAGTGGCGTCGAGGTGTCGATGTGGCTGACCGGCGAGTCCGCGTGGTTCGCGCTGCCGGGCCGGGCCGCCGAGTTCGAACTCCCCCACGCGGCCCCGCTCCCCGACCTGATCGAGTCGATCCTGGCCGGGGGCACGCTCACGCTCTGCACGCAGTGCGCGGCCCGCCGGGACATCACGGAGAAGGACGTCATCGAGGGCGTACGGATCGCGGGCGCCCAGGTCTTCGTCCAGGAGGCGATGGCGGACGGGACCCAGGCGCTGGTCTACTGACGGCGCTTCTTGCCGTCCAGCTCGTCCCACCACTCGTCGGACTGCGGGTCGCCGGAGGGATCGTCCCACCAGCGGTCGTCGGGGCCCCGCCGGTTCGCGACCATCGCGGCGACCGGCGGGATGACCATGGCCACCACACACATCCCCACCGCGGCGGGGACCGACCAGATGCGTACGACACCCCACGCCAGGACGAAGAGACCGATGCAGATCCCCATCATGACGAGGTAGACGCGACGGCGACGGGCCAGCATGCATCCAGGGTAGGTCGGCGCAGCCGGTCCGGCGCCACGGCGGAACCGGCGGCCTGCGCCCACCCCAGGACCGACGGACGGAGTCCGGCGCAGCGGCCCCGAAGCCTGCGAAGCAGTGCGAGGGACGCATCAAGAAGGGGCGACGCGACGGCGACGGGCCAGCATGCATCCAGGGTAGGTCGGCGCAGCCGGTCCGGCGCCACGGCGGAACCGGCGGCCTGCGCCCGCCCGGAAGGGGGGACGGCGAAGGGCCGCGCCTCCGGTGTCGTACCGGTGGCGCGGCCCTTTTGCTGCCGCTGGTCTCAGACCGCGATCGCGACCTCGGCCAGGCCGCCCTGCTGGGCGACGACCGTGCGGTCGGCGGTGGCGCCGGGAACGAGGGCGCGGACGGTCCAGGTGCCCTCCGCCGCGTAGAAGCGGAACTGTCCGGTCGCGGAGGTGGGGACCTCCGCGGTGAACTCGCCCGTCGAGTCCAGGAGGCGGACGTAACCCACCACCGGCTCGCCGTCGCGGGTCACCTGACCCTGGATCGTGGTCTCACCGGGCTTGATCGTCGAGGCGTCCGGGCCGCCGGCCTTCGCTCCACACATGCTGATACTCCAGAGGTCTTGAAAGGTCGGGGCTTACTTGTTGGCGCCGAGCTCGATCGGGACGCCGACGAGGCTGCCGTACTCGGTCCAGGAGCCGTCGTAGTTCTTGACGTTCTCGACACCGAGCAGCTCGTGCAGGACGAACCAGGTCAGGGCCGAGCGCTCGCCGATCCGGCAGTAGGCGATGGTGTCCTTGGCGAGGTCGACCTGCTCCTCGGCGTAGAGCTCCTTGAGCTCGTCGTCCGACTTGAAGGTGCCGTCGTCGTTGGCGTTCTTCGACCACGGGATGTTGCGCGCGGACGGGACGTGGCCCGGACGCTGCGACTGCTCCTGCGGCAGGTGGGCCGGGGCGAGCAGCTTGCCGGAGAACTCGTCGGGGGAACGCACGTCGACGAGGTTCTGCGAGCCGATGGCCGCCACGACGTCGTCGCGGAAGGCGCGGATCGCGGTGTTCTGCGGCTTGGCCGTGTAGGTGGTCTCGGTGCGCTCCGGGACCTCCTCGACCAGCTCGCGGGCGTCCAGCTCCCACTTCTTGCGGCCGCCGTCGAGGAGCTTGACGTTGTCGTGGCCGTAGAGCTTGAAGTACCAGTAGGCGTAGGACGCGAACCAGTTGTTGTTGCCGCCGTAGAGGATCACCAGCGTGTCGTTGGCGATGCCCTTCGCCGACAGGAGCTTCTCGAAGCCCTCCTGGTCGATGAAGTCACGGCGGACCGGGTCCTGCAGGTCCTTGGTCCAGTCGATACGGATCGCGTTGCGGATGTGGTTCTTCTCGTAGGCGGACGTGTCCTCGTCCACCTCCACGATCGCGATCTCGGGGTTGTCCAGGTTGTCCTGGACCCAGTCGGCGTCGACGAGGACGTCGCTGCGGCTCATGCTCTTTCTCCTCCGGGGCAGTTGCGGCGGGGCGTGCGAGTGCGGGTGGGTGCGCGTCGGAGCGCACGAGTGCCCTCGGCCAGGGAGGGCGGGGGGATGCGGAGGCAGCGGCCTCCGCCGTCAGAAGGGGCGACAGAGCATGGCGGCGACGCGGCACAGGTCGACTGCCCGCCGCTTCGTGAGATCCGCCTGACGCTTCATGGGCTCGATCGTAGGGACGGATAAGCGGGCATGTCACCGGCATGTCGTATGGTGAGACGCGATCGTCCGAATTGCGAGACGAGGTGGGGGTCCGGGGCGTGATTCCGGGGCGGCCGGGCGCCTGTACCGGTCATCACATCTACTGTACGGACGCGACCGTCTCGCGTGCTGGAACGGCGCCGGTCCCCGACGTGCCGCTTCCTACCCGGCGAGCCTGACGTTCGAACCCTTCACCGCGATCTCCACACCGTCCTTCGCGGCCTCCACCTTGTCCAGCTTGATGCCGCCGGGGAGCTGGTCGATCGCCTGCTGGAAGTCGGAGGCCTGGCGGAAGCGGTCCTCGGCGAGGCCGACACCGGCGAGCTTGGGGAGGTTGTCGGCGTGCACCTGGACGGTGTTGTCCTTGACGGTGACCGTGCTCAGGACGGTCGCCTTCTGGTGGGCGCTGACGCCGGGGACGGTGACGTCGACGGTGACCTTGATCTTGCCGTTGCCGCCGTAGGCGAGGCCGACGACCTGGCCGGTGAAGCCGAGGCCGAGGTCGGTGGGCTCCGTCTGGGCGTCCTTCAGCAGATCCGCGTAGGAGATGTGCGCGGTGCCGGTGGCGGTCTGCGCGGTGGCGGAACTGTAGTCGCCGGTGAAGGTGACGTCCTTCATGTCGGCGTTCAGGTCCTCGATCCGGATGGTCTTGCCGGTGGTGCCGGTGGTGGCGTCGTACTCCTTGATGCCGACGTGCACGTCGTCGAGGGTGCCGCTCGCGACCTGGGTGAGGAACGGGAAACCCTTGATGGAGACGTCGGGGGTGGTCGCGAGGCCCTCCGTCGTCCTCAGCTTGTCGGCGGCCTCGCCCTGGGCGAAGTGCACGGCGACCCGGTCGACGACCACGAAGAGGACGCCGAGGACGACGACAACGATCAGAAAGATTCGCAGGGCACGCATGTGGTCGGTTTCCCCCGGGGTCGGCTGCTCACGTCGGTCCCGCCACGCTAACCCTGCGGGAGCGGGCCGACGGGGGATTGTCGAGCACCTGTGACAGTGAGGGCGCTGGTGGTGCTGGGGGCTGCGCCCCCAGACCCCCGCATCAGGGGTGAACCGGTCCGTTTTCGGGTGCGGGCCGGTGGGGGCTGATCGCGCCCACGCGGCGGCAGCCGCAAATCGAATACAGCCCCGCGCCCCTTAGGGGGCGCTGCGCGGCCGGCGCCCCACTGCCAACCGAGTCGGGTGGGTGGGAAAGCTGTTCGGCCTCGCCCTTCTACCGTGGGCAAAAAGGTCAGTGCAGGATCCACACCACCGGTGCCGCCGCCGTCAGCGGCAGGGCCACGCCCGCTGTGAAGTGGACGAACCTCGACGGGTAGTCGTAGCTCGCCGCCCGGTGGCCGACCAGGGCGCAGACCGCGGCCGACGCTCCGATCAGCGCGCCCTTCGTGCCCAGCCCCGTCATGCCGCCCACCGCGATGCCCGCCCCGGCCGCGGCCAGCAGGGACACGGCGACCGACGCCGGGGTCGGCAGGGGCAGCGCCCGTGCCAGGACCGCCACCGCGACCGCGGCCGCGCCGACCGACACCGCGTCCGGGTCCGCGCCCAGGTAGCCGGTCGCGATGATCGCCAGCGCGGAGGAGGCGACCGTGGCCATCAGACCGTACATACGGGTGTCGGGGTCCGCGTGCGAGCGGAGCTGGAGGACGAGGGTGAGGAGCACCCAGATGCCCAGGGGGCCGAGGATCGCCGCCGGTGCCTGGTCGCGGCCCGCCACCAGTACCGCCACGTCCGCCGTGACCCCGCCCAGGAAGGCGAGCGCGATGCCCTGCCGGGCCGGCCACATGCCGTTCAGGCGGAACCAGCCCGCCGCCGTCACGGCCTGGAGGATCACCAGGGGGACGACCAGGGCGTACGAGGAGATCGGTGCGGCCACCGCGAGCAGCAGGCCCAGCAGCGCCGTGAGCAGCGCCGGCTGCATGCCCGGCTCGATGATCGGCGAGCGGCCCTCCAGGCG
This sequence comes from Streptomyces hyaluromycini, assembly GCF_002217755.1. Classification (GTDB taxonomy): domain Bacteria; phylum Actinomycetota; class Actinomycetes; order Streptomycetales; family Streptomycetaceae; genus Streptomyces; species Streptomyces hyaluromycini. The sequence continues at coordinate 63,651 of NZ_BCFL01000019.1, read as the reverse complement.
GGCCCGCTGGGCGTCCGTGATCCGCGCGTTGCCGGCGAGGGTCGCGGGACCGTAGCCCTGCCCGGCGGACTCGGCAGAGGCAGAGGCAGGCGCAGGGGTGGGCGTGGGGGCCTGGGGCCGTTGGGGTGGCGCGGGGTACGCCTGCTGCTGTTCGGCGACGTACGGCCGCTCGTACGACTGCGGCGCCGGGTACGCCGTCTCAGGGGCCGCCCCCTGCGGAGCGGCCGCCGCCTGCACCGGAGCGTGCGTCTGCGTCTCCCAGGTCTGCCCCTGCCACTGCTGGGTGGCGTACTGCTGCTCCTCGTACCCCCACTGCGGCTGGGCGGGGGGCTGGGGCTGCTGCTGCTGGTACGGGTCGTAGCCCTCGTACGGCTCGTACGGCTGGTTGGTCATCGCTCTCGCTCACCCTCCTGCGAACGGCGGGAGCACCTCGACCGTGCCGCCCTCGGCCAGCCGTACCGTCTCATGTTCGCGCGCGCCCACGGGGTCACCGTCGATGAGGAAGGAGCATCGCCGCAGGACGTGCGCCAGTTCCCCGGGGTGTCGCACGCGTACCTCCGCCAGCGCCTCGGCGAGGGTGTCCGCGTCGTACGGCTCCTCGGCGATGCCGGCAGCGGCCTTCGCGGCGGCCCAGTAGCGCACCGTGACCTTGGGCATCGGCTTCCTATCAGCTTCCTCAGGAGACTCGGCAGGAACAATCGGTCGGCTGTGTACCTGTGTACCTGTTGTACAGGGTCAGGCTAGCCCGCCCGGGAGGCCGCCCAGTCGCCGATCCTGGCCAGCAGCCGGTCGTCCGCCGCGTGTTCGGCGTGGCCCATATCCGGCTCCAGCCAGAGCTCGGCCGCGCCGCCCGCGGCGTCGGCCAGCATCCGGGGGTGGTCGACCGGGAAGTAGCCGTCGCTGTCGCCGTGCACGATCAGCAGCGGGGTCGGGGCGATCTTCGGCACCGCTTCCACCGGGGACAGCGGTACCGGGTCCCAGTCACGGTGGTGGATACGGGTGTGGAAGCCGTAGCGGCCGACCAGCCGGCCCTCGGGCCTGGTGACCAGCCAGTGGACGCGGCGCATGGGGGCGGTGCCGCGGTAGTACCAGCGGGCGGGGGACGACACGGAGACCACGGCGTCCACTCCGGCGTGCAGCGCCGCGTGCCGCAGGACCACCGAGCCGCCCATCGAGAAGCCGACGGTGACGACGCGGGTGTGGCCGAGGTCCCGGGCCCACGCCACCGCCGCCGCCAGGTCGAGGACCTCGCGGTCGCCGACGGTGGTGCGGCCGGCGGACCGGCCGTGGCCGCGGAAGGAGAAGCTGACCACCGGCGCGTAACCGGTCAGGGCCGTCACCACCCGTCGTACGTGTGGCCGGTCCACGTCGCCGGTGAAACCGTGGGCCATGACGAACACCAGGTCACGGGAGAGTGACCGGGAGCCGTCGTATACGACCGCGGCGGGATCGTATACGGAATCGATGGAAACCCCGTCGTCCGTGCACAGAAACGTCCGCATAGAGCCGTTTCTGCTCGTCTCATATGTCGGACGAACGATGGAACGTGCCACATGACCTGCCGGACCAATGCTCATGTGGGCTATTCTGCTGGGCAGAGGACTCGGGCAGCGCCGCCACCGGGTCCTTTTGTGCTTTCGGAAGGGCTGTATACGAAGCGGGAAACTCCAGGTGACCGCCGATGTATGGAACTTCGGGAGCGCAGCGCAGTGTCATTGCACACAGTCCTCGCAGGGACCGAGGAGGAACCAGACATATGAGTTCTCTGCTGCTCCTGACCAACGCCCTCCAGCCGTCGACGGAGGTACTGCCGGCCCTCGGCCTGCTCCTGCACAACGTGCGGGTCGCACCGGCCGAGGGGCCCGCACTCGTCGACACCCCCGGTGCCGACGTCATCCTGATCGACGGCCGCCGCGACCTCCCGCAGGTCCGCAGCCTCTGCCAGCTGCTCCGCTCGACCGGCCCCGGCTGTCCGCTCATCCTCGTCGTCACCGAGGGCGGGCTCGCCGCCGTCACCGCCGACTGGGGCATCGACGACGTGCTCCTCGACACCGCCGGTCCCGCCGAGGTCGAGGCGCGGCTGCGGCTCGCCATGGGCCGGCAGCAGATCGTCAACGACGACTCCCCCATGGAGATCCGCAACGGCGACCTCTCGGTCGACGAGGCGACGTACAGCGCGAAGCTGAAGGGACGGGTCCTCGACCTCACCTTCAAGGAGTTCGAGCTGCTGAAATACCTCGCCCAGCACCCCGGCCGGGTGTTCACTCGCGCACAGCTGCTCCAGGAGGTCTGGGGGTACGACTACTTCGGCGGCACCCGGACCGTCGACGTACACGTACGACGGCTGCGCGCCAAGCTCGGCGTCGAGCACGAGTCCTTGATCGGAACCGTCCGGAACGTCGGTTATCGATTCGTTACGCCGGAGAAGGGCGACCGGCTCGGCGACGAGGCCAGGGCGAAGGCGGAGCTCGCAAAGGCGGAGGATGCGGACGCATCGGCGGCCCTGGACGCGGTCGAGGTACCCACGGAGGCATAGTCGACGTCCGGGCGAGGCATGAGCGTCGCCCGGACGGGGCATTGCTTCCGCAAGCGAAGCTTTGATACGCCCTGCCCAGAGCGGGTCCATCCGCGTAGACTCCGCGCGTGGCCAAGGTGACTCGGGATGATGTGGCGCGGCTGGCGGGTACTTCGACCGCCGTTGTCAGCTATGTCATCAACAACGGACCCCGGCCGGTCGCACCGGCCACGCGCGAGCGTGTCCTCGCGGCGATCAAGGAGCTGGGGTATCGCCCCGACCGGGTCGCCCAGGCGATGGCCTCGCGGCGCACCGACCTCATAGGCCTCATCATCCCGGACGCCCGCCAGCCGTTCTTCGGCGAGATGGCGCACGCGGTCGAGCAGGCCGCGTCCGAGCGCGGAAAGATGGTGCTGGTCGGCAACACCGACTACGTCGGGGAGCGCGAGGTCCACTATCTGCGCGCCTTCCTCGGGATGCGGGTCTCGGGCCTCATCCTCGTCTCGCACGCGCTGAACGACCTGGCCGCCGCCGAGATCGAGGCCTGGGACGCCCGGGTGGTGCTGCTGCACGAGCGGCCGGAGGCGATCGACGACGTGGCGGTGGTGACGGACGACCTCGGCGGCGCCCAGCTCGCCGTCCGCCATCTGCTGGAGCACGGCTACGACTACGTGGCCTGTATGGGCGGCACCGCGGACACCCCGGCCGTCGGCGACCCGGTCTCCGACCACGTCGAGGGCTGGCGCCGGGCCATGGCCGAGGCGGGCCTGCCGACGGAGGGCCGGCTGTTCGAGGCGCCGTACAACCGGTACGACGCGTACAAGGTCGCCCTGGACGTCCTCGCCGGGCCGCACCGCCCGCCCGCGATCTTCTGCTCCACCGACGACCAGGCGCTCGGCGTCCTGCGGGCCGCCCGCGAGCTGCGCCTCGACGTGCCCGGGGAGCTGGCGGTGGCCGGCTTCGACGACATCAAGGAGGCGGGTCTTGCGGACCCGCCGCTGACGACGATCGCCTCGGACCGGCCTGCGATGGCCCGGGCGGCGGTGGACCTGGTCCTTGACGACGGGCTGCGGGTGGCGGGGTCGAGGAGGGAACGCCTGAAGACGTTTCCTTCCCGGCTGGTGGTGCGTGCTTCTTGTGGGTGCCAGTAGTACTTCGGCGAACTGTGCGTCGTGGTTGCTCGCGCAGTTCCCCGCGCCCCTGAAGGGGCGCTCACCGTGGCGCCCCTTTCTTTCAGGGGCGCCCGCGCCCACAGGAAACCCTTCATGAAGCCTTTCTGAGAACGCGCCCCGACCTGCGAGAAGCTTCCTTATATCGGGCAAACACGCTTCTCGCGGCGTTCTCAGCGGGCACTCAGGAGGCTCTCATGGTCGCGGGACAAGCTATTTGTCATGACCGAGAGCTTCCGCCGCAGCGGCGAGTACGAGAACCCGCAGGGTCCCCAGGGTGACGCCTACCAGGGCGCGTACCCCCAGCAGCAGCACGCCTCCTCCCCCGTGAACCCGGAGTGGCCGCCCCCGCCCACCCACCAGCCGGCGCAGCAGCCGGCGGCCGCGGAGCCGGCGGCGGACGGCGGCGGTCAGGGCGGCTACGGCGGCGGTACGGCCGTACTCCCCACCGTCGGCCCCGAGGCGGAGCACCCCGCGGAGCACCCGGAGCACTCGGCCCACGCCAAGAAGAAGCGCACCCGGGGCCCGATAGCCCTCCTCGCCGCGGTCGCGATCGTCGCGGCGGCCGTCGGCGGCGGCACCGCGTACGCCTTCCAGGAGCTGACCGGCAAGAACAACGTCGTCTCCAGCAGCACCACCACCAACGTGGTGCCCTCCAGCAAGAAGGGTGACGTCGCCGCGATCGCCGCCGCCGTCAGCCCGAGCGTCGTCGAGGTGAACGCGACCCTCAGCAACGGCACCTCCACGGGTTCCGGCATCATCATCACCAGCGACGGCGAGATCATCACCAACAACCACGTCATCTCCGGCGCCCAGTCGATCAAGGTCTCCACCAGCAACGGCAAGTCGTACACCGCGAAGGTCGTCGGCACCGACAGCTCCAAGGACCTCGCCCTCCTCAAGCTTGAGGGCGCCTCCGGCCTCCAGGTCGCCACCCTCGGCAACTCCGACGGGGTCCAGGTCGGCGACTCGGTCGTGGCGATCGGCTCCCCCGAGGGCCTGACCGGCACCGTCACCAGCGGCATCGTCTCCGCGCTCAACCGGGACGTCACCGTCTCCACCGACGAGGGCCAGCAGCAGCAACAGCAGGGCAGCGGCGGCAGCGGCCAGTGGCCGTTCTCCTTCGGCGGCCAGCAGTTCAACGGTGACACCGGTTCGTCCACCACGACCTACAAGGCGATCCAGACCGACGCGTCCCTCAACCCCGGCAACTCCGGCGGCGCCCTGATCGACGCCAGCGGCGACATCGTCGGCATCAACTCGGCGATGTACTCGGCCAGTTCGGGCTCCTCGTCGTCCTCCTCGGACGCCGGCAGCGTCGGCCTCGGCTTCGCCATCCCGATCAACACCGTCAAGTCCGACCTGGCCAAGCTGCGGGCGGGCTCCACCAGCTGAGCAACAGCACTGCACCAAGAGCAAGGGAGTACGTCATGATCAAGCAGGTTTCGCACACGATGGCCGCCGACAGCCCGGCCGGTTTCAGCCTGGCCCTTGCCGTGGCGTACGAGCTCCACGCCCCGACGGAGGCGACGGTGGCCCCGACCCCGGCCCCGCGCGCCCCGGAGGTCGCGCCGGCTCCGCAGCTGATGGGCCTGCGTACCTCCGCGGCCCGGCCGCACCAGCGCAAGGTGCCGCTGAGCCGCATGACCCTGGTACGCGGCTAGGGGCGTTCCGCCCCACCAGCGTGCATACCCGACAGCCCGGAAACATGCGAGGCTGAGAGGCGTCCCGACCACGAACCACCGCACCCTGAGGAACCGCGAGCGATGAGCCCCGCCGATGGCGACCGTGAACCCCAGCGCATCCTGATCGTCGACGACGAGCCGGCCGTACGCGAAGCCCTCCAGCGCAGCCTGGCCTTCGAGGGGTACGAGACCGAGGTCGCGGTCGACGGCGCGGACGCGCTGGAGAAGGCGACCGCCTACAAGCCGGACCTGATCGTCCTCGACATCCAGATGCCCCGCATGGACGGCATGACGGCCGCCCGTCGCATCCGCGGGGCCGGCGACACCACCCCGATCCTGATGCTGACGGCCCGCGACACGGTCGGCGACCGCGTCACCGGGCTCGACGCCGGGGCCGACGACTACCTGGTCAAGCCGTTCGAACTCGACGAACTCTTCGCCCGCATCCGAGCCCTCCTCCGCCGCAGCTCCTACGCGGCCACGCTCGCCGACGGCGTCCAGGAGGACGAGGCGCTCACCTTCGGCGACCTGCGCATGGACCTGGCGACCCGTGAGGTCACCCGGTCCGGCCGCCAGGTCGAGCTGACCCGCACGGAGTTCACGCTCCTGGAGATGTTCATGGCGCACCCGCGCCAGGTCCTCACCCGCGAGCAGATCCTGAAGGCCGTCTGGGGCTTCGACTTCGAACCGTCGTCGAACTCGTTGGACGTCTACGTCATGTACCTCCGCCGCAAGACCGAGGCCGGCGGCGAGCCGCGCCTCGTCCACACCGTGCGCGGCGTCGGGTACGTCCTGCGCCAGGGCGGCGCCGAGTGAACAGGCTCGCCCGCCGCTTCCGCAACCTCCCGCTCCGGTCCCGCCTGTCGATGCTGGTCGCGGCGGCGGTGGCGTTCGCGGTGGCGGCGGTTTCGGTGACTTGCTGGTTCATTGTGCAGGGGAAGTTGTACGACCAGCTGGAACAGGACCTGCAGCGAGGCTTGAAGGGGCCCCAGCAGTACGGTCTCGCCCAGATCGCCCTCAACAACTGCACCACGACACCGCAGGGCAACTCCGCCTTCCGGAACAACTACTCCCAGGTCGTCACGGATACCGGGAAGATCTGCGTCTCGGACGACTCCTCCGGCTCCATCAAGGTCACCCAGGGCGACAAGGACACGATCAAGAGCGGGAACACCGAGAAGCTCTTCTTCCGCGACGGTACCGACAGTGACGGCAACGCCGTTCGCGTGATGATCCATCCGCTGGGCACCACCCGCAACAACACCACTGGTGCGCTCGGTCCCAGTGTCGGGTTCATGGTCGCCGTGCCCCTCAAAGGCACCCAGAACACGCTGAACGACCTCGCCCTGCTCCTTCTCCTCGTCTCCGGCGTAGGAGTCCTCGGCGCCGGCGCCGCCGGTCTCGCCGTAGCCCGAGCCGGTCTCCGCCCCGTCGACAAACTCACCGAGGCCGTCGAGCACGTAGCCCGTACCGAGGACCTGAGCGTCCGCATCCCGGTGGAGGAGGAGTCGGACGACGAGATCGCCCGGCTGTCCCGCTCCTTCAACAGCATGACCAGCTCGCTGGCGAACTCCCGGGAACTGCAACAACAGCTCATCGCGGACGCCGGCCACGAACTCCGCACCCCCCTCACCTCGCTCCGCACGAACATCGAACTCCTCACCCGGAGTGAGGAGACGGGCCGCCCGATCCCCCCGGCGGACCGCAAGGCGCTGCTCGCCTCGGTGAAGGCGCAGATGACGGAGTTGGCGTCGCTGATCGGCGATCTTCAGGAGCTGTCCCGCTCGGAGGGGCAGCGCGGTGAGCGCGTGCAGATCGTGGCCCTTCAGGACACGGTCGAGGCGGCCCTGCGCCGCGCCCGCCTGCGCGGCCCGGAGCTGACGATCACGGCGGACGTCCAGCCGTGGTTCGTCCGGGCGGAGCCCTCCGCCCTGGAGCGGGCGATAGTCAACATCCTCGACAACGCGGTGAAGTTCAGCCCGGAGGGCGGCAAGATCGAGGTCACCCTCGAACGCGGCATCCTCACCGTCCGCGACCACGGCCCCGGCATCCCCGAGGACGAACTCCCCCACGTCTTCGACCGCTTCTGGCGCTCCCCGAGCGCGAGGGCTCTCCCCGGCTCGGGCCTGGGCCTGTCCATCGTGGCCCGCACGGTCCAGCAGGCGGGCGGCGATGTCACCCTGGCCCGCGCGAACGGCGGCGGAACGATGGCGACGGTACGACTGCCGGGGGCACCTACGGCACCGCCGGAGGCGGCGTGAGTCGTTTCCTCAAGGCGAGGCTATTCGCACGATGGCGACCAGTAGCGGGCATCAGCCCCGCAGAACAGTCGCGTTCAGTGCCATCTCATGCGACTGCTGCGACCTCGCCCGAGATCTAAAGACGCTGGTGCCAGAACCGACCTTCCAACGCGACACATCAGGCCTTCCAGAGCAGACCAAGATTCACCACATGTTCAACACGGAACAAGTTGAACAGCATTGACCAACACAGGTACCACACGGAATCATCGCGTTCATGACATCCTGGAGATCCGCTTTGCGCGTCGGTGTTCCCACCGGGCTCGCCGCGTTCGCGCTCACCATCGCAGGAGCCCTGTCCACTGCCTCGGCAGCGACTAACTGGACATACGTCGAAGACTTCTACAATGACTGCCTGAAGGTCACCAGTTCCACACCCTTTCACGGTTCATGTTCCGGTGGATCGTCGACTTTGTGGCATTGGGGTACCGAGTCAAACAGCTGGCAAGGTCACACGATGCGGCGGCTGGTAAGCAACTTCACGGGCGACTGCCTCACAACCGCAGACAACCCCGGCGGGAACTCAGTCTGGCTGAGCCCGTGTGGAGGTGACCGTTCCGGACAGTTCTGGACGGCAGATAACTCCAGGATACAGAACCAGAATGCGAACTTCCTATGGGCGGAAGACGCCGGCCTGCTCCAATCGGGGTCAATTATCGTGGATAAGTGGACGGGAACCCACGACTGATCAGCATGCTGGTGCTACAGGCGAAAGCATTCATCCGTAAGCCCTCGCCTGACATGCCCAGACGGCCAGCACGCCGACGAAGAGAGAATCCGACACTAAGGCGCCCCCAGCAAGCCCCTTTCACTCTGTGCCCCAGGAGTGAAATAGCAAGTTGAGCGGCGTGAAGACACATCAGAGCCCCTCGCCGTTAGCGTGGCGGTCTCGCTCACCCCACCGCGGCTGAGGGGCTCTGTTGGTTCTGTATCCATTCCAGTTCGATATGCCGTTCGAGCTGGTGGAGCACGTCTCGTGGCTAATCTACACGCGAGGCCTGAACCAACTCCACTCTCTCTGACGGAAGCGCTGCTTCAATCAGGCTCTGCCGGAAGTCCCGTAAGTGGTTCGCCTTCCTGCCAGAAGATCTCTTCCACCACGATCTGTGGATCTTCGGTCCGACGGACGAAGGTGTACTTCAGCCAGCCGTACCCGTCATCGAAGAAACACATATGGCGGCCCCTCGGATCAGTGGACCGGTCCGGTCTGACCCTCATGCCGTCGGGAAGCCCGGCATCGGCGTCGATACCTCGAAAATACGGGTCCTTCGCGGTGACCAGTTCACCGCGCACAGCCAGGACGACCTCGCGAACGTCGTCGGGCAGTGCCTCGAAACCGGCTAGGGCGTCGTTCCGCCAGTCCATCTGCCACGGCGGCCCCATGAAACCATCAGTCACTCGCCGGGCCCCAGTTCTCGGACCCGGTAATGAATCTTCGCTGCCTCTTCAAGGAGTGCCTTGGCTTCGGCGCTGTCGGTGCACTCGTACGCGGCTCGATGTTCGAGATCGCGCACGTGCGCGTCCAGCTTGGGGTCACGGGCGATGGCGTACGCGCCCCACCACCGGGCCATGAACGCAGGCACAGGGCCGAGGTCGTAGGCGTCGCCGATCGCCCACTTCCAATGCTCTTCGAAGTCAAGGAGAAGCTCCGGAGTGTGCTTGGCGATGGCTGCCCGCAGAGCATCCGGCGTCCGCTCCGGCATCGGCGGGATGACCTGGTCGTTCTCCGTGGCGTAAGCGGTCATGACCGATGCCCTCCTTCGGCGCTTCAGGTCTACGACCATAGCCGCCCCGCGCTCCGTGGATCAGTCGTTCGTGTCGTGGTCACGGGATCCAGCGTGTGGGCGGCAACGCCTCGGACATCAGGGCTCAGGACATATGTCACCCGAATGTGCGCCGATGCGCCTCCCCCTTGACCCCGTCCACGAACACGGACCAGGACACGGCCGAGAAGACGAGAGGGCGGACGGCCGGGAGCTTGCTGTCCCGGACCGGGACTATGCCGGGGTGGCCGTCGGCGACCTCGACGCAGTTGTTGTCTCCCCCGTCGCTGTAGCTCGACTTGCGCCACACGGAGTTACCGAGGTCGGGGGTGCGGGTCATGATCCGTGCTCCTCCAGTAGGTCCCTCATGAACGCGAGTGAGTCCCGCGGGGACAGTGCCAGGTCGCGAAGCCGATCGTAGGACAGTCGCTCCCGCAGGATCTCGTCCGGATCTTCGAACAACCAACCCTTGCTGTTGCCTTCCGTGTAGGCGACAGCGCTTCCGTCCCGCTGCCAGAGCAGCGTCAGCGACCCGCTCATATGGTGATGCGCCCCCGCAGAGAAGGGGAGTACCTGGAGCGTCACGTTGGGCCACAGCGCGGCGGCCTCAAGATGACGCAGTTGGTCCTGCCAGGTCTCGCCCTGGGCGGCGGGGCGCCGGAACGCGAACTCGTCCACGATGACCCGGACTTCGGGCTGCGGCTTCTGCCTCAGGAGGTACTGCCTGCCCAGTCGGGCCGCCACCTGTTCCTCGACCGACTCGTCTCCGGCTGCCGTTGCCAGCGCCCCGGACAACACGTCACGAGCGAAGTCCTCGGTCTGCAGAAGTCCGGGAATGCCCGGCGAGAACTTCCACATGACCCGCGCCGTCGCCTCCAGCGCCATGAACTCCTTGTACTGGTCCTTGAACGCGTCCAGCCGCGCCACCTTCCAGTGGCTGACCAGCAGGTCGCCCGTGCCGTAGTACCCGTCCAGGTCCTCCATGACGGTCACCTTGGACAACCGTTCCCCGGACTCCAGCCGACTCAGGTAGCTCTTGTCGTACCCCGTCTCGGCGGCCAGCTGCCCCAGCGACTTCCCGGCCTTGTCCCGCAGCACCCTCAGGGTCTGTCCCAGCACGGCCCGCCCGGAAACCGGCACCGTGTCTGCCTGTTCGCCCACGTCACCCCTCCCCGTTGCCGGGAGCCGCCGTCAACGCCGACCCCCTTCCGCAGCGTATGGGCCAGCTGTGACGATCGGGACACGAACAGTGATCACCCCACTCCAAAGGACCCCGGCATGCGCCTCCTCCCCTGGACCAACCTCGACGGCCGCCCCTGCTACCTCAGCACCGACGACGACCGGAGCAGTCTCTCCCTCCTCGCGGACAGCGTCGAGGTGGCTCAACTCGCCTCGGGCAAGGACGTTCTCGGCGGGGCCAGGGCCGTACTGGCGGACGACAGGGCGGGCGAGTACGCCGTACGATCCGCGCTGACCAGGGCGACCGAGTCCCTGGAGGACGTGATCCGCATCGCGGTCAGCCGGGGCGGGCGCCTGATGGAGCGCGACGGATGAGATCGCGTCCGGGGCTCAGTAGAAGCCGAGCATTCCCGGGGAGTCGATATCGACGGCCACCACTCCCGGCGGGTAGCGATCTTCGCGGTCCGTCAGGAGGATCGACATCCCGTTGAAGTCGGGACGCGGCAGCGCCGCATACAGCGCGTGACAGGTGTCAGCCCCGCCGTATCCGTCTCGGATCAGGGTGCCGACGGTGACTGCTGCGACCGTGTTCAGCTCGTCGACCACGACGGACGAGAACGCGAGGACGCGGCGTGCGACGCCCTCGTCCTCCGACTCAGCCTGCATAAGGCAGACCGCAGGAATACGCAGGAGATCGCCAGGGGTGCGCGCCATGTTCGCAGCCAGGAGGTTCAGCGTCTTGTGGCCGGCCGCCAATGCGCGGGTCGCGCTGGTGTCGAGGATGATCACGCTGCTGTGGCCCCCCTTGCCACGCGCGCCTTTTCCGCGGCGATCCGACGGATGTTGCCCAGCACATCAGGAGCCTGATCGAACTCGTCATCGCTGATATCGAGCCCGATCACGTCCCGCACAACCTGGCGGTCGGCGGCGAGTCGCTCGGCGATCTGCTCAGCCGTGGGCTGCTGGGCTGCAAGTTCGTCTACGAGCTGTCCCAGAGTCAGCCCCCTTTCCTTGGCGATCTGCGCGAGGTGATCTCGGGCCTGCCGGGAGACCTGGATCGTGGTCGTGTCAGTCATGGCTCCACCATAGCCACCCCATAAAACCGACCGAGTCAACTTTCACCCGCTTCACCCGTTCGTGGCGGCCACCCCTCCCCCCGATCCGCCTTGATCCCTCCTTGCCCGTGCTCACCCGGCCGCCCACCCTTGGGGCATGGGGGAGATTCTGGTGAAGAACTCGCGTCGGAAGATCGGGCTGTGGGCCGGGGCCGGGTTCGCGTTTCTGGTCCTCGCCGTGGTGCTTCTCGTCGCGGCGGCGTCGGACTCCGGGTCCGGTGGGGAGCAGGGCGGCTCGGCGCCGTCGACCAGCTGGTACACCACCCAGCCGCAGCAGAGCGTCACGGCCTCGGCCCCGGGCGAACCGTCGGAGGAGCCGACCGACGAGCCGACCGCTCCGGCCGGCCCCCTCCCCGTCGTCACGCAGACCGTGATCTCCGTGAGTCCCGGCGGCGGGGACGGAGGCGGCGGCAATGACGTGGTCGCCTCCATCGGCACCCTGCTCAGCGGTCTCGCCGCCGTCGGCACCCTGCTGCACGCCGTTCAGCTCAGCCGCCAGAACCGCAGGCCCGACCCGGAGTCCGAACCGACCCCGGCGCCCCCTTCCTGATCAGTCCCCCTGGCAACCTTTCCCCGGCCTGGCCACCTGCGCTCAGACCGTCGCTTCGAGGGTGACCGAGATGTTTCCTCGGGTGGCGTTGGAGTACGGGCACACCTGGTGGGTGGTCTCCACGAGCTGGTCGGCGGTGGCCTGTTCCAGGCCGGGCAGGTGCGCCGCCAGTGCGACCTCCAGCGAGAAGCCCCCGTTGTCCAGGGCGATCAGGCTCACCGTGGACCTGACGGTCGACTCGCTCAGCTTCACCTTCTGCTGCCCTGCTGTCACGCGCAGCCCGTTGTGGAAGCAGGCGGCGTAGCCGGCGGCGAAGAGCTGCTCGGGGTTGGTCCTGTCGCCGCCGGGGCCGCCCATCTCCTTCGGGACCGCGAGGAGTTCGTCGAGCACCCCGTCAGAGGTGCGGACCTCTCCGTTGCGGCCGTCGCCGGTCGAGAGCGCTTCGGTGGTGTACAGCGTGGACAAGGTGTCTCCATTCACAGGTGTTCGGAAACGGCGGACGGGTTGTCGGCCGCCGGAAGAGTGCGCCCGCCCGGGGCAGTGGCCTGGGCGAGCAGGGTCAGCGCGGCCTGCGCGGCGGAACCCGCCACGGCGGTGACCGCGACCAGTCGTTGTCCCTGCCCGTTCGGGACCGGTACGGCCTGCTGGGTGACGTCCATCGGCCCGACGAGCGGATGCCGCATCCGGTAGGCCGCGGTGTCCCAGGCGCGGACCGGGTGTTCGGACCACAGGTCGGTGAACTCCGCGCTGTGCATCACCAGTTCACCGATCAACGCGGCCAGCAGCGGATCGTCGGGGTACCGGCCGACGGCCAGCCGCAGTCTGCCCACCGCGTCTCGGGCCTTCTTCGGCCAGTCCTCGTACAGCTCGCGGGTATGGGCGTCCCGGAAGACCAGCCGTGCGGTGTTCGGACGCCGGGCCGGGTCCTGCGGACTTCCCGGATCGAGGTGCCCGGCGAAGAGCGCATGCCCGGTGCGGTTCCAGGCCAGTACGTCGCTGCGGCGGCCGAGCACGACGACCGGAGTGTCCCCGAAGGCGTCGATCAGCTGCCGGGTCGTCTCGGTGATGCGCTCGGGTGCCGGCGGCTTGCGGGTTCGGTCTCCGCCGCCTCCGCGCCCGGAACCAGTGAGGTCGTACAGGTGACGGTGTTCGGTCTCGTCCAGGCGAAGTGCCCTGGCGAGCGCATCCAGTACCTCCGCCGACGCGCCCCGTGACAGCCCCTGTTCCAGCCGCGTGTAATACGACTCGCTCACCCCCGCCAGCCGGGCGAGCTCGTCCCGGCGCAGGCCCGGCACCCGCCGCCGCTCGTCGAACTCCGGCAACCCGACGTCCGACGGCTGCAGTTGCGCCCGACGCGTCCGCAGGAACCGTCCCAACTGCGACTTGCTCTTCATGGACCTGAGTATGGATACGGGCGGCGGCGCGCGCCTGCCCCTGCCAGTGCCAGGCAATGCGGCAACCGGCTCGGCGGCCGGCCGCCCTCACGTCCTGACGCCACAGAGGGCCGCCTTATCCTCTCCCCAGTCGCGCACTCGTTCGGTGCGCCTGGGGAGGGGCACGAGACGTGGACGAGGGTGGAGTCGAGCGGGAGTACCGGAGGCGGCGCAACCCGCCCCTGGGGCAGTTCCTCCTGCTGGGGCTGATACTGCTGAACGCGCTCATCCAGGCCGGCCGGCTCTCCACCGGCCCCGACGCGAGCAGGTTCCGGTGGGAGCCGCCGGTCATCGTGGGGCTGCTGGTCCTGGCGGTCGCACGGATCGCGCTGGAGCAGTTCCGGGCGTACACCAGGGTCACGACCGCCGGGATCACCGCGCAGGGGCCGCTGCGTTCGCGGACCTGGGCCTGGTCCGAGGTGTACGACATCCGGGTCGAGCAGGCGCCGCGCGGTTCCGGGCGGACGACTCCCCAGTGGCTCACCTACCTGTACGACTTCGAGGGCCGCCGCTTCCTGCTGTGGCATCTCAACGACTGGCAGCTGGACGACCCCTACGCCGAGGTCGCCGAGCTGTGCCTGGCCGCCGCCCCGCACCGCAGCCTCACCTGGGAGCGCCGCCCGGACGTCGAGGAACGGATCCGGCAGGGGGCCGTGCGGCGCAGGGCGTGGACGTGGGGGGCGTGCGGCGGGGTCGTCGTGTTCTTCCTCGCGTTCATGGTCGACATCTGGCGGGTCGTCGTGGGGCGTCCGGACCATCCGTTCGTTCTCATGCTGGTCGTGCCACTGGCCTCGGGCGTCGTCCTGAGCGCCGTCCTCCAGTGGTTCTGGAGCACCCGGCCGCCCCGCTCCGGAGTGGCGCAGGGGCCCAACTGACGTCACAGCGAGCGGTCTTAGACTCTCATCTGTCGTGCACCTGATCGGTGCGCACGTCCGAGGAGGGGGGCCTCGATGGGGGAGGCAGCAGGCGTGGAGCGCGTGTACCGGAGACGGCGCAGGCTCCCGGGGCGGTACTTCGTGGCGGCGGGCGTGACCGTCGGGGTGGCGCTCCTGCAGGTGTACACGGGCGACAGCGGGCTGCGCAGATGGGGCTCACTGGCGTTCGGGCTGATGCTGGTGGCGGTCCTGGTCATGGTCCCCCTGAACCTGCACCGGGCACACACCCGGGTGACGGCCCACGGCATCACCGCGCAGTGGGCCCTGCGCGGACGGACCTGGTCCTGGCAGGAGGTGTACGACATCCGGGTCGAACGCGCCCCGGGCAGGAACGCCGGGACGACGTATCCGGAGTGGATCACCTACCTGTACGACTTCGAGGGCCGTCGGTTCACGCTCCCGCAGCTCAACAACTGGCAGCTGGACGACCCGTACGCCGAGGTCGCCGGCCTCTGTGCGGCCGCCGCCGCGTACCGCGGCCTCGCCTGGGAGCGCCGTCCGGACGTCGAGGAGCGGATCGTACGGCGGATCGCGCGGGGCAAGACGTGGACCGTGGTGGCGGCCTTGGCGCTGACGGCACTGATCATCGCGGTCGTGTTGGCCGTGAACCCGGTGTGACCGCCTGCCCGGCAGCCGTAGCCCATCCACATCCCGCACCCAGGCCCGTCACAGCCCCTCGTCACACTTTTGTCAGATGGCGAGTCAGATGGCGAGGAAGATTTTGCTGGCCGACGACGACGCGGCCGTGCGGGACGGGATCAGCCGGCTGCTCAGGTTCGAGGGGTACGAGACGCTCCTCGCCGGCGACGGCAGAGTGGCCCTGGATCTCCTCGGGGCCCCGGAGAGCGAGCCCGACCTGGTGCTGATGGACGTGGAGATGCCGGGCCTCGACGGTCTGGCGGCCACGCGGCGGATCCGGGCCTCCGGGTCCACCGTGCCCATCCTCATGATCACCGGGCGGAACGCGGTCGGCGACCGCATCGTCGCCCTCGACAACGGCGCGGACGGGTATCTGGCCAAGCCGTTCGCCGCCGAGGAACTCCTCGCCCGGGTACGGGCGTTGCTGCGGCGCAGTCCGCGGCGGGAGGCGCAGCCGGCGGGGGCGGAGGCGGGCGGGGACCGGTTCCTCGGGTACGACGACGTCACGATGGACCTGCGGACCCGGACCGTGCACCGCGGGGACCGGGCCCTCGACCTGACCAAGACCGAGTACGCGCTGCTGGAGTTCCTGCTGCGGTATCCGGGGCGGGTGCTCAGCCGGGAACGGATCCTGCGGGACGTGTGGGGCTTCGAGTTCGCGCCCGCCTCCAACACGCTGGACGTCTACATCATGTACCTGCGGCGGAAACTGGAGAGCCGCGGCGAACCGCGGCTCATCCACACCGTGCGCGGGATGGGGTACACCCTGCGGACGGCTCCTGCCTCCTGAGCTACCGACGTAGCCCTACCACCTGAGGATCATCGTCTCGTCCGGGACCGGCGCCGGTTCCGCCGCGATGGCCTCCGGGAGCGGGTGGGCCAGGGCGGCGTAGGCGCCGCCGCGGGCGAGCAGTTCGGCGTGGGTGCCGGCCTCTACCAGGCGGCCGTGGTCGACGACGAGGATGCGGTCGGCGTCGGGGGCCAGGGTGAGGTCGTGCGTGATCATGATGGTCGTGCGGCCGGCCATGAGCCTGCGCAGCGGGGCCACCACCTGCCGGGCGGCGATCGCGTCCAGGCCCGCCGTCGGCTCGTCGAGGACGAGGACCGGGGCGGCGCGGAGCATCGCACGGGCGATGGCGATCCGCTGGAGCTGGCCTCCGGAGAGGGCGGCCGTGCCCGGGGCGATGTGGGTGTCGTAGCCCTCGGGGAGGGCGGCGATGAAGTCGTGGGCGGCGGCGTCCCTGGCCGCCCGCTCGATCTCCTCGCCACTCGCGCCGGGGCGGCCGCACTCGATGTTCTCGCGGACCGTGCCGTTGAGGATCAGCGTCTGCTGCGGGAGCAGGGCGACGTTCTCGCGGAGGAACTCCAGGGGTACGTCGGCGAGCGGGACGCCGTCCAGGCAGATCACGCCGGCCGAGGGGTCGTAGAAGCGGGTGAGGAGCTTGGAGAGGGTGGACTTGCCGGCGCCGCTCTTGCCCGTGACCAGGACCAGTTCGCCGGGGCCCGCCGCGAAGTCGACGTCGCGGAGCGAGGCGCGGCGGGACTCCGGGTAGCGGAAGGAGACGTTGTGGAAGCTGACCCAGCCGCGGACGGGCCAGGGGCCGACCGGTGCGGCGGGGTCGGCGACGGCGGGTTCGGCGTCCAGGATCTCGCCGATGCGCTCGGCGCCCGCGGTGGCCGCGGTGAGGGTGAGGCCGAGCTGGCCGAGGTTGCGGATCGGCGGGTAGAGGTAGCCGAGGAAGGCGGCGAAGGCGAGGAGCTGGCCGAGGGTCATGCGGTCGGCGGAGATCTCCCAGACGCCCAGGCCGATCACGGCGAGCACGCAGAGGGTCTCGACAACCTCGACGAACTGCGCGTACATCTCGCTGAGCCGGGCCCCGCGCACGCTCGCCCGCATCCAGGCGCGGGCCTCGACGTCCAGGCGCTTCTCCTCGTCCCGGCGGCGGTTGTACGCCTGGGTGAGGACGACGTTGCCGAGGGACTCCTCGACCACGGAGGTGATCGCGCCGTCGGCGACCCGCTCGTCCTGGGAGGCCGTCCTGATCCGGCCGGAGAAGCGGCGGGCGGCGAACAGGAACAGGGGGGCGAGGACGAAGGTGGCCAGCGCCAGGTCCCAGCGCAGCCAGAAGGCGGCCGCCGCGTAGAAGACGGCGGAGAAGGCGGCGGCGACGGTGCCGACGACCCCGGAGACGACCATCTGCTCGATGGCCTCGACGTCACCGGTGAGGCGTTCCACCAGGTCGCCCTGGCGGTGCTGCTGGAAGAAGTGCGGGGGCAGGTCCTGGACGTGCCGGAAGACCTTGGCGCGCAAGCGCAGCACGAATCTCTCGGCGGTCCAGGTGGCCAGCGAGTTGCCGAGGTAGCCGACGAACGCGCCCACCGCGGCGACCAGCAGCCAGGCGCCGGCCGGGCCCCAGAAGGCGGAGAGCGAACCGGCCTGCAGGGCGTTGTCGGTGAGGTCGGCGAAGAGCAGGATCGCGGCGGTCTCGGCGAGCGCGGACACCACGACACACGCGATGATCATCCACAGCCACTTGCGGTCGCCGCGGGTCAGCGGCCAGAAGCGACGGAAGGCCGTACGGGCTTCTCTCATGGTCGGCAACTCCCTTCAGGGGTGTCGGGGGGGCTCGGGGGGTCTCGGGGGGGGCGGACATGGCCGAGGCGGGGCCACCGGTGCGACCACGCGTAACCGGTGACCCCGCCTCACGGCGTTCGTCAGTGCTGGTCGCCGACGGGGCGCTTCGGCTCCGGCTTCTTCGGCGCGGGCTTCTTCGGGGCCGGGGCCGGCTTGCGGTGCTTCTTGACGGGGACGATCTTGTGGAAGCTCATGATGCTGTTCCTCTCGGTCGCGGCTTCTGCCGTGGCTTCTGTCTTGGTTCTGCAACAGTTTCTCTACTGCCTTGCTGCAGCCACCTGTGAATTTATTTGAATTACGTCTGTAAATTCTTTGTCAGCGCTCGTCGCCGACCGGGCGGCGCTTCGGAGCCGGCTTCTTCGGCGCGGGCTTCTTCGGGGCCGGAGCGGGCTTGTGGTGCTTCTTAACGGGGACGATCTTGTGGAAGCTCATGGAAATTCCCTCCTCAGGGCTGGTGACTTAGCGGTTGCCGACGGGGCGCTTGGGCTGGGACTTCTTGCAGTCCTTCTTCTTCGGAGCCGGCTTCGGAGCGGGCTTCTCGGCCTTCTTCACCGGGACGATCTTGTGGAAGCTCATGATCTTCTCCTTCGTTCTGTCGTCCGCGCCGTTCGCTTTCGACATGGAAAACATTACGTGATCCGAGACCCGAAGAAAGCCATTTTCACTTAGACCTCGATGAATTGCGGCTGAGACGAATTTTCAGGAGCAACCGGGAACCGGACACCACCTCACATAGGTTTTATCCAGCGGATCCAGCAGGTGCAGCAGAAAGGGCCCGGTACGCACGGGTGTGCGTACCAGGCCCTCGGGCCGCGCGGAGACGGCTGCTACTGCACGATCGTGATCCGGTTGGCGGCCGGCGGCGCGAGCGGGCTCGCGGCCGAGGAGTTGGCCGTCAGGTACTGGGCGAGGGCGGCGAGGTCGTCGGTGCCGACGAGGTCGCCGGTGCCCTGGCCGAGGGTGGTGAAGCCGTCGCCGCCGCCCGCGAGGAAGGAGTTGGTGGCGACGCGGTAGGTGGCGGCCGGGTCGACGGCCGTGCCGTTCAGCTTCACGGAATCGGTGACGACCCGGTCCGCGCCGGTCTTCGTCAGGTCGAGGGTGTAGGTGAGGTTGGCGGACGGCTGGAGGATCTTCGGGGCGGCCGCGTTCACACCGCTCACCTGCTCCTTGAGCACCTGGATCAGCTGCGCGCCGGTGAAGTCCTGGAGGTTCACGGTGTTGGCGAACGGCTGCACGGTGAAGCCCTCGGCGTACGTCACGACGCCGTCGCCCTCGCTCCCCTTGGCCGCGTACGTCAGCCCGGCCCGCACCCCGCCCGGGTTCATCAGCGCGAGGTCGGTCCCCGGGTCCAGCTCCCTGCCGTACGCGAACTGGGCGTCGGCGATCAGGTCGCCCATCGGGGACTCGGTGCCGGTGTTGTTCACGTCGGCCGAGATGTAGCCGATGGCGCGGTTGCCGATCGGGGCGGCGAGGGTGTTCCACCTGCCGATCAGCTCGGTCATGTCGGGCGCCTTGGCGACGTCCCGGGTGACCACGTGGTTCGCGGACTGTACGGCCGTACGCGCGATGTCGCCGGTACGGCGGTCGTAGGTCAGCGTGGTGTCGGTGTACAGGCGGCCGAAGGAGGCGGCGGACGTGACCATGCGGGGGTTGCCGGCCGGGTCGTCGATCGTGCACACGTACGCGGTGTGGGTGTGCCCGGTGACGAGCGCGTCCACGGCCGGGGTCACGTTCTTCGCGATGTCCACGAGGGGACCGGAGATGCCGCTGCCGGCGCCCGGCGAGTCGCAGTCGTAGTTGTAGCTGGACGAAGAGGGGAAGCCGCCCTCGTGGACCAGGGCCACGATCGACTGGACGCCCTGGCGCTGGAGCACCTTGGCGTACTTGTTGATGGTCTCGACCTCGTCCTTGAAGGCCAGGCCCTTGACGCCGTCGGCGGAGACGATGCCGGGCGTGCCCTCCAGGGTGACGCCGATGAACCCGATCCTGACGTCCTTCTTCTGCCAGACCCAGTAGGGCTTGAGGATCGGCTTGTCCGTCTTCTCGTCGAGGACGTTGGCCGCCAGGTAGGGGAAGTCGGCACCCTTGAACTTCTTGCCGGTGTAGCAGCCGCCGGTGGGGTGGCAGCCGCCGTTCTGAAGGCGGGCCAGTTCCTTCGCGCCCTCGTCGAACTCGTGGTTGCCGACCGTCGTCACGTCCAGGTCGAGCTTGTTGAGCGCCTCGATGGTCGGCTCGTCGTGGAAGAGGCCGGAGATGAGCGGGGAGGCGCCGACCATGTCGCCGCCGGCGGCGGTGACGGAGTAGGGGTGCCCCTTGCGGGCCTCGCGCAGGTGGGTGGCCAGGTACTCCACGCCACCGGCGTCGATCGTCTTCGTCGTCCCGTCGGCCTGGGTCTCGGTGACCCGTCCCGAGGAGCCGGACGGCGGCTCCAGGTTGCCGTGCAGGTCGTTGAAGGAGAGCAGCTGGACGTCCTGGTAGCGGCCGGGGTGCTGGTGCCCGTGTCCCTTGCCGGAGTGCGCGTCGGCGGGCAGCGCGCTCGCCAGGGCCGCGGCGGTGGCGAGCCCGGCGGCCGACGCGAGCAGCGCGTAGGTGCGCCGTCTGGAGGGTCTGGACTGCGCTTGCATGGAGCCCCCTGTGGGTCTGCTGAGAAGTGGCCCGGTCCGGCGCAGCCTAGGGTCAACGCGCGTAGCACAACAGGGTGTTCATGGTTACATCTTGGTTTCCGATTGCCCTGCCCTTTACCTTTTCGCGGTGTCCCCACTTTGCCGATCAGGCCCCGTACCCTCGTACGCATGACCAGCGACGACACCGCACGGCCGCCCATGTACTCCCGTTCCATCGACACCTTCTCCGCGCTCACCCCGGATCAGGCCGAGGCCGTACGGGAACTGCTGGCGGCGGCCGCGCGGGCCGACGGCCAGCAGCCGGTGTCCGAGCAGGGCCGGCTCCAGCTGACCGGCGGCGCCCGGGAGGGCGTCTCGCATCTGCTCCTCTCCGTCGGCGGCGAACTCGTGGGTTACGCCCAGCTGGAGGACACCGACCCGGTGGAGGCGCCGGCCGCGGAACTGGTCGTGCACCCCGACCACCGCGGCCACGGTCACGGCCGCGCGCTGGGCGCCGCCCTGCTGGCCGCGTCCGGCAAGCGGCTGCGGGTGTGGGCGCACGGCGGCCACTCCGCGGCCCGCCACCTCGCCCAGGTCCTCGGCCTCACCCTCTTCCGCGAACTGCGCCAGATGCGCCGCCCGTTGACCGACCTGGACCTGCCGGACCCGAAGCTGCCCGAGGGCGTCACCGTCCGCACCTTCGTGCCCGGCCGGGACGACGCGGCCTGGCTGTCCGTCAACGCCGCGGCCTTCGCCCACCACCCGGAACAGGGCTCGCTCACCCAGCGCGACCTGGACGACCGCAAGGCCCAGCCCTGGTTCGACCCGGCCGGCTTCTTCCTCGCCGAGCGCGGCGGCGAACTCCTCGGCTTCCACTGGACGAAGGTCCACGACGCGGAACGCCTCGGCGAGGTCTACGTCCTCGGCGTCTCCCCCACCGCCCAGGGCGGCGGCCTCGGCAAGTCCCTCACCACCATCGGCCTGCGCCACCTGGCCGACCGCGGCCTGCCGACGGCGATGCTGTACGTCGACGCCGACAACACGGCGGCGGTTGCGGTCTACGAACGCCTGGGCTTCACGACCCACGAGACGGACCTGATGTACCGGACGGAGACCTGAGGGACCCTCACTGGTTCGGCGGGCGCCTGCGGTTGATCAGATAGGCGGATCTGCCTACGACGGCGGCGGCGACCGCCGCGGCGAGTGCCTTGACGAGGGGTCCGGCGCCGCCCGCCAGGGTGGCCGCGGCGAGGACGAGGACGACGGCGGCCGAGAGCCAGGGCATCGCCCTTTCGGCCGGCCCTCCGTCCCGGAAGGGATTGTCCACGCCCGTCTCCTCGTCCGCCCCGGCGCTTGTCGCTTGTCGCCTCCATCATGCCCGCGTCAGCCCGCCGGGCAGTCGTCCGGGCCCTTCGGGGTCTTCACGCCGAGCAGGCGGGCCGCCTCGGCCGTCGTCGTGTGCGGTGAGACCAGCTCCTGCCAGTGGGACTTCACCCGGGCCGCCACCGTGTCGTGCGGCTCCCGGAACAGCTCCCGTACGACCTCGGTCTGCTGGGCCGAGACGGACATGCTGCCGCCGTCCGAGGTGAGGACCGCGGCCGAGCCGCTGAGGCTGTCGTCGATACGGAGGTGGCGGAAGGTGTCCGTGGGGGTGGGGTCGGTGGCCAGGGCCAGCCACATCGTCGTCACCACGCGGGCGTCGCACATGTCCAGGGAGGCGTGTTCGCTGCCCGCGACCAGGACCCGGGCGACCCCGACCGCGAACTCGGGGACCCGGTTGCCGCCCCACTGGGTGCCGACGGTGACCGTGCCGGGGGTGGAACTCGTCGGGAGGGTGGCGTCCGTCGTCAGGTCGGTGATCTCCTGGATGCGCTGGCGGACGGTGAGCCGGGTCGTGGCCGCGTCGCCGCCCGCCTCGGCCTGCACCCGGTGCACCACTCCGGCCCAGTCGACCGTCCAGCCCTTCCAGTCCGGGTACGCGCAGTACCGGGAGCCGGCCCGCTCGACGCAGGTCTGGAACTTCGCCGGGTGGTCCGCCTCCGCCTTCCGCGCGGCCTGCAGACCGGCGGAGTCCCCCGGCGCCTGACCGGCCACGCCGGCCACCGCGGCAACCAGGGCCACGGCGGCCGCCGCCTTCAGGACCCGCGCCCGGCCGCCGGCCGCCCACATCGCCACGCACACCAGCAGCACCGTGAGCCCCGTGAGGTACAGCGCGTGCCAGGCCGCCGGGCGGCCCAGCAGTTCGCCGGGGACCGAGGTGCCGCCGTTCTCCAGCACCACCGGCCACAGCCAGTCCACGGCGTGCCGGCCCGAGCCGCCGGGCAGCATGCTGGTGACGAGCCCGATCGCGAGCAGGAAGACCAGCGGGGCCGCCGGGTGGGGCAGGACCCGGGCCAGCAGCACGCCGAGCGCGCCGGCGAGCAGGACGGTCAGCGGGGCCACCGCCAGTTCGAAGAGCGAACCGTGGCCGACCGCACCCGGCCGCAGCGCCGCCCAGGCGAACTGGAGGTCGACCAGCACGGCCACGCCGACGGCGAAGGGCACGGCGGACAGGGCGTGGGCGAGCGTACGGCGTGCGGGCGTCATCGCCAGCACCCCGAACTGCTCCTCCAGGCCCCGCCGCCGGTTGAGCAGCGCCGCCCGGTGCACGCACACCAGCAGGGCGACGGCGAACAGTTCCGGGCCGCCCTGGGTGGTGCGGTCCACGTCGTGCAGGACCGGATACGCGTCCATGCCCTCGCCCCGGCCGAACAGGCCGTACCCGACGTAGGCGAGGTACAGCAGGCCGAAGACCAGCAGCGGGATCTGGAGGAGCAGCTGGCGGGCCTCGAAGACGGCCAGGGCGACGACGGACGCGGACGCGGTGTCGCGGTCCTGGTCGTGGTCCGCGGGCACGGTGGGCTCCGGCTTCGTCACGAGTGTCGTCGTCATGCCGCCGCCACCTCGGTGCCGTCCGTGCCGTCCGCGTGCTTCGCGTCCTCCGTGTCGAGGACCAGCAGATAGCCGTCCTCCAGGGTCGGTTCGAGCAGGTCGGCGCCGGTGGGCGGGTCGCCGACGTTGCGGAAGGTGCCGGTGCCGGTGCGCCAGCCGGCCCGGGCGCCCGGGGCGCGTTCGGTGCTGCTCCACACGCGTCCGGCCGCGCGGGCGGTCAGCCCGGCCGGCGTGCCGTCGTACCGGACCCGGCCCTCGGCGAGCACGATCACCCGGTTGCAGAGCATCGCCACGTCCTCGGTCTGGTGGGTGGACAGCAGTACCGTGCGGTCCTCGCCCGCCTCCGCGATCAACTCCCGGAACCGCATGCGCTGTTCGGGGTCGAGTCCGACCGTCGGCTCGTCCAGGACGAGGAACCGGGGGCCGCCGACGAGCGCGGCGGCCAGCGCGACCCGCTGCCGCATTCCGCCGGAGAGCCGCTTGATCCGCCTGCCGCGCACGTCGGCCAGGCCGACCTGGTCAAGGACGCGCCGTACCTCGCGATGGCGGCCGCCCCGGTCGGTGAGCTCCTTGAGGATGGCGACGTAGTCGACGAACTCGAAGGCCGTGAAGTCCGGGTGGAAGCCGGGGGTCTGCGGGAGGTAGCCGAGCGTGCGGCGGACCGCGAGCCGGCCGGCCGGCGTGGCCGGGTCCTCGCCGTGCACCGTGAAGGCGCCGGCGTCCGGCGGTACGGCGGTGGCCAGGACCTTCAACAGGGTCGTCTTTCCGGCGCCGTTGGGCCCGAGCAGGCCCGTGACGCCGTCCGTCAGCGACAGGGTGACGCCGTCGAGCGCCGGGGTGCCGCCGTAGCGCACGGTGAGGCCGGCGGCGGAGACAGTGGTGTTCACGTGGGACTCCAGCGATCAGTCGGTCGGTCGGTCAGTAGGGCTTGGCGTCGAAGCGGTCCCGCACCTGGTGCAGCAGGACCGTCGCCAGCGCGGCAAGAGCGGCGGCCACCGACTGCCCGGCCGTGGTGAAGGCGACCGGCGTGTGCGCCGGGTGCATCGCCGCCACCGCCATCAGGGCCGTCCACGCCCCGCCGACCAGTCCGGGCCCGAGCAGCGGGCCCAGCCGGACGGAGAGGGCGAGGCCCGCCGCGGTGAGCGCGAGGGCGGGCAGCAGCCAGCCGAAGGCGAGCAGGCCGTACCCGGGCAGGGCCAGCGCGGCCAGGCAGTTGAGGCCGAGGGAGGCGGTCAGCGCGGCCACCGTGCGGATCATCAGCAGCCGGAAGCCGTGCGTCGGGGCGACCGCGGCGATCTCGTACGTCGGGTCGAGGACCGGTCCGTACGACAGGGCCACCGCGGCGAGCGGGAGCAGCGGGGCGAGGGCCAGGAACAGGGCCGGGGCGTCCACCGCGTGGACCACCAGGACCGTCGCGGCCAGCACGAACGCCACCGAGGCCAGCCAGGAGCGGCGCAGCACCGGGGTCGCGGTGAGCAGCCGTGCGGTGGGCTCGGCGACGCCGACGCGGGCCAGGAGCCGTTCACCCAACCCGGGCCGGGGCGCGTCCAGTTCGGCGTCGAGCCGCTCCCAGCCCGCGTCCAGCGCGACCGGGTCGGACACCGACGCGAGCACCGCACGGCAGTCGGCGCAGGAGCCGACGTGGGTGTCGGCCGACCACAGCAGCGGCGGCGCCAGCTCGCCGCGCGCGTACGCCCGCAGATCCTCTTCGGACACATGCCAGGTCATGCCAACTCCTCCCGCAGCTGCTTGCGCGCCCGCATCGCGCGGGTCTTGACCGTCCCCGGCGGGATGCCGAGCAGGACCGCCGCCTCGCGGGTGGTCAGTCCGTCGATCACCGTCGCCTGGAGCACCGCCCGCAGTTCGGGCGAGAGCCGGACCAGGGCCCCGGCGAGGTCCCCGTGCTCCACCCCCGCGAGCACGCGTTCCTCCGCCGAGGCCTCGTCCCGGTGCCGCAGCCGGGCCAGCGCCTGCCGCAGCCGGCCGCGGGCCCCGTCGCCGCGCAGCGCGTCGACCAGCCGCCGCGACCCGATCCGCCACAGCCACCCGGCGGCGTCGGCGTTCACACCGTCCTCGGTGGTCTCGCGGTATCGGGCGGTCCCCCGCCACACCGCGAGGAACGTCTCCTGCACGACGTCGTCGACGACCGACGGATCCGCGCACCGGCCGCGCAGCCGCGCGGTCAGCCACGGCGCGTACCGCCGGTACAGCTCTTCGAAGGCGCGCCGGTCCGCATCCGCCGCGATCGCCCGCAGCAGCTCCCCGTCGCTTCTCGTTCCGCTCACGTCTCCTCATCGCACGAGCCCGGCCGACCGGTTCACGGAACCGGCCTTGACTTTCCGAACAATCTTGCACCACCCTTTCACTACTCAATTAGTGAAAGGGTGGTTGTACGGGTGGTCGAGTACCGCATCGACCGGCGCTCCGGCGTCGCCACCTACGTCCAGATCGTCCAGCAGACCAAACAGGCCCTGCGCCTGGGGCACCTCCGGCCGGGAGACAGACTGCCCACCGCCCGCGAGGTGGTCGAGGCCACCGCCATCAACCCCAACACCGTCCTGAAGGCCTACCGGGAGCTGGAGCGCGAGGGCCTGGTGGAGGCCCGGCGCGGCCTCGGCACCTTCGTGAAGCGCTCGCTGGGCACCGCCCCGGCCGCCGAGTCCCCCCTGCACGGGGAGCTGGACGACTGGGCCGCCCGGGCCCGCGCGGCCGGCCTGGACCGGGACGACGTGGCCGCACTCTTCACCGCCGTACTCGAAAAGCACTTCGCCGTGCACGAGAAGCACCTGCAAGGAGAGAGTTCATGACCGACACCGCGATAGCGGCGTCCGCGCTCGGCAAGCGGTTCGGCCGGCGCGGGGGCTGGGCGCTGCGCGACTGCGCCTTCCGGCTGCCCGCCGGGCGGGTCTGTGCCGTCGTCGGCCCCAACGGGGCGGGCAAGTCCACGCTCCTCGCCCTCGCCGCCGGTCTGCTGGGCGCCACCGAGGGCGAGCTGACCGTCCTCGGCACCACCCCGGCAAAGGCCCGCCCCCGGGTCGGCTACGTCGCCCAGGACAAGCCGCTGTACCCGCAGCTCACGGTCGCCGAGACGCTCCGGATGGGCGCCGACCTCAACCCCGGGCGCTGGGACGCGGCCGCCGCCGAACGCATCGTGGCCGCCGGCGACCTGGACCCGAAGTCCCGGATCCGCACCCTCTCCGGCGGCCAGCGCACCCGGGTCGCACTCGCCCTCGCCCTCGGCAAGCAGCCCGAACTGCTGCTCCTCGACGAGCCGATGGCCGACCTCGACCCGCTCGCCCGGCACGAGCTGATGGGCGTGCTGATGGTGCAGGCCGCCCAGCACGGCACCACCATCGCGATGTCCTCGCACGTGGTCGCCGAACTGGAGGACTCCTGCGACCACCTGCTGCTGATCGGCGGCGGCCGGGTCCGGCTGGCCGGCGAGATCGACGACCTGCTGGCCGCCCACACCCGGGTCGCCGCCGAAGCCGGCACCGACCTCGCGCCGCACACCGTCGTGGACTCCCGGACCACCGGCCGGCAGCTCAGCGCCCTGGTCCGCCCGGCGGGCCCGCTGCCCGCCGGCTGGCACACCGGCGCCCCCACCCTGGAGGAGCTGGTCCTCGCCCATCTGCGCAACCCCGAGGCCCCGGCCCTGACCGCGGTGGAGGCCACCGTATGACCACCCTGACCGCACCCGCGCCGGCCCCCCGGGCCCACCTCACCCGCTGGCTGCTGCGCCTGCACCGCCCCACGCTGTACGTCTGGGCGGGCCTGGTGCTCGCCGCCGCCGTCCTGCTCCTCCTCCTGCGCGGCCCGCTGGCCGACGCGGCGGCCGACGCCTGGCGCCAGTACGACAGCTGCACGGACTGGCGGAGGTGCACGTACGACCAGAACGCGATCCTGCGCTACAAGGACTGGTACAGCTACGCCACCCTGGCCGTGGCCGCGGTGCCCTTCCTGACGGCCGCCTGGGCCGGTGGCGCGTTCGGCAAGGAGCTGGAGTCCGGCACCGCCAAGCTCGCCTGGACCCAGTCCAGCACCCCCGTGCGCTGGCTGGCCGTCCGGCTCGCGGTACCGGCCGCGGCCGTCGCCGCCGGCACCGCGCTGCTGGTCTGGCTGCACCACCTGGCCTGGGCCACGGCCAACGACCGCATCGACACCGCCAAGCAGTGGTACGACGTCTGGACCTTCCACACCAACGGCCCCACCCTCCCCGCCCTGGCCCTGTGCGGTCTGGCGGCCGGCGCGCTGACGGGCCTGCTGTCCCGCCGTACCCTCCCCGCCCTGGGCCTCGGTCTGCTCCTGACCGGTGCGGTCTGGACCGCCACCCAGCTGCTCCTGCCCCGCCTGTGGCCGACCCGGACCAGCACCGGAAAGGCCTTCTTCGCCCTCCCCAACAGCTCCTGGACGGTACGGACGGGCAAGCACGCCGAGGTCCCCTACGGCGACTACCACCCCGCCTCGCACTACTGGCCGCTCCAGCTGACCACCACGGCCCTGCTCCTCGCCGTGACGGCCCTGCTGACCCTGGGCTGCTTCCTGGCGCTGCGCCGCCTGACCGGAAAGACGACCGCCGGATGACCGCCCTGTCCGCCGCGCCCGGGCCCGCCCCCGCCCCCGCCCCCGCGTCCGCCAACCGCTCGCTGAGCCCGCTGCGCCGCCCGGCACTGCTCGGCGCGGCCGCCGCCGTGACCCTCCTGACCAGGCTGTACCTGCGCGAGGCGTGGAAGCCGCTGCACGGCCCGCTGCACGGCTTCTGGGCCGTGCATCTCAGCGCCACCGCGATGGTGCTCGCACTCTCCGTCGCGGCCACCGCCGGCGCGTTCTGCATCTTGCGCCGCCAGGCCCGCTGAGGGACCGTCGGTCCCGCGCGTCCCTCTGTCGGCGGAAGGACGCGCGGGGCGGGTGGGAAGGTCGTACGGGATCGTCACTTTCGTGATCCCCAAGGCCTCCCGGACCTGATCACATACGTCCGCGAGCCTCCCTCCGCTATCCCATACGCCATGTCTTCGTAACCATTGGTTCAGACGGACTTGCGACGCTCAGCCAATGAAGCCCGCCGTGCCAGAGCCTTCGTCACCCCTTGAGGGGTTCGCGGGAAACGGGGTCGTCCAGCTCCCACCCGCGCGTTCCGACGCGCCTGTCACGGCCCGGGCGCGGAACAATGGGGTCATGAGTCAGCAGAACGCCCAGGCAGCCGAGGCCCACCCGTCTCCCACCACCACCCTTGGCGGAGGCCCTGCGGGCCGCGGAAACAATTCAAACGCCCAGCCCTCCGTGGGCTCCATAGCCGCGCACCGCCCGCACACCGTGGCCGCCGTGGTCTCCGACCTGGAACCCGACATCGACGCCGACCTCGACACGTACGAGGAGTCGCAGGTCGACGGGGTGCAGCTGCCCCAGGGGCGCTTCCTGGACCGGGAGCGCAGCTGGCTCGCGTTCAACGAGCGGGTGCTGGAGCTCGCCGAGGACCCGAACACGCCGCTGCTGGAGCGGGCGAACTTCCTGGCGATCTTCGCGAGCAACCTGGACGAGTTCTTCATGGTCCGGGTGGCAGGGCTGAAGCGCCGTATCGCCACCGGTGTGGCCACCCGCTCCGCCTCCGGCCTGCAGCCGCGCGAGGTGCTGGAGATGATCTGGGCCCGCTCCCGCGAGCTGATGGCCCGGCACGCCGCCTGCTACCACGAGGACGTCGCCCCCGCGCTCGCGGAGGAGGGCATCCACCTGGTCCGCTGGGCCGAGCTGACCGAGAAGGAGCAGGCGCGGCTCTTCACGCTCTTCCGGCACCAGATCTTCCCGGTCCTGACCCCGCTGGCGGTCGACCCGGCGCACCCGTTCCCCTACATCTCCGGGCTCTCCCTGAACCTGGCCGTGGTCGTACGCAACCCGGTCAGCGGTCACAAGCACTTCGCCCGGGTCAAGGTGCCGCCGTCGCTGTCCCGCTTCCTGGAGAGCTCCGCCGGCCGGTACGTCCCGATCGAGGACGTCATCGCCGCCCACCTGGAGGAGCTGTTCCCGGGCATGGAGGTCGTGGAGCACCACGCCTTCCGCCTCACCCGGAACGAGGACCTGGAGGTCGAGGAGGACGACGCCGAGAACCTGCTCCAGGCCCTGGAGAAGGAGCTCATGCGGCGCCGCTTCGGGCCGCCGGTGCGCCTGGAGGTCGAGGAGTCCATCGACCGCGAGGTCCTCGACCTGCTGGTGCGCGAGCTGAAGATCTCCGAGGCCGAGGTCTACCCGCTGCCCGGCCCGCTCGACCTCACCGGCCTGTTCCGCTTCGCGAGCCTGGACCGGCCGGAGCTGAAGTACCGCAAGTTCATCGCGGGCACCCACCGCGACCTCGCCGAGGTCGAGTCGGCGTCCGCACCCGACATCTTCGCGGCCCTGCGCGAGCGGGACGTGCTGCTGCACCACCCGTACGACAGCTTCTCCACCTCCGTGCAGGCCTTCGTCGAGCAGGCCGCCGAGGACCCGGACGTCCTCGCGATCAAGCAGACCCTGTACCGGACCTCCGGCGACTCCCCGATCGTCAACGCGCTCATCGACGCCGCCGAGGCCGGCAAGCAGGTCCTCGTCCTGGTCGAGATCAAGGCCCGCTTCGACGAGCACGCCAACATCAAGTGGGCGCGCAAGCTGGAAGAGGCCGGCTGCCACGTCGTCTACGGCCTGGTCGGCCTGAAGACCCACTGCAAGCTGTCCCTGGTGGTCCGCCAGGAGGGCGAGACGCTTCGCCGCTACAGCCACGTCGGCACCGGCAACTACCACCCGAAGACCGCGCGCCTGTACGAGGACCTCGGCCTGCTCACCGCCGACCCGCAGGTCGGCGCGGACCTCTCCGACCTGTTCAACCGGCTCTCCGGCTACTCCCGCCGGGAGACCTACCGCCGCCTGCTGGTGGCCCCCAAGTCGCTGCGCGACGGACTGATCGCGCGCATCGAGAAGGAAATACAGCACCACCGGGCCGGCCGGCCCGCGTTCGTCCGCATCAAGGCCAACTCGATGGTCGACGAAGCGATCATCGACGCCCTCTACCGCGCGTCCATGGCCGGCGTACCCGTCGACATCTGGGTGCGTGGCATCTGCGCGATCCGCCCCGGCGTCACGGGCCTCTCGGAGAACGTCAAGGTCCGCTCGATCCTCGGCCGCTTCCTGGAACACTCCCGGGTCTTCGCCTTCGGCAACGGCGGCGAGCCCGAGGTGTGGATCGGCAGCGCCGACATGATGCACCGCAATCTCGACCGCCGGATAGAAGCCCTGGTCCGGGTCACCGACCCGGCCCACAGAGCCACGCTCAACCGGCTCCTCGAAACCGGCATGTCCGACTCCACCTCCTCCTGGCACCTGGGCCCGGACGGCGAATGGACCCGGCACGCGACCGACGCGGACGGCCAGCCCCTGCGCAACATCCAGGAGATGCTCATAGACGCCCGGAGGCGCCGGCGTGGCACAGCAACACCTTGAACCGACGGACCCGACGGCCCGGGTCGTGACCGGGGAGGCCCTCGCGGGCTACCTGCGCACCCAGGCCACGGAGTTCCTCCGCGCGCTGCGCCTGCACCGGGAGACCGGGACGGTGAGCGCGACGGAGGAGTCCGTCGACGCGGCCCGCGCCCTGCGCCGCTCGGCCCGGCGCATCAGCGGCAGCCTGCACACCTTCCGCCCGCTCCTCGACTCCGACTGGTCCGAGGAGATCCGCCCCGAACTGGCCTGGCTGTCGGGCACGTTGGGCCTTGAGCACGCCTACGAGGCACGGCTGGAGCGCCTGTTGCTGGCGCTGCACCGCCTCTCCGGCTCAACGACCCTTCCCAACCAGGCCACTTCGGAGAACACGGCCGAGCGCGGCAACCTCACGGTGGGCGCGGCCAAGGCCGGTGCCCTGCTGGACCGCCAGCTCACCCTCGCCCGCACCCGGGCCCACTCCACGGCCCTCCAGGCGCTCGGCTCCTCCCGCTTCCACGCGGTCGCCGACAAGGTCGCGGTACTGGCCAGCGAGGTCCCGCTGACGGCCGCGGCGCCCACCGCCGACCTGCGCCCGTCGGCATCGGCGGCCGAGGAGCGCCTCACCGACGCCATCGCCGCGCTCCCGCTGATCACCGCGGGCCACCCCTACAACGCGGAGGCCCTGGTCCACGGCCTGTCCCCGGACCCCGCCCCGCACCCCCAGGACGGCCCCTGGCACCAGGTCCGCCTCCTGCTGCGCCTGCACCGCTACGCCCGCGAGGTGCTGTGCGGCGAGGGCGCACCCGTGGACGTACGGCTGTTCGCGGCCGGCCAGGCCCTGAACCGCCACCGCGACGCCTCGGAAGCGGCCGCCGCGGCCGCGTCGGCGGCCCGCACCCCGCGCATCGCCCCCGCGACGGCCTACGCCCTCGGTGTCCTCCACGCCGACCAGCGGCACGAGGTGGAGGCGGCCCGGTTCGCGTTCCAGCAGGCGTGGCAGAAGCAGCGGGTGGAGGCCGTGTGAACGACACCCCGGTGCTGGCGGCGGGCTGCGTCCTGTGGCGCCGCTCGCCGGTCGGCGGCGACCTGGAGGTGTGTCTCGTCCACCGCCCCAAGTACGACGACTGGTCCCACCCGAAGGGCAAGCTCAAGCGCGGCGAGGACGCGGGCACGGCCGCACTGCGCGAGGTGGCCGAGGAAACCGGCTACACCGCCACCCTCGGCAGCGAGCTCTCCACCGCCCACTACTACGCCAACGGCCGCCCCAAAGACGTCCGTTACTGGTCCGGCGAAGCAGGAGAGGGCCACTTCACCCCGAACCACGAGGTGGACAGAATCCTGTGGCTCCGCCCACCGGAGGCCCGCCAACGCCTGACCCAGCCAAGAGACGCCGAGCTGGTGGACGAACTACTGGCCTCGCTGCACAACACGCAGTAGGGGTGCCGTGTTGAGGGGCGCCGACTGAGGCGCCCCTTTTAGGGGCGCGGGGAACTGCGCGACAAGCCCCCACCGGCCCGCAGCCACCGAACGACCGAACTCACCCCCCGGCCAAGTGCCCTTCCGCATCGGTACGCGCAAGGCTTCTCGCCCTCCTGGCCGGCCCCCGCCACCCACACGTGCACCGGGCGAAACAGAACCGCCCCTGTTCAACCGTGCCCGCGTCGTGTTCCGCCCCCTGCAGGGCCCGCCCGGAACCATCCTCCTGCGCCACGCTGACAACGTTACCCACGCTCGGTAAAGCACTGGTATGCGTGACGGCCCCTCCCACCCCTCGTTAAGCGGAACGA
Source organism: Streptomyces hyaluromycini (assembly GCF_002217755.1). Lineage (GTDB taxonomy): Bacteria > Actinomycetota > Actinomycetes > Streptomycetales > Streptomycetaceae > Streptomyces > Streptomyces hyaluromycini. The sequence goes on along the minus strand of NZ_BCFL01000019.1, from coordinate 30,969 downwards.
CGGGAGGCCCGTGACGGACGTACCGGCTGGGGGTAGGCAGGCGATGGATCGGCGGCAGCACTGGCGCGCTGGAAAGACGGCCGTCACCGTAGGGCTCGTGATCGGCCTCGGCGCCGGCGCCACCGGCTGCGGCGGCGCCACGGCCGAGGGGGCCGGCGGCACCCCCGGCGACAACCCGGTCACCCTCCTCAAGCGCACGGCGGACACCCTGCGCGCCACCCGCACCTCCGAGGCGACGACGTCGTTGGAGATGGCCACCGGCGGCACCCGGGTGACCATCCGCGGCAAGGGCGTCTACGACTACGACAAGCAGTTCGGCAGGCTCACGGTCGTCCTCCCGCAGGACCCCGCCGGGGCGTCCGAGCACCGCCCGATCACCGAACTCCTCGCCCCGGGCGCGCTGTTCATGAAGAACCGGGGCGCCGGGGTGCCCGCCGACAAGTGGGTCCGCGTGGACACCGCGACCCTCTCCGACGGCAACCTGGTCACCGGCGGCGCGACCGACCCCTTCGCGGCGGCCGAGCTGCTGCGCGGCACGCGGACGGCGACGTACCTGGGAAGGACCGAGCTCGCCGGGACCGAGGTCCGGCACTACCGGGGTACCGCCGACCTCGCGGCCGCCGCCCGCTCGGCGTCCGCCGGCAACAGGGCCTCCCTGACGGCCGCGGCGAAAGGGTTCGCCACCGCCGAGGTCCCGTTCGACGTGTACCTCGACGACCAGGGCCGGATCCGCAAACTCCGGCAGCGGTTCAGCTTCGTCAACGACAGCGGCAAGGGCACCGTGGCGGTCGCCTCGACGACCCTGCTGTACGGTTTCGGCACGCCGGTCGACGTGAAGCTGCCACGTTCCGAGGACATCTACGCGGGCCGGATCGCCGAAAACCAGCCGACGCACTAGTCAGGGAACGGCTCTGTACAACCTGTGAACTAGCCCGTCCGTGCCATGCGCGTTGTGTAGACCGCTGCCTACTCTAGGAAGTCGGTGACGGCAGAGAAGAGGTGATGCACGTGGCTCCGGTCGGCGGTACGGCAGTTCAGGACCACGTGGCCCTCGCCGAGATCGAGCTGTGCGGAGAGCTGATCATCGCGGCGTCGGCCGCCGAGGACCGGCTCAGCCTGGAGAGTATCGACGAGGTGCTGCGCGTGGCCGAGGAGCGCGAGGTCCGCTGATTCCGGCCAGTACCGGCCGCTCCGCTCAGGTCCGCAGCAGGCGGGCGATGGCCTGAGTGGCCTCCTCGACCTTCGCGTCGATCTCGGAGCCGCCCTTGACGGCCGCGTCGGCGACGCAGTGCCGCAGGTGCTCCTCCAGCAGCTGCAGGGCGAAGGACTGCAGGGCCTTGGTGGAGGCGGAGACCTGGGTGAGTATGTCGATGCAGTAGGTGTCCTCGTCGACCATCCGCTGCAGACCCCGGATCTGGCCCTCGATCCGGCGCAGCCGTTTGAGGTGCTCGTCCTTCTGCTTGTGGTAACCGTGCGTGGTCGCCGGCGCTCCGCTTCCGGAGGGCTTCGTGGCGTCGGCCTCGGTGGTCGTCATCGCGTCCTCCGCATCGTCGAGACATATACCCCTAGTGGGTATATGGTAACGAACTTTGCTGGGTATAGGGCCCTCGGGACGCCCCCGTGCCGATCTCTCTGCCCGATGGGCGAAACTGGAGGGCGGCCCATTAGCCGTGGCCGGATGATGCGCTTAGCATCAGCCTGACCGAAACCCATGCATACCGAGGACCCCAAGTGCGCTTTCGTCTGACCCCCAGGGAGACGAGCTTCTACGACATGTTCGCCGCCTCCGCGGACAACATCGTCACGGGCTCGAAGCTCCTGATGGAACTGCTCGGGGCGGACGCGTCTGCCCGGGCCGAGATCGCAGAGCGTATGCGGGCAGCGGAACACGCAGGTGACGACGCCACGCACGCGATCTTCCACCAGCTGAACTCCTCGTTCATCACGCCCTTCGACCGCGAGGACATCTACACCCTCGCGTCCTCCCTCGACGACATCATGGACTTCATGGAGGAGGCCGTCGACCTGGTCGTCCTCTACAACATCGAGGAACTGCCGAAGGGCGTCGAGCAGCAGATCGAGGTGCTGGCGCGGGCCGCGGACCTGACGGCCGAGGCGATGCCCCACCTGCGCACGCTGGACAACCTCACCGAGTACTGGATCGAGGTGAACCGCCTGGAGAACCAGGCGGACCAGATCCACCGCAAGCTTCTCGCCCACCTCTTCAACGGCAAGTACGACGCGATCGAGGTGCTGAAGCTCAAGCAGATCGTGGACGTCCTGGAAGAGGCGGCGGACGCGTTCGAGCACGTGGCGAACACGGTGGAGACCATCGCCGTCAAGGAGTCCTGAACCGTCGATGGACACCTTCGCGCTCGTCGTGACCATCCTGGTCGCGCTCTTCTTCACGTACACGAACGGTTTCCACGACTCGGCGAACGCGATCGCCACGTCGGTCTCGACCCGGGCACTGACGCCGCGGGCGGCGCTCGCCATGGCCGCGGTGATGAACCTGGCCGGCGCGTTCTTCGGCACCGGGGTCGCCAAGACCGTCAGCGAGGGCCTGATCGAGACGCCCGAGGGCTCCAAGGGCATGGCCATCCTCTTCTCGGCGCTGGTCGGCGCGATCGTCTGGAACCTCGTCACCTGGTACTACGGCCTGCCCTCGTCCTCCTCCCACGCGCTGTTCGGCGGCCTGGTGGGAGCGGCCCTGGCCGGCGGCACGGAGGTCCTCTGGAACGGCGTCGTCGGCAAGGTCATCATCCCGATGTTCCTGTCGCCGATCGTCGGCCTGATCCTCGGCTACCTGGTCATGACGGCCATCATGTGGATCTTCCGCCGCGCCAACCCGCACAAGACGAAGCGCGGCTTCCGTATCGCCCAGACCGTCTCCGCGGCCGGCATGGCCCTCGGTCACGGTCTCCAGGACGCCCAGAAGACGATGGGCGTCGTCGTCATGGCACTGGTGATTTCCGGCCATGAGACGTACGGCGACGGGTTCCCGGTCTGGGTCAAGATCGTCTGTGCCGTGATGCTCTCCCTCGGCACCTACGCCGGCGGCTGGCGCATCATGCGCACCCTGGGCCGCAAGATCATCGAGCTGGACCCCCCGCAGGGCTTCGCGGCCGAGGCGACGGGTGCGTCGATCATGTTCACCACCGCGTACCTCTTCAAGGCGCCGATCTCCACCACCCACGTCATCACCTCGGCCATCATGGGCGTCGGCGCGACCAAGCGCGTGAACGCGGTCCGCTGGGGCGTGGCCAAGAACATCGTCCTGGGCTGGTTCATCACGATGCCGGCGGCGGCCCTGGTGGCAGCGGCGGCATTCGGAATCGTGGACCTGGCGTTCCTCTAACCACTTGGCCCGCCCACCCGACTCGCTTCGTGGAGAGGCGAGGTCGAACACCCCGTAAGGGGCGCGGGGCTGTATCGATATGCGGCTGCCGCCGCGTGAGCGCGGCCAACGGCACATCGCGGCCGACGTGAGAACTGCCAACCTGAAGGGGCGCGGGGAACTGCGCGACAAGCCCCCACCCACCCGCACCCGACACACAACGCACCGGCCCCTTCAGCGGGCGCACACGCAGACGGGCCCGCCCCCGGGAGCCAGGGGCGGGCCCTTTTGCGTCCTCGCGGTGGCACCGCCATGCAGCACCGCGAGGGGTCAGGTCCGGCTCAGCCGAAGCGGCCGGAGATGTAGTCCTCGGTGGCCTGGACCGACGGGTTGGAGAAGATGCGCTCCGTGTCGTCGATCTCGATCAGCTTGCCGGGCTGGCCGACGGCGGCCAGGTTGAAGAACGCCGTGCGGTCGGAGACACGCGCCGCCTGCTGCATGTTGTGCGTCACGATGACGATCGTGAAGCGCTCCTTCAGCTCACCGATCAGGTCCTCGATGGCGAGGGTGGAGATCGGGTCGAGGGCGGAGCAGGGCTCGTCCATGAGCAGCACGTTCGGCTCGACCGCGATCGCGCGGGCGATGCACAGACGCTGCTGCTGACCACCGGAGAGGCCGGAGCCCGGCTTGTTCAGGCGGTCCTTGACCTCGTTCCAGAGGTTCGCGCCCTTGAGGGACTTCTCGACGATGTCGCCGAGCTCGCTCTTCTTGAAGTTGCCGTTCAGCCGCAGACCCGCGGCCACGTTGTCGAAGATCGACATGGTCGGGAACGGGTTCGGACGCTGGAACACCATGCCGACCTCGCGGCGCACCGCCACCGGGTCGATGTTGGCGCCGTACAGGTTCTCGTCGTCGAGGAGGACCTTGCCCTCGACGCGGCCGCCGGGGGTGACCTCGTGCATGCGGTTGAGCGTGCGCAGGAACGTCGACTTGCCGCAGCCGGAGGGGCCGATGAACGCCGTGACGGTGCGCGGCTCGATGTTCATCGAGATGTCTTCGATGGCCTTGTGGGAGCCGTAGTAGGCGGTGAGCCCGCTTACGTCGATTCGCTTGGACATTTACTTCTTCACTTCCAAAGTGTCGGTCGCTGTCGGCCGGTCAGCGACCGGTCTTGGGGGCCTTCCAGCGGGCGATGCCGCGGGCCACCAGGTTCAGGATCATCACGAAGGCGATCAGCGTGAGCGAGGCCGCCCAGGCACGGTCGTAGGCCGCGTTGGCCCCGGCGCTGTCCGCGTACTGCTGGTAGATGAACAGCGGCAGCGACGACTGCGCACCCTCGAAGGGGTTGTTGTTGATGAACGGGTTGCCGAACACCAGCAGCAGCACCGGCGCGGTCTCGCCCGCGATACGGGCGATGGCGAGCATGACACCCGTCGTGATGCCGCCGATGGAGGTCGGCAGGACCACCTTAAGGATGGTGCGCCACTTGGGCACGCCGAGCGCCAGGGACGCCTCGCGCAGCTCGTTCGGGACGAGCTTGAGCATCTCCTCGGTGGAGCGCACGACCACCGGCATCATCAGGATGGCCAGGGCCAGCGATCCGGCGAAGCCGAAGGGCTGCATCTTGAAGATCAGCATGATGCTGAGGATGAACAGACCCGCGACGATCGACGGGATACCGGTCATCACGTCCACGAAGAAGGTGACGGCCTTGGCGAGCCGGCCGCGTCCGTACTCGACGAGGTAGACCGCGGTGAGGATGCCGATCGGGGCGCCGATCAGGGTGGCGAGGCCGACCTGCTCCAGGGAGCCGATGATGGCCGCGTAGGCACCACCGCCGGTGTCGGCGTTGGCGACGACGCCCATGGAGTGGCTGAGGAAGTAGGGGTCCAGGACCTTCACACCGCGCGAGACGGTCACCCAGATCAGGGAGACCAGCGGGACCACGGCGATGACGAACGCGACCCAGACCAGGGAGGTGGCGACGCGGTCCTTGGCCTGCCGGCGGCCCTCGACGCGGGCGGCGATGACATAGGTGCCGAGGACGTAGAGGAGGCCGGCGATCAGACCCCACTGGACCTTGCTGTCCAGGCCGCCGACGAGGCCGATGAGCACGCCGAGGACGATGGACCCGCCGACGATGGCGTAGGGGGACCACTTGGGGAGGCTGGCACCGCGCAGGGTGCTGGCTGCTGCGGTGCTCATGCGTTGGCCCCCGAGTACTCTGCGCGGCGCTGGATGATGATGCGGGCCGCGCCGTTGACCAGCAGGGTGATGACGAAGAGGACCAGACCGGAGGCGATGAGCGCGTCACGGCCGTCCTCGGTCGCCTCACCGAACTTGCTGGCGATGTTCTGGGCAAAGGTGCCGCCGCCCGGGTTGAGCAGGCTGGCGTGGATGTCGAAGTCCGGGGAGAGCACGGTGGCGACGGCCATCGTCTCGCCGAGCGCGCGCCCGAGGCCGAGCATCGAGGCGGAGATCACGCCGGAACGCCCGAAGGGCAGCACCGACATGCGGACGACCTCCCAGCGGGTGGCGCCGAGGGCCAGGGCGGCCTCTTCGTGCATCTGCGGGACCTGACGGAAGACCTCGCGGCTCACGTTGGTGATGATCGGCAGGATCATGATCGCGAGCAGGATCGAGACGGTCAGGATCGTACGCGGGGCGCCGCCGTCCCAGGAGAAGATCCCGGTCCAGCCGAAGTAGTCGTTCAGCCAGCTGAACAGGCCGGTCATGTGCGGGACGAGGATCAGCGCGCCCCACAGGCCGTACACGATGGACGGCACGGCGGCGAGCAGGTCGATCACGAACGCGACGGGGCCGGCCATGCGGCGCGGCGCGTAGTGCGTGATGAACAGCGCGATCGCGACCGCGATCGGGACCGCGATGGCCATGGCGATGATCGAGGAGACGACCGTGCCGAAGGCGAGGACCGCGATGCCGAAGGTCGGCGGGATGAGGTTGGTGTTCCACTCGAAGGTGGTGAGGAAGTTGCCGTGGTCGCGGTTGATCGCGAGGGCGGCCCGGTAGGTGAGGAAGACCGCGATCGCGGCCATGACCACCAGGAGCAGGATGCCGGAACCACGGGAGAGCCCGAGGAAGACTCGGTCACCGACCCGGGTGGCACCGCGGGCGTTGCGCTTCTGCTCGGCCGCGGAGGGCTGTGGGGGGGTAGGGGGAGATGCGTCTGTCGTCTGCGTCGATATGTCCATCGGGTTCTCCGGTCTGCGGAGTCGCCTGGGGGGCGGCTCTGAGAAGCCGTACGTCCCGCGCGTAGGGGCGTACGGCTCCGGGCGGCGGTGCACCGGACGGTGCGGCCGGGCTCCTTCCGGAGCTCGGCCGCACACGCGGATCTTTAGCTCAGGCCCTCGACGGTGGTGCGGACCTTGGTGATGATCTCGTCGGGAACGGGGGCGTAGTCGATCGTGGAGAGGACCTTCTGGCCGTCCTCGCTCGCGATGTAGCGCAGGAACGCCTTGGTGGCGGGCAGGGTGTCGGCCTTGTTGCCCTTGTCGCAGACGATCTCGTAGGTGACCAGGCTGATCGGGTACGCGCCCTCGGCCTTGGTCTTGTAGTCGAGCTGGAGCGACAGGTCGCTGCCGGTGCCGACGACCTTGGCGGCCGCGATGTCGGCGGTGGCGGACTCGGTGGACGGGGCCACCGGCGCGCTGGCGCCCGTGTCGATGGAGGCGGCCTTGATGCCGTCCGAGACGTAGGAGAGCTCGAAGTAGCCGATGGCGCCGGAGGTCTGCTTGACCTGCTGGGCGACACCCGCGGACTGCGGAGCGGACTGGCCGCCCTTGGCCTGCCAGGCCTTGCCGCCGGTGTACTTCCAGTTGCCCGGGGTGGTGGCGATCAGGTACTTGGTGAGGTTGTCCGTCGTACCCGACTCGTCCGAGCGGTGGAACGCCTGGATCTTCAGGTTCGGGAGCGTGGCGGACGGGTTCAGCTTCTTGATCGCCGCGTCGTTCCAGTTGGTGATCTTGCTGTCGAAGATCTTGGCGAGGGTCGGCGCGTCCAGAACCAGGTTGTCGACACCCGGGACGTTGTAACCGATCGCGATCGCGCCGCCGACCATCGGGAGGTCGATGCCCTGGCCGCCGGAGCAGACCTTCTTGGAGGCGGTGACCTCTTCCGGCTTGAGCGCGGAGTCGGAACCGGCGAAGGCGACCTGGCCCTGCGTGAAGGCGGTCACACCGGCGCCGGAGCCGGAGCCCTTGTAGTTGATCTGCACACCACAGGCCTGGGAGAAGCTCTTCACCCAGGCGTCGATCGCGTTCTTCTGCGCGGAGGAGCCGTCGGCGAGCAGCTGGCCCTTGGCGTTGTCGCACTTGATGGAGCTGGCGTTGGCGGAGGCCGAAGACGTGCTCGAACCGCTGCTGCCACCGTTGTCGTCGGAGCCGCACGCCGTAAGGGCCAGGGCGCCGGAGACGGCGACAGCACCGAGAGACAGGGCGCGCAGCCGGTTCTTGCGCTGAAGCTTCACTTTCGGGAGTTCCTTCCAGAGGCGCCACCTTCGGCGGCGTGCGAAGTAAGTGGTGGGTGAGGGCCTCCTGACTGGGCATTCATGGCCGCTCACCGCACCCGGTACGGCCGAAATTAGGCAGAACAGGTGAAGCCGCCGATGGCCATAGGTAAACGCAGGGTGAACCCCTGCCGTCGACCCGGTTAGGTCACGGAATGCTCACGGTGAGGGCACATGCCGGTTCCAACGGACGGGTTACCCGAACATTTCTTCGCTGTTCGCCATCGCAGTCGTTACGACGTCACAGCGTTCGTTACACCACACGGGAACCCGTGTGCGACAGACGCCGTCTCGTCCCACGAAAGCCGACGCGAAAGGCACGGGCATGGAACGGCGTACCTTCATATCTGGCGGGGCGGCCGCCCTCGCGGCGACCGCACTGACGGGGTGCAGCTCCGGCGGCACTACCGCGTCCCACACGACCGGCACGCCACTCGCGACCACATCCTCTCGTACGGCGCTGAAGACCACCAGCGCAGCGGCCGCGGCCAACTGGACGGCCCTCGCCCACGCCCTGGACGGCACCCTGGTCCGCCCCGGCGAGGCCTCCTGGACGACGGCCCACCAGCTCTACAACACCCGCTTCGACGGCCTGAAGCCGGCGGCGGTCGCGTACGTGGCCCACGCCGACGACATCCGCACGACGCTGTCGTACGCCCAGGCGCACGCGCTGAAGGTCTCGATCCGCAACGGCGGCCACTCCTACGCGGGCTACTCCTCCGGCGACGGCCGCCTGATACTCGACGTCTCCAAGCTGAACCGCATCCGGGTCAGCGGCGGCACGGCGGTCGTCGGCGCCGGCTCCAAGCTGATCGACGTCTACCGGGCCCTGGCGGCCAAGGGCGTGACCATACCGGCGGGCTCCTGCCCCACCGTCGGCGTCTCCGGCCTGGTCCTCGGCGGCGGTCATGGGGTCGCGTCCCGCGCATACGGCCTGACCTGCGACAGCCTCACGCAGGCGACGCTGATCACGGCGGACGGCACGCAGGTGGTCGCCAACGCGAGCACCAACAAGGACCTCTTCTGGGCGCTGCGCGGCGCGGGCAACGGCAACTTCGGCGTCGTCACGGAGCTGCAGTTCAGGACCCACCCGACCCCGCAAGGCGTGACGGCGTACCTGACCTGGCCGTGGGCGAAGGCGGCGCAGGTCCTGAAGGCCTGGCAGGAGTGGGGCCCGTCCCAGCCGGACGAGATCTGGTCGTCCCTCCACCTGGAGAACTCTGGCAGCGGCCCGCGCGTCTCGGTCGCCTGCTTCTCCATGGGCACGTACGGCGAACTCCAGAACGCCGTGGACGCCCTCGCCCACAAGGCGGGCGCCAACGCCTCCTCCGTCTCCCTGCGCCGGCACGGCTACGAGGAGGCGATGGAGATCTACGCCGGCTGCTCCTCCTTCTCCACCGAGCCCCAGTGCCATCTGCCCGGTTCCACCCCGGGCCGCTCCCCCCAGGGCAGGCTCGGCCGCGAGACGTACACGGCCCGCTCCGACTTCTTCGACCGCTCCCTGTCCGCGGCCGGTATCCAGACGGCCCTGAACCAGATCGCCTCCGTCCGGGGCGGTGCGGGCAGTATCGCGTTCACGGCGCTGGGCGGAGCGGTGAACCGGGTCTCCCCGACGGCGACGGCGTTCGTACACCGCCGGTCGCGGATGCTGGCGCAGTACATCGTGTCGTGGGGGGCCGGGTCCTCCGGCAGCACGGGCCAGTCCTGGCTGAATGCGGCGCATGCCGCGATGAAGCCGTACGCCTCCGGCGCGGCCTACCAGAACTACACGGATCCGACGCTGACCGGCTGGAAGAAGGCGTACTACGGCGACGCCGTGACGAAGCTGGGCACGGTGAAGAAGCAGTACGACCCGAATCGGTTCTTCTCGTACGCGCAGGGGCTGTAGGGAGGGGTGGCTCGGCGGGGTGCGTATCCGCGGGCCGGTGGGGGTTGCTCGCGCCCACGCGGCGGAGCCGCACATCAGATACAGCCCCGCGCCCCTTACGGGGCGCTACCCGGCTGCGGGCAGGCGTGCCTCCCCCAGTGCCTTAAGGGCCTGGGAGGTGCCCCCAGGCGGCACGGGTGGGCGCAGCGGCAAGCGCCGGTAGGCGACACCCCCCGCCCCAGCCCCGCCTACGCCGCCAGGTCACGCTCCTCGGCTTCGACCGACGCCCGGCCCCCCGGCACCAGTCCCACCCCCGCCGACCGCCCCCGCACGATCCACCCCACCCGCGGCGAGCCCTCCACCGCCTTCATCACCGGCGTCAGCAAGGCGGCCGCCAGCGGGGAGAGAAGAAGGACGACCGCCGTGCCCAGCGCGAAGCCGCCCACGACGTCCGTCGGATAGTGCACCCCCATGTACACCCGGCAGAACCCCTCCGCCAGCGCCAGCCCTATCCCCGCCACGCCGAACCTCCGGTTGGCGATGAACAGCCCGACCCCCAGCGCCATCGTGATCGTCGCGTGGTCGCTCACGAAGGAGTAGTCGGTCTTGCCGGAGACCAGGACGTCGAGCCCCTGGTGGGTGAGGAACGGCCGGGGCCGCTCGACGAAGCCGCGGATGGGAACGTTCACGAGGACGGCGACGGCAGCGGCGAGCGGCGCCCACACCAGCGCGGCCATCGTGGACGCGGCGTCCTCGGCCCCCCGGCGCCGCACGGACCACCAGCACCACACCACCAGCAGCACCATCGCGACCAGCAGCCCGTACTCCCCGACGAACTCCATGGCCCGGTCGAACCAGTGCGGCGCGTCCTTGGCCAGGCCGTTGATGTCGTAGAGCAGGTCGACGTCGGGGTTCGATCCGGATTCGGCGATTACAGCCATCGCGCTGCGGCCCCTTCGTCGTCTTTCCGGGACGCACCTGCTGTGCGTCGCTCGCTGCCACCCCCGTGGTCGGCTACGTCAACAGGAACGCACGGCCCACACCACTACGTTCCAGGTTCCACCGAATGATCACGCAGACGTTATCGAAGAGAGACACAAACCCCCAGCTCAGGGGGTGGGTTATACGCTCCGTTCACACCGTCGTGGGGAGCGCTTTCGCGCCATCCTCGGTGACGCGGGTGGCCCCGAAGTAGTCGGCCGAGTCGATGGGGTCGAAACGGATCACGGCCCCGGTGTAGGGCGCGTCGATCATGTAGCCGCCACCGACATAGATCCCCACGTGGTGGATGGCGCGGGAGTTCGAGAGGTCGGTGGAGAAGAAGACGAGATCCCCGGGAAGCAGTTCGTTGCGGGAGGGGTGCGGCCCCGCGTTGTACTGGTCGTTGGCGACCCGGGGCAGCGTGATCCCGACGCTGGCGTACGACGCCTTGGTCAGCCCGGAGCAGTCGAAGCGGCCGTTGTCCGCCGCGGTGCCGTTGCCGCCCCAGAGATAGGGGGTGCCGAGCTTCTTCTGGGCGTAGTTGATGGCCCCGGCGGCCTGCTTGGTCGGGGAGAGCCGGCTGACGGGCGCGGCGAAGCTCTCCTCCAGGGTCGTGATCGTCCTGACGTAGTTCTGGGTCTCCTTGTACGGCGGCACACCCTTGTACTTGATGACCGCGTACGCCCCCGCGTTGTAGGCGGCGAGCATGTTGTCGGAGACGTTGCCGGGCACGTCCTTCACATAGGACGCGAGCTGGCAGTCGTAGGAGGCGGCCGACGGGATCGCGTCGTTCGGGTCCCAGACGTCGCGGACCCCGTCCCCGTTCCCGTCGATGCCGTGCGTGGCCCAGGTGCCCGGGATGAACTGAGCTATCCCCTGCGCGGCCGCCGCGCTCTGCGCCTTCGGGTTGAACCCGCTCTCCTGGTAGAGCTGTGCGGCGAGCAGGGCGGGGTTGATGGCGGAGCAGAGGTTGCCCCACTTCTGCACGAGCGTCTGGTACGCGGCCGGCACGGCACCCTTGGCCAGGGTCTTGGAGGCACCGCCGACCCCGTTGAGAAGGTTCCCGGCGACGACGTACACACCGATGACGAGCAGCATGACGAAGCTCACGCCGAGCGCGGTCGCCGCGCCACCGATCACCCATACTTTCCGCACGCCCCAACCCTCCCCCATGTCAGGGCTGTGCTACGCCATTTCGGCGGAGAGTGGCGCTATTTCACAGGAAGACGGCGCACATGACGCCCCCTCAGCCGGCCCTCTCAGCCGCCCGTGGCGTCCTTGTACAGTTCGGCGGCCTCCCGGCCGAGCACCACGCTGTAGGAGACGTCGGGGGTCGCCCCGCCCTGCTCGTGCCCGCCCAGGACCCCGACCACCTCGTGGTCGCCGTTCACCCAGGGACTCCCGCTGGTACCCCCCGTGAACTCGGGGCAGTCGATGCGCTGTTGGGTGGCGCTGTGGGCGACGGGCTTGTTGGTGCAGCTGACGGGCACCTCACGGGAGTCGGGGTACCCGGTGACGGTGACGGCGGTGGCGCCGGTGGCCACCCCGGCGGCGAACCGGTTGCTCCCGGTCACGTCCTCGACCCGCTTCCCGCCCACCTCGGCCACAGCCGCGAAGGCGACGTCACTGTCCTCGCTCTGCCCGTGGGCCCACCCGTCGGGCAGGTACCGCTTCCCGACCTTCCACACCCCGTACGGCGCCTGCCCGTCCCGGTACCCGGGCACGAACACCAGCCCGGTGGCGTCTCCCTCCCCGTCGATGCAGTGCGCGGCGCTGACGATGAGGTCCCGCTGCGGGCTGTGCACGACGGAGGCGGTGCAGAAGTGGTTGCCGGACAGGCTCCCGGCCTTGCCGGCGGCGAACAGCGCCCCGACTCTGGCACTCTCCGCCGTGGCCCCGACCACCGCGGTCACCCCGAACGGCCCCGCCGCTTCGTCGGCGGCCGCGACGGAGGCCGAGGTGGCGGCCAGCACGACGACGGCGCAGAGCGCGACGCGGCGCGAGGTGGCAGAGATACGTGAGGTGCGCTTCATCAGCGCCCACTGTCTCCCACAAAGGTGAGAAACGGTTCCCGACTTCACTGATTTTTTTCTGGGAACCGCCCTTGCGGCCGCACGGCCTCGCCGTACACCGGAAACCCGTCGGTGGCGACTTCGATCCCCAAGGGCTCGGGCAACGGCACGCTCTCGCCGTACTTCCCGGGCAGTACGTCCTGGTAGGCGCCGTTGTCGGGGCGGGTGTGCAGCGCCCAGGTTCCCTTTCGCGGGTCGACGACGAGGAGCACGGGCACCCGGGCGACGGCGTACCAGTCGGCCTTGTCACGGATCTCCCTGGACTTCTCGGAGGCGGAGATGACCTCGACGGCGAGCGCGGTGTCCTCGGGGGCGGCGAGCCAGTCGTCGTCCTCCATCCACTCCACGGGCAGGACGATCAGATCGGGGGTCACATAGTCGTCGGGGTCGTCGGGGAGGGCGATCGAGGACACCTCGAAGGCTCCCAGCCCTTCCGGCAGCACTCCGTCGATCCGGCGGCGGATCTGATAGACCACGCCCGCGTGCTTCCCACGCGGGGTCGGGGACATCACGAGCTTTCCTCCCACGATCTGCACCCGCAGACCCGTCGCTTCCTCGATCTTCTCGGCGACCTCGCGCAGATTCCCTGGCCGGGGACGCAGACCGTTCTGAGCGCCCGATGACACGGACATGGCTCGCCGCCTCCGTTCCGCCTCGGCTGTGCGAGCGGGCTCATGGGGAGGACCGACGCCCCGCTCGGTTTCGAATCCACCGTACTGGCCGACTTCCGCGCACGCAGCCTGCCCACGCCTGGGATCCGCCTTGACCACAGCCATCACTCCCTCACGCTCCGATCCGACACGATTACGCTAAGCCATCGGACTGACACTCGGCCCACAGCAGCTTCCCGTCCCTCGCGGCTCCCGGCTCGCGCAGCGCAGAGACGCCCCACGACTCGGCGCACGCCTGCACGAGATACAGCCCGCGCCCGCTTTCGGCGTCCCCGCCGACGGAACCGGCCCCGGCCGCGAACCCCGGCGGCACCCGCGGATCCGAGTCCCACACAGCAATCCGCAGCCGCCCTTCCTCGCTCCGGAGGAGGCGGAGGGCGTAGGGGCCGGCGGTGTGCAGATGGGCGTTGGCGAGGAGCTCGGCGGCGACCAGTTCTGCGGTGGGAGTCAGAGCCGAGAGGTCGTGAGCGGCGAGGACGGTACGGAGAGTTGCACGGGCGATCCCCGGTGCGCGTGGATCGTGCGGGAGTTGGAGGGTGTAGGACCAGGGCGGGGCTACGGTGGTCATGAAAGTCTCCGATCACTGGGGGAGTTGACTGGCGACCCAGTGGCCTGCCGTCCCGTCGGGCGGTGCGCTTCTGGGTAAGGGGCCCGCAATCAAGGTAGCGGGGCTTGGATATATTCTTCACCGAAATCGGGAGGAGAATATTGACATCCACCCGTGTGGGTGACGGCAGCGCGGAGGCAAGGCGAGATGCCCGTGAGGAACAACCCGACGTGGCGTCAACTCCGTTTCGGAGCAGAACTGCGCAGGCTGCGTGAGCGATCGGGCCTGACATCGACCCAGGCCGCGCAACTGCTCGGCATGAGGCAGGCGCAGGTCAGCAACATGGAGACCGGGCGGCTTGGCGTGAGCGCCGAGCGCGTACGCACACTGGCCTGTCATTACGACTGCTCGGACACGGCCCTGGTGGAGGCCATCGCCGCCATGCCGGGCTACCGCAGTCGCGGCTGGTGGGAGGAGTACCGCAAGATCCTGCCCGCCGTGCTTCTCGACCTGGCCGAACTCGAGCACCACGCCGTACGACTGCGCACCGCCGTGACCGTGCACGTCCCCGGGTTGTTCCAGACCACCGAGTACGCCCGTGAGATCTTCCGCCAGGCCGTCCCCGATCTGCCGCCGCCCGATGTCGAGCACCGGGTGTCCTTCCGGGTGAAGCGGCAGGCCGTCCTGTTCCGGGATCCCCCGACTCCCCAGCAGGTGATCCTCCATGAGGCGGCTCTGCGCATGCGGTTCGGAGGCCCCGCAGTCACTCGCGCCCAGCTCAAGCACCTGCTGGACATGAACGACCGGGCCGACGTCACCATCCAGGTCATCCCCTTTACCGCAGGCACCTTCGCCGGGTCCGGCCAGTCCATCTACTACGCCGAGGGGCCCGTGCCGCAGCTGGACACCGTGAACCTCGACCAGTCACACGGCCCGGTGTTCCTCGATGCGGAAGCCCAACTGGACAAGTACCGCGTCACGCTGGACCGCCTGGAAGCAGTGGCGCTCAGCCCCGAGGAGTCGCAGAACTTCATCCACGACATCCTCAAGGATCTGTGAAGGAGCCCCCGATGCGCGCGCTCACCTGGCAGAAGTCGTCGTATTGCCCCGAAGGCAACTCCTGTATCCACATAGCCGCCACCCTCGACCGAAGAATCCACCTCACCGAATCCGCCGACCCCACCGGCGCGATACTCACCACCACCCGCGCCGCCTTCGCCACCCTCCTCGCCACCCTCAAGAGGCAACCCGCCCCCGACGGCCGCGACGAGCCCACCGCCGTCTACATCCGCTCCGAGACCACCGTCGTCACCACCGACCGCCGCAAGTGGAACGCCTTCGTACTCGGCGTACAGGCAGGCGAGTTCGACCATTTCACGGTGTCGCGGTATGACCGTTGAGAGAATTCTGGTTAATCCGGGGCCGCTCCGATCCCTCTATGGACACATTCCTGACCTGACGGGCGTTCGGATTCGTTCGATCAATCTGAACTGGCGTGGTCCTACGGTGACACTCCGCCTCGACATGCCCTCGTTTCCCGGCTCGGCTCCTCAGGAGTGGATCGACGCGGGCATGGACACGGTGCAGTGTCAGTTTCAGTTCCTGGCGGTGGACGGCATCTCGCTCACCAACTGGGCCCCGCCGGTCATAGGTGATGTCAAGACGACTCCGTGGGGTACGGAACACCGCATGAAGGTCTCCGTGAGAAGCATGGGAATGTCACTGGAGTTCAACTGCAGCGACTCCGTGCGTGTCGGCCACGTGACCGCCTTCGAGATCCATGAGAACGGGTCCGACAACGGGCGGCATCTATTCCTCAGCAAAGTGGATGCCCGGCGGCACACCGCTCTTCCCGAAACCACGGAGAAGACGTTTTATGAGCGCTGACTGGTCACGCCTCCTCGCATCCCAGGAATACTTGGGGGAGCTTTACGAAGGCACCACGCCCACAGCCGACTCGTGCGACCCGTTCTACGTTCACATCGACGAACGGAAAGGCTCGGTGACACTGGGTTTCAATACCCGGACGCTCCCGGCGAATGCTCCAGCAGAATGGCGCGAGAAGGAGTTCAACGCCTTCGATTTCTACCTCGCATTCGAAGGGGTGACGGAGCTCCGGGTCACGGGCTGGGGGGCTTCCGAAGCGAAGAACGTCGGCTTGACCATGCACGAGCACTGCTTCGACGTGGTCCTCGGATCCCGGGATTCGGGAATCACGTTCCGGGCGGCCGCGGCCCGGTTGGCCAGGACCCACGCGTATCTCGCCTCGGGCAGCCTCTGAGGCCCGCCTTCTTGCTGCTCAGAACGTCGTGGTCATCCCCCCGTCCACCGCGATCGTCTGCCCCGTGATGAAGGACGCCGCGTCGCTCGCCAGGAAGACGACGATGCCTGCGATCTCCGGCGGCCGCCCCCACCGCCCCAGTGCCGTCCGGGTCCGCAGCCACCTGCCCCACTCCGGGTCCTCGGCCAGCTCCGCGTTGACCTCCGTGGCGAAGGTGCCCGGGGCCACCGAGTTGACCGTCGTGCCGCTGGGGCCCAGGTCGGCCGCCAGCGCCCGGGTCAGGCCGTCGAGGCCCGCCTTCGCCGTGGCGTAGGCGACGTCGCCGATGCGGCCGAGCTGGCCGACGACGGACGAGACGTTGATGATGCGGCCCGGCGTGCCCCGCGCGGCCAGCCCCCGCGCGACCGTCTGGCTCAGCGCGTACGCCGACGTCAGGTGGACGTCGAGCAGCGCGGACAGCTCCTCCGGGCGCATCTCCTCGACGCCCCTGCGGTCGCGGTGGCCCACGTTGTTGACAAGGATGTCGATCGCGCCGAGGGCGGTCACCGCCTCCTCGGCCGCCTCGCGGTCGGTGACGTCGAAGGCGGCGCCCGTCACGTCCAGGCCGTCGTCCTCGCGCAGGCCCGCCGCCACCTCCGCCAGCGTCGCCGCGTCCCGGCCGTTGAGGACCACCCGCGCGCCGGCGCCCGCCAGGCCCCGCGCCATCTCCAGGCCCAGCCCCCGTGCGGAGCCGGTCACCAGGGCCGTACGCCCGTCGAGCGTGAAGTCCACGGCGCCGCCGCTCATCCGGCCACCTCCCGGAGAACCGTCGTATCCGTCGTATCCGCTCACCGTATCCGGGGGCCGCGACGGGTCCGCCGGGCGTCCAGTAACTGGGCGGTCACCAGGCCACGACGACCACGTGACCACGTGACCACGACGATCACGTGACCACGACGATCACACGGCCCCCACCCCGAGCTCCCACGCCACCCCGGTCATCTCCTCCGACAGCGTCCACAGCCTGCGGGCCGCCGCCGGGTCGCTCGCCGCCGCGCTGCGGCCGACCAGGGCCGGCGCCCCGCGCATCTCGCCCAGGCCGTCCGGGCCGACGTAGCTCGCGCCCGGCAGGTCCTGGGTCGCCGCGTACAGCGTGGGCAGGGTGCCCGCGCGGTCGTCCTGGGCGATCAGGCGGTTGCCGAGCCGCATGCCGAGGCGGGCCAGCGGGTTGGCGGTGTGGCTCTGCAGGTTGGTGGCCGCGTAGCCGGGGTGGGCGGCGAAGGCACGGACGCGGGAGCCGGCCTCCGTCAGGCGGCGCTGGAGTTCCAGCACGAAGAGCAGGTTCGCCAGCTTGGACTGGGCGTAGGCGCGGGTCGGGTTGTAGGTGCCCTTCAGGTTCACGTCGTCGAAGTGGATCACTCCGTCGCCGCCCCGGTGCAGACCCGAGGAGACCGTCACCACGCGGTCCGTGACATACGGCAGCAGCAGGTTCGTCAGCGCGAAGTGGCCCAGGTGGTTGGTGCCGAACTGCATCTCGAAGCCGTCCTTGGTGCGCAGCTCCGGGAGCATCATCACGCCCGCGTTGTTGATCAGGAGGTCCAGCGGCCGGTCCCAGCCCGCGGCGAACTCCCGTACCGAGGACAGGTCGGCCAGGTCCAGACGGCGGACCTCGGTGCTGCCGTTCACCCTGGCCGCGGCCGCCCGCCCGCGCTCCGGGTCCCGTACCGCGAACACCACATGCGCACCCGCCCGGGCCAGCGCGTCCGCGGCCGTGAAGCCGAGGCCGCTGTTGGCGCCGGTGACCACGGCCGTACGGCCGGAGAGACCGGGGAGGTCGGAAGCGTTCCATTTGCCATTCTTCTCAGCCATGCCCGCCAATGTAGACGTCGACAACAATGATGTCAACGACAACAAAGATGGCAACGGCAACAAAGCTGACGGCGACCACAAAGCTGACAGCGACTACATCGGGATACGATGGCCCCCATGTCGCAAAGCCGCCCCTACCACCACGGAGACCTGCGCGCCGCCCTGCTCGCCAGCGCCGAGCGCACCCTGCGCGAGAGGGGCACCGCCGCCCTGTCCCTGCGCGAACTGGCCCGCGACATCGGGGTGAGCCACGCCGCCCCCGGCCGGCACTTCAAGGACAAGCAGGCCCTGCTGGACGCGCTCGCCCTCAGCGGGTTCGAGCGCCTGAACCAGGCCCTGGCCTCGGCGAACCTCCCGGACACCGCCCTGGAACCGCGCATGGCCGCACTCGCCCGCGCCTACGTCACCTTCTCCGTCGACAACCCCGAGCTGCTGGAGCTGATGTACTCCCGCAAGCACGACCCGGACATCGGCACCGAACTGGCCGCTTCCGCCGAGCTCTCCCTGGACTCCTTCGTCCGGCTGGTGGCCGACGCCCAGCAGCGCGGCGAGATCGTCCAGGGCGACCCGGAGGGCATCACCCTCGTGGCGGCGGCCGGCATCCACGGCCTGGCCGCGCTGGCCACCAACGGCACCCTGAGGCCGGACGCGGTCCTGGCCGGCCTGGACCAGCACATCCACCTCATACTGCACGGCCTCAAGCCCCGCTGACCCAGGCGCGGTTGAGGCTTCCCGGAAGCTCGGTACGCCCCGATCAACGCGCATTGAGCCCCGCCCCGAACGGGCTTCAGGTCAACCGGACCCCAACTTCCGGCCATCCGGCCCCCAATGATCAGTAAGCCCTTCCCGCCCTTCAGTAACGCGGAAGTCAGGATTCCGAAATCCACCTTGTTGTCGCGTACTCAACAAGGGGATGGTTCGTCGCGGGCCGCCGCCCCCACCGGCAACCACACCGGTGGTCCCCCACCCGCAGGCCTCTGTCCCAACCTCTCCCAGGAGGCTGTACGTTGCGTACCACCCCCAACTCCCCCCACATACGCGGTAGATGGCGCCAGTTCGGTTCGGCAGCCGCCGCCACCGCCGCGCTCCTCGTGGCCGGCTTCGGCACCGCGGCCCACGCCAGCGCGGCGACCGCGACCGCCACCGCGACCCACAAGGTCAGCGCCAAGGCCATCGCCGCCCAGGTCGCCAAGGCCCACGTCCAGTACGAGAAGGCCGGCTGCGGCGCCACCCCGAAGAAGGGCTACGCCGCCTGCAACGCCCTGCGGGTCACCGGCGGCACCACCGCCTTCATGGAGAAGCAGGCCGCCCTCAAGGGCATCGCGCCGAAGACCGTCAAGCCGAACGCCGCCTCCGACTCCCCCACCGGATACGGCCCGAGCGACATCCAGTCCGCCTACGGCCTGACGGACGCGGCCGCCTCCAACGGCTCCGGCGAGACCGTCGCCATCGTCGACGCCTACGACGACCCGAACGCCGAGGCGGACCTGGCCACCTACCGCTCGTACTACGGCCTGTCGGACTGCACGACCGACAACGGCTGCTTCAAGAAGGTCTCCCAGACCGGCTCCACCACCTCGCTCCCCTCCGCCGACAGCGGCTGGGCCGGCGAGGAGTCGCTCGACCTCGACATGGTCAGCGCGACCTGCCCGAACTGCAACATCCTGCTCGTCGAGGCCAAGTCGGCCTCCGACGCCAACCTGGGCACCGCGGTGAACGAGGCCGTGAAGCTGGGCGCCAAGTTCGTGTCGAACAGCTACGGCGGCTCCGAGTCGTCCTCGGACACGTCGTACGACACCTCGTACTACAAGCACGCGGGCGTGGCCATCACCGCGAGCGCCGGTGACGAGGGCTACGGCGCCGAGTACCCGGCCGCCTCCCGGTACGTGACCGCCGTCGGCGGCACCGCCCTCAAGACCGCCTCCAACAGCCGCGGCTGGACCGAGTCGGTGTGGAAGACCAGCTCGACCGAGGGCACCGGCTCCGGCTGCTCCGCCTACGACGCCAAGCCCACCTGGCAGACCGACACGAGCTGCTCGAAGCGCATGATCGCCGACGTCTCCGCGGTCGCCGACCCGGCCACCGGCGTCTCCGTCTACGACAGCTACGGCTCCGACGGCACCGGCTGGAACACCTACGGCGGCACCAGCGCCTCCTCGCCGCTCATCGCCTCGGTCTACGCCCTGGCCGGCACCCCGGGCAGCAGCGACTACCCGGCCGAGTACCCGTACGCCGCGGCCGGCACCTCCGCCCTCAACGACGTGACGAGCGGCAACAACGGCACCTGCTCCACCTCGTACTACTGCACCGCCAAGTCGGGCTACGACGGCCCGACCGGCTGGGGCACCCCCGAGGGGACCGACGCCTTCACCGGCTGAGCCCTTCACCGATTGACCTCCCCGTCGGGTCACGGGGAGCCGCCACCGTGAGGGGGACGTGGGGTCCCCTCGGCGGCAGGGAAAGAGAGACGGGCCACGGCATCCGGCCGTGGCCCGTTTTTCATGTCCCCGACGACCCCGGTTTCATGTCCTTTGCAACTCCCATGCATCGCCTGTGAGTTGAGTCAAGCACCCGCCACCCGCAAGACAACGGACGGCCATCGAAGGGTCACGCGAAGGCCCCGTTCGGCAATGCGGAAGTCAGGATTCCAGCAGCCTCTTGTTGTCGCGTACTCAACAAAGGATTCTCTTCGCGGGCCGCCGCCCTGCCGCCGGGGAACCCGTACCGACGGCAAAAGCACCA
The DNA here is from genome assembly GCF_002217755.1 of Streptomyces hyaluromycini. Taxonomy (GTDB): domain Bacteria; phylum Actinomycetota; class Actinomycetes; order Streptomycetales; family Streptomycetaceae; genus Streptomyces; species Streptomyces hyaluromycini. Next base: position 10,098 of record NZ_BCFL01000019.1, on the reverse strand, counting down.
GATCGCACCCGCACCGCCCCTGTTCCAACCCCAGTTCCGGAACTCAGGAGGCTGCACGTATGCGTTCCACTCCCCCCAACAGACCGTCCGCACGCGGTGGTTGGCGCCGCATCGGCGCCGCCGCAGCGGCCACGGCCGCGCTGGTCTTCACCGGCTTCGGCACCGCCGTCCAGGCCGACGCGGCAACCACCGCGTCCAGCAAGGTGACCTACGTCTCGACCCCCTGTGCCACCCCCAAGCACACGGGTGACCTCACCTGCAAGTCCTACCGCGTCACCGGCGGTCTCACCGCCTTCCAGAAGATGCAGGCCGCGAGGACCGGCATCACCCCGAAGGCGGCCGACGCGTCGACCCCCTCCGGCTACAGCCCGACCAACCTCCGGTCGGCCTACGGCCTGACCTCCGCCGCCGCCTCCAACGGCTCCGGCGAGACCATCGCGATCGTCGACGCGTACAACGACCCGAACGCCGAGGCGGACCTCGCCACCTACCGCTCGTACTACGGCCTCTCGGCCTGCACGACGGCCAACGGCTGCTTCAAGAAGGTCAGCCAGACCGGCTCCACCACCTCGCTGCCCTCGTCCGACGCCGGCTGGTCCGAGGAGATCTCCCTCGACCTCGACATGGCCTCCGCGATCTGCCCGCTGTGCAACATCACGCTCGTCGAGGCCACCAGCGCCAGCTACGCCAACCTCGGCACCGCGGAGAACGAGGCCGTCGCGCTCGGCGCCAAGTTCGTCTCCAACAGCTACGGCGGCTCCGAGTCCTCCTCCCAGACCACGTACGACACCTCGTACTACAACCACACCGGTGTCGCCATCACCGTCTCCTCCGGTGACAGCGCCTACGGCGCCGAGTACCCGGCGACCTCCCGGTACGTCACCGCGGTCGGCGGCACCAAGCTGTCCACCTCCTCCACCACCCGCGGCTGGACCGAGACCGTCTGGAAGACGTCCAGCACCGAGGGCACCGGCTCCGGCTGCTCCTCCTACGACGCCAAGCCCACCTGGCAGACCGACACCGGCTGCACCAAGCGCATGGAGTCCGACGTCTCCGCGGTCGCCGACCCGGCCACCGGCGTCTCCGTCTACGACTCCTACGGCGTCACCGCCGGCTGGTACACCTTCGGCGGCACCAGCGTCTCCGCGCCGATCATCGCCGGCGTCTACGCCCTCGCCGGCACCCCGGCCAGCGGCACCTACCCCGCCCAGTACCCGTACGACTACGCGGGCACCTCGTCCCTCAACGACGTGACGAGCGGCAACAACGGCACCTGCTCCACGTCGTACTTCTGCACCGCCACGACCGGCTACGACGGCCCGACCGGCTGGGGCACCCCCGAGGGCATCAGCGCCTTCGCCAACTAGTACCGGCTCCTCTCCCCGACGGGTCGCGGCAACCAGCCGCGGCCCGTTCGTCATGAGAACATCAAGACGGTGGCATTCACCCGACTGGCCGTCAAAAACCCCGCCAGGTCGTAAAAGGGGTCAACGACGGAACCACACGACAGGTTCCGCCCAGGCCTCATTGCCCGGCGTGACCTGCCGTGATACACAGAGTGACCGCACGATCCCTTCGTACGAAACCCGCCAATCAATGACGTCAAGTCGACATACTCCGGCGACGTTGTCGGCGAGAATGATGTGTGACCTCTGCACCCGGCAGGGGCGGACAGAACTACCCACCAGGGGCGGTGACTTACATGTTCCTTGCAGCCGACAAGGGTGACATCAACACCATCATCGGCGGAATCGCTCCGGACTGGGGCCCCTTCGGCAGCCTGGGCAACGAAGCGAAGACGATGATCCAGGTGGTCATGGCCGTCGCCATCCTGCTCTGCCTCGGCATCGCCGTCTGGGGCGCCGCCAAACAGCGCATCGGCGCCACGGCCCTCCGGGACACCTTCAGTGCCGAACAGGGCAAGGGCCTCATCATCGCCGGACTCACCGGAGTCTTCATCATCGGCTCGCTCGGCACCCTGTTCACCATCGTGTACGGCATGGCCGTCTAGCCAATCTGCACCTCCCTTTCCCCCGCTCCGAGGTTGCGTTTCCCTGATGTCGAGTCACCACACCGCGCCCGCGCGGGAACCAGCACGGCTACCGTCGTACTGCTACGCGTTCCGGTACGACGTGGAGGGGGAGTACCCGGCATGAGCCTCGGAGACGAGCCCGGCTACCCGGAAACCGGCCACACCCGCACCCGACTCCCCGACGACCCCTACGGCGGCGCCCGCCGCGGCGGACGCTCCTCCTCCCGGAGCCTGGTCACGGTCGTCGGCGTGGTCGTCCTCCTGATCGCAGCGATCGCCTTCGCGAACAGAGGCGACGGCAACGGCTCGTCGACCACGACGGCCAACACCGGCGGAAGCGGCAGCGGAAACCAGCCGACGACCTCGTCGACGGCGGCGAGCGGCACGGACCCCGTGCAGGCGAAGAGCGGCGGCATCCCGAGCGGGTTCGCACACAACGCGCAGGGCGCGCAGAGCGCGGCGGCCAACTACGCGGTGACGCTGGGCTCGACGGGCATGTACAACAAGGACGACCGGCACCGCATCGTCAGCAACCTCTACACGCCGGCCGCGGCGACCAGACTCCAGGGCCCCATGGACGCGGCCTACTCGACGGGCTTCCTCGGCAAACTGGGCCTCGACGCCAACGGCAACCCGCCGAAGGGCAGCACCTTCGTGTCCCGCACGGTCCCGGTGGGCACCGAAGTCACCTCGTCCAGCGACGGCGCGGCCGTCGTCGCCGTCTGGTGCAACAGCCTGTCCGGCATCGCGGGCAACAGCTCCACCACCCCCGTGACCAGCAACTGGTTCACCGTCACCATGACGCTGAACTGGAGCGGTGGCGACTGGAAGATCCTCGAATCCAGCCAGAAGTCCGGCCCGACCCCGGTCACCGGCGACGACACCGTGTCCGGATCCGACGAGATCAGCAAGGCGGTCCAGGAGTTCGGAGGGTTCACCTATGCTCGCTAGTCAGCACCGCGTGCTCAAACTCACCGGCCTGGTGGCCACGGTACAGACGGCCGCCGTGCTGCTGGCCGCGAACGCCTTCGCCGCGCCCTCGCCCTCGCCGTCACCCTCCAGCAGCGTGGACTGCTCGCTGATCGCTCCCCCGTCCCGGGGAATGTGCGACGGCAGCAAGAGCGGCGGCGGCAGCACCACCACCGACCCCCTCACCTCCACCCTCGACCCCCTCTCCTCCCTCGCCCAGGGCTGTGCCAAGGCCGCCTCCTGGACCGTCGGCAAGCTCAGTGACGCCGTCAAGGAGACCGCCAACGTCGACTTCACCAACGAGAAGTTCCTCCAGCAGTACGCCGTCGTCTTCGCCGCGTCGACGATCCTGACCCTCCTGCTCTGGCTGCTGGCCGTGGCCAAGCGCGCGGTACGAGGCGTCCCCCTCACGACCGCGATCTCCGAAGCCATCGGGTTCCTCTGGCTCACCGTCCTGGCCTCCGCCTTCACCCCCCTGATCCTCTACACGGTGGTCTCGGCGACCGACGGCGTCACCGACGTCCTCGCCAAGACCACCGGCGACCAGACCGACACGTTCTTCGGCACCTTCTCCGCCGCCCTCAGCAAGGGCGACGACATCGGCGGCGGCCCGATCATGCTGATCGTCGCCTCCCTGGTCAGCATCCTCGCCGCCGGCGTCCTCTGGCTGGAGCTCGTCATCAGGGCCGCCCTGCTCTACGTCGGCGCCCTCCTCGGCACCGTCGTCTACGCCGGCCTCGTCGACAAGAACCTCTGGGGCCACGTCCGCCGCTGGGCCGGCATCATGATCGCCGTCATCCTCGTCAAACCCGTCATCGTGATCGTGCTCGGCCTCGCCGGCGCCCTGTCCTCCGACGGCGGCCCCGACGCCTTCTCCGCCGTCGTCTCCGGCCTCGCCATCATCCTGCTCGCCATCTTCGCCAGCGCGATGATCTACCGCTTCGTCCCCGGCTTCGGCGACGAGATCGCGGGCGGCCGCAACAACCGCATCATGCAGGGCGCCGAAGGCAAGGCCGCCGCCGTCATCAGCAGCCCCGCCAACCTCGTCGCCCAGGGCATCAGGACGCACAGCGCCCGAGCCGACAACAACGGGGGCGGGGGCGGTGGTTCCGGCTCCTCCGGTGCCCGCCCGTCCAACCCCGTCTCGGGCGGCGTCGCCGCGCACAGCACGCGCACCTCGAACGGTGGTGGCGGCGGAACTGTCCCCTCCGCCGCACCCGCACCCCGCGCGGCCAGCCCGATGAACACCCCGCACGCCGGCAACACCCGCAACAACAGCTCGGGAGGTGAAGGGCGTTGACGACAGAGTCCCACCTGTCCCATCCGATCACGCCCCGCCGTACGTATCTCATCGGCCGCGCCCGGCCGAACGCGATCATCGGCAGGAACCGTGAGTCCGGCGAGATCGCGCTGATCATCGCGGGCGCGTTCCTCGGCATGATGTGCGGGCTCCTCGTCCCGGTCCTCTCCCTGCGGATCGTCCTGCTGATGGGCTTCCCGCTGATCGCACTGGCCGCGGTCTACGTGCCGTACAAGCGCCGCACGTTCTACAAGTGGTACGAGATCAACCGCAGTTACAAGCGGAGCCTGCGCCAGGGCACGGTCTACCGGTCCACCGCCGCCGAGGCCGGCACCCGCATCGACGGCCGCGAGGTCGAGATCGGCCCCCCGCCCGGCATCGGCCGCATCAGCTGGCTCGCCGCGCCCTTCGGCCCCGACGAGATCGCCGTACTCCTGCACGCGGACCGCAAGACGGTCACGGCCGCCATCGAGATCGAGGGCCCCGGCGTCGGCCTGCGCGACTCCGAGGACCAGGAAGCCCTCGTCGACCGCTTCGGCACCCTTCTCAAGCACGTGGCGAACGGCGACGGCTTCGTCACCCGCCTCCAGATGCTCGCCCGCACCCTCCCCGCCGACCCCGACGCCCACGCCAAGGACGTCGCCCAGCGCGGCGACGACAAGGCCCCGGGCTGGCTGTCCCGGTCCTACGACCAGCTCCAGTCCATGGTCTCCACCAGCAGCGAGCAGCACCGCGCCTACCTCGTCGCCTGCATGCACTACTCCCGCGAACTGGCCGCCGAGGCCCAGGCGATGGCCCGCGCGGCCCGCCCCCAGTCCGGCCGCAAACTGGACCGCGACGCCGGTCTCGCGGTCGTCATGGCCCGCGAGCTCACCGACATCTGCTCACGCCTGCAGGAGGCGGACATCCGCGTCCGCCAGCCCCTCGGCCAGGGCCGGCTCTCCTCCCTCATCCACTCCATGTACGACCCCGACCACCCCATCGACCACATCCAGGCGATGACCCAGCGCAACGCCTGGCCGGCCGAACTCGACGCCATGGAGCCCACGTTCCTCCAGGCGAAGACCCGTGAGTCCAGCACCCGCGAGCCCTGGTGCCACGCCACGGCCTGGGTGAAGGAGTGGCCGATGACCCCGGTCGGCGTCAACTTCCTGGCGCCCCTGCTCGTCCACACCCCCGACGTCATCCGCACGGTCGCCGTGACGATGGACCTCGAACCCACCGAGGTCGCCATCGAACGCATGCTGACCGAGAAGACCAACGACGAGGCGGAGGCGAGCCGCGCCGCCAAGATGAACCGGACCGTCGACCCCCGCGACATCGCCGCCCACAACCGCCTCGACCAGCGCGGCGAGGACCTGGCCAGCGGCGCGGCCGGCGTCAACCTGGTCGGCTACATCACGGTCTCCTCCCGTACCCCGGAGGCCCTCAACCGCGACAAGCGCACGATAAGGGCGTCCGCCGGAAAGTCGTACCTGAAGCTGGAGTGGTGCGACCGCGAGCACCACCGCGCCTTCGTGAACACACTGCCCTTCGCCACCGGAATCCGAAGGTAGAGGCTGATGCGCTGATGAGGGACCCGCTGTCCGTCCTCACCGAAGCCTTCACGTCCTTCCTCTTCGGGAAGGTCGAGACGACCCGCTCCCCGGTCCGCACCTCCACCGGCCAGGCCCAGGCGGTCTACCTCCCCACGGCCGCGCCCGGCCTCGGCGACTCGGGCGTCATCATCGGCCGCGAGGTGTACTCCGGCAAGGGCTACATCTACGACCCCTTCCAGCTCTACGGCCAGCAACTCCCCGCCCCGCACTGGCTGGTCCTCGGCGAGTCCGGCAACGGCAAGTCGGCCCTGGAGAAGACCTACGTCCTACGGCAGCTGCGCTTCCGCGACCGCCAGGTCGTCGTCCTGGACGCCCAGGGCGAGGACGGCGTCGGCGAGTGGAACCTCATCGCGGAAGAGCTGGGGATAACCCCCATCCGCCTCGACCCGATGGCGGCCCTGGACCACGGCATCCGCCTCAACCCCCTGGACCCGTCGATCACGACGACGGGCCAGCTGGCGCTCCTGCGCACCATCATCGAGGTCGCGATGGGCCACGGCCTGGACGAACGCTCCGGCTTCGCCCTCAAGGTCGCCCACTCCTACGTCAACGAGACGATCCTCGACCGCCAGCCGGTCCTCACCGACATCGTCGAGCAGCTACGGCACCCCGAGCCGGAGTCGGCCGAGGCGATGAACGTCGCCATAGACGACGTACGGGCGTGGGGCCTGGACGTCGCCCTGGTCCTGGACCGCCTGGTCGACGGTGACCTGCGGGGCATGTTCGACGGCCCGACCACGGTCGGCATCGACCTCGACGCCCCGCTCATCGTCTTCGACCTCTCCCACATCGACCGCAACTCCATCGCCATGCCGATCCTGATGGCGATCGTCGGCGTGTGGCTGGAGCACACCTGGATCCGCCCGGACCGCAAGAAGCGCATCTTCCTGGTGGAAGAGGCCTGGCACATCATCGCCAGCCCGTTCGTGGCCCAGCTGTTCCAGCGGCTGCTGAAGTTCGGCCGACGGCTCGGCCTGTCGTTCGTGGCGGTGGTGCACCACCTGTCCGACGTCGTGGACGGCGCGGCGGCGAAGGAGGCGGCGGCGATCCTGAAGATGGCGTCGACGCGGACGGTCTACGCCCAGAAGGCGGACGAGGCGCGGGCGACGGGCCGGGTGCTGGGCCTCCCCCGCTGGGCGGTCGAGATCATCCCGACGCTCACCCCCGGCATCGCCGTCTGGGACGTCAACGGCAACGTCCAGGTGGTCAAACACCTGGTCACCGAGACGGAACGGCCGCTCGTCTTCACGGACCGCGCGATGACCGAGTCCTCCAGCGACGCCCTGCTGTCCGCGGACGACGCCCTGATCGCCGCCGAACTGGAAGCGGAACAGCGGGCGGCGGCCTTCGTGGAGCAGCATCTCGGCGACTCCGAATCGACGGTGGCGTAGGGAGGACCGCTCGTGAGACCGGACCCTCGGCAGGAGCGCGAGCAGCAGGGCGGCGGGATTCCCGACGGCCTGCTGGTCGGCATACTCGGGTTCCTGCTCGGCATCACGATCCTGGTGTGGACGGCGACCGGACTGGCCGCCTGGTTCGCCCACGGCAGCTGGCCGTCGACGGTCGACCTCTCCCACACCCCGCTCGCGATGCGCCACCTCATCGGCGCCCCGCACGACATCACGGGCGCCTGGCCGGACACACCGGCGGCCCAGCTGTCGGGCTGGGGGCTGTTCTGGGGCCTGTTCATCGGCCAGCTGATGGTCCTGGTCGTCCTCACCGTGTTCGTGCTGGGAACGGTGGCCCGCTGGCGGGCCGGGAGGAGAAGACGGGCGGCTACGGCGAAGGGCCGAAGCACGGCCGCCGCGGTACCGGAGCCCCGCACCGACCCGGAAACCGTCCAGGAGACCACTCGCCCGATGGAGCCGACGGTTCCGACGGTCCCGGCGGTTCCGACGGTCCCGGCGGTTCCGACGGTCCCGGCGGTTCCGACGGTTCCGACGACCCTGGCGACCCCGGCGACTCCGGCGACTCCGACGGCTTTCGCAGACCACCCCCTGGAGGACATCCGTCCCTCCACCAACGGTGACCGGCTGGGCGCATGGACCAGAATCCACATCGCACCGCGGGAGAGCCGGCAGGCGACCGCGACCCAGGCCATCCAGGACGCGCTCGGCCCCGCCCTCGTCGTCACCTCGAACGCCACCCTCTGGTCGGAGACCAAGGACGCCAGAGCCAAACTCGGCCCCGTCCTCCTCTACGACCCGAACCACCTCTGCGACACCCCCGCCCGCTTCCACTGGTCACCCACGGCCCACTGCGAGGACAAGCACACCGCGATCCAGCGCGCCCAGGCCCTCCTCACCCCGGTCAAACCGACGGCGAAAATCGACCAGACCGTCACGGACACCGCCGAGACCCTCCTCCGCAGCTACCTCCACGCGGCCGCCCTGGAGAACCGCACGATCCGCCACGTCCACCGCTGGGCACAGGGCACCGGCGTCCAGGACGCCGTACGCACCCTGCGCACCCACCCGAAGGCCGCCCCCGGCTCCGCCGGCGAGCTGGAAGCCGCGCTCACATCCCACCCCGAACGCCGGGACATCGCACAGGAGCTGACGGCCCGCGCGCTCGCCGCCCTCTTCACGGTCAACATCCGCGAGGCCTGCACACCCAACCGATCCGATGCCCTCGCCCTGGATTCCTTCATCGCCGAAGGGGGCACGCTTTATGTGGTCGGTGAATCCATCGAGGACCCCAGGACCAACCCCGGCGCCATGCCCCTCCTGACGGCCCTCGCCTCCAGCGTGGTCGAGCGCGGCCGGCGCATGGCCGAACGGTCATCCTCCGGTCGGCTCGACCCACCACTGACCCTGGTCCTGGACGACGTGGCGGCCGTGGCCCCGCTCCCCCAGCTCCCCGACCTCCTGGCCGGCGGCACCGACCAGGGCCTGCCCGCCCTCGCCCTGCTCCGCTCCCACGAACAGGCCCGCTCCCGCTGGCCGCACCGGGAACTGCCGGTCTAGGCCGGCCACTCCAGAACGAACTCGACCTCGGTCTCGGCCTCGTCCTTGAAGAACGGCACGAGCACCCCGCTCGGCACGAACCCCGCCTTGCGGTACGCCCCCTGGGCCCGCGGGTTCTCCGCGTGCACCAGCAGCCTCACCCGCTCGGCGCCCCGCTCCCGCACCCACTCCACACCGGCGTCGAACAACGCCTTGACCAGCCCGCTCCCCCGGTGCTCGGGCCGTACGAACACCCCGACGACATGCCCCTGCCGCCGCTCGACCGGAAACCCGGCCCAGTCCGTGGTCCCGGCCTCCTCGATCAGCACGGTCACGGTCCCGGCCCACTCCCCGTCCGCCGCCACCGCGACGAACTGCCGTGCATCGCTGGGCTCCGCGGCCGAACGCGCGGCCCGCTCCCGATAGAAGGAGTCCGGCCGCTCCAGGGCCTCGTCATAGGTCTCCAGAAACGCGATGTCCGCCACCGGGTCCCGCAACGCGACGAGCCGCAACCGCTTGACGGCCTCCCACTCGTCGGCCCGTATCGCGCGAATCACGTAATCACCGCTGGTCATAGCACTCATGCGGTCACGCTAACCCCCACCGGCCACCGCACTCACCTGGTTTGTCAGTGCCGCCGTCTACGGTGGGCGTCATGACGACTCTTCCGAACCGTCCCAACACCGCCCTGCTGATCGTGGACGTGCAGAACGGGGTGGTGGACAGCTCCCACAACCGCGACGAGGTCATCGTCAACATCAACACCCTGATTGCCAAGGCCCGTTCCGAGGCGGTCCCCGTGGTCTGGATCCAGCACTCCAGCGACGAGCTGAAGCCGGACAGCGCCCCCTGGCAGTACGTCCCCGAGCTGACCCGCGAAGCGACCGAGCCCCTCATCCACAAGCGCTACGGAGACTCCTTCGAGGACACCGAGCTGGAGTCCGTCCTCGCCGAACGCGGCGTGGGCCGCGTGGTCGTGACCGGCGCCCAGACCGACGCCTGCATCCGCTCCACCCTGCACGGCGCGATGGTCCGCGGCTACGACGCGACACTGGTCGGCGACGCCCACACCACGGAGGACCTCACCGCGTACGGCGCGCCGGCCCCCGAACAGGTCATCTCACACACGAACCTCTACTGGAGCTGGCAGGAGGCCCCGGGCCGAAAGGGCGGCACGGTCGAGACAGCGGACGTCAGTTTCTGAATAACGCAGAAAACCCCCGCATCAATGATGCGGGGGTTTTCTCAATATTT
>NZ_BCFL01000018.1 GCF_002217755.1 Streptomyces hyaluromycini | reverse complement strand
CCCACCCCCGGCTGGGACATCGAGAACCAGCTCCACCATGTGTGCGACGCTGATTGGACCGAGGACGTCTCCCGCGTGCGCGCTGGCACCGCCCCTCGGGCTATGGCCGCCTGCGCAATCTCACCGACCGAGCCCTCCGCCTGGCTGGACGAACCAGGCACCACGCGTGCAAAGCCACCCTCCCCTAGCCAGCCTCGGCATCATGTGATCAAACCGGACAGAGCCACTGAACGACGGCGCACTGGCGCGCGTGTGGCGCGCAAAGGAGGCGGGGGTGGACGGACGGGTTGCCTGTCTCGTGGTGCATGAGGCTGTACAGGGTGCGGAATCGACCTCAACTCGGGCAATTGGCCCTTCGTTGCGTGCAGCACCTCTCGTAACCTCGCCTGGCAACCAAATGATTCGCACCCATGTGCCCCATTGACGCGTCACGTCACCCGGGTGAAAGTCGAGCAATAGCGTGCAATCGCGGCGACGCAGGGAGAAGACATGCGGCTACGTTTCCTCGGGATCATTCCGAACACGCCTGACACCGACTCGCCGACGATCTGGGTGGACGAGGAAACCGGAGACCTGCTGATTCAGTCGTACAAGGCCTCCGAGGCCGAGGTGCAGGCGTGCCAGGACGTCGGTTCCATCCCGGGGCACTCGACGGACGTGCCGGATCACGAGACGATCATCCGGCTGCCCAAGGTCATGTTGCAGTACATCCCGTCCCCGGAGGACAGTGCCCGTGACGAACCCCGTCCTTGAGGGGCTGGCCAAGGCCAGGTGCTCAGCCGTTCACCTTGAGATGCGCGATGCCTACCAGCCCGGTGACCCGGAGTTCATCGCGTGGCGGCAGGGCAAGCGTCTCAATCCCGCCGCGGAGCGGTCGACGTGGTGGCGTCCGTTTCTGGACGTGGTGACCGAGACGACGGCGCGCGGAGTCGTGATGAGGCGGGCCCGGATCGTCTCGGAGCCGGTGACGGACTACATCAAGTACGAGTACGACGTCACATTCCCCAATGCCGTTGCAGGTGAGCGGGTCCGTTGGCTGCCCCGGCGCCGGGCAGCGGACATTCCGTTGCCCGGAACCGACCTGTGGATGTTCGACAACTCCTCAGTGCTTTTCACCTACTTCTCCGGCGTCGGAGAGGTGGTCGACCGTGAGTGGCGTAACGAGCCGGCCGTCGTGGAGTTGGTGACCTCGGCTTTCGAGACGGTGTGGGAACGGGCCACGCCGCACGAGGAGTACAAGCCGGTCTGACCGGTCCGTGCCATGGCCGCCTCAGGATCGTCAAGTGTTCAGGCAGCGCGGCAAGTTCTCGCCGACCGCCTCCGGGAGATGTGCAAGGACGCTGGCCTGGACGGCAAGGGGCTTGCGCAAGCCTGCGGATGGCACCCCTCCAAGGTGTCGCGGATTTCAACGGCGAAGACCTCGCCGTCCGCCGATGACATCCGCGCCTGGTGTCAGGCGTGCGGGCGGGAGGATCAGGCGGACGACCTGATCGCTTCGCTCCGTGCCGTGGAAGGCATGTTCGTCGACTGGCGCCGGATGGAGCGTGCGGGACTCAGGCAGGCACAAGAAGCGCGCTTGCCGCTCTATGAGCGAACCCGTTGGTTCCGCTCGTACTCTCCAGGGCTCGTTCCTGGGCTCATACAGACGTACGGCTACACAGAAGATGTCCTGAGAGCGGTTCAGCGTCGGCGCGTCGAGATCGATGACGTGGCCGATGCGGTGGCCGCGCGCATGGAGCGTCAACACGTCCTCCACGAAGGACACCGTCGCTTCGCGTTCTTGATCGAGGAGTCGGTCCTGCGGAACGCGTTCGGTGCGGCGGACACCCAGCTTGAGCAACTTGAGTATCTGCTCGCAGTGGGCTCGCTGCCCAACGTCAGCCTGGGCGTGGTGCCCATGAGGCTTGGTCGCTCTCGGATGCCGGTCGAAGGGTTCTGGATCTTCGACAAGGCCCAGGTCAACGTTGAGTTGGTGTCCGGCTATCTCACTCTCACACAGCCCAGTGAGGTGGGGGCGTACGCCGACACCTTCGCCGTGCTGGCCGAGGAGGCGGTCTACGGCGCGAAGGCTCGCGCTCTGATGACAGCCGCCATGGACTCGCTCGGGTGATCGGCCTGCAATCACCTGCAATCCTGTGGGAGTTGAGGCGCGGGCGCTCCTAGCGTCGTCTGCATGGCGATTACCAGGAGAGTCCCGCAGACGACAGCCGGTGGTGGGCTGTCAGGCCACGCCATGCTTCCCGTGGACATCGCCACGATGCGTGAGACCGCAGAGGAACTTCTCGGGCCCGATGACGGCCCCGGCGTACTGCCGCCGTCCTCTCCCGAACTGCGCCATCTCACCTCGGTCCTGCGCGGTCACCTCGACCTGCTCGTCCCCGAGGTCGAGAGACAAGCTCACCGGCTTTCGGAGGAAAGCGTCCTTCGCTACTGCGCCCTCGCCTGTGTCGGCGAGGCGCGTCGGAAGCTCTCGGCCGAGCCCTGCCGGAGGTACGGAGGCGAGGTCGGCCACGCCCGTCGCCTCGCGCGCGTGCTGCGGGCCCTCTGTGACCACTACGAGGCCCTGGCACAGCACCTCACGGTCACGTCGAACCAATCCCCGGTCCGGTGGCAGGACGAATGACAGATGCGCCAACGCGCCGGCCAGGCAACACCGACCAGCATGAATGAACGGAGAGATGAGCGATGACGACGGTTCGCATCGAGCTGTGCGCCGACGGAGATGACGACAACACGCCCGGCCAGCCATGGACCCCGCCGGAGGAGCCGCCCAGCCCGGACGGCTCTGCCCCGCAGGGTGACGGGAAGCACCGCAAGTGACCATCGACACCCTGGACATGGACCGCCCCGGCCGCAAGGAGCTGGGGCGGGCCCTCATGGAGTGCGGTGCGCTCGCGTCGGACTGGGCGCCGACGTTCGCGGCCGTCGACCGGGCGGTGTTCCTTCCCGATCTCATGTGGCCGTACGACATGGCGGCCCGCGCGAGTGTATCCGTCGACAGGCGGGAGGATCCGGACGCCTGGTACGCCGCCGCGGACAGTGACGTACCCATCGTCACCCAGTGGGACGACGGCGTGCACCGGGGTCCCGGACCGGGAATGTTGTCCACCAGCTCGTCGTCCATGCCGTCCGTGGTCTACAGCCTGTTCCAGGACCTGGACGTGGACGAGGGCATGCGGGTGCTGGACGTCGGTACGGGGACCGGCGAGACGGCCGGTGCGCTGACCCACCGGGTCGGGCGGGGGAGCGTGGTGACCGTCGAGGTCGATCGGTCTGTGTCCGCTGACGCTCGGGAGCGGCTCTGCCGACAAGGGGTGTATCCGGAGGTGGTGGTCGGGGACGGAGGCGTGGGCTACGCCGAGGGCGCGCCGTACGACCGAGTCCTCGCCACCGCCGGAGTTCGAGAGATCCCCGGTGCCTGGGTCCGGCAGACCCGGGTCGGAGGAATCATCCTTGCGCCGTGGGGGACTTACTACGGCAATGCCGACGCCGTAGTGCGCCTTGAGGTCATGGACGACGGTGAGACGGCGTGCGGGGGCTTCACCCGGAGCGTGGAGTTCATGAAGCTCCGTGCACAGAGGGGGCCCGTGGTTGTCCACGGCGAGCATGTGCCTCCGACGGCCCTGGAGAGTGCCGAGACCAGCACCACCTCCCTCACCGAGACGGAGTTCGTGACCGGGCCGTTCACGGATCTGCCGTTCGTCCTCGGGTTGCGGGTGCCGTACTGCCGGCAGGCCGTGGCGGACAAGCGCGGGGGCGCGCGTCCCGTGTGGTTCTACGGGCTGTCGGATCCGTCATGGGCCTGTGTGATGTTCCGGGACGGGGAGGGGGAGGCGGCGGTGTGGCAGTCGGGGCCGCGCCGGCTGTGGGACGAGGTGGTCGCTGCCTATGAGTGGTGGCGGGGGCGGGGGACGCCCGGCGTACCGCGTTTCGGGCTCACGGTGACGCCGGCCGGTCACCGGGCGTGGCTGGATGGTCCGGAGGAGGAATCCTGGGCAGTTTGAGCGCGCCGCGTGCCGGGGGCGGTCAGAGCAGTCCGAGGTCGCCGAGCTCCTTGTAGAGGTCGGCGCGTGCGGAATCGGAACCCGGGCCGGGCTGTGGGGTGTTGTCGCCGGCCGGGGTTCGGGGGGTGAGGGCGCCGGTGGCCGGGCGTGGTGCGCGGCGGTCGCGCAAGAGCCAGGCTCCGGCCAGGCCCCCGAGCAGCCCGCCGAGGTGGCCGAGCCAGCTCACGCCCGGCGTGCCGGGTACGGCCACGGTGAGGAGGTAGGCGAAGGAGGCGCCCATCACGATCCCGACCAGCGTGTCGATCAGGTGCCGGTCGAAGAGTCCCCGTACGACGACGTAGCCGAAGTATCCGAAGATCAGGCCGCTGGCGCCGACCGTCGCGACGTTGCCGTGCTCGAAGAACCAGACCACCAGGCCGCTGCTCAGCGCGATCAGCAGGGTCAGCCCGAGGAACCGCACCACCCCTCGGTAGGCGGCGAGGAACCCGAAGACGAACAGGGGGCCGGAGTTGCTCTCGATGTGCGCCCAGCTCCAGTGCAGCAGCGGCGCGACCAGGACGTCGGGCAGTGTGCCGACGTCGCCGGAGACCACCGCGTAGTCCCGCGCGAGGGCGTAGTGGTCGGCCCAGTTGGCCAGTTGCACGAGCCAGACGACCGCGAGCAGGCCGAACATCACGAAGAACGCCTTCCGCGCCTCCGCGATCATCTGCTCGGGACTCATCGGTACCAGGCCGGTCCGGTTCTTGTTCGGCGCATCCATGGCAGGCTCCCCCTCGAACGGATGTCGCGTCCCCACCACGGCGAACTCTACGGCAGCCCGGTGACAGGAGCCGGGGTGCCGTCGCGGGGCCACAGCGCCGGTTCCGCCCACAGCGCCGGTTCCGCCCACAGGTCCGCCGGTACGACGCCGACGGAGCGCCCGTGTGCGTCGAGCAGGCGGCCGAGGAGTTTGTCCTGGCGCAGGGTGACGACCCGGTCCGCGATGTCGAGGGTCGGGTGGGTCGTCGCCAGGTGGGTCTCCAGGCGCAGGATGTCGCTGACCGAGTGCAGGCTGGCCTGGAGGATGAGGTTCTGGGGGCCGCTGATGGCGGCGCAGTTGCGGGTCTCGGGCAGGCGGATGAGGGACTGGCCGATCTCGGGGAGGTCGGCGGGCGGCACCCTGGCCCAGAAGGTGACGGCGACCGGCCAGCCGCCGAGTGGGCGGGCGAAGTCGCAGCGGAAGCGGAGGAGGCCGTGACGGATGAGGGCCTCGACGCGGCGTTTGGCGGTGGACAGGCTGACGTCGAGGTCCCGTGCCAGGGTCTGGTAGGGCGCGCGGCCGTCGTGGGCGAGGCGGACGGCGAGGGCGCGGTCGAGCGAGGTGAGCCGGCGGTGGGCGGCGGTGGCCGTGGCGGTGGTGGCGGCGGTGGCAGCGGCGGTGGTGGGCCGGGCGGACGGGGGCGGGGCCGTCAGCAGGGCGCGTTGGGCCGGGGCCAGGGCGGCGATGCGCCAGCGGCCGCCCTCGGTGAACATGTGGGTGACGATCCGGGACCGTACGGCGGTGATGCCCGGCAGGTGGGGGAGCAGGTCGAGGGTGTAGCGGGACAGGGCCGGCAGGTCGCGGGTGGCGACGGTGGCGAGGATGTCGTGGCCCGAGGCCGTCCGCTCGATCGTCACCATGTGGGGGTGGGCGCCCAGGGCCCCGGCGACCCGGGCCGTGCTGCCCGGAGCGCAGTCGATCACGACGTACGCCACGCAGATCTGCTCCAGCAGGCGCGGGCCGGGGGAGAAGCCGACCCAGGCCGTGCCCTGCGCGGAGAGGCGGTGGAAGCGGCGGGCCACGGTGACCGGGTCGACGCCCAGGGCGCGGCCGAGCTCGGTCCAGGAGGCCCGCGGACTCAGCTGCAGCGCGTTGACCAGCGCCAGCTCGTCCTCGCTCAGCAGAGCCGGTACGGCCGCAACGGCGGCAGCATCCTGCGTCATCCCGCCTCCAGAGCCGGAATCCTGCGTTTCGAAGCCGTCGTGCGCCACTCTCCCATTGTGTACTTCGAGGGGCCCGCACCCCGCGGGCGCAGTCGTGAGGAAGGGCCGGATCATGGCGTTCGCCGACTACCAGAACGAGATCTACCTCGACGGGCTGCGCGGCGTGGTGCCGCGGTTCCCGATGACGTACGACGATCTGGAGCCGCTGGCCCAGGCCGCGATGCCCGCATCGGTGCGCTCGTACGTCGCGGGCGGCGCCGGCGACGAGCGGACGCAGCGGGCCAATGTCGGCGCGTTCGAGCGCTGGGGGCTGGTGCCGCGCATGCTGGTGGGGGCCACGGAACGGGATCTGTCCGTCGACCTGTTCGGGATGCGGCTGCCCTCGCCGCTGTTCATGGCCCCGGTCGGGGTGATCGGGCTGTGCGCGCAGGACGGCCACGGTGACCGCGCCGTCGCCCGCGCCGCCGCCCGTACCGGCGTGCCGATGGTCGCCTCCACGCTGACCGTCGACCCGCTGGAGCAGGTGGCCGCCGAGTTCGGTGCCACCCCTGGCTTCTTCCAGCTCTACACCCCCACCGACCGCGAACTGGCGGAGAGCCTGGTGCACCGGGCCGAGAAGGCCGGGTTCAAGGGGATCGTGGTCACCCTGGACACCTGGATCACCGGCTGGCGGCCGCGCGACCTGAGCGTGAGCAACTTCCCGCAGCTGCGCGGGAACTGCCTGGCCAACTACACCAGCGACCCGGTCTTCCGGGCCCGTCTCGGCAAGAACCCGGAGGACGACCCGCAGGCCACCGTCGCGCTCTGGGCGGGGATCTTCGGCAACCCGCTCACCTGGGACGACCTGCCCTGGCTGCGGTCGATCACCGAGCTGCCGCTGATCCTCAAGGGCGTCTGCCACCCCGAGGACGTACGCCGCGCCAAGGACGCCGGGGTGGACGGCGTCTACTGCTCCAACCACGGCGGCCGTCAGGCCAACGGCGGCCTGCCCGCCCTCGACGCGCTGCCGGAGGTGGTCGAGGCCGCCGACGGCCTGCCCGTCCTGTTCGACTCCGGGGTCCGGACGGGGGCCGACGTCGTCAAGGCGGTCGCACTGGGCGCCACCGCCGTGGGCGTCGGCCGTCCTTACGCGTACGGTCTCGCCCACGGCGGTGAGGCCGGCCTCGTCCACGTCCTGCGGGCGCTGCTCGCCGAGGCCGACCTGATCATGGCCGTCGACGGCTACCCGACCCTCGCCGACCTCACCCCGGAGGCGCTCCGACGCGTGCTCTGACCAGTACGACTGTGCTTGTGCTTGTGCTGTCAGTCGGTGCCGGCCGTGACCTGCTCCCAGCGGGCGTACTCGTCCATCAGCTCGGCGAAGCGGCCGCGCACCATCTCCAGGCCGGCGGTGGCCACCGCCAGGTGCAGCGGGGGCGCGTCGGTGCCGGTCACGTCGGCGACGGCCGCCATGGACTTCACCAGGTTGCCGCGCACCGCCTGCTCGGAGAACTCCGCCATGGTGGCGTAGGCGGGCGCGTAGTCCGGGATGGAGGTGGCGGGGAGCTTGGCGTTGCCCTCGAAGCCGGTGTCGAAGCCCGCCGGTTCGACCAGGGTGACGTGGATGCCGAGCGGGGCGAGCTCCAGGGCCAGGCCCTCCGTCAGGTTCTGTACGGCGCTCTTGGAGGCGCAGTACACGGCCATCGTGGGCAGACTGACGTGGCCGCCCATGGAACCGATGTTGAGGATGTGGCCCGAGCGGCGCTCCCGCATGTGCGGGAGGACGGCCTGGATCACCTGGACCAGGCCCACCACGTTGGTCTCCAGCTGGTCGCGCAGCTGGTCGGGGCTGATCTCCTCGACGGCGCCGACCTGGCCGTAGCCGGCCGCGTTGACCAGGGCGTCGACGGCGCCGAAACGGGCGGTGGTCGCCTTGACGGCCTGCTCGATGCTCGCGGTGTCGGTGACGTCGAGGCGCGTGACCAGGACGTTGCCGAGGCCGGCGAAGGCCGGGTTGGCCTTGGCGGTGTCACGCATGGTGGCCGCGACGTTCCAGCCGCGCGCGGCGTACTCGAAGGTGAGCGCCTCTCCCATGCCGGTGGAGGCGCCGGTGATCAGAACGGTCTTGCTCATGGTGCTCTCTCTCGTGCTCGTGCTCTCGTGTGCTGCGGCCCCCCGCCCGCTAAACAGAATCTACAAAACATGTATAGCACGCCCAGTCGGTATGGTGTGCCTATGACCGTCACCCGAGGGGACACCCAGCGCCGCGAGCAGGTGCTCGCGGCGGCGCTCACCGTTTTCGCCACGTTCGGCTATCGCAAGACGTCGATGGACGCGGTGGCCCGGGCCGCCGACATCTCCCGCCCCGGCCTGTACTTCCTCTTCTCCGGCAAGGAGGAGCTGTTCCGCGAGACCATGCGGCAGGAACTGGACCGGGCGCTGGCGGACGTCCGTACGGCACTGGCCGCACCCGGCGCGGACCTCGGCGCACGCCTGGTGGCCGCGCTCGACGCGAACCTCGGCCGGTACGTCGGCACGCACCTCAACGAGGGCGTCGACGAACTGCTGGAGCACGGGACCGCGCAGCTCCACGACATGTACGACGACTACCGGGACGCCTTCCTCGGCACGCTCGCGGCGGCGATCACCGACTCCGGACGGACGTCGACCGGCGACATCACGCCCCACCAGATCGCCGAGGTCCTGCAGGCGGCCGGCGAGGGCTGGAAACACCGAGTCACCGACCGCACGGAGTTCGTGACCAAGCTGGGCACGGCGGTCGGCGTCGCGCTGCGGCCGTAGGGCCGCACGGGGCGTTTCGGCCGTTGTCTTGTTTCGGGTCACCTGATGTGGTGGCGATCCGGGTGACTGAAGGATTCATCACGTGATCGAGGCGCTACTTTCTGTAACTCCGGCTGGCAGTGGGCCCGCTGGAGTCCTGGGAGAGGTAGCGCGTGAAGAAGGTAGTGATGGGTGCCGTCGCGGCCGGGGTCTTTCTCGCGGGGGCGGGGACGGCTGTCGCGTCGTCCTGGCAGAGCCTGTAGGAAACGAGGGCGCCCGGTGCCGTCCTTCTGCAGGGGCGTTACCAGTTCAACCTGCCCGAGCGGAACCACGGTTCCTTCGAGTGGACGGGATATCTGCAGGACACTGACGCGAACGACCACAGCAACACCTTCGTGCGGGTCCGCGTCGAAGGGCATGACTGGGTCCGCTACTACGGGGAACAGCGGAAGACGGTCTACATGCACCACTTCAACGGGGAGGGCTCGCAGCGGTACACGGACGACGCCGAACTCGGGGTCTGTGTCGACAAGGGTGCGTTCAAGGTCAACTCCTGTTCGCGAGAGCACCACTACCACATCGAGCACTAGGGCCGGCTGATCCAAGGTGTCCGAAATCCTTGCCGCTCGCGGGGTCGAACTCCGTTACGGCTCCTCGCCGGCTGTCAGAAAAGCCGACATCGTGCTCAGGCGGGGCGAGGTTGCCGCCATCACCGGACCCAGCGGTTCGGGAAAGTCGTCTCTCTTGTACTGCCTGGCCGGGGTGTTGCCGCTGCACGGTGGTGAAGTCCGTCTGGAGGGACGGAAGCTGGGGGACCTCAGTGACGGTGAACTGAGCGCCTTGCGCCGCGACCGGCTCGGGTTCGTCTTCCAGTACGGCTAGCTCCTGCCCGAACTGACCGTGGAGGAGAACGCTGCCCTGCCGCTTCGGCTGGCAGGGCAGCGCAAGGCGCAGGCGCTGGCCGCAGCCGGCGACGTGCTCGGCCGGCTGGGTCTGGCGGAGCTGCGAGAGCGGCGGCCCTCGCAGGTCTCCGGCGGCCAGAGCCAGCGGATCGCCGTGGCCCGTGCGCTCGTTCACCGGCCGGCGGTGGTCTTCGCCGACGAGTCGACCGGTGCGCTCGACAGCGTCAACGCGCAGACCGTACTGGAGGAGTTCCTCACTCTGGCCCGCTCGCAGGGCACAGCGGTCGTACTCGTCACGCACGACGCCGATGTCGCGGCCAGGGCGGACACCCGGTACACCATGGTCGACGGTGTGCTGACCATGCAGGGACGGTCGAGCCGGTGAGGGAACTGTTCCTGGGGCTCCGGCTGCTGTTCGGCAGCGGGCGGGGGAACCGAGTGCGGTTCGCCCTCATGACCCTCGGCAGCTCGATCGGGGTCTGCTGCCGTTGGGCGTGGGCCTGGTGCTGGCCGTGGCCGTCGGGCGGATGGCCGAATCCGGGTATCTGGTCTACTGCCAGAGCACGACCTTCTGGGACCGCGCGGGACTTCCAGTCCTCCTCGCAGGCACCCTGGGTGTGATGGTCGTCGCCGTGCTGGGGGCGCTGCCGCTCGTCGGGCGGCGGATCGACCCGGAGTTGATCCGGCGGGACTGACGGAGGGGTGGAGGGAAGCGGAGCAGTGGTGGGGCGTCGCCCTTTTCGGCGGCCCGGCGCTGCTCCGGAACGGCGGCTCGCGGAAACCGTGTTGAGGGGATGTGCCGTCCTGCGGAAGGCTCCGTGGGCATGGAGTTCTTCTGTTACCACCGTGACCGTGCCGACTCCGCGGCGTTGCGTGCGGAGCTGGTGGAGGACCACTGGGCCTACATGGACGGCTACGCGGCCGAGTTGATCGCCCGGGGGCCGACGTTCGGGGCGGGCGGCGAGGTGCCGACAGGGAGTGTGCACATCGCCGACCTGCCCGGCCCCGCCGCTGCCCGCGCGTTCGCCTTCGACGAGCCCAACTACCAGGCCGGGGTCTACCGCGACGTGCTGCTGCGGCGGTGGCGCAACCTGCTGGGGCGCACCATGTGGGAGTTCCCCGGCGGCAGGACCGGCGGCGACCGGTATCTGGTGCTGGGCCTGGGGCCCGTGCCCGCCGCCGACGGCGCCGCCACCGGTCCCGGCCTGCCGCCCGGCACCGACCACGACGACCTGATCGCCTTCGGCCCGCTGCTGTCCGACGACGGAGCCACCTGGGTCGGTACGGCGGCGCTGGTCCGGGCCCCGGACCGGGAGCGGGCACTGGGCGTGCTGGATCCGGTCCGGTACGCGGGCGTCGAGGTGCATGAATGGGAGTTCGGCGGGCGCCGGTGACGAGGCGGGACGGGGCGAGGCGGGGCGGGTGCTCCGGGGGCGTGCGCCGGTCGTACCGTCTTCGCCTTCAGGCGATCAGTCAGGCGATCAGTCAGACGACCAGTGACTCCGCCAGTCTGTCGGCGAATTCCGTGATGTGGTCCCGGCGGGGGCCGCCGCGTGCGATGCGGAAGCCGTGCCGGCGGCCCCAGAACGCCGCCTGGACGGCGTGGAACTGGGCCCAGTGGCGGCAACGTTCGCGGTCGAGTTGGGCTGCTTCGGCGAAGACGTCCAGGAGGCGGCGGGCGGCCCGCGGCAGGTCGTCGGTCTGCATGAGGTTCAGCGCCCGGGACTTGAGGAGTGTGCCGGCGTCGTACGCCGGGTCTCCCGCGTAGCCCTTCGGGTCGACCGCCAGCCACGGCTCCCGGTCCGCCCGCAGGATGTTGCGTGCGTGCAGGTCGCCGTGGACGAGGGTGTCCGGCTGGGCCCGGCCCAGCTCGCGGGCCGTGGCGACGGCCGCGTCCACGACGCGGGGCGGCAGGGTGTGGGACAGGCCGGCGGCGTTCTCGCGCAGCTCCGCCGCCCATGCGTCGGCGCGGTCCCGGAGCCGGGGCAGGCCCGGCGGGGCCGGGACGGCCAGGCGGTGGCTCAGGCGGCCCGCGATCGTCATCACCGTCTCGTCGTCGGACTCCAGCGCCGCCAGCGTCGAGGTGCGGGCCCGCTCCAGGAGGAGGGCGAAGCGGGCGTCGTCGCGCCGGTGCAGGCGGACCGCGCCACGGCCCGCCCACGCCTCGAACGCGTCCGGCTCGTGGACGTTGCCGGGGTGGGGGAAGGACACCTTGACGACGCAGGGGCGGGCGTCGGTCCGCTGCCGGACGGGGACGACCACCCCGACACCGCCGTGCGTCACCTCGCCGTCGGGTACGCAGTCCCAGCGTTGCAGCAAGTCCTCGACGATCGACGGGAGTTCGTTGATCCATCTCGCTCCGCTGTCACCCTCGCGGTCGATCGTGCCCCGCACCAGCGCCTCCGGAATGCCGACCATGCCGGCACCCTACGCGACTACCGGGCACGAGGGCGGGACCGGACGGCCGCCGAAGTGCCGCATGCGGCCCCCGGGTTCGGCCCGCGCGGCCGTGACGGAGCCCGGTGGTGAGGCGGAGCCCGGCCGTGAGGCGGAGCCCGGCCGTGAGACGGAGTCCGGCCGTGAGCGGCTAGAGCGAGCCGCCGCTGTCCACCACCAGGTCCGTTCCCACCACGGACGCCGCGGCGTCGGACGCCAGGTACAGCACCGCTGCCGCGACCTCCTCCGTCGACGAGACACGGGCGAGGGGGAGGGCGGTCCGTACCCGCTCGTCGCGGTCCTGTTCCGTCTCGCCCGCGCGCAGCGACATCGGTGTGGCCGTCGCCCCGGGGCTGACGACGTTGATGCGGACGCCGTCCCGGATGTGGTCCAGCGCCGCGCCCCGGCTCAGTGCCGTCACCGCGGCCTTCGTCGCCGAGTAGGCGGCGGCGCCGGGGGAGGTGGTGTGGATGCCGAAGGTGGAGGAGACGGTGACGATCGCGCCGCCCGTCGGCTGGGTGCGCATCCGGCGGATCTCCGCCTGCAGAGCCAGGTGCACGCCGGTGACGTTGACCGCCAGCTGCTCGTGCCAGTCGGCCTCCGGGAGGTCGGCCAGCGGCGCGCCGCCCCGGAAGATCCCCGCGTTGTTCACCGCCACGTCCAGCGAGCCGAAGTGCTGCACGGCGGCCGCCACCAGCGCCTCCGCGTCCCCCGGCCGCGACACGTCGGCCGTCACCGCCAGCGCCTGGCCGCCCCGCTCCTCGATCAGCGCGACCGTTTCCTTCAGCGGCGCCTCGCGACGGCCCGCCACGACCACCCGCGCGCCCTCCGCCGCGAACGCCAGGGCGACGGCCCGGCCGATCCCGCTGCCGGCGCCGGTGACCAGCGCCGTACGACCCGGGAAACGTTCCCCAGTGGCAGTCATGAGCGATCTCCCCTTTTCTTGAACGTTTTCTTGAACGATCGGTTCAGTATCAAGGCATGACAAGGACGCTCCCCGTGGCAGGGAGCGTCCGTCAGTCCAGCAGTCGCAGTGCCTGCTCCGCCGCGTCCCGGACCCGGGCCGGGTCCGTCGACGCCTTGCCCACCAGCCGCAGGCCCTGGAGCAGGACCAGCAGGGTGCGGGCGAGGGCCAGGGGGTCGCGGTCGGCGGGCAGTTCGCCCTGGGCCCGGGCCCGGACGAGGGCGGTGTGCAGGACCGTCTCGACGCGGTCCCAGTTCCGCTCGACGCTGCGGGCCGCCGCCGGGTCGTGCGGGGCCAGTTCCGCCGCCGTGTTCGTGACCAGGCAGCCGCGCAGGCGCAGGTCGTCGGCAGCGGACTCGTCGGCGTACTGCCGTACCAGCGCGCGTACGGCCGGCAGGACCGGGCCCGGCCGGGACAGGGCCCGGAGGAGGGGCGGGAGGCGGTCCTGCTGGTAGCGGTCGAGCGCCTTCAGGTACAGGTCGTGCTTGCTGCCGAAGGTCGCGTAGAGGCTGGCCCGGCCGATGCCCAGGTGCTCGACCAGGTCGGCCATGGAGGTCGCCTCGTAGCCGCGCCGCCAGAACAGCTCCATGGCTGCCAGCAGCGCGGCGTCCGGGTCGAACTCCTTGGTCCTGGCCATGCGGCAGAGCCTAGGTTTTTCTGGAACGTTCAGTCAAGCAGGCTCATGCCGTCCGCACCTCGTACACGGTCACCCGTACCGTCTCGTCGTCCAGGCACTCGCCGGTCTCCAGGTCGAAGCGCTGCTTCAGCAGCGGGGAGGCGACGAACGGGCGGCCCCGGTGGGTGCCGGTCAGGCCGCGGGAGAGGACCGCCGCGCCGCCGAAGGGGTCGCGGTTGTCGATGGCGAACAGGCGGTCCGTGCGATCGCGGAAGACGGCCACCTGGCGGCCGTCCGGCAGGAGCGCGGCCACGCCCCGGCCGGGGGTCAGCCGGCTCAGGTCGCAGACCGTGAACCAGCTGTCGGCCAGCTGGAGTTGGACCTTCAGGTCGGTGGTCTCGGGTGCCAGGGTCATCGCTGGGCGCTTCCTTCCAGAACGTCTGCCGGGTCTTCCGCGGGGCGGCGCATGCCGATGGACAGCAGCGGCAGGTCGGGCTTCATCTGGTCGCGCTCGGGCACGAAGCCGACGACCGGGTCGGGGGTGTCGGGCGCGTTGACGAAGGACACGAACCGGGCGAGCTTCTCCGGGTCGTTGATGGTCGACGCCCATTCGTCGGCGTAGTTCGCCACATGCGCCGCCATCAGGGACTCCAGCTCCTCGCAGATGCCGAGGGAGTCCTCGACGACGACGTCACGGACGTGGTCGAGGCCGCCCGGGATCCGCTCCAGCCAGGTCGAGGTGCGCTCCAGGCGGTCCGCCGTACGGATGTAGAACATCAGGAAGCGGTCGATCAGGCGGATCAGCCCGGCGTCGGTGAGGTCCTGGGCGAGCAGGTCCGCGTGGCGCGGGGTGGCGCCGCCGTTGCCGCCGACGTACAGGTTCCAGCCGTTGGAGGTGGCGATCACGCCGAAGTCCTTCGACTGGGCCTCGGCGCACTCGCGGGCGCAGCCGGAGACCGCCGACTTGAGCTTGTGCGGCGACCTGAGCCCCCGGTAGCGCAGCTCCAGGTCGATCGCCATCCGGACCGAGTCCTGGACGCCGTACCGGCACCAGGTCGAGCCCACACAGGACTTGACGGTCCGCAGGGCCTTTCCGTACGCGTGCCCGGACTCGAAGCCAGCGTCCACCAACCGCATCCAGATCAGCGGAAGTTGCTCGACGCGGGCGCCGAACATGTCGATCCGCTGACCACCCGTGATCTTCGTGTAGAGGCCGAAGTCACGGGCGATCTCGCCGATCACGATCAGTCCCTCGGGGGTGATCTCACCGCCGGGGATGCGCGGGACGACCGAATACGAGCCGTTCTTCTGGAGGTTGGCGAGGAAGTGGTCGTTGCTGTCCTGGAGCGCCGCCTGTTCGCCGTCCAGGACGTAACCGCTCGCGCCGATCGTCGGGGCGAGGGAGGCGATGATCGACGCCACCGCCGGCTTGCAGACCTCGCAGCCGTCGCCGCCCCGGGCGTCCTTTCGGCCGTAGCGGTCGAGCAGGTCCCGGTAGGTGTTGACGCGCAGCGCCAGGACGATCTCGTACAGCTCCTCACGGGTCTGCGCGAAGCAGCCGCACAGGCCCTTGTCGACCTCGACGCCGGACGCCTCCAGCTCCGCCGTGACCAGCTGGCCGAGCACCTTGACGCAACTGCCGCAGCCGGTACCGGCCTTGGTGCACTTCTTCACCTCCGGCACGGTGGTGCAGGAGTGCTCGGTCACCGCGCCGCGGATCGTGCCCTTGCTGACGTTGTGGCAGGAGCAGATGACCGCCTCGTCCGGGAGCGCGGACGGGCCGAGCTGGGCGCCGCCGCTCGCGCCGGCCGGCAGCACCAGCGACTCGGGGGCGACCGGCGGGACCGAACCGGTGAAGGCCTTCAGCGTGCCGTACGCGTCCGCGTCGCCGACCAGGATGCCGCCGAGCAGGGTGCCGTCCCGGCCGATGACCAGCTTCTTGTACAGGCCCGAACGGGCGTCGGAGTAGACGACGTCCAGGCAGTCCCCGGCGGTGCCGTGCGCGTCCCCGAACGAGGCCACGTCCACGCCGAGCAGCTTCAGCTTGGTGGACAGGTCCGCGCCGGTGAAGGCGGCCTCGTCGGAGGCGATCGTCGCCGCGGCCGTCTCGGCCTGCTCATAGCCCGGCGCCACCAGGCCGTACACCCGGCCGTCCGCCGCCAGCGCGCACTCGCCGATCGCGAACACGTGCGGGTCGGAGACGGTACGGCACTGCTCGTCGACCGTGATGCCACCGCGCTCGCCGACCGTCAGGCCGCAGTCGCGGGCGAGCTGGTCCCGCGGCCGTACACCGGCGCTGAACACCACCATGTCGGTGGCGAGTTCGGAACCGTCGGACAGCTTCATGCCCGTCACGGCACCCGCGGAGTCGACCACGATCTCCTGCGTGCCGACGCCCGTGTGGACCGTCAGGCCCATCTCCTCGATGGTGCGCAGCAGGGCCGCACCGCCGCCCTCGTCCACCTGCACCGGCATCAGCCGGGGCGCGAACTCCACGATGTGGGAAATGAGTCCGAGCCCCTTCAGCGCACCGGCCGCCTCCAGCCCGAGCAGTCCGCCGCCGACCACCGCGCCCACGGTCGCCCTCGACCTCGCGTACTCCTCGATCGCGAGCAGGTCCTCGATCGTGCGGTAGACGAAGCAGCCGGTCGCGTCCTTGTGGGGGACCGGAGGCACGAACGGGTAGGAGCCGGTGGCGAGTACGAGCGTGTCGTACCCGAACACCTTGCCGGACCGGGCCGTTACCGTCCTCGCCGCGCGGTCGACCGTCTCCGCCGGGTCGCCGACGTACAGCTCGATGCCGTGCGCGGCGATGAACTCGGGGTCGGTCATGGAGAGTTCGGCCGGGGTCCGGCCCGAGAAGTACGAGGTGAGGGCGACGCGGTCGTACGCGGGGCGCGGCTCCTCGCACAGCACGACCACGCGGTGCGTGGCGGTCAGGCCGCGCTCGGCGAGCGCCTCAAGGAAGCGCTGTCCGACCATGCCGTGACCGACGAGCACGATCGTGGGGGTGGCCCCGGGGGTGGTGGTCATCAGGAGCCTCCGTCGTGGGTGAGCAGGTGGAGCGGGGGGTGGGGCAGGGGGTGGGGCGAAGGGGGGAGCAGCGGGCGGAGCGAAGGGGGGAGCAGCGGGCGGCCGCACCCGGCGGGCACGTGGTCCGGCGTGTCGTATGCGATCGCCGTGCTGCCGTCCGTGCTGCCGTCCGCGCGGCCCGAGTGCGTGGGGCGGGCGGTCACCTCGGCGGCGGGGTGGTGGCCGGTCGGCACTTCGGCGAGCCGCACTTCGGCGAGCCGCACTTCGACGGGCGGCACCTCGGTGAGCGGCACCCGGCCGTACGCGCGGTGCTCGTCGTCGCCGACGGGTGCCCCGGGCGTCTCGCGCGTCACGAGCGTGCCGACGTGGTCACCGGGCCGACGGGCCGTCGGCCGGGACGGGCGCCCGCGCGGCCGGCGCCGATCACCACCACACGCGTATTCGAGGTCATGTCCAGGAGCGTGCGGCGCCGACGTTACCCGGCCGCATCACCGCTGTTTCCCACGAGGAACGCTGCCCTCTTCGGGGGTGGGGGGTGGGTGTGAGGGGTCCCTGGGGAGGGACGACGGGGTCTGTGAGGCGGGGGAAACGCGGGGGATGGGCTTGCGGTGAGCGGCTTGTGGTCAGCGGCTTCCGGTCAGGTGGGCGAAGACGACGACGTTCCCCTGGTAGCCGGTCGTGCGCGAGTAGCCGCCGCCGCAGGTGATGACGCGGAGCTCGGGGCGTTTCGCGGCTCCGTACACCTTCTCGTCGGGGAAGTCGCGGGCCTGGTAGACCTCCACGGCGTCGACGCTGAACACGGCGACGCCCCTGTCCTGCCGGTCCACCTCGATGGTCGCGCCGCGTTTGAGGGCGCCGAGGTCGTAGAAGACGGCGGGGCCCTCGGTGTTGTCGACGTGTCCGGCGACGATCGCGGTGCCGGTCTCGCCCGGGGTGGTGCCGGCCTCGTACCAGCCGGCGAGGTTCTTCTTCGCGGCGGGCGGGACGTCGAGGCTGCCTGCGGGGGTGAGGGCCAGGCCCATGAGGGGGGCGTTCACGTGGATGGCGGGGATGCGGATGCGGGTGGGCGGGGAAGGGGGCAGCGCGGGGGCTTCGAGGCGTTCCTCGCCGGGGTCGGGGCGGCTCTCGGCGGCGGACGGCTGGGGCGGCGCGGTGTGCGCTCCGATGCCGGGGCCGAGCAGCCATACGCCGGAGCCGAGGGCTATGACGGTTACGGCGGCTATCGCGGTGTCCCCGATCTTGCGCATGTGAACCCCTCTCCCAGAGGTTAGAGCTTCTAGCGAGGGGGTGGGGCGCTAGAGATGGTGAGAGCCTCTAGCGAACGTGACCCCCTACCCCCTCCGGGCCGCGAGGGGCGTCGGACCCGGAGGGGGTGGGATGTGCGGTACCGGCGGACGGACAGCGGAGGGTGTCCGTCAGATCACATCGCCTCTCGCCCGGCGATGCAGGAGCCAGGTACCGCCCGCGGTGGCGACGGCCAGAGCCGTCACGCCTGCCGCGGTCTGCACGGGGTCGGAGCCGAAGGCACCACCGACCCCCGTCTTCACACTGCCGTGGGGCTGTACCTGCCCCGCGGCCGGCGTCAGTGCCACCACCAGGTCCCCGGTCACCTGCCGGTTCCCCTCGGCGCACTTCGCGACGATCTCGTACGTCCCCGGTTGCGCGCTCGGCGGCACCTGGAACTGCCCGATCGCCTCGCCCTCGTGCGTACTGGGCGCAAGGGTGAACGGGCCGGCACCGACCGAACTGGCGTCGCCGACCGCCGTTCCCTTCTCGCCGCACACCGCCGTGTTCACGGTGACCTGGCCGCCTGCCGTCGCGGTCGACGGGTACACGTCGAGGCTGCCGGTGCCGCCGCCGTACGCCGGCGCGCCGGCGAGTCCGGCCGTGGCCACGGCCAGCGCGGTCCCGGTCAGCAGACGGGCGGTGCGTCGCATGGTGCTCCCTCGGTCGAGGTCGTCCACTCCCTTGCTCTACCGAGGTAAAAGGCATCCGCCCGGCCCCGCTCCCTGAGGCACCGTCAGTTTTGGGATGAACGGGTGTCACGGCGGGCGACCGCGAGGCCCGTTGAGAAGCAATTCGAGCAGGTCAAGGGGGTTGCACAGGCACCGGTATGAAGAACACACGAATGGCGGGTGCTCGGGGGCGTGAACGGGTGACCCCGTCCCGGCGGGCACAACGGCGCTCGGCGTCGCCCCGCCGGGTGTCTTCGGCGGGGCGCTGTTGTTTCCGGCGTCGTGTTTGGTCAGCCGATGGTGAGTTTGCCGGTCCAGCCGCTGCTGACGACGGTGGTGTAGGAGCCGACGGTGGAGGTGCCGCCGCTGTACATCCGTACGGAGCCGTCGTTCATGACGGCCCACATGTCGGGGATGCCGTCGTGGTTGGCGTCGGGTGTGCCGAGCAGGAGTCGGACGTTGGCGGTGGTCCAGCCGGAGGCGGAGTAGGTGGCGTCCTTGCCGTTGAGGGAGTTGCCGGCGGTGGCGAGGGATTCGATCGTGGTGCCGCCTCCGCTCTTGGGTTTGCCGTAGCGCAGGGACAGTTGTCCGGTGGACAGGGTGCGGAAGACGAGGTCGACGGCGCCGTCGCCGTTGTGGTCGCCGACGGATACCAGGTCGCGGTCGGGCCAGACGGTGCCGCCGTTTTCCAGGACGGCACTGCTGAAGGCGCCTCCGGTGTAGCCGAGGAAGGCCCAGAAGTGGTTGCCCTCAGTGGCGAGCAGGTCGGGGCGGCCGTCGCCGTCGATGTCGCCGGCGGCGAGGATCTGGTTGAGGGTGGCAGGATCGGGTGCTCCTGCGGGGAGCAGGATCTGGGTGCGTTGGGTGACGTCGAAGCTGCCGTAGCCGTCACCGGGGTAGACGTAGAGCTTGCCGTCGGGCATGCGCGCCACCATGTCCTGGAGGCCGTCGCCGGGCAGGAAGTCACCGTTGTGGGTGAGCAGGGCGCCGGTCCAGTAGTCGTCGGGGTAGTCGGAGTTGGTCTCGATGAGGCCGTCCTGGTCGTAGGCGGCGCGGTTGTAGGAGTAGATGTCACCCACGCTGCTTGCGGGGTAGACCCGCAGGTCCTTGTACTGGTCGACGACGATGACGTCGGGCCAGGCGTCGCCGGTCAGGTCGCCGGGGCCGTCGGCGTCGTCGCGGGGCGTGACGTAGAAGAGGTACTTGGTCGGTGCTGACGGGTTGCCGGCTGAGTCGACGGCGCGTGCGTAGAACACATTGGGGCCGGCGTGGTGGGGTTTGAGGGACACAGTGACGCTGCCGCCGGCGGTAGCAGGGCTGCTGGTGCCGCCGTAGCTGGTGGAGTCGAAGGAGAACTCGTACCTGGTGGTGTCGGTGGTTCCGTCGGCGCTGAGGGTGAAGTTGCCTGCGGTGCCGTATGTGACGGTGCTCCAGAGGGCGCCGGTGCCGTCGTCCTCGGGGAACTGGGTGGAGGTGATCTTGGGGGAATTGGGCTTGGTGGTGTCGTAGACGAATCCGCAGTTGTCGCTGCCGTCCGGGGCGTAGGTGGAGGCGGCGCCGGTGGAGTCGATGGCGCGCACCCGCCACCAGTAGGTCTTGCCGTTGGCGAACTTGCCTGACGTGACGGAGACACTGGCGTGCCCGTTCGCATCGACGGTCTGGTTGCCGTCGAGGATCTTGCTGCTGCTGCCGTCCTGCCAGACTTCGAAGTCGAGGTACTTCAGGTCCCCGTCGGGGTCGGTGGCGGTGGCGGCGAAGGTCAGGTCCGACTTGCCCACCGAGGACTCGCCGCTGGTGTCGCAGTCGGGACCGGGGCTCATGGTCAGGTGGGTGGGTTCCTTGGGCTTCCGGTTGTAAGTGATTTTCAGGTAGGGGGAGTTGCTGCTGCTGGCCTCGAACTTCTTCCACGGGTCGGGGTGGCTCTCGTCGGCTGCCTGGAGGCCCAGGGTGACGTAGCCCCAGCCGTTGTCGGCGGCGTCCTGGCCGAGAGAGGTGGCGGTGAACTTCACCCAGTCGTCGGCGCAGCCGCTGTTGTAGCCGTTGGCGACGGTCTGGGCGTCGATCTGGCCGATCCAGGAGGGCTGGTTGTTCCAGGTGGTGGCGGAGCTGATGCTGCTGGTGTGCCACAGCTGGACGCTGCGGGGGGAGCAGGACCAGGAGTAGGTCTCCAGGCCGTAGAAGTACGCGGAGGAGACATGGGCGCCTTTGAGCGCGCTGGAGAGGGAGAGCTGGAAGAAGGAGCGGGACAGGCCCGCAGTGGTGGACTCGTAGCCGACGCGGGCGGTGTCGGTGCCGTCGTTGAAGTTGGTGCCGTTCCAGAAACTGGAGCCGGGGTGGGGCTGGTAGGCGGTGGTCCAGTTGTTGGTGTGGCCGCTGAACGAGGGGTCGATGAAGACCGGGTAGACGGTGGAGTCGGCGGTCAGCAGCTTGGTGTCCGGTTTGATGGTGAGGGCGCCGTCGTCGGTGAGGGTGACGGCGGCGAGCGCGTCGTGGGTGCCGGGCTGGGGACCGGCCAGGCCGTCGAGGGCGAGCACAGACGTGGTGTCGTCGCCCGTCGAGGTGAAGGCCGCCGGCCGTGCGAGAGGTGCGGTGATGCCGGTCTTGTAGGCGGCCGGGCTGGGCTCGTCGTCCTGTGGTGCGGCGGTGTCGTTGTTCCAGTCGGGCTGGTCGGGGGTGCCGCCGATGTCCTCGGGTTCTTCCGAGGGGTCCACGTCGGGGCCGGCCTCGGGGGTGGGGGTCTCGGTGGGCCGGGGTGGTTGGGGGTCGTCGCCCTGGGTGACGGCGGGTTTGCCGGCGGAGTCCCACATGTAGGGGGTGGGGGAGACGGCGACCTCGGTGCCGTCCGCGTCCTCGGCGTGGATGACGTGGGTGACGGGGTCGAGGGTGAAGGTCAGGTCGGGTGAGGTCAGGCCGTAGGAGAGGGCGGCGAGTTCGGGGTCGGCGGCGGCTTCGGCGTTCTTGACGATCAGTACGTGGGAGAAGCCGGAGTCGCGGGCGGTCAGCAGCAGGTCGACGCCTGGCAGGACGTCCTGGTAGAGAGCGCGGTCGCCGTCGATGACCGGGGCGGGCAGGGTGCCCGGCCAGGTCAGGGTGAGCTGGTGGCCGCCGGTGGTGAGGGTGACCAGATCCGTTGACGTCGCGTCCTGGGCCGTGGTGAGGGCGGCCGGCCGGATGCTGGTCCGGTTCTCGGAGCGGGTTGCGCGCTCGCCGCGGCTGCCCGGGGAGAAGACGACGGGGTTGTTGACGGCGGTGGGGGCCCAGTCGCCGTCCTTGGTGCGATGCAGGTCGGTGTCGATCGTCCGCCACACTCCGTCGACCATGGCGCGGAACGGCACGGCGCGGGTCTCGAGTTCGAAACTCCCGTCGGGGCGTGCGTAGGTGGTGCTGCTCGCGTCCCGCAATGCGGTGACCTCCACCGGCCGGCCCGTGGCGCGGGCCTTGCCGACGGCGGTGGTCTCGTCGAGCAGTTGCGCGGCGTCGGCCGGGGTGTCACCAGTCCGGGGGCGTCGGCGTGGTGCAGGACTGGCAGTTGTGTCAGGCCGAGTCCGGCGGCCACGGCGGCGGCCACCAGCACGGCGGCCCGCCGTCTGCGCCGGGGCAGGCGGAGCCATTGTCTGTCCACGAAAACGTCTTCCCTCCCCGGAAAACCGGCCCCGGACCGGGAGTCATCGGCTGGTCACCGATGTCCGGAACACAGAGACCGTGTCGCCTCTCATTGGGCCAGAATTAACCCTCGGTTCACCTTTGCATTCCATTCGGTGCTGCCAAATTCTCCTGGCGGACAGGAATGCGCGAGCAGATCATGCCCCATCGATGTGCCGTAAGCCAGCACGGATTTGAACTCAACTGCCGTCGAGGACGTAAACGAGATGGGTGCTGGGCCTCATGGAGGCCGTGTGGATGCTTCGTGTGGCCCGGCAATCTCATGGCCCCTGCATGTGCCGTCATGGTCGAGCATCTATGCGGGTCGGGCCGCCCGGGCCGAACTCGATTGTCGTGGATCACCGGATTCACAAGTGTGTGGGCGTGATGTGTATTAAGGGATTCACATTGTCGAAACACCTCGAAGGTCGGCAAGTCTGAATTGCGTCACATTTGAGTGTGACGGGTGTCACATCTGTTTGTTTTTTGTTTGACGGGTGGTGTTTTCCGGCAGAGGATCCGTCGGTATTTCGTGTCGTCTTCGGGGTGGGGTGCGCGGCCTTCTTTCGCGTGCTTCCTGCCGGCCGCCTTGGGGGGCTGTTCGGTGTTTGGTTCGCTGTCGTGGTCCGGCCGCGGTTTGCTGCCTGGTGCCGGCGCGGCGCGCCGGCGGGTACGCCAGGCGCGGCCGGGGCGCCGGGGCGGTGCTCGCAGGGGCGTTACTGGTGGGGTTGCTGCCTACCCAGGCGGCCGCACTCCCGTCACCTGGCGGCAACCGTGCCGGGGTGGATCTGATCGACCTGCCCGCTGAGAGCACCGCGGCCGACGCCGACACCGGCGTACTGGACGATCTGACCGGTGAGGCCACGGTGCCGCCGGTGGACTACGAGCCGGCCCACACGACCCCTCCGGTCAGTGGCCCTGCGGCGGTGAACCTGACAGATCCTGTGGCAGGGGATCTGCGGCAGGCGGGTCCGCTGCCGGTCCTGCTGGGCGCTCCAGTCGATGCCACGCCTGAGGAAGCCTCTGCGCTGGACGGCACCTGGCAGGTGGAGGTGGCCGACCCCGCGCAGACGTCCGCGGCAGAAGTGAACGGAACACTGCTGACGGTGACTCCCCCGGCCACAGCCGCGACGGCGTCGGTGGAAGTGGCACTGGACTACTCCGACTTCGAGCAGCTGTACAGCGCGGACTGGGCCGACCGGATGCAGTTCGTCACGTATCCGGAGTGCTTTTTGACCACGCCCTTGGACGAGGCGTGCAACCAGGCCACCCCGCTGGCCACCGACAACGACGACAACACCGGCCAGATCAAGGCCACCGTCGACGTTGCCGCCGCCTCGGCCACGGCCGACCAGGCCTCGCTGTCCGGTGACAACAGCTCGACGAGTGAGTCGGCCGTCTACCACCGAGACGCGTCGAAGAGCGGGGCGCTGAAGGCGCTGCTGCCGCAGGCGGGCACCTCGGGGAGCGGGTCGGTGGTGCTGGCGGCGACAGACTCCGGCTCGGGTGCGAAGGGCGACTACACGGCCACGCCGCTTGCGGCGTCGGGCACGTGGAGTGCGGGAGGCTCCGCGGGGGCATTCACCTGGTCGCAGCCGGTGGCGGTGCCGCCGGTCCCGGCCGGTCCCGCACCGGACATTGCCTTCGGCTACAACTCGCAGGTCGTCGACGGGCGGACCTCGGCCACGAACAACCAGGCCTCATGGATCGGGGACGGCTGGGACTACCAGCCCGGTTCGATCGAACGCACTTACCGCACTTGTCGTGACGACACCGACGGCGATGCGAACAACGCCTCCCACAAGACGTCGGACCTGTGCTGGGGCTCGTACAACGCCGTTCTTTCCCTCGGCGGTTCCACGACCGAGTTGGTGGTGGATGCCAGCACCTGCCCGGACGGAAACCTGGACGCCCCGAGCTGCGACTGGGTGACGGCCAACGGTGACGGCTCCAGAGTCGAGCGGATCAAGGACACCAGCAAGGACAACGGGGACAAGGACGGGGAGTACTGGCGAGTCACCACCCGGGACGGCACCCAATACTACTTCGGCCTCAACAAGCTGCCCGGCTGGAGCAGCAGCGATGAGACCACCGACTCGGTGCTGACCGTTCCGGTGGCCGGCAACCAGTCCGGCGAGCCCTGCCACGACAGTGACTTCGCGTCCTCGTTCTGCGCCCAAGGCTGGCGGTGGAACCTGGACTACGTCGTGGACGTCCACGGCAACGCCATGTCGCTGTGGTGGGACAAGGAGTCCAACTACTACGGCGAGAACGAGAAGTACACCACGCCGGTCTCCTACGACCGCGGCGGCTACCTGAAGCGCATCGACTACGGCCAGCGATCGAACACCCTGTTCACCGCCGACCCGATCGCCCGGGTGGAGTTCACCGTCGACGAGCGTTGCTTCGACGAGGCCGAGACCGGCCTGACCTGCACCAACGACGCGTTCACCTCACAGGACTACGGCCAATACCGGCTGTGGTACGACACCCCGGCCAACCTGTACTGCTCCGGCGCCGCAGGCAAGCGCTGCTCCGTGGGCGCGCCGACGTTCTGGTCCCGCGAGCGACTGTCGTCGGTGACCACCTACGCGCAGCGCACCCAGAGCTCCACGACACTCTCGAAGGTCGACAAGTACCTGCTGACCCAGACCTTCCCCCGCACACTGACCGACACCGCCCCGCCACTGTGGCTGGAGTCGATCCAGCGCACCGGCTACGCGGTGGACGGGACCGCGCAGAAGCTGAACGCGGTCGAGTTCTCCCACAACAACCAGGCCATGCCCAACCGAGTCATCACGGGGGCATCCGATCCGCGGCCGGCGTTCGACCGGCTGCGGATCCGCCGGGTGGTCACCGAGTACGGCGGTGAGATCGACGTCGACTACTCGGACCCGTGCCCCGCCATGGCCACCTCCGCCCACCCGAAACCGGAGGAGAACGGGACCCGCTGCTACCCGGTGTACTGGAGCCCGGACCCCGACCAGGAGACGATCGACTGGTTCAACAAGTACGTCGTCACCTCCATCACCCAGAAACCCCGCGTCGACGGCGTCCCCGACCTGGTCACCGAATACCAGTACCCCACTGACGGGGCCGCCTGGGCGAAGAACCAGACCGAGTTCAGCAAGAAGACCACCCGCACCTACGACCAGTGGCGCGGCTACGAGCAGGTCACGGTCCTGACCGGGAAGAACGACGCCGCGACCGGGATCGTGCGGGGCAAGAGCGTGACCCGGTACTTCCGCGGTATGGACGGGGACCCGCTGCCCGGCGGTGGCACCCGCTCGGTGACGGTCAAGGACTCCACCGGCGCCACCATCGCCCCGGACAAGCCCGCCTTCCAGGGCATGACGGCGGAGTCGCTCACCTACACCCAGGCCAACGACGACGGCACCGGAGGCAGCGTCGCCTCCCGCACCGTCTCCTCTCCCTCGGCGCACCTGCTGGCCACCCGCCCTCGCACCGACGTGCCCGACCTGAAGGCGTACCGCACTCAGGTCGACCAGAGCATCAAGGTCACCCCTGCCAGCGGCACCAACCCCGACGACAACCGCACTTCGCGAACGGTGAAGACCACCACCCTGTACGACGACACCTACGGGCTGCCGTACCAGGTGGAAACCCGCGCAGACACCGGCAAGACCGGCGACCAAACAACCACTTGCACTCAGACCTCCTACTTGCACAACACCAGCGCCTGGCTGATCGGGCTGACCGAGCAGACCAAGACCACCGCAGGTACCTGCGCCCAGGCCGCCACCGCAACTGGTGACGACGTCATCTCCGCCTCCCGCACCGCCTACGACAGCCAGTCCTACGGCACCGCGCCGACGAAGGGCGAGGCCACCAGCGTCTGGGGCCAGGACGGCCTGGGCACGGGCTGGATCCGTGCGAGCAAGACCACCTATGACGACTACGGACGTGTCAAGACGGTCGAGGACGCTGCGGGCCACATCGGCACGACGGACTACAACCCCTCGTCGGGACAGGTGTTCTCGACTACCGCCACCAACAACACCCTCGGTTTCACCTCCACCATCACGGTCGAACCGGGCCGTGGCAGCCCAGTGAAGTCGGAGGACACCAACAAGCATGTGGTCACCCAGGCCTACGACGCTCTGGGCCGGACCACGGCGGTGTGGACGGCCTCGCAGAACCCGGCCACGGACGACCCCTCCAAGACGTTCTCCTACGACATCACTGTCGGCAAGCCGGTCGCTGTCTCCACGTCCACGCTCCGGGACGACGGCACCTACGCGCACGCGGTGACCCTCTACGACGGCCTCGGACGGCCGCGTCAGTCGCAGACCGACGCCGTAGGCGGCGGGCGTATCGTCACGGACACCCTCTACAACGCGGCCGGTACCGTCCGCCGCACCAACAACGGCTACTACGCCGCCGGCGCACCGTCCACGACGCTGTTCGAGCTGGAATCGGACTTCGACGTTCCCAGCGCCACGGTCACCACCTACGACGGGCAGAGCCGGCCTGTGACCGTCACTCCCTATGAGGCCGGGACCCCGAAGACCGTCAAACGCACCACCTATGCCTACGACAAGGACGTCACCACCGTTGTCCCCCCGGTGGGTTCTCCGGCGACCCGCAGCTTCACCGACGTGCTCCAGCGCACCGTACGCATCGACGAGTTCACCGACGCGTTGCATGCCGCGCACACGTCCACCACGTACGGCTACGACCCGCGGGGCGATCGGGTCTCGGCAACCGACACCGAGGGCAACTCCTGGTCCTGGACCTACGACGCCCGCGGCCGCCAGATCCGGGCAGTGGACCCGGACACCGGTACCACCACCACGACCTACGACGACCTGGACCACAAGCTCACCACCACCGACGATCGTGGCATCACCGTGTGGACCGGCTACGACGCGCTCGGCCGCACCACAGAACAGCGCCTGGATGATGACCAGGGCGAAATCCTGACAAAGTTCACCTACGACACCATCCCGGGCGCGAAGGGACAGCAGGTCTCGGCGACCCGCTACAACGACGGCGTCCCGATCACCACCACGGTCACCGGCTACGACGCGGAGTACCGGCCCACGGGGAAGAACATCACCATCCCCTTCAGCCTCACCACCACCGCAACCACGGGCCTGGACGCCACCTACTCCTACTCCTACACCTACACCAAGACCGGACTGCAGCAGTCGGTCACGACCCCGGCCGTCGGCGGTCTGTCCCAGGAAAAGGTGATCACCCGCTACAACGCCGACGGCCTGCCGACCTCCACCTCCGGCCTGGACTGGTACACCGCCGAAACCACCTACAGCCCCTACGGCGAGGTCCTGCGCACGGTCACCGGCGAGATGCCCAACCGGGTATGGACCACGAACCTGTTCGACGAGAACACTGGCCAGCTCGACCGAACCGTCACCGACCGGGAAACCGCTGCCCCCAACCGCGTCAACGACCGCTACTACACCTACGACAACGCTGGCAACGTCACCCAGCTCAAAGACACCGACGGCGCGGGTTCCACCGACCGGCAGTGCTTCACCTACGACGCACTCGGCCAGCTCCACGAGGCATGGACCTCACCCAACGAGGGCTGCACCGCGTCAGGACAGACGATCGCCGCCCCGGTCTACACGGACACGACCGGCAAGGTGACAGCGACCAACGTCACCAGTGCCAATGACGGCTACTGGCAGACGTACACCTATGACACGCTGGGCAACCGCAAGCGCCTGACGGAACACGACCCGTCCGTCACCGTGACCGGTGGCCAGGTCGATGCCACCGACGACACCACCACCGACTACGCGTACGGCAACGACACGGGTGGCCAGCCGCACACCCTGACCGGCATCACCACCGACACCGCAACCATCGACACAGCCGCCGCCCTGTCCTACGACAAGACCGGCAACACGGAGACCCGCACCTACGGCGGCGACACCCAGGCCCTGGACTGGACCTGGGACGGCAAGGTCAAGACCGTCTCCGGCTTCGGCAAGGCCGGCAGCGGCCAGCTCATCGGCCTCGACGGCAAATGCCTGGACCTACAGAGCGCGAGTACCGCCGACAAGACTCCGTTGCAGATCTACACCTGCAACGGCACCAAGGCCCAGAACTTCCGTCTGGACACGCAGACCGGCGCCTTGACGGTACTCGGCAAGTGCGTCATGCCCACCGGTGGCGCCACCACCGACAGCACCCCGGTCACCCTGGCTCCCTGCACCGGCAAGGCCGACCAGAAGTGGACCGTCACGGCGGGCACCCTCAAGTACAGCGGCTCCAGCAAGTGCCTTGACATTCCGGGCGCCAACAGCGCCGACGGCACCGACCTGCAGATCACCGCCTGCAACGGCAACACCGCCCAGCAATGGGCATTCTCCGACCAGACCAGCTACCTCTACGACGCCAGTGGCAACCGCATCATCGCCGCCACAGCCAGCGCCCACACCCTCTACCTGCCCGACACCGAACTGTCCACCGACGCCAACGGCGACGTCGCCTACTGCCAGCGCTACTACAGTCAGGCCGGCGCCCCCACCGTGATGCGCCACACCGAGGGCGGGACGAGCAGCACCCTGACCGCGCTCGCCGCCGACCAGCAGGGCACCGCCATCGCCGCCATCGGCCTCACCACCGGACAGGCCATCCAACGCCAGAAGACGGACCCCTTCGGCGTTCCCCGCGGCACCGTAGACGGCCGCTGGCAGTCCCACCGCAGCTACCTCGGCGGCACCGACGACACCACCACCGGCCTCACCCACCTCGGCGCCCGCGAATACGACCCCGACACCGGCCACTTCATCAGCGCAGACCCCGTCCTGGACATCGCCGATCCCCTCCAGATGAACGGCTACGCCTACGCCAACAACAACCCCGTCACCAAGAGCGATCCCACAGGACTTTTTGTCCCTGGCGACATCGCGGGCGGCCCGATCTCGGGCAACAGCGGTTCAGGCAACATGTGTCCGAGCCTGCAGAACCCCAACTGCCCCGAATACGCAGGCGGCGGTGGCGGCGGTGGGGGCGGAGACGACAACACCAGCGGCAGCGGCCACGGAGGCGGCGGTGGCCTCTCCGGCTGGCTCGGAGACGTCGGCAAGACCATCTATCACGAGGTAAAAACCACAGGCATCGCGCTCGTCACCACCCCGATCCAGCAACTCCAGACCGACAAACGATGCATCACGTCCGGCGACGACTGCATGGCGATGCTCACCCAGCTGGTGTACAGCGTCAGCCCGGCCCAAGCCGCCGCAGCGGCGGCGACGTCGCGCGGCGCGGAAATAGCGGATGACTACGCGCATGGCAGAAGCGCCCAAGGCACCGGAAAGCTGATTTTCGACCTTGCGATGCTCGTCGGAACACGAGGCGCAGGCGCTGAGGTCGAGGGCGAAGTCGCCGCAACCAGAATCCGCATCCCGCGTGGCTGCAGCTTCACCCCCTCCACCCCGGTGCTGATGGCCGACGGCAAAACCAAACCCATCGGTGACATCAAGACCGGAGACAAGGTCGAGGCCGCCGACCCGGCAAACGGCAAACGCAAGGGCGGCCGAAAGGTCGCCGCCACACTCATCAACCACGACTACGACCTCGTCGACCTCCGCATCAAGCGCACCGACGGAAGCACGGAGATCCTCCACACCAACGCCAAGCACCCCTTCTGGGACGACACCCTCCACACCTGGGTCCCTGCCGGCCAACTCCGCACAGGCCATGCCCTCAGCACCGCCATCGGCTACCACGTATACGTCGCCGACATCACCAGACTCCCTGGCGACCGCGACATGTACAACCTCACCGTCGACGACCTCCACACGTACTATGTTGTGGCGGGCGGCACGCCGATCTTGGTCCACAATACAGGTGAGGCTTGCCGCGTATTCTCAGTAGATTCTTCTGGAACGGCAACTTCCTTGCCGGTTCACGAGATCGACTCGTCGGCTTACCCTGGCGTTGCGGACAATTTCAATAATGCTCTTGCCAATGGCGAGAGTCCTATTGTTACGCGATTGACAGGACGAGCTGCGATTCGCGCGAACAGGAACGCGGCCCAGGCCGGCCAGCCCCGTCCAGGAACTTTGATGGGCGGTATGTCATGGGAAGAGTTTCCATTCGCATCGACTGTCGAGGGTGGCTCTGGCGCTACGCTTCGTCTCATACCGCGGAATGAGAACGTGTCCCATGGGCGGGACTCGCTGTGGCCGTTCCTTCGAGATAACGGCATCAACTCCGGAGACCAGTACTATGTCCGTACTCAATGACGGAAGGGAGCGCTGCAGTGCTGCTGGAAGAACTCGACGCGTTGGTTGCAAGGCTCACTGATCTGAGCCGGCCGGTTGTCCGGTGGCTTGTCCCTGGCGTTGGTCCTGGTCAGGTGGAGTCTTTGCTTGGCTCTCCGGTGCCTGATGAGGTGTCGACGTGGTTCGGCTGGTGCAACGGAGTGGCGCTCCATGACGGCCAGACTCAAGACGATGTCAACCTGATCCCGGGGTACAGTCCGCTCTCCCTCGCTGAGGCCGTCGGTCAGATGGGCGATCATGAGGGAGATTCCACCTTGGGTTCCCATTGGATTCCCCTGCTGGGTGGTGCAGGCGGCGATATCTATGCTGCTGTTTGGGAGCCCGGGAAGTCAGCTAAGGTCGCCGGTGTCCTGATTGGCGAGTCGACTGAGATTGAATTCGGCAGCGTTGAGCAGATGATTTCCGTCTTTAATGAGTGCTATCGCCGAGGGGCCTTCTTTGTGGACGGCCAGCGTCAGCTTGCGATGGATCCCGGGCTCTACGATGTCGTCAGTGGCGAGATTGTTGGATAGTCGTTTTCTGGCTACGTCTGGCAGTCCATATCTAGCACCAACATAAACCCCAGAGGCCCCGCCGGATTTGTCTCTGGTGGGGCCTCTGGGGTGTCTGACGGCAGTAGTTGACGGCAACGTCAGCGGACGGGTACTCCACAACGTGGCGGGTCGTCGCCGTCGTTGGGCTGGCCGGTGGTGGCGGGGGCGTAGAGGGCACGGCCGAGAAGATCGATGGCGTCACGTTGGAGGCGGAGCCGGACGTGGGCGTAGACCGTGGCGGTGACGCCGATGTGGGCGTGGCCGAGGAGTTCCTTGATGACGACGAGGTCGACGCCCTGTTCCAGAAGCAGGGTAGCGGTCGAGTGCCGCAGGTCGTGGAAGCGGATGCGTCGGAGACCGGCCCGGTTGAGGAAGGTGCGGAAGCGGCGGGTGAGGTTGGCCGGGTCGAAAGGTCCACCGGTCGGGGTGGTGAAGACGAGGCCGCTGTCCTTCCATCCCACCCCGGCCTCTCTCCGCTCCCTGTCCTGCCGTTCCTTGTGCTTCTTGAGAGAGTGGATGCATTCGGTCGGAAGCGCGATACGGCGCTCGGACGCCCGGGTCTTGGTGGGCAGGTGGGTGAGGCCGCCGGTGCGGGTGCGCTGGAGTGAGCGGCGGATGGTGGCGGTGCCGGTGGTGAGGTCGAGGCCTTCCCAGTGGAGGCCGAGGGGTTCGCCTTTGCGGAGGCCGGTGCGCAGGACGAGTTCGTACAGCGCGTGCAGCGGCGCGGGCTGCGTCGGAGCTACAGCGCGCCTTCTCGGATGGCCGCCTGGAACGTCGTCCAGGTTGCTGAAAGGAGCCGGAGGGAGGGGCCGGCGGGACGTTTTGAGTCTCGTATGGCGACGGTTGCCGGGATGTTGGTGGCTATCTCGACGCATTCGGCCGCATCGTCGCTGTAGCTGGACTTGCGGTAATCGAGTTCGGTCACGGTTACAACTCCTTGCGCAACTTGTGGAGGAAGGACACCGACTCCTGCTCGTCCAACGCGCATGCGGCGACCTTCTCGAACAATTCATCGTAGGCAGCCGCGCCCTGTCCTCCCTCGACCCATCGCTGGGCGAAGGGGGCCTCTACGTAGACGACGTCCATAGCTCCTGGGGCGGCGAACGAGATGACGTTGAACGAGCCGTTGAGGCCCGAGTGTGTGCCGCCGGCAAAAGGGAAGACGCGTAGGGCGACATTCGGTAGGTCGGCTGCCTTCACCAGCTCTTCGAGCTGGCCTTTGGCCGTCGCGGAGCCGCCGGGAAAGTTGCGCAGAACCGCCTCGTAGATCGTGACCCGCAGGGACAGCGGCGGGTCGTCGTAGAGGCGCCGCTGCCGGGCGAGACGAGCCTCGACGAACCTGTCGTCCGGCTCGGGGCTCTTGGTCATCGCGGCCGCAGGACTCTGCCGCAGTGCCCGGACGTAGTCCGGTGTTTGGAGGAGACCGGGAACGAACGCGGGCTGCCACGTCTTGATGACTGTTGCAGCGCTCTCCAGCGCAACGTACTCCTGCATCACGCCCGGGATGGTGAAGTCGTCCCACCAGCCCTTTGCCTTGCGGCGCTCACGGTCGACCGTCGCCAGTTCCAGGAGTCCGCCGACAATGCCGGGGTCGTGGATTCGGTACAACTCGCACAGGGCCCGGATATCAGGATCGCGCACCGGCACCCAGCCCCGCTCCATTTTCGCGACCTT
This sequence comes from Streptomyces hyaluromycini, assembly GCF_002217755.1. Classification (GTDB taxonomy): domain Bacteria; phylum Actinomycetota; class Actinomycetes; order Streptomycetales; family Streptomycetaceae; genus Streptomyces; species Streptomyces hyaluromycini. Next base: position 1,026,153 of record NZ_BCFL01000018.1, on the reverse strand, counting down.
CGTCGTGGAAGCGGTGAGCGCCTTGGCGGCATGCGTCTGTGTCAGACCGGCCGCGATGCGCAACTTGATGAGCTCGCCGCCCAGTCGGCGGCCGAGAACGGTGGAGGTGCTGTTGCCCTGCATCGGCTGGTCTGTAGTCACGCTGGTGCTCCTCCTGACGTGGGTGCGGCGGCAGTCTGGCGCGGCGAAGGCGCGTCACGCAAACCACTTTCGGAGGAATTTATCCAAGATGAACTTGCGCGTCGCGGCGCGCGCCTCCTACCTTCGGTGACGAACTGATCACAGAGCGGCGCTGGTTGATGCGTGGCGCTGCCCACCCGAACCCGGAGGTCATCAACATGGTTGCCCCGAAGGAACCTGCCGAGCCCGGCGACATCCGGCTCCGCTACGACCGCCTCGACTACACCCCCCTCCCCAGGAGCGTCAGCCTCGCCCGCCGCCGGGCCCACCGCCTCGTCACCGGCTGGGGTCACCCCGAACTGGCCGCCGACACCGCTCTGCTCGTCTCCGAGCTGGCCGGCAACGCCGTCCTGCACGGTTGTCTCCGTGGCCGGCTCTTCCGGGTCGAAATCGCCCTCACCGAACGTGTCTTACGCGTGTCCGTCTCTGACCCGAAGGGAGAGCTGCTGCCGAGCCCGCGAGATCCGTCGCGGGACGAGATGTTCGGTCGTGGATTGCTCATCGTGGGCGGCATCGCTGATCGATGGGGCGTCGACGAACTCACCGTCGGCAAGGTCGTGTGGTGCGAGCTCGATGTCGTACGGCCTGCCGTGCTCGCCGATTACGGTGGCGGCAGCGCGCCCCCGCGTTTGAGGAGGACGGTCATGGCCGAACCGTTGAAGACCTTCGTCAACGGCGTCGAGGTCGAGGTTCCCAACAGTATCCCCGACATTCGCGCGGCTCTCCCCGAGGAGCGGCGCGAGGAGTTCGACCGGGCCATCAACGAGGCCGGTGTGGAGGACATCCACGCGGTCATGCGGCACTGGATGCTCGAAGCCGTTCCAGACCCGGAGGCGGAGGCGCTGCTTCGGCGCCTGGCGGCGGACGAGGCCGAGAGGCGGGGCGTCGCTTGACCTACCGCATCACCTACGCCCCGCCTGCCGACGACACCCTGGCCAAGATGGGCAATGCCCCCGCGTTCAGAGATGCGATGGCGGCAACCGTCGGACGGGATCCCTACGGACACGGGTCGACCGCGGTCAGGGGCGAGCGTGACCGGCGCGAGGCCACCGTGCTGGGTGTCATCGTGCTCTACTACGTCTCCGGATCCGTCCTGACCGTGACGGTGGTCAGGCTCGTTGCCCCGCTCTGAAACGGTTCCAGGGTGGCGGCCCGTGGCCTCAGCCCCCTTCCGGCACCGTCCGGATCGCCGCGATGTCGAACTGCAGCCGCACCGTCTCGCTCACCATCGCCCCGCCCTCCGCCAGGCGGGAGTTGTACGCCAGCCCCCAGTCCATGCGGTTGATGGTGGTGGTGCCGTCGAAGCCGGCGCGCTGGTAGCCGAAGGGGTCCGTGACGTTGCCTATGTAGGTGAGTTCCAGGTCCACCGGACGCGTCGTGCTCTTGATGGTCAGGTCGCCGGTCATGACGTAGACGTCGGGGGCTTTGAGGCGGACCGCCGTGCTCTGGAAGCGCATGCGCGGGTGGGTCGCGGCGTCCAGGAAGTCGCGGCCGATCAGGTGGGCGTCCCGCTGTTCCACGCCCGTGTCGACGCTGCCCGTGGACAGGATGATCTCCGCCTGGGAGCGGGACGGGTCGCGGCCGTCGAAGTAGAGGCGGCTCTTGTACTCGGTGAAGGCCCCGCGGACCGTCGTCACCATCGCGTGCCGGACCGAGAAGCCGATTCTGCTGTGGGCCGGGTCGATGACCCACTCGCCGGTGAGGGCGGCGAGGGCGGGGTCGAGGAGGACCGGGGCGGAGGTGGGGGAGGAGGGCGCTGCCGTCGGGCGTGGGGGGACCGTGGGGGTGCGGCGGGCCGTGTGGGGGCGGCTGAACAAGTTCATGATTTATCTAGTTAGTCGACTCGGGGAATTGTCGCAAGTGGTTGTCAGGACAAGGGAGTTCGGGAATTCCGTATACCGTCACCGAAACTGCACATCATCGCCATGGGATCCACTCAGGGGGTGCTCGGTATTCCCGGATTCCGCGTTTTCTTGAATTGCGCTATTCCCTGTCGTCTGGGGTGTATGCGACGGCCGCCCCGGTTCGTTCGCCGGGGCGGCCGCTTCACCTCTGTGCGTCGCCGTGCCTCAGTTCACGTTCACCGCGCTCCATGCCGCCGCCACCGCGTTGTACTCCGTGCTGCCGTTGCCGTACAGGTCCTTCGCCGCGTTGAGGGTCGCCGTGCGGGCGCCCGCGTAGTTCGTCGAGGACGTCATGTAGACCGTCAGTGCGCGGTACCAGATCGCGCCCAGCTTGTCGCGGCCGATGCCGGTGACCGTCGAGCCGTTGTACGTCGGGGAGTTGTAGCTCACCCCGTTGATGGTCTTCGCGCCGCTGCCCTCTGCCAACAAGTACGCGAAGTGGTTCGCGACGCCGGAGGAGTAGTGGACGTCCAGATTGCCCACCGACGAACTCCAGTAGTCCGCCGAACTCCCGTCCTTCGACGGCTGGTCCATGAACCGCAGCGCCGCCTTGCCGAAGCCGGAGCGGACGATCTTCTCGCCGATCAGGTAGTCGCCGGGGTCCGAGGGGTTGTTCGCGTACCACTCCACCAGCGTGCCGAGGATGTCGGAGGTCGCCTCGTTGAGGCCGCCGGACTCGCCCGAGTACGTCAGCGCCGCCGTCTTGGAGGTGACCCCGTGCGTCATCTCGTGGCCGGCCACGTCCAGCGCCACCAGCGGGCCGAAGGTCGTCCCGTCACCGTCGCCGTACGTCATGCAGAAGCAACTGTCGTCCCAGAAGGCGTTGTTGTAGCTGTTGCCGTAGTGGACGCGGTTGTACGAGCCCTTGCCGTCGCCCGCGATGCCGTTGCGGCCCTGGACGTTCTTGTAGTAGTCCCAGGTCTCGTTGGTGCCGTACTGGGCGTCGACCGCCGCCGAGGAGCGGTCCGAAGTGGCGCCCGTGCCCCAGTGGTTGTCGGCGTCCGTGAACACCGTCGACGGCGCCCGGCTGATGCAGATGCCGAAGATGCACAGGTCCGTCTTGTTCGCCGCGTCACCCGTGTACGTGTTCCCGCGCGTCGGGTCCGTGAGGTTGTACGACGATCCGGAGAGCGTCGTCTCCAGCGGGACCGTGCCGCTGTACAGCGACTTGCCGTCGCCCGTCGCCGTCTCGATGCTGTCCCAGGCGTCGATCTGGGCGCCGGTGCGGGCGTCCGTCAGCACCGTGCGGGCGACCGGGTTGCCGAGCGAGTCCTTGCCGACGGCGTTGGTGCGCCAGGCCAGCTTCGGGGTGCCGTGCAGGGCGTCGACGACCAGCTGCGGCCTGGCCTGCACCTGCTTCAGCGCGTCGCCGAGGTTCGCCGCCCGCAGCGCGTTCACCGCGAGGTCGGCGGCCTTCGGGGCGGAGACGTCCGGGACGACCGAGGCGAGGGATATCCGGCTCCGGGTCGCCCGGTCGGCGCTGCGGTACGCGCCGTCCGCCTTGAGGTGGACGACGAAGTCGCCGCCCAGGACCGGGAGTTTGCGGTACGTACGGTTGTAACGGACGTGCTGGGTACCGTTCTTGTCCACGATCACGTCACGGACCGAGGTGCCCTCGGCGGACGTGAGGCCCAGGGCGGTGGCGTGCTGGACGAGCGCCTGCGCCGCGTTCTCGATCGCGGTGGCCCGGGTCGGCCTGGCGTCGGCGTGGGCGGCGGGGGAGAGGGCGGCGGCCAGCAGGGTGGCGGTGGTGGCGGCGACGCCGGCGGTGGCGAGACGGGAAACGCGGGTGTTCCGGGTCCGGCTCATCGGTCTCCTTGGAGGTGCGCCTCGAAGGCGTGGGGGTGGCGCTGATGACGACTGAGATTTAAGAGGCCATGACATGTCATGTCCATAGCGCCTCCATGGAGATGTGTGTGGAGGTGGAGGGGGTGCAGAATCCTTCCTGTGACCACCCGCAACCCCCACCACCTCCCGTTCTTCGTCTACGGCACGCTCCGCCCTGGCGAGATCAACCACGACGCGTTCCTGCGGGGACGGACCCGGACCGAGGAACCCGGCCGCCTCGACGGCGCGCTGCTCTACGACGGGCCCGGCTATCCCTACGTCGTCGAGGAGCCCGGGCCGGCGGCGGTGCGCGGCGAACTCGTCACCGCGCGCCCCGAGTCGTACGACCGACTCCTGCTGGAACTCGACGAGTTGGAGGAGTGTGTGCCGGAGGATCCGGCGAGCCTGTACGTGCGCGTCGCGCGGGACGTCGTACGGCTGCGGGACGGGGCCCCGGTCCGGGCCTGGGTGTACGTCGCCGGGCCCGTCGTGACCGCCCGCCTCCGCGCCCGCGGCGCGCTCATCGTCGGCGGGGACTGGCTGAACCGGGTGCGCTGAGGGCGAACCGTCCCCCTTCCGGGCGTATCGTCCCTACACTGCTGGCTATGACGGGGGTCGAACGGGGCAGAGCGTCCGAACCGGTGGAGCGGCAGGGACCGTACGACGTCCTCGTGTCGTACGCGGCCGGGGACGCCGAAGCGGCCGCGCTGCTGGCCGGTCAGCTGTACAAGGCGGACCTGGACGCGTTCCTGGTGTGCTGGGTCGAGCCGGGACTGATCCCGCTGCTGGAGACCGAACGGGCTCTCGCGGAGGTCAGGTTGGCCGTGCTGTTGTTCGGCCGGGGCACGATGGCCGACGAGCGCGTCCGGGACGAGTACGCGGTGCTGCTGCACCGCAAGCACCAGGGCGGCCTGCGGTTCGTGCCGGGGCTTGTCACGGACGACCCGCTCCCGCCGTTCGCCGCCATCCACCAGCCGGTCGACCTCACCCGGCCCGGCAGCCCCCGTTACGACCGTGACGTGGACAGTCTGGTCCGGGTCGTCCGCGCGCTGCGGCGCACGGACGGGGCCTGAGGTGGGAACCACCCGGCCGTGGCGGCTGCCGCGCTGGTCGGAGGTGCGCGAACTGCACCGGGGCCGGTGCGGGCGGCTCGTCGAGGCGTGGCCGCCGCCCGAACCCGTGCGCAACGGCGCCGCGGCGGCCGGACCCCGGGCGGTGCTCCCCGAGGCAGACGCCGGCCCCGATGCCGGTCGCACGGCCGGCCCCGATACCGGCCCCGATGCCGGTCGCACGGCCGGCCCCGATACCGGCCCCGATACCGGTCGCGCGGCCGGTCCCGAGGCCGGTCTTGACGTCGGCGCCGGTCACCCGCCCGAGCGGCTCGCCGTGGTGCGGTACGTGCCCGCCCGGCTGCTGATCCACCGGCCGCGCGAGGCCGCGTTCCGGGCGGACGTCGGGCGGCTGGCCGGGCTGCGCGCGCCCGAGGCGGCCCTGCCGTACCGGTTCGTCGAGGCACCGCGGTTCCGGGCGGCGTACGAGCGGTCGGCCGCGGCCGTCGGCGGCGCGCTCGTCGCCGACGCCGTCGAAGGAGTCTGCCTGACCCGCCTGCTGGAGCGGTACGGAGCTCTGTCCGGGCCTGCCGCGACGGTGGTCTTCGGCTGCGTCCTGCGGGCACTGGCCGCCGCGCACACGCGCGGGACGGCACACGGCGACCTGCGGGCGGGCAAGGTGCTGGTGGGTGCCGACGGGGCGGTGACGGTGACCGGCTTCGGGCTGGCGGCACTGACCACCGGCGCCCCGGAACTGCGCGCACCGGAGCTCTGGAGCGGCACCGGCGCCCCGACATGCCGGGCCGACGTGTACGCCGCCGGATGCCTGCTGCATCTCTGCCTGACCGGGCAACCGCCCTTCCCGGTACCGGAGTTGTTCAGCCTGATGGCCCGGCACACGACGGCCCCGGTACCGCTGGCACAGACCCCGGGGCCGCTGCGGGAGCCGCTGGCCGCCGGGCTGACGAAGGACGCCGAGCTGCGCCCGCGGGCCGCCGACCTGCTGGCCGAGACGGAGCGGGCGGCCGCTCCCGGCTGGGCGGATCGGGGCCGCTCGGAGCTGCGGGCGCTCGCCGCCCCCATGGTCGAGCCGCTGCCCCGGACCCATCCGGGGGCGCCCCCGGCGCCCCCGGCCGCCGTCGCGGGTGGTCCGGCCCGCCCCACCCGCCTCGCGCGCGACCCCGCTTTTGCCGCCCTCCCACCGTAGGGCCATCGGGGCCAAAGAGCCGAGTTAGTACGACTTATTGCGTGTTGGGGGTGGAACGGAAACGTCCGCCCCTAGCCTGGTCCCTCCGCAACCGACGGCTCGGTCCGGCAGCCGTACGGCCCATGCGAGTGCGCCAGGAGGCCCACGCCGTTGAACGACCGGTCGAACGACGTGTTCCTCTCCTACGCGGCCGCGGACGCCGTCTGGACCGCACGGCTTGCCGGAGAACTCGACGCACACGGACTGAAGACCTTCTTCGCCGAGTGGAGCATCGGGCCGAGCGAGGTGATCATCCACCGCGTCGAGGCCGAACTGCTCGCCACCCGCAACGGAATCGCCGTGATCAGCCCGGCCGCCGCGCGCTGCGGCCGCGCCATGGACGAGTACGCGGCGCTGGCCACCGCGTCGGCCGAGCGCGGACTGCGGTTCGTCCCGGTGCTGCTCGGCCGGGTCGCCGTACCGCCGTTCGCCGCCAACCGCGTCTGGCGGGACTTCAGCGACGTGACCGACGAGGAGTTCAAGGAGCGGGCCGCCGAGCTCGCCGCGGTCGTCGCCGGCCGCCCCGCCCCGCCCGGCGCCGCGGCCGCCCGGGACAACCTCCGCGCCGCCCACCCCTCCCCGCACCGGCCGCTCACCGCCCCGGCCCGCCCGGCCTTCGTCGTCTGCCACGACCCCGCCGACGCCGCCTACGGATCGGCCCTGGCCGGTCAGCTGCGCGAGGCCGGGCTGCCGGTCTGGTCGACCGGCGACCTGCGGCCCGGTGACGCCCACTTCTGGACGATCCGGCAACAGCTCCGGCACGCCGTCGCGGTCGTCGTCGTGATGACATCCCCGTCGCAGGACTCCGACGACGTCACCCGCATGATCCTCGAAGGCCAGGTGCACGGGCGGCCGTTCGTCCCCGTGCTGCTCGACGGAGAGGTCAACTACCATCTCGCCGCCTCCTGGCACATCGACGCCCGCGACGGCGCGCTCCTCGGCGCCGCCGACCTCGACCTGCTGCACCGGCTGCACGAGGACGTCACCCGTGGCCGGCCGCCCCGGCTGCCCGAACCCCGCCGCCACGCCCCGGCACCGTCGGTGCGGCTGACACCCGCCGCCGGTCTGGAACGGCTGCGCGCCCACCTCGCCGAGAACGAGTACCAACACGCCGACCTGCTCACCACCCGGCTCGTCATGGAGTCGGCCGGCCGGCTCACCGAGGGCTGGCTGAGCGCGCGAGACGCTGCCGCCGTGCCTCGCGAACTGCTCGCCGGCATCGACGCGTTGTGGGCCCGGCACACCCACGGCCGCCAGGGCTTCCGCCGGCAGCTCGGGCTCGCCCCGGCCGGGGGGCCGCGGGGCCCCGGCCTGCCCGAACTGGGCGCCGTCCTGGGCTGGCGCGACACCGCCGAGGCCGCCGTACCTCGGCTCTACCGCGACTTCGCACGACGTGCCGGACCCGGCGGACGGGCCGGGTTCTACCCCACGCTGCGTGATCCGGGCCACGAGAACGCCCCGGACTGGTACGACCGTTGGAGTTCGACCGTGCTGGCGCTGCACGCGCGGCTGCGGGAATGGGGGACTGACCCGTGGTGACCTTTCTGGTGATCGTGATCACACTGGCCGTCGTTGCCGCGGCGGTGGCCCGGCGGGCGCGGATCGTGGTGCCCGCCGACCACGTCGGCATCATCACGCGGTGGGGCGTCCCCGCGCACCCGGACGACGCCTACAAACACGTCAACCCGTACAACGCGCGCGGGGTGCTGGCCCGTACCCTGCGCCCCGGGGTCCACTGGATGTGGCCGGTGGTCAACTCGGTGGAGTGCGTGCCCCGGGTGCACGTGCCGAAGGGCATGATCGGCGTGGTGAAGGCCCTGGAGGGACACCACCGGTCCGGCGGCGGTGTGCTGGCACGGCACATCGACTGCGACAACTACCAGGACGGCGAGAGGTTCCTGCTCGGCGACGGCAGGAGGAAGGGCGAACAGGGCTTCCAGGTCAGCATCTTGACGGGTGACCATGCCTACTACATCAACACCCGGCTGTTCCAGGTCGAGATGAGGCCGCGCACCTTCGTGCCGACGGGCACGATCGGTCTGCTCAAGGCCAACCAGGGGGCCGTGCTGCCGCCGGACCGGAGGTTCGGTCGGCACGTCACGTGCGACAGCTTCCAGGACGGGGAGGCCTTCCTCGCGGGTGGCGGCGAGCAGGGCCGCCAACTGGCCATCCTCGGGGGCGGGTACTACGACATCAACCCGGAGCTCTTCGACGTCATCACCGTCGACAACGTGGCGGCCTCCCGCGGCGGACTGACCGAGGCCCACCTCCAGGAGATCTCCATCGGGGAGAACTACACCGGAGTGGTCGTCACCCTGGACGGTGCCGAGCCCGACCAGGGTGCGGAAGGTGCCGTCGCACCGCGGGTGGCCGGGCACAGCAACTTCCGCCTTCCCTGGGTCTTCCTGGCGAACGACGGACAGCGCGGCGTCCAGCAGGAGACCCTGGGCAAAGGCCCCTCGTACGCACTCAACCCGTGGTTCGTACGGGTGATCCTGATCCCGACCCGGGTCCTGATCCTCAAGTGGCACAACAAGACGGCGTCCGAGGCCGACAACTACGACGCGGACCTCGGACAGATCACCGTGAAGGTCCAGGGCCGCTTCGATCTGTCCGTCGACCTCTCGCAGAACCTCCAGATCCCACCGGCCGTGGCGCCCACGCTCGTCGCCCAGTTCGGCGGCGCCAGCACCGCCGGTCTGGGCGGACTCGTCGACGATCCCGCCCCCATGAAGCGGTTCGTGCGGGACGTCCTCGGCGTGGCCGTCACCGGGTACTTCAACGGCATCGCCATGACGTACTCCGTCTTCGAGTTCCTGGAGAGCTACGAGGACGTGCGCAAGAACCTCACGGACCGGGTCAGGCACGCACTGGGCAAATGGGGTGTGGAGACCTTGGAGACCAACCTCGGCGACTTCGAGCTCACCGACGTGTCCATGCTCGAAGCACTCAAGGACGAGCCGTTGGAGATGCAGAGGGGCAGGGCCCTGGAGGAGAGGGCCAGGAACGCCAAGCGGGAGAGTGACATCCAGAGGTACCGGGCAGCCGGCAAGGTCAGTGAAGCCGGCCTCGAGATCAGGGCGGAGGTGGAGGCGCTGGGTCAGGACAACGTGGCGATGATCCGTATCGTCCGGGAGTTCGCCGGCTTCGACGTCCCCCAGTACATCGGCGGCGGAGGCGACATCTCGGCCTACCTCTCCACGCTGCCCCTGCCCGCGGTGCAGGACCTGCTGACGCGTCTGCGACAACTGCGTACCGACCAGCAACTGACCTTCGCCCCCGGACGGCAGGAACTCGTGGAGGCGGAGCCGGACGACTCGGTGACGACGGTCGGCACGGAGGCCGTGCCGGAGGCCGACGAGCAGGGACAGTGACCTTCCTGCCGTATCCCAGCCATCGTGAGCGCTGATACCGGGGCGATACGGCCGGGTCTGCCGGGGGCAAAGTGACACAGGGCGCTACACGTGGCTCATTCCCCACCCCCGTTGGCCGGTCCCGCCCCGTTGAGACTTCAAGGGGCCCGACTACAGTCGTCCCCTGCCACCGCTGCTCCGCAAGGCCCCGCACGCCGCTCGACAAACCGCCCTGACCGGGCCCCCGCCGCACCCGGACTCGGCCTCCCCCCACTCGAAAGAGCCAGCCAGGAGGTCTCCGAGCCATGCCTCTGCGTCACCTCACCCCCCGCGACCAGCACCTCTTCTGGCAGTACGGCCGCGGCGCCGACGTACCCGTCCACGAACCGCTCGTCCACCGTGCCGTCGAACGGCATGCGATCGTCCACCCCCACGCCGTCGCCGCCGAACACCACGGCGCGACCCTCACCTACGGCGAACTCGACCGCTACGCCGGTGCCCTCGCCGCCCGCCTGGTCCGCGAGGGCGTCCGCCCCGGCGACCGCGTCGGCCTGTTCGCCCGCCGCTCCATCCCGATGCTGGTCGGCCTGTTCGCCGTCCTCAAGGCGGGCGCCGCCTACGTCCCCCAGGACATCGGCCGCACACCCCCGGCGCAGCTCGCCCACGTCATCCGCACCGCCCGCACCCGGGTGATCCTCACCCAGAAGGAACACGCGCCGCGTGTCCCCCTCCCCGGCGGCCACCGGCTGATCGCCCTCGACGACCCGGCGCCGTACGATCCCGGACCCGTGCCGCTGCTGCCGCCGCACCCCGACGACGGCTGCTGCGTGCTCTTCGTCCCCGGCGCCACCGGCCGCCGCCACGGCGTCGAGCTCACCCACCGCAACATCGCCAACCTGCTGCTCACCGAACCCGGCGGGCTGGGCATCCGCCCCGGCGACCGGGTCGCCCAACTCCTCGGCATCGCCTCCGACCTGGCCGCCTGGGAGATCCTCGGCTGCCTCACCCACGGCGCCACCCTGGCCATCGGCGGCAAGGACACCGACGCCGCGGCCCGCACCGCGACCGTCCTGATCGCCACCCCGGCCCTGCTGTCCGGCATCGACCCCGACGGCTGCCCGCGCGTGCGCACGGTCGCCGTCGCCGGGGGAACCTGCCCGCGCCCGCTCGCCGACCGCTGGTCGGGCCGGGCCGCCTTCTTCCACTGTCGCGGGTCGGCCGAGACGACCGTCGTCACCACCATGGGCCGCCACGCCGCGGTCGCCGGGCGGCCGGCCACCGGCCGTCCCACCCCCAACAGCACGGTGTACGTCCTCGGTGCCGACCGCCGCCCGCTGCCCATGGGCGAGGCCGGCGAGGTGTGGGCGGGCGGCGACTGCGTCTCGGCCGGCTACCTCGGCGACGACGCCCTGAACGCCGAGCACTACGCCCCCGACCCCTTCCTCGGCGAGGGCCGCACCATGTTCCGCACCCGCGGCCTCGGCCGCTGGACCCCCGACGGCGGCCTCGAACACCTGGGCCGCGCCGCCGAGCGGCCCGGGGTGCCCGACACCCGGGCACTGCTGCGGCTCGCCGGGGAACGCACGGCGGGCCCGGTGACGGCCACCCGGTGAGGACGACGGCGCGGCGCTCCTGAGCGCTCCGAGTGCCGCGATCTGCCGTCTGCCGTCTGCCGTCTGCCGTCTGTCGTCTGTCGTCCGCGGCGCCGTTGTGGCTGGTCGCGCAGTTCCTCCCCCAGCCTTCGGCCGGGGGTACCCCCAGCGCCCCTTCGGGGGCGCTGCTGGCGGGGGCGCTGCCGAACCGCCGCGGGCTTCGACGGACCCGCTTAGTGCGGCGCCGCGGCCAGGGCGCGGGCGACCCCTGGTTCCTTCTTGCCCAGGAACTGGGGGTTCGGCTCGAAGATCGCGTCCAGGGCCGCCTTCCCCGCCGCGAAGACCTCCCGCGTCCCGCCGTAGTACCAGGTGGCGTCGTGCTTGGCGTCGACCCCGATCCCGTACGACGTCACCCCGGCCGCCTCGCACAGCGCCACCGCCCGCCGGATGTGGAACCCCTGGCTGATCAGCACGGCCCGGTCCACGCCGAAGATCTTCTTCGCGCGGACGCAGGAGTCCCAGGTGTCGAAGCCGGCGTAGTCGCTGACGATGCGCTTGCCGGGGACGCCGTGCCCGGTCAGGTAGGTGCGCATGGCGTCCGGCTCGTCGTAGTCCTTGCGGCTGTTGTCGCCGGTGACGAGGACCACCTTGATGCGGCCCTCCTTGTACAGCTTCGCCGCCGCGTTCAGCCGGTTCGCGAGGTACGGCGACGGCTCCCCGTCCCACAGGCCCGCGCCGAAGACGACCGCGACGTCGGTGCGCGGCACGTCCGCCACCGTGCGCAGCCGGCCGGCCGTCGAGACGTACAGCCAGGTGGCCGGCAGCAGCGCCAGCACGCATCCGGCCATCACGCCCTGCACCAGGCGCCGCCGGCCGGCCCGGGTCCGCGGCAGCCGCGGTCGGCGGATCTTCATACGCTTGTTCCCCCCTGTGGGCTTCGACCATGGAGGACGCAGCGCGGGACGTTCCGGTTCGCTCACAGCGTGCGGGTTCGTGCCGTGATGCGCCGGAAAAGACTCGTGACGGTCAGGCAACGGGCGTGCAACCTCCCCCGGCGAGGATCCTTGCATGACGGTGACCGACCTCTCCCCGCGCCCCGGCCCGCCCGCCCTGGTCCTGGTGGCCCACGGCAGCCGCGACCCGCGCGCGCTCAGCACCGTGCGGGCGCTCATGGACCGGGTGCGCGCGCTGCGCCCCGGGCTGCCCGTGCACCTCGGTCACATCGAACTGAACGAACCGCTGCTCCCCGACACCCTCGCCGCCCTCGGGGACGCCGAGGCCGTCCTCGTCCCGCTGCTCCTCGGCCGCGGCCACCACGTCAAGCGGGACATCCCTGAGATGGCGGCCGCCGCCACCGCCCGGACGCGCATCGCCGCCCCGCTGGGCCCGCACCCCCTCCTGGCCGACACCCTGCACGCCCGCCTGCTGGAGGCCGGCTGGCGCCGCCGCCCCGCGAGCGCCGTGGTCCTGGCGGCGGCCGGCTCCCGCGACCCCGACGCCAAGGTCGACACCAGCCGCATGGCCGCCCTCCTCGCCGCCCGCCTGGGCGTCCCGGTCCTCCCGGCCTACGCCTCCGCGGCAGCGCCGACGGTCCAGGAGGCGATGACCACCCTGCGGGCGAGGGGCCGCCGTCACATCGCCATCGCCTCCTACTTCACGGCTCCCGGCCGCTTCGCCACCGAGTGCGCGGCGAACGCCCCATGGACCGCGTCGTCCCCTCTGGGAGCCCACGACGCGATGGCCGAGCTGATCCTCCACCGATACGAACGGGCACTGGGAACGCCGGTGACTGCAGCCGCCTAGGGGTGCGTGGATCGCTGCGGGTGCGTGGGGGCTTGTCGCGCAGTTCCCCGCGCCCCTTTCAGGTCGGCCCAGTGGACCCACCTTCTTGGGGGCGCGGGGCTGTGTTTGATGTGCGGCTACCGCCGCGTGGGCGCGACAAGCCCCCATGCACCCGCAGCCGCAAACGCACCCCAACCCGGCAGACGACTAGGCACCCCACAACCCCCGTTTTGTCACCGTCAACCCGTACTGTCGAACCATGGCAGTCCCCGCACCCGCGCCTACTTCGGCCTACGACCCGACGTCAGTCGACCGCTGGGCCCCCGAACCCGACAAACGCCCCGGCCGCACCGCCTTCCAGCGCGACCGCGCCCGCGTCCTCCACTCCGCCGCCCTCAGAAGGCTCGCCGGCAAGACCCAGGTCGTCACCCCCGGCACCCCCACCCAGGCATGGGACGCCAGCCCCCGCACCCGTCTCACCCACTCCCTCGAATGCGCCCAGGTCGGCCGGGAACTGGGCGCCGCCCTCGGCTGCGACCCCGACCTCGTGGAGGCCGCCTGCCTCTCCCACGACCTCGGCCACCCGCCCTTCGGCCACAACGGCGAACAGGCGCTGAACGAGTTCGCGGACGACTGCGGCGGCTTCGAGGGCAACGCCCAGTCCCTGCGGCTCCTCACCCGCATCGAACCCAAACGGTTCACCCCCGAGGGCTCCGTCGGCCTCAACCTCACCCGCGCCGCCCTGGACGCCGCCACCAAGTACCCGTGGCCGCGCGGCGCGCACCCCACCGACCCGGCGTCCCCCAAGTTCGGTGTGTACGAGGACGACCGGCCGGTCTTCGACTGGGTCCGCAAGGAGGCCCCCGGCACCCGCACCTGCTTCGAGGCCCAGGTCATGGACTGGTCGGACGACGTCGCCTACTCCGTGCACGACGTCGAGGACGGCCTGCACGCCGGTCACATCGACCCCAACTGCCTGCACGCGGAGCCGGAACGGCAGGCGGTGTTCGCCGTCGCCGTCGGCCTGTACGTGCCCGCCGGCACCGACCCCGCCGAACTCGCCGCCGCCCTGGACCGGCTCCAGGACGAGGAGTGGTGGCCGCACGGCTACGACGGCACCGCGGTCGCCCAGGCCCGCCTCAAGGACACCACCAGCCAGCTCATCGGCCGGTTCTGCCTGGCCGCGGAGGGCGCCACCCGCGAGGCGTACGGCGGCGGGCGGCTCACCCGGTACGGCGCGGAACTCGTCGTACCGCGCGAGGCCAGAATGGAGTGCGCGGTACTCAAGGCCATCGCCCACCGGTACGTCATGCAGCGCGCCGAACAGGAGCGGCTCCGCGCCGACCAGCGGATCGTCGTCGCCGAACTCGCCGAGGCGCTCACCGCCCGCGCGCCGGACGGACTCGACCCGCAGTTCCGGGCGCTGTTCGACGCGGCCGGTGACGACCACGCCCGCAAGCGGGTGATCGTCGATCAGATCGCGTCGCTCACCGACACCTCCGCGCGGTCGCTGCATGCGCGGCTGACGGGACGTATGTGAACAGTTTGTGACTCTCCGCGACCTTCTGTGGCCTGATCGGGTCATGATCGCGTCAGCGGGGGTTACTCCCTCTTCCCGCATCACGCTGCGTGCGGGAGGCTCACAGTGCGGCGCATGTGGGCGGCATATGTGGCGGCACCCTTACGAGGAGGCATCAAGTGGTCGACGCGGACCAGACTTTCGTCATCGTCGGAGGCGGACTCGCCGGCGCGAAGGCGGCCGAGACGCTCCGAGCCGAGGGCTTCAGCGGCCGGGTGATACTGATCTGCGACGAACGCGACCACCCCTACGAGCGGCCGCCGCTCTCCAAGGGATACCTGCTCGGCAAGGCGGAACGCGACAGCGTCTTCGTGCACGAGCCCGCCTGGTACGCGCAGCACGACATCGAACTGCACCTCGGCCAGACCGTGGACCGCATCGACCGCGCCGCCAAGACCGTCCGGTTCGGCGACGACGGCACGCTGGTCCGCTACGACAAGCTGCTGCTCGCCACCGGGGCGGAGCCGCGCCGCCTCGACATCCCCGGCACCGACCTGGCCGGCGTCCACCACCTGCGCCGCCTCGCGCACGCCGAGCGCCTCAAGGGCGTCCTCGCCGCGCTCGGCAGGGACAACGGGCACCTCGTCATCGCGGGCGCCGGCTGGATCGGCCTGGAGGTCGCGGCGGCGGCCCGGACGTACGGCGCCGAGGTCACCGTCATCGAGCACGGGCAGACCCCGCTGCACAGCGTGCTCGGGCCCGAACTGGGCAACGTCTTCGCCCAGCTGCACGAGGAGCACGGGGTCCGGTTCCGCTTCGGGGTACGGCTCACCGAGATCGTCGGCCAGGACGGCATGGTGCTCGCCGCGCGCACCGACGACGGCGAGGAGCACCCGGCGCACGACGTCCTCGCGGCGATCGGCGCGGCGCCGCGGGTCGGGCTGGCCG
Source organism: Streptomyces hyaluromycini (assembly GCF_002217755.1). GTDB lineage: Bacteria > Actinomycetota > Actinomycetes > Streptomycetales > Streptomycetaceae > Streptomyces > Streptomyces hyaluromycini. The sequence continues at coordinate 1,010,753 of NZ_BCFL01000018.1, read as the reverse complement.
AGGCGGCCGGGCTTGAGCTCGCCGACCGGGCGCAGGGCGGGGGCATCGTCGTCGACGAACGGCTGCGGACCTCCGACCCGGACATCTACGCGGCCGGCGACGTGGCCGCCTTCCCGCACGCGCTGTTCGACACGACGCTCCGCGTGGAGCACTGGGCCAACGCGCTGAACGGCGGGCCGGCGGCGGCGCGCTCGATGCTGGGGCAGGACGTCACGTACGACCGGGTGCCCTACTTCTTCACCGACCAGTACGACCTGGGCATGGAGTACAGCGGGTGGGCGCCGCCGGGGTCGTACGACCAGGTGGTGATCCGCGGGGACGCGGGCAAGCGGGAGTTCATCGCGTTCTGGGTGAAGGAGGGGCGGGTGCTGGCCGGGATGAACGTGAACGTGTGGGATGTCACAGAGCCGATCCAGAAGCTGATCACTTCGGGGGCCGTGGTGGACACGGATGCGCTGGCGGATCCGCATGTGCCGCTGGAATCGCTCGCCTGAGGGGCTGCCGGGATCTGCCGTCTCGCGGGTGCGGGTTGTGTGTGGTTGCTCGCGCAGTTCCCCGCGCCCCTGACGGGGCGCTGCACGCGCCCCGGGACTGTCGGTCCGCCCCCGTAGAATTCATCCGTGGCCGGACGGATCAATGACGAGGATGTGAAGGCGGTACGGGACGCGGTCCCGATCGACGCCGTCGTGTCCGAGTACCTCCAGCTGCGCAACGCGGGCGGCGGGAACCTCAAGGGACTGTGCCCGTTCCACGACGAGAAGTCGCCGTCCTTCCAGGTCAGCCCGAGCAAGGGACTCTTCCACTGCTTCGGCTGCCAGGAGGGCGGCGACACCCTCACCTTCGTGATGAAGGTGGACCACCTCTCCTTCTCGGAGGCGGTCGAGCGGCTGGCCGCCCAGGCCGGCATCACCCTGCGCTACGAGGAGGGCGGGTACAACCCGTCCCACCAGCGCGGGGAGCGGATCCGGCTGGTCGAGGCGCACAAGACCGCCGCCGTCTGGTACGCGGAGCAGCTCGCCACCAGCCCCGAGGCCGAGACCGGCCGCCTCTTCCTCGCCGAGCGCGGCTTCGACCAGGCCGCCGCCGTCCACTTCGGCGTCGGCTACAGCCCGCAGGGCTGGGACCACCTCACCCGCTATCTGCGCGGCCAGGGCTTCACCGACAAGGAACTGCTGCTGTCCGGGCTCTCGCAGGAGGGCAGGCGCGGGCCCATCGACCGCTTCCGGGGCCGCCTGATGTGGCCGATCCGGGACATCGGCGGCGAGGTCGTCGGCTTCGGCGCCCGCAAGCTGTACGAGGCGGACAACGGGCCCAAGTACCTCAACACGCCCGACACCGCGATCTACAAGAAGTCCCAGGTCCTGTACGGCATCGACCTCGCCAAGCAGCACATCGCGAAGGCCAGCCGCGCGGTCGTGGTCGAGGGCTACACCGACGTCATGGCCTGTCACCTGGCCGGGGTGACGACCGCGATCGCCACCTGCGGTACGGCCTTCGGCGGCGACCACATCAAGATCCTCCGCCGGCTGCTGATGGACAACGGATCGGCCCGCGTGATCTTCACCTTCGACGGCGACGCGGCCGGGCAGAAGGCGGCCCTGCGCGCCTTCGAGGACGACCAGAAGTTCGCTGCCGAGACGTACATCGCCATCGCCCCCGACGGCATGGACCCCTGCGAGCTGCGCCTGGCCAAGGGCGACGAGGCGGTCACCGACCTGGTCGAACCCCGCACCCCGCTCTTCGAGTTCGCGCTCCGCCAGATCGTCGCCCGCTACGACCTGGACACCCCGGCGGGCCGCGCGGCCGCGCTGGACGAGGCGGCGCCGATCGTCGCCCGGATCAAGAACAGCGGCGCCCAGCACGAGGTCGCCGTCCAGCTGGCCGGCATGCTCGGCATCCTCGACACCCAGTTCGTGGTGAAGCGGGTGGCCCAGCTGGCCCGTTGGGCCCGCGAGAAGGGCGGCGGCGGCAGGGGGGCCGGCGGCCCGGCGCGCGGCCCGCAGCAGCCGTCGTACGACAACGGTGCGGCCCGCCCCGCCGTCTCCGGGCCCGCCCTCAACCTCCGCAACGCCGTCTTCGCCACCGAGCGCGAGCTGCTGAAGCTCGCCCTGCAGCGCCCCGAGCTGGTCTCCCCGGCCTTCGACGCGTACGGCATCGACGAGTTCACCGCCGAGCCCTACGCGGCCGTACGCCAGACCATCATGGAGGCGGGCGGCGCCGAGTACGGCGCGCAGGATCCGCAGGAGTACCTGGTCCGGGTCCGTGAGGCGGCCGCCGACGACGGGGTCCGCGCGATGGTCACCGAACTCGCCGTCGAGGCGATCATGCGCCGCACGGTCGACGAGAACTACGCGGGCGAACAACTCGTGACCGTCCGCCGCCGCGCCGTCGACCGCCGTATCCACGAGATCCAGATCACTCTCACCCGCCTCGGCAGCGGCGGCGACCCGGCTCAACTCACCTCCGTGCAGAACGAGTTGTGGGTCCTCCAGCAGTACGGACAGGCGCTGCGCGAGCAGGGCCCGGCCGCCCTCTGAGCCCCGCTCGGCCGGCGGGATAACCGCGCGGTCACGGACCGGACGCAAAAAGTCACCGCACGCCCCTCGTGGCGGCGATGTGTCTTACCCCACACTGGGGGCGGTGCCTGAGTCCTCGGAGCGCGGCCGGCCCGTCCCGGACGGGTCCCACACCCCCGCCGTTCCACTCATCGCGTACGGGACGGACAGCGGCGAGGCCGTCGTCTCCGCTCCCGAAGTACCGCTGCCGCACTCCCTGGCAGCGATCATCCTGGAGGTCGCCCCCGTGCAGACCCAGACCCTGACCCAGACAGACGGCAGCAGCACGCTCACGGACGAGCCGGAAGCCGACAGCGGCGGCTATGCCGGCGTACCGCCGCAGAGCCGGGCCGCGCTGCACCCCGAGACCGAGCCGGAGGGCCCGCCCGCGGAGGAGCTCGCGGCCGACGCCCCCGACGCGGAGTCCGAGCCCGAGCCCGCCGAGTCGCGCGCCGCCGCCCGCGCCGACACCGCCGGCCCCTCCTCGGACCTGTTCCGCCAGTACCTGCGCGAGATCGGCCGTATCCAGCTGCTCACCGCCGCCGAGGAGGTCGAACTCGCCCGCCGCGTCGAGGCCGGCCTGTTCGCCGAGGAGAAGCTGGCCGGCGCCCCCGACCTCGACAGCGAGCTGGCGCTGGACCTGGACCGGCTGGTCGTCATGGGCCGCATGGCCAAGCGCCGCCTCATCGAGGCGAACCTGCGGCTGGTGGTGTCGGTCGCGAAGCGGTACGTCGGCCGTGGCCTGACCATGCTCGACCTGGTGCAGGAGGGCAACCTCGGCCTGATCCGCGCCGTCGAGAAGTTCGACTACGCCCGCGGCTACAAGTTCTCGACGTACGCCACCTGGTGGATCCGCCAGGCCATGTCCCGTGCCCTGGCCGACCAGGCCCGCACCATCCGGGTCCCCGTGCACGTGGTGGAGCTGATCAACCGGGTCGTCCGGGTCCAGCGCCGGATGCTCCAGGAGCGGGGCTACGAGCCGACGCCCGACGAGGTCGCCGCGCATCTGGATCTGCCGCCGGAGCGGGTGGGTGAGGTGCTGCGGCTGGCGCAGGAGCCGGTGTCCCTGCACGCCCCGGTGGGCGAGGAGGACGACGTCGCCCTCGGCGATCTCATCGAGGACGGCGATGCGGCGAGCCCGGTCGAGTCGGCGGCGTTCCTGCTGCTGCGGGAGCACCTGGAGGCGGTGCTGTCCACGCTCGGGGAGCGGGAGCGGAAGGTCGTCCAGCTGCGGTACGGCTTGGCCGACGGGCGCCCGCGGACGCTGGAGGAGATAGGGCGGATCTTCGGGGTGACGCGGGAGCGGATCCGGCAGATCGAGTCCAAGACCTTGAACAAGCTGCGGGATCACGCCTTTGCGGACCAGCTGAGGGGTTATCTGGACTGACGCCGGGTGCGGGTGCGTGGGGGTTGCTCGCGCCCACGCGGCGGTAGCCGCAAATCGATACAGCCCCGCGCCCCTTACGGGGCGCTCCCCAGCCGTGTCCTACATAGCTGCGGGCAGGCGTGCCGCAGGGCGGCACGGGTGGGCGCAGCGGCACCCGGCAAGCGCCGGTAAGCGTCCCCACCCGTGCCCAGCCACGTCAGTCCACCTCGGCCACCGCCTGCGCGAACTGCGCCTTGTACAGCCGGGCGTACGCACCGTCCGCCGCCAACAGCTCGGCGTGCGCGCCCTGCTCCACGATCGACCCGTTCTCCATCACCAGGATGGTGTCCGCGTCCCGGATCGTCGACAGACGGTGGGCGATGACGAACGACGTCCGGCCGTCCGCCAGTTTGGCCATCGCCTTCTGGATCAGCACCTCGGTACGGGTGTCCACGGACGACGTCGCCTCGTCGAGGACGAGGATCGTCGGGTCGGACAGGAACGCCCGCGCGATGGTGATGAGCTGCTTCTCTCCGGCGCTGACGCCCGTGCCCTCGTCGTCGATGACCGTGTCGTAGCCGTCGGGGAGGGTACGGACGAACCGGTCCGCGTGGGCCGCCCGCGCCGCCTCCTCGATCTCGCCCCGGGTGACCTCGCGGGAGGAGCCGTACGCGATGTTCTCCGCGATCGAGCCGCCGAACAGCCAGGTGTCCTGGAGCACCATGCCGATCCCGGCGCGGAGTTCGTCCCGGGACATGCGGGTGATGTCGACGCCGTCGAGGGTGATCCGGCCGCCGGAGACGTCGTAGAACCGCATCAGCAGGTTCACGAGCGTCGTCTTGCCGGCGCCGGTCGGGCCGACGATCGCGACCGTGTGGCCCGGTTCCACCGTGAGGGAGAGGTCCTCGATGAGGGGCTTCTCCGGGTCGTACCGGAAGGACACGTGCTCCAGCGCCACCCGGCCGCGCAGCTCCGCCGGACGCTCGCCCGGGACCGGGTCGGCCGTCTGCTCCTCCGCGTCGAGGAGTTCGAAGATCCGCTCGGCCGAGGCGACCCCGGACTGCACCAGGTTGGCCATGGAGGCGACCTGGGTCAGCGGCATCGAGAACTGCCGGGAGTACTGGATGAAGGCCTGGACGTCACCGATCGACAGGGCGCCCGAAGCCACCCGCAGGCCGCCGACGACCGCCACCAGCACGTAGTTGAGGTTCGACACGAACATCATCAGCGGCTGCATCACACCGCTGTTGAACTGCGCCTTGAACCCGGCCTCGTACAGCGCCTCGTTCTGCTCGGCGAACTGCTGCGCCGACTCCGCCTGCCGGCCGAACACCTTCACCAGGGTGTGCCCGGTGTACATCTCCTCGACGTGGGCGTTCAGCTTGCCGGTGGAGCGCCACTGCTGCACGAAGTGCGGCTGCGAGCGCTTGCCGATGCGGGTGGCGATCAGGAACGACAGCGGCACGGTGGCCAGGGCCACCAGGGCGAGGATCCAGGACACCCAGAACATCACCGCGAGCACGCCGATGATGGTGAGCAGCGAGTTGATGAGCTGGCCCATCGACTGCTGGAGCGTCTGGCCGATGTTGTCGATGTCGTTGGTGGCGCGGGAGAGCACCTCGCCGCGCTGCCGCTTGTCGAAGTACGACAGCGGCAGGCGGGAGAGCTTCGCCTGGACGTCCTCGCGCAGCCGGTACATCGTGCGGTTGACGGACCGGTTGACCATCCGGGTCGCCACCGCCATCAGGAGGCCGGCGGCCAGGTACGTGCAGAGCGCGAAGAGCAGGACGTGGCCGACCTGGTCGAAGTCGATGCCCTTGCCCGGGGTGAAGTCGGTGCTCCCCAGCATGTCGGCGACGGTGTCCTGGCCGCGCTCGCGCATGCCCGCCAGCACCTGGTCCTTGGTGGTCCCGGCGGGCATCTGCTTGCCGATGACACCGGCGAAGACCAGGTCGGTGGCCTTGCCGAGGATCTTGGGGCCGATCACGTTGAGGGTGACGCTCGCGACCACGCAGACCAGCAGCAGGTAGATCGTGAACTGTTCGGGTTTGAACCGGGCGAGGAGCCGTTTGCCCGAGTTCTTGAAGTCCATCGAGCGCTGGTCGGGGCCGCCCCCGGCCATCATGCGTCCCATGGGCCCGGCCATCAGGCAGCCTCCGCTTCGGTCAGCTGGGAGAGCACGATCTCCCGGTAGGTCTCGTTGCCGGCCATGAGTTCGTGGTGGCGGCCGGTGCCGACGACGCGTCCCTCGTCGAGGACGACGATCCGGTCGGCGTCTCTGATGGTCGCCACCCGCTGGGCGACGATGACGACGGTCGCCTCGGCCGTCTCCTCGGCCAGCGCGGCGCGCAGGGCCGCGTCGGTCGCGTAGTCGAGGGCGGAGAAGGAGTCGTCGAAGAGGTAGATCTCCGGGCGCTGCACGAGCGTCCGGGCGATGGCGAGGCGCTGGCGCTGGCCGCCCGAGACGTTGGTGCCGCCCTGGGCGATGGGCGCGTTCAGCCCGCCCTCCAGGTTCGAGACGAAGCCCTTGGCCTGCGCCACCTCCAGCGCGTGCCACAGCTCCTCGTCGGTGGCGTCCGGATTGCCGTACCGAAGGTTGGTCGCCACGGTCCCGGCGAACAGGTACGGCTTCTGCGGGACCAGGCCGACGGTCTTGGCGAGCAGCTTCGGGTCGAGGCCGGAGACGTCCTCCCCGTCCACGAGGACCTGGCCGTCGGTGGCGTCGAAGAGGCGCGCCACCAGGCCGAGCAGGGTGGACTTGCCGCTGCCGGTGGAGCCGATCACGGCGGTCACCTCGCCGGGCCGGGCCACCAGGTCGACGGCCTTGAGCACCGGCTCCTCGGCACCCGGATAGCAGAAGCCCGCGGCCCGGATCTCCAGATGGCCGTGCCGGCGCAGCTCGGTGACCGGCGCGAGCGGCGGGACGACGCTGGACTCGGTGTCCAGGACCTCCTCGATGCGCTCGGCGCAGACCTCCGCGCGCGGCACCATCATGAACATGAAGGTGGCCATCATCACGGACATCACGATCTGCATGAGGTAGGCGAGGAAGGCGGTCAGATCGCCGATCGCCATCTGGCCGCTGTCGATCCGATGGGCACCGAACCACACCACCGCGATCGACGACACGTTCACCGTCGTCATGACGATCGGGAACATCAGCGCGAGCATGTTGCCGGTGGCCAGCTGCATCTCGGTCAGGTCGCCGTTGGCCTTCCCGAACCGGCCCTGCTCGTACTCGTCGCGCACGAACGCGCGGATCACCCGGTTGCCGGTGATCTGCTCGCGCAGCACCCGGTTCACCGTGTCGAGCCGCACCTGCATGGCCCGGAACAGCGGCCGCAGCCGGCGCACGATCAGCGCCACGGAGATGCCGAGCACGGGTACCACGGCGACCAGTACCCCGGACAGCGGAACGTCCAGGCCGAGGGCGAGCACGATGCCGCCGACACACATGATGGGCGCCGACGCCATCAACGTGAACGCCATCAGGACCAGCATCTGGACCTGCTGTACGTCGTTCGTCGTACGGGTGATGAGCGAGGGCGCCCCGAAGTGACCCACCTCACGTGACGAGAAGGACTGCACCCGGTCGAAGACGGCGGCCCGTACGTCCCGGCCGAGCGCCGACGCGGTCCGGGCGCCGTAGTACACCGCACCGATGTTGCACACGACCTGTGCGAGCGAGATGCCGATCATCAGGGCACCGAAGGACAGGATGTAATCCGTGTCACCCTTCACGACGCCGTTGTCGATGATGTGTGCGTTGAGCGTGGGCAGGTAGAGGGTGGCGCAGGTCTGCAGGAACTGCAGCAGCACCAGGATGGAGATGGGTTTCCTGTAGGGCCTGAGATAGGTCCGCAGAAGTCGTATGAGCACGCTACGTCTCTCGGAGTCGGCGGTGGGGGCGGGTTCGCTTGCCCGGAAAGGCGGGGCCGCTTGCCCTAGGCCCCTATCGTCCGACACTCCACCCGCGTTACCTCAACCGATTAACCCGACAGCGGACGTGCACGGGCGCACACAGGCGCACGTTTCGCGCCGTTTACGACCGGAACGCCCCCGGATGGGTCTGCTCCCGCACCGAGACGAACTGCTGCCGGACCGCCTGCCCGACCGCCAGCTCGTCACCGGGCTCCAGCACCTGCGCCGCCGCGCCCTGCCACACGGGCGGCGTACGCGGGTCCAGGGTGCCCTGTGAGACCCCGAGCGCCCAGGCCGCCTGCCGGGCCGCCCCGATCGCCGCGTAGTCCGCCGGCTGCGGTACGACGACCTGCGTGCCGAACAGCATCGGCGCCGCCGCCTGCACGGCCGGCAGCTCGGCGGCCTGCCCCAGCAGGAAGATCCGCCGCACCTCCACGCCCCGGCCGCGCAGCACGTCCAGCGCGTCGGCGAGGCCGCACAGCATGCCCTCGAAGGACGCCCGCGCGAGATGCTCGGCCCGCATCGACTCCCGGCGCAGCCCGGCCAGCGTCCCGGCGGTGTGCGGCAGGTTCGGCGTCCGCTCGCCCTCCAGATACGGCAGCATGACCAGCCCGTGCGACCCGGGCGTCGACTTCATCGCCAGGTCGGAGAGGGCCTCCAGATCGGACAGTCCGAGCAGCTCGGCGGTGCCGCGCAGGGCCCGTACCGCGTTGAGCGTGGTGACGACCGGCAGGTGCATGCCGGTGGCGTCGGCGAGCGAGGTGATCATCCCGGAGGTGTCGGCGAGCGCCTCCGTGTGCACGGCCATGACCGACCCCGAGGCGCCGAGCGACACCACGGCGTCCCCGAACCCGAGCCCCAGCCCGAAGGCGGCGGCCATGGTCTCGCCGGTCCCCGCGGAGATCAGCAGCCCCTCCGGGGTGGTACCGGCCGCGTCGGACGGGCCGATCACCTCGGGCAGCATCGTCTGGTGCCCCAGGGCGAGTTCGACGAGGTCGGGCCGGTAACCGCCGGTGGCCGCCGACCAGTACCCGGTCCCGGAGGCCCCGCCCCGGTCGGTCGTCCGCCTGACCGGCCGCCCGAGCAGCTGCCACACCAGCCAGTCGTGGGCCTGCAGCAGTACGGCGGTCCGCCGGGCGTTCTCCGGCTCGGTCTTCGCCAGCCAGCGCAGCTTGGTGACGGGCTGCGCGGCCTGCGGCACGGATCCCACCGCCTGTGCCCAGGCCTCCCGCCCGCCCAGCGCGTCGATGAGATCGGCGGCCGCGACCTGGGCGCGCTTGTCGCCGCCGACCATCGCGGGGCGGACGGTGTTGCCCTGGGCGTCCAGCGGGACCAGCGCGTTCTGCTGCGCGGACACGCCGATGGCCTGCACGCCCTCCAGGAGCCCGCCGCCGGCGGCCTCGCCGAGGGAGAGCAGCCAGGCCTGCGGGTCGACGTCACTGGGGCGCGCGGCGCCGTCCGGCGTGTCGACCGGGTGCGGTGCGTATCCCTGGCGGAGCACCGCGCCCGTGTCCGTGTCGCAGACCACGATGCGTGTGAAATCCGGTGAGCTGTCCAACCCGGCGACTATCCCCATGCCCGAAATTCTGCCGCACGCGCCGCTGTGGTTCGGCCGACGGGCGCCTTCTGGGGGTGGGTGCCTGGTGTCGGCGTGCGAGTGCGGGTGCGCTGTGGCTGGTCGCGCAGTTCCCCGCGCCCCTTGGGTGGGTAAGCCCGGCCGGCGTCAGAAAGTGCTGTCAGGTGTTGCTCGTGCCCCAGTCGTCCTCGGCTACGCCGTTGGTGTTGCGGTCGCGCAGGGAGCGGACCCGGGCCGCCACCGAGTCGGGCATGTGGTCGCCGACCTTCACGCTGACCGTGTGGAAGGCCTTGCCGGCGTAGACGCGGCCCTGCTGGGCGGCGGTCTCGGCGGTGTTGCGGACGGCCGGGTTCTGGGCGACCTGGCGGGCGGACTTCTTCAGCTGTTCGTAGCGCTCTCGTCCGGCCCGCGTGCCGAGCACGTAACCGAGAGCGAGCCCGAGGACGAACGTGAGCTTGTAGCGCATGGCGGCCACCCTTCCGACGTGGGGGAGAACCGATTGGCGGAGCACCCCCCTGCTTGCGCTAATGTATGTGTCGCAGCGAGCGGGCGCCCCCTGGCGAATACCCAGGTAGGTACGTTCGATGCAACGAGGCATTCCTCCGTAGCTCAATTGGCAGAGCAGCCGGCTGTTAACCGGCAGGTTACTGGTTCGAGTCCAGTCGGGGGAGCTCGGTCCTCCGTAGCTCAATTGGCAGAGCAGCCGGCTGTTAACCGGCAGGTTACTGGTTCGAGTCCAGTCGGGGGAGCATGCTGAACGAGGACCCCTTGCGGGGTCCTTTTTCATGTCCGCGGGAACCGCCGGGCCTGCACCGATGTCCTCAAGGTCGTGAACGCCCGCGGTAGCCGACCAGCCGAGGCAGGAGATCGTATGAGCGGCTATGCTGCGGCAGACGGCGCGCACACATGTACGCGACACGCCGCTATGGGGCGGTAGCTCAGCCGGTTAGAGCAGCGGACTCATAATCCGTCGGCCGTGGGTTCGAGTCCCACCCGCCCCACCACTCGCTACGCGAGAAGAACCGTTCTGATCAGGCACTTTCCTGGTCGGGGCGAGGGAGTGAGGGTCCTGGCGACCCTGTCGTGATCATGATTTCATGATCGTCTGGACAAATTCTGGACGCCGATTCCGGTCAAGTCGGGCATGGCGCCTATGGGTTATTTCGTGTCGGCGTCGAGCAGGCCTCCGCCGGCTCGTCTCGTGGCGGGAATAAGCCCATGGGAACGCCTCGGCGTTCGGCGCTGCCCTCGGGCGGTCTGTTTGTGGTCTATGCCCGTGCCGGATGTTGGTGATGTATCCTGGGTGCATACATCGCGGATGTTGGAGGTGTCCGGTGTCCGTCACACAGATTGATCTGGACGACGAGGCGCTGGCCGAGGCCATGCGACTTATGGGTGCCACGACGAAGAAGGAGACCGTCAACGCGGCCCTTCGGGACTACGTGGCGCGGATCAAGCGGCTTGAGGCCGCAGAGAAGCTGGCCGCGCGAGGTTCGCGTGGCGAGTTCGAGAAGGCCGCAGCGGCGCGTGACGCCGAGAAGCGTGCCCGGCGTGAGGCCTTCGAGTGATCACGTATCTAGTGGACACCTCGGCTCTGTGGCACCTGTTCCGCACCCCAGGCGCGCTGCGCCCCTGGGAGGGGCACATCGCTGCCGGGGTGTTCCACCTCTGCGAGCCGACGCGGACCGAATTCCTCTACTCGGCAACCAGCCCGTCTCATCGAGATGAGCTGGCGGAGGAACTGGACGCGCTCTGCCTGCTCTCTCCAGTTCCGAAGAACGCCTGGCGTTGGGTCGACACCGCCCAGTACAAGCTGACCCAGCGGGGCCAGCATCGGGCGGCTGGAGCGATTGACCTGCTGGTGTGTGCGACTGCTGTGCACCACGGCCACACTGTTCTCCACGTGGATAATGACTTCGCGACAGTGGCCGGAGTCCTCAAGGAAGTTCAGCAGCGAGACGCACGAGTCTGATCGCCCTGTGCCCGGGGCCGACTGTTGGTAGAACACCCGTATGGGCCCCTCTCCGAGCGATCCCCGCGTGCGCGGAGCCGCTGCCGGGTGCCGTCACCGGTATAAGCCCGACTGAGCTATCCCCGCATACGCGGGACCCATACCTCGGGCAGGTCCAGGCCGTAGCCCCCAGCGGATCTATCCCCGCGTGCACGGGGCCCACTACGTGCGCGCAGTGACGGTGACGGGCGGGGAACTATTCCCGCGTGTGAGGGGTCAACGCCGTTCAGACCGCGTACGACAAGAAGTTCGAGGAGCTATCCCCGTGTGTGCGAGGCCTACGTGTGCAGGTCGTCCAGCGTCGTGGCGACGTAGGAGTTATCCCCGGTACGCGGGGTCGACAGCATCGCGATGGACTCGCTGATGTCCGTGAAGGAGCTATCCCCGCGTACGTGGGGTCGATCCGTCGGCCCACACAGTGGTGGTGTCGTCGGCGGAGCTATCCCCGCGGGCGCGAGGCCGGCCGCTGTGTCGACGCGATGACACACAGCGCGCGGGAGCTATCCCCGCGTGTGCGGGGCCGAAGGTCAGAATGGACGCGCTCTTGACCCATGCCCATGTGGGGCTAGGGAAGCACCCTAGCCGTTGCGGGTCCGCTGGCTGAACTACTTGTCGTGCTCACCTGGTCAAGCCAGTGACGGGATTGCAGGTGAGGCCGGTGGGGCCGCTGATGCAAGCCCCAGTGCTGGGATTCAACAGGGCGACGTAGCGGCTTCGCAGGGCCGCGCGGGGGACGGCCGGCCAGGTCTCGGGCAGAGGGAGGGCGTTGATTCCGGTGAACCAGTGTGTGGGCAGGGACGCGGTGTTGAGGAGAAGGTCTTTTTGCTGTCGGCGGCGGGCGGGGGAGTCGGCGCCATGGCGGGCGAGGTCAGCGCGTCGCTGTCCGGAGGGGTCGTAACTGAGGATGCCATTTGGCTGCTTGTACAGGAGGATGGCGTCGATCGGAGGCTCACTGAGACGGGAGATTGCGCGGAGGCCGGCGACGCCGTCGCTGTCGCCCGAACCGTGGCTCTTGCCGGATGCAAGGTCGGTCACGGAAATTGACTTGCCGCGGCGGGTGAAGGGGCGGAACGCACGGCTGAGGGACTGGCCCTCCTCGTTGCCGTGGTCGCTTTGCAGGCGGCGTGACGTGCGGTCGAGAATCTCGCCGAGGGTGCCGACGACGGTGGGTTTCGGGCCGTAGACCTCTTCGATCAATGAGGTGGTGTCTGCGGGCGTGATGAGATGCACGGTGCCGTCCTCGCGGGCGCGTTGGCTGAGGGCGTACCAGGTGGCGGCCAAGAGGTAGGGGGGATACACGTGGCCGTCAGGGTTGCCCTGAGGCCGTGCTTCGCCTGGGTTCGGGGGTTCGACCACGGGCAGTTCGTCGGCGCCAGGCTGGGTGAGAATGGTCATGCGGGGCTTGCGGAACGCTTCGGGCCGTGAGGAGTCATTGACTTGGTGCCGGTGGACTCGGCCGCGGCGCTGCATGAGGGCGTCAATTGGCGCGAGGTCGGTGTAGATCCGGTCGAAGTCGATGTCGAGGGACTGCTCAGCAACTTGCGTGGCGATGACCAGAAGGCGGTCGGGCCGCTCGGGGTTGTGGTGGGCGCGGTCCTTGCCCGGGCCGAGGCGCCTGGTCAGTAGGCCTTCACCAGGGAGTCGGTAGCGGGGCAGGTTCTGGCCGTGCAGGAGCACGATTTCTCTTGGTGACCATCCGTGCGTCTGGGCGCAGTGTGTGGCGGCTCTGTATAAGTCGACGGCTGTGGCCACGCGATTGCGGATGACGACGGTGATTCCGCCTTTTCCGGCCTCGTTCATGAGGCGGGCGGCGAGGGCGGCCGTGCCGGGATCGGGCAGGAAGTCGATGAAGGTGTGCAACTCCGACCCGGCGGTCCGTTCGCTTTCGCTGCTTCGGTCGGTGTCGTCGGTTTGGCCGGTGCGAGTGATGGTGCCGTGTTGGTCCACGACGGTGATGGGGCCGGTCTGATCTGTGGGTGTTGTAGGGACGCGGTGGCCGTCGCACCATGCCCGGATGAGGGCGGTTCGTATGGCGGTGGGCAGGGTCGCGGAGAGGACGACGACGGACGCGCCGGCGTCGGCGAGCCATGCGATGGCGGCTTCGAGGAGTCCTTGCTGGAAGAGCTCGTACGCGTGGGCCTCGTCGATGATGAGTGTCTTGGCGGCGAGGCCGAACATGCGCAGCATCCAGTGATGGCTGGGCTGGGCGGCGAGGGCCACCTGGTCGACGGTGCCGACGGCGAACGGGGCGATCAGGCCCAGGCAGCGGCGCAGGTACCAAGGACTGAGGACTGCCCGGCGCTGCAGGGGGTCGTCGGGGCGGGGAGTAGAGATGAAGTCTTCGAGCCCGTCGAGTGCCGCCTGTGCTCGGGTTCGCTCGGCATCGAGGAGCTGGTGGACGAAGTCGGTTGCCTCCGCCGTGGCGTGGACGACGGCGAGGTTGGCCGTGTTCTGCTCGCCGAGGGCCCGGTTCATGAAGACGGCGATCTCGCGGGCCGCTTGATTGGCGGCGGCCCGGGTCGGCAGGGCCATGTACAGGCCTTGGTATCCGCAGGTGACGGCGAGGTGGTGGGCACACCACAGGGCGAGGCGGGTCTTTCCCGATCCGGTGTCGGATTCGACGATGACGAGTGCGGGGCCGGTGGCGGGCAGGGCGGCCATGGCGGCAGTTTGGAAAGGGCGCGGCGGGGTGTCGGGGAAGAGGTCGCTCCAGTCGGCGGCGCGCTCGGGCTGCCAGGCGTCCAGCCGCAGTCGCGTGACCGCGGCGCGGGCCTGCATACCGGAGGTGTGCCACCACTGGGGCGGGCTGGTGGTGAGGGTTCGGTAGGTGAAGTGGGATTCGTCGGAGGCGATCCAGTCGGCGAGGATCACCAGCCCGGCGAACAGCACCATTGCGCTGGGGCGTTCGGGCGTCACCAACCGGGGGAGGGTGGCGAGGTCGACTCCGATCAGGTCGGCCGTGTCCTGGATGAGTTCTGAGTAGATCGGTAGCCAGGCGGTGATGTCGGCCGCCATGGCCGCGCGGCCGATGGTGTCGGGGCTGGGGATGTCTCCGTGGTGGCCGCCGAGGAGGGCAGCGGCGGTGTGGAGTCCGGTTGACGGCGAGCCGCTCCCGCCGCAGTCCTCGCAGGTGCAGCCGAGGAGTCGTGGCAGGTGTAGGGCGGTGATGTGCTCGTGCCGCGCGCCGGGCTGGGCGTCAAGGTCCTCTCCCAGAGGAAGACCAGCAGCGCGTGCCTGCTGCTCCCACATGGCGCGGGCCTGCTGCAGGTAGGAGCCGTCCCACTGGCTGGTGCCGAACATACGCAGGAAGCATCCGGAGCCCTTACCGAGGTCGTGCAGGGCGGCCAGCAGCATCACAACTCGGCGGGCCGTGTCCTCGCGGCCGCCGCCGAACGCGTCGGCAAGCCGGGCCCAAGCGGTGAGGGGGAGATAACGGTCCCACAGCTGAGCGACGCAGGCGGCGGTGTCGAGAGCGTGAGCAAGCAGCGGATTCCAAGCGGGGCCGCCCCTACGACGACTGATTCTGCGCTGGTCGGTCTTGGCCCAGATGAAGAAGTGCCGTCGCAGTGACCAATTATGACTTATCGTCATATCCCTCCCCCGAATGGTGCTAGTGTCGCCACCCTCAACGACGCTGCCAACAGAGCACGTCCTTTTATAAGTCCAACTCCATCTGGAAGGAGGTGGAAACAAGATGCGATGGGAACCGCGCGATCAAGCATGCATCCCGGCACTGACAGTCGGCTCTGACCTGCAGCGCGTCAAGCTGAACCTGGTCGACGTGTTCCGCCGGGCCGACGAGCTGGCCGCTGTCTGCGGTGACACCCCGGGGGAAACAGCCGCGCTGATCGACTGGCTGATCGGCCTGATCTACGCGGCGGATCAGCATCCCGAGACTTCCGACGAATGGTTGTCGTGGGTCACCGGCCGCACGCCCTTGGACAAGGTGCCGACTGGATAGCTGGTCACTCCGGCTGCTGGGACCTCTTCGACCCCGAGCGGCCCCTCGGCCAGAACCCCGTCCTCCGCCCTCACCTCGATACTTATGGTGTCGGGCCAGCTCAGCTCTTCCTGGAACGGGTCGGGGACTACAACCAGTTCTTCAACCATTACCATCTCCATCACCCGGAGCCCGTACCGGCGGATGCCGCATGGCGTGCGATGCTCACCCAGCACGCGTACGGGATCGGGATGCGCGGCAGGATCAAGGCCAAGGACATGGGGCTGCCGGGGACCTTCACCAACCTCGGCACCAACCGACTGGCCACCCGCCTGAAGGTCATCGCCCGTCCTGCCTGGCCAGGAGCCACCCTCGGCGACCTGCTGCGCGTCAACACCGCCCCGTGGCCGCATGAACCCGGGCCGCTCAACTTGACGTGGAATCAGGATTCCTCGCGACGAGACTTCACACGGCCGGGACCACAGCAAACCCGCTCCCCGCGAGGCCCGGCCGATCTACACACCGTGCTCGGCCGCTCGATCGCGCTGCGGCCGATCGTCCTTCCCGACGGCCGCGTCGGTGTCGACCGGGTACTCATCGGCGCCGGTGAAACCCTCTCCGAGTTGTCGGCTGCGTATGTGCCGGACGCTGTCACCTTCGAAACCCCGGGCGGGAAGAAGACCCTGCTCAAGCCGTCACCCACGCGTGATCTGTGGCGGGAGTCCCAGGCTCTGTACGCGGCCGTCGCCGAGCGCGACAAGGGCACCGATCTGTACGGCCGGGTCGCAATGCTGCACGGCCGCCGAGTCCACCTGTGGGCCATCGGCCTGCTCGCCACCCAGGGCAAGCTGACTAGCTGGGTGTCAGACGAGTTCCCGTACGTGCCCGGCCGAGAGACCCAGCTGCGCCACGCCGCCGAGCAGGGCTCGGCGATCTGCGAATACACCGCGCGCTCCCTGTACCTCGCGGCGGCGGCCGCACGCGAGATCGCCTACCCCAATCCCAAGCCGGACGACAAGGCCGCCCAGCTCGCTCGCTTCAACGGCGAACCTGAGATGTGGGCCGGTGCCGCCGACCTGTTCCACCACCTGCTGGACCAGGTTGTTGACACCGGCGCCACCATCGAGGCCCTGGCCACCTTCGGCTGCGACATCCGCGCCCTGGCCATCACGTCTCTCGACGGGCGGCTGACCAGCCTGCCCCCAGGAGGCACCGGTCTGCAGGCCCGCGTCACCGCGCGCGCCCGGCTCCGCGCCCTCCTCGGCCACAGCAAAGCGCCTGTCCAGTTGAAGGAACCCGCAGATGCCTGACCTCGCCCCGACCGCCGGCACAAAGCCGCCCGGCACCCAACTCTCGATCTGGCTGTGCGGCCTGGTCCATACACACAAACTCGGTGCTCTCGCCGCGCTACGCAGACCAAACCCGCCCCGACGCACAGAGGCTCACCACATCGCCGCGGGCTTCGCCCCATCCGAAGAACATGAGCAGATCTACCAATTCACTGCGTTCCTCTTCGCTCGCTACCACGCCGGAGCCCTCCGCCCGCACTACGGATATGGCGACGTGGGCACGGCCATGCGAAAGATCGGCAGCGGTGCCGGCCGCGGCCCCGCCGACCCTGGGGCCAAGCGGCTACTGGACCGGATCACCGCATCCCGCGAGATCCCCTGGTCGCACCTGCAGCACGCCATCGAACGAGCCCGCGCCTGCGACACCGCCCCGCCGTCCTGGGCCCAGCTCCCCGATGACCTGGCCCGCTGGAAGACCCGGGACCGGTTGAGGAGCCGGAACCGGTCCGTCGCCGACACCTGGGGCTCCTCCTTCTACACGCCCACCCACACGAAGAGGACAACCACGTGACCGCCCTGAACACCCCGGCCGCGGAGCTTCTCACCGGTGACCAGTACCTCTCCCTCCACCTGCTGGAGACATTCACCGCCGCGCTTCCCGTGCGTGACGAGAACGGCATGCCCAAGCAATTCGTCTTCGGCGGCGACCCTCGCACGATGATCACCGCACAAGCACGGCGACGTGCCGAGCGCACCCACAGCCGCGAGCGCGCCAACGCCGGCCAGGGACCACTCGCCGGATACACCATGGGCATCCGCACCCGCGAATGGGCCAAGCTCACCGCCAAGGCGCTCGCCGATCGGTACGGATGGGACCGGGCCGATGCCTTGGCCACCGCCAAGGCCCTACTCGAAGGCGTCGGCCTGAAGTTCGGCGCCAAAACCACCACCCGCGACCTCACCCAGGTACTGCTGTTCGCACCCGAGGACGCCGGGCAGGTCATCGCCGACTGGATCCAGGAGCACCGCACCGAGGTGACCGCCTGGACCACCGACTACCTCAAGGCCAGGGAAGCGGGAAACGCCGCCGAGGCCGAGAAGAAAGCCGCAGCTGCGGCTGCCAGGAAGGCAAAGAAGAACGGCACAGAAATCCCCGCCCCCGCTGCCGACGACCCCAACAACGAGGAGCAGCTTCCGCCTCTCCCCCGGAAGATCCGCGAGGCGATCCTTTCCGCACTCGCTCCCCGCGACGCGATCGACATTGCCCTGTATGGCCGGTTCCTCGCCGAGATCGCCGACTCGCCCAACGTGGACGGCGCCATCCAGACAGCGCACGCTTTCACCGTCCACGCGGCCGAACACATCGACGACTTCTACGCCGCAGCCGACGACGCCAAGCTCCACCGCAAGGCCCACGCCCTGGACTACATCGACGCCGCCGACGACTCCGGCGCAGGCATGACCGGCTATCAGTCGCTCATCTCCGGCACCTTCTACCGCCACGCGGTCCTCGACCGCTACAAGCTGCGGATCAACCTGCTTGCCTCCGGCATGAAACCCGACCAGGTACAGGCCGCCGCCGAAGCCGCCGAACTCGAATTCGTCGAGGGGTTCACCAACGCCATCCCTCAAGCCAAGAAGAACACCACGGCTGCAACTGGCGTTCTTCCCAAGCTCGTCATGGCCTTCACCGGGGCCCGACCGTTCAACTACGCCGGGATCTTCGAGAAGCCGATCGCCGAAGAGATCGATGGCATGGTATCCGTCGCGGCCGCCGACCGCCTCCTGAACCAGCACGCTCTCGTTCTGCGAAAGCGCACGGACATCTCACCCGCCCAGGTGCTCACCTACGACCTCGACGTACAGGAACTCATCGACTCCCGTACGGCCGCCGGCACCCTGCCCGGAGTGGAAGCCAACAGCATCGAGGAGCTGACCAGCCGGTGACCGCCGTGCTTCTGCTACGCCTGGCCGGTCCGCTCCAGTCGTGGGGAGCCCTGGCCCGGTTCGACCGTCGCGACACCCTCAACCGGCCGACGAAGTCCGGGGTGACCGGACTCGTGGCCGCGGCCCTCGGCCTGGACCGAGCAGACGACCTCGGCGCGCTCACCGACCTGCGCTTCGCTGTACGGGCCGACCGCCCCGGCACCGCCGTCCGGGACTTCCACATCGTCGGCAGCGGCACTTACCCGCTACGCCCCCGCGACTTGATCACCGACCACCGCCGGGCCGACAAGGCCGCTGCCGCTCTCGACACCAGCACCGGTCCCGTGTTCGGACACCTCACCGCCCGCTCCGTCACCAAGTGGTACGGCGCCCCGAAAGAAATCGCCCCGGACCCGAAAACCGGGGTTCTCCTGGCAGGCAACACCACGCGCGACGCAATGATGACGACCCGCTGGTACCTGGCGGACGCCGCATTCGTCGCGGCTGTCGAACATCCGGACCAGGACCTCCTGCACGGCATCAGCCACGCCGTGGAACACCCCAAACGCCTTCTTTGGCTCGGCCGCAAGTCCTGCCCCCCAAGCGGCACCATCTCCGGCGGCGTCCACCCAGGAACCGCCGAGACGATCCTCACCACGACCGCGCTCCTGCCCAATGCCACCAGCCAACAGCCATGGGCATGGATCGAAGCCACCCCCGGCACCCCCGGGGCCACGCAGAGAACAGACCAGCCCGTCACCTACCACCCCGAACACCGCACCCACACGGCTCGGTGGGAGACCCGCACCCGCATCAGCCCCGAGCCGACCATCGGATGGGACATCATCCCGTGAGCACCGCCCGACTGATCACCTGCCAGAGCATCATCCAACTCGACCTCAACCACACCTATGCCGCGCCCGCCCTCATAGATGCCCACCACATGCATCGCATCGTGATGGGCGGCTTCAAAGGCTGGGTCCCAGACGGCGCTGATGCCCCTCGCGCGCAAGTCGGCGTTCTGTCCACCTGGTCCGCCAACTTGGCGACACAAACCCTGCTGCTCATCGTCCAGTCACGCGTACGCCCCGACTGGACCGCCATCCCACGTGAGGCCCTCTGCGCCCCAGTCGACATCCGTACCGTCGACGAGACCATCAGCACCGGAGACCGATTCACCTTCCGCACCGTGGTCTCCCCGACCAAGACGCGGGCCGACCTCAAACAGAACGGCAAACCTGTCATCAAGCGGCTCCCGCACGTCCTACCCGCACACGTGCGCACGTGGTTCGAGGACCGCCTCCAACCCGCCGGAATACCTGACACCGCGCCGAGCGGTATCCCCCGCATAGGTGCCGACGCCGAGCGGACCACCCTTGCCATCCGGATGCTTCCGCCGGTCAGCACCGACCACCACAAGGGACTGAAGATCACCCGTGCCGAAATTCGTGGGACCCTCACCGTCACCGACCCGGCCACATTCACCAAGACCATCACTACCGGCCTGGGCCGCGCCCGCGCCTACTCCTGCGGCCTCATCCTGACCAGACCCACCCAGGAACAAACCGAAGTTCAGGCAGGCATACCGCACCTCGACACGAGTGCATGAAATCGCAGCTGATAGCCGCGAACGTGCCAGCTCAGGGAGAGTCGGCCCCGCGCACGCGGGGATGGCCCACGGTTCGGCGGGTTCGTCTACAACGCGGACGCCGTCGGCCCCGCGCACGCGGGGATAGCTCCGTGTGCCGCTACCACGGCGGAGCCGCCTCGCAATCGGCCCCCGCGCGCGGGGATAGCTCGATCGGGGTGCCCTACATCGAGCACGTCAGGGCGTCGGCCCCGCGCACGCGGGTATAGCTCCCAGGCAAACCGGCGGCACATGTAGACCACCGCGTCGGCCCCGCGCACGTGGGGATAGCTCCTACATCTACTGGTGGATGCCGGACGAGCGGCCGTCGGCCCCGTGCACGCGGGGATGGCTCCGATCTACATACCATGCACACACGCGGTTACCAGTCGGCCCCGCGCCCGCTGGGGTCGCTCCGCGTCGATGTGCCCTTGGTACAGCCGCCGCTGCTCGGCCCCGCACGGGGGGAAGCTCCAAGGCCAATGCCTATGCGGGCGAGGTCATATTGCTGGCCCCGCGCGCGATGAGATAGCTCCTCCACGGTGTGGGGGATCATGAGCTGCTGTTGGCCTTCGCGCGGGGATAGCCCGTACTGCGTCATCGTTGAGGCGACGGAGGAAGTGTCGGCCCCGTGCACTTGAGGGGCGATCCACCTGCCTTTGAGTCGCTGCGCGTTGGAAAGGGAATCCGCTGCGCATGGTTTCGAGACCCTCTCCCCAGCTGGGGAGAGGGTCCTTGAACCGGGTGTGCGTGTCCATCCGGGACGCATTCGGGACGCAGGTTGGACACAAGGATCGGAAAAGACTGACAAGGGCAGAGGGAGAGTGAGGTGCCAAACCTTCGTCTGACCTGGGAAAACGGCCAAGATGAGCATTGATCGACAAGGGTCGCCAAGATCCTCAAAGGACTCATAATCCGTCGGCCGTGGGTTCGAGTCCCACCCGCCCCACTGTGTAGGTCTGCGACCTGCGAAAACGCCTCATCTGGGGTGCGTATTCAGGTCGTTGGTTCACGGGGCTGAATCCGCTGCTCGTGAGTTCAACTCGGTGGCGGTCGGTGTGCGTTGAGATCGCTTTGGCCTGCGCGGTCGTATCGGCCAACGGCTGGAGGACGGCGTCGTGGGTGGGCTGTGCGAGCGTCTGAACGTCGCATTCTGGACGCTGGCTGGACGCGGGGATTCGGAAGTTGCTTGGTGACCTTGGGTGTCGGGAGACGGCCCGGGCCCCTGAGTGACCGCCAGGCGGCCTGGTCGGTCAGAAGCTCGGTGCCCGTCGGTGCCGCGCGAGCTCTACTGCCTGAGGTCGATCGTGCGGACCGGCTGCCCTGTCGTGCGGGCGATCGTTTCGAAGTCGCGGTCGTGGTGGAGCAGAGTGAGTCCCGCTTCTTCCGCGGCTGCGGCCACCAGGAGGTCCACCGGGTCCGCGCTGCGGTGTTCTCCCTTGGCGGTCAGCTGTTCCTGGATGACGCGGGAGCGGCGGTAGACACCGTCGGGCATGGGGCACCAGGCGTAGTGGGCGTCGAGTGCCGACTTCAAGCGGGCGCGGTCCGTGGCCGAGCGGGCCGAGTAGAGGACTTCCAGTTCGGTGAGGTCGCAGATCGCGACGAGGCCGGCGGCGATCCTGTCGTCCCATTCGGCCGTGTTCTGGCGGAGCAGGACGCGGGCGAGGGCGGAGGTGTCGATGAGGTAGTCGGCGACTGTCACTCGTGCGCTCCGGTGTCGCGGTCATCGTCCGCCGCGCCCGCGCCCGCGCTCGTGGGGCGGTATGCGCTCTTGTCCAGCAGTAGGTCGATGTCCAGAGCACCCTCGGCCACCAGTTCGCGGGCCTCGTCGAGTGCTCGCAGACGCCGGTAGCGGGCCGTGACTTCCCGCAGTGCGGTGTTGATGGTGTCGCGTTTGGTAGAGGTGCCGAGCTCTCTGGCAGCTGCTTCCAGCGCCTCGTCGTCGAGATCAATGACCGTCCGACTCATGGTGGCCTCCTCCAACTTGAGTGTATTAGGCGAAGTGTATCAAGATACAAGATCTTTTATATATTCCAAGGTGCGGGGCCGCAACCGTTCGTGTGGGCCAGGGACTGGCCAGTCGGCGGGCAATCCGTCTTCGACGGGACCGCTGGCCAGAAGGACCGTGGTGCGGTCGGGCAGCCTGTACGCCTCGTTCGACGGATTGAGCACGCACACGAGGCCGGGAGCGCGGTGGAAGGCGAGGGTGTCCGGCGGGTGTTGAGCCAGGTCATGGTGCTGCCGCTGACGGCAGGGTGCTCGCGTCGAATGTGCAGGGCGGTGCGGTACGTCGGCCGTGGGTTCGAGTCCCGCCCGCCTCGCTGTGCAGGTCTCTGACCTGCGGAAATGTCTCGCCAGGTGTGCGGATTCAGGGCTTTGCGTCACGGGGCTGAATCCTCGCCCGGCCGGTCCGAGCGATCTCCCCTCACAGCGTCGCGGAGGTGCTCTCGACCTCAGGTGCGGCCGCGCTGCCCAGCAGGCGCAGGGCCGCCTCGGAAGGTGAGCCCGGTTCGGCCGTATAGGCGATCAGGCGCTGGCCGGACGAGCCGGGGATGACGAGGTTCTCGAAGCTCAGGTCCATCGTGCCGACCAGCGGGTGACGCAGCTGCTTCACTCCCGAGGTACAGGTGCGCACCGGATGGCGGGCCCAACGGGATGCGAACTCATCGCACTGAACGGTGAGTTGGCCGACCAGTTCGGTCAGCCGGCGGTCGTCGGGGTGGCGGCCGGCGATCAGCCGCAGCGAGGCGACCGCGAGCTGCGCCTCGTCGTGCCAGTCGGTGTACAGCGCGCGGTAGCGGTCATCCAGGAACAGCATCCGCGTCACGTTGGGCCGGGTGGCCGGCGTCTCGCCGCTGTCCGCGGGCAGATGCGCGGCGAGCAGTGCGTGCCCCAGCCGGTTCCAGGCCAGTACGTCGTTACGGCGGTCCAGGACCAGCGCCGGCACCTCCGACATGGCCGCCAGCAGCTGCCGTGCCGAGGGGCTGGCCTGCTCCGCGCGGGGTGTGGTGGGGCGGGCAGCGGTGGCGGTGGGCCGGGCCAGGTCCTTCAGGTGCGCGGTCTCGTCGTCGGTCAGCCGCAGGGTGCGCGCGATCGCGTCCAGCACGGAGTCCGAGGCGCTGAGGACACGGCCCTGTTCGAGACGGGTGTAGTGGGTGATGCTGACCCCGGCGAGCATGGCCAGCTCCTCGCGGCGCAGCCCGCTGACCCGGCGGCGGGTCGGATGCGGGGTGATGCCGACGTCCTCCGGGCGCAGTGCGGCACGGCGGGACCTGAGGAAGTCTCCCAGTTCGGACGGAGCGTCCATCGATGCCTCCCGATCACTCCCCTTCATGATGCCCACCCGCCGGGCCAGGCGTGAGCCATAAGGGTGGTCATGCGATGACCACCCTTGCGCTGACTGTGCGAGACAGGGTGCTGGCCGGGTCCCCGGGCCGAGACGAGTCTCTTTCCCAACGGTGTGCACGACAGACGCACCGGCGAAGCTCGAACGAAAGGGACTCGACGTCATGTCCGTCACTGATTCGGACACGGCCGGTACGGCCGTGGGAACGGCTCCGGCCGTCCTCACCCCGCGTCTGCGGCTGGTGCTGGTGCTGCTTCTCGCGACCCAGTTCATGCTGGCGGTGGACTTCTCCATCCTGAACGTGGCGCTGCCGGTGATCGGCGAGGGTCTGGGCTTCTCTCTGGCGCGTCTGCAGTGGATCGGCACCGCGTTCGCCCTGTGCGCGGCGGGGTTCACCCTGCTGTTCGGCCGGGTTGCGGACCTGTTCGGCCGTCGCAGGCTCTTCCTCGGAGGTCTGGTGGTGCTGGGCGCGGCGTCGCTGGCGGGCGGTCTGGCGCAGAACCCGGAGGTGCTGATCACGGCTCGTGTGTTCCAGGGGCTCGCTACTGCGGCGGTGACCCCGGCCGGCCTCTCGCTCATGACGACCTCGTTCCCGGAGGGCCCGCTGCGGGAGAAGGCGCTCGGCCTGAACGGGGCTCTGATGTCCGCCGGGTTCACCACCGGAGCGATCCTCGGCGGTGTGCTGACCGACCTGCTGTCCTGGCGTTGGGCGTTCTTCATCAATGTGCCCGTCGCCCTCGCCGTCCTGATCGTCGCCCCGACGGTCATCAAGGAGTCCCGGCCCGACGAGCGCCCGAAGCTGGACGTTCCCGGCGCCATCAGCGTCACCGTCGGTCTGCTGGCCATCGTCTTCGGCCTCACACAGGCCGGTGAGCACGGCTGGGGCTCCGCGAACGCCCTGCTGTCGCTGGCGGCCGGCGTGCTGTTGCTGATCGTGTTCTGGGCAGTCGAGCGCAAGGTGAGCGCCCCGCTGGTACCGCTCAGCGTGCTCGGCAAGCGTTCGGTGGCCTGGGGCAACGTCGCCGGTCTGATCGCCTTCCTCACCGAGACCTCCCTGGTCTTCCTGCTGACCCTCTACCTCCAGGAGGTGCTCGGCTTCTCCCCGCTGGCCGCCGGCCTGTCCTTCGGTGTACTGGGAATCGGAACGGTCGTCGGCGGCTCGGTCGCCCCGAAGGTCATCGGGAAGATCGGCAGCAAGCAGACGCTGATCACCGGCGGCATCCTGCAGACCGTGTTCACGGCCGCCCTGCTCGGCCTCGGCGCCACTCACTCCTCGCTGTGGCTGCTGCTCGTCGCCACCTTCACCGGCGGTGTGGGCAACATGCTCGTCATCGTCGGATTCATGGTCACCGCCACCTCCGGTCTCGCCGACCGTGAACAGGGCCTGGCCACCGGGCTCGCGACCATGACCCAGCAGATCGGCATCACCATGGGCACGCCGATCATGAGCGCCATCGCCACCGCCGCGATGACCGGCAGGGGAGCCTCGGCCATCCTCGGCGGGCTGAAGACGGCCATCGCGGTCAACGCCGCCCTCGTTGTCCTCGGCGCCCTCACCAGCGCCGTGTTCCTGCGTGGTGCGCGGCCGAGTGCGCAGTAACTCACGACGGTACGAACCACGCGCGGGCCTGGCCGCTCCGGACGAGGACAGGGCCGTACGTCCGGACGGCCGGCGGTCCGGTGAGGTGCAGCGGCGGCCGGTCTGGCTCGACGCGGGGACCCATCGCATACCGGTTCGGATCTACCGGCCCGGACCGCGGCCGTACGGCTGGCTGGTCTGGGCGCACGGCGGCAGCTGGCAGGCAGGGTCGGTCGAGCGCTGGCACGGGCCCGTCATGGACCTCGCGAGGACCTCGGGGTGCACGGTGGTCAGCACCGGCTACCGGCTGGCCCCCGGCTATCGGCACCCAGCCCAGCTGGAGGACGTGCTGACCACGCTGTCTTGGGCCGGGGAACAGGCGGCGGACGGCGAGCCGCTGGCGGTCGGGGGCGACAGCGCAGGCGGCACCATCGCCGCCTGCGCGGCCCTCGCCCGCCGCGACCGCGACCAGCCGCTCGCCGCCCAGGTGCTGGCGTACCCGCCACTGGACCCCGACTGCGCCGCCGCCTCTTACACCAGCGAGCGGGGCGCCTTCCCCGCGGCGGAGGATCTCCGGCTGGCCTGGGAGACGTACCGCGGCGGGGTGGAAACCGCCGTACGCGGCGGGATCCCGCTGTACAGCACCCCCCTGGCGGCAGAGCGGCTGGGCGGCCTGGCCCCGGCCGTACTCGCGGTCGGCGAGCTCGATCCCGTCCGCGATGACGTCGCGGAGTACGCCCGGCTGCTGCGAGAGGCGGGCAACGCCGTACGGCTGAAGACCTTCCCCGGCACCCCGCACGCGGCCTTCCTCGCCGCCGACGGTCCCGCTGCGGGGAACCCGGGGCTGCGGCGCCGGCTCGGCACGGCGCTGCGCGAGCAACTGCAACGACGGAAGGAGACACCATGACCACCACACGGTCCGAGACGGGGCCGCCGCACATCGCGGCCCTGCTGCGCCACTTCGGGGACCTGCGCGACGGCACCCACGGCGAGGGCGGCGACACTGTGTCGCGCCGGGGCAAGGAACGGCACTTCGAGCAGGCAGCCGAACTGCTCCACCCGTACGCCGTCCAGGTGCTGGAGGAGTTCGACACCGCCCTGCTCCTCGGTACCGGCGAGGTGGCGGCCAGCGGGACCCGACGCACCCAGGACCTGGGGCTCGGGGCGAGCTGGACGCTGTCGTGGCCCGAGCAGCGGGAGTCCGGGATCGCGCCGATCACCCTTCTCGCGTACTACGGCGGCGGCTTCCATCACCCACATCTGCGGGGCGCGACCGTGCACGACTGGCCGCTGAACGTGTTTTCGCCCGAGCAGGCGGCGGCCGAGGTGCCCACGCTGCGCGCGATCGCCACCGGTGATCTGCACAACCTGGTTTTCCAGCGGGACTACAGGATCGTGCCGGCGATCACGCGAGGTGCGCGATGAGCAGGGCGGCGGCCCCGCGTCTGTCGGTGCTGGACCAATCGCCCGTCCTCGTGGGGTCCGGTTCCTCCAGCCCGTGGGTGCGCCCCTGCCGACGGCGCACAGCCATCGGGCTTTGCCGTGATCATGCGGGATGGTGCGGTCGGCTACCGGATCGATCCGGACAGGTGGTCCTCGGCCGCGGTGTGAACCACCTTGGCCTCAGGCTGGGCAGGCCCGATTCGGAGCGCATGACGCGTGCGGTGGGAGATCGTGGCGGTCGCGGAAGATGGTGCCGCCGAAGTGGTCGGGCTCGGCCGGTGGTTGTCGTCAGCCTCGCGCTTTCTCACGCTGAGGCAGTAGCCGACCTCGTGACGCTCTACGCGAGCTTGCGCCTCACACTCGGCCGGTGGTCGATCGCCGCCTTCACACCGTGGTGGGCTGCGGACGGCCCGTCCGTGATCGTTGACGGCGTCTCCGGCGAGGATGTACGCCGACTGATGGCCGTGCTCGCCACGCCCTTACCTCCGTCTCCTACTGCTCCAGCCCTGCCTGGTTGACGTGAAGCGGACCGTACGGACCGCCCTGGTGCCCGTGTCCGCTGCCGGGCGAAGCCCGGCGCGTCCCTGCCTCGTCGCGATGGCCGCGGGGCGGCGATGGGCCGTGTCGACCGGGTTGTCAAGCCGCATCTGACGTCGCCTGGGCGGTCTCGTCGCGACCGGTTGCCACCGCTTGCCGGACGTGGTGGAAGTCTTCGGACCGGATCGTCAGAAAGGTCACGACTGCTGCGGCGGCCGCGATCAGCGCGCCGATCAGCAGCACTGAGTTGAGTGCGTCGACGTAGCCGCCGCGAGCGGTGCTGATCACGAGCTCCCGGAACGCGGTGGGCGCCTGCCGGGTGGCCTCCAGCACCGACCCGGAGCTTGCCGCGCCGGCTATCCGGTGGGTGTGAGGGGCGAGTGGTGTTGCGGCGAGCTGGTGGGTGACGTGGTCTCGCACGCTGGTTGCCAGGATCGTGCCCAGCACGGCGACACCGGTCGCGACGCCGACTTGCCGGGCGGTTGCGCTGATCCCCGATGCCATGCCGCCGCGTTCGGGTGCAACGACGCCCACGGCGGTGGACGAGAGCGGCACGGCAATGAGTGGACAGCCGATGCCGGCGAGGATGAATCCGGGCAACAAGTGCGTCCAGCCGTCGGCGGCGGTGAGGCCGCGCATGAGGAGCATCGCCATGGTGAGCAGCAGGAATCCGCCGCTGATCGCGTACTTGACGGGCACCTTCGCTGTCAGGCGTCCCGCGGCCGGGGCGATGAGGAAGATCGCGCCGGTGAACGGGAGCAGGCGCACGCCGGTGGCGATGGCGGAGTACCCCAGCACGCCTTGCATGTAGAGGGTCAGGTAGGTCGTCAGAGAGAAGATCGACGCGCTGATGGCGAAGCCTGCCACCAGACCGCCGGTGAAAGTGGGGATGCGCAGCAGGCTCAGATCGAGCATCGGGTGCCGGGAGCGGCCCTGGACGACGAGGAACGCGACGAGCAGTACGAGTGCGCAGCCCAGTGAGATGACCACGGTTGCGGAGCCCCAACCGTCGGATTGGCTCTTGATCAGCCCGTAGATGAAGGCGGCGAGAGCCGAGCCGAAGCTGACAAAGCCCGGGATGTCGAGATGTCGGGCCATCGGCGGCTTCGACTCGCGCAACGTGAGCACGGTGACCGCCAGGAGAGCGAGACCGACCGGCACGTTGATGAAGAAGATCCAGCGCCAGGACACGTCCGTCGTGACGACGCCACCCAGCACCGGCCCGACCGCGACCGCTCCGCCGGTCACCGCGCCGAAGATCCCGAATGCCGTACCACGTTCCTCAGGCGCGAACTCCTGGGCCAGCAGTGCCAGGCTGGTCGCGAACATCATGGCGCCGCCTGTCCCCTGGAGCCCCCGTGAGACAACCAGGAACGTGGCGTTGGGCGCAGCGCCGCACAGGGCGGAAGCGACTGTGAAGACTGCGATCCCGGCGCCGAACACGAGCCGGCGGCCGACGAGGTCGGCAACGGAACCGGCCATGAGGAGCAGCACGGCGAGGGTCAGGGCGTAGGCGGAGGGATCGCTTCACCAGGGCGGTGTCGGGACGCAGTGGGGACGCAAGGACGGGAACAGACCGACAAGGGTCGCCAGGCTCCTCGATGGACCCATGATCCGTCGGCCGCGGGTTCGAGTCCCACCCGCCCCACCAGCGCAGGCTTCTGAACTGCGGAAACGTTCATTTTTTGGTTTCGGAGTGTCAACTCAGGGCCTCGGGCTCATCCCGTCACTCCTTCGGCGCGGATCTCGGTCCCACCCCGCCTAAGCTGCGGGCGTGGATTACAGCGAACTTGAGGCGGAGATTCTCCGGCTGATCGTCGGAGCCACCGAGGGCAGTGTTCGTGCCTTCGGAGAGGAGACGGTCACCCGTCTGGTGCGGCCGGAGCTGCTGCGCGGTGCGGCCGAGGACGAACTCACGGAAGAGGCCCGGGCGGCACTGACCACCGCGTGCGCGAACGT
Source organism: Streptomyces hyaluromycini (assembly GCF_002217755.1). GTDB lineage: Bacteria > Actinomycetota > Actinomycetes > Streptomycetales > Streptomycetaceae > Streptomyces > Streptomyces hyaluromycini. The sequence goes on along the minus strand of NZ_BCFL01000018.1, from coordinate 981,678 downwards.
CCTGACGATCAGCGCCGCCGAGCTGCACGACGGGCTTGCGTCGATCTATGACGGCATCCTGGTCGACGACGGTCTGGACCTCGGAGTCCTCACCGCCATCAGCGCGTTGGCGCACTGGAAGAGCTACCTGGAGCAGAACCGGCGCGGCGAGCTCTACGAACTCGCCATCCGTTCCATCGAGGACATCGACCAGGAGGTGTCCGCGGATCTCGGCGACTTCCTCGCCACACCGGAGATGGCGGCCGAGTACGAGCGCATCCGGCGGCTGCTGGCCCCAGGCGCGAAGTAGGGGCGCCCGGCGGAAGTCGACAGCACACGGACGGCTTGGTACCACCACCGAAGTTCACCGCAATGGACCCCTCGCAGCGGCCGCCGGTCGACGAACGGCTCCGGCCGTTCGCGAACCCCGGTCCCAGCCGCGGGCGGTATGCCGGGCGGTCAGTCCCCGGCCCGTATCAGCCCGCTCTCGTAGGCGAAGATCACTGCGTGGATACGGTCGCGGAGGCCGAGTTTGGCCAGGATGCGGCCGAGGTGGGTCTTGACGGTCGTCTCCCCGACGAAGAGGCGGTCGGCGATCTCGCCGTTGGCCAGTCCCCGGGCGACCAGGGCGAGGACGTCCCGTTCCCGTTCGGTGAGTGCGGCCAGGCGGCTGCGCGCTGCGGGCGCGGACGTGGGGGACTGCAGGACGAAGCGTTCGACCAGGCGCCGGGTGAGCGAGGGCGCCACCATGACCTCGCCCCGCAGCACCGCGCGGACGGTCACCAGGATCTCCTCGGCGGGGGCGTCCTTGACGAGGAAGCCGTTCGCGCCGGCCCGCAGGGCCGCGTAGGCGTACTCGTCGAGGTCGAAGGTGGTGACGACGAGGATCCGGGGCCCATGGGGCTGCGCGCAGAGGTGTTCGGTCGCGGCGAGCCCGTCCAGACCGGGCATGCGTACGTCCATCAGGACGAGGTCCGGCTCCAGGGCGGCCACGCCCGCGATCGCCGCGTCGCCGTCGGCGGCCTCGCCCACCACGGTGAGATCGGGCTGACTGTCGACGACCATGCGCAGTCCCATCCGGATCAGTTCCTGGTCGTCGCAGATCAGCACCCGGGACGATGACGGGCTCTGGCCGGTCACGGGGCCGCCGTGGTGGGCTCGGGCTCGGTGGTGCGCAGGGTGGCGGTGACCCGGTAGCCCCCGCCGGGTGTGGGTCCGGCGTCGACGCTCCCGCCGTACAGGGCGGTGCGTTCGCGCATGCCGGTGAGTCCGTGACCGCAGGAGAGCAGTGGGGCGGGGTGCTCCGGGACGGCTCCCGCTCCGGCTCCGGCTCCGGCCGAGTTCTCCACCCGGATGCGGACCAGCCGTCCGGGCCCCTCGGTACCGGTGTCGACCCGTACGTGGATCGTGGCGTCCGGCGGTGCGTGCTTGACGACGTTGGTGAGCGCCTCCTGCACGATGCGGTGCGTCTGCGCGGTGAGGTCCGCCGGAAGGCCGCCCGGCTCTCCGCGAAGGTCCAGCCAGGCGCGCGTGCCGTTCGTGTTGAGGCGCCCGACCAGCCGCCGCAGATCGGCCGAGAGGGACTCGCCGGCCCTACCGTTATAGGGTCCGGGGCCGCCGGCTGGGGCGTCCGCGTCGGGGGTGCGCAGCACCTCCAGCAGCCGACGCAGTTCGTCCAGGGCCTCGCGGCCGGTGGTGCTGATGACACCGAGGGTGCGGTCGACGACCGTGGGATCGGCGTGCCGCATCAGCCTGCCGCCCTCGGCGTTCAGCACCATCACGCTCACGCTGTGTGCGAGGACGTCGTGGATCTCGCGGGCGATGCGCGCCCGCTCCTCGGCGACGGCGACCCGGGCCAGGGCGACGCGCTCCGACTCGGCGAGCGCGACCCGCCGCTCGAACTCGGCGACATAGGCGCGCCGGGCCCGGACGTACTCGCCGAACACCCAGGCCCCGGCCAGCAGGAGCCCCACGGCGAGCGGGGTGAGCCAGGCACCGCGGGCACCTGGGCCCCCGTAGTCCCGCTGCCAGGCGGGAATCCACAGCACAACGCAGCCGGCGGCACAGATCACCGTCGCCGCGGCGGCCCGGCGCAGGCCGCGCACCGTGAGGGTGGCCAGGACCGCGGCCAGGGCGACGGCGCCGCGTCCCGGTTCCTGTCCCCACACCCGCCCGAGAAACTGCACCCAGAACCCGGCCGTCACCAGGGCCGCGACCAGCACCGGCCGACGGCGGCGCCACAACAGAGGCAGCACCAGGGCGGCGTACACGCCCGTCTGTACCCAGACGGGCCGCCAGCCCGGCTGGGGGCGGATCACCGGGGGCACGGCAACCAGCACGACCAGCAGCAGGTCCGTCAGCCACGGATGTCCGCGCCGCAGGCGGGGCAGGGTCTCCATCAGCCGTTGCACCGCCTCACGCTACGGCCGGGGCCCGCTCCCCGGCATCGTCCTGGCGGGCGTCACGGGGTCCTCCCGCAGTCGTACGGACACCGGCCGGGGATACGACGTGCGGCCACCCAGGGCGTTTCCACCATGGCCGCCATGTCGATCACCACCGAGTTCCTCAGACGGCCCCTCATGACCGGTGCTGTGGCGCCCAGTTCACGACGACTGGCGTACGCGATGACCGAGGGCATCGGCCTGGAGCAGGCCCGCACCGTTGCCGAGCTCGGCCCGGGGACCGGGGTGTTCACCGACGCGATCCTCGCCCGGCTCGCCTCCGGCGCACGGCTCGTCGCCGTCGAACTCAACCCGGTGCTCGCCGGCCGGCTGACGGCCACCCGGCGCGACAGACGGCTGACCGTGGTGCAGGGGTCGGCGGCCGAACTGGCCGCCGCGGTGGGTGAACCGGTCGACGCGGTGGTCTCCGGGCTGCCGTGGACGGTCATGCCGCAGAACCAGCGCGGGCGCATCCTGGATGCCGTGACCGAAGTCCTCGCGCCCGGCGGCCGGTTCACCACCTTCGCCTACCTGCACGCGGCCTGGACCCCGCCCGCCCGTCAACTCACCGCCGAACTGGCCCGCCGTTTCGACCGGTTGGAACGCTCGAAGACGGTGTGGGCGAACCTGCCGCCCGCTTTCGTGCACCGGGCCACCCAGAGGCCATGACCGCGGGCAGACCCGCGAGAGCGAGGACCACGGCACGGCGGGCTGCGGCCGCTGCGTGACCCTGCCGGTGCCGGCGAAGAGGAGTCGTGGCGGATGGCGATGTCACCCCCGCCGTCTTGATCTGCCCCTGTATCCCGCTTCGTTCGGCGGGCCCGCTGTCTGTGCGTCGGGCTGCTGAACACCGGAGGGTTGCGCAGCCTTGGCACGCCGGGGGAGCAGCAACAGACCGCTCTCATCGTACGACGTACGAGAATGGTGGATGCTTGGATGGCTCTCGCAAGGGCCGCAGCAGAGAGAAAGAGAGAAGGGGACTGCGAAGATCGTGACCCGTGATGGAGCGTCCGGTGCCAGGGGTGTCGACCCCCAACAGCTCTGGCTGGGCCCCACGGGGCCCCGCAGGGGGCGCAGGCCCGCCTTCAGCCGCGAGGCGATCACGGTGGCGGCCGTCGCCCTGGCGGATGCCGAAGGGCTTGACGCGGTCACCATGCGGCGGGTCGCCTCACAGGTCGGAGCCGGTGTCATGTCGCTCTACAGCTACGCCCCCGACAAGGAGACGCTGCTGGAACTGATGGTCGACCACGTCAGCGCCGAACTGCCGACGACGGACGCACCCACCGGCGACTGGCGCGCCGACCTGAAAACCATCGCCCATCTCCAGCGCGCCCTGATGCTGCGGCACCCCTGGCTGCCCGGTGCCCTCTCCACCCGCCGGACACTCGGCCCCAACACCCTGGCCTTCCTGGAACGAGCACTTGCCGCCCTGCGGCCCGCCGGACTGGACGGCGCGGCGAACCTGGAGATCTTCGCCCAGCTCACCGCGTTCGTGGCAGGGCACGTCGCCTACGAGATCGCGCAGGCCGCAGCCGCACAGTCACCCGACCGGGCCGCGGCCGAAGCCCGCTACCTGGCCGCTGTCGCAACGGACGGCCACCACCCGGAGCTGGCCGAAGCCCTCTCCTCACCCGGACGCCCCCTCACCCCCGAAGCCACGTTCACCCGCTTCCTCGGCCGCCTGATCGACGGCCTCGACACCGACGAATGACCGCCTGCGAAACGCTCGATCCGGAGGCGCCGATCGCCGCACCGACGGCTGGTCGCCGCCCTCGCTGCCTACGTCCTCGGCTGACCCGATCGACAGACTGCGGCCAGGGTCCACGCGCAGTCCGGTGGACGAGCTCGCCTCTTGACCGGCGAAGAGGGACTCGACGGCAGGGCCTACCCGGCGGCGCCGAAGCCGGCGATCGACAGTTGGGTGCCGTCGCTCAGATAGTGGCCGAGGGCGATGCCCGTCGTCGGCACGATGGCCGCCGGGATGGCGCCGGTGCCGGTCCAGCGGACCTGCGCGTGCTTGGCCGGTTCGGCGTTGACCGGCTCGCCGGTCCACTCGTGGGTGGCGAAGACGACGGTGAGGAAGCCGCCCGGCGCCTCGACGCCCCAGGCGCCGTGGATGAGGTGGGCGACGCGCAGCGACTTCGGGTCGACGACCAGCCCGGTCTCCTCCCGTAGTTCACGCACGGCCGTTTCGGTGACGGGCTCGCCGGGGTCGCTCTTGCCGACCGGAAGGTCCCACAGCCCGTTCCCGTACTTGGCGCCCGGGCCCCGCTGGAGGAGGACGATCCGGTTGTTCTCCTTGTCGTGGACGATGACGGCGGCCGCCAGGAGAGTCATCGATTCCACCGCCGGCCGCAGGGCCGGTGGCCTGCCGCCGGTGTGCTGGTCCGCCACGGGTTTCCCTTCGTCGATGGGCTCGCTCGGCATGCTAGGGCCTGTCTGACAATTCCCGTCTGCCTCGCGACGCCATGCACGCACTCTCGCCGCACCGGGCGCAGACCCAAGTACGTCCAGTACGAGGGCCTACGCCCGGCACGCCGAGAGCACGCACCTGACGCCGCGAGGCCGCCCTCCGGGCGACGACGGGAATTGTCAGACAGGCCCTAGGCAAGGCCGTCCGGCCGCGGGGCGGATTCCGGTCCCGACGGCCTGCGGGCGCCGCCGGTCGCTACACCGAAATGCGGATTGACACGCCCAAACCACCGCCCTTGAGTGGACGCCAGGCAGAACCGCAGGGGGAGACGTCATGCCTGGTCACAGCAACTCATCCGCGCCGCAGCCGCCGCTGCAACCACCACTGCCCGGAGTCCCGAACGACCGTCTCTGCCGTGAGCTGCTGGAGGCGAGCGACGCCGCCGCCGACACCGGCGACCTGGCGACCGCCGCCGCCCATGCCCGTACCGCGGCGATGCTGGCCGCCTCCGCAGGGCTGGCGACCCACCTGCGGGCCGCCCAGCTGCGCCAGGGACGCCTGGCCCTGCTGGCCGGGGACCATGAGGCCGCCGCCGACTGGTTCCGGCAGGCCGGGTCGCCGGACGCGGACCGGCCCCCACCGCGCACATCGGACGACGCGGCCCGCGCCGACCCCGGCCCCCGGCTGTGGGGGCGGCTGCGCCACACCCGGCGCGCCCCGGAACCGCAACGGTCCCCGGAACCGCAACGGTCCCCGGAACCGCAACGGTCCCCCGACCCGGCCGGGCCTGCCGCGCACCCTGCGCCGCAGCTGGCGATCGCCCTGCTCGGCTCGCTCAACGTCAGCGTCGACGGCGTCCCCGCCGAGGGCTGGAACGGCCACCGGACCCGCTCACTGCTCGCCTTCCTGGCCACTCACCGCGACCCCTGGCCGCACCGGGAGGCCCTCATGGGTGCCTTCTGGCCGGACTCCGCCCCCGAGGCCGCCCGCAACAGCCTCGGTGTCGCACTGCACCAGCTGCGCCAGACCCTGCGCACCGCCACCGGCGATCCCGTGGTCGTCTTCAGCTGCGGCACCTACCGGCTCTGCCCGCGCCTCGGCCTGTGGCTGGACTCCGACGAGTTCGAGCTGCGGCTGTGCACCGCCCGGGACGCGGAGGACCGCGGCGACAAGACCGTCGCGGTGACGGACTACGAGCAGGCGCTCGCCCTCTACCGGGGCGAGTTCCTCGCCGAATCCCCGTACGAGGAGTGGAGCGCCCTCTACCGGGAGCGGCTGCGCCTGGCCCACCTCGACGCCCTCGCCCGGCTCAGCGAACTGCACTTCACCACCGGACGTTACGTCCCCTGCGCCGAGCTCTGCCGCCGGCTGGTCGAGCTGGACCCGTGCCGGGAGAGCGCCCACCGCCGCCTGATGCGCTGCCTGAGCCGGATCGGCCAACCCCACCTGGCCATCCTCCAGTTCCGCTCCTGCGCCAAGGCCCTGCGGGCCGAACTCGGCATACCGCCACAGCGCGAGACGGCGGCACTGTACGACCGGCTCCGCGCCGACCTTCCGGTGTGAGCGTCGTTCGACGCCTGGCTTAACGCGCCGGGCCGCGCGATTAAGCGGTGCCCGGCGAGGCCGTTAAGCGGCGTCCGGCATAACCGGTGCCATGGCCGGTGGCACCCCGCCACCGAGCCGACCGCTCACGCGTCAGGAGGAGACCAGCATGTCCGGACAGCCCGACCTCAACGACCCCGGCTTCGGAGTCGACGCCAGGAACATCCAGGTGAAGGACAACGACGCCACTCCGTCCAGCCTGATACTCACCGCTTCCCTGCCGATCACGGTCAGCGTGACCTTCGAGGCGCGCGGGTCCGCACTGGCACTGGCGATCACGGCGAAGTACCGGGTGACCTACGCCTTCGCCTCGCTCTCGGGCACCGGCAACGTCACGCGGTTTGTCGAGCGCCCGTTGATCACGGGCCCGCTGCCGAAGCATCCGCGGGTGGTGCACAGCGGCGCCGAGACCGAAGTGACTCTGCCGGCCAACACGTTGGCGCCCGGGCTCTACCAGGTCTCGGCCATGGTCCAGTTCCCCGGTGTCAACAGCATCGGAGCGTTCACCACGCTGCCGGTGATCGAGGTCATCGACTAGCCGTGACCGAAGAGCTGACCCGCATCGACGGTGTCGGCGCGGCCACCGCGCGCAGACTGGCCGCCGCCGGAATACGTACCTGCGCCGCACTGTCCGCCGCATCCACGGACGAGGTGCTCGCCGCCGTGCACGGCCTGCACGGCATGTCCGTGAGCCGGGCCGAGCGATGGCGCAAGAACGCGGCGGAACTCGCTGTGGCGGAACCCGGGCCGGAGCCGGAGCCGGCCGACGAGGCGGAGTACGAGAGCTTCGTCCTGCGGGTCCGGCTCGACCGGGGCCGGGTCCGCGCGACGGAGATCCGCAGAGTACGCACCGGGGAGACCCGGCACTGGCCCGAGTGGGACGCCCAGGCGCTGCTGGCCTGCGTCCTGGGCCGGCCGGCCCCGCCGGAGGCCGACGCACAGCCGGAGCCGGAGCCGGAGCCGGAGCCGGAGCCGGAGCCCGAGCCGGAGCGGGAGCCGGTGGCAGCGGCAGCGGCAGCCGACGAGCCCGGGGCTCGCCCCGTGCCGCCGACGGTCGTCCTGGCCGAGCCCCGGCTGTCGGTCGGGGACGGCGGCACCGTACGGGCGTGGGCGCCGTTCGCCATGGACGTCACGCTCGAACTGCCGCCGTCCGGTGGCCCGGAGCGGCGTTTCGCGTACTACGCGGCCGTCACCGAGACCCTGACCGACGCCGGACGGCGGATGCTGGCCGACGGCCGGGGTGTGATGGTCGCCGGACACCCCGTCATCCGGCTGCCGTTGCCCGGTCTGCCGCCCGGCACCCACAGCCTGGGCGTCGCGGTCAGCCTGCGCGAACCCGGCGGGCTGCACCCGAGCGCGCTGGCGGCCACCGTGGACGGGCTCGTGCTCAGCCTGTGACGGTGACGGGCACCGGACCACGCCTCACGCCTCACGCGGCGGAGTCCGAGTCCGGGCCCGCCTCGTCGTCCCAGGCGATGCCGATCTCCCGCAGCCAGCGGCTGTCCTCCGGTCCCGGCCCGGAAGGCATGGCCAACGGCTGCGGGACGGTCGAGGCGGTCGGGGCGGTGGGCACTTCGGTCCGTACGATCGACAGGCCGCCCTTGCCTCCCGCATGGGTGACGGTCTCGTCGCCGCGCTCCAGCACCACCAGCTCGTACTGGGGCGGCCACTGCATCAGTATCCGTCGCCGGCAACTTGGGCAGAACCATTCCTCGGCGCCCGATGCCAACGTGTTGACCAGCTGCATTTCATGGGTTGTGCTCATGGCGTCTCTCCGTACCGCCGCGGAACAGGGAAGTCGGATCGGGGACCGGATCGGCCGCGGGGTGGCGCGGCCGTACGCCCGTATCCGATTCATGCCCATGGCGAGCTGATCGCCAATCACCCGGCTGACCGGCCCCCGGCGCGGCGCACCGGGGGCGTCGGCTGTGGCGGGGCGGTCGGGTGGTGGGATCGCGGCCGGTGCGCCCCGCGGTGTGCGGCCGGGGCGCACCGGACGGGTCAGCGGACCGGCAGTACGGCGGTGTGCTCCTCGCGGACGGCCTTGAGGGAGCGGGGGTCGAGACCGAGCAGGCTCAGGATCGTCGGTGCGATCTGCTTGGTCTGCACGTGCGCGGAGTCGCGCACGCCGTCCGGGACGTAGGCGCCGGACACGACGAGGGGGACGTCGAGGTCGTCGGAGTGGCCGCCGCCGTGCTCGGCGATCTTCTTGGTGCCGCCGGTGTAGACGACGCCGTACTGCGCGACACCGAAGAGGTCGGGGACCCGGGCGTCGCCGGCCTTGACGTGGAAGTAGCCGGCCGCGGCCTTGCCGGCGTAGACCTTGCTGAGCCCGCTGTGGGTGTAGGCCTTGGGCGCGGCGTTGATGTCGGTGCCCGTGCCGCTCTGCGCGAGCAGGTACTTCTTGGCGAAGGCGGTGGCGGCCGCGGAGCGGTCCGAGAGCCAGAGCAGCATGGCGTCGTCGTCCACCGCGTGCGTCACCAGGTCGGCGGCGCCGGGGTGCAGCTTCTTCCAGGCGGCGTTGAGGCCGTCCAGCAGCGGGCCGTCGTCGACGCGGGTGAGCGCGGCGGGGTCGGTGGGCGACTGGCCGTGCTTGGCGGAGAGGATGACGGCGGTGCTGCCGGAGAGGTGCCGCTTGCGGATCTCGGCGGTCAGGGCGCCGATCTCCGTGTTGACGAAGTCCAGGTTCTTCACCAGCAGCGGGCCCGGGACGTTCTTGGCGGTGTAGCCGCCGGTGAGGCCGTCGGAGGCGGGCAGCTTCTGCGCGGTGGAGACCGACTGGAAGTTGAGGCCGAAGATCGCCGGGGTGCCGACCTTGTGGGTGCGGCTGTGGTCGTAGCCGTCGATCTCGTTGAGGACGGCCTTCACCTTGTAGCCGTCGTACTGCTCGGTGGCCTTGTTGTCCTTGGTCCAGTCGTCACCGGCGGCGTAGCCGAGGGCGTCGCTGTTGATCTCCGGGGTGAACAGGTCCTGGACGCCGGTGCCCGAGGGGCCGTCGAGGATCTCGTAGGCGGCGTGCTTGTCCGACCAGGCGGTGCGCAGACCGGCCTGGCGGGCCACCTCGAAGATCGTGTTCACCTTGAGGTACGAGTGCGGGTAGACCGGCTTGCAGGTCTTCGGGTCGACGGGCAGCTTCGACGCGTTGATCAGGCTCTCCGGCCGGCCGGTCATCGACAGGATGCTGTCCGGCAGGCCCGCGAGGCCCTGACCGGCGTCGATGGAGGCCTGGTTCTTGTCCAGGTCCTCGGTGAGGTCCACCTCGACCCCGGGCTTGACGCCCTTGCAACTGGTGGTTCCCGCCGGGAGAAGCGCGGCGTTGTAGGTGTCGTCGTAGTAGACGCCCGTGGTGCCGGGGCTGCCGCCGGTCGCCTGGGCGACCATGCCGGGGAAGGAGTCGGACGGCGTGGTGGTGCTGGCGTGGGTGTACTCCACGCCGCCGCCGACCAGCCGGGCCAGCGCGGACTTCGGGTGTCCGGCGATGTACCAGGTCAGGTCCGACTGGTGCAGCCCGTCGACGGAGATCAGCAGAACGTGCTTGGCGGCGGCCGCCGGGTGGGGGGAGGCGGCGAACGCGGAGGGCTGGGCGGCGGTCACTCCGGCCAGGACTCCGGTGGCGGCGAGGAAGGCTGCGGGTCTGACGTAACGTCTGGACATCTGATCTCTCCCGGGTGTTCGGAGCGTGCTGCGGGTGCCGGGCTCATCAGAGTCGCGCCCTGTGTACCGGAACCGGCGCAGCTGTGAACACACCCGGAATGGGCGGTCGGGGCTTCACCAAGCAGGTCTGGTTTTCCCCAAGGAGACCCAAGGAGACCCAGGGAGACCCAGGGAGACCCAGGGAGACCCCAGGAGGCCCCAGGGAGGCTTGCCGGCATGGCCGCTCCGGAGACGAGCGCCCGCTCCGGAGGCGAGCGGTGGCTTCATGGAAGCTTCATACGGCGAGTGGTGTCCGCCTTATCGGGTCCGCGTTGTGTGACGGGCATGCAGAGTCTCCATTCGCTGCCGGCCGCTGCCGGTCACCGTGATCCGGGGCGTCCGACGACGGCTGCCCTCACGGCCTTCGCGACGGCCGGGGTGCGGCACGATGGACGGAGCCGGCCGTGATCGTGCTCGCCATGGTTCTGGCGGTTCTGGACGCGTGCGGTTACGCGGCGGGCGCACGGCTCCAGCACCAGGCTCTGCACCAGCCGCCGCGCGGTGCCGCCGTCGGCCCGCGAAAGTCCGTGGTCCGGCGGCCGCGCTGGCTTGCCGGGCTGGTCCTGATGGCGTCCGGTGCGGGCCTGCACGTGACCGCTCTGCGGCTGGCTCCGGTGACGGTCGTGCAACCGCTGGGCGTGACCGGGGTCGTGGTGAGCGTGCTCTGGGGGCTGCGGGCGCGCCGGGCCCGGCTCGGCGCGGCCACGGGGATCGCGCTGCTGGCGGTGGTCCTCGGGACGGGGGCTTTCGCGACGCTGGCCGCGCGGATCACCGTTGCCACCTCCGTCTCGGCGACCGCCCAGGTGCGGGCGGGGCTGCTGGTCCTGGCGATGGTGACCGGCTGCACCGCACTCGCAGGGGTGCTGCGCGGCCGGCGGCGGTGCCTGGCGGCGGCCGTCGGCGCGGGCAGCTCGTACGGCTGCATGTCGGTACTGATCCGGGCGGCGGGCGAGGAGTTCACGACCTCCGGCGTGAGTCCCGTGCTGTGCGGCACGCTCGCGGCTCTGGCCCTGACCGTTCTCGCGGGCTTCTGGCTCGTCCAGAAAGCCCAGGCGTCGGGGCCGCCGGAGGTCACGGTCGGCTGCCTGACCGTGGTCGACCCGTTCGTCGCCGTCGCGATCGGGATCGGCCTGCTCGGCGAGGCCCCCGGGCTCACCCCGGTTACCGCACTCGCCGGACTGGCCTGCTGGGCGATCGCCCTCGCAGGCGTACTCCAGATCACCCGTGCCACGCCCTTCCCCCACCTGCGAGCACCCTCGCCACCGCAGGAGCGGGCCGTGACAGCCGGCCCGCTCACCCGGCCGCGTCACGACGTCCGCCGTACGCTGGACCGATTCGACGACCTCCGCCTCCAGGCCGCCGGACGCTCCGCATCCGTACCGGACCCCGCACCTGAGACCGAAAGCCGAGACCGAAAGCGAAAGCGAGCACGATGAGTACGCAACGGGTTCTGGTCGTCGATGACGAGCCCAAGATCCGCATGACCGTACGCGGTTATCTGGAGGCGGACGGGTTCGAGGTCCTGGAGGCCCCGGACGGACCCTCCGGCCTGCAGGCGGTCACCCGCGACCGGCCTGATCTGGTCGTGCTGGACGTGATGCTGCCCGGACTGGACGGCTTCCAGGTACTGCGCCGGATCCGGCAGTCCAGCCAGGTCCCCGTGATCATGCTCACCGCCAGGGACGAAGAGGTGGACCGGCTCATCGGCTTCACCACCGGCAGCGACGACTACGTCACCAAGCCGTTCAGCCCGCGCGAGCTGGCGCTGCGCGTCCGGGCCATCCTGCGGCGCGCCGAGAGCGGGCCCGGAGCGGAACAGGACGCGGCCGACGGCACCCTGAACTTCGAGGGTCTGACCATCGACCCGAGTACCCGGACCGTCCTGGTCGACGGCGATCGGACGGCGGAGCTGTCCGCCCTCGACTTCGACCTGCTGATCGCCATGGCCCGCGCCCCCGGCCGGGTGTTCACCCGGCGCGGTCTGCTGGCCCAGGTGTGGGGCGAGGACTTCTTCGGCGACGAACGAGTCGTGGACGTGCACATCCGGACGCTGCGCCGCGCGCTCTGCGACGACGCCAACGCGCCCCGGTTCGTGGGTACCGTCCGCAACGTCGGCTACCGGTTCGTCGGCCGTGATCACCCGCGCGGCGGAAGGACGTGAACCCCGTGCGACCGGCCCGGTGGCGGACCCGGTGGCGCAGGTTCCACGCCCGCCTGTCGCTGCGCACCCGCCTGGTGCTCTCCCATGTCACGGTCGTGCTCGTGGCGGTCGGGGCGATGTCGGGAACCAGGGAACTGATGAACGGCCCCGCACACGACTACCTGGACCCCGACGCGATGGGCCTGTGGAGCGGGGCGGCCGCGGCCGTCGTCGCGGCGGTCGTGATGTCCCGGTTCCTGGTGCGCCCCCTGGACACCGTGCGAGCCGCCACCCACCGGCTCGCCGAGGGACGCTACGACCACGTCCTCGACCTGCCCAGCGAACCGGGCCTCGCCGCGCTGGTCGCGGACGTGAACACGCTGGCGGCCGCACTCGCGGACACCGAGCGGCGCCGCGCCCGGCTGGTCTCCGAGGTCGCCCACGAGATGAAGACCCCCATCACCATCCTGCGCGGCCAGATCGAGGGCATGGCCGACGGCATCTTCGCGCCGGACGACGCGATGTTCGCCTCGCTCACCGACGATCTGGACCGGCTGCGCCGGCTGGCCTCCGACCTGTCCAGCCTGTCCCGGGTGGAGGAGGGAGCCTTCGCCCTCCACCGCAAGCCCTCCGACGTCGCCGCACTGGCCCGGGCTACCGCCGAACGACTGCGCCCCCAGTACGACGATCAGCGGGTCGCCCTCACCATCGCGGCGGACACCCCGGCCGTCGCCTCCTGCGACCCCGACCGCATCGCCCAGGTACTCGTGAACCTGCTCGGCAACGCCCTGGCCGCGTGCGACCACGACGGGCACGTATCGATCTCCGTCCGCAGCGACGCGGGCACCGGCCCGGACGCGCCACCCGACGTCCTCGTCCTCGTCACGGACGACGGCCTCGGCATCACCGCCGGCGACCTGAACCGGATCTTCAGCCGCTTCGAACGCCTTGAGCACCCTGGCCGGCCCGCTCCGGCCGGCGGCAGCGGCATCGGACTGACCATCGCCCGGGGCATCGCCCGCGCCCACGGCGGAGACGTCACCGCGTCGTCGCCCGGACCGGGCAACGGCGCCACGTTCACCCTGCGCATACCCGTAGTGCCGATGTGAGCGTGGGGCCCGCCCGTCCCGCACCGTCCTCACCGTCCCTTCCGTCCCCGCAGGGCGGCACAGCGGTCTGACAGGGCTGCTTCACGGAAGCTTCACCCCGCGAGTGGCACATGACTTATCCCGCGCCGGTTGTCTGGCGGGCGACAAACCGTGAGCCGTGGCGAAGACGGGTTTGGGCAGGTGACCCGGCGCCATGACGACAAGGAGTCCGACCTTGAACGAAACCGAAGTCCTCACCGAGCCGGATGTCACCGGCACCGGCAGGTCCGTGATGAAGAAACTGCCGGAGGTGACCCTGGCTTTCTGGGTCATGAAGACCGCCGCCACGACCCTCGGCGAGACTGCCGGTGACCTGTTCGCCCAGACGCTCAAGCTCGGCTACTTCGTCACGACGGTCCTGCTCTTCCTCATCTTCGTGGTCACACTGGTCGTCCAGCTCAGGTCCCTGCGCTACAACCCGTTCTTCTACTGGACGGTCATCCTGTCCACCAGCATGGCCGGGACCACCATGTCCGACTTCATGAACCGTGACACGAGCTACCTCTCCGGCGGAGCCTCGTCGCTCGGCTGGGGGCCACAGGGCCTCGGACTGGGATACCCCGTCGGCGCCGCGATCCTGGTCTCGATCCTGATCGCCATCTTCGCCGTCTGGAAGTACACCGGGATGACCTTCGTCATCCGCGACATCGTCTCCTTCCGCGGGGAGGCGCTGTTCTGGTCGGCGATCCTGGTCTCCAACACCCTGGGCACCTCGATGGGCGACTTCCTGTCCGACAGCTCCGGACTCGGTTACGCGGGCGGCGCCCTCCTGATCTCCGGACTGCTCGCCGTGCTGCTGGTCCTGATGCGGGTGCCCGCGGTGCCCAACGTCGTACTGTTCTGGGTCGCCTTCGTCCTCACCCGGCCGCTCGGGGCCACGGCCGGTGACTTTCTCACCAAACCCGTCGCCAAGGGCGGGCTCGACCTCGGAACGGCCGGCTCCTCGGCCGTGCTCCTGGCGATCCTGGTCGGCCTGATGGGATACGCCCATCTGGAGGAGCGGAAGAAGACCGGCTCCCGCCGGAACGTCACCGCGTCGGAGCAGGGCAGCCGGCAGGCTTCCTGACGACGCATCCCCGTCGGCGCGCGAGCAGGCGGAGCGCCCGGGTCCGGACCGTGTACACCGTCCGGACCGCCGGCCTGAACACCGGAGAGGACGGCAGATCGGGCGATGACTCCGGCTGCATACTGGACCACATGGCGCGTGAGCAGCGGAACGCCGGCGGCAGCGGGCTGGGAGTCTTCCTTCGCACCCGCCGGAGCCGGGTGACGCCCAAGGACGTCGGTCTGGCGACGGGCGCCGGGCTGCGGCGCACGCCGGGGCTGCGCCGCGAGGAGCTGGCCACGCTGGCCGGGATCAGCATCGACTACTACGCGCGCTTGGAGCGCGGCCAGGAGACCAACCCCAGTCCTGCCGTCGTCGACGCCCTCGCCCGTGCCCTCCGGCTGGACGCGCACGAGCACCGGCATCTGCGCGATCTCGCCGAGCGGGCCGACAGAAGGTCCGCGCCGGGACCGCCGGCCGCATCCGAACGGACCGTGCGGCCCGGCATCGAGCTGATGCTGGAGAGCCTGCGGCCCAACCCCGCGTACGTGATCAGCCGCACCATGGACATCCTCGCCGGCAACCCCGGCTCGGTCCGCCTGTTCGCGGGGACGCAGGAGTGGCCGGCAGAGCGGCGCAACGCCCTGCGCTACCTCTTCCTGGACCCGCACGCGCCGAAGCTGTTCGCCGACTGGGACGAGCAGGTCCGCACCTGCGTCGGCCGCGTCCGCGCCCTGGCCGGCACCGAACCGGACACGCCCGGCCTGGCCCCGCTCATCGACGAACTCATGCGGGAAAGCCCGGAGTTCGTGCGCCGTTGGACGGACTACGACGTGCAGCCGCACCCGCGCGGCGACAAGACCTTCCGCCACCCGGAGGCCGGCGACCTCACCCTCGGCTACCAGTCCATGCAGCTCGACGGCACCCCCGGCGACCGCCTCGTCGTGTTCTTCGCCGAACCCGGCACCCCCGACCACGACAAGATGCTCCTCCTCGACGGGGCCGGCGCCGGGGCCGCCGCGCGATCCGCCGGCGAGCAGCAGGGCTGACCCCCGTCCGTCAGGGCTTGATCAGGACCTTCAGCGCCTCCCGGCCGGCCATCGCGCGGTAGGCGTCGGGGGTGCCGTCCAGGTCCACGGTGCGGTCGAAGACGCGGCCCGGCTCGATCCTCCCCTCCAGGATGTCGGGCAGCAGTTCCTCCATGTAGGCGCGGGCCGGGGCCACGCCGCCGGTGAGGGTGACGTTCTTCGCGAAGTCCAGGAACCCGAAGGGGATCTCGCCGTACTGCGGCACGCCGACCCGGCTGATCGCGCCGCCGGGCCGGACCACGCCGAGGCCCGTCTCCAGGGCCGACAGCGCGCCGACGCATTCGAGCACGGCGTGGGTGCCCATGCCGCCGGTCAGTTCCCGCACCCGGGCGATGCCTTCCTCGCCGCGCTCGGCGACGACCTCGGTGGCCCCGAACTCGACGCCCAGGTCGGTGCGGTCCTTGTGCCGGCCCATCAGGATGATCCGCTCGGCTCCGAGCCGCCTGGCGGCCAGGACGGCGGACAGGCCGACCGCGCCGTCGCCGATCACGGTGACGGTGGTGCGCTCGTCGACTCCTGCCTTGACCGCGCTGTGGTGGCCGGTGCACAGCACGTCGGAGAGGCTCAGCAGGGAGGGCAGGAGGGCGGAGTCCTCGGCCACCGGAAGCCTGACCAGGGTGCCCTGGGCCTGTGGGACGCGGACCGCCTCGCCCTGGCCGCCGTCGACCCCGTTCGGGCCCCACTGGCCGCCGTGCGGACAGACCACGTGCAGACCTTCCCTGCAGAAGACGCAGGTGTTGTCCGCCCACAGGAAGGGCGCGACCACCAGGTCACCGGCCTTCACCCCGGACACCTCGGAGCCGGTCTCCTCCACGATGCCGAGGAACTCGTGTCCCATGCGCCGGCCCTCTTCCGTGGCCGGCATGGAGGCGTACGGCCACAGGTCGCTGCCGCAGACACAGGCCAGGACCACCCGGACGACCGCGTCGGTGGGGTGCTGGATCCTCGGGTCCGGGACGTCCTCCACGCGGACGTCGCGGGCGCCGTACATCACTGTTGCTCGCATGAGAATCTTTCCGATCTCGCCTGAATCTGAGGGGGGACGGAGTTCCGGGCCACGGGGCCGGCGAAAGGGAGACCCGCGACCTGGCCCAGCCTGCCCGCCCGCTGCGCCGCGTGGCAGGCCGCGTCGTGCCCGGCAGTGGCGTTCCGTGCTGTGACAGGGCACCCCACGCGCCTGCCGCGCAGGTCACAGGCCCGGCAGACTGGACGGTATGACACGTGAGCAGCAGCAGCAGCCTGCCGGTGGCGGCACCGAGCTGGGGCGCTACCTGCGGGCTCGCCGGGCCCAGGTGACCCCCGCCGAGGCGGGACTGTCCCCCGGCGCCGGACTGCGCCGCACCCCGGGGCTGCGCCGCGAGGAGCTGGCCACCCTGGCCGGGGTCAGCATCGACTACTACGCCCGGCTGGAGCGCGGCAGGGAGACCCGTCCCAGCCCGTCCGTCATCGACGCACTCGCCCGCGTCCTCCTGCTCATGGAGGACGAACGCGAGCACCTGCGCAGCCTCGCCGTCCGTGCCGCCAGGACAGCGCCCGAACCTCCCGTCGCGCCCGGCAGGACCGTGCGGCCCGCCGTCACGCTACTGCTGGAGAGCCTTCGCCCGGGCCCCGCGTACGTCGCCGGCCGCACCAACGACCTGCTGGCCTGGAACCCCGCCGGGCTGGCGTTGTTCGCGGGCATCGAGGACTGGCCGGTCACACAGCGCAACCTCGCCCGCTACGCCTTCCTGCACCCCGCCGCCCGCGAACTCTTCGCCGACCGGGAGCACACCCTGCGCGGCTGCGTCGCCCGCCTCCGCGCCCTGGCCGGCACCGACCCCGACGCACCCGACCTTGCCGCGCTCGTCGGCGAACTCCTGCTCAAGAGCCCGGACTTCGCCCGCCTGTGGGAGCGTTACGACGTCAAGGCGCATGCGTTCGGCCGCAAGACCTACCACCACCCCGACGTCGGAACCCTCACTCTCGGCTACCAGGGGATGCACCTGGAGGGCACTCCCGGTCACCGCCTGGTCACCTACCACGCCGAGCCCGGCACCCCGGCCCATGACGCGCTCGTCCTCCTGGACCTGACCGCGGACAGGCCGGTCGAGCACGGCACCCGGCCGCCCCGGGAGGCACGGCCGGCGACCGCACCGGACGAGCCGTCGGCGTGCGCCCCGCCTCGCTCACAGGGCTGACAGGTGCTTCCTGAAGAACTCGGCGAGCTTGCCGGCGACCTGCGGGACGTACTCGGGCCTCCAGTACAGGTCGATGTGACTGGCGCCGTCGAGGACGACGAGCTCCTTCGGCTCCTTCGCCCGCCCGATGGCGTCCTGGCTCATGTAGAGCGTGTCGGCCTCCGAGCCGGCGATCAGCAGCAGCGGGCGCGGGGAGATCAGCTCGATGCCCTCGAACGGGAAGAACGCCATCTGCCGGCTGAGACTGGAGAGGGCGAACGTGCCCATGAACCGGGGGTTGGGGTCGATCTCGGAGTAGTACGTGTACCCCTCCTGGTACATCAGGGGGATGGTGGACGGGTCGTTCATGTCGAACCTGGGGTTGTCGCTGATCAGGGAGAACATCTCGACCTGCCCGCCGGCCGCCTCGCGCGTGCGGGCCTGGCCCGACCGCTTGAGGAGGCCGGTGCGGTACTCCTCCGACTGCCTGCCGAGGGGGCCGACGCCGTCGCGGCGCGCGGAGCCGATGTCGAAGGTGCTCACGCCCGCGACGGCCTTGATCCGCATCTCGGTCTGCGACACGTTGACCGTGTAGCCGCCGCCCGCACAGATGCCGAGGGCGCCGATGCGCTCCGGGTCCACGTCGGGGTGGACGCTCAGGAAGTCCACCGCGCAGCGGATGTCCTCGACACGCGTTGAGGGGAACTCCGAGAAGTGCGGCTCGCCGCCGCTCTCACCCTGGTAGGAGGCGTCGAAGACCAGGGTGACGAATCCCTGTTCGGCCAGCAGCTTCGTGTACGTCGTGGAGACCTGCTCCTTGACGGCGCCGAAGGGGTGGGTCACCACGATCGCGGGGTACGCCGTGCCCTGCTCGAAGCCGTCCGGCCTGAACAGGTTGCCGACCACCGTGTTGCCCTTGTTCTGAAAAGTCACTCGGTCCATTTCCAGGTCCTCTTCGTTCCGGGTTTCTCTGCCGTGCGTGGTGTGGCCGACGGAGCGAACGGTCTCCAACCTCGCCGCCTCGGCCTGCGAGTGGCAGGCCCCACGGTGGCGTGGAGTGCCGATCCGTGCTGTGACAGGGCACCCCACACGCCTGCGGCGCAGGTCGTATCGTGAAAAGACAGAGCACGGCGCGGTAAGCGGGAAAATCATGGGAGAACGGGCGGTCGACTACGCGGCGGTGTTCCAGGCTCTTCCCGGGGCGGCGGCGCTGGTGACTCCGCAGCTGATCTTCGCGGACGCCAACGCGGAGTTCCTGCGCCTCCGGGGCCTGCCCCGCGAGCAGGTGATCGGTCGCTTCCTGCCCGAGGACAATCCCGAGAACGACTCCGCCGAGCCGCTCCTGCTCAGAGTCCTGGCGTCACTGCGCCGGGCGGTGGAGACCGGTGAGCGCAGTGTCGTGGCGCTGCAGCGCTTCGACAGGGAGGACCCCGACCAGCCCGGGGTATGGCACGAGCGGTATTTCAACGTGACCAACATTCCCGTGTTCGGAGCCGACGGTCGGGTGACGCTGCTGCTGCACCGGCTGGAGGACGTCAGCGAACTCATCCGCGCCCGGGAAGTCGCGCTCGCCCTGCAAGAAGCCATGCTGCCCGCTCCTCGTCCGGTCGGCCGGCACCCGGCGGCCGTCCGCTACCGGCCCGCCGCCGAAGCCCTCAATGTGGCCGGCGACTGGTACGACCTGGTCGACCTGCCCGGCGACCGCATCGCCGTCGCCGTCGGCGACGTCGTCGGCCACGGCCTGTCCGCGGCCGGCGTCATGGGACAGCTGCGCAGTGCCCTCACCGCCGCCTCCCTCGTCCCCGAAGGTCCTGCCCGCGCCCTGGAGGTCCTCGGGCTGTACGCCCGCACCGTCGACGGCGCCGAGAACACCACCGTGGCCACGGCATTCATCGACTGGGAGAACGACACCATCACCTACAGCAGCGCCGGCCACCCCCCACCGGCACTCCTGCAGCGGGACGGGTCCGTCGAGTTCCTGGACCAGGCCACCGACCCGCCGCTGGCAGCCCGGCCTCAACACGGCCCCCGGACCCAGGCGGTCGCGGCCTTCCGCGAGGGCGCCGTCCTCGTGCTCTACACCGACGGTCTGATCGAACGCCGCGGCGAGGACATCGACACCGGCCTCGCCCGGCTCGCCGACTCCCTGGTCCGCCACCGGGCAGACGATCCCGAAGCGCTCGCCGACGCCGTGCTCGTCGACCTGCTCCCGCCCGGTGACGCCACCGACGACACCGCCCTGGTCATCGTGCGCCTGTGAACCCGGCCCGCCATCGAGGGCGAGCGCGATCTGGTTCTTGATTCTGCTCTGCTGACGCCTCTTCTGCCGGTGCCGCTTGACAAAACGGGACGCTGTTCCGGATAGTAATCGGGACAGTGTTCCGTTTGTGCTGGCCGTGGCCGGGCTCGCCTGGCCGCCGATGTGCAGGACGAAGAAGGGAACCGCTCGCCATGAGTGCATCCACCGACACCACCGACACCAACGGCACCTTCGGCCCGCCCGCTCCCGTGCTGTCGTACAGCCCGGTGACGCTCTCCGTGCCCGGACGGCCCGTGGAGCTCCAGGTCCGTGTCTCCGTGCCCGCGACCGGGACCGGCCTGCCCGTCGTCCTGTTCTCACACGGTCACGGCGGCTCCAACAACCTCTCCTCGCTGAACGGGTACGCACCCCTCGCCAACCTCTGGGCGGCAGCCGGATTCACCGTCGTCCAGCCCACCCACCTCAGCTCCCGGACCCTGGGCCGGCGACTCGCCGGTGCCCCCGGAGGCCCCTTCTTCTGGCGCTCACGCGCCGAGGACATGAGCCATGTCCTCGACCGGCTCGACGAGATCGAGAACACCGTGCCGGGGCTCGCCGGGCGCCTCGACCACGACAGGATCGCGGTCGCCGGGCACTCCCTCGGCGGACACACCGCGAGCCTGCTGCTGGGCGCCCGGATCACCGACCCCGACACCGGGACGGAGGCGGACCTGAGCGAGCCCCGGATCAAGGCGGGTGTACTGCTGGCGGCGCCCGGCACAGGCGGCGACATCCTCAACGGACCGATGGCCGACAAGGTGCCGTTCTTCCACACCACCGACTTCTCCACGATGACCACACCCACCCTGGTCGTCGTCGGCGACAAGGACGACTCCCGGCACTTCACCGACATCGGCCCCGACTGGCACGCCGACCCCTACCGCCTCGCTCCCACCCCCAAGACCCTGCTCACCCTGTTCGACGCCGAGCACCTGCTCGGCGGCATCTCCGGATACGACGCCGACGAGACCACCGACGAGAACCCCGGGCGCGTCGCCGCCCTCGGGCACCTCACCGCGGCCTATCTGCGCACCCAGCTGCGGGCCGACCGCCACGCCTGGCAGGCGGCGTGCGAGGCACTGACGACCGGGACCGCCCCGGCCGGACGGGTCGAGTGCAAGTAGGCCGCCGGCGGAAGGGGAGGGGGCCGGGCTCAGGCGGTCGGCCGGCGGTACCGGTTCCGCAGGGCGGCGAGGGCGGCGTCGGGGCGGACGAGGCGGAGCCAGGCCTTCGTCAGCCGGTGGGAGTCCTCGACGAACTGCTCCGCGGCCCGGTCGTTCCGCCATACGATCCTGGCCAGACTCGCCACCGACCAGAACATGCCGATGACGCGCCACGCCCGCCGCTGCGCGAAGATGAGGGCCAACAGGATCCGGCTCTGCCGGCCGGGCGCGTCGTCCTCCGGCAGGCCGGCCAGGACCCAGTGGTAATCGGCCATGACCCGGTCGGCCCGTGGCGTGTCCCGGACCGGCAGGCCCACGTCGCCCAGTGTCCTCCGCTCGCACCACGTGTCCTCCAGTTCGCGGTAGAGGCCGATCGCCGCCGCGGAGGCTTCCGTCGCCTGCGATCGCCGGCGCCCGCGCCGCAGCGCCGCGGCGAGGCGTTCCAGCGCCTCGGCCTCCTCGTGCCGGTCACCGCGGGTCCGGAACAGCGCGATCTCCCGTTCGTGCACCTCGACGGCCTCGGCGAGACGGCCGGCCGCGCACAGGGCGGTGCCCAGGTCGTGCAGCACGCGGATCAGCTGGCTCTCCTCGTCGCGCTCCTCGTGGATGGCCGCCGCCCTGCGGTGGGCCGTGACGGCCTCGTCGTACCGGCCGAGCCGCTGGAGCCTGCCGGCCAGGGCCTTCAGAGCCAGGGCCTCCAGCGGGCGGTCGCACACCTTGTGGCAGATGGCCACGACCTTCTCGTAGTTGTCCACCGCCTCCTCCGGGCTCATCTCGCTCACCGCCCACAGGTGCTGCATGGCGATGGCCTGGTGGTGTTCGTCGCCGCGCTCCTGGTAGACGGCGAGGGCGCGGCGGTGCGCGTCGACGGCGTCCTCGGTCCTCTTCATCGCGAACAACGTGTCCCCGAGACGAATGAGGTTGAGGCCCTCGGCATGCCAGTCGCCGGTCTTGGCGAAGTGCCGTACGGCCTCGGTGAACAGGCCGGCGGCCTCCTCGTACTCGTCGCGGTCGCACAGCGTGTCGGCAAGACCGACGAGCGCCGTGCCGATCCGGCCCCGGTCGCCGAGTTCCTCGCAGAGGGCCAGACTCTCGGTATGGGCCTCGGTGGCCTCCTCGAACCGCTCGGCCTGGCGGAGCGCGCCGCCGAGGTTGAGCAGTGCAGTGATCTGCCGCTCCCGGTCGCCGCGGGCCCGGGCGATGTCCAGGCTCCCGGTGGCGGCCGCCACCGCCTCGGGGAGCCGTCCCGAGTCGCCGAGGGCCTGGCTGAGGTGCCCCAGGGCAGTGGCCTCGCAGCAGGTGTGGCCGATCGCGCGGGCGCAGGCGACGGCGAGCTGCGCGGCGGTCACGGCGTCGGCGGCGTGCCGGCTCCGCTCCAGCAGGAACAGACGTATGTGCTCCTCCAGTTCCAGCACCGCGCGCGCATGTCCGGTGGCCGCGGCCCGGGCGATGAGCGCCACCAGGTTCGCCCGTTCCGCCTCCAGCCAGCGCATGGCGTGCGCCCGGTCCGGGAACTCTCCCGGCAACGGTTCGTCGTCGTGGGCGTGCCGATGCGCGTCCGCCGCCCGCGCGAGCTGCCCACAGTGCGTCAGCAGCCGCGTGAAGGCCGCGTTCCGCCACTTCGGGCTGTCCCTCTCGACCAGCGCGGCCGCGTAGACACGGAGCAGGTCGTGCATCCGCCAGCGTCCCGAGCTCTGCGGTTGCTCCGCCAGCAGCCCGGCCCGGGCGAGCGCGGCCAGCGAGTCCCGGGTCCGGCCCCGGGACCGTCCCGCGAGTGCCGCCGCGGCGTCCGTGCCGATGTCCGGGCCCGGACTGAGGGCGAGTTGCCGGAAC
The DNA here is from genome assembly GCF_002217755.1 of Streptomyces hyaluromycini. Taxonomy (GTDB): domain Bacteria; phylum Actinomycetota; class Actinomycetes; order Streptomycetales; family Streptomycetaceae; genus Streptomyces; species Streptomyces hyaluromycini. Next base: position 958,678 of record NZ_BCFL01000018.1, on the reverse strand, counting down.
AGCTGGCGGTGGGGCGGCGACAACCGCTGGTACGACAGGTGGAACGCCGCCTGGACCGCCGTCGTGTGCCCGCCGTCCTCGAAGCACAGCACGTCGAGGCGGGTCCGGGCGTCGGCCAGGTCGGCGGCGAGCGCGGCGACGGACCGGCCCGCGTCGGTGGTGAGCAGGCACGCGGCGATCTGCAGGGCGAGCGGATGGTGCCCGCAGAGTCCGGCGAGTTCGGCGAGCGCGCCGGCCTCCCGCGCCGGACGCGGATCGTCGGGCCGGGCGTGCCGCAGCGCCTCGGCGACCAGGTCGGCGGCGCCCTGCGGCGTCAGCTCGTCCAGGCCGATCAGCCGGGGCTGGAAGGCGGGACTGGTGAGCAGGTGACGGGAGGTCACCAGCAGCCGGTGTGCGGAGCGGGCCGGGACGAGGCGTTCGATCTGTGCGGCGTCGGCCGCGTCGTCGGCGATCAGCAGGACCGCCCTGCCCTCGTCCGCGAGCCGGTTCAGCGCGGCCTGGCAGAGCCCCGTCTGCTCGTCCGGTGTCCTCGCGTCGTCCACGCACAGCGCCCGCGCCAGCGCGCCGACCGCCTCGTCGGCGCCGACCGGCCCGGCCGGATCGTAGCCCCGCAGGTGCAGGAAGACCGCGCCGCCGGGAAACCAGCCCCGGGCCACGGCCCGGTGGGCGACATGGAGGGCCAGGGCGGTCTTGCCGATGCCGGGGAGCCCGGAGAGCAACGAGACGGCGGCGTCGGGCCGGCCGCGGGACGCGGGGGCGAGCAGCGCGAGTACGGCCTCGGCCTCCTTCTCCCGGCCGGCCAGATGCACCGGCTCCGCCGGGAGCTGCAGCACCGGCGACGGGTCCCCGACGCCCGACGCGCAGACGTGGTTGCCGGTGCCGGTGATCTGGATGACGTGGCCGTGCCCGGATGCCGCGGCGGCCTGCGCCCGCCCGGCCCTGCTCCTACCGGTCACCATGCCCGGGACCTGCCGTCCCGTCGGTCCCGTCGTTCCCGCCGACCTGGGTGATCCGGGCCCGGCCCGCCGCCCTGGCGCGCTGGGCCAGCCTGCCGGGGCGTTCCGCGGAGGCGCCGGAGCCGGGGCGCCGGTCTCCCGCGACCTGCGTGACCTGGGCGTCGTCCGACGCCGTGGCGCTCTGCCGCACCGCCGGCCGCCGGCCTGCCCCTGCCCCGTCCGCGGCTTCCGGGGGGCGGCCGTCCGGGGGTTCCTCCTGCCCCGCCCCCGCCCACCAGCCGGCCGCCGTCCCGACCAGCGCGGCCACCGTCGTCGCGAACGCCGTGGCCACCACCCACCGGTCGGCCTCCGCACGGGGCAGGAAGCCGAACGACGCGGCCCGCGCCGCCCACAGACAGACCACGAACGAACCGGCCCCCACGCACACCGCGACGACCCAACGCCCAGCGCGTTGCATGCGTCCCCCCTTGCCTCGACGCGTGCTGCCAGAGGTACAGCGACCAACGACCCGCCGGGGGCAAAACACGGAAAGCACGGACAGAGCCGGCGTCTTGGGGTAACTCGCTCGGTGGGACGGTGGCCGTCGCGGTCGTCTGCGGCGTCGCTGTGGCTGAGCGCGCAGTTCCCCGCGCCCCTGCGGGGCGCGGCACTTCAGCGCCCCGGAAGGGGCGCTGGGGGTACCCCCGGCCGAAGGCTGGGGGAGGAACTGCGCGACCAGCCCCCACGGACCCGCAGACGACCGCGACGGCCCCGGCCCCGGCAGTCCCAAGGGCCCGCACCGTCAGGGTGGTTCACAGGCGTGATCTCCGTATCCGTCGGGTAGCAACGTCCTGCTTCGCCGCTGCTCGCGGGAACTCGGCGGGAACGTGTGTGAAGGGGGATCACAGAGTGTCGGACGACGGCCCGCCGGACGGCTGGGAGGTGCACGAGCGCCGGCTGTGGGAGGCGTACCGGCACGGCGAGTGGTGCGAGGACGTGCCGGAGGTGCGGGCCGAGGCCCTGCGGTGGCTGCTCGTCGCCGCGCCGCGTCCCGTGCGGGGGCGGCTGGCCCGGCTCCGGCTGCGCGGTGCCCGGATCACCGGCACGCTCGATCTGGCCGAGGCGGCCGTCCAGGGCGCGATACGCCTCGACTCCTGTCGCTTCGACGAGGTGCCGTGCCTCGACGGCGGGCAGTTCGGCGTGCTCCAGCTGAAGGACTGCGCCCTGCCGGGGCTGAGCGCGGTCGGGGCGCGGGTGGGCCAGGAGTGCGAGATCGTGGGGTGCACCCTCGACGGCACCCTGAACCTCCGTTCCCTGACCGTCGGTACGCACCTGCTGCTCGACCGCTCGACGGTGCACGCGCCCGACGGCACGGCGGCCGTCGACGCGCAGTCGCTCGCCGTCGAGGAGCACCTCTCGGCGACCGGACTGGTGTGCACCGGGCCGATCCGGCTCATGAGCTCCCGGGTGCAGGACACGCTCGGCTTCCGCGGGGCCCGGCTCCAGGGGGACCGGGCCTGCCTCCAGGCCCCCGAACTGACCGTGGGCGGCGGCCTCTACCTCGACCGGGGGTTCTCCAGCGACGGGGCGATCAACCTCTACGGCGCCTCGATAGGCGGTTCGCTGTACCTGGAGGACGCCACTCTGACCGGCCCGGACGCACCCGGCGGTGAACCCGCACTGCAGCTACTCTGCGCCTCGGTCGGCGGCGACATACAGGCCGGCTCCGGGCTCACCGTGCGGGGGAGCGTGGACATGCGGGACACCTCGGTGCGGGGCAGCGTCGTGCTGCGGCGGGCCCGGCTGCACCATCCGGACGGCACCGCGCTCAGGGCCCACCGCCTGCATGTCGGCGGCGACCTCGACTGCCGGGCCGGCTTCGTCTCGCAGGGCACGGTGGACCTCTGCGACGCCCGGGTCGGCGGCTCGGCCCTCTTCGAGGGCGCCGAGCTGACCGGCCGCGCCGGAGCCGCCGCGCTGCGGGCCAACGGCATAGAGGTGGGGGCGGAGTTCAACTGCTGCGACGGGCTGACCGCGCACGGCCGGATCTCCCTCAGCAGCATCACCGTACGGGCCAAGCTCTGTTTCGAGAACGCCGTGCTGGACGTCCCGGCGGGGGAGCGCGCCCTGATCTGCCGGCGGTCCGCGGCCGCCGACCTGACACTGAAGCCCCGCGAGGCACCGCGCGGCATCGTCGACCTCAGCCACACCCGGGTGGGCGTGCTGCGCGACGACCCGGCCGGCTGGCCCGGCTCCCTGGTCCTGGAGGGCCTCGCCTACGACAGTGCCCAGCCCGCGCTGACCGGCCGGCAGCGGCTGACCTGGCTCGACCGCGACCCGGCCGGCTTCGCACCGCAGCCCTACGAGCAACTGGCCGCCAACTACCGGCGCCACGGCCGCGACGCCGACGCACGCCTCGTCCTGCTCGCCAAACAGCGCCGCAGGCGGGCCACCCTGGCCCGGCCCGCCCGGATCTGGAGCCTCCTGCAGGACCTCACCGTCGGCTACGGGTACCGGCCGCTGCGCGCGGTGCTGCTGCTCGCGGTCTTCTTCACCGTCGGCAGCGTACTGTTCGCGACCTGGCCGCCGCTGCCCTACGGCGACGGCACACCGCCGGACTTCCAGCCGGCCGTGTACACCCTCGACCTGCTGCTTCCGGTGGTCGACTTCGGGCAGGAGCGCTCGTACAGCTCCCACGGCGCCATGCAATGGGTGGTGGTCGCCCTGGTCAGCGTGGGCTGGGTGCTCGCGACCACGATCGTGGCGGGAGCCAACCGGGTCCTGCGCAGATCCTGATCCGGGGCGGGGCCGGGGCGGAGCGGAGCGGGGCCGGGGCGGAGCGGCGGGACCCGGCCGACTCTGTGAACACAGTCGGAACAATGGGGCAACCGTGACGGTCTCCCACATGTCTAGGCGGTGTGACGCAGCATCAGGACTCGCCGTACGGAGATGGCGAGCCGTCGATCCCGAAAGGGGACTCCATGCGCATCCGCCCGGCCGTCGCCGCCGTATCCCTTGCCACCGGCCTTTCCGCCCTGTCCGCGTCGCTGCTTCCGGCAGCCGCCCAGGCGGCGGACCGGGCCGCGGCCGGCGACACGGTGTTCTCGCACGTCGTCGTCAACGGCGGCAAGGACATCGTGCTCGGCCTCACCACCAAGAAGACCGTCACGATCACCTGGACGGCCACGGACCCGGACGGCGTCGTCGCGTCCTGGGCCTACCTGTGGCACGGCCCGAACACCGACGACGAGGACGGCATCCTGGGGGCGTACCCGGCGGGTACGTGCGAGGTGCCGGCCATCGCCGACCCCACCACCGCCGACTGCAAGGTGAGCATCGCCGTCGACGCCGCCCGGGACCTCGACCACAACGGCCTCGCCGGTACCTGGAACGTGCTCGCCGGGGCGCAGGACCGCACCGACGACTGGACGGAGATCGACGTCGCGGGCACCGCCTCGGTCAAGCGGCTGGCCAAGGTCACGGTGAACGCCTCGCCCGAGCCGGTGAAGAAGGGCAGGACCGTCACGGTCACCGGCAGGCTGACCCGCGCGAGCTGGTCGAGCGGCAGCTACACCGGCTACCAGGGGCAGCCGGTCAAGCTGCAGTTCCGCAAGAAGGGCAGCTCCGCCTACACCACCCTGAAGACCGTCACCAGCGGCAGCGCCGGAGCGCTGAAGACCACCGCCAAGGCCAAGGCCGACGGCTACTTCCGCTTCGTCTTCGCCGGCACCGCCACCACCGGCCCGGCCACGGCGGCCGGGGACTTCGTCGACGTCAGGTGAGAACGACGTCAGGTGAGAACGACGTCAGGTGAGAACGAGACCGCCCCCGCGCGGGCCGGGCGGTTCCCGGTGCGCGCAGGGGCGGGTGGCTCAGGGGCGTGGCGTCAGCCGAGGAGCTTCGCCGCCAGGGTCGAGGCGTTGTACGAGCCCCAGCCCGTGGTGAAGTCCCAGCCGGTGGCCGCGGAGTAGGCGCCGTTGCTGCCGCTGGTGATGTCGTGGAAGCCGGTGCCGCTCGCCGTGTAGAGGGCGGGGTTGGCGAAGCCGAGGTTGGCCTTGCCGGCCGCCGCGGCCTGCTGGTTGTAGAGGGCCGCGAACGCCGCCCACTCGGGGGCCGCCGCGCTGGTGCCGCCGACCGAGGACCAGGAGCCCTGCGAGTAGATGGAGACACCGGGGCTCGGGTTGGCGTGCGCCGAGACGTCCGGGACCTGGCGGTAGCCGCCGCCCGCGCTCTTCTGGACGGCCGTCTGCCAGCTCGGGATCTTGAAGACGGTGGACTTGCCGCCACCGCCGCCGGACCAGGCCACCTCCTTGCTGAAGGCGTTGGCCGAGGTGACGGTCAGCTTGGTGCCGCCGACGCCCGTGACGTACGGGTCGCTGGCCGGGTAGTCGACGGAGGTGCCGCCGTCGCCCGCGTCGTCGGAGCCGTCGTCGCCGGAGGCCGCGTAGAAGCCGAGGCCCTCGGCGGCGCCCGTCTTGAAGACCGCGTCCACGGCGTTGATGTTGGAGGTGGTGCGGGCCGACTCCGCGGCGCCCCAGCTGATCGAGGTGGTCGCGATGCCGCTGTCGACGATGGCCTGGTACGTGTCGACCTCGCCGGCGTCGGAGTTGGGGCCCTCGAAGACCGTCACGTTCGCCTTCGGGGCGATCGCGTGCAGGACCTCGATGTCCAGCTCGACCTCGACCTGGCCGTCGCCGAGCGAACCGGAGCCGCCGTCCACCTTGGACACGGTCGGGGTGGGCGAGCCGAGGCTGTAGTTGGTGTCGTACTTGGTGATGTTGGACTGCTGGAAGCCGTCGAACTCCAGGAGCGCGATCTTCTGGCCGCTGCCGGTGTACGTGCCGGAGACGTTGTAGCCGCCCTTGAGCTGGGCCGGGGTGTAGCCGCCGCCGGGGCCGTCGTGCGGGGAGACGGTGTGCGGGGTCGCCTGGTGGTGCAGCTGGACGCGGTTGTTGAGGCCGGCCACGTCGCTGACGATGGAGGCGAGGGAGGACGGGAGCGTCGGCGCGCTGTCGTTGGCGTAGAAGGAGCGGCCCGAGGCGGCGTCCTTCCAGGTCGACAGCTGGGTGCCGAAGGCCTTCTGGAGCTGGGCGGCGGTGCCGCTGGCGTCGACCAGCAGGTTGCCGGAGTGCACCTTGCCGACGGTGACGCCCTGCGAACGCAGGTAGTCCTTCAGCTTCTTGACCTCGGCGTCGGTCCGGCCGAAGCGGGCCGCGAACTGGCTCTTCGTCAGGTAGTGCCCGTAGGAGGCCGAGTGGGGGTCGCTGACCTTCGCCACGAAGGTGTCGAGCGCCGTACCGCCCCGGGGAGCCAGGCTGATCGCCACGGATATCCGCTTGCCGGCGGCCACCTTGCCGGTGCGGGCGGCGTTGTGCTTCAGGCCGGGCAGGACGTCGCCGGCGACGGCGGCCCGGGCGGTGTGCGGGGCGTCGGCCGCGAAGGCGGCGGGGACGACCGCCGTGACCAGGGCCGGCGCGGCGACCAGGCCGAGCAGCTTCAGGCGTGACTTCACTGGGGTCCTCCGAGGAGTGGAGAGTGGGGGGTGGGGAGTTGAGCCGTCCCGGAAACGGAACGTGATCACCGTAGGAACTCCGGCCCCGCCCCCGTAAGCGGGGGAACCCTTGCGTTACGTGTTAACTGCGGATGTCACGTCAACGGCGTGTGTCGAGCGGGCGGGGGAGACGGGCACGCGCCGCCTGACTCACCGCCACCGTCTGGGCGGCGGGCCCGGGCCGGTCGTCGTCGCCGGTGTCCACCACCGCCGCGCCGGCGGCGATGACGGCGACCGCCATCGCGTGGGCGAGCGCGGTGCGGGAGCGGACGCCGAACTTGCGGTAGACCCGGGACAGCGCCCCCTCCACCGTCTTGACGCTGATGAACAGCTCCGCGGCGACCTCCCTGTTGGTCGCCCCGCCGCCGACCAGTTCGGCGATCCGCGCCTCCGCGGGCGTGAGTTCGGGTCCGCCCGCGCCCGTCTCGCCGCCGCGCTCCCCGGCCGCCAGCCGGGCCAGTTCGTCCCTGGCCCGGGCCGCGAGCGGGGCCGCGCCGATCCGGGTCGCCGTCTCCAGGGCCTCGGCGAGCGCCTCCCGGGCGGCGTTCCGGCGGCGGGCGCGGCGCTCGACCGTACCGAGTGCGATCAGGGTGCGTACCAGGTCGACGGGGAGCGGCAGCGGGCGCAGCCGCTCGACGGCGGTGCGCAGCCGTACCGCCCCTTCCCGCGCCCGGCCGAGGCCCGCCTCGCACAGCCCCTCCGCCCGTTCCAGGGCCGCCAGTACGCTGCCGGGCGCGCCCTGCGGCACGCGCGCCCGGGCGTCGCGGAGCACCGCCCCCGCCGCGTCCGTCTCGCCCAGCGCGACCAGGGCCTCGGCCAGGTCGCCGTACCAGTGCAGCAGCGGCGGGTCGGCGGCGCACATGGCCTCGCCGAGTTCCCTGACGCGTTGCAGCGCCTCGACGGCGGCGGCCGCCCCGCGCGGATCGCCGCCGAGCAGTTCGGCCTGCCCGAGGACCGCGAGCGCGCGCAGCAGGAACAGCCGGTCGCCGTCCGCCTCCGAGGCGCGGACCGCCTGTGCGGCCAACTGCCGGGCCTCGTCGGCGGTGGCGCCCGCGGTCGCGGCGAGTGCCGCCGCGTACAGGGCCGGAGCCGCCTGGGCCAGGGCCCGGGAGCAGCGGGCCGCGGTGCGCAGCGCCTCCCGGCAGTGCCCGGCGCGCACCTGGATGCGGGTCAGCGCCACCAGGGTCGCGACGGTCTCCTCTGCCCCCGCGGGCTCACCGGTCGCCGCGAGCAGCGGGAGGACCTGGTCGCGGGCCTCGGTCACCCGGTCGGAGTCCAGGGCGAGGATCGCCCGCATCCGGATCAGCCGCCGGCTCTCCGGGCCGCCGGAGCGCTCCGCTGGGAGCGCCGCGATATCTGGGGGTGCCGCGATCTGCCGTTTGTCGGCTGCGGCTTCGTCGTGGCTGGTCGCGCCCACGCGGCGGCAGCCGCATATCGGATGGGGCCTCGCGCCCCTATGGGGCGCTGCCGCTGCCGAACCGCCGCCGACCAGGGCCAGCGCCTCCGTCAGTGCGGCGTCGGCGGCGACCGGGTCCCCGGCCAGGGACCGCACCCGGGCCAGGGTGGCGAGCGCGTCGATCCGGGTCTCGGTGTCGCCGGCCGCGCCCGCCTGCCGCGCGGCCCGCCGGGCATGCCCGGCCGCCTCCGTCAACTCCCCGCACAGCAGGCCCCGTACGGCGGCCCAGTGGTGCAGCCGGGCCTCGGAGCGCGGATCGCCGTCCGCGTCCCGCAGACCGTCCGCGATCAGGTCCTCGGCGCCCTCCAGCGCCTGCCCGGCGCCGCGCAGCAGGACCAGGCGGGCCCGCACCCGCTGCGCCGCCGAGCCCGACCGGGCGAGCACGGCCCCGGCGGCCTCGCCCGCCTCCTCGGTGCGTCCGGCGTCGCAGGCGTACTCGGCGGCGGCCAGCAGCCGTTCGGCGCGGTCCGCCGGATGGCCGGCCGGGGTGCGGCGGGCGGCGAGGACGGCCAGTTCGAAGGCGGTGCCGGGGGCGCCGTCGAGGCGCGCGGACCCGGCCGCCGACATCAGGGTGCGGGCCGTGGCCTCGTCCTCGTACGGGTGGGAGAGCGCGAGATGGCGGGCCCGCTCCACGGGCTCGGTCACCGCGCGGGCCAGCAGCGCGTGCGCCTGCCGCCGGCCGTCCTCGGAGGCGTCGGCGTGCACGGCGGCCCGGAGCACGGGATGCCGGAAGCGTACGACCCCGTCGGCGTCGGCCGCCGCGATGCCGAGCCGTTCCGTCTCCGCGAGGGCCGCGGCCGGGTCCGGGAGCCCGGTGGCGCGCAGCAGGGTGAGGCTGGGGCGGGCGGCGGCGCTCGCCACGAGGAGGGTGCGCCGTACCGGCTCCGGGAGCGAACGGGCCTGCTCCAGCAGGAGGGTGCGCAGTCCCGGAGGCACCGGCGGCAGCGTGCCGGACCCGGCGGGCACCGGGGCGCGCAGTGCGGCGCGGCCCAACTCCCGTGCGTAGTACGGGTTCCCGGCGGCGGCCTGCTGGACCGCCCGCAGCACGCCCGGGGGCAGGTCGGCGCCGAGGTCGGCGCGGACCAGGCGGGCCGTCTCGCCGTCCGTCAGGGGCGGCACGGGGAGTTCGACGGTGCCCGGCGGGCAGCAGCGCAGCCGCTCGGGCTGGCCGCCGTCCGCCACCCGCTCGGCGGCGAGCATCCGGATGCCGGGGTCGTCGAGCCTGCGTACGGCGAAGGCGAGGACCGCGGCGGTCGGTCCGTCGAGCCACTGCAGGCCGTCGACGACCAGCAGGACGGGACCGGCGGCGGCCAGGGCGCGCAGCGCGTCGAGGACGGCGACGCGTACGGCGAGCAGGCCGCGGTCGTCCGCCGGGCCGCCGCCGCGCAACAGGGCTGTCCGCAGGGCGGTCCGAGGCTGCGGCGCCAGGGTCTCCAGGCAGTTCTCCGGGACCCGTGCGAACAGGTCGACGAGCCCCGCGAAGGGCAGCCGGGCGTCCTCCTCGGCGGGCGAGCAGTGCAGTACGGTGCCGGCGGCGGGGTCCGCCGCGAGGGCTGCCACGAGCGTGGACTTGCCGATGCCGGCGGGGCCGTGGAGGAGCAGTCCGGGGCGGGCCGCCGCCTGGACCCGGGCGGCGTCGAGAAGCGCTCGGCGCCCGGTCAGTTGCATGTGTTCATGACAACCTCCGGTGATCCGGTGTGTCAATGACGTCCGTCACCTCTCGACGGCGGCCCCCTTGCCCGACATGGCGTAACAGGTCATGTCTTCTTCCTGAATCCCTCGTTACGGAACGCGGAAGGCTCTTCCGCCCTCCTCCTGTGCGGAAGCAACGAGGCACGGGCAGGGAAAACAGGGACTGAGTGACATGGGTTTGACCAGTCGAACGACCGTATACGCGCTGGTGGCACTGGCCGCCCTGTGTGTGGCGCTGCTGGTCTGGCTGTGGCCGCGGTTCGCCAAGCCGGGACCGTGGCACGTGCTGGGGCGGCTCGGGGGCATCGCGGTGACACAGGTGACGATCGTCGCGGCGTTCGCGTGCGCGGTGAACTCGTCGTACCAGTTCTTCGGCTCCTGGAACGAGCTGCTCGGCAACGTCGACACCGCTCCGGTCGGGGTGACCCAGGCGGCCGGCGGGAACGGCGGCGGCTCGGTGAACGGCATAAGCAGCGTCCGCGGGGCGTCGCTCGTACAGCCCGCCGGGGACCAGCAGTTGAGCAGGGTCAGCGGGCTGCCGAGCGGGCCCGCCGCAGCCGTCGGCCGGGTGGAGTCGGTGAAGATCATCGGCCGGCGCACCGGCGTGGTCGACCCGGCCTTCGTCTATCTGCCGCCGCAGTACTTCCAGAAGGCGTACCACCGCATGCGCTTCCCGGTGATCGTCGCGCTCAGCGGCTACCCGGGCAGCATCTTCAACCTCGCCCAGCACCTGCGGGTCTCGCAGACCGCCGGCGAACTGCAGCGCAAGGGCCAGATGCAGCCGACGATCATGGTGATGATCCGGCCCACCGTCGCCCCGCCGCGCGACACCGAGTGCGTGGACGTCCCCGGCGGACCGCAGACCGAGACATTCCTCGCCAAGGACCTCCCGGAGGCGATCAAGTCCGTCTACCGGGCCGGCCACGACGCGAACTCCTGGGGCGTCATGGGGTACTCCTCGGGCGGCAGTTGCGCCCTCCAGCTCACCATGCGCGACCCCGGCGTCTACACCACGGCCGCCGCCCTGTCGCCCGACTACCAGGTCAAGGACGACCCCACCACCGGCAACCTCTTCGGCAGCGGTCCCGGCCGCCAGGCCCGGATCGACGGTCACGACCTGATGTGGCGGCTGAAGCACCTGCCGGTGCCCCAGGTCTCCGTCCTGGTCGCCAACAGCAAGCACGGCGAGAAGGGCTACGCGCAGACCGAGGCCTTCATCAAGGCCGTCAGGGCGCCCATGCGGGTCGTCTCCATCCTCCCCGAGAACGGCAGCCACAACTTCCCCACCTGGGTACGGGAGATGCCCGCCGCCCTGAAGTGGATGAACGACCAGCTGACCTTCCCCCAGGACGTCGTGCCCCGGCACCACGCCAAGAAGCCGGTGACCGAGGCAGCGGGCAGGCCCACTCCTCGCCCCGCTCCCGGCCCCGGCCACCGCTCGCTGCGCGCGGAGGGCCCGGTGCCCAGCCCCACGGCCACGGCACACCGCTGAGACGCCGGCCGCCGCACCGCGCCGGAACTCAGATCCAGGTGTCGAGCCACATCCTGGACTGCCAGCCGCTGTAGGGAATCGTCTGCCCGGTGTAGACCGGATAGAAGTAGACGAAGTTCCAGGCGATGAGGAGCACCAGCACCCCCGCGGCCACCGCGCCCCGGGTGCGGCGCCGGCGGTCCGCGCCCGGCGGGCCCAGCACGGCACCCAGCATCATCGCGACGGCCAGGCACAGGTACGGCACGAAGACCACGGCGTAGAAGGAGAAGACCGTACGGTCCTGGTAGAGGAACCAGGGCAGGTATCCGGCCGCCACCGCGCAGAGGATCGCGCCGGCCCGCCAGTCGCGGCGCAGGGCCCAGCGGTAGAGCAGGTAGCCGAGGGCGAGGCAGGCCGACCACCACAGCAGCGGGGTGCCCAGGGCGAGGACCGTGCGGGTGCAGGCGGACGCCGTGGAACAGCCGTCCTGGCCGGGCTCCGGGGAGTCGTAGGCGAACAGCACGGGACGGCCGAGGACCAGCCAGCTCCAGGGGTTCGACTGGTACTTGTGCGGCGCGTGCAGGTTCACGTTGAACTGGTACACGAGGTACTCGTAGTGCCAGAAGCTGCGCAGCGGGGCCGGTATCCACGACCAGGTGCCGCCGCGGCCGTCCGCCCAGTGCCGGCCCCAGCCGTCGTCGGACAGGAACCAGCCGGTCCAGGCCACCAGGTAGGTCACCAGGGCGGTCGGCACCAGGGAGAGGACCGACCCGGCGAGATCCCGGCGCAGCACCGCCCGGTACGGATGGCGGGCCCCGGCGACGCGGCGGGCGCCGACGTCCCACAGCAGCGTCAGGACCACGAAGAAGACCAGGACGTACAGTCCGTTCCACTTGGTCGAGGCGGCCAGGCCGAGGAGGACGCCGGCCGCGAGGCGCCAGGGCCGCGGGCCCGTTCCGGCCCGGTCGCCGGTGTCGGCGTCCGGGCGCACCCGGCCCTCCGCGTCGGCCGGCAGGGCCGCCGCGAGCCGGGCCCGGGCCCGGTCCCGGTCGATCAGCAGACAGCCGAACGCCGCCAGCACGAAGAACATGACGACGAGGTCGAGCAGGGCGGTGCGGCTCATCACCAGGTGCAGGCCGTCCACCGCCATCAGCGCCCCGGCCAGACAGCCCAGGAACGTCGAACGGAACAGGCGGCGGCCGATGCGGCACAGCATGAACACCGACAGGGTGCCCAGCAACGCCGTCATGAAGCGCCAGCCGACGGGGTCGAGGCCGAACAGCCACTCGCCGGCGGAGATCACCCACTTGCCCGTCGGCGGGTGCGCGACGAAGGAGCCGGTGTCGGAGAGCGGGATCACCTGGGGGTGCGCCAGGATCTCCGGGTCGGCGATCTTGCGGTCCGGCCAGGTGCCCTCGTACCCGAGGTGCAGCAGCGCCCAGGAGTCCTTGGCGTAGTACGTCTCGTCGAAGATGAGGCCGCGCGGCCGGCCGAGGCGCCAGAAGCGGAGGGCGCCGGCCAGCGCGGTGACGAGCAGCGGGCCCAGCCACTCCGTCGCCTTCGCGAGGCGCTGTGCCCGGGCCGGGCCGAGGCCCAGGAGTTGCCAGAGGTGGGCGGCGGGCTCGGGGAAGGGCGGGACCAGGCGTTCCCGGACGCCGGTGTGCGGGGCCCCGGCGTGACCGGACCTGCGCAGCCGGTCCCGCCACCCGGGGGACACCGGCGCCGGACGTATGCCGTCGAGGTCGTGGGAACGCGTCGCGCTGCTGTTCGTCACCGGACGACCTTAGGCGGTGCCCGCGTCCGACCGCGAAGCGGCAGCCCTACGGTGGGGCAGGACAGGGGAGAGATCACGAAGCGAAACACGAGAGAGAACACGAGAGAGAACACGAGAGAGGAGCCGTGATGGCGGACATGACGCGCCCGGAGCGCGAACGGCGGCTGCCCGTCGCGCTCCTGGTGGTGGCCTGCTGTGTGTTCCTGGCGGCCGCCGGGGCGATCCTCGCGGCACCGCTCGGGCTCTTCGGGTTCACGGACGAGGCGCTGCCGAAGGCCCCGCAGGAGAAGCACGGCGTTCCCGGCGCCGCGCTCCTGAGGACCTTCCGGCTCGCGGTGCCGGCCGGGGCCCGGCAGGCCGCCTACCTCGTCGTGCCCGGCGACGGCAGCGCGGACAGCGGCCAGGACCTCTACCTGCGCTTCCGCACCACCCCCGCAGGCCTGGAGAAGTTCCTGGCCGCCCTGGACAAGGCCACCGGGGACCTGGCGGCCGGTGACGCCGTCCTGGACCAGGACGACATCGACTCCGTCGGGCTGCCCTGGAGGATCGGAACCGAGGGACACCTCGCCGGCCTGTACGCGGACCTCCCCGAGCGGGGCGACACGGCCGGATCGGCCCTGCTGACGGTCGACGAGAGCGAGGCGGCCGCGCCCTTGGTCTACGCCCGTGTGACCGTCTAGCGGATGCCTGTGATTGCCGTTCCGGGGTGGCCACGTGTAAGGCCTGGGCCATACCCTGGACGCAGGGCTGCGGCACCCGGACTGCCCTGTAACGGGAGGGAGTTGAGGGGCGCCGGAGTCGTGACGGGGGGAAGCTTGTTGAGTGGGAGAAACGGCGGCCATGCAGCGGGATTCGAGCATGAGCTGATAGAGCAGATGTGCGCGGTGTCGGGACTCGATGCACCGGGAGGGCGCGATCTCTTGATCGACATGCTGGCGGGCCGGTTACCCGAGTTGGCCAACGTCCGGCGACACAGCCGGAAGCGGCACGACATACTGGAGATCTTCCAAGCCTGCTGGCGGAAGCCCTCCGGACTTTCCGTACTGGTGGACACCCTTCAGGAGTACGACCCCGGCTCGATTCCGGTACTGAGGATCGTCGAGCTCGTCTCCGCCTCACCGGTTCTGGCGGTCCTGCCGGAAGCCGAATTCCGCAGAGCCCGCTCGCTGTTGAGCCGCTTACCGCATCCCGACCCGCAGGGCCTGCTGTACGCGGCGGCCGGTGACCTGCCGCTCCCGGCCCGCCCGGTCGCCACCCTCCAGGAGGCCTTCGACTTCCTGGCCGACGCCAACGCCCGCCCCGACGGCCTGCTTCCCGTGCTGGTCCTGGTGGAGCACGCGATCGCGGCAGGTGCGGCGTCCGGTGCCGACCGGCAGCTCGTCGACGGCCTGCGCAGCTGGAACGACGAGCAGGGCACCCGGCTTGACCTGGTGGAGCCTCTTGAAACCCTCCGCTCGCAGATCACTCGGGGGGTGGCGGAACCGGCTCCCGCCTGTCTCGTTGTCCAGTTGAGCAAGCACGGGATGAGCCCGGACGAGTATCTGCTGTCCCACTGGCGGCAGCGGCGTCCGGGCTCGTGGCGGCCGGAGCGGGGAGAGGACCAGATCGTGGCCTTGGGCGAAGTCGAGGCCGCGGTGGAGCAGTTGGTCGAGAGCGTCGAGGAGGACTGGGGCGAGCACCCCGGCAGGCCGGTACTCGAGTTCGTGCTGCCGCTGCAGCTGCTGAACCACCCCGTGGAATGGCTGCCGATGGCCTCGCACTCGTCCTCCGCCACCGCGCTGTGCCTGGACTTCCCGGTGGCGCTGCGCAGCCTGGAGCGGATGCGGGCCCGGCGGTACCACCGGCGCTGGCGCAACCGCTGGCAGCAGATGACGGCCGGCCCGCGGATCCTGTGCCACTGGGACACGACGGGCGAGCGCGGCCACGACCCCGTGCGGTGGAACAGCACCCTCGCCGCCGACGAGCGGCTGGTGTCGGTCGCGCTCAACGCGCCTCCGCTGACCGGGCCCGAGGGCCGCCAGGAAGCGCTCGAAGCCGCGCTGCGGGCCGGCGTGCCGCTGGCCGTCTGGGACCGCCGGCCCACACCCCCGGGCGACTTCAGGAAACGGGTCGACAAGCTGCTGAAGGGAACGGCCGCCGAACTGCCGGAACGCGTCCGGCAGTTGCGCACCGAAGCGGCCACCGCCGCCGCGGGGCAACGCGATGCGCACTCAGGACGTCACCTCGCGGTGCTCCTCGACAACCCGAACCGGATGGTGGACTGGTCCGAACACCCGGCGTCGGAGCCCGGGAGCGTGCGCGGCGGACACAACGACGAGGGGACCTCATGAGCCGCGCCCAGCACCCGGTGGACGGCAGCCGCAACGGCGGTCCGGTCAGCCGCAGTTGGTGGATCTACCGCGGCACCGGGCAGCCGCTGCCCGACATCCGTCTCGCCGACGTGCTGCCCCCGCCGCCCGGCTGGCGGGCCTTCGACGGCGGCCCGGTGCTGCCGCCCGTACCGGCCGAGAGCGCGGAGACCGACCGCCGGCTCGGCAGCGTGGGCCGCACCACCTCCCGGCAGGACCCGCACGACATCGACATGATCAACACGGCTCTGCTGCTGCGCAGGCCGCTGCTGGTGACCGGCCGCCCCGGCATCGGGAAGTCCACGCTGGCCTATCTGGTCGCGCGCGAACTGGGCCTGGGCCGGGTGCTGCACTGGGGGATCACCTCGCGCAGCACCCTGCGCGCCGGACTGTACGAGTACGACGCCATCGGCCGCGCCCAGGCGTCCCTCGGACGGGGCCCGGCCGCCCCGTTGGGCGACGGCACCCCGGAGGCGGCGGACGGAACCCCGCCGGCGGCACCGGAGGGCGGCACCGGGGCACGGATCGGGGACTTCGTGCGGCTCGGCCCGCTGGGCACCGCCCTGCTCCCGTACGAACTGCCCCGCGTCCTGCTCATCGACGAGCTGGACAAGAGCGACATCGACCTGCCCAGCGACCTCCTCCATGTGCTGGAGAACGGCTCCTACGACATCCCGGAACTGGTCCGCGCCCGCCATCACGAGAGCTCGGCGCGGGTGTTCACCGACGACCCGGACACCACGGTCACGGTGACGGACGGCCGGGTCCGGTGCCGGGCCTTCCCGTTCGTCGTCATCACCAGCAACGGCGAACGGCAGTTCCCGCCCGCCTTCCTGCGGCGCTGCGTCCGGCTGGACGTCTCCCCGCCCCGCGAGGACCAGCTGGCCGCCATGATCGCCGCGCACTTCCGGGACCAGGAGGGCCGGCACGACGAGATGATCCGGGCGTTCGTGGAACGCAGCCGGCAGAGCGGCGGGCTGGCCACCGACCAGTTGCTCAACGCCGTGTTCCTGCGGACGGCCGGGGTCCGGGAGGACGAAGAGTCCTGGGGCGAGCTGCTGGAGGCGCTCTGGCGTGAGTTGTCGGGGGCGCCCTGATGGACGAGGACTCGCGTGCCTGTCCGGAGGCCTTCGAAGTGGCGGAGGGCCTCTGGCTGCACGCGTACCAGACGCTGGCGGCACGGCTGCCGGCGTCGGACCGCCCGCCGCAGCCCCGGCCGACCGCGCTGTCGGAGCTCTCCGGCCTGCCCGAACCCCCCGGCGGGCCGCCGACGTCCGGCGGTACGGGCGGTACGGGCGGTACCGGCGGGAGCACGACGGGCGGTACGGGCGGTTCCGCCGGTGGTGCGACGAACGGTGCCGTCGGCGGTACGACGGCGGAGACCGGTGACGGAACGACGGGCGAGGCCGCCGACGGCGCGGTGCGGGAGCCGCCCGGTGACCTGGCCGAGGTGCTGATCCTGCCGTTGCGCCCCGCCGGGCCGGAGGGTCCCGGGAACGGAACCGCACGGGAGCGGGCGGCCCGGCGGCTGCGGACCGGGACGGCCGAGGCGGCCGGACCGGTCGGGGCCGTGCCGGATCTGCGGGACGCGGCGGGCATCACCCGTGCGCTGCGGCCGCTGAAGCAGCTGGTGCCCTCGGCGTTCGAGGTCGAACTGGACGAGGAGACCACCGCCGAACGCGCCGCCGAGGACGGCCTGTGGGTGCCCTACACCCGGTCGGCGGACGAGCGCCGCTTCGATCTGGTGCTGGTGGTGGACGACCACGCGACCATGGTCATCTGGGAGCAGACGGTCGCCGAGTTCACCGCCGTGGCGGAGCGGCTGGGCGCCTTCCGGGACGTGCGGGTGCGCCGGCTCGGCCTGCGGGAGACCCCGCGGGGGCCGGAGGCGGTGCTGCGCGGGCCGTACCCGGAGCACGACGTCCTCGGTGTCCCCGGCGAGCTGGTGGACCGTACCGGCCGCCGGATCGTCCTGGTCCTGACCGACGGCCTGGGACCGCTGTGGCGGACCCCGGCCGGCCGGCAGGCGCTGGAGCTGTGGGCGGCGGCCGGACCGGTGGCGGTGGTGCATCTGCTGTCCCAGCGGGACTGGCACCGCACCGCGCTGGTGCCCCGGCAGGCGCGGCTGCGCAGCCCCCGCGCGGGGGCCCGCACCACCGAACTGGCCGTGGACTTCCCGGCCGAGTGGCGCGACCCGTTCGACCCGCCGCCCGCGAGCTGGACGGCGGCGGTCCCGATGCTGGAGCTGGACGCCCGGTGGCTGGGCCGCTGGGCCGCCCTGGTGGCCGGTACGGAGCCCGACCGGTTCGAGGCCCCGGTGCTGTTACTGGGCGCGCCCGACGTGCCCGAGGAGGACGTCGACGAGCCGCCGGTCGTCATCCCGGCGCCCTCGGTGCAGGAGCGCATCCGGCGCTTCCGCAGCCATGCCACCCCCACCGCCTTCCGGCTGGCCACCCATCTGGCCGCCGCGATCCTGGAACCCCGCCTGGTGCGGGACGTACAGCGCCGGCTGGTGCCCGAGGCACAGCCGGCCCATCTGGCCGAGCTCTTTCTGAGCGGTCTGCTGGAGCAGCCGGCGCCGGCCGCGGCGCGCAGCGCCGCCGCCCCCGTGCCGCTGGAGTTCGTCGACGGCGCGCGTGAGGCGCTGCTGGCGGGCGCGATGCGCGCGGACACGGCCCGGGTGGTGAGTTCGGTGTCCGAGTTCTACGGCGACCGGTTCGAGGCGGCCCGCGGCCTGCCCGGTGCGCTGCTCGCCCCGGAGGAGGAGCCGGTTCCACAAGTGACGGCGGAGAGCCTGCCGTTCCTGCGTGTCGAGCTGGCCGTGCTGCGCGCCCTGTCGGGGCCCTATCTGCTGCGCGCCCGCCGGGTCAGCGCGGCTCTGGAAGGGGCGCCGTCGGGTGCGTCGATCAATGAGAATTCGCGGCAAATAAGCCACGATATCCGTAATAAAAATGTTGTAAATTCAGACTTGGGCGGCCCGGACATGACCGACACCACTGCCAGTGAGTACCAGCACGCAGCGGAAGGATCCGCGAGCGGGACTCCAGTGCGGGAGATTCCCGTTCCGAGCGCCGACGGGCAGCCGGGCGCCGGCCTCTCGGCACCCGGCAGGACGGTCCCGGGGCCGGCCGCACCGCAGTCACGGCAGGTCCCGCAGCGTGCCTCCGTACCGGTGGTCTGGGGCAACGTGCCGCCGAACAACCCCAATTTCACCGGCCGGGAGGAACTCCTCGCACAGGTGCACGAGCAGTTGCTGACGGGCGACACCTCGGCGGTGCTGCCGCACACCCTGCACGGCATGGGCGGTGTCGGGAAATCCCAGATCGCCATCGAGTACGTGTACCGGCACACCGCCGAGTACGACGTGATCTGGTGGATCCCTTCCGAACAGCCGACGATGATCCTGACCGCGCTCACCGAACTCGCCCACCGGCTCGGCCTGAACGTGGGCGCGGAGGCCAACCGCGCGGTCCCGGCGGTGCGCGAGGCCCTGCGCCGGGGCGAGCCGTACGACCGCTGGCTCCTGGTGTTCGACAACGCCGAGAACGTCGAGGCCGTACGCCCCTACTTCCCGACCGGCGGCACCGGAAAGATCCTCATCACCTCCCGGAACCAGGAGTGGGACCGGGTGGCCAGGACCCTCTCCGTGGACGTCTTCACCCGTGAGGAGAGCAAGGCGCTGCTGCGCCGCCGGGCCCGTGACCTGAGCGACGCTGACGCCGACCTGCTCGCCCAGGAGCTGGGCGACCTGCCCCTCGCCATCGAACAGGCCGCGGCCTGGCAGGCCGTCACCGGCATGGCCGTCGACGAGTACCTCGGGCTGATCCGGGAGAAGATCGCCGAGCTGATGCTCGAACTCGTCCCGTCGCCGGACTACCCCATGTCGGTGGCCGCCGCCTGGGACGTCTCGCTGCGCCAGCTCGAACAGCGCAACCCCGCGGCGCTCCAGCTCCTCCAGGTCTGTTCCTTCTTCGCCCCCGAGCCGATCTCGCGGACCCTCTTCAACAACTCGCGGAGCACCATCGCCCCCGAGATCGACGAAGCCCTGCGCCACCCGATCCGGCTCGGCCGGGCCATCCGGGAGATCAACGTCTACGCCCTGGCCCGCATCGAGCACCGGCACGACACCATCCAGCTGCACCGCCTGGTCCAGGCGGTGCTGGTCAACCGCATGTCCCCGCAGCAGCAGGCGGACATGCGGCACGGCGCACACCTGCTGCTCGCCGACGCCAACCCCAACAGCCCCGGCTCGCGCGAACTGTGGCCGCGCTATCAGCAACTGCTGCCGCACATCGTGGTCTCGCGGGCCGTGGAGTGCGACTCGCCGTGGGTGCGCGGCCTGATCCGGGACGTGGTGGAGTTCCTCTTCATCTGGGGCGACCACGACGGTGCGGTCTCCATGGCCCGCGAGGCGATGGACGTATGGACCCGGAAGTTCGGCGCCGAGGACCAGCAGACCCTGGAGATGGCGAAGTGGCTGGCCTTCCTGCTGCGCCGGATCGGCGAGTACGAGGAAGCCGCCGAGATGATGCAGCGCACCGCGGACACGTACATCCGGATCGCGGGCGAGGACGACGAGGGCACCCTGGACGCCCTCATCCAGCTGACCAGCGGGCTGTGGCTGAGGGCCGAGCTGGCCCAGGCGCTGGAGATCAGCCGGTCGGTCTTCACGCGCTCGCTGCGGGCCTTCGGCGACGACGACCCGTCCACCCTGCGCGCGGCCCACAACCTGGGCGTCGCTCTGCGCCTGATGGGCCTCTACCAGGAGGCGCGCGAACGCGACACGGAGACGGCCCAGCAGCGCGCCCTCGCACTCGGCGAGAACCACCTCAACACCCTGAACACCCTGAGCGCGCTCTCCCTCGACATCCGCGAGACCGGCGACTACCTCGCAGCAGTCGTCCACCAGGAGGACGTCTACGCCCGCTACGTCGCGAACTACGGCGAGGACAACCCCGCCAGCATCGGCTGCGCCCGTGTGCTCTCGGTATGCCGCCGGCGCGCCGGAGACCACGACGGCGCGCTGCAACTCGGTGAGCTGGCGCTGTCGAAGTTCGAGAGCCGTTACGGCGCCGACCACCCGGACGCCATCGCCTGTGCGGCCAACCTGGTCGTCGACCTCCGGCAGGACGGCCAGCTGACGCGTTCCGTGGAACTGGGCGAGGCGACCGTCGAGCGCTACACGGCCACCCTCGGCGCCACCCATCCCTACACCTTGTCGGCCCGTACGAACGTGGCCATCACCCTGCGCCATCTGGGCCGTCTCGAAGCCGCCGAGGAACACCTGGACGCGGCGTTGCGCGGCATGCACGCGTCGCTGGGGGACGAGCACATCCTCACCGTGACCACGGCCCTCGGCATGGCCAACCACCACAGCGCGCTGGAGCGCCACACGGAAGCCCTGGAACTGGACCGGCAGAACCTGGAGATCCTCAGCCGCGACCTCGGCCCTGACCACCCGACCACCCTGGCCTGCGCCAACAACGTGGCTCTGGACCTGCGCGCGCTGGACCGTGTGGACGAGGCCACGGTGCTGCACACCGACACCCTGACCCGGTTCCGCCGGACGCTGGGCGAGAGCCACCCGGCGACCACCGCCGCCGCGAGCAGCCAGCGGGCCGAGGTGGACATCGCCCCGGTGCCGTTCTAGCCAGAGCCAGAGCCAGAGCCAGGGGCCGCCGGCCGGGCTCAGGGCCCGGACGGCTCGACCGGGGCAGCGGCGCTGCGGCCGGCGCTACGGCTGTGGCGTCGGCTCGGCGTCCACGGCGGGGGCCTGTCCGGGGCCCGGCGTCTGCTCGGGCGTCTGTTCGTCGTCGGGGCCGGTGCCGACGGGCCCGGCCGGCGACGCGTCGGCGGGACGGTACAGCGGGCCGATCAGCGGCCCGGTGGCCGCCGTGGTGAGGAGCGCCATCACGACCAGCAGCGCATACAGCCGGGGGCCGATCACTCCGGCCTGCAACCCCACGTTGAGCACGATGAGTTCGGTGAGCCCCCGGGTGTTGAGCAGCACACCGATCAGCAGGGAGTCACGCCAGGGCAGCCGGGCACCGCCCCGGGCCGACAGGGCGCCGGCGGTCACCTTGCCCACCATCGCGGCGGCGCATATCACCAGCAGCAGCACCAGGTCGGAGGCGTGCAGTCCGTTCAGCTGGACCGACATCCCGGAGATCGTGAAGAACACCGGCAGCAGCAGGCCGCCGGTCTCCTGGAGCGGACGCAGCACCTGGCTGTCCGGGGCGCCGTCGGACTGGCGGGGCATGATGATGCCGGCCAGCAGCGCACCGAAGATCACATGCAGTCCGAGCGCGCTGGTGGCCCAGGCCGAGGCCAGCGCCAGCGCGGCGGCGACGGGGACGTGATTGGTCATCAGGGCGCCGGGCCGGTGCATCCACCACTTCAGCACGGGCCGTACGACGACGAACATCACCAGCACGTACGCCGCCAGCAGCGCCACCTTGAGGCTCCAGGCCCGCAGCGAGCCGTCCTCGCCGCCGATCAGGGCGACGGCCAGCACCGGCCAGCTCAGCGCGTCGATGACACCGGCGGCGGCCATCGCGATCGTGGCGGGGCGGGTGCCGGCCAGTCCCTGGTCCCGGATGATGCTCGCCAGCACGGGAACCGCCGTGATGGACAGGGCGACCGCCATATAGAGGGTGAATGTCGCGTCGATCGGATGCCCGCCGTTCGCGGAGCGGAAACCTCCGGAATACAGCAGAACGATGCCGGCTCCGATAAGCATGGGAATCGCGAACCCGCTCAGCGAGACCGCGGTCACCGCGCCGCGATTACGCAGCTGGCCGAGGTCGAGTTCATAACCGACCGCGAACAGGAAGAGCACCAGTGCGACTTGTGCCAGGGAAGTGAGAATTGGCTTGATCTGGTCCGGGAAGAGGGTTTCGTACGCTCCTCCCGGGGCCAGGCCCAGCAGGCTGGGGCCGAGGGCGATGCCGGCGAATAACTGCCCGATGACGGAAGGCTGGCGCAGCTTGCGGGCGGCCGCTCCCAGGGCCGAGGACGCTGTGATCACCAGCGCGAGAGCTGCGACGACATGAGAGACAGTGGAGTCGATGCTCACCGGCATCCCCCTTCGGCAAGTGCCGCACCCTGTGGCGTTGTACACACGCAGTGTAGCCGGTGAGGGGGCAACTGACCTATTGTTGCGGGCGCTTGGAATATGCCGTTCTGGGGCGGGGGGTCGACGGTGACGACGGTCTTATTCGTACACGGCACCGGCGTGCGCGAGCCGGGATTCAGCGGAACTGTGGAAGTCGTACGGGAAGGACTGCGGCCGTTACGGCCCGAAGTCCGCATATCTTCCTGCTATTGGGGAGGAACTGCCGGATCGGTACTGCATTCGAACGGTATTTCCGTGCCGGGGTACGGGACCGGGCGTGAAGTACCGCACGCGGGCGCCCCCGGCGCACCGGAGGAGGCCTTCGACGAGGACGTCGAATTCTGGGGGCTTCTTTATCTGGACCCGCTGCTCGAACTGCGCCTGCTCACCGCGGAGACCACGGGGAGAACCGAGTCGGCCCCCGGCGCCCGGCCGCCGGGCGAGGCCCTCGCAGCGGCGGCCCCGGCGCTCACCGCGGACGACCGGCTGCGCCGGCTGCTGGACGCGGCGGGCATCGCGGAGGACTTCGCCGCCGCCGTGGCCGCCGTACTGACCACCGACGACTGCCGCCGCTTCCTCCGCGCCCCCGTCGAGGGTGCCGGAACCACCGAACTGGCCCGGGCCTTCGCGGCCGAGGCGGTGCGCCGCCGGACCGGGCGGCAGGGACCGGCCCCGGCCCTCGACGGCACCGCCCGCGACGAGGCGGTCGCCCGGATCGCCGCCCTGCTCCCCGGGCCCTCCGGCACCGGGGACGAACCCGGCACCCACCGCGGCCCGGTGACCCGGCGGATCAAACGGCTGACGGGCCGGCTGGCCCTCGGCCTGGCCTCCGCGCAGGCGGTCAAACGGCGTTCGGCGCTCACCGACGCGGCCCATCCGGCCGCCGGGGACGTGCTGCTCTACCTGGCCCGCGGCGGCCCGATCCGCGAGGCCGTCGCGCAGGCGGTGCTCGCGGCGGAGCCGCCGGTCGTGCTGCTCGCCCACAGCCTCGGCGGCATAGCCGCGCTGGACCTGCTGGTGCTGCGGCCGCTGCCGCAGGTCGCGCTGCTGGTGACCGTCGGCTCGCAGGCCCCGTTCCTGTACGAACTGGGGGCCCTGCCCAGCCTGGAGCCCGGCAGCCCGCTGCCCGCCCACGTGCCGCGCTGGCTGAACGTCTACGACCGGCGGGACCTGCTCAGCTACCTCGGCGCCGGCGTCTTCCCCGGCCGGGTCGCGGACATCGCCCTCGACAGCCGCCAGCCCTTCCCGCTCTCCCACAGCGCCTACTGGAGCAACCCCGAGCTGTACCGCGTGCTGGCCGGGGAGCTGCCGTGACCGCCGTCCGCCCGGACCGGACCCACGCCGTCGTCGTCGGCGTGGAACGCTACGCCGCCGGCCCGTCCTGGGACCTGCCGGGCCCGGCCGCCGACGCCCGCCGCTTCACCGCCTGGCTGCGCGGCCGCGGCGTGCCCGCGGCCCACATCTCCCTGCTGCTGGGCGCCCTGCCGGGGACGGGCGGACCCGAGGTGGACGTGCCCGCCGGGCCCGCCGGGCGGGAGGCCGTGCAGGAGGTGCTGACGCGCCGGCTGCCCGCGCTGGAGGGCGATCTGCTGTTCGTCGTCTGGGGCGGCCACGGGGTCACCGACCCGCAGGGACACCGCAGGCTCTTCTACGCCGACGCCACGGCCGACGACAAGCGCAACCTCGACCTGGACGCCTGGCTGACCACCCTCACCACCGACGCGCTGCCCGGCTTCCGGCGCCAGATCTGGCTGGTGGACTCCTGCCAGACCTTCGTCGAGGACCTGGGTTTCGTCCGCTCACTGCCCGCCGAACTCCCGTCCCGCGGCGACCGGTTGCCGGGCCGGGAGCAGTTCGTGCTGCTGGCCTCCGGGCCGGGGCAGCGAGCGGCCAACGACCCCGTGCTGCGGACCGGGGCGTTCTCCCGGGCCGTGCTGGCCGAGCTGGAGGCCTCGGACGACGAGAACTGGCCACCGGACATGGGCGCACTGGCGGACACCGTGATCGGACGGTTCACCGAGGGGGGACAGCGGCCCACCTCGCTCTGGTACCGGTCCGGGGCCGGCGACGTACGCCACTACGACTTCCCCGCCGCCCGGCGCCGGGAGGAACCGGTGCCGGACGCGGCCCTGTCCGAACTCGTCGCACTGCTGGCCGGATGGCCCGCCCTGGCCGACCGCGACCAGCGCCAGCTTGTCATCGGCATGCTGCCCGTCGACCTGGCCGGTGCCATCCCCCGGCTGGGAGCGGCCAGGGCCGACATCATCAGCATCGTCCGCACCTGCCGTCTGCACCCGGGCGGCCTGGCCGCCCTCGTCGAGGCGCTCGGCGTACTCGACCCGGGCTCGCTGGCGCAGCGCGAGCTGAAGGACTGGGCGGCCCGCCGGCTGAACCCCGGATCAGGAGGCTCACCGGCCTGATCACGGCCTTCCCGACATCTGGGCCATGCGTCATCATGAAGTCAACGGGTGGACGCTCCGAGGGGGATGGCGCATGAACACGCCCATGGAATCTGTGAAGTCCGAACTGCCCGATCTCAGTGAGATCGCCCTCTCCGGCCTCAGGTCGCAGAGCCCGGACGTCCATGCGCGCGCACTGGACCGGTTGCTGCGCCAGGTCGAACAGCCGAGGGTCAACTTCGCGGGCGGTGAGAACCCAACCAGGCGGGTCGACTGACGAACCCCGCGGAAGGAGCCATGTGCAGCAGGACGGTCGCTCGGCTCGCGCCCACGCCGCTCACCATGTCATCCCCTTGGCTCACCTGGACGACCTGGCCGCGGGCCGGGGAGGTCCGGAGACGGTTCGTTTCCTGCGGAGCACCGAGTACAGCAGGCGGCTCCTGCTGCTGAGGGCCCTGCTCGACGCCATCGCCGCAACCCCCGGTGCACTGGGCCCGCTGCCGCCCGTGGACACCGCGTGGGACACCCTGACGGTGGCTCAGCAGCGCGCCCCGGAGGACTTCGGGGAGCTCTTGCTGCACCCGCAGATCGGCGTCTGGCTGGGGCACAGCCTGCGCCGGCTCAGGCTCACAGCCTGGGGCGACGGACCTTTGTGGACCGACCTCGGCCATCTGTACGCGGTGTGCGCCGTCGCCGCGCTGCGCACGGGACTGCCATTGCGGACCACGGTGCCGTTGCGGGACGGAGCCGCGATGTTCCCCACCCTCGGGCTGGCCCGCCTGCCGGACCGCCCGCGGTGGGGGACGGCGGATGCGGTGGTGGAGGCCGGGCGGCTGAAGGTCGACCCGCACGGTGCCCGCGTGGGGCCGCCCGAGCCGCTCGGGACTCCCGACGGCGACGCCCCCGGCTGGCAGGGACTGCGCACGCTGCGGGCCGACGCGGCGGGCCGGCCGGTGACCGTCTGGCTGGACGACATCGACCCCTACCGGGAACTGAGCGAACCGCTGCCTCCGCAGCGCCTCGGCAAGGACGAGCTCGCCCGCTGGCAGGAACGGTTCGGTCTGGCCCTGGACCTGCTCGTGGCCAGCGATCCGAGCACGGCCGCCGCCATGGCGGAGGGACTGCGTACGGTCGCGGAGGTCCGGCCGACACGGCCCTGGACGGTGTCGAGCGCCTCCTCCGGCGACGCCTTCGGCGGTCTGCTCTCCTCGCTGCCGCCGGACCCGGCCACTTTCGCGGTCACGTTGGTCCACGAGTTCCAGCACACCAAACTGGGCGCCCTGATCCATCTGCTGACGCTGGAGCAGGACAGCGGGACCGAGCGGCACTACGCCCCCTGGCGCAACGACCCGCGTCCGCTGCGGGGGCTGCTCCAGGGCGCCTACGCCTTCCTGGGCATCACCGACTTCTGGAGCAGGTACCTGGACCACGCGCCGCAGGACGAACGGCCCCGGGTGGAATTCGAGTTCGCCCTGCGCAGGCGGCAGACCCAGGAGGCCGTTCACACCCTCGGGGCCGATCCCGCCCTGACCGCGCACGGCCGCCGCTTCCTGCGGGGCATGGCCGCACGGCTGCCCGCCTGGTGGTCGGACGACCGGATCCGGCCGGACATCGTCGCCCTGGCCGAATTCGCGGCCACCGACCACCGCACCGGCTGGCGGGTCCGGCACCTGGCCCCCGCCCCGGACGACGTCCGCGCCCTGGCCCGGGCCTTCGCCGCCGGTGCCGCGGTGGACGCGCACGTCGCCGCGTCCACCGTCGTCCCCGACCTCGCCGCGCCCTGGTCGCAGGCCCGCAACGGACTGGTCCGGCAGCGCCTCGGCGTGCCGGACACCGGCGACTGGCCCGTGCCGTCCGCCGCCGACCGCGCCCTGGTCGCCGGGGACCCCGACGCCTTCGACGCCTACGCCCGCCTGCTGGCGGGCGACCCCGAGGACCCCGAGGCATGGACCGGCCTCGTCCTCGCCCTCGCCGCCCGCCCGCTGCTGCACCGCCCCGAACTGCCCCGCGCGGTGCACCGCGAACTGCGCATGGCCGGCACGGCCGCCGACCCGCGCGACGTCGCGCTCTGGCTGGCCGCCGGAACGGCCGCCTGAGACGGGTGCTCAGTCGCAGGAGCCGGTGAAGACGTCCACCGCGTCGTCGCTGCTGCTCGCCACCACCAGGTCCGTCGTGCCGTCGGACGTCACGTCGGCGGCGGCCGCCGCGTAGGCGCCGTCCGCCGGCAGTTCGGTCAGCTCGCTCAGCGAGCCGCCCGCGGTGCCGGTCCAGACACCGACCGAGTTGCCGTTGAGGGACGAGACCAGGACGTCGGGGATGTCGTCGCCGTTGACGTCGGCCGCGTCGACGGCGACCGGCAGGGCGGAGGTGGTGTGGTCGACGGGGTCCTGGAAGGTGCCGTCGCCGTTCCCGGCGTAGATCTCCAGGGTGTCGGAGCCGTTGCTGACGGCGGCCAGGTCGGTGGTGCCGTCCCCGTCGAAGTCGCCCTCGGTGAGCGAGTACAGCCGCTGCACGCTGCTGTACGCGGTGACGTCGCCGAAGGTCCCGTCGCCGTTGCCGAGGGCCACGCTCACGCCCCCGGCGGTGGCGACGCTCGCGGTGGCGATGTCCAGGTCGCCGTCGCCGTCGAAGTCGGTGAGGACCAGCCCGTGCGGCCGGGTCACGGTCACCGTCTGCGAGGAGACGGTGAACGCACCTTCACCGTCGCCCAGCAGCAGGTTGACGCGCCCGGCGGACTCCTCGGCCACCGCGACGTCCAGGTCGCCGTCCCCGTCGACGTCGCCGGCGACCAGCGCGCGGGCGCCCGAGCCGACCGTGTACTGCGTGGCCGTCCCGAAGGCGCCGTTCCCGGTGCCGAGCAGGACGCTCACCGTGCCGCCGTCGAAGTCGGCGGTGGCGAGGTCCGGGTTGCCGTCGGCGTCGAAGTCGGCGATGACGGTCTGGTACGGCGCGTCGCCCACGGAGTAGTCCGTGGCCGCGCCGAAGGTGCCGTCGCCGTTGCCGAGCAGGACGGAGACCGAGTCGGCGGAGTTGTCGGCGGCGACCACGTCGGCGTTCCCGTCGCCGTCGAGGTCACCGGTCACCACGTGCCGGGGGTTGTCCCCGGTGCTCGCCGAGGTGTCGGACCGGGTGAAGGAGCAGGTGGTTGCGGTCGCCGTGGCCGGCTGGCTCGCCGACGCCACGGCGGTGACGCCCGCGGCGACCGTCAGGGCACCGGCGGCTGCGAAGGCCACGATGCGCGCGGCCCGGCGGTTCCTGTGTTTGCTCATGACCGGAGGGATGTCCTTCCGTGAGACGTGCAGAAGGTGTCTGTCATGGGCACCGGAACCTAGGGGCACCGCCTGTGATTCACGTGTTACCGGACCGTGGTTTCGCCGGGTATGCCACCGGCGCGGTGATGCTGCCCGGCGGTGCCGCCCTCGTCGTCCTCGGCATCCTCACCAGCGCCCTGTTCCTGCGCGGGCCACGGCCGGGACCCCGCTGAGCAGGCGCTCGCCAACTTTGCTGCCCCGCACCAGGCTTGGACCAGCCATGTGCGGGGCAGAGCCCTCCTACCGGACAGCAGGTACCGGTCAGGGCTCGGCAAGAGGAGGGCGTCATGGACGGTCGGATCCGCGT
Source organism: Streptomyces hyaluromycini (assembly GCF_002217755.1). Classification (GTDB taxonomy): domain Bacteria; phylum Actinomycetota; class Actinomycetes; order Streptomycetales; family Streptomycetaceae; genus Streptomyces; species Streptomyces hyaluromycini. The sequence continues at coordinate 930,320 of NZ_BCFL01000018.1, read as the reverse complement.
ACGCGTTGTTCGTCGGCCCGCTCCCCGCGGGCAGGAAATCGACCGCAGGACGCCTTCCGGGCGCATCCTGCCGTACTAGGGAACCCGGATCGCCGTACGGAGCACGGGCGCACGGGCGACCCGCACCGGCCGCGGCCCGCACCCGCGTGCGGTGGCGGTTCGCGCGCTGATCCGCCGCGTGCGCTCACGCGGCCGGCGGCTCCAGGTTCCGGTACACCCGCCGTTCCTCCAGCGCGAAGCGGGTGATGCCGTTGTTCTCGCCGAGTTGTCGGCGCAGCCCTTCCAGCCGCCGGACGGCTTCCTCGCGCAGCACGTCGGCGCTGTGCTTCTCCCGCTCGCCCGCCCGGCGCAGTGACACCGCGAGCGACTTCGCGCACCGCAGCGTGCCCGTCCGGCCGGCCGGTGCGCGAGTCGATCAGGACGTAGTCGTAGGACCGTTTCATGCTGTCGCGCAGCGCCTCAAGGAACATGCCGCCGTCGAGGCGGTCGTAGAAGTTGTCCCACTCAAGCGACGACGCCGTGCCCGAGTCGGCGCGGAACCGGCGGCCCGCGGAGAGGAAGTCGAGTGAGCCGCCGTGCCCGAAGGCGAGTCCCTGCCGTTCGGGGGAGAGCGAGACCGCGTGCTGCTCGACGTCCGCGAACTCCAGGTACCAGAGGCCGGTGCGGCTGATGCCGTCGGTCGCCGCCCAGGCGTAGTCCTGGAGGATGTCGGTGACGCCCGCGGTGGCGGAGAGCACGTTGGGATCCAGGAACGGGTGGAAGAAGCGATCCAGCCCCGGGGCTTCCAGGTCCCAGTCCACGGCGAGGACCCGTTAGCCGTTGGCGGCGAGGATCCACGCCACGTTGGCCAGCGCCATCGTCCGTCCGGTGCCGCCCTTGTACGAGTAGAAGGTGATGACGCGTCCGTCCCTTGCGGCCGTCATGCCTCTCCTCCGGGGTCGTCTCCCGCCCCCGGGCCGGACGGCGGACACCGGTCCGCCGGACGGGGGTTGGGGAAGTGCCTGGGTCTGGTGTGGTCCGGGTCGTCGCTGTCCGGGCTTCGCCGCGGAGTGCGGGCGTACGACAGGAGGAAACAGGGCCGGTGGTCCGGAAATCGATCCTCCACCCGTTCGCCGGCGCCCACGCATCCCCCTGTCCGCTGACAAGCCGTCGGCCTGCTCCGCCGACGGTGCCCTACGACCGGAACCAACAATGTGCCCGACCGCACGCCATGCGGTTGGTTGCTATCAGGACAAAGAGCCGTCATATCTGGACATGTGGATCCTTGCGCGTTCAGGCGGGACGGTCCGCCCACTGCGACCACATGCGGGCCAGCAGCACGGCACCGGTCTCGGTCAGCTCGTCCGCCGGCAGCAGGGTGAGCGCGGTGAGGGCGCCGGCCGCCCTGTCGTACTCCTCCCGGCCGAGTTCCTCGTCCGCCAGGTCCAGCAGGGCGCCCGCGGGGCTGCCCGGCCGGTGCAGGTCGGCCGTCTCGCGCAGGGCGGTGAGGCGGGCCCGGCGGCCGATGCGCGGGAGCTCCCGGGCGAACTCCTCGGGTGTCACGTCGACCGCGACGCCCAGCGCCCCGAACCCGTGGGCGCCGAGGACCAGACCGCTGCCCGCCTCCAGCGGGGTGAGGACGGTGGGGCGGAACACGTCCGGGTCGGAGTGCCGGCGCGGTGCCTCCTTCGCCAGTAGCTCGTAGGCCCGGCTCAGCCGCTCCGGGAACTCGCCGCACATCAGTGGCGGGGCGACGGCGACGGGATAGCAGTCGCGGTAGGGGTCCGCGTCGTCGACCAGCGGGCCGTCCTGGGCCAGCAGCCGGCCCAGCGGGCGCCAGCGCGCGGAGGCAGGGCCCCCGTCGATCCCGACCCAGGTCCCGTCGGGATCCGGGGCGTGCCCGCCGCCGCGTACCCGGAAGGCGTCCGGTGCCACGGTGACCTCGATGCGGCCGGGGGCGTCCAGGCGGTAGGTGCCCCAGGTGGGCAGGTGCAGCCGGGTGCCGGGCTGGTCCCAGGACAGCGTGGCCGGTACCCCCGCCCGCAGGGCCGCGGCGGCGGCCAGTGCCATGAACCGGGCCGTGTCGGCGGGGTCGTGCAGGGAGCGCTGCAGGCTGGTGCGCACGTAGGGGTGCGCCAGCACCTCGTCCAGGTGCGGGGCGGTGCCGGGGTCGGCGTCCAGGGCCAGCAGCAGCCGCCAGGCGTCCGCCCAGTCCGGCTCGGACGCAAGGTGCTCCTGCGCCCGGCGCAGCAGCAGCCGGTCCAACTCCAGCTGGGCCCAGGCGAGTCGGGCCGTGTCCAGCACCGCGGGCGAGAAGGAGCGGTCGGTCACCCGGTCGGCGATGCCCTCGACCAGGGAGCGCAGATCGCCGCAGAAGACGCTGGGGTTGTCGAAGCCGTTCCCGGAGCTGTACCGGTGCCCGTACAGGCCGCCGCCGCAGGACCGCACCACCGGGCAGCGGCGGCAGGTGTCGCTGAGCCCGTCGACGCCCGTCTGCCGCGCCCGGACACCGGGGTGCGCGGCGAACTCCGCGAAGCCGTGCCGGAAGACGTCGTACCCCGTCTCCGGAGCGCCCGCGTAGGCGGTCTTGAGCCAGTCGGCCTGCTCGAAGGCGCCGTCCGTCTCGATCACGGCCAGGTCGTTCGGCGCCAGCCCCAGGGCCTCGGTCAGGGGCGGCCCGCCACGCAGCGTGCTGAGCACCGACTCGAAGGTCCGTACCGGCATCGGGCGGCCCTGCTGCTCCCAGCGGTCGAAGACCGCGAGCAGCCAGTCGGCGTACGGCGTGGCGGCCTGGGCCGGGTTGGGCGGCGGGGAGTCCCAGGTGGAGTGCGGAAGCAGGTAGTCGATCCGCGGCGGGGCCAGTTCGGCGAGGGCGTCGTGCACGGCGACCGGGTCGTTCGCGACGTCCACCGTGCACAGCACCCCGCTGAACAGGTGGCGGTACTCGGGCTCCTGGAGCAGCCGGATGCCGCGGAGCACGCGGTCGTGGCTGCTGCGGCCCCTGTGGTCCAGCCGGTGCCGGTCGTTGGCCGCGCGGTCGCCGTCGAGCGACACGCTGACCCGGACCCCGAACTCCCGGCAGACGTCCAGGTGCCGTCGGTTCAGGGTGACCGCGTTGGTGTGCATGCGCAGGTCGAGCGCGGTCAGCGGGGAGAGGGTGCTGGTCAGTTCCGCGCAGATGTCCCGCAGCCGGGCCGGGCCGACCAGCAGCGGCTCGCCGCCGTGCAGGATCACCGAGACGGACTCCAGGGCCCGCGAGCGGGCGTACTCGGCCAGCCGGTCGGCGACGGCGCGCACGGTCTCCGGGCGGATGAAGGTCGGGCGGTTCCGCCAGCTCTGGTCGGCGTGCTGGTACACGTAACAGTGGTCACAGCGCAGGTCACACCTGCTGTGGATCTTGAGGACCAGCTGTCTCAGAGGTGGGCTGCCGGGAAGCCTTCGGCGTCCAGCGGCTGTTGCTGCCCCGTCGGCGCGCTGCCTCACGTCAGCCCTCCTCGCTCAGCAGGCCGAGTTGAACGTGACGGGTCGGTCCAGACGGTGGCCGTTCAGGCTGGTCACGCGGCTCACGGTACGTGCGGCGGCCGCCGTGCACGGTCCGATGTCCGCAAGGCGCGTACGCCTTGAAGTGCAGGTGGGGGCGGGGGAAGGACGGCTGACTGACTTCACCGAAAGGATCATGATGGCGGCTCCGGTTCGGATAAGTGAAGCTGCTGTTGTGCCAGTGACTGTCGGGGTCGCAACTCCTCTTCGGTACAAGGGATTTACGAACCTTGGACCAGTCTGGCCATGCTGACGCGGACCCTATACCAGGAAGGCCTGGCGAACCTCTTGTACCCGGAGCGGCTTTCCGTCCTCATTGATTCTGGAAGTCTGTTTTTCGGGGGCGCGCGCAAGCCTTCGGGGGCGCGCGGTGAATTCGGGGGGCGTCATGGGGGCCGCTATCTCTCCCATACCGGGCACCACGGTGGGCGCACAGGACCTGCCGCCGCTGTTCCAGGTGAGCGACCAGTGGGCGTTGCACCATCAGAGTGACTCGTTCCGGGCGGTGCGTACGCATCTGCTGCTGCTCCTGCTGGCCACCACGGCCGCCGTCCTGACCGAGCAGGCGTCAGGGCACTTCATGACCGTGCTCGCCGCCGTGCTGTACGGGCTGACGATAGCCCTGGGCCTGAGCACCTCGCGCCGTCGCTCCCGGACCCACTGGCAGGCGCACCGGGCGGCCGCCGAGCTGCTGAAGTCGCTGGCCTGGCAGTACATGGTGCACGGCGGGCCCTTCCACTCCCATGTCGCCGACCCGGACGCGCTCTTCGCGGAGCGCGTCGAGGAACGCCTGCGCGAGCTGCGCAAATGCGGCTGGGAGGACTCCCGCAGCGACCCCGGGGAACGGGGCGGAGGGCAGATCACACCGCGGATGCGCGCCGAGCGGGCCAAGTCCTACGCGGCCCGCCGGGACCTCTACCTGCGCGACCGGCTCCTGGAACAGGCCGTCTGGTACAAGAACCGGTCCGTCCGCGCGCATCGCGCCGCCGCCCGCTGGTCCTCCGTCACCGCGGCACTGACCCTGTTCGCCCTCGCGGCCGCCCTGCTGCGGACCGTCGGCCTGCTCGGCGGCGCCGACCTCGCGGGGCTGCTCAGCGCGGCCGCCGCGGCGGGTGTCGCCTGGCAGGAGGTGCGACGGCACGGCCCGCTGACGCACGCCCACTCCCTCATCGAACAGGACCTGGAGACCGCCCGGATCGCCATGGCCACGACGGTGACCGAGGCGGGCTGGGCCGAGGCGGTGGGGGAGACGGAGCGACTGATGTCCCCGGCGCACACGGAGTGGCTGGTGCGCTTCGGCGCCTGACGCCCTCTCATGGCGGCGCCGCGACCGGCGGGCCGGCTCGGGTCAGTCCCGCCGTAGCCCCGTCTGCCACAGCACCGTCACCGGCACCCCCCTGCGCCGTGCGTAGGCCACCACGTCGCCGGTGCCGCCCGGGCCGCGCGCCGGGCGGCCGTCCCATACGGCGATCAGGTGGTCGGAGTGGTCCACGATCCAGCAGCCCGCCGCGAAGTAGGCCTGCTCGTGCGTCGCCTCGCGGGGCAGGTCGACGCGGTTCGCACAGGACCGCAGGATCCTGCGGTACGTGCTCCGGGCCTGCTCGTCGCCCAGGTGGGCCTCGTAGTCCATGCCGGGGATCACGGCCGTCACCGGGACGCCGTGGGCCAGGGCGATGTCCGCGAACAGCTGGTCGGCGCCGGCCGCGAGGCAGCTGAGGGCCTCCCACGCCACGTCGCTGCGGCTGAACTGACTCCGCAGGGCCGAGCGGACGAGGGGCAGGACGGACGGGGGGAGCGCACGGTGTCCGGTCACGCCGACACGGGTGACGGTGAGGCGGGGGGCCGCTGCCGCCTCGTCGAGATACTCGGTGATATCGGTTGTCACGGAACGTCCCCTCCCGTCACCAACAGTGAGTCCAGCCTAATCCAGGGGTGACAAGGAGCACAGGGGGCGCATCGGCTCACGGCGTCCGGCCGTCGGGACAGCGGCGAGGGACGAACGGGTGTTCAGGCGGCCAGCGGATCCAGTACCAGCGGCTCGATCCGGCCCTCCAGCATCGCCCCGATGCCCTGGACGGCGCACACGTCCGGCCGCTCCGCGATGTGCACCGGCATACCGGTGGCCTCCCGCAGCAGCTGGTCGAAGCCGGGGAGCAGCGCCGAGCCGCCGACCATCATGATCCCGCGGTCGGCGAGATCGGCGACCAGGTCGGGCGGGCAGTCCCGCAGCACCTTGCCGATCCCGTCCAGGACGGACATGAGGGGCGTCTGGATGGCATCGCGTACGGCGGCGGTGTCGACCCGCACGCTGCGGGCCAGCCCGGTGGTCACGTCCCGCCCGTGGATCTCGGTGGAGGCCGGGCCGTACGGGGTGAGGCCGTTGCCGTCCAGGGCCAGCTCCAGGGGGCGGACCGACTGGTTCGGCAGCATCAGCTCGTGCTCGTGCCGCAGGTGCTGCACGATCGCGTTGTCCACGGCCTCACCGCCGACGGGCAGCCGCTCGGCGCACACGATCGACCCCAGCGACAGCACGGCCACCTGGGTGGCGGCGGCCCCGCAGACGAGGATCATGCTGGCCTCGGGCCGCTCCACCGGCAGCCCGCACCCCACCGCCGCGGCGATCAGCGTGTCGACCAGCTCCACCCGCCTCGCCCCCAGCCCCACCAGCGTCTCGATGATCGCCCGCTGGGCCAGCGGGTCGGCGTCGTGCGGGGCGCAGGCCGCCGCCCGCAGCCGGGCCTTGCGGCGCAGGGACCGGCGGATCTTGTCGCCGAGCAGGTGGCGCAGCATGCGCTGGGCGATCTCGATGTCGACGACGGTCCCGCCGGAGATGGGCTTCACGACACGGATGTAGTCGGGGGTACGGCCCGTCATCTTCTGCGCGAACTCGCCGACCGCGATCAGGGCACCGGTGCGGGTGTTCATGGCGGCGACGGACGGCTGGTCGACGACCAGGCCCATGCCCTTCACGTACACCCGGGTGCGGGAGGCCCCCAGATCGACGGCGAAATGGCAGCGGCGCAACTGCTCCAGACTGACGGTCACGGCAGATCCTCCCGAGTGCGCGGGCCGTGTGGGGTGGCACCGCCGGTCGGCGGCCTGCTTCGCATCCTCCGGGGGATCGCAGCGGCGCGCCTGCGGGGAGGGTCCGGGCGGGGCGCGGCTGAACGGGGGGTTTCGCCGCAGCGGAGAGCGGACGGCCTCAGGCGGGTCCGTCCGGGGAAGGGCCCACGATGCCCCGGACCACCCCCAGCTCCACCAGGTCCTGGGGCCGGATGCGCAGTTGGCCGGCGGTGGTCTCGGTCTCCTCCGGGGAGCGCTTCAGGATCGCCGCCGCCAGTTCCGGTGCGATGACGGAGAAGTAGCTGTCCGGGGTGGCCCAGGTGCTGCCGGGCGCGGCCAGCGCCAGCGCCCCGCCCGAGCCACCCTCGCCGATGACGAGGGTGGTGATCGGCGTCCGGGCCGCCGCGACCTCGCCGAAGAGCTCCGCGATCGCGGCCCCGGCGCCCTGCCGTTCCGCCTCGGCGTCGTTCGCGGCGCCCGGGGTGTCCACGAGGGTCAGCACGGGGATCCCCAGCCGGTCCGCGAGCCGTATCAGGCGGGCGGCGGTGCGGTACCCCGCGGGCCTGGTCGCCGTCCCGGTCTGCGCGGCGAAGGCGACCGTACGGCCGTCCCGCTCGCCGAAGCCGCACAGCATCCCGTCCGGATCCGCCCCGCCGCACCGGTCGCCGACGAGGGCGACCCGGCGGGTGAAGTACGCGTCCAGGTAGGCGCCGGCGCGCGGGCGGCGCGGGGCGCGGGCGCGCCGGACGGCCTCCCAGCCGGTGGCCGGCAGCGCGGTGGTGCCGAGGGCGGCCGGCGGGTCGGCGGGTATCGGGGCGGGGGCGGTCAGCAGCCGCAGCCACAGCCCGAGCGACGCCTTCAGATCCTCCAGGGGCACCAGGGCGTCGGCCGCCCCGGCCGCGAACTGCGCCTCGGCCGTGTACGCGGCCGGATCGGCGTCCGGCGGGCGGACCCGGGCGCCGGCGAAGCCCACCTGGGCGCCGGGCAGGGCCAGGACGACATCGGCGCCGGCGCCCAGGGTGGCCCAGCCGCCGCCGGTCGTCGGGTCGCGCAGCACCGCGATCTGCGGCAGCCCCGCCTCCCGGGTGAGCGCCGACTGGCGTGCCACCCGCTGGAGTTGGGAGAGGGCGAGCATGCCCTCCTGCATCCGGCTGCCGCCGGTGGCGACCAGCGGCACGACCGGGAGCCGGTGGGCGCGGGCATGGACGTACGCCGCCTCCAGCCGGTCCCCGGTCCGCTCGCCGAGCGAGCCGCCGAGGAAGCCGAACTCGAACGCGATCAGTACGGCCGCCGTGCCCTCGACCTGCGCGGTGCCGACGACGACGGACTCCTCCTCGCCGGTGCGCTCGGCGGCGCGGGCGCGCGAGGCGTCGTACCCCTGCCAGCCGAGCGGGCCGTCGGGCGGCGACTGCCGTGCCGGGTGCGGGAGTTCGGCGAAGGTACCGGGGTCGGTGACGAGGCCGAGGACCTGCCGGGCGGAGAGCCGCTCGGGTGCGGGCCCGGATGCCGGTCCGGATGCCGGTCCGGGTGTCGGCTCAGGCACCGAGGGCCCGCTTCATGATCTTCCCCATGTCGTTGCGGGGGAGGGCGTCCAGGTAGTGGACGACGCGGGGCCGCTTGTGCGGGGCGAGCCGCGCGGCGACGTGGTTCGCCAACTCCTCGGCGGACGGCGGTGCCTGCGGGTCGGCCGGGACGATCCAGGCGACGATCCGCTCGCCCAGGTCCGCGTCCGGCTCCCCGGTGACCGCGGCCTCCCGCACCCCCGGATGCTCCAGCAGCGCGTTCTCGATCTCCCCGGCCCCGATCTTGTAACCCCCGCTCTTGATCAGGTCGGTGGCCTTGCGCCCGACGATCCGCACATAGCCGTCCGGCTCCCGCACCGCCATGTCACCGGTGCGGAACCAGCCGTCGGCGGTGAAGGCGGCGGCGGTGGCGTCGGGCCGGTTGAGGTACTCGGTGAACAGGTTCGGGCCGCGCACCTGGATCTCCCCGACGGTCTCCCCGTCGAACGTGGCGATCGCCGTCCCGTCCTCCTCCACCAGCCGCAGCTCCACCCCGGGCAGCGGTACCCCCACGGTCCCCGCCCGCGCCTCCCCGTCGGCCCGGACGCTGGTGTTCATCAGGGTCTCCGTCATGCCGTACCGCTCGACGACCCGCCGTCCGGTCGCGGCCGCGATCCGCTCGTGGTCGTGGACGGGCAGCGCGGCCGAGCCGGAGACCAGCAGCCGGGCCCGGCCGAGCGCCTTCGCCAACTCGGGGTCGGCGGGCAGGGCTTCGGCGATGCGGTGGTACATGGTGGGGACGCCGAAGAGCATGGTCGCGCCGTCGTTCAGCTCGCGGGTGACCCCGTCGGTGTCGAAGCGCCCGAGGTGCCGGACCGAGCCGCCGCGGCGCAGCGGCCCGAGGATCCCCAGCACGAGCCCGTGCACATGGAAGAGCGGCAGGCCGTGGACGAGGACGTCCTCCCCGGTCCACTGCCAGGCGTCGGCGAGCGCGTCCAGGGTGGCGGCGAGCGCCCGGCGCGGGATGACCGCGCCCTTGGGCGGGCCGGTGGTGCCGGAGGTGTAGACGACGAGGGCCGGGTCGGACTCCGTGGTGCCGTCCTCGGGCAGCGGGCCCGCCGCCTGCGGGTCCACGTCGATCCGCGGCAACCCGGCGAGCGCGGCGGGGAGTTCGGCACCGGGCGCGGCCAGGACGGCGGCCGGCGCGCTGTCGGAGAGGATGTGCGCGAGTTCCTTCCCGCCCGACTTGGGGTTGAGCGGTACGGCGGCCCGGCCGGCGAGCAGGGTGCCGACGACGGCGACGGCCGTCTCCAGTTCCGGCGTCGCCCACACCGCGACCCGGTCGGCGTCCCCGACCCGGCCCGCGACGGCGCCGGCCGCGGCGGCGAGCTGCCCGTACGTCAACGACCGTGCACCGAACCGCAGGGCCACTTGCTCGCCCGGACCGTCCACCAGGGCCGGAAACAGAAGGGACACGCGACGACTCCTCACCGATGGGAACCTCGACAGCCCCTTCCTACACCAGCCGCCACCCTCCGGGGGCACCCCACTCGCGCTCCGCACCACGACCTTGATCACACTGCCGGGCCCTCATCGGCGCCGTGTCCCGACGACCGCGCAGAGATCGGGCGCGAGCCGCACCTCCACCGCCCGCAGCGCCGGATGCTCCAGCCAGTGCAGCCGTGCCCGGTCGACGTCCCCGCCGAACCGGGGCGGCCACCGGTCGGAGGGGGTGAAGTCGTCGACGACGACCGTGCCGCCGGGGACCAGCAGCCGCTCGACGTCGGCGGCCGGGTCCCCGGGCACCTTCCCCTGCCCGCCCCCGTCGAGCACGAGCAGCTCGAAGGGCCCGTACGCCGCGATGTCCTGCCAGTCCCCGTGGACCACGGTGGTGTCGGGCCGGTCGCGGAACACCTCGGCGGCCGCCCGGGCCCGCTCCGGCTCCCGCTCCACGCTGAAGATCCGCACACCGGCCCGGGCCCCCGATGCCAGCCACGCGAGCCCCACCCCCGCCCCGGTCCCGGTCTCCCCGATCCGCCCGCCGCCCCCGCCGGCCCCGCCGGCCAGAACCTGGAGCAACCGCCCCTGCTCGGGCCGGCAGGAGTACGGGAAGGACAGCTCCCGGGCGGCATCGAGGGCACGCCGGACGAGGGGCGGGAGACCGGGGAGACCGGCGTGGGCGTCGGTGCCGTGAAGTGTCATGGCCGACTTTCTACCGAGCGGAGCGGGGGCCGGGGGCCCGGACGGCCCGACCCCGGATGCGGCGTTCTCCCTTTCTGTCCGCCCCGGGCCTTGTCCCGGCCCGCCCCGGGGCTTGTCCCGGCCCGTACCGGGCCTTGCAGCCGACCGAGACCGGCGCCTCCCCGTCATGCCCTCTGCCCTGATCGGATCCGGCTTTTCCCCAGCCTCTTATCCGACCGAGACGGGTGGGCGGGTGGGCGGGACGACGTCGGCTGCGACCGCGCTCACGTTGTCGTCGCCGCCCGCCGCGTTGGCCGCCTCCACCAGCACCCGCACCGCGTCCGCCGGCTCGCCCCCGCTCAGCAGCTCCCGGATCCGTTCGTCGGAGACCGCCCTGGTCAGGCCGTCCGAGCAGAGCAGGTACCGGTCGCCGGCCCGGGCCTCGTGCAGTTTCAGGTCCGGGGTGTCGGCGGTGTCACCCGGCAGGGCTTTCGCCAGCAGCATCCGCTGCGGATGGCTCTCGGCCTCTTCCGGCGTCAGCCGGCCCTCGTCGATCAGCGACTGCACCACGCTGTGGTCGTGCGTGATCCGGAACAGCTCCCCGTCCCGCAGCAGATACGCCCGCGAGTCCCCGATGTGCGCGAGGGCCAGCCGGGACCCGGTCCACAGCAGCGCGGTGAGCGTCGTACCGACCTCCGTACTTCCCTCCGCCACCTCCCGCACGGCCTCGCCCGCCGAACGCACCGCGTCCTCCAGGAGATTCAGCACGTTCCCCGCGGAGAGCTCCGCGTCCTCCAGGGACTTCAGCGCGGCCACGGCGGCGGCACTGGCCGACTCCCCGGCCGGCCCGCACCCGTCGGCGACGGCCAGCAGCCGGCGCCCCGCGTACACGGTGTCCTGGTTGGACGGCCGGACATGCCCCCGGTCCGAGTGGGCGGCGTAACGCAATTCCAGCATCTTCGTCGTGTCCCTTCTCGATTCTCCGGACAGGTGGTCGACGAGGAACGCGGCCAGGTCCCGCCGTACGGCGGTCTCCGCCTCGACGCGGGCCCAGTACGCCCGCACCTCCCGGGCGGCCGGGCCGGCGGGCAGCGCGCACACCTCGCGGATCCGCGCCAGCGGCATGCCCAGCCGCCGCAGCCAGGCCACCAGCCGGGCGCGTTCCAGCTGCGCGTCGGCGTAGTACCGGTAGCCGGTCTCCGGGTCGACCCGGGCGGGCTTCAGCAGGTCCAGCTCGTCGTACAGCCGCAACGCCTTCGGCGACAGCCGGCAGGCCCTCGCGAAGGCCCCGATGGTCAGCCACTCCATGCCGTCTCCATGCCCGTACCTCGCGTTCCTCGACGTCCGCCACCGATGCTGGGGCTTCACCGAAGGTGAAGGTCAACGGCGTTCCCGTTAGCCTGCCGAAGGAACGCAGCCGTCGACAGCCAAGGGAGCCCCCGCCGTGCCCCGCATAGCCCTCGCCACCTACGACCCCGGCGCGGAACCGAGCAAGGACCGGGACCTGCCGGTACTGCTGCGGGCGCTGGCCGACGCCGGGGCCGAGGCCGTGGCCCGCCCGTGGGACGACCCCGAGGCGGAGTGGGGCGACCACGACCTGGTCGTCATCCGCTCCACCTGGGACTACAGCTGGCGCACCGACGAGTTCCTGCCGTGGGTGGAGCGGGTGGGGAAGGCGACCCGGATCGCGAATCCGGCGGAGGTCGTGCGGTGGAACGCCGACAAGCGGTATCTCGGTGATCTCGCGGCGGCCGGTGTGCCGGTCGTGCCGACCCGGTATCTGGCCCCCGGCGACCCGGCCCCCGGCGGCCCGGCCCCCGACGGCCCGGCTGCCGAGCTGCCCGCCGACCGCGACTTCGTCGTCAAGCCCACCTTCGGCGCCGGTGCCCGGTTCGCCGCCCGCTACACGCCCGCCGAGCACGGGACGGCCGTACGGCACCTGGCCCGGATGCACGAGGAGGGGCTGACCGCGATGGTCCAGCCGTACGTCTCCGGCATCGACGTCAGCGGGGAGCGGGCGCTGCAGTTCTTCGGCGGGCGGCTGATGCACGCCAGCCGCAAGCGGGCCGTGCTCACGCCGGGCACGGCGTACGACGCGGACAAGGTCGCCCACCCGGAGCTGCGGAGGTGGACCCCGACCCCGGCCGAACTCGCGGTGGCGGAGCGCGCGTTGGCCGCCGTACCGGAGTCGCCCGAGCTGCTGTACGCCCGGGTGGACCTGGTCGACGGGGCGGACGGGCAGCCGCAGGTGATGGAGCTGGAGCTGGTCGAGCCGAACCTGTTCCTGTTCCTGCACCCCGGCTCGGTGGCCGGGGTGGCGGCGGCGATCCTCAGCGCGGCCCGTCGATGACCGCGGTGCGCTGCAGCAGCCCCCAGGTGAACTCGGCGACCACCTGACGGCCGTCGGGCACCTTGAAGGCGAGCCCCCAGCGGGTCGGGGCCGTGCCCTCCAGGGGGCGGGCGGGGGCGAAGGCGCGGGCGGCCTCGTCTACCGTGCAGGACCAGGGGGTCAGGTCGTCGAAGGTCTCCAGTCTCGGTGCCGGGGCGCCGGGGGCGCGGACCAGCCACTCGTTCCAGACCGCGCCGCCGGGGGCGACCATGACCTCGAAGCGGAGGGTGGGCCAGAGGGGGAGCGGCCACTGCCAGGCCGTGCACTCCAGGTCGCCCACGGTCCGCTTCGTCTCCGACTCGGGCGGGCCGAGGACCGAGCGGTAGCGGGCCGCGGCCGAGCGGGACCGGGGCGAGCGGGCCATCGCCTGCCAGCGCTTGTTGGCCTCCCGCATGTCCGCGATCGACGCGCCCAGCGTGCGCCGGGCGTCCTCGACCAGGTCCGGGTTGTGGTCGGCCATGCGGCGCAGCAGCACCAGCTGGAAGTCCAGTTGCATGGCACCCATGGTGCACATGTGGTGCACATGTGGTGCACGTGCTTGAGTGCGGCTGGTTCCCGGCCATTGCCCGCGGAATCCCCGATGGTTAGCCTGTGTTCGTCATGCCGATCGCCTGTTGATATCTCGAACGGCTCCGCAGCTTCGACGCGCGCCGCACCGATATCTGGCGCCTAGACCCAAGGGAGGGGGCCGGACGTGGGACGCCTCGTGCCTGCCGTGACCCGGGCTCTCGACATTCTTGAGCTCTTCCTCGACGGGGACGGGACTCTCTCCGCCCCCGACATAGTGCGCAAACTCCAGTTGCCGCGGACCACCGTGCACGAGCTGGTGACCACGCTCTCCGCGCGGTCGTACATCGTGCCCGTACCCGGACAGCCCGGACGTTACCGGCTCGGTGTCCGTCCGTACCAGCTCGGCAGCCGGTACGCCGAGCAGCTCGACCTCGCCGCCGAGGGCCAGCAGGTCGCCCGGTCCGTCGCCGAGACCTGCGACGAGACCGTCCACGTGGCGATCCTCGAAGGCACCGACGTCATCTACATCGCCAAGGTCGACTCCACGCACGCGGTCCGCATGGTCTCCGCCGCCGGCCGCCGGCTGCCCGCCCACTGCACCTCGGTCGGCAAGATGCTGCTGGCCTCGCTGCCGGAGCCGGAGCTGACCGCGCGCATCCCGGACGACGCCGACCTCGTCGCGATGACCCCGAACAGCATCACCGAGCCGGGCGCCCTGCGCGAGGCCCTCGACGGGATCCGCGCGCGCGGCATCGCCGTGGAGAGCCGTGAGTCCAACCCCGACGTGTCCTGTGTCGCCGCGCCGGTCCGCGACCGCACCGGCCAGGTCGTCGCGGCGCTGTCCATCTCCGTCCCGATGATCCGCTGGAGCGACGAGCGCCGGGACGAGCTGGAGCAGCTCGCGGCCAAGGGCGCCGCCGAACTCTCCGAGCGCCTCGGCCACCGGAGCGTGGCATGACGACGACGGTGTACGAGGTCGCGGTCGCGGCGGAGGCGACGCTCGGCGAGGGCCCGACGTGGGACCCGGCGACCGGCCGCCTGATATGGATCGACGTCCTCGGTTCCCGGGTCCACACGTACGACCCCGCCACCGGCCACCGCACGATCCGCACCACCGAACAGCACGTCGGCGCGGTCAAGCCGCGCGCGGGCGGCGGCCTGGTCCTCAACCTCCGGGACGGCGTCGGCCTCCTCGACCCGGACGACACGTTCCGCTGGCTGCACCGGGAGCCGGTCCCCGGCCGCCGTGCCAACGACGCGGCCGTCGCCCCCGACGGCTCCCTGTGGGCCGGCACGATGCGCTACGACGAGACGACCGGGGGCGGCACGCTCTCCCGGGTGTCGCCCGACGGCACGGTGACGACGCTGCTGCCGGACGTCACGGTCAGCAACGGCACGGGCTGGAGCCCGGACGGCCGTCGCGTCTACTACGTCGACACGCCGACCCGCCGGGTGGACGTCTTCGACTACACCGACGGACTCCCGGTCGACCGCCGCCCGTTGGTGACGATCGAGGAGAGCGCCGGCTTCCCCGACGGTCTGACGGTCGACGCGGACGGTTGTGTGTGGGTGGCGCTGTGGGGTGGGGGAGCGGTACGCCGCTACACGCCTGACGGCGAGCTGGACCGTGTGATCAGCCTGCCGGCATCGCTGACGACGGCCTGCGCGTTCGGGGGCGCCGATCTGACGGACCTGTACGTCACCACGGCTCGGGTGGGGCTGGAGCGGCCGCATCCGACGGCGGGTTCCCTGCTGGTGATCCCGGGCGCCGGGAAGGGCGTGGCCCAACCGGCGTTCCAAGGCTAGCGGTTGCCTGGGGGTCGTTCTTCGTCTGCGGGTGCGTGGGGGGCTGGTCGCGCAGTTCCCCGCGCCCCTTGCGGGGCGCTTCGCCCGCCGTGCCTCGCGGCGGCAGCCTGCCGGCGCTACAGAACCCCCGCCGCCTTCAGCTCCTCCGCGGTCAACGGAGGTCCGGTCAAAGCCGGTTTCAGCGGCCCCATCACCGTCGCCAGCACCACACTCGGCGCCATCAACACCTCCGCCCCCCGCTCCAGCGCCGTCACATCCGTCACCCGCCGCGCGATCCGCCCGTTCCCGGTCGCCGTGTACATCAGTCGCCCCACGTACGCCTGCGCCAACCGCTCCCGCAGCGTCGGCCCACCCTCCGTCGCGCCTGGGTAGAACACGTCCAGCCCCGTCGACAGATCCCACGCCGCCCGCACCGGCCGACTCACCGCCTTCTGGAGCGAGGAAGCGAGTCCGGGTGAGGCCCAGCCCTGACGCTGGATCACATTTCTTACCGCCAGCGCCCCTTGCGCTGCCACCGACATCCCGTGCCCGTACACCGGATTCAGCGCGCACACCGCGTCACCGAGTACGACGAGGTTCTCCGGCCAGGCCTGCATGCGCTCGTAGAAGTGGCGCCGGTTGGCCGTCGTGCGCGTCACCGTGACTCCGGTCAACGGTTGGGCGTTCGTGAGGAGTTCAGCGATGACGGGGTGGGCCAGTTCCTCCCGGGCGTACCTCAGGAAGTCGTCGGCGTCCGCGCCCGGTGCGCCGTCCCGGCGGCCGTACAGGGTGACCAGCCACCGGCCGTTCTCGATCGGCATCAGGACGCCGCCGCGGCCCGGACGGCTGCCCTGCGGGCTGCCCTGGAGGTGGACGATGGGGAAACTGGTCCGGGTGGCCTCCTCCGGGGCCCGGAACAGCCGGCTGGCGTAGGCGATACCGGAGTCGACCTCGCGGAACGCGGGTGCGGGCAGCCCGAGTTCGGTCAGCCAGGCCGGCGTGCGGGAGCCGCGGCCGGTCGCGTCGACGACCAGCCCGGCGGCCAGCTCCCGCTCCTCGCCGCCGTCGAGCGCTCGTAGCCGTACCCCTGTCACCGCGAGGTGCGTGCCGGTCAGCGCCACCGCCTCGGTGCGTGCCAGCAGTTCGATCCGGTCGTCGGCCAGCACCTGCTCGCGTACCACCGAGTCCAGCAGGTCCCGGCTGCACGGCAGCACGAACGCCGACTCGTCCCAGCGCCGGAACCAGCCCTGCGGGGACAGCGCCACCATGTCCGTGGTCACCGGCAGCCGCCGCACGCCCGCCGCCCGCAGCCGCTCGACAGTGCCGGGCAGCAGCCCCTCCAGGGCGCGTGCCCCGCCGGACCACAGGTGGTGGACGTGCCGGGCTTGCGGGAGCCCCTTGCGCGGCTCGGGGCCGGCGGACAGTGCGTCCCGTTCGACGACCACGACCCGGTCCGCGAACGGCACGAGGGCGTGGGCAGCCAGCAGGCCGGCGAGGGAGCCGCCGAGGACGACGGCGGTGCGATTACTCATGGACGGCGCTCTCTGCGGGGATGGCTGTGACGGCCGCACGCATGCGGACCGCCTCGATCTCGTCGGGGTGGCGCAGGACTTGGGACACCGCCCCGATCTCCTTGAGGAGGTGGGTGGCGTCCGGGCCGCCGGCCGTGTCGGCGGGCTCAGGGGTGTGGCCCCGGGTGTCGACGGCGTCCAGGATGCTGACCGCGGAGGCCAGCGCCCGGGCCCGGTCGGGCGGGTGGCCGAGGTCGACCGCGGCGTCGTAGGAGCGCCGGGCGAGGTCCCCGTCGATGTGCCGGGTGAGGGGCAGAAGGACGTCCCGGATGAAGGTCTCGCGCCTGGTCAGCCGCAGCTCGGGCGTGGCGCGGAGGACGAAGGGGACGCCGTCGCCATGCACGGTCCGGGTCAGCTGGTACAGCGGCCGCAGCTCGCGGTGGGCGAGCCGGACCCGCCAGCGGTCGTGCAGGTACTGGCCGGCGTGCGGGAGGATGAAGCCGACAGCGATGTTGATCGCGGACAGGGCAGCGACGGGCGGGGCCAGGTCGGTGCTGAGCCAGTCCAGATCGCGGCCGCACCAACGGGCGCCGACCGCGACCAGCTTGACCGCGTCGAACATCAGGTTCAGGACGTAGCCGACGCCGAGCAGTTTCAGTCCCCAGCGCAGCCAGGCGTCGAGGCCCTCGGTGCGTACCCAGTTCCAGATCAGCCATGAGGTGATCAAGCAGGCGATCGAGTGGGCGACGAGGTAGAGCAGGATCTCCTCGCGCATGAACGGGGTGTTGGCGTAGTACGTGTCCAGGTCCTGTAGTCGCTCCACGGGCGCGTCGGCGAGCGCGAAGAGCAGCCACAGGGCGGCGATCACCCCGGAGTAGACGGCGACCACCCAGCGCATCGCCCGCCGGGTGGCGGCCGAGCGGTCGGAGAGGCCGTTGCGCCAGGCGATGATCAGCAGCAGACAGGAGCCGCAGAACGCCGTGATCAACGAATAGCACCAGGGCGCCGAGATGTTGGGGACGCCGGTCCACCGGTTCACGGCGGCGATCGTCGACGGGGTGCAGAACACGAACACCCCGCAGGCGAGCAGCAGCAGGCCGCCGACCGCGCGCAGCAGCGGGTCGCGCCAGAGTCGGATGATGGTGGGCAGCTTGATCACCAGGGCGGTGGTCAGCACCGCGGTGGGGATCCAGAAGGAGATGTAGAAGTCGCTGAGGAACCGCGCGGGTTCCAGCGCGGACGAGGTTGGCGTCACCGTGCCGCTCCACCGTGCCCGCGGTAGCCGAGGGACCGCTGCACCGGATCGGGCGGAGCCTCGCCGCCCCGTCCGGGCAGGAAGGACCGGAGTGCGGCCGCGAGCCGGTGCCCGAAGTCGTCGGCCTCGGCCTCGTCGGCCTCCCGGGAGCCGTTGCGGGCGGCCACGGTCAGGGCGACGGAGTCCCAGCCCGGCCGCCCGGCGAAGGCGTTCGCCGCGGCCGCGTGATGATGCGCGTGACGCGCGTGCATGTGCCACAGCTCATGGCCCAGGATGACCAGTTGCTGGACGGCCTCGGCCCGCTCCTCGACGATCACCAGGTCGAAGTCCTGGAACTCCACCCACAGTCCGGTGACCTCGATCCCGTCGGGGAACCGCTCGAAACGCAGCTCGACGGGCCGGCCCTCGCGTCTGAGGCTCATCTCCGCGCACAGCGCCCCGCACAACTCCCGTACGTCGGCGGGCGTCCGGGGTCTGGCGCGGACGGCGGCGGTGAGGCCGGCGGCGAGCCGGCGCATCTCCGAGGTCGGCCGGGGGCGTCGTGCCCCCGTGTCCGGCCGGGAGCGCCGCAGCCTCGCGGCGATCCGGGCCCACCGGTGCCGCGCGCCGGCCAAGTCCATCGCTCCCCCTTCGCACCGCCCCGACGGCGGTCACCGCGCTGCGTCGGCCCGTCCGAGACTACGCGTCCGGGGGCGCCAGTTCGAGCGGTAGTTCACACGAGAACAACTGCTCGATGCAGGAAAGTCGCGCCGGACCCATTGACGCGCAAGCGCTTCGATTTTACGGTCCCGTTCGAAGTTACGGGCATGAGCCGATATCTCGAACAAGGGTCACGAGCGCGATCACGAGCACGACGGATCCCGAAGGCAAGGGCAGGCAATGGCATGGGACGACCTGGCCTCAGTCGCAGGCAACTACTGGGCACGGCGAGCGGGCTGGCGGTGGCGGCGAGCTTCGGCTTCGCGGCCCTCGGCACCGGCGCCGACGCGCTGACATCGAGCGCGCGCACCCGCGTCCGCTACTGGAACCTCTTCTCCGGCGGCGACGGCGCCAACATGCAGGCCATGGTGGACGCCTTCCACGCGGCCCACCCGGACACGGACGTCAAGGCGTCCACGCTCACCTGGGGCGACCCCTACTACACCAAGCTCGCCATGGCGGCCGCCGGCAACCGCGCCCCCGACCTGGCCGTCATGCACCAGGGCCGGGTCCCCGGCTTCGCACCCGGGCGCCTGCTCGACCCCTGGGACATCGGCAAGCTCGCCGAACACGGCGTCCGCGAGGCCGACTTCAACCCCACCCTGTGGAAACGCGGCATCGTCGGCGGCGAGTTGTACGCCCTGCCCCTGGACGTCCACGTCCAGCTGAACTTCTACCGCAAGGACGTCTGCCGGAAGGCGGGCCTGCTCGACGCGGACGGCAGGCTGCCGCACGCCGCCTCCGAGGACGACTGGTTCGCCATGCTCAAGGCCGCCAAGGCGAAGCTCAAGGGCGGTCTGCAGACCCTCGGCATGCACGCCAACGACCAGAACTTCTCCTGGTGGTTCTTCGTCGCCTTCTACCAGCAGCTCGGCGGCGGCTACTTCGACGCCGGCCAGACCGGCGTCGTCTTCGACACCGACAAGGCCACCCGGGTCCTGGAGTTCCTCCGCAAGCACGTCACCGACGGCTACGCGATCGCGGGTTCGGACGACGCCGCGATGTTCCTGGCCGGCGCCCCCTTCGTCTGGGAGGGCGACTGGTCGGTCCCGGTCTACACCCCCGCGAAGATCGACTACGGCGCCACACCCCTGCCCCCGGTCTTCGGCACCCCCGGCACCCACGCCGAGTCCCACTCCTTCGTCCTGCCCCACCAGACCGGCCGCGGCGGCGCCACGAACGAGGGCGCCTACGCGCTCGCCGCCTACCTGGTGAAGAACGCGGCGACCTGGGCCCAGGGCGGCCATGTGCCCGCCTACCTGCCGACTTTCAAGGACCCGGCGTACACGAAGCTCTCGCCGCAGCGCGAGTACTCCCAGGACGCCATGCGGCACCTCGCCACCGAGCCGCACATCTGGTTCGCGGGCTCCACCGGCACCCTCTCCAAGCGGGTCGGCCCGCTCATCGCCGGTTCCAACCTCGGCTCCACCAAGCCGGACGCCACCGCCCGCGCCATGAAGAGCGCCCTGGAAGCCCTGCTCGCCTCGAAGAACCCGATGGACGGCAGGACCGCCGCCCAGGAGCTGAAGGGAGCCGGCGCATGAGCTCCACCGCCTCCACCGCGTCCACCACGGCCGTCCCCGCCGCCCCGCGCGTGGCACGCACCGCCACCGGCACCGACACCCTGCGCCTGCGCTGGGGCCGCCGCCTCCAGCACGGCGGCTGGTTCGTCACCCCGTTCTTCGTCCTGTACGGCCTCTTCGTGCTGGTCCCCATCGTCCGCGGGCTGTACCTGTCCTTCACCGACGCCAACATCTCCGGCGACCACACCAGTTTCATCGGCCTCGACAACTACCGCGAGGCCCTCCAGGACGACCTCGTCTGGCAGTCCCTGTGGCACAGCGTCAAGTTCACCCTCTGGGTGGTCCCGCTGATCGTCGTCCTGGCGCTCCTGATGGCGCTGATCGCCCACCACACCGTCCACTTCAAGTGGCTGTGGCGGTTCTGCTTCTTCGCCCCGTTCCTGCTCCCGTCGGCCGTCGTTGCCAACCTCTGGTACTGGCTCTTCCAGCCGGTCAACGGCCTGGTCAACCACACCCTCGGCCTGGACACGCCCTGGCTCACCCAGAAGTCCACGGCCCTGCTGGCGAGCGTCATCGCCACCCTCTGGTGGACCGTCGGCTTCTCCTTCCTCCTCTACCTGGCCGCCCTCCAGAACATCCCCCAGCACCTCTACGAGGCGGCCGAACTGGACGGCGCGAACGCCTTCCAGCGCATGATCCACATCACGGTCCCCAACCTGCGCAACATCACCGGCCTGGTCGTCGCGCTCCAGATCCTGGCCTCGCTGCAGGTCTACGACCAGGTCGTCATCATGTTCCAGTTCGGCTCCGGACCCGAGAGCTCCACCCGGACCTTCGTGCAGTACATGATCGAACAGGGCTTCACCAGCTACCGGGTGGGCTACGCCTCCGCGATCTCCATGATCCTCTTCATCATCGTCGCGGCCGTCGCCCTCGCCCGGATGTGGCTGCTGCGCACCCGCGAGGAGGCCACCCGATGACCAGCACCACGCCCCGCGCCGTCCGCGGGCCGCGCTCCACCTGGACCCCGGCCCAGATCGCCCTCACGGCGATCGCCGCCGCCCTCTCCCTCCTCTGGATCGCCCCGCTCTTCTGGGCCCTGTCGACCTCGCTCAAGACCTCGACCGAGTCGGTCGCCTCCCCGCACTGGATCCCGGACCACGTCACCTGGGACTCCTGGAAGGGCATCTTCGACGCGGGCAACATCCCCGACTGGTTCGTCAACTCGGTCGTCGTCTCGGTCTGCGTCACCTTCGTCGTGCTGCTCGTCGCGTCCCTCGCCGGATACGGCTTCGCCCGCACGGAGTTCCGCGGCAAGGGCGTCCTGCTCTCGCTCACCATGGCGGGGCTGATGTTCTCCCCGGCGATCCTCGGCGTCCCGCTGTTCACCACGGTCCAGTCGCTCGGCATGGTGGACACCTACTGGGGCATGATCCTCCCCCAGTGCGCCCCTGCCGCGATGGTCTACATCCTCTACAAGTTCTTCCAGTCCCTGCCCAAGGAGCTGGAGGAGGCCGCCTTCATCGACGGCGCCGGCCGCTGGCGCATCTTCTTCACGATCGTCCTCCCCCTCTCCAAGCCGGCCCTCTCGGCGGTGGGCATCTTCACCTTCATCGCCTCCTGGAACAACTTCCTGTGGCCGTACATGGTGACCAACAACCCCGACCTGATGACCATGCCGAACGGCATCGCGACCGTGCAGAACGCCTTCGGTATCGTCTGGCCGCAGCTGATGGCCGGCGGCCTGATCGCGGGCCTCCCGCTGATCATCGTGTTCGTCTTCTTCCAGAGCCAGATCGTGCGCGGCGTGGCCCACACGGGCCTGGCCGGCCAGTGAGGAGCCGGAGTTGAAGCGTTTCCCGAGACTCGCCGCCCTGCTCGCGGCCGCGGCCATGGCCCTCCTCCCCGCCACCGCCTCCGCGGACGCCGCCTACCCCGACCCGCTCCCCCTGACCGGCCAGCAGATCATCCACGACCCCACCGTCCACCACCTCAAGGACGGCCGGTACGTCGCCTACTCCACCGGCGGCATCATCGGCGCCCGCCTCTCCACGAACCTCCGCGACTGGACCGACGCGGGCAACGCGTTCACCACACCGCCGAGCTGGTGGTACGACTACAACTCCACCGCCGACCCCTGGGCCCCCGACCTCTCCTACCGCGACGGCCGCTACTGGCTCTACTACGCCGTCTCCTCCTGGGGCACCAACCACTCCGCGATCGGCGTGGCCACCTCCCCGACCGGCCTCCCCGGCACCTGGACCGACCACGGCCCCGCCTTCACCTCCGACACGACCGACTCCTGGAACGCCATCGACCCGGCGGTCACCCGGGCCGACGGCAAGCTCTGGATGGCGTTCGGCTCGTACTGGACGGGCATCCGCATGGTCCAGCTGAACCCGCGCACGGGCAAGGCGATCCCCGGCACCACGGTCGCCCACCTCGCCACCCGCCCGGACGCCCCCTACGCCGTCGAGGGCGCCTCGATCCTCCGCCACGGCCGCTACTACTACCTCTTCGCCTCGTACGACGCCTGCTGTGCCGGAGTGAACTCCACCTACAAGATCAGGGTGGGCCGCTCGACATCGGTGACGGGCCCGTACGCGGACAGCACGGGCACCCCGATGCTGCAGGGCGGCGGCGACCTGCTCCTGGCGAGCCACGGCCGCTACATGGGCCCGGGCGGCGAATCAACCTTCCACACCCACGGCAAGACCTGGCTGGCCTACCACTACTACGACGCAGACGACAACGGCACCCCAAAGCTGGGGCTCAACCCCCTGAGCTGGACAAGAGAGGGTTGGCCAGCGCCCCTTTAGGGGCGCGGGGAACTGCGCGAGCAACCCCCACCCACCCGCACTCGCCCACGATCGAGAACAACCCACCCCCGAAAGGCGAACATTGCGCACCGCCCGCTTCACCCTCGACCGCGCCTTCACCATCGGCGAAGTCAACCCCCGTCTGTTCGGCTCGTTCGTAGAACACCTCGGCCGCTGCGTCTACACCGGCATCTTCGAGCCGACCCACCCCACGGCCGACGCCGAAGGCCTCCGCACCGACGTCCTCGACCTCGTCCGCGAACTCGGCGTCACCACCCTCCGCTACCCCGGCGGCAACTTCGTCTCCGGCTACAAGTGGGAGGACTCGGTCGGCCCGGTGGAGGAGCGCCCCCGCCGCCTCGACCTCGCCTGGCGGTCGACGGAGACCAACCGCTTCGGACTCAGCGAGTACATCGCCTTCCTGAAGAAGGTCGGCCCGCAGGCCGAGCCCATGATGGCGATCAACCTCGGCACGCGGGGCGTGGCGGAGGCCCTGGAACTCCAGGAGTACGCCAACCAGCCCTCCGGAACCGCCCTGTCGGACCTCCGCGCCGCCCACGGCGACAAGGACCCCTTCGGCATCAGGCTCTGGTGTCTGGGCAACGAGATGGACGGCCCCTGGCAGACCGGCCACAAGACCGCCGGCGAATACGGCCGCATCGCCGCCGAGACCGCCCGCGCCATGCGCCAGATGGACCCGTCCGTGGAACTGGTCGCCTGCGGTTCCTCCAGCCAGTCCATGCCGACCTTCGCCGAGTGGGAGGCGACGGTCCTCGCGGAGACGTACGACCTGGTCGACTACATCTCCCTGCACGCCTACTACGAGCCCCAGGACGGCGACGTCGACTCCTTCCTGGCCTCCGCCGTCGACATGGAGTCCTTCATCGAGAACGTGGTCGCCACCTGTGACCACGTGGGTGCCAGGCTGAAGTCCCAGAAGAAGATCAACCTCTCCTTCGACGAGTGGAACGTCTGGTACACCTCGAAGTGGCATGCGATCGAGAACTCCGACGCGCGGGACTGGCCCGAGGCCCCCCGCCTCCTGGAGGACAACTACAGCGTCCTGGACGCCGTGGTCTTCGGCTCCCTCCTCATCGCCCTGCTCCGCCACGCCGACCGCGTCACGGTCGCCTGCCTGGCCCAGCTGGTCAACGTCATCGCCCCGATCATGACGGAGCCCGGCGGCCCGGCCTGGCGCCAGACGACGTTCTTCCCCTTCGCCCAGGCGTCCCGGTACGGCAGGGGCCAGGTCCTGGACGTACGCGTGGACTCACCGACGTACGACACGAAGAAGTACGGCGAGACGAGCCTGCTGCATGCGACGGCGGTCAGGGCCGAGGACGGCACGGTCACCGTCTTCGCCGTGAACCGCAGCCGGACGGAGGCGCTGCCGCTGGAAGTGGCCCTGGGCGGACTCGGCCTGACGTCCGTGGCGGAGCACAGCGTCCTGTCGGACGAGGACGCGAACGCCCGCAACACCCTGGAGGAACCCGAGCGGGTAACCCCTCGTCCGGCCGAGGGCACGTCGCTGAACGACGGCACACTGAGCGCCGTCCTCGAACCCCTTTCCTGGAACGTGATTCGACTGACGTAGGGGTCAACGCGCCCCTTCAGGGGCGCGGGGAACTGCGCGCGCAACCACACACAACCCGCAGTCAACGGCCGGGGGAGACCACCGAAGTCACCGGCACTCCCCCTGCCGCACTCCCCAGCAACTCCAGCCGCACAACCCCCGGCCCAACCTCACTCGTCCCATCCGAAAGCACAGCCAGCGCCAGCGTGTTGTCACCCCGGGTCCGCAACACCCCGCTCGGCAGCACGAACGTATGCTGCGGCCCCACGTCATTGACGTACTGCCCCAGATTCCACCCGTTGAGGAAGATCTGCACCCGGTACGCCCGCCCGGGGTCGTCCTCCAGCACCAGCCCCACCGAGGCATCGACCCCCTCCGGCACGGACATCCGGAACCCGGTCCGGTACCAGGTGACCCCCATCCCCTTGTCGGCGCGCGGAAGTTCGGCCGCCTCCCACCCATCGTCCGCGAACCCGGGCAGATGCCACCCCTCCCGCTCCCCGTACAGCCCGCCGTTGTTCTGCGGCCCCCGCACGGGATCCGGCGCCGCAGCCCCCTGGATCCGCCAACTCACCTCCGGCGAGGCCCCCTTGAAGGCGGCGGCGGTCAGCCCGCGCGCCGCCTTGTGGGTGTCCAGCGACCCGCCGTCCATGTCGTGCTGCATCCGCCGCACCAGCACGGACAGCACGTGCCCCGGCTTCTTCCGCTGCTTTTTCTTCAGCCCGGCGACGGGGAACTCGGCCGTGGCCGTCCAGCTCCCCTTCCGTACCGTCTTCGCGTCCGGCACCGGCATCCGGTGCGAGCCCAGCGGTACCCCGTCCAGCCAGGCCATCAGCATGCCCTGGGTGCCCGTGCTGTAGGCGAGGGAGACCGACTCCAGGTCCTCGATGTCCCCCTCCACCCGCCCCCGGTACCAGACGTCCCCGTAGTGGAAGCCGTAGTCGTCGGCGAAGAGCACCGGCTGACCCGCCGGGAGGGCCGTCGTGCTGAACGACGTCTTCCTGTCGGCGACCGTCCATGCCGAGTCGTCGAAGCCGGTCGCCGCTTCGGGGTTCTCGGCCTTGCGGCGCCAGTCGGCAAGGACCGGCAGCGCCGGCCGGGGCGCCCCCGGCATGTCCGACAGGGCGACCAGGCTCTCCGAGAGGCTCACCCGCGTCGGTACCGGCCGTCCGTTCCAGGTGACCGAGGCGATCCCGCGGGGGCCCCAGACCTCCAGGCCGGTCGCGCCGACCGTGTCCCCGGTGAGCCGGACGGCCGACCCGTCGAGCCTGGCGTGGCGCAGCAGCGCAGGACCGTAGACGAGGAGCGTGCCGGACGGGGTGTCGTACGGGAACAGCCGCAGGGACGTCGCGTCGTCGGCGAAGAGGAGAAGCAGCGGGGTGTCGCTGTCGCCGCGCTGGACCAGGACCCGGGTGAGCCCGCCCTGCCCGAGCGGAGCGGTGACGTGCAGGACGCCCTGGTCGTAGACCCAGGCCGCCTCGGCGTCGAGGCGCTGGACGAACGGCTCGGTCGGGCACTCCAGCACGAGGTGCGCCATCTCGCCGTACCGGCCGGTGAACAGGGCGATGTCCTGGCGTCCCGCGGTGAGCACGAACATCGGCTGGGCGGTGCAGTAGCGCAGCTTCCGCTTGCCGAGGGAGAGGCCGGTGGTGACGAGCCGGGCGTCCTGGGCCGGGACCGTCATTTCGACGTCGTCGCCCGCGGCCGTGCGGAGCGTGGAGGTGACCTCGCTCGCGCCGTCGTTGCGCAGGACGTAGAAGTGCGCCTGGGTGTCGGGGTTGGTGAGGTGGTACGCCTTCAGTCCGGGCACGTGGACGTCGGCCGCGCGGTCCAGCTTCGCGAAGTCCGGGACGCGCTGGAGGAGGTGGCCGAGCTGGTGCATCGGCGCGATCTTCGGCGTCACGTTGCGGGCCTCGTCGATGGCCGCGCCGTAGTCGTACGACGTGTAGACCACCGGTGCCGGCAGCCAGCCCCAGGTGGTGCCGCCGTACGTCATGTAGACGTTGTGGAGGGTGAGGCCGTTGGCGAGGTTGGTGAAGTAGAAGCGGCGTTCGTAGGCCGCGTCCCGGGTGCGCCGGGACTCGGCGTACCCCTTGCCGCCGAACTCGACCCCGCCCCACGGGTCGAACCAGCCGCCCCCGAACTCCGGCACGAACCCGGGCGTACGCGGGCTCGCGGTCGCGCCGCCCTTGAGGCCGCCGATCCCGAAGTCACCCCAGTCCGGGGCGGGTTGAGAGGGCGAGGGATAGCCGTCGAAGCCGTACAGCCACTTGCCGGTCTCGCCGCCGGTGTCGAAGGAGCCGGGGATCCAGTAGCCGTTGCGGCCCTTGTCGTTGTGGAAGAGGGGGATGTCGATGCCGTCGGCCCGCACCTTCTTGTAGAGGTGGGACATGTAGGCGGGGCCGGTCGGGTCGGTGACGTGGCCGTCGTACTCGTTCTCGATCTGGTAGAGGAGGACGGTTCCGCCGCCGTCCGTGTGCTGGTGGCGGCGCACGATGCGGTTGACGGCCGCCAGCCACCCGTCGACGTGGCCGAGGTAGGTGGGGTCGGTGGAGCGGGCGGCGCCCTCGGTGGCGGTGAGCCAGCCGGGGAAGCCGCCGGCGTCGACCTCGGCGTTGATGTAGGGGCCGGGGCGGAGGATGACGTACAGCCCGGTCTCGGCCGCTGTGCGGAGGAAGAGGTCGAGGTCGCGTACGCCGGTGAAGTCGTACGCGCCGGGTGCGGGGGAGTGGTAGTTCCACGCCACGTAGATGCTGACCGTGTTGTAGCCGTGTGCCCGCATCTTCTCCAGGACGTCCCGCCACAGGGACGGGCTCGGGAGCCGGAAGGGGTGCAGCTCGCCGGACCAGACCACCAGCCGCCTGCCGTCGACGAGGAGGGAGTAGTGGTCGTAGCCGATCGTGTGCCGCTGCCCGTCGGCGTGCGGCGCGGCGGGGGGCGGACCGGTCGGCACGCTGCGCGCCGCGTACGCCGAGGGCGCTCCTGGCCCGCCGCTGCCGCCCAGGGCGAAACCGAGCGCGGCCGAGCCGGCGAGGGCACTGAAGGTACGTCTGCTGAGCGCCAAGGGATCCTCCCGGGCGATCTTACGGGGCGCGGGTGCGGCCATTGTCCACGGGAGGACGCCCCACAATGGACGCATGAGGATCTCGGCACGAGCGGATTACGCGGTACGGGCGGTACTGGAGCTCGCCGTACGGCAGGGGGAGGGCCCTGTGAAGGCGGAGGAGATCGCCGGTGCGCAGGAGATTCCGCACAAGTTCCTGGAGGGCATTCTGGGTGACCTCCGGCGCGCCGGGATCGTCGACAGCCGGCGTGGCGGGGGCGGCGGCTACCGGCTGGCGCGGGACGCGTCCGCGATCACCGTGGCGGACCTGATCCGCGCGGTGGACGGCCCGATCGTCTCGGTACGGGGGGAACGCCCGACGGGTCTGGCCTACACCGGCACCGCCCAGCCGCTGCTGCCCCTGTGGATCGCCCTGCGCGCCAACGTCCGCAAGATCCTCGAAGGCGTCACGGTGGCGGACATCGCGGCGGACGCCCTGCCGGAGCCGGTCCGGGCCCTGGCGGCGGAACCGGCGGCGTGGGAGAACCCCTGAAGCCCTGGCGGCTGTGAAATCCGGGACTGTGAATGGCCGGAGTTCGCCCTGACCGGTCCGTGCGGGCGTTCCTACGATGCGAGCGCCCCGGTCTTCACAGGAAACACACAGATTCTTCAAAGGTGAACTACGGAGGGCCGCGGGCGTAACCCCCCACCCGATCACCGAACTGGAGAAACCATGGGATCCAGGAGACGCGGACTCCTGCTCGGCGGAGCGCTCGCCGCGCTGCTCACCGCCGGGCTGCCCGCCCAGGCCAAGGCCTCGTCGTCGCCGGTCTTCGACGACCCGCCGCCGGACAAGATCGTGATCAACGTCGCCACGGTGAACGGCTCCGGCTGTCCGCAAGGGACCACCGCCGTAGCCGTGTCCGAGGACAACGAGGCCTTCACCGTCACCTACAGCGCCTACCTCGCCCAGGCCGGCGGCAACTCCGACCCCACCGCCTTCCGGCGCAACTGCCAGCTCAACCTGGTCGTTCATGTGCCGGGCGGCTTCACCTACGCCATCGCCAGCGCCGACTACCGCGGTTTCGCCTCGCTCCAGCCGGGCGCCATCGGTACCCAGCGCGCCTCGTACTACTTCCAGGGCTCGTCCAACACCGCCGCCGCGAGCCACCCCTTCAGCGGCCCCTACAACGACAACTGGCAGGCCACCGACACCAACGACTGGGCCCAGCTGGTCTGGGCGCCCTGCGGGGTCCAGCGCAACTTCAACATCAACACGGAGCTGCGGGTGAACGCCGGGAGCGCGAACCCCGGCAAGGTCAGCTTCATGACCATGGACTCCACCGACGGCGACATCAGCACCGTCTACCACCTGGCCTGGAAGCAGTGCCCCGGCAAGTAGCCCGACGGTCACCGGCTCCCGGCCGGTCACCGGCTCCCGGCCGGTCACCGGCTCCCGGCCGGTCACCGGCTCCAGGGCCGGTCACGGACTGCCGTGCCGGTCACAGGCTGCCGGGCCGCACCAGTCCGGTCCGCTTGACCCCGCTCAGGATCGGCGTGACCTCCATCGCGGAGACGTGTTCCAGGGCGCCGATCGTGTCGCTCAGGAAGCGGTAGAGCGCGTCGGGGTCGGTCGCCGCGACGGCCACGAGCAGGTTGGCCGAGCCGGTGGTGGCCGAGGCGAAACGGACCTGTGGATGGCGGCTCAGCCGCCGGCCGGTCTCCTCCAGACGGCCGGGGGCGACCGTCATCCACAGCAGCGCCTCGGTACGGATGCCCAGCCGGGCGAGATCGACCTCGGTCGCGAGCCTGACGACCAGGCCGTCCGCCAGCGCCTCCAGGCGCCGGCGGACGGTCAGGGCGCTGATGCCGGCGCGGTGCGCGAGCTCCGTGTAGGAGGCCCGCCCGTCCTCGACCAGCCCGGCGACCAGCTGGTGGTCGACGGGAGTGAGCGAGGGGCGCGCGGCGGCCTCCGGCAGGTCCTGGCGCAGACCGGCCAGCTCCTCCGCCGACAGCAGGCCGCCGCTCCAGCCGAAGCCGGCCGGGAAGACCCGCAGCAGCGCGTGCGAGGTCCAGGACCGGACCGCCGCGGTGGCCGGAAGGTCGCGCAGCAGCAGGTTGTTGCGGGCGTCCGGGCCGTCCAGGAACAGGATGGTGCAGATCTCGTCGCCGCCGCCGAGGACGTCCACCCAGATCGTGTCGGGGCGGCGGGCCAGGGTGGCGGCGATGGCGCTGATCCGGTTGGGCTTGCACCGGATGCGCAGGGCCAGCGGGATCAGGTCGGGGAAGCACAGGGGGTTGCGGACGGCCGTGGCCCGCAGCGTGCCGTCGTGGTAGAGCGGCGCGGCCCGCCGGACCACGGTCCGCTCCGAGATCCCGAGGACCCGGCCGACCGTGCGCCACGAGGCACGCGGGGAGGCCAGCATCGCGGCGGCGATCCGTCTGTCGGTCTCGTCCAGCCGATGGCGCGCTTTCTCCATGTCTCCGGATCATATGGCCTGCATTCGCGATCTGATGCCTGCTCTCTGGCTCATTTCCATGCTCCGGTGAGGATCGGAGACATCACAGCCGAACCCGGCGCGATGCGTCCCGGCGAAAGGACCGCGCGCCGGGGCGAAAGACCGCCGCGCCGCCCTGCACCAGGCTGGATCGCGGCCGAAGACGACCGAACGCATGAAGAAGGTGCAGCTGTGGCGGCGAACTCCTCCCGGGAAGCGGCGGCGGCCGGTACCGCGCGGGCCGACGACGCGGCGCTGACGCGCGCGGCCCAGTCCGGCGAGGCCGACGCCCTCGCGGACCTGCTGGAACGGCACCGGGCGGGGATGCGGGCGGTCGCGCTGAGCCTGCTGGGCTCGGGTCCCGACGTCGAGGACGTACTCCAGGACGCCGCGCTGACGGCGCTGCAACGCATCGGGGACGTCCGTGACCCGGCGGCGGTCGGCGCCTGGCTGCGCACGGTCGTGCGCAACGCGAGCCGGGCCGTGCTGCGCGAGCGCGTTCCGGTGCGGCCGGTGGACGAGGTGGACCTCCCCTCCCCGGAGGCCGGTCCGGAGCAGTGGCTGGAGCGGCACGCGGCACGCGACTGGCTCTGGGAGGCCCTGGACCGGCTCTCCCCTGCCCTGCGCACACCGCTGGTCCTGCGCTACCTCACCCCCACCGTCGCCTCCTACGAGCAGGTCGCGGTCGCCTGCGGGGTCCCGGTGGGCACGGTGCGCAGCCGCCTCAGCCAGGGCCGCGCCAAACTCGCCCTCGCCCTGGCGGCGACGGCGGACGCCCCGCACGCCGATGCCGGGCGGCGGGTCCGGGCCTGCCGTTCAGACCTTGCTCGCCGCCGTGGCGCGGAACGTGTTCCGGTACGCCTGCGGGGAGACGCCGATCGCCGCGTGCAGGTGCTGCCGCAGTGACGTGCCGGTGGCGAAGCCGACCTCGGCCGCGATGCGGTCGACCGAGAGCTCGCTGCTCTCCAGGAGGTGGCGGGCGCGGTGCACCCGCTGCTGGATCAGCCAGCGCCCCGGGCTCGTCCCCGTCTCCTCCTGGAAGCGGCGGGCGAAGGTGCGCCGGCTCATCCGGGCATGCTCCGCCAGCTCCTGCAGGGCGAGCGGCCGTTCCAGGTTCTCCAGGGCCCACGCCCGGGTGGCCGCCGTGCCGGTGGCGCCCTCGTCCGGCACCGGCAGGTCGATGTACTGCGCCTGGCCGCCGTCCCGCCACGGCGGTACGACGCACTGCCGGGCCACACTGTTGGCGACCGCGCTGCCATGGTCGGAGCGCACCACGTGCAGACAGACGTCGACACCGGAGGCGGCGCCCGCCGAGGTCAGCACGTCTCCGTCGTCGATGAACAACACGTCCGGATCCAGGGCCACCTGGGGGAACATCCGGCGGAACCGCGGCGCCAGCGCCCAGTGCGTCGTCGCCGGCCGCCCGTCGAGCATCCCGGCCGCCGCGAGCGTGAACGCCCCCGTGCAGATGGAGACGATCCGGGTGCCGGGCCGGATCCGCGCCAGCGCGGCGGCGACGGGCTCGGGCAGCTCGTCGGCGATCCGCGCCATGTCGTACGGCGGCACGACCACGGTGTCCGCGCTCTCCAGCGCCTCGGGCCCGTGCCCGACGGTGATCGTGAAGTCGGCGTTGGTAGCCACCGTGCGGTCCTCCGTCGCCGCGCAGGTCACCACGTCGTAGGCCCCCGGGACATAGGGGAAGATCCGGTTCGGCATCCCCAGCTCGAACGGGTAGACCCCGTCGAGGGCGAGCACGACGACCCGGTGGGGGCGGGCGGGCCGGAATTCGACACTGACGGACATGGCACGATTCTATCGCCTGCCGTCTATCAGGCCATCGCGCGCGGCGGCGCGGCCGCAGCGGCACCCGCCGGGAAGAGCGTCCCGACGGTGATCCCGTCCGGCGTCACGTGCCGCTGCGCACCGGACACGGTGGTGGTGCGGCGCGCGGCGCGAGATCGCCGTGCTCGGCTGACAGCCGCCCGCGGACAGCCGCCTGGCGATGCGTCAGGAGCCGGATTCCGGCCGACGCGGCGTTCTTGTGCGATGCCTCTCCCGTCCCGATACTGATCGCGAACCACGCGCCAAAGGCGGCGTGCTTGCCCCAGTTGAGGTCACGGCTTCGGGTGCAAAGTCGCTGTCGCGCGCGAAGTGCGGCCTCTCTGTGGTGAGTTCTCGTGCCCGAACCCGAGGAGGCTGGACTCCCGATGCCGTTTTCCCTGCTCAGACCCCCGAAGAGACACGTCGGCCGGCGCCGTCTCGCGGCCGTCTCCGTCGGCCTGGCCTGCGCTCTCCTGACCACGCTTCCCGCCGCCGCGGACGCCGGTGCCGGCACGGGCACCGCCGCCGCCTCGTCAACGGCGACCGGTGTCGGCACCGACACGACGACCGTCACGCTGGTGACCGGCGACCGGATCGTCGTGACCACCCGGCCCGGCCGGAAGCCCACGTACGTCGCGCTCCCCGCCGCGGGCGAGGACGGCGCCGTCGAGTCGTACGACGACGCGTCCGGCGACCACTACGCCATCCCCGCGGTGGCGATGCCCTACCTGGGCAACGGACTCGACCGCTCGCTCTTCGACATCACCCGGCTCGCCCAGGACCAGGAAGGTTCCGGCACCGCCGGCGCGACCTCTGACAACGTTGCCAGCGCTGGTGACGGCGGCCGAATATCCGTCGACCTGTCCTTCGCCCCGGGCACGACTCCGGCCGCCCCCGCGGGGGTCACCCTGACCTCCGTGTCCGGTGCCACCGCGCGGGGATATCTGACCGCCTCGTCGGACACCGCGTTCACCGCGGCGCTGCGCAGGGCGATCGGCGCCGACGTGGCCGCGGGCCGCCGGCCGGGCAGCACACCGCTGTCCGACGGGCTGACCTCGATGAGCCTGGCCGGTGCGCCGAGCGAAGACACCCCCGACGGCACCGTCAGCCCCAAGTACCCCCTGAAGATCCTGCAGATCAACGCGACGGGGCTGACCGGGCTGCCGGCCACCGCCTACCTGCAGCTGTACAACACGGATTCGCTCACGCGCGAGAACACCTCCGTCGCCGTGGTGGACGGTGTCGCACGGGTCGCGGTGCCGGCCGGGAACTACGGGCTCTACGGCCTCTTCTACGACTACGACGCGCAGGGCCGGCTGTCCGCCGTGCGCCAGTTCACCCTCAGCGACTTCACCGTCTCCGCCACCGGGACCACCACGGTGTCGCTCGACGAGACCACCGCGAGCTCGCTGTTCTCGGTCCGGACACCGCGTCCGGCGGTCCAGGACATCCTCATGGCGAGCTACTTCCGGCGGGACGCGACCGGCGCCCTGGCCGGCATGCTGCTGACGATGTGGGGCAGCACCCCGCTGTACACCAACGCACAGCCCGCCGCCGAGGTCGGCGAGATCCACGACGTCATCCAGTGGGGCGCCACGGCGGCCACGGCGAGCGACGCATACCGCTACGACCTGGCGTACGGGTCGGACGGGGTGCCCGCGGACCAGACGCATGTGGAGACGGCCCGCACGCTCGCCACGGTGCACCAGCACTTCGCCATCGACCCGGCGGCGAACAACAGTTACCACGGCTCCCTGCTGAACGGCTTCGTCGACTCCTACAACTCCGCCGGCGGGTACACGCAGGTCAGCCCGTGGAACGGGCAGCAGTGGCCCGCCGACCTGACCGAGTACCTCGGCACGGGCGACGGCGGCACCTGGGCCCAGATGGCCAGCTCCCCGGGGGCCGTGTGGCAGTACGCCGATCCCGTCACCTTCGCCGGCGGCCGCTCGTACTCGGTCGACTGGAACCACGGCCCGCTGAGGCCCGCGCTCGCCCGGCACGTCGGATACCAGTTCTGCGCCGCCTGCGCGGCGGGGCCGAACCTCACGATGATCCTGGACCCGGCGGTCGACAGCGTCCCGACGCACGTCGGCTTCTACGCGTTCGTGGCGGTGCCGCAGCACTTCACCCTGTACGCGGACGGGCAGCAGGTCTTCGACTCGACGTACCAGGACGGTGTCGAGCTCAAGGGGACACCGACGACGCCGACGACCTACCGCACGGTGTACGACACCGATCTGAGCGCCGATCCGGCGTTCAGCCAGTCGACCAGGACGCACACCGACCTGACGTTCCGGTACACCCCGCAGACCGGCGGCGGCAGCGCGCTGCCCGACACGGACACCTGCTTCGGCAAGTCGGCGGACACCCCCTGCCAGATCCTCCCCGCCCTCACCCTCGGCTACCGGCTGGCCTCCGACAACAACAACACGAGCGACCGGCCGATCCAGACCATGCGGCTCGACGTCGGCCACGTCTCCTACGACGGCGCCGGCTCGCACTCCCGGATCACCTCGGCGAAGGTGTCCGTCTCCTACGACGGAGGCACCACCTGGAAGCCCGCACTCGTCGTGGGCGCGCACGGGACGTACCAGGTCGCGTGGCTCAACCCGGCTTCCGCGCACGGCACTTCACCCGCGCTCAAGGTGACCGCCACCGACGCGGCAGGCGGCTCGATCACCCAGACCATCACCAACGCGTACACCATCGCCAAGCCCGCCACCACGTCGTCCGCCGCTGCCAGTGGAGGTGCCCGATGACCCCGGCGACCCCGGCCCGTATCCGCGCCCTGCTGGTGGCGCTGACCGCCGCGGTGGCGGCCACGACCGCGTCCACGGCGCACGCCACCTCGGCGAACGTGACCCCGGCGTGCGGCGCCGCGAGCCCCGGCTTCGCACGCTGCCTCTCCCTGGTCCGCACCGACATCGACGGCGGCAGGGGGGTCCGGGGCCCGAACGCCGCGGGCACCACGGCCGCCCTCACCTCCCTGCCCAGCGGGTACGGCCCGGCCGACCTGGACGCGGCCTACAACCTGCCGAGTTCGGGCGGCGCGGACCAGACGGTGGCGGTCGTCGACGCCGGCGACGACCCGAAGGCCGAGGCCGATCTGGCGGTGTACCGGCAGACGTACGGCCTGCCGCCCTGCACGACGGCCAACGGCTGCTTCGGCAAGGTCAACCAGCAGGGGCAGAGCGCACCGCTGCCGGCCGACCGCGGCTGGGGCGCCGAGATCTCCCTCGACCTGGACATGGTGTCCGCGGCCTGCCCGGACTGCCGCATCCTGCTCGTCGAGGGCAACGACGCGAGCGTCGCCAACCTGTCCAAGGCCGTGGACACCGCCGTCGCGCTGGGCGCCACCGAGGTGTCCAACAGCTACGGCACGGCCGAGGCGAACGGACTGCAGAGCTACTCGGCCTCCTACGCCCACCCGGGCGTGGCGATCACCGTGTCCTCCGGCGACTACGGGTACGGCGTGCCGAACTGGCCGGCCGATCTCACCAGTGTCACCGCGGTCGGCGGCACCTCGCTCAGCCGGGCGGACAACGCCCGCGGCTGGACCGAGCGGGCGTGGGGCAACGCCTACGGCGGCGCCGGCAGCGGCTGTTCGGCGTGGGTCGGCAAACCGGCCTGGCAGACAGACGAGAACTGCCCCGGCCGGATGGTCGCCGACGTCTCGGCGGTCGCCGACCCGCTGACCGGTCCGGCGGTGTACGACAGCTACGGCGGCTATGCCGGGTGGGTCGTCATCGGCGGCACCAGCGCCTCCGCGCCGTACATCGCCGGGGTCATCGCCCTGGCGGGCAACCCGGAGCGGTACGCGGACGCGTCGTACTTCTACGGCGGCACGGCCGGGCTCAACGACGTCGTGGGCGGCGGCAACGCGGAGCGCGTGGACTGCGGCGGCGACTACCAGTGCAACGGGGTCACCGGCTACGACGGCCCCACGGGCAACGGCTCGCCGAACGGCCTCGCGGCGTTCTGACCGCCGGCGGGGCGCACCGGTGGGGGCCGGCACTGTCGTCGGCCCCCACCGGCACGGTCACCGTTCGAGCCTGAGGGGCCCTCTGCTCAGGTTGGCTCAGGCGTTGGGGCGCTTGCCGTGATTCGCCTTCTTCTTCTTGCGGCCACGTCGCTTGTTCCCTCGCTTGGCCATGGTGCACATCTCCCTAATCCGGGACTTTCCATGCCTTCGTCAGTCTAGATTCGGCCCGGAGTGCCCGCACCAGCGGCGCTGCGGGCGCGTGCAGCCGGCCGCAGGTCATCGGCCGCCGGAGAGTATCGCCCGCAGTGTCGCAGCCGTGCGTGCGTCCGCCGGGAAGAAGGTTTCGATGGCGATCTCGTCCAGGGTCACGTCCCGCGGGGAACCGAACACCGTGGTGGTGTAGATCTCGGTGGTCGCCGTATCATTAGAAAAACAGGCGCAGGGGGACCACCAGGTCGTCGTGGGGTGATCCGGCGTCCCGGGGCTCGTCCGGCTCGGGGGCCGGGTAGCTCTCCAGTTCCGCGAGCAGTTCGGCGAGGCCCGCGGCCGATGTCCGGTCCAGCTGGCGGCGGACCCGGCGCAGCACGTGCGCACGCCACTGCGCGAGGTTGCGGATGCGTCCGGCGAGGCCGTCGGGGTGCAGGGTCGCCCGCAGCACGTTGAGCGGCGGCCCGGTCACGTCCGCCGCGACGTCACCGAGGAACAGCCCCATGGCACGGTTCGCGGCCAGCAGCTCCCACCGCACGTTGACGGCGAGCGCCGGATTCGGCTCGTGCCCGGTGAGGACGGCCTCCACCGCCGCGCGCGCCGCCCCCAGATCGGCGTAGGCGCGTTCGCGGTGCACCGGGGCGAAGCCGGCCGCCAGATAGAGCGCGTTGCGCTCCCGCAGCGGCACGTCGAGTTCCTCGCACAGCCGCCGGACCATGTCCCGGCTGGGGTTCGCCCGCCCGGTCTCGATGCAGCTCAGGTGCCGGGTCGACAACTCGGCGGCGAGCGACACGTCCAGCTGCGAACGCCGGCGCCGCTCGCGCCAGCGCCGCACCAGCACCCCGACCGGCTCGGTGGTGGTCGTCGTCATGAACCCCAGGCTGCCCGGCGGCGCGGGCCACGGCAATGACCTCGCAGGTCATCGACAGCACGCGCCGCGCGGCTCCAAAGTCGTGAGCAGACAGCCCACTTCACCGCGAGAGGACGACCATCATGACCGAGACCGCAGAACGGCTGGACGAGTACGTACGGTTCTGGAACACCGGGACCGAGCAGGAGCAGCGCGCACACGCGGCAGCCGCCTTCGCCGACGGCGTCGAGTACCGCGCCCAGATCGGAATCCTCAACGGGACAAAGGCGTTGATCGACTTCCGCAACCAGTTCGCCGCCCACATGGGCCCGGTCACGCTCCGCCTGCGCGACCAGCCCCAGGTCCACCACGACCGCGCCCGGCTCCGGTGGGAGATCCTCACCGGCGAGGGCGCGGACACCTCCTTCGCCACCGGAACCGATGTGCTGCATCTCGACGGGGACGGCCGGATCAGCTCCGTCACGGTCTTCCTCGACCGGGCACCCGAGGGGTTCGACCCCGCGGCGCACGACTAGCCATTTGAGCGGGCGTGTCTTGGAGCCGTGGCCGTCGGGGCCGCCCGCTTCTCGGTCAGTGTCGTGCTTCCACGAGCCGAGTCAAGGGCGCTCCACTGCGTTCCGCGTCGCCTGCGGCGATCGGCCTCCGGCCGACCCTGGACACGGCTCGCTCCAGCACGGGGAAGAAGCGAGCGAGCGGCCCGGAAAGGCGGTGGCTCAACCGGGGTTCACGACAGCCGTGCGCCGAGCCCTCACCGTCGGCCGACGGTCGCGGCAGCGCCTCGCCTGCACGCCGGGAGCGCTCGGCGGCTGCGGCCCGGTACGGGCAACCCATCAGACACCCGCCCGAGCCCTCATCGGACGGCGGGGCGGGGCGGGGCCGAGGCGGTGAGCGGTCATTGGCGGATTAGTGTCAGAGGCACTGGTGGATTTCCGGGCGGAAGCGGGGGCGTCGTGCCCCTCCCGTGACACAGATCCTCCAAACGCTGCCCCCCGGAGGGGGAAGGCGGCGGGTGCTTTCGTCCCGCCGGGCGTTCGCCGCTTAGCCGTCCCGGCGTGCATGCGAGGCGCGGTCGCGTCCCACAGCACGCGGCGAGATCGCAGCCGACGCGAGGGGCCGACTGGCGTGAGCCGGCCACTTTCCCCGGGCTGCCCGCTCGCTTCTTCCCCGTGCTGGAACGAGGCGTGTCAAGGGTGACCCGAAGGGGCATCGCCGCAGGCGACGCGGAACGCAGTGGAGCGCCCTTGACTCAGCTCATAGAAGCACGACACTGACCGAGAAGCGGGCGGCCCCACGGTCACTTTCCGGCGAACCCGAGGAAGTCGGCCCAGGCGGCGGGGGAGAGGGCCAGTTGGGGGCCCTGCCGGTGCTTCGAGTCGCGGACGTGGATGGTGGCGGGGCGGGTGCCGACGTCGACGCAGTCGCCGGAACCGCCGATGCTGTAGACGGACTTGCGCCAGGAGAGGGACACTTCGACGCAGTCGCCGGAACTGCCGCTGCTGTAGCTCGACTTGTGCCAGGCCAAGGCGACTTCGATGCAGTTGTCGCCGGAAGCGCTGCTGTAGCTGCTCTTGAACCAGGCCAGGTCGGACGTACTCATAGGTCCCCTCGCATCCGTCGCAACAGGCTCACGGAGTCCTGGATGGTGAGAGCCTGCGAACGCATCCTGGCATACCGCCTCTGGAGAACGCTGACCACTTTCGGGTCGGAGATCAACTGCCCGCCTTCCTGGCCCTCGTTGTAGGCGTACCACCTGTTCTCGGGGGTTTCCAGCAGGCAGATCGGACCTTGTAGGCCCGAGTGTGACTCCTGGACGAGAGGCATGACCTGGATCTCGACGTTCCGGAGTTCGGAGACCTCCAGGACGTGGTCGATGAGCTTCCGCGTGACTTCAGGGCCCCCTGTGCGTCGGAGGAACAGGTGCTCTTCGAGGATGAAGCTGAAGGCGGTGTTCGCCCGTTCCCGTAGCAGCTTCTGACGTTCCGCTCGCGCAGCCCACCGCTCCTCGATCTCCGCGTCGTCCAGGGGCGGAAGCTGAGCTGCGGACAGTGCGTCCGCGTAGGCTTTCGTCTGGAGCAACCCCGGCAGCATTCGGCTCTCGTACGTGTACAACGTGATCGCCGTCGCCTCCATCCTCGCCCACCGCCGGAACCAGGCCGCCAGCCCCGGCTGCCGAGCCACATGCCCCGCCGCCCGCCGCAAGGCACCCGTGTTGCCGAGGGCCTCCTCCGCCGCCTCCACGAAGGACTCGTCCGGCATGCGGCGGCCCAACTCCACAGACGCCACCGTGTGTTTGGAGAACCGCACCCGTTCCCCGAACTCCTCCCTGCTCAGCCCCGCATGCTCGCGCAAGGCCTGGACCACCGCCCCGAAGGTCCGCAGACTGTCCGACGACTCCGGCTCCGCTCCATCGCCCACCTAGGCCACCTCCCGCCCCCATGGTGACGGCGAGTCACCGGTACGGTCCAGTCCGTCACCGCGTACGCGGGGTCGGCGTACGCGGCTCTCACCTGGAGAACTGCCGCTTCCAGGGGCCAGATTGGGGGCATGGACGCACCCCCCACCACCGTCACCGTCAGTCGAACACTCGCCCAGCGGCTCAGTGGCACCCCGCGGGGCGCCCGGCTCGCGAGGCATCTCGCCGTCGCCCAACTCCACGCGTGGGGTGGCCGGTTCGCGTCGGCGGAAGTGATCGACAGGGTCGAGGTGATCGTCGCGGAGCTGGCGGCCAACGCCGTGACGCACGGGCGTGTGCCGGGACGGGACTTCGAGCTGCGGCTCTCGCTGGTGACGGGGAGTGTGCGGGTCGAGGTCACCGACACCCGGGCCGAACGGCGGCCGCCCGGCCCCCGGGGCGTACGGCCGTCTGGGCCGCTGGACGCCGGTGGGCGCGGGCTCGTGCTCGTGGCCGCGCTGGCCGATCGGTGGGAGGTGCTGGAGCGGGACTGCGACGGCGCACCGGGCAAGACCGTACGGGCCGAGGTGGACCTGCCACTGCGTCGCAGACCCTGAGCCGGGCCCCGGGAGACGCGCCCCCGGGGCCCGGGGGTGTCAGCTGGAGACGCCCAGGGTGAGTGTGCCGGTGTAGCCGGCGGTGGTGGAGCCGGTGACGGTCATGAGGCCGGAGGAGGCGCCGCCGCCGTCGTAGATCGAGTCCCCGGAGAGGGTGGTGCGGGTGACCGTGTTGGTCGAGTAGGGCGAGACCTTCGCGACCGCCGTGGTGATGGTCTCGTTGATGAAGAGCTGGCCCGTGTGCACGGTCGTACCGCCGGTGAAGGAGCCGTTGGAGGTCAGGGTGACGCCCGTGTGGACCTTCACGTGGATGTGGATGCAGCGGCCCCGGTACCAACCCGGGTAGATCGTGGTGATGTTGGCGACGCCGCTGGAGTTGGTGAGCACACCGCCGCGCAGGAAGGTGCCGTCGTCGGCCTCGCTGTGCCCGTTGTTGCCGACGTAGCCCGAGTACTCGCCGAGCGCGTCGGAGTGCCAGATCTCCACCAGCGCGTTGGGGATGACGGTGCAGGCGGAGTTGACGACGGTGAGCGCGAGGTTCAGCGTGATGCCCGCCTTGCCCTCGGTGATGTTGGTGCGGACCAGCGCACCGCTGAGGTAGTAGGGGCCTTCGGTCTGCTCCTCCGTGAGGGTGCAGACCGCCGCGGCGGCGGCCGGCTGGAGGTCGGGGGCAGCGGCTGCCGCGGGGGCCTCGGTCGAGACCGCTGCACCTACGGCCAGGGCAGCGGCGGTCGTCCCGGTGGCGACGAGTACGGTACGGCGGCCGACGGAGCGGGCGCCATCTGAGGTGTCTGTCATGAACACGGCACCGTAGGAATGGTTGCTGTCGGAAAGCTGTCAGCTCAGCAAAGTGAACACCCGTCAAGTCTTGAGTTGAGACAGTCGAATTGGCGGCCGCTGTTCGATATCACGGACACTGGGCGAAGCGGTCACTCATGGGCCGCGCCCGCACGCACCGCACTCCTCGCCGGTACCGGGCACGAAGGGGCCATTAGGGTAGTTCGCCGCGACGAGGGCACCCTTTGAACGGCGAGGGCTCGCTTGAATCGGCGCGGGAGCCGGGTCTAATCGCGCCGGAGAACCGAGACACCGCACGGAGAGTGCCGCGTGGCGAGGGACTTCGAAGCCGCAACCGTGTCCCGCAGCGCTGGAGGAACATTCCCATGGGTGCCACCCCGCTTCTGCCGACGCCGTCCGGTCCCTACCTGGGCAAAGGGCTGCTTCCCGCCGACTTCTACTCCTTCGAGGAAATGCTGACGGACGGCGAGCGGGAGAAGATCGAGCGCGTCCGTGAATTCCTCGCCACGCAGGCCGCTCCCCTCGTCGACGACTACTGGGCCCGGGCCGAGTTCCCCTTCCAGCTGGTGCAGGGATTCGGCAGGCTCGGGCTGGTGGACTGGGCGGACCCGGACTCCGCGGAATCCAAGCCGAGCAATCTCCTCTCGGGATTCCTCGCGCTGGAATTCGCGCATGCCGACGCGTCCTTGGCGACCTTCTCCGGCGTGCACACGGGGCTCGCCATGGGCTCGATCCTCGCCTGCGGCTCCGAGGAGCAGAAGCGGCGGTGGCTGCCGGCGATGAGCCGCTTCGAGAAGATCGGAGCCTTCGGGCTGACCGAGCCGCACGGGGGCTCCGACGTGGCCGGCGGCCTGCGGACGACCGCGCGCCGCGACGGCGACGGCTGGGTCCTCGACGGGGCCAAGCGCTGGATCGGGAACGCGACCTTCGCCGACCTGGTGGTGATCTGGGCGCGGGACACCGAGACCAACCACGTGCTGGGCTTCGTCGTGGAGAAGGACACCCCCGGGTTCACGGCGACGAAGATCGAGAACAAGATGGCGCTGCGGATCGTGCAGAACGCCGACATCGTGCTCGACGGCTGCCGCGTTCCGGAGGCCAACCGGCTGCAGAACGCGAACTCGTTCAAGGACACCGCGGGCATCCTGCGCCAGACGCGCAGCGGGGTGGCGTGGCAGGCCGTGGGCGTGATGTTCGGCGCGTACGAGATCGCCCTGCAGTACGCGAAGGAACGTGAGCAGTTCGGGCGCCCGATCGGCGGCTTCCAGCTCGTCCAGGACCTGCTGGTGAAGATGCTCGGCAACGCCACGGCCTCGTGCGGGATGGTGACGCGCCTGGCCCAGTTGCAGGACGCCGGGATCTACCGGGACGAGCACTCCGCCCTGGCGAAGGCGTACTGCACCGTGCGGATGCGGGAGAACGTCGGCTGGGCCCGGGAGCTGCTGGCCGGCAACGGCATCATCCTCGACTACAAGGTCGGCCGCTTCGTCGCCGACGCCGAGGCGCTCTACTCGTACGAGGGCACGCGGGAGATCCAGACCCTGATCGTGGGCCGCGCCGTCACCGACGGCCTGAGCGCCTTCGTGAAGTGACGACGATGACCACCGAATCCGTGACCACCGAATCCGTGACCACCGAATCCGTGACCACCGAATCCGTGACCACCGAGTCCGGCACCACTGAACCCGTCTTCAGCGGCCTGAAGGTCCTCGACGCGTCCTCGTTCATCGCGGCACCGGCCGCGGCCACCATGCTCTCCGACTTCGGAGCGGACGTCATCAAGATCGAGCCGCCGGGGACGGGCGACCCCCAGCGGCGGCTGAGTTCCGTGCCGCCCAGTCCGCAGGCGCGGGCGAACTACAGCTGGCACCTCGCCAACCGCAACAAGCGGGGCATGGTGCTGGACCTGAAGTCACCGGCGGCCGTCGAGGTGCTCAAGCGGCTCGTCGAGTGGGCCGACGTGGTGATCACCAACTTCCCGCACGGCACGCGCGAGAAGCTGCACCTCGGCTACGAGGAGGTCTCGGGCTGGAACCCGCGGGTCGTCTACGCCGACCTCACCGGCTTCGGGGACACGGGCCCCGACGCCCGGCAGCCGGGCTTCGACCTGACCGCCTACTGGTCACGGAGCGGTCTGCTGGCCGCCACCCGCGACGCGGGCGCCCCGCCGACCGTACCGGTCTGGGGCAGCGGCGACTACACGACGGCGATCGCCATCTACGCGGCGATCACGACCGCCCTCTACCGCCGCGAGCGAACGGGACAAGGGGCCGACGTCGGGACGTCACTGCTCGCCACGGGTGTCTGGGCCACCGGAACCCTCGTGGCCGCCGCCCTCGCCGACGGCACCCCCTTCGAGCTGCACGACCGGAAGGCACCGGCGAACCCGCTGAACAACCCCTACCGGACCGCGGACGGCGAGTGGCTCATGCTGGTCGCCTCACCCGCCCGCTGGCAGGGACTGGCACGCGCCGTCGGACACCCCGAACTGCTTGAGGACCCCCGGTTCTCCGACCTGGAGGGCCTGGTCGAGCACTCCGCCGCGCTGGCCGAGCTGCTCGACACCGCGTTCCGATCGCGGTCCTTCGCGGACTGGAAGGACGCGCTGGACCGCGAACGCATCATTTACAGCCTCATCCAGACGCCGGAAGAGGCCGCGCGGGACCCGCAGCTGCGCGAGAACGGCATCGTCGTGCCGCTCACCGGAGTCAGCGGGCTGGCGGAGACCGTCGGCAGCCCGGTCAACCTCCGAGGGGTGTCGAAGGTGCCGGCGAAACGCGCGCCGGACCTCGGCGAGCACAACGACGAGATCCTCGCCGAGCTGGGATTCGGCCCCGCCGAGATCGCCGAACTGCACGCCCGGGGAGCGGTCCCCGACGTCCCGCGGACGGAGCCGCCGCGCTGAGGACGGCCTCGGAGAAGTCCGCGGGCCGGAACGTCCGTCCCGCTTCATCTCGACTTCGCCCGGAAATCGTCTGGACGAAGGGAACCGGACGGTCGGCGTTTCCCGAGCGGCACAAGGTCCGTTGGTAACGTCCGCGTACCCCGTGCCGTTCGACCGAGAGAGACCTGATGTCCCCGACGATCCGCAGGGCCGTGATCCCGGCCGCCGGACTGGGCTCCCGCCTGCTTCCCC
This sequence comes from Streptomyces hyaluromycini, assembly GCF_002217755.1. Lineage (GTDB taxonomy): Bacteria > Actinomycetota > Actinomycetes > Streptomycetales > Streptomycetaceae > Streptomyces > Streptomyces hyaluromycini. The sequence continues at coordinate 886,623 of NZ_BCFL01000018.1, read as the reverse complement.
TGACCAAGGCCACGCCGAAGGAGATGCTCCCGGTCGGCGACAAACCGGTGATCGAGCACACCGTGCGCGAGCTGGTGAACTCGGGCATCACCGACATCACCATCGTCGTCTCGGGCGGCAAGAGCCTGATCCAGGACCATTTCCGGCCCAACCCGGCACTCGTCGAGCAACTGCGCCACGACGGGAAGACGGCCTACGCGGACGCCGTCGAGGAGGTCGCCGAGCTGGCCCGCAAGGGGCACATCACCTACCTCGACCAGTACGGCCCGTACGGCAACGGCACGCCCGTGCTGAACGCCGCCCGCTCGTTCGGCAACGAGCCCGTCCTCGTGCTCTGGCCCGACGACGTGTTCGTCGCCGAGGTGCCCCGCGCCCAGCAGCTGATCCGCGCCTACGAGCAGACCGGCTGCCCGGTGCTGGCCCTGCTGCCCATGGACCCCGCCGACTCCCAGCGCTACGGCGTGCCCATCGTCAAGGAGGGCCTCGGCGACGGCCAGCTGCGCATCACCGGCCTGGTCGAGAAGCCCGCGCCGGCCGACGCGCCGTCGCCGTACGCGGCCATCGGCGGCTACGTCGTCACCCCCGGCATCATCGACGAGCTGCGCGAGCAGACCCGCCGCTGGTACGAGCGCCGGACCGGCGAGGTCTACCTGACCGACGCCATCAACGCCTACGCCACCAGCCGGGCCGTGTACGGGCAGGTCATCCAGGGCCGTTGGTACGACACCGGCAATCCCGCCGACTACCTCGTCGCGCAGATGGCCTTCGCCCTCGCCCACCCCGAGTACGGGCCGGTGCTGCGCGGCCTGGTCAGCAAGCTCGACGAGGGGCAGGGCGACGCGCGGCGTACGGTATGATCGTTACAGAGCTGGTCGCCGCAATTCACGGTGGCTGGTGCTGCGTTGGTGGTCCAAGGAAAGACGCTCCGCTTCCTGCGGGGAAATGCAGGTGCAAGGCCTGCCCGGCGCTCGATCCGGTGCCCGTTCGCATTCGATGCGGACGGGCACCGTGCCGTTTCCCCCCGATTCCTGGCAGCTCTCGCCACCCTCAACAACCCTTTAGGGGTAATTAGTTCGCTTCTTCCGCTTATGTGCGGGATGTGGCTGATATGAAACCTTCTGGGTAAAGGGCAACTCAGGGGCGGGGCATGGCAACAGCACAGGCCGGGGTAGTGATCGTCGGCGCCGGCCCGGCAGGGCTCGTCCTGGGGAACCTGCTGCTGGACCGCGGCATCGACTGCGTGATCCTGGAGCGGCGCGACCGGGCCGCGGTGGAGGGCCGGGCCAGGGCCGGATTCCTCGCCGCCCACTCCGTGCGCGTACTGACGGAGCACGGCCTGGCGGCCGGCCTGCTGGCCCGCGGGAAGACCCACACCACCTGCCTGTTCCGCAGCGACCGCGGCCAATTCACCCTGGACTACGGGAAATTGGGCCTCGGTGAGCCGCACACCGTCTACCCCCAGCAGGAGCTCGTACGGGACCTGATCGCCGAGTACCTGCGGCGCGGCGGGGAGATCCGGTTCGGCGCCGAGGCGGCGGAAGTGACCGGGGAAGCGGCCGGGGGCCGGGTGCGGGTGCGCGGCGGCGGGGACGGCGCGGACGTCACCGGGCGGTACGTCGCCGGCTGCGACGGGCACCGGGGGATCGGCCGCGCCGCACTGACGGCCCACGGCACCCGGACCGCCCGCCGGGACCACGGGGTCTCCTGGCTGGCTGTGCTGGTCGCCGCCCCGCCCAGCCTGGAGGCGGTCGGATACGCCCTGCACGAGCGCGGGTTCGCCGGCCACATGGCACGGACCGCCGCCGTCACCCGCTACTACCTCCAGTGCCCGCGCGGCACCGATCCCGCCGACTGGAGCGAGGACCGGATCTGGACGGAGCTGGCGATCCGGCTGCGGACCGACGAGTTCGGGCCGCTGCGCCAGGGCGCCGTCCTGGAGAAGGCGGTCGTCGACCTGCGCTCCGACGTCCTGGAGTCCCCGGGCACCGGTCGGCTCTGGCTGGCCGGCGACGCGGCCGGACTCATCAGCCCCTCGGCGGCCAAGGGCGCCAATCTCGCCGTACTCCAGGCCGAGTTGCTGGCCCGTGCCCTCGAAGGGGCGCTGGCCCACGGCGATGGAACGGGCCTCGCCCGGTACGCCGCCGACTGCCTGCCCCGCGTCTGGCGGGCCCATGAGTTCTCGCACTGGATGAGCGGCCTGCTGCACGGCCCGGCCGGCGAGGACGACGAGGCCCGCTACGGGCGTGCCCTGCAGTACGCCCGCCTGGAGAGCCTGCGCACCTCCCGCACGCACCAGGACTTCTTCGCCGAGAACTACACCGGCATCTGACCCCCGGGGCCCATCGTCCCCGGTTCTTCCTGCCCCACGATCATCGGGAACCCTTCATGAACCTCTCCGTCGTACAGGCATGTCTGACGGAAACCGACCTGGTACGCATCCGGCGCGCGGCCGACCACGTCCGCGGCCACGACACGGACCAGGTCCTCGCCGAGCTGCTGCCCGGCCTGACGGCCGACGAGCGGACCGACGTCGCCCGCCACCTCGGCTACGACCACACCGCCGTACTGGTCTTCCCCGCCTCCCTCGACGGGCTCCGCGACGAACTGCGCAGCGCCGGCCTCGACCCGGGCCCCGTCACCCCGAGCGTGGTGGTGCGCGGACGGCTGGCCCGGCGCTACGGCGCCGCCGTCGGCGACAGCCCGGTCGGGATCGTGCACGTGCCCGTGGCCGGGCGGACCGTGGAGATCTTCGCGCTGCCCGTGCCGCCCGGCTCCCCGCTGGAGGCCGTCGCCGCCGACGAACGCGCCGCGGACCACGAGTCCCACCACGCCTTCGTGGTCACGGCGCCGGGCCGGGTGATCCCCGCCGGACTGCGCACCCTGCTGACGGAACGCGGCGGCGCGGTCCCGGACGGCGGCGGCTACAACAACCACGAGAACGTCACCGTCCTCTACTTCCGCACCACCGCCCACCGCCGCTTCGAACTCCGCCTCCCCGGCCGCCAGGAACCCCTCCCCGACCCCACCCTCGCCCTCCTCGGCGTCATGACCGGCGCCTGGGCCACCCAGGCCGTCCGCACCATGGCCGAACTGGGCATCGCCGACCACCTGGCCGACCACCCCGCCCTCGACGCCACCACCCTCGCGACCCGCACCGGCACCGACCCGGACGCCCTGCGCCGCCTCCTCCGCTACCTCGCCACGCTGGGCCTGCTGACGTCCTCCCGCGACGGCACGTACCACCTCACCGCCCTCGGCGAACCCCTGTGCACCGGCACCGAGCACTCCCTCCACCCCCTGGCACTGCTCTACGGCGGCCCGTTCTACGACTCCTTCGCCGGGCTCCCGTACGCCGTCAGCACTGGGCAGGAAGCTTTCGCCCACCGCTACGGCGAGCACCACTTCCCCTACTTCGCCGCCCGCCCCGAACTCAGCGACCTCTTCCACCGGTCGATGGCGGCGAGCGCGGAGATGTTCACACCGGTACCGGACCTCGTCGACTTCTCCGGCGTACGACGCGTGGTCGACGTCGGCGGCGGCAACGGCGCACTGCTGGGCCGGGTCCTGCGGGCCCACGCCCACCTGGACGGCGTCCTGCTGGAACGCCCCGAGGCCCTGGCGGCGGCCCGGTCGGAACTGTCCGACCTCACCGGCCGCTGCACCTTCACCGCGGGCGACTTCACCGACGCCGTCCCCTCCGGCGGCGACGTCTATCTCCTGTCCCGCGTCCTGCACGACTGGGACGACGAACGCTGCCTGACCATCCTGCGCCGCTGCGCGGAGGCGATGCCCCAGGGCAGCCGCCTCCTGATCGTGGAACGCCTGCTCCCCGGCGACACGGCGGCGGCCTGGGACCTCCACATGCTGTGCAACGTGGGCGGGAGGGAGCGGGAAGAGGCCCACTACGGGCGCCTGCTGGAGGAGACGGGCTTCAGGCAGGTGGCCTGCCAGGAGTTGCCGCTGGGAGCCTCACTGCTGCACGCCGTGCGAGGCTAGGCGCTCCGCTGGTCGGGCGGTTCGTCCACCGCGGGCCGGTGGGGGCCGGCCGCGCAGTTCCCCGCGCCCCTTTCAGGGGCGCTGCCCCAACCGTGCCCCGTAAGGGGCGCGGGGCTGTACTGGATTTGCGGCTACCGCCGCGGGGCGCGACCAGATCAAGCGCCCCGTAAGGGGCGCGGGGAACTGCGCGACCAGCCACGACGGTGCCGCGCCCGGCCACGTACCGCACCCCTACGGCGAGGCGACTAGCCGGCCTGCCCCATGCCTGCCGCATTGGGCCAGCTCTGCGCGTTCGGCCAGCCGGTGGCCGGTGCCGGTGCCAGATCCGGTACCGGCGGCGCGGGCGCCGTCATTCCGCGTACCTGCGCGGCCGTCAGCCCACCCCGGGCCGGCACCCCGGGCGGCGTGGGCCCGGCCGGCGCGGGGGCCGGAGCGGGTGCCTGGACCGGGGTCTGCATCTGCATCTGTATCGGAGCCGGTGCGGGCGCCTGGGCCATCTGGGCCATCTGAGCCAGGGGTGACATCTGAGCCACCGGCGCCATCATCGGCTGCTGCTGGGGCTGTTGCTGAGGCTGCTGCATCTGCATGGCTGCCGCCGGCATCGGCATCCCGGCGCCCTGCTGCGCGGCGACGGGGAGCGGCATGCCGACGCCGGCGGCGGGAGCGGCGGCGAGCCCCGGGACGGACATCGCGCCGACGGCCTGCGCGAGCTGCATGCCCGCCCCGTTGGTCTCGCTCACCAGCCGGTCCACCGCCGCCGTACCCGAGCTGTAGCTGGTCCCGGTGCTCAGCTCGGGTACGGCGGCTCCCCTCCTGGTCCCGTAGAGCACCTGTTCCATGGCGGACACCAGGCGACGCACGTCCACCTCGGGGCGCACCACGAGACGCAGGAAGCGGCTGGAAGACCCGATCTTGTTGCCGCACTCGCGGACCAGGATCCGGTGCTCGGTGAGCATCCGGTCCCGCACCACGGTGCCCTCGGCGCCGACGGGAAGGCGCACGAAGAGGAAGTTGCCCTGCGAGGGGTAGACCGTCAGGCCGGGCAGCAGGGAGAGCTGGCTGGCCATCTCCAGACGGTCGCGGCGCACCTGCAGCAGGCTCTGCGCGTACTCGGCGCCGTGCTCCTTGAGCATGAAGACGACGTACTCGGCGAAGGCGTTGAGGTTCCACTTCGGGAGCATCGAGCGGACCTTGCCGGCCAGGGCGGGGTTGGCGACCATGTAGCCGAAGCGGATGCCGTGCAGGCCGAAGTTCTTGCCGAGGCTGCGCAGCACGATGACGTTGGGCCGCAGCATGGCCTCCTGGACGACGCTGGGCTCGGCCTCGGCGTCGGCGAACTCCAGGAAGGACTCGTCGATGACGATCAGGTCCAGGTCGGCCATCGCGTCCATGAACTGCACCAGCTGCTGCTTGTGCAGGAAGCCGCCGTCGGGGTTGTTGGGATTGCAGATGACGGCGACCTTGGTGCCCCGCTTGCGGATGAACTCGGCGTACTGCGCGAGGTCCAGGGCGAAGCCGTTGGACTCCTGGAGCGGGAACATGTCGACGCGCTTGCCGGTCTCCATCGGCTGGTCGGTCCAGCGGCCGAAGGTGGGGACGGGGATGGCGAGGGACTCGCGGACCAGCAGGTGGTCGATCCAGGTGATCAGCTCGGTGGAGCCGTTGCCCATGGCCACGGCCTGCGGCGGGAGCTGGAGGAGCTGGCAGAGCTCGGCGGTGATGGTGTCGGCGCTGCTCGGGTAGAAGGTGATGATGTCCTTCAGCCGGGCCGCCATCGTTTCCATCATGGCCGGGGTGGGGAAGTACGGGTTGCAGGGAATGCAGAAGTCGACCGGACCGGTTCCGTCGCCCCCCTCGCGTGCCAGCGCCGCCATCGACGGGCTGTGAGCACCGCTGCGGAACAACGAGGTGACGCTGCCGGCCATTGAACCTCCGTATGAGGCGGGCCCGATGGGGACGTCCGGGCCCGTCGTCTTGGGCGGCCCGCGCGGGGGAGCACGGGCCGCCTTTGAGTACGGAGGCGCGAGCGGCGCCGTTCAACCAGTGTGAAAAAAGTGTGAGTTTACGTTTCTTCCCCAACGTGGGCGCGACCAGCCCCTTACCGGCCGCGCCCACGCTGACTCAGGCGTCGAACGTGTGAACCGTCCGCGTCCTGTAGACCTGCCCCGGCCGGAGCACCGTCGACGGGAAGTTGGCGTGGTTCGGCGAGTCGGGGAAGTGCTGTGTCTCCAGGCACAGCGCGTCACCCTGCCGGTACGTCCGCCCGCCCGTGCCGGTCAGCGTCCCGTCGAGGAAGTTCCCGGAGTAGAACTGGAGCCCCGGCTGGTCGGTGGCGATCTTCAGGGTGCGGCCGGAGCGCGGGTCGCGCAGCGTGGCCACGTGCTCGGGCTTCGCGGTGATGCCCTTGTCCAGGGCCCAGTTGTGGTCGAAGCCCTTGGCCTGCACCTGCTGGACGTGCCCGGCCCGGATGTCCCGCCCGATCGTCTTCGTCTCGCGGAAGTCGAACGGGGTGCCGTGGACGGTGGCCAGCTCACCGGTGGGGATCAGCCCGGAGTCCGTCGGCGTGTACTTGCCCGCCGCGATGGTGAGCTCGTGGTCCTCGATGGTCCCGCTGCCCTCGCCGGCGAGGTTCCAGTAGACGTGGCTGGTGAGGTTGACGACCGTGGCCTTGTCGGTGGTGGCCTCGTAGTCGATGATCCACTCGCCGCGCCTGGTGAGGGTGTACGTCACCTTGGCCTTGAGCGTGCCCGGGTAGCCCATCTCGCCGTCGACGCTGGTGTAGTGCAGGACGAGCCCGACGTCCGAGCCCTTCACGAACGGCTCGACGTCCCAGACGTGCTTGTCGAAGCCCTGGGTGCCGCCGTGCAGGCTGTTCACACCGTCGTTGACGGAGAGCTGGTAGCTCTTGCCGTCGAGGGTGAACTGGCCCTTGGCGATGCGGTTGCCGTAGCGGCCGATCAGGGCGCCGAAGTACGGGGTCTTGGCGACGTAGTCGTCGATGTTGTCGAAGCCCAGGGCGACGTTGGTGTAGTGGCCGCGGCGGTCCGGGATCTCCAGGGTCTGGACGACTCCGCCCCAGTTGAGGACCTTCAGCCGGGTGCCGCCGTTCTCCAGCGACCAGCGGTAGATCTTCGTGCCGTCGGCGAGCTTCCCGAAGGACTCCTTCACCGGCTTCCTGCCTCCCGAGGCGGCCTCGGCGGTACCGGTGCCAAGAGTGGTGGCGGCGATGCCCGCGGCTGCCGCGCCTGCAATGACCGTGCGTCTGTTCAGTTCCATCTAGCGGCTCCTTAAAAAGAGAGTTGAAAGGCGCCCACCGGGTCCCGCGCCCCGAAGGGGCGCGGGACGGTCTCGAATGTGCGGCTGCCGCCGCGTGGGCGCGACCAGCCCCCGCCGGCCTGCAGTTTTCATTCGGCCCTCCCAGCGGAGCGTCATCGCTGACTTACGAACCGGACTTGCGCTTGTTCCACACGTCGAATCCGACCGCCACCAGCAGGGCGAGGCCCTTGATGACCTGCTGCCAGTCGGTGCCGACGCTGAGGAGGTTCATGCCGTTGTTCAGCACGCCGAGGACGAGGCCGCCGATGATGGCACCGAGGATGGTGCCGACACCGCCGCTCATGGAGGCGCCGCCGATGAACGAGGAGGCGATCGCCTCCAGTTCGAAGCCGTCGCCCGCCTTCGGCGAGGCCGCGTTCAGCCGGGCGGCGACCACCAGACCGGCCAGGGCCGCGAGCACGCCCATGTTCAGGAAGACGTAGAAGGTGACCTTCTTGTCCTTGACGCCGGACAGCTTGGCCGCCGGCAGGTTGCCGCCGATCGCGTAGATGTGCCGGCCGAAGACCGCGTTGCGCATCACGTAGCCGTAGCCGACGACCAGCGCACCCAGCACGATCAGGACGATCGGCGCACCCTTGTAGCTGGCGAGCAGCAGGGTGAGGACGAGGATCGCGGCGCCCAGCGCGACCAGCTTGACCAGGAAGAGCCGGGTGGGCAGGACGTCCAGGGAGAACTCCTGCTGGCGGCGCCGGTCGCGGAACTCCTGCCAGACCACGGCGGCGATCAGCACGATGCCCAGCAGCAGCGTGATGTTGTGGTAGTTGGTGTGCGGGCCCACCTCGGGGAGGAAGCCGTTGCCCAGGTTCTGCAGGCCGTTCGGGAACGGGCCGATGGTCTGCCCCTGGAGCAGGATCTCGGTGAGACCCCGGAAGAGCAGCATCCCGGCGAGGGTGACGATGAACGACGGTATGCCCAGGTAGGCGATGAAGAACCCTTGCAGCGCGCCGGCCACGGCACCCATCGCCAGACACAGGAGCAGTGCGACCGGCCACGGAATCCCGTGATTGACCGTCAGGACGGCCGCGAAGGCGCCCACGAACGCGGTCAGCGAGCCGACCGACAGGTCGATGTGCCCGGCGATGATCACCATCATCATGCCGATGGCGAGGATCAGGATGTAGCTGTTCTGCAGGACCAGGTTGGAGACGTTGCGCGGCAGCAGCAGGTCCCCGTTGGTCCAGACGGCGAACAGGGCGACGATCAGACCGAGCGCGATCAGCATGCCGTACTGGCGCATGTTGCGGCGCAGCCCGTTCAGCACCAGCTGGAGCAGGCCGCCGTCGTCGCCGGGCTCGCTCCAGCCCGGCGGCACGGGGGCCGGGCTCTTGGCGGTGACATCCGTGCTCATCGCGATACCTCTTTGTCCTTCGTCATCTGGCGCATCAGCACTTCCTGCGTGGCCTCGGCCCTGGGCACCTCGCCGGTCAGGCGGCCCGCGGCCATGGTGTAGATGCGGTCGCACATGCCGAGCAGTTCGGGCAGCTCGGAGGAGATGAAGACGACCGCCTTGCCCTGGGCGGCGAGCTGGTCGATGACCGTGTAGATCTCGTACTTGGCGCCCACGTCGATCCCGCGGGTCGGCTCGTCCAGGATCAGCACGTCCGGACCGGCGAAGATCCACTTGCTGAGGACGACCTTCTGCTGGTTGCCGCCGGACAGCTTGCCCACCGGCTCGAAAACCGTCGGCGCCTTGATGTTCATGGACGTGCGGTAGCCCTCGGAGACCTGCCGCTCCTCGTGCTCGTCCACGATCCCGCGCCGGGCGACCTTGTTCAGCGCGGTCAGCGAGATGTTGCGGTTGATGGTGTCGATCAGGTTGAGGCCGTAGTGCTTGCGGTCCTCGGTGACGTACGCGATGCCGTGCCCGACCGCCTCCGCGACGGACTTGGTACGGATCTCCGTGCCGTCCTTGAGGACCGAGCCGCCGTCGTAGCGGCCGTAGGTCCGCCCGAAGACGCTCATCGCGAGTTCGGTGCGGCCGGCGCCCATCAGGCCCGCGATGCCGACGATCTCGCCGCGCCGGACGTGGACCGACACGTCGTCGACGACCTTGCGCTCCTGGTCGATCGGGTGCCGCACGGTCCAGTTGCGGATCTCCAGGGCCGGTGCCGCGTCCGCCTCGCCCTGGTACGCGGTCCGCTCCGGGAAGCGGTGGTCCAGGTCGCGGCCCACCATGCCCGCGATGATCCGCTCCTCCGTGGTCTCCTTCGACTTCACGTCGAGGGTCTCGATGGAGTGGCCGTCGCGGATGATCGTCACCGAGTCGGCGACCCGGCGGATCTCGTTGAGCTTGTGCGAGATGATGATCGAGGTGATGCCCTGGTTCTTCAGCTCCAGGATCAGGTCGAGGAGTTTGCCGCTGTCCTCGTCGTTCAGGGCCGCGGTCGGCTCGTCGAGGATGAGGAGCTTCACCTTCTTCGACAGCGCCTTCGCGATCTCCACCAGCTGCTGCTTGCCCACGCCGATGTCGGTGACGCGGGTCTCCGGGTGGTCGTCGAGACCGACCCGGCGCAGCAGCTCGGTGGCGTGCCGCAGGGTCTCCCGCCAGTCGATGAACCCGCCCCTGGCGTGTTCGTTGCCGAGGAAGATGTTCTCCGCGAGCGAGAGGTACGGCGACAGCGCCAGCTCCTGGTGGATGATCACGATGCCGCGCTGTTCGCTGGCCCGGATGTCACCGAACTTGCAGAGCTCCCCCTCGAAGAGGATGTCTCCCTCGTAACTGCCGTGCGGGTGGACGCCGGAGAGGACCTTCATCAGGGTCGACTTGCCGGCGCCGTTCTCCCCGCAGATGGCGTGGACCTCGCCCTGGCGGACGGTCAGCGTGACGTCCGACAGCGCCTTGACACCGGGAAAGGTCTTGACGATCGAGCGCATTTCCAGGACGGGGCCCGCCATGGTCTGCCTTCCAATCAGTAGGGAGTGGCGGTTACTTGAGCTCGGCGTCGGTGTAGTAGCCGCCCTTGACCAGGACGTCCTCGTAGTTGGACTTGTCGACGCTCACCGGCTGCAGCAGGTAGGCGGGGACGACCTTGGAGCCGTTGTCGTACGTCTTGGTGTCGTTGACCTGCGGGGTCTTCTTGTTCAGGACGTCGTCGACCATGGTCGCGGCGACCTTGGCGAGCTGCCGGGTGTCCTTGTAGACGGTCTGCGTCTGCTCGCCCGCGATGATCGACTTCACCGAGGCCAGCTCGGCGTCCTGGCCGGTGATGACGGGCAGCGGCTGGCTGCCGGAGCCGTAGCCGTCCGACTTCAGCGCGGCGAGGATGCCGATCGAGATGCCGTCGTACGGCGAGAGCACCGCGTTGACCTTGGCGGACTTGTAGGAGGAGGTGAGGATGTCCTCCATGCGCGACTGCGCGGTCGCGCCGTCCCAGCGCAGGGTGGTGACCTTGTTCAGCGCGGTCTGGCCGGACTTGACCACCAGCTCCTTCTTGTCGATGTACGGCTGGAGCACGCTCATCGCGCCGTTGAAGAAGTACTTGGTGTTGTTGTCGTCGTTCGAGCCGGCGAACAGCTCGATGTTGAACGGGCCCTTCTTGCCGCTGTCCAGGCCCAGCTTGTGCACGATGTACGTGCCCTGCTCGACACCGACCTTGGTGTTGTCGAAGGACGCGTAGTAGTCGACGTTCTTGGTGCCGAGGATCAGCCGGTCGTAGGCGATGACCGGGATGTTGGCGTCCGCGGCCTCCTGGAGCACGTTGTTCAGGGACTTGTTGTCGATGGCCGCGATGATCAGGCCCTTGACGCCCTGCGTGATCAGGTTCTCGATCTGCGAGACCTGGGTGTCGGGGTCGTCCTCGCCGTAGACCAGCTTGGTCTTGTAGCCCTTGGACTCCAGGTCCTTGACGACGTTCTTGCCGTCCGCGATCCAGCGCTCGGAGGACTTGGTCGGCATGGCGATACCGATGGTGCCGCCCTTGGCGCTGCCACCCTCGGTCTTGCTGCCGCCGTCGCTGCTCTGGCCGCACGCGGACAGGGTCAGAGCGAGGGAGGCGGCCCCGGCTATGAGGGTAAGGGCGCTTCTACGAGTGCGCATGTGATCGGTCCCTGTTCTTCTCGTCGTTGAGATGTTGCAAGCAAGGTCACTTGAAGCGCCCTTTGAGGGGCGCGGGGCTGCAGTTGATTTGCGGCTCCGCCGCGTGGGCGCGACCAGCCACGACGGACCTGCAGTCCCCAACGTTCATCAGGCGGAACCCTCGACGGGGAACCGGTTGAGAACCCCCGGCAGCCGCGACCCCAGCGGCGCCATGTCGCCGTCCGCCCCGTGCCGGGCGAGCAGGTCCAGGGCGAGCCGGCCGCGCCGCACCCGCTCCCGGGCGGTGTTCAGGGTCACGTCCCGCAGGTGGGTGCCCCACGGGTAGATGCCGGGGGCCTTGGAGAGGCCGAACTTCAGGTAGATCGGGGCGCCGCGCCGGATCAGCTCGGCGACCTCGTACATCCGGATGTAGCCGCCGAGGTCGTCGGGGGCCTCGATGTACATGTCCAGGGGGGCGCCGGACACCCGGCGGATCTCGGTGAGGTGGTCGAGCGTCAGATCGCTCGGTACGTTGACGGAGTCGGCGCCGAGGTGCTCGAAGACCGAGTACGAGGCCGGGTTGACCGGTCCGATCAGCGCGGACACCTTCAGGGTGGTGTCGGCCGGGATGATCCCGGCCTGCCGGGCCCGGTGCAGCGTCCACAGCACGCCCTCGTCGGCGACGAGCAGGCACTTGACGCCCAGCTCGGTCGCCCGGACCGCGTCTTCGACGCACCCGGCGACGGCGTCGTGGCCGCGGGCGCGCAGTCCGGCGCCCCGCGAGTCGGAGCGCACCGAGCCGCCGATGTCCCAGGTGCCGCGCGGGCCGGTGAACAGGCAGAGCTCGATGTCCCGTTCGTTCGTCGCCTCGACCATCTCGGTGATCTCGGCGTCGGTGAGCATCCACACGCCGCTGCCCTGGCTGATCCGGTGGATCGGCACGTCCAGGCGCGAGGACTCCTTGAGAACGACGGCCAGCGCCTCGGGACCCTCGCAGGAGGGGATCTCGGTGCGCCACTTGCCGCCGCCCGGGAAACTGTGGGCGGAGGCGTCGGCGGGGTCGAGGGCGGGCGCACCCAGGCCGAGGGCGGCGAGCGCCTGCTCACCGGGTCGGCGGGCCGCCGTAACGGAAGCGTCGGTCGTCACAAGCTGTCCTTCATGTTCGGTATTTCGGACAAGGTTCGCGGCTCTGGGTAGCAAAAACGGCTTGGTGGTACGCCGGTCACGGCGAGGTCAGGGCACGCCGCGACCGGCGTACGACTAGGGGCGGAGCAGCACCTTGCCCACCTTCGGATCTCCGGCCCCCATCAGCTCGATGGCCTGCGGGAACTCGGTCAGCGGCAGCTCGTGCGTGATCAGGGGCAGCGGATCGAGGAGACCGGCCCCGAAGACCCGTACCGTGTGCGCCCAGGCGTCCGGCGGTGCCCCGAAGACGGTGTGCACCTCCAGCTGCCGGACGACCAGGTCGGTCGGGTCCAGGCCCTCGGCGCCGGCGGCCGGGATGCCGGTCAGGACCAGGCGTCCGCCGCGCCTGAGCAGGGAGGCGGCGGTGCGCGCGGCGGACGCGGACCCGGCGGTCTCGATGACGACGTCGAAGTCGTCGGGGAGCGCTGGACTTTCGGCGCTCTTGGTACGGAAGTCGGTGGCCCCGAACTGCCGGGAGAGCGCCTCCCGGTCGTTCCGGGTGCCGACCACCAGCAGTTCGCTCGGTGAGATCGCGTGCAGGAACTGCACGGCGAACATGCCCAGCGTCCCGGTGCCGACCACCGCGACCCGCTCGCCCGGCTGGGCGTTGCCCTTCAGCGCGGCCGCCGCGATACAGGCGGCGGGCTCAAGGAGGGCGGCGGCGGTCAGATCCGCGTCGTCCGGGAGGGCGTGCAGCAGGCGGGCCGGGAGGGTGAGGGTGGCGGCCATGGCGCCCGGCTGGGTGAAGCCGGTCTCCTCGTAGCCGTCGGTGCACAGGGTGGTCTCCCCGGCGTGGCAGCGGTCGCACACCTGGCAGTTCCGGAACCCCTCGCCGACGACCTTGCGGCCGACGAGCGAGGCCGGCACCCCGGAGCCCACCTCCGACACGGTCCCCGACCACTCGTGCCCCGGCGTCAACGGGTATCGCACATACCCCTCGGGCCGGTTCCCCTGGTACACCTCGCGGTCGCTCCCGCAAATCCCGACCGCGTGCACGGCGACCAGCGCCTCGCCGGGACCGGGCTCGCGGGGCGTGTGCGCCTCGACCCGGTGGGCGCCGGGCGCCTCGACGACGACCTGGGAACTCACTTCGACGTCCCCTTGGGCTTGCGCTGCTCCCAGCCCTCGGCCCACAGGTCGAACCGGGCCTGCTGCTGCGGGAACTCGGCGGCCGCGTCGGCGTCGAACTCGACCCCGAGCCCCGGCGCGTCCGACAGGTGGAAGTACCCGTCCACGACCTCCGGCGCCCCCTTGACCACCTTCTTGATCTCGGCGTCGGCGAAGTCGTTGAAGTGCTCCAGGATCTTGAAGTTCGGGGAGGTGAACCCGACCTGGAGGGAGGCGGCGGTCAGCACGGACCCGCCGACGTTGTGCGGGGCGACCAGTACGTAGTGCGTCTCGGCGGTGGCGGCGAGCTTGCGCGTCTCCCAGATTCCACCGATATGGCCGACGTCCGGCTGGATGATGTCCACGGCCTGGCTCTCGAAGAGCTCGCGGAACTCGATGCGGTCGTGGATGCGCTCACCGGTGGCGACCGGGATGTCCACCTTGGCGGCGACCTTCTCCAGCGCCTTCAGGTTCTCCGGCGGGCAGGGCTCCTCCAGCCAGGCCGGCTTGAAGGGCGCGAGCTCGCGCACCAGCCGTACCGCGGTCGAGGGCGAGAACCGGCCGTGCATCTCCAGCATCAGCTCGGCGTCCGGCCCGATGGCGTCCCGCACGGCCTCGATGAGCGACACGGCGTACAGGGTCTGCTCGTGGTCCAGCTCGAAGTGGCCGGTACCGAACGGGTCGATCTTCAGCGCCTTGTACCCGCGCTCCACGACCTGCTGGGCGGCCTTGTGGTAGGCCTCCGGGGTCCGCTCGGTGGTGTACCAGCCGTTGGCGTACGCCTTGACCTTGTCGGTGACCTTCCCGCCGAGCAGCTGCCACACGGGCACGCCCAGCGCCTTGCCCTTGATGTCCCAGCAGGCCATCTCGATGACGGCGATCCCGGACATGACGATTTCACCCGCCCGGCCGTAGTCGCCGTACTTCATCCGGCGTACGAGGTCTTCCACTGCGAACGGGTCCGAACCGAGAATGTGGTTGGCCTCGGCCTCCCGGAGATAGCCGATCAGCGCGTCGGTGTGACCGAGCATCCGGGTCTCGCCGACTCCGGTGATCCCTTCGTCGGTGTGCACCTGGACGTACGTCAGGTTGCGCCACGGCGTCCCGACCACGTGTGTGCTGATTCCGGTGATGCGCACGGCAGTTGCCCCTCAGCTGTTCGAGATTTCGTCACGCGTTCGAAATGCTGGCGTGACAGTAAGGACGGGGCGGTGGGGGTGTCAATGGGTCGAACAGGTAACGGTTTCGGCAAGGCTTGCGATAGGTTTTTCGGTCCCCCACAGAACCTTCACAGTGGTGGCTGGTTATGTGACCCGTGGGGAACTTAGTCTTCCCGCGTCATGGACTACTGCCACCCGTGCCGACGGCACCTCAACGGCGCCCTCGCCTGCCCGGGGTGCGGCACACCGATCGAAACGCTACGCGCGTCCGCGCCGGAAGCGGCCGCCCCCGGACCGGCTCTGCCCGGTGAGACGCCGTACGCGGAGCCGGAGTTCGCCGCCGACGGGTACGACCCCGAGAGCGGCGACGGCCACGACGGTACGGGCGGCGAGGACGACGAAGCGCCGGCGGGCGGCCGGGCCGAGCGGCGGCGGGCGGCGCGCGGACGCGGCGACCGGAGCCGGGGGCGGGCCGCCGGGAGCCCTGCCGAGGATCCCGAGGAGCCGTCCGGCCCCGACGGAAGCCGTCGCGACCGCAAGGCCGCGGCCCATCGCCGGCGGCGCCGCAGAGTCCTGTTGGTGGCCGCGGCGTGCGTGCTGGCGGCGGGCGGCCTGAGCCTCGCCGAACTCGGCACCGACGCCATACCGTTCACGACCCCGGACACGGCCGCGGGCGGCGGCAGCACGACCGACGGCGGTACCTCGACGTCGTCCCCGGGTACGACCGCCCAGCCCCTGGACGACACCTCCGGCGCGACCGGCGCGGCGGGCTCCGCCTCGGCCGACCCCTCCGCGTCACCGTCCCCCTCCTCCTCGAAGGACAAGGCGTCCGACTCGCCGTCGGCGTCCCCGAAGGACACGGAGGGCCAGTCGGCGACGACGGGTTCGGGCACGACGACGGCCCCGGCGGCCACCCCGACAACCACGACGGCATCGCCCCCGACGGCAGACCCGACGACGTCGGCCCCCGCCCCGTCACCGAGCCAGACGTGCAACAGGTTCCTGTGGTGGTGCACATAGAAGGGGCCCCTTGAACGCGCCCCTTTAGGGGCGCGGGGCTGTATCGATTTGCGGCTCCGCCGCGTGGGCGCGAGCAACCCCCACCGGCCCGCACCCGAAGCATCCACCGCAGCAAATCCAGCAAACGTGTCACATTCGACGAACCCGCTCCGTCATAGGTGTGCAACCCGCTGACCCACACGACAGGGAGCACACCATGGAAGCCCGTCTGAACCCCTTCGCCAGCCCCGTCGCGAACAAGCTCGTCAAGCACTTCGTCGCCGCAGGCGCGGTCACCGCGGAGGCAGGCGTACCCCCGGCCACCCTGGAGCTCGTGAAGATCCGCGCCAGTCAGATCAACGGCTGCGGCTACTGCCTCGACATGCACACCAAGGACGCGGCCGCCGCCGGCGAGACCCAGCAGCGCCTCCACATGGTCGGCGCCTGGCGCGAGGCCACCGTGTTCACCGAGGCCGAGCGCGCGGCTCTGGAACTCGCCGAGCAGGGCACGCGGATCGCCGACGCGGCGGGCGGCGTGCCGGACGAGGTCTGGGAGAACGCGGCCAAGCACTACGACGACGACCAGCTCATCGCGATCGTGGCGACCATCGCCGCCATCAACGCCTTCAACAGGCTGAACGTCATCTTCCAGATCCCGGCCGGCGACTACCGGCCGGGTCAGCACGCGTAACTCTCCGAAAGGGGGCCGCCGCCGTGATGTGCCGGCCCCTCGGCGGTCACGCCGTCAGCATCCGCCGCAGCAGATCCCGCAGCGACAGCCGCTCCTCGTCCGACAGCCCCGCCAGCGGCTCGCGCGCGAAGCGCAACCCCTCGCGCAGGTCACGGGCGACCCGTCGGCCCTCGTCCGTCGCCGCGGCCAGCTTCACCCGGCGGTCCGTCGGGTCGGGCCGCCGCTCCACGAGCCCGCGTGCCTCCAGCCGGTCCACGATCCCCGTCACGTTGGACGGCTCGCACTTCAGCTTCTGTGCCAGCTTCCGCATCGGCAGCGGCTCCAGCGACAGCAGGCTGAGCAGCCGCGCCTGCGCCCCGGTGAGCGTGTGCTCGCCCGCCGCCTCCTCGTAGTCCGCGTAGAAACGGGCCACGACGTCCCCGATGAGCTCGACGACCTCCAGGGTCAGGGCGTCGGGGCGGCGGGTCTGCGCGGGGGTGGACTGTGTGGACGACATGCACTCCAGGGTACCGCGTTACTTGACATCCTGAAATATTCAGGAGCATGGTTGTTTCAGGTACTGAAGTATTTCGGAAAGGCGCATGTCATGATCAACCGCGAGTGGCACCTCCAGAGCCGTCCCGTCGGCTGGCCGAAGCCCGAGGACTTCGCCCTGGTCGAGGCGGAGGTCCCCACGCCGGGTGAGGGGCAGGTGCTGGTGCGGAACAAGTACCTCTCCGTCGACCCGTACATGCGGGGCCGGATGAGTGCCGCGAAGTCGTACGTCGCCCCCTTCGAGCTGGGCAAGGTCATGCAGGGCGGCGCGGTCGGCGAGGTCGTCGAGTCGAACGCCGAGGGCATCTCGGCCGGCGACCACGTCCTGCACTTCTTCGGCTGGCGCGAGTTCGCGGTCGTGGACGCGAAGAACGCCGTCAAGGTCGACGCGGCGGCCGCGCCCCTGTCGACGTACCTCGGCGTCCTCGGCATGACCGGCCTCACCGCCTACGCGGGCCTGCTGCGCACCGCCTCCTTCAAGGAGGGCGACTCCGTCTTCGTCTCCGGCGCGGCCGGCGCGGTCGGCAGCCAGGTCGGCCAGATCGCGAAGCTCAAGGGCGCCTCGCGGGTGATCGGCTCGGCCGGCTCCGACGAGAAGGTCAAGCTGCTGGTCGAGGAGTACGGCTTCGACGCCGCCTTCAACTACAAGAACGGCTCTGTCGCCGAGCAGCTCCGCGCCGCCGCGCCGGACGGTGTGGACGTCTACTTCGACAACGTCGGCGGCGACCACCTGGAGGCCGCGATCGGCCAGCTGAACCGGGACGGCCGGATCGCGGTCTGCGGCATGATCTCCGTCTACAACAGCACCGAGCCCGTCCCCGGCCCGAAGAACCTCGCCCGTCTCATCCAGACCCGCGGCCGGATCGAGGGCTTCCTGGTCGGCGACCACTACGACCTGCAGCCGCAGTTCGTCGCCGAGGTCGGCCCGTGGGTGGCCTCCGGGCAGCTGAAGTACGGCGAGACGGTCGTCGAGGGCATCGAGAACAACGTGGAGGCGTTCCTCGGGGTCCTGCGCGGCGACAACACCGGCAAGATGATCGTCAAGCTCTGACGCGAGCGCGTGACGCCGGTCCCTCGACTGTCGTTGTGCAGGGCGGAGGCCGCACCCTTGGACGTGGGGTGCGGCCTCTCGTGTGCCGGGTGCCGAATCAGTGCCGGGTGCGGGTCGTGGGTGGTTGCTCGCGCCCACGCGGCGGAGCCGCAAATTTATACAGCCCCGCGCCCCTGAAGGGGCGCGTTCAGGCGGCGCTCCTTAAGAGTTCAGCGCTGCCTTGTGCACGGCCAGTACCAGCCGGTCGTTCTCCGGTGCCGCGCCTCCCGGGAACGCGAACCTTCGCCTCGTGTAGCCGTAGGCGACCCCGCTCCTCGGGTCCGCGAAGGCCTGGGAGCCCGCTGCTCCGCTGTGGCCGATCGTGCCCGCGCCCAGGAACGGGTGCCAGGTGTCCGCCGTCGCCTGGAAGCCCAGGCCGTACGACTTGTGGACCCGGGCCACCAGGTCGTAGCCGACCGAGTGGAACTGGCCGAACTCGGCCACCGTGTCCTCCTTGAGCAGCGGGGCCTTGCCGTCGATCTCACTGAGCAGGGCCGCGTACATCCCGGCCAGGCCGCGCGCCGACGCCACCCCGCCGAAGGACGCCGGGCCCTTGGCGCGGACCAGCCGGACGTTCGGGAGGGCCGCCAGGTCCGTTGGTTCGGCCGAGTGCGCGTTGAAGGCGATCCCCGCAAGGGTCTGCGGGCCGGACGGGGCGGACCCGAGCAGGGCCTGCTGCTCCGGTGTCGGCCGCATCGGCTGCGTCGTGCGGAAGCGCGGCTCGTGGGCGGCCGGCAGCCCCAGGAAGAAGTCGAGGCCGTACGGTGCCCGGACCCGCTCCTCGTACACGTCCTGGAGCGTACGGCCGGTCGCGCGCCGTACCACCTCGCCGGTGAGCGCCCCGATCACCAGGGCGTGGTAGCCGAAGGCCGTGCCCGGGCGCCAGAACGGCCGCTGGTCGGCGAGGCGTTCGGCCATCGCCCGGTCGTCGGTCAGCTCCTGCGGGCTGAACCCGGTGTCGGTGCCGACCAGGCCCGCCCGGTGCGCGAGCAGGTCCCGCAGGGTCAGCGTGCCCTTGCCCTCGGCACCGAACTCCGGCCAGTAGTAGGTGACCTTGCGGTCCAGTTCCAGCGTGCCGTCCTGCACCAGCATCGCCACGACCAGGTGCGCCGCCCCCTTGGTGGACGAGAACACGCCGTACAGGGAGTCCCCGCCGGCCCCCTCGCCCGCCCACAGGTCCACGACCCGCCGGCCGCGGACGAACGCACACAACTGTCCCTCGTAGTCGGCCGGTTCGCCGGCGACGAAGGCGGCGAACTCCTCGCGCACCGCCTCGAAGCCCTCCGCGACCGTGCCCTGGACGGTGATCTCCTGCGTCATCCGTTCTCCTCAACCGAGCCGCCGGGGCAGCTCCCACTGTGAACAACGCCCTACCCACCCGGGCGACCTACCCCATCGGACGATCCCGCAACAGAGGCCGGTGCCGGGTGCACGTGTACCTCCTCTGCCGGTTCCTGAGATCGGTACGGCGAGATGTACCCGTTCGACTCAACCGGGGCATGCTGAGGGCGGACACACCGCGGACAGACCCCACAGCGGCGGAGGGCCCGGCCCATGGCGACGATTCCTTCACTTCCCGGCAGGGCGGACGTGCTGCGCATGGCCCGCAGCACCACCGACATCACCGGCCAGCTCCTGGACACCGCCGGGAACCTCACGAGGATCGCGGTCAACACCCTGGACCCGCGCGCGGGCTCGGCCCCCGAACTGCTGCGCGTCCTGCGCCGTACCACCGCGGAGCTGGCCGAGGCGAGTGCCGCACCGGGGGCGCAGGAGGCCTTCTACCGCATCGTCGAGACCCTCGCCCGGCTCGGCACCAGCGGTGCCCCGCTGGCCGTGCACCCGGTGAGCGAGCCGCTGCTGGCGGCCCTCAGAGACGGTCTGCTGCCGCTGCTGGACGCGGTGCAACCGGCCGTCGAGGAGTTCGCGGCGGCGCTCCGCGAACTGACCGAGGCCCTGGCCCCGTTGCTGCCGGCGGCCGCGGGCGGGGCGGCGGGCGTCCTGCTGGCCCTCACCCCGCTGCTGCGC
The DNA here is from genome assembly GCF_002217755.1 of Streptomyces hyaluromycini. Lineage (GTDB taxonomy): Bacteria > Actinomycetota > Actinomycetes > Streptomycetales > Streptomycetaceae > Streptomyces > Streptomyces hyaluromycini. Next base: position 866,482 of record NZ_BCFL01000018.1, on the reverse strand, counting down.
ACGGCGGCCGGGGTGCTGCGCGACTCCGCCCCCGAACTCCACCGCATCGCCGACGCCGTCACCTCGGCCGTGGCCCCGCTGATGCCCCTCCAGGTGGCCCTGGCCGACCGCGCGGCCACGGCGGGCGCGGGCGTGGTCCGGGCCGCGCTGCCGCCGCTGGCCGACCTGACGGAGGCGGCGGCGAGGACGGCGAGGGCGGCGGGCCCGGCCCTGATCGCCGCCGAGGAACTCGCCGTGACCGGACTCGAACGCCTCCAGCCCGTCCTGCTGGCCACCGCGGCCCGCGCGGGCCGGACGGCACGGGCGACGGCGGTACGGGTGTCGGCGGCGGTCAGCCCGGCCGCGGACCGGGGCGTGGTGGTGGCGGTGACGCCGGCGTAAGCGCTCCGCCGGCATGGCCGGGATGCCCCGTCGTCCGTCCGCGGCGCCGTCGTGGCCGGTCGCGCAGTTCCTCGCGCCCCTTCGGGGCGCTGCCCGGCCCCCGGTAAAGTTTTCGCCATGCGTGATCTCGGGGCGGGTTTCGGATATCTCCTCAAGGGCCAGCGATGGGTCGGCCGGCACGGCAGGCAGTTCGGCTTCGGTCTGCTGCCCGGCCTGATCACCCTCGTCCTCTACGCGGCGGCCCTGGTGGCCCTCGCGATATGGGGGGAGGACTTCGTCGGCTGGGCCACCCCGTTCGCCGACGACTGGTCCAGCCCCTGGCTCGGCCTCTTCCGCGGCTTCCTCACCGCCGTCCTGTTCGCCCTCGGCCTCCTCGGCGCCGTCCTCACCTTCACCGCGGTGACCCTGCTGATCGGCCAGCCGTTCTACGAGAACCTCTCCGAGAAGGTCGACGCGGACGTCTCGCCCGACGGCACCGCGCCCGAGTCCGGGCTGCCGTTCTGGCGCGAGCTGTGGATCTCGGCCCGCGACAGCCTGCGCATCCTGCTCCGCGCCGGTCTCTGGGGCGTCCTGCTCTTCGCCCTCGGCTTCCTGCCCTTCGTCGGACAGACCGTCGTACCCGTCATCGGCTTCCTCGTGACCGGCTTCTTCCTCACCGAGGAACTCGCCGCCGTCGCCCTCCAGCGCCGGGGCGTCGACCTGCGCGCCCGGCTCGCCCTGCTGCGCTCCCGCAGGACCCTGGTGTGGGGCTTCGGCACCCCGCTGGGCCTGGCCTTCCTGGTCCCGTTCGTCGCGGTGTTCCTGATGCCGGGCGCGGTCGCGGGCGCCACCCTCCTCGCCCGTGACCTGCTGGGCGAGGAGACGGCCGAGGAGGACGAGCGGACCACCGGCGAACCCGTCACCTCCTGAAGGACGCGTCCGCCGCCACGGTCACGATCGCCCGCACCTGGTCGATGATGTCCACCCGGTTCCGCACGAACTCCGGGTCGGTCACCTCCGTGGTGTTCCCGGCACCGAACTCCAGCACCGGCGTGTGCACATGCCCGCCGGGCAGCGTGTCGTGCAGTCCGAGCCGGTCGCGCAGCAGGGTGGCCCGGTAGGCGATCTCGTTGGAGAGGTAGTTCCCGCCCCCTCCGGCCCGTGCCGTCGACTCGGCGGTCGGCCCGTCCGCCCGGACGACGGGATCGGTCCCTCCCGCGGGGATCTCGGTCACCTCGGTGTGGTCGTACACCGGGAAACGCCCCGTGTCCGCCGCCGTGATCGCGGCGTACGGGAGCGTGGTGGTCGTCCACTGGGGCTGCGAGGCCGGGTCGGTGACCGGGACGGTCTCGGTACGGCCGATGTTGTCGTTGTCGGGGAACCCGCCCCGCCAGGCCCCGTTCGTCCGCTCCACGTCGAACCGCCCGACCCGCCCCTGGCTCACGGTCGCGAACAGGTCCGCCTTCGGCAGGTACGGCCGCAGGGTCCGCTCCACCGTGCCCGCCGCGAAGTCGTCCCAGCGCACCGGGAACACGGCCGTCTCGACCCGTGCGGGCCCCTCGTCGGTCTCGATCACCGTCTCGTCGAGGGCCAGCGCGCTCGCCCCGGACGGATTGGAGATCCGGATGTCCCGGTCCAGCGTGAACGGGTCGAACCCGGTGACGAGGATCCGCCGGACGCCCTTGCCCGGATACCGGATGTCCGTCTGCCCGCGCGAGGTCCGCTCCAGCGCGTCCAGCAGGGCCGCCCGCTGCCGCTCGCTCACCCCGAACCCCGGCTCCCAGGTGCGCACCTGACGGGTCATCCCGAGCCGCGCCCAGTACAGCGGCCGGTCGTCGTCCCGGCTCAGATCACCCCCGGTGGGCCCCCGCCCCTGCGCCCGGTCCACGGCCCGCCGCCACAGCACCGTCCCCTGCCGTGCCACGACCCGCCGGGCCTGTGCGTAGGAGTGCGCGCTCTCCAGCGCTCGTGCGAACTCCGGTGCCACGTCGTCGAACCCGGACCGGCGGAGTATCTCCTGCGGCACCGCCTGGTCCAGCCGCTGCTCCTCGACGGTGGGGGAGGGGGCGGCCGCGGCCTGCGCCGCGGTGGGCGCGAGCGCCCCGGCCAGCAGCACGATTCCGAGGACGCCGATCCGAACGCGTAGGGAACTCAAGGGAGTTGGCCTTCCGTCGCAGTGGGGTGCGTGGTGCCGGACGGCCGCAGTATCGCCTGACGGAACGGGGCTACGCCATGGTGCCCCCGGGGCCCCAGCGCGGGATGCGGGCGGCCGCCTCCCGCAGTGCCCCGAGGAAGGCCGCCGCGGCCGGGGCCATGGACCGGCCGCGAGCCGTGGCCGCGTACACCGCGCGGGCCGGGGCGCCCTCGTCGAGCACCGGCAGCAGGGCGACGTCCTGGCGTACGGACGCGGCGGCGAGCGCCGGGACCAGGGTCACGCCGAGGCCCGCGGCGACGTAGCCCAGCTTGGCGGTCCACTCGCCGACGACGTGGGTCACCTGCGGGCGGAAACCCTGGCGCAGGGCCGCGTCCAGGAGGGTGCCCTCGGGGCGGGAGCTGCCGGAGATCCAGTCGTCGTCGGCGAGCCGGCCGAGCCGGACCGGGCCGGTGGCGCCCGCCAGGGGGTGGCCGGCGGGGACGGCGACGTACAGCGACTCGTCGAGGAGATGGTGGAGTTCGTACGGCTCCAGCGGGGTGCGGCCCGTGGTCGAGACGACGGCGAGGTCCAGGTGGCCGGAGTCCAGACGGTTCAGGAGCCCGGGCGTGATCCCCTCCTCGCGGGTCAGCCGCACGCCGGGGTGCCGGGCGCGGAACGCGGCCAGGGCCTGCGGCACCAGCGCCGCGTCGGCCGTGGCGAACGCCCCGAACCGCAGCCGCCCGCCCGCCACCTCACGCAGCTCGGTCAGCTCACGGGCGGCGCCGTGCAGTGCCTCGGTGACGGCCTCGGCGTGCGGGACGAGCACCCGCCCGGCCTCCGTGAGCCGTACCCCGCGCGGCAGCCGGTCGAAGAGCGGGCCGCCGCCCAGCGCCGCCTCCAGCGAGGAGATCTGCCGGGACACGGCCGACTGCGTCCACCCGAGCGTCCGCGCGGCCACGGTGAACGAACCGTGCCGGGCGACGTCCAGGAACACGCGCAGCCAGACGGTGGAGACGTCGGGGAGGCCGACGGCGGGCGGCGCGGCGACCACCCCGGCGGACCCTGCGGGGCCTGCGGACCCTGCGGACCCTGCGGACCCTGCGGACCCGGCGGACCCTGCGGGAGCTTTGGGATGCTGATTCGGCATGTCTTCCATGCTAGACATTCGCTTGTCGCATCGCTCGCCCCCGCCTAGCGTCGACGGTATGGAACAGATCGCATTTCTCGGCCTCGGACACATGGGCGCCCCCATGGCCCGCAGGCTCCTCGCCGCCGGGCACCCCCTGACCGTCTGGAACCGCACCGCCGCCAAGGCGGAACCGCTGGTCGCCGAGGGCGCCGTGCTCGCCGCCGCCCCGGCCGACGCCGTACGGGACGCCGACGTGGTGGTCACGATGCTCGCCGACCCGGCCGCACTCGACGCGGTCGCCGGCGAGATCGTGCCCGCGCTGCGCCCGGGCGCCCGCTGGATCGAGATGTCGACCGTCGGTCCGGACGCCGTACGGGAACTCGCCGCCCGCCTCGATGCCGGTGTCACCCTCGTCGACGCGCCGGTCATGGGCAGCACCGACCGGGCGGCGACCGGCGAGCTGGGCATCCTCGCCGGCGGTGACACGGCCGGTGTCGAGCACGTCCTGGCCCGCCTGGGCACGGTCACCCGCACCGGTGCCCTCGGCACCGCCGCCGCCCTCAAGCTCGTCATCAACGCGTCCGTCATCGGTGCCGTCGCGCTGGTGGCCGAGACGCTGCGGCTCGCCGACGCCCTCGGCGTGGACGGCGACACCGCGCGCGCCGCCCTCGCGAACGGCCCGATCGGCGGAGCCGTCGCCCGCACCTTCGCCGACGGGGTGCACTTCGGCACCGCCCTCGCCATGAAGGACCTGGTGCTGGCGACGAAGACGACGGAACTGCCCGCCCTGGAAGCCGTGCTGGCGGACTACCGCCGGGCCGCCGACGACCCCGCCCTCGCACAGGCGGACATCAGCCGGGCCGCCGCCCGCATCCGGAACCCCTGAAGGACCCCCTGAATGACCCCTCCGGAAGGACCCCTGTGAAGGTCACCCTGGACAACCCGGCCGGCGCGCCGCAGCCCGCGAGCCCCTACTACTCCCAGGTCGCCCGCGTCGAACACGCCGACGGCAGCGCCCTGCTGTTCGTCTCCGGGCAGATCGCCCCGGGCGCGACCCTCGCGGAGCAGACCCGGGGCGTCTTCGAGGGCCTCGCCGCCCTGCTCCGCGCCCACGGCGCGACCCTGGCCGACGTCGTCAACATCCGCACCTACCTGACCGACATCTCCCGGCTCGCCGACTACGGCACCGTGCGCCGGGAGTTCCTCACCGGCACCCCGCCGACGAGCATGACCTTCGAGGTGCCGCGCCTCTTCCGGCCGGAGGCGATGGTGGAGGTGGAGGTCGTGGCGGCGGTGGCCGGCTGAGGCCGTGCCCGGCCGGGCACGGGGCGCGGGCGTTTGTGAAGGGTTCGTACGAGATCGCGGCGCGACGCCCGATGACCGGCCGTCGCCGCACAGCCACGGCTAAGGTCGGAGCCGGGACGAGTCCCCCTTGAGCAGCCCCGGTCCGGGACCTGACCCCTGGACCGGGGCTTGCGTGCCGGTGGCGTCAGTCGCGCACCCCGAAGCCGTACACCGTCTCCGAACGGTAGCTCCCGCCCGGATCCAGCCGCGTGCTCGGGAACCCGGGGCGGTTCGGGGAGTCCGGGAAGTGCTGGGTCTCCAGGGCGACACCGTCGCCGGGGGCGAAGGGACCGGACAGGTGCTCGGCGGTGTAGAGCTGGATGCCGGGTTCGGTGGTCGCCACGGTGAGGGTGCGGCCGGACGCCGGGTCGTGCAGCTCGGCGATCTCCACCGGAGCCTTGGTCACCCCCTTGTCGAGGACGAGGTTGTGGTCGTAGCCGGAGCCGACCTTGCGGGCCGTACGGAAGTCGAAACGGGAGCCGGAGACGTCCTCAAGCGACCCCGTCGGGATCAGGTCCCCGTCGACGGGGGTGTAGTGCGAGGCCGCGATCCGCAGCTCCTGGCCGCCCGCGTTCCCGGAGCCCGCCAGGTTGAAGTAGCTGTGGTTGGTGAGGTTCACGACGGTCGGCGCGTCGGTGACCGCCTCGTAGGAGACGCGCAGCGCGCCCGAGCCGTCCAGCGTGTACGTCACGGCGACCTCCAGCCGCCCCGGGAACCCCTCCTCCCCGTGCGGACTCACCCGCGACAGCCGCACCCCGTGCTCGACGGCGGCCACCTCCCACACCCGCTTGTCGAAGCCACGGGCGCCGCCGTGCAGGGAGTTGGGTCCGTTGTTCGGCTCCAGGGCATAGGTCACGCCGTCCAGCGGGAAGCGGGCCCCCGCGATCCGGTTGGCGTACCGGCCGACCAGGGCGCCGAGGTACGGCCCGGGGTTCTCCAGGTAGCCGTCCAGGCCGGCGAAGCCCAGCACCACGTCCGCCGTCCGCCCGGCCCGGTCCGGGACCTCGACCGACTGCACGATCCCGCCGTACGACAGCACCCGCACCCGGGTCCCCGCCCGCTCCAGCGTCCAGCGGTGCACCGCGGTGCCGTCGGAAAGGGTGCCGAAAAGTTCGCTCATGGGGAAACCCTAAGCCAAGGGTCTAGTCCACCGGGTCCTTCGCGGTGATGGCCCGGTAGGCGATCGCCGCGAGCTTCGACTGGCCGTCGGTGCTCGGATGGAACCAGTCCCAATGGCTCAACTGGTCGGTCCCGAAGCGGTACGCGTACACCGCCCCGCCGTCGAAACGGCACCGCCGGTCCTTGGCGCAGACCTCCTTCAGCACCTTGTTGTACTCCTCGACCCGCTGCTGCACCTTGTCCCGGCGGACGGTCGCCACGCTGGTCAGATCGTCCGCGTCGGCCAGCATGGACGGGCAGATGCCCAGCTTCCACACCTGCCTGCCCAGCGGATTGGTCCGCCCCTCGGACCACAGCCGCTTCAGGTTCGGCACGCTCGCCACGTACACCTGCGTCTTCGGCAGCGACCTGCGCAGGGTGCCCAGCGCGTCCTCGAACTCGCTGCGGAAGTCGGCCACCGAGGTCATCGCCCGCACCGACGTACGACAGGCGTCGTTCGCCCCCGCCATCACCGTCACCAACTGCGGCCTGCGTACGGCCGCGTCGGCCATCTGTCCCGGCAGGTCGGCCATCCGGGCGCCGGTCTCCGCGTAGTTCCAGCTGTGGTCGGCCGCCTGCGCCCGCCCCAGCAGCCGTACCGCCAGACTGTCCACCTGGTCGCTGGTGCCGGTCGCCCAGGACACCTCCGGGCAGTCCGAGAGCACCGTGCAGGCGTCGAAGCCGCGCGTGATGGAGTCACCGACGGCCGCGATCGAGGCCGGGCTGCGGTCCCAGACCTGCACGGTCCGGGCGGCCCGCGTCTTCTCGCTCCCGGTCGCGCCGGAGGAACCCCCGAGGACATCGCATCCGGCCACCCCCAGCGCGGCGGTGACGGCGACGGCGCCTGCCAGGGCACGCGAACGCCGGCGTCGCTGCTTGCGCATACCCCGTCGGTCCTCTCCGTCGTCCTGTTCGTCCCCCTTCATAACAACGCACGGGAGTTCCCGCCCCGCGCGCTGCAACGGACCACCCCCGTACAAGCGTCCCCCTGGGTGAATGGCGGGGGTTTCCTGGCTGTGGGACCGACGGTACGTCACACTCCTTGCGCCACCGCACGGTAGCCTCGCCATCAACGCGGCCGTCGTGCCACTGCCGCCAGCCAGCCAGCCAGCAAGATGTCCCGCTCTGCCCGGAGGTTCCGGTGACGACACGTGGAGTTCTGTACGTGCACTCCGCGCCGCGCGCGCTGTGCCCGCACGTCGAGTGGGCCGTCGCCGGGGTGCTAGGCACGCGCGTCAACCTCGACTGGATCCGCCAGCCGGCCGCCCCCGGCACCTGGCGCTCCGAGTTCTCCTGGCAGGGCGAGGTCGGCACGGCCTCCAAACTGGCGTCCGCACTGCGCGGCTGGCACCTGCTCCGCTTCGAGGTCACGGCCGAGCCCTGCGTGAAGGCCGAGGGCGAGCGCTACAGCTGCACCCCCGACCTCGGCATCTTCCACGCGGTCACCGGCATCCACGGCGACATCCTCATCCCTGAGGACCGCCTGAGGGCCGCCCTGACCCGCTCACAGCGCGGCGAGACCAACCTGGAAGCAGAGATCGCCAAACTCCTCGGCAAGCCCTGGGACGACGAACTGGAGCCCTTCCGCTACGCAGGCGAGGGCGCCCCGGTCCGCTGGCTCCACCAGGTGGTCTGACGCCGGTTGCCGTCTGCGGCGCCGTCGTGGCTGATCGCGCAGTTCCCCGCGCCCCTGAAGGGGCGCTCGCCCCTGGTCTTTTAGGGGCGCGGGGAACTGCGCGATCAGCCCCCACCGGGCTGTCAGCCGACAACGAAACGCGAAGTGGCCCGAACTCCGACAAGGAGTCCGGGCCACAAGCTTTGAAACGGCGTTTCTCAGATCGTCCGGAACGCAAGGACCACGTTGTGCCCGCCGAACCCGAACGAGTCGTTCAGCGCGGCGATCCTGCCCTCGGGCAGCTGCCGGGCCTCGCCCCGCACCACGTCCGCGTTGACCTCGGGATCGAGGTCGTCGAGGTTGATGGTCGGCGGAGCCGTCCGGTTCACCAGCGCCAGGATCGACGCGACGGTCTCGATACCACCGGCACCACCCAGCAGGTGACCGGTCATCGACTTGGTCGCGGAGATGGCCATGTGGTCGACGTCGTCGCCGAACACCTTCCGCAGCGCCTTGATCTCGGCCACGTCACCCTGCGGCGTGGACGTGGCGTGCGCGTTGACGTGCACGATCTCGGCCGGCTTCAGATCCGTGCTGTCGAGCAGGTTCTGCAGCGCGTGCGCGATCCCGTTGCCCGACGGCTCCGGCTGCGTGATGTGGTGCGCGTCGGCCGAGATGCCCTGGCCCACCGCCTCGGCGTAGATGCGCGCCCCGCGCGCCTTCGCGTGCTCCTCGGACTCCAGGACGATCACGCCCGCGCCCTCACCGAGGACGAAGCCGTCACGGCCGGAGTCGTAGGGACGCGACGCACCCTCGGGGTCGTCGTTGTTCTTGGACATCGCCATCATGTTGCCGAACGCGACGATCGGCAGCGGGTGGATCGCCGCCTCCGTGCCGCCGGCCACGACGATGTCCGCACGCCCGGTGCGGATCATCTCGATGGCGTACCCGATGGCCTCGGCGCCGGAGGCGCAGGCCGACACGGGCGTGTGCACACCGGCCCGCGCACCCAGCTCGATACCGACGTTGGCGGCCGGCGAGTTGGGCATCAGCATCGGCACGGTGTGCGGGGAGACACGGCGTACGCCCTTCTCCTTGAGCACGTCGTACTGGTCCAGCAGGGTCGTCACACCGCCGATGCCGGAGGCGATGACCGCGCCGACCCGGTCGGGGTCGGCGGACGCGTCCTCACCGGCCCTGGCGGTGAAACCGGCGTCCTTCCAGGCCTCCTTGGCGGCGATCAGCGCGAACTGCGCGGACCGGTCCAGCTTGCGGGCCTGCGGACGAGGGATGATCTCGCCCGGCTCGACGGCGATCTGCGCCGCGATACGGACGGGCAGCTCGGCCGCCCAGTCCTGCTCCAGGAGGCGGACGCCGGACTTGCCGGCGACCAGGGCCTCCCAGAACGAAGCTGCGTCGCCACCCAGCGGTGTGGTTGCGCCGATACCGGTGACGACCACGGTGCGATTGGTCGGGCTCACGGGAATTCTTTCTCCAACGGATACGGGATTCGACGGCGCCACCGCCGGGTGGCGGGGCATTGCAGCCGGAGGCTAGTTAACTGCCTCAGGCCTGGTGCTTGAGGATGTAGCCGGTCGCGTCGCCGACGGTCTTGAGGTTCTTGACGTCCTCGTCCGGGATCTTGACGTCGAAGCGCTCTTCAGCGGCGACGACGACCTCGACCATGGACAGCGAGTCGACGTCCAGGTCGTCGGTGAAGGACTTGTCCAGCTGGACGTCCTCAACCGGGATGCCGGCGATCTCGTTCACGATCTCGGCGAGACCTTCGACGATCTCTTCCTGAGTGGCGGCCATGTCAGGCGCTCCTTCTTAGATGTTCCAGACGGTTGCTGCGGTGTTGCAGTCGGCGTTCCCGCACCGGATGCATGATCCGGCACGGAGTGCCTAGGGGAGGGTAACGACAGTGGCGGCGTAGACGAGACCCGCCCCGAACCCGATGACGAGCGCGGTGTCGCCGCTCTTCGCCTCGCCGGTCGCCAGGAGCCGCTCCATAGCGAGCGGGATCGAGGCGGCCGAGGTGTTGCCGGTGGTGCGGATGTCACGGGCGACCGTGACATGCTCCGGCAGCTTGAGAGTCTTCACCATCGAGTCGATGATCCGCACATTGGCCTGGTGCGGGATGAAGACGTCCAGGTCGTCCGCGCTGATCCCGGCCGCGTCCAGCGCCTGCTGGGCGACCTTCGCCATCTCGAACACGGCCCAGCGGAACACCGCCTGGCCCTCCTGCGTGATCGCCGGGAACTTGACGTTGCCCTGGCTGTCCAGCGGAAGCTCGGCCCTGTCGCCGAAGTGGAAACGGTCCCAGGGGATGGTCTGCTTGATGGTCTCGGACTTGTCGCCCTCGGAGCCCCAGACCGTCGGGCCGATCGCCGGCTCCTGCGAGGGGCCGACCACGACCGCGCCCGCGCCGTCGCCGAACAGGAAGGCGGTGGCCCGGTCCTCCAGGTCGGTCAGGTCGCTGAGCCGCTCCACGCCGATGACGAGCACGTACTCGGCGGAACCTTCCACCACCATGCCCTTGGCGAGCGTCAGGCCGTAGCCGAAGCCCGCGCAGCCGGCGGAGATGTCGAAGGCGGCCGCCTTGTTCGTGCCCAGCTTGTCGGCGATCTCGGTGGCGACGGCCGGGGTCTGGCTGAAGTGCGAGACGGTCGAGACGACCACGGCGCCGATCTGCTCGGCGTCGATGCCCGCGTCCGCGATCGCCTTGCCGGAGGCCTCGATGGACATCGCGGCGACGGTCTCGTCCGGGCCCGCCCAGTGCCGGGTCTCGATGCCCGAGCGCGACCGGATCCACTCGTCGGAGGAGTCGATCGTCTCCAGGATCACCTCGTTGGGCACCACACGGATCGGGCGGTAGCCGCCGACACCGAGGATGCGCGCGTACGGGGCACCCTTGCTGGGCTTGATCTTCGACATCGCAGTGGGCTCCTAACTCAGCTGTGCTCGGCGATGAGCTCGCGGGCCGCGTCGAGGTCGTCGGGGGTCTTCAGGGCCAGCGTCTTCACGCCGGGCAGGGCGCGCTTGGCCAGGCCGGTCAGGGTGCCGCCGGGGCACACCTCCAGGAGGGCGGTGACGCCGAGCTCCTTGAAGGTCTCCATGCACAGGTCCCAGCGGACCGGATTGGCGACCTGGCCGACAAGGCGGTCCACGATCTCCCCGCCGGTGGCGACGGCCTGTCCGTCCTTGTTGGAGACGTAGGTGAACTTCGGGTCGAGCGGCGCGAGTTCCTTGGCCGCCTCGGCCAGCTTCTCGACCGCGGGGCCCATGTGGTGCGTGTGGAAGGCACCGGCGACCTTGAGGGCGACGACCTTGCGGACACCCTCGGGCTTGTCCTCGTTGAGTGCGGCGAGCTGCTCCAGGGTGCCCGCGGCGACGATCTGGCCTGCGCCGTTGATGTTCGCCGGGGTCAGACCGAGCTTCTCCAGGTGCGCGACGGAGACCTCCGGGTCGCCGCCGAGCAGCGCCGACATGCCGGTCTCGGTGATCGCGGCGGCCTCGGCCATCGCCAGACCACGCTTGCGTACGAGGCCCAGCGCGGCGGTGTCGTCCAGGACGCCCGCGAAGGCGGCGGCGGTGATCTCGCCGACACTGTGCCCGGCGACCGCGCCCGGGGCGATGTTCGCCATGTCACCGAGTGCCGCGCCGGACACGAGTCCCGCGGCGACGAGCAGCGGCTGGGCGATCGCGGTGTCCCGGATCTCGTCCGCGTCGGCGTGCGTGCCGTAGTGCACCAGGTCGAGACCGATGGCGTCCGACCAGGCGCGCAGACGGTCCTCGACACCGGGAAGGTCGAGCCAGGGGGTCAGGAAGCCAGGGGTCTGGGCGCCCTGGCCGGGAGCGACGAGTACGAGCACTCTCACACTCTCTCTTGGGGACGGCCACGGCCGCCCGTGGGGACAGGGACGAAGAACACGAGGGGGTTTTGTGGACCCCCGACAAAATCCTATGGCTGGAGATCTCCATCGACCAGACGCCCCAGGATCAGCGCGATCCGCAGTGTGAAGGCGGATCGTACATCGGACGGCGACCACCCGGTGACGTCAGTCACACGTCGAAGCCGGTAGCGCACGGTGTTCGGGTGAACGAAGAGCATCCGGGCCGCGCCCTCCAGGCTGCTCGCCTGTTCCAGATAGACGCTCAGCGTTTCCAGCAGTGCCGAACCGGCTTCTTCCAGTGGTCTGTAGATCTCCTCCACCAACTGTTCGCGCGCGCTCGGATCGCCCGCGATGGCGCGCTCCGGAAGGAGATCGTCCGCCAGCACCGGCCGCGGCGCGTCCTGCCAGGCGGAACAGGCCTTGAGCCCCGCGGCGGCGGCCTGCGCGGACCGCGTGGCGGCCAGCAGATCCGGCACCACCGGCCCCGCGACGACCGGTCCCGCGGCGTACGGCCCGATCAGCGACTTGGCCACGGCCAGCGGATTGTCGTTGCCGCCCGCGATGACGACGAGCCGGTCCCCGAGCACCCCGGTCAGCACCTGGAGCTTGGCGTGCCGGGAGGCCCGCCGGATCGCCTCGACGGTCAGCTCGCTGTCCCCCTCGGGCGCGGTCCCGAGCACCACGCAGACATGGTCGGGGGAGTTCCACCCCAGAGCCGCGGCCCTGCTCACCGCCCCCTCGTCCGCCTCCCCGCTGAGCACCGCGTTGACCACCAGCGACTCCAGCCGGGCGTCCCAGGCACCGCGTGCCTCGGCGGCCTGGGCGTACACCTGGGCGGTGGCGAAGGCGATCTCACGGGCGTACACGAGCAGCGCCTCGCGCAGCACGCGCTCGTCGCCCGGAGCCGCGACCTCGTCGATCGCGCTCTCCATGACCTCGATGGTGGTCCGCACCATCTCCACGGTCTGCCGCAGGGTGATCGCCCGGGTCAGCTCCCGCGGCGCGGTCCCGAACACGTCCGTCGAGATCGCCTGCGGAGCGTCCGGGTGCCGGAACCACTCGGTGAAGGCCGCGATGCCCGCCTGGGCGACGAGCCCGATCCAGGAGCGGTTCTCCGGGGGCATGGCCCGGTACCACGACAGGGTCTCGTCCATGCGCGCGATGGCCTGGGCGGCGAGGCTGCCGGACGACTTCTCCAGCCGCTTCAGGGTCGCGGAGTGCGGGTGGGCCGGATGAGCCGAGGGGTCGGACTTGCGCGTTACGGGTTCGGGCACGGGGACAAGACTGCCTTATCCGGACGGGAGCATGCGCCGCCGGGTGCCGACTGCGGTCTACCGTGGTTCCGTGATGGACGTACGGCGCGCGGCGCAGCGCTACCCGGGAGGCGACCCGGCGACCGGAATCGAGTCGTCGCACGCCTTCTCCTTCGGCCCGCACTACGACCCCGACAACCTGCGCTTCGCGGCGGTCATCGCCTGCAACGAGGAGCGCCTGGCGCCGGGCGCCGGCTTCGACGAGCATCCGCACAGCCACACCGAGATCGTGACGTGGGTGGTCGAGGGCGAGCTCACCCACCGCGACTCGGCGGGCAACGAGACGGTGGTGCGCCACGGCGACGTGCAGCGGCTGAGCGCCGCGGGGGGCGTCCGCCACGTGGAGCGCAACGACGGGGAGCTGCCCCTGACCTTCGTCCAGATGTGGCTGGCACCGGTACGCCCCGGTGGTGAGCCGTCGTACGACATCGTCCGCGGCATCGCCGACTCGACCCCGTACGCGGTCCCGGAGGCCGGCGCGATGCTGCACGTCCGCCGCCTGGGGGCGGGGGAGCGGACGGCGGTGCCGGACGGGGCGTACGTCTATGTGCACGTGGTGCGGGGGGAAGTGCGGCTGGGGGGCGAGGAGTTGGGGCCGGGAGATTCCGTGCGGGTGGTGGGGGCGAAGGACTTGGCGGCGGAGGGGCTGACGCCGGCGGAAGTGCTGATGTGGGAGATGGCGGCGGGGTAGCTGCGGCCGTGCGTCGGCTGCGGGCCGGTGGGGGTTGCTCGCGCCCACGCGGCGGAGCCGCACATCAGATACAGCCCCGCGCCCCTTACGGGGCGCTGCCCAGCCGCCCCTTTTCAGCTACCCAGCTGCGGGCAGGCGTGCCGCAGGGCGGCACGGGTGGGCGCTGGGGGTCCCCCCTCTGGGGGAGGCACCCTGCAAGCGCCGGTAAGCGTCCCCCCGCCCCCCAGCCGACCTCAGCCGCGCAGCTCCGCCAGCACCATGTCAGTGAACACCGGCCACGCCTCGATCGCCCAGGGCCCGAACGCCCGGTCCGTCAGGGCGACGCACGCCAGCCCCGCCTCCGGGTCCACCCACAGGAACGTCCCCGCCTGCCCGAAGTGCCCGAACGTCCGCGGCGAGGACGAGGAACCCGTCCAGTGCGGAGCCTTGCCGTCCCGGATCTCGAAGCCCAGCCCCCAGTCGTTCGGGTTCTGGTGCCCGTACCCCGGCAGCACCCCCTTCGTCCCCGGGTACTGGACGGTCAGCGTCGCCTCCGCCACCGTCCGCGGATCCAGCAGCCTCGGCGCCTGCAGCTCCGCCGCGAAGCGGAGCAGGTCCGACACCGACGACACGCCGTCCTTCGCCGGTGAGCCCTCCAGCGACGTCGACGTCATGGACAGCGGCTCCAGCACCGCCTGCCGCGCATACTCGGCGAACGGCATCTCCGTCGCCTTGGCGACATGGTCCCCGAGCACCTCGAACCCGGCGTTGGAGTACAGCCGCCGCTCCCCGGGCGGCGCCGTCACCCGGTGCTCGTCGAAGGCCAGCCCCGAGGTGTGCGCGAGCAGATGCCGTACGGTCGCCCCCTCCGGCCCGGCCGGCTCGTCGAGTTCGACCGCCCCCTCCTCGTACGCGACCAGCACCGCGTACGCCGCGAGCGGCTTGGTGACGGAGGCCAGCGGGAAGCGGTGTCCGACCGGCCCGTGCGTACCGAGGACCGTCCCGTCGGCGCGTACGGCACCCGCGGCGGCGGTGGGGACGGGCCAGTTCGCGATCGACGCGAGGCTGTTCAAGGACATGCCCACGACCCTAAGCGGCTCAGAGCCGCAGGGTCATCGTGGGGTCCGGCTTGTGGACGAAGCCGAGGGCGGCGTAGAGGGGCTCGGCCTCGGCGGACGCCGTCAGCATCACCTGGCCCGCACCCCGCTCACGGAACCACGCCAGCAGCTCCTCCATGCACGCGCGCGCGTACCCGCGCCGGCGGGCGTCCGGGTCGGTGGCCACGCTGAAGACGTACCCGGAGCGGCCGTGCGGGTTGCCCGCCTTGCCGATCCGGTAGTCGACGGTCCCGGCCACCAGCGCCGCCAGCGCCCCCGGCCGGTCCGGATGGTCGACGACGAACGCGGCGAAGTCCCCGTCCGGCTCGCCCAGCCTCTCCTCCAGCGCCGGCCCCGCCTGGGCGTGCCATTCTGTGGAGCCGTCCCCACCGGGCAGCGCGTCGATCATCACCTGGCGCAGACGCAGCACTTCCGCCGCGTCCTCGGCCGTGGCACGGCGTACGAGACTCATGGCCCGCACGCTAGCCACCGCCCGCCGTGCTCGTCGCGCGTATTTCTTGACGCGTTCCGCTTGCTTCGAGTGCACTCCAAGGTCATAGCGTTGGCGCATGACGGTGATGCAGACCACGACCGCGGCCCCCACCCAGCAGCCCGACCGCACGCCCGCCGACATCTGTTCCGCCCCACCCCGGCGGCATCCGCGTCCCGAGGGCCAGGACCACTACACGATCAGCGAGGTCGTCGCCTTCACCGGCCTGACCGCCCACACCCTGCGCTGGTACGAGCGGATCGGTCTGATGTCCCACATCGACCGCTCCCACACCGGCCAGCGCCGCTACAGCAACCGCGACCTGGACTGGCTGGACTTCGTGACCAAGCTCCGCCTGACCGGCATGCCGGTGGCGGACATGGTGCGATACGCGGAGCTGGTGAGGGAAGGCGAGACGACCTACCCCGACCGCCGCGAGCTGCTGGAACAGACGCGCAGGGACGTAGTGTCGAGAATCGCCGAACTGCACGACACCTTGTCCGTGCTGGACCGGAAGATCAGCTTCTATGAGACGGGCGGAAACTGAAAGCGTCCCTCACGACAGGCGCCCCAAAGGGGCGCGGGGAACTGCGCGACCAGCCCCCACACACCCGCACCCGACAACGCACCCTCACAACTCGGCCAACAACTCCGCCTTCTTCGCGGCGAACTCCTCATCGGTGACCAGCCCCGCCTGATGCAGCTCCCCCAGATGCCGGATCCGCTCGGCGATGTCCGCGGGGTCCCGCCGCCCCGCCTGCACCGGCACCGAAGCGGCCCCCTTGGCCCGCAGGGCCTCCAGCACGGCGGCCGCGAACGGCAGCGACTCGTGCACCGGGCCGTATCCCAGCCCGAACACCACGGTCGCCGGATCCTGGTCGGCCGGGACCGTCGGCGCCGCCCCCGCGAGGTCCCGCCGCAGCAGTCGTAGATGCCCCTCGAAGACCTCCGGCGACCGCCACTCCACCCCGGCCAGGTCGGCGACCGCGAAGCTCTGGTCGCCGGCCTTCCACTTCGCGGTGGACGCACCCGTCCACGACCACCGGAAGTGCACGGCCCTGCCGTCGAAGGTCGCCTTCCCGTCGTACGCCTTGAACTGCCGGGGCCCCTCGGGCGCGGCCACCAGAAACCTTTCGGCCGGGTCGGAGGCGGTGAGCAGCGGTCGCAGTTCGTCGGCGTAGTACTCGGCGAGAGTCGCCCGCTCGGCCGGGAGCACCAGGCGGTACGGGTCGTTGCCGTCCTTCAGCTGCCCGGCCGCCGCCTCAAGCAGCGGATCCGCGCCGGGGCGTGGTTCGGCCCGGAGTACGACCGTTCCCCGCTTCCCCGGCGTGAGCGTCACGCCCTGCAGCGCGGCCAGCGGCACCCGGCGCTCACCCAGGCTCTGGAACAGCTTGGGTGTTCGAATCCCCCGTTCGTAGCGGATGAGCACGGAGTCGGACTCGAACTCCCAGGCGGCATGAAATCCGGCCAGTACGTCACCCATGCGGCTCATCGTATGCGGCACGTGCTTCTCAGTCCCATCCCCGCGCATACCGCACTTCCTGCTGTCTCTACGCGCGTCCGGCCATCAACGTGCCGGACAAACCCGCCCGGCACCCGTCATCGTCGTGGGCGCACGTCACCGCGCCGTATGCGCCGACCCCGACGTCGGCGAGGTTGCGCAGGCTGTCCGTGCCCGGCTCGAAGTAACCGGCGTGTCCCTGGGCGTCGTGCGCCGACAGCACCCGGGCGCCGAAGGAGGAGGAGACGGGGTCGGCGCCGTGGCCGAGTCCGCCGAGCTCCAGGTAGGGGACGTCCTGGATCCAGTCGGTGGCGTCCCGCATCGCCCACACCCGGGCCGAGGTGCCGAGGTGGGAGGCGTTCTCGACGCGCATACCGGGGCTCGCGGCCACCGCTATGTCGGCCACCCGGTCCGGCATGGCGTGCGCGGCCACCCCGCAGACCACCGAGCCGTAGCTGTGGCAGAACATCGACACCGGCGCGTCGCCGGGCAGCGCGCGCAGCAGCGCGTTGAGACGTACGGCGCCCTGCTCGGCTGCCGCGCCGGTCGCCGCGTCCACGCCGAGACCGTCGGGCGCGGTGTAGTCGGCCCAGGCGATCACCGCCGTGCGGGTCGTGGGGCTCGCCGTGCGCTCCGCCTTGTACAGCGCCCGGGCCATGCCGACCGGCGCGGTGTACTGACGGTTCGTCTTCTGGAAGGTGAGCAGGTCGGTGTCGACGCCGGGGACGACGACGGAGATCCGCTCGGCCCTGCTGAGGTCGCCGAACACCTCCGCGACCCGGCCGCTGCCGTCCGGGTCGAAGGCGAGGATCTGCCGGCCCTTCGTCATCAGCGCCTCGTAGCGGTGCATACGACGGCCCGCGTCCTGCTGTCCGGCCGCGCTGAGCCGTGGGTCGTGCATGCGTTTCTTCTCGACGGCGCGCTGCTGGGCGAGGGCGATGTCGTTGGCGCGGTAGCGCAGTTCGACCGGGGCGCCGTTCATGTTGCCCACGGCGAGCGGGTATCGGTGCACGAGCCGGTCGCGCTCCTGCGCGGTGAGGGACGCGAAGAACCGGGTGAGCCGCGCGGGCGACGCCTCCGGGTCCGGCAGATGCAGGCCGTGGACGCTGCCGTGCTCCCACTTGGCGAGGGAGGTCTGCAGGGCGGTGGTCTCGCGGTGCGTGCGCAGGGCCGTCCAGCCGGTGGTCGCGAGCATCACGAACACCACGGCCAGGGCGAGCAGAGTGCGCCAGACGTTGAGCGGCGGGGAGGTGTCGAAGGAAGTCACTGGGAGGACACACTAGGAGAACGAAGGGGTCTCGCGGTAACTGAGTGACGGTTATCACGTTTTGGCAAACGTGAGGCCGGTCTCAGGCCCGTGTGGACGGGTTCAGCCCGCGCGCCAGTTCCCGGTGAGCGCCGGTCCCACCTGATCGAGGTACGACGCGGTGAGTTCGCGGATCGCCGTGACGCTGAAGTCCTCGCCGACCGACCAGTTCCGTTCGGTGACCCGGATGACCGCGCCGAACACGGCGACCACGAGCCGTGGCCGGGGGTCGGTGTCCGGGTCGACGCCCTCCCGCTCGGCGACGATCCGCGCGATCTCCTCCTCCGTCTCCGCCTGGCGCCGCAGATGGGCGGCGAACAGGACCGGGGTCGCCTCGATCATCTTGTACGTGCGCAGGAACAGCTCGACCGGGACGTACCGCTCGATGGCCTCCTCGATGGTGTCCCAGCTGTCCATGACGGACCGGCGCAGCGCCTCCAGCGGGGTCTCCTCGGGCGGGCGCCGGCGCACCGCCTCGATGTAGTGCGCCTCGGTGAGCCGTGGCACGAAGAAGGCCACGTCCTCCTTGCTGGCGAAGTAGCGGAAGAAGGTGCGCTGCGAGACGTCGACGGACTCGGCGATCTCGTCGACGGTGGTGTGCTCGTAGCCCCGGGTGACGAACAGTTCGAGCGCGGAGCGCAGCAGTGCGTCCCGGGTGCGCTGTTTCTTGCGTTCGCGCAGCGTTTCCATGCCTGACAGTTACTGACTAGTGAATTTGTTTGTCAACTGTCAGTGGCTGTCACTAGCCTCGCACGCATGACTAGTCAGACCACGATCGACACGGCGGGGGCGGGGGACAAGGCGCCGGCGGCCCTGCCGGAACAGCCGCCGGCCTCCGGCCTTCGCGGCCACCCCTGGTTCACCCTGATAACCGTCGCCGTCGGGGTCATGATGGTCGCCCTCGACGGCACCATCGTGGCCATCGCCAACCCCGCGATCCAGAAGGACCTCGGCGCCACCTTCGCCCAGGTGCAGTGGATCACCAACGGCTACTTCCTGGCCCTCGCGGTCTCCCTGATCACCGCGGGCAAGCTCGGCGACCGCTTCGGCCACCGACAGACCTTCCTGATCGGCGTCGTCGGCTTCGCCGCCGCCTCCGGCGCCATCGGCCTCTCCGACAGCATCGGCCTGGTCGTCACCTTCCGCGTCTTCCAGGGCCTGTTCGGCGCGCTGCTGATGCCGGCCGCGCTCGGCCTGCTGCGGGCCACCTTCCCGGCCGAGAAGCTCAACATGGCGATCGGCATCTGGGGCATGGTCATCGGCGCCTCCACCGCGGGCGGCCCGATCCTCGGCGGTGTGCTGGTGCAGCACGTCAGCTGGCAGTCGGTGTTCTTCATCAACGTGCCGGTCGGCCTGACCGCCCTCGTCCTCGGTGTGCTGATCCTGCGCGACCACCGCGCGGAGAACGCGCCGCGCTCCTTCGACCTGCTCGGCATCGCCCTGCTCTCCGGCGCGATGTTCTGCCTGGTCTGGGCGCTCATCAAGGCGCCGAGCTGGGGCTGGGGCGACGGCAAGACGTGGACCTTCATCGTCGCGTCGGTCCTGGGCTTCGCCCTCTTCTCCTTCTGGGAGACGAGGGTCAAGGAGCCGCTCATCCCGCTGGGCCTGTTCCGCTCGGTCCCGCTGTCGGCCGGTGTGGTGCTGATGGTCCTGATGGCCATCGCCTTCATGGGCGGCCTGTTCTTCGTGACGTTCTACCTCCAGAACGTGCACGGCATGGACCCGGTCGACGCAGGCCTCCACCTCCTCCCGCTCACCGGCATGATGATCGTCGGCTCCCCGCTGGCCGGGGCCGCGATCACCAAGCTCGGCCCGCGCATCCCGCTGGCCGGCGGCATGGCGGCCACCGCGATCGCCATGTACGGCATGTCCACGCTGAAGGCGGACACGGGCAGTGCGCTCATGTCCCTCTGGTTCGCGCTGCTCGGCCTCGGCCTCGCGCCGGTCATGGTCGGCGCCACGGAGGTCATCGTCGGCAACGCCCCGATGGAGCTCTCCGGTGTGGCCGGCGGTCTCCAGCAGGCCGCGATGCAGATCGGCGGCAGCCTCGGTACGGCCGTCCTCGGCGCCGTGATGGCCTCCAAGGTCGACGGCGACCTGGCGGGCAACTGGGCCGACGCGGGGTTGCCGAAGCTGACTCCGGCGCAGCTGGCCCAGGCCTCGGAGGCGGTCCAGGTCGGTGTCGCGCCGGTCGCCAAGGGGACGCCCGAGGCGGTCGCCGCGAAGATCGCCGACGTCGCCCACGACACGTTCATCTCCGGCATGAGCCTCGCCTCGCTCGTCGCGGCGGGTGTGGCGGCGGTCGCGATCCTGGTCGCGCTGCTCACCAAGCGCGGCGAGAACGCGGACGCGGGCGCGGGCGTCGGACACGTCTAGCGCAACACGCCGGGCCGATATATCCGGTTTATCTGGGCGGAGTTCCCCTATCAGGGTGACTCCGCTAAAGATTCCTCGCACTCGGCACGCGCCGCAGGTCACAGTGGGTCAAGTCCTCCGCAGGGCATGGGAGGACGGCGGACCGCGGCGCGCTGCTGGAGGGGGGCAGCGCGTCCGCCTACGGCGGTGGGGCCGAAGGGGGGCGGGCCGTCGTTCGACTGCGGCCCGGTGGGGGCTGGTCGCGCAGTTCCCCGCGCCCCTTACGGAGCGCTCCCCAGCCGCATCTATCTAGTGCCCCGGCAGGCAACGTTTGCCCGTCAAGGAGCGGCGTCCGGTGCGTGCTCTCGGCGTGCCGGGTGCAGGCCCTCGTACTGGATGTACTTGGGCTTGTGCCCGGTGCGGCGAGAGTGCGTGCCGGGCGTCGCGACGGGGCGAACGTTGCCTGCCGGGGCACTAGCTGCGGGCAGTCGTGCCGCTGGGGCGGCACGGGTGGGCGCAGCGGCACCCGGCCAGCGCCGGTGAGCGCACTGCGCCCCCCGCCACCACCCCCTCGCGCAAGGCAAGCACCTCGGCCCGCAGCGCCCGCACTTCCTCGGTCAGCAGAGCGATCGCCTCCGTCTGCCGCCGCTCCTCCACATCGTCCTTCTCGAACCGCGCGATGAACCACGTCGCGATGTTCGCCGTCACCACACCCAGCAGGGCGATCCCGGAGAGCATCAGGCCCACCGCGATCATCCGGCCCAGCCCCGTCGTCGGCGCGTGGTCCCCGTACCCCACCGTCGTCATCGTCGTGAACGACCACCACAGCGCGTCACCCAGCGTCCGGATGTTCCCGTTCGGCGAGTCGCGTTCCACCGAGAGCACGGCCAGCGACCCGAACATCAGCAGCCCGACCACCGCGCCCACGACATACGTCGTCAGCCGGATCTGCGAGGCCATCCGCGCCCGCCGCCCCACCAGCATCAGCGTCGCGACGAGCCGCAGCAGCCGCAGCGGCTGGAGCAACGGGAGCACCACCGCGCACAGGTCTATCCAGTGCGTCCGTACGAACTCCCGGCGCCGGGGCGCCAGCGCCAGCCGTACGAGGTAGTCGAGGGCGAAGGAACCCCACACCACCCACTCCGCCACCGTGCAGGCCGCGGTGAGGACGTGCCCGGCCGAACGGTCCACGATCGGCAGCGCGTAGGCGACGGCGAAGGCCACCGCGAGTGCCAGCAACGGCCGTTGACTGACCTGCTCCCAACGAGCCTGCGCGGACTGTTCCTTCATGTGCGCATCGTAAAGAAACCGCAAGGGCGGCGGAGACCACGGTCCCGCCGCCCTTGACCTGTCCGCCCGTCGGGGGCTACGCGTCGCCGCCCGCCGCGCCCGGGTGCGCCGCCGTGACGTCCAGCAGCTGGTACCGGTCGATGGCCTGCTTGAGGACCGAGCGGTCGAGCTTGCCCTCACGGGCCAGTTCGGTCAGCACCGCGACCACGATCGACTGCGCGTCGATGTGGAAGAAGCGGCGCGCCGCGCCCCGCGTGTCGGCGAAGCCGAACCCGTCGGCGCCCAGCGACTGGTACGTGCCCGGCACCCAGCGCGCGATCTGGTCCGGAACCGATCGCATCCAGTCGGAGACGGCCACGAACGGACCCTCGGCGCCGCTCAGCTTCTGCGTCACCCACGGCGTCCGCTGCTCCTCCTCCGGATGCAGCAGGTTGTGCTGCTCGCAGGCCACGGCCTCGCGCCGCAGCTCGTTCCAGGAGGTGGCGGACCAGACGTCGGCCTTGACGTTCCAGTCCTCCGCGAGGATCTTCTGGGCCTCGATCGCCCACGGGACCGCCACGCCCGACGCCATGATCTGCGCCGCGACCGTGCCCGCCGTGCCCGCGCTGATCCGGTGCACGCCCTTGAGGATGCCCTCGACGTCCACGTCGGCCGGCTCGGCCGGGTGCTGGATCGGCTCGTTGTAGACGGTCAGGTAGTAGAAGACGTCCTCGCCGTGCGGGTGCTCCGCGTCGCCGCCGTACATGCGGCGCAGGCCGTCCTGGACGATGTGCGCGATCTCGTACGAGTACGCCGGGTCGTAGGCGACGCAGGCGGGGTTCGTCGAGGCCAGCAGCTGGGAGTGGCCGTCCGCGTGCTGGAGGCCCTCGCCGGTCAGGGTCGTACGGCCGGCGGTCGCACCCAGGACGAAACCGCGCGAAAGCTGGTCGGCCATCTGCCAGAACTGGTCGCCGGTGCGCTGGAAACCGAACATCGAGTAGAAGACGTAGACCGGGATGAGCGGCTCGCCGTGCGTGGCGTAGGCCGAGCCCGCCGCGATCAGGGAGGCCGTGCAGCCCGCCTCCGAGATGCCGTCGTGCAGCATCTGGCCGGTCGGCGACTCCTTGTAGGCGAGCAGCAGGTCGCGGTCGACCGCCTCGTACTGCTGGCCGAGCGGGTTGTAGATCTTCGCGCTCGGGAAGAAGGAGTCCATGCCGAAGGTGCGGTACTCGTCCGGCGCGATGAGGACGAAGCGGCGGCCGAGCTCCTTGTCCCGCATGAGGTCCTTGAGGAGACGGACGAAGGCCATGGTCGTCGCGATGGACTGCTGGCCGGTGCCCTTCTTCACGGTCGCGTACGTCTTGTCGTCCGGAAGGGCGAGCGGCTTGGAGCGTACGACGCGGGTCGGGACGTAGCCGCCGAGCCCCTTGCGCCGGTCGTGCATGTACTGGATCTCCTCCGAGTTCCGGCCCGGGTGGTAGTACGGCGGCAGGCCGGACTCCAGCTCCTTGTCGGAGATCGGCAGGTGCAGGCGGTCCCGGAAGCCCTTGAGGTCGGCGACCGTCAGCTTCTTCATCTGGTGCGTGGCGTTGCGGCCCTCGAAGTTCGGGCCCAGCGTCCAGCCCTTGATCGTCTTGGCCAGGATGACCGTCGGCTGGCCCCGGTGCTCGGTGGCCGCCTTGAACGCCGCGTAGATCTTGCGGTGGTCGTGGCCGCCGCGGCCCAGGTGCAGGATCTGGTCGTCGGTCATGTGCTCGACCATCGCGCGCAGCCGCTGGTCGTCGCCGAAGAAGTGGTCGCGGATGTACGCGCCGGACTCGGTGGCGTAGGTCTGGAACTGACCGTCCGGGGTCGTGTTCATCCTGTTGACCAGCACGCCGTCGCGGTCCTGGGCGAGCAGCGGGTCCCAGGTGCGGTCCCAGACCAGCTTGATCACGTTCCAGCCGGCGCCCCGGAAGACGGACTCCAGCTCCTGGATGATCTTGCCGTTGCCGCGCACCGGGCCGTCGAGCCGCTGCAGGTTGCAGTTGACGACGAAGGTCAGGTTGTCCAGGCCCTCGCGGGCGGCGATGGACAGCTGGCCGAGCGACTCGGGCTCGTCCATCTCGCCGTCGCCGAGGAACGCCCAGACGTGCGACTTCGACGTGTCGGCGATCCCGCGCGCGTGCATGTAGCGGTTCATCCGCGCCTGGTAGATGGCGCCGATCGGGCCGAGGCCCATCGAGACGGTCGGGAACTCCCAGAAGTCCGGCATCGAGCGCGGGTGCGGGTAGCTGGAGAGGCCGTCCGGGTACTTCGACTTCTCCTGGCGGAAGCCGTCCAGCTGGTTCTCGCTGAGCCGGTCGAGCAGGAAGGCGCGCGCGTAGATGCCGGGGGAGGCGTGGCCCTGGAAGAAGACCTGGTCGCCGCCGTGGCCGTCGTCCTTGCCGTGGAAGAAGTGGTTGAAGCCGACGTCGTAGAGGGACGCCGAGGACGCGAAGGTGGCGATGTGACCGCCGACGCCGATGCCCGGACGCTGGGCGCGGGAGACCATCACCGCGGCGTTCCAGCGGGTCGCGTTGAGGACCTTGCGCTCGATCTCCTCGTTGCCCGGGAAGAACGGCTCGGCCCGGGTCGGGATCGTGTTGACGTAGTCCGTGCTGCGCATCTCGGGCACAGCCACGCGCCGCTCGCGGGCGCGCTCGATCAGGCGGAGCATCAGATAGCGGGCCCGCTCCCGGCCGCGCTCGTCCACGGCGGCGTCGAGCGAGTCGAGCCACTCCTGGGTTTCCTCGGGGTCGAAGTCAGGAACCTGACTCGGAAGGCCGCCAATGATGATCGGGTTGCGATCGGATCCGGAAGCCACGCTGTTCCTTACCTGTCAGAGGGCCACTGATTCCCTGTTTTTTCCGGTTTTACCTGCGTCTTGCCTGCACCGCTGTCCATCGTCCACCCCGGGGCAGCGCACGTCATCTCTACCGTGAGGTAACTCGGGACCGGCCAAAACGCAACGATACGCCCGGGGTGTGACGCGCTTGGCAAACTCGTTCGACCGCCGTATGTGAGGATGATTCCGAAAGGTGCATAGCGGGCAAAAGGGAGTGGTGTGTGCCACAGTCATCCGCGATACGGTGCCGGGAGTTGCGGCGACACGGCCGGGATCGTCACCGTTTCGGCGGTCCGAACGGCCGGGTACTTGCGCGATCCGTCCCGCCCGTGTGGACTACGGCCAATGCTTCGCGCACGCGCGTGGCTGAGTTCATCACCAAGACATGATCAGGAGGCAACCCGTGAGCGCGACCGCGGACCACGCGGAGGAGCGGACCCTTGCCGCCAGGCTGGGGTTCCAGCCGGCGCAGGTGGTCCAGGAGATCGGCTACGACGACGACGTCGACCAGGAGCTCCGCGAGTCCATCGAAGAGACCACCGGTACCGAGTTGGTGGACGAGGACTACGACGACGTGGCCGACGCCGTGGTGCTGTGGTTCCGCGACGAGGACGGTGACCTGACGGATGCGCTGGTCGACGCCCTCAGCTACCTCGAAGAGGGTGGCGCGATTCTGCTGCTGACACCGAAGACCGGCCGCGACGGCTACATCGAGCCGAGCGACATCGGTGACGCGGTGACCACCGCCGGCCTCTCGCAGACCAAGAGCGTCAGCGTGGGCAAGGACTGGAACGGCAGCCGTCTGAGCACGCCGAAGGCAGCAGCCAAGAAGCGCTGAGCCCCGTAGAGCGAGCCTCGCCGGCGGACGGGCCCACCGGGTCCGTCCGCCGGTCCACAGCGATCGCCGCATAGGGTGTCCTCACCCGAACAGCCCCTGACGATGGGATGCAGGACGATGGCGATCCAGGTCGGCGACAAGGCACCCGACTTCGAGCTCAAGGACAACCACGGCCGGACCGTACGGCTGTCCGACTTCCGCGGCGAGAAGAACGTGGTGCTGCTCTTCTACCCGTTCGCCTTCACGGGGGTGTGCACCGGCGAGCTGTGCGAGCTGCGCGACAACCTCCCGAAGTTCGAGGACCGCGACACCCAGCTGCTGGCCGTCTCCAACGACTCCATCCACACCCTGCGCGTCTTCGCCGAGCAGGAGGGCCTGGAGTACCCGCTGCTGAGCGACTTCTGGCCGCACGGCGAGACCTCGCGCGCCTACGGCGTCTTCGACGAGGCCAAGGGCTGCGCCGTGCGCGGCACCTTCGTCATCGACAGGGAGGGCGTCGTGCGGTGGACCGTGGTCAACGGACTGCCGGACGCCCGGGACCTGAACGAGTACGTGACGGCGCTCGACGCCCTGTAACCCACCCGCTCCCGACCCCCGCGCCGGCCGCCCGGGGGCCGGTATGCCGCGTCCCCTAGGGGGCGACCCGGCCGACACCCCGTGATTCTTCGGGGTCCAGGGCCTGCGTGCGACGGGAACCCGTCACTAGGATCGAATCGTTGATCCGGTATCCGAAGCACGACGGGGGCTCCCCGCCCCTGGACCACACATGGGAGGACTCGTGGGAGTCAGCCTCAGCAAGGGCGGCAACGTATCGCTGACGAAGGAGGCCCCCGGCCTGACCGCGGTCCTCGTCGGTCTGGGCTGGGACGTCCGGACCACCACCGGCACCGACTTCGACCTGGACGCCAGCGCACTGCTGCTGAACGCGGCGGGCAAGGTCGGCAGCGATCAGAACTTCGTCTTCTTCAACAACCTCAAGAGCCCCGAGGGCTCGGTCGAGCACACCGGCGACAACCTCACCGGTGAGGGCGAGGGCGACGACGAGGTGATCAAGGTCAATCTGGCCACGGTCCCCGCCGACGTCGACAAGATCGTCTTCCCGGTGTCGATCTACGACGCCGACAACCGGCAGCAGTCCTTCGGCCAGGTGCGCAACGCGTTCATCCGCGTGGTCAACCAGGCCGGCGGCGCCGAGATCGCCCGTTACGACCTGTCCGAGGACGCCTCGACCGAGACCGCGATGGTCTTCGGCGAGCTCTACCGCAACGGCGCCGAGTGGAAGTTCCGCGCCATCGGCCAGGGCTACGCCTCCGGCCTGCGCGGCATCGCCCAGGACTTCGGCGTCAACGTCTGAGTCATGTGAACGCCCCGGGGCGTTCGAAAGTCCGATCCGTCCGGCGCCGCACCGTTTACGGTCGGCGCCGGACGCGCAGGACAACGGAGAAACACCGCTAGGGGAGGACCAGCATCATGGGCGTCACGCTCGCCAAGGGGGGCAATGTCTCCCTCTCGAAGGCCGCACCGAACCTCACCAACGTCATGATCGGACTCGGCTGGGACGCCCGCTCCACCACCGGCGCCCCCTTCGACCTGGACGCCAGCGCCCTGCTGTGCCAGGGCGGGCGAGTCCTCGGCGACGAGTGGTTCGTCTTCTACAACCAGCTCAAGAGCCCGGAAGGCTCCGTGGAGCACACCGGTGACAACCTCACCGGTGAGGGCGAGGGTGACGACGAATCGATTCTGGTCGACCTGCCCAAGGTGCCGGCCACCTGCGACAAGATCGTCTTTCCGGTGTCGATCCACATGGCCGACGAGCGCGGCCAGACCTTCGGCCAGGTCTCCAACGCCTTCATCCGGGTCGTCAACCAGGCCGACGGCCAGGAGCTCGCCCGCTACGACCTGTCCGAGGACGCCTCCACCGAGACCGCCATGATCTTCGGCGAGCTCTACCGCTACCAGAACGAGTGGAAGTTCCGGGCCGTCGGCCAGGGCTACGCCTCCGGGCTGCGCGGCATCGCACTCGACTTCGGCGTGAACGTCTCATAGGACCTTCACGCCGGATATGGGGGCCGCCCGGGCCGTTGGACACCCACGCCCTCTACACTGCGTGGTCAACAGTAGGTAAAGCCGAGTACGGCGCGAGCGAGACCCGTACACACACGATTGGGTAGCCAGTGCTTCTGAAAACCTTCGGCTGGTCGTTCGCGATCACCGCGCTCGGCCTGGTCGCCGCGGTCTTCTACGGGGGCTGGGAAGCCTTCGGCATCGTGGCGATCCTCGCCGTCCTCGAAATCTCCCTGTCGTTCGACAACGCGGTCGTCAACGCCGGAATCCTGAAGAAGATGAACGCCTTCTGGCAGAAGATCTTCCTCACGGTGGGCGTGCTCATCGCGGTCTTCGGCATGCGGCTGGTCTTCCCCGTCGTCATCGTCGCGATCACCGCCAAGATGGGCCCCATCGAGGCCGTCGACCTCGCGCTCAACAACAAGGACCGCTACCAGGAGCTGGTCACCGACGCCCACCCGGCGATCGCCGCCTTCGGTGGCATGTTCCTGCTGATGATCTTCCTGGACTTCATCTTCGAGGACCGGGACATCCAGTGGCTGCGCTGGATCGAGCGCCCGCTGGCCAAGCTCGGCAAGGTCGACATGCTGGCGGTCTGCATCGCCCTGATCGTCCTGCTGATCACCTCCTTCACCTTCGCCACCCACGCCCACCAGCACGGCGGCGGCCACGTCGACAAGGCGCAGACGGTCCTGATCGCCGGCATCGCCGGCCTGATCACGTACATGATCGTCGGTGGTCTCTCCGGCTTCTTCGAGGACCGGCTGGAGGCCGAGGAGGAGCGCGAGCACGAGGAGGAGGAAGAGGCCGAGCGCACCGGCAAGAAGAAGTCGTCGGTCGTGCTGGCCGGCCAGGCCGCGTTCTTCATGTTCCTCTACCTGGAGGTCCTGGACGCGTCCTTCTCCTTCGACGGCGTGATCGGCGCCTTCGCCATCACCAACGACATCGTCCTCATGGCCCTCGGCCTCGGCATCGGCGCGATGTACGTCCGCTCGCTCACCGTGTACCTGGTCCGCCAGGGCACCCTGGACGACTACGTCTACCTGGAGCACGGCGCCCACTACGCGATCGGCGCCCTGGCCGTGATCCTCATGGTCACCATCCAGTACGAGATCAACGAGGTCATCACCGGCCTCGTCGGCGTCGTCCTGATCGGCTGGTCGTTCTGGTCCTCCGTACGGCGCAACCAGCGGCTGGCGGCGGCCGAGGGAAAAGCGGGATCGGACGAGAAGGCTGAAGTCTCGTCCGGAGTCTGACCGACCGAAAAGAAGGGTGTGACACCCTTCTGCACGAGGAACGCTCTGTTCAGGGCGGCCGACCCGAGTCGGCCGCCCTGAAGTGTTGATCCGGAGTCTCTGGGGGCGGGAATGGGTTTCTTCGACGGGCTGCTGGGCGGGAAGGCGGCCGAGTTCGACTCGGGCAGTGCCGCGTCCAACTCCATCGAGCTCACCAGGCGGCATCAGCAGGTGTCCCTCACCAAGCAGGGCGCGGCCACCGGCAACCTGCGGATCAACCTCGCCTGGCGGATGCGGACGTCCGACTTCGACGGCGAACAGCGCACGAGTCTGTTCCGGCACCCCTTCAGGGCGCTCAAGCCGCCGGAGGTGATGGGACACGGGCAGAGCATGGTCAACGTCGACCTCGACCTCGGTGCGCTGTACGAGCTGGCCGACGGGACGAAGGGGGTCGTCCAGCCGCTCGGCGGCCTGCTCGGGGACGTGAACGCGCCGCCGTACGTCAAGCTCAGCGGCGACGACCGGTTCGGGTCGGCGTCCGGCGAGACGATGTACGTCAACCTCGATCACCGGGACGACATCAAGCGGCTGCTGGTGTTCGTGTACATCTACGACCAGACGCCGGCGTTCGACCGCACCCACGCGATCGTCACGCTGTACCCGAGCAACGGACCGCGCATCGAGATAGGCCTCGACGAACGGCATCCGCAGGCCCGGTCCTGTGCGGTCGTGATGATCGAGAACGTGAAGGGCGAGCTGGTCGTCCGGCGTGAGGTGAAGTTCGTGTACGGGTTCCAGGGGGAGCTGGACCGGCTGTACGGGTGGGGGTTGCAGTGGGGGCGGGGTTACAAGACCAAGGCGGAGAAGTAGTCCGTCTGTGGGGGCGCCCCCAAAAGCAGACAGGCCCTAGCGTCCGATGAACTGCGGGCCCTGCGGAGGCAGCCTGAAGTCCGCGTTCGGGACCGTCGCCACCGGGATCGGGGCCGGAGGCGGGTAGCCGTAGCCCGACTGGGGCTGTTGCTGGGTGTATGCGGGCTGCGGGAAGCCGTAGGCCGGCTGGGCCGGTGAGGTCGGCTGCGGGTAGCCGTACGCCGGCTGCGTGGGTACCGATGTCGGCTGCTCGGGCGGGAGCGGCATGGACGCCGACGGCTCCTCCATCGGCTCCGACTCGTCCACCGAGATGCCGAAGTCCGTGGCCAGGCCCTTGAGGCCGTTGCTGTAGCCCTCGCCCAGCGCGCGGAACTTCCAGCCCTCGCCCCTGCGGTACAGCTCGCCGCAGATCAGGGCCGTCTCGGCGCCGGTCTCCGGCTTGATGTCGAAATGGGCCAGCGCCTCGGCGTCGGGTGCCGAGGCGTCGTACAGCAGGATGCGCAGCGCGGGTACGTGTTCGAACGGGATGCCGTCCGCCGACGCGACCAGGAGGATTCGGCCGACGTTGGGCTCGACACCGGGCAGATCTGTCTGGATCGTGTCGGTGAGGCCCTCGGCCACCCGTTTCTTGCCGAGCCGCCAGACCTTCCCGGAGGGGTGCCGGGGCTGGTTGTAGAAGACGAAGTCCTCGTCGGAGCGCACACGTCCGTCGGGGCCGAGGAGCAGCGCCGAGGCGTCGACGTCCGGAACTCCCTGCCCGGGTGTCCAGCGCAGCACGGCCCGGACCGTGGTGGCCTCCACCGGTACGTTGGACCCCTTCAGCATCGCGTGCGTCATGCGGTCATCCTGCCCTCTCGGTCCTGGTCACGACAACGCGGGGGGCCTCGCGACCGACACAGGCGGGTTACCTGAAATTCATGCCCTGCGGGAACCCCCGACATGGCTTTGTACGTACTATTACCGGCCACCCTTTACCAATTTCACAGGCTCGGCCCACGCCACGGGGGAGTTCTATGCGTCATTTCGGGCACATCGCACCTGAGGTGCGGCAGCGCCTCTTCCACCAGGAGCCGTGCGAGTTCACCGCCGACTCCCCGGCCCGCCTGCTCTCCGCAGCCCTGGGCGCCACGCTGTACAGTCCGGCCACCCGGCCGCGGCTCGCCGACGACATCGTCAAGCAGTCGGCACTCGGCGTGGTCTCGATGGTGCTGTGCCTGGAGGACTCCATCGGCGACGAGGACGTGGTGGCCGGCGAGGAGAACCTCGTCCGGCAGTTCGCCGACCTGGCCGAGCGGGCGCGGGCGGGCGTGGAGCTGCCGCTGCTCTTCATCCGGGTGCGGGAGCCCGAGCAGATCCCCGACCTGGTACGACGGCTGGGCGCGAGCGTGTCGCTGCTGTCCGGATTCGTGTTCCCGAAGTTCACCGAGGAGCGCGGCATCCCCTTCCTGCAGGCCCTGGACGGCGCCGCGCTGCGCAGCGGGCGCCGGCTGTTCGGCATGCCGGTGCTTGAGACGCCCGAGCTGATGTACCGGGAGACGCGCGTGGACGCCCTGGAGGGCATCGCCCGCGCCGTCGACAAGTACCGTGACAAGGTGCTGGCGCTGCGCCTCGGGGTCACCGACTTCTGCTCGTCCTACGGGCTGCGGCGGGCCCCCGACATGACCGCCTACGACGTGCAGATCATCGCCTCCGTCATCGCCGACGTGGTGAACATGCTGGGCCGGGCCGACGGCACCGGTTTCACGGTGACCGGGCCGGTGTGGGAGTACTTCCGGGTCCCCGAGCGCATGTTCAAGCCGATGCTGCGGACCAGCCCCTTCCTGGAGGAGCAGGCCGTGGAACTGCGCAACCGGCTCATCGAGCACGCCATGGACGGCCTGCTGAGAGAGATCTCCCTCGACCAGGCCAACGGGCTGCTCGGCAAGACCTGCATCCACCCGTCCCACGTGATCCCCGTGCACGCGCTGTCCGTCGTCAGTCACGAGGAGTTCTCCGACGCCCAGGACATCCTGCGGCCGGAACGGGGCGGCGGGGGTGTACTTCGCTCGGCCTACACGAACAAGATGAACGAGGTGAAGCCGCACCGCGCCTGGGCCGAGCGGACCATGCTCCGCGCCGAGGTGTTCGGCGTGGCCAACGAGGACGTCGGCTTCGTGGAGCTGCTCGCCGCCGGGATACCGGGTTGACGGGCTCCAGGGGACGACACAGGGAACGCATGAACATCGCAGCGAACAACGGGGTCTGGTCCGGCAGCTGGGTCGCCGAGCGGCTCGGCGTCGAGCTCGTGGGCGACGACGGCCTCACGGCCCTCCTCGGCCTCGCCCTGCGCCGCAACCCCAGACGGGCCCACCTCCTGGTCTCCAACGTGCTCGGCAAGCACGTACCGCAGTCGCCGGCGGTCGTGTACGGGCATGGCTTCGCCCTCGGCCGACGGGTGCGGGACCTGCTCGGCGAGCAGGAGGCCGGGCAGGCGGTCGTCCTGGGCTACGCCGAGACGGCCACCGGCCTCGGCCACTCGGTGGCGGACGGGGTCGGCCTCGCTCCGTACCTGCACTCCACGCGCCGCCCGGTCGCCGGGGTCGCGCCTGCGGGTGGCTTCGAGGAGGCCCACTCCCACGCCACGTCCCACCTGCTGCTGCCGGAGGACCCCGCCCTGCTGTCCGGCGACGGCCCCCTGGTCCTCGTCGACGACGAGTTCTCCACCGGCAACACGGTCCTGAACACGATCAGGGACCTGCATGCCCGTTATCCGCGGAAACGTTACGTCGTGGTGGCTCTGGTCGATGTGCGGTCGGCGGCGGACGCGGGCCGCTTGGTGGATTTCGCCGGTGAGATCGGTGCCAGGGTGGACCTGGTGGCCGCGGCCTCCGGCACCGTGAAGCTGCCCGAGGGCGTCCTGGAAAAGGGCCAGGAACTGGTGGCACGGTACGAAGAGAGTGCCGCGGGGGGTGAGCGGCCGGGTGCGGCGCCGTCGGGGCTGAGCGCGCAGTTCCCCGCGCCCCTAGGGGGTGGGGGGCAACCCCCTCAAGGGGCGCGGGGCTGTGTTGAATCTGCGGCTACCGCCGCGTGGGCGCGACCAGCCCCCACCGGCCCGCAGGCGACCGACAACCGCACCACCCCCCACCTCACCCGCATCGACCTGCACTGGCCGCCAGGCCTCCCCGACGGCGGACGGCACGGCTTCACCCCGGCCCACCGCATACGCCTCGAAACGGCCCTCCCCCTGATGGCGGCCCGGGTCGCCGAAGCGCTCCCCGCCGACGCCCGCCGCGTGCTCACGCTCGGCTTCGAGGAGCTGATGTACGCCCCCCTCAGGGTCGCCCGCGAGCTGGAGGCCCTGGTCACCGCCGAGGTCCGGTACTCCACCACCACCCGCTCGCCCGTCCTGGCCGTCGACGACCCCGGCTACGCCATCCGCAGCCGCCTCGTCTTCCCGGCCCACGACAACCCCGCCGACGGCCCCGGCGAGCGCTACGCGTACAACGTGGCCGGCGCCGGCTTCGACGCCGTCGTCCTGTTCGTCGACTCCGCCGGCGACACCCCCGAACTGCACGCCCCCGACGGCCTGCTGGACCGGCTCGGCGCGCATGCCCCGCACGTCCTGCTCGCGGTTGTACCGTCGTACGTCCCCGCGCTGACCGAAGAGAGCCCCGCCATGCTGCCCGAGCCCCTCCGCGGCCCCGCCTTCTCCTCGTACCCGGCGGAGGACGTCGGCTGGCTGCTCCAGGACCTCTCGGACGTCACGCTGGAGGCGCCGACCGAGGAGCGCGAGGAGGCGATCCAGAGCGGCGGCGCGCACTACGCCGAGTCGCTGCCGGTCGAGTACCAGCCGAGTGACCGGTACCAGGCCCTCTTCCACGCCGCCCTGGACACCTCGGCCGCGCGGATCGCGCAGGCGGTCGGGGTGGTCACCGAGACCGTGCTGGCCGAGCGGTCGCCGCGGCCGGTGCTGGTGTCGCTGGCACGGGCCGGCACCCCGGTGGGCGTGCTGATGCGCCGCTGGGCGCAGTTCCGGTACGGCGTCGACCTGCCGCACTACGCGGTGTCGATCGTGCGCGGCCGCGGCATCGACGCCAACGCGCTGCGCTGGCTGGCCGCGCACCACGACCCGCGGGACGTGGTGTTCGTGGACGGGTGGACGGGGAAGGGCGCGATCACCCGGGAACTGGCCGACGCGGTCGAGGAGTTCGAGGAGCGGGCGGGCGTCTCCGGGTTCGATCCGGAGATCGCGGTGCTCGCGGACCCCGGGTCGTGCGTGCGGACGTACGGCACCCGGGAGGACTTCCTGATCCCCTCCGCGTGCCTCAACTCGACCGTCTCCGGGCTGATCTCGCGGACCGTGCTGCGGGCCGACCTGGTGGGTCCCGACGACTTCCACGGCGCGAAGTTCTACCGCGAGCTGGCCGGGGCCGACGTGTCGGTGGCCTTCCTCGACGCGGTCGTGGCGCGGTTCGCCGAGGTGGTCGACTCCGTGGACGCCGCTGTGAAGGAGCTGGCCGTCGCCGACCGCGCGCCGACCTGGGAGGGCTGGGCGGCCGTGGAGCGGATCAGCGAGGAGTACGGCATCCACGACGTGAACCTCGTCAAGCCGGGCGTCGGCGAGACCACCCGGGTGCTGCTGCGCCGGGTGCCCTGGAAGATCCTGGCGCGGGCCGGGGCGGGCGCCGACCTCGACCATGTGCGGCTCCTCGCGGAGCAGAGAGGGGTGCCGGTGGAGGAGGTCGGCGAACTGCCGTACACCTGCGTCGGATTGATCCACCCCAAGTACACGCGCGGGGCGACCGGTGCCGACGGCAAGGCGGTGAACGTCTGATGGCGGTGCTCGTCGCAAGTGACCTCGACCGCACGCTCATCTACTCGGCGGGTGCCCTGGCGCTGACCATGCCGGACGCGCGGGCGCCCCGGCTGCTCTGCGTCGAGGTGCACGAGAGCAGGCCGCTGTCGTACATGACGGAGACGGCCGCGCAGCTGCTGGCCGAACTGGGGGACGCGGCCGTCTTCGTGCCGACCACGACGCGGACCCGCAAGCAGTACGAGCGGATCAACCTGCCGGGGCCCGCGCCGAGGTACGCCATCTGTGCCAACGGCGGGCATCTGCTGGTCGACGGGGTGTCCGACGTGGACTGGCACGGACGGGTGCTGGCGCGGCTGGCCGACGAGTGCGCCCCGCTGGACGAGGTGCGGGCGTATCTGGCGGAGCACGCCGATCCGGTGTGGCTGCGCAAGCAGCGGGTCGCCGAGGACCTGTTCGCCTACCTGGTCGTGGAGCGGGAGCTGCTGCCCGAGGAGTGGGTGAAGAGCCTCGCGGTGTGGGCGGAGAACCGCGGCTGGACGGTGTCGTTGCAGGGCCGGAAGATCTACGCCGTGCCGAAGCCGCTGACGAAGAGCGCGGCCATGCGGGAGGTCGCGCGCCGGACCGGGGCCGAGCTGACGGTGGCCGCGGGGGACTCGCTGCTGGACGCCGACCTGTTGCTGGCCGCGGACTGCGGCTGGCGGCCGGGGCACGGGGAGCTGGCCGACGCCGGGTGGACCGGGCCGGCCATCACCGCGCTGCCGGAGCGAGGGGTGCTCGCCGGTGAGCGAATCCTGCGCGAATTCCTGAAGGCGGTCCGTACGGCGGGCTAGCCGCAGCAACCGCCGCCGCAGCAGCCCCCACCGGAGGCGGCGGGGGCGCCGGAGCCGGTGGCGGGCGCGGACGCCGAGCCCCCCACCGCCACCGTCGACAAGAGCTTTACCGTGTCTTGATGCCCTTCCGGGCATGCTGCCGGAGCCGATGACTCGGCCATGGGGCGGGACAGTTCGAAGGTGTCGCCGCAGGTGCGGCAGCGGTACTCGTAGCGGGGCATGAGGGACAGGCTAGCGGCAGTGATGCGGGAGTGATGGGCATCACTTCACCTCAGAATTTCATGAGTGTTCCTTTCTGTCCGATACTTGTGCGGAGATTTTGAAAAGATCGCTGATAATTTGAGCTGGCCGCGAGGAGCCGAAAGACCGGGGGAAGAGGGGGGCTCGTAGCGCCGCGCCCACCGCGGCCCTGCCCCCCCCGTCGTGTCCGACCACGCGCGCAAGACCGAGTGCGAGGGGAGACGCAGTCGTGACGGACGCATCGGAGCGGACGGGCGACCCGGAGGAGGGCCATGACCAGGCCGGACCCCGGGGTCGGAAGCCGTTCGAGCCGGACGCGACCCTGCATCTGAACGTCGACGGCCTGCGCGCGGAGCACGCTCTGTGGCAGAAGGGCGACGACGCTCAGCGTGCGCAGGAGGTCGCGCGGCGCAAGGCGGAGGCTCTGTGGAAGGAGCTGCACGCCCTGCGGGCCGCCGAGGCCGACACCGCGCAGGCGGGGGAGGGCGAGGGTGCGCGCCGCGGCGCGGGCGACGACCCGGCGCCCGGTAAGCGAGCACGGCGCAAGCAGCCGGATCTGCCGGTGCACGACGAGACCCTGCATCTGAACGTGGGCGCCCTGCGGGCGGACGTCACGATGCAGATCCGGGTGCCCGAACAACGGCGGCCGGAGCCGGAGTCGGCGGCCTCGGGCGGCCGTGCCGAGCGGCGGCGCAGCGCGCGGCCCTCCGCGCGGGAGCGTGCCGTCGGTGCTTGGGAGCGGATCGGGGCTCTCGTGGGGCCCCGTATCGAGCCCCTGCTGCCGTACGCGCGGAAGCTGCGGCCGATGTACCCGCGCCCCGGCCGGACCGGCTGGCGGCGCTGGGTGCCGTCCTGGCGGCAGTGGCTGGGGGCCTGGCTGGGGAGCATCGGGCTGACCGGGCTGTTCCTCGTGGTGGCCTACGCGGCGACGGACATTCCCAGCAACCTCAACACGTACGCCACCCAGCAGGACAACGTCTACTTCTGGTCCGACGGAACGCCGATGGCCCGGACCGGCTGGGTGCAGCGGCAGGACATGCCGCTCAAGGACATACCCGTGGACGTGCGCTGGGCGGTGCTCGCGGCCGAGAACGAGAGTTTCTACTCCGACCCCGGTATATCGGTCAAAGGCATAGCCCGGGCCCTGTATCGCACAGTCGGCGAAGGGGACACCGAGGGCGGCTCGACGATTACCCAGCAATACGTGAAAAACGTCTATCTCACGCAGAACCAGACGGTAAGCCGTAAATTCACCGAGGCCATGATCTCCCTCAAGCTCGACAACAAGATGAGCAAGGACCAGATCCTGGAGGGCTACCTCAACACCAGCTGGTTCGGCCGGGGGACGTACGGCATCCAGCGCGCCGCCCAGGCCTACTACGGCAAGGACGTCGGCCAGCTGAACGCCAGCCAGGCCGCCATGCTCGCCGGGCTGCTCAAGGGCGCCGGGCTCTACGACCCGACGCTCGGCCAGGCCAACCACAAGCGGGCGGTGGAACGCTGGTCCTGGATCCTGGACCGGATGGTCAAGATCGGCAAGCTGTCGCCGACCGAGCGGGCCAAGTACACCAAGTTCCCCGAACCGATCGCGACCAACAAGGTGTACGACACCGGCAATCAGAGCGACTACCTCGTGGAACTGGCGCAGCAGTACGCCAAGAAGTCCGCCCACATCTCGGACAAACAGTTCGACCTGGGCGGATACCAGATCTACACGACCTTCGACCGGAAGAAGGAAGGCACCCTCACCAAGGCCGTGACCGAGGCCCGCAAGGAGGCCAAGGCGAGCGACCTGAAGAACGCCGCGGCCGCCCACTACGGCGCCGCCTCGGTCGCCACCGACGGACGGATCGTCGCCGTGTACGGCGGCCCCGACCACCGGACACAGGGCTACAACGAGTCCAACGCCACCACCGTCCCGGCCGGCAGCGCCTTCCTGCCCTTCGTCTACGCGGCCGGACTGCAGAACGGCATCCACAAGGAACGCGGCGGGGCCGCCACCGACGTCCTGCCCGAGACGCTCTACGACGGCGACGACAAGGTCCCGGTCACCACACCCGACGGACCGTACTGGGACCGCAGCGGCAAGAAGGTCTACGCCAAGAACGACGACGACAAGTCCTACGGGCAGATCAGCCTGGCCAATGCCCTCGCCCAGTCGGTGAACACCCCCTTCATGCAACTCGGCGTGGACACCGGACTCGACAAGGTGCGGTCCACCGCGGTGGCCTCCGGACTGCTCTCCGAGAGCATGGGACCCCAGGTGCCCGCGCTCTCCATGGGCAGCTCCACACCCAGCGCGATCCGGATGGCCGGCGGATACGCCACGTTCGCCGCCGGCGGCGACCACACCGAGCCGTACTCGGTCTCCAAGATCACCCGCAACGGCCGCCGGATCGCCATGGACACCTCCCGGCCGACCCGCGCGGTCCGCGACGACGTGGCCGAGGACGTCGAGCAGGCACTCACCGAATCGTTCCGCCTGGCCCATCCGACCACCGCGCTGACCAACGCGGCGGCCGGGAAGGCCGGCAGCACGTACGCCAGCGGCAAGGACACCGCCGCCTGGTACACCGGCACGCTCTCGAAGGTGACGACGTCGGTCGTCGTCTACCGCATCGACCTGAACAAGTCCCTGGAGCCGCTGCCGCTCAAGGGAATCGCCGGATCCGGCACCGACAACGTCCCTTACACGGTCTGGGCACAGGCCATGGGCCTCGGCTGACCCCCGAGGCCCCGACGCTCCCCACGCCACCCACCCGCAGAATGAGCCGAGCATGAAGCCCCGCACGAAGCAGACAGCCGGCGGTCACCGCCGCAAGGCGCCCGCCCGTGACCGCCGTCCAGCCCGCCCGGAGGTCATGACCCTGGCCGCCTTCCTGGTCGTGGCCTCCCTCGTCGCGGGCTATCTGGTGCTCACCAGACAGGACGACACCGCGCCCACCGCCGCCGGGACCACCAAGGCCTCCCCGTCGGCCTCGGCCTCACCGAAGTGGGACGGCAAGACCCACATCCTGGGCGACGGCTCGACCTCGTACACCGGGCCGCAGAAGGGCCAGTTGAAGCCCGTGAAGCTCAAGCCGGGTGAGAAGCCGCCCCAGTTCGTCGTCTTCTCCTGGGACGGCGCGCTGGAGGGCTCCGACCATCTCTTCTCGCACTACCGGGAGATGGCCAAGGAGTACAACGCCCACATGACCTTCTTCCTCACCGGCATCTACCTGCTGCCCAAGAGCAAGAAGACCCTCTACACCGGCCCGATGCACCAGCCCGGCGACGCCGCCATCGACTACGCCACCGACGAGCACATCCGCACCACCCTGGAACAGCTCCGCGAGGCCTACAACGACGGCAACGAGATCGGCACCCACTTCAACGGCCACTTCTGCGAGAAGAAGGGCGGCGGCGACTGGAGCGTCGAGCAGTGGAAGAGCGAGATCGACCAGTTCTACAAGTTCGTCGAGAACTGGAAGACCAACACCGGCTTCAAGGACATCCCCGCCCTGCCCTTCGACTTCAAGCAGGAGGTCGTCGGCGGCCGCGCCCCCTGCCTGGAAGGCCAGCCCAACCTGCTCAAGGCCCTGCAGAAGTACGGCTACAACTGGAAGTACGACGCCAGCTCCCCCGGCGACTTCCAGATATGGCCCTCGAAGAAGGACGGCCTGTGGAACTTCCCGCTGGAGATGCTCCCCTACCCCGGCGGTGACTACCAGGGCCTGTCCATGGACTTCAACTTCCTCTACAACCAGTCCAACGGCGAGACCGACGGCGACCCCGCCAAGTACGCCGAATGGGAGCAGCAGACCGTCGAGTCCTACATGGACGGCTTCAACCGCGTCTACTACGGCAGCCGCGCCCCCCTGTTCATCGGCAACCACTTCGAGGACTGGAACGGCGGCATCTACATGAAGGCCATCGACCAGATCATCCCGAAGATATGCACCAAGAAGGGCGTCAAGTGCGTCTCCTTCAAGGAGCTTTCCGACTGGATGGACGCCCAGGACCCGGCCACCCTCGCCCGGCTGCGCACCCTTGACCCCGCCCAGGCCCCGTCGGACTGGTCGAGCATCGTGAAGTGAGCGTCGTACCAACTCCCGGCGGGCGGTTCAATTCGGCGCGACAGCAAGCGGATTCCAATCGTGCAACCCCCTTCACAGGAGTCACACACGTCGTGCGAAGATGCCGTCGCCCGGTAGAGGTGTACCGGCGTAGAGGGGAACACCATTGAAATCCAGAAAACTGAGCCGTAAGCGCAGCCGTGCGGCCATAGTCACGGCGGCGGCCGCCTCGGTCGTCGCCGGCGTCGCCCTCGTGCCCAACTGGAGCGCGGGCGCGGCCGTCGTCGACGACCCGACCGTGAACGCCGCGACCAAGGCGACCTTCCAGAAGCTGGCCGACGCGGTCTTCACCGACCGCACCCAGGCCCTCGTCCAGGGTGCCTCGCAGAAGAAGCAGACGTCCCGCTTCTCCGGCGACGTCCGGCTCTCCAGCACCCAGTCGCGCGACGAGAACACGGCGCTGACCCAGCTGCGCGGCCGTCAGAACAGCATCGCCAAGGCCGGCGAGACGTACAGCGCCGGCAGCACCCAGGTCACGCTCGACGCGACCCGCGTGACCGGCCGCACCGCCAAGGCCGACGTCACCGAGACCACGACGCTGACCTACGCCAAGGCCGCCGGCGGCACGCCGAAGAGCACCGGCTTCCAGGCCCACCACGAGCTGACCTTCAAGGCGGACCAGCGGGGCACCTGGCAGCTGACGAACATCCAGGACACCGACGAGGGCGGCCTCGCCGTCAACACGCTGTCCAAGCCTTCGGTCAAGGCGCCCGCCACCCCCGACGACGGCAACTCCACGCCGGACGCCCCCCGCGCGGCCACCACCCGCAACCCGGTGGCCGTGCCGAAGACGCTCACCGGCGGCACGTACGACTACAAGGCGATGGCCACCTACGCCGAGACGTACTGGAACAACTACAACACCGCCTACCCGGACTACAACAACGAGACGGCCGGCGGCGACTGCACCAACTTCGTCAGCCAGTCACTCAAGGCCGGCGGCTGGAAGCACGTCCCGGGCTACGTCTACGACTACACGAAGTGGTTCGGCACCGCCGACATCCAGTCCGACTCGTTCGTCGGCGTCAACGAGTGGTCCTGGTTCGCCCAGAACTCCAAGCGGACCACCCCGCTCGCCAACGTCTACCAGGCGGAAGTCGGCGACGTCATCCAGGTGGACTTCGACCGGGACGGGGCGAAGGACCACACGATGATCGTCACGTACAAGGCCAACGGCATCCCGTATGTGACATACCACTCCAACAACACCTACCGCAGGTCGCTGGCGAGCCTCATCGCGTCGTACCCGAACGCGTACTACTACGCCTACCGCACCTGAGCCTCAGGTTCGGCCCGCTGCTCCGCCTCGGGGTGGCGGGCCCGCCAGTACGGGTTGTCGTGCGGCAGGTTCGTACTCACCCTGCCGTACATCCCGAACACCATCAGCACGAGGCCCACCACGAAACTGAACAGCACGTTCTGGATCTTGAACGCCAGGAAGTCCGACTGGGTGTCGAGCAGACCCAGGAACAGGAAGCCGTTCAGGATGAACAGCACACCCAGCACCATGTTCAGCGTGGACGCGAAGTTCCCGCCGATCACCATCCCGACGAACAGCAGCAGCCCCACACAGATCGACAGCACGCTCAGCGCACCGTTCGTGTTCAGACCGATCGCGCTGTTCCCGCCCGTGTCGAAGAAGCCGATGTTGTTGGTCAGTCCGAGGATCCCGAACGCCAGCAGGAACAGGCCCATCAGGCCCGCCCCGATCCGGTAGATCCTGTTCAGGCGGTGGTCGACGGGCAGCGCCTCGTCGAAAATGATCCGCCGCCGCGAGGTCCCCGACGTCCCCGAGTGCGCTGCGTGTGAGGCCATCTCCGCCTCCCCATCTGGACTGCGGACCTGGATTACGGACCGCCCTCCCAATATCCGCCCGCACCGAGGGGACGGCAACGGCTCACAGGTGTCCGGTGCCCCGGTCCTCCCGGATCTGCGCCACCGCCCGCGCGACCGACTGCCGCACCGCCTCCGTCTCCGTCAGGAAGTGCCAGTAGTCGGGATGCCGCCCCTCCAGCGTCCCCACCGCCCGGTCCAGCCGCGCCACCGCGTCGTCCAGCAGCCGCGCGTGCCGCGGATCCGGACTGGTCCGCCCGGCCATCGCCAGCCGCTGCGCGTCCCGGATCGCGAACCGCGTCCGCTCGATCTCCGCCTGCGGATCCTTCTGCACGGCGTTGAGCCGGCTCAACCGGTCACCGGCCGCCGACACCGCCTCGTCCGTACTGTTCAGCAGCGCCCGCACGGTCGAGAGCAGCGAGGCGGCGTCCGCCCACTTCTGCGCGTCCCGCGCCGCCTGCGCCTCCCGCAGCTTCACCTCGGCCTGCCCGACGTTCTCCACGGCCTGCTGCGGCACCTGCTGCAGATCCTGCCAGCAGGCCGCCGAGAACCGCCGCCGCAGCTCGCTCAGCACCGGGTCCACCTGCCCGGCCCGGGTGGTCAGCGCCTGCGCCCGGGTCCGCAGGCTCACCAGCCGGTGATCGATCTCCGCGGCCTTCTCCGGCAGCCGCTCCGCCTCGACCCGAATGGCCTCGGCCTCCCGCTGCACCCGCCCGGCCCGCTCCAGCGTCGCCTGCACACCGTGCTGCCCCGCACCCTGGTTGAGCCTGGTCAGCTCGGGCGACAGCGCGGCCAGCCGGGCCGCCAGCTCATCCGCCCTGATCTGCGTCTTCCGCACGGCGTCGAGCGCGTTGCTGGCCGCCAGCAGCGCCTGCCGGGCCCGCTCCACGGCCGGCGCCAGCCGCGCCAACTGCGTCTCGGCCTTGCCCAGCA
The DNA here is from genome assembly GCF_002217755.1 of Streptomyces hyaluromycini. Classification (GTDB taxonomy): domain Bacteria; phylum Actinomycetota; class Actinomycetes; order Streptomycetales; family Streptomycetaceae; genus Streptomyces; species Streptomyces hyaluromycini. The sequence continues at coordinate 824,226 of NZ_BCFL01000018.1, read as the reverse complement.
ACGGCCCCAGCGACTCCCCGAACCGGTCCAGCTCCCCCTTGACCCGGACCAGCTCGTCCTTGGCCCCGGAGATCTGCCCACGCGCCCGCGCCGCGACCCCGGCCTCCAGATCGTCCCGGTCCAGGTCATAGGCGTCGATGGCTTCGATGTACCGGTTGCTCACCTCGTCGATCCGCCGCCCCAGCGCCTCGAAGTCCGAGACGGCACGACGGGCCGCCGGCGAGTCGTCGACGGCGGAGATGGTCTCTATCGAGATCCGCAGATCCCGCTGGGCGGTGTCCAGCTCGTAGAACGCGGCGGCCGCGGCGTCCTTGGCCGCCTGCGCCTCCGCCCGCTGACTCTCCGCACGCCCCCCGAACCACCGCCGCGTCCCGCCGCCGGCGAACGCCCCGGGCACCACCAGCACGGCCAGCAGCGGCAGGCTCATCAGACCGAGAACATCCCGCAGCGGCGTGCGCCGGGCCCGTACGGGAGGCGAGTACGACCGCTCGGATACCGCCGAAGTCGCCGATGTCCCCGTCACTTCTCCCTCTCCCGTACCGCGGTGCGCCCTGTGTCCTGGCGGTTGCTGCAATTCTCCCACTGGTGAAAGACGAACACACGAGCCGGTCAGTTCGCGGTGAATACGATCAGCCGGTCACATTCGCCACGACCGTCCGACGACGGTACGCGCGGCCGGTCCGGATACGGGTTTGCGGGACAGCGCCCCTGGCAATGTAGGCTGTCGACTCGTCTCGGGTGCGTAGCTCAGGGGTAGAGCGGCTGCCTTACAAGCAGCATGTCGGCGGTTCGAAACCGTCCGCGCCCACGTGACGAGAGGACCCCGGCCGATGCGGCCGGGGTCCCCTCGTGTTCTCAGGCCTTCTCGTGCGCGTGCTTGAGGCGGCTTCGGGCGTCCATGCGGTCCGGCGCCGTGACCTCCGCCCAGAAGCGGTGGCCGCTGACGAACACCGCGAGTTCGTGTTCGCGGCGGCGCAGCTTCTCCACCTCCGCCTGTTCGTCCTCGGTCCAGCCCGGGGAGGCGGGGCGCTCCACCTTGCGCCAGCCGCCCTCGTCGCTGAATCCGTCCAGCGGCTCGACCGACCAGGGAAGCCGCTTCAGCAGGGCCGACAGCTCGGCCCGGACCTGATGCAGCTCCTCCTGACCGGCGAGGAGGTCACTCGGAAAGTCATAGGTCGCAGCCACGCGGCAATGGTACGCCTGTTCGATTTTAGGTGGCGAGTTTGTTCGTGGGGTTCATGTGTTCGATGCGCGCGCGGTGTCGTCGGATCGCGTCGTCACGCGCCGCCCCAGAGGTGGATCACCGCCGCCAGGCAACCCCCGGTGACCAGCCCCTGCACCACCGCCGTGACCCACATCCGTGCGCTCCACGCCGCCGCCGCGATGATCCCCGCGCACAGGGCGAGGCCTCCGAAGCACGCCAGTGGGACCCACGCCGCCCCCATCGTGCCGAGCATCAAAATGGCCAGGGCTCCGAACACCGCGACCGCCTCGAACACCACCATGGCCACCGCCGCGACCACGTCCCCTGCCCACTTCGCGTACCGTCTTATTCCGCCGTCCACCGCGGCAGCGTCCCCCGGAGCCGCAGACTCCGTCGGCCTCGCCCTCATACCGATACCGGACCGGGACTCGACCGGTGGGTGGAGGCCCTCTCCATCGGCCCGTGGGTGGTGGTGATCGGCCGGGTGCCGGAGGAGCCTTGAGGCATGGGATCACTGCACTCGGCACTCGTCGCTCTCACCGGCGTCTGCGTTCTGGTCTTCGTCGTGGCCTGGATCGCGGGTGCTGTCTACTTCGGCTTGAAGAGCCAGGCCGGTGCGCGCGGCTGGGTGCGCGGACTGCGCCGCACGCTGCCCCGCCGGGTTCTGCTGGTCGCCGGCGCGTGGCTGTTCTCCTGGCTGGTCGGGCACACCGGAGGGTTCTGGCACCGCCTGCAGTACTGGCAGCCTGAACTCGCCCTCCTGGGCGCCCTGCTCGCCGTCGCCTCCACCGCACTGCTGCTGTGGGCCCGCTGGGTCCTGGGCACGATGTGGGCCAGCGTCCCGACGGTCCAGGAGCATCACGAACTGCGTACCGACGGGCCCTACGGGCTGGTTCGCCATCCCATATACACCGGCCTGCTCGGACTGGTCGTCGGCGCCATGCTGGCCTGCGGCTTCGGTGCCTGGACAGCCGCCCTGGCGGTCGCCGTCCCGTGGCTGCTGAGCCGGGTGCGGACCGAGGACGCCCTCATGGCCGGCCGGTTCGGGGCCGCCTACGACGCCTACCGCGCCCGCGTCCCGGCACTCATACCGTGGACCCGGCCGACACGGGTCCGTCCCCGCCACGGTGACGCGACCAGCAGCCCAGGGGCGTAGGAGGGAGACTCCGCTACGGCCGGTGCGGCACGAAGCGGATGGCCAGGTATGGCTCGCCCGGGCCCGGGGCGCGGTTCCAGGGGCGGGTGCCGATGGTGTGCAGGCGGCCTCGGGTGAGGGCGAACCGGGGCAGGCGGACGCCGAATGCGGTTGCGAGGGCCGCCAGGACGCGGCGCTCGTGCTGCCGGTGCTCGTCGGGGCCGCCACTGACAACGCCCCGGCCCGCGGACTGAGAAGCTGGAGGACAGGATCGTGTTCCCGCCGGGCGGGAGAACGGAGCAAGGACAGGATGAGCGGGCAGCGGCAGCCGACGTTCGTGAAGGTGTGCGGGCTCACCCAGGAGCAGCAGATCGACTGGGCCGTCGAGCTGGGATACGACGCCGTCGGGATCGTCGTGACCCCGAAGAGCAAGCGGTACTGCCCGCCGGAGCGGGCCGTGGCGCTCGCCGAATACGCCCGGGGACGGATCACCGTCTTCGCCGTGGCCCTGACCCACGCCGAGACGGCCGCCGTCGCCGGGCACTTCGACACCGTCCAGATCTACGAGACGGCCGACATCCCGAACCTCGCCCTCGCCTCCGGCACCCCGCCCGGGAAGCCGGAGGCGCTCCAGTACTTCTTCTACGACGCCAGCGCCGGCAGTGGCGTGTTCGAGGACATCCCCGACTGGGTCGGCGGGGTGCCGGGGAAGGTGGTGATCGCCGGCGGCCTCGACGAGCACAACGTGGCCGGTGTCATCGAGGAGTTCGGGCCCTACGGCGTGGACGTCTCCAGCAGTGTCGAGACCGCGCCGGGGGTCAAGAGCCGCGAGAAGATGGCCGCCTTCGTCGCCGCCGCCCGAGCCCCCGGGCGTACCCCCGGGCGCGGCAGCCGCTAGCGTCCGGCCTCGCGCAACTCCCTGACGATGCGTGCCGTCACCGGCACGGGTACGCCGTGCCGGTCCGCCGCGCGCAGCAACGCGCCCCCGATCGCGTCGAGTTCGAGCGGGCGGCCGGCCTCCGCGTCGCGCTGCATCGAGGACTTGGTGGCGGGCGGGAAGGCGTCGTAGCGGGCCAGTGCCCGGGCCGGGTCGGCGGGGGCGCCGCAGGCCCGGCTGACCGCCGCCGTCTCCGCCACGAGGGACGCCAGTTCCTCGCGGTGCCGGGTGCGGGCCTCGCCGAGGGGGAGGGCGTAGCGGGTGGTGAGAAGGGCGAGCGGGGCGAGGAACGCCATCTTCGCCCAGAGGGTGGTGGTTTCGTCGTCCAGGACGCGGGTGGCCGGGCCGGCGGCGGTGAGGGCTTCGGCCAGGGCCTCCAGGCGGGGGCGGGGGACCTTGGCGCCGGTCAGGTCGATCTCCGCGAAGGGGCTGGTGTGTTCGACCAGGCCGGGGGCCGTGCGGGTGGACTCGACGCGGATCACGGACGGAACCACGCGGTCCGGGGCGTAGCGGGCGCGCAGCAGCGCGGGGTGTTCCACGCCGTTCAGGAACGGTACGAGGAGGGCGTCGCCGAGGGCCGAGGGCGGGATCCGGGTGAGGGCCGCGTCCAGGGCGGTGGCCTTGACGGTGACCAGGCAGGTGTCGACCGGTTCGCGGAGGGCCGTGTCGGCCTCGACGGGGGCCGTGAAGTCGCCGAACAGGGGGCTGCGGACGTGGATGCCGGTGGTACGGAGCGTGTGCGCGGTCTCCTCGCTCGCGAGGCAGAGGACGCGGTGGCCGGAGCGGGAGAGCAGGGCCGCGAGCAGGCCGCCGACGCCGCCGGGGCCGAGGACGGCGACGGTGAGGTGAGGGGCGGGAGCCTTCGGCGTGTCCGGGCTGTTCGGGCTGTTCGGCATGGAGTTGTCCTCTCGTCGGTCGGCCCCGGGAGCGGTGGCCGCCTCTGGAAGATCCTCGCAGGAAGGAGGGGGTCTGCGGGAGACTGGGGACATGTGCCGGAGTATCAAGACCCTGCGTCCGCCTCAGCTGGCCGAGGAGGCCACGGAGGACGAGATCCGTGCTGCCGCGTTGCAGTACGTGCGGAAGGTGTCCGGGTTCCGGGCGCCGGCCGCGCACAACCGGGAGGTGTTCGAGCGGGCGGTGGATGCGGTTGCGGAGGCCACCGCCGCGTTGCTGGGGGGACTGGAGGTGCGGGGGCAGGCGGCCGCGGGCGGGGGCTGAGGCAGGAGGGTGGGGATGCTCACCGGCGCTTGCCGGGTGGGCGAGGCATGGTTCAGGCGGGGCGTCTTCGCATCAGGTACCCCGCGCCCGCTCCCGCGCCGAACAGCGCTGCGACCGATACCGCCGTCGCCATCCAGGTCGCACCCAGCCACTGGGCGCCCAGCCAGCCGAGGGCAACGCTGTAGATCGCCCAGGTCAGGCCTGCCAGGGCGGACCAGGGGAGGAAGTCGCGGACGCTGCGGTGGGTCGCGCCGGCGCCGAGGGAGACGATCGAGCGGCCGGCCGGGGCGAAGCGGGCCAGTACCACCAGCGCGCCGCCGCCTCGGGACAGGGCCTCGCCGAGACGTTCCTGCGCGCTGCTGAGCCGCCGGGAGCGGGCGATGGCGCGGTCCAGGCGGGCCCCGCCGCGCCGGGCCAGCCGGTAGGCAACCAGGTCGCCGAGGACCGATGCGGTGGCCGCGCAGAGGGTCAGCGCCAGGATGTCCGGCAGGGCGTGCGGCGGGACCTGTCCGGCCGACGCTCCGGTGCCCGCCGCTGCGGTGGCCGCGGTGATGACGAGCACCCCGCTCGGCAGGACCGGCAGGAACACATCAAGCAGCACGGAGAGGGCCACCATGGCGTATATCCATGGCCCGGCCTCCAGTGAGCCCACGCTTTCCCACACGACGGTTCCCCCGCGATTGTCCTGTTGCGCCCCCCGACGACAGCCATACAGCGTACGCGGGGGGTGTGACAGGAGTGTCACGGGGGCTTCGTATGTTCGGCAAAGGGTTATCAGCGGAGGGTCAGGCGTGTGTCATGCGGTGTCATGCAGTGTCATACGGTGACCGGTGTGTTCCGTTCGGCCGCCGTCGGCCGTTCCGGGGCCGCCTCCGGCCGTGATCCCGGCGCGGCCGCGGCGATACGGAGTACTGCCCGCGCGATCGCGTCCGCGTCCGACAGGGTCACCGAGTCCACGCCCGGCCGGGCTCCCGCCGCGGTCACCCAGTGCACCCCCTCCGTGGGCACCCCGAAGGCGAACCGCCGTGCGTGCGGGCGGCCGTGACGGCCGATGAGGCGGTACGGGCGCGGTGTCACGTCGACGCCGCCGGTCTCGTGGCCGTCCGCCACGTGCGGGCGGCACGCGCCCTCGCGGAGCAGTCCGGCCAGCAGTGCGTCGGCGGTGCGGCGCAGGTCCGGCTCGGGGAGGCGGGCCTCGACAAGGGTGGTCACCCGGACCGCCGAGCCGGGTATCTCGGGGGAGCGGGCCACCCAGGCGCCGTCCCCGAGGTCCACCTCCAGCCCCGGACCCAGCACTTCCACCACGCCCGCCGCCAGCAGCGCGGCGAACTCCTCGATCCGGCGGCGGGGCGGGCCGATGGACAGGAAGGCGTTGAGCGGGGTGTACCAGCCGTCCAGATGGGCGCGCCGGGAGGCACCGGCCAGGCCGCCGTGGTCGACGATCAGCCGTATCTCGTTGCGCAGGTCGCGCAGCACGTCCAGGGCGGCCTTGAGCGGGCCCCGCACATTGCCGAGGGCGGCCTGTGCCGCGTCCTCGCGCAGATATCCCAGGAGCCAGGCCCGCCACTGCTCGGGACCGGTGAACTTCCGTTCCCGGTACGGGTGCTGGAGCCGCTCCCAGGACCAGCGGTCCGGTTCCGGCACGCCGTGGGCGTCGAGTACGGCCGTCTCCGCGGGCCGGCCGCCGGCCGCGAGGAAGCGCTCGGTGAACTCCGGGTCGCCGGTCAGGGCCGCGTAGTAGACCGTCTCCACCTCCTTGGCGACCAGTGGCCAGATCTCCGCGAGGAAGTCGGGCGCCGCGCCGGAGTCCGCGCGGCTGCGGAAACCCGTGATCACCTCGGGGGTGAGGAGGAGCGGGGTGTGGCGGCCGTGCGGGCCCTTGGCGTTGTCGCCGCGTGCCTGGTACGGGATGCCGCGCCGGGAGCCCGCGTACAGGCGGGGCTCGCGGCCGGAGGGGGTGTAGCGCAGGGCGGTGCCGTCGGGGGTGCGGGTGTAACGGCCGCCCCGGCCGGTGGTCAGCAGGGCCAGGTGGTCGAAGAAGTTGAGGCCCAGGCCGCGCAGCAGTACCGGTTCGCCGGGCGCGAGCGGGGTGAGGTCGACGTCGGCCGGGTTGGCGGGCGGGATGTGCCGCAGGCCGTGCCGGGCGGCGTGGGCGGCGAGCCGGCGCTGCCCGGCGGACGCCGTCGCCGGGAGATGGCCCTGGGCCAGCACCACCGCCGCCAGGCCGGGCAGCGTGCGGCCGTCGTCCAGAGTGAGGGTCTGGCGGCCGTCGGGGGCGTCGTCGAGCCGTACGGCGCGGGCGCGGTGCGTCTCGACGCGGACCGCCGCCGGTGCCCGGGAGACCGTCCGCGCGAACACCCACTCCAGGTAACGGCCGTAGTGGGCGCGGGTCGGGTAGTCGTCGGGGCCCAGCTCGCCGGCCGCCCACGCGTGCAGGCTGGGGCCGGGCAGGACGGGGCCCGCGCAGTCCACGCTGGCGTCGGTGAACAGGGTGACCTGGCTCGCCACGGTGTTCATCAGCAGCTCCGCCGACTGCGTCGTACGCCAGACCCGGCCGGGGCCCGGTTGTGCCGGGTCGATCACATGGACCGTGAGGCGCCGGCCCGGGGGCAGCAGTTCGGGGGCGGAGGCGCAGAGCCGTTCCAGGACGCTGGTGCCGCGCGGGCCGGCGCCCACCAGGGCGACGGAGACCGGCACGGATTCCAGGGCCGGGTCCTGGACCGGCTCCTGGACCGGCTCCTGGATCGGCTCCGGGACCGGGTGCTGGGGGGACTCCTGTGGGGAGGAAGACAAGGACGTGACTCCCGGGCGGGTGGGGGCGCAGGGCAGGAACACCGTCCGCACGGGATCAGGAAGCGGACGGTCCGCCTCATCATGCCGTCGCGGTTAACAGTTGCCAACGTGCGCCACACACACCCCAGTTGCCCCTCGGATGTCCCTCAGTCGTCCCTCATGGCGTGGTGAGGACGGACTCCTCCACGGTCTCCAGGGTTCCGTCCCGCCGGGCCCGCTCCAGCCGCAGCCGGGCCGAACGGCCGTGCAGCGTCAGCGTCATGAGCTGGTTGCCGAACCACGGTCCGCCCCTCTTCCGCCATGTCACCGGTGGTCGCGCACAGCGCCCGTGCCGGGCGAACCGCCGTCCGAGGAACCGGGCGAGGGCGCTCCAGCCGAACCGGAAACCGACCCGGATCGTCGGCGGCACGGAGTTGTGGACGGGGGAGCAGGTGAGTTGCAGCACACGGGAGTCGGGGGCGGCTCCGGCGGGCCACGCGGGCTCGGCGACGTACGCGTGATGGACGTCTCCGGAGAGCACGCAGATGGAGGCGGGCGCTCCGGGACCGGAGCCGGTCCGGGCGAACAGGGCGGCCAGCTCGGCGAAGGACTCCGGGAAGGCCGCCCAGTGCTCCAGGTCGGCCGCACGGCGCAGCCGTTCCCCGAACTCCGCCCAGCGGGCGCCGCGTTCGCCCCGGCACAGCGCCGCGTCCCAGGCCTCGACGTCGTGTATCAGGTGCGGCAGCAGCCAGGGCAGCGAGGTGCCGACCAGGAGATGGTCGTACGACTCCCGGCCGTCCAGCGCCTGTTCGCGCAGCCACTCGGCCTCGCCGGGGTCGAGCATGGCGCGGCTCTGCTCGTCGAGCACCCGCGCCGCCCGGGTGTCCACCATCAGCAGCCGCACCCGCCCGAAGTCACGCCGGTAACTCCACCGCACCGAGGCCGGATCGGCGTCGGCCCCGGCGGCGAAGGCGCGCAGCTCCTCGGTGCCGTCGGGAGCGGAGCGCACGGCCGCGTACACCGGGTCGGCGGCCAGGTCGGCCGGCGAGAGGTTGCCCAGGTGCTGATGGACCCAGTACGACATCAGCCCGCTCAGCAGCCGCTCCTGCCACCAGGGGCTGGCACGCAGGTCGGCCAGCCAGGCCTCGGAGGTGTTCCAGTCGTCGATGACGTCGTGGTCGTCGAAGATCATGCAACTGGGCACCGTGGAGAGCAGCCAGCGCACCTCCGGGTCCAGCCAGGACTCGTGGTAGAGGCGGGTGTACTCCTCGTAGTCCGCGACCTCGGCGCCGGGTGCTTCCGCGAGGTCGCGGCGGGCGGCCAGCCAGTGCCGGGTGGCCGCTGAGGTCTCGTCGGCGTACACCTGGTCGCCCAACAGCAGCAGCACGTCCGGCCGTTGACCGCCGGCGGCGATGCGCGCGGCCAGGCTGTCCAGGGCGTCCGGGCCGACCGGGTCGTGGCCGTCGGCCGGCGGGGCGGCCCAGCGGCAGGAGCCGAGGACGACGTCGAGGCCGGCGCCGGCGGCCGGGCTGCGGATCTCCGAGGGCGGGAAAGGGGAGCCGGGCAGCGGCCACACGCGGGTGCCGTCCAGGAGGACGTCGTACGACGGTGACGTACCCGGAGTCAGACCGGTGACCGGGACCAGGGCGTAGTGGTGGCCGGCCACCTGGAAGGTGCGCGCGGTGCCGCCGGCGCCGTCCGCGCAGCGCACCTCGGCGGTACACGGACGGCTCGCCTCGACCCAGACGGTCGCCGACGAGCCGTCGGTGTACCTCAGCAGCGGTCCCAGGCGCAGTCCGGCCACGATCGCTCCGCTCTCTTCCTCGGTCGGTTCGCCTCCGTCGCCCCGTACGGTACGGAACGACGGAGGCCGGCGGGGAGGTGCCGACGCCGGAAAGAGAGCCGGAGGAGACCCGGAGGAGATCCGGAGGAGTTCCGGAGAGGGAGCGGAGCGTGGCCGGAACGCAGGGGAAGCGGGACGCCGCTGCGCCCGGTCGGTTCAGCAGGCGGAGAGGTAGCTGGTGAGCGCGCTCTTCTCGGCGGAGTCCACCGAGAGGTCGTAGTAGTACTTCACCTGGACCCAGGCGCGGACGTAGGTGCAGCGGTAGGACGTGAGCGACGGCATCCAGGTGGCCGGGTCCTGGTCGCCCTTGGACTGGTTCACGTTGTCCGTGACGGCGAGGAGCTGCGGGCGGGTGACGTCGTTGGCGAAGGCCTCGCGCTGGGCGGTGGTCCAGTTGCGGGCACCGGAGTCCCAGGCCTCGGCCAGCGGCACGAGGTGGTCGATGTCGACGTCGGAGGCGGCGGTCCAGGTGGCGCCGTCGTAGGGGGAGTACCAGCTGCCGCTGGTGGCGGTGCAGGCGGAGTTGGTGACGACGTTCGTACCGTCGCGCTTGAGGATCCACTCACGGGTGTTGCAGGTGCCGCTGATGGTGTCCCAGGTCGGGAACAGGTCGCGCGCGTAGCCGGTCCTGACCTCGGTCGCCACGGTGAGGGAGGCGAGGTAGGTGCGGGCGGTGGACGCGCTGACCGGGGTGGGCAGGGCGGCGGAGGCGCTCGGGGAGTTGAACAGTGCGACGGAGGCTATGAGACCGGTAAGAGCCGCGAGTATGCTGGTTCGTCGACGCGCGTAGAACTTCGGCATGCGAACTCCCTTGTGGGGTGGGGGTGTTGGAGCGCGAGCGAGGGAATGCTCGCGCCGCCGTGTTGCCGATGGGTGAGCGTTCGGTAAGAAACTAGTGACGTGTTCATGACACGACAAGATGTGCGACGTGACTCACAGGTGGGAGCTCCGGCCTTGGGATAGGTGGCGAGGTCACGTACTCTTGACGGCGTTGAAGGGGAGTAGCTCTTCGCCGGACCGTCGACATACTGCTCAGCTCGTCTGAGCCGGCGCCCGGAGGCGGACCTCGGCCATCTCGGTCAGGGGCCGCCAGCGAGACCTTCGGCAAGCAGTGCACTCCCGTGCCGTACGGCACGGGTGATCGTGTGTGCTGCCCTGCCGAGGTGTTCGTCTGCGAAGTGCGGTGCTCTCGGTGGGTTGGCCCCCGACCGATTGAGGACCCTTGATCAGCATCACCGTGACGGCGCTCGTCTTCGGCGTCATCTTCCTCGCCGAACTGCCCGACAAGACCGCGCTCGCCGGCCTCGTCCTGGGCACGCGCTACCGGGCGTCGTACGTCTTCGCCGGTGTCGCCGCGGCCTTCCTGCTGCACGTCGTGCTCGCCGTCGCGGCCGGCAGCGTCCTGACCCTGCTCCCGCAGCAGATCGTGCACGCGCTGACCGGCGTGCTCTTCCTCGGCGGCGCGGCCGTGCTGCTGCTGAAGAAGGGCGAGGAGGAAGAGGAGATCCGCAAGCCGGCCGACCAGTCCTTCTGGAAGGTCGCGGGCACCGGATTCATGCTCATCATGGTCGCCGAGTTCGGGGACCTCACGCAGATCATGACCGCGAACCTCGCGGCCCGCTACGACGACCCGCTCTCCGTCGGCCTCGGCGCGGTGCTCGGCCTGTGGGCGGTGGCCGGACTCGGCATCGTCGGCGGCAAGGCGCTGATGAAGAAGGTGCCGCTGCGGCTGATCACGCAGATCGCGGCGGTGCTGATGCTGGTGCTGGGCGTGTGGAGCCTGTGGGAGGCGATCGCGGCCTGAGCCGGCCGGGTCCTGGCCGGCCGGGGGCTTCCTGCGGCCCGCTGTGGCCTGCCGAGTGCGGTCCGGGTCGTCGGCTCGCCGGCTCGCCGTGGCCCGGTCCGGCGCGCTGTGGCCCGCCCCGGTCCGACCTGCCGAGCTGAAGACTCGGTGAACGGTCGGCGAAGGCGGTGGCGGGATCGGTGTTCTGTTTTGTACCGTGGAGAAACAAAGTGGCTCCCGCCCGTTTTCCCTGACCGGCGGGCGGGGCCGCCTTGTTCTTCCCGGCCTGCTTTCGGCCTGTGCATAGGAGCTGCCTGATGACGGCCACCGTCCTCACCGCCCGCGCCCTCCTGCTCGACATGGACGGCACCCTCGTCAACTCCGACGCCGCCGTGGAACGCATCTGGCGGCGCTGGTCCGAGCGGCACGGGCTGGACGGCGACGAGGTTATGAAGGTCGTCCACGGGCGCCAGGGGCATGCGTCCATGGCGGTGCTGCTGCCGGACCGGCCGGTGAAGCAGAACCTCGCGGACAACGCGCGGATGCTGGCGGAGGAGACGGCCGACGTGGACGGCGTGGTGGAGGTCCCGGGCGCCGCGGCCTTCCTCGCGTCCCTGGCGGGGCTGCCGCACGCGCTCGTGACCTCGGCGGACGTGGCGCTGTCGACGGCACGGATGGCCGCGGCCGGGCTGCCGCTGCCGGCGGTGCGGGTGACCGCGGAGTCGGTGGGCGCCAGCAAGCCGGACCCCGAGGGCTTTTTGAAGGGGGCGGCGGAGCTGGGGGTCGCTCCGGCCGACTGCGTGGTGTTCGAGGACTCGGGCGCGGGGATCGCGGCCGGGCGGGCGGCGGGGATGCGGGTCGTGGGCGTCGGGGCGCGGGCCGGGGTGCACAGGCCGGACGCGGTGGTGCGGGATCTGACGGGGGTGCGGGTGGAGGCGGTGGCGGACGGGTCGCTCCGGGTGCACGTCGGCGGGGCCTGAGGGCGGGGGTGTCACTTACCGGCGTTGGCAGGGTGCCTCCCCCAGCCTTCGGCCGGGGGGACCCCCAGCGCCCACCCGTGCCGCCCTGCGGCACGCCTGCCCGCAGCTATGTATGTAGGGCGCGGCTGGGCAGCGCCCCGTAAGGGGCGCGGGGAACTGCGCGACCAGCCCCCCCACTCACCCGCAGCCACACCACCACCGCCACCGCCCCTGACCGGCGCACTCCCTACGGCTCCGTCGTCTCCGACTCCAGTGCCGCTCGGGTAGCCGCTCCGTACACCCCCGCCTCGTCGGTCAGGATCCCCCGCGCCAGCTGGTACGTCCGCACCGCGTCCTCGGTCTTGGTGTCGTAGTGGCCGTCGGCCGTCCCCGTGTAGAGGTTCAGCTGGGCCAGCCGCTGCTGGAGTTCCGTCACCTCCGCCCCGGTGTCGCCGGGGCGCAGGACCGGTGCCGAGGTGGGCCGGGCGGAGGCCGCCGTGCCCGTCGTCGACGCCGACTCGGTCGGCGTGGCCGAGCGGGAGGGGGCCGGGGACGGGGCGGTACTGGACGGCGCGGGGGACGGCGAGTGCGACGCGCTCGGGCTCGCGGACCCGGACGACGAGGTCGGCGGCGCGGATCGCGGCGACGGCACCGGCGCCGCGGCCGAATGCGACGCCGTGCTCGGGGTCACGTCCGGGACGCTCTCCCGTACGTCCGCCGGTGCCGCCCTGTCCCGCCTCGGCGTCGCGTCGGCGAACAGCCCGCTCGCGAACCCCGCCACGGCGAGGATCCCGGTCACCGCCCCGGCGGCCGCCAGGAGCAGGGCCCACCGGAGACGCCGGCGAGGAGCTTCCGGAGCCCCGACCGGGCCGGGGGCGTCGGCGGGCACCGCCCGCAGCGGCACGGTCACCTCGGCCGGCACCGTGACCGGCGCGGTCACCGGCAGCGGCGCGGTCTCCCCGCCGTCGGCAGCGTCGCCCGGGTCGCCCGCGATGTCGACGTACGGCCGTATCCGCAGCGGGTCGAAGTCCTCGGCGGCCGCCTGTTCGGCCGTGCGTGCGTCGCGCAGGGCGTCGGAGGTGCGCCGGTTGCAGTCGCAGAAGGGCGAGCCGTCCGGCCCCTTCGGTGTCCCGCACTCCGGGCACTGGTGGCCCCCGGTCGTATCCGTCACGGCATTCGTCCCTCCCCTCACGAACTCCACAGATTATGCAGAGCACCCACACGTACGTTCGCTGGAATCTCCCGTCTCACAGGTACCGAAGCGGACTCGACGGGCCATACCGGTCGACACCGTCCACGATGGAAGATGGCCGAAAGCCCCGGGAGGTCTCCATGGCCCTGGAAACGACGCACACCCCGGCGAAGGACGCGGAACGCGTACCCGGCAATGTGCTGGTCCCGATCGGTGCGCTGCTGCTCGGGCTGCTGCTGGCCGCGCTGGACCAGACGATCGTGTCGACGGCCCTGCCGACCATCGTCAGCGACCTCGGGGGTCTTGAGCACCTGTCGTGGGTGGTCACCGCCTACCTGCTGGCCGCCACCGCGGCCACCCCGCTGTGGGGCAAGCTCGGCGACCAGTACGGGCGCAAGCGGCTCTTCCAGCTCGCGATCGTGATCTTCCTCGTCGGGTCGGCGCTGTGCGGGATGGCCCAGAACATGGGCGAGCTGATCGGCTTCCGCGCCTTGCAGGGGCTGGGCGGCGGCGGGCTCATGGTGCTGTCGATGGCGATCGTCGGGGACATCGTGCCGCCGCGTGACCGCGGGCGCTACCAGGGGCTGTTCGGCGCCGTGTTCGGTACGACCAGTGTGCTCGGGCCGCTGCTCGGCGGGGTGCTCACCGAGCAGCTGAGCTGGCGCTGGGTGTTCTACGTCAACCTGCCCGTCGGCATCGTCGCGCTCACCGCGATCGCGGCCGCGCTGCGCATCCCGCGCCGGAGCGCCCACCACGTCATCGACTACCTCGGCACCTTCCTGATCGCCGCCGTCGCCACCTGCCTGGTGCTGGTGGCCTCGCTGGGCGGGACGACCTGGGCGTGGGGCTCGCCGCAGATCATCGGGCTCGTGGTGCTCGGAGTCGTCCTCGCCGTCGCGTTCGTGGCCGTCGAGCGGCGGGCCGCCGAACCCGTGCTCCCGCTGAAGCTCTTCGGCATCCGCACGTTCACCCTCGCCGCCCTGATCAGCTTCATCGTCGGGTTCGCGATGTTCGGCGCGATGACCTATCTGCCGACCTTCCTCCAGGTCGTGCAGGGCATCTCGCCGACCCTGTCGGGCGTGCACATGCTGCCGATGGTGATCGGTCTGCTGCTGTCGTCGACGATTTCCGGGCAGATAGTCAGCCGTACCGGGCGCTGGAAGGTGTTCCCGGTCACAGGCACCGGCGTGACCACCATCGGGCTGCTGCTCCTGCACCGGCTCGACGAGCACAGCTCGACCGCCGAGATGAGCGGCTACTTCTTCGTCTTCGGCCTGGGCCTCGGGCTGGTCATGCAGGTGCTGGTGCTGATCGTGCAGAACTCCGTGTCGTACGAGGATCTCGGCGTGGCCACCTCCGGTGCGACCTTCTTCCGCTCCATCGGGGCCTCCTTCGGCGTCGCCGTCTTCGGTTCGGTCTTCGCGAGCCGGCTCGCCGACAAGCTGGCCGACGCCTTCCGGGGCGTCCGGCTCCCGCCCGGCGCCACCCCGGGCTCCCTCAAGGCCGACCCGCGGGGCATCGCCGCGCTGCCGCCCGCGCTGCGCCCGGCGGCCCTGCACGCGTACGCGTCCTCGATCACCGACGTGTTCCTGTACGCCGCTCCGGTCGCCCTCCTCGGGTTCGTCCTCGCCTGGTTCCTCAAGGAGGACCGGCTGCGCGGCTCGGTCACCGCGCCGGACGCCTCCGAGACCATCCCGCCCAACCCGGTCCAGCGGTCGTCCTACGACGAGTGCTCCCGGGCGCTGTCCCTGCTCGGCACCCGGGAGGGGCGCCGGGAGGTCTACCGGAAGATCAACACCCGGGCCGGGTACGCCGACCTGCTGCCCGCCTCCGGGTGGATGCTGCTGCGGATCCGGAAGTACGGCTCGGTGGAGCCGGGCAGGCTCGCCGAGCGCGGCCCGGTCCCGATGAACGTCGTCCTGGAGGGGGCCCGCCAGCTGGAGGAGCGGCATCTCGCCGACCGCCTGGGCCTCGACCTGACCCTCACCGGCCAGGGCCGCGAGGCCGCCGAACGACTCGCCGGGGCCCGCGAGGAGTCCCTGGCCGAACTCCTCGGCGACTGGTGGACCCCGGACCGGCCGACCGACCTGGACCGCCTGGTGCGCGAACTGACCGACGAGCTGTGCGGCACCGAACGCGAGCAGCCGCAGCACCCGGCGACCCGGCCGGTCAGCTGACGAGTTCCTTGCGGAACCAGTGCCCGGCGTAGACGTCGTCGTTGTGCGGCCCGGTCTCCGTGTAGCCGAGCCGCGCGTACAGGGCGCGGGCCTCCACCAGGTCGGTGCGGGTGTCCAGGAGGATCCGCGCGGCCCCCAGGGCGCGGGCCGCGTCCTCGGCCGCCGTGACGAGCAGCGCGGCGCCGCCCCGGCCGCGCAGCCCCTCGTGCACGAAGACCCGGGTGAGTTCGGCGGTGGCCGGGTCCAGGAGCCGTACACCCGCGCTGCCGGCCGGGTCGCCGTCGTACCGCGCGATGAGCAACCGCCCGGTGGGCGGGGCAAGTTCGGAGCCCGTCCGGGCGGCGATCTCCCGCTCCAGCTCGGCCGGGTCGGTGCGGCGGCCCTCGTGGAGCAGGTACCAGCGGTCGCTGACCTCCGTGTAGTACGCCCGCCACAGGGCGCGGGCGGCCGGGGAGTCGGGGTGTTCGGGGGCGGTCGTCCAGGAGGTCATGGTCCGTAGTCTCCGGCGGACCGGGGCGGCTCGCGCAACCGGATATCGGCGGGCTCGGGCCGGCTCCGTCCTGCCGGGCTGTTTGGGGTCCGCAGTGCGGGTCACCCGTAGGGGGAGACGGCCCGTCGGGCCGAGACACCGGAAGGCAACCATGTCCACAGGCTTGATCATCGCAATCGTGATCGTGGCCGCCGTGGTGGTAGTCGCGGCCGTACTGGCCGTGCGCTCCAAGGGCAGTGGCCCGCACGGTCTGAAGCGGCGCTTCGGGCCGGAGTACGAGCGGACGGTGGCCCAGCACGGCGGCGACACCAGGGCGGCCGAGCAGGAACTCGCCGAGCGGGTACAGCGCCACGGCGCACTGCACGAGCGTGATCTGGAACCGGCGGAACGCGAACGCTACGCGGCCCGCTGGACCACCGCACAGGAACACTTCGTCGACTCGCCCCGGGAGTCCGTGACCGAGATCGACCGGCTGCTCGCCGAACTGGCCGCCGACCGCGGCTTCCCGGCCGGTGCCGAGTACGAGGACCAGGTGGCCGCGCTCTCCGTGCACCACGCCGACCACGTCGACGGCTACCGCCGCGTGCACCGCGCCGCCGAGCCGCCCACGGCCGGGTCGCCGCGGAGCCGGGCCGGCACCGAGGAGATGCGGGCGGCCGTGATCGAGGCCCGCTTCCTCTTCGACGACCTGGTCACCCCGTCGTCCCGCGAGTCCGGCCGCCACCGCGCCGGTGTCGGTGCCGGCACCGGCGGCCGTCTGCCCTGGTCCGCCGACCAGAGCCGTCCGAAGGAGAGTTGACCGACATGACCGACGCCAGGACCGGACCGGACCGCCGTCCCATCGGCGGCGACGTGAATCCCGGCGGTACAGCGATGCCGGGACGTGACGAGAGGACCACCGACTGGGCCTCCGTGAGCGGGGGAACCCCGGGACAGGAGGAACCCGCACGCATGGACGACCGGGACTACCGGGACGGCCGGGAGACGGCCGCGGGCCGCGGTGAGCTGCTGATGCCACCTGAGGAGTGCGGACAGCTGGAACGGCGGCTGGCGCACGCGGTCACCGGGTTCGTCGACGAGCCGCGCACGGCCGTCGAGGAGGCCGACCGGGCCGTCGAGGAGATCAGCGCCCGCCTCACCGACGCCGTCGACCGGCGCCGCCGCACCCTGCGCGGCAGCTGGCAGTCCGCCGACGCGGACCGCCCCGGCAGCGCGGACACCGAGCAGCTCCGGCTGGCCCTGCGCGACTACCGCGAACTGGCGGACCGGCTGCTGCACATGTGAGTCACCCGCGTGCGTCCGGCCCCGGGTCCGCGTCCGGTTCCGTCCCGGCCGCCGCCCGGCGCTCCCGCCACTCGCGTACGACCTCGTCGACGTCGTACGGCTTCTTGCCCAGCGGGGGTCCGGGCGGCGGCTTGAACATCATGTCGCGGATCCGGACGTTGACTTCCTCGATGATCCTGCGGACGATCCGCTCCGAGGGCGCCGCGTAGGCGGCCGCCAGCGCGTCCTCGGCCTCCTTGCGCAGGGCGAGCGTCGGCGGCAGCATCGCCAGGCCCTCCCGGGCCAGCTTCCTTTTGATCCACCACATCTCGTCGTACGACGAGTCCAGGCCTGCGGGCAACGGCTCGCCCAGGCCAGGTAGTCGGTCGAACTCGCCGCGCCGCTGCGCGTCCCCGATCTGCTTGTCGACCCAGGACTCGAACGGTACCCCGGGTGGCTTTCGCTCGGTCATGACTCCATTGTGCCGGACGCGGCCCGGCCGGGCGTTTTATCATGCGCCGGAGATCCAACAAGGATTCAGGAACCGCGCAGGGGGAACGCACGTGCTCGAACTCACCATGGCCTCCGTGTCCGGAGAAGCGGGCGAGACGGCCGGAATGCTCATGGCCGACGCGCCCAGCGACCCGGGCGCCGTGCTGCGGGTGGGCCGCGACGCCTCCGTCTGCCGGCTCGCCACGCCCGACGACTGGCTGTTCGTCTCCCGGGTCCACCTGGAGTTCCTGTGCGGACCCGAGGGCGGCTGGCAGGTCACCTGGCTGCGCGGCTCCCAGCCCGAACCGTCCTCCGAGGTCCTGCTGAAGGTCGGGGAGTACGCCCAGGCCATCGCGTACGGCGGCACGGTCGCGCTGCCCCGGGGCGGCTCCGGCGAGATCGTCGTCCGGGACCGCACCGCCCCGCGCAGCGTCAACGTGGGCTTCTACCACGAGGGTTGAGCGACGCCTTTCCGGTGAGCCGGGGGGTCAGTCGAGGACCCTCGCCAGCGCGAAGCCGTCGTAGCCCTTGCTGCCGACCGTCTGGATCGCCGTGCCGCTCAGCCTCGGGTGGGCGGCGATCAGCTCGATCGCGGCACGGGTGCCGACCACGTCCGGCTCGGCACTCTCGGCGTCGACGACCCGGCCGCCGCGCACCACGTTGTCGACGACGATCAGGCTGCCGGTGCGGGTGAGCCGGAGCGCCCACTCCACGTAGTTGGGGTTGTTGGCCTTGTCGGCGTCGATGAAGACCAGGTCGAAGGGGGCCGGGTTCTCGTCGGCGAGATTGGGCAGCGACTCCAGGGCGGGGCCGACCCGCACCTCGACGACCTTCTCCAGGCCCGCGCGGGCGATGTTGCGGACCGCGACCTCGGCGTGCCGGGCGCTGTACTCCAGCGAGATCAGCCTGCCGTCGGCGGGCAGGGCGCGGGCCAGCCAGATGGTGCTGTAGCCGCCGAGGGTGCCGATCTCCAGGATGTTCCGGGCGTCCTGGATCTGGGCGAGGAGCTGGAGCAGTTTGCCCTGGTTGGCGGTGACGTTGGCGTGCGGGAGCTCGTTCGCCTCGCTCTCCCGCAGGGCCGACTGGAGCGCCTCGTCGTCCGGTGACAGGTGGCTGGTGAAGTAGAAGTCGACGTCGTCCCAGAGCTGAGAGCCGCTCATGTGTCCGCTGCCTTTCGCCTATTCAGATGACTGTCCGGTGACAGCTACCTGGATAGCACTACTGAGGCGGCGGGCGCGCCGGTGATCCACCGCCCCGGTGCCGGACGGAACTCAGCCGATCGGCGCAGGGGGCGTCGGCGGGTGCGTCGGCGGGGGCGGTGGCTGCACCGGCGGGGGCGGCGGGGACGGGCGGCGGGAGCGTCGTACGGCCGCCAGGGACGTGACCGCGACGAGCAGCAGCAGCGCGCCGCCGACCGTCACCAGCCAGGCCGGCATCCCGGCCACCTCGCGCAGCCGGTCCTCGTAGATCACCTGCTGGAACGGGGTGTCCGAGGACGCCCGTCGCAGCACGTGGTCGGCCGAGATCCGGGACGGGTACGGGAACTCCTGGCCGATCGCCGTCAGGTACGGGGTGCCGGCGGCCAGCTCGGCCAGCTCGCCGGTCGGGTGGCCGAGACGGCCGGCGTAGACGACCCGCGGGGGATCGCCGCCGATCGCCGAGCGCGGCTCCATGCGGTGCGCGGCGAGGACGTACAGGCCGAGCGACTGCGGGGTGGCCGCGAGCTTGGACAGCCGCATCGGGTAGACGGGGCTGTCGCTGGCGAAGGCGAGGTGGAGCGGGTCGAGGGCGCCGTGCAGTGCGGTGTCCGCGGTCTCGGGGGCGAGTCTGACCGCGACGTACTCCCAGTGGTCCGCGACGTAGGACTGGAGCGCGGTGTTCAGGCGGGGCGGGAAGGGGAAGCCGTGGCTGCGCAGCCAGCCGCTCAGGGCGCCGGAGTCGGTGGCGGTCAGCTGGGCCACGTCGAACGGGCCGAGCCGCTGGCGGTCGACCACGGCGACGCCGGGGGCGGTGGCGCCGGTGCCGGGCGGGCCGGTGGAGGTGTCGCCGCCGTTGGTGAGGGGCCAGTCGCCGTCCTCGGGCCAGAAGTGGTAGCGGGTGCGGTGCGCCGGGGCGGTGAGGGTGTGCAGCTGGTCGAAGAGGGCCGGGTCGGCGAGGGCGACGGTGGCGCGGTGCGGGACGGGCATGATCCAGGCGGCGGCGTCGGCGTCGCCGTCCACCGTCAGACGCATCACGATCTGTTCGCGGGTGCCGTCCCAGCGCAGTACGGATTCCTCGCGGCCGACGGTGACCTGCTGGGTGGCGCCGGGGACGAGGGCGCCGCAGGCGCAGGCGAAGGCGGGGGCGGCGAGCCAGCCGAGCTGGATGCCGGTGAGGATGAGGAGGACCGCGAGTAAACGTGTGCGTCGGCGAGGTCTCCGCTGGCCGATCATGAACCGATGCCCTCCGCCCGTGTGTGGATCACCGACTACAGACGGTATAGCGGAGGGCATGGTTCCTGGGCCCTGTTCCGGACAGCTACCGCCTGTCGACCGAGGGTACGGGCGGGGTGGGCGGTTGGTTCGATGCGTGCAGGTGGGTGAGGCAGGAGAGGGGGCTGACCGTTGTCGGTCGGCTGCGCGTGCGTGGGGGCTTGTCGCGCAGTTCCCCGCGCCCCTGTCGGGGCGCTCGCTCCTCGGCTGTCTGCGGGCTGGCGAGGGCTGGGCGCGCCCCCGCGGCGGAGCCGCACATTGATACAGCCCCGCGCCCCTTCAGGGGCGCTCCTACCGGGGCGCTTCCACAGAAGGCGCCGAGCCCGGAAGGGGCTGGCCCGCTGTCTCTGCCATGCGCCAGGCCGCGAAGCCGCCTGTCACGGCTGCGGTCATCATGTAGTACGCGGGCATCATCAGGTTTCCCGTCGCTCCGATCAGGGCCGTCACCGCCAGCGGGGTCGTGCCGCCGAACAGGGAGACCGAGATGTTGAAGCCGATCGACAGGGAGCCGTAGCGGACCCGGGTCGGGAAGAGGGCCGGGAGGGCGGCCGGCATCGCTGCCGTGAAGCAGACCAGGAGGAGGCCCAGGGCGCCCATGCCGAGGGCGACCGCGAGCAGGCTGCCCTGGCGGATCAGGAGGAGGGCGGGGACGGAGAGGCAGAGGAAGCCCGCGCAGCCCGCCGCGATCACCGGGCGGCGGCCGACCCGGTCGGTCAGGGCTCCGGCGAACGGCTGCACGATCATCATCAGCGTCATCACGCCGAGGACGACCAGCAGGCCGTGCGTCTCGTCGTACTTCAGCTCGCTGGTGAGATAGCTGGGCATGTACGACAGCAGCATGTAGTCCGTGACGTTGAAGACCAGGACCAGGGCCATGCAGAGGAGCAGGGCCCGCCACTGGCCCGTGATCATCTCGCGCAGGGGGACCTTCGGGCGGGCCTGTCCGGACTTCTCGGCCTCGGCCGCGAACGCCGGGGTCTCCTCCAGGCGCATCCGCAGGTAGAGGCCGATGATGCCCATCGGGCCCGCGATCAGGAACGGGATGCGCCAGCCCCAGGACGTCAGGTCGTCGGAGGAGAGCAGCGCCGTCATCAGGGTCACCAGGCCCGCGCCGCCGATGTAGCCCGCCAGCGTGCCGAACTCCAGCCAGCTGCCGAAGAAGCCGCGCTTCTTGTCCGGCGCGTACTCGGCGATGAACGTGGACGCGCCCGCGTACTCGCCGCCGGTGGAGAAGCCCTGCACCAGGCGGGCGGCGAGGAGGAGCAGCGGGGCGCCGACGCCGATCGTGGCGTAGGAGGGGATCAGGCCGATGGCGAAGGTGCCCGCCGCCATCATGATCATGGTGACGGCGAGGACCTTCTGGCGGCCTGGGGGTCCCCCCGCGCCCTTAAGGCGTGGGGGAGGTCGCCGAGGGGCCGAAGACCATGCCGCCGAGCGGGCGGACCAGGAAGGCCGCGGCGAAGGTGCCGAACGTGGACAGCAGCTGGGCGGTCGGGCTGCCGGACGGGAAGAAGACCTTGCCCAGGGTCACCGCGATGTAGCTGTAGACGCCGAAGTCGAACCACTCCATGGCGTTGCCGAGCGCGGCCGCCTTCACGGCGCGCTTCACCAGCGCGGGGTCGGTGACGGTGGGGGCGGGGCCGGGTGCGGTGGCCGTACGGGTGGACGGGGTGACGGCTGTGGCGGTCGCCAAAACGGGGCTCGCCTACCTTTCGTGGGGGACGGGGGCGCGGCCCGTACGGCGGCGGACGAGCCGAAAAGCGACGATAGGAGTACTTGGGGGCGTTACGTCGCGTACGCGCTTACGTGCACAGTGCAGCTAAACGCGGTGTGTGCAGGGATGTCTGCCCCCTCCCGCAGCGGTATGCGGGCCGCGCACTGTGATCCTTGTCGCCCTCCGTGGGCGCAACCCCACCCCTCGCGCACTGACGTCTTCCGGACAAAAGACGGGCGGACGTCAGGTGACGAGGGGGTTGCCTGCGTCTGTGTCCAGAGGTGGTGGGAGCCTCATAGGGTTCTCAGAACGATGCGCGGGACGGGGCGGGAGGCCGGCGAGGCGTGGCGAACGTGGAGCACGGAGGACGACCGGGGGAGGCTTTCGGCGGGGCGGAGGCCGGAGCACGATTCAGAATGGCCCGGCTCGGCCTGTGGGCGGTGGCCGCGATCCTTGCCGTACGGCAGGTGGCCGCCGTCCTCAGCACCCCGAGCGGGGAACGGCTGACGGACCTGGAGACCTGGGTCGGCCCGGACGGCGTGCTGCACGTCAAGGGCTCCCTGTACGACTCGACGCAGTTCACCGGCACCCCCTTCGGCGGGCTGGTGCTCAAGCCGCTCACCAGAGCCGCCGAGCAGGCCCTGGGCTGGGGCTGGACCTTCGGCACGCTGCTGCTGGTGGTCGCCCTCGGCCTGGTCGCCGCCCGCGCTCTGCCCCAGCCGGTGAGCCGCCGCACCTCGCTGCTGGCCGCGCCGGTCGCGATCAGCCTGCTGATGCTCTCGCTGCCGGTCCGCAACACCCTCTGGCTCGGCCAGACCAGCATCATCCCGGTCCTGCTCGTCCTGCTCGGCTGCTTCGCCGCCCGCGGGCAGCGCGACAGCGGGCTGTGCATCGGGCTGGCCGCCGCCCTCCAGCCGGCCCTGCTGCTGTTCGCGCCGCTGCTGTGGTTCACCGGCCGCCGCCGGGCCGCCCTCACCACCGGCGCGACCTTCGCCGCCTGCACGGTGCTGGCCTGGGCGGCGATGCCGCACGACTCGTACACCTACTGGGTCCACCACACGGCCGGCGTGGGCCTCGGCGGCGAGGCCGACGCGCTCGCCAACCAGTCGCTGCACGGTGCCCTGCTGCGGTTCGGACTGAGCGGCCCGCTGGAGATCGTCCTGTTCCTGGCGCTCGCCGCGGGCGTGGCCACCCTCGCGCTGCGCCGGGCGGTGCGCTACGCCCGGGACGGGCAACTGCTGCTGGCGGTCGCGATCACCGGCTGTGCGGTGGTGGCGGTGTCACCGGCCGCCTGGCAGCACCAGCTGCTGTGGGTGCTGCTTGCGGTGGTCGGCCGGGCCGGGCGGCGGGCGGCGGACCGGTCGGTGTGGCCGGTGGTGGTCGTCCTCGTGATGACGCTGCCCGCCAAGGCGATGCTGCCGAACCAGTCGCTCTTCGTGCCCGTGCGCGACAACGCGGTCCTGCTCGCCGCGCTGGCCGCGGCCACGGTCGTCCCCTTCCTGTCCCGCACCGCCCCGGAGTTCCTCCGCCCGGTCCCGACGGACTACGCGGAGCCGGTACCGGCCCGCTTCCGGCAGGTCCCGCTGACCGCGTCCCTGCGCCGGGTGCTGACCCGCCCCAACCTCTTCCTCGAACTGGTCGCGATGCGGCTGGTCTACTTCGTCTACCAGCAGATCAGGCTCGCCGCCGCCGGGGACGGGAACGGCACCTCCGGGCGGGCCCGCGCCGAGCGCCACGGGTACCGGATCCACGACATCGAGCGGTTCCTGCACATCGACATCGAGCACTGGGCCAACCACACCGTGTACGGCATCGGCTGGCTGCGGAGCTTCCTCGACTTCTACTACGAGTCCTTCCACTTCGTCGTCCCGCTGACCGTCCTCGCCGTCCTCTACGTCCGCCGCCCGGTCGACTACCGCTGGGCCCGCACCGCCCTCGGCTTCGCCACCGCGTTCGCCCTGATCGGCTTCTGGCTCTACCCGCTGGCCCCGCCCCGCCTGACGCCGGGCCTCGGCATCATCGACACCGTGCACGGCCCGCAGGACTTCGCCAAGCCGGACTACGGCACGCTCACCGAGCTGACCAACCAGTACGCGGCGATGCCCTCGCTGCACTTCGGCTGGGCGCTGTGGTGCGGGATCGTCATCGCCGTCGTCGCCCCCAAGTGGTGGCTGAAGGTCCTCGGCCTGATCCACCCCCTCTTCACGGTCTCGGCGATCATCGGCACCGGCAACCACTGGGTCCTGGACGCGGTGGGCGGTGCGGCGGTGGTCGGCGCGGGCTTCGGCGTCGGCTATCTGCTGCAGGGGCCGCGGGCCCTGCGGGCGGCGGGGGCCGACAAGGAAGACCGGGAGCCGGTGATGGCGTCGGCTCCCGGGTGACGCCTGTCGTTCGAGTTCGGCCGCGGCGCCGTCGTGGCTGGTCGCGCAGTTCCCCGCGCCCCTTTGGGGCGCTACAGCCGCTGGATGATCGTCCCGGTTGCCAGGGCGCCGCCTGCGCACATCGTGATGAGGGCGAACTCCTTGTCCGTGCGCTCCAGTTCGTGCAGGGCGGTGGTGATCAGGCGGGCGCCGGTGGCCCCGACCGGATGGCCGAGGACGATCGCGCCGCCGTTGACGTTGACCTTGTCCAGGTTCTGCTCGAAGACCCGGGCCCAGCTGAGCACCACGGACGCGAACGCCTCGTTGATCTCGACGAGGTCGATGTCCCTCAGGGTCATGCCGGCCTTGCCGAGCACGGCGCGGGTCGCGTCGATCGGGCCGTCGAGGTGGAAGTGCGGGTCGGCGCCGACCAGGGCCTGGGCGACGATCCGGGCGCGGGGGCGGAGCTTCAGGGCGCGGGCCATCCGCTTCGACGCCCACATGATGGCGGCCGCGCCGTCCGAGATCTGGGAGGAGTTGCCGGCCGTGTGGACGGCCGTCGGCATCACCGGCTTCAGGCCCGCCAGCGCCTCGGCCGACGTGTCCCGCAGCCCCTCGTCCCTGTCGACCAGGCGCCACATGCCCTGCCCCGCGTGCTGTTCCTCCTCCGTCGTCGGCACCTGGACGGCGAAGGTCTCGCGCTTGAAGCGCTCCTCGGCCCAGGCGTGCGCCGCCCGCTCCTGCGAGAGCAGCCCGAGCGCGTCGACGTCCTCCCTGGTCAGGCCGCGGTTGCGGGCGATGCGCTCGGCGGCCTCGAACTGGTTGGGGAGGTCCACGTTCCACTCGTCGGGGAACGGCTTGCCCGGCCCGTGCTTGGAGCCCGAGCCCAGCGGCACCCGCGACATCGCCTCGACCCCGCAGCTGATCCCGACGTCGATGACCCCGGCGGCGATCATGTTGGCGGTCATGTGCGAGGCCTGCTGCGAGGAGCCGCACTGGCAGTCGACGGTGGTGGCCGCGGTCTCGTACGGCAGCCCCATGGTGAGCCAGGCGGTGCGTGCGGGGTTCATGGACTGCTCGCCGGCGTGGGTCACCGTGCCGCCGACGATCTGCTCGACCGCGTCGGCGGGGATGCCGGTGCGGCCGAGGAGTTCACGGTAGGTCTCGCCCAGGAGGTAGGCGGGATGCAGGTTGGCGAGCGCGCCACCGCGCTTGCCGATGGGGGTGCGTACGGCTTCGACGATCACGGGTTCCGCGGCCATGGGGGCTCGGTCCTCTCCTCGGTCACCCGCGCGGCGCAGGGGCGTCCCGGCCCGGCCCGCCACGCAGAACTAGAACGCGTACTAGTTCTGCGTGCAGTTTGCTGACAGTCCGTCCACAACCGCAAGAGGGGTGCATGCAATTGGGGGGACCGCGCCTCTTGCGACTTGTAGAACCCGTTATTACCTTCACGGCAACCGCCATTTCTGATGGATCGTCAGAATGCGTCAGAGGCACATGTCCAGGCTCGTACACGGTGGGAGTGAGTCGCTCATGCCCTGTCCCGCGCTGCCCGACGGGTTCGACCTCACCGACCCCGACCTGCTCCATCACCGGGTGCCGCTCCCGGAGTTCGCCCAACTGCGCCAGGCGGAACCGGTCCGCTGGATCGAACAGCCGCACGGCATCGCGGGCTTCCAGGACGACGGCTACTGGGCCGTCACCCGGCACGCGGACGTCAAGTACGTCTCCACGCACCCGGAGATCTTCTCGTCCTGGGTCAACACCGCGATCATCCGCTTCGGCGAGCATATGCAGCGGGACGCGATCGACGCCCAGCGGCTGATCCTGCTGAACATGGACCCGCCCGAGCACACCCGGGTCCGCCAGATCATCCAGCGCGGCTTCACCCCGCGCTCCATCCGCGCCCTGGAGGAGCGGCTGCGCGCCCGCGCCGGGTCGATCGTCGACGCGGCCCGCGCCCACTCCGGCCCCTTCGACTTCGTCACCGAGGTCGCCTGCGAGCTCCCCCTCCAGGCGATCGCGGAACTGATCGGCATCCCGCAGGACGACCGGGCCAAGATCTTCGACTGGTCCAACAAGATGATCTCGTACGACGACCCGGAGTACGCGATCACCGAGGAGGTGGGCGCCGAGTCCGCCACCGAGCTGATCGCCTACGCGATGAACATGGCGGCCGACCGCAAGCAGTGCCCGGCCAAGGACATCGTCTCCACCCTGGTCGCCGCCGAGGACGAGGGCAACCTCAACTCCGACGAGTTCGGCTTCTTCGTGCTGATGCTCGCGGTGGCCGGCAACGAGACCACCCGCAACGCCATCACCCACGGCATGCACGCGTTCCTGACCCACCCCGACGCCTGGGACCTCTACAAGCGGGAGCGCCCGTCGACCGCGGCCGAGGAGATCGTCCGCTGGGCCACCCCGGTCAACTCCTTCCAGCGCACCGCCACCCAGGACACCGAACTGGGCGGCAAGCTGATCCGCAAGGGCGACCGGGTCGGCGTCTTCTACGCCTCCGCCAACCACGACCCCGAGGTCTTCGCCGACCCCGACGACTTCGACATCACCCGCGACCCCAACCCCCACCTCGGCTTCGGAGGCGGCGGCCCCCACTACTGCCTCGGCAAGTCCCTGGCCGTCCTCGAGATCGACCTGATCTTCAACGCGATCGCCGACGCGATGCCGGGCCTCCGGCTGGTCAGCGACCCGGACCGGCTCCGCTCGGCCTGGATCAACGGTGTGAAACACCTTCAGGTCACCACGTCGTAACCCCCTCCGGACGCGGGCCGACGGCTCCCGGCGCCGCCGGCCCGTCCCGAGGGAGGCAGGAGCACCCCCTCCCTACGCCCCGTTCCTGCCTCCCCCGAGACGCGATGTCACTCCCTGCCCGAGGCGATCATCGCCAGCACCCCGGACATGGCCGCCGCGACCAGCAGCGGCACCCCCGGGCTGTGGTCGCGGATCAGCCAGGCGCCCAGGATCGCGCCGGCGAACAGCGCGGCGACCGCGGCCGCCCGGCGCGGGGAGCGGCGGCTGGTGCCGTCGCCGAGGCGGGACTCGGAGACGAGTCCGGTCAGGGTGGTGGTGAGGACCGTGGTCGCCGTGAGGTCGGGCACGCCCAGCTTGCGGACGTTCGCGTTGCGCAGGCCCATCGCGAAGGCGGTCAGCGCGATCAGCACGTACCTGGTCGCCTGCGTGCCGGGGCCGGCGAAGGCCACCACGGCTGCCCCGGCCACCAGGACCGCCTCCGCGGCCAGCGTCACCCGCATCCACCGGCGCCGCGACCCGGCGCCGAAGCGGGCCGCGACCCGGCCGCCCACCGCCGCGCCCAGCATGAAGGCGGCCAGCGAGGCCGCCGAGTGGGGGACGGAGAAGCCGGGCGTTCCGGCGGCCGCGAAGCCGAGGAGCACCACGTTGCCGGTCATGTTGGCGGTGAAGACATGGCCGAGGCCCAGATAGCCGACGGCGTCGATCAGGCCGCTCACCAGCATCAGCGCCAGCAGAACGGCCACCAGCCGCACACCGCGGGACTCGGGGTCGCGGGGCGGGGTGGCCGTCGTCATCGTTCCTCCGGCGGGTTGGGCAGGCTCCCGGGCCCAGTGCACCACGGCCGGACGTACGTCGGCACCACGGCCGCACCTGCGTCGGTCGGCACCCTGTCCGGACATACGTCGGCACCCTCGCCCAGGAGGAGGGGGCGAGGGTGCCGGGGTTCAGGGGCGCGCGGCGCCGGGGATCAGCGGCGGCTGTGCGGCTCGGCCGCGATCGACCGCGGGCGCGCGCGGGTCGGCCGGCTCAGTACCAGCCGTTGGCCTGCCAGAAGCTCCAGGCGGCCGTCGGGCTGCCGTAGCGGGAGTTCATGTAGTCCAGGCCCCACTTGATCTGGGTGGCCGAGTTGGTCTTCCAGTCGGAGCCGGCGGACGCCATCTTCGAGCCGGGCAGGGCCTGGACCAGGCCGTAGGCGCCGGAGGACGAGTTGGTGGCGGAGGGGTTCCAGCCGCTCTCGTGCGAGACGATCTTGCTGAACGCGTTGAACTGCGCGGCGTCCGGAATCATCTTGTGCGCGATCGCCTGGGCGGAGGAGGCCGACGTGGTGGCGGCCTGGGCGGGCGCCGCGGTCAGGGCCATGCCGGCGGCGGCAGCGGCCACGGCGGCGGTGGTGAGGGCCTTCTTCGGGGAAGCGATGCGGCGGATGAAGGACACGGACACGGAGAACCTCGTTCGTCGGGGACAGGGAGTCGCCGTGCTCCGGAACCACCCGTGAGGGCCGTCCGTATGCGTCGGCGCCGCGGCCCGCTGTGGGCTCGTGGCGCCTGGCGACGTCGTCCAGACAAGCAGGCCGGAAAGCCGTCCGCAATCACCCCTTTTACTAGTGGTGGTCGCATAGGCGGCGATGGTCCGTTGTGTGGCGTGGCTCTCAAACCGCAGGTCAGCAGGGGTCGCGAAACGGACATAACGGAAGAGTCCGACTACTGTTCCGGATCGTAGGTGACGTGCGTCATGTGGGGTGCTTCACCGGTCTCGTCACCGGACGCGTACGAGGCCTCACGTGCCGGGGCCGTCGAATGTGACCGCGGTCTCGAAGGCGGCCCGCCGGGTGGCCCGGCGCAGCGCCCGCAGCAGCGCCGGACCGAGGACCAGGGTGAGGACGACCGTGCACAGGGCCCGCCCCAGGTTCCAGCCCATGGCGGTGGCCAGGCTGTAGGCGAGGAAACGGGCCAGGTTGGCGGCGGGCCCGGCGTGCGGGTCGAAGGCCAGGTTCGAGGCGTTGCCGGCCAGCAGCGGCCAGCCGGCCAGGTCGACGACCGTGCCGTAGGCGAACGCGGCCAGGAAGCCGTAGCCCGCCAGCAGCGCCAGCTCACCGCGGCCGCGCAGCCGCCCGGCGCCCGGCAGCAGACCGGCCCCCATCGTGAACCAGCCCATCGCCAGCATCTGGAACGGCAGCCACGGCCCCACCCCACCGGTGAGCAGCGCCGACGCGAACATGGTGAGCGAGCCCAGGGTGAACCCGAAGCCCGGCCCGAGCACCCGCCCGCTCAGCACCATCAGGAAGAACATCGGCTCGATCCCGGCGGTGCCGGCGCCGACCGGCCGCAGCGCCGCCCCCGTCGCGGCCAGCACGCCCAGCATGGCGACCGCCTTCGGACCGAGCCCCGACTCGGCGATCGTCGCCGCCAGCACGGCGACCAGCAGCACCAGCAGGCCCGCGAAGAGCCAGGGCGCGTCCTGGGCGTGCGAGGCGATCCGGGAGGAGGGCGGGGCGAGGAAGGGCCAGCCGACGGCGACCACCCCGACGGCACTGACGAGGAGCAGGGCGGCGAGGGAGCGGGGGCCGAGCCGCACGGGGCTGTCCGCTCGGGACCTCGCCCGGGGACGGGACCTCGCCCGGGGCGGGGCCGTGCCGGTCATGCCAGCGCCTCGCGGACCTGGGCCACGGTGAGCCACCGCTCGGGCGCGAGGATCTTCGTCACCTGCGGGGCGAAGGACGGCGAGGAGACGACGATGTCGTCGGTCGGCCCGTCCGCGATGACCTCCCCCTCCGCGAGCAGCACCACCCGGTGCGCGAGCTCCGCGGCCAGCTCCACGTCGTGCGTGGCCAGCACGATCGCGTGCCCGTCGGCGGCGAGCCCGCGCAACACGCCCACCAGCCGGGCCTTCGCCGCGTAGTCCAGGCCCCGGGTCGGCTCGTCGAGCAGGAGCAGCGGCGGCCGGGCGGTGAGGACGACGGCGAGCGCGAGGGCGAGCCGCTGCCCCTCGGACAGATCACGGGGGTGCGTGCCGTCCGCGACCCCGGGAAGCAGACCGGACACGAGCCCGCGGCAGGTCCCGGGCGCCGCCCCCGCGTCCCGGTCGGCGGCCGCGCACTCGGCGCCGACCGTGTCGGCGTACAGCAGGTCACGGGGTTCCTGCGGGACCAGTCCGACGAGGCGTACGAGATCGCGCGGGCGGGTGCGGTGCGGGACCGCGCCGCCGACCCGCACCGTGCCGGAGCCCGGCTCGACGAGCCCGACCAGGGCGCCCAGCAGCGTGGACTTCCCGGCGCCGTTGCGCCCCATGAGCGCGACGGTCTCCCCGGGGGCGACGGTGAGATCGACGCCGCACAGCGCGTCGACCCGGCCCCGGCGGACGGCGAGGGAGCGGACCTCGGCGAGCGGGGCCGCGTGGCCGACCGCGTGGCCGACCGCGTGGCCGGCTGGGTGGCCGGCTGCGTGGCCGACCGCGTGGTCGGCTGTGGACCGCTGCTCCGGGACCCGCCCGGCGAGACGCTCCCGCAGCCCGGCCGCCGTCGCCCGCCGCCGGGCGTCCCGCACGGTCATCGGCAGCGGCGACCACCCGGCCAGCCGCCCCAGCTCCACCACCGGCGGACACACCGGCGACACGGCCATCACCTCGGCGGGCGTCCCGCACACCGGCGCGGCCCCGTCCCCCGGCAGCAGCACGACCCGGTCGGCGTACTGCACGACCCGCTCCAGCCGGTGCTCGGCCAGCAGAACCGTCGTCCCCAGGTCGTGCACCAGCCGCTGGAGGACGGCCAGCACCTCCTCGGCGGCGGCCGGGTCGAGCGCGGAGGTCGGCTCGTCCAGCACCAGGACCGCGGGATGCGGGGTGAGCACCGACCCGATCGCGACCCGCTGCCGCTGCCCGCCCGAGAGCGTGGCGATCGCCCGGTCCCGCAGCTCGGCGAGCCCCAGCAGGTCGAGGGTCTCCTCCACCCGCCGCCGCATAACGGCCGGGGCGATCCCCAGCGACTCCATCCCGTAGGCGAGTTCGTCCTCCACCGTGTCGGTCACGAAGTGGGCGAGCGGATCCTGGCCCACCGTGCCGACGACGTCGGCGAGTTCGCGCGGCCGGTGGGTACGGGTGTCCCGGCCGGCGACGGTCACCCGGCCGCGCAGGGTGCCGCCGGTGAAGTGCGGCACGAGCCCGCTCACGGAGTTCAGAACCGTCGACTTCCCGGTGCCGGACGGGCCGACCAGGAGGACGAGTTCACCCTCGGGCACCTCGAAGTCGACGCCCCGGACGGCGGGTCGGGCAGCGCCCTCGTACGTCACGGAGACGTCCTCGAAGCGGATCACGACGGCTCCTTCGGCACGACGAGGGCGGGCAGCAGGCCGAGCAGCACGGCGGCCGCGGGCCACAGCGGAAGCGTGGGGGCGACCAGCGGTACGACCCCGGGATGCAGGGCGTCCGGGGCACGGACGGACGCCAGGGTGAGCAGGGCGGCGACGGCGGCGCCCGCCCCGGACACCAGCCAGGCCCGGGCGTCCCACGGGTCCGGCCGGTACCGGGTGCGCGGCGAACGTCGGCCGCCGAGCCGCAGCCCCGCCAGCGCGGCGGCCGCCCCGGCGAGCAGCACGGGCAGCCCGTAGCCGCCGCCCTCGGTGGTGAGCAGCCCGTACAGCCCCGCGCAGATGCCGAGCAGGCCGCCGAGGGTGAGCGCGGCCGTCGTACGGCGGACCCGGTCCGGGACGTCGGCGCTGCGGCCGTACCCGCGCGCGTCCATCGCGGCGGCGAGGGCGACCGAACGCTCCAACGCGCCCTCCAGGACCGGGAGTCCGACCTGGAGCAGGCCGCGGATGCCGGAGTCGGGGCGGCCGCGCAGCCGCCGGGCGGCCCGCAGCCGCTGCACGTCGGCGACCAGATGCGGCGCGAAGGTGAGGGCGACGACCACGGCCACGCCCAGCTCGTACAGGGCGCCGGGCAGGGACTTGAGCAGCCGGGCCGGACTGGCGAGCGCGTTCGCGGCGCCGACGCAGACGAGGAGGGTGGCGATCCTGAGGCCGTCGTACAGGGCGAACACGAGCGCCTCGGCGGTGACCCGGCCACCGAGCCGGATGCCCTGGGCCCAGTGCGGGAGCGGCACTTCGGGGAGGGCGAACAGGGTGTGCGCGCCGGGGACGGGGGAGCCGAGGACGACGGTGAAGGCGAGGCGGACGAGGAGGACGGCGAGGGCGAGCCTGGCGAAGGCGGCGTAGGAACGGGACCAGGGGGCGGACCGGGTCCGGCAGACGGCCACGACGTATGCGGTGACCGTGACGAGGAGGGCGAGGAGGAGGGGGTTGGTGGTACGGGACGCGGCGACACCGAGGGAGAGCGACCAGAGCCACCAGGCGCCGGGGTGCACGGGGGGTTTCACTCGCCCGCGCTTGCGGGGTGCCGCCGCGCCCACCCTCCCCCACTCTCGGCTTCGCTCGAGCGGGGGGACCCCCATCGCCCCAGCGGCACGACTGCCCGCAGCTGGGACGTGCCCCTTTAGGGGCGCGGGGAACTGCGCGACCAGCCCCCACCGTCCCGCACTGTGACGCTCACGCATTCTTCCGCCGCCGTGCCTGCCAGAGGGCACCCGCAGCCACCACCACGACCACCCCCACGCCGGCCGCCAGGCCAAGCGACGGCCCGCTGCCCGACGTACCTCCCGCGGCCACCTTCTCTCCGCACCCCCGCGACGGATACCCCCCGATCGCACACAACAACGCGTTCGTGTCGTACCGCAGCGGCTTCGCCACCGCCGCCAGTGCCTCCGCCGCCGTCGCGTCCTCGGACACCACCGCGCAGGCCGTCCGCCGCGCAGGCGGCCGCTCTCCCGAGGGCGCGTCCGCCGTCGTACCGAAGTCGACGACCAGCCCCACCCGCTTGCGGCCCCCGACAGCCGCCGTACCGGCGCAGATCGTCCCGAAGTCCGCCGTGCCGCGCGGCCGCGACGCGTCCGCCGAGTCCTCGCTCACCGCGAAGCGGAAACCCTCGACCGAACCGTCCGCGGGCCGCGCGGTGGCGGGGCCCTGCGTGGCGTACGTCCAGCGTGCGCCGTCCCGCTCCCAGAAGGACCAGTACCGGTAACCGGTGGCCGCCGCCGGCCCGGCGGCCGCCGCGCACAGCGTCAGCGCGGCCAGGAGCAGCAGCGCCGCACGGCGGACCGCGGTCACAGCTGCTGCTGCTTCCGGCGGCCGCTGAGCAGGAAGCCGATGCCGATACCGGCGACGAGACCGGTGCCGACGATCCACCACACGCTGCTGCCCGACTTCTTCTCCTCGGTGTGCTTCGCGGCGGCCGCCCGCGGGGCCGGGCCCGTCGCGTTCAGCGCCGTCACCAGGTTCGTCCCGCCGAAGTCGCGCGGGTCCGCGCCCATCGCGTGCGCGGCGAGGATCAGCTCGGCGTAGGCCGCGGGCCCGCTCTGCTGCGCCCACGGCACGGCGTGCGCCTCCAGCCAGGCGTACGGCTTCCTCGCCGGCTTCGTCCAGCCCTGCGCGGCCATGGCGACGACCGCGTCGGCGGTGTTGCCGTAGTCCGGCTGGGGCTTGGCACCGGGCAGCGTGGAGACGAGGTGGCCGGTCGCGGACATGGCGTCCCCCAGGTACGCGGCGCCGTTGCGGGCCACCTCCTCCCGGGTGAGGGCCTTGTCGGAGCCGGAGCCGGAGCCGGAGCCGGAGTCGGCACAGGCGTAGCCCTCCGCCGGGGCCTTCCCGGCCGTCGTCACGAACCCCTTGCCGAGGGCCCCGAGCACCCCGGCCGCGGTTGCGTCCGCGTTGGCGGCCAGCTTCCCCTGCTTGTCCGGCTGGTAGGCGAGGGCGCCGCCACCGTCCTCGGCGCAGGGGATGGACCACTTGGCGAGCAGGTCGTACGGCGACCTGTCCGCGCTCGCGCCGGCCGCCGCGAGCGCGCCGACGACCACGCCGGTGGAGTTGGTGTCGCTGGGCGAGCCCGGGGTGTAGCCCCAGCCGCCGTCCTTGTTCTGCTGCGACTTCAGCCAGGTCACGGCCTTGTCCGCGGCGGAGTCGTGCCCGCCGGCAGTCTTCAGCGCCTGTACGGCGGCCGCCGTGCTGTTCGTATCGACCGCCGCCTTGGCATCACAGGCTGCCGTCGGCTCGGCGCGGAACGCGGCGAACGAGCCGTTCGCGCACTGCTGCCCGGCCAGCCAGTCCACCGCCTTCGCGGCCGGGGTCACCCCCACCGCGCGCTGGGCCAGCAGGGCGAGGGACTGGCGCCAGACGCCGTCGAACTTGGGGTCCGAACTGCCGTACAGCCCCGACGGGAGGACCGCCGACGCGGACGGCGAAGGGGAAGGGTCGCCGGCGGCGAGCGCGGTCGTCGCGGGCGTGGCGGTACCGATGACGGCGGTGGCGGCCAGCACTCCGGCGGTGTGGCGGAGGACGGTCATGGTCGGCGGGTGCCTCTCCCTGCGGGGAGCCGGGCAGCACGGGACACCCCGGCGGCTCGGCTCCGTAAACCTCGACGGTGCCGTGCGACGGCGGGCGCCGGCGCACCTGAGCCGATCAACGTCCCGGGCGCGGCGGTCCGGCTTGCCACAGGCGTGTGGCTCACGGATAGGGGTCTCCCCGGTTCGAGCGAAGCCGAGAACTGGGGAAGGGTCAGCGCCGGAATTGCACCGGCTTCCCCCCGTACGGGTGATGACGACCCGGCTACCTTACCGGCCGCCGACGGGAAGCTGAGAGGGGGCTGTGCGGGGACCGTTTCGTTAGGGTCACGTCATGACGGGGAGACTGCTCGGCTCGGGGCGTTCGGCCGACGTGTACGAGATCGACGAGGCGTGGGTGCTGCGCCGGGACCGGGACGGCTGGGGGGACGCGGCCGCCGAGGGTGCGGTGATGGCGTACGTACGGGAGCACGGGTACCCGGCGCCCCGGGCGCGGCCCTCCGGGTCCCGTACCGAACTGGTCATGGAGCGGCTGTCCGGGCCGACCATGCCGGCGGCGCTGCTGGCGGGGGAGAATGAGCCGGGAGGAAGTCGAAGTGCTGGGTGAGGCAGGCGAGTTGATACGGGCGATCGCGTTCTGGGGCGGCCCGCATGCCTCGTTCAGGTCGTCCTGACGGCAGCGCCCCTTTAGGGGCACGGGGCCGTATCCGGTATGCGGCTGCCGCCGTGTGGGCGCGACCAGCCACGACGGCGCCGCAGCCGACCGACGGCATGTCGCGGCACTTCCAGCGGAGCGCTCACGCCGCGTTCGCGAGCGGGGCGATGCCCGCGGACAGGTGGCGGGCCATCCGGCGCAGCGCGTCGTCGCAGTGGTCCGGGGTCTCGCCGACCGCCACCCAGAGCGCCAGCCGGTCGGCGGCGGTGGCGTGCGGACCGGCGGTGACGTGGTCGCCGGCGTGCCCGGTGAGGAGCATGCGGTCCGCGCCGGGCTCGTGGGCGGCGTCGGGGGAGAGGTCCAGGTGGTCGAGGCGGCCGGTGGCGGCCGGGTACGCGAACTGGATCGCGGCCGCCCGCTGCCGGGAGGGCGTCGTGTCGGGCACCTCGCCGGTGGCGAGGGCGGCCGCGGCCTGGGCGAGGTCGACGCCGGTGGCCCGCTTGACGAGGAGCGGGATCAGGTCGCCCGGGAGATGCGGGGCGACGTCGGTGACCCGGGGGCCGCGGTCGGTGAGGGTGAGGCCGATGTGCAGGACGCCCCGGCGCACGCCGAGGGCGTGCACGGTGCGGTCGACGGCCAGCCGCAGGAAACGGTTGTGCAGCAGGCCGTCATGGGCGTGCACGGTGTGCCGGAGCGGCTGCCGGGCGGGCGCCGGGCCCAGGGTCGTACGGGTGATGGCGGCGATGCGGATCTCGCCGTCGAGGACGACCGTCTCGGCCGAGACGCGGGGCGTGCCGGGGGCGTCGACGGGGACCGCGTGGCCGGCCAGCAGCGTGCGCAGCGCGGGCTGGTCGGTACACGCGGCGGCCGTGGCGAGGGAGGGGCCGGGCAGCCCCAACTGCCCGGCGATCGTGGCGGCGGTGACCGCGTACTCGCCCGTGTGGGTCAGCACGCCGCGGACCCGGTGCCTGGCCGCGAACCGCACCACCGCCGATGCCGTCGCGCCGCCCTTGCCGGGGTCCGCCGCGAGGTGGCCGGCCAGGCACTGCTGTGCCCAGGCCGGCGGTGCGGCGTCCACCAGCAGCACCGGGCGGACCGCGGCGACACGCGTCAGCACGAACTCGTCGTACGCGCGCCGGCGGCCGGCACCGAGGAGCAGGACGGGCTGCGGCATCGGTTCGCCTCACCTTCTGGGGAGGAGGCGGGGCGGCTGGTCGCCCCGGATGCCGCTCCCCCAAAGGCGGCACCCGGGGCGGGTCGGTTCGACCGTGGCCTGGTGACGTGATCCTTTCCTGCCGGTCCGTCACATGTCAACAATTGCTGCCCACTTGCGCAGTGGTCCTTGTCATGTCTGGTGGCCGGGACCGGTGATTCGATAGCCTCGCGTCTGCTCGGCCGACCGACCAACCACGCGTGTCCAGGGGGACCTTGGTGAGTGACGCCCATGCCCCGCTGACCGGCGTACTGGAACGGCTCGGGGAGCTGACCGGACGCCCCGGACGGCTGCCCGAGGTGCTGGACGTGGCCGACCTGTCGTATCGCACCGGGATCCCGGTCGGGGTGGTCGCCGAACTCCTCGCGGGCGGGGCCGCGCCCGAGGCGGGGCTCGCCGAACGGGTGCGGCAGCGGCTGGACTTCATCCGGGAGAACCGGCGCCGCCCGGACGGCAAGCGGTACTCGCTGGGCGAGCTCGCGGCGATCGCCGGCACCAGCAGGCAGTGGCTGAGCGAGTGGCGCAAGAGCGGGCTGCCGAGCCTCGAACACACCGACCGGCTGCGGCGGTTCTTCGGTCTGCCGGCCGGTTTCTTCACCGCCGACGAGCCGGAGGCGCTGTACGAGGCGCTCCAGCCGGTGCTCCAGGGTCTGGAGGCCCAGGCCGACCCGCTCTCCCGGCTCCGCGAGAGCGGCCTGGTCCGCCTGGCGGCCCGCGCCCCGCAGATGAACCCCCGCCAGCTGGCCACCCTCGCCGACCTGGCGGAGATGCTCATCACCGCCGAGGGCGCCGTCAACTGAGCCTCGGGCAAGCCGGGTTGCGCGGGGCACGGCCTCAGCCGCCCGCGGTGGGAGTCGGCTCGCCGAACGGCAGCACGGCTGTCCAGCGGCCGGGGGCGGCGGTCGCCGAACGATTTACACCGCCACGTAGACGATTTACACCGCCACGTAGACGATTTGCACCGCCACGTAGACGGTTTACACCGCCACGTACGTGACCGGCTCGCTCCCCGCCACCGCCTCCGCGCGCCCCAGCTTCACCAGGCGCCGCAGGTGGGCCTCGGCCTCCGAGACGGCGATGTTCCTCGATCCGTACGGAATCTGCTCCCAGGGCCGGTTCCACTCCATCCGCACGGCCAACTGCCAGGGGGTGAGGGGCTGTTGGAGGAGGGAGAGCAGGCCGGAGAGGCGTTCCTCGTGGTGGGCCAGCAGTTCCCGTACCCGTCCCGGTGCGTCGGTGAAGGTGTGCTGGTGGGCCGGGAGGACCTCGGCCGGGGCGAGCCGGCCGACGCGTTCCAGGGAGTCGAGGTAGTCGCCGAGGGGGTCGGTGACGGTCGCGTCGTCGGGGTCCTCGTAGAGGCCGATGTGCGGGGTGATCTCGGGGAGCAGGTGGTCGCCGGAGAACAGGCGCCCGCGGCCCGGAAGCCGGGCGGGATGCTCCTCCTCCAGGTGCAGGCAGACGTGGCCGGGGGTGTGCCCCGGCGTCCAGAGGGCACGCAGCCGGCGGCCGGGCAGGTCGAGGAGTTCGCCGGGGAGGATCTCGCGGTCGGGGAGGGCGGGGGCCAGGCCGGGCGGGGTGCTCCGGCGGGGTCCGCCGCGCAACGGCGCCACGTGCTCGTCCGGCGCCCCGGCGGCCGTCAGCTTCGCCGCCATGTACGTGAACCACCGCTCCGGCCGGGTCTCCCGGGCCCGCCGCACGATCGCCGCGTCGGCCGCGTGCATCGCGACCCAGGCCCCGGACGCCTCGCGCACCCGCTCCGACAGCCCGTGATGGTCGGGATGGTGATGTGTGATGACGACCCCGTGCACCTCGCCGACGCCCGTGCCGCACGCCTCCAGCCCCGCCGCCAGGACGTCCCACGACCCGGGATCGTCCCACCCGGTGTCGACCAGCACCGGCCCGCGGTCGGTGTCCATCACGTACACCAGCGTGTAGCCGAGCGGATTGTCCGGAATGGGCACGGCAACGGACCGCACGCCCCCGCCGAGATCCCGTACCGCCACCTCCGGCCGTGCCCCCGCCGGCTCGCTCAGACTGTCCGTCATCAGCCTTCCTCCGCCCCCGCCCGGTCCCGCCGGCCCCACGGCCATTGCTCACTATAACGAGAACTGATGACACGTCAGACAGGCGGCGGACAAGTTCCCTTGACGACGCCCTGACCTGCGTCCGGGCGTCATCCGCGGCGGGGCACGGTCCGCGTCCGGTTTCCAGGGCGCGCCCGATGCGGAGTCGCACCACGGGGCGGCCGCCGACCGCGGGCGGGCCCGCCGGGGCGCCCCGGGGAGACCTCCGCCGTCCGGCTCTCACCCCCCGCCGTCGGGGGAGACATCGGGCCTGCCGCCCCCGAGACCTCCACGCACCGGACGATCCGCGCGGGTGTCTCCATGTCCCCGCGCTCACCGCCCGGGATCGGCCGCAGGTCGGCCCCATAGGGTCGGGGCATGACGCCATCCCTTGCCGGCAGTGCCTTCGACTCGCTCCGCCTCGACGCCGTGCCCGATCAGGAGGCGTTGCGCCGGGCCTACGAACTGCCCGGCGCCGCGGCCGTACGCAAGCAGATGACCGAACTCACCGAGCAGACACGGCGGTTGATCGGCTGCTCGTCGCTGGTCCTGGTCGCCAGCGCGGACGCCGAGGGCAACTGCGACGTCTCCCCGCGCGGCGGCCCCGCCGGGTTCGTCGCCGTCCTGGACGCGCGGACGGTGGCGATACCGGACGCGACCGGCAACAAGCGTCTGGACACCCTGCAGAACGTCGTCGCCACCGGACGGGCCGGGCTGCTGTTCGTCATCCCGGGGCGCACCACGACGCTCAGGGTGAACGGCCGGGCCTGCGTCTCCACCCGCCCGGAGCTGCTGTCGCAGCTGACCGCCGTGGGCAAGCCGCCGGCCAGTGCGCTGGTGGTGGGGATCGAGGAGGTCTACCCGCACTGCCCCAAGTCGCTCCTGCGCAGCGGGGCCTGGAAGCCGGAGCAGTGGCTGCCGGCGGACGCCCAGCCGACCTCGGCCGAGGTGACACTGGCCCAGCTGCGGATGCCGGAGCTGACGATCGCCGACATCGAGCAGACGGAGGCGGACTCGCTGAAGTACCGGTACGAGTAACGGACCGACCGGCGACCGGCGACCGGCGACCTGCGACCGGCGACCGGCGATCGCCGAATCACCGGCCCGCCGACTCCCCGGACCGGCACGCCCCACGGGCGCCCGCATATTGGTTTGCCGCGCGCCGGTGCGGCCGGATAGGAAGCTCGCATGCTTACAGGCAGCACGGTCGGGCTCAGGGCCCGGCACGAGGAGGACATCCCGGTCCTGCGGGCCGAGCTCTACAACGACGTGGTCCACTCCTCGCGGGCCGACAGCAGGCCGTGGCGTCCGGTCGCGCCCGGCTCGAAGGACCCGCGGCTCACGGTGGACGACAAGGACGAGGGGAGCGTCAAGTTCTCCGTGGTGGAGCTGGCGGGCGGCACGCTGGTCGGCTCCGCCGTGCTGTGGGGCATCGACACCCACAACCGCGGCGCGCACCTCGGGCTGGGGCTGCTGCCGGCCTCCCGCGGCAAGGGCTACGGCACCGACGTGGTCGCGGTGCTGTGCCACTACGGGTTCGTCGTGCGCGGCCTGCAGCGGCTGCAGATCGAGACGCTGTCGGACAACACCGCGATGCTGCGCGCCGCCGAGCGCAACGGCTTCGTCCGCGAAGGCGTACTCCGCTCCTCGGCCTGGGTGATGGGCGAGTTCCTGGACGA
Source organism: Streptomyces hyaluromycini (assembly GCF_002217755.1). Classification (GTDB taxonomy): domain Bacteria; phylum Actinomycetota; class Actinomycetes; order Streptomycetales; family Streptomycetaceae; genus Streptomyces; species Streptomyces hyaluromycini. Next base: position 784,453 of record NZ_BCFL01000018.1, on the reverse strand, counting down.
GGTACTGCTCGGTCTCCTCGCCCGGGAGTGGCGCCCGGACTCGAAGGCCTAGGGCCTGTCTGAACAATTCCCGTCGTCGCCCGGAGGGCGGCCTCGCGGCGTCAGGTGCGTGTTTTCGGCGTGCCGGGCGTAGGCCCTCGTACTGGACGTACTTGGGTCTGCGCCCGGTGCGGCGAGAGTGCGTGCATGGCGTCGCGAGGCAGACGGGCATTGTCAGACAGGCCCTAGGCCCGGAGGGTGTCGGGGGCGCCCCTTCGGCATCGGCAAAACCGCTGGTGGGAGCCTATTCGCTCCCACCCCTGGCTTAGTTGAACTAGAACTGGTATCAGTTCTGAGACATCGTCAGGGAAGGGTGGCGGGGCGCCATGACCGAGTTCCTGGAACACGGACAGCTGTTCATCGGCGGGGAGTTGACCGACCCCCTGGGCAAGGACGTCATCGAGGTGGTCTCTCCGCATACCGAGGAGGTCTTCGGGCGGGTGCCGCATGCCTCGCGGGAGGACGTCGACCGGGCGGTGGCGGTGGCGCGGCGGGCCTTCGACGAGGGGCCCTGGCCGCGGATGACGCTCGACGAGCGGATCGAGGTCGTCACCCGCATCAAGGACGCGATCCTCGTACGGCATGAGGAGATCGCCCGGGTGATCTCCTCCGAGAACGGTTCGCCGTACTCCTGGAGCGTCCTCGCGCAGGCGCTCGGCGCGATGATGGTGTGGGACGCGGCGATCAGGGTCGCGGGCGACTTCACGTACGAGGAGACGCGCGACGGGGTGCTCGGGAAGATCCTGGTGCGGCGGGAGCCGGTCGGGGTGGTGGCGGCCGTGGTGCCGTGGAACGTGCCCCAGTTCGTGGCGGCCGCCAAGCTGGCCCCGGCGCTGCTCACCGGCTGCACGGTGGTGCTCAAGCCGTCCCCGGAGTCGCCGCTCGACGCGTACATCCTCGGCGAGATCACCAAGGAGGCCGGACTGCCGGACGGAGTGCTCTCCATCCTTCCGGCGGACCGCGAGGTCAGTGAGTACCTGGTGTCCCACCCGGGCGTCGACAAGGTCTCCTTCACCGGATCGGTCGCGGCCGGCAAGCGCGTGATGGAGGTCGCCGCGAAGAACCTCACCCGGGTGACCCTGGAACTCGGCGGCAAGTCGGCGGCCGTCGTACTGCCGGACGCGGACGTGGCCACCGCCGTCGCTGGCATCGTCCCGGCGGCCTGGATGAACAACGGCCAGGCGTGCGTCGCCCAGACCCGCATCCTCGTCCCGCGCTCGCGCTACGACGAGTTCGCCGACGCCTTCGCGGCCGCGGCGGGCGCCCTGAAGGTCGGCGATCCGCTGGACCCGGCCACCCAGGTGGGCCCGCTGGTCGCGCGCCGCCAGCAGCAGCGGAACCTGGACTACATCCGGATCGGCCAGGAGGAGGGGGCCAAGATCCTCACCGGCGGCGGACGGCCGCCGGGTCTGGAGAAGGGCTGGTACGTCGAGCCCACCCTCTTCGGCGACGTCGACAACTCCATGCGGATCGCCCGCGAGGAGATCTTCGGCCCGGTGATCTGCCTGCTCCCCTACGGCGACGAGTCCGAGGCCCTGAAGATCGCGAACGACTCCGACTACGGGCTGAGCGGAAGCGTCTGGACGGCGGACGTGGCGCACGGCATCGAGGTCGCGCGGCAGGTCCGTACCGGGACCTACTCCGTGAACACCTTCAGCCTCGACATGCTGGGCCCCTTCGGCGGCTACAAGAACTCCGGTCTCGGGCGGGAGTTCGGCCCGGAGGGGTACGGCGAGTTCCTGGAACACAAAATGATCCACCTGCCGGCCGGCTGGGAGGGGTGAGAGGCCGCCATGGGTGACCGCTGGCACGTCGAGGTCGACCGTTCGATCTGCATCGGCTCGGCCCAGTGCGTCCACCGGGCCACCGGCTCCTTCCGCCTGGACTCCGCCATGCAGTCCCACCCCGTGGACCCGGAGACGGACGCCAACGGCAAGGTTCTCGACGCGGCGGAGAACTGCCCGGTGGAGGCGATCACGATCACCCTGCTGGGCAGCGGGGAGCCGGTGTTCCCGCCGGAGGACTGACCGGAGGACTAAGAGGACTAACCGGAGGACTAAAGGGCCTGCAGGGTCGCGAACAGTGCCCGGGTGCGGGTGCCGTCCGGCTGGTTCCAGGCGCCGGTGACCTGCCCGACCGCGTCGTCGGACGGCGTCGAGCCGGGGGTCAGCACGCGCCGCAGCCGCAGCACCAGACCGCCGTCCGCCACGGCGAACTCGGTGCTCTCGTCGGTGTCGACGGGGGCGCCGAGGCCGGGCACGGGGCCCGCACCGGCGTAGGAACGCGCGATCTCCCGGTCGGGGGTGTCGGTGATGCTCTGGGCCTGTGCCTCGGCGCGCCCCTCGATCAGGGCGAGCAGCCCGGCCGTCAGCACCGGGTCGTGGCAGCCGTCGTACGCCCAGCGGGGACCGAGCACCCCGTGCTCCATGGTGCCGACGAGCGCGTGCTCGGCGCCTTCGAGCGGTGCTCCGCGGTAGGTGAGCGGTACGAGGTAGGCCCCCGGGCCCTCTGGGCCCCCTGGGCCCTCGGTCACGACCGTGAACTCGATCCCGACCTCGCCCGCCGGGTCGTCCAGCCGGAATCCGCCGGCCTTCACCAACTCCGGTGCGGCGGGGCCGTGGTACCAGGGGCGGGTGGGGAGCCAGTCGGCGAGGAGTTCGACCTTGGTGGGCTTGAGGGTGGTGTGGTGGATGAGTGCCATGGGGGGATTCTGCGTTCGGGCGGGGCGCCCCGCCAGGAGGTTTCCGACCCGGTCGGCTGCTCGTATCAGGAAAAGTCCAGAAAATCCATCTTTGGGGGTTCCCATCCGCTTCAGGCGCTCTATCCTGGAATCAGCCTACGAGGCGAGTGAGGGAGTCCGAGCGGAGTAGCCGACTCTGGCGTGACGCAGATGCAGAAGCATCCGCCGGTGCCGACGTCGACGGTCGGGCTGAGAGGCCGGAAGGCAGCAGCAAGGCCGGACGGCGACCCCCATCACCTGATCCGGACCATGCCGGCGAAGGGAACCCGTCTCGTAGGCGTTCGCATGCCCTGCGGCGCCTACGGCTTCTTCTCCGGCTCCGTCAGGTCGATCAGGCGGCACACCGTCTCGATGTCGATCTTCACCTGTGCGATGGAGGCGCGGCCCGAGAGCCAGGTGATCAGGGCCGAGTGCCAGGTGTGCTCGATCACCCGGACGGCGGACAGCTGGGCGGGGGTGGGGTCGGTCAGGCCCATCGCGTCCAGGATGATTGCCGTCGTCTGCCGGGAGACCTGGTCCACCTCGGGGGAGACGCTGCGGTCGGCGAAGGTGAGGGCCCGGACCATCGCGTCGGCCAGGTGCGGCTCCCGCTGAAGGGCGCGGAAGGCCCGCATCAGGGTCTCGGCGACCCGCTCGGACGCCGTCTCGCCCGCCGGCGGCTTCTTGCGCAGCGTGCCGTGCATGTGTTCCAGCTGGTCCTGCATGGTCGCGACCAGCAGATGCACCTTGGACGGGAAGTACCGGTACAGGGTCCCCAGGGCCACCTGGGAGGACTCCGCCACCTCACGCATCTGCACCGCGTCGAAACCGCCCCGGCTGGCCAGCTGGGCGCTCGCGTGCAGGATCCGGCGGCGCCGGGCCTCCTGCCGCTCGGTGAGCGGCGGGGTGGCCGATCTGGCGCCGATGTCCACCTTGGCTTCCACAGGCATGGGTCCCGTCCGTGACAGTCGGTGAGGGCAGTGCTCAGGGCGAGTGATCAGACAGCATGGCAGGGGTTCCCGCCGTGGCGCGAATCACCTGATCCACTGCTCACTCCGCCCCTACCTGCCGGTAGATTCAGAGCCTCTTGAACGATCAAGTCTGAAACTTGTTCTAGATTAGCGTCCCGGCGTAACCTCACGGGAAAGTGCAGGGAGAAGGGGGCCCGGAGTGACCGCTGAGGCCAGTCGGGCGGGTGCCGACGAGGAACCCGCCGCCGACGGCGAGCGACCGCTCGACATCGCGCTCCTCACCTATAAAGGGAACCCGTTCTGCGGCGGCCAGGGTGTCTACGTACGCCACCTGTCGCGCGAGCTGGCCCGGCTCGGGCACCGGGTCGAGGTGATCGGCTCGCAGCCGTACCCCGTCCTCGACGAGGGATACCCGGGCCTCACCCTCACCGAGCTGCCCAGCCTCGACCTGTACCGCTCCCCGGACCCCTTCCGGACGCCCGGGCGCGGCGAGTACCGGGACTGGGTCGACGCCCTCGAAGTGGCCACCATGTGGACCGGCGGCTTCCCCGAACCGCTGACCTTCTCCCTGCGCGCCCGCCGCCATCTGCGCGCCCGCGCCGGGGAGTTCGACGTCGTCCACGACAACCAGACCCTGGGATACGGCCTGTTGGGGGACATCGGCGCCCCCCTCGTCACCACCATCCACCACCCCATCACCGTCGACCGGCAGTTGGAGCTGGACGCCGCCGAGGGATGGAAACGGCGCTACTCCGTACGGCGCTGGTACGCCTTCACCCGGATGCAGAAGCGGGTCGCCCGCCGGCTGCCCTCCGTGCTCACCGTCTCCGGCACCTCCCGCCAGGAGATCGTCGACCACCTCGGCGTCCGCGAGGACCGTGTCCACGTCGTCCACATCGGCGCCGACACCGACCTCTTCGCGCCGAATCCCGCCGTCGCCCAGGTGCCCGGCCGGATCGTCACCACCTCCAGCGCGGACGTCCCGCTCAAGGGGCTGGTCTTCCTCGTCGAGGCCCTCGCCAAGGTACGGACCGAGCACCCCGCCGCCCACCTCGTCGTCGTCGGCAAGCGGCCCGCCGAGGGGCCCGTCGCGCAGGCCATGGAGCGGTACGGCCTCGACGGCGCCGTCGAGTTCGTGAAGGGCATCTCCGACGCCGAACTCGTCGACCTGGTCCGTTCGGCCGAGGTCGCCTGCGTGCCGTCGCTCTACGAGGGCTTCTCGCTGCCCGCCGCCGAGGCCATGGCGACCGGCACCCCGCTGGTCGCGACGACCGGCGGCGCGATCCCCGAGGTCGCCGGGCGCGACGGGGAGACCTGCCTGGCCGTACCGCCGGGCGACGCGGGCGCGCTGGCCACCGCGCTGAACCGGCTGCTGGGCGACGCGGAGCTGCGGCTGCGGCTCGGCCGTGCGGGCCGTGAGCGGGTGCTGCGGCACTACACCTGGGCGCGTGCCGCGCAGGGCACGGTGGCCCGCTACCGCGAGGCGATCGCCCGCTCCGCGGGCGGAACGGGCGGCCCGGGCGCCGCCGTGTCCGCCCGCTCCGCGGCCGGCGAGGCCGTCGCCCCCTCCGCGCCCCGCAGTCCCGGCCGCTCCGCGGCCTCAGCTGGTGTTCGTCACGAGAGTGAAAGCAGGGCCACGTGCTGACCGTCGACTTCTCCCGGTTCCCGCTCGCGCCGGGCGACCGCGTCCTGGACCTCGGTTGCGGGGCCGGCCGGCACGCCTTCGAGTGCTACCGGCGCGGCGCCCAGGTCGTGGCCCTGGACCAGAACGCCGAGGAGATCCGCGAGGTCGCCAAGTGGTTCGCGGCGATGAAGGAGGCCGGCGAGGCCCCGGCGGGCGCGACCGCGACCGCCATGGAGGGCGACGCCCTGGCACTCCCCTTCCCCGACGAGTCCTTCGACGTCGTCATCATCTCCGAGGTCATGGAGCACATCCCCGACGACAAGGGCGTGCTCGCCGAGATGGTGCGGGTGCTGAGGCCGGGCGGCCGGATCGCCGTCACCGTGCCCCGCTACGGCCCCGAGAAGGTCTGCTGGGCGCTCTCCGACGCCTACCACGAGGTCGAGGGCGGCCACATCCGCATCTACAAGGCCGACGAGCTGGTCGGGAAGATCAAGGAAGCCGGTCTGCGGCCCTACGGCAGCCACCACGCGCACGCGCTGCACTCGCCGTACTGGTGGCTGAAGTGCGCGTTCGGCGTCGACAACGACAAGGCGCTGCCGGTGCGGGCGTACCACAAGCTGCTGGTCTGGGACATCATGAAGAAGCCGCTGGCCACGCGCGTCGCCGAGCAGGCGCTGAACCCGGTCATGGGCAAGAGCTTCGTCGTCTACGCCACCAAGCCGCACCTGCCCGGCGCCGAAGCCGTGTCGGACGCCGAGGTGGCCGCCAAGTGACCACCCCCCGGACAGAACACCTCGTCCTGCCCGGGGTCCTCACCGCCGAGCAGGCCGCCGCGACCGTCCGCGGCATCCTCGCCGTCCAGCGGGAGGACGGCGCGATCCCGTGGTTCCGGGGGCACCACCTCGACCCATGGGACCACACCGAGGCCGCGATGGCACTCGATGCCGCCGGGGAGCACGCGGCCGCCGAGCGGGCGTACGCCTGGCTCGCCGAGCACCAGAACGAGGACGGCTCCTGGTACGCGGCCTACGCCGACGGCGCGCACGACGACGTCACCGACCGCGCCCGCGAGTCCAACTTCGTCGCGTACCTCGCCGTGGGCGTCTGGCACCACTACCTCTCCACCGGCGACGACACCTTCCTCGACCGGATGTGGCCCGCCGTCTACGCGGCCGTCGAGTGGGTGCTGCGGCTGCAGCAGCCGGGCGGGGAGATCGGCTGGCGCCGCGAGGACGACGGCACGCCCACCGACGACGCGCTGCTGACCGGGAGTTCGTCGATCCATCACGCGTTGCGCTGCGCGCTCGCCATCGCCGAGCAGCGGGAAGAGCCGCAGCCGGACTGGGAGTTGGCGGTGGGCGCGCTGCGGCACGCGATACGGCGGCACCCCGAGCGGTTCCTGGACAAGGACCGGTACTCGATGGACTGGTACTACCCGGTGCTGGGCGGGGCGTTGACCGGTGCGGAGGCGGGCGCACGGATCGAGAAGGACTGGGAGCGGTTCGTCGTGCCCGGGTTCGGGGTGCGGTGCGTCGTACCCAATCCGTGGGTGACGGGCGGGGAGTCGGCCGAGCTGGCGCTGGCGCTGTGGGCGGTGGGGGAGTCCGACCGGGCGCTGGAGATCCTCCAGTCCATCCAGCATCTGCGGGACGCCGAGTCGGGGCTGTACTGGACCGGGTACGTCTTCGAGGACGACGCGATCTGGCCGCGGGAGCTGACGACGTGGACGGCGGGGTCGTTGTTGCTCGCCGTGGCCGCGCTCGGGGGGCATGACGCGACGTGTGCGGTGTTCGGGGGCGGGGAGCTTCCTTCTGGGCTTGAGGTGGATTGCTGCGCCTAGTGGGGCGGGGGTTCTGCGCGGTGGCGGGTGCGGCGCCGTTGGGGCTGGTCGCGCCCACGCGGCGGAGCCGCATGTCGACACAGCCCCGCGCCCCTGAAGGGGCGCTTTACCCGGCCGGGGCTTTTCAGTGGCGGTGCATTCGGTTCGCTATCGCGTGGCCGATGAACAGGTAGACCACGGCGGCCAGGCCGTATCCGGTCACCACCCGCGCCCATGCCTCGTGGAAGGTGAACAGGTCGTGTGACCAGCCTGCCAGCCAGGCGGCCGCGTCGTGGACGAACTGGACCAGGCTGTTGGCCCGGTTCGCGTCCAGCAGGTACATCAGGATCCAGAGGCCCAGGATGAGGGCCATGATGTCGGCGACGACCGCGACGACCGTGCCGGCCTGATTGGCACCGCGAGATTCAGAGGACATACCGTTCGGGTTGCCGCCGAAGGGTCCTTGAAACCTGAACGGGGGTTCTCCCCGAGTGGCGAGGTGCCGCCATCTGGGTGAGGCTGCCGGAGGAAGCAAGCTCGGGGAGGACATCGAGACTCACGGGAGGACCCCGTGCCCGTACCGATACGGCGCCTCGTCGTCACGCTCACCCTCTGCTGCGCCCTGGTCGCCGGTGTCACCGCCTGCGCCGGCGGCACCCGGAGCAAGTCGGTCGACACCGGTATGGTGGCGGCCCCGGTCGCCGACACGCCCAGTCCGAGTACGTCCGCGCAGAGACAGAAGCTCGCCAAGACGCGGTTCGTCGCCAACGCGGGTCTCGCCGCCGGCGCGACCTACCAGTGGATCGTGAAGCCGTGGAAGGCCGGCAAGTTCAAGAAGGGCGCCCACGGCCGCACCTTCGCCCTGATCAAGGCCGCCGCCGCGGGCGGCTTCGCGTACAACCGGCTCAAGGCCGCCAAGCGGAACGCCGAGGGCGACCCGCTGCTGTCCAAGGCCATCGCACCGCTCTCCGCGGGGATCGACTCCCTGAAGGACCTGCCGTCCAAGCTCCGCAAGGGCGACGGCGACGCGGCGAGTTCGTTCAACGACATCATCAACCAGGTCAAGGACGCCGGGAAGAGCGCCGGCGCCCCGGTACAGAACCGGGTGCCCTCGGCCGGTCAGCTCACCGGAGGCTAGGAGTTCAGCTCGGCGAGCACCCGCAGCGTGTGAGGGTCCGGGGCCAGGGCCAGCAGGTCGGTCACCGGGCCCTTGCGCCACAACTCCAGCCGCTCGGCGATGCGTTCGCGCGGGCCGACCAGCGAGATCTCGTCGGCGAACGCGTCCGGCACCGCCAGCACCGCCTCCTCGCGCCGTCCCGACAGGAACAGCTCCTGGATCCGCCTCGCCTCCTCCTCGTACCCCATCCGGGCCATGAGGTCGGCGTGGAAGTTGCGGGCCGCGTGGCCCATCCCGCCGATGTAGAAGCCGAGCATGGCCTTCACGGGCAGCAGCCCGGCCGCCACGTCGTCGCAGACCTTGACCTGGGCCATGGGGGCGACCAGGAAGCCCTCCGGGAGGGAGGCGACCGCCGGGCCGTACACCTCGGGCCGGCTCGGCGCCCAGTACAGCGGCAGCCAGCCGTCGGCGATGCGGACCGTCTGGGCGACGTTCTTCGGCCCCTCGGCGCCGAGCAGGACGGGCAGGCCGGGGCGGAGGGGGTGGGTGATCGGCTTCAGCGGCTTGCCGAGGCCGGTCGCGTCCGGCCCCCGGTAGGGGAGCGGGTGGAAGCGCCCGTCCAGCGCCACCGGACCCTCCCGGCGCAGCACCTGCCGTACGACGTCCACGTACTCCCTGGTCGCGGTCAGCGGCGACTTCGGGAACGGGCGGCCGTACCAGCCCTCGACGACCTGCGGCCCGGACAGCCCGAGCCCCAGCAGCATCCGGCCCCCGGACAGATGGTCCAGGGTCAGCGCGTGCATCGCGGTGGTGACCGGCGACCGGGCCGCCATCTGGGCAACGGCCGTACCCAGCTTGATCGTCGACGTCTGCGCGGCGATCCAGGTGAGCGGGGTGAAGGCGTCCGAGCCCCAGGACTCCGCCGTCCACACCGAGTCGTACCCGAGCCGCTCCGCCTCCCGCGCCAGCGGCACATGGTCCGGGGAGGGGCCGCGCCCCCAGTATCCAAGTGCCAACCCGAGCCGCATGGCCGCCTCCTGACGATACGTCAGACAAATCGCCGGTCGACTGTACGACAACGGCCCCTCGCCCGGAAGGGCAAGGGGCCGTGTGCGCTGGGCTGTTCAGCCGCGCTGGATCCCGGAGGTGTCCTGCAGCACGCCGCGGCGGCCGTCCTGGGTCTGGGCGACCAGGGCGGCGCCCCGCTGCTCGACCGCCAAGTACCAGGTGCCGGGCGCCAGTTCGGCGATCGGCGCGGTCGAGCCGTCCTCCGCGAACAGCGGCCGTGCCACCGGGACGGCGAACCAGAACGGCGAGAAGTCCGCGGCCGGCGCCTGCTGCTGCGCGGCGGCCGGGGGCTGCTGCTGCCCGTACGGCTGGCCGGGCTGCGGCTGGGCACCGTAGGGCTGCCCGGGCTGCGGGGCACCGGCCCCCGGATAGCCGTAACCACCGGGAGGCTGGGCACCGTAGGGCTGGGGGGCCGGCGGCTTGGGGGCCGGGATGAGCCCGGCCTGGAGGGCGGGGACGAGCGGGGTCGCGACAGCCGCGCCGGCCATGACGAGGGTGGCGACCAGGGCCAGGATGAGGCCCGTGCCCGCGCTGGGTCCGTTGGACGAGCCGGACAGGTTGTCGGCGGCGCCGGCCGGGTCGATGACGTTGCCGAGCGCGCTCCACGCGGCGAAGACCGTGAGTGCGACGCCGAACGGGCTCAGATCCAGACCGGCCACTTTCCTCGGCTGCGGCAGTACTCGCGAGACGACGACGAGTGCGGCGCCCGCGATGCCCGCCAAGATGATGCTGAAGAGGACCGGTCCGCTCGACCAGAGGCTCGGCAGGTCGATGCCGTCCGGCACCCCGTCGTACGAATAGTTGTCGAGGAACGACGCGATCAACAGCAATGCCGCTGCTCCGATCACCACGCCGTCGCCTCTAGTGAGGGAGCGGATATTCACTTCAGGTCCTTCGTAGGTCGTCTCGTCGGCGGAGGAGGCGTCGCGGGGGTGTGCCCCTCATCGTAGGAATCGATCGTAGGACGGACACTATCGTCCGAACGATCAGGGTGTCCGCCCGGAGGGGCCCGCCGATGCCTACCCGCGCAGGAAACTCACGATTCCCTCAGAGATTCCCTGCGCCGCCTTCTGTCGCCAGGCACCGCTGGTCAACAGTGCCGCGTCCTTGCTATCGCGCATGTTGCCGCACTCGATGAACACCTTGGGAACCGTTGACAGATTGAGACCGCCGAGATCCTTGCGTACGTCGAGACCGGTGCCGTTGCCGACGTAGTTGGACGGAGCGCTGCCCGTGACCTTCGCGAAGTCGCTCTCGACGCGCTCGCCGAGGGTGCGGGAGGAGGCGAGGATCGGGCGGGTGTCGGCGGCGCCGGAGTGCACGGAGGCCGGGAGGATGACGTGGAAGCCGCGGTCGCCCTCCGGAGCGCCGTCGGCGTGGATGGAGATGGCCGCGTCGGCGTGCGCGGCGTTGCCGATCTCCGCGCGCTTGGTCACACACGGCCCCCAGGCCGGCCGGTCCCCGTCATGGGTCAGCTTCACCGTGGCGCCCTGCCGCTCCAGCAGGGTCCGCAGCCGGTGCGCGACGTCGAGGGTGAAGCGGGCCTCGCTGTACCCGGCGTTGGTGGACGTGCCCGTCGTGTCGCACTCCTTCCAGTTCGTCCCGATGTTCACCTTCTGGTTGATCTCGGACGTGTGCTGGAAGTTCCCCGGGTTGTGCCCCGGGTCGATGACGACGACCTTGCCCTGCAGCGGACGGGCCGCGCTCGGGCTCGCGCTCGGCACCTTGGCGTCGTCGGACGGCGCCGCGGCCGCCGACTTGGGCGCCGCCGCGCCCGCCTGCCCGGCACCGCTCCCGCCGGGCTTGCCGACCCCCTCGTACAGCACCCAGCCGAGCAGCGCACCGGGCACCAGCGCGGCGAGACCGACGGCGAGCGGCGCCCGCCGGAACCGGCGCTGCTGCGGGGGATCGAATTCCGGGCCTGTGTACGACACGTCTGCGACTCTAACTGCGCCCTCGGATCCCCGCCCCCGTTCGCCGCAGGACGCGCAGCGAGTCGCGGGCCGAGACCTCCGTGAAGGCGCCCGACTCCAGGGCGCGGAGGTAGACGCGGTAAGGGGCCTGGCCGGTGAACTCGTCCTTCGGGTCCGGGAAGACGTCGTGGATCAGGAGGAGCCCGCCTTGGGCCACATGGGGGGCCCAGCCCTCGTAGTCGGCGGTGGCGTGCTCGTCGGTGTGGCCGCCGTCGATGAAGACGAAGCCGAGCGGGGAGTTCCAGAACGCGGCGATCTGCGGGGACCGGCCGACGACGGCGACGACGTGGTCCTCCAGGCCCGCCCGGTACAGGGTGCGCCGGAAGGTCGGCAGCGTGTCCATCAGCCCGATCTCCGGGTCGACCGTCTCCGGGTCGTGGTAGTCCCAGCCCGGCTGCTGCTCCTCGCTGCCCCGGTGGTGGTCGACGGTGAGCGCGGTGACCCCGGCCGCGCGGGCCGCGTCGGCGAGCAGGATCGTCGAGCGCCCGCAGTACGTCCCGACCTCCAGCAACGGGAGGCCGAGCCGCCCCGCCTCGACGGCGGCCGCGTACAACGCGAGCCCCTCGCCGACGGGCATGAACCCCTTCGCCGCCTCGAACGCGGCCAGGATCTCGGGCTTGGGGGCTGCCGCGGTCATGGGCGTCCTTTCACTCATTCACTCGTTCGACTGTCCGGACCTCCATGCTGCCGCACCCGCTCCGTCGGCCGGCCGACCGGGGTGTGCGGCGGCACCGCCGGCACGCCCCGTGTCGCGGTGCCCGGGAGGCGTCGGAGCGCGCCACGGTCTCCAAGCCCGGTGTGTGTCACCGAAGTTGGCCGCGGGAGCTGGCTTTCAAGTGCACTCCAAGACCTACACTGACGCCGCCAACCCACCCCACCTGTGACGGAGCACCGGCATGCGCTATCGCGTCCTCGGCAAGACCGGCATCGAGGTCAGCACCCACTGTCTGGGCACGATGATGTTCGGGGGCCTCGGCAACCCCGACCACGAGGACGGCGCCCGCATCATCAACGCCGCACTCGACGCCGGCATCAACTTCGTGGACACCGCCGACATGTACTCGGCCGGTGAGTGCGAGGAGATCGTCGGCAAGGCGCTCAAGGGCAGGCGCGACGACGTGGTGCTCGCCACGAAGGTGCACTTTCCGCTGGGGGAGGGCCGCAACCGCAGCGGCAACTCGCGCCGCTGGATCCTCAAGGCCGTCGAGGACAGCCTGCGGCGGCTGGACACCGACTGGATCGACCTCTACCAGGTGCACCGCCCCGACCACACCACCGACATCGAGGAGACCCTGTCCGTCCTCGGCGACCTGGTGACGGCGGGCAGGATCCGGGCGTTCGGCTGCTCCACGTTCCCCGCCGAGGACCTCGTCGAGGCGCACCACGTGGCGGAGCGGCGCGGGCTGATGCGGATGCGCACGGAGCAGCCGCCGTACTCGGTTCTCGCCCGCGGCATCGAACGGGCCGTGCTGCCCACCGCGCAGCGCCTGGGCATGGGCGTGCTGACCTGGTCGCCGCTCGCCTCGGGCTTCCTCTCCGGCGCCCACCGCGAGGGCCGGCCCGTCGACCTCACCACCGGCCGGGCCAAGCGCTTCCCGCAGCGCTTCGACCCCGCGATCCCCGGCAACGCCGCGAAGTACGCGGCCGTCGAGCAGCTCGTCGCCCTCACCGAGGAGGTGGGCTGCACCCTGCCGGAGCTGGCCGTCGCCTTTCCGCTGGTGCACCCGGCCGTGACGTCGGTGATCATCGGCCCGCGCACGATGGACCAGCTCACCGCGCTGCTCAAGGGGGCCGAGCTGGTCCTCGACGACGAAGTGCTCGACCGCATCGACGAGATCGTGGCCCCCGGCACCGACCTCTACCGGGCCGACGGCGTCTGGCAGCCGCCGTCCCTGACCGACCCTGCCCACCGCCGGCGCCCGTCCGGGGAGCGCGCCGCCGCGGGCTGACGCGGGTCCGGCAGCGCCCCGAAGGGGCGCTGGGGGTACCCCCGGCCGAAGGCTGGGGGAGGAACTGCGCGACCAGCCACGATGGTGCCGCACACGGCAGACGACACATCGCGGCACTTCGCAGCGGAGCGCTCGGGTCCCGCAGCAAGTGCGGGGCGGCCGCGTCATACTCGCGGCCGCCCCCACGGAGTGTTACGCGTTGACCGTCTCCCCGGGCAGCGCCAGGTCCAGGTCGACCGCGCGGTCGTCCCCGGCATGCGTCGCCGACGAGGCGAGCGGACCGTGGCCCGCCGCCTTCGCGGCCAGCACGTACGCCCCCTCGGCCGGCACCGCGAGCGCGTACGTGCCGTCCTCGGCGGACAGCGTCGCCCCCGCCTGCCGCCCCCGCCGGTCGATCAGGGTCACCTTGGCACGGGCCACCGGCCCGCCCGCGGCGTCCAAGACGCGGCCGCGGAAGCCCCGCAGCACGTCTTCGGCGTTGGCGAGCGCGGCCTCCTCCTGGCTGCTGGCCCGCAGCTGGGTGTGCTGGGCGACCTCGGCCGGCCGGCTCCGCTTCGGCAGCAGCAGGGCGAGCACCAGACCCACCGCCACCGCTCCCGTGGCGATCAGGAACGAGACCCGGAAGCCGTGCATGGTCGGGACGGCGACACCGCCGACGTGGTTCGCCGTGTTGGCCAGCACCATCCCGATGACGGCGCTGGACACGGACGTACCGATGGACCGCATCAGCGTGTTGAGGCCGTTCGCCGCGCCCGTCTCGGACGCCGGGACCGCGCCGACGATCAGGGCCGGGAGGGAGGAGTATGCGAGGCCGATGCCGGCGCCGAGGACGACCGCGATGACCAGGCTCTGCCAGGGCGCGCTCATCAGGCCGAGACCGGCGCCGTAGCCGATGGCGATGATCAGCATGCCGAGGATCAGGGTGGTCTTGGGCCCGTACTTGGCGGACAGCCGGGCGTAGACGGGGGCCGTGAACATCATCGTCAGGCCCAGCGGCGCGACCAGCAGACCGGCGGTGACCATCGACTGGCCGAGGCCGTAGCCGGTGGCCTTCGGCAGCTGGAGCAGCTGCGGCAGGACCAGCGAGACGACGTAGAAGCTGACGCCGACCATGATCGAGGCGAGGTTGGTGAAGAGCACGGCCGGGCGGGCCGTGGTGCGCAGGTCGACCAGCGGGGCCGAGTGGCGCAGCTCGAACACGCCCCACAGCAGCAGGACGGCCACCGAGGCGGCGAACAGGCCCAGCGTGGTGCCGGACGACCAGCCCCAGTCGCTGCCCTTGGTGATGGGCAGCAGAAGCAGCACCAGACCGGCCGACAGGCCGATCGCGCCGGGCACGTCGAAGGACCCCTCCGCGCGCATCGGGGACTCCGGTACGACCAGGAGGGTCAGGGCTATGGAGAGCACGCCGAGGCCGGCCGCGCCGTAGAACAGGGCGTGCCAGTCCATGTGCTGCGCGACCAGGGCCGCGGCGGGCAGCGCGAGGCCGCCGCCGACGCCGATCGAGGAGCTCATCAGGGCCATCGCCGAGCCGAGCTTCTCGCGCGGCAGCATGTCGCGCATCAGGCCGATGCCCAGCGGGATCGCGCCCATGGCGAAGCCCTGGAGGGTGCGGCCGGCGATCATCGTGAGCAGGTCGCTGGTGAGGGCGCTGACCAGCGCGCCGACCACCATCACGGCGAGGCTCAGGACCAGCATCCGCCGCTTGCCGTAGAGGTCGCCGAGGCGGCCCATGATCGGGGTGGCCACGGCGCCCGACAGCAGCGTCGAGGTCAGGACCCAGGTGGCGTTGCTGGGCTCGGTGCCCAGCAGCTGCGGGAGGTCCTTGATGACCGGAACGAGCAGGGTCTGCATCACCGCGACCACGATGCCCGCGAAGGCGAGGACCGGGACCACGGCCCCGCTCGCGCCCCGGGCGGGCTGGTCGGTCGTCGTGTGCGTCATTGAGTGGGGCCTCCGGGCCGAGAGAGTGACGGGAAGAGCGGGAGGAGTAGCGGAAAGAGAAGCGGGTCGAGGTCAGGACTCGTGCATGCGCATCGGATAAGTGGTGGGTAAACCTCGTATGCACAGGCAACTATTCCGTTGCTTCGAGCTGCTAACGAATCCTTGACCGTCCCATGGGTTTCTGATCCGCCGTCAGTGTCTGGTCTGTTTGTGGAACGTGTTCTAGTCTCCGGCGTCATGGCTGCTGTGAAGGCGTATGTCGCCGGGGTCGGAATGACCAAGTTCGAGAAGCCCGAGAGTCGTGACTGGCAGTACTGGGACATGGTCCGGGAAGCCGGCGGCTCCGCGCTCGCCGACGCCGGGATCACGTACGGCGAGGTGGAACAGGTTCCCGTCGGCTACTGCTTCCAGCCCTCCACCGCCGGCCAGCGCGCCGCCTACGAACTGGGTCTCACCGGCGTCCCCGTCTACAACGTCAACAACAACTGCGCCACCGGCGCGACCGCTCTGATGCTGGCCCGCCAGCTGGTCGAGGGCGGGGCGGCCGACTGCGTCCTGGCCCTCGGCTTCGAGAAGATGAAGAAGGGCGCGCTCGGGGGCGGAGCCGACGGCGGCGACTTCTCCACTTCGCCGGTCGCCCGGCACTACGGCATCATGGCCGCCCGGCACGGCTTCGAGATGACCCCGCCCACCGCGCAGATCTTCGGTGACGCGGCCCGCGAGCACATGGAGCGGTACGGCACGACCGAGGCACAGCTCGCCGCCGTGGCCGCCAAGAACCACCGGCACTCCGCGGACAACCCGTACGCCCAGTTCCAGGACGTGTACGACGTCGCCGGCATCCTCGCCGCCCGCACCGTCCACCGCCCGCTCACCAAACTCCAGTGCTCGCCCACCTCCGACGGCGCGGCGGCGGCCGTGGTCGTCTCCGAACGGTTCGCCGAACGGCGCGGCCTCACCGGGCTGGTCGAGATCGTCGCGCAGGCGATGACGACCGACACCGGGGAGTCCTTCGCGTCCGGCTCGTGCATCGACGTCGTCGGACAGCCGATGTCCCGGGCGGCGGCCCGGCAGGTGTACGACCGCGCCGGCCTCGGCATCGAGGACGTCGACGTCGTGGAACTGCACGACTGCTTCTCGGTCAACGAGCTGCTGACGTACGAGGCGCTCGGCATGTGTGCCGTCGGAGAGTCGGGCAAACTCGTGGAGTCCGGTGCGACCACGTACGGCGGGCGCTGGGTGGTGAACCCGTCCGGCGGGCTCATCTCCAAGGGGCATCCGCTGGGCGCGACCGGGCTCGCGCAGACCGCCGAACTGGTGTGGCAGCTGCGCGGCGCGGCCGGCGACCGGCAGGTGCCCGGGGCCCGGGTGGGGCTCGCGCACAACATCGGACTGGGCGGGGCGGCGGTGGTGACGCTCTTCCGGCGGGCGGAGTAGGCCGTACGACCGGGGACCGGAGACCGGGGACCGAGGGTCGGGGACCGGGGACCGAGGGCCGGGTGGGTCGAAATGCCGATGCAAGGACCGTAACCGGCTTGAGAGCATGACGCCCATGCTCGAAGCCGCGGACACCTCGCACATATCCCGCCGTACCGCGCCCCCCACCTGGCTGGTGGTGTCACTCGCGTGCGCCGGGCAGTTCCTGGTCGTGCTCGACGTGTCCGTGGTGAACGTGGCGCTCCCGTCGATGCGCGCCGGCCTCGGGCTGAGCTCCTTGCTTTTGCTGGGGATCCCCCCTCTGGGGGAGGGTGGTGAACGCGTACGCCATCGCCTTCGCCGGGTTCATGCTGCTCGGCGGGCGGGCCGGCGACCTGTACGGCCGCAAGCGGATGTTCCTGGTCGGGCTCGGCCTGTTCACGCTGGCCTCGCTCGGCGGCGGGCTCGCCCAGGACGGCTGGCAACTGCTGCTCGCCCGGGCCGTGCAGGGTCTGGGCGCGGCGGTCCTCGCACCCTCGACGCTGACCCTGCTCACGGCCGCCGTGCCGGAGGGGCCCGCCCGGGCGCGGGCGATCGCCACCTGGACGGCGGTCGGCGCCGGGGGCGGCGCGGCCGGCGGACTGGTCGGCGGGGTGCTGGTGGACGTGCTGTCCTGGCGCTGGGTGCTGCTGATCAACGTGCCGGTGGGCGCGCTGGTCCTCGCCGGGTCCGTGCTGTGGCTGGCGGAGAGCCGGACCGGGGACGGCCGGCGCCTCGACCTGCCCGGCGCACTGCTGGTGACAGCGGGCCTCGGGACCCTGGCGTACGGCATCTCGCAGACCGAGGGGGCCGGCTGGAAAGCGGCCCGGACCCTGCTCCCGCTCGTCGCCGGACTCGCGCTGCTCGGTCTGTTCCTGTACGTCGAGGCGCGTACGGCGGCTCCGCTGATGCCGCTCGGACTGCTGGGCCGGCGCTCGGTGGCCTCGGCCAACGCGGCCATGCTGGTGTCCGGTTCGGCCATGTTCTGCATGTGGTACTTCATGACGCTCTACGCCCAGAACGTCCTCGGCTACACCCCGCTGGAGGCCGGTCTCGCCCTGGTGCCCAGCTCGGTCGCGGTGCTCGTCGGCTCCAAGACGGCGCCGCGGCTGATGCGGCGGGCCGGGACGCGGACGGTGGCCGTGACCGGCACCCTGGTCGCGGCGACCGGGTTCACCTGGCAGTCGACGATGGGCCCGCACGGCGCCTATACGACGGCCATCATGTTCCCCGGGATCCTGATGATGCTCGGCGCGGGCCTGGCCGCGACCCCGCTGGCCGCGCTGGCCACGTCCGGAGCCGCGCCGGCCGAGGCCGGGCTGCTCTCCGGACTGGTCAACACCTCGCGCACGATGGGCGGTTCGCTGGGGCTCGCGGTGATGTCGACGATCGCGGCGGCCCGGACGGGCGGGGAAGGCGGGGCGGCCGCCCTGACGCAGGGGTACGCCGCCGCCTTCCGCACCAGCACCGGGGTGCTGCTGGCCGGGGCGGTGCTGATGCTGCTGTGGCTGCCGCGCCGGAAGGTCGCCGCGAAGTAGGCGGCTCCGGAAGTGGGCGGTTCCGCGAAGTCGGCGGCTCCGGAAGTGGGCGGCTCCGCGAAGTCGGCCGTTCCGCGAAGTCGGCCGTTCCGCGAAGTCGGCCGGGAATTTCTGGCGCGGCGGGCAACGGTCCGGGGGGCTCGTGGACTCCTCTTTACATCTAGGAGGTGCCCATGGGGGAGCGGGAGGACGCTCGGAACGAGGAGTTCCAGAGCTTCATGATCGGCCGCTGGCCGCGGCTGATGCGTACGGCATTTCTCCTCACGGGGGAGCAGCACGCCGCCGAGGACCTGGTCCAGTCGACGCTCGAACAGGTCTTCGTGGCCTGGCGGAGGGTCGGCTCGGCCGACGAGCCGGAGGCGTATGTGCGGCGCGTGATGATCAACGCGCACGCACGCAGGCACAGAAGGAAACTCAAGGAGTTCCTCGCGCCGAAGGACGACTCGGGCCTGGTGCGCGAGGTGCCGGACACGGGGGACCGGATCGCCCAGGCCGATGACCGCAGCGCCCTGCTCAAGGCGCTCGCCCAACTGCCGCCACGGCAGCGGGAGGCGGTGGTGCTGCGTTACTGGGAGGACCTGACGGAGACCCAGGCGGCGGAGGCGATGGGCTGCTCGGTGGGCACGGTCAAGAGCAACGCGGCCAAGGGGATCGCGAAACTCCGTGCCATACCGGGACTGGCCGAGATGGTGACGCAGGGAGGGCGTGGCTGATGAGCGGGAACCGGGAGAACCACGGCATGACACAGACGGAGTCGGACATCGCCCTCCTCCTCGCGGACGCCGCGGACGGGGTCGAGATCGGTATAGCCCCCGTCCAGGCGGTGATGCGCGGCGGCCGGCGGCGCCGGTCCCGGCGCTGGGCGGTGACGGCGGCCACGGCGGTGGTGGTGCTGGGCGGATCGGCGGGAGCGACGCTGGCGTTCGCCGGGCTGCCCGGGGAGCACCACCGGACACAGGTTGCGGCACACCCGGCGTCTCCCGAGGCACGGCATGTGTACGAGCCGCAGCGGACCGAGCTGGCACGGGGGACCTACCAAGGCAAGGAGTGGAGCGTCAGCGTCCAGGTGTGGGGAGCACCGCGCAACGAGTCCGAGGCGGCCCGGCAGTTCGACCGCATGGCCGAACTGGGGCTGAAGCCGGCGGATGCCCGCAAGCCCGCCGATCTGATCGGCAAGATCTCGTTCTTCGCGACCCGGGGCTGGGGTGAGGAGCACGTCCAGCAGGTCATGTTCAACACCGTCCGCACACTGGAGTCCTACGCCGGCACGGACCTGGAGTCCATCGCGACCCGGTTCTCGTCCGACCCCGCGAGCTCGGGGCGGCTGGTGATCGGCATGGTCGCCAAGACCGCCCAGGAGGTCACCTGCGACTGGAAGGACGGGCGGACCAGCGTGGCCCGCCCCGCCGTGGGCGTCTCGGCACACGACGACGGAAACGCGATCCGCGCGGTCGGCGGCTTCCCGACGGCGAACTGGTTCGTCTGCGTGGCCCCGCAGGGCACGGCCTACCAGTCGGCGGAGGTGACGAAGTAACGCCTGCGGCCGACCTGCCGGGAGGTCACAGCCACCCCCGCTGCCGGGCCTCCCGGACCGCCTCCGCGCGGTTGCGGGTGCCGGTCTTGCCGATCGCGGCGGAGAGGTAGTTGCGGACCGTCGACTCCGACAGATGCAGCTTCGCCGCGATGTCGGCGACGGTCGCGCCGTCCACCGACGCCTTCAGTACGTCGCACTCGCGGGCGGTGAGCGGGTTCGGCCCGGCGCTGAGCGCGGCCGCGGCAAGCGCCGGGTCGACCACGGTCTCCCCGGTGAGCACCCGCCGGATCGCCTGGGCCAGTTCCTCCACCGGCCCGTCCTTGACGAGGAACCCGGCCGCCCCCGCCTCCATCGCCCGGCGCAGATATCCGGGCCGGCCGAAGGTGGTGAGGATCAGCACCCGGCAGTCCGGCGCCTGCTCGCGCAGCTCCGCCGCCGCGTCCAGGCCGCTGATGCCCGGCAGTTCGATGTCGAGGAGGGCCACGTCGGGCCGGTGGACCAACGCGGCGTCCGTGATCGCGTCGCCCGTCCCGACCTGGGCGACCACCTCGATGTCCGGCTCCATCCCGAGCAGTAAGGCGAGAGCCCCGCGCATCATCCCCTGGTCCTCGGCGAGCAGCACCCTGATGGACTTGGCTGGCCGGTGGTCCCGGGGCATCTCGTTCGCAGGCTCGTGCACAGCCCAAGCGTAGCCTCGGGCTTTCACGAGGGGCGTCGTCCAACGGGCGATCAGGGGAAGCGGCCGCATGAGGGCGAAGACGCTCGACACGGCGAGGCAGGGCAGTCGCAACAGCACGATCGACCGGCCCGACATGTCTGTGTGCGGCACTGTGTCGCCGGCGGCGACTGCCATCCGGCGAGCCTCGTGCGGAAGCGGTCACGATGCCTCTTCGGCCTCCACGAGCCTGAAGTCCACCTTGTCGAACTGGTGACCGTTGACCTGAAGCTGCACGGCGTGGGCCCCCGGGTAGTAGACGCGCGTGCTGATGGGGCGGAACGAATGGCTGCGCGTCAGCTCGGCCGACTCGCCGGGTGCCAGGCCGCGCTTCGCCAGCTTGAAGACCTTGGGCGCCTGCTTCCCGTTCGCCTTCATGTGGTGGATGACGTAGTCGATGGCCAGGGAGACCGGCTGGTCGGAGGCGTTCGTGACGCGTGCCGAGAAGACGAGGGTCCCGCCCATGGAGATCTCGGTCTCCTCCGCCAGCGGTCCCACCACTTCGAGATCGTCGCGGCTGCCGTGGAAACCGACCAGCTCCAGCGCCGCCGGCTCGCCCTTCTTGACGAGCGTGCGCATGGCGTGCCGCACCAGGGCCGGCGTGGTGGACACCGGGTTGTGCATCCACCGCGCGGCGACCTCGGCGGCCAGGCCGGCGTCGAGACGGGAGATGTCGTTGAGGTGGTTGGCCACCGAGCGGCGCACCACCTGCGAGCTGTCCGTGCGGAGCCTGTCCAGCAGGGGGACGGTGGCCTTGGGCCTGCGGTTGAGCTCGGGGACCTGCCGCGCCCAGGGGAGTCTGGGGCGGGTGCCCTCGCTCGCCAGCCGCCGCACGGCCGGATCCGGGGAGTCGGTCCACGTTCGTGCGGTTGCCAGGGTGCGCTCCAGGTCTGCGTTGAGGAAGGTCCTCAGCGCGAACTCGCCCGTCAGGCGGGGCGTGAGCTGCGCGAGCAGGTGGAGGCCGTCGTCGAAGTGCCGGTCGGCGCCGGATTCGGTGGCCGCAGTGGCGACGGCTTCGGTGACGGGCCAGATCATCCAACCGGTCAGGTCCGGGCTGATCAGGGCCTTGCGTACCGCGTGTGCCAGCTTCTCGTAGTCGCCGTCGCAGTCGGCCAGGACGGCGTCGCTCACCGTCCGGGCCCGCTCGCTGAGGCCGAGGGTGCCGAGTGCCGACTGGCTGCCGGCAACGCGTTGCCAGTCGGAGTTTCCGGAAGAGGCCTCCTGGAGGATGGCGGCCAGGCGGCGGACGCTGTCGGGGCTGATCAGCTCATCTGCGGTAGGCACGTTTCCTCCAAGGGCACCGGCCGTGTGCTGGGAAAGACCGGCCGCGGTGCGATGGTAGACGGCCGGCTGTCCCGTCCTGACCAGGGCTCTCAGCGCGCTGCGATGCCCTGGCCCTGGTAGATCTCGTCGTAGTGGTGGATCACCATGGGGCGGGTGAGCATGGCCTCGAAGGTGGAGGTGAAGCCGTGTGCGGTGCGCCAGGCGAGACAGTCGGTGCAGTTGTGCGCCTCCGTCCACTGGGTCAGACCCGTGACATGGTCGGCGTCGCTCTGGTCGCGCAGGATGCGGATCTCTTCGCAGCCCTCGTGCTTGCTGTCGACGCCGGCCCGAGGGACTGCCTTCAGTAGGGAGTCGGCTCGTTGTGCACGATGATCAGTGAGGTGATCTTGCCGTCGGCGACGGTGAGGTAGTTGGTGAGCACCAGCTCGTCGGGCAGGTTCGTCTTGTCGTACTCGCCGTCGTAGCGTGCCCGCACGATCGTCACGGTGCCGTGGCGCGCGACCTCGGTCACGTCCATGGTGACCTTGTCGTCGACCAGTTCGCGGCGCGCCCAGGCGCGGATCGAGGCGGTACCGACGAATTCGCGGCGCGCGTCGTTGACCAGGGCATCGTCGGAGAAGGTCGCCATGATGGCGTCCGTGTCGAAGGCGTTGACCGCCGCGATGTGGGCGGCGACGACGTCGGGCAGTACAGCCGGCTGGTCGATGGTGTTCATGGGGGCTCCTTCGATGACCTCGGCACTGTGCGGTGCACGCTGCAAACGTTGGGCCGTACCTTCACGGGAGAGTCAACCGGGGCCTTCTGCTGGACCCTCCGGCAGGGGGAGGGTTGACACTGGCGCCATGGACACAGGCCTGACGATCGGCGAGTTCTCCCGTGTGACCCATCTGAGCGTCAAGACGCTGAGGCACTACCACGAGGTGGGGTTGCTCGCGCCGGCCGATGTCGACCGGGGCACCGGCTACCGGTACTACTCCCTGGACCAGGTGCCCACGGCACAGGTGATCCTGCGCCTGCGCGACCTGGACATGCCGGTGGCGGATGTGAAGGCCGTGCTGGCCGCAGAGGACGTGAGCACGCGCAACGAGCTGATCAGTGCGCATCTCGCACGTTTGGAGGACCGGCTCGAACAGGCCCGGAGCGCCGTCGAATCGCTGCGCGAGCTGCTGGCCCGCCCGAAGCACGGTTCGGCCATCGAGTACCGCACGGTCCGCGAGCAGCCGGCGATCGGGATCCGTGCGGTCGTCGACCGACAGGACGCGGTGAGCTGGTGGCAGGGCGCCCTCGGCGAGCTGCACGGCTTCGCCACGGCCCGGGGACTGCGCCGCACCGGCCCGATGGGCGGGCTGTTCGCCAACGATCTGCTCCAGGACGAGCGCGGTGAGGCGCTCGTGTTCGTCCCTGTCGAGGGCGATGCCCGCCCGGTCGGCCGGGTCGATGCACTGGTCGTGCCCGGCGCGGAACTGGCGGTCGCCGTCCACCGCGGACCCCTGCACACCATCGATCTCACCTACGGTGACCTGGGCACCTACACCGCACGCCACGAGATCGGTGTCGACGGCCCGCTGCGCGAGTACTACCTGCGCAGCCCCCTCGACGTGGCCGGCGACGACGACCTGGTCACGGAGGTCGGCTGGCCCATCTTCCGCTCCGCCGGCTAGCGGTGGTCCACCGCCCGCGTGGACCGCTCGGATGCTGGGCCCGGCAGGGTCAGATGGCGATCGTGAGCGACCGGGCGCGGCCCGAGGTCTGCTGCGGTCGCCGAGCCCGGGCCTCCTGCACAGCCGCCTGCGGCCCGCACCTGGGCAATCCCCACCGGCACTCACCACAAAGGGTCCGTCGGCAAGCCGGCGGACCCTCATAAACGACCGAGGTTAAAGAGTGGTTATTGTTCCGCGCCGCAGGTCTTGACGGCGGTTGACCGTGCTCAAACAATCGCCTCTGCAATTCCCCGAATGATCGGTGAATGGTCGGTATTTCGACAGCTGAATGGGTTCGGTATTTCGATCGAACGACGTTCGGGATACCGGACGGCAAGAACCCGCACCGCCCTACGAGGAACCAAGAAGAGGTGCACCGTGTTCTCAGTGCCTGTACGAGTCCTGCGCTCCTGTCCGCCGCGCTTCAGGAGAGCCGTGCTGTCCGCGCTCGCGGCGTTCGCGACCGTCGCCGCGCTGGTCGTCGGGGCCGGCGCGCCCGAGGCGGCCGCCGCGAGTTCGCTGCCCTGTGACGTCTACGCCGCCGCCGGCACCCCGTGCGTCGCCGCGCACAGCATGGTCCGGGCGCTGTACTCGTCGTACAGCGGCTCCCTCTACCAGGTGCAGCGCGCCTCGGACGGCGCCACGGCCAACATCGGCCTGCTGGCCACCGGCGGCTACGCCAACGCGGCCGCGCAGAACTCCTTCTGCGCCGGTACGACCTGCATCATCACCAGGATCTACGACCAGTCCAGCAAGCACAACGACCTCACGGTCGAGGGTGCGGGCGGGGCCGGCGCGGCCGATGTCGGGTCTCCGGCGGACGCGCTGCCGGTGACCGTCGGCGGGCACCAGGTCTACGGCCTGGAGATCTCGGCCGGCATGGGCTACCGCAACGACGCCACCTCGGGAGTCGCCACCAACGGCGCCGCCGAGGGGATGTACATGGTCACCTCCGGCACCCATGTGAACGGCAGCTGCTGCTTCGACTACGGCAACGCCGAGACCAACAACAAGGACACCGGCAACGGCCACATGGACGCCATCAACTTCGGCACCGAGTGCTGGTTCTCGCCCTGCTACGGCTCCGGCCCCTGGGTGCAGGCGGACCTGGAGAACGGGCTGTTCGAGTCCAACCTCGGCTACAGCACCAACTCGTCCAACACGGGCACCGGCGCGATACCGTTCGTCACCGCGTTGCTGAAGAACAACGGGCAGGACCATTTCGCACTGAAATGGGGAAACGCGCAGTCCGGCGGTCTCACCACCACCTATTCCGGCAGTGAGCCCAGCACCAGCAGCGGTTACTCGCCGATGCACCAGGAGGGCGCGATCGTCCTCGGCACCGGCGGCGACAACAGCAACGGCTCCATCGGCTCGTTCTTCGAGGGCGTGATGACCTCCGGCATCCCGACCGACGCAGCCGACGACACCGTCCAGTCCAACATCGTCTCCGTCGGCTACGGCGGTGCGACCGGCTCCACCGGCACCCTCGGCTCCGCCTCGGAGATCTCCCTGAAGGCCACGACGTCCTGCTGCACCGCCGACTACGTGCGCCACCAGAACAACGCCGGCGTGCTGTCCGCCATCACCTCCAGCAGCTCCGCCCTCGACAAGGGCGACGCCACCTGGATCGTCCGCCCCGGCCTCGCCGACAGCTCCTGCGTCTCCTTCGAGTCCCAGAACTACCCCGGCGACTACCTGCGGCACTACAACTACAAGATCTACCGGCAGCCCATGGACGGCACCACCACGTATCGGCAGGACGCCACCTTCTGTCCGACGACCGGCAAGAGCGGCACGGGCACGTCCTTCGCCTCGTACAACTACCCGACGAAATACCTCCGCCACTACAACTACAACCTCTACATAGCGAGCGACGGCGGTTCCAACGCCTGGGACAGCGCCACCTCGTGGACCGACGACGTGAGCTGGGTCGTCAGCTCGCCGTGGGCGCCGTAGGAGCCGTAGGAGCCGTAGGAGCCGTGTGAGCCGTCGAGGCCAGCAGCTCCAGCGCCTCGGTGGGGAGTTCCGCGGTGACCGTGAAGCCGCCGCGCGGCGCCGGGCCGGCGCTGAGGGAGCCGCCCGCCGCCGCGAGGCGCTCGGTCAGCCCCTTCAGGCCGGTGCCGCCGATGCCCTCCCGGCAGGGCTCGGCGGCCACCGTGCCCGAGCCGTCGTCGGTGACCGTCAGCCGGGCCCGCCCGGCGGCGCTGTCGACGGTGATCTCGCAGCACGTGGCGTCGCTGTGCCGGACCACGTTGGTGACCGCCTCGCGCACCACCCAGCCGAGCAGCGTCTCGGTCTGCGGGGCGAGCGGCGCCCCTGACTGCCGGACCACCGGCTCGATGGCCGCCGCCTTGAGGGCCGAGCGGGCCCGGGCGAGATCGGCGGCCAGGCTGCCCTCCCGGTAGCCGGTCACCGCCTCCCGGATCTCGGTCAGCGCCTGCCGGCCGACCGACTCGATGTCGGAGATCTGCGACAGCGCCGCGTCCAGGTCACGGGGCGCGACCCGCCGGGCCGCCTCCGACTTCACGACGATCACCGAGAGGGTGTGGCCGAGCAGGTCGTGCAGGTCCCGGGAGAAGCGCAGCCGCTCCTTCTCGACCGCCCGCCGGGCCAGCTCCTCGCGGGCGGCGCGCAGTTCCCGCACGGCCTCGGAGAGGGAGAGGATCGCGGCGGTGATCATCGTCGACAGGAAGGTGCCGTAGGCGATGGTGATGGCGTCGGAGCCGTCCCGGTACCAGGAGACCGCGCCCGCGAAGCAGGCGAGCAGGATCCCGGCACGGCCCAGCCAGGGCCCGCGCAGCACCGCGCCCGCGGCGAGGCCCAGCAGCGGGAAGAACATCAGCCAGTTGCCGCCGTAGCCGAGGGCCAGGCCGGTGGTGAGCAGGCCCATCAGCACCAGGGCGACGCGGGTGGAGGTGGCCTGCCGGGCCTCTTTGCGGAAGGAGCGGAAGGTCACGTAGATGTACAGGGAGTTGAAGGCGAGCAGGCCGAAGCCGCCGATCAGCGGGTTGGCCGTCTTGCCCTGGAGCAGGTTGGACAGGGAGCCCATCCCCATCAGCAGCCAGGGGAGCAGGGCGAACCCGGAAGGCGGCGGGCCCGCGTGCTCGGGCACCTCACCGTTCTTCCGGGCCGCCTTCTGCTTCTCCTTGAAGCGCTCCATCTCCTCCCGCCACTGGGCCCGCGCCGTCCGCCAGGTCTCCGCCTGGCACCTCACCTGCTGCCGCCACGACATCTCGTTCTCCCCCGATCCGTACTCCAGTCCGGCGATACGACCCTACGGAAGGGCACGCCCGTCCGGCAGAGGCGGATGTACGGCCGCGGGCAGGACAAATGTCATGGCCGGACAGAGCCGCATCTGACACGACGTCAGGAGCCTTCACAAGTGTCGAGTGCTGGGCTATACAAGGTGCGCCGGACTGGAACGCGTTCTAGGGAGGGTCCGGCGGATCAGGTCGGCTGGAAGAGACGGCGCTTCCCGGCCGGGCCGAGCGGGATCTGGCGCGGCGGATGCGCGTGCCGGGGGCCGCGACGCCGACGTGATCCGCCGGACACCCCCTAGCCCGCCCCGTGGACGACCTCGGTGCGGCCGACGGTGCGGACGGCCGTGCCGAGGTCTTGAGACATCTCAGGAGCCGTATGCCCATCGACGCAGCCAAGGCCCTCGCCGCCGAACCCCGGTCCGGGGAGATCGGCTGGCAGCGCCGGGACGTCCAGCTCTACCACCTCGGCATCGGCGCGGGCCGCCCCGCCACCGACCCCGACGAACTGCGCTACACCCTGGAGACCCGGCTGCACGTGCTGCCCAGCTTCGCCACCGTCGCGGGCGCCGGCTCGCCCGGGGTGATCAGCGGACTGTCCATGCCCGGCATCGACGTCGACCTCGCCAAGGTGCTGCACGGCGGCCAGTCCCTCACCCTGCACCGCCCCATCCCGGTCGCGGGCACCGCCACCGCCACCGGCAGGATCGCCGCCGTCTACGACAAGGGCAAGGCGGCCGTCCTGGTGATGCGCACCGAGGTCGCGGACGCCGACGGCCCGCTGTGGACCAACGACGCGCAGATCTTCGTACGCGGCGAGGGCGGCTGGGGCGGCGACCGCGGCCCCTCGACCCGGCTCGACCCACCCGCAGGCGAGCCCGACCGGACCGTCGAACGCCCGATCCGCGAGGACCAGGCCCTGCTCTACCGCCTCTCCGGCGACTACAACCCGCTGCACGCCGACCCGGACTTCGCCAAGCGCGCCGGCTTCGACCGGCCCATCCTGCACGGGCTGTGCACCTACGGCATGACGCTCAAGGCGGTCGTGGACACGCTGCTCGACGGGGACGTGAGCCGGGTGCGGTCGTACACGACCCGGTTCGCCGGGGTGGTGTACCCGGGGGAGACGCTCCGGATCCGCATGTGGCGGGGCGACGGGGACGTCCGGGTCGCCGTGAGCGCCGTCGAGCGGGAGGACGCGCCCGTCCTCGCCGACACGATCGTCGAACACTCTTGATCAGTTGAGCAGCTGAGCAGTTGAGGGGAGCCGCACCATGCGCGCAGCCGTACTGCACGAGATCGGCCAGGAGAAGCTGGACGTCCTCGACGACGTCGAGGCGGTGGGATTCGGGCCCGGCAGGGTGCGGATCCGGGTGCGCGCCACAGGGCTGTGCCACTCGGACCTGTCGGCCATGAGCGGGGTGCTGCCGCAGCCGGGACCCTTCGTGCCGGGCCACGAGGGCGCGGGCGAGGTCCTGGAGGTGGGGGAGGGCGTCACCCGGGTGAAGCCCGGCGACCGGGTGGTCGTCTGCTGGCTGCCGGCCTGCGGGGCGTGTCCCGCCTGCAAGCGCGGGCAGACCGAGCTGTGCCTGGCCGGGTTCATGAACGCCGGCACCCCCAACTTCCGGCGCCCCGGCCAAGACGTCTTCGGCTTCGCGGGCACCGGCACCTTCACCGAGGAGGTCGTGGTCGACGCCGGGTGCGCGGTGCCGATCCCGGACGACGTGCCCTTCGACATCGCCGCGCTGATCGGCTGCGGGGTCACCACCGGGCTCGGCGCGGCCCTCAACACGGCCGATGTGCAGGCCGGTTCGTCGGTCGCCGTCATCGGGTGCGGGGGTGTCGGGATCTCGGCGATCCAGGGGGCGCGGCTCAAGGGCGCGGCCGAGATCGTCGCCGTCGACCCGGTCGAGTCGCGGCGCGAGTCGGCGCTCAGGTTCGGGGCGACGAGGGCGGTCTCGCCCGACGAACTGCCCGGCGCCAAGCAGGAGGTCACCGCCGGCGAGGGCTTCGACTACGTCTTCGAGGTCGTCGGCAGGTCCGCCACCGCCCGCACCGCGTACGAGAACACCCGGCGCGGCGGCACCCTGGTGGTCGTCGGCGCGGGCGCCATGGACGACTTCCTCCAGCTCAACATGTTCGAGCTGTTCTTCGACGAGAAGCGGATCCTGCCGTCCATGTACGGCGGCGGGGACGTGGTCCGCTCCTATGAACGGACGATCGCCCTGTGGCGGGCGGGCCGGATCGACCTGGAGGGCCTGATCACCCACCGGGTGCCGCTGGCGGAGATCAACGAGGCCCTGGACCAGATGCGCACGGGCACCGCCCTGCGTACCTGCATAGAGATCTGAGGGGCCGCCGTATGCAGGAGAGGCCGCTGGAAGGGCTGACCGCCGTCGTCACGGGGGCCGGCCGGGGCCTGGGCCGGGCCGAGGCACTCGAACTGGCCCGGCTGGGCGCGGCCGTCGTCGTCAACGACTTCGGCCAGCCGGGCCGGGACGGCTCGGGGGCGGCCTCCACGGCACCCGCCGAGCAGGTCGCCGAGGAGATCCGCGCGGCGGGCGGCAGGGCGGTCGCCCACACCGGCGATGTCGCGGACTTCTCACAGGCGCGAGACCTTCTCGCGCTCGCGACAGCCCATTACGGAAAGCTGGACATCCTCGTCAACAACGCCGGGATCCTGCGCGACCGCATGGTCTTCTCCATGACCGAGGACGAGTGGGACTCGGTGATCCGGGTCCACCTCAAGGGCCACTTCAACACCACCCACTTCGCGGCGGCGCACTGGCGGGACCGGTCCAAGGCGGCGGGCGGCCAGAAGGTCTACGGCCGGATCGTGAACACCTCCTCCGAGGCCTTCCTCGCCGGCTCCGCGGGCCAGCCCAACTACGCGGCCGCGAAAGGCGGCATCGTCGGCCTCACCACCTCCACCGCCCTCGCCCTCGCCAAGTACGGCGTGACCGCCAACGTGATCTGCCCGCGCGCCCGCACCCGGATGACCGAGGACGTCTTCGCCGGCTTCGAGCAGCCCGCCGAGGGCCTCGACCCCCTCGCACCCGAGCACGTCGCCCCGCTCGTCGGCTACCTGGCCTCCCCGGCCGCCGAACGGATCAACGGCCAGCTGCTCGTCGTGCACGGCGGCATGGTCGCGATCGTCGAACGACCGCGCGTCCAGGCCAAGTTCGACAGCAAGCAGGACACCTTCAGCTACGACGAACTCGACGCCGCGCTCACCCCGCACTATGCGGGGCGACCGGCGGGGGAGACGTTCGCGGCGGCGGAGGTGCTGGGGCTGAAGCGCCAGTGATATGTCACATAGCGCTGAAGGGCGGTACGTGACATGCCACCGGGCAGGGCATGAAGAAGGGGGCCCACCAGCCAACTGGCGAGCCCCCTGGCTACCTACTGCTCCCGTCAGGCCGCCGTCTCGGCAGGCTCCGGCTTGCGGTGCCGGCCGCTGGGGGCCGTCTCGCTGTCCTGCCCCGAGACATGACCGCGGTGCTTGCCGTGGCCGTCCGTTTCCTGAAGGTCGGCGGACAGCGGCTGGGACGTGCTGGCGTCGCTCATCGGAAGAATTCACCCCGTCAACATGATCTTTCTACAGCGCGGCGATTTTATCGGGCGCACCACGGGGCGTTTCCAGGCGGGCACACCGACCGGTGCTAGTTCGTTACAAGCCGTGCCAACGGGGCCTGTTGAAGGGGCACCGGGCGGGCCACGACAGGTCCCGGAGGGTCCGGTTCCGCCGGCTCCCCGGGCGTACCCGACGCCCCGGCAGCCGCGCCGTCATGAAGAACCGGATCCCCCGGGCCCGCGTCCCCCGGCCCCCCGTACTCCCCCGTCATCCCCGCTCCCCCCGTTTCCCCCGAACCCCCCGTCTCCCCCCAGGGCACCGCCACCGCCGCCACGCCGCACGGGGCCTCCCCCGTGGCGTACGGCAGCCGCAGCACCCCGTCCTGCGTCCACAACCCGGCGCCGGCCAACCACCCTTCCGGCGCCGGGAGATGACACATCCTGCGCGCTCTCGGCCGCCAGGCGCCCACCCAGCTGCCGAGCGGACCGTCGATCCGCAGCGCCACCCCGCAGCTCTCCGGCACCAGCACCTGCCCGGGCTGGACGGCGAACGGCGTCACCACGCAGTCCGGGCACTCCGGCACCCGCAGGCTCTCCGGGAAGCGCACCGGCAGCGTGCTGCCGAGGACACCCCAGCCCAACCGTTCCTGCCCGGGGCTGGGCGCGTCCGAGCCGACCAGGATCAGCCCGCTGTCCGGGTCGGCGAGCAGCAGCCGGTCGTCGCTGTCCGCCGCGATCTGCAGCAGCGGCGACACCTCGCCGCCCCGCTCCAGATCGACCACGACCGCCTTGGTCCGCCCGCCCAGCTCCCGGTCCAGGGCCAGCATCCGCCCGGCCCGGTCCAGCCAGACCCCGCCCGAGCAACGCCCCGGCACCACAGCGAGCTGCTCCGGGCCGAAGGCCCCGCCCGCCACCAGCCAGACCGCGGAGAAACGCGGCTCCACGGCGAGCGCATACGCCCGCACACCCCCCGGCGCCGGCGGCAGCAGCCGCAGCGAGGCGCCCTCGTCCGGGCACTCCACCGCGCCCAGCGGCAGCTCACCGGTGCCCGGCCCGGTCGGATACAGCAGGGTGAAGTGGTGCCACCCGTCCACCAGCCGGCGGATGAGCACCCGTCCGTCGCCCATCGGCTGCACCTCGGTGCCCGGCTCCTCCGGCTGGTTGCCGGGGAGCGGTACGGCGTACGGCTCGGGGCCGTCCAGGGTCCACCGCTCCGGGTACCAGGAACCTTCCTGCTGGGCCAGCCGGGCCGCGTACGACCCGTCCACCGTGATGGTGCAGCCCGCCTCCGGCACGCTGTCGTCCGCGTCCGCAGACGGGGGTTCGATCGCACAGGCCGTCATGGTTCGGTCACCTCCGGCCACGAAGCTAGTTTTCGTACGCACAGGCGGGGGACCGGTAGACGCCGACTTCACACATACGGGTGCACACTCGGCGATTCGCCTGAGGAGACGGTGGCGGGTGTGCTGCGCGTTGCCTCCCGTGGGCGAGCAGGTACAGCCCCGTGGAACAGGCAGGTAGCCTTTCCCCGTGCCCCGTCTGTCAGAAGTCATCGCCGCGCTGGACAACCTGTGGCCCGCCGAGCGGGCCGAGTCCTGGGACGCGGTCGGTACGGTCGCGGGCGACCCCGACCAGGAGGTCACGCGGGTCCTCTTCGCCGTCGACCCGGTCCAGCAGATCGTCGACGAGGCGGTGAAGCTCGGTGCCGACCTGCTGGTCACCCACCACCCGCTCTACCTGCGCGGTACGACGACGGTCGCGGCCTCCCACTTCAAGGGCCGGGCCGTGCACACCCTGATCAAGAACGACATCGCGCTGCACGTCGTCCACACCAACGCCGACACCGCCGACCCGGGCGTCTCCGACGCACTCGCGGGCGCCCTTGACCTGCGGGTCGTACGCCCCCTCGTGCCGGACCCGACCGACCCGGAGGGCCGCCGGGGCCTGGGCCGCGTCTGCGAGCTGGACCACCCGGTCACCGTCCGGGAGCTGGCGGAACGGGCCGCGGCCCGCCTCCCCGCCACCGCACAGGGCATCCGCGTCGCCGGCGACCCCGAGGCCCTCGTCCGCACGATCGCCGTCAGCGGCGGCTCCGGCGACAGCCTCTTCGACGTCGTACGCGCCGCCGGGGTGGACGCCTTCCTCACCGCCGACCTGCGCCACCACCCGGCGTCGGAAGCGGTCGCCCACAGCCCCCTCGCGCTGCTCGACGCGGCGCACTGGGCCACCGAATGGCCCTGGTGCGAGCTGGCCGCCGCCCAGCTCGACGAAATCTCCGACCGCCATGGCTGGGATCTGCGCGTGCACGTCTCCAAGACGGTCACCGACCCCTGGACCAGCCACTCACCGTCCCTTGGAGCCCCCAACTGAACGCCGCGCCCGCCGACCAGATCCGACTCCTCGACGTCCAGGCCCTGGACGTCCGCCTTCAGCAGCTGGCGCACAAGCGGAAGTCGCTGCCCGAGCACGCCGAGATCGAGTCGCTGACCAAGGACCTCACCCAGCTGCGCGACCTGCTCGTGGCCGCGCAGACCGAGGAGAGCGACACCGCCCGCGAGCAGACCAAGGCCGAGCAGGACGTGGACCAGGTGCGCCAGCGCGCCGCCCGCGACCAGCAGCGCCTGGACTCCGGCGCGGTCACCTCCCCGAAGGACCTGGAGAACCTCCAGAAGGAGATCGTCTCCCTCGCCAAGCGCCAGGGCGATCTGGAGGACGTCGTCCTGGAGGTCATGGAGCGCCGCGAGTCCGTGCAGGAGCGGGTCGCCGAGCTGACCGAGCGGGTCGGCGCGGTCCAGGGCCGGATCGACGAGGCGACCGCCCGCCGGGACACCGCCGCCGAGCAGATCGACGCCGAGGTGGCGACGGTCACCAAGGAGCGCGAGGTCATCGCGGGCTCGGTCCCGGAGGACCTGCTGAAGCTCTACGACAAGCTGCGCGCGCAGCAGGGCGGCATCGGCGCCGCCAAGCTGTACGCCCGCACCTGCCAGGGCTGCCGCCAGGAGCTCGCCATCACCGAGCTCAGCGAGATCCGCGCGGCCGCGCCCGACACCGTGGTGCGCTGCGAGAACTGCCGCCGCATCCTGGTGCGCACGGCCGAGTCGGGTCTGTAAGGGGTTGCAGTTGCAAGAGCCTCTAAGGGCTGCTGGAAGAAACAGCTGCCGTTAGAGGTTGTAAGTCCCGCAAGGGTCTATAAGGACTGCAAGGGTCGCAAGAGGACACAAGGGGCTTACGTGGCAAGGGAGTTCATCGTCGAGGCGGACGGCGGCTCCCGGGGCAACCCGGGGCCGGCCGGCTACGGCGCGGTGGTCATCGACGCGGCGACCGGCGAGACGCTGACGGAGGCGGCCGAGTACCTCGGCGTCGTCACCAACAACGTCGCCGAGTACCGCGGCCTGCTGGCAGGCCTGCGCGCGGCCCACGCCCTGGACCCGACCGCCGCCGTCCACGTCCGCATGGACTCCAAGCTGGTCATCGAGCAGATGTCCGGCCGCTGGAAGATCAAACACCCCGACATGAAGCCGCTGGCGACGGAGGCGGCCCGGGTCTTCCCCGCGGCGCAGGTGACGTACGAGTGGATCCCGCGCGAGAACAACAAGCACGCGGACCGCTTGGCCAACGAGGCGATGGACGCGGGCAAGCGGGGCGAACAGTGGTCGGCTTCGGCGTCTACTGCGGAATTCGGCGCCCGCGCCACAGCGCCCCGCAAGGGGCGCGGGGCTGAGACATTTGCGGCTCCGCCGCGCGGGCGCGACCAGCCCCCACCGGCCGGCACTGTGACGACTGCCGAGGCAACCGACGTCGACTCCCGCGCCGCGCGCAATGTGGCGACAGCGACCAAGCCCACCGTCGGCTGGGCCTCGTCGCCAGACATGGGCGCCCCTGCCACCTTCGTCCTTCTCCGCCACGGCGAAACCCCCCTCACCCCCCAGAAACGCTTCTCCGGCAGCGGCGGCACCAACCCGGAACTGTCTCCCGTCGGCCTGGAGCAGGCGCAGCGCGCCGCCGAGGCCCTCGCCCGCCGTGGCACGATCGAGACGATCCTCGCCTCCCCCCTCACCCGCACCCGGCAGACCGCCGCGGCGGTGGCCGAGCGCCTCGGCCTCGACGTCACGATCGAGGAGGGCATCAAGGAGACGGACTTCGGCGCCTGGGAGGGCCTCACCTTCGGCGAGGTCCGCGAGCGCTACCCCGACGACCTGACCACCTGGCTGGCCGACCCGTCGGCCCACCCCACCGGCGGCGGCGAGAGCTTCGCCGAGACGGCGGCGCGTATCGCGGCCACCCGGGACAAGCTGATCGCGGCCTACGCCGGCCGCACGGTCCTGCTCGTCACGCACGTCACGCCGATCAAGACGTTCGTGCAACTCGCCCTCGGCGCCCCGCTCCAGTCCCTGTTCCGCATGGAACTGTCGGCGGCCTCGCTGTCGGCCGTGGCGTACTACGCGGACGGCAACGCGAGCGTACGTCTCTTCAACGACACGTCCCACCTGCGTCCCTGACCCCGGGCCGGAGCCCCGCCGCGGCCCGGGCCAGCTCCCGGACCCGGGCCCAGTCACCGGCGGCGACGGCGTCCGCCGGGACCATCCAGGTACCGCCCACGCAGCCGACGTTCGGGAGGGCGAGGTACTCCGGCGCGTTGTCCGGGCCGATCCCTCCCGTCGGGCAGAAGCGGGCCTGCGGCAGCGGACCGGCGAGCGACCTGAGGTAGGCCGTGCCGCCGGCGGCCTGCGCCGGGAAGAACTTCATCTCCCGCACCCCGCGTTCGAGCAGCGCCACCACCTCCGAGGCGGTCGACACCCCCGGCAGGTACGGCACCCCGGACGCGGTCATCGCCGCCAGCAGCCCGTCCGTCCACCCGGGACTGACCAGGAACCGCGCCCCGGCCGCGACGCACTCGGCCACCTGCGCGGGCGTGAGGACCGTACCCGCACCGATCACCGCCTCCGGCACCGCACCGGCCACGGCCCGGATGGCGTCGAGCGCGGCCGGTGTCCGCAGGGTCACCTCGATGACGGGCAGCCCGCCGTCCACGAGTGCCCGCGCCAGCGGCACGGCGGCGGCGGCGTCCTCGATGACGACGACGGGGACGACGGGCGCGAGGTCCAGCACGGAGGTGGGCATGGCGCCATCCTGCCGAGGCGATGCAGAGCACGCAAAGCTCATTGCGCATACTGCAACTCCATGCCGCTCCATGCCACTCCATGCCATGCCATGCCACGCCACGCCACTGCACCCGTGCAGTGCGACGCTTCAGTGGACCTCTGTCACCAGCACATCCAGCGACCAGGCCTGCCCCGCCTTCGCGGGCGCCTCCACCTCCACCTCGTACCCCAGCTCCCGCAGCGCCTCCACCAGCTCAGCCGGACCAGCCGGCGCGATCCCGGCGGCCAGCAGACTGCGCACCATCCGCCCCTTCGTCGCCTTGTTGAAGTGGCTGACCACCTTCCGGGTCGGCGCGTGCAGCACCCGTACGGTCGCCGTCCGCGAGGCCACTTCCCCCTTCGGCCGCCACGCGGCCGCGTACGCCGCCGACCGCAGATCCAGCACCAGCCCCGTCCCGGCCGCCTCCGGCAGCACCTCGGCCATCGGCTTGCGCCAGTGCGTGCCGAGCGCGCCCAGCCCCGGCAGCTTCACCCCCATCGAGCAGCGGTACGACGGGATCCGGTCCGTCACCCGGACCGCGCCCCACAGCCCCGAGAAGACCAGCAGCGACCGCGCGGCCCGCTTCTTCGCCGCGGCGTCCAGGGAGGCGAGGCCGAGGGCGTCGTACAGCACCCCGGTGTAGATCTCCCCGGCCGGCCGCGCGCCCGCCGTCCGCAGCGCCGCGTTCTTGGCGACCTCGCCGCGCAGTCCCTCGCTCAGCCCGAGCACCTCGCGGGCCTTCTCCTCGTCACCGGTGCACAGGTCGACCAGTTCGGCGAGCACGGCCACGCGGGCCGCAGCGAGCCCCGGCAGGGACAGCGACTCCGGCTTCAGCGGGGCACCACGGCCCGAGGACGCCTTGCCCTCCGAGGGCGGCAGCAGGACCAGCACAGGTACTCCTCTTCACCAACGACGTTCACGACCGGCGTCCAGGGCCGGCGTTCATGACCGACGTTTCATCATCAACGCTTCGCGCCAGCGTAAAGCGCCGGACCGGCGTCCTGTGACTACGCTCGTCCTATGCCCCGCCGCCACATCCGCGTCAAGGGTGCCCCCGAGGCCCCCCTCCGGGCCGCGCTCGCCGCGCTCCGGGCCGACCTGCACATCCCCGAGAGCTTCCCGCCCGAGGTCCTCGCGGAGGCCGAGGGCGTCGCCAGGTTCCCCGCCGTGCCCGGCCACGACGCGACCGACATCCCCTTCTTCACCGTCGACCCGCCCACCGCCGACGACCTGGACCAGGCGATGCACCTGTCCCGGCACGACGGCGGCTACCGCGTCCGGTACGCCATCGCCGACGTCGCCGCCTTCGTCGTACCCGGCGGCGCACTGGACTCCGAGGCGCACCACCGTGTGAACACCCTCTACTTTCCCGACGAGAAGGTCCCGCTGCACCCCACCGTGCTGAGCGAGGGCGCGGCCAGTCTGCTCCCCGGCCAGGCCTGCCCGGCCGTCCTGTGGACCATCGACCTGGACGGAGACGGACGGACGCTGACCGCCGAGGTCCGCCGGGCCCTCGTCCGCAGCCGGGCCAAACTCGACTACGCGGGCGTGCAGAAACGGATCGACGAGAAGACCGCCGAGGAACCCGTCGCACTCCTCAGGGAGATCGGCGAGGCCCGCGAACGCCTGGAAGTGGAGCGCGGCGGCATCTCCCTCAACGTGCCGGAGCAGGAGATCGTCGAGTACGACCACACCTACGAGCTCAGCTACCGCGCCCCGCTGCCCGCCGACGCCTGGAACGCCCAGATCTCCCTGCTCACCGGCATGGCCGCCGCCGACCTGATGCTGGCCTACGGCACCGGCGTCCTGCGCACCCTGCCGACCGCCCCCGACGGCGCGGTCGCCCGCCTGCGCCGTACCGCGCACGCGCTGCGCATCGAGTGGCCGCACCATGTCTCGTACGCCGCGCTGATCCGCTCCCTGAACCCGCACCGCCCCCGCCACGCGGCCTTCCTCCAGGAGTGCACCACGCTGCTGCGCGGCGCCGGCTACACGGTTTTCCGCGACGGCGCCCTGCCCGCGGTCACCACCCACGCCGCCGTCGCCGCCCCCTACGCCCACTGCACCGCCCCGCTGCGCCGCCTGGCCGACCGCTTCGCCTCGGAACTGTGCCTGGCGGCGGCCGCCGGCGAGGAGCCGCCCGACTGGGTGCTGACGGCGCTGGACACGCTCCCCAAGCAGATGGCCGAGGGCTCGCGGCGCGCCGGCACCCTGGAGCGGGAGTGCGTCGACATCGTCGAGGCGGCCCTGCTCAAGGACCGGGTCGGGGAGGTGTTCGACGGGTGCGTGGTGGAGGTCGAGCCGCGTCAGCCGACCGTGGGGAAGGTGCTGTTGCAGCAGCCCGCCGTCATAGGCCGGATCGAGGCCGACGCACCTCTCCCGCTGGGCGAACGGCTGCCGGTGCGGCTGACGGAGGCCGACCCGGGGACGACGAAGGTGCGCTTCGCGCCTGCGTGAGCCGTCGTGCTGCGGTGAGCCGTCGTGCTGCGGTGAGTTGTCGTACGAGATCGGTGGCGTCGTCGGCGTGGAAGCGGACGACGCGCACCTCCTGCCGACGGCCCAGCAGGCTGAAGTGGGCGACGGGCTCGGCGAGTTCGAGAGTCACCGAGGTCTGCGAGCCGATGGGCACGTCGAGTTCGCCGGCCGTCTTCTCGTGCAGGTAGCGCGTCTCGCGCCGTACGGCCCTGATCGCGTCCAGCGGTATGCGCAGGTCGAGCCGGACGCCGTTGCGGACGTGCAGCGCGTCCGGGGTCAGCAGGTGCGGGTGGACGACGGAGGCCGCGTGCAGCCCGATGACGAAGAGGACCGTGTAGACGTCCAGGACGAGGACGACGAGGTGCACGGCCGGCCAGTTGCGCAGCAGCACCGCCATGCCGACCGTCTCGATCACGCACACGAAGGCGAGCCCGGACATCATGGCGCCCTGGCCCCGGGCGTAGCCGAAGCGCACCCCCGTCCCTCTGGTCCGCCGTGCGGCCCACAGCACCAGACTCGCCAGCAGCCGCAGCTCGTGCCGGAACACGGCGTACGCCGCCTTCACGGCCGCTCTCCGGTTTTTCCGGCCACGACGATGTCCAGGGCCCGGCGGACCGCCGCCGCCTGGGCCGGGGCGAGGTCGGCGTAGAGGGCGCGCAGGAAGCTGTCCTCGTGGTCGATGACGGCGTCGGGGAACACCTCCTGGGGGATGCAGCCGGCGATGACCCGGGCGGCCTCGGCCACCCGGGGGTCGTCGAGGCCGGCGTCGGCGAGCGCGTCGAGCAGGGCGTAGGCCTCGTGCGCGCGGGCCGTCGCCTGCGGTGAACCGGCGATGGCGCCGGCGAGGGACATCAGCCGTGCCCGGTCCGCCGGGTCGGCCACCGTCTCCATCAGGGCGAACACCTCACGGTCCTTGGCGGCCATCGGGGAACCGGCGAGCCGCGGGGCCGTCTCGGCGAAGAGGGCGGCCAGTTCGGGCGAGACGGGCCCCTCGGCGGGCAGTTCGCCCGCGTCCAGCAGGGCCCGCAGCCGCTGCCGCCGCTCGTGGATCTCCGCCTCCTGCCGGGCGAGGTCCCCGTCCAGTTCGGTGAGCACCTCGATGAGGTCCTTGCCGGCGTCGTCCGCGAGCACGTCCCGCACCTCGGCGAGCCCGAGCCCCAGCTCGGTCAGCCGCCGGATCCGGGCGAGGACGACGGCGTGCCGGAGGGTGTAGTTCCGGTAGCCGTTCGAGAGCCGCTCGGGCTCGGGCAGCAGGCCCTGATGGTGGTAGTGCCGCACCGTGCGCGTGGTGACGCCGACGGCGGCGGCGAGTTCTCCGATCCGCATGGGACCAGTAGAGACGTTGACGTCGCGGCAGGGTCAAACGGCGGTGCCGGTCACGTGGCGACGAACCAGTGGTCCAGGGTCTCCTCCAGCCCGTGCCCGCCGTCGCCCCGGTCCGCGGCCCAGGCCACGAACCCGTCGGGCCGTACGAGCAGACCGGTCAGCTCCGGCCGCCCCGGACAGGCCACGGTGACGACGTCCACCCGGTCGCCGTACCCCTCCGCGCGGGCGCGCAGTTTCGGATCGTCGACGAGGTCGAGGAGCACGGCACGGCCGTCGTGCAGGTGGTCGCCGAGCCGGGTGCCGTCGGCGAGTTCGAGGTCCGGGGCGCTCTGCCCGGTCAGCGGGTGGTCGCCGGGGAGGTCGTAGTGCTGCCAGACCCCGGAGATCTGCTTGACGAGGTACGTCGTCCCGGCCGACGTCAGCGCGAGATCGGTGACCACCCGGCGCAGGGCACGGGCATGCCGGTCGGGGCGCATCACGGCGATCTGGGCGCGGGTCCAGTCGAGCACCCAGGCGCCGATCGGGTGCCGTTCGGCGGTGTAGCTGTCGAGGAGGGTCTCGGGCGCGACCCCGCGCACCACGGCGGCCAGCTTCCAGCCGAGGTTCATGGCGTCGCCGAGCCCGAGGTTGAGCCCCTGCCCGCCGAACGGCGAGTGCACGTGCGCCGCGTCCCCCGCGAGCAGCACCCGGCCCTTGCGATAGCCGCTCGCCTGCCGGGCGTTGTCGGTGAACCGGGTCGAGGAGTGCACCTCGTGGATGGTCACCTCGTCCACGCCGGACACCCGGCGCAGCGCGGCCTGCAGCTCCTCGGCGGTGATCGGCGCGATGGGGGTCCCCCCGCGCGAGCGAAGCCGAGCGTGGGGGAGGTCGGCGGGCGGCCCGTCGAACTCGACGGTGAGGATCCGGCCGGGGAAGGGCCCGTTGACGTACGTCCCCACGTCGGTGGTGTTCCACCCGGCCCCCAGCCGCTCGCCCCCGCTCATCTCGACGACCGCCTGATAACCGGTGATCTCCGGCTCGGTCCCGGGGAAGTCGAACCCGGCGAGCTTGCGGACGGTACTCCGGCCGCCGTCGCACCCCACGAGCCACCCGGTACGGACGTCCTCGCCGCTCCCGAGGTGTACGACCACACCGTCGGCGTCCTCGTCCGGGTCGAAGCCGGTCAGCTCCACGCCCCGGCGGACCTCGACGCCGAGCCGCTCGGCACGGGCGCCCAGGATCCGCTCCAGCTCCACCTGCGGGACACCGAGGCCGACGCCGTCGGCGGGGCCGATGTCGGCGAACGCGGGGTCGGAGTCGTCGAACAGGTCACCGCGCATCATGATCCCGGCGAAGTGCCCGGCGAACTTCGGGGGAGTCCGGGGAGCATCGGCACCCTGCTTCTGCTTCTGCTTCTGCTTCTGCTTCTGCTTCGGCTCCTGCTCCCGGTCTCCGAGGAAGGCCCGCATCCGCCACCGGTTCCGCTCCCAGGCCGCCGTGAGGTCGGGCAGCAGCCCGCGCCGGTAGAGGGTCACGGCGCCCGCCGTGTTCATCCCGCCCGCCTTGATGGTCTCGTCCACCTCGGCCAGCCGCTCCACGACCAGCACGTCCGCACCGCCGAGCCGCAGCTCGCAGGCGAGGAAGAGCCCGACGGGCCCGCCACCGGCCACCACCACGTCGTAATCGTTCTTGTGTGCAGTCCTCATGCTTGTGCTCATGGCTTCACTGTAGTCACTAAAACTTTCGAGCGGCTATAGTTTTCTCGTGATGGATGACGTGATGGATGACGCGATGGATGAGAACAGGCCGGGGGAGTCCCTGCGGGAGCGCAAGAAGCGGGAGACGCGGCAGCGGATCTCGAACGTCGCGACGGTGATGTTCCGGGAGCGCGGCTTCGACCAGGTGACGGTCGCGGAGGTGGCGCGGGCGGCCGGATTCTCGGCGATGACCGTCTTCAACTACTTCCCGCGCAAGGAGGACCTGTTCCTCGACCGCATCCCGGAGGCCGTCGCGGCCTTCGCCGGCGCGGTACGGGGCCGTGAGCCCGGCGAGCCCCCGCTCGCGGCGCTGCGCCGCCTGGCCTTCCGCTTCATCGACGCGCGGCATCCGCTGGGCGGTGTGGGCGAGAACTTCGCGGGCTTCTGGCCGGTCGTGGCCGACTCGCCGGCGCTGCGGGCCCGTGCCCGCGAGGCGGTCGAGGAGGTGGAGCGGGCGCTGGCCGCTGCGCTGGCCGAGGCCGGGCTCGCCGATCCGGAACTGGTGGCGGCGGTGACCGTCGCCGCGTACCGCACGGTGTGCGTGGCCTCCGTACGCCGCCAGCTGGCGGGCGACCGGTTCGCGGAGATCGTCGAGGACCACCGGGAGCGGATGGGGGCGGCGTTCGACGCGCTGGAGCGGATGGTGCCGTGACCGCACCGCACTCGCTTGACGGCTAACGCCGTTAGCCGTACCGTCGTGGCTAACGGCGTTAGCTGAATTGCCCTCGGGAGGCAGCCATGTCCAGCACCACGAACGTCACCCCCGCCCTCCGCACCGCCACCGTGGTGGCCCGCCGCACTGCGTGGCTGGCCGCCGCCCTGTTCTGGACGGCGTTCGCGGTCCTGGAGGGTGTGCACCACGGCTGGCTCGCCGGCGCCCTCGCCGTGCTCTTCCTGATCCTCCCGGACCTCACCTTCCTGGTCGCCCTCGACGAGGCGCCCCGGATGGCGAAGGGGCAGCTGGCGCCGCGCGCGGTGCCGTACTACAACGCGATGCACCGGGCGCTGGTGCCGCTGGGCCTGCTGGCGGCGTACGCGGCGCAGCCCTACTTCTCCTGGCCCCCAGCGTTCGCCGCGCTCTGCGGCTGGCTGGCCCACATCTCGTACGATCGCGCCTTCGGCTACGGACTGCGGACGAAGGAGGGTTTCCAGCGTGACTGACGCGACCGAGGCGACTGACGTGACTGACGTGACTGACGTGACTGACGTGCCCGACGTGACCGACGTGCCCGACCGGCTGACGCCGAGGGCGCGGGAGATCGTGGCGGCGGCCCGGGACCTGCTGGAGGAGTCCGGCCCCGCTGTCCTCACCATGCGCACCCTGGCCGACCGCCTGGGCATCAAGGCCCCGTCGCTCTACAAGCACTTCCCCGACAAGCACGCCGTGGAGGTCGAACTCATCGCGCAGATGCTGGAGGAGTCGGCCGAGGCGCTGGAGGCGGCGGAGACGGCGGAGGCGGCGGAGGCGGCGGAGTCTCGTACCCCCGGCTCCCTGGAGACGCTGGCGGAGGCGTACCGCGTGTACGCCCTGGCCCACCCCCACCTCTACTGCCTGGCCACGGAACGCCCCCTGCCGCGTGCTGCTCTGCCGCCCGGCCTGGAGGACAGGGCCGCTCGCCCCCTGCTGCGGGCCTGCGGCGGCGATCTCGACCTGGCCCGTGCCACCTGGGCATTCGCGCACGGGATGGTGATCCTGGAGATCCACGGTCGCTTCCCGGAGGACGCCGACCTGGACGCGGCATGGAAACGGGGCCTGAGGACGTTGCACCCTTAGCGCAAGGGGGTGCCGAAGGTGGCTGAACACGCACGGTGGACAAGGGCACGGCTGGGCCGCTGCGGCCCGTCGCTCGACATGCTGACGGCGCGCTTCGACAAGCACGTGTACGCCCCGCACGCGCACGCCGAGTTCACGATCGGGGTGTGCGTCGACGGTTCCGAGGTGATCGCCTACCGGGGCGGCCACATCCACACCGGCCCCGGTTCGATCGTCGTCCTGGCCCCGGGCGAGATGCACACCGGCGGCCCGGCCACCCCGACCGAGGGCTACGCCTACCGTGCCCTGTACGCGGACCCGTCCCTGCTGGCGGACGGCACGCTGGACGCCGTACCGCACTTCCGGGACCCGGTCGTCGACGACCCGGAACTGGCCGCGGCCTTCCGCCGGGCCCACACCGAGCTGGCCGCCTGCCCGGACCCGCTGGAGGCCGAAACCCGCCTCCCCTGGCTGCTGACCGCTCTGTCCCACCGCCACTCCACGGCGCGACCGGCGCGGGACGAGGTCCCCGGAGCCCACGGCATATCCCTCCTCGTCCGAGACCGCCTCGCCGACGAACTGACCTGCCCGCCCTCCCTCGCCGACCTGGCGGCCGACCTGGGCCTCTCCCGCTACCAGCTGCTCCGGACCTTCCGTACGACGATGGGCGTCCCGCCGTACGCCTGGCTGGCCCAGTACCGGGTGACCCGGGCCCGTGCCCTCCTGGATTCGGGCCTGCGCCCCGCGGAGGCCGCCACGCTCGTCGGCTTCGCGGACCAGGCCCACATGACCCGCTGGTTCCGCCGGGTGCTGGGGGTGACCCCGGCGGCGTACCGCAACAGCGTTCAAGACGCGTCACGGTA
The DNA here is from genome assembly GCF_002217755.1 of Streptomyces hyaluromycini. Lineage (GTDB taxonomy): Bacteria > Actinomycetota > Actinomycetes > Streptomycetales > Streptomycetaceae > Streptomyces > Streptomyces hyaluromycini. The sequence continues at coordinate 740,876 of NZ_BCFL01000018.1, read as the reverse complement.
CTGACAGCGAAGCTTGCCGCATGACTGCACGCGGCTGGTTCCTGTTCTCCCTCATGGGAGTGATCTGGGGCATCCCCTATCTGATGATCAAGGTGGCGGTGGACGAGGTGTCCCCGTCGATGGTGGTTTTCGCCCGCTGCGCGGTGGGCGCGCTGCTCCTCCTCCCGCTGGCGATCCGCAAGGGCGGCCTGTTCCTCACCATCCGCACCCACTGGCGCCCGATGCTGGCCTTCGCGTGCATAGAGATCATGGGCCCCTGGTTCACCCTGACCGACGCGGAACGCCACCTGTCCAGCTCGACGGCGGGCCTGCTGATAGCGGGTGTACCGATCGTGGGCGTGGTGGCGGCGCGCTACTTCGGCGGCGAACGCGAGCACCTGGGCGTACGACGCATCACCGGCCTCCTGATCGGCCTCGCCGGAGTGGCGGTCCTCACCGTCCCCCACCTCACCGGCGGCGACGCCCGCTCCCTCGGCGAGGTCCTCCTGACGGTCATCGGCTACGCGACAGCGCCCCTGATAGCGGCCCGCCGCCTGAAGGACGTCCCGACCCTGCAGCTGATAGCGCCGTGCCTCACCCTGGCGACCCTGGTCTACGCGCCGGCGGCGGCAGCGACCTGGCCCTCCTCCCTCCCCTCGACGAACGCGCTGCTCTCCCTCCTCGCCCTCGGCGTCCTGTGCACGGCGGTGGCCTTCGTGGCCTTCCTGGAACTGATCAAGGAGATAGGCCCGACCCGCTCGACGGTGATCACGTACGTCAACCCGGCGGTGGCGGTGGCGGCGGGCGCGCTGTTCCTGGGCGAGAGCTTCACCCCGACGATCGCCGTGTCCTTCGCGTTGATCCTGGCGGGTTCGGTGCTGGCGACGGCGTCCTCGGCACCGAAGACCCCGGCCCGCCCGGTAACATGGTCGACACGGCAGACGAGCCGGGCGGACGGCCGCGTGGAGTCCCCTTGACGGGGGGCTTCCCGAGGAACGTCCGGGCTCCACAGGGCAGGGTGGTGGCTAACGGCCACCCGAGGCGACTCGCGGGACAGTGCCACAGAAAGCAAACCGCCGGGGACCTCGGTCCTCGGTAAGGGTGAAACGGTGGTGTAAGAGACCACCAGTGCCCAGGGCGACCTGGGCAGCTAGGTAAACCCCACCCGGAGCAAGGTCAAGAGGAAGCACCCCGGTGCTTCTGCGGGGACGTTCGAGGGCTGCCCGCCCGAGCCCCCGGGTAGACCGCACGAGGCCGGTGGCAACACCGGCCCTAGATGGATGGCCGTCGCCCCGGCACCCGCGAGGGACCGGGGTACAGAACCCGGCGTACAGCCCGACTCGTCTGCCGCTCTGGCCCATTGGCCAGCGAATCTGCTGGTCAGAGCCCTTATTGTTGGAAGAGAGGGGCTGATCAAACCCCGTTCCGTACCCGTTCAAACGGGGTCGCGCGGCTACGTGCGTAGCCATCAAAGTAGCCGTAGTGCGCCAGGTTGGAGAACGGCTGTGTGGGATTTGGGCAGCCATACACGCGTTGTCGAGTGGAGAGTGGCGCGGGATGTCGCCCGCGAGCGCGTCAGGCTTGATCAAGGTGATGAGTCCGGTGCATTGGGTGGTGAGGTGGACGGGGTCGGGGTGAGTACGGTGAACGGGGGATGTGCGGCGAAGGTGGCGGAGCCGGACATGGTGTCGATGGCGCACCTGTCCCGTGCGGGCCTCAATTGGCGACGAAGGACCGCAGAGTGGTGGCCGAAGTCTCTTCGATCGGCTCGACGACCATGCGGGACAACATCGATTCCAGGGGGCCGTTTGACGCGGGGACGGCGACCTGCGCGCGTGCCAGGCAAACGGTGAGTCCGTCGGCCCGGTCCCCGAGGAACTGGGCGAAGACGTAACGGAGCCGGCCGGGGCGGCGAGAACGGCGAGAACTAGGGACGTGTAAGCCGGATGCTGGAACTGGCGCGCTACCATCCCCCTGAGCCTGGCTCGGCGTGGTGGCAGGCGGTTCGGGGGAGTGGATGACATTCGCACAACCGAGGCGGGCAGATTTACCGTCTTCGGCGCGATCGCCGCGGCTGGCGATTCTGCGCCCTGACAGTGGCTTTCTTCGTCTGCTCGCTGAGGACCTCACCAAAGGCCGCACCAAGGAAAGGTCCTACTCCGAGTCCTGCCGTGACTGGCCCGAGGTCAAGTCACACCTCGCGATCCTGCTTGTTCCTTCCGACGAGCAGGGCGATGAACGCGACCGGGAGCAACAGGAGCGGATCTGGGGCCTGGGCATCGTGCGCCCTGCTCGACAGACCGACCGAGACCGGAAGGTCGTCGTTACCCGTGCACGAAGCCTTCGAAGCCTGGTGCCTGTCTCAGGGCTCTGGTGCGCCGACGGCGAGTCAGACGCCGAGCTCTCCGTGTCGTTACCGGAAAGCGGTCCTGTCACGGTCGGTGCGGGCACCGTGTTCGCCAATCTGAGGCGGATCTCCCCTGATGTCGAGGCCGAAGTCCAGAGGCTGCTGCCGCTGCTCGACGAAGCCGAAGGCTGGAGCGAGGGAGAGCTCCGCTGGCGTGATGAGCGCGACGCCCTTCTGCTTTTCGCCAAGATAGCCGGGCTGACCCCGAGCGACTTCTCCGAGGTGCGTCGCTGGGACAGGACAGCCGCCCGGGCAGCCTTTGTCAGCGGGCTGACAGGGACTGAGATTCAGCCGATGTTCGACGATGTCCGTGGGCAGGCGGCGGAGAGGTTCCGTGGTGCCGGAGAGGTCGTCGTCCGCGCGTTCTCGAATCGCAAAGGCCGCCATAGTTATGACTTGGAAGCCACGTCGATAACCGATCAGCGGGTGGTCGAAGGCGGGGAGGGCTCCCTCGACGCCCACTACTACCACTTCGACACCCGGACGCTCGTCACGCTGCGCTACCTGCGTCCCGGCCCCAACGGATTCCTCTCCCCTGACACCTGGCGCGGCCTGGACGAGTTCCGCAGCCGTGCTCACCGCCTGTCGACACGCGACTGGCGGAGCGCCGACGATTACAGCTTGCTGGACGACCCTCTCTTCCTCCGCGTTCATGAGCCGGAGCCCTTCACCGCCGCTCTGCACCGGACGAGTTCCGGTGCGATCTACCCCTACGGCCAGTTCGCCGGAGCGATCTCGGACGCAGGGGAGACCGGTCTCCCCGGCCTTTCCTTGCGCGTGCTCACCCGCCACCTGGCACACACCAGCTTTGCCGGGCTGGTGCGCGACGGTTGGCTCGGCGCGAGCGGCGTGCCCTTCCAGGTGGCCTTGGAGTGGGTGGAGGCCTCGATCGACACGGCTGGCGTTGCTTTGCTGGTCGTGGACTTCAGCCTCCGGCAGCGTGGCAACGGCTCGGGGATCTAGGCGCTGGCCCAGGCCATCAACAAGACACCATCAGTGGGAAGGCAATCATTCATGGCCACCTCGGGGGCGGACACACCTCGCCAGGTCACGCAGGTGCGCGAGCAGCTGCACGAGACATTCGACGGGGTGATAGACGACAGCGATATCGCCCACTTCCGAGGCGACAACTACGAACAGCGTTTTCTCTCCCGTGCTCTTGCAGCCCTCGCGGTACGACGCGTGGCCAAGTGCAGTGTGGCCGAGGCGGCTCGGTTCGTCACGGACGGCATCGCGGACCAGGGAATGGACGCCATCGCTCCCCTGCCAGACAGCGGGCGGGCTCTGCTCGTCCAGGCGAAGTGGAGCGACAAGGGCACGGCGACCTTCGACGTGGGCGCCGCCAAGGCGATGGTGGACGGTCTGAACCGTATCGAGAACGAGTTGTACGACCAGTTCAACCAGCGTGCCGGCGCGCTCGCCTTGGAGGCCCGGCCGTTCATCATCAACGAGCGAGCCACTCTGGTCATCGCGCTGATGGGCACTGTAGAGCCCTCTCCACCCGCGCGCGAGGTTCTCGACAACGCTCTCGCCGAGTTCAACAAGCATGGTGCCCGCATGAGCGTCGAGGTGCTGTACGCCGCGGACTTCCATGACCAGATCCATGCGGATCTTCGGCCGGAGCCGATCTGTCTGAAGGTACGCCTTGACGACTGGTACGAGCAGAAGGGACCACTCAAGGCTTATCAGGGCACGGTATCCGCCGAGAGCGTCGCCGAGTGGTACGAGACGCACGGTACGGGCCTGTTCGAGCAGAATCTCCGGGCCCCACTCGGGACCACCGTCACCAATGCGGAGATCGGTCTGACTCTTACCTCCGATCCCACCAGGTTCTGGCACCTGAACAACGGCATCACCATGATCTGCGACTCGCTCACGGCGGAGAACGACAGCGCCAGGGCACCGCAGAGCAAGCCGACCACTCTCACCGTGACGGGGGCGAGCATCGTCAACGGCGCTCAGACGGTACGGGCTGTCGCCAGGTCGATGCACGACGATGGTGAGGCCGCAGCCAACGCCACCCTGAGCATCAAGGTCATCAACACGCAGAAAGACCGGGAATTCGGCGTCCAGGTCTCGCAGGCGGCGAACCGGCAGAACGCCATCGAGCAGCGCGATCACATCGCGCTGGAACCGGTGCACCAGGCGATCAAGGCCAACCTGCGCGCCGAGCTGCGCAAGCAGTACGTGATCAAGCGCGGCGAGCCGGTTGCTGCGCCCGAGACCGGTTGCTCACTGGACGAAGTCGCTCTCGCACTCGCGTGCCTGCACCCGGATGCGGAACAGGCCGCCCGGGCCGCCAGTTCCACGGAGAACCTCTGGGAGCAGGGCCCCAAGGGCAGCCACACCCTGCTGTTCAAACGTGAACCCTCGCCGCAGAAGGTGTGGCGGTCCGTGCTCACGCTGCGCGCGGCACGGAGCGCGGTCTACGAACTGGGCAGTGGGCAGAACAGCCGCGAGGCGGCAACCGCGGAGCATGGTGGTTTTCTCGTCACCCACCTGATCTTCCAGCATCTCGGTGCCACGAGCATTGATGACCCCGACTTCGACTGGGACAGCGAGGTCCTGGAGAAGATCCCTGCCCTCGTACCGGATCTGGTGCGTCGGCTGACGCACCAGATCGTCGCTCGTTACGGGCCACGTCCCCAGATCAGGACCGCCTTCCAGACCGCGGAGACGTGCCGAGAGCTAGCGAAGCACGTCCTCGGCGACCTGGCCGAGGGCGTTGCCGTTCCCGTACCTCCCGCGAAGGAGCGCAAGCAGCGTCGCCCGAACACCGTGCCGCTCCTGGTCGACCGCCGTGTGATCAAGGACGGAGCCCCTCTCCAGTACGTGGCTCAGAACGAGCCCGAGCGCGACGCCATGGAAGAGTGGCTTGTCCAGGACGAACGGCGGCGTCAGGCGACCTGGGTCAATCACCGAACCAAGTCGATCCTGTGGGCGTACGACGAGCAGCAGTACTCGCCGTCCGGGCTGGTGTCGAAGATGTGGGCGGATGCCGAATGGGACGAACGGCCGGTGGCCAACCAGGGGACGACTCGCTGGCTCCTCGCGGACGGCCGCAGCCTGTGGGACCTGGCGAAGGGCATCCACAGCGAAGAGGAAGAAGAAGGCGAAGCGTGACGCTACCGGCGGGCCGTCAGTAGGGGCCCGAGCCCTCCGGGCCGCGCAGCCGGGCGAGGAGATCGGCAATCTCGCGGGTCTCCTCGTGGTCCTCGCCGAGGAGTACGCACATGTCCTCGTGGAGGGCGTCGAGAACACCCTCGGCCTCGGTGCGGCGGCCCTCGGAGAAGAGGAGGAGGCCGATGCTTCGGCGCAGGTCGAGAGCGGTCTCGGAGGCGTCCCCGGCTGCGTCGGACACGACCTCCAGGACCTCCTGGAACTCCCGTAGGGCGACCGTGGCCTGACCGAGGTTGGCCCGGCAGTGGGCGGCGTGCCGACGGCACTCCAGGGTGTTTTCGTCGGCCGGTCCCGCCGTACGGGCGTAGACGGCGGCCAGCGCGTCGAACTCCGGCAAGGCACGCCGGAAGTCCTCGCCGGCCATGAGGACCGCCGCGCGCTGCCGCCGCAGGCCGAGTACACGGGGGTTGTGCTCGCCGAGAGCGGTGGCGGCCGTGGCGATCACGGCCTTGAGGACGTCCGCGGCCTGGGCGAACCGTCCGCTTTCGGCGAGGTCCGCGGACCGGGCGTAGGCGTCCCGGATGGCGTCCCGGAGCGCGGTGTCGACCCGCCCGGGGACTGGCACGGGCGCTGTCGGCTCGGGTGCGGGCGAGGGCGCCGTGGTCCGCCGCAGGGGCGCGTTCGGCTGCCGGTAGACCACCGTCGGGTCGGGAACGACGGAGGGGGAATCACCGTCGGTGAAGACCACGGGGGCAGCCGCCGAGCCCGGTTGCGGCAGGTGTGGCGACAGACGCTCGTAGACCGCGTACGCGTCGGCCGGACGCTGCTCGGGCACCTTGGCCAGCAGGTCGAGGATCAGCGTCTCCAGGTCCTCCGGTGCCTCGGGCCGCAGTGTGCGCAACGGCTTCGGCGGCGCCTTCATGTGCTGGTGCAGAAGCTGGTACTCGTTGTCGCCGCTGAACACCGGCTCCCCGGCGAGGAGTTCGTGCAGCACACAGCCGAGCGCGTAGAGGTCGCTCAGCGGGGTGATCTGCGCGCCGTCGATCTGCTCGGGCGGCATGTAACGGCTGGTACCGATCCGGCTGCCGGTGGCCGTGAGCCGGGTGACATCCGTACGCAACAGCTTCGCGATGCCGAAGTCCAGCACCTTGACCGTGCCGTCAGCGGCGATCAGGACGTTGTCCGGCTTCAGGTCGCGGTGCACGACCGGGATGGCGTGCGCGTACGACAGGACGGTGCAGATCTGCGCGGCGATCGACGCGGCCCAGCTCACCGGGAGCCGGGCCGCCGCTTCGTCCTCCGCGCCTGCCAGCAGCCTGCGCAGGGAGATCCCGCGCACGTACTCCATCACCAGGTACAGCCGGTCGTACGACGCCTCGTCCAGCACCGCGTCGAACACCTGCGGCACCCCGTGATGCCCAATCCGAGCGGTGACGCGCGCCTCACGTTCGAAGCGGCGGGCGAACTCCTGCGCCTGCGCGGGCGACGCGACGACGTCGGGCCGGATGAGCTTGACCGCGATCTCCCGGTCGAGAACGGCGTCGTAGCCGCGCCAGACCGTGCCCATGCCACCGGACTCGATCTCCTCGATCAGCTCGTAGCGGCCCTGCTCGCCGATTCTCCTTGCCTGCGACACGCGTTGCGCCCCCGTCGTCCTGATGCCTCGTCAGTCGATCGCTGTACACGGTACCTATTGGCGGGGTGCGCGGCAGGTCCTACAGAGGTCCTACAGCAGGTGGTCGGCCTTGCCCGCCTTGATGTCGGTGATGAGGGTGCGCAGGGCTTCGAGGGAGTCAGTGAGGTGGTGATCCTCCTGGCCGTTGACGGCTATGTAGGCGTTGCCTTCGGCATCGGTACCGAAGCGGAAGCAGTTGCTCGCGTCCTGGCAGAAGGGTGCTTCCCAGCTGATAGCAGGCATGACCAACTCTCCTAAAGGCTCTGGGAAATGGCGTGCATGAGATCGAGGGTCTCCTCAGGCTTGAGCGCGATCCTCTGCATCTCGTTGAGTTGCAGACGGTACTTGCACAAGTGGGCACCTGAATAAAGGAATTCTCCTGCCGTGGCGCGGTCCAGTTGCACGGTGTCGAGTGGAGGCATCTGGCCGAGGGCGTACAGGATCGACTGGCCTGAACCGGGGAACGCCCCTGCGGAGAAGGGGATGGCCTGGATTGTGACGTTGTCGCGGTCTGCGGCTGTCATGAGGTGACCAAGCTGGTCTCGTAGCACCGCGCGTCCACCTGCTTCGATCCGGAGGGCGGCCTCATGGATGATCAGCACGTAGTCCGGAGCCCCTGGCCGGTCGATGGCCTGGTGCCTTTGCACGCGGTGGGCGACCCTGGCCTCGAACTCCTCGGTGGGCAGCGGCGGGATGGCAGCTTGGAAGAGGGCGTGTGCGTATGCCTCGGTCTGCAGCTGGCCCGGCATGTGTGTCATCGTGCTGACACGCAAGCCTCGGGCGTGCCACTCCAACTCGGCGATGTCCAGGAATGTCGCGGGCAGGAGGTCGCGATACTCCTCCCACCAGCCGGTCGTGCGGTCGCCGCACATGGAGACCAGCGCGTCTACCAGAGCCTGGTCCGTGCACTCGTACCGGAAGGCAATGCGCCGGACACGCTCCGGGCTGACGCCGTGACGTCCCGCCTCGGTGCTGGTGATCACGGTTCGTTTCGTGTCCAGCAGTATGGCGGCCTGTTCGGTGGACAGTCCCGCCCCTTCCCGTAGCTTGCGAAGCTCTGCGCCCAGACGCTGCTGGCGTGCGGTCGGATTGCTCCTCGGCGGCATCGGTTCCCTCTCGTCGCGTGCGGCTCAGTTTGCCGCGAAGCGAAGTTCGTTCCAACGGACCTTCGGGACTTGGTAGCACATGTACCCCCGTTGCCCTACTGTGAGTACCGTGCACGCTACACACCGCAACGCCGGAAGTGCACCGCGTGAGCATGCCCGTCCGCCCTGGGACGGGTGTGTCCGCGACCAGGGCGGTAGGCCACCGGCGACCCCAAACCCCTCACAGAGTCGTGGAGTTCGCCATGCCCGAGATCCCCCTCGTACCCGCTCACTGGCGCTTCCCTGCCCAGCCCGCCTCCGTACGGCGGGCCCGGCACGCCGTCGTCGAAGTGCTGCCGGACGCTCTCCGTCCTCACCTTGGCGACGACCTGGGCCTGTTGACCTCTGAACTGGTCACCAACGCCATTCGGCACGGCGCGTACCGGGAGGACGAGGACCTCATCGAACTCGTTCTGTGGCCGGCCGACGGCCACTACTGGCTGGCCGTCTCCGACCCGGGTGCCGGCAAGCCCGCTCTGGCGCACCCGGACGCCGACTCCGAGAGCGGCCGGGGCCTGATCCTCGTCGAAGGCCTCGCCACTGCCTGGACCGTCCGGCCCCGCCCCATGCGCGGAACGTCCGTGATCGCGGGGCTCTCGTTCCGCCAGGGAGGCTGACCAGGGGGGAGTGGTCGGCAGGGAGGGGACGGAAGGCCGGGCGGGTCAGGCCGCCTCGTCGTCGATGTTCTCCTCCCGGCGGATCATCCGCCAGGCCGCCCGGCGCGCACTCTGGTTGAGCGACTGCTTGAAGCTGTCGTCGTGGCTGAAGTACTGGCGTCCCATGTCGGCGATGGTGTCGATGTGTTCGGCCATCTTGTCCTCGAAGACCTCGTCGAAGACGAGTCCGAAGTTCTCCTCGTCGTTGACCGCGGCGGCGCGGACCTTCGGGTCCGCCTTCGCCTCGGAGAACGGCGTGATCACGTCCTGATCGCTGAAGTCGGTGCCGAACTTGTCGTTGAACTTCTCGATCAGCTCTGACAGGAGCGACTTCTCCTGCTCCTTGGCGCCGCCCGCGCCCTCGCCGAAGCCGCGCAGCTCCGCCGCTCCCTCGGAGGTCAGGGTGAGGTCGTGCTCGCCGGTCTTCTGGATGCGCAGATGACTGAGGTCGACGTCCCCGATGTCGACACCGCCGTCACCGCGTCGCGGCAGGCGGTTGAGCAGGTGGCGGCCGTACAGGTAGAGGCATTCGAGGTCGGCGTCGCGGTAGGGCACGATCTGCGAGAGGAAGCCGTACTTCCGTACGTAGTCGTTGAGATCCGCGCGGAACTTCTCGGCGGCCTCGGCGGCTTCCTCGTCGGGGTCGCCCGCCTCGTCCCTGCGGTCCAGCAGGTCGGTGAACCGCCCGACGGCGGGGGCGAGTTGCCGGTACAGCTCCGCGTGGAGCCTCTCCCAGCGGGCGGCCGAGCCCGCCGCCTTCTCCTCGGCTGCCAGATAGGCGTCCGCGAACTCCCGCATCTCCTCCTCGACGAGGATGTCGGGCTGCATGACCTGGCTCTGCGCGATGTAGAGGAGGTTGGGGTCGGAGGGAAGGGTGTTGGCCTCCTCGAAGTACGGGCGGAAGGACTCCTTGATGTCCTCGGCGTCGTTGACGAAGTCCAGTACGGCGAGGTCCGCCTGCGACTTGCGGTCTGCGGTGCGGTTCAGCCGGGAGAGGGTCTGGACGGCGCTGATGCCCGCGAGCTTCTTGTTCACGTACATGGTGGTGAGCAGCGGCTGGTCGAAGCCGGTCTGGTACTTCTCGGCGACGACCAGGATGCGGTACTCGCGCTGAGTCGCCGTCCCGCCGGTGCGCACGGCCTTGTCGTCCTTGCGCGTGTACGCGAACGCCTTCGGCAGCGCGGACTCGGCCAGCCCGCCGTTCTCCTTCGGCTCGGTCGTCTCCTCGCCGTCGTACGTCAGGCTGCCGGAGAACGCGACCAGGACGCCGGGGTCGGCGTAAGCGTTGTCGCCGACGTACTTCCTGATCGCGCGGGCCATCTGCACGGCGCTGTGCCGGGAGGCCGTCACCACCATGGCCTTGGCGCGCCCGCCGAGTCGGCCGGCGGTGTGCGTGCGGAAGTGCTCGACGATCACCTGCGCCTGCTGGGTTACCGTGGAGTCGTGTGTGAGCGCGTACCGGGCGAGCAGCGGATTCGCCTTGGACGGGTCCACCTCGCGTTCGTCCGGGTTCTTGTTCACCAGCTTCCAGTACGTGTCGTACGTGACGTAGGTACGCAGGGGGTCGAGGATGAACCCTTCCTCGATGGCCTGGCGCATCGAGTACGTGTGGAAGGGGACGTACGCCGGCTTGCCGTTGACGGTGTCCAGGGTGCCGAAGAGTTCGAGGGTCTTGGCCTTGGGCGTGGCCGTGAACGCGAAGTAGGACAGGTTGGAGGCCTTGCCGCGCTGGGTGGCCTTGCGGATGAGCTTGGCGTCGGTGGTGGCCGCCTCTGCTTCCACCTTGGTTGCCCCGGCGTCGTCGGAGTCGGAGTCCAGGCCGAGGTCACGCAGTGCCGCGCGTACGGCTGTCGCCGCGTCGCCGGACTGGGAGGAGTGCGCCTCGTCCACGATGATCGCGAAGTTGCGGCCCTGTATCTCGGTCGGACTGCGGCGCAGGTAGTCGATGAGGGCGGGGAAAGTGTGCAGCGTGACCGTGATGATCTTCCCGGTCTCGCGGGACAGTGCCTTGGCGAGCTGTTCCGACTTCGCGCCGTGCTTCTCGTCGATCTTCACGACCAGACCGGCGTTCTTCTCGAAACTGCCGACGGTTTCGCGGAGTTGGGCGTCGAGATTGCGGCGGTCGGTGATGATCACGACCTTGTCGAACACGGGTGCACCGGGCTTGAGGCCATCGGCCAGGGCGTCGGGGTCGATCTCGGCGGGGTTGGTCGGCGTGTGCAGCGACGACAGGCGATGAGCCAGCCACCCGATGGTGTTCGACTTGCCGGAACCGGCGGAGGCCATGCCGAGGTAGTTGTGACCGGCGCCGTGGCGGGCCGCGTGGCCGGTGAGCTTCGTGACGATGTCCCACTGGTGGTAGCGCGGGAAGATCAGCTTCTTCCGCGTCCGCCCGTCCGGGCCCTTCTCCTTGCTGAGGTGCACGAACCGCTCGATCAGGTCGAGCCAGGTGTCCCGCTCCCAGATCTGCTCCCAGAGGTAGGAAGTCGCGTACGTCCCGGGGACGGTGGGCTCCGGATTCCCCGCGCCGCCGGGCTTCCCCGGGCCTTCCGAGCCGGTGTTGAACGGCAGGAACCGTGTGAGCTTGCCGCGCAGCTCGGGCGCGACGTAGACCACGTCGGTGTCGATGGCGAAGTTCGCGATGACGCGGCGCGCGAAGATCAGCTCGGTGGGGTCCCGCTTGAGTCGGTACTGCTCCTTGGCCTGCTCCGCCCCCTGCCGTGTGAGGGCGTTCTTCAACTCGGCGGTCGCCAGCGGGATTCCGTTGAGGAAAAGGGTGAGGTCCAACTCGTTGCCCTTGTCCGCCTGCTTCGCCGCGTACTGCAACTCCTTGACGAAGGTCAGCCGGTTCGCCCGGTAGTCGTCCAGGACGGCGTCCGAGGCGACGAGCGACGGCTTGAAGTAGGCGAGCCTGATCAGGATGCCGTGGTCCTTCACGCCCTTGCGGAGGACGTCCAGGACGCCGTCGGTTCCGATCGCCTGGTCCACGCGCTTGGCGAACCCGGCCTGGGCGGCGTTGGCGTCGTCGCCGTAGAGGGCGATCAGTTCGGCCCAGTCGTCGGCCTGGGTCCTGCCGATGAACTCGGTGAGCTGGGCGGTGTCCAGGCCGAGTTGGGGTCGGTAGTCGTGCTTGTTTCCCTCAGTCCAACCGCGCTCAAGCAAGGCGGCGACTATGGCGTTTCCGAAGGCTGCTTCGTCGTGGACGGACATGAGCTGCTATTCCCCCCGCTTTCCGGTGATCAGGAACGTGATGTCACGGCAGAAGTTGTCGAAGGACGGTGAGTTGGCGCGGGCAAGGTCGAGGTCGATGGCGTGGGTCAGGGCCGGCTGGTCCACGCGGGGGCGGTACCGCACCCCGTCCTCACGGTGGTGGGTCAGCCAGCCCTTGCAGTCGCGTCGTGTTTCGCTGTCGGCCGGGACCTCCAGGTCTTCGGCTAGCCCCGCCCGGCCGCCGAGTGAGGGCGCTGAGGCGAGGAACCAGGCCTCGAACTCCCGGTTCGCGAGGACGACTGCCGTGCGGCGGTCCGAGCGGGTGTCCTCGGCCCTGGCCAGGAGCGCAGGCCCGAGGCTGGCCGGGCAGTCGTCGTCGGCGTCGATCACGACCAGAATGCCGCCCGGGTGGTCGGCGGGTACGCGTCGCGCCTGGGCTTCTACTGCGTTTTCCACGCCGCCTGGCCGGACGAGTCGGCCACGGTCGACCAGGAAGGGCGGCTGGATGTCGGCGTCCCAGATCTCCGCCTCGTACATCAGCCGCCGGAGGAGGACGGGCAGCGCGCTGATCTCGCCCTCGCCTTCGACGACGGAGGCGATCGTGACTCTCGGCTGGTTCACTCCTCAGCCTCCGGTTGCTCGTCCGGTCGGGCTGGGGGTTCGACGACCGGGCGCAGTTGGTCGGAGCGCAGCAGTTCGGCCGTGGTGGCCAGGCCGTCGGCGACGATCGACCGGCTTACGGGGTCCACCTCGCCGATCACTGTCACCCCGTGCTCGGCGGCGACCACGCGGATGGCCGACAGATCGGCCTCCTTACGGTCGAACAGTTCCGCGCTCTGCGTGATGGCAAGGACCTGTACGTGCTCACTTGCTTCCGTGAGCGCGTCGTAGAGGGCTCCGGCCGCGAGTGGGTGCAGCGCCAACTCGGGCTCCTCGATGGCGATGAGTGGGATCCAGCCTTCGCGGGCAGCGGGTTGGAAGAGTGCGGTCAGCAGACCGATCGCTCGGATAGTCCCTTCCGACATGGACTCGGCCCGGAAGACGTGCGGTTCGCTCTCGCCGTCGATGGCGAAGCTGATCCGCGCCGCGATGTAGTCGGCGGCGGGGTCGGTGGGACCGACCTCCACGACTCCGGGCACGATCGCCCCCAGGTACTGCGAGACGCGGTGACGCTCCTGCTCCCCGAGCGCGGCCAAGGCCGGGCCGAGGTCGCCGCCTTCTTCGCCCAGGCCTTCGAAGAACACGGGGTTGGGGCGGGCCTTACGAAGGCTGGACAGGTCAGGGCTGTAGAAAAACATCTCCGCGAGAGTCTCGTGAAGGTCACCGAACGCCTCTGTGCCAGACATTCGTGAAAGCCTCAGCAGCTTCAGACGACGTCCCGTTTCCGCGCGGTCTCGCACCAGGAATCGCTCGGCGTCAGTCCCGCCCTTGGCACCAGGGTGACGCATTTCGCAGAACTCACGCTGGACACGGACACCGGACCCCGCGTCTCGCCCCCGCCTGGTGGCTGTCGCCGGTGCGAGGGTGATCTCGTACCGCCCTACCCAGGGCTCCCCGTCATGGGCGATCGTCGGCAGATGAAACTCCAGCCCGATCGTGCAGGAGATTGCCGGCTCAGGGACCCGGCGCAGCACCTCCTCCCACCCGCCGCGCATCGCCACGGCCTCGGCCGGGCCGTTCGCCAACGCGTCGCGGACAAAGCGCAGGGCATCGAGGAAGTTCGACTTACCTGCGGCGTTCAGCCCGAGCAGCACGGTGAACCGGCCGAGAGTCACGTCGCAATGAGCGATGGATTTGTAGTTCTCGATCCGGACACGGGTGATGAACGGCAACGGGCGGTGGGGCACGGCGGCACTCATGGCGCGATCATTCCTCGATCCCTCGTCCACTGGCGGTGGACACGTCGATCTGACCGGTGACGGCGGCGGTGATCAGGGCTTGGCGGCGTTCGGCGAGGAGGTCGAGCTGACGGAATCTTAGACTGCGCAGGCTGTCGATCCGGTTGACTTGCAGTGTGATCTCGCCGCTCAGCTTCTCCTGATCCGCAATAGGAATGACTGGTACGCGTAGATCGCGAATGTCTGGAAGCGACAATTGGGTCTTGGTCCCGCCGTACTGACTGCCCATAAGTCTGTCCTGCACTGATCGCGAAGCGATGAGGTATGCAAGCCACTTGCTGCTGATTCGGTGCCTGTCCGGGCGTACCAAACAGACATGCTGGCTTACGTATCCGCCAGCGACCGCACCATTCGCGAGTGCGACCCAGCCGCAATTTGCGCCTGTGATACCCACCAGGACGTCGCCGTCAGTGATGCGTGCCCTGGTGGCCTCTGTTGCAGAATCGGAGGGAATCTGAACATAGACTGAATTTGTCAGCTTTGGTTGGATTCTGTCAGGTCGAAGATTGGCGCTGCGGAAGAAGAGTGCGCCCGAATCGGATACATAGTCACTCCATCCGCGTGATCCGCTTGTCACGAGGCTGGTCGCATATCCGAGCCTCATGAGAGGGACGCTGTTGACGTGCCCCCAAATCCGATCGATGGTCTGCACCCGGCGCTGGATAAGCAAACCAATCTCTGACTGCATCGCATTGGTGACTTCATCGATGCGGGAGGTTTCGGCGTCGAGGAAGTCGGCGATGCGGTGCTGCTCCTCCAGTGACGGTGCTGCAGGTAGCAGTACCTGGTAGGCCGACTCCCTGGATAGCCCAGGAACGCCAACGTCTTGCGACACTCCACGTAGATCCACTGCTTGGAGTGCGTAATAGAGCCAGCGGAGATCCGCCGATGTGCATGTCTCATCAATGAAATACGCGGTGTCGATGGCGAATCCGCCGCCGGGAACCCAGTGAATGGAGCCGTAGCTACCCTTTCGGCCGATGACGATTCCCGGAGCCCGGAAATTACGGGAGTTGTGAGTTCCAGACGTGCCACCTGATCCCACGACTGCGTACTTGCCTTCGACGCGAATGTCCGCAGAAAGCGCGTCCCCATACGCCAGGCGGGCAATGCGCCTCAATGGGAGACGATCAGTCATCCCGTCACCTCCCCAAGCAGCGCCTGAATCTCGCCCTCCAGAGCCTTCAGCTCCGCGTCGATCTCCCCCAACGGCCGCGGCGGCTTGTACACATAGAAATGCCGCGTGAACGGGATCTCGTACCCGATCTTCGTCTTGCTGTGGTCGATCCACGCATCCGGAACATGTGGCAGCACCTCCCGCCGCAAGTACTCCTCCACGTCCTCCTCCAACGGAACGTTCTCGTAGTCCCGCAGCTCCGGATCGGGTTCCTTCTCGCCCTTGATGTACTGGACCTCACCCCCCGGGTCCCGCACGCCGACCACCTCCCGCAGCGCCTTGCCGAACGGTGCGCCCGTCGGCCACAACCGGCCGGCCGCGACGACCGCGTCCTTGAGGTCGATCCACGCGTCGGACTTCGTCGTCCAGGACTTGCCGACCAGTGGGCGCAACGCCTCCGCGAACGCCTCCGCGTCCGTGGCCCGTGTGATCGGCTTGGACGCGGTGAGGGCCGTCAGCGTCTCCTCCGTCACCTCGAAGCGGAGCTTCAGCGGCCGTTCGACGGTGATCCGGTGGTAGCCGAAGTCCTCGTTGCGGAAGACCTTGACCTTCCCGGCGCGGTCGGCCAGGTCGTGGCCGCCGCCCTTCTTCGCCGCGTCGACGACCGCCAGCGCCTCCGTGTAGAGCCGTGTGATCTCGGAGATGTGCTGCTCGCCCAGTTCCTTGCGCTTGTCGCCGAGCGACTTTCGCATCTTGCGCCAGTAGTCGCGCGCGTCCAGCAGGACGACCTTGCCGCGCCGGTCCCTGGCCTTGCGGTTGCTGAGCACCCAGAAGTACGTGGAGATACCGGTGTTGTAGAAGAGCTGGTCGGGCAGGGCGACGATGCCCTCCAGCCAGTCGTTCTCCAGGATCCACTGCCGGATCCTGGACTCACCCGACTCCGCCGCCCCCGTGAACAGCGGGGAGCCGTTGAAGACGATCGCGATGCGGCTGCCGCCCGCCCCCGACGCGTCCACCGGCTTCATCTTCGAGATCATGTGCTGGAGGAAGAGCAGCGACCCGTCGTTGATGCGCGGCAGGCCGGCCCCGAACCGCCCGCTGTCACCGAGGCGTTCGTGTTCGTCCTCGACCGCGTCCTTGACCTTCTTCCACTCCACGCCGAACGGCGGGTTGGCCAGCAGGTAGTCGAAGGTGGCGTCGGCGTGGCCGTCGTCGCTGAAGGAGTTGCCGAACTTGATGTTCTCCGGATCCTGGCCCTTGATCATCATGTCCGACCGGCAGATGGCCCAGGACTCGGGGTTGAGTTCCTGGCCGAAGACCTTGACCGTGGCGTCCCGGTTGTGGGCGGTGATGTGCTCCTCGGCCGCGCTGAGCATGCCGCCGGTGCCGCAGGCCGGGTCCATGACCGTGCGGACGGTGCCCGGCAGGGCCAGCGCGTCGGTGTCCGGTGCGACGAGCAGGTTGACCATCAGCCTGATGACTTCCCGCGGTGTGAAGTGCTCACCGGCCGTCTCGTTGGACTGCTCGGCGAAGCGCCGGATCAGTTCCTCGAAGATGTAGCCCATCTGATGGTTGGTGACGATCTCGATCGGCTTGCCGTTCTCGCCGAGCACGAGTTCGCCGTCTTCGTCCCTCTTCACCGGCCGAAGGTCGAGGTCGGCGAACCGCCCGACCACCTGGTACAGCAGGTCCGCCGCGGCCAGTCGCTTGATCTGCTGGGCGAAGTCGTACCGCTCCAGGACCTCCCGCGCGTTGGGGGAGAAGGCGCCGTAGTACTCGTTGAGGTACTTCGCCGCGTGTGAGGCGTCGCCCGTGATGGCCTTCAGGGTGTACGTGCTGGTGTTGTAGAAGCTGTGGCCGGACGCCTTGCGCAGGAAGCGGTCGGGGTTGATGTCCTGGTTCTCGTAGCGGGCGGCGACCTCCAGGACCTTGTCCTTGGTCGGAGCCAGGACGCACTCCAGGCGCCGCAGCACCGTGAACGGCAGGATCACCTTGCCGTAGTCGGACTGCTTGTAGTCGCCGCGCAGGAGGTCGGCGACCGACCACGCGTGGTTCGCCAGTTCCGTGTGCTTACTGCTGTTCAACACTGTCCTTCCGGAGTTTCGCCGTCCTCGAAGGACGGAGAGGGCAAGTCTGGCTGCTCACGGTGCCGGGCCGAAGGTTTCACGCCGATCCGTGGCCGTTCGGCAACAGCGCGCCGCCCGTGAGTCCGGTGCCGAGGAGACGTGTGACGTCCTCAGCGGCCTGGTCGGCACGACGTGCGGCGGTGCGCAGTTCGTGCAGGTGGCGGAACGCCGCGCCGTAGCGCTGCTGTTCGGCGAGCGGGAGCAGGGGAACGCGGAGTCGTCGGGGGTCCACCCGAACGATGGATGTACCGGTGGCCGCGGCGTTGACGTTCTGTTCCGCTGCCAGGAACCCGGCCAGGAACCAGGGGTCGAGACGGCGTTGATCCGGACGGAAGAGGAGCAGATGGGGCCCCAGGAAACAGCCTGACTCGTCCGGCTCGACGACCCGGGCCACGGTGCTGTGTCCTACGCGGAGCGTCTCCGTGAGCAGCACGTCACCTTCCTGGATCGAGGGGAGGGGGGCATCGGCGGGCAGGTCCGCTTTCGTTCCGGAGGCGGGTCGGTCCTTCACGACATCCGTGGCTGTGAGCGTCGGCCTTCCGCCGGGTTCTGGTTCGGGCCGCGGCAGCGGTTCGACGCTACGAGTCCGGCGGCTCGCGGGCGCGGTGCGAAGCAGAGTGAGAGCGCCGCCGCGAAGAAGATCCGCGACCGTCGCCGTACGCCAGTCGCGGGGACGGTCGTCGGCCGGTGGCCAGTCGCCGTCGGCGCTGAGGTCGGTCAGATCCTGCGCGGCTCGGCGGAGTCGGCCGTACGACTCCGATGCCTGCCGGGCCAGCAGGGCAGGGCGTAGAGCCTGCCGGGAAGCCGTTCGGATGTGGCGGGCCGGGGTCAGGTCCACGGCCTCGGTGAGGAGGTCCGTGATCGGCACGGCACCCGTGATGCCCGGGACCCCTGTGAAGCCGTCCCGGTCGGCGAGGTAAGGCCGCCACGCTGAGAGCACTGTGTTGTGGATGGCCGCCCAGTCGAGGTCCCGGTTCTCGGCAGCGGCGGCGTCGACGAGTAGAACCGTCCCCGGAGGTTCGGCCTGCGGATCGGGCCGTTCGAGCACCCACACGTGCAGGCCGATGTGGAGCGGGGTGGCCGCGCCCTGGGGAAGCGAGACGACCGCGCGGAGGGCTCCGTCGCGTACGAGCTGCGCTCGGATACGCCGGCCGGCGGTGCGTTCCGCGACGGCGGGCGGCATGAGGAGCACGGCACGGCCGCCGGGCGCGAGGTGCGCCAGGGAGTGCTGGACCCAGGCGAGTTCGGGCTCGCCCTTGGGCGGCACGCCGTACGCCCAGCGTTGGTCGTAGGCCAGATCCTCGTGCCCCCAGTCACGGACGCCGTACGGCGGATTGCACAGGACGGCGTCCGTGGCCAGGCCCTTGAAGGCGTCGGAGCGCAGGCTGTCCCCGGTACGTACGGAGATCACCGCCTCGGGGGCGCTCAGCCGGAGCCTCGCGGCGGCCTGGGCGGCCTGGGCGACCAGGATGTCCTGGCCGCGCAGTTCGGTCGCCCCGGCGGATGCCGCCGCGGCGAGCAGCGAGCCGGTGCCGCACGCGGGATCGAGAACGCTCGCGGGGAAGTCGTCGCCCGTGCTGTTGATCAGAAGCCGGGCCATGAGGTCGGCCAGGGGGCGCGGCGTGCGGTAAGTGCCTGTGCCTCCGGCGTCCTCCAGCAGACGTTCGGCCAGGACGTCCGTCGTGGCCTCGGCACCGTCCGCGGCGACGCTTCGCAGCAAGGCCCTGAGCGGCCCGGCCGCGTCGGCGCCGTATGCGAGGCCTGCGAATCCGGGAACGTCATCCGCCTTGTCGGCCGTCACCGCTCGGGCCCATCGCAGCAGCGCGTCGTCACGCAGTTCTGGGAGGGCTTCGCGTTTTCTCCGGTCCAGTCGGGCGGCTGCGAGCACCGCAGGGAGCAGGTGGAGGGCCAGGTCCGCGTCGCCGGGGTGGGCGCGCAACGCGGTGCGGAGTTCGTCCGCCGGCGTGTCCTCGGGGAGTTGGCCACGGGCCGAGAGCCAGGCGCGTACGGCGTCGACGTCGTAGGTGGGGCTGGTGTCCGTGCCTCCGGCCGGGGCGGGAAAGTCCGCGTGCCGACGGCGCCAGTTGCTCACCGTGGCACGGGTGACCCCGGCCAGCCGGGAGATGTCGGCGGCGGTCACGAGGGCACTGGCCTGCTGGTTCATGGGCTCCTGCCGGTGACGTAGGGGTGGGCGGGCTGGACGGTCCCACTCTATACCAGCGCCTCACTGATGTGAATCGTTTGACAGTGCTTTCTGTTGGAGATGTACTGGGAGTGCTTTCACCCGGCCTCCCGGCTTCCCCGGGACTCCCGGGCATCCCTCTGCCCACAACACCTTCGAACGGATCAGAACCATGGCAACCAGGACCTCCAGTCCCTCCAGCACCTCCAAGCGCACCCTGTACCGGCTCACGGGCGTCGCTCCCACGGTCGACGCGATGTTCGACGTTCTTGACCCCGAGCAGCTCGAAGCTGTCGACGCGGAACTGCAGTTCCCGGAGGAGCACCTGGGGGTTCCGGCACTGTTGGTTTCGGGCAGTTTCGAGCAGTCCGAGGCGAGTTGGTGCGGCGAGATCAACCGCACGACCGGGTGCGAGGTGTCGCGGCCGGTGAACCGGTCGGCGGGGCTGCTGATGCTCGCGGTCGACGGCGAGGTGTACGCCATCGGCTACGACCAGGGGTTCCGCCTGGTGCCCGACCGTGTCAAGGATCGGCGGTTCGGACTGAGTTTCGTGATCCGCAGGGTGGACCCCGCCCAGATCCGCGACCTGGTCGCCCATACGCCGGGCGGCGGCCGGACCGACATCACCCTCGTGCCGGGCGGCACTCCGGTCTGGAGTCTGGGTGTCCACGAGCACGCGCAGATCGTGCGTCGGCTGGGCGGTCGGCTGGAGCGGATGCAGCTCACGATCGGTCGGGACAACCGTACGAAGGTCTCCAGCGTCGAGGGCGGCACCGGGCTGCGGATGCGGCTCGGCGTCGACCCCGCGGACCTGGTCGCGGACATCAGGGCCATCGCCCGTGTTCTCCGGGAAGAGGACCCGAGTCAGGCACTGGAATTCGTCGAGCACATCGTCCCGGTCAAGGACGGCGACCTCGTCACGCGGCTGGAGGAGCGGCTCGACGACATGCTCGGCGAGCCGCCTGACGGACGTATCGCCGTCGCCGTCCCGTCCGACCACTGGGACGACTACGCTGCCGCCCAGGCGTTCGCCACCAAGGTGCACAGCCCGGAGGCGTACCTCACCGACGACTTCAGCCTGGAGTACGTCCTCAACCGGGCACGTGCGCAGAGGCCCGGAACGCGCTTCGCCGCGCTCCGGGACGGCACGGTCACCCTCCACTCGCACACCCGGGCGGCGAAGGACGACGTCATCCGGACCTCGCACGTGCTGCGCTGGATCGAAGCGGAGGTGGCGCTCGGCGCCCGCCGGTTCTTCCTGCTGGACGGGCAGTGGTATGAGATCGGCGAGGCGTATCTGGCGGCGATTCGTTCGCAGGTCGAGCGGCTCATCACCGGCACGCCCTCGGTCGACCTTCCGGCCTGGGTGCTCGGGGACAAGGAGCGGGACTACAACGAGTCGGTGCCCGACCTGCGGCCCGGATACGTCTGCTTCGACCGCGACAACGTCCGGACGGCGCTGCACCGGGGTAACGGCGTGGAGATCTGCGACCTCCTGAGCCCGGACAACGTCCTCGTCATGGTGAAGCGGGCCAAGGGGTCCGACGCGCTGAGCCATCTGTTCGGCCAGGGCGTGGTCGCGGTGCAGACCCTGCTGCACTCGCCGGAGGCCGTGGACGGGTTCGCTCGGAAGGTGGACGCGGCTCGACCTGGCAACGGGCTGCCGGAAGGCTTCCGGCCTTCGAAGGTCGTCTTCGCGATCCTGCTCAAGAACGGAACCGACCTCACTGCCGATACGCTCTTCCCGTTTTCACAGGTCACCCTCGTACAGACGGCCAAGATCCTTGAGGCGTGGGGCGTCGCGGTCGAGGTCACCGGGATCCAGGCTGCGACGGCGACCCCGAGCCGGGCGGGAATCCGCCGCCTGGCCGCGTAGCGGGCTTGTCCAACACGTCCATGGGTAACGAAGAACACTCGCACCGATTGCGGACCGACAGGCTTCCCCTGCGCGAGGACATACCCCCACCCGCAGGAGTCACTTGTCCCCTGGGGAACCACCTCGTGTCCATGCTCCTGCTGAGGCTCCGCTCTGCCCAGCCGTTGATGGGCTCGCGGTCTACGTGACCAGCGTCGGGTTTGCTGCAGTATGCGAAGGCGGCCGAATGGAGTCGGACCCGGGCATCGTCGAGCGCATCGAGCAGACTGTCTGACCCCAATAGCGACGAAGACCCCGTCCGGAGTGCTTCGGGGCGGGAAGTCGTCTTGCGTAGCCATCAAGGTAGCCACACAAGCGCCCTCCCTGCACGTTTGTGCAGGTCATAGTGTTGCGGTGACTCTCCCCGGCGTACAGCCCGACTCGTCTGCCGCTCTTTGTTTCCGCGGCCGCGGAAATCGGCCGGCCGTGCCTGACGGGCCTCTCCGGTACGGCGGTGGACCCGCCGCCCGGAGAGGTGCCGATCAGCAGCGCGCTGCCGGGGGACGGCGGGAGGCTGGGGCCGAACACAGCGGCGGCTTGGCCGGCGTAGGGGGCTCGGCCCAGGTCCTCACCCCACCGTAGGACTCGGTGAGGCCGTGCTGTTTGCCGGTGGAGTGAGGACGACCTGTGGCTGGCCCGCGACCGCGGGTGGTGGGGTCAGGTCCTGGGCCGGGAGGTTGGGCGAGGTGGTTTCCTGGGCGAGGGCCTGGGCGAAGTCGACCAGGCCGGTTTTCTCCACGACCGTGATGTGGTCCAGGACGGTGTCGTTGGCCTGGTCGGCCAGTGCGCGGACCAGCGAGTTCCTCGTGGTGGAGCGGATGCTCGCGATCGTGGTGAGGAACTGGCCGTTCGTCGCGCGCACCGTGGTGGCCATGTCTGCGTCGAACTGCTTGCCGCTTTCCGCACTCAACCGGGATTCGAAGCCCTGCTGTTGTGGCGACGGCTGGTTGGGCAGCGTGATGCCCAGCTGATTGGCGACATCGCGACAGGCGGCGTCCAACGAGGCGTCCCCGTCGACCAGATGCTTCCCGGCGTTCCTGACTGCCTTCGTCGTCCCCTTCTTCGATGCCTTCTGACCGACGGGGTACTCCCACAGTCCTGCCGAGCGCACCTTGACCACGAAATCCCGGTCGGCTTCCGTCAGCGGTCCGGTCGCCGGGGTGGCGACGACTCGCTCTGGAGCGCTGCTGACCTTCTGAACTCCGAGCATGGAGGGGTAGAGGAGGGAGCCGAGGGTCATGCTGATCGCACCACCCACGAAGAGAGTTCCCGCCGCCTTCCGTGAAAAGAGCACCGTGTCTCCTGATCCGGTTCTTCGGATCCCGCACACACAGACATACGGATGCGAGGGTTCCGTAGAACCTTTTGGGCTCGTCATGGGTTCGTAAAGGGATCGGTGGCCGGCGGGGGGGGGCGCTCCCGGGCCGGTCGGGTCCCGGCAGCGTGCGGCCGCGGTGCGGGGGAGGTGCGCCTGTCCGCTCGGCGGCGCGAAGAAGGGCCGTTCGGCCCTATCGGCGGGCCCGGGAAGGGACTGTCGGCCCCTATCGGGGTCGGGTGCCTCACGGTCGATCATGTAACGGCGACCGGGAAGGGCCAGGTCCATTCCCGCACTTCTGTTCCTTCCCGGCTCGTCGACGACACCAGTTGAGGGGGAGGACGCCGTTCGGTTGACGAGATACAGAGGTTGGGGACCGCTCGCGATCCCGTCGGAGCGGTGCGTGCCGGCTGATCAGCGAGGAAGAAGAAGACCACGCCATGCCGGTGGCCGGTTCTCTGGTACCACGGATGCATGGGGATTGAACGGTTCATCGGCATCGACCTCGCCTGGGCGCAGAGCAGAGCCCGTACCAAGCCCAATGAGACCAGCGTAGCCACCGTCGACAGGCATGGCATCGTGATCGCATGCGGTTGGACCCGCGGACTCGAAGAGACGATGTCATGGCTGGCCAGGACAGCTGTCGACGGATCGACCCTGGCATTCGTCGACGCACCGCTGGTCGTCGACAACCCGGTTGGCCAGCGGACGTGCGAGCGGGAGGTCGGCCAGCGGTACGGCCGTTGGAAGGTGAGCGTGAACAGCACCAACCAGAGCTCTCCTCGACAGGCTGGAGTGCTGTTACGGGAATGGCTGCAGGAGTCGGGCTGGATCTACGACGACGGCAGGAGCGGACCGCCGACCGGCGGTCGGGTCTTCTCCGAGTGCTATCCGTACACGACCTTGGTCGGAGCCGCCGAACTGGGCTACGACCAGGAGGAACGCCCTACGTACAAGCGTCGGCCGGCACGAGTTCCGACGGCGAAGTGGCGAGCGGTACGGGCTGCGGAGTGCGACAGGCTGATCGCGCGCGTGGCGGGGCTGGCCGCCACCGATCCGCCCCTCCTGCTCTCCTCCCACCCGGCCTCCCGTCGGCTGCTCTCTGAGCCCTCACCCCACAAGGCGGCCGACTACAAGCATCGGGAAGATCTCATCGACGCGCTGCTCTGTGCGTGGACAGCCGCACTGTGGTCCCGGCACGGACTGGCGCGCTGCCAAGTACTTGGAGCGGACAGCCTCCTGCCTCCCGGACAGGCTCCCACCATCATCGCGCCTGCCCGCCCCGAGCAGAGGCGTGGCCGCGAAGCGAGCTGAACCCCGGTCGATCGAGGACCGCGCGTCGCTGTCCCGGCCAGCCGGAAGGAAGACATGAACTAGCAAGCGTGGAAAGGGAGTTCGCTCGTAGGATGTGCCGCGAATGATCCCGCCCCGGCCGAAGGACGTGCCCGACCCATGACCGACCACGTGATAACGCCCGACCCGGCCGAGCAGCAGAAGATCGACACGACGGTGCCGCACTCCGCCCGGATCTGGAACTACTGGCTCGGTGGCAAGGACAACTACGCCGTCGACCAAGCGGCCGGTGACGCGTACACCGAGGTGTTCCCGGGGATCGTCACCATCGCCCGGTCCAGCCGGGCCTTCCTGCGGCGGAACATCGCGTATCTCGTGGCCGAGGCGGGTATCCGGCAGTTCCTGGATGTCGGTACCGGGCTTCCTACCGCGCAGAACACCCACGAGGTCGCTCAGGGGCTCGCTCCCGAGGCTCGGATCGTGTACGTCGACAACGATCCGATGGTGCTCGCGCACGCCCGCACGCTCCTCTACTCCAGCAAGGAGGGGGCGACCGCGTACATCGACGCCAACGTGACGGACCCGGGGCGCATTCTGGAGGTCGCCGCCAAGACGTTGGACTTCGGTCGTCCCACCGCGCTCATTCTCAGCAACATCCTGGGGCACGTCGCCGACCACGACCAGGCCCGTTCCATTGTCGCCACGCTGATGGAAGCGCTGCCCTCGGGCAGTTACCTCTCCATCAACGACGGGTCGCGTGGCATCGACCCCGTCTTCGAGCAGGCCCAGGACGCCTACAACAACAGCGGTGCCGTGCCGTACAACCTGCGCAGCATTGATGAGATCACCATGTTTTTCGAGGGGCTGGAGCTCGTCGAACCCGGTGTCGTGTCGGTGACGGAGTGGCGGCCGGAGGCTGGTGAGGGCGGTTCGGGCACTCAGGAGGTCGTTGCCGAGCATGGTGGGCTTGCGCGGAAGCCGTAACGTGCGGAAGCCGTAACGCTAGGAGTGCGGCTCAGGCCACCGCGCTCAGCGTGTCCGTCAGGCGGCGGCGGGCCGCTCGGGTTGCCGGGAGGGCGGACAGGGCCGCCGCGCCGACGACCGCCGCCGTGCCGAACGCGGCCAGCAGTACCAGCGGCGGGCCCTGTGCGATGCCCGCGCCGATGCCGCTCGATCTGCCCTGGGTGTTGATCAGCCAGTGGGCGAGGGGGGTGCCGAGGGCCGTGCCCGCCAGGGCCGCGGCCAGAGCTGTGCAGCCGGTGGCCGTGACGGTGATCGCCGTGATCTGGCGGGGGGAGAGGCCTATGGCCTTGAGGGCGAGCAGGTCGCGTTCGCCCTCGCGTACCGTGCCGCCGATGGTGGTGAGGAGTTCGATCAGGCCGATCAGGGCGAGGACGGCGATCACGCCGGCCGCCACTCCGCGCAGGGGGGAGAGGCCGTCCGCCGGGTTGGTCACGGTGTGCACGTCCAGGCGGCCGTGGCCGGCGGTGGTCAGGCGGTGGGCGGCCTGGCTTACGTCGGTGCCGGGGCGCAGTCGGACCTGGTAGAGGGTGGGCGTGAGCGTGGGGTCGTTCTCGCGCAGGGTGTCCAGGGACGTGGAGATGACCCGGCCGGCGTTCTCCGTCTCGATGCTGCGGCCGACGATGTGCAGGATCTGCGGCTGGTTGCTGACGGTCATCCGTACCCAGTCGCCGACGCGCACGTCCAGCAGGTCGAGCAGGCCCTGGCCGGCCACCGCCTCGTCGGCGCCGCGGGCGGGACGGCCTTCGGCGAGTGCGTACGGGTAGGGGGCCTGGTGGGTGCCGAAGCCGCGCAGGGCGATCGTGGCCGTCTGGCCCGGGACCAGTGCGGCCACCTCTACGCCCGGGTAGGCGGCGGCGACCTGTGGGTCGCGGGCCAGCAGGGCGCGGGTGTCCCGGTCGTCGAGGCCCGCGTCCGCGTGGACGGTGAGCGCGGCCGGGAGGCCGATCCGGCCGGGTTCGCTGTGGAAGCGGCTGATCGTGGTCCACGCGCTCATCGCCACGACGATGAGGAGGAGGGGGAGGGCCAGACGCGCCACTGTCGTCAGTGAGCGTGTGCGGCGGGCGAAGGCGGTGTGCCAGCCCAGGACCAGTGCGGGGGGTACCCGCAGGCCCAGGGCGCGGCGGGCAAGGGCCGAGAGCCGCGCGCCCGCCTGCGGGGTGGCGGCGCCGCCCCGGACCGAGGGGAGGGGTGTCGGTACCGGTGGGACGCGGCCCGCGCGCCAGGCTGCCAGGCCTGTGGTTGCGGCTATGAACAGGACCGCGCCGGCCGGGATCGCCACGAGTGTCACCGCGTGACCGGGCAGGCTCTGCCAGAGGGCGATCGCGTCGCCGAGGCGGCCGGGGAGTCTGCTGCCCAGGGATCGCGTCAGGGCGGCTGCGGTCACCGCGCCGAGGAGTGCGTAGGCGATGTGCTGGAGGAGGAAGACGCGGACCACCTGGTCCGGGGTGAAGCCGATGGCTTTGAGGATGGAGATGTCGCGGAGGTGGCCGCGGATGCGGGTGGTGATCGCGCCGTGGACCGCCAGGCCCGCGGCTATCAGTGCGCCCAGGCCGAACAGGCCCAGTACCTGGCCGAGCAGCCGGTTGTCGCCCTGTGCCTCGGCGCGCGCCTGCTGCCAGGTGGCGACCTCGCCGATCACGCCGGCGCCCAGGACGGTCACGGCGCGCTGCACGGCGTAGTCCGTGTCGTCGGGGTTGGTCAGGCGCAGGCCGATGACCTGGCCGTTCGGGGTGTGGACGACTGAGGGAGGGGCCCAGACCAGGCCGGGCTGCTCGTCCGGGTCGTAGCGCGGCTCGGCGCTGTCGGCGATGCCGAGTACGGTCACCGTCCGGGCGGTGCCCAGCAGGGTGAGCGTGTCGCCGGGCTCGGCGAGCAGGGCGCGGGCCAGATGGCTCTCCAGGACCACGCCGTCGGGGCTCGCCGGGTCGAGCCAGTGGCCGGAGAGGAGGAGCGGGCGGGCGATCGTGAGGTGCTGGGGGGTGGCGCGGAGTTCCACGGCGGCTCGGGTGCCGTGGGAGGTGAGGGTGGTGGTCTCGGTGGCGTACGGGCCGGCCTCGGATTCGACGCCGTCCAGCCCGGTGAGCTTCGACAGCTGTGCGGACCGGGAGGTGTGCAGCCATACGTGGGCGCCGCGGCTCTGCTCGAAGACGCGCTGCCAGGGGTTGGTGGCGTAGCCGAACAGGGCTGTTGCGAGGAGCAGGGAGAGGACGATTCCTACCGTGGCCAGGACCAGGAACAGCGCCTCGCCGCGGTGTGTGCGCAGATCGGAGTGTGCCCAGCGCAAGGTCGCCCGCATACGGCTCAGCCCCTTCGGGGGACGTCGTACGTCCGCATGTCGGTCCGTCAGTCCGTCAGTTCCAGCACGCCGGATATCCCGGTGCCGCGGGTGGGCATGCCGTCCAGTTCCGCGTCGTCGGCTATCCGGCCGTCGAAGAAGCTGATCACCCGGTCCGCGGCGCTGGCCAGCCGGGCGTCATGGGTGACCAGCAGGATCGTCTGGCCGCGGCCGTGGAAGCGGGAAAGGAGTCGCATCACCTCGCGGGTGCCCTTGCTGTCCAGGCTGCCCGCGGGTTCGTCGGCGAGGAGGAGCGGGGGGTGGTTGACCAGGGCGCGGGCGAGCGCGACCCGCTGTTGTTCGCCGCCGGACAGTTCGCCGGGCAGGCTGCGGTCCTTGCCGTCGAGGCCCAGTTCGGCCAGGAGTTCGATGCGTTTGGCGCGCGCCTGCTTCGGGGGGACACCGGCGAGCAGTGCGGGCAGCTCCACGTTGTCGGCGACCGACAGGTTCGACACCAGGTTGAAGAACTGGAAGACGATCCCGATCCGCTTGCGGCGCTCCACGGCCCAGCGGGCCTCGCTCCAGTCGTCCGCGCGGGTGCCGTCCAGCCAGACGCTGCCGGCGTCCGGCCGCTGGAGTCCGCCCAGCAGGTGCAGCAGCGTCGACTTGCCGGCCCCGGACGGACCGGTGACGGCGACGAACTCGCCCGGCCGCAGGGCGAGGTCCACCCCGCGTACGGCACGGGCCGAGGCGCCCTCGCCGTGGTGTGTCTTGACCAGGCCCTCGGCGCGCAGCACAGGAGTGGCCGGGCCCTCGGCGCGCGGCGCAGGAGCGGGAGTCTCGCTCATTCCAACTCCTCCAGTTCCTCCTGGCACCGTTCCAGCCAGTCCAGGTCGGCCTGCAGGTGCAGCATCGCGCCCTCGATCAGCAGGTGGGCGATCCGGTTGTCGCGGTTCTCGGCGGCGGCCAGCTTCGACAGGCTGCGCATGGTGGTCAGGTACTGCCGACGCTGCCGGTTGATCAGGGCGATCTGGTCGGCGAGTCCGGTCCGCGGAGCGAGCGCCAGCTTCATGAAGAACTCGTCCCGCACCCGGGGCTCGTCCTCGGGTTTCTCGAACCAGGCGCGGAGTTCGTCCTGCCCGGCCTCGGTGAGGTGGTAGACCTTCTTGTTGGGACGGCTGGACTGCTCGACGTCCTCGCCCTCGATCAGCCCCTGCTTCTCCAGGCGGCCCAGGGTCACGTAGACCTGGCCGATGTTCGGCTGAGGGTACGCGGAGCCCAGCAGTTGCTCAAGGTCCTGCTTCAGCTCGTAGCCGTGGGCCGGACCGCGCGCGAGGAGTGCCAGGAGGGGCAGGCGCACGTGTGCAGTCCTCCTGTCTACCGATTGTGCTCCGCACCCTAGTATCGCCCATACCTAACAGGTATACATGGCCTCCGACTCGGGGTGAAGGTGCCCCGTGCGGTCGCGGTGCACAGGGAGGAACCTATGCGGTGGTTGCGTGCCGCGGGTAGGGGCCTCCTCGCTCTCGTCGTGGTCATGACCGGATACGTCGCCTCCGGCGCACACTCCGGACAGGGGGCCGGCGGGGGGCGCGGCCCGCTGACCGTGGCCACCGCCGGGGACCTCACGGGCTACCTCGGCCCGCTCCTGGAGGGCTGGAACCGCACCCACCCGGGCGAGCGGGTCACCCTCGTCGAACTCCCCGACTCCGCCGACGAGGCCCATGCGCAGATGGTCACCGACCTGCGCGGCGGCGACCGCAGCCGGTTCGACGTCCTCAACATCGACGTCGCCTGGACCTCGGAGTTCGCCGCGGCGGGCTGGATCCGGCCGCTGCCCCGCGACCGCTTCCCGCTGAGCACCTTCCTGCCGAGGGTCGTCGACACGGCGACCTACGACGGACGGCTGTACGCGGTCCCGTACGTCACCAACGCCGGCCTGCTCCTGTACCGCGCGGACATCCTCGCCAAGGAGGGGGTGCGCCCGCCGCGCACCTGGGCCGAGCTGGAGCAGGACGCGAAGACCATCGCGCCGAAGTACGGACTCGGCGGCTACGCGGGCCAGTTTCTGCCCTACGAGGGGCTCACCGTGAACGCCGCCGAGGCCGTCTACTCGGCCGGCGGAACCATCCTCGGGGACGAGGGCGCCAAGGTCACCGTCGACTCCGCGGCGGCCCGCGAGGGCATCGGGTTCCTCACCCGCGGGGTGCGGGAGGGCTGGATCCCGAAGGCCGCGCTGACGTACACGGAGGAGGAGTCCAAGCAGGCCTTCCAGGACGGCCACCTGCTCTTCCTGCGCAACTGGCCGTACGCGTACGTCGGCGCCTCGGCCCGGGGCTCCGCGGTCGCCGGCAAGATCGGTGCCGTACCGCTGCCCGGGCCCGACGGGCCGGGGACCAGTGTCCTCGGCGGCTCCAACCTGGCCGTCAACACGCATGCCCGGCACCCCGACTCGGCCGCGCGGCTGATCGCGTACCTCACCAGCGCGCCCGTGCAGCGCCAGGTCCTCACCCGCGGCGCCCTGCCGCCGGTGCGCGCCGCGCTGTACGACGACCCCGCGCTGATCCGGGAGTTCCCCTATCTGCCGACGCTGCGGGCCAGCGTGCAGGCGGCCCGGCCGCGCCCCAAGAGCCCGCGCTACGACCAGGTCAGCCTGGTGGTGCAGGCCGTCGTGCACGACGCGATGACCGGGCACGAGACGCCCGCGGCGGCGGTGCGCCGACTGGCACGGGAACTGGCCGCCCTCTCCGATCGATAGATACCTGCCGCTAGTTACTTGTTAGGTAACGCGACGGTCTCTTCTGTGTCCTTCGAGGGGCAATATTTCCTGACATGGCCGCCCAACTTGGCAGTAGCTTCTGCTCTACTCGTTGACACCCTCTCGACACGCCTACTTAACATGCATGCATAACTGCTGCCCTTCGCAGAGACAGGTCAACGGGTTGAACAACGTGTTGAACCGGCACCCTTGGTGGCGTGACGCAGTGATCTACCAGGTGTACGTCCGCAGCTTCCTGGACAGCACCGGCGACGGCATCGGCGATCTGGCCGGCGTCCGGGCCGGGCTGCCGTACCTGAAGAAGCTCGGTGTCGACGGGATCTGGCTGAGCCCCTTCTATCCCTCGCCGCAGCACGACCACGGCTACGACGTGGCCGGCTACTGCGACGTGGACCCGCTCTTCGGCGACCTCGCCGAGTTCGACCTGCTGACGGCGGCCGCCCGGCGGCTCGGCATGAAGGTGCTGCTGGACATCGTCCCCAACCACTGCTCCGACGAGCACCCGTGGTTCCGGCAGGCCCTCGCCGCCGCACCCGGCAGCCGGGAGCGCGGCCGCTTCCACTTCGCCGACGGCCGGGGTCCCGACGGCTCCGAACCGCCCAACAACTGGCACTCCATGTTCGGCGGCCCGGCCTGGACCCGGGTCACCGAGGCGGACGGCCGGCCCGGGCAGTGGTACCTGCACATGTTCGCGCCCGAGCAGCCCGACTGGAACTGGCGCACCCCCGAGGTCGCCGCCGAGTTCGACCAGGTGCTCCGCTTCTGGCTGGACCGGGGCGTCGACGGTTTCCGTGTCGACGTCGCCGCCGGCCTCTTCAAGCACCCCGAACTGCCCGACTCCCCGGACCCGGAGGCCGACGCCCGCACCCGTGACTCGGTCAACCCCCTCGCCTGGAACCAGCCCGAGGTGCACGACGTCTGGCGGCACTGGCGCGCGGTGTGCGAGGAGTACACGGCACGCGACGGGCGCGAACGCCTCCTCGTCGGCGAGGTGTCGGTGCCCACCGCCCGCGACCACGCGCTGTACGTCCGCCCCGACGAGCTCCACCAGGCCTTCTTCTTCGACCTGCTGAGCGCGCCGTGGAACGCCGACGCCTTCCGCAAGGTCATCGGCGAGGCCATGCAGGACATCGCCGGCACCGGCTCCACGGTCACCTGGGTCCTCAACAACCACGACCAGGTCCGCACGGTCACCCGCTACGGCGAACCCACCCCCGAGGGCAGCGGACTCGGCGCCGCCCGCGCCCGCGCCGCCGCCCTGCTGATGCTGGCGCTGCCCGGCGCCGCCTACATCTACCAGGGCGAGGAACTGGGCCTGCCCGAGGTCGTCGACCTGCCCGACGACGTGCTCACCGACCCGATCTTCCGGCGCACCGGCAGCCGGGCCCGGATCCGCGACGGCTGCCGGGTCCCGCTTCCGTGGTCGGGCCAGGCCTCCCCGTTCGGCTTCACCTCCGGCGCCGAGGGGGCCCGGCCCTGGCTGCCGCAGCCCGACTACTTCGCCGAGTACGCCACCGACCGCGCCCTCGCCGACACCCGCTCCTTCTGGCACCTGTACCGCGACGGACTCCAACTCAGGTCCCGGCTGCCCCAGTTGGGAGACGGCGCGCTGGAGTGGCTGGACACCCCGCCCGGCGTCCTCGGCTTCGTCCGCGGCGACGGCCTGAACCGCGGCGACGGCCTGGTCTGCGCCGTCAACTTCGGTACGGCGCCCACCCCCGCCCCCGTCTCCGGCACCCCCCTGCTCGCCAGCGGCCCCTGCCCCGCCGGAGTACTGCCCGGCTCCACCGCCGCCTGGTGGATCAACGACCTCTGACCCCGCCCCCGTTCAACTCGTGCTTTTCCGAAGGGACATCAACGATGATGCGACGACGTACCACCCTTCTCACCGGCTGCACCGCCCTCGTCCTCGCGCTCGGCGCCACCGCCTGCGGAGGCAGCGGCGGCCCGGTCTCGGCCGGCGGCGGCGACAAGGCGCTCAGCGGCCAGACCGTCACCGTGGCCGGCGTCTGGTCCGGCGACGAACTGAAGAGCTTCCAGAAGGTCCTCGACGCGTTCAGCGCGAAGACCGGCGCCAAGACCCAGTTCGTCTCCACCGGCGACAACGTCTCCACCGTCATCGGCAGCAAGATCGAGGGCGGCAACGCCCCCGACGTCGTCATGGTCCCGCAGGTCGGCGTGCTCCAGCAGTTCGCGAAGAGCGGCTGGCTCAAGCCGCTCTCCAAGACCACCCAGCAGTCCGTGGACAGCAACTTCGCGCCGGTCTGGAAGAACTACGGCAGCGTCGGCGGCACTCTCTACGGCCTCTACTTCAAGGCCGCCGACAAGTCCACCGTCTGGTACAGCCCCGACGCCCTCGACCAGGCCGGCGTCAAGCCGCCCACCACCTGGGCCGACCTGCTGAAGGCCGGGCACACCGTCTCCGACTCGGGGCTCGCCGCCTTCTCCATAGGCGGCGAGGACGGCTGGACCCTCACCGACTGGTTCGAGAACATCTACCTCTCCCAGGCCGGCCCCGAGAAGTACGACGCCCTCGCCGCCCACAAGCTCCCGTGGACCGACGCGTCCGTGGTCAAGGCACTCGGCACGCTCGGCACCCTCTTCAAGGACAAGCAGCTGATCGCGGGCGGCCAGAAGGAGGCCCTCAACACCGACTTCCCGGGCTCCGTCGAGAAGGTCTTCGGGCCCAAGCCGGAGGCCGCCATGGTCTACGAGGGCGACTTCGTCGCCGGGGTCGCGCACGACCAGTTCGGCAAGACGATCGGCACGGACGCCACGTTCTTCCCCTTCCCGGCCGTCGACGGCGGCACGGCGCCCGTGGTCAGCGGCGGTGACGCGGCGGTCGTCCTGAAGGCCGGCAAGAACACCACGGCCGGCATGAAGCTCCTGGAGTACCTGGCCACTCCGGAGGCCGCGGCCGTCTGGGCGAAGGAGGGCGGCTTCCTGTCCCCGAACAAGAACCTGGACCTGTCCTCCTACAGTGACGACGTCACCCGGGAGATCGCCAAGTCCCTGGTGGGCGGCGGCGACTCGGTCCGCTTCGACATGTCCGACCAGGCACCCGCGGCCTTCGGCGGCACCAAGGGCGCCGGCGAGTGGAAGATCCTCCAGGACTTCCTCGCCGACCCGTCCGACCCGAAGGCGGCCGCCGCACAGCTGGAGACCGCCGCGGCCAAGGCGTACAAGGGCTGACGGCCGTGACCGCGACTGTGGCTCCACAGACCGGACCACCCGTCACCGGGCAGGCCGAACGCGCCCGGCGGACCCGGCGCCGCGGGCGGATCATCGCCCTGCTCTTCGTCTTCCCGGCCCTGCTCCTGCTGGGCGCGCTGGTCGTCTACCCCGTGCTGTTCTCGATCGGCCGCAGCTTCTTCGACGCGTCCGGCACCCGGTTCGTCGGCGGCGACAACTACACCGAGATGTTCAGTGACCCGGCGACCCTCAAGGCCATCCGCAACACCGTGATCTGGGTGCTGGTGGCCCCCACCCTGCTCACCGGGCTCGGCCTGATCCTCGCCGTGCTGGTGGAGAAGGTGCGCTGGGCGACCGCCTTCAAGCTGCTGCTGTTCCTGCCGATGGCGGTGTCCTTCCTGGCCGCCGGCATCATCTTCCGGCTCGCCTACGACGAGGACCCGCACAAGGGCGTGCTCAACGCGGCCGTGGTCACCGTGCACAACGCGTTCAAGGGCACCGCCGAGTACCCGACCGCCCGCGCCCGCACCGGCCAGGACCTCACCGCGGAGAAGGACGGCTCGTACCGCACGGCCGCGAACCTCGGACCGGGCGACACGGTGAACCTCGGGCTGGTGGGCGTCGCACCGAAGGACCTGCCGGGCGGTGCGCGGCCCGCCTACCCGGCGGCGCAGCGCCGGGCCGCGGCCGGTGAACTGAGCGGGGTGGTCTACCTGGACTTCACCCCGGGCGGCGGCGGCAGACCCGGTGTGGTCGACCGCAAGGAGAGCGGGCTGCCGCGGATGAAGGTCGAGGCGGTGCGCGCCGACGACGGCAAGACGGTCGCGAGCACCAGCACCGCGGCCGACGGCTCCTTCCGCTTCACGGGACTGGCGGCCGGCTCCTACGGGGTCGAGCTGCCCGCCTCCAACTTCGCCCAGCCCTACCAGGGCGTCTCCTGGCTCGGACCCGCCCTCGTCACACCCGCCATCATCGGGGCCTACCTGTGGATCTGGACCGGGTTCGCGATGGTGCTGATCGGCGCCGGGCTGGCCGCTCTGCCCCGGGACGCCCTTGAGGCCGCCCGGATGGACGGCGCGAACGAGTGGCAGATCTTCCGGCGCATCACCGTGCCGCTGCTGGCGCCGGTGCTCACCGTGGTGTTCGTGACCCTCGTCATCAACGTGATGAAGGTCTTCGACCTCGTCTACATCATCGCGCCGGGGCCGGTGCAGGAGGACGCGACCGTCCTCGCGACCCAGATGTGGCTGGTGTCCTTCGGCGGCGGCAACAACCAGGGGCTCGGCAGCGCGCTCGGCGTGCTGCTGCTGGTCCTGGTGATCCCGGCCATGGCCTTCAACGTCCGGCGCTTCCGGAGGAGTCAGCGATGAACGTGATCAGGCGCGGCCTGGGCAACGCCGTGGTGCAGGCCTTCCTCGTGGTGGTCGGGCTGGTCTGGCTCACCCCCCTCGCCGGGCTGCTGCTGTCCTCGCTGCGGTCCTCGCAGGACTCGGCGAGCAGCGGCTGGTGGACGGCGTTCACCAGTCCCGGGCAGCTGTCCTTCGACAACTACTCGGCCCTGCTGAAGAACTCGGGCATGACCCAGGCCTTCTGGAACACCGTGCTGATCTCGGTACCGGCGACCACGCTGGTGGTCGTGGTGGCGGCGCTGGCCGGATACGCCTTCGCCTGGCTGGACTTCCCGGGCCGTGAACCCGTGTTCCTGCTGGTGGTCGCCCTGTTGGTGGTACCGGTGCAGATCGGCCTGCTGCCCGTCGCCAAACTCTTCGGGCAACTGGGCCTGTTCGGCACGATTCCCGGTGTGGTGCTGTTCCACGTGGCGTACGGACTGCCGTTCGCGGTGTTCCTGCTGCGGAACTACTTCGCCGAGATGCCCAAGGAGATGCTGGAGGCCGCCCGGATGGACGGCGGCAGCGAGTGGCGGATCTTCACCCGCCTTGTGCTTCCGGTGGGGCGGCCGGCGATCGCCAGCCTCGCCATCTTCCAGTTCCTGTGGGTCTGGAACGACATGCTGGTGGCCCTGCTGTTCGCGGACAGCTCCTCGCAGCCGCTGACCGTCGAACTCCAGTCGCAGATCAGGCAGTTCGGCAGCAACATCGACGTGCTGGCGCCGGGCGCGTTCCTGTCCCTCGTGGTGCCCGTGGTGGTGTTCTTCGCCTTCCAGCGGCACTTCGTGCAGGGCGTGATGGCGGGGTCGGTCAAATAGCCCGGAGAGGCTCCCCTTCGGGCGGAGCCTCTTCCCCTTCGGTCGGCTACCCGCGTCACGTTCACGGCGCCATGGCCGCCCGCTGCTACACAGGCGGCACAATCCGCCGCACGAGCAACGGAGTTCGGCATGGCCATCCGCTCCACCAGAAGAGGACTCTTCCGGGCCGCCGGGGGTGCTTCCCTCGGCGTCATCGGGTTAGGGACGGCCGGGGGGCCCGCCTCGGCGGCGCCGTCGCTCCCGGAGACCGGCGGCGCGCTGGAACCGGGCCCGGGAACCGCCCTCGTCCAGCGGTTCTGTGCCGCGTGGTCGAACCTGGACGCCGCCGAACTGGCCGCCTTCTTCGCCCAGGACGCCACCTACCAGAACGTTCCCCTGCCGGGTGTCATCACGGGACGCGACGCGATCCAGCAGGCCCTCGCGGAGCAGATCCGGATTCTCCGGTACACCACCCTCCACATCCAGAAGGCCGTTTCCTGGCGGAACACGGTCATCGCGATACGCGTCGACTCGTACCGCTACACGAACGCCGACCACGACGTCGACCTCCCGATCGTCGGTGTCTTCGAGCTGACGCCGGACTTCCGGCAGTTCACCTCCTGGGTGGACTACTTCGACCTCGGCCAGTCGGAGTTCGGGACCGCCACCTGACCCCTCCCGAGGGCCGGCCGCTCCGCCGTCCCGCGGCAGTCGTGACGCGGCCTTCACACAGAGTGATACGCGCCTGTCGTGCGCCTCTCGCGGCTCGTCCGGCCTCTCCCGGCTCGCCTCGCCTCCCCTGATCGGCGTGCCTAGCATGGGAAGGACGCCGTCGGGCCCGGCGGTGTGCGCTCTCGACGGTGAAGGGTGAGAGCCGTGAGCACCTCCCACGACGAGCAGAAGCGGCTGCGACGCAACGAGGGGGAGCAGGTCGGGCCCCGGCCGGAGGGCGAGCCGTTCTTCCACCCGTATCACCATCCCGCCGCCGGCTGGGGCGCCGCCAAGAGCGTGAGCAAGTTCCTGCTGCGGGAGCGGGCGCTCGTCGAGGGGCCCCGCGCGATCATGAAGATGAATCACGAGGGCGAGGGGTTCGACTGTCCGGGGTGCGCGTGGCCCGACGACATGAAGGGGCTGCGGCTCGATCTCTGTGAGAACGGGGTCAAGCACGTCACCTGGGAGATGACCCGGAAGCGGGTCGGGCGGGAGTTCTTCGCCGCCCACTCCGTCGGCGAGCTGTCCGAGTGGAGCGACTTCGCGCTGGAGGACCAGGGGCGGCTGACCGAGCCCATGGTGTACGACGCCGAGTCGGACCACTACCGGCCGATCAGCTGGTGTGACGCGTTCGCGCTGGTCGGGCAGGTGCTGCGGGGGCTGGGCGATCCGAACCGGGCGGCCTTCTACACCTCCGGGCGGCTCGGCAACGAGGCCACCTTCCTGTACCAGCTCATGGCCCGCGAACTCGGTACCAACAACCTGCCGGACTGCTCCAACATGTGCCACGAGGCCAGCGGGCGGGCCCTCGCCGCCTCGCTGGGCACCGGCAAGGGCACCGTCGACCTCCAGGACTGGGACGCCACGGACGCCCTCTTCATCATGGGCGTGAACGCCGCGTCGAACGCGCCCCGGATGCTCACCGCCCTCTCTGACGCCTACCGGCGCGGCGCCCAGATCGTGCACGTCAATCCGCTGATCGAGGCGGCGTCGCGGCGGGCGATCATCCCGCACGACTTCGTGGACATGGCCTCTCTCCACTCCACCCGCACCGGCACCCTCGACCTCCAGGTGCGCGTCGGCGGTGACATGGCGCTGCTGCGGGGGATCGCCAAGGCCGTCCTCGACCAGGCCACGTCGGATCCCAAGGCACTCGACCAGGAGTTCATCGACCGGTACACCAGCGGCTTCGAGGACTACCGGAAGCTGTGCGAGGCCACGCCCTGGGAGGAGATCGAGCGGCAGTCCGGGATCGGCCGGGCCGACATTCTGCGCGCGGCCCGGGTATACCGGGACGCCGACCGCTCCATCGTCTGCTGGTGCCTCGGTGTCAGTCAGCACGAGCACGGGGTCGACACCGTGCGGGAGATCGTCAATGTGCTCCTGCTGCGCGGCAACCTCGGACGGGAGGGCGCCGGTCCCTCGCCGGTGCGCGGGCACAGCAACGTGCAGGGGAACCGTACGTGCGGCATCGACCACCGGCCCGAGCCGCAGTTCCTGGACCGGCTGGCCGAGGTGTGCGGGATCGATCCGCCCCGCGAGCACGGGCTCGACACCGTCGGCACCATCCGGGCGATGCAACGCGGCGACGTCAGGGTCTTCGTCGGCATGGGCGGCAACTTCGCCCTCGCCGCGCCCGACACCCGGGCCACCTACGAGGCCCTGCGCTCCTGCGAACTCACCGTCCAGGTGAGCACCAAGCTCAACCGCAGCCACCTGGTCCACGGCCGGCAGGCGCTGATCCTGCCCTGCCTCGGCCGTACCGAGAAGGACCACCAGCGCTGCGGCGTCCAGAGCAGCTCGGTCGAGGACTCGATGAGCATGGTGCATCTGTCGGTCGGCATGAAGAAGCCGGCTTCCGGGCACCTGCTGTCCGAGCCCGCCGTCATCGCCGGTATCGCCCGAGCGGCGCTCCCCGACAGCCGTACGCCCTGGGCCTGGTACGTCGAGGACTACGACCGGATCCGCGACACCATGGCGCAGGTCCTGGACGGCTTCGAGGACTTCAACCGGCGGGTACGGCTGCCGCTGGGGTTCCGGATCCGGCAGCCCGCGCGGGAACTCGTCTTCCGTACCCCCTCCGGGCGCGCCGAGTTCTCCTCGGCGCCGCTGCCCGACGTCGTACCCGCGCCCGGCACCCTGGCGCTCGGCACCATGCGCTCGCACGACCAGTGGAACACCACCATCTACTCCGACGACGACCGCTACCGGGGGATCAGGAACCTGCGCACCCTCGTCTTCATGAACGCGGCCGACATGCGCGAACGCGGCATCGAGGAGTTCGACCCGGTCGACATCACCAGTACCGCCAAGGACGGCAGCACCCGGGTCCTGAACGGCTTCCTCGCCGTTCCGTACGACCTGCCCCGCGGCTGCGCGGCCGGGTACATGCCCGAGATGAACGTGCTGATCGCCCTGTGCGACTACAGCGAACAGAGCGACCAGCCGCTGATGAAGCACATCCGGGCGACGATCGGCCGGTCCGCCGCCACCTCCTGAGGGCCGCCGCCACCTCCTGGGGGCCGTCGGCCCGGCCCCGGGCTCCGCGGGCGCCGCGGACCGGACGGCACGCGCCCGTCCGCGACGACGGACGAGACGACGGACGAGACGACGGACGAGACGACGAACGATGAGGGCGATCGGCATCCCGTCCCGCATCATGGGACATCCCTGCCCGCACCCCTTCGTCAGGAGCCCGCGCATGACCGACGGCCGGGCCGCCGAGCACTTTGCCCACAGCGAAGAGCCTCTGCTCGGACGCGAGGCCGACCTGGAGCGGCTGGACGGCTTCCTCGCCGGGATCCCGCGGCAGGGCGGCTCGCTGGTGGTGCTGGGGGACCCGGGGGCCGGGAAGAGCGCGCTGCTTGCCGAGGCCGTCCGCCGGGGCGAGGCCGCGGGGCTGCGGGTGCTGCAGGCCGCGGGGGTGCAGTACCGGGCGCAGACCGGTTACGGCGCGCTGC
Organism: Streptomyces hyaluromycini; assembly: GCF_002217755.1. Taxonomy (GTDB): domain Bacteria; phylum Actinomycetota; class Actinomycetes; order Streptomycetales; family Streptomycetaceae; genus Streptomyces; species Streptomyces hyaluromycini. Next base: position 701,713 of record NZ_BCFL01000018.1, on the reverse strand, counting down.
AGCAGTTGCTGACGTCGGCGCCGGAGATCCAGTCGAGGGCGGCGCGGAGCCCCGTCCTCGCCGGGGCCCTCGGCTTCGAGCGGGGCACGGCGCCCGGGCCCGACGCGGTCACCGAGGCCGTGGTGGCGCTTGCCGCGGAGCTCTCCCATGACATGCCCACGCTGCTCGTGCTGGACGACGCCCAGTGGCTGGACCGGGCCAGCGCCGTCGTCCTGGGGCAGGCGGCGCGCCGGCTCGCCGGCACCGGAACGGGGCTGGTCTGCGCGGCCCGGCCCGGTGAGGAGAGCTTCTTCGACCACAGCGGGCTGCCGTCGCACGAACTGGGCCCGCTCGGCGAGACTGCCGCCGGCGCGCTGCTCGGCCGACGGTTCCCGGAGATGGCGTCAGGGGTCCGGCGGCGGCTGATCGCCGAGGCCGAGGGCAACCCCCTGGCGCTGCTGGAACTCCCGGCCGCGCTGAGCGAGTCCCAGCGCATCGCGTCCCAGGCCCTGCCGGCCCGCATTCCGCTGACCGAACGGCTCCAGTCGACCTTCGCCGCCCGCATCAGGACACTGCCGCCCCTCACCAGGCACCTGCTGCTGGTGGCCGCGCTGGAGGGCAGCGGCAACCTGGTGGTCGTGCGCCGGGCGGGGGCCTGGGGACATGCCCTGAAGTACCTGGTCCCGGCGGAACGCGCGCGGCTCGTACGGGTCGACGAGACGGCCGGGCGGCTGGCCTTCCGGCACTCGCTCATCCGCTCGGCCGTGGTGGAGCTGTCCACCGGCGACCAGCGGCGCAACGTGCACCGCGCGCTCGCCGAAGCCTGGTACGGGGTGCCCGAGCAGCGGGCCTGGCATCTGGCGCAGGCCGCCGTCGAACCCGACGAGGGGATCGCCGAGCTGCTGGAGGAGACCGCCGAGGTCGCCGCCCATCGCGGTGACGGGCCGAACGCGGTCGCGGCCCTGGTGCGTGCCGCCGAACTGAGCCCGGCGGGCTCCGGGTACGCCCGGCGGCTGGCCAAGGCGGCGTACGTCGGCGCGAACCTCACCGGCAGCGTGCGCGACGTACCCCGGCTGCTCGACGACGCCCGGCAGGCCGCCCCGGACGCGGAGTCCCCGGCGGTCGCGGTGGCCGCCGCGCTGCACCTCCTCAACAGCTACGGCGACATCGACACCGCACACCGCCTGCTGTCCGGCGCGATCGCCCTGCAGCCCGAGCCGTACGACCTCTCCGACGTCACGCTGCTCGAAGCGCTCAGCACCCTGTTCATGGTGTGCGTGCACGCCGGCCGGTCCGAGCTGTGGGCGGACTTCGACGCGACGCTGGCGAAGTGCACCTCGGTCCCGGACACCGTGCGGCTGATGCGGGCCACCTTCGGCGACCCGGCCCGGGCCCGCCCGGCCGACTGGGCCCGGCTGGACGCCGCCGTCCGGGCGCTGCCCGGCACGCCGGACCCGGTGCGGATCGTACGGATCGCCACGGCCGGCGCCTACGCGGACCGGCTCGGCGCGATCGAGGAGCCGCTGCTGCTCACCGCCCGCGGCGGACTGCGCGGCGAGAACATCTTCCCGGCCATCCAGGCCTCGTTTCTGTGGGCCAGCCACGCCTGGTTCACCGGCCAGTGGCCGGAGCTGCGCCGGGTGGCCCACCAGGGCCTGCGCTGGTGCGAGGATCTCGACTACCCGCTGCGGTCCTGGACCGGCAAGTTCGTCCTGGCCTGTACCGCCGCGGCCTGCGGTGACTTCGAGGACGCGCGCGGGTTCGCGGACCAGATGGACCAGTGGGCCGGCTCCCGCCGGGGCCATGCCGTCCGCTGCTACGCGGCCCACGCAAGGACGCTGATCGCGCTGTCGCAGGGCGACTTCGAGGCGGCCTACCGGCATGTGTGCACGATCTCGCCGGCCGGGACGTTCGCGCCGTTCGCGGGACACGCGCTGTGGGCGATCCTGGACCTGGCGGAGGCCGCGGTGCGCACCGGCCGCCGGCAGGAGGCCGTGGAGCATGTCCGGGCGGCCCGGGACGCGGGGCTCGATGCGGTGTCACCGCGGCTGCGCATGGTGCTGCTCGGCTCCGCCGCGCTGGCCGCCGGGAGCGGTGCGGCGGCGGTCCGCGGGTTCGACCGGGCGCTGGCCGTCGAGGGCGCCGAACGCTGGCCCTTCGACCACGCCCGTATCCGGCTCTACTACGGCGAACGGCTGCGCCGCGGCAGGTCGTCGGCCCGGGCGCGTGAGCAACTCGCGGCCGCCGCCGAGGCCTTCCGGCGGCTCGGCGCCCGTCCGTGGGCCGAGCGGGCCGACGCGGAACTGCGCGCCTGCGGCGCCCCGGCGCGGGCCCGGGACCTGCCGGCGCTGACACCGCAGCAACGGGAGATCGCGAGCCTGGCGGCCGCAGGCCTGTCCAACAAGCAGATAGCGGAACGGCTCTTCCTCTCCCCCCGCACCGTCTCGACCCACCTCTACCAGGCCTTCCCCAAACTGGGCGTCACCTCCCGCGCCGCCCTGCGCGACGCACTGGAGCAACTGGAGCGACTGGACGGGTAGGCAGGGCAGGGGACACCGGGCAGGGGACACCGGGCAGGCAGCCGGGACCGGCACCCGGGTGCCTTTTCGCACCGAGTCCTTTCACCTTCGGCCAGCGGCGTGCGGGACGCCCGGGGCGTGGTCCGGGACGGCTGATATACCGGCAGGGCATCCCCCCACACGTCATCGGAGTCCGCCATGGGCCGCAGGTCGTCGGCCGAGCAACGGCGTTCCCGAACCGACGCCCGCCGTACGGCGGTTCACCCCACGCTCCCGGTGAAACGAGAGACCGCATGACAGACGTGACCATGGGCCGCAGACGCCTGCTGAAGATGTTCGGCCTGAGTGCCACCGCGACCACGGCCGCCGTACTCCAGGCGGACCCGGTGCTGGCGGCGACCCTGGGATACGACGAGCGGACCGGGGTCTCTCCCGCCGACTACCGGGCACCCACGGGTCTCGCCGAGGACACCGACGCGAAGCGGACGGCGCTCGACTGGATCGGCACCCACGAGGGCGCGATAACGCGGCTGAGCGACGAGGTGTGGGAGCACGCCGAACTGTCCCTGCGCGAGTGGAACTCCTCCCTCGCCACCGCCCGGCTGCTGAAGGCCAACGGGTTCGACATCACCTGGGGCCCCGCCGGCTTCCCGACCGCCTTCGTCGCCACCTACGGCAACGGCGGTCCGGGCGGCCCGGTCCTCGGCTTCAACGCCGAGTACGACGCCCTGCCGGGCCTGTCCCAGAAGAAGGGCGCAGGCAGCCACGACCCGCTGGCCTACAACTACGACGCCTACGGCCCCTCGTACGGCGCCGGGCACGGCGACGCCCACAACACCCTCGGCGCGGGCGGCACCGCGGCGGCGATCGCGACGGCGCACGCGATCCGCACGCACGGCCTGAAGGCCACCGTGAAGCTGTTCGGCAGCGCCGGCGAGGAGCAGCTCGTCGGCAAGGCGTACGCCGTCAAGGCCGGTGTCTACGACGGCCTCGACGCCTTCCTCGACTGGCACCCCTTCAACGTCACGATGCCGTTCTGGAACACCACCAGCGCCCTGATCTCGGCCACCTTCACCTTCCTCGGCGCCTCCGGGCACGGCGGCTCGCCGCTCGGCAACAAGAGTGGCCTGGACGGCGCCCTGCTGATGGCGACGATGTCGGAGTACCTGCGGGAGAAGAACGTCGCCGCCTCCGGCCGCTTCCACTACGCGGTCATCAACGGGGGCGGCGCCCCGAACGTGACCCCGGACATGTGCTCCATCTGGTTCTTCGTCCGCGAGGGCAGCCCGGAGCGCGCCCGCGTCCTCTACGACAAGATCGTGGCGTGTGCGCAGGCCGCCGCCCAGGCCAGCCAGACCCGGCTGGTGCACAGGTTCCACTCCGCGACCTGGAACCTGCTGGCCAACAAGGCCGGCGCGGAGCTGCTCAACGACAACATGCGGCAGATCGGGGCGCCGCGGTTCACCGACGCCGACCACGCGCTGGCGAAGGCCGTGCAGAAGTCGCTGGGCAAGCCGGAGACGGGCATGCCGACGGAGCTGACCCCGCTGACCCCGCCGGCCGCGTCGTACACGGGCGGACTGTCCACCGACACGGCCGACATCAGCTGGCAGGCACCCACCGCCGTCCTGCTGTCCGCCGCCTACCCGCCCGGGATCCCCAACCACAACTGGGGCGTCACCGCGACCGCGGCCACCAACATCGGCCACCAGGCGCTGCTCTCCGCGGCCCGGTACCTGGCGGCCGCCGCCGTCGACCTGATCGAGCAGCCGGACCGACTGGCGGCGATGCGGCAGGAGTTCGAGGACCGCACCCAGGGTGTCGCCTGGGCGTCGATGATTCCCGACGGCACCCAGCCGCCGCTCTACCAGCCGCCGGCCGCCTTCCTCCGGGAGACCGGGCAGAGCTGGCCGCCGCCCGGGGTGACCTGGCCGGTGCCGCAGGTGGTCGCCGCCGAGCAGCTCGGCACCACCGGCCCCGCTCTGCCGCCCGTGACCTGAGGGGTACGACCGCGCCGTCCCGTTCCTAGGCGGGTTCCGGTATCTCCGGCTGCCCGGCGGCCGGCGCGGTGAGCCGCCTCTCGCGGAGCCGCTCGGCCGCCCAGCGGGCCCACTCCTGCTCCAGGGCGCGCTGGCGCAGGCCGTACTCCAGGACGAGCCGGCCGCACTCGGCCATCGCGTCCCGGTCCCACGGCTCCGCGTCCCGCAGCGCCACCAGGTCGTCGTACTCCCTGGCCGCGGTGTCCGCGTACCGCAGGAGGCGCGCCACGGCCTCCTCGGGGGGCAGGAGCCCCAGGAAGAACGTCTGCAGGAGCATCGGGTTGCGCTGCGGCTGGTGCTCTTCCCGCTCGGCCAGCCAGCGGCGCGCCTCCGCGTGCCCCTCGGGGGTCAGCGCGTACTGCTTGCGGCCCCGCGGGCCCTCGTCGGTCACCGTGATCAGGCCGGTGGCGTCCAGCTTCGTCAGCTCGCCGTAGACCTGGCTCTGCCTGGCCGGCCAGACCTGGCCCAGTGAGGTGTTGAAGATCTTCAGCAGGTCGTAGCCGCTGCCGGGGCGGAAGACAAGCAGGCCCAAGAGGGCGTGGCGAAGGCTCATGTCCCTCACTCTAACTCTCTTATTCCAATGTTGACAGGTCGCATCCCACATTCCAGCCTTGACATGTTGGCGAAGGAACTTCTACGTTCCACATGTCAACGTTGGAATCTCGAATCCAAGGACACACATCGTGGGCTTCGTGGCTTACGCACGAGGGTTCTGCCCCTGGATCGCCGCAGGGTTCGTGACCGCCGCCGACTGGCGCTGGGGAGCGGTGGCCGGCCCCGCGGTCTTCACCGCCCGCCACCCCGCCCGCGTCCGGGCCCGCGTCCAGGCCCGCGTGCAGGCCCTGCGGGCCCGGCAGGCCGCGACCTCCTGACCACCGCCCACGCCGACCGCTTCGCCGGAAGGAGCAGTTCCCATGACCACGAGCAAGACCCCGCCGCCCCTCGCACCGCTGCCGGACGAGACCACCGGCCCTGTGATCCCCGAAGCCGAAACCGAAGCCGACGTCGGTCGCCCGTCCCGGTGCCGGGCCGCCGGTCTCCCCGTCAGGTGGCTGCCGGATGCCGGCTGACCGGTCACGGCCTGCCGTCCGGGTCGTTTCCGCGGGGTGCCGGCGTCGGCGCGACCGGGGGAGCGGTGCCGGGCAGGAGGGGGATCTCATGGTTCGGGAAGCCGCGGAGGGCGCGGGCGCCGAGGACGCGGTGCTGACGCGGGCGGCCCAGTCGGGCGAGGTCGCCGCGCTGGGGGTGCTGCTGGAGCGGCACCGGGCGGGCATGCGGGCAGTCGCGCTGAGCGTGCTGGGGCGGGCGGCGGACGTCGACGACGTCCTGCAGGACGCGGCGCTGACGGCGCTGCTGCGGATCGGAGACGTCCGCGACCCGGCGGCGGTGGGCGCCTGGCTGCGCATGATCGTGCGCAACGGGAGCCGGTCCGTGCTGCGGTACTCCGCCCTGGTGCTGCCGGTGGAGGAGCTGGCCGCGCCGTCGCAGGACGCCGGCCCGGAACAGTGGCTGGAGCGCAACGCGGTGCGGGACTGGCTCTGGGCGGCGCTGGAGGAACTCTCCCCGGTGCTGCGCATGCCGCTGGTGCTGCGCTACTTCACCGCGGAGGGCGCCTCGTACGAGCTGATCGCCCTCGCCTGCGGGATCCCGCTGGGCACCGTGCGCAGCCGGCTCAGCCAGGGGCGGGCCAAACTCGCCGTCGCGCTGGCCGCCACCGCGGACGCCCCGCACGGCGACGCCGGGCAACGGGTCCGGGCCAGCCGGACCGAGGCGCGCCGGATGCTCGACGCCGCGCGGGAGGAGCTGGCCCGCACCACGCTGGCCTCCTGACGGTTCAGGCGGTCTGTTCCGGGGCCAGGCCGGTGAGCGCGTCGCGCAGGCCCGCGCGGGAGGTGACGTTCAGCTTCGGGAAGGCCTTGCTCAGGTGCCCGGCCACCGTGCGGGGCGACAGGAAGAGCTGGGCGGCGATCTGCTTGTTGGTCAGCCCCGTGGCGGCCAGCCGGGCGACCTGCAGCTCCTGCGGGGTCAGCAGTGCGGGCCGGCCGGCGCCGGGGGCCGCGGCGCCGACGGGGATGCCGCTCGCCCGCAGCTCGTTCGCGGCCCGCGCGCTCCACGGCTCGGCCCCCAGCCGCCGGAACGTGCCGAGCGCGGCGTCCAGATGGCCCCGGGCCTCGGCACCCGCCTTCGCCCGGCGCAGCCGCTCGCCGTAGGCCAGGCGGATCCGCGCCCACTCGAACGGCCAGCGTTCCGCGTCGGGGGTGTCGACGGCCCGCCGGAACAGCTCGTGGTCGATGACGTCGGGGGTGGCGATGGCCTGGGCCGCGTCGGCCATCATGGCCAGCCGCGGCGAGACGGCGGGGATCCCGGTCCCGCGCACCGCCGCCACGTGCGCGGCCGCCTCGGCGTGCCGGCCGGTGCGGGCCGCGGCCTCGGCGAAGTCCAGGAAGAGCCACAGGGCGTGGGGGAGGTGCGCCGGAATCTCACCGGGGGTGATCACCGACCGCAGGTGGCAGTAGGCGCTCTCGAAGTCCGCGGCGCCGAGCGCGGACAGCGCCCGGATGTGCGCGGCGTACACCCGCAGCAGCCCGAGTCCCCGCGGGTTCCCCCAGGCCACGAGGCGGTCGGCGGTCCTTTGGGCGGTGTGGGTGTCACCCTGGGCGGCCGCCAGCAGCCCCCGCAGGAACCGGCCCGGCTCCGCCGTCAGACGGTAGTTGTACATGGTGCACCAGCGCAGGCCCTCCTCGGTGAGCTTGGGCAGGTCGTCCCACTGGCCGCTGAAGTAGGCGTCGTTGGCGAGCAGGAAGAACGCCTCGATGGCCATGGTGATGGCGCCGCCGTCCCGGCCGTCGTCGACGACCCGCCGCAGCGCGCTGCGGCAGCCGGGCAGCCGGTCGACATAGGCGGCGGCGACCGCCGTACGGGCGATGCGCCGGGGGTCGGTCTCCCGGTGCAGGTCCGCGACCATGTCGTCGAGGAGGTCCAGGACGTGCGGCGGCACGTGCGCGGGATCGCCGAAGGTGCCGCGCAGCACGCACAGCAGGTGGTCGGGGGAGAGCTGCTGGGCCTTGGCCACCTCGGCGTCGAAGAGCCGCCACAGCTCGGGCCGGCCGCTGTGGAAGCACACCATGAGCAGGGTGAGCAGTGCCTCGTTCAGGATGTCGTCGTCGGCACCGCCCGTCCCGGCGTGGTTGCGGACCGCCCCCGTGAGCAGTCGGTGGGCGGTGTCCACGTCGCCCTCGCTGTTGATGAGCCGGCTGGCGGCCGCGGTCGCGGCGGCGAGCGAACCGCTGCCCACCGGGTCCGCGAGCAGGGCGTTGTCCAGCAGCGCGTGTACGTTGCGGAGGTCACCGGTGATGTTGGCGCCCAGGCAGGCCGCCTCGGCCAGCAGCCGCCCCCGGGCCCCGCCCGTGCTGCTCAGGTCGGAGGCGCGCAGCAGGGTGGTGATGGCGCCGACGGCGTCCCCGCGGCGCAGCGTGCTGTAGGCCACCTCGTGCAGCAGGGCGGCCACCTCGTCGTCCGGGCCGACCGCGGCGTTGGCCAGGTGCCGGGCCCGGTGCTCGGACCCCTCCGGGAACTCCCGGGCCAGCGCCAGATGCCCGCGCCGCCGCTCCCCGCCCGTCGACAGCTCCATCACCGCGGACCGGGTCAGCGGGTGCCGGAAGGCCAGCCGGCCGGTGGCGGAGTCGACCCGCACCAGGCCCGCCTGCTCGGCCGGGCCCAGCCCGGTCAGCACATCGCCCCCGTCCAGGGCCCGTTCCAGGATGTGCAGCCCGCCCGATCCGTCGAGCACGGCGAGCAGCAGCAGCTCCCGGGTCCGGTCCGGCAGCGCGCCGACCCGTACGGCGAAGACCTTCTTCAGCCGCTCGGGCAACGGGAGCACGGCCGGCAGCGGCCCGCGTTCCTGCTGCTGCGCCTCGTTGAGGGTGCCCGGCAGCTCCAGCAGGGCCAGCGGGTTGCCGGCCGCCTCCGTGACCAGCCGCTGCCGTACCCGGGGCGCCATCGCCGGGAACCGCTGCGCCACCAGTTGGTGCGCGGCAGCCTCGTCCAGCGGTCTGACCTCGTGCGCCGGTATCCCGGTAGTGCTCAGGAAGGACTCGTCACCGGTCCGGGACGCCGCCAGCAGCGCCACCGGCGCGCTCTGGGTGTAGCGGGCGACGGTGCCCAGCACGATGGCGCTGGGCCGGTCCAGCCACGCCACGTCGTCGATCACGATCGTCACGGGCCCGCTGCGCGCGGCCTTCCGGGACAGCAGGACCTGCACCGCGCCCGCGACGGCGAGGAGTTCGGTCGGCTGCTCGTCCGACACCCCGCGCACCGCCCGCAGCGTCTCCGCCTGCCACGGGGGCAGATCGGCGATCTCCGCCGTCAGCGACTGGAGTACCTGGTTCAGGGCGGCGAAGCTGACACTCACCTCGAACTGCGAACCCACCACCCGCAGCACCTGGAAACCCGCGTCCCGCGCCCGCCGCGCCGCCGCGTCCAGCAGGGCGGTCTTCCCCACCCCCGCCTCACCGGTCAGCATCAGCGCCCGGCCCCGCGCGGCGACGGAACCGAAGAACCCGTCGAGGAGCGCCAGCTCCGCCGAACGCCCGACGAGACCGCCTGGTACGCCGGGACCGCCTGGTACGCCGGGGTCGCCGGCGAGGTGTTCGCCGTCTTCCGCGGCCGGGGGTGTGGGGGACGACATGATGAAACAGCTTCCCATCGTGGTCGGACCGGATCGAGTCGGGCCGGGTTCGGTTCGGGTTCGGGTTCGGGCTCTGCGACTGGATGGTGGACCGGTGCCGAAAGTTCGGACGTGCCGTAGTGGCGTGCGTCACAGTGACAGACGGGCTGTCCTGCCTGCCCGTGCGGGCGATCAGGTCATCTTGTCGGTACGGCGCATGTCACGGCCTCGTACAGTGAGGACGGCGAAGCGGCCCGGACACGGTGCGGAGCCCGACGGCCCGTCACGACAAGGGGAAGATCTGTGCGGAACGTGATTCTCGTCCACGGCGCGTTCGTGGACGGATCCGGCTGGGCGGGGGTGCACGAGCGCCTCGTCGGCGCGGGATACCGGGTCACCGTCGCGCAGAACGCCACCCGGTCCCTCGCCGAGGACGTCGCGGCGGTCCGGCGGCTCATCGCCCTGCAGGACGGGCCGGTGACCCTGGTGGGGCACTCCTACGGCGGTGTCGTCACCACCGAGGCCGGTGTCGACCCCAAGGTGTCCGCCCTCGTCTACGTCGCCGCGTTCGCGCCGGACCGCGGCGAGTCCGTCGACTCCCTGATCGCCGACCCGCCGCCGGGCGTGTCGGTGCCGCCGTTCCTGCCGATGCGCGACGGCTATGTGCTGCTCGACCGCGACCGGTTCCACGCCTCCTTCGCCGGTGACCTGCCCGAGGCGCGGGCGCGGTTCATGGCCGACTCGCAGGTGCCGTGGGGATCCGAGGCGCTGTGCGGGAGCGTCGGCGAACCCGCGTGGCGGACCAGGCCCAGCTGGTACCTGGTCGCGGCCGACGACCGGATGATCCCGCCGCTGGCCCAGCGGTCGATGGCCGAGCGCGCGGGCGCCACGGTCGTCGAGGTGCCCGGCAGCCATGCCATCTATGTGTCGCGGCCCGAGGTGGTCGTCGATGTCATCGAGCGGGCCACCGCCACCGGTTGAGACACCCGTCGGCCCGAGTCACGCCCCTGGCACGCTCCGTGTGCGTACGCTGTAGCCCCGCGCGGAGCACAACGGCGTCCCCGCGTGGCGCACATCGACGAGAGGCACGACCGCATGTCCGAGTCATCCGGCACCGAGCTGGCGTCCGAGTACAGCGCGCGGATCGCGCAGGACCTGGAACTCAACACAGCGGAACAGGACCGTCTCGCCACCGAGATCGCCGCCCTGGAAGAGCGGTTGCGCGCGGTACGGGAGAACAGGGTGGTGCTGGAGCGGCTGCAGCAGGCGCTCACTCCGCAGGCCACCGCCTCCGTACCCGGGGCCGCCGGGGCCGCCGGGATCGCCGAAGCGGCCGACGTCACCGATGCCGTCGAGGCCGCCGTCCCGCACCAGCGGACCGAGCCCGCGCCGCACCGCGCCGACTCCGCGCAGCCGAGCCCCGCGGGGCCGAAGCCGAGCCTCGTCGAGGCCGTCCACACCTATCTCGCCGAGCAGCGCGAGCCGCGCTCCGCGACCGACGTCGCCGAGGCGATCAGGGCCGGTCAGCCCGGCCGCACCATCAAGACGACGGTGATCCGTACGACGCTGGAGAACCTCGTCGCCAGGAACCGGGTCCGGCGCACCAAGCAGGGCCGGGCGGTCTTCTACACCCTGTCGGCACCGGAGGCCGGAGCCTGACACCGCTCCCGGTCCGCCCGGGACACATGTCCGCCGTCCGGGGCCGGGCGGACGCGGACCTGTGCGTCAGCCCGGCAGACCGGCCTGCGCCCCCTGCTCCTCGGTGTGCGGCAGGTCCTGCGGCAGCAGCAGGGTGAGGGCCTCCAGGTCCGGGCTGGCGATGCCGCCCAGCCGGCCCGCCTGCCGGGTCATCATCGACTCGACCAGCCGGCGGGCCAGCCGGGCGTTGCCGAACGACCGGTCGCGCGGAACCGCGTCCAGGTGGGCGTGCAGGGCCTCCAGGGTGGCCGGGGCGCACTTGTAGCCGGCGCTCGCGGTCATCTCCCCGACGATCTCCAGGAGTTCGGCCGTCGTGTAGTCCTCGAACCGCACATGCCGGGAGAACCGGGACGCCAGACCGGGGTTGGAGTCCAGGAACCGTCCCATCTCCCGCGGATAGCCGGCGACGATCACCACCACCTCGTCGCGGTGGTCCTCCATCAGCTTCAGCAGCGTGTCGACCGCCTCCCGGCCGAAGTCCTGCGGCGCGTTCTCGGGGGTGAGGGTGTACGCCTCGTCGATGAACAGCACCCCGCCGAGGGCCTTCTCGAAGGCCTCGGCGGTGAGCTGCGCGGTGTGCCCGATGTAGCGGCCCACCAGGTCGGCGCGGGCCACCTCGACCAGCTGGCCGCGCGGCAGGATCCCGAAGGAGCGCAGCAGGTCGGCGTAGAGCCGGGCCACGGTGGTCTTGCCGGTGCCGGGCGGGCCGGAGAAGACCAGGTGGTGGCTGACCTTCGGGGTGGGCAGCCCGACCGCCTGCCGCTGCCGGGTGGTGGTCAGCAGGTCCAGGATGCCGCGCACCTCGCGCTTGACCGCGCCCAGACCGATCATGCCGTTCAGCCGGGCCAGCACGTCGGAGTCGCCGGGCGCCGCCGTGCCGCCGCCGCGGACCTCGGCGGCCTCCGCCTCGCCCACGTCCTCGGGCAGGATCAGCAGCAGGTCGGCCTCGGTCGCCTCGGGCAGCGACGCCAGCCGGAACGACTGCCGGTCCACCATCTCCTCGAACACCCGGCGCGCGGCACGGCCGTTGCCGAAGGTCGCGTCCCGCTGCATCCGGCCGAAGTGCAGGTGCAGCGCCTGCATCGCCAGCGGGTCGAGGACATAGCGGTGCGCGGCACACATGTTCTCGGTGATGGTGACCAGCTCGTCCACCGAGTAGTTGGCGAACTCGATGGTGCGGGTGAACCGGGAGGCGAGGCCCGGGTTGGCGGCCAGGAAGTCCTGCATCTCCTTCGAGTACCCGGCGACGATCACCACGACCTCGTCGCGGTGGTCCTCCACCAGCTTCACCAGGGTGTCGATCGCCTCCCGCCCGAAGTCAGCGCCCGACCCCTTGCTGTCCGACAGCAGCGTGTACGCCTCGTCGACGAACAGCACACCGCCCAGGGCCCGTTCGAAGACCTCCGTGGTCTTGATGGCGGTCCCGCCGATGACCTGGGCGACCAGGTCGGAGCGGGACACCTCGACGATGTGCCCGGAGGACAGCATGCCGAGGTCGGCGAGGATGCTGCCGTAGAGCCGGGCCACGGTGGTCTTGCCGGTGCCGGGCGGACCGGCGAAGACCAGGTGGCGGCTCATCGGCGGTGCCGGGATGCCCAGTTCGGCCCGGCGCTGCGCCAGCCGGCCCAGGTTCACCAGGGTGTTGACCTGGTGCTTGACCCCGGCCAGCCCGACCAGGTTGTCGAGTTCCGCGAACGGCCCCTGCGGCTCGGCGGGTTCCTCCTCCGCGCCCTCCGCGCCCTCCGCGAGCGGTCCCGGCTCGGCGCCCGGCCAGGCGTCCGGCCGGTGGTTGTCCGTACTGGTCAGCCCGGACACCGACAGCCGCGGTCCGGGCTTCCCGGCCCGCAGCCCGGCGCCCTTGTTGCCGCGCACCGCACACCCGGTCACCGACACCTGCTCGCCGCTGTCGATCCGGACACCGTCCGCGCCGTTCTCCGAGACCTCGCAGCCGCTGAGCGCGGCCCGCCCCCCGGCCGCCACCAGCACCCCGTGCCGGCCGGAACCGGCGACCCGCAGCCGTACCAGCGCCACCTCGCCGCCCTCCTCCACCGTCACCCCGGAGTCGGCCGAGCCGCTCACCTCGCAGTCCCGCAGCGAGCCCAGCCCGCGGGCGCCCACCGACACACCGGACTTGCCCGCCCCGCGGATCACCGAGTCCCCGACGTGCGGGTTGCCGTGCCCCTCCGTGCGCAGCCCGTGCCCGCCCGCCGACTCGACGGTGCAGTCCTCCAGACGGCCCCGCCCGTCCTCCGCGACCAGCACACCGGGACCCCGGGCGCCGGTCACCAGCGCCCGCCGCAGCAGCGGATTCGCACCGGAGCGGATCGACACCCCGATCCCCCCGCTGTCCGCGACCGTCAGCCGGTCGAACTCGGCCGCCGACTCGTCCACCAGCTGCACCCCGATCCCCGCGCAGTCGGCGACCCGCACCCCGACCAGCACCGGCGCGCTCGACTCGCCCACGTACACGCCCGGTTCGGCCGCACCCGTGAACTCGCAGTCCGTGTACGTGCCCCGGGACCGCTCGGTGACCACCAGACCGCCGCCCCCGGTGCGGGCGCTGCCGCAGGCCCGCAGCTGCGGGTCGCTGCCGGCGGCCACCACGAAACCGTGCCCGCGGGTGCCGTCGACCCGTACGTCCGTCAGCGACACCCGCGCCGAACTCGCCGCATAGACGCCGATCGCACCGCCGTGCACCTGGACCCGGGCCGCCGACAGCGCGGTGCCGCCCTCCAGGGCCAGCGCCGGCTTGTCCGTCGAGGAGATCTCGCAGTCCTCCACCGAGCCGCGCGAACTCCCGTTCGCCAGCAGGCCGTTGCCCCGGGCGTCGCGGAGCGTGCAGTGCCGTACGGTGGCCCGGCCCTGCTCGCTGATCACGATCGCCGAGGTGCCCAGGTTCTCCACCAGGCAGCCCTCGATGATGCTGCCCGCGGCGGCCGTCTCCACGATGCCGGCGCCGACCGGGTTGGTGACCCGGCAGCCGCGCATCGCGAGCGAGCCGGTGCCGCGGCTCAGTACGGCCGTCCAGCCGCCGCCGGTCACCTCGCAGCCGTCCAGCGCGACCTGGCCGCGCACCGCGTCCACCACCGGCAGGTCGCCCTCGCCCGCCCGCAGCACCAGGTCGGTGAGGAGCACGGCGTCGGCGGCGAGCGTGATCGCGCTGCCGCGCACCGGCTCGATCCGCACCGAGGCACGGGGGCCCTCGGCGACCAGCGTCACCCGGGTCCGGACGGTCAGCGCCTCCGCGTAACTCCCGGGCAGGATCCGTATCACCGCGCCGGAATGGGCCCGGGCCAGCGCCTCCCCGATCGTCGGGAACTCGCCCGTGCCGTCCTGGCCTACGGTCAGAAGCTGGCGTGCCACGGGCCGGTCCTCCTCGGTTCTCGGTGGTTCTCTGTGCTGGTGGTTGCGGGTGTCGCTGCCGCACGGTGCGGGCCGGGTGGTCAGTCGGGGATGCCGGGCCGGGTGTGCCCGGCGGTCTCCGAAGGCCCCGGCTCCAGGCCCGTCAGGATCTCGACGATACGGTCGGCGACCGTGGACGGGCCGGCCGGGGCCCGCGGTCCGTCCGCCGGGTCCGGCTCGCCGGGCTCGGTCGGCTCGCCGGGCTCGGTCGGCTCACCTGGCTCGGTCAACTCGCCCTTGTCGTCCAGCATGTCGGGGTGCAGCGGCGCGTCCGGGGGAGCCGGCACCGGGGCGGTCCCGCGCGGGCGGGCGGCGAGGTAGTCGTCGCCCCGCCGGTACACGGTCACCTGCGGCAGCGCGCGGTCGGTGTCCGGCCCGGCACCGGAGAAGTACCGGTAGCCGCCGTCCTCGTCGACGACGGTGAGGCCGATGCGGAGGGCTCGCGCGGTGAGCGAGGCGGCCAGGCCGGCCGTCGCGGTGTCCCACCGGCGGGCCGTCCGGAGGTTGAGCCGCACCAGGTTCCGGCGCTGCGGGCCGGTGAGACCGGCGTGCAGGTCGCCGGGCAGCACACCGCCCCGCTCCTCGATCGCGGCCTGCAGTGCCAGGTCGCTCCGGAAGCCTCGGTCCAGCCGCTCCGTGAGCTCGCCGACGTGGAAGGTGGCCCCGGGGTCGAGCGCCGCCCGGGCAGGCAGCCGGCCGAAGGCCACCAGACGGGCGAGGTCGGCTCCCTGCGTCCGGTCGGCGTCGCGGCCCCGGGCGCCCTGGACGGCGGCGTAGAAGCCGTTGCCGTCGTCGTCCGGCGCCAACAGGTCGTACACATGGGTGCTCCCGTCGGGGTCGGTGGCGGTCAGGGTGCGGTGGTCGGTGACGGTGTCGAAGCGGCGCGCACCCGTGCCCACGGCACCGCCGGGCTGCCACGGCGGGCGGTGGTGGGCGGGCAGCGGCTCGGCCTCCGGCCGCGGGGCGCCGTCGTCGTGCCGCGGACCGGGCGTCGCGGTCTCCGCCCGGGGCGACTCCTGCTCCGGAGCCTTCTCCTCCGGGGCCGTCTCCTCCCGCGCCTTCCCCTTCCCGGAGGCGCTGCCCTCGCCGCCGTCCTTCTCCTGCTTCTCCTGCTTCTCCGGCTTCTCCTGCTCCGTCTGCTCCTCCGGCTTCGGGGCCGCGGGCGGCTCGAAGGCCACCGCATCCGGTTCGGGCGTGCTGCCGAGCCGTCCGCGGCCGTCCGCGGTGGCGTGCAGCTGGTGCCAGCGGGTCAGTCGGTCGGTGGCCTCGCGCACCCGGGCGTACTCCTCGGCGAGGGCCTCGGCGAAGTCCCGGTGGGCCCGCAGGCTGTCGGCGAAGGCGGCCTGCCGGGCCAGGGCGGTGTCCAGGACGGCCGAGGCGTCGGCGGCCTCCCGCCGCGCGTCCGCCAGCCGCTCCTGAGCGCTCCGGCGTTCGCTGTCGTGGAGGTCGGCCCTGTCCCCGTGCGCGGGTTCGGCGCCCGCCGCGTCCTCCGCGTCGAGGCGGGCGATCGCCTCCTCGGCGGCGGTCACGTCCGACTGCGCCGCCGTCGACCGCTGCTCGGCCGCGCTCAGCTCCCTGTCGTGCCGGTCGCCGTTGTCCCGGCGCAGGTCCCAGTACTTCTTGTCGGCGGCGGTCCATTCCTTGTCGGCCTGGGTGACCGCGTCCCATGCCTCGGCCACCTGCTTCGGGAAGCCCGAGTCGTCGATCAGCCCCAGGGTGCGGGCGACGTCCTCACGGACCCAGGCCAGGACCGTGGTGTCGGTCTCCCTCGCCTGCGGCCCGCGGCGGGGGTGACCGAAGACGCTGCGGGCCGCGCTGCCCAGCCGGCTGTCCTTCACGTGGTGCCGTACCTCGGCGACGGACAGCCAGGTGGTGGGGATGGCGAAGAGGAACGTACGGACCGCGCCCGGCTTGACGTTCACCGAGGTGAGCCGGTCGCCGCCGGCGGCCAGGGCGTCGGAGTCGGCGGAGTTGTCGGCGGGACCCGCCGTCATCTGGGTCGTGCCGGTGCTCTGCGAGGACACGAAGGGGCCGCCGCCCAGCGCCGCCTGCGTCGCCCCCTGGCGGGCGGCGGACGTGGCGACGCCGTTCACGTCCCGCCGGGGGGACTCGAACTTCAGCCCGTCGGCGACGGCCAGCAGCTGCGCGTTGCCGAAGTCGGGCCTGGAGTACAGCCTGAGGTCGCCGTGCGAGCCGCCGAGGAAACCGCGGTCGTCCAGTCCCGGCACGTCGTAGCCGCCGGCGGTCAGGGTCCGGTCGTAGAACGCGGTGAGGGCGCTGTTGCCGGTGCCGTCCTCCAGGTTCTGTGCCGCCCCCGAGCCGGGAGCGGTCAGCGGCGTCTTCCCGGCCCGGTCCAGCAGCTCTTCGGTCAGGTCGCCGGTGAGCGGGAAGGACGTGTCGTAGGCGGCGGCCATCGCCACCGTGTTCGCCTCCCGCAGGGCCTCCAGGCCGACGATCCGGCGGACCCTGAAGCCTTCCTCGGGCAGGGCGAACGGCTTCGTGGTGCCGTCGCCGGGATGCCGTACGTCGTGCCACCCGCCGGCTCCGGTACGCGGCACGTCGACCCGGCGGGAGCCGCCGTGCACGGGCAGCGCCGGCGGGGCCAGCCGGTCGTCCGGCGTCGCGGCGGCGGTACCGGCCGGGTCCGGGCGCATGAGGCTGAGCGGGTAGTGCTCGACCAGGTCGCCGACCTCGCCCTCGGTGCGGATCGGGGCACGCCCGGAGAGCTCGGCGGTGAGCCGCAGCCGGTACCGGGTGACGTACTCGCCGTGCGCCTGCGAGGTCGCGGTGGTGGCGATCCTGACGCTGCCCTCCGACTGGTTGCCGGTGATGCCCCGCTGGGTGATGCCCACCGTCGACAGGGCGGGACCGGCAGCCCTGACGGTGTCGTTGTGGACGTGCACGGCCATGGCGACGGTCGTGCCGACCGTCCTGCCGGACACCCGGCTGCGGCCCTGCTGGACCGTCTCCACGGCGTGCCGGGGCTCCTCCAGCTCCACGCTGTGCCCCAGCCCGCCGAAGCCCGGGCCCTCGGCGCCGTCGTTCTGCCGCGCCACCCGGACCGGGACCAGCTCCGCCCGTACCCGGACCGGCCGGTGCCCGACCCAGACCCCCACGGTCTCCGAGCCCCAGCGGCCGAGCCGCGCCGGGACCGAGGAACCCGGTCCCCGCTGCTCCTTGCCGAGCGCGCGGGCGACCCGGGCCGACACCAGCCGGTGGATCGTGTCCCGGTCGGTGACGGACAGCCCCAGCGGCCGGAGCTTGCCGTCGAAGTCGCTCAACACCGCGGTGGCGTCGAGGGAGTTGACCGGGAAGCTGCCGAAGGGGTGGTCGAGCAGCCAGGGCTGCGGCGACCAGGACCGCCCCTGGTCGTACCGCGGCACGTCCCCGTACGAGTCGCGCAGCAGCCCGAGCCGGTAGGCGCTCTTCTCCGGGACATGGCCCATCCAGCCGCGCTCGACCGTCACCCGGCGTCCGGCGACCCCGGCCAGCCGGCCCTCCAGGCGCCGAAGGCGGGTCGCCCTCTCGCCGACGACGCTGGAGGCGGCCGCGATCTCGTGCGCCACGTCACCCACGACCAGGACATGACGGTTCGCGTCCCTGCGGGTCATCTCCGCGATCGCGGTGCGCGTGACCGTCCGCCACTCGGACCGGTCCAGCCGGTACGGGCTCGCCGCCAGACCGTAGGTGCCGACGACACCCGGCCCCACCCCGTGCGCGTTCTGGTACGCGACCTGCCCGCCCACGAAGAACGTGCTCGTCCTGGCGTCGCGTCCGCTGACCGTCGTGGACCCGCCGACCGTGGTCTCGGTGTCGACCGTCACCCCGCGCGTCAGCGCGACCAGGCGGTCGGGCAGGATCCGGGTCCGGTGCGCGACGACCGACGTCCGATCGAGATACGGCTTCTTGGACCACAGACCCGACACCCGCCAGCCCGCGGCCGTCGACGTCTGGTCGAAGTTGGCGGTCAGGTACTGGCTCTGGAACACCCGCAGCGCCGCGTCGTGCGCGGGCGCGCCCTGCCGGGTCAGCAGCCACGAGCCGTCGGACGACGCGCCCAGCACCTCCTCCACGGACCTGGTGATCGCGGGATCGGCGACCACGGCGATGGTCTGGTGCGGGTGCTTCCCGAACGCCGCCGGAAGGCCGTCCGTGCCCCGGCCGGCCGGCGGGTGTTCGGCGAGCGCCAGGCCCAGGGCCTCGTGCCGCTCCATGCGTACGACATCGGCGGCCGTCCCGTCCCAGGCCTCGGTGGCCTCGGTGGGAACGTGCTCGACGGGGATGCTCAGCAGCACCCGGCCCGTCACCGGACCGCCCTCGCGCGTGCCCTGGACGTTCCCGCCGATCAGGTCGGTCTCCGGCTCGGAGAGGACGAACGGCTGGGTGCCGAGCAGGTTCAGCAGGAGCGGGCCGCGCAGCAGGCCGCGCGGCCGCCGGAAGCCGCCGCGCTTCGCCGTCAGCGTCAGCCGGTAGCTGTAGAGGTGCGAGCCCTTCGTACCGATCGACATCGCCTCGTGCGAGGCGGCGTTGCCGTATCCGCTCTCGGACTCCGCGCGCCTGCCGTAGGAGGCCCCCAGCGACACGGTGCCCGCGTGCAGGGGCGCGCCGATGTCGTCGCTGGCCTGGTCACGCGTCGACAGCACCGCCTCCACCCCGCCCTGCAGACCCCTGCTCCCCGCCTGCTGCCCGGCGAGGTTCTCGCTGCCCGGCGCGCTGTACCGCAGCCGCAGATCCTCGCGCAGGCCCTCGTAACGCCGCTCCGACAGCTGCGCGTCCACCCACACGTACCGGCGCTCCCGGGTGGTACGGCTGGAGCCGACCAGGGCGATCGGCAGCCCCGTGGTCGTCATCCGCTCCAGGTTCCCGGCCATGTTCTGGTAGGCGAGGGTGTTCAGCACCTCCTGGGTGTTGCCGAGGACGAGCTGGAAGTGGTCGCCGTCCCGCCAGCGGGGGTTGCGCGGATCGAGTTCGTCGAGGGGGGCGACCAGGTCCGGATACGCCTGGGCCACGGCCCTCAGCACCTGGTCGGCGAAGTGCTCGGGCAGCGTGCGGTGCGTGCCGTCGCCGTCCTCGTGGGTGTGCCTGTCGTCGGCGAAGGTGAACTCCTCGACGTGGCTCATGCCGAGCGTCGGCGGCCGGTCCTTCGTCAGGTACGGGGGAGCGGCCGGCTCGGCGCCGGGCGGCTGCTGCCGCGGCCCGGCCGGTTCGGCCAGCCGGCGGGCCTCGGGGAGCGGCAGGCGTTCCAGGCTCCAGGTCCGGAACTCCCTGGTCTCCGGCTTCCGGCTCCAGCTCCGGGGCGAGTTCTTGCGCAGCTTCGCGGGCCCCTGCGCGGTGTTCGGCCGGTCCTTGGCGAGCGGGGCCCTGGTGTCGGGCGGCGCGGTGACCCTGACGACCTTCTCCACGAGGTAGAGGCCGGTGAGGTCGCCCTTGATCTGGGTGGCGGACTTCACGGCGCCGGTGCCACCGGTGACGAACGTGCGGCTCCGCGAGGCGCCGTAGCGGCCGCCGGCGCCCGCCAGCAGCCGTACGTTCACCGCGCCGCCGGGCAGGTCGAGGAACTGGAACGCCGGACCGGCCGACGCCGCGACGTCGGCGCCCGCGGACTTGGTGACGGCCCGTTCGTTGCGGAGCGTGGTCTGCTGGATGTCCCGCAGCTCCGCGAGCTTCGACCCGTCGAGCAGCACGGCCCTGCCGGACTCCACGCGCACGGAGAAGACGCCGATCGGGTCCCGTCCCGTCCCGTCGCGGAAGAGCGCCGGTGTGGTGACCGGACCGGTCGTGAACGTCTTGCCCATCGTGTGGAAGGAGTCGGTGGAGAAGAACTCGCTCAGCCGGGCTCCGCTGTCGCTGTCCGGTGTCACCTTCGCCCGTGCCAGCACCCAGTCGCGGACATGGGCCAGCGGGCCGTAGGCCTCGGTGGCCATGGTCCGGTAGCTCGTGTCCGGCCCGAGCTGCAGTACCTCCGGCAGCTCCGTCCGGTCCTCGGACGTCTCCCCCCTGGTGTAGCTCTCGCCCAGCCGCACGGCCAGCCCGTTGCGCACCGCGAAGCCGAAGGCGACGGGCGACCGGCCGGTGTCCTGCCCGCGGACGGTCCTGCCGTCCGCGCCGACGGCCCGGCCGTTCTTGTCGGTGACCGCGAACTCGTACCGGACGTGGGCGAGATGGGGATGCGAGCCGTCCATGGTGCGGGACTCGGTCTGGTTCAGTACCTGGTTCTGCATGTTGTACTGCACCCGCTTGCCCTTGGTGAGCTGCGCCGAGAACCGCACCCAGCCGGAGAGCAACTGCCGGACCGGGCCGAGGGGCACGCTGGGCAGCAGCGAAGTGCTGTTGCTGTAGGCGGAGTTCACCCCGGTGGTCCGGGTGTCGCGCACCATGACGTCGTTCTTCGCCGGGTTGGCGTGGCCGAAGGCGAACCGCTCCCATCGCTCGTACGGCCGCGCGGTGACGGTGAGCACCCGGGTGCTGCCGCCCTCGGTCCGGTAGACGAACCTGCGGCCGTCGCCGAAGAAGCCCTGCGGACTCTGTACGAGCCCGCGCCGCACGTCGTCCAGCAGCCCGGTACGCCCGAGGAAGCCCGTCCGCGTCGCGGCCGGCCGGATGCCGGGTGCCTCGCCGAGCCGCCTGCCGAGCTCCTCGACGACCAGGTCGGCGCCGCGCAGCACCCGGTCGGACTGGCCGAAGGCGAAGGACCGCCGCAGCACGTCCTCCGGCAGGTCCAGCCGCGATCCGAGGGCGCCCATGTCGCCCATGTAGACGGGCAGCCGGGTGCCGTCGGTGAACGCCACCGGCCGGGCCGTCAGCTCCGGAGGCGTCAGGTCGCGGTCTAGCCGGGGCGGCCGCCGCCTGTCGAGATCGTCGCCGATCCACGAGGGGGGCGGGGTGTCCTCCGGGATGGTGACGAGCCCACCGGGTCCGGGTCCGGGACCGGTAGGAGACCGTCGAGGTCTTGCCCGACTCATGTCGGGGTCGGCCGGTGTCTGCCGGGGGCTTGCCTGATGTGTGTCGGGGGTGGGGTCGGGGTCGGTCGGAGCCTGTTGGGGGTCTGCCTGGCGTGGGTCCGGGTCGGCCGCTGTCTGTCGGGGCACCGCCTGACCCGCGTCGGGGCCGGAGAGGTTCGGTGCTGCCGTGGTGTGGGGGCGGCCGGACGGTCCGGGTTCGGAGGACGTGGTCGGCAGGGGGACGCTTGGGGCTTCGCCCCGGGTGTCGGCGACGCCGCCCCGGGTGTCGGTGATGCCGGTGGGCGTGGGATGGCTGTTCCCCGTCACCTGCCGGACGTCCTGCATGAGCGACGCGCGCTCCTCGCGCGGCAGTTCGTCCGGCGCGGGGTTCGCGGTGTCGGACTCCGACTGCCGGTGGGCCACCGTCTCGGGGTCCACGACGGGGTGGTGATCCACCGGTTCGGGGGCGGTGAGACGAGCCGTGATCAGGCCCTTGAGCAGGTGGTATCCGCTCGCGTCCGCGGCGTGCGCGCGCAGCGGGCGGTTCTGCGTGAACTGTTCGGGGGTCTGCTGGAGGAGCTTGTACGACCCGTGCTCGGCGAGTCCGTCGAACGCCTCCTGCTTGAAGGCCTGCCCCAGCACGGGGCCGTTGCCGGCGAGGGGGCCGTCCTGGCCCAGCGGGAACGTGCCGGTGTCCCGGCCCCAGTCGATCCGCCGGTCCGTGTTGAAGTACCAGTCGAGGGGATGCCGCAACGGGTTGCGCGGCGTCCGGATCGCGTCGACGGTCTTGCCCAGGGTCGCCGTGTCGATGTCCTGGTGCACGGCGAGTGCCCTGACCTTGGCGTCGGCACCGTGCTCGGCCAGGTACCGGACCAGGTAGTGCTGGGCGGCGAAGAGCGAGAAGCCGGTCTGGGTGTAGTCGACGAGCAGGATGTCCCTGCCGTCGCCGTCGCCGAGGTGCGGGCGCACGAACTCGTCGAAGTGCTCGAAGAGCATCCGCCGCTGTTCCTCCGTCAGCGGCGGCTTGTCCGGGCCGGTGCGGAACGCGTCGTGCAGCACCGACCAGGGATCTCCCGGGCCCGGCCGGAAGTCGGACAGCGGCACGGACTCGGCCCGGTGACCGGAGGCCTGGAGGGCCGCGACGATCGCGGCGGGGCTGCGGCCCAGGCCCAGGTAGAAGTAGCGGTCCGGTGGATACCGGTCGCTGATCAGCCGTGCGCTCTCGATGACGGCGTCCAGCACCTGGTCCTGGCCGGCCCGGAGCTCCGCGTGGGCGGCGGCCCGCAGGTCCGTCAGCAGGCGGGGGCCGTCGTCGGGGCCGTAGACGACTTCGGCGCCGCCGTGCGTGCCGTCGTACAGGTAGCTCTCCAGCACCTCGCGTACGACGCCCGGCGGGACGTAGATGTCCGCGCGGTCGAGCAGGTCCTTGGCAGCGAGGGGGGTGAGCCCGGTCCTGGTGCCGTCCGCCTCGCGGAAGACGCGTGTCGACGGCTCGTAGGGGACGCGCTGGAACACCTGTGCCGGTTCGCCGGTCTCCGGATCCAGCTGCGGTTCGCCGGTCTCGGGGTCCCTCTTGTCGACCAGCGTCCAGTGCTCGGGCCCCAGGCGCCACGGTTTCCGCTCGGCGCCGGTTTCGGAGTCGGCGGGCGTGGCACCGACGTCGGCGCTCGCGTCGGCGCCCACGTGGGTCTCGATGAGCTGGTGGAGAAGCTGGACGTCACGGGGGCGGAGGGTGTCGGGGGTGAGGCCGGCCGCTGCCCATTCCGGTTCGAGGGGCTTGCCGAAGTCGCCCATGAGGGCGCCGGGGACGTCGGGGTTGTCGCGGAGGCCGAGCTGGTGGGCGAGTTCGTGGGCGTAGCGGATGGGGGCGACGTCCGCCTGCCAGCGGGTCAGGGTCATGGGCAGGCCGCGGTCGTCGGTGAGGGTGACGGTGAGGTGCGGCTCGCTCTGGCCGTGCGTGCCCGGCGAGTGGTCCGGACCGTCCGTGAACACCAGCGTGACGTGCACCCGGCTTCCGTCCGGGAGCGCCGGAACGACACCGGGAGTGCTCAGGTACGCGGCTCCCTCGTGTGCCCGCCTGCGTACCTCGGCGACCTGGCCGGGACTCAGCCCGTGGCTGCCGCCGATCCCGACCCGCACGGTCAGGTCGGTCACGGACTGGTCCTCGTACCGCACCCGGCGCACCGTGAACGCGGACACCCCGCCGTGGCCCTGCCGCGGCCCCGCCGGGATGATCCACCGCCGGCTGACCTCCGTGGCCGTCGCCGTCTCCCGCGCCCGCTGCCATGCCGGGTCACCGGCCAGGCGGTCGTCGGTGACGACGTCGACGTCCACGGCGTTCGCGGAGGCGTGCGGAGCGGTCACCGTGTCCGCGGTGACCGTGCCCGGCCGGTGGGCCGCGGCGAGCGCGTCGCCGAGGCCGTCGTACAGGTCGGCCGTGATGATGCCGGCCTGGTTGACCAGAGGCAGGCCGGCAGCGGTGACCCCGGCCGCCGGGGCACGGAGGCGGTGGGCCAGCTCGTCGAGATGGTGCACCGCCGACTCGATCAGGTGCGGGCCGGCCGGGTCCGCCCAGCCCTGTTCGCGGTACATGGCGGCGGCGACGCCGAGCGCGATGGCATTGGTATCGCGGCTGGGCAGAACGCTGTCGGCGGGGGCGGCGGACCGAGCCTCGTCGAGCCCGCTCAGCGCGTGGAGAAGGGCGATGAACCGGCCCGCGAGCCGGTGCCCGCCGCCCGCCAGGTCGTACAGGACCCGCCGGTCCCGGTCGACGGACCGCGCATCTCGCAATGCCAGACCCCGGGCGCGGCCGTAGGCGTTCTGGGCGAGCCCCTCCAGCCGGTCGAACACCCGGCGCACGTCGGCGAGGGGCACCTCGTTCACGTCGTACATGCGCAGTTCCAGCGGCACCAGGACGGGGGACAGGCGCCCCAGGTTGTCGTCCGGCTCCGGGAGTTCGGTCATGCCGCCGAACGCGTCGTTCTGGTGGACGACGTCGCCTTCGTCGACGAGTTGCAGAGCGGAGGTCAGGTAGTGGTCGACGGTGAGTCCGCGCTCGGGGTTGACGATCGCGGTCAGGGGATCGAAGTGCTGCGCCCCTCCCTCCCGGAACCGCGCGCCGTACTCACCGTCCTGGAGCAGGCCCTGCCGGAAGCGCTCGACGAACAGGTCCTTGATCTCGTCGCTGCTCCCCTGCAGGTACTCCTCGACATCCATGGGCAGCGAGGCCCGGATCTCGTTCATGGGGACCCGGGAGAGCACCGCGGTGAAGTTCTTCGTCAGCGCGCCGGTGCGGATGCCGAATTCCAGGAGGGCCGACTCGAACGCCGTGGCCGCGGCCTGGGTGTAGACCAGGGCCAGGAAGCCGCGCAGCGCGCTGACGTCCTCGTCGTGGGAGAGCAGGTCGGCGGCCTGCGGGGGCAGGCGGAGCCGGTTCCAGCCGGGGAAGGTGTCGGTGGCGAAGTTCCGGGCGACCTCGTTGCCGAACCGCAGGGCGTCCCGGAGCTGCCGCCGGATGCTGTAGGCGTCGTCCGTGGCGCTGTGGATGTCCGCCAGGAACTCGTGGAGGTGGCCGGCCGGGATCCCGACGGTGTACTGGGGGGACAGTCCGCGGCCGTCGCCGACGTCGAGGACCTGTATGTGCGCGGCCTGGGCCGCGGCGTCGGGATGGGTGTCGAACCCCGCGTCCCCGGGGAAGGCCCGGTCGAACCGGATCGGTTGCCCGCCGAGGCTCAGTCGGCGCAGCCGGTCGAGGACGGTTCGGACGTCGTGGAAGAACTGATCCTTGGAGACGCGGCCCTGGTCGCCGGCCACCACGGCCAGCGGCGGGCTGACCAACTCGATGAACGGGGCGTCGGTCTCCGTGCCCTCGATCACCACGTTGATCGTGGGCGAGGTGGCCAGCAGCTTGGGGAGTCCGGTCGGTCCCGGTGGCAGGGCCAGCCCCCAGCTCGGCAGCTCCAGTTCCAGGCCGACGCCGCTGCCGCGCATCACGTACCGCTGTCCGGTCAGGACCTGGTTGACCAGCAGGTCGGCCTGGGCCACGACGGGGCGCCGGTGGTCGTCCGGAGTCAGTGCCGCATACGCTCGCCGTACCGCGTCGTCCATGTCCCCGAGGTCCGTGGGAAAACGGGACCGGGTGGCGTCCAGGACGTCCTCGGCGCGCCGGGAGTCCGTCTCGGCGAAGGTGTTCCAGGCGTCGTACGGAGTCGTCACCGGCCCCACCCGCACCTCGGCCGAGGGCCCGGCCGGCTCCTCACGAGCGGGGAGCGGACCGGCGGCCTCGGGCTGCCGCGGTGCCTCTTCGTCAGGGTCCGTGCCGCGGGGTGCGTCGGACTGGGTGCGTCGGACCGTCGGGAGAGGGGTGGTGTCGGCCGTGGTCAGGGTGCGGGTGAAGGTGTCGGTGTGCTGCCGCTCGTGGCTGAGCCAGTTCCGGATGTCGTGTTCGGCGGGGGCGTAGAGGGTGTCGTAACGGGTGACGGTCTCGGTGCGGAAGTCCCGGCCGATCCGTTCGAGCGTGGCGGGGTCCACCTGGTAGCGGTGGGTCAGGCTGTCGGGGTGCCCGGCGATGCGGTGGAAGTCGTGGGCGGCGTGGGCCAGGACGCTCTGGAGGGCGGCCTCGTGCGCCAGCCGTGACGTCAGGTCGGGCGTCAGGGTGTTCAGCACGTCGTCCCAGGACCGGCCGGACGACTTGTCGGGGGTGGGGGTGTGCTCGGAGACGAGGCCGCGGAAGTCGGCGTGGCCGAGATCGCCGAACCAGTGGCTGTCGAAGTGCTCGCCGACGGTCCTGGCCCACTCCTCGGAGAGGCGCTCGCGACCGTCTTCGTGGAGCTCGGTGCCGTTGGCGGGGTCCGCTTCGAAGGCGTCGATCGCGGTCCGCAACAGCCGCTGCGCCTGCGCCAGCCGCAGGGTACGGGTCTCGGCGTGGGTCAGGCGCTCGCGCAGGGCCGAGGGCTCGCCGATCCGGTCCAGGTGCGCCTGCCAGCGCGTCGCGAAGAGGCGGCCCGTGGTGTCGCCGGTCTCGGCGCCGAGCGCCTCGTAGGCGGTGCGCAGGTCACGCCGGAAGTCCTCGCGTGCCTGGGCCAGCTCGCGCTCGCCAAGGGATCCGCCCGCAGCGAGATCGTCCTGCCAGTCCTCGGCCACGCGGTCGAAGTCCCGGGTGGCGTGCTCGACCTCCCGCTCCCGCGCGCCGAGCCGCCCGATCTCCTCGGCGAACTCCGCACGCGCGGCGGCGATGCGGTCGTCCAGCAGCCGCCGCGCAACCCCGCTGTCGGCGCCGGCGTGGGTGCGCGAGGGTGCGGTGGTCCGGAACGCCTCGTCGACCGCCTCCAGGTACCGCTCCCGCAACCGCGTCCGCAACTCCTCCACGGTCCGCGGGACATCGGTGTCCTCGGCGCGGGGCGGTGTGTTCTCGTCGCCGGCCGGCCGGTTCCGGGCGCCTTCGGCCCCACCGCCGTCGCCGCTGTCCGTCCGGTGGGGGAGGTAATGCCCCCCGAAGGGGTCCGCCGCGCGGAAGTCCGCCAGCGCCCGGTCGAAGTCCTCACCGAACATCTCCAGGTGCCGGACCCGCTCCGACACCCATGCGAACAGGTGCGGGATGTTCTCGCGAGCCGTCTCGCGGGCCGCCTCCCACCGCTCCCCGGTATTGCCGCTCTGCTCCGACTTCTCATGGACGAGGCGGAGCTGCTCGCGGTACGTCTCCTCGATGCGCTCGCGGACCACCGGGTCCTGCGGCAGCCGGCGCCCGCCGAAGAGGTCCGCCTGCCGGAACCTGTCCGCGCCGTCGGCGACCTCGCGCGCCGCATCGCCGCCCGGTGCTTGTGACATCAGGGCCTGGAACCGTTCCTCCACCGCCAGCCGCTGGTGGTACGCGGTGTCCCGCAGCTGCCGGAACTCCGTCCACTGCTCGGTCCGCGAGGGGGTGCCGGACCCCGTCGGCGACGACTGCACCGGGGCGTCACCGGGGTGGGACGCCGCCCCTTCCGCGGTGGCGATGTGCTTGTGCGCACCGGCGGTCGGCTGCCCGGGGTCGTGCCGGAGGGGGTGAGCGGAGTCGTCGCCCGGGGCGTCCGCGGCCCGGTCCTGCCCCGCGCCGGATCCGGCCTCCGAGCGGATCCTGGGTGCGGTGCCGGTCCCGGTGCCGGTCTCGGTCCCGGTCTCTGTCCTGGTCTCGGGCTCGCTCTCGGTCCTCGTCCGGGTCGGTGCGGGGACGGATCGCGGGTCCGACGTCTTCTCCGGCTGCTTGGCAGTGTCCGGGTGCGGGCCCAGGGGCGTCTGACCGGACGTCGGCAGGGGTGTCACTCGGCCGGGGGATCCGGAGACGCCGCTCTCGGTCGTCGTCCGGGAAGGACCCGGGCGCGGGGCGTCGCCCCGGCCGCCACCGGTGGGCTGCGGCCGGGCGGAGAAGGGCTCGTCGCCGATGGTGGCGGGCGACCCCGACCGTACGGCGGACTGCTGCCCGCCCGGCATGGTCCAGCCCGCCGCATCGCCGCTGGAGTCGCGCGGCTCGTCGGCCGGCTCCGCCGGGTGGCCGTTCGTGCCCGGGGCCAGGATGTCCCGGACGGACGTGGAGAGGTCGCTCTGTCCGGCGGGGCCGGGCGTCAGCCGGGTCACCGCCGCCGGGTCGCCTCCCGTATCCCCGGTCGTTCCGGTGCCGGCGTCGCCGCTGGTGGTGCGGACGGGTGGCGCCGTGGACGGGACGGGGGTGTCCGAAGCGGGGGACGCGGTGCCGGGGTCGTCGGCGGTGCGGGTCGCGGGCGGGTTGAGGAACTTGGCGGCGTCCAGGCCCGCCGTCTTGATGCGGGTACCGAGGAACTCGGCGTTGTGCTCCAGGGCGTGGCTGATGCGGCCGCCGGCCACGCCGGAGACGAACGTGCCGTAGCTGGTGTCGAGCTTGTGCTCCGAGTAGGCGTTGTAGACGACCTCGGACGCCGTCTGGTGCAGGCCCTCCGCCATCCCGTGCCCGGCCAGATGGCTGAACTTGCGGCCCAAGTCCGTGGCCAGCGCCCCGGCCACCCCGTACGAGAGGGCCGCCCGCACCCCGCCGTCCGCGCTCTTGGGCAGGCCCTTGGCCAGGACGTCGTCGAGGTCCCGGCCGAGGTTCTTCCGCCCCAGGTTGGTCAGCAGGGTGTCCGCCCAGGTGCGGCCCAGGTCGCGGGCGGTGCCGGAGGACATGTCCTTGCCGAACCGGTTCGCGAACGCGTCGCCGATGCCGTCGCGGAACGCGTTCCGGGCCGCGGTGTCCAGCCCCTGGCCCAGTGCGAGCTTGTCGACGACGGTGCCGACGTGGCCGGCCACGTCCTGGGCGAAGACCGGGTCGCCGTCCGGGGTGCCGCGCGGGGTCCGGACCGGCCCGGCGCCGTCGTCGAGGTGGTCGTCCGCGTCCCGGAGCAGGTCCTTGCCCGCACCCTTGGGCAGGTCCTTGGACAGATCCTTGCCCAGGGTCTTGCCGCCGGCGGACGGCAGGTCCGTCTTCTCCAGGACCTTGAAGAGGTCCTTGACCGTGTTGCGGCCCAGGTACTTCGCCAGCGACTGGGCCAGCGCCCCGCCCAGGAACGGCACGAACGGCGCCAGCAGGCCCTGGACCACGCCGAAGCCGATGGCCTGCTTGAGGTAGTCGCCGCCGTGGTGGGTGGTCTTGCCGTCGTTCGCCAGGGACCAGCGCACCAGCAGGTCCATCGCCGCGCCCAGCCCGACGTTCAGCGCCACGTGCGTGGCCAGCGCGGTCAGCAGCCGCAGCACGACGCTGCGCAGGATCAGCCGGTACAGCGCCTGCAGGAAACTCTGCTCGATCAGCGCGCCGATCGGGTTCCAGATCGCCATGAGCAGCGTCAGCGCCCACTCGAAGACGAACTCCACGAGCTGCGCGATGATCATCCGGTTCGCGTAGTCGACCTGGTACGCCGACTCGTGCGCGTAGTCCGCGAGGTTGTTCGCCGTCTTCTTCAGCTGCTCGATGGCGTCGCCGCCGTCGCCGCCCGGGAAGAACGTCGACATCGCCCGTACGTAGGCGTCGCTCCACTGGCCCGTGGCGTTCCGGGACACCGCCTGCGAGATCTTCGCCAACTCGTCCTGGAGCTCGGTCAGTTGCCGGGCCAGCTCCAGGTTCGGCTCCTCCATGTCCGAACGGATCCGGTCCGACTTCGCATGCGGAGGCTTCATGCCCGTCAGGAAGACGAACAGACCGTCGAGTGAGTCCGGGAACATGGGAGGTCAGGGCAGCCTTCGGGAGTTACCGCTGTTGATCTTGTCGAGTGCGTCCTGCTGGGTCCGGTCGAAGTCGACACCCGAGGCGGTGGTCAGCTCGGACGCCTTCAGGAGCGCCTTGTTCACCTGGCCGAGCGCCTGGACGGTCTGGTTGTACGCGGGGCTGTAGTCGCGCAGGATCGCGTGGACCGTCTCGTCGGTCGGCTCCCCGATCGACGGGTCGTTCGGGTCGATGTAGTGGTCGCCGTACCGCGAGAGGTGGTTCTTGACGATGTCCGCGACCTGGTCGGTGAGGTCACCGCCCCGCTTGATGTTGTCAGGGAGCGCCGCGAACAGACTGTCGTCAGCCATGGTCGCCACCCCGTTCCGGGTGGAGCAGGCCGCCCGGGGCCGTCAGCGGTCCCATCAGCTTCTCCAGTCCCGAACCGGCCAGCTTGTCCACGGCCTCGGTGCCGCCGCCCGCCACGCCGATGCCTGGGCCGGCCACCTCGTCGAACCTCGCCCGTACCTGCGCGGTGAGTTCGGTGCGCGCCCGGGCCATGGCCTCCAGGACGCTGGCGGCCAGGGCCTTCCCGGACATGGTCTGGTGCTTGTTGCCGAGGAAGCGCAGCCCGCTGGGCGAACCGTCGGCGCCGAGGGTGACCTCGACCGCACGGTCCTTGGACCTGGCCGTCACCGAGACGGCGGAGATCTCCTCCCGGGCCCTGACCAGGGCCTCCCGCTGCTTCTCGAACTCGGCCATGGCCTGGGCGAACTGGTGCTGAAGTGACTCGCTCACGGTGTTCTCGCTCTCTCCGGGTGGGTCAACGGCCGAGGGAGGCCGGCAGGCCCTCCTCGCCGGTGCCCCACACGTCCTCCGGCTCGGTCCACCCGGAGTCCTCCGTGCCGGGGCGCCGGCCGACGAGCCCGCCGCGCCGGCCCTGCCCGGTGGTGGCCGTACGGCTCGGCAGGTCGACCGGGTCCTCGTCCTCCTCCTCGAAGACCTCGTCCGGCGGCGCGGCCTGCGGACGCTGCGGCCCGCCGGCGAGGAAGGCGCCGTCGTCGTCGTTCTCCAGGTACGTCTCCCGGACGCGTTCGCCCTGGCCCTGCCCCTGGCCCTGGCCGCCCGCCCGTGACATGCCCATCAGCATCATCATCGGCGACATCAGTCCGCTCAGGCCGCTCAGCCCGGGGTCCTCGGCGCCGCTCGCCGCCGCCGTCGTCAGGCCGGTCGTCCCGTCGGGTACGGCCTGGCCGTCCGCGGCGGTCGAGGGGCTCGGCACCGACTGGAACTGCCCGTCGGGGCTGGCGACCGTACTGCTGCCGTCCGGGAACGTCGTCGTGGTGTAGCCGCTCGGGTCCGTGACCGCGGTGGTGCCCGTCGGGTACGTCGTGGTGAGCGAGCCGTCGCCGTTCTGGAAGGTGAGTCCGCTCGGGTCGGCGGTGGTGGTGATCGGGGTGGACGTGGTGAGGGAGTCGACGGGGTCGGTCAGTGCGCTGCCGGTGGTGCCGTCGGCGGTGGTGGAGGTGACCGTGCCGTCCGGGTTGACGGTGACGGAACTGCCGTCGGGGTAGGTGGTGGTGATGCCGCCGTCCGGGGTGAGGGTGGTCGTGGACCCGTCCGGGTTCACCAGTTTCTGCCCGTCGGCGAGATGGCTGGTGACGGTCGAGCCGTTGGCGTTGGTCGTGGTGACCGTGCCGTTCGGGTCGATCGTGGTGCTGCTGCCGTCCGGGAAGGTGGTGGTGAGGCTGCCGTCGGCGTTCTGGACGGACACCGCGCCGTCGGGCGCGGTCAGCTGGGTCAGCCCGTCCGGAGTCGTGGTCTCCACCACGCCGTTGGGCAGCGTGGTGGTCTTGTTGCCGTCGGCGTCGATGCTGGTGACGCTGCCGTCGGCGTTGTGGGTCACCGAGGAACCGTCGGGGAAGTGGGTGGTGATGTCCCCGTTGGTGTCGATGCCGGTGGTCGAGCCGTCCGGGTTGACCAGCGACTGGCCGGGGGTGAGCTGACTGACCGTGGTGGTGCCGTCGGGGTTGGTCGTGGTGACCTCGCCGGTCGGGCTGACGGTCGTGGACGTGCCGTCCGGGTACTCGGTGGTGATGCTGCCGTCGGGGTTCGTGGTGGTGACGCTGCCGTCCGGGTTCGTCAGCGACGAGATGCCGGTGACCCCGTCGGTCCCGCCGGCCAGGTTGGTCGAGCCGTTGGTGTTCCCGCCGGTCAGGCCGAGCAGCGAACTGTTGGCCAGGTCGCTCAGGCCGTCGGTGCCGCCGTTCGTGCCGAGGGAGGTGAGGTCCTGGGTGCTGATGTCGCCGTTGGTGCCGGGGTCGTTCAGGCCGGAGGTGTCGAGCAGGTTGCCGGTGTTCAGGCCGGATCCCGAGCCGTTGCCGTCGGTCAGGGAACTGGTGTCGATGCCGCCCGACCCGTTGTTGGCGAGATTGCTCAGGTTGTTGAGGTTGCCCAGACCGTCGTCGATCCCGTTGCCGATGTTGTTCAGCGAGTTGTTGAGGTTGTCGCCGAAGTTGTTGAGCCCGTTGTTCAGCCCGTCGCCGATGTTGTTCAGGCCGGAGTTGAGGTTGTTGCCGAAGTTGTTCAGGTTGTCGTTCAGGTCACCGAGCGACTTGTTGAGGTCCTCGTTGATCTTGTTGATGTCGTCGTTCGAGGAGGACGAGGTGTCCGGGGTCAGGCTGTCCGGCTGGAAGGTGTTCTTGTCCTCGAAGGAGAACGCGGTGTTCCAGCCGGGGTTGAGGACACGGCTCCAGCTCTGCTGCAGCGTGGCGACCTGGGTGCGCGCGGGGGCGTCGAGATTGGTCTCGATGTTGGTCCGCCAGCGGTACTGCGCCTCGTTCGCGATGGCCGACCAGGTGCTGCTGTCCTTGAGGTTGCCCCAGACGGTGGTGTCCGAGTAGTCCGGGTCGGTGGACCAGTCCTCCGACACCGAGTCGCCCACGATGACCAACTCCCCGTGGACCTTGGGAACGTTGTGCGTCGCCACCCACTGCATGACCTCCAACAGGAGAAGGTTCAGCACATTGCGTGAGTCGCCGTCGATGAGGTCCGACGTCTGCGTCCCGTCGGGTTTGGTGACCAGGATCGGCGAGGCGTTCTTGCTGATGAACCTCATGAACTCGTCGTACATGTTCGACAGCGCGGTGTGCAGCGCCACTTCGGCGCCGATCAGCGAGTCGCCGTGCAGGGTGCTGGAGTGGTAGCCGGTGGCCACCGAGATGCTGGTCGGGGAGAAGCCCGGCGGGGTCAGCTCGCTCTTGAAGGTCTCGTACTTGTCGTGCAGGTTGTTGACCAGGTCGTAGAAGACACCCGCGGCCTTGCCCTTCCAGGCCGCGTTCTCGTCGCCCAGGCTCTCGGTCCACTGCTTCAGCGTCTCGGCGTGCGCGGTGAAGAACGTGCCCGCGTTGTCGAAGGACTTGGCGAGCGTGGTGAACGACGCGAGGTCCACGCCGTTGTCGAGGCTGGGCGAACCGCCCCAGGCGCTCGACACACCGAGCGACTTGTACGGTGGCTGGACCAGCGTCCGCAGCGCGTCGGAGCTGCGCTGCCAGTACTGGCGGCCGGCGGTCTGGTCCGTGAAGGTCACGTTGGCTTCGTACTTCTGCACGTTCTGGCCGGTGCCGGAGTAGAACTGGATGAAGGCGCCCATCCCGTCGTTGTGGAACCACTGGTCCACCGGCTTGCGGTCGTCGCGCGGCTTCTTCTTGATGTCGACGGCCAGCCACGGGATTCCCCCGTCGCCCTTCACGCCCATGATCTCGTCGCGCTCGCCCAGGGTGAAACCCGTCATCAGGTTGATGATGTGTTCCCAGTTGTCGACGGACATGAAGGGTGCGCCCCCGCTCTCGTGTCTCCGGTCTCGTGACCACGGTCTTGTGACCACGGCCGCGTGACCACGGCTCAGCTGGTCTTCGTGGTGGTGGTGCTGTTGGAACCGCCGCCCATGTCCGACACATAGCCGTCGATCGCGGACAGGAACTTCTGCGCGTCGACGTCGGCGAGGTTGTCGCCCTGCGTCTTGAGCATGGTGGTGATCACGTTCTCCAGCTCGGTCCGCAGGTCCTGGAACCCCGACTGGTGGTTGTTGAGCACCTTGTCGATCGCCGTGGCCGCGGTCCGCGCGTTCTTGAGGACGGTGTCGCCACCGGTGTCGCCGTCGCTGTTCATCTGGCCCAGCAGCAGCGGCTTCGGTTCGTTGCCGACGTCGAACAGTGCGGGCGGTGTCTGGCCGGGCCGGCGCAGGGCGACGATGTCGTTGTAGAAGCCCGTCACGTCCTTGTCGATGAAGGCCTGGAGGCCCTGCGCGTCGAGTTTCGTGAGATCGGCCATGCTCAGAACTTGATCTCCTCGAAGCCCTGGGCGTTGCTGCGGACCGTGTTCTGGTAGTTGTCCGAGACCTCGTCCAGGGTGGTCGCGTGCTTGTCCAGGATGGTGCCGAGCGACTGCACCTCGGCGTTCCAGGTGGGCTGCACCTTCGTGGTGTACACCTCGCGGTCCGGACCGAGCCAACTGGCCACGATCCCGGCCAGGTTGGACTCCAGCTCGGAGATGACCGAGGCGATGTTCCGGGTCTGCTGCCGCATCTCCTCGGAGAAGGTCAGCGCCTGACCGTGGTCGATGTAGATGCCGTCTTCGGCGGCCATGACGGGCTCCTGAGGGTCGTGGGTTCGGTCGGGTCGGCGTGCGGGGAGGTGAGTGCGGCGAGGGGCCGTGTCACGTGGTCAGCGTCGAGTAGACGCTGTCCGAGGGAGACCCGATCGCGCTCAGGTTCTGCTGCAGCCGCACCAGGTTCTCGTTGTTGTTCTGGGTGTTGTTCGACGAGGTCATGCTGGTGCGGAGCTGGTTCTCCATCGCCATGCAGGTGTTCTTGATGCGGTCCACCTCCGCCGACCAGGTCGCCATGACCTGCGCGTAGGCCTGGCCGTCCGCGCCCTGGTAGTTGGTGTGCAGGGTGGCCGCGGCATCTGCGACCTGGCCCTGGATGGTCGTCATCTGCGTCCGGGCGTCCTCAAGGAGGCTGATGGCGTTGCTGTAGGTCTTTGTCGACGATTCCTGCAGATTGCCGGAAGTGCTCATACCGATCTCCTCTTCGGCGCGCCAGGCGGGTTCCGGGCCGGTCGGGGGAGTGGGCTGTCGGCAGGGCCCGGCCTGTCGCGCGAGTCGCACCCCCGCGGGCGCACGGCGGCGGCCCGGAGGGTGAGGTTTCCTGTCAGTCGAATACGGACGTGACGAACATGACGGTTCATCAGGTCCATATTCATATCCCTCGCCAGGCTAGCCAGCCGAAAGCAGCACGACAATTGGACGGCCGCGAAACTGTACGGACGGGCAGTCTTCTGCCCCGACGGGAATCACGGAATTCTGCAATTAACGGGGAGGGGCGGAGCGTGCTTTCCGGAAATGTACGCCGACCACCCCGGTGTCCCCTCCGCAGCCGCGCACGGGGGAATGCGCGGAACGAGGGGACCCCGGGGTGGACGGGGCTGTGGGCCGTATTCCTCAGTGCTGGGTGCCCGCCGCCCAGAGGGTCGCGTCGCCGGCCGAGAGGATGGCGACGTTGCCGTCGGCCTGGATCACCAGCTCGGCCCCGTCGTTGCCCGCGGTGCCGGAGGACCAGAGGGTGCGGTTGTCCGAGCTGTAGACCACGAAGTTGCCGTCGGCCTGGAAGACCGCGTGGTTGCCCGCGCCCGAAGTGCCCGAGGACCAGCGGACGACGCCGTTCTCGTCGGAGATCACGAGGTTGCCGTTGCTGCGGAGCGTGATCCGCATCCGGTTGGAGGCCACCGAGTCGCCCGCGTCGAGGACGTAGGTGGAGTTCACGACCTTGGTGGACCAGTCGTGCGTGACCGGTGCCGCCGCCTTGACCGGCTTGGCCTCCGGCTTGTCGGCGGCCTCGCTCTGCTTGGTCCCGGTGGACTTCGTCGTCGAGGTCCGGGTGGACTTCACCGTGGCGGGCTTGGCCACCGCGGACCTGACCGTGTCGGCCTTCACCGCGTTCGTCGTGGCCTTGACGGGCTCGACCGCGTCGGTCCTGGCCTTGAGCGGCTCGCCCACCCGCGGCTGCAGTGCGGCGGTGGCGGAGTCCGTCGAGGAGTCGCCGCCGGGGAGGCCGGCGGACACCCCGAGGCTGAGCGGCACGCCCTTCTGCGGGTCTGCCGGCTGCCGCTGGTCCTTCCCCGTCCGCTCCTCGCCGTCGGCCGGCGCGCCCGCGCTCTTGGCGGGCTTCCCGCCGGTCTTCGCCGGCGGCTGCGACTTCAGGGTGTGCGGGGTCGTACCGGTGCCGTCGTCGACGACCGTGTCACCGCCGGCGGCCACGAAGTCCTTGCCGCTGCCGGTCACCACGGGCGGGTTGTCGGACTCGGGCTCGGGGACCAGCGGGGACGCGGGACCGTCGTTCGGCTCGTACGTCGGCATGTCGCTGGCGTAGCTGTCGGCGGTCGCCTTGCCCGTGCTCTCCATGCCGGTCACGTTCTTGGTGCCGCTGTTGTGCACGAACGGCGTGGAGACCAGGACGGCACCGGCGAAGGCGGCGGCCACCATCGGCCAGCGGCCCAGCCTGCCGGAGTGCCCGGCGGCGGTCCGGCCGGGGCGCCGGTGCGCGGCCGCCTCGGCCAGGGCGCCGCCGAGCACGGCCTCGCCCTCCTCGCCGGTGGCGACGGGCGGACCGACGGGCGGCACGGAGGCCGCCGTACCCCGCTCGGGTGCGGCACCGGCCGGGCGGAAGCGCGGCCGCAGCACGCGGCCGGACCGGTCGGAACCGTCCGCGGCGGCGGCCGGGCCGGAAGCCGTCCTGGTGCCGTGGAACCGGCCGCCGGTCACGGTGCCGAGGCCGGCGCCCTCCTGGGCTCCGGCGGTCCCGGCGGTCCCGGCGTGCGCGGCCCGGGCCGTCTGGCCGGCCGAGACGAGCGCCGAGGCCGCGGCGCCGCCGAGGTCGCCGTCGTTCAGGGGCAGCGCGATCGCCCGTCGTATGGACCGGGCCTCGGAGACGGTGGAGCCGGCGGCGGGCGGCGAACCGCCCACCGGATGTTCGGTGGCCATCTGTCCTCCTCAATCGTCTTTCGTGGGGGGCGACACGAGAGGGCCGCCGCCTCGCCCGAGGCGGCGGCCGCACTCGCCGTCATCCAGGCGCCGGGCGGAATCCGTCCGAGGACCGGCCTCCAGGACGTGGCGGTGCCGCCGGGCACCGCCAGGGGTGCCCGCCATGGATGACTCGTCGGAACAAGGTGCGTGGGCGGGCCATACGGCGCGCTCTGCCATTCTTCGCCCCGCTCCGGGCCCCGCACACCCGTCGGGCCGTTCCTTGCCTGATGAGCGGGAGGTTCTGCCCCATCGGGAAAACGGGCGAGCGGGCCCGGCTCAGGCGCCCGGGGCCGGCAGGCCGAGGACGCCGGTGCACCGTTCGGGCCACGGGCCGCCGCCGGGCGGCGCCGTGGCCAGGTCGGCGAGGGCGAGCAGGCGTTTCAGCACGGAGGCGTCGGCGTCGTCGAGGCGGCCCGGGACGGACGGCTGCGCGGACTCCGGGAGTTCGCGCAGCAGCACCACGGTCGCCCCCGCGCGCCGCACGCTCTGGAGCACCCGCAGACGGGTGCCGGGGGCGAACAGCACCTCCCCGGCCAGGACCCCCGTACCGGTACCGGAACCGGTCCCGGTACCGGGACCGGCGGCGGGCTCCGGGTCGCCCGAGGCGCCGGGGCCCGCCTCCGGTTCGGTCAGCACGGCGGCGGCCTTGCGGCCGGTCATGGACCAGATCAGGTAGTGGTCGGCGGGCACGGACGGGTACGACTTGTCGAAGGCGACCGCGCCCACCGGCACCGCCTCGCCCAACTCCTCACCGGGCAGCAGCAGTTCGGCCCGCTCGCCGAACGGCCCGGCGGCCGGCCGCACGGCCGCGCCGCGGTACGAGGGCAGCCGGCGCAGGCCCGAGGTCACACAGCCGAGCAGGGGGAGCAGCTCGGTGCCGCCCGCCTCCAGGGATTCCAGCAGGGCGCGGTGGGCCCCGGCGTCCGCCGTCAGGTACGAGTGCAGCGCGGCGAGATCGGCGGCGGCCTCCTCCGGGTGCTCGCTGTCGCGCAGGGCCGGCAACCGGGTCAGCGCACGCGTCACCGCGCCGCCGTGGTGGTCCCACTGCTCGCCCAGGTACGTCCGTACGGCGTCGCGTTCGGCCTCGGAACTGCGGTGCGACGGGCGGACGGGCAGCCAGGCCACCGAGCGCAGCCCCGGACCGTCCGGACCGGCCCCGGCCCGCTCCCCGGCGCCGGCCGGCTCCGGTGCGGTGCCGCCGGAACCGGCCGCCGCCGGGGGTTCCGTGAGCGGCGGGGCCGAGCTCATCAGCCCGGCCGTCGGGGCCATCGGCAGGCCGAGTTCCTCTTCGGTGACTGCGGCGGGTCCGGCGGGTCCGGCGGGTCCGGCGACGGTGTCCGCGCCGGTGTCCCGCGCGGCGGGTGGCAGCGGAGGCCACGGCGCCCGCTCGGCAGCGGGCACCCGACCCGCGACCGGCCGACCCGACCCGACGGCCTCCGGGACCGCGGGCTCCGGGGCCGCGGGCTCCGCCAACGGTGCTCCCGGCACCGACGGTTCTGCCACCGAGGGGTCCGCCACCGAGAGTTCTGCCACCGAGGGGTCCGCCACCGACGGTTCCGTGACCGGGCGCTCGGCTCCGGACCGGGGTGGTTCAGCGGTCTCGGCTGGTTCGGGGGCAGGAGTACGGCGGACAGCATCCGGGCCGTCCGGGGCCGCACCGGACGGCACCCTGGCGGTGACCGGTTCCCCGGGCGACGACCCGTCACCCGGCCGTACGGACCGGGGACCGCCCCCGGTGCCCTCGGCGGAACGGCGGACGACCGGTGGTGCGGCGGCCGACGCCGTACCGCTCCCTCCTCCCGGTTCGCCGCCCGTCTCCCCTCCCGCGCGGCCATCGGCGGAAGCGGTCCGCGTACCGGCCGGCGTACCGGCGCCGCGCCCGCCGGGGTCAGCCCCGACGACGCCCAACGGCGTGGCGGGGGCGGGCGGTGCGGACACGAGGGTCGCTGGATCGGGAGCGGGCGGCGCGTACCCACCCCGCGCGGGCGCCGCAGGGACGGACCCCTGCGTGACCGGTTCCCCCGCCACGGACCCCTCCGTGACCGGTTCCCCGGCCGTTCCCCGGAGCAGGCCGGTCGCCTCGGCCTCGGCGCCGCCCGCCGGACCCCCGGCGCCCGCCGTACCCGTACGCCCCCTCCGGCGCACGCCCGCACCCGCATCCGCACCGCCCGTCGGCGCGACGCCTCTGCTCCCCGGTACCGCCGCTGCCGTCCCCGTCGGCTGCTGGGCCTGTGAGGTCAGTGCCAGGTCGTGGCGGACGGCGAGGCGGCGCAGGGCGCGCAGGGTCCCCGGGGTGGGGTCGCCGAGGAGCTGGATCAGGGTGTGGGTGCGGACGTCGTCCTGGAGCGAGCCGAGCAGGTGCTCCAGCGGGGCCAGCAGGGAGTCGTCCAGGGTGTCGCCGGGGACGCCGATGTCGACGGTCATCACCTCGGCCCGGACCGGCCGGTTCGCCGATGCCGCGGGCAGCCGGGTGCCCGGCGGGCCGATCCACAGGCCCGCGCGGGTCACGGTGACCTGCCACCCCTGGTCGAGCAGCAGGGTGCCGGTCTCGGCGGCGGGGCTCAGCCCGCCGATCGGGGCCCGCCAGGTGCCGATGCGGGGGGCCGGGGGCGCCGCCGCGCCGTCGGCGGGACGGCAGGTGACGGTCCGGATGTACGGCTGCCAGGAGGGGTTGCCCGCCGCGTCGAGCAGCACCGTACGGGCCGTACCGCCGTGCCCCGGTCCTCCGGGTCCGCCCGGTCCGCCCCACGGTGAGCCGCTGTCGCCCCGGGGCCGGCCGGCCGCGCGCGGCTCGTCCAGCAGCAGTGGCAGCCCGCCCGCGACCTGTACCTCCGTGCCGAGCAGGTCGGCGACCTCCTGGCCGACCGCGAGCAGGTCGCCGCCGTCGCAGGAGACCAGGCGCACGGTGGAGCGGACCGGCGCGGGCAGCGCGGCCAGCGTGTCGGCGAGGGCGTCGGCGGGCACCGGCGCGGTGCCGGTGGTGTCCACGAGCAGCACCGGGCCGTCGGGGTCCACGGGCAGGGCGTACCGGATCGCGTCGGCGCCCTCGGCCGGTGCCTCGGCCGGCTGGATCAGCAGGCCCGCGGGGATGTGCTCGATCACGCAGCCCGGCGCGGTGTTGGGGGCCACCCGGTCCAGCGCGCTCTGCCAGAGGGGCTCGGGGTGGCGCGGGCCGAGGCCGCGGGGCTGCCGGGCGGGGGAGAACTGCCACCAGCCGCCGGGCGCGTCCGGCAGGTCGGGCGCGAACAGGGTGCCGCCCGGCACCACCATGGCCACACCGGCCGGGGCCAGTACGTCCAGGCCCCACCGGTCGGCGATCCGGCGGGCCGGGCTGGGGCGTTCGGGTATGTCGACGGCGCCGCCGGACATCACCATCCGCAGCAGTGTCGTACCGGCGGCCCGGCACTCCTCCAGCGCGGGTTCCAGCAGGTCGCTCAGGGCGTCGGTGTCGTCGAAGCCGGCGCCGACCAGCACGGTGGCCGTGCCGGGGAAGGCGCCGGCGCCGGTGACCACGTCCAGCGCCCGTGCCGCGTCGGCCAGTTGCTCGGGGACCGGGCCGGCCGCGTGCACGGCGTACACGCCCTTCGCGCCGGTCAGGCGCAGCGGGCCGCCCTGGCGGGACTTGGAAGACCGGTGCAAGACGTCAACTCGATTCTCAACGTTGTTTTCCGGCGGCTTAGTGGCCTCAACTCCGGGAATATACTGCCCGCGAATAAGAGTGCAGAAGCGTCCGTCGTTTTTGAGCGACAGCGCGCGATCGCGGAGACAAACAGCGCCTGGAATGTCACGGACCCGTCCGGGAGTTCGGCGACGGGAACCTGCGGTGTTCCGGAGAATTCCCGAGCGCGCGGCGGGCACAGCATGGCGAAGACAGCGGG
This sequence comes from Streptomyces hyaluromycini, assembly GCF_002217755.1. Classification (GTDB taxonomy): domain Bacteria; phylum Actinomycetota; class Actinomycetes; order Streptomycetales; family Streptomycetaceae; genus Streptomyces; species Streptomyces hyaluromycini. The sequence continues at coordinate 661,323 of NZ_BCFL01000018.1, read as the reverse complement.
AGGCGGCATGGCCGACAGCCGTACACGAGGTTTCCGGTGCACCGGCGGTACGGCGCTCGCCGCCGCCCTGCTGTGCTGCGCCACCGGAACCGCCGTCGCGGACGGTACGCCGAGCCCGCTGCCCTCCGCCGGTGCCGGCACCGCGCCCGCGCTGCGGCTCCCGGTCGTACCGGCCCGCCTCGACCTCACCCGGGCGTCCTGCACCAAGCCGTCCGGCACGGTGACGACCGAGGTGCCGTGGGCGCAGCAGAACCTGGAGCTGACCCGCGCCCACCAGCTGACCCGGGGCGCCGGGGTGACGGTCGCGGTCGTGGACACCGGGGTGTCGGCCGCCGCCTCCGGGCTGTCCGGCCGGGTGACGGGGCTGGGGGCGGGGGCGACGCAGGACTGTGTCGGGCACGGCACGTTCGTCGCCGGGATCATCGCCGCGGCATCGCGCACCGGGAGCGGTTTCAGCGGGGTCGCGCCCGCCGCGCGGATCCTCGCGGTCCGCGGCACCGGCACCGACGGCACACCGGACGAGGCGCGGGTGGCCGCGGGGATACGGGCGGCGACCGACGCCGGCGCCGGCGTCGTAGACGTGTCGCAGTCCTTCCCGAGCGGCACGGCCGCGCTGAACTCGGCGCTGGAGTACGCCGCGAGACACGATGTGCTGGTGGTCGCGGCCGGTGTCCCGGACACGCTCACCGCCACCTCGACGGACAGCGGCGACCAGCGGCCGACCGTCGCGTACTGGCCGGCCACCCGGCCGGGGGTGCTGTCGGTGGTGGACCTGGACATCGACGGCGCCCGGCCGGACGGCGCGGTGGACCCGGCCCGTGCCGACCTCGCGGCCCCCGGGCAGGGGATCACCGGCATCGGGCCGTCCGGCAAAGGGAGCTACCTGGCCAACGGGCCCTCGGTGGCGGCTGCGTTCGTCGCCGGCGCCGCCGCCCTCGTCCGGGCCTACCACCCGGATCTCACCGCCGCCGAGGTACGGACCCGGCTGGTCGCGGGCGCCTACCCCGGCGAGGTGCCGCGCCTGAATCCGTACGGCGCGCTGTCCGCGGTGCTGCCCACGGCCGAGCCGTCGGCGAGCACGGCGGCCTCGCACGCGATCCGTCTCACCCCGGTCACCGAGGACCCGGCCCCGGCCCGCCGCGCCTACACCGTCCTGGCGGCGTCCGGCACCGCGGCGGCCGTACTGACCGCGACGGCCCTCCTGGCCAGACGCCGCCGCGACCGCACGACGACGCCCGACGCCTGACGCGTCGCCTGACGTGGCACCTGCCCCGGCACCGGGCGCGGCACCGGACGCGGCGCCTGCTCCGGCACCGGGCCCCGGCGTCTGCTCCGGCACCGGGCCCCGGTACTTGCCCCGGCACCGGGTGCGGCGTCTGCTCCGGCACCGGGCCCCGGTACTTGCCCCGGCACCGGGTGCGGCGTCTGCTCCGGCATCGGGCCCCGGTACCTGCCCCGGCACCGGACGCGGCGCCTGACCCGGCACCTGCCCCGCGCTCGGGCCCGCGCCCGGTGTCACAGCAGCCCCGGCTCCCGCTCCGCCGCCGTCTCCAGCAGCGCCGTCTGCACCTGGAGCGTGCGTCGCCGGGTGATGTACAGGCCACGCCCCGGAGGCAGGATGCGGGGCTTGACGTTGTTGAAGAGGTAGCCCTCCGCGGGCGGGCAGGACATCAGCAGGCCGGGGGAGTTGGTCTCCAGCATGCGGCGGACCAGCTGGTCGTTGATGCCGCGCATGGCGCCCGCCGCGGCCCGGGCGACCACCATGTGGAAGCCGGTCTCGTAGCCGAGCGGCAGGTGTTCGAGGAGGGGCTCGAAGGGGGTCCGCATCGGTGCCGCGACCAGGTCGTAGTCGTCGACCAGCACGAACAGCCGGGGCCCCTTCCACCAGTCGGCGAGGCGCATCCGCGCGGGGGAGATGTCCTGCCCCGGCGTACGCGTCCTGAGCGCGCGGGCGACGCCGTCGACCAGTTCCCGGAGCTGGTCGACGGAGACGGCGTGGCCGAGCCGGTACTCCTCGGGGACCGCCTCGATGAGGTTCCGGCGGAAGTCGACCACCAGGATCCGGGCCTCGGCGGGCGTGAACCGCTCGGTGATGTTCTTCGCGACCAGCCGCAGCAGGTTGGTCTTGCCGCTCTCGGTGTCGCCGAAGGCGACCAGGTGCGGGGACTCGGCGAAGTCGTGCGAGAACGTGGCGAGTTCGGTCTCCTCCACACCGATCGGCATCCGGAAGCGCCGTACCGCCGCGACGGCACCGGCGGCACCGGATCCGGTGGGTTCCGGCACGAACTCCGGCAGCTCCTTCGCGCTGAGCAGGGTCGGCAGCATCCGCACCGGCGGCGCGGCCGGCCCCGGCCAGTTCTCGGCGACCGCCGACACCAGGTCCCCGACGCCGTCGGCGAGGTCGGCGGCGCCGGTCACGCCGTCGATCCGGGGCAGGGCCGCCAGGAAGTGCAGCTTGGAGTCGATGGTCAGGCCGCGCCCCGGCGAGCGGGGCACGGTGCCGGCCCGCCGGATGTCGACCATGGAGTCCAGCGGGTCGCCCATGCGCAGTTCGAGGCGGGTCGCGGACTGGTCCCGGACGGCCGCCGACAGCTCCACCCAGCGGGCGGTGGTGGTCATCAGGTGGATGCCGTAGCTGAGGCCGCTGGTGGCGATCTGGTTGATGACCGGCAGATGGTCCTGGAAGTCCTGGCGGACCGTGGACCAGCCGTCGATGACCAGGAACACGTCGCCGTGCGGCTCGTCGGCGAACTCGCCCGCGGCCCGGCGCCGGCGCAGCGTGGCCATGGAGTCGATGCCGTGGTCGAGGAAGAGCCGCTCGCGGCGCGCCAGCAGCGAGGTGACCTCGGCGATCGTACGGCCGATCCGCTCGGTGTCCAGCCGGGCCGCGACCCCGCCGACATGCGGCAGCCCGGCCAGCGCGGTGAGCGTGCCGCCGCCGAAGTCCAGGCAGTAGAACTGCACTTCGCGCGGGGTGTGGGTGAGGCTGAGCGCGGCGATCAGGTTGCGCAGCAGGGTGGACTTGCCGCTCTGCGGGCCGCCCGCGATCGCCACATGGCCGCCGGCCGCGGACAGGTCGACGGTGAGCAGGTCGCGCTGCTGCTCGAAGGGCTTGTCGATGATGCCGACCGGAACGGTGAGCCGGCCGCGCTTCGGCCAGTCGGCGGTGGTCAGGCCGAGGTCCGGGTCGGGGGTGAGCGGCGGCAGCAACTGGTCGAGCGTAGGCGGCTGGTCGAGCGGCGGCAGCCACACCTGGTGGGCCGGCGGCCCGGCGTCCCGCAGCCGCCCGATGGCCACCGAGAGCAGCGAGTCGGCCCCGCCCTCCGGTTCGCTGACATTAGGGTCCCGGGCCGGCTCCGGGGCGGCCGGGGCGGGCACCGGCGCCTGCCGGGCCGCGACGTACTCGCCGGTCCACGGCACCACCTGCCGGGCCAGCTGCTCCTGGGCGAGCGCGCCGGAGCGCTGCCGGTAGGTGCCGGAGACGTACGCCGCCCGGAACCGGGTCAGCGCCTCGATGCCGCTCTTCAGGAAGCCGCTGCCGGGCTGCGGCGGCAGCTCGTAGGCGTCCGGGACGCCGAGCACCCCGCGCGACTCCATGGCGGAGAAGGTGCGCAGCCCGATCCGGTACGACAGATGGCCCTCCAGCTGGTGCATCCGGCCCTCGTCCAGGCGCTGCGAGGCCAGCAGCAGATGCACCCCGAGGGACCGGCCGAGCCGTCCGATCATCACGAACAGGTCCATGAACTCCCGGTGCGCGGCGAGCAGTTCGCTGAACTCGTCGACGACCACGAAGAGGCTCGGCAGCGGGGCCAGCGGGGTGCCGGCGGCGCGCGCCCGCTCGTACTCCAGGGCGGAGCTGTAGTTGCCGGCCGCGCGCAGCAGTTCCTGGCGGCGGATCATCTCGCCGTGCAGGGCGTCCTGCATCCGGGAGACCAGCGCGGCCTCCCCGGCCAGGTTGGTGATCACCGCGGAGGTGTGCGGGAGTTCGTCCAGGCCGAGGAAGGTGGCGCCGCCCTTGAAGTCGACGAGGACGAAGTTGAGCGTCTCGGAGGAGTGGGTGAGGGCCAGGCCCAGGACGAGGGTGCGCAGCAGCTCGCTCTTGCCGGAGCCGGTGGCGCCGATCAGCATGCCGTGCGGGCCCATGCCGCCCTGCGCGGACTCCTTGATGTCCAGCTCCACCGGGCGCCCGTCGGCGCCGACCGCGACCGGCACCTTCAGCCGCCCCGACTCGGCGCCGGCCGCCCGGCGCTGCCAGTAGCCGGCCGGGTCGTGGCGGTGCAGGTCGGGGATGCCGAGCAGGCTGGTGAGCTGGATGTCGGACTCCAGCGGGCGGGTCTCCTCGGCGAGTTCGCCGGTGCGCATCGGGGCGAGCAGGGCGGCGACCGACCGGGCCGCGGCCGGACCGAGCGCGTCGGCGCGGCCCAGCGGGGTGGTCGCCTCCTTGCGGTTGCGGTCGGTGCGCACCAACCCGAGCTCTCCGTCGGCCAGTTCGAGCCGCAGCACGGTGCGGCCGGGCCGCCAGCCGAGCGTCCCGGACAGGTCGAGGACGACGGTGTTGCGGAAGCCCGCCCGGTCGAAGCGGTGGCCCCCCGGCAGCCGCCCGCCGTCGAGGACGACGACCGTGAACGGCTCCTCCCGGCCGGGCACCGCGGCCGCGTCGAACGGCGGCCGCTCGGCGAAGTCCGCGCCCAGCAGCTCCTCCAGCTCGTCGGCGGTGGCCGCGATCAGCCGGGCCGGGCCGGCCGCGTCGGTCTCATGGGGATGCAGGCTGTGCGGCAGCCACTTCGCCCAGTCCCAGTCGGCGCGCCGCTCGGGAGACACACAGAACGCGACGACCATGTCCTGAGGGGCATGCATCACCGCCAGTTGGGCAATCATGGCCCGCGCGGTGCCGAGCACCTGCGCCCGGTCGCCGCGGACGAGCACCCGGGCCCAGGTCCGCAGGAACACCGCGATCGGCTGCTCGGGCACCGTGGAGTAGGCGTTGATGAAGGCGCGCAGCGCGTGCGCGGTCAGCGGGTCCAGGTCGGACACCGGCCGGCTCGCCGTGGTGGTCAGCCGCAGCCCCAGCCGCTGGTCGCCGACGGCCAGCCTGACCTCGGCGAAGTCCTCGTCACCGGCCCGGCGTTCCCACAGCCGCGGGCTGCGGGCGAAGCTCCACAGCGCCGCCGGGTCGGGGTGCCGCCAGGCCAGCGCGCCCTGCTGCTCCGCCACCGCCCGGCGCACCCGGCGCCGTACCCCCGCCAGATAGCGCAGGTAGTCCCGGCGGGCACCCCGGAGCTTGTGCTTGCGTTCGGCACCGGAGCGCATCAACTGGCCGCCCAGCATGGTGCCCATGGCGATCACCATCACACCGACGACGACATAGGTCACCGGGCTGGAGGCGGAGCCGGGGCGGGTGTAGAGCAGCACCATGGCGCCGGACATCATGGCCATCGGCAGATATGTCATCAGCCCGCTGCCGCCCGGGGCCTGCTCGGCAACCGTCGGCGGCTCCTGGAGGGCGAGGTCGCCCGTGGGCATCTCGGGGCCGCTGCGCCGCGCCGACCTGCGGAAATACACCACACTCAAGGAAACGTCACCTCTGGCTCGGGAACGGACCGGCGGCACGCGCCGACTGACATGTGTCGTACGCCGGGTGGCGGGCGGGCGGTGCACCGGCCGGAACACACCAGGTTGACAGGACACCCGGGTGCACCGCACTGTCGACAACGCCCGCACGGGGACATCGGTCCCCCGGCATCACCTCCGCAGTATCACCTGCACGGCACACACAGCACATGACCTCAGGCCGTCCTCAGACATGTCCGGGCGACTTCATGTGCGAACGAACCCACCTTCTGAACGAAAGGGCAGACGACCCCGATGAGCGAGAGTCCGGTGGCGGCCTTGCCTGGTACAACCGGTGTGTGCCGACTGACAGTTCGGGGGCCGGAGAAGTCGCTCGACCTCGCGGTGCCGGCCGACATCCCGGTGGCGGACCTGCTGCCGGTGATCGTCGGCTACGCCGGGGACGACCTGCACGAGGCCGGACTCGAACACGGCGGCTGGGCACTGCAGCGCATCGGCGGCGCCCCCCTGGACCCGGAGGGCACCCTGCAGTCGCTCCAACTGCACGACGGAGACGTGGTGTTGCTGCGCCCGGCGACCGAGGCGCTGCCGCCGGTCCGGTTCGACAACCTGGTGGACGGGGTCGCGGCGACCGTCCGCGGACTGCCCAACGCCTGGTCGCCCGCGGTCAGCCGGTGGGCCCTGCGGTCGGTCCTCGCCGCGGTGCTGCTGGGTGCGCTCATGGTGCTGGGGCTGTCCGGCGGCGACCGCGTCGGCCGGGCCGCGGTGTGCGCCGCGGCGACCCTGCTCCTGCTGGCCGGTGCCGGGGCCGCGGCCCGGGTGCTCGACGACGTGCCGAGCGCGGTCCTGCTGGGCCTGGCCACCGGCCCGTTCGCGGCCCTCGGCGGCGCCCTGCTGGTGGGCGGTACGGCCGACACCCACGCGAGCGGCGCCCGCTGGCTGGCCGGCGCGGCGGCCTGGGGCGTCTGCACGGCGCTCGCGATGACCGTCGTCGCAACCCTCCCGGTGGCCTTCGCGCCGAGCGTGCTGGTCGCGGTCGCCGGGCTGCTGGGCGGCGCCCTGATGCTGTCGACGGACGTGGGCGTCGACGGCGCCGCGGCCGGGGTGGCCGTACCCGTGATGGTCTTCGGGGCCTTCGTCCCCATGATCTCGTTCTCCCTCTCCGGGCTGCGGCTGCCCCCGCTGCCGGCCAACGCCGAGCAGCTGCAGGAGGGCATCGACCCGTACCCCAGCGCGGAGCTGACCGCCCGTACCGCGGCCACCGACCAGTGGATGACCGGCCTGTACCTCGCCGCCGGGCTGGTCTGCGCCGGCTGCTTCGCCGGACTCGCCCGGCACCCGCAGGCCCCGCAACTGCTCACCGGCGGCCTGCTGTCCGCGCTGCTCCTGCTGCACGGCCGCAACCTCGGCAACGCCTGGCAGCGCCTCGCGCTGGTGGTGCCCGGCGCGCTCGGCGCGGTGCTGCTGACCGTGTGCGCGGCCCTGCACCTCGGCGCGAACGGGCAGCTGACGGCGGTGGCGATGCTGCTGGCCGGGGTGGTGGTCGCGGTCGTGCTGTGGTCGGTGCCGGGCCGCCGGCTGCTGCCGTACTGGGGCCGGGCCGGCGACCTGGCGCAGTCCGCGGCGGCGATCGGGCTGCTGCCGGCGGTGCTGTGGGTGCTGGACGTGTACGCGGACCTGCGCGGGATCAAGGGCTGAGGACGGGACAGGGACCATGCAGACCCGGCGCGAGCAAGTACAGGCGCACCGCTTCGTCGTCTCCCGGCTGACCACCGGCCTGATGCGCACCGACCCCGACGCCCTGGAGAGCCCCAACCGCCGGACCAACCGCGGCCTGGCCGTCGGCGGCGGCCTCGGCGCGGTGGCGGCCATCGGCTTCCTGGTCTTCGGCTTCATCTCCCCGGGCGGCTCCACCGCCTGGCAGGACGGCAAAACGCTCGTCGTGGAGAGCGGCACCGGCAACCGCTACCTCTACGACGGTTCGCTGCGCCCGGTCCGCAACTACGCCTCCGCCCGGCTGATCGTCGGCACCGGCCTGAGCACCCGTACGGTCCCCGCCGCCTCGCTCGCCGACACGCCCCGCGGCAGCGCGGTGGGCATCCCGGGCGCCCCCGACACCCTGCCGGCCGCGGACCGTCTCGACACCGGCCGCTGGGAGGTGTGCGCCTCGACCCGCACCACCGGCAGCAGCGCGCACACCCCGGCCACCACCCTGGTCGTGGACGGCGCGACCGCCGGCGCCGGGCTGCCCGCCGGCCAGGCACTGCTGGTCAGCGGCCCGGACCGTACCGACTACCTGGTGTGGCGCGGCAACCGCTACCGGCTGGCGTCCGGCACCGCCACCGCCGAGGCGCTCGGCTACGGCGCCGCCGACCCGCTGCCGGTGTCGGCGGCCTTCCTGGACGCGCTGCCGGCCGGCGCCGACCTGGCCCCGCCGGCCGTCCCGGGCCAGGGCACCGCGGGACCCGCACTGGACGGCCGCAAGACCCGCGTCGGCCAGGTCTTCGTGGTCCGCACCCCCGGCTCCACCGAGCGCTACTACCTGCTCCTGCGCACCGGCCTGGTCCCGCTCACCGCCACCCAGGCGGCCCTGTCGCTCAGCGGCCCCGGAGTCCGCGAGAAGGCCTACGGCGGCGCCGCACCGGTCGCCGTCGCCATCACCGCCGACGCACTCAACGGGGTGCTGGTGCAAGGCGATTCGGACGTCGAGACGGCCGGCCGCGCGCTGCCCGCCACCCCGCCCGCGCTGCTGCCGGTGAGCCAGACCCAGGAGGCGTGCGTACGGCTGCGGGCGGCCGGCGGCGCGACCGCCACGGGAACCGGCACCGGTGCGGGTGTCGGGGTCGGTGTCGCCGTGATCGACGCGGGCGCGCTGCCCGCGCACGCGAAGACCCCGGCCGGCACCGCCTGCCTGCCCGTGGACTCCGTGGCCGTACCCCCGGACGGCGGCAGCCTGGTCCGGGCGCTGGGGGCCGGCGGCGGCCAGGTCGGGGACACCACCTACCTGGTCACCGAGACCGGGATGAAGTACCTGGTCCCGTCGGCCGCGGCGGCCCAGGACCTCGGCTACGACCTGTCCGCCGCCCGCGGCCTGCCCTCCGCGCTGCTGGCCATGCTGCCGACCGGCCCCGACCTGTCCCCGCAGAGCGCGATCGCCGGGGAGGCGACGGCCGGCACCGCACCGGGCTGCGCCGCCCGCTGACGGTCCCGGCCGTCGCGGCCATCTCGGCCGTCGCGTGCCCAACTCCCGTGCCCCCAAAGGCACTAGAGAGCGCCAAATCGGCACAGAGGGGCGTAAGTTTCATTGGGTCATTTGACGTAAGCCGGTGACTCACCGGAGCCATAAAGTGCCGAACGTGCCTGAGAACCAAGCAGATGGAATGTGCGACGCGCTGAGCGTTCCGGTCTCCGTCGTCCTGAGGGCGAGCGACGCGATCCTGGAACACGCCACCGGCGCCTACCTGCAGTCGAGCGCACGCGTGAAACTCCTGGCCGCGCAGGGGCTGCCCGACGCGGACGTCTCCGTCCTCCTGCTGGGCGCCGTGGACGACCACTGGATCAGGGTCATGCGGCAGGACGCCGCCCGCGCCCCCGGCACACCCGTCCCGGTCGTGATGATCGCCGACCGGATCACCGAGCGGCAGCTCTCGCTGGCCGTCGAGTACGGACTGACCAGCTTCCTGTACCGGGGCGACCTGAACCTCGACCGGCTGGTCGACGCCGTCGTCGAGGCCGGCGCCGGGCACTGCCGGATGCCCGAGGACCTGGTGGCCCACCTGATCGCCGAACTGGGCAACCAGCAGCGGCAGCAGACCCTCACCGACCTGTCCCGCAAGGACGGCCTGCTGGTCCGGGAGATCGAGGTGCTCCGCATGCTCTCCGAGGGCATGAACACGGTCGAGATAGCCGACAAGATGAGCTACTCGGAACGCACCATCAAGGGCATCATCCACGAGGCCGTGAAGAGGCTGCGGGTCAGGAACAGAACCCAGGCCGTGGCGTACGCGATCCGGACCGGCATCTTCTGACCCGGACCGGCGTCTTCTGACCCCGGCCCGGAGCAGGATCCGGCCCGAAGCAGGAAACACCTGCGAAACGGGACGTTCCTAGACTCCGGGACGTGCGCCTGACAGTGCTTGACGCCCCCACCGAGTGGAGCCGGTTCGCCGAGGGCTCCGTCGAACGCCGGATGCTGCTCGCCCTCGGCGAGAGGCTCGGCATCGCGCTGCGCCCGAAGCCGCTGATGCTGCCGGACGGCAGCCGGGTCGAGGTCGAGGGGATCGACGCCTCGGGCCGCGTGCTCGTCCAACTCGTCTGCAACCAGGGCGCCTACAAGCCCGCCTACCGCAACAAGGTCATGGCGGACATGTTCAAGCTGCTCTGGCTGAGGAACTCGGTGCCCACCGCCGAGCGCACGGTCCTCCTCGTCACCGAGGTGATCGTGCAGGCGCTGGGCGGCTGGGTGGCCCGCGCCGCCGCGGATCTCGGCGTCGAGGTCTACGTGTTCGACGGCGACACCGTCGTAACACTGCCGCGCCGAACGTAAAACCGATGAAACGGACCGCCGCGACCGGGTGAAACACGGGGTTTCTACTGTCGGGGGCACCTAAGCGGATTTCCGCGTGGCAGTTCCGCACTCGCCACGCACGCTCTCCGACTTCCAGGATCGGGCCTTCGTGCTCGCGACATGGATGGGAGCGTGAAGGTGACTGGTACGCCAGCACTCGACCTGCGGTCGGTGCGCCGGGTCTACGGATTCGGGCCGTCCGCGACGACCGCCCTCGACGACGTCCACCTGTCGGTACCCGCGGGCCGCTTCGTCAGCCTGATCGGGCCCAGCGGCTGCGGCAAGTCGACGCTGCTGCGGATCGCGGCCGGTCTGGAGGAGCCCGACCACGGCACCGTACGGGTGCACGGGGTGGAGCCGGCCGAGGCGTGTGCCGCCAAGATGATCGGCCTGGTGCCGCAGAGCCCGGCCCTGCTGCCCTGGCTGTCGGTGCTGCGGAACGTCACCCTTCCCCACAAGATCAACAAGGGTGCGGCGCGCCGCCGGGAGCGCATCGCGGGCAACGCCGAACGCGCGGCGACCGGCGCTCCGGACATGCGGGAACTCCTGGTCAAGGCCGGTCTCGGGGAGGCCATGCACAAGCTTCCCGCCCAGCTGTCCGGCGGGATGCGGCAACGGGCCGCGATCGTCCGCGCCTTCGGACTGCGGCCCGACGTCCTCGTCATGGACGAGCCCTTCTCGGCGCTCGACGAGTTCACCCGCGAGAGCCTCCAGGACCAGCTCCTCGATCTCTGGGACGAGCTGGAGACCACGGTCCTGTTCGTCACCCACTCCGTCTCCGAGGCCGTCCGGCTCTCCGACACCGTGGTCGTGATGGCCCCGCACCCCGGCCGCATCGTCGACACCGTCGAGGTCGACCTGGAACGGCCCCGCGGCGACCGCCTCTTCGGGGAGCGCCGGTTCCACGAGTACGAGGACCTGATCCGGGACCGGCTGCGCCGGGCCTGGCGCAGTGAAGCCGCGTGAGGGAGGCGGGAGCGATGACCGTAGCCGACGAACGTACCGCCGAGGCCGCCGCCGGGACCGAACCGCCCGCCGAACCGTCCCGCTACAGCCTGCGGCATCCGAAGTCCCGGATCGCCTGGATCCGCCCCGCCGTCTGGGCACCGCTCCTCGTGATGCTGGCACTGCTCGCCCTGCTGTGGCAGTGGGGCGCCGACGAACTGCCCTACCTGCTGCCCCCGTTGGGGAAGATCGGCACCTCGCTCACCGCCGAGTTCGGCTACTACGTCGACAACGCCCTGGTCACCCTGGGCGAGGCGGCTGCCGGCCTGGGGATGGGGTTCGCCGCCGCGTTCGTCCTCGCGGTGCTGACGAGTGAACTCCCGCTGCTGCGGCGGGCCGTCATGCCGATCGCGGTCGTCCTCAACGTGACCCCGCTGGTGGCGATCGCGCCCGCCCTGGTCGTCGCGTTCGGCTTCGGCCCGCTGCCCAAACTCGTCATCGCGGCCCTGATCTGCTTCTTCCCGATCCTCATCAACACCGCCGCCGGACTGCGCTCGGTGCCCCGGCAGGTCCTCCAGGTGTACCGGACGATCGACGCCGGCCGCGTCGAACTGCTCTGGTACGTCCGCATCCCCCACGCGCTGCCGTTCCTGTTCGCCGCGCTGCGCATCGTCCTCCCGCTGTCGATCATCGGCGCCGTCGTGGCCGAGATGTCGGCGTCCGGCTCGACCCGCGGCCTCGGCACCGTGATCAGCGTCGCCTCGTCCATGAACCAGCTCCCGGTCGTATACGCCTCGATCCTCGTCCTCGCCGTCATGGGCGTCCTGCTGCTGCTCGCCGTGACGCTGGTCGAACGCCGCGTCCTGCACTGGCACGACAGCACGCACGACTGACCGGGCCCGCGCCCACGCCGCCTCGCCCGGGGCCCCGAGGGCCGGGGCGCCGACGACCCGTGCCTTCCTCCATCCCACGCACCAACGCCCGGCGGACACCGCCAGTCTGGAGTCACCCATGCAGTCGCGCCTCGCCAGATCCGGCCTCGCCGCTCTCGCCGCCGTCACCCTGACGGCCGTGGCCGCCGGATGCGGGTCGGGATCCGACGCCACCACATCCAAGGGCTCGGAGGGATCCGCGATCTCCGCCGACCGCTGCGCCGAGAACAAGGCCGCCGGGAAGATCACCTACCTCTCCGGCTACCAGTACCAGTCGTCCGCGTCGATCCTCGAATACATCGCCGCGAGCAAACTCGGCTACTTCAAGGACCTCTGCCTCGACGTCACCCTCAAGCCCGGCACCGGCGACACCTCCCAGAACACCAAGCTCCTCGCCAGCGGACAGGCCACCGTCAGCCCCGTCGCCGAACAGGACGTCATCCAGGCCCGCGCCAACGGGATCGGCATCACCGGCGTCTCCTCGTACTCCGACGCCGGCCTCGACATCCTGATGACCAACAAGGACATCACCGACCTCACCCAGCTCGACGGCAGGACCGTCGGCCACAAGGGCTATGTGCCCGCCTCGGTCCGGGCGATGCTGGTCAAGGCCGGAGTGAAGTGGGACTCGCTCAAGCTGGTCAAGGAGGGCTACGACCCCTCCGTACTGCCCCGCAAGCAGGGCGGACTCGAAGCGCTCACCGGATTCGTCTCCAACGAACCCAACCAGCTCAAGGCGGCCGGTCACGACGTCACCGTCTGGAAGCCGGTCGACTACGACGTCCCCAGCTCGCTCGGCGCGATGGCGGTCAACCCGGCCTTCGCCAAGGCCCACCCGCACGCCGTCGAGGACATCCTGCGCGCCGCCCTGCACGCCTACGCCTACTGCGCGGCGAGCACCGCCCACACCACCGAGTGCGTCGGCTACGCGGCCGGCCTGTCGGGACCGACGTACGACAAGAAACTGAACGCGACCATCTGGCAGACCGAGACCCAGGTGGTGAAGGACAACCCGACGCCCGGACAGCCGCTCGGCGGCCTCGACCCGAAGAACGTCACGGCGCTCGTCGCCATGCTGCACCGGTTCGCGATCGTGCCGGCCGACGTGACCGCCGACAAGGCCGCGACATGGTTCGACACGTCGTACGTCAAGAACATCTACAAGGACGGCAAGCTCGTCTGGCCGGCTTCCTGAGAGGCTCCGGCAGGAGCGCCCCATAGGGTCGCGGGGCTGCATCAATGTGCGGCTCCGCCGCGTGGGCGCGACCAGCCACGATGGCGCCGCACCCGACCGACGACCCACCCCGGCCCCCACCCGCACCGCAGGAAAGGCCCCCAACGTGCCCACCAAAGAGTACGGAATCTTCCTCCCCATCGGGAACGGCGGCTGGATGCTCTCCACCACCGCCCCCCACCCCGAGGCGAGCTACGCCTGGAACAGGCGTGCCGCCGTGCACGCGGAGGCCATCGGCCTCGACTTCGTGATGTCGATGGCGAAATGGCGCGGCTTCGGCGGCACCACCGACCACTGGGGGCGCTCGCTCGAATCGATGACCATGATGGCCGCCCTCGCCGAGGCGACCAGCAGGGTGAAGATCTGGGCGACCCTGCACGCCAACGTCCACAACCCCGCCGTCGCCGCGAAGATGTTCGCCACCCTCCAGGACATCTCCGGCGGCCGCGCCGGCATGAACATCGTCAACGGCTCCTACGCGGGGGAGTTCGAACAGTTCGGCCAGTGGGACCCGGACCTCAGCCACGAGGACCGCTACCGGATGACGGAGCTGTGGACGGAGGCGGTCACCCGGCTGTGGGCCGAGGACTCCGTCACCCTGCACACCCCGTACTTCGACCTCGTCGACTGCGAGTCCCGCCCGCATCCGGCCGTCCGCCCCACCCTCATCAACGCGGGCCGCTCCGAGGACGCCCGCCGCTTCCAGGCCCGGTACGCCGACGGTGCCTTCCTCGCCGCCGAGAGCCTCGACGAGATGCGCATGCTGTCGACGGACGTCCACGAACGGGCGGCGGCGGCCGGCCGGGTCTGCAAGACGTACTCCATGCTCACCGTCGTCCAGGACGAGACCGACGAACTCGCCGCCGAGAAGGTCAGGGCATGGGGCGCCGGCCTGGACCGGGAGGCCCTCGCCCATATGCGCAGCACCTGGGGCATCCCCGAGGAACAGGCCCGCGCCTGGGCCGAGGGTGCGGACGGGGAGGCCGCGTTCCAGACGCCGTACGTCGCGGGATCGGCGAGCACCGTCACCGACCACATCGAGTACATCGTGCGCGAGGCCGACCTGGACGGGCTCATGCTGATCTTCCCGGAGTACGACGAGGACATGCTGCTGTTCGGCAAGACCGTGCTGCCCGAACTGCGGGCCCGGGACGGGGTGACCGCCTGATGCCCGGCACCGGCACCGGCCTGCGGGAGAGACAGCTCGCCCGCCTCGCCCGGCCCGGCAGCGGGCCCGCCCTGGTCGTGGTCGACGTACAGCGAGACTTCGCCGAACCGGACCGCGTGGCCGCATACGGTCCGACGGACGACGCCCTCGCGGCCCTCGACCTGGCCGTCACCCGCATCGAGCACCTCGTCGCGGCCGCGCGCGAACTCGACGTCCCCGTCGTCTGGGTCGAGCTCGGCAGCGACCCGGCGCGCCCCTGGCGGGCGGGCAACTGGCTGCGCGGCGGCGACTACGACGCCCCCATGGGCCCGGACGAGCCGTGCCTGCTCGGCACGGCGGGTGCGCAGTGGTACCGGGTGCGGCCCGCTGACAGCGAAGCCAGGGTCGTCAAGCGCGGCTACAGCGGGTTCCTCGGCACCGACCTCGACGCGCGGCTGCGCGCGGCCGGCCGCGGCTGGCTGACCGTCGTGGGCCTGACCAGCGAGTGCTGTGTGTACGCGACCGCCCAGGACGCCGTACAGCTGGACTGGCCGGTCGTCGTCCCCCGGGACGCCACCGCCGCCTACGACCTCGACGTCAACGCCGCCGCCCTGGTGCAGCTGGGACTGAACGTCGCCGTACTCAGCGACGCCGACGAGGTCGTCGGCCTGTGGAAGCGGGGCGCCCGGTGACCGGCATGCACATCGGCTTCGACCTCTCCTTCACCCACACCGAGGGCGCCTGGGCCCGGCCCGGCTCCTGGATCGGCACGGACTTCCCCGACGTCCGCCTGTACATGGAGCTGGCCAGGACCGCCGAACGCGCGGGCGTCGGCCTGCTGTTCTTCGGCGACGGCAGCGGCATCCCCAGCACCTGGCGCGGCAGCATCGCACCGGCCGTGGAGCGGGGCATCCAGTGGCCGCGCCACGACATGTCCCCGGTGATCGCGGCGATGTCCACGGTCACCGAACGCATCGGCTTCGGCCTGACCTACTCCTCCACCTTCATGCACCCGTTCTACGTCGCCCGGCTGCTGAACTCGCTCGACCATGTCACCGGCGGCCGTATCGCCTTCAACGTGGTCGCCTCCACGCGCGGCGCGGACGCGGCGAACTACGGCTTCGGCGAGCTGATGGACCACGACCTGCGCTACGAGCGGATGGAGGAGTTCGTCGCCGTGTGCCGTGCGCTGTGGGACTCGGTGGCACCCGACGCGATCGTCCGCGACCGGGCCACCGGCCGCTTCGCCGACCCGGCCAAGGTGCACCCGATCGACCACAAGGGCCGCTTCTTCACGGTCAAGGGCCCGCTCGCCTCCGTACCCAGCCCGCAGCACCATCCGCTGATCGTCCAGGCGGGCAACTCGCCGCGCGGCATAGCCGCCTCCGCCCGCTTCGCCGACCTGGTCTTCGGCTTCGGCGGCAACCTGGCCGCCCAGCAGCGGCACCGCAAGCTGCTCGACGAGGCGCTCCTCGCCGAGGGCCGCGACCCGGCCGGCGTCGGCATCCTGTGGGCCACCCAGGTCATCGTCGGCCGTACGGCGACCGAGGCACGGGCCCGCCGTGACGCGCTGCAGGCCTTCTGGAACGACGAGGCCGTCGCCACCCACCTCTCCCACAACATGGGCTACGACCTCGCCACGCTCCCGGAGTCCTTCCGGCTGGGCGAGCTGCGGGACGCGATCGTCGCGGCCAACGCCAGCCCGGCCGGTCTCGTCGGCTCGCTCCTCGCGGAGTTCGGCGCCGAGCACACGATGAGCCGCGAGGAGTTCTTCGCGCACGGCCGCAGCAGGGCGACGGGACTCGACCACGGCATCGTCGGGGATCCCGGCACCGTCGCCGACGCCCTGGAGGAGAACTTCGCGGCGACCGGCTCGCGCGGCGGCTACATGTTCTCCAGCCCGCTGGCCATGCCCTCCGGCTTCGCCGACATCGCCGAACTGCTCCTCCCCGAACTGCGCCGCCGGGGCAGCCTCGCCCCGGCCTACCCCGGCAGCACGCTGCGCGAGAACCTGGCGGTGTGAGATGACCGCAGGGAGCGAGCGGCGCGACTGGCTCGCCCTCGCCGGCATCTGCGCGGGCTTCTTCATGCTGCTGCTGGACAGCACCGTCACCTCGGTCGCCCTGCCCGCGCTGATCAGCGGCCTGCACACCACCGAGACCGTCGCGATCTGGGTCAACAGCGGCTATCTCATCGCCTGCGCCGTCCCCCTGATCGTCGCGGGCCGGCTGGGCGACCGCCACGGCCACCGGCGCGTCCTCCTCCTCGGCCTCGCCGCCTTCACGCTCGGCTCGCTGCTGTGCGCGCTCGCCCCCACCGCCGCGGCCCTCGTCGCCTGGCGGGTGGTCCAGGGCATCGGCGCCGCGCTGATGACCCCGCAGTGCCTCACCCTCATCAGGGCCCTGTTCCAGCCGCCCCGCCTCGCCGTCGCGCTCGGCGTGTGGGGTGCGGTCGGCGGGGCCGCGGTGGCCGCCGGCCCGCTGCTCGGCGGCCTGCTCGTCGCCGCCGGCGGCTGGCCCGCGGTGTTCTGGGTCAACGTGCCCGTGGGCATCGCGACGATGGCCGCCGTGACCGCGTTCGTACCCGCGCTGCCCCGGCAGGGGGCCGTCATCCCCGTCTGGGCGGTCTGCGCGAACGCGGCCGGTGCCGGGGCACTCGTCCTCGGCGTCCAGGGCACCGACGCGGCCCGCGCCGACGTGTGGGGCATCCCGCGCTGGCTGCTCGCCGCCCTCGGCGCGCTGCTCGTCGCGGCCGTGGTCCGGCTCCAACGCCATTCCGGGCAGCGGGCGTTGGTCCCGATCGGCGTACTGCGCAGCCGTGGCTTCGGCACCGCGGCCTGGGGTGCCGCCGCGGCCTCCTTCTGCTCGGGCTCGGCGATGATCCCGCTGATGCTCTACCTCCAGCGGGAGCGCGGGCTCGCCCCCGGCACGGCGGCGCTCACCCTCGTACCGATGGGCGTGGTGTGCGTGCTCGGCGCCCCGCTCTCGGCCCGCCTCAACAACGGGATCGGCCCCCGCGCCGTGGCCGTCGCCGGCTCCGCCGCCCTCGTCCTCTCCGTCGGCGCCTCGGCGGCACTGGTCGCGACGGACGCGCCGATCCCCGTGCTGACCGCCGCCTTCGCGGTGTACGGGGTGGCCAACTCGTTCGTCTGGTCGCCCTTCTCCATCGCCGCCGTGACCACGGTCGCCCCGGACGAGGTCGGAGCGGCCTCGGGAGCCTTCAACGCCATGAAACAACTCGGCGCGGTCCTGGGCAGTGCGGTCTGCGCCGTCCTGCTGACCGGGTTCGGCTATGCCGCCACCCTCGCCGTGCTCGCCGCCGCCGGCCTGCTCACCCTCCTCGCCGCCACCCTCCTCCAGACCGGCCGCCACCCCGGGGCGGGACCTCCCGGAACCAGCACGGCCACCCCGCACCTACCCACAGGAGTCGCCTGATGAAGACGGCCGCCGTCACCGACAACCCGCGCCCCGCCCGGCGGGGCCCGGCCGTGCCCGACGCGGCGAAGGCGAGGACCGCACGATGACGACCCCGGCGGGCTTCACCTCGGACCCCGGTGACATACAAGGGGCGTTCTCCGCGTTCCCGTCGGGCGTCGCCGCCCTCTCCGCACGCGTCCACGGCGAACCGACCGCCATGATCGTCTCCTCGTTCGCCGTCGGCGTCTCGCACCGCCCGCCCATGGTCTCCTTCGCCATCCAGCACACCTCGACCACCTGGCCGGCGCTCGCCCGCGCCCGGACCGTCGGCGTCTCCGTCCTCGGCGAGGAACACAGCGGCAAGGCCCGCCAGCTCGCCTCCCGCAGCAAGGAGGGCCGCCTCGTCGGCCTCGGCACGCTGGAGACGGAATCGGGCGCCATCTTCCTGGAGGGCGCCCCGATCTGGCTGGAGTGCACCGTCGAGCACACCTACCCGGCCGGCGACCACGACATCATCGTGCTGCGCGTCCTCGCCATGATGACGGACGACGACCGGAGTCCGGTGGTGTGGCATCGGCGGGAGCTGAAGATGCTGGCGGGATGAGGAGGGGGCGACGGACTCTGTCCGCCGCCCCCTCCTCATCCCGCACCTCCGGTCAGGTGACGGGCGGCTCGATGTCCGCGTCGATGGGCCGCCACGCGGTGACCGACCGGGTCATGGGGTGTTCGCCGCCGAGTTCCCTGCTCTCCCGTGCCCGCTGTTCGGCTGCGTCGTGCAGTTGCTCCGCCTCGTCCGGCTGGACCTGACGGAGCAGCACGGCGAGGTTCGAGGCCCCGGCGATCGTCAGATAGTGGTCGGCGCCGAGTACCTCCCTCAGGCCTTCGTACGCTCCGCGAGCCATCGCGACGGCCTCCCGGCGGCGGTCGTTCTCCGACAGGTCCGTCGCGTGGTTCAGCATGCAGGTGAGGGTGTACGGGTGCTCGGGGCGCAGCAGGCGCCGCAAGCGGTCGAGGGTCTGCTCCGACCGCCGGAGCGCCTCCTCCCGCTCACCTGTGAGGCGCAGCAGGATCGCCAGGTTGGTGGCGCTGGTGAGGGTGAACACGTGGTCCTCGCCGAACCGTCGCTCGTAGCGGTCGAAGGTGTCCTTGGCGAGGTTCCGCCCGTCGACGGCATCGCCCCGGTCGTACCGGTCGGAGCACAGGTTCGTCGCGACGGCCAGGGTGTCGGGGTGCTCGTCACCGAGCACTTTCCGGCACTGCTCGTACGTTTCGTTGGTCAGTGTGTAGGCCTTCTGGAAGTCGCCGAGGCGGCGGTACAGAATGGCCGCCCCGAGCGAGGCCCGGAACGTGACCAGGTGATCGTCGCCGAGCGCGCGCCGGCTGCGTTCCAGGGTGTCCTCGATGAGTGCCAGTGCCTCGTGGAACTCTCCCGCGGCGCGCAGGTCGCGCGCGTAGTTCGTGGCCGAGTTGAGGGTGGAGCGCTGGTCCAGGCCGTAGATCTCCTGGAACTGCTTGAGGACGTCCTGGTTGATGGTGCGCGCGGCCCTCCGGTTGCCGAAGAGGAACTCGGACACGGCGAGGTTGTTGGCCGCCGACAGCGCCCGCGGATGGGACTCGGTGTACACCCGGCGTGCCCGCTCAAGTGTCTCCCGGTCGCTCTCCATGGCTTCCTGGTAGCGCCCGGCACCGCGCAGGTCGGCGCCCAGACTCATGGCCGCGTTGAGGGTGTACGGGTGCTCCTCGCCGAGGACTCGGAGTCCGCGCTCGTAGGCGTCGCGGGTCACTTCGAACGCCTCGGCCAGCCGGCCCTGGTCACGCAGGGCGTTGCCGAGTTCGGTACGCAGCTGGAGCACCAGCTCGTCGTCGTCCCCGAACAGCTCGGTCCAGGTGCGCAGTACGCGCTCGGCCGTCTGGTCGGCCGTCGCGGCGTCGCCGCTGCGCCACAGATAGCGGACCGTGTCGCAGATCCACTGCCGTACCTCGGTGTCGTCGCTCTTCTCGGCCTGGGTGGGCCGCAGGTGAGGCAACAGCGCCGCGTACTGGGGCCAGAGGTCGGGGTTCTCCGGGTCGTTGGGGTTGCCCTCGCCGAGGACGGAGTGGACGCGCTTGTGCATCTCACTCTGTTCCTCGGTACTGAGCTGATCCCTCAGGACCCGCTGGACCAGCCGGTGCAGGGTGAGGGTGTTGGTGCGCTCGTCGATCTGCGCGAGCCCGTTGCGCTTGATCTCCCCGTACAGCCTGCCCATCATGAGCCGGTTGGACAGGCTCGGATCGTCGCGCTGAAGCAACCTACGGGAGATCTTGTTCTCGAGCAGGCTCTGCGGGATGGGATCCGGTCCGAAGAACGCGCACAGCTGCAGGAGCGCGGCGGCCGCGGGCATCCGCTCCCGCAACTGGTTGAGCGAGAGCAGCCAGGTGGCCGCTGCGGGAGTCGGGTATTCGGGCGCAGGCTGGCTGCGCAGGATGTCGGTCATCTGGCTACGAAGCATCTCCACGTAGGTGTCCACGGGCAGGGCCGACTGCTGGAGCGAGGCCGCGGCGAGGCTGACGGCGAGGGGGAAGTCCCCGAGTTCCTCCGCCACCCGGTCCGCCTCCGCCCGCGTCAGCCGGGCGTTGTAACGGCGGAGCAGATCCACGCTCTCGTCTCGGCTGAAGAGGTCGACCTCAAGGCGCTCCGCGCGTTCGTCCCACCCGGGGTTGCGGGAGGTGATGAGGACATGCCGACCCGGTCCGCTGTCGGGAAGCAGCTCGTTCAGATCGCCGGGGTTCTCGGCGTTGTCGTAGACGAGGAGCCACCGGGATTGAGGAGGATTGCCCTGACGCAGCCTGTTCAGCACGTCGCTGCATATCGCGCGCAGGTCCTTGCCGCTGGTGGCCAGCCCGAGATCCTCGGCCAGGGCGCTGAGGTCCTGTCGGATCTGCTGGCCTTCCGAGGCGTTGATCCACCAGACCACGTCATAGTCAGATGCGAACCTATGTGCGTATTCCAGGGCGAGTTGCGTCTTTCCGACACCGCCCAGTCCGTAGAGGGCCTGGGGCAGCACGGCGGTGGCACCGCCCGAGAGCAGGCTGTCCCGCAGCCGTTCGATCAGCTCCCGACGGCCCGTGAACACGGCGTTGCGCTGGGGCAGCCGGGACACTTTCGGAGGAGTGCCCGGGAGCCTGGTGGACGGGACCACGCTCGCCGCGATGCGCCCGGCACCGCCTCCGGACTGCTGGTCCCGGTCGGCGGTGGTCAGCAAACGAATCACGGCCTCCTCGGGGGAGACCCCGACGAGACTGACGGCGAGGGAGGTGGTGGAGAACTCCGTCGGCAGCGAGGAGTCGTCGACACGCACCGGGATGACCATGCCGTTCTCGCCGTTCGGATCCCTGCGGCTGACGCGCTGCCAGATGTCCCGGGCCTGTTTCAGCTTCGTGTAGCGCGGGGAGAGCAGCGCGACGAGGCGCGCCTCGCCGGCGAGGGTGCGCTCCACGCCGGCCAGTGCCGTGGAGGCGGGCGAGACATCCGTGGCCTCGACCGGTGCGAGCTTCGCCTCGAAGCCCGCCGCCCGGAGCGCTGCCGCGGCCCAGTCCGCCCACAGACGGTCCGGGGCGGCGTAGCTGATGTAGAAGTCCTTGCGGCTGGTGGGCGAGTTGCGTTCGTACTCCCGTCGCAGCCGCTGACGGTAGGTCTCGGACATGTTGCCCAGCCGGGTCACCCGGTTGTCGGTGAGCCGGGCGGTGAGCCGTTCGAAGGCGGCGAGCAGCGTGCCGTCCTGGCGGCGTTCCCCGACGGTGGCGGGGATCTCCTCGTAGGCGTAGCTGGCCTTGTACGGGATCTCGACGCTGTTCCAGTAGACGTCGCGCTCGTCCTCGGGCATCCAGTCCAGGTACTGGGCGAACAGACTGCGGGCCTGGTAGCGCCCGGCCTCCAGGCGGTCGCGGCCGGCGTCCTCGACGCGCATGGGCACCGGCACGATGCGGATGTCGCGCTGGGGGTTGGACTGCTGGCGGATCGACTTCGCCACCTGGACGGCGCCGTTGACACCCTGCCGGCTCAGGGTGAAGCAGTCGACCACGATGTCGGGCAGCACCACCGTGCAGATGCCCGCCGTGTCGCTGAAACCGGTCCTGCTGTCGATCAGCACGTAGTCATAACGCGCCGCGAGTTCCTCACGCAACGCGGTCAGCAGGTTGTTGCCACCCACGCGGTAGAACATGCCCCAGTCGAAGGTACCGACCTTGACGGCGTACGTCGCCGGGTCCTGAGCGCCGGCCGGCAGCAGGTCGAGTTTCCCGCCGGGCGGAAGCCGCAGGTCCGTTCCCACGACGTACTCGTCGATCCGGGCATGCTGCCGGGATCCCGAGGCGTCGGGCGGTGGAGGTGCGAGTACCCCTCCGCTTTCGGCCCGGGGGCCCACGGTCTG
Organism: Streptomyces hyaluromycini; assembly: GCF_002217755.1. Lineage (GTDB taxonomy): Bacteria > Actinomycetota > Actinomycetes > Streptomycetales > Streptomycetaceae > Streptomyces > Streptomyces hyaluromycini. The sequence continues at coordinate 639,102 of NZ_BCFL01000018.1, read as the reverse complement.
CGCTGTCGCATTCCTGGTGAAGGTCTGGACCAACTCGATCACGCCTGAACTCTCGGTGAGTTCGGGGTCGGCGAGCAGCGGCCTCAGGTACGTGTGGAGTCCCGGCGCCTCCAGGTCCCAGTCCACCACGAGCACGCGCAGGCCGTTGCTGGCCAGGATCCAGGCGGTGTTGACCAGCGCCATCGTGCGCCCTGTGCCGCCCTTGAAGGAGTAGAAGGTGATGATGGTGCCCCGGCCGTGGTCATCATGGGTCATCGGTCCTGCTCCTTGCTCCGGCTCTCGAAGGTGTGGGGCGGATGGCGGGCACGACGTTCAGGATGGGCAAGGGCGCGGGGGCGGTCCGGTGCACCTCCTCTTCTCCCAGGAAAGAGAAAAGGTGGTTGCTCGCCTTGGCAACGACCGCATGGAGGAGACCGTCGAAATCGTCTGATAAAGCACCCAGCTGGACCAACGGCAAGGGCTCGCCGGCGCCGCTCGCCCAGTTCAGCGGGAACGCACCGCGTACCGTCTCCCAATAGGCCTTGCTCTGTGACGATTCACCTGCCTCGTCCGCTCCGCACGGGACGATGACGACACTGCCGGGATGGTTCTCCCGGTCGTATGCCCGAAGGGCGTTTCGATACGTCTCGTCAGCCGCGGCCCATGCCTCCACCAGGAGGATCGCGACCTGTCCCTGCGCGCGTGCCCGTTCGAGGTGCTGACCGAGCAGGTCCGAGACCGTCTCGGTCCGCACGGTCAAGCCGCTCTGTTCCAGAAGGTGCTTCGCATGCGCGACCAGCGGTTCCTCGTGCTCGGCGTGGAACGGATTCCAGTCGGCGGGGCTGTCGCCGTGGCACGGGCACCGGGGGTCCGCCGAGTGGGGATGCGCTGTCGCGGCGGTCCGTGCGGCCACCAGCAGCACGGCGTGGCTGCCCGGTGCCGCGAGGTCGGACGCCGAGGGGAACGGGCCCGCGGCTTCCGGCGCCTTGAGATCGAGACCGTTCGCCACGGGGATGCGGAAGTGTTCCGCCGCGATCAGCACCTGCTGTGCGAGGAGCTTGACGATCCGCCGGTACTCGCCGCCCGGATCCATGACGAGAAGGCGTCTCAGCCCCGACCGGGCGTAATCCTCGCCGAAGTCGATGTTCTCGTACTGTATGTGGTCGGCGCCGGCGGGCACGGCCGGTACGGGCTCCCACAGCACCGGGATGAGCGCTCGCGCGTCCACTCCCGTCACCTCGCGCAGGGTGCGCTGCCGGTCCTCGAACGCCTTCCACTCCCTGCCGCAGAAGTCGCTGCGGAAGTAGTCGGGGGTGTACAGCGCCACCATGGTGCGGCAGTGACCGACGGCATCGCTCAGGCTGGCGTTCCAGTCCTGGCCGACCTGGAGGGACAGGACGTCGAGGTAAGGCCGTCCGAAGGGTTCGCCGGTTTTTGCGCGCAAGTCGCGCAGTTCGGTGCAAAGATCGTCGTAAAACCGCTTGATCAGGACCCGGGGGCCCCGCCTGCGCGCATAGCTCAGGAAGAAATACGGTTCCAATGAGTCCCTGACCTGCAGCTTCCACGGGGTTCACGTGGTGAAGCGGGTCACACTGCGCGCCTTGGAGGGTGTCCGGCGCCGGCGGAAGTGAGCACGAAACAATGGACCTCCACACCTCATCACCCCCCAACCGGTACCCCTCAGTCCTTGCCGTGATAGAGCAGTGCCGAGACAGCAGACAATACCCCCCTTGCTCCGTGCGGAACCCTGGTCGGCAGGGTCCGAGTTCATATGCACTATCCCCATCCCGAAGGCGTTCAACTCTCCTTGCTCTGTTGAGTACTTCTTCGACGGGGAGCGCGTGTCGGCCCGTGCCCGGCTCACAGGGGGCGCACCAGACTCTCGTTCATGCGGCGACGCATGTGGGCGATCAGGGCGGCCAGATCCGCGCAGTAGACCGAGGGGTTGGCGAATCCGGTCGCCGGATGATGGCGGTGGGAGTACAGGCCGCCCCCGCAGACGGTGGTGAACGCGCAGTCCCGGCAGACCTGTCCGAGGCCGTGCGCGCCCGACTGCCGTCGGCGCATGGTGTCCGTCGACAGGGCTTCGGAGAAGGAGTTCCGGAAGACGTCGAGTCCGGTGGCCGGAGCGCCGGGTGCCACGACCTTGAGGGAGTCGGAGTCCTCCAGGGTCCCGTCGGACTCCACGACCACGAGATCATGCGGCGTCAGCCCGAACGCCTCCGCGTTCACGGGGTCCCCGAACAGACCGGACATGAGTTCCTCGAACATGCGCACCGACGTCTCCCGTCGTGGTGCGTCGAACCAGCGGTCGAAGACGGGGATCAGCCACTGGGCGTACGGGATCCGCTCATGTCGTCCCTCGGGGTCCGGCGGATGGCGCGGAGGTGCCGTCCGGTCCTCCAGACCGGGCGGCGGATGCCGCCAAGTTCCGTGCGGCAGAAGGAAGTCGACGCGCGGTGGGGCGAAGTCGAGGAGTGCCTCGTAGGTTTCGACGGGATCGTTGGCCAGATCCACGACACACAGAAGCCCGACGAACAGGTCGCGGTATCCGGGGCGGCCGAGAAGTCCCAGCGCCGCGGCGACCTGTGCATGGCTGGGGCGGCCGTCCGCGAACCGGCGGTGCCGGTCGTGTGCCGCGGGCGGACCGTCGAGGCTCACCGTCACCTCGACCCGGTGATCGAGCAGCAGCTCCAGGACGCCCGGGGTGAGGAGCGTCCCGTTGGTCTGGAGCGAACAGTGGAAGCGGGTCACCGGGTCGAGGCGTTCGCGGAGGACGGCGAGCAGTTCGGAGAGGTGTTTCCTGCCCACCAGCAGCGGTTCTCCGCCGTGCAGGATGACCCGCACGGAGGGCAGCCGGTGCTCCAGCGCATGCTCGACGATGCGGTCCGCGGCCCGCCGCACGGTGTCCAGGCTCATGACGACGGGCTGTTCCCGCCAGCTCTGGTCGGCGGCGAAGTACACGTAGCAGTAGTCGCAGGACAGGTTGCACCGGCTGTGGATCTTCAACAGGAACTGGCGTAAGGGAACACCCGATGGACCCCCCGGTCCGGCGGGCCCGAGCTCCCGCCCGGTCACAGCGCGCTGTTGAAGACGACGTAGGCCGTTACCTGCGGACTGTCCGGTTTCTGAAGGTGGCGCTGTAGGGCGAGGCCGAACGCCGTGTTCGTGCCGGCCAGTGCCGCCAGCCGATCGGGCGAGAGCCCTTTGACTTTCACCAGGCATGCATTGCGGCTGCTTTGCTGAGGCGCATCCATCGGTTGTTGCTCCCCCTGACCCTGAGCGTCTGAGTGGTGCCGAGTGCCGAGATGTCGCACCGATACGTTCCATGTCCATGCTCTGTCAGAGCTCTTCGCGCGTCCACCAGACCGTTGGGCCGACCGAAGAAAGATGCCTTGATCCTGTGTCAGGCGATTTCCGTGCGAAATCTGGACATCTGTAGCACCGCGTTGTCGACGGCATCACGCATCCGCAACAGTACGACCGGCCTGCCGGCCCAGTCCCCTTCCGCCAGGAGCCCCTTCGGCAGCCGCGCCCCGATCGCGGCGAAGTCCCCGTCGTCCAGCACGAGATCCTCGTACGACGTCCAGTTGCCCACGGTCCCGGTGACGCACCGGTAGACCCGTGTGGGCAGGGGCGGCCGGACCCGGTATTCGGCCAGGTGGAACACGGTGCACGCGTCGAACCCCGCGCGCAGCAGCAGCACTTGGGCGTCCGCCTCGTACAGTGCGGCGAGCGGGGACTCCTCGCCCAGATGGCAGTGCGGGTGGTGCCGGGCGAGCAACTCCGCCGCGCGGGGCCCCAGTCCCGCGAGCGAGGACTGCGGGTGCGTGCTGCGCCGGGCGCCCGGCGTGGTCCGTATGGTCTCGGCCAGCGCTCCCATGGCCGGGCACGGCGTCTCGTCCGGTACGAAGGGCGGCATCTTCGCCCGGAACTCGCGTATCTCCTCCTCGGACCACCCCTCGACGAGCGTCCGGTGCGCGCGCGAGGTGTCGGAGTTCTCCGGGGTGAAGGCGGGGGTGACGAGCGTGCCGTCCGGGCCGACCGCGGCCAGCAGCGCGTCCCGGACCTCGGACGGGCCCAGTCCGGTGCCGCTCAGGGAGGCATGGACCATCAGGACACCGCCGCGGCGGACACCCAGCGAGACCAGAAGCCGGGTCAGGCTCTCGGCATCGGACATGGCCTTCCTCCTTGCGGGGCACGGCGGCTTCGGGGCGCCGCGGCAGGTCCGCCCCGCCACCCCTGACGGTGCGCCGATCACGTGCGGCCCGCAGGCGGAACCCGGCTCGGTGCGTGAGGACCATAACCCCCTTCGGGGTGTGCCTCGTAGCCGGAGGGCGTGGTGGCGGCGAGGAGGGCCGGTCGGACCGTCCCGTCCGCCGCGACCGGGACCGTCTGCCCTGCCCCCGACCGGTTCAGGCAGGCCGGCTCCCGTCCGGATCCTCGCGGTCCGCCGTCCGGGCGGTGGCGGCCGGTCCCAGTGAGCGTTCCGTCACTCCGGCCAGATGCCGTCCGAACACCCCCGCCGGGTCCGGCGTCAGCGTCCGCAGCGCCACCAGCGCCGTGATCACCACGTCGCACAGCTCGCCCTGTACGTCCTCCCAGGTGTTATCTGGGGTTGCCTGCCTATACATACTGGTCAGGGCTCATTATGACTGTCAGTCACGTGAGGCACGTCTACTCCTGACGGCTGAAGGCCATCACCGCGTGCTCCCGTGCAGCGCCAGGAGGCTCATTAGCTTGCGAGTGAATCGGTGCATGTGGGGGTCGAGGGTGTCCTCTGGCGTGGCGAGGACCTGGTCCAGGGAGAGCCACTTGATCGCGTCGAACTCGGCTTCGTCGAAGGAAGTGACCTGGCTTGCCTCTGCCCGCAGGACATACCACAAGGACACGTCAGTGTGCTGCCCCTGGCCGCGAGTCCGTGTGACGGTGAGGAAGATCGGGCGGTCCCCGGTGATCGAGGCGGGTACGGCTTCGATGCGCAGCTCTTCGCGGCATTCACGACGGACCGTGTGCCACGGATCCTCTGTCGGCTCGACGTGGCCGCCGCTGGGAAGCCACAAGCCGGCCTTGCGGTGGGCAACGAGTAGGAGCTCCTCGCGCGTCTCATCGAGCACGACGAAGTAGCTGACCAGGTGCTTCGCGGGGGTGGCGGGCTTCAGCGTCCTGTAGAGAGGCGCTCCGCTGGTGATCCACTCTGCTGTTGCAGCTAGGTGTGACTGCTCCTGATCGTCCCAGGGCTTGATGCCGCTGAGCACCTGCATCAGCTGGGCGCGGAGTAGTTGGTCGGGGGCGTGTGAGGATTCCATGGTGACCACGGGCACATGATGGCAGGGGAGCCACAACCTCTCGCGGGTCAAGTCGGCCAGCGCTAGCGGACGGGGCCCTGCTCGTCGAAGAAGAAGTCAGGCGTTCCACAGAACAGGTCAGTGGTCACCGGTCCGTAGGCGATATTGAAGGTGTCCAGCCAGTAGGACCAGTCCCGGATCCCCAGTGCGCTGCTGAAGCGGTAGTTCAGCTGCCAACGGACCCACTGCCCGGGAACAAGTCGCACGGCCGGCAGGCGTCGTCGCCGCGGCGGCAGGGCAAACAAAGGCTGCACTCGCGGGAAGACCCGCAGGCGTCCTTCGGCTTCGCGGAGTTGGACATCGACCTTACCCAGGTCCTCAAGAGCGTCATGAGGCTGAAAACCGTCCTCCTCACGCATGCGCACCACGTGCGCCAGCGACCTCGATGCATGTGGAAGAGGGAACCCGATCGGGGCGGCATTCCTGCGCGCGGCGCTCTCACCTCCCCGAGACTCCTTGGTCCACGATGTCCGTACCCACTGCACGGTGATCTCCACGCCGTCTCACTCCCCGTTCAGCTCGTCGAGGATCTCGCCGTAGTAGCGGCGCCGCTGGCTCAGTGTCTGGGCGACCTCCTCGTCTGTGACCTGGGAGATCTTCCCGAGGTGCTCCAACAGGTTGTCCCGCTGGGGATGGTCAGAGCCTTTGACGTACTCCGTGGTGATGGACACTCCGGCGGCGAGCAGCAGGTGGTGAGGAAGGCCGCACCAGGTGTCGAAGCTCCGGCAGACGGCTTCCCACAGGAGCCAGACGTCCTCGACGTGGCGTTCCCCGGCGATCCGCAGGGCGGCGAGTTCGATGCTGTGGCTGAATCCCCAGGAGTGCCCATGCCACCGCATCTCCTGAAGCAACAGGAACCGGGCGAAATTCCCGTCGTCCTGACAAGGATCCCGGACCAGGGCTTCGAGGACCTGCTGCCTGTCCTCCCAGCGGGCGTCTATGGGCAGCCCATCCTCAGTATGCTGCCCGTCGAACTCCAGAAGTTCCCATCGCTCGGGGTCCCCGCGCCACCAGGCCAGGTCGGGTATCGCGGGACGGCTCATTTGGCGTGTCTTCCGTGCGGGGGAGGGGGCGTCGTTGCATGTGCGCGATCAGCGTCGGCAGTGGCGACCCCAGCTTCGCACGGCTGCTGCTGGTCTTGGGCCGCCTGCGAGCCACCTGAGGGGCGATCACGTTGAGTCGCGGTTCTGGTCGCGCATCATGTTCCGTAGGGCCGTCCGGGCGGCCGCCAGGTCGTCCTGTGCCTCGGCCAAATCGTCCTGCAGGCTGTCTCGGTCCGCTTCGGCTCGGGCCAACTTCGCGGCCAGCTGTTGGTTGGCGACGGTCAGCTCCTGAACACGGGCGACCAGGTCCTTGGCCGAGACAGCGTCGACCCGTTCGCCGAGGCTGCGCTGCACGGCTGCCCTGAGCCGGTCACGTTCCTCGGTGAGTGCCCGGACCTGGGCACGCGCGAACTCAAGGTCGGTTGCCAGGCTCGCGGCGCTGGCCGCCGCCCCTTCCTTGCGCTGCCGAGTTACGCCGACCGCCTGGCCCGCGCGAGCGGCTTCGATGTGCTCGCGGACCCCCCCGGCGTAGACAAGCCAGTTTGAGACGCCAGCCCGCTTGGCGACTGCGAGGAACGTGATCGGGTCGCCATCGGCTTTCATCATGTCCACCACGGCGAGCACCTTGGCCCTCTTCTCCCGGCTGGCCTTCTGCCGGGATTCAAGGAGCACCTGAGCTGGCGTACGCGGCTCCTTCGTCATGCGACTACCTCCGGAGGGCCGAATGCGGGCATGCCCAGGCTCACAGCACCCGAGGCCCCAGCACGGAGCTTTCGTAGAACCTTGCTGGCCTCTTCGACCTCGTGTCGTATCTCATCGGGCATCGAAGCCAGTTTCTCCTTCTGATTCTCACGGACGCCCTGGAACGCGGTGATCTGGTCGTCCAGGTTCCGGATGACGAACTCGGCTGCTCCCGCGGCGGCAGCGACCTCACGGTCCGCTTTCAATGCACGGATGTGCTCCTCAACGGCGGGCAGGTAGGAGGGATCGGGGCGGTAGGAGCCGCAGCCAGCGCATTGGAACCGGATGGGGCACGCTTTCCCGCCGGCCTTCACGTTGGTGGGTTCGATGCAGTTCCCGAACGCCACTGCCACCGACCGCATCTCGTAAGCTGTGTTCGATCTCATCGGAGCAGGATTGCCGAAGCGGTCGGTGGTCAGGCTCTTGATGGTGTTGATGGCCTCCCGCTTCATCTTGATGCTCACCTTGTAGTAAGCCGCGGTGGTGTCAGCGGACTTGTGATCCATCAGATCCTGGAGGACGTGTTGCGACATACCGGCGTCGGCGTATCGCTGGCAGAAGGTGTGGCGGAAGGCGTACGGGTAAATCAGCGATCGGTCGAAAGGCAATGGTGTGCCGTCCGGGCCGAGTTCTTCGGAGTGGATCTCCGGGATTGAATCGGCCCATGTCCGGATGGCGGCACCGATGTTCCCGGTGGTCAGGTGACCGGTGGCGGCGTTGTCGGTGATCGCCGGGAACAGGAAGGGGAGGGCACGAGAAGGCAGGTCGAGTCGCTCTCGGACCGATGTCCACTCTTTCACCGCGCTGACGGTGTCGCTGTCCAGGGGGAGGCGTCGCCGGAGCCTACCTGCCTTGGTGTTGTCCCAGATCAGCTGGTACTCACCGCCGTCGTACTCCAGGCAGCCCAGGCCGAGAGCGCCGATCTCGTTGGGACGGCGTCCGGTGTCTCTCAGCAGCACGTAGACCGTGCGGAACATGGCCCGGATGCAGCCGGTCGGCATGCTGCCGTAGGTCATCCCCACACCGATGAGGTCGAGGTGCTTGTCGAGCTGAGCGACGACCGACTCGGGGACGGCCTTGCCGATGTTGTCCTCATCAACTTTGTCCCGCTTGATGCGGTGCTCGTTCGTATGGAGAACGAACCGAGGAGAGAGATCATCAAGGACTCCTTCGCTTCGGCCGAATTCCAGGAGCTCCGTGAAGAGCTTCAGTAGCCGGGCCCGGGAGTCGTTGCTGCGTGGCTTCCCGTCTCTGCGAACGGACACCCTGAACTCGTTGACGACTGCCGTCATGTCCGCGAAACCCAGTCCGGCTGGGTCGGAACCAGCACGCCGGGTAGCGAGGGCCTGAGCGGCGATCGAGCAGGCCAGGAGCCGGTCACGAAGAGACGAGGACCCCGGACTCGTCGTGCGAGCCCAGTGCATTGCTACTTCCCTTAGCCAGGGCTGGAGGATGGGGGTGAAGTCGATCTCGCCCTCACGCACGCGAAACCCGGTCCGCGTGCGTGCCGGTAGAGGGGTGTCGAGCGCCCGCAGGTCCCACACCGGTTTGGCGGTCTCGTCGATACCGCGGTACGCGTCGAGGCCCCTGGTGATGTCCCGCTTGACCTCCTTGATCAGAGACTGAGTCGCCGTGCATGTGGTGTCGGAAGGGCCAGGCGTGGCGCCAACCGCGAGAGCCACAGAGGGGATGCCGGTGAACAGCTTGACGATCTTCCTGACCTGAGTCGGGCGGAGAACCTGGCCACGTGCGTCCCTCTTCTGGAGGGCGTAAAGCAGCTCAAGGCGCGTCGTCTCCTCAAGAGGAACGAGGCTGAACTCGTTCTGGAGGAGGAACGGCACCCGGGTCTCGGTCCACCTGGCCAGGTCCTCGCTGCTGTCCCGGCCGCTCTCGCGGGCGTACGCCGCCCACAAGTTGCGGTGCGCATAGCAGAGGTGCGTCGGAAGGCTCTCCTCGCTTCGGCACCCTCGGACCGCGCACAGAGGCAGCCCGGGGAACGGCTCTTGTGCGGTTGCCCATGCCTCACGCTCAGCCGCGTAACGGCTGATCCTGGCATCGTGGCCGTAAGTCCTGCGTACATGGCTGCGCCAGACCGAGTAGTGGCTGTGGCAGAGCTGCCCTTTGATCCTGTCGCGTCGGCAAGCGGGGACAACGCACCGCTCAGGCCTGGCGTGGAACCTCCGGTTGCGTCGCGGGACAAAAGTCTGGTCGAACTCTGTTTCCGTCAGTTTGGACGCGCGGTAATCGATGTTGCAGCTTCCGCAGTACGTCGGCCCCTCGGTCGGGGAGCCGCAGAGAGGATGGCGGCAGCGTCGAGATCCAGTGAGCGAGTTGTCCGGGTCTCCGACGAACAGCAGATCATGAGGGTGCCATTCACCGGGCCTCCAGTTCATATTGACGGCGTCCCGAAGCCAGGCGTTCCAGGACCGAAGCAGGTGATCATCAGTCGGCAGAGCCGCGACGCCCACGTTCCTCGCCAGGTTGGCCCTGCCGTTCACCGCTGCGCGGCCCTTCGCATCTCCGAGACCGCCGTCACAGCGTCCCGCTTTTCCTGGTCACTGGCGTGCAGGTAGATCTCCATCGACTGCTCGCTGACATGACCGAGCAAGTTCTGTACCACGTGGCGCTGCTTGCCCTGGCGAATCCACCGGGTCGCAGCCGAGTGCCGGAACATGTGCGGCCGGGTGGCGAAGCCCACCCGTTTGGCAAGCCGCGCGAACAGGTCGTACGTGGCTTGGTACTTCATCGGCGAGCCCAAGGGCGCACGGAACAGGTTGACGAACGTCATGTCGCAGGACGCGGCCTCGGATACGGCCTCCCGTTCCCACTCGTAGTCGGCGTAGAGTCCGACCAGGTCGTCACTGACGGGGACCGATCGGGGCTGCCGTGACTTGGCCAGGGCTCCGTTGGAGTTCTGGCGACGGCGCACATGGATGTGAGGGCCGACCGTGGGACACCCGAGCGTCGTCGAGTTCGACAGCAAGTGCATGTCCTCCCGCCGCAGGCCCAGGGCTTCCCCGATACGCACACCCGTTTCTGCCAGGAGTGTCACCAGGAACCGGTCTCGAGCGTGGCACGTGAGGTCGATGATGCGGAGGATCTGCTCGTCGGTCAGGTACTCGTAGCCGGAGACCGCGACTTTGAACTTCAGCTTCCGTGCACGGACAATGCGGTACTGATCGTCCTCACCGGTGTTGTAACCGGCCGGCATGTGGTGGAGAAGCCTCGGCTCGGTCAGCAGGGCGATCAAGTCTGCGGTGACCCACCCGTGCAGGGAGCAGTGCCTGAGGAACTGGCACGAGGTGGTCATGATCGCGTTCGCGGTCTTCTTACTGCGGTGCCGGGGCCCGGCAAGCACCCTCTGACTCCTGGCCGGCAGGGGTTCGTCAACCAGCCAGTGCAGGAACTGAGCAAGCTGCACGACGGTGGGTGCCGACCAGCAGATGCCGAACTCCGCACAGTAGGACAGATACAGCGCCACCCGTCCCGCGTAGCTGCGCAAGGTATTGACGGATGCGTCCTCCTGGGAGGCCAGGGCGGTCAGGTACGAAGTCGCCTCAGGGTGGATCTCGTAGTCCCTGCTGATGACGATCCACGTCGTTGCCCCGTCAGCGGGCCTGATGGCTTTCTCGGCCCGGTAGGCGCGGGGCACGGAAGAGAGTCCGGCTAACGTCACTGAAGTCCCCCAAGATAGTTGTCTGTCACGTAGAGAACGCGCAAACGTCACTTAGGTAACTGAACTTCAGGACCTACTAGAGATAACAGGTGTGGCTGTTGCCCTTGCGGGGGTTCTGGCCGGTCGCTCCGATCACCGCCTGGGCGACCTCGCCGACCTCCTCCGTGAGCTTGAGCATGCGCAGCACGAGGCCGGTCTCGCCGCCGTGCTTCCGGTCGGCGTCCAGCCAGGTCCAGAGGTCCTCGACGGAGCTCCACAGGTCCGGGGCGTCCGTGGCCTCCGCAGGCGGTGTCGTCCGCTGTTCCGTCATGGCCGAGAGCCTGCCACCCCGCCCGGCCGCTAATCCTCGAACAGCGCCTCCTGCTTCCCCTCCTCGGCCCGCTGCACCCGCCGGTTCCGTGCGCCGATCACCGCCGCCGTCACCGCCGCCGTCACACCCAGCGCCGCCGGGACCATCCAGCCCCGGTCGAAGAGGTGCCCGAACGCGTGGTCCAGGGACAGCCGGCCGGGGCCCGCGACGGCCAGGCCCGAGGCGGCCAGGGCCAGGGTCGCCGCGTACTCGTACCCGCCCTCCTGGGCGAAGAAGCCGTTCGGCATGTGCAGGGCGGTCGCGCCCGCCATCGCCCCGGCCGCCGCGGCCCCCGCCGCCGGGGTCGCCAGGCCCAGCGCCAGCAGCGTCCCGCCGCCCGCCTCCGCCAGCCCCGCCGCCAGCGCGCTCTGCGTCCCGGGCGCGTACCCGACCGACTCCATGAACTTGCCCGTCCCCTCGATCCCGCCCCCGCCGAACCAGCCGAACAGCTTCTGCGCGCCGTGCGCCGCCAGCACCCCGCCGGTCCCCAGCCGGAGCAGCAGCAGGCCCATGTCACGTCGGTCGTAGCAGGTCACGAGGGCTCCCGTCGGCGACAGCGGATCACGAAGGTCTCCACCGTCGCACCCGGCACACCCGGTCGGCCCCTCCTCGCCGCCGTTCGGGTGGCGGGCCCCCGGTGCCGATGTGAGGCTGACTGACATGACGATCAAGACTGCCAAGCTCAGCGACCCCGCCGTCCGGGCCTTCGTCACCGCCGTCAACGCCAGCGACCGTGACAGCTTCCGCAGGCTCCTCACCGAGGACGCGACCATGGCGGACGACGGCTCCGACCGGAACCTCGACGACTGGATCGACCGGGAGATCTTCTCCTCCAACGGCCACCTCGACGTCGACAACGAGTCCAACGGCGGCCGCTCCCTGCTCGCCCACTACCGCAACGACACCTGGGGCGAGATGGTCACCCGCTGGGACTTCACGGTCGAGGACGACGGCCGCATCTCCCGCTTCGAGACCGGGGAGGCGTAGCAGCCCGCCCGGTAATTCCCTTGCCTTGGCGTGCACTTCAACTCCTAGCGTCTCGGTCATGGAAACCGACAGCACCACCAGGACCCTGGGACGTTCCGGCATCCGCGTCAGCGCGCTCGGCTTCGGCTGCTGGGCGATCGGAGGCGAGTGGCAGGACGCCACCGGCCAGCCGCTCGGCTGGGGCAAGGTCGACGACGAGGAGTCCGTACGGGCGGTCCAGCGCGCCCTCGACCTCGGCGTGACGTTCTTCGACACCGCCGACACCTACGGCGCCGGCCACAGCGAGCGCGTCCTCGGCCGAGCCCTCGGCAAGCGCCGGGACGACGTGGTCGTCGCCACCAAGTGGGGCAACGTCTTCGACGAGGGGAGCCGTACGCTCACCGGCAGCGACGACTCCCCGGCCCACGTCCGCCGCGCCCTCACCGCCTCCCTGCGCCGCCTGGGCGCCGACCACGTGGACCTCTACCAGCTCCACCTCTCCGACGCCGACCCGGCCCGAGCCGCCGAACTCCGCGACGTCTGCGAGGAGTTGGTCGGCGAGGGGCTGATCCGGGCCTACGGCTGGAGCACCGACGACCCCGCCCGCGCCGCCGTCTTCGCCGAGGGACCGCACTGCGCGGCCGTGCAGCACACCCTCAACGTGCTCCAGGATGCTCCGCAACTCATCGCGCTGGCCGAGAAGTCGGACCTCGCCGCCGTCAACCGCAGCCCGCTCGCCATGGGGTTGCTGGGCGGGCGGCGGGCGGGCGCCGCGGCCGGCGACATCCGCAGCAGGCCCCCGGCCTGGCTGCCCGGGTTCGGGGACGGCGACGGCGCCGATCCCGCGTGGGTCGAGCGGATCGAGGCCCTGCGCGATCTCCTCACTAGCGACGGCCGCACCCTCGCCCAGGGCGCCCTCGGCTGGATCTGGGCCCGCAGCCCGCGCACGGTCCCGATCCCCGGCTTCCGGTCCGTCGCGCAGGCCGAGCAGAACGCCGGCGCGATCGCGAAGGGGCCGCTCACCGCCGAGCAGATGGCCGAGATCGACCGTCTCCTCGGGCGGTGAGCGGCCCCGGCCGCCCACTGACCGCGGTCAGTAGCCCTGACCGCCGCCGTACTGCTGCTGCACGTACGGCTGCTGGCCCTGCGGACCGCCGTACGCCGCCGCCTGCTGCTGGCCGTGACCGGCCGCCGCCTGCTGCGCGTACCGCTGTCCGCCGCCCTGCTCGGTGAGGGCGATCTCGCCGGCCTTGATGGTGGCCAGGCGCGGGGCGCGGCGGGCGATGGAGGAGTCGTGGGTGACCATGATGAACGTCAGCCCGTACTCGTGCCACAGGCCCTCCAGCAGGGCCATGATGTCGTCGCGGGTGCCCTCGTCGAGGTTGCCGGTCGGCTCGTCGGCGAGCAGCACCTTCGGCTTCTTCACCAGCGCGCGGGCGATCGCGACGCGCTGCTGCTGGCCGCCGGACAGCTCGGAGGGGGCGTGCGTGAGGCGCTCGCCCAGGCCCACCGAGCGCAGGGCCTCCGCCGCCCGCTCGCGACGCTCCGCCGGCTTGATGCCGAGCGGGACGAGGGCCGTCTCGACGTTCTCCTGGGCGGTGAGCGTCGGGATGAGGTTGAACGACTGGAAGATGATGCCGATCTTCTCGGCGCGCAGCCGGGTCAGCTTGGTCTCGCTGATCCGGGCGAGGTCGACGCCGTCCAGTTCGACGCTGCCCTCGGTCGGGCGGTCCAGGCCGCCGATCATCTGGAGCAGGGTCGACTTGCCGCCGCCGGTCGGGCCCTGGATGACGAGCTGGTCGCCGTCCTCGATGGTCAGGTCGACGCCGCGCAGCGCCTCGACCGTCTCCTTGCCCCGCGTGTAGCGCTTGGTGACTCCGGTGAGTCTGTACATGGGTTCTCCACTGGCTGGTAAGGGGGTGGGGCGCCGCGTCCCGGGGGGAGTGGAAGCGGCGCCCCGGCTTCGAGGGGGGCGGGGAGTTACGAGACGCTGCGCAGGGCGTCGGCCGGGCGCATCCGGGAGGCGCGCCAGCCGCCCATCGCGCCGGCGATCAGACCGCCGGTGACCGCGAGGCCGACCGCGAGCGCGATGGTGGTCAGGGAGACGGGCGCGGACAGCGCGATCTCCAGGGTGTTCTGGGAGGCCTGCTGGCCGGGACCGCCGCCGCCCGGGCCGCCGCCCGCGCCACCGCCGGTGCTGCCCACCTGGGCGGTCAGCTTCGGGCTGATCGCGGTGACCGCGTAGGCCGCGCCCAGCCCGAGGGCGATGCCGAGGGCGCCGCCGATCAGGCCGTTGACCATGGACTCGCCGACGACCTGGCGGGTCACGTTGCGCGAGGGCCAGCCGAGCGCCTTCAGGGTGCCGAACTCACGCACCCGGCGGGACACTGCGGAGGAGGTCAGCAGGGCCGCCACCAGGAAGGCCGCGACCAGCACCGCGATGGACAGCCACTTGCCGACGCTGGTCGCCAGGCTGGAGGCGGTGGAGAGGGAACCGGAGACGGTGGACGCCAGGTCGGCGGAGGTGGTGACCGTCGTACCGGAGATGTTGGCGGTGATCTCCTTCTTCACGGCGGAGATCTGCTTGGAGTCGGTCGCCTTGACGTAGATCGTGGTGACCTGGTTCTTGGCGTCGCCGAGGGTCTGCGCGACCTTCAGCGGCACGAACACGTCGGTGTCGGACTCGCTGCTGTCCGGGGTCGCGATGCCGATGACCGTGAACTTGGTGCTGGAGATCTTGAAGGTCGAGCCGACCTTGTACTTCTTCTCCTTGGCGTACGACTTGCTGACCACCGCGACCTTGGCGCTGGTCTGCGCGGAGGTGAAGGTCTTGCCCGTGGTGATCTTCATGGTGGACAGCGGGCCGAGGCCCTGGTGGGCCACGTCGACGCCGGCCACGGAGTAGCTGTTGACGTTGAAGTTGGCGCCGCCGCCCTGGACCTGCGGCTGACCGGTGGCGGTGCCGCCGCCCGGCTGGCCCTGGCCGCCGCCGCTGGTGCTGCTGCTCCCGCTGGTGGAGGACTTCGCCTTGCCCTGGGTGAAGGAGCCGTCGACCTTGGTGACGTTGAGGGAGAGCGCTCCGACCGCGCTCTCCACGCCCGTCTGGTCGGCGACCTTGGTGACCAGGGACGACTTCAGGGCCTGACCGCCCTGGGTCTGCACCCGGTCCGAACTCTGGGTGGAGCTGCTGCTGGACTTGGCGTCGAACTTGAAGTTCGGACCGCCGGAGCTGCCCGAGGTCGGCGCGGTACGGGCCTTGGTGACCGTCATGTCGGTCCCGAGGCCGTACAGCGACTTGAGGACCTTGTCCTGCGCCTGGGTCATGCCGGCCGACACCGAGTTGACCGTGATGACCAGCGCGATACCGAGCGCCAGACCCAGAGCGATGACCAGGGCCGCCTTCTTTCTGCGGCCCAGCTCGCGCTTGAGATAGATGCCAAACATCCCGTTCCTCGAAGGTTCTTGGCGCCCGCTGTGGACGCGAGCTCAAGCTAGGGAGAAACCTTTGAGCAGCCCTGGGTAAAGGATGTGTCAGAGCTGAGAAACGGGGAGGTCTTAGCAAACTTTCATAAGACAGGAAATTCCTGGGCGGGCGAGGGGGTACTGCCAGGTAGCCCCGGTGGCCTGCGGTGTACGGTCCCGGGATGCGCGATTCCTCTCGGCTGACACGGCGTGCCGCCCTTGGACTGACGGCCGCCGCTCTTCCCCTGTCCGCGGCGGCTCCCGCCTCGGCCGCCACCGCCACGGCCGCCGCCACTGCCACGGCCGCCGCCGTCATAGGCGGCGAGCGGCTGGCCCGCGGCGGCATACAGGTGCGCGGTGCCACCGGCCTGCCGAAGAAGATCACCGCCCGCGCCTGGCTGCTCGCCGACTGCGACAGCGGTGAGGTGCTCGCCTCGTACAACGCGCACCGGCGGCTGGCGCCCGCCTCCACCCTGAAGATGCTCTTCGCGGACACCGTGCTGAAGAAGTTCGAGCGGACCGAGCGCTACCAGGTCAAGGACTCCGACATCTCCGACGTCCCGGCCGGCTCCAGCCTGGTCGGCATCAAGCCCGGCCTCACCTACACCGTCGAGCAGCTGTGGCAGGGCGTCTTCCTGCGCTCCGGCAACGATGCCGTGCACGTGCTCTCCCACATGAACGGCGGGATCGCGAAGACCGTCGCCGAGATGCAGGCCAAGGCGGCCGACCTGCAGGCCCTCGACACCCATGTGGTCAGCCCCGACGGCTTCGACCACCCCGGCCAGCTCTCGTCGGCGTACGACCTGACCCTCTTCGCCCGGCACGGGCTGAAGGACGACGACTTCCGCGGCTACTGCGGCACGCGGACCGCGAACTTCCCGGCCGGCGGCAAGAAGACCTTCCAGATCCAGAACACCGACCGCCTGCTCACCGGTGCCTGGGGGCTCGACGTCTACAAGGGCCTGTTCGGCGTGAAGAACGGCTACACCAGCCACGCCGGCAACACCTTCACCGGCGGTGCCACCCGGGACGGCCGCACCCTGCTGGTCACCGTGATGCACCCGGACCCCGGCACCAACGCCGTGTACGAGCAGACCGCCGCGCTGCTCGACTGGGGTTTCGGGAAGGGGGGTTCGGCGCGGCCGGTGGGCACGCTGGTCGATCCGCTGAGCGAGGGCGGGGCGAGCGCGAGCGCGTCGCCGTCGAAGGGCAAGGGGGCCGCGGGGGCGGCCGGTTCGGGGACGGCGGCGGCCGGTTCGGCGTCCTCCGGGACGTCGCCGTGGCCGCTCGCGGGCGGCGCGGCGGGAGCGCTCGCGCTGCTGGGTGCGGGGACGTGGGCGCTGCGCCGGCGACGGCGGGCGGCCGCTGCCGCTACCGCGGCTGTCCCCGACCCGGGTGACACACCGGCCGGTTGACGTCACGCGGCAGCCGCCCCACCCACCGGTGCGTACCCGCGGTCCCACGCGGGTCCACCCCCACCCGGTCCGGTGGAACGGCTGCCGCCTCCCCCCTCGGTGTGGTCGGCGGGCTGCGGAATGCCAGAGCCCCAACTGTGAAGTTCTGGTGGAGGAGAGTCGAGCATAGGCCCGTTACCGGCCGCAATACCGCGGACGTCTGAATTCCGGTTGTGCAGGTTGTGGATTGTCCGACTGAACGGCGGTTCAGCCCCGGCCCACGTACGGCATCGCCGTCGCCAGCACCGTCGCGAACTGCACGTTCGCCGCCGACGGCAGCTCGGCCATGTGCCGCACGGTCCGCGCCACGTCGGCCACGTCCATCACGGGTTCCGGGGCGATCTCCCCGTTCGCCTGCAGTGCGCCGGTCTGCATCCGGGCCGTCATGTCCGTCGCCGCGTTGCCGATGTCGATCTGCCCGACCGCGATGCCGTACGGCCGTCCGTCGAGGGACAGGGACTTGGTCAGTCCCGTGAGCGCGTGCTTGGTCGCGGTGTAGGCGACGGAGCGCGGGCGGGGCGTGTGCGCCGAGACGGACCCGTTGTTGATGATCCGCCCGCCCTGCGGCTCCTGCTCCTTCATCTGCCGGAACGCCGCCTGCGCGCACAGGAACGCCCCGTTGAGGTTGGTGTCCACGACGTGCCGCCACGCGTCGTAGGGCAGGTCCTCGACCGGCACGTCGCGGGGGCCGTTGATCCCCGCGTTGTTGAACAGCAGGTCCACCCGCCCGAACCGGTCCACGGCCGCCGCGAACAGCCCGGTCACGTCGCCGGGTTGCGCGACGTCGGTCCGTACGGCGAGCGAGGCGCCCTCGGGCACCAGCGCCGCGGTCTCCTCCAGCGTCGCCGGGCGCCGGCCGGCCAGCGCCACCGACCAGCCGGCCCGGAGCAGCTCCGTGGCCACGGCGCGGCCGATGCCGGAACCGGCGCCGGTGACCACCGCGATCTTTGGTTGCTTGGTGTTCATGGGGTCGCAGCGTAGGCGCTCTGCTGGGGAGGGCCGCGTTGCGTGCTTGGTCGGGTGCCGCGCCGTTGTGGCTGGTCGCGCCCACGCGGCGGAGCCGCATATCAGATACAGCCCCGCGCCCCTATCGGGGCGCTTCACTTCGGGGCGCCAGAAGAGCTCGGGGCGCCTTTACTTCGGGGGCGTTTTTACAGCTCGCCCGGGTAGTGCACGCCGATCTGGTTGCGGAGGGTGTCCAGGGTGCGCATGACCGCGAGGGTGCCGTTCAGCGGTACGAGTGGGGATTCGGTCTCGCCGGACCGTAGCGCGCGCATGACCTCGCGGGCCTCGTGGCGCAGTGTGTTGCGCGGCCCGTCGGCCGGGTCCAGGGCGAACTCCTCCGGGTCCCGGCCGTCGCGGTGCAGCACGAAGCGCTCGGGGTTGAAGAAGCCGTCCGGGATGTCGATGCGGCCGCGCGAACCGGTGACCGAGGCGGTGGTGCCGGTGCCGCCCACGATGGAGCAGTGCACCGCTGCGAGAGCGCCGCTCTCCCAGGAGAGCAGTGCACCCGTCTGAAGATCGACGCCCTCGTCCGAGAGCACCGCTCGCGCCGACATCCCGTCCGGCTCGCCGAGCAGCAGGTGCGCGAACGACACCGGGTACACCCCCAGGTCGAGCAGCGCGCCCCCGGCCAGCGCCGGGTCCCGCAGCCGGTGCGCCGGCGGGAACGGGCCCTCCAGTCCGAAGTCCGCCTGCACCGTCCGCACCTCGCCGATCGCCCCGTCCGCGACCAGCGCCGTCAGCCGCCGCACCAGCGGGTTGCAGTACATCCACATCGCCTCCATCAGGAAGCGGTCGTGCTCCTTCGCCAGCGCCACGAGCTCCCCGGCCTCACGGCCGTTGACCGTGAACGCCTTCTCGCACAGCACGTTGCGCCCGGCCTCCAGACACAGCCCGGCGGCCGCCCGGTGCGCCGAGTGCGGAGTGGCGACGTACACGATGTCGACGTCCTCGTCCCGGGCCAGCGACTCCCAGTCGCCGTACGCCCGCCCGATCCCGAACCGCTCGGCGAACCCCGCCGCCGACTCCGGGGACCGCGAGGCCACCGCCACGATCTCCGCGTCGGGCAGATCGACCAGGTCCGCCGCGAACGCGGCCGCGATCCCGCCCGTCGCCAGGATCCCCCACCGCACGCTCTGCTCACCCATCCCGGCCGCCCACCCTCGCTCGTGTGTTTCCCGGCAGTCTGTACGAGCTGAGAGCATATGCGGGGGCCGTCGGGATCCATCAAGGGCGGACCCGACCGCGGGACCGACGAAGCGCCCGGCGAGAACCGCGAGACCTCACGAAGAGACCTCACGAAGAGACCTCACGAAGAGACCTCACGAAGAGACCTCACGAAGAGACCTTACGAAGACGGGGGACACATGCCCGAGCAGCCGGCGCCGCCGACACCGGACGCCCAGGACACCGCCGTACCCGCGCCGCGCCGCACCGCCGCCTCGGCCGCCCGCGCCGTCCCCGCCGCCCGCCGTACCGGCTTCCTGCTGGTCCTGGTCCTCGGCGGGCTCACCGCGACGCCCCCGCTGGCGATGGACATGTACCTCCCCTCCCTGCCGGAGGTCACCCGCTCCCTCGGCGCCCCCGCCGCGACCGTCCAGCTCACCCTCACCGCCTGCCTCGCCGGCATGGCCCTGGGCCAGCTGGTCGTCGGGCCGATGAGCGACCGCTGGGGCCGCCGCCGCCCGCTGCTGACCGGCCTCGCCGTCTACGTGGTCGCCACCGCCCTGTGCGCCGTCGCGCCGAACGTCGAGACCCTGGTCGCCTTCCGCCTCGCCCAGGGCCTCGCGGGCGCGGCCGGCATCGTCATCGCGCGAGCCGTCGTACGCGACCTCTACGACGGGGTCGCCATGGCCCGCTTCTTCTCCACCCTGATGCTGGTCTCCGGGGTCGCCCCGGTCGTCGCCCCGCTGATCGGCGGGCAGATCCTGCGGGTGACGGACTGGCGGGGCGTCTTCGTCGTCCTCACGGTCGTCGGAGCGCTGCTCGCCGCGCTGGTCTGGGTGCGGCTCCCGGAGACCCTGCCGCCGGCCGCCCGGCACGCCGGGGGAGCGGCCGGCGCCGTCCGCGCCATGCGCGCCCTCCTCGCCGACCTCCCCTTCACCGGCTACATGCTCGCGGGCGGCTTCGCCTTCGCCGCGCTGTTCGCATACATCGCTGCCTCGCCCTTCGTAATTCAAGAAATCTATGGCGCCTCCCCGCAGACCTTCTCCCTCCTCTTCGGCCTCAACTCGGTCGGCCTGGTGATCGCCGGGCAGGTGAACGGGAAGGTGCTGGTCGGCCGGGTCAGCCTGGACAAGGTGCTGGGCGCGGGCCTGGTCGTGACCGTGCTCGCCGCGACGGCGCTGCTCCTCATGTCGGCCGGGGCCTTCGGCCCGGTCGGCCTCGCCCCGGTCGCCGCCGCCCTCTTCGTCCTGATGTCCGCGATGGGCCTCACCCTCCCCAACGCCCAGTCCCTCGCCCTGCTGCGCACCCGGCACGCCGCCGGGTCCGCGTCCGCGCTGCTCGGGACCTCCTCGTTCCTCGTCGGCGCGATCGCCTCGCCGCTGGTCGGGATCGCCGGGGAGAGAACCGCCGTGCCCATGGCGATCGTCCAACTGGCGGGGACACTGGTGGCGCTGGCCTGCTTCGTGGGAATGTGCCGTCCCTGGGCAGCACGTGGGAACGCCCGTGCGAAGTCGAGAAAGGGGGAGGAGAACTGAGCGCACCGAGACTGCGCGTCGACACACCGGAACGGGCCGGTCTCGACCCCGCGGAACTCAGACACCTCGTCCGCGAGGTGCGCGGCCTCACCGCCGGTGAGCGGCCCTGGGCGGCCGGGGCCGTCGTGGTCGCCGGACGCGGACCCGTGATCGCCGCACAGGAGGCGGCCGGCTGGGCCGTGCGCTGCTCCGCGTACGACCCCGCGACCGACGCCGGTGTCGAACTCCTGCCCGCCGCCCGGGTCCCGGCGACCGTCGGCACGCCCTTCGACCTCGCCTCCCTCACCAAGCTGTTCACCGCGGTCGCCGCCGTACAGCAGCTGGAGCGCGGCACCCTCGGCATCGACGCCCGCGTCGGCGCCTACCTCCCCGACTTCCACGGGGCCGCCGCGCACGGCATCACCGTCCGCCAGCTCCTCACCCACACCTCCGGCCTGCGCCCCGAGCTCCCGCTGTACGACTGCCCCGACGACGCGGCCCGCCTCGACCTGCTGCGCGCGGAGGTCCCGAGCAGCGCACCCGGCGCCTACCGCTACTCGGACCTCAACCTGCTCCTCCTCCAGCACGTCCTGGAACGGATCACCGGCCGGCCCCTCGACGTCCTCGTCCGCGACGGCATCACCCGTCCGCTCGGCATGACCGCCACCGACTTCGGTCCGTGCCCGGGGGCGGCGGCCACCGAGGACCAGCGGCGGCCGTGGGCCAAGGCGGACCGGGGGATGCTGCGGGGCGTCGTGCACGACGAGAACGCCTGGGCGCTGGGCGGGGTGGCGGGGCACGCCGGTCTCTTCTCCACCGCCGGGGACCTGGCGATCTTCTGCCGCGCGCTGCTCTCGGGCGGTTCGTACGGCCCCGCACGCATCCTCGGCCCCGACTTCGTGGACCTGCTGCTGGCCCCGCCGGGCCTGGGCTTCCTGGTGGACCAGCCGTGGTTCATGGGCGAGCTGGCGGGACACGGCGCGGCGGGCCATACCGGCTTCACCGGGACGAGCCTGGTGCTGGACCGGGCGACGGACACGTTCCTGGTGCTGCTCGCCAACACGGTGCATCCGCGCCGCCGCCCCGGCGACAGCGCTCCGCGGGCGGCCGCGGCGACCCGCCTTGCCAGGGCTGTCCATACAATCGCCGGGTGAGTCACCCCACCCACCCCACCCCGCCGGCCGACCTGCTCCGCGCCACCCTCTCCGGCCTCCTCGACGGTCTGCCCCCGAAGCAGGCCGCCGGAGCCGTCGAGCGGCTGATCGCCAACTACCGCGGGGCCACCCCCACCGACGCGCCGATCCTGCGGGACCGGGCGGACGTGGTGGCGTACGCGGCGTACCGGATGCCGGCGACCTTCGAGGCGGTACGGTCCGCGCTGGCGGCGTTCGCCGACGCGGTGCCGGAGGGATGGGTGCCCGGCAGCCATGTGGACGTCGGCGGCGGGACGGGCGCGGCGACCTGGGCGGTGACCGACACCTGGGAGGGCGCACGGCCGGTGACGGTCCTCGACTGGGCCGAGCCGGCGCTGGCCCTCGGCCGGGAGATCGCCGCGGCGAACCCGGCCCTGCGGGAGGCATCGTGGCAGCGCTCTCGGATCGGAGCGGCGCTCACCATCGAGAGCACTGATCTGGTCACGGTGTCGTACGTCCTCAACGAGCTCGACGAGGCCGGCCGCACCGCCCTCGTCGACGCCGCCGCGGCCGCCGCGCAGGCCGTCGTCCTCGTCGAGGCCGGCACGCCCGCCGGCTACGCCCGGATCATCGAGGCCCGGGACCGCCTGATCGCCGCCGGCTTCCACATCGCCGCGCCCTGCCCGCACAGCGCCGGCTGCCCGATCGTCCCCGGCACGGACTGGTGCCACTTCTCCGCCCGGGTCAGCCGCTCCTCCCTGCACCGCCAGGTCAAGGGCGGATCACTGCCCTACGAGGACGAGAAGTTCAGCTACGTGGCCGCCACCCGCTTCCCGCCCGCCCCGGCACCGGCCCGGGTGGTCCGGCGCCCCCAGATCCGCAAGGGCCAGGTCCTGCTCGACCTGTGCGAGACCGACGAGCAGCTCCGCCGCACGACGGTCACCAAACGCCACGGCGACCTGTACAAGGCGGCCCGGGACGCGGACTGGGGGGACGCCTGGCCGCCCTTCGGCACCCAGGAGCGAACCGAGTGAACCCCCCGGGTGAACCCATCTAACATCCATAACCCCCTATCGCTTTCGGGGTGCATCTAACCTTCGTAATGCCCTCTCACCCTTGTGAGTCACTCTCGCCCCTCGTACCCCCCTTCGCACCCAGTTGGCCCCATAAGGCATCCTGGCCGAACCACAGCGAGGCGAGGCGATAGATGAGCGCGACGATCGGCGGCCCGAGCGGACGGCAGGGCAGACTCTCCCGGTGGCTCCGCGGACGACGCCCGAAGGAGGCGGCCGCCGCCGGCGACGCAGGCCGTGCGGACCTGCTGCTCGCCGCCGCCGCGGCGGGCCTCCCGCTGGCCCCCGCCGCACACCCCGCCCCCGGCTACGGCTGCTCCTGCGACCGCGTCGGCTGTCCCACCCCGGCCCGGCACCCGGTGTCGTTCGCGTGGCAGACGCAGTCCACCACCGACCGCGCCCAGATCGAGCGCTGGGCCCGGCACCAGCCGCAGGCCAACTTCATCACCGCGACCGGCATGACCCACGACGTCCTGGACGTGCCCCTGGAGGCCGGCCGGCAGGCGCTGGAACGCCTGCTCGCGAACGGCGTCGAGGTCGGTCCCGTCGCCGAGAGCGACGACGGACGCATGCTCTTCTTCACCCTCACCCGCGGCACCCCCGAGGACGAGGACGAGTGGTGGCCCTGCGAACTGGACTGCCACCCCGAGACCATGGACGAGCACCCGGGCCTGCGCTGGCACTGCCGGGGCTCCTACGTCCTCGTACCGCCCGCCCGGCTGCCCGGCGACGACGACCGCCGGGTGCACTGGGTACGGGGCCCCGAGCACGCGCTCCCCGACCCGCTGAGCCTGCTGGAGATCCTCACCGACGCGTGCGCCCGGTACGCGGGCGAAGAGGCCGACCAGGTGGGCGCCGCCTGGCCCCTCCGGCGCTGAGCGCTCCGCGCTGGAAGCGCCGGGTCGGGTCGTCGGTCGGCTGCTGCGCCGTGGGGGCTGGTCGCGCCCACGCGGCGGTAGCCGCATGTCGGATACGGCCCCGCGCCCCTTCGGGGCGCTGTTCAGGAACCCTGTGCCGAAGTCAGGCCCTGGATGCGCCCGAGGACCGAGACCTTTCCGGTGCCCGCCGGGTCCAGTGCGACCTGGTTGGAGACGAACTGCATCGTCAGCGACTGCTTGATCTCGCCCTTGGTGAGCGCCTTGACGTCCTGGTTCGGTGTCGGCACGGAGGTGCCGGCGGCCGCGGTCTGCTTGGCGTAGTAGCGGGTGGTGAAGAACACCATCGCCCCGCCGTCGGCGGTCCGCAGCGCGAGCGGCGCGTAGTCGCCGTTGGTCAGCGGCTCGTCGATGTACTGGGTGGCGAGCCCCGGCTTGGTCGACTTCTTGCGGTCCGTGCGCCAGCCGCTGGTGTGCGCGCCGTCCGCGAAGACGGTGCCGCCGCTCTTCAGGTACGTGGCGTAGTCCTGGCTCAAGTCGCCGGGGGAGGCGGCCAGTTGGGCGCTGTTCGCCGGTACGGCCTCGGCCCAGCCGTCCTTGTCGGTGGTGAACTTCGGTACCGCGTCCGGCGCGACCAGCGTCAGATACGCCACCTGGAACGGCTCGGAGAGGCTGTTGCGGGTGAAGACCAGCAGCCAGCGTTCGTCGCCGCCCTTGTTGCCGTGCGCGTTCGCGACGAACCAGCGCGGCCAGCCGGCCTTCTTCGGGATGGTGTACGTGACGTCGTCGAACTCCAGCGGCGAGTGGCCGGAGTTGCCGTCCGGGCTGTTGGCGTGCCCGGCCTTCAGGCGCGCGGAGTCGATGTCGGCGAGGGCGCCGGTCGTGTAGTCCGCGTCCAGGGAGCTGTCGTAGTCCTTGTCGGCCTTGTTGTAGGCGTCCGTGAACTGCCGCAGTGCCTTGGCGGCCTCGGCGCGGGTGGTGGCGGGGAGCACCTCGCGCTCCCCGTGCACCACCACGCAGCCGCTCGCCGAAAGCGACATGGCGGTCAGCGAGACCGCTATGAGCGCGTTCCGATCACGCCTGCGGAGCCTGCGGCGCCGTAGCGGACCGCGATCCCTGGTCGCCAGGTGCGTCATCAGGTGCCGTGCCATCAGGTGCCTTCACCTTCCCCTTCCCGGAGCCGAACCCTACCGGGGCGAAGAAGAGCGCGAGTGTCGGGACCAGGTACAGCAGCCACACCGTGACCTGGAGCACGGTCGGGTCCGGCTGGAAGTTGAAGACGCCCTTCAGCAGCGTCCCGTACCAGCTGTCCGGCGGGATGGTGCCGCTGATGTCGAAGGCCTGGTTGGTCAGGCCCGGGACCCAGTCGGCCTCCTGGAGGTCGTGGAAGCCGTAGGCCAGGACGCCCGCCGCGACCACGACCAGCATGCCGCCGGTCCAGGTGAAGAACTTGGCCAGGTTGATCCGCAGGGCACCCCGGTAGAACAGCCAGCCGAGGAACACGGCGCTGGCCAGGCCGAGCGCCACGCCGATCAGGGGACGCGGGGTGCCGTCGCTGGCCGCGTGCACGGAAGCCCACACGAACAGCGCGGTCTCAAGGCCCTCCCGGCCCACGGCGAGGAAGGCGGTGGCGACCAGCGCACCCGTGCCCATCGCGAGGGCCGCGTCCAGCTTGCCGTGCAGCTCCGCCTTCAGGTGCCGGGCGGTGCGCCGCATCCAGAACACCATCCACGTCACCAGGCCCACCGCGACGATCGACAGCGACCCGCCGAGCGCCTCCTGCGCCTGGAACGTCAGCTCCTGGGAACCGAATTCGAGCGCGCACCCGAAGCCCATGGCGATCAGCACCGCCACCGCGATGCCGATCCAGATCGGCTTCAGGGCGTCCGTGCGCCCGGTCTTGACCAGATAGGCGATGAGGATGCAGACGACGAGCGACGCCTCAAGGCCTTCCCGCAGTCCGATCAGGTAGTTGGAGAACACGGATCACGCCCCCTCGGAGGATTCGGAGAACAGCGTCCGGCCCCACCAGTCGTCCTTGTCCCGGACGCCGGGCGGGACGGCGAAGACCGCCGAACCCACGTGCTGGATGTACTCGTTGAGCGCGTCGGACGCGGACAGCTTGCGCTGGAGGGGGATGAACCCCTTGCGGACGTCACGCATGTAGGCCAGGAAGAACAGCCCGGCGTCGAGCCGCCCGAGCCCGTCCGTCCCGTCGGTGAAGGAGTAGCCCCGGCGCAGGATGGTGATCCCGTTGTTGGAGTCCGGGTGCGCGAGCCGCACATGGGCATCGGGCTTCATGGCCTTCAGGAACGGCTCGTCGCGCTCCTTGGCCTTGCCGACCGGGGCACCCTCGCCCTTGTCCCGCCCGAAGACGTCCTCCTGCTCCTGGAGCGAAGTCCGGTCCCAGGTCTCGATGTTCATCCGGATCCGCCGCGCGACGAGATACGACCCCCCGCTCATCCAGTCCGACCCGTCCCCGTCCCCGGCCCACACGAACTTCTTCAGGCGGTCGGTCTCGGTCCCCGCGATGTTCCGGGTGCCGTCCTTGAACCCCATGAGATTGCGGGGCGTCTGCGCGTCCGGGGTCGTCGACGAGGTCTTCCCGAAGCCGAGCTGGGACCACCGGACGGCGACCTTGCCGAAACCGATCCGGGCGAGGTTGCGGATGGCGTGCACGGCGACCTGCGGATCGTCGGCGCAGGCCTGGATGCACAGATCGCCGCCGGTGCGGGACGAGTCGAGGTTGTCGCCGGGGAACCCGGGCAGATCGACGAGCGCGGCCGGCCGCTGCCCGCCGAGCCCGAACTTCTCGAAGAACGACGGCCCGAAGCCGATCGTCAGCGTCAGCCGGGACGGCTTGAGCCCGAGGGCCTCACCGGTGTCGTCCGGCGGCGCCTCGGCCAGCCCGCCGTACGCGCCCTCGCCGACCGCCTGGCCCGCGGTCATCCGCCGGGCCGCGGCCGTCCAGTCCTTCAGCAGCTGTACGAACTCGGCCCGGTCGCCGGTCTTCACGTCGAACGCGGCGAAGTGCAGCCGGTCCTGGACGGGCGTGGCGATCCCGGCCTGGTGGGCGCCGTGGAACGGCACGGCGGCACCGGTGTCGGCGGCGACCGGGTCGACGTCGTCGCCGGCCTCGGCCATCGCCACCGCGCCCCCGGCCACGGCGGCCCCGAGCGCCAGCCCGGCCCCGCCCCACCCGATCAGCGCCCGACGCGACGGATTGACTTTCTCGCTCATTCCCCGCCCCCTACTTGACCACGGCCGCGGCGAGCTTGGACAGCGGCTCCGCGAGGGCGTTGACCGCGTCCGACAGCTCCTTGCGCTGCGTCTCGGTGACCGTGTCGTACGAGACGAAGCCGTCGGACGTCTTGTCCGTGCGGTACTTGTCGAGGAGCGCGTCCAACGCGGCGAACTGCTTGTCGAGTTCGCCGGTGAGCGCCGCGTCGTTCTTCTGGGCGACCGGCTTGAGCAGCTCGTACGCCTTCTGCGCGCCGTCGACGTTGGCCTTGAAGTCGCTCAGGTCGGTGTGCGAGTAGCGGTCCTCCTCGCCGGTGACCTTGCCGGTGGCCACCTCGTCGAGGAGTTCCTTGGCGCCGTTGGCCATGGAGGTCGGGGTGATCTCGGCCTTGCCCACCCGCTTCTGCCAGTCCTTCAGATCGGCGAGCAGCTCATCGGCGAGGGCCTGCTGCTCGGCGCCGGCCTTCTTGTCCACCCACAGCGCCTTCTCCAGCGCGTGCCAGCCGGTCCACTTCTGGCCCTTCTCCAGGTCGTTGACGCGGGTGTCGGTCTTGGGGTCGATGTCCCCGAACGACTCGGCGATCGGCTCGGTGGTCTCCCAGCCGACCCGGGAGGGGGCGTAGGCGTCCTTGGCGGCGTCGATGTTCCCCGCCTTGACGGCGTTGACGAACGTCTCGACCTTCGGGATCGTCGCGTCGGCCTGCTCCTGCGCGTACTCGCGGTAGGCGGCGACGGCTGCGTCCAGCTTCGGGTCGCGCTTGGCGACCGTTCCGCCGGTGACGGTCAGCTTCTGCCGCACGCCGTGCCCCTTCATCCCGGGCCGGCAGGCTATTTCGTACGACCCCGCCTTCACCTCGGCGGTCAGCGTGTACTTCGTCCCCGGGCCGATGTTCTCCTTCTCCGAGACGATCCGGTCGTCCGGGAAGAGGATCTCGACCTCGGTGGCCTTGGAGCCCTTGTTCTCGATGGCGAGCGTGACGTGTCCCGCCGGGACCGACTTCGTCGACGTCTCGCACTTGGAGTCGGCGGCGGTGACCTGGATCGCGTCGTCGCCCTTGGCGTCGCTCTTCGCCGTGCAGGCCGAGAGGGCGGTCAAGGCGGCCACGGTGGCGGCGGCGGTGACGGTGAGTCGGACGGCACGCATGCAGGCTCCAAGCGAGGATGGTGTGGTGAGGCTGCCCTAACTTACCCGAGGCTTACCTCACTCATACCCGTCCGGGTGGTGATTCACCGGCCACAGAAAGATCACAGACACGGCTTGATATCGACGACCAAAAACAAACACCAAGGGATGGTAAAGGGAAAGTCAAGTGGTGTGCTGTGTGTGCGAGCGGGCCGTGCTCATGGCCCCTCCCCGGCGGGACGCACCGGCCGTCCCCGCGAATGC
The DNA here is from genome assembly GCF_002217755.1 of Streptomyces hyaluromycini. Lineage (GTDB taxonomy): Bacteria > Actinomycetota > Actinomycetes > Streptomycetales > Streptomycetaceae > Streptomyces > Streptomyces hyaluromycini. Next base: position 610,693 of record NZ_BCFL01000018.1, on the reverse strand, counting down.
TTCAATGCCGGAGTGACTGATTACGACGTGCTGCGTGTCTTCTGCGCGGCGAACGGCGGGTACGGCAACGAACTCGGGGTCGTCCGCGACGGCTCCGTACTGCCCGACCGGGAGGACCGGCAGGCGCTGGCGGCGAAACTCGGGTTCAGCGAGACCGTGTTCGTGGACGACCCCGAGCGCGGGGCCATCGACATCTACACCCCCACCCTGCGCCTGCCGTTCGCCGGCCACCCCTGCGTCGGCACGGCCTGGCTGCTGGACGTGCCCGAACTGGTCACCCCGGCCGGTGTGGTGGGCGCCCGGCTGGACGGGGAGTTCAGCTGGATCGAGGCGCTCCCCGAGTGGGCCCCGCCGCGCACCCTGCGCCAGTACGCCAAGGCCGCCGAGGTCGACGCGCTGCCGGTGCCGCCGCCGGGGGAGTGGGTCTACGCCTGGGCGTGGGAGGACGAGTCGGCCGGGCGGGTCCGCGCCCGCGCCTTCCCCGGCCGCGACGACGGCATCGACGAGGACGAGGCGACCGGTGCGGCGGCGCTGCTGCTCACCGCGGAGCTGGGCCGGGCCCTGAACATCACCCAGGGCAGGGGCTCGCAGATCCTGACCGCACCCCAGCCGTACGGCTGGGTGGAGATCGGCGGGCGGGTCCTCCTGGAGGGCGAGGAGAAGCAGCCGCGGGCCGACCGCTGGTGATCAGTTGCTGATCAGCCGATGACCGACTTCTCCTGGCGGCCGCGCCGCACGTAGTACCAGGTCATGTTCGACGACAGGCCTGTCAGCAGCACCCAGACGACGCCGATCGCCCAGCTGCCCTGGACGAAGGAGACGACGGCGGCGGCGACGGCGAGGACGCAGACGACGAGGGCGTACACGGCGAGGCGGGGCATAGGGGCAGTCGCTTTCGGATCGGTCGGGGCGGTCGGGGACACTCGTGGCCGCCCACCAGTGTCCCCCATCCGCTCAGACGTCCGTGACGCGGAGCCCGGCGTGTGCCTTGTAGCGGCGGTTGACCGAGATCAGGTTCGCGACCAGGGACTCCACCTGGTGGGCGTTGCGCAGCCGCCCCGCGAAGACGCCGCGCATCCCGGGGATGCGCCCGGCCAGCGCCTGCACGGTCTCCACGTCGGCCCGCACCTCGCCGAGCACCATCACATCGGTGTCGATCTCCTCGATCTCCGGGTCCTGGAGGAGCACGGCGGAGAGGTGGTGGAAGGCGGCCGTGACCCGTGAGTCCGGCAGCAGCGCCGCGGCCTGCTCCGCCGCACTGCCCTCCTCCGGCTTGAGCGCGTAGGCGCCCTGCTTGTCGAAGCCGAGCGGATTGACGCAGTCCACGACCAGCTTGCCGGCCAGTTCCTCGCGCAGTGACTCCAGCGTCTTGCCGTGCCCGTCCCACGGTACGGCGACGATCACGAGGTCGCTGCGGCGCGCGCACTCGGCGTTGTCGGCGCCCTCGACACCGTGACCGAGCTCGTCGGCGGCGGCCTGCGCGCGCTCGGCGGCCCGGGAGCCGATGATCACCTTCTGGCCGGCCCGGGCCAGCCGGTAGGCGAGGCCCTTGCCCTGCGGGCCGGTGCCGCCGAGCACCCCCACGACCAGACCGGAGACGTCGGGCAGGTCCCAGGGATCCTTGGCGGGGGCCTTCTCGGCCGTCGGCTGCTGTGCACTGTCGGTAGAGGTCATGGGCCGACTCTACGTCCGGGCCGACGGCCGTACCCGGCCAGGTTCGGTCAGGTGAGCCGGTTCACGGGCACCCGGCGGAAGGTGATCGTCGAATAGGCGCTGAAGTCCCCGGTCTCGTACAGGAGTCCGACGGTGGCCGCGTCGATCCGGGTCAGGTCGGAGTAGGCGGCGGGCAGTCCGTCGACCGTGTACGCCGGCCGCCAGGTGGTACCGCCGTCGACGGAGGCGCGGATCGTCATCAGGGCCCGGGCCGCCGGATCGCCCGGCCCGGAGTACAGCAGCAGGTCCGGATCGCGGAGTTGGAGCACGCTGGCCTCGCAGACGGGGGCGGTGAGCCCGGCCTGCGGCCGGAAGGGCTTCACGAGCGTGCGCCCGCCGTCCGCCGAGTGGGCGTCGGCCCGGCTGCCGGGCGCCGGCGAGTCGTTGCGCGTGTTGAAGTAGACGCGCCCGTCGGGCAGTTCGGCGGCGGTGGTCTCGTTGACGTTGATGTACCCGTTGGTGTTCTCGTCGAGGTAGCCGAGGTACCAGGTCTCCCCGTGGTCGTCGCTGAGCAGGCAGTGCCCGCTGTTGTACTTGCCCTCGGTGCCGTTGTCCGTCCCGGTCGGCGGCAGGGTGTGGTTGGCGGCCACGACGACCCGGCCCGAGCGCAGCTGGAGGGCGTGCCCGGGCGTGGTGGCGTACCACCGCCACCCGGCCTTCTTCACCGACTTGGTGATCTCCTTGGGCGCTGACCACGTCACCCCGTCGTCGTCACTGTGCTGCACCCACACCCGGCGCCCGTCGGCGTCCGGCACCTGGCCGCGCAGGATGGCGTCCTCGGTGGCGGAGGCGGCGCTGCGGACGTGCACGAGCAGGATGCGGCCGGTGTCGAGGACGACGGGGGCGGGGTTCCCGGCGAGGTCGGTGCCGTTGCTCGCGGCGACCTGGAGCGCTCCCCAGGTACGCCCCCCGTCCCCGGACCTCTTCACCACGACGTCGATGTGTCCGTGGTCGGCGGCGGAGTCGACTCTCCCCTCGCAGAAGGCGAGCACGGTGCCCGCCCCGGAGACCACCACCGCCGGGATCCGGAAACTGGCGTAACCCTCTTTGCCCGCGCGAAAGGGAATGCTTGCTTCTACGTCGCTCATGGGCCGCCTTCTCCCCGGTTCGGGCGAATTCGGAGTGAACTCCGCGTCACGAGTGTCCGATTACGGCAGTATGCGGGGGCATGGACGCCGTACGGGTCGCGTTGTTGCGCGAAGTGCTCGCCGGGACCGAGTGGTTGAACGCGACGCGGAGATTCGCGGGGGCCCTTCGGGGGTCGGTGGTGACCCACGGCGGCGGACTGCTCCTCCTCGGCACCCCGGACTACGAGCCCTGGCACCTCGCCGCGCACCTGGTGGACGAGGCGGCGTGGTCCGGTACGCCGGAACTGGCGCCGACCCTGGTACGGCACGACGCCCGCCCCACCGACCCGGCGCACCTCGCGGTCGGCCCCGGCCGCATCGAGACGGCCCGCCGCGGCGAGACGCTGCTGGTGGTGGCGCCAGGGGACTCGGACGCCCTGCTGGAGCGGATCCACACGGCCCGCCGCGCCGGCGTGACGGTCCTGGCCCTCTCCTCCTCCGCCGACGACGCGCTCACCGCCATGGCCCACGAGACCCTCACCGTCCCCGAGGCCGCGGAACTGGACCTGGACACGGTCCAGCACCTGGTCAGCGCGGCGACGGGCGAGAACGGTCCCTCCCCACGGGGGCGCCGCCGCTTCCGCGACCGCCTCGCAAGGCTGGCGGAAACAGTGATGGCCCCGCCCCCGACCCCCTGGTGATTGCCCACCCACCCACCCGACTCGCTCAGCCAACTGCCTTCGGCAGCACCGCGGAAGGGCAGGGAGCCTCGGGCCCGCGGCCACGGATGTCGGCTGCGGGCGCGTAATGGTTGCTCGCGCAGTTCCCCGCGCCCCTGAAGGGGCGCTGCACCAACGCGCCCTGAAGGGGCGCGGGGAACTGCGCGACCAGCCCCCACCTGCCCGCACCCGGGCGAAAAGTGTTTGCTGCCGCCGAGCGCAGCGTTCAGCATGGCCCAGCGTGAGCCGCCTCCTGCCCGACCTCGCCCCCTGGAAGGCCTCCGTCGACTTCCGGCGGCTGTGGTTCTCCGGTCTGATCAGCAACTTCGGGAGTTTCCTGACGTTCGTCGCGCTCCCGGTGCAGATCAAGGACCTCACCGGTTCCGCGGCCGCCGTAGGAGCCGTCGGCGCCGTCGAACTGCTTCCGCTCGTCCTGTTCGGGCTGTACGGCGGTGCCCTCGCCGACGCCCTCGACAAGCGTGCGCTGATCGTCCGGACCGAGGCCGGTCTGGGGCTGCTCAGCGCGGGGCTGCTCGTCAACGCGCTGCTGCCGCACCCGGCCGTATGGCCGCTGTACGCCGTCGCCGCGCTCTCCTCCGCCCTGGTGTCGGTGCAGCGCCCCGCCCTCGACTCCCTCTGGCCGCGGATCGTCGCCCACGACGACCTCCCGGCCGCGGCGGCCCTCAACTCCTTCCGCTGGACGGTCGGCGGCGTCGCGGGCCCCGCCGTCGCCGGCCTGGTCGTGGCCTACGCGGGCCTCGGCTGGGCGTACGGCGCCGACCTCGTCACCTTCGTCGTCTCCGTCGTCCTCATCCTCCCCATCGCCCCGTCGCCCGCGTCCCACGAGGCCGCCGGGCCCTCCCTCCGCTCCGTCGCCGAGGGCGCCCGCTACGCCTGGAACCGCAAGGAACTCCTCGGCACCTACGCCGTCGACCTCGCCGCGATGTTCCTGGCGATGCCGCTCGCCGTACTCCCGTTCCTGGCGGACGAGTTGGACGCGGACTGGTCGCTCGGCCTGATGTACGCGAGCATCCCGGCCGGGTCGCTCCTCGTGAGTCTGGTCAGCGGCTGGACCTCGCGGGTGCGCCGGCACGGGCGGATGGTGGTGCTGGCGGCCGCCCTGTGGGGCCTGGCGATCGCCGCCGCCGGTGCCGTGGCGAACGTGTGGCTGGTGCTGTTCTTCCTCGCGGTCGCCGGCGGCTGCGACATGGTCAGCGGGATCTTCCGGTCCGCGATGTGGAACCAGACGATCCCCGACGAGCTGCGCGGCCGCCTCGCCGGGATCGAACTGCTCTCCTACTCCGTGGGTCCGACCCTCGGTCAGGTCCGGGCCGGCGGCATGGCCGGATGGCTCGGCGTGCGGGCGTCCGTCGGCGCGGGCGGCCTGCTGTGCACCGGCGCGGTGGGCCTGCTGGCCCTGTGCCTGCCCGCCCTGATGTCGTACGACGCGCAGACCGACGAACACGCCGTACGGCTGCGCGCCCGACGCACTCGGGGCGCGACCGAGGCCGCCGCCCCCACCCAGCTCTGATCAGCCCCCGTCGTCAGCCCTCGTCGGAGGAGTCACCCGCCGGTGCGTCGTGCCAGCGCGGATCGTTCTCCCACTGGAGGTTGCGCTCCCGCGCGATCTCCATCGCGTGCTCCGCCTCCTCACGGGTGGCGTAAGGGCCGAACCGGTCTTTGGCGGGGCACTCCGGGCCCTCCTCGACCTTCTGGTGCTGCAGGCAGTAGTACCACTCGCCCGCCTTTGCGACGGTCCGCTTCTTGAACAGGGCCATGACCGGCTCCTTTCACCTTCCACATGTTCCCCCATGCCCGCTGGTTAGACTCGCTGGCATGTCTGGCCAGTCGCTGCTCGTACCAGGGGAGCTCTCTCCCACCCGTTCGGTACCCGGAAACATCCGCCGCCCCGAGTACGTCGGCAAACCCGCGCCGACGCCGTACACCGGGCCGGAGGTGCAGACCCCGGAGACCATCGAGGCGATGCGCATCGCCGGCCGTATCGCCGCCCAGGCGATGGAGGAGGCCGCGAAGATCATCGCGCCGGGTGTGACGACGGACGAGCTCGACAAGGTGGCGCACACGTACATGTGCGACCACGGGGCCTACCCGTCCACCCTCGGCTACCGCGGCTTCCCCAAGTCCCTGTGCACAAGCGTCAACGAGGTCATCTGCCACGGCATTCCGGACTCGACGGTGCTCCAGGACGGAGACATCGTCAACCTGGACGTGACGGCGTACATCGGCGGGGTGCACGGCGACAACAACGCGACCTACCTGGTCGGAGAGGTCGATGACGAGAGCCAGCTCCTTGTCGAGCGGACCCGGGAGTCCCTCGACCGGGCGATCAGGGCGGTCCGGCCGGGCCGGCAGATCAACATCATCGGACGGGTCATCGAGTCGTACGCCAAGCGCTTCGGCTACGGGGTGGTCCGGGACTTCACCGGACACGGCATCAGCTCGTCGTTCCACTCCGGCCTGATCATCCCGCACTACGACAGCCCGCACGCGACGACCGTGATGCACCCGGGGATGACCTTCACGATCGAGCCGATGCTCACGCTCGGGACGTACGAGTACGACATGTGGGACGACGGCTGGACCGTCGTCACCAAGGACCGCAGGCGGACCGCGCAGTTCGAGCACACGCTGGTGGTGACCGACATCGGCGCGGACATCCTCACGCTTCCCTGACCACTGACCACTGACCACTGACCCCTGGTCGACCGGGCCCGTCCTCCCCTCGGAGGGCGGGCCTTTTTTCCGGTACGCTTTTGCCGACAGAGTGTCGGTAACTTTACCGACGAAGCGTCGGCAAGAGCATTGACTTAGGTAAGCCTTACCTTGGAGGATGTTGCCCATGAACTCCTTCTCGACACTCATCCGCACCGCGTCCCACGAGCAGCACGTGGCGGCGGAGACCTCGACGTTCATGAGCGACCTGCTGGGCGGCCGGCTCGGTGTGGAGGCGTACGCCCGCTACACCGAGCAGCTGTGGTTCGTGTACGAGGCGCTGGAGGGCGCGGCCGGGCGGCTGGCGTCGGACCCGGTGGCCGGGCCGTTCGTGCGGCCCGAGCTGTTCCGGCTGGCGGCGCTGGAGCGGGACCTGGCGCACCTGCGCGGGCCCGGGTGGCGGACAGGGTGCACGGCGCTGCCGGCGACCGAGGAGTACGCGGCGCGGGTGCGGGAGTGCGCCGAGGGATGGCCGGGCGGCTACCTCGCCCACCACTACACCCGCTACCTCGGCGACCTCTCCGGCGGCCAGATCATCCGCGACCGGGCGGAGCGGACCTGGGGTTTCGAGCGCAAGGGCGACGGCGTCCGCTTCTACGTCTTCGAGGAGATCGCCAACCCGGCCGCCTTCAAGCGCGGTTACCGCGAACAGCTGGACGCGGTGAACGCCGACGACCTGGAGAAGCAGCGCATCGTGACCGAGTGCAAGCGGGCGTTCGCCCTCAACACGGCGGTGTTCCGGGCACTGGGCGAGGAGTTCCCGCTGTCGGCCTGACCCCCGCCGCTACTGGCTGATCGAGCAGAACCCGTCCGACCCCTGCCAGAAGCGGTAGAGCTGCTGACCGCAGTACTGGTCCAGGTCTCCGACGCCCAGGTGGCGCAGCAGCGCGTCGATCACGTCGAAGAACGCGCTGTTGATCGACGGCACCCACAGCAGCGCGAACACGAAGAGCAGACCGAACGGGGCGAACGGCTCCACCTGGCGCTTGATGTTGTACGACAGCCAGGGCTCGATCACGCCGTAGCCGTCCAGGCCCGGCACCGGCAGAAAGTTCAGGATCGCGGCCGTGACCTGGAGCAGGGCGAGGAAGGCGAGCGCGAAACGGAAGTCGCGCGGGACGCCGTCCAGGGCGTCCAGCCAGAAGGGGGCGGTGCAGACGGCGGCGAACAGGACGTTCGTCAGCGGACCGGCGGCGGAGATCAGGCTGTGCCGCCAGCGGCCCCGGATCCGGCTGCGCTCGATGAAGACCGCGCCGCCCGGCAGACCGATACCGCCCATGATCACGAACAGCACCGGGAGCACGATGCTCAGCAGCGCGTGCGTGTACTTCAGCGGGTTCAGGGTCAGGTAGCCCTTCTCGCCCACCGTGATGTCCCCGCCGTGCAGGGCGGTGCGCGCGTGCGCGTACTCGTGCAGGCACAGGGAGACGATCCAGGCCGCCGTCACGAACAGGAACACGGCGACCCCGGGCTGCTCGGCGAACCCGGACCAGGTGGCCCACCCGGTGACCGCGGTGACGGCGAGGATCCCGACGAACACGGGACTGATCCGCCGGTCACTGGGGCGGGTGGTGGTGGCGGTCATCTGCGGGGCTCCTGGAGGACTGGGGTGGTCGGCGCGGGTCCGACCGTACCTGGCGGGAGGCGAAAACGCCTCGGGTGCAGGGGAAATACCTCTCGGCACAGAGGAAAACGTCTCGCGACCGCCGTCCGGTTCCTGGAGGGTGGGGACATGCGACTGCTGAAGGTGTTCTACGAGGACTGGCAGATGGAGTGCTGCGGCACACCGTTCTCGGTCGGCGACGAGGTGGCCTGGAACCTGGTCGCCTACGGGGCCGAGGCCCGGCGGGAGAACACCGGGTACGGCGCCGAGACCTGGGTGGAGAACCACGGCGGACCCGACCGCCCGACCGCCGGCCGTGTCCATGCCGTCGTCCTGGTCCACGAGGAGTACCGCTTTCACCGGACCGACCCGGTGCCGGTGGTGCCAGGGGAGGGAGAGGGTGACGGGGAGGGGGCGGGAGTCGTGCTCCGGGGCACGGGACGCGGCCTGGAAGCGGTGCCCGGAAGCGTCACGCTGGAGCCCGTCGACAACTGCCCCCGGTGGTTCGGGGAGGTGGACCTCGGCACGGTGGACGGCCTGCGGCGGGTCCGCCGCACCTGCGGTGCCCTCGTCACACTGGACGCCCCGGACACCGTGCACGTCCTGCGCCCCTGACGGCACCGGGCGGGCCCGCCCGACGTCCCCGCACGGGCCCCGACACCCCGCCTTCGAAACCTCGCCTCGACACCCCGCCTTCGAAACCCCGTGACCGCTCCTGACGTCCCCAGGGACAATGGACCCCGTGCGCTACACGATCCTCGGCACCACCCAGGTACTCCGCCCCGACGGCACGGCCGTCCCCGTGGGCGGTTCTCGGCTGCGTGCCCTGCTGACCGTGCTCGCGCTGCGGGCCGGACGCGGGGTGCCCGCCGGACTGCTCGTCGACGAGGTGTGGGGCGACGAACCGCCCGCCGACGCCACCGGCGCGCTCCAGGCCCTGGTCGGCCGGCTGCGCAGGGCGCTCGGCGCGGCCGCGATCGAGTCCGCCGACGGCGGCTACCGGCTCGCCGCCGCCCCCGACGACGTCGACCTGCACCGCTTCGAGCGGCTCACCGGCGAGGGCCTGCGCGCCCTCGCCGACAGCGACCCCGCCAAGGCGGCCACCGCCCTCGACGACGCCCTCGCCCTGTGGCACGGCCCGGCCCTGGCCGACCTGCCCGACCGCACCGCCGAGGCGGCCCGCGTCGACGTCCGCCGCCTGGACGCCCTGCGCGCCCGGCACACCGCCGCCCTCGCCCTCGGCCAGGCCGAGCAGTCCCTGCCCGAGCTCACCGCCCTGTGCGACGCCCACCCCCTCGACGAGCCCCTCCAGACCCTGCGCCTGCGCGCCCTGCACAGCACCGGCCGCACCGCCGAGGCACTCGCCGCCTACGACGACGTACGGCACCTCCTCGCCGACCGCCTCGGCTCCGACCCCGGGCCCGAACTGCGCGCCCTGCACGCCGAGCTCCTCGACCCGGCGCCCACGGCGGACGCACCGTCCCGGCCCGGCAACCTGCGCGCCCGGCTCACCTCCTTCGTCGGGCGCGAGGCCGACATCGAGACCATCCGGGGCGACCTCGCCGCCGCCCGGCTGGTCACCCTGCTCGGGCCCGGCGGGGCCGGCAAGACCCGGCTGTCGCAGGAGGCCGCCGAAACAGTGCGGTACGCCGCCCGGGACGGCGTCTGGCTGGCCGAGCTGGCCCCCGTCGACGACCCGGCCGACGTCCCCGAAGCCGTGCTCAGCGCGCTCGGCGCCCGCCAGGCCGTGCTGTACGGCGGCGGCGCCGAGGCCATGCGGGCCGCCGCCGACCGGCACGACGACCCGGTCGAGCGGCTCGTCGAGCACTGCGCCCGGCGCCGGATGGTGCTCGTCCTCGACAACTGCGAGCACGTCGTCGACGCGGCGGCCGACCTGGCGGCCCGGCTCCTGGAGCGCTGCCCGGACCTGACGATCCTCGCCACCAGCCGCGAACCCCTCGGCGTACCGGGGGAGTTGCTGCGCCCGGTGGAGCCGCTGCCCGAGCCGGTGGCGCTGCGGCTGCTCGCCGACCGGGGCGCAGCGGCCCGCCCCGGCTTCACGGTCGACGACGAGACCGCGGCCGCGTGCGCCGAGATCTGCCGCCGCCTGGACGGCCTGCCCCTCGCCATCGAACTGGCCGCGGCCCGGCTGCGGGTGCTGACCCCGCGCCAGATAGCCGACCGGCTCGACGACCGCTTCCGCCTCCTCACCTCCGGCAGCCGTACCGTGCTGCCCCGCCAGCAGACCCTGCGCGCGGTCGTCGACTGGTCCTGGGACCTGCTCGACGCCGGCGAACGCGACGTCCTCGGCCGTCTCTCCCTCTTCGCGGGCGGCTGCGACCTGGCCGCCGCCGAGGCCGTCTGCGGCCCCGCCGCCCTCGACGCGCTCGGCTCCCTGGTCGACAAGTCCCTGGTCGTGGCGGCCCCTTCGGGCGAGGCCGAGGACGGCGGGATGCGCTACCGGCTCCTGGAGACCGTCGCCGAGTACGCCGCCGAGCGCCTCGACGAGAGCGGCGAGCGCGCCGCGGCCGAGCGCGCCCATCTGACGTACTACCGCGAACTCGCCCGCACCACCGATCCGTTGCTGCGCGGCCCCGGCCAGCGGGCCGCCATCGCACGGCTCCGGCTGGAGTACGAGAACCTGCGTACCGCGCTGCGGCACGCCGTCGCGGTACGGGACGAGCACGAGGCGCTCTGCCTGCTCCACTCCCTGTTCTGGTACTGGCAGATGCACGACCAGCGCATCGAGACCCGCGCCTGGTGCGCCGACGTCATAGCCCTCGGCCCCGACCCGTTCGCCCCGCCGCTGCGCCGGGCCGAACCGGTGTGGCAGCGCTGCACCGACACCCCGCCGCCGTACACCGGAGAGCTCCTCACCGAGGCCCGGCGCGGCGTGCACCTGGCCCATCTGGCCTGTATGGACACCGAGCTGGACGTCTGGCAGACGCCCGAGGCCCAGGCGAAGCTGCGCGCGGTCACCGAGGTCTACGAGCCCGGCATGCCGCAGACCTGCCGGGCTCCTGGCATGTTCTGGTTCTTCGCCGTGATGCTGACCGGCGGCATGGACCGGCTGCGCGAGATCCTCGACGCCGGTGTCCGCACCTGCCGCGAGACGCCCGGCTACGAGTGGGAGCTGGCCGGGAGCCTCGCCATGCGCGCCAACCTGCTCGCCAACCGCGCGGCCTGGGCGGGCGACGCCACCCGGGACGCCGACGAGGCCCTGGAGATCTTCCGGCGCCTCGGGGACGACTGGGGCACCGCCGAGGCGTTCTCCGGGCGCGCCGAGTCCCGGGAGCGCAGGGGCGACTACCTGGCGGCGGCCGTCGACTACGAGGCCGCCATCGAGCGGGTCGGCCGGCTCGGCGCCCGCGCCCAGACCGCCGTGCTCAACGCCCGCCTCGGCAGCGTGCTGATCGAGTCGGGCGACACTGAGCGCGGGGAACGGCTGCTGCGCCAGGTCGTCGCCGAGAACGAGAGCCTGAGCAACGAGGCGATGCCCGCAGCCCGGCTCTTCCTCACCACCTGGCTCCTGGTCAGCGGCCGCATCCCGGAGGCCCGCGAGCAGGTCCGGCTGCTGCGCAGCGAGTTCAAGATCTCCCACTTCGTCGTCTTCGACGCCCTGATCCTCACCCAGGAGGCCTGGGTGGACGCCCTCGACGGCCTCCACGCGGAGGCCCTGGCCAGGCTGCGGGACGCGCTGCGGCTCGCCGCCGACCCGCTGAGCGAGGCCATCACCCCGCATCTGCCGTCCGTCTGCCTGACCGTCGCCGCGGTCGCCCTGGCCGGCCTGGACGGGGGCGTGCGCGCCGGGGACGCCGCCCGCTGCCTGGGCGCCGCCGACGCCCTGGTGCCGCCCGGCCACGTCCAGGTCGGCCTGGAGCGCACGGCACGCGACCGGTCCGAGGCCCGGGTGCGGGCCGCCCTCGACGACGACCGGGCCTACGAGTCGGCGTACGCCGAGGGCGGTGGCCTCTCCCGCGCGGAGGCCACCGCCCTGATCTGACGTGTCCCGGTGAACGTCAGCTCTTCGTACGGAACTTGTGGATCGCGTACGGTGCCGCGATCGCCGTGATCCCCACCGACCAGCCCAGCGTGATCCACAGGTCGTGGGCGACCGGGCCGCCGACCATCAGGCCGCGCGCGGCGTCGGCGAGCGTGGACAGCGGGTTGTAGTCGGTGAAGGCCTGCAGCCAGCCCGGCATCGACTTCGTCGGCGCGAAGATCGACGAGCCGAACTGCAGCGGGAACAGCACCAGGAACCCCATGGCCTGCACGGACTGGGCGTTCTTCAGGATCACGCCCAGGGTGAGGAACACCCACATGATCGAGGAGGCGAACACCGCGGACAGGCCCACGGCGGCGAACAGCCCGCCCCAGTGGTTGATGTGGAACCCGACGAGCACGGCGACGATCATCAGCACGGCGGTCGCGAACAGCATCCGCACCAGCTCCACCGAGATCTTCGCGAACAGCACCGAGCCGCGCCCGATCGGCAGCGACCGGAACCGGTCCATCACACCGGAGTTGAAGTCCTGGCTGAACCCGGTGCCGACGCCCTGCGAGAGCGTCATGCTCATCATCGCGATCATGCCCGGGATGACGTACTGGACGTACCCGTCCTGACCGCCGCCGAGCGCCTGCCCGATCGAGCCGCCGAAGACGTACACGAACAGCAGCGTGAAGACGACCGGCATCAGCAGCGCGTCGAACATCGACTCCGGGTCCTGCCGGATCCACAGCAGGTTGCGGCGGACCAGGGCTCCGGTGTGCCGCAGGTGCCCGCGCAGCGGGATACGGGCGTCGGCGGCCGGGGTGGTGGTGGCGGCGCTCATACGGCGACCTCCTGACGGTCGTCGGCGGACCGGGCGTCCTGCGGGGCACTGGCGCGGTGGCCGGTGAGGGACAGGAACACCTCGTCCAGGCTGGGCAGTTCGGTGCTGATGGAGCTGATGGTGATACCGCGGGCGGTGACGGCGCCGACCACGGCGGTCAGCTGCTCGTCGCTGAGGATCGGCACCAGCAGCGTGCCGTTCTCGCCGTCCACGGTGGTACCGGCGAGCCCGGTGATCCCGAGTTCGTCGATCATGTCGGCGAGCGGCCGGACCTGCAGCGGATCCACGGGCCGCACCCGCAGCGTCCGTCCGCCGACCTTCGCCTTCAGCTCCTCCACCCTGCCGTTCGCGATGACCTTCCCGCGGTCCACGACGGTCAGCTCGGAGGCGAGCTGCTCGGCCTCCTCCATGTACTGGGTGGTCAGCAGCACGGTCACCCCGTCGCCGACCATGGCCTTGACCTCGGCCCACACCTCGTTGCGGGTGCGCGGGTCGAGACCGGTGGTCGGCTCGTCCAGGAACAGCACCTGGGGGCGCCCGATCATCGAGGCGGCCAGGTCCAGCCGGCGCCGCATGCCGCCGGAGTACGTGCTCGCCGGCCGCTTCGCGGCCTCGGTGAGCGAGAACCGCTCCAGCAGTTCGTCGGCCCGGGCCCGCGCGTCCTTCCGCGGCAGGTCGAGCAGCCGCCCGATCATGTACAGGTTCTCCCAGCCCGGCAGCTTCTCGTCCACGGAGGCGTACTGCCCGGTCAGTCCGATCACCCGGCGCAGCTGGCGGGGCTGGCGCAGCACGTCGTACCCGGCGACGGTCGCCTCTCCCGCATCGGGCTTCAGCAGGGTGGACAGGATCCGCACCAGGGTGGTCTTGCCGGCCCCGTTCGGACCGAGCACGCCCATCACGGTGCCCTGGCGGACGTCCAGATCAACTCCGTCGAGTGCCTTGGTGTCGCCGTAGTGCTTCACCAGCCCCCGTACGGACACGGCGTTGTTGTCGATTCGCGTCATGGGAAGAACCGTGCCAGGCCCCACCGACAAACCACCGACAGCCCACCGACACCCGCCGACAGCCCACCGACATCCCACCGTCGGCTCGCCCGGCCCATCGGCGGCTCGCCCGGCCCATCGGCGGCCCGCCCGGCCTACCGGCGGCTTTGCCGGACAACCGTCGGCATGCCTGGCCTACCGGCGGCCCCCCGGCCTACCGGCGGCCCCCCGGCCTACCGGCGGCCCCCCGGCCTACCGGCGGCCCCCCGGCCTACCGGCGGCCCCCCCCGGCCCACCGGCGGCCCCCCCGGCCCACCGGCGGCCCCCCCCGGCCCACCGGCGGCCCCCCGGCCTACCGGCGGCTTTGCCGGAGAACCGTCGGCATGCCTGGCCCATCGGCGGCTTTGCCGGACTACCGGCGGCGCGCCCGGCCCGCCGACTGCTCGGCGGCACGAGGGGCGTACCGTGCGGGGCATGAGCCCGTTCGCGGCGCAGGCCATCCGCACCGGGCGGCTCGACCTGCTGCCGCTGCGCGTCGAGCACGCCGAGGAGATGGCCGCGGTGCTGTCCGACCCGGCCCTGCACACCTTCACCGGCGGCACCCCGGACCCCGCCGAGACCCTGCGCTCGCGCTACCGGCGCATCACCGCGGGCTCCGGCGACCCGGCCGTCACCTGGCTGAACTGGGTGATCCGGCTGCGCGCGGAGTCCTGCCTGACGGGTTACGTCCAGGCGACGGTCCGGGGCCCGGTCGCCGAGATCGCCTGGGTGGTGGGCACCCCCTGGCAGGGCCGGGGCATCGCCACCGAGGCCGCCCGCGGCCTGGTCGACCGGCTCACCCGCGGCCCCGCGGCCACCGTCATCGCCCACATCCACCCCGACCACCACGCCTCCGCCGCGGTCGCCAGGGCCGCCGGCCTGGTCCCCACCGGCATACGGCACGACGGCGAGGTCCGCTGGCACCTCCCTGCCGCCCCGACCGCCCCTTCGCCGGGTGCAGCAGACGCAGCCCGACGAGGCTCTGGAGGGTGAGTGCGGCGGCGGCCGCGGCGGTGACCGCGAAGCCGCCGTGCGGCCCGAGTGCGTCGACCGCCCGGCCGGAGACCGCCGCAGCCGCGGCCGAGCCCGCCGCGCTCGCGGAGCCCAGCCAGGAGAACGCCTGGGTCAGGACGGACCGGTGCACGGTCGACTGGGCGAGCACGGAGAAGAGCACCAGGAGGACCGGGACCGTGGCACCGGTCAGTACCACGACCAGTCCGAGCCCGAACGGCGAGCCGACCATGAGCATCAGCAGGGTGCCGAGGGTCAGCACACCGCTCGCCGTCGTCAGCTGTATCCGGGGTGCGGCACGCCACCGGCGCAGCCCGTACAGCCATCCGGCCAGCAGTCCGCTGCAGCCGGTGACGGCGAAGACCGGGGTCGCGGCGCCCGGCGCGCCGTGCGCCACGACGAAGGCGGGCACCGCCACCTGCATGGCGCCGAAGAACACCCCGATGGCGAGATTGAGCCCCATCAGCAGGAGGACCTCGCCGCGCAGCAGCGACCGGTCCTCGCGGGCGGGTGCGGGGCCGCCGGCCGCAGGCGGGGGTGCGCTGCCGCGCTGTGCCGCGAGGACCAGCCCTCCGGCCACCGACAGGGAGGTGGCCAGCATCGTGCCGGCCACCGGATGTCCGGCCGCGGCGAGGGCGCTGACCAGCACCGGGCCCAGGAGGTAGCCCGCCTCGTTGGCGACGGACTCCAGCGCGAAGGCGGTGGGCAGCTCCGCCGCCCGGCCGGTGCGCAGCAGCGCCGACCAGCGGGCCGCGGACAGCGCGCCGAGCTGGGGAACGCCGGCGCCGGCCAGCGCACCGCCCAGGGCCAGCAGGGCGTCGGGGGCGCCGGCGGCGACGAGCGACACCAGGAGGGCCACCGCGAGGGCGTGCGCGAGCAGTACGGGCGGCAGGACCCTGGTCTGCCCGAACCGGTCGACGAGCCGGGCCGCTTGCGGCGCTCCGAGCGCTTCGGCCAGCGCGAAGCACCCGCCGACCAGGCCGGCCGCGGTGAAGGTGCCGGTGCGGGCGTGTACGAGCCAGACGATGCTCAGGCCGGTCATCGCGACGCCGACGCGTCCGAGCGACGCCGGCAGGAAGAAGGCCGCGGCCCCGGGGGTACGCAGCAGGGCACGGTAGTTCGCCGAGGGCACGGCGAGTCCTGTTCGCCGCCCGGCGGGACGGTCCACGTGGGTCGTCGGTGCCCGGATGTGCCGACCCGTGGTCTCCGTCTGGAACCGTCCAGTGCTGGCGCGGGGAGGGGACACGCGCCCCGCACCGACTCCGTCACCCGGCAGAAGTCTTGACGTGTGGTGGGCGGCCAGTCTCGTCGCCGGGGCCGGCCATGTCCATCACGACGCGGGACAGCCCGCCGACGGGGGAAGATCGGCGGGCTGTCCTTGGTGTTTCCGCAGTGGCTCTGGGGTGTGCCCTTGTGCGCGGTGTGCTCAGTGGACGGAGTGCTCCTCCAGCGGGAACGTTCCGCCGACGACGTCCTCGGCGTAGGCGCGGGCCGCGTTGCCCATGACCTCGCGCAGATCCGCGTACTTCTTCACGAACTTCGGGACCCGGCCCGAGGTCAGGCCGAGCATGTCCGTCCAGACCAGGACCTGCGCGTCGGTCTCGGGACCGGCGCCGATGCCGACCGTCGGGATGTGCAGCACCCGGGTCACCTCGGCCGCGAGCTCCGCCGGGACCAGTTCGAGTACGACCGCGAACGCGCCCGCGTCCTGGACCGACTTGGCGTCCCGCAGCAGCTGCTGGGCCGCCTCCTCGCCGCGGCCCTGCACGCGGTAGCCCATCGCGTTGACGGACTGCGGGGTCAGGCCGATGTGCGCCATCACCGGGATGCCGGACTCGACGAGGAGCCGGATCTGCTCGTGCGACCGCTCGCCGCCCTCCAGCTTGACCGCGCCGACGCCCGCCTCCTTCACCAGCCGGGTCGCCGAGCGCAGCGCCTGCACCGGGCCCTCCTGGTAGGAGCCGAAGGGGAGGTCGCCGACGATGAGGGCGCGCTGGGTGCCGCGGACCACGGCCGCCGACAGCATCGTCATCTCGTCCAGAGTGACGGGCACCGTCGACTCGTAGCCGAGGTGACAGTTGCCTGCCGAGTCGCCGACCAGGAGCACGGGGATGCCGGCCTCGTCGAAGACGGACGCGGTCATCGCGTCGTAGGCGGTGAGCATGGGCCACTTCTCGCCGCGTTCCTTGGCGAGGGCGATGTCGCGGACCGTGATGCGGCGAGTGCCCTTCCCCCCGTACAGCGCCCTGCTGCCGTCGGAGGGGCTGTTCTGCACAGTCTGGGCAGCCGAAAGCTGCGTCATGGCAACGGCTCCTTCAGTCATCTCGAGGCACCCTGACGGCGTCCCCGGATCCCTCCCATGGTGGCACTTCGTGCCGCCCTCGGCCAGACCACCCCCATGTGATCCATCGGCCACCGGCCACCGCCCCACCCTGTCGCGTTTTATAAAGCCCGGGTAAAGGTATTCAGATACGAGACGGTGCCGTATTGAAATGCCCTTAGGCTCGTCGTCATGACAACTCCTGCCGACCACGCTCCGCCCGGCCCCCGCATATCCGAGGCGGTGTACCGGCGTCGCTGGGCGATTCTCGGCGTGCTGATGCTGAGCCTGCTGATCGTGGTGCTCGACAACTCGATCCTCAACGTCGCCGTCAAGACCATCTCCACCCCGGCCCCGGTCGGCCTCGGTGCCACCCAGAGCCAGCTGGAGTGGGCGATCAACGCCTACACCCTCGTCTTCGCCGGCCTGCTCTTCACCGCCGGCCTCGTCGGCGACCGCCTCGGTCGCAAGAAGGTGCTGATCGGCGGCCTCGTGGTGTTCGGCATCGGCTCGGCCCTCGCCGCCGAGTCCGGCTCCGCGGACTCGCTGATCGCCTTCCGCGCCCTGATGGCCCTCGGCGCCGCCTTCGTGATGCCCGCCACCCTCGCCGTCCTGATGAACGTCTTCGAGCGTCAGGAGCAGCCGAAGGCGATCGGCATCTGGGCCGGCGGCGTCGGCCTCGCCATCGCCATCGGCCCGATCACCGGCGGTGTGCTGCTCGACCACTTCTGGTGGGGCTCGGTCTTCCTCATCAACGTACCGATCGTGATCATCGCGCTCGCCCTGATGTTCTGGCTGGTGCCCGACTCGCGCGACCCGCGCCCGGGCCGCCTCGACCCCGTCGGCGTGGTCCTGTCCGTCGTCGGTCTCGTCCTGCTGGTCTACGGCATCATCAAGGGCGGCGAACTCGCCGACTTCACCGACGCCAAGGTCCTCGCGACCATCTTCGCCGGCATCGCGGTCCTCGCCGGCTTCGTGATCTACGAGAAGCGCAGCGACCACCCGTCCCTGGACGTCACCTACTTCAAGAACAAGGTCTTCTCGGCCGCCATGGCCGCCATCGCGCTGGTCTTCTTCGCGCTGATGGGCGTGACCTTCTTCTCCGTCTTCTACACCCAGAGCGTGCGCGGCTACTCGCCCCTGCAGTCCGGTCTGCTGCTGCTCCCGCTGGCCGCCGCGCAGATGATCTTCGCGCCGCGGGCCCGCCTGGTGGTGGACCGGATCGGCAACAAGGCCACCACCGCGGGCGGTCTGGTGCTGATCGCCCTCACCCTGGGCGCCTTCGCCACCTTCGAGGCCGACACGCCCATCTGGATCCTCGAGGTCGTCTTCTTCCTGATGGGCACCGGCATGGCGCACATCATGACGCCCACCTCGGTCGTCATCATGCAGGCCCTGCCCCGCGAGAAGGCCGGTTCCGCCTCCGCGCTCAGCAACACCTTCCGC
The DNA here is from genome assembly GCF_002217755.1 of Streptomyces hyaluromycini. Classification (GTDB taxonomy): domain Bacteria; phylum Actinomycetota; class Actinomycetes; order Streptomycetales; family Streptomycetaceae; genus Streptomyces; species Streptomyces hyaluromycini. The sequence goes on along the minus strand of NZ_BCFL01000018.1, from coordinate 592,227 downwards.
CAGGTCGGCGGCGCCCTCGGCATCGCCGTGCTCGGCTCGGTGCTCTCCACGTCGTACCGCGACGGCATCGAGGGCAAGCTCGGCGCGCTGCCGCCCGGGCTGCGCGATACCGCCGGCGAGTCCATCGAGGCCACGCTCGGCGTCGCCGCCAAGCTCGGGGCGCAGGGCAGGGCCCTGGTCACCCCCGCCAACGACGCCTTCCTGCACGCCATGCACACCACCGCCCTGTGCGGCGCGGGCGTCGCGCTGATCGGCGCCGTGGTCGTGACCCTCTTCCTGCCGGGCAAGCCGCCGGCCGGTCAGCAGGGCGACCGGGAGCAGGAGTTGGTCGTAGCAGCGGAGTGAACGACTGAACGGACCGGCAGCACGGGCAGGAGCCACGGGGGAAACCTCGTGGGCGACCACGGGGGGAGGCTTCGGCTGCGGGAGAATTCCCCCAGCCAGTGAGAGGACGGTATGACGTGACGCTTGCCGACAGCGGACCGCGGTCCATCGGCCCGGCCCGGGGCCGCCCGCGCAGCGAGGCGGTGGAGATCGCCATCCTGGAGGGCGTGATGAAGCTCCTGGAGGAAGGCGTTCCGCTCGCCGAGCTGTCCATCGAGCGGATCGCCCGGACCGCCGGCGTCGGCAAGGCCACCATCTACCGCCGCTGGAACGGCAAGGAGGAGCTCTTCGTCGACGTCATGCGCGCCGCCGAGCCCCCCGACCCCGAACTCCCCGGAACCTCCATGCGCGACGACCTCATCGTGCTGCTGGAAGCGTTGCGGCAGCGCGGCCTGGTGAACCGTTCGTCGGCCATCCTGCACAACGTCTACGCCCAGATGAAGAGCAGCCCCCGCATCTGGGACGCGTACCACGCCAACGTCATCAACCCCCGGCGGGAACTCGGCAAGGAAGTGCTGCGCCGGGGCCAGCGGAACGGCGAACTCCGCGCCGACGTCGACCTCGAACTGGCCAACGACATGTTCACCGGCCCGATGCTGCTCAGGGCCATACTGCGCCCGGAGGCGGAACTTCCCGAGGGACTGGCCGAACAGATGGTCGACACCGTGCTGGCGGGTCTCGGACCGGTCGGCACACCGGAGCCGTAGTCCGGAGCCGTAGTCCGGAGCCGTAGTCAGGGCCGGGCGGCCGCCGCGGAGATGACCCGAGTGTTCGCGTTTCGTCACAGTCCCGGCGGACCCGGCGGTAACCGGAACCCCTTCCATCGGCTTGTTCGTCCTCGTCTTCCGTACGGCCGTCATGTGACGGCGGGAGAGAAGCCGATCATCCCCTAGGGTCGTATCCGGGGGACGACGGTGTGCACGGCAGGTTGTGAGGCAGACGGTATGGCGCAGCAGGCGTACATGACGGAGACGGACAACGGCGGCTCGGGACCCGAGCGTCGGGGAGACCGGTTCCGGCGCCTGGTGAACCGTTTGCTTTCCGGCTGGCGCGACGATCCGCGGATCTGGCGCCGGGGCATCGTCACCGCCGTGGTGGCGCTGCTCCTCGCCGGTGTGATGCTGCTGCACTCCCGCATCCCCAACGCCGTCGGCAACCTCGGCAGTCTCACCGAGACCTTCCTGCCCTGGCTGGGCCTGCTGATCCCGGTCCTGCTGCTGATCGGCATCCTGCGCAGGTCGGCGACGGCGCTGATCGCCGTGCTGCTCCCGGCGATCGTCTGGCTGAACCTGTTCGGCGGACTGCTCACCGACAAGCAGGGCTCCGGCGGCGACTTCATGGTCGCCACCCACAACGTGAACGCCGACAACCCCGACCCGACCGGCACGGCCACCCGGCTGGCCTCCTCCGGCGCCGACGTGCTGGCCCTGGAGGAGCTGACGGCGACGGCCGTCCCGACCTACGAGAAGGCGCTGGCGTCGACGTACAAGTACCACGCGGTCGAGGGCACCGTCGGGCTGTGGAGCAAGTACCGCCTCACCGGGGTCAAGGCCGTCGACATCAAACTGGGCTGGACGCGCGCGATGCGGGCCACGGTCGCCACCCCGCACGGCCCCCTCGCCGTCTACGTCGCCCATCTCCCCTCCGTACGCGTCAAGATGAACGCCGGGTTCACCGCCCGGCAGCGCGACAAGAGCGCGGACGCGCTGGGCGAGGCCATCGCCGACGAGAGCCTGTCGCGGGTCGTCCTCCTCGGTGACCTCAACGGCACGATGAACGACCGCTCCCTGAACGGCGTCACCTCGCAGATGCGCTCCACGCAGGGCGCGGCGGGCAGCGGGTTCGGGTTCAGCTGGCCGGCCTCGTTCCCGATGGCCCGCATCGACCAGATCATGGTGAAGGGCGTGGAGCCGGAGAGCTCCTGGACCCTGCCGAGGACCGGAAGCGATCACCTCCCGGTCGCCGCCCGTGTGAACCTGACCACATCGGGTTCGTAAAAAGCGCTGGTCAGCACAGCGTTGTTTCTTTTGTCAGGACAACCGGACACTGCGCCGTAACCTGGCGGAATACTTGGCCTGCGAGACTTTGTTCCGTAGCTGAACTTAGAACGTACGGAACCTGCTCCCCGAAAGGCAAAGCCCCTCATGCCTCTGGCCCTGCTCGCCCTGGCCGTCGGCGCTTTTGGTCTCGGCACCACCGAATTCGTCATGATGGGGCTGCTGCCCGACGTCGCCGACGACCTGCACATCTCGATCCCCGCCGCCGGCCATCTGGTCTCGGCGTACGCGCTGGGCGTCGTCATCGGCGCCCCGCTCCTGGCCGCGCTCACCGCGCGCCTGCCCCGCCGCACGGTCCTCGTCTCCCTGATGGCCCTGTTCGTCGCGGGCAACGCGCTCTCGGCGCTGGCCCCCGGCTACGACTCGTTGCTGGCCGCCCGCTTCCTCAGCGGCCTCCCGCACGGCGCCTTCTTCGGCGTCGGCGCGGTCGTCGCCACCAACCTGGTGGCACCGGAGCGCAGGGCCCGCTCCGTCTCCCTGATGTTCATGGGCCTGACCGTCGCCAACATCGCGGGCGTCCCGGTCGCCACCCTCGTGGGCCAGCACCTCGGCTGGCGGGCGGCCTTCCTGGGCGTGAGCCTCATCGGCGTCGCCGCGATGGCCGCCGTCCTCCTCCTCATCCACCCCGCCCACGCCCCGGCCCCGGCCTCCGGCCTGCGCGGCGAACTCTCCGCCCTGCGCTCCCTCCCCGTCTGGCTGGCCCTCGCCACGACGGTCGTCGGCTTCGGTGCCCTCTTCTCCGCGTACAGCTACATCACGCCGATGCTGACGGACGCCGCCGGTTACGCTGATGCGAACGTCACCCTGCTCCTTGCCCTCTTCGGCGTCGGCGCCACGATCGGCAACCTGGTCGGCGGCCGCCTCGCCGACCACGCGATGCGCGGCACGCTCTTCGGTGGCCTGGTGTCCATGGTCGCGGTGCTGCTCCTCTTCCCGGTCCTGATGCGCACGGAGTGGAGCGCGGCGCTGGCGGTGGTGCTGCTCGGCATCGCGGCATTCATCACCGGCTCGCCCCTCCAGCTGATGGTCATGGAGCGGGCGTCCGCGGGCCCCTCCCTCGCCTCCTCCGCCAACCAGGCGGCCTTCAACCTCGCCAACGCCGGCGGCGCCTGGATCGGCGGCGTGGCCCTGGCCGCGGGCTTCGGCGTCACCTCCCCGGCGCTGGCGGGCGCGGCCCTGGCCGTCCTGGGCCTGGGCGTGGCGAGCGTGGCGTACGCGGTGGACCGGCGGCGGGCGGTTCCGGCGACCGTCCACGAGCGGGTGGTCGCCTCGCACGTCCCGAAGCCTGCCGAAACCGTGCGCTCCTGACGCACCGCCCACCCCGGTCGGCCGGCGCCCGGAGTTTCGTCGGGGCGACTTGCTGAGCTCGAAAGCGTGATGCCGTTGCACAGAAGGCGGCCCGGCCGGTCCGGGGCCGCCTCCTCGCGTGTCGCGCTGCGGCCGGTCGTCGTCGGCCTGGCCCTAGGCGTCGAGGGACTTCGCGGCCTCACGGATCACATCCAGGACGAAGTCGGGATGCGAGAGCATGGGAACGTGACTGCTGTCCACGGCACGGGTTTTGGCGCCCATGCGCTCGGCGGCGGACCGCTCCAGGTCGGGGTGCACGGTGTGGTCGTCGTTGGCGACGATGTACCAGCTTGGCTTCGTCCGCCAGGCGGTGCCGGGAACCTGCTGGTTGAACAGGTCCGCCACCGGCACGGCGCCCGTCGCCAGGACGAGCTTCTGCTCCGCTTCCGGGAGGTCGCCGCAGAAGTGCGGGACGCCTGAGGGCTTGAGCCACACGCGGCCGTCAGCGACCTCCACGTGCTCGAAGATGGGCGTGCGGGGGAACTTGTCCTGCTGTTCCTGGGACGTCTCGTCCTCGTCCGGGGCGAGCGCGGCGATGTACACCAGAGCGCCGACACGGTCGTGGGTGCCCGCTTTGGTGATCAGGGTCCCGCCGTAGGAGTGACCGACCAGCACGATCGGGCCGGGGACGTGGTTGAGCGTGAAGTTGACGCATGCGACGTCGCTTTCGAGCGAGTCGAGGCCGTGCTGTGAGGCGAAAACCTCGTGCCCTTCGGCCTGGAGTGTGGGGATGAGCTTGTTGAAGCACGACCCATCCGCCCAGAGTCCGTGGGCGAAGACAATGCTGGGTTTGCCCGCCATGAATTTCCTCCTGAAGGGAGATCAAATATCCAACATTGCGTTATTCTGCATGTTTAGTGCCTGTTATCCGCGATAATCAAGCATGTCGCCCCACCCCGATATCGTTGGGCCTACGAGGTCGGGGTCGTCGTCCGTCTCGGCGGAGGGACGCCGTAGGCAGTTCGTCCTTGCCGGAGTTGATCGAGGGAGATGCGCCGGCCCGAGCCGCGAAGTTGCCGTCGGGCCGCTCGCTTCCCCGCGGCAACCTGTCGGCGTTCGCTCACATGAACCGCCCCCGGATGACTTCGGCGCGGCTCAGTTCCGCAGCTCGCACCAGACTGTCTTGCGGTCCGGGCACCGCCCATACCTCACCTGTCGGTCAGCGCGTTGAGGACGGCCAGACCCACGGCCAGACCCACGGCCAGACCCACGGCCAGGCCGCGGCCCTGGCCGTCCTGGGCTTTGGCGTCGCGAGTGTGGTGCATGCGGGACCGACAGCACGGTTCAGGGAGCGATCCCTTTCCGGAAACACACCCGGTCCTGCCCGGGACCGTCGTAGTCGGTGTGGACGGACAGCCCGTCGATCTCCCTGTCCCCGCTCTCCACGGAGAACCCCATCGCACGGTGGAACGCGATGGACCCCGCGTTACCCGGCGAGGTGATCGCACGGACCTCCGTGCGGCCCGCCTCGGCGGCGCGCCGGGAGAACTCCGTGTAGAGGCGCCGGGCCACGCCCTGTCCACGCACCTGCGGGTCCACTCCCACGAAGTGGATGTACGCCTCGGTGCCGTTGTCGGCGGCGTGGAAGCCGATGAGGAAGGCACGGATCTCCGCGCCTTCCTCCAGGACCAGGCTGGTGCCGGAGAAGAACTGCAGGAACAGCCTGGGCAGCAACAGGGACAGCTCCCGGGCCCGTTCGGGGGTGCGTGAGTCCCCCCACCATCGCTGCACACACCCGACGAGCGTGCCGTGGTCGGAAACACCGGCCTGACGTAGTACGGGCATCACGGTCCTCCGGGTCGCCGTCCGCTACGCGGAGCGGATGTGTGTGCGGGCCTGCTCGATCCACCCCGACACGGCCTTGGCACCGCAGCTCTCGGCGACCGACCGGGCCTCGTCGAGGTGGCGGAACGCCGCCGCCGGATCGCCGGTCTCGGCCGCGAGGTAGGCCAGCGCCACCAGGCCGGCGGCCTCCCCGGGCCGGAAACCGATCTCGTGGCGCAGTGTCACCGATTCGGTCAGCCGCCTGCGGGCCTCCTCGAAGCGGCCTTCGTCCTTGTCGGCGAAGCCCAGGTGGCGGATCGCATAGGACATCGTCATCCGGTCGTCGACGGATTTCGCCAGCGCGTACGACCGCTCGAAGTACGGTCTGCCGGTGGCGCCGTCGCCCTTGACCACCTGATGCCAGCAGCCGACCCAGAACAACGCGTCCGCCTCACCCGACGCGTCCCCCAGACGCCCGTACAACTCGGCCGCGCGTTCGAACAGCACCAGTTCCCGGCCGTCCTCCTCGCGGTCGTTCAGGAAACGGACGTGCAGTACCTTGCCCCGCGCCATGGAAAGCGGTGCCTCGACCGCGTCCAGCACGTCATCGGACCGCTCCAGCGCGGACACGTCCCCGCCGAACATCGCCGCCTCGAACAGCTCACCCGCACGTTCGATCCAGTCCTGCCCTTGCATACGTCAGCCCCTCCCCGTCGGACGATGACAGCACCGAGGCTATCTCCGAGGACGGCTGGTCTCGCAGGGGACCGTCCTGCGGCCCGCGCCCCGGATGAGTTCACGCAGGCCGAGCGGCCGGCCCTGCGCGAGTCGGGCGGGGCTTGCGGGCCCCGCCCGACTCGTCTCCGGCGGCTGGAAGAGGCCGGAGTGTCGGAGTGTCAGGGGCGCTGTCCGCCGTGGTAGGCGCTCAGCGGGACGCGGCCCAGGATGGCGTCGAGTTCGCCGTTGCGGCCGTCGGCCCAACTGACGTAGGCGTACTTCTTGTCGAGGGTGATGGTCGACCAGCGGTCTCCGGGCGGGCCGTTGACGCCGGCGGGTTCGGTGGTCCTGTTGACCTGGAGGCGGTCGCTGAAGGTGCGGCCGTGGTCGAAGGAGACCACCGAGTAGACGTTGAGTTCGGTGGTGCGCCACATGACGCCGAGCTGTCCGTCGGGGCCGAAGTCGAACCAGGGGCGCTGTGCGTCGGGTGCGGCGATGGTGGCCGGGCCGGTCCAGGACTTGCCGGCGTTGTCGGTGACGTACACCTCCAGGTTCGAGTCGCGGGGGACCATGACGGCGAACCGGCCCTTGCGGGTGGGGTCGGCGGACACCCAGGGGACGGGGTCGGCGGCGGCGCCCAGGGCCGGCACCGGTACGAGGGAGCCGGTGCCGTTGAGGACGGGGGTGCCGTCGCTGTCGGTGACCGGGAGGGTCCGCCAGCTCTTTCCGTCGTCGCGGGTGGTGTAGAAGGCGACCCTGCCGTCGTCGCCCTGGCTCGCGGAGGCCAGGATCCCGCCGTACACGGCGATCTCACGGCCGGGGTAGCCGCAGGACGGGGGCAGGTCGGGGGTGATCTCGACACAGGGCTGGGGACCGGGGATCGTCGACGGGTCCGACCAGGTCCCGCCCTGGTCGCCGCTGACCGAGATGGCGCTGGGGTACTCGAACGCCGTGTGGGAGGCGACCGCGTACACCTTGCCGGTCGCCCGGTCCACGCGGAGCTTGGGTGCACCGCCCAGGACCAGCGGTGTCTGCACCGGGCCCGTCCACGTCCGGCCGCCGTCGACGGACTTGGAGACGACGTTGTGGTTGGTGTACGTCGTGTAGCGGTCGGGGCCGATCTGGTTGTTCGAGATGTAGAAGACCCCGTCGGCGTCGGTCGTGACTTCCGGCTCACCGCACTGGGGGCGGTCGCCCATCGGCCAGGACGACCGGTGCCAGGTCCTGCCCCGGTCGAAGGAGAAGGCCACGAAGCAGGCGCCCACGGGCTCAAGGCCGGGACTGTCGGGGAAGACGGTCGAGGTGAAGACCAGGTTGTCCGGGTTCCTGGGGTTGACCGCGAGGACCGGCTGTCCCTCCCGGGTGTCGGGGAGGTTGGTGACGTCGGTCTCCAGGATCTTTTCGTTCGCCGGGTGATGTGCGGGGGCGGAGTCCGTCTCGGCGAGGGCGGCGGGGGCGCCGGCCAGCAGGATGAGCGCGGACAGTGCGGCGGCGGTTCTCGCTCTCGTTAAGGCGGTGAGCGGCATGCTCGGCAGTCCTCTCGGATGTTCCGGCGGGTGAGGGCCCGGTCACCGGCGGCGCCCTCGGTGCGGGGCGGGCCGGTACCTGGTCAGGGGCGCGCGCAGTGGCTGCGCCGGCCGGGCGGTGAAGCCCTCAGAGAGTGGCAGCCCGCCCGAGGGCACGGCGTCGGACGGGTGCAGGCCCGCGGGTACTGCCTGCGTACGACGGCGGCTACTGCGCAGGTATGAGAGCAGCCCGCCGGCCCGGCTCGCGGTCGTGCACACCGGGCGGGCGGGTGTTCTTGGCCCCCCGTGGACGGCTGATGGCCGGCGTGGGCCGTCGAGCGACGGCGTTCTCCTGCGCCCCCGCGCGGCTGGCGGCTCGCGGGCCCGTCCGGCCTCCCTGAGGACAGCGCGGTGGCGGGTCCGGTGCGCAGCCCCCTCGCCCCCCCGGGCGGCTACCGCCTGTCCGGCGGTACTGCCGATTCAGTAGGCGGGGTCGGCGATCTCAGTAGGAGCTGTCGGCGTCGGCACGACGACGGCCGGGGCTCCGGCTTCGCAGCATGGGTGCGTTCCCGATTCTGATGTGGAGATCCGCTCCGTGGCTGTTTTCCTCTACCGCACGGGCCGTACGGCCTTCCGGCGGCGCTGGTACGTCGCCCTGCTCTGGGTGGTGCTGCTCGGTGCCCTCGGTTTCGCCTCGACCCAGGCGGCCTCGCCCCCCGACGACACCGGCTCCATGCCGGGAATCGAGTCGCAGCGCGCCTACGACCTGCTGCAGAAGCGGTTCCCGGGCGCCTCGCAGAGCCCGAACCAGGCGACGGCGCGCATCGTCTTCGTCGCACCGAGCGGGCAGAAGCTGACCTCCGCCGCCAACCGGGCGGTGATCGAGAAGCTGGTCGGCGAGGCAGCCGACAGCAGCCAGGTCCGGGCCGCCGTGGACCCCTTCCGCGCCGGCACGGTCGACAAGGCCGCCTCCACGGCGTTTGCGACGGTCACCTACAAGGCCGCGTCCAAGGACCTCACCGACGCCACCAAGGACAACCTCCGGAAGGCGGTCGACGAAGCCCGGCACGCCGGGCTGACCGTGGATGTGGGCGGGCCGGTCCTCGCCGACGACGCTGCCGCCGGCGGGTCCGGTGAGCTGATCGGCGTCGTCATCGCGGCCGTCGTCCTGCTGGTGACCTTCGGTTCCCTCGCCGCGGCCGGGCTGCCGCTGCTGACCGCCGTACTCGGGGTGGGCATCAGCACCGTGTCGATCATGGCGCTCGGCTCGACGCTCGGGCTGTCGACCACGAGCAGCAGCCTCGCCTCCATGCTGGGCCTGGCCGTCGGCATCGACTACGCCCTGTTCGTCGTCTCCCGTTACCGCGAGGAACGCGGCCACGGGCACAGCCCGCAGGAGGCCGCCGGCCGCGCCGTGGGCACCGCCGGCTCGGCGGTGGTCTTCGCCGGCCTGACCGTCGTCATCGCCCTGGCCGGACTGTCCGTGGTCGGCGTGCCGACGCTCACCAAGATGGGCCTGTCCGCCGCCGGAGCCGTCGTCGTCGCCGTCCTGGTCGCCCTCACCCTCGTACCCGCCCTGCTGGGCATCCTGCCGAACGCGGTCCTGCCCCGCCGTATCCGCAAGGGCCGCGACAGCGGCGCCCGTACCGGGGACAACGCGGGCACCCGGTGGGCACGGTTCGTACAGCGCCGGCCGGTGCCGGTGCTGCTCGCCTCGGTCATCGGCCTCGGAGTCGTGGCGCTGCCGGTCCTCGACCTGCGGCTCGGCATGCCCGGTGACGAGTCCAAGTCCACCGCGACCACCGAACGACGGGCCTATGACGAACTCGCCGACGGCTTCGGCCCCGGCTTCAACGGCCCCTTCACCGTCGTGGTGGACGCCAAGGGCGCGAAGAACCCCAGGAGCGCCGCGAAGAGCGTGGCCGAGACGATCTCCGCGACCAAGGGCGTCGTCTCCGTCACTCCGCCCGTCTTCAACCCGGCGGGCAACACCGCGATCTTCACGGCGACCGCCTCCACCGCGCCCACCGACGAGAAGACCAAGGACCTGGTCCGCACCATCCGCGCCGAACGGCCGGCGGTGACGGCCGAGACCGGCGCGACCTTCCTCGTCTCGGGCACCACGGCGATCAACATCGACGTCGCCGACAAGATGCAGAGCGCCCTGGTGCCCTACCTGGCGGTCGTGGTCGGCCTGGCCTTCCTCCTGCTGCTGGTCGTCTTCCGGTCCGTGCTGGTCCCGGTCAAGGCCGCCTTCGGGTTCCTGCTGTCCGTGCTGTCCGCGCTCGGCGCGGTGGTGGCGGTCTTCCAGTGGGGTCGGCTCGCCGACCTGATCGGCCTGCAGCAGACCGGCCCGGTGATGAGCACCATGCCGATCATGATGGTGGGCATCGTCTTCGGCCTGGCCATGGACTACGAGGTGTTCCTGGTCTCCCGGATGCGCGAGGCGTACACCCACGGCGAGCGGCCCGCCGAGGCCGTCGTCACCGGCTTCCGGCACAGCGCGCGGGTCGTGGTCGCCGCCGCACTCATCATGATCGCCGTGTTCTCCGGCTTCGTCGGCGCCGGCCTCGCCCTGATCAAGATGATCGGATTCAGCCTGGCCGTCGCCGTCCTCTTCGACGCCCTCGTCGTGCGGATGGCGCTGGTCCCCGCGGTCATGGCCCTGCTGGGCGAGCGGGCCTGGTGGCTTCCGGCCCGGCTCGCCCGGTGGCTGCCCCGCGTCGACATCGAGGGCGAGTCCCTGAGCCGTACGCCCGCCGCCGAGACGGAACCCGCGCCGGTCGCGGAAGCGGTACCCCGTTGATCCAGGCTCTACGGGGCCGGGGCGGCCTCCGGCACGGCGGCCGCCCCGCCTCACCGATCGCGGTCGTTTGGCAGGATGGCTTCACGCCCACCTCGCCGGAGCAAGCGTCGATGACCACCCGCTGGCAGCACTTTTCCCGCCGACACCGCCGTCTCCTCGACACGGTGCTCGTCGTGGTGCTGTTCGTCCTGTCCGGGCCGGTGGCGTACTACAGCAGCAAGTCCTACGCCGACGGTCTCGGCTGGTGGTCCGCTCTGCCGCTCGCGGCGGTGGCCTCCGTCGCCGTGCTGTGGCGGCGCCGTCACCCGTACGGGGTCGTACTCGGCACCGCCGTGTGCGCCGGCGCCGCCGGCGCGGTGGGCTATCTCCTCACCCCGATGCTCCTGGCCCCCGTCCTGGTCGCCCTGTACGGGATCGCCGCCCGTGTCGCGCCCAGGACGGTCTACCGCTTCTGCCTCCCGGTGACGGCGATGATCGTGCTGTCCACCCTCTTCGGTGACCGCGGCGGCCGCCCCTGGCCGCTGGCCACCGTCAATCCGATCCTGTGCCTGCTGCTGCCGGTGGCCCTGGGTTCCGCCGCCCGCATGCGCAACGCCTACCTCGAAGCGGTCGAGACCCGTGCCGCGTACGCCGAACGGACCCGCGAGGAAGAGGCCAGGCACCGGGTGGCGGACGAACGTGTCCGCATCGCCCGTGAGCTCCACGACGTCGTCGCCCACCACCTCGCCCTGGCCAACGCCCAGGCCGGCACCCTCACCTTCCTCGCCCGGACCAGCCCCCACAAGGTCGCCCCCATGGTGAACCAGCTCGCCGCCACCACCTCCTCGGCGCTGCGCGAACTCAAGGCCACCGTCGGCCTGCTGCGCCGGCCCGACGACCCCGACTTCCTCGAACCGGCCCCCGGCCTGGCCCAACTCCCGGACCTGATCGAGTCGTTCACATCGGCCGGCCTCGATGTCCAGGTCGTCACCGAGGGCAAGGAGCAGCAGCTCTCACCCGGTGTGGATCTCAGCGCGTACCGCATCGTGCAGGAGGCCCTCACCAACATCACCAAGCACGCCCCCGGCGGCACCGCGCACGTCCGGCTCGGCTACGGGCACGAACGGCTGACGATCACGGTCGCCAACACGCCCGGACGGCTCTCCGTCGCCCCCTCCCGCACCCCCGACGGTGACGGCTTCGGACTCATCGGCATGCGTGAGCGCGCGCACTCGGCCGGCGGCAGCTTCACCGCCGGACGCCAGCCGGACGGGGGCTTCAGCGTCACCGCCGACCTGCCGATCCTGCCCTGACCCGGCCCCCTCGTTCGTGCCCCCTCATCCATGCCCCCTCATCCGTGCCCCCTCATCCGCGAAGACAGGCCCGATGACGACTCGCATCCTCCTCGCCGACGACCAGCAGCTCCTGCGCATGACCTTCCGCATCCTCATCGGCGAGGTCCCCGACATGGAGGTCATCGGCGAGGCGGCCGACGGCGCCGAAGCGGTCGCGCTCACCCGCCGCCACCGTCCCGACATCGTCCTGATGGACATCCGCATGCCGGGCACCGACGGCCTCGCCGCCACCACCGAGATCTGCGCCGACCCCGCCCTGTCCACGACCCGCATCCTCATCCTGACCACGTTCGAGACCGACGAGTACGTGGCCCAGGCCCTGCGCGCGGGTGCCAGCGGCTTCCTCGGCAAGGACGTCTCCGCCCAGGCCCTCGTCGACGGAATCCGCACCGTGGCCGGCGGCGAGGCACTCCTGTCACCGAAAGCCACCCAGACCCTGATCACCCGATTCCTCACCACTCCGGTCCCCGTCACGGCCCCGCCGCCCGAACTCGCGGCCCTGACCGGCCGGGAGCGTGAAGTCATGATCGAGGCAGCGCAGGGCAAGTCCAACGCCGAGATCGCGAGCGAGCTCTTCCTCAGCCCCCTGACCGTACGCACCCACATCCACCGCGCCATGACCAAACTCAACGCCCGCGACCGCACCCAACTCGTCGTCATCGCCTACCAGAGCGGACTGGTCCGGCCCTGACCGACGCCCGTCCTCGTGGAGACCCGCAGACGGGAGCCGAGGCGAGCTGGGCAGTGGTACGCGAGGCAACGGGCATGGCAGTCCCGGCCGGTGCGGATCCCGAGCGGCTGATCGAGGGGACTTCTCCACCCCGCCGTTCGGAATAGGATCCGAGTTCTTCGGCGAACTGGGGATCGAGGTCCGGCTGTCCATGCACGGCGAGGGAACGCACATGACCGAGCCCGCCCAGGACGGACTGTCCGCAACGGTGAAGAAGGGGTACTGCTGATGACACGGCCCGGCCGAAAGGCGGCCGACAGGAGGGCGGCCGGATTGCGGCGGGCAGCCGTGCTGGCCGCAACAGCCCTGGTGGCGACGGCGTGCACCGCGTCCTCGCAGGGCAAGGAAGCCGAAGCGACGCCGTCCCCCAGGTCGACGGCCGTCTCGGTGGCGGAGCGGGCGTGCAAGAACGCCCGAATCCACTGGGGAAAGATCAGGACCGAAGGGAAACTGGTCGCTGTTTCGCAGCTGGTTCGCGTCAAAAAGGGTGAGAGCGCGGCAGACATCACCTTCCATGCGATTCCCGTACGCAAGGTGACAGCCGGCGTTGCGGCCAGTGGGAAAGTGCCCGCGGCGTCGGTGTTCTCCTCCCTGGAACGGCACATGAGTCTCGGTGGAAAGCCGCTTGCTCACAACGGCGAGTCGGTACCGTTGCCAGGCGCCGCGGGCTTCGGGACTGCCGATATGACAGGAAAGACCGGCGACTACCTCTCCGTGATCGGCGTGCAGGTGGTCGAGGCGAGCTTCGTCCAAGGGTGCGCCGGCAACGAGAAGACCCCGGTCTACGGCACCGTCACCACGTGGTACGGGAAGACCCAGGGCATGATCAAGTGCGGCCGTGACACGGGAACCTCTCCGGGTTTCCGGGAAGCGTATGACCTGGTGTGCGGGGAGGATTCCCAGACCTAGCCTGTGCGCCGAAGGCCGGTCAGCCACCCAGGTCCCCTCCAGCGCGTCCCTCAAACAGCCGCAACGCAAAGGGGCGTGAGGTCCGTCAGGACCCCACGCCCCTTTGCTCAGCGGTTCACCGCGTCAGCGGATCAGTGCTTGCGGTGCGCCTTCGGCTGGTACGACTCGACGTAGCCGGCCGCCGGGCTGCCGACGCCGGTGACGTCGTCGTAGCCCTTGACCGCGGACAGGGAGCTGTCCTTGCCGAGGCTGCGGACCGAGGTCAGCAGGCCGTTGGTGGCGTCGAAGCCGTTGGCGAAGTCGACGCGGGCGACCGCGAGGTCCTTGCCGGTCGGCTTGTCGGTGACGTCGTGGTAGGCCTTCGTGCCGTACTTGGAGTAGATCAGCGGGTTGGCGAAGCCGATCGCCTTGCCGCCGCCCGCCTCCTGGGCGAGAGCCTGGACCGCCGCGATGACCGGCGCGGCCAGCGAGGTGCCGCCGATGCGGTACTCGCTGTACGCCTCGGTGCCGTCCGCCTGGGTCTGCGTCTGGCCGACCTTGAAACCGGTGTTGGGGTCGGCGATCGCGGAGATGTCCGGGACCACGCGGTTGCCGGTGGCGCTGTTGGCCTTCGCGAGGGAGTCCGGGACGACGCCCTTCTGGTAGTACGGCTCGCCGACCGTCTTGCTGGTGCCGCCGCCCGCGCCCGAGGTGAACGCGCCGGGGAAGTTGGTCCAGCTCTTGCCGTCGGCCGCCAGCAGAGCCTTCTCGGTGCCCCAGCCGGTCTCCCACAGGTACTTGTCGTCCTTGCCGACGGCGAGGGAGGTACCGCCGACCGCGGTCACCCAGGCGGAGTTGGCCGGGGTGTCGACCTGCTTCACCGTGGTGTTGGCGACCTCGTCGCCGTTGTCACCGGAGGAGAAGTAGAAGCCGATGCCCTGCACCGCGCCCAGCTGGAAGACCTGGTCGTAGGCGGCCTGGACGTCCGGGGTCTCGTTGCCCTCGATGTCGCCCCAGGAGTTGGAGACGATGTCGGCGAGGTGGTTGTCGACGATCTTGCTGAGCGCGTCCAGCAGGTCGCTGTCCTGGCAGGACGCGGCGCCCACGTACGTGACGTCGGCGTCCGGCGCGACCGCGTGCACGGCCTCGACGTCGAGGGTCTCCTCGCCGTACCAGCCCGAGGCGTCGCACTCGTCGGCGCCGGTGTTCGTGTAGTTCGGGGGCAGCACCTGGTGCAGCTGGCTCGTCTTCCACGAGGCGTCGCCGTGCGCCTTGGCGTAGGTGCCGGCGTCGTAGGCGATGGTCGGCGAGGCGAACGCGTCGGTGATCGCGACGCGCACGTGCTTGCCGGTGTACTTGCCGGCGCCGTAGGCGGCCCGCAGCTGCTTGCCGGTGTAGCCCTCGACGGCGTACGGGATCTTGGTGCCGTACGCGTCCGGCAGCGTGGTCGCGACGTTCGAGCCGTAGTACGAGGAGAACGGCCCGGAGTTCTTGAACACGGTGGCCGGGGGCGGCAGCGTGTCGTCGTGGGTCGCCTTGTGCGGCGCGTTGTCCAGGCCGGTGACGGTCAGGACGGCGTTGCCGACGGAAGACGGCACGGTCGCCGTCGTCGCCGGGGCGCGGTAGGTCTTCGAGCCCTTGGCGTAGTTGTGCAGCTGCGTGCCGAACGCCTTCTCGGCGGCGGCCACGTCGCCGGAGACGGCGACGTAGTGCTGCGTGACCTCGGTGACCGTCAGGCCGGCCGCGGTCAGCCAGGACTTGACGGCCTTCACCTGGGCCTTGGTGGCGCCGTAGCGGGCCTGCACCTGCTTGGCGCTGAGGTACTTGCCGTACAGCGGCGAGCTCGGGTCGGACACCGCCTTCGCGTAGGCCGCGAGGCCCTTGGCGTCCTGGCCGGCCAGGTAGACGCGGGCCTTGACCTGCGCGCTGTTCGAGGTGGCGCCCTTGTCCGCCTTCGCCGTGGCCCAGGTGGGCTTGGTGCCCTTCAGGCTGTCACGGGCCGGGCTGTCCGCAGCGTGCGCCGCGGGTATGCCGAGTGCGAGCGCGCCGACGATCATCGGCAGTGTCGCTGCCATACTCACGCTGGCCCGCACCTTGGCACGGTTGGATCTCATACTGCCCCCTGCTATGCGGTTCGTCGCATGGAGTGGTCGGTCGTCCGTGATCACCAGGAGGCCTGCGGCGGAACGGCCCGTGAATGGATCACACGGTGGACGTCACTCTTTCGGTGAACTGTTCATGCCAGGGGAATGAGAAACCCAAGGAAGTCCCAAGTGGGCGTTGATTAGGGGCTTTTGGTCCACTTTCGGCGGCGCGCAGAACATTACAGATCGGTTGCGATTGTTGTTGAAAGCTTGCGGTGCCGTTAAGTCGACAAGTCCCCCGTCTTGTACGGCAGTTCAGTCGCGGCAGTTCGGCCGCGACTGGTCAGTCGCGCGGCTTCGCGCCCCGCTCCTTCAGCATCTGCTTCATCGTCGTCAGCTCCGACTGCTGCGCGTCCACCATGCCCTGGGCGAGGCTCTTCTCCACCGTGACGGTGCACTTGGCCACACACCCCTCGGCCATGTGGATGCCGCCCTTGTGGTGGTCCGTCATCAGCTGGAGGTAGAAGATCTCCGCCTGCTTGCCGTTCAGGGTCCCCAGCTTCTTCAGCTCGGTGTCGGTCGCCATGCCCGGCATCAGCGAACCGTCCCCGCGCTCGGGCATGTCGCCCATGCCCATCCAGGACATCGGCGGCTTCGCCGACACCTTCGGCAGGTCCCACAGGTCCAGCCAGCCCAGCAGCATGCCCCGCTGGTTGGCCTGCGTCTGCGCGATGTCGTAGGCGAGCCGCCGCACCTCCACGTTCTGCGTGCGGTCGCGGATGATGTACGACATCTCCACGGCCTGCTGGTGGTGGACCGCCATGTCCCGCGCGAACCCCGCGTCCGCCCCGTCCGCGCTCGGAACGCTCAGGCCCCCACCGCCACCGCTGCCGTCCTCGGCGACCGCGTAGGTGATCGCGCCGGCGGCAACGAGCACCGCCGCAGCGGTCCCGGCGATCCAGCCGATGTGCCTCTTCACGTCACATCGTCCCGCCGGTGCAGGAGGCCCCCGGCTCCGGGGTCTGCTTGCCCTGCACGTACGTCTCGAAGAACTTGCCGACCTTCGGGTCGTCCGCGCTCGTCACGCTCAGCTGGTGCCCCCACGCCGTCAGCTCGATCGGCGAGGTCTGGTTCGTGTACGGGCTCATCAGCGAGTACGGCGTCTGCTTCACCTTCGCCGCCAGCGTGTCCACGTCGGACTTCTTCGCCTTGTCGGTGTACGTCACCCAGACCGCGCCGTGTTCGAGCGCGTGCACGGCGTTCTCGTCCTTCACGGCCTTGGTGTAGACGTTGCCGTTGCAGTTGAGCCACACCGGGTTGTGGTTGCCGCCGACCGGCGGGTGCATCGGGTAGCTCACGGTCCCCGTGACATGGGTGCGGGAGAGCTTGCCCGTCCAGGTCCGCACGCCGTCACTGCCGGTGGTGAAGTGCCCCGAGTCCCCGGAGCTGCCCTTCGCGTCGCTCGCGGTGTCGCTCTTTCCCGACTGCGAGTTGACGAGCACCACGCCGCCGACCACGAGACCGGCGACGACCACGACGCTCGCGCCGATCACCAGGATCCGGTTGCGCCGCTCACGCGCCTGCTCGGCACGCCGCATCTCCTCTATGCGTGCCTTGCGCGCTGCGTTGTTGCTCTTCTTGGCGGTAGCCATGGGCCGTGTCCTTCTTGGGGGAAAGGGGCGTGAAGGGTGGGGCTCGCTGATCGTAATGGGGGAGATGCGGCCGGTCGTAGGGAGGGCACAGGAAAGAACCGGAAAGACCCGCGATCCGACAGGAAACCGATAATTTGAATGGCGGATGCATATTACCTACGCTGGCCGGTATGCGGCTGCTGCGCTCCACCGACCTGGCTCTACGTCTCCTGATGCGGCTTGCCGTCGCGGACGGGTCCAGCCCGACGACCCGCGAGGTCGCGGCGGACATGGACGTGCCGTACACGCACGCTGCGAAGGTGGTCGCCGAACTCCAGCACCTGGGGCTGGTCGACGCCCGGCGCGGCCGGGGCGGCGGGCTCACGCTGACCGAGAGGGGCCGTACCGCCTCGGTGGGCGCGCTGGTGCGCACCTTCGAGGGCGACGGGGACGTGGTGGACTGCGAGGGGGCGACGCCCTGCCCGCTGAACTCCGGGTGCCGGCTGCGGGGCGCCCTGCGCCGGGCCCAGGAGGCGTTCTTCGCGTCGCTGGACCCGGTGACGGTGGCGGACATGGTGGCGGAGCCGACGGGGGCGCTGCTGCTCGGTATTTCCAAGGGGCCGGGGGCGGTTTAGCGCCTGTGGGGGTGCCGCGGTCTGCCGGTTTGCGGCTGCGGCGCCGTTGTGGCTGGTCGCGCCCACGCGGCGGTAGCCGCATATCAGACAGGGTCCCGCGCCCCTTTCGGGGCGTTGCGGCTCAGGTCTGTGCCAGCCACAGGTCCGGGCCGAAGACCTCGTAGTGGATGTCGGCCGCAGGTATGCCCTTCGCCAGCAGTTGGGCGCGGACCGCGCGCATGAAGGGAAGCGGGCCGCACAGGTACGCGCGCGTGCCGGGGTGTACCGGGACGTCGGCGAGGTCGACCAGGCCGCTGCGGGTGCCCGGTTCCCCGCCCCGCTCGTAGAAGAGGTGGACGGAGGCGTCCGGGAGCTTGGCCGCGTAGGCCGTGTGGTCGGCGCGCAGGGCGTGGTCGGCGGGGGAGCGGTCGCCGTGTACGACGGTCACCGGGGCGCGGTGGCCGTCGGCCGCGAGGGCGGCCAGCATCGCCACCATCGGCGTCACCCCGATACCGGCGGAGGCGAGCAGGAGAGGGCGGTCTGCGGTGTCGCCGAGCACGAGGTCGCCGTACGGCTCCGACAGTTCGAGGACGTCACCTTCGTGCACGCGCGCGTGCAGGTGACGGGAGACCTCGCCGTCGCGCTTGACGCTGAACTGGCGGACCGGCCCGCCCGGCGCGCCGGAGAGGCTGTACTGGCGTATCTGGCGGGCGCCGTCGGGGAGGGTGACGCCCACGGAGACGTACTGCCCGGCCCGGAAGCCGCGCACCGCCGCCCGGCCGTCCACCGGCCGCACCCGGAAGGTCACGACGTCGGCGGTCTCCGCCACCCGCTCGACGACCTCCCACGGCCGCAGCCCCTGGAGGTCGCCGCTCTCCTCGTACAGCCGCTTCTCGATCGCGACGAGCGCGTTCGCCATCAGCCAGTAGACCTCGTCCCAGGCGGCGGCGACCTCGGGCGTGACGGCGTCGCCGAGCACCTCGGCGATGGCGGCGAAGAGGTGCTCGTGGACGACGGCGTACTGCTCGGGCGTGACGCCCAGCGAGGCGTGCTTGTGGGCGATGCGCCCGAGCATCGCGTCGGGCCGCTGGTCCGGGTGGTCCAGCAGGTGCGTGGCGAACGCGGCGATGGAGCCGGCGAGGGCCTGCCGCTGGGTGCCGGCGGCCTGGTTGCCGCGGTTGAAGAGGTTGCGCAGCAGGTCGGGGTGGGCGGCGAAGAGCCGGGCGTAGAAACGCCCGGTGATCTCGCCGATCGCCGCGCCGACGACGGGCAGGGTGGCGCGGACGGTGGCGGCGGACGGCTCGGACAGCATCGGGGCTCCTTGTGGCTCGGCCGAACGGCTCGGTGTCCCGCACGCTATTAAAACTTGCATCTGAGATTCAAATTTAAGGACCGTGGTGTCCGTCACCGTGGTGTCCGTCACCGTGGTGTCTGTCACCGTGGGGTCCGTCACCTGACGGACACCCGGGAAACCGGTCCGGCCATTACGGATGTCGGCGCGAGCAGGCAAGATGGGCGGCAGGGCAGGACACCTGCCGTACGAGAGCCGTTCAGGCCGAGGTCGCTCGGGCGATCAAGGTGCGCAACGCGCATGAAATGCTGTTGTGGTGTGATGCTCAGGTGCCCGACCGCCTCCTGCGGGACAGGGAGACAGGCGGCCTGACCAGCAAGGATGGGGAAGCGGAAGATGGACAAGCAGCAGGAGTTCGTGCTCCGGACCTTGGAGGAGCGCGACATCCGGTTCGTACGCCTGTGGTTCACGGACGTGCTGGGCTTCCTCAAGTCCGTCGCCGTGGCCCCGGCCGAGCTTGAACAGGCCTTCGACGAGGGCATCGGCTTCGACGGCTCCGCCATCGAGGGCTTCGCCCGGGTCTACGAGTCCGACATGATCGCCAAGCCGGATCCGTCCACCTTCCAGGTCCTGCCGTGGCGCGCGGAGACCCCCGGCACGGCCCGCATGTTCTGCGACATCCTCATGCCGGACGGCTCCCCGTCCTTCGCGGACCCCCGGTACGTGCTGAAGCGTGCCCTGGCCCGCACCTCCGACCTCGGCTTCACCTTCTACACCCACCCCGAGATCGAGTTCTTCCTCCTGAAGGACCGCCCGCTGGACGGCTCCCGCCCCACCCCGGCCGACAACTCCGGCTACTTCGACCACACCCCCACCAACGTCGGCATGGACTTCCGCCGCCAGGCGATCACCATGCTGGAGTCGATGGGCATCTCGGTCGAGTTCTCCCACCACGAGGGCGCCCCCGGCCAGCAGGAGATCGACCTGCGCTACGCCGACGCGCTCTCCACGGCCGACAACATCATGACGTTCCGCCTTGTCATGAAGCAGGTCGCGCTGGAGCAGGGGGTGCAGGCGACCTTCATGCCGAAGCCGTTCTCCGAGCACCCCGGCTCCGGCATGCACACCCACCTCTCCCTCTTCGAGGGCGACCGCAACGCCTTCTACGAGTCGGGCGCCGAGTTCCAGCTCTCCAAGGTCGGCCGCTCCTTCATCGCGGGCCTGCTGAAGCACGCCGCCGAGATCGCGGCGGTCACCAACCAGTGGGTGAACTCCTACAAGCGCATCTGGGGCGGCTCCGAGCGCACGGCGGGCGCCGGCGGCGAGGCCCCGTCCTACATCTGCTGGGGCCACAACAACCGCAGCGCGCTGGTCCGCGTCCCGATGTACAAGCCCGGCAAGACCGGCTCGGCCCGCGTCGAGGTCCGCTCCATCGACTCCGGCGCCAACCCGTACCTGGCCTACGCCGTCCTGCTGGCCGCCGGCCTCAAGGGCATCGAGGAGGGCTACGAGCTCCCGCCGGGCGCCGAGGACGACGTCTGGGCCCTCTCCAACGCCGAGCGCCGCGCCATGGGCATCGAACCCCTCCCGCAGAACCTCGGCGAGGCCCTGACCCTCATGGAGAACAGCGACCTGGTCGCCGACACCCTCGGCGAACACGTCTTCGACTTCTTCCTGCGCAACAAGCGCCAGGAGTGGGAGGAGTACCGCAGCGAGGTCACGGCCTTCGAGCTGCGGAAGAACCTGCCGGTGCTGTAACCCTCCGGGGGCATGTCGTCACGATTCGGTCACCCTGGGCCTTCGCGGGGTCACGGTCTGCTATCCAATGGGGGATCGGCGGCCCGGGGGGACTGAAGATGTACGCGCTGAATCCAAACAAGATCGTTTTTGGAGCGGACCTGAAGACGGTCCTCGTCACCGCGGCCGTCACGCTCATAGCGACCCCGTTGATCTACATGGTGGCCCGGCGCGTCGGCGCGTTCTTGCGGGAGAACATCCGGATGTGGCTGGAGGCCGCGCTCTTCCGGCTCGGTAAATGGTCGCGCAGCTCGCTGGCCAAGCGGGTGAGTCTCAGGGGGTACTGTCGCTACGGCCTCGGCGCCGGCCACGCACGGTACCTCCTGATACCCAACCAGGATGAGTCGGAAGCGCTGGAGGTGGACAGCGCGTTCGTCTCCCTCAAGCTCCAGAACGGCGCCGCCTCCTTCGTGTACTCCGGCGATGTCGCCGAGATCCAGGACATGTCCCGGGTGCGGGTGATCGGAGACCCGGGTTCGGGCAAGTCGTCGCTGGCCAAGAAGATGTTCCGGGACGCCTGCCGGGAGGCGATGGCGCTGCGCCCCGGACACCGGCTGCCGATCCTCATCGAGCTGAAGCGCTTCACCCCACCGAAGAACGTCACCACCGACAAGACCAGGGCCAAATGGGCTGTGACCTTCCTGCGTGAGCACGTCGCCAGGGTGCAGGGCTTCGAGATGGGCGAACTGTTCGACTCGTATGTCAGGGGCGGCGGCCTTTTTCTCATCCTCGACGGGCTCGACGAGGTCGCGGGCAGTGACTACCTGCGGGTCGCAGCCACCCTGCGTGCGCTCAGCGACCGGCTCGCCGCCGACAGCCCGCACAACTCCGTTGTCCTCACCATGCGCTCACAGTTCCACAGCCAGGTCAGCGGCCATCTGGAGACCGACTTCCCGCCGGTCTTCCATGTCCAGCCGTTCTCGCCGGAGGACATCTACGTCTTCCTCACGCAATGGCCGAACTACGCCGAGGACAGGGACAAGCGTGCCGAGATCCTCAGGCTCTACAACGACCTCACGGATCGCCCCACCCTCCGGGAGATGTGCGGCAACCCGCTCGTCCTCGCCATGTACGTCAGCCACGACCAGCACGGCGCCAAGGGCGTGTCGGTCGACACCCGCACGGCGTTCTACTCCAAGGTCGTCGAGGAACTCCTGGTCGCCCGGCGCGGCAGACAGTTGGAGAAACCCGCGAAGAGTCTGCTGCGCGAGCAGCGGGAGACCATCTTCGGGCGCCTGGCCTTCGAGCACATGCGCGACCCGGAGCAGGCGGCGAACTCCCTGTCCTGGACGCGTGCAATCGATGTCGTGGCCGGGATCTACCAGTGCGACAGGGGCGAGGCCGTGCAGCGCTTCCGCGAGCTCGCCAAGGAGACCGGCCTGGTCTCTGAGGAGCGCAGCGAGGAGAGCTACCGCTTCATCCACCTCACGTTCTGCGAGTTCTTCGCAGCCAAGGAGGCCGCCGAAGGGCGTGAGGAGGGGTGGTCGGAGCTGATGGCCGCGCACCACGCCTTGAAGGCGAACCCGGATGCGTACACAGCCTCCCGCCTTGAGGAGGTCATCCCGTTCGCCCTCGCCCTGCTGCCCCGGGCTCGCCGCGCCGACGCCCTGCGGGAGCTGGACGGCGGCAGCCTGGTCGTCGGCCGCTGTTTCCTGGAGACGCAGTTGTACGACCACTCGTCGTGGGCGGAGTATGCGGCGGTCGAGTCGGAGTTCCTGACCCGGACCCCGTCCAGCTCCTGGGACGACGCGTGGCTGCGGCGGCTGCATCTGTTCAATGTCGTCCTCAAGGACGCGGAGGAATGGCTGACCGCGTACGGCAGGAGACCCCAGACCACCCTGGAGGACCTTTTCCGCAACCTCGTCCAGGACGACCGCGAGCGGCTCGGCCAGCTCTTCGGCAGCTACGCCGCCGTCGACGCGCCGGCCGCGATGCGGCTTGCGACTGCCACGGGGGTCGACCTGGTGGCCGAGCAGCCTGGTCTGATGGTGGAGAGCATGTCGTATCCGCCGTTCCGGGCCATGGTCCTGGAGACGGTCGAGGCGGCGACGAACCCCTCGGACGACCTGGTTCTGCTGGTGGCCGAGGCAGGGCTGCGCCATCGGTCGGTGGCCTTGGAGTGCGTCGGGGAGACGGCGCCCGAGTGGCTTGCCGACAAGGTGACGGCCCTGGACGGGCGTCAGGTCTGGTGCAGGTGGGACTTCGGGTGGCAGGTCTTTCAGCCGTCCCTGTACACGTTCTGCCTGAGCCATGCGGCTGAACTGGCCAGGAAAGGCGAGGTTCTTCATACCTCGGAATTTCCGGGAGTACTGGCGATTTCGGATGTGCCGGCTCCGGGCGGGCTCGTTTCCGGGTTCCGGTTTCTCCTGCGCCTGTGGTCTCTCGCCTTGATCTCCATGACGGTCTCCTTCGCGGTGGGCTGGGCGCCTTGGGTGATCGGCCTTGGGCCGTTCACGGTGGTCTCAGCGGGGGCGGCCCTCTGGCTCACGGGCTCGTACCACACGGCTTCCCAACTCGGCTCGGTTCCGGGAATGAGGCGTGAGATCTACACGACTTTGATCAACCTCGACACCCGGCCGCGCCGCTTGCCCAAGCCGGACCGGACGGGATCTCAGGAGCCGTTCTTGTACGAGATCCTGCGGATGTGGTCGCTGCCCGGCACCCTCTGGCTGCGGCACTTCTCCGCGAACCTGCTCGAAGCTTCCCGCACCCTGGACCGCGAACTCCCGCGACAACTGCGACCGAGCAAGCGCGGCTTGGCCTTCCTCCCCCGTCCCCGCTCCGAGCGTCGCCCCACCCCCCTCACGGAACGAACACCTCCGACACGGCAGACACGCTGACCAGCCGAGCACGCCCCGTCCCATTCGCGGGCACCTCGTACAGGTCCGCCCCGTAGTCGCCCGGCAGGGCGTAGACGACCGTGTGCGGGTTCTTCCACACCGCCTGGTCGTCCACGCTGCGGGTCTCGGCCAGCGGTGTCTCGTGCATGGTCCGGAGGTCGAGGACGTAGAGGCGCCAAGGGGCGTCCTTCGGGAGGCCCTTCACCCGTTTCTTGTAGGCGATGCGGGTGCCGTCGGGGGAGAGGGACGGGCATTCGACGTTGCTGTGGAGTGTGGTGACGGTGCGGGTGTGCAGGTC
Source organism: Streptomyces hyaluromycini (assembly GCF_002217755.1). GTDB lineage: Bacteria > Actinomycetota > Actinomycetes > Streptomycetales > Streptomycetaceae > Streptomyces > Streptomyces hyaluromycini. The sequence goes on along the minus strand of NZ_BCFL01000018.1, from coordinate 568,140 downwards.
GCCTCGGACCAGGTACGTCGAGCCCTTCGTCGCCAGCGTCGCGTAGAACGTGCGGTCGTCCGGGGCGAACGTCACGCCCCAGAAGTTGACGTCCGCGGCCTGGTAGGGACGGCCGTCCCTGATGATCCGGAACGTCTCCAGGGACGGGATCAGGGTGCCGGCGCGGGTGTCGGCTATCGCCGTGCGGGTCGAGAAGTTCGTGCCCGCGTACGAGTCACCGCCCACGAACTCCGTCCAGGCCGCATAGTGACCGGTGGGGGAGACCCGGGCGCGGGACGGGATGCCCGGGACGTCGTAGCGGGCCTTCGTGTGCAGGTTCGCGTCCAGGATCAGCGCGCGGTAGGTGTCCGAGACCGGGCCGTGGACGGCCTGGAGGCAGACGCCCGTACCCGCGGCGGCGTAGAAGCGCAGGCATTTCACGCCGGAGGCGGTGCGGGGGCCGGCGGGGGCGGAGACCGGGACCGTGGTCAGCTCGTCGCGGTGCGGGCCCCAGGCCATGTTGCGGAAGACCATGTGACCGGGGGCCGTCAGGGTCACCGTTCCCGGCGTGACCTTCGGGCCGCCCGCCTGGGTGTGGTCGCGGCGCTCCGCCCGGGCCGAGGCGTGCAGGACGGAGGCCAGGGCGACGGCCGCCAGGACCGCCAGCGCCGAGAGGAGGACCAGGATGCGGGAACGCAGGGTCATACGGCGGCCTTCCGGGAGGGACGGAGGGTGAGGGCGTACACCGCGCACACCGCAAGGGCCACCGCCGACACGCTCAGCGCCGTACGGTCGCCCCACAGCGTCCACGCCGCCCCGAACCCCAGCGAGCAGGCGAAACGCGCCGCCGCCTGGCCCGTCTGCACCAGCGCCAGACCCGACGAGCGCAGCGCCTCGGGGACGCTGTCCGACGCGGCCGCCATCAGGACACCGTCGGTCGCCGCGTAGAACGTGCCGTGCAGGGCCAGCACCGCGTACGGGAGGGCGGTGCCGTGCCAGGACGTGAGCAGCAGTGCGTAGGCGAGCAACAGGGCCGCGTGGCCGGTCAGGAAGACGCGCCAGCGGCCCCAGCGGTCCGCCAGGCGGCCCAGGGGGACGGCCAGGAGGAGGAACGCGGCCGCCGTGCCGAGGGGGAGGAGGGCGAACCAGCGGTCCGGGACGCCGAGCCGGTGTTGCAGCAGCAGGTAGACGAAGGAGTCGCTCACCGTCGCGAGGCCCAGGAGCAGGGCGCAGACGGTGAGGCGGCGCAGGTCGCGGTCGGCGAGGAGGGCGAGTGCCGCGCGCAGTGTGGGGCGCGCGGTGGACGAAGCAGCCGTCTCGGCACGGCCGCCGCCACCCGGTACGAACAGGACCAGGATCAGCACGCCCAGCACCGCCACGCAGAAGCTCACCGTGAACACCGCGTCGTAGCCGTCCACCGTCGCCCGGAGGATGAGAAACGCGGCCAGGGGGCCGAGCAGGGCGCCCGCCGTGTCCATGGCGCGGTGCACACCGAAGGCACGGCCCCGGTTCTCCGGGGTGCTGGCGAGCGAGATCAGGGCGTCCCGGGGAGCCGTGCGCAGGCCCTTGCCGGTGCGGTCGGCCGCCAGGATCAGGCCGATGGGCGTCAGCGAATGCGCCACCAGCAGGAGGGGTTTGCAGAGTGCCGACAGGGCGTAGCCCGCGCCGGCCACCCACTTGTGGCGGCCGCCGCCGCGGTCGGCCAGGTGGCCGCCGACCAGGCGTACGACCGCCGAGAAGCCGTTGTAGACGCCGTCGAGGAGGCCGAAGCCCAGCGGGGACAGGCCCAGGCCCGCCACCAGGTACAGCGGGAGGACCGCCGTCACCATCTCGGAGGACACGTCCGTGACCAGGCTGACCGTGCCGAGGGCGAGGACGGTGGGCGCGATCGTGGAGCGGTACCGCCCGGCCGTCGCGGGCCGGGCGGTACCTTCCACGGACGCCGTCGCCGGAGTGCTCGCGCGGCTGTCCGCTACGTACACGTCAGGACGCCCAGATCCCGGTGATGTCGGAGGCGGACGCCGCGTTGCCGGCGTGCGCGCTCAGACCCTGGCCGTCCTCCAGGGTGCGCAACAGGTCGTAGTGGTCGTACGTGGTGGCCGAGGTCGAGCCGGCCGTGACCGGCTGGCCGTACAGGACCGTCGGGATGCGGTTGCCGGCCAGGCGGTTGTCCTCGTCCATGGTGACGACGAGGAGGCTGTTGTGGGTCTTGGCCCAGGTGGCGTACGCGCCCAGGTTGTTCTTCAGCCAGGTGTCACCGGTGGACACCGAGCAGTCGTGCATGTCGCTGCACAGGTTGGGGGTCACGAAGGACAGCTGGGGGAGGGTGGTGTAGTCGGTCGGGAACTGGGCGAACGTTTTTGCGGTCGAGGTCGGCACGTTGCTGAAGCCGAACCACGGGTTGTGCTTGCGCGCGTAGTTGCCGCTGCTGCACGTGGTCGAGCCCTGGCTGGGCAGGGTCTCGTTGTAGCTGGCCCAGGTGCGGCCGGCCGCGAGCTGCTCGGAGGCCAGGTTCGCCGCCGAGGAGAAGCCCGCGGTGTAGCAGCTGTCGTCGGTGATGCCCTGGGTGGAGCCGGAGAACAGGGCGAAGTAGTTGGGCTGGCTCGGGTGCGTCTCGGCGTACATCTGGGTCAGGTTGGCGCCGCCGGACGCCAGCGAGTTGATGTACGGGGCGCTGGAGGAGCCGATGACCTGGCTGTAGGCGTGGTTCTCGAAGACCACGACGATCACGTGGTCCGGGGTCGGTACGGCACTCGCGGCGTGCGCGGACGTGCCGCCGAGCCCGGTCCACAGGCCGACCGCGGCCGCGGTGAAGGCAGTGGCGGACGCCACCGTCGTACGGGCACGGCGCAGCAGCGCGGAACGTGCGGAACTGCCGGACACATCAACCTCCGGTGGTGGGGGAAAGGAGGGTTCGGTGGCGGTGCGGACTGAGCATGCACACGCCAATAATCCCCGCTCCCACCGCGTTCGGCCAGACAGGTGAAGACCGGATGAACTACTGGACCCGGCGAACCACGGGACCGGATGAACTACTCCCACTTCGTCTGGCTGAACGGCTCCCCCTTGCCGAAGCCGAGGACCTTGCGCGGCCGCACCGCGAAGACCAGGGCACGTCCCGGCCCGTGACGGAAGCAGCCGTCGTCCACCTCGTAGTGCCAGAACGGGCCGTACTTCGCCTCCCAGGCCGCCGCCAGCTCGCGCAGCCGGCCGTCGTCGGTGACGCGTACCGCCTCGCCCTCGACCGTCACGTCGTACCCCTCGGTCCAGCTGTCGGTGCCGGTCGTCAGCACGACGTGCGGGTTCCCGGCGAGGTTCGCCGCCTTCCGCTCGCCGGGGCCGGTGCCGAAGTGCAGGGCGCCGCCGTGCCACACCGCCAGCAGCGGGGATGGGGGTCCACCCATGCCCTTAAGGCTATGGGGGAATGCGGGCGCCCGTCCGGGCGTACCGTCGAGATCCAGAACAGCTCGGACTCCGTCAGGACCTTCTCCGCCTCGGACCAGTCGTGGGCCGAGGTGCCCTCGCTGCTGTAGCGGGCGTCCAGCACGCCCTCGGGCTCGCGCATGATGCCTCCCTGGGTTCCCTGCCCGTACAGACCACGATCCCGCCCGGAACTCATCGGCGCTCGTGACGGGGTCTGCGGTTAGGCTCGGGCGGAGACGACCTTGATCCGGAGGGAGGCCGCGGATGACGCCGGGGCGCAGGAGCAGTACCTTCACGCGACTGCTGCGGCACGGCTTCACCGACGCCTCCGCGGCCGAGCGGCTGCTGGACAGCGCCGAGCTGGCCGCCGTACGCGATGATCCGGTGCTCCTCGAAGCCCTGGGCGCCACCGCCGACCCCGACCTCGCCCTGCACGGCCTGGTACGGCTCCTGGAGGCCCAGCCCGGCCCCACCGCCCGCCGGGAGCTGCTCGACACCCTGATAGCGGCCAAGCCGCTGCGGGACCGCCTGCTGGGCGTCCTCGGCGCCTCCGCCGCCCTCGCCGACCACCTCGCCCGGCACCCGCGTGACTGGGAGGCCCTGGTCACCTACGAGCCCCGCGACCTGCACCCGGGCGTCGCGGAGTTCGAACGCGGCCTCGCCGGGGCCGGCGACCCGGTCGCCCTCCGCGTCGCCTACCGGCGCTGCCTGCTGTCCATCGCCGCGCGTGACGTGTGCGGGACGACGGACGTCGCCCAGACCGCCGCCGAACTCGCCGACCTGGCCACCGCCACCCTGCGCGCCGCCCTCGACCTCGCCGAGGCCGCCGCGCCCGAGGACGCCGCCGCCTGCCGGCTCGCGGTGATCGCCATGGGCAAGTGCGGCGGCCACGAGCTGAACTACGTCTCCGACGTCGACGTGATCTTCGTCGGCGAGGCCCTGGGGGCACCCCCAGGCCCTTCAGGCACTGGGGGAGGGGCCGACGAGGGCAAGGCGCTGCGGTCCGCCACCAAGCTCGCCTCGCACATGATGCGGATCTGCTCCGAGACCACGGTGGAGGGGTCGATCTGGCCCGTCGACGCCAACCTCCGTCCCGAGGGCCGCAACGGCCCCCTCGTGCGCACCCTCAGCAGCCATCTCGCCTACTACCAGCGCTGGGCCAAGACCTGGGAGTTCCAGGCCCTGCTCAAGGCCCGCCCGGTCGCCGGCGACCTCGACCTCGGACAGGAGTACGTCGCCGCGCTCGAACCCCTGGTGTGGAAGGCCGCCGAGCGCGAGAACTTCGTCGCCGACGTGCAGAAGATGCGCCGGCGCGTGGTGGAGAACATCCCGGCCGCCGAGATCGACCGCGAGCTGAAACTCGGCCCCGGCGGCCTCAGGGACGTCGAGTTCGCCGTGCAGCTCCTCCAGCTGGTGCACGCCCGCACCGACCCCACCCTGCGCTCCGGCACCACCCTGGACGCACTCCAGGCCCTCGCCGCCGGCGGCTACGTGGGCCGCGCCGACGCCGTCCAGCTCGACGACGCCTACCGGTTCCTGCGCTCCATGGAGCACCGCATCCAGCTCTACCGGCTGCGCCGCACCCACCTGGTCCCCGAGGGCGAGGCCGACCTGCGCCGCCTCGGCCGCTCGCTGGGCCTGCGCGCGGACCCGGTGACCGAGCTGATCCGCGAGTGGAAGCAGCACACCGGCGTCGTACGGCGCCTGCACGAGAAGCTCTTCTACCGCCCGCTGCTCGACGCCTTCGCCCAACTCGCCCCCGGCGAAGCAAGGCTGAGCGCCGAGGCGGCCCGGGAACGCCTGGTGGCCCTCGGGTACGCCGACCCCGCCGCCGCCCTGCGCCACCTGGAGGCCCTCGCCTCCGGCGTCACCCGCAAGGCCGCGATCCAGCGCACCCTGCTGCCCGTCCTGCTGGGCTGGTTCGCCGACTCCGCCGACCCGGACGCGGGCCTGCTGAACTTCCGCAAGGTCTCCGACGCGCTGGGCAAGACCCCCTGGTATCTACGGCTGTTGCGCGACGAGGGCGCCGCCGCCGAGAACCTCGCACGCGTGCTGTCCGCCGGCCGCCTCGCCCCCGACCTGCTGATGCGCGCCCCGGAGGCCGTGGCCCTGCTCGGCGACGGCGACGGGGGAGGCCTGGAGCCGCGCGGCCGCGCCCAGCTGGAGCAGGAGATCCTCGCCGCCGTCGGCCGCGCCGACAACGCCGAGGACGGGGTGCGGGCGGCCCGCGGCGTGCGCCGCCGCGAGCTGTTCCGTACGGCCGCCGCCGACATCGTGGACTCCTACGGCACCGAGACCAAGCCCGCCGAGGCCGACCAGGGCGCCCTGGTCGACCGGGTCGGCGGCGCGGTCTCCGACCTGACGGCGGCGACGCTGGCGGGGACCTTGCGGGCGGTGGTCCGGGACGGGTGGGGGGACACCCTGCCCACCCGGTTCGCCGTGATCGGCATGGGCCGCTTCGGGGGGCACGAGCTGGGCTACGGCTCCGACGCCGACGTCCTGTTCGTGCACGAGGCGCGGGAGGGCGTGGCCGAACGGGAGGCCGCCGACGCGGCCAACAAGGTCGTCGCCGAGATGCGCCGGCTGCTCCAGATCCCCAGCGCCGACCCGCCGCTGCTCATCGACGCGGACCTGCGCCCCGAGGGCAAGTCCGGGCCGCTGGTGCGCACGCTCAACTCCTACGCGGCGTACTACCGCCGGTGGTCGCTGGTGTGGGAGTCGCAGGCCCTGCTGAGGGCCGAACCGGTCGCCGGGGACGAGGAGCTGGGGCGCCGGTTCATCGAGCTGGTCGACCCGCTGCGGTATCCGGCGGAGGGGCTGGGCGAGGACGCGGTACGGGAGATCCGGCGGCTGAAGGCCCGGATGGAGTCCGAGCGGCTGCCGCGCGGCGCCGACCCGAAGCTGCACACCAAGCTCGGGCCGGGCGGGCTGTCCGACGTGGAGTGGACCGTGCAGCTGCTGCAACTGCGGCACGGCTGGGCCGAGCCGGGGCTGCGCACCACCCGGACCCGGGAGGCGCTGGCCGCGGCCCAGGCGGCCGGGCTGCTGGGGACCGAGGAGGCCGCGATACTGGACGAGGCATGGGTGCTGGCCACGCGGGTGCGCAACGCCGTGATGCTGGTGCGCGGACGGGCCGGCGACACGTTTCCCTCCGAGAGCCGGGAGCTGGCCGCGGTCGGGCGGTACCTGGGGTACGGCGACGGACATGCCGGGGACATGCTGGACGCGTACCGGCGGACCGCGCGGCGGGCCCGGGCGGTCGTGGAGGAGCTCTTCTACGGGGCCTGACGGGGCTTGGAGTACGGGGCCCGAGGGGGCTCGGAGGCCGCCCCGCAGGGGGCGGGCAGCCGAACGGTGACGAGAAGACCGCCGCCGGTGCGGGGCGCGAGGTCGAGGGTGCCGTCGTGCGCCCGGACGACGCTGTGCACGATGGCCAGCCCGAGGCCGACGCCGGCGTGCTCGTCGGTGCGGACGCGTTCCGTTCCGCGCCGGAAGGGTTCGGTGAGGGTCGGCACCAGTTCCGGCGGGAGCGGACGGCCCGTGTTCTCCACCCGCAGCACGCTCGCGTCGTGCAGCCGTTCGGTGTGCACCGTCACGGTGCCGTCGGCGGGGAGGTTGTGGACGACGGCGTTCTGGACGAGGTTCGTCACCATCCGCAGGATCAGCGCGGCGGAGCCGACGGCATGTGCTGTGCCGCCGGTGACGTCGAGTGTGATCCGGCGCTTCTCGGCGAGGGGAAGCAGCGTCTCGGCGGCTTCCTCGGCGACGAGGGAGAGGTCGACGGGCTCGCGGGTGAAGCTCCTGCCGTCGGCGCGGCTGAGCAGCAGAAGGGCCTCGGTGAGGTCGATCGCCCGCGTGTTGACGGTGCGCAGGCGTTCGATGAGTTCGCCCTGGTCTCGCGAGGGGTCGCTGCGGGCGACGTCGAGGAGCGTCCGGGAGACGGCCAGCGGGGTGCGCAGCTCGTGGGAGGCGTTCGCGGCGAACCGCTGCTGTTCGGCGACGTGGGATTCGAGTCGTTCGAGCATGGTGTCGAACGCGTCGGCGAGTTCACGGAACTCGTCTGTGGGGCCCGCCATGCGGATCCGGTGGGAGAGCGATCCGTTCGAGGCGATCCGGGCCGCGGACGCGATCCGGGTGAGGGGTGCGAGCATCCGGCCGGCGAGGATCCAGCCGCCCAGCAGGCCGAAGACGAGGAGGAACGCCAGTGCCGTGGCCGCGGCGGGGGCGAAGCCGTTCAGGAGGTCGGAGCGCCGGGGCCCGATGATGATCACGGCGCCGAACCTCTTCTGGATGGATCTGGCGTCGTCGTTCGGCACCCAGCGCAGCACGAACACCCACATCACGGCCAGCAGGAGAACGCCGGCGACCAGGAGGAATCCGGCGTAGCTGAGGGTGAGCTTCAGTCGGGCGCTGAGGTTCGGGCGTCTGTTCACGGTGCCCCCAGCGTAGGCAGCACGAGATACCGCCGGCGTGTGCAGGGCCGTGTGCGCACCGGCACGTGACTCAGCCCGTCGGCGTGAGCGCGCGGCGCGGCCGGTCCGACGGCGCCTGTGCCGTCGTACGCCACCAGGGGCGCGACGCCAGCCCGGCCAGCAGGGCGCCGACGGCGTTGACCAGGACGTCGTCCACGGAGGACACCCGGTCCAGGCGCAGGACGTACTGTGCGGTCTCGACCAGGACCGAGCAGCCCGCCCCGAGCGCCAGGATCCGCGGCGCGGACGCCAGGGCCGCGAACCGCATCGGGGCGAAGAACCCCAGTGACGCGAAGACCAAAAGGTTGCCGACGATCCCGAGCGCCCCCATCGTGACCAGGTCCCGCAGCGGCACGAGGCTCACCCGGGCGGGGGCGGTGCCGGCTGCCTCGCCCGGCATCATGGTCAGCCACACGAACGGCACCGTCCCGTGCACCATGCCCACCTCGGCCAGCGACGTCCGCCACGCCCACGGGACACCGGCGGCACGCCGGCGGTGCGCCAGCGCCCACGCCACCAGCGCGGCCAGGGGCAGCGTCACCAGCGTCATGAGCACCACGCCGTTGAACGTGTCGAAGCAGCCGTGCCACTGCCCGGCCATGCACCTCGGGGCGGACATCATGAGCGGCCGCCGTACGAAGAACGCGACGCTCGCCACGCCGATGACCGCCAGGCCGAGGAAGGATGCGTTTCGGTTCACGCCTCCATGGAAGACGGCGGGCGGTTGCGGCGGCGTATGCGGTTTTCGATACGCCCGCGATACGGGGTCTGCCAGAGCATCCGCTGGAGCAGGGGTCAGTGCAGGAGCAGGGTCCGGGCGTGGTTCATGAGGCCCGCGAGGCCCACCTCGAACGCGCGGTCCGCCCTGCCGTCCCCCACCGCCGCCAGGGCCTGTGCCAGGTGCGGGGTCGGGGTCCGGTCCGTCAGTTCCCACATCGTCTCCGGGGCCGCCAGGTCCAGCGCCGAGCCGAGCACCAGGTTCTCCAGGGCGATCAGCAGGGGCATCACGTCCGCCGGGGCGAAGCCCGCCGTCAGCAGCACCGTGACCGCCCGCTCGTACTGCTCCAGGACCCGCGGCGCCCGCACCGGAGAGGTCATCAGGAGCGGGATCGCCCTCGGGTGGGCGGCGAACGCGGCCCGGTAGGAGCGGGCCCAGGACTCCACGGCGGTGTCCCAGGGGGCCAGGTCCAGGGTCGCGGGGTCGATCGCGGCCGCGACCCGTTCGCGCAGCAGCTCGACGATGCCGTCCCGGCCGTCCACATGGTGATACAGCGAACCGGCCTGGGTGCCGAGCCGCTTCGCGATCTGCGGGACGCTGAAGTCGCCCTGCTCGTCCACGAGTTGCAGCGCGGTCGTGGTGATCCGCTCCCGGTCGAGGAGCGGGGTGCGCGGCCGTCCCATGCGTGTGTTCTCCCCCGGAGGTGTGAAACGGGTCTTCCCGCATGTCCAGGAGGAGGCTACATTGCCCAAACCGAAAGGCTTTAGATTTACGGGTCCGGGGTAGCTCCTGCCCTGGTAGCGCCGGTCATCCCGCACGCCCGGAACCCTCCCGTCCGTCGCGCTCGAAGGGCTCCCTCCCCATGTCCGTCACCGCTCGCGAGGAGAGCACGCCACCCGCCGTGGCCACGCTCCGCTCCGGCTCGCTCGGCACTGCCGACATCGCCTTCTTCGTCATCTCCGCCGCCGCCCCGCTCACCGTGATGGCCGGCGTCGCCCCCCTTGCCGTCCTGCTCGGCGGCATCGGCGCCCCCGCCGGCTACCTCATCGCCGGCATCACCCTCGCCGTCTTCGCCGTCGGCTTCACCACCATGAGCCGGCACGTCAAAAGCGGCGGCGCCTTCTACGCGTACATCACCCGCGGCCTCGGCCGCCCCGTCGGCATCGGCGCCGCGCTGCTCGCCCTCATCGGCTACAACGGCATGGAGATCGGCGTCTACGGCCTGCTCGGCAGCGCCGGGCGGGACACCGCCCAGGCCCTCTTCGGCGTCGACGTCCCCTGGCTGCCGATCGCCCTCGCCGGTCTCGTCCTCATCGGCTACGGCGGCTACCGCTCCATCGAGTTCGGCGCCAAGCTGCTCGGCGTGCTGCTGGTCGCCGAGACCGGGATCCTCGTGCTGCTCGCGGGCGGAGTGCTGGTGAAGGGCGGCGCGCACGGCCTGTCCGGCGCGTCCTTCGCCCCGCACCACGTGTTCGTCTCCGGCACGGCCGTCGTCCTGGCCTTCGCGTTCGCCGCCTTCACCGGCTTCGAGTCGACCGTCATCTACCGCCGCGAGGCCCGCGACCCCGACCGCACGGTTCCGCGCGCCACCTACGTGGCCGTCGCGTTCCTCGGGCTCTTCTACGCCTTCATGGTGTGGATCATCATCCAGGCCTTCGGCAACCAGGACGTCATCGCGGCCGCCGCCAAGGACCCCGGCGGGCTCTTCTTCACCGCCATCACCACCTACGTGGGCGGCTGGGCGGCCGACCTGATGCACATCTTCATCGTGACCAGCATCATCGCCTCGCTCCTCGCCTTCCACAACGCGATCAACCGCTACGCCCTCGCCCTCGCCGAAGAAGGCGTCCTGCCCAGGTCGCTGGGCACGATCCACCCGCGCCACCGCTCCCCGTACCTGGCCGGTGCCGCCCAGACCGTCCTCGGCCTGGCGGTCGTGCTCGCCTTCTGGGCCGCGGGCGCGGACCCGTACAACCAGCTGCTGCTGTGGGTCAACACCCCGGGAATGATCGGCCTGTTCGCGCTCCAGCTGCTCGCCGCGATCGCCGTGCCCTGCTACTTCCGGCGGGTACGGCACGAGGAGGGCACCCTGCGCACCGTGGTCGCCCCGACCGTCGCCGCCGTCCTGCTCGCCACCGCGATAGGGCTCGTCATCACCCACATCGACCTGTTCACCGGGGCGTCCAGCACGGTGAACACCCTGCTGATCGTCATCGCCCCGGCCGTCTTCGTCGCGGGCCTGGGCCTCGCGTGGTGGCTGCGCCGCGAACGGCCCGCGGTGTACGCGGACTTCGCGTCCGAGCCGACCGAGTAGCCGAATAGTCGAATAGTCGAGTAGGCGAACAGCCGTACCGAACAAGGGAGTTCACCGCACCATGACCGCCAGCCCCGACCTGATCCTGACCGGCGCCGAGGTTCGCACCCTCGACCCCGCCCGGCCGTACGCCACCGCCGTCGCCGTGCGCGACGGAGTGATCGCCGCCGTCGGCGACGAGCGGGACGTACGCGACTGGCGGGGGTCCGGTACCGAGGTCGTGGCGCTGGACGGCGCGCACCTGGTGCCCGGCCTGGTGGACGCGCACAGCCACCCGGTGTGGGGCCTGGACATGGCGACCGGGACCGACCTGTCGGGCGTCGGTGACCTGGCGGGCCTGCGGGCCGCGCTGGCCGGGGCCGACCGGACCGAGGGCTGGGTGATCGGCTTCGGCCTCGACCACAACGCGTTCGAGGGCCGGCCCGTCGACCGCGCGCTCGTCGAGGACGTCCTCGACGGCGCGCCCGCCTTCCTCCGGCTCTACGACGGCCACTCCGCCCTCGCCGGCGGCGCGGCGCTGGCCGCGGCCGGAGTCACCGGGCCGCGGGAGTTCTCCCAGCGGGCGCAGGTCGTCTGCGATGCCGAGGGGCGCCCCACCGGGCACCTCGTGGAGCACGCGGCGATGCAACTGGTCGAGCGGGCGATGCCCCGCCCGTCGTACGCGGCCCGCCGGGCACGGCTGGTCGAGCTGCTCGCCGCGATGGCGGCCACCGGGCTCACCGGGGCGCACGTCATGGACGCGGGGGACGCGGAGCTGGTCGGGGCGGTGGCCGAGGAGACCGTGCTGCCGCTGCGGCTGCGCTTCGCGCCCTGGTGCATGCCGGGCGTGACCGGGGCCGGTCTGCGGGAACTGGTCGCGGCGCAGGGGCGGGGCGGGCGGCACTGGGTGGTCGACGGGGTCAAGTTCTTCATGGATGGGACCGTGGAGGGCGGCACCGCCTGGCTGGAGCACGCGGACTGCCACGGGCAGAGCACAGAGGCGTTCTGGCCGGACCCCGAGGCGTACGCGGTCGCCGTACGGCAGCTGCACGCGGCCGGGGTGCGCACGGCCACCCACGCGATCGGGGACGCCGCGGTACGGCACGTCCTCGACGTGGTGGCGGGGCTGGGGCCCGGCGCGGCCGGCCGGCACCGGGTCGAGCACATCGAGACGGCGCCGGACGCGCTGCTGCCGCGGTTCGCGGAGCTGGGGGTGGCCGCGTCGATGCAGCCGCCGCACACGGGGTACACGCGGGCCGACGGCACGGACGAGTGGTCGCGCCGCCTGGGCGTCGACCGCGCCGGACACGCCTGGCGGCTGCGCGACCTCCGCGACGCGGGCGCGACGGTCGCGCTCGGCTCGGACTGGCCGATCGCCCACTACGACGTACGGTCCGTCCTCGCGACGGCCCGCGCACCGCGGGGCGCCGCGTCGGCGGGCCCGGGCCTGACCGGCCTGGAGGCGCTGGAGGGCTGCACGAGCCATGCGGCGCGGGCGGCGGGCGAGGCGGCCGTCGCAGGCCGCATCGCGGTGGGCCACCGCGCCGATCTGACGGCGTTCGCCCTGGACCCGGTGCGGGCTCCGGCGGACGAACTGACGGAGGCACCGGTACGGCTGACGGTGACCGGGGGGTACGTGGTGCACCGGGGAGAGTGAGCCGTCGGAGGGCTGGGGCCGGTTCGGCACCGCCGGGTCCCGCCGTCGTGGCTGAGCGCCGTGGCGGCGGTTGAAGGGGGCCGGCAGATGATCTGGGCCGACAGACGATCTCGGCGGACAGACGATCTCGGCCGACAGATGTGGTGAGCCGCGGTCGTTCTTGAACCGGCGGTTCAGACCAGCCGTCGGCCCCTCCTTTCCCCGCCGCGACGGCGCTCGGCCCCGCGACGGCGCTCGGCCCCGCGGCGGTGGTCGGCGGTGCCGAACCGGCCGTCGTTCCGGACCGAAGCCCGTCTCAGCCGGTCGCAGGGCCCCGCCTCAGCCGGTCGCAGGCCCCCGTCTCAGCCGGTCGCAGGGCTCCGCAGCAGAGTCGCCCCCGTCGGCTGCCGGGGCAGGGCGTACGGCAGGGCCCCGTACCACAGGCGGGCCACCGCGAAGCCGATGGCCAGGCAGAGGGCGCCGCCCACCGCGTCCAGCCAGAAGTGGTTGGCCGTGGCGACGATGACGAGGAGGGTGGCCGTGGGGTAGAGGAGGCCGAGGAGCCGGACCCAGGGGACCGAGGCCAGGGCGAAGATCGTCAGGCCGCACCACAGGGACCAGCCGATGTGCATGGACGGCATCGCGGCGTACTGGTTGGACATGTGCTTGAGGTCGCCGGAGGCCATCGAGCCCCAGGTGTGGTGGACCGTCACCGTGTCCACGAAGCCGCTTCCGTTCATCAGGCGGGGCGGGGCGAGCGGGAACAGGTAGTAGCCGACGAGGGCCACCCCCGTGGTCGCGAAGAGGGCGAGGCGGGCCGCCGCGTAGCGGCCGGGGTGGCTGCGGTAGAGCCACACCAGCACACCCAGCGTCACCACGAAGTGCAGCGTCGCGTAGTAGTAGTTCATGCCGACGATCAGCCAAGTCACCGAGTTCACGGCGTGGTTGACCGACTCCTCGACGGCGATCCCCAGATGGTGCTCGGCCTTCCAGATCCAGTCGGCGTTGCGCAGCGCCTGCGCCTTCTGCTCCGGGACCGCGTTGCGGATCAGCGAGTAGGTCCAGTAACTCACCGCGATCAGCAGGATCTCGAACCAGAGCCGGGGCCGGCGCGGCGTGCGCAGCCGGTGCAGGGCCCGCTGGTCGCCCTCGCCCGTGACGGTCCGCGGAAGGGTCTGTTGTGCGCGACCTTCCGGCTCTGTCACGGTCGAGTCACTCATAGGCACAGAGTCTGCCAGAAAAGACGTCTACGGCAGATCATCCCAAGGTCGGGTTCACCGTGCATGTTCTACGGCGGGGCGACTACTTCCCAGGTACTGCCGCCGTGGAACCGCGTACCACCAACTCCGGCATGAAAACGAACTCGCTGTGCGGGGCCGGGGTGCCGCCGATCTCCTCCAGCAGGGTGCGCACCGCGGCCTGGCCCATCGCCGGGACCGGCTTGCGGATGGTGGTGAGCGGCGGGTCGGTGAAGGCGATGAGGGGCGAGTCGTCGAAGCCGACCACCGAGACGTCCCGGGGGACGTCCAGGCCGCGCTGGCGTACGGCCCGTATCGCGCCGAGGGCCATCATGTCGCTGGCGCACACCACCGCCGTGCAGTCGCGGTCGATCAGCGCCGTGGTGGCCGCCTGGCCGCCCTCCAGGGTGTAGAGGGAGTGCTGCACGAGCTGCGTCTCGACCGTCTCCGCGCCGAGGCCCAACTGGTCCTGCATCGCCCGCACGAACCCCTCGATCTTGCGCTGCACGGGGACGAAGCGCTTGGGGCCGAGGGCGAGCCCGATCCGGGTGTGGCCCAGGGAGACGAGGTGGGTGACGGCCAGCGTCATCGCGGCCCGGTCGTCGGGGGAGATGAACGGCGCCTGCACCTTCGGGGAGAAGCCGTCCACGAGGACGTACGGCACGCCCTGCGCCCGCAGCCGCTCGTAGCGCTGCATGTCGGCGGTCGTGTCCGCGTGCAGCCCGGAGACGTAGATGATCCCGGCGACCCCGCGGTCCACCAGCATCTCGGTCAGTTCGTCCTCCGTGGACCCGCCGGGGGTCTGGGTGGCGAGCACGGGGGTGTAGCCCTGCCGGGTCAGCGCCTGCCCGATGACCTGCGCCAGGGCCGGGAATATCGGGTTCTCCAGCTCGGGCGTGATCAGGCCCACCAGGCCCTCGCTGCGCTGCCGCAGCCGTACCGGGCGCTCGTAGCCGAGGACGTCCAGGGCGGCGAGCACGGACTGGCGGGTGGTGGCGGCGACGCCCGGCTTCCCGTTCAGAACCCGGCTCACCGTCGCCTCGCTCACCCCCGCCTGCGCTGCGATGTCGGCAAGCCGTGTGGTCACGGCACCGGACTGTACCGGCCGTATGTCCCCTTGCACACCGATCGGGCGCCTGATGCGGCCTGGGGGGCGGCCCGCTGTGGGCTGCTGCGTCATCGCACTCCCTACTGAAACATGATGGCAAGAGCTTGCAGAGTCTTGCACAAGTGGCCGCCGTAGCGCTCTACCGCTGTAAACAAGCGTCTCACGGCGGTCGCCGAGAGGTCACGCCCGGATAACTTCGGAGATCTCTTGCACTTTTTTGCTGCAAGGTCTTTCGCAAGGCTTACATCGCTGTTACGTTCCCTGACGCCCGGCCGCCGCAGCAACGGCGCAGTCGGCACGACAGCGGGACGGCGGACGGGACCGCCCCCGCATCACTCGGGCTTAACCCTCAAGGAGAACTCATGCGGCGTGGCATAGCGGCCTCCGCGCTGGTGGCGTCCCTCGCCCTCACGGCGACGGCGTGCGGCGGGAGCGGAAGCGACAGCAAGTCGGACGGGCCGGTCACCATCACCTGGTGGGACACCTCCAACGCCACCAACGAGTCGCCGACGTACAAGGCCCTGGTCAAGGAGTTCGAGGCCGCGAACAAGGGCATCAAGGTCAACTACGTCGACGTCCAGTTCGACCAGGCGCAGAACAAGTTCGACACGGCCGCCCAGTCCGGCAAGGGCGCCCCCGACGTGCTGCGCTCCGAGGTCGGCTGGACCCCCGCCTTCGCCAAGGCCGGCTACTTCGTGCCGCTGGACGGCACCGCCGCCCTCGCCGACAAGGACAAGTTCCAGTCCAGCCTGATCACCCAGGCCCAGTACGAGGGCAAGACCTACGGCGTCCCGCTGGTCACCGACACCCTCGCCCTCGTATACAACAAGGCGCTCTTCAAGAAGGCCGGCATCACCGCCGCTCCCACCACCTGGGACGAGGTCAAGGCCGACGCCGCCAAGATCCAGGACAAGGCCAAGACCGCCGGCTACTGGGGTCCCGAGGCCGCGTACTACACGCAGCCCTTCCTCTACGGCGAGGGCACCGACATGGTCGACGCCTCCGCCAAGAAGATCACCATCACCTCGGCGGCGGCCAAGAAGGGCTACCAGACCTGGCTGGACCTCTACTCCGGCAAGGGCCTGCACAAGGCGGACGTCACCGCCGACGCCTACGCCCACCGCCAGGACGCCTTCGTCAACGGCAAGGTCGCCATGACCATCGAGGGCCCCTGGGAGATCACCAACTTCTACAAGGGCTCCGCGTTCACCGACAAGTCCAACCTCGGCATCGCCGTCGTCCCGGCCGGCTCCACCGGCAAGGCGGGCGCCCCGACCGGCGGCCACAACCTCTCGATCTACGCCGGCATCGACAAGGCCCACCAGGCCGCGGCCGAGAAGTTCGTCGCCTTCATGACCTCCGCGAAGACCCAGACGGAGATCGCCCTGAAGAACTCCACCCTGCCGACCCGCTCCGACGCGTACACCGCCGAGGTCAAGGCCGACCCGGGCATCGCCGGCTACCAGGCCGTCCTCTCCTCCGCCCAGCCGCGCCCGGCGCTCGCCGAGTACTCCTCCCTGTGGGGTCCGGTCGGCACCGAGCTGACCAAGATCGCCGGCGGCAAGGAGTCCCTGGACAAGGGCCTGAGCACCGCCGAACTCGGGATCGAGAAGCTCGTCCCCGACTTCAGCAAGTAAGCGCCGGCCGGCCGCCGGAGCGCCCCGTTCAGGGGGGAGTGCTCCGGCGGCCACCGGCCTGTGCCCAGCCCGATCCCGGAAGACCAGAAGGTGTCGAACCATGACAGTCGCCATCGACCGCGCGACCGGCAAACGCCACGGTGACCGCGCGCCCCGCCCCGGGCTGGGCCAGCGGCTGAAGAACAACTACCAGAAGTACTGGTACGCCTACGCGATGATCGCGCCCGTGGCCGTCGTCCTCGGCGCGCTCGTCGTCTACCCCCTGGTGTACGGCTTCTACCTGACGCTGACGGACGCCAACAGCCTCAACACCGCCCGCACCATCGGCGTCAACCACATCGACGCCACCTACAAGTTCATCGGCCTGGACAACTACAAGGACATCCTGTTCGGACCGACGTCCTACGACCGCTTCTGGTCCCACTTCCTCTGGACGATCGTCTGGACCGCGCTCTGCGTCACCCTGCACTACACGATCGGTCTCGGCCTCGCCCTGCTGCTCAACGAGAAGCTCCGCGGCCGCACCTTCTACCGCATGGTCCTGGTCCTGCCCTGGGCGGTGCCGACCTTCGTCACCGTCTTCGGCTGGCGGTTCATGCTCGCCGACGGCGGCATCATCAACAGTGCCCTGCACTTCCTCCATCTGCCGCAACCCGCCTGGCTGGAGGACACCTTCTGGCAGCGGGCCGCCGCGATCCTCGTCAACACCTGGTGCGGTGTGCCGTTCATGATGCTCTCGCTGCTCGGCGGCCTCCAGGCCATCGACGGCACGCTGTACGAGGCCGCCGAGATGGACGGCGCGAGCGCCTGGCAGCGCTTCCGCTTCGTCACCCTGCCGGGGCTCAGGTCCGTCAGCTCCACCGTCGTACTCCTCGGCATCATCTGGACGTTCAACCAGTTCGCCGTCATCTTCCTGCTCTTCGGCGACACCGCCCCCGACGCGCAGATCCTCGTGACCTGGGCGTACTACCTCGGCTTCGGGCAGCAGCCGCGTGACTTCGCCCAGTCCGCCGCCTACGGCATGCTGCTGCTGGCCATCCTGATCGTCTTCACCTCCTTCTACCGCCGCTGGCTCAACCGCAACGACCAGCAGCTCGCGATCTGAGACAGGAGTTCCCATGAGTACGACCACTGTCCGGACCTCCGCCCAGGTCGCCGAGGAGGCCCCCGTGACGACCACCCGCCGTGTCCGCCGCAGGGGCGAGCGCGGCCCGCTGGGCAGCGCCGTCGTCCACGGCGTCCTCGCCGTCGCGAGCCTGATCGCGTTCTTCCCGGTCGGCTGGCTGATCTTCCTGTCCCTCGGCCCGGACAAGGACGACTACCTGCACCCGAGCGGCATCTGGCACAAGATGACGCTGGACAACTACTCGTTCGTCCTCCAGCACACCGGGTTCTGGGACTGGTTCAAGACGACGATGATCGTCGTCGGCGGCACCACGGTCATCGGCCTGATCCTCGCCTCCACCACCGGCTACGCGGTCTCCCGCATGCGCTTCCCCGGCTACCGGAAGTTCATGTGGCTGCTGCTGCTCACCCAGATGTTCCCGATCGCCGTGCTGATCGTGCCGATGTACCAGATCCTGTCGCGGCTCGGCCTCATCGACAGCTACCTCGGGCTGATCCTCGTCTACTGCACCACCGTCGTGCCGTACACGGCGTGGCTGCTCAAGGGCTACTTCGACACGATCCCCTTCGAGATCGACGAGGCCGGCCGCGTCGACGGGCTCTCGCCCTTCGGCACGTTCGCCCGGCTGATCCTGCCCCTTGCGAAGCCCGGCCTCGCGGTCGCCGCGTTCTACAACTTCCTCACCGCCTTCGGCGAGGTCGCCTTCGCCTCCACGTTCATGCTCAGCGACGACAAGTACACGTTCGCCGTCGGCCTGCAGAGCTTCATCAGCGAGCACGATGCGCAGCGCAACCTGATGACCGCGACGGCGGTGCTGATCGCGATACCGGTGGCCGTGTTCTTCTACCTCGTGCAGAAGAACCTGGTGACCGGCCTCACCGCCGGCGGAACCAAGGGCTGACGCCGGTTGCCGAAAAGCCGCCTCGGCCGTCGTTCGTCTGCGGCTTCGTCGTGGCTGGTCGCGCAGTTCCCCGCGCCCCTGACGGGGCGCGCGGGGTGGCGGCCGCGGTCTCCATCCGACCCCGCTGTGACCGCGGCCGCCTCGTCACCACCCCACCGCCTTATCCGTCTCTGACCCGATGACCCTGTTACGACGCATCAAGGACGCCATGAGCCAGCAGCAATCCGCCGCACCGGCCCCCGCCGACGTCACCGTCGCCCGTCGCCGCGACTGGTGGCGGGACGCGGTGATCTACCAGGTCTATCCGCGCAGCTTCGCCGACAGCAACGGCGACGGGATGGGGGATCTGGAGGGCGTGCGCTCCAGACTCCCGTACCTGCGCGACCTCGGTGTCGACGCCGTGTGGCTCAGCCCGTTCTACGCCTCCCCGCAGGCCGACGCCGGCTACGACGTCGCCGACTACCGGGCCGTGGACCCCATGTTCGGCAACCTGCTGGACGCCGACGCGCTGATCCGGGACGCGCACGGGCTGGGGCTGCGGATCATCGTCGACCTCGTGCCCAACCACTCCTCCGACCAGCACGAGTGGTTCAAGCGGGCGCTGGCCGAGGGCCCGGGCTCGCCGTCGCGGGACCGCTACCACTTCCGCCCGGGCAAGGGCGAGAACGGCGAACTCCCGCCCAACGACTGGGAGTCCATCTTCGGCGGGCCGGCCTGGACCCGGGTGGCCGACGGCGAGTGGTACCTCCACCTCTTCGCCCCCGAGCAGCCCGACTTCAACTGGGAACACCCCGCCGTCGGCGACGAGTTCCGCTCGATCCTGCGGTTCTGGCTGGACATGGGCGTGGACGGCTTCCGTATCGACGTCGCCCACGGACTGGTGAAGGCGGACGGCCTTCCGGACATCGGCGACGCCGACCAGCTGAAGCTGCTGGGCAACGATGTCATGCCGTTCTTCGACCAGGACGGCGTGCACGAGGTCTACCGCCAGTGGCGGCACGTCCTCGACGAGTACGCCGAAAATGAATTGGGGCCCGAAGGGCCTTCCGCAGAAGGGCGGTGGCGGGCGACGGGTGGGCGCATCTTCGTCGCCGAGGCCTGGACCCCGACGGTCGAGCGCACCGCCCACTACGTCCGTCCGGACGAGCTCCACCAGGCGTTCAACTTCCAGTACCTGAGCACCGACTGGGACGCGAAGGAACTGCGGGCCGTGATCGACCGCACCCTGGAGGCCATGCGCCCGGTCGGCGCCCCCGCCACCTGGGTGCTCTCCAACCATGACGTCACCCGGCACGCCACCCGCTTCGCCAACCCGCCGGGACTGGGGACCCAGATCCGCACGGCGGGGGACCGGGACCTCGGCCTGCGCCGGGCCAGGGCGGCCACCCTTCTCATGCTCGCGCTGCCCGGATCGGCGTACATCTACCAGGGCGAGGAGCTGGGCCTCCCGGACGTCGTGGACCTGCCCGACGAGGTCCGCCAGGACCCCGCGTACTTCCGCGGCGCCGGCCAGGACGGCTTCCGCGACGGCTGCCGGGTGCCGATCCCGTGGACACGGGAGGGCTCGTCGTACGGCTTCGGGGCCGGGGGCAGCTGGCTGCCGCAGCCCGCGAGCTGGGGCGAGCTGAGCATCGAGGCGCAGACCGGGACGGCCGGTTCCACCCTGGAGCTGTACCGCTCCGCGCTGAGCGTGCGCCGCACGCAGACCGACCTCGGCGCGGGCGAGGCGGTGGAGTGGCTGCGCGCCCCGGAGGGCGTCCTCGCCTTCCGGCGCGGGGAGTTCGTGTGTGTCGCGAACACGAGTGGGGAGTCCGTGACCACTCCGGCGTACGGCCGGGTGCTGCTCACCAGCGGTGAGGTGACCGAGGCGGACGGCGAGGCCAAGGTTCCGGCGGACACGACCGTGTGGTTCACGACGGCCTGACGCCCCGGCTGAAAGTTCTTGCATCAACTTCACACGGCCCGCTGCCATTTCAGGCAGCGGGCCTTTAACATCTGCGTCACCGCAAGTTTGCTGCAATATTTCAGCAAGCGCCTTCAACGGTGAAGGAACCCCACATGGCACGCAGAGCCCTCTCCGGGGCCGTCGCTTTCACGGTGGCCGCCCTTGTCATGACCCCGTCCGTCGCGTCGGCCTCCCCGCCCGGCACCAAGGACGTCACCGCCGTCCTCTTCGAGTGGAACTACGGCTCGGTCGCCAAGGAGTGCACCAACACCCTGGGCCCGGCAGGCTACGGGTACGTCCAGGTCTCCCCGCCCGCCGAGCACATACAGGGCTCGCAGTGGTGGACGTCGTACCAGCCGGTGTCGTACAAGATCGCGGGCAGACTCGGTGACCGCACCTCCTTCCAGAACATGGTGAACACCTGCCACACGGCCGGTGTGAAGGTGGTCGTCGACACGGTGATCAACCACATGTCGGCGGGCAGCGGCACCGGCACCGGCGGCTCGTCGTACACGAAGTACAACTACCCCGGCCTGTACTCCTCCTACGACTTCGACGACTGCACCTCGCTCGTCTCCAACTACGCCGACCGCTGGAACGTCCAGCACTGCGAACTCGTCGGCCTGGCCGACCTGGACACGGGTGAGGAGTACGTCCGGTCGGCGATCGCCGGTTACATGAACGACCTGCTCGGCCTCGGCGTCGACGGCTTCCGGATCGACGCGGCCAAGCACATCCCGGCCGAGGACCTCGCCAACATCAAGACCCGGCTGACCAACCCGTCCGTGTACTGGAAGCAGGAGGTCATCTACGGCGCCGGCGAGGCCGTCCAGCCGACCGAGTACACCGGCAACGGGGACGTCCAGGAGTTCCGGTACGCCTACGACCTCAAGCGCGTCTTCAACGACGAGAACCTCGCCTACCTGAAGAACTACGGCGAGGGCTGGGGGTACATGAGCAGCTCGGTCGCCGGGGTCTTCGTCGACAACCACGACACCGAGCGCAACGGCTCCACGCTGAACTACAAGGACGGCGCCAACTACACCCTGGCCAACGTCTTCATGCTCGCCTACCCGTACGGCGCCCCGGACATCAACTCCGGCTACGAGTGGTCCGACGCCGACGCCGGGCCGCCCAACAACGGTGTCGTCAACGCCTGCTGGCAGGACGGCTGGAAGTGCCAGCACGCCTGGCCGGAGATCATCCGCATGGTCGCCTTCCGCAACGCGGTGCGCGGCGAGTCGATGACGAACTGGTGGGACGACGGCGCCGACGCGATCGCCTTCGGACGGGGCGCGAAGGGTTACGTCGCCATCAACCACGAGTCGGGCTCGCTCACCCGGACGTACCAGACGTCACTGCCGGCCGGGACGTACTGCAACGTGCAGGCGAACACGTCGGTGACGGTCAATTCGAGCGGCCAGTTCACCGCCACCCTGGCCTCGAACACCGCCCTCGCGATCTACGCCGGGAAGTCCGCCTGCTGAGGGTCCATCCGTTGGGTGCCGATCACCGACAGCAGCCGCAGCGCCTCCTCGGACCGTGAACCCGGGGTCGCGGTGTAGATCACGACCTGCTGGTCCCGGTCGGTGATGTCGAGGGCGTCGCAGTTGACGGTGACGGGACCCACCACCGGGTGCCGGAAGGTCTTGACCAGGGTGGGCTCGGCGGACACGTCGTGCGACTCCCAGAGCCGCCTGAACTCCTCGCTCCCGGCGAGGAGTTCGGCCACCAGGCCGGTCACCTCGGGCGAGTCGGGGTACCGGCCCGCCGCGGCCCGCAGGCGCTGCGCCGAGAGCCGGGCGAAGGTGTCCACGTCCGACACCCCGTACAGCCTGCTGCCCGCCGGGCGCGGGGTGAGGAAGGCGCGGCGCATGAGGTTGCGATCGCGCGGGGGCAGCGCGGAGAAGTCCTCCATGAGGGCGGCCGCCAGCTCGTTCCAGGCCAGCACCTCGAAGGTCGCGGAGGTCACGAAGGCGGCGGCCTGCGGAAGCCGGTGCAGCAGGTCGAGCAGGCTCTGCCGGACCTCGCGCGAGGGCCCGGGCGGCGGTCCCGGCGGCGCTCCGGCGAGATGGTGGAGATGCCCGCGCTCGGCGTCCGACAGCCGCAGCGCCCGCGCCAGCCCGCCCAGCACCTCACGCGACGGCCGCGGCCCCCGGGCCTGCTCAAGGCGTGTGTAGTACTCCGTCGAGATGAACGCCAGCTGCGCCACCTCCTCGCGCCGCAGCCCGGGCGTGCGGCGGCGCGGACCGCGCGGCAGCCCCACCTCGGCGGGGGAGATCCGCTCACGTCGGCTGCGCAGGAAAGCCGCGAGTTCTTGCCTGTCCACGCCACCAGTGTGCGCCGGGCGCCCGGCCGCATCCAGGTACCGCCGGTGCCTGGATGGGCCCCGCGCCCGGTCGCAGGCTCGAAGCCATGGACAACACGGTGAACACAGGCCTTCTGGCCGGCAAGGTCGCCTTCATCAGCGGAGCCGGGCGCGGCATCGGCGCGGCGGCCGCCCGGCTCTTCGCCCGCGAGGGCGCCCGGGTCCTGCTGGCGGCCCGCACGGAGGACCAGCTCAAGACGGTGACCGAGGAGATCAGGGCGGCGGGCGGCAGCGCGGACTACGCGGTCTGCGACCTGGCCGACGCGGCGAGCGTCCGGGCCGCCGTCGACCGCACCGTGGAGGTCTACGGCCGCCTCGACCTGGCCTTCAACAACGGCGCGACCATCCAGCAGCCCGGCCCCGTGGACGGACTCCCCGAGGCGGACTTCGACCGGATCACCGCGGTGAACCTCAAGGGCGTCTGGCTCGCCATGGCCGAGGAGGTCAGGGCCATCCGCGCCACCGCCTCCGGCGGCGCCATCGTCAACAACTCCTCCGTCGGCAGCCTGCGCGCCAACCCGGTCCTGCCGGTCTACGGCGCCCTGAAACGCGCGGTCAACAGCCTCACCGAGTCGGCGGCCGTCACCTACGGCCCCGAGGGCATCCGCGTCAACGCGATCGCCCCCGGCGGCACGCTCACCGAGATGGTCCGCGAATGGGAGGCGGCCACCCCGGGCGTCATCGACCGGATGAGGTCCACGACCCCGCTGGGCCGCACGGCCGCCCCCGAGGAGATCGCCGAGGCCGCCGCCTGGCTGCTCAGCGACCGTGCCTCCTACGTGACGGGCACGGTTCTGCGCGTGGACGGCGGCGCAGGGGCCTGACTCAGGGAGTGACGTTGATGTGCCTGGCCAGCGCGGTGACGGAGAGGTCGGCGTGGTCGACCCACTCGTGGAACGCCAGCGTCTTGTGCTTGGTCGAGGCGGGCGGCGTGATCTCCAGGTAGGAGGCGTGCACCGCACCCGAGGTGCCGGTGTTGGCGTGGGTCCAGGCGACGACGGCCTCGGCGCTCTGGCCGTCCTTGAGGACGAGGGTCTTCTTGCCCGGGTCCTTGGCGTACCAGGTGTTGCCCCAGTGCGTGTGGGTCGTGATCGCCTTGTGCGCGGAGTTCTCCAGGCCCAGGCCGGGGTAGCCGCGCAGCGCACAGGTCTTTCCGCTGAGGTTGCGCAGCGTGATGACGACACCCTGGTGGTTCATGCCGCCGGCGAGCTGCTGGCCGAAGGTGGCCTTGAGCGCGGCGGCGGAGCAGGTCGGCGTGGCCTTGGCGGCGGCCGGGGTCGCGGCATTGGCGGTACCCGCCCAGACAAGGCCCAGACCGGCGAGGGCGGCCGCGCCTCCGGCCAGCTTGGCGCGGCTGAACCCGCGGCGGGCACGGTGCCTGCCCGCGGACCCGGCGGTGTCGGTGCTGTAGGTGTTCAGGTCTTCGTTCACGGCGACGACGCTCCACTCGTGTCGTGAGGCACGGGGCGTGGTCTGCGCCCCGTGCCGTCCTCTGGTGCTGTACACGAGGTTCGATGCACGACACCGCGGATTTGTTCGCGCCGGGCCGCGGAATCTTTCCGGGCCTACTTCCAGGTGTCGCTTGTCGTGTAGCCGGAGGAGGTCCCCGTCGTGTAGGAGCGGTTCGTGCCCGACTCCCACGTCACGGTTCCGGAGCTGTCTTTTTTGATGAACTTGTACTCAAATGTGGTGCTCTTCGGAACGATCGCGAGCTTGCTCCACGTCGGGTACGACGCCGAGGACAGCGGGATCGCGTCGCTCGTGTTCCAGGAGCCGAGGGAGGCGATGGAGCCGACGACGTAGACGTTGGTGCCGTAGGTGGTGGTGGCGTACTCGTTGAAGGTGACGTCCGTGGCGTCGGTGTTCGCCACGTTCCAGGAGTTGTCGAGGGAGAGCGCCGAAGTCGCGCTCGTGGCAGACCTGTTGGCGTTGGACTCCCAGGTGACGTTCCCCGAGCTGTCCTTCTTGATGTATTTGAACTGGAAGGACGTGTTGATCGGCACGTTCACCGCGCCCGACCAGATCGGGTACCCGGAGGACGACAGCTGGATCGCCTTCGAGGTGTCCCAGGAGCCCAGGGCGTCGATGGAGCCGACGACGTAGACGTTGGTGCCGGTCGTGGTGGACGCGTACTCGTTGAAGGTCGCGGTCACCGTGGAGGTGGAGCCGCCGCCGCTGCCGCCGTCGTCGCAGCCGACCGTGCAGGTGTAGGAGGAGTTGTAGAAGGCGACGGCGTCCTTCGCGGGGATCGTGATGCTCGCGGTGCCGCCGGAAACGGTGACCTTGGTGGCGCCGCCGTCGATGACGTCGGAGTAGGTGCCGTCGGCCATGCCCGTCGCGAAGGTGTAGGTGGCCGAGGACGAGCCGTTGTTGACGGCGAAGAAGCCGGCGCCGCTGCGGCCGAAGCCGATGACGGAGGACGACTTGGTCGACCAGTCGGAGACGGCGGCGCTGCCGGTCGCGTTGTGCCAGGCGACCATGCCGACGACGGCGGTGTCGCGGTCGAGGCAGTTCCAGCCGCTGGAGCAGTCGGTGTCGGTGACGAAGCCGGCGGAGTTCGGCGGTGCCTGGTCGCTCTGGGTCCACTGCCAGCTGGAGTAGACGGTCGGCGTCGACCACTTGTAGGCGAGCTGGAAGAGGTTGGCGAGCCGGTAGCTGTCGCCGTCCTTGTAGCTCATGTCGAGGCCGTTGCGCTCGGTGTCGTGGTTGGTCACGAAGGACACGGAGTTGGCGGCGGGCAGGATGCCGGACGAGGACAGCGACGCCAGGTCCGAGACATTGCCCTGGAAGGCCGACTTCATCTTGCTCGCGTACGTGAAGTCCAGGACGTCACCGGAGCCGTAGTAGTCACTGGGCTGCGGGGTCGAGCCCGGGTAGATCTCGTCGAAGACGTACGGCGCCGCGCCGGACGTGGTGGTGTTCAGCTTGGCGACGATGGCCGCCAGGTCGGTGGCCGGGATGTGCTTGGCCGAGTCCACCCGGAAACCGTCGACGCCGAGCGCGATCTGCTTGTTGAGGAAGGCCGCGAGACCCGAACGGACGTTGTCGGCGCTGGTCTTGAGGTCGGGCAGGCCCAGCAGTTCGCAGTTCTGGACCTGGGTGAGGTTCGAGTAGTCCTGGATGGTCAGGTCGGAGGTGGGGCAGTCGGCGGAGGTGTGGTAGTCGCTCGGGTCCCAGTCCGGGGTGTCGTACTTGTTGGTGATGGTGGTGCCGTCGTAGCCGGTGCCGGTCTGCGCGGCCGTGTGGTTGATGACCGCGTCGGTGTAGACCTTCACGCCCGCGCTGTGGCAGGCGGTGACCATCGCGGCGAACTGCGTCGCCGTCCCGAAACGGCTGTTCAGGGTGTACGAGTACGGCTGGTAGACGTCCCACCAGTAGTAGCTGGACTGCTTGAGGGACTCGGACGGCGGGGCGACCTGCACCGCGCCGTACCCGGCCGGGCCGAGCACGTTCGTGCACTCGGACGCGATCGAGTTCCAGTTCCATTCCCAGAGGTTGGCGATCACATCGCCCTTGGTGGTGGTGTCCGCCTGCGCGGCGGTGGCCGGCAGGGCGACGACGCCCGCGAGTGCCAGGGCGCCCGCGGCGATCGCGACGGCCGTGCGTCTGAAGACACCCGGAGGGCGGTGTCCGGTCATGTGCGGCTCCGAAACAAGAGGGACAGGCTTCAACAACCCTGGAGCGTGGGCCAGTTGAGACATCGCGTCAATACGCCCCGTGAAAGTTCTTGCTGTGAGTTTCAAGCCTCTTGCTGTAAACCTTTCGTTAGCGGTACGGTCGCGCCGGGTCGGACCCAAGAGAGCCGCTATCGCTAGGAGTTCACACCGGTGATACATGTCAGACGGGTCGCGGCCGTCGCCGTCGCCGCCCTCGCCGCCGCGCTCGTGCAGCCCGTCGCCGCACACGCCGCCGCCCCGCCCGCCCCGCCCTCCGACGCGAAGCTCGCCGCCGCGCCCGCCCGGCACGACGACACCCGGGAGCAGTTCTACTTCGTCATGCCGGACCGTTT
Organism: Streptomyces hyaluromycini; assembly: GCF_002217755.1. Lineage (GTDB taxonomy): Bacteria > Actinomycetota > Actinomycetes > Streptomycetales > Streptomycetaceae > Streptomyces > Streptomyces hyaluromycini. Next base: position 541,287 of record NZ_BCFL01000018.1, on the reverse strand, counting down.
CGCCAACGGCGACACCGGCAACGACAAGGGCGGCCTCACCGGCTCCCGTCTCTCCACCGGTTACGACCCCACCGACAAGGGCTTCTACCAGGGCGGCGACCTCAAGGGGCTGACCAACCGGCTCGACTACATCAAGGGGCTCGGCACCACCGCCATCTGGATGGCGCCGATCTTCAAGAACAGGCCCGTGCAGGGAACGGGGAGCAACGCCTCCGCCGGCTACCACGGTTACTGGATCACCGACTTCACCCAGGTCGACCCGCACTTCGGGACCAACAAGGACCTTCGGACCCTCATCTCCAAGGCGCACGCCAAGGGCATGAAGGTCTTCTTCGACGTCATCACCAACCACACCGCCGACGTCGTCGACTACGAAGAGAAGTCCTACGACTACCTCTCCAAGGGCGCCTTCCCCTACCTGACCAAGGACGGGCAGCCCTTCGACGACGCCGACTACGCGGACGGGAAGAAGAGGTTCCCGGCCGTCTCCACCGCCTCCTTCCCGCGCACGCCGACCGTGACGAGCGACAGCAAGGTGCCGTCGTGGCTCAACGACCCGACGATGTACCACAACCGCGGTGACTCGACGTTCGCCGGCGAGTCCGCGACCTACGGCGACTTCTCCGGCCTGGACGACCTGTGGACGGAGCGGCCCGAGGTCGTCAGCGGCATGGAGAAGATCTACGAGCGGTGGGTGAAGGACTTCGCCATCGACGGCTTCCGGATCGACACCGTCAAGAACGTCGACATGGAGTTCTGGACCCAGTGGGCGACCGCGCTCGACAAGTACGCGGCGCAGCACGGCCGTAGGAACTTCTTCATGTTCGGCGAGACCTACTCCGCCGACACGTCCGTCACCTCGCCGTACGTCACCCAGGGCCGCCTCGACGCCACCCTCGACTTCCCCTTCCAGGACGCGGCCCGCTCCTACGCCTCCCAGGGCGGCAGCGCACAGAAGCTGTCGAGCGTCTTCGGCGACGACTACAAGTACACGACCGACAAGGCGAACGCCTACGAGCAGGTCACCTTCCTCGGCAACCACGACATGGGCCGGATCGGGTACTTCCTGGAGCAGGACAACCCGAAGGCCACGGACGCGCAGCTGCTGGCCAAGGACAGGCTCGCCAACGAGGTGATGTTCCTCAGCCGGGGCAACCCGGTCGTCTACTACGGCGACGAGCAGGGCTTCACCGGGTCCGGCGGGGACAAGGACGCCCGGCAGACGATGTTCGCGTCGAAGGTCGCCGACTACCTGGACGACGACGAGATCGGCACCGACCGCACCGCCGCGAGCGACTCCTACGACACGAGTGCGCCGCTCTACGAGCAGATCAGTGCTCTCTCCAAGCTCCGCAAGGCCAACCCGGCCCTCGCCGACGGCGTCCAGACCGAGCGCTACGCGGCCGACGGCGCCGGCGTCTACGCCTTCACCCGGACGGACGCGGGGACCGGCCAGGAGTACGTCGTCGCCCTCAACAACGCCGGTACGGCGCAGACCGCGACCTTCGCCACCGGTTCCGCCGGCATGCGCTACCGGGCGCTCTACGGCACCGACGGCACCGTCGCCTCCGGTACGGACAACCGCGTGACCGTCACCGTCCCCGCCGAGTCCGCCGTCGTCTACAAGGCGGCCGGCCCCCTCGACAAGCCCGCCACCGCCCCGACGATCACCCTCCAGGCCCCGGCCGCCGGCGCCACCGGCACCGTCGACCTCACCGCGAACGTCACCGGCGGCCAGCTCGACCGCGTCGTCTTCGCCGCCCAGACCGGCAACGGCAGGTGGACCACCCTCGGCTCCGCCGACCACGCCCCCTACAAGGTCACCCAGACCCTCGCCAAGGATCTCCCGGCCGGCACCGCCCTGCGCTACAAGGCGGTCGTCGTCGACTCCGCCGGGCGCATCTCCAGTGCCCTGGCCGAGAGCACCAGCGGCACCCCGCCCGTCGCCGAGACGCCCACCGCCTCCTCCCGGGACTACGCGGTCGTCCACTACAAGCGCACCGACGGCGACTACGACAACTGGGGCCTGTACGCCTGGGGCGACCTCGCCGACGGCGAGGCGACCACCTGGCCCGCCGGCCACCCCTTCGTCGGCCGCGACGCGTACGGCGCCTTCGCCTACGTCAAGCTGAAGCCCGGCGCCACGAACGTCGGCTTCCTCGTCGTCGACAAGGACGGCAACAAGGACGTCTCCGCCGACCGCTCCATCGACGTCACCAAGACGGGCGAGGTCTGGATCGAGCAGGGGAAGGCGGACGTACGCACGACAAGGCCCGACTACCCCGCCCAGGACACCACCAAGGCGGTCATCCACTACCACCGCGCCGACGGGGACTACGACGGCTGGGGCCTGCACGTCTGGACGGGCGCCGCGAACCCCACCGACTGGTCGAACCCCCTGAAGCCGGTGCGGACCGACGCCTATGGCGCGGTCTTCGAGGTACCGCTCACCGAGGGCGCCACCAGCCTCAGCTACATCATCCACAAGGGCGACGAGAAGGACCTCGCCGCCGACCAGTCCCTCGACCTCAAGTCCGACGGCTACGAGGTGTGGCTGTTGAACGGCCAGGACAAGCACCTGCTCCCGCAGCCCGCCGGCAGCGCGGCCGCGCTCGACCTGTCCACCTCCAAGGCGGTCTGGATCGACCGGAACACGGTCGCCTGGGACGGCGTCGACGGCGCGGTCTCCACCCAGCTGGTCTACTCCCGCGACGGTTCGGTCGCCGTCAAGGACGGGACGCTGACCAGCGACGACGAGCGGTGGCTGCGGCTGACGAAGACCACCCTCACCGACGCCCAGAAGGCCGAGTTCCCTTACCTGAAGGACTACACGGCCTGGTCGGTCGACCCGCGCGACCGGGACCGGGTGCGCCAGGCGCTCGGCGGACAGCTCGTCGCCTCCCAACGAGCCTCGAACGGGGCCGTGCTGGCCGCGACCGGCGTGCAGATCGCCGGGGTGCTCGACGACGTGTACGCGACGGCCGCCAAGGCCGCCCTCGGCCCGGTCTTCCACCACGGAAAACCGACCCTCTCCGTGTGGGCGCCGACCGCGCAGAGCGTCGCCCTCGAACTCGACGGCTCGCTGAAGACGATGCACCGCGACTCCGCCACCGGCGTCTGGTCCGTCACCGGCCCCGCGTCCTGGAAGAACAAGCCCTACCGGTACGTCGTGAAGGTGTGGGCGCCCACTGTCCGGAAGGTCGTCACCAACAAGGTCACCGACCCCTACTCGGTCGCCCTCACCGCCGACTCGGAGCGCAGCCTCGTCGTCGACCTGAACGACAAGTCCCTCACCCCGGGCGGCTGGTCGACCTACACCAAGCCCAAGGCCGTACCGATGAAGGACGCCCAGATCCAGGAGCTGCACGTCCGGGACTTCTCGGTGGCGGACTCCACGGTCCCGGCCGCGGACCGGGGCACCTACCTCGCCTTCACCGACAAGGGCAGCGACGGCTCGAAGCACCTCAAGGCCCTTGCCAAGTCCGGGACTTCCTACGTCCATCTCCTCCCGGTCTTCGACTTCGCCACCGTGCCCGAGAAGAAGTCCGACCAGGCGAGCCCCGACTGCGACCTCGCCTCCTACCCCGCCGACTCGGAGAAGCAGCAGGAGTGCGTCTCGGCGGTCGCCGCGAAGGACGCCTACAACTGGGGTTACGACCCGTACCACTTCACGGTCCCCGAGGGGTCGTACGCCACCGACCCGGACGGCACCGCGCGTACCGTGCAGTTCCGGAAGATGGTCAAGTCGCTCAATGACGACGGGCTGCGGGTCGTCATGGACGTCGTCTACAACCACACGGCGGCCAGCGGCGAGGCGGACACCTCCGTCCTCGACCAGATCGTGCCCGGCTACTACCAGCGGCTGCTCGCCGACGGCAGCGTCGCCAACAGCACCTGCTGCGCCAACACCGCGCCCGAGAACGCCATGATGGGCAAGCTGGTGGTGGACTCGATCGTCACCTGGGCGAAGGAGTACAAGGTCGACGGCTTCCGCTTCGACCTGATGGGCCACCACCCGAAGGCCAACATCCTGGCCGTCCGGAAGGCGCTCGACGCGCTGACGTTGAAGAAGCACGGCGTCGACGGCAAGAAGATCATCCTGTACGGCGAGGGGTGGAACTTCGGCGAGGTCGCCAATGACGCCCGGTTCGTCCAGGCCACTCAGCAGAACATGGCCGGTACCGGCATCGCCACCTTCTCCGACCGCGCCCGGGACGCGGTGCGCGGCGGCAGCCCCTTCGACGACGACCCCGGCATCCAGGGCTTCGCGTCCGGCCTCTACACCGACCCCAACTCCTCGACGGCCAACGGCACCGAGGCCGAGCAGAAGGCCCGACTCCTGCACTACCAGGACCTGATCAAGGTCGGGCTGACCGGCAACCTCGCCAAGTACCGGTTCACCGACACCGACGGCAAGGAGGTCACCGGCGCCGAGATCGACTACAACGGCTCGCCCGCCGGATACGCCGACGCGCCCGGCGACGCCCTCGCCTATGTCGACGCCCACGACAACGAGTCACTGTTCGACGCGCTGACGTACAAACTGCCGGCCGGCACCTCCGCGTCCGACCGGGCCCGGATGCAGGTCCTGGCGATGGCCACGGCCGCCCTCTCACAGGGGCCTTCGCTCTCCCAGGCCGGCACCGACCTGCTGCGCTCCAAGTCCCTTGACCGCAACTCCTTCGACAGCGGCGACTGGTTCAACGCCATCCACTGGAACTGCGCCGACGGCAACGGCTTCGGCCGCGGGCTGCCGACGGCCGCCGACAACCAGTCCAAGTGGTCCTACGCGAAGCCGCTGCTGACCTCGGTGAAGGTCGGGTGCCCGCAGATCGACGGTACCTCCGCCGCCTACCAGGACCTGCTGCGGATCCGGACGACCGACAAGGCGTTCTCGCTCGGCACGGCCGCGCAGGTGCAGTCGGAGCTCTCCTTCCCGCTCTCCGGCAAGGACGAGACGCCCGGGGTGATCACCATGGAACTGGGTGACCTGGTCGTCGTGTTCAACGCGAGCCCGGAGCGGCAGGAGCAGCGGGTGGGCACCCTGGCCGGAACCGGTTACCGGCTGCACCCGGTGCAGGCCTCGGGCGCGGACTCCGTCGTCAAGTCCGCTTCGTACGAGCGGGAAACGGGTACGTTCACCGTTCCGGGGCGCACGGTGGCGGTGTTCTCCCGGACCACGTGACAGTGGCCTTACCTTGGTGGGGCGGGCCCGGCACCGGGCCCGCCCCACCGGTGTTGTCCAGGGGCTGGGAAGATGGACGTCAACGGCAAGCTGACAGACACGACCGTGCTGGTCGTGGACGCCACGGCCGCGAGCCGCTACGCGATCGGCAGCGTGCTGCGCCGGGCCGGTCACGAGGTCGTCGCGGTGACCGGCGGCCGCGAGGCGCTCGGCGAACTCGACGTACGGCGGCGCAAGGGCAATCTGCCCGACGTGGCCCTCATCGACGTGCACCTGCCGGACATGAGCGGCTTCGAGCTGTGCCGCCGGCTCAAGGCGCGGCCGCACATGGCCGGTCTGCCCGTCGTGCACTTCTCCGCGCTCTCCGTCGTACCCGCGGACCGCTGCCCGGGGCTGGACTCGGGGGCCGAGGCCTATCTGACGGTGCCCGCCGAGCCGGAGGACATCGAGGCCGCGGTCCGGGCCGCGGTGCGCGCCGCCCGGCTGCGCGCCGACGACCAGGCGCTGGTACGGCGGCTGCGGCTGCTGTCGGAGACCATCGTCACCATCCAGGCGGCCCGCTCGCTGCACGAACTCGCCGACGCCGCGGCCGACGGCGCCGCCCGGCTCCTCGGCTGCCCCGCCGCCGTCTTCGTCCTCGACCAGGACGACGAGCTGTACCGGGGCCTGTACCGGGAGCGCACCTCGCTCGTGCTGCCCGACGAGGACGCACACCGGACCGTGCGCGCCCTGCTGCGGCGGCTCACCAAAGGTCAGTCCGGGGTGCGGATCACCACCGTGCCGGCGCCGCTGTGGCCCGCCGGGTTCTTCCGGCCCGGAGTGCAGCACGACGCCCGGCTGGCGCTCGTCCTCACCCAGGACGGCAAGGCACCGGTCTGCCTGGCCACGCCCACCCGCGGGCTGCGCCGGGTCAGCCCCGAGGGCGAGGCGCTGCTCGCCCGGCTGGCCCAGGCCACCGCGCTCGCCGCCGAGCCCCTGCTCATGTACCAGGTGGAGCGGCATGTCGCGCTCACCCTCCAGCACAGCTTCCTGCCCCGTCCGCACCAGCTGCCGGAGCTGCCGGGCGTCGACATAGCGGTGCGCTACGAACCCGCCTCGCACGAGACGGAGATCGGCGGCGACTTCTATGCCGCGCTCCGGGTCGGCGACGGGGTGCTCACCGCGGTGGGAGACGTCGTGGGTCACTCGCTGGACGCGGCCACCGTCATGGTCGAACTCCGGCACGCGCTGCGCGCCTACTGCCTCACCGAGAGCGACCCGGCCGCGCTCGCCGAACGGCTCGACCAGCTGCTGCGGCACTACCACGCCGATGTCACGGCCACCGTCTGCCTGGCCCTGATCGATCCCGGGACCGGGCGCACCCGCATCGCCAACGCGGGCCACATCCCGCCGCTGATACTGGGTGACGACGGCAGCGCCGAGTACGTCAAGGCGTCCGGTCCGCTGCTCGGGGTGGGCCTGCCGCACCCGCCGCCCACCGAGCTGGTCCTCGAACCCACCGACCGGCTCCTCATGGTCACCGACGGCCTGATCGAGACCCGCGGCACCGACCTCGCGGTCTCGATGGAACACCTCCGGGCCGCCGCCGGCGGTGCCCTGCCCGGCCTGGAGGCCCTGTGCGACACCCTCCTCACCTGCTTCGGCCGGGACCGCGAGGACGACGTCGCCCTGCTGGCGCTGAGCCTGGCGAACTAGGCTGGCCCTCAGCAGCCGTAGAACAGGAGCGCTGATGCCGCAGATCACCGTCGACTACACCGCCACGGCGGGCCCCGCCTTCGACCGGGAGGGCTTCGCCAGGGCCCTGCACAGCGCCGTCGTCGAGATCGCGGCGGCCAAGCCCGAGGCCTGCAAGACGCTCTTCCGCGCCGCCGACGCGACCGCCTTCGGCTATGACACCGAGGGGGCGCACGTCATCGTGCACGTCACCTTCGGCCTGCTCGCCGGCCGCACCGACGAGACCAAGGCGAAGCTGACCGAGACGACCCTGGAGCTGCTGCGGGAGTACCTGAAGCCGGACGGGTTCGTCCTGCACGCGTCGGCAGAGGTACGGGACCTGGACCCGTCGTACCGGAAGTACGAGGGCTAGCTCTGCTTCTGCCGGTTGTTCGGCTGGCGCGCCGTCGTGGCTGGTCGCGCAGTTCCCCGCGCCCCTTCGGGGGCGCTGCCTGAGGCCCCGTAAGGGGCGCGGGGAACTGCGCGACCAGCCCCCACGGCGCCGCAGCCGTCCAACGGCCCGTACCGGGGGGCTAGCCCGCCAACGCGATCAGTCGGGCGGCGAGGTCTGCGAACGGGCCGTCGGTCGGCTCGTCCTGGACCATCCGCTTCACCAGCGCCGTCATCTCCTCGTCGTACGCCGCACTCACCGCCGTCAGCGCCGCGAAGTCATGGACGAGCTGCACCTCCAGCTCGCCGCGCGGAATGCGCCGCCCGTCCAGCCAGATCAGTGCCGTCGACTCGGCGAGCGAGATCCAGGAACGGATGACCAGTTCGAGGCGGGCCGGGGCCTCGGTGATGTCGAGGTGGGAGAGGATCTGCTCGTAGGCGACCTGCCGTACGGAGTCGATGAGCGCGTTGGTCGCCGAGGAGCCGACCGCGGGGCCGCCGCGCATCAACGCGGCGAAGCCGGGCCCGTGTTCGTCGACGAAGTCGAAGAAGCGGCGCATCACGCGCAGCAGCCGGGCCCCGAGCGGGCCCTCGTGCGGCTCCGCGAAGCGGCCCGCGAGATCCTCCGAGGCACGCTTCAACGCGGCCTCGTACAGGCTGAGTTTGCCGGGGAAGTAGTGATAGACGAGCGGCCGCGAGATGCCCGCGGCCGAGGCTATCTCGTCGATGGAGACCTCGTCGGGCGAGCGACGGCTGAACAGTTCGAGGGCGACGCCGATCAACTGCTGCCGCCGCTCCTCGACTCCCATCCTGCGGCGTACCCCGGTTGTCATGCGAACACCTTACCGATCGGATCCGGCCTCCCACGGACCCGACCCTTCACAGGTGTTCACAGATCCAGCACAAGTCTCCCACTTCGCGCCCGCGATACACAGATGAGCATCGATCCGGCACGCTCCGTGTCCGTCAGCAGCTCGTCGCGGTGTTCCACTTCCCCTTCCAGCACACGCTGTTGACAGGTCCCGCAGAAACCCTGCGCACAGGAGTACGCCGTGTCGGGCAGCTCCGCCCGTACCGCGGCCAGCACCGACGAGTCGGCCGGGACCGTCAGCGTCCGTCCGCTGCGCCGGAGTTCCAGCTCGAAGGCGTGGTTGCCGCCGGTCTCGGCGCGCGGCGCGAAACGTTCGAGCCGGACCGCCGGGAACCGCTCCGCCACCGCCGCCATCAGCCCCTCCGGACCACAGCAGTACACCGCCGCGCCCTCCGGGACGGTCAGCGCGTCGAGGTCGGGGCGCCCGTCCTCGTCCTCCGCGACGACCGTGACCCGGTCGTCCCCGGCGAACTCCGCCAGGAACGGCATGGACCCGCGGCTCCGCCCGCAGTACAGCAGCCGCCACGCCACCCCCTCCGGCACGGCCCGCACCATCGACAGGACCGGCGTGATCCCGATGCCTCCGGCCACGAACACATAGGACCCGGCCTCGACGAGCGGGAAACGGTTGCGCGGCCCGCGCACCTCCAGCTCCATGCCCTCCGCGATCTGCTCGTGGACCTCCCGCGAACCGCCCCGCCCGTCCGCGACCAGCCGGGCGGCGATCGTGTACGACGAGGTGTCGGCCGGATCCCCGCAGAGCGAGTACTGCCGGACCAGCCCGGACGGCAGGACCACGTCGAGATGGGCACCCGGTTCCCAGCCCGGCAACCGCCCGCCCTCCAGACGCAGTTGGACGACCCCGTCGGCGATCGTCCGGCGCGAGGCGACAAGCAGCCGCAACGTCCGTGCGCGCGGCTGCCCGGAGGTCGGCGGATCCAGGGCCGGCATCGGCCACAGCGGAGAGGCCTCGATACGGCGGCGCAGGGCCCGCTTCACGAGCAGCGCGGCGCCCGCGACGGCGACGACGGTCCGCAGCCTGGGCATCACGCACCCTCCTTCTCGGCGGCCAGCGCGGCGGGGGAGGAGGCCAGATAGGCGACCGCCTGGGCGGTGGAGCCCTCCTGGGAGGGGTGGTAGCCGCGGCTCAGGTACGTCGGGATCGACCTCAGCATGTCGCCGGTGGTGGGGAGCGTGCCGCGCCGGCCGGCGAGATGGAAGTCCCGGAGCCGGGCCCGGCCCTCGGCGAGCGTCGGGTCGTTCGCCATGAAGAAGCGGGCGCCGCGCTGCCACAGGAACACGATCGCCGTGAACGCCGTCGCCCAGGTCCGCACCCGGCGCCGGTAGCTGCCGTCGACGTGCAGGAACAGGTCGAAGGCGACCGACCGGTGCTCGATCTCCTCGGCGCCGTGCCAGCGCAGCAGGTCCAGCATCATCGGATCGGCGCCGCGCCGGTCCAGCTCCTCGGCGTTGAGCACCCAGTCGCCGAGGAAGGCGGTGTAGTGCTCGATGGCCGCGATCAGCGCGACCCGTTCGAGGAGCCACCAGCGCCTGGCCTTCCCGGGCGGCAGGGTCCGGTCGCCGAGCAGCTTCTCGAAGAACCAGTCGACCTGCGCGGTGTACGGCGTCGGGTCGAGCCCCTGTTCCCTGAGGTGGGGCAGCACCTCGTCATGGGCCTGGGAGTGCATCGCCTCCTGCCCGATGAACCCGATGACGTCCTCGCGCAGCCGCTCGTCGCGGATGAGGGGCAGCACCTGCTTGTAGACGTGCACGAACCACCGCTCGCCGGCGGGCAGCAGCATGTGCAGCACGTTGATGGTGTGCGTGGCGAAGGGATCGCCGGGCACCCAGTGCAGGGGGGTGTCCTTCCAGGCGAAGGACACGTTGCGGGCCTTGAGCGCGATGTGCTCGGACTGCACCGGCTGCGGCTGCTTGTTGGACATGGCGTCAATGTACTGACGGGTAGGTGGCCTGAGAAGACCTCGGGCGGACCTTATTTACGCGAGCGTCAGCAAGAGACTGTCCCTCCCGCCTCCGACAAGAAGTTCTCTCCGCCGCAACGGCGATCAACCACGACGGCGCGCACCGGCGGTGCCGGACTCACCGCAACCCGCTGACCTCGCCGCCATCCACCAGCGTCCCCTCCAGCTCGGCCTGCGCCCCCTGCTTCGCCTTGGCCACCAACTGCGTCCCCTGCGCCGACGCCGTGACCCCGCCGGTCGCCCGGATCGACGCGGTGTCGCGGCCGCCCGCGGCCAGCAGGTACCACTGGCCGCCCTCAGACTTCCACAACACCCCGGCCAGCACCTGCGGATCGCGCGGACCGCAGGCCGTCACATCGGTCCCCTTGGCCGCGACCGCCCCGTACCGGCTGCCCGGCGTCCGGAACTGGGCCAGCGCCACGGTCCCGTCGCCCCGCCAGGTCTCGGCACGCGTGCACACCCACGACCCGGTGCCGCCGGCGTCCGGCAGCTGCTGCTCGGCGAACGCCCACGCGTTGACACTGCGCACCCCGGCCGACCGCTCCGCGGCCAGCGAGCAGGCGAACGGCGCCCAGTCGCGCAGCGCCGCCGCCCCCGAGGCCTCGCCGGTCTCGCCGGGCCGCCCGGCGGTGAGCCGGGCCGGCACCAGCTCGCCCAGGTCGGTCGCGAGGTGCACACCCTGCGCGTCGGTCAGCTGGAGCACGTTCCAGGACGTGCACGCCCCCTGCTGCAGCGCGGAGCTCGCCTGCGGCCCGGTCACCCCGTCGGCCAGCCCGAGGTCCATCGCCCCCGCGGTCGGCTTCATCAGGTCCCGCTCGGCCGCCTTGGTCACCCAGGGCGCCGTCAGATAGCGGACGTTGCCGTCGGCGCGGCCGAGGACCAGGGCGCTCGCCTCCGCCCCGGTCGCGCCGTCGACACGGGCGAAGTCCAGGGCGGCGCCCTCGGTGCCGTCCTTCGGTTCGGCGTAGCGGGCGATGCGCAGACCGTCGTAGAAGACCACCACCCGGGCGCTGTCGACCACGCCCGCGTACAGCAGCTGGGGCGGTCCTGCCGGGCCGCCGGTCTGGGTACCGGGGGTCGCCGAGACGCGGACGGTGTCGCCGGGGCGGGCCCAGACGGCGAGGGCGCGGCGCAGCAGCGCGGTGTCGCCGGTGAGGGCCCCGCGGGCCGGCCAGACGGAGAAGTCGGTGCGCGCGGCGGTCTGCCAGGCGGTGGCCGGGACCTTCGCCAGCCGGGCCGGGTCCAGGGCGGCCTGGGCGGCCGGGTTCTGCGCGTACACCGGGGCGGCCGCGCCGTCGGCGCCCCAGCCGCCGCCCGGCAGCGCGACCAGCGCCCCGCACACCGCGAGGGCGGCAGCGGCGGCGAGCGCGGCCTTGGTGTGCTGGCGGCGGCGCATCAGGTCGGTGGGCCGGGCCTGCAGCGAACAGGGGTCGAACTCGGGGGAGTCGAGCAGCGGATACTCGGCCGGGACGCCGTTCGCCTCGGCGAGCGCGCCCTCGGGGTGCTCGACGCCGACCGCCCGCAGGATCCTGCGGACGTCGCCGTCGGGGAGCTGTTCCAGGCCGCGCAGCGCGTAGGCGGCGCGGGCCGGGCCGGAGAGGCCGGCGAGCCGCTGGTCCAGGGCGAGTTCGTCGGCGCCCCCGGAACGCGGGAAGAGCCTGAGGCCCCACACCTGGGGGAGCAGCGGCGGCAGCTGGGCGCGCTTGGGCCACGCGGTCAGCCGGAGCGGCCGGCCCGCCTCCAGCGCCGTACGCACCACTTCGAGCCGGACCAGCGAGTACCCGGGGTCGGTCTGCCGCCCGTTCGCCTGGGCCGGGATCACCGGGACCTGCCTGCGGCCGCGGGGCAGGGCCCGCTGGACCAGGGAGTGCGCGGTCAGGACGCGGCGGCCGCGCGCGAGCCCCGGCGGCAGCACCAGGTAGGCGAGCCGGACCAGCCGGGGATAGTGCTCGACGAGCGCGGCCTCGGCCTGCTCGACATCGACGGCCGGATGCGGGGCTCCGGCGGAGGCGGCTGCGTGACGCTGGGCTACATCCTGTGACTGCACGTCCTGAAGAACGAGCGACCCGTTGGTTGGTCACCGCCACAAGGGTGACACTGCGGTGTCCGCACGATGTGAGCCGATGTGAGTGCTTCGCGCCCCGCAGCCGTATCGAAGGGGACGGGCCCCTGAAGGCACCGGGGCCGGCAACGCGACCGGAGGAACAGATGAGGTTGACCCGACCGATGCTCGCCGCGGCGGGCGCCGTGGCCGCCCTGGCGCTGGCGGGCTGTGGATCCGGAGACGGCAAGGCGGAGGCGAAGATCCCGGTCACCGCGACCGGCAGCCTGGAGAGCCTGGCCGCCAAGGTGAAGTGCACCCCCGACATGCAGATCGACTCCGACGAGGTCCGCCAGGCGATCTGCAAGGTCTCCGCCGGCAAGTTCGTCTTCGCCACCTTCGCCACCGACCGCGGCCAGCGCGAGTGGATCAACGACGCCAAGGACTACGGCGGTTTCTACCTCGTCGGCCGCAAGTGGGTCGCCGTCGGCACCGACAAGGTCGTCAAGGCGCTGCAGACCACGCTGGGCGGCGAGGAGGAGATCGGCACCGACCACAGCAAGCACACCGGCTGAGGTCCGCGGCACATACGAAAGCGGGCGGTGGGAGATTCCCACCGCCCGCTCCGTGTTACCGGCTAGCTACTGCTCACTGGCACCTCTTGCCGGTGTTGATGCAGTTGGCGATCGTCGCCGCCAGGTTGTTCTTGGTGACGCTGATGAAGTCGTCGTGGTCGGTCGACGGCTTGTGCAGCTGCTCCGGGAAGCCGTCCACCGCGAAGGCGTTCTTCACCGTGCCGTCCGCCTGGAGGGTGGGGGGCGTGATCTTGTAGACCAGACGCATCGTCAGCTGCGGGATCGCCTTGAAGCCGTTCCCGCAGACGCCGCTCGCCGGGTCCGCGAAGGCCACGTGCGTACGGTGGTTGGCGCTGTCGATGTTGACGCCGTCCCAGCAGCTCTGGAAGGCGAACGTCCGGACCACGTTGCTGCCCTGCGGGCAGATCGGGTACTGCGTCGTCAGCTGGACCTTGTTCTCGAAGCCGGTGCAGCTCCAGTGCGCGTTGGCGTTGGCCAGACCGTTGGTGGTGGTCTTGGCGTCACCGGTGATGATGCGCAGGAACTGGGGCATCGCGACGACCTTGCTGGCCGGGCTGCCGACGTACTTGATCTGCGCCTGGACCGGCGTCAGGATCTTGCCGACGTTGCCTTCCTTGCCACCGCCGTCCGCGTTCTGGTCGAAGTCCTGCGAGCCGTCCTGGACACGCACGACCGGCCAGTAGTACGACGACAGGTCGCTCTGGTTCTGGCAGGAGCTCGGCGCCGCCAGCATCGAGTCGTTGGTGGCGAACGCGTTGACCTTCTGGTTGCCGACGTAGTCGTGCAGGTGGTGCGCGCCGTTGGTCACGCCGGGCGCCACGATGACGTTGTCGGTGTTGTGGTTCTTGTTCTGGTTCGTACCACAACGGGTGGTGAAGGTGCCGGTCGAGGCCTGACCGGTCTTCGCCGGCTTGGACAGGACGTTCGGCGCGACCTTCGTGATGTCCACGAAGTCGGCCGCGACCGGGCCGTTGCCGGCCTGCCCGCCGATGTTGGCCGGGGCACTGGCGCTGGCGCTCGGGGCGGCGCTGGCCTGGCCGGTGTTCCCGTTGTTGTTCTGACCACCGTTGTTGTTGCCCTGTCCGGCGGTGGTCTGGTTGGCGGACTGCGTGGTGCAGGCGGCGAGCTGCGACAGCGAGTTGTCGAAGGTGCCACCGACCCGCGTGATGTCGAGCCTGATCCGGTTGATCGTGGCCGCCCGCTTCTCCTTCAGGGGGCCCACGATCGCGTTCTGCACGAAGTTGGCGTCGTTCGCCTGCGCCTGACGGGTGGAGGCGAGCCGGGCGTAGGCCTCGGTGATCTGCTTGTCGAGGTTCGCCAGCTCCGTCGCCACCCCCTGCTTGGCCTTGGCGGGCACGTTCGTCAGCTTCTGGCCGACGTCCGGGCAGGAGATCGTCGCGACCGCGGAGGCGGCGGCGGCTTTGGTGTAGTTCTGCGCCGAGTTGTTCGACTCGTGAGCCGAAGCGTTCATCTGCGCATAGAGCAGCCCGCCCCCGCCGAGTGCTACGGCCGCCGATGCGGCTATGACCTTGACGGTCAGCGGCGAACGGCGTTTGCGTATGTTGCGTCCCATGGAACTCCTCAGACCTTCCTTGCGGGGCGGCATCGAGGCGCCCGACAGGAGTGAAGCGGCGTCCTCTCATACGCAGGTCGCCTCAGACGTGTTCAGCCGCCTCACAAATTCATCAGAGATTTGTTACGCACTTGGGGCACAACTGCCGTTTGAGCAGGGCAATTTCTGGAAAATTAGCGGTCGCGGTCAAGGTAGGCGAGCACCGCGAGGACGCGCCGATTGTCATCGTCCGACACCTCAAGTCCCAGTTTGGTGAAGATGTTGGAGGTGTGCTTGGCGATGGCCCGTTCCGTGACGACGAGCTGCCCGGCGATCGCCGCGTTCGACCGGCCCTGTGCCATCAGCTCCAGGACCTCCAGTTCCCGCGGTGTCAAGCCCCCCAGCGGCCGGTCGTCGGCCCGCCGGGACAGCAGTTGCTGGATCACCTGCGGGTCCATGGCCGTACCGCCCGCCGCGACCCGCCGTACGGCGTCCACGAACTGCTCCGCGTCGAACACCCGGTCCTTCAGCAGATAGCCCACCCCGCCGCTGCCGTCCGCCAGCAGCTCCCGCGCGTACAGCTGCTCCACGTGCTGGGAGAGCACCAGCACCGGCAGCCCCGGCCGGTCCCGCCGCGCCGTGAGCGCGCACTGCAGCCCCTCGTCGGTGTGCGTGGGCGGCAGCCGTACGTCGACCACGGCCACGTCCGGCTCCGACTCGGCCAGCGCGCGGGCGAGTTCGGGGCCGGACTCGACGGCGGCCGCGATCTCGAAGTCATGGGCCTCCAGCAGCCGGACCAGTCCGTCGCGCAGCAGGAACAGGTCTTCGGCTAGGACAACGCGCACGGAATCTCCATGGTGACCATGGTGGGACCGCCCGCGGGGCTGCTGACGGCCAGGACGCCGTCGAATGTACCGAGCCGCCGCTCCACCCCGGCGAGCCCCGAACCGGCGCCGACCACCGCGCCGCCCCTGCCGTGGTCGGTGACCGAGATCCGCAGCATGCCGCCGCCCTCCGCCACGTGATGCAGGTCCACCCGGATCCGGTCGGCTCCGGAGTGTTTGACCGCGTTGGTCAGCACCTCGCTCACCGCGAAGTACGCCGCCGACTCCACCGGCGCGTCCGCCCGCCCCGGCAGCTCCACCGACACCTCCGTCGGCACCGGCAGCCGCAGCGCCAGCGCCCGTACGGCGTCCCCGAGCCCGCGCTCGGCCAGCACCGGCGGATGGATGCCCCGGACCAGGTCCCGCAGCTCGCCCAGCGCCTCCACGGACGCCTGCCGGGTCTGCGCGAGCAGCTGCCTGGCCTTCTCCGGATCCTTGTCCAGAAGCATCTCGATCGTCCCGAGGTCCATCCCCATGGCCACCAGCCGGGCCTGCGCCCCGTCGTGCAGATCCCGCTCGATCCGGCGCAGCTCGGCCGCCGAGGTGTCCACCGCGTCCTTCCGGGTCTCCGTCAACACCCGCACCCGCTCGACGAGTTCGCCCTGTCCGGGGTCGAGGACGGCACGGGTGAGCCGGAAGTGGGCGGTCAGCAGGGCGGGGGTGCAGCGGAAGGCGGCGACCAGGATGACGGCGCCGAGCGCGGCGGCGCCGAATGCGGTGGCCTGACCGCTGACCGGCACGAAGCCGTACCAGTAGGTCTCACCCTCGCCCAGCACCCGCCACAGCCCGGTGGGCAAAGCGAACCCCTCGAACGGATAGAACAGCAGCACCGCCGGCAGCAGCGCGGTCACGAACCCTGCCGTCATGTCGACGCACAGCCACAGCACGTCCCGCCCGACCTGCGGGTCGCGCAGCATCCCGAAGGTCCTGGCCCACGGGTTGGCGTCCGCCGGGACCGCCCGGTACGCCGACCGGATCCGCACCCCGCACCACTCGAACGCCAGCCGCCGCCGCACGTCCGCCACGTCCCGCACCCCGCCCAGGAGCCACGGCGTGGTGACGAGCCCGACCCCGATCGGGATCAGCGCCACCGAGACCGCGACCAGCACGAAGCAGAGCACCGAGACCGGCAGAATCACCAACGCCAGCACCAGCCCCCGCACGGCGGCGAGCACGGTCTCCCGCACCCTGGCACGAAAGCCCCCGCTGTCTGTGTTCGTCGTCATGCGACCAGTCTCCCGAACCTCCCAGGACCGGGTCACTGGCCCGAAGCCCCATGTCAGGGGGTGGTGCTGGATACACCCGGGGGCTGTAGCGCCCCTTCAGGGGCGCGGGGAACTGCGCGACAAGCCCCCACCGGCCCGCACCCTGCTCACGACCCGATCCGCCCCACTCCAAGCACCCGCGCCTCGACATCGGGGTCGAGCCCCATCCCCGCCCGCACCGGCGCCGCCCCGTCGAGGCCCCGCAGCCACCGCCACGTGTCGGCCACCGTCTCCTCCACCGCCCGGCACCGCAGCCCCGTCGCCACCGCCCGCGACACGTCCAGGCCATGGACCCCGTCGTGCAACTCGCTGTCCGCCGGCACCCACACCGGCAACTGCACCCACGGCTCGATCCCGGCGCCGAGGATCACCTCCGCATCGGTCCACCGGAGCTCCGCGTCCGAGCCGGTGCTCCGCCGGCAGGCTTCGAGCAGCGCGCCCATCGTGGTGTGCCCCGGCGGCCCGACCAGGTTGTACGGCCCCGACAGGCCCCGCTCCACCGCCCCCAGGGTCCACTCCGCGAGGTCGCGGGCGTCCACGAACTGCACGGGCAGGTCGTACGGGCCCGGCGCCAGCACCGGCCCGCCCCGCGCGATCCGGTCCAGCCACCAGGGCAGCCGGCCGACGTTCTCGTACGGCCCGAGGATCAGCCCGGCCCGCACCAGCACCGAACCGTCCGCCCCGAAGGACTCCTCGGCGGCCAGCTCACCGCCCAGCTTGTCCTGCGCGTACTCGGTCGCCTCCGCGCCGGCCGAGGCTCCCTCCACCAGCGGCGCCTCCTCGGTGTACCCGGCCGGGCGCGGCCACGCGTACACCGAGCAGCTCGACACGTACGTATACCGTCCGGCACGGCCCCGTAGCAGCCGTGCCGTCTCCCGCACCGCCCGGGGCGCGGCCGACCACGTGTCGACGACCGCGTCCCACTCGGTGCCGTCCGCCAGCGCGGTGAGGCCGTCGGGCGCGGTGCGGTCGCCGTGCAGCGACCGCACCCCGGACGGGGGCCGGCGGCTGCCCCGGTGGAAGACGGTCACCTCCCAGCCGCGCCCCAGCGCCGCCTCGACGACGGCCCGCCCCACGAACTCCGTACCACCCAGCACCAGAAGCCTCATGCCGCTGATCGTGCCCACGGCGGACGGCGGACACAACGGGGTTCAGCCGAGGGCGGAGCTGCCCGTCGGCGGCCCGCCGGCGGTCCCTCAACGGTCCCTCAGCGGCCCGTCGGCGGGGTGTACTTGTATCCCACCCGGCGGACCGTCTGGATCGCCCGGCGGTGCTCCGCGCCGAGCTTGCGGCGCAGCCGGGCGACATGGACGTCGACCGTGCGGCCGTCGCCGACATGGCCGTAGCCCCAGACCGTGGTGACCAGCTGGTCGCGGGTGTGCACCCGGCCCGGATGCGCCACCAGATGGGCGAGCAGCTCGAACTCCAGGTAGGTGAGGTCGAGTTCACGCCCGTCGACCTGGGCGGTGCGCTCCACGGTGTCGACGGTGACGAGCGGCCGGGCGCCGGTCGCGGCCGGTTCCTGGGCCGGCTCCTGCGGGTCCGGCACCGCGACCGGCAGGAAGGGCGGCTGCTGGTCCGCCGGGACCAGCACCAGGTAGCCGATCATCGGCGGCTGGCCCGGCAGGGTGGGCAGGGTGTGCTGCGGGGCGGGCAGCCAGGTGGCGCCCGGCGGCAGCAGGTCGGCCATGTCCACGACCTCGTCCCGGTCGACGGCACGCAGCCGGTGCCGGCCGGGCGAGGAGGAGGCGAGGGCGGAGGCGGGGGAGAGAGAACGAGTGGTCGCCATGAGACGTCAGCTCTTTCGCGCGAGGAGTCAGTCGGTCGAAGGCGACGGCCGCGATTCGTGGTCGGGCGCGCCGCGGGGACGTACTGCTTTCCGCGCTGGCCGAAGGCCGGGGTGTACGGCTTTAGAGGGCCCGCGCGTTCATCGCGCGGCAACACACCCGGTCGAAGTCATGGTGCTGACGGGAAGGCCAGAACGGCTCAAGGTCCTGGCGACCCGTCGCGCTGCACTTCTGGAAGCTGGCCATGCGCCCATTGAAGCAGACACAGCCGGGAAACAGGACCCTCCTCTCACTGCTTGGACGCTTCCTTGGCATGACGTTGACGTTGCCCGCCTCACCCCACCAGGCGTTTGTGCCAGGTCAGCGGAGTCAGCTCGATCGCCTTGTCCGGATTGCCGTCCCACACCGCGGACAGCCCCGCGGCGGCGAGCGCGGCGGCCACCTCGCGGCCGACGGCCGTGGTGGTGCCGGCGGAGGCGTCGAAACCGCCGTAGTAGAGGCTGAGGCCGTGGCCCTCGGCGGCGCCGCGGGTGCCCTGGTGGTGGAAGAAGACGAACCCCCGCGCCCCGCCCGCGTCCTCGGCCTCGGCGCCTATCTCGGTCATTCCGCAGGAGCGGCAGCAGGTGAAGTCCTCGCGCGCGACGACGCCCGCGCGCTCCAGGGCCGCGAACGCCCGCGTCAGCCGGTCCGGGTCGGTGAGCCCGGTCCACGCCCGCTGCTCCGCCACCCGCTCCGTCCAGAGCCGCTCCACGATCTCCCGCGCCTGGGCGGAGGAGACCGGCGGCGGGCCGTCCTGGCCGCCGCCCTCCATCAGGTACACGGTCTCCTGGACCAGCCGGTCGATGCCCAGGTATCCGTCCCTGAGCAGCGCGCGCACCTGTTCCTCGGCGCGGGCCGCCACCTCGGGCGCGAGCGCGGGCACGTCCCCGCGCGGCGGCAGGGCGACCGGCTCCCAGGCGACCCCCGCGTCCCAGCCGTCCTCCTCCCGCGCCCAGCCGACGAGCAGGTCCGCCGCCCGCTCCGGGTCCATGAGGGCCGTACCCGAGAACTCGTCCGCGCCGCGCCGGTGTTCGAGGCGGTAGTCGCCGCCCTCCGGGTGCCATATCTGCGCGAACACGCTGGGCAGGTCCGGGATGCGCCGCGCGACCAGGAAGCGGTTCCCGGCGGCGCCGAGCCCGCGCACCGCCTCCCGCAGCTCCTGCGGGGAACTCCACACGTACGTCTGCCCGCTCTCCGTCCAGGCGTTGACGGCGAGCACCTCGTCGATCTCCATGCCCCCACCATGGCATCCGCCACTGACAACGCCGAAGGGGCGTCCACCGTGATCGGTGGACGCCCCTTCCGGGAACCGGGTGGCCGGATCAGACCTGGTCGGCCTTCTCCAGCGCGGAGCAGCAGGTGTCGACGATCAGCCGCGTCACGACGTACGGGTCGACGTTGGCGTTCGGGCGGCGGTCCTCGATGTAGCCCTTGCCGTCCTTCTCGACCTGCCACGGGATACGGACCGAGGCACCGCGGTTGGAGACGCCGTAGGAGTACTCGTTCCACGGGGCGGTCTCGTGCAGACCGGTCAGGCGGTCGTCGATGCCGGCGCCGTAGTTCTTGACGTGGTCGAGCGGCTTGGAGCCCTCGCCGAGCGACTCGCAGGCGGTGATGATCGCGTCGTAGCCCTCGCGCATCGCCTTGGTGGAGAAGTTGGTGTGCGCGCCGGCGCCGTTCCAGTCGCCCTTGACCGGCTTGGGGTCGAGGGTGGCGGAGACGCCGAAGTCCTCGGCGGTGCGGTAGAGCAGCCAGCGGGCCACCCACAGGTGGTCGGAGACCTCCAGCGGGGAGACCGGGCCGACCTGGAACTCCCACTGGCCGGGCATGACCTCGGCGTTGATGCCGGAGATCGCCAGACCCGCCTTCAGGCAGTTGTCCAGGTGCGCCTCGACGATCTCGCGGCCGAAGATCTCGTCGGCGCCGACACCGCAGTAGTAGCCGCCCTGGGGGGCCGGGAAGCCGCCCTCGGGGAAGCCCAGCGGGCGGGAGCCGTCGAAGAAGGTGTACTCCTGCTCGATGCCGAAGATCGGCTCCTGCGCGGCGAACTTCTCCGCGACCTCGGTCAGCGCGGCACGCGTGTTGGAGGAGTGCGGGGTGAAGTCGATTTCAAGGACCTCGCACAGGACGAGGACGTCGTCGCCGCCGCGGATCGGGTCCGGACAGGTGAAGACCGGCTTCAGCACACGGTCCGAGGAGTGCCCCTCGGCCTGGTTCGTGGAGGACCCGTCGAAGCCCCAGATCGGCAGCGCGTCCAGACCGGCGGGCGCGCCCGCTATGATCTTCGTCTTCGAACGCAGCTTGGCCGTCGGCTCGGTGCCGTCGATCCAGATGTACTCAGCCTTGAAGGTCACGGGCCACATCCTTCGGGGTGGGTCGGGCGCACTTGCGGGTGCAGTGGCGCTACGGCACTGGGGCGCCTCGGTGTTGCCCGGCAGCCTGTCAACAGGCGATTTCCCGATCATTGCTCGAATGTGAACCCGGTGTTACCTGGTGGTTCTGTGTCGCGACTCACGTTGTGAGAGCCGGGCGGGCGGGGTACGGAGCCCAATTCGGACGCCGTGCCTGCCCCTGCGCGGCGGCCGCCGGCTTTCCCTCCGTGAAAGCCGGCGGCCGTGCCTTGGCCCGTGGTGTCGGTCAGCCGACCTTCTCGATCAGCGCACGGCGGATCAGGAACTTGCCGGGTTCCCGGACCTGTTCGAAGGCCGCGTTGTTGAGCAGCACGCAACTGCCGGAGACCGACGTGACCTTCACCGTCGTGGACTTGTTGTTGTCCAGGTTGGTGACCTTCAGCGTGGTTCCCGCCGGGAACTGGTTGCTGGAGGCGGCCGGCGTGCCGGCCTCGCCGGAGAGCGTGACGGTCGAGCCCTTGCAGACCTGCTGCCCGGAGGCGGCGGTGCCCCCGGTGTTACCGGTGTTGCCGGTGGCCGCACTCTTCGAGGGTGTTGCCGTGGCGGTCTGGCCGGTCTGGCCCGTCTGCGTTCCGCTCGCCGCCTGGGAGCCCTGAGCCGACTCCCCAACGACGCAGCCGGACGCCTTCTGCTGCACCTTGATCTGCGCGATGACCGCCTCGCGGTTGGCGATCCGGGCCGACGACTGGGCGTCCGGGTTCGCCTTCTGGTCGGCGATGAACTTCTGGTTGTTGCCGAGGGCCGTGGCCAGCCCCGAGCAGACGGTCGAGTCCGCGGCGGACGACAGTGTCTTCGCGTTCGGCGAGGTCTGCGAGGCGTTCGAGGTGGACGCCAGGACGAAGGCCCCGCCGCCGGCCACGGCTGCGGCGCCGACCAGCAGTGCGATCGACTTCTTGGCGCCGAGAGTTCTCCTACGCGACATGCGCGCCTCCTCAAAGGGGGGTGGGGGAGCGTACGTCGGTAGGTACGAGATGCCGAACGTCGTTACTCAGCGGTTACAGGAGTCACTGAAGTAACCTGCGTCACACTTGAGTTGAGCGCTGTTCAGCTCTTGCTCCTGGCCAGCGCTTCCTGTACGGCCTCGTCGGTGCGGGCGACGACCGCCGTGCCGTCGTCGGCGGTGATGATCGGCCGCTGGATGAGCCTGGGGTGCTCGGCGAGGGCTGTGATCCACCGGTCGCGCGCGCTCGCGTCCCGCGCCCACTCCTTCAGTCCCAGTTCCTTGGCGACCGCCTCCTGGGTGCGGGTGACGTCCCACGGTTCGAGCCCGAGTCGTTCCAGTACGGCCCTGATCTCGTCCTCGGTCGGTACGTCCTCCAGGTAGCGGCGGACGGTGTACTCGGCCCCCTCGGCATCGAGCAGACCGATCGCGGTGCGGCACTTCGAGCAGGCGGGATTGATCCAGATCTCCATGCGGGGAACGGTACGCGGGCCGCCGTCGAGGAGTGCTCTGTTCGAATTTCGGGGAGTGTCGTGGGAACCCCTCACGCACATCGCGCCCCACCTGAAAAACCCTTCTCCACCTGGCTGTTCGGTGCCTTTACGGGCTGTCTCGTTGTCAGTCCCGGCCGGTACACTGGAAGCAGTGTTCGAGAGAGTCGCCGGGATGTCCGGAGGCCCTCTGACCGCGACAGGAGGATGCCTGTGCCCGCTGCCGCACTGAAGCCGAAGCCGAAGTCCCTGCCGACCCAGTCCACCGCGAAGCGTGCGGTCCTGCTCGACTCGCCGTACGCGCCGGCGGAGAAGCGCCCGCTGCCGGCCGGGCGGCCACGAGAGTGGTATGTCACACACAACCGCCGCCTGAAGGCCATGCGCCTCGCCATCGCCCTGCTCGACTCCGGCGTCTACCTGCCCAACCAGGCGCGCAACGAGACGATACGGAGCACGGCGGAGAGCATCGGCATCCATCCGCCGTCGGACACGACGTGCCACATGGTGCGGGCCCTGATGCGCTATTCGCGGTGAGCCGGTGGTGCCGGGTGCCGTGTGTTCGCGGCGGCGCCCGGCGCTTGGCCGGCTGGGGGCTGCCGCCCCCAGGCCCCCGCGTCGGGGGTGCGCCCTTGTGGTCCGGCTGCGGGCCGGTGGGGGTTGCTCGCGCAGTTCCCCGCGCCCCTAAAAGAACTCACCTGCGGGCAGTCGTGCCGCTGGGGCGGCACGGGTGGGCGCAGCGGCACCCTGCAAGCGCCGGTAAGCGTCCCCACCCCCGGCCCCCCGGGCCCGCTCACCCGCTCAGCTCCCGTTCAACCGGCGTACGGAACCGCGGCGTGACCTTCGCCGTGCCCACCCATCCGCGCAGCCGCTCCGCCTCCGCCGCGATCGCCTGCTCGGCCTCTCTCCCGATGCCGGGATCGAGGATCCGCCAGACGATCTCGCCGTCCCGGCGCTGCGCCCAGCCGCCCACCACCAGCCCGTTCCACCACACCGTCGGCCCCACGTTGCCGCTTCTGTCGAAGAGCAGCGGCCGGAGCTCCGGCGGCAGGTACCAGTCCCGCTGCTGCCATGCCATGGCCGTCGGGTCGAGGGCGGGGAGGAGGGCCGCCCAGGGGCGGGACGGTTCGGTGACCGGCGGCAGATCCCCGGCTGTCACGTACCCCGTGTCGCCCTCGTCCAGCGTCACCGGCTGCGCTCCGATCGCGGTCAGCGCGCGGCGGACCTCCGTCACCCGCCACCCCGTCCACCACTTGAGGTCCGCTTCCGTGGCCGGGCCGCAGGCGTGCAACCAGCGGTCCAGCAGGACCGCCTGGGCCGCTGCCGGGTCCAGCTCCGCATGGTCCGGCGCCGGTGCCCAGCGGAACTGGCTGGACGTCCAGGAGCCCAGCGGGCGGCCCCGCACCACCTTGCCCTCCACGCCCAGGACCCTCAGCAGGCGCGTGGAGACGGTGTGGACGCCCTCGTAGCTCTTGCCCGCGGCGTACGTGAACTGCTCGCGCAGGCGTGGTTCGGTGGCCGACAGTTCCGCCGCCGTCGCCTGGCCGAGCCGGGCCAGCGCGGCCAGCGCCGCGGACTCGACCTCCGCGAGCCAGGCCGCGTCCGGGGCGCCGGCCTGTGCCATGTCCTTCAGCAGGTGGGCGCGTTCGCGGGCGGCGACCGTCAGGCCCGTCGACGCGTGGACGACCGCCGTGAGCTCCGCGGGGAAGACGAACACCGTGTGCCGCATGCCGTGCATCCGCACCAGGGTGCGGTCCTCGTACAGGGCCTGTTCCGTCTCCGGCACGGTCTTCGCCGCCTCGGCCAGCCGCGCCCCCACCGCCAGGTACACCGTGGCCGGATCCGAGCCGTGCAGCGCCACCAGCGCCTCGGCGACCTCCGTCGGCGCCGTCGCCCGCGCGGGGCCCGCCAGCCGGTGGCGCACCGCCAGCCGGGCGCGCCGCTCCGCCACCCCGATGTGCCGCCGCCCGCCGCTCATGCCGACCTCCCCATGGACTCCTGACCGCATCCTGCCCGACGCCACTGACAATCACCTGTTCGCCGGGCTCGGCATGCGGCCGCCCCGGTATCTCCCTTTCACTGCGATCAGCAGGTGACGGAGGGGACAAGTCGCCGGAGGGGGCCAGTCGACAGAGGGGAGCGCCGTATGACCACACCCGCCGACCGTGCCGCCCGCGGCAAGGCCGCCCGCAAGCGGGCCCCCCGCTCGGCCCACGCCTTCTGGCTGCCCGCCGTCGACCGCCCCGATCCCGTCGCCGTACTGGAGCGGCAGGGCCGCGACCGGCTGCCCGAACTGCTGCCCATCCGGTACGGGCGGATGGCCGCCTCGCCCTTCGCCTTCCTGCGCGGCGCGGCCGCCGTGATGGCCGCCGACCTCGCCGCCCAGCCGCACACCGGGCTCACCGTGCAGCTCTGCGGGGACGCGCATCTGCTGAACTTCGGGCTCTACGCCTCCCCGGAGCGGTCCCTGCTCTTCGACCTGAACGACTTCGACGAGACGTTCCCCGGGCCCTTCGAGTGGGATGTCAAACGGCTCGCCGCGTCCGTCGCCGTCGCCGCCCGCGAGAACGGGCACGGCGATCCCGCGGCCCGTGCCGCCGCCCGGGCCGCCGTGGCCGCGTACCGGACCGCCATGCGGCGGCTGGCCGGGCTCGGGGAACTCGCCGTCTGGTACGAACGGGTCGACACCGACGGCCTGACGGCCCTGGCCCGCTCCGTGCGCCGCCGGCGCCGGATCGAGGACACCCTCACCCGGGCCCGGCGCCGCACCAGCCTGCACGCGCTCGGCCGGCTCACCGAGACGACCGGCGGGCAGCGCCGCATCATCAAGGACCCGCCGCTCCTGGAACCCGCCGGCGCCTCCGACATGGCCTCCCTGCGCAAGACCTTCAGCGACTACCGCTCCACCCTCGCCGGGGAGCGGCGCCTCCTCCTCGACCGCTACCGCTTCGTCGACGCGGCCCGCAAGGTCGTCGGTGTCGGCAGCGTCGGTACCCGCTGCTTCATCGTCCTGCTGGCCGGCCGGGACGTCGACGACCCGCTGTTCCTCCAGATCAAGGAGGCCCGGACATCCGTGCTGGAGCAGCATCTGCCGACCGGGCCCTACTCCCACCACGGCCACCGGGTCGTCGCCGGGCAGCGGCTGCTCCAGGCCGCCGGGGACGTCTTCCTCGGCTGGATGACCGGCCCCCAGGGCCGCGCCTTCTACTGGCGCCAGCTGCGCGACATGAAGGGCTCCGCCGAGGTCGCCGCCATGGACCCGGAGGGCCTGCGCGGCTATGCCACGCTGTGCGGTACGACCCTGGCGCGCGCCCACGCCCGGTCCGGTGACCGCATCGCCATCGCCGCCTACCTGGGCGGCACCGACACCTTCGACCACGCGGTCACCGACTTCGCCCTCGCCTACGCCGACCAGACCGTCACCGACCACGCCACCCTCGGCGCGGCCGTGACGGCGGGTGTCCTGACGGCGGTGCCGGGGGTCTGAGCCGGCTCGGTGAAGCGGCCGGTGCCGTCGCCGAAGGGGACGTCCCAGGCCTTGGGGGTGTAGACCGCGGGGGAGCACAGGCCGATCGCCGAGGCTCGGTCGCCGTGGTGCCGTACGAGATCCGCGACCGTCCGGCCGCTCATGCCGAACCCCACCAGGATCAGCGGGCTGTCCGGCTCCACCTGGGCGTCGATCACCGCCGCGGCCTGTTCGAAGCGGCGGCGCAGGCTCAACTCCGCGCGTACCGTACGGGCCGCCCGCGGCCCAGGTGCGGGATGCGCGAAAACGGGATGCACGCCGAGTGACCGGCTCCCTACGCTGGAGAAGCGTTGCGGAGTGGTCCACCACCGCTTTCCGAAGGGCGGGCCGCGCCCCCGGGACTCGGGGCTACACTGCCGCGCACCGACGGACGGCCGCCCGTCCCCCGCGTGCCGTCGGATCCGTCGACCGCTCACACACCCACGCCATGGAGACCCGTCATGGGCACCATCGTCCTATCCGGAACCGTCGTCCTGGTCATCCTCGGATTCGGCAACCACAACTGGTGGCTCGCCGCCGTCGCCCTGCTCTTCCTGTACGTCCAGTACGGGCGGGGTTCGTCGTCGGCCTCCTCGTCGGGCGGTTCGTCCGGCGGGGGAGGGGGCATGGCCAGCGACTACAAGACGTACCGCGACCGCCGTGACCAGCAGGCCAAGTGGGAGCGCCGCTATCGCCGCGAGCGCCCCCTGGAGTCCCGGCGCCAGCAGAACGAGAAGGGGAAGTAGGGGAAGCAGAGGAAGTAGTAAGCGGGGGGAGCAGGCAGCGGGTGTCCCGGCGGTCAGAGGCCCGGGGCGCCCCAGACCGGGAACCAGCGGCTGAGGTCCTGCTCGATCCGCAGGTCGTTCGCGAGCACCGCCTTCACCTGCAACTCCAGCGCGCTGTCCCGCCGTTCACCGGATCCGGGCAGCGGCGCGAAGGGGTAGAACGTCCCCCGCTTGTAGAGGTACACGAGCGCGAGCCTGCGCCCGCGCTCGTCCTCGAAGGCGGCCAGGGAGCAGAGCAGCTGCGGGCCGAAGCCGTTGACCTCCATCGAGCTGTTCACCGCGTGCAGGTCGTTGACCAGCTGCGGAAGCTGGTCGGAGGGGCGCTGCGAGACCAGCCAGGAGTAGCCGTAGTCGTCCTGTCGCAGCTCCACCGGAACGCCGGCGCGGTCCGTGTCCGCGTCGAGGAGCGCCTGGACCTCCCGGTGGGTCTGCTCGAAGGCCGCGCCCTCCACGGTGGCGAAGCACACCGCGCCCCCGCCGGTGGGCGTGAACCCGGCCGCGGCCTCCAGCGTCACCGCCGCCGACGGCAGCGCGAACAACTGGTCGAGATCGGGCGCGACCGGCTTCGTACGGCCCAGCAGGATGTCCAGGAACCCCATGCTCACCCGGCCTTTCCGGGCGTCGTCGCCTCACCCAGCTCCGCCGAGATCCGCCCCAGCTGCTCAAGCCGCTGCTCCAGGGACGGGTGGGTGGAGAAGAAGCGCTCGATGCCGGGTTCCTTGCCGGTCGCCGGGGTGAAGTAGAACGCGTTGAAGGCCTGGGCGGTGCGCAGGTCCTTGGTCGGGATCCGGGCGATCTCACCGGAGACCTTGGTGAGCGCCGACGCCAGCGCGGAGGGCCGGCCGGTGAGGTGCGCGGCGGCCCGGTCGGCGGCCAGCTCCCGGTACCGGGACAGCGCCCTGATCAGCAGGAAGCTGATCGCGTACACGGCCGCGGAGACCCCGATGATCGCGGCGAACACGGCGGCGGTGTTCTGGTCCCGCCGGCCGCCCCCGAAGATCTGGGAGTAGAACGCGAACCGCACGATGAGCCCGGCGATGACCCCGAGGAAGGACGCGACCGTGATCACGGCGACGTCCTTGTGGGCCACGTGCGACAGCTCGTGTGCCAGCACGCCCTCCAGCTCGGCGGGCTCCAGCCGCCGCAGCAGCCCCGTCGTCACGCACACCACCGCGTGATCGGGAT
The DNA here is from genome assembly GCF_002217755.1 of Streptomyces hyaluromycini. Classification (GTDB taxonomy): domain Bacteria; phylum Actinomycetota; class Actinomycetes; order Streptomycetales; family Streptomycetaceae; genus Streptomyces; species Streptomyces hyaluromycini. The sequence continues at coordinate 513,668 of NZ_BCFL01000018.1, read as the reverse complement.
TGCGGCCGGTGGCGAACGCGTTCGGCATGTCCATCTCGGAGACGGCGACGACGGGCTTCGGCATGTCCGCGATGGCACACAGCCGGTCCACCACGGCATGGAGCTCGGGATACTCCTCCCGCTCCACGACCCGCCCGCGCATGGCGAACATCGCGATCCGGTCGGAGAACCAGAACTGCGCCACGAACATCGCGCCCACCAGCACGACGACCAGCAGCCACGACTTCAGCAACACGATCAGCGCGGCAACGAAGCCGACGTACAACAACCCGAGCAGGAACAGCGTGACCGTCATCCGCACGGTCAGCCGCCGGTCGCTCCGGAAGCGACTCTGCATCTTGCACCACCCCGCAGTCAGGCACTCGTCCCGCTGTCCAGTGTGCACCTGCCGAGAGCAATGAGAAGGCTCCGAAAGCGCCTAGTAGCGGCAAAGGCTCAGTCCGGCCCGTGCCGGCAGCGCCGCCGCCTCCTCGGACCCGAGCGGAACGTCCGGCGTCGGGTGCCACTGCCGGACGGACCGCTCGGCCCAGCCCCGCAGTTTCACGTCCGGGTCGTCGAGCAGAGCGACCGCGGCCCGCAGCCGTACGAGTCCGCCCCGCGCGTCCAGCAGCCGGAACGCGGCGACCCGCGCATGCCGCGCCCGGCCGGCCGCGAGCCGGGTCGCCGAGCAGCTCCCGGAACCGTCGTACGTCCGTGACGTCGAGGATCCGCAGCCCGGCCACCGCACCCGCCCGCACTCCGCCCTCGGCCGGCCCCACGACCGCGCGGACACGGGTCGCGCCGATTGCGCGGGGTGCACGACGGGCCGGTGCGTCGGGTTCCTAGTACGGCGACCGCGTCTGTATGTACCCCAGCAGCAGGATCACCGCCGCGACACACCCCAGCACCACCGCCGTCGACACCCACGACGACCGTCGCGGCGCCACCGGCCCCGGATCCGCCCGGAACGGCGCCGGGTCCGGGGGGTTCTCCTTCCAGCGGGCGGCCAGCATCCGGGCCCGTGCGGACGGCTCCTTGTGCTCCGCCTCGGCGGCCCACCTGAGGTCGAACTCGTGTTTCTCGTCGTCTTGTTGGGACATCCCGGCTCCCCCGTCTCGAACATCAGTACCGACGCACGATACGACGACGCCCCCGCCCTGAGAAACAGGAACGGGGGCGTCGACGGCCGGAACGGCGCCTGTCACACGTCGAAGTACAGCTCGAACTCGTGCGGGTGCGGGCGCAGCTGCAGCGGGGCGATCTCGTTGGTGCGCTTGAAGTCGATCCACGTCTCGATCAGGTCGGGCGTGAAGACGTCACCGGCGAGCAGGAACTCGTGGTCGCGCTCCAGGGAGTCCAGGACGGCCGGGAGGGAGGTCGGGACCTGGGCGACGTTCGCGTGCTCCTCGGGAGCCAGCTCGTAGAGGTCCTTGTCGATCGGCTCGGCCGGCTCGATCTTGTTCTTGATGCCGTCCAGACCCGCGAGGAGCAGGGCCGAGAAGGCCAGGTACGGGTTGCCGGAGGAGTCGGGCGCGCGGAACTCGACGCGCTTGGCCTTCGGGTTCGAACCCGTGATCGGGATACGCATCGCGGCGGAGCGGTTGCGCTGCGAGTACACCAGGTTGATCGGCGCCTCGAAGCCCGGGACCAGGCGGTGGTACGAGTTCACCGTCGGGTTGGTGAAGGCCAGCAGCGACGGGGCGTGCTTCAGGATGCCGCCGATGTAGTAGCGGGCGATGTCCGACAGGCCCGCGTAGCCGGCCTCGTCGTAGAAGAGCGGGGAGCCGCCCGTCCACAGCGACTGGTGGACGTGCATGCCCGAGCCGTTGTCGCCGAAGATCGGCTTCGGCATGAAGGTCGCGGTCTTGCCGTTGCGCCAGGCCACGTTCTTCACGATGTACTTGAAGAGCTGGAGGTCGTCGGCCGCGGCGAGCAGCGTGTTGAACTTGTAGTTGATCTCCGCCTGGCCGGCGGTGCCCACCTCGTGGTGCTGGCGCTCGACCTGGAGGCCGGACTTGGCCAGCTCCAGGGAGATCTCGGCACGCAGGTCGGCGAAGTGGTCGACCGGCGGGACCGGGAAGTAGCCGCCCTTGTAGCGGACCTTGTAACCACGGTTGTCCTCAAGGGCACCGGTGTTCCAGGCACCCGCCTCGGAGTCGATGTGGTAGAAGGACTCGTTCGCCGAGGTGGCGAAACGGACGCTGTCGAAGACGTAGAACTCGGCCTCGGGGCCGAAGTAGGCCGTGTCGGCGATGCCCGTCGACGCGAGGTACGCCTCCGCCTTCTTCGCCACGTTGCGCGGGTCACGGGAGTACTGCTCACCTGTGATCGGGTCGTGGATGAAGAAGTTGATGTTGAGCGTCTTGTCGCGGCGGAAGGGGTCCACCCGGGCCGTCGACAGGTCGGCGCGCAGCGCCATGTCGGACTCGTGGATCGCCTGGAAGCCGCGGATCGAGGATCCGTCGAAGGCGAGCTCGTCGTCCGGGTCGAACGCCTCGACGGGCAGCGTGAAGTGCTGCATGACGCCCGGCAGGTCGCAGAACCGGACGTCGACGAACTTGACGTCCTCGTCCGCGATGAACTTCTTGGCCTCGTCGGCGTTCTGGAACATCCAGCTCCTCCTACTCCCGGCCGTTCCCGTGCCGGGGTGGTAGTTCGTTCGTGCGGCCAGTGCGGTGGCACACGTTGTCCACGACCCTAGGGACGGGTGATTTCTCGGGCGTGACCCATTTGTTTCGCTGAAGTTAACCGACCTTGGCTCCACCGTAGCCCCGGGACACCCCGCCGGACCCCGGGCGGATACCGGGGCAGTACCGTTGACGGGTGGACAACAGGCAAGCAATCGGATCGTGGCTCTCCGGACCCCGTGCGGCCATGGAAGAGGCCGGTGCGGAGTTCGGGTACCGGGGCGAGCAGCTCGGTCTGCCGGAGGACGGGCCGGGCTCCATCGCCCGCCCTGGACGGCGGCTCGGTGCGCTGCTCGTGGACTGGGCGCTGTGCGTCTTGATCGCATACGGCCTGATCACCGACGGCTACACCCCGGCGACCAGCAACTGGGCCCTCCTTGTCTTCTTCGCCCTGGGTGTTTTGACGGTCGGTACGCTCGGCTTCACGCCGGGTAAGCGGCTGTTCCGGCTGCGGGTGGTCGGCGTTGACACGGGCCGGGTGCAGCCGCTGCGCGCCCTGGCCCGCACGGTGCTGCTGTGCCTCGCGATCCCGGCACTGGTGTGGGACCGGGACGGCAGGGGGCTGCACGACCGGCTGGCGAAGACCGTAGAGGTCCGGATCTGAGGTAGACGTCCGGCTGCGGGCCGGTGGGGGTTGCTCGCGCCCACGCGGCGGAGCCGCAAATCAGATACAGCCCCGCGCCCCTTACGGGGCGCTGCCCAGCCGCCCCTTTTCAGCTACCCAGCTGCGGGCAGGCGTGCCGCAGGGCGGCACGGGTGGGCGCTGGGGGTCCCCCCTCTGGGGGAGGCACCCTCCAAGCGCCGGTAAGCGACCCCACCACCCGGCCCCAGCCCCACCCGCGGCTCACCTCCTCCGCAGCACCCGCCCCAGCAGCTCCCGCAGCTCTCCCTCCGGGTCGGACACCGCGCCCTCCGAGCGCCACGCCACGAACCCGTCCGGACGGACCAGTACCGCCCCGTCCGCCGTCGTCCCGTGCGCCACAGCCCAGTCGGCGTCTTCCGCGTCGTACACGAGATCGGCCTCCGACCCCGCCGCCCCGATCCGGTACGTGTCCAGCCGCAGCCGCTCCGTGTCCGCGATCCGCCGGGCGGCCGCGTGCCACGCCGCGCCCCCGGCCGACTCCGCGTCGCTCAGCAGGACCAGCGACCGCTCGTACAGGTCGAGCGACGAGATCCGTTCGCCCGCGCGGCGCAGCCACAGGTGCGGGGCCCGGCTGCCCGGCTGACCGGTCAGGTCCATCCCGTCGGGTACGACCGGCTGCCCGGGGTCGGCCCCGAGGACCGCGCCCTTCGGGTACCGGTAGCCGAGGACGATGTTGAGGATGCCGCCGCGCTTGCCGGCACCGATGCCGGGGGCGGGCGCGAAGCCGGGGTGGCTGTGCTCGACGGAGCGGGCGGAGGCGCGGGCGCTGGTGGCGAGGGCGACCGGGCGGCGCTCGGCGTCGTAGGAGTCGAGGAGCCCGGGGCCGGCCCAGCCGTCGAGGACCGCCGCCAGCTTCCAGGCCAGGTTGTGGGCGTCCTGGATGCCGGTGTTGGAGCCGAAGGCCCCGGTCGGGGACATCTCGTGCGCGGAGTCGCCGGCCAGGAAGACCCGCCCGGACGAGTACCGTTCGGCGACCCGTTCGGCCGCCCGCCAGGAGGCCCTGCCGGTGATCTCGACGTCGAGGTCGGGGACGCCGACGGCCCGGCGGATGTGCCGGGTGAGCCGCTCCTCGGTGAACTCGTCGAGGGTTTCGCCGCGTTCGGGGTGCCAGGGGGCGTGGAAGACCCAGCGCTCCTTGTTGTCGACGGGGAGGAGGGCGCCGTCGGCCTCCGGGTCGGTGAGGTAGCAGCAGATGAAGCGGCGGTCCCCGACCGTGTTCTGGAGCAGCTTGGAACGGAAGGTGATGCTGACGTTCGCGAACAGGTCGCCGGGGCCCGTCTGGCCGATGCCGAGCCGGCCGCGGACCGGGGAGCGCGGGCCGTCGGCCGCGACCAGGTAGTCCGCGCGGACGGTGTACATCCGGTCGGAGTCACGGTCGCGGACGTACGCCGTCACTCCTTCGGGGTCCTGTTCGAAGGACTCCATCTCGTGGAAGTAGCGCAGCTCGCCGGTGAGTGACTCGGCCGCCTGGCGGAGCACGGGTTCGAGGTCGTTCTGGCTGCACAGGCACCAACCCGTAGGGCTGAACTTCACGAGTCCGCCGCCCGGGTCGATCTCCTTGAACAGCCATTCGCCGGCGTCGCCGACCAGCGTCGGGGTCTGCAGGATGCCGTGGTTGTCGGCGAGGAGGCAGGCCGTGGCCTTGATGTCCGGCTCGATGCCCGCCCTCCGGAACAGCTCCATCGTCCGCACGTTGTTGCCCCGGCCGCGTGGGTGGATCGAGGTCCCGGAGTGTCTCTCGACGAGCATGTGGCGTACGCCCAGACGGCCCAGGAAGAGGGACATGGACAGCCCCACGAGGGAGCCGCCCACCACGAGGACGGGGACCTGGTGATCGGTTCTCTGCTGCATCGGGCACTCCAGAGGCGGGTGTTGGTGCGTCAGGTGCGGTCGGGACTTCCATGCCCTGCCCGGCCCCTTCGGGAGGGGTTCCGCGGGCTCAATCACCCACCTGGTTCACGCGAGTCGCGCGCTTCGGAGGACCGGCACAGGATCAAGAAGCGCTGACGCCGCGTCATCGGCCGAGGCGCAGGCCGCTGCCCCCGCGAAGGAGATGTGCGAAGCATGACGACGATCTCGGAAAAGGTTTCGGAAAAGCCGACCCGAAAGACCCGCCGGGTCTCGACACGGGTCTCCCAGTCCGTCTTCGACGGCTCCCGGCTCCGGGTCGTCCTGCTGGTGGACGTCTACGACGGCGCGCAGCAGCAGTTCCTGGAGGCCTACGAGCAGCTGTGCAGCCAGGTCGCCCAGGTGCCCGGCCACGTCAGTGACCAGCTCTGCCAGTCGATCGAGAACCCCTCGCAGTGGCTGATCACCAGCGAGTGGGAGAGCGCCCCGCCGTTCCTCGCCTGGGTGAACAGCGAGGAGCACGTGGAGATGGTGAAGCCGCTGCACAACTGCGTCCGCGACACCCGCTCGCTCCGCTTCCACGTCGTACGGGAGACCGGCGGCCCGTCGGCGGACGCCGTACGCGTCCTGCAGGCCCAGCCGAGGATGGGCGACGGCGTGATCCGCCACGCGCTCACCTTCACGGTCACGCCGGGCAGTGAGGCCAAGGTCGCGAAGATCCTCGCGGACTACGCCTCGCCCGAGGCGAAGGTCGACGACTCCACCCGGCTCTGCCGTACCTCCCTGTTCATGCACGGCAACCGGGTCGTGCGGGCCATCGAGGTGCGCGGCGACCTGATGGCCGCCCTGCGCCACGTCGCCCGGCAGCCCGAGGTGCGGGCCGTCGAGGAGGCCATCAACCCCTACCTGGAGCAGGAGCGCGACCTCAACGACCAGGAGTCCGCACGGGTGTTCTTCACCCGGGCGGCGCTGCCGGCCGTGCACCACGTCGGCGCCGAGGAGCCGGCCGAGGGCGAGCGGTACGCGCAGTATTACCCGGCCCGCCCGGGCTGCGGGATGCGGCTCGCGGAGCTGCTCGCCCAGCAGGACGAGGCCGCGGCCGAGGCCCCGGCGAGCCCGGTGCTGCACAGCACGGTCTTCCAGCGCGACGACGTCGTCGTACGCCTGGTCGAGCAGCGGCCCGGCACCCCCCTGGACGTCACCCCGGCCCACGCGCTGACCGCCCTGCTGGACGACGACGCGGTGCGGATGCAGCTCATCACCGACCGCCGCTCGCCGGACGCCTGACGCCTCACCGGCGCATCACCCCCACGGAGGAACGCAGACATGCAGCCCATTCCGAAGATCGTCGACCTCAGCGAGATCGAGCCCAACACCAGGCGCGGCGGCGATCTGCGCGCCATGCTCACCCCGGCCACGGTGGGTTCCACCAGCGGTTTCATGGGTGTGGCCATCGTGCAGCCGGGCGACCGCATCGCCGAGCACTACCACCCGTACTCCGAGGAGTTCGTGTACGTCGTCTGCGGCGACATGGAGGTCGACCTGGACGGCGAACCGCACCCGCTGCGGCCCGAGCAGGGACTGATGATCCCCATCAACATGAAGCACCGCTTCCGCAACGTGGGCAACGTCGAGGCCCGGATCGTCTTCCACCTCGGCCCGCTGGCCCCGCGCCCGAGCCAGGGCCACGTCGACACCGAGGAGACGGAAGCCGTCGCCGTGGGGCAGGTCCGGTCGTGACCCGGCGCGTGGCGGTTACGGGCATAGGCATCGTGGCTCCGGGGGGTGTGGGCGTACCGGCGTTCTGGGATCTGCTCGCCTCGGGCCGGACCGCGACGCGCGGCATCACCTTCTTCGACCCCTCGGGCCTCAGGTCGCGGATCGCCGCCGAGTGCGACTTCGACCCGGCGGCGCACGGCCTGGACGCCGAGGAGATCGAACGGGCGGACCGTTACATACAGTTCGCCCTGGTCGCCGGTGACGAGGCGGTCCGGGACTCCGGGCTCGACTTCGGCCGGGAGGACCCCTGGCGGATCGGGGTCTCCCTGGGGACGGCCGTGGGTGGCACCACCCGCCTGGAGCACGACTACGTCCTGGTGAGCGGCGCGGGTCAGCGCTGGGACGTGGACCACCGGCAGGCGCAGCCCCAGCTGCACCGGGCGTTCTCCCCGAGCACCCTGGCCTCCGCGGTGGCGGAACGATTCGGCGCCCAGGGTCCGGTGCAGACCGTCTCCACCGGCTGCACCTCGGGCCTGGACGCCGTCGGATACGCCTTCCACACCGTCCAGGAGGGCCGCGCCGACATCTGCATCGCCGGCGCCTCGGACTCCCCGATCTCACCGATCACCATGGCCTGCTTCGACGCGATCAAGGCCACCTCCCCGAACAACGACGACCCCGAGCACGCCTCCCGGCCCTTCGACAACCGCCGCGACGGGTTCGTCATGGGCGAGGGCGGCGCGGTACTCGTCCTGGAGGAGCTGGAGCACGCCAAGGCCCGCGGCGCGCACATCTACTGCCAGCTCGACGGCTACGCCACCTTCGGCAACGCCTACCACATGACCGGTCTGACCAGCGAGGGCCTGGAGATGGCCCGCGCCATCGAGACCGCCCTGGACCACGCCCGCCTCGACCCCACCGCCATCGACTACGTCAACGCGCACGGCTCCGGCACCCGCCAGAACGACCGCCACGAGACCGCCGCCGTGAAGAAGGCGCTCGGACAGCACGCGTACGGCACGCCCATGAGCTCCATCAAGTCCATGGTGGGCCACTCGCTCGGCGCCATCGGCGCGATCGAGGTCGTCGCCTGTGTGCTCGCCCTGGCCCACCAGGTCGTCCCGCCCACCGCGAACTACGAGACCCCCGACCCCGAGTGCGACCTCGACTACGTGCCGAAGGTCGCCCGCGAACGGCGCCTCGGCGGCGTCCTGTCCGTGGGCAGCGGGTTCGGCGGCTTCCAGTCCGCGGTGGTCATGACCCGGCAGAGAGGACGGACACGATGAGCGAACCCCGGTCTCGACGGGCGGCCGTCACCGGCATCGGTGTCGTCGCGCCCAACGGAACCAGCACCGAGACCTTCTGGAAATCCGTCCAGGAGGGACGCAACGTCCTCGACAAGGTGACCCGCGAGGGCTGCGAGCACCTGCCCATGAAGGTGGCCGGCGAAGTCCGCGACTTCGACCCGGCGGCCGCCGTCGAGGAACGCCTCATCGTCCAGACCGACCGCTTCACGCACTTCGCGATGGCCGCGGCCGACCTGGCGCTCGAAGACGCCCGGCTCGGCCGCGCCGACACCGACGGCTCGCCGTTCGACATCGGCGTGGTCACCGCGGCCGGCTCCGGCGGCGGCGAGTTCGGCCAGCGCGAGCTCCAGCAACTGTGGGGCAAGGGCAGCCGGTTCGTCGGCCCCTACCAGTCCATCGCCTGGTTCTACGCGGCCAGCACCGGCCAGATCTCCATCCGGCGCGGCTTCAAGGGCCCCTGCTCGGTGGTCGCCGCCGACGAGGCCGGCGGCCTGGACGCCCTCGCCCACGCCGCCCGCGCGGTCCGCCGCGGTACGGACGTCATCGTGGCCGGCTCCACCGAGGCACCGATAGCTCCCTACTCGGTGGTCTGCCAGCTCGGCTACGAGGAGCTCAGCCGGGAGACCGACCCGGCCCGCGCCTACCGCCCGTTCACCGAGCAGGCCTGCGGGTTCGTGCCGGCCGAGGGCGGCGCCATGCTCGTCGTGGAGGACACCGGCTCGGCCCGCAGACGCGGACTGCCGGTGCGGGCCACCCTCGACGGCCATGCGTCGACCTTCACCGGGGCCTCCCGCTGGGCCGAGTCCAGGGCCGGGCTCGCCCAGGCCATCCGCGGGGCGCTGGCCGAGGCCGGCTGTGCCCCCGAGGAGGTCGACGTGGTGTTCGCCGACGCCCTCGGCGTGCCGGAGGCCGACCGGGCGGAGGCGCTGGCCATCACCGACGTGCTGGGCGCGCACGGCAGGCGGGTGCCGGTCACCGCGCCCAAGACCGGGATCGGACGCGGCTACTGCGCGGCCCCCGTCCTCGACACCGCCGCCGCGGTGCTGGCGATGGAACACGGGCTGATCCCGCCGACCCCGGGCGTCTTCGACATCTGCCACGACCTCGACCTCGTGACCGGCAGCGCCCGTGCCGCGCGGCCACGCACGGCACTGGTGCTCAGCCGGGGCCTCATGGGGTCGAACTCGGCGCTCGTGCTGCGCCACGGCGCGGCCGAGTGAGTCGAACACACCAGCTGCCCAGCAGCTAAGCAGAAGGAGTTCCTATGAGCATCACCGTGGACGAACTGTCCGAACTCATGAAGAAGGCCGCCGGCGTCACCGTCTCCCCGGCCGACCTGCAGGACCGGGCCGACAGCGGATTCGACGTCCTCGGCGTCGACTCGCTCGGCCTGCTCGGCATCGTCGGCGAGCTGGAGAACCGGCACGGCGTGCCCATGCCGGTGGACGCCGAGCGGTGCAAGACGCCCCGCCAGTTCCTCGACCTCGTCAACAGCGCCATGCCCGCAGGAGCCTGACATGACCGGACACACCCAGAACGAGATCACCATCGCCGCGCCCGTCGACCTGGTCTGGGACATGACCAACGACGTGGCCAACTGGCCCCAGCTGTTCAGCGAGTACGCCAGCGCCGAGATCCTCTCCGACGAGCGCGGCAAGGTCACCTTCCGGCTGACCATGCACCCCGACGAGAACGGCAAGGTGTGGAGCTGGGTCTCCGAGCGCTCGGCGGACCGCCGCAACCTCCGCGTCAAGGCCCGCCGGGTCGAGACCGGCCCGTTCGCGCACATGGACATCCTCTGGCAGTACGAGGAGGTGCCCGCCGGTACCCGGATGGTCTGGACCCAGGACTTCGCGATGAAGCCGGAGGCCCCCGTCGACGACGACTGGATGACCGACAACATCAACAAGAACTCCAAGGTCCAGATGGCCCTGATCCGCGACAAGATCGAGAAGGCCGCCACCGGCCGGCGCCCCGACCCGGCCCTGGCCGACTGAGCCGGCCGTCAGGAAGACAGGAACGGAGAGACACGTGCACCAGGCCCTGATCGTCGCCCGTATGGCACCGGGCTCCGCCCCCGACATCGCGAAGGTGTTCGCGGACTCCGACCGGGGAGAACTGCCGCACCTCGTCGGGGTCACCCGGCGCAGCCTCTTCCAGTTCGGTGATGTGTACATGCACCTCATCGAGTCCGAGCGCGAGCCGGGACCGGCCATCGCCAAGGTCACCTCGCACCCCGAGTTCAGGGACGTCAGCGACCGTCTCCAGGCGTACGTCAGCGCGTACGACCCGGAGACCTGGCGCTCCCCGAAGGACGCGATGGCCCAGCGCTTCTACCTCTGGGAGCGCGACGGCGGCGCGTGACCCCGCGTACCGCCGTACGCCAACGGTGCCGGACCCGCGCACGACGCGGGCCCGGCACCGGCGCATGCCGGGCCCGCGTCTCAGGCGGGCACCGTGCACTCGAAGGCGTGCAGGTACGGGTTGACCGGCCGGATGTCCTCGACGCTCAGACCCGCCTCCGTCAGCCGGCGCACCATGCTGTCGGTGGTGTGCTTGGCCCCGCCGACGTTCAGCAGGAGCAGCAGGTCCATCGCGGTGCTGAACCGCATCGACGGGGTGTCGTCGACCAGGTTCTCGATCACCACGACCCGGGCCCCGGGACCGCCCGCCGCGACCACGTTGGCGAGCAGCCGCGCGGTGGAGTCGTCGTCCCACTCCAGGATGTTCTTGATGATGTAGACGTCCGCGTCGACCGGCACGGCCTCCCGGATGTCACCGGGCACCACCCGCGCCCGGTCCGCGAGGTCCCCGCCCTCGCGCAGCCGGGGCAGGCACTTCTCCACCACCTTGGGCAGATCCAGCAGATAGCCCTTCATCGCCGGGTACTTGTCCAGCAGGCTGGCCACCACGTGCCCCTGGCCGCCGCCGAGGTCAGCGACCGACCGGCTGCCGGACAGGTCCAGCAGCGCGGCGACCTCCCGGGCCGACTGCTCGCTGGAGGTGGTCATCGCCCGGTTGAAGACGTCGGCCGACTCCGGCGCGTCCTCGTTCAGGTAGACGAAGAACTCCTTGCCGTAGAGGTCCTCGACGACGTTGCGGCCGCTGCGTACGGCCTCGTCGAGCATCGGCCAGGCGTCCCAGGTCCACGGCTCGGTGCACCACAGGGCGATGTAGCGCAGGCTGTGCGGGTCGTCCTCGCGCAGCAGCCGGGAGGTCTCGGTGTGGGCGAACGTCCCGTCCGGCCGCTCGGCGAAGACGCCGTAGCAGGACAGGGCGCGCAGCAGCCGGCGCAGCGGCTTCGGGTCGGTCCGCACCGCGGAGGCCAGGGTCTCCACGGTCATCGGGGCGTCGCCGAGCGCGTCGGCGACGCGCAGCCGGGCGGCCGCGCGGACGGCGGCGGCACAGGCCGCCCCGAACACGAGCTCGCGCAGCCGCATCGACGGCGGCGGAGCGTCCTCCTCCGGCCCCTTGGCCGGCGTCCGGAGGTCGCGTGCTGGTGCGGTCATGTGCCGCCTTCCTTCCTTGTGGGGTGTCGTACGGCCGTCAGGTCAGCACAGACCCGCGGGCTTGGACTTCTTGCAGGTGTTCTGCTTGAAGGCGTTGCCGTGCTTGGTGGCTTCCTGGTTGACCAGGTCGGCGGGGGCGTTGCCCGACAGCTTGTTGTGGGTGATCTGGTTCTTGTCGCTGGTGACACCCACGAAGCTCTTGAAGACCACGACACCGCCCGACAGCGGGGACTTGCCGGAGTTCCCGGTGACCGTGTTCCCGGTGACCAGGGTCTTCTCGGTGCCGGTCAGGACGATGCCGGAGCCCTTCAGGAAGGCCAGCCGCGCGGTCTTCTTGCAGTACTTGTTGTTCTTCACGACCTTGTTGTCGGCGACGGTCAGATGACCGGCCTTCGGCTTGTTCTCGTCGCCGACGACGAACACGCCGGCGCAGTTGCCGGTCACCGTGTTGTCCGAGACGGTGAGGTTGCGCAGCCGGCGGACGGTGACGCCGATCCGGTTGCCCTCCAGACGGTTGTGCTCGACGATCGTGCCGCCGGTGTCGACGGCACCCTTCTCCGTGGTGACGGAGTTGGCGAGGAAGATGCCCGCGTCGCCGTTGTTGCGGGCGACGTTGTACCGGTACGAGCTGTGTACCGAGCGCTCCTCGGCGAGGCCCCACTGCCCGTTCTTCACGGCTTCCACGCCGTGCACCTGCAGGTTGGCCGCGCCCACGGCCATGACGCCGATCCGGGAGAACCCGGTCACGGTCATGCGGGCGATCGTCACGTCCTCGACGGGCTTCTTCTTGGCGCCGACCACGCAGATGCCGTTGCCCATCTCGGCGCAGGACTTCTGGGCGGCCTTCTTCGCGGTGCTCTTCACCTTCTTGCCCGGCTTGAGCACGGTGTCCGGGCCCACGCCGCGCAGCGTGAGGCCGGGCGTGGTCACCTTGACGCTCTCGCGGTAGGTGCCGGCCGCGAGGAGGACCGTGTCGCCGGGCGCGGCGGCGTCGACCGCCTTCTGGATGGACTCACCGGGGTGCACCTGGAGAACGCGGTGCGTGGCGGTCGCCGGAGCGGCGCCGATGAGAGAGCCGCACAGGGCGGCGCTGCACGCGAGGTATGCGATATGGCGTTTTGTCACATCTGGCAGGTTAGGAGCAGATGACCTGATAAACGGCTGGATGCTCCGTTCGGCGGCGTGTCATCCAGGGGCGCGGGGCGTTATCAATATGCGTCTCCGCCGCGTGGGCGCGAGAAACTACGACGGTGCGGCAGCCGTGAGCGCAACCACCGCGTCCCGAGCTCGCAGGCGTGCTTCCCCCGGGCCGGGCGGCAACATCATTGAGTGAACCGAGGCCACGGCGGTTCGGCAAGCTGGTCACCGCGTTACGAGGCGAGAGCGCAGGCCCTGTTCGCAGGGGCCGGCCATGGAGCCTGCCGTTGGGCGACCGTCTGCTGCTGGTTGCCGCGTGCCGGCGTGCGAACCGGACACTGCGGCAGCTCGCCCTGCCACCACGCAGGCGATTCCGCTGGGAGGGCGCCGCAGATCGCCGGCCGGCCGGACAGGGCGGCAGGGAAGCGGTAGCCCTACGAACGACGATGGGGGCGCCCGGAGTGATCCGAGCGCCCCCATCGTCGTGGCAGCCGGGTACGTGGGCTCAGCGGGCCTTCCCGCCGCCCTTCGGCATCCGCATACCCTTCCCGCTGCCGCCCTTGCGGTCAGGTCTCGTTACTACTGAAGCGGCTGGTCCTGGTGTTCGGTCTACGGGTCCACAGAGAGAGGTCGCTGCTCGTCGCCACGGCGATCGTTCGGCCGGAGGGGGAGAAGCCGGCTGCACGGAATGTTGAGTAGTTCGAGTGGAAGATGTGCCACCACTCCTCTCCGTGCGGACCTGCGTGGGGGAGCCCGCCGTCGCGGGACGGCAGGACCCGTTCGTTCGGCCAGGCCGGGGTGACGACTTCCAGGGTCCAGCCGTCTTCGTTGGTGGTGTGCAGACCGCCGCCGAAGAGCCCGGCGATGCGTACGCGGCTTCCGGTGATCGGCCCAAGCCCGTTGCAGGACAGGTCGGCGGCTGCGTCGGGGGTGCTGTTCTCAGGAGCGGGGTCACGGTCCCTGGCGATCTTCTCGCCGGTCACGGCTGACGCTCGAAGGGAGGCTTGTCGGTGTGCGGTGTGGTCGCTGACCTGGTCTGTTGCTGGTTTGCTGAGGGGTTGGATGGAGTGGCTCCGGGAGGGTGATCAGAGGCGTGAGCTGGGTTGTTGGTGGTGTGCCTCAACTAACCAGACTCTGCCCTCGCCAGTGCCAGAATGGCTCCAACCGACTCTTGGCGAGCCATGTCTGGTCTGCCGACGCCTGCGCACGGGGGGAGAGAGACGATGAGCGGCCTTGCCGACCTGGCCACGGGCCTGGGGGATGAGGAGGTGGCACGGGCTCTGGTCCGGTGGGCGAACCTCCTGGGCGTGAGTGTCAGGCCTGTCATTCCTCGCTGGAAGTCGTCGGGCAGGGACTACACGGGCGCGGCGCTCGCGGCCGTGATAGTCAACCCGGGGCCGGGAATCGTCGTGGTGAAGGTGTGCCCGGCAATTCCGCGCGAGGGATATACCTCCCAGGAGCGTGCATGGCATACCGCCCCGGCTTTCGCCCAGCGCCATCTGGCCAAGCAAGTCTTCGAGCCCTGCCCTGTGGGTGACGGGCGGCTGTTGACATTCCATAGCACCGCAGGCGGCAGCCTGAGGGATGTGAAGGTGATGGCCCGTCTGGACTGGAGGGAGGTGATCGCCACCTTCCGCACTGTGGTCACGGGGTTGGTGACGGACTGGAACAGGGGAATCGAAAACCAGCGCGTCGAGGACCTCTCAGTTTCCCGGTTCTTGCGCGGTGAACTCGGCGAATTACTTGAGAAGGACGGCGAGGTACGGGCGTACGCCGCGGGAGTCGACGCATTCCTGCTGGATGCGCCACGGGCGGCGTGGATCGAGGTCGACGGCGTGGTCGTACCGAACCCGCTGGTCATGGCCTTGGCGAACCCTCAGTTGCCCGACCCGCGGTTCCAGGTGGTGCACGGTCTGGCCCATTCCAACCTGCATCTTCAGAACGTCATAGTGCCCTTTCAGGAAGGCAGTCTGCGCTCTGATGCCTATCAGCTCATCGACCTGGCCGACTTCGCCGAGGCGGCCCCGCTCACGCGGGACATAGCGACGCTGATGCTGTCGGTCCTCGCCGAGCAGGTACCCATGCACCTCCTCACCTCGGACCAGGAACACATACTGCTGCCCTACCTGGTGAATCCTCAGGACGCCCAGGGCGCACATCTCCCTATCTTCGTGAAAGAGCTTCTGGACGGTATGCACGCCGTCTGCGCCGACGTCGTCCCGGACAGCTGGCGGGAGCCGTGGATGGAACAGCTGCTTTTGTCCGTCCAGGCAACGGCGCTGCGCTTCACCACGTACGAGGGCCTGCGCGACGACGACAGGTGGCGGTTCTTCCGTCTGGCGGCCTACGCGGGCGGAGAGTTGCTGTCACGCCACGACACGGCACCCCCGCCATCCGCACGGCAGGTCATACCGCCGTGGTCGACGGCCGCCGAGGCCCTGGCCGAGCGACCTGCGCGTGAGCCTGCAGCACAGGTCGGCCCGTCGGGCGGGCCGCGTCTGCCAAGGCATAGCGGCATGCCGATGAAGACTGCGGCGGCTCAGAGGGAGCCCGGCAGCGCAGACCTGGTCTGCCGTGCCACTCGCACGAGGTTCCGCGCCCTCGCCACCAATATGACGATGCGTCAGGTTGCAGAGTCTTGGCAGAACGAGAATTTCGCGCCCGTCCCGGAGGACGAGTTGCGGTACACCGACACCAGCGTGCGCCGCAGGTCCTTCGAGTCCTATGCGGCCACCGTCGACTGGACCGACTTCGGGCACGTCACCCGGGCGCTACGCGTGTTCGAGGACATCATCCGCATTGGCCTGCGAGAAGGCTGGCACGGAGGGTGGCTGCAGGACATCTCGCAGCGGCTTGATCAAGACGGACTGGCTGTTGACGGTCAGGGTCGCATCACCGGCCTGCCAGTTCCTCAACCACGGAACGCTGCAAGGACAGGCGGCCCGCCTCAAGTGCCGCGCATCACGGAGGTCACCCGCCGCCGCATCTTCGACCTGCTGCGCTGGCAGCACACGGCCTGGCCCGGCGGTCTCGACGAGATCGCCTTCCTTTCCCGTATGTACGACCTCCAGGCGATGCCTAGCAACGACACACGCTTCACCACCGCCGAGCGAGACATCATCCAGCACCGCTACAACAACCACGACTGGGAGGACGACTGGGTCTACGACGATGCTCGGTTCGCCCTTCTGCAGGGTCCGGACGACACCCTGCTGCGGTTCCTGGCCGAGATGCTCCACCCGGCCGTGCGCACGGCCGCCGACGAGGTGCAGCAGCTGCTCGCGGTCTTCAACGAGGCTCTCGCCCGCGACGGTTACGCCCTGGTACAAGTCGACACCATCAGCGGCTACCCCGTCTACCGGGGACGCCGACGCAATTCCTTCCCGCCAGACCCCCGGCAGCATCGCCGGACACCCCCACAACCAGCGGACCATCCCCGGCCGGCGGCTCGGCCCGACGAGCCGACGCAGACGAAGGCTGAGCCGGCCGACGCCACTCCCCTGGTACGCCAACACGCCCGCGGAGAGCGCAAGGACTACGCCTGCGACCGCCTTCCCATCCCGCACGGAGGACAAGCCGACGTCTTCCGCGCCACTCACAAACCGACCGGGGCGATCGTCGCTCTCAAGCAACTGCGCGACAAGTACCCGGCGCCGCGGAAGACTTCCCGCATGGCGAGCGAAATCACCCTCGGCCGCCTTCTTGACGGGCACCCCCACGCGATGCCCGTCCTCGACGCCGACCCGAACCACCGATGGTTCGTCATGCCCTATGCTCAGACCACAGCGGAGCACTGCCGACAGGAACTCTCCGAACCTGCAGCCCTCAAGAACCTGCTGGACGCCCTCTGCTCGGTGCTGGCCAAAGCCCACCAGGCCGGCTGGGTGCACCGGGACATCAAGCCCGCCAACATCCTCCGCCTCGACGGCCGGTAGGTGCTGGCGGACTGGGGCGTCGTACGCCGGCCCCGCGGCCAGACCAACGACGCCCAGCGCACCCGCGTCGGTGCCCGCTTCGGCTCCGACGGCTTCGCCGCCCCCGAACTCTCCCAAGACGCCCACGCCGCCACCCAGGCCGCCGACATCTACAGCCTGGGCCAGCTCATCGGCTGGGCCATCACCGGCACCATGCCCCAGATCAACATCCCACTGATTCCCAAGAAAGGCCCTTGGCGCACGGTCGTTCGTACAGCAACCCAATGGGAGCCCACCGAACGCCCCGCCTCCATCGAAGAGTTCCAGCGACTCATCACGCAGGAAACAGAAGACCCGCCACAGCCAGCCATTCTCCGCAGCGAGACGCTCCAACAAGCCCTCAAGGCTGGGTCACCCACAGCGGCACGCGATCTGATCACTCTCGCCGCTGCACACACCGACGACGCGGCGCTCTACCGCGACGCGGTGGTCACCGTCTCAGCCGACAGCCTTATGCCCGCTCTCCTGGCCATGCCCGAGCAGGCCGTCGAAGTCGTCCGGGCGATGGCCGCGCTCCTGGGCGCCCACCGCCCACCCGAACGTGGCGAGGTCAACGACACGATCATGTGGCTAGTCACCATTGCCCAGAGGGCAGCCGACATCGGCGAACTCGACCTCCTGGAAGAATGCTGCAACGGCGCCTTCGAATGGGACGCTGACCGGGACCAGTGGGCACCCCAAGAACACATAGCCCGCTGGCTCCCCACACTCACACAGGACGCGGCAAGCTCCGTCGCCGCCATGCTGCGCCGACACCCAGCCTGTGCCGCGCACTTCCAGCACCTCACCACAAACCTCCACGTCGACCACCGGATCCGCGCCGCCATCGACGACGCCACCGCTGGGGAGCGGAGCGATCCGGCGGTCTGAGCCCGCGTGTGACGACCACGGCCGACCCGGCAGAGTGCCGTTGCCACTCCACTCCCGCACCCCCTTCAACAGTCGCGATGCCCGGCGCCGCCCTTTACAACGGCTAACACAATGAGCCGAGTTGTCGATGGGTGATGAGATAGCAGGCGAGTTTGAGGAACGCTTCGTGGATGTCGGCCCTGGCGCGTCGCCGGCCTCGACCACCCGGTCAGGACCTTGCCTCGGCGGTCTCATCGAGTACAAGCCGCTGAACCTGCGCCCCTGGACGCACACGTTCGGCTACCGAGGCCACATCCTCACCAAATCCCGCCGCTACTCCACCACCTACGGCGCACTGCGTGAGGAATGAGCCGAATATCAACGTAGGGACACGGAGCCAGGCGAACCCCCAGCCCTTGTCATGGAGTCGAACTGGCGCTATGTCGGCTCCGGCTAAACCCCCGGTGCAGCTCTGTTTGCTGCCGGTATCGCGGAAGACATCGCCACCAGTCGCGAGCTCGCCCGCGAAGCGTTGGCCGACGAATGGGGGGCTGGGAGATGAGTCGGAAGTACGGAGAAAATCGGTCGAGTACCGGAATTCGGTTGGATGGGCCGCGGGATCCCGGTGAAACGGCTCCTGGTCGAAAGGTAATTTGGCATGCGACGGAGAGGCCTGGCTCGTAAGCGGCGCATCGTCGAATACTGGAAATTCTGTTCGGGCCCGGGTGAGGCGATCATCACGTATAGTCGATTCAGCACATGGGTGACCCCGGCAGCGTTGGCGCGCTCCGGGGTCTGGCCAGTCTGGAGGGACTGACATGGGCAAGACTCTCACATCCTCAATCGATGTGGCAGGGGCGAACGCGCTCCGGGCGGTCGACTACCTGAGGGTTTCGACCGAAGATCAGGCCAAGGGCTACGGCGTCGCCTACACGTCCAAGAAGACCGCGCGCTACATCGAGCGCAAGGGTTGGAACCATGTTGGCACCTACACCGACGAAGGTGTGAGCGGCAGCCTGGAGGCTCACGAGCGGGGCGACCTGAAGCGGCTCATGGAAGATGCTCACCGCGAGCCTCGCCCCTTCGACATGGTGGTGGTGAACGAAGGCCGGGCTATCGGTCGTACCGGCCGGGCGTTCTGGCGCTGGGTCTGGGATCTCGAAGAACTCGGGATCTTCGTTGCTGTCGTCAAGGATGACTACGACAATTCAACGGCCTCCGGACGCTCGAAGATGCGAAAGGGTGCCGACTATGCGGAGGAAGAGCGCGAGAATATCCGCAGTCGTACGCAAGGGGGAATTCAGGAGAAGGCGGAAGACGGCGGTTTTCCTGGCGGGCAGGCTCGATACGGATACCGGATCGCCAACCAGGGAAAGAAGGGTGAGCAGAAGCTCGTCATCGATGAATGCGATGGTGAGGAGAACTGCTCGCGAATGTCTCCCTGTACGACCCTCCATGAAGGTGTGGTGCTTCGTAGGGCTCGGGTGTTCGCGGTCAAGTTCCGAGGAAACTGGCGAAAAGTGGCACTGAGTCTCAATGCTGAGGGACTGCTGAACCGGTCCGGTAAGCCCTGGAGTCACGCCAATATCCGTGCGCGGCTGATGAACGAGGATCTGCTGAACGGCCGATTCATCTTCAGGAACGTCAAGAATGCCGAACTGGGGCCGGACGGTCGTCCGGTGTGGGGTGAGAGCATCGTCATGGAGCTGGACCCGATGTTCACCCCGGACGAGGTCGCCGAGCTGCGTCGAGCGACCGTCAAGCCTGCTCGTGCAACTGCGGGTCCCGGACGCGTGTACTCGCTCTCGGGCCGGATCATGAGCCCGTGCGGCAAGCACTATGTCGGGGCCACTCGCGCTGACGCAACGACCCGTCACTACCGCTGCACGGGCAAAGCCGAGGCTTACCCCGGCGCGCCCACCTGTTCCTGTTCTCAGATCGACGCCGGCGGCGTGCAGAAGTGGGCATGGACGGAGGTCTGCAAGCTACTCGGTGACGCCGAACGTCTTCGGGCCATGGCTGAGGAGTGGGTGGGAACCACGGTCGGACAGAACGTCGACCTGTCGTCGAGGCTTGCCGAACTCGATCAGCACATCGCGGAGCAGAACGACACGATCGACGTCACTACCGTCGTGGTGACCAAGCGAGAACTACGGAAGGGGCGCTCTCCGAAGGAGGCCGAGGCTGCCGTCGAGCGGGCCGTCAAGCCCTTGCTGGAGGAGCTGGCTCAACTGGAGAAGACGCGTGAAGAGGTCGCCGCGTGGCAGGCGGAGGTAGCCATGGGGGAGGAGCGCGCGAAGAACCTTCAGGCTCTCGCGGAGATGGCACACCGTCGTCTGGAAGAGCTCTCCGACGAACAGCAGCAGGAGTTCATGGAACTCCTCAACATCCGCATCAAGGTAACCGGCCCTCATCCGCCGATGCGCAAGGGGCTTCTCTGTTCGGTGGCGGAGTGGTTCCGGAAGCACGGGCGCCCGGTCCCGACGCTCACGGACGAAGCTTGGGATCGGGCCGTGCAATCAGCTCGCTTCCCGGGCGGTAGTCTCACCGCTCGCCAGAAAGGCGGGCTCGCTCCGCGCGTCGTGCTGGAAGCGTTCTTGGAGAAGGCGCGTACCGGTGCCCGTTGGCCTGAGCTCGATACGAAATACGGCTCGACGGGGCTGCGCGGGCACTGGCGGCGCTGGACTGCGTCCGGTCTCTGGGAAGAACTCATGGGAGCTCTGGAGACCTGCGAGGGCATGCCTCCCGCTGAGCCTCACCCCTTGCCGCCCATGGAGATGAGCGGGGAGGTGAGGCCGGGCGTCATCCTCGCGGCATCCGGGGGGAGCGACCGCCACCGCCACGTCCGGGCATCGGACCCTTTGGCAGCGGCATGTTGCTCATCAGGTCGCCCATCGCCCGCAGTCGGTCGTTGGTGGTCGTCACCTGGGGGCCGGTCAGCACGCGCGGGAACTTGAGCATCGTGGTCCGCAGCTTCTTCAGCGAGACCTGGCCCTCACCCGTGCCCACGATCACGTCGTGCACCGGCACGTCGGCCACGATCCGGGCCATCTTCTTCTTCTCGGCGGCCAGCAGGGTCTTCACCCGGTTCGGGTTGCCCTCGGCGACCAGGACGATGCCGGCCTTGCCGACCGCCCGGTGCACCACGTCCTGGCTGCGGTTCATCGCCACCGCCGGCGTCGTCGTCCAGCCCCGCCCGATGTTGTCCAGGACGGCGGCCGCTGCGCCCGGCTGGCCCTCCATCTGGCCGAAGGCCGCCCGCTCGGCCCGCCGGCCGAAGACGATCGCCGTCGCCAGGAAGGCGAGCAGCAGGCCCAGGATGCCCAGATAGACCGGGTGTCCGATCAAAAAGCCGATCACGAGGAAGACCGCAAGGGTGCCGAGACCGACACCGGCAAGCACCAGACCGATCGTCTTGTCGGCCTTGCGCGTCATCTTGTACGTCAGGACGATCTGCTTCAGTCGTCCGGCATTCGCAGCGTCCGCTGCGGGTTCCTTCCTCGCCATGCCCCGAAGTCTACGTGGCCCCGGGAGTGCCTACGACGGCAGTGTCCCGACAAGGGTGGCGGAAGGGGGCGTCAGGAGCGGCCGGCGGCCTGCTCCAGGAAGTGCTGGGCCTCGACCCGGTCCTTGGCGCGACGGCGGTCCTCCAGCACGGAGGTCCAGGCGTTCTGGCGGGCGGTGCGCTGGCCGCCGCTCATGAGGAGTGACTCGACGGCGCGCAGCGCGTCGGTGAAGGACGGGATCGCGGTGGCGCGAACGGGCGCGGCCTGCATGGTGGAGGTCCCCCCTCGAAGTGGGTGTACGTGCTGTGATACCAGGGTCACTGTTCGGTGTTACCAGGGCGTGACCGACCGGTCAAACGCCAATGAAACCTTGATACGCGGGCCCGGAACGCTGACGCGGCCCTGACGTACGCCCTCATCAGCGAGGACGGTCAGGACCGCGTCCGTTCGGTCACTACTGACCGGTAATAGTTTGTGCGTGAATTCACACGCTCGGCGGCCGGGCGACGGGCCGGACCGTCAGACCGCCTGTGCGGCGACGAACGCGCCACGCTTCTCGACGGCCATCTGGTACAGGCGGCCGGCGCGGTACGAGGACCGCACGAGCGGGCCGGACATGACACCGGAGAAGCCGATCTGCTCGGCCTCCTCCTTCAGCTCCACGAACTCCTGCGGCTTGACCCAGCGCTCCACGGGGTGGTGCCGGACGCTCGGGCGCAGGTACTGCGTGATGGTGACCAGTTCGCAGCCGGCCTCGTGCAGCTGGCGCAGCGCCTCGCCGACCTCCTCGCGGGTCTCGCCCATGCCGAGGATGAGGTTGGACTTGGTGACCAGGCCGAAGTCGCGGGCGGCCGTGATGACCTTGAGCGAGCGGTCGTAGCGGAAGCCGGGGCGGATCCGCTTGAAGATCCGGGGCACGGTCTCGACGTTGTGCGCGAAGACCTCGGGGCGGGACGAGAAGACCTCGGCGAGCTGCTCGGGCACCGCGTTGAAGTCGGGGGCGAGCAGCTCGACCTTGGTGCGGCCGGCCTCGCGCTCCGCCGTCTGCGCGTGGATCTGGCGCACCGTCTCCGCGTACAGCCAGGCGCCGCCGTCCGCCAGGTCGTCGCGGGCGACGCCGGTGATGGTCGCGTAGTTCAGGTCCATGGTGACCACGGACTCGCCCACGCGGCGCGGCTCGTCGCGGTCCAGTGCCTCGGGCTTGCCGGTGTCGATCTGGCAGAAGTCGCAGCGCCGGGTGCACTGGTCGCCGCCGATGAGGAAGGTCGCCTCGCGGTCCTCCCAGCACTCGTAGATGTTGGGGCAGCCGGCTTCCTGGCAGACCGTGTGCAGGCCCTCGCTCTTCACGAGGTTCTGCATCTTCGTGTACTCGGGGCCCATTTTCGCCCGCGTCTTGATCCACTCGGGCTTGCGCTCGATGGGGGTCTCGGCGTTGCGGACCTCCAGGCGCAGCATCTTGCGTCCGTCGGGTGAGACTGCGGACACGACCGGCTCCCTAGCGATTGATTCTTCGGCGATCCCAAGGGTACGCCCGTTGATTTGTTGCCCGGCGGGGCTGCTGGCCTTGCCGGGGGCTGCCGCCCCCGGACCCCTGCTTCGGCCTGAACGGCCTCGTCCTCAAACTCCCCCAGAGGGGGTGCCCCCAGACGGGCTGACGGTTGCCGGTGTCTTCTCGATCACCCTCGGCTTGAGTTCCGCGTTCTCCAGTACAGCCTTCAGGTGCCGCTCCACCACCGGCAGCACCTCGCCGATCGTCACGTCCCGGCCCAGTTCGCCGGCGAGGGAGGCGACGCCGGCGTCCCGGATGCCGCACGGGATGATCCGGTCGAACCACTTGTTGTCCGGGTTTACGTTGAGCGCGAAACCGTGCATGGTCACGCCCTTGGCCACCCGGATGCCGATCGCGGCGATCTTGCGGTCCTCGCGGCGCTGGCCGGCGTTGGAGGGCGCGTACTCCGGGCCGTTGAGGCGCGGGTCGAACTCGTCGTCCGTCAGCCGGGGGTCGAAGTCCAGGGAGAGTCCACCGAGGGCCTGCGGCCGCTGCTCGACCGGGTCGCCGAGCACCCACACCCCGCTCCGCCCCTCGACCCGGGTGGTCTTGAGGCCGAACTCGGCGCAGACGCGGATCAGCGCCTCCTCCAGGCGCCGCACGTGCGCGACCACGTCCACCGGGCGCGGGAGCTTCTGGATCGGGTAGCCCACCAGCTGGCCCGGGCCGTGCCAGGTGATCTTGCCGCCGCGGTCCACGTCGATGACCGGGGTGCCGTCGAGCGGCCGCTCGTTGTCCGCGGTGCGGCGGCCCGCCGTGTACACCGGGGGGTGTTCGAGCAGCAGGACCGTGTCGGGCACCTCGTCGGCGAACCGCGCCGTGTGCACCCGGCGCTGCTCGTCCCACGCCTCCTGGTACTCGACGGCATCCGCGCCGAACCCCATGCGGGCGAACCGCAACTCACTCACGGCAAGCGCCTCCCTTGGCGATAAGTGCGTCAGGCACATAACGCGCCCAAGCCACTGTACGTCCGCCCGCCGCGCGTCAGCCCTGGGGTCAATCCTCACACGATCGGATGAATGAACGTCGAGATGTGCGATCGGCTGCTCACTCTCCGCTACATTCGCGCCGTCCATGAGTGCCAAAAGGGCTGCTCACCGGCAATCCGGGCACAAGCGACCGAGCTGAGTCCGAAGGCAGGAGACCGCACCGCAGATGACGGACCGACCCGCGCAGCGCACCCCCAACCGCCAGCTCGCCGCGCTCATCGCAGAAGCGGGGTTCTCCAACGCGGGTCTGGCCCGTCGCGTCGACCAACTCGGTCTCGAACACGGGCTGGATCTCAGATACGACAAGACATCGGTCACCCGGTGGCTGCGCGGCCAGCAGCCCCGGGGCACCACCCCCGCCCTGATCGCCGAGGTCTTCACCCGGCGCCTCGGCCGCCGGCTCACCGCCCAGGACCTCGGCCTCGACGCCTGCGCCCCGGTCTACGCCGGGCTGGAGTTCGCCGCCACCCCCGAGGAGGCCGTCGACATCGTCAGCGGGCTGTGGCGCAAGGACTCCGGCAGCCACGCCGAGCTCCGCAAGATCGCGTTCACCCCGGCCGGGCTGGTGGTGCCCAGCCGGGACTGGCTGATCGGCCGCGCCGACGACAGGGTGGCCCGCGGCGAGCCGGCGGCGCCGGCGATCGCCCGGGTGCCGGCGCAGACCCGGCCCGCGGCGCCCAAGTCGGTGCCGCTCGCCCCCGTGCGGCCGCGCGGGCAGGCCGAGCGCGGGCCCGGCCAGAAGGTGACCGGCGGCGACATCGCTGCGCTCCGCTCGGTCGGCGAACTCTTCCGCTCCCTCGACGACCAGTACGGCGGCGGCCACGCCCGGCAGGCCCTCGTCCGCTACCTGGAGCACGAGTGCGAGCCGATGCTGCGCGGCACGTACGGCGAGCAGACCGGCCGCAAGCTGTTCGGGGCCGCGGCCGACCTGACCCGGCTCGCGGGCTGGACGTCGTACGACATCGCCGCGCACGGCCTCGCCCAGCGCTACTTCGTCCAGTCCCTCCGCCTCGCCCAGGCGGCGGGTGACCGTGCCTACGGCTCCTACGTCCTCGTCACCATGAGCCGCCAGGCGGTCTACCTCGGCCATGGCCGGGAGGCGGTGCAGCTCGCGCGGGTCGCCCAGCAGGGGGTGGGCACGAGCGCCCCGCCGGTCGTCCAGGCCCTGCTCCACGCGGCCGAGGCGCGCGCCCACGGGGTCCTCGGCGAGGTGCGCGCCTGCACGGGCGCGCTCGTCCGCGCCGAACGCGCCCTGGAGACGGCCCGTCCCGGCGACGAGGTCCCCTACTGGGCCCGCTTCTTCGACGAGGCGCAGCTGGCCGACGAGTTCGGCCACTGCCACCGCGACCTCCAGCAGTTCCGGGCCTCCGCCCAGCACGCCGAACGCTCCCTGCAACTCCGTGCGCCCTCCTACGCCCGCAGCCGCCTCTTCTGCCGCGTCGTCCTCGCCACGGCCCGCCTGGGCCTCGGCGAACTCGACCAGGCGTGCGCGCTCGGCGTGGAGGCGGCCGGGGCGGCAGCGGAGATGCGCTCGGTCCGCGCGATCGAATACGTCAAGGACTTCGAACGCCGCCTGGAGCCCTACAAGGACGCGGCACCGGTGAAGGGCTACCGGGAGAAGGTCGCCGCACTGAACTGACGGTCCGCTGCGGCTCACCTTTCTTTTCCGCCGCAGCGGTGATCAGCCACGACGGTGTGGTTCGGCGGTGCCGAGCCGGCCGTTGCCACGCGCCGTTGCCGGTTGCGGTCGTCTGCCTGGTGCGGCGTCGTCGTGGCTGATCGCGCTCACGCGGCGGAGCCGCAAATCAGACACAGCCCCGCGCCCCTGAGGGGCGCTATGCGGCTCACCTTTCTTTTCCGCCGCAGCGGTGATCAGCCACGGCGGCGCTGTTCGGCGGTTGCCGTCGTGGCTGGTCGCGCTCACGCGGCGGAGCCGCAAATCAGACACAGCCCCGCGCCCCTTGTTCTGAGGGCGCGCTATGCGGCCCGGCGTTGCAAAGGTTCTGCCCGGTTCAAGGAGCCCGAGGCGCCGAGGTCGGTCAGGATTGCTGCTGTTGCCCGGTGGGCCGAATGGAGCGCTCCCTGGACCGTGCTGGTGTCGCGGTGGTCGCCGCAGACGTAGAGGCCGGCGAGGAGGCGGACGGGGCGGCGGAGGTCGTGCGGGGGGCGCATGGCGGGGAGGGCCTCGGGGGTGTGGTGGACCGCGAGGGTCTCCCAGCGGTGCGTCGACGTGCCGTAGAGGCGGGAGAGGTGCATGCGGACCGCTGTGTCGATGTCCGCGGGGGGCTTGCCGAGGACCGTCGAGGAGATCAGGGCCCGGCCCTGCGGGGCCCGGCTCGGGTCGATGTTGCTGACGACGGAGGTGTGGGAGACGGGGCCGCCCCGGTCCGCGTCCAGCAGGAGGGACGTTCCGGTCGTGAGGGCCGCCGGCTCGTCCGTCGTGTGGTGGACCACCGTCACCCGGTGGAAGTCCGGGACGCGCAGGCCGGGGAGGAGTTCGGCGGCGGCCCGGGCATCGGTCGCCAGGAGGACCGCCCGGCAGCGGATCTCGCCGTGGTCGGCCGTCGTCACCGATGTGGTGGAGACCGAGGTGACCCGTACGCCGGTGTGCACCGTGCCGGGCGGAAGAGCCCGGGCGAGGAGGTCGGGGAGGACCTCGGCGCCGCCCTCCGGCACGCACAGCCGCCCGCTCGCGAAGGAGCGCAGGGCGAGGTCCGCGCAGCGGCTGGACGTCGTCAGCTCGGGGTCGCAGAGCAGGGCCGCGAGCAGCGGGCGCAGGAAGCCGTCGACCGTGCGGGCGGGCACCCCGCGCTCCGCGAGGGCGTGGGCGGCGGGGAGTTCGGGGCGGGCCAGGATCCGTTCGACGGGAGTGACGGCGAGGCGGCCCAGCGCGGCGCCCAGGCGGGCCTGGTCGACCGCGCCGCCCATCGGGGCGGTCGCCCGTGCCGGTGCCACCGGCGAGCCGCCCCTGGGGGCGCTTGCCAGGGCGCGCACGGCGTACAGTGCGCCCCTCGCGCTCCCGCCGCCCGCCGGAGCGCCGGCCCGGTGCCTGCGCCCGTCGCGATGCAGCAGCACGCCGGGCGCGTACCGGCGTAGAACCAGGGCGTCCAGTCCCGGGGCGAGGCGTAGCTCCGGATAGGACGTGGACAGAAGCTGGCCGATCCGGTCGAGCCGGAAGCCGTCGACCTTCTCGGTCGACATACGGCCGCCCACGTAAGGGGCGGCCTCCAGGACCGCGGTCCTTACTCCTGCGCTGTTCAGCCGATGAGCCGCGGAGAGTCCGGCGATTCCGGCTCCCACGATGACGACGTCCGCCTGGTACGCGGGCTCATGCACGAGGCCCCTCCTCGATTGCGCGTCCGGTGGAGACGTGATGCCCCCAACCTGCTCCGGGGATACCCGAGTTCGGGTCGAGGTTAGGACGGTGATCGGTCAAGGACAGTCGCGCATGAACAGGGCACGGTCGCACGCCGGTCGCATACGGTCACAGGGGTCGTCAGGCCGCGCGGATCGCGTCCTCGATGCCCGGGAACGCGAAGGTGAACCCCGACTCCAGCAGCCGCTTCGGCACCACCCGTTGGCTGCCGAGCACGTCCCCGGCCATCTCGCCGAGCGCCGCCCGGAGCACGGGGGAGGGCACCGGAAAGAGCGCCGGGCGGCGCAGCACACGGGCCATCGCCGCGGTGATCTCACCGTTGGTCAGAGGGTGGGGTGCGGTGAGGTTGAAGGGGCCGGTCAGGCCCTCGGTGTCCATCAGGAACCTGATCGCGGCCACCTCGTCGTGCAGCGCGATGAACGACCAGTACTGCCGGCCGTCGCCCAGCCGCCCGCCGAGCCCGGCCCTGAAGAGCGGGAACAGCCGGCCCCAGGCCCCGCCGCCCCGGGCCACCACCAGGCCCGTGCGCGTGAACACCGTCCGTACGCCCGCCTCTTGCGCCGGGGCCGCCGCCTCCTCCCACTCCACGCACAGCGACGGCAGGAAACCGTCCCCGGGCGGGGCGTCCTCGTCCACGACCCGGTCGCCGGTGTCGCCGTAGAAGCCCATCGCGCTGCCGCTCACGAACACCCGCGGCGGCTCCCGCAGCGCCGCCACGGCCTCGGCCAGCGCGGCCGTGCCGAGCACCCGGCTGTCCCGGATCTCCCGCTTGTAGGCGGCCGTCCAGCGCCGGTCGCCGATCCCCGCCCCGGCGAGGTTCACCACCGCGTCGCAGCCGGCCAGCCCGGCGGTGTCCACGTACTGCCCCTCGGGGTCCCAGCAGACCTCTCCGGTGCCGTGGGCCGCGCGCCGCACCAGGCGGACCACCTCGTGCCCGTCCGCCCGCAGGGACCGCACCAGGGCGCTGCCGATCAGGCCGGACGCGCCGGCCACCGCGATACGAGAACGTTCCATGCGTCCCAGCATGCCGGGAAGGACGGGGGAAAACCCGTGGGGCCCCGAAGTCGGACGACCTAGGGTGACCGCATGCCGGATCCGTACATACGCGCCGCCCTGCCCGACGACGACGAGGAGCTCTCCGCCCTCGACCGCGCCACCTGGTCGTATCTGCACGCGGTCCTGCCGAGGCCGCAGCCGCCGTACGACCCCTTCTTCAGCGAGCGCCACACCCCCGAGGACACCCTGGTGGCCGAGCTCGACCGGCGCATCGTCGGCTACGTCCGCCTCGGCCTCGCCTACAAGGTCGCCGCCAACGCGCACGTCCGGCAGATCCAGGGCCTCGCGGTCGCCGAGGAGGCCCGCGGCCGGGGCGTGGCCCGGGCGCTGCTGCGGGCGGCGATGGAGGAGGCCCGCCGCCGCGGCGCCCGCCGGATCCGGCTCGGCGTCCTCGGGCACAACACCCCGGCGCGCCGGCTCTACGAGTCGGAGGGCTTCGCCGTCGAGGGCCTGCTGCCCGGGGAGTTCCTCCTGGACGGCGAGTACGTCGACGACGTGGTCATGGGCCGGTCGCTGTGACGGTCAGGACGTGATCAGGATTCAGGACGTGATCAGCTCGCCGGTGTCCACCGGCGACATGGCGTTCGCCCCGCGCGCGGCGTCCGACGTCACCTCGTCGGCGGTCAGCACGTACCCCGTCTCGTCGTCCGACGTGGAGCGGGCGAACACCACGCCGTACACCTTGCCGCCGGTGGTGAGGAGCGGGCCGCCCGAGTTGCCGGGGCGGACCGTGGAGCGGATCGAGTAGATCTCCCGGGTCACGGTGGCGTCGTTGTAGATGTTCTGGCCGGTGGCCTGCACCTTGTTCGCCACCGTGGCCGCCTGCAGGTTCAGGTCGCCGTCCTGCGGATAGCCGGCCACCACCGCGGAGTTCCCGCGCGCCGCCGTGGTGTCGAACCGCAGCACGGGCGCCCGCAGCTGCGGCACGTACAGCACCGCCACGTCCCGGTCCGGGTCGAAGAGGACGACCTCCGCGTCGTACGACGGCCCGACCCCGCCGATCCGCACGGTGGGGTTGTCGATGCCGGCCACCACGTGGGCGTTGGTCATCACATGCTCCGGCGCGAACACGAACCCGCTGCCCTCGCGGCCCTGGGTGCCGGAGGAACCCTCGACCTTGACCGTGCTGCGCTTGGCCGCGTTCGTGGCGGCCGCCGTGACGTTGTCGCCCGACGGCTTGGCGACCTGGGCCGTCGACTCGTTCTCGAACGGGTTGAAGACCTGCGGGAAGCCCGCCTCGGTCAGCGCCGAGGTGGCCCGCGAGAACCAGGCCGGCGTGGTGTCCGGCATCGTGTTCTGCACGGCGCCGAGCAGCTTCGAGTCCCGGATCGCCGTCGTCACGGCGGGCGACGAGGACGCGCCCAGCACGCTCGCCGCCACCCAGGCCACGATCAGCACCGCCACCGAGTTGGCGACCGCCCCGCCTATCCCGTCGGCCACCCTGAGCGGCCCCTGGTCCAGCTCCCGGCGCAGCCGCAGCGCCAGCCGCCCGGCCAGCTCGTGCCCCACCACCGCCGGCACCAGCACCGTCAGCACCGCGACCACCGTCGCCGTCGCCGTCCCGCGCGTGACCAGCTCCATCACCCACGGCAGCACCCACACGCCGATCACCGCACCGCCCACGAACCCGGCCAGCGAGACACAGCCGGCCACCAGGCCGCGCCGGTAACCGGACGCCGCGTAGACGAGGACCACCAGTACGAGCACCAGGTCGAGCAGGTCCACGGAGCCGCCTTTCTCTCGGTGCCCTTAATACGGTCGGGACAGGCCCGGTGATCAGTTCACGCGCGCGAGGCCCCGTGAACCGGCCACGCGTGCGTGTACCCCCTGAAACGCCCCGGACCAGGACGATGGTTCCTCCAGGTGGCACAGCACACATCGCGGACGGAGTCGATCAATCCGAGAGTGGTTGCCATGCGTGTCTTCCCAAGAGCGGGGCGGCGCACCAGGATCACCGCCCTGACGCTGCTCGGCTGCCTGCCCGGCCTCGCCGCCGTCCTCGTGCTGGTGCTGTACGCCCGGGGCGGCGACCGCCCCGTCGCGATCCACCTGGCCGCGCCCGCGCCCACCAGCTCCGCCACCCGCTACCGGGCACCCCGGCCGCACATCGTGCCGCGCTCGGCCTGGCTGGACGCCACCGTCAGCCGCACCCAGCCGCCGCCGCGCTACGACGACAAGGTCGTCGCCGTCTTCGTGCACCACACCGACTCGCCCAACGGCTACTCCTGCGCCCAGGCCCCCGAGATCATCCGCCGCCTGTACACCGGCCAGACCGGCGACCGCGCCTGGGACGACATCGGCTACAACTTCCTCGTCGACCGGTGCGGCACCATCTACGAGGGCCGCGCGGGCGGCGCCGACCGGGCCGTCATCGGCGCCCACACCCAGGGCTTCAACCACCGCACCGCCGGCATCGCCGCCCTCGGCACCTTCACCGCCGGGGTGCCGGTGCCGCGCGCCATGGCCGACTCGATCGCCGCCGTCGCCGCCTGGAAACTCGGGCTGGCCGACGTCGACCCGCGCGGCAGCGCCCGGCTGGTCTCCAGCAACGGCCTCAGCCGTTACCGGGAGGGCACCGTCGTCGCCCTGCCCGCCGTGGCCGGCCACCAGGACGGCTACCGGACCAACTGCCCCGGCGCCGCCCTCGCCGCCCGCCTCCCGGAGATCAGGGAGACCGCGGCCCGGCTGCAGGGCAGGATCCCGACGCGAACGCCCACGGCGACACCGGCACCGTCGAGGACACCGCCACCTCCGGCGACACCGACGCCCGGGCAGGCGTCCA
Organism: Streptomyces hyaluromycini; assembly: GCF_002217755.1. GTDB lineage: Bacteria > Actinomycetota > Actinomycetes > Streptomycetales > Streptomycetaceae > Streptomyces > Streptomyces hyaluromycini. The sequence goes on along the minus strand of NZ_BCFL01000018.1, from coordinate 482,758 downwards.
CGGCGCCCGCGACAGCGTCCACAGGAATGCCATAGGCGGCGCGCAGGCGGTTCAGATCCCCGCGTCCTACAGTCATGGACAGCAGCACTGACTGGAGGTGGGGATCATGAACAGCAGTCGTACCGAAGCCCGTTCGGAGGCCACGGAGAAGGCCGGTCGGGTCAGGGCGTCCCGGGGCCCCTGGGCCGTGGTCTGCGCGGTCGCGACGGTCGTCCTCGGCCCGGCCGCGGTCACCGCGTCCGCCCTCGACCAGGCCAACGCGGCGCCCATGCACCATGCGGTCAAGGCCGAGCAGACGCAGGCGTACATCCCGTCCGACGCGACCCGCCGCCGTACCGCCGCCTGACGCCTGCTCCGCTATTCCGCTATTCCTCTATTCCGCTATTCCTTGAAGCGGTCCCAGAGTCTGGGGAACCGCTCGGCGAGCACCCGCTCGTTCTCCAGGTCGACCGGGGTGCCCTCGGGTTCGGAGGGCGCGGGGGCGATGCCCAGGTCCGGCGCCACGGTCCCGGTGAGCTGCTCGTACGCCTCGTCCGCCGCGTACCCCAGCTCCTCGCCGTCGCCGTCGATCTCCTCGTCGAAGTCGTCCAGCAGCTCCGCCAGCGCGTCCGGGTCGTGCAGGGCGCCCTCGAAGATCTCCCGGCCCTGGGCGATGAGCCAGCACCGGAAGAAGTCGAACGCGTCGTCGCTGGCCCCGTCCAGCAGAACCCAGGCGGCACCCCACAGGTCCCAGCGGTAGGCGCGGTTGTAGCGGGCCTCGAAGTGACGGGCGAAGTCCAGGACCAGGTCCGGCTCCAGCTGGAGCAGCCGCTCCACCAGCAGGTCGGCCTGCTCCTCCGGGTCGCCCTCGGCGGCCTCGCGGGTGGCGTCGACCAGCTCCCAGAACTCCGTCTCGTCCATCACGGGTCCAGCATCGTGCCTGGGCGGCGGGGGCGCACGCGGAGTGGTGCGGATTGTTATCCGCCGCCGCCCGACCGCCGCCGCCCGACCGCCGCCGCCCGACCGCCGGCGGCTGACACGACGGCGCGGTCCGGCAGTGGCTGCCGGACCGCGCCGTCGGCGGTCACCCAGGTCACCCAGGTCGCTCAGGACACTCAGAGCCCGTAGCGCTCCCGTGCCTCCTTCACCGCGGTCGCCTTGACCTCGCCGCGCCTGGCCAGCTGGGCCAGGGCCGCCACGACGACCGACTCGGCGTCGACGCCGAAGTGGCGGCGGGCCGCGTCACGGGTGTCGGAGAGACCGAAGCCGTCCGCGCCCAGCGAGGACCAGTCCTGCTCGACCCACTGCGCGATCTGGTCGGGAACCTGGCGCATGTAGTCGGAGACCGCGAGGACCGGGCCCTCCGCGCCGTGCAGCACCTGGCGGACGTACGGCACCCGCTCCTCGCCGCGCAGCAGGGCCGCGTCCGCCTCCATGGCGTCCCGGCGCAGCTCGGACCAGGAGGTCGCGGACCAGACGTCGGCGGCCACGCCCCACTCCTCGGCCAGCAGCCGCTGCGCCTTGAGCGCCCAGTGGATCGCCGTACCGGAGCCGAGCAGCTGGATGCGCGGGGCGTTCGCCACCACGGTCAGTCCGGCCGACTCCGCCGTGTTGAAGCGGTAGAGGCCCTTGACGATGCCCTCGTCGATGCCGAGCCCGGCCGGCTTGGCGGGCTGCGGGAGCGGCTCGTTGTAGACGGTCAGGTAGTAGAAGACGTTCGGGTCCTCGCCCGGCGCCGGCTCGCCGTACATACGGCGCAGACCGTCCTTGACGATGGCCGCGATCTCGTAGGCGAAGGCGGGGTCGTAGGTCAGCGCGGCCGGGTTGGTCGCGGCGATCACCGGGGAGTGGCCGTCGGCGTGCTGCAGGCCCTCGCCGGTCAGGGTGGTACGGCCGGCGGTCGCACCGACGAGGAAGCCGCGGCCGAGCTGGTCGCCGAGCTGCCACATCTGGTCGGCGGTCCGCTGCCAGCCGAACATCGAGTAGAAGATGTAGAACGGGATCATCGCCTCGCCGTGCGTCGCGTAGGCGGTGGACGCGGCGATGAAGTCGGCCATCGAACCGGCCTCGGTGATCCCCTCGTTGAGGATCTGGCCGTTCTTGGCCTCCTTGTAGTACATCAGCTGGTCACGGTCGACCGGCTCGTACGTCTGCCCCTTCGGCGAGTAGATGCCGAGGGAGGGGAAGAGGCTCTCCATACCGAAGGTGCGCGCCTCGTCGGGCACGATCGGCACCCAGCGCTTCCCGGTCTCCTTGTCGCGGACCAGGTCCTTGATCAGACGGACGAAGGCCATCGTCGTCGCCACGTTCTGCGAACCGGAACCCTTGTCGAAGGAGGCGAAGGCCTTGTCGGCGGGGGCGGGCAGCGGGGCCAGGGCATGCGTGCGGCGGGCCGGGGCCGGGCCGCCGAGAGCCGCCCGGCGCTCCTGGAGGTACCGGACCTCGGGGGAGTCGGCGCCGGGGTGGCCGTAGGGCACCACACCGTCGACGAAGGCGCTGTCCGCGATCGGCAGCTCCAGCAGGTCGCGCATCGCCTTGAACTCGTCCACCGTCAGCTTCTTCATCTGGTGGTTGGCGTTCTTCGACGCGAAGCCGTTGCCGAGGGTGTGGCCCTTGACGGTCTGGGCGAGGATGACGGTCGGCGCGCCCTTGTGCTCGACGGCGGCCTTGTACGCGGCGTACACCTTGCGCGCCTCGTGACCGCCGCGCGAGAGGTGGAAGCACTCCAGGATCTTGTCGTCGCTCAGCAGCTTCGCCATCTCGACGAGCGCCGGGTCGGCGCCGAAGAAGTCCTGGCGGATGTAGGCGGCGTCGCGCGTCTGGTACGTCTGCACCTGCGCGTCCGGTACCTGCCGCAGCCGGCGTACCAGCGCCCCGGTCGTGTCGAGCGCGAACAGCTCGTCCCACGCCGTGCCCCAGAGCGTCTTGACGACGTTCCAGCCGGCGCCGCGGAACTGGGCCTCCAGCTCCTGCACGATCTTGAAGTTGGCGCGGACCGGGCCGTCGAGGCGCTGCAGGTTGCAGTTGACGACGAAGGTGAGGTTGTCCAGCTCCTCACGGGCGGCCAGCGCGAGGGCCGCGGTCGACTCCGGCTCGTCCATCTCGCCATCGCCGAGGAAGGCCCAGACGTGGGACGCGGAGACGTCCTTGATGCCGCGGTTGGTGAGATAGCGGTTGAAGCGGGCCTGGTAGATGGCCGAGAGCGGGCCGAGGCCCATGCTCACCGTCGGGAACTCCCACAGCCAGGGGAGGCGGCGCGGGTGCGGGTACGACGGGAGGCCGTTGCCGCCGGCCTCCTGGCGGAAGTGGTCGAGGTGCGCCTCGGTCAGGCGGCCGTCGAGGAAGGCGCGGGCGTAGATGCCGGGGGAGGCGTGGCCCTGGATGTAGAGCTGGTCGCCGCTGCCGGGCGAATCCGGGGATTCCTTGCCCTTGAAGAAGTGGTTGAAGCCGGTCTCGTAGAGCCAGGCGGCGGAGGCGAAGGTGGCGATGTGGCCGCCGACGCCGTACTTGCTGCCCCTGGTGACCATCGCGGCCGCGTTCCAGCGGTTCCACGCGGTGATCTTCCGCTCCAGCTCCTCGTCGCCGGGGACGGCCGTCTCGGCGGCGGTGGGGATGGTGTTGAGGTAGTCCGTCTCCAGCAGCCTCGGCAGCGCGATGCCGTCCGCCTCGGCGCGCTCCAGCGTGCGGCGCATCAGGTATGCGGCGCGGTGCGGCCCGGCCTCCCTGGCCACGGCGTCCAGGGAGGCCCGCCATTCGGCGGTCTCCTCCGGGTCCCGGTCCGGGAGCTGGTCGAGCGCGCTCGGCTGGATGGCCTGGGGGTCGGTCATGTCGCCGCCTTCCTCAGTCGAAGGGGGTTCCCTCATCGGCAAGGGGTTCGGGGGTGCCCTTGGTCTTTGGCAGGACAGGGCAGAGGGCCCGGGTGCGAGCCCGTCGGTGACTCTAACTCCCTGATCGATGATCGATCAAAGGGTTGAGGGGCAAAACCTCTCGATTCCGAGAAAGTCGGCACGGCGTGCCTTCGGCAGTGGCACCGGGTGACGTGATCCAACCGGCGTTTACGCAGGTGAGGCGGTGTTTGAGCGAGGGCGCGCTCGTGTGTGGGAGGGGCTTCCCGCCAGGTCTTCTCCACCGCGACGGCGATCAGCCGCGACGGCGCTTTTCGGCGGTGCCGGGCTTGCCGTGACCCCGAAGGCTCACGGTCTCGGGGCGCAGCCCAGGACGTGGGACTTCACGATGTCCGCGATGCGCGGGTCCCGGCGCTGGAACGCCGCCACCAGCTCCTCGTGCTCCTCCGCGTACGACTGCTGGACCGTGCCCAGCCAGCGGATGGACAGCGCCGTGAAGACCTCGATGCCCAGGCCCTCCCAGGTGTGCAGCAGCACCGAGTTCCCGGCCGCCCGGACCAGCTCGCGGTGGAAGCCGACCGTGTGCCGGACCTGGGCCGTGCCGTCGGCGTTCCGGTCGGCGTCGTAGAGGGCCGCCACATGCGGCTCAAGGGCTGAGCAGTCCTCGGCCAGCTTCTCCGCCGCCAGCTCCGCCGCGATCGCCTCCAGGCCGGCCCGCACCGGGTAGCTCTCCTCCAGGTCGGCCGCCGTCAGGTTCCGCACCCGCACGCCCTTGTTCGGCGCCGACTCGATGAGACGGAGGGACTCCAGCTCGCGCAGCGCCTCCCTGACCGGCGTCTGGCTGACCTCCAGCTCCGTCGCGATCCGACGCTCCACGATCCGCTCGCCCGGCTTCCAGCGCCCGCTGACGATTCCCTCCACGATGTGCTCGCGGATCTGTTCGCGCAGCGAGTGGACGACGGGCGCGGTCATGGGAGCTCCTTAAGGGCGTTTGACGTTTAGACAATAAGGCCGGACCGCCCTTCGGGAGAGGCGTGCGGGGGCGCTTTCGCGCAGGTGAGACGAGACTTACACGCTTGCCGGGCCGACGGGTTCTGTAAGCCCCGTACCGCTGAAGGACGCCGCTTCCGCGTCGGCGCCGGCCCCGGGACCGGCGAGCCGAGGTGCGGGTGGCGACGCCGCTCACCTGGTCCGACGCCCGGTTGACGCCCGGGTGGGACGACGGTGCCCCGCCCGGAAGAACTCCGGACGGGGCACCGTGGAACCCTCTGGAACCCGCTGGGGGTCAGAGGCCGAGCTAGACCTCGTTGAGATCCTCGACCTGGTCAGAGACCGAGCTCGACCTCGAACTCGCCGGCCTCCAGGATCGCCTTGACGGCCGTCAGGTAGCGGGCCGCGTCGGCGCCGTCCACCAGGCGGTGGTCGTAGGACAGGGTCAGGTACGTCATGTCGCGGACGCCGATGACCGTGCCTTCCTCCGTCTCGATGACGGCCGGACGCTTGACCGTGGCACCGATGCCGAGGATCGCGACCTGGTTCGGCGGCACGATGATCGTGTCGAACAGCGCGCCGCGCGAGCCGGTGTTGGAGATGGTGAAGGTCGCGCCGGACAGCTCGTCCGGGGTGATCTTGTTCGCCCGGACCTTGCCCGCGAGCTCGGCGGTGGCCTTGGCGATACCGGCGATGTTGAGGTCGCCCGCGTGCTTGATGACCGGGGTCATCAGGCCCTTCTCGGAGTCCACCGCGATACCGACGCTCTCGGTGTCGAAGTAGGTGATCGTGCCCTCTTCCACGTTGATCCGGGCGTTGATGGCCGGGTGGGCCTTCAGCGCCTGGGCCGCCGCCTTGACGAAGAACGGCATCGGGGAGAGCTTGACGCCCTCGCGCGCGGCGAAGGAGTCCTTGGCCTGGGCGCGCAGCCGCATCAGGCGGGTCACGTCGACCTCGACGACCGAGGAGAGCTGCGCCTGCTCGTGCAGCGCCTTGACCATGTTGTCGCCGATGACCTTGCGGATGCGGGGCATCTTGACGGTCTGGCCGCGCAGCGGGGAGACCTCCAGCGCCGGGGCCTTCTTGGCAGCAGCGGCGGCGGTCGGAGCGGCGGCGGCCACGGGGGCCGGAGCAGCGGCGGCGGCCTTCGCGGCCTCGGCGGCGGCGAGCACGTCCTGCTTGCGGATCCGGCCGCCGACGCCGGTGCCCTTGACGGAGCCCAGGTCGACGCCGTTCTCGGCGGCGAGCTTGCGGACCAGCGGGGTGACGTAGGCACCCTCGTCGACCGGAGCGGCCGGGGACGGAGCCGGGGTGACGGGGGCGGCGGCCACCGGCGCGGGGGCCGGGGCCGGAGCGGCCGGAGCCGGAGCGGCGGCGACCGGGGCGGGCGCCGGAGCGACCGGGGCGGGCGCGGGGGCCGGAGCGGCCGGAGCCGGAGCCGGGGCAGCGGCGACGGGCGCCGGAGCCGGGGCGGCCGGGGCGGCACCCGGGGCGCCGATGACGGCGAGCTTGGCGCCGACCTCGGCGGTCTCGTCCTCGCCGACCGTGATCTCCAGCAGCACACCCGAGGTGGGCGCCGGGATCTCGGTGTCGACCTTGTCGGTGGACACCTCCAGCAGCGGCTCGTCGGCCTCGACGGAGTCGCCGACCGACTTCAGCCAGCGGGTGACGGTGCCCTCGGTGACGGACTCACCGAGCGCGGGCAGGACCACGTCCGTGCCGGACGCGCCGACCCCTCCGGGGACAGAAGGCGCAGCGGCGGGGGCGGCGGCAGCGGGGGCCGGGGCGGGGGCGGCGGGGGCCTCGGCTACCGGCGCGGGGGCCGGGGCGGCCGGAGCCGGAGCGGCGACGGGCTCGGCGGCCGGGGCCGGAGCGGCAGCCGGGGCGCCGGTGCCGTCGTCGATGATGGCCAGCTCGGCGCCGACCTCGACCGTCTCGTCCTCGGCGACCTTGATGGAGGCCAGGACGCCCGAGGCGGGGGCCGGGATCTCGGTGTCGACCTTGTCGGTCGAGACTTCGAGCAGCGGCTCGTCGGCCTCGACGCGTTCACCCTCGGCCTTCAGCCAGCGGGTGACGGTGCCCTCGGTGACGCTCTCGCCGAGCGCCGGAAGGGTTACGGAAACCGCCATGGTTTCGGTTGCTCCTTACGAATTGCGGAAGTCTGAGTCGTCGCTTGTGTCGACCGAGGGTCAGTCGTGCGAGTGCAGGGGCTTGCCGGCCAGGGCCAGGTGGGCCTCGCCCATCGCCTCGTTCTGCGTCGGGTGGGCGTGGATGAGCTGGGCGACCTCGGCGGGCAGCGCCTCCCAGTTGTAGATCAGCTGGGCCTCGCCGACCTGCTCGCCCATGCGGTCGCCGACCATGTGGACGCCGACCACGGCACCGTCCTTCACCTGGACGAGCTTGATCTCGCCCGCGGTGTTCAGGATCTTGCTCTTGCCGTTGCCCGCCAGGTTGTACTTCAGCGCGACGACCTTGTCCGCACCGTAGATCTCCTTGGCCTTGGCCTCGGTGATGCCGACGGAGGCGACCTCCGGGTGGCAGTAGGTCACGCGGGGGACACCGTCGTAGTCGATCGGGACGGTCTTCAGACCCGCCAGGCGCTCCGCCACCAGGATGCCCTCGGCGAAGCCGACGTGCGCGAGCTGGAGGGTCGGCACCAGGTCGCCGACGGCGGAGATGGTCGGGACGTTGGTCCGCATGTACTCGTCGACCAGGACGTAGCCGCGGTCCATGGCGACACCCTGCTCCTCGTAACCGAGACCGGTCGAGACCGGGCCGCGGCCGACGGCGACGAGCAGGACCTCGGCCTCGAACTCCTTGCCGTCGGCGAGGGTGACCTTGACGCCGTCGGCGGTGTACTCGGCCTTCGAGAAGAAGGTGCCCAGGTTGAACTTGATGCCGCGCTTGCGGAACGCGCGCTCAAGAAGCTTGGAGGAGTTCTCGTCCTCGACCGGGACGAGGTGCTTGAGGCCCTCGATGACGGTGACGTCGGCACCGAAGGACTTCCACGCGGAGGCGAACTCGACGCCGATGACACCGCCGCCGAGGATGATCGCGGACTTCGGCACGCGGTCCAGGACGAGGGCGTGGTCGGAGGAGATGATGCGGTTGCCGTCGATCTCCAGGCCCGGCAGCGACTTCGGCACGGAGCCGGTCGCCAGGAGGACGTGGCGGCCCTGGATGCGCTGGCCGTTCACGTCCACGGAGGTCGGGGAGGAGAGACGCCCCGTGCCCTCGATGTACGTCACCTTCCGCGAGGCGATCAGACCCTGCAGGCCCTTGTACAGACCGGCGATGACGCCGTCCTTGTACTTGTGGACGGCCGGCACGTCGATGCCCTCGAAGGTGGCCTTGACACCGAACTGCTCGCTCTCGCGGGCCTGGTCGGCGATCTCGCCCGCGTGCAGCAGGGCCTTGGTGGGGATGCAACCCCGGTGCAGGCAGGTACCGCCGACCTTGTCCTTCTCGATCAGGGCGACGTCCAGGCCCAGCTGCGCCCCGCGCAGGGCCGCGGCGTAACCGCCACTACCACCGCCGAGGATCACTAGGTCGAAAACGGTGCTGGCGTCGTTCGCCACGTCACGTCCTCCATGCATGTGCGCCGTACGCCGGGCACCTTTTTCCCATACGGGTGGTTGACCGGTCGGTCGGCTGTTGTCCGGCCGCTCTTCTTTCGGCCCTGTGGGTGGGGCCCTGTCCTGCCGAGCCCCATCTTCGCACTTGTCGGAGGTGAACGAGACGCGGGGCTGGGGTGTGAGACACCACACGCAGCGCCCCGCAAGGGGCGCGGGGCCGTGACATTGGCGGCTCCGCCGCGGGGCGCGACAAGCCACGAATCACCCGCAGTCGCCACACAACCGAAAGCCCCGAACCAATAGGCGACGGGACCCCGCCCTACCCGCGCGCGAGGTCCCGTCCACAAAACCCGACGTCAGCCGAGGTCGCCCTCGGCCGTCAGCTCCGCCAGCCGCACCAGCGTCCGCACCGCCGAACCCGTGCCCCCCTTAGGCGTGTAGCCGAAGGCGCCCCCCTCGTTGAAGGCCGGCCCCGCGATGTCCAGGTGCGCCCAGGTGATCCCCTCACCCACGAACTCGCGCAGGAAGAGCCCGGCGACCAGCCCGCCGCCCATCCGCTCACCCATGTTCGCGATGTCCGCGGTGGGGGAGTCCATCCCCTTGCGCAGGTGCTCGGGCAGCGGCATCGGCCACGCCGGCTCGCCCACCTCCTCCGCGGCCTCGTGCACCGCGGAGCGGAACGCGTCGTCGTTGGCCATGATCCCGAACGTCCGGCTGCCCAGCGCCAGCATCATCGCGCCGGTCAGCGTCGCCACGTCCACGATCGCGTCCGGCTGCTCCGCCGACGCCGCCCACAGCGCGTCGGCGAGCACCAGCCGGCCCTCCGCGTCCGTGTTGAGCACCTCGACGGTCTTGCCGCTGTACATGCGCAGCACGTCACCCGGGCGCACGGCGCTACCGGACGGCATGTTCTCGGCCAGCGCCAGCCACCCGGTCACATTGACCGGCAGGCCGAGCCGCGCCGCCGTGACGACGGCCGCGAACACCGCCGCCGCGCCGCTCATGTCGCACTTCATCGTCTCGTTGTGGCCGGCCGGCTTGAGCGAGATACCGCCCGAGTCGTAGGTGATGCCCTTGCCGACGAAGGCGAGGTGCTTGTCCGCGTCGGCGTGCGTGTACGACAGCTTCACCAGCCGCGGGGTCGCGGCCGAGCCGCCGCCGACGCCGAGGATGCCGCCGTACCCGTCCTTGGCGAGCGCCTTGTCGTCGAGCACCTGGATCTTCAGGCCGTGCTCCTTGGCCGCGCCCTGGGCGATCGCGGCGAACGCGGCCGGCGTGAGGTCGTTCGGCGGGGTGTTGACCAGGTCGCGGGCCCGGTTCAGCTCCTCGGAGACGGCCGTGGCGCGGGCCAGGGCCGCCTTGTGGGCCGCGTCCCGCGGCTTGCCGCCGAGCAGCACGCCCTCGGCGAGCGGCGTCCGGCCGTTCTTCGCCTTCGCGTTCTTGCCGGTGCCGGTGCCGGCACCGTTGTCCTTGTACGTGTTGAAGGAGTACGCGCCGAGCAGCACACCCTCGCCGATCGCGCCCACGGCGGCCGCGTCCTCGACCGGCAGCGCGAAGGCCGCCTTCTTGGCCCCGGCCAGCGTGCGGGCGGCGACACCGGCCGCCCGGCGCAGCGCCTCGGCCTCGTAGTCCGCGTCCCGGCCGGGCTCGGCGCCCAGGCCCACCGCGATGACCAGCGGGGCCTTGAAGCCGTCCGGAGCGGGCAGCTTCGTCAGTTCGCCCTCGGCACCCGAGGCACCGAGGGTCTCCAGGACGGCGGCCAGCCTGCCGTCGTAGGCCGTGTCCACGGCTTCGGCGCCCGGGGCGACGACCGGGCCCTTGGCGCCCTTGGCGACACCGATCACGATCGCGTCGGCCCGGAGGCCGGGCGCCGCTGAGGTGCTGAGAGTGAGAGCAGTCACGGTGGTGGAATCTCGCTTCCGATGTTGAGTTGCAGTGGCCGAGCGGGTGGGTCGACCGGGCCCGGGAAGCGACCCTGGGGAGTTCCCTCGGAGCGCTTTGCCACCGGGGCCTTCACCCCCGTCGGCGAACACCCGGGACGAGCCTACGCGTGTGTATGCGTTCGCTCATTCCTGCGGGTGTTCACCTGGGGGTGGCGTCGCAGCCACTTTCCACCGCGCCGGGAGGCGGAGCGCCCCTTCAGGGGCGCGGGGCTGTATCCACGTGGCCCCGGTGTACTGCGCCGTGCCCGGGACGGGAGATCATCCATCGGGTACCCGACCGCACACCCTGGAGCCCGCCCGGTGAACCTCCGCGCCGTCCCGCTGCTCGCCCTTCTGGCCCTGCTCGCCGGCTGCACCCGGGCCCCGGACGACGCCGGACGCTGGCAACCCCGGCCGGGCATCAGCTGGCAGTGGCAGCTGAGCGGCCGTGTCGACACCTCCGTCAAGGCGTCCGTCTACGACATCGACGGCTTCGACCAGTCCAGGGCGACGGTCGCCACGCTGCACGACAAGGGCCGCAGGGTCATCTGCTACGTCTCCACCGGCGCCTACGAGGACTGGCGCCCCGACGCGAAGAGGTTCCCGGCGTCGGTGCTCGGCCGCGGCAACGGCTGGAAGGGCGAGCGCTGGCTCGACATCCGCCGTACGGACGTGCTGGAGCCGTTGATGGCGGCCCGCTTCGACATGTGCAGGGACAAGGGCTTCGACGCGGTGGAGCCCGACAACATGGACGGCTACAAGAACCGCACGGGCTTCGCCCTCGATGCGGCCGACCAGCTCCGCTACAACAGGCTCATCGCCCGGCTCGCCCACGACCGGGGCATGTCGGTGGGCCTGAAGAACGACCTGGACCAGATCCCGCAGTTGGTGGGGGACTTCGACTTCGCGGTGAACGAGCAGTGCGCCCAGTACGGCGAGTGCGACGACCTGAAGCCGTTCGTCAAGGCGGACAAGGCGGTCTTCCACGTGGAGTACGAACTGCCGACGAGCAGGTTCTGCGCACAGTCACGCAGGCTGCGACTGAGCTCACTGGAGAAGAAGTACGAGCTGGGGGTGTGGCGAAAGGCCTGCTGAGGCTGAGGCGGCCCTTCAGTGGCCCAGCGAGAACACCACGAGCGCCGCCGTCGCCGCCGTCTCGGCGAGTGCCCCGAACACGTCCCCGGTCACCCCGCCGAACCGCCGCCTGCAGTGCCGCAGCAGCCCGTCCGTCGCGGCCTCGGCCACCACCACCGCGAGCAGCGCCCGCAGGCTGTCGCCCGGCCCGACCAGCGCCCCGGCGCCCGCCGCCAGCAGCATCACCGCGAACGTGACCACGGTCGCCCCCACCTTGGGCACCACCCCGGCCACCGCCGCCCCCAGCCCCTCCGGCCGGGCGGCGGGCACCCCCTCCACCGCGGCCAGCGTCAGCGCCAGCCGGGCCACCGTCGCCGCGACGACCGCCGCCAGAGCGCCCCGCGCCCACCCGTCGCCGTAGGCCTGGGCCAGTGCGGCCACCTGCCCGAGCAGGACGAAGACGAGCGTGATCACCCCGAACGGCCCGATGTCCGACTGCTTCATGATCCGCAGGGCGTCCTCGGCGGGCTTGCCGCTGCCCAGGCCGTCGGCGGTGTCGGCGAGGCCGTCCAGGTGCAGCCCCCGGGTGAGCACGGCCGGTACGGCGACGGCGGCGACCGCGGCCACCAGCGCACTCGCCCCGACCGCCACCAGCAGCGCACCGACCGCCCCCGCGCAGACGCCGACCGCGAGGCCGGCCAGCGGAGCGGACAGCATGCCGCCGCGGGCCGCCTCGCGGTCCCAGCGGGTGACCTTCACGGGGAACACGGTGAGCGTGCCGAAGGCGAAGCGGAGGCCGTCCGGCCAGGGAGTCGCAGAGGTCGCAGCCACCGGCGCAGGTTACCCGGTGGTCAGGAAGGACCGCGTCCCCGGCCGGACTCACGCCGGGCCGCCGGGCGGGAGTCCGGCCGGGGATAAAGTGCGCACATGGGACATTGGCTGGAGCGGAACATCGTCGAGCCGGGCAAACTCCCGCTGCTGCTGGCCCTGACCGCCTTCGTCCTGACCTTTGTGATCACACGGGCCGTCACCCGGCTGATCCGCGCCGGCAAAGGCCCGTTCGGCAACGTGAAGGCGGGCGGGCTGCACATCCACCACGTGGTCCCCGGGGTCGTCCTCGTCGTCGTCGGCGGCTTCGGCGCGGTCGCCAGTTCCCGCAACGGCCTCGGCGCGGCCCTCGCCGCGATCGTCTTCGGGATCGGCGCCGGGCTCGTCCTCGACGAGTTCGCGCTGATCCTGCACCTCGGCGACGTCTACTGGACCGAGGAGGGCCGCAAGAGCGTCGAGGTCGTCGTCATCACGGCCGCTCTGGTGGGGCTGTTGCTCGCGGGGTTCTCGCCGTTCGGCGTCAACGACCTCTCGGCGGGCGAACTCCAGGACCGGGGGACCGTCATCGCGAACGTCGTGGCCAACTTCGCCTTCTCCCTCGTCGCCCTGAGCAAGGGCAAGGCCCGCATCGCGATCTTCGGGGTGATCGTCCCGCTGGTCGGACTCGTCGGCGCGGCCCGGCTGGCCCGCCCCGGCTCGGCCTGGGCCCGCCGCTTCTACGGCAACCGGCCGCGCGCCCGGGCCAGGGCCGGACTGCGCGCCTATCACCACGACCGCCGCTGGTCCCGGCTCACCCGGCCCCTTCAGGACTGGATCGGCGGCAAACCCGACCGCCCCGAACCGGTACGGCTCCCCGGCCCCGGTCCTCGCCCCGGTCCTGGCCCCGGTCCCGGCCGCCGTTGACGCCGCCGGTGCCACAGCCGCGTCCCCACCGGCACCGCCGCACACAGCGCCGCCACGCCCGCGATGGCCGCCAGGTGCTCCTTGCCGGCGAGGTTGTCCTTCAGCGCCACCTCGACCGCCATCGCGGCCGCCACCCCGCCGGCGGTGACGGAGGCGCCGTACCGCCAGCCCAGGTAGACCGCGAGCCCGACGACGGCGGCCGACGGCCCGGTGTCCACGACCCGGGCGTCGGAGGCCGGCAGACCCAGCGGACCGTGCGGCCCCAGCGCGATGCCGAGCCGGGCGTACAGCGTGCCGGCGAGGGTCGCCACATACGCGACGGCCAGGGTCCGCCACCAGCCCAGGCACACCTCGGCGATGCCGAACACCACCAGGATCTGGGCCAGTGCGCCCCACACCGGAAGATCCAGCGCCGGCACGAACAGCGACAGGGGGGTGCGCAGCAGAGCCGCCCACAGCGGGTCCGCGGCGCGCACCGCCCCGGCCTCCTGCACGAAGCGGTAGCCCCACGACTGGTTCTGCGCGAACTGCAGCAGCGCGGTCAGGCACACCGCCCCGGCCGTCATGGGCACCGCCCGCAGCCGGCGCTTCGCCAGCGGTCCGCGCACGGTGGCGTACAACAGCCCCCATTCGGTCCGGGCCCAGCGGGCGAGCGGCGTCATGCGGCGGTCCTCATCCGTGCGTGTCCCGTTCCGTGTCCAGCTGCCGCCGGTGCAGCCACTTCGGCAGCCCCGGCGCCGCGGCCCCCAGAAACCCCTCCGCGCGCGCCGACGCCAGGCCGATGCGCGGCAGGTCCGCGCTCTTCTCGAAGAGCAGGAAGCGGGGTTCCCAGATGGGTCGGTACTTGGCGTTGGCCCGGTACAGGGACTCGATCTGCCACCACCGGGAGAAGAAGCTCAGAAAGGATCTCCACAGCCGCAGCACCGGCCCCGCGCCGAGACGCGCACCACGTTCGAAGACCGAACGGAACATCGCGAAGTTGAGCGAAACCTGCGTGATCCCGATCTCTCCGGCACGCCGCAGCAGTTCGATGACCATGAACTCCATCAGGCCGTTGTCGGAGTCCCGGTCCCGCCGCATGAGATCGAGGGAGAGCCCGCCCGGCCCCCACGGCACGAAGGAGAGCAGGGCCCGCAGCTCCCCCTCCCCGTCCGTGCACTCCAGCATCACGCACCGCCCGTCCCGGGAGTCCCCGAGCCGCCCCAGCGCCATGCTGAACCCGCGCTCGGTGGCCCCGTCCCGCCAGTCGTCGGCGCGCCGGATCAGATACGACATCTCGTCCGCCGGGATGTCCTCGTGGCGGCGGATCCGCACCGCGTACCCCGCCCGCCCGACCCGGTTGTACGCCTGCCGGACGGTCCGCATCGCCCGCCCCTCCAGCGTGAACTCGGCGACCTCGACGATCGCCTCGTCACCGAGCTCCAGCGCGTCAAGCCCGTGCCGCGCGTACACGGTCCCGGCTTCCTCGCTCGCCCCCATCACCGCGGGGATCCACCCGTGCGCCCGCGCCTCGGCGAGCCACGGCACGATGGCCCCCGGCCACGCCTCCGGGTCCCCGATCGGATCCGCGGAGGCCAGACTCACCCCGCCCACCACCCGATAGGCCACCGCCGCCTTCCCGGTCGGCGACCACACCACGCTCTTCTCCCGCCGCAACGCGAAGTACCCGAGCGAGTCCCGCTCGCCGTGCCGCTCCAGCAGCACCCGCAGCTGCTTCTCGTCGTCCTCGGTGATCGGGTCGACGGCGCGGCGGGAACGGAAGGCGGCGTAGAAGACGGCCAGCACGAGCAGCGTGCTGAGCACGTTGACGACGACGTTCACCCAGTTGGGCGGCGCGATGTACGGGAACCGGGTGGGGTCGGCGGCGACCGACACCAGGCGGAGGGCGCCATAGTGCCAGCGCTCCAGGAACGTCGAACGCCCCGCGTGCGGAGCCTGGTTGGTGACGGTGACCAGGAGGGCGGCGAGCAGCGAGGCGACGAGGCCGCCGCCCACGGCGACGGTGGCGGCGAGGCGGGGGTTGGACCGGTCGCCCTTGGCGTAGAACTCCCGCCGCCCGACGAGCAGCGCCCCCACGAACGCGGCGGTCAGCACGATCGAGATCCAGTTCTGCGCGTACCGCCGGATCTCCGGAAAGGCCATGGCGAACGCGAACAGCGCGAGGAAGAGCCCGCTCAGCACCAGGTTGAGAATCCACGCGGCCCGCTTCCGCCGCCGCATCGTGATCGCGAGGAACGCGGTGAACACACCGGAGGCGAAGCCGGCCGTCAGCAGGTACGGCGTGAAGAAGTTCTCCTGGTTGTGCCGCCGCACGTCCTGCCCCAGCGAAAGCCACACCGCGCTGAGGAAATTGACGAAGGCGACGGCCCGCAAGTACCAGACGGCAAAGGCGGCGGCCCGCTCGGAAACTCCCCCGGCGCCCGGCCGCCCCGACCCGCGTCCCTCACACCGCTCCACGGCAATTCGGACATCTCCCATGGAGAGCGATCATATGGGCGCGCTCGCATCAAACCCCGCCACACGCACCCTTTTCCGCCGGGTGCATACGCGGACCGCGGGTCTCGCCGTCGCGGGTACCGGTCACCCGCCGAGTGCCGCGCCACTACGGCCGATCGCGCAGTTCCCCGCACCCCTGACGGGCCACCCCAGCCACCGCCCCCTCACCAACTCCCAGCTCCCCTTCGCACCGGTCCGTCTTCTCACCGTTCCGTGTACTCACCGGTCCGTCTTCGCACCGGTACCTCTCCTCGGCCGGTCCTTGCCCTCGGCCGGTCCCCCCTCTCCTCGGCCGGTACCGCTGCCGGCCGGTTCCTCTCCTCGGCCGGTCCTTCCTCTGGCCGGTCCTTCTCCTCGGCCGGTCCTTCCTCTGGCCGGTCCTTCTCCTCGGCCGGTCCTTCCTCTGGCCGGTCCTTCTCCTCGGCCGGTCCTTCCTCTGGCCGGTCCTTCTCCTCGGCCGGTCCTTCCTCTGGCCGGTCCTTCTCCTCGGCCGGTCCTTGCCCTCGCCGGTCCTTCTCCTCGGCCGGTCCTTCCTCTCGCCGGCCCTTCTCCTCGGCCGTTCCTTGCCCTCGGCCGGTCCTTGCCCTCGCCGGTCCTTCTCCTCGGCCGGTCCTTGCCCTCGCCGGCCCTTCTCCTCCGCCGGTCCTTGCCCTCGGCCGGTCCTCTTGTGTGCCGGCCCCTCTTCGCTGTCGGCCTCGCGCTTCTGCCGGTCTCTTCTGGCCGCCGCGACGGCGATCAGCCGGGACGGTGCATCTCGGCGGTGCCGTCCCGGCCGTGGCCCGCGGGCCCGCTACTCCTCCGGCTTCTCCTCGGCTTCCGGCTTCTCCGGCAGCTCCGCCGCCAGTGCCGCCGCGGCCTGGACCAGCGGCAGCGCCAGCAGCGCCCCCGCCCCCTCGCCCACCGTCACGCCCTGCTCAAGGAGCGGCTCCAGGGCCATCCGGTCCAGCGCCTTCGCCTGCCCCGGCTCCCCGCTGTTGTGCCCGGCCAGCCACCAGTCCGGCGCCCGGAACGCGATCCGCTGCGCGACCAGCGCACACGCGCCCACCACCACCCCGTCCAGCACCACCGGCAGCTTCCGCACCGCCGCCTGCAGCAGGAACCCGGTCATCGCCGCGAGATCGGCCCCGCCGACCGTCGCCAGCAACTGCAACTGGTCCCCGAGCACCGGCCGCGCCCGCCGCAGCGCATCCCGGATCGCCGCACACTTCCGCATCCACGCGAGGTCGTCGATGGCGAGCCCGCCACGCCCGGTCACCACGGACGCGTCCGTCCCGCACAGCGCGGCGACAAGGACGGAGGCCGCCGTGGTGCCGCCGACGCTGACGTCGCCGAGCACCACCAGGTCGGTCCCCGAGTCGGCCTCCTCGTCGGCCAGCGCGACGCCCGCCCGGAAGGCCGCCTCGGCCTCCTCCAGGGTCAGCGCGTCCTCGATGTCGATACGGCCGCTGCCCCGCCGCACCCGGTGCCGTACCACCTCCTCGGGCAACGTCTCCGGGTCGCAGTCCAGCGCCATGTCCACGATCCGCACCGGCACCCCGAGCCGCCGGGCAAGCACCGCCACCGGGCTGGCCCCCTCCAGGATCGCCCGCACCAGCAGCTCCGCGCTGCCCGCGGGCCGTGCGGAGACGCCGAGTTCGGCGATGCCGTGGTCACCGGCGAAGAGCAGGACCCGCGGCCGTTCGACCGGTCGTACCGGTACCGAACCCTGCGCGGCGGCCAGCCACTCACCCAGGTCGTCGAGGCGGCCCAGCGACCCGGGCGGCACGATCAGCCGCTCCCGGCGCGCCTCGGCGTCACGGCGTACGCCGCCGTCGGGGCGCTCGATCAGATCGGTGAAGTCGTCGAGATTAAGCGAGCTCATTCGCCGAACAGTACCGGCACGGAACGAACGGTTCGGTGCCAGATCGCCACCACACCCGCACGGCGTCTTGGCACGCAAGATCGGTATCCCATACCTTCCGGTTTGCAGTGGATTGCGTTCAGGGAGCACAGGGAGTACAGGGAGCCGCCCATGCCGCCGCCCACGCCCGAACTCGCCCCGGGCCCCGACCGGTTCCACGAGCCGCGCCGCGAGGACTGCCCCTGGTGCGGCTCCAGGCGCCTGCGCACCCGCCTGCGCACGCCCGACCTCCTGCACCACCGGCCCGGCACGTTCACCGTCGACGAGTGCCGGGACTGCGCCCATGTCTTCCAGAACCCCCGGCTGTCCCCGGAGGGCCTCGCCCTCTACCACCGGGACTTCTACGAGGGCCGCCTGGAGGACTACACCGACCGCCTCCACACCACCCGCGCCGGCCGCCGCCGGCACCGCGCCGCCGCCCGCGTGATGCTGGCGCTGCCGGAGCCGGAGAGCTGGCTGGACGTCGGCACCGGCCACGCCCACTTCCCGCGCCAGGCGAAGGAACTCTTCGCCTACACGTCCTTCGACGGCCTGGACCCGACCCTCCGCGTGGCGCGGGCCCAGGCCGAGGGCCGCGTCGAAGAGGCCCACTGCGGCTACCTGGCCGCCCCGGAGGTCCTGGCCCGCCTGCGCGGCCGCTACGACGTCGTCAGCATGTTCCACCACCTGGAACACACCCCCGACCCACGCGCCGAACTCCGCGCCGCCCTCACGGCGCTGCGCCCCGGCGGCCACGTCCTGATCGACGTCCCGAACCCGCGCAGTGCCTTCGCCAGGCTCCTCGGCAGGTGGTGGATCCCCTACGGCCAGCCCCGCCACCTGCACCTCATGCCGCTGGACAACCTCCGGGCGGAGCTGGAGTCCCAGGGCTGCGAGATCCTCGGAACCGACCGGAAATCGCCCCACGCGCCGTACGACATCTCGGCGGCGCTCGGCCTGGCGCTCGGCCGGCTCCTGCCGAGGCGGTGGCGGCGCGTGGCGGCGCCGCTGGTCGCCGTGGCGAGCGTTGCCGACCACGCCCTGGCTCCGCTGCTGCGCCGAACGCCGTTCTCGAACGCGTACCGCATCGTCGCGAGAAAGGGGCGGTGACGGCCGGTTGCGCGACCGCGGGCCGGTGGGGGCTGGTCGCGCAGTTCCCCGCGCCCCTTACGGGGCTACATAGCTGCGGGCAGTCGTGCCTCCCCCAGTGCCTTAAGGGCCTGGGAGGTGCCCCCAGGCGGCACGGGTGGGCGCGGGCGGCACCCGGCCAGCGCCGGTAAGCGAAACCCCCCCGGCCCCCACTACCTCAGCACCACCACCTGCCCCGCCACCACCAGCACCACCTGCTCGCACTCGCCCGCGAACGCCGCGTTGAGGCGGCCCAGTTCATCCCGGTACCGCCGCCCCGACGCGGTCGCCGGCACGATCCCCGACCCCACCTCGTTCGACACGGCCACCACCGTCCGCCGCGTCGCCCGTACCGCCTCCGTCAGCTCCCGCACCCGCTCCCGCAGCGTCTTCTCCCCGCCCGCAGCCCACTCCGTGTCGTCCCACGCCCCGACGGAGTCCATCGCGTCCGTCAGCCACAGCGACAGACAGTCGATCAGCAACGGCGGCCCGTCCTGCGCCAGCAGCGGCACCAGGTCGCACGTCTCCGTCGTACGCCACGACCCCGGCCGCCGCTCGCGGTGGACGGCCACCCGCACCGCCCACTCGGTGTCCCCGCCGCGCGCACCGCCCGTGGCGACGTACAGCACGTCGGGGAAGGACTCCAGCCGCCGTTCGGCCTCCACGGACTTCCCGGACCGCGCACCGCCCAGCACCAGCGTCCGGCGCGGCACGTCGGGTACGTCCTCGTACACCCCGACCGTCAGCGTCGTACCGTCCGGCACCGCCCGCGCCCCGGCCGCCGCCAGCCGCCGCCGCAACTCCGCGCCCGGCGGCACGTCATGGCCGAGATGGACGGCGACGACATCCGTGGCCGGCCCGGCCGAGCCGACCGCCCGCAGCCGCGCCAGCGCGTCCGGCCGGCCGACGACGTCGAGGAGCACCAGGTCGTACGAGTCCGCGCTCCCGTTCTCCAGCCCGGCCGGCGCCCCGCCCGGCGGGAGATACAGCAGCCGTTGCCCGTCGGGGCCGGTCACCGCGTACCCGGTGCCGCCCGCGTCCATCGACACCGCCCGCACCCGATGCCCCGTCAGCAGCGCCAGCTCCCGCCCGTCCGGCACCCGTGCCGGCTGCGGCAGTGCGGCCGGCACCTCGACTGCGGGCCCGTCATGAGGATGCGACAGCAGCACCTGCCGTACGCCCCCGAGGGACCGCCCGGCCCGGGCCGCCGCGAACGCCGCGCCCGGCGTCAGATCGAGCAGCAGCGTCCCGTCGACGAGCAGCGCGGTGGCGGCCCGCGCATCCTCCCCGACGGCACACGAACAAGCCGCACAGGGACATCCGGGGCTGGGCAGCCCCGCGGGAGCACCGGTACCGAGCAAAGTCACTTCCACGGCCCGATTCTCACCCGTCCTGACGGTTCTCGCTTCAGTCGACGCCCTGCACAGCGCGCCCCAAAGGGGCGCGGGGCTGTATCAATATGCGGCTCCGCCGCGTCGGCGCGAGCCCCCACCGGGCCCGCACACAAGCCCACAACCAGCGGAGTTTTTGTCGGCGCCCTTATACGATGCACCAGTTGGATCAAAGGAGGCCCACATGACGGCATGGACGTGGCGGTTCGAGAAGGCCGACGGGACGGAGGTCCAGCCCGCGGTGGAACCCGAGGAGTTCACCACCCAGGGCGACGCCGAGTCCTGGATCGGCGAGCAGTGGAAGGCCCTGCTGGCCGGCGGCGCCGACCAGGTGCGGCTCTACGAGGACGCCACCGAGATCTACGGTCCGATGAGCCTGCACGCCGAAGCATCCTGAGACGCGCCGGTCCGGGGCGGCTCCGCGGTCGCCCCGGACCGCCGTCACTGCTCGCCCAGCGTCACGTCCACCGTCCTGCTGATGTCCTCCCGGCTGTACGTCACCGTCGTCTTCTGCCCCGGCCGGTCCGAGGCGAGCGACTCGGCCAGTGAGGTGATGGTGGTGATGTCGTCGTTCCCCACCTTGGTGATGATGTCCCCGGGCCGGATGCCCGCCTTGTCGGCCGCGTCGCCCGGTTTCACGGTGACCACGGCCACCCCGGCCGGCTGGTAGTTCACGTCGACGACGGTGCGCCCGGTGATGCCGAGCGCGGCCCGCCCCGAGTCGGTGACCTTGCCCTGCTTGATGATCTGGTCGGCGACCGTGGTCACCATCGACGCCGGGATGGCGAACCCGATCCCCGGTGCCGCGCTGCCGCCCAGGTTGGGGTCGCTCGCGGCGAGCGTCGGAATGCCGACGACCTGGCCGTCCAGGTTGACCAGCGCGCCGCCGCTGTTGCCGGGGTTGATGGCCGCCGAGGTCTGCACCATGTTGGGGATGGTGGCGCCCGTACCGCCGCCCGCGGTGTTCTCGCTGACGGTCCGTCCGGTCGCCGACACGATTCCCTCGGTCACGCTGGACGACAGCCCGAGCGGTGATCCCATGGCCAGCGTGATCTGCCCGACCTGGACCTTGTCGGTGTCCCCGAAGGCGGCCGCCCGCAGCCCGTCCGGGACCTTGTCGAGCCTGATGACCGCCAGGTCCTGCTGGGGATAGGAGTACACGAGCGTCGCGGTGAGCGGTTCCTCCGTGTTGGCGGTCGTCACCTTGAACCTCTTCTCGTTCCCCACGACGTGCGCGTTGGTGACGATGTGTCCGTTGCCGTCGTAGACCACACCCGAGCCCAGGTCGCTGCTGGCCTGGATCTGCACGACCGACGGCAGGACGTCCTTGATCACCTTCTGGTACCGGTTCTGCAGATCGGTCGCCGCCATGGGAACGGCCGTCACCTGGGCGGCCCGGGCGGCCGAGGCGTCCCCGGCCGCGTCGCTCCCGAAGGCGGAACATCCGGAGACGAGGGCGAGGCAGCAGCAGCCGAGCACGGCGGCCGTACGACGGGTCCGGCGAGCAGGGGAAGCGTCCATGCACCGAGTCTCGCCGTGGTGGTGACGCTCCGGCTCGCGCTGCTGGCCCGAACGAGGAGCAGCACCGGCCGAAGGTCAGCCGCGCACCCCGCACAGGTGCAGCAGCGCCGCGACCGCCCGGTACGGATCCGTCCGCCCGGCCCGCTCCTCCACCGTCAGCAGCGTCCTCAGGTCGGCCGGTGCCCCGGCGTCGTCCGCGGCCGTGTCCGTGAACACCCGTACGCCGTACCAGGACTGCAGCGGGGCGCCGATCCCGGCGAGGGCGGCGGTGAGGGCGGCCAGCCGGTCGGCCCGGACGTCCAGGCCCAGCCGGTTGCGATAGGAGACGGTGTCGAAGGCACCCAGGGCGCCCGCCCAGTCGCCGCTCAGCCCCGGCCGCATGGCCAGCGCGTCGGCGTTGCGCACCAGCAGCGACAGCAGCCCGCCCGGGGCCAGCATCCGGGCCAGCCCGGCGAGCAGCGCGTCCGGCTCCTGGACGTACATCAGCACCCCGTGGCAGAGGACCACGTCGAAACTGCCCGGCAGGAAGTGGACACCCGTGTCCCGCCCGTCCCCCTCGACGATCCGCACCCGTTCGCGGATGCCCTCCGGCTCACCGGCCAGGGCCTCCCGCGCGGCCGCGATCATCGTCGGTTCCCGCTCGACACCGGTCACCTGATGGCCGGCCCGGGCCAGCCGCAGCGCCTGCGTGCCCTGGCCCATGCCCACGTCGAGCACGCGCAGCCGCTGCCCGACCGGGAACCGCCCGGCTATCTGCTCATCGAGCTGGCGGGCCACCAGCTCCTGTCGTACGACATCACGCAGCCCGCCCAGCTTGGTCAGCCAGGCCTTCGCCGCACCCCCGGAGAAAGGCTCTGTGCTCAGGGCCGCTCTCCGCGCTTGACCTGCGGCTTGGGCAGCCGGAGCCGGCGCATCTGGAGGGAGCGGAACAGACCGTAGGTGACGGCGCCCTTGCGGTTCTGGTCCGGGAAGCGCTCGGCGAGGCGCTTGCGCAGCCGGAAGCCGCTGACGGCCGCGTCGAGCACGATGAGCACGATCACGACCAGCCACAGCAGCAGCGCGATGTTCTTGATCGCCGCGTTGTTGACCACACTCATGACCAGGATGACCACGGCCAGCGGCAGGAAGTACTCCGCCACGTTGATGCGCGAGTCGATCCAGTCGCGGGCGAACCTGCGGACCGGGCCCTTGTCACGGGCCGGCAGGTATCGCTCGTCGCCGGTGGCCAGCGCCTGGCGCTGCCGCTCCATGGCGGCACGCCGGTCGTCCCGCTGACGCTTGGCGGCGTCCTTGCGGTTCGTCGGCGTGTTGGCCACGCTGCGGCGCTGGGTCTGGGCCTCACTGCGCTTGGGCGTGGGCCTGCCCTTGGGGGCCTGCGGGTCACGGGTCTGCTTGGAGTCGGTCACGACCGCCTTGTCGGCGGTGGCCTTCTCATCCTTGGCACGGCTACGGAACACAAAACCCAAGGGTACGGGGTGGTGGGGTGTGGGCCCTAGTCCGGCGGGGAACGATCCCGCAACGCCAGACGTCTCCATGGGGGACAGAGGGGACGTTGCAGACGGTTCGCTCAGGGGGACCCTCTCCTACCTGTGCCGGAGCGGAGCAGTCCGTAGTCGTCCTTGGGGATGAGCGCATCGGTCCCCGAACAGTGCGGTAATGGAGGCAGGGCCCGTACTGTGGGTTCTGTCGCAGGATCTGTGAGCTGGAGTCCGTCAGAAGGGGGCGCGCGAAGCCCATGAGCGGTGTCATGAAGCGTATGGGGATGATCTTCCGCGCGAAGGCGAACAAGGCCCTGGACAGGGCCGAGGACCCGCGCGAGACCCTCGACTACTCGTACCAGAAGCAGCTCGAACTGCTTCAGAAGGTGCGCCGCGGGGTGGCCGACGTCGCCACCTCCCGCAAGCGCCTCGAACTCCAGCTGAACCAGCTCCAGCAGCAGTCCACCAAGCTGGAGGACCAGGGCCGCAAGGCGCTCGCCCTCGGCCGCGAGGACCTCGCCCGCGAGGCGCTCTCCCGCCGCGCCGCCCTCCAGCAGCAGGTCACCGACCTGGAGACACAGCACGCCACCCTCCAGGGCGAGGAGGAGAAGCTCACCCTCGCGGCCCAGCGCCTGCAGGCCAAGGTGGACGCCTTCCGCACCAAGAAGGAGACCATCAAGGCCACCTACACCGCCGCCCAGGCCCAGACCCGCATCGGCGAGGCCTTCACCGGCATCTCCGAGGAGATGGGCGACGTCGGCCTCGCCATCCAGCGCGCCGAGGACAAGACACAGCAGCTCCAGGCCCGCGCCGGCGCCATCGACGAACTGCTCGCCTCCGGCGCCCTCGACGACCCGACCGGCACGGCCAAGGACGACATCGCCGCCGAGCTGGACCGCCTCTCCGGTGGTACGGATGTGGAGCTGGAGCTGCAGCGCATGAAGGCCGAGCTCGCTGGGGGCACCTCCCAGGCCATTGGCTCTGGGGGAGGTTCGCCCCAGCAGGCGATCGAGGGCGGCACCGGCCAGGGCCAGCAGACGCAGCAGCCGCAGGACACCCCGCGCTTCGACAAGCAGTAGCCGACGCCTGGAGGGCGACATGGCCGACATGGTCGTGAGGATCATGGGGGAGGGCCAGGTGAGGCTGGCGGACAGCCACCTCACCGAACTGAACAAGCTGGACGACGAGCTCCTCGCGGAGACGGAGTCCGGCGACGAGGCAGCCTTCCGCCACACCCTGGGCGCCCTCCTGGACAAGGTCCGGGAACTGGGCGCCCCGCTCCCGGACGACGCCCTGGAACCCTCCGACCTGATCCTCCCGTCCCCGGACGCGACCCTGGAGGAGGTCAGGGCACTGCTGAGGGACGACGGTCTCATTCCGGGCTGACGTGGTCCCGCCGACTCGCCTGGCGCCCGGACCTGCGCCCTTCGACTGACCGAGTCGGGTGGGTGGGTGGGAAGCCGGGCGAGGCCCGCAGCAGGCCGAACCGCCAGTTCCGGCCCGCACGAACCAGCCGTACTGTTCAGTTTGTGAGCCCATTCGAGAGAGCCCGCTGCAGAGCCGGCGCCCATCCACTCGCCGTGGACGCGGTCATCGCCGCAGGCGCCCTCGTCTGCATGGTCGTGAGCTCTTTCGCCGCCCCGCACGGCACGCACGGCGTCGCCTGGGGCATCCGCACCCCGGAACCCCTCAGCCTGCTCCTGATGACGCTCGCCGCCGCGGCCCTGGTCTTCCGCCGGCGGGCCCCGAAGACCGTCCTGGCCCTCACCGGCGCCGCCTCCGTCGTGGAGTGCGTCACCGGCGACCCCCGCGCCCCCGTCGCGATGGCGGCCGTGATCGCCCTGTTCACCGTCGCCGCCACCACCGACCGCCGCACCACCCTGCGGGCCGGCCTGCTCACCATGACCGTGCTGACCACCGCCGCGATGGTCGCGGGACCCCTGCCCTGGTACGCCCAGGAGAACCTCGCGATCTTCGCCTGGACCGGCATCGGCGCCACCGCCGGGGACGCCGTCCGCAGCAGGAAGGCCGTCGTCCAGGCCATCCGCGAGCGTGCCGAGCGCGCCGAGCGGACCCGGGAGGAGGAGGCCCGCCGCCGGGTCGCCGAGGAGCGGCTGCGCATCGCCCGCGACCTGCACGACGTCGTCGCCCACCACATCGCCCTGGTCAATGTGCAGGCCGGGGTCGCCGCGCACGTCATGGACAAGCGGCCCGACCAGGCCAAGGAGGCCCTCGCCCACGTCCGCGAGGCCAGCCGCTCCGCGCTGAACGAACTGCGCGCCACCGTCGGCCTGCTCCGCCAGTCCGGCGACCCCGAGGCGCCGACCGAGCCCGCCCCCGGCCTGCACCTCCTGGAAGAGCTCGCCGACACCTTCCGCAACGCCGGCCTCCAGGTCGAGGTCGCCCGCGCGGACCAGGGCACCACCCCGCCCGCCGCCGTCGACCTGGCCGCCTACCGGATCATCCAGGAGGCCCTGACCAACGTGCAGAAGCACGCCGGACCCGACGCCAAGGCCGAGGTGAGCGTCGTACGCGTCGGACCGCACATCGAGGTCACCGTCCTCGACAACGGCTCCGGCGAGGACACCGCACCCGAGGCCGGCGGCGGCCACGGCCTGCTCGGCATGCGCGAGCGCGTCACCGCGCTGCGCGGCACCCTCACCACCGGCCCCCGCTACGGCGGCGGCTTCCGCGTCCATGCGATCCTGCCGGTCAAGACCGACACCGACGACCGTACGGGCGGCCGGACGAGCGGTCGTACGAAGGACCGTTCGGCCGCCCTGGGGGATTCCGTATGACGATCCGTGTCCTGCTCGCCGACGACCAGGCACTGCTGCGCAGCGCGTTCCGGGTGCTCGTCGACTCCGAGCCCGACATGGAGGTGGTCGGCGAGGCCTCCGACGGCGCCGAGGCGGTGCGGCTCGCCAAGGATTTGGAGGTCGACGTCGTCCTGATGGACATCCGGATGCCGGGCACCGACGGACTGGCCGCCACCCGGCTCATCGGCACCGACCCCGCCCTCGCCCACGTCCGTGTCGTGATCCTCACGACCTTCGAGGTCGACGACTACGTCGTCCAGGCGCTGCGCGCGGGCGCCTCCGGGTTCCTGGGCAAGGGCAGCGAACCCGAGGAACTCCTGAGCGCCATCCGGGTCGCCGCCGGCGGCGAGGCGCTGCTCTCCCCGACGGCCACCAAGGGCCTGATCGCCCGCTTCCTCGCCCAGGGCGACCTCGGTGACGACGGCCGCGACCCGGCCCGCACCGACCGGCTCGACGCGCTCACCTCACGGGAGCGCGAGGTCCTGGTCCAGGTCGCCGGCGGGCACTCCAACGACGAGATCGCCGAACGCCTGGAGGTCAGCCCGCTGACCGTGAAGACCCATGTCAACCGGGCTATGGCCAAGCTGGGCGCCCGGGACCGGGCCCAACTCGTGGTGATCGCGTACGAGTCGGGGCTGGTACGCCCCAGGACGGACTGACCCCCGCCCGGGTGTGCCACTGCCGGCGCTGCCGGCCCCGACGCTGTACACGGCGTTCGGACTCCGCAAGGAACGCCGGGACAGGAAACGGGCGGCGAAGGCGGGCCGGGGGTCCGCGGAGTCTGCCCCGGCGCCCGAGGAGCCGCAGCCCGCGGCCGTGCGACGGTCCCGCGAACGGCGGCCGGTTCCCGGAACACCTCCGGGAACCGGCCGTCCGCGCCTGGCCGTTCCGTATGCTGGCGCCGCGAACTGCCGGTCGGCGAAGGGGAGTCTGGGAGTGCCGCTGCACAAGGACGACCCGCGGTCCCTCGGCGGCTACAAGCTGGCCGACCGGCTGGGGGCCGGCGGGATGGGCATCGTCTACCGGGGCCGGTCGCGCTCCGGGCGCGAGGTCGCCGTCAAGGTGGTGCACGCCCAGTACGCCGAGGACCCCGTCTTCCGGGCCCGGTTCCGGCAGGAGATCGAGGCCGCCCGCCGGGTGAGCGGTGCCTTCACCGCCCCCGTCCTGGACGCCGACCCGGACGCGCCGACGCCCTGGATGGCCACCCAGTACGTGCCCGGCCCCTCCCTCGCCGCCCGCATCCGGGCCCGGGGCGCGCTCCGTGTCGCCGAACTCCGGCCGCTGGCCCTGGGCCTGGTGGAGGCGTTGCGGGAGATCCACCGGGCCGGGGTGGTGCACCGCGACCTGAAACCGGCCAACGTCCTGATCGCCGAGGACGGCCCCCGCGTCATCGACTTCGGCATCTCCCGGGCCGCCGAGAACCACAACACCCTCACCGAGACCGGGCAGATGGTCGGCACCCCGCCGTTCATGTCCCCGGAACAGTTCACCGACGCCCGTACCGTCGGCCCCGCCTCCGACGTCTTCTCGCTCGGCGCGCTGCTGGTGTACTGCGTCACCGGACGCGGCCCCTTCGACGCCGACAGCCCCTATCTGACCGGCTACCGGGTGGTCCACAACGAGCCCGTGCTGGACGGGGTCACCGGCCCGCTGCGCACGGTCCTGGAGCGCTGCCTGGCCAAGGACCCCGCCGACCGGCCCGGACTCGACGACCTGGCCCGGGAGTTCGCGGCGGCCCTGCCGGAGCCGGAGTCCGCCGAACCGCAGACGATGACCCTGCGCCTGCCCTCCGCGCGGCCCGGCCACGCCACGGCCCCCGACGCCGCCACCCCGCCGGTCACCGGCCGCCGCCCCCGCCGCCGCACCTCCCGCCTGCTGCTGGCCGCGGCCGTGGTGACCGCCCTGGCCCTGACCGGCTACTCCCTGCTGGGCCCCTGGCGCGGCGACGCCGAGGTCCGCACCGGCTCCTCGGCGTCCCCCGGATCCCGCTGGGGCACCCTCCCCACCGGCTGGAAGCCCTGGCAGACAACGGTGTCCGCGACCGCCGAGCACGGGGTGAAGAAGGCACCGGGCTACGAGGGCGACACCTCGCCCTCCTGCGTGTCGGACGGCTCCTCCGTCTACTGCGGCGGCACCTCCCTGCTGCCGACCCGGGTCGACGCCACCACCGGCCGGACCCTGTGGCGCTCCGGCATAGCGCCCGCGGGCGTACCGGCCGACCACTTCATCACGACCGTCCTCGGCGTGGACGGCGGCCTGGTCCTCGTCGAACTCCAGATCACCGACGGCGGCGGCCTGGGAAAGGCCCAGTCCGTCCTCGCGCTCGACGCCTCGAACGGCACCCAGGTGTGGTCCCACGCGGTACGCACCGACAGCCTGGGCTCGGCCTACGGGGACGGGGTGACCCTGACCCAGGAGGGCGACGGCTCCACGGTCACCGTCCGCTCGGCGTCGGACGGCACCGTGCGCGGGACCGTGCCGGTGCCCGCCGGCTACCTCTGCTCGCCGCTCGCCGCGGACGGCTACCCCTACGTGGAGTGCGGCGACCAGGACGGCTCGAACGCCACGAAGTTCTTCGTCATCGACCCCGGCACCGGATCGGCCCGCACCCTGAACTCGCCCGCCCAGACGGGCAGTTTCGTCGGCACGCTCTCCGGACAGCTGCTCTTCCTGGAGTCGGACGACCAGGACGTCAACAACGGCCCCGACCTGATCTACACCCGCATCGTCCGCGTCGACCCCGACGCCGGCACGATCACCGTGACAAAACTCCCCGAGCACTACCGGGGCGGGCTGCCCACCCTGGCCCACGGCACGCTCTACCTCGCCACCTCCAGCGGCCTGGTCACCGCCTTCTCCCCGACGACGGGCGCCCGGCTGTGGAACAGCCACACGACCCTGGAGTCGCCGGGCCAGGCCTCGGTGGACGCGCAGGGGCGCACGGTGTACATGGCAGGCATGAGCGGACGGGTGGTCGCGCTCGACGCGGCGAAGGGCACCGTCCTGTGGGAGTCCGCCGCCCGCGCCGAGGTACTCGGCAACAGCGGCCTGCTGCCGACCGTCTGGTTCAACCGCGGCGCCCTGGTCCTGTCGACCTCCGACGGCACGATCTTCACGCTCGACCCGGCGCACCCCGAGCGCAAAGCGGTCGACTCGGGGTGACACACGGGCCGTATGGCTACGGCTACGTCTACGTCTACGCCTACGGCAGCGCCAGCATCCGCTCCAGGGCCAGCTTGGCGAACGCCTCCGTCTCATTGTCGACCTCGATGCGGTTGACCAGGTTGCCCTCGGCCAGCGACTCCAGGGTCCAGACCAGGTGGGGGAGGTCGATGCGGTTCATGGTGGAGCAGAAGCAGACCGTCTTGTCGAGGAAGACGATCTCCTTGCCCTCGGGGGCGAACCGGTTCGCGAGGCGGCGGACCAGGTTCAGCTCGGTGCCGATGGCCCACTTGGAGCCGGCCGGGGCGGCCTCCAGCGCCTTGATGATGTACTCCGTGGAGCCGACGTAGTCCGCCGCCGACACGACCTCGTGCTTGCACTCGGGGTGGACGAGGACGTTCACGCCGGGGATGCGCTCGCGGACGTCGTTCACCGAGTCCAGCGAGAAGCGGCCGTGGACCGAGCAGTGGCCGCGCCACAGGATCATCTTGGCGTTGCGCAACTGCTCCGCGGTGAGGCCGCCGTTGGGCTTGTGGGGGTTGTAGAGGACGCAGTCGTCCAGGGACATGCCCATGTCCCGGACGGCGGTGTTGCGGCCGAGGTGCTGGTCGGGCAGGAAGAGCACCTTTGTTGCCGAGGGCTCCCCCTGCTCGAAGGCCCACTCCAGGGCGCGCTGCGCGTTCGACGAGGTGCAGATGGTGCCGCCGTGCTTGCCCGTGAACGCCTTGATGTCCGCGGACGAGTTCATGTACGAGACGGGCACCACCTGCTCGGCTATCCCGGCCTCGGTCAGCACGTCCCAGCACTCGGCGACCTGCTCGGCCGTCGCCATGTCGGCCATGGAGCAGCCGGCCGCGAGGTCGGGAAGGACCACCTTCTGGTCGTCCGAGGTCAGGATGTCGGCGGACTCGGCCATGAAGTGCACACCGCAGAACACGATGTACTCGGCCTCCGGGCGGGCGGCCGCGTCCCGGGCCAGCTTGAAGGAGTCGCCCGTGACATCGGCGAACTGGATGACCTCGTCGCGCTGGTAGTGGTGGCCGAGCACGAAGACCTTGTCGCCGAGCTTCTCCTTGGCCGCGCGGGCACGCGCGACCAGATCCGGGTCGGACGGGGAGGGCAGGTCGCCGGGACATTCGACGCCCCGCTCGCTCTTCGGGTCGGCCTCACGGCCGAGCAGCAGCAGGGCGAGCGGAGTCGGCTGTACGTCGAGCTCCGTGGTCTGGGCGGTGGTCACGACACGCACCCTTTCTACTTTTCGTCGTTCTGACGTTATCTATCATAACTGCTTCATGTCACTTTGACGATGGCCATCGCGTCGATGTGACGTGAATCCCGGCGCCGAACGGGAGGGTGACCGGCGGGTGGACGCGGGGTGGTCGCCCCGTGTGCAGGTCGCCGTGGGTGACGTCCGCGACCGCTGTGCGTGACTTCGGGCGTGTGCGAGCATGAAGAGGTAGGAAAAAACGCGAGAACGCGCGTGCCGGGCCGGAATGAATCAGCGGACCCGCCGGTTGCACTCGTCGGCAAGCAGTCTCCGTACAACCCGGGAGAGATGTAGATGTCCGTATCGGACGAGACCAGCACCGCCACCGACGGCATCATTCTGAGCGACGCCGCCGCGGCCAAGGTCAAGGCCCTGCTCGACCAGGAAGGCCGTGACGACCTCGCCCTGCGTGTCGCCGTCCAGCCCGGTGGCTGCTCCGGCCTGCGCTACCAGCTCTTCTTCGACGAGCGTTCCCTCGACGGTGACGTCGTCAAGGACTTCGGCGGTGTCAAGGTCGTCACCGACCGCATGAGCGCTCCGTACCTGGGCGGCGCGTCGATCGACTTCGTCGACACCATCGAGAAGCAGGGCTTCACGATCGACAACCCGAACGCGACCGGCTCCTGCGCCTGCGGCGACTCCTTCAGCTGAGCCGGGCGGCAGCACGGTGGACAACTGAGGCGGCGGTCCCTCCGCGAGGGACCGCCGCCTTCGTCGTGCCGTGCGTCCTGCCCGTGCCCTCAGCCCACCTGCGGGTTCAGCGTCGTCGCCTTCTCCTTCGGGACGGCCTTGCCGTCCGTGCCGACCACCTTCCGGCCGTCCAGCGGCGCGTCCAGACGCACCGTCTGGTGGTACTGCTTGGCGATCATGACGCAGATCTTGTCCGGCCAGGGCGTGGCGGTCACCTTCACCACCACCTGCTCCGAGCTCTCGTCCGCCGTCGCCTTGTAGTCGGCGCACACCCCGCCGGTGAAGGCGACGGTCAGGTCGCGGCCGTCGGCCGTGTACCCGTCCACCTTCACGTCCTTCGTGCTCCCCGCCGAGGCGCTCGCGCTCGCCGAGGGCGTCGGCGACGCGGAGGAGGCCAGGTACTCCGGGTCCACCGCCGGATAGGTGACGGTGTACGCGTCCGCCGCCCCGCGCACCTGGAACAGCCAGGACGGCACCAGCGCCTGCCGGCCGGCGACGGACTGCGCGGCAAGCCCGAACACCGCCTTCTCGATCACGGCCGACGACGCGGACGGCGTCGACGCGGCGCACGGCTTCTCCAGCCGGTCCTTCAGCGGTACGGGACTGGCGCAGCCGCCGACGCCCATCCGGTGGTCGGAGCCCGGCGCCGCGTTCATCAGTGCCAGCGTCTTCGCCGCGCTCAGCACCGGATACGTGTCGCCCTTGGCCGGCGTCGCGAGCATCCCGTTGCCGCCGACCACCTCGCCCTGCTTGCTGACGGTCAGCCCGGTCGTCCAGCCGTACGTCGGCAGTCCGCCGACCACCGGATCGGCGTTCACCACCCGCTGGGCGCCCATGACCTGGCTCGCGTCGAGCTTCGCGGCGTCCTGGCCGAGCGCCTTCAGCACCGGCGCCGCCGCCTTCTCGGCGTCACCCACGCTCACCGGGTCACCGGCCGGCGCCACCGGGTCCTGCGTGCACACCAGGCCCCTCTTGCAGTTGTCGGTGCCCGGGGCGTAGCGGCTGTACGTCCAGATGCCCGGGGCGGCCCGGTTCACCTGGAGACTCCCGCCGGAGCCGTCGTTGTCGGTGCCGACCTTCCAGACCTGGCCCTCGGCCACCGGGGTCCCCTCGACCCCGAGCGCCTTCGCCAGCGCGGCGACCCGGTCCTTGGAAACCTCACCGGAGGGCTGGTACACGGTGGCCGAGCCGGGGCCGGCGGGGAGCGTCCCGCTCGCCTTGTAGGTCACGCCGTAGGGATCGGGCTCGCCCGGGGCTATGCCGTTGCCGCCGGAGGAGTAGCCGTCCAGGGCGAGGGGCGGGGGAGTGGAACCGCCGGACGTGCCTGCGGCCGTACCGCCGCCGGAACCGGAGCCGGAACCGGTGCTCGCGGCGAGATAGGCACCACCGCCGCCGACCAGGAGGACGGCGGCGGCCACGGAGGCGATGACGAGGGCGGGGGAGCGACGGCGGGGGACGAGGTGATCGGCCTCGGCCTCTTCATCGGCCTCGGTCTCGGTCCCGGCCTCGGCCTTGGTCCCGGTCCCGGTCGCGGTCCCGGCCTTTGTCTCGGTCCCGGTCGCGGTCCCGGCCTTTGTCTCGGTCTCGGGCGGCTCGGGAGCATGGGGAGCGTCGGGGGCATCGGCGGCCTGGGAAAGCTCGGCCACGTCCGGCTCGGCGGGGGGCTCCGCGGGCTCCGGGGCGGCATCGGCGGCGGGGGCCACGTCCGGTTCGGGGGCCTCCTCGGGCTCGGGCACCCCCGGCTCGGCGGCCGCGCCCGCGGCGGGGGCCTCATCCGGCTCCGGAACCTCTGTTACAGCGCCCTCGGCGGACTCCGCGGTGGCCTGCGCGTCGGCCTCGGCGGCCGCTGCAGCCTTCGGCGACTCCGTGGCCTGCCGGGCCTCGGGGGGCTCCCCGGTGCCGCCCGCGGCCGCGTCGTCGTCGTTCTCGGGTCCCTCGGTCTTCACCGCATCGCTCCTTGCCGTGTCGTATCCCGCCTCCCCTTCACGGGGGACGGCGATGGGACGCGGGAGGGGAGCGCGCGGTTCCCTGGAAACGCGCCGGGCGAGACTCAGTCGCCGTAGTCGGACATCGCGTCCAGCAGCCTGGCGGACTTCTTCGGCACGGTCACCCCGTGGATGAGTGACGGCGGCACGGGACGGGCATCGCTGTGATCAGGAACCGTCCAGTGCGGAGCCATCCGGGCGCAGTCCCCGCGCAGCGACGCGAGGTCGCCGTCGAGGTCGGCCGGAGCGGGGGCGTGGACCTTGAGGTTCGTCATGACGGAACCGTAAGCACGTCGGGCGCCGCGAAGAAAGATCTACTATCGGGTAGTTTTGGCACCTTCAGGGCGCCCACACGGACCCGGTAGCGTTAACTGTCAATAACGCCTCCCCCTCAGGAGAGTCCCAGCCGTGCGCATCGCAGTCACCGGCTCCATCGCCACCGACCACCTCATGACCTTCCCCGGCCGCTTCGCCGACCAGTTGGTCGCGGACCAGCTGCACACGGTCTCGCTGTCCTTCCTGGTCGACAACCTGGACGTACGACGGGGCGGCGTCGGCGCGAACATCGCGTTCGGCATGGGACAGCTCGGCACCCGACCGATCCTGGTCGGCGCGGCGGGCTTCGACTTCGACGAGTACCGGGCCTGGCTCGACCGGCACGGCGTCGACACCGACTCCGTCCGCATCTCCGAGACCCTGCACACCGCGCGCTTCGTGTGCACGACCGACGCCGACCACAACCAGATCGGCTCCTTCTACACGGGTGCGATGAGCGAGGCCCGGCTGATCGAGCTGAAGACGGTGGCCGACCGGGTGGGCGGCCTCGACCTGGTCCTGATCGGCGCGGACGACCCGGAGGGCATGCTCCGCCACACGGAGGAGTGCCGGACCCGGTCCATCCCCTTCGCCGCCGACTTCTCCCAGCAGATCGCCCGGATGAACGGCGACGAGATCCGGATACTGCTGGAGGGCGCGACGTACCTCTTCTCGAACGAGTACGAGAAGGGGCTCATCGAGACGAAGACCGGCTGGAGCGACGAGGAGATCCTCGCGAAGGTCGGCCACCGGGTCACGACGCTCGGCGCGCGCGGGGTGCGCATCGAGCGGGTCGGCGAGGAGGCCATCGAGGTCGGCTGCCCCGACGAGGAGCGCAAGGCCGACCCGACGGGCGTCGGCGACGCGTTCCGCGCCGGGTTCCTGTCCGGGCTCGCGTGGGGGGTCTCGCTGGAGCGGGCGGCCCAGGTGGGCTGCATGCTGGCGACGCTCGTCATCGAGACCGTGGGCACGCAGGAGTACCAGCTGCGGCGGGGGCACTTCATGGAGCGGTTCACCAAGGCGTACGGGGACGAGGCCGCGGAGGAAGTCCGGGGCTATCTGGTCTGAGTTCTGGCTGCGGGTGCGTGGGGGCTGGTCGCGCACACGCGGCGGTAGCCGCAAGTTGATACAGCCCCGCGCCCCTGAAAGGGGCGCTCAGGTCACCCGGCGTACCAAGTACGCCGTTCCTTTTTCTGCCTTCTCCTCACCCTCGTACTCCTGTCCCCGCATCTCGCACCATGCGGGGATGTCGAGTCGGGCGGCCTCGTCGTCGGACAGGACCCGGACCCTGCCGCCCACCGGCACGGTGCCGATGACCTTCGCCAGTTCGATGACGGGGATCGGGCACCGCTTGCCCAAGGCGTCCACGACGAGTACGTCCTCCTGCACGGCCGCCACCGGCACCGGCGCCCCCAGCTTCTCCCGCACCTCCGCCACCACCCTGGGCAACACCTCCAGGAACCGCTCCACATCCCTCTCGGCCGCCCCCGCCGGCAGCGACACCCGTACGTTCCCCTCGCTCAGTACGCCCATCGCCCTGAGCACGTGGCTCGGCGTCAGGGTGCTGCTCGTGCAGGACGATCCGGACGAGACGGAGAAGCCCTCCCGGTCCAGCTCGTGCAGCAATGTCTCTCCGTCGACATAGAGACAGGAGAAGGTGACGATCCCGGGCAGTCGCCGCTCCGCGTCGCCCACCACCTCCACGTCCGGCACCGACTCCGGTACCCGCGCCCGGATCCGAGCCGTCAGTTCCCGTAGCCGTACGGCCTCCTGCTCGGCCTCCGCCCGTACGGCCCGCAGCGACGCGGCGGCCGCGACGATCGCCGGCAGGTTCTCGAAGCCGGGTGCCCGCCCCGACTCCCGCTCGTCGACCGCTCCTTGGGCGGCGAACCGCACCCCCTTGCGTACGACCAGCAGCCCGACCCCGCTCGGCCCGCCCCATTTGTGCGCGCTCGCCGTCAGCAACGACCAGTCGCCCTCGACCCGCCCCCACCCCAGCGACTGCGCCGCGTCCACCAGCAACGGCACCCCGGCCGCCCGGCACGCCTCGGCCACCGCCGCCACCGGCTGCACGGTGCCCACCTCGTGGTTGGCCGACTGGAGACACGCGAGCGCGGTGTCGGGGCGGAGCGCGGAGGCGTACGACGCCACCTCCACGGCTCCCGTCCGCTCCACCGGCACCTGGGTCACCTGCCCGCCCTCCGCCTCGAACACCTCGGCCGAATGGAGGACCGAGGAGTGTTCGACGGCTGACACGATCAGGTGACGTCCGACCCGACGACGACCGGCCAACGCGCCTGCCAGACCCGTATGGACGGCCCGGGTACCGGACGGGGTGAACGTCAGCTCGTCCGCCCGGCAGCCGACAGCCTCGGCAGCCGCCTCCCGCGCGGCGTCCAGCAGCATGCGCGCCTTGCGCCCTTCGCGGTAGAGACGAGAGGGGTCGGCCCACCCGTCGTCCAGAGCGGCCAACAAGGCCTGACGGGCAACAGGATGAAGGGGAGCGGCAGACGCAGCGTCAAAGTAGGACACACAGCAACGTTAAAACGTCCTCAGGGGCACCCACCCCAGGGGCGCGGGGATGTGCCCATATGCGGCTCCGCCGCGGGGCGCGACCAGCCCCACTCACCTGCACACGCGCACGAAACCCCCATCAACCCGAGCTATTGGGCGCCCAATCCCACCCCAACCGAGTGACAGGCGACGCGTATGCCCCCCTCCCCGCGACCCCCCGAATCGCGTCGGCTAGGGTTTGGTCCGCATAAACATCCAAACCCCTGCCCGACGCAGGGCGGCGACCGACCAGCGAGAAGGCCGCAGCCGACCGCGCGGGCGAGACTCTCGGGAAGGCGCTACGTGAGTCCCAACGGCTCCGACCGCTCGCCGCGGCGCCCGATGCGGCGGAAGCTGCTGCAGGCAATGACCGCGGGCCTGGTCCTTGCGACCGCTACCGGTTGCACATACAAGGACTTCCCCCGCCTTGGTATGCCCACCCCGACCACGGAAGAGGCTCCGCGGATCCTCTCCCTGTGGCAGGGCTCCTGGGCCGCCGCGCTCGCCGTCGGCGTGCTGGTGTGGGGTCTGATCATCTGGAGCGCCATCTTCCACCGGCGCAGCCGCACCAAGATCGAGGTGCCGGCCCAGACCCGGTACAACATGCCGATCGAGGCCCTGTACACGGTGGTGCCGCTCATCATCGTCTCGGTGCTGTTCTACTTCACGGCCCGCGACGAGACGAAGCTGCTCAGCCTCACCGACAAGAAGCCGGACGTCACGGTCAACGTGGTCGGCTTCCAGTGGAGCTGGGGCTTCAACTACATCACGCCCGTCGACGGTGTCCCCGGCGACGCGAAGACCGACGCGAACCTGGCCGCCATTCCGGACCGGTTCAAGAAGGACTTCCCGGCGGCCGCCGGCGGTGTCTACGACGTCGGTACGCCCGGCACGAAGAACCCGCAGACCGGCAACCCCGGTCCGACGCTCTGGCTCCCTGAGGGCGAGACCGTCCGCTTCGTCCTCACCTCGCGTGACGTCATCCACTCCTTCTGGGTGGTGCCGTTCCTGATGAAGATGGACGTCATCCCGGGCCACACCAACGCGTTCCAGGTGACTCCCAACCAGGAGGGCACCTTCCTCGGCAAGTGCGCCGAGCTCTGCGGCGTCGACCACTCCCGGATGCTGTTCAACGTGAAGGTCGTCTCGCCCGAGCGTTACCAGCAGCACCTCAAGGACCTCGCCAAGAAGGGGCAGACCGGTTACATTCCCGCCGGCATCGCGCAGACGAGCCACGAGAAGAACCGGGAGACGAACAACCTGTGAGCATCCTCAACGAACCTCAGGGTGCCGCGGCAGCTGAAGGCTCTTACGCAGATGAGCTGCCGGTCAGGCGCAAGCAGCCCGGCAACGTGGTCGTCAAGTGGCTCACCACCACCGACCACAAGACCATCGGAACGCTGTATCTGGTCACGTCGTTCGCGTTCTTCCTGATCGGCGGTGTGATGGCGCTGCTGATGCGCGCCGAGCTCGCTCGCCCCGGTCTGCAGATCATGTCGAACGAGCAGTTCAACCAGGCGTTCACGATGCACGGCACGATCATGCTGCTGATGTTCGCGACGCCGCTGTTCGCCGGCTTCACGAACTGGATCATGCCGCTCCAGATCGGCGCCCCGGACGTCGCCTTCCCGCGGCTGAACATGTTCGCCTACTGGCTCTACCTGTTCGGCTCGACCATCGCGGTCGGCGGCTTCCTCACCCCGCAGGGCGCGGCCGACTTCGGCTGGTTCGCCTACTCGCCCCTGTCGGACGCGGTCCGCTCGCCGGGTATCGGCGCCGACATGTGGATCATGGGTCTGGCCTTCTCCGGCTTCGGCACCATCCTCGGTGCGGTCAACTTCATCACCACGATCATCTGCATGCGTGCGCCCGGCATGACCATGTTCCGGATGCCGATCTTCGTGTGGAACGTGCTACTGACCGCCGTGCTGGTCCTGCTCGCCTTCCCCGTCCTCGCCGCCGCGCTGTTCGCGCTGGAGGCGGATCGGAAATTCGGGGCACATGTCTTCGACGCCGCAAACGGCGGAGCACTGCTCTGGCAGCACCTCTTCTGGTTCTTCGGCCATCCAGAGGTGTACATCATCGCGCTGCCGTTCTTCGGCATCATCTCCGAGGTCATCCCGGTCTTCTCCCGCAAGCCGATGTTCGGCTACATGGGTCTGATCGCGGCCACCATCTCGATCGCCGGTCTGTCCGTGACGGTGTGGGCCCACCACATGTACGTCACCGGCGGCGTGCTCCTCCCGTTCTTCTCCTTCATGACCTTCCTGATCGCGGTCCCGACCGGTGTGAAGTTCTTCAACTGGATCGGCACCATGTGGAAGGGATCGCTGTCCTTCGAGACACCGATGCTCTGGGCCACCGGCTTCCTGATCACCTTCACCTTCGGTGGTCTGACCGGTGTCATCCTGGCCTCGCCGCCGATGGACTTCCACGTCTCCGACTCGTACTTCGTGGTGGCCCACTTCCACTACGTGGTGTTCGGCACGGTCGTCTTCGCGATGTTCTCCGGCTTCCACTTCTGGTGGCCGAAGATGACGGGCAAGATGCTCGACGAGCGGCTCGGCAAGATCACCTTCTGGACGCTGTTCATCGGCTTCCACGGCACGTTCCTGGTGCAGCACTGGCTGGGTGCCGAGGGCATGCCGCGTCGTTACGCCGACTACCTGGCGGCCGACGGCTTCACCACCCTGAACACGATCTCGTCGATCAGCTCCTTCCTGCTCGGCCTGTCGATCCTGCCGTTCCTCTACAACGTGTGGAAGACGGCCAAGTACGGCAAGCCGGTCGGCGTCGACGACCCGTGGGGCTACGGCCGTTCGCTGGAGTGGGCGACCTCCTGCCCGCCCCCGCGGCACAACTTCGTCACCCTGCCGCGGATCCGCAGCGAATCCCCGGCCTTCGACCTGCACCACCCTGAGATCGCCGCCCTGGAGCAGCTGGAGCACGGCCACGCCGCCGCCGCTGTCGCGGGCAGCAAGGAGGCCGGCAAGTGAAGATCCAGGGCTGGATGTTCGTGTGGCTGAGCGTCTTCGTCCTCGCCATGGCCGGTGTCTATGGCGTGTGGTCGAAGGAGGCTGCCGGTACCACGGCGCTCTTCATGGGCTTCGGCCTGTGCCTCATGATCGGCTTCTACCTGACCTTCACGGCCTCGCGGGTGGACGCCGGTGCTCAGGACAACAAGGAAGCCGACGTCGCGGACGACGCCGGTGAGATCGGGTTCTTCAGCCCGCACAGCTGGCAGCCGCTCGCCCTCGGCGTCGGTGGCGCGCTGGCCTTCCTCGGTGTCGCCGTCGGCTGGTGGCTGCTGTACTTCGCGGCGCCCATCATCATGATCGGCCTCTTCGGCTGGGTGTTCGAGTACTACCACGGTGAGAACCGCACCCAGTAGGCACGCGTCGAGCGCACCGGGAGCCCGGACCCTCTGTCAGGAGGGTCCGGGCTCCCGCCGTTTCCGGCCCGGTCCCGCCTACGGCGCATTGTCCGTCCCCCGTCCGGACTACCTGCCGCGCCGGTCCAGAAAACATCTCATAGCGTGAAAATATGAGTCACTCTCCGTGCGCCCGTACCGTCGTCAGCTGCACCCTGCTGGTGATCGCCCTCGGTGTGGGCGTCACCGCCTGCGGTTCGGACGGCAACCCCCTCGCGGACAAGCCGTACGACGCGGCGGACCAGATCTCCTTCAACACCCCCACCGGTGCGGGGAAGCGGGCCGACCCCGACAAGCCCCTGGAGGTCGTCGCCAAGAGCGACGAGGACCGCATCACGGACGTCACGGCCCAGGACGCCACCGGCCGCTTCGTGGCGGGCGAACTCGACGCCGACGGCCACCGCTGGCACAGCACCTCCCCGCTGGCCGCCAACGCCCACTACACGGTCCAGATCAGTACCGAGGACGGGGACGGCGCGCCCGGCCGCAAGGTCCTCACCTTCGACACCAGCGTGCCCACCACCCGGCAGCGGCTGAAGGTCACCTTCGGCCCGAAGGCGGGCGAGTACGGCGTGGGCCAGCCGGTCACCGCCCAAATCGACCACGAGATCAAGGACAAGGCCCAGCGCGCCGTCGTCGAGCGCGCCCTCAGGGTCGACTCCGTCCCGGCCGTGCAGGGCTCCTGGTACTGGGTGAGCGACAAGGAACTCCACTACCGGCCCAAGGACTACTGGCCCGCCCACGCCACCGTCCAGGTGCACAGCAACCTGGACGGCGTCAGGATCAGCGACCGCCTGTGGGGCGGCCCGGCCACGCCCCTCAAGCTCACCATCGGCGACAAGCTCCTCGCCGTCACGGACGCCGCCGCCCACCAGATGACGGTCTACAAGAACGACAAGGAGATCAACCAGATCCCCGTCACGACCGGCAAGCCGGGCTACGAGACCCGCAACGGCGTCAAGGTCGTCCTGGAGAAGCAGTACTTCGTACGCATGCGCGGCACCACGGTCGGCATCGCCGAGGGCACCTCGGACTCGTACGACCTGCCGGTCTACTATGCCACCCGGGTGACCTGGTCGGGCGAGTACGTCCACGCCGCGCCCTGGTCGGTGGGCTCCCAGGGCTACGAGAACGTCAGCCACGGCTGCACCGGCATGAACACCTCGAACGCCGAGTGGTTCTTCGACACCATCCACCCGGGTGACCTGGTGAAGGTCGTCAACTCCAACGGCAAGGAGATGGAGAACTTCGGCAACGGCTTCGGCGACTGGAACATCGCCTGGAAGGACTGGCGCAAGGGCAGCGCCCTCACCAACGGCACCCCGGACGCCCCGAAGCCGGAGGACGCGGCGAGAGTGCAGCCGGCCGCATTTTGAAACGCCCCCAGCGGCAAGCGCCCCGCAAGGGGCGCGGGGCTGTGTTCGATATGCGGCTACCGCCGCGTCGGCGCGACCAGCCACACACGGCCCGCACTCGCGCACTCAGCCCGCGCCCCGCCCCACTAGGCGCTCAGCAGCCTCTTCTGCCGCAGCAAGGACGCCAGCGCCCCCGCGAACTCCACCGGCTCCACAGGCAGCGTCACAGCCGCGTCCGCCCGGCTCCACGTGGCGAGCCACGCATCCTGCGGCCGCCCGATCAGCACCAGCACCGGCGGGCAGTTGAACACCTCGTCCTTGATCTGCCGGCACACCCCCATGCCCCCCAGCGGCACCGCCTCGCCGTCCAGGACGCACACATCGATCCCGCCCTTGTCCAGCTCGGCGATGACCGCCTCGGGCGTCGCGCACTCCACGAACTCCACGAACGGCACATCGGGAGCCGGCCGCCGGCCGGCGGCCAGCCGTACCTGCTCCCGGGTGTTGGAGTCGTCGCTGTAGACCAGCACCGTGGCGGTCGGCTGCATTGTTCCTCCGAGACGTCAGCGTCGTACGGACAGGACCGATGCGCCGGATGCTACTCCCCTGAACACCTCGTCAACACCTGTTGGAACACCGCTTCGATGGGCCATCCGGGCACTACACAGGGGGCGGACACTCCGAACGGCACCCCCCGGAGTGAGCGCGAGATAAGCGACCGACATAATGTCGGTCGTGGCGACAGCAACGACAGTAGAAACCGGGCACGCGCACCCGTCGGTCAACAGGCCGAACCTCACCAGCGTCGGAACCATCATCTGGCTGAGTTCCGAGCTGATGTTCTTCGCGGCCCTCTTCGCGATGTACTTCACCCTGCGATCGGTGACCGGCGAGGCTCACTGGAAGGAGATGGCGAGTCATCTCGACATCCCCTTCTCGGCGACCAACACCACGATCCTGGTGCTCTCCTCCCTCACCTGCCAGCTCGGCGTGTTCGCCGCCGAGCGCGGGGACGTGAAGAAGCTCCGGGGCTGGTTCATCCTCACCTTCATCATGGGTGCGATCTTCATCGGCGGTCAGATCTACGAGTACACGAACCTGGTCAGGACGGACGGGATCTCCCTGTCCTCCGACCCGTACGGTTCGGTGTTCTACCTGACCACCGGTTTCCACGGCATGCACGTGACGGGCGGCCTCATCGCCTTCCTGTTCGTCCTGGGGCGCACCTACGCGGCGAAGAGGTTCACGCACGAGCAGGCGACCGCGGCCATCGTCGTGTCCTACTACTGGCACTTCGTCGACGTCGTCTGGATCGGCCTCTTCGCCACGATCTACCTGATCAAGTAGCCGGGCCGGCACCACGCGCCGTAGAAGCGCACTTTCCAGAAGCATCGACGCAGAAGATCCTGACACCGGGGTAATCCGTGAAAAAGCTCTCCGCACGACGACGCCATCCGTTGGCGGCGGTCGTCGTCCTACTCCTCGCGCTGGCATGCACAGGGGGGCTGTACGCCGCGTTCGCACCCGCGGGCAAGGCGCAGGCCGATGAAACATCTCAGTCCCTGACCATCGAGGAGGGCAAGAAGCTCTACTCGGTCGGCTGCGCCAGCTGCCACGGCACCGGCGGTCAGGGTTCGTCCGACGGCCCCAGCCTGGTGGGCGTGGGCGCCGCGGCCGTCGACTTCCAGGTCGGCACCGGCCGTATGCCGGCCGCCACCTCGCAGGGCCCGCAGGTCGTCAAGAAGAAGAACATCTACACCCAGGCCCAGATCGACCAGCTCGCGGCGTACATCGCCTCGCTGGGTGCCGGTCCCGAGGTCCCCACCTCGGAGCAGTACGGCCCGGACGGTGCCGACATCGCCAAGGGCGGCGAGCTCTTCCGCACCAACTGCGCGCAGTGCCACAACTTCGTGGGCTCGGGCGGTGCGCTGACCAAGGGCAAGTTCGCGCCGAGCCTTGAGGGTGTCGACCCGAAGCACATCTACGAGGCCATGCAGACGGGCCCGCAGAACATGCCGTCCTTCCCCGACACCACGCTGACGGAGAAGAACAAGAAGGACATCATCGCGTACCTGAACGCGGTCAACAGCAGCAACACGGAGAACCCCGGCGGTCTCGATCTGGGCGGCATCGGGCCGGTCAGCGAGGGCCTGTTCGCGTGGATCTTC
The DNA here is from genome assembly GCF_002217755.1 of Streptomyces hyaluromycini. Lineage (GTDB taxonomy): Bacteria > Actinomycetota > Actinomycetes > Streptomycetales > Streptomycetaceae > Streptomyces > Streptomyces hyaluromycini. The sequence continues at coordinate 440,005 of NZ_BCFL01000018.1, read as the reverse complement.
GGTCTCGGTGCACTGATCGCGGTCGCCGTCTGGGTCGCCGCTCGGACCGCAAAGGCCAAGAAGTCATGAGTAGCCAAGACATTCCAGAAGAGAACCTGCCCGCTGAGCAGGACCACACGCACGCGCACACCGCCGTGACCGTGGCGGACGAGAAGGACCCGTTCACGGATCCCGGTCTGCCGCCCCACGAGCACCGGATCCAGGACATCGACGAGCGGGCCGCCAAGCGGTCCGAGCGCGTCGTGGCCATGCTGTTCACGGTGTCGATGCTGGCCACGGTCGGCTTCATCGCCTCCTATGTGACGATCCCCAAAGACAAGTCGATCTTCGTCTTCCCGATCGGTCACATCAGCGCGCTGAACTTCGCTCTGGGCCTGACCCTCGGTGCGGCGCTGTTCTGCATCGGCGCGGGCGCGGTCCACTGGGCCCGCACCCTGATGTCCGACGTGGAGGTCGCCGACGAGCGGCACGCCATCTCGGCCCCGCCGGAGGTCAAGGCCAAGGTCCTGGCCGACTTCAAGCAGGGTGCCAAGGAGTCGGCGATCGGCCGGCGCAAGCTGATCCGCACCACCATGTTCGGCGCGCTGACCCTGGTCCCGCTCTCCGGCGTCGTGCTGCTGCGCGACCTCGGCCCGCTGCCCGGCACCTCGCTGCGCCACACGGCGTGGTCGAAGGGCAAGCTGCTCGTCAACATGAACACCAACGAGCCGCTGCGTCCCTCCGACGTCGCCGTCGGCTCGCTGACCTTCGCCAAGCCCGAGGGCGTCGAGGAGTCCCAGGAGGACTTCCAGAACGTCATGGCGAAGGCGGCCCTGATGATCATCCGGCTGCAGCCGGACAACATCAAGGACAAGCGCGAGCTGGAGTGGTCGCACGAGGGGATCGTCGCCTACTCGAAGATCTGCACCCACGTGGGCTGCCCGATCTCGCTGTACGAGCAGCAGACCCACCATGTGCTCTGCCCGTGCCACCAGTCCACCTTCGACCTCTCCGACGGCGCCCGAGTGATCTTCGGCCCGGCCGGTCACGCCCTGCCGCAGCTGCGCATCGGCGTGAGCGAGGAGGGCTACCTCCAGGCGCTCGGCGACTTCGAGGAGCCCGTCGGGCCTGCCTTCTGGGAGCGCGGATGAGCACTACAGAGAACACCGAGTCCCGCGAACGCGGGACGGCGCCGGCCGGCGAGCGCGTCGCCGACTGGGCCGACGGACGGCTCGGGATCTACTCCCTCGCCAAGTCCAACATGCGCAAGATCTTCCCCGACCACTGGTCGTTCATGTTGGGCGAAGTGTGCCTGTACAGCTTCATCATCATCATCCTCACGGGTGTGTATCTGACGCTGTTCTTCCACCCGTCGATGAACGAGGTGGTGTACCACGGCAGCTACGTCCCGCTCCAGGGACAGATGATGTCCGAGGCGTTCAACTCGACCCTGCACATCTCCTTCGACGTGCGCGGTGGTCTGCTCATCCGGCAGATCCACCACTGGGCCGCGCTGATCTTCCTCGCCGGCATGTTCGTGCACATGATGCGCGTGTTCTTCACCGGCGCGTTCCGCAAGCCGCGTGAGATCAACTGGCTGTTCGGCTTCCTGCTGTTCGTCCTGGGCATGTTCACCGGCTTCACCGGTTACTCGCTCCCGGACGACCTGCTCTCCGGCACCGGTGTCCGCTTCACCGAGGGCGCGATCCTGTCCATGCCGATCGTCGGCACGTACATCTCGTTCTTCCTCTTCGGCGGGCAGTTCCCCGGCCACGACTTCGTCGCCCGGTTCTACTCGATCCACATCCTGCTGCTGCCGGGCATCATGCTCGGCCTGGTGGTGGGCCACCTGATCCTGGTCTTCTACCACAAGCACACGCAGTTCGCGGGTCCCGGAAAGTCCGAGAAGAACGTCGTCGGCATGCCGCTGCTGCCGGTCTACATGGCCAAGGCCGGAGGCTTCTTCTTCCTGGTCTTCGGTGTCATCGCGGCCATCGCGGCGACCACCCAGATCAACCCGATCTGGGCCATGGGCCCCTACCGCCCGGACCAGGTGTCCACCGGCGCCCAGCCCGACTGGTACATGGGCTTCGCCGAGGGTCTGATCCGTTACATGCCCGGCTGGGAGATCAACTTCTGGGGCCACACCCTGGTCCTGGGCGTCTTCATCCCGCTGGTCCTGTTCGGGCTCGTGCTGAGCGCGATCGCGGTCTACCCGTTCATCGAGTCCTGGGTCACCGGCGACAAGAGCGAGCACCATATCCTGGACCGCCCGCGCAACGCCCCGACCCGTACCGGGTTCGGTGTCGCCTGGGTGACCGTCTACATGGTGGGCCTGATCGGCGGTGGCAACGACCTCATCGCCACCCACTTCCACCTGTCGATCAACGACGTGACCTGGTTCGTCCGGATCTTCTTCTTCGCCGGACCGGTGATCGCGTTCATCGTCACCAAGCGGATCTGCCTCGGCCTGCAGCGCCGGGACCGCGAGAAGGTGCTGCACGGTCGCGAGACCGGCATCATCAAGCGGCTGCCGCACGGTGAGTTCATCGAGGTCCACGAGCCGCTCTCGCAGGAGCAGCTGCACACCCTCACGGCGCACCACCAGTACGAGCCGGCCCAGGTCGGCCCGGCGGTCGACGAGAACGGTGTCGAACGCAAGATCAAGGGGTCCGAGAAGCTCCGCGCCAAGCTGAGCAACGCCTACTACGGCGAGGACAACCAGATCCCGAAGCCGACCGTCGAGGAGTACAAGGAGATCACGAGCGGCCACGGCCACCACTGATCCACCGCGTCGCCACGCCACAGCCGAAGGGCCCCCGTCCGCACACCGGACGGGGGCCCTTCGCGGTGCCCGGAGCTGGATAGGGTAGGCCGTGAGACCTTCATTTCGCGTACGACGATCAGGAGCGGCCTTATGAGCGCTGTGACCCCCGCTGGAGGCGACACCGCGGCGGGCCGTTCCTGGCCCGAGGTACTGAACGCTTTGCTGTACGGCCAGGACCAGAGCGCCGAGGCGACGGCCTGGGCGATGGACCAGATCATGCGCGGCCAGGCGACCGACGCCCAGATCGCGGGCTTCGTCGTCGCCCTGCGCGCCAAGGGCGAGACGGTCGAGGAGATCAACGGGCTCGTCCGCACGATGTACGCGCACGCCAACGTCATCGAGGTGCCGGGCCGCACCGTCGACATCGTCGGCACCGGCGGTGACGGCGCGAAGACGGTGAACATCTCCACGATGTCGGCGCTGGTGGTGGCCGGCACCGGGGCGAAGGTCGTCAAGCACGGCAACCGCGCGGCCTCCTCCGCGTCCGGTGCCTCGGACGTCCTGGAGAAGCTGGGCGTCAACCTCGACCTGACCCCGCAGCGGGTCGCCGAGGTCGCCGAGGAGGCCGGCATCACCTTCTGCTTCGCCGTCAAGTTCCATCCGGCGCTGCGTCACGCGGGCGCCGCACGCGGCCAGTTGGGCATCCGCACGGTCTTCAACATCCTCGGCCCGCTGACCAACCCCGCGAAGGTCCGGGCCCAGGCGGTCGGCGTCGCGGACCCGCGCATGGCCCCCGTGGTCGCGGGCGTCTTCGCGGAGCGCGGCAACTCCTCGCTGGTCTTCCGCGGCGACGACGGCCTCGACGAGCTGACGACGACCGCCACGTCCCACGTCTGGATCGTCCGCGACGGCAAGGTCACGGAGGAGACCTTCGACCCCCGTGACGCCGGCATCGACCTGGTCCCCGTGGAGGCGCTGCGGGGCGGCGACCCGTCGTACAACGCGGAGGTCGCCCGCAGGCTGCTGTACGGCGAGCAGGGGCCGGTACGGGACGCGGTGCTGCTGAACTCGGCGGCGGCCCTGGTGGCCCTGGACCCCGGCACGGGGACGCTGGCCGAACAGCTCCGGACGGGCATGGCCAAGGCGGCGGAGTCGATCGACTCGGGTGCCGCCAAGCGGACGCTGGAGCGCTGGGCGGCGGCGACGAACAGGTAGGGGCGGCGCGGAGTCCGGCACCGCCGGGCTCCGCCGTCGTGGCTGTTCGCCGTCGCGGCGGGAAAGAGGGGAACCCCGCTGTCCCGTCATCCGGACAGGAGTTGCGCGTCCGCGATCACTTCATCTACGTTTCTTGCCAGGTCATGAGTGACAGTCATGAGGCCCCGGCCGACTGTCCGGCAACCCTCCGTCCGTGGCGGGGTGCCCCGGGTGAAGACCAGGCCGTAGGCAGCGAGGTCTACGGCAAGCGCGGACCCCTCGTACACCAGGGGTCCTGGTCGTCGAGGAGTCTTCTGTGAGCAAGCGAATGCGATAGGGCTGCAGAGCCCCGCCTCCGCATCCCCCTTTCCTTTTCTCCGTGCTGGAGCCGCGGTCGTCCGCGCGCTCGCACGGTGATTCCGGCTTGCCTCTCACGGGAGTTCCGTCATGTCCGTCTCCACCGTTGCCTCCGCCCAGTCCGTTTGTGCCCCTCTGTCCGTTCTGGGCAGTGATGTCACCGTCCCGCTGGTCACCGGCGGCGAGGTCACCTACGCCGCCCTCGACTACGCGGCCAGCGCCCCCGCCCTGCAGCGGGTCTGGGACGACGTGGCGGCGTACGCGCCCTACTACGGCAGCGTCCACCGCGGCGCCGGCTACCTCTCCCAGCTCTCCACGGACCTCTTCGAGAACGCCCGCCGGACCGTCGCCGAGTTCCTCGACTGCCGCCCCGACGACCAGCTGATCTTCACCCGCTCCACCACCGACTCCCTCAACCTGCTCGCCGCCGCCGTCCCCGCCGACTGCCAGGTCTTCGTCTTCGAGACCGAGCACCACGCGAGCCTGCTCCCCTGGAAGGACGCCCGGGTCACCTACCTCAACGCGCCCCGGACCCCGCGGCAGGCCGTCGAGACCCTGGAACGCGCCCTCGCCGACCGCGACCCCCGCGGCCCGGCCCTGGTCTGCGTCACCGGCGCCTCCAACGTCACCGGCGAGCTGTGGCCGGTCCGCGAGCTGGCGGCCGCCGCGCACGCGCACGGCGCCCGGATCGTCCTGGACGCCGCCCAGCTGGCCCCGCACCACCCCGTGTCCGTCCGGGACCTGGACGTCGACTGGGTCGCCTTCTCCGGCCACAAGCTGTACGCCCCCTTCGGCTCCGGCGTCCTGGCCGGCCGCGCCGACTGGCTCCAGGCGGCCGACCCCTACCTCGCGGGCGGCGGCGCCAGCCGCAAGGTCACCCGGCGCGAGGACGGGGGAGTGGCCGTGGAGTGGCACGAGAGCGCGGCGCGGCACGAGGCGGGCTCCCCGAACGTCATCGGCGCCTACTCCATCGCATCCGCCTGCAAGGCGCTCACCGAGGCCGGCTTCGACACGCTGGTCGCCCGCGAGCAGCACCTGATCGACAAGGTGCGGGCGGGGCTGGCCGAGGTCCCCGAGGTCCGGGTCCTCTCCCTCTTCGGCGACGACGCCCCGCGCGTCGGAGTGATCAGCTTCGTGGTGGACGGCTGGAACAGCTCCCACTTCGCCGCCGCCCTCTCCGCGGAGTACGGCATCGGCGTCCGCGACGGCCTCTTCTGCGCCCACCCGCTGGTCAGGACGCTGCTGGGCTCCGACCCGCAGACCCAGGGCGAGTGCGGGGCGCCGGAGGCGGCACCGGGCGAGAAGTCGCTCAACGCCATCCGCGTGAGCTTCGGCGCGGGGACGCCGGACGAGCACGTCGAGCGCTTCGCGAACGCCGTGAAGGAACTGGTTGCCCACGGCGCCAAGTGGACGTACCGCACGGAAGAAGGCCGCTGCGTCCCGGCGGTGTGATCAGCGCCCCGTAAGGGGCGCGGGGAACCGCGCGCTCGGCCCTCACCGGCCCGCAGCCGGGCACGAAGCGCCGTGGTTCACTGCGGGTCCGTCGTGGCTGGTCGCGCAGTTCCCCGCGCCCCTTACGGGGCACTCCGGTGAGCGCCCCTTCTAGCTGTCCAGGCCGATCGCGAACGCCGCCTCCAGGTCGTGCTGGGAGTACGTGCGGAACGCGACGTGCGTGTCCGTGGCCTCGACGCCCGGGATCTTGCTGATGGAGCCGGGGATGACCTCGGCCAGGTCCTCGTGCTGCTTCACCCGGACCATGGCGATCAGGTCGTACGTACCGGTGACGGAGAAGACCTCGCTGACGCTGTCCAGCGCGGCGATCCGTTCCGCGATCTCGGGGATCCGGTCCACGCTGGTCTTGATGAGGACGATCGCGGTGATCACGGCTGGTTCTCTCCCTCGGGTGCCGGAGCTGGGGCGGACCTCACTTTAGTCGCCCGCCCGTCGCCCACCACCGCCCTTCCAGGGCCGCGCTTCGCGCCTTTCTTCTTTCCGTATCGCACCCACGCGTAGCCGAAGCCGAGTCCGAAGCCGACCAGGTGGGCGAGGTAGGCCACGCCGGGGCCGGAGGAGGCCTGGTTCAGGGCCAGCCACTGCAGGGCCGCCCAGAAGGGGAGGACCACCCAGGCCGGGAAGCGGAGCGGGAGGAAGAAGAGGAAGGGCAGGAGACTGGTCACGCGGGCGCTGGGGAACAGGTACAGGAACGCGCCGAGGACCGCCGAGATCGCCCCGGACGCCCCCACCAGCGACTGCTGGGACGTGGCGTTGGCGGCCGCGTAGCCGAGCAGTGCGAGGTAGCCGCAGCCGATGTAGAAGAGCGTGAACTCCACGCGGCCCATCCGTTCCTCGGTCATCGCCCCGAAGACGAAGAGGAAGAGCATGTTGCCGAGCAGGTGCACCCAGCTGCCGTGCACGAACAGCGCCGTGGCCGGGGTGAGCGCCTCCCGCGCCGGACCGTCGAACAGGTCGGCGGGAACCACCCCCCAGTGCCGGAAATACGCCCGCTGCGCGGCCGCCAGGGCCTCCCCGGTGCCGTAGGACGGGGTGAGGCCCGAGGCGGGGCCGAGCACGAAGATCAGGCAGCACACGGCGATCAGGGTGTACGTCATGGGCGCGGACGTGCCCCTCAGGCTCCGCAGGGTCCGGGCGGCCGTCGTGTTCCAGTTGCCGATCATGGACATAGAGCATGGCGTAACGGGATGCAGTGGTGCAGATCGCCTCGCCGCCGCAGATGGGGCGGCATCGAGTACCCGCCAGGCCGTAGGGTTACGAGCCACACGCGTCGGGACGGCGCGTCACGGACACTAGAAGGAAGCGAACAAGCCACGATGACGGTTCCCCTGCCGACGGCCACGACGCGGTGGCGCTGCACCCTCTGCGGCAACCTCACGCGCTTCGACGTGACCCGCTCGTCGAAGGTGGTCGAGTACGTGCACCTCGACCTGGCCGGTGAGCCGAAGGTCGAGGAGCGCGAGGTGGTCAGTGAGACCATCGAGTCGGTGCGCTGCCGCTGGTGCAACGCGGTGGACCAGGTGGAACTGGTGGACAGGCCGGGTGCCGACTCCTGATACCGGGAGCCGGCCCCGTACAGGTGATGGGGTGTGACGGATGGTGGAGACCACAGGCGGGGGGCCGGGCGACGGCACCGCCGAGGTGCTTGACCGTCCGTTGCCCGACGGTGTGCGACGGCGGGTCGTACAGATCGTGTCGGACGGCTTCGGCGGGCTGACCCTGGCCGAACTGCCCGCACAGCTGCGGCAGTACGCCCGGTTCGCCCCGAATCGCCGGGCCAAGTTCGCCGGGAACGCGATGGCGGCCGCGCTGGAGACGGACACCCTCTTCCGGCAGCGGATCGGGGAGAAGCTGAGAGAGGCCCAGCCGGAACTGGCCGGCGCCCTGGACTCCGGCTCCCCGCCCCCGGCCGCGGACCCGCTCGATGTGGCGGCCGCGGCCTATGTACTGCGCCCCACGGGCTGGGTGAAGCTGGTGGCGGCGGCCGGCGAGGAGGCCCAGCGGGCCGACGCCGAGCGGGCCGACGAGGAGAGCCGGGCCGAACTGGAGCGGCTGCGCGAGGAGCTGGACCGGGCGCGGGAGCAGACCCGGTCCGAGACGGAGCGGCTGCGCGCCGATCTGGACGCGGCCAAGAAGGAAGCGGAATCGCTTCATCGCAAGCTGCGGGCCGCGCTGAGCGACGTCAAGCGCGGTGAGGCCGCCCTGCGCAAGCTGCAGGGCGAGATGGAGGCGGGGCGGACCGAGGGGCAGGCCCAGGTGTCCGCCGCCGAGAGCGAGAGCCGGCGGCTCAAGGCCCGGCTCGGCGAGGTCGAGGCGGCCCTGGAGGCCAGCCGCCGGGCCGCCCGCGAGGGACGCAGCGTCGAGGACATGCGGCTGCGGCTGCTGCTCGACACCGTCCTCGACGCGGCCCAGGGGCTGCGCCGGGAGCTGGCCCTGCCGCCGGTGTCGATGCGGCCCGCCGAGACCGTGGATGCCGTCGAACCGGGACGAATGACCCCGAAGGACATCGCGGCGCGCGCACTGTCCGAGAACGACCCGGCCATCCTCAACCAGCTGCTCGCCCTTCCCCAGGCGCACCTGGTCGTCGACGGCTACAACGTGACCAAGACCGGCTATCCGCAGATGCCGCTGGAGAAGCAGCGGCTGCGGCTGCTCGGCCAGCTCTCCCAGCTCGCCGCCCAGACCGGCGCCGAGGTCACCTGTGTCTTCGACGGCGCCGAGCTGGCCGCGCCGGTGCTGCTCGCCCCGCCGCGCGGGGTCCGGGTGCTGTTCTCCAAGCCCGGGGTCACGGCGGACGAGTTGATCCGCCAGCTGGTGCGCGCCGAGCCGCCGGGCCGCCCGGTGATCGTCGCCTCGACCGACCGCGAGGTCGCCGACGGGGTCGCGAAGGCGGGTGCCCGTCCGGTGGCTTCTGCGATGCTTCTGAAGCGACTGTCCTGAACGTGCAACCCGCATATGCAATGCCCGAATTGACCGAACCGTCACGCAACGTAGCGTCAATCGCGCATTACTGCTCGTGAGTTATGTGCAAAGAGTGCGTTGCGTGACCACTTTTTTCGCTGCTGGGTTTGAACTGATCACAGGTAGGTCACTAGGGTCTGGGCTCGAACCTCCACACGGGTGATCACTCAAACGAAGGAGCCCGTCTCCGTGGCGTCCCATCGTCGACCCAAGCAGCCGAGCCGTGCGCGCGTCACCGTGCTCACCACCGCGGCGGCCGCCGCCGTAGTCCTCAGTGCCAATGCCGCCAACGCGGCGCCCAGCGAGAAGCTGAGCAAGGACGAGGTCAAGGCGAAGGTCGACAAGCTCTACGAGGAGGCCGAGCAGGCCACCGAGAAGCTCGACGGGGCCAAGGACAAGCAGCAGAAGCTCCAGAAGGAAATATCCACGATCCAGGACAACGTGGCCCGTGGTCAGGAGGAGCTCAACAAGCTGCGGGACAGCCTCGGTTCGCTGGCCACCGCGCAGTACCGCTCCGGCGGCATCGACCCGTCGGTCCAGCTCTTCCTCTCGTCCAACCCGGACGACTACCTCGACAAGGCGTCCACGCTCGACCAGTTGAGCAGCCAGCAGGTCGAGGCCCTGAAGAAGATTCAGGACAAACAGCGCGAACTCGCCCAGGAGCGGGCAGAGGCCTCCGACAAGCTCAAGGACCTCTCCGCCACCCGCACCGAGCTGGCCAAGCAGAAGTCGGCCGTCCAGGGCAAGCTCGCCGACGCGCAGAAGCTGCTCAACACCCTGACGGCCAAGGAGAAGGCCGCGCTCGACGCCGAGCAGGCCCAGGCCGCCAGCCGCGCCTCCTCGCGCGTGGACCTCGGCAACACGGGCTCCGCCTCCAGCCGGGCCGCCAGCGCCTTCGCCGCCGCCCAGTCCGTGATCGGCTCGCCGTACGTCTACGGCGCCTCCGGCCCGTCTTCCTTCGACTGCTCGGGCCTGACCTCCTGGGCCTACGCCCAGGCCGGCGTCACCATCCCGCGCACCTCTGAGGCACAGGCCAACGCCGGCACCCGCATCTACAGCGAGAGCGACCTCAAGGTCGGCGACCTGGTCATCTTCTACGGCGACTACCACCACGTCGGCCTGTACGCCGGCAACGGCCAGGTACTGCACGCCCCGCACACCGGTGCCGTCGTCCGCTACGAGTCGATCAGCGACATGACCTTCGAGTTCGGCGTCCGCATCTGACCGTTCCTAAGGACTGAGCGGGAGTGAGTCCTGTTGCCAGGATTCATGCTCAGCCGAACGCCCCGAACGGTGGTGGGCGTTCTGGTCGACCGCGTTCGCTCCGCGTCCGGGCGGCACGGATCGTGTCCGTGGTCCGGGGATGCGGGGGCGGTGTCCCTCACACCCCGGGGTGTCCGGTCTGGCCTGGACGGTCCGATGCCCGTATCGATCACTCTGGTTGTCACGGGGCGGTGCCGTCCGTCGCCGGCTCGGGTGTCCCAGGGCGCGCCTTCCGATCGCCACGGCTGCTGCGTCGTGGCGGGTGGTCAGCAGTCGATTGCCTCCGCGCACCACGTGCACAATGCCGGCCTGCCAGTCGGCCCGTGCCGCCTGAAGCCGGTCTTCCAGGACGTTCAGACGGCGGGATTTGGCGAACCATTCCTGCCTGCTGCGGTAGCCGCCGGGCGCGTGCCTGGAACCCTGCTCACCCACGGGCAGGGACAGCCGGTGCGCGATCGTGCGCACGCCCGCCTGAAGGCTGTGGATGTGCGCCAGACGGCCGCGCCGGGCGAGCGCCCACTGATCATGGGTGGCCTTCGTGATACTCCCGGCCCAGCGGGAGGAGGAATCCCCGGTCAGGAACCGCTTGCGCTGCGCCCACTGCACGCTGTCGTGCTCCGGCCGGGCTGAACACCGTGCCTTCAGATCTCGGGACGCAAGTGCGCCCAGATGGTCACCGACCAGGCGCAGCAGCTTCTCGTCTTCGCTGGTGAGGGCCTTCAGCCGGTCGCGGATCGCGACCCCCGTCGGACCGGGCACGACGAACGACGCCGCCACATCCCGCAGCCCGCTCACTGTGTCACCCCCACTCGCAGCCCGAAGATCCTTCCATCGCATCCAACGATCACCATCGAAAGGGGTCACGCATTCGACAGAAGGACATCTGTTTCTCCCGGAAGTCCGTGCACCCGGCGGCCGGGGCTCTCACCTCTGCAAGCCAGAACATGCTCATGCAAGGTCAACCGGCAGCAGCTGCCACCCCATCCGGCTACCGCGACACCCGTACGGCCGAAGATCAACTTGCCGTGGCGCCCGAACGGGCGAATCGCGGCAACCGGAACTGACTCCACGCCCCGCCGGTGACCTGCGTCAGCGGCGGGGCGTCACGCTTGCGTGGCCGCCGAGGTCTTTGGCCGGGGTGCGATCGCGCGGCTACTGTCGGGCGCGTTTCCTCCGGCGCCGGGGCACCCCCGTCCCCGCGCCGGGGGAAGCGGTACATGTCCGCCAGCAGAAGGACCGCCGTGGGGTCTCATCGCCGTCTCGCACCGTCGTCCGGTTTCAACCGGGGCGCCGGTGCCGCTCTCTGCGTGCTGTCGGCCGCGGCCGCCGCGCTCGGTGCCGTACCGGCGAGCGCCGCGCCGCACGCCGACAGCCGCGCCGAGGTGGACCGGCTGTACCAGCAGGCCGAGGAGGCGACCCAGGCCTACGACAAGGCCGACGAGCGGGCCGGTGCGCTGCGCCGCGAGGTGCACGACTCCCAGGACCGCGTCGCCCGCCAGCAGCAGCGCATCAACACCATGCGGGAGGCGCTCGGTTCGCTCGCCGGCGCCCAGTACCGCTCCGGCGGCATCGACCCCACCGTGGCCCTGCTGTTCTCCGACGACCCCCAGGACTACCTCGACCGGGCCTCCCTGATCGACCGTATCGACGTCCGCCGGGCCGGACAGCTCAGGCAGCTCCGGACGGCGATGCGCGAACTCGCCCAGGAGCGCACCGAGGCCGCCGGGAAGCTCGCCGAACTGGAGCACAGCCGCAGGGCGGTCGCCTCCCACAAGGCCGTCGTGGAGAACAAGCTCGCCAGGGCCCGGCAACTCCTCAACGCGATGCCCGCCGCCGATCGCGCCGCCTTCGAGCACGCCTCCCGCGGCGACGGCCGGGCCGACCTGCCCGCCCTCTCCGACATCGCCGTCTCCGACGGACGCGCCGCCGCCGCGATCGCCGCCGCCCGCTCCGCCCTCGGCAAGCCGTACGTCTGGGGCGCCAGCGGCCCCTCCGGCTTCGACTGCTCGGGCCTGATGCAGTGGTCGTACGCCCACGCCGGGATCCACCTCCCGCGCACCTCGCAGGAGCAGCGCTACGCCGGCCGCCAGGTCCCGCTCTCCCAGGCGCAACCCGGTGACCTGGTCGTCTACCGCTCCGACGCCAGCCATGTGGCCATGTACGTCGGCAACGGCCAGGTCATCCACGCCCCCTACCCGGGCGCCCCGGTCCGCTACGACCCGGTCGGAATGATGCCCGTCTCCTCCGTCACCCGGCCCTGACTTCCGGGCTCCTGCCCTTACGATCGGAAAGTGGCTGGTCGTGGACGGGCGTGGCGCTCAGGAGCGGTGGGGCTGTGTCTGGTGCTCCTGCCGCTGGCCGGATGCGGCGGCGGGCAGTCGTCGACCGGCGCGGCCATGGCCCAGGTGCAGCAGGTCCTGGACCGCCGCGCGGCCGCGGTCCTCGGCCATGACGAGAAGGCGTACGCCGAGACCGGCACCCGGAGCCCGTACGCGAACCTGCGGGCCGTACCGCTCGCCGACTGGAGCTACCGGCTGACCGCCCTCCACCCCGACGGCGCCGGCGCCACCGCCGACGCGCGGCTCAGCTACCGGATACAGGGCTACGACAAGGCGCCGGTGACGACGGACCGTACGGTCACACTCAGCCGCACCGCCGACGGACGGTGGTATGTCACATACGACAAGCCCGCCAAGAAGTCCGCGCAACAACTCTGGGACCAGGGCAAGGTCACCGCCCTCAAGTCCGCCCACGCCCTCGTCCTCGGCGTCGGCCAGTCCGGGGCCGTGCTGCGCGGCTACGCCCGGCTCGCCGACACCGCCGTCCCCCAGGTCTCCAAGGCCTGGGGCACGGACTGGACCCGGCGGGTGGTCCTGCTCGTACCCGGGTCGCTGAACGGGATGGCGGGCCTGCTGGGTGCCCCCGCCTCCAACTACCGGGGCATCGCCGCCGTCACCACCGGCGAGGCGGGCGGCTCGGGCCAGGCGCCCGCGGACCGGGTCATCCTCAACCCGGAGGCGTACGCCGGGCTCGGCTCGGTCGGCAGACAGGTCGTCCTCACCCACGAGACGACCCATGTGGCCACCCGTGCCCACACCACGGCCGCCACCCCGCTCTGGCTCTCCGAGGGCTACGCCGACTGGATCGGCTACCTCGACACCGGCCGTACGCCCACCGAGGCCGCACCGGAACTCGCCCGCGCCGTCGAGGCCGGAGACGTCCCCGAAGACCTCCCGGCGGACAAGGACTTCGGCTTCACCGACGACCCCACCAAGCTGGCCCAGGCCTACGAGGGCGGCTGGCTGGCCTGCCGGATGATCGCCGGTCACTGGGGCGAGGAGAAGCTCGGCGCCTTCTACCGGGCCGTCGGCGCGCACAAGGAGCGGGCGGGCGCGGTCGAGGACGCGCTGAAGACCGAACTCGGAACGACCCTGCCGGACTTCACCGCCCGCTGGCGCGACTACCTGACGGCTCAGCTCGGCGACTGAGCCAGCCGCTCGATCGCCTCCGCCAGCCAGGCCCGCTCGGCCGTGCCGGTCGCCCGCGCGACCCGCAGCATCCCCTCCCGGAACAGGTCCCCGCTCTCCTCCGCCCGCACCGGCTCGCCGTCCCGGTAGAAGAAGCTCGACGGGGTCTGAAGGAAGTCCAGCCGGCGACGCAGCACGGCCGCCTGCTCCGCCCGGTCCGGGAGGTGGCGCAGGAAGGCCAGGACCGTGTTGAAGCGGACGTGGTCGGTGATCTCCGCCTGCTTGGGGTGGCGCAGCCGGTCGAGCAGGTCCGCCCGGCCCTGCTCGGTCAGCGACAGCACCCGGCGTGGGGCCGCGCCCGCCCCCTCCTCGGTGTGCTGGTCCAGCCGGCCGGCGGCGACCAGCCGTGCGATCGCCGGATAGAGGGCGCCGTCGCTGACCGGGCGGACGTGCCCGCTCAGCGCCTTGATCCGCTCCTTGAGCTCATAGCCGTGCAACGGCTCCTCGGCGAGGAAGCCCAGGATCGACAGTTCCAGCACGCTGCATTCCTCCTTGCGGACGTCGCGACCCCCATGTTACCTCTATTCGAGATACCTCGATTAGAGGCACACCGTCATGAGGGGGACCACCGTGAACGCCCACCGCAAGCAGCTCGTCTCGCTCGCCCGCCCCGTCTACTTCTCGCTGCTCGCCTCCGTCGCCGCCGGGATCATCAACACGGTCTGGGTGTCCCGGCTCGGCTCCGCCGCCGTGGCCGCCGTCGCCGTCGCGACCAACGCCGAGAACGTGCTGCTCGGCGTCGCCCTGGTCTTCGCCTCCGGCACGACCGTGCTCGTCGCACACGCCAGAGGGGCCCGGGACCCCGGCGCGGTACGGGCCGCCGTACGCGGCGGCTGGGCGCTGTGCGGCCTGGTCACCCCGGTGGTCGTGGTCGGCGGGCTGCTGCTGCGCGAGCCCCTGGCCCGGCTGGTCTTCGGCGGCCCGGGTCCGGCCCTGCCCCTCGCCACCGCCTACTTCGCGATCTCCCTGCCGGGCATGACCGTCTTCTTCGCCCAGCAACTGGTCGACGGCATCCTCAAGGGCACCGGCGACACCCGCACGCCGATGCGCCTGGCCCTGCTGGCCAACGCCCTGATCCTGGTCTGCGACCCGTTCCTCATCCACCTGTACGGCGTCCGGGGCGCCGCCGCCTCGACCGTGCTGTGCCGCTGCGTGGCTCTGGGAGCGGGCCTGCGGGCCCTGCGCCGCAACGCCCTGCTGTGCACCGCGGCCGCGTCCGCGGCTGCCGAACCGGTACCCGCCGCCCTGCGCCGGACCCTGCGCACCGGGCTGCCCATGTCCGCCGACTTCACCGTCCGGCAGGGCGGCGCGCTGGCGCTGGTGGCGATCGTGGCCCGGCTCGGGGTGCCGGCGGTCGCCGCGTACGCGATCGCGTACAAGGTCATGTACGTCGCGACGATGGCCTTCTACGCGGTGCGCCAGGCGGCCGCCATCCACACGGCGCACAGCCGCGGCGAGGGCGGCGACGCCCGCAGGGAGACCGGCCGGCAGGCGGTGCTGGTGTCGGGGGCGGTCGGGCTTGCCGCCGCCGCACTGCTCGCCGCGACCGCGCCCTGGATCATGGCCGCCTTCGGCGCCGGGCCCGCCGTCGCCCACCAGGGCGTGCTGTTCCTGCGCTGCGTCGGGCCCTATCTGCTCCTGATGGCCGGTTTCATCGCGCTCGGCGGGGTCTTCGAGGGCAGCGGCGGGGCGCCGGCGCTGCTGCGGGTGACCGTGCTGGGTACGGCCGTCCAGCTGCTGCTCGCCCACGCCCTGTCGGCGTTCGGGCTGCCCGGGATCTGCCTGGCGCTGGCCCTCGCCATGGCGGTGCAGTGCGCGGCCGTGGGGGTACTGCTGTCCCGGGCTCAGGAGGAGACCGGGGTGTCCTTCGTGCGGGTGGCCTGAGACGGGAAGGGGGCGACGGCCGTCTCGGTCACCGTGGCGCGCCACAGCACGCGGGCCGCCGTGACCGTCGCCGCGAGCAGGAGGCCGTTGCGCAGGACCAGCAGGGTGATGCCGTACCAGTCGCTCACCACGACGTGCGAGAAGCCGACCGGGAACTCCAGGACCGTCACGAAGGTCGCCAGGAGGAGCAGCACCGCGGGCAGGGCCATGCGACTGGCGCGGAAGCAGAGGCAGACGGCGGCCAGGCCCACCAGCCACACCATGTACTGCGGGCTGATCACCCGGCTGGTGACCGTGAACATCAGGACGGCGGTGAAGGCGGCGTCCGCGAGCGTGTGGGACCGGAAGCGGACCGCCGACAGCCGCCACAGCAGCAGCCAGCCGAACGCGAGCGCGGTGAGCAGCAGGGCCGCCGTGCTCACCGCCTGCACGTCCGGGCCGAGGAACTCGATCGAGCCGTAGTTGAGCAGCACCTCGCCGTGCCAGCCGAAGTGCCGGGCGATGTGGAAGACCAGCGCACCCAGGGACTCCACCTCGGTGCCCCGGTCCCGCTGGAAGGTCAGGAAGGCGAACGCGCCGGGCATGGCCACCGCGAACAGCGCGCCGACCGCGCCCGCCGTGACCGCCGCCGACGCCCAGGCCCGCCGCCGTACGGCACCCACGAGCAGCAGTGCCGGCCACACCTTGACCATCGCGCCGAAGCCGGCCAGCGCGCCCATGATCCGGGGATGCCGGGCCCCGGCGAGCAGCGCGGCGACGGCGACGGCGGTGACCATCAGGTCGTAGCGGGAGTAGACGGTCGGGCCGAGGAGCGGGACGCCGAGCACCCAGACCGAGGCGCCGCGCAGGGTCCGGCCGGGGCGCAGACCGGCGTAGAGGAGGAGGCACAGGACCACCAGGTCGGCCAGGCAGGCCAGCACGAAGAAGGCGGTCGGGTAGTCCAGGAAGGGCAGCAGCACGGGGGAGAGGATCGCCAGGGCGGCCGCGGGCGGGTACTGCCAGGTGACGTCGTCCAGAGGAAACGTTCCGTGCCGCAGGACCTCGTACCAGCCCTGGTAGATGACGGACACGTCGGTGGTGACGTCCGCGCCGGGGAACACGAACACCTTCAGGGCGAACAGCAGCAGCACCAGCCGGGTGGCGCCCCAGGCGGCCAGCAGCAACACCAGGGCACGCCGCACGCCCGTCCTGTCCACCTGAGCCCCTGTCCGTCGGCATCGCCGTGTCGAGTGCGCCACATGATCTCCCGACGTCCTGTGCGGGGGCCATGAAGCACGGCCGAACGCCCTGTGCGGGTATGGTCTGCGGCGATGCACAAGACGCTCATCGTGACCAATGACTTCCCGCCCCGGCCGGGCGGTATCCAGGCCTTTCTGCACAACATGGCCCTGCGGCTGGACCCCGAGCGGCTGGTCGTCTACGCCTCCACGTGGAAGCGGGGCCGGGAGGGTGCCGAGGCCACCGCCGCGTTCGACGCGGAGCAGCCGTTCACCGTCGTACGCGACCGTACGACGATGCTGCTGCCGACGCCCGGGGCGACCCGGACGGCGGTCGGGCTGCTGCGGGAGCACGGGTGCACGTCCGTGTGGTTCGGGGCGGCGGCTCCGCTCGGGCTGATGGCGCCGGCGCTGCGGAAGGCCGGGGCGCAGCGGCTGGTCGCCACGACCCACGGGCACGAGGTCGGCTGGGCGCAGCTGCCCGCGGCCCGGCGGCTGCTCGGGCGGATCGGGGACGCGACCGACACGATCACCTATCTCGGCGAGTACACGCGGTCCCGGATCGCGACCGCGCTGAGCGCCGGGGCGGCGGGGCGGATGGTGCAGCTGCCGCCGGGGGTGGACGAGAAGACCTTTCACCCCGGTTCCGGGGGCGCCGAGGTGCGGGCGCGGCTGGGGCTGACCGAGCGGCCGGTGGTCGTGTGCGTGTCGCGGCTGGTGCCGCGCAAGGGGCAGGACACGCTGATCCTCGCGATGCCGCTGATCCTGGCCGCCGAGCCGGACGCGGTGCTGCTGATCGTGGGCGGCGGGCCGTACGAGAAGGAGCTGCGGCGGCTGGTGCGGGAGACCGGGGTCGAGGCGTCGGTGCGGTTCACGGGGGCCGTGCCGTGGACCGAGCTGCCCGCGCACTTCGGCGCCGGGGACGTGTTCGCGATGCCGTGCCGGACCCGGCGGGGCGGGCTGGACGTGGAGGGGCTCGGGATCGTGTACCTGGAGGCCTCGGCGACCGGGCTGCCGGTCGTCGCCGGGGACTCGGGCGGGGCGCCGGACGCGGTCCTTGACGGGGAGACCGGGTGGGTGGTGCGGGGCGGTTCGGTGGAGGAGGCCGCTGAGCGCATTGTGGCTCTCCTGGGAGACTCCGAACTGCGTCAGCGGATGGGGGAGCGCGGGCGGCAGTGGGTTGAGGAGAAGTGGCGGTGGGATCTCCTTGCGGAGAGGTTGAAGGAGTTGCTTTAGGGGCCTGCGCCGTTGTCCGGCTGCGGGCCGGTGGGGGCTTGTCGCGCCCACGCGGCGGCAGCCGCATATCAAATACAGCCCCGCGCCCCTTGCGGGGCGCTTGTCACCAACTCTGTTTTATCTCTAGGCGGAACCGGAAAATCCGCACATGCTGCGCGCATGACAGCAAAACTGATGCAGCGTCAGCTGACTAGGCGTCACATCCTGGGCATGATCGCCCTCCAGACCGCCGCCGCGGCCGGTCTCACCCGTGTCGGTCTCCAGTCGGCGCAGGCCGCCGAGGAGGCGGCCGACGTCGACAACGCCCCGGCCATCGTGGTCGGTTCCGGGTACGGCGGGGCCGTGGCCGCGCTCCGGCTCGGGCAGGCCGGGATCCGGACCGTCATGATCGAGATGGGCCAGCTGTGGAACACGGCCGGCTCCGACGGCAAGATCTTCTGTTCCACCGCCGCCCCGGACAAGCGGTCCATGTGGTTCAAGACCCGCACGGAGGCCCCGCTCGCCACCTTCCTCTGGCTGGACGTCGTCAACAAGGACATCACCGCCTATCCGGGAGTGCTCGACCGGGTGCACTACGACAACATGTCCGTGTACGTCGGGCGCGGTGTCGGGGGCGGGTCGCTGGTCAACGGGGGGATGGCGGTCACCCCGCTCCAGTCGTACTTCGCCGAGCAGTTCCCGACGGTGGACGCGAGCGCGATGTACAACACGTACTTCCCGCGCGCCCGCACCATGCTGGGCGTCAACACCGTCGACTCCACCTGGTTCGAGTCGACCGAGTGGTACCAGTTCACCCGGACGTCCCGGAAGGCCGCCGCCAACACCGGGCTCAAGACCACCTTCGTACCGAACGTCTACGACTTCGGCTACATGCAGCAGGAGGCCGCCGGCACCGCCACCAAGTCCGCGCTCGCCCAGGAGGTCATCTACGGCAACAACTACGGCAAGAAGAGCCTCGACAAGACCTACCTCGCCGCCGCCCTCGGCACCGGCAACGTCACCATCCACACCCTGGAGAAGGTGAAGGCCGTCACGCGGGCGAGCGACGGGTCGTACGTGCTGAGCGTCGACCGGATCGACACGACCGGGGCCGTCGTCGAGAGCAAGCAGTACAGCTGCACCTATCTGTTCCTGGGAGGCGGGAGTCTGGGGACCACCGAGCTGCTCGTCCGGGCCCGGGACACCGGTGCGCTGCCCGCGCTCAACTCCAGTGTGGGGGGCGGCTGGAGCACCAACGGCAACACCATGCTCGGGCGCGCCAACCACATCTGGGACACCACCGGCGCCAACCAGGCGACCATGCCGGTCATGGGCATCGACGACTGGGCCAACACCGACAACCCGGTCTTCGCCGAGATCGCCCCGCTGCCCATCGGGTTCGAGACCTGGGTGAGCCTCTACCTGGCGATCACCAAGAACCCCCAACGGGCGTCCTTCACCTACGACTCCGCGAGCGGCGGGGTGAAGCTGGGCTGGACCGCGGCGCAGAGCGCGGTCTCGGTCGCCATGGCCAAGAAGCTGTTCGACCGGATCAACGCGGCCAACGCGACGATCTACCGGTACGACCTGTTCGGCTCGGCGAGCAAGGTCTTCGCGGACGACTTCTGCTACCACCCGCTGGGCGGCTGCGTACTGGGGCAGGCGACCGACGACTACGGGAGGGTGAAGGGGTACTCCAAGCTGTACGTCACGGACGGTTCGCTGGTGCCCGGGAACATCGGCGTGAACCCGTTCGTCACCATCACCGCGCTCGCCGAGCGGACGATGGAACGGGTTCTCGCCGAGGACTTCTGAGCACCGGGAGGATGCCCCGAGTGCCGCTCTACTTCTGGTAGATGGCCTCGATCTCGTCCGCGTAGTCCTTCGCCACCACGTTGCGCTTGAGCTTCAGGGACGGCGTCAGGTGGCCCGACTCCTCCGAGAACTGGGAGGACAGAATGCGGAACTTCCGCACCGATTCCGCCTTCGACACCGCGGCGTTGCCGTCGTCGACAGCGGCCTGGATCGCCGCGATCAGATCCGGGTCGTCACGCAGCGACGCCGCGGTGGAGCCCGTCGGTTTGCCGTGGTCGGCCGCCCAGCGGCCCAGGAACTCGTCGTCGATGGTGATCAGCGCGCCCACGAACGGCCGCCCGTCGCCCACCACCATGCACTCCGCGACCAGCGCGTGCGCGCGGATGCGGTCCTCGATCACGGCCGGGGCGACGTTCTTGCCGCCCGCGGTGACGATGATCTCCTTCTTGCGGCCGGTGATCCTGAGGTAGCCGTCCTCGTCCAGGGTGCCGATGTCCCCGGTGTGGAACCAGCCGTCGGCCAGCGCCTCGGCGGTCGCGGCCGGGTTGTTCCAGTACTCCTTGAACAGGTGCTCGCCGTGCAGCAGCACCTCCCCGTCGTCCGCGATGCGGATCACGGAGCCGGGCAGCGGCTGTCCGACCGTGCCGATCTTCTGCCGGTCCCAGGGGTTGAACGCGGTCGCCGCACAGGACTCGGTCAGGCCGTAGCCCTCCAGGACCGTGAAGCCGATGCCGCGGAAGAAGTGGCCCAGGCGCTCGCCGAGCGGGGCGCCGCCGGAGATGGCGTACTCGCCCTTGCCGCCGAGCACCGCGCGCAGCTTGCTGTAGACCAGCTTGTCGAAGGTCTTGTGCTTGATCTTCAGGCCCAGGGACGGGCCCGGCGGGGTGTCCAGCGCCTTGCTGTACGCGATCGCGGTGTCCGCGGCCTTGTCGAAGATCTTGCCCTTGCCGTCCGCCTGCGCCTTGGCGCGCGCCGAGTTGTAGACCTTCTCGAAGACGCGCGGGACACCGAGGATCAGCGTCGGCCGGAACGCGGCCAGTTCGTCGGTGAGGTTCTTGATGTCCGGGACGCAGCCCAGCTTGATCGGCGCCATCATCGGGGCGATCTGGACCAGCCGGCCGAAGACGTGCGCGAGCGGGAGGAAGAGGAGGACCGAACACTCGCCGGTGCGGAAGAGGGGGCGCAGGCGCTCCACGATGTTGCCGCACTCCGCGAAGAAGGCGCGGTGGGTGAGGACACAGCCCTTGGGGCGGCCGGTCGTACCGCTCGTGTAAACGATGGTCGCCGGGTCGTCCGCCTTCGCCTGCGAGCTGCGCGCGTCGACGGTGGCGTCGGTGACGCCCTGGCCGAGTCTGCCGAGTTCCTCCAGGGCGCCGGCCTCGATCTGCCAGACGTGCTTGAGGGCGGGCAGCGTCTCGCGCACCGACTCGACGGCGGCCGCGTGGTTGTCGAGTTCCACGATGCAGGCGGTCGCGCCGGAGTCGCTGAGGATCCACTGCACCTGCTCCGGCGAGCTGGTCTCGTACACCGGCACGGTGACCGCGCCGGCGCTCCAGATCGCGAAGTCGAGGAGCGTCCACTCGTAGCGGGTGCGGGACATCAGGCCGACCCGGTCGCCCGGCTGGATGCCGGAGGCGATGAGGCCCTTCGCGGCCGCGTGCACCTCGGCCAGGAAGGCGGTGGCGGTCACGTCCTGCCAGACACCGCCGACCTTGCGGGCCATGACGGCGACGTTCGGATGCTGCGCGGCGTTTCTGCGGACGATGTCGGTCAGATTGCCGTCCGCGGGGACCTCGTACAAAGCCGGAAGGCTGAACTCGCGCAAGACTGCTGCTCCTCATAGGGCGCCGACGCCACGACGTTGTGCGATGCGACGGTGCGGTCCAAGGCTCGGGCAGGTGCTCAGGGCTTCGCCACGGGCTGGAAGATCCGTTGGTTGAAATCCTGAGCACGACTGGACTGCCCGGACGTTACCCGCCGGTATGGCTTCTTCGACAGGGGGGTCCGGCGAGATGTTCGGTGCGTCACACAGGTTGGTGTTCCTTGGCGTACGGTAGTCCACGGCCTTAGTGACTGACCAGTAACCGGCGGCCCGGCCATCGCCTGTTCACGTTTGCCGCACAGGCCTACGCTTGATCACCATGGCAGCCACACCCTCCGGCGTCCCGAGGACCCGCGTCCACGTGGTCAGCGACGTGCACGGCAACGCCCGTGACCTGGCACGGGCCGGCGACGGCGCCGACGCCCTGATCTGTCTCGGCGACCTCGTCCTCTTCCTCGACTACGCCGACCACTCCCGCGGCATCTTCCCCGACCTGTTCGGCGTCGAGAACGCCGACCGCCTCGTCGAACTCCGCACCGCCCGCCGCTTCGAGGAGGCGCGGGAACTCGGCGCCCGGCTGTGGGGCGGGATCGGCATGGACCGGGCGACGGCGATCGAGAAGGCGGTGCGCAAGCAGTACGCCGAGATGTTCGCGGCGTTCCCGGCACCGACGTACGCGACGTACGGCAACGTCGACATGCCGCCGCTGTGGCGGGAGTACGCCGGGCCGGGCACGACGGTGCTGGACGGCGAGCGGGTGGAGATCGGCGGGCGGGTCTTCGGCTTCGTCGGCGGCGGGCTGCGGACCCCGATGCGCACCCCCTACGAGATCTCCGACGAGGAGTACGCGGCGAAGATCGAGGCGGTCGGCGAGGTCGACGTGCTGTGCACGCACATCCCGCCGGAGGTTCCGGAGTTGGTGTACGACACCGTCGCGCGCCGTTTCGAACGGGGCAGCCGGGCCCTGCTGGACGCCATCCGCCGCACCCGCCCCCGGTATTCGCTCTTCGGACATGTCCACCAGCCGCTGGTGAAGCGGATGCGGATCGGGGCCACCGAGTGCGTGAACGTCGGGCACTTCGCGGGTACGGGACGGCCCTGGGCGCTGGAATGGTGACGACCCCGGACAGGGGGTGAAGTCGGCTGGTCGGACGCGCGGTAGCCTTCACGCTGCATACGCGTGCGCACGCGTATGCAGCGACCTCTCTTACCGGCCCGCATCTGGAGGAGCCACGGCGATGGCGGAACACACCAGCTCGAGCATCACGATCGAGGCGGCCCCGGCCGACGTGATGGCGGTGATCGCCGACTTCGCCCGTTACCCGGACTGGACCGGCGAAGTGAAGGAGGCGGAGGTTCTGAAGACCGACGCCCGGGGCCGTGCCGAGCAGGTGCGCCTTGTCATGGACGCCGGTGCGATCAAGGACGACCAGGTCCTCGGATACACCTGGACCGGCGACAACGAGGTCTCCTGGACGCTGGTGAAGTCCCAGATGCTGCGGTCCCTGGACGGCTCGTACCTGCTGAAGCCGGCGGGCGCGGGTTCGACGGAGGTCACGTACTCGCTGACCGTGGACGTCAAGATCCCGATGCTCGGGATGATCAAGCGCAAGGCGGAGAAGGTCATCATCGACCGGGCACTGGCCGGGTTGAAGAAGAGGGTGGAGTCGGGGGAGAAGTGAGGTAGGGGGCGCGTCGCGGGGGTACCCGTGGTCTCCCGGGTGCGGGTCCGTCGTGGCTGGTCGCGCCCACGCGGCGGTAGCCGCAAATTGATACAGCCCCGCGCCCCTGACGGGGCGCTGCCCAGCCGCGTCCTGCATACATAGCCGCGGGCAGTCGTGCCGCTGGGCGGCACGGGTGGGCGCTGGGGGTCCCCCCTCTGGGGGAGGCACCCTGCGAGCGCCGGTAAGCGAAACTCGCTCCCCTCAGCGCCGGGCACCTACAGGCAAGGCCCGCTTCAGTTACGGTTCACCCTCATGCGCACCATCCTGATCACCGGCCCGGGCGGCAGCGGCCGTACGACCGTCGCCGCGGCCACCGCCCTGCGCGCCTCGGCCGAGGGCACCCCCACCCTCGTGCTCAGCGCCGACCGCACGGACACCCTCGGCGCCGCCCTGGGCGTGGCGACAGGACCGGAGCCCACCCGCGTCACCCCCACCCTCGCCGCCTGGCGCCCCGACGCCGCCGCCCGCTTCCGCGAGGACCTCACCGCCTTCCAGACCCGCGCCGCGAACGTCCTCGACCTCCTGGGCGCCTCCCGCCTGGACGCCGAGGAGCTCACCCCCCTGCCCGGCGCCGAGGAGCTGTCCTTCCTCCGGGCCCTGCGCGACGCCGCCCTCTCCGAGCGGTACGAACTGCTCGTCGTGGACCTCCCGCCCGCCCCGCAGGCGCTCGCCCTCCTCGCCCTCCCCGAGGAGCTCCGCCGGTACCTGCGCCGCCTGCTCCCGCCCGAGCGGCAGGCGGCCCGCGCCCTGCGCCCGGTCCTCGGCCGCCTGGCCGGCGTACCCATGCCCGCGGACTGGCTGTACGAGACGGCAGCCCGCTGGGACGTCGAGCTGGCCGCCGTGGAGGCCGTCCTCGCCGACCGCGCCACCGCCGTACGCCTGGTCGCCGAACCCGGACCGGCCGGCGCCGACGCCGTCCGCACCGCCCGCCTCGGCCTCGCCCTGCGCGGACTGCCCGCCGCGACCCTGGTCGCCAACCGCGTGCTGCCCGAGGCCACGCCCCTGCACACCCTCGTCGCCCAGCAGCGCAAGACCCTCGCGGAATGGGGGGAGACGTACGAGGTCAAGGCCGTCGCCCACCTGGGGCACGACCCGCGCGGCACCGACGACCTCGCCGCGCTCGCCGTGCCCGGCGTCAACACCGTGCCCACCCCGGTCGAGTGGCCCGTCGCCGACCGGATCGAGGAGGACGGCGTCCTCGTCTGGCACATCCCGCTGCCCGGCGCGATACGGGACGACCTCGACCTCGTCCGGCGCGGCGACGAAGTGGTGATCACCGTGGGCGGCTTCCGCCGGATCGTCGCCCTGCCGTCGGCCCTGCGCCGCTGCACCGTCGCCGGGGCCGGACTGCGCGACGGCGAGCTGCGGCTGCGCTTCGCACCGGACCCGGAGCTGTGGCCGCGCTGACGGTGAAACCGGTACGCCCGTTCGGGTAACGTCGTAGAGACGAACCGTAGTCAGGAGTCCAGTCAGGAGTCCGTCATGAGCGAAGAGCGCCCCGCAGCCGACGCCTCCGAGGCCGCGGACGAGGTACGGGCGACGGACGCCGACGCCTGGGCCACCGCCTGCGCCGAGGACCTGCAGGCGGAGAAGGCCCGCCGCCGCGCCCAGTACGGCCCGCCGCCCGGGTCCGCCGCCGAGGAACTGCGCAAACTCGTCGACGCCGTCGCCGACAAGCTGTCCGGCCTCCAGACCCCGCTGCTCGGGGCGGTCGCCGGACCGGCCGCCCAGCAGGTGGTCCGGCAGGTCGTCCAGCAGGCGAAGAACGCCGTCGAGCCCGTGATAGAGCGCAACCCGGACGTCTTCGACCACCTGGCCGCGGCGGGCGGCGAACTCCTCGCCGCCTACCGCTCCGCGGTCCAGGCCCAGGAGACCCGCTGGACCTCCGGCAAGCACGACCCGGGCGACGACGCCGGCCCCGGTGAACGCATCGACCTGGACTGACAGCCCCGTCGATTCCCTCCGTCCCGCGCCCCCTACCGCCGACCGGTCCGTTCACCGGACGGACGACGAGAACCCGACGGCAGGGCCTCGGGTACGGTTGGCCGTAGCGGGGCTCGACCGAAACTGAGGGATTCATGGGACTCACCATCGGCGTCGACATCGGCGGCACGAAGATCGCGGCCGGCGTGGTCGATGAGGAAGGCAACATCCTCTCGACCCACAAGGTGCCGACCCCGGGCACGCCCGAGGGCATCGTGGACGCCATTGCTTCCGCCGTAGAGGGTGCGCGCGCCGGGCACGAGATCGTCGGCGTGGGCATCGGCGCCGCCGGTTACGTGAACCGGCAGCGCTCCACGGTCTACTTCGCGCCCAACATCGACTGGCGCCAGGAGCCGTTGAAGGAGGAGGTCGAGGCCCGCGTCGGCCTCCCCGTGGTCGTGGAGAACGACGCGAACGCCGCCGCCTGGGGCGAGTACAAGTTCGGCGCCGGCAAGGGCCACCGCAACGTCATCTGCATCACCCTCGGCACCGGCCTCGGCGGCGGCATCATCATCGGCAACAAGCTGCGCCGCGGGCACTTCGGCGTCGCCGCCGAGTTCGGGCACATCCGGATGGTCCCGGACGGGCTGCTGTGCGGCTGCGGCTCGCAGGGCTGCTGGGAGCAGTACGCCTCGGGCCGTGCCCTGGTCCGCTACGCCAAGCAGCGCGCGAACGCCACCCCCGAGCACGCCGAGATCCTGCTCGGCCTCGGTGACGGCACCCCCGAGGGCATCGAGGGCAAGCACATCTCCATGGCCGCCCGGCAGGGCGACCCGGTCGCCGTCGACTCCTACCGCGAGCTCGCCCGCTGGGCCGGCGCCGGCCTCGCCGACCTGGCCTCCCTCTTCGACCCCTCCGCGTTCATCGTCGGCGGCGGCCTCTCGGACGAGGGCGAACTGGTCCTCGACCCGATCCGCAAGTCCTACAAGCGCTGGCTGGTAGGCGGCAACTGGCGCCCGGTCGCCGAGGTCATCGCGGCCCAGCTGGGCAACGAGGCCGGCCTGGTCGGCGCGGCGGACCTGGCGAGAGAGCCCGACCCGATCATGTAATCGCCCTGGATTTCCGGGATGCGGCAACCGCAACTCCCCAGGGGCGCGAGGAACTGCGCGACAAGCCACCCACAACCGGCAGTCGCGCACAAACCTCGCGCCCCGAGCCATTGGGCGCGCGGCCCTTTCCATCGCCGCGTAGATTGCTCCACATGGCGTCGCTCCCCAACTCCCACACAGAGCCCGACGGTTCCGCCGTCATCCGCGTCCTCAGCTACAACATCCGCTCCATGCGGGACGACACCGACGCCCTCGCCCGCGTCATCAGGGCCTGCGCCCCCGACCTCGTCCTGATCCAGGAAGCCCCCCGTTTCTTCCGCTGGCGCAAGAAGCTCGCCCGGCTGGCCTCGGCCTCCGACCTGGTGATCCTCACCGGGGGCGGCACGGCAGCCGGCCCGGCGATCCTCTGCGACCTCCGCGCCACCGTCGAGCGCACCGAGGACGTCCTCCTCCCCCTCACCCCCGGCCTGCACCGCCGCGGCCTCGCGACCGCCGTCGTCCGGTTCGGCGGCGCCCGCCTCGGCGTCACCAGCTTCCACCTCAGCCTCCAGCAGGACGAG
The DNA here is from genome assembly GCF_002217755.1 of Streptomyces hyaluromycini. GTDB lineage: Bacteria > Actinomycetota > Actinomycetes > Streptomycetales > Streptomycetaceae > Streptomyces > Streptomyces hyaluromycini. The sequence goes on along the minus strand of NZ_BCFL01000018.1, from coordinate 413,176 downwards.
CGCTACGAGCAGGGCGGCCTGCTCCTCGACCGGGTCGCCGGCATGGGGGTGGAGCACGCCATCGCCGGCGGCGACCTCAACGACCGCCCCGACGGCCGCACCTTCCGCCGCCTGGCCGACGCCTTCCAGGACTGCCGTACCACCGCTCCCTGGGGCGGCGAGTTCACCTCCTGGTCCACCGACCCCCACCAGCGCATCGACGCCGTCTTCGCGACGAAGGGCATCGAGGTGCTCGGCTGCGGCGTCCCCGAGGACCTGCCCGGCGTGGCCCGGGCAGACCTCGCACGGGCAACGGACCACTTGCCCGTGCTGGCTGCACTGCGGGTGCCCGCAGCCTGAAGCAGAGCCGCCGGACGGAGTCCGGCGCAGCCGCCCGAAGCCTGTGGGGCCCCTCGGGCCGAGCAGTGCGAGGGCGGCGTCGGGAGGTTCTGCCCATCTCCCGGTCCTGGCCGCCCTCAGGGTCCCCGCTGTCTCCTAGCCCTCTACGGCCGCTGCTTCACCTTGTCCACGACGGCCCAGCTGTCGAGATACGAGAGCTGGGTGTACGTCTTCATGGCCGCGCCGTCGCCCGAGGTGCGCACGTCGCGGAAGCCGAGGAACTCGTACGTCACGGGGTCGAAGATGAAGTAGCCGCCGAAGCCCACCGAGCCCTTCGGGAGCGTCGGGTCGACGTATGTGATGGCCACCCCGGTACGCCCCTTCGCGTCCTTCTGGCCCGGCACGACCTTCACCCCCGGCACCATGCCGAGCGCCTCGTACGCGGCCGGACGCAGCCCCTCCGGCATCACCGGGACCAGCTTCAGCAGCCCGGCGAGGCTGAAGTGGATCTGCGACCACTCCTCGTCGCCGAGGCCGTCGAGCGAGGTCGTCCTCCCGCCGAACTCGTTCGCGATCGACAGGATCAGCTGCTCGGGGTCGGTCGGCAGTTTGCGCAGCGTGCCCCAGTCCTGCGGCGGCCAGACGCTCTCGCCCTTCTTCAGCGGCGGCGACCACCAGCCCTTGCCGATCTCCATCGTCCAGCCCCGCTCGGAGCCGTCCACCGAGCGCCAGTTCTCGTCGGTGTAGCTCCTCGTGGCACCGGTCTTCTGGTTCGTCTCCTTGATGATCTCCTTGGAGTAGATGAACTGGTCGTCGCGCGGGCGGACCGTCCGCTCGTGCCTGCGTGCGTAGTCGGCGGCCCCCCTGAGCACCGTCTGCGCGCTCACGTTCCGCATGGCGGGCGCGCTGGTGGCCGGCGGCTCCGCCGCGCGGTGGGTCCGGGCGCCGTCGTCGTCCCGTACGGCGACCAGTACGCCGGCGGCGACCGCGGTGGCCAGCCCGGCCGTCAGGGCGATGCGCAGGACGGGGCGGCGGGGCCGTACGCGCACGGCGGTGCTGTCCATCGCCGCGCTCAGGCGGGCCCGCACCCGCTGCCTGGTCTCGTCGTCGAGCGGCGGAGCCCCCATGTCGAAGTCCCTCAGTTCACGCAGTTCGTCGATGTCACGCACGGGCGTCCGCCTCCCGGAAAGCCGTCGGATCGGTTCCGCCCAGTGCCTCGCGCAGTCTGCCGCGGGCCCGGTGCAGCCGTGATCTGATGGTGCCGACCGGCACCCCGAGCGCCTCGGCGGCCTCCTCGTAGTCGAGGCCGGCCCACGCCACCAGCAGGACGACATCGCGGTGCCGGGCGGACAATCCGCCCAGCGCTGCCGCCAGTTGCCGACGCACCCCCGTGGCGCCGGCCCTGTCGACCGCCCGTTCCGCGACCGGCTCCTCGTGCTCCACCGGCTCCGGCAGCCGGGACAGCGCCCGGAACCGGCGTGCCTCGGCCCGGCGGTGCCGGCCCACGAGGTTGGTCGCGATGCCGAACAGCCACGGGCGGGCGTCGGCTCGTGCGAGGTCGTACGTGTGGCGTCGCTGGAAGGCGGTGACGAAGGTCTCCGCCATCAGATCCTCCGCCGCCTCCGGACCCAGCCGCCGGGCCGCGTAACGGTGCACGGCGTCGGCGTACCGGTCGAAGAGCACGGCGAACTGCTCGGGCTCGTCCCGGGACCGCGCGATCACCCGGGCGTCGCTGTCCGCGCTCTCTCTGTCGCGGGTACCGGTGCCCGGTGGTCCTACGGTCATCGGGTCTCCTTCCGTTCGTCCGAACGCCTCGAAGGCTTGGGCTTGGTGGTTCACCTCTCCTTCGCCGGTCGACGGAAGCGAGTTCCCTTTTTTCGAGTTCGCCTTTCCGAGCCCCCTTTTTTCGGGACAGGGGTTCGGTCCCGGAAACACGAGGGCCCGTCCGGAGTGACTCCGGACGGGCCCTCGGGCGGGCGTTGATCGGTCAGACGACGGCGCCCCGCCCGGGGTCGCCGTCCTCGTCGTCGTCGGTCTTCATTCTGGTCACCAGCGTGACGAACCCGCCGAGGAAGCCGCCGATGCCCAGCGTCGCCAGCCACCAGGTCATGTCCCAGCCCAGCAGCACCGCGAGCAACAGCAGGACCGGTCCGCCCACCACGCCCAGCCACGCGAACTTGGCCGTGGCGTCGGTCTCCGGCAGCGGCGGCGGCTCGGGCGGCACGAAGTGCCCGTCGTCGTCCTCGTCGAAGTCGTCCTCGGACGCCTCCGGCGCCGAGTAGTCACGCGGGCCCACGCCGGGCGCGAAGGAGACGGAACCGCCCAGCGGCTGCACGGGCCGCTGCTCCTCGGCCGCCCCGGCCGCGGTCCCGGCGGCCTCGGCGCCCGCCTCGGTCTCGTCCTCGTCGGTCGCCGGCAGTGCGAGATCCTGCACCGGCTTGTTGTAGGGCTTCGTGCCCGGAGGGTCCGGCGGTTCCTCGCCGTACCCCGCGACGATCGCCGCCCAGGCGGCCTCCTCGTCGAAGGGCACCCCCGGCTCGTCCGGCTCGCGGTCCTCGCGGTCGGAGTCGTGCTCAGCCAACTGCGGCCGTCCCTTCCTTGCCGACACTGGGTGCGAGCCGGCCGATGAAGGCAAGGCTCTCCTCGAAGATCCGGTCCGCGTCATGGTCCAACGTCGCCACGTGGTAACTCTGTTCCAGCACGACCTCCGTTACGTCCGTGGACGACACCCGGCTCAGGATCCGGGCGGAATCCACCGCCGGAACCACATGGTCCCGGGTGCTGCGCAGGAGCAGCAGCGGCTGGGTCACCTGCGGCAGCTCCTTGTCCACCTGGCGGAAGAAGTTCCGCAGCGAGTGCGCGCAGTGCAGCGGCACCCGGTCGTACCCCGTCTCCGCGGCGCCCGGCTTGGCGATGTCGCTGGCGATGCCCTTCGTCGTGCGGACGAGATGCCGGGCCACCGGAAGGGCGTACGCCGACAGGCCGTGCACCTTGTTCGCCGGGTTGACGATCACCACGCCGTCCACACCCGTACCGTTCCTCGCGGCCAGCCGCAGCGCCAGCGTGCCGCCCATGGACAGGCCCGCCACGAACACCTGGGAGCAGCGCTCGCGCAGCAGCCGCAGCTCGCGGTCCACCTCCGCGTACCAGTCCTGCCAGCCGGTGACCTGCATGTCCTCCCAGCGGGTGCCGTGCCCGGGCAGCAGGGGCAGGGACACGCTCAGGCCGTGTGCCGCATGGTGCTCCGCCCAGGGGCGCAGCGACTGGGGCGAGCCGGTGAAACCGTGGCAGAGGAGGACGCCGGCCTCCCCGCCGTCATGGCGGTACGGCTCGGCTCCGGGGAGAACCGGCACCTTCGGTCTCCAATTCTTTCGATTTCGTTCGAGAGGGCGGAACTGCGAGAGCCGTGGACGACGACTCCAGTTGTGCTTCACCGTACGCGACGGCACTGACACCGACCAGGGTCGTCGGGCCCATTCCCGGCGCTCCGGGTTAAGGTCTGTTCGACGGAAACAGGAGGCACTCGGTTGTTGTACGGCGCGATGAAGGTCGCCATCGGGGGACCGCTGAAGGTCACCTTCAGGCCCTGGGTGGAGGGCCTGGAGAACGTCCCGGCCGAGGGCCCGGCGATTCTGGCGAGTAACCACCTGTCCTTCTCCGACTCGTTCTTCCTGCCCGCGGTGCTGGACCGCAAGGTCACCTTCATCGCGAAGGCCGAGTACTTCACCACGCCCGGCGTGAAGGGCCGCCTCACGGCCGCCTTCTTCAAGGGCGTCGGCCAGCTCCCGGTGGACCGCTCCGGCGCGCGCGGCGCGGGCGAGGCGGCGGTGCAGAGCGGCATAGACGTGCTGGAGCGCGGCGAGCTGTTCGGCATCTACCCGGAGGGCACCCGCTCGCCCGACGGCCGCCTGTACCGGGGCAAGCCCGGCGGCCTCGCGCGCGTGGCGCTCGCGACCGGCGCCCCGGTCATCCCGGTCGCCATGATCGACACGGAGAAGATCCAGCCGCCGGGGCAGGTGATGCCCAAGCTGATGCGGCCGGGCATCCGGATCGGCAAGCCGCTGGACTTCAGCCGTTACCAGGGCATGGAGCACGACCGGTTCGTGCTGCGCGCGGTGACCGACGAGGTCATGTACGAGATCATGAAACTCTCCGGCCAGGAGTACGTGGACATCTACGCGACGGCCGCCAAGCGGCAGATCGCGGAGGCCGCGAAGGCCGAGAAGGACGCGGCGCGGAGAGCCGAGAAGAAGGCCGCCGAGTCCTAGGACCGGCGGCAGGGGGACTGGCAGGGGGGACTGGGGGACATGAGCAGGCGGGAACGCGTCATACGGATGTCGGTCGAGCAGCCCCTGTGGCGTGCCCTCACCGGCTACCGCGTGCTGACCCTGCTGTACGCGATCGGCCTGTTCGCCTCGGCCTACGACGACTACGACCGCGCGGGCGTCGCCATCGCCTACTTCGCCGTCCTGACCGTCTGGACCCTGGCGACCCTGCCCCGCGTGCAGAGCGCGGCGGCCTGCACCAAGCGCTTCCTCGCCGTCGACCTCGCCATCGCGCTCACCGGCATCGTGCTGACCCCCTGGGTGGTCACCCAGGGCCACATCGACCGGGGCGGCCCGACCCTGCCGTCGATATGGACGGCCGGCTCGGTCCTCGCCTACGCCCTCAAGGGCGGCTGGCGCTGGGCCGCGTTCGCCTCCACGCCGGTCGCCGTCGCCAACCTGGTCGAGCGCGGCCGCCCGGCCCGCGACACCGTCCACAGCGTGATCCTGGTCTGGGTCGCCTCCATCGCCATCGGCTACGTCGTCGAGGTCGCCCGCGCCTCCGAGCGCACCCTCGCCCGCGCCCTGGAGATCGAGGCGGCGACCCGGGAACGGGAGCGGCTCGCCCGGGACATCCACGACGGCGTGCTCCAGGTGCTCGCCATGGTGCAGCGGCGCGGCACCGTCCTCGGCGGCGACGCGGCCGAACTGGGCCGGCTGGCGGGCGAGCAGGAGGTGGCGCTGCGGACGCTGGTCTCCGGCGGCCTGGTGCCGCTCTCCCGGGTCTCGGAGGACGCGTCCCAGGGCGCGGTCGTCCGCCTGGTCGAGGAGCCCGACGACAGCGGTCCCGTCGACCTGCGCACGCTGCTCGCGCGGTACGCCGGATCCCGGGTGAGCCTCGCCGAGCCCGGCGCGCCGGTGGAGCTGCCGCCGGGCGCCGCCCGCGAGCTGGCCGCGGCCGTGGGTGCCGCCCTGGACAATGTGCGCAGGCACGCGGGGGACGGGGCGCGGGCCTGGATCCTGGTCGAGGACGACCCCGGCGAGGTCGTGGTGACCGTACGGGACGACGGCCCCGGCATCCCGGAGGGCCGGCTCGCCCAGGCCGAGGGGGAGGGGCGGCTCGGGGTGGCCCAGTCGATCCGGGGGCGGCTGCGCGACCTCGGCGGCAGCGCCGAGCTGGTCTCGGTCCCCGGGCAGGGCACGGAAGTGGAACTGAAGGTACCGAAGGTCTCCCCGGGGAAGGCGGAGCGGCGATGAGCATCAAGGTCATGGTGGTCGACGACCACCCCATGTGGCGGGACGCGGTCGCCCGGGACCTGGCCGAGTCCGGGTTCGAGGTGGTCGCCACCGCCGGGGACGGCGACCAGGCGGTGCGCCGCGCCAAGGCCGCCGGGCCCGACGTCCTCGTCCTGGACCTCAACCTGCCGGCCAAGCCGGGTGTCCAGGTCTGCAAGGAACTCGTCGGCCACAACCCGGCGTTGCGGGTCCTGGTCCTCTCGGCGAGCGGCGAGCACGCCGACGTCCTGGAGGCGGTGAAGTCCGGCGCGACCGGCTACCTGCTCAAGTCCGCCTCGACCGAGGAACTCCTCGACGCGGTCCGCCGTACCGCGGTCGGCGACCCGGTGTTCACGCCCGGTCTCGCCGGACTGGTCCTCGGCGAGTACCGCCGCCTGGCCTCCGAGCCGGCCCCGGCCGCGGACGCCGGCCGGCCCGACGCGCCCCGGCTCACCGACCGCGAGACCGAGGTGCTGCGGCTGGTCGCCAAGGGCCTGAGCTACAAGCAGATCGCCGAACGCCTGGTCATCTCCCACCGCACCGTGCAGAACCACGTGCAGAACACCCTCGGCAAGCTCCAGCTGCACAACAGGGTGGAGCTGGTGCGCTACGCGATAGAGGCCGGACTCGACGAAGACTGATCTGATCTGATCTTCGGGCGACGCGTAAACCAACCGCCCGACAATTCACCGGAATTGCCCTTCCGCGCCCATCCCTGTGTGAGCTGGATCACCATTAGCGTGAGTCCCACCAGGCAACCGCGGCGAAGGGACATTTCCATGCGGGTCGGAGTACTGACCGGAGGCGGCGACTGCCCCGGGCTCAACGCCGTCATCCGGGGCATCGTCCGCAAGGGCGTGCAGGAGTACGGCTATGACTTCGTCGGCTTCCGGGACGGCTGGCGCGGACCCCTCGAAGGCGACACCGTCCGCCTCGACATCCCCGCCGTACGCGGCATCCTGCCCCGCGGCGGCACCATCCTCGGCTCCTCGCGGACCAATCCGCTCAAGCAGGAGAACGGCATCCGCCGCATCAAGGACAACCTCGCCAAGCTGGAGGTCGACGCGCTGATCGCGATCGGCGGCGAGGACACCCTCGGCGTCGCCGCCCGCCTCACCGACGAGTACGGCGTGCCCGTCGTCGGCGTACCGAAGACCATCGACAACGACCTCTCCGCCACCGACTACACCTTCGGCTTCGACACCGCGGTCGGCATCGCCACCGAGGCCATCGACCGGCTGCACACCACCGCCGAGTCCCACATGCGGATCCTGGTCTGCGAGGTGATGGGCCGGCACACCGGCTGGATCGCCCTGCACTCCGGGCTCGCGGGCGGCGCCAACGTCATCCTCATCCCCGAACAGCGCTTCGACGTCGAGCAGGTGTGTGCCTGGGTCACCTCCCGCTTCAAGGCGTCGTACGCCCCGATCGTGGTCGTCGCCGAGGGCGCCATGCCGAAGGACGGCGACGTCGTCCTCAAGGACGGGTCCCTGGACTCCTTCGGGCACGTCCGGCTGTCCGGGGTCGGCGAGTGGCTGGCCAAGGAGATCGAGAAGCGCACCGGCAAGGAGGCCCGGACCACCGTCCTCGGGCACATCCAGCGCGGCGGCACGCCCAGCGCCTTCGACCGCTGGCTGGCCACCCGCTTCGGCCTGCACGCCGTCGACGCCGTCCGCGACGGGGACTTCGGCAAGATGGTCGCGCTGCGCGGCACCGACATCGTCCGGGTACCGATCGCTGAGGCCACGGCCAAGCTGAAGACCGTCGACCTGAAGCTGTACGAGGAGGTCGGGGTGTTCTTCGGCTGAGCCCGGGTCCGGGCGGGCCCGCGCCCCGACAGGGCCGGGCCCGCCCGGGACGGCGTCCCGGACTACCGGGCCGGCCGCCGTTCGGAGAGCGTGCCGGTACCGCGCAGCCGGCCGACCAGGTCCCGCACCACGGCGGCCCCGTTCAGCGTGAGGATCGACTCGGGGTGGAACTGCACCCCGGCGAAGCCGGGTCCCCGTACCGCGTGCACCTCGCCGTTCTCCGCCCGGCTCACCTCGACACCGTGCGCCGCCAGCTCCCGCGCCGCCTCCTCGTCGCAGCGGGCCACGAAGCTGTTGTAGAAGCCGACCGTCTCCGGGCGCCCGAACAGGTCCACGGTCGCCTGCGCCCCCTGGTAGGGGACCTCCTTGCGGACGATGTCCAGCCCCAGCTCCGCCGCGATCAGCTCGTGCCCGAGGCAGACGCCCAGCACCCCGTGCCGGTGCTCCCGGAGCACGGTCGCCGTCAGCTCCCGCAGGAACCGCATCTTCGGATCGTCCAGGTCGGACGGGTCACCTGGCCCCGGGCCCAGCACGACCGGCCCCTGGTACGCGAGCACCGCCGCCCGCAGCCCCGGCTCGTCGTACCGCCGGACGGTGACGTCCAGCCCGCCGGCCCGCAGCACATGCGCGAGCATCGCCGTGAACGTGTCCTCGGCGTCCACCACGAGAGCGTGCCCGGTCAGTTCCCCGGACCGCTCCTGCATCCGCAGCCAGAACGGCGCCAGCGCGGCCCGCCGCCCGTCCAGCGCGGCCCGCACCCGCGGGTCGTCGGCCAGCCGGGGGCGCGTCTGCTCGGCGCGCGGCCGTGACGGCCGTACCCCGAGGGCCGCCAGCACTCCGGCTGCCTTCGCGTGCGTCTCCGCGACCTCGCTCGCCGGGTCCGAGCCGCGCACCAGGGTGGCGCCGACGGGGACCCGCAGCCGGCCCTGCGCGTCGATGTCGGCGGTACGGATCAGGATGGGGGAGTCGAGGGTCTGGGCACCCCCGGAGTCCCGGCCGAGCAGGGCCAGCGCACCGGCGTAGTAGCCCCGCCCGCCCACCTCGTGCCGCTCGATCACCCGGCAGGCGTTCTGCACCGGGGACCCGGTCACGGTCGCCGCGAACATGGTCTCCTTCAGGACCTCCCGCACGTCCAGCGAGGACCGGCCGCGCAGCTCGTACTCGGTGTGCGCGAGGTGCGCCATCTCCTTCAGCCGCGGCCCGACGACCACACCGCCCATGTCGCCCACCGTGCACATCATCTTGAGCTCCTCGTCGACGACCATCGACAGCTCCTCGATCTCCTTGCCGTCGGCGAGGAAGCCGAGCAGGTGCTCGGGGGTGGGGCCCTCGGCGGGATAGCGGTACGTGCCGCTGATCGGGTTCATGACCACCGTGCCGCCGGACATCCGGACGTGCACCTCGGGGCTCGCGCCGACCAGCGTCCGGTCCCCGGTGTGCACGACGAACGTCCAGTACGCGCCCCGCTCGCCCACCAGCAGCCTCCGGAACAGGGCCAGCGCGTCGGCGCGCCCGAAGCCCGGGATCTCGCCCTCGTACGTCCGCCGGATCACGAAGTTCGCCCCCTCACCGTGCCCGATCTCCTCCCGCAGCACGCGGCCGACGATCTGCGCGTACGCGTCGTCGTCGACGTCGAAGGCGCCGGACTCGACGCGGACGTCGTGGGAGGGGAGGGTGGCGAGGGCCTCGTCCAGTGGAATGTGACATACCACTGTCGGGGTCAGCACCAGCAGCGGCGTCCCGTCGTCCCGGACGTCGAACCCCCGCTCCCGGATCTGCCGGTACGGAACGAGGGCGAGCCCCTCCTCGGGCAGGTCGGCGAGCCGGTCGTGGGCGGTGACCGGGCCGAGCAGGAGCTCCACCGTGCTCTCGTCGTGGCCGGGGGTACGGCGGCGGAGCAGGGCGAAGGGGCGGTCGTCGTGGAGCAGCCGGTTCAGGTCCATGGTTCCTCTGCGGTCCTTTGTCAGGTGAGACAGGTGAGAGAGGAACGGCCCCGGGAACGCCGAAGGCCGCCCCTCCGGGCGGCCTTCGCGAAGTCTTGCGTACGCGCAGTCAGTGGGCCGCCGGAGAAGCGGTCCACCACCAGTTCTGGGTCGAATGCGCGAACATGCGAAAAACCCTACCCCACTCCGCGCCCTGTCCACAGGACAATCGCTTCGTCTCACCAGTCGAGCCGGAGGAAAACATGGCGACACGACCCCGTAATGTTTACGAGGTGACCGTGAACGCTAAGACCAGCCTTGGCGCTGGCAACACCTGGCGAAACCTGCCCGCGGCGCAGCAGCCCGAGTACCCCGACCCCGAGGCTCTGCGCGCAGCCGTTGCGGAGCTGGAGTCGTATCCGCCGCTCGTCTTCGCGGGCGAGTGCGACCAGCTGCGCGCCCGGATGGCGGCCGTCGCCAAGGGAGAGGCGTTCCTCCTCCAGGGCGGAGACTGCGCCGAGGCCTTCGACGCGGTGTCGGCCGACCACATCCGCAACAAGCTCAAGACCCTCCTCCAGATGGGTGCCGTACTGACGTACGCGGCGTCGGTGCCCGTGGTGAAGGTGGGCCGGATCGCCGGCCAGTACAGCAAGCCGCGCTCCAAGGGGACCGAGACCCGCGACGGCGTGACCCTGCCGACGTACCGCGGCGACTCGGTCAACGGCTTCGACTTCGACGAGAAGGCCCGCATCCCGGACCCCGAGCGGCTGAAGCGGATGTACAACGCCTCCGCCTCGACGCTGAACCTGGTGCGTGCCTTCACCACCGGCGGTTACGCGGACCTGCGCCAGGTGCACGCCTGGAACCAGGACTTCGTGAAGTCCTCCCCGTCGGGCCAGCGCTACGAGCAGCTCGCCCGCGAGATCGACAACGCGCTGAACTTCATGCGGGCCTGCGGCGCGGAGCCCGAGGAGTTCAAGACGGTCGAGTTCTTCTCCTCGCACGAGGCGCTGCTGCTGGACTACGAGTCCGCCCTGACCAGGGTCGACTCGCGCACCGGCAAGCTGTACGACGTCTCGGCGCACATGGTGTGGATCGGCGAGCGCACCCGGCAGCTGGACGGGGCGCACATCGAGTTCGCCTCAAGGATCCGCAACCCGATCGGCCTCAAGCTCGGCCCGACGACGACGGCCGAGGAGGCGCTGAAGTACATCGACCGCCTCGACCCGGACCGCGAGCCGGGCCGGCTGACCTTCGTGGTCCGGATGGGCGCGGACAAGGTCCGTGACAAGCTCCCCGAGCTGGTCGAGAAGGTCACCGCCTCGGGCGCCACCGTGGCCTGGGTGACCGACCCGATGCACGGCAACACCTTCGAGGCGGCCTCGGGCCACAAGACCCGCCGCTTCGACGACGTGCTCGACGAGGTCAAGGGCTTCTTCGAGGTCCACAAGACGCTCGGCACCCACCCGGGCGGCATCCATGTGGAGCTCACCGGCGACGACGTCACCGAGTGCGTGGGCGGCGGCGACGAGATCTTCGTCGACGACCTGCACCAGCGCTACGAGACGGCCTGCGACCCGCGGCTGAACCGCAGCCAGTCCCTGGACCTGGCGTTCCTCGTCGCGGAGATGTACCGCGACCAGTAGGCGGCCTCGCGGGCAGTCCCGCGGGAAGAGTGGGGCGCGGATCACATGCGATCCGCACCCCACTCCACTTTTGCGCTCCCCGGGCGACGGGTAAGGTTAGGTTAGCCTCACCGATCAGTCGGGGCGGCACCACTATCGATCCCGGCGGGAGGTGAATCCGCGTGTACGTCTGCAGCTGTTTCGGGGTGACCGAGGCGCAGGTCAAGCAGCACGCGGAGAACGGTGCCTGCACCCCTCGCCAGATAGCGTCCGCCTGCAAGGCGGGCACGGACTGCGGTTCGTGCGTCCGCCGCATCCAGGCGATTCTCGGCCGGGGCGCCTGCCCCCGCCACGAGCCGGCCGACCAGGGCCGCCCGGCGCTCTCCGGGCTCGAAGCGGTCGACGCGCTCGGCGCACTCGACGAAGCCGCCTGACTCAGCTGCTCTCGGGCTGCTCGATGATCTGCGAGATGTAGAGCGCCTCGCCGAGCTTCTCCACCAGCTCCAGCTGGGTGTCGAGGTAGTCGATGTGGTGCTCCTCGTCCTCCAGGATGTCCTCGAAGATGTTCGCGGACGTGATGTCGCCCTTCTCGCGCATCACCTTGATCCCGCGCTTGAGGCGGTCGATCGCCTCCACCTCGATCTGCCGGTCGGCCTCGAACATCTCCTTCACGGTCTGCCCCACGCGGACGTGGAACAGCCGCTGGTAGTTGGGCAGCCCCTCCAGGAACAGAATCCGGTCGGTGAGCACCTCGGCGTGCTTCATCTCGTCGAACGACTCGTGCCGGGTGTACTTCGCGAGCTTGTACCAGCCGAAGTTCTCCTGCATCTTCGCGTGCAGGAAGTACTGGTTGATCGCGGTGAGCTCGCCGGTGAGCTGCTCGTTGAGGAATTCGATGACCTCGGGGTCGCCCTGCATCGCAGAGGCTCCTTCCGCATGGGTTCCGTACCGGACAGATGGGACGTTTGCGGCGCATGATTGCACCGGTGCGGAAGATCGTCCAGTAAGTGCGTACTTAGTAAGTAAGTGCATGCCTGGTACTAGTTGAGCGATTTGCTGATCTTTGAGTGGTCTGCCTGGTCGGGTGCACCGCCCGTGGTCTGTCAGGATGGAAGGCATGGGTCATCCGGTGGAGCACGCGTCTCGGGAAGCCGCGGGAGCCGGGCTTCCGCCGGGGCAGCGACTGCAGCGCGGCTGGCCGGTCACGCACTACGGCCCGGTGCCCAAGTTCCGGCCCGAGCGCTGGGAGTTCCGGGTCTTCGGTGCCACCGCCGACTCGGGTGCGCACATCTGGAACCACGAGCAGTTCACGGCCCTGCCGTACGCCACCGTGGTCGCCGACCTGCACTGTGTGACGAAGTTCAGCATGCTCGGCGCGGAGTGGGGCGGGGTCCCGGCGCGGACCGTCCTGGAGCTCGCGCCGCCCGCCCCCGATGTCACCCATGTGATGGTCTGGGCGGAGTACGGCTTCAGCTCCAACCTGCGCCTCGCGGACTTCGCCGCCGAGCACACCCTCTTCGCCACCCACAAGGACGGCGAACTCCTCACCGCCGAGCACGGTTTCCCGGTCCGGCTGGTCGTCCCTCACCTGTATGCCTGGAAGGGCCCCAAGTGGGTCCGCGGCATCGAGTACATGACCGCCGACCGCCGCGGCTTCTGGGAGGAGCGCGGCTACCACAACATCGGCGACCCCTGGAAGGAGCAGCGCTACTCCTACCAGGAGGGGCCGGGAGACGGTCCGGAGCTCTGAGGTCCCGCCGCTCAGTGGTGGTACCGGTGCACCACCGCGTGCCCCCTGCCCCGCCCGATCGTCCACTTGTTGACCGGTGTGGTCACCGCGAACGCGAGTACGAGCGAGACGGCCAGCGAGATCCAGAACAGGACGTCGCCCAGCTGGGCGTCCATCGCGGCCGGCCAGACCAGGATCGTGCCGTTGTCGATCAGCTCCATCACGGCGATGGAGAGGGTGTCCGCGGCCAGCGCCACCCGCAGGGCGGTGCGGAGGTCGACGCCCGCCTTCAGGACCCCGCGCATGGTCAGCGCGTAGCCGAAGAAGAACGCCAGCACGATCGCCAGTAGCGTGGTCGGCAGGTTCCCCCAGCCGAACGCCGTGCCGACGACCATGCCGAGCACCTCGCCGACGGCGCAGCCGGTGAGGCAGTGCAGGGTGGCCTGGGCGGCCATGGCCCAGGAGGCGCCGGTGCTGCCGTGTGCCTCGTGGGATGTGTGCGGTGCGTGAGTGTGTTCGGTGTGCTCGTGGACGGCGTGCTCGTGGTCCATGGCCGGCCCCCGGTGTCAGGTGCGGATCCTTCTGCGACGCCAACATATATACCCCCCAGGGGTATTCCACGGAAGGGTCCGGGCTCGTTCCGGTAACGGCACGCACATTCCGTGCCCAGAGCGCTACGCTGAGATTCTTGCCTGGCGGGAGACGCGCCGGGCGGAGACGGATCCGCGGGGCCCTTGGGGTTCCGCTTGTGATCCGGTTCGGGGGCGAGCGGTCGGGGGACGACGGTGGGGCTGTTCGGAGAGCGGCATACCTTCATGGGGAGCCTCGGTCCGGGGGACCGGGAGGCACTTGCGGGACTCGGCACCCGGCACGAGTACCCGCCGTACGACACGGTCGTCGCGGAAGGCGACCGCACCACCTTCGCGGTGGTCCTGCTCGGCGGCTGGTGCACGGTGTGGACGCCGACCGAGCGCGGCGGCCGGCTGATCCTGGCGCTGCGCCGGGCCGGCGAGGTCGTCGGCGACATGGCGGCGCTCGACGGCCGCCCGCGCAGCGCCTCGGTGAGCACCCTCGGCCAGGTGACCGGACTGGTCGTACCCGGGGAGCGGTTCCGGCGGTTCCTCGCCTCCCGGCCGCACGCCAACGCGCTGATGATGAACCAGCTCACCGAGCGGCTGCGCAGCGCGGACCACGAGCGCCGGGCCCTGGCCTCCATGACCGTGCTGCAACGGCTCGCCGAGCGCCTGGTCGAACTCGCCGACCGCACCGGCCGGCCGGAGAACGAGGCCGTGACCATACGGCTGCCCCTCGCGCAGCACGAGCTGGCCGCGTCCGTGGGCTCCACCCGCGAGGCCGTCGCCAAGGCCCTGCGCCTGTTACGGGAACAGGGCCTGGTCCGCACCGGCCCCGGCACCCTGGCCGTGGCCGACCTGGACCCGCTCCGCCTGCTCGCCGCCGGACAACCACACACCACGGAGACCTGACAAGCACATGTCCCGCGCTGTGTAAACGGCTACAGCGGCGACCGTCCGGCTCCGCGACCATCACAGCCGAGGGGCCGATGGTCCGGCGGGACGGCAGGGAGGAGAGAACGATGGAGGGGGAAGCCGCGTACGGCTTCATCGTGAACGTGGACGCGCAGGGCTCGGGCCTGCTGTCCGACACCGAGAAACCCGAGATGCGGCGCAGACTCTACGACGTCACGGGCACCGCCTTCGAACAGGCCGGCATCAGCCCGCCGCGCCTCTACCAGGAGGACCGCGGCGACGGCATCCTCAGCGTGCTGGCGCCCGACGTGCCGCCCGCCCGGGTCGTGGGGGAGTGGGTCGAGCAGCTCCACCAGAACCTCCGGGAGAGCAACCGGGACCTCAGGAAACCGCTGCGGCTGCGCGTGGGACTGCACATCGGCCGGGTCACGGCCGACGCCTACGGCCGTTCCGGGCGCGCCGTCGACCTGGCCTGCCGGCTGTGCGACTGCGGCACCGCGAAGGCGATCCTCAAGGCCGCGGACGGCGCGCCCCTGGTGGTGATCGCCTCCGACCGCGTGCACGAGGACTTCGTCCTGCCCGGCGGGCGCTGGGTGGACCCCGGGCACTACCGCCGGCACGACGTGGAGCTCAAGGAGGGCCGCACCACCGCCTGGTTCATGGTCCCCGGCCGCTCCGAGCCGCCCGAGCCGTCCGAGCCGCCCGAGCCGTCCGAGTCGCCCGAGCCGCGCGAGGCGACCGCGCGGTCCGCGGAGCCGGCGCCCGACTCCGTCGCCGGACCGGACGGGACGCCGGGGCCGACCGGTACGACGGCGAGCACACCGCCGCGGCCGCCCGCCGCCACGGACACCGGGGGCCGCTTCGTCCAGAACATCCACCAGCACGGCGACGGAGAGATCATCGCCGCCGAACGGATCGAGACCCTCAACAGCGACCGCCGCGGCGGTGGCCGGTGAACGCCCAGAACCCCCCGCCGCCCCAGGGCGGCCCGAAACCGCCGCAGCAGCCGCAGCCGCAGCAGAAGGCCGAGCCGGACAAGCCGCAGGGCGCCGAGTCCGGCGGCGCGCCCGAGCCGGAGAAGGCCGACGTCATCGGCGGCTCGGCCGCCGACCCGCTCGGCGAGGAGGCGCTGCCCGGCGCGGCGGCCGCCGCCTCCCGGATCTACCGCTCGACCGTGAGCCAGCACGGCACCGGCACCCTCATCAGCTCCGGATCCGTCGGCACCATGAACTTCTACAGCCGGCAGGCGGCCGAACGCGTCCTCGCCGGCCCGCTCCCGGAGGACCAGCTGCGCAGACTGCGCCAGGTCTTCCAGGAACCGGCGGACTACGGCGAACACCGCGAGCAACTGCGCGCCGGACGCCTCCTGGTGCTCTACGGCCAGCCCGGCACCGGCCGCGCCTACACCGCCCTGTCCCTGCTGGACGGCCTGACCGACGGCCGGGTCTCCCGGCTCGACCCGCGCACCGACCTGGACAGACTCGACGACGACCAGATCAGCGACGGCCACGGCTACGCCCTGGAGCCGAGCGCCACCGGGTTGCCGGACGAGACCGGCCTCGACCGGCTCTGCGAACTGCTCGGCAGGAAGGAGGCGTACGCGGTCCTGCTGGCCACCCCCGAACCCGGTGACGTGCTCTCCCGCAGCGGCCGCTACTACCGCGCCCACACCCCGGCCGTCCAGACCGCCGTACTCGAAGGCCACCTCGCCCTCGAACTGGCGGACAAGGCCCCCGAGCTGTACGAGCGGGCCCGGGCGACCGCCCTGGACCCCGACGTCCTGGAGGCACGCGGACTCGACGAACTGCGGCCCGCGGAGGCCGCCCACTACGCACGGCTCCTCGCCCGGCACACCAGGGACGAGCTCACCCACGACGAACTCCTCGCCGAATGCCGGAAGTTCGCCGAGAACCAGGCCGCCGAATGGTTCGCCGGCGGGGTCCGCTCCGAGACCCCGGAGCGGCTGCGGGACGCGGCCTACCGGATCGCCGTCGCCGTCCTCGACGGAGCCTCGCTCAGCGCCGTCGCCGAGGCCGCCGAGGTGCTCGCCTGGGAACTGGCCGTCACCGTCGACCCCGAGGCCACGCCCGGCCGCCCGCTGTTCAGCGACGGCGTCGACGCCCGGCTGGTCTCCGCCCGCGCGGTCGCCGAACTCGGCACCGAGGAGGTCGGCACCGAGGAAGTCCCGGTGCGCACCGTGCGGTTCGGCGGCGAGGCCCTCGCCCCGGCCGTCCTCGGCCACCTCTGGCAGCACCGGCACAACGCGCGCGGACCCGTGCTGCGCTGGCTGGCCGGGCTCTGCGAGGACGACCGGCCCCAGGTCTGGGTGCGGGCCGCGGTGGCGGCGGGCCAGCTGTGCCGCCTCGACCTCTCGCACACCGTGCACGAACTGGTGCAGCCCATGGCCCAGGCCGAGCGGGCCCGCCGCCGGCTGTTCGCCGCGACCGTCCTCGACGTGGCGCTGCGCTCCCCGGAGGTCGGCACCGCCATCCGCGCCCTGATCGGCTCCTGGGCCCGCTACGGCGACGAACACCTGCGCTGGACGGCAGGCGCCGTGCTCGGCCGGGGCCGGGCCACCGACACGGACCGCGAGAGCCTCGACCTGCTCGGCGGGATCGGCGTCTGGGAGGAGGGCAGGCTGCGCTCCGGCGCGGCCGTCCAGGTCGCCCACTTCGCCGGCGCCCACCCCGAGCCCCGGACCCTGCGCCGGATCCGTGCCTGGCTCTCCGACGAGCGCCGGCCCCAGCAGGACCTCGGCCTGCAGTCCACGGTCTACCTCGCCTCCGTGCCCGTCACCGACCTCTGGAACCAGCACGAGGACCTGGAGGGCTACGGCGACTGGCCGCTGATGCTGGCCCTGGCCGCCGTCCGGCCCGCCCTCGCCCCGGAACTCGCCGGGCTCCTGTGGACCGCGCTGCAGACCCCACGGTCCTACGAGGCGGCGATCGAGACCCTGTCCGACTGGCTGCGCGGCTCGGCCGACCAGCCCTGGGCCGACCGCCTGGAGCGGTTCCTGCCGCTCCTCGTGCACAGCCACGACGACCGCAACCGGCTGCTGGCCCTCATCAGGGAACTCACCGAAGACCCCGACCAACCACTGAACGAACAGCAGGTCCGCCGCCTGTGGGGGGCGGTCCAGGGAGCGAGTACACCATGACGCACAACCAGTGGCAGCCGTGGCCGCCCCAGGACGAGGAGTTCGTCCTGCCGCACGACCTCAGAGGCCCCTTCGTCCGCGAGTTCGCCCCGCAGGCCGCCTACCGGCACCGCAACAGCCAGGTGGCGTCGGTGCTCTACTACAAGAACGGCGGGCACAGCATCATCACCGTCCGCGGCGCCGAGCACTTCAACAAGCCGCTGATGGGCAAGCCGACCTCGGTGTGCTGGATCGCGCGCGGCCAGCACCAGGTCTCCTTCCAGCTGGCCCTGCCCACCCTCGGCGACCGGGCCCAGTTCAGGGCGGGGGCGGACGTCAACTGGGAGGTCCGCGACTTCTACACCGCCGCCGAGAAGCGCGTGGTCGACGTGGAGCGGATGCTCCGCCCGTCCCTGGAGGCCCGGTTACGCGGGCTCAGCCGCCGCTACAGCCTGGACTCGGCCCAACAGGTCGACGAGGCCATCCAGGACGAGCTGGCCAGCGGCCGGTGGGGTGACTTCGGCGCCGAACTGGGCCTCGCCACCCAGGTGTTCGTCCGTATCGACCTCGGGCAGGCCGCCGCCGACCACCAGGCCCAGATGGTCGCGGTGGAGAAGGGCGGTGTGGTCCAGGAGGCCATCGACAACGTCACCAAGGCACGGATCGCGGCCAACATGGACGACGCCCAGAAGCTGATCACGGCCGGCGAGACCGTCCAGTACGCCCACCTGCTCGCCTCGGACCCGGGCCGGGCGGCCGAGATCCTCGGCGCGCTCCAGCAGCAGGCCCGCGACCAGCGCCAGGGCGCCCTGGACTACCTGACCAACCTGATCAACCAGGGCGTGGTCCAGCGCCACCAGATCGACGACCAGGTCCAGGCCCTCATCGACTACAGCCGCACGGTCTCCACCGGCGTCTTCCCGCACGGCCTGCCGCAGGCCCCGACCTCGCTGCCGGTGCCGCCCATGCCCCCGATGCCGCCCGCACCCCCGCTGCTCCCGGCCGACGCGCCCCCGCCGGTTCCGCCGGCGCCACCGGCGGACGCCGTCCCCGGGCAGGGGACGGGGGTGGAGGACGACTCCAGCCCCGAGGCGCGCCGATGACCCCGGGCGAGCCCGACGCCGCCGCGTACTACGTCGCCGAACGGCTGCTGGCGACCGTGCGCGAGGACCTGGGCAGGGCGGACGTGAAGGCGTCCGTCCTGCTCTCGGGCGCCGTCGCGGTGCCGGCGCTGGTGCTCGGCAGGGGAGCGCCGTCCGGCGCGTCGGGCCTCGCCCTGGCCTTCCTCGCGGCGGGCGGGGCGCTCTGGGCGGCCGGCACCCTGCTGCTGCTCGCGGTGATCGTGCCCCGCACCCGCACGGTCCGCTCGGCACCCGGCCCGACCTTCTACGCCGACGCCCTGTACGGCATCGACCCGGAGGCGCTGCGCCGTGCCGCCGCCGACGCCGGGGCGGACCAGGTGGGCTGGCTGCTCACCCAGCTCCAGGACGTCAGCGTGATCCTGTCGGCGAAGTACCGCTGGCTGCGCCGGTCGATGGCACTGCTCGGCGCGGGGCTGCTGCTGGCGGCGGTGCCGCTGGCGGTGGGGTGAGCCGTCCGACGAGGGGCGTCAGCCGTCCCGGAGCCGCTTGAGGCGCTCGACGTCGGCGGCGTGCCCCTCCTTGCCACCGGGCGTCTCGATGATCAGCGGTACGCCCGCGGTCGCCGGGTGGGTCATCAGCGCCCGGAACGGGTCCTCGCCGATGTGACCGGAGCCGATGTTCTCGTGCCGGTCCTTGTGCGCGCCGACGACGTCCTTGGAGTCGTTGGCGTGGATCAGCTTCAGCCGCCCCTCGCCGACGGTGTCCACCAGCAGGTCCAGCGTCTGGTGCATCCCGCTCGGCCCGGTCAGGTCGTGCCCGGCGGCGAAGATGTGACAGGTGTCCAGGCAGACGCCCAGCTTCGGATGGGCGTCCAGCGCCTCGAAGTACGGCCCGAAGTCCCAGGTCCGCGAGCAGAGCGAGGCGCCCTGCCCGGCGGTGGACTCCAGAAGCAGGAACGGATCGTCGTCGTGGGTCAGTTCGTCGAGGAGCGGCAGCAGATGCGTGCGTACCTGCTTCAGCGCCACGTCCCGGGCCCGCCCGCCGGTCGCGCTCCCGGTGTGCACGACCACCCCGAGCGCCCCGATCTCCCGGCCGCGGCGCAGCGAGTGCCGCAGCGACTCCACCGACTTCTCCACGGTCGCCTCGGTGTGCGAGCCGAAGTTGATCAGGTACGGGGCGTGCACGTACGCCGGGACGGATCCCTCCGCGCAGGCCGCGCGAAACGCCTCGTCCTGCTTCGGGCTGCCCGCCGGGGTGGCCCAGCCGCGCGGGTTGGCGACGAAGACCTGCACGGTCTCGGCCTTCAGCTCACGGGCGTACGACAGCCCCACCGAGTGCAGACCGCCGGCCACCGGGACATGGCCGCCGACGGGGTTGCGGGCGGGACCTGACTGCTGACTCTTCACCCGTCCAGGGTGTCACGGCGCGGCCCGCCCCCGGTCACCGGATGGTGATGGTGATCGTCGACCCCTTGGGCGCCTGTTCCCCGGCGTCCACCGACTGCTTCTTCACGGTGTCGCCGAACAGCCCGAGCAGCCCGCGGTTCTCCTTGACCTGGAAACCGGACTGCTCCAGCAGCTTGGTCGCGTCGTCCACGGTGGCCCCGACCACGTTCGGCACCTCGACCAGCTCCGGTCCCTTGGACAGCGTCAGCGTCACGGTGTCGCCCTCGGCGGCCTGCGCGTCGCCCGCCGGGGTCTGCTGGGCGACCTGCCCCTGGTCGTACTCGGAGTTGATCTCGGTCGCGGACACCGTCACCTTCAGCCCGGCCTCCTGGAGCTCCTGCCGGGCCTCGTCCAGGTCGTCGCCGGTGACGTCCGGGACGTCGACGGGGGCACCCTTGCTGACGACGAGCGCGATCGCGGTCCCCGCGTGCCGCTCGGTCCCGGCCCCCGGGTCGGACGAGATGACCGACCCCTTGGGCACGTCCTCACTGAACTCCCGGGTCACCATGCCCGGTGCGAGCCCGTCCGCGGTGAGCAGCGACCTGGCCCTGGCCAGCGTCCGCCCCTGCACATCCGGCACGCTCACCGTCTCGGGGCCGTCCGAGACGGTGAGCGTCACCGAGTCGTTGCTGCGGATGCGCTTGCCGGCCGCCGGGTCGGTGCTGATCACCGTGCCCCGCTTCACCGTGTCGCTGTAGGCGTGCTCGACCGACCCGACGTCGAGCCCGGCCTCCTTGAGCCGCGCGGTGGCCTGGGCCTCGGTCTTCGACAGCAGCGGCGGGACCTTGGTGAACTGCCCGGAGTTGATGTACCAGACACCGGCGCCCGCGCCGAAGACGATCAGTACGGCGACCACCAGCGTCAGCAGCCCGCGCCGGGACCGGCGGCCCCCGCGCCGCCGGTCGGATGGGGGTGC
Source organism: Streptomyces hyaluromycini (assembly GCF_002217755.1). GTDB lineage: Bacteria > Actinomycetota > Actinomycetes > Streptomycetales > Streptomycetaceae > Streptomyces > Streptomyces hyaluromycini. Next base: position 392,168 of record NZ_BCFL01000018.1, on the reverse strand, counting down.
CCCCGCGCGAGCGAAGCCGAGCGTGGGGGACGGCGGCGCCTCGAACCTGCTGGTCCGCAGCACCCCCTCGTCCTCCTCGTTGACGGGCAGCGGCCGGGGCACGGTCAGGGACCGGGGTATGACACTGGTCCGGTCCTCGCCGATGTCGTGCGCGTCCGCCAGCGCCTGCGGCGGCACGGCGTCCAGCTGCTCGGCGCCGAGCACGCTCCGGGCCTGCCGCAGCAGGGCGAGCAGCGCGACGGCGTCGTACGGCCGGACCTCGGGATCGCGGGCGGTCCCGCGGGCGACCAGCTCGTCCAGCTCGTAGGCGAGTCCCGGCACGACGGCGGAGGGTGCCGGCACGTCCTCGTGCAGGTGCTTGTAGAGGATCACCGCGGGTGAATCCGAGTCGTGCGGCTTCTGCCCGGTGAGCATCTCGTACAGCACGACACCGCACGCGTAGACGTCGACGCGCGGATCGGCGGCCCCGTTCTCGACCTGCTCGGGCGCGAGGTACGACACGGTGCCGAGCACGGCGCCGGTCGTACTGGTGACGGAGTCCACGGACCGCACCAGCCCGAAGTCCGCGACCTTGACCCGCCCGTCGTCCCCTATCAACACGTTCTCGGGCTTCATGTCCCGGTGCACGAACCCGGCGCGGTGCGCGGCGCCCAGCGCGGCCAGCACCGGCTCCAGGATGTCCAGCGCGGCCCGCGGCTGCAGCGCGCCGCGCTCGCGCAGCACGTCACGCAGGGTGCAGCCGGCGACGTACTCCATGGCCAGATACACGTACGACCGGTCGGCCCCCTGGTCGTAGACCTGGACGACGTTCGGGTGGGCCAACCGGGCGACCGACTTGGCCTCCCGGATGAACCTCTCCACGAAGGACCCGTCGGCGGCGAGCGCCGGGTGCATCACCTTCAGCGCGAGCACGCGGTCCAGCCGGATGTCCAGGGCCCGGTAGACCGTGGCCATCCCGCCGACGGCGATCCGCGCGTCGACGCGATACCGGCCGTCGAGCACCTGCCCGACGAGGGGGTCCTGAAGGGTCGTATCCACCCAGCGAGTGTACGAGCACCGGCTGACACCCCCACAGGTGAGACCGCTTTCCCCGGGGGACTGCAGCGCACCTGTGACGCTTCGCACCTGGCTGAAATACGCCCCGCCCGACAAGCCGCGGCCGCCGACGGCGGTCAGCCCCCGCAGGAGAGTCCGGCCTTCCAGCGAACAGTTTCGGGTGGTGCACGGGTGGGAGACGAGGCAGGACTAGAACGCCGGGCGCTCCGGATCGAGGCGAGCCACGCCCTCCGTCGGAGACGACGCCTCGGCGAGGTACCGACGGGGAATCCGCCCCGCCAGCCGGGCCAGCCGCCCCGCCTCCACCCCGGCCCGCATGGCGCAAGCCATCCGCTCGGGATCCTGCGCCCGCGTCACCGCCGACGCCAGCATCACCCCCGCACACCCCAGCTCCATCGCCAGCGCCACGTCCGACGCCGTACCGGCTCCCGCGTCCAGAATCACCGGCACGCGCGCGTGCTCGACGATCAGCTGGAAGTTGTGCGGGTTGCGGATCCCGAGCCCGGACCCGATCGGCGACCCCAGCGGCATCACCGCGGCGCACCCCACGTCCTCCAGCTTCCGGGCCAGCACGGGATCGTCGTTCGTGTACGGCAGCACCGTGAACCCGTCGTCCACCAGCGTCTCCGCCGCGTCAAGGAGCTCGATCGGGTCGGGGAGCAAGGTCCGCTCGTCGGCGATGACCTCCAGCTTGACCAGCGAGGTCCCCAGCGCCTCCCGTGCCAGCCGGGCCGTCAGTACGGCCTCCCCGGCGGTGTAGCACCCTGCGGTGTTCGGCAGCACCCGGATCCCGAGCCGGTCGAGGACCGACAGCACGGATCCCCGTACCCCCGGGTCCACCCGCCGCATCGCGACCGTGGTCAGCTCGGTCCCGGACGCGACGAGCGCCCGCTCCAGCACCTCCAGGCTGGGCGCACCCCCGGTCCCCATGATCAGCCGGGAGGAGAAAGTCGTACCCCCGAGCACGAACGGGTCGTCGGCCATGGCTCAGCCTCCCTGCACGGCGGTCAGGACTTCCACCCGGTCGCCTTCGGCGAGCCCGGTCGACGCCCACTGCCCGCGCGGTACGACGGTCTCGTTGACGGCCGCGGCCACCCCGGAGGGCGCGGCGGTGAGGGACCGTACGAGCGTGTCGAGAGCGGTGCCCGGGGCGATCTCCCGGCGCTCCCCGTTGACGGAGATGGTGACGGGGGCGTTCATGACGGGCATGTTCATGCGGTCTGCTCCACGAGTACGTCGCCGAATCGCCTCGGCGTGAACGGACGGGCCTCCTCCGGCAGCTCGCCGCCGGCCAGCAGCTCCGCCATCACGTCTCCCGTGACCGGCGTGAGCAGCACCCCGTTGCGGTAGTGCCCGGTGGCCAGCAGCAGCCCGTCGAGGCGGGTCGGCCCGAGCAGCGGCGCGTTGTCGGGGGAGCCGGGGCGCAGTCCGGCCCGAGTCTCGGTCAGGGGCAGTTCGGTGATCCCGGGCACCAGCTCGTGCGCGTCGCGCAGCAGCTCGTACACGCCGCCCGCCGTGACCGTCGTGTCCCAGCCGAGCTCCTCGCTGGTCGCGCCGACGACCAGTTCGCCGTTCTCCCGGGGCACCAGGTAGACGTTCCCGCCGCGCACCACGGCCCGTACGGTCCGGCTGAGGAACGGCGCGTACCGCGCGGGCACGGTCAGCCGCAGCACCTGCCCCTTCACCGGCCGCACCGGCGGCAGCACGTCGTCCGGCACGCCCGCCAGCCGCCCGCTCAGGCTCCCGCCGGCGAGCACCACCTGCCCGGCGCCCCACGTGTCACCCGCGCGGGTGACGACACCGGTGGCCCGCCCCCGTACCACCTCCAGCCGCTCGGCCCAGTCGCGGTGGAAGACCACCCCGGCCCGCTCGCACGCGGCCACCAGCGCGGCCGCCAGCCGGCGGGGGTCGATCTGGTGGTCGCCGTCGACCCGCAGCCCGCCGCGCACCCCCGGCGCGAGCATCGGCTCCAGGCGCCGGCACTCCCGCCCGGACAGCCACTCGGACTCCAGGCCCGACTGCTGCTGGAGCGCGTGCAGCTCGCGCAGATGGGCGCGGTCGTCGGCGTCCAGCGCGACCGCGAGGGTGCCGCAGCGCCGGTAGCCGAGGTCGTGGCCGGTGAGCTCGGTCAGCTCTGCGGCGAAGGCGGGATAGCGGGCGGCGGAGGCCAGGTTGAGCCCCAGCAGGGTCTGCTCGCCGTAGTGCAGTTCGGTGACCGCGGCCAGCATCCCGGCCGCGACCTGCGCGGCCCCGCCGCCGGGCGCGGGGTCCACCACAGCGGTGGCGAGCCCGCGCTGCGCGGCGCGCCAGGCCGTGACCAGGCCGATGATTCCGCCCCCGATGACGAGGACGTCGGACGTACGTGAGGACATGGGCGTCCAGCCCCTCCCTTCGCCGGCATGACCCGGATCAGGTTCGTACGGTCGGAGGCCGCCAGCCTCCCTCTCAGCCCGGTGCGTCCGGGCTCCCGCGTGTGCTTCCCCGCCACCCTAGCCCGCGGAGCTCCGCCCTTGTAAGACGGCCTCGGACGGCGCTGTGGAACAGGTCACTCGCCACGCCCCCTGACTGACTCTTTGTCAGTTGTCTATCGTTCTTGTCTATGGTGATCAGGTGAGCGAGCAGACGCAGCGACGGAGCACGTCACAGACACGGCGCGTGGTGGTCGTGGGCGCGGGCATGGCCGGGGTGCAGACCGCCGTCGCCCTGCGCGAGCGCGGGTTCACCGGCACCGTCACGCTGATCGGCGCCGAGCCGCACCAGCCGTACGACCGGCCGCCGCTGTCCAAGGCCGTGCTGCTCGGCAAGTCGGAGGGCTCCGCCTTCGAGGTCGACTTCGATGCGCTCGGCATCGAGCTGGCACTCGGCCGCGACGCGCTGGGCGTGCGCACCGCCGACCACGAGCTGGACACCGAGACCGGACCGGTGGCGTACGACGTCCTGGTCCTCGCCACCGGCGCCGAGCCGATCACGCTGCCCGGCACCGAGGGCGTGCCCGGCGTCCACCTGCTGCGCACCCTGGACGACGCCGAGCGGCTGCGGCCCGTGCTCGCCCGGCAGCACGACATCGTGGTAGTCGGCGCGGGCTGGATCGGCGCCGAGTTCGCCACCGCGGCCCGCGAGGCCGGCTGCGCCGTGACGGTCGTGGAGGCCGCCGACCGGCCGCTCGCGGGAGCGCTCCCGGCCGAGGTCGCCGCGCCGATGACCGCCTGGTATGCGGACAGCGGCACCGAACTGCGCACCCACGCGCGCGTGGCCGGCGTCGAGCCCGGCGCGGTGGTGCTCGACGACGGCTCGCGGCTGCCCGCGGGCGCCGTAGTGGTCGGCATCGGAGCCCGCCCCGCCACCGCCTGGCTGGCCGGCTCCGGCATCGAGCTGGGCACCCACGGCGACGTGCTGGCCGACGACCGTCTGCACACCAGCGTCCCGGACGTCTACGCGGTCGGCGACTGCGCCTCCTTCCCGTCCGGCCGCTACGGCGAGCGCCTGCTGGTCCACCACTGGGACAACGCCCTCCAGGGCCCGCGCACGGTCGCCGCCAACATCCTCGGCGAGTCCGACGCGGTCTACGACCCGGTGCCGTACTTCTGGTCGGAGCAGTTCGGCCGCTTCGTCCAGTACGCCGGCCACCACGCCGCCGCCGACCACCTGGTCTGGCGCGGCGACCCGACGGGCCCGTCCTGGAGCGTCTGCTGGCTCCGCGAGACCCGCCTGGTCGCCCTACTGGCGGTAGGCCGCCCCCGAGATCTGGCCCAGGGCCGCCGCCTGATCGAAGCAGACACCCGAATGGACGCCGAGGCCCTCTCCGACCCGGCCCGCCCTTTGAAGAACGCGACTGCAGCGCCCCGATAGGGGCGCGGGGCTGTATTGATATGCGGCTCCGCCGCGTGGGCGCGGCCAGCCCCCACGGCGCCGCACCCGACCACCGACACATACCCGGCACCACCCATCGCGGCCCACCCGGCGGAACGCCTACCCTTGTCCCGTGACCGAGATTGACACGAACATCGATGCTCTCGTCCCCGCCTGGCTCACCCTCCCCGACATCGCAGAGATGATGGACGTCGAGGTGACGCGCGTGCGGCAGCTGGTCAAGGAGGGCCAGCTCATCGCCGTCCGCCGTGGTGAGAACAAGGCACTGCACGTCCCCGCCGCCTTCGTCGACGGGGACAAGGTCGTCAAGGGCCTGACCGGCACCTTGACGCTCCTGCGGGACGACGGCTTCACGGACGAAGAGATGCTGGAGTGGCTCTTCACTCCCGACGAGACCCTGCCCGGCACCCCCGCGCAGGCGCTCAGCGAGAATCGTGGCACGGAGGTGAAGCGCCGCGCCCAGGCGCTCGCCGTCTGAGCAACCAGTACCGAATCGACGGGGGACACCGATGACCGACACCGCCCGCGCCCAGCTGGCCGACGCCCGGCTCTACCTGTGCACGGACGCCCGTAAGGAGCAGGGCGACCTCGCCGAGTTCCTGGACGCGGTCCTGGCGGGCGGTGTCGACATCGTGCAGCTGCGCGACAAGGGCGTGGAGGCCGCCGAGGAGCTGGAGCACCTCGCCGTGTTCGCCGACGCCTGCGCCCGGCACGGCAAGCTGCTCGCGGTCAACGACCGCGCGGACGTGGCCCACGCGGCCGGCGCCGACGTGCTCCACCTCGGCCAGGGCGACCTGCCGGTCCCGGCCGCCCGCGCGATCCTCGGCCCGGACGTCCTGATCGGCCGCTCCACGCACGCCGAGTCCGAGGCCGCCGCGGCCGCCGTGCAGGACGGCGTGGACTACTTCTGCACCGGCCCCTGCTGGCCCACCCCCACCAAGCCCGGCCGCCCCGCCCCCGGCCTCGGCCTGGTGCGGTACACCGCCGCGCTGGGCACCGACCGCCCCTGGTTCGCCATCGGCGGCATCGACCTCGGCAACCTCGACCAGGTGCTGGACGCGGGTGCCCGCCGGGTGGTCGTGGTCCGCGCGCTCACCGCGGCCGACGACCCGGGCGCGGCGGCGGCCGAGTTCGCCAAGCGGCTGCGGTCGGCGTAGGCGTAGGCGTACTCCGGTTCGGCCGTCCGGCCGTCCTGCTGTCCGGAAACTTGTCCAGTATCCGGACACGAGCTCGACAATTCGGGCAAATATCACGAGTTCGGTTGGGTGGCCGTCCGCCCCTGGCTAACCTGCGGGTATGGCCCTAGGAACCGCATCGACCAGGACTGACCGCGCACGCACCGTGCGCGACATGCTCGCCACCGGCAAGGCCACGTACTCGTTCGAGTTCTCGGCGCCGAAGACCCCCAAGGGTGAGCGGAACCTGTGGAGCGCGCTCCGCAGGGTCGAGGCGGTTGCCCCCGACTTCGTCTCCGTGACCTACGGCGCCGGCGGTTCGACCCGCGCGGGCACGGTCAGGGAGACCCAGCAGATCGTCGCCGACACCACGCTCACCCCGGTCGCCCACCTCACCGCGGTCGACCACTCGCTGGCCGAGCTGCGCAACATCATCGGCCAGTACGCGGACGCCGGGATCCGCAACATGCTCGCGGTGCGCGGCGACCCGCCCGGCGACCCGATGGGGGAGTGGGTGGCGCACCCGCAGGGTCTGACCTACGCGGCCGAACTCGTGCGGCTCATCAAGGAGTCGGGCGACTTCTGCGTGGGCGTCGCTGCCTTCCCGGAGATGCACCCGCGCTCCAGCGACTGGGACACCGACGTCCGGCACTTCGTCGACAAGTGCCGCGCGGGCGCCGACTACGCCATCACGCAGATGTTCTTCCAGGACGAGTCGTACCTTCGCCTTCGTGACCGGGTCGTCGCGGCCGGCTGCGAGACACCGGTGATTCCGGAAATCCTGCCAGTCACCAGTGTGAAGATGCTGGAACGGCTGCCCAAACTCAGCAACGCAGCCTTCCCGGACGCCCTGAAAGAGCGGATCCTCACAGCGAAAGACGATCCGGCGGCGGTACGCTCCATTGGCATCGAGTACGCCACGGAGTTCTGCGCCCGGCTGCTGGCCGAGGGAGTGCCAGGACTGCACTTCATCACGCTCAACAACTCCACGGCGACGCTGGAAATCTACGAGAACCTGGGCCTGCACCATCCCCCGCGGGCCTAGACCGGCCGCACCGGAGTAGGACACACTGCGTAGCGGTCACAGGAGGAGGGGCGTACATGGGCTGGACGGTCCTCTACGTAGCGTTCGGCATCGTCGCGCTGTGGTTGCTCGGCGAGGTGCTGCTGCAGTACAAGGCGCGGCTGCGCTGGCGGCTGCTCGCCTTCGTCGGCTTCGTCGGTGTCGTCTTCGGTGTCCTGATCCCGTCGGTCGTCGTGATCGGCGTGGGCGCGATCGCCTTCGCGGTCGGCCAGACCTACGTCACGCTGTCGTTCCGCCGCGGCTTCGAGGCCGGCTGGGCGGTCAAGCGCCCCGGCACGGACGGTGACGGCGGCCTGACCAAGCGCCGCCGCGGCGAACCGGACGAGGACCCGGGCCTGGAGGCCACCGACCCGGACGCGGCCGACGCCGCCTACGCCGAGCAGCAGGGCGCCTACGCCACGGGCAGCATGCCGGCCTACGGCGGCGGTGACGAGTACGACCGTGACGACGTCTTCACCCCGGCGGCCCGCACCATGGAGCCCGGCGCGGCCGAGTCCACCACGGTCTACGAGCCGCAGCCGATGCCCGAGGACACCGGCTCCTACGGCGTCTACCGCGACTCCGGCTACGCGGCCGCCGGCGACCAGCAGGCCGCCTACGCGACCGCCGGCCAGGACCAGGCGTACGCCGCCCAGGGCACCGACCAGAACTACGCCTACGACTACTCCGGTTACGGCCAGCAGCAGTACGGCTACGACACGGGCGCCCAGCAGCAGTACGCCAACTACTCCGACCCGTACATCGGCAACAACCAGAACTACGGCGCCGGGTACGACCAGTCGTCGTACGGCACCCAGCAGTACGACCAGCAGGGGTACGCCCAGGGCCAGTACGGCACCGGCGGCTACGGCGAGACCCCGGCGGGCGGTGTCTGGGTCCCGCAGCAGCGCGCCGACGAGACCTACGGCGGCGAACTCCCGCAGGAGCAGCAGTACCCCTACCAGGGCCAGGGCGGCGACGGGCAGGGGCAGCAGCAGGGCCAGCAGGGCAACAACGGGTACGACGAGCAGCAGTACCGTTTCTGAAGCGTTCCCGAAGGCCCGGCTCACTGCGAGCCGCGGAACTCCGGTCCCTCCACGATCAGCCCCGCCACCAGTGCCCCCGACATGCCCGCGTGCGGAAGCCCGCCACCGGGGTGCGACCAGCCTCCGGCGGTGAACAGGCCCGGCAGAGCGCCGGTGTTGGCCGGGTACAGCAGGGCTCCGGCGGCGGCCGCGAGCGCCGGGGGCGGCACCGCCCCGCTGGCCGAGCCGGTCTCCGCGGCGATGTCGGCCGGGGTGCGCACCTCCTGCCAGAGCAGCCGGTCCCGCAGCCCGGGGACGGCCCGCTCGGCCACGGTGATCATGTCCTCGGCCCCGCCGGGGCCGCCGCTCCCGGCGGGCACCGTCGAGACCAGCGCGACCGCCTCGTGACCCGCGTCCGGGACCAGCGCCGGGTCGTCGGGCCGCAGCACCGTGACAGTCCCCGGCGCGGCCGGGGCGGAGCCGAACAGCCCCTCCAACTCGGCGGCACGGTCCGCCGCGTGCACGACGGTCCGGTGCACGGCCCCCTCGGGCCGCCCGCCCCGCAGCGCCAGCAGTACCGTCAGCCGGCTCGGCAGGCACCGCCGGGGCGCGGGCCCGCCGCCGGCCCGTGCCGCGGGGTGGCTCAGCGCTTCCGGTGCCACCCCCGCCACCACGAAGTCGGCCTCGGCCACGCTCCCGTCGGCGAGCTCCACCCCCGCCGCCCGGCCGTCCTTCTCCAGGACCCCGGTGACCTCGGCGCCGAAGACGAACCCGACCCGCCGCTGCACGCACCGCTCGTACAGCGCGCGCGCCAACTCCCGCATGCCACCGCGCACGTACCAGGTGCCGAAGGCGTGCTCCAGGTACGGCAGCACGGCCGCGCTCGCCGGAGCGGTGCGCGGGTCGAGGCCGTACGCGAGCGCGTGGCTCTCCAGGACGGCGGCGAGGCGCTCGTCGCGCAGCTCCCAGGCGCCGATCTCGGTGACCGTGGCCGCCCGACGGGTGCGCAGCAGCTTCTTGTGCGGCACCGACGGGTACGGCTCGCGCTCGGCCAGCACCTGCCAGTTCGGCCACAGCGGTTCCTCCAGGAGCGGGCGCCTGGTGCGGTCCCAGGCCTCCCTGGCCCGCACCAGGAAGTCGCCCCAGCGCTGCCCGGCGCCCGCCCCGAGCGCCTCGTCGAGGGCGGTGACGACGCCCGCGCGGGACGCGTTCGGCAGGGACACCTGGGTGCCGTCGGCGAAGACGTGCCGGGCCGACGGGTCCACCTGGACCAGCTCGACGCAGTCCTCCAGCGGCTCCTTGCCGGTCTTGACGAACAGGTCGCGGTACACGGCGGGCAGCGGCAGCAGCCCCGGTCCGGTGTCGAAGGCGAACCCGTCGCGCTCGAACCGGCGCACCCCGCCGCCGTACGTGTCCGTCCGCTCGTACACCGTCACCCGGTGGCCCGCGACGGCCAGCCGGGCGGCCGCCGCCATGGCGCCCATCCCGGCGCCGATCACCGCAATCCGTCCCATGCCCGCGACTTTATCGACCGCCACTGACACTCCGGTCCGGCGGGCCGTCAGCCGGGAGGCCGTCCCACCTGCGCCGCGAGCCGCCGTTCCTCACGGCGCTGGGCGCGGCGGCGCCAGAAGCGCCGGATCCGGGAGATCAGGAACACCAGCACGATCAGGCCGGTGGCCAGCAGCACACCCGCGATGATCGCCGCCGGCAGCGGATGGAACATCGCGAACGTCACGATGCCGGCGACCCCGAGATCCTCCGCCAGGCTCACCACGATGTTGCTGAACGGCTCGGGGGAGGTGTTGATCGCCATCCGGGTACCGGCCTTCACGGTGTGGCTGGCGAGGGCCGTGGAACCGCCGACCAGCCCGGCCGTCACGTCCGAGAGCGAGCCGCTGTGCCCGGCGAGCAGCGCCCCGACCCAGGCGCCCGCCACCGGCCGGATCACCGTGTGCACGGAGTCCCACACCGAGTCGACGTACGGGATCTTGTCGGCGACCGCCTCGCACAGGAACAGCACGCCCGCGACGATCAGCACCTCGGGGCGCTGCAGCGTCTCGGGGACGTCGTCGCTCAGGCCCGTCGCGCCGAAGAGACCGAGCAGCAGCACCACCGCATAGGCGTTGATTCCGCTGGCCCAGCCGCTGGTGAAGACCAAGGGGAGTACCGACACGGACGCGATCGTAACCAGTCGGCGGCCGCGCGTCCTGGGCCTGCGTGCGCACACCTGAGTACGCGTACCTAGGGAGCGAGTTGAGTACGCGCGCGGATGGGCCGCGACCTGCGTGAACGAGAGAGTGGAGACACGGAAAGGGGCGCGAGGTCCGGTACCGCCGACACGGGGCGGCGGAACGGCGCCGGCGCCCTCGACCGCTCCTTCCGCCGATTCGCGTCGGCGGAAGCGAGACACGGGGGAGAGGGGACCCGGGAGAACAGCGGGAAACCGGGGGAACACGGGGGAGTACGGAAGGCGCCGGTCCGACGGCGGCCCGCGGGGGACGCGGCCACCGCGGACCGGCGCTTTCGTCTGGCCACGCGCGCGTGCGGCTTTCCCGCGGCCACGCGCGCGTGCCGGTCCCGGAAGGGCTCAGCCCTTCCCGCTCACCCGCCCCTGCAGCAGCCGGGACAGTGCCGCGTGGACGTCGTCCAGGGAGCGCTCCGGCTGGAAGGACTTCCAGTCCAGCGCCGCCACCAGCACCATCCCGACCAGCGCGGCCGCCGTCAGCTGGACGTCGATCTCGTCGCTGAACTCGCCGCCTTCCACGCCCTCGCGCAGCACGCCCTCGACGACCGCGACGGCCTGCTGCCGGACCACCATCAGCGTCGACTGCCAGGCCCGGTTGGTGCGCCACAGCTCCGCCACGTAGAGCTGTGTGAAGGCCGGGTAGCGGTCGATGAAGACGAGACCCGCGCGGACCATCGCGTCCAGGGCGTCGACCCGGCTGCCGCCCTCGCGCGCGGTCTGCTCGGCGGCGTCCCGCAGGGACGCGGTGAGCAGACCCACGCCGTGCCGCAGCAACTCCTCGAAGAGGACCGACTTGCTCGCGAAGTTGTAATAGACCGTGCCCTTCGCGACGCCGGCCCGCTCGGCGATCTCGTCCACCGTGGTGGCCGAGAAGCCCTGCTCGGCGATGAGCGTGACGGCGGCCTCGTAGAGCTTCTGCCGGGTGGCCTCACGGCGTGTGCTGCCGCCCGTGGTGCTGCTGCTTTCCATGCTCCCGATTCTCACAGGAACAGCGGCCTCCGCGGGCACGGAAGAGGAGGTCATCGAGGCCTCACAGGCTCAGCTCGGGATGCAGGCGGTCCAGCGTCCACACCTGGCGGCGCCGGGCGGACAACGCGGTGAGCGCCAGGGCACCCGCCGTGAACGCCACCAGGACGGCGCAGGCCTGCCACACCGGCCCCAGCCCGCCGCCCGTGATCAGCCGCCGCAGCGCCGCCACGACATAGCTCATCGGCAGGAACGGGTGGATCGCGTCGAAGAAGCCCGGGCTGGTCTGGACGGGATACGTGCCGCCCGCCGACGTCAGCTGGAGCATCAGCAGGGCGAGGACCAGGATCCGTCCCGCCGCCCCGAAGCGCGCGTTCAGCCACTGCACGATCGCCGCGAAGCAGGCCGCCACCAGGAACAGGAACCCGACCGTCCCGGTCGCGCGGACCATCTGGAGCCCGATCGCCCAGTGCAGGACGGCCATCAGGGCGGCCGTCTGCAGCACGCCGATCGCGACCACGGGCAGCCAGCCCGCCAGCGCGATCCGCCAGGCCGCCGAACCGGCCGCCAGGGCACGCCGGTTGAGCGGCTGGATCAGCATGTAGGCCACCATCGCGCCGACCCACAGGGAGAGCGGGATGAAGTACGGGGCGAACCCGGTACCGTAGTTGGGCGCCTTGTGCAGGTCCTGCGAGGCGAGCTGGACCGGGTCGGACATGACCCCGGTGCGCCGGTCGCGGTCCTGTGTGTCGTAGTCGGGGATCTTCGCCGCGCCGTCGTGCAGGCCGCCGGCCAGCGTGCTGGAGCCGTCGGCGAGCTTGTACATCCCGCCGCTGAGGTCGTAGGCGCCGGTCTTCAGCTTGCCGATGCCGCTGTCGAGGCCGGTGGCGCCGGTGGTGGCCGTGCCGAGCCCGGTGTGCAGCCTCGCGGCGCCCGCGGCCACCCGGGCCGCGCCGCCGTTCAGCTTGTCGATCTTCTTGACGGCGTCGGCGACGTCCTCGGACAGGTGCGGGGCGCGGTCGGCGAGGGCCTGCGCCTGGGTCTGGAGCGTGCCGAGGTGCGCGTCGAGCGTCCTCAGGTCGCCGTTCTGGCCGGCGATCAGCGTGTCGAGGTCGTCGGCGACGGCGGCCACGTCGTCGGCCGCGTCCCGGGCCTTCTTCAGATCGGGGCAGACCGGGTCGGTGAGCAGCTCCGCCGAACAGCGCGCCGCGTAGACCTCGTCCAGCGTGCCGGCGGCCGCGTGGGCGGTCTTCGCGGCCGCCGGAGCGGTCTTCACCAGGACGCCGAGGTTGTCCCGGACGGTCCGCGCCGAGTCGGCGACCAGCTGCGCCGTGTCACCGATGGTCTTCTCGTTCTTCGCCAGGTACGGGCCGACCTTGCCGTAGACCCCGTCGACCTGGTCCGCCAGGACCTGGGTGCCGTCCGCGACCTGCTGCGAGCCGTCCGCCAGCGTCGCCGCGCCCGCATCCAGCTTCCTGATCCCCTTGGCGAGCTTCCCGCTGCCGGTCTTGGCGTCCTTCAGGCCGTCCGCGAGGTCCTTGGACCCCTTCTGGGCCTTCCCGATGCCACCGGTGAGCGTGTCGGCACCCTCGGCGGCCTTCACCGTCTGCCCGTGGATGTCGGCGAACGAGATGAAGATCCGGTCCAGGAAGGACCGGGACGCCTTGGTGGACGCGGCCGAGCGCACCTCGTTGAAGACCGTGCGGGAGATCTGCCCGACGATGTAGTTGTTCGCGTCGTTCGTGCGCACCTGGAGCGCGCCGGTCTCCGGGGAGTCGCCCGCGCTGGAGGCGATGCGCGCGCTGAGGTCGGCGGGCATGGTCAGCGACAGGTAGTACGTGCCGTCCTCGACGCCCCGGCGCGCCTCGGCGGCGCTCACCTCGTGCCAGTCGAAGGTCCTGCTGTCCTTGAGCCCGGCCACGATGTCGTCGCCCGCGGTGAGCCTCCTGCCGCTCGCCGTCGCTCCCTTGTCGTCGTTCACGAGCGCCACGGGGACGTGGTCGAGGCGGCCGTACGGATCCCAGAACGACCACAGGTACAGCGCGCCGTACAGCAGCGGCAGCACCAGCAGGGCCACCAGGGCGGCGCGTGGCAGCCTGCCCCGTCCAAAGCGCCTGAGCTCAAGCGCGGCCAGTCGCGGCGAGCGCATCGCCGGCCTCCTCTCCCGACTCTTCCGACTCTTCCGACTCTTCCGGCTCTTCCGGCTCTTCCGGCTCTTCCGGCTCTTGCGAAGTCTCCGTTGCCCCGGTGCTCCCGGTGTGCACGACGACGGCCCCGGTCAGGGCCTCTCCGCACACCGCCACCACCGTCGTCCCGGACGCGGCGATCGACGCCAACAGCGCCTGCACGTCCGTCCGTTCGGCCTGCGACAGCTTCAGGTCCGCGTCGTCCACGGCGAGCAGCCGGGGCTTCCCGACCATGGCCAGCGCCACGGACAGCCGCAGCGCCTCGATCCGCTCCAGGTCCCGTACGGCGGTACGGGCGCCCTTGGGCAGCGACTCCAGGTCGAGCCCGGCGGCGGCCAGGGCGTCGTCGACGCGCCGCTGTGCCCGTGCCCTGCGGTCCGCGCGGGGCCGCAGCAGCGCGCGCAGCGAGTCGCCGAACCGGCGTTGCAGCAGGGCCCGTTCGCGCAGGTGCTCGGCGACGGTCAGGGCGGGTTCGAGGTCGGTGACCCCGGCCACGTTGGCCACCGCGCTGAACCGCCGTACGGCCGCGAGCTGCCCCGGCAGCCGGGCCCCGCCGACGGTCGCGGTGCCCTCGGTGGTCTTCATCCGGCCGGTGAGCGCGAGCAGCAGACAGGTGCGCCCGGAGCCGGACGGCCCTTCCACCGCGATCAGCGCGCCGGGCCCGGCGTCCAGGGAGATCCCCTGGAACGCCCAGCCGCGCGGCCCCTTGAGCCCGAGGCCCTCGGCCGTGACAGGTACGCCGTGCACAGGTTCCCCCCTGTGGCGTTGTTTTTGAACTGACTGGTCAGTGCAAAAAGTAGCCCGAACTTGCGATCGAAGCAAAAGCCCAGGTCAGAACGGATTGTCAGTGCCATACCTCACGATGGGCACATACGGCACCCCGTGTGAGGGAGCCGTCACTCAGACGACAGGAGGTTCGTCATGGCCAACTCCTCAGCGGCCGCCGCCCACCGGCGCCGCGCCACCGGCCCTGCCCCCTCACTGACCGGCCCGGCGAGCGATGTGCACCCCGTACTCCGCCGGGCCACGGCCCCGCCCGCCGCCCTCGACCTGCTCACCCAGGCCCGCGTCACCCTCGACGAGGCCGAACTGCTCAACACCCCCAACGAGCGCTATGCGACCGCCCACCTGGCCGCCCTGCGCACCGCGGCCGCCGTGCTCGCCGCCCGCGCCCGCCCCGAGACCTCGCCCCGGCGCCGGGCCCGGATCCGCAGCGCCTGGGAGGTGCTCCCCGAGGTGGCGCCCGAGCTCACCGAGTGGAGCGCCCTCTTCGCCTCCGGCGCCGGCCGCCGGGCCCGCGCCGAGGCCGGCATCCAGGGCGCGGCCGGTCGCCGGGACGCCGACGACCTGATACGCGACGTGGCGATGTTCCTCCGCATCGTCGAGCGGATGCTCGTCCTCCAGCCGGTGCTGCCGCAGGCGCGACGGGAGGACGGGGAGCGGCCGGCCGGCGCCCCGGGAAGGGAGCTGCCCGACGCGGGATGACCGGGCGGGAGCCGCCGACGCGAGTTGACCGGGCGGGACGGCGGAGGCAATAGGGGGCGGGGCGGCGGAGGCAATAGGGTGGAGAGCGCCTGAAGCCTTCCCTCCTCCCGCACCCCGGGCCGGGGAGGCACCGAGTTCGCGCCGCCGGGCAACAGGCGGTGCCGCGCCGAGGAGTCAACTGCCGTGCCGGACCCCACTCGACCCCGCGCCTCTCTCCGTACCGCCGTGGTCTGGGAGGTCCTCCAGGAGGCCCTCGACCGCCGGGTCAAGGCCACCGGCCGGGACGCGCTGGACGTCCTGGACACCGGTGGCGGCAGCGGCAACTTCGCCGTCCCCCTGGCCCGTCTCGGCCACCGCGTCACCGTCGTCGACCCCAGCCCGAACGCGTTGTTCGCGCTGGAGCGCCGCGCCGCCGAGGCCGGCGTGGCCGACCGGGTCAAGGGCGTCCAGGGCGACGTCCTCGGCCTGTTCGACGTGGTCGAGCGCGGCGGCCACGACGTGGTGCTGTGCCACGGCGTCCTGGAGTACGTCGACGACCCGGCCGAGGGCGTGCGCAACACGGTGGCAGCGCTGCGCTCCGAGGGCGTCCTCAGCCTGCTTGCCGCCGGGGTCGGCGGGGCCGTGGTCGCCCGCGCCCTCGCCGGTCACTTCAAGGAGGCCAAGCAGGCCCTGGAGGACCCCGACGGCCGCTGGGGCAGCGGCGACCCGATGCCCCGCCGCTTCTCCGCGGACCAGCTCACCGCCCTGGTCGAGGGCGCGGGCCTGGCCGTCGCCGCCGTGCACGGTGTGCGGGTCTTCGCCGACCTGGTCCCCGGAGTCCTGGTGGACACCGAGCCCGGCGCCCTCGACGCCCTGCTCAGGCTGGAGGCCGCCGCGGCCGAACTCCCGGCCTTCCACGCCGTCGCCACCCAGCTGCATGTGCTCGGCGAGACACCGGGTGCCGCCGGGGTCTGAGAGTCTCCTGAGACGAGCCCGCTGATCAGGGGCTCGGCAGCGGATGGAGTACGCCACAGGCCCCCCGATCGAGGGGTTTGCGCCGTATGATCGAGGGAGATCGCCCGGCATGACGGGTCGGCTGCTGGGGAATGGAAGTCTCAGCGAGCCAGAACCGTCATGGCGGTTTCCGGTTGGCCAATTGGCCTAGAGGGGCGGGTTTCACGGGGGCGATTCCCTGCCTATCCTGAAGGGACCCCCCGGGTCGCCCCGGCGACTGCACGATGAGGAGGACGCCGTGCCGCTCTCGGAGCACGAGCAGCGAATGCTTGAGCAGATGGAGCGAGCGCTGTACGCCGAAGACCCCAAGTTCGCGACAGCGCTTGAGGGCAACGGGCTGCGGACGTTCACCCGGCGACGGGTCTACCAGGCGGTCGCAGGCTTCCTCGTGGGTATCGCGCTCCTCATCGCCGGAATGGTCACGCTGCAGATCTGGGTCAGCGTGGTGGGCTTCCTCGTCATGCTGGGCTGCGCGGTCCTCGCCGTCACCGGCTGGCGCAAGGCCCCCAAGCCCGGCGAGCAGCCCGCAGGCCCGCAGGCCCGCCGCCAGGGTCGGCCGAAGCGTTCCATGATGGACCGTATCGAGGAGCGCTGGCAGCGCCGGCGTGACGAACAGGGCCACTGACGGCTTCGCCGGAGAGGCCGACAGGCCGAACAGAACGTGACTGAGGGGTGACCGTCACTGGATGGTCACCCCTCAGGCGTTGCCGGGCGCTGCGCGGTCGGCCGGAGCCGTGACCTTGCTGCGGGCCGTGCGTCACTGCGGGTGCGTGGGGGCTGGTCGCGCAGTTCCCCGCGCCCCTTACGGGGCGCTTCGCCCGCCGCTTCTTCTCAGCCGCGGGCAGTCGTGCCTCCCCCAGTGCCTTAAGGGCCTGGGAGGTGCCCCCAGGGCGGCACGGGTGGGCGCGGGCGGCACCCTGCAAGCGCCGGTAAGCGACCCCACCCCCCCCGCGCCGCCCCAGTCAGCCCTCCTGCTCCGACGGCTTCCGCAGGGTCGGCCGGGCCGCCGCCACCCGCTCCCGCAGCCGGGCCCGCCCCGCCGACGCCGCCCACACCACGCGCACGGCCGACCGCGGAGCGAACAGCGCCCGCAGCCGCGAGGGGACACCGACCGTGCCGTTGAACGCGGCCGTCACCCTGCGGACGTCGTCCCCGAGGCCGGCCGTCGGCTGCGGCCGTGGCGCGTACAGCACCTGTTCGACCGCGTCCGCCACCCGGTGCACCGAGGCCCCGGCGACCGGATCCAGACCGCCGAGCCGGACGATCCGGGTGGCCGCGTTGCGCGGGGTCTGCGAGTCGTCCGGCAGGATGCCGAAGTCCCAGGCGGTGTCCGTCAGTTCCAGCCAGACCGCCAGCGTGTGCGCCGCCACGCCGGCGGGCGTGCGGTCGTGGGCCCCGAGCCTGCGGGCACGAACCTGCTGCCGGTACAGCATCGGCGACAGCGGCAACGCCACCACGACGAGCCCGCCGAGCGCCCACAGGGCCAGCTGCCACCACGGCGGCCCGCCGTCGCCGCTCTGCACCGCGGCCGCCGCGGACGGGCTGGCGCAGGCGTCCTGCCTGCGCAGCTGCGCCGGGCAGCTCTCGCTCTGCGAGGCCGAGGCCGACGGCGCCGTCGAGGCGCCCTTGGAGGGCAGGGTCTCGTCCGGCACGGAGGAGCCGGGCGTGTCCGACACCGTGTACGAGGGCGTCGTGCCCCGGGTCGGGGTCGGCTCGAAGCGGGTCCAGCCCACGCCCTCGAAGTACAGCTCCGGCCAGGCGTGCGCGTCCTTCAGGCCCACCGACACGGTGCCGTCGGCCTGCGGGGTGCCCGGTGCGAAGCCCACCGCGACCCGGGCCGGGATGCCCAGCGTCCGGGCCATCGCGGCCATCGCGAAGGAGAAGTGCACGCAGAAACCGCGCTTCTGCTTCAGGAAGTTCGCGATCGCGCCCTCGCCCCGGCCGACCTCCACCTGGGTGTCGTACTGGAAGCCGCCCGTCACCGCGAAGTAGTCCTGGAGCTTGACCGCCTCCTCGTAGTGGTTCGCCGAGCCGGCGGTGACCTCCTTCGCCGTCTGCGCCACCACCGACGGCAGCGAGGAGGGCACCTTGGTGTAGTCCTTCTTCATGGCCGCCGTCGGCTCCGGCGCCGCGGCCAGCTGCTCCGCCGTCGGCTGCACGTCCAGGCTGGTGACCTGGTAGGTCTCACCGCGCGTGTTCTGCCCGTGGTCGCCGACCAGGGTCATCCCGACGGGCTCGTAGCGCCAGGTGCCGGCCACCTTCACCCCGCTCGGCGGGTACGGCATCGGCAGCCAGTCCTGGGCGTACCAGTCGGCGGCCGAGATCGTCGACTTCACCGTCGTCCGCCGGACGTCGCCGCTCAGTCCGGCCGGGGTCGGGAACGTGTTCGGCACGGCGGTGATGTGCCGCTGGGCCGGCTTCCAGGTGGTGCCGTCGAAGTCGTCCAGGGAGACGATCCGCAGATACAGGTCCGAGACGTCGTCGCTGCTGGTCCGCACGGACAGCACCTGGCGGTCCTCGTCCACGTTGAGGCTGTCCCGCAGCGACACCAGCGGGTTGACCGCGGAGATCGTGCCGCCGTTCCCGTTGCCCACGCCGACACCGGCCCCGGCGCCGTCCAGCAGGCCGCCCTGGATCGAGGGCATCGCCAACGGCACGAACAGCGCGACGCTCAGTACGGCGAAGCCGATCCGGCGCCCGGTGCGCACCGGGGCCACCGCGCCGCTCTCCTGGGCGCCCGGGGTGCGCGCGGCCCCGCCGAACACCCGGCCCCACTGCGACAGCCGGTCCCGGCCCTCGGCGAGCAGCAGCATCAGATAGCCGGCCGCCGCCACCAGGAACCACAGCCAGTCGCTCGGCCCGTCGGACAGGCCCGCCGCCACCGAGTACAGCGCGAGCAGCGGCAGCCCGGCCGGGGCCGCGCTGCGGAAGGTCACCGCGAGGGTGTCCACGACCAGCCCGACGACCAGCACCCCGCCGACGACCATCAGCCGGATGCCGGGCGTCAGCGGCGCGGGTATCGCATACCGGCTGACGTCGTCCGAGCCCTGCTGGAGCAGGTCGCCGAAGTACCGGAAGGTGTCCGGGCCGGGGACCACCCCGGCGATCGCGTGGCTCCGGGCGAAGACCACGGTCAGCATCAGCAGCGTGACCAGGGCCTGCGCGGCCACGGTCAGCGGCCGGGCCAGCGGCACCCGCCGGGCGGCCGCGCCCGCGCCCGTCTGGACCGCCACCAGGAACGCCGCCTGGAACAGCCAGGTACTCGGGGAGACCAGCGGCAGCAGGGCACAGGACGCCATCAGCGTCGCCGCCGCCGCGGCGAGGGCGAGCCGGGCCCGTCCGCTCATCACCGGGCCTCCCCGCTCAGCGCGGCCAGTCCGGTGCGCTCCCGGTCGGCCTGCCGCCACAGCTCGGTCAGCGCGGCGGCACGCGGCACGCTCACGGCCGTCCAGCCGGCCTCGCGCAGCATCCGCAGCCGCTCCTCGTGCCCGTTGCCGGGGGCGGGCACGTCGCTCGGCTCCCGGACCCAGGTGTCCGGGTCCAGCACGAAGGCGACGGCGCCGCCGCTGCGCTGGCGCATCTTCGCGGCCACCGTCGCCTGCTCCTCGTCGAGGTCGCCCAGGAAGGCCACCAGCAGCCCCTCGTTCCCGCCGCGCAGTACGGCGTAGGCCCGGGACAGGCCCGTGCCGTCCGAGTGGTCGATCACGGCCAGGGTGTCCATCATCAGCCCGGCCGCCTCCGCCGACTCGTGGCCGGAGCCCGCGAAGCCGTCGGCGCCCTCGCCCGGCACCGAGCTTCCGGTGTCCGTCAACAGCCGGACCGAGAAGCCGCGTTCGAGCATGTGGACCAGGACCGAGGCGGCACCGGACACCGCCCACTCGAACGCCGAGTCGGGGCCCGCTCCCTCGTAGGCGCCGCCCCGGGTGTCAAGGAGGACCGTGCAGCGGGCGCGCTGCGGCTGCTCCTCGCGGCGCACCATCAGCTCGCCGTAGCGGGCGGTGGAGCGCCAGTGCACCCGGCGCAGGTCGTCGCCGTAGCGGTAGCCGCGCGGGATCACGTCGTCCTCGCCGGCCAGGGCCAGTGAGCGCTGCCGCCCGTCGCCGTACCCCTTCGCCTCGCCGCTGAGCCGGATCGGCGGCAGCGGCTCCACCTTCGGGATGACGGTGAGGGTGTCGAACGTCGAGAAGGAACGGGTCAGTTCGCACATGCCGAACGGGTCGGTCAGGCGCAGCTGGAGCGGGCCCAGCGGATAGCGGCCGCGCAGGTCCGAGCGGACCCGGTAGGACACCTCGCGGCGGCCGCCCGGCTCCACCCGGTCCAGGACGAACCGCGGGCGCGGCCCGAGGACGTAGGGCACCCGGTCCTGGAGCATCAGCAGACCGGTGGGCAGCCGCGAGACGTTGTCCATCCGCAGATGGACCCGGGCCTCGCTGCCGGCCGGCACCCGCGCGGGGGAGAGCCGTCGGCTGCCGGCCACCCGGTAGCGGGTGCGGTAGAGCACGGCGGCGCAGATCAGCGGCAGCACGGCGAGCAGCAGCCCGACCCGGCGCAGATCGCTCTGGCCGAGTATGTACGCGCAGATCACCGCCGCGATGCCGGCCGCGAGGAAGGAGCGGCCGCGGGTGGTCAGCCCGGCCAGGGCCGTGCGGATCCCGCCCGTCTCCTCCCCGTCGGCCTCCGCCGGGGCGCCCATCAAAGACTCCGCGGGGGCTGCTGGGGATAGGCCGGCACACCCCGGCCCAGACCGCCGAAGCCGGCCTGCTGCTGGGTGGCCGCGGGCACCGGGGTCGACTGCAGGATCTCCTGGACGACCTGCTCCGCGGTGCGCCGGTTGAGCTGGGCCTGGGCGGTGGGCAGCAGCCGGTGGGCCAGCACCGCGACGGCGAGCGCCTGCACGTCGTCCGGCAGCGCGTACTCCCGGCCGCTCAGGGCCGCGGACGCCTTCGCCGCGCGCAGCAGGTGCAGCGTGGCGCGCGGGGAGGCGCCGAGTCTGAGGTCGGGGTGGGTGCGGGTGGCGGCGACCAGGTTCACCGCGTACCGCCGGACCGGCTCGGCGACGTGGACCCCGCGCACGGCCTCGATCAGCTTCACGACGTCATGGGCGTGCGCCACTGGCTGGAGGTCCTCCAGGGGGCTCACCCCGCCGTGGATGTCGAGCATCTGCAACTCGGCCTCCACGCTGGGGTAGCCGACCGAGACGCGGGCCATGAAGCGGTCGCGCTGGGCCTCGGGCAGCGGGTAGGTGCCCTCCATCTCGACCGGGTTCTGGGTGGCCACCACCATGAACGGGCTGGGCAGTTCATAGGTCTGCCCGTCGATGGTGACCTGGCGCTCCTCCATCGACTCCAGCAGCGCGGACTGGGTCTTCGGCGAGGCGCGGTTGATCTCGTCGCCGATCACGATCTGGGCGAAGATGGCTCCCGGTTTGAACTCGAAGTCCCGGCGCTGCTGGTCCCAGATGGACACGCCGGTGATGTCCGACGGCAGCAGGTCGGGCGTGAACTGGATACGCCGCACCGTGCAGTCGATGGACCGTGCCAAAGCCTTCGCCAGCATCGTCTTGCCCACGCCCGGGACGTCCTCGATCAGAAGATGTCCCTCGGCGAGCAGCACGGTCAGCGAAAGCCGTACGACCTCGGGCTTGCCCTCGATCACTCCCTCCACCGAACTGCGGACCCGCTCCACAGTGGCGGTCAGATCAGTGAGGCTCGCTCGATCGTCATAGGTCGTCACCCGGCCCTCCTCGGCCCGTTATTGCTCGGCCGGTGCGTCGTCTCGCACAACCGGCCCACCCCGAATCACGGACACCACGCGTGAATGGTTCCGCGCGACGTCTCACACCGCATTCTTGCTGCCGTTACCGATTCGTGTCACTCGCCTGTGGACAACTGCCCGCACTATGTCGGTCTTACGGGCTTTCGACCGCCTATTCGACAGCGGGCCGACAGCTTACGGCGGGCGTGTTCCGGGGCGCGCGGTCTGCTCCACGGGCCGGGCGACCGGATCGGCGCGCTGCGACACGGTCCGCCGGACGCACGGCGAGGCGTCCGGGCCGGGGGGCGGCGGCCGGTGCGCCCGGCTGCCTGCGGTGTCGGTTCCGAGGCGGGCAGCCGGGCCGGGAGCCGGTCAGGCCGGGTCGACCTCGCGCAGGAGGCCGGTGCGGACGTCGAAGACGAAGCCGCGTACGTCGTCGGCGTGCAGCAGGAACGGCGAGGTGCGCACCCGCTGCATGGACTGCCGCACGTCCTGGTCGACGTCCCGGAAGGACTCCACCGCCCAGGCCGGGCGCTGGCCGACCTCCATCTCCAGCTCGGTGCGGAAGTCCTCCGTGAGGGCCTCCAGACCGCAGCCGGTGTGGTGGATCAGCACGATGCTGCGGGTGCCGAGCTTGCGCTGGCTGATGGTGAGCGAGCGGATCACGTCGTCGGTGACCACACCGCCGGCGTTGCGGATGGTGTGGCAGTCGCCGAGCTCCAGGCCGAGCGCGGCGTGCAGGTCGAGGCGGGCGTCCATGCAGGCCACCACGGCCACGTGCAGTACGGGCCGGGCGTCCATGCCGGGGTCGGTGAAGGCACCCGCGTAGGTCCGGTTGGCGTCGACCAGGCGATCCGTCACAGTGCCGCCGGCGGTTATGGCGCCTTCGGATCCAGTGGGAGCTGCTGCGGAAGTCGTCATAGTCATGACGGTACTGGTCACCCCTGGTCACGGCCTGCTGTGAGAGGGGACAAAGAACGTCATCGTGGCTTGTTGTGAGCTAACCCACACGGAGGGCAAACCGGGGCCGCCCGGGTGATTCCCGATGAATCACACCCCGGCCGGGACGCCGTACGCGCCGCGCAGGCCGGTTGATTGACCGCGCGACACGGTGGACTAAAGTGACGCGAAGCGGGAGGCGAGGCTCTCCCCGCTGGTGAAATCCCCTGGAGACCCCGGCACGGCGCCCGGGCCGTCTCCCCACGTGCGCGGCGCGCGTACCGAGCGGGCGGGGACCCGGCGGTGCGTCCCCCGTGCCGGACCTGAGAGGCCCCCTTGAGCCAGAGTCGACACGTCCCGGTGATGCTCCAGCGGTGCCTGGATCTGCTGGCGCCCGCCCTGGAGCGGCCGGGCAGCGTGGTCGTCGACTGCACCCTCGGCCTCGGCGGCCACAGCGAGGCGCTGCTCACCCGCTTCCCCGAGGCCCGCCTGGTCGCCCTGGACCGCGACAAGGAGGCCCTGCGCCTGTCCGGCGAGCGGCTCGCCCCCTTCGGCGAGCGCGCCACCCTGGTGCACGCCGTCTACGACGAACTGCCCGACGTACTCGAACGCCTCGGCATCGCGCGCGTGCAGGGCGTGCTGTTCGACCTCGGCGTCTCCTCCATGCAACTGGACGAGGCCGGCCGCGGCTTCGCCTACGCCCAGGACGCCCCCCTCGACATGCGCATGGACCAGACGACCGGCATCAGCGCCGCCGAGGTCCTCAACACCTACCCGGCCGGCGACCTCGTCCGGATCCTGTTCGCGTACGGCGAGGAGAAGCAGGCCAAGCGGATCGTCTCGGCGATCGTCCGGGAGCGCGAGAAGGAGCCGTTCAGCAACAGCGCCCGGCTCGTCGAGCTGATCCGGGACTCGCTGCCGCAGGCCGCCAAGCGCACCGGCGGCAACCCGGCCAAGCGCACCTTCCAGGCGCTGCGCATCGAGGTCAACGGCGAACTGGCCGTCCTGGAAAGGGCGATCCCGGCCGCCGTGAAGGCCCTCGCGGTCGGCGGCCGGATCGCCGTACTGTCGTACCACTCGCTCGAAGACCGCCTCGTCAAGCAGGTGTTCGCGGCCGGCGCCGCCACCACCGCGCCGCCCGGGCTGCCGGTCGTGCCCGAGCAGTACCAGCCCCGGCTCAAGCTGCTCACGCGCGGTGCCGAACTTCCCACCGAGGAAGAGGTCGCCGAGAACCGCCGGGCGGCGCCGGCGCGTCTTCGGGGAGCCCAGCGCATCAGGGAGGAAGCCGAGTGAGCGAGCGGGGTTTCCGGACCCACCGGAGGACACGTGAGTAGGAAACCCGAGCTCCGGGGACGGGCGGCCCGGCTCGCCCGGCTCTTTCCGGCCGGCCGTGCCAACCGGGCCGCCCGCACCCCGTTCGTCCTGCTCGTCGTCCTGCTCCTCAGCGGCGGTCTGATCGGCCTGCTGGTGCTGAACTCGGCGCTCAGCGAGGGCTCGTTCAAACTCGACGACCTGCAGAAGCAGACCAAGAACCTCACGGACGAGGAACAGGCCCTGCAACGGGACATCGACGCCTACTCCGCCCCCGACGCGCTCCAGCGCCGCGCCCGCGAGCTCGGCATGGTCCCCGGCGGCGACCCGGCCTTCCTCGACCCGGACGGCACCGTCAAGGGCATCCCCGGCCCCGCCGCCCTGCGGCAGACCACCGTGCCCCTCGCCCCCGAGGCCATCGGCACGCCGTCCGCCGCCGTGCCCACCCCGACGCCCACCGCCTCCGTGCCGGTGACGACCCCTGCGGCCTCCGTGCCGGTGACGGCACCCGCGCCGACGCCCACCCCGACCCCGACGCTCACGCCCGTGACATCCCCGACCACGACCCCCGGCAGGTGACGGAAGTGCCAGACACTTCTGGAGACAGGCAACCGCCGCGCCGCCGCGTGCCCGGCCCCGCCAGGCCGCCCCGCCCCCGGGACCCCAGGGGTACCGTCCGGAGCCGGTCCGGCCCCGGTCCCGGCGCCCGCCCGGTCCGCCGTCCGAGCGGCCCGCGCCCCCCGGCCGCACCCCCCCTGCGCCTAGGCAGCCCCCGTCCCCGGCTGCGCATGGTCGGCCTCGCCCTGGCCCTCGTGCTGATGGTCTTCGTCGGACGCCTGCTCCAGGTCCAGGCCGTCGACGCCAGCGCGTACGCGGCGAAGGCCGAGCAGAACCGGTACGTCGTGCACACCCTGGCCGCCGAGCGCGGCGGGATCACCGACCGCAACGGCGTGGCGCTGGCGATCAGCGAGGACGCGTACGACATCACCGCCGACCCCACGATGTTCACCAGCAAGCAGCTCAGGGTGGACGACGGGCCCGAGCAGGCCGCCGCGCTGCTCGCCCCGATCCTCGGCAGGAACCAGGCCGACCTGCTCAAGCTGCTGCAGCCGAAGAACAAGGAGCTGCGCTACGTCCGGCTCGCGACCCGGCAGACCCCGCAGGTCTGGAAGCAGATCAAGGACCTGAAGGCCGCGCTCACCGCCAAGGCCGGGACCGACGCCAACACCGTCAACGTGCTGGCCGGCGTCTTCGCCGACCCGAGCAGCCAGCGCGTGTACCCGAACGGCGACCTGGCCGCCGGGATACTGGGCTGGGTCAACGCCGAGGGCAAGGGCGGCGGCGGCATCGAGCAGCAGCTCGACAAGGAGCTGACCGGCAAGGACGGCAAGATCCGCTACGCCCAGTCCGGCGGCCGCGAGGTGCCCACCGCGGGTTCCACCGAGACCCCGGCCGTGGCCGGCTCCGACGTCGAGCTGACCATCGACCGCGACATCCAGTGGGCCGCGCAGAACGCCATCACCGAGCAGGTCAAGAAGTCCAAGGCGGACCGCGGCTATGTGGTCGTCCAGGACACCAGGACCGGCCAGATCCTGGCCATGGCCAACTCGCCCGGCTTCGACCCGAACGACCTGTCGACGGCCGACTCCGCCGACATGGGCAACGCGGCCCTCCAGGACGCCTACGAGCCCGGCTCCACGGCCAAGGTGATGTCGATGGCGGCCGTCCTGGAGCAGAACGCCGCCACCCCGCTCACCCACGTGGTGGTGCCCAACCGGCTGCACCGCGGCGACCGGCTCTTCAAGGACGACGTCGACCACGCGACCTGGTACCTCACGCTCAACGGCGTGCTCGCCAAGTCCAGCAACATCGGCACCATCCTCGCCGCCGGCCAGCTCGGCAAGACCCAGGAACAGGCCAACCAGGTCCTCTACTCGTACCTGCGCAAGTTCGGCATCGGCAGCTACTCCGGGCTCGGCTTCCCCGGCGAGACCAAGGGCATCCTGGCCTCGCCGGACAAGTGGTCGACGTCGCAGCAGTACACGATTCCTTTCGGCCAGGGCTTCTCCATCAACGCCATGCAGGCGGCCTCCGTCTACTCGACCATCGCCAACGGCGGGGTCCGCGTCGACCCGACCCTGGTGCGCGGCACCAAGGGCGCCGACGGCCGCTACACCCCGGCCGCCCAGCCCGAGAAGACCCGCGTGATCAGTGCGAAGACGGCCACGACGCTCGCCGAGATGCTGGAGTCCGTCGTGGACGACGAGCAGGGCACCGGCGCCAAGGCGGCCATCCCCGGTTACAACGTCGCCGGCAAGACCGGCACCGCCAACCGAGTGGATCCGGCCACCGGCAGGTACCGCGGCTACACCTCGTCGTTCGCCGGGTTCGCACCCGCCGACAAGCCCCGCATCACCGTCTACTGCGCCATCCAGAACGCCACCGCCGGCAGCTACTTCGGCGGCCAGATCTGCGGCCCGATCTACAAGCAGGTGATGGAGTTCGCCCTCAAGACCCTCCAGATCCCGCCGACCGGCGCCAAGGCGGCCGACCTGCCCGTCGACTACAAGCCCTGATCAGCACCTCAGCACTTCGCACAGACCACCAGGAACGAGCTCGTGACAACGATCACCCCCGATCCCGGGAACCACGGGACCCCGCGCCCCTCGCTTCGCTCCGGAGCGGGTGCGCCCGGTACGCTCACCGCCGTGCCACACGCTGATCAGTCCCAAACCACCCAGAAGGGCGCTTCCGTGACACATCCGGGGCCGCCCAGGCCGGTACGGACCTCCGCCACACCCCTCGCGGAACTCGCCGGCCAGCTGGGTGCCGCCGAACCGGACAGCAGCGCCGAGGTCACGGGCATCACCCATGACTCGCGCGCGGTCCGCCCCGGCGACCTGTACGCCGCCCTGCCGGGCGCCCGGCTGCACGGCGCCGACTTCGTCGCCCAGGCCGCCGGCCTCGGCGCGGTCGCCGTACTGACCGACCCGACGGGCGCCGCGCGCGCCGCCGCCACCGGCCTGCCGGTCCTGGTCGTCGACGACCCGCGCGCGCGGATGGGCGAACTCGCGGCCACCATCTACGGCCGTCCCGGCGGCGACCTGCTCCAGATCGGCATCACCGGCACGTCCGGGAAGACCACCACGGCGTACCTGGTCGAGGGCGGTCTGAAGACCACGCGCAACACCGGCCTGATCGGCACGGTCGAGACGCGCATCGGCGACGAGCGCATCAAGTCCGAGCGCACCACCCCCGAGGCCACCGACCTCCAGGCCCTGTTCGCCGTGATGCGCGAGCGCGGGGTCGAGGCCGTCGCCATGGAGGTCTCCAGCCACGCCCTGGTCCTCGGCCGGGTCGACGGCTGCGTCTTCGACATCGCCGTCTTCACCAACCTCAGCCCGGAACACATGGAGTTCCACTCCGACATGGAGGACTACTACCGGGCCAAGGCGCAGCTTTTCACCCCGAAACGCAGCAGACGGGGAGTGGTCAACGCCGACGACGAGTACGGCCGCCGGCTCGCCCGGGAGGCCACCGTCCCGGTCGTCACCTACTCCGCCGAGGGCCACCCGGACGCCGACTGGCGGGCCACCGACGTCCACATCGGCCCGATGGACTCGACGTTCACCGTCACCGGGCCCGGGGGCGTCCGGGTCGCCGCCAAGTCGCCGCTGCCTGGCCCCTTCAACGTGGCGAACACCCTCGCCGCGATCGTCGCCCTCGCCGCCGCCGGGCTCGACCCGCAGACCGCCGCCGACGGCATCGCCGCGGTGCCGGGCGTCCCGGGCCGTCTGGAGCGCGTGGACGCCGGACAGCCCTACCTCGCGGTCGTCGACTACGCCCACAAGACGGACGCCGTCGAGTCGGTCCTCAGGGCGCTTCGCAAGGTCACCAAGGGCCGGCTGCTCGTCGTCCTCGGCTGCGGCGGCGACCGCGACCGCACCAAGCGCGCCCCGATGGGCGCCGCCGCGGCCCGGCTCGCCGACACGGCCGTACTGACCTCCGACAACCCCCGCTCCGAGGACCCTCTCGCCATCCTCGCGGCCATGCTCGAAGGCGCGGCGTCGGTGCCCGCCCACGAGCGCGGCGAGGTGCTCCTCTTCGAGGACCGGGCCGCCGCGATCGAAGCCGCCGTCGCCCGCGCGCACCCCGGCGACACCGTGCTGGTCGCCGGCAAGGGCCACGAGCAGGGCCAGGACATCGCCGGCGTGATCCGTCCCTTCGACGACCGTCAGGTCCTCCGCGAAGCCATCCAGAAAACCCAGGGATGAAAATCCAGAAGACCCAGGGGATGAACTTGTGATCGCCCTCTCTCTCGCCGAGATCGCAGAAGTCGTCGGCGGGCAGACGCACGACATACCGGATCCGTCCGTCCTGGTCACCGGTGAGGTCGTCCGGGACTCCCGCGAGGTGGGGCCGGGCAGTCTCTTCGCCGCCTTCGCGGGTGAGCGCGTGGACGGCCACGACTTCGCCGCCCAGGTCGTCGAGCAGGGCGCGGTCGCCGTACTGGCGTCGCGCCCCGTCGGCGTGCCCGCGATCGTCGTGGACGACGTCCAGAGGGCCCTCGGAGCCCTCGCCCGCCATGTCGTACGACGGCTCGGCGCGACCCTCGTGGCGCTGACCGGCTCGGCCGGCAAGACCAGCACCAAGGACCTCATCGCCCAGGTGCTGCGCACCAAGGCGCCGACCGTGTTCACACCCGGCTCGCTCAACAACGAGATCGGGCTGCCGCTGACCGCCCTGTCCGCCACCGAGGAGACGAAGTTCCTGGTGCTGGAGATGGGCGCCCGCGGCATCGGCCACATCCGCTACCTCACCGATCTGACGCCCCCGAAGATCGGCCTGGTCCTCAACGTCGGCACCGCCCACATCGGCGAGTTCGGCGGCCGGGAGCAGATCGCCCAGGCGAAGGGCGAGTTGGTGGAGGCCCTGCCCGCGGCCGAGGAGGGCGGCGCCGCGATCCTCAACGCGGACGACCCGTTGGTGCGGGCCATGGCCACCCGTACCAAGGCGAAGGTGGTCCTTTTCGGAGAGTCGGCCGAAGCGGACGTACGGGCCGAGAACGTACGACTCACGGACACGGGACAGCCCGCGTTCAGCCTTCACACACCCTCCGGTGCAAGCGATGTGACCATGCGCCTGTACGGTGAGCACCACGTGTCGAACGCGCTCGCCGCGGCCGCCGTCGCCCATGAGCTGGGCATGTCCGCGGAAGAGATCGCCCTCGCGCTCTCCGAGGCGGGCTCCCTCTCCCGCTGGCGTATGGAGGTCACGGAGCGCCCGGACGGCGTGACCATCGTCAACGACGCCTACAACGCCAACCCCGAGTCCATGCGAGCCGCGCTGCGCGCGCTCGCGGCCATGGGCACAGCCTCACAGGCAAAGGGGGGACGCACGTGGGCGGTGCTCGGCAAGATGGCCGAGCTCGGGGACGAGGCGCTCGCCGAGCACGACGCGGTCGGACGGCTCGCCGTCCGGCTCAATGTCGGCAAGCTCGTCGCCGTCGGGGGAGTGGAAGCCTCCTGGCTGCAACTGGGCGCATATAACGAGGGTTCGTGGGGTGAGGAGTCGGTGCACGTGTCCGACGCACAGGCGGCGGTCG
Organism: Streptomyces hyaluromycini; assembly: GCF_002217755.1. Taxonomy (GTDB): domain Bacteria; phylum Actinomycetota; class Actinomycetes; order Streptomycetales; family Streptomycetaceae; genus Streptomyces; species Streptomyces hyaluromycini. Next base: position 362,492 of record NZ_BCFL01000018.1, on the reverse strand, counting down.
ACCTGTTGCGCAGCGAGTTGCGCCCGGGGGACGTCGTCCTCGTGAAGGCATCACGGTCGGTGGGCCTGGAGAGCGTTGCGCAGGCGCTTCTGGAGTCCGGTGCCGAGGGTGTTGATGCCCGATGATGAAGCAGATCCTCTTCTCGGGCGTCATCGGTCTCTTCCTGACCCTGGTCGGCACCCCGCTGCTGATCAAGCTCCTCGCCCGCAAGGGCTACGGCCAGTACATCCGTGACGACGGCCCGCGCGAGCACGCCAGCAAGCGCGGTACGCCGACGATGGGCGGTATCGCCTTCATCTTCGCGACGGTCGCCGCCTACTTCCTGTCCAAGGTGATCACCGGCTACACCCCGACCTACTCGGGCGTGCTGGTGCTCGGCCTGATGTGCGGGATGGGCCTGGTCGGCTTCCTGGACGACTACATCAAGATCGTCAAGCGGCGTTCGCTGGGCCTGCGGGCCAAGGCGAAGATGGCCGGCCAGCTGATCGTCGGTATCTCCTTCGCGGTGCTGTCGCTGATGTTCGCCGACGCCCGCGGCAACACCCCGGCGTCCACGAAGCTGTCGTTCATCACGGACTTCGGCTGGTCCATCGGCCCGGTGCTGTTCGTGGTCTGGGCGCTGTTCATGATCCTCGCGATGTCCAACGGCGTGAACCTGACCGACGGTCTGGACGGCCTCGCCACCGGCGCCTCCGTGCTCGTCTTCGGCGCCTACACGTTCATCGGCGTCTGGCAGTTCCAGGAGTCCTGCGCCAACGCGGTCACCCTGACCAACCCCAACGCCTGCTACGAGGTGCGCGACCCGCTGGACCTCGCGGTCATCGCCTCCGCGCTGATGGGTTCCTGCCTCGGCTTCCTGTGGTGGAACACCTCGCCGGCCAAGATCTTCATGGGCGACACCGGTTCGCTCGCGCTCGGCGGTGTCCTCACGGGCCTGGCGATCCTGTCCCGCACCGAACTCCTCGTCGCCATCATGGGCGGTCTGTTCGTCCTCATCACCATGTCGGTCGTCATCCAGGTCGGCTCCTTCCGGCTCACCGGCAGGCGCGTCTTCCGGATGGCACCGCTCCAGCACCACTTCGAACTCAAGGGCTGGTCCGAAGTCCTTGTGGTGGTCCGCTTCTGGATCATCCAGGGCATCTGTGTGATTGTCGGACTGGGCCTCTTCTACGCAGGATGGGCAGCGGACAAGTGACCGACTGGCAGGGCAAGCACGTCACCGTCGCCGGGCTCGGCGTCTCCGGTGTCCCGGCGGCCAGGGTGCTGCACGCGCGGGGCGCGATCGTCACGGTCGTCAACGACGGCGACGACGCACGCGCGCGTGAGCAGGCCGCCGAACTGGAGGCGCTGGGCGTCACGGTACGGCTCGGAGACGGCGCCACCCTGCCCGAGGGCACCGAACTGATCGTCACCGCGCCCGGCTGGAAGCCGGACAAGCCGCTGTTCCAGGCGGCCCGTGCGGCCGGCATCGAGATCTGGGGCGATGTCGAGCTGGCCTGGCGGCTGCGCGGCCCCGACGCGGCTCCCTGGCTGGCCGTCACCGGCACCAACGGCAAGACCACCACGGTCCAGATGCTGGCGTCCATCCTGAAGGCCGCCGGCCTGCGCACGGCCGCCGTCGGCAACATCGGCGTCTCGCTGCTCGACGCGGTCCTCGGGGACGAGGAGTACGACGTCCTGGCCGTGGAGCTGTCGAGCTACCAGCTGCACTGGGCGCCCTCGCTGCGCGCCCACTCGGCGGCCGTACTGAACCTCGCCCCCGACCACCTCGACTGGCACGGCTCCATGGAGGCGTACGCCAAGGACAAGGGCCGTATCTACGAGGGCAACCGGGTCGCCTGCGTCTACAACGTCGCCGACAAGCTCACCGAGGAGCTGGTGCGCGAGGCCGACGTCGAGGAGGGCTGCCGGGCCGTCGGCTTCACCCTCGGCACCCCGGGGCCCTCCCAACTCGGCGTCGTGGACGGCATCCTCGTGGACCGCGCCTTCGTCGAGAACCGGCAGAAGAACGCCCAGGAGCTGGCCGAGGTCTCCGACGTCAACCCGCCGGCCCCGCACAACATCGCCAACGCCCTCGCGGCGGCGGCCCTCGCCCGCGCCTTCGGGGTGCCCCCCACGGCCGTACGGGACGGGCTGCGGAACTTCACCCCGGACGCCCACCGCATCGCGCACGTGGCCGATGTGGACGGGGTCGCCTACGTCGACGACTCCAAGGCCACCAACACGCACGCAGCGGAAGCCTCGTTGGCGTCATATGAGTCGATCGTGTGGATTGCGGGCGGTCTGGCGAAGGGCGCGACCTTCGACGAACTGGTCGCCAAGTCGGCAAAGCGACTTCGCGGTGTGGTGCTCATCGGCGCCGATCGCGCCCTCATCCGGGACGCCCTCGCGCGACACGCGCCGGAAGTCCCGGTCGTCGACCTCGACCGGACCGACACTGGGGCGATGCTCGCGGCGGTCCAGGAGGCGCGGCGACTCGCCGTCGCCGGAGACACGGTGCTCCTTGCGCCCGCCTGTGCCTCCATGGACATGTTCGCCAACTACAACAAGCGCGGTGACGCGTTCGCCCAGGCTGTTCGCGAACTCGGCGCCTGACCCGGCCGCCTGCCGGGCGACCTTGGGAGGGACGCGTGGGACGGTCGACGTTCAGCGGAGGCGTTGATGCCCGGTAGCCGCACCGGCCGGCCGCCCGTACAGCGAGCGGTCCGGCGGCCCGCCACGCCCCGGGCGTCGCGCGAGAACCCGCTGCGGCGGCTCTACACGCGCGCCCACCGGGCCTGGGACCGGCCGCTGACCGCGTACTACCTGATCCTCGGCGGCAGTCTGTTCATCATCGTGCTGGGTCTTGTGATGGTCTACTCGGCCTCCCAGATCACCGCGCTGCAGATGTCGCTGCCGGGCTCGTTCTTCTTCCGCAAACAGTTCCTGGCCGCCTCCATCGGCGGCGTACTGCTGCTCGTCGCGTCCCGCATGCCGGTGAAACTGCACCGGGCGCTCGCCTACCCGATCCTCGCCGGAGCCGTCTTCATGATGGCGCTCGTGCAGGTGCCGGGGATAGGCATGTCGGTCAACGGCAACCAGAACTGGATCTCCCTCGGCGGCTCCTTCCAGATCCAGCCCAGCGAGTTCGGCAAGCTCGCCCTGGTGCTGTGGGGCGCCGACCTGATGGCCCGCAAGCAGGAGAGACGGCTGCTGACCCAGTGGAAGCACATGCTGGTGCCGCTCGTTCCGGTGAGCTTCCTGCTGCTCGGGCTGATCATGCTCGGCGGCGACATGGGTACCGCGATCATCCTGACCGCGATCCTGTTCGGCCTGCTGTGGCTGGCGGGGGCGCCGACCCGGCTGTTCGCCGGTGTGCTGTCCATCGCGGGCGTGCTCGGGTTCATCCTCATCAAGACCAGCCCCAACCGGATGGCCCGGCTCGCCTGCATCGGCGCCACCGAACCGAAGACCGGGGTCGCCGACTGCTGGCAGGCGGTTCATGGCATCTACGCCCTGGCCAGCGGCGGGCTCTTCGGATCCGGACTCGGTGCGAGTGTGGAAAAATGGGGCCAACTCCCCGAAGCCCACACCGACTTCATCTTCGCCGTCACCGGTGAGGAACTGGGCCTGGCGGGGACGCTGTCGGTACTGGCCCTCTTCGCGGCTCTAGGCTATGCGGGTATCCGCGTGGCCGGACGCACGGAGGACCCCTTCGTGAGGTACGCCGCGGGAGGTGTGACCACCTGGATCACCGCCCAGGCGGTGATCAACATCGGTGCGGTGCTCGGCCTGCTGCCGATCGCCGGCGTCCCCCTCCCGCTGTTCTCCTACGGAGGCTCCGCCCTGCTGCCGACCATGTTCGCCATCGGGCTGCTGATCGCCTTCGCACGCGACGAGCCCGCTGCGCGGGCGGCGCTTGCGATGCGGCAACCTCGCTTTGGTAGAAAGCGGGGAGCCGGGGGCCCTCGGGGGCCTCGGAGATGGAACACGATGCGACGGCGTGCCCCGGTGGCGCGCTCGTCCGGAGAGCGGTGAATTTCGGTGCATGTCGTACTCGCTGGTGGGGGGACCGCCGGCCACATCGAGCCCGCGCTCGCCCTCGCGGACGCCCTGCGCAGGCAGGACCCCACCGTGGGGATCACGGCCCTGGGCACGGAACGCGGCCTGGAGACCACGCTCGTCCCGCAGCGGGGCTATGAGCTGGCGCTGATCCCGGCGGTGCCGCTGCCCCGCAGGCCCACCCCCGAGCTGATCACCGTCCCCGGCCGGCTGCGCGGCACCATCAAGGCCGCCGAGCAGATCCTGGAGCGCACCAAGGCGGACTGCGTCGCCGGCTTCGGCGGCTATGTGGCCCTGCCCGCGTACCTCGCCGCCAAGCGCCTCGGCGTGCCCATCGTGATCCACGAGGCCAACGCCCGCCCCGGCCTCGCCAACAAGATCGGCTCCCGGTACGCCGCCAAGGTCGCCGTCTCCACCCCGGACAGCAAGCTGCGCGACGCCCGCTACATCGGCATCCCGCTGCGCCGCTCCATCTCCCTCCTGGACCGCGCCGCGGCCCGTCCCGAGGCCCGGCACCGCTTCGGCCTCGACCCCAACCTGCCCACGCTGCTGGTCTCCGGCGGTTCCCAGGGCGCCCGCCGCCTCAACGAGGTCATCCAGCAGGTCGCGCCCTGGCTCCAGCAGGCCGGCATCCAGATCCTGCACGCGGTCGGCCCGAAGAACGAACTGCCGCAGGTACACCAGATGCCGGGAATGCCCCCCTATATCCCGGTAAGTTACCTGGACCGGATGGACCTCGCTTACGCCGCGGCCGACATGATGCTCTGCCGCGCGGGCGCGATGACCGTCGCCGAACTCTCCGCCGTCGGGCTCCCGGCCGCTTACGTCCCGCTGCCCATCGGCAACGGCGAACAGCGGCTGAACGCCCAGCCGGTGGTCAAGGCCGGCGGCGGCCTGCTGGTCGACGACGCGGAACTCACTCCGGAGTGGGTGCAGCAGAACGTCCTGCCCGTGCTCGCCGACCCCCACCGGCTGTACGAGATGTCCCGCGCGGCAAGCGAGTTCGGCCGCCGGGACGCCGACGACCTGCTCGTCGGCATGGTGTACGAGGCGATCGCCTCAAGCCGGTAGGACCGTATGACGAAAGGCAAGTGAGCAGCGTGGCCGGACCGACCACCACCGCCGAACGCGGTGAACGCCAGCAGGGGTCGTCCGGCCCGCCGCTCGTCCGGCGGCTGCGGAACCGCCGCTTTCGCAGGACCGTCGTCCTGGCGCTGTGCGTGCTGCTCCTCGGGTCCGGCTCCGTCTGGCTGCTGTACGGCTCCCCATGGCTGCGCGTGCGCCATGTCTCCGTGTCCGGTACGGCCGTTCTGACGCCCGAGCAGGTCCTGGAGGCCGCCGACGTCCCGGTCGGGGTGCCCATGGTGTCCGTCGACACCGACGGGATCGAGGCTCGGCTGCGCCGGAGACTGCCCCGCATCGACGTGGTGGACGTGGTCCGTTCCTGGCCCCGTGGAATCGGGCTGAAAGTAATCGAGCGCACTCCGGTGCTGCTCATCGAAAAGGGCGGAAAGTTCACCGAAGTGGACAGGAAAGGCGTCCGGTTCGCCATGGTTTCGCAGGCACCGAAAGGCGTTCCGGCGCTGGAATTGACTCTCTCCCGGTCGGGTTCGGCCACCGCGAGCCTGCGCCGGTTCGGCACCGAGCGGCTGGTGCGGGAAGCGGTCGAGGTCGCGCGTGCCATTCCGGCCGCCGTCCGCCGGGACACCCGGACCCTCAAGGTCCGTTCCTACGACGACATCTCGCTGGAGTTGGGCGGCGGCCGCACCGTCGAGTGGGGCAGTGCCGAGAACGGCGCCGCCAAGGCGCGCACGCTCACCGCGCTCATGAAAGCGGCTTCCGGGGCCCGGCACTTCGACGTAAGCGTTCCCACCGCCCCTGCGTCATCAGCGAGTTGACGCACATCAGCGCAGGCCAGCACCCTGGTTGGGCACTGCTATGCCTGATCACATAGGGTGAAAAGAAAAACGGGAGGTTCGGCGTGTTCGTTGAACGCGCGCCACTTGTCGACTTAGTGTCCTGTTCAGAAGACTCCAGGGAACAGACACACTGGTAACCCTAAACTTCAACGTTAGGGTTCGGGTCGGCGCTACGGACCGTCCCAATCGGCATCTGCCGTCCCGCGCGGACCCCGCACGTGGACGGCAACGTAATTCGAGGCGAGAGGCCTTCGACGTGGCAGCACCGCAGAACTACCTCGCAGTCATCAAGGTCATCGGTGTCGGCGGCGGTGGTGTCAATGCCATCAACCGGATGATCGAGGTCGGTCTCAAGGGCGTCGAGTTCATCGCCATCAACACCGACGCACAGGCGCTGTTGATGAGCGACGCCGACGTCAAGCTCGACGTCGGCCGTGAACTCACCCGTGGACTCGGCGCCGGCGCCAACCCGGCCGTCGGCCGCAAGGCCGCCGAGGACCACCGTGAGGAGATCGAGGAGGTCCTCAAGGGGGCCGACATGGTCTTCGTGACGGCCGGCGAAGGCGGCGGCACCGGCACCGGCGGCGCGCCCGTCGTGGCCAACATCGCGCGCTCGCTGGGCGCCCTCACCATCGGCGTGGTCACCCGCCCCTTCACCTTCGAGGGCCGGCGCCGCGCCAACCAGGCCGAGGACGGCATCGCCGAACTGCGCGAAGAGGTCGACACCCTCATCGTCATCCCGAACGACCGGCTGCTGTCCATCTCGGACCGCCAGGTCTCGGTGCTCGACGCGTTCAAGTCGGCCGACCAGGTCCTGCTCTCCGGTGTCCAGGGCATCACCGACCTCATCACCACCCCCGGCCTGATCAACCTCGACTTCGCCGACGTCAAGTCGGTCATGTCCGAGGCCGGTTCGGCCCTCATGGGCATCGGCTCGGCCCGCGGCGACGACCGCGCGGTGGCCGCCGCCGAGATGGCGATCTCCTCGCCGCTCCTGGAGGCCTCCATCGACGGCGCCCGGGGCGTGCTGCTCTCCATCTCCGGCGGCTCCGACCTCGGCCTCTTCGAGATCAACGAGGCCGCCCAGCTGGTCAGCGAGGCCGCCCACCCCGAGGCCAACATCATCTTCGGTGCGGTCATCGACGACGCCCTCGGCGACGAGGTCCGCGTCACGGTCATCGCGGCCGGCTTCGACGGGGGCCAGCCCCCGGCCCGCCGGGACAACGTCCTCGGCTCGTCCTCGGCCTCCGCCCGCCGCGAGGAGCCCGCTCCGGCACGACGGGAGCCCGAGCGCCCCTCCTTCGGCTCGCTCGGCAGCGTGACCCCGAAGGAGGAGCCGGAGCCGGCGCCCGAGCCGGTGGCCGACATCCCGGTCGCCCCGCCGGTCCCGCCGTCCCGTTCCTACACGGACAGCGCGGCCGAGGAACTGGACGTACCGGACTTCCTCAAGTGATCCTTACGACGTGATAGGACAGCGCGAAACCGTGAGCGGCGCGCACTTCGCCTTCACCGACAGGTGGGGCGGGGTGAGCGCCGCTCCGTACGAGGAGCTCAACCTGGGCGGGGCGGTCGGCGACGACCCCGGCGTGGTACGGACCAACCGGGAGATCGCCGCCAAGTCGCTCGGCCTGGACCCCGGCCGGGTGGTCTGGATGAACCAGGTCCACGGCAACGACGTGGCCGAGGTCGAAGGTCCGTGGACCACCCGGCTCACGCCCGACGTCGACGGGCTGGTGACCGCGGCCCGAGGACTCGCCCTCGCCGTCCTCACCGCCGACTGCGTGCCGGTCCTGATGGCCGACCCGGTCGCCAAAGTGGTCGCGGCCGCCCACGCCGGCCGGCCGGGCATGGTGAAGGGGATCGTGCCCGCCGCGATCGACGCCATGGAGTCGCTCGGCGCCGACCCGGCCCGGATCGTCGCCCGCACCGGACCCGCCGTCTGCGGCCGGTGCTACGAGGTGCCGGAGGCGATGCGCGCCGAGGTGGCCGCCATGGAGCCGACGGCGCATGCAGAGACAAGCTGGGGCACTCCCGCGGTCGACGTGAGCGCCGGAGTGCACGCACAGCTCGCGCGCGCCGGGGTGCTCGACCGGGCGCAGTCGCCGGTGTGCACGCTGGAGTCGGGCGATCACTTCTCGTACCGCCGGGACCGCACCACCGGGCGGCTCGCCGGCTATGTGTGGCTGGACTGATAGGACATGACGGACCGTAAGGCCGAACTCGCCGCAAATCTGGCGAAAGTGGAGGAGCGCATCGCCGCCGCCTGTGCGGCGGCCGGGCGCAAGCGGGAGGAGGTGACCCTCATCGTGGTCACCAAGACCTATCCGGCGAGTGACGTGCGGATCCTGTCGGGGCTCGGGGTGCGCCATGTCGCCGAGAACCGGGACCAGGACGCGGCCCCCAAGGCCGCCGAATGTACGGATCTTCCCCTGAACTGGCACTTTGTTGGTCAATTGCAGACCAATAAAGTGCGATCCGTGGTGGGTTATGCGGATGTCGTGCAGTCGGTCGATCGTTCCAAGCTCGTGGACGCGCTGTCCAGGGAGGCGGTGCGGGCCGGGCGCGAGGTCGGGTGTCTCCTCCAGGTCGCGCTCGACGCGGGCGCGAGCGGAAGGGGGGAGCGCGGCGGCGTGGCGCCGGGCGGAATCGAAGAGTTGGCCGCCCTCGTCGCCGGATCGCCGGGACTGCGGCTCGACGGCCTCATGACCGTCGCTCCGCTCACCGGGGAGTACGCGGGGCGGCAACGCGCGGCGTTCGAGCGGTTGATGGATTTGTCGACTGACCTGCGCCGGGCCCATCCGGCTGCGAACATGGTCTCCGCAGGGATGAGTGCGGACCTTGAGGAAGCCGTGGCGGCCGGGGCGACACATGTACGCGTCGGCACCGCGGTACTCGGAGTCCGCCCCAGGCTCGGGTAACGTCGCCAGGAAGTCGGACCACAGCAGAAAATATGGTCAATGCCGCCCAGAGTGGGCACAACGACCGTGTGGATCGCGGGACTTGGCAGTCGTCACCGATCCACCACAGAGCGGAGGACTCAGAGCATGGCCGGCGCGATGCGCAAGATGGCGGTCTACCTCGGCCTCGTGGAGGACGATGGGTACGACGGCCGCGGATTCGACCCCGATGACGACTTCGAGCCCGAACTGGACCCGGAGCCCGAGCGGGATCATCGACGGCACGAGCCGTCACACCAGTCCCACGGTGCACACCAGTCCCAAAGGGACGATTCGGTACGAGTGGTACAGCCGTCGCCCCCGCGTGAGCCGATGTCGCATTCCGCTTCGCTCCCCGCGGAATCGGGGCGCCCGGCGCGCATCGCCCCCGTGGCGTCCATCACACAAGAACGCGCAAGCCTGGAGAAGAACGCACCGGTGATCATGCCCAAGGTCGTGTCGGAACGAGAGCCTTACCGGATCACCACACTTCACCCCCGGACCTACAACGAGGCCCGTACCATCGGGGAACACTTCCGTGAGGGCACCCCGGTGATCATGAATCTGACTGAGATGGATGACACAGACGCGAAGCGACTTGTCGACTTTGCGGCTGGTTTGGTGTTTGGTCTTCACGGCAGCATCGAGCGGGTGACGCAGAAGGTGTTCCTGTTGTCGCCTGCTAACGTCGATGTCACGGCGGAGGACAAGGCCCGCATCGCAGAGGGCGGGTTCTTCAACCAGAGCTGAGACGCAAGACCGGTACAAGGCACGTAACAGGGGAGAGGGAAAGCACGGACCATGAGCGTGTTTCTGGATGTGATCTACATCGCGCTGATGTGCTTCCTCATCGTGCTCATCTTCCGGTTGGTCATGGACTACGTGTTCCAGTTCGCCCGCTCATGGCAACCCGGCAAGGCGATGGTGGTCGTACTTGAGGCCACCTACACTGTCACCGATCCACCGCTCAAGCTTCTGCGGCGGTTCATCCCGCCGCTGCGTCTCGGGGGCGTGGCGCTCGACCTGTCCTTCTTCGTGCTGATGATCATCGTCTACATCCTGATTGCGATCGTTGGTCGGCTGTGATGAGCGATGTGACCTACCGTCTTGCCGAACGCCGACGACTACGTTGAGGTGAAGAGATGCCGTTGACCCCCGAGGACGTGCGGAACAAGCAGTTCACGACCGTCCGCCTCCGAGAAGGCTATGACGAGGACGAGGTCGATGCCTTCCTCGATGAGGTCGAAGCCGAACTGACGCGCCTGCTCCGCGAGAACGAGGACCTGCGCGCCAAGCTGGCCGCGGCCACGCGCGCTGCTGCCCAGAACCAGCAGAACATGCGCAAGCCTCCGGAGCCGCAGGACCAGCAGCAGGGCGGCATGCCTCAGCAGGGCGGGATGCCTCAGGGCGGTATGCCCCAGCAGGGGATGCCTCAGCAGGGCATGCCTCAGCAGGGGATGCCTCAGCAGGGCATGCGAGGCCCCGGCGCTCCGGTGCCCGCCGGCATATCGGGCCCGCCGCAGCAGCAGATGGGTGGCCCCATGGGCGGTCCCCCGCAGCTGCCGAGCGGCGCCCCGCAGCTGCCGGCCGGTCCCAGTGGCCAGGGCGGTCCGCAGGGTCCCGGCCCGATGGGCCAGGGCCCGATGGGTCCCGGTCCGATGGGTCAGGGCATGGGCCAGGGTCCCGGTCCGATGGGCCAGGGCATGGGCCAGGGCATGGGCCAGGGTCCCGGCCCGATGGGCCAGGGCATGGCCCCGATGGGCGGTCAGCCGCCCATGCAGCAGCAGATGGGTGGTCCGATGGGCGGCCCCATGGGTGGTCCGATGGGCGGCCCCGGTCAGGGCCCCGGTGGCGACAGCGCCGCCCGTGTGCTCTCGCTGGCCCAGCAGACCGCCGACCAGGCGATCGCCGAGGCCCGTTCCGAGGCCAACAAGATCGTCGGCGAGGCCCGCAGCCGCGCCGAGGGTCTGGAGCGTGACGCCCGTGCCAAGGCCGACGCGCTGGAGCGGGACGCGCAGGAGAAGCACCGCGTCGCCATGGGCTCCCTGGAGTCCGCGCGCGCCACGCTGGAGCGCAAGGTCGAGGACCTGCGCGGCTTCGAGCGCGAGTACCGCACGCGTCTGAAGTCGTACCTGGAGTCGCAGCTGCGTCAGCTGGAGACCCAGGCCGACGACTCCCTGGCGCCGCCGCGCACCCCGGCCGCGGCCTCCCTCCCGCCGTCCCCGGCGCCCTCCATGGCTCCGGCCGGCGCGAGCGCCCCGTCCTACGGCGGCAACCCGCAGATGGGCGGCGGCCCGTCCCCCGCCGGCCCGTCCTACGGCGGCCAGCAGCAGATGACGCCGGCGATGACCCAGCCGATGGCACCGGTACGCCCGCAGGGCCCGTCCCCGATGGGCCAGGCGCCGTCCCCGATGCGCGGCTTCCTCATCGACGAGGACGACAACTGACGGCGGCCGCGTAGCGCGGCGTAGTCGTCGGCAGGCGTTCAAAAGGGCGGGGCCCCGGATTTCGATCCGGGGCCCCGCCCTTTTTACGCGGGTTGCGCGTGCCTCCTGAAGGAGCACTCACTCGTCCCTGCTGGAGGGGCGCTCGGAGGCCCCACCCAGGGGCGCGGGGCTGTATCGATGTGCGGCTGCCGCCGCGTGGGCGCACGCTCAGCAAGCCGACCCGCAGCTTGGGAAAGGGGCTCGCGCATCAGGGGCGCGGGGCTGTGTCGATGTGCGGCTGCCGCCGCGTGGGCGCACGATGAGGACTCCGACCCGCACGTACGAGAAAGGCCCGATCCCCACCGCGGAGACCGGGCCCTTCTCGAACAGCGTCGGCGCCTACGCCTTGCGCAGACGGAACGTCAGCGACAACCCTTCGTCGGTGAAGGGATCGCCGTAACCGTCATCCCCCTCGCCTTGAGAGAAGTCGGTCGCCAGAACCTCGTCGGCGATCAGCGCAGCGTGCTCCGCCAGCGCCGCGATCACCGCCGGGTCGGTCGACACCCACCTGAGCGCGATCCGGTCGGCCACGTCCAGCCCGCTGTTCTTGCGCGCCTCCTGGATCAGCCGGATCGCGTCCCGGGCGAGCCCGGCCTGCCGCAGCTCCTCGGTGATCTCCAGGTCGAGCGCGACGGTCGCACCGGAGTCCGACGCCACCGACCAGCCCTCACGAGGCGTCTCCGTGATGATCACCTCGTCCGGCGCCAGCGTCACCGTCTCGCCGTCGACCTCCACGGACGCCGTGCCCTCACGCAGCGCCAGTGACAGCGCGGCCGCGTCCGCCGCGGCGACCGCCTTGGCCACGTCCTGCACCCGCTTGCCGAACCGCTTGCCCAGCGCCCGGAAGTTGGCCTTGGCCGTGGTGTCCACCAGTGAACCGCCCACCTCGGACAGCGACGCCAGCGAGGACACGTTCAGCTCGTCGGTGATCTGCGTGTGCAGCTCCGGGTCGAGCGCGTCGAAGCCCACCGCCGCGACCAGTGCCCGGGACAGCGGCTGCCGCGTCTTCACGCCCGACTCCGCGCGCGTGGCCCGGCCCAGCTCCACGAGCCGTCGTACCAGAACCATCTGCTTGGACAGCTCCGGGTCGATCGCGCCCAGGTCGGCCTCCGGCCACGCCGCCAGGTGCACCGACTCCGGGGCGCCCGGGGTCACCGGCGCCACCAGGTCCTGCCACACCCGCTCGGTGATGAACGGGGTCAGCGGGGCCATCAGCTTGGTGACCGTCTCCACGACCTCGTGCAGCGTGCGCAGCGCGGCCTTCTCGCCCTGCCAGAAACGGCGCCGCGAACGGCGGACGTACCAGTTGGACAGGTCGTCGACGAACGCCGACAGCAGCTTGCCGGCGCGCTGGGTGTCGTACGCCTCCAGCGCCTGCGTCACCTGGTCGGTGAGCGCGTGCAGTTCGGAGAGCAGCCAGCGGTCCAGGACCGGGCGGTCGGCCGGGGCCGGGTCCGCCGCGGACGGCGCCCAGTTCGACGTACGGGCGTACAGCGCCTGGAAGGCGACCGTGTTCCAGTACGTCAGCAGCGTCTTGCGGACGACCTCCTGGATGGTGCCGTGGCCCACCCGGCGGGCCGCCCACGGCGAACCCCCGGCCGCCATGAACCAGCGCACCGCGTCGGCCCCGTGGCGGTCCATCAGCGGGATCGGCTCCAGGGTGTTGCCCAGGTGCTTGGACATCTTGCGGCCGTCCTCGGCGAGGATGTGACCGAGGCAGACCACGTTCTCGTACGACGACCTGTCGAAGACCAGCGTGCCGACGGCCATGAGGGTGTAGAACCACCCGCGCGTCTGGTCGATCGCCTCGGAGATGAACTGCGCCGGGTAACGGCTCTCGAACAGCTCCTTGTTCTTGTGCGGGTAGCCCCACTGTGCGAACGGCATCGAACCCGAGTCGTACCAGGCGTCGATGACCTCCGGCACGCGCGTGGCCGTCTTCGCGCACTGCGGGCAGGCGAAGGTGACGTCGTCGATGAAGGGGCGGTGCGGGTCCAGCTCCGACTGGTCGGTGCCGGTCAGCTCCGTCAGCTCCGCGCGGGAGCCGACGCAGGTGAGGTGGTCGTCCTCGCAGCGCCAGATCGGCAGCGGGGTGCCCCAGTAGCGGTTGCGGGACAGCGCCCAGTCGATGTTGTTGTTCAGCCAGTCGCCGTACCGGCCGTGCTTGACCGTGTCCGGGAACCAGTTGGTGTTCTCGTTCTCCGCGAGGAGACGGTCCTTGATCGCCGTCGTGCGGATGTACCAGGACGGCTGCGCGTAGTAGAGCAGCGCGGTGTGGCACCGCCAGCAGTGCGGGTAGCTGTGTTCGTACGGAAGGTGCTTGAAGAGGAGGCCGCGCTGCAACAGGTCCTCGGTGAGCTGTTCGTCGGCCTTCTTGAAGAAGACACCGCCGACCAGCGGCACGTCCTCCTCGAAGGTGCCGTCCGGGCGGACCGGGTTCACCACCGGCAGGCCGTAGGCGCGGCAGACCTTGAGGTCGTCCTCGCCGAAGGCGGGGGACTGGTGGACCAGACCCGTACCGTCCTCGGTCGTGACGTACTCCGCGTTCACGACGTAGTGCGCCGGTTCCGGGAACTCCACGAGCTCGAACGGACGTTGATAGGTCCAGTGCTCCATTTCGGCGCCGGTGAAGGTCTGGCCCGTGGTCTCCCAGCCCTCGCCGAGCGCCTTGCCGACCAGCGGCTCGGCGACGACGAGCTTCTCCTCGCCGTCCGTCGCGACGACGTAGGTGACCTCGGGGTGCGCGGCGACCGCCGTGTTGGACACCAGGGTCCACGGGGTGGTCGTCCACACCAGGAGCGCGGCCTGGCCGGCGAGCGGACCGGAGGTGAGCGGGAAACGGACGTACACGGAGGGGTCGACGACCGTCTCGTAGCCCTGCGCCAGCTCGTGGTCGGACAGGCCGGTGCCGCAGCGCGGGCACCAGGGGGCGACGCGGTGGTCCTGGACCAGCAGATCCTTGTCGAAGATCGTCTTCAGCGACCACCAGACCGACTCGATGTACTCGGGGTCCATCGTGCGGTAGGCGTCGTCCAGGTCGGTCCAGTACCCCATGCGGGTCGTCAGCGCCTCGAAGGCATCGGTGTGCCGGGTCACCGACTCCCGGCACTTGGCGTTGAACTCGGCGATGCCGTACTTCTCGATGTCCGGCTTGCCGCTGAAGCCCAGCTCCTTCTCGACCGCGAGCTCCACGGGCAGGCCGTGGCAGTCCCAGCCGGCCTTGCGGGCCACGTGGTAGCCGCGCATGGTGCGGAAGCGGGGGAAGACGTCCTTGAAGACGCGCGCCTCGATGTGGTGGGCGCCGGGCATGCCGTTGGCGGTGGGCGGGCCCTCGTAGAACACCCACTCGGGGCGGCCCTCGGACTGCTCCAGGGTCTTGGCGAAGATCTTCTGCTCGCGCCAGAAGTCGAGCACGGCGTGCTCAAGGGCGGGCAGGTCGACCTGTGCGGGCACCTGGCGGTACGTCGGCGCTGTCATCTGCGAGCTTCCTCCAACGGACTTGCTGCCTTCCGTCGGAGGGACGAGAGCCTTGCCTTCCGTACGCCGTGTGCGGCGCGCTCCCGCGGTACCACCCTCCTTGGCCCTCCGGTCGCCGTACGCGCCGGTGAGCCCCCTCATTGGGGTCGCGAAGCCGGTTCTACTCGCCCCCGCCTCTCGGCTGCGGCTTTCCTCCGGCGGCTCCGGGGTGATCTTCACGTCGCGCTCGCCCCCGGGCTTCCACCGTCCCCGGGTCGCTCTGGGCTGCGTACGCCGCTACTCGTCCCCATCCACGCTTCTCGCTCCGCCCAGTGTACGGCGCCGCGCGGACAGCGGCCGACCCGTTTTCGGGGCGCCCGTCCCGGCGCGGTCGGCGCCCGGTGGCCGTCCGGCAGGGATGACCCGAATGGCGCGGTACGCGTGTTCGCATCCTGGGATGTCCGGCTCGGCGGATTACCGCGCGGGGAGCTGGGCACAACGCATGCATACCTGCTGCGTGGGGGGTGCGGGGCAGGCGGATCGGGCGGCGTGCCCCGTTGCCGCGGGACTCAAGTCGATTTATCGTCCCAGCACGATTCGCGTGCAAGATCACAATATGTGAAGGGGCCGCGGCCATGGTGGCGAAGAAGACCGCCGTTAAGCAGTCGGCGTCCGGCCGGTCCAGGGGCGCGGCTGCCTCCGACGGCGACACCACGGGGGGCGGAGAAAAGCAGGGCACGCGCGCGACAGCGGCGGCTCCTTCCGGGAAGACACCGGGTGAAAAGGGCTCCGCCAGGAACTCGGCCGCGAAGAAGGCGCCGGTGAGGAAGGCGGCGGAGAAGAAGGCCGTCGCGAAGAAGGCCGACGGGGCGAAGGCGGCCGGGAAGGCGGCCGCGGTGGTGAAGGACACCGTGGACAGGTCGGAGAAGCCGGAGAAGAGCGCGTCCAGGGCCGCGGCGACGAGGACCGCGGCGGAGAAGGGCACGGCCAAGAAGAGCACGGCCAAGAAAGCGGGCGCGGCGCGGGCCGCGAAGCAGACGGGAGCCACGACGGTGGTTGCGAAGAAGACTCCTGGCACGGCCAGGGCGGCGGAGACCGCCGTTCCCAAGGCGCGGGTCGCCACGGCGGTTCCGGGCGAACTCGCGGTGCGTCCCGGCGAGGCCCCGTGGACGCCGCAGGAGGTCGAGGAGGCGCGCACCGAGCTGATGACCGAGGCGCTGCGGCTGCGCACCGAGCTCGACGCGTCCGACAGCGCCCTGGCCGGCCTGATGCGGGACTCCGGCGACGGCGCCGGCGACGACCAGGCCGACACCGGCACCAAGAACATCACCCGCGAGCACGAACTGGCACTGGCCGCCAACGCGCGCGAGATGCTCGAACAGACCGAGCGCGCCCTGCAGAAGCTGGACGCGGGCACCTACGGACTCTGCGAGAACTGCGGGAACCCCATCGGCAAGGCCCGGATGCAGGCCTTCCCGCGGGCCACTCTGTGCGTGGAGTGCAAGCAGAAGCAGGAACGCCGCTACTGAACATCGGGGTCCCCTGGGGTGTGCCGTAGTCTCGTCCCGAGGCAGGCACCTAGGTTGAGGGACTCACGTGGCAGAGGCGGAACGCATCATCGGTACGCCGGGTACCCCGGACGACGACGGCGAGCGGACGGCGGCGCCCGGCGCGTCGGACGCGTCCGGTGCGGATCAGCAGTCCACCGCGGACCGGCGGCCCGGGCGCGGGCGCCGCATCGCCGTGCTGTTCGCGGTGGCCGCCTTCGCGTACGCCCTCGACCTGGTCAGCAAGATGATCGTGGTCGCGAAGCTGGAGCACCACGCGCCGATCGAGGTCATCGGCGACTTGCTGGAGTTCCACGCGATCCGCAACCCGGGCGCGGCCTTCGGCTTCGGCGGCGCCTTCACGATCATCTTCACGGTGATCGCGGCGGCCGTGATCGTCGTGATCTTCCGGCTGGCGCGCAAGCTGTACAGCTTCCCCTGGGCGGTCGCGCTCGGCCTGCTGCTCGGCGGCGCGCTCGGCAACCTCACCGACCGGATCTTCCGCTCGCCGGGGATCTTCGAGGGCCAGGTCGTCGACTTCATCGCGCCCAAGGGCTTCGCGGTGTTCAACCTGGCCGACTCGGCGATCGTCTGCGGCGGCATCCTGATCGTGCTGCTCTCCTTCCGCGGCCTGGACCCGGACGGGACCGTCCACAAGGACTGAGCGGCCCCGGGGCCTGCGTGCGTACGGGGCTGTCGGCGCGGTCCGGCATACTCGACGGGTGACCACGATTCCCGAGATCCGTACCCTGCCCGTGCCCGACGGCCTGGAGGGCGAGCGCGTCGATGCCGCCATCTCCCGCATGTTCGGCTTCTCCCGCACCAAGGCGGCCGAGCTGGCCGCGGCGGGCAAGGTCCAGGTCGACGGCTCGGTGGTCGGCAAGTCCGAGCGGGTGCGCGGCGGGGCCTGGCTGGAGGTCGAGATGCCGGGGGCGCCCGCGCCCGTGCAGATCGTCGCGGAGCCCGTCGAGGGCATGGAGATCGTGCACGACGACGATGACGTGGTCGTGATCGTCAAGCCGGTCGGCGTCGCCGCGCACCCCAGCCCCGGCTGGACCGGCCCGACCGTGATCGGCGGTCTCGCCGCCGCCGGCTACCGGATCTCCACCTCCGGCGCCGCCGAGCGCCAGGGCATCGTGCACCGCCTCGACGTCGGCACGTCGGGCCTGATGGTGGTCGCCAAGTCGGAGCGGGCGTACACGTCGCTGAAGCGCCAGTTCAAGGAGCGCACGGTCGACAAGCGCTACCACACGCTCGTCCAGGGCCACCCCGACCCGACCAGCGGCACCATCGACGCCCCCATCGGCCGCCACCCGCAGCACGACTACAAGTGGGCGGTCACGGCCGACGGCAAGCCCTCCGTGACCCACTACGACCTCGTCGAGGCGTTCCGCGCGGCCTCCCTGCTCGACGTGAAGCTGGAGACCGGCCGCACCCACCAGATCCGCGTCCACATGGCCGCCCACCGCCACCCCTGCGTCGGCGACCTGACCTACGGCGCCGACCCGACGCTCGCCAAGCGGCTGCACCTCACCCGCCAGTGGCTGCACGCGGTCCGGCTCGGTTTCGAGCACCCCGGGGACGGCGAGTGGGCCGAGTTCGAGAGCGAGTACCCGGCCGACCTGCAGCAGGCGCTCGGCCAGGTCCGCGAGGAGACGTACGGATGAGCACGCGCGCGTACGCGGTGCGGGTCGCCGGGGACCCCGCCGACCTGGAGGCGTGCTTCGCGGTGCGCAAGCAGGTCTTCGTGGCCGAGCAGGGCGTCCCCGAGGACCTGGAGTACGACGAGTACGACCCCGTCGCCGTGCATGTCCTGGCGGTCCGCGCGGACGGCGTACCGCTCGGCACCGGCCGGCTGCTGTACGGCGAGCCGGCCGCGGCGAAGACCGGCGGCGACCCGTCCCTCGGCTCGCTCGGCCGGCTCGCGGTCTCCCAGGAGGCCCGCGGCCTCGGTATCGGTGTCGCCCTCGTCCGGGCCATCGAGGAGGCCGCACGCGCGCGTGGCCTGACCGCCGTGGACCTGCACGCGCAGACCCACGCGCTGGGCTTCTACGAGCGGCTGGGCTACGAGCCCTACGGCCCGGAGTACGAGGAGGCGGGCATCCCGCACCGGGGGATGCGCAGGGCTTTGTAGCCGGGGACGGCGAGGGACGGTGGCGGGGGAGACGGCGAGGGACGGCGGCGGTCGTCCGGCGCCGCGGGCTGCGGCGCCGTGGCCGATCACCGACGTGGCGGACGAAAGCCGATCGCCGACGTGGCGGACGAAAGCCGATCGCCGACGTGGCGGACGAAAGCCGATCGCCGACGTGGCGGACGAAAGCCGATCGCCGACGTGGCGGACGAAAGCCGATCGCCGTCGTGGCCGGCCAGAGCCGATCGTCGTTGCGGCAGGCAAAAAGGGCGCGTCGCAGATACGCGGGCCGGGAGGCCGCCGTGGCACGCTTGAGGCTGCCGTTGCGTCGTCGATCTTCCCGGAGCGCTGGCCGTGGATCAGTTGGCCCTGCTGTTCGTGCTGCTGCTCGGGGCCCTGGTGAGTGTTCCGGTGGGAGACCGGCTCGGACTGCCGGCGCCCGTGCTGATGACGCTGTTCGGGATCGTCCTCGCGGTGGCCGACTTCGTGCCGAACGTGAACATCCCGCCCGAGCTGATCCTGCCCGGCCTGCTGCCGCCGCTGCTCTACGCCGCCGTACGGCGGACCTCCTGGCGGCAGTTCACGGCCAACAAACGGCCGATCTTCCTGCTCGCCGTGGCCCTGGTCTTCGTCACGACGCTGTGCGTGGCCGTCGTCGCCAACGCGATCGTGCCCGGACTGCCGATCGCCGCCGCGGTCGCGCTGGGCGCGCTGGTCGCCCCGCCCGACCCGGTCGCCGCGACCGCCGTCGCCGGACAGCTCGGGCTGCCGCGCCGGCTGGTGTCGATCCTGGAGGGCGAGGGCCTCTTCAACGACGTCACGGCCATCGTTCTCTACCACGTCGCCATCGCCGCCGTGGTCAGCGGCACGTTCTCGCCGTGGCGGGCCGGGCTGGACTTCCTGCTGTCCGCCGTGGTCGCGGTCGTCGTGGGACTGGTGCTCGGCTGGGGCGCGAACCGGCTGATGGACATCCTCGGCGACGCGACCCTGCAGATCGGCCTGACCCTGATCGTCCCGTACGCCTCCTACGTCATCGCCGAGGAACTGCACGGCTCCGGGGTGCTCGCCGTGCTCACCACCGCGCTGTTCATCGCCGAGTACGCCACCGACGCCGACGACGTGATGACCCGGCTGGCCGGCTACACCTTCTGGGACATCGTCGACACGCTCGTCACCGGAGTCGCCTTCGGGCTGATCGGCCTGGAGCTGCACAACGCGATCCGCACGGCGGCCGGCCGCTGGAGCGAGATGCTCGGCTGGGCGGCCACGATCGTCGGCGTGGTCGTCCTGGTCCGGCTGGTGTGGCTGCTGCCGGCGACCTGGCTGACCAAGCGGCTGCACGCCCGGCGGGACTACGACGAGGAGATCCCGACCAGCTGGCGGGAGACCATCGTGATGTGGTGGGCCGGGATGCGCGGGGTGGCGTCGGTGGCGCTGGCCCTGGCCATCCCCCTGAAGACGGACGACGGGTCGGCGTTCCCGGACCGGGACGAGATCGTCTTCATCGCCTTCGGCGTGATCATGGCGACGCTGGTGCTCCAGGGGCTGACCCTGCCGTGGCTGGTGAAGCGGCTGGGGGTACGGGCCGACACCGACCGCGAGAAGGAGATCGAGAAGGAGCTGGCGGTACGGGCGGCGAAGGCGGCACGGCGGCGCCTGAAGGAGATCGAGCAGGTCGAGGAGTTGCCGGAGGACGTGACGGAGCAGATGTTGCGGCGGGCCTTCGAGATCGGGTTCCGGATCAGTCCCGACGTGGTGGAGGACGAGCGGCGGGAGGGCCACGAGAAGCGGATGCGGCGGCTGAAGAGGCTGCGGCGGATCCAGCAGGAGATGCTGAGCGCGGCACGGCACGAGGTGCTGGCGGCGCGGAGCGAACCGGGGGCGGATCCGGAGATCGTGGACCGGGTGCTGCGCCACCTGGACGTCCGCAGCCTGCGCTAGTTCGCCCACCCGCGCATCGCCCGTTCGGTTGCTCGAAGGGCGGGCGTCCGGCGCGGGGGCCGAGC
The DNA here is from genome assembly GCF_002217755.1 of Streptomyces hyaluromycini. Classification (GTDB taxonomy): domain Bacteria; phylum Actinomycetota; class Actinomycetes; order Streptomycetales; family Streptomycetaceae; genus Streptomyces; species Streptomyces hyaluromycini. The sequence continues at coordinate 341,970 of NZ_BCFL01000018.1, read as the reverse complement.
ACCGTCGGCGGCCGGTCGGCCGTGGTCGCTCGGCCCTGCGTGGTCTGTCGGTCACGTGTGGCAGCGGTAATACAAAAATATGGCACCTGTGGACAGCCACAGGCGCCGTCGGCTCTCCGCTCGTAGTCTCGGATCATGGCTCGGAACATTGTGATCAGTGGTGGAGGGACCGGGATCGGGCTCGCGGCCGCGCGGGTGTTCGCCGGGGACGGGGATCGGGTGCTGCTGCTCGGGCGGCGCAGAGAGGTGCTGGAGAAGGCGGGGGTGCCGGGGGCGGAGGTGTACGCCGCCGATCTGGCCGAACCGGAACAGGTGCGCGCAGTCGCACGGTTCGTCGCCGAGGAGTTCGGGACCGTCGATGTGCTCGTTCACAGCGCCGGAGGAAACGCGGCGCGCGCGGCCGACGCGGATGCCGGCGATCCGCTCGACGCCGCCGCGCGCAACTGGACCGGCAACTTCCGGCAGAACACGCTGACCTCCGTCCTGCTCACGGAGGCGTTGAAGGACCGGCTCGCCGACCCCGGCGGGCGGGTGCTGTTCATCAGTTCCATAGCGGCCTTCCGGGGCTCGGGTACCGGGTCGTACGCCGCCTCCAAGGCCGCTCTGCACCCCTATGCCCATGACCTGGCCCGGCAGTTGGGGCCGCGCGGGGTCACCGTGAACGTGGTCGCGCCCGGGTACACCGAGGACACCGACTTCTTCGGCGGGCCGGTGGCGGAGGCCCGGCGGGAGCAGCTTGTGGCCGAGACGGCGACCGGGCGGGCCGGCACACCCGGTGACGTCGCCGCCACCCTGCACTGGCTGGCCTCCCCGGCCGCCGGGCACGTCACCTCGCAGATCATCCAGGTCAACGGCGGCGCCGAGCGCGGCCACTGAGGTACGGCCTCAGTCGCGGCCGGTGCGGGGCGGTTCGTGCAGCCGCCGGCCGGCCGCGGCCGCCGCCCCGTCCTGGGAGGGGATGATCCCGCCCGGTGGCAGGACGGCGTCGGCGGTGTTGACCCGGGGCAGGGCGTACGGGTGCTCCGCGTTCAGCCAGGTGATCATCTGCTCGCGGACGGTCACCCGGACCTTCCAGACGTCGTCCGCGTCCTTGGCGGTCACCAGCGCGCGCACCTGGATGGTGTTCGGTGTGCTGTCGGTGACCACCAGCCCGTGGTCCCGCCCGTCCCAGGCCGGGCACTCCCGCAGGATGTCCCGGAGCTTCTCGCGCATCGGCTCGATCGGTGCCGAGTGGTCGAGGTGCCAGTAGACGGTCCCGGTCATCTGCGGGGTGCCCCGCGACCAGTTCTCGAAGGGTTTGGAGGTGAAGTACGACACCGGCATGGTGATCCGGCGCTCGTCCCAGGTCCGTACCGTCAGAAAGGTCAGGGTGATCTCTTCGACCGTGCCCCACTCGCCGTCGACCACGACCGTGTCTCCGAGGCGCACCATGTCGCCGAAGGCGATCTGCAGACCGGCGAACATGTTCGCCAGCGTGGACTGGGCGGCCACACCGGCGACGATGCCGAGGATTCCGGCGGAGGCCAGCAGCGAGGCACCGGCCGCGCGCATCGCAGGGAAGGTCAGCAGCATCGCCGCCACGGCCATCACGCCGACGATCGCCGTCACCACCCGCATGATCAGCGACACCTGGGTACGCACCCGGCGGACCCGGGCCGCGTCGTGGTGGGCGCGGGCGTAGCGGGTGTAGGTCGACTCCACGACGGCCCCGGCGATCCGCACCACCAGCCAGGCGACCGACCCGATCAGCACCAGGGTCAGGACCTGGCCGGCGGCGACCCGGTGCTTCAGGATCAGCTCGGCCTGGGCATAGGACCCTCTGAGCAGGGCCGCGCAGAGCACCAGCTGGTAGGGGACGCGGGCGCGGCGCAGCAGGCCCCACAGGGGTGTCTCGCTGTGCCGTGCGTCGGCCTTGCGCAGCAGCAGGTCGGTCGCCCAGCCGATCAGCAGGGTGAGGACGACGGCGCCGCCGACCACGATCAGCGGGCGGAGTACGTTCTCCATCTCCATGGACCCGAACGTAACCGGATCTGCGGGGTTCTGAACATGCCGCCCGGTGACAAGGGCGTCACGGTCGTGGCCGGAGCGGTCGGCGCGCCGGGTACGGCGGGTGTTGTCGGTGGTGGCTGGCACCATGGGCGCATGAACATCATGCTCTTTCACTCGACCTATGGCCTCAGGCCCGCGGTGCGCGCGGCCGCCGACAGGCTGCGTGCCGCGGGGCACGAGGTGTGGACGCCGGACCTGTTCGAGGGTCGCACGTTCGACACGGTCGAGGAGGGCATGGAGTTCAACGAGTCGATCGGCAAGGACGAGCTGCTGAAGCGGGCCGTGCTGGCGGCGGCGCCGTACTCGGAGCGCGGGCTGGTGTACGCCGGGTTCTCGCTGGGCGCCTCGATCGCACAGACGCTGGCGCTGGGCGACGAGCGGGCGCGGGGGCTGCTGCTTCTGCACGGCACGTCGGACATCGCGCCGAGCGCCTCGGTGGACGACCTGCCGGTGCAGCTGCACGTGGCCGAGCCGGACGCCTTCGAGACGGACGACTGGCTGAGCGCCTGGTATCTGCAGATGGGCCGGGCCGGCGCCGATGTGGAGATCTACCGGTACGCGGGGGCCGGTCACCTCTACACCGACCCTGGTCTGCCGGACTACGACGAGGAGGCCGCCGAGGCCACCTGGCGGGTGGCACTCGGCTTCCTCGACACGCTGTAGGTGACGGTTACACCGGGTCGTAGGTGCGCTCGACCTTCTGGGTGCCGCTGCGCGTGCGGTACGACCGCTCCCAGGCCGAGGTGGCGTCGGCCTTCGTCTTGTCGGAGAGGACGTAGTAGTCCATCTGCGCCCGCGCGGCCGTGATGTCCAGGATGCCGTAGCCGTGCCGGTCGGTGTCGACCCAGTGGACATGCCGGTTGGCCAGCTGGATGACCGGCGCGGCGAGCGTGGAGACGACGCCCGGGGAGACCTTGAGGATGTCGTCCAGGTTGTCGGAGGTCACCGAGGTGACCACGAACTCCGTGGCGGCGGAGGCCGACAGCGGGTAGGTACCGGCGTCCACCGGCACATCGTTGGCCCACGCCATGTGGATGTCGCCGGTCAGGAAGACGGTGTTGGAGATCGCGTTGGAGCGCAGGTGGGCCAGCAGCTCGCGGCGGTCGTCGGTGTAGCCGTCCCACTGGTCGGTGTTGAGGGCGAGGCCGTCCTGGGGCAGCCCGAGCAGCTTGGCGAGCGGCTTGAGCAGGTCGGCGGAGAGCGAGCCGATGGCGAACGGCGAGATCATCACCGAGTTGCCGACCAGCCGCCAGGTGGTGTCGGAGGCCTTCAGCCCGGCCTTCAGCCAGTCGAGCTGGGCGCGGCCGGTGATGGTGCGGTCCGGGTCGTCGACCGAGCCGCTGCCCGTGGACACCTGCTGGGAGCGGAAGGAGCGCAGGTCGAGCAGGGAGAGGTCGGCGAGCTTGCCGAAGCGCAGCCGGCGGTAGGTGGTGCCGGCGATGGCCGGGCGGACCGGCATCCACTCGAAGTAGGCCTGCTTGGCGGCGGCCTGACGGGCCGTCCAGGTGCCTTCGGTGCCCTCGGTGTGGTTCTCGGCGCCGCCGGACCAGGAGTCGTTGGCGAACTCGTGGTCGTCCCAGATCGCGACGACCGGCGCCTTGGCGTGCAGGGCCTGCAGATCGGTGTCGGTCTTGTACTTGCCGTGCCGTATGCGGTGGTCCGCGAGTGTGATGATCTCGTGGGTGGGCGCGTGCTCACGGACGACGGTGTCGCGGGTGCCGTACTCGCCGGTGCCGTACTCGTAGATGTAGTCGCCCAGGTGCAGCCAGGCGTCCAGGTCGTTGCGGGCGGCCAGATGGCGGTAGGAGGCGAAGTAGCCGGCCTCCCAGTTGGCGCAGGAGACCACGCCGAAGCGCAGGCCCGAGACGGTGGCGTCCGTCGCCGGCGCGGTGCGGGTGCGTGCCACCGGGGAGTCCGTGGAGCCGGCCGAGAAGCGGAACCAGTAGTCGGTGGCCGGGGCCAGGCCGCGGATGTCGGCCTTGACGGTGTGGTCGGAGGCGGCGGTCGCGGTGGTGGAGCCCTTCGAGACCACGTTCGTGAGCGCCTTGTCGGTGGCGACGACCCAGCTGACCTCGGTGTCCGGGCCGACCCCGGAACCGGGAGTCGCTTCGGCGGTCGGCGTCACCCGGGTCCACAGCAGGACGCCGTCGGGCAGCGGGTCGCCGGAGGCGATGCCGTGCAGGAAGGCGGGCGCGTCCGAGGCGGCCCGGGCCGGCAGCGCGGCGGCCAGCGGGGCGGCCAGGACAGCGGTCGCCGCCGCGGCCTTGACGACCGTACGGCGGCGGGGGGCGAGGGAGTTGGCACCCTCGGAGGCCTGAGTTGATCGGTATCGACTGGTCACGTCCGATGAGGTTACTGACCAGTATGGACAAGAGCAGGCGAACAAATAAAAGTTCGCCTGCTCTTCACGCGGAGGCGGTCCGGGCCCTGTGCGCAGGGACCCGGGTCACGCCTTGAGCGCCGCGTCCACCACGGTGTTGAAGGCGTCGACCGTCATCGGCGGGTTGCCGCTGGAGTCGGCCGTCAGCATCTTGCCGTTCATGACGAAGCTCGGGGTGCCCGTCACGCCGTCCTTGTTGGTGTTGAAGAGGTTCGACATGGCCATCGCCCAGGCGTCGTAGGTGCCCTTCTTGACGGCGTCGTCGAACTTCGTGTTGTTCTTCAGCGCGGGGACCGTGTTCGCGACCTTGATGAGGTACGAGTCGTCCTTGAACTTGTCGGTGGTCTCGTCCGGGTGCCACTTGGTCGAGTACAGCGCGGTCTTGTACTCGAGGAACGCCTCGGGGCTGATGTTCAGCGCGGCGCCCATGGCGCTCAGCGCGTTCTTGGAGCCCTCGCCGTTGTCCTTGTCGTCGATGAACGTGCCACCGATGTACTCGATCTTGAACTTGCCGTCGTCGATGTCCTTCTTCACGGTCGAGCCGACGGTCTGCTCGAACTGGGCGCAGATCGGGCAGCGCGGGTCCTCGTAGATCTTGAGGGTCTTCTTGGCGCTCGCCTTGCCGATGACGACCGTGGTGCCCTTGGTGCCGGTGGTGTTGGCCGGGGTGACGACCTTGGCGTCCTTCAGGCCGTTCCAGTAGCTGGGCTTGTTGGCCTGGACGACGGCGTAGCCTATGCCGCCCGCCGCGGCCAGTACGGCCACGACCGAACTGGCCACGATGAGCTGCCGCCTGACCTTGGCACGCTTGGCCTGCTTCTCGCGCTCGGCGCGCAGCCGCTCCCGGGCCGCGTTCTTGGCAGCTGCGCTGTTCCGCTTGCTCATGTTGGTGATCTCCATAGGGGACGCGCACATGTCGTACGCGGGATACGTGTGGGGGACTCGTCGTACTCGGAGTACTCGGACGAGGGACGTGCTCGGGTGGAAGAGGCGCTCAGACGAAGGACAGGGCGAGCGCCCCGGAGCACGGCGGTCCGCGCCGTCCCAGGGAGTGCACGAGGAGCAGGCCGCGGGCGGCGGCCGGGCGCGGCGCCGGGCGCGGCAGGCGTCGTACCGGAGCCTGCCGGACCGTGCCCGCGGCGACCGCGAGCAGCAGCGGGCGGAAGGTGGTGGCGGCGACGGCGCGCAGCAGCTGGGTCAGGGCGCGCTCGCCGCGGCGCAGCCAGGCCGCGGCGAGCAGACCGACGCAGACGTGCGCGGCGAGCAGCAGCCAGGCAGCGGCCGGGTCGGCGTGCGCGAGGGCCGTGGCGGCGCGGGAGCCGCCGGTCATCCGGACCAGCGGGGTGCCGACCGTGCCGCCGTGGCAGAGCACGTCGAGGCCGACGGCGCGCAGCGGGCCGGCGATGGGGCCGCCGGCCCGGCCGTAACAGGCGTGCTGGCCGGTGGTGAAGACCGTGTCGGCGGCCAGCTCCAGCGGGATCAGCAGGGCCGCGATCCGGCCGAAGCCGCGCTCGCGGCCCGCCAGCGCGTAAGCAGTGACGAACACGCCGGCGGCGACCGCGGCCACCGTCGTGAACGGCAGCGGGGCCCGGGACAGCAGCACGTGCGACGCGGTGCTGAGCGTCACGACGAAGGCCGTGAACAGCGCCGCGCGCACGGCTCTGAGCTGAGTCCCGGATATGTCCATAGCGGTGGAGAGTCTGTCACGTACTCATGTAGGGGACTCCTAAAAGGGCCCTGTGAATCCGCGAAGGTTACTGGTGGCGTTGCTTGAAAGCGTTGGGGTTCATACCGAGGGTGGAGCGTACCCCAAGGCAGGTCTGACCTGCAGGCTGGCGCGGGTGCTTCTTGTCGTGCGACGTTCTCGCCGGTGATCGTCAGGGCGCTCCGCCGCAGCGCGCGCAGAAGTGTGAGGGCGGCCACCGGATGCCCGCGCATCGCGGCACGGGCATCCGGTCGGTCACTCGGTGTTGCTGAGACCTCGAACACCTTTGTTCACTTCACGTGCAATTTAAATGGAATGTGATCTTCCGGTGCGAGCGGTGGTACAGCATCAATACGGTGATCGGTGTGCAGCTCCGCTACAACTACCGGGCCTACCCGGACGCCTCCCAGCGCCGTGCGCTGGCTAGTGCGTTCGGGTGTGCCCGTGTGGTGTGGAACGACTGTCTGCGTGACCGGAAGGAAGCGCATGCGGCGGGGCTGCCGTATGTGAAGTCGGCGGAGCTGTCCCGGCTTCGTATCACCAAGGCCAAGCGCACCAAGGAACGCGCCTGGCTCGCCGACGTGTCGGCAGTCGTGCTCCAACAGTCTCTGCGGGACCTGGATGCCGCTTACAGGAACTTCTTCGAATCAGTCAAGGGCAAGCGGCAGGGCAGCAAGGTCGGTCCCCCGCGCTACAAGTCGAAGAGGGACACCCGTCAGTCGATCCGCCTCAACACCAACGCCTTCTCCCTCCAGGAGAATGGCACGGTGTACGTGGCCAAGGTCGGCGATCTCAAGGTCAAGTGGTCCCGCAGGCTTCCGGCCGCGCCCACGTCCTTGACCGTCACCAAGGACAGCTCCGGCCGGTACTTCCTCAGCTTCGTCGTCGACACCGAGCCGTCCATCCTCCCGGAGGTGGAGACGGAGTGCGGTATCGACCTCGGCCTGTCCGCTTTTGCTGTCCTGTCCGATGGGACGAAGATCGACAGCCGGCGCTTCCTGCGTCGGGCGGAGAAGAAGCTCAGGCGCCTCCAGCGGGAGCTGTCCCGCAAGATCAAGGGATCGAAGAACCGGGCCAAGGCTCGTATCAAGGTCGCACGCCAGCACGCCAAGGTCACCGACCGGCGCCGGGACTTTCACCACAAGGCATCCACGCAGATCATCCGTGATAACCAAGCGGTGTATGTGGAAGACCTCCTGGTGTCCGGCTTGGGGCGTACCCGGCTCGCCAAGTCGGTGCACGACGCGGGATGGTCCTCGTTCGTAGGGATGCTGGAGTACAAGGCGGTCAGGCACGGCCGTACCTTCGTGAAGGTGGACCGTGCTTTCCCGTCCTCGCAAGTCTGTTCGGCTTGCGGATTCCGGGACGGTCCCAAGCCGCTGAACGTCCGGGAGTGGACGTGCAGTGAGTGCCACACCGTGCACGACCGCGACCACAACGCAAGCAATAACGTCCTTGTCGAAGGACGTCGTATCGTCGCCGCCGGACGGGTGGAGACGTCAAACGCCTGTGGAGCGCCGGTAAGACGGGCACACGTGCCCGCACAGCGCGGTGAAGCAGGAAGCACCCGGAAGGGTCGGACGACCCAGGCCGGATTCCCTGGACCTTAGTCAGGGAGCATGTCAAAGCCCTGGAATGCGGCCGTTGCGGAAGAGGTCGACGAAGATCTGGTGGTCGGCACGCGCGCGTGCGCCGTAGCTGTGCGCGAAGTCGGTGAGCAGGCCCGCGAAGCCGTCCTCGTCGGCGGCGATCGCCGCGTCGATGGCCCGCTCGGTGGAGAACGGCACCAGGGACTCGCCGGACTGGTCGTCGGCCGCCGAGTGCATGGACGCCGTGGCCCGGCCGAGGTCGGCGACGACCGCCGCGATCTCCTCCGGGTCGTCGAGGTCGCTCCAGTCCAGGTCCACCGCGTACGGCGACACCTCGGCGACCAGCTGCCCCGCGCCGTCCAGCTCGGTCCAGCCCAGCCACGGGTCGGCGTGCGCCTGCAGGGCGCGCTGCGAGATCACCGTGCGGTGGCCCTCGTGCTGGAAGTAGTCCCGGATCGCCGGGTCCGTGACGTGCCGGGAGACGGCCGGGGTCTGCGCCTGCTTGATGTAGATCACCACGTCGTTCTCCAGGGCGTCCGTGGCGCCCTCCAGGAGGATGTTGTACGACGGCAGGCCGGCCGAGCCGATGCCGATCCCGCGGCGGCCCACGACGTCCTTCACGCGGTAGGAGTCCGGACGGGACAGGGACGACTCGGGGAGGGTCTCCAGGTAGCCGTCGAAGGCGGCCAGGACCTTGTAGCGGGTGGCGGCGTCCAGCTCGATGGAGCCGCCGCCGGAGGCGAAGCGACGCTCCCAGTCGCGGATCTCCGTCATCGAGTCCAGCAGCTCGAAACGGGTCAGCGAGCGGGCCGCGCGGAGCGCGCCGAGCAGCGGGCCCTCGGCGGTGTCCAGGGTGAACGGCGGCACCTCGTCGCTCTTCGCGCCCGTCGCCAGCGCGTGGATGCGCTCGCGGTACGCCTCCGCGTACACCTCGACCAGCTCGGTGATCTGCTCGTCGCCGAGCGCCTTCGCGTACCCGATCAGCGCGACGGAGGCGGCGAAGCGCTTCAGGTCCCAGGTGAACGGGCCGACGTAGGCCTCGTCGAAGTCGTTGACGTTGAAGACCAGGCGGCCGTTGGAGTCCATGTACGTGCCGAAGTTCTCCGCGTGCAGGTCGCCGTGGATCCACACGCGCGAGGTGCGCTCGTCGAGGTACGGACCGGTGTATATCCGACCGCCGCCCAGGGCAGACGTCCTCCCACCACCCCGCCCTGCGGTCTCCGCGTCCAGGTCGTGGTAGAAGAGCGCGGCCGTGCCCCGGTAGAAGGCGAAGGCCGAGGCCGCCATCTTCCGGAACTTCACGCGGAACGCGGCCGGGTCGGCGGCCAGGAGCTCGCCGAAGGCGGTGTCGAAGACGGCGAGGATCTCCTCGCCGCGCTGCTCGCCGTTGAGCTGGGGGACCGGCATCGCTGGGTGCCTCCTGGTACGGGTGGTGCCTGACATGTGGCGCGGATCTCTCGCCCGGACCAACGTGCGAAGGTCCCCGGGAGTGCCCGCTTTCTTGGCACGAAGGTACGCGGGGCAGGCCGCCCGGTGTCAGTGCCGAGGCATAGGATTCCGCTGTCCCACCAGACCGTCCGCAGCCGGTCGGACGATCGTCGACGCCTGTTTTCCCTCGGAGGCCGAAACCGTGTCAAAGCCGCCCTTCACGCACCTGCACGTCCACACCCAGTACTCGCTGCTGGACGGTGCCGCGCGGCTCAAGGACATGTTCAACGCCTGCAACGAGATGGGCATGACGCACATCGCCATGTCCGACCACGGCAACCTCCACGGGGCGTACGACTTCTTCCATACGGCGAAGAAGGCCGGGGTCACCCCGATCATCGGGATCGAGGCGTACGTCGCCCCCGAGTCCCGGCGCAACAAGCGCAAGATCCAGTGGGGCCAGCCGCACCAGAAGCGGGACGACGTCTCCGGTTCCGGCGGTTACACCCACAAGACGATGTGGGCCGTGAACAGCACGGGCCTGCACAACCTCTTCCGGCTCTCCTCGGACGCGTACGCCGAGGGCTGGCTGCAGAAGTGGCCCCGGATGGACAAGGAGACCATCGCCCAGTGGTCCGAGGGGATCGTGGCCTCCACCGGCTGCCCCTCCGGCGAGCTCCAGACCCGGCTGCGTCTCGGGCAGTACGACGAGGCGCTGAAGGCGGCCGCCGACTACCAGGACATCTTCGGCAAGGACCGCTACTTCCTGGAGCTGATGGACCACGGCATCGAGATCGAGCACCGGGTCCGCGACGGCCTCCTGGAGATCGGCAAGAAGCTCGGCATCCCGCCGCTGGTGACGAACGACTCGCACTACACGTACGCGCACGAGGCGACCGCTCACGACGCCCTGCTGTGCATCCAGACCGGCAAGAACCTCTCCGACCCGGACCGCTTCAAGTTCGACGGCACCGGCTACTACCTGAAGTCCACGGACGAGATGTACGCCGTCGACTCCTCGGACGCCTGGCAGGAGGGCTGCGCCAACACCCTCCTGATCGCCGAGATGGTCGACACCACCGGCATGTTCGAGGCGAAGAACCTCATGCCGAAGTTCGACATCCCCGACGGCTACACCGAGGTCACCTGGTTCAAGGAGGAGGTCCGCCGGGGCATGGACCGCCGCTTCCCCGGCGGGGTCCCGGACGACCGCCAGAAGCAGGTCGAGTACGAGCTGGACGTCATCATCCAGATGGGGTTCCCGGGCTACTTCCTCGTCGTCGCGGACTTCATCATGTGGGCCAAGAACAACGGCATCGCGGTCGGCCCCGGCCGAGGTTCCGCGGCCGGCTCGATCGTCGCCTACGCCATGGGCATCACCGACCTGGACCCGATCCCGCACGGCCTGATCTTCGAGCGGTTCCTGAACCCCGAGCGCGTCTCCATGCCCGACGTCGACATCGACTTCGACGAGCGTCGGCGCGTCGAGGTGATCAGGTACGTGACCGAGAAGTACGGCGCCGACAAGGTCGCCATGATCGGCACCTACGGCAAGATCAAGGCCAAGAACGCCATCAAGGACTCCGCGCGCGTGCTGGGCTACCCGTACGCGATGGGCGACCGCCTCACCAAGGCGATGCCCGCCGACGTCCTCGGCAAGGGCATCGACCTGGACGGCATCACCAACCCCTCGCACCCGCGCTACAACGAGGCCGGCGAGATCCGCGGGATGTACGAGAACGAGCCGGACGTCAAGAAGGTCATCGACACCGCGAAGGGCGTCGAGGGCCTGGTGCGGCAGATGGGCGTGCACGCCGCCGGCGTGATCATGTCCAGCGAGCCCATCGTCGACCACGCCCCGATCTGGGTGCGGCACACGGACGGCGTGACCATCACGCAGTGGGACTACCCGCAGTGCGAGTCGCTCGGCCTGCTGAAGATGGACTTCCTCGGCCTGCGCAACCTGACGATCATGGACGACGCCGTCAAGATGGTGAAGTCCAACAAGGGCATCGACCTCGACCTGCTGGCCCTGCCGCTCGACGATCCGAAGACCTTCGAACTGCTCCAGCGCGGTGACACCCTGGGCGTCTTCCAGTTCGACGGCGGCCCCATGCGCTCGCTGCTGCGCCTGATGAAGCCCGACAACTTCGAAGACATCTCCGCCGTCTCCGCGCTCTACCGTCCGGGCCCGATGGGCATGGACTCGCACACCAACTACGCGCTCCGCAAGAACAAGCTCCAGGAGATCACCCCGATCCACAAGGAGCTGGAGGAGCCCCTCGAAGAGGTCCTGGCCGTCACCTACGGCCTGATCGTCTACCAGGAGCAGGTACAGAAGGCCGCCCAGATCATCGCCGGGTACTCGCTCGGCGAGGCCGACATCCTGCGCCGCGTGATGGGCAAGAAGAAGCCCGACGAACTGGCCAAGAACTTCACCATCTTCCAGGCCGGCGCCCAGAAGAACGGCTACAGCGACGAGGCCATCCAGGCCCTGTGGGACGTGCTGGTCCCGTTCGCCGGATACGCGTTCAACAAGGCGCACTCCGCCGCGTACGGCCTGGTCTCGTACTGGACCGCCTACCTCAAGGCGAACCACCCCGCCGAGTACATGGCCGGTCTGCTCACCTCGGTCAAGGACGACAAGGACAAGTCGGCCGTCTACCTCAACGAGTGCCGGCGCATGGGCATCAAGGTGCTGCCGCCGAACGTCAACGAGTCGGTGCACAACTTCGCCGCGCAGGGCGACGACGTGATCCTCTTCGGCCTCGAAGCCGTCCGCAACGTCGGCACGAACGTGGTGGATTCGATCATCAGGAGCCGCAAGGCCAAGGGCAAGTACGGCTCCTTCCCCGACTACCTCGACAAGGTCGAGGCGGTCGCCTGCAACAAGCGGACCACGGAGTCGCTGATCAAGGCGGGCGCCTTCGACGCCCTGGGGCACACCCGCAAGGGCCTCACCGCGCACTTCGACTCGATGATCGACAACGTGGTCGCGGTCAAGCGCAAGGAGGCCGAGGGCCAGTTCGACCTCTTCGGCGGCATGGGCGAGGAGGAGAGCAGCGAGCCCGGCTTCGGACTGGACGTCGAGTTCACCACCGAGGAGTGGGACAAGACCTATCTGCTCGCCCAGGAGCGGGAGATGCTCGGTCTCTACGTCTCCGACCACCCGCTCTTCGGCCTGGAGCACGTGCTCTCCGACAAGGCCGACGCGGGCATCGCCCAGCTCACCGGCGGCGAGCACGCGGACGGCGCGGTGGTCACCATCGGCGGCATCATCTCCGGTCTCCAGCGCAAGATGACCAAGCAGGGCAACGCCTGGGCGATCGCCACCGTCGAGGACCTCGCGGGCTCCATCGAGTGCATGTTCTTCCCGGCGAGCTACCAGCTGATCTCGACCCAACTCGTCGAGGACGCGGTGGTGTTCGTCAAGGGCCGCCTCGACAAGCGCGAGGACGTGCCCCGGCTGGTGGGGATGGAACTGGCGGTCCCGGATCTCTCCAACGCAGGCACCAACGCGCCCGTGATCCTCACCATCCCCGCCACCCGGGTCACCCCGCCGATGGTCAGCCGCCTCGGCGAGATCCTCAGCCACCACAAGGGTGACAGCGAGGTCCGGATCAAGCTCCAGGGCCCGACCAAGACCACCGTGCTGCGCCTCGACCGGCACCGGGTGAAGCCGGACCCGGCGCTGTTCGGCGACCTCAAGGTGCTGCTCGGCCCGTCCTGCCTGGCCGGCTAGGCCTCACCCCGTACGAACGGTCGTACGCGCGCGGAAGGGGCGCACCCTCAACGGGTGCGCCCCTCCTGCGTGCCTGGGCTTCAACAGCCCGGTGGGACCTGGTCAGTCCGCTCAGTTGTGGCCGAAGCTCTTCTGCTTCTTCTTCGCAACGTCCGCAGGGCTGCCCTGGATGTGCGACACCGGTGAGTCCTGGGACTCCGTCGACGTACGCTGCGGGTGCTCGTGGGTCTGCTCGGTCTGCGAGGTGCGGTTCTGAGAGCCACCCTTGCGGTTCTTGTTCTTGGCCATGGTGATCTGCCTCCTGTGGGGGATCTAGGGGCCGAATTCAGATTCACATAGGCTGACAACAGACGCATTTCGGATAATTACCGTGTGTAACAGGGCTTGTCGGAGAGCAAGGTCCCGAAACGCCACGCCGAAGATCGAGTTCGGGCCGTTAACCCCCGCGTGGTCGGGCAGACTCGAAGGAAGCCCCGAAAGCAAACCTCCCGGAAAGAGGGTGAGTCGCGTGGACCGCTGCATCGTCCTGGTGGACGCCGGGTATCTGCTGGGTGCCGCCGCCAGTCTCCTCGCCGGTGAGCCCTCCCGATCCCGGATCACCGTCGACCACGCCGCGCTCATCCAGGCGCTGCGCGACCGCGCGGAGTCCGACACCGAGCGTCCACTGCTGCGCATCTACTGGTTCGACGGCGCCCCCGACCGTGTTCCCCAGCCGGAACACCGCCGGCTGCGCGTGATGCCCCGGGTGACCGTCCGGCTCGGCGCGCTGACCCGCAGCGACGGACGCTGGGCGCAGAAGGGCGTGGACGCGGCCATGCACGCCGAGCTGACCGAGCTGGCCAGGAACCGGGCTTGCTCCGACGTGGTGCTGGTAACCGGCGACGGGGACCTGCTGCCGGGCATGATGGCCGCCAAGGAGCACGGGGTCGCCGTGCACCTGTGGGCCGTGCAGGCCGCCGACGGGGACTACAACCAGTCCGAGGACCTGGTCGCCGAGGCCGACGAGCGGCGGGTCCTGGACCGGGTGTGGATCACCCAGGCGGTACGGGCCAAGGAGCTGACCGCGGTCTGTGCGCCGCCGCCGGTGCCGCGGCCGGAGATCGCCGCGATCCTCTCGGCGCCGCTGCCCGAGTCCTCGCTGGCGGCAGCGGCGGAGGCGGTGCCCGAGGACGCCGACCGGGCGCCAGGGGCGGGTGCGGCGGAGAACGGGGCGCCGGAGCGGATGCCGACGCCCAAGGGGGTGCCGACGCCCAAGGACCTCGCCGCGCTGCGGGCGCCGGGCGCGCCGGGCGCGCAGCCGGTCCAGCATCCGGCGACGGCCACCCTGCGGTGGTCCTCCGACAAGGGGTGGGTGGACCGGCCGGGGAGTGCGGCGGAGTCGGCGGAGGCGGCCTCCATGCCGACGCTGGCGCAGCTGACCACTGCGGAGCAGCGGTGGGCCGACCGGGAGGAGGACATCACGACCGTCGGCGGAGATCCGTACGAGGTCGGACAGGTGTTCGCCAAGCGGTGGATGTCGCGGCTCGGCGACCAGAGCCATCTGCACAAGCTGTCGGGGATGTATCCGCGGATTCCGCACCGGATCGACGGGGAGCTGCTGCGGTACGCGGCGAGGTTCGGGCTGCTGGCGCACAAGGACGACCAGATCGACGAGCACGACCGGTACGCCATTCGGGCGGGGTTCTGGAGAGAGTTCGATGTGCCGGCGGGGGCCGGGGAGCATGCGTCGGCGGAGTGATTGAGGGAGGGCGGAGGGATGATTTCGGCTGCGGGCCGGTGGGGGTCGTTCGCGCCCACGCGGCGGCAGCCGCAAATTGACACGGCCCCGCGCCCCTTTCAGGGGCGCTGTCCTTACGGAGTCAAGAAGCTGGGCGCCCCAAAGGCGAGTAAACGGGGGCGACCCCGTAGTCTCGTCCCTTGTGAGTACGGGCGTGGGTCGGGCACTTCGGCAGCAGGGTGACGTCGTGTGTGCCGTGCGTGGGCTGACCAAGACCTACGCCGCGGTCAGAGGGCGGCGTGGCGCCCCCGCCGTGCCCGAGGTGCGGGCCACCGACGGGGTGGAGCTCGATGTCCGGCGCGGGGAGATCTTCGGGCTGCTCGGGCCGAACGGGGCCGGCAAGTCGACGCTCGTACGGCAGCTCACCGGGCTGCTGCGGCCGGACGCGGGCAGCGTCCAGATCCTCGGGCACGACATCGTGCGGCATCCGGAGCGGGCCGCGCGGATCCTCGCCTACCTCGGGCAGGAGTCCAGCGCCCTCGACGAGCTGACCGTGTCCCTGGCGGCCGAGACCACCGGGCGGCTGCGCGGCCTGGACGTACGGCAGGCCCGGAGCGAGCGCGACGCCGTGCTGGAGGAACTGGGCCTGACGCCCATCGCCGGGCGGGCGCTCAAGAAGCTCTCCGGAGGACAGCGGCGGCTGGCCTGTTTCGCCGCCGCGCTGGTCGGGGAGCGGCCGTTGCTCGTGCTCGACGAGCCGACGACCGGGATGGACCCGGTGGCCCGGCGGGCCGTGTGGGCCGCCGTGGACCGGCGGCGGGCCGAGCAGGGGGCCACCGTGGTGCTGGTCACCCACAACGTCATCGAGGCCGAGACGGTGCTCGACCGGGTCGCCGTCCTCGACCAGGGACGGGTCATCGCCTGCGACACCCCCGCCGGGCTCAAGGAACGCGTCGCCGGCGAGGTCCGGGTCGAGCTGGTGTGGCGGGAGCGGGCGCCGCTGGAGGTGCCCGAGGTGGCCGTCCTGCGGGAGCGTGCCGTCGAGTCCGGCCGGCGCTGGACGCTGCGGCTCGCGCCCGAGGAGGCGCGTGCCGTCGTCGCCACGGTGACCGGCGGGGCCGCCTTCGCCGCCCTCGACGACTTCACCCTCGCCACGCCCAGCCTGGAGGACGTATACCTGGCGCTGGGCGGCGCCGCACGGCAGGGGCTGGTGAAGGCGTGA
The DNA here is from genome assembly GCF_002217755.1 of Streptomyces hyaluromycini. Taxonomy (GTDB): domain Bacteria; phylum Actinomycetota; class Actinomycetes; order Streptomycetales; family Streptomycetaceae; genus Streptomyces; species Streptomyces hyaluromycini. The sequence goes on along the minus strand of NZ_BCFL01000018.1, from coordinate 326,138 downwards.
GGGTGAACACGACGGCGGCCAGGCGCGTACGGAAAGACGCGGCAGCAGTACGGGCCGCAGGTGCCGCACGGAAAGGGAGCAGCGCGACGTGAGTGTCGTACCCGCGGAGGTTCTGCCGGGCGGTGCCCTGGCCGTGGAGGAGACGGCGCCGGACGCCCCGGTGGCCGAGCTGGGCCCGCGTGCGCGGCTGTGGCCGTCGCTGGTGGCCGTCTACCGTGCGCAGCTGTCCCGGGCCCGGGTGGCGCGGATCCCGCTGCTGTTCGTCGCGACCTTCCAGTCCGTCGGCATCATGATCATGATGCGCGGGGTGGTGGACTCGCGGGGCGAGGCCCAGTCCGTGGTGGCGGGCTCGGCGGTGGTCGTGGTGGCCTACGTGGCGCTGAACCTGCTCGCGCAGTACTTCGGACAGCTGCGGGCGAGCGGCGGGCTCGACCACTACGCCACGCTGCCCGTGCCGCCGGCCTCGGTGGTGCTCGGGGCGGCCGCGGCGTACGCCTCCTTCACCGTGCCGGGGACGCTGGTGACCGCCGTCTTCGGATGCGTGCTGTTCGGGCTGCCGCTCGCGAACCTGTGGATCCTCCTCGCCGTGATCCCGCTCGCCGGGGCCGCCCTGGCGGGGCTCGGGGCGGCCTGCGGGCTGCTCGCGTCCCGGCCCGAGATCGCCACACTGCTCGGCCAGCTGGGCATGTCCGCGGCGCTGCTGCTCGGGGTGCTGCCGCCGGACCGGATGCCGGGGATCATCCAGTTCGCGCGCGACCTGCTGCCTTCGACGTACGGCGTCGAGGCCTTCGCCCGCACCTTCGGGGCGCGGCCCGACTGGGCCGTCGTCCTCGCTGACCTGGGGGTGTGCGCCGGGGTGGGGGTCGTCTCGCTGGCCGTCGCCACCTGGGCGTACCGCAGGGCTGCCGTCCGGTGACGCGCCCCACAGGCCGACCTGGCACGATGGCATCGTGACCGCACCGCTGACGCCGCCTCCGCCGCCGCACGACCAGCCCTCGCACCAGGCCTGGCAGGCGCCGCCGCCTGCCGGGGAGGCCGCGGGAGAGTACGGACAGTACGCAGCGTACGGACAGGACGGTCCCGGGATGAAGACCGAACTGCGGGAAGGCGCCGTGATCGCCGTCGCGGTGGCGGTGAGTGGTGTGCTGCTCGGGCTGCTGTGGCTGTGGCTGGCGCCGCATGTACCGCTGGTGGGGGACCAGTCCGGCAAGAGCTGGGCGGTCTACCTCAAGGACAGCGAGGGGGAGCAGGCGGCGGGGGTGGACGGGACGTTCACGCTGCTGGCGCTGGCCTTCGGGGTCGTGAGCGCGGTCGTGGTGTTTCTGTGGCGGCGGCGTGGCGGTGTGCCGCTGGTGGTGGGGCTGGGGGTCGGGGGGCTGCTCGCGTCCGTGCTGGCCTGGCGGCTGGGGGTGTGGCTGGGGCCGGAGCAGGATGTGATCGCCCATGCGGAGGCTGTGGGCAAGGGGGTGACGTTCTCGGCGCCGCTGAAGCTCGGGGCGAGGGGGGCGTTGCTGGCGTGGTCGTTGTCGGCGTTGGTGGTGCATCTGGGGTTGACGGCGCTGTTCGGTCCGCGGGACCCGGAGCCGCCGTACGAGGACGGCCCGTACGCCGCTCCGCCGGCGTAGCTTTCTCGCCCCCGCCGCCCCTACCCGTCCCGTCCTCCAGGGGGTGGGCCCCCTTGGACCCCCCGCTCCGGGGGCTGCCGCCCCCGCACCCCCGCATCGGCCTGACCGGTCTCGTCCTCGAACGCCGGACGGGGTGGAGGGTGGGGCGCGGGGAGCTGTGCGGTCGGGGTTTCGTGTTGCCCGCGCCCCGCGTGTTCCTATGCCGGACGGCGACCGTGGTTCGAGCGGGCCTTCTTCAGGCGCCACTTCCTTTTCCGTGTCTTCTTCGACATGTCTTCCGTACTTAACCGAGCACGGAGACTTCGTCGAGGGGTCACGCACGTCCGATGGGGGCCAGGGTCGCGTTCGTGAGGGTGGCGAGGGCGGTCGGGGTGAGCTCCACCTCCAGGCCACGGCGGCCTGCCGAGACGCAGATGGTGGTGTGGGCCGAGGCCGACGCGTCCAGGACCGTGGGGAGTCTCTTGCGCTGGCCGAGCGGGGAGATGCCGCCGCGGACGTAGCCCGTCGTGCGCTCGGCGAGGGCCGGGTCCGCCATCGCCGCGCGTTTGCCGCCGACCGCAGTCGCCAGGGCTTTGAGGTCCAGGCTGCCCGCCACCGGGACCACCGCCACCGTGAGCGCGCCGTCCACGTCGGCGACCAGGGTCTTGAAGACACGGTCCGGGGACACGCCCATCGCCTCCGCCGCCTCCTCGCCGTAGGACGGGTGGGCGGGGTCGTGGTCGTAGGAGTGGACCGTGAAGTCCACCCCCGCCGTGGTCAGGGCCACCGTGGCCGGGGTGCCGCCGCCCCCGGACTGCTGCTGCTTCTTCGGCTTCTTCGGCATGTCAGGAAATCCCGGCTCAGTTCAGACTCGTCGGCGCCCGCGTCAGCTCCGCCGCGGGCAGTGACGGCAGGTTACGGATGATCGCCGTCTCCGAGCGAAGGAGTTTCAGCTCGTCGCGGAGGCGGGAGGCGGTGTCGGGGGCCTGGAGCAGGCGCTGCTTGGTGGGGATGTCGTGCATCATCGCGGCCGCGACCAGGTAGGAGACCACGGAGGGTTCGTCGGGGAGGTCCACGCCGGACGACAGTGAGCGCTCACGTGCGCCCGCCAGGCGCTTCTGGTACTGGCGGAAGGCCCGCAGGACCCCTTCGGCCAGCGCGCCCGCCTCGTCGCCCTGCTCCTCGGACAGCTGCTCCAGCTCCGCCGTCAGGAACGGGCCCGACGAGTCGACGGAGAGCAGCCGCACCCGGTTCGTACCCGTGGCCAGCACCTCGAACGTGCCGTTCGCCCGCTCCCGGATCGTCGCCGCGTCCGCCACACAGCCCACCCGATGGAGGGACTTGAGCGGGTCGGGTCCGAAGCCGGCCGCCGGGCCCCTGTCGGGCTGGGCCGTCGGGTCCGGCATGCCCGGCGCGCTCGGTGCCACTTCGTGGCCGTCGCGGATCGCCACGACGGCGAACCGGCGCGGTTCCTCCTCGGGCGTCTTCAGCAGGTCGCGCATCATGGCGCGATAGCGCTCCTCGAAGACGTTCAGCGGCAGCACCAGCCCCGGGAACAGCACCGAGTTCAGTGGGAAGAGTGGGAGACGGACGGTGGTCACGGCGCCACAGCCTAGTGGTCATCGGCGGTGACATGTCCGCCGTGCTCGGTCCGTGGGCGCCCCGCGGCCCTCGGCGAGGGGGTCGGTTCGGCCTCGGGCGGAGGTTCCGTACCGGCCAGCAGGTGGGTGCGCAGCCGCAGAAAATGGCCCAGCGGGTCGTCGGAGAGGCGGTCCCAGGGGAAGGACGTGACGTACGGGCCGATCAGGCGCAGCTGGGTGCGGGCCGCCTCCCAGCGTTCCAGGCGGACCAGCAGGTACATCAGCTGGTTGCGGACCTCGGCCGGCCAGAGATCGGCCGCCGGGAACCGCGCGGAGAGGGCGATCGCCCGGTCGGCCGCCGCGTCCAGGCGGGCACGCGGCACCTCGGGGCCGCAGCCGTCCGTGAGGTAGGCGAAGGCGGCGCGGGCCGGCAGGGCCTGGACGAGCGAGTCCGGCGGGGCGTCCTGCGCGGCCAGGTCGGCGAAGTCGAAGCACTCGTGGTGCGAGCCGTGCCAGTACGTGGCCAGATAGCGCAGCGCCGCCACATGGCAGCCGGAGTGGTGCGGGGCGCGGCGGACCGCCGCCTCCCACAGCTCCTCGAAGTACTTGTGGCCCGCGTTCGTCCCGCGGGCGTGGTCGAGCGCGATCCGCCACGGCACCGGGTCCCGGTCGTCGCCGCGCGCGGCCGCCGTGATCAGCGGACTGAGCGGGCGCAGGAGTTCCGCGCGGGCCGGGGAGTCCCAGGCGTGGTCGACCGCGAGCTGGGCCTGGACCGGAAGCAGGTCCGGGTCCAGGGCGGCGGCCGCGGCCCACTGTTCGAGCCACTCGACGCGGGAGCGCGCGAAGAGGGCGAGCCGGCGCACGTACCGGTCCCGTTCCTCCCACTCGGCCGCGTCCCTGGTGCCGGCCAGCAGCTTCGCGGCGGGTTCGTACTCGCCCCGGCCGGCCGCGACCAGCGCCGGCGCCAGCCGTTCGTCGGGCGCGTCGAGGAACACCTCGTCGTCGGCCGGGAGCGGCCCGGCGCCGAGAGACGAAGCGGTCGTTGCCCTCCGTGCGGAACGGAAGAGCGCGCGCAGCGAAGCCATGGTGACGACCATTGAAAGTCCGCAGGTCGGGGCAGCGCCAGACGGTATGGCCAACTCCATGAAAGTTGTACGCCCGCCGGTCAAGGACGCGTAAAAGGTGACTGTTGCTCATCTGTTCGGTACCTGTCAGAGGTCACCCTCGCCCAGCGGTCACCCCCGCCTCAGCAGCCTCGTCGCCCCCGCCGCCACCGTCGTCGCCAGGATCCAGCCCAGCAGGATCATCACCGCCGCCGCCCACTGCCAGCCGCCGGTGAGCCGCCACTGGCCGACCTGGCCCAGGTCGATCACCGGCAGCAGCAGGTCCAGGACGAACAGCGCCGGATCCCAGGCCGGGTGGCCGCCGGAGTTCATCGGCGGATGCGGGGCGTGCGTGAACGCGAGCGTGCCCGCCGCCCACAGCACCGCCATCCACACCGCCGCCCGGCCCGGCCGGTAGCCGTAGGCCACCGTCAGGTCCTGCGCGAACCCCCAGAGCTTGGCGGCCGGCGGCAGCGTCTCGCGCCGCCGCCGCTGCTTGGCGAGCAGCACCTCGCGCGCGTCCTCGTCCTCGCCGGCGGCCCGCAGCACGGTCGCGAGCCGCTCGTAGGGCTCCGGGTTGTACTCGGCGGTCGACGCCGCCACCCAGTCCAGGCGCCGGGTCAGCGGGAACGGGCCCTGCGGGACCAGGTTCTCGTAGACGAACCCGCCCATGTGCAGCCGCCCCGGGCCCGGCCAGCTGGTCGCCCGGTCGACCAGGTTGGTGGTCCGGGCGCCCGACAGCAGCACCGCTCCGCGCTGCGGCTCCTCCCCGAGGAACCGCAGCTCCGGCGCCTGCACCCGGCGCAGCGACAGCTCCTGGACGTCCGTGAAGGCGAACCTCGCCCGCTCCAGGTCCACCGCGTCCCCGAACCGCCCGTCGTCCAGCCGGATCCCGCCCTGGCACTCGAACCGCTGGATCCGCGTGCCGCGCGCCGGGGTCGTCCCGCTCTGCCAGGGGCCGCCCACCCCGGCCGGGGTCAGGTACAGGGTCCGGCCGACGGTCAGCTGGGGCGCGTTCAGCGCGAACCGCCCGTCGGGGTTGCGCAGCCGCGCCCCGCGCAGGCTCAGCGAGACGCCCACCTTGGCGCTGCGCAGGCTCAGCTCCCCGTGCGACTCCAGGAGCTCCGCCTGCAGGTCCTGGCCGACGGTCATGCCGTCCGCCGCGATCGACCGCCCGCTGCGGTCCCGGTACACCACCGCCTGGTTCAGCAGCAGGTCGGTGCCGATGTGCGCGTCGGTCAGCCGGACACCGCCGAGGAAACGGCAGCGCGGCAGGTGCAGGTCGCCCTCCGTGTGCACCCGGGCGGCCTCAAGGCGCGGCGCCGCACAGTCGACCAGCCGCACGGTCGTGAAATGCGCCTCCGGCAGCAGGATCTCGTCGTCGAACCGGCAGCCGCGCAGCTCCACGTACGGCGTGACCGTGCCGCCCGCCAGGTCCAGGGTGCCGGTGATCCGCACGCCGGCCAGCTTCAGCGAGGCCACCCGGCCCGCCAGCGCCGGCGGCCCGTCGAGCAGCAGCCAGCAGACGATCCGGGCCCGCACGGTCCGCTCGGGCCCCCACGGGTGGCCGCCGTGCGGATCGTCCACGTGCATGTCACCGCTGCTCAGGTCGTACACACTGCCGTTGCGGAACGCCTGCCACATACCGGCCTCGGCCGCGGTCAGATCGTCCGGCAGATCCCCGTCCCGGACGCCGTCCCCCTCGGTCACGGCATTTCCTTCTTCCTCAACTACTCGTGAGTCATGTTCGGTACAACCGGTGATGCCCGGTGCGTGAGATCCCGAACACACGAAGTGAACGTGATCTTCCGGGTTCCGGCCAGGCTATGTACCGGCCGTCGGCTCACGTTCTGTATCAGCCATTGATACGCGCGGACGGGCCGTGAGTGCCGTCTGAGAGAATTGATTCCGTGATCTCCCGAATCGATCTGCGCGGCGACGCCCTCCCCGAGGGTCCCGCCCTGCGCGACCTGCTGCCCCGAGCCGACTTCGACGTCTCGGCCGCCCTGGAGAAGGTGCGTCCGATCTGCGAGGCCGTGCATCATCGGGGCGACGCGGCGCTGATCGACTTCGCGGAGAAGTTCGACGGGGTGAAGCTGGACCAGGTGCGGGTGCCCGCCGAGGCGCTCGACAAGGCCCTGGCGGAACTCGACCCGGCCGTGCGCGCGGCCCTGGAGGAGTCCATCCGGCGCGCCCGCCTCGTCCACCGCGAGCAGCGCCGTACGAACCGCACGACCCAGGTCGTGCCCGGCGGCTCGGTGACCGAGAAGTGGGTACCGGTCGAGCGGGTCGGGCTCTACGCACCCGGCGGCCGGTCCGTCTACCCCTCGTCCGTGGTCATGAACGTGGTGCCCGCGCAGGAGGCCGGCGTCGAGTCGATCGCCCTCGCCTCCCCGCCGCAGGCCGAGTTCGGGGGCCTGCCGCACCCGACGATCCTTGCCGCCTGCGCCCTGCTCGGCGTCGACGAGGTGTACGCGGCCGGCGGCGCCACCGCCGTCGCGATGTTCGCGTACGGCACCGAGTCCTGCCCGCCCGCCAACATGGTCACCGGCCCGGGCAACATCTGGGTGGCCGCCGCCAAGCGCTACTTCACCGGCAGGATCGGCATCGACGCCGAGGCGGGACCGACCGAGATCGCCGTCCTCGCCGACTCCACCGCCGACCCCGTGCACGTCGCCGCCGACCTGATCAGCCAGGCAGAGCACGACCCGCTGGCCGCCGCCGTCCTGGTCACCGACTCGGCCGAGCTGGCCGACGCGGTGGAGAAGGAGCTGGCGCCGCAGGTCGCGGCCACCAAGCACGTCGACGACCGGATCGTCCCGGCGCTCGCGGGCCGGCAGTCCGCGATCGTCCTGGTCGACGGCGTCGAGGAGGGCCTGAGGGTCGTCGACGCGTACGGCGCCGAGCACCTGGAGATCCAGACCGCCGACGCCGCCGCCGTGGCCGACCGGGTCAGGAACGCGGGCGCGATCTTCATCGGCCCCTGGGCGCCGGTCTCCCTCGGGGACTACGCGGCCGGGTCCAACCACGTGCTGCCCACCGGCGGCTGCGCCTGCCACTCCTCCGGGCTGTCCGTCCAGTCCTTCCTGCGCGGCATCCACGTCGTCGACTACACGAAGGACGCGCTGGCGGAGGTCGCGCACCACGTGGTCACGCTGGCGGAGGCGGAGGACCTGCCCGCGCACGGCGCGGCGGTCAAGGCAAGGTTCGGGTGGAAGGTACCGGCGAGCAAGTGAACCTCGGAATCGACGATCTCCCCGTACGGGACGAGCTGCGCGGCAAGTCCCCCTACGGCGCGCCCCAACTGGACGTCCCGGTACGGCTGAACACCAACGAGAACCCGTACCCGCTGCCCGAGCCGCTGGTCGAGCGGATCACGGAGCGGGTGCGCGAGGCCGCCCGCGACCTGAACCGCTACCCCGACCGGGACGCGGTCCAGCTCCGCACCGAACTGGCCAAGTACCTGACGAAGACCGGCAACCACCCGCTCTCCGTCGAGAACGTGTGGGCGGCCAACGGCTCCAACGAGGTCATCCAGCAGCTGCTGCAGACCTTCGGCGGCCCCGGCCGCACGGCGATCGGCTTCGAGCCGTCGTACTCGATGCACTCGCTCATCTCGCGCGGCACCGGCACCCGCTGGATCTCCGGCCCCCGCAACGAGGACTTCACGCTCGACGTCGAGGCCGCCTCGGCGGCCATCGCCGAGCACAGGCCGGACGTCGTCTTCATCACTACCCCCAACAACCCCACCGGCAACGCGGTGCCGGCCGAGACGGTCCTCGCGCTCTACGAGGCCGCCCAGGCCGCCAAGCCCTCGATGGTCGTCGTGGACGAGGCCTACATCGAGTTCAGCCACGGCGCCTCGCTGCTGCCGCTGCTCGAAGGTCGGCCGAATCTCGTCGTCTCCCGGACCATGTCGAAGGCCTTCGGCGCGGCCGGCCTGCGCCTCGGCTACCTCGCCGCGCACCCCGCGGTGGTGGACGCCGTACAGCTCGTACGGCTGCCGTACCACCTGTCGGCGATCACCCAGGCGACCGCGCTGGCCGCCCTGGAGCACACCGACACCCTGCTGAAGTACGTCGAGCAGCTGAAGGCCGAGCGGGACCGGCTGGTCGCCGAACTGCGGGCGGCGGGCCTCGAAGTCACCGAGTCGGACGCCAACTTCGTGCAGTTCGGGCGGTTCGCGGACCCGCACGCGGTGTGGCAGAAGATCCTCGACCGGGGAGTCCTCGTCCGGGACAACGGCGTGCCCGGGTTCCTGCGGGTGTCCGCCGGAACCCCCGAAGAGAACGACGCGTTCCTCGACGCGGTACGTGAAGTCAAGAAGGAGCTGGACGCATGACCCGCGTAGGGCGCGTGGAGCGCACCACCAAGGAGACCTCGGTCCTCGTCGAGATCGACCTCGACGGCACCGGCAAGACCGACGTCAAGACCGGCGTCGGCTTCTACGACCACATGCTCGACCAGCTCGGCCGGCACGGTCTGTTCGACCTCACCGTGAAGACCGACGGCGACCTGCACATCGACTCGCACCACACCATCGAGGACACCGCCCTCGCCCTCGGCGCCGCCTTCAAGCAGGCCCTCGGCGACAAGGTGGGCATCTACCGCTTCGGCAACTGCACGGTCCCGCTGGACGAGTCCCTCGCCCAGGTCACGGTCGACCTGTCCGGCCGCCCGTACCTCGTGCACACGGAGCCGGAGAAGATGGCGCCGATGATCGGCGAGTACGACACCACGATGACCCGGCACATCCTGGAGTCCTTCGTCGCCCAGGCGCAGATCGCCCTGCACGTGCACGTGCCCTACGGGCGCAACGCGCACCACATCGTGGAGTGCCAGTTCAAGGCGCTCGCGAGGGCGCTGCGCTACGCCTCCGAGCGCGACCCGCGCGCGGCCGGCATCCTCCCGTCGACGAAGGGTGCGCTGTAAAGCCATGAACAGTCTGTCCTCCCTGCTGATCGTCGTCGGCCTCTTCCTGGTCGGCGGCATCGTCTCCTTCGTCAAGCAGAAGATGCCCACCAGCCTGATCGTGCTGCTCTCGATCGGCGCCGCGATGTGCCTGGTGGCCGGTGTCATGAGGCTGGAGGTGTGGAATTGAGCGCAGCTTCCGCGGCTTCCAAGAAGGTCGTCGTCTTCGACTACGGCTTCGGCAACGTCCGGTCGGCCGAGCGCGCCCTCGCCCGTGCCGGGGCCGACGTCGAGATCACCCGTGACTTCGACAGGGCCATGAACGCGGACGGCCTGCTGGTGCCCGGCGTGGGCGCCTTCGCCGCCTGCATGGAGGGCCTGCGCGGGGCGCGCGGGGACTGGATCATCGACCGCCGGCTGTCCGGCGGGCGGCCGGTGATGGGGATCTGCGTCGGCATGCAGATCCTGTTCGCGCGCGGCATCGAGCACGGCGTGGAGACCGACGGCCTCGACGAGTGGCCCGGCTCGGTCGAGCCGCTCCAGGCCGAGATCGTCCCGCACATGGGCTGGAACACCGTGGACGCACCGGCCGGCTCCGAGCTGTTCGCCGGCCTGGACGCCGACGCGCGCTTCTACTTCGTGCACTCCTATGCCGTCCACGACTGGTCGCTGGAGACGCACAACGCCGCGCTGCGGGCCCCCCTCGTGACCTGGACGACCCACGGCAAGCCGTTCGTGGCCGCCGTGGAGAACGGCGCCCTGTGGGCCACCCAGTTCCACCCCGAGAAGTCCGGCGACGCCGGCGCCCAGCTCCTCACCAACTGGATCGGAACACTGTGAGCACGCTCGAACTCCTCCCCGCCGTCGACGTCCGCGACGGCCAGGCCGTCCGCCTCGTGCACGGCGAGTCCGGGACCGAGACCTCCTACGGCTCCCCCCTGGAGGCCGCCCTCGCCTGGCAGCGGTCGGGCGCCGAGTGGCTGCACCTGGTCGACCTGGACGCGGCGTTCGGCACCGGCGACAACCGCGCGCTGGTCGCCGAGGTCACGAAGGCGATGGACATCAAGGTCGAGCTCTCCGGCGGCATCCGCGACGACGCCACCCTGGCCGCGGCGCTCGCCACCGGCTGCACCCGGGTGAACCTCGGCACGGCCGCCCTGGAGACCCCTCAGTGGGTCGCCAAGGTCATCGCCGAGCACGGCGACAAGATCGCGGTCGGCCTGGACGTACGCGGTACGACCCTCAGGGGCCGCGGCTGGACCCGCGACGGCGGTGACCTCTACGAGACGCTCGCCCGCCTCGACCAGGAGGGCTGCGCCCGCTACGTCGTCACCGACATCGCCAAGGACGGCACCCTCCAGGGCCCGAACCTGGAGCTCCTGAAGAACGTGTGCGCCGCGACGGACCGGCCGGTCGTGGCCTCCGGCGGCGTGTCGTCGCTGGACGACCTCCGTGCGCTGGCCGGCCTGGTACCCCTCGGTGTCGAGGGCGCCATCGTCGGAAAGGCGCTGTACGCCAAGGCGTTCACCTTGGAAGAAGCACTGGAGGCAGTGTCACCATGACGTCCGATGCCGTACGGCGCGTGCAGAGCGGAAGTCCCTGGGAGGAGACCTTCGGTTTCGCCCGCGCCGTCGCGGCGGGCGACCGCGTGCTGGTGGGCGGTACGACGTCCTTCAAGGGCTCCGTGCTGTACGGGGAGGGCGACCCGTACGAGCAGGCCATGACGGCCTTCGGCACCGCCCTGGAGGCGCTCGCCGAGTTCGGGCTCGGACCGGAGTCCGTGATCCGCACCCGCCTGTTCCTCGCGCACGCGCGCGACATGGACGCGGTGGGACGCGCCCACAAGGAGGTCTTCGACCCGGTGCGCCCGGTGACCACGTTCGTCGTGGTGACCGGCTTCGTCGACCCGCGCATCCTGGTCGAAGCAGAGCTAGAGGCATACAGAGGAGCCGTGGATTCATGACCCTGGCGGTCCGAGTCATCCCCTGCCTGGACGTGGACAACGGCCGGGTCGTCAAGGGCGTCAACTTCCAGAACCTGCGCGACGCGGGCGACCCGGTCGAGATGGCCAAGGTGTACGACGCGGAGGGCGCCGACGAGCTGACCTTCCTGGACATCACCGCGTCCTCCGGCAACCGTGAGACCACCTACGACGTGGTCCGCCGCACCGCCGAGCAGGTCTTCATCCCCCTGACGGTCGGCGGCGGCGTCCGCACCGCCGAGGACGTCGACAAGCTGCTCCGCGCCGGTGCCGACAAGGTGGGCGTCAACACGGCGGCCATCGCCCGCCCGGACCTGATCCGCGAGATCGCGGAACGCTTCGGCCGTCAGGTCCTGGTCCTCTCGGTCGACGCCCGCCGCACCGAATCGGGCTCCTTCGAGGTCACCACCCACGGCGGCCGCCGCGGCACCGGCATCGACGCGGTCGAGTGGGCACACCGGGCCGCCGAGCTGGGCGCGGGCGAGATCCTGCTCAACTCGATGGACGCGGACGGCACCAAGGACGGCTACGACCTGGAGATGATCACCGCCGTCCGCAAGCACGTCACGGTCCCGGTCATCGCCTCCGGCGGCGCCGGCGCCCTCGCCCACTTCCCCCCGGCCGTCGCAGCGGGCGCCGACGCGGTCCTGGCGGCCTCCGTCTTCCACTTCGGCGACCTGAGGATCGGCGAGGTCAAGCAGACCCTGCGCGAGGCGGGCCACCCGGTGCGGTGACACTGCGCTGAGCTTCGGCCCCGGTGCCCTGGTGGGTGGCCGGGGCCTTCTCATGAGCAGATGAGAAAGGAAAGTTGTGCAAAATATATTGCGAAACTTTCCTTTCCTGTCTAGGTTCGTCGACATGACGGACAGGGAGCGGGACCGCCCGATCACCGACGTGGGCACCCTCAAGGCGCTTGCCCACCCGCTGCGCATGCAGCTCTACCGAGGCCTGTGCGTGGCCGGCAAAGCGACGGCCTCGCAGCTCGCCGACCAGGTCGACGAGGCCGTCTCGCTGGTCAGCTACCACCTGCGCAAGCTCGCCGAGCACGGCCTGATCGAGGAGGCTGAGCCGCAGAGCACGGACGGCCGGGAGCGCTGGTGGCAGCCCGCGTCGGACGGCATCAGCATCCGGGACCGGGACTTCCGTGACGCACCCGAGAAGGCCGCCGCCCACCTCGCCGCCACCCGGCTCTTCCACGAGCAGCGGGCCGACATGTACCGCCGCTACCTCGACGAGCGCGCCACCTGGAGCACCGAGTGGAACGCCGCCGCACCCGACAGCGAGTCCCTGCTCCGCCTGACCGCGGCCGAACTGGACGAACTTCGCGAGGAACTGGTCGCGCTGGCCAGGAAGTACGACGAGAAAGGCCGGTCCGCCGATGCGAACGGCGACACCGAAGGGCGCGAGCACGTCGCGCTGCACGTGTACGGCTTCCCGTTCCGCCGCTGAGAAGGGCCCACCTCCGTGACCGCGACCCTCACAGCCCCGGCCACCGCCGCGCCCCGCCCCGCCCACCGCGACCCCAACGTCCTGCGGTGGCTGGGTGCCTACACCTCCTCGATGGTCGGCGACAGCGTCTACTACATCGCGCTCTCCTGGGCAGCCGTCCAGGGCGGCTCGCCCGCGCAGGCCGGGGTCGTGATGTCCGTCAGCGCGATGCCCAGGGCCGTGCTGATGCTCTTCGGCGGGGTGGTCGCCGACCGGCTTGGGCCGCGCCGGGTCGTCATCGGCAGCGACGCGGTGCGCTGCGCGGCCGTCCTCGCCGTGGCCGCGCTGCTCTTCCTGACCAGCCCTGGCCTGTGGCCCCTTGCCGCACTGGCCCTGGTCTTCGGCATCGTCGACGCCGTGTTCATGCCCGCCGTGGGCGCCCTTCCCGCGCGCGTGACCAGCCGTGACCAACTCGCGCGCGTGCAGGGCATGCGCGGTCTCGCCATCCGCGTTGCAAGCATCCTCGGCGCCCCGCTGGGCGGCCTCGGCGTGGCGGTCGGCGGCACGGCGGCCGCCTTCGGCCTCGCAGGGCTGCTCATCGCCGTGTCGGTCCCCCTGCTGATGTCCCTGCGGGTGCGGGAACTCCCGGCCGACGACCGCGCCACCGCCCCCACCCCCTGGCAGGACCTGCGGGCCGGCCTGGCCCACGTCCGCCGCCACCGCGTCCTGGCTCCGCTGATGCTGGCCATCGCCCTCGGCGACCTGGGTTTCGTCAGCCCCCTCAACGTCGGACTGACCCTGCTCGCCGACCGGCGCGGCTGGGGAGCGGCCGGGGTGGGCTGGGTGCTCGCGGGGTTCGGTGCCGGTGCCGGTGCCGCCTCCCTGCTGCTGACCGTGCGCGGCCGGCTGCCGCGCGCGGGTCTGGTCGCCGGCGTCTCGATCCTCGCCGGGTCCGTCGCGATCGGTGCCCTCGCCTTCGTACCGGGCCTCGTCGGCGCGATCGGCGTCGCCCTGATGATCGGCCTGCTCGCCGGGCTCAGCGGCGCCATGTGCGGGGCGCTGCTGCAGACCCAGGCCGAGCCCGCCTACCTCGGCCGGGTCACCGCCGTCTCCAGCCTGATCAGCCTCGGTCTCACCCCGCTCAGCATGCCCTTCACGGCCGCCGCGATCGGCGCCTTCGGTCCCGGTCCGGTCTACGTGGTCGGCGCCGTTGTCTGCGGGCTCGGGGGAGTCGTCGCCCTGGCCGTGCCCGCGCTGCGCCGGGCCGAGCTGCCCCGGTGAGGGCGGTCAGTCCTTCGGCTGGGTCAGCTGGATCAGGTTGCCGACCGTGTCGTCCAGGACGGCGGCGACCACCGGGCCCTGGTCCTGCGGCTCGTGCGGGAAGCGGACGCCCAGGGCGCGCAGGCGGTCGTACTCCGAACGGAGGTCGTCCACGGAGAAGACGATGGCCGGCAGGCCCGCCTCGTACACGGCCCTGCGGTACGGGTCCGCGATGGGGCCCTGGCCGGGCTCCAGCAGGAGCTGGAGGTCGGGCTGGGCGCCCTGCGGGGCGCCGACCGTGATGAACAGGGTGCCGCCGCCCAGGTCCAGCCGGGTGCGGGTCTCGAAGCCGAGGACGTCCGTGTAGAAGGCGTGCGCCTTCGGCACGTCGTCCACGTAGACGCTGGTCATCGAGACCCTGATCACCGGGGGCTCCTCAGATGCCCAGCGTCCTGGACTCGTGCAGCTTGGCGATCGCGTTCTCGTCGCCGGCCACCTCGACCTTCGCCGTGCTCGTCCGGCCGAACGCGAACATCAGCAGTTCGGAGGGCTCGCCGGTCACCGTCACCACCGGGGCACCGCGATGGGCGACCGCCGTCTGGCCGTCCGGGCGGCGCAGCACCAGGCCCGTCGGCAGGCCCCGGCCGAGCAGCCGGGCGGTGCGCTCCAGGCGGGACCACAGGGCGTCCTGGAAGACCGGGTCCAGCTCCCGCGCCGACCAGTCCGGCTGGGCCCGCCGGACGTCCTCGGTGTGCACGTAGAACTCGACCGTGTTGGCCGCCTCGTCCACCTGCTTGAGCTGGAACGGCGAGAACCGCGGCGGACCGGTGCGGATCAGCTGGATCAGCTCCTCGTACGGCTTCGCCGCGAACTCGGCCGTCACCTTCTCGAGGCGTGGCGCCAGCTGCTTGATCATCGTGCCCCCGGCCGCGTCCGGCCGGCGTTCGCGCACCACCACGTGCGCGGCCAGATCACGGGTCAGCCAGCCCTCGCAGAGGGTCGGTGCCTCGGGACCGGCGGTCTCCAAGAGGTCGGCGAGCAGGAGCCGTTCACGCTTGGCGAAGGTCGACATACGGCCAGCCTACGACCACACGCACCGTCCGGACAGTGGACACGGACCGTGACTGTCGGTGCCGCGCGGCACAATGGCACCCATGACCAGTACGACCGGTACGACGGGTACGCCCCCGTCCAGTGGCCTCGCCCCGGAGATCGCCGCCCGCCTCAAGCGCAGCGCCGACGGACTCCTGCCCGCCATCGCCCAGCAGTACGACACCGGCGAGGTGCTGATGCTCGGCTGGATGGACGACGAGGCGCTGCACCGGACCCTCACCACCGGCCGCTGCACCTACTGGTCGCGCAGCCGCCGGGAGTACTGGGTCAAGGGCGACACCTCGGGCCACTTCCAGTGGGTGAAGTCGGTCGCCCTGGACTGCGACGCCGACACCCTGCTGGTCAAGGTCGACCAGGTCGGCGCCGCCTGCCACACCGGCGACCGCACCTGCTTCGACGCCGACGTGCTCCTGAAGGACGCCGCGCACGGTCACGAAGGCGCCGATTCCGGCGTCCCGGCCTCCGGTCAGTAAGGTCTGCCGCCATGGACCTCGAGACCTTCCGCAAGCTCGCGACCGACCGGCGTGTCATCCCGGTCACCCGCAAGCTCCTCGCCGACGGCGACACCCCGGTCGCGCTCTACCGCAAGCTCGCCGCAGAGCGCCCCGGCACCTTCCTGCTGGAGTCCGCCGAGAACGGCCGCACGGCGTATCAATGGTCTCGGTACTCCTTCGTGGGGGTCCGCTCCGCCGCCACCCTCACCGCCCGCGACGGCCAGGCCCACTGGCTCGGCACCCCGCCCGTCGGCGTGCCCGTCGACGGCGACCCGCTGGCCGCCCTGCGCGCCACCATCGAGGCCCTGCACACCCCGCACGACCAGGAGCTGCCCCCGTTCACCGGCGGCATGGTCGGCTACCTCGGCTACGACATCGTGCGCCGCCTGGAGAAGATCGGCCCGGGGGAGCGCGACGACCTGCGGCTCCCCGAGCTGACCATGCTCCTCACCAGCGACCTCGCCGTCATGGACCACTGGGAGGGCTCGGTCCTGCTGATCGCCAACGCGATCAACCACAACGACCTCGACACGGGCGTCGACGAGGCCCACGCGGACGCCGTGGCCCGCCTGGACGCCATGGAGGCCGACCTCTCCCGCCCGGTCGCCCAGCCGCCCGCCGTCCTGCCGCCCTCCGAGCTCCCCGAGTACACCGCCCTGTGGGGCGGCCCCGACTTCCAGGTGGCCGTCGAGGACATCAAGGAGCGCATCCGCGCGGGCGAGGCCTTCCAGGTCGTCCCCTCCCAGCGCTTCGAGACCCCGTGCACGGCCAGTGCGCTGGACGTCTACCGGGTCCTCAGGGCCACCAACCCGTCCCCGTACATGTACCTCTTCCGGTTCGACGGCTTCGACGTCGTCGGCTCCTCCCCGGAGGCCCTGGTCAAGGTCGAGGACGGGCAGGCCATGGTGCACCCCATCGCCGGCACCCGGCCGCGCGGGGCCACCCCGCAGGAGGACCAGGCCCTCGCCGACGAGCTGATGGCCGACCCCAAGGAACGCGCCGAGCACCTCATGCTCGTCGACCTCGGGCGCAACGACCTGGGGCGGGTCTGCCAGCCCGGCTCCGTCGAGGTCGTCGACTTCATGTCCGTCGAGCGGTACTCGCACGTCATGCACATCGTCTCGACGGTCACCGGAAAGGTCGCCGAGGGCCGCACCGCCTTCGACGTCCTCACCGCCTGCTTCCCGGCCGGCACCCTCTCCGGCGCCCCCAAGCCCCGGGCGATGCAGATCATCGACGAACTGGAGCCGTCGAGGCGGGGGCTGTACGGCGGCTGCGTCGGCTACCTCGACTTCGCCGGCGACTCCGACACGGCCATCGCCATCCGCACCGCCCTGCTCCGCGACGGCACGGCGTACGTCCAGGCGGGCGCCGGCATCGTCGCCGACTCCGACCCGGTCGCCGAGGACCAGGAGTGCCGGAACAAGGCGGCGGCGGTCCTGCGGGCGGTGCACACGGCCAACAGACTGGGCAAGTAGGCGCACGGACCGGGCAAGTGGGGCGCTTCTCACCCGACCCCGGGTGACCGTTCGCCCGGGGTTCAAGCGATAGTGGAGTACGTGACTGCTGTTCCTCACCCCCGTTCCGAAGCCGGCGAACCCACCGGGTCCGGCCGCCGCAGCCTCGCCGTCGCGCTGCTGTTCGGCGCGCTCGGCGCGGCCGTGGCCCTGCTGTCCAGCCGGCAGCGCTGGGCCGAGGGCACCGCGACGGTGGCCGGTGGCGCCTTCCCGCTGACCGCCAGAGGCAGCGACGTCACGGGCGTCCCCGCGGCCCTCGCCATAGTGGGCCTCGCCGCGCTCGTCGCCGTCTTCGCCGTCCGCCGGGCCGGCCGCTTCCTGGTCGCCGGGCTGCTCGCGCTCTCCGGCGCCGGCATCGCCGCCGCGGCCCTGCTCGGCGCCTCCGACGGCTCCGCGCTCGACGAGAAGGCCGCCGAGGCCAGCGGCGACACGTCCGCCACGGTCGACGCCCTCAGCCACACCGGCTGGCCGTACGTCGCCGCGGCCGGCGGCGTGCTCATCCTGGTCGCCGGGCTGCTGGCGCTGCGCTACGGCCGGCTGTGGCCCGCCATGTCCGGCCGCTACGAACGCGGCACGGGGGCGGAGCGGCCGCGCCGCGCGCCGAAGCCGGTCGATCCCGACCGGCCCGAGGACATCTGGAAGGCGCTGGACCGGGGCGAGGATCCCACCGGCGCGTGACGCTTCGCTGGGGGCGCCGAAGAGGGGGCGGTCCGGCGCGTCGTGCGTCTGCGGCGCCGTGGGGGCTGGTCGCGCCCACGCGGCGGAGCCGCATATCAAACACAGCCCCGCGCCCCTTACGGGGCGCTTCAGGCGATGTGGCGAATCAGACGTCACCCCCGCTCCACGCAGCCGGGTGCGTGCGGGACAATCGGGAGCGAGCGTCCGGAAGGACACGTACGAGCAACGAGGAGCAAGTCATGGCGGGCAACAGCCACGGTCACACCCCGGCCGCCTGGACCGGCGTCACCATCGCCTTCATCGGTTTCTGCGTCGCGGGCGCCTTCATGGTGATGGCGCAGCCGCTGGGTTTCTGGGCCGGTATGGCGATCGTGGTCCTCGGCGGTGTGGTGGGCGGCATCATGCGCGCCATGGGCCTCGGCATGCCGAAGCAGGCCGCTCTGGTGACCTCCCACAGTGCCCCGGTCGCGACCCGCGAGCCGGTCGGCGCCGAGAGCTGACCGCCTGCGCTTGTCGAGGGGCGCCCCGGACCAGGTCCGGGGCGCCCCTCGATCGCGTGTGCCGACCGTACGGGGCACAATGCGAGGCGTGAACGCCGACAGCCACAGCGCAGCCGTACCACCGGTGACGGCCTCCCTCCGGGGCCGGCTGGCCGTGCCCGTCTCCGTGCTGGGTGCCGTCGTCGGGGCCTTCGCCTACGTCGGCACCGTCGACCCCAACCAGCCCGGCCACTACCCGGTCTGCCCGCTCTACCGGCTCACCGGCCTGTACTGCCCCGGCTGCGGGGGCCTGCGCAGCGCACACGCGTTCGTCCACGGCGACCTCCTGGCCGCGCTGCGGGAC
Organism: Streptomyces hyaluromycini; assembly: GCF_002217755.1. GTDB lineage: Bacteria > Actinomycetota > Actinomycetes > Streptomycetales > Streptomycetaceae > Streptomyces > Streptomyces hyaluromycini. Next base: position 307,626 of record NZ_BCFL01000018.1, on the reverse strand, counting down.
AACGCGGCGGGCGTGCTCGCCTATCTGGCCTTCGCCGTGCTGTGGACCGTCTGGGTGGTGCGCGCGGCACGCGGCCGACCTGCCCGGATCGAGCTCAGGCCGGTGGGGATGTGGAGCCTCGGCGCGTTGCTGCTGGTCTTCACCGTTGTCCGGAACCTGCCCTTCGGCGGCTGGTTGCATCCTTGATCAACTGGTGAACGTCCAGGTAGAGGGGTCGGCGTCAGCCGGATGCGAGGCCTGCGCCGTCCTGCGGATACCATCGATATGACCATGGGTTTTGACCCGACTGGAAGAACCGTCCGGAACCGGAAGGGGACCGCTCGCGTGAGTGTGCTCGACGAGATCATCGACGGAGTCCGTGCCGACCTCGCGGAGCGGCAGGCGCGCGTCAGCCTCGACGAGCTCAAGGAGCGCGCGGCGCAGGCAAGGGCCGCCAAGGACGGCGTGGCCGCGCTGCGCGGTGAGGGCGTCAAGGTCATCTGCGAGGTCAAGCGCTCCAGCCCGTCCAAGGGCGCGCTGGCCGCGATCGCCGACCCGGCCGGGCTCGCCGCGGACTACGAGGCGGGCGGCGCGGCCGTCATCTCGGTCCTGACCGAGCAGCGCCGCTTCGGCGGCTCGCTGGCCGACCTGGAGGCGGTCCGGGCCCGGGTGGACATCCCGGTGCTGCGCAAGGACTTCATCGTCACGTCGTACCAGCTGTGGGAGGCCCGTGCGTACGGTGCCGACCTCGCGCTGCTGATCGTCGCCGCCCTCGACCAGCCGGCCCTGGAGTCGCTGATCGAGCGCGCCGAGTCGATCGGCCTCACCCCGCTCGTCGAGGTCCACGACGAGGACGAGGCCGAGCGCGCGGTGGACGCGGGCGCCAAGGTGATCGGTGTCAACGCGCGCAACCTGAAGACCCTGGAGGTCGACCGCTCCACCTTCGAGCGGGTCGCCCCCGAGATCCCCGACCACATCGTCAAGGTCGCCGAGTCCGGCGTCCGCGGCCCGCACGACCTGATCGCGTACGCCAACGCGGGCGCCGACGCGGTCCTGGTCGGCGAGTCCCTGGTGACGGGCCGCGACCCCAAGTCGGCGGTGGCCGACCTGGTGGCGGCGGGCGAACACCCCGCACTCCGGCACGGCAGGCCCTGATCACCCGCTAGGCTGATCCCGATGACTCCCACCGTGACGACCGTGGACCGGTACGCCCGCCTCGCGCGCGGCTGCCGCCCGAGGGGCTGCCGAGCCCCGGCGAGGCGTGTCCACGGCCGCAGGGTGCGTTATGTCATCGGTGATGAGCCTGGGCAAGTGAACGGCATGCGATGGCAGCAGCCAACCTGTAGGGGCGCGGGGAACTGCGCGACAAGCCACTGACGGCCCGCAGTCACGAACACACCTCCGCCCCCACGGCGAATAGTGTTTTTTCATCGGCACTCACCGTGAGGTATTGGCATGCCCAGCGACTACTTCTTCCCTGATCCCGAAGGTCAGGTGCCCTCCCCCGAGGGCTACTTCGGCGCCTTCGGCGGCAAGTTCATCCCGGAGGCCCTCGTCGCCGCCGTGGACGAGGTCGCCGTCGAGTACGACAAGGCCAAGCACGACCCCGAGTTCGCCCGCGAGCTCGACGACCTGATGGTCAACTACACCGGCCGCCCCAGCTCCCTCACCGAGGTGCCCCGTTTCGCGGAGCACGCGGGCGGCGCCCGGATCTTCCTCAAGCGCGAGGACCTGAACCACACCGGCTCGCACAAGATCAACAACGTGCTCGGCCAGGCCCTGCTCACCAAGCGCATGGGCAAGACCCGCGTGATCGCGGAGACCGGCGCCGGCCAGCACGGCGTCGCGACGGCCACCGCCTGCGCGCTGTTCGGCCTCGACTGCACCATCTACATGGGCGAGATCGACACCCAGCGCCAGGCCCTCAACGTGGCCCGGATGCGCATGCTCGGCGCCGAGGTCATCGCCGTGAAGTCCGGCAGCCGCACCCTCAAGGACGCCATCAACGAGGCGTTCCGCGACTGGGTGGCCAACGTCGACCACACCCACTACCTGTTCGGTACGGTCGCGGGACCGCACCCCTTCCCGGCGATGGTCCGCGACTTCCACCGAGTGATCGGCGTCGAGGCCCGCCGCCAGATCCTGGAGCGGGCCGGCCGGCTCCCCGATGCCGCGATCGCCTGCGTCGGCGGCGGCTCCAACGCCATCGGCCTCTTCCACGCCTTCATCCCCGACGAGGGCGTCCGCCTTATCGGCTGCGAGCCCGCGGGGCACGGCATCGAGACCGGCGAGCATGCGGCCACCCTCACCGCCGGCGAGCCCGGCATCCTGCACGGCTCCCGGTCGTACGTCCTCCAGGACGACGAGGGCCAGATCACCGAGCCGTACTCGATCTCGGCCGGTCTGGACTACCCGGGCATCGGCCCCGAGCACTCCTACCTCAAGGACTCCGGCCGCGGCGAGTACCGCGCGGTCACCGACGACGCGGCCATGCAGGCCCTGCGCCTGCTCTCCCGCACCGAGGGCATCATCCCGGCCATCGAGAGCGCCCACGCCCTCGCCGGCGCCCTGGAGGTCGGCCGGGAGCTCGGCAAGGACGGGCTGATCGTCGTCAACCTGTCCGGCCGCGGCGACAAGGACATGGACACCGCCGCGCGCTACTTCGGCCTGTACGACGCCGATGCCGAGGTCGCGGCCAATGCCGCCGACACCGCCGAGATCGAGGGGGACGCCAAGTGAGCGGGAACATTCAGCTGCTGTCGGACACCCTCGCGGGTGCCAAGGCCGAGGGCCGGTCCGCGCTCATCGCCTACCTCCCGGCCGGGTTCCCGACCGTGGACGGCGGCATCGAGGCGATCAAGGCCGTGCTCGACGGCGGCGCGGACGTCGTCGAGGTCGGACTGCCGCACAGCGACCCGGTCCTCGACGGCCCGGTCATCCAGACCGCCGACGACATCGCCCTGCGCGGCGGTGTGCGGATCGCGGACGTCATGCGCACGGTCAAGGAGGCCTACGAGGCCACCGGCAGGCCGATCCTCGTCATGACGTACTGGAACCCCATCGACCGCTACGGCGTCGAGCGCTTCACCGCGGAGCTCGCCGAGGCGGGCGGCGCGGGCTGCATCCTGCCCGACCTGCCGGTGCAGGAGTCGGCCCTCTGGAGGGAGCACGCCGAGAAGCACGGTCTCGCGACCGTCTTCGTGGTGGCGCCGAGCAGCAAGGACGAGCGGCTCGCGAAGATCACCGCGGCGGGCAGCGGCTTCGTCTACGCGGCCTCGCTGATGGGCGTCACCGGTACGCGTGAATCGGTCGGGGCGCAGGCCCAGGACCTGGTGGAGCGCACCCGGGCCACCGGCACCGACCTGCCCGTCTGCGTCGGCCTCGGTGTTTCCAACGCGGCCCAGGCCGCCGAGGTCGCCGGCTTCGCCGACGGCGTGATCGTCGGTTCGGCCTTCGTGAAGCGGATGCTGGACGCGCCGGACCACGCGGCCGGCGTGGCGGCCGTCCGCGAACTCGCCGGGGACCTGGCGAAGGGCGTGCGCGGACAGGTGTAGACCCGCAGGCGTAGACCCATCGGGGTACCGCCGGACACAACAGAACATTCGGTCACCCGAACGGGTGGACCTGGGACCGGGGAGGCGCGGTGCGCCTCCCCGGTTCGTTCTGGGGGTGTGAGCGAGAAGAATCGTGACGGAAAGCGGATGGCCCGTGAGCGGCTGGCGGCCGAGCGCGAGAAGCAGCGGGCCGCGGACAAGCGGCGGCGCGCGCTGATCGTGGGCGCGAGCGTCGTCTGCGTCCTGGGCCTGGCGGCGGTGATCGGCGTGGTCGCCGCGAACGCGGGCAAGGACAAGAACAGCGCGAGCTCGGGCCCGGTCGTGGCGCCCTCCGGCGCGCAGGGCAAGGACAGTCTCGCCATCCCGGTCGGCAAGGACGACGCCAAGGCGACGCTCACCGTCTGGGAGGACTTCCGCTGCCCGGCCTGCCAGGCCTTCGAGACGGCGTACCGCCCGACGCTCCACGAGCTGGTCGACGCCGGCCAGCTCAGAATCGAGTACCACCTGGTCACGCTGATCGACGGCAACCTCGGCGGCAGCGGCTCCCGGAACGCGGCCAACGCGGCGGCCTGCGCCCAGGACGCCGGGAAGTTCCGCGACTTCCACGACGTGCTGTACGAGAACCAGCCGAAGGAGACCGACGACGCGTTCGCCGGCAACGACAAGCTGATCGAGCTGGCCGGCAAGGTCCAAGGGCTGAACACGCCGGCGTTCCAGAAGTGCGTCAAGGACGGCACGCACAACTCCTGGGTCGTGAAATCCAACCAGGCCTTCCAGGCGGGCAAGTTCAACGGCACCCCGACCGTCCTGCTCGGCGGCAAGAACATCTACGAGGACCAGACCATGACCCCGGCCAAGCTGAAGCAGCTGGTCGAGGACGCGAACAAGCAGTAAGCGGGGTTAAGTGTTTCTCACGTCCCCGTTATGGAGCCGTAGCCGGGCTGGTTGCCGTCGGCCCGGTCCGGCACGGTAGCGTCGACCCTGCCATGGAAGAACTTGCCTACATTCCCAGCCCGTCGCGCGGAGTGATCCACCTCGGACCCATCCCGCTGCGCGGCTACGCGTTCTGCATCATCATCGGTGTCTTCGTAGCCGTCTGGCTCGGCAACAAGCGCTGGATCGCCCGGGGCGGGCGGGCCGGCACCGTGGCCGACATCGCGGTCTGGGCCGTGCCGTTCGGTCTGGTCGGCGGGCGCCTCTACCACGTGATCACGGACTACGAGCTGTACTTCAGCGCGGGCCGCGACTGGGTCGACGCGTTCAAGGTCTGGCAGGGCGGCCTCGGCATCTGGGGCGCGATCGCGCTCGGTGCGGTGGGTGCGTGGATCGGCTGCCGGCGCCGGGGCATCCCGCTGCCCGCCTACGCCGACGCCATCGCCCCCGGCATCGCCTTCGCCCAGGCGATCGGCCGCTGGGGCAACTGGTTCAACCAGGAGCTGTACGGCCGCGAGACCCATGTGCCGTGGGCCCTGCACATCACCTCCTCCGAGGGCGGCCGGATCCCGGGCTACTACCACCCGACCTTCCTCTACGAGTCCCTGTGGTGCATCGGCGTCGGCTTCCTGGTCATCTGGGCCGACCGCCGCTTCAAGCTCGGACACGGCCGCGCCTTCGCCCTGTACGTCGCCGCGTACTGTGTGGGCCGCGGCTGGATCGAGTACATGCGCGTCGACGACGCCCACCACATCCTCGGTCTGCGCCTCAACGACTGGACCGCGATGATCGTGTTCCTGCTCGCGGTGCTGTACATGGTGCTCTCGGCGAAGAAGCGGCCGGGCCGGGAGACGGTGGTCGAGCCGGGCGCCTCCGACGAGGCCGTCGAGGCCGAGGGTGACACCGGTGCCGGCGGTGCCGGTGAGGCCGTTGAGGCCGTTGAGGCGAAGGACGCCGAGGCCTCCGGCGACGAGGCCGAAGCCGAAGCCGAAGCCGAGGATGACGCCGACGGCGAGGCCAAGGACCAGGACGAGGCCAAGGACGAGGCCGGGTCGGGGAGCAAGAAGAGCTGACCTGCCGCGATACGACGAAGAGGGCGCCCGGGCTCGAACCGGGCGCCCTCTTCGTGTGCGGGCCGACGGGGTGCGCCGGGTCCGGCGCCGCCGGACAAGGCCGTTGTGGGTCTCGCCGTTGCGGCGGAAGGAAAAACCGGCGGAGGGGATCGCCTGTGAAAGGGATCACCGGCGGTTTGTGAGGGACAGGGTTCTGCGGGCCGCTGCCACCACCGCTGCGTCGATGAAGCTGCCGTCGGGGAGGGCCTGGGCGCCCTGCTCTGTGGTGGCTGCCTTGATGACCGTCTCCGCCTGTTCCAGTTCGGCCTCCGTGGGGAGGTAGGCCCGTTCGATGATCGGGAGCTGACGGGGGTGGATCGCGGCGCGGCCCAGGAAGCCCAGGGCGCGGCCGTGCGCGCAGGAGGCGGCGAGGCCGTTGAGGTCGCGGGTGTCGGGGTGGACCGACTGGGGCGGTGGGGCCAGGCCCGCGGCCCGCGCGGCGACCACGATCCGGGACCGGGACCAGTCGAGGCCGATGTCGTCCCGTACACCCAGGTCGGCCCGTAGGTCCGCCTCGCCCAGGGAGATGCCCCGCAGGGCGGGGTGGGCGGCGGCGATGGCGTAGGCGTGTTCGATGCCGAGGGCCGATTCGAGCAGGGCGTAGAGGGGGAGGGCGGTGGTCCGGGTGGCGAGGTGGCGGATGTCCTCGGGGCCCGTCACCTTCGGGAGGCGCAGCCCGGCGAGGCCGGGGAGGCCGAGCAGGGCCTGGATGTCGTCCTGTGCCCAGGGCGTGTCCAGGCCGTTGATCCGGACGTGGACCGGGACCGGCTGGTGGTGGGCGAGGAGCTCGGCGGTGGCGGCGCGGGCGTGGTCCTTGCGGTCGGGGGCGACCGCGTCCTCCAGGTCGATCACCACCACGTCGGTTCCGGAGACCAGCGCCTTGGCGACGACATGCGGCCGGTCTCCGGGGACGTACAGCCAGGTCAGGGGGAAGGGCACGGTGGTCATACGGCGCCCTCCTCGCGCAGGGCCCGCACCTGGGCCGGGGTCAGGCCCAGCTCGGTCAGGACCTCGTCCGTGTCGGCGCCGTGCGGGCGGCCGGTCCAGCGGATCGCGCCGGGGGTGGCGGAGAGCCGGAAGAGGACGTTCTGCATGCGCAGCGGGCCCAGTTCGGGGTCGGGGACGGTGGTGATCGTGTTGAGGGCCTGGTACTGGGGGTCCTCCATGACGTCCCGTACGTCCTGGACCGGCGCCACCGCCGCCTCCGCCTTCTCGAACTCGGCCAGCACCTCGGTACGGGAGCGGGTGGCGACCCAGTCGCCGACGGCCGCGTCGAGGACGTCGGCGTGCGCGGCCCGGCCGGCACCGGTCGCGAACCACGGCTCGTCGATCAGCTCCGGGCGCCCGACCAGCCGCAGCACGCGTTCGGCGATCGACTGGGCCGAGGTGGACACCGCGACCCAGCTCCCGTCCGCCGTGCGGTAGGTGTTGCGCGGGGCGTTGTTGGCGGACCGGTTGCCGGTGCGTGCCTGGACGTAGCCGAGCTGGTCGTACCAGGTGGGCTGGGGGCCGAGGACGGCCAGGATCGGCTCGATGATCGCCATGTCGACGACCTGGCCCCCGCCGGTGCGGTCCCGGGCCGCGAGCGCGGTCATGACGGCGTACGCGGTCGCCAGTGCCGCGATGGAGTCGGCGAGCCCGAACGGGGGCAGTGTCGGCGGGGCGTCCGGCTCGCCGGTGATCGCCGCGAAGCCGCTCATCGCCTCGGCGAGGGTGCCGAAGCCGGGGCGGTGGGCGTACGGGCCGAACTGGCCGAAGGCGGTGACCCGGGTCAGGACCAGGCGCGGGTTGGCTGCGGAGAGCTCCGCCCAGCCGAGGTCCCACTTCTCCAGGGTGCCGGGGCGGAAGTTCTCGATGATCACGTCGGCGGTGGCGGCGAGCCGGAGCAGGGTGGAGCGGCCGCCGGGCTTGGACAGGTCGAGGGTGAGGGTGCGCTTGTTGCGGCCGAGCAGCTTCCACCACAGGCCGACGCCCTGTTTGGCCGGGCCGTGGCCTCGGGAGGGGTCGGGCTTGGCGGGGTGCTCGACCTTGATGACCTCGGCACCGAAGTCACCGAGCAGGGTGGCGGCGAGCGGACCGGCGAAGAGGGTGGCGAGATCGAGGACGCGCAGACCGGTGAGGGGCGGCGGAGGGGGCGGTGACTCGGGGCGCCCCGCCGGGCTCATGGCTGTCGTGTTCGTGGCTGCCGTGGCTGCCGTGCCTGTCGTGGGTGTCGTGGGTGTCGTACTCATGCGGTGTACTGGGCCTCGATCTCCGGGCGGTACGGCATCGACTCCGTCGCCCCCTCCCGTTGTACGGAGATCGCCGCCGCGGCGGCCGCCCAGGACAGGGCCTCGCGGATCGGTTTCTCCTCGGCGAGGGCCACCGCGAGGGCGCCGACGAAGGTGTCGCCCGCGCCCGTCGAGTCGACGGCGGTCACCCGGGGTGCGGGGATGACGAGGGGGGCGGCGTCGCGGGTGAGGTAGAGGCTGCCGGCCGCGCCGAGCGTGACCACGACCTGCGGTACCCGGTCGAGGAGCGCGGCCGCCGCGTCGCGCGGGTCACCGCGGTCGGTGAGGGTGGCCGCCTCCCGCTCGTTGGGCACCAGCAGGTCGATGTTGTGGAGGAGTTCGAACGGGAGCGGATGGGCGGGGGACGGAGTGAGGATGGTCCGCACGCCGTGGCGGCGGGCGGCCTCCGCACCGGCCACGACCGCGGCGAGCGGGATCTCCAGTTGGAGGAGCAGGGTGTCGGCGGAGGCGATGACGCCCTCGTCGCCGGGCGCGAGATGGTCGACGGTGCCGTTCGCGCCGGGGACCACCACGATCGCGTTGCCGCCCTCGTCGTCCACGACGATGTGCGCGGTGCCGGAGGGGCCCTCGATCGTGCGCAGCGAGTCCGTGTCCACGCCGGAGTGTTCGAGGGTCTCGCGCATCCGGGAGCCGTAGACGTCGTGGCCGACCGCGCCGATCATCGAGACGGTGGCGCCGGCGCGGGCGGCGGCGATCGCCTGGTTGGCGCCCTTGCCGCCGGGGATCGTGCGGAACGCCCGTCCCGTCACGGTCTCGCCGAGCTGCGGGGCCTTCTCGGCGTACGCGACGAGGTCCATGTTCATGCTGCCGAGTACGGCGATGTGGGTCATGAGCGGGTCGCCTCCAGGTGGGTGAGGTGGGCGAGGGCGTCGAAGCCGGTGCTGTCGAAGCCGGCGACGGAGGTGGCGAGTCGGTTCTTGAGCGGGGTCGTCCAGCGGTCGGGGAGTGCGTCGGGGTCGCCCGCGAGCAGACCGGCGACGGAGCCGGCGGTCGCCCCGTTCGAGTCGGTGTCCCAACCGCCGCTCACCGCGCGGCAGACGGAGCCGGTGAAGTCGCCGTCGGCGTGGGTGAGGGCGGCGGCGGTCAGGGCGGTGTTGGGGATGGCGTGCACCCAGTGGTGGGTGGGGGAGTGGATGGCGTGGAGTTCGTCCACGACGGTGTCGAAGTCGTCGTGTTCCTCGGCGAGCCGGATCGCGTGGTCGACGGCGCGGGCGAGCCGGGAGCGGGGCGGGATCACCGTGCGGCCGGTGCGCAGACAGGCGTGGACGTCGTGGGTGCCGGTGGCGGCGGTGGCGATGACGGCCGCCGTGAACATCGCCGCGTAGACGCCGTTGGCCGTGTGGGTGAGGGTGGCGTCGCGGTGGGCCTGTTCGGCCGCGGCGGCCGGGTCGCCGGGGTTGGTCCAGCCGTGCACGTCGGCGCGGATGAGGGCGCCGATCCACTCGCGGAAGGGGTTGCGGTGGCGGGCGGTGTGCGGGGGCTCGATGCCGGTGAGGAGGTTGCGGTAGGCGATGCGTTCGGCGGTGAAGGTGCGGCCGGCGGGGAGTTCGTCGAGCCAGAGCGCGGCGACGTCGGTGGTGGTGAAGTCCCTGGTGTGGCGTTGGAGCAGGAGGAGGTTGAGGAGGGGGTAGTTGAGGTCGTCGTCCTCGGGCATGCCGTCGATGTTCTCGGCGAGGGAGGTGGGTGCCGAGCGGCGGTTCCAGGGGTGGGCGGAGAGGAGTTCCGTGGGGACGCCGTGGGCGGTGAAGTACTGGTCCAGGGGCCAGTTGCCGGTGGCGCGGGCGAGTTCGCGGATGGCGTGCAGGGGGAGCTTCTCGACGGGCTTGCCGAGGAGACAGCCGACGGCTCTGCCGAGCCAGGCGGCGTGGTAGGCGCGGGGGTGTGGGGGCCGGGGGGTAGGGACGCTCACCGGCGCTTGCCGGGTGCCGCCCGCGCCCACCCGTGCCGCCCCAGCGGCACGACTGCCCGCGGCTGGATGAGAGACACGGCTGGGCAGCGCCCCGTCAGGGGCGCGGGGCTGAGACATTTGCGGCTCCGCCGCGTGGGTGCGATCAGCCACATCGCAGCCGCAGTCGCACGACGGTCCGCACCGCCCTCCCCGGTGGGCGTTCGGCCACTGCGGGCACAGCGCCTTGATCTCGGCCAGGTCCGTCGGCTCGTTCAACCGGCTCGGCAGGTCCGCGAGTTCGTCGAGCAGGTCCTCCGCCAGCTGGCGGAGATAGCGCGACGCCCGCCGCTCCGACGCACCCGCCCGGTCCGGTGCGTCCGCGCCCCCCGCCGCCCGCCACCTCGCCTCGACGGCCGAGGGCTCCCGGCCGTCCTGCCGGGCCTGGCGCAGCTCATGGCCCAGCAGATCCTCCGGCTGGACCCAGGTCAGTCGGAGCAACTCGGGCCTCCGAGGCGGGCGAAGGACTCCTCGTGGACTCGGCGGCGTTCGACGTCGCGGGCGAAGACCTCCCGAGCCACCCCGGCCAGGACACGGGGCGGTTCCCAGAGGTCGAGGCGGCTGGCCTCCGCGACCCGCTTCGACCAGTCCTCCGGAACCGGCGAGCCCAGCGCGCCGGCGATCGCGCCCGCCATCGTCGCGATGGAGTCGCAGTCCCGGCCGTAGTTGACGGAACCGAGGACGGCGTGCCGGTAGTCGCCGTCGGCCACCAGCAACATGCCCAGGGCGACGGGGAGTTCCTCGATGGCGTGGAGGCGGGAGGGGCGGCGGGCGCCGAGGGAGGGGGACCGGTAGTCGGGGCCCACCGTGTCGTAGGGGGCGACCGCGTCGCGGAGCGGGGCGAGCGCCGACTCGAAGTCGGAGTGGTGTGCCGCCGTTTCACAGACGCGCTCGATCGCCTCGCGGGTGCCATCCTTCGCCATGGACAGGCAGACGCCGACCACGGAGTCCGGTGTCGCGCCGGGCGCCGTCGCCGCCGCCACCGCCGCCGCGAAGACGCCCGCCGCCTCCCTGCCGTACGACGACTGGTGGGCGCCCGTGATGTCCAGCGCCTCGGCGTACGCCGCCCGCGGGTGTGCCGCGTTGACCAGGCCGACCGGGGCCATGTACATCGCCGCACCGCAGTTGACGATGTTGCCGACGCCGGCTTCCCGGGGGTCGGCATGGCCGTAGTGGAGGCGGGTCGCCAGCCACTTCTCCGCGAGGAAGATCCGGTGGAGGGGGATGGTCTCCGTCTCCAGTTCCGGGATCCAGCGGGGGTTGGTCATCAGGTCGGGGACCAGGTGGTCGGCGATCGCGTACGCGTCGAGATGGTCGCGGACCCGGTCGTACACCCGGACCAGCGCATGGGTCATCAAGGTGTCGTCGGTGACGTGCCCGTCGCCCTTGTGGTACGGCGCGATGGGACGGGCGGTGCGCCAGTCGTCGCCGTTCCAGGGGCCGACGATGCTGTGGACGCGGCCGCCGTGGCGTTCGAGGATCTGGTCGGGGGAGTAGCCCTCGACCGGACCGCCGAGGGCGTCGCCGACGGCGGCCCCGACCAGTGCTCCGGTGATCCGGTCGGCGAGCGAAGCTCCGGCGCTTTCTTCTCCTTTGGGCGTCATGCACCGAATCATCCACCTGGACGGGCCGGTTGTGTGGCTTCCAGGAGTTCGGCGAGTTCCACGAGGTCCGTGCCGGTGAGGCGGGGGAGGGCACAGCCGGAGAGGGTGCGGCAGGCGTCCCGCCAGGACGGCGGAATCGCATCGGCGCCGCCGAGGGCGCCGGTGAGGGCACCGGCCAGGGCGGGGGCGGAGTCGGCGACCCTCGACAGACACGCGGCGGCGGGTACGGCCTCGGCGATCCGGCCGCGCGCGGCGGTGGCGAGGGCGAGGGCGACCGGGACGGTTTCGGCGGCGGCGATTCCGTAGCTGTAGACGTGGTCGACGATTTGGTGTTCGAGGAGGGGGACCAGGGCGAATGCCGTGTCCGTGGCGCCGGTGAGGGTCAGGGCGTGGCGGGCGTTGCGGCCGATCTCGGTGGACTCGGGGAGTTCGGTGAGCGCTGCGGCCACGCAGGTCTCGACCTCGGCGCCGACGAGGGCGAGCGCGAGGGCCGCGGCCATGGCGCGGGCGCCGTGCACGCCGTCGCCGTCCTGGGTGTAGCGGGCGTCGAACTCGGCGAGGTCGGAGGCGCGTTGGGGGTCGCCGGGGTGGGCGACGGCGAGCGCGCAGGCACGGACGCAGGCGGCGTCGTCGAAGTAGTGCGGGTTGTCGTGGCCGGTGGCGGGCGGGCGCAGGCCGGCGGCGAGATTGCCGAGACCGGCGCGGACGGAGATGCGGGCGCGCAGGGGGAGTACGGCCGACTCGACCTCCGGGGCGCGTTCGGCCGCGGCGGCGACCTCGGAGGCGACCGCGGTCCAGGTGAGGTCGATGGCGGCGCGGGTGCGGAGCTCACGGCTGAGGTCGCCGAGGGCGGTGTCGTCGCCGGCGCGCAGGACGGCTTCCGCGGCGAAGGCCGCCCACTCGGCGTCGTCGGAGGGGCCGAGGCGGAGGGGCTCGGGGGGTTGGTTGAGGGCGATGGGGACGGGGAGGGTGGTGGTCGCGTTCTGTTCGGCGAAGGTGTCGAGTTCGCGGGTGAGGCGGCGGGTCCATTCCGGCATGCGGGATGCGCGGTGCCGCGCGGAAGGCCAGCCGGCGGCGTCGCCTGCGGCGAGGCCCAGCAGGAGGCCCTCGATACGACGCCGGTTCACCGGAGCCCTTCGCCGCAGCCGGCCCCCAGGGGGCTCCGCCCCCTGGACCCCCAAGACCTCGCCCACCCACCACCCGACTCGGTGGGCAGAAAGGCTGGTGCAGGGGGTTGTGGCTCGGTGGGCAGAAAGGATGGTGCGGAGGGGTGTGGCTCGGTCGGCGGAAAGGCTGGTGCGGACGGCTGCGGCTCGGTCGGGATGAGGCTGAGCGGTTCGGGTTGGGGCTCGGTCGGGATGAGGCTGAGCGGTTCGGGTTGGGGCTCGGTCGGCGGATCGGCTGTGGCCCAAGGCCGTGGCTCGGTCGGCAGCCGTGCTGGTGTCGAGGGCTGTGGCTCGGTCTGTGGCGAAGCCGCAGCTGTCAGGAGTTCCGCCACCTCCAGCACATGCTGCCCCGCCATCGACGGCAGGCAGCTGCCTCGTGCCGGGCCGATCGCTGCTGCCCACTCCGGTGGGATCGACGTCTCTCCCGTCGTCGCGCCCGCCAGCGCGCCGGCCACCGCGGCCGTCGTGTCCGCGTCGCGCCCCATGTTCACGGCCGTCAGCACCGCGTCCCGGAAGTCGCCGTCCGCCGCCGCGTACGCGCCGAAGGCCAGGGCCACCGCCTCCGGGGCCAGGTCGGTCCACGGGTAGCCGCCGATGACCACCGCGGAGCGCACCGCCCGTTCGCCCCGGTGGGCCACCGACACCGCGCGGCGCAGGGAGCGGGCGGTCCAGGAGTCGTCCGGGATCACCGCGAGCGCCGCCGCGACCACCGCCGTCGGCGGGGCCCCCGCCATCGCCGCCGCGACCCCCGCCGCCACCGCCTGGCCGCCGTAGATGCCCTCGCCCTCGTGGCTCACCGAGCCGTCGACGGCGACGAGCCGGGCCGCCTCGGCGGGGCGGCCCGCCGCGAAGACGCCGAACGGGGCCGCCCGCATGGCCAGGCCGTCGCTCCAGGCGTGCCGGTGCTGGGCGGAGATGGGGGCGGCCAGGCCCCGGCGGAGGTTCTCCAGGGTGCCGCGTTCACTGAAGCCCGCGCCCTTGAAGGGGCCCTCGGCCCGGTCGGCGATCCACTCGTGCCAGGCCGCCTCGGCATGGGCCGGGGTGAGGGCCGAGCCGTGCCGGGCGAGGAGGAGGCCGGAGAAGATCGCGTACTCGGTGTCGTCCGTACCGGCGGGGTGGTCGGTCACGTATCCCGTGATGCGGCCCCAGCGCGCGCGGATCTCGGAGGGCTTCATGTTCTCCGCCGGCGCCCCCAGCGCGTCGCCCACGGCCAGGCCCAGCAGCGCGCCCCGAGCCCGGTCGCGCAGTTCGGGGGCGGGCTCCCCGGGAGCGGGGACCGGCGGGGTGCAGGTGATCGAGGACATGGGCGGGCCTCTCCGGGAGGGGTTTCGCGCGGGGACGCGGAACCGTTTGCGGATGTGTCCCACCAACGGCGGTTGACCGCAGCCTGACGGGCCTCCACATCACCCGGTCGACATCTGTGCAGTACCTCGCACGTGTGAGCGGAGGGGGGTAAAACCGCAGGTTAGCCCAGCCTTTCCTTGCTGGCGGCGAGGAATGCCCCGGCGTACTGTCAGCGTTGTCGAAAGATAGAACTTGTCCAAAGTTAGCTTTGCCTCAGCTTATTCGGGGCGCGCTGAGAGACCTTTTGGGGGACCCCTCATGGCCGTGATCGAGACCCGGGCGACCCTGCACGAAGCCCACCGCGACAACCACACCCACCGGGACGTCAACGGCGGATGGCTGCGGCCCGCCGTCTTCGGTGCCATGGACGGGCTGGTCTCCAACCTCGCTCTGATGACCGGTGTGGCGGGCGGAGCCGTCGGCCATCAGACCATCGTCATCACCGGGCTCGCGGGTCTGGCCGCCGGCGCCTTCTCGATGGCCGCCGGCGAGTACACCTCCGTCGCCTCGCAGCGCGAGCTCGTCGAGGCCGAGCTGGACGTGGAGCGCAGGGAGCTGCGCAGGCACCCGCAGGACGAGGAGGCCGAGCTGGCCGCGCTGTACGAGGCGAGGGGCGTCGAGCCGGAGCTGGCCCGGGAGGTCGCCCGGCAGCTGTCCGCCGACCCCGAGCAGGCGCTGGAGATACACGCCCGTGAGGAGCTCGGGATCGACCCCGGCGACCTGCCCTCGCCGCTGGTCGCCGCCGTCTCGTCCTTCGGGTCGTTCGCGCTGGGCGCACTGCTGCCCGTACTGCCGTTCCTGCTCGGCGCGACCGCGTTCTGGCCCGCCCTGCTGCTGGCGCTCGCCGGACTGTTCGGGTGCGGTGCCGTGGTGGCCAGGGTGACCGCGCGGAGCTGGTGGTTCAGCGGTCTGCGGCAGCTCGCGCTGGGTGGCGCGGCGGCCGGTGTGACGTACGCCCTGGGCACCCTGTTCGGGACGGTCGTAGGATAGTGCGACTGGTAGCTATGCGTTGGGCCGCATAAGTACCCGTTACTCGCTGGTTTCGAATGCTTAACCACTGGGCATGAGCCGTAAGCGCCGCAGGCAATGAGGCCTGCCATGCACCTGTGGGGTGGCGCGACGCTCACCCCCGCCCCTGCGGACCGATGGGCACGGATCTGTCCGGATCGGTCCCCCACCACCTTCACCGCTTTGAGCGGTACGTCGCCGTAAACCCCTGCGGCGTCCGCATGTTGGAACGGTGTATCCAGTTCCCGAGAACCGCTCCATCATGTAACCTGCGTGAAATTTCGCAACAAAAACGCAGAGGGCCAGCGTCGTCCCTCGGCACCTGCTATACGCCACTGACGACGACGGGAGAGCCGATGCGTACGCCGCGCCAGCCGTCCCAGCACTCCTCGAACGGCCGAAACTGGTCGTTCATGGATGCTCGCCCTGCTGCGCAGGGTATGTACGACCCCCGCAACGAGCGCGACGCCTGTGGCGTCGGCTTCGTGGCCACCCTCACCGGCGAGGCGAGCCATGCGCTGGTCGAGCAGGCGCTCACGGTTCTGCGCAACCTTGAGCACCGCGGCGCGACCGGCTCCGAGCCCGACTCCGGCGACGGTGCGGGCCTGCTCTCCCAGGTGCCCGACGCCTTCTTCCGCGAGGTGGCCGGATTCGAGCTGCCGGCGGCCGGTTCGTACGCCGTCGGTATCGCCTTCCTCCCGGAGGACGGCACCGAGAACGCTGTCTCGCAGATCGAGACGATCGCGGACGAGGAGGGCCTCACCGTCCTCGGCTGGCGCGAGGTTCCGGTCGCCCCGCAGCTGCTCGGCGCCACCGCCCGCTCCACCATGCCGGTCTTCCGGCAGGTTTTCGTGACCGACGGAGCCAGCGAGGGCATCGCGCTGGACCGCAAGGCGTTCGTGCTGCGCAAGCGCGCCGAGCGCGAGGTCGACGTCTACTTCCCGTCGCTGTCCGCGCGGACCATCGTCTACAAGGGCATGCTGACCACCGGCCAGCTGGAGCCCTTCTTCCCGGACCTGTCCGACCGCCGCTTCGCATCCGCGATCGCGCTCGTGCACTCCCGGTTCTCCACGAACACCTTCCCGTCGTGGCCGCTCGCCCACCCCTACCGCTTCGTCGCCCACAACGGTGAGATCAACACCGTCAAGGGCAACCGGAACTGGATGGTCGCCCGCGAGTCCCAGCTGGTCTCCGACCTGTTCGGCCCGCAGGACAAGCTGGACCGGGTCTTCCCGATCTGTACGCCCGACGCCTCCGACTCGGCCTCCTTCGACGAGGTGCTGGAGCTCCTGCACCTGGGCGGGCGTTCGCTGCCGCACTCCGTGCTGATGATGATCCCGGAGGCGTGGGAGAACCACGACTCCATGGACCCGGCCCGCCGCGCCTTCTACGGCTTCCACTCCACGATGATGGAGCCCTGGGACGGCCCCGCCTGCGTCACCTTCACCGACGGCTCCCAGGTCGGCGCCGTTCTCGACCGCAACGGTCTGCGTCCCGGCCGCTACTGGGTCACCGACGAGGGCCTGGTCGTCCTCGGCTCCGAGGTCGGCGTCCTCGACATCGACCCCGCCAAGGTCGTTCGCAAGGGCCGCCTGCAGCCCGGCAAGATGTTCCTCGTCGACACCGTCGAGCACCGCATCATCGAGGACGACGAGATCAAGGCCGGCCTCGCCGCCGCCCAGCCGTACGCCGAGTGGCTGGAGGCCGGTGAGATCGAGCTCTCCGACCTGCCCGAGCGCGAGCACATCGTGCACACCCACGCCTCGGTCACCCGCCGCCAGCAGACCTTCGGCTACACCGAGGAGGAGCTGCGCGTCATCCTCGCGCCGATGGCCAAGGCCGGCGCCGAGCCGATCGGCTCCATGGGCACGGACAGCCCGATCGCGGCCCTCTCCGAGCGCCCGCGGCTGCTCTTCGACTACTTCACCCAGCTGTTCGCCCAGGTCACCAACCCGCCGCTGGACGCGATCCGCGAGGAGCTCGTCACCTCGCTGCGTTCGTCCCTCGGCCCCGCGGGCAACCTGCTCGACCCGAACGCCGCGTCCTGCCGCTCGGTCGTGCTGCCCTTCCCGGTGATCGACAACGACGAGCTGGCCAAGCTCATCCACATCAACGCCGACGGCGACATGCCCGGCTTCAAGGCCGCGACCCTGTCCGGCCTGTACCGGGTCTCCGGCGGCGGCGAGGCGCTGGCCGCGCGGATCGAGGAGATCTGCGCCGAGGCCGACGCGGCCATCGAGAACGGCGCCCGCCTGATCGTCCTGTCGGACCGGCACTCGGACGCCGAGCACGCGCCGATCCCCTCGCTGCTGCTCACCGCGGCCGTCCACCACCACCTCATCCGCACCAAGCAGCGCACCCAGGTGGGCCTGCTGGTCGAGGCCGGTGACGTCCGCGAGGTCCACCACGTCGCCCTGCTGATCGGCTTCGGCGCCGCCGCCGTCAACCCGTACCTGGCCATGGAGTCCGTCGAGGACCTGACCCGCGCGGGCACCTTCCTGCCGGGCATGGAGTCCGAGCAGGCCATCCGCAACCTGATCTACGCCCTCGGCAAGGGTGTCCTGAAGGTCATGTCCAAGATGGGCATCTCGACGGTCGCCTCCTACCGCGGCGCCCAGGTCTTCGAGGCCGTCGGTCTCGAAGCGGGCTTCGTCGACAAGTACTTCAACGGCACCGCCTCCAAGATCGGCGGCGTCGGCATCGACGTCATCGCCAAGGAGGTCGCCGCCCGCCACGCCAAGGCGTACCCGGCCTCCGGCATCGCCCCTGCGCACCGCGCCCTCGACATAGGCGGCGAATACCAGTGGCGCCGCGAGGGCGAGCCGCACCTGTTCGACCCGGAGACGGTCTTCCGCCTCCAGCACTCGACCCGTGCCAACCGCTACGACATCTTCAAGAAGTACACGGACCGCGTGAACGAGCAGTCCGAGCGGCTGATGACGCTGCGCGGCCTCTTCGGCTTCAAGAGCGACCGGGAAGCGATCTCCGTCGACGAGGTCGAGCCGGTCTCCGAGATCGTCAAGCGGTTCTCGACCGGTGCCATGTCCTACGGCTCCATCTCGCGCGAGGCCCACGAGACCCTCGCCATCGCCATGAACCAGCTGGGCGGCAAGTCCAACACGGGTGAGGGCGGCGAGGACCCGGACCGCCTGTACGACCCGGCGCGGCGCAGCGCCATCAAGCAGGTCGCCTCCGGCCGCTTCGGCGTCACGTCCGAGTACCTGGTCAACGCCGACGACATCCAGATCAAGATGGCCCAGGGCGCCAAGCCCGGCGAGGGCGGCCAGCTGCCCGGCCACAAGGTCTACCCGTGGGTCGCCAAGACCCGGCACTCCACCCCGGGCGTCGGCCTGATCTCCCCGCCGCCGCACCACGACATCTACTCCATCGAGGACCTGGCCCAGCTGATCCACGACCTCAAGAACGCGAACCCGCAGGCGCGGATTCACGTCAAGCTGGTCTCCGAGGTCGGCGTCGGCACGGTCGCGGCGGGTGTCTCCAAGGCGCACGCGGACGTGGTGCTCATCTCGGGTCACGACGGTGGCACGGGTGCGTCGCCGCTGACGTCCCTCAAGCACGCGGGCGGCCCCTGGGAGCTCGGCCTCGCCGAGACCCAGCAGACCCTGCTGCTCAACGGCCTGCGCGACCGCATCGTCGTGCAGACCGACGGCCAGCTGAAGACCGGCCGTGACGTCGTCATCGCCGCGCTGCTCGGCGCCGAGGAGTTCGGTTTCGCGACCGCGCCGCTCGTCGTCTCCGGCTGCATCATGATGCGCGTCTGCCACCTCGACACCTGCCCGGTCGGCGTCGCCACCCAGAACCCGGTGCTGCGCGACCGCTTCTCCGGCAAGGCCGAGTACGTGGTGAACTTCTTCAGGTTCATCGCCGAGGAGGTCCGCGAGATCCTCGCCGAGCTGGGCTTCCGCTCCATCGAGGAGGCCGTCGGCCACGCGGAGGCGCTCGACGTCACCCGTGCCGTCAACCACTGGAAGGCGCAGGGCCTCGACCTGGCCCCGCTCTTCTACGTGCCCGAGCTCCCCGAGGGCGCCGCCCTGCACCGGACGATCGCGCAGGACCACGGCCTGGAGAAGGCCCTGGACAACGAGCTGATCAAGCTCGCCTCCGACGCCCTGGCCGCCTCCAGCGCCACCGACGCCCAGCCGGTGCGCGCCCAGATCAAGGTGCGCAACATCAACCGCACGGTCGGCACCATGCTCGGCCACGAGGTGACGAAGAAGTTCGGCGGCGCGGGCCTGCCCGACGACACCATCGACATCACCTTCACCGGCTCGGCCGGCCAGTCCTTCGGCGCCTTCCTGCCGCGCGGTGTCACGCTCCGCCTGGAGGGCGACGCCAACGACTACGTCGGCAAGGGCCTGTCGGGCGGCCGGGTGATCGTGCGTCCCGACCGGAACGCCGACCACCTCGCCGAGTACTCCACCATCGCGGGCAACACCATCGCGTACGGCGCGACCGGTGGCGAGCTGTTCCTGCGGGGTCGTACGGGTGAACGATTCTGCGTCCGTAACTCCGGTGCGCTGGTGGTCTCGGAGGGCGTGGGCGACCACGGCTGCGAGTACATGACCGGCGGTCACGCGGTGGTCCTCGGCGAGACGGGCCGCAACTTCGCGGCCGGCATGTCGGGCGGTGTCGCCTACGTCATCGACCTGAACCGCGACAACGTCAACGTCGCCAGCGTGGACGCGGTCGAGGCCCTGGACGACGCGGACAAGCAGTGGCTGCACGAAGTGGTGCGCCGCCACGCCGAGGACACCGGCTCGACGGTCGCCGAGAAGCTGCTCGCCGACTGGGACACGGCCGTCCAGCGGTTCAGCAAGATCATCCCCAGCACGTACAAGGCAGTGCTCGCCGCCAAGGACGCCGCCGAGCGAGCGGGTCTCTCCGAGACCGAGACCCACGAGAAGATGATGGAGGCGGCGATCAATGGCTGACCCGAAGGGCTTCCTGAACCACGGCCGTGAGGTCGCCAAGACCCGTCCCGTCGCCGACCGCGTCAAGGACTGGAACGAGGTCTACGTCCCGGGCTCGCTGCTGCCGATCATCAGCAAGCAGGCCAGCCGGTGCATGGACTGCGGCATCCCGTTCTGCCACAACGGCTGTCCGCTCGGGAACCTGATCCCCGAGTGGAACGACTTCGCCTACCGCGAGGACTGGACGGCCGCCTCGGAGCGCCTGCACGCGACCAACAACTTCCCGGAGTTCACCGGTCGCCTCTGCCCGGCCCCCTGCGAGTCGGCGTGCGTGCTCGGCATCAACCAGCCGGCCGTCACCATCAAGAACGTCGAGGTCTCCATCATCGACCAGGCGTGGGAGGCCGGGACCGTCGCCCCGCAGGCCCCCGAGCGCCTGTCCGGCAAGACCGTCGCCGTCATCGGCTCGGGCCCGGCCGGTCTGGCCGCCGCCCAGCAGCTGACCCGGGCCGGCCACACCGTCGCGGTCTACGAGCGCGCCGACCGCATCGGCGGCCTGCTCCGCTACGGCATCCCCGAGTTCAAGATGGAGAAGCGGCACATCAACCGCCGTATCGAGCAGATGCGCGCGGAGGGCACCCGCTTCCGTACCGGCATCGAGATCGGCATCGACCTCAAGGCGACCGACCTGAAGAAGCGGTACGACGCGGTCGTCATCGCCGCCGGTGCGACGACCGCCCGTGACCTCCCGGTTCCCGGCCGCGAGCTCAAGGGCGTCTACCAGGCGATGGAGTACCTGCCCCTGGCCAACAAGGTCCAGGAGGGCGACTACGTCACCTCCCCGATCACGGCCGAGGGCAAGCACGTGGTCGTGATCGGCGGCGGCGACACCGGCGCGGACTGCGTGGGCACCGCCCACCGCCAGGGCGCGGCCTCGGTCACCCAGCTGGAGATCATGCCCCGTCCGGGCGAGGACCGCGCGCCGAACCAGCCGTGGCCGACCTTCCCGATGCTCTACAAGGTCACCTCGGCGCACGAGGAGGGCGGCGAGCGGGTCTACTCCGTCTCCACCACCCACTTCGAGGGCGACGAGGACGGCAACGTCCAGTGGCTGCACCTCACCGAGGTGGAGTTCATCGAGGGCAGGCTGACCCCGAAGCCGGGCACCGAGCGCAGGATCCCGGCCCAGCTGGTCACCCTGGCCATGGGCTTCACCGGCACCGACCGGGTCAACGGCGTGGTCGAGCAGTTCGGTCTCGAACTCGACGAGCGCGGCAACGTCGCCCGTGACGCCGACTTCCAGACCAACGTCCCCGGCGTCTTCGTCGCGGGTGACGCGGGCCGCGGCCAGTCCCTGATCGTCTGGGCGATCGCCGAGGGCCGCTCGGCCGCCAAGGGCGTCGACCGCTTCCTCACCGGAGCGAGCGACCTCCCGGCCCCGATCCGCCCGACGGACCGCTCGCTGATGGTCTGACCCATCCCGAAGAACGTCCCGTACAAAGGCGTACGGGCGGGATATCTGGGGGGATACCCCCCAGACCCCCCGAGACGGCGCCTGCCCCACAGTCCCCGACCGGACGACTGGGCAGGCGCCGCCGCATGTTCGCTGATCAAGTAACCTCGGCCTCCTGAATCATGGGCGAGGGGGAGCAGGGCATGGCCGCGATCAGTCTCAGCAAGGTGGAGCAGACCGCGCCCGCGCTGGTCGAGTCGTACAAGTCGGCCGGGATCTCCCTCACCAAGCACGGTCTGGACGGACTCCGCGCCGCCGTCTACCTGGTGGTCGACTACTCCGGCTCGATGAAGCCGTACTACGCCGACGGCAGCGTGCAGGCGCTCGCCGACCGGGTCCTCGGCCTCTCCGCACACCTGGACGACGACGGCCGGGTTCCCGTCGTCTTCTTCTCCACCGACATCGACGCGGTCACCGACATCGAACTGGCCGAACACACGGGCCGGATCGAGAAGATCGCGGCCGGGCTCGGGCACATGGGCAAGACCAGCTACCACCTGGCCATGGACGCCGTGATCGACCACTACCTCGACAGCGGGGCCACCGCCCCCGCCCTGGTCGTCTTCCAGACCGACGGCGGCCCGATCAACAAGCTCGCCGCGGAACGCTACCTGTGCAAGGCGGCCAGGCTGCCGCTGTTCTGGCAGTTCGTCGGCTTCGGCGACCCGCACAGCAAACAGTTCGACTTCCTGCGCAAGCTCGACGAACTGGCGGTGCCGGGCAGGCGGGCGGTGGACAACGCGGGCTTCTTCCACGCCGGTTCGGACCCGGGGAAGGTGCCGGACGGCGAGCTGTACGACTGTCTCGTCGGAGAGTTCCCGCAGTGGCTGGCGGCGGCGCGGGCGGCGGGCATCGTCGGGGCGGGCTGAGTTTACGTCGCCCCGTTGGCTGTAGCGCTCCGGCATGCCACCCTGAGGGGTGATCCGGCGGGGAGGCGACGCGACGTATGGACGACGCGGCACGAACGGTGAACGGTCAGGCACGGGTGGGGAGTTCGGCGCAGCGAGCGGAGCCGCCCGGCAAGGGCGAGAAGCTCGCGGACTGGGCTGACAGCCGGCTCGGGATCTACGGCCTGGCCAAGGCGAACATGCGCAAGGTGTTCCCGGACCACTGGTCCTTCATGCTGGGGGAGATCTGTCTCTACAGCTTCCTCATCCTGATCCTCACGGGCATCTACCTCACCCTGTTCTTCGAGCCCAGCGGCGCCGAGGTCGTCTACCACGGCACCTACCAGCCGTTGAACGGCATCATCATGACCAAGGCGTACGAGTCGACGCTGCACATCAGCTTCGACGTGCGCGGCGGCCTGCTGATCCGGCAGATCCACCACTGGGCGGCGCTGGTCTTCGTGGCCGGCATGCTCGTCCACATGATGCGGGTGTTCTTCACCGGCGCCTTCCGCAAGCCCCGCGAGGTCAACTGGCTGTTCGGCTGGCTCCTGCTGTTCCTCGCCATCCTCACCGGCCTGACCGGCTACTCGCTCCCCGACGACCTGCTCTCCGGCACCGGCGTCCGGTTCGCCGACGGCGCGATCCTGTCGATCCCGATCGTCGGCTCGTACATCTCGATGTTCCTGTTCGGCGGGGAGTTCCCGGGCCACGACATCATCTCGCGGTTCTTCCCGATCCACGTGCTGCTGCTGCCCGGGATCATGCTGGGTCTGGTCGTCGCCCACCTGATCCTGGTCTTCTACCACAAGCACACCCAGTACCCGGCGCCCGGACGCGACCAGAAGAGCGTGGTCGGCATGCCCTTCCTGCCGGTCTACATGGCCAAGGCCGGCGGCTTCTTCTTCCTCGTCTTCGGCATCCTCGCGATCATCGGCGGCATCGCCACCGTCAACCCGGTGTGGGCCTTCGGCCCCTACCGCCCCGACCTGGTGACCACCGGTGCCCAGCCCGACTGGTACCTGGGCTTCTCCGAGGGCCTGATCCGCGTCATGCCCGGCTGGGAGATCAACGCCTGGGGCCACACCCTGGAGCTGGGCGTCCTCATCCCCTTCTCGCTCTTCCCGCTCTTCCTCCTGGCCATCGGCGTCTACCCGTTCATCGAGGCGTGGATCACCGGCGACAAACGCGAGCACCACATCCTCGACCGCCCGCGCAACGTCCCCGTACGCACCGGCCTCGGCGTGGCCTGGCTCAGCGAGTACTTCGTGCTGCTGATCGGCGGCGGCAACGACGTCGTGGCCACCCATCTCCATCTCTCCATCAACTCCATCACCTGGTTCGTGCGGATCTCCGTCTTCGTCGTCCCCGTCCTCGCCTTCATCGCCACCAAACGGATCTGCCTCGGCCTGCAGCGCCGGGACCGCGACAAGGTCCTGCACGGCAGGGAGACCGGCCTCATCAAGCTGCTTCCGCACGGCGAGTACATCGAGGTCCACGAACCCCTCAGCCAGGGAAGCCTGTTCGTCCTGACCCAGCACGAACAGAACCCGCCCTACGAGATAGGGCCGCTTGAGGACGCGAACGGCGTACGGCGCAAGGTCACCATCGCCCAGCGGGTACGGGCGAGCCTGGCGAAGGGGATGTACGGTCCCGACACGCACATCCCGAAGCCGACGAAGGAGGAGTACCGGGAGATCACGAGCGGGGACCACCACTGAACGCCGTGAGGTGAAGCGCCCCGTCTTTTGCTCTTGGGGGCGCGGGGCTGTTCTCGATATGCGGCTGCCGCCGCGTGGGCGCGACCAGCCACACACAACCTGCGGCTAACGACGCTCCAGAACCACCCTTCTGCACTCCTCCGGCGCCCCCCAGGCACCCCGCAGTGCACGTGCCTTGGTCAGCCACAACGACAGGTCGTACTCCGCCGTATAGCCGATCGCCCCATGCAGTTGGAGCGCGGCCCGCGCTCCGGCATACGCTGCCGCGCAGGCGCTGAGCTTCGCCGCGGCCACATCCGACGGAGTCATCGTGACCGCCGCCCCGAAGACGAGCGGCCGGGCGAACTCCAGCGCGATCTTCACGTCGGCCAGCCGATGCCTGACCGCCTGGAAGGACCCGACGGGCACACCGAACTGAGTCCGCTGCTTCACGTACGCCACCGTTCTGTCCAGCAGGGCCAGCCCCAACCCCAGCGCCTGCGCGGCCGTGGCCAGCCGGGCCCAGGCCAGTGCCTCGGCCCACGGCGGCTCCGTGCTGATCAGCTCACCGACGGGAAACAGCGGTGTGAGCCGGCGGGCGGGGTCCAGGGACCGGCGTACCGCCCCGGCGCCGGGGGACAGCCGCAGGCCCTCCGGCGTGGCCGCGAGCCGCACATCGGCCGCGTCCCCGTCCAGCGCGAACCCGTACCCGTGCTGCTCGAACGCCACCGTCGCCACCGTCTCTCCCGACGCGATCCCCGGCAGGAACCGTTTGGCGAGGTCCTCGCCGTCATCGAGCAGCACGGCCGCCGCCACCGTCTCCGCCAGCGGACCCGGCACCGCGTACCGCCCCAACTCGGTGAAGGCCACGGCGAGTTCGACAGGCCGGCGGCCCATCCCGCCGTACTCCTCCGGCACCGCCAGCCCGAACACCCCCGCCTCGCCGATACGACCCCACAACGCCCGCCCGCCCTCATGCTCGCCGCGGCTCCAGTCCCGTACCACCGCCGGCGTGTCCGCTGCCGTCAGCAGCCCCCGCAGGGCGTCGGCGAAGTCCCGCTGCTCGGTGTCGAGGAGGAAACGCATGTCAGCGGCGTCCCTTCGGCAGGCCGAGCAGCCGCTCGGCGATGATGTCGCGCTGGATCTCGTTGGTGCCCGCGTAGATCGGACCGGCGAGGGAGAAGACATAGCCCTCCGACCACGGCGTGTCCGCCAGCTCGCCCTCGGCGCCCAGCAGATCGAGCGCCGTCTCGTGCAGCGCCAGGTCGAGCTCCGACCAGAACACCTTGTTCAGACTGGACTCCGGACCGAGCGACTCGCCGTCCAGGAAGCGGGCCGCGGCCGCGTAGGTGAACAGCTGATACGCGCGGGCGCCGACGACCGCGTCGGCCACCCGGGCCGCGGCGGACTCCGGTTCGCCCCGTGCCTGCCAGAGGTCCCGCAACCGGTCGGCGGCGGCCAGGAACCGCCCCGGCGACCGCAGGGTCAGCCCCCGCTCGTTCCCCGCCGTCGACATCGCGATCCGCCAGCCCCGGCCCGGCTCGCCGATCACGTCCTCGTCGGGCACGAACACCTCGTCCAGGAACAGCTCCGCGAACGCCGGCTTCCCGTCGAGACGGCCGATCGGGCGGACGGTCACCCCCGGCGCGCGCAGATCGAACATCAGGTAGGTGAGCCCCTGATGCGGCTTGGGCAGGTGCGGCTCGCTGCGGAAGAGGCCGAACGCGCGGTCGGCGAAGGCCGCCCGTGACGACCAGGTCTTCTGGCCGGTCAGCAGCCAGCCGCCGTCCGTCCGCACGGCCCTGGAGGCGAGGGAGGCAAGGTCGGAACCGGCCCCGGGCTCGGACCACGCCTGCGCCCAGACCACCTCGCCGGTGGCCATCGGCGGCAGCACCCGCGCGCGCTGCTCCGGCGTCCCGTGCTCGAACAGGGTCGGCGCGAGCAGACTGACGCCGTTCTGGCCGACCCGGCCCGGCGCGCCCGCCGCCCAGTACTCCTCCTCGAAGACCAGCCACCGCATCAGCCCCGCGGCCCGGCCGCCGTACTCCTCGGGCCAGGACACCACCGACCAGCGGTCCGCGGCCAGTTCGGCCTCCCAGGCGCGGTGCGCCGCGAAGCCCTCGGCCGTCTCCAGGGAGGGCAGCGGGCCGGGCGGCACATGCGCCCGGAGCCAGGCGCGGGCCTCGGCGCGGAACTCCTCGTCCGCCGGGCTGTGGGTCAGGTCCACGGTCGTCGTCACCGTCCTTCCCTAACAAGTGTTTGGTAGGTTAGCGTGGGCCCATGACAGGCGTCGAGAGTCCGGAGTACGTGCCCGGGCACGGGCTGCTTGCAGGGCGCACCGCCGTCATCACCGCCGCGGCCGGGGCGGGGATCGGCGGGGCGACCGCGCGCCGTTTCCTGGAGGAGGGCGCCCGCGTGCTGATCAGTGACGCGCACGCGCGGCGGCTGAAGGAGTACGAGGCCGAACTGGCGGGTGAACATCCGGGCGCCGTGACCGCCTTCCCGTGCGATGTCACCGACGAGGCCCGGGTGCAGGGACTCTTCGACACCGCCGTACGAGTGCACGGACGGCTGGACATCGTCGTCAACAACGCCGGACTCGGCGGGACCTCGACGCTCGTCGACATGGGTGACGAACAGTGGTCGCGGGTGCTCGACGTCACCCTCAACGGCACCTTCCGGTGCGTGCGCGCCGCCCTCCGGCTCTTCCGCGAGAGCGGGCACGGCGGGGTGATAGTCAACAACTCCTCCGTCGTCGGCTGGCGGGCCCAGGCCGGACAGGCCCACTACGCCGCCGCCAAGGCCGGGGTGATGGCGCTGACCCGGTGCGCGGCGATCGAGGCGGCCGGGTACGGCGTGCGGGTCAACGCCGTGGCACCGAGCCTCGCCATGCACCCGCACCTGGTGAAGGTGACGTCGGCCGAGCTGCTGGCGGAGCTCACCGCCCGCGAGGCCTTCGGACGGTACGCCGAGCCGTGGGAGGTGGCCAACGCCATCGTCTTCCTGGCCTCCGGCTACTCCTCCTACCTCACCGGAGAGGTCCTCTCCGTCAGCAGCCAGCATCCGTAGGACGAGAATGTGCCCGTGCCGACCAAGAAGAAGCCCCAGGTGACCGCCGCGAGAAGGCCCGCGGCCGGCGCCGCCCAGGCTCGACGCCGCGAACTCCTCGAAACCGCCGCCGAGGTCTTCGCCGAGCAGGGCTACAACGCAACCACCGTACGCAAGATCGCGGACCACGCGGGCATGCTCGCCGGCAGCCTCTACTACCACTTCGACTCCAAGGAGTCGATGCTGGAGGAGATCCTGCGGACCTTCCTCGACGAGCTCTGGGACGGCTACGACACCGTCCTGGACGCCGGTCTCGGTCCCCGCGAGACCCTCGAAGCCCTGGTCACCGAGTCCTTCCGGGAGATCGACCGGCACCGCGCCGCCGTCGCCATCTACCAGAAGGAGAGCAAGCAGCTGGTCGCGCAGGAGCGGTTCGGCTTCCTCGCCGAGTCGCAGCGCAGGTTCGAGAAGGCATGGCTGTCGACGCTGGAGCGCGGGGTCGCCGCGCACGTCTTCCGCGCCGACCTCGACGTCCGCCTCACCTACCGGTTCGTGCGCGACACGGTGTGGGTCGCCGCCTCCTGGTACCGGCCCGGCGGGCAGCACAGCCCGGAGGAGATCGCCCGGCAGTACCTGTCGATGGTGCTGGACGGGATCGCCGTCCGCGAGTAGCTCACCCATTCGTTGAAAGCCCCTTTCTGCCGAGGGAGTTGCTGACATGGCCGAGGCCTACATCGTCGAAGCGGTGCGCACGCCGGTCGGGCGGCGCAAGGGCGGACTGAGCGGGGTCCACCCGGCCGATCTGGGCGCCCATGTGCTGACCGCCCTGGTGCGGCGGTCGGGCGTGGACCCGGCCGCCGTCGAGGACGTCGTCTTCGGCTGCCTGGACGCCGTGGGTCCGCAGGCCGGTGACATCGCCCGGACCTGCTGGCTGGCGGCCGGGCTGCCCGAGGAGGTGCCGGGCGTCACCGTCGACCGCCAGTGCGGCTCCTCGCAGCAGGCCGTGCACTTCGCCGCCCAGGCCGTCCTCTCCGGCACCCAGGACCTGGTGGTCGCCGGCGGCGTCCAGAACATGTCCCTGATCCCCATCGCCTTCGCCTCCCGCCAGGCCGCCGAGCCGCTGGGCCTGACCGAGGGCCCCTTCCTCGGCAGCGAGGGCTGGCGGGCCCGGTACGGCAGCCGGCCCGTCAACCAGTTCGCCGGCGCCGAGATGATCGCCGCCAAGTGGGGCATCAGCCGCCGGGACCAGGAGGAGTTCGCCCTGCGCTCCCACCGGCGGGCGCTCAGCGCCATCGACGAGGGCCGCTTCGAACGGGAGACGGTCCCCTACGGGCCGGTCTCGGTGGACGAGGGGCCGCGCCGGGACACCTCCCTGGAGAAGATGGCCGCCCTTAAACCGGTCCTCGACGGCGGCACCATCACCGCCGCCTGCTCCTCCCAGGTCTCCGACGGCGCCGCCGCCATGCTCCTCGCCTCCGAACGGGCGGTCCGCGAACACGGGCTGCGCCCCCGCGCCCGCGTCCACCACCTCTCCGTCCGCGGCGAGGACCCCATCCGGATGCTCTCCGCCCCGATCCCGGCCACCGCCCACGCCCTGAAGAAGACCGGTCTCACCATCGACGCCATCGACCTGGTCGAGATCAACGAGGCCTTCGCCCCGGTCGTCCTCGCCTGGCTCAAGGAGACCGGCGCCGACCCCGCCAAGGTCAACGTCAACGGCGGCGCGATAGCCCTCGGCCACCCGCTCGGCGCCACCGGCGTCAAGCTGATGACGACCCTCCTGCACGAACTGGAACGCACCGGCGGCCGATTCGGCCTCCAGACCATGTGCGAGGGCGGTGGGCAGGCGAACGTGACGATCATCGAGCGGCTGTGAGTCCTCACTTCAGGGCCATGAGCCGGTCCCGTGTCTCCTCCGCCTCCTTCATGATCCGGTCCACCAGTTCGGCGCACGACGGCAGGTCGTCGATCACCCCGGCGACCTGCCCGGACGCCATCACCCCGAGATCCGTACGGCCGTCCACCATCGCCGACCTGAGCAGCATCGGCGTGTTCGCGGCCAGCAGCACCTGACTCCACGACAGTTCCCTGCCGTGCCGCAGGGCCAGGCCGTCCTGGACAAGCTGCCGCCAGGTGAGCCCGGACAGCTTCCGGAACCCCGCCGCACGGCGGATCGCGTGCAGCAGGCTCCGGGCCCGGCCCGAACGCTCCAGCCCGGCCACCAGATCGGTCCGCAGCATCCGGTGCGGCAGCCCGTCCACCGCCCTGGTCACCGTGACGTCCCTGACCGTCGCCGCCAGATACCTCGCCTTCACCGCGTCCGGCACCGTCGAGTCCGAAGTGAGCAGGAACCGCGTGCCCATCGCGACCCCCGCCGCCCCGTACGCCAGCGCCGCCAGCAGCCCCCGGCCGTCGAAGAACCCCCCGGCGGCCACCACGGGTATCCGTACCGCGTCCACCACCTGGGGCAGCAGCACGCTGGTCGCCACCTCGCCGGTGTGCCCGCCGCCCTCGCCGCCCTGCACGATCACCGCGTCCGCGCCCCACGCCGCCACCTTCTCGGCGTGCCGCCGCGCCCCCACGGACGGGATCACCACCACACCCGCCGCCTTCAGCTCGGCGATCAGCTCGGGGGAGGGGGCGAGCGCGAAGGACGCCACCCGCACACCCCCGTCGATGATCAGCCGGACCCGGTCGCCGGCGTCGGCCGCGTCCGCCCGCAGGTTCACCCCGAACGGCGCCTCCGTACGGCAGCGCACCTCGGCTATCGCGGTACGCAACCGGTCGAGGGTCATCGTGGCGGAGGCCAGGATGCCGAGCGCTCCGGCGTTGGCGGTGGCCGAGACCAGGCGGGGGCCCGCCACCCAGCCCATCCCCGTCTGCACGATCGGATGCCGGACCCCGACCAGCCGGGTCAGCGCGGTGTCCATCAGCCGGCGACCTCCTTCGTCCGCGCACCGGCCGGATCGAGCACCTCGCGGATCAGCCGCAGCTCCGCCGCGCTCGGTTCGCGGGTGTACGGCACCTCGTCCGGGACGGCGAGTTCGAAGTCCGTCGCCTCCCGCACCTGGTCGACGCTCACCCCCGGATGCAGTGCGGCCAGCCGCATCGAGCGGTCGGGGGTCTCGAAGTCGAGGACGCCCAGATCGGTGACGACTCTCGGGATGCGGTGGAAGCGGCCGGTGCCGGGGTGCGCGGCGACCCGGTCGTACCCCACCCCGCACACCATGTCGACCTTTGCCACGAACACCCGCCGGGAGTGCTTCGGGACCCAGTAACTCGTCGGGTTGTTCAGCGTGTTGAGCGTCGCTCCGCGTACCCCGAGCAGTTGGCGGCGGGGCTGTGTCCAGTCGCCGATGCAGGAGATGTTCTGGTTGCCGTACCGGTCGAGCTGGCTCGCGCCCATCATCACGTGCCGCCGCCCGCCGGCCACCAGGGCGAGGTGCTGCCGGTAGGGCAGCCAGCCCTCGGGCGTTCCGTCCGGGCGGACCAGCAGGGCCTCGCCGTCGGTCAGCAGCAGGTCCGGTGCGAAGGTCAGCCGGGCCAGGCGTGCGCCCAGGGAGGGGATCAGGCCCATCGGGCTTGCCAGGATCTCACCGGAGCCGCGCCAGGCCTCCGCGCAGGCGATGACGCAGTAGTCGGAGCGCGATGTGTCCATGCGTGGTGTGTCCGTCACCCCTGCCCCTCCTGCCAGTTCCGCACCGCCGACCGGTACGCCTCCTCGTCCCCGGCCAGGAAGCGCCCGGAGAACTCCGCCCACGACGTCGTTGCGTACAGCCGCTGGAACTCCTCGTCCCGTCCGTAGTCGGGTGCGCAGGAGGTGAAGTGCGCGCCGCCCGGCGCCTCCACCACCCCCGTCACGTTCAGCCGCTTGACCAGCAGCGACTGCGGGGCCGCCTCCTTCGTCAGCTCGGCCGTGTCCACGATCCGCTCGCAGGAGACGTAGGCCGCGTCCGCCGCCTCGCAGAACAGGTCGTCGAAGTACGGGTCCGGCCCCAGGTACTGGCCGTTGCCCAGCCGGTCGGCGCGGTTGACGTGGACCAGCGCCGCGTCCAGGCGCAGGGCGGGCATCGCCACGAACGTCTCCCCGTCGTCGTACGGCGAAGTGACCGTCCGCAGGCCGGGGTTGACCCGCATGACGTCCGAGCCGAGCCCCGCGCGCACCGGCAGGAACGGCAGCCGGTTCGCGGCCGCGTGCAGGCCCCACATGAACATGCCCTCGTCGACCTCCGTCAGCTCGAACGCCCCGCGTTCGCGTGCCGCGCGGTAGTGCGGTTCGAGCGGGACGGAGTCGAGGGTGACGAAGGCCGTCACCAGCTTGCGCACCCGGCCGGCCGCGACCAGCATCCCGACGTCCGGGCCGCCGTACGAGACCAGGGTGAGATCGTCGATGCCGCTCCGGAGCACTGCTCTGACCAGGGACATCGGCTTGCGCCGGGAACCCCAGCCGCCGATGCCGAGGGTCATGCCGCTCGCCAGCCCGGAGACGGCCTCGTCGGCGGTCATCGTCTTGTCAGTCACTCCCAGCACCCTCCTTCCCGAAGGTGTCGCGGACCCGGTCGGCCACCCCGCTGAGGGCGGCCTCGAAGGTGAAGCCCTGTTCGAAGCGGTAGCTCCGCCGCACGTCGACGGGGTCGATGCCGTTGATGGCGGCCTTGGCCAGGCGCAGCAGCCGGCCGTCCTTGGCGGCTATCTCCCGCGCCAGCTCCAGTGCCGCGGAGCCGAGGTCCCCGCGGGGCACGACCCGCCAGACCGAGCCGTGCGCATGCAACTCGGCCGCGGTCGCCGTGCGCGAGGTGTAGTACAGCGTCCGCATCAGATGCGGCGGGACCAGACGGGCCAGATGGGTGGCCGCGCCCAGGGCGCCCCGGTCCAGCTCCGGCAGCCCGAAGACGGCGTCCTCGCTCGCCACGATCGCGTCCGCGTTGCCCACCAGGCCTATCCCGCCGCCCAGACAGAAACCGTGCACCGCGGCCACCACCGGGGTCTCGCACTCGTACACCGCCGCGAAGGCCTCCGCGCAGCCCCGGTTGGCGCCGAGCAGTGCCTCGTGCCCGTCCTGCTGTATCTCCTTGATGTCCACGCCCGCGTTGAAGCCCCGGCCGCGCGCGGTCAGCACGACGCACCGGGTCCCGGGGTCGCGGCCTGCCGCGCGCACCGCGTCCGCCAGCGCGAACCAGCCGTGCACCGGCAGGGCGTTCACCGGCGGGTGGTCGACCGTGACGAGCGCGATTCCCTTTTCCGGACACGAGGTGGAGACACCCATGGACGCATCAGCTACCTTCGCACTCAGCTGCCTTTCCACCAAACATTTGTTAGGTGTGAGGCTTCGAAGCTAGCAGTCGGCGCTGACAAGCGGGAGGCCCTGTGGATAACTCGCCGAGCGGCAGGACTGTCGTCGTCACCGGCGGTACCAGGGGCGTGGGCGCCGGGATCGCACGGGCCTTCGCCGAGGCCGGTGCCCACGTCGTGGCCTGTGCCCGCCGGCCACCCGAACAACACCTCGAAGGCGTCGAGTTCACCCCCCTCGACCTGCGCGACCCACCCGCCGTACGCGCCTTCTTCGACGCCCTGCCCCGGGTCGACGTGCTCGTCAACAACGCGGGCGGCACCCCCTACCGGCGGCTCGCCGACGCGGACCCCGAGCGGCACGCCCGGGTGATCGAGCTGAACCTCGTCACCCCGCTGACCGCCTCCCTCGCCGCGTACGAGCACCTCCGGCGGGCCCGGGGAGCGGTGGTGATGATCAGCAGCGTCAGCGGCGGCCGCCCCTCACCGGGCTCCGCCGCCTACGGCGCGGCCAAGGCGGGGCTGGAGAACCTCGCCCGGTCCATGGCGGTGGAGTGGGCGCCGGAGGTCCGCGTCAACACCCTCGTGGTCGGCATGGTCCGCACCGAGCTGGCCCACCTCCACTACGGCGGCCCGGACGGTGTCGACGCCGTCTCCCGGACCGTCCCGCTCGGCCGCCTCGCCGCCCCGTCCGACGTCGGTGCCGCCGCCGTCTTCCTCGCCTCCGGCGCGGCCGCCTACATCAGCGGGGCGAGTCTGCTCGTGCACGGGGGCGGGGAGCGGCCGCCCTTCCTGGACGCGGCGACTGCCAACAAGCCATCCGACAAGGAGGACTGAGATGAGCGGAATCTGTGCGGGCCGGGTCGTGGTCGTCACCGGCGCCGGGCGCGGGCTCGGCCGGGCCCATGCGCTGGCCTTCGCCGCCGAGGGCGCCCGGGTCGTCGTCAACGACCTCGGCGTCGGCCTCGACGGCGCGCCGGGCGCGGACGGTCCCGCCGGCCCCGCCACCCCTGTCGGCCCTGCCACCCCTGCCAGTCCCGCAACCCTCGCCAGCCCTGCCGGTCCCGCCACCCCTGCCAGTCCTGCCAGTCCCGCCGAGGCCGTCGTGGACGAGATCCGGGCGGCCGGCGGCGAGGCGGTGGCGCACGGCGGCGACATCGCGACGGACGCCGGTGCCGAGTCCCTGGTGGCAGCGGCCCTGGACGCGTACGGCCGCCTGGACACCCTGGTCAACAACGCCGGCTTCCTGCGCGACCGCATGCTGGTCAACCTCGCCGAGGACGACTGGGACGCGGTCATGCGGGTGCATCTCAAGGGCCACTTCCTGCCGCTGCGGCACGCGGCCGCGCACTGGCGGGCCGAGGCCAAGGCGGGCCGCACCCCGGTCGCCCGCATCGTCAACACCAGCAGCGGCGCGGGCCTGCTGGGCTCGGTCGGGCAGGGCAACTACAGCGCCGCCAAGGCCGGCATCATCGGTCTCACCCTGGTCGCGGCGGCGGAACTGGCCCGCTACGGCGTCCAGGTCAACGCCATCGCCCCGGCCGCCCGCACCCGGATGACCGAGCACGCCTTCGCCGCGACCATGGCCGCCCCCGACACCGGCTTCGACGCGATGGCCCCCGGGAACGTCTCCCCGCTCGTCGTCTGGCTCGGCTCCGCCGCGAGCGCCGGCGTCACCGGGCGGGTGTTCGAGACGGAGGGCGGCCGGATCACCGTCATGGAGGGATGGCGGCCTGGTCCGACCGCCGACAAGGGGGCCCGGCGGACCCCGGCGGAGGCGGGGGAGACGGCGCTGAAACTGCTGGCCGGGGCGGCGGCGCCGGGAGCGGTGTACGGGGCGTGAGGCCGGTGGCAGAGGCTAGGTGTCGCACTCCAGTACCGTCCGGCACAGCGAGCAGCGGGCCCGGACCCGGCCCCGTACCGGCACCCTGATCCGCTGGTGGCAGGTCGGACACGGGAACGAGACCCGCAGCCGGCCGCCGCTGTCGGGGGTGAAGGCGTAGGAGGCGGCCGGCTGCGGGGGCGGCGCCGTGGGGGCGTGGCGGCGGTCGCGGGCGTAGCGGCGGCGGCCCGCCCAGCCGGCCGCGCTGAGCGGTGGCTGCTCCTCGTCCTGGCGGGCCCGGGCCATGCCCTTCTGGTACGACGTGTAGGCCTGCGGGCTGGTGAACCACACCGACGGATCCTCGTGGAAGACGAGGGAGCGCTTGGCCAGCACGTAGCCGAACTCCTCCGGGGTGAGGTAGCCGAGCTTCTGGGACGCCTCGCCGTGCTCCCGGTAGGCGTCCAGGAGCAGCCAGCCGGCCCCCAGGTAGGTGGTCGCCGTGTCCGTGAGGATCTCGTTCTCCCGCACGCTCGGGAAGGACAGGTCCAGGCGGTGCAGGTAGACGTGCATCACCTCATGGGCGAGGGCCGCGCCGATGTCCCTGCGGTGGGTGCGGAAACGGTCGTTCAGCTCGACGAAATACTCGGGGCCCGCGGTCAGTTCGACGTTCGCCGCGTGGGCCATGTCCTTGAAGCCGACGATCATGCGGGCGTCGGGCAGGCGGAAGTGCCGGACCATCTCGCGGGCGACGCGCTGCGAGCCGAGGTGGAGGTCGTCGGTGTCACAGAACGCGACGTCGGCGGGGAGCACGCTGGTGGCGAAGGTCTGGACGGTGTCGTACGACAGGCGCCGGTACAACGCCGTGATGGCGGCCCGCACGGTGTCCAGGTGCGGGTAGCCGTGCTCTACCGGGCCGCCGTTCGCCACGTCCCTTACCCCCACAGACGCCGCCGGAGCTGTCTTTCACAGTATGCGGGGGATAGGGGAAATTGGGGGGCCGGAAGGTTGTCCGGACACCGCGGGCCGGTGGGGGTTGATCGCGCCCACGCGGCGGCAGCCGCAAATCGATACAGCCCCGCGCCCCTAGAGGGGCGCCAGACGTACCGTTGCCTGATTCGATTCCTGGAGTTCCAGGACCCACACCTCGTTCTCGCCCTCCTTCAGGACCGGGCCCGGCACGTACAGCGACTCCTGTGGGCCCGTCGACCAGTAGCGGCCCAGGTTGAAGCCGTTGATCCAGACGAAGCCCCGGGTCCAGCCGGGGAGTTCCACGCGCGCGTCCCCTGCGCCGTGAACCGTGACCGTCCCCCGGTACAGGCCCGGCGCGCCGTCCTCCGGAAGCGGAGCGAAAGGCACCTCACCCACGCCCCCCTCGAAGGCGTCCAGGTCGAGCCCACGCGCGCGTACCCCGTGCAGGAACTGGCGTTCGTGCAGGAGGCCTCCGGTGATGCCCTTCGGCTCGCCGGAGCGGGGACCGTAGTTGACGCGGCCCAGGGACTCCACCCAGAGCTCCACGCGCGCGGGGCCGGCGACTGGCTTCTTGAGCTGGGGTTCCTCCTCGGTGAGGACCCCGGCCCGCTCGCCGTCGACGTACACGACCGCGAGGTCGCGCAGGCCCCGCGCGGTGAGCGGGTACGGCTGGCGCGGGCCCGGCACGTCCGCCTCGTAGCGGACCAGGCCCCGGGCGATGTCCAGCTCCTCGAAGGTGGGCGGGACCGGGTGGACGCGTTCCGGGGTGCCGAGGGTCTCCAGGACGCCGGCCAGGGATGCCCAGGCGGTCAGTTCCACGTCCGTCGGCGAAGCCAACGGGACGGGCGCCGACGGCGGTTCGGGCAGCGGGCCGTCGTGGTACCCGGCGAGGACCTCGCGGAAGCGCCAGAACTTCTCCGTGGGGCGGCCGTACTCGTCGATCGGCGCGTCGTAGTCGTACGACGTCACGTCCGCCTCCAGCGGGCCCTCATGCAGCTCGCCGCCGGGGCGGTTGGCGCCCGCCCAGCCGGCGAAGTTGGTGCCGCCGTGCGCCATGTAGACGTTGACCGACGCCCCGCACTCCAGGATCTCCCGGAGTGCCGCCGCCGCGTCCTCGGCGTCCCGTACGACGTGCTCGCCGCCCCAGTGGTCGAACCAGCCGCACCAGAACTCCATGCACATCAGCGGGCCCCGCGGCTGGTGGCGGCGCAGCGTCTCGAAGGCCACGCGCGCGTGCGAGCCGAAGTTCACCGTCGCGAGCAGCCCGGGGACCGAGCCGCCGGTGAGCATGTGGTCCTCGGGGCCGTCCGAGGTGACCAGCGGCACCGTGACACCCTCGGCCCGCAGCAGGTCGGTGAGGTGGGCCAGGTAGGCGGCGTCGGAGCCGTAGCTGCCGTACTCGTTCTCGACCTGCACCATGATCACCGGGCCGCCCCGGTCCAGCTGCCGCGACGTGACCTCGGGCAGCAGCCGGCGGAACCAGCGGTCCACGTACCCGAGGAAGCGCTCGTCACGCGTGCGTGCCCGCGCGCCCAGCTCGCCCGTCACCCAGTGCGGCAGACCGCCGTTCTCCCACTCCGCGCAGATGTACGGCCCCGGCCGCACGATCGCCCACAGGCCCGCCTCCCGTGCCGCGTCCAGGAACCGGCCGAGGGCCCCGACGTCCCGGAAGGCACCGGGGTGCGGCTCGTGCAGGTTCCACGGGACGTACGTCTCCACGCAGTTCAGCCCCATGGCGCGCAGCAGCGCCAGCCTGTGGTCCCACTGGTCCTCGTGCACCCGGAAGTAGTGCAGCGCGCCGGACAGCAGCCGTACCGGCCGGCCGTCCAGCAGGAAATCGGTTTCGCCCACCGTGAAGTCGCTCATACGCTCACCTTGGCCTGCTGGCGTGCGCCGAAACCATGGACAAAGATCAGCAGCACTTGGACGGAAGAGACGCATGGAAGGGGCGCGCAGTGCCCGGAGAAGCGCCGATCTTCCGCACCTGGATGCGGTTCTTCACGCCCGGCGCCGTCCACCGTCGGCTCGGTCTCGTCTGCTGGGGCGTCGGCCTCCAGTACGGCGCGGTGCCCGCCGTCGGCCCGCGCCTGCTCGAACATCACGTCGCCGTGGTGATCAGTTCGGGCCGGGGCTGGTACCGCACACCCGACGGGCGCCGTACCGCCGTCACCGCCCCCGCGCTGGTGTGGCTCACGCCCGGCGTCCCCCACCACTACGGGCCCGATCCGGACAGCGGCTGGGACGAGGCCTTCGTGACCTTCACCGGGCCCGACACCGCGACCTACACGGAACTCGGCTACATCGAGCCCGAGCGGCCCGTGGTGCCCCTCGCGGACGCCTCCGGACCCCGGGACGTCATCGCCCGCATCGCCCGGGCCGCCCGCCAGGGCAACCCCCTCCTGGAGGTCGAGACCGGCGCCGCCGTGCACGAGCTCCTGGTCGCCCTGCGTCGCGCGCGTGCCGACCTCGCCCCCGACGGCGACCCGGTGCTGCACGCGCTCGCCCGGGACGCCTGCACCGGGATGACCGTCGCCGACCACGCGGTCCGGCACGGCATGACCCCGGCCGAGCTGCGCGCCGCGGTCCGCCGGGTCGCCGGCTGCAGCCCGAAGGACTATCTGATCGGCATCCGGCTCGGCCGGGCCCAGGAACTCCTCGCCACCACCGAACTGTCC
Source organism: Streptomyces hyaluromycini (assembly GCF_002217755.1). Classification (GTDB taxonomy): domain Bacteria; phylum Actinomycetota; class Actinomycetes; order Streptomycetales; family Streptomycetaceae; genus Streptomyces; species Streptomyces hyaluromycini. The sequence continues at coordinate 269,856 of NZ_BCFL01000018.1, read as the reverse complement.
GTCGCCGCGGTCGCCCGCCGCGTCGGCTATGACGATCCGGCCTACTTCTCCCGTCTGTTCACCCGCCGGGTGGGCGCCGCCCCGGTGCGCTTCCGGGCCCAGCAGAGCCGGGCCGTGCCCGACGACTGGAACGAAGGCCTCCAGGAGGACGGCGAACCGGGTCCGCCGGTGGCCGAACCCGTCGACGGCCCTTAGAGATCACCCTGCCGCCCCCCTTAGGGTTGACGCCCATGACCACCAGCAACACCGGTACCGGTGCCGTCGACCCCGCCGTCCGCGCGGAGCTCGGCCGGCTGCGCGACAGCATCGACAACATCGACGCGGCCGTCGTCCACATGCTCGCCGAACGCTTCAAGGCCACCCAGCAGGTCGGCCGCCTCAAGGCGGTCCACCAGCTGCCCCCGGCGGACCCCGCCCGCGAGGCCCGGCAGATCGCCCGGCTGCGCGCCCTCGCCGAGAACGCCAAGCTCGACCCCGCCTTCGCCGAGAAGTTCCTGAACTTCATCATCGCCGAGGTGATCAGGCACCACGAGTCCATCGCCGAGGACACCGTCAACAACCGGGAGACGGACGGGCACTGATCCGGGAAGCCCGTCGTACGCCTCGAAGAGCGTCCGGCACCGCCGGGCGACCCCCGTGCGGTGACGAGGCGCTCGAACAGTCGCTCCGGGCGCAGGGTGGCGCCCACCGGTGCCGTCCCGTGCCACCTCACAACCCCGGGCCGGACATAAGCCGCGTACCGCCCCCGCCCCTGTGCGATGTCAGTGTCATCAGGCAGCATGGCCCGCATGTCCGTACTGACTCGCGACGAAGCGCAGAGCCGCGCCGAGCTCCTCGACGTCCACCGCTACACGATCGACCTCGACCTGACCACCGGGGACGAGACCTTCGACTCCCGTACCGTGATCAGGTTCACGGCCCGATCCGACGGCGACACGTTCGTCGAGATGAAGCCCGTCGAACTGCGCGCCGTCACCCTCGACGGACAGTCCCTCGACCCCGGGACGCTGGACCAGGACCGACTGCCCCTGAAGAACCTCACCGCGGGCGAGCACGAGCTGCGCGTCGACGCCACCATGCGCTACTCGCGCACCGGCGAGGGCATGCACCGCTTCACCGATCCCTCGGACGACGCGACGTACGTCTACACCCAGCTCTTCATGGACGACGTGCAGCGCGTCTTCGCTGCCTTCGACCAGCCCGACCTGAAGGCCGTCTTCGAGCTGTCCGTGACCGCCCCCGAGGGCTGGACGGTGCTCGCCAACGGCGTCACCGAGCACCTCGGCGACGGCCGCTGGCGGGCCGCCGCCACCCCGCTGATCTCCACCTACCTGGTCGCCGTCGCCGCCGGGCCCTGGCACTCGGTGCGCACCGAGCACCGCGGACTGCCCTTCGGCATCCACTGCCGCCGCTCCCTCGCACCCCACCTCGACGCCGACGCCGAGGAGATCCTCGACATCACGCGCGCGTGCTACGACCGCTACCACGAGAAGTTCGAGGAGCCCTACCCCTTCGACTCCTACGACCAGGCGTTCGTCCCCGAGTTCAACGCCGGCGCCATGGAGAACCCGGGCCTGGTCACCTTCCGCGACGAGTTCGTCTACCGCTCCGCCGTCACCGACACCGAGCGGCAGACCCGCGCGATGGTCATCGCCCACGAGATGGCCCACATGTGGTTCGGCGACCTCGTCACCCTCAGGTGGTGGGACGACATCTGGCTGAACGAGTCGTTCGCCGAGTACATGGGCTACCAGACCCTCACCGAGGCCACCCGCTTCACCGACACCTGGGTCGACTTCGGGGTGGCCCGCAAGGCCTGGGGCTACGACGCCGACCAGCGCCCCTCCACCCACCCGGTCGCCCCCGAGGCCGTCGACGACACCGCCGCCGCCCTGCTCAACTTCGACGGCATCTCCTACGCCAAGGGCGCCTCCGCGCTGCGCCAGCTGGTCGCCTGGACGGGCGAGAAGGACTTCCTGGCCGGCATCAACATCCACTTCCAGCGGCACCGGTTCGGCAACGCCACCCTCGCGGACTTCATCGACTCCCTCGCCGCCGCCACCGAACGCGACGTGCACGCCTGGGCCGACACCTGGCTGCGCACCACCGGCGTCGACACCCTCACCCCGGTCCTGGCCACCGCCTCCGACGGCACCCGCACCCTCACCGTCGAGCGCACCGGCAGCCGCCCGCACCGCATCTGCGTCGGCGTCTACGACCAGGACCTCGCCGACGAGGGCCGGCTCACCCTGCGCGAGCGCATCGACCTCGACATCCCGCAGACCGCCCCCCAGGCCCTCGGCAAGCGCCCCGCCCTGCTCGTGCTCAACGACGGCGACCTGACCTACGCCAAGGTCCGCTTCGACGCCGAGTCCGCCGAGACCGTCCGGGCCCACCTGTCGGGCCTGCCCGACCCGCTGACCCGCGCGGTGGTCTGGAACGCCCTGCGGGACGCCGTCCGCGACGGGGAGCTCCCGCACGCCGCCTATCTGGAGACCGCCCGCGCGCACCTCCCGCACGAGACCGACCTCGCCCTCGTCCAGGGCGTGCTGGCCTTCACCGCGGTCCACGTCGTCGACCGGTACCTCAGGCCCGAGGACCGCCCGGCCGCCCTCGCCACCGTCTCCGCCCTGTGCCGCGACTTCATCCGGCGCACCGAGGACGGCGACAACCCCGGGCTGCGTCTGATCGCCGTACGGCACTTCATCGCCGCCGCCGCCCACCCCGACACGATCGCCGCCTGGCTCGCCGAGGGCACCGTGCCCGGCGGGCCCGAGCTCGACCCCGAGCTGCGCTGGCGCATCATGAGCCGGCTCGCCGTCCTGGGCGCCGTCGACGAGGACCGGATCGCCGCCGAACTGGTCCGCGACCCCAGCGCCAGCGGCCAGGAAGGCGCCGCCCGCTGCCGGGCCGCGCTTCCCGACCCCGAGGCCAAGCGCACGGCCTGGGAGGCGATGTTCGGCGGCGACGAGCTGTCCAACTACCTGTTCACGGCCACCGCCGAGGGCTTCTGGCACCCCGAACAGGCCGACCTGGTCCGCGACTACGTGCCGCGCTACTACCAGGACGCGGTCGCCGTCGCCGCCCGGCGCGGTCCCCGCATCGCCACGGTCACCGGCCGGCAGGCCTTCCCCGCCCACGCCGTCGACGCCGAGAACCTCGCCCTGGGCCGGGCCTGCCTGGACCACGCCGAGCCGGTCACGGCCCTGCGCCGCCGCCTGATCGACGAACTGGACGACCTGGAAAGGGCGTTGCGGGTCCGCGAGGCGTAGGACGGCGGACGTACGACGACACGGGCGCGGCCGGTCCCTAATCACGATGCGGGGACCGGCCGCCGCTCCTAGGCTCGGTGCCCAAGAAGCACCAGAACCCCAGGGAGAAACCCGTGATCGTAGTCACCGGTGCCACCGGCAACGTCGGCCGTGCCCTCGTCACACGTCTCGTCGCCGACGGACGGGCCGTGCGGGCGCTCACCCGTGCCCCGGAGACGGCCGGCCTGCCCGACAAGGCCGAGGTGGTGAGGTTCCGGCCGGAGGACCTGGCCCCGCTGTTCGCGGGGGCGACCGAGCTCTTCCTGTACGTCCAGGGGGCCGGCGGGCGGCTGCCCGAGCTCCTGCAAGCGGCCCGCACGGCCGGGGTGCGCCATGTCGTCCTGCTCTCCTCCGGGATCATCCAGGAGGGCGCCGACGAGACCCACCCGATCCACGTCATGCACGCCACCGCCGAGCGGCAGATCCGCGACAGCGGGCTCGCCTGGACGTTCCTGCGCCCCAACGCGTTCGCCACCAACGCCCTCCAGTGGGCGCCCCAGATCCGCGTCGGCGACACCGTGCGGGGCGTCTTCGCCGGCATGCTCACGGCACCCATCCACGAGGACGACATCGCCGCGGTCGCCGAACGCGCCCTCCTCGACGACGGCCACGAGGGCGCCGTCCACCGCCTCACCGGCCCCGCCGCGACCACCAACACCGACCAGATCGCGGCCATCGGGCAGGCTCTCGGCCGCGAGCTGACCTTCGTCGAGGTGGCGCCGGAGGAGGCGGCCCCGCTGTTCCCGGGAACCCCGCCGGAGTTCCTCCAGGGCCTGCTGAAGACCTTCGCGGCCACCGTAGGCGTCCCACCGGAGATCACCACCACGGTCGAGGAGATCACCGGCAGCCCGGCCCGCACCTTCGGGCAGTGGGCCACCGACCACGCGGCCGACTTCCGCCCCTGACGGTCCGGTCCCGCACCGGCCGGGCGCCGGGCCGGTCAGCCCGCGGCCAGCCGCAGTTCCGCCCGGCGCACCCCGCCCTCCCGCGGCCCCGCCCGCCGGTTCCCCACCTCGGCCGTACCGGGCGTCACCACACCCAGCGTGAAGCCCAGGCGCTCCAGGAAGCACTCCCCGGAGCGCCAGCCCGGCGGCACCGACGCCGTCACCAGGGACACCCCCTCGGCATGCGCGAGCAGCGACTCGGCCAGCGCCCGCCCGAGACCCCGGCCGCGTGCCCAGGGCGCCAGCAGGAACAGCCCCACCGCGACCGCGCCGGGCGCCGGATGGTTGCGTACGGCGTCCACCAGGCCCGAGACGACCCCGTCCCGCTCCAGCACCAGCAGCACCTTGTCGCCGGGGTCGGCGCCCTCGGGCAGCCCGTAGAACAGGGACTGCACGTCTCCCGGACCCGACGGCAGCCCCGTCGCCGCCACGAACCAGTCCTCGCAGGCCTCGAAGAGGTCCAGCAGCGGTACCTCGTCCGCGGGCCGCGGCTCCCGCACCAGCACCCGCTCACCGGGCACGTCGATCATCCACGCGTCAACCACGCGACCGACGTTAACCCCGGTCAGCCGCGGTCTCAACGCCCTTGCACCGCTTGCTCCGACGCACCCGGGGCGCACCGCCCCGACAGGTTTTCCCCGCACGGCAGTACCCACTTTCGGGTTCCGATCGTTGGGCTTTGGGGACGCGCAGACCCAATCCCGTACAAGCTGGAACTCCCCCTGTGGACAACCCCCTTCGGCCAGCGCCCCGAGGAGAGCCCATGAGTACGCCGCCCCTCGCATCCGGACCCCAGGGCCCCGACGCCCTGCGGCCTCTGCTCGACACCGTGCTCGACGCGCTGCGCGAGGGCGGCCGGGCGCGCGGCGGACCGCTGCCCGCGGGCGGTCCGGAGACGGTGGCCGAGCGGATCGCGGACGCCGTGGGGGACGTACTCCCGGACGACGGCGACCCCGACGCCCTGCGCACCCTGGTGACCGCCCTGGCCGAGGGCGCCGCCGACCCCGCCGACCCGCTGTGCGCGGCGCATCTGCACTGCCCGCCGCTGGCCGTCGCGACCGCCGCCGACCTCGCCGCGAGCGCCCTCAACCCCTCCCTGGACTCCTGGGACCAGGCCCCGGCTGCCTCCGCCCTGGAAGCGCTGGTCACCCGCACCCTCGCGCACACCATCGGCCTCTCCGACGCGGTGGTCACCACCGGCGGCACCGAGTCCAACCAGCTGGCCCTGCTGCTGGCCCGCGAGGCCTCCGGCGGCGGCGTCCGGCTGGTCTGCGGGGCCAACGCCCACCACTCGCTGCCCCGCGCCGCCTGGCTGCTCGGCCTGCCCGACCCCGTCGTGGTCCCCGCCCCGAACGGCACCCTCGACCCGGCCGCCCTCCACGACGCCCTCACCCGCCTGCCCCGGCCCCTGCTGGTCGCCGCCACCGCCGGCACCACCGACGCCGGGCTCATCGACCCGCTCCCCGAGATCGCCGGGCTCTGCGCCGCCCACGGCGCCCGGCTGCACGTCGACGCCGCCTACGGGGGCGGCCTGGTCTTCAGCGACCGGCACCGGGACAAGCTCGCCGGCCTGGAGCGTGCCCACAGCGTCACCCTCGACCTGCACAAACTCGGCTGGCAGCCGGTCGCCGCCGGTCTCCTCGCCGTCGCCCGCCCGGCCGAGCTCGGCGTCCTCCACCAGCACGCCGACTACCTCAACGCCGACGACGACACCGAGGCCGGCTATCCCGACCTGCTCGGCCGCTCACTGCGCACCACCCGGCGCCCCGACGTCCTCAAGATCGCGGTCACCCTCAAGACCCTGGGCCGTACCGGACTCGGCGCGCTGGTCGACCAGGTGTGCGCCCGAGCGCGGGATTTCGCCGCCCTGGTCCGCGAGCACCCCGGCTTCGAGCTCTACGACCGGCCCAACATCAGCACGGTGCTGTTCCGCCCCACCGGAGCCACCGACGACGACGTCGCCGGCGTACGGCGCAGGCTGCTGCACGACGGCCGGGCGGTACTCGGCCGGGCCCGGCTCGACGGCCGGCTCTGGCTCAAGGCCACCCTGCTCAACCCCCACACCCGGCCGGACGAACTGGCCCTCCTCCTCAAACTCGTGGAAGGAACCGCTCCCAGATGACCAACCCCCCACACCACGAGCCCGAAGCACCCCGCGACCTGGTCGGCGTGGGCATCGGACCGTTCAACCTCTCCCTCGCCGCACTGGCCCACCCGCTCGCCGAACTCGACGCGGTCTTCTACGAGCAGCGCCCGGGTTTCCACTGGCACCCCGGGCTGCTGATCGACGGAGCCACCATCCAGGTCCCGTTCCTCGCCGACCTGGTGACCCTCGCCGACCCCGCCAGCCCCTGGTCGTTCCTCAACTACCTCAAGGCGCGCGACCGGCTCTTCCCCTTCTACTTCGCCGAGCGCTTCCACATCCGGCGCGCCGAGTACGACGCGTACTGCCGCTGGGTCGCCGAGAGCCTGCCCGGACTGCGTTTCTCCCACCAGGTCGACGCCGTCCGCTGGAACTCCGAACGCGATCTCTTCGAGGTCGACTTCACCCGGCTCGACGCGGAGGGCGAGGCCGAGTCGCTCGGCCGTACGTACACGAAGAACGTCGTGCTCGGGGTCGGGACCGTGCCGTACGTGCCCGATCCGCTCAAGCCCCTCGTGGAGTCCGCGGGCGTTCCGGTGATCCACGCGGCCGACTACCTCGACCACCGCGAGGCCTTCCTCGCCGCCGAGCACGTCACCGTCGTGGGCTCCGGGCAGTCCGGCGCCGAGGTCTTCCTCGACCTGCTGCGCCACCGGCCCGCTGGCCGCGAGAAGCTGCACTGGATCGGGCGCGGCGAGGCGTTCGCGCCCATGGAGTACTCCAAGCTCGGCCTGGAGCACTTCACCCCCGACTACACCCGCTACTTCCACGCCCTCGCGGAGCCCGTCCGGGACCGGATCGTCTCCTCCCAGTGGCAGCTGCACCGGGGCATCGACGCCGACACCATCGCCGCCGTCCACGACGAGCTGTACCGCCGTACGCTGCACGGCGGCTGGCCCGAGGCCGTCCTGACCCCCGGCGTCCAGGTCCGCACCGCCGGACGGGTCGCCACCACCAAGGTCGAGCTCCACCTCGAACACGTCCAGCAGGGCACCCGCTCCCGGCTCACCACCGACGCCGTCGTCCTGGCCACCGGCTACCGCGAACGCCCCGTCGGCCGCCTGCTGGCCGGACTCGACCCCTATCTGCGCCGGGACAACAGCGAACGCCCGCGTGTGGACGAGCGGTTCCGGCTCGTCCTCGACTCGTCGGTGACCGGAAAGGCGTACGTCCAGAACGCGGAACTCCACACCCACGGCGTCGGCGCGCCGGACCTGGGCCTGGCCGCCTGGCGCAGCGCCACCATCCTCAACTCCCTGACCGGCAAGGACCCCTACCCACTGCCCGCGCGCACCGCCTTCACCAGCTTCGGCCTGGAGCGGCCGGAGGAGCGGGTCCCGGCGCAGCAGCAGCCGAGGCAGCTCACGCCGCTGGTCGACTGAGCGCGTCGCCGACCGATCGAGAGGGCGCCGGTCCCCGGCCCGGCGCCCTTCGGGACCGCTCAGAACACCGGCGTGCCGTCGCGGGTCAGCTTCCAGTCCACCGACGCGAAGTCCTTCGGGTCCAGGACACCCTTGGCCGTCACCCACTCCGCGATCCGGGTGCGGATCTCCGTCGACTCCGACCACAGCTCCTTGGCCGAGGCGACGTACGGGAACGCGCCGCCGCCGTTGGCGCGGTAGTTGTTCACCGCCAGCACGAACTGCCGGGTGTCGTCGAGGGCGGCGCCGTCGTAGGTCAGGTTCTTGATCCGCGCCCCGGCCGCCTGCGCGATGTCGATCTCGTACCGGAGGCCGGAGACGTAGTCGTAGTTGTAGTCCGGACGGTTGTTCGCGTTCGTCAGTTTCTCCACGTCGACGGTCGCGTCGGCGGCCGTCTGGACGAAGTACTCCGCCGAGTACTCCAGGTAGGCGCGGATCTGCGCGCCCGTCATCAGCTTGGCGACCAGGGTGTTGTCGTAGACGTAGAGGCCGGACAGGTCCCGGATGGTCACCTTGCCCGCCGGGATCTCGGAGGTGCGCGAGAACGGCGAGGCCTGTGCGATCACCGGCAGCGACGCGTACTCGGTGCCCGCCAGGGCCGCCTTGACCACGTCCTCCTGGACCTTGGTGATCAGGTCGATGATCGGGGCGTCCTGGTAGCGGGCGTCGACCGTGGTGAGCGTCTCGGTCGCGGTGCCGACGACCTGGTTGACGTAGGCGACGACCTCGGCGTGCTCGTCCTTGAGGAGACGGGTGATCTTCGGGTCGTCGGCGACCGTGTTGGAGTTCAGCAGCGAGGCCGCGACCGACTCGACCTCCCACCTGCCCTTGCCGAACACCAGCTCGATGTCGAAGAGGGTGAGGCGCTCGGCGTAGCAGAGCGGCTCGGAGAGCACGACGGTCCTGCCGGTGGCCTCGTTGACGACCTTCAGTTCCGGGATCTCCACGTGCGCGTGGCCGACCAGGACCGCGTCGATGCCCGGCACCTGCCTGGCGACGTTCGCGGCCGCGTTCTCGACGTACGGCACCTGGTCGCCGTAGGAGGAGGTGCCGGAGGAGCCGGAGTGGGCCGAGACCACGACCACGTCCGCGCCCATCGCCTTCAGCTTCGGCACCCACTTCGCGGCCTGCTCCTCCAGGCCCGGGAAGGCGAGCCTGCCCTGGACGTAGGCCTTGTCCCAGATCGCGATGCCCGGGTTGGTCAGGCCGAGCACGGCGACCTTGACCGGGGGAGCGCCCGGGACGTGGAACTTCTTGATGAAGTACGGCGGGAAGGCCGGCTTCAGGGTCTTCGCGTCGACCGCATTGGCGCCGAGCAGCGGGAAGCGCAGCTGGTCCTCGAACTTGCGCAGGGTCTCGATGCCGTAGTTGAACTCGTGGTTGCCGAGCGCCGCCGCGTCGTACCCGATCGCGTTCATGGCCTGCGCCATCGGGTGCACCGGGCCGCCCTTGGCGGTGATCGGGTCGACCTTGGCGTAGTAGTACGTCAGCGGGGTGCCCTGGATGGTGTCACCGGCGTCAAGGAGCAGGGTGTTGCGGCGGCCCTTCTCCTTGCGTACCTGCTCGACCAGGGTCGAGATACGCGCCAGGCCCATCGCGTTGCCGGCCTTGTCGGAGTACTCCGCGTCCTTGAAGTAGTCCCAGTTGAAGACGTGCCCGTGCAGGTCGGTGGTGCCCATGACGGTGAGGGAGTACCGCTTGGGCTGCTTGGCATGGGCCGCGGAAGCCTGCGCGGCCTGTGCCGGGGCCGCCGCCGCGCCGGCGATCGCCACTCCCGCTCCGGTCGCGGCGGACTTCTTGAGGAACTTCCGGCGGTTCAAGGGCATGTTTTGATCTCCTCTGGATTCGGTCAACGACGCGCGTAGATTCTGTCCTGGGCATGACTGACGGCAACAGGTCCGGGAGGTTTCGATCTGGTGACCCGGACTGTGAACTCCGGGGCGCACAAGCGGGGATGGCGTGACAGAGTGGGGCGTATGACCTCACCCTCGACCTCGCCTGGGGAGCACCGGGCGGCCGGCACACCCGACGCCCCGCTCCTCGTCGTGCGCGGCGAGTCCGAGCTGGAGGTCGAGCCCGAACTGGCCCGGATCGGCGTCCTGGTCAGCGCCCGGGGCCGGGACCGCCGTTCGACCCTGGACGACCTCACCCGCCGCAACACCGCCGCCCTGGACCTGATCAAGTCGTACGGCGACGCGCTGGAGCGGCTGTCGACGGGGGCCTTCTCCGTCGCCCCCGAATTCGCCGAGCGCGGTCGGGGTGAGCGGGTACGCAGCTACCACGGACGGGTGCAGCTCACCGCCGAGTTCACCGACTTCACCGTGCTCGGCGAACTCGTCACCAGGCTCGCCGACTTGGAGCTGACGAGGGTCGACGGCCCCTGGTGGTCGCTGCGCCCCGACTCACCCGTGCACGCGGAGGCCCGGCGGCGGGCGGTCGCCGAGGCGGTGCAGCGGGCCCGCGAGTACGCGAGCGCGCTCGGTACGTCCCTCGCCGCCCTGATCGAGCTCGCCGACACCGGCGTCGAGGCCCCGCGGCCGCTCCGGGCGGCCTTCGGCGGCGGAGTCCGCAGCAGGGCGGCCGCCGAGCTGCCGACACCCGCCGAGCCCCTGGATCTCGAACCGCCGCAACTGCGCGTGACCGCTCAGGTCGGCGCACAGTTCACGATGGCACCGCCGGAACTGTGATCCCGAAGGCGGTGTCCGGCATCTCGAATAGACGAGCGCCGGCATTGCCGCGTTCAACAAATGCGAGATGCTCATAGGAGCGGAGTGCCGCACAATTCAACACTTGTCAATAGGCCTTCACGCAAAGGTTGTTGGGTCGTCATGTACCACCAATTCTCTACCCGCCGGTAAGGCCTAGGCTCGAAGCATGCGCCGAGCAAAGATCGTTTGTACTCTGGGGCCCGCCACCGACTCGTACGACCAGATCAAGGCCCTGGTCGAGGCCGGAATGGACGTCGCCCGATTCAACCTCAGCCACGGCTCCCACGCCGAGCACGAGGAGCGCTACCAGCGTGTCCGCAAGGCCTCCGACGAGTCCGGTCGCAGTGTCGGGATCCTCGCCGACCTTCAAGGCCCGAAGATCCGGCTCGGCCGCTTCACCGAAGGCCCCGTACTCCTCGAACGCGGTGATGCCTTCGTCATCACGGTGGAGGAGGGCGCCGAGGGCGACCGGCACCAGTGCGGGACGACGTACACGGGTCTGGCCGGTGACGTCACCCCCGGTGAGCGCGTCCTCGTCGACGACGGCAAGGTCTGCCTGGAGGTCACCCACGTCGACGGCCCCCGCGTACACACCACGGTGGTCGAGGGCGGCATGGTCTCCGACCACAAGGGCCTCAACCTCCCCGGGGTCGCCGTCTCCGTCCCGGCCCTGTCCGACAAGGACGAGGCCGACCTGCGCTGGGCGCTGCGCACCGGCGTCGACGTGATCGCCCTGTCGTTCGTGCGCAGTGGCCGGGACATCGAGGACGTCCACCGCATCATGGACGAGGAGGGCCGCCGCCTCCCCGTGATCGCCAAGGTCGAGAAGCCGCAGGCCGTCGAGAACATCGACTCCATCGTGGCCGCCTTCGACGGCATCATGGTCGCCCGCGGCGACCTGGGCGTGGAGATGCCGCTGGAGCAGGTGCCGATCGTCCAGAAGCGCGCGATCAAGCTCGCCAAGCGCAACGCCAAGCCTGTCATCGTCGCCACCCAGATGCTCGACTCGATGATCGAGAACTCCCGCCCCACCCGCGCCGAGGCCTCCGACGTCGCCAACGCGGTCATCGACGGCACGGACGCGGTGATGCTCTCCGGCGAGACCAGCGTCGGCAAGTACCCGATCGAGACCGTCCGCACCATGGCGAAGATCGTCGAGGCGGCCGAGGAGGACATCCTCGCCAAGGGCCTGCCGCCGCTGACCGAGAGCAACAAGCCCCGCACCCAGGGCGGCGCGGTCGCCCGGGCCGCCGCCGAGATGGGCGACTTCCTGAACGCGAAGTTCCTCGTCGCGTTCACCGAGTCGGGAGACACGGTCCGCCGGCTGTCCCGCTACCGTTCGCCGATCCCGCTGCTCGCCTTCACCCCGGAACCGGCCACCCGCTCCCAGCTCAACCTCACCTGGGGCGTCGAGACCTTCCTCGGCCCGCACGTCGACTCGACGGACAAGATGGTCGACCAGGTGGACGAGCTGCTGCTGAAGTACGGCCGCTGCCAGAAAGGCGACATCGTGGTCATCACGGCGGGCTCCCCGCCCGGTGTCTCCGGCTCCACCAACATGGTCCGGGTGCACCACATCGGTGAGGACGACAGCCCCAAGTAACGCGCGAAGGGCCTCTCCGCACTGCGGAGAGGCCCTTCGGCCACGCAATAACGCGACCTTGGAATCCAAGGAAAAGTGCCCCGGGTCGGACTCGAACCGACACTGTACGGGTTTTGAATCCGTTGCCTGCTGCCAATTGGGCTACCGGGGCTCGAAGAATCAAAGGTGATCCCCGACCCTCCGCGCGTCCACCATACCGTAGCTAGGTAGGCTCTTGTCAGCAGTACCCCTGCCCTGAACGAGGAGCCCCCGTGACCGCCGCCGAGTCGCCCCAGCCAGTCGACGCACCCGACGACAAGTCGCACGTGCCTCCGCTGACGACCCGTGTCGTCATCGCCGAGGACGAGGCCCTGATCCGGCTCGACCTGAAAGAGATGCTGGAGGAGGAGGGGTACACGGTCGTCGGTGAGGCCGGTGACGGCGAGCAGGCCGTCGAACTGGCCCGCGAACACCGCCCCGACCTCGTCATCCTCGACGTCAAGATGCCCAAGCTGGACGGCATCTCGGCGGCCGAGAAGATCGCCGAGGAGTCCATCGCCCCGGTTCTGATGCTCACCGCCTTCTCGCAGCGCGACCTCGTCGAGCGGGCCCGGGACGCCGGCGCGATGGCGTACCTGGTCAAGCCGTTCAGCAAGAGCGACGTCGTTCCGGCGATCGAGATGGCCGTCTCCCGCTTCAACGAGCTGCGGCAGCTGGAGAAGGAGGTCGCCGACCTCACCCTGCGCCTGGAGACCCGCAAGCTGGTCGACCGCGCGAAGTCCATTCTCCAGACCGAGTACGGCCTGACCGAGCCGGCCGCGTTCCGCTGGATCCAGAAGACGTCGATGGACCGCCGCATGTCGATGCAGCAGGTCGCCGAGGCCGTCATCGCGGACAGCGAGGAGAAGAAGTCCAGCAAGGGCTGACCCGCACACGTACGAACGCCAAGGCCCGCGCCCCGGAGAAGGGGACGCGGGCCTTTGTAGCGCCGCCAAGGGGAGCGCCCCTTCAGGGGCGCGGGGCTGTTATCGATGTGCGGCTCCGCCGCGTGGGCGCGACCAGCCCCCACCGTCAGTCAGCCGACCGACGACCTAGTCCTCACCCAAATAGGCCTTCCGCACCGACTCATCGGTCAGCAGATCCTGCCCGCTGCCCGACAGCACGATGTTGCCGACCTCCATCACATGCCCCTGGTCGGCCAGCGACAGCGCCGCCTGCGCGTTCTGCTCGACCAGCAGAATCGTCGTACCCTGCGACTTCAGCTCGGCGATCGTCGCCATGATCTTCTGCATCATGATCGGCGACAGCCCCATCGACGGCTCGTCCAGCATCAGCAGCTTCGGCTGGGACATCAGCGCGCGCCCCATCGCCAGCATCTGCTGCTCACCGCCCGAGAGGGTGCCCGCGGCCTGCTTGCGCCGCTCGCCCAGGATCGGGAAGAGCTCGTAGGCCCGCTGGATGTCCTTCTCGATGCCCGGCTTGTCGCTGCGCAGGAACGCACCGAGGCGCAGGTTGTCCTCGATGGTCATGCGCGGGAAGATGTGCCGCCCCTCGGGGGAGTGGGCGAGGCCCAGCGAGACCACCTGGTGGGCCGGGACCTTCTTCAGCGACTTGCCGTTGAACCGGATCTGCCCGCCGACCGGCTTGAGCAGCCCGGACAGCGTACGCAGGGTCGTCGTCTTGCCGGCGCCGTTGGTGCCGATCAGGGTGACGACCTGGCCGGCCTCGACCTTGAAGGAGATGCCCTTGACGGCCTCGATCTTGCCGTAGGCGACCCGCAGGTCCTCTACTTCGAGCAGTGCGGTCATCGGTCGTTCTCCTTGCCGGGCACGGCGTCGGACGTGTTGTCGGCTTCGGGCTCGGCCGCCGCTTCCGCCGCCTCGACCTCGGCGACCTCCTCGTCGCCCGGCGCGTTCTCGAACGGCTCGCCCAGGTACGCGGCGATGACCCGCTCGTCGCCCTGCACGGTCGCGCTGTCGCCCTCGACGAGCTTCTCGCCCTGCACCAGGACGGCGACCCGGTCGCACAGGTTGAAGATGAAGCGCATGTCGTGCTCGATGACGAGCACGGCGATGCCCTTGTCGCGGATCGCGAAGACCAGTTCCTCGGTGGTGCGGGTCTCCTGCGGGTTCATGCCGGCCGTCGGCTCGTCGAGGAGCAGCAGCCCCGGCTCGCTCGCCAGCGCGCGGGCGATCTCCAGCTTGCGCTGTTCGCCGTAGGGCAGGTTGCGGGCGAGGTGCTCGGCCTTCTTCTCCAGGCCCACGAACTCCAGGAGTTCCATGGCGCGGGCCCGGGAGGCCGCCTCGGCGCGGTGGAAGCCGGGGCCCCGCAGCAGGGCCGACCAGAGACCCTCCTTGGTGCGGGTGTGGCGGCCGACCAGGACGTTCTCCAGGACCGTCATGTTGGCGAACAGCCGGATGTTCTGGAAGGTACGGGCGATGCCGGCCGCCGTGACCTTGAAGGACTTCGGCGGCAGGACCTGGCCCTTGTAGCGGACCTCGCCCTCGGTGGGGATGTAGAGGCCGGTCAGGCAGTTGAAGAAGGTCGTCTTGCCGGCTCCGTTGGGGCCGATCAGGCCGACGATCTCGCCGCTGCGGACGGTGAAGTCGACATTGCGGACGGCGGTCAGACCGCCGAAGCGCATGGTCACACCGCGGGCGTCGAGCACGACCTCGCCGGGGGCGGCGGGGGCGGTGTCCGGGATGGGGGTTTCCGTGGTCATCGTGGTCAGGCCCCTGCCTTGGTGAGGACGGCGGGCGCTTCGGCCTCTTCGTGGAACTCGAGCTGGCGGCGCCGGTTGGGGATGAGGCCCTCAGGGCGGAAGCGCATCAGCAGGATGAGCGTGACGCCGAAGGCGAAGAGCTGGTAGTCGCCGAGGAACTGGAGCTTGGCCGGGATCAGGTACAGCAGGGAGGCGCCGACGAGCGGGCCGGAGATGGTGCCCATGCCGCCGAGGACCACCGCGGCCAGCAGGAACGCCGAGTTGGGCGGCACGACGTAGGCGAACTGGTACTGCTCCGGGGTCACCGTGTAGGTGACGTGGGCCTGGACCGAGCCGGAGAGGCCGGCCAGGCAGGCGCCCAGGGCGAAGGCGATGAGCTTGACCCGGAAGCCGTTGATGCCCATGGCGAGTGCGGCGGTCTCGTCCTCGCGGATGGCGACCCAGGCGCGGCCGATCCGGGAGTCGCTGCTGCGCCGGAAGACGATGACCACGATGAGCGTGATGATCAGCATCAGCAGCAGGTAGTTGGCGAACCGGCCGATGGTGGAGCCGAGGATCTGGTGCTGGGCGCCGAAGTCGAAGCCGAGGATGTTCAGGTTCGGGATCGACGAGATGCCGTTGGAGCCGTTGGTGACGTCCGGGCCCGAGGTGCCGTCCAGGTTCAGGACGGTGATACGGAAGATCTCACCGAAGCCGAGCGTCACGATGGCCAGGTAGTCGCCGCGCAGTCGCAGCGTCGGCGCGCCGATCACGACACCGAAGATCATCGCGACGACCGCACCGAGCAGCGCCGACGCCCAGAACGGCCACTGCACGTGCAGCGGCGACGACGGCGAGCCGGAGACCAGGGCCGCGGTGTAGGCGCCGACACCGAGGAAGGCGACGTAACCGAGGTCGAGGAGGCCGGCGAGGCCGACGACGATGTTCAGGCCGAGCGCGACCGTCGCGAAGATCAGGATGTAGACGCCGATCGTCGCGTACTGGTCGTTGGACTGGGTGAACGGGAAGGCCGCGGCGGCGACGAAGGCGCCGATCATGGTGATGTTGCGGTGCTTCGCGGTGATCGCCGAGACGCGGGCCACGATCCCGGCCTTGGAGAGGGAGGCGAAACCGAAGCCGGCCATGATCAGGAAGCCGATGAACAGCTCGTCGTACGCGGTGCCGATGCCGTAGCTGAAGACGAACAGGCCCACGGCCATGGCCGCGATGATGACGAGGATCTCGGCCCAGGACGGCAGCGTGGGCGCCGGGGCCGGCGCCTTGGTGGCGAAGGCCGCGCGGAAGTTGGTCCAGTTCTGGCGGGAGTTGTGCTTGAAGAGCTCCCAGCCGGTGTCGTCCGGGTCGACCGGGTCGGGCTCCGGCCGCTCGAACGGCAGGGCCAGCGCACCGATCACGGCGGCCAGGGTGGCGATCGCGACGACGAAGCCACCCGGGTCCAGGTTCACCACACCGCCGAGCTCGTCGCTGATGGCGATGACGGTGTACCAGGCGGTGCCGAAGGTACCCAGCGCCGCCATCTTCAGCGCGCTGTCGGCGCTGCCCGGCGTCAGTGCGCCCAGGCCCCTGACGCCGTAGGAGGCGAGGCCGAACAGGGTGGTGAGGATGCCGCCGATCAGCACCAGGACCTGCAGGCCGCCCGGGTAGCCGTAGACGGTGAGGTCGCCGGGGAAGGCGGAGGTCCAGGTCCACGACATGAACGCGGAGACGACGGCGAGGATGCCGCCGCCGGTGGCGAGGGCGCGGCCGAGCGGGGCCGGCAGTCCGATCAGACCGGACGCTGCGGGCGCCGGGGCGCTCGCGGTCTCCGGGGTCTCGGGAGTCTCGGATGCGGTGGTCTCTGTGGTCATCGGTGTCACGCCCTGTCCGCGACGCGTTCGCCGAGCAGACCCTGTGGTCTGAACAGCAGTACGAGGATGAGGAGTACGAACGCCCAGACGTCGGCCCAGGACTGGCTGCCGAACTTGTCCATGCCGGGGATGTCCGAGATGTAGGCGGTCGACAGGGCCTCGGCGACACCGAGGACGAGGCCGCCGAGCATGGCGCCGTAGATGTTGCCGATACCGCCGAGGACGGCCGCGGTGAAGGCCTTCAGACCGAGCAGGAAGCCCATCTTGAAGTCGATCTGGCCGTACTTGAGGCCGTAGGCGACACCGCCGATGGCGGCGAAGGCGGCACCGAGGGCGAACGCGATCACGATGATGCGGTCGGTGTTGACGCCCATCAGCTTCGCGGTGTCCGGATCCTGGGCGGTGGCCTGCATGCCGCGGCCGGTGCGGGTGCGCATCACGAAGTATGCGAGGAAGGCCATGCTGAGCGGGGCCACGACCACCAGGAAGATGTCACCGGTCTGGATCGTCACGTTGCCGATGTTGAAGGGCCCGCCCGGGATGGTCGGGAAGGTACGGGCGGACTTCGCCTCGGGGTACCAGGCCCACACCGCCTGCTGCAGGGCCAGGGAGAGGCCGATGGCGGTGATGAGGGGGGCGAGACGCGGCGCGGTGCGCAGGGGGCGGTAGGCGAACCGTTCCGCTCCGACGGCGACCAGGACGGCGACGATGATCGCGCCCACCAGCATCAGCGGGAGAGCTATCCACATCGAGGTGCCGCCGGGCAGTACATACGCGTAGACCGTGAGCGCGCCGAAGGCGCCGGTCATGAAGATCTCGCCGTGGGCGAAGTTGATGAGCTGGACGATGCCATAGACCATCGTGTAGCCAATGGCGACCAGCCCGTACATGGATCCCAGTAGCAGGCCGTTGACCAGCTGCTGCGGCAGTTCGTTCACCGCATGTCCTCCGAGACGTTCGGAAAGTTTCGACGGATGAGGCCGGATGCGAGTCCGCGCGGGGCGCCAGTGGAACAGCGCCCCGCGCGGCTCGGTGATGCGTGCGGGTGTGGGTCAGCTGCTCGGCGTGTACGTGCCCGAGGTGGCTGCCTTCCAAGCCCCGCCGTCGACCTTGTAGACGGTGAGCTGCTTGTTGGTCGCGTCACCGTACTCGTCGAAGGAGACCTTGCCGGTCACACCGTCGAAGGAGACGTTCTGCACCGCGGCGGTGATCTTCGCGCGGGCGTCGGACGGCAGCTTGCCGCCGTTGTCGTCGACGACCTTCTTCACGGCCTCGATGATCGCCCAGGCGGAGTCGTAGGAGTAGCCGCCGTAGGCGCCGTACGCCTCCGAGTAGCCGCCCGCCTTGTAGTTGTCGACGAACTCCTTGGCGGAGGCGAGGGTCTCGACCGGCGCGCCGACCGAGGTGGCCATGTCACCGGCGGCCGCGGTGCCCGCCAGCTTGATGTAGTCGTCGGCGTAGATGCCGTCACCGCCGACCAGCGGGATCTTGGCGCCCGCGGCCTTGAGCTGCTTGCTCAGCGGACCGGCCTGCGGGTACTCGCCGCCGTAGTAGACCACGGTGGCGCCCGAGTTCTTCACCTTGGTGACGACCGCGGAGTAGTCCTTGGAGTCGGGGTTGATGTGCTCGGTGCCGACCACCTTGCCGCCGAGCTTCTTGAACTCGCCGGTGAAGGTGGCGGCGAGGCCGGCGCCGTAGGTCTTCTTGTCGTCGATGATGAAGGCCTTGGTCAGCTTCGCCGTGTTGTAGACGTACTGCGCGGCGTACGGGCCCTGGATGGCGTCCGTGGTCGCGGTACGGAAGTACGACTTGTACGGCCGCGACTTCGACGTCTGCCAGTTGTCGCCCTGGGTCAGCGCCGGGTTGGTGTTGGCCGGGGAGACCTCGACCAGCTTCGCGTCGTCGAACACCTTCTGCATCGACTGGGCGACCGAGGAGTTCAGCGGGCCGACCACGCCGTAGACACTGCTGTCGCTGACGAAGGCGGAGGCGTTGGCCTGGCCGGAGGAGGGCTGGGCCTGGTCGTCCTTGGCCTCGATCTTGAACGTGACGCCGGAGACGTACTTCTTCTTGTTGGCCTGCTTGACCGCCAGGTCCACCGAGTTCTTGATACCCAGGCCGAGCGCGGACAGGTCGCCGGTCAGAGGAGCGTCGACGCCGATGGTGACGGTGGTGCCACTGCCGGAGTCGGAGCCCTTGTCGCCGCTGTCTCGCGAACCGCAGGCCGTGAGGGTGAGTGCTCCCGCTGCCAGCGCGGCGGTGATGGCGATGAGCGAACGTTGACGCACGATCAGTCCTTTCCCCTGAACAACCGCATCCCCGTGGAAGCGGTCGAGTCACGCCCCCCGGTCGCGGAGAGAATCCGTCGGTGTCGTGACTGGCCGTGACTCTAGGCGGGTGGGGGGAATGTGGAGGAGGGTCTGACCCATGCTGTGACGCTCTTGTTATGACACGAGGTAATGCAGAGCGGTACACGGTGCGGAGAAGAGTGGAATTCAGGCCGATTCGCCCTGTCCGCATCGTGAGAACCCGCAGGACCGGCGGTCGTCGGATCAGGCGTCTCAGGCGTTTTGGTGATTACCCGGAATGGTTGCTAACTGTTGCTACAGGCGACTTTCAGGGCGTGTGAGAGGTGCTGTGCGTAGCGGGGGCCCAGGATGAAACTCTGCACCTGTATTGCGCGGGTATTACGCAGGGTTACGTCCAGGAAAGGAAGTCCGGCATCCTTCGGAACTGTTCTGCAATCGGTCACATGCATCGTGATCGTGATCTCGCGTGATGAGCCCGCTTCTGTCCGAAAGGGGGTGGGCGGCGACTCGGTCAGCGTGAGGCCCGCGTAGGGCTGGGTCACCCTGGGTACGGTGACCGGCGGCCCGTCCGTCACGGTCATCCGTACCGCGAAGCTGAAGCTGCGGGGCGGGGCGCCGGGGGGAGTTGCCCGGCCGTCCAGGAAGGCGAACGCCACCGTCTGTGCGGGGTAGGGGACTTCGGCGGGTGCCGGCGCCGGGGGATGCGGGCGGGTCGCGACGAGATAGCCGCCGCCCGCGACGAGGACGGCCGCGGCGGCGAGGGCCAGGGCCATGCGGCGGCGGGCGGGGTGCGGGGGAGGAGCGGCCGTCTCAAGGGCGTCCCGCACCTCCCGTGTCCGGGTGCCCTCGCCCGGTTCGACGGGGCCGATGCCGCTCGTTGCGCTCACCTCCAGGGGCCTCCCGTCGGCACGCCGTGGCGGTACCGCTCGGTGCAGGCGGCGTGTGACCGGCGGTCGATCAACCGGTCGGCGGCGGCGGCCCCCTGGCTGCGTTTCACGGCCCGCGCGGCGTCCACGACGTCCCGGAGGATCTCGTACTGTCCGTTCGACAGTCCCATCGACTGGTAGTCGCCGTAGGTGCCGCTGTCCAGGACCTCGCGCGACCAGTGCGCCACGATCGTGGCGCACAGCTCGGCGGCGGAGGTCGCCGACGGGGTCGCGGAGCTCGCCGCGGCGCGCTCGGCGCCGCCGGGGGCGCCGCAGCCCGTCAGCAGGGCCAGACCGATCCCCACTGCGCTCAGCCCCGGCAGGGCGCCTCCTCGCCGTCCCATGCACCGACGTTACGGGCGCGGACGGCGGGGGAGCAATGGGTGCGCCGCGGGGTGGCCCTCAGGCCTGGACCGCGGAGGCCGCCGTCGTGCCGTCCAGGTCCCGCAGCAGGCAGGTGAGTCGGGCCGTGCACACCCGCCGGCCCTCCTCGTCGCTGATCACGATCTCGTACGTCGCCGTCGAACGCCCCCGGTGGACGGGCGTGGCCACACCGGTGACCAGGCCGGAGCGGGCCCCGCGGTGATGCGTGCAGTTCAGGTCGACACCCACCGCGATCTTCGCACTGCCGCCGTGCAGCATCGAACCGACCGAGCCCAGGGTCTCCGCCAGCACCGCGCTGGCACCGCCGTGCAGCAGCCCGTACGGCTGGGTGTTGCCCTCCACCGGCATGGTGCCGACGACCCGCTCCGCGGAGGCCTCCACGATCTGCACGCCCATGCGGTTGCCGAGGTGGCCCGCCGAGAACAGGGCCCGCAGGTCGACACCGAGCGCGGCGTACTCGTCGATGACCTCCTGCGGGAACTTCACATGCTGCTGCTCGCCCATGGGCCGGCTCCGTTCGTCGTGCGGCTGTCTCTCCCGACTGAGCAAACGCTCAGTCGGCCGCCGATTCTTCCAGACGGACTGAGCGGGCGCTCAGACGGCGGCCCTCGGGTGCGGCACACCGGCCTCCAGACGGATCACCACGGACTTGCTGGCCGGGGTGTTGCTGGTGTCCGCGGTGGCGTCGAGCGGCACCAGCACATTGGTCTCCGGGTAGTACGCGGCCGCGCAGCCCCGGGCGGTCGGGTAGTGCACCACCCGGAAGCCCGGCGCCCGGCGCTCCACGTCGTCCTTCCACTCGCCGACCAGGTCCACGTACGCCCCGTCGGCGACGCCCAGCAGCCGGGCGTCCTCCGGGTTCACCAGGACCACCCGGCGCCCGTTCCTGATGCCCCGGTAGCGGTCGTCCAGGCCGTAGATCGTGGTGTTGTACTGGTCGTGCGAGCGCAGCGTCTGCAACAGCAGCCGGCCCTCGGGCAGTTCGGGGTACTCCACCGGGGCCGCCGTGAAGTTCGCCCTGCCGGTGGCCGTCGGGAACCGGCGCTCGTCGCGCGGGGCGTGCGGGAGCGCGAAGCCGCCCGGGTGCGCCACGCGCGCGTTGAAGTCGTCGAAGCCGGGGATCACGCGCGCGATGCGGTCGCGGACCGTCGCGTAGTCCTTCTCGAACTCCTGCCACGGCGTACGGCTGTTCTCGCTGAGCACCCGGCGGGCCAGCCGGCACACGATCGCCGGCTCCGACAGCAGGTGCGGGCTCGCGGGCTCCAGGCGGCCGCGTGAGGCGTGCACCATGCCCATGGAGTCCTCGACCGTGACGAACTGCTCGCCGCTGCCCTGGAGGTCGCGCTCGGTCCGGCCGAGCGTCGGCAGGATCAGCGCCCGCGCGCCGGTGACGACGTGCGAGCGGTTGAGCTTCGTCGACACGTGCACGGTCAGCCGCGCGCGCCGCATCGCCGCCTCGGTGACCTCCGTGTCGGGGGTGGCCCCGACGAAGTTGCCGCCCATCGCGAAGAAGACCTTCGCCTCGCCGTCGCGCAGCGCCTCGATGGCCCGCACGACGTCGAAGCCGTGCTCGCGCGGGGGCGCGAATCCGAACTCCTTCTCCAGGGCGTCCAGGAAGGCCGGGGCAGGACGCTCGAAGATGCCCATCGTGCGGTCGCCCTGCACGTTCGAGTGGCCGCGCACCGGACAGACGCCCGCGCCGGTCCGGCCGATGTTGCCGCGCAGCAGCAGGAAGTTGACGACCTCCCGGATGGTCGGCACCGAGTGCTTGTGCTGGGTGAGCCCCATGGCCCAGCAGACGATGGTGCGCTCCGAGGCGAGCACCATCCCGAGGGCCTTCTCGATCTCCTCGCGCGTGAGTCCGGTGGCGGTGAGTGTCTCGTGCCAGTCGGCGGCGCGGGCGGCCTGCGCGAACTCCTCGTACCCGTGCGTGTGTTCGCGTACGAACTCCTCGTCGACCGCGCCGTCCGTCTCGAGGACGAGCTTGTTGAGGAGCCGGAACAGGGCCTGGTCGCCGCCGATGCGGATCTGCAGGAACAGGTCGGTCAGCGCGGCGCCCTTGAGCATGCCCTGGGGGGTCTGCGGGTTCTTGAACCGCTCCAGGCCGGCTTCCGGGAGCGGATTGACGCTGATGATCCTCGCGCCGTTGGCCTTGGCCTTCTCCAGGGCGGAGAGCATCCGGGGATGGTTGGTCCCCGGATTCTGCCCGGCGACGATGATCAGATCCGCCTTGTACAGGTCCTCCAGCAGGACGCTGCCCTTGCCGATGCCGATCGTCTCGGTCAGCGCCGAGCCCGAGGACTCGTGGCACATGTTGGAGCAGTCCGGCAGGTTGTTGGTGCCCAGTTCGCGTGCGAACAGCTGGTACAGGAACGCGGCCTCGTTGCTGGTCCGCCCCGAGGTGTAGAAGACCGCCTCGTCGGGGGAGGAGAGGGCGGCGATCTCCTCGCCGATGATGTCGAAGGCGCGCTCCCAGCCGACCGGCTCGTAGTGCTCGGCGCCCTCGGCGAGATACATGGGGTGGGTGAGCCGCCCCTGCTGACCGAGCCAGTAACCGCTGCGGTGGTGCAGGTCGGCCACGGAGTGCTCCGCGAAGAACTCGGGCGTCACCCTGCGGAGGGTGGCCTCCTCGGCGACCGCCTTGGCGCCGTTCTCGCAGAACTCGGCCGCGTGCCGGTGATCGGGCTCCGGCCAGGCGCAGCCGGGGCAGTCGAAGCCGTCCTTCTGGTTGACGCGCAGCAGCGTCAGCGCGGTGCGCTTCACGCCCATCTGCTGCTGGGCGATGCGCAGCGTGTGCCCGATGGCGGGCAGCCCGGCGGCCGCGTGCTTCGGCTCCGCGACCTGCGGCGCGTCCTGGACCGGATCCTCCTTGGGCGGCTTCGTCGCCATCGCACGCTCTCCCTACTACACCGGCACCACTGCCCTGGACACCCGATACTCGCACGTGCCACCGACAACGATCGAGCACGGTCTGCCGAGCGAAACGGAACCTATGCTTGACGGGGCCGGCCCTCCCAGCCCTGCCCGCCCGGATCCGCGTACCCGCGTACCCGCCGAACGGCTCGCAGCTGCCGGTCCGCTGATCCCCGCTCGCCTGCTCCTCCCCGGCCTCCGCCGCTCCCGCGAGCTTTCCGGCGCGACGGCGATCGGCCGCAACGGCGATCGGTCACGGCGACGCCGCCCGGCGCCGCCGATGTCACCGCAACCCACACCGTCGGCCCTCACTGTCAGTGCGGCGTGGCAGGATCGGGGGCGTGGCAGAGACAGCAGCGAAGCAGACCGACAAGACCCCCGGCGGCCCCCGTCCCCGGCTGATGCTCATGGACGGGCACTCGCTGGCCTACCGCGCGTTCTTCGCGCTGCCCGCGGAGAACTTCACGACCGCGACGGGCCAGCCGACGAACGCGATCTACGGCTTCGCGTCGATGCTGGCCAACACCCTGCGTGACGAGGCGCCCACGCACTTCGCGGTGGCGTTCGACGTCTCCCGCAAGACCTGGCGCTCCGAGGAGTTCACCGAGTACAAGGCGAACCGCTCGAAGACCCCGGACGAGTTCAAGGGCCAGGTCGAGCTGATCGGCGAGCTGCTCGACGCCATGCACGCGCAGCGCTTCGCCGTCGCGGGCTTCGAGGCCGACGACATCATCGCCACCCTCGCCACCCAGGCCGAGGCCGCGGGCTTCGAGGTCCTGATCGTCACCGGCGACCGCGACTCCTTCCAGCTGGTCACCGAGCACACCACGGTCCTCTACCCGACGAAGGGCGTCTCCGAGCTGACCAGGTTCACCCCGGAGAAGGTTTTCGAGAAGTACGGCTTGACGCCCGCCCAGTACCCCGACTTCGCGGCCCTGCGCGGTGACCCGTCCGACAACCTCCCCGGCATTCCGGGCGTCGGCGAGAAGACAGCCGCGAAGTGGATCAACCAGTTCGGCTCCTTCGCCGAGTTGGTCGAGCGCGTCGACGAGGTGAAGGGCAAGGCCGGCCAGAACCTCCGCGACCACCTGGAGTCCGTCAAGCTGAACCGCCGGCTCACCGAGCTGGAGCGCGGCGTGGAGCTGCCGAAGACGGTCGCCGACCTGGAGCGCGCGCCGTACGACCGCAAGAGCGTCGCGATGATCCTGGACACCCTGGAGATCCGCAACCCGTCGCTGCGCGAGCGGCTCTACGCCGTCGACCCGGGCGCCGAGGAGGCCGAGTCCACGCCGGTCGCCGAGGCGGGCGTGGAAGTCGACGCCACGGTCCTGGGCACCGGCGAGCTGGCCGGCTGGCTCGCCGGGCACGGCACGGCGCCACTGGGCATCGCCACCGTCGACACCTGGGCGCTCGGCACCGGCTCGGTCGCCGAGGTCGCCCTCGCCACGGCCGTCGGCCCGGCCGCCTGGTTCGACCCCGCCGAGCTGGACGAGGCCGACGAGAACGCGTGGGCGGCCTGGCTGGCCGACGCCGCGCGGCCCAAGGTCTTCCACAACGCCAAGGGCGCCATGCGGGTCTTCGCCGAGCACGGCTGGACCATCGAGGGCGTCACCATGGACACCGCGCTCGCCGCCTACCTCGTCAAGCCCGGCCGCCGCTCCTTCGACCTGGACGCGCTGTCCATGGAGTACCTGCACCGCGAGCTGGCCCCCGCCGCCGCGGCCGACGGCCAGCTGGCGTTCGGCGCGGACGACGGCGCCGAGGCCGAGGCGCTGATGATCCAGGCCCGCGCGATCCTCGACCTCGGCGAGGCCTTCGGGGAGCGGCTCCAGGAGGTCGGCGCGGCGGATCTCCTGCGTGACATGGAACTGCCCACGTCGGTCCTGCTCGCCCGCATGGAGCGGCACGGCATCGCGGCCGACCGTGCGCATCTGGAAGCGATGGAGCAGATGTTCGCGGGCGCGGTGCAGCAGGCCGTGAAGGAGGCGCACGCGGCGGCCGGCCACGAGTTCAACCTGGGCTCGCCCAAGCAGCTCCAGGAGGTCCTCTTCGGCGAGCTGGCGCTCCCGAAGACCAAGAAGACCAAGACGGGTTACACCACCGACGCCGACGCGCTCGCCTGGCTCGCCGGCCAGACCGAGAGCGAACTGCCGGTGATCATGCTCCGGCACCGCGAGCAGGCCAAGCTGAGGGTCACGGTCGAGGGCCTGATCAAGACCGTCGCCGCCGACGGCCGTATCCACACCACCTTCAACCAGACCGTCGCCGCGACCGGCCGGCTCTCCTCCACCGACCCCAACCTCCAGAACATCCCGGTCCGTACCGACGAGGGCCGGGCGATCCGCCGGGGCTTCGTCGTGGGCGAGGGCTTCGAGTCGCTCATGACCGCGGACTACAGCCAGATCGAGCTGCGTGTGATGGCCCATCTCTCCGAGGACGAGGGCCTGATCGAGGCGTTCACCTCCGGGGAGGACCTGCACAACACGGTCGCCTCCCAGGTGTTCGACGTCGACCGGTCGGCCGTCGACGCGGAGATGCGCCGCAAGATCAAGGCGATGTCGTACGGCCTCGCGTACGGCCTGTCGGCCTTCGGCCTCTCCCAGCAGCTGAACATCGACGCGGGCGAGGCCCGGGCCCTGATGGACACGTACTTCGAGCGCTTCGGCGGGGTCCGCGACTACCTGCACCGGGTCGTCGACGAGGCCCGTGCCACCGGGTACACGGCGACACTCTTCGGCCGCCGCCGCTACCTCCCCGACCTCAACAGCGACAACCGCCAGCGCCGGGAGGCGGCCGAGCGGATGGCCCTCAACGCGCCCATCCAGGGCACGGCGGCGGACATCGTCAAGATCGCCATGCTGAGGGTGGACGGCGCACTCCGCGAGTCGGAGCTGAAGTCCCGCATGCTCCTCCAGGTCCACGACGAAATCGTCCTGGAGATCGCCCCCGGCGAGCGGGACCGGGTCGAATCCCTCCTCCGCGACCAGATGTCCGACGCGGTCCACCTCAGGGCCCCCCTGGACGTCTCGGTGGGCGTGGGCCCGGACTGGGAATCGGCAGCGCACTGACGCCTCCGGCGGGAGCCGACAGAACACGCGCGCCGAGCCGACCCACGAGGCCGACAGGGGGGCGCGTCTCAACAGAGGCCGACAGGGGGGCGTCTCAAACGGAGGTCGACAGGGGGCGCGGCTCAAGGAGACCGGCGGAGGGTGCCGCTGCCCGATTTTCGGTGGCGGCGCTCCCACCCTCCCTCCCGCCTTCCCTCCCTCCCGCCGTCCCTCTCGCCTTCCCTCCCTCCCGCCTTCCCTCCCGCCCTCCCTTCTCTCCTGCCCTCCCTTCTCTCCTGCCTCTCCCCATGCGCCGCCCCCCTTTCTCCGCCGCCCCCCTTTTCTCCGCCGCAACGGCGAGCAGCCACAGCGGCGCTGTCCGGCGGTGCCGAACCCACGGGATGCGCCCGGTTCGGCACCGCCGGAAGCCACCGTCGCGGCTGAGCACCGTCGCGGCGGAAAGAGAAGAGGGGGCGGCGGCGGAAGAAGACGAGGCGGCGGAGAAAGAAGACGAGGCGGCGGAGACAGGAGAGGGGCGGCGGGGAAAAGGGGGGGGCGACGCCTCGTCACTCGCGTGGACCCCGTCAGAACGCCCCGGCCCCCGCCACCGGCAAGGATGCGGCCATGGGTATACGTATGGTTCACCGCCGGACGCCCCAGAGCAGGCCCCCGGCCAAGGCCCGTTCCGCCTCCGCCTCCGCTCAGGTCACGGCGTCCCCGTCGGCCCCGGCCCAAGCGGCCAGCGCCAGCTCCGCCCGCATCCCCACCGACCTCGCGGTCACCGTGCGCCGGACGGCCACCCGCCTCCGGCGCAGGCTGCGCGCCCGCCCCGACCTGCGCCAGTGGCTCGACCTCTCCCGCAGATACCTCGCGCTGCTCTTCACCGCGTTCCCCGGCCCCCGCCGCCCCCGGACCATGACCGTGTTCGTGGCGAGCCTCACCGAACGGCCGACGGACTCGGCCGCACGCCGTCGGCCACCGGAGCCGGACGCCACACCCTGACCGCCACGGCATACCCCAGCACCCCGAGCAACAGCCCCGCGCCCGCTCCGAAGAGCACCGTGGGGAGCAGCTCCCAGGGCTTCGCCGTAGCCCCCCAGTAGTCCCACCACCGCACCGCCCGCCGCACCGCCGCGAGCAGGGCACAGCCGACGATCGCGGCGCCGGCCCAGCAACGGTCCCGTACCGACAGCAGCGGCACGCCCACCGGCTCCGCCGTCGGCGCCCGCCGTACCGCGCGGACCGCGAACACGGCGAGCACGGCCGCGCCCACCGCCGAACTGCCGTACTGGAGCAGGGTGTACAGCGGAATGCCCGCGAGGTTGTGGCCGATGGCCGGGATCAGTCGTGTCCCCCAGCGGTTGTGGTGCGTGAACGCGTCCCAGACGACGTGCGTGAGCCCGCCGAGCACGGCCGAGACGTACCACCACGCGGCCACCGAGCGCCCCGCACGCGCGCGTGGCGCCCCGCAGCGCAGCAGCGCGGCCACCCGACCCTGCCGGGCCCGGGGCGCGAGGGCCACCACCGGTTCCCGGACCAGCAGCCACAGCGCCACCAGCGCCCAGGCGAACAGCACGTCGACGGTGAGGACACCGGCGAAGGAGTGCGTGAACCCGCCGAACTCCATCGCGTCCGGCACCGCGCTCGCCGCGTAGTAGGTGAGGTCGGGCGCGAAGGACCCCGCGACGAGCACCGCCGGGACCAGCCGCCCGCGCCCGGTCCCGTCGCCCCGCACGGCGGGCAGCACGGCGGCGGCATGGCTGAGAGTGAACGGCACCCGGGCCCCCTGGAAGAGTCGTCGGCCGGAGCGCCGAACAAGTGATCGCGTACGGCAAGTATCCGCGACACCACCATCGTTCAACGGGGAATGGCCAACTGGTGAAAATCGGGCACCGCCGGGTGTCCGTGGAAAGGAAGTTGTCGTAGGGTCGCCTGGGTCGCCGCCCCGGCGTGCACGGCCGGATGCGCTACCTCACCACGCGAAAGAGGTAACAGGGGGCAACCACAGCACCGGGTCGACCGTCACACCAGAGGCGAGCGGACAGACGGAGACGGGCGCTCAGAAGGCGTCCAGGGGAGGGGTTCACCTTATGGCGGCGCAATTCGGCAGTCGGCTGCGCAAGGGAGCGGCGACGACCGCCGCGGCCGCGTTGGCGGTAGCGGCTCTGTCCGCTTCCCAGGCTCCGGGCGCCACCACCGGAGACACGGGCAGACAGGCCAACGCCGGCGCCAGCACCTCCGCGCCCGACGGCGCCGGGGCGGCCGACGGCGCCACCGGCAACTCGCCGTACTACACGGACCTGCCGCCGCTCAACAGCCCGAACCCCAGCGCGAGCCCCACGGCCCCCTCGTCGAGCATCGGCACCGCCGTCAGCCGGGGCGCGGCCGAGGCCGGCATACCCGCCACCGTCCTCGACGCCTACAAGAAGGCCGAGGCGGAGCTGCGCGCTTCCAAGCCCGGCTGCAACCTGCCCTGGCAGCTGCTCGCGGCCATCGGCAAGGTCGAGTCCGGCCAGGCCCGCGGCGGCGATGTCGACGCCGAGGGCAACACCCTGCACCGGATTCTCGGCCCCGAGCTCGACGGCAACGGCTTCGCGCTCATCCAGGACACCGACGGCGGCAAGTACGACGGCAACAGCCAGTACGACCAGGCCGTCGGCCCCATGCAGTTCATCCCCTCGACCTGGGCATGGGCGGGCCGCGACGGCAACGGCGACGGCGTCAAGGACCCCAACAACGTCTACGACGCGGCGCTCGCCGCCGGCCACTACCTGTGCCGCTACGGCTGGGACCTGTCCGTCCAGGCCGACATGAACAGCGCGATCCTCAGCTACAACAACTCGCAGGCCTACCTCAACCTGGTCATGTCCTGGTACGAGTTCTACCGCAAGGGCACCCACTCGGTCCCGAACGGCACGGGAACCCTGCCCTCGCACCGCAGCGACGGCTCGACCGGCTCCGGTTCCGGCGATGGTTCCGACGGCTCCACGACGAAGCCGACCAAGACCACGCCCAAGCCCGACGAGCCCACGCCGAGCCCCCCGAGCACGCCCACCCTGCCGCCCACGGCCACCGACACCGTGGACCACCTGGAGGCCGCGGGCACCGCCACGCTCACGGCGATGGCCGGCGGCGCGTTCGACAAGCAGATCAGCACGCGCGCGGAGACAAAGGCCGGCCGGATCGTCGCCAAGATCCGGGTCCGCTTCACCATCGTCGGGGACACGGACGCGACCTTCGCCGGCGGCGAGACCGTCGCCACGGTCGTCACCGACAGCAAGGGCGTCGCCGTCGCCCCGGCGCTCCAGGCGGGCGAGAAGACCGGCGACTTCACGGTCCACGCCAGTGTGGTCGGCCGCACGGTCAAGGGCGTCGACTACGACGCGACCGTCACCGCGCGCGCCGCCGACACCCTCGCGCTCGCCAACACCACCGCGCCGACCTGCACCCCGGGCGGCGAGTTCACCGACCAGGTGCAGGTGAAGGCCACCTACCAGGGCGCCGCCGCCGGCAAGGTCGCCGCCACCGCCACCCTCGTCAAGTCGGCGGACGACACCGGTGAGAACGACAAGGGCCCGTACTTCAAGGATGCGAACGGCAACGCCGTGCGCACCCTCGCGGACCTCCAGACGGACGCGAACGGCCTGCTCACGCTGCCCAAGCTGTACGCGGACGACACCACCGGCACATTCCTGCTCCGCATCACCACCACCGGCGGCGCCACGCTCACCGTCGAGCTGACGGTCGCGGCGGCCGACCCCTCGTCGAGCCCGTCGCCCAGCGCCTCGCCGAGCGCGTCCGCTTCCGCCACGGCCTCCGCCTCGCCGAGCGCTTCCGCCACCTCCTGATCCACCGTCGTACGACGCCCAGGGCGCCCTCCCGCCGACGCGGGACGGCGCCCTCGTCGTCGTACGACCTGTTCTCATCTCACCCTCCCGTTGCTACGGTGCCCGGACCTGACGATCCATCAGGAAGTCGTCGGCCGTAGGGAGGCCCCGCATGCGTGCCCTGATCGCCGCCGCGACCGGTCTCGTCCTCGCGGTCGTCCTGGTCGTGACGATCAGCGCCCTGGGGTCGCCGGACGGAAAGACGTCCCCCAAGCCGCTGCTCACCACGGTGCCGTCCCACCCGTAACCGCCGCCCCGGGAGGCCGAGATGCGCCGCAAGGCCAGTCTGGTCCTGCTCGCCTGTGCCGTGTTCTTCGCGGCGCTGTCCCCGCTGCTGCGCTGGTACGCCTTCCCGCGGCTCGCCAAGATCCCGGCGAACCAGTACCAGGACATGGTCCTGGTGGCGAAGAACGCCACGCTCCTCGA
Source organism: Streptomyces hyaluromycini (assembly GCF_002217755.1). Lineage (GTDB taxonomy): Bacteria > Actinomycetota > Actinomycetes > Streptomycetales > Streptomycetaceae > Streptomyces > Streptomyces hyaluromycini. The sequence goes on along the minus strand of NZ_BCFL01000018.1, from coordinate 239,286 downwards.
CTACGGCACCATGACGGCGAAGAAGGTCCCCCAGGTCACCATCGTGCAGACCCTCAAGGGCAACGTGGCGGCCGCGAAGAGGATCGAGAAGACGGCGGGCCGGGACGTCGTCGTCTGGGACGGCCTGTCCTACGTCCAGGGACCCGACGGCAAGATGGTCTCCGAGATCCCCGAGCGCTACATCTTCGACGCCCACAGCCAGGAACCCGTGCACGCCACCGGCGAGATGGTCGACGGCGACCCGGTGGCACGGGACGGCATCGAGTTCAAGTTCCCGTTCCTGACCGAGAAGCGGGACTACGAGTACTTCGACGCGCAGACCCGCACCACCAACCCCATCCACTACAAGGGGACGCAGACCTTCCGGGGCGTCAAGGTCTACTACTTCGAGCAGACCATCCCCTGGACCAAGGTCCCGATGCCCAAGAAGCTGCCGGTGCAGGGCATCACCGCCGAGTCCGTCGCCAAGACCGGCACCACCCGCTGGTACACCACGGTCCGCAGGTTCTGGGTCGAGCCGGCCACCGGGGCGCCCGTCTACGGCGAGGAGATCCACAAGGAGGAGCTGCGCGGCGGCACTCTGCTGGGCGGCCGCGCCAAGGTGACGGCGTTCGCCGGCGACGTGAAGATGCGCGAGGACTACATCGAGAGCACGGTCGCCCTGGTCAAGCACAACCGCACCCTCGTCCTGATGCTGACCTCCTACCTCCCCTGGGGGTTCCTGTCCCTCGGCATCGCGCTGCTCGCCCTCTCCCTCTACCTGGAGGCCCGCAGCCGCCGCCCGGCCGATCCGGAGCAGGTGGACTCCTCGGTGCCGGAGCCGGTCAGCGTCTGAGCCGCGCGTTGGTGTGCCGGGTGGGCTCGGCCGTGGCGGGATCCTCGGGCCAGGGATGCTTCGGATACCGCCCGCGCAGCTCGGCCCGTACGCCCTTGTACCCGTCCCTCCAGAACGAGGCGAGGTCGGCCGTGACCGCGGCGGGCCGCCCGGCCGGCGACAGCAGATGCACCAGCACCGGCACCCCGGCCACCGCGGGCGACTCCTGCAACCCGAACATCTCCTGCAACTTCACGGCGAGCACCGGCTGTTCGGAATTCCCGTAGTCGACCCGGATCCGCGACCCACTCGGCACGGGGATCCGCTCCGGCGCCAGCTCGTCCAGCCGGCCCGCCTCCCCGCCGGCCCACGGCAGCAGCCGCCGCAGCGCCTCCCCGGCGTCGATCCGCCCGAGATCGGCCCGCCGCCGGGCCCGGCCGAGCTCCGGCTCCAGCCATTCGTCCACGCGCGCGTGCAGCGCGTCGTCGGACACATCCGGCCAGGGCTCGCCGAGGTGCAGCCGGAGGAAGGCGAGCCGCTGCCGCAGCACGGCGGCGTCGGGAGTCCACCGCAACAGGCCGAGCCCTTCGCGCCGCAGCCCGTCGAGCAGCGCATCGCGGACGAGGGCCGGGTCGGCGTCCCGCAACGGCCGCACCGCGAGCTCGATCGCCCCGAGCCGCTCCACCCGCCGCGCGACGACGTCCCCGTCGGCCCAGCGGACCTCCTGGTCCTCCGCGTACAGCGACGCGGCCGCCGCCCTGGCCGTGTCCTCGTCCACCACCGCGGCGAGCCGCACGCGCGCGTGTCCGCTGCCGACGGGACGGTCCGCGACGGCCACGGCGATCCACGGCGCACCGCGCAACGGGCTGCCGTCACCGAGCTCGGCCCGGGTACCGGAGGCCATGAGGTACGACCCTCCGTCGGCCCTGGCGACCCGCTCGGGGAAGGCGAGGGCGGCGACGCGTCCCACGGTGCGGTCGTCCACGCCGGACGCCGACGCACCCTCGCCGTCCGCCTTCAGCCGCCGCACCTCCGCGAGCCAGCGCCCGGCATAGGCGTCCCCGCCCCGCCGGGCGGCGCGCAGCGCGGCCGCCAGGTCGTCCCCGTACTCCCGCGGAGCCTCCTCGCTCAGCAGCGCGACCACCTCGGCACCCCCGCCCGGGGTGTCCAGCAGCGCCCGCCCCAGCCGTGGATGCACCCCCAGCCGGGCCAGCCGCGCCCCGCGTTCCGTCGCCCGTCCGGCGGAGTCGACCGCGCCGATCGCCGTCAGCACCTCCCGCGCCGCCGCCATCGCCCCGGCCGGCGGCGGGTCCAGCAGCGCCAGCCCCGAGGCCCCCGGATCGCCCCAGCAGGCCGCCTGGAGGGCGAACGCGGTCAGGTCGGCCACCCTGATCTCCGGGGCCGGAAAGGCCGTCAGCCGGGTGTCCTCGGCCTCGGACCAGCAGCGGTACACCGCCCCCGGCGCCTCACGCCCGGCCCGCCCCGCCCGCTGCCGCCCGGCCGCGCGGGACGCCCGTACCGTCGCCAGCGCGCTCAGTCCGCGCGCGTGGTCCACCCGCGGCTCCCGGGCGAGCCCCGCGTCGACGACCACCCGTACCCCGGGGACGGTGAGCGAGGACTCGGCGACCGCGGTCGCGAGCACCACCCGGCGCCGGGCCCCGGGCGCCAGCACCGCGTCCTGCACGGAGGCCGGTGCCCTGCCGTGCACCTGGAGCACCTCCACGGCCCCGATGCCGTCCCCGATCTCGCCCAGCCGGCCGGCCACGCGCGCGATCTCGCCCACGCCCGGCAGGAAGCACAGCACGTCCCCCTCCCGCTCGGCCAGGGCCCGCCGCACCACCGAGACCACGTGCGCCAGCAGCGCCGGGTCGACGCGCATCCCGTGCGGCGGCCGTACCGGACGCGGCGGCGGCGCCCACACCGTCTCCACGGGGTACGAGACACCGGCCGCCTCGACCACCGGCGCTCCGCCCAGCAGCCGCGCCCACCCCTGCGCGTCCGTCGTCGCGGACGCGGCCACCAGGCGCAGCTCCGGCCGCAGGGTCTCCCGTACGTCCCAGAGGAAGGCCGCCACCGTGTCCGCGTCCAGATGGCGTTCGTGGCACTCGTCGAGGATCACGACGTCCACGCCGGACAGTTCCTGGTCGCGTTGCAGACGCTGCAACAGCACACCGGTCGTGACGACCTCCACGCGCGCGTGCCGTCCCACGACCCGTTCGCCGCGCACGGTGTAGCCGACGCTCCGCCCGACCTGCTCGCCGAGCAGCCAGGCCATCCGGCGGGCCGCCGCGCGGGCGGCGATCCGGCGCGGCTCGGCCACCACCACCCGCCGCGCGGACCCCTCGCCCAGCAGCCCGGCCAGCGCCAGCGGCACCAGCGTCGTCTTGCCGGTGCCGGGCGGTGCCACGAGGACGGCGGTGCCGTGTCCCTCCAGGGCGTCGCGCAGACCGGGCAGGGCCTGCCGCACGGGCAGCGCGTCCAGGGCGTCGTAACGGATCACGCCCCTAGTGTCGTACGCCCACGGAAACGCCCCTCACGCGCGCGTGCGGTTCCTTAATGGACGCCCGGTCCTGATCGGGCGACGCTCAGTCCCGCTCGCACACGAAGATCGCCGTCCCGGGAATGAGATTGCCCCGCAGCGGGGACCAGCCGCCCCACTCGGACGTGTTCCAGGCCGGCCACTCCGGCTCCACCAGGTCGACGAGCCGGAAACCCGAGGAGGCGATGTCCCGGACCCGGTCGCCGAGCGTCCGGTGGTGCTCGACGTAGACCGCGCGGCCGTCCTCGTCCTGCTCGACGTACGGCGTCCGGTCGAAGTAGGAGGCGGAGACCGAGAGCCCTTCGGGGCCGGGCTCGTCGGGGAACGCCCAGCGGATCGGGTGCGTCACCGAGAAGACGAACCGCCCGCCCGGCCGCAGCACCCGCCGCGCCTCGCGCAGCACCAGGCGCGGATCGGCGACGAAGGGAAGCGCGCCGTACGCCGAGCACACCAGGTCGAAGGAGGCGTCCGCGAAGGGCAGCGCGCCCGCGTCCGCGCAGACCAGGGGAAACGATCCGCCGATGCGCAGCGCGTGCTGGAGCTGGCGGTGCGAGAGGTCCAGGGCGACCGGGCGGGCGCCCTGGGCGGCCAGCCAGCGCGAGCACTGGGCCGCGCCGGCGCCGATCTCCAGGACGTCCTTGCCCTTCAGCTCCTCCGGCGGGCCGAGCAGCTCCGCCTCCACCTCGTCGAGGCCCTCGGGGCCCCACACGAAACGGTCGTCGCCGAGGAACGTGCCGTGCTCGACCTGGTACTCGTCGGCGTTGCGGTCCCACCAGCCCCGGTTGGCCCGGCTGCTCTCCGCGACCCCGGCGGCACGCCGGGTGGCTTCCGGTTCGGCCTCGGCGCCGGTCGTCGCACCGGCCTCCGCGAGGTCGAACGAATCGGGCTCTTGGATGATCGGCTCCCTCGTCGTACTCTTCCGTGCAACCCCGTCAGGGGTGTGTCACGGAGGGGGTCCCTCAGGCCTGCGTGGCCTGGTGGGACGTTTCTTGTGCCGGGAATGCGGTGATCCGCCCCGGGTGTGCGCCTTCGCGCATTGACCCTGCCCGGCTGCCCCCGTATGCTACAAGTTGCGCTGCGGGCCTGCGCACCTCAGACGTAGCAGGCTGCGCTCGCATCTGTATGTATGTCCCCTCGGTTGTCGAGGCGTCACCGGTGTTTCGGGTGGCGCTTCCCAGGCTGTCCGGCTTCTGCAGAGCGAAACAGGCTCCCGGCGTAAGCAGTACCTACGACTTCAATGTCCGTACCGGAGCCCTTTCTCACATGACGAGCAGCACCGAGACCACCGCCACCACCCCGCAGGTAGCGGTCAACGACATCGGTAACGAGGAAGCCTTCCTCGCCGCGATCGACGAGACGATCAAGTACTTCAACGACGGCGACATCGTCGACGGCGTCATCGTGAAGGTCGACCGGGACGAGGTCCTGCTCGACATCGGTTACAAGACCGAAGGTGTCATCCCGAGCCGCGAGCTCTCGATCAAGCACGACGTCGACCCCAACGAGGTCGTCGCCGTCGGTGACGAGATCGAGGCCCTTGTCCTCCAGAAGGAGGACAAGGAAGGCCGCCTGATCCTCTCGAAGAAGCGCGCCCAGTACGAGCGTGCCTGGGGCACCATCGAGAAGATCAAGGAAGAGGACGGCATCGTCACCGGTACCGTCATCGAGGTCGTCAAGGGTGGTCTCATCCTCGACATCGGCCTCCGTGGCTTCCTCCCGGCCTCCCTGGTCGAGATGCGCCGCGTCCGCGACCTCCAGCCCTACGTGGGCAAGGAGCTCGAGGCGAAGATCATCGAGCTGGACAAGAACCGCAACAACGTGGTCCTGTCTCGCCGTGCCTGGCTGGAGCAGACCCAGTCCGAGGTCCGCCAGACGTTCCTCACGACCCTCCAGAAGGGTCAGGTCCGCTCCGGTGTGGTCTCCTCGATCGTCAACTTCGGTGCCTTCGTGGACCTGGGTGGCGTCGACGGTCTGGTCCACGTCTCCGAGCTGTCCTGGAAGCACATCGACCACCCGTCCGAGGTTGTCGAGGTCGGCCAGGAGGTCACCGTCGAGGTCCTCGACGTCGACATGGACCGCGAGCGCGTCTCCCTGTCGCTGAAGGCGACCCAGGAAGACCCGTGGCAGCAGTTCGCCCGCACCCACCAGATCGGCCAGGTCGTGCCCGGTAAGGTCACGAAGCTGGTTCCGTTCGGTGCGTTCGTCCGCGTCGACGAGGGCATCGAGGGTCTGGTCCACATCTCCGAACTGGCCGAGCGCCACGTGGAGATCCCGGAGCAGGTCGTCCAGGTCAACGACGAGATCTTCGTCAAGGTCATCGACATCGACCTCGAGCGCCGCCGCATCAGCCTCTCGCTGAAGCAGGCCAACGAGGCCTTCGGTGCCGACCCGGCCACGGTCGAGTTCGACCCGACCCTGTACGGCATGGCCGCGTCCTACGACGACCAGGGCAACTACATCTACCCCGAGGGCTTCGACCCCGAGACCAACGACTGGCTCGAGGGCTACGAGACCCAGCGCGAGGCGTGGGAGCACCAGTACGCCGAGGCGCAGCAGCGCTTCGAGCAGCACCAGCAGCAGGTCATCAAGAGCCGCGAGGCCGACGCCGCTGCCGCTGCCGAGGGTGGCGACGCCGCGGGTGCGGCTCCGGCCGCGGGTGGCGGTTCGTACTCCTCCGAGGGCGCCGACACCTCCGGTGCGCTGGCCTCGGACGAGGCGCTGGCCGCGCTGCGCGAGAAGCTCGCGGGTGGCCAGAGCTGAACGCTCACTGAGCTGTAGCTCCTGACCGAGGGGCCGTACCTTTCGAGGTGCGGCCCCTTGGTGTTGTCCGGTTGTACTTCGGCCGGCGGCCGGTGGGGGCTGGGCGCGCCCACGCGGCGGAGCCGCAAATGAATACAGCCCCGCGCCCCCAAGGGAGTTGGCTTGGCCGCCGGTCGAAACGTGTGGGATACACGAATAGCCGCTGGGCCGTAACGCGGCGCTGGGACGCTTCCCCGGTCTTCGTTCAAGATCGGAAGGGGAGTCGCGTCATGACACAGCCTCAGTACAGGTCGGGGACGAGTCGGCGGTCGTTTCTGAGGAACGTCGGCCTCACCGGCGGCGCCGGCGCCATGTTCGCCACCATGGGAGCCCTCGGGCTCGCCCCCACCGCCCAGGCCGCCCAGCGCGAACAGCCCTTCCGGGCGCTCAGCGCGAGCGACTTCACCCTCACCGGGCGCGCGGCCGCCAGGGTCGTCGTCCTCGGCGGTGGCATCGCCGGCCTCGCGACCGCCTACGAACTGGGCAAGGCCGGCTACGACTGTACGATCCTGGAGGCCAGGGACCGTACCGGCGGACGCAACTTCACCGTGCGCGGCGGTGACTCGACCACCGACCTCTACGGCAACACGCAGACCGCGCGGTTCGCCGACGGCCACTACATGAACGCCGGACCGGCCCGGATCCCGCAGTGGATGATCACCCTCGACTACTGCCGTGAACTCGGCGTCCCCATCCAGGTGTTCACGAACATCAACGCCGACGCCTACATCTACAACGAGTCCGCCGGCATGACGAAGCCGGAGCGGTACCGCACCGCCAAGGCCGACGTGTACGGCTACGTCTCGGAGTTGCTCGCCAAAGCCACGAACAAGGGTGCGCTGGACAAGGAGTTGACGGCCACCGACCAGGAGCGGCTCGTCGAGTTCCTCAAGGACTGGGGCGAACTCGGCGACACGCTGACGTACGAGGGCGGGGAGCGGCGCGGATACACGACCGTACCGGCCGCCGCCGGCACCCCCGGTGTGCTCCTCGGCGACGTCCCGACCGCCTCCGCGGTGCTCGCGAGCGGTGTCGGACGCTATTTCTCCTTCGAGTTCGGCTTCGACCAGGCGATGCTGATGTTCCAGCCGGTCGGCGGCATGGACCAGATACCGAAGGCGCTCACCCGGGCGATCGGCGCCCATCGCATCCGCACCGGAGCCGCCGTCTCCAAGATCACCGACACGGGGCACGGTGTCACCGTGACGTACACCCAGGGCGGCCGTACCAAGGTCGTCGAGGCCGACTACTGCGTGGCCGCCATGCCGCCCAACATCCTCGCCAAGGTGGCGCACAACCTGGGCTCCGGAGTGCAGAGCGCCCTGGAGGCCGTCACCCCGTCGTCGGCGGCCAAGATCGGCCTGGAGTACGGCTCCCGCTGGTGGGAGCTGGACCACAACATCTACGGCGGCATCACCGAGACCGACCAGGACGTCACCCACATCTGGCACCCCTCGTACGGCTTCCACGGCGAACGGGGCGTCCTCATCGGCTACTACAACTACGACGACGACGCCGACTCCTATGCCAAGCTCACCCCGGCCCAGCGCGAACAGCGCGCGGTCGCCGCCGGCGTGAAGATCTACGGCGACAAGTACCGCACCGAACTGGTCTCCTCCTTCTCCCACCACTGGCGCCAGACACCCCACCTGGAGGCCGCCTGGCACGACACCCCCGGCGGCCCCGACGACGCGCGCTACAAGCCCCTGAACGAGCCCACCGGCCGGGTATCGTTCGCCGGCGACTGGCTCAGCTACACGGACGCCTGGCAGCACGGCGCGTTCAGCTCGGCGCGCAAGGCGGTGACGGCGCTCCACAAGCGCGTGATGACGGCCTGACCCCGGCACGCGCGCGTGACCGCGTCCGGTGCGGACGCACGCACGCGCGCGTGCACCCGCTCCCGGCATGAGAAGGCGATGAGGGGCGCCTGTTCGGGGCGCCGGCGGGAATGCCTGTGGTCAGTGCCGCGTTGACCCGTACGAACACGAGGAGGAGCGGTCACAGTGCTTGATCCGCAGGGTTTGTACGCATGGGAGCCGAAGGGGCTGGCAGTCGTCGACATGGCGCTGGCCCAGGAGTCGGCCGGTCTTGTCATGCTCTACCACTTCGACGGATACATCGACGCGGGCGAGACCGGCGACCAGATCGTCGACCGGCTGCTCGACTCGCTGCCCCACCAGGTCGTCGCCCGCTTCGACCACGACCGGCTCGTGGACTACCGGGCGCGCCGCCCGCTGCTGACCTTCAAGCGGGACCGCTGGACCGACTACGAGGAGCCGAGCATCGAGGTCCGGCTCGTCCAGGACGCCACCGGCGCGCCGTTCCTCCTGCTGTCCGGCCCCGAGCCCGACGTCGAGTGGGAGCGCTTCGCCGCCGCCGTCCAGCAGATCGTGGAGCGGCTCGGAGTACGCCTGTCCGTGAACTTCCACGGCATCCCGATGGGCGTCCCGCACACCCGCCCCGTCGGCCTCACCCCGCACGGCAACCGCACCGACCTCGTCCCCGGACACCGCAGCCCCTTCGACGAGGCCCAGGTGCCCGGCAGCGCCGAGGCGCTGCTCGAGTTCCGCCTCATGGAGGCCGGCCACGACGTCCTGGGCGTCGCCGCGCACGTGCCGCATTACATCGCCCGCTCGCCCTACCCGGACGCCGCCCTGACCGTCCTGGAGGCCGTCACGGGCGCCACCGGCCTGGTGCTCCCCGGTATCGCGCACGCCCTGCGCACGGACGCGTACCGCACGCAGACAGAGATCGACAGCCAGATCCAGGAGGGTGACGAGGAGCTCACCGCCCTGGTGCAGGGACTTGAGCACCAGTACGACGCGGCCGCGGGCGCCGAGACCCGGGGCAACATGCTCGCCGAGCCGGTGGAGATCCCCTCCGCGGACGAGATCGGCCTCGAGTTCGAGCGCTTCCTCGCGGAGCGCGAGGGCGACAACTGAGGCCCGCCCGCACGCGACCCGCGCCGGCCGGGCGGCAAGCCATGGCCGGGGCGGCGACCGAGACCCGTGAGGGCCGGTGTCGGTGGCAGGGCCTAAGCTTCGGGGCATGCTGAAAGTTGGCCTCACCGGCGGGATCGGCGCCGGCAAGAGCGAGGTGTCCCGGCTGCTCGTCGGGCACGGCGCGGTGCTGATCGACGCGGACCGCATCGCGCGTGAGGTCGTCGCGCCCGGGACCCCCGGCCTGGCGGCCGTGGCCGAGGCCTTCGGACCGCAGGTGCTGGCCGCCGACGGCAGCCTGGACCGGCCGAAGCTGGGCTCGATCGTCTTCGCCGACCCCGAGAGGCTCGCCGTACTGAACTCGATCGTGCACCCCCTGGTCGGGGCCCGCTCCCGTGAGCTGGAGAACTCGGCCGCCGACGATGCCGTCGTGGTCCACGACGTCCCGCTCCTCGCGGAGAACGCCCTCGTGCCGCTCTACGACGTCGTGATCGTCGTGGACGCCGCCCCCGAGACCCAGCTGGACCGGCTGACACGGCTGCGGGGGATGACGGAGGAGGACGCCCGCGCGCGCATGGCCGCGCAGGCTACGCGCGAGAAGCGCCTGGAGATCGCGGACATCGTGATCGACAACGACGTCCCCCTGGACGCGCTGCAACGGCGCGTCGGGGAGGTGTGGGCCGACCTCGTGCGCCGGGCGCAGGCGTCCGGTTCGAACGAGTGGAATGCGTCTTCGAAATAGCGGACACCCGTCCGGGCGTTGAACCGCTCGAGTGAGGGAAGGACTTTGCCGTGCCCGAGACCAGCGGTTCGACCGGACGTACTCCGGAGACGCATGTCATCGACTTCCGTGCCGCCGAGCAACTGCTCAACGCACGGGACCCGCGGGGCGCGGTGAAGCTGCTCGACGGAGTGATCGCCGCACACCCCGAGAACACCGCCGCCCGGCTGCTGCGCGCACGTGCCTTCTTCGCCGCCGCGCAACTGCGCCCCGCCGAGCTGGAGTTCACCATCGTCCTGGAGCGCGAGCCGGACAACGCGTTCGCCCACTTCGCGCTCGCCCGCACCTACCAGCGCCAGGGCCGCACCGACCTCGCGATACGCCACTTCCGGCTGGCGGCCGCCCTGGACCCGAACCCGGAGTACCTGAAGGCGGCCCGCTTCGACAGCGGCGCGTGAGCCGACGGTGCGGGAGCCGACGGTGGGTGTGCGGACGATGCGTGGGCCGGTGCTTCCTCACGGATGACGGTGCTGCGGCGGTGGCCGGAACCGCGGCGGGCGGGTGTCCGCGGGCCGGTACGGCGGCACATCTCGGCCCGGCTGATAGTGCGGGCCCTGCCGGATGTGCCTGAGGATCACGGCCATGTCCACGGTGGCCACCAGCCACAGCACCCCGCAGGCCGCCGCCCAGCCGGGACGTCCGACCAGCGCGAACGCCGCCGTGCCGAAGATCGCCCAGGCCAGCCCCCACACGCTCAGCCACAACCGCGCCCGCAGCGCACTGCGGGCGGTCGCCGGTTCACTGCCTGTACGCATCCCGGATCACCACTCCTGTCTGCAACGTACTCCTCGACCTGACGTTCACCAAGGGGGACCCTGACGTGCTGCCGGACGCCGACGACCTGCCCGACCTGCTCCTCGACCTCGCCGTGCCGCACGAGGACATCAACGATCTGGTGGCACTGCGACGGGCCGTGACCGCCGACCCCGGGCTCCGGCGGCTGCTGGAAGAGGGCGCCGAGGACGTGACCGGTGTGGTGCGGGAGGTGGACGACCCGGCCGGGCTCGCCGACCGGGCCGCCCAGGCTCCGGACGCGCTGGGCGAGTACTTCCTCGTGTACGTCTTCCTCATGGCGGTGCCACACGCCCGCGCGGTGCACCGGGCGCGCGGCATTCCCGACGACGTCTCCCGGCACACGCTCGCCGACCTCGGCCGCGGCATGGCACTGCACCGCAGACGAATCGGCAGCGGCGGACTGGCGGCGCGCCAGGCGCACTGGCTCACCCGCCACTTCTGCGGCCGCCTCTACCAGCTGGGACGCCTGCAGTACGAGCGGACGTGGCTCGGCGACCGCACGGCACAGGCGATCAAGGCGGCCGGAACCGACGTGACCGGCGGCGAGCCCTCCCTGGACCTGCACATCCCCGACTTCCTCGGGCCGCTCACCCCGGTCGCCTGCGACCGCTCCGTGGACCGCGCCCGGGAGTTCTTCGCCCGGCACTTCCCCGAGGAGCCCCACACCGTCGCGACCTGCCACTCCTGGCTGCTCGATCCACAGCTGCGACAACACCTTCCGGCAGGCTCCAACATCGTCCGTTTCCAGGAGCGGTTCCGGCCCGGGTGGGTGGACCCGGAGCCGGCCGACACCACACCGGTCGGCTTCGTCTTCGGCGACCCGGACCTGCCGGTACGGGATCTGCCCCGGCGGACTTCGGTGGAGCGGGCGGTCGGCGACCATCTGCGGGCGGGCGGCCACTGGTACGTCGGGCACGGATGGTTCCCGTGGGACCGGTGACGGCCGTCGACCGAGCCCCGCTGCGGAAAAGTTCCCACCGGACGTTCGAACTACTCGAACGAGTGAACCATTGGGGTCCGGGAACGGCGGTGCGGAGACGGGCCGTTGTTCGGGCATGACGATCGAAATGCGTGAGGGGTACGAGGGAACAGGACCCGGAGCGATCACCCCGGACGGCTGCGCGGTCGAGCTCTACTCGCGCCTGGCCGTCGGGGAAGAGCCGGACATCATCGAGGCGGCGATCCCGGCCGGCGCCCGCATCCTGGAGCTGGGCTGCGGCGTGGGGCGCATGACGCACCCGCTCCTGGAGCGCGGGTTCACGGTCACGGCGGTGGACGAGTCGGCGGAGATGCTGGAGCGTGTACGCGGGGCGCGCACCATACGCGGCACCATCGAAGGGCTCGACCTGGGCGAGAAGTTCGACGTGGTCATGCTCGCGTCGTTCCTGGTGCACACCGGGGATCCGGAGGTGCGCCGGGGCATGCTGCGCACCTGCGTGGCGCACGTGGCGGACGGCGGCTGCGTGCTCATCCAGCGGGAGGGCGCGGATTACCACACGAGGGTCCCGCGGGAGCGGACCGACCCCAGCGGCTACACCGTCCGGATCGTGTCGGCCGAGCCGGTCGGGGACGGGGTGGACTCGGTGCACGCGGAGTACGAGTTCCCGGACGCGACCTGGACCCAGACCTTCCTGGCCCGGCCGCTCACCGAGGAACAGTTCGAGCAGGCGCTCGCGGAGGCGGGACTGGAGGTGGCCGAGTATCTGACCGAGGACGGGACGTGGGTGAGGGCGGTGCCGACGGCTTAGCGCGGGGGAGCCGCCGAGCGGGGAGGAGCCGGGTCACCTGGCCTGGGCGAGCCGAGCCCTGTGGGGCCGCCCCGGTTGATCACCTTGATCACCGTCCGCCGGGGTGTCCTCCACTCGCCCGGCCTGTCGAGCCCATCCCACCCGCGCCTGCCCCACCCGTGCCGGTTCCACCCATCCCGCCGAGGCCGCGCAGTCGTTCCAGTTCGCGGCGGTCGCGCTTGGTGGGGCGGCCGGTGCCGCGGTCGCGGATGCCGATGGGGGAGAAGGCCTCGCGGGGCGGGGGCGGCGGGGAGTTGTCGATGTAGCACACGGCGGCCACCGGGGCGCCGACCCGCTTGCGGATCAGCCGTTTCACGACGACGACCCGCTCCCGCCCCTCGTTGCGCAGCCGCACCTCATCGCCGACGCGCACGGAGTGGGAGGGCTTGACGCGCTCGCCGTTCACCTGGACATGCCCGCCCTTGCAGGCGGTGGCCCCCATGGAGCGGGTCTTGATCAGGCGGACGGCCCAGATCCAGCTGTCGATCCGAACGTTCTCCCCGGGAGCCGGCCCCGCGGCCTCGGCGGCTGCGACGGCCGCGGCGATCGCGGCGGGGTCGGGAGCCGGAGTGGCGGGGGCCTCGGCTCCTTCGTCAGGCCCGGCTGAGGCGGGTGCCCCGGTCCCTCCGCTCGCGAGCTCCCTGCCGTCGACCGCATCCTCAGAAGCCATGCCCCGACCTTAGCCCCCCGAGCCGACCCCGGCGGAACCGTTTTGCCGGCCCCCGCCATCGCGCCCCAAAGGAGCGCTGGGGGTACCCCCGGCCGAAGGCTGGGGGAGGAACTGCGCGATCAGCCACAGACAACCCGCGGTCGCCACCCCGCACAGACAAGCGTCGCCACCCCGCACAGCCCGGCACGGTGCTCCCGCACACCCCCGACACCCAGACCGAGCCGCTCCGGTAAACCTCGCCCTCGTCCCCCGGCCCCCTTTTTCCGCCTCCACCCGGTCGACCGGCCCTACCGTTGAAACGTGAACCGCACCCCGCGCACCCGGCTCGCTGACCTCGACCAGCGCGTCAGCGGCTGCCGTGCCTGTCCCCGCCTCGTCGCGTGGCGGGAGGACGTGGCACGTACCAAGCGCGCCGCGTTCGCAGACTGGACGTACTGGGGCCGGCCCGTTCCCGGCTTCGGGTCGGCCGACGCCCGGCTGTTGATCATCGGCCTCGCCCCGGCCGCGCACGGTGGCAACCGCACCGGCCGGATGTTCACCGGTGACCGTTCCGGTGACGTGCTGTACCAGGCGCTGTACGACGTCGGGCTCGCCTCGCAGCCGACGTCGGTGAGCGCCGACGACGGCCTGGAGCTGTACGGCGTGCGCGTCACCGCGCCCGTGCACTGCGCCCCGCCCGCCAACAAGCCGACCCCCGAGGAGCGCGACACCTGCCGCCACTGGCTGGTGGAGGAGCTGACGCTGTTGCGCCCGACGCTGCGCGCAGCCGTCGTGCTCGGCGCCTTCGGCTGGCAGGCCGCGCTGCTGGCCTTCGCGACGGCGGGCTGGACCGTGCCCCGGCCCCGCCCGGCCTTCGCCCACGGCACCCGGGTCGGCCTCGGCGGCCTGGACCTCTTCGGCTGCTTCCACGTCAGCCAGCGGAACACCTTCACCGGTCGCCTCACCCCCGAGATGCTCCGCGACGTGCTGCGGACGGCGGCGGAGGCGGCCGGACTGGGGTGAGGGCCGGCGTGAGCGGCGGGGCTCAGACGATCCGGGCCGCCGCCACCGGGCGGTCGTCCACCGTGTGGGTGCCGGTGGAGACCGAGGAGTTGACGCTCCAGCGGTACCGGGAGAACTCGCCGGTGGTGTCGGAGGCGTAGAACATCATGTGGCCGATGCCGACGCCCTGGAAGCTCTCGCCGTCCACGTTGCCGACCATGCGGGTGTCCGGGTATCGGGGGTAGTTGCTGAGGCCGTAGACACCGTGCGGGTCGGAGGTGCAGTCGACGATCTCGACGGCGTACTGGGTCTCGCCGGTGAAGTCGGCGACCCCGCTGAAGACGCCCTTGACCTCGCGGACCATGACGATGTGCCCGGTGTTCTCCGCGTCCTGCCCGTTGTAGTCGACGGCGATCAGATCGCCCGGCAGCAGCTCGGTGACCTTGCGGATGCGGCGGAAGCGCGGGCCGGCGGTGCCGTTCCGGAACGCCGAGCAGTAGTCGGCGGCCTCCGGGCCCTTCTCCTGGAAGTACTGGACGAAGTAGGCGTCGGTGGCCCAGCCGTAGGTGTGCTTGAGCAGCGCCGTGACGAAGGACGAGCAGCGGGCCCGGGCCACCCAGCCGGCGAGGTCGTCCGGGCGGCCCCAGGTCACGGTCGCCGACGTGTCCGTCAGATAGACGTTGTTGGCGCGTGCCGTCCGCCCGCTGACCAGGGCGATCTCATCGGCGTCGAGGGCACGGCCGTAGGCGCGGACGTCGTCGATCGTGCCCTTGAAGCGGTTCACGTAACCGCCGTCCCAGCGGGCCCGGCCGATGCTGAAGCCCTGGGGCGCGGCCCAGGACAGGGTGTTGTCGGCGCTGCCTTCCAGGACGCCGTTCACATAGAGCTGGACGCGGGTGCCGTCCCAGACGCCTGCCAGGTGGGTCCAGACTCCCGTCTTCGTCACCGGGGCGGCGGCGAGCGCCGAGACCTTGGTGCTCTGGTCCTCGCTGCGCACCTTGAACGCCCAGGTCCCGGCCGCGTCGTCGTACTGGAGCAGGAAGCGGCTGGCGCTGCCGCCGTCCTGGCTCACGGCCGTGTACATGTTCGTGAGCACGGCGTCGTCGGCCAGCCGGACCCAGGCCGTGACCGTGAACGGGGCGGTGGTGTCCAGGACGGATGCGGTGGCGGCGTAGGCGCCGGAGGTGCCGTCGAAGCTCAGTTCGCCGCCCGCGCGCAGACTGGTCCAGCTCGTGCCGGAGCCCGGGGCGACCGGGTGTTCGAGGCCGGAGCGGTCGGCGCCGGAGCCGTCCAGCGGCCAGTGCCCGGCCAGGCCCGTCGGCAGATATCCGGCCGCCAGCAGCCGCTGGTACCGCACCAGCTGCTCGGCCTCGGCCAGATGCGGCGCGGCGACCGGGGTGAACGGCGTGTCCAGCGGCTCGTCGGCGGCGGCGGTCCCCGCACCCACCGCCATGCCGGCCACCGCGCCCATCCCCACCAGCGCGGCTCCGCCCAACAGCCCTCGTCTGCTCACCATGGTCATACCCTCCCCGTCGGGTCCGTCCGGAACCGTTTCGATCTTCACCGGCGAGGAGAACTCTAGGAGCTTCCTGTGCGAACCGGTGTTCCTGTGGAGAGCCGGGTCGGGCAGCCAAGCGGGCCCGGCGAAGTCCGCTGCGGTTCGGCAGCGCCCCCGAAGGGGCGCTGGGCGTACCCCCGGCCGAAGGCTGGGGGAGGAACTGCGCGACCAGCCACGACGGCGCCGCAGTCGGCAGTCGGCAGACGGCAGTCGGCACATCGCGGCACTTCCAGCGGAGCGCTTAGGCGCCGGTGTCCTCGCCGAACAGGTGCCGTACCGTCGACCGGTAGTTGGCCTGGACGTGGCCGAGTGCGCGGGCGCGGGCGCGGTCCGGGTCGCCGGAGGCGATCGCGTCGTACAACTCGCGGTGCTCGGTGAGGAGCTGGGGCCACTCCTCGTTCCTCCGGGTGAGCCAGCGCAGCCGGCCGTCGACCGGTTCCATGACCGAGATGAGCAGGCTGTTGCCGGCCAGGGCCAGGATCCGGTCGTGGAAACGGGTGTTGATGTCGGTGATGGTCTCGGCGTCGCCCGCCTCGGTCGCCGTGGCCGCCCGGTCGAGCAGCTCCCGCAGCTCGGCCAGCGCCTCCGGGGTCGCCCGCGCCGCCGCCAGCCCGGCCGCGTACACCTCCAACGCCTCGCGCAGCTCGAAGAGTTCCTTGACGTCGGTCGGGGTCAGCCGGCGGACGACCGTACGGCGGGCCGACTCGAAGAGGACGAAGCCCTCGGCGACCAGGGCCCGGATCGCCTCCCGGACCGGTACCCGGGAGACCCCGAACCGCTCGGCGAGCTCCCGTTCCACCAGCCGGTCACCAGGGCCGAGGCGCCCCGCGATGATGTCCTGCCGCAGGGTCGCGAGGACGCGCTCGCGCACCGCGCCCAGGGGTTCGATCTTCGTGGTGGGGGAGCCCATGAGGTCATTTTCGCCGACCCGGGGGGCTTTTACGGAGCCGTAACGGGACCGACATCGGTCGGAACGCTTGACGGGAGCACCATGACAGCAGTTTGGTATACCAAAAGTTGGCGTACCTGACGCTCACCGCACCCGGCAGCCGTCCTCCTCCCTCCCCGCCCCGTAGTCCCTGGAGGCCCCGTGTCCCTCGCCGACCGCGCCGAAGCCACCGGCGCACCCGCGTTCGCCCCCGACCCCCGGCTCACCAACGAAGACCTCGCCCCCGCCGAGCAGCGGAACTGGAAGGTCTTCGACCTCTTCGCCATGTGGATGTCCGACGTCCACAACCTCGGCAACTACACCTTCGCCGCCGGCCTGCTGGTCCTCGGCATGAACGTCTGGCAGGTCTTCACCTCCCTCCTCGTCGGCTTCGTGCTCATCTACGTCGGCATGAACTGGATGGGGAGGATCGGCCAGCGCCACGGCGTGCCGTTCCCAGTGGTGAGCCGGATCAGCTTCGGCGTCTGGGGCGCCAACATCCCGGCGCTGATCAGGGCCGTGATCGCCATCATGTGGTACGGCATCCAGACCTATCTGGCGTCCGTCGCCGTCAACGTGATGCTGCTGGCGGCCTGGCCGGGCCTGAAGTCCCTGACGGAGAGCTCCTTCCTGGGCCTGGACACGCTCGGCTGGATCTCCTTCGTCTCGCTCTGGCTGATCCAGGCGGCGATCATCAGCCGGGGCATGGAGACGATCCGCAGGTTCCAGGACTTCTGCGGCCCGGCGATCTGGCTGGTCATGATCGCCCTCGCGGTCTGGATCCTGGCCAAGGCCCACTGGACCATCTCGCTCACCTCCACCCCGCACCCGGTCTCCACCGGCGAGCAGTGGCGGCAGTGGTTCGGCGCGATCGGCCTGATCCTGGCCACCTACGGCACCCTGATGCTCAACTTCTGCGACTTCTCGCGCTTCGCCCCGGACTACCGCACCGTCCGCCGCGGCAACTTCTGGGGCCTGCCGATCAACTCCACGGCCTTCGTGGTCGTCTCCGTGATCGTCACGGCCGGCTCCCTGGAGGTCTTCGGCGAGGCCATCACCGACCCGGCCGAACTGGTCGCCAAGGTCGGCAACACCTGGGTCCTGGTCGTGGCGGCGCTGACCTTCGCGGTCGCCACGATGGGCGTCAACATCGTCGCCAACTTCGTCTCGCCGGCGTACGACCTGGCCAACGTCTGGCCGCAGAAGATCAGCTTCAGGGTCGGCGGCATGATCAGCACCGTCGCGGCCCTGGTCGTCACCCCCTGGAACCTCTTCTCCAACCCCACCGTCGTCAACTACTTCCTCGGCGGTCTCGGTGCCTTCCTGGGCCCGCTGTTCGGCGTGATCATGGTCGACTACTACTGGGTCAAGCGCGGCCGGGTGGACGTCCGGGAACTCTTCGACGCGACTCCCGGCTCCCCGTACCACTACCGCAAGGGCGTCAACCCCAAGGCCCTGTGGGCGTTCCTGCCCTCGGCGGCGGTCGCGGCCGTGCTCGCGCTGGTGAAGACGTTCAGCGACGTGGCGCCGTACTCCTGGTTCATCGGCACGGCGCTGGCCGCGGGCCTCTACCTGACGCTGTGCCGCGGTGACCGCGCCCCGGCCCCCGCCCCCGCCCCCGTCACCGTGGCCGAGGAGGTCTGAAGGACGTGCGGATCGTCGTCACCAACTGCAACACCACGCAGGAGATGACCGCGGAGATCGTACGAGGTGCCCGGGCCGCCGCAGGCCCGGGCACCGCCGTGACCGGGCTGACCCCGGCCTGGGGACCCGAGTCGGCGGAGGGCTGGCTCGACAGCTACCTGTCGGCGGCCGCGGTCCTGGACGCGCTGCGGACGTACGGCGGTCCGCCGTACGACGCGGTGGTCCTGGCCGGCTTCGGCGAGCACGGGCGCGAGGGCGTACGGGAGCTGGTGGACGTACCCGTCGTCGACATCACCGAGGCCGCGGCCCACCTGGCCTGTCTGCTGGGCCGCCGGTACGGCGTCGTCACCACCCTGGACCGGTCGCGCGGGCAGATCGAGGACAGCCTGGAGACCGCCGGGGTGGCCCGCAACTGCGTCGCCGTCGCCGGCACCGGACTCGGCGTCCTCGACCTCGCCGCTGACCCCGGGCGCACGGAGGCCGCGTTCCTCGCGGCGGCCGAGCGGGTCCGGGACGCCGGCGCCGAGGTCCTGGTCCTCGGCTGTGCCGGGATGACGGGGCTGCAGCGCGTGGTGGGGGAGAAGCTCGGGGTTCCGGTGGTCGACGGCGTCGGCGCGGCGGTGAAGCTGGCCGAGTCGCTGGTGACGCTGGGACTCACGACCAGCCGGGCGGGGAGCTACCGGAAGCCGCTGGCGAAGCGACGGGTGTGGGGGGCCGCACCCGGGCGGCCGTAGCGAGGCGGCCGTAGTGGGGCCGCCGTAGCGGGAAGGTCCGGGTCAGGGCGTCCACACGTACCGCACATCCGGCTCCCGCTCCTCGTTCCCGCTGCCGTCCGTGTACTCGACGGCGACGAAGCCGTGCCGCTCGTAGAAGCGGTGGGCGGGCTTGTTGACCTGGAAGGTCCAGAGCGTGAGCCCCTGCGGGGAGCGCTCCTTGGCCAGCGCGACGAACCGGTCACCGATGCCGCGGCCCCGCCACTCGGGGGCCAGATACAGCTGCGACAGCAGATCCCCCGCGAGGACCATCATCCCGACGACCCGGCCACCGGCCTCCGCCAGCCACGTCTCCCGCTCCGGCACCACGACGTCCCGGATGTACGCGCGCACCTCGTCGTCCGAGCGCGGCCGGACGACGGTGGGCAGGGCGGTGCTGTACGACCGCAGGTAGACATCGGCGACCCCGGCGGCGTCCGGTCCGCCGGCGCGGCGCAGTGCGACCTCGGCGTTCATCCCTGCGTCCCCTCCGGTACGACGGCGGTGGCCGTGATCTCCACCAGCTGCCCGGTGTACCCCAGACAGGCGACCCCTACCAGCGTCGACGAGTGCGGCCCGGCACTGAGCCCGGAGGCCTCGACGACCTCCCAGACGCTGGACAGCACCGCGGGCTCACTGCTCACGACGTACACATCGGTCGTCAGCACATGCTCCAGGTCGCTGCCGACCGAGCGGAGCTGCTCCCGCAGGTTCGCGATCACCCGCTCGGCCTGCCGCGGCGGATCCCCCTCCCCGACGAGCCTCCCCTCGTCGTCCAGCGGAACGGAACCGGCGAGGAACGCGAGCTTCGTACCGGCCTCGACGACGGAGACGTGGGAGTAGCCGGGCGGCGGAAAGAGAGCCGGGGCGGTGACGCGCTGGATCACTGGGGCTCCTGAAGCGAACGACGGACGACCCGTCGATCATCCGCGCTCGCGCGGGGCGGCCGCACCCGATTTTCCCGCCGCGGGCGGCGCAGGACAGGCAGACCGCCGAAGGCACTCTCCGCCCCCCAGCGCCTTCCATTGATAACGCGTGGCACTGACAACGGGCCGCGCGGGATGCTGTGGGCCATGCCCGCCACGAACGCCGAGCCCGACCGGACCTTCCTCGCGGCCGTCACCGACCGCCTGGCCGCCCTCCCCACGGTCCGGGCCGTCGCTCTCGGCGGCTCCCGAGCCCAGGGCACCCACCGTCCCGACAGCGACTGGGACCTGGCCGTCTACTACCGCGGTCCCTTCGACCCCGCCGACCTCCGCGCCCTCGGGTGGGAGGGCGAGGTCTCCGAGGTCGGCGGGTGGGGCGGTGGTGTCTTCAACGGCGGGGCCTGGCTGACCGTCGACGGTCGCCGCGTGGACGTGCACTACCGCGATCTCGACGTGGTCGAGCGGGAGCTGGCCGAGGCGGAGGCGGGGCGGTTCCGGGTGGAGCCGTTGCTGTTCCATCTCGCCGGGATCCCCAGCTACCTGGTCGTCGCCGAGCTGGCGGTCAACCGCGTGCTCAGCGGCACCCTGCCCCGCCCGGCGGCCTATCCCGAACGACTGCGTGCCACCGCCCCCGAACACTGGCGTGGTGTCGCCCGCGCCACCCTCGCCTACGCGAAGGCCAACCACGCCCCGAACGGCCGCCTCACCGAGGTCGCCGGCGCCGTCGCCACGGCCGCCCTCCAGACCGGTCACGCCGTTCTCGCGGCCCGGGGGGAGTGGGTGACGAACGAGAAACGGCTGCTGGAGCGGGCCGGGCTGCGGGGCGTCGACGACATCCTCGGCGGATTGCGGGCGGAATCCGTGGAGTTGGCCGGAGCCGTTGCCGGGGCAGAGCTGCTATTCGGATTCGGGTGACGTATCCGTCCGCTCGAAATAATGGTTGGGAATAGGCCAGTTGCCGCTGCTACCGTCCTTCACGTGGCGAAACTCAATCAGATCATCGCGGTCGAGAAGGGCATCAAGTCCAAGGCTCACCAGGACCTGACATCGGCTCATCACGGGTTGCAGAAGCCCGCGTTGCTGGCCGGTATCTCGCGGACGTATCAGCCGAAGGACGAGGAGGGCGAGCAGCTGCCGCCCGAGTCCACGCGGGTTCAGGTCAAGGCCGAGGACGTGCTGCGGGAGACCTCGGCCACGCTGACGCGGCTCTTCGACGTGACCGCCACCAAGGACTGGGCGAACTGCGAGGCCAGGGCCGATGTGAAGGTGGACGGGCGGGTGCTGGTCACCGACGTGCCCGTCGCCTATCTGCTGTTCCTGGAGAAGCAGCTCGTCGACCTCAACACCTTCGTACGGAAGCTGCCCGTGCTCGACGCCTCCGAGTCGTGGGTCCAGGATCCCTCCACCGACGCCTGGAAGACCGAGCCCGTGCGCACCCTGCGCACCAAGAAGGTGCCTCGCAACCACGTGAAGGCCGAGGCCACCGAGAAGCATCCGGCCCAGGTCGAGGTGTACTACGAGGACATTCCGGTGGGGTATTGGACCACCGTGAAGTTCTCGGGCGCCCTGCCCGCACGGCGCGTCAACGAACTCCTCGACCGGGTCGAGAAGTTGCAGCAGGCGGTCAAGTTCGCCCGTGAGGAGGCGAACGGCGCCGACGTCGTCGACCAGCGGGTCGGGGACGCCGTGTTCGGCTATCTCTTCGGATAGCCTTTCCAGACTCCCCGGCCCCTGCGGCCGGGGTGCGCGAGGAGCGCAAAGCTGAAGCTGAGCCTTGTCGTGAAGAGCGGTCGTACCCACAAGTGCACACCACGCATGCCGTGCACACCGGGCGGACCGCGTTGAATCTCAGACTCTCGCTCCAGACTCAGCATTCGCCGCCGATCGCCGGATCGACCGGGCCCGGGCCCCAGTACGTCGAAATGCAGGTTCAAGTCCTGCCCGCGCAGCTCGATGCGTGGTGGTCCAAAGGAAGGACGCGGCGACCTTACGACTGACCCGGGTTCTCAAGTGTGCCGGCGTGTGACGATGGGTGGCATTCCGGGGCCCGGGGGCAGGCTACGCCCTCGGGCCCGCTCGCGTTCCGCCCCGAATCGGGCCCGCACGGAATTGCGTTCATAAAGAACGCGGCTCTCCGGGGCACTTGTCACACCCATGAAATGCGAACGCACCTTTCCGTACCGGAACACGATCTACCGTGGACACCGAAGCCAACAGCCCGGCCACCGTCGCCCGAAGGCACACCCCGCCCTCGTCCGGACAGGAGCCCCGTGTCCCGTCGTAACGCCCTGCCGCCCTGGCTCGCCCACGCCCTGCGCGCCCAGCGCGGGCCCGTGCCCTGGAGCGCGGTGACCAGAGGGGCGCTGGCCGCCGGGCCGTTGCTGCTCACCGCCGTCCTGCTCCACCGCACCTCCCTCGGCGTCGTCGCCGCCATCGCCGCCATGCTCGCCGGGATCAACGACCGGCCGGGCAGCCGGCGGTCGGCCGTACGGCGGCTCGGGGTGCCCGCGGCAGCCGGTGCGCTCGGGCTGCTCGTCGGGACGTACGGCGGGGAGCACCTCACCGCCGTACCCCTGACCCTGCTGCTCACCGGACTCGGGCTGGTCGCCGGCGGCATGAGTGCCGTCGGGACCGTCGCCTCCGGAGCCGGGACGCAGTTGCTGGTCGCCGCCGCAATCGGCGCCGGGATGCCGGTCGCCGAGGCGGGCTGGCAGCGGGCCCTCGCCTTCCTCGCCGGGGCCGGATGGCTGCTGGTGCTGCGGCTCGCCCTGCCCACCCCCGGCGCGATCGCCGGTGACTTCCGCTTCGACGGGGAACGGGACGCCGTCGGAGCCGTGTACGACGCCGTCGCCGACCTGCTCGACGCGGTGGGCGGCGCGGCGGCCGGCCCCCGGCGCGCCGCCCTCACCGCCGCGCTCGACCACGCCCAGGACGCGCTCACCGGGCCCCGGCTGCGGCGGTACGCCAGTTCCGCCGCCGAACGCCGGCTGCATGCGCAGTACGCCGCGGCCCTGCCCCTCGCCGAGGCGGCCACCGCCCTCGCCTGGGCCGGGGAGCCGATATCCGCGCGGGCGGCCGAGGGACCCCGGCGGCTCGCCCTCGCCGTCCGGGCGAACGGCGGCACCGGGCCGCTGCCCGCACCCTCGCGGTCCGCGCCCGCACTGCGCGCTCTCGACGGCGCCCTGCTGCGCGCCGCGGAGACCTTCGACCGGGCCCAGGGCGGCGAGCAGCGGCCACCGGCCCGGCGCCGCCCCGCCCTCGACCTCGTACGGGCCGCGCTCGGCAGCGGCGGGCGGGAGTACGGGCTGCGGGTCGCCCTCTGCTTCGGGGCCAGCGCCGCCATCGCCCAGGCCCTGCACCACGCCCGCTGGTACGGCGAGCACCAGCACTGGTACTGGCTGCCCGCCACCGCCGTCTTCCTCGTCAAGCCCGACCTCGGGCCGCTCGCCTCCCGGGTGCTGTGCCGGGCCGCGGGCACCGTGCTCGGCGCCCTCGTCTTCGCGGGCCTCGCCGCGGTACTGCCCCGGCCCGAAGGGCTCATCGCGCTGGTGGCCGTCTGCGGGGCGGTCATCCCGGTGTCCACCCGGCACTTCGGCGCCCAGACCGCCGTCGTCACCGTCCTCGTACTCGCCCTGGTCATGGTCGGCGGCGAACCGCAGGCCTCCGTCAGCCGCATCGGCGAGACACTGCTGGCCTGCGCGATCGTGCTGATCGTCGGCCATCTGCCGATGGCGGGGAAACGGGGTGGCGGGGTGCGGGCCCGCCTCGGGTCGGCCGGGCGGGCCGCACACGCCTATCTCGACCACGTACTGAGCGGCTCCGGCGACCGCGGCGAGCGCTGGGCGCTGCGCCGCGAGGCCTACCGCACCCTCGCCGAGGCCCGCACCGCGATCGCCCTCGCCGCCGCCGAACTGCCCGCCCTCGCCCGGCACACCGAGGGCACGGACGCCGTGGCCGCCGTACTCGAACGGCTCGTGGACACCACCACCGCGTGTGCCGTGCACCTCGACGAGACGGGGCGGCTCACCGCCCGGCACACCCGGCAACTCGAAGACCTTGCCGCCGAGTTGGAGCGGGACGGGCAGCGGCTCGGGCTCGTGGTGCCGCGGATGCCGGTCGCCGCGTAGTCAGCAGGTCGGCGCCCAAGGCGTGGGCGGTGCCCGAAGCGCGGGCGACACCCAAGCCGTGGGCGGCACCCAAGCCGTGGGCGGCACCCAAGCCGTGGGCGGTACCCAACCCGTGGGCGGTGCGCGGTCTCAGTCCGTGAACCGTGCCCACACCGGTGCATGGTCCGAGCCCGGGACCCCGCGCCGCTTCGCCGGGTCCTCGCCCACCGACGGCAGGTCCGGCGGTGCGGTGGTGCCCGGCACTCCCGTGCCCGCCTCCGACAACCGGTGCACCAGCCGGTGGCTGAGGAGTATGTGGTCGATCAGTTCGTGCCGCCCGGAGTCGACGCGGGAGTAGCGCTGGTCGGCCGGTATGCGCGGGGCCGTGTCCCACAGCCGTACGGCGTCGCCCTTGTCGGCGTGGTCGTAGCCGGTGGTGCCGAGTTCGGAGCCGGGCGGGCCGAGGAGGATCTGGGTGGTGG
Organism: Streptomyces hyaluromycini; assembly: GCF_002217755.1. GTDB lineage: Bacteria > Actinomycetota > Actinomycetes > Streptomycetales > Streptomycetaceae > Streptomyces > Streptomyces hyaluromycini. The sequence goes on along the minus strand of NZ_BCFL01000018.1, from coordinate 214,785 downwards.
CCGCCTGTACCTCGTCGTTGAGGTCGCCGAGGACCGCGATGTCGCGGGACGTGCCCTGCCCGGCGAGCAGTTCGTCCGCCAGTGCCCGCAGCGCCGTCGCCTCGGCGGCGCGCCGGTAGAGGGCGTACGCCCCGTAGCGCGCCCGTTCGCCCTCGTCGTGCGGGTAGAAACGGTCGCCGGGGTAGGTCAGCAGCTTGGACTTGAGGTGGGCCACCGCCACCGTGAGCGGTCCGGCCGGGGCCTGGACCGTGACCGCCAGGAAGCCGCGCCCGGCCCCGGCGGCGGTCCCGCCCGAGTCGTCCGTCTGCACCGGGCGCAGGCCGGCCGGGAACGCGGCCGTGTCGGCGGTCACCGTCAGCTCGGTTCGGGCCAGGAAGCCGACCCGGATGCCCCGGCCGTCGGGGTGCGAGGAGAGGGCGAACAGCCAGCTCGGGCCCAGCAGTTCGGCCAGGTCCGCCAAGGCGTCGGGGTCCCCGACCTCCTGGACGCCGAGCAGGGTCGGGTCGAGCGCGCCGATCACGGAGGCGAGGGCGGCGAGCTTCGCCTCGTAGGCGGACTTGTCCTTGGGGCCGTAGGGGCTGCCGGGCCGGTAGAGGTTTTCGAGGTTCCAGGTGCCCAGGAGCATGCCGGGCTCCTTCCAGGAGGTGGTGCGGCCAGCGTGCTCGTCCGGCCCGCGCCGCGACAGAGCCGGGACCGGATGCGCGGTTCGGCTCACCCGGGTCGAGGACCGTGCCGTACGTCGGGGCGATGAGCTCCGCTCCCGCCTGCCGTGGCTCGCCCGAAAAAAACTCCGGCCGCACCGATGAGTTCTCCGCCCTCCCGCGGTCACCACCCGGAACCGACCGTTGTACAGGAGGGCCCCATGTCGCTTCCGGAGATCGTCTCGCGTGAGCGGTGGCGCGCCGCGCGTGCGGAGTTACTGGACAAGGAGGAGGCGCTCGCGCGGGCCAGGGAGGCGCTGAGTGCCGAGCGGCGCCGGCTGCCCATGGTCGAGGTGGATCCGGAGTACGTCTTCGAAGGGGGCGACGGCAAGGCGACTTTGTTGGACCTCTTCGACGGGCGGGTCCAACTCGTCGTCCATCACTACATGTTCGCCCCGGAGTGGGAGGCCGGCTGCCCCGGCTGCGCCGCCTTCCTGGACCAGATCGGCCATCTCGCCCATCTGCGGGCGCGCGGCACCTCGTTCGCGGTGGTCTCCCGGGCGCCGTTCACCAGGATCCTGCCGTTCAAGGCGCGGATGGGCTGGACGCTGCCCTGGTACTCCTCGTACCACGGCGACTTCAACCGCGACTTCAACCGCGACTTCGAGGCGACCATCGTCGTGGACGACGAACCGGTCGAACGGCCCGGGATCAGCTGCTTCCTGCGGGAGCACGACCGGGTCTTCCACACCTATTCGGTGTACGACGGCGGCCTCGACGGACTCGGCACGACCACCTCCCTGCTCGACCTGACGGCCCTCGGCCGGGTGCCGGAGGGCAGCGACCGCGTCCGTTATCACGACGAGTACGAAGACTGACACAGTCGGTCACGGAAGTGGCCGAAAGTCAACGGACCCTCACCGTCCGCGCCGACGGCGTGTCGACTATGTCTCAGTAGCGTCACCGGGCGAGCCATTCGCGTTCTCCAGAGCGTTAACTCCTAGAGGTACGACGCATTTCTGGAGGTGCAGGATGGTGAGCGGGCGAACCGTGCTCGAACGCTTTCCCGCAGGCGGACCGCGAGGATCATGGCCTGCGGAGGAGTTCGCGCAGGCGCGGCGGCTGGAAGGGCTGCCTGCCGAGGTCGTGATGGATCTGGCCACGGACACGTTCCTGGTCATCGTGCGCGGCACCGGCGGTGCCGAGGCCTAGGCCCTGTCGTTTGGATCATCCCGGCGTCGCGGGGGCTGGCACGCACTCCCCCACTGCCTTAAAAGCGTGGGGGGACCCCCAGCGGCGTTGTCGTCACTCGCCGACGTCCCCCAGCCTTCGGCCGGGAGGTGCCCCCACCGCGTCGCCCGCCGCGGCAGCGGCTGATCGTCTACGCCTCCTCCGCCTTGCAGCTGCACGCACCAGGCCCCGCTCGGGTCGGTCGAAAGGTGCCGCACCTCATAGCCAGGCTGATCCAAACGACAGGGCCTAGCCGACGGGTCAACTGGCCTTGCGGACCGGCAGCTTCGCCGTGAACTGGTCCGCCTGGAGCGCGTACAGCTCTGCGTAGACACCGCCGCTCGCCAGGAGTTCGTCGGGGGTGCCCGACTCCACCACCCGGCCCTGGTCGAGGACGTGCACCAGATCCGCGTGCCGGACCGACGCCAGCCGGTGCGTGATCAGTACGACGGTCTGCCCGTTGCCCGCCAGTGCGCGGATCTTCTCGAAGACCTCCAGCTCGGCGCGGGCGTCCAGGGCGGCCGTCGGCTCGTCCACGATCAGGATGTGACCGCGCCGGTAGGCGGCCCGCGCGATGCCCAGCCGCTGCCACTGGCCGCCGGACAGCTCGTGCCCGCCGCTGAAGTTGCGGGCCAGCAGGGTGTCCAGACCGCGCGGCAGATCGTCGACCACCTCCTCGGCGCCCGCCTCCGTGACCGAGGCGGCCAGCCGTTCGTCGGTGAGCGGTGCCGATGAGCGGCCGACGGCCACGTTGACCTTGGCGGTGAACGGCCAGCGCTTGAAGTCCTGGGCGACCATGGCGATGCGTTCGGCGAGCCGGTGCCGGTCGGCCCGCGCCGCGTCGACGCCGTCCCACAGGATGCGGCCGCGGTCCGGCTGGTACAGCCCGGCCAGCAGCTTGACCAGGGTGGTCTTGCCGGAGCCGTTCTCGCCGACCAGGGCGACGATCCGGCCGAGGGGGAGGGTGAGGGTGACGTCGTCCAGGGCCGGGCGGGTGGCATCGTCCGGGTGATCACTCGGATAGGCGAAGGTGACGTTCTCGAAGCGGATCTCCTGCGGGTCGTCGGGGAGCGGATCGCCGCCGACCGGGATCGCGCGGTCCGCCGCCTCGACGTACAGCCGCTCCAGGTCGCCGACGAACAGCGCCTCCTCGTGCAGCGTGTTGATCTCCAGCACGAGGGTGTTGAGGCTCGCCGAGCCGGAGCGGATCGCGATCACCGCCGTTCCGGCCACCGACAGGGCCATCGCCCCGCTCAGCAGCAGCCCGCCCAGCGTCGCGTAGGTGGCGACGGTCGCGAGGCCGGTCCAGGCCGCCGCGATCAGGCCGGTACGGGCCGCGAGCCGGGCCAGCCGGGCCTGTTCCGCCTCGGCCGTCTCCGACATCGCCCGGTAGTGCCGCAGCAGGAACGGGCCGACCCCGTGCACCCGGATCTCCGGCGCCGCCTCCGGCTCGGTGAGCAGGGCGCTGATCAGGTGGCCGGCGCGGGCGTGCTGCACCCAGGTGTGGAACGACTCGTAGCGGCGCCTGGCGTTGGTCAGGGCGCCCCAGGCGCTCGGGATCGTCATCGTGATCAGCAGCGGGAGGAGGGCCGGGTGCAGCACGGTCAGCACACCGGCCGCGGTGATCAGCGAGATCATCGCGTTCACCACGCGGGTGCCGTAACTGATCATGCGGCGGGCCGAGGAAGCGCCGTACTGCGCGGTGTCCAGCAGTTTGTGGAAGGCGTGGTCCTCGATCGCGGCGAGTTCGACGGCCGCGGCCCGCTCCAGGTACATCTCGGTCGCCACCCGCTCGACCTTGGGTTCCAGGCGGCCGGTGGCGTACGTGGACGCCGCGCGCAGCAGGGCGGCCACGAACATGACCACGGCCATGATCACCAGTGCGGGGGCGGCGCTGCGCAGCCGTTCCTCGATGGTGCCGGAGCCGATCAGCCGGCCCAGCACGCTGTTCACGGCGAGCAGGCTCACCGCCTGGGCCACCCCGACGCCCACCTGCGAGGCCAGCACGATCCGCGCGGCCGGGGCGTCCGCCTGCCGGGCCAGCCGCAGACTGGACGCGAGCATGCCGGGCAGCCGGGTCATCATGGCGCGGAAGTCCAGCTCCAGGAAGGCGTTCCCGTGCTGGCTCCAGCCCATGTCGTAGCGGAGCGGTCCCCCGAACAGCAGCTGCTCCGACTCCGACACCTCGGACGCCGCCGTGTCCCGCCTCTTCCTCACCGCGATCCTCCCCGGGGCCGTGGTCGTGGACGAACGGCCACTATCGCGGGCGGAGCGGCCACCGGGCAGGGCGCGCGACGAGGCTTGCGGGGCGTGGGGGAGTGCGCGGGGGGTGCGGACCGAGGCGACCCCGAGGCGAGCCCGAAGGTGTCTCGTACTTCCGACGGCCGGTCACCTCGCGCCGGCACCGGTCGGCCGTACCCCCTGTCGGCCGAAGCCGCGCAGCGTCATGCGCTCAGGGGGCGGTACCACTCCGGTGTCGTTCCCGTCACCCGGCAGAGGGCCAGGTACAGCGGAATCGGCGGGGTGTAGGGCAGCGTGCCCTCGGGGCGGTGGATCAGGCGGGCGGTGCCGGGGAGCGGGGCGCCCGGGCTGTAGCGGGCCGGGGCGGGCCAGGGGAGGGCGTCGTCGGAGTCCGACGGGACGATCCACCACCAGTGCGTGCCATCGGCGTACACGCACCCCACCCGCGGCAGCCGCGGTACCACCAGCGGTCCGAGCCGCGCCGGTACGGCCACGGCGTCGCAGCCCAGCGGCGCCGTCATGCCCTCGGGCACGGGGAACGACCCGCCGGCGCCGCCCGTGAGGGACGACCGGCGGTCGCGCTTCAGGCGGACCAGGGTGTCGAGGCCCAGCGACTGGCCGGAGCCGGGCGCGCCGGTCATGGCTGCCTCCGCCGGGGCACCGGCCCCAGAGCCTCGGACTGCCCCTCCGCGCCGGAGCCCGACGACGGTGGGTGCACCGGAGTGTGCGCGGGCCCGTGGGGCGAGCCGTGCGACGGCCCCGGAACGGGGCGAGCACCCCAGCCCAGGTCGTTGCGCGGTTCGGCGCTGTCCCGGGCGGCATCGGTCTGGCGCGGCAGCTCCGCCCAGACCAGCAGCCCGGGCCCGTGCTGCTGAGCCCCCCAGGCCTGACACAGCGCGTCGACGAGGAGCAATCCCCTCCCGTGCTCCTCCTCCGGGCGCTGCGGGGACGGGTGGGGCTCATCGGGCGAACAGCCCTCGTCGTGCACGGCGATACGCACCGTGTCGTCATGGTCGTGCAACTCGCACACGACGCGACTGCTCACGGTGTGCACGATCGCGTTGGTGACCAGCTCGGATATGACGAGGGCGGCGGTGTCGCAGGTGTCCGCGCAGACCGACCAGCCGGTCAGCCGGGCACGCACCAGGCGTCTCGCCTGGGCGGGGGAACCCGGATGAGCGGCCAGTTCGAACCGGAACCGGCGCTTGGCGGTGCCCTCACCTGGGTCGGCTGCCTCCCCCACGCTCGAAGGAGTTCGCACAGGAGGACCCCCATCAGCACCGAGACCGAGACGGTCTGCGGCGGCGTCTGTTCCTAAGGGCGCGGACGGAATCACGCTTGCCACTATCTCCCCGCCGTGAACACTTGGCAAGTGTCACTCTGAAATATGCAGAGTGCTGTGTGACGCGGTGAAGGGCCGTGGCACACTGCTCGCAACAGCATGTCGAGCGGCGCCAGTTGGGATCAGTGAGGATTCGGCGGACCGATCCGGCCAATGCGACCGATGTGACCGAACAGGATTGTTCCGGCTGTTTGGTCACATCGGTCTTCCTGGCCATTCCGGTCATTCCGTCAGATCTTCGAATGAGTCTTCGAATGGCGCCGCTGGGCTGTCAGCATGCCGGGTGACACCTGTATGTGCGTGGCGGCCAGGACGCCGGTGAGCCCGATGGGCAGGCCGGTCAGGGAACTTCGTGGAGGTGGGAGCGTGAGCGAGCCGCGGTCCGCGCCGACGGTGGGCCAGGTGGTCCTCGGTCGGCGCCTCCTCGACCTGCGGGAACGCGCAGGGCTCAAGCGCGAGGAGGCCGCCCGTGTGCTCCGCGTGGCGCCCGCCACCGTCCGCCGTATGGAGATGGCCGAGGTCGCCCTCAAGATCCCGTACCTCCAACTGCTCCTGAAGGCCTACGGGGTGACCGACGACGAGGCCGACCTCTTCGTCCGGCTCGCCGAGGAGGCCAACAGGCCCGGCTGGTGGCAGCGGTTCCACGACATCCTGCCGAGCTGGTTCTCCATGTACGTCAGCCTGGAGGGCGCGGCGAGCCTGATCCGCTCCTACGAGCCGCACTTCGTGCCCGGGCTGATGCAGACCGAGGACTACGCGCGTGGGGTGCTGAAATCCGGCGCCGTCGGCCAGACGGAGCCGGAGGAGATCGAGCGCCATGTCGCCCTGCGCATGGAACGCCAGCAACTGCTCACCCGTACCGATGCCCCCCGCTTCTGGGCGGTGATGGACGAGACCGCCCTGCGCCGCCCGGTCGGCGGTCCGGAGGTGATGCGCGCGCAGATCGACCGACTGCTAGAGGTCACGAAGCTGCCCAATGTGACGCTCCAGGTCGCCCCGTTCTCCAGCGGGCCGCACCCGGGGACGTACGGGCCCTTCGTGCTGTTCCGATTTGCCATGCCCGAACTGCCGGACATGGTCTACAGCGAGTACCTGACCGGCGCCGTCTACCTGGACGCGCGCACCGAGGTGGCGACCCACCTGGAGGTCATGGACCGCATGGCGGCGCAGGCCGCTACGGCACAACGCACGAAGGAGATCCTCCGGGATCTCCGCAAGGAGCTGTGAATGGATCGCATAAAGCCCCAGTCCGGGCCGCGGAACCGCACCGAGCGGATCTACAACGGCATGCCTGCCCGGGAACTGGGCAGCGAGGGCTGGCACAAGCCGTGGAGCGGCGGCAACGGGGGCAACTGCCTGGAGGCGATGAAGCTGGCCGACGGCCGGATCGCCGTCCGCCAGTCGACGGACCCGGACGGGCCGGCCCTGATCTACACCACGGACGAGATGACGGCCTTCATCGAGGGCGCCAAAGCGGGGGAGGCCGACTTCCTGCTCTCCTGAACCTGCTTCTTTTCCTTGTTCAACCTCCTTTGTAATGGTGCTGAATTGATCATCGACCACGGCAGACGCTTACGGAGTGCCTCGTGATCGACACCGGCAAGGCCACCGGACGGCGGCGCGCGCAGGCCATGAGCCGTCAGAACGCGGAGGTCACAGCCAGGGCCACAGCCGCCGGGGCGCGTCCATCAGCCGGCTGACGGCCACCACCGGGAACGGCGGCTGCCGCAGCCGGTCCCGGCCGAGGCCCAGTCCGTAGTAGATCTGCTCGATCGACGGCGGTCCGACCGCGAGGTTGCGCCGGACCGCCGCCACCGGCGACTGCTCCCCGATCTGCACGAGATACGCGGCAGCCATCGTCCCGGTCCGCCCGACCCCGGCACCGCAGTGCACGAACACCCGCCCCGGCGCGGCGGCGACCACCTCCAGGAACCGCCGGACCTGCGCGAGCCGCGCCAGCCGCAGCAGTTGGCCGCGGTGAGCACCGCGCCGGTGTCACGCCTGTTCACCGCCGACCAGCCGGTCCGGCCCACCACGCACCGCACTCACCAGCATCCGGTCGGCGCGCCCCGCAACGGGATCGGTCCCGAACATCACCCCGCCGACGCGGGCGGTCAGCATCGGCTGGACCAGCACCGCCATGGGCGCGACGGTTCCGTCGAGCACGGCCGCTACCGCCGTACCGAAGTCCGCCCAGCCGCGAACGTCGAGAACGGACGCGAACTGCCCCGCCAGCGACGAGGGCCCGGTGTCCTCCTGGGGCGACGACGACCGTACGACCAGCGGCCGGGCACCGCCCTCGGAGAGCTCCTGCCAGGCCGGTCACAGGGCGGCCGGATCGTCGTGGGCGCCGTCGGGGACGACGAATCCGGGGAGCACCGGCACCCCGGCACTCGCGGCCCGTGCGAGGTTGGCGGCCTTGGCACCGGCACGCAGGGGAAGAGCGGCGAGCGGCTGGTCCAGCGGAACGGCGACGGGGCCCTGCGCCTCGACCAGCCCATGACGTTCGTCGAGCGTCGTCATCAACACCCTCCAGAACCGGCCGTCAACAGGGGGGACGCGCGGGGATGGCCCTGCGCCTGACGACGGTTCGTGAGCCGGAAGGAGAACACCCCGACCGGCTCGTCCCCCAGCAGTACGCCCCGCCTCCTCCCCAGGGCCGAGAACCCCGAGAACCCACACCGCCCACGCCTGCGCCGGCGACCGCCACCCCATTCGCCGTGCCCCGCCCCCGGACTCGTCAGCGGCGGCTACACCGTCAGGGGCCGGTCGTGCGGCGTTATAGGCGACGGCAGTTGCGAACTTCCCGTCAGATAGCGGTCGACGGCCGCCGCCACCGCTCTCCCCTCCGCGATCGCCCACACGATCAGCGACTGCCCACGCGCCGCGTCCCCGGCCGCGAACACGCCGGGCACGTTCGTGGCGAACCCCGCGTCCCGGGAGACGGTCCCGCGCGGCGCCGTCGCCACTCCCAGCTGGTCGATGAGCCCGTCCTCCCGGTCGGGCCCGGAGAAACCGAGCGCGAGCAGCACCAGGTCGGCGGGGAGCGTCCGCCCGGTCCCCGGCACCGGCAGCCGCGCCTCGTCCACCTCCACCAGATGCAGCGACCGCACATGCCCGCTTTCGTCGCCCGTGAAGCGAAGCGTCGACGCCGCGAACAACCGCGCGTCGGCGTCCGCCGAGGGCGCCGTCTCCAGATCCCGGGCCTCCTCGTGCGCCGCCGACAGCCGGTAGATCTTCGGATACGTCGGCCACGGCTCGAGGTCCTCGTCCCGCTCGGCGCCCGGCTGCGCGTAGATGTCCAGCTGGGTCACCGACGCGGCCCGCTCCCGCAGCGCCGTCCCCAGACAGTCCGCCCCCGTGTCACCCCCGCCCACGATCACCACATGCTTCCCGGCCGCCGACATCGGCGACTCGGTCAGATCTCCCTGGCACACCCGGTTGGCCAGCGGCAGATACTCCATCGCCTGCTGTATCCCGTCCAACTCCCGGCCCGGCACCGAAAGTTCCCGCCACGCCGTGGCCCCGGTCGCGATCACCACCGCGTCGTACCGGGCCCGCAGCTCCGTCGCCCGCACGTCCCGCCCGACCGTCACCGAGGTACGGAACTTCGTCCCCTCGGCCCGCATCTGGCCCAGCCGCCGGTCCAGGTGACGCTTCTCCATCTTGAACTCGGGAATGCCGTAGCGCATCAGCCCGCCGAGCCGGTCGTCCTTCTCGTACACGGCGACCGTGTGACCGGCCCGGGTCAGCTGCTGCGCCGCCGCGAGCCCGGTGGGCCCCGACCCGATCACCGCGACGGTCCGCCCGGAAAGCCGCTCCGGTGGCCGCGGCGAGGCGAACCCCTCCGCCCAGGCACGGTCCGCGATGGCGCACTCGACGTTCTTGATCGTGACGGCGGGCTGGTTGATCGCGAGCACACACCCCGCCTCGCACGGCGCCGGGCACAACCGTCCCGTGAACTCGGGGAAGTTGTTCGTGGCGTGCAGCCGGTCGCTCGCCCGCCGCCAGTCCTCCCGCGACACGAGGTCGTTCCACTCGGGGATCAGGTTCCCCAGCGGACACGCGTCGTGGCAGAACGGCACCCCGCAGTCCATGCAGCGGTCGGCCTGCTTGCTGATGATCGGCAGCAGCGCCCCGGGGACGTACACCTCGTCCCAGTCCCGGACCCGCTCCTCGACGGGCCGCCGCGGCCACTCCTCGCGCGGTGTGGTCATGAACCCCTTGGGATCGGCCATGGTCGTCTTCCTCGCGTGCGGTTGCCCCAGGCCGTGCGTCATCGGGCGGCACTCTTTCGGCCACGATACGTCCCCTCGGTGACGCCCGCAGAGTGGCTGACAGCGCTTTCTGGCGGGGTTTCCTCAGGGGGAAGCCAGCCGGGGGTCAGCCGGGGACCAGGCGGGGACCAGCCGGGATCCAGCCCACGTCCAGCCAGGGGTCAGTCTGCTCCCACGTCTCCCTCAGGACAGCGCCAGCACGTAGACGAGCGCCGCGGCGGCCGACGCGACGGTGCGCACGTGGTTCCAGAGCGTCCAGTCGCGCACGTACACGGGCCAGTAGGACAGGGCCTCCGGGGTGCCCGGCTCCAGCTTGGCCAGCGCCTCGTTCCGGGGCACGTTCGCCATCGCGGTCAGCCCGAACGAACCGAACAGATACAGCCCGCTGCCCAGCAGCAGCTCCGCCTTCCCGTCGTCCGGCCACACCACGAACGTCACCACCGCGATCATCGCGCAGACCACCGCCGCCCCCGCGAACACCAGCATGAACGCCGGGGTCAGGGCCGCCCGGTTGATCGCGTTCATCGCGGCGACCCCCTGCGCAGGGGGCAACGAGGCCAGCCCGCGCATCACGAAGGCCGAGAACCCGCAGAACACCCCCGCCACCAGTCCGGTCCCCAGCACCCCCAGCAGGACCAGCACGTAATACGGCCCGTCGATCACGACCACCACCCCCACTCTCGCCCCTGGACACCTCCGCCACTCAGGTCAATGCCCACAGACCACCCTTCCCCATGACTGTGAAACCCGTCCACATACACATCCGATCAGAATCACTCCCACGTCCACCTCCGTCCCCGTCCCCGTCGCCGTCCCGATTCCTGCTCCCTGCCCGCCGTCACCCGGTCAAGCGGATCTCCACCCCGGCCTCCCACTCCCGAAGCACCGCCTCCACCGTCCGCGCGATCCGCCGCCGCGCCTCGTACCGCGGCACCCCGCTCATCAGCAACTGGTCGTACGGCGTGTCCACGTGCCGTACCCCCGCCACCACCGCCGATATCACCGCCCCCTCCGACAGCGCCCGCCCGGCCGCGGTCCGCCCGACCCGCCCGCTGCCCCGCACCGACGCGTGCGCCGCGATCGCCCGGGCCCGGTCCACCGGGCAGCCCGGAAACAGGCGCAGGATCTCCGCCGCGAACGCCTCCGTGAACCGCACGTCCTCGGCCGCCCGCCGCTTCGCGTCCCGTGCCCGGCGCCGCCGCCGTGCCTCGGCGTCGGCCAGGCACCGCGCCTCGGCCCGGGCCAGCGCGGCCTCCTCGACGAGGACGCCCTGCCGCTCGTACCGGCTCTTGCGCCGGTTGTACCGGACCACCACCGCCGACAGCGTGCTCTCCTCCCGCGATCGCCGGGTCAGTGCCGTATCGCCACGCGGCAGGAACACCAGATGCCCGAGATCGGCACACTCCAGGCACCGCGGTACCCCGTCCTCCACCACCAGCAGCGACAGCGGCCCCCGGCTGCACGCCGCACACCGCTTGTGCCGCAGCGGCTGCACGACCAGAAGTCCACCGTGGTGAGGGGGAGTTGCGAGGCGGGTCATATGCGGTACTTTCCCCTTCCCTGGGGCTGATCTCACGTCGTCCGCGCCCCCTTGTGAGCCGGCCGACGCCTTCTTCCCGCCCTGCTCGCGGCCCGTCACACCCGCCCCCCACCGCCGCCGCTGCCCGGCCCCGCGACCTGCCCCGCGTGCCCGAACGGCCGACCCGGCATCATGATCCTGTGCGACTCGAAGCGATCACCTGGGACCGGCTCGCCGAGCGCCTCGCCGAGCGGCTGGTCGAACTGAAGCCCGCCGACGGGAGCGCCTGGCCGCGCGTCGCCTTCGACGGCGCCCCGGCCGCCCTGCCCGGCGACCTCGCGGAGCGCGTCGGTGAAGCGCTGCGCGTACGGGGCCGGCCGTCGCTGGTCGTGGGCACCGAGGGCTTCCTGCGCCCGGCCTCGCTGCGCCTGGAGCACGGGCGCGGTGACGCGGAGTCGTACTACGGCGGCTGGTTCGACACCAACGCCCTGTGGCGCGAGGTCTTCGGCCCCCTCGACCCCGGCGGGACCGGCCGCGTCCTGCCCGACCTGTGGGACCCGGTCACCGACCGAGCCACCCGCAGCCCCTATGTCCAGCTCCCGCCCGACGGTCTCCTGTTGCTGCACGGACCGCTCCTGCTGCGGCACTGGTTCCCGTTCGACCTGACCGTCCACCTCCTTCTGACCTCCGGCGCCCTGCGCCGCCGTACCCCCGAGACCGACCACTGGACACTCCCCGCCTTCGAGCGCTACGAGGCCGAGACCGACCCCGCCGGCACGGCCGACGTCCTGGTCCGCGCCGACGACCCGCGCCACCCGGCATGGAGTGGCTGAGCGGCCCGGCGGCGGTTCGGACGCGACCGGCTTGGACGCGACCGGTCCGGACTCGACCGGTCAGCAGCGGCCGGCTCCCGGGGGCGATCCGGCAAACCGCCTTTATATGCGCGCGCATCTAAGTAGCCTGGCTGCATGCCGACCTCCTCGATCACTCCCGTCACCTTCGACGACTCGCTCCGGGCCCTCCTCGACGCCAGGAACTTCGCCAGCGTCGCCACCCTCGGCCCCGACGGCGCCCCGCACAACTCGGTGGTCTGGATCAAACGCGAGGGCGACACCGTGCTCTTCTCCTCCACCGGCGGCCGCCAGAAGGTACGCAATCTCCGCCGTGACCCCCGCATCAGCCTCACGGTCTTCGACCTGGCCAACCCCTACCACTCGGCCGAGATCCGCGGCACCGCCGAGATCCTCCCGGACGAGGACAAGCGGCTCCCGCACGAGCTCTCCCACAAGTACCTCGGCATCGACCCGCCCGCCGAGAAGGACGACGAGACCCGCCTGATCATCAGGGTCGTGCCGCGCAGGGTCGTCGCCTTCTCCGCCTGAGGTGCCGCTCGCGGGCGAACGGCTCAGAGCCAGCCGTTGCGCCTGAAGCCCCGGTACAGCACCAGACATGCCACGGATATGACGCCGATGACGAGCGGGTAGCCGAACCGCCAGTGCAGCTCCGGCATGTGATCGAAGTTCATGCCGTACACGCCGCACACCATCGTCGGCACGGCGATCACCGCCGCCCAGGCCGTGATCTTCCGCATGTCCTCGTTCTGGGCGACCGTCACCTGCGCCAGATGCGCCTGGAGAATGGAGTTGAGCAACTCGTCGAAGGCTGCGATCTGTTCCTTCGCCCGCATCAGATGGTCGAGCACATCCCTGAAGTAGGCCTGTATCTCCGGGTCGATCACCCGTATCGGCCGGGTGGTCAGCTCCTCCATCGGCCTGGCGAGCGGCACCACCGCCCGCTTCAGTTCCAGCAGTTCACGTTTCATCTGGTAGATCCGGCCCGGGTCGGCCCGTGCGCCGTTCTCCGCGAACACGTCCGCCTCGACCTGGTCGATATCGCCCTGCACCGAGTCCGTGACGCTCAGATAGTCGTCGACCACATGGTCCGCGATCGCGTGCAGAACCGCCGCCGGCCCCTTGGCGAGCTGGTGCGGCGTGGCCTCCAGCTCCTCGCGCAGCGGCCCCAGCGAGCCGTGCCGGCCGTGCCGTACCGTGATCACGAAGTCCTCGCCGACGAACACCATGATCTCGCCGGTGTCGACCACCTCGCTGGTCGCCGTCAGCTTCTCGTGCTCGACGTAGCAGACCGTCTTGAACACCGCGAACAGCGTCTCGCCGTACCGCTCCACCTTCGGGCGCTGATGGGCCTCGACCGCGTCCTCCACGGCCAGCGGGTGCAGGTCGAACAGGTCGGCGATGCCCGCGAACTCGCTGTCCGTCGGTTCGTGCAGCCCCAGCCAGACGAACCCCTCGCCCTTCTTGCGGACCCGTTCCACGGCGGAGAACAGATCGCTGCACTCCGGGACCCGCACCCCGTCCTGGTACGTCACGCAGTTGACCACCGAGGAGCCCAGTGGAGACCGTGCGTGATGGTTCAGGTCGACGCGGGGCAGCCGTCGGGCCAGCCGCGCCACCCTGCGCAGGCCGCCGGCCCTGCCCAGCCCCGTGACCTTCCGCAGATTCCCTGCCATCGTCATCCGGATCTCCTTGCGTGGATCCACTCGTGCAGCGCTTCCCGTCTTGCCCGGCAAGTCTGCCAGCCCGGTGTGAGACACGGGTAAGCCTGTGGGAACGGCGAGTTCCGGTTGGTTCCCGCCTGTGGACAACTGCGGACAACCGGATACCCGACCCGGGTTCCCGCCGGTCGACCGCGAGTTGTCGGAGTCATCCGGGTTCCCCGTGTCCGCCGACGGCACGCCCGCCGCAGCGGAGCGTCGGCCGCCGCGGACAAGCCGGGCAACTGGGATCATCGCCCTCATGACACAGGCCGACGGATATCTCCTCGACAACCGCCAGAGCGAGGCCGCACAGCGCTTCGACGCCTTCGCGAGCCTCTTCGACCCGACCACCTTCCGCCACCTTGAGGCACTCGGTCTCGGAGCGGGCCGGCGCTGCTGGGAGGTCGGGGCCGGCGGCACCTCTGTGGTGTCCTGGCTGGCCGAGAAGGTCGGGCCGACCGGTCAGGTCGTCGCCACGGACATCGACACCTCGCTGCTCGCCGCGGCCGCCCGTGCGCCGGTCGAGGTCCGCACCCACGACGTCGGCGCCGAGGAGCCGCCGGGGGAGGGCTTCGACCTGGTGCACGCCCGGCTCGTCCTGGTCCATGTGCCGGACCGGGAAAGGGCGTTGCGCTCCATGATCAAGGCACTGCGTCCCGGCGGACATCTCCTCATCGAGGACGCCGACCCTGCCCTCCAGCCTCTGACCTGCCCCTACGAGTACGGCCCCGAGCAGCAGCTCGCCAACCGCCTGCGCCAGGGCTTCCGCAAGCTCCTCGCCGAACGAGGCGCCGACCTGTCGTACGGCCGCAAGCTCCCGCGGCTGCTCCGCGAGGCCGGGCTGCACCAGGTGGAGGCCGACGCCTACTTCCCCGTCGCCTCGCCCGCCTGCACCGCCCTGGAGATGGCCACCGTCCGGCAGATCCGCGACCGGCTCGTCACGGCCGGCCTGGCCACCGACGAGGACATCGACCGGCATCTGGCGAACGTGGCGACGGGCACCATGGACCTCGCCACCGCCCCGATGATCTCGGCATGGGGCCGCAAGGCGTAGGCCCGCCGATGCCTGGCGCGGTGCCGTCGTCGGTGCCGCACGCTCCGGGCGGGGTGCTGTGGGCCGTCGCGTCGGCTCCTGGCGGGGCGCTGCGATCGGTCGCGCTGACTCCTGGCGGGGCGCTGCGATCGGTCGCGTCGGCTTCGGGCGGGGCCGCTGTGGTCGGTTGCGTCGGCTTCGGCGGGGTGCCGTGATCAGCGGGGCCCATTCCCGGCGAGGCGTGGTCAGTCGCGGGCGGGCGGTCTCGCGCCCACGCGTTCCACTGCCCGTGCGCCCGCCCGGCAGCCCCGCGCCGCCGCCTCCCGAGCGTCCGCGCCGGCGACCAGCGCGGCGAGGAACGCCCCGGTGAAGGCGTCACCGGCGCCCGTGGTGTCCCGGGGCGTCGCCGGTGCGGCCGGGACGCGTGCCAGGACGCCGCCCGACCGGGCCACCAGCGCGCCGTCCGCCCCCGCCTTGGCCACGACCAGCGGTACCTGGCGGCTCAGCTTGGCCGCGGCGTCCGCCGGATCGGGCAGCCCCGTCAGCAGACAGGCCTCGTCCCGGCTCGGCAGCAGGACGTCCACCCCCTCGACGAGCTCCAGAAAGCGGTCCACGCCCAGTGCCACGAGAAACCCGGCCGACGCCGGGTCCAGGCTCACCGGCACGCCACGCGCGCGTGCCGCCGCCAGCGCCACCGCCACCAGCGCCCGGCTCGGTTCGGAGAACAGCAGATAGCCGGAGAGATGCAGCCGGGCCACCCCGTCGAGCAGCGCGTCCGACCAGTCGGCGGGCTCCAGTCGCAGGGACGCCCCGCTGTCCGTGAGGAAGGTGCGCTCGGCCGAGGCACCGTTGTCGACCAGACAGATCACCGTCCCCGTCGCCGCCTCCGGGTCCACCACGAGCCGGGGCCGCACCCCGGCGGCGACCAGCTCCCGCTCGTGCCACTGCGCCGCGTCCGCGCCCACCCGCCCCAGCAGCCGTACGTCCGCACAGCCCGTGTGGGCGGCCCAGCAGGCCACATTGGCGCCCGCCCCGCCGGGCAGGGTCCGGATCGCCGCGCCCGTGTCGGTGCCGGCCGCGAGCGGTCCCCGGTACCGCGCGACGACGTCGGTGACGACGTCCCCGACAACCAGCAGCGCCCCGCCCCGGCCGGGCGCCCCGCCTCCGTCCGGTACCCCGTCCCCGTCCAGTGCTTCGTCCCAGTCCGGCGCCCGTTTCCCGGGCGGCGTCGCCTCCCGGCCGGGCGTCCCCTCCGCGCCCGCTGCCGCGGCATCGCCCCGCCGTGCCTCCCGCTCGGTCGTCACCCCCGGGCCCACGCGGAGGCGATCCGCGCCGCCAGCCGGACATTGCCGCGCACGGCCGCCAGGTTGGCCTCCAGCGAGGCGCCGTCCGTGTGCCGGACCAGATAGCCGAGCAGGAACGGTGTGACCGCCTGACCGGTGATCCCTTCCGCGTCGCACGCCTGCAGCGCGTCGGCGAGCACGCGCGCGTGCAGCGCGGGGTCGAGCTGCTCCGTCTCCGGGACGGGGTTGGCGACGATCAGCGCCGTGTCCGCCGCGTCGAGCGCGTCCTGCGCCCGCATGACGTCCGCGACCTGCTCCGGGGTCTGAAGCGTCCAGTCCACCGGATACCCGGAGTCGGACAGGTAGAAGCCGGGGAAGCGTTCGGTGCCGTATCCGGCGACGGCCACGCCCAGGGTCTCCAGTCGCTGGAGGGTGGCCGGCACGTCCAGGATCGACTTCACGCCCGCGCACACCACCGTGATCCGGGTACGTGCCAGCAGGCCCAGGTCGGCGGACTCGTCCTGGGTCGCCGTCCATTCGCGGTGCACCCCGCCGAGACCGCCCGTCGCGAACACCCGGAGGCCGGCGAGTGCCGCCAGCTGCGCCGTCGCCGACACGGTGGTCGCCCCGCTCGCCCCCGCCGCCACGGCGAGCGGCAGGTCGCGGTGGCTCAGCTTGCGGATCCCGTCCTCGTTGGCGATCCGCTCCAACTGCTCCTTGTCCAGGCCGACATGGGGCCGCCCGTCCAGCACGGCGATGGTCGCGGGTACCGCGCCCGACCGCCGTACCGTGTCCTCCAGCTCCAGCGCCACCTGGAGGTTCCGCGGGCGCGGCAGCCCGTGCGCGATGATCGTGGACTCCAGGGCGACCACCGCACGACCCGCGTCGAGCGCCTCCCTGACCTTTTCAGACACCACCAGCACCATGCCTGCCTCCTGTCCGTCGGTCTTCCCTCATCTCTGGCGGGGGCCGCACCCGGCTAAACGCTTGCGGCCTGTGGGGGACGCCACCAGCCTGGGCGACATGACGAATCACCCGGTACGTCTGGACCACGTCGTCCTCTGGGTCGCCGATCCGGCCGTCGCGGCCGGCTTCTACGAGCGGATGCTCGGCCTGGAGCCGCTGCGGATCGCCGAGTTCACCGCGGGAGAGGTGCCCTTCCCCTCCGTGCGGGTCAACGAGGAGACCATCATCGACCTCGCGCCGCTCACCCTCGCCGAGCGCATGCCCGCACTTCACGGCGCCGCCGACAGCGCGGGCCACCCCGTGAACCATGTCTGTCTGTCCCTGTCCTCCGACGCCTTCGGCGCCCTGCGCGCCCGCCTCACCGAGCACGCCGTCCCCATGACCGACATCGGACACGACTCGTTCGGCGCCCGCGGCAAGGCCCCGCGCAACTTCTACTTCCGGGATCCCGACGGCAACGTCATCGAGGCGCGGCACTACGACTGACCGAGCGGGCGGGGACCGCCCGACCGGGCTCGGGGAGCGTGCCTCAGAACAGTGGCTCGGGCAGCACACCCTCCAGGGCGAGCAGCTTCCGCTTGGTCTCCAGCCCGCCCCCGAACCCGCCGATCCCGCCGTCGCTCTCCACCACCCGGTGACAGGGCACGACGACCGGAAGCGGATTGGCGCCCATCGCCGCGCCCACCGCCTGCGCCCCGCCGGGCTGCCCGACCCGCCCCGCCAGATCGCCGTACCCGACCACCGTGCCGTACGGCACACCGGCGGCCAGTTCGCGCAGCACCTGCCGGTTGAAGCCGGAGATCAGCGACCAGTCCAGCGGCAGGTCGAAGTCCTGCCGCCGGCCCGCGAAGTACGCCCGCAGCTGGGTTATCGCCTCGGCCAGCACCGGGTCCGCGGGATCCTCGACGGGCTCGGTGCCCAGCCGGGCCGCCAGCCGCTCCACCGTCCGCTCCCGTACCGCGTCGGTGGCATGGAACACCACGTTGACCAGGCCGCTGCCGGTCGCCGCGAGCAGCAGCGGACCGATGTCGGTGCCCACGACGGCCCACACCACCCGCTGCCCGTACTGCCCTTCGCTGTCCATGTGTCCCACCGTAGGGCCCGCCACTGACAACGCCCGCCGCCCGGCCGTGCTCAGCTCGCCCGCAGCGCGGCCCGCACCACGTCGGGTCTGTTGGTGATGATGCCGTCCACGCCGTAGCCGACGGCCTTCCAGGTGGTGACCGCGTCGTTCACCGTCCAGGTGAAGACGCGCAGCCGCCTGCCGTGCGGTCCGTCGACCGAGTGCACGGTGTTCACATAGCCGGCGGAGATCGAGTCCACCGAGGGGTTGACCAGGTCGGCGAAGCCCGCGTACCGGTGCAGGGACGCCACGGACGGGGTGCCGAGGTAGCCGGTCGTCACGTCGGGCCTGAGACCGTGCACGATGCGCAGGCTGTCCGCGCTGAAGCTCTGGACGACGAGCCGGCCCAGGTGCCGGCGGTCCAGCCAGCCCTCGTTGCCCAGCAGCTTGAGGATCTGCTGCTCGATGCCGGGGTACAGCTCCGGGTTCTTGATCTCCAGGAGCAGCTTCTCGTGGTTGTGCTCGACCCGGCGCATGTACTGCGCCAGCGTCGGCACACGCGTGCCCGTGTACGAACGGGAGAACCAGCTGCCCGCGTCCAGCCGGGCGATCTCGGCCGCGGTGAAGTCCTTCACTTTCCAGGGCGCCCGGCCGGGAAAGACCTGTTCGACGTCGGTGGTGCGCTGGAGACTGTCGTCGTGGATGACGACGAGCCGGCCGTCCTTGGTGCGTTGGACGTCGTTCTCGACCCAGGTGAAGCCCAGTGCGGCCGCCTTGTCGATGGCGGCCTGCGTGTTCTCCGGGGCGTAGGCGGAGGCACCCCGGTGCGCCAGCACCGTGGGCTCGGCGGCGTCGCCGGCCCGGGCCGCGGGGACGGGGCTCAAGAGGGCGGCCGCTCCCAGCAGCGCGGTGGCCGTGGCGGCGACTGCGCGCGCGTGCATGCGTACTCCTCGCGTCGATCGACTACGGACAGCACAAGAGTGACAGCAGTGAGTCAACGACGGTCGGGTACGGGATGGCCACAGATTGAATGGAGTTGCCCAAGGCCGCTCACTGTTGCCGCACAACTGCGGCAAGGGCGTGTTTCTTTGCCGGAAAATCGTTCGACCATTCCGGCGCGGGTCATACTCTCTGCGTCAACCCTGACCGCTCGGGCGGTCCTGGGACGGGGGCGCATTGCACATATTCCGGGACGCAAAGGGTGAAGGGCAGCCGCGCATGCAGGGCACGGTCGACGGATTCAGCTATGGGGTCGTCACCCCGCTGGTGGCCTATCTGATGGCCTGCCTCGGTGGCGCCCTCGGGCTGCGCTGCACGACCCGGGCGATGCTGGTGGCCCACTCCTGGCGGCCCGCCTGGCTCGCCCTGGGCTCCGCGGCGATCGGCTCCGGCATATGGACCATGCACTTCGTCGCCATGATGGGGTTCAGCGTCAAGGAGACGCCGATCCACTACGACAAGCCCCTCACCTATGCGAGCCTCGGACTCGCCATCGTCATGGTGAGCGTCGGGATCTTCATAGTCGGCTACCGGGGCGCCACCGGAACCGCGCTCTTCACGGGCGGCACCATCACCGGTCTGGGCATCGCCTCGATGCACTACCTCGGCATGGCCGGCCTGCGCCTCAACGGAACGCTGGAGTACAACACGTTCACGGTGGCCGGGTCGGTCCTGATAGGGGTCGTGGCCGCCACCTCGGCCCTGTGGGCGGCCGGGCAGGTCCGTGGCTTCCTGTGGAGCGTCGGCGCGAGCCTCGTCATGGGACTCGCCGTCAGCGGCATGCACTACACCGGCATGGCCGCCCTCACCGTCCACCTGCACAGCGCCGGCGTGACGTCCCCGGGCGACTCGCCCGCCTCCCTGCTCGCCCCCATGCTGATCGGCCCGCTGGCCTTCCTCTGCCTCGCCGCGGTTGTGGTGATCTTCGACCCGCTGATGGTCACGGGCAAGCCCGACCGGCTCCGCGTGGAGCACAAGCCGGGCGTGCCGGCCGGCGAGGTCGGCCACCACCCGAGTCGCCGCCCGCAGCCCCGCGTCGGCCGCCAGCAGAGCCACCACAGCTCGCGCACCCCGCAGAACCGCTGATCAGAACCGGTTGTCAGTGCGGGGTCGTACGGTGGAACCCATGCGGCCCGTTTCCCACATCGAACGCACGGTGGCGCCTTTCGAGGTCGTCAGCCCGTACCAGCCCAGCGGCGACCAGCCGGCGGCCATCGCCGAGCTGGCCAAGCGCATCGAGGCCGGTGAGAAGGATGTCGTCCTGCTCGGCGCGACCGGCACCGGCAAGTCCGCCACCACCGCGTGGATGATCGAGAAGCTCCAGCGCCCCACCCTGGTGATGGCGCCGAACAAGACGCTGGCAGCCCAGCTGGCCAACGAGTTCCGCGAGCTTCTCCCGAACAACGCGGTCGAATACTTCGTCTCGTACTACGACTACTACCAGCCCGAGGCGTACGTCCCGCAGTCGGACACCTACATCGAGAAGGACTCCTCGATCAACGAGGAGGTCGAGCGGCTGCGCCACTCCGCCACCAACTCGCTGCTCACCCGCCGCGACGTGATCGTGGTCGCCTCCGTCTCCTGCATCTACGGCCTCGGTACCCCGCAGGAGTACGTCGACCGGATGGTCCCGCTGCGCGTGGGCGACGAGATCGACCGCGACGACCTGCTGCGCCGCTTCGTGGACATCCAGTACACGCGCAACGACATGGCGTTCACCCGCGGCACCTTCCGCGTCCGAGGCGACACCATCGAGATCTTCCCGGTCTACGAGGAGCTCGCCGTCCGCATCGAGATGTTCGGCGACGAGATCGAGGCACTGTCCACGCTGCACCCGCTCACCGGCGAGATCATCAGCGACGACCAGCAGCTGTACGTCTTCCCGGCCTCCCACTACATCGCGGGTCCCGAGCGCCTGGAGCGGGCCGTCAACGACATCGAGAAGGAACTGGGGGAGCGCCTGGCGGAACTGGAGAAACAGGGCAAGCTCCTGGAGGCCCAGCGGCTGCGGATGCGCACCACGTACGACATCGAGATGCTCCGCCAGATCGGCAGCTGCTCCGGCGTGGAGAACTACTCGATGCACTTCGACGGCCGCCTGCCCGGCTCCCCGCCGAACACCCTGCTCGACTACTTCCCGGACGACTTCCTGCTCGTCATCGACGAGTCGCATGTCACCGTGCCGCAGATCGGTGCCATGTACGAGGGCGACGCCTCCCGCAAGCGCACCCTCGTGGACCACGGCTTCCGGCTGCCCTCCGCCCTGGACAACCGCCCCCTGAAGTGGGAGGAGTTCCAGGAGCGGATCGGGCAGGCCGTGTACCTGTCGGCGACCCCCGGTAAATATGAGCTCTCCCGTGGGGACGGCGTCGTCGAGCAGATCATCCGTCCCACCGGCCTGGTCGACCCGGAGGTCGTCGTCAAGCCCACCGAGGGCCAGATCGACGACCTGGTGCACGAGATCCGCAAGCGCACCGAGAAGGACGAGCGCGTCCTGGTCACCACACTCACCAAGAAGATGGCCGAGGACCTCACGGACTACTTCCTGGAGCTCGGCATCCAGGTGCGCTATCTGCACAGCGACGTCGACACCCTGCGCCGCGTCGAGCTGCTGCGCGAGCTGCGCTCCGGCGAGTTCGACGTCCTGGTCGGCATCAACCTCCTCCGTGAGGGCCTCGACCTGCCCGAGGTGTCCCTGGTGGCGATCCTCGACGCGGACAAGGAGGGCTTCCTGCGCTCCGGCACCTCGCTGATCCAGACCATCGGCCGCGCGGCGCGCAACGTCTCCGGCGAGGTCCACATGTACGCCGACAAGATCACCCCGGCGATGGAGAGGGCCATCGACGAGACCAACCGGCGCCGGGAGAAGCAGGTCGCCTACAACACGGCGAACGGCATCGATCCGCAGCCGCTCCGGAAGAAGATCAACGACATCGTCGCGCAGATCGCCCGCGAAGAGGTCGACACCGAACAGCTGCTCGGCTCGGGCTACCGCAAGCTGAAGGACGGCAAGGGTGCCAAGGCCCCGGTTCCCTCCCTGGGGGACAAGGCGGCCAAGGGCGCGAAGGCAGGCAAGGCCGCCAAGGGCAAGGCGAAGGAAGCGGTGCCCACCGATCGTCCGGCGGCCGAACTCGCCGAACAGATCGAGGAGATGACGGAGCGTATGCGTGCCGCCGCCGCGGATCTGCAGTTCGAGATCGCGGCCCGGCTGCGCGACGAGGTCTCCGAGATGAAGAAGGAACTGCGCCAGATGAGGGAGGCGGGCCTGGCCTGACCTCTGGGCTTCCGCCGGACCCCGGCAAGGGCGCGAAGTGTTGCAAGACCGACACAAAGCGCGGGCCAGGGTTCGGCACTGTCAGTGGCGCTGCATAGGGTTTTGGTCAACCGCGGACTCCGCGGCAGCAGGGGACATCTGACGAGGGGAAGCAGCCGTGACCGTCAACATGACCAAGGGTCAGGCCATCAGCCTGGAGAAGAAGGACGGCGGCTCCCTGAGCGCGGTCCGCATGGGTCTTGGTTGGAAGGCGGCGCCCCGGCGCGGGCTGTTCGGTTCGCGTACCCGTGAGATCGACCTGGACGCCTCGGCGGTGCTGTTCGCCGACAAGCAGCCCGTCGACGTCGTGTTCTTCCGCCACCTGGTGAGCGACGACGGCTCGGTCCGCCACACGGGCGACAACCTCGTCGGCGGCGCGGGCCAGGGCGGCGACGACGAGGCCATCCTCGTCGACCTCGCACGCGTCCCGGTCCATGTCGACCAGATCATCTTCACCGTCAACTCCTTCACCGGCCAGACCTTCCAGGAAGTGCAGAACGCCTTCTGCCGGCTGGTCGACGAGACCACCGGCCAGGAACTCGCCCGCTACACGCTCGACGGCGGCGGCGAGTACACCGCCCAGATCATGGCGAAGGTGCACCGGTCGGGATCCGGCTGGACGCTGACGGCCCTGGGCGTCCCGGCCAAGGGCCGCACCTTCCAGGACCTGGTGCCGTCGATCCTGCCCATCCTCTAGCAGCGGCCCGGCGGCACACGAGGTCAACGACACACAGGGGGACACGGGCAATGACGGCCGAGCTGGTGCGCGGGCAGAACCATCCGCTCTCGCGGAACCGGATCGAGATCCGGATCTCGGCCGCCGCGCCGGTCCTGGCCGGGGCCACCCTCGCCGACGAGAGCGGGCGGGTGCGGGACGGCGACGGGGTGGCCCATCCGGGCGCGCCCACGCTGCCCGGGATCGAGGTCTCCCGGCAGGCGGCCGCCGAACACCGGCTCGCCGTCGACCTCGACGCCATGCCCGAGACCGTGCACCGGGTCAGCGTCCTGATCGCCCTGCCCGCCGCGCCCGGCGGTCCGCTCCGCTTCGGCGCCCTCGCCGCACCGCGTGCCGCGGTCACCGGCCTCGACGGCACCGAGGTCGCCGGCTACACCCTCACCGGCCTTGACGCAGAGTCGGCGGTCGTCGCTCTGGAGCTCTACCGCCGCCAGGCCGCCTGGAAGATCCGCGCGGTGGGCCAGGGCTACGCGGACGGCCTCACGGCGCTCCTCACCGACCAGGGCCTGCCCCAGGCCGCCGAACTCGCCCGTGGGATCGAGGAAGCGGTGGCGCGCGGTCTGGCCCGCTCGGTCCCGGCGCGCACCGCGGACACCGACCGCTCCCGTCGTACGGCCGCCCCCGTCACCGGCCCAGATCTGCAGGGCACCGCCTCCGCCGCCGGGTCTCCGTACGACGTCCAGACATCCGGCGACAGCGTCGGCCTGCCTGCCCTCTCCGAGGGAGCCGCCGAGATGGCCCCGGCGCCCGACGGCGGCCGGCCCCCGGCATCCGGTGAATCGGGCCGGCTCCCGGCCTCCGGCGGACCGGGCGGGGCCTCGGCCTCCGGCGGGCCGGGCGGGGCCTCGGCGTCCGGCGGGCCGGGCGGCACCCCGGACGCCGTCGGTTCGGGCCTCCCGGCGGCCGCCACACCCACCGGCGGCCCCATCGACTACACGCATCCGAAGCGCCGCCAGGCGTCCGGGCCCCCGGCCCCCGAGGCTCCCACTTCGGCAGACGGGCCCGCGCCGCCCGTCGCCGGTGACGCGGTCGGCTGGTCCATGGACGAGCGGCTCTACAACCAGGTCTGGGGCATGTTCGAGGACCTGGCCCGCTCCACCGCCGCCTATCGCAGCGCTCTCGACTTCGCCGAGTCGCGCATGGAGAAGGAGCTCGACCAGGTCCTCTCCGACCCGCGCAGCCGACTGGGCTCGGTGGGCGACGCAGCACGCGAGGCGGCCGAGGCCCGGCAGGCCCAGCTGGTCGACCAGGCCCGGGCGGCTCTCGACCGGGACCTCGCCCAGCTCACCGCCGAGTCCGAGGTCGTCGAGCCCGCGCTGCCACCGGAGTACGCCCGCTGGGACAACCCGGTCTGGCACGGCTACCGGGTGCCGGCGGAGCCGCCGCTGGCCATCCGGCTGGGCGACCTCCGCCTGCCGGAGAGCGCCCCGCTGCGCATCCCGATGCTGGTCCGGCTGCCTCTGGAGCGGGGCCTGTGGATCGACAGCGGCGTGCCCGACGCGTCCCGGCACGAGGAGGCAGGTGAGCTGCGGCACCTCGCTCTGCAGTCGGCGGTGGCGCTCACGGCCCGGCTGCTCGCCGTCCATCCGGCGGGGGAGTTCGGCGTGCAGGTCATCGATCCGGCCGGTGCCGGCGCGTCCGCACTCGCCCCGCTGACGGGGGCCGGTGCGCTGGACGCGCCGCCCGCGACGGGTGCCGCCGGTGTGACGGGCGTGCTGGGGCGGCTCACCGAGCGCGTCGACCTTGTGCAGATGGCGGTCCGCGG
Organism: Streptomyces hyaluromycini; assembly: GCF_002217755.1. Taxonomy (GTDB): domain Bacteria; phylum Actinomycetota; class Actinomycetes; order Streptomycetales; family Streptomycetaceae; genus Streptomyces; species Streptomyces hyaluromycini. The sequence continues at coordinate 189,823 of NZ_BCFL01000018.1, read as the reverse complement.
CGGTGCGCCAGACGCGCTGCCGCCCGGTCTGGACACCTCGCGGCAGCTGCTGATCGTGAACGACTTCCCGCACGGCTTCGACGACCGGGCCGTCACCCAACTGCGCTATCTCGCGGACGAAGGCCCGGACGTCGGAGTCCATCTCCTCCTGGTCGCCGATCGTGAGGACGCCGCCGCCTACGGCCCGTTGCTCGATCCGCTCTGGCGTTCGCTGATGCGACTCACCCCGGTACCGGACGATCACCTGGCCGACCCGTGGGTGGGACATGCCTGGACCTACGAGCCCTGCCTCGTACCTCCTGGCAGCCATGTGCTCCAGCAGGTGCTCACCCAGGTCTCGGCAGCCCGCACCAAGCGCATGTAAAGTCCCCTGAGCTGGCAATTTGGTCTTTCTTTTGCCAAGTGCTTTACCTTCCCTTGGTGATTGGGGTACTGTTCTCCGTACGGAGGGGAGTACTCCCTGTCTGCTGCGGCGTACCCGTCAATACGGATCCGGTCGGATCCCGGGGCGTCGGCCCGTCTCGGGTGGAAGAGACCTCCGGTAGCGCAACGCGAAATCTTTGCCGTTCACTAACCGGAGGCAACAGTGGATGTATCCGTGACCCTGTGGGTCCTCACCATCCTGGGTCTGGCCGCCCTGATCGCGGTCGACTTCTTCATCGGCCGCAAACCGCATGACGTGTCCATCAAGGAAGCCGGAATCTGGACCGTCGTCTGGATCGCCCTGGCCGGACTCTTCGGCCTCGGCCTGCTCGTCTTCGGCGGCGGCCAGCCCGCCGGCGAGTTCTTCGCGGGCTTCATCACCGAGAAGTCGCTGAGCGTCGACAACCTCTTCGTCTTCGTCCTGATCATGGCGAAGTTCGCTGTGCCCTCGCAGTACCAGCAGCGGGTGCTGCTCGTTGGTGTCCTCATAGCCCTGGTGCTGCGGGCCGCCTTCATCGCCGCGGGCGCCGCGATCCTCGCCAGCTTCTCGTGGGTCTTCTACCTCTTCGGTGCCTTCCTCATCTGGACCGCCTGGAAGCTGATCCAGGAGGCCCGGGCCGACGAGGAGGAAGAGGAGTTCGAGGAGAACAAGCTGCTCAAGGCCGCGGAGCGCAGGTTCGGCGTGGCCGACCGCTACCACGGCACCAAGCTGTGGATCCAGCAGAACGGCAAGCGGGTCATGACCCCGATGCTGGTCGTGATGCTCGCGATCGGTACGACCGACGTACTGTTCGCGCTGGACTCCATCCCCGCGATCTTCGGCCTGACGCAGGACCCGTACATCGTCTTCACGGCCAACGCCTTCGCGCTGATGGGTCTGCGGCAGCTGTACTTCCTCGTCGGCGGACTGCTGAGGAAGCTGGTCCACCTGTCCTACGGCCTGTCGATCATCCTCGGCTTCATCGGCGTCAAGCTGGTGCTGCACGCGCTTCACGAGTCCGGCGTCCATGTGCCGGAGATCAGCATCCCGGTCTCGCTCGGCGTGATCTGCGGGGTCCTGATCGTCACCACGATCACCAGCCTGAGGGCCTCCAGGAAGCAGGCGGCGGCCGAGGCGGCGCAGGCTCCGAGCGAAGGCGCTCCGAAGGACAGCATCGACGTCTGACCACGTCGGACGTAGGAACAACCACCCCGCGCAGTGGTGCGAAGCGCATTGCCGACCCACCGCTCAGGCTGCTTCGTTGGGTGGCGGAACGTCCCCGGTCCGGGGATGCCGCCGCCCGGTGGAGGCAACCGTGACATTCGTCCAGATCATCGACTTCGAGACCGACCGCATCGACGAGATGAAGGCCCTCGCCGACGAGATGGGCAGCCGGCTCGCCGGCCGCGAGAACAGCCCCACGCGCCGCCTGATCCTCAAGGACCGGAGCCGGCCCGGCCACTACCTCGGCGTCATCGAGTTCAACTCCTACGAGGAGGCCATGCAGAACAGCAACGACCCCGAGACGAGCAAGTTCGCCGAGCAGATGGCCGCCCTGTGTATCCGGCCGCCGTCCTTCACCGACTGTGACGTCGTGGACCTGACCGACTTCACGTAACCGCCCGACCGCACCCGTACGACCCGGGGGCCGTGCCGCGCCCGCGGCGGGCCCCCGGAGCCAGAAAGGACCGGAATGCGAAGCGTGTACGCCTCTGCCACCATCGCTGCATGATCACTCGGCTCAGGCCGCTCACCACCCAGTGGACGCTCCTCGTGCCGGTGCTCGCGGTCGTCCTGCTCCTGTTCACCTGGGGCCGTAGTCTGCCCGGCGCGGTCGTCGCGCTGGTGACCGTGGTCCTCGCCGGATCGGTCCTCGCCGCGGTCCACCACGCCGAGGTCGTGGCCCACCGGGTCGGCGAACCCTTCGGCTCCCTGGTCCTCGCCATCGCCGTCACGATCATCGAGGTCGCCCTGATCGTCACCCTCATGGTCGACGGCGGCGCCAAGAGCTCCACCCTGGCCCGGGACACGGTCTTCGCCGCCGTGATGATCACTTGCAACGGCATCGTCGGCCTCTGTCTCCTCGTCGCCTCGCTCCGCCACGGCACCGCGGTCTTCAACCCCGAGGGCACCGGTGCCGCGCTGGCGACGGTGGCCACCCTGGCCACGCTCAGCCTGGTGCTGCCGACCTTCACCACCAGCAAACCGGGCCCGGAGTTCTCCGGTGTGCAACTGACGTTCGCGGCCCTGTCGTCGCTGATCCTGTACGGCCTGTTCGTGGCGACCCAGACCGTACGGCACCGTGACTACTTCCTGCCGATCACCCGGCAGGGCGAGGTGATCACCGCCGACGACCACGCCGCGGCCCCGTCCGCGCGCGCCGCCTGGATCAGCCTCGGCCTGCTGGGACTTGCTCTGGTCGGGGTCGTCGGACTGGCCAAGGGTGTGTCGCCGACGATGGAGTCGGGCGTCGCGGCGGCCGGCCTGCACCAAGCCGTCGTCGGTGTGGTCATCGCCCTGCTCGTGCTGCTCCCCGAGACCATCGCCGCCCTGCGCTCGGCCCGCCGTGACCGGGTGCAGACCAGCCTCAACCTGGCGCTCGGCTCGGCCATGGCCAGCATCGGCCTGACCATCCCCGCAGTGGCACTCGCCTCCGTCTGGCTCTCCGGCCCCCTGGTCCTCGGCCTGAGCGCCACCCACATGCTGCTGCTCGCGCTGACCGTGGTGGTCAGCTCCCTGACCGTGGTGCCGGGCCGGGCCACACCGCTGCAAGGCGGCGTCCACCTGGTGCTGTTCGCCGCCTACCTGGAACTGGCGATCAACCCGTAGCCGGTCCGGAAGCCCTCACCCGGCGACCGGCTCGACCGCCGCCACCGGCACCGGACGCGTCTCCGGCAGCAGTGCGAAGCACCCCAGGCTCAGCAGCGCGATCGCCGTCAGATACGCCCCCACGGCCCACGGCACGCGCCCGCTGTGCTCCGCCAGCGCCGTCGCCACGATCGGCGTCAGCGCACCCCCGAGCACCCCGCCGAGGTTGTAGCCGACGGCGGCACCGGTGCAGCGCACCCGGAGCTCGTAGAGCTCCGGCAGATAGGCGGCGATCACCGAGAACATGGTGATGAAGGCGATCAGGGCACCGGTGAACCCGAGGAACATCAGCAGCGGCTGACCGGTGGCCAGCAGCGCGACCATCGGGAACATCCACAGTGCCGCAGCCGTGCACCCCGCCAGGCACAGTGGCCGCCGCCCGTAGCGGTCGCCCAGCAGGGCCATCACCGGCGTGAGCGACCCCTTCACCACGACGGCGGCCATCACGCAGGTCAGCATGACGGTACGGCTCACCCCGAGCCGCTCCGTCCCGTACGCCAGCGACCAGGTCGTCACCGCGTAGAACACCGCGTACCCGATCGCGAGCGCCCCCGCCGTCAGCAGCACCAGCCGCCAGTGATGCCGTACGACCTCGGCGAAGGGCATGCGCGCGGGCTCGTCGATCTCCAGGAACTGCGGGCTCTCGGGGAGCGACGAACGCAGCCACAGTCCGCCCAGCGCCAGTGCTCCGGCCGCCCAGAACGGCACCCGCCAGCCCCACTGCGCGAACTGGGCGTCCGTCAGGGACGCCGACAGGGCCAGCATCACGCCGTTGGCGAACAGGAAGCCGATGGCCGGACCGATCTGCGGAAAGCTCGACCACAGGGCGCGCCGCCCGGCGGGCGCGTGCTCCGCGGTCAGCAGCACCGCCCCGCCCCACTCCCCGCCGACCCCCAGCCCCTGCAGGAAGCGCAGCACCAGGAGCAGCACGGGAGCGGCCACACCCAGCGTGCCGTACGTCGGCACGCACCCGACGGCGACCGTCGAGGCACCGGTCAGCAGCAGGGACGCGACCAGGACCGGACGCCGGCCGCGCCGGTCCCCGATGTGCCCGAACAGCACCGAGCCCAGCGGGCGGGCCACGAACCCCACACCGAACGTCCCGAACGCCGCCAGCGTCCCTGCGAGCGGCGAGAACGTCGGGAAGAACAGCGGCCCCAGGACGAGCGCCGCGGCCGTCCCGTAGGCGAAGAAGTCGTAGAACTCGATCGCGGTCCCGGCGAGCGAGGCGGCCGCCAGCCGCAGCATCGAGGGGGCCCTTACGGTGCGTGCATCATGCATGCTCCGTCAACTACCCAGGGTGATCATGGGTTACGGGGGCGCACGGAGGTGAGACGCCCCGCACAGGAGCCGCCGCACACCGTGATACACCGGACCGAGCAGCGGTCCTTCCCGGGCCGTACGTCTTTCCCATGGATTTTCCACGGACCGGAGGAATCGTGCCCCGCACCCTGGCCAACGCCCCGATCATGATCCTCAACGGACCCAACCTGAACCTGCTCGGCCAGCGCCAGCCCGAGATCTACGGCTCCGACACACTCGCCGACATCGAGGCCCTGTGTGCCAAGGCGGCGGCCGCGCACGGCGGCACGGTGGACTTCCGGCAGTCCAACCACGAGGGCGAACTGGTCGACTGGATCCACGAGGCACGCCTCGACCACTGCGGGATCGTCATCAACCCGGGCGCCTACTCGCACACCTCGGTCGCCATCCTGGATGCCCTCAACACCTGTGACGGCGTGCCGGTGTTGGAGGTCCACATCTCCAACATCCACAAGCGCGAGTCGTTCCGGCACCACTCCTACGTCTCCCTGCGCGCCGACGGAGTGATCGCCGGATGCGGCGTGCAGGGTTACGTGTTCGGCGTGGAGCGGGTCGCGGCGCTGGTCGGCGCCACGACCGCGGACGCGTAGCGCCTCAGAGCCGTCCGGCCTCCACGATCCGCCGCAGGAAGCGCCGGGTGCGCTCCTGCTGCGGATCGCCGAACACCTGCTCGGCCGAGCCGCTTTCGAGTACGACGCCGCCGTCGAGGAAGCAGATCTGGTCGGCGACGTCCCGGGCGAAGCCCATCTCGTGCGTCGCCAGCACCATGGTCATCCCCTCGCCCTTCAGATCACGGACCACGGTGAGCACCTCGCCCACCAGCTCCGGGTCGAGGGCGGCGGTGATCTCGTCGAGCAGCAGCAGCCGGGGCCGCACCGCCAGGGCGCGCACGATCGCCGCCCGCTGCTGCTGACCGCCGCTCAGCCGGTCGGGGTAGGCGCCGGCCTTGTCGCCCAGTCCGAGGCGCTCCAGCAGCTCCCTGGCCCGCTCCTCGGCCTCCGTGCGGGAGACTCCGTGCACCCGCCGCGGCGCCAGGGTGATGTTGTCCAGCACGGTCATGTGCGGGAAGAGATTGTACGCCTGGAAGACCACGCCGATACGGCGGCGCACCGCGTCCTGGTCGGCGCGCGGGTCGGTGATCTCCTCGCCGTCCAGCCAGATCGCGCCGTCGTCGATCTCCTCCAGGAGGTTGGCGCAGCGCAGCAACGTCGACTTGCCGGAGCCGGAGGCGCCGATCAGCGCCGTCACCGTGTGCGGGGCGACCTCCAGGTCCACGTCCCGCAGTACGACCGAATCCCCGAACGCCTTGCGGACGGACTCCATGCGCAGGACAGGCGCGTCGCTCATATGGATCCTCCCTGGGCGCGCCGGCGGTCCATCCGGGCCGTCACCCAGTCCGTGAAGCGGGTCATCGGGATGGTCAGCGCCACGAAGACCAGCCCCGCGATGATGTACGGCGTGTAGTTGAGGCTGCGGCCCACGATGATGTCCGCCGCCCGTACGGCGTCGATCGCGCCGCCGATCGACACCAGACCGGTGTCCTTCTGGAGCGACACCAGGTCGTTCAGCAGCGGCGGCACCTGACGCCGTACCGCCTGGGGGAGTACGACGTAGCGAAGAGCCTGCCGGTTGGTGAGGCCGAGCGAGCGGGCCGCCGCGCGCTGCGAGGGGTGGACGGACTCGATGCCGGCGCGGAACACCTCGGCGACGTACGCGGAGTACGTCAGCGTCAGCGCCGTACCGCCCAGCAGCACCGGATCGACCGTCACGCCCTGCAGGCGCAGCGCCGGGACGCCCAGGACCACGATCATCAGGTTGATGATCAGCGGCAGCCCGCGGAAGAAGTCGGTGTACGCGGCCGCCAGCGCCCGCAGCGGGAAGAACACCGGTCCGCGCAGCGTGCGCGCGATGGCGATCAGCATGCCGAGGACCAGTACGGCGGCACCGCAGATGACGAGCAGCCGGACGTTCAGCCACAGCCCTTCGAGGACCTTCGGCAACGCCTCGCGCGCGTACTGCCCGTTGAAGAAGGTCTCCTTGGTGCGCGGCCAGCCGGGCGCGCTGACGACGACCAGATAGAGCACGACCGCCGTGACCAGCGTCGAGAGCGCGGCGATCGCGGTGGCGCGGCGGGCGCGGGCACGCTTGTAGCGCTCCCGCTCCAGCCGTCGCGCGGAGGGCGCGTAGCCGTCGTCCGGAACACCGGCCGGCATGTCGCCCTTGTCGTCCGCGTCCTCCTGTCCGGACTCGTCCTTCGTGACGGTCACTTGAGCACCGGGGCGTCGACGGCGTCGGAGAGCCACTGCTTCTCCAGCTTCGCCAGCGTGCCGTCCTTGCGCAGCGCGTCGACCGCGCCGCTCACGCACAAGGTGAGGTCGCTGCCCTTGTCGAGGACCAGGCCGAACTGCTCGGGCGTACCGCCCTGGTTCTCGAACTGGCCCACGATCTTCGCGTCCGTCACCTCGGCCGCGGTGATGTAGAAGGCGGTCGGCAGGTCGGTGACGATCGCGTCCACCTGGCCGTTCTTCAGCGCCGACTTGGCCTGGTCGTTCTTGGCGTACACGGCGGGCTGCTGCGACGGCTTCACCACGTCGGTGATGTAGTCGAGGCTCGTCGTGCCGACCTGCGCGCCCAGCTTGAGGCCCTTGAGATCCGCGATGCTCGTCGCCTTCGCGGCCTTGCTGCCCTTGAGCGCGATGACGGCCTGGCGCACGTCGTAGTAGCCGGACGAGAAGTCCACGGCCTGCTTGCGCTCGGTGCTGATGGACACCTGGTTGATGTCGAAGTCGAAGGTCTTCACACCGGGCGCGAACGCCTTGTTGAACGGCACGCTCTGCCAGACGACCGCGCTCTTGTCGTACCCCAGCTGCTTCGCCACGGCATACGCGACCGCCGACTCGAAGCCCTCGCCGTTGGCCGGCTTGTCGTCCTTGAACCACGGCTCGTACGCCGGTTCGTCGGTCGCGATCGTCAGCTTGCCGGAGGTCTTGGTGGCCAGTCCGCCCTTGGCACAGGTGGTTCCGGCCGACGAGGAGGACGTGCCGGACGCCTTCTCGTCCGGCTGCGGAGCGCAGCCGACGGCGGTGGCGAGCAGGGCTATGGTGACGGCGGCGGCAGCGCGACGCAGTGCGCTCGGGGCAGGGTGCATGGCGGGAGAGTGACAGCGAACTCCGCGTTTGTCCAGGTCAAGAGGGTATTTGTCCGCATGCTGGGAACGGGTGTTGCGGTCTTGTGAACGTTGCGCGCGGGGGAGCGGACACGCCGGGGCCGCCGGCCGAGGGCGGGGAATGATGACCGGCGGCCCGTACCGCGCAGGAGCCGTCATCCTGTGCGGGGCTGCCACCAGTTGACTGCGCGACGGCGCGCGCGGGGAGCGTGCGCTGGAGGCCGGCGCGTGCGAACTGTTCACACGGGGCGCGCGTGAAGGAACGCGCGCCCGCCCTCACCACCCGCGGCTGCGTTCACCTCCCGCGCCCGCGCTCACCACCCGCGCGCGTGCCACTCCGGCAGGTGCGGGCGCTCCGTGCCCAGCGTGGTGTCGTTGCCGTGCCCCGGGTACACCCAGGTCTCGTCCGGCAGGACGTCGAAGATCCTCGTCTCCACGTCGTGGATCAGGCTGGCGAAGGCCTTCGGGTCCTTGCGCGTGTTGCCGACACCGCCCGGGAAGAGGCAGTCCCCGGTGAAGACGTGCGGATGACCGTGCGGGTCGTCGTAGACCAGGGCGATGGAGCCCGGGGTGTGGCCGACCAGATGGCGGGCGGTCAGTTCGACACGGCCGACCCGGATCACGTCGCCGTCGCCGACGAGGACGTCGGTGGTGACGGGGATGCCCGGGGCGTCCTCCCGGCCCGCGTACGTCCGCGCGCCGGTGGCGGCGACGACCTCGGCCAGCGCCTGCCAGTGGTCGCCGTGCTGATGGGTGGTGACGACGGACGCGATGCCGTCGTCACCGATCATGCCGAGGAGCGTCTCCGCGTCGTTGGCCGCGTCGATCAGCAGTTGCTCGTCGGTGGCGCGGCAGCGCAGCAGATAGGCGTTGTTGTCCATAGGCCCGACCGCGATCTTGGTGATCATCAGGTCCTTGAGCTCGTGCACGTCCGCCGGTCCGCCGACCGTCACCTCTCCGCTGTACGTCATGGCGATCAGCCTATAGCGGGGAGCGGGCGCCGATGTGCCGCGCGCTGCACGCGGGTTACAGGGGCGGAAGCGCGGGCAGGGCGCCGCCCTTCACGACCAGGGCCGAGCCGTCGCGGCGGCCGGCGAGCCAGCCCAGCAGGTCGGCGGCGGATCCCTCGACGGCGACCGGACCTCCTGGCGCGCCACCGCCCGTCGTCCAGACCCGGCCGCTGTCGCTGCGCAGACCGGTCGACGGGACCTCCTGGTGCCCGCCGAAGCGTTCCGCGAGAAAGTCGATCTCCCGCTCCGTGAACTCCTCCGGCAGGTCCTCCAGCTCGTACCCGATCCCGAGGTCGACATGGTGCAGCTCGACCTCGGCCCAGCGGCGGAACGGCACCCGGGCCGCGGCGTCGGTGACCCCGTTGCGCAGCTCCACCGTGCGCGTCCAGTCCGCGGGCTCGGCCGCTCGGGCCCCGAACCCGGCGTGGCTCTCGCGCAGGTCGTCGAGCTGCACGTCGAGCGCGCGCGGCGCGTCCCGCTCGATGTCGGCGTCCCGTGCCCCGGCGGAGGTGTACATGGGCCGTCCGTCCAGGACGTTGGCGAGCGCGTCCGCGTTGCGGGCGAGGTGGGCCAGGACATGGCCGACCGTCCAGCCGGGCAGCCGTGACGGCCGGGCGCCGGCCGCGTTGTCCAGTGCGGCGACTGCGGTGAGGAGTCGTTCGGTCGCTTCCTGTACAGACGCCAGGTCATGAGCGTGATCAGTCATGGGGCTGACAGTAGCCCCGCCACACCTTCGGGTGAAGGTTTCGCACGAGCTCCGTAAATCGAATGCGCGTGCTATATCGTCGGTGGCGGCGTCGGGCATGCTGGATGGTCCGGGATTGTTGATGCATCCAGGAATCCGACCGGCGTTGTCAGTGGCTCCCCCTAGTCTGAAGAAGCACGGGGCCCTGCCCCTGTCACTTCTCTCAAGAAAGGTGCGGACCGGCTGTGGCCGACCGTCTCATCGTCCGTGGCGCGCGCGAGCACAACCTCAAGAATGTCTCGCTCGACCTGCCTCGTGACTCGCTCATCGTCTTCACGGGCCTGTCCGGGTCGGGCAAGTCCTCCCTGGCCTTCGACACGATCTTCGCCGAGGGCCAGCGTCGCTACGTGGAGTCGCTCTCCTCGTACGCCCGCCAGTTCCTCGGGCAGATGGACAAGCCCGACGTGGACTTCATCGAGGGCCTGTCCCCCGCGGTGTCCATCGACCAGAAGTCCACCTCGCGCAACCCGCGCTCGACGGTCGGCACCATCACCGAGGTCTACGACTACCTCCGGCTGCTCTTCGCGCGCATCGGCAAGCCGCACTGCCCCGAGTGCGGCCGCCCGATCTCGCGCCAGTCGCCGCAGGCCATCGTGGACAAGGTCCTGGAGCTCCCGGAGGGGAGCCGTTTCCAGGTGCTCTCGCCACTGGTGCGCGAGCGCAAGGGCGAGTTCGTCGACCTCTTCGCCGACCTCCAGACCAAGGGCTACTCACGCGCGCGCGTGGACGGCGAGACCGTCCAGCTCTCCGAGCCGCCGACCCTGAAGAAGCAGGAGAAGCACACCATCGAGGTGGTCGTCGACCGCCTCACGGTGAAGGACACCGCCAAGCGCCGCCTCACCGACTCCGTGGAGACCGCGCTCGGCCTCTCCGGCGGCATGGTCGTGCTCGACTTCGTCGACCTCCCCGAGGACGACCCCGAGCGCGAGCGCATGTACTCGGAGCACCTGTACTGCCCGTACGACGACCTGTCCTTCGAGGAGCTGGAGCCCCGCTCCTTCTCCTTCAACTCACCCTTCGGCGCCTGCCCCGAGTGCACCGGCATCGGCACGCGCATGGAGGTCGACCCGGAGCTGATCGTCCCGGACGAGGACAAGTCCCTCGACGAGGGCGCCATCCACCCCTGGTCGCACGGCCACACCAAGGACTACTTCGGCCGCCTGATCGGCGCTCTCGCGGACGCGCTGGGATTCCGCACCGACATCCCGTTCGCCGGGCTGCCGCAGCGTGCCAAGAAGGCCCTGCTCTACGGCCACAAGACACAGATCGAGGTCCGCTACCGCAACCGGTACGGACGCGAGCGCGTGTACACCACGCCCTTCGAGGGCGCCGTGCCGTTCGTCAAGCGCCGGCACAGCGAGTCCGAGAGCGACGCCAGCCGCGAGCGCTTCGAGGGCTACATGCGCGAGGTGCCTTGCCCCACCTGTCAGGGCACCCGGCTCAAGCCGATCGTCCTCGCGGTCACGATCATGGAGAAGTCGATCGCCGAGGTCTCCGGGATGTCCATCAGCGACTGCGCGGACTTCCTGGGCGAGCTCAAGCTCAACGCCCGCGACAAGAAGATCGCCGAGCGCGTGCTCAAGGAGGTCAACGAGCGGCTGCGGTTCCTGGTCGACGTAGGCCTGGACTACCTCTCGCTGAACCGCGCGGCCGGCACCCTCTCCGGCGGCGAGGCCCAGCGCATCCGTCTGGCCACCCAGATCGGCTCCGGCCTCGTCGGCGTCCTGTACGTCCTCGATGAGCCGTCGATCGGTCTGCACCAGCGCGACAACCACCGGCTGATCGAGACCCTGGTCCGGCTGCGCGACATGGGCAACACGCTCATCGTCGTCGAGCACGACGAGGACACCATCAAGGTCGCCGACTGGGTCGTCGACATCGGCCCCGGCGCCGGCGAGCACGGCGGCAGGGTCGTGCACAGCGGCTCCCTCAAGGGGCTGCTGGCCAACGAGGAGTCGCAGACCGGCCAGTACCTGTCCGGCAAGAAGGCGATCCCGCTGCCCGACATCCGCCGCCCGCAGGACCCGTCCCGGCGGCTCACCGTGCACGGTGCGCGGGAGAACAACCTCCAGGACATCGACGTGTCCTTCCCGCTGGGCGTGTTCACGGCGGTCACGGGCGTGTCCGGCTCCGGCAAGTCGACGCTGGTCAACGACATCCTGTACACGCACCTGGCGCGCGAGCTCAACGGCGCGCGGAACGTCCCCGGCCGGCACACGCGCGTGGACGGCGACGACCTCGTGGACAAGGTCGTGCACGTCGACCAGTCGCCCATCGGCCGCACCCCGCGATCGAACCCGGCGACGTACACCGGCGTCTTCGACCACATCCGCAAGCTGTTCGCCGAGACCACCGAGGCGAAGGTCCGCGGCTACCTGCCGGGTCGCTTCTCCTTCAACGTCAAGGGCGGCCGCTGCGAGAACTGCGCGGGCGACGGCACCATCAAGATCGAGATGAACTTCCTCCCGGACGTCTACGTCCCGTGCGAGGTCTGCCACGGCGCCCGGTACAACCGGGAGACCCTGGAGGTCCACTACAAGGGCAAGTCCATCTCCGAGGTCCTGAACATGCCGATCGAGGAGGCCACGGGGTTCTTCGAGGCAGTCCCGTCGATCGCCCGGCACCTCAACACGCTGAAGGACGTCGGCCTCGGCTACGTCCGCCTCGGCCAGTCCGCGACCACCCTGTCCGGCGGTGAGGCGCAGCGTGTGAAGCTCGCCAGCGAACTGCAGAAGCGCTCCACCGGGCGCACGGTCTACGTCCTCGACGAGCCGACCACCGGTCTGCACTTCGAGGACATCAGCAAGCTGCTGAAGGTCCTCGGGGGCCTTGTCGACAAGGGCAACACGGTCATCGTCATCGAGCACAACCTCGACGTGATCAAGACCGCGGACTGGGTCGTCGACATGGGTCCGGAAGGCGGCGCCGGCGGCGGACTCGTCGTCGCGGAGGGCACGCCCGAGGAGGTGGCCGGCGTCCCGGCCAGCCACACCGGCAAGTTCCTGCGCGAGATCCTCGGCGCCGACCGCATCAGCGACGCCAGCTCGGTGAAGGCCCCGCGCAGGACGGCGGCGAAGAAGACGGTCGCGGCGAAGTCCACGGCGAGGAAGACGGCGACCGCCACGACCGCCGACAACACGGCCACGAAGAAGGCGGCCGGGGCCGTGAAGAAGGCGATGCCCGCGAAGAAGACGACGCGGGCCCGCAAGGCCTGAGACTCCGCGTCACCTGCTCCGGCAGATCCAGAACGAGCGGCGTCCCGCGGGAACCTCCCGCGGGACGCCGCTCGTTCCATATTCAGCCGCCCGATCCCCGCGGCCACGACGAACCTTGACTCCTCAACAGCGAGCTCAGCGGAACCGATGGATCCGTCGAACGGGTCCGAAGAAGCCGAACGTCCCTTACAGGTCCCCGAGTTCGGAGGCGTACGGCGGCTCCGCACCCGCCCGGGAGCAGGTGATCGCGGCTGCCCGCGCCGCGAATCGCAGCAGCCTCGTCCAGCCGTCGGCGCCCAGCTCCAGCAGCGCCTCGGCGGACAGCGCGTCCTGAGCGGCCAGACCGTGCAGCAGAGCCGCGTTCACCGTGTCACCGGCGCCGATCGTGTCCACGACGGCGACCTCCTCACCGGGGACGGCGTACACGGTGCCGTCGCGGGTGAAGGCACTGAGACCGTCACCGCCATGGGTGATCACCACGGCCGAGGGGCCCGCCGACAGCCATTCGTGCGGGGTGCCGCCCAGCCACAGCGCGTCCTCCTCCGAGAGCTTGAGGAGAGTCACCGAGGGCAGCCAGTTCTTGAAACGCGCCCGGTAGGCGTCCGGATCCGTGATCAGACCCGCCCGGATGTTCGGGTCGAGTGCGGTGAACAGGCCCTGCCCGGCCGCATCGCGCATCAGCTCCTCGTAGGCGCTCGCCCCCGGTTCCAGGACGAGCGAGAGCGTGCCGAAGGACACGGCGCGGGTCGTGGCGGGGAGACCGGCGGGGGCGGTGAACAGGCGGTCGGCGGTGCCCTCGACGTAGAAGGAGTAAGAGGCGGAGCCCCGCTGGTCGATCGTCGCGGCCGCGAGGGTGGTCGGTTCCGGGCCGCGCTCCACGAGGGAGACGTCCACACCCGCTCGCCGCAGCCCGTCCAGCAGGGCCTCGCCGAAGGCGTCGTGGGAGGCGCGGGAGCAGAACGCGGTGGGGGAGCCGAGGCGGCCGAGGGCCACGGCCGTGTTGTACGGGCCGCCGCCGAGCGCCGGCTGCAGGGCCGCGAGGGCGCCCGTGCCCTGCGGTACCAGATCGATCAGTGCTTCACCGGCGACGACGATCACGAGAGGGATCCTTTCTCGGGGTGCACGGGGTTCTCGGAGTACCTGGGCCGCTCGGACCGCGCGGCCCGTGTGGCTCCAGGCGCCTCGCCGTCCTCCTCCCGGCAGCCGCACGACGTCCGGTGCACGAAGGTGCACGGGAGCCGTACGGTCCGGGCGGGCCGGCCGGGTGAGGCCAGCCGTTCGAGGAGCACGCGGACCGCCTCGGCGCCGAGTTCCCTGCTGGGCTGGGCGATGGCGGTGAGCCGGGGTGAGAAGAGATCGGCCCAGGCGAAGTCGTCGAAGCAGCACAGGGCGATGTCGTCCGGTACGGAGAGGCCCTGCGCGCGCAGGGTGCGCAGGGCGCCGATGGTCATCGCGTTGTTGGCGGTGACGAGTGCCGTGGGCGGGGCGGCGAGCGACAGCAGAGCGGCGGTGGCCTGCTCGGCGCCCGCGGATTCGGAGTTGCCGGGGACGATCAGGTTGTCGTCGGGGGCCAGTCCTGCCAGGGCCAGGCCCTGCCGGTAGCCGGTGATCCGCTCGCCGGTGGTGCTCAGCCCGGGCAGCCCTGCGACCAGGCCGATCCGGCGGTGCCCGAGACCGGCCAGATGGGTGACGAGCCGGGTCATCGGCTCGGTGTTCTCCGCGCAGACCTGGTCGAAGGTCGGGGCGGTGTCCGCGCGGCCGTCGATGACCCGGTCGAGGAGGACGGTCGGTACGGCATGACGGGCGAGGTAACCGAGGAGTGCGCGTGGGTCGGCGGAAGGGGCGACGATCAGGCCGTCGACGCGGCGTTCGTGGAGGAGCTGGACGACCTTGCGTTCGTGCTCGGGGTCGTCGTGCGGGTCGGCGATGAGCAGGCTGTAGCCGTGCTCCAGGGCAGCGGCCTCGACGCCCTGGAGGATCTCCGTGAAGTAGGGGTTGCTGATCGCCGACACCGCGAGCCCGATGGAGCGGGTGCGGCTGGTCACCAGGGAGCGGGCGAGGGTGTTGGGCGTGTAGCCCAGCCTCTCGACGGCGTCGAGCACGGCCTGACGGGTGTGGGGCAGCACCGGGCGGGTCTCGTTCAGCACATGGGAGACGGTCGCCACCGAGACGCCGGCGCTCCGGGCGACGTCGGCCATGGTGGGCATGGAGGCTCTCCTCGTCGCTTCCCGCCCTGGGCAAGGGCTCCTTTTCCCGCTCGGGCCGCCTGGTTCCGCTCGGGCTGCCGTGGGGCCTTCGGCCGGGAAGCTACCCCATGCGACATGGCCGCGTAAACGCTTGCGTAAGCGTTTACGTCCCATTCGGTGAACCGCCGACCCTCACGCCCGGCACCGCGCCCCCCACCCCGAAGCGGGACGATCCGCCCAGGTAGTGTCGTCCCGCACCGTCCCGATCCACCAGGAGTCCCTTGTGACCGCCCGTCCCTCCGCGAGTCGCCGTACCGTCCTGCGCGGAGCGGCCGTCACATCGGTCGCCGGGCTGGGGACAGCCGCCTGCAAGGCACCCGGCGGTGTGGCTTCGGCCGAGGCCACACCGACCGCGCCGGTCGACCTCGGAGCCGAGAGCGAGGTCGCCAAGGGCGGCGCCCGGCTCTACCGGGAGCACAACGTGGTGGTCAGCCGGTCCGCCGACGGCGGGCTGAAGGCGTACAGCACGATCTGCACGCACGCGGGGTGCCCGATCAACAAGCTCCAGGGCACGACGCTGGTCTGCCCCTGCCACGGCAGCGAGTTCGACGCCCTGACCGGGAAGGTGGTGCGGTCACCGGCCACCGAGCCGTTGAACGAACTGCCGGTGAAGGCCGCGGACGGCCGGATCGTGGCGGGACCCGGCGCCTGATCCGAGGGGTGGGGCTCAACGCCGGTTCAATCCCAGTCCCAGCCGATCCCCAGGAGGCCCGGCCGTACCCGGGGCTCGACCAGGTGGACGGAGCGGTGCAGCCCGCTCAGCGGCAGGGTCTGCCGGCCGCTGCGCGGGGCCGCCGCCGAGTGCTGGGCGAACCGGTGGCAGCGTGTCGGCAGCGCGTCGGCGGCGAAGCGCACCTGAAGGGAGTACTGGCCGCCGGGAAAGCCGAAACTGCGGACGTACTCGCGTGAGACACCGGCCGTGCCGTCCTCGACGGCGTAGCGGAAGAGAAAGGTGTCGCCGGAGCGCAGCCGGGTGCCGAAGAGGAGTTCGGCGACCAGGAGGCCGGTCTCCTGGTCCGAACGGACGCGTCCCGCGCGGCAGTTCTCCAGTGCGTGCACGGTCATGTGCTGCGGGGCGCAGCCGGGGTCGCCGTGGTGGACGGCCACGAAGCGGTCGATGCCGTCCCGGTGGGCGCGCACGATGTGCTGGGACTCCCGGGCGGCCAGTTCACGGTGGGCGCCGATCCGCACCCGCTCGTGGTGTCCCAGGGTGTGCAGGCCGCCGTCGAGGGACCAGCCGAGCTCGGCCTGCAGCCGGTCCAGGACGTCACAGGCCTCGATCAGTGAGCGGTACGAACGGGCGGCGGGGCGGCGCACGGCCGGATCCTGGTCGGTCTCGGCGAGCAGCCGGATCAGGGACTCGTCCGGGAGCTGGAGGATCTCCTCCAGCGCGCGGACGGCCCGCAGCGACTCCGGGCGCTGGGGGCGGCGGGCGCCCTGTTGCCAGTAGCTCAGGCTGGTGACGCCCACTTTTACGCCGTAGCGCGACAGATGGTGCTGCACGCGCTGGAGCGGCAGCCCACGGGCGGCGATCGCGGCGCGCAGGGCCACGTGGAAGGGGCCGCCGCGCAGGGCCGAGTCCAGTTCCGCGGTGGCGACGTCCGCGTGCTGTGTGCCGTGCCGCATGCAGGGGGCCTCTCTGTTGGGGGGTGCAACGGCTGGTCAGGCCGTTGTCGAGGTTCGGGGCCACCCCGTCGGCGCCGGGGCGGCCGCACCTGGGCACGCCGCGTCCGCAGGCCGTCGCTCACGGCCCCGAGTTCCCCCGCATTGAAGCGTGTTGACCAATCCCCGACAACACCTTCGGCCGGTCGAGAGAACTCACCTGGCCGAGGCGCGACCCCCGTGACCGGCGGGATCGTGCGGGTGCGGCGGTGCCGCCGTCGGCCAGGAGGCCGGAGATCGTTCGTGGGGAAGGTGCCGATTTGGGGAGGAAGCCGCGCAAGATCCGTCACGACCGGCCCAGCGGCTCCGCGCCGGTCGCGGACCGGGCCCGCGAGTGCGGCATGCCGGAACGGCTCGCAATGGCGCCGAGGTGTCCGATTTCGCGATCCGCTTTCCAGGCGGGCGGTGGGCCGCCGGGGGAGAGGGAGGCTGGGCGCTTGCCCGGAGACGCGGAGACCTCGCTCCGACGGCGGATACCCCTGCCTACGCCGGCCCCGCGAGCTGCCATCGGTCCGCTACCCCTGCCGTCCCTGGGCCGGCCGCCCCCGCTGTCCCGTCGGCTCCGCCTCCCGGAAGTGACCGTCGGCCCTCCGGTCCCCTGGACGGTTGTCCACAGGCCCGTCGCGGTGTCGGTGCTCGCCAGTAGGGTGTGAGACATGGCCGACCCCTCCAGCTACCGCCCCAAGCCGGGACAGATCCCGGACTCTCCCGGGGTGTACAGGTTCCGCGACGAGCACCGCCGGGTGATCTACGTCGGAAAGGCGAAGAGCCTGCGCCAGCGCCTGGCGAACTACTTCCAGGACCTGGCGGGCCTGCACCCCCGCACCCGGACGATGGTCACCACCGCGGCGTCCGTGGAGTGGACCGTGGTGTCCACGGAGGTCGAGGCGCTCCAGCTGGAGTACTCCTGGATCAAGGAGTACGACCCCCGGTTCAATGTGAAGTACCGCGACGACAAGAGCTACCCGTACCTCGCGGTGACGATGAACGAGGAGTTCCCGCGGGTCCAGGTGATGCGGGGTCACAAGAAGAAGGGCGTGCGCTACTTCGGGCCGTACGGCCACGCGTGGGCGATCCGGGACACCGTCGACCTGATGCTGCGCGTGTTCCCGGTGCGCACCTGCTCGGCCGGGGTGTTCAAGAACGCCGCCCGCACCGGCCGCCCCTGTCTGCTCGGCTACATCGGCAAGTGCTCGGCCCCCTGCGTCGGCCGGATCTCCCCGGAGGACCACGGCGAACTGGCCGAGGAGTTCTGCGACTTCATGGCGGGCCGCACGGGCACCTACCTCCGCCGTCTGGAGAAGCAGATGATGGAGGCCGCCGAGGAGATGGAGTACGAGCGGGCCGCCCGGCTGCGCGACGACATCGAGGCCCTGAAGAAGGCCATGGAGAAGAACGCGGTCGTGCTCGCCGACGCGACGGACGCCGACCTCATCGCCGTTGCGGAGGACGAGCTGGAGGCGGCCGTCCAGATCTTCCACGTGCGCGGCGGACGCGTGCGCGGCCAGCGCGGCTGGGTGACGGACAAGGTGGAGGACGTCACCACCGGTGCCCTTGTCGAGCACGCCCTCCAGCAGCTCTACGGCGAGGAGACGGGGGACGCCGTCCCCAAGGAGGTGCTGGTCCCGGCTCTGCCCGAGCCGGTCGAGCCGGTCCAGGAGTGGCTCACCGGCCGCCGCGGGGCCAACGTCTCGCTGCGCATCCCGCAGCGCGGCGACAAGAAGGCCCTGATGGAGACCGTGCAGCGCAACGCGCAGCAGTCGCTCGCCCTGCACAAGACCAAGCGGGCCTCCGACCTCACCACCCGCTCGCGCGCGCTGGAGGAGATCGCCGACGCCCTGGACCTGGACAGCGCCCCGCTGCGCATCGAGTGCTACGACATCTCGCACCTCCAGGGCGACGACGTGGTGGCCTCCATGGTCGTTTTCGAGGACGGCCTGCAGCGCAAGAGCGAGTACCGCCGCTTCCAGATCAAGGGCTTCGCCGGCCAGGACGACGTGCGCTCGATGCACGAGGTGATCACCCGCCGCTTCCGCCGCTACCTCGCCGAGAAGGAGCGGACCGGTGAGTGGGCGGAGGACGGCGCCGAGGACGCCCTCATGGACCCCGGCACCCCTGCCCCCTCCGAAACCGGAACGGAAACCGGAACCGACCCCGACGCCGGCTCGGTCAACGGTTTCAAGGACGAGGACGGCCGCCCCAGGAAGTTCGCCTACCCGCCCCAGCTCGTGGTCGTCGACGGCGGCCGGCCACAGGTCGCCGCGGCCAAGCGGGCGCTCGACGAGCTCGGTATCGACGACATCGCCGTCTGCGGCCTCGCCAAGCGCCTCGAAGAGGTCTGGCTGCCCGAGGACGACGACCCCGTGGTGCTGCCCCGCACCAGCGAGGGCCTCTACCTCCTCCAGCGCGTCCGTGACGAGGCGCACCGCTTCGCCATCACCTACCAGCGCACCAAGCGGGCCAAGCGCTTCCGCGCCGGCCCCCTGGACGACGTACCGGGCCTCGGCGAAACCCGCAAACAGGCGTTGATCAAGCATTTCGGCTCGGTGAAGAAGCTGCGGTCCGCCACAATCGAGCAGATCCAGGAAGTGCCCGGGATAGGCCGCAAGACGGCCGAGACCATCGCCGTGGCCCTCGCCCAGGCGGCCCCGGCCGCACCCGCCGTGAACACGGCGACCGGAGAGATCATGGATGACAGGGAAGACGAGGCGCCCGAGACGACGGCGGACGCCTCGGGGGAGCCCGTACCCGCGGGCGCCCCGGACGATCGACGGGGCCAGGAGAGATGACCGAGCGCGACGCACAGCCCACAGCACAGCGAGATCCGGCGTTCAGCGAAACGCAGGGCGAGCCCCAGGAAACGCACAACGAGGCACGCCAGCATCAGCCGCAGGAAGCGGGAGCGGAAGCGGATGCGGTTCAGGAAAACGGAGGTGAAGTGAGTACGGATGCCACTCCGGCCGGGGTGCCCGAGGCGGCCATCCCCGAGCTGGTGATCATCTCCGGCATGTCGGGAGCGGGCCGGTCGACGGCGGCGAAGTGCCTGGAGGACCTCGGCTGGTTCGTCGTGGACAACCTCCCGCCGGCCCTCATCCCCACCATGGTCGAGCTGGGCGCCCGCTCCCAGGGCAACGTGGCCCGGATCGCGGTCGTGGTCGACGTGCGCGGCCGGCGCTTCTTCGACAACCTGCGCGAGTCCCTGGCCGACCTCGACAGCCGGGGCGTCACGCGCCGGATCGTCTTCCTGGAGTCCTCGGACGACGCCCTGGTCCGCCGCTTCGAGTCGGTGCGCCGCCCGCACCCGCTGCAGGGCGACGGCCGGATCGTCGACGGCATCGCGGCCGAGCGGGAGCTGCTGCGCGAGCTGCGCGGTGACGCCGACCTGGTGATCGACACCTCCAGCCTCAACGTGCACGAGCTGCGCGCCAAGATGGACGCCCAGTTCGCCGGCGACGAGGAGCCCGAGCTGCGGGCGACGGTGATGTCGTTCGGCTTCAAGTACGGCCTGCCGGTCGACGCCGACCTGGTCGCCGACATGCGGTTCCTGCCCAACCCGCACTGGGTGCCGGAGCTGCGCCCGTACACCGGCCTCAACGAGGAGGTGTCGGCGTACGTGTTCAACCAGCCGGGCGCCAAGGAGTTCCTCGACCGGTACGCCGAGCTGCTGCGGCTGATCGCGACCGGGTACCGGCGGGAGGGCAAGCGCTATGTGACGATCGCCATCGGCTGCACGGGCGGCAAGCACCGCTCGGTCGCCGTGTCCGAGAAGCTCGCAGCCCGCCTGGCCGCCGAGGGAGTGGAGACCGTAGTCGTGCACCGGGACATGGGGCGCGAGTGACCGAGCGCACTCCACGGCTGAGCAGGCTGCGCCGGATGGCGCCCGAGTCCCGCGCGGGCCGTCCCGTCGAGGCCCGCGGCGCCCGGCCGCGCCGCCGCGGTGCCCAGCCCAAGGTGGTCGCCCTGGGCGGCGGCATGGGACTGTCCGCCTCGCTCGCCGCCCTGCGCCGGATCACCGGCGACCTCACCGCCGTCGTCACCGTGGCCGACGACGGCGGCTCCAGCGGGCGGCTCCGTGACGAGCTGGGCGTGCTTCCTCCGGGTGATCTGCGCAAGGCCCTCGCCGCCCTGTGCGGTGACGACGACTGGGGCCAGACCTGGGCCCGGGTCATCCAGCACCGCTTCCAGTCCAAGGGCGACCTGCACGAGCACGCGGTCGGCAATCTGCTGATCGTCGCCCTGTGGGAACAGCTAGGCGACCACGTCCAGGCCCTGGACCTGGTCGGCAAGCTGCTCGGCGCGCACGGACGCGTGCTGCCGATGTCCGCGGTGCCGCTGGAGCTGCAGGCCCTGGTCAAGGGGCACGACCCGGAGCGGCCAGAGGAGGTGGACATCGTCCGGGGGCAGGCCACCGTGGCGCTCACGCCCGGCGAGGTGCAGTCCGTCCACCTGGTGCCGCACGACCCGCCGGCGGTGCCGGAGGCGGTCGAGGCCGTGCTGGACGCGGACTGGGTGGTGCTCGGCCCGGGATCCTGGTTCTCGTCGGTGATCCCGCACCTGCTCGTCCCCGATCTGCTCGACGCGCTCACCGAGACCAAGGCCCGTAAGGTCCTCTCGCTGAACCTGGCACCGCAGCCGGGAGAAACCGAGGGCTTCTCACCGCAGCGTCATTTGGAGGTTTTGGGGCGACACGCCCCTAAACTCGCCCTGGACGTGGTGCTGGCCGACGAGGCCGCCGTGCCCGACCGCGACTCGCTCACCGAGGCCGCCAAGCGGCTGGGAGCCGCGGTCGAGCTGAGCCCCGTGGCCCGGACCGACGGTTCACCCCGGCACGACCCGGAGCTGTTGGCCGCCGCGTACGACCGTATTTTTCGGATGCATGGAAGGATCGGCCCATGGCGATGACGGCAGCGGTGAAGGACGAGATCTCCCGGCTACCCGTCACCCGGACCTGCTGCCGGAAGGCGGAGGTCTCCGCCATTCTGCGGTTCGCGGGCGGCCTCCACCTCGTGAGCGGGCGCATCGTGATCGAGGCGGAGCTGGACACCGCGATGGCGGCCCGGCGCCTCAAGCGGGACATCCTGGAGATCTTCGGCCACAGTTCCGAGCTGATCGTGATGGCACCCGGCGGGCTGCGCCGCGGCTCCCGGTACGTCGTGCGCGTGGTGGCGGGCGGTGACCAGCTGGCCCGCCAGACCGGCCTGGTGGACGGCCGGGGCCGGCCGATCCGGGGGCTGCCCCCGCAGGTCGTCTCCGGGGCCACCTGCGACGCCGAGGCGGCCTGGCGCGGCGCCTTCCTGGCGCACGGCTCGCTGACCGAGCCCGGCCGCTCCTCCTCACTGGAGGTGACCTGCCCGGGCCCGGAGGCCGCGCTCGCGCTGGTCGGCGCCGCCCGCCGGCTGTCCATCGCCGCGAAGGCCCGTGAGGTGCGCGGGGTGGACCGGGTGGTCGTCCGTGACGGTGACGCGATCGGCGCGCTGCTGACCCGCCTCGGCGCGCACGAGTCGGTGCTGGCCTGGGAGGAACGCCGGATGCGCCGCGAGGTCCGCGCCACCGCGAACCGCCTGGCCAACTTCGACGACGCCAACCTGCGCCGCTCCGCACGCGCGGCCGTAGCTGCCGGGGCCAGGGTCCAGCGCGCCCTGGAGATCCTCGCCGACGAGGTTCCCGAGCACCTCGCGGCGGCCGGCCGGCTCCGGATGGAGCACAAGCAGGCCTCCCTGGAGGAGCTGGGCGCGCTCGCCGACCCGCCGCTCACCAAGGACGCCGTCGCCGGCCGGATCCGCCGTCTGCTCGCGATGGCCGACAAGCGTGCGTCCGATCTGGGCATCCCGGGCACCGAGGCCAACCTCTCCGAGGAGCTGGCCGACAACCTCGCAGGCTGAGGCATCGTCAACCCACCGGTGCCGACGGCCGCGACGGTCGTCGGCACCGGCGTTTGCATCCCTTTTAAGCCACCGTGAACTGTCCGTGAGTCGCCCTTGACTGGATCATGAAGTGTCATGAGCCTGGCATGGGTTCGCCGCAGTGGCGGACCACTGCTAGGGGGGTACATGAGACACAGAGCGAGATCGATCCTCGCTGTCGGCGCGCTCCTGATCGGCGGAGCCGCACTCGCACCCATGGCGCAGGCGCAGACCGGGAGTTCCCCGAAACCCGACCCCGACCAGGTCAAGGTCTTCCACGCCGACGTCACCAAGAAACAGATTCCCCTCCTGCTCGAAGCCGGGCAGGACGGCCATGAACTCGGCGACCAGGTCACCGGATCCGGCAAGACCGAAGTCGAGCTGTACCTCACCGACCAGCAGGCGAAGAAGCTGGAGAAGCAGGGCGTCGGCCTCACCGAGCACACGGTGTCGGCCAAGGCCGAGGCGCGGGTCGAGAACGCCTCCCAGGGCGTGTTCCGCCCGTACAGCGGCAGCGGCGGGCTCGAACAGGAGATCCTCGCGACCGCGCAGGCCAACCCCGGTCTGACCAAGGTGGAGTCCATCGGCAAGACCGTCGGCGGCCAGGACATCCTCGCGCTCAAACTGACCAAGGGCGCGAAGAAGTCGAAGGACGGCTCCAAGCCCTCCGTGCTGTATCTGTCCAACCAGCACGCACGCGAATGGATCACGCCGGAGATGACCCGCCGGCTGATGCACTACTACCTGGACAACTACAGCACCGACAAGCGCATCAAGAAGATCGTCGACTCCACCGAGCTGTGGTTCGTGCTGTCCGCCAACCCCGACGGCTACGACTACACCTTCCAGAACTCCGACACCCGCCTGTGGCGCAAGAACCTGCGGGACGTCAACGGCGACGGTGTCATCAGCACGGGTGACGGCGTCGACCTCAACCGCAACTTCGGCTACAAGTGGGGCTACGACGACGAGGGTTCGTCCCCCAACCCCACCAGCGAGACCTACCGCGGCGCGAGCCCCGAGTCCGAGCCCGAGACCAGGGCGCTGGACGACTTCGAGAAGCGGATCGGGTTCACGTACGGCATCAACTACCACTCCGCCGCCGAACTCCTCCTCTACGGCGTCGGCTGGCAGGTGGCCACCCCGACCCCGGACGACGTCCTCTACAAGGCGCTCGCCGGCACCCCGGACAACCCGGCGATCCCCGGCTACCACTCGCAGGTCTCCTCGGAGCTGTACACGACCAACGGCGAGGCGGACGGCCACGCGTCGAACGTCAACGGCATGGCGATGTTCACCCCCGAGATGTCGACCTGCCAGACGGCCTCGAACATCGACCCGAACGACGCCTGGAACGCCGCCGACTGCCAGTCGGTCTTCAACTTCCCGGACGACGCGAAGCTGATCCAGGACGAGTTCGAGAAGAACATCCCCTTCGCGCTCTCCGTCGCCGAGACCGCCGCCCACCCCGACCAGCCGAGCTCCTCGGTCGGCCTGAGCGCCGCCGACTTCACGCCGGCGACGTTCTCCACGTCGTACTCGCGCGGCGCCGACCAGGAGGTCTCCGTCGTCGTCCGCAAGGCGATCCGCGACAAGGAGCTCAAGTACCGCGTCAACGGCGGCCGCACGCTGGACAGGGCACTCAAGCCCTGGAAGGGCGGCGAGACGTACGGCGGCGGCGACAACCTCTACTTCGACGAGTACCGGGCCAAGGTGAAGGACGGCGACCCGGGCGACAAGGTCGAGGTGTGGTTCACCGGTGAGACGAAGAGCGGCAAGAAGGTCTCCAGCTCGCACTTCACGTACACCGTCGCCGAGCGGCCCAAGGCGGACACCCTGGTGGTCGCCGAGGAGGGTGCCAAGGCCACCCAGGCGCAGACCTACGCCGACGCGCTGAAGGCGGCCGGGCACAAGGCGGTCGTCTGGGACGTCGCCACCCAGGGCGCGCCCGACGCGCTCGGCGTGCTGAAGCACTTCAGGACCGTCGTCCACTACTCGGGCACGAGCGGTCCCGGCAACGACACCCAGCTCCAGCTGCGCGCCTACCTCAACGAGGGCGGCAAGCTGATCGAGGCGGGCGAGCTGGCCGGCGGCAGCGTGAACCTCGGCGACGGCACCCCGTCGAACGACTTCAGCCAGTACTACCTGGGCGCCTACTCCCGTACGTCGACACCCGGGGCCACCGGCTTCGCCGGCTCCGGCACGCTGGACGGCTTCAGCGGGGCCCTGAGCGGCACGTCCGCCAACCCGCTCGACAAGGCCGGCACCTACGCCGTCACCTCCGACGAGCTCTCGCCCGGCACCTACCCCCAGTTCGCCAGCGCGGGCGCGGGCCAGTTCGCCGGCACCGTCAACCCGTACGGGCCGTACTCGGGGTCGTACATGGCCGCGGCCGTCCACACCGACGACGCCTACAAGCGCCTCACCCGCACCATCGACCTCACCGGTGTCACCGCGTCCCAGCAGCCGACCCTCAGCGCCAAGCTGCTGTGGGACACCGAACCCGGCTACGACCACGCGGTGGTCGAGGCGCACGTCGTCGGCGCCGACGACTGGACGACCCTCCCCGAGAAGGGCGGCGCCACCAGCAGCACCGTACCGAGCGAGTGCGGGGCCGGCTTCCTGATCGCCGAGCATCCGTGGCTCAAGCACTACCTGACCATCGCGGACAACCAGTGCACCGCGAGCGGCACCAGTGGCTCGTGGAACAGCTTCACCGGCAGCTCGGCGGGCTGGCAGCCGGTGAGCTTCGACCTGAGCGCCTACGCGGGGAAGTCCGTCGAGGTCTCCATCGGCTACATCACCGACCCGAGCACCGGCGGGCACGGCGTCCTCGTCGACGACGCCTCGCTCGTGGTGGGCGGCACGGCCACCGAGACCGAGGGCTTCGAGACCTCCCTCGGCCCCTGGAGCGTGACCGGACCGCCCGCGGGCAGCCCGGCCGTCCTCAAGGACTGGACGCGCACCGGAGCCCTGTTCAAGACGTACGGCGCGATCACCACCGACCGCACCGTGCTGCTCGGTTTCGGCCTGGAACAGGTCAGTTCCGCGGCCGATCGTGCCGCTCTGGTGAAGAAGGCGTTGACAGCACTCGACAACTGACGCCGACGGCACTCGACATGTGAGCCGACCCGCTCACGAACGAGTGAAAGGGCGGTAAAAACCGGTCGGCATTCCGTGACAAAACGGTGTGAAACGACCATCGATCCGAGGTGGTCCGTACCCCTACTGGCGGGTACGGACCGCCTCGCCGTGTATGGGGCATCTGGATGTCACCGCGGGAGCCTCAGGGAGGTAGGGTCATGGGTGGTCGGGGACATCCCAAATACAGCTCGCCGGCACCGCATGGCCGGCGTACCAACGAGGAGATCGGTTCGTGACGATCCGCGTAGGCATCAACGGCTTCGGTCGTATCGGTCGCAACTACTTCCGCGCGCTGCTGGAGCAGGGCGCTGACATCGAGATCGTGGCTGTCAACGACCTGGGTGACACCGCGACCACCGCACACCTGCTGAAGTACGACACGATCCTCGGACGCCTGAAGGCCGAGGTGTCGCACACCGCCGACACGATCACCGTCGACGGCCACACCATCAAGGTGCTGTCCGAGCGCAACCCCGCCGACATCCCGTGGGGCGACCTGGGCGTCGACATCGTCATCGAGTCGACCGGCATCTTCACCAACAAGGAAGACGCCGCCAAGCACATCGCCGGCGGCGCCAAGAAGGTCCTCATCTCGGCTCCGGCCAAGAACGAGGACATCACCATCGTGATGGGCGTCAACCAGGACAAGTACGACGCGGCCAACCACCACGTCATCTCCAACGCCTCCTGCACCACCAACTGTGTGGCGCCGATGGCGAAGGTCCTCGACGAGAACTTCGGCATCGTCAAGGGCCTGATGACGACGGTGCACGCGTACACCAACGACCAGCGCATCCTGGACTTCCCGCACAAGGACCTGCGTCGCGCGCGTGCCGCCGCCGAGAACATCATCCCGACCACCACCGGTGCCGCCAAGGCCACCGCGCTGGTCCTCCCGCAGCTCAAGGGCAAGCTGGACGGCATCGCCATGCGCGTCCCGGTCCCGACCGGCTCCGCCACCGACCTGGTCGTGACGCTGCAGCGCGAGGTCACCAAGGACGAGGTCAACGCCGCGTTCAAGAAGGCCTCCGAGGACGGCGACCTGAAGGGCTACCTGGCGTACACCGAGGACGAGATCGTCTCCTCGGACATCGTCGGCGACCCGGCCTCCTGCACCTTCGACTCCTCCCTGACCATGGTCCAGGAGGGCAACACGGTGAAGATCCTCGGCTGGTACGACAACGAGTGGGGCTACTCCAACCGCCTCGTCGACCTCACGGTCTTCGTCGGCGACCAGCTCTGATCGGCCGAACAGGCACCACGATGCGGTAGCAGGGCTCGGGCAGCGCACGGTCGCGCCGCCCGGGCCCTGACGCACGTAAGGATCGACCCGACGACATACGGTTCGATCAGTCCTCGTACGATCAAGAGCCCTCCTGTAGGAGTCCCCAACCATGAAGACGATCGACGAACTCCTCGCCGAAGGGGTCGACGGCAAGCGGGTCTTCGTCCGCGCCGACCTCAACGTGCCGATGGCCGACGGTCTCATCACCGACGACGGCCGCATCCGTGCCGTCCTGCCCACCGTCAAGGCCCTGGCCGACGCGGGCGCCAAGGTGGTCGTCGCCTCGCACCTGGGCCGCCCCAAGGGCGCCCCGGACCCGAAGTTCTCCCTGCTCCAGGCCGCCGAGCGGCTCGGTGAACTGCTCGACGCGCCGATCGCGTTCGCCCAGGACACCGTCGGCCCCGCCGCCCACGACGCGGTGAACGGCCTGCAGCCCGGCCAGGTCGCCGTCATCGAGAACCTGCGCTTCAACGCCGGCGAGACCTCCAAGGACGACACCGAGCGCGGCGAGTTCGCCGACCGGCTCGCCGCCCTGGCGGACGTCTACGTCGGCGACGGCTTCGGCGCCGTGCACCGCAAGCACGCCTCCGTCTACGACCTCCCGGCCCGGCTGCCGCACTACGCCGGCTACCTGATCGCCACCGAGGTCGGTGTCCTGAAGAAGCTCACCGAGGACGTCCAGCGCCCCTACGTGGTGGTGCTCGGCGGCGCCAAGGTCTCCGACAAGCTCGCCGTGATCGACCAGCTGCTCGGCAAGGCCGACCGCATCCTCGTCGGCGGCGGCATGGTCTACACCTTCCTCAAGGCCAAGGGCTACGAGGTCGGCAGCTCCCTCCTCCAGGAGGACCAGCTCGCGACCGTCACCGAGTACCTGGAGCGCGCCGAGAAGACCGGCGTGGAGATCGTCCTGCCCGTCGACACCCTGGTCGCTCCCGAGTTCCCGGACCTGTCGGGCAAGGCTCCGGCCAACCCCGGCACGGTCGCCGCGGACGCCATGCCGGCCGGTCAGATGGGCCTGGACATCGGCCCGGAGACCAGCAAGCTGTACGCCTCGAAGCTCGCCGACGCGGCCACCGTCTTCTGGAACGGCCCCATGGGCGTCTTCGAGCACCCCGACTACGCCGCGGGCACCCGGGCGGTCGCCCAGGCCCTCGTCGAGTCCAAGGGCTTCACCGTCGTCGGCGGCGGGGACTCCGCAGCCGCCGTGCGCATCCTCGGCTTCGACGAGAACGCGTTCGGACACATCTCGACCGGTGGCGGCGCCTCCCTCGAATACCTCGAGGGTAAGACGCTCCCCGGCCTCGCCGCACTGGAGGACTGACCCCGTATGACCACTCGCACGCCGATCATGGCGGGCAACTGGAAGATGAACCTCAACCACCTTGAGGCCATCGCGCACGTCCAGAAGCTCGCCTTCGCCCTGGCCGACAAGGACTACGAGGCCGTCGAGGTCGCCGTCCTGCCGCCCTTCACCGACCTGCGCTCCGTGCAGACCCTGGTCGACGGCGACAAGCTCAAGATCAAGTACGGCGCCCAGGACCTCTCGGCACACGACTCCGGTGCCTACACCGGCGAGATCTCCGGCCCGATGCTGGCCAAGCTGAAGTGCACGTACGTGGTCATCGGCCACTCCGAGCGCCGCCAGTACCACGCCGAGACCGACGAGATCGTGAACGCCAAGGTCAAGGCCGCCTACAAGCACGGTCTGACCCCGATCCTGTGTGTCGGCGAGGAGCTGGACGTCCGCGAGGCGGGCAACCACGTCGCCCACACCCTCGCCCAGGTCGAGGGCGGCCTCAAGGACCTCCCGGCCGAGCAGGCCGAGTCGGTCGTGATCGCCTACGAGCCCGTGTGGGCCATCGGCACCGGCAAGGTCTGCGGCGCCGCGGACGCCCAGGAGGTCTGCGCCGCGATCCGCGCCAAGCTCGCCGAGCTGTACAGCCAGGAGCTGGCCGACCAGGTCCGCATCCAGTACGGCGGCTCCGTCAAGGCAGGCAACGTGGCCGAGATCATGGCGCAGGCCGACATCGACGGCGCCCTGGTCGGCGGTGCCTCGCTGGACGCGGACGAATTCGTCAAGATCGTGCGCTTCCGCGATCAGTGATCAGGCCGAGCGAGTAGGCCTCGGGGACGATCCGTCGTACCCTTGCGGGGACAAGGTGGCTTGCCGCTTTGTCCCCGTCGTTCATCCGAATCCGAGAGAGTTGGTCCAGCCGTGGTTTTGGGGTTCTCGATCGCCCTGATCGTCTTCAGCCTGCTGCTGATGCTGCTGGTGCTGATGCACAAGGGCAAGGGCGGCGGCCTCTCCGACATGTTCGGTGGCGGCATGCAGTCCTCCGTCGGCGGCTCCTCGGTCGCCGAGCGGAACCTGGACCGGATCACCCTGATCATCGGTCTGCTGTGGTTCGCGTGCATCGTGGTCCTCGGTCTCCTGATGAAGACGAACAGCTGATCCGCGACTCGCACACACGCACAATCTGTACGTAAGGCCCCATGTTCGGTACGCGCACCTGAGCGCGGCCTATCATGGGGCTTGCGTCTAGGTGCGGGGGCGGTAACTCCCACCACTGGACGCGCGTTGGGCCTTACGTAGACTGAGGCGCTCGCAACGAAGCGACACGCCGACTCGCTTCGCGGCACCATCACGCAGGGAGTTACGACCGTGGCAAGTGGCAACGCGATCCGAGGTAGCCGGGTCGGGGCGGGGCCGATGGGCGAGGCCGAGCGCGGTGAGTCCGCGCCCCGTCTGCGCATCTCCTTCTGGTGCTCCAACGGGCATGAGACGCAGCCGAGCTTCGCCAGCGACGCGCAGGTGCCCGAGACCTGGGACTGCCCGCGCTGTGGCTTCCCGGCCGGCCAGGACCGGGACAACCCGCCGGACCCGCCGCGCACCGAGCCGTACAAGACGCACCTCGCGTACGTACGGGAGCGGCGCAGCGACGCGGACGGCGAGGCGATCCTCGCCGAGGCGCTCGCCAAACTGCGGGGCGAGATCTAGGAGTTGAGGCCGGCCGGGTGCCCACAAGGCGCCTGGCCGGAGCTGTCTCCGCGGCCGGGGCCCGGCCCGTTGTCAGTGGTGCCCTCTACGGTTTGTGCATCGGCGCATCGTGAGGGGGCGAGGATGACGACGGGCGAGGCGACACCCGTGTGGCGCGGGGGATTCGGGCGGCTGTGGACGGCAGCCGTGGTCTCCCGGTTCGGAGACGCGTTACGGACGTCCGCGCTGCCCCTGCTGGCCGCGCGTCTGACCGACGCCCCGCTCGCCATCGCCTCGGTGACCGCCTGCGGCTATGTGCCGTGGCTGCTGTTCGGGCTGCTCGGCGGTGCCGTCGCGGACCGGGTGGACCAGCGGCGCGCCATGTGGGCCGTGGACACGGTACGAGGACTGCTCGTCGCCGCCTTCGCACTCGCCGTGGCACTCGGTCACGCCTCGATCCCGCTGCTGCTCCTGCTCGCCTTCGCGCTCACCACCCTGCAGACGCTCTTCGACAACGCCTCCACGGCCCTGCTGCCCTCCCTGGTAGACCGGCAGGCCCTGGGCGGGGCCAACGCCCGGCTGATGACCGGCCAGCAGATCGCCGGCGGCCTGCTCGGGGCCCCGCTCGTGCCGCTGCTCCTGACGGCCGGCGCGTTCATGCCCTTCGCGGCCGACGCGAGCACCTACCTGGCGGCCGCCGCCCTGGTCGCCTCCCTCCGGACACGGCCGCCGGAGCGAGCGCCACGCCCGGCCGGCAGCACCCTGCGCACGGAGATCGGCGAGGGTCTGCGCGCCCTGTGGCAGGACCGCGCCCTGCGGGCCACCTGCGTCGCCACCCTGCTCTGCAACATCGGCATGGGCGCCCTGATCGCCACCCTGGTACTGCACGTGACGCGCTGGCTGCACGCCGGTACCGCGGGATACGCGGCCGCCATGACCGCGTACTCGGCCGGCAGCATCACCGGCGGCTTCCTCGCCCAGCGCATCGCCCGCCGCACCGGCCGGGTGCGGGCCCTGCTGGTCGCCGGGACCGTCCAGACGTCGGCCCTGCTTCTCATCGGCACCGTCCGGCACCTCGGCGCCCTGGTCGCCGGCATGCTGCTGCTCGGCGCGATGAACATGGTGTGGAACGTCAACCAGGTCACGCTGATGCAGCAACGCGCGCCCGAGTCGATGACCGGCCGGATCGCCTCCGCCTTCCGCACCTCCTCCACGTCCGGCGCGCCGCTCGGTGCCCTGCTCGGCGGAGCCGTCGCGGCAGCCTACGGCCTGAACGGCCCCGCGCTGCTGGCCGCCGCCCTCTTCGGGCTGGCCGTCACCTCGTTGATACCGGTGCGCAAGCCGGACGTACCTGTTGTTGCGCCGCGGGACAACGCGACGGCAGGCCGTGCCCCGAGCTGATCAACTAGGTTGGAACGGCAGCGGCACAGGCACGCAACAGGACAGGTGCAAGGAAGAAGGCTGAAGTCGGAATGAACGCAGACGGCCGTACCAGGCTCAACCAGACGCCCGAGTGGACCGCGCTCGCCAAGCACCGGGAGGAGCTCGCCGACACCCGTCTGCGGGACCTGTTCGCCGCCGACCCGGGACGCGGCACGGGCTACACCCTCCAGGTCGGCGACCTCCACATCGACTACTCGAAGCACCTGGTCAACGACGAGACGCTGCGGCTGCTGCGGGAGCTGGCCGCCGCCACCGACGTCTTCGGCCTGCGGGACGCCATGTTCCGCGGCGAGAAGATCAACGTCACCGAGAACCGCGCGGTGCTGCACACCGCCCTGCGCGCCCCGCGCGACGCGGTGATCGAGGTCGACGGCGAGAACGTGGTGCCGCAGGTGCACGCGGTCCTGGACAAGATGAGCTCCTTCGCCGACCGGGTCCGCTCCGGCGCCTGGACCGGCCACACCGGCAAGCGCATCAGGAACGTGATCAACGTCGGCATCGGCGGCTCCGACCTCGGCCCGGCGATGGCCTACGAGGTGCTGCGCAGCTTCACCGACCGCGACCTCACGGTCCGCTTCGTCTCCAACGTCGACGGCGCCGACCTGCACGAGGCCACCCGCGACCTGGACCCGGCGGAGACCCTCTTCATCATCGCCTCCAAGACGTTCACCACGATCGAGACGATCACCAACGCGACCTCCGCCCGCAACTGGCTCCTCACCGAGCTGAAGGCCGGCCCGGAAGCGGTCGCCAAGCACTTCGTCGCCCTCTCCACGAACTCCGAGAAGGTGTCGGACTTCGGCATCGACACGGCCAACATGTTCGAGTTCTGGGACTGGGTCGGCGGCCGCTACTCCTACGACTCCGCCATCGGCCTCTCCCTGATGATCGCCATCGGCCCGGACCGCTTCCGCGAGATGCTCGACGGCTTCCACCTGGTCGACGAGCACTTCCGCACCGCCCCCGCCGAGTCCAACGTCCCTCTCCTGCTGGGCCTGCTGGGCATCTGGTACGGCAACTTCCACGACGCCCAGTCACACGCGGTGCTGCCGTACTCGCACTACCTCTCCAAGTTCACCGCCTACCTCCAGCAGCTGGACATGGAGTCCAACGGCAAGTACGTGGCGCGCGACGGCAAGGAGGTCGACTGGCAGACCGGCCCGGTGGTGTGGGGCACGCCCGGCACCAACGGCCAGCACGCGTACTACCAGTTGATCCACCAGGGCACCAAGCTGATCCCGGCGGACTTCATCGGCTTCGCCGAGCCGGTCGCCGAGCTGAGCGGTGAACTCAAGGCGCAGCACGACCTGTTGATGGCGAACTTCTTCGCGCAGACGCAGGCGCTGGCCTTCGGCAAGACGGCCGACGAGGTCCGCGCGGAGGGCGTGGCCGAGGAGCAGGTGGCGCACCGCACCTTCAAGGGCAACCACCCGACGACGACCATCCTCGCGAAGGAACTCACCCCGTCCGTCCTCGGCCAGCTCGTCGCCCTCTACGAACACAAGGTGTTCACCCAGGGCGCCGTCTGGAACATCGACTCCTTCGACCAGTGGGGCGTGGAGCTGGGCAAGGTCCTCGCCAAGCGCATCGAGCCCGCGCTGACCGAGGGCACCGAGGTACCCGGCCTGGACGCGTCGACGACGGCGCTGGTGGCCAGGTACCGGGAACTGCGCGGGCGTTAGGCCGGGCACAGAAGAACCCGTACGGCCGTCCGGGCCGTACGGGTTCTTTTTCAGTACTTCGTCACGGCGAAGCCGGCGGATACAGCGAGCGTGGCAGCTGGGAGGCCGCTGTCGCGTCCAGGAGCCACAGGGTGCGCTGGCGGCCCTGGGCGCCCGCTGCCGGGGCCTGGATCTCGCCCGCGCCCGAGAGGGCGATGGCGACGGCCTCGGCCTTGTCCTCGCCCGCCGCCAGCAGCCAGACCTCGCGGGCCGAGCGGATGGCGGGGAGGGTGAGGGAGACACGGGTCGGCGGCGGCTTGGGGGCGCCGTGGACGCCGACCACCGTGCGTTCCGTCTCCCGGACCGCGGGCAGCTCCGGGAAGAGCGAGGCCACGTGGGTGTCCGGGCCGACGCCCAGCATCAGGACGTCGAAGGTGGGCACCGAACCGTGGTTCTCGGGGCCGGCCGTGCGGGCCAGCTCCGCCGCGTAGGCCTCGGCCGCCGCGTCCACGTCCGTGCCCCAGGGGCCGTCCGACGCGGGCATGGCGTGCACGCGCTTCGGGTCCACCGGGACCTGGCCGAGCAGGGCGTCACGGGCCTGGGTGACATTGCGCTCCGGGTCGCCCTCGGGAAGGAAGCGTTCGTCGCCCCACCACAGGTCGAGCCGGCTCCAGTCGATGGCGTCCCGCGCCGGGGCCGCCGCCAGGGCCGCCAGCAGGCCGTTTCCGTTGCGGCCGCCGGTGAGGACCACGGACGCCTCGCCCCGGGAGGCCTGGGCGTCCACGATCTTCGTGATCAGCCGGGCCGCGGCGGCCTGCGCCATCAGCTCCTTGTCGCGGTGCACGACCAGCTGGGGGGTGCTCATGTCGCCTTCGCCCTCTTCTTCAGCGGTTCCTTCGCCGCCGCTTCGGGCGCGGGAGCTTCCGCGGCAGCGGCTTCGACGGCCGGTTCTCCTTTGGCCGGCGGCTCGGAGCCCTGGGCGGCCGGAACGGCCTGGGCGGCCGCAGCCGCCGGTACCGCTGCCGGTTCAGCAGCGGCCGGAGCCGGGGCCGCCGACGCGTTCAGGCGCTCCACGCCGAACCGCAGCGCCGACGCGTAGGTGTCGTCCGGGTCGAGCCGGCGCAGCTCCTCCGCGATCAGCTCGGCCGTGTCGCGCCGCTTCAGCGCCACCGCACGGTCGGGCTGGCCGTCGATGGACAGGGTGGCGAGGGAGCCGTCCGCGCGGTCGAGGGCGATCGCGCCCTCGCTGGTGTCGAGCCGGACCGCGGTCAGACCGGGGCCGGCCGACAGCGAGCGCTTGACGGGGACGTCCAGCCGGTCCGCGAGCCACATCGCCAGCAGCTCGCAGCTCGGGTTGAACTCCTCGCCCTCCACCTCGACCGCCTTGACCTCGCAGACCACCTGGTCCAGGGCCGCCGCCAGCATCGAGCGCCAGGGCGTGATCCGGGTCCAGGACAGGTCCGTGTCGCCGGGGGTGTAGGCGTCCGCGCGGGCGGACAGCTCCCGTACCGGCTGCTCGGAGGAGTAGGTGTCGGTGACCCGGCGCTGGGCGAGGGCGCCCAGCGGGTCCTTCGCCGGATCGAGCGGGGCGTTCACCGGCCACCAGACGACGACCGGCGCGTCCGGCAGCAGCAGCGGCAGCACGACCGAGTCGGCGTGGTCGGCGACCTCGCCGTACAGGCGCAGGATCACCGTCTCGCCGGAGCCCGCGTCCGCGCCCACCCGGACCTCGGCGTCCAGGCGGGACACCGTACGGTCGCGGGGGGAGCGGGAGACGCGCTTGATGACGACCAGCGTGCGCGAGGGGTGCTCGTGCGAGGCGTCGCCGGCGGCCTTCAGGGCGTCGTACGCGTTCTCCTCGTCGGTGACGATGACGAGGGTCAGCACCATGCCCACGGCGGGCGTGCCGATGGCCCGGCGGCCCTGCACCAGCGCCTTGTTGACCTTGCCGGCCGTGGTGTCCGTGAGGTCTATCTTCATGGGCGGCGCCAGCTCCGTCCGTCTCGTGCCAGCATCTCGTCGGCCTCGGCGGGGCCCCAGGTGCCGGACTTGTACTGGGCGGGCCTGCCGTGCTTGTCCCAGTGGTCCTCGATCGGGTCGAGGATCTTCCAGGACAGCTCGACCTCCTCCGTGCGCGGGAAGAGGTTGGAGTCGCCCAGCAGCACGTCCAGGATCAGCCGCTCGTACGCCTCGGGTGAGGACTCGGTGAACGACTCGCCGTAGGCGAAGTCCATCGACACGTCCCGGATCTCCATCGAGGTGCCCGGCACCTTGGAGCCGAAGCGGACCGTGATGCCCTCGTCGGGCTGGACGCGGATGACGATCGCGTTCTGGCCCAGTTCCTCCGTCGCCGTGTGGTCGAAGGGGGAGTGCGGGGCCCGCTGGAAGACCACCGCGATCTCGGTGACGCGGCGGCCGAGCCGCTTGCCGGTGCGCAGGTAGAAGGGGACGCCCGCCCAGCGGCGGTTGTCGATGCCGAGTTTGACGGCCGCGTAGGTGTCGGTCTTCGACTTGGTGTCGATGCCGTCCTCTTCGAGGTAGCCGATGACCTTCTCGCCGCCCTGCCAGCCGGCCGCGTACTGGCCGCGCACGGTCGACCGGCCCAGGTCCTTCGGCAGCCGTACCGCGCCGAGCACCTTCTCCTTCTCCGCCGCGAGCGCGTCCGCGTCGAAGGAGGCCGGCTCCTCCATGGCGGTGAGGGCCATGAGCTGGAGCAGGTGGTTCTGGATGACGTCACGGGCCGAGCCGATGCCGTCGTAGTAGCCGGCGCGGCCGCCGATACCGATGTCCTCGGCCATGGTGATCTGCACGTGGTCCACGAAGGACCGGTTCCAGATCGGCTCGTACATGGTGTTGGCGAAGCGCAGCGCCAGGATGTTCTGGACGGTCTCCTTGCCGAGGTAGTGGTCGATCCGGAACACCTGGTCCGGTTCGAACACCTCGTGCACGACCTTGTTGAGCTCCTCGGCCGACTTCAGGTCGTGGCCGAAGGGCTTCTCGATGACGGCGCGCCGCCAGGAGCCGCCCGACTGGTCGGCCAGCCCGTGCTTCTTCAGCTGCTGGATGACCACCGGGAAGGAGCGCGGCGGGACGGACAGGTAGAAGGCGAAGTTGCCGCCCGTGCCCTGCGCCTTGTCCAGTTCCTCGATGGTGGAGCGCAGCCGCTCGAACGCGTCGTCGTCGTCGAAGGTGCCCTGGACGAAGCGCATCCCCTGGATGAGCTGCTGCCAGACCTCCTCGCGGAACGGCGTGCGCGCGTGGTCCTTGACGGCGTCGTGGACCTCGGCGGCGAAGTCCTCGTGGGCCCACTCACGGCGGGCGAAGCCGACCAGGGAGAAGCCCGGCGGCAGCAGACCCCGGTTGGCGAGGTCGTAGACGGCGGGCATGAGCTTCTTACGGGAGAGGTCGCCCGTGACGCCGAAGATGACCAGACCGGACGGCCCCGCGATGCGCGGGAGCCGTCGGTCTGCGGGGTCACGCAGCGGGTTGCTGCTTGACAGAGTTCAGCCCTCCGAGGGGGCCAGGCGCTCCAGCTCCGCCTGGGTCGACTTGAGCAGGTCGTTCCAGGACGCCGCGAACTTCTCGACGCCCTCGTCCTCCAGTACCTGGACCACGTCGTCGTACGAGATCCCGAGCTTCTCGACGGCGTCGAGGTCGGCGCGGGCCTGCTCGTACGTGCCCGTGATCGTGTCGCCGGTGATGCCGCCGTGGTCCTCGACCGCGACGAGGGTGGCCTCCGGCATGGTGTTCACCGTGTTCGGCGCGACCAGGTCGTCGACGTACAGGGTGTCCTTGTACGCCGGGTCCTTGACGCCGGTGGAGGCCCACAGCGGACGCTGCTTGTTGGCGCCCGCGCTCTCCAGCGCGCTCCAGCGAGCGGTGGAGAAGACCTCTTCGTACGCCTGGTAGGCGAGGCGCGCGTTGGCGACGGCGGCCTTGCCGCGCAGCGCCTTGGCCTCGTCGGTGCCCACATCGTTCAGGCGCTTGTCGATCTCGGTGTCCACGCGGGACACGAAGAACGACGCCACCGAACGGATGAGCGACAGGTCGAGGCCGCGCTCCTTGGCCTTCTCCAGACCGGCCAGGTAGGCGTCCATGACCTCGCGGTAGCGCTCCAGCGAGAAGATCAGCGTGACGTTGACGCTGATACCGAGGCCGATGACCTCGGTGATCGCCGGCAGACCCGCCCTGGTGGCCGGGATCTTGATCAGGGTGTTGGGGCGGTCGACCAGCCAGGCCAGCTGCTTGGCCTCGGCGATCGTCGCCTTCGTGTGGTGTGCGAGCCGCGGGTCGACCTCGATCGACACGCGGCCGTCCTGGCCGTCGGTCGCGTCGAACACCGGGCGCAGGATGTCGGCGGCGTCGCGGACGTCCGCCGTGGTGATCATGCGAATGGCCTCTTCGACGGTGACCTTGCGGGCGGCGAGGTCCGAGACCTGCTGCTGGTAGCCGTCGCCCGAAGAGATCGCCTTCTGGAAGATCGTCGGGTTGGTGGTGACGCCCACGACGTGCTGCTGGTCGATCAGCTCGGCGAGGTTGCCGGACGTGATCCGCTTGCGCGACAGGTCGTCCAGCCAGATCGCGACGCCTTCGTCGGAGAGGCGCTTGAGTGCGTCTGTCATGGAATTACATCTCCTACGTGTCGTATATAGCGTCAGCGCTGGGCGGCGGTGATGGATTCCCGGGCCTTGGCGATCGATTTCTTCGCCTCGGCGGCGACGTGCTCGGCATTGAAGCCGAACTCCTGGAAGAGCACCTTGCCGTCGGCGGAAGCACCGAAGTGCTCCAGGGAAACGATCCGGCCGGCGTCCCCGACGTACTTGTGCCAGGTGAGGCCGATACCCGCCTCGACCGACACACGCGCCTTCACGGACGGCGGCAGGACAGCGTCCTTGTAGGCCTGGTCCTGCTCCTCGAACCACTCCACGCACGGCATGGACACCACTCGCGTGGGCACGCCGTCGGCCTCCAGCTGCTCGCGCGCCTCGACGGCCACGTGCACCTCGGAACCGGTCGCGACGAGGATGACCTCGGGGGTCCCGCCGGACGCCTCGAAGAGGACGTAGCCGCCCTTGACCGTGTCCTCGTTGGACTCGTACACCGGCACGCCCTGGCGGGTCAGCGCCAGGCCGTGCGGGGCGCCCTTGCCGAAGACCTTCGTGTAGCGCCTGAGGATCTCGCGCCAGGCGATCGCGGTCTCGTTGGCGTCGGCCGGGCGGACCACGTTCAGGCCCGGGATGGCGCGCAGCGAGGCGAGGTGCTCGACCGGCTGGTGCGTCGGGCCGTCCTCGCCGAGGCCGATGGAGTCGTGGGTCCACACGTACGTCACCGGCAGGTGCATCAGCGCCGACAGCCGCACGGAGTTGCGCATGTAGTCGGAGAAGACGAGGAACGTACCGCCGTAGACACGGGTGTTGCCGTGCAGGGTGATGCCGTTCATCTCCGCGGCCATGGAGTGCTCGCGGATACCGAAGTGGATGGTGCGGCCGTAGGGGTTCGCGCCCGGCAGCGGGTTGTCCGCCGGCAGGAACGAGCTGTTCTTGTCGATGGTCGTGTTGTTCGAGCCGGCGAGGTCGGCGGAGCCGCCCCACAGCTCGGGGATCACGGCGCCGAGGGCCTGGAGCACCTTGCCGGAGGCGGCACGGGTCGCGACGCCCTTGCCGGGCTCGAAGACCGGGATCTTCTCCTCCCAGCCCTTGGGCAGCTCGCCCGCGGCGATGCGGTCGAACTCGGCGGCCCGCTCGGCGTTGTTGTCCCGCCACAGCTGGAAGGACTTCTCCCACTCGGCCTTGGCGGCCGCGCCGCGCTCCCCGGCCTGGCGGGTGTGGGCGATGACCTCCTCGGCGACGTCGAAGCTCTTCTCCGGGTCGAAGCCGAGGACGCGCTTGGTGGCCGCGACCTCGTCCGCGCCGAGCGCCGAGCCGTGGGCGGCCTCGGTGTTCTGCGCGTTCGGGGCGGGCCAGGCGATGATCGAGCGCATCGCGATGAAGGACGGCTTGTCCGTCACCTTCTTCGCGGCCTCGATCGCGTTGTAGATGGCGTGCGGGTCCAGGTCGCCGTCCGGCTTCGGGGCGATCCGCTGCACGTGCCAGCCGTACGCCTCGAACCGCTTGACGGTGTCCTCGGAGACGGCCGTCTCGGTGTCGCCCTCGATCGAGATGTGGTTGTCGTCCCACAGCAGGACCAGGTTGCCGAGCTTCTGGTGGCCGGCCATCGAGGACGCCTCGGCGGAGATGCCCTCCTGGAGGCAGCCGTCACCGGCGATGCAGTAGACGAAGTGGTCGAAGGGGGACTCGCCCTGCGGCGCGTCCGGGTCGAACAGACCGCGCTCGTAGCGGGCGGCCATGGCCATGCCGACGGCGTTGGCGACACCCTGGCCCAGCGGACCGGTGGTGGTCTCCACGCCCTTGGTGTGGCCGTACTCCGGGTGACCGGGGGTCTTCGAGCCCCAGGTGCGGAAGGCTTCGAGGTCTTCCAGCTCCAGGCCGAAACCGGCCAGGTAGAGCTGCGTGTAGAGGGTCAGCGACGAGTGACCTGCGGACAGCACGAAGCGGTCGCGGCCCACCCAGTCGGGGTCGGACGGGTCGTGCCGCATCACCTTCTGGAAGAGGGTGTACGCGGCCGGCGCCAGGCTCATCGCCGTACCCGGATGGCCGTTGCCGACCTTCTGTACGGCGTCGGCGGCCAGGACGCGGGCGGTGTCGACGGCCCGCTGGTCCAACTCGGTCCAGTCGAGGTCTGTGGTGGTCGGCTTGGTGCTCACCCTGGGTCAGGGCTCCTCTCCACATGTTCGGTTACCGGTCCTCGGGCACACGCCGGCACCGGCTGCCGGTGCACTGGGTGCCCACCGGCCGTTGTCGAGCCTACCCCCGTAAGGACGTGCATTTTTTCGAGTGTTTCCAGACTGCCGGGACTCTCGGGGATCCGCCTCCCGACTGGCCGAGAAGGCATTCGGC
The DNA here is from genome assembly GCF_002217755.1 of Streptomyces hyaluromycini. Taxonomy (GTDB): domain Bacteria; phylum Actinomycetota; class Actinomycetes; order Streptomycetales; family Streptomycetaceae; genus Streptomyces; species Streptomyces hyaluromycini. Next base: position 149,816 of record NZ_BCFL01000018.1, on the reverse strand, counting down.
ACATGAATACGGAACCGCTCATCTGACTACTCAACCGAGCCCCCTCCCCCCTCTTCCGAGACGCCCTCCAACACGACCCCACCCCCGCGAAGGTCGAGGTATGGGCAACGTCTAAAGTGGCGTGGTACGCGCGAGCCTTTACCGTCAGTTCACACGGCGGGGCTCGCTGGGAGTTCTCTGTCAGGGGTGTGCGTGACGGCCGTCGAATCCCGTCCAGCGGGGGTGCTCGGTGCGAGCGAGAGCCCGAGCCACCGGCCGTTCGGGGCCCGTGTCAAAGCTTTCGTGGCGCTGACCAAGCCGCGGATCATCGAGCTGCTGCTCATCACCACCGTTCCGGTGATGTTCCTGGCGCAGCAGGGCGTGCCCGACCTGACGCTGGTGCTGCTCACCTGCCTCGGCGGCTACCTCTCGGCGGGCGGCGCCAACGCGCTGAACATGTACATCGACCGGGACATCGACGCGCTGATGGACCGCACCTCGCAGCGTCCGCTGGTGACCGGCATGGTCAGCCCGCGCGAGTGCCTCGCCTTCGGCATCACCCTGGCGGTCGTCTCCACACTGCTGTTCGGTTTCACCGTCAACTGGCTGAGTGCCTGGCTGTCACTCGGAGCGCTGCTCTTCTACGTCGTCGTCTACACGATGATCCTCAAACGCCGTACCTCGCAGAACATCGTGTGGGGCGGCATCGCCGGCTGCCTGCCGGTGCTGATCGGCTGGTCGGCCGTCACGGACTCCATGTCGTGGGCGCCGGTCATCCTCTTCCTCGTCATGTTCTTCTGGACGCCGCCGCACTACTGGCCGCTCTCCATGAAGGTGAAGGACGACTACGCGCGCGTGGGCGTGCCGATGCTGCCGGTCGTCGCCTCCAACAAGGTGGTCGCCAAGCAGATCGTCATCTACAGCTGGGTGATGGTCGGCGTCTCCCTGCTCCTCACCCCCCTCGGCTACACCGGCTGGTTCTACACGCTGGTCGCCCTGGTGGCGGGCGGCTGGTGGCTGTGGGAGGCGCACGGGCTGCAGAACCGCGCGAAGGCGGAGGTCACGGGCGGGAAGCTCAAGGAGATGCGGCTGTTCCACTGGTCGATCACCTATGTGTCGCTGCTGTTCGTGGCGGTGGCCGTGGACCCCTTCCTGCGCTGACCGCACGGACCCACATCACACCGCCCTGCCCTCGCCAGTGGATCTACTCGTGAGTAGCATCCTGTCCATGGCAGACACGCAGCAGGTTGACCAGAAGGCCGAGCGCAAGGTGGCGCGCCTCGCCAAGGAGATCAGCGCCTTCGCCAAGGCCCACGGCGGCGCCGAGGGCCAGGTGGCCTACATCGGCGAACGCGGCGCCCGCATCGTCCTGGTCGGCGAGGACGGCGGCTGGGGCGACCTGGTGGCACCGAGCACCGAGATCGCCCAGCAGGCAGTGGAGAAGGCGGGCATCACCGTCCACGAGTCCTTCGACGGCGAGTTCGCGGCGAAGGTCCAGACGGGCCCGTACGAGTGGAAGCGGATGGCCGGCATTCAGATCGGCGGCTGAACAGGCGCCCCGTAAGGGGCGCGGGGCTGTATCTGATATGCGGCTCCGCCGCGTGGGCGCGACCAGCCCCATCCGGCCCGCAGCCGCCATTCAACCGGTACCACCCACCCCCGACCGCGACCTCCATCCCGGTTCACCCGTTAAGACGGACATGCAGCCGTCCACACGGGAGCCCGGATGATCGAAACGCCGTCCCTGGTGGACCAGTACTGCCACGGAGTGCTCCGCACCGAGCTGGGCCTGGGCACCTTCGAGGCCCAGCTCGCCCGTACCGAAGGCCCCCCGGCCGCCGGCACCACCCTCTTCGACACCCAGACCGGTTTCGCCGTACGACGCTGGTGCCCCCCGCTCCTCGGCCTGGAACCCCACTGCGCACCGGCCCGCTACCTGGCCCGGCGCCGTGAGCTCGGCGTCCTGGAGGCCGGCCGCCGTCTCCTGCGCGGCAGCGGCATCACCACCTACCTCGTCGACACCGGCCTCCCCGGCGACCTCACGGGTCCCACCGAGATGGCCTCGACCGGCGACGCGGAGGCCCGCGAGATCGTCCGCCTGGAACTGCTCGCCGAGCAGGTCGCCGACACCTCCGGCACCGTCGAGTCCTTCCTCGCCAACCTCGCCGAGTCGGTGCACGGCGCGGCGGCGAACGCGGTCGCCTTCACCTCCGTCGCCGGTCTCCGGCACGGCCTGGCCCTGGCCCCCGAGCCCCCCGGCCCCGGCGAGGTCAGAGGCGCGGCCGGCCGCTGGCTGGCGGCCCGCCGGGTCGGCGGCGAGCTGACCGACCCGGTCCTGCTACGGCACCTGCTCTGGATCGCCGTGGCCTCCGGCCTCCCCCTCCAGCTGCACGCGGGCCTCGGTGAGCCCGGTGCCCGGATCGACCGCACCGACCCGGTCCTGCTCACCGACTTCGTCCGCGCCACCGCGGGCCTGGGCACCGACCTGGTCCTGCTCCACGGCTACCCGTACCACCGCCATGCCGCCCATCTCGCCGGCGTCTTCCCGCACGTCTACGCCGACTCGGGCGCGGCGCTGGTCCGCACCGGCGCCCGCGCCGCCACGATCCTCGCCGAGCTCCTGGAACTGGCCCCCTTCGGCAAGATCCTCTTCTCCAGCGGCGCCCACGGCCTGCCCGAGCTGCACGTGGTCGGCGCCCGCCTCTTCCGCGAGTCCCTCGCCCGGGTGCTGGGCACCTGGGTCGCCGAGGGCGCCTGGTCCCTCGGGGACGCACAACGCGTGGCCAGGCTGATCGCGGCGGGGAACGCGAGACGGGTGTACGGCCTGGGGTGAGCTGTACAGACTGAGCGCATGGAGACCGAGACGTTACTGGCGCGCTTCGTCCGTGAACTGTCGGCACTGGACCCCGTGGCCGTGTGGGCGCACGGCTCGCTCGCCGCGGGCGACGACTACCGGGAGGGCCGCAGCGACCTGGACCTGATCGCGGTGCTGCCGGGCCCGGTGACCCCGGCCGTCGTATGGAAGATCGCCGTAGCGCACGCCCGGCTGCGCGCGCTGCCGCTCGCCGCCGTCCTGCACTGCACCTATCTGACCCCGTCGACCGCGGCCGACCCCGCCCGGTCCCATCTGACCTGGGCGTACGAGCAGCTGTTCAAGCGGCCGGTCAGTCTGGTGACCCGGCGTGAGCTGCACGCCTTCGGACGGGTGCTGTACGGCCAGGAGCCCGCCGGGCTGCTGCCACCGGTGACGGACCGGGAACTCGGCGACTTCGTCGTCCGCGACCAGCGGGACTACTGGCGGCCCGTCGTCGACAAGGCCCCGCTGTGGACCCGGGACGTCTGGGTCGACCTGGGCATGATCACCTTCGCCCGCGCCACCGTCACCGCACGCGAGGGCCGCCTGATCTCCAAACGCGAGGCCCTGGACCTGCTGCCCGGTCTGGGCGCGCCCGCCGAGGTCGTCGAGGACATCCGAAGCCGCCGCTACGGCGACCCCGCGCCGCCCACCGAGGAGTGGACGGTGCGCCGGGCCCGGCTGACCCGGGACTACCTGGGTCCGGCGATCGACGCGCTCACGGCGTCGGCGTCGGTGTCGTACGACTGAACGGGCAGACCGGCGTCGGCCGCGACGTCGGCGCGTTCCCGCAGGGACAGCAGGACTCGCAGCACGCCGATCCACACCAGGCAGGAGCCGAACATGTGCAGGCCGACCAGGACCGTGGGCAGGTGCGTGAAGTACTGGACGTACCCGATCACGCCCTGACCGAGCAGGATCAGGAACAGGTCGCGGACGCGGTCCCGCGGTCCCTGGGGCGCGTCGACGCCCTTGAGGAAGAACCACAGCGCGAAGGTCAGCGACACCACGATCCAGGCGAACACCGCGTGCAGCTCGGCTACGCCCGACCAGCTGACGTCGATGCGCTCGACGTCGCCGGAGTCGCCCGGGTGCGGTCCCGCGCCGGTCACCACCGTGCCGGCCGTGATGAGCAGCAGCGTCACGACCACCAGCGCCCACACCAGCTGCTGCACCGCCTTGCCGACCAACGGCCGCGGTTCCCCGTCACCCTCACGGGTGCGCTGCCACATCAGGGCGGCGACCGTGATCAGGGCCGTCGCCAGCAGGAAGTGCGCGGCGACGGTGTACGGGTTGAGGCCGACGAGCACCACGACGCCGCCGAGGACCGCGTTGCTCATCACGATCCAGAACTGCGCCCAGCCCAGCCGGGTCAGACTGCGCCGGTACGGCTTCTCGGACCGGGCGGCGATGATCGCCCAGCCGACCGCGGCGCACAGCACGTAGGTCAGCATGCGGTTCGTGAACTCGATGGCGCTGTGGTAGCTCAGCGCGGTCGTCGGGGTCAGCGAGCCGTCGGTGCACTCGGGCCAGGTCGGGCAGCCGAGGCCGGAGCCGGTGAGGCGCACCGCGCCGCCGGTGACCACGATGACCACCGACATGACGAGCGCGGCGAGCGCCGCCCGCCGGACGGTCCGGGGATCCGGGGTCCAGCGATCGGCAATGAAGGCGAGCGGGTTGCGCAGCGCCGCTACGAGGTCGGTGGGGGTCAGTTTTGGCACGGGCACCATGGTAGGGGGCTGCTTGTGCATGCGTTCACGAGGGTCGGGGATCGGGATCCCGGTGTCACAGCGACCGGCGGATGCGGGCCGCCTCGCGCCGGAGCCGGCCGGCCTCCTCGTGGTCACCGCGGTCCGAGGCGCAGTCGGACAGGTGCTCGCACACCGCCATCAGCGCGGGGTGGTCGTCACCGAGGGCCGCCCGGAAGATCCCGTTCGCTTCCCGGAGCACACGCTCCGCGGCGCCGCCGTCGCCCTGGGCGCGCAGCACGGGACCGAGCCGGGTCAGGGACTTGGCGCGGTAGTAGTGCCGCTCGCCGTAGAGCCGCAGGTAGATCGCCTCGGCCTGTTCCAGCGTCCGCCTCGCCTCGGCCGTCCGGCCCTGCGCGAGCCGTAAGGAGCCCAGCTTGTTGAGGCACGCCGCGTACCTGTGCTCCTCCGTCTCGCTGCGTTTGCGGTGCAGCTCCACCACCGGGCCGAGGAGCCGCTCGGCCCGGTCCAGCTCGGCGCGGGCCCGGCGGCTCAGGTCGCGGCGGTGCAGGAGGCGAAGGCTGCGGCGTGCCTGCTCCTTGTGGCTCTCGCTGCGCCGACGGAGCACGTCCGACAGGAACTTGGCGATCTGGGCCGTCTCGAAGTCCTCCGGTCCCCGATGGGCGCCAAACACCGTCAGGGCCTCGGTCAGCCTCTCCTCCGCGTGCTCCAGTTGTCCCCTGTCCTGGGCGACGATGCCGAGATCGCGCTGGAGCATGGCGCGGAACACCGTGTAGTCGGGGGGCTCCTGGATGCCTCGGCTGGGTATGCGCCGCTCTGCCCGCTCGTAGTGGCCGGCGGCCTGGGTGAGGTGCCCCGCGTTTCGGTGGATCAGGCCGATCTCCTGTTCGGCGACGGCCCAGTCGAGGCTCTCCTCCCGCCACGCCTGACCCTCGTAGATCTCGACCGCGGTCTGGACCGCCGACAGTGCCTCCGAGAAGCGGTTGCGCTCGCGCATGATGCCTCCCAGCTGCCGCTGGCAGCTGGCCCGTAACCGGAGAAACGCCTCCTCCTCGTGGCCGTCGCAGAGCCGGAGAGCGAGGCGGCACTCCCGCTCGGCGTCGTCCAGACTGGCCAGCAGAAAGTGCTGACGGGCCACGGCGTACCGCGCCGTCGCCCGGCCGAGGAGGTCGCCGTCGTTGCCGATCTCGCGCAGCTCGGCCTCCCGTTCGAAGAAGTCCAGGGCACGCACCCAGTCGCAGCGGTGCTCCTGATAGGCGCCGACGCGGTGCAGCAGCCGGGCCAGCGCCTCGGGGTCCTGGGACGCACCGAGCCCGCCGTCGGCGTCGTCGCCCCAGGCGAGCTTGTCGATGACGGCCTCGACGTGCGGCATCAGCCGTTCGCACACCGGCCTGGACGCCAGCAGGTCCGGAGTCGTGGGGAAGCAGGCCTCCACGAGCCGCACAGCCGCCTGGGACCACTCCAGGCGTTCGGCCAGACTCAGCCCGTCATGGATCAGGGTCTGGACGCGTGGGTGCATGCCGTAGGCGGCGGATCCGTCGCGCCAGTCCCCGCTGCGTGTCAGCAGGGAGTGGTCCACCAGCAGCAGAACCGCGCGGTTGAAGGTGACCGGGTCGGCCATCACCGTCCGCAGCCGGACCGGGAGGACCGACCGGTACTGCATCAGCATGGTCTTCTGCACGTCCTCCGAGGCGAGGAACGTGCACAGCCGCAGCAGATCCACCGCGGCGGGAGAGGTCTCCGAGATGCGGGAGACGGCGAGCCGGACGGTGTCCTCGACCGAGGCTCCGCCGGGCAGGTCGCGCAGGTACTCGACCACGGTCGTCTCCGCCTGGACGATGTAGGCCGCTGCCTGTTCGAGGGCCAGCGGCAGCCAGCCGAGCCGACGGCCGAGCCGGGTGAAGGCCTCCAGGTCCTGCTCCGAGTCCTCTTTCGGCTCGATGCCGAAGCGCCGCCGCAGGAACTCGATGCCCTCGTTCCCCTGGAAGACCCGGAGTTCGACGTGGCTCGCGCGCAGGCCGTCCCACCCCTGGTGCTGCTGAGTGGTGATCAGCACCTCGCCGTCGCCCTCCGACGGCAGCAGGCGGCGCAGCTCGTCCTCGTAGGCGGGCCATCCGTCGTACACGAGCAGCCAGTTGCGCTGGTCGCGCAGCCAGCGCCACAGGTTCATGAGGACGACGTTCTTGCTCTCCTGGTCGTGGATGCCCACGTACTGGGCGAACTCCAGCAACTCCGTGCGCAGCGCGTCGGGCCCGGAGGCGTTGAGCCACCACGTCACCGAGTGCCGGTCCAACTGGTCGCGGGCGTAGGCCACGGCGAGTTCGGACTTGCCTGCGCCGGTTGCCCCGTACAGCACACAGACACGGGGCACGGGCCGCTCGTCCCGTCGGCGTCCGCGGTCCGGGCCGCGCAGCACGCCCACGATGCGCTGGGTCTCGGCGGCGCGGCCGGTGAAGTACGTGCTGAGAACGGGCAGGTTGTGGGGTGGTCCGGGGAGGGCGGCCCGCTCCCTCGCCGTGGGGCTCCCGCCGGGTCCGGACGGATGTCGCATGGAGAAACCGGAAGTGACGGCGAGGAGGACAGCCACCGAGAGGACGGCCCACAGCGCGGGCGTGCCCAAGCGGTCGGCAACGATCACCGGGGCCGTGACCGGGCAGGCCGCTACGGCGTACCGGCCCATCCACGGGTTCCGCTTCCGCGGGCGCCCGCTCGTCGCTGTCGTTTGCTTCTTCAAGACGAACACCTCTGCGGTCGGGGTTCGGCGTGCGCGCGGCCGTCGGTCACCCGTCGGCGCTCCGTGTCACCTCCCGGATGTGAGCGGCGCGCCGACGCAGGCCGGCTGCGGTTTCCTCGTCGTGGGCACAGCGGGCCAGGCGCTCGTACACCGCCACGAGAACCGGATGGTGAGGGCCCAGCTGGGTCACGAAGATGCGCTCGGCCATGACCAGGACCTCTCCGGCATCGCACTCGTCGCCGGTCGCCAGCCTGACCTTGCGGCCTGGGGGACCCGCCACCAGCAGAACCTCGGCCAGCCGCGCGAGAGTCTTGGCCCGGTAGGGGTGGTCCGCTTTGTAGGCACTGACGTAGATGGCCTCCGCCTTGAGGAGGTCCTTCTCCGCCTCTTTCGTCCGGCCCTGGGCCAGACGGAGTGATCCGCGCTTGTTGAGACAGGCCGCGTACTTGTGGTTCTCCGCCTCCCGGCGCTTCCTGTGCTGGTCCACGGCTTGCGACAGCAGCTGGTCCGCCTCCCGCAGTTGCCGGATGGCACTGCGCCGCAGCCGCAGGCGCACGAGCGGCGAGCGGCGTCCTCTGGCCAGCGCGCGGGTGGCTTCGCTGCGTCGCCGCACCACGTCGGCCAGGAACTTCTCGATCTGGGCGGTCTCGAAGTTGTCGCTCGCCGGGTTGGGCGGAAAACGTGAGAGTGCCAGACGGAGATGTTCCTCCGCCGCCTGCAGGTTCCCCCGGTCCTGCTCCAGGATCCCCCTGCAGAAGACGAGTTCGGCACGGAAGAGCGTGTACTCGGACGGTTCTTCGCCGTCATGCGGCGGTATCAGGGTCTCGGCTCTGCCGTAGTGGTCGAGTGCCTGCGAAAGGTGCCCGGCGTTGCGGTGGATCTGCCCGAGCCTCATCTCGATGCGTGCCCGGTCGAGCCCCAGCCACTCAGGGCCCCCTTCCCCGAACAGTCCCACCGCCTCGGTCACGGCCTCCTCGGCCTCGGTGAACTTGACCCGCTCACGCAGGACGTCCGCCTGGAGCAACAGGCACTCGGCGCGCAGCCGCAGCAGTCCCGATCGCTCCTCCTCGGGCATGACCCCCGACAGCGCGGCGCCGCATTCCCCGTCCACCGAGCCGCACTCCTCCTCCGCGGCCTCGAGATCGGCCAGCCGGTACTTCTGGCGTGCCACGTCCAGCAGGGACTGGATGCGTTCACGGTCACCGCCGATCCCGTGCACGCGTATCGAGGCCTCGTGCGCGTAGTAGGAGAGGACATCCCGCTGGTACACCCCGCGGTGTTCCTGGTAGTCCCCTGCCTGGTGCATCAGACGTGCCAGCGCCTCGCGGGCCGGCCTGTCCCCGTGCGGGTCGGTGGCCCATGCGCCGTCCTCCTCCACGGCCCGCCGGATGGCCTGGACATGCGGCATCAGACTCTCCCTGCCGATCTCGCCGTCGGCCTGCTCGGACGGTGCACCGGACGCCTGGGCGAAGGCGGCTTCCACGACCCGCACGATCGTCTGCGCCCACATCACACGCGCCGTCGCGTCCATGCCCTCCTTCACGGACCGCTGGATCTGGAGGTGCATGCTGTAGTGCTCCGCGGCGCCCTGGCCGCTCTTGCCGACGCTGAGCAGCCAGCGATCACGCAGCAGCCGTGTCACCTTGGCGAAACCGTGCTCCTCCGCCAGCAGGTTCCGCAGCGAGGGCGGAACCAGCGGCCGGAACTGCGGATCGCGCAGGAGCCGCCGTGGTATGCCCTCGGGAGCCAGGAACGCACACAGGCGCAGGAGGTCCTCGGCCCTGGGCTCCGCATCGACGACCCGTGCGATGGCGAGGCCGATCGTGGCATCCGCGTCGGCGCCGATGCTCGGGTGTTCCCGCAGCTTGCGCAGGTAGTCCTTCGCGGGCACACCTTCCGTGTCGATGTAGCTGCCGGCCTGGACGAGGGAGAGCGGAAGCCAGCCGAGGGCGCTGCCCAGTTCGTCGAGCACCCGGGTGTCGTCGGCATCGCCGGGGCCGTCGTCCCGGACGTTGATCCGCGCCTGCAGGAGCGCCAGTCCGTCTTCCGGCCCGAGCTGGCGAAGCCCGATCCGCTCCGCTGTTATGTCGTACTGGTCAAGGACGTTGATCACCTGAGTGGTGATCACCACCGCGCCCGGAACGTCCGTGGGCAGGAGAAAGGGACGCATGTCCTCCCGCTCGTTGCGCAGCGGCCCCAGGCTTCTGTCCTGGACGTCGTCGTACACCAGCAGCCAGTCCGGCTCCTCTCTCAGCCGGCTCCACAGCCGGTTGAGGACCACGCTCTTCGACTCGTGCCCGGGGACGTCCAGGAAGTCGGCCAGCTCCAGCAGCTGGCTGGTGAGGAGCCCGTAGGCCGACGCCTTGAGCCACCAGACGAGCGCTCGGGTCTCGTCCCACCGCTTCTTGGCGAAGTGAGCGGCCAGCTCTGTCTTGCCGACACCACCCATGCCGTGGATCACACAGATCCGTAACTCGTTGGGTCTGTCCTCCTGGAGCCTCAATTTGTCTGAAACGAGCCGGAGTTCCTCGTCCCTTCCCACGAACGGCTCCGACCGGACCGGGGCGTTGAGATGGGATGTGCGACGCCCGGTTCTGGGACGATGGACGCTGTAGCCCGATATCGCGGACACCCCGCCCAACACGCCGGCGCTCGCGGCGAGAGACAGGAGGGCTGTGCCATGAGTGGCCTGTGCGATCACGGACAGAAAGGCCGCCCCGGCACCCGTGGCATAGGTCATGGCGATCTTGAGCCGTCGATGCGTGACAACTGACCTGCTGGTGTAGCCAAGTGCCATGGCGCCCCCCGAAACCGCCCGCAGTACTGTCCATTGTCCCCGTTGGCCGTCGGCGCGAACAGAGATGAGCGAAGCGGCCCGGTGCGGAGCGCGCCGGGACGGCGATGAGGTCCCAACACCCGGAGGTGCGGTGGTTCGGCAGCAGACAACCCGAGGGCAGGAAACCGTGGCGCGGGAGGGGATCCACATCGGGCTCCTGCACTGGGCGTTCCCGCCCTGCGTGGGGGGAGTGGAGACCCATCTGTGGTCGTATGCGAGAGCTCTGACGGCCAGAGGCCACCGGGTCACCGTCTTCACCGGGACGACGGGGGCCCGGTCACCGGGCGACGGGATTCGCATCCGGCAGCACCATCTGCTGGATCTGGCGCGACCGCATCGGCAGAGCGGCGCGACCGTCCATGAGATGCGTGACTGGTTCCGTACCGAACTCGCCGTGCCGGGCGACCGTATCCGTCTGGTGCACGGGCACAACCTGCACCAGTTCTCCGCGGTTCCCGCCCGCGCCCTGCGGCTGCTCAAAGACGAACTGGGGCTCGCGCTGCCGCACACCTACCACAATCTCAGACGTCATCCCGAGGACGAACGGATGGCGAGGGAGTGCGCTGTGTGGGACACCCACCACGCGGTGTCGGACTTCCTGGCCGGCGAATGCGCCGACGTGCTCGCGCAGCCCGTCAGCCGTACCTACCTGGGCGTCGACACCAGCGCCTTCATGGACATTCCCGAACTGGAGGAGACCGGCTCCCGGCCCATTGTGCTCCTGCCCGCCCGGCTCGTTCCCAAGAAGGGAGCCGAGCTGGCCATTCGCATGGTGCACGACATCATCGTCCGTGGCCGGAGCCTCTCGCGGCACGGCTCCGCGGTCCGGCCCCGGCTGGTGCTGACCAATCCCTCCACCACCGTGGACTTCCGGCACGAGGCCGAGGGCTTCCGGGCACGGCTGCGCCGGCTGATCCGCGAGTGCGGTCTGGAGGAAGGACCGGGCCGGGACGTGGAGTTCAGGGAAGCCGGCGTCGACGACATGCGCAAGCTGTACGAGGAAGCCGCGGTCGTGGTGTACCCGTCGCGTTTCGCGGAGCCCATGGGTCTCGCTCCGCTGGAGGCGATGTGCGCCGCCCGTCCGGTGGTCGTCATGGCGGTGGGGGGCCTGGGAGAGAGCGGCAGCACTCTGGTCACACCGAGCGCCGGGGAGAGCGAGGAGGCGCTGGCCGCCAGGTTCGCGGACGAGGTGTGGCGGCTGCTCGCCGACCCGTCACTGGCTCGGCGGGCCGGGGCCGCGGGGCGCGCCCATGTGCGGGCGCACTTCGATCTGGGGCACGTCCATGTGGACCCGATGCTCGACGAGTACGAACGCCTCCTCGCCATGCGGGCGTAGCCGGGCACGACACGGGTACGACAGCCGGACTCAGCCGTTCTCCACCCGCCAGCCGTCAGGGAGCACGGAGCATTTGCCCTCTCCGGCGGCGGTGATCTCCACGTCCAGGGTGTGTCCGGCCAGCACCAGCCCCTCCACCAGAAGCGGCGCCGGGTGGGCGGGGGCGACGGTGAGCACACGTCGGGAGGCATCGGGCCGCAGCCCGAGCAGAGCCGTGAGCAGCGCCATTCCCGAAGCCGCCGACCAGCCCTGCGGCCGGCAGGTGGCCGGGTAGGGGAGCGGAGGCGGGGAGAACCGCTCCCGCGTCTCACCCCCGTAGAGCTCCGGCATCCGGTGGTCGAAGTGCGCCGACGCGTCGAGCAGCCCCTCGGCGAGCACCAGCGCTTCGCGGCGATGTCCGGTGGAGCACAGACCGTGTACGGCGATGGCGGTGTCGTGTGTCCACACAGCGCCGCCGTGATAGCTGAACGGATTGAAGCCCGGCATGTCCGCCGACCGGCTGCGCAGTCCCCAGCCCGAACTCAGGCCGGGCGCGGCCAGCCAGGCGGCGACGTCTGCGCATGCGGCGGGGTCGATGATTCCCGTCGACAGGAGGTGCCCCATGTTCGAGGCGGCACCGGTCACGGGCTCGCCCTTCTGTCCCACCGCAACAGCCGGATAGCGGAGAGCGGGCCCCGAGGCGGCCGGGATCCAGAACAGCTCGGCGAAGCGCTTGCGCAGGGCACCGGCCCAGTAGCGCAGCTCGTCGGCGTGGTCGTGACGGCCCCGGTGCTCCAGCAGCCCGGCCAGACCGACTGCGGCCTCGTACGCGTACCCCTGGACCTCGCACACGGCCAGGGGCGGTCCCACATGCCGTCCTTCGGCGTCACGGACCGCGTCAGCGCTGTCCTTCCAGGACTGGTGGCGCAGTCCCCCGGAGCGGGAGTGATAGCGCAGGAGGCGGTCCTCGTCCTGGAGACAGCTCCGTACGACCCAGTCCATCGCGCGCTCCGCGAAGGGAAGCAGCGCGTCGACGTCGGCGTCGGGGAGACCCCAGTGCCAGGCCTCGACGAGCAGAGTGACGAACAGGGGAGTGGCATCGACGGAGCCGTAGTAGCGGGAGGGAAGACGCAGGCCGTGGCCGTGTTCGGTGTCGGCCGGGCGCAGTTCGTGGAGAATGCGGCCGGGGGCTTCCTCGCGGAACAGGTCGTGGGCCGTGCCCTGACGGCGCGCGAGGGCCCACAGGGTGCCGCGGGCCAGATCCGTGCCCAGGGGCAGCATCATGCGCGCCGACCAGATCGAGTCTCGGCCGAACAGTGTCAGGTACCAGGGACAGCCCGCGGCGATGAACTGATCCTCGGGACCGTCGGGTTCGGTGCGCAGCGGGTCGGCGAGCCGCAGGGCGTCCAGGTCCTGGAGCCCGCTGCGGACGAGTTCGACCAGGCGCGCGTCGCCGCGCACGGTCGGCTCGGCCCAGGGAGCAGGAGTACGCGGGGCCACCGGTTGGTCCGACGGCGCTGTTTCCGCGCCACCGGTCACGGTGAGCCGGGCCGTCCAGGACGAGTTCCCGGGCAGGGCCACCGCACCCCAGGTGAGCGTGCCCTCCTCAAGCCCGGCGGACACCTCGGGCGCGGGTGCGGACGCCACGGTGACCTGGGCGTGTTCTCCGCGGGACACCCAGGACAGCGACATCGGGCCGGCCGTGCACGGTACGGCCGGGCCACGGTGCCCGCGTTTGACGTCTGCGACGCTCACGAGGTCCGTGGCGGTCGTCAGCGACACATGCAGCCGGCGCGGCAGCGTACCGGTGTTGCGAATCGTCAGGGACTCTTCTCCGCCGGCCGTCCGCGTTCGTTCGACGATCACCGACGGATCGTCGGTGCCGTCCTGCGTGTACCGGTGAACGGCGGTGAACTTCACCCGGTCCGGACCCAGCGGCTGCACACCCATGGGCTCAGGTTCCCGGCCGTCGACGAGGAGGCGCAGTGTGTGCAGCAACCGCCGGTCGTGGTCGTAGAAGCCGTCGACGCCGGTGCCCGTCAGCTGCCCGTTCCGCGGCGAGGCAGTGAAGGCCGGTGCGGTCACGCAGAGAACCACATCGTGCAGCAGCGGCTGCAGATGTTCTCTTGCGGACGGGTCCAGAGGTTCTTGCACGGGGGGCTCTTCCCCTTCCGTAGCCCTTGCCGAAATGAGACCCCAAGGGTGTCACCAGTGGGCCCGCCGCGGGGGTATTCGGAGACGAAAGTCGATTCGGCGCTGCGTTCCCGCTTTACTCCCAGCGGAAGAACTTCCCGGCCGCCCCCAGCCCCACCACAGCCCACACCGCCAGAATCCCCAGGTCTCCCCAAGGCATCCCCGCCCCGTGCTGCAGCACGTCCCGCAGGCCGTCCGACAGTGCGGAAATCGGGAGCAGGCCGAGAACGGACTGGGCCCCGCCGAACTTGTCCAGCGGGACGATGACCCCGCCGCCCACGAGCAGCAGCAGGAACACCAGGTTGGCGGCGGCCAGAGTCGCCTCCGCCTTGAGGGTGCCCGCCATCAGGAGGCCGAGGCCGGAGAAGGCGGCCGTGCCGAGGACCAGGAGGAGCAGGACCGCGAGGGGGTTGCCGTGCGGGGACCAGCCGAGGGCGAGGGCGATCACCGTCAGGAGGATCACCTGGAGGACCTCCGTGACCAGGACCGACGCGGTCTTGGCCGTCATCAGGGCCCAGCGGGGGAGCGGGGAGGAGGCGAGGCGCTTGAGGACTCCGTAGCGGCGTTCGAAGCCGGTCGCGATGGCCTGGCCGGTGAAGGCCGTCGACATGACGGCGAGGGCCAGGACGCCGGGGGCCAGGAAGTCGACCGACTTGCCGGATCCCGTGTCGACGACGTCCACCGAGCTGAAGAGCACGAGGATGAGCGTCGGGATCACCACCGTCAGCAGCAGCTGCTCGCCGTTGCGGAGCAGCATCCTGGTCTCCAGGGCCGCCTGCGCCGCGATCATGCGGGGGAGCGGGGCGGCACCCGGCCGGGGGGTGAAGGTGCCGGTGCCGGTGTCGGTCGCGGTGGTCATGAGCGCAGCTCCTTGCCTGTGAGTTCCAGGCTGTGCCCTCCCGGGGGATAACCCCCGGACCCCCAGCCGATCCATGTGCGGGCCGGAATCATGAGCGCAGCTCCTTGCCTGTGAGTTCCAGGCTGTGCCTTCCCGGGGGATAACCCCCGGACCCCCAGCCGATCCATGTGCGGGCCGGAATCATGAGCGCAGCTCCTTGCCTGTGAGCTCCAGAAAGACGTCCTCCAGCGTGTGCCGTTCCACCGAGATGCGGTCGGGCATCACGCCGTGCTGGGCGCACCACGAGGTGACCGTCGCCAGCAGCTGCGGGTTGACCTTGCCGATGACCCGGTAGGAGCCCGGGGTCAGCTCGGCGGCCGTGGAGTCGGCCGGCAGCGCCTTGAGGAGCGAGCCGACGTCGAGGCCGGGGCGGCCGGTGAACCGCAGGGTGTTCTCGGCGCCGCCCTTGCACAGCTCCTCGGGGGAGCCCTTGGCGATCACCCGGCCGGCGTCGATGATGGCGACGTCGTCGGCGAGCTGCTCGGCCTCCTCCATGTAGTGCGTGGTGAGGATGACCGAGACGCCGTCGGTGCGCAGGTCCCGGACGAGGTCCCAGGTGGCCCGGCGGGCCTGGGGGTCGAGGCCTGCCGTCGGCTCGTCGAGGAAGACCAGTTCCGGGCGTCCGACCACGGCCATGGCGAGCGCGAGGCGCTGCTGCTGGCCGCCGGAGAGGCGGCGGTACGACGTCCGGCCGCAGCTGCCGAGGCCCAGCCGCTCCATCAGCGCGTCCACGTCCAGCGGATGCGCGTGCAGCTTCGCCACGTGCCGCAGCATCTCGTCGGCTCGGGCGCCCGAGTAGACGCCCCCGGACTGGAGCATCACGCCGACTCTGGGGCGCAGCTCGGCGGACTGCCGTACCGGATCGAGGCCCAGGACGCGCACCGCGCCGGAATCCGGCCTGCGGTACCCCTCACAGGTCTCGATCGTGGTCGTCTTGCCCGCCCCGTTGGGGCCGAGTACGGCGGTCACGCCCGCCTCGGCGGTCAGATCGAGGCCGTTCACAGCGGTCTTGGTGCCGTACCGCTTCACCAGGTCCCGCACCTGGACCACCGGCTCACTTCGCATGGTGACAGAGTCTAGGTTCGGCTGCCGTCACCCGGACGGCCGGGTGCTAGATCTCCTCCTCACGGGGTCGGTGTACGGCCAGCCACCGCTCGGCGTAGGCCACGGCTTCCGCCACCGGGAAGAGCCGGGCCTCGGCCGCGCCGACCGGGCCGCGGACCACCACCGGGCGGTCGCGTTCGAAGTCGTAGCCCAGTTCGTCGAAGCGGTCGGAGGTGATCGCCACCTCGGTGACCTCCTCCCAGCCGCCGCCGGGAGCCGGGCGGCCGACCCGGACGCGGGGGGAGGGGATCCGGTACTCGGCGAGATGGAAGCTGGTGCAGGTGGCGTAGCCGGTGCCGAGCATGAGCACGCGCGCGTGCAGCTTCTCCAGCCGGGCCAGCGGGCTGCGCTCGCCGAGCCGGCAGTCGGGGTCGTGGCCGTCGAGGATCTCCGCCGCGCGGGGGCCGACGGCCGCGAAGGAGGTCTGCGGGTGGGCGCTGCGCAGGGCACCGGGCCAGGTCCGCACGGTCTCCGGGATCACGCCGACCCCGCGGGTGGGGGTGGTCCGGGGGTCGTAGGGCGGCATGGTGGCCCGGATCGTCTCCCACCATTCCTCGGGCACCGGCGGGTTCTGCCAGACCGCGGGGTCCGAGAGGTCGCCGGTCTGGGTGGGGACCACCAGGGTGCCGTCCGGACCGAGGGCGTCCAGGAGGGCCTGGACGACGGCCACGGCTCCGCCGTTCACCCAGCCGAGGGAGCTGAGCGAGGTGTGTGCGAGGAGGGTCTCGCCGGTCTTGACACCCAGCAGGCGGAGCTCGTCCGCGAGGGCGTCCCGGGTGACAAGAGGGCCGGTGGGGGGCGGTGTGGGCATGGTTCCGGAGTGTTCCGGAGGGGGCCGCGGAACGCCACCCAATGGGCCGAGGGATGATCGATCAAAGATCGTTTCCGCAGGTCAGGGCGGGTGGCAGGTTAGGTATGCCTAAGTGATGCAGGGCACCGTCCCGTCGCCCGGACGCCGCTTGCCTGGTCCTGAGGAATTACGCAACAATGGCGTTGTGAAAAACGTCGGCGAGGCTCGGGAGACCCCCACGGGGACCCGGCAGGAGGAGCTAGCGACCGGTGAGCGCTCGACGCGCAACCGGGTCGCGCGGTCGATCCTGGACCACGGCCCGTCGACCGTCACCGAGCTGGCCGGACGCCTGGGCCTGACCCCCGCGGCCGTACGCCGGCATCTGGACGCCCTGGTCGCCGACGACGTCGTGGAGGCGCGCGAGCAGCGGGTGTACGGCGCGCGGACGCGCGGCCGGCCCGCCAAGGTCTTCGTCCTCACCGACTGCGGCCGGGACGCCTTCGACCAGTCCTACGACAAGCTCGCCGCCGACGCGCTGCGCTGGATCGCCGAGCAGGGAGGCGGCCAGGAGGCGGTCGCCGCCTTCGCGCGGGCCCGGATCACGGCCCAGGCGAGTGCCTACCGCAAGGCGATCGAGAGCGTGAGCCCCGACGAGCGCACCGAAGCGCTGGCCAAGGCCCTGAGCCTGGACGGGTACGCTGCAACGGCGCGCACCGCACCGGTCGGCGAGCAGCTGTGCCAGCACCACTGCCCGGTCGCCCATGTCGCGGAGCAGTTCCCCCAGCTGTGCGAGGCGGAGACGGAGATCTTCGCCGAGCTGCTCGGAACGCACGTCCAGCGACTGGCGACCATCGCGCACGGCGACGGCGTCTGCACGACGTTCATCCCCAAGATTTCCACTGACGCATCTGCTAGCACGGCCGGGAGGAACCCCGCATGACTCTCCCCACGGAGACTGCCCACCCTGAGCTCGAAGGCCTGGGCAAGTACGAATACGGCTGGGCCGACTCCGACACGGCCGGCGCCTCCGCCAAGCGTGGCATCAACGAGGACGTCGTCCGGGACATCTCCGCGAAGAAGTCCGAGCCGGAGTGGATGACCAAGCTCCGTCTCAAGGGCCTGCGCCTCTTCGAGAAGAAGCCCATGCCGAACTGGGGCTCGGACCTCTCCGGCATCGACTTCGACAACATCAAGTACTTCGTGCGCTCCACGGAGAAGCAGGCGGAGTCCTGGGAGGACCTGCCCGAGGACATCAAGAACACCTACGACAAGCTGGGCATCCCGGAGGCCGAGAAGCAGCGCCTGGTCGCCGGTGTCGCCGCCCAGTACGAGTCGGAGGTCGTCTACCACCAGATCCGCGAGGACCTGGAGGAGCAGGGCGTCATCTTCCTCGACACCGACACCGCGCTGAAGGAGCACCCGGACCTCTTCAAGGAGTACTTCGGCACCGTCATCCCGGTCGGTGACAACAAGTTCGCGTCGCTGAACAGCGCGGTGTGGTCCGGCGGTTCCTTCATCTACGTGCCGAAGGGCGTGCAGGTCGAGATCCCGCTCCAGGCCTACTTCCGTATCAACACGGAGAACATGGGCCAGTTCGAGCGGACCCTGATCATCGTCGACGAGGGTGCCTACGTGCACTACGTCGAGGGCTGTACGGCCCCGATCTACAAGTCGGACTCGCTGCACTCCGCGGTCGTCGAGATCATCGTCAAGAAGAACGCCCGCTGCCGCTACACGACCATCCAGAACTGGTCGAACAACGTCTACAACCTGGTCACCAAGCGCGCCGTCGCCTACGAGGGCGCCACCATGGAGTGGATCGACGGCAACATCGGCTCCAAGGTGACGATGAAGTACCCGGCCGTCTACCTGATGGGCGAGCACGCCAAGGGCGAGACCCTCTCCATCGCCTTCGCGGGCGAGGGCCAGCACCAGGACGCCGGCTCCAAGATGGTCCACATGGCGCCGAACACGTCGTCCAACATCGTGTCGAAGTCCGTGGCGCGTGGCGGTGGCCGCACCTCGTACCGCGGTCTGGTCGAGATCGGTGAGGGCGCCCACGGCTCCAAGTCGAACGTGCTGTGCGACGCGCTGCTCGTCGACACGATCTCCCGTTCCGACACGTACCCCTACGTGGACGTCCGCGAGGACGACGTGTCCATGGGCCACGAGGCGACCGTCTCCAAGGTCAGCGACGACCAGCTCTTCTACCTGATGAGCCGCGGCATGACCGAGTTCGAGGCGATGGCGATGATCGTGCGCGGCTTCGTCGAGCCGATCGCGAAGGAGCTGCCCATGGAGTACGCCCTCGAACTCAACCGGCTGATCGAGCTCCAGATGGAAGGCGCGGTCGGCTAAGCGACCGCCGTCACCGTCAAGCCACTCACGTAAGAAAGCGAGCAGACCGACAGCCATGGCTGAGGCTCAGAACACCCCGGTGGGCTCCACCACCGCAGGCGCCATCGCGGTGGCCGCCGAGTCGACCGTCGCCACGCGCATGAGCGCGCCCCCCTCCTTCGACGTCGCGGACTTCCCGGTCCCGCACGGCCGCGAGGAGGAGTGGCGGTTCACCCCGCTGGAGCGCCTGCGCGGGCTGCACGACGGCACGGCGGTCGCCACCGGCGACAGCCTGAAGGTCGCGGTGGAGGCCCCCGAGGGCGTCACCGTCGAGCTGGTCGGCCGCGACGACGCCCGGCTCGGCCGGGCCGGCACCCCGGTGGACCGGGTCGCCGCCCAGGCCTACTCCGCCTTCGAGCAGGCCGGCGTGGTCACCGTCCCCAAGGAGACGGTGCTCACCGAGCCGATCCGGATCAGCGTGCACGGCCAGGGCGGGGTCGCCTTCGGCCACCAGGTCATCGAGCTGGGCGCCTTCGCCGAGGCCGTCGTCGTCATCGACCACACCGGTGACGTGGTCACCGCCGCCAACGTCGAGTACGTCCTGGGCGACGGCGCCAAGCTGACTGTCGTCTCCGTCCAGGACTGGGACGACAAGGCCGTCCACGTGGCCCAGCACAACGCCCTGGTCGGCCGCGACGCCAGCTTCAAGTCCGTGGTCGTCACCTTCGGCGGCGACGTCGTACGACTGCACCCGCGCGTCTCCTACGCCGGCACCGGCGGCGAGGCCGAGCTGTACGGCCTGTACTTCACCGACGCCGGGCAGCACCAGGAGCACCGCCTGCTGGTCGACCACAACACCCCGCACTGCAAGTCCAACGTCGCCTACAAGGGCGCGCTCCAGGGCGAGGACGCGCACGCGGTGTGGATCGGCGACGTCCTCATCGAGGCCAAGGCCGAGGGCACCGACACCTACGAGATGAACCGCAACCTGGTCCTCACGGACGGCGCGCGCGTCGACTCGGTGCCGAACCTGGAGATCGAGACCGGCGAGATCGTCGGCGCCGGCCACGCCTCCGCCACCGGCCGCTTCGACGACGAGCAGCTCTTCTACCTGATGGCCCGCGGCATCCCGCAGCACGAGGCCCGCCGCCTCGTCGTCCGCGGCTTCTTCGCCGAGCTGGTCCAGCAGATCGGTGTCGCCGACATCGAGGAGCGCCTGCTCGCCAAGATCGAGGAGGAGCTGGAGGCCTCGGTCGCATGACGTCCACTGCGTTCGTACGCGCCTGCGGGCTGAGCGAGCTGGAGGAGGACACCCCGAAGCGGGTGGAACTCGACGGCACGCCGGTCTCGGTCGTCCGCACCGAGGGAGAGGTGTTCGCCATCTACGACATCTGCTCCCACGCCAACGTCTCGCTCTCCGAGGGCGAGGTGGAGGACTGCCAGATCGAGTGCTGGCTGCACGGCTCCAGCTTCGACCTGCGCACCGGCAAGCCGTCCGGCCTCCCGGCCACGCGCCCCGTCCCCGTTTACCCCGTAAAGATCGAAGGGGACGACGTGCTCGTCTCCCTCACCCAGGAGTCCTGAGGCACCCATGGCAACGCTTGAAATCCGAGACCTGCACGTCACCGTCGAGGCCGACAACGCCACGAAGGAGATCCTCAAGGGCGTCGACCTCACCGTGAAGCAGGGCGAGACGCACGCCATCATGGGCCCCAACGGCTCCGGCAAGTCCACCCTCGCCTACTCGCTCGCGGGTCACCCGAAGTACACGATCACCGGCGGCACCGTCACCCTCGACGGCGAGGACGTCCTGGAGATGTCCGTCGACGAGCGCGCCCGCGCGGGCCTGTTCCTGGCGATGCAGTACCCGGTCGAGGTCCCCGGCGTCTCGGTCTCCAACTTCCTGCGCACCTCCGCCACCGCCATCCGCGGCGAGGCCCCCAAGCTGCGCACCTGGGTGAAGGAGGTCAAGGAGACCATGGAGCGCCTGTCCATGGACCCCTCCTTCGCCGAGCGCAACGTCAACGAGGGCTTCTCCGGCGGCGAGAAGAAGCGCCACGAGATCCTCCAGCTCGAACTGCTCAAGCCGAAGATCGCGATCCTCGACGAGACCGACTCCGGCCTCGACGTCGACGCCCTTCGCATCGTCTCCGAGGGCGTCAACCGCGTCCGCGAGACCGGCGAGGTCGGCACCCTGCTGATCACGCACTACACGCGCATCCTGCGCTACATCAAGCCCGACTTCGTCCACGTCTTCTCCGCCGGCCGGATCGTCGAGTCCGGCGGCGCCGAGCTCGCCGACAAGCTGGAGGACGAGGGCTACGAGGCTTACACGAAGGGTGGCGTATCCGCGTGACACAGTTGCCGGGCCTCCTCGACACCGAGGCGATCCGCAAGGACTTCCCCGTCCTGGACCGTCTGGTCCACGACGGCAAGAAGCTCGTGTACCTGGACAACGCGGCGACCAGCCAGAAGCCGCGCCAGGTACTGGACGTCCTCAGCGAGTACTACGAGCGCCACAACGCCAACGTCCACCGCGGTGTGCATGTGCTCGCCGAGGAGGCCACGGCGATGTACGAGGGCGCGCGCGACAAGGTCGCGGAATTCATCAACGCGCCCAGCCGCGACGAGGTGATCTTCACCAAGAACGCCTCCGAGTCGCTGAACCTCGTGGCGAACATGCTCGGCTGGGCCGACGAGCCCTACCGGGTGGACCACGAGACCGAGATCGTCATCACGGAGATGGAGCACCACTCCAACATCGTGCCGTGGCAGCTGCTCGCGCAGCGCACCGGTGCGAAGCTGAAGTGGTTCGGCCTCACCGACGACGGCCGCCTCGACCTGTCCAACATCGACGAGATCATCACCGAGAAGACGAAGATCGTCTCCTTCGTGCTGGTGTCGAACATCCTGGGCACGGTCAACCCGGTCGAGGCGATAGTGCGCCGCGCCCAGGAGGTCGGCGCCCTCGTCTGCATCGACGCCTCCCAGGCCGCCCCCCACATGCCGCTGGACGTGCAGGCCCTCCAGGCCGACTTCGTGGCCTTCACCGGCCACAAGATGTGCGGCCCGACCGGCATCGGCGTCCTCTGGGGCCGCCAGGAGCTCCTGGAGGACCTGCCGCCGTTCCTCGGCGGCGGCGAGATGATCGAGACCGTGTCGATGCACTCGTCGACGTACGCCCCGGCCCCGCACAAGTTCGAGGCGGGCACCCCGCCGATCGCCCAGGCGGTCGGCCTCGGTGCGGCGATCGACTACCTGAACGCCATCGGCATGGACAGGATCCTCGCCCATGAGCACGCGCTGACCGAGTACGCGGTCCAGCGCCTCCAGCAGGTCCCGGACCTGAGGATCATCGGCCCCACCACGGCCGAGGACCGGGGCGCCGCGATCTCCTTCACCCTCGGGGACATCCACCCGCACGACGTGGGCCAGGTCCTCGACGAGCAGGGCATCGCGGTACGTGTCGGTCATCACTGCGCGCGGCCCGTCTGCCTCCGCTACGGAATTCCTGCGACCACGCGAGCGTCGTTCTATCTGTACTCCACGCCGGCCGAGATCGACGCACTGGTCGAGGGCCTGGAGCACGTACGGAACTTCTTCGGCTGAAGGGCGTGAGCTGAAACCGTGAAGCTGGACTCGATGTACCAGGAAGTCATCCTGGACCACTACAAGCACCCGCACGGGCGTGGTCTGAGGGATGGCGACGCCGAGGTGCACCATGTGAACCCGACGTGCGGCGACGAGATCACCCTCCGAGTGAAGTACGACGGAACGACGATCGAGGACGTCTCGTACGAGGGCCAGGGCTGCTCCATCAGCCAGGCTTCGGCCTCCGTGCTGAACGATCTCCTCGTCGGCAAGGACCTGGCCGACGCGCAGAAGATCCAGGAGACCTTCCTGGAGCTGATGCAGTCCAAGGGCCGGCTGGAGCCCGACGACGCGATGGAGGAGGTCCTGGAGGACGCGGTCGCGTTCGCCGGTGTCTCCAAGTACCCGGCCCGGGTCAAGTGCGCCCTCCTGAGCTGGATGGCGTGGAAGGACGCGACGGCCCAGGCACTGGGTGGCGCCGACGTCGAAAGGAAGACGGCATGAGCGAGACCGCTGAGATGAAGCCGGCCTCGGAGGAAGAACTCCGCGAGGCGCTGTACGACGTCGTCGACCCCGAGCTGGGCATCGACGTCGTCAACCTCGGTCTGATCTACGGCATCCACATCGACGACGCGAACATCGCGACGATCGACATGACCCTGACGTCGGCGGCCTGCCCGCTGACCGATGTGATCGAGGACCAGGCCAAGTCCGCCACGGACGGCATCGTCAACGAGCTGCGCATCAACTGGGTCTGGATGCCCCCGTGGGGCCCCGACAAGATCACGGACGACGGCCGTGAGCAGCTGCGGGCGCTCGGGTTCAACGTCTGAGACCGGTTACGTGAAAGCGGCGGCACCTTCCGGGTGCCGCCGCTTTCACGCGCGTGTGCTCAGGCCAGCGGGTCCACGAACCGGAACGCGGAGTCCGCGCGGTACAGGTCGCTGTTCTGGTAGGAGACCAGCTTCAGCTGGAAGTTCTGGTGGCGCAGGAAACGGCCGGGGTAGTTCACCGACTCCAGCATGACCGCGCCCGAGTAGGACGAGGTCCGGGCGCAGAAGGTGGCGTCCTGCTTGAACAGGGACGAGCCGTCGTTGCTGTCGGCGCGCAGCAGGAAGTTGCGGTGCCTCAGGTACTTCCCGTCGGACGTCCGGAACGAGTAGCAGGAGCTGTTCGCCAGGCCCTTGACCACGGTGAACGTGGAGTCCTCGCGGGACTCCGAGCCGGCCGGCGCGTCCAGCTTCACGAAGCCGCCGCTCACATGCCAGTAGCGGTCCGGGTAGTTGACCGAGCGGACCGACTTCTGTGTGGTGCTGGGCTGTTGTGCCGAGCCGCCCGAACTGCCCTTGGAGGGCGAGGACTTGGACGGCTTCGCGCCGGACGGCGAGCTCTTCGGGCCGGCGCCGGACGCGGTGGCCGTCGCCGTGGCGGACACGGACACGGACACGGACACGGACGCGGTCGGCGAGGTCGCCGACATCTCCGACGTGCCCTTGGGCGGAGCGGCCGTGTCCGACGCCGACGGCGAGGCGAAGGAGAGCAGACCGGGGCCGCTGTCGGTGCTCGCGGACGCAGGGGGAGCCGATGACACCTTGTCAGGAGTCTTGTGGCTGACGGCTATCGCGGTGACGCAGGCGACGACGGTGGCGACGGCCAGCGTGCCCGCCAGCCAGAGTCTTCGGGTTCCGGGAGCCCGGGAGGTGTCGGGGGCCCAGCCGTTCTCCCAGGAGGGATGCGGCGGGGGTTGGGGGGTGATTTCTGGCATGCGCGTTTCCTCCAGCGGCGCCAAGGCAGCGGCGGCCGGGGGTGTGAAGGTGAGGTGGGTGAACTGTGAAGCAGTGGTGGATCACAGAGGTGCACACACTAGTGGAGTCGCGGGGCTCCAGGGAGCCGTTTCAGCTAGCGGTTTCTATGAGAATTAAACATCTTCGTGTGGCGCACGGGGGGCCGAACGCCGTTCTCGGTGTCCTCCGTTGGCGGCTCGCCGCCCGAGGTTATGTACAGCCGTACACATCGTTGCGTACACTCGTACACATGGGATATCTGACGCTCGCCGGCGCCATAGCCGCCGAGGTCGCCGCCACGACGGCGATGAAGTACGCGGACGGCTTCAGCAGACTCTGGCCGTCGCTGCTGACGACACTGGGATACGTCGTCTCGTTCCTGCTGCTGGCCGAGACGCTGAAGACCGTGTCGATCGGCACGGCGTACGCGATCTGGTCCGGGGCCGGCACCGCCGCCATCGCCGTGCTGGGCCTGCTGCTGTTCGGGGAGGCACTGACCCCGGTCAAGGTGGCCGGGATCCTGCTGATCGTCGGCGGCGTGGTGGTCCTGAACCTGGGAGGCGCGCACTGATGCCCCGCCGCTACGACCCCGAGCGCCGGCAGCGGATCATCGACGCGGCGATCCGGGTGGTGGGCGAGAAAGGCCTGGCCGGGCTGAGCCACCGCTCGGTCGCCGCCGAGGCGGACGTGCCGCTCGGCTCGACGACGTACCACTTCAAGACCCTCGACGAGCTGATGGTCGCCGCGCTGCGGCAGGCGAACGAGGGCTTCGCCAAGGCGGTCGCCGCATACGGAGACCTGGACGACTCCTCGGCGGACCTCGCCACCGCCCTCGCCGGGATCCTCGGCGACTGGCTGAGCGGTGACCGTACCGCCGTGGAACTTGAGTACGAGCTCTACCTCGCCGCCCTGCGCCGCCCGGCCCTGCGCCCCGTCGCCGCCGAGTGGGCCGACGACCTCGCCGAACGGCTCGTCCACCGCACCGACCCGGTCACGGCGCGGGCGCTGGTCGCGCTGATGGACGGGATCTGCCTCCAGGTGCTGCTGACGGGAACGCCGTACGACGAGGGGTACGCGCGGGAGGTCCTGGGGCGCGTGATTCCCTGAGCGGAGCGCGCCCGTCGCTCCCCTCCCGCCGAGCCGGCCGGATCACCGTGAACCCTCCGGCGGACATCGGGGAACAGGGGGTGACAGGCACGCACCGACGAACCAAGGGGAGCCCTCGTGAGCGGACCGCCGCCGGCCACGGCACAGGCGGGGGACGACGCGGAGACCGTCGCCCAGTCACTGGAGCAACCAGAGCTCTTCGCCCGGCTCTACGACCGCTACGCGCCCGACATCCACCGCTACGCGGCCCGCAGACTCGGCGACACCGCCGCCGACGACATCACCGCGGACACCTTCCTCCTCGCCTTCCGGATCCGCTCCCGCTACGACCTCGCACGCCCCAACGCGCGCCCCTGGCTGTACGGCATCGCGGGCAACCTGATCGGCAAGCAGCGCCGGGCCGAGGTGCGGGCGCTCAAGGCGCTGGCCCGCACCGGGCACGACCCGGTGGCCGCTTCCTGGAGCGAGTCCTGGGTCGAGGACACCGACAGCCGGATCGACGCCCAGGGCCCGCTCGCCGGCGCCCTCGCCGCACTGACGGCGGGCGACCGGCACGTCCTGCTGCTCGTCGCCTGGGCCGACCTCACCTACCAGGAGGTCGCCGAGGCACTGGACATCCCGGTCGGCACGGTCCGCTCCCGGCTCAACCGGGCTCGGCGCAAGGTGCGTACGGCGCTGGGCGCCGATCCGGCATTCATGGGCGACACCGCGGAGGTGGTATAGCGATGGACGAGATGACCGAGGTGCGCGCGCTGCGCGCCGACGCGCCGGTGCCGGACCGGGCACGGCTGGCGGCGGGGCGCGCCCTGCTGACCGACGCGGTACGGACCGGGGAGCGGCGCCGGGCCCGGTGGCAGCGGCGGGATTTCGTGATCGTCGCGGTCGTGGCCGCGGTGACCGCCGTCGCCCTCACCGCCGCCCTGCTGGCGGGCGGGACCAGCAAGGGACGCAGGGTGCAGCCCGCGACGCCGGACATCGACCTGAAGGGGATGAGTGCGCACGACTTCCTGGAACGGGCTGCCGACGTGCTGGACAAGCAGCCGGCGGGCACCGAGCCCACCGGGAAGCAGTGGATCTACACGACCATGGCGAGGGATCCAGATGACGTGGAACCCTCGTCCGAGGACTGGAACCGTTACGACGGCGAACAGCGGGCCAAGCACCCGGCGGTCGGCGATCCCGGAATCACGATCAGCCGGGGACGTGCCAGCAGCCTGGGGCCGACCGACTACGACTCGCCGCGTGAGGTGTACCGATTCATGGCCGCACTGCCGGCCGACGGCGAGGGGACGCTGCGGGCGCTCCGTGAGAGGAACGCCGTCGAGGACACCGAAGTGGGCCCCGGAGCCAAGGCGTGGAACGACTACGCCGAGATCAGCGCCCTCCTCCAGGCCGACCTCGTGCCGCCCGCGGGGCTGGCCTCTCTGTACCGTGCCCTGGCGCTCCTGCCCGACCAGAGGATCACCGGCCACCTGGTCGACACGGTCACCGGCCGCAAGGTCGTCGCCCTGACCCACGACGTCGCCGGCGTCGGCATCGACCTGCACCCGCGCAAGGCCGACGGCAAGGCCAGGATGGCCGAACAGACGCTGATCGACCCGCGGACCTACCACGTCGTGGGCTGGTGCACGGTCGTGGACGGCAAGGTCGCCGACGCAAACGAACGGGTCACGACCGCGGTGGTGGACAAGGCCGGCGAGCGACCCTGACCCCCCGGATCCCGGGCGGCCCGCACCGCAGGGGAGTGCGGGCCGCCCGGCGGATCTTCACGGTCCGCCTCTCGAGACGCCCCGCACGCTGGTTCGCCTCCCCGGCCCCCGGCCGGTTAGGTTGCCCTCATGACCGACACGACTGCTCCTCGTCCCACCGGTGCCGCCGCCGCCGGCCTCGCCACGATCGCCGCCGACGGCACCGTTCTCGACACCTGGTTCCCCGCCCCCGAACTCCTCGCCGAGCCCGGCCCGTCCGGCACCGAGCGGCTGTCCGCGGAGCAGGCCGTGGAACTGCTCGGCGAGGGCGCCGCGAAGGCGCTCGGCCCGGACGCCCGCCGCGGTGTCGAGGTCGTCGCGGTCCGTACGGTCATCTCCTCCCTCGACGACAAGCCGCTCGACACCCACGACGCCTACCTGCGCCTGCACCTGCTCTCGCACCGCCTGGTGAAGCCGCACGGCCAGAGCCTGGACGGCATCTTCGGCCTGCTCGCCAACGTCGCCTGGACCTCCCTCGGCCCGGTCGCCGTCGACGACATCGAGAAGGTGCGGCTGAACGCCCGCGCCGAGGGCCTGCACCTCCAGGTGACCTCCGTCGACAAGTTCCCGCGGATGACGGACTACGTCGCCCCGAAGGGCGTGCGCATCGCCGACGCCGACCGGGTCCGCCTCGGCGCGCACCTCTCCGAGGGCACCACCGTCATGCACGAGGGCTTCGTCAACTTCAACGCCGGCACGCTCGGCACCTCGATGGTCGAGGGCCGTATCTCGGCCGGTGTCGTGGTCGGCGACGGCTCGGACATCGGCGGCGGCGCCTCCACCATGGGCACGCTCTCCGGCGGCGGCAACGTGATCATCTCCATCGGCGAGCGGTGCCTGATCGGTGCCGAGGCGGGCGTCGGCATCGCCCTCGGCGACGAGTGCGTGGTCGAGGCCGGCCTGTACGTCACCGCGGGCACCCGCGTCACCATGCCCGACGGCCAGATCGTCAAGGCCCGCGAGCTGAACGGCGCCTCCAACATCCTCTTCCGCCGCAACTCGGTCACCGGCGCCGTCGAGGCCCGCCCGAACAACGCGGTCTGGGGCGGCCTGAACGAGATCCTGCACAGCCACAACTGACGTACGGCGGCCGTGACCTGCGGCCGCCTCATCGATCACCGCTCTGACTTGCTGCTGAGCCGTCGGCGGTTGTCGACGTCGGTCACCACCGAGCGCCCTTCCACGGCCCGAGGACGGCCCGGGGGCGGGCGCTCACGGGTTCGACGCCACAGCTCTGTGCCGCCCAGAAGGCAGAAGGTCGACGGCGAGGTGGAAGCACACCTCGGAGCTCAGCGCGAACAGGGCCATCAGCAGTGAGTAGAGGGTCTTGCCGTTGGCGAGAAAGCTCCCGCCGAATGCAGCGGCTCCGATGACCAGGAGCGCCCCGAGCACGGTCCAGAACGCGACCGCGCGCTGACGGAGCAGCACGGCGCGCGTCGCCGCGACGATCGACAGCAGGACGAGCGTGAGGCCGAGCGCGGTGTGCACGGCGAGGGCGGGGGTGCCGTGCCCGACCGCCCAGGCGAAACTCTCGTAGGCCCTGATGCGAGGGGCCCCCGCCTGCGAGCTCTGACGGTGAAACGGAAAGAGGCCGTAGAGATTGATGACCAAGCCGACCCCCGCCTGCACAAGCACCAGAAAGCCGGTGACGAGCAGGAGGCGGCGGACGGCACGGGGAGCGGCCATGAGAAGACCATACACAGAGTAATTGCCGGATGCAGAAAGTGATGACGTTGGTTGGGTGCGGTGCCTGCCAACTGCGTGCCGAGCGCGCTTTTGCCCCGTTGATGGGAGGGGGCTCAGCCGTCCTGTGGCACGGCCGCTCTGAACTCCGCCAGTGCGGTGAAGTCGGCCTCTCGCAGCCCGATGCGGGGGTCGACGTGATGCAGCAGGGCCGGGCCGGGGTGGTGGGCGCGGACGTACCGCGTGTCAGCCGGGCTCTGTTCGTCGTCCACCCAGGCGAACGGGCGCCCCTCGGCGTATGCCACGATCGCCTCCGTCTTCCAGTGGACCCCGTCCGGCCGCTCCGCCAGCAGGCCCCGGCCGAAGTCGACGTACGGCAGCTCGGGCAGGCCGACGACCGGGGCGATCCAGCGGTTGGCCTCGGCCATCCAGGTGGTCGCCCAGCACAGCTCGTAACCGAGGGCGAGCAGCGCCGGGCCGTGTGACGGGTTCAGCCACACCCGCAGCGGGCGCCCCGGGCGGACGGTCGCACGGATCGTCGTATATCCCGCGGGGCGTCGCTCGGGCTTGGCGGCGTACGGGTTGAGGGGGCCGTCGACGTCCAGGAACAGCAGGGGGCGGCTCACCGGGCCAACGTACGGCAGCGGGCGGCAGGGCAGCGGTGAATATTTCTCCGTGCCGTACAGGCATAGTGGCGCCGCTCCGCACGCGTCACCACGGATACAGGGCCCGGACACCACGCGGGCCCGGGGGAAGAGAAGGTGACGATGGATGCGGAACTGCAGGAGAGTTTTCGGGAGTTCGTGGACGGTCGGTCCTCGGCACTGCTGAAGACGGCCGTGCTGCTGACCGGCGGCGACCGGCACGCGGCCGAGGACCTGCTGCAGAACGCCCTGATCAAGGCGGCCGGCCGCTGGCAGCGCATCGACGAGCCGGAGGCCTATGTACGGCAGGTCCTCTACCGGCAGCAGATCAGCCGCTGGCGGCTGAAGTGGCGACGCCGCGAACTGAGCGTTCCCGAACCACCGGAGGCCCGCGCGGCGCCCGACACGACCTCCGCCGCCGACCTGCGCCTCGTCCTGCGCGCGGCCCTGTCCCGGCTCACCGCCCGCCAGCGCACCGTCCTGGTCCTGCGCTACTTCGAGGACCTGCCGGAGGCCGACGTGGCCCGCCTGCTCGGCTGCTCCGTCGGCACCGTACGCTCCACCACCCACCGTTCCCTGGCCCGGCTGCGCACTCTCGCGCCCGAACTGGCCGCCCTCGCCCCGGCCCCCGGCCGCGAACAGCCGCCGTCCCGTGACTACTCGCCCGTGGAGGTGCGGCCGTGAACGTCGAGGAACTCGTACGGGACACCCTGCGCGAACAGGCCGCCGAACAGCCGTCGGCGGGACCGGGCTTCGCCGACCGGGTGCTGGCGGTCCGCCGGCGTCGGCGCACCCGCAGGCTCGCCGCCGTGGCCGCCGCGACGGCTGCCGTGGTCGCCGTCGCGGTGACGGTGCCGCTGCTGGACTCCGGGAAGAGCGATGTGCGTCCGGCCGGAGTCGTGCAGCAGAACGGGATCACCGGGCACCCGGACCAGTCGCCGCCGCGCCTGCTCGTCGCGGCCGGGCAGACGGCGCTCGCCGCGTACTACACCTGGCGGACCGTGCCGCAGACGGACGACCGGGGCATCGGTGTACGCACGTACTGGCTGCTCGACCCGGGGACCGGCACATACGTGAAGGACTCCCGGTGGTCCTTCGTCGCCGTCGCTCCGGGCCTGCGGACGGCCGCAGTGCTGGAGCAGAACCTGCCCGTCCGCCGGATCGGCCTGCTCGACCTCGCGACGCGCAAGGTCGAACGGTGGATCCCGGTCGAGCACCGGGTCGGCGCACTCGCCTTCTCGTACGACGGGACCCGGCTCCTGGCGACGACGTACGACGAGAACCCCGACGTGCGGGCCAAGGCCCAGAACGACAAGGGCGGCTGGGACTGGGGACCCGCGTTCGCCACATCGAGCCGGACCGGCTTCTACGACCTCGGCGTGGCCTCCGGCAAGGGCTCCTGGACCGGGGTCGTGTCCGACCGCAACGACATCGCGCGCGGTGACTTCTCCTTCAGCCGCACCGGCGACCAGGTGTACGCGCGTGTCATCGGCGACAGGGACGGGACGCAGCAGTTCTACGACCTCGACGGCGCCAAGATCGCCGCCCCGGCGGACGAGAAGTACCTGCGCGCGGACGTCGACGCACGGCTGTCCCCGAACGGCCGGCTCGCCGCGCTCGGTCTGACGAAGGAGGTCGCCCCAGGGAAGTCGTACTCCTCGATCCGCGATCCCCGCACCGGCAAGGAGATCACCAAGGTCCGCGGCGGCGACCTGCTGGCCTGGGCCGACGACCGGCGGCTCATCGCCTGGGAGAGGGCGTCCGGCCTGGACGAGCCGTACCGGGCCCGGCTGGTGCTCGTGACGATCGGCAGCGACAAGATCGTGCCGCTGAGCGGGGTCCAGAAGGATATGTACGACGAGCTGAAAGCGTGGCAGCCCGTCTTCGCCCGCCGCTGATCAGCCGGCCACGAGCTCCTCGTACACCGCCCGCAGCCCGTCGGCCGCCTCCCGGCCGGCGGGCCGCAACGGTGCCCGCACCGGGCCCGCAGGCAGGCCGACCCCGGCGAGCAGCGCCTTCGCCGTGACCGTGCCCGGCAGCCCCGCGGCCGTCACCGCCTCGATCAACGGCGTGGCCCGCAGCTGGAGTCCGGTCGCGCGGGCGGTGTCGCCCGCGTCGAACGCGTCCAGGATCGCCGCGATCCGCGCGGGGACGACATTGGCCACCGTGCTCACACAGCCGGCCGCGCCCACCGCGTACAGGGCGAGGATGTGTTCGTCGCAGCCCGCGTAGTACGCCAGGTCCGTGTGCGCCAGCACCTTCTGGGCACCGAGGAAGTCGTACGAGCAGTCCTTCACGGCCACGATCCGGGGATGGGCGGCGAGCCGGACCATCGTCTCCGGCTCGATCCGGGTGCCGGTGCGGCCCGGGATGTCGTACAGCATCACCGGCAGCCCGCTCGCCTCGGCCACCTCCAGGAAGTGCGCCTCCAACGCGTCCTGCGGCGGCCTGCTGTAGTACGGCGACACCACCAGCACCCCGTCCGCGCCCGCCTTCTCCGCCGCCAGCGCCAGCTCGACGGTGTGCCGGGTGTCCGCGGTGCCCACGCCCGCCACCAGCGGCACCCGCTCGCCCACCGCCTCCCGGACGGCCGCGATCAGCTCCGCCTTCTCCGTGTCCGTCGTGGTCGGCGACTCGCCGGTGGTGCCGTTCAGCACCAGACCGTCACAGCCCTCCGCCACCAGATGCGCGGCCAGCCGCCGCGCGCCGTCGACGTCGAGCGCCCCCGCGTCGGTGAAGGGGGTGACCATCGCACAGAGGGTGCGGCCGAAGGGGCGGGGCGGACGGGCGGTGTCGCGTCGGTTCGTCATGGGGGTAGTCTCGGCGGCACGACAGCTTAGCTCTACTTAATTTTTCTACCGGATACGTCTTAGGAATGCTAAGTCGTCAACCTTTCCCTACGTCGTTGACCGGGACGGGCGATCCCTTCGTATGGTTGGCCCACCCAGGGGTGGCGGGTGTGGCTTTCAACCTTCTGCCAATCGGGAATTGCGCATGATCGCTCCGTAGGGAATCGGCAGCTAGGTCGTCCGTGGCACGTCCGCGCAGCCCGACGTACGGGGGAACCGAGTGGCCGCCATCTGGGCCGGTATCGATGCAGGCAAGGCCCACCGCCACTGTGTGGTGATCGACGGCTGCCGACTCCGGTCACGACCGATCGGAGCGCCCGGCCCTCGGTCGGCTCGGGTGTACCGCCGGCCTGTCTCCGGCTTCCGTCAGCCGCCGGCTTGCCTGAGCAGTTCAGCCGCGATGGAGAAGGGCGGCGCCGCCTTCGGAGACTTTCGGGCGTGCTTGATGATGGCCGCCTGGAGCGAGCGGTCATCGGGCGACCGCGGGTAGGCGAGACGCACGGGCTCCTGCAGCTGGGGGGAAAGCTCGGTGAAGCGGCCACCGTCGGTGAAGACGCCCTTGTGGGTCAGGTAGGTCAGCAGGCCCATGCGGTCGGCGAGGCCGAGCGAGCTGTGCAGGGCGATGGCTTCCCAGACCCGGCTGATGTCGCCGTCAGGGACCCCGTGCTCGGCCAGCAGCTTTGCGGCGAGGTCCGCGCCTTCGACCTCGAATCGTGCCTTGCCCCCGGCGAGCGTCCCCAGCCCGAGGTCGTGCATGACCGTGGCGGCGAACAGCAGACCCTCGTCGTATGCCGCATCGGTCACCAGGCCTTCTTGCCGAGCAGTCAACCGTGCGAAGTAGAAACTGCGCAGGCTGTGGTCGGCAATCTGCTGGTCCACCGTCTCGTGCAGGATCGCGAGGGCTGCCTCGGCGATGTCGCCGGTTGGTACAACCAGAGGATCGTTCATGGTCAGAACCTAAGCGGCCGCCGCCGTCCGCAAAAAGTGGCCCGAGGGCCTTCCTCCGCTACGATTGGGCCATGATCTCCGATGGTGTGGCCGTGCCTCTGCGTCATCACGTTGTCGTACTGAGCCTGCCCGGTGTGCTGCCGCTTGAGCTGGGCATCGCGGCGCAGGTCTTCTCGATGGACCCGAACTACGAGCTGACGGTCGCGACGTATGAGCAGGTCGTGCCCGTGGCCCGCGCAGGGTTCTCCGTCACCGGCGCGGCCGGCCTTGATGCGCTCGAAAAAGCAGACACCGTCATCGTCCCGGGCTACGACGACGTTGACGCCGACGTCCCGAGCGCGGCCCTGACCGCTCTCCGCGCGGCGCACGGCCGCGGCGCACGCATCGTGTCCATCTGCTCCGGAGCGTTCGCCTTGGCGGCGGCAGGTCTTCTCGACGGACGGCCGGCCACGACCCATTGGCAGGTGTCCGACCAGCTTCAAAGGCGCTACCCCAGCATCGAGGTCCAACCGAACCGCATGTTCGTCGACGACGGCGACATCCTCACCTCGGCAGGCGTGACCGCCGGAATCGACCTGTGTCTCCACCTCATCCGGATCGACCACGGAGCCGCCGCCTCGAACGCAAGGGCGCGTCTCCTGGTGGCGCCGCCCCAACGACCCGGCGGCCAGGCGCAGTACATCGACCAGCTCCGCAGCCGGCCGAGCAGCCAGGAACTCGCCACCGTCCGGGACTGGATGCTCGAGAACATGGCAGCGACGATTACCGTCGACGATCTCGCCGCACGTGCCCACATGGCTCGGCGCACCCTGGTCCGCCGCTTTCGCAACGAGACCGGGACCTCACCCATGGCCTGGCTGACCGATGCACGCATCGACCGCGCGCGCGAACTGCTGGAAGCAACCACAGAGCCCATCGAGCGGATCGGGCGACTGACCGGACTCGGGAATCCGGCGTCCGTGCGCGCAGCCTTCCACAGACGTGTCGGGACCTCGCCCCAGGAGTACCGCGCTCTGTTCCGGCAGGAGGCGCGAGCGGACGTGGCCTCATCCCGTCGCCCGCCTGTCCTCTCGAACCTGACCGGAACGCCTTGACAAACAGCATGGGGAATCGGTGCACCCGAGGCCCTGTGTCCAACTCGACCCCTCATGGGTCACTATGGGCCGGACGGTCACCGACGGCAGGTCATGGGTCATGGGAGGCGCCATGAAGCTGGGCAAGGCACTGGCCACCGGGGTCGCTGAGGAGCGGCCGCTCGTCCACGGCGAAGCAGACGGAGTGGACGAAGTAATCGAACTCCCCGAACTCCACGAAGAGATCCACGAGATCCGCGAGATCCACGAGATCCGCGAACCCCGGGCCGCGTCCGCCTCCGAAGAGGCCCCGGCCGCCCGATGAGGCTGCGGCTCCCGGCGGAACGTCCGGCGGAGCCGCCGACCGGCTACAAGATCGCCCACCCGATGCTGTCCCAGGACGGCGCACGGGCCGGGTTCACCGGTGTGTCGCTGGGCGGTGCGCTGCCGTACGGAGTGCTGGACGACGCGTCCTGCGTCTACGGCCGGCGGCACCGCCCGCCCGCGCGGCTGTGCGACTGCGGCTTTCACTGTGTGCACGAACGGGAGGTCGCCGAGGCCCTGTTGTGCACCGCCGAGCACCGGGCGGCCGTGCTGCTCGAAGTCTCCGTCCTCGGCGCCTACATCCGTTTCGAGCGCGGTTTCCGCTACGCCCGGCAGCGGGTGCGGACCGCCACCGTCGGGCCGTGCGCCTGCGGTGCGGCGGCCGCCGCGCTCGCCGACGCGGGCTGGGGCAGGCCCGGTTGGCGCGCCCTTGCGGCCGCCTGCGCGGGCTGTGTACGCGCGCGTGCGTCCGTCTCGCTCGCCGGGTTCGCCCGGCTGGCGGGGCAGGGGCTGCGGGTGATCGCCGGGGGTGCGGGGGCCGGCGGCGGCCCGCCGGTGGCGGGCGAGGGCTTCGGGGTGCCCGAACTGGTCGCGGAGGCCGCCCTGTTGCAGGCCCGCCTCGACTGGTTCCAGAGCCAACTGGCCCGCCTCGGCGAACGGGGGGAACAGGGCTGAGGGCGGCCGCCGCCGAGACAGGGCTCAGCTCCACCGTCCCGCCGAAAACTCCGTCTGCGTGGACAAAAAAAGTTTTCGGTGGGACGGTGGAGTCATGCTGGACGTCACCGTGATCGAGGACCCCGAGGCAGCGGCCGTGTCGCTGGACCCCATACGGGCCAGGCTGCTCGCCGAACTGGCCGGCGCGCCCGCGTCGGCCGCGATGCTGGCCGGCAGGGTCGGGCTGCCCCGGCAGAAGGTGAACTACCACCTGAAGGCGCTGGAACGGCACGGCCTGGTCGAGCTGGCCGGCGAGCGGCGCAAGGGCAATGTCACCGAGCGGCTGATGCGCGCGACCGCCGCGTCGTACGTCATCTCGCCGGCCGCCCTGCCCGCCGTGCAGCCGGACCCGGACCGGTTCCGCGACCAGCTCTCCGCGCGCTGGCTGCTCGCGCTCGGCGCGCGCCTGGTGCGCGATGTCGGCATGCTGATCAGCGGGGCGGCCAAGGCCCGCAAGCGGCTGGCGACCTACGCGCTGGACGGCGAGGTCCGCTTCGCCTCCGCCGCCGACCGCGCGGCCTTCATACAGGAACTGACGGCGGGCGTGAGCGCGCTCATCCGCAAGTACGACGCACCCGACGCGGAGGCCGGCCGGGACCACCGGATCGTGGTCGCCGTCCATCCGACGGTCAAGGACGCGCCGCGGCCCGCAGCCGGGGACGGGATCCCGCCCGCGGCCGACGGCGCAACCCGTTCGGCGGTCGAGGGCGTGACCCGTTCGGCGGTCGAGGGCGAGACTCGTTCGGCGGTCGAGGGTGAGACCCGGCGCGCCGCCGAAGACGAAACCCGCCCCGCGGCAGAGGGGGCGAGCCGTCCGGCAGACAAGGACGGGACCCGGTCCGCGGTCGAGGACCAGTCCGCACTCGGAAGCTGAGCAGGAGTCTCCATGTCCAAGGAATTCGAGATCGTCCGTGAGTTCGAGGTCGACGCCACGCCCGGAGAGGTGTGGGAGGCGATCACCCACGGCACCGGCGGATACCTGTGGCCGATGCAGCCGCCCGAGCCCCGGGTGGGCGGCACGGCGGCCTTCGGCTCCACCGTCACCGCCTACGACCCGCCGCACCACCTGGTCACCCGCAGCGAGGACGTCGGCTTCCCCACCCAGAGCGCCAACCAGCTGGAACACGTCATCGAGGAGCGCGACGGCGGCCGCCGCGCCTGGGTGCGCTATGTGCACAGCGGGATCTTCACCGACGACTGGGACAACCAGTACGACGGCGCGAGCAGGCACACCGACTTCTACCTGCACACCCTGCGCGAGTACCTCACCCACTTCGCGCCCCGCCCGGTGAGCTTCGCCCAGCTGAACGGGCCGGAGGCGTCCCAGGCGCCGGACGCCTTCACCGCCGTGGGCCGCGCCCTCGGCCTGCCGGACGACGTGGCCGAGGGTGCGAAGGCGAGCGTCCGGGGGCCCGGCGGGCGGGCCCTGGACGCGGTGGTCGACTACCGCGACCCGTACTTCATCGGGCTGCGCACCGACGACGCCCTCGTCCGGTTCTTCGGGCGCAACCACTGGGGCGCCCCGGTCGGCATCAGCATCCACGACTTCGCGCCGGACGCCGACGCCGAGGCGAACGAGACCGCCTGGCAGGACTGGCTGAACGGAGTGTTCAGCCAGTCCTGAATCCGGTCCACCGTCAGGCCGTCAGGCCGTCAGCGGGGCCTTCGAGCCGTCAGGGGCGGAAGCGCAGCACCTGCGGGTCGTGGTCGCTGACCTGGTCGTGGAACTCCGAGTTGATGTGCACGCTGTCGTACGCGAAGTCGCCCTTGCCGCGGATCTGCTTGCTGATCAGGATCTGGTCCAGGACCTGCTCGTTGCCCTGGTAGTCGTAGGTGTAGCGCTCCTTCGTCGGCAGCGACTGGATCGCCGACCAGAGCGCGCCGCCCTTCTCCAGGATCTTGGTGGTGCCGGAGAAGTCGAAGTCGTTCATGTCGCCGAGCGCGATGACCTCGGCGTCCTTCTGGACGGCGAGGATGTTCTTGACGAACGCGTTGACCAGCGTCGCCTGCGCGTGGCGCTGGGTCTCCGAGCTGCGCACCACCGGCTGGTACTGCGAGGTCAGCCCCTGGTCGCCGCCCTTGGAGTTGAGGTGGTTGGCGATCACGAAGACGGTCTTGCCGTGGAAGACGAACTCACCGGCGAGCGGCTTGCGGCTGGTCGTCCAGGCGGAGTTCGCCGGGTCGACACGGCCGGGGGAGGCGGTCAGCTGGGCCTTGCCGTTCACCTTGGTGACGGCCACCGCGGTGGTGGAGTCGCCGCCCGCGCGGTCGACGAAGGACACCCGCTCGGGGTTGAACAGGAAGACCTGGCGGATGTTGCCGCCGGGCTCGCCGCCGTCCTGGTCGTTGACCGGGTTGATGGAACGCCACTGGTACTTCGGGCCGCCGGCCGCGACGATCGCGTCGATCAGCTTGTTCACCGTCACGTCGGCGGCGACCGTGCCGTCGTCCGTCGCGCCGTTGTTGTCCTGGATCTCCTCCAGGGACACGATGTCGGGCGACTGGAGGTTGTTCACGATCGCGGCGGCGTGCGCGGCGAAGGTGCCGTCGGAGGGGTCGAGGTTCTCGACGTTGTAGGTCGCCACCGCCAGCTCGCCCTGCGACTGCTTCTTCGTCGTCTCGCGCTGCAGGCCGCCGCTCTTCAGGGTGCCCAGCGCGCTCGCGACGAGGGTGTAGCCGCCGTACTGGTTGTAGTCCATCGGACCGGTCGTGGCGCCGGTCAGGGTGTCGCCGACGTTCGCCACCGGGAAGTCGGCGGTCGAGCCGAGGGACTGGATCTGCAGGCGGCCGGTGTTCTGGTCGCGGTAGGAGCGGTAGAGCGAGCCGCCGCGGTTGGTGCGGTTCTCGTGCGGCTTCACCGTGACCCACAGCTCCGCGTACGGGTCGGTGGCGGTGACCACGCGGGCGTTCTTGACCTGGACGTTCATGCCCTCCAGGGACTCGTAGTAGTCCAGGGCGTACTTCTTCGGCTGCAGGGTCAGGCCGTTGACCGAGCCGCTCGCGGCCGTGTCACCCGCCGGGGTGTACGCGCTCGGCACCGACTTCTTGTCGATCACGACCGGCGCCGGGACCGCGTTGCCGGTGGAGACGGTGGTGATCGTCGGCTTGGTGATCTCGGTCAGCGACTGGTTGCCGGTCGAGGCACCGCCCGGGACGTACTCCGAGACCGTGCCGGTGACCGTGACGGAGTCGCCGACCGCGACCTTCGGGGTGGAGCTGGTGAAGACGAAGACGCCCTCGCTGGTGGCCGGGTTGTCGTCCGGCGTCGGATCCTGGAGCCAGAAACCTCTGGAGGAGCCGTAGGTGCGCGTGCCCGTGACGATGCCGGGGACGTCCGTCACCTTCTGGCCGGCGTACGGCGATGTACGGGTGGTGCCCTGGATGTCGTGGATACGCAGCCCGCCGGCCTGGGCGGGCGAGGTGAGGGCGACGGTGGACGCCGCGCTGCAGACGGCGGCGACGGTGAGCGCGGCGAGACGCGCGGAAGACCTGCTCGGCAAGGGAATCCCTCCGGGGACATACGGAAGCGCCGGGACGAGGGCGGTTTATGGTGCGTTCATGACACGTTCATATATGCCAGGTAACGCGGATGTGACACGCGTAGATGCAGGGTGAACAGTTGTCCTCCCGTTTTCTACGCGCGTCAATCTCCTGCCTGATCAGGGCAGTTGTCAAGGTTTCAGCCATGTACGGGGTCCGGCGGGTAGATGAACCGGGCGGCATGGGTGGAAATCCGTCTAGGCTGAGCGGCTGAGCCGTACGGCGTCCAGGTGGTCGTACGGCCGTCGATACGGTGTCCATGTCGCCGTACGACCGTTGAGGCGTCCGAGGAGAACCAGCCGATGTCTGACAGCGCCCCCCTGCCCCCGGTGCGGTTGCGTTCCGAAGCGGAGCTGGCGCATGCCGCACTGTCCACGCCGCTGCTCGCCCGGGCCGCCCGGCTCGCCCGCTGGGCCGGCCCCGACACCCGCGTGGACGCAGGTGGCGAACTGGTCGAGGAGCAGCTCCCGGCCGCGGCCGAGGCGCTCGGACTCACCGGGGACGACGCGGCCGCCTACGCCGGTGAGGCCTGGCGGGTCGCCGTGGACACCGGACTCGTCGAGATCGCCGACGAGGAGGCCGGCACGGTGGCGGCGGGGGAGGAGCTGGCGCTGCTCACCGGGGGCTCGCCGCATGACGTCCTCGCGGTGTGGCGGGCCGCGCTGGAGACCGTCATCGCGGACGCGAGCGTGCCCGACCTGGATGGAATTGTCGATGCGCTCGGCGAGGGCGGCGAGGTCGATTTCTCGTCACTCGGCTGGGACCCCGAGGGGGAGGCGGACTTCCTCGACGGCGTCCTCGGCAACCTGTACCTGCTGACCGTGAGCGAGGGCGGTCCCGGTGAGGCGCCGGTGCCGCTGCCCGCGCTCGCCGCGTCGATGATCGTGCCCAGCGACATGGGGGAGCCGACCAACGACGTCCTCGAACAGGTCTCCGACGCGATGATGCGGCTCGACGACCAGTTCCGGCTCCTTGAGCCGGTCGGGCTCGTCGAGTACCAGCCGGTCGACGAGGCGCTGATGGCCGACGCGGAGGAGGAGCCGGCGGCGGGGCCGGTCGACGAGGCCGACGTCTCCCGCTACGGCATGGTGCGGCTCACCCCGCTCGGCGCGTACGGGCTGCGGGCGCGGCTGCTGGAGGCCGGCTTCGAGGCGCCGGCGGTCGGGGAGCTCGCCGACAAGGGCGCGGACGCGCTGCTCGACGGTACGGCCGCGTTTCCGCAGGGGGCTGCGCAGGCCGAGACCGAGCAGTGGCTGGCCCGCCGGGAATCCCTCGCCGCGGCCCGGGAACTGCTGGCCGCCGCGCGCGGTGCGGACGCGGGCGCTCCGCTGCGGCGGCTGCGCTGCCAGCAGGCGCTGTCGCTGCTCGGCCCCGAGGCCGAGCCCGCCCTCCGCGAGGTCCTCGACGACCCCGAGCTGGGCGGCCTGGCAAGGGTCTGGCTGGTCGAACGCGGTGCCGCCGACGTGCCGGCGCCCTCCCAGGACATGATCTTCTGGCTGACCATCGACACGGTGGCCGCGCAGCTGGCCGCCGAGGGGAACTCCGAGGAACTGCGGGCGCTGGTGGAGGGCCTGGCCCAGCAGCACAGCGGGTTCTTCGCCGAGGCGTGGCGGGTCGGACACCCCGACACGGCCGACGTACTTGAGGCGATGGGCCGCCTCCACCCGGACAAGAAGGTGGCCAAGGAGGCCCGCAAGGCGGCTTTCAAGGCACGCTCGCAGCACGGGGGGTAGGGGCCGAAGGGGTGGGGGTGTGCGGAGGTTGGGCACCGCCGGGTGCCGCCGCTTGGGGTGGGCGCCGTCGCGGCGGGAAGAGAGCAGGCGGCACGGTGCGTTGTGAGCGGCAACATCCCGTGCGGCATCTGGCTCACCTGCGACGAGACCGAGGATAAAGCCGGTGCCGCCGGCGTGACCAGGGACCACGGCTACGGCTTTGAGGCCTACCCCGAGGACCGAAGCCCCGTCATGGCGCTGGGCCGGTACGCCCACGAGGCCGCTGTCGACCCCAAGCGCGGCACCCTCACCCTGAATGTCCTCGTCGGTGTCAACCCGAGCCTGTCTGAGGGCGACGAAAGCGCCGGCATCTGTCGGCGCCACCGGCAGCGGTCCTACCTACCCGATCGCCTGCAACGAGCTGAACATCGGCACCGAAGACGAGTTGGACTACAGCGAGGTTCCGGCGTCGCCTTCCCGCCGACGGTAGGACCCTGTACGCCAACATCCAGACCGTTCCTAGAGACTGAGCGGGAGTGAGTCCTGTTGCCAGGATTCATGCTCAGCCGAACGCCCCCAACGGTGTTGGGCGTTCTGGTCGACCGCGTTCGCGCCGTTTCCGGTGCGCGCGGATCGTATCCGTGGCCCGGAGATGCGGGGGCGGTTTCCCTCGCCCCCTGGGACACCCGGTCGGGCCTGGACGGTCCGATGCCCGTGCTCATCGCTCCGGTGAGCAGGGGGCGGTGCCGTCCGTCGCCGGATCGGGTGTCCCAGGGCGCGTCTTCCGATCGCCACGGCGGCTGCGTCGTGGCGGGTGGTCTTCCTGTTGTTACTGGTGAGGGGTTTCTGCCAGTGTTGGGCGCCCCATCGGGAGGTGTAGGCGGGGTCGACGGCGATGACGGGGATGCCGAGTTCGGCCGCCATGCTCACGAGTCGGGTCCGCAGCCGCGAGGTGGGCAGGCCAGAGATCAGCTTGCGGAACCGCTTCTTGCGACCGTGCTTCTCCCGGGTGGTCTCGGCGGTGAAGTCCAGGTCCTCGATGGCGATGGCGAGTCCGTGGCGCCTGGCCCAGTGCAGCAGTCGGATCAGTGCGTGCCGAATTTGGGCGTCGCGGTGCTGCGTGGTGCCGGTCAGGTCGTAGCCGAAGCGGAGCGGTTCGCCGACGGGGTTGCCGTGCCGGTCCAGGCGCCAGGCGGCGAGGTGATCGGCGTTGGTGTCCACGCCGAGCACACCGTTCGCGCGGGCCGCTTCCAGCGGCACCGTTTGGACTGGCGGGTGAGTCCAGGAGGCAGTCAGGTACCAGCGGCCCCGGCCTACGTCTTCGTGGATGCGGTAGGCCACGGCCCGGTTGGCGGTGACTCGGTCGGCCCACTGCTCACCCCGGTGCGCGAAGGACGCCCTGGCGGCGAGCAGGTACCGGCCGTGCGGGGCGTTGGCCAGGTGCGCCAGCGGTGCGGGGAGCTTGAGAGAGACCTCGCCGTCAGGGGTGACGCGGATGGTCTCGTTGCCGTACCGCTTCCCGGACTCGCCGTCTGCCTGGAGAAAGCGGCGCTGGGCTGCCCATCTGGCGCGCCACCCGGCTTCGGTGAGTTCTGCGTGCTCCAAGTGGTGGCGGGTGGTCAGCAGCCGCTTGCCGCCGCGCACCACGTGTACGACACCTGCCTCCCAGTCGGCTCGCTCGGTGGCCAGCCGGTCTTCGAGGACGTGCAGACGCCTGGTCTTCGCGAACCACTCGCGTTTGCTGCGGTACCCGCCGGGGGCACGCTTGCTTCCCTTTTCGCTCACGGGTAGGGACAGTCGGTGCCTGATCGTCTGCATGCCTGCCTGAAGGCTGTGGATGTGTGCGAGTCGGCCACGCCGGGCCAGCGCCCACTGATCGTGGGTGGCCTTCGTGATGCTGCCAGCCCAGCGGGAGGACGACTTTTCGGTGAGAGCACGCTTGCGCTGTGCCCATTGCTCGCTGTCGTGTTCCAGTCCGGCCGCGCACCGCGCCTTGAGATCACGGGAGGCCAGCGAACCAAGATGGTCGCCGACCAGGCGCAGAACCTTCTCGTCCCCGGCGCTCATGTTCTTGAGCCGGGTACGGATCGCAACTCCCGAGGGGCCGGACACCAGGAACGGCGCCGTTACCTCCCGCAGCCCACCCACCGTCCGTACCCCCCAACCCGGTGCAACAGAAATCCATCACCACGCTCAACGACCGCCATCGGCCACGGTCACGCATTCGAGACAAGAATCTTCGTTCCCCTCCAGCGCGTGCACTCATCACTGCCCGAAGACTCAGTCATACGTGCCAGAACACACTCGCGTGCCGTCGCTCACCATCTGTTCACTCCGACATCGTGTTCGCCATCACCGGGCCCTGGAGGTGTCAGAATTGCTGACCGTCAGCTGAGCCGAGCCCCCTGCCCCTCGCCCATGTCCGGCCGACGCCGGGCGCCAGGGCAGGCGGGTCTCCTCACAACCGTTGGGCGGGAGGGAAGAGACGATGCTCGGCCGCGATCCTCACCAGCGGTATCTCGCGGCCGAGAAACAGCTCGTCGGTGTAGGGGCTGTACCGGTCACTGGACTCCTTGCTGTGCGTGACAGCGCACCGCACTTTGTAGATGCGATCGGCCACGAGTGTCCTGAGCGTCGCGTCGTCGGCTTGCCGGAAGTCCAGTGAGGGCACCTGGGTGAAGGGGACGGTGGCGCCCGCGAAGTAGTCTGCCGCGCCGGTGAGATACCGGTCGAGGTCCACGGCGAGCGCGCGGACGTCCAGATGACTGTGCAGCACCGCGTACAGAGCATTCAGCTCGCTCCACTTGATGCTCTCCTGGCTGACCCCGAGTGCCTGCGCCGCCGGCTTGACCGCTTTCCTGATGTCCGCTGGCCGTTCCAACACCCCGCTCACCGCTGTGACCCGGTCGCGCAGCGCCCGGAACCACTCCTCCTCCATGCTGTACTCCAGCACGTGGTAATACCCCATGAACGCCGCGAAGGCGTCGCTCGCGGCGATCGCTCGGAGGTACCGCTCGGACAGTTCCTCGTCCAGGTCGTGCGTGTCGCCGAGCAACTGGTC
This sequence comes from Streptomyces hyaluromycini, assembly GCF_002217755.1. Taxonomy (GTDB): domain Bacteria; phylum Actinomycetota; class Actinomycetes; order Streptomycetales; family Streptomycetaceae; genus Streptomyces; species Streptomyces hyaluromycini. The sequence continues at coordinate 106,289 of NZ_BCFL01000018.1, read as the reverse complement.
GCCGATGACTCCGGTGGGCGTCCCTTGCCCGATGGCCGCCACGAACTCTGGTGCAAGCAGCGGTAGTTGACGAACCAGGCGTGGCTGGGAGGAGCCTTCGAGTCGGTCGACGTCCAGAACCGGAGCGAGGACGACGTCGCTCTCGTACGCCAGCCGCCCCCGGAACGCGGTGGCGGCCCGCTCCAATTCGTCCGTGTCAGTGTCTTGGGGCCCATCGACCCGCAGTGCCAGGAGACGGGGCAAGGCGGCCACCCGGAGCACACGCTGCGCCGAGATCCGGGCGACGGAGCCCTCCGCGATTCCCCTTCGCTTCTCCTGGCCGAGCAGGTGGTCGAAGAGAACTCGTCGGTCTAGCACCTTCAGCCACTCCATGCCGGATTGCCTCAGAGCCAAGCGCAACAGCAGAGCGGCTGATGGCGGGCCGACCGTGATCTTGAGCGGTCCGAGTGGTGTCGATATCTCGTGTCGTGTGGCCGGGACGCCCTTAGTGAGCGGCACGGAGCCCTCGTTCTCAGCCCGGACCAGCATCTCCAGGCTCGACGGCCCGACGATCTGCGTGTCGGGGCGCCGTCGGGAGCCGACGAGAATGTCGGCCAGAGTCGCGACGGCCTCGAATTCCGCCTCCACCTCCCAGCGGGCGCGAGGTCGATCATCGAATTCAAGGTACTTGCCCCTCAGTTGCTGATCAATCTCGGCGATGTCCGTACCGCCGCGCTCGATGTCCGCGCTGACGGTGAGGACCACCCGCTGCTCGTCCTCTTCCCTCGGCTCGTGATCGGTGACGAGGACGCTCAGTACGCGGACGATGGCTGTGGCCACCTCCTCCACGTCCGTCAACTCGTTGGGCACGCCGTAGCCGCCGCCCTCATCGGTCTCCTGCGGCTGTTCGTCCATATGTCCCCCAGGCGTTGTGCCTCCGGCAGATATGCGGCTCCGCAGCGTAGCGAGAACTGTCATGGAGTCGCATGCTTGTCTGGAACGAGGTTGATATCTAACATTTCAATCTGTGGAAGCCCTACGCCCCCTGCCCCGCACCCTGCTCCGAGACCGCGCCTACGCCGCGATCCGGGATGCCATCGTCGCCGGGGAGATCGAACCCGGCGCGGTGGTGCGCGATGCCGAGCTCGCGGATCGGCTCGGGCTGTCCCGGGCGCCCGTGCGGGAGGCGTTCGCGCGCCTCGTCGACGAGGGGCTCCTGGAGAGCAAGCCGCAGAGCTACACCCGGGTCACCCCGGTCGTGGCGGCCGAGGTGCGGGACGCGGCGGCCGTGGTCGGCGCCATGCACGAGCTGGTCACCCGGGTCGCCGTACCCCGGCTGCGGGACTCGGACCTGGACGAGATGCGCGTGTCCAACGTCCGTTTCGCGGCCGCCGTACAGACGGGTGACGTGGACGAGGCCCTGCGCGCCGACGACGAACTGCACGACGTGCTGGTCCGGGTGGCCGGCAACCGCGCGGCCGCCGCCACCGTCGCCCGCTACACCCCCCTCATCCGCCGCCTGGAGCGCCGCCGCTTCGGCGAGGGCGGCTCCTGCCGCTCGCCCGGCCTGCACGAACGGCTCATCGAGGCGTGCGCGGCCGGCGACACGGAGGCGGCGGTCCGGGTCACCGCCGACATCTGGCGCACCCTCTCCGACCTGGCCGACGCCGACACCACCGACTGACCACGCCACCAGGAGGCGCCCCATGTCCCTTTCCTCCTACGACCGTTACCCCCTCCTCTTCGGCCCCTCGCCGGTGCACCCGCTGGAGCGCCTCACCGCCCGCCTCGGCGGCGCCGCGCTGTGGGCCAAGCGGGAGGACTGCAACTCCGGTGTCGCGTACGGCGGGAACAAGACGCGCAAGCTGGAGTACCTGGTCGCCGACGCGCTCGCCAAGGGCTGCGACACCCTCGTCTCCATCGGCGGGGTGCAGTCCAACCACACCCGCCAGGTCGCCGCCGTGGCCGCCCGCGCCGGGCTCAAGTGCGTGCTGGTGCAGGAGAGCTGGGTGGAGTGGCCGGACTCGGTGTACGACAAGGTCGGCAACATTCTCATCAGCAGGCTGGCGGGAGCCGACGTACGCCTGGTCCGGGCCGGGTTCGGGATCGGGTTCAAGGAGAGCTGGGAACTGGCGCTGCGCGAGGTCGAGGAGTCCGGCGGCAAGCCGTACGCCATCCCGGCCGGTGCCTCCGACCACCCGCTCGGCGGCCTCGGCTTCGCCGGCTGGGCCTACGAAGTAGCCGAGCAGGAGCAGCAGTTGGGCGTCTTCTTCGACACGGTCGTGGTCTGCTCGGTGACCGGCTCGACCCAGGCCGGCATGGTCGCCGGGTTCGCCGCGCTGGAGGAGGCGGGCGGCCGCGAACGTAGGGTCATCGGCATCGACGCCTCGGCCAAGCCCGCCGAAACCCGCGAACAGGTCGCCAGGATCGCCCATCGCACCGGCCAGTTGATAGGCCTCAAGCGGGACCTGACGATCGACGACGTCGAACTCGACGACCGCTACCACGCCGGTGTCTACGGCATCCCGGACGACACCACCCTGGACGCCATGCGCCTCGCCGCCCGCACCGAGGGCATGGTCACCGACCCGGTGTACGAGGGCAAGTCGATGGCGGGGATGGTCGACCTGGTCGAGCGGGGCGAGATCCCCGCCGACTCCACGGTGCTCTACGCCCACCTGGGCGGCCAGCCGGCGCTGAACGCGTACAGCGCTCTGTTCTAGACGGTCTGTCGATCGTCCGGCCGGTGTGCGTCGGTTGTCGGCTGCGGCGCCGTCGTGGCTGGTCGCGCAGTTCCTCCCCCAGCCTTCGGCCGGGGGTACCCCCAGCGCCCCTTCGGGGGCGCTGCCGGACCGGCGGACTTCACCGGACCCGCTCGGATCGATGTCGCCCCGGTTCCGAAAGCGCCCCGTCAGGGGCGCGGGGCTGTAGCTGATTTGCGGCTGCCGCCGCGTGGGCGCGACCAGCCCCCACACACCCGCAGCCGACGACGATCGCCTAGGGCCTGTCTGACAATTCCCGTCGTCGCCCGGAGGGCGGCCTCGCGGCGTCAGGTGCGTGCTCTCGGCGTGCCGGGCGTAGGCCCTCGTACTGGACGTACTTGGGTCTGCGCCCGGTGCGGCGAGAGTGCGTGCATGGCGTCGCGAGGCAGACGGGAATTGTCAGACAGGCCCTAGGCCCCATGCCTCCGCGGACCTGTGATCACGAACCCCGCCACCAGCAACGCGACCATGGCCACCAGCGACCCGATGCCGAAGGCGCGGGACGCGCCGTGGGTGAGGATCTCGGCCGGGCTGCCGCTCGCCTGCCTGGTCACCGTGCCGTACACGGTGACCAGGACGGCGAGTCCGAGGGTGCCGCCGAGCCACTGCAGCGTCTGCAGCAGTCCGGACGCGGCCCCCGCCTCCCGGGGCTCGATACGGGCGAGGATGGTCGCGTTGAGCGGCATGAAGCTCAGGCCGACGCCCACGCCGAGCAGCAGCAGCGGACCGAGCAGCCCGGTGACGTAGCCGTCGCCGGGCCGCAGCCGCCACAGCCACCCGCCGGCGACGACCAGCAGGGCGATGCCGGTCAGCAGCACCGGCTTGGCCCCGAGGCGGGCCAGCAGCCTCGGCAGCAGCCGCACCATGGTGAACATCGCCAGGGTCATGGGCAGGAAGGCGAACCCGGCGCGCAGCGGGCTGTACTCCAGGACCTGCTGGCAGATGAGGGTGAGGAAGTAGAAGGCGCCGAACATGCCCGCGGGCAGCAGCATGATGGTGAGATAGCCGCCCGCCCGGTCCCGGTCGCCGAACAGCCCCAGCGGCATGATCGGCTGGCCGGCCCGGGACTCGATCAGGGCGAAGCCGAAGAGCAGCGCGACGGCGCAGCCGAAGCCGAGCAGGGACTGGGTGTCGGTCCAGCCCTCCTCCGAGACCCGGATGAACGCGTACACCAGCGAGGTCATCCCGGCCGTCCCGGTCAGCGCGCCCGCGAGGTCGAAGCGGCCCGCGTGCCGCGGGGTCTCGGCGACGAACCGGGGCAGGGCCACGAACAGGGCGATGCCGATGGGCACGTTGATGAGCAGGGCCCAGCGCCAGGACGCCCACGACGTGAGCATGCCGCCCAGGACCAGGCCGGCGGAGCCGCCGATGCCGGCCATGGAGGAGTAGACGCTCAGGGCGCGGTGCCGGCGCGGGCCCTGGGGGAAGTTGGTGGTGATCAGGGCCAGGGTGCTGGGGGCGATTAGCGCGGCGCCGACGCCCTGCAGCGCGCGTGCCGCGAGCAGCCAGCCGCCCTCCGCGGCGACTCCGCCGAGCAGCGAGGACAGCGCGAACAGCAGCGCTCCGGCGCCGAGCGTACGACGGCGGCCCACGACGTCGCCGACCCGCCCGCCGAGCAGCAGCAGACCGCCGAAGGCGAGGGTGTAGGCGTTGAGTACCCAGGACAGGCCGGTACGGCTGAACCCCAGGCCCTGCTGGATGTCGGGCAGCGCGACGTTGACGACGGTGGAGTCGACGCCGACCATCATGTAGGCGGTGACGATGACGAGGAGGGCGGAGCCGAGCCTCGCGGGGTGCGGGGAGTCCGGCGGGGTGTCGGCGGCGGTGGACGGGGCGGACGGGCTGGACGGGGCGGACATGAGGTTCTCCCGGTCTGTGCGTCCCCGGCGCGGGCATGGTGAAGTACGGGCAGACGGACTGCCCGTGGAGCACACGACGGTAAGCGGGGACTGTCTCCGTTTAGTCTTCGATAAGATACGGAGAGAGTCCCCGGTTCGCAAGGAGTAACTGGATGACGCAGGTCAGGCCCATGCGCGCGGACGCTCGCCGTAACTACGAGCGGCTGCTGGAGGTCGCCGTCGAGGCCTTCGCCGAGCAGGGGGAGAACGCGTCCCTCGATGACATCGCCAAACGGGCGGGCGTCGGCTCCGGCACGCTCTACCGGCATTTCCCGACCCGGCAGGCGCTGCTGGAGGCCGCGTTCGTGGACCGGCTGGAGGGGCTGGCGGCGAAGGCCGACGAGTTCGCCGCGGTCCTTCCGCCGGGCGCGGCGCTGACCGAGTGGCTGAACGAACTGTGCGTCGCCACCATCCAGGTGCGCGGCCTGAAGGCCCTGCTGGGTTCCGCGGTCACGGACGGCAGTTCGGCCACGGTCGCGGCCTGCGGTGTGACGGTCCGCGGCGCGGCGACCCGTCTGGTGGACGCGGCGAAGGCGGAGGGCACCCTGCGCTCCGACATCGAGCCGATCGAGGTCCTGCGCCTGGCGCACGGACTGGCCACGGCGTCGGAACTGGCCGACGGGCAGGGCAAGGAGATCCGGCGCTATCTGTCACTGCTCACGGAGGGGTTGCGGCCGTAGCGCCCACGGCCGCACACCCGTCACCGAGCTCGGGTCAGAGCGCCTCCGCCCCCGGCTTCACCATGTTCCGTACCGTACGGGCCTTCACGAACGAGCCCATCGCCGTCATGTCCCACTCACCGGTGAACTGGCGGACCAGCTTCGCCATCATCACGCCCGTCTGCGCCTCGGCGCTCGTCAGGTCGAAGCGGACCAGCTCCTCGCCGGTCGCGGCGTCCAGCAGGCGGCAGTAGGCCTTGGCGACCTCGGTGAACTTCTGGCCGGAGAACGAGTTGACCGTGAAGACCAGGCCGGTGACCTCCGGGGGGATCCGGCCGAGGTCGACCACGATCACCTCGTCGTCTCCGCCGCCCTCGCCGGTGAGGTTGTCGCCGGAGTGCTTGATCGCGCCGCCCAGGATGGACAGCTTGCCGAAGTAGCAGCTGTCGACGTGGTCGCGCTGCGGGCCGTACGCGATGACCGAGGCGTCCAGGTCGATGTCCTTGCCGCGGAACGCCGGTTCCCAGCCCAGGCCCATCTTGACCTGGGAGAGCAGCGGGCGGCCGCCCTTGACCAGGGACACGGTCTGGTTCTTCTGGAGGCTGACCCTGCCCTTGTCGAGGTTGATCTTCCCGGTGCCGGGAGCGGGCGCCGCGGGCGGGGCCGGGGGAGCCGCGGGGGGTGCGGGTTGGGCGACCGGGGCCGCTGGCTGGGCGACGGGGGCCGCCGGCCGGGCGACCGGGGCCGCCGGGGCGGGTGCCGGCTCCTCCACGGTCACGCCGAAGTCCGTGGCGATGCCGGCCAGTCCGTTCGCGTACCCCTGCCCCACCGCGCGCGCCTTCCACGCGCCGCCGCGCAGATAGATCTCCACGACCACCAGGGCCGTCTCCGTGCCCAGCTGCGGCGGCGTGAAGGTGGCCAGCACCGAGCCGTCGTCCGCGTTGCGGATCGTCGCCGTCGGCTCGATGCCCTGGAAGGTCTGGCCGGCGGCGTCGGGGCTCGCGGTGACCACGATCTTCTCGATGCCGGGCGGCAGGGCGGCCGTGTCGACGACGATCGCGTCCGGTGCCGTACCGCCGCCGGAGCGGTACGTCACACCGGGCCCGATCGGCTGGTTGTAGAAGATGAAGTCGTCGTCGGAGCGCACCTTGCCGTCGCCCGTGAGCAGCAGGCCCGACACGTCGAGCCGCACCGGAGCGGCGACGTCCACCGCCACCCGGGGGGCGGGAAGAGGGATGTTCGAGCCAGGGGTCATAGCTGTCATGCCCCGTGAACGAACGACCCCGCTTTACTGTTCCCTTACCCGGGATCCGGCCCCCGAACGGGTCAGGGGATCACGACGATCTTCCGTCCCACGCCCGCCGCGAACTGCTCCAGCGCCTGCGGATAGCTGTCCAGCGGGAGGCGGTCGCTGATGAAGACGTCCGGGTCCAGGACGCCGTTCGCGAACAGCTCCGCCGCCCGCTCGTAGCTGTGCAGGACGGCCATGGAGCCGGTGATGGTGATCTCCTGGTTGTAGATGCGGTACGGGTCGATCGTCACCCGGGTCGCGTAGTCGGCGACGCCGAACTGGAGGAACGTGCCCGCCTTGGCGACCCGCTCCAGGCCGTCCTGGATCGCCGCCGCGTTGCCGGTCGCGTCGATCACCAGGTCCCAGCCCTGCGGGCGGTCCAGCTCGTCGGGGTTCGCCGCGGACCCGGAGACGCCGAGCTGTCGGGCGGTCTCCAGCCGGACGGGGTTCAGGTCCACCACGTCCACGCTCGCCGCGCCGGTCCGCTTGGCCAGCTCCAGCATCATCAGCCCCATCGTCCCCGAGCCGTAGATGAGGACGTGCGCGCCCAGCCGGGACTGGAGGACGTCGTAGCCGCGCACCGCGCACGACAGGGGCTCGACCAGGGCCGCGTCCTGGGTGCGGACGTGCTCGGGGAGCTTCACGCAGTTGGCGACCGGGGCCACCGCGTACTGCGCGGCCCCGCCCGGCACGGTCACGCCGATCGCGGCCCACCGCTCGCAGAGGTTGTTGTGGCCGTTGCGGCACTGCCGGCACTCGTGGCAGTACAGGGACGGGTCGACCGCGACCCGGTCGCCGATCGCCACCTCGGTCACCTGGGAGCCGACGCCGACCACCTCGCCGGCGAACTCGTGGCCCGGCACGATCGGCAGCTTGGGGGCGAACTCGCCCTGGAGGATGTGCAGGTCCGTGCCGCACAGGCCGCAGGCGGCCACCTCCACGACGACCTCGCGGGGGCCCGGTGTCGGGTCGGGGACCTCGGTGACGACGGCGCGGCCCACGGACTCGATGACGGCGGCCTTCATTTCACGGCTCCCAAGGACAGGCCCTGGACCAGTTTGTCCTGGGCGGTGAACCCCGCGGCGAGCACCGGCAGGGAGACGACGAGCGACGCGGCGCACACCTTCGCCAGGAACAGGCCCTGGCTGGTGATGAAGCCGGTCAGGAAGACGGGGGCGGTCTCGGCGACCACGCCCGTCAGCACGCGTGCGAAGAGCAGTTCGTTCCAGCTGAAGATGAAGCAGATCAGCGCGGTGGCGGCGACGCCCGGGAGGGAGATGGGGGCGACCACGCGCGCGAGGATCGTCGGCAGCCGGGCCCCGTCCACCCGCGCGGCCTCGATGACCTCGACCGGGACCTCGGCGAGGAAGGACTGCATCATCCACACCGCGATCGGCAGGTTCATGGAGGTGTAGAGGATGATCAGGAGCCAGATGTTGTCGAGCATCCCGGCGTTCTTCGCGAACAGGTAGATCGGCAGCAGGCCCGCCACGGCCGGCAGCATCTTCGTGGAGAGGAAGAAGAACAGCACGTCCGTCCACTTCCGCACCCGGCGGATCGACAGCGCGTAGGCCGCGGGGAAGGCCAGCAGGAGGACGAAGAGCGTGGAGACCACCGACGCCATCGCCGAGTTGATCAGGGCGGGCCACGGGCTCGCCCCGCCGCCGACGCCGAAGAACTCGCGGTAGCTGTCCAGGGTGAGGCCGGCGGTGAAGGACGGCGGGTTGGTCGCCGCGTCCGCCTCGGAGTGGAAGGACGTCAGCGCCATCCAGGCGATGGGCAGGAAGAACACGATCCCGGTCAGCCACGCGACCAGCCCGAGTCCGTTGCGCCGCAGGACGTTCAGGGCGGTGTTCATGCGCGGGACACCTCCTCGCGGAACAGCGACGACACCACACGCAGGGCGAAGGTCGCGATGATGATCGAGCCGATGACCACCACGACGCCCGCGGCCGAGGCGAGGCCGTTCTCGTGCGCCTGGTAGAAGCTCTGGTAGACGGTGTAGGGGAGGTTGGCGGTACCCAGGCCGCCGGAGGTGATCGTGAAGACCGCGTCGAAGTTCTGCACGATGTAGATCGATCCCAGCAGGCCGCCGAGTTCGAGGTACCGGCGCAGATGCGGGAGGGTCAGGTAGCGGAAGATCTGCCAGTCGCTCGCGCCGTCCACCCGGGCCGCCTCCAGCTGCTGCTGGTCGCGGCTCTGCAGCCCGGCCAGCAGGATCAGCATCATGAACGGCGTCCACTGCCACACCAGGGCGGCCTCGACCGCGAGCAGCGGGTTGTCGGAGATCCAGTCCGGCTGGGGGCCGCCGACGTAGTGCAGCAGGCCGTTGAGCAGGCCGTACTCGGGGTTGTAGAGCACGTGCTTCCACAGCAGCGCCGCCGCGACCGGGACGATCAGGAACGGCGCGATCATCAGCGTGCGGACCACGCCCCGGCCCCGGAACTTCCGGTTCAGCAGCAGGGCCACCACCAGTCCCAGGACCAGGCTGACCAGTACCACGGTGACCGTCAGCAGGACCGTCGTCCACACCGAGTGGCGCAGGTCCGGGTCGGTCAGGACCTGGCGGTAGTTGTCGATGCCGGTGAAGTGGCGGTCCTTCGGATAGAGCGCGTTCCAGTCGAAGAACGAGATCACCACGGTCGCCACGAACGGCAGCTGGGTCACCACGATCATGAAGACCAGCGCGGGCAGCAGCGGGGCCCGGGTGGCCCAGGCCCGCAGACGGTCGGACGGGGGCCGGGGCGCCGGCCGCGCGGTGGCGGCGGCGACCCGGGGGGAGGCGGTGGCGGTCATGATCCCTCGTACTTCTTGCCGACGGCCTCGGCGAGCTTCTGTGCCTTCTTCAGCGCGTCGTCCACGGACTGCTGGCCGGCGACGGCGGAGCTGATCTCCTGGGAGACCTTGGTGCCCAGGTCGGTGAACTCGGGGATGTCGACGAACTGGATGCCGGGCGCGGGCCGCGGCTGCACACCCGGGTCGTTGGGCTTGGCGCCGGCGATGGCGTCCCGGGTGACGTCCGCGAAGGCGGCCGCCTCCTTGCGGTACTGCGGGATGTCGTACGTCGAGGTGCGCTTGCCGGCCGGCACGTTGGCCCAGCCCGCCTTCTCGCCCACGAGGTTCTCGTAGCCCTTGCTCGACGCCCACGAGATGAACTTCCAGGCGTCGTCCGGGTTCTTGGACGCCTTCTGGATGCCCCACGCCCAGGTGTAGAGCCAGCCGGAGCTGTCGGTCTTCTCGACCGGCGCCGGGACGTAGCCCATCTTGCCCTTCACCGGGGAGCCGGAGGCCTCCAGCGAACCCGCGCCGGAGGTGGCGTCGTACCACATCGCGGTCTTGCCCTGGGTCGTGTCGTTCAGGCACTCGGCGAAGCCGGACTGGGCGGCGCCGGCCTCGCCGTGCTTGCGGACCAGGTCGACGTAGAACTGCGTGGCCTGCTTGAACTCGGGGGCGTCCAGCTGAGCCTTCCAGTCCTTGTCGAACCAGGTGCCGCCGAAGGTGTTGACGACCGTGGTCAGCGGGGCCAGCATCTCGCCCCAGCCGGGCAGCCCGCGCAGACAGATGCCCTTCATGCCGGGCTCCGCGCCGTCCACCTTGGCGGCCAGGTCGGCGACCTGCTGCCAGGTGGGGTGGGCCGGCATGGTCAGCCCCTTCTTCTGGAAGACGTCCTTGCGGTACATCAGGAAGGACGACTCGCCGTAGAAGGGTTCGCCGTACAGCTTGCCGTCCGCCGCGGTGAGGGCCTGCTGCATCGGCTTGAGGATGTCCTGCTGGTCGAAGGCGGTGTCCTTCTTGACGTACGAGTCCATCGGCTCCAGCCAGCCGTTCTTGGCGTAGATCGGGATCTCGTAGTTCGAGAGCGTGGCGACGTCGTACTGGCCGGCCTGGTTGGCGAAGTCCTGGCTGATCTTGTCCCGGACGTCGTTCTCGGGCAGCACGGTGAAGTTCACCTTGATCCCGGTGTCCTTGGTGAAGTTGGCCGCGGTGAGCTTCTGCAGCTCCACCATCTGCGGGTTGTTCACCATCAGGACGTTGATGGAGTGGGCGGAGGAACCGCCGCCCGCGCCGGCGCCCGAACAGCCGGCGAGCAGCGAGGTGGTCAGCGTTCCTGCGGCGGCCACCGCAAACAGGGCGCGGGGCGTTCGTCGGCTCTGGGTTCGCATGGGGTGCTCCTGGAGAACTTATGGGGATATAACGGGCCCGGGTGGGCGCGGGTGTGCGGCTCGGGGACTGTGTTCGGTTTGTCGGACGGTTCGGTGTGTCGGGCGGCTCGGTGGGTCAGGCGGCTCGGCGGGTCAGACGCGGATGACCTGGGGGCCCTGGAGCGAGTAGCGGTGGGCCTCGGAGGCGGGCAGCAGGGTGCTGGTGACGATGGCCTCCAGCTCGCCGATCTCCGCGAACCGGCAGAAGCTGACCGCCCCGAACTTGGTGTGCACGCCCGCGAACACGGTGCGGCGCGCGGCCCGGATCGCCTGCGCCTTCACCTCGCTGACCGCCGGGTCGGGGGTGGTCAGGCCGTGCTCGCGGGAGATGCCGTTGGCGCCGATGTAGGCGAGGTCGATGACGAAGCCGGCGAGCATCTTCGTCGTCCAGTGGTCGACGGTGGCGAGGGTGCCGGAGCGGACCCGTCCGCCGAGCAGCAGGACGGAGACGTTCTCGGCCTCCGCGAGCGCACCCGCCACCGGCAGGGACGCGGTGACCACGGTCAGCGGCCGGTCCCCGGGCAGCGCCTCGGCGATGAGCTGGGGGGTGAAGCCCTCGTCGACGAAGACGGTCTCGGCGTCGCCTATCAGCTCGGCGGCGGCGGACGCGACCCGGCGCTTCTCCGGGACATGGCTGGTCGACCGGAACGCGAGCGTGGTCTCGAAACCGGCGCTCTCCACCGGGTAGGCGCCGCCGTGGGTGCGCCGCACCAGCCCGTGGTCCTCCAGGGCGCGCAGATCGCGCCGGATGGTCTCCTTGGCCACGCCCAGCTCGGCGGCGAGCGCGGTGACGTCCACGGAACCGGTGGTCCGGGCGGCCCGCACGATCTCGCGCTGGCGCTCTTCCGCCGTCCTGGTGGTCATACCGTCACCCACTTCCCTGTGGAGCTGCCCGTTCGGGCCATGGGGGAAGTTGTACCTCCGGCGCACGGCCCTGACCAGGCCTGTTGCGAACCCGATGCTGCCCGTATACGCCCGGTTGCGCTCAGGCGTGCCCGTCTCGGACCTGGGGCGCTGCTGTGGGTGACGTGAGATCGGGCATGATCTGTGCCCGAATAGGAAGCGGACGGGCCCGTTCGGTGCCCGTCCGCTGTCTCGAACGATCGTTTTCGGTACTGCTTCGGTGTGTTCTCGGCGTCGCTACGCCCTCTAGTACGGCCAGATCGGCGGGTCGTTCACGAAGCGGCCGCCCAGGTGGGTGTGGGCCGGGTTCCCCGGGTCCAGCTCGCCGCGCTCGGCGATCAGCTTCGCGGCGAACTGCTCGGAGTCGTCCTGCGGCTCGTAGCCGAGCGCCCGCGCGGTGCCCAGGTCCCACCACAGCCTGGTGTTGGCGGAGGAGCCGTAGACGACGGTGTGGCCGACCTCCTCGGCGGTCAGGGCCGCGTGGAAGAGGCGGGCGCCGTCGGCGGGGCTCATCCACACCGAGAGCATCCGTACGTCGGCCGGCTCCGCGAAGCAGGAGCCGATGCGGACGGAGACGGTCTCCAGGCCGTGCTTGTCCCAGTACAGCTGGGCGAGGTCCTCGCCGAACGACTTGGACAGGCCGTAGAAGGTGTCCGGGCGGCGCGGGGTGTCGATTGCGATGAGGGGGTCGCCCGCACCCGGTGCCGGGGTGAAGCCGACGGCATGGTTGGAAGAGGCGAAGACGATGCGCGGGACGCCCTCCTGGCGGGCGGCCTCGTACAGGTTGTAGGTGCCCTCGATGTTCGAGCGGAGGATCTTCTCGAAGGGCGCCTCCAGGGAGATCCCCGCGAGGTGGAGCACCGCGTCCACGCCCCGCACCGCCTCGCGCAGCGCCGCCGTGTCGCCGAGATCGGCGGTGATCGCGTCCGGTTCGCCCTCGATCGGGCGCACGTCCAACAGGCGCAGCTCGTAGCCGTACTCCGGGAGCAGGGACCGCATCAGGGTGCCGAGTCCGCCGGCGGCACCGGTGAGCAGTAGCGTGCGGGGAGTGGGCATCCACGGTCTCCTTGGATCAGCGCCGGTCGCGTCCGTGTATGGCATTCACATTCATGGACACGCTAGGGAGGTGCGACGTGCCGAGTCAAGTGTGCCGTGGAGTGCGGGAATCCGCTCGACTGTTGGTCGTTTGCCGCCTTGACCGGCCCGGACGCGGCCTCGTAACGTGGTCACGTTCATGAATATAGACGCCGATCAGAAACATGCATCGACATGCCGATCTGTCAGATCTACCCGGTCTGTTCCACAGCGAACGGCGTCGACCGCCTCGACAGGGAGCGCCCGTGACGCCAGCCCCTCTCGCCGCCCGGCTTCGTGATCCGCGCGGGCCGCTCTTCTTCCCCGTCACCGCCTACGGCCCCGACGGCTCCCTCGACCTCGACACCTACCGCGAGCACGTCCGCCGGGGCGTCGAGGCCGGCGCCGCCGCCGTCTTCGCCTGCTGCGGCACGGGGGAGTTCCACGCACTGCTGCCCGAGGAGTTCGAGGCCTGCGTGGGCGCGGCCGTGGCGGCGGCCGACGGGCGGGTACCGGTGGTGGCCGGCGCCGGCTACGGCACCGCGCTCGCCGTACGCTACGCGCGTCTCGCCGAGGCCGCGGGCGCCGACGGCCTCCTCGCCATGCCGCCCTACCTGGTGGTCGCCGGCCAGGAGGGCCTGCTGCGGCACTACCGGGAGGTGGCGGCGGCCACCGCCCTCCCCGTGATCGTCTACCAGCGGGACAACGCCGTGTTCACCCCGCCCACGGTCGTCGAACTCGCCCGCACCGAGGGCGTCATCGGCTTCAAGGACGGCCTCGGCGACCTGGACCTCATGCAGCGCATCGTCAGCGCCGTCCGCACCGAGGCCCCGGGCGACTTCCTCTACTTCAACGGCCTGCCCACCGCCGAACAGACCCAGCTCGCCTACCAGGCCATCGGCATCGACCTCTACTCCTCCGCCGTCTTCTGCTTCGCCCCCGAGATCGCCCTCGCCTTCCACGCCGCCCTGCGCGACGGGGACCGGGCGACGGCCGAGCGCCTGCTGGACGGCTTCTACCGCCCCTTCGTCGAACTCCGCGCCCAGGGCCGGGGATACGCCGTCTCGCTCGTCAAGGCCGGGGTACGGCTGCGCGGCCTGGAGGTCGGCGAGGTCCGTCCCCCGCTGCACGAGCCGACCGAGGACCATGTCAAGCAGCTCGCCCAGCTGATCGAGCGCGGGTACGCGCTGCTGGAGGAGGACGCGTGACGCATTCCGGAGAGAGCCGGACAGGGCGACTGAAGGCGTCGGCGTTCGTATACCCCTGGGACGTCAACGGGGACCCGGCGGCGCCGGACCGCATCGCCGCGCTCGGCGTGCACCAGGCGACCCTGGCCTCCGCCTACCACTCCACCCGCGCGCTCACCCCCCGCCACCCCCGCCACCGCATCGTCACCGCCGAACACGCCGCCGTCTACTACCCGGCGGACGACCGCTGGACCGGCCGGGAGCTGCGCCCCTACCCGGCCGGCGACTGGGCCCCCGGCGACGCCTACGGCGAGGCGGCCGAAGCCCTGCGCGGCGCCGGCCTCGACGTCCACACCTGGGTGGTCCTCGCCCACAACTCCCGCCTGGGCGCCGAGCATCCGGACACCTCCGTCGTCAACGCCTACGGCGACCGCTACCCCTGGGCACCCTGCATCGCCCAGCCCGCCACGCGCGCGTACCTGGCCGACCTCGCCGCCGAGGCCGCCGTACGCCCCGGCGCGGCCGGCACCGAACTGGAGTCCCTCGGCTGGTACGGCCTCCAGCACCTGCACGCCCACGACAAGACCGCCGGGGTCGGCCTGGGGGACGCCGGCCAGTACCTGATGGCGCTCTGCTTCTGCCCCACGTGCCGGACCGGGTACGGCGAACAGGGCCTGGCCGCCGACGAACTGGCCGCCGCCGTACGGGAGGCCCTGGAGCCGCTCTGGCGGGGCACCGGCGACGACGCCGGCTGGCCGACGGTGGAGAAGCTGCTCGGCGAGCCGGTGGCGACGGCCACGCGCGCGTGGCGCGACGGGCAGGCCCGCACACTCCAGGAGACGGCCGTGGCCGCCGTACGCGCAGCGGCGCCCGAGGGCTTCCAGGTCCTCCTCCACGCGGACCCGGTGACGTACCACTGCGGAGCCAACGCGGGAGTGGACCCGGCCTGGATCCTGTCCGTCGCGGACGGCGTCGTGGTCCCCTGCACGGGCGGTACGGCCCTGCTGACGCCCTTCGCCGAGCACACGCGGGGCGACACGGTCCTGGCCGCCAACTTCACGGTGGTCTCCGGGATGGGCGGCAGCCCCGGAACCCTCGCGGCCGACGCCGCGCGTGCCCGCGAGCTGGGCGCGACCGAACTGCGGCTGTATCACGCCGGGTTGGCGTCCGACGGCGACCTTGCGGCGGTGCGGGAGGCGCTGCGGTGAGCCAGTGACCCGGCGGTCGCCAGCAGCGCGCCGCCGAGGAGCAGCAACAGCGGCCGGTGGTCGACGAGTTCGACGAGGGCGGCCCCGACGGCCAGTCCGACCACGTTCGGTGTGAACATCAGCGTGTCGGCCGTCGCGGTCGCCCGCCCCAGCGCGGCGGCCGGGATCTCGCGCTGTACGGCGGTGTAGGCGGCGATCAGGACGCAGGGCAGGCCCAGACCGCCCGCGAGGCTGCACGCGAGCAGTGCCATGTCACATGGCACCACCCGCCCGGCCACCGCCACCCCCGTCAGCGCGATCCCGTACGCCGCGAACCGCCGCTCGCCGAGCCGCCGCAGCGCGGGCCCCGCCACCAGCCCGACACCGACCGAGCCGACGCCCTGGACGGCGTACATCACCCCCGTGTAGGCGGGGGAGTGGCCGAGGGCGTCCACCACGGCGTAGTTCAGGCTGCTGCCGAGGGAGGCGAGGCACATCGTGGCGCCGCCGGCCCGGACCAGCGGCCGCAGGGCCGGGTGCGCCCAGAGCAGCCGGACCCCCTCGGCGGTCTGCCGCCGCCAGTTGCCGCGCACCCGTTCGGGCCGTTCCTCCCGCACCCGGAGCAGTGCGCACAGCCCTGCCGCCAGCACGAACGTGCAGGCGTCCAGCAGCGCCACGCTCGGTCCGCCGTACGCCGTGTACAGCGCGGCGCCGGTCAGCGGGGCGACCAGCTTCATGCCCTCGCGGGCGGTCATCCGCAACCCGTTGAAGTCGCCGAGGAGGGCGGGGTCGACGGCGGCGACGACGAGGGCGGATTCGGCCGCGTCCGCGACGACGCCCGCCGCGCCGTAGAGGAGGAGGACGGCGAAGAGCAGCCGGACGTCGGCGGGGGAGGAGACCGTCCAGAGGGACAGCAGGAGAAGGGCGAGGGCGAGGTTCGTGCGGATCACCAGGGGTTTGCGGCGCACGCGGTCGGCGAGGGTGCCGAGGGCGGGGCCGAGGAGGGTGGGGGCCCAGAGGGCGGCGGTGCAGAGTGCGGCGAGGCCGTCGGAGCCGGTGAGGTCCTTGACCCAGACGCCGGACACGAGCCAGAGCGCGGAGGTACCGAAGCCGGACACCACGACGCCGATGAGATAGAGCGCCGCGTTACGGTCGCGGAGCAGCCGGGCCACGGCCCAGGAGGTGGTCGTCATGCCTGGTCATCGTGGGGCTAAGGCGGGGGTGCCCGGATCGGGAAGGTGCCTTAGAACGGCGTGGTGCTTCCTGGGCGGGGTGTCGGTGTGGCGGATCGATGAGTTTCGCAAGGTGGTCCGGTCTGCCTCCTGAAGAGGACGACGACTGAGCCGGTGCACCGGGAGGCAGCACGATGACTGGTACGACCATGATCGACCTGGGCCCGCAGGCGAGGATCGTGGCGGAGCTCGCGGAGCGGGTGGCGGACGGGCAGCTCGCGGGGTCGACGCCGTGTCCGGACTACGCGGTCCGGCACCTGCTGGGCCATGTGGCGGGCCTGTCCGTGGCCTTCCGGGACGCCGCCCGCAAGAATCTGGGAACCACGACCGACCACCGCCCCGACGCGTCACTGCCGGTGCTCGGACCGGAGTGGCGGCAGGAACTGCCCAAGGCGCTCGACGCGCTGGCGGAGGCCTGGCGGGACCCGTCCGCGTGGGACGGCATGACGCGGGCCGGCGGGATCGACCTGCCGGGCGGGGTGGCGGGTGCGGTGGCCGCCGACGAACTGGTCGTCCACGGCTGGGACCTGGCCCGGGCCACGGGCCAGGAGTACGTCCCGGACCCGGCGGCGCTGGAGGCGGCGTACGGCTTCCTGCGGATGGCGGCGGCCGGCGACCGCGGCCCGTTCGGCCCCCTCGTGCCGGTGCCGGAGAGCGCGCGGCTGCTGGACCGGGCGGTGGGCCTGAGCGGCCGGGACCCGGGATGGAAGCCGTGAGGGGCAGGCCGAAAGGGGGCCGGTGGGGAGAGGCCGGCCCATAGGGGCCGGCCGTAAAAGGGCTCAATCCGTGAGCGGGCGGGGACCCGGATCCGTACTCTCCTCGCCATGCCATTGAGCCTCACCGTCCTCGGCACCGCCTCTCCCTGCCCCCGGCCCGGCCGACCGTGCTCCGGTTACCTGGTGCGGGGCGGCGGTGCCGAGGTATGGGTGGACGCGGGGACGGGGACGTTCGCGGAGTTGCAGCGGCACACGGATCCGGCGCGGCTCACGGCGATCTGGATCTCGCATCTGCACGCGGATCACAGTGCGGATCTGCTGGCCGCCGCGTACGCCTACGCCTTCGGCGGACTGACACCGGCCGCACCGATCCCGGTCTACGCGCCCCAGGAGTGCGCGCAGCGGCTGGCGGGCTTCTTCGGCCGGCCGGATCTGGGCTTCCTGGGCGGGGTGTTCGACTTCCGGCCGCTGTACGACGGCCACGCCGTCCAGCACTGGAACCTGCGGCTCGCCACCCGGGCGGTGGCTCACGGCACGGAGGCCTACGGATTGCGTGCCGAGTGCCAGGGGAGCGTGCTCGCGTACTCCGGCGACAGCGGACCGTGCGCCGCCCTGGCCGAGCTGGCCGCCCGGGCGGACGTCTTCCTGTGCGAGGCCGACCTCGACAGGCATCGCGAAGGCGAACGGGTTCATCTGACCCCGGAGGACGCGGGACGGATCGCTCGGGACGCGGGGGCACGGGAGCTGCTCATCACCCATGTGGGGCCGGCACTGACCCGGGAGATGGCGGCGGCCCGTGCGGGAGTGGTGTCGGGGCGGCCCACCAGCGTGGCACGGGAGGGGGAGGCGAGGGGCTTCTGAAACGTGGCGGGTCACCGGGCGGAAGCGCGCCCCGCTCGTCGCCCCCGCTCGTCGCCCCCCCCGCTCCGTCGTCCGGCCCCCGGCGCGACCCCGGAGACGGCTGCTGCTGAACAGGCGCCTCCGCAGTCCCTCCCGGCCGTCCTTGTCAGAAGCATTGACGAAACACAGCGGTCCTCCTACCTTCATCCGCGTCGCACTTCATACGTCATATATGAGACGCGATACGCGAGATCAGATACGTCAGATCAGGTCCCGCACCTGATACGTGACCCCGAGAGGCGCGCATGACCTCTGTGCCCATGCCGATTCCGTCCCGTACGCAGTTCGTGCTGGACGCGATCAAACACCGCATCCTGACCGGACAGCTGACCCCGGGTCAGGCCCTGGTGGAGACCGAGCTAGCCGCGCAGTTCGGGGTGTCCAAGACCCCCGTGCGGGAGGCGCTCAAGACCCTCGCCGGGACCGGGCTGGTCGTGATGAGCCAGTACAAGGGCGTCACGGTGCGCATGGTGGACGCGGACATGGCGCGCGAGGTCTACGACGTACGGCTGCTCCTCGAACCCGAGGCCCTCCGGCGGGCCGTGCGACGCGGCGCCTCCCTGGACGCCGCGCGCGACGCCCTCACCCGCGCCGACGACGCCGGCGACACCGCCGAACGCTCCCTCGCCAACCGCGACTTCCACCGCGCCCTCTACCTCCCGTGCGGCAACCCGCTCCTCGGCCGGATGCTCGACGAGGTCCGCGACCAGGCCGCCCTCGTCTCCGCCGTCGCCTGGGCCGCCTCCCCCTCCTGGGAACAGGAGGCCGGCGAGCATCGCGAGATCCTGCGGCTGGCGCTCGCGGGCGACGCCGACGGTGCCGCCCGCACCCTGCACGCCCACATCGCGTCCTTCGTCGACCGGGCGTTCCCCGGGGCGGCCGACCAGGAGGGCCAGGAATGAGCAGCGTGGCGTTCGAGTCCCAACGGGCGGCCCTGGCCGACGTGGTGGCCATCCCGGTGACCCCCTTCGCCGCGGACGGCAGCGTCGACCAGGACGCCCACCGGGCCCTGCTGCGCCGGCTCCTCGACGGCGGCGTCCGCACCCTGACCCCCAACGGCAACACCGGCGAGTTCTACGCCCTCGCCCCCCAGGAGCGGCAGCTCGTCACCGAGTCGACCCTCGACGAGGCGGGGGCGCGGGCCTCGATCCTCGTCGGCGTCGGGCACGACATCGCCACCGCCGTCGCCTCCGCCCGGCACGCCCGCGAGCACGGCGCACACATGGTGATGGTCCATCAGCCCGTCCACCCGTACGTCTCGCAGGCCGGCTGGGTCGACTACCACCGGGCCATCGCCGCGTCCGTCCCCGACCTCGGCGTCGTCCCGTACATCCGCAACGCCCAGCTCCCCGGCGCCCGCCTCGCCGAACTCGCCGACGCCTGCCCCAACGTGATCGGCGTCAAGTACGCCGTCCCGGACGCCGCCAAGTTCGCCGCCTTCGCCCGTGACGCGGGGCTCGACCGCTTCGTCTGGGTCGCGGGGCTCGCCGAACCCTACGCACCCTCCTACTTCTCGGCCGGCGCCACCGGCTTTACCTCCGGCCTCGTGAACGTCTCCCCGGCCGTTTCGCTGCATATGATCGAAGCGCTTCGATCGGGGGACTACCCGGCCGCCATGAAGGTCTGGGAACAGATCCGCCGCTTCGAGGAACTCCGCGCCGCGAACGGCTCCGCCGACAACGTCACCGTCGTCAAGGAGGCCCTCGCGTCCCTCGGCCTCTGCCGTGGCGACGTCCGCCCGCCCAGCAGGCGGCTGCCCGAGGAACGGCGCGCCGAGGTCGCCGCCATAGCCGCCGGATGGTCGCTGTGAACGCCGGCGGGAACGTGCCGCGCAAGCGGCCCGAAGAGCTCAGAAGCCACCAGTGGTACGGCACCGACGGGCTCCGCTCCTTCAGCCACCGCGCCCGCACCCGCCAGCTCGGCTACCTCCCCGAGGAGCACCTCGGCAAGCCGGTCATCGCGGTCCTCAACACCTGGTCCGACATCAACCCCTGTCATGTGCACCTCCGTGACCGGGCGCAGGCGGTCAAGCGGGGCGTCTGGCAGGCCGGCGGATTCCCGCTGGAGTTCCCGGTCGCCACCCTCTCGGAGACCTTCCAGAAGCCGACCCCCATGCTCTACCGCAACCTCCTCTCCATGGAGACCGAGGAACTGCTGCGGTCGTACCCGGTCGACGGGGCCGTGCTGATGGGCGGCTGCGACAAGTCCACCCCGGCTCTCCTCATGGGCGCGGCCTCCGTCGACCTGCCCACCGTCTTCGTGCCCGCGGGGCCCATGCTCCCCGGTCACTGGCGGGGCGAGGTCCTCGGCTCCGGCACCGACATGTGGAAGTACTGGGACGACAAGCGCGCCGGTCTCATCGGCGACTGCGAGATGTCGGAGCTGGAGAGCGGGCTCGCCCGCTCGCCGGGTCACTGCATGACCATGGGGACCGCCTCCACCCTCACCGCCGCCGCCGAGGCGCTCGGCGTCACCGTCCCGGGCGCGTCCAGCATCCCGGCCGTCGACTCCGGGCACGACCGCATGGCCGCCAGTGCCGGGATGCGCATCGTCGAACTCGTCCACCGGGACCTGAGGCTCTCCCGGCTCCTCACCCCCGAGGCCTTCGAGGACGCCGTCACCACCGTCCTCGGGCTCGGCGGCTCCACCAACGCCGTCATCCACCTCATCGCCATGGCCGGACGCGCCGGGGTGCGGCTCACCCTGGACGACTTCGACCGCATCGCCCGCACCGTGCCCGTCCTCGCCAACGTCCGCCCCGGCGGTCAGAAGTACCTCATGGAGGACTTCCACTTCGCGGGCGGCCTCCCCGGCTTCCTCTCCCGCATCCCCGACCTGCTCCACCTGGACCGGCCCACGGTGTCGTACGACACCTACCGCGATCAGCTGGCCGGCGCCCGGGTGCACGACGACGACGTCATCCGGCCGCGGTCCAACCCGGTGGCCGCCGAAGGCGGAGTCGCCGTGCTGCGCGGCAACCTCTGCCCGGACGGCGCGGTCATCAAGCACATCGCCGCCGAGCCCCACCTGCTCAGGCACACCGGTCGCGCGGTCGTCTTCGACGACTACCGGACCATGCAGCGCACCATCAACGATCCGTCGCTGGGCATCACCGCCGACAGTGTGCTCGTGCTGCGCAACGCCGGGCCCAAGGGCGGTCCCGGCATGCCCGAGTACGGCATGCTGCCCATCCCCGACCACCTCCTCAAGCAGGGCGTGCGGGACATGGTGCGGATCTCCGACGCCCGGATGAGCGGCACCAGTTACGGCGCCTGCGTGCTGCACATCGCGCCCGAGTCGTACATCGGCGGACCCCTCGCGCTCGTCCGCACCGGGGACTCCATCACCCTCGACGTCGCGGCCCGCGTTCTCCGGCTCGACGTGGACGACGAGGAGCTGGCGCGGCGCCGGGCCGAGTGGACGCCGCCGCCCGCGCGGTACGAGCGCGGATACGGCGCGCTCTACGACCGGCAGATCACCCAGGCCGACACCGGCTGCGACTTCGAGTTCCTGGCCCGGCCGGGAGAAGTGCCCGACCCGTACGCGGGCTGACTCTCTCTGACGATCGTCGAAGCGCTTCAACCACGTCCGTCTAGCAAGCGCTTCCCTTGCGCACTGTAATTGCCCCACTGCGAACGGAGAACAGGACATGGCCCAAGCCGCAGCCGTGGCGAAACCGCCCGCGCCACCCCGGCGGCGCCGTGCCTCCGCGACGCCGCGCAGGCTGCCGTACCTGCTGATCGCCCCGGCGGCCCTGCTGATGCTGGGCTTCATCGCCTACCCGGTGCTCAGCGTCTTCTACTACAGCCTGCAGAACTACAACCCCACCAAGCCCTGGCGGAACGGCTTCGCGGGCCTCGGCAACTTCACACAGGCCTTCGCGCACGACCCGCAGTTCTGGGACACGCTGACCTTCAGCGCCAAGTGGGTCGTGGCGGAGGTCGGACTGCAGCTGCTGTTCGGGCTCGCGCTCGCGCTGATCGTCAACCAGTCGTTCGCGGGGCGGGCGCTGGGCCGGGCGCTGGTCTTCTCGCCGTGGGCCGTCTCCGGGGTGCTGACCTCCGCGATCTGGGTGCTGCTCTACAACTCCCAGACGGGCATCACGCGTTACCTCGCCGACGCGGGCATCGGGTCGTACGGCACCAGTTGGCTCTCCGACACGTCGACGGTCTTCCCGGCGGCCGTCGTCGCCGACCTGTGGCGGGGCGTGCCCTTCTTCGCGATCCTCATCCTCGCCGACCTCCAGTCCGTCTCCAAGGACCTGTACGAGGCCGCCGAGGTCGACGGGGCCGGCCGGCTCAAGCAGTTCTGGCACATCACCCTGCCGCACCTCAAGGACGCCATCGTCCTCGCCACCCTGCTGCGCGCGGTGTGGGAGTTCAACAACGTCGACCTGCTCTACACCCTGACCGGAGGCGGCCCGGCGGGGGAGACGACGACCCTTCCCCTCTACATCGCCAACACCAGCGTCGACGCCCACAACTTCGGCTACGCGTCCGCGCTGACCACGGTGGCCTTCGTGATCCTGCTCTTCTGCTCCATCGTCTACCTGCGGCTGAGCAAGTTCGGGGGCGAGACCAAGTGATCACCGAGATCGCCCCCGCGGCCGAGCCCGTCGTGTCCGAGCCCGCCCGGCCGGGGAAGAGGCGCCGTGCCTGGGACGAGGCCCCCCGCTGGCAGATCTACCTCCCCCTCGGGATCTACCTCCTCTTCACCCTGATCCCCTTCTACTGGATCCTGCTCTTCGCCCTCCGCCCGGCCGGCTCCACCTCCCTCGTCCCCTGGCCGGTCACCTTCGACCACTTCCGGAAGGTGTGGACCGAGCGCAGCTTCGGCACCTACTTCACCAACAGCGTCTACGTCGGAGTCTCGACCCTGGTGCTGACCACGGTCGTCGCGCTGGCCGGCGGCTACGCCCTCGCCCGCTTCGACTTCAGGCTCAAGCGCGGCTTCATGCTCGCCCTGCTCTGCTCCCAGTTCGTGCCGGGCGCGCTGCTCCTCGTCCCGCTCTTCCAGATCTTCGCCAGGCTCCAGATGATCAACTCCCTCGGCAGTGTGATCATCGCCGAGACCGTCTTCCAGCTCCCGCTGTCGATGATCCTGATCAGCGGCTTCATCCGGAACGTGCCGTACTCCCTGGAGGAGGCCGCCTGGGTCGACGGCTGCAACCGGCTGACCGCCTTCCGGATCGTCGTCCTGCCGCTGCTGCGGCCCGGGCTGATCGCGGTCGGCTCCTTCGCCTTCGTGCACGCGTGGAACCACTTCCTGTTCGCCCTGATGTTCCTGTCGGACCAGAGCAAGCAGACCATCCCCGTCGGCCTCAACACCCTGATGAGCTCCGACAGCGTGGACCTGGGCGCGCTGGCCGCGGGCGGCATCATCGCCGCCGTACCCGTCGTGATCGTCTTCGCCTTCATCCAGAAGTGGCTGATCACCGGCTTCAGCGCGGGGGCGGTGAAGGGATGAGACACCTCACGGGCGGCCCGGGGCAAACGCTTACCCTGCACGCAAAGATCGACGACGCAGGGAGGACCCCATGACCATCGACCTCGTCCTGGCGGGTGCGCGCGGCCACGGCCGCTGGCATCTGGAGAACATCCGCCGGCTCCAGGAGAAGGGCGTCGTACGGCTCGCCGGGATCTGCGAGCTGACCCCGCTGGGCGCGGACGAGCTGCCGGAGGGGCTCGGGCAGCCCGCCCAGTCCGCCGACTTCGGCGCCCTGCTGGAGGCGACCGGCGCCCGGATCGCCGTGATCTGCACCCCGATCCCCACCCACACGGACCTGGCCCTGACGGCCGCCGAGCGGGGCGTGCACGTGCTCCTGGAGAAGCCGCCGGCGCCCTCGTACGCCGAGTTCCGGCGGATGGCCGACGGGGTCGCCAAGGCCGGCGTGGCCTGCCAGATCGGCTTCCAGTCGCTGGGCTCGCACGCCGTGCCCGCGATCCGGCGGCTGATCGCGGAGGGCGCCATCGGTGACGTGGTGGGTGTGGGCGGCGCGGGTGCCTGGGCCCGCCCGGAGTCCTACTACCGGCGGGCGCCCTGGGCCGGCAAGCGGCGGCTGAACGGCGTCGACGTCGTCGACGGGGTCCTCACCAACCCCCTCGCGCACGCCGTCGCCACCGGCCTCGCCCTGCTCGGCACCGACCGCGCCGAGGACGTCACCGGCATCGAGACCGAGCTGCTGCGCGCCAACGACATCGAGTCCGACGACACCTCCTGCGTCCGCGTCACCACCCCGCGCGGCCCGGTCACGGTCGCCGCCACGCTCTGCGCCGAGGAGCCGGGGGACCCGTACGTCCTGGTGCACGGCACCGGCGGCCGGATCACCCACTGGTACAAGCAGGACCGGGTGCTGGTGCAGCGGGCGGGCCACGGCCCGGAGGAGATCGAGTACGGCAGCACGGACCTGCTGGAGAACCTCGCCGACCACCTCACCACCGGTGCCGCCCTGTTGGTGGAGCCGGACGCGACCGGCGCCTTCATGAAGGTCGTCGAAGCGATTCGACTGGCCGGCGACCCGGCCGCGCTGCCCGCCGACGCCTGGCGCTACCTGCCCGAGGCGGAGCGCCGGGTCGTGACCGGCATCGACGCACTGGTCGCGGCCTGCGCCGACACCCTCTCCCTCTACTCCGAACTGGGCGCCCCGTGGGGTCCGCCGAACGAGGTGCGTATCTGACGGACGGCCTGCTGCCGCGGGCGCCGTCTCCTCACCACTCCACAGCTCCCTTTCTCCGCTGGATCCCGACGAAGCGACCCGTAGAAGAGACAGAAGAGAGCCGATCAATGAAGAGCAGCAACCGCAGAAGCAGGCGCGCGGCCGTCGCCGTCGCCCTGGGTTCCGTCCTCGCGCTGACCGCCACCGCCTGCGGTGACAGCGGCAGCGGCAGCGCGGGGGACAAGGGCAGCGAGGGCTCCGGGAAGGGCACGATCACCTTCTGGGACAACAACGGCGGTGTCCGCACCGACGTCTGGAAGGAGATCATCGCCGACTTCGAGAAGCAGAACCCCGACATCAAGGTCAAGTACGTCGGGGTGCCCGCGGCCAGTGTCCAGTCCAAGTACGACACCGCCATCCAGGGCGGCGGGCTGCCCGACGTCGGCGGGGTCGGCACCGCGATGCTCGCGGAGATCGCCGCGCAGGGGGCGCTGGAGCCGCTGGACAGCCGGCTCGCGAAGAGCTCGCTGAACGGCAGGCTCAACGAGAAGTTCCTGGACAGCGTGAAGTCCGCGGGCGGGGACGGAAAGACGTACTCCGTGCCGACCTCCGCGAACAACGGCACGCTCTGGTACCGGACCGATCTGTTCAGTGCGGCCAAGCTGGACCCGCCGACCACCTGGACGAAGTTCTACGCGGCCGCAGGCGAACTCACCGACCAGGCGAAGAACAGGTTCGGGTACACCATCCGGGGCGGCGAGGGATCCATCGCCCAGGCGCTGGACGCCATGTACGGGCAGAGCGGGATCACCTCCTTCTGGAACGGTGACAAGACCACCGTCAACGACCCCGAGAACGTCGCCGCCCTTGAGAAGTACGTCGGGCTGTACAAGAAGGACACCCCGTCCGCCGACGTCAACAACGACTTCACCAAGATGGTCGCGCAGTGGGATTCCGGCACGATCGGGATGCTGAGCCACAACCTCGGTTCCTACGCCGACCACGAGAAGGCACTGAGCGGGAAGTTCAAGGGGATTCCGAATCCGACGCTGGACGACGGCACCCGGGTGCAGGTCTCCAACCCCGTGGACGGTCTGGGTCTTTTCAAGTCCGGCAAGAACAAGTCCGCGGCCTGGAAGTTCATCGAGTTCGCCGCGTCCCACGAGGCCAACAGCAAGTGGAACGAGTCGGCGGGGCAGGTGCCGGCGAACAACGAGGCAGCGCAGGATGCGTGGGTGCAGGCGTCGGAGCCGACGAAGCTGGCCGCCGAGGCGTTGAACGGGGCGTCGACCAAGATCGTGCAGCTTCCTTACTATCTGCCGGACTGGAACACCATTTCCAAGGCGGACAACGAGCCGAACTTCCAGAAGGTGCTGCTCGGGAAGATGACGGCGAAGGAGTTCCTGGACACGCTGGCCGACCAGATTGATAAGGCTCAGGCGGACTGGAAGAAGCACCACTGAGATCGGGTGGTTTCGGTGGTGGGGGACTGCGGATCCGTCGTGGCTGGTCGCGCAGTTCCCCGCGCCCCTAGGTAAGAAACCTCATCCCCTCTTTGAGAGGCGGCCCTCGTGTTCCTTACGCGCAGGCAGGTAACTTCCGCTGCCCTCGCCGCCGTTCCCCTCGTCGGGCGTTCTCCCGACAGGAAACGTACGCTCTACATCGCCGGAGACTCCACCGCCGCCCAGAAATACGCCGATGCGGCTCCGGAAACCGGGTGGGGAATGGCGCTTCCCTTCTTTCTCCGGGAGGAAATCGCCGTCTCCAACCAGGCCGTGAACGGGCGGAGTTCGAAGAGCTTCGTCGACGAGGGGCGGCTTGACGCCATCCTCGCCGACATCCGGCCGCACGATCTGCTGGTCGTCCAGTTCGCGCACAACGACGAGAAGAGCGGCGACCCCACCCGGTACACCGAGCCCTGGAGTACTTACCAGGACTACCTGCGGCGCTACATCGAAGGCGCCCGTGCGCGCGGTGCCCGGCCGGTTCTCGCCACGCCCGTCGAGCGCCGGCGGTTCGACGCCGACGGCAATGCCGTGCCGACGCACGGGGACTACCCGGCGGCGATGCGCGCGCTCGCCGCGCGGGAACGTGTCGCGCTGCTCGACACCGAGGCGCTGTCGCTCGCGTTGTGGCAGTCGCTCGGGGTCGAGGCGACCAAGACGTACTTCAACTGGACGGACACCGAGCAGGACAACACGCACTTCAACCCGCCGGGGGCCATCGCCGTGGCCCGGCTCGTGGCGCAGGAGCTGCTGCGCACCCGGGTGCTGGCCCGGCACGACGTCGTCCGGCTGCACAAGGACATCCCCACGTCCTGGATCACCTGGCCACCCGCAAGCTGAGGAGACCCGCACAGTGCGTACACAGATATGTCATGGACGCGTCATGATGGTGCTCGTGGGCTGCACGGCCCTCGTGCTGGCCGTGACCGGAACCGCCCAGGCCGCCGGACCCCACCGGGTCGCGCTCGACCGGCAGGTGCTGACGGCGAACGACGGCTGGGGCGCGGCCACCACCGGGACCACCGGCGGGTCCGCCGCCGACGCCGCGCACGTCTACACCGTCACCACCTGGGACGGGTTCAAGGCCGCGCTGGCGGACGGCGGCAGCGCGCCGAAGATCATCAGAGTCGAGGGGACGATCGACGCCGACGGGCCGAGCTGTGACTCGTTCGCCGTGCCCGGCTACGACTTCGACGCCTACCTCGCCACGTACTCACCCGAGGCCTGGGGGCACTCCACCAACCTCGACAACGAGCCCGACGACAGCCCGGAGGGGCTGCGCCGCACCTCGCAGGCCGCCCAGGACGCCTACATCAAGGCGTACGTCCCGCCCAACACCACCATCGTCGGCATCGGCAAGGACGCCGGTTTCAAGGGCGCCAGCCTGCAGATCAAGGCCGTCGACAACGTCATCGTCCGCAACCTGGGCTTCGAGAGCCCCCTCGACTGCTTCCCGCAGTGGGACCCGACCGACACCGCGGACGGCAACTGGAACTCCGAGTACGACAGCGCGGTCATCTACGGGTCCACCCACGTGTGGATGGACCACAACACGTTCACCGACGGCGACCACCCGGACAGCACGCTGCCGTACTACTTCGGGCGGATCTACGAACAGCACGACGGCGAGCTGGACATCGTCAAGGGCGCCGACTACGTCACGGCCTCCTGGAACGTCTTCGCGGATCACGACAAGACGATCCTCGTCGGCAACAGCGACAGCGCGTCCACCGCGGCCGTCGACCGGGGGCACCTCAAGGTCACCTTCCACCACAACCTGTTCTCCAACCTGGTGGAGCGGGCGCCCCGGGTGCGGTTCGGGCAGGTCGACTCCTACAACAACCACTTCGTCGCCGAGGACGGCTACGGCTACAGCTACGGCATCGGGATCGAGTCCCAGCTCGTCGCCGAGCACAACGCGTTCACCCTGCCCGACTCCGTCAAGGCCGGCTCGATCCTGAAGAAGTGGAACGAGTCGACGCTCACCGCCGACGACAACTACGTCAACGGTGAAGTGACGGACCTGATCGCCGTCCACAACGCGCAGATCCCGGCGGAGACCCTCACGGCGGGCTCGACCTGGACCCCGACCCTGCGGACGAAGGTCGATCCGGCACCGGCCGTGCCGCGCATCGTCGACTGCGGCGCGGGCGCCGGTCACCTGCGCTGACGCGCGTTCGTCGCGGCCGGGGCGCTCAGCGGAGTCCGCCCCGGCCCCACCCCCCACGGCAAGGAGTACCGCCACCCCTCTCCCTCTTCAAGGAGCACCCGCATGTCCTCGCCCCACCTTCCCCTGTCCAGACGGGGTTTCCTGCTCGCGGGCGCCGGGGCGGGCGCCGCGCTCGCACTGGCCGCCCGCCCGGCGCACGCCACCGCTCGCCCCTTCGGGCGGTACGGCTCCCCGGAGCGCCGCCGCACCGCGCAGACCCTGTACGTCGACCCGCACGGCCGTGGCGACTTCACCACCGTCCAGGCCGCCGTGACCGCCGCCACCGGCAGCGGCCGGACGCTGGTCCTCGCCCCGGGCGTCTACCGGGAGACGGTCGCCGTCGACACCACCCGCACCGAGGCCACCTGGATCGGCGCCACCGAGAACCCGCGGGACGTCGTCATCGTGTACGACAACGCGGCCGGCACCCCGAAGCCCGGCGGCGGGACGTACGGCACCACCGGCTCCGCCACCACCACCGTGCAGGCCGACGGCTTCACCGCCCGCTGGATCACCTTCGCCAACGACTGGCTGCGCGCCGACCACCCCGACATCAGCGCCACCCAGGCCGTCGCCCTCAAGGTGCAGGGCGACCGCAGCGCCTTCCACCACTGCCGGTTCCTCGGCCACCAGGACACCCTGTATGCCGACTCGACGGCCCTCGGCGTCTTCGCCCGGCAGTACTTCGCACACTGCTATGCCGAGGGCGACGTCGACTTCGTCTTCGGGCGGGCCACGGCGGTGTACGAGGGGTGCCACTTCCGCACCCTGGACCGGACCGACCTGGCGGCCGCCCCCTACGGGTTCGTGCTCGCTCCGTCGACGGCGAACGCCAACCCGTACGGCTACCTGGTCAGCCGGAGCCGTATCAGCGGCGAAGCCCCGGCTGCCGCCTACAAGCTGGCCCGCCCCTGGGTGCCCAGCTCCGACACCACGGCCCGCCCCTCGCTCGTCGTCCGCGACTCCTGGCTCGGCCCGGGCATCGACGCCGTCGCCCCCTACACCAACATGTCGGACGCCTTCCCCTGGCAGAGCCAGCGCTTCGCCGAGTACCGCAACTCCGGGCCCGGCGCGGCGATCACCGTCCCCGGGAACCGGCCCCAGCTCACCGCCGAACAGGCCGGGTCCGCGACCCGGGAGGCCTGTCTCGGCGACTGGACCCCGTGGAAGGAGTGCTGACGTGCCGACCCGACGCGCACTTCTCGCCGCCGGAGCGGCCGCGCTGGCCATGGGATCGGCCACGGCCTTTACCCGGGACCGCCGGGTCCTGCACGTCCGGCCCGGTGACTCCGTCCAGGCGGCCGTGGACGCGGTGCCGGGGCGGGGGTGGACGATCGTCGTGCACCCGGGGACGTACCGCGAGGTCGTCAACGTGCCTGCCGACAAGGAGGAGCTGACACTGCGGGGCGCGAGCCGTGATCCCCGGGCCGCGGTCATCGTCCACGACAACGCCAACGGGACGCAGCGACCGGACGGTTCGGGGACCTACGGCACGGCCGGCTCGGCCACCTTCGCCTCGGCCGCCGCCGGGCTCCGGGTGCGCGACCTCACCCTCGCCAACGACTGGCTGCGCGCCGACCACCCGGACATCACTGGCACCCAGGCCGTCGCCGCCTACCTGACCGGGGACCGCACCCACGTCGAGAACGTACGGCTCCTCGCCCACCAGGACACCCTGTTCGCCGACACCACCGAACTCGGCTCCTTCGACCGGCAGTGCTTCCGGGGGTGTTACATCGAGGGCGACGTCGACTTCGTCTTCGGGCGGGCCACCGCGGTGTACGAGCACTGCCACTTCCGCACCCTGCAACGGGACGTGGCCTTCACCCCCAAGGGCATGGTGTTCGCCCCCTCGACCGCCCGTGCCAACCCGCACGGGTTCCTCGCCGTCCGCTGCCGGTTCTCCTCCGGCGCGGAGGACGGGGCGTACAAACTGGCGCGGCCCTGGGTGCCGACGTACGAGACCACCGCCTGGCCCTCGCTGGTCGTGCGGGACAGTCTCATCGGCCCCGGGATCGACCCCGTCGCGCCCTACACGAACATGCGGGACGCCTACCCCTGGCAGTCCATGCGGTTCCGCGAGTACCGCAACTCAGGGCCGGGCTCGGTGATCACCGTCCCCGGGAACCGGCCCCAGCTCACCGACGCCGAGGCCGCGTCGCACACCCCCGCGACCTATCTCGGCGACTGGAAGCCCCAGCAGATCCGTTCCTTCTGATCGACGAAAGGACCCGCACGTCATGCGTCGAATCAGCACCTTCACCGCGCTCGCCGTGACCACGGCATCGCTCGGTCTCGCCGTCATCGCCACCCCGGCACACGCGGCGACCGTCGTGGTCAGCAACTCCACCGACCTGTCCAACGCCATCCTCAACGCCACCGCCGGCGAGGTCATCCAGGTCCGCGGCGGCACCTACTACCCGACGGCCACCCTCCAGTCCACGGCCAACGGCACCTCCGCCGCGCCGGTCACGCTCACCGCGTACGGCTCGGAGACGGTCAAGATCGACGGTTCCTCGCTGCCCTCCGGATCCTGGATCTTCAAGCTGACCGCGGACTACTGGAACGTCTCGAACATCACCTTCCAGAACTCCCCGGACAGCGCGGTGGTCTGCCAGTCCTGCACCGGCACCAACTGGAACAACATCAAGACCATCAACGGCGGCGACTCCGGCTTCACGCTCACCGGGGACGGGACGGTCGACAACACCGTCAGGAACATCGACACCTACGGCAACTACGACGCCGCCACCCACGGGGAGAACGCCGACGGGATCGCCGTCAAGTTCGGCTCCGGGACCGGGAACCTGATCACCGGGGCACGGACCTACAACAACTCGGACGACGGGATCGACTTCTGGTCCTTCTCCTCGCCGGTCACCGTCGAGCACACCTGGTCCTTCGGCAACGGCGTCAACCGCTGGAGCGACTCGGCGTTCGCCGGGGACGGCAACGGCTACAAGCTGGGCGGCGACGGCGAGGTGGTCGCGCACGTCGTCAACAACTCGGCCGCCTGGGGCAACGCCGGAAACGGGTTCACCGAGAACTCCAACACCGGCGCGATCGTCATCAACCGCACCACCGCCTACGCCAACGGCAACTGGGGCTACTACTTCGCCACCAGCGCGGCCCGGCTCGGCAAGAACCTCGCCGTGAGCAACGGCAGCGGACCGGTCAGCAAGGGCTCCTCGGTGGTCTCCGCCGGCAACAGCTGGGACAGCGGCATCAGCACCCCGGCCTTCAAGTCGACGGACGCCACCACCACGTACAACGCCCGCCAGTCGGACGGCTCGCTGCCGGCCACCACCTTCCTGACGACGGGGAGCACGACCATCGGAGCCACCATGAACTGAACCGGAGAACCGGAAGGACTCCCTCCAGGGCGCTTGACCCGTTTTTTGCCCGCCGATGAGATATCGATCAGGCAACGGGTCTCGCGCCCACCCGGATGACGCGCGTAGAACTCCTGTCATGCATAAGTCACTTCGTCTCGCGGCGATCGCCGCCGTGTGTGCCGTCGCCGGCGGTGCCCTCTACGGCGCCGGTGCCGCCACGGCCGGCCAGTCGACCGCGAACTCCACCCACGAGCCGTACAACATCGGGCTCCTGGTGAAGGACATCGACGCCTACTACGGCACCGCCGCCGACGCCAACGGCGTCTACCAGGCCTCGCCGACCAGCCCCTACGCCAAGGACCTGGCCCGCATCGACGCGGACGCCAAGCGCTACATCGACCGGGCCGCGCGCAAGGCGCACCGCCACGGCGAGAAGCCCGCGGTCGTCTTCGACATCGACGACACGCTGCTGCTCAGCCTCGACTACGAGAAGCGCTACAACTACACGTACAACTCGACCACGTGGGCCGACTACGTCAACAAGGCCGACCGGCCGGGCGTGTTCGGCAGCGCCGAGCTCGTCCGGTACGCCCAGAGCGAAGGCGTCGAGGTCTTCTACAACTCCGGGCTCAGCGAGGCGCAGCGCAGCGCCGCCGTCGAGAACCTGAAGAAGATCGGCGCCGACGTCAACCTCGACGCCGCCCACATGTTCCTCAAGGACAAGGCCAACCCGCCGTCCTACCTGAGCTCCTGCGCCACGCCGGGCACCTGGACCTGCACGACCGTGCAGTACAAGTCCGGCACGCGCGAGCACATCGAGAAGGACCTGGGCTACGACATCGTCGCCAACTTCGGCGACCAGTACTCGGACCTGGACGGCGGCTACGCGAACCGCACGTACAAGCTGCCGAACCCGACGTACTTCGTGTCCTGACGCCGGCGGAGAATCCTGACCGTCCGTGGCAACCCTTTCCGGCCACGGCGGCGACTGGGAGACAGAAACGGGCCGGGGCGGCCCCTCCGGCCCGTTTCGCTCCCTCGTCGATCACGTCCAGCACGTTCAGCACGTCACGGACGTCAAGGAAAGGAACGGCCAGTGCGCTTCAGCACCGGACGCCACCGCAGGACGCGTACCCTCTCGATCGCCGCGGCGGTGGCCGTCGCCGCGGGGGCGGGAGGCGTCTACCTCGGCCTGTCGAACGGCGGTGCCCAGGCCGCCACCAGCACGGTCACCGTCTCCACCACCGCACAGCTGGAGTCGGCCGTCGCGGGCGCCGTCGCCGGTACCGTCATCCAGGTGCGCGCGGGCACCTACTACCCGACCGCCACCCTGAAGTCGACGGTCAGCGGCACCGCTTCGAACCGCATCACGCTCAAGGCCTACAGCGGCGAGAAGGTGAAGATCGACGGCTCCAAGCTGCCCGCCGGCCAGTGGCTCACCGGGATCTACGGCAGCTACTGGACCGTCCAGGACCTCACCTTCCAGAACTCCCCGGCCCAGGGCTTCGTCGTCACCTCGTCCACGGGCGGCATCTTCAAGAACCTCGTGACCGCGGACAACGGCGACTCCGGGTTCACGCTGCGCGGCGACAACACCGTGGACAACCTCGTCCAGAACCTGGACAGCTACGGCAACTACGACAAGGCCGGGCACGGGCAGAACGCCGACGGCATCGCCATCAAGTTCGGCTCGGGCACCGGCAACAAGGTGACCGGCGCGCGTCTGTACAACAACTCGGACGACGGTCTTGACCTGTGGCAGTTCTCGTCCCCCGTCAGGATCGAGCACAGCTGGGCCTTCGGCAACGGCAGGAACCGCTGGAACGACTCCGCGTTCGAGGGCAACGGCAACGGGTTCAAGCTGGGCGGCGGGGGCGTCGCCGTCGCGCACGTCGTCAACGACAACGCGGCCTGGGACAACACGCTGAACGGGTTCACCGAGAACTCCAACACCGGGGCGATCGTCCTGAACCGCAACACGGCCTACGCGAACGCCCAGGCCGGGTTCTTCTTCGAGACCGGCAAGGCCCGGCTGGCGCGGAACCTCGCGGTGAGCGACAAGGGCGGGGCGGACAAGCTGGGGGCCAGGGCCGTGTCCGCCGCGAACAGCTGGGACGGCGGGGTGAGTACGCCGGCGTTCAAGTCGACGGACGCGACGTCCGCGTACGGGGCGAGGGCGACGAGTGGGGCGTTGCCGGTGACGGTGTTTCTGACCACCGGGTCGGCGACGATCGGATCCACCATGGACTGACGGTGCGTCGCGGGCTGCGCGGCCCGTTGTGGCTGGTCGCGCCCACGCGGCGGAGCCGCATATCGACACAGCCCCGCGCCCCTGAAGGGGCGCGGAGAGGCGCCGTATTCCTATGAGTCGCCGTCGGCTGTCGTGTGCGTTGCGAAGTCGCCCGTCACCGCGTACTGCTTGCCCGCCGCGGTGCCGGTGATGGTGTAGCTGTCGTTCTTGGCGTCGCGGCCGCCCTGCTTGTGGTTGTACTGGCCCGCGAACACCCACTCGCCGACCGCGACCTTGCTGCCGGGCTTGAGTGTCCACGTGTAGACCAGGAAGCCGTCCTGCTCGGTGACCGACTGGGTGAAGTCGGTCTCCGGCAGCGAGCGCCAGGCCCCGGCGTTGGACACCCCGCCCGTCTGGGCCACCTTCAGCTGGACGGTGAGTGCCGTCAGCTGCCCCGAGGTCTTCAGGGTCACGTTGGACTGCGCCCAGAAGTCGTTGCTGTGCGGGTCCACCGAGCCGTCCGACCAGAGGGGGCCGTCCTTCTCGCCCTCCGCGACGGGTGCCGCGGGGGTGGCGGAGGCCTTCGGGGTCGACGAAGGCGTCGAACTCGCCTTGGGGGACGCGTTCTTCGAGGGCACGCCGGAAGCCGGCGGGGCGGCCGTGCGGGACGGCGGGCGGCTGGTCGCGTCCGGGGACGCGGAGGGCGTCGGCGACACGGCGACCGTCTTCTCGGTGGGCGGGTCCTTCACGGCCGAGGCGACCGCGTAGCCGCCGACCCCGAGGACCGCGGCGACCGCGGCCGTGGCGCTGACCACCCGGACCCAGCCGAACACGGGCGGAAGGGTGGCGCGATGGTTCGGGCGGCCCTGCGCGGCCATGCCCCGCTCGACCCGGGCCAGGATCCGGGCGCGGTCGGGTTCGTGCGCCTCGGCCGCCTCGTGCAGCCGGGCGCGCAGCTCGTCGTGCACGTCCTGCTGCCTCATCGGTTCCTTCCTCCGCTCTCCCCGGTCCGCGGCACCATCGCCGCGTGCACCCTCTGCGGAACACCCTGCGAGTCGCCGAGCAGCCGCTGCAGCTCAGCCATGCCCTTCGACGTCTGGCTCTTAACGGTACCCACCGAGATCCCCAGGGCGAGCGCGGTGTCCTTCTCCGACAGGTCGAACGCATGCCGGAGCACCACACACGCCCGCTTGCGGAACGGCAGACGGCGCAACGCCCCCTGTACGTCGACCACGCCGGCGACGTCGGGGTTCTCGGCGGTCTCCTCGCGGTGCGACCAGAACAGGGCGATACGGCGCCGCTCGCGCACGGCGCTGCGGATGCGGGTGCGGGCCAGGTTGGCGACGACACCGCGGGCGTAGGCGACCGGGTGGTCGGCGGCCCGGACCCGGTCCCAGCGGTGCCACAGCGCCAGCAGGGCGTCGGCGGCCAGATCGTCGGCGGCGTCCGCCTCACCGGTCAGCAGATGGGCGAGACGGGCGAGTTCGGCGTAGTGGCGTTCGAAGAAGGCATGGAACTCCACGGAGGCGGCGTCGTCGACGACTGAGCCCACGGGTGACCTCTTCTGTCAGGGATTCTGTGTCATGTAGATGACATGCGGCGGCTTGCGAGTATCCGGAGGAACGTTCCGGCGAGATCCGGAGCGTAGCAGTGATCATTTCGTGTGCGTCGTACGGGGGTTCGATGTGCTTCGTGCGAGGGGCCGGACGCGGTGTGGTCCACCGAACCACACCGAGGGCGATTCCGTAACACGGGGAAAACCTGAAACAGGTTCAGCGCGGGAACAATCCAGCCAGCATCCGCACACGCACGCTCAGGGGACGAGGAGTACGACCATGTCCGAGACGCAGAAGGCGGTCCGGCCGCAGGGGGCCGCGCCACCTGCCGGGAACGGCGTCGACCGGTTCTTCAAGATCTCCGAACGGGGATCCACCTTCGGCCGCGAGATACGCGGCGGCTTCGCCACGTTCTTCACCATGGCCTACATCCTTGTCCTGAACCCCATCATCCTCGGCAGCGCCAAGGACAAGTTCGGCCACACCCTCGACACCGGCCAACTCGTCACCGCCACCGCGCTGGTGGCCTGCGTCATGACGGTCGTCATGGGCGTCGGCGGCAACCTGCCCCTCGCCATCGCCGCCGGTCTCGGCCTCAACGCCGTCGTGGCCTTCCAGCTGGCACCGCTGATGAGCTGGTCCGACGCGATGGGCCTGGTCGTCCTCGAAGGCCTGCTGATCTGTGTGCTCGTCCTGACCGGCCTGCGCAAGGCGATCATGAACGCCATCCCGCAGCAGCTGAAGCAGGCGATCGGTGTCGGCATCGGCCTGTTCATCGCGTTCATCGGCTTCGTCGACGCGGGCTTCGTCAGCCGGATCCCGGACGCCGCGGACACCACCGTGCCGGTGCAGCTGGGTGCCGTCGGACGGCTCACCGGCTGGCCCGTGCTCGTCTTCTGTGTTGGCGTGCTCCTGACCATCGCGCTGGTCGCGCGCAAGGTGAAGGGCGCGATCCTGATCAGCATCGTCACGATGACCGTCGTGGCGGTCGTCATCAACTCCGCCGCCGACGTCAAGAGCTGGGGCCTGACCACGCCGAAGATCCCCGACAAGATCGTGGGCACGCCCGACTTCGGGCTCGTCGGTCACTTCAGCCTGTTCGGCGGTTTCGCCAAGGCCGGCGTCCTGACGGCCGTACTGCTGGTCTTCACCCTGATCCTGTCCGACTTCTTCGACGCCATGGGCACGATCGTCGGCATCAGCGCGGAGGCCGGGCTGCTCGACGACCAGGGGCAGGTGCCGGGCATCGGGCGGGTGCTGTTCATCGACGGCGCGGCGGCGGTGGCCGGCGGCCTCGGCTCGGCCTCCTCCAACACGGCGTACATCGAGTCGGCGGCGGGGGTGGGGGAGGGCGCGCGCACCGGCTTCGCCAACCTGGTCACCGGCGGCCTGTTCGGCCTGGCCCTCTTCCTCACTCCGCTGCTCACCATCGTCCCGCTCCAGGCGGCGGCGCCCGCGCTGATCGCCGTGGGCTTCCTGATGATGACCCACGTCAAGCACATCGACTGGGACAAGTACGAGATCGCGATCCCGGCGTTCCTGACGATCGCCGCGATGCCGTTCACCTACTCCATCACGGACGGCATCGGGGCGGGGTTCCTGGCGTACGTCGTGATCAAGGCGGTGCTGGGGAAGGCGAAGGAGGTCAACTGGCTGCTGTGGGCCGTTTCGGCGCTGTTCCTGGTGTACTTCGCGATTGATCCGGTGGAGCAGGTGCTCGGCGTGAAGTGAAGCGCCCCGTAGGGGCGCGGGGAACTGCGCGACCAGCCACGACGAAACCCGCAGCCGATCGCGCAGGGAACCCCCTAGTTCTTCAACGCCGCCTCCATCATCGCCTTCGCCACCGGTGCCGCCAGCCCGTTGCCGCTGACCTCCGACCGTGCCGCGTCCGACTGCTCGACCAGGACCGCCACCGCGACCTCCTTGCCCGTGCTGTCGGACTTGCCGTACGACGTGAACCAGGCGTACGGCGTCTTGCTGTTGTTCTCGCCGTGCTGGGCCGTGCCCGTCTTGCCGCCCACCGTCACGCCGTCGATCAGCGCGTTGGTGCCCGTGCCGTCCTTGACGACCGTCTGCATCGCGGACTGCAACTGCTCCGCGGTCGAGGAACTGACGATCTGCTTGCTGCTCGCCTCGTCGTCGTAGTCCTTCAGCACGTCACCACCGCTGTTCGTGATCTGCGAGACCATATGCGGGGAGACCAGCTTGCCGCCGTTGGCTATGGCGGCCGACACCATGGCCATCTGGAGCGGGGTCGCCGTGACGTCGAACTGGCCGATGCCGGAGAGGCCGGTCTGGGCCTTGTCCATGTTCGACGGGTACACGCTGGCGTAGGCCCGCACCGGCGTGTCCAGCTTGTCGTCGTCGAAGCCGAACTTCTCGGCCATCGCCCTGACCTTGTCCTGGCCCAGGTCGACGGCCATCTTCCCGAAGACGTTGTTGCAGGAGTAGCGCAGGGCCGTGCGGATCGAGGCGTTCTCGCAGGGCGCCGAGGTGTTCTCGTTCTTCAGCGGGGTCGTCGTGCCGGGCAGGGTGTACGGGTCCGGGCTCTCGGTCTTCGTGTCGACGTTCGCGTAGAGGCCGTCCTCCAGCGCCGCCGCCGCGACCACCAGCTTGAACGTCGAGCCCGGCGGCAGCGGCTGGCGCAGCGCCCGGTTGGTGAGCGGCTTGTCGCTGTCGGCGGTCAGCTTCTTCCAGGCCGCACCGGCGGTGTTGGCGTCGGTGAGCGAGGAGGGGTCGTACGACGGGGTCGACACGACCGCCAGGATCTTGCCGGTCTCCGGGTCGATCGCGACCGCCGCGCCCTTCTTGCCGCCGAGCGCCCGGTACGCCGCCTTCTGGACGCCCGGGTCGATCGTCGTGATCACGTTGCCCGGCTCGGCACGCTCGCCGGTGACCGTGTCCATGACCGTCTTGAGCCGGTTGTCGGTGCCGTTCAGCAGGTCCTGGTAGATGCCCTCCAGCTGGGTCGGGGCATAGCTCTGCGAGGCATAGCCCGTCACCGCCGCGTAGAGCTTGCCGTCCGTGTACGTGCGCTTGTACTTGAGGTCGCTGCTGCCCGACGTCCTGGCCGAGCCGGTGATCGACTCACCGGCCACGATGATGTTCCCGAGCGGCTGCGAGTACGTCTCGATGACGTTGCGCCGGTTGTTCGTGTTGTCCGCGAGGGCCTGGCCGTCGTAGAACTGCACCCATGTCGCCCTGACCAGCAGAGCGAGCACGAGCAGCAGCGCGAAGACGGACGCCCGCCTGATCGTCTTGTTCATCCCGCTCAGACAGACGAGCGAAGACGGGGTCTCCGTTCCCTGCGGACGGATTTCTCATGGGCTGCTCACGCGAGCCCCGCCGGGTCAGAGCCGGCGCGTCGCCAGCGTCAGGCGGTCCCGCGCGTCGAACAGGGCGTCCTTGATCATCTGTTCGTGGGCCGGAGTGAGGCGGGCCACCGGGACCGAGCAGCTGATCGCGTCGCGGGCCGGGGTGCGGTAGGGGATCGCCACGCCGAAGCAGCGCAGCCCGAGCGTGTTCTCCTCGCGGTCGATCGCGAAGCCCTGCTCACGGATCTGGTGGAGCTCCTCGATGAGCTTCTCGCGGTCCGTGATGGTGTGCTCGGTGAGAGGGGGGAGCGTCTCCGGCAGCAGTTTGCGGACCTGCTCGTCGGTGTGGGTGGCGAGCAGCGCCTTGCCGAGCGAGGTGGAGTGCGCGGGCAGGCGGCGGCCGACCCGGGTGAAGGGGCGCAGGTAGTGCTGGGACTGCCGGGTGGCCAGGTAGACCACGTTCGTGCCGTCGAGACGCGCGAGGTGGATGGTCTCCGTGGTGTCGTCGGAGAGCCGGTCCAGGGTCGGGCGGGCCGCGGCGACCACCTCGTCGCCGTCGATGTACGACGTGCCGACCAGCAGGGCCCGCACCCCGATGCCGTACCGGGTGCCGGTCGCGTCCGTCTCCACCCAGCCCAGCTCTACCAGGGTGCGCAGCAGCATGTAGAGACTGGACTTGGGATATCCGACGGCCTCCTGGACGGCCGCGAGGGAGTGCATACCGGGCCGGCCGGCGAAGTACTCCAGCAACTCCACGGTCCGTACCGCGGACTTGACCTGTGCCCCGCCGCCTGTCTCGCCTGCCGACATCGCCCTTGACCCCTTCGTTGGACGAGAAACCGTGGTTATAGTCTCCAACAGCATATTCATCATCAGAGACAGCGTTCAGTATATCGAACATCCCTGGTGAATGACCCGGATATGACCCGGATATTGCGGCAGAACGCAACCATGGAGGGACCCGCGGTGGCAGCAGCACCAGTCTGGAGTGTCGACCCGCGCACCGGGAAGCAGCGTGAACAGGTTGCGGTGGAGGCCACAGCCGAGGAGGTCGACGCCGTCGTCACGGCCGCGCACGCCGCCCGTGGCTTCCTCGCCGACCGTACGGTCCGCGCCGCCTTCCTGCGCTCGGCCGCCGCCGGACTCGACGCGGCGAAGGACCGGCTGGTCGAGGCCGCCGACGCGGAGACCGCGCTCGGCCCCGTCCGGCTGACCGGGGAACTTGCCCGTACCGTCTACCAGCTGCGGGCCTTCGCCGACATCGTGGACGAGGGCGCCTTCCTCGACGTCATCATCAACCACCCCGACGCCACCGCCACCCCGCCCATCCCGGACCTGCGCCGCTACAAGGTCCCGCTGGGTGTCGTCGCCGTCTACTCGGCCTCCAACTTCCCCTTCGCCTTCTCCGTCGCCGGCGGCGACACCGCGAGCGCGCTGGCCGCCGGCAACCCGGTCGTCGTCAAGGCCCACCCCGACCACCCGGCCCTGTCCGAGCTGGTCGCCAAGGTGCTGCGCCTGGCCGCGGCCGAGCACGGCATCCCGGAGGCCGTCGTCGGTCTCGTGCACGGCTTCCAGGCCGGCATCGAGCTGATCGGGCACCCGCTGGTCGCCGCCGCGGGCTTCACCGGTTCCGTCCGGGGCGGGCGTGCGCTCTTCGACGCGGCCGCCGCGCGTCCGGTGCCGATCCCCTTCCACGGCGAGCTGGGCTCCCTGAACCCGGTCCTCGTCACGGAGGCCGCGGCCACCGAGCGGGCCGAGGAGATCGGTACCGGGCTCGCCGGGTCGATGACGCTGGGCGTCGGGCAGTTCTGCGTGAAGCCGGGCCTGGTGCTGGTGCCGGCCGGCGCCGCCGGTGACGGCCTGGTCAAGTCCCTCACGGACGCGGTCAGCAACACCGACGCGGGCGTGCTGCTCGACCACCGGATGCGGGACAACTTCGTCGCCGGGGTCGCCGAGCGTGCCGGACTCCCCGACGTGGAGACCCCGGTGACGCCCGGGGCGGGCGGCGAGCACACCGTGAGCGCCGGGTTCCTGACGGTGCCGGCGGCGAGGCTGGGCGAGGAGGGGGTCCATGACCTGCTCATCGAGGAGTGCTTCGGGCCGGTGACCGTGGTGGTCCGCTACGAGGACCGGGGCGAGGCGACGGCGGTGCTGTCGCGGCTGCCGGGGAACCTCACGGCGACGGTGCATGTCTCTGCCGAGGAGGCCGCGGGGGAGGGGCTGGGGGCGGAGATCCTCGCGGAGCTGACGCCGCTGGCCGGGCGCGTGCTGGTGAACGGCTGGCCGACGGGGGTCGCCGTGGCCCCGGCCCAGCATCACGGCGGGCCGTACCCGGCCACCACGTCGACGTCGACTTCCGTGGGCGGTACGGCCATTGAGCGGTGGCTGCGGCCGGTGGCCTATCAGGGGGCGCCGGAGGCTTTGCTGCCGGCCGAGCTGAAGGACGGCAATCCGCTGGGGCTTCCTCGGCGGTTCAACGGGGTTCTGGAGCGGTAGCGCCGTGGGGGCGTGGGGTGGTTCGGCGGCTGCGGGTTGTTCGTGGCTGGTCGCGCAGTTCCCCGCGCCCCTTCAGGTTGGCTGGGCCTGTCCTGGCTTTCATGCTCGGCCCCGCGCCCCTTTGGGGCGGCTGGGCTTGCCCTGGCTTTCATGCTCGGCCCCGCGCAGCATTGGGTTGGTTGGCCGTGCGCATGTCGGATGGTTCTGCTGACAGAATCTGACCATGGACGTCGAACTTCCCGAACTTCCTTTCTCCCTCCGTACCTATGGGCCCGACGGGCACTGGTTCTATGAGGACGGGGTGCTCACCGGGTGGGCCGGGGCCCGGCAGGACCGGTTCGTGTCGCCCACCGGGGAGGCGCTGGATCCCGCCTCGGACGCGCCCCGGCTGCTCGGGGCGCCCGAAGGGGACTTCCAGCTGATCGCCCGGGTCACCGTCGGGTTCGGTGCCGCCTTCGACGCCGGTGTGCTGTACGTCCACGTCGGCGACCGGGCCTGGGCCAAGCTCTGCCTGGAGAACTCCCCGGACGTGCCCACCGTCTGCACCGTGGTCACCCGGGGGCACTCCGACGACTCCAACGCCTTCACGGTGGAGGGAAGTTCGGTCTGGCTGCGGATCAGCCGGACCGGGCGGGCGCTCGCCTTCCACGCCTCCCGGGACGGCAAGAAGTGGGTCTTCGTGCGGCTGTTCACCCTGGGCGGCGAGAAGGAGACGGAGGGCGCCCTGGTCGGCTTCATGACCCAGTCGCCGATGGGGGAGGGGTGCGTGGTGACGTACGACCACATCGAGTTCAGGCCCGACTGGCCGGCCGACCTGCGCGACGGAAGCTGAGGACGAAGGTCGCGGCGAACAGGGCCGCGGCCAGCGTCAGACTCGCCCGCATCCCGGCGGCGAAGCCGCCGCCGACCAGGGCGCCGAACACCGCGATCCCGAGTCCGCCGGCCACCTGCCGGGCCGCGTTGAGCACCCCGGCCGCCAGGCCGGCCCGCTCGGCCGGTACGGACTCCATCATCACGACGGTCAGCGGCGGCACGGTCAGCGCGCAGCCGAGCGCCATCGGGACCAGCAGGACGGCCACCACGACGGCGGGCGTGCCGGAGCCGACGGACAGCAGGCCCAGCAGGCCGGCCGCGGCCAGCGCCTGGCCGATCAGCATCGGCAGCCGCGGGCCGTGGCGGGCGGTCAGCTTTCCGGACACCACGTTGGTCACCCCGATCAGCCCGGACATCGGCAGGAACAGCAGCCCGGTGTACAGCGCCGAACGGCCCTGGACCTGCTGGAAGAAGAGCGAGAAGACGAACACCACGCCGTAGAAGGCCACGCTGCACGCCGCCCCGGCCGCCACGGACACCCGTACCGCCCGGTCCCGGAACAGCTCCAGGGGGACCACCGGGTGCGCCTGCCGTCGCTCGACGCGGGCGAACAGGACGGCGCCGGCCAGCGCCACGGCGAAGGCCGCGAGTCCTGTCGTACCGCCCTCGATGACCGCGAAGGTGAGGGCGGTGAGGGTGACGACGGCGATGAGC
The DNA here is from genome assembly GCF_002217755.1 of Streptomyces hyaluromycini. GTDB lineage: Bacteria > Actinomycetota > Actinomycetes > Streptomycetales > Streptomycetaceae > Streptomyces > Streptomyces hyaluromycini. Next base: position 63,472 of record NZ_BCFL01000018.1, on the reverse strand, counting down.
TGGCCGGGCAGGTCCAGCGGGGCCGGGCGGCGCTCCGAGCGCGGGGCGCGCACCAGCAGGAGCAGGGCGACCGCCCCGAGCGGCAGGTTGATGAAGAAGATCCCGCGCCAGTCCCAGGCCGCGGTCAGCGCCCCGCCCGCCACCGGGCCCAGCGCCAGCGCGACCGAGCCACCGGCTCCCCACAGCGCCACCGCCTTCGCGCGCTGTGCGGGATCCGCGTACGCATGCCGTACCAGGGAGAGCGACGCCGGGAGGACGACGGCCGCCGCGGCGCCCTGCACCACGCGCGCGCCGATCAGCACCGGGAGGGTCGGGGCCAGGCCGCAGGCCGCCGAGGCGAGGGTGAAGACGGCGATACCGATGCCGTACGCCCGGCTCGCGCCGGCCCGGTCCGCGAAGGCGCCGGTGGAGAGCATCAGGGCGGCGAAGGCCAGCGTGTAGGCGTCCACCGTCCACTGGAGTCCGGACAGGCCGCCGCCGAGCGCCGAGCCGATCGCGGGCAGGGCCACGTTCACCACGGACGCGTCGAGGGTGATGAGCGCGAAGCCCAGCAGGGCGGCGGTCAGGGTGAGGGCGGGGGTGTGGCTCGGCCCCTTCCTCAACTCGCCTTTTCCGGCGTCGAGTCGGGCGGGCCGTCGGGTCTGGTCGGTTGGCATGGCTCCATGCTGCTGACCGGGCGCGGCGTAGAGTAGTGGCCCGAACGCCATGCATCCGGAGGTTCTGGCCATGCTGCGAGTCGCGGTCGTCGCGTCCCCGCCCGTGTCGATGTTCAACCTCGCCATTCCGGAGCTGCTGTTCGACAAGGTCGAGGTCGACGGGCGGCCCGGGTACGAGGTGGTGATCTGCGCGCCCGACCCCGGCCCGGTGCCCACGACGGGCGGCCTGGACCTGCACGTCCCGCACGGGCTGGAGGTGCTGCGGGAGGCGGACACCGTGATCGTGGCCGGCACCGGCAAGCTCTACTCGCCGGACCCCCGGGTGCTGGTGGCGCTGCGCGAGGCCGCCGACGCGGGGGTGCGCATCGCCTCCATCTGCACCGGCGCCTTCTCCCTCGCGGAGGCCGGACTGCTCAAGGGGCGGAGGGCGACCACCTACTGGACGCACGCCGACGAACTGCGCCGCCGGCACCCCGATGTCGACGTCCAGGGCGACGTCCTCTACGCCCAGGACGGCCCCTTCCTCACCTCCTCCGGCTACGCCGCCGGCATCGACCTGTGCCTGCACCTCGTCCGCACCGACTACGGCGCCGCCGTCGCCAACGAGGTCGCCCGCCTCGCCCTGGTCGCGCCCGTACGGCCGGGCGGGCAGACCCAGTTCACCCACACCCCGCTGCCGCCCGAGCGCGGGAGCGCCTGCGCCGACACCCGCGGCTGGGCCATGCGCAACCTCGACAAGCCGCTCACCCTCACCGACCTGGCCCGGCACGCCGGGGTCTCCGTGCGCACCCTCACCCGCCGTTTCCACGCCGAGAGCGGGGTCAGCCCGCTGCAGTGGCTGCTGCACCAGCGCGTGGAGCGGGCCAGGGAGTTGCTGGAGACCACCACGCTCCCCATGGACCAGGTGGCCGCCGCCTGCGGCCTCGGCACCGCCGACTCCCTCCGTGCCCACCTGGTCCGCCGCACCGGTCTCACCCCGACCGCCTACCGGGCCCAGTTCAGCCGGCTCGGAACCGGCGCGGACGCGGTCACGTCCTCCCTGGCATGATCAGTGACAGTGTGAAGGGGCTCCGCGTGATCCGTACGGCCCTGTCCGCGGAGGCGGAGACGATCGCGGCGCTGCACCACCGGGCCCGGTCGACGTACTACCCGGACGGCCTCCCGGACGACGGCATCGACTGGACGGCCGCCTGGCGCGGCGCCGTCGAACGGCCCGACGGGCAGGTGCTGTGCGTGGTGGAAGCGGGCGCCATCATCGGGGTCGCCTCCTTCCGCACCCCGGAGGGCGCCGCTGCCGAAACGGTCAAGCTGTTCCAGTTCCATGTCGACCCCGACCGCTGGCGTGCCGGTGTCGGCACCGCCCTGCACACCGCCTGTCTGGAACAGTGGCGGGCCGACGGCAGGCGGACCGCCGTGCTGGACGTGCACGTCGACAACCGGCGGGCCCAGGCCTTCTACGCCCGCCAGGGCTGGGTGCCGGACCCGGAGAACCCGCCGGCCGAGGGCGATCACCACGTGTACCTGCGGTACGCGGTGGGCGGGGAATGACGCTGGCTGTTTGAAGGTTCAGGTAGTTGAGAGACCTCTTGTGACTACCTGGAGAGCCGACAACATGCGCGTCGAGATCTGGTCCGATATCGCTTGCCCCTGGTGCTATGTCGGGAAAGCGCGTTTTGAGAAGGCGCTCGCCGCTTTCCCGCACCGCGACGACGTCGAGGTCGTGCACCGCTCCTTCGAGCTGGACCCCGGCCGCGCCAAGGACGACGTCCAGCCCGTGCTCGCCATGCTCACCAGGAAGTACGGCATGAGCGAGGCGCAGGCCCAGGCCGGCGAGGACAACCTGGGCGCGCAGGCCGCCGCCGAGGGCCTGGCGTACCGCACCCGTGGCCGCGACCACGGCAACACCTTCGACCTGCACCGGCTGCTGCACTTCGCCAAGGAGCAGGGCCGCCAGGACGAGCTGATCCAGATCCTGTACCGGGCGAACTTCGCCGAGGAGCGGTCCGTCTTCAGCGAGGGCGAGGAGCGGCTCGTGGAGCTGGCCGCGGAGGCCGGGCTGGACGCGGCGGCCGTGCGCGAGGTGCTCGCCGACCCCTCCCGCTACGCCGACGAGGTCCGCGCCGACGAGCGCGAGGCCGCCGAGCTCGGTGCGAACGGGGTGCCGTTCTTCGTCCTCGACCGGAAGTACGGGGTCTCGGGGGCCCAGCCCGCCGAGGTGTTCACGCAGGCGCTCAGCCAGGCCTGGGGAGCGCGTCCCCCGCTGAAGCTCATCGACGAGGGCGGCGCGGAGGCCTGCGGTCCGGACGGGTGCGCGGTGCCGCAGCACTGAGACACGGCCGGGCCAGGCACGGGAAAAGTCCAGGTCAGGGCCGTCGTATAAGCGTCGCTTAGCGGATCCACGTAAAAATCCGCAATGGACGGGGGGTTCCCCGGGCCGCAGAGTGGACGCATGGAGACCACGGAGACGTTCGAGAGCCTCGTCCGCGCCGAGTTCACCCCGAAGAGCACCTACCTCAACACCGCCAGCAACGGCCTGCTGCCCGCCCGTACCGTGGCCGCCCTGCACGAGGCGGCAGTGCTGCGGGCCGAGGGCCGGCCCCTGACCTCGCTGTACGAGGACGTCGAGGCGTGCCGGGCCGGCTACGCCCGGCTCGCCGGCGTCCCGGCCACCCGGGTCGCGGCGGGCGCCTCGGTCGCCGCGCACTCCGGCGTGATCGCCGCCTCGCTGCCGGCCGGCGCCGAAGTCCTCACCGCCGAGGACGACTTCACCTCCGTGCTGAACCCCTTCCACGTCCGCGGCGACCTCAAGGTCCGCGCGGTGCCGCTGGAGCGCCTCGCCGAGTCCGTCCGGCCGGGCACCGCCCTCGTCGCGGTCAGCGCGGCGCAGTCGGCGGACGGCCGGATCGCCGACCTGCCCGCGCTGCGCGAGGCCGCCCGCGCGCACGGGGCCCGCACCTACGTCGACTTCTCCCAGGCGGCCGGCTGGCTGCCGATGGACGCCGACGCGTACGACTTCACCGCGTCCGTCTCCTTCAAGTGGCTGCTCGGCCCGCACGGCGCGGCCTTCCTCGTGGTCCCCGAGGACTTCGGCGGGCTGACCCCGGTCCTCGCGGGCTGGGTCGCGGGCGAGGAGCCGTGGGACAGCTGCTACGGCCCGGTCGCCGAACTCGCCCACTCCGCCCGGCGGTTCGACCTCACCCACGCCCTGTTCACGTTCGCCGGCCTGCGCCGCTCGCTCGACCTGATCGAGGAACTCGGCGTGGCCGCCGTGCACGCCCACGACGTGGGCCTCGCCGACCGGTTCCGCGCCGGGCTCGCGGCCCTCGGACACGAGCCGGTGCCCGCCCCCGGCTCGGCGATCGTCTCGGTTCCCGGGCTCGGCGGCCGTCAGCCCGAGCTGAGCCGGGCCGGCATCGAGGTCTCCAACCGCGCGGGCAACCTGCGCGCGGCCTTCCACCTCTTCAACACGCCCGCCGACGTGGACCGCCTGCTCGACGCCCTCGCGGGCTGACCGGGCCGGCCTGCCGGAGCCGCCCCGGACGTCAGGTCCGTGCCGCGTTGCGGGTCCACAGGTTGGCCTCGACCCGGCCGAGCAGGGTGAGCAGCTGCTCGCGCTCGGCCGGGTCCAGACCGGCGAGGCTCTCCTCCTCCAGCGCGGTCCACACCCGCTCCACCTCGGTCAGCAGCCGGGCCCCGGACTCGGTGGCCTCCACCAGTACCGCGCGCCGGTCCGCGGGGTCCGGCAGCCGCCGCACCTGGCCGGCCTGCTCCAGCCGCTGGAGCATCTTGGTCACCGTGGAGGGGTCCAGGCCGAGCATCTTTATCAGGTCCGCCTGCCGGGCCGGGCCGCTCTCCCACAGGTGCATCATCACCAGCTCCTGGCCCGGATAGAGGCCGAGCCCGCGCAGCAGCCCGGCGGCGGCGGTGCGGTGCAGCCGCGCCACCCGGCTCAGCGCGTGGCTGACCGGACCGCCCTGGGCGGCCGCGGGCAGCACACAGCCGCATCCGGCCGCGTGCGCCGCCGGTTCCTTGGTGGCGTCCATCGTCGCTCCCGCACCTCTCCGACTTCCGGGTAACCGTCCTCGAAGCCTACTCAGACCCGCTCGGAGGGATTTAATTGGTCGGCCAATGACTGGGGTAGAGTAGGCGGCGCCGTTTTACGTGGCCGACCAATAAAAGTATCCCTGGAGACGCCGTGACCACTGCCTTCGAACCGATCGACCTTCCCGGGCACCGCCTGGCCAACCGCATCGCGATGGCTCCGATGACGCGCAGCCGTGCCGCACAGGGCGGTCTGCCCACCGCGCTCATGGCGGAGTACTACACCCAGCGCGCCTCCGCGGGCCTGATCGTGACCGAGGGCATCCAGCCCTCGGCGGTCGGCCAGGGCTACCCGGACACCCCCGGCCTGCACACCGCCGAGCAGATCGCCGCCTGGCGCACCGTCACCGACGCCGTGCACGCCGCCGGCGGCCTGATCTTCGCCCAGCTCATGCACACGGGCCGGATCGGCCACCCCGACCTGCTGCCGGACGGGCTGGTCAACGTCGCGCCCTCCGCGGTCACCGCCCGCGGCCAGGTGTACACCCACGAGGGCCCGAAGGACTTCGTCGAGCCGCGCGCGCTGACCGACGGCGAGGTCCACGCCACCGTCGCCGAGTACGCGGCCGCCGCCCGGGCCGCCGTGGCGGCCGGTTTCGACGGCGTCGAACTGCACGGCGCCAACGGTTACCTGATCCACCAGTTCCTGGCCCCGGGCAGCAACCGGCGCACCGACGAGTGGGGCGGCTCCCCGGCCGCCCGCATCCGGTTCGCGGTGGCGGCCGTCAAGGCGGTGGCGGAGGCCGTCGGCGCCGAGCGCACCGCCCTGCGGCTGTCCCCGGGCAACCCGTTCAACGACATCGACGAGCCCGAGCCGGAGCCGGCGTACACGGCGCTGGTCGACGCGGTGGAGCCGCTGGGCCTGGCGTATCTGCACGTGATGGAGGTACCGGGCACCCGGGAGCTGACCACCGCGCTGCGCAAGCGGTTCAGCGGGGTGTTCGTCCTCAACCCGGCGACCGAGGGCCCCACCGGCCCGGCGGCCCTCGCCCTCGTCGAGGACGGCACGGCCGACCTCGTCTCCTACGGACAGCTCTTCCTCGCCAACCCGGACCTCCCGGCCCGGCTCAGGGCCGGCGGCCCGTTCAACACCGCGAACCCGGCGACGTTCTACGGCGGCGGGGCCGAGGGATACACGGACTACCCGGCACTGTGACACGGCCCGGGGGCCGCCACGGCGGACGGGCGTGCAGTCCCGCGCCCTGACGAACTCGGCCCGCCGTACCCGTGCCGCGGCGTCAAAGCGGCCGCCTGAGGTGCGCGGACACGCCCCTGATCGGTCTTACGGGGCCGCACAGGGGTCCCCGGGGGAGGGAGGCCAGGCCCGCCGACTGCCAGAGACCGTCGTGCACTACGCAGACGGCGCGCACTCCGGTGATCCCGAAGAAGCACACGGCGAGCACGGCTTCGAGGCGGTTGCCGGAGCCGGGGGCGCCCCGGGGTGGTCCTGCGCTCTGACGGTATCGCCTGAACGGGTCATGTTCACCTGGAGCGGCCCGATGCCTCATGTCCGCCACGGGAGGTCTCACTAATCTGCGGACCCTGAGACGATCAACGGGAACTGGAGACTGGCATGTCCAAGATCATCCTGTTCGGCGCCACCGGCACCATCGGATCCCGCGTTCTGGACGAGGCGCTCCGTCGCGGCCACATGGTCACAGCGGTCGTACGCGACCCGGCGAAGCTCGCCCGGGACAACGCCAACTTGACCGTGGTCACCGGTGACGTCCTGGACCCTGCAGCCGTCGCCGGGGCGGCCAAGGGGCATGACGTCGTCATCAGTGCGGTCGGCGGAGGCGACGGGCCGGGCCACATCGCCACGATCAGGCCCAGTGCCGAGGCCCTGGTCGCCGGCATCCGCACACTGGGGGGCGACGAACCCCGGCTCGTCCTGGTCGGCGGCGCGGGTTCCCTGTACACGCCGGACGGCAAGCAGGTCTGGGACGCCGAGGGCCTGCCGGAGCCGCTGCTCCAGATCATGCACGCCCACGGGGACGCCCTGGACTTCTGCCGCACCGTCAGGGACGTGAAGTGGACCAGCCTCAGCCCTGCCGCGACGATCGAGCCGGGCGAGCGTACCGGCGCCTACCGCACCGCCACGGACGATCTGATCGTCGCCCAGGACGGCAGCAGCCGCATCTCCGCCGAGGACTACGCGGTCGCCCTGCTCGATGAGATCGAACGACCTCAGCACATCGGCGAGCGCTTCACCGTCGGCTACTGATCCCGAGCCCCGGGATGTGGCCGGGGCGACATCCGGCGGCTCCGGCAGGGCGCCCCCACAGTAGTTCCGTCATCTCCTGCTCGTAGCCGCGGCCGGGGGACAGCCGTGAGCAGCCGGACGGGCCGCCCTTCCGAGGGAGGCGGATCCGGCTGCTTCTCGGGGCAGCTCTTTCCTGCCTGGTCAGGCCGGGTGCGGTCTCACCGCACGGGCGTGAAGTCCCGTGCCCCGATGAACTCCGGCCGGCGCACCGGCGCGGCGAACGGCTCCACCGCCGTGTTCTCCACGCTGTTGAACACGATGAAGACGTTGCTGCGCGGGAACGGTGTGATGTTCTCGCTGCTGCCGTGCATGCAGTTGCAGTCGAACCAGGTCGCCGAACCGGCCCTGCCGGTGAACAGTTTGATGCCGTACTCGCCCGCCATGGCGGTGAGCGCCTCGTCCGACGGTGTGCCCGCGTCCTGCATCTGCAGCGACTTCTTGTAGTTGTCCTCGGGCGTGGCGCCCGCGCAGCCCAGGAACGTCCGGTGCGAGCCCGGCATGATCATCAGACCGCCGTTGGTGTCGTGGTTCTCGGTCAGGGCGATCGAGACGGACACCGCGCGCATGTTCGGCAGGCCGTCCTCGGCGTGCCAGGTCTCGAAGTCCGAGTGCCAGTAGAAGCCGCCGGCCCCGAACCCGGGCTTGACGTTGATCCGGGACTGGTGGACGTACACGTCCGAGCCGAGGATCTGCCGGGCCCGGCCGACCACCCGCTCGTCGCGCACCAGGTTCGCGAACACCTCGCTGATCCGGTGCACTTCGAAGACGGACCGGATCTCCTCGGACTTCGGCTCCACGATGGCGCGTTCGTCGGCCCGGACCGCCGGGTCGGCGAGCAGTCGCTCCAACTCGCGCTGACAGAGCGCGACTTCGTCGTCACCGATGAGTTGGTCGATGGCCAGGAAGCCGTCGCGCTCGAACGCCTCCAGCCGGTCCGCGGCGATCGGGCCGGGCGCGCCGGGCGCCGACCAGACGACCGGGTCCCTGCGGGGGACGGCGACCTCGGCGGGGCCGCGGCTCGGGTACAGGTCGGTGATCGTGGTCATGGTCAGCCCTCCTCCGTCAGCAGGGGATAGACGCCGTTCTCGTCGTGGTCCTCCCGGCCGGTGACCGGCGGGTTGAACACGCAGACGCAGCGGAAGTCCTCCTTGACGCGCAGCGTGTGACGTTCGTGCCCGTCGAGGAGGTACATGGTCCCGGGCGTGATCCGGTACGACGTCCCGGTCTCGTGGTCGGTCAGCTCGGCCTCGCCCTCGACGCAGACGACGGCCTCGATGTGGTTGGCGTACCACATCGACGTCTCCGTGCCCGCGTACAGGACGGTCTCGTGCAGCGAGAAGCCGACCCGTTCCTTCGCGAGGACGATGCGTTTGCTCTCCCAGGTCCCGGACGCGGACCTCACATGGCGGTCGGTGCCTTCGATCTCCTTGAACGAACGGACGATCACGGTGGTGTACAGCCTCCTTGGTTCGATCCGGCTTGTTCCGATCCGGCTTGTTACGGATCCGGTCAGGCGGTTTCGCGGACGGCCCGGGCGAGGATGCTCAGTCCCTCGTCCAGCTCGTCCGGGGTGACGGTCAGGGCGGGCAGCAGTTTGACGACCTCGCTCTCCGGCCCCGACGTCTCGATGAGCAGCCCGAGTTCGAAGGCGCGGGCGGCGATCCGCCCGGCCCGCTCCTTCTCGTGGAACTCCAGGCCCCACACCAGGCCCCGCCCCCGGTACTCCTTCACGTCGGCGAGGTTCTCCTCGACGATCGCGATGAGCCCCTGTTCGACCTGTTCGCCCTTGGCCCGGGTCTGCTTCTCCATCGCCGGGCCGTCGGCCCAGTAGGTCTCCAGGGCGGCGGTCGCGGTGACGAAGGCGGGGTTGTTGCCGCGGAAGGTGCCGTTGTGCTCGCCCGGCTCCCACACGTCCAGCTCGGGCCGGAACAGGCACAGGGACATGGGCAGTCCGTAGCCGCTGATGGACTTCGAGACGGTGACGATGTCGGGGACGATCCCCGCCTCCTCGAAGGAGAAGAAGGCACCGGTCCGCCCGCAGCCCATCTGGATGTCGTCGACGATCAGCAGCATGTCCTGCCGCTCGCAGAGCGCCTTGAGGGCGCGCAGCCATTCGGGCCGGGCGACGTTGATGCCGCCCTCGCCCTGCACGGTCTCCACGATCACCGCGGCCGGCTTGTTGAGCCCGGACCCCTGGTCCTCCAACAGCCGCTCGAACCACAGGAAGTCCGGCACGGTCCCGTCGAAGTAGTTGTCGAACGGCATGGGCGTCCCGTGCACCAGCGGGATCCCGGCCCCGGCCCGTTTGAAGGCGTTGCCGGTGACGGCCAGCGACCCGAGGGACATCCCGTGGAAGGCGTTGGTGAACGACACGATCGCCTCGCGCCCCTTCACCTTCCGGGCGAGCTTGAGCGCCGACTCGACGGCGTTCGTCCCCGTCGGCCCCGGGAACATGACCTTGTACGGCAGCTCGCGCGGCCGCAGCACCAGGTCCTGGAAGGTCTGCAGGAACGACCGCTTGGCCACCGTCGACATGTCGAGGCCGTGGGTGACCCCGTCCCGTTCCAGGTAGTCCAGCAACGCCCGTTTCAGCACGGGGTTGTTGTGGCCGTAGTTGAGTGATCCGGCGCCGGCGAAGAAGTCGAGGTACTCGTGGCCGTCCTCGTCGTGCATGCGGCTGCCCCGGGCCCGGTCGAACACGGTCGGCCAGCCGCGGCAGTAGCTGCGGACCTCGGACTCCAGGGTCTCGAAGACGCTGAGGTCGGGCTGGGTGATGGTCACGGGGGCTCCTCAGTGCGATGTGGGGGTCAAGGGGCCGATGCGGTAGAGGACTTCGGGGTCGTGCGGACCGTCGGGGAACTCACCGGCCTCGAACAGCACCGAGCGCTCGACGGTGGCGCCGTGCCGGGCGGCGTACGAGGTGAACAGGCGCTCGGAGGCGGTGTTGCCGGGCGTGATGGTGGTCTCGACGGCGGTGAGCGGCCGGTCGGCGGCCACCTGTGCCGTGAGCCCGTCCAGCAGCCGGGCCGCGATGCCGCGCCCGCGCTGCGCGGCGTCCACGGCCACCTGCCAGACGAGCAGCGTGTCCGGCCGGTCCGGCCGGGTGTATCCGGTCACGAACCCGACGGGCTCGCCGTCCGCGCCGCGCGCCACCGCCGAGGTGCCGGCGAAGTCCCGGCACCACAGCAGATAGCTGTAGGAGGAGTTCAGATCGAGGCTTCCGGAATCCTTGGCCATACGCCAGAGAGCGGCGCCGTCGGTCACCAGCGGGCGGTCGACGATCAGGTCTGCTTGTGGGGCAGTCATGCGGATTGAATTTAGCGAGGCAAATACAAAAATGCACGGCAGGTGGAGTCGATGGCCCGACCTGCCGTGCCTGTATGTACCGATATGACCCGCTACAAAGCGGGCAAATGGCCCGGTTATGTGGGGTGCGTCACAGGGTTGAAATCCGGATGAAATTCCCCCGGTTTAGCATCGCAAAAAGCGGGCAGAAGAACTCGGGTAAGCCATCGCGGGAAAGGGAATTCGAAATTACTTGGAATTCGGATGCCGGTAACGCCGCCGATACGCTTCCGTCGGCGCCCGCCGGCCGGACCGTCTACCGCCAGGCGGACTCCACCGCCTGCCGGGCCCCCTCCGGGTCCACCGTCAGCCCCCGCCGCGCCAGTCCCGCGCCGAGCGCCGCCAGGCTCGACCGGACGGCCTCGGCCGTCGCGTCCACCCCGTAGTGGTTGACCCGGATCATCTCCTTGGCCAGCGCGCCCCCGCCCGCGGCCAGCGGCAGGGTGCCGTCGCCCGCCAGGGCCTCGGCGGCCAGTTCCGACGCCACCACGCCCGACGGCACCCGCAGCGTCGTGGCCACCGGTGCCGCGTCGGACTCCGCGTACACGTACGGCTCCAGGCCGCCGCCCAGGGCTGCCGCGCCCGCCCGGGTGGCCAGCGCGGCCGTGCGGTGCCGGGCCATCACGGTGTCCAGGCCGTCCGCCTCGATCCGCTCCAGGCACGCCTCAAGCGCCAGCATCTCCAGCTGTGCCGGAGCGTGCAGCAGCACCTTGCGGCCGCCGTCGACCCAGCGCTCCTTCCAGTCCAGCAGGGAGAGGTACGAGCGGCGCGGAGCCTGCGGGTTCGCCGCCATCCGGGCCCATGCCCGCTCGCTCACCGACACCGCCGAGACCCCGGCAGGACCGCCCATGGCCTTCTGGGCCCCGATCACGCACAGGTCCACGCCCCAGGCGTCCGGCAGCACCGGCTCGGCCCCGACCGAGGCGACCGCGTCCAGGTAGAAGAGGGCGCCGTGGGCCCGTACCGCCTCGCCGATCTCCGCGACCGGATTGGTGTTGCCGGTCGCCGCCTCCGCGTGCACGAGGGACACGAAGTCGATCTCCGGGTGGGCGGCGAACGCCTCCCGGATCTGCCCGGCCGTCACCGCCGTGTGGAACGGCACCGCGAGGTCGACCACCGTCGCGCCGCAGTCCCGCAGCCAGTTCCCGAACGTCTGCCCGTACGGGCCGGTGATCACGTTCAGCGCGGTGGTGCCGGGCCCGGCCGCCGCCCTGATCGCGCCCTCCAGTGGCAGCAGCGCCTCGCCCTGCGTGATCACGACGTCCTGCCGGGTGTCCAGCAGGCGGGCCACCCGGTCCTCGATCGCGGCGAAACGGGCGGCGGTCAGCGGGGGCAGGTCGAGGAAGGGGTGGGTCACGGCGGTGCTCTCCTCAGTCACGGACAGGTGGATCAAGACGAGCGTAACCGGCACCCGTCCACGCCTGAGACCGGCGACTTCTTAGGCCGGACGGCTCCACCGCCATGGGTTTGGTTTGAGGAACCCAAACATCTCCTTATAATCGGAACCCGCAGAATCGGAATCCAAAGCTCCCTCACAGCTTCGCGGGGGAGCCTCCACAGACCCACGGGAGGTCTCGTGACCACGCTCCTCGGGCGCCGCCGGGCTCGCGCCCTGGCCGCCGTCACCGCCGCGGCCGGGCTTGCCCTCGTGGCCGGCTGCACGTCGAGCGGCAACGGCTCCAGCGCCTCCAGAACGGCCGCCGGCGGGGTCGTACTCGTCAAGGCCGGGCAGCTCACCACCTGCACCCACCTGCCGTACCCGCCGTTCCAGTCGGAGATCGACGGCAAGGTGCAGGGCTTCGACGTCTCGATGATCGACCTGGTCGCCAAGAACCTCGGCGTGAAGCAGCAGATCCTCGACACGCCGTTCGAGAACTTCAAGACCGGCGCCTTCCTCAACTCCGGCGAGTGCGACCTGGCCGCGGCCGGCATGACCATCACCGCCGAGCGCAAGAAGAACGTCGACTTCTCCGACCCCTACTTCGACGCCACCCAGGCCCTCCTCGTCGACAAGAACAGCGGCATCACCTCGCTCGCCGACGCCAAGGCCAAGAAGGTGCAGCTGGGCGCCCAGGCGCAGACCACCGGCGAGGACTACGTCAGGAAGCAGGGCTTCGACCCGGTCTCCTTCGAGTCCTCCGACGCCGTCCTCAACGGCCTGCGCACCGGCCAGGTCAAGGCCGTGGTCATCGACTACCCGGTGGTCCAGGGCTGGCTGAAGGACAAGGCCAACGCGAACGCCTTCCAGGTCGCCGGCAACATCAACACCGGTGAGCAGTACGGCTTCACGGTGAAGAAGGGCAACACCAAGCTCCTCGCCGCCGTCAACAAGGCGATCGCCGACGCCAAGGCCGACGGCACGTACAAGGAGCTGTACGAGAAGTGGATCGGTCCCTACGACGCCTCGGCCGCGTCCCCCGCCGCCTCATGACCGTAGGCACGGACACCGGACTCCAGCCACGCAGGAAGGGCCTGTCCCGGCGGCAGAAGCGCCGGCTGTCGCGCGGTGCGCAGTACGTCGTCTTCGTCGCCGCCGTGGTCGCGTTCGCGGCCGGCGCCGACTGGGGACGGCTCCAGAACCAGTTCGCCCAGTGGGACATCGCACAGCAGATGTTCCCGGACGTCATCACGCTGGCGCTGAAGAACACCGTGCTCTACACGCTGTCCGGCTTCGTCGTCGGACTGGCCCTCGGCATGGTGATCGCACTGATGCGGCTGTCGTCGGTCGGGCCGTACCGCTGGCTGGCCGGCATCTACATCGAGATCTTCCGCGGCCTGCCCGCCCTGCTGATCTTCATCTTCATCGGCGTCGCCGTCCCGCTCGCCTTCCCGGGCACGGAGATCGTCGGCGGCACCTACGGCAAGGTGGCCCTGGCCCTCGGCCTGGTCGCCGCCGCCTACATGGCCGAGACGATCCGCGCGGGCATCCAGGCGGTCCCCAAGGGGCAGATGGAGGCGGCCCGTTCCCTGGGCTTCTCCCCGGCGCGCGCGATGATCTCGATCGTCATCCCCCAGGCGTTCCGCATCATCCTCCCGCCGCTGACCAACGAACTGGTCCTGCTCTTCAAGGACTCCTCCCTGGTCCTCTTCCTCGGCGTCACCCTGGAGGAGCGCGAACTGTCCAAGTACGGCCGCGACCTGGCCAGTACGACCGCCAACTCCACGCCGATCCTCGTCGCCGGCCTGTGCTACCTGCTGGTCACGATCCCGCTCGGCTTCGTCGTCCGCCGCATGGAGGCGAAGGCCCAGGAGGCCGTCAGATGAGCCGACCCGAGATCGACGTGAAGGGCCTGCACAAGTCCTTCGGCGACAACGAGGTGCTGCGCGGCATCGACCTGGAGATCGGCCAGGGCGAGGTCGTCTGCGTCATCGGCCCGTCCGGCTCCGGCAAGTCGACGTTGCTGAGGTGCGTCAACCTCCTTGAGGAACCCACCAAGGGCCAGGTGTTCGTCGGCGGCACCGAGTTGACGGACCCGGACGTCGACATCGACGCCGTGCGCCGCCGTATCGGCATGGTCTTCCAGCAGTTCAACCTGTTCCCGCATCTGACGGTGACCGAGAACCTCACGCTGCCGCAGCGCCGGGTGCTCCGGCGGGACAAGGCGCGGGCCGCGCGCGTGGCCGCCGAGAACCTCGCCCGCGTGGGCCTGTCGGAGAAGGCGGACGCCTACCCCGCCTCCCTCTCCGGCGGCCAGCAGCAGCGGGTGGCGATCGCCCGTGCGCTGTCCATGGGCCCCGAGGTGATGCTCTTCGACGAGCCGACGTCGGCCCTCGACCCGGAGCTGGTCGGGGACGTCCTGGCGGTGATGCGGATGCTGGCGCAGGAGGGCATGACCATGATGGTGGTCACCCATGAGATGACCTTCGCCCGCGAGGTCGCCGACCGGGTGGTCTTCATGGACGGCGGAGTGATCGTGGAGGAGGGCGCCCCGGAGCAGGTCATCGGCAACCCCACGCATGACCGGACCCGCCACTTCCTGTCACGGCTGCTGGATCCGGCGATGGCGGATGTGGAAGAGGATGCTTCATAGCGCGCTGTGGGGAACGCGCCCCAAAGGGGCGCGGGGCTGCATTCGATATGCGGCTACCGCCGCGCGGGCGCGACCAGCCACGACGCACCCGCACCCGACGAACTATCGTGCGTCCCATGAGCGATCAAGCGGTGCTGCACGTAAAGGGACGGATCCTTGTCGGCCCCGACGACGTCCGCGACGAGCTTTGGGTCCTCGGCGGACGCATCTCCTACGACCGCCCCTTCGGCACCCAGGACATCCGGACCGTCGAAGGCTGGGCCCTCCCCGGCCTCGTCGACGCCCACTGCCACGTCGGCCTCGGCCCGCACGGCCCGGTCGACGCGGCGACCGCCGAGAAACAGGCCCTCACCGACCGCGAGGCCGGCACCCTCCTCATCCGGGACGCCGGATCGCCCTCCGACACCCGCTGGGTCGACGACCGCGACGACCTCCCGAAGATCATCCGGGCCGGCCGGCACATCGCCCGCACCCGCCGCTACATAAGGAACTTCGCCCACGAGATCGAGCCGGCGGACCTGGTCGCATACGTCGCCCAGGAGGCCCGCCGCGGCGACGGCTGGGTCAAGCTGGTCGGCGACTGGATCGACCGTGATCTGGGTGACCTGGCGCCGAGCTGGCCGCGGGACGCCGTGGAGGCCGCGATCGCCGAGGCGCACCGGCTCGGCGCCCGGGTCACCGCCCACTGCTTCGCCGAGAGCTCGCTCCAGGACCTGGTCGAGGCCGGCATCGACTGCATCGAGCACGCGACGGGACTGACGGAGGACCTGATCCCCCTCTTCGCCTCCCGCGGTGTCGCGATCGTCCCGACCCTCGTCAACATCGCCACCTTCCCGCAGCTCGCGGCGGGCGGCGACACCAAGTTCCCGTGCTGGTCGGCCCATATGCGCCGGCTCCACGAACGCCGCTACGACACCGTCCGGAGCGCCTACGACGCCGGTATCCCGGTCTACGTCGGAACCGACGCCGGCGGCACCCTCGCCCACGGCCTGGTCGCGGGCGAGGTCGCCGAACTGGTCACCGTCGGGATCCCGCCCCTCGACGCGCTCGCGGCGACCAGCTGGGCGGCCCGCGCCTGGCTCGGCCGGCCCGGCCTGGAGGAGGGCGCACCGGCGGACCTCGTGGTGTACGAGAGCGACCCGCGCGCCGACGTACGCGTCCTCGCGTCCCCCCGCCGGGTGGTCCTGAACGGGCAGGTCGTCGAGTAAAGGAACGCCTGTGCCTGCCGATTCGAATACGCGCGTGGAAAGTCCACTATTGAGTGAAGTAACGCAGGATTGCCGCCCGTTCACCCACAGTGCGTAATTCTTGGCGGGTCCCGAGCAAGTTTCCTCTGGGGGTCCCACCACCTTGAACAGCGACACATTCCGTATGCCCGCACGCCGTCTCGCGACCTTCGCGACGGCCGCGGCCCTGGCCGCAGGTCCCGCGGCTCTGGCCGGCGCGGGCACCGCACACGCGACCACCGACCACGGTCGCGCGAGCGCCGTCGTCCTGCGCACCGGCCTGCGCGTCTCCCTCCTCGACAAGACCGTGAACGTCCCGCTCGCGGTCTCCCTGAACGAGGTCCGGGCACCGCAGAGTTCCGACCGGACCGCGCTGACCGCCACGCTCGACGGAGTGGACGGCGGCAAGCCGTTCCACGTCCTCGGCGCGGACGTCGCCGCGGCCAGGGCGACGGTCGCCGACGGCCGTGCCGAGGCCTCCGTCCACCTCGCCCACGCCCGGCTGCACCTGCCGGGCCTGCCCCTGCTGTCCCTCGTCGAACTCGACACGGTCACGTCCAAGGCCGTCTGCGAGACCGGCAGGCGGCCGGAGGCCTCCGCCAACGTGCTCGGCGCCGTCACCGTGCTCGGCAAGCGCGTGACGCTGAGCGCGGGCGGCCCCACCGACGTCAAGGTCCCCGGCGTCGGCGAGGTCCGCCTCGACCTGTCCAAGCGCGAGACGACATCGACCTCGGCGGCGGCAAGCGCCCTCGAACTCAAGGTCTCCGTCAACCCGCTGAAGCTCAACGTGGCCGAGGTGGAAGGAACCCTGACCCTTGCGAAGGCAACGTGCGAGACGCCGCCGGATCCCGCGGCCGCCCAGGCCGATCCGGCTGATCCGTCCGACCCGACCGATCCGGTGTCCGACGTGAAGGTGCAGGGAGCTCCGGCAAAGGAGACGAAGCTGGCGGAGACGGGCGGCAGTTCGGTGACGCCGTATGTGGCGGGTGGTGCGCTCGCGCTCATGGTCGCCGGGGGAGGAGTGTTTCTTCTGGTTCGTCGCAGGAGTTCTTGAGAGCGCCCGCTGAAGGCGCCCCTTTAGGGGCGCGGGGAACTGCGCGACCAGCCACGACGAGACCCACTCGCCCACGGCCCGCAGTTCCCCGGCCCCCTCGCCTCACACCCGTATCAACATCAACGCCTGATCAAGCGCCTGCAAGAACCGGTTCACCGTCACCCGGTCCCGCACCGCGATCCGCACCCACTCCTCGTCAAGGCCGGGAAACGTGTCCCCCCGCCGCACGGCGTACCCCAGCACCCGCAGTTGCCGGCGCACGGCCGCCGCCTCCGCCATCCGGACGAGCACGAACGGCCCCTCCGCGGGCCCCGCCACCCGCACCCCCTCCGGCGCGAACTCCTCAAGCCCCGCCACCAGATGGGCCCGGTCGGCGGCGACGCGGTGCGCCGCATGGGCCGCCTCCGCCAGCGCGCGCGGCGCCACACACGCCTCGGCCGCCGCCAGCGCCGGCGTGGACACCGGCCACAACGGCTGTGCCCGCTCCAACTCGGCGATGATCTCCGGCGCCGCCAGCACGTACCCGATCCGCAGCCCGGCCAGCCCCCACGTCTTCGTGAGACTGCGCAGCACCACCAGACCCGGCACGTCGGTCCGCCCGGCCAGCGCCTCCCGCTCGCCCGGCACCGCGTCCATGAACGCCTCGTCGACCACCAGCGTCCGCCCAGGACGGGCGAGCCGGGCGATCGCCTCGGCCGGATGCAGCACCGACGTCGGGTTGGTCGGATTGCCGATCACCACCAGGTCGGCGTCCTCCGGGACGGCCGCGGGATCCAGCCGGAACCCGTCCGCCTCCCGCAGCAGCACCCGGTCCACGGTGTGCCCGGCGTCCCGCAGCGCCGCCTCCGGCTCGGTGAACTGCGGGTGTACCACCACCGGTTGACGCACCTTCAGCGCCCGCGCCAGCAGCACGAACGCCTCCGCGGCGCCCGCCGTCAGCAGCACCCGCTCCACCGGCAGCCCGTGCCGTGCCGCGACCGCCGCCCGTGCCGCCCGTCCGTCCGGGTAGGCCGCGAGCCCGCCCAGGGACTCGGCGATCCGCTCCCGCAGCCAGACCGGGGGAGTGCCGGTGCGCACGTTGACCGCGAGGTCGACGAGCTCCGTACCGCCGTCCCGGACCTCGGCGTCGCCGTGGTGCCGCAGATCGTGCCCGCCTCCGGAACCTCCGGAGTCTCTGTCGCCTCCGGGGCCGCCGGAGCCGTCCTCAGTGCGCATGCGCGTGCCCGCCATGGTGGTGGTGTCCGTGTCCGTGGTGGTGTCCGTCGTCGTCCGGGTGGAAGTGCGGCTGCTGCGGCAGCCCGACCTTGTCCTCGAATCCGGGCAGCGCGATCCGGTACACGCACGAGTCGCAGTTCATCCGCAGATCACCCTCGACCGCCTCCCGGTACCGCTCCATCACCAGGTCGAGCAGTTCCGGCTCGGGCCCGATGACGTCCGCCGAACGCACCTCGACCTCCGGGTGCGCGGCCGCCCAGCCCTCGGTCTGCTGCCGCACCCGGTCCGGCAGGATCCCGGTGAAGAGAAAGTACGGCAGGACGACGATCCGGCGCGCCCCCAGTTTCAGACACCGGTCGAGCCCGCTCGGCACGTCCGGCGCCGCCAGCGACACGAACGCCGTCTCCACACCGGCGTACCCGCGCCCCTCCCAGAGCAGCCGGGCCGCCTTGTGCACCTCGGCGTTGGCGTCGGGGTCCGTCGAACCGCGGCCCACCAGCAGCACGGTCACGTCCGCACGGTCCTGCGCGGCCCGCGAGGAACCGCCCAGCGCCTCGTCCAGACGCCGCTCAAGGACCGACAGCAGGGAAGGGTGAGGCCCGAGCGGGCGGCCGTAGGTGTACGAGATCCCCGGGTGCCGTTCCTTCTCCCGCGCCAGCGCGGCCGGGATGTCGCCCTTGGCGTGCCCGGCGGAGACCAGCATCAGCGGTACCGCGGCGAACCGCCGCACGCCCTGCTCCACCAGCTCGCCGACGGCGTCGCCGAGCGGCGGCGGGGACAGCTCGATGAAGCCGCCCGCGACGGGCAGTTCGGGGTGGCGGCGCCCCAGCTCCCGTACGAAGTCGCGGAACGCCTCGGCCCCGGCGTCGTCCCGGGTGCCGTGGCCGGCGATGAGCAGGGCGGGCGGGGTGGTCACAGCGTCTCCTCGGAAGTGGGGTGGTACAGCAGGGCGTTGAGCGCGGCGGCGGCTACCGCCGAGCCGCCCTTCTCGGACACGTTGCTGACGGCGGGCAGTCCGCTCTCCCGCAACGCGGCCTTGGACTCGACGGCGCCGACGAAGCCGACGGGCAGACCGATGACGAGCGCGGGGGAGGCGTCCAGCCTCAGCAACTCCTCCAGGGCGGTCGGCGCGTTGCCGATCACCCACAGGGCGCCGGGCCCGACCTCCTCGTACGCCAGCCGGATCGCGTGTGCCGAACGGGTCAGGCCCGGCCCGGCCTCGGCGTCCCGCAGCCGGCACACCGTCTCCCGGCGGGTGATCCCGGCGGCGACCATCTCGACGTCCACGACGACCGGCGCCCCGGCGTGCAGCGCGGCATGCGCCTTCACCAGGTCGCCCTCGTCGGTCACCAGGTCGGCCGCGTACTCCAGGTCGGCGGCGGAGTGGACGACCCGCTCCACCACCGCCCGGGTCAGCGGCGGGAAGTGCGAGGTGTCCAGGCGGGCGCGCAGCCGCCGGAAGGACTCCTGCTCGATGGGGTGGACGATCCGGTTCACTTGCCCTCCTCCTGAGCGCTCTCCTGCCAGCGGTAGCCGCGCGGGGTGACCATGCGCCCGGCGATGTTCCGGGTCGCCGTGTTGCCCACGGTCACGACGGTCATCATGTCGACCCACGCCGGGTCCAGCGCACCCAGGGTGGTCAGCCGGCTCGACTCGTCGGGGCGCGAGGCGTTGCGTACGACACCGACGGGCGTGGTCGGCTCGCGGTGCCCGGCGAGGATCGCGAGCGCCTTGGGCAGCTGCCAGTCGCGGCCCCGGGAACGCGGGTTGTAGAACGTCACCACGATGTCGGCCTCGGCCGCCGCGCGCACCCGGCGCTCGATGACCTCCCACGGCGTGTGCAGGTCGGACAGGCTGATCGAGACATGGTCGTGGCCGAGCGGCGCGCCCAGGATCGCCCCGGCCGCGAGCGCCGCGGTGACCCCCGGCACGCCGATCACGTCGATGTCGTCGGAGGCCTCGGCGAGCGCGGGGGAGGCCATCGCGTACACGCCGGCGTCCCCGCTGCCGATCAGCGCGACCGCATGCCCGGCGCGCGCCTCGGCGACCGCGGTACGCGCCCGTTCCTCCTCGGCGCCGAGCCCCGACTCCAGGATCCGGGTGCCGGGCCGCAGCAGGTCGCGGATCTGGTCGACGTACTGGTCGAGGCCGACGAGCACGGAGGCGCGCCGGAGTTCGGCCCTGGCACGCGGGGTGAGCAGGTCCCGGGCGCCCGGGCCGAGCCCGACGACCGCGAGCCGCCCGCGCGCCGGACGCCGTACGACGGCACAGGTCGCCATGGCGGGCCGGCCGTCCTCCCGCTCCGACTTCCGCTTGGGCACGAGGAGTTCGCCGCCCCGCACCAGCGCGGCGGCCTCGGCGACGGACGGGGTGCCGACGGCGGCGAGGGGAGCGTTGGAGGGGTTGGGGACCTGGACCCCGGCCAGCTTCCCGGCGGAGTACGTCACCAGCGGGACCCCGAGCCGTGCGGCCGCCTCGACGATCCCGGGCTCCTCGGCCTTGGCGTCGACGGTGGCGAGTTCGGCGATGCTACGCGGCGACAGCCCCGCGTCCCGCAGGGCCGTGCCGATGAGCGCGAGCACCTCGTCGACGGGGGCGCCCTTGGCGGCACCGACGCCGACGACCAGGGACGGCGGCCGCAACAGCACCTCGTTCTCGGCGGCTTCGACCGCGCGGTCGGTCAGCCGTACGGCGTGGGCGCCCTCCTGCGCCAGCGGCAGCGGTGGCAGCGGCCACGCCGACTCGGCGCGCAGGGCCACCGGTTCGCCGTCCAGCAGGGCCCGCGACACGGTGGCCACCGAGCCCTCGACCGGGAAGCCGAGGGTGTCGAGTCCGGGCAGCCCGACCGAGTCGGTCGCGGTGGTCACCACCGGCTGCGCGGCCAGCAACTCACCCACCTCCCCGGCGAGTTCGTTCGCGCCACCGCCGTGCCCGCCGACCAGCGACACGGCGAACCGCCCGCCCTCGTCGACGCACACCACACCCGGGTCGGTCGCCTTGTCGCCCAGCAGCGGGGCGATCAGCCTCACCACCGCACCCGTGGCCAGGAAACACACCAGCTGCTCGCACTCCGCGAACGCGGACCGTACGGCGTCCTTGACGGGACCGTCGTACACCCGCGTGCGGTCCGGCCACGCCGCGGCCAGCCGGTCGCGCGCCGCCGCCCCCGCCGCGGTGGCGGAAATCAGGCCGATCACTGAGCAACTCCTTCTTCAGACAAGGGGGTTCGCGTCCCCCAGAGCAGGAACACGGGATTGGTCGCCGCCAGTCGGGTGACCTCACCCGGCAGCGGAGCAAGACGCGACGACTGCAGCAGCACCCCGTCGCAGGAGAACCCGGCACCGGTGAGCGCCGCACGCGCCGCCGGCACCCGGTCCAGGGCGGCCATCGCGACCACCACCGTGCGCCGGGCGCGGGCCGCGCAGGCGGTGACGATGGCGGGGAGCTCGGCCCCGCCCCCGCCGATGAACACGGCGTCGGGATCGGGGAGTCCGGGCAACGCGTCCGGTGCCATGTCACACACCACATCCACGTACACCCCGTGCGCCCGGGCGTTGGCGGCGATCCGCTCGACCCCGTCCGCCGCCTTCTCCACGGCGACGGCGGCGGCGCCCAGGCGTGCGCACTCCACGGCCACCGACCCCGACCCCGCGCCGATGTCCCAGACCAGGTCACCCGGCCGGGGTCCGAGCCGGGCCAGGGCCAGCGCCCGTACCTCGAACTTGGTGATCATGGAGTCGCGGTGCGCGAACTCGTCCTCACCGAGGGCCCACCCGGCGGGCTCCGCCCGGCCGCCCGCCACCGTCCGTACCGCACTCAGCGTCCGCGCCTCGTCCAGGCACAGCACCACGCTCACGTCCGCCCCCCAGTCCCGGGCGGCGGCTTCGGCGGGCGTGACCCACTCGACGTTCTCCCGCGCGGAGCCGAGCGCCGAGGCGACGACGAGGACACGCGCGCCGGCCGCGGGCGCGGACGTGGTCTGCGGCGTGCCGAAGGCGTGCCGCAGCGCCGCCCCCAGCTCCGCCGGACCCGCCCCCGGCCCCGTCAGCACCGCGACCTTCGGATGCGCTCGGCACACGTTCACCGCCGTCCGCAGCTCGCGCCCGTGCGCGCTCACCACCACCGCGTCGTCCCAGGGCAGCCCGACCCGCGCGAAGGCGGCGGCCACCGAGGACACACCGGGGCGCACGTCCAGCGCCTGAGCCCCGAACCGTTCGGCCAGCACCCGCACGATCCCGAAGAACCCGGGATCCCCCGAGGCCAGCACGGTCACGGGCCGGTCCTTGCCGACGTACTCCTCGATGGTGTCGAGGGCGGGCGCCAGCGGCCCGAGGACGATCCGCTCGGCCCCCTCCGGCAGCCGTACGGACTCCAGGTGCCGCCTACCGCCCACGACCAGCTCGGCACCGGCCAGCGTCTCCGCAGCCGGGGACGCTCCCGTCCCCGTACCGACCACCGTGATCATGTACTGGCCCCCCGCTCGCGCAGCGCCCGCCGGGCCTGAGGGTCGGCCTTGCGGAAGCCGTGGAAGTGGCCGGGGTGGTAGAGATGCGAGCGGGTGCCGTGGGCGTCCAGGGCCGGGCCGACCAGGAAGAGGGTGTGCTTCCAGAGCTTGTGCTCCTTGACCGTCTCCTCCAGCGTCTCGATCGTGCACTTCACGACCAGCTCCTCCGGCCAGGTCGCCTGATAGGCGACGACGACCGGGGTGGAGGTCGGGTAGCCGCCCTCCAGCAGCTCGCGCACCAGCTGCCCGCTGCGCGCGGCGGAGAGGAAGATCGCCATGGTGGTCCCGTGCCGGGCGAACTCCCGCACCTCCTCCCCGGGCGGCATCGGCGTCTTGCCGCCGCCGAGCCGGGTGAGCACGACGGACTGCGCCACCTCGGGAATGGTCAGCTCACGCTGGGCCAGCGCGGCCACCGCCGAGAAGGAGGAGACACCGGGCACGATCTCGACCTCGATGCCGATCCCGGCACACCGGTCCACCTGCTCCTGCGTACCGCCCCAGAGCGCCGGATCCCCGGAGTGGATCCGGGCGACCCGCAGCCCGTGGGTATGAGCCCTCTCGTAAACGGCGACCACGTCTTCCAGCGACATCGTCGCGGAATCAAGAACCTCCGCGTCCTCGCGCGCGTGCTGGAGGACCTCCGCCTGGACCAGGCTCGCGGCCCAGATCACGACGTCGGCCTCGGCGATCGCGCGCGCGGCCCGGAACGTCAGCAGATCGGCGGCGCCGGGGCCGGCACCGACGAAGGTCACCTTGCCGGCGGGAGCGCCTGCTGCGGCGGCGGCATCGGCCATGGAAATTCGGTCCTCTCTGGACAAAGGGTGTTACGGGTGCTGCTGGATGTGCGCTGAGGCGGGTCGATCGGATAGCAAGGGCACATGGCGGTCTTCGTCGCGCTCGGCGCGTTCCTGATGACGCTGGCCGGCGGCTGGACGGCACAGCGCGTGACCGACCGTCGCCACCTGGTCCTGGGCCTGGCCGGCGGTCTGATGCTCGGGGTGGTCGGCCTCGACCTGCTGCCGGAGGCGCTGCGCGCGGCCGGCCGCGCGGTCTTCGGCGTACCGGCCGCCCTGCTCCTGTTCGTGGCCGGATTCCTGCTGGCCCATCTGGTGGAGCGCACCCTGGCCCTCCGCCAGGCCGCCCACGGCGGCGACGAGCACGGTCACCGGGCGCCCGAGGTGGGCCTGACGGCGGCCGGGGCGATGGTCGGCCACAGCGCGATGGACGGCGTGGCGATCGGCGCGGCCTTCCAGGTGGGCGGCGGCATGGGCGCGGCGGTCGCGCTCGCCGTCATCGCCCACGACTTCGCGGACGGCTTCAACACGTTCACGATCACGAGCCTGTACGGCAACGCGCGCCGCCGGGCGGTGGCGATGCTGGTCGCCGACGCCTGCGCGCCGGTACTCGGCGCCCTCTCCACGGTCTTCGTCACCATCCCGGAGGCCCTGCTCGGCGGCTATCTCGGCCTCTTCGGCGGCGTCCTGCTCTACCTGGCCGCCGCCGAGATCCTCCCCGAGGCCCACCACGAGCACCCGGCCCGCTCGACGCTGCTGTGCACGGTGGCGGGCGCGGCGTTCATCTGGCTGGTGGTGGGCATTTCCAGCTGACGCCCGACCGCTCACAGCTTCCCGCCTCTGCCACCGTCCCGGCGCGGGGGCGCGATGAGCGTGGAGAGGTACGGCAGCGGGGAGCCGTCCAACTCGGCGGCGGGCCGGATCGACTCCTCCGCCAGCCCCAGCGCCGACCCCCACACGGCATCCTCCAGCCGCCCGGTCTCCCGCAGCGCCGCCACGACCGCACCGGCCTGCCGCCCGAACTTGTACGCCACGACCGTCCCCGGGCCGCCCAGCGCGTCCTTGAGCACCTCGGCCCCCGCCGTCACCGGCACCAGCGTCAGCGGCTCGGTCCCCTCGGTGAGCACGGCCCCGGTGCGGGCGGCGAGGTCCTGCATGGCGGTGATCCCGGGAACGGTCTCCACGACCACGCCCGGCACCAGCTCGGCGATCGTCTGCGCGAGATACGTGAACGTCGAGTAGACATTCGGATCCCCGATGGTGGCGAAGGCGACCGTCCCGTGCCCGCGCAGCAACTCGGCCACCCTGGCCCCCGCCGCGTCCCAGGCGGCCTCCCGCCGCCCCCGGTCACTGCGCTCGTTCAGCGCGAAGACGACCCGTACGACCTTCTCCCCGCCGACGTAGTGCAGCACGGTGGCCTCGGCCCGCCCCCGTTCGCCGGTGTCCATCACCGGCACCACGACGACGGCGGCCGCGCGCAGGGCGTTGACCCCCTTGACGGTCACCAGCTCGGGATCGCCGGGCCCGACACCGACTCCGACCAACCTGCTGCTGCTCATGACGTCCGGCACCTCTCCACGAACCTTCGGGCCACACCGGGCTCGGACGCCCAGTGCGTGTGCAGATAACTGGCGTGCACACCCCGCTGTACAAAACCTTCGACACGCGGCCGGGGCGTGCGCACACCCCACGCGGGAGCCGCCCCCGCCCCCGGCTCCACCACCGTCCGGTGAAACTCGTGCCCCCGCATCCGCGTACCGGCGACGGCCAGCACACTGTCGCTCACGGCGACGGCATCCCGGTAGCCGAGAGTGAGCCGCTCCGACATGCGCGCCTGCACATCCAGCACCCCGCACATGGGCAGCCCGTCCAGCTCCCGGCCCAGATACAGCAGCCCGGCACACTCGGCGGCGACCGGAGCGCCGCGCTCCGCGAGGGCGGCGACGTCCTTCCTGAGCGCCTCGTTGGCCGCCAACTCACCGCCGTACACCTCGGGGAACCCGCCCCCGACAACCAACCCGCACGTCCCGTCGGGCAACCCCTCGTCCCGAAGCGGATCGAACACGACGACCTCGGCCCCGGCGGCGGCAAGCAACTCGGTGTGCTCGGCGTAGGAGAAGCTGAAAGCGGGCCCGCCGGCAACCGCAACAACCGGCCTCGCCGATGCCCGATGACGAAGGCCGGCGCGCACCTCCTCCAGCCCGTCCGATGCCTGATGACGAAGGCCGGCGCGCACCTCCTCCAGCCCGTCCGATGCCTGAGGACGAAGGCCGGCGCGCGCTCCCTCCAGCCCGTCCGGCGTTTGAGGACGAGGCCGTTCAGGCCGAAGCGGGGGTCCGGGGGCGGCAGCCCCCGAAGGCGGGGTCGAAGGGGCGGCAGCCCCTGGTGATGGGACGGGCAGGGGCGGCGGGGGCGAGGAAGCCAGGGCCTCAGCCGCATCCCACGCCGCACCCGGCAACGCCCCGGCCCCCCGAGCCAACCCCAGCAACGCCTCCAGGTCACACCCGTCGGAGACCTGCGCGGCCATCGCCGCCACGGCGGCAACCGCCTCCCCCCGCCGCTCCGCCACCGGCACCAGCCCCAGATGCCGCGACGGCGTATCCACCTGGGCCACCCGCCGCAGCACCCCGAACACCGGTACCCCGGAGGCCTCCAGCGCCTCCCGCAGCAACTCCTCGTGCCGGTCCGACCCCACCTTGTTCAGGATCACGCCCCCGACCCGCACCTCCGGATCCCACGACGCGAACCCGTGCACCAGCGCCGCCACCGACCGCGACTGCGACGACGCGTCCACGACCAGCACCACCGGCGCCCGCAACAGCTTCGCGACATGCGCGGTGGACGCCAGTTCCCCTTCCCCCGCGGCCCCGTCGTACAGCCCCATCACACCCTCGACGACGGCCAGGTCACAGCCCCGCGCACCATGCGCGAACAGCGGACCGACCAGCTCCGGCCCGCACAGGTACGCGTCGAGGTTCCGCCCCACCCGCCCGGTCGCGAGCGCGTGGTACCCGGGGTCGATGTAGTCCGGCCCGACCTTGTGCGGGGACACGGCGAGCCCCCGCGCGGCGAACGCGGCCATCAGCCCGGTGGCGACGGTGGTCTTGCCGCTGCCCGAGGAGGGCGCGGCGATGACCAGCCGGGGCACGGACGAGGACATCACCACTCGATGCCCCTCTGCCCCTTCTGCCCCGCGTCCATCGGGTGCTTGACCTTGGACATGTCGGTGACGAGGTCGGCGAAGTCGACGAGCTTCTCCGGCGCGTTCCGCCCGGTGATCACGACATGCTGGGTCCCGGGCCGGTTCCGCAGCACCTCGACGACCTCGTCGGTGTCCACCCACCCCCAGTGCATCGGGTACGCGAACTCGTCGAGCACGTACAGCTGGTACGTCTCGGCCGCCAGATCCCGCTTGACCTGCTCCCAGCCCTCCCGGGCCTTCTCCTCGTTGTCCATCTGCGCGTCGCGCTGGACCCAGGACCAGCCCTCGCCCATCTTGTGCCAGTCGACGGAGCCGCCCTCGCCGGAGGCGCCCAGCACCCGCAGCGCGTTCTCCTCGCCGACCTTCCACTTCGCCGACTTGACGAACTGGAACACCCCGATGGGCCACCCCTGGTTCCAGGCCCGCAGCGCGAGCCCGAAGGCGGCGGTGGACTTGCCCTTCCCGATCCCCGTGTGCACCACGACGAGCGGCCGGTTGCGCCGCTGCCGGGTCGTCAGACCGTCATCGGGCACGACACTCGGCTGTCCCTGCGGCATTACGCGGCCCTCCTCGAACGACCCTGAACGTCCTTGACCAGCCCGGCGATCGAGTCCGCCCGCAGTTCGTCGAGCGTCACCGCCGCACCGCCCAGGTCACCCGCCAACTGCCCGGCGAGCCCCAGCCGCACCGGCCCGGACTCGCAGTCCACGACCACGGAAGCCACCCCGTCGGCGGCGAACAGCCGAGCGGCCCGGCCGGCCAGCGCGACGGGTTCCGGCCCGCCGGTGGCACGTCCGTCCGTCACCACGACCAGCAGCGCCCGCCGCGCCGGATCCCGCAACCGCTCCACCCGCAGCACGTCATGCGCCTTGAGCAGCCCGGCCGCGAGCGGCGTACGCCCCCCGGTCGGCAGCGACTCCAGCCGGGACGCGGCCGCGTCCACCGACGACGTCGGCGGCAGGGCCACATCGGCCGCGGCCCCCCGGAAGGTGACCAGCCCCACCTTGTCCCGCCGCTGATACGCGTCGAGCAGCAGCGACAGCACGGCCCCCTTCACCGCGCTCATCCGCTGCCGGGCCGCCATCGACCCGGACGCGTCGACCACGAACAGCACGAGGTTCCCCTCGCGCCCCTCCCGGTTCGCCTGCCGCAGATCGTCCCGCCGCAGCACGAGCCCCGGCCCGGACCGCCCGCGCGCCCGCTGATGCGGGGCGGCGGCCTGCACGGTCGCCGCCAGGTGCAGCTTGGTCAGGGTCCCGCGGGGCCGCCGCGCACCCGTCGTACGCCCGTGCTCGGTACGGGCCCGGGACCGCCGTCCGGCGACGCCCTCCCCGATGCCCGGCACGCTCAGCACCCTGGTGCGGAAGGGCTCGGACGCCCGCGCCGGAGCCTGCTCGCCCGCACCGGCGCCGGAGGCCTGTGGTTCGCCGTCCTCGCCGGCCTCGGGCCGCGCACCCGTGTCGCCGCCCTGCGGGCCGCCGTCCTCGGGCGACGGGCCGCCGCCCCCTCCGCCGGGGCCGTCCGGATCGGGGTCCTCGTCGTCCTCGCCGGAGAACTCCTCCAGCGTCTGGTCCAGCTTGTCCTCGTCGAGTCCCGGGGCGTCGAAGGGATTACGGCGCCTGCGGTGCGGCAGCGCCAGCAGCGCGGCCTGCCGTACGTCCTCCGCCAGCACCTCGGTCCGTCCGGCCCACGCGGCCAGCGCGGTCGCCGTCCGGGCCATCACGATGTCGGCGCGCATGCCGTCGACCTCGAAGGCCGCGCAGGTCGCCGCGATCTGCCGCAGCGCCCCGTCGCTCAGCCGCACCGACGGCAGCAACTCCCGTGCCGCCACGATCCGTTGCCGTACGGCGGCCTCCTCGCCGGCCCAACGCGTCGCGAAACCGGCCGGATCGTCGTCGTACGCGAGCCGCCGCCGGACGACCTCCACCCGCTGGTCGGGCTCGCGGGAGGCGGCCACCTCGACCGTGAGTCCGAACCGGTCGAGCAACTGCGGCCGCAGTTCGCCCTCTTCCGGGTTCATCGTCCCGACGAGCAGGAAGCGCGCCGCGTGCCGGACCGACACCCCCTCGCGCTCCACGTACGACGCGCCCATCGCGGCCGCGTCCAGCAGCAGGTCGACCAGGTGGTCGTGGAGAAGGTTGACCTCGTCGACGTAGAGGATGCCCCGGTGCGCGTCGGCCAGCAGGCCCGGCTCGAAGGCCTTCACGCCCTCCGCCAGGGCACGTTCGATGTCCAGCGCGCCCACGAGCCGGTCCTCGGAGGCGCCGACCGGCAGTTCGACCATCCGCGCCGGGCGGGACTCGTAGGCGCCCGGTTCGTGCGGGCCGTCCGGGCAGGCCGGGTCCGGGGCGGCCGGGTCGCAGGAGAAACGGCAGCCGGCGACGACGTCCACGCCGGGCAGCAGCGCCGACAGGGCACGTACGGCGGTGCTCTTCGCCGTGCCCTTCTCACCGCGCACCAGCACGCCGCCGACCGCCGGCGAGACGGCGTTCAGCAGCAGCGCGAGGCGCAGGTCGTCCTGGCCGACGACGGCCGTGAACGGGAACGGGGTACTCACTGGTCGTCGCCCTCCAAGTCGCCTTCCAGCTCCAGGTACGTCGCCCGCAGCCGCTCCAGGGTGTCCGCGTCCGGCTCGGCCCACAGGCCCCGGTCGGCGGCCTCCAGGAGCCGTTCGGTGATGCCGCGCAGCGCCCACGGGTTGGACTTCTTCATGAAGTCCCGGTTCTCCGCGTCGAAGACGTACTCCGCGCTGAGCTTCTCGTACATCCAGTCGTCCACGACCCCGGCGGTGGCGTCGTAGCCGAAGAGGTAGTCGACGGTCGCCGCCATCTCGAAGGCGCCCTTGTAGCCGTGCCGGCGCATGGCCGCCATCCAGCGGGGGTTCACGACCCGCGCCCGGAAGACGCGGTGCGTCTCCTCGCCCAGCGTCCGGGTCTTCACCTGGTCCGGCGTGGCCGAATCACCCACGTACGCCTCGGGGTTGGTGCCGGTCAGATGGCGCACCATGGCGACCATGCCGCCGTGGTACTGGAAGTAGTCGTCGGCGTCCACGAGGTCGTGCTCGCGGGTGTCCACGTTCTTCGCGGCGACGGCGATCCGCCTGAACGCGGTCTCCATGTCCCCGCGCGCCGCCCGCCCGTCGAGCCCGCGCCCGTAGGCGTAACCGCCCCACACCGCGTACACCTCGGCGAGGTCGGCGTCGGAGCGCCAGTTGCGGGCGTCGATCAGCGGCAGCAGCCCGGCGCCGTAGGCCCCCGGCTTGGACCCGAAGACACGGGCCGTCGCGCGCCGCCGGTCGCCGTGTTCGGCCGTGTCCTCGTCGGCGTGGGCCCGCACGTAGTTGGACTCCGCCGGCTCGTCCAGCTCGGCGACCCTGCGCACCGCGTCGTCGATCAACCCGACCACGTGCGGGAACGCGTCCCGGAAGAAGCCGGAGATCCGCACCGTGACGTCGATGCGCGGCCGACCCAGCTCGCCGAGGGGGATCACCTCGAAGCCGGTCACGCGCCGCGACGCCTCGTCCCACACCGGACGGCAGCCCAGCAGCGCCAGGATCTCGGCGATGTCGTCGCCCTGCGTGCGCATCGCCGACGTGCCCCACACCGTCAGGCCGACGGACTTCGGATACGCGCCGGTGTCCTGGAGGTACCGCTGCACGAGCGAGTCCGCGAGCGACTGGCCGACCTCCCAACTCAGCCGGGACGGGATGGCCTTGGGGTCGACCGAGTAGAAGTTCCGGCCGGTGGGCAAGACGTTGACCAGGCCGCGGGTGGGGGAGCCGGACGGGCCGGCCGGGACGTAACCGCCGTCCAGGGCCTTCAGGATGTGCCCGATCTCGTCCGTGGTCCGGGCGAGGCGCGGTACGACCTCGTTGCACGCGAACTCCAGCACCGCCACGCCGTCCGGCAGTTCGGTGCCGAGGACCTCCCGTACGATCACGCGGCTCTCGGCGACGGCCCAGTCCCGCTGCTCCATGCCCTCCGCGACCCGGCGGCACAGCTGCTCCAGCAGGTCGATCGCGTCGGCGGCGGTACGCGACGGACCCTCGACGAGATCCGTCAGCTCCACCGGCACCTTCACCGGCGCGCCCGGCTCGGCCAGCAACTCCTTCTCCACCAGCCCGAAATGGGCCGCGAAGCAGGCCCTGAGCCCCGGCAGCGCGTTGGCCTGCCCACCCCACACCTGCGAGGCGCGCAGCACGGCCAGCACCAGGTTCACCCGCGGCTCGCCGACCGGGCCGCCACCCAGAATGTGCAGGCCGTCGCGGATCTGCACGTCCTTGATCTCGCACAGATAGCCGTCGATGTGCATGACGAACGAGTCGAAGTCGTCCTCCTCCGGCTGCTCGTCCACGTGCAGGTCGTGGTGGAGCTCGGCCGCCTTCACCAGCGTCCAGATCTGCGCCCGGACGGCCGGCGCCTTCGTCGGGTCCAGATCCGACACCAGCGCGTACTCGTCGAGCAGCTGCTCCAGCTTGGCCAGGTCGCCGTAGGTGTCGGCACGGGCCATCGGCGGCACCAGGTGGTCGACGACCGTGGCGTGCCCGCGCCGCTTGGCCTGGGTGCCCTCACCCGGGTCGTTGACGATGAACGGGTAGACCAGCGGCAGTTCGCCGAGCACGGCGTCCGGCGCACACCCGCCGCTGAGGCCGAGGCCCTTGCCGGGCAGCCACTCCAGGGTGCCGTGCTTGCCCATGTGGACGATCGCGTCGGCGCCGAAAGAGTTGTCGAGCCACCGGTACGCCGCCATGTAGTGGTGGGACGGCGGCATGTCGGGGTCGTGGTAGATCGCGATCGGGTTCTCGCCGAAGCCGCGCGGCGGCTGGATCATGACGACGACGTTCCCGAACTGGAGGGAGGCCAGCACGATGTCGTCGCCGTCGACGTACAGCGAGCCCGGGGGCTCGCCCCACGCCTGCGTCATCGCGTCCCGGAGCTGCGGGTCGAGCTTCTCGAACCACGCCCGGTAGTCCGCGAGCGGCACCCGCGCGGGCGCCGCGGCCAGCTGCTCCTCGGTGAGCCATTCGACGTCGTGGCCACCGGCGTTGATGAGCCGGTGGATCAACTCGTCGCCGTTGTCCGGGTGTCCCTCGACCACGTACCCGGCATCCCGCAGCGCGTCCAGCACGCCTACCGCCGAGGCGGGGGTGTCGAGCCCCACCGCGTTGCCGACGCGCGAGTGCTTGGTCGGGTACGCGGTGAAGACCAGCGCGATCTTCTTCTCCGCGTTCGGCTGGTGCCGCAGCCGCGCGTGCCGTACGGCGATTCCGGCGACGCGTCCGGCCCGCTCGGGGTCGGCGACGTACACCGGGACGTCGTCCGGCCCCCGCTCCTTGAAGGAGAAGGGGACCGTGATCAGCCGTCCGTCGAACTCCGGGATCGCGACCTGCATCGCCGCGTCCATGGGGGAGAGGGCGGCGTCGGACTCGTCCCAGGCCTGCCGGGAGGAGGTCAGACAGAGGCCCTGCAGCACCGGCACGTCGAGGTCGGCGAGCGCCCCGATGTCCCAGGCCTCCTCGTCGCCGCCGGCCGAGGCCTGCGAGGCGTGCGTGCCGCCGGCCGCCAGGACGGTCGCGACCAGCGCGTCGGCCTCGGCGAGGATCTCGTACAGCCCGGCGTCCGCCCCGCGCAGCGAACCGCAGTACACCGGAAGGGCGTTGGCGCCGCGTGCCTCGATCGCGTCGCACAGGGTGTCCACGAAGGCGGTGTTGCCGCTCAGTTCATGGGCCCGGTAGAAGAGCACCCCTACGGTCGGCCGGCCGCTCTCCCGGGTACGGGAGCCGTGCACGCCGTACTCGGGCATCTTCTGCGGTTCGACGAACCCCTCGCCGGTCAGCAGCACGGTGTCGGAGAGGAACCGGGCCAGCTCGGTGAGGTTGGCGGGGCCGCCCTCGACGAGGTACCGGAGGGCCTCGGCGACCACACCCGCCGGCACCGACGACTCGGCCATCAGCTCGGCGTCCGGCACCGTCTCGCCGCCGAGCAGCACGGTCGGGACACCGGCGGCCTTGAGCGCGGCGAGCCCGTCCTCCCAGGCACGCTTGCCGCCGAGCAGCCGTACGACGGCGATGTCCGCGCCCTCGACGAGCGCGGGCAGCTCCGCCGTGACGTCGACGCGCGTCGGATTGCCGATCCGGTAGTCGGCACCGGAGGCGGCCCGGGCCGCCAGCAGATCGGTGTCTGCGGTCGACAACAACAACACAGTGCTCATGCGGGCGCTCCCGGTGGAATGAAAGGCAGTCCTTGCGGCGCGCCCGACTCGATGAGCCGCCAGAGCGCGTCCGTGTCCGCGTGCTGTTCGATCAGGTCGCCGAGCCGGTCGAGCTGCTCCTCGCGCAGCGCGGCGAACGAGGTGTCGGGGGCCGGCACGAACCGGCGGCCCGCGGCGGCCGCCACCTCGCGCAGGAAGGCCCGCCGGAAACCGTCCGACTCCAGGGAGCCGTGCCAGTGCGTGCCCCAGGTCTGCCCGACCCGGCAGCCGTCCAGGCTGTGTCCTCTGTCATCAGAGATGAACGCTTCCCCGCCGGTCACTTCACCGACCCCGTGATGGATCTCGTACCCCTCGACGCGCTCGCCGAGGGCCTTCCCGACGGGCCGGGTGAGCGTCTTCTCCCGGGCGAACCGGACGCGTACGGGCAGCACACCGAGCCCGTCGACGGCCCCCTTGCGGCTCTCGACCTCGTCCTCGATGTGCTCGCCGAGGATCTGGTAGCCACCGCAGATGCCGAGCACGGGCCGCCCCTCGGCGGCCCGGCGCCGCAGCGCGTCCGCGAGCCCCCGCTCGTGCAGCCACTCCAGGGCGCGGACCGTCCCCCGGGTGCCGGGGATGATGACGAGATCGGCGTCGGCCAGCTCCTCCGGCCGGTCCACGAACCGCACCACGACGCCCGGTTCGGCGGCCAGCGCGTCCACGTCCGTGAAGTTGGACATCAGGGGGATCGCGCAGACGGCGACCCGGAGCACGTCCTCCCCGACGGGCGGGGCCGTGTTCGACTCCCGGACGGTACCCCGCAGGGACACCCGGAGCCCGTCCTCCTCGTCGATCCCGAGCCCGTGCCGGAAGGGGAGGACACCGTAGGTGTGCCGCCCGGTGAGCCCGTGCAGCATGTCGAGACCCGGCTCAAGGAGGGAAACGTCACCCCGGAACTTGTTGACGAGGAAGCCGGCGACGAGGGCCTGGTCCTCCGGCGAGAGCAGCGCGACGGTCCCGAAGAAGGAGGCGAAGACGCCCCCGCGGTCGATGTCCCCGACCACGAGCACGGGCAGCCCGGCGTTCCGGGCGATCCCCATGTTCACGATGTCGGTCCGGCGCAGGTTGATCTCCGCCGGACTGCCGGCCCCCTCACAGATCACCGCGTCATACGTGCTCCGCAACTCGGCGAGACAGTCGAGCACGGTCCCGAGCAGCCGCTGCTGCCGCCCACCGTGGTACCCGCGTGCGCTCAGCTCACCGACCGGCCTGCCGAGCAGCACGACCTGACTGCTCTGCTCGCCACCGGGCTTGAGCAGCACGGGGTTCATGAGCGCGGTCGGCTCCACCCGGCAGGCCTGCGCCTGCATGGCCTGCGCCCGCCCGATCTCGGCACCTTCGCGCGTGACGAAGGAGTTGAGGGACATGTTCTGCGCCTTGAACGGCGCGACTTTCACACCCTGCCGCACCAGCCACCGGCAGATACCGGCGGTGACGACGCTCTTGCCGGCGTCGGAGGTGGTACCGGCCACGAGGAGACCGCCGTTGTTCATGACGCCCTCCCCGAGAGCGATCCGCGCAGCAGGGCCCCTACCGCACTCGCCCCCGCCGCACTCGCCCCCAGCGCCAGCCACCCCACCCGCCGCGACAACCGCACCGCCCGACCGATGTCCGCGACCTCCACTGCCCGCCCCTCCCCGTTCAGCACCGGCCGGTGCTCGACCCGCCCGCCATACGACAACGTCCCCCCGAGCCGCACCCCCAACGCCCCGGCGAACGAAGCCTCCACGGGTCCGGCGTTGGGACTCGGATGCTTCGCCGCGTCGGCCCGCCAGGCCCGCACCGCTCCCTTGGTGTCACTCCCGGCCACGGCGGCCAGTACGGCGGTGAGCCGCGCTCCCGGCCAGCCCGCCACGTCGTCCAGCCGCGCCGAAGCCCATCCGTACCGCCGGTACCGGGCCGACTTGTGCCCGACCATGGCGTCCAGGGTGTTGACGGCCCGGAACCCGAGGAGCCCCGGCACCCCGCCGACGGCTCCCCACACCAGCGCGCCGACGACGGCGTCGCTGGTGTTCTCGGCGACGGACTCCACGACCGCCCGTGCGATCCCGTCGGCGTCCAGGGCCTGCGGATCCCGTCCGCACAGATGCGGCAGCCGCGCACGGGCCGCCTCGACGTCGCCCGCCTCCAGGGCGCGCCCGATGGCGCGGGCCTCGCGGGACAGTGAAGTGCCCCCGACGACGGCCCAGGTGGCGGCCGCGGTGAGCGCGACGGACGCGGCGGTGGACGGTCGTACGACCCGTTGGGCCACGGCGCCCAGCGCCACGGCGCCACCGGCGCACACGGCGGTGTGCAGCGCGCCCCACCCGCGGTGGTCCCGCCACAGCACCCGCTCCACGGCCCCGGCCGCCCGCCCGAACACGGCGACCGGATGCCCCCGGCGTGGGTCGCCGAGCAGCAGATCACCGAGAAGGCCGGCGGCGGCGCCGTACGCGAAGACGCGATCGGCACCCATCGGCTCAGCCGGCCGCGGGGTCGGGGACGGGCCGGGTACTGAACCTCGGTCGGCAGCCGCGCATGGCGATATGTCCTCACTCAGGGTGTCCGCGCCCTGGTTCGACGAGACCGGCGGTGAGAGTTCCTGGCTCCCGGGGATTGCTACCCCGGTGACAGTGGCGGGACCGCGCCGGATTCACACCGGCTTCCTCCCTTGCCGCCGTACATGGCTCCGGAAGTCCACCACGCCCCTGGAAGACCCGTCAACTTGCCGTTGACCTGCTACGGAGGAGTGTGCTGAGGCCCACACACAGGCTGGTTTGGTCACTGGCCGACCGGGTCCGGTCTCTCTAGACTGAAAAAGAGAGTCCGGCGAGCGGTAGGGCGAGTGGTGGAGGGCGTTTGCGGCCCATTCCTCGGAGGGCCTGTCCGGCTGCGTGCGGCGACGCTACGGTTTGCTGGCATCGGCGGACACCTTCGAGATGCGAACTCGCGAGTCGAGGAGGTCGGTGTGGTCGACGGGGGCCCGTCCGCGCGTGCGTGGCGGATCAGCAGCCATTCGTTGAACGGCGATACCTGCGTGGGGATTGCCGTCGTCTCGGGAGGGGTGCTGGTCCGCGACACGAAGGATCCGACAGGCTCGGCACTCATCCATCTCGCGCGAAGCCCCTGGCACTTGTTTCTCGTGGGGCTCAGATCCCGCCCTTTCAGCGACGCCGAGCGGATGTGACCGACCTGGGAGGGGAGCCAGATGTGGAGCGACAGCGGAAGCCGGGGGACACACCGAACTGACGGGCTAGTCCTCGCGGGGTACTGCGTGATGTGCGGTCTGGTGGCGAGCGTGGCGGGAGCAGCCGGTTCGCTCCTGGTGGACGGCACTGGGAACAAGTTGATCGTCTGGGGGACGGTGGCGCTCGCCGTCGCCTTGGCCGGGGGCGTGGGCTGGGGATACGGCCTGGAACCGGTCCGTCGTCTCGTGCACCTCACTCCTGCCCGCCCCGGCCCGGGCGCCGCAGGAAACGGCCGAGAGCGACACCGGCCGCGCTGAAGGCACTCGTGGCGGCCAGTCCCAGAGCGACGGCCACCGGCCTCGGTATCGACAGGTGGATGCCACGAGCCGCGTAGCAGAGGAAGCCCAGGGAGAGCACGACCGCGACTATGCACAGGGTCGCGGCGGCGAACCGCTGGATCGCGGTTCTGGAGAACGCCTGGTCCTCCGCTATGCGCTGATTGCTCTCGGCATCGCGAATGGCCTTGAAGTTCTCGGTCTTCGGGTCGTGGTCGGTGATGCGGTCGAGTAACTGGTTGTCCGACAGGGGATCGATGCGCTGAGGCTCCTCAGGGGGCGCATCGGCCTCCGTCATCACATGGAAGCGCTCACGTCCCCGGAACCGCAGTGCTGCAGTAAGTTGTTCGGTGAGCCGCCCCATCGCCCCTCCCGTAGGGCTCATGGCCTAACTGGTGCCGAAGTCCCGTGCTGCGTCGTCGATCAGGGCGACGGCATCGTCACCCTTGAGTGCCATGTCGGTGAGCAGCGCGAAGCACTCCTGGTACCGGGCGATGAGTTCGTGGTCGTCCCGGACGGCGATCTGTCCCGTCGCGTGCTCCAGCCACAGCAGGTCGTCGTCGTCCTTGAAACCGAGCAGGATGAAGCTGCCGAGCGTCGCATAGTGGGCGCCCGCGTCGAAGGACAGCACCTGGAGGGTCACCCGGGGGTGCTCCATCAGGTTCTTGAGGTGCTGCAGCTGACGGCGCATCACGGCGGGTTCGCCGATCCGGCGGCGCAGGGCCGCCTCGTCGACCACGAACATCAGCTCGGGGGACTCGTCTCCCTCGAAGAGCCGGTCCTGGCGGGCCGTGCGCAGTTCCACCACGCGGCGCACCTGCTCCTTCGGAGCCTGAGGGGCGAGCAGTGCCTCTGCGTAGTCCTCCGTCTGCAGGAAGCCCGGGACGGCAATGGCGTGGTAGGTGCGTACGGTGTCGGCGGCGCTCTCGTATCCCAGGTACTGGGTGAACGGCGGGTTCAGTACGTCGGCGAAGGGCGTCCACCAGCTCTGTCCCTTGGAGCCCCGGGCCGCCTCTTCCAGTTCGGAGACGAGCTGGGCGTCCGTCACCCCGTAGCGGGTGAGCAGGGCCCGCAGGTCGGTGACCGAAAGGCTGACTGCGCCGGCCTCGATGCGGATGATTTTGGAGAGCGACCACTCCAGGGCTTCGGCCGCCTCACGTTGAGTCAACTCGGCCTTCTCCCGTGCCCTGCGCAGCTCGATGCGTAGCCTGCGTCGGTTCAGGCTCGGATCCAATGGCCGGGGCATCCTGCCCTCATTTCTTTGCGTCTGGGCCGAAGTGCGGGACTGGCGGAACGCTGGGATCGCTTCGACCATACCAGGTGGCTATGCCCAATATGCCATATGTCACTTCGCCATTTCCTGCGGATATGGCGACCTGATGGTGGCGTGTCGGCTACGTCTGATCAGGACATGCGAAACGCGGGGCGGGGAAGCGTGAATGTGCGCTTCCCCGCCCCGCGGGACGGTAGGGAGTGGTGGTTCGCCCGAGGCCTCAGGCCTTCGCCACGATCAGGTGGATGCCCCATGCCACGGCGGCCGCGCAGCCGGCGAAGCAGAGGTAGGCGGCGGTCACTGCCAGGGTTGCGGAGTTGCCCTGGGCGGTGGCGCGTTCGCGGGCGGAGAGGCCCTTGATGCCGAGGGTGAAGAGGGCCACCAGGCCGACCGTGGCCACGAGGCTGACGCCGAAGACGGAGCCGATGGCTGCCCAGTCGATGTTCATGTCGCTTCTTCCTCGGGGGTCAGACGGTGGCGGCCGGGTCGGTCGCGGGAGCGGCCGGGGCGGGGGCGGGGATCATGGCGGTCAGGTCCTCCGTGACCGTGCCCGCGGGCGGCGGGGTCACGGCGGCGATCGCCGTGGTCACCACGCCGGCCGGCTCCGTGGCGTCGGTGTCGTTGACGTTGCCGCTGTCCACGACCTCGCGGCGGGAGAGCTTCCAGATCGCGGCGCTGGCGGCCACGAGGAAGACGGCGACGACCGCCGTGCCCCAGTCGCCGAGGTCCGTCACGGACTCGGCGAGGGCGCCGACCAGCGCGGCGGCCGGGAGCGTGAGCACCCAGGCGACCATCATGCGGGTCGCCGTGGACCAGCGGACCGTGCCGCCCTTGCGGCCGAGGCCCGCGCCCATCACCGAACCGGAGACGACGTGCGTGGTGGAGAGGGAGAAGCCGAGGTGGGAGGAGGCCAGGATGGCGGTGGCCGCGCTGGTCTGGGCGGCGAAGCCCTGCTGCGGCTGGAGGTCGGTCAGGCCCTTGCCCATGGTGCGGATGATCCGCCAGCCGCCGATGTAGGTGCCGAGCGCGATCGCGAGGCCGGCGGAGAGGATGACCCAGGTGGGAGGGTTCGAGCCGGGGGCGATGGAGCCGCCCGCGATCAGCGCGAGGGTGATGATGCCCATCGTCTTCTGCGCG
Source organism: Streptomyces hyaluromycini (assembly GCF_002217755.1). Classification (GTDB taxonomy): domain Bacteria; phylum Actinomycetota; class Actinomycetes; order Streptomycetales; family Streptomycetaceae; genus Streptomyces; species Streptomyces hyaluromycini. The sequence goes on along the minus strand of NZ_BCFL01000018.1, from coordinate 24,920 downwards.
TCGTTGGTGCCGTGCGCGAGCGAGACCAGTCCGGCGGAGGCGATCTGGCCGGCGCGGAAGCCCTTGCGGGTGGCGTTGTCGTCGGCGTTCTTGCCGATCCCGTAGGACAGCCGGGTGGCGAGCATCGCCGCGAGGCCCGCGACCACGGGGGCGGCGACCGCCGGGAGCAGGACCTTGGTGACGAGCACGTCGCCGTGGACCGCGCCGAGGCCGGCGGAGGCGACGGTGGCGCCGATCAGACCACCCATCAGGGCGTGCGAGGAACTGGAGGGCAGGCCCACCAGCCAGGTCACGAGGTTCCAGAGGATGGCGCCGACGAGCGCGGCGAAGATGACCTCGGGACGAATGCCGTTCTCGTCGACGAGACCCTTGGAGATCGTGTTGGCGACCTCCACCGAGAGGAAGGCGCCCACCAGGTTGAGCGCGGCGGACATGGTCACCGCGATCTTGGGCTTGAGCGCACCGGTCGAGATGGTGGTGGCCATCGCGTTGGCGGTGTCGTGGAAACCGTTCGTGAAATCAAACGCGAGTGCGGTTACCACCACAATCGCCAAGATCAGCGAGAAGTTTTCCATTTACCCAGGCAATCTTTCGAGGTCATTGGCTGTTTGACCGTAGGCAACCTGGATGAACGGAAAGTGAACTGGGGCGGTCTTGGCGGTGTATGAAATCGACTTGAGGGTGTCCCGGGGCTGGGTGGACCGAAGCCGCCGTCCCGGTGCCGGTCCGGCGGCCCAGTCCCCCCTTGACTAGAGGCCCGAGGCAAACGACCTCAGCCGGCCCGCCGACCCGTTGAAGAGATTCTGGTCACCCGGCAGGCTGCCGCTGTTGTCGTACTGCCAGAAGGTCCAGGACGACCATCCGGCCGGCAGCGTTCCCGCGTCCGCCGAGCCGTGGCGGGCGATCCACAGCGCATGGTCGGCGGCGAACGCGCTGCTGCCGCCGGTGCAGAGGTTCCACCAGTTGGTGGTCGTGTAGATCACCGGCCGCCGGCCGGTCTCCCGCTGCAGTTCATCGCTGAAGGACCTGATCCACTTGACCATCCCGGAGTGGCTCAGTCCGTAGCACCTGTGCTTCTTGTCGTACGGGTTGTACTCGACGTCGAGCGCGGGCGGCAGCGTCCAGCCGTCCGCCGTCCAGGTGCCGCCGTGGCTCACGAAGTACGCGGCCTGCCGGGCGCCCGACGACTTGTCCGGCAGGGCGAAGTGGTAGGCGCCCCGCAGGATTCCCGCCCGGCGCGAACCGTTGTACTGCTGGTCGAAGTACGGGTTGCGGTAGGTGGTGGACTCGGTTGCCTTGATGTATACGAACCTGGCGCCTTTCGCCTTGGCGCTCGGCCAGTCGACGTTCTTCTGGTGCGAGGAGACGTCGTGCCCCTTCGGCAGGCTCGCCGCGGACGCCGGTGTCCCGGCGAGCGCGGCCGTGGTCCCCGCGAGGGCGAGCGCCGCCAGGGACGCCGCCAGGATGCGGATGCGGATGCGGATGCGGTGGCGGGACGGCGGAATGCGGTCACGGGCCATGTTTCCCCCCGGAATGGCTACGTGTACGAAAAATCGTCCAGAGATTATTGGAAGATCGGCGTATCCTCGGCGATCTTCGGCCAAGACGGGAAATGGAACGCTTTGTGTCGATTTGCGCTCTACTGGATTCGGGACGCCCGGTCTAAAGTGCCCTGCCGCGCGGGCCGGTTGGGACGTCGCCTGGCAGGATCGGGCCATGGCTGAGCAGCGGCGGGACGAGCGTGACGGACGGGACGGACCCGCCGGCGCACAGGGTGTGTCGGAGCCGCGAAGGCGGGATGTACGCGCGGAGGAGGCGAGTGCCTGGCTCGAACTCGTCGCCACGGCCCGGCGCACGGTGTCCGACGGACTGGTCGTCGGCACCTCCGGCAACGTCTCGGTCCGCGTCGGCGACACCGTGCTGGTCACGCCGTCGGGCGTGCCGTACGACAGGCTCACCCCGGACGACGTGACGGGGGTGGACCTCTCCGGCCGCCAGGTCCTCGGCACCCTGGTCCCGACCAGCGAACTGCCGATGCACCTCGCCGTCTACGGCAGCACCGACGCCGGGGCGGTCGTCCACACCCACGCCGTCCACGCGACGGCCGTCTCGACGCTCGTCCCCGAGCTGCCGGCGATCCACTACATGTCCGCCGCCCTCGGTGGCGCGGTCCGGGTTGCCCCGTATGCGACGTACGGCTCCGGCGAGTTGGCCGAGAACATGCTCCGCGCCCTGACCGGCCGCTCCGGCTGCCTCCTCCAGAACCACGGCACGATCACCTACGGCACCACCCTGACCCAGGCCTACGACCGCACCGCCCAGCTGGAGTGGATGTGCCGGCTGTGGCTGACGGCGTCCTCGGTGCCCGGTCTGACCCCGAGCCTGCTGTCGCCGGAACAGGTGGCGGAGGCGGGCGAACGGCTCCGCGGTTACGGGCAGCGACGGGGCTGAGCCCGCTCGGATCGCCCTCGCTCGCTGCCCGCCGCGACGGCGCCGGGCCGCGACGGCGCCGAGTTGCGGCGGACCTTTCCCGCGGTGCCGGACCGCCCTCGCCCGCCCGAAAGCCCGCCCCGCTCGCAGAAGCCCCCCGCCGCTCCACTGGCCGCCGTCGATGTCCGCCCCGACACTGGACAGGTGCGCCCAGTCAAAGTCACGGCCGCTGCCCTCGGTGCCGTACTGGCCGCCGGTGCGGCCGGTGTGGCCGCGGGGCGGTTCGCCAGTGACGCCGCGCTGAAGGCACCGCCCGGCCGGCCCCTGCCCACCGAACCCCGGCTCACCGTGCACGGCACCGCGGCCGGCCGCATCACCCTCACCCGGGACCTCGCCTCGCTGCGCCCCGGCACCTACGGCCTGGCCGGCGACGGCTCGCACGCGGTCGTCGGAGCCGTCCTGGAGGCCGCCGCGGACACCGCCGACACCGTCGTACGGCGGCTGGAGCGCGTGACCCACGGCACCTTCGCGACCGGCGACAGGGCCTGGCTCACCGCCAACGTCCACATCGGCAACCCGGACACCGCCCTGGGCCTGGAGTACGCCGACATCGACCTGCCCGGCGAACTCGGCGCGCTGCCCGCCTGGTTCGTGCCCGGCCACCGGGACACCTGGGTGATCGCGGTGCACGGCCTCGGTACCACCCGCGAGCACCCCATGAACGTCCTGGCGTTCCTGCACGCCCGGCGCCTGCCGGTGCTCGCCCTCGCCTACCGCGGCGACCTCGGCGCCCCGCGCCCGCCGGACGGCCTGAACCACCTCGGCGAGAGCGAGTGGCGCGACCTGGACGCGGCGATCCGCTACGCCGTCCGCTACGGCGCCCGCCGTGTCGTCCTGTACGGCTGGTCCACCGGCGCCACCATGGCGCTGCGCGCCGCCGCCCACTCGGCACTGCGCGAACGGATCTCCGGCCTTGTCCTGGACTCCCCGGTGCTCAGCTGGGAGGCCACCCTGCGCGCCCTCGCCCAGGCCCGGCACACCCCCGAGCCCCTGCTGCCGCTCGCGGTGCGCGCCGCCCAGGGCCGCGCCGGCCTGCACGCCGACCACGTCGGCGACCCCGTCGACCCGGACCACCTCACCGTGCCCACCCTGATCGTGCACGGCCCGGACGACACGGTGGCCCCCTGGGCGTACTCCCGCCGGCTCGCCGAGCGGCGCCCCGACCGGGTGGCCCTGCACACCGTCCCGGACGCCCCGCACGGCGCGATGTGGAACGCCGACCCGGAGGAGTACGAGGAACGGCTGCGCCGGTTCCTCACACCGCTGATGTGATGCGCGCTGATGCAATGCGCCCCCGATGTGGTGTGCCCCGGCGCGTGCGCTCCCTGGTGTGTGCGCTGCCGGATGCGCGCGGTCCCGCCTACGCGCGCCGCCCGAAGCGCGCGCCCCTGATGCGCGCTCTTCGACGCGTGCGCCCCTTGAAGCGCGCCCCTTCGCCCGATGGCATCCCGATGTGATTCTTCCCGCACCCGCCGGCCCTTCCCCTCCGCGTTCCCGACCCCTCCCCGTCCCAAGCCGGAGACCCCGATTCCAGCCGGTTCCGAAGGTTCCGTTTAAGGCCGTACCACTGGCCTGAACATGTCTCCCCGCCTCCCCTCGCACCCCGTGCGTTGGCCCACCCCGTCGCCCGCCGTGACATTCCGTTTGGGTTTTCGGACCGTCAACCGGAAGACTGCACCCGTGACGTCCCGTATCCCGCGCGACTCAAGGCTTCGACTCGTCCGAACGCGACCCCTGGCCGCCGCCCCCCGAGCGATGAACCAGCGGCCCGCGCGCCGCCCCGCACCCCGCCCGCCCGAGGGCACCCCGGCCCCCGCCGAGCTGGCCAGAATGGCTCGGTCCGGCCTCGCCGGCGCGGCCCGCGTGGCCCACTGGGCCGACACCGCCCTCGGGCCCGGCAGCGACGGCGCCACCGCCGACGGCAAGGCCACCCTCTCCGACGCGTCCGCCGAACGCGCGTCCGAGGACCTGGGCCTGACCGTCGCTCAGGTCCGCGCCGACTGGGACACCGCCCGCCTCGCCGGTCTGGTCGAGGTGCACGGCGACAGCGCACGCCCCGGCTGGCGCCTGCGCGCCTGGGACCGCGACGACAGTGCCGTGCTGCGCGGCTGGGTCGCCCTCTTCGACGCCTGGTCGCTCGCTCACCCGGAGCCCGCGGAGTTCGAGGCCGCCGCCGTCGCCGAGGTCGTCTCGGCCATGCCCCAGGTGCTCTCCTTCCTCCAGCTGTCCGCCGGTCCCGTCCCGGTCGAGCAGCTCCTGGACCTGCTGGGGCAGCGGGTCACCGAACTGCGCACCGAGCGCTGCGAGGTCCCCTACGACACGGAGACCGGGACCGCCGGGCCGCTCGCCGCCGTGCGCTCCGCCGACGCCGACCCGGCGGACCACGCCCCGGCCGAGGACCCGGCCCCCGCCGACGAGGCCGAGCTCGCCCCTCTCCTCGACTGGGCCCTGCACGCCCTCGCCTCCGTCGGAGCGCTGACCTACGGCGACGGCCAGGCCACCCTCACCCCGCTGGGCAGCTGGGCGGTCTGGGTCAAGCTGGAGCAGATCTGCGTCGCCGCGCAGAGCCCCGCCGGGAACATCGAGGTCGCCGCCGAGGAGATGCTGCGCGGCTGTGCCCAGCTCCGCCCCAACGCGGCCCGCGCCGAGTACCGCGCCTGGCTCGCCGCCCGCCCCGTCGGCGGCGCCGTCACCGAACTCGTGGACGCCGCCCGCGGCGAGGACGCCCTGCTGCGCGGCCTCGCCTTCGAGGCGCTGCGCGTCGTCGGCGCCCCTGCCGAACCGGACGTCCGCGCGGTCGCCGACGAGCCGACCCTGCGGCCGTACGCCCTGCTGTGGCTGGCCGAGCACGACGGGATCGACCCCGAGGACGCCCACGAGGTGCTCACCAGGGAAGAGGCGACCTGGCTCTGGGTGGACACGGCCGCCGCGGTCGCCGACCACGGCGAGGCGCCGCTGCTGGTCCGCCACCTGGAGTCGGCGCTGCAGCCCACCGTCCCCGTGCTGCTCGACGAGGTGCGCGCGGTCGGTCACCCACGCACCGTGCAGGTCCTGGTCGCGCTCGCCGCCGCCCACCCCGACCCGGCGCTGGCCAAAGCCGTCCGCAGGGCCGCCTTCCAGGTGCACACCGGCGGCTAGCGGCAGCTACAGACCGGGCCGGCCGCCGGGTCGGGCCGAGGCGGATCAGACCCCTATCTCCGGGGCGTACGTGCCGAAGCTCCAGATGTTGCCCTCGACGTCCCGGGCCATGTAGTCCCGCGAACCGTAGTCCTGGTCCGTCGGGGGCATCAGGATCTCGGCGCCGTGGTCCACGGCGCGCTGGTGGTGCGCGTCGACGTCGTCCACGACGAGGTACACCCCGGTCGGGCCCGCGCCCTCCATCGCCGCGTCGAACCGGCCGCCGCGGCCCTTGGAACCCAGCATGATCGCGCCGTTGCCCTGCACCAGCTCGGCGTGGAGCACCATGCCGTCCTCGCCCTCGTACACCGACAGTTCGGTGAAGCCGAAGGCCTCCGTCAGCTGCTTGATCGCAGCCTTCGCGTCCGTGTACAGCAGCGACGGATAGATACTCGGCCGCCCGCCACTCGTGCCCGCCATCCCGATCACTCCCTTGTGTACCGGTCCCCCGAAAGCCGTCGTTCCGGCCTGGTCCCCAGTCTTGCACCCGGCACTGACAACGTCCCCGGCCCGCACCGTCGTTGCAGGTCGGCGACTCAGCGGAAGGTGTTGCAGCGCGCCATGTCCCCGCTCCGGTACCCCTGGTAGAACCACTGCTGCCGCTGCTGCGCCGACCCGTGCGTCCACGTCTCCGGCGTCACCCGCCCCTGGAACCGCTCCTGGATCCGGTCGTCCCCCACGGCCGCCGCCGCGTCCAGCCCGTCCTGGATGTCCGCGGCCGTCAGACTGGTGATCAGCGGCCGGCCGGTCGACTCGTCCTTCGTGGTCGTGGCGTGGTGCGCCCACACCCCTGCGTAGCAGTCGGCCTGCAGCTCCACCCGCACCGAATTGCTGTTCACGCCGGTCAGATTGGACTGCGACCTGCTCAACGTGCCCATCAGGTCCTGCACATGGTGCCCGTACTCGTGCGCCACGACGTACGCCTGGGCGAACGGCCCGCCGCTCGCCCCGAACTTGGACCGCAGCTCGTCGAAGAAGCCCAGGTCCAGATAGACCTTCCGGTCGCCCGGGCAGTAGAACGGCCCCACCGCCGCGGTCGCCGTCCCGCACGCGGTGCCGACCCGCCCGCTGAAGAAGACCGTGGGGGAGGCCGTGTAGGTGCCGTGGCGCTGCCGGAACTCCTGCGTCCAGAAGTCCTGCACGCTGTTGACCACGGCCACGATCCGGCAGTCCTCCTTGCTGTTCGCGTCCTTTCCGGTACGGCAGCTCTGCTGTACCTGCGCCAGCGAGGAGGAGGCGGGCGCGGGCGAGCTGTCCCCGGAGGAGAGGCCCAGCTGGTCCGGGCCGACACCGAGGAACAGGGCGAGAAGCAGCGCGATGAGGCCGACCAGGCCGCCGCCGACGGTCGCCTTTCCGCCCGGGATCCGGCTGCTCCGCACATCCTGCACCTCGGAGGTGTCCAGGTTCGCGTCGTCGTCGAACTGCATGGGGCACCGCCTTCTGCTCGCACCGTCCCCCACAACCACCTTGCGCCATCGGCGCCGTCACTTCGCGCCGATGACCGGACGAACGCCCGAACGGGCGATGTCCCGCCCCGCCCCCGCGTCACGCCCGCCCGCCCGTGCCGGGCGTGGCTACGCTCTGCGCCTGACTCATGGCACAGGGGTGCCCGCTCGGGCGCCGAAGGGGGAAGGGGTGGCGGTTCTGCACCACGGGAGGACCGAGCCACCCGACACCGAGGCCTGCCCGGCACAGTCTGCGACCGCCCGCCGCGACCAGCCCCAGACGGCCCTCCCCGAGCAGTCTCTGACCGCCTGCCGCGACCAGCCCCCGACGGTTCTCCCCGAGCAGTCTCTGACCGCCTGCCGCGACCAGCCCCCGACGGTTCTCCCCGAGCAGTCTCTGACCGCCTGCCGCGACCAGCCCCCGACGGTTCTCCCCGAGCAGTCTCTGACCGCCTGCCGCGACCAGCCCCCGACGGTTCTCCCCGAGCAGTCTCTGACCGCCTGCCGCGACCAGCCCCCGACGGTTCTCCCCGAGCAGCCCCCGACCGCCCGCCCCGAGCCGTATGCGACCGCCCGCCCCAAGCAGCCCCGGGCCACCGTTCCGGAGCGGTCTTCGGCGGTCTTTCCACAGCGGGCACCGACCGCCTTCCCGGCGGCACCCCCCGCCCGCAGGCCCCTCAAGCGCCTCCTCGCCCCCGCCCTCGTCCTGCTCCTGGCGGCGGTGCTCCTCTCCGTCGCCCACCAGATCCGCCCCGCCCCCTACGGCGACCGCCTCACCCCCGGCCCGCCCGCGCACACCGCACGCGCGCGTGGCGACGTCGTCGAGGCCTACGACGGGCGGACCCTGCGCTGGCGCTACGCGCGCGTGGGGCGCCGCCCGCTCAGCGTGCTGCCCGCGCGCGGGCACGCGTTCACCGTCTGGGACGACGGGCTCGTCACCGACACCGACGGCCGCTCCGTGCGCTGGCACCGTGCCCTGCCCGCGGCGACCGGCTGGCTGCGCACCAGGGGCGGCGCCGGCGTCCTGCGCCCCCTGGGCCGCGGCATCCTCGCGATCGTGACCCCGGCCCGCATCGCCGCGTACCGCACCGCCGACGGCGACCTGCGCTGGGTGCTGCCCGCACGCGCGGGCTGCGCGTTCCGCCCCGAACGTGCCGTACGTCACGGCCCCGCCCTGCTCGTCGCCCAGCCCTGCGCGCACGGCGCCTGGACCGCGCAGCTCGTCGCCGTGGACGACCTGGGCGGAATCGCTCCGCACCGCACACCGCTGGGCAACGAGCGCCCCGGCGCGGGCCGCCCCGAACACCCGCGCACCGAAAAAGCGCTTGCGCCGCCCCGTTAGACTTGGCCCATGGCCATTCTCCTCGCGCATTAGACGGCGGGAACGTCCTCAGCCGCCCACCCGTCACTATCCGTACGCTCTGGAGTCTGTCCGTGATCTCCGCCTCCGGTATCGAGCTGCGCGCCGGTGCGCGCATCCTCATCGAGAACGCCACGTTCCGTGTCGCCAAGGGTGACCGCATCGGTCTGGTCGGCCGCAACGGCGCCGGCAAGACCACCCTCACCAAGGTCCTGGCCGGTGACGGCATCCCCGCCGCGGGCACCGTCACCCGCTCCGGCGAGGTCGGCTACCTCCCGCAGGACCCCCGCACCGGCGACCTCGACGTGCTCGCCCGCGACCGCGTCCTCTCCGCGCGCGGCCTGGACGTACTGATCCGCAAGATGCGCGAGAACGAACAGCGCATCGCCAACGGCCAGGGCGCCACCCGCGAGAAGGCGCTCAGGCAGTACGAGCGCCAGGAGACCGAGTTCCTCACCAAGGGCGGTTACGCCGCCGAGGCCGAGGCCGCCACCATCGCCGCCGCGCTCAACCTGCCCGACCGGGTGCTCGGCCAGCCCCTGCACACGCTCTCCGGCGGTCAGCGCCGCCGTATCGAGCTGGCCCGCATCCTGTTCTCGGACGCCGACACCCTGCTGCTCGACGAGCCGACCAACCACCTCGACGCCGACTCGATCGTCTGGCTGCGCGACTACCTGAAGACCTACCGCGGCGGCTTCATCGTGATCTCCCACGACGTCGACCTGGTCGAGACGGTCGTCAACAAGGTCTTCTACCTGGACGCCAACCGTTCCCAGATCGACGTCTACAACATGGGCTGGAAGCTCTACCAGCAGCAGCGCGAGGCCGACGAGAAGCGCCGCAAGCGCGAGCGTGCCAACGCCGAGAAGAAGGCCGCCGCACTGCACTCGCAGGCCGACAAGATGCGCGCCAAGGCCACCAAGACGGTCGCCGCGCAGAACATGGCCCGCCGCGCCGACAAGCTGCTGTCCGGCCTGGACGCCGTCCGCGTCTCCGACAAGGTCGCCAAGCTGCGCTTCCCGGAACCCTCGCCCTGCGGCAAGACCCCGCTGACCGCCGAGGGCCTGTCGAAGTCGTACGGCTCGCTGGAGATCTTCACCGACGTCGACCTGGCCATCGACAAGGGGTCGAGGGTCGTCATCCTCGGGCTCAACGGCGCCGGCAAGACCACCCTGCTGCGGCTGCTCGGCGGCGTCGAGCAGCCCGACACCGGCGAGGTCATCGAGGGGCACGGCCTCAAGCTCGGCTACTACGCCCAGGAGCACGAGACCCTGGACCCGGAGCGCACGGTCCTGGAGAACATGCGCTCGGCGGCCCCCGACCTGGACCTCGTCGAGGTCCGCAAGACGCTCGGCTCGTTCCTGTTCTCCGGTGACGACGTCGACAAGCCGGCCGGTGTCCTCTCCGGCGGCGAGAAGACCCGTCTCGCCCTCGCCACCCTGGTCGTCTCCTCCGCGAACGTCCTGCTCCTGGACGAGCCGACCAACAACCTCGACCCCGCCAGCCGCGAGGAGATCCTCGGCGCCCTGCGCACCTACAAGGGCGCGGTCGTCCTCGTCACCCACGACGAGGGTGCCGTGGAGGCGCTCCAGCCCGAGCGGATCATCCTGCTGCCCGACGGCGTCGAGGACCTGTGGGGCGCCGACTACGCGGACCTGGTCGCCCTCGCCTGAGATCCGAGGATCCGAAGATCCGATCGCGTCGACCTCGTTTGATCGAATGCCTGATCCACTGGCTATGGATCATTCGGCCTATCGGTGATCCATCATCTGTGTGAGATCTCCTCGTATCGAGGTGTGTCCTACATCGATTTTGCGGCCGATCCCTTTGTCGACAAGGGATCGGCCGCTTTCTGCTTCTGACCTGGCACTTCGCGGATGAACCCGTTCGGCTCCGTGGACGGCCCTCGGCGGAATCACAGATTCCGCATGTGGGGATGCGCTCCTGTCGTCACAACGATGTCTCACGGACCTTGCCGAATGGGTGGCCATCGCGCCCCGGAGGGGTGATCATGAGGGGACCAGAGCGCACTTCCCATGAGGAGGCACGGGTGGCCGAGACTCTGAAGAAGGGCAGCCGGGTGACCGGCGCCGCGCGCGACAAGCTCGCGGCAGACCTGAAGAAGAAGTACGACTCCGGTGCGAGCATTCGGGCACTGGCCGAGGAAACCGGCCGCTCGTATGGCTTCGTCCACCGGATGCTCAGTGAGTCGGGTGTCACGCTGCGTGGGCGTGGCGGGGCGACGCGGGGCAAGAAAGCCGCGTCCTGACCCCGGGCGGCCCATCGGCTTCGATGGTGGCCACCCGGTCGGTCGGGTGATCGACCGGGTGGTTACTGTGCAGTCACTTAGCATGCCGTAAGGCAATGCGTGATGACCGCACACATCGGAGGCGCCCCATGGCTTCGCCCGACCAGGACCTCACTCCTGTTCTCGACAAGGACGGCGTACGGCTCACCGTCGACGACGCGCTCGCCACGGTGACGCTGACCAACCCGGCCAAGCGCAACGCCCAGAGTCCCGCACTCTGGCGGGCGTTGGCCGATGCCGGGCGGTCGCTGCCCGGGTCGGTCCGGGTCGTCGTGCTGCGCGGTGAGGGCCAGTCCTTCTCCGCGGGCCTCGACCGGCAGATGTTCACGCCGGAGGGGATCCCGGGCGAGCCGACCTTCGTCGAGCTCGCGCGCCGTGACGACGCCGGACTCGACGCGGCCATCGCCGAATTCCAGGAGGCGTTCACCTGGTGGCGGCAGAGCGACATCGTGTCGATCGCCGCCGTGCAGGGACACGCCATCGGGGCCGGCTTCCAGCTGGCTCTTGCGTGTGACCTGCGCGTCGTCGCGGACGACGTGCAGTTCGCCATGCGCGAGACCAGCCTCGGACTGGTGCCGGACCTGACCGGTACGCATCCGCTGGTCTCCCTCGTCGGCTACGCCCGCGCGCTGGAGATCTGCGCGACCGGACGATACGTCCAGGCCGAGGAGGCGGTGGCCTCCGGGCTGGCGAGCGTTGCCGTGCCGGTGGGCGAACTCGACGCGGCGGTACGGGACCTGGCCGGTGCGCTGTTGGCTGCGCCGCGGGATGCGGTGGTGGAGACCAAGGCGTTGCTGCAGGGTGCCGCCGGCCGCACCTACGACGAGCAGCGGGCTGCCGAGCGGCAGGCGCAGGCTCGGCGGCTGCGGGACCTTGCAGGGGTGGGCGAGTAGTTCACCGCGGGCCGGTGGGGGCTGGTCGCGCCCACGCGGCGGTAGCCGCATATCGATACAGTCCCGCGCCCCTGACGGGGCGCTTCAATCGACGCTCGTTACAAGCACAGCCACCGTCGGCTGGTCGTCCAACGCCTCGCCGACCGCCGTACGGACCCGTCGGGCCACCTCCACGGCCCGCGGGCCGTCGGTCAGCGCCACCTCCACCCGCACATGCCGGCGTGGCAGCGCAGCGTCGAAGTGGACCTCCCGGCTCAGCGCCCCCGTCACCCGTGCCACCCCCGGCACCGCCAGCGCCGCCGTCGTCACCCGGGCGCCCTCGGGATCCGTCCCCTCCCGGACCGACGGTGGCCGGGGCACCCGTACCGCCTCCGGCGCCGCCGGTTCCTCCTCCAGCAGGTCGGTCACCCGCAGGTCCACCTCGGTCACCGCAAGCCCGAGCCGTACCGTGGCCGCGGCCAGCGCCCGCCGCAGCCGGGACGCCGTCGACGGCAGGGGCTCGGCGGCCGTCGCCGCGAAGTCCGCCGAAAGCCGCAGCACCCCCGGCGGTACCGCACCGGGCGGTGACGGAACGACGGCCTCCGCCACGTCCGCCGGATCCGCCAGGGCGATCCGCACCGCACCCAGCCGCACCCCCGCCACCTCGGCCGCCGCCCGCCGCAGCACCGCGTCCGCCGCCGCCTCCGCGAGCCACGCCCCGTCCCGCGGCCCGCCCAGCGGAAGCAGCCTGCCGAAGCCCAGGGGGTGCCGTACCGTGTCTGTCCGTCGGTCCGCCGTCATTGCTCCAGCCTGCCGCATCTCCGGGGCACGACAGGACATCCGCACGTACCGTGGTTGCAGGACGACGACGGGAAGGGACGCACGGCGATGACCGAGATGGCGGCGGAGCCCGAGAAGGACCCGACGGTACAGACCCGGAAGACCGTCAGGCGCGGCGGCGGCGACCCGGCGACCCGGGGGCGGACGACGATCGCCGACGGAGTCGTGGAGAAGATCGCCGGACTGGCGGCCCGCGACGTGGTCGGCGTGCACGCGATGGGCAGCGGCCTCGCCCGCACCTTCGGCGTCGTGCGCGACCGGGTGCCGGGCGGCTCCAAGTCCGTGAGCCGGGGCGTGAAGGCCGAGGTCGGCGAGGTGCAGACCGCGCTCGACCTGGAGATCGTCGTGGACTACGGCGTGTCGATCGCGGATGTGGCCCGCGCGGTCCGGGAGAACGTGATCGCGGCCGTGGAGCGCATGACCGGGCTCGAAGTGGTCGAGGTCAACATCGCGGTGAGTGATGTGAAGCTTCCGGAGGAAGAGGAAGAGGAGCCGGAGTCCCGGCTCCAGTGACCGCTGAGGGGAGCGCACCATGAGCATGGCCGTTGTCGGCATGATCGCCGGCATGGCGCTGGGCTTCGCCGGGTACTTCGGCGGGTTCGGCGCCTTTCTGCTGGTGGCGGCGCTCGGAGCCATCGGGTTCGTCGTCGGCCGGTTCGCGGAGGGGGACATCGAACTCGGCGACTTCTTCCGCAGCCGCGACGACCGGCGTGACCGCCGGCGATGAGCTCCGCGAGCGGTGAGACGCACGGCGCCCCGACGGTCGTGGCGCCCGGCGAGCGCGGCGCCATCCGGATCGCCGACCGGGTCGTGGCGAAGATCGCCGCACAGGCGGCCCGCGAGGCGCTCGGCCCCCTCCCGAAGGACGCCGTACCCCCGCACGCCACCGTGGTCACCCACCATGACACGGCGCGCGTCCGGGTCCACCTGGAACTGGACTACCCGTCCGACATCGGCGCCCGGTGCGCGGCCGTGCGTCGGCATGTGGTCGAGCGGGTAGGCGCGTTGGTGGACATGGAGGTACCGGAGGTCGCCGTCCACGTGGAACGGCTGCACCCGGTCCAGACCCAGGGGAGGGCGTGATGAGCACCGAGCAGGCACCGGTCGTCGAGAAGCCGCCGCCACCACCGGCCGCACCCCCGGCCGGCCACGAGCCCCGCTTCTGGTCCCCGCGCCGGGCCCCCGCGGCCCTGGTCGCGGTGCTCGTCCTGGTGACCGCGGGCGCCTTCCTGTACGACATCGCGGCTGTACGGGCCCACCACCCTGCCATGCACTGGCGCCGCGCACTGGCCCACCGTCTCGCGGAGCAGCCCCTCGACGACACCTGGGTCCTGGCGGGCGCGGGCATCGCCGCCGCCCTCGGCCTGTGGCTGCTGATCCTGGCCGTCACGCCCGGCCTGCGGGACCTCCTGCCCATGCGCCGCATCCACCCCGACGTCCGCGCCGGGCTGCGCCGTGACGCGGCCGCCCTGCTGCTGCGCGACAGGGCCATGGAGATCTCGGGCGTGCGCCGGGTACGGGTACGGCTGCGCCGCTCCCGCGCCCACGTCCTCGCCGTGTCCCACTTCCGCGAACTCGACGAGGTGCGGGGCGACCTGGAGGCGGCCCTGACCGACGCGATCCGCGCGATGGGGCTGGCCCGTCCACCCGCCCTGACCCTCCACGTGATCCGCCCCGGCCGGAAGGGGTGACGCCGTGCTCGGCACCGTCAACCGCGTACTGATCGCCCTCGCGGGCCTCCTGCTCCTGGCCCTCGGCGGCTCGGTCCTGGCCGTCGGCCTCGGCGCGCCGTCCCCGTCCTGGTGGATCCACCAGGGCCGCCACGACGTCCTGCTCAGCACGGCCGAGCGCACCCACTGGCGTGACGCGGGCTGGTGGTGGCCGACGGTCCTGGCCGCACTGGCCGTCCTGGTCCTGCTCGCCCTGTGGTGGCTCACCGCGCAACTGCGCCGACGCCGCCTGACCGAGGTCCGGGTGGACACGGGAGACGGCGAGAGCGCGTTGCTGCGCGGCAGGGCCCTGGAGACGGTCCTGGCCACGGACGCGGCCCACCAGCAGGGCGTCTCCCACGCCCAGGCGGTCCTACGGGGCACCCGCACGGCACCGCAGGTACGGGTATGGCTCCAACTGGAGCCGGACGTGGCCCCGGGCGAGGCTCTGGACGACCTGACGGCCCAGGCCCTGACACATGCCAGAGACTCGGCGGCGCTGGAAAAGCTCCCCGCGGAGGTCCGACTGACGTCGGTGAAACATCGTGCGGAAAGGGTGACTTGACAGCGCCGTCCGGCGACGCGCCCCTTCTTTTAGGGGCGCGGGGCTGTGTCGATTTGCGGCTGCCGCCGCGTGGGCGCGACAAGCCCCCACCCACCCGCACCCGTAAAACCGACCGTCAGAACCCGTGCCTCATCCCCCCGTCCACAGGCACCATGACGCCCGTCAGATAGGACGCGGCCGGAGACATCAAGAACGCCGCCACCCGCCCGAACTCCTCCGGCGCCCCGTACCGCCGCAACGGAATCCGCGACTCGTGCTCGGCCCGCGTCGCCTCCGGGTCCGCGGACATGGTGTCCAACTCCCGCACCCGGTCCGTGTCGATCCGGGACGGCAGCAACCCCACCACCCGGATCCCGCGCGGCCCCAGCTCGTCCGCCAGCGACTTGGCGAACCCGGCCAGCCCCGGCCGCAGCCCGTTGGAGATCGTCAGCCCCGGAATCGGCTCGTACACCGACGCGGACAGCACGAACCCGATGACCCCGCCGTCCTCCAGCTCGGCCGCGGCCGTGCGGGCGAGCCGTACGGCCCCCAGGAACACCGACTCGAACGCGCTCTGCCACTGCTCGTCCGTGTTGTCCGCGACGAACCCGGCCGCGGGCCCGCCCACGCTCACGAGGATGCCGTCGAACCCTCCGAAACGCTCGCGCGCGACCGCGATCAGCCGCTCCGGCGCCGACGGATCCGCGTTGTCGACGGCGGCGCCCACGGCGTTCGGCCCCAGCCCGGCCGCCACGTCGGCGGCCCGCTTCTCGTCCCGGCCGGTCACCACGACCTTCGCCCCGTCCGCGACCAGCTCGCGCGCGGCCGCGTGGCCCAGCCCGCGGGTGGCTCCGGTGACGACGTACACCCGGTCCTTCAGTCCAAGATCCATGGCCCCTATCCTGCATGCTCGCCGTCGAAGAGCGTGAGGGCGGTGTTCACCAGCCCGATGTGACTGAACGCCTGCGGGAAGTTGCCCAGCTGGCGCCCGGTCTCCGGGTCGTACTCCTCGGACAGCAGCCCCACGTCGTTGACGAGGCCCACCAGCCGTTCGAACAGTTCCTTCGCCTCGTCGGTGCGGCCCGTCATGTGCAGGGCGTCGGCGAGCCAGAACGAGCAGGCCAGGAAGGCGCCCTCGCCGCCCGGCATCCCGTCGACGCCGATCGCGTCCGTGTCGTAACGGCGCAGGAACCCGCTCTGGCCCAGGTCGTCGCGGATCGCGTCCACCGTGCCGACCACCCGGGGGTCGTCCGGCGGCAGGAAGCCGACGCGCGGGATCAGCAGCAGCGAGGCGTCGAGTTCGCGGGAACCGTAGTACTGGGTGAAGGTGTTGCGCTTCGGGTCGAACCCCTTCTCGCACACCTCCCGGTGCACCTCGTCGCGCAGCGCGCGCCAGCCCTGCAGATCGCCCTTGAGCTCCGCGTAGTCCTCCATGGTCCGTACCGCGCGGTCCGCGGCCACCCACACCAGCACCTTGGAGTGCACGAAGTGCCGGCGGCCTCCGCGCACCTCCCACAGGCCCTCGTCCGGCTGCCGCCAGACCTTCTGCAGGAACTTCATCAGCGCGCACTGGATGGCCCACATGTGCGGCTTGGTGGGCAGTCCGGCGGTGCGGGCCAGCGACAGCGAGTCCATGACCTCGCCGTACACGTCCAGCTGGAGCTGGTCGACGGCGCTGTTGCCGACGCGTACCGGCCTGGAGTCGGCGAAGCCGGGCAGCCAGGACAGTTCGAACTCGGGCAGCCGGCGCTCGCCCGCGAGGCCGTACATGATCTGCAGGTCCGCCGGGTCGCCGGCGACCGCGCGGACCAGCCAGTCGCGCCAGCGCTCGGCCTCCTTGTGGTAGCCGGCGGCGAGCAGGGCGCCGAGGGTGAGGGTGGAGTCGCGCAGCCAGCAGAACCGGTAGTCCCAGTTGCGCACCCCGCCCATCTCCTCGGGCAGCGAGCTGGTGGCCGCGGCGACGATGCCGCCGGTGGGCGCGTAGCTGAGCGCCTTGAGGGTGATCAGGGAGCGCACGACCGTGTCCCGGTGCGGGCCGTGGTAGCTGCAGCGGGCGGTCCAGCGCCGCCAGTCGGTGACGCTGGTGCGCAGCGCCTCGTACGGGTCCACGAGCGGCGGGCGCGGCTCGTGCGAGGGGTGCCAGGTGAGCACGAAAGCGACCCGCTCGCCCTCGGCGACGGTGAACTCCGAGTGCGTGCCGAAGTCCTCGCCCCAGGTGCGCACGGACGGATCGCTGCGCAGCCACACCGAATCCGGCCCGGCGACGGCGACCCGGTGCCCGCCTGAGCGGCGCATCCACGGGATGACCGAGCCGTAGTCGAAACGCAGGCGGAGCGTGCTGTGCACGGTGACGCGGCCGCTGACGCCCTCGACGATGCGTACGACGTCGGGTGCGCGGTCGCGCTGGGGCATCAGGTCGGTGACGCGGACCGTGCCCTCGGCGCTCTCCCACTCGGTGTCCAGGACCAGGGTGTCGGGCCGGTAGCCGCGCCGGGTGCAGGTGGTGGCGCCTTGCGGGGCGATCCGCCAGTGGCCGTGGTCCTCGTCGCCCAGGAGCCTGGCGAAACAGGCCGCCGAGTCGAAGCGGGGCAGGCACAGCCAGTCGATGGAGCCGTCCCGGCCGACCAGGGCCGCGGTCTGCTCGTCGCCGATGAGCGCGTAGTCCTCGATGCGTCGGTCCACGGGACCCGGTTTCCCGTCCGGTCGGGGCGCGAACCAGGGGGTGGGCCGGGGGAGTGACGCGGCACGGCGCTCAGACGGCGGCCGGTTCCGCTTCCTCGGCCGTCTCCTGCTCCGCCGCCGCCTCCGCACGCGTGCGTGCCTCACGGCGGACCAGCACGAAGAAGCCGTAGGGGACACCCGCGGCGAACAGCCACCACTGGATCATGTACGCGTAGTTCAGCGGGGCGTCTTCCTTGCCCGGGTCGGAGATCTGTTCCGGGGTGTCGCCCTTGGGCTGGGGCGCCGTCTGCTCGATGTAGCCGCCGAGCACCTGCTTGCCGAGCCGGCGCGCCTGCTCCTCGCTGTTGATCAGCATGATCTGCCGGTCGGGCAGGCCCTTGAGGTCCTTGATGCCGCTGGCCGCGGTGGTCTCGTCGGGCATCAGCCGGCCCTGGATGGTGACCGTGCCGGCCGGCGGTGCCGGGATCTTCGGGAAGGCGGTCTGGCTCGGGCCGTCCGACGGGATCCAGCCCCGGTTGACCAGCAGCACCTTGCCGTCGGTCAGGACGAGGGGGGTGAGGACGTGGTAGCCGACCTCGTCGTCGGAGTTGGTACGGCGGCGGACGACGACCTCGTCGGCGGTGTCGAAGGTGCCGGTCGCGGTGACGGTGTGGTACCGCTCCTTGCGGGTCACGGCGTGACCCGGTTCGGTCACCTGCTCGACCGGCACCGGCTTGGCGCCGAGCGCCTCGGCGGCCAGCTGGTTGCGGGCGCTGCGCTCCTCGTACCGGTGCTTCTGCCAGAACCCCAGGCGGATCATCGTGGGGATGAGAAGCAGCGAGATGAGGGTGAGGATCACCCACTGCCGGGTCAACAGGAAGCGGTACACGAACAAAGACCGTACTCCTCGCGTTTCGGCCCCCTGAGGGAGGGTCCCCCCAGAGGGCCGGCTCGGCGGTCACACGGAGCGGGCGGTCACACGCGGTCGACGATGCCCGCCTTCCCGGCCTCGCGGGCGCAGTGGGCGCCGCAGAACCACTGGTTGTCGGCCTCGACGCCCTGCCCGATGATCGAGACCTTGCAGTGCTCGCAGAGCGGGGCCATGCGGTGGATCGCACAGGAGAAGCAGTCGAAGACATGGACCGCGCCCTGCGCGTGCACCTCGAAGGTCATTCCGTAGTCATTGCCGCAGACTTCACATTTCGCCATGCGCCACAGGGTGGGCGGTCGGCCGCGCGGGGGCGAGCGGGCGCCGGGCGAGTCGTACGGCAATCACCCGTCCGTACGGCCTGTGCGGACGGGTGTACGGCCCGCCGGCGCGGTCATGTCCCGGTGGCCGGCGCCACGTCCCGCAGCAGCTGTCCGAAGGCCGCCTCGTCGACGACCGGCGTCCCGAACTGACGGGCCTTGAGGACCTTCGACGTGCCCGAGTCGGGGTCGTTGGTGACGAGCAGGCTCGTGAGCCGCGAGATGCTCGTGGAGACGTGCAGACCGGCCTCGGCCGCCCGGTCCTCCAGCAGCTCCCGGTCGATCGAGGTGTCCCCGGAGAACGCCACCCGCATGCCCTGCCGCAGCGGTTTGCCGTCCTCGTACTGTCCCGGGTTCGGGTAGGGGCACGCCGGCCGCTTGCGGGACGGCCGCCAGCTGCTCGGCCGGTAGCCGCCGTGGCCCCCGCCCGCCTGCTGCCCGATGCGGGGCGTGTCCGACCACTCCGTGAGCGGCCGGCACTCAAGGAGCGGCAGCCTTACGTTGCCCGCCGCCGCGGCCCGCAGACTGGGCCGGAACGCCTCCGCGAGCACCCGCGCGTCGTCCAGTGCGTGGTGCGCCCGCCGCTGTACGACACCGAAGTGTGCGGCCAGGGTCTCCAGTTTGTGGTTGGGCAGCGGCAGGCCCAGCTCCTTGGAGAGCGCGATCGTGCACAGCCGCTGCCGCACCGGGGCCTCGGCCTTCGCCCGGGCGTACTCCCGTGCGATCATCTGCCAGTCGAAGACCGCGTTGTGCGCGACCAGCACCCGGCCGTCCAGCCGGGCCGAGAACTCCTCGGCGACGTCGGTGAAGAGCGGCGCGCCTTCGAGTACCTCGCTCGTCAGGCCGTGGATCCACACGGGGCCCGGATCGCGCTCGGGGTTGACCAGCGTGTACCAGTGGTCCTCGACCTCGCCGCGCTCGTCCAGCCGGTAGACGGCCGCGCTGATTATCCGGTCGTCCCGGGCCAGTCCGGTGGTCTCCACATCGACGACGGCGTACCCCTTGGGATACGCGGCGGGCCACGGGGTGCCGGGGGACACTGTGGTCGTACGGTCTTCGAGCATGGTCATTGAGGATACGGGCCCGGACCGACAGCCCTGTCCGTCAGGTCGCCTGCCGCAGCCGCCCGTTCGAATGTCCTGATTCCCCGTCCGCCCCGGTCGCCCGGCTGTCCTGATTGCCCTTCGCGTGGCTATGGACCTTTTCGCCGCCCGGTGCAAGCGTGCACCCCGCCCGGCGCGCAGACGGCCGACGGAAGGGCGGTACGGCGGATGGTACGCGTACGGTACGGCGCTCGGACCGGGGCGGAGATCGCGGCCGCGCGCACCACGAAGCTTCCCGACGTCTGGTCCACCGGGGTGGTGGCCGTCTGGGAGACCGACCCGGACGCGGTCGCGGCCGTCCTGCCGCCGCCGCTCAAGCCGGCCGGCCGGCCCCTGGCCCGCGTCAACATCAGCAAGGTCGAACTGCCCGGATACCCGCTCGGTGCGGGCTCGTTCGCGGTCGCCGCCGCGCACGGCGCGGTCGAGGGGTGGTACCCGCTGGTCATGCCGATGACCCACGAGCGTGCCCTCACCGGCGGCCGCGAGGTCTTCGGCGAGCCCAAGAAACTCGGCGAGGTGACCGTCGAACGCGACGGCGACCGCGTCCGCGCGGCCCTCGCCCGGCACGGCGTCGCCTTCGTCGAGGTGCGCGGCACGGTCGACGGCCCGCTGCCGCTGCCCGCGCCCGCCCCGAAGACGGACTTCTACTTCAAGTTCCTCCCGGCGGTGGACGGTTCGGGCTTCGACGGCGAACCGCTGCTGGTGCACTGCGTACGCGAGGAGAAGGTCCGCCGGCTGGAGCGCGTCACCGGGGAGGTGATCCTCCGCGAGTCGGCGTACGACCCGGTCGCCGATCTGCCGGTACTGCGCCTGCTGGACCTCACCCTCGGCGAGAAGACCAGCGACCAGCGCGGCCGGGTCGCCGAACGGGTCGACGCCCAGGCCCTGTTGCCGTACGTCCACCAGCGCTACGACGACCCGCGCCAGATCCACGACGCGCCCCCGGAGGCCAGCGAAGGGGGCGGAGCCTGATGGAGCTGTGCGAAGGACAGGTCGCCGTCGTCACCGGCGCGGCGAGCGGGATCGGGCTCGCGATGGCCCGGCGGTTCGCCGCCGAGGGCCTGAAGGTGGTCCTCGCCGACGTGGAGCCGGCCGCTCTGGAGAAGGCCGCCGACGGGCTGCGCGCGGAGGGCGCCGACGTGCACGCGCGCGTGGTCGACGTCGGAGTCCGCGAACAGGTCCTGGAGCTGGCCGAGTCGGCCTACGACACCTATGGCGCGGTGCACGTCCTGTGCAACAACGCCGGGGTCGGCTCCGGCGCCGAGGGCCGGATGTGGGAGCACGAACCGAACGACTGGAAGTGGGCGTTCGAGGTCAATGTGTGGGGAGTCTTCCACGGCGTCCAGGCATTCGTGCCGAGGATGATCAAGTCGGGTCAACCCGGTCATGTGGTCAATACATCCTCCGGCGACGGCGGTATCGCACCGCTGCCCACGGCCTCCGTGTACGCGGTCACCAAGGCGGCCGTCGTCACGCTCACCGAGTCCCTGTACGCCCATCTCAGGGCGGAGCACGCGCGCGTGGGCGCCTCCGTGCTCTTCCCGGGGCCGCACATGCTGCGCACGGGCCTGTGGGAGTCACACCGCAACCGCCCCGACCGCTACGCCAAGGAACGGCCGCGCAGGACGCCGTACCGCAGCCTCGGCCAGTGGGAGACGGCGATGCGCGAGGCGGGCAAGGAGGTCGCCTTCACGCCCGTCGAGGAGGTCGCCGAGTTCGTCGTGGCGGGCATCCGCGCGGACCGCTTCTGGCTGCTGCCGGCCGGCGAGCACAGCGACGCCCAGATCCGGGCGCGGGCGCGGTCGATGCTGGACCGGGCGAACCCGTCGTACCTCGAAAGCTTCATCCTGGACTGAACAGGGGGCAGTGGTGACCGCGTACGACGACCCATACCTGATCATCTCCTCCGACTGCCACGCCGGGCTGCCCACCGAGGAGTACCGGCCCTATCTGGACGCCCGGTTCCACCGGGACTTCGACGAGTTCCTCGCCGGGCGCGACCGCCGCCGGGAGGAGATGACCCGGCTCGGCATCCGCAACGAGGCGTTCGCGGCCAAGTGGTTCCAGGACAACGAGGAGGGGCTGCGCGGCGGCTGGGACGGCGCGCAGCGCCTGAAGGAGCTGGACGGCGACGGGGTGGCCGCGGAGGTGGTCTTCCCGGACGCCGACGCGGTCGACAGCCGGACCGCGGCACCGTTCGGGGTCGGCCTCGGCCTGTCCGGGGACCAGGACCCGGAGCTGGGCATGGCGGGCGCGCAGGCCCACAACCGCTGGCTGGCCGACTTCGTGTCCGAGCACCCCGAACGGCACTGCGGGGTGGCCCTGTTGCCGGTCACGGCCCCGACGGACCGCGTCGTCGCCGAGGTGCACCGCGCGAAGGAGTCCGGCCTCGGCGCCCTGATGATCCCCTCCATGTGGGTCGACAAGGAGCCCTACCACGACCGTCGTTACGACCTCGTCTGGGCGGCCGCCGCCGAGTGCGGGATGCCGGTCCTCACCCACTCCGGCGCGGCCCCGCGCCACGAGTACGGCGACCATCTCGGCATCTACGTCAGCGAGGTGACGTGGTGGCCGGCCCGCCCGCTGTGGTTCCTGCTCTGGTCCGGCGTCTTCGAACGCCATCCCGGACTGCGCTTCGGCGTCGCCGAGTCGGGCTGCTGGTGGCTGCCGAACCTGCTGTGGTTCATGGACCGCCTCTACCTCGGCGCGCACGGTGGCAAGAAACTCTCCCCGTTCGAGGAACTGCGGCGCCCGCCGCACGAGTACCTGGACCGCCAGGTGTTCGTCTGCGCCACCAACACCAAGCGCCGGGAACTCGCCCAGCGCTACGAGATCGGCGTCGACAACATCCTCTGGGGCAGCGACTTCCCGCATCCCGAGGGCACCTGGCCGGACACGCGCGCGTGGCTGCGCCGGACCTTCCACGACATCCCGGTGGCCGAGACCCGCCGGATGCTGGGCCTCGCGGCGGCCGAGGTCTTCGGCTTCGACGTGGAGCGCCTGACCCCGCTGGCCCGCCGCATCGGCCCCACCCCGTCCGACCTCGGCCAGCAGGCCGACCAGGCGGCCGTGGAGGCCTCCTGGGCCCGCTCGCGCGAGGTGGGCCGCCACTGGCTGACCGGCAACGACTTCCCGACCCTGGGGGTGACGTCGTGAGCGACGACCGCTACACGGTGATCTCGGCCGACTGCCACGCGGGGGCGGACCTCCTCGACTACCGCCCCTACCTGGAGAAGCGCTACCACGACGACTTCGACATGTGGGCGGCGACGTACGTCAACCCGTACGAGGACCTGCTCGCCGACTCGGCGGACCGGAACTGGAACTCCGCGCGGCGGCTGGCGGAGCTGGAGGAGGACGGGATCGTCGCGGAGGTGATCTTCCCGAACACCATCCCGCCGTTCTTCCCGTCCGGCTCGCTCATGGCCCCCGCGCCGACGGCGGCGGAGTTCGAGCGGCGCTGGGCGGGTCTGCGCGCCCACAACCGCTGGCTGGCCGACTTCTGCGCCGCCGCACCGGGCCGCAGGGCGGGCGTCTTCCAGATCCTCCTCAACGACGTCGAGGAGGCCGTGAAGGAGATCCGCCGGGCGGCCGGGGCAGGCCTGAAAGGCGGCCTGATGCTCCCGGGCACCCCGCCCGGCTCGGGCCTGCCCGAACTGCACGCGCGCGTGTACGACCCGATCTGGGCCGTCTGCGCGGAACTCGGCGTCCCCGTCAACCACCACGCGGGTTCGGCCTCCCCGCCGCTCGGCGACGAACCGGCTGCCCGCGCGGTCTTCATGGTCGAGACGACCTGGTTCTCGCACCGCGCGCTGTGGCACCTGGTCTTCGGCGGCGCCTTCCGCCGCCACCCGGACCTGCGACTGGTCCTGACCGAACAGGGCTCCGGCTGGATCCCCGGGGTCCTGGCCATGCTGGACTACTACCACGGCCGCCTGCTGGCGGCGGCGAAGGCGACGACCGCCGAGGCGAAGTTCGGCGTGGGACTGGCGGAGTCGATGGGCGAGCCCCCGTCGGCGGTCTGGCACGACAACTGCTTCGTCGGCGCCAGCTTCATGCGCCCGCACGAAGTCCCGCTGCGCGACCGCATCGGCGTGGACAAGATCATGTGGGGCAGCGACTACCCGCACGACGAGGGGACCTACCCGTACACCAGGGAGGGCCTGCGCTTCGCCTTCGCCGGCGTCCCGCGCGACGAGCTGGCGGCGATGCTCGGCGGCAACGCGGCCCGCGTGTACGGCTTCGACCTGGACCTCCTGGACCCGATCGCGGCGAAGGTGGGACCGACGGTCGCCGAGATCGCCGAGCCGCTCCCGGAGCCGCCGGCGGACGCGACGAGCCCGGTGTTCGCACGCGGGGCCTCGGTGCGGGTCTGGTGACGTCGGTACGGGTCCGGTGAAGTCAGTACGGCATGTACCGGCCCCGGGGTGCGATCCTCCCTGCTGTGACCGAACCAACGCACGACAACGAGGCCCACGGGGGAGCGCTCGGCTCCCGGCTGAACTGGCTGCGGGCGGCCGTACTGGGCGCGAACGACGGCATCGTGTCGACGGCGGGCATCGTCGTCGGCGTCGCGGGCGCCACCGCCGACCGGGGCGCCCTGCTGACGGCGGGCCTGGCGGGGCTGCTCGCCGGGTCGATGTCGATGGCGGCGGGGGAGTACGTGTCGGTCTCCACCCAGCGCGACTCCGAACTGGCCGCGCTGGCGCAGGAGAAACGGGAGCTGAAGGAGCAGCCCGAGGCCGAGCTGGAGGAGCTGACCGAGCTGCTGGAGCGGCGCGGTCTGTCGCGGGACGTGGCTCGTGAGGCGGCCGTCCAGCTGACGGAACGGGACGCGCTGAAGGCCCACGCGAGCGTCGAGCTGGGCATCGACCCGGACGAGCTCACCAACCCGTGGAACGCGGCGCTCGCCAGCTTCCTGGCGTTCACGGTCGGGGCGCTGCTGCCGCTGCTGGCGATCGTCCTGCCACCGGCGGACTGGCGGCTGCCGGTGACGGTGGGATCGGTCCTCGCGGCCCTGGTCCTGACGGGGTGGAGCAGCGCACGGCTGGGGGCGGCGGCGGTGGGACCGGCGATGCTGCGGAACGTGATCGGCGGGGCGCTGGCCATGGGGGTCACCTACGGGGCGGGGAGTCTGCTGGGGGCGGTGGGGGTCTAGGGCCT
>NZ_BCFL01000017.1:1058383-1128065 GCF_002217755.1 Streptomyces hyaluromycini | reverse complement strand
CCTTCGCGGCTGTTGGGCCGTTCCGACGTCCCAAACCTTAGCGGATCAGCTCCGCGATTCCCAATCGGGCCTTGCGGTCCGACCGGGCACCACTGAGACCCCAAATCGAATTGAATTCGGGCACGCCGAAATCAACCCGGTCGGGAGATCGTGCTGGTGGTTTGGGTTGCCGCTCATGTGGCGGAGGTGCTGTCGCAGAACCGTTACGGCTCCGTGGCAACCCGAAGAACATTACGGGGCGGGGAGGGGGGTGTCAACCCTCCCCTGTCAAGATTTTTTCCGCGGCCCGCGTGCCCCGGCGTCAGTCCAGGTCAGTGAGCCGGCCGCCGGCGTCGGGCTGGGCGTGCTCGACGCGACGCAGCAGCCTGGTGAGGACCTCGCCGAGGACCGCACGCTCCCCCGCGGAGAGGTCCTGGAGCAGATCCTCCTCGAAGACGGAGGCGAGGCGCATGGCCTCCAGCCACTTCTCGCGCCCGTCGGGGGTCAGCTCGACGATCACCCGGACGCGGTTGGACTCGTCCCTCTCCCGGGTGACGAGCCCTTCGGCGACCATCCGGTCGATGCGGTGGGTCATCGCGGCGGGAGTGAGGCCGAGGCGCTTGGCCAGCTCGCTGGGGCCCATGCGGTAGGGGACCCCGGAGAGGACGAGCGCCTTGAGGACCTCCCACTCCGCGCTGCTGATGCCGAGGGCGCCGGTCTGTCGGCCGTAGGCGACGTTCATACGGCGGTTGAGCCGGGACAGCGCCGAGACGATCTTCTCGACCTGGGGGTCGAGGTCCTGGAATTCGCGCTGGTAGGCGGCGATCTGTTCGTCGAGGGTCGGCTCGCCGGCGCCGGGGGTGTCGGCCATGAGCCGAAGTATCGCACGGACGCGCTTGGCGTTGAAGTCCTTCACGATGTAGTCTTTAGCTTCGAACTTTAGCTTCAAAGTCTTGAGACTTCATCAGTCCATGACTTGACGACCTGAGAGAGGTGAACGTGACCAGGGCGATGGGCGCAGCGATGCGCCGGATCCACGTGGGCAACGCACTCAGCGCGTTCGGGCTCGGCTTCACCGTCCCCTACCTGTACGTCTATGTGGCGCAGGTGCGGGGGCTCGGTGCCATGACGGCGGGGTTCGTGCTCGCCGTCTTCGCCGTGGCCGCGTTGATCGTGCTGCCGTTCGCCGGCCGGGCGATCGTGCGGCGCGGCCCACTGCCGGTCCTTCTCACCGCCCTGGTGACCGCCGCGATCGGTGCGCTGAGCCTGGGGCTGGCGGGGAGCGGTGCGACCGTGCTGGCAGCGGCGGCGCTGCTCGGGGCCGGGCAGGCCGTGATGCAGCCGGCGCTGGCGACGATGATCGTGGACTGCTCGACGGCGGAGACCCGGTCCCGGGCCTTCGCCACGCAGTTCTTCCTGCAGAACCTGGGGCTCGGCGTCGGTGGCCTCATAGGCGGCCACCTCGTCGACACCACCAGGGTCTCCTCCTTCACTGTCCTCTTCGCGATCGAGGCGGCGATGTTCCTGCTGCTGGCCGTCGTGATGTCGACGGTGCGGATACCGCACTCGCCGCGGATCGGGGACACGCCGGCCTCTTCGTCGGCGAAGGGCAGCTGGAAGCAGTTGCTCGGGAACCGGGCGATGGTGCAGCTGTCCGTGCTGGGCTTCGTGCTGTTCTTCGCCTGCTACGGACAGTTCGAGTCCGGGCTGAGCGCGTACGGCGTGGAGGCGGCGGGGATATCCACGTCCGCGCTGGGGAGCGCGCTGGCCGCGAACACGCTGATGATCGTCGTCGCGCAGTTCGCCGTGCTCAAGTTCGTCGAGCGTCGGCGGCGTTCGCGGGTGATCGCCGGGGTCGGGCTGATCTGGGCCATGGCATGGGTCACGGCCGGGTACGCGGGACTGGGGCACGGCAGCCAGGAGATGGCGACGGCGGCGTTCGTGTCGACGTACGCGCTGTTCGGGCTGGGTGAGGCGATGTTGTCGCCGACGGTGGCTCCGCTGGTGGCCGACCTTGCGCCGACGGGGATGGCCGGGCAGTACAACTCGGCGTTCGCGCTGGTCAAGCAGCTGGCGCTGGCGGTGGGGCCGGCGGTGGGCGGGCCGATGGGGGCCTCGCTGCATGCGCCGTACGTCGTGACGTTCCTGCTGTTCTCGCTGGGGATCAGTGTGCTGGCGGTGCGGCTGGGCAAGCGGCTGACCGACGTCCAGGACCGGCCCTGGCTCGCGGCGAGGAGCAGGGTCGTGGCGCGAGGCGGGGCGACTTCGGAGTCCGTGTCCGCGTAGTTGTAGTTGGGGGCTGGGGCAGGGGGTTTCACTCGCCCGCGTTGGCGGGGTGCCGCCCCTTTAGGGGCGCGGGGAACTGCGCGACCAGCCCCCACCCACCCGCAGCCAAAACACAAGGGCCGCACCCCTACGGCGCTACCCCTTCGGCAGTACGAACTCGCACCACACCGCCTTCCCGCCTCCGGGCGTCCTTCTCGACCCCCACCCCGAAGCGATCGTCGCCACGATGGCGATGCCCCTCCCCGACTCGTCGCCCGGTTCCGCGCGGCGGCGCCTCGGCAGATGGTCGTCGCCGTCCGTCACCTCGATGATCAGCCGGCGGTCGGTGCGGCGGAGCCGCAGCCGCATGGGCGGCGTGCCGTGCTGCAGGGAGTTGGCGACCAGCTCGCTCGTGGCGAGGACGCCCAGGTCGTGGAGATCGGCCGGGAAACGCCAGCTGGTCAGCACGCCGGAGGCGAACGCACGGGCGCGTGGCGCCGCCTCGATGCCGCCGAGGAGTTCCAGGGCGGCATTGCGGAACAAGTCGCTGTCCGGGCCCGTACGGGCCGGATGCTGGAGGACCAGGACGGCGACGTCGTCGTCGTGGTCGGCCGTGACCCCGGCCGAGCGGACCAGGCGGTCGCAGACGACCTGGGGGGTGCCGGTGGCTCCCGCCAGGGCGCGCTCCAGCGCCGCGATGCCCTCGTCCAGGTCCTGGTCACGGCGTTCGACCAGGCCGTCCGTGTAGAGGACAGCCGTAGAGCCGGGGCCCAGCGGTACCGAGCCGGACGTGTGGACCCAGCCGCCGGTGCCGAGCGGCGGTCCGGTCGGCTCGTCGGTGCGCAGCACGCTGCCGTGCTCGTCGCGGACCAGGATCGGGAGGTGGCCGGCGGAGGCGTACACCAGCCGGCCCTCGTTGGGGTCGTGGACGGCGTAGACGCAGGTGGCGATCTGGTTGGGGTCGATCTCGGTGGCGAGGCCGTCGAGGAGCTGGAGGACCTCGTGCGGGGGGAGGTCCAGGCGGGCGTAGGCGCGGACCGCCGTACGGAGCTGGCCCATGACGGCCGCCGCGCGGACGCCCCGGCCCATCACGTCGCCGATGACGAGGGCGGTGCGGCCGCCGCCGAGGGTGATGACGTCGTACCAGTCGCCGCCGACCGCGGCCTCGGTGCCGCCGGGCTGGTAGGTCGCGGCGATGCGCAGGTCGTCGGGTTGTTCGAGCTCTTGCGGGAGCAGGCTGCGCTGCAGGGTCACCGCGGTCTCGCGCTGGCGGCGTTCGCTGGCGCGCAGCCGCTCCGCCGCCTCGGCGTGGTCGGTGACGTCGGTGGCGAAGAGGAGGACGCCGCCGTCGCGGTCGCCGTTCTCGGCGACCGGGGTGCAGGTGAACGTGTAGGTGCGGCCGTCGAGAGCCTTGCGGGACTTGAGCGTGCGGGGCTTGCCGCTGCGCAGGACCTGGTCGAGGAGGGGGAGCAGGCCCAGCTCGGCGAGTTCGGGCAGCGCCTCGCGGGCGGGGGCGCCCGGGAGGCGTACGCCGAAGGCGGTCGTATAGGCGTCGTTGACGTACGCGATGTGGTGGTCGGGGCCGTGGACGAGGGCGACCAGGGCCGGGACGTGGTCGAGGACGCCGCGGGCGGGCAGTTCGTCGACCGCGGGCACACAGGGCGGGTTGTCGGTCAGTTGTTCGGCGCGGGCCGCGGGCACGGAGCCTTCCCCCCGTCGGTCCGCGGGGACCGCGTGCTCGGTCCGCGCTGCGGCGCGGCGCTGCGTTCCGGGGAGCCGGGCGCTCCAGCGCGTGAAGTTCACGAATCCTTGCCTCGTGTCGTCGTCTCCGGCCGGCTCCGGGAGCGGCCGGGGGCCGGGGGAAGTCCCCCGGTGCAGTTCTGGGGAGAAGCTGGGGAGAAGCCTTGTGCTCGGTCTGGGGGCAGTCTGGCAGGGTGGCCGTCGGCGACGACATCCGTCAGACGCCGGGGCGGGCCGTGGAGTTCCTGAGTTCCGTCAGGACGACCCGTTCGAGTCGTCAGAGGGACTGTGAGGAGGCTTTCCACCGGCCGCGAGTTCGAACTCCGCTCGGGGATGTTCGAGTGATCCGAGCGAGACGATTTCCCGTTTGAAGAGCCCGGAGAGGGTCCATTCGGCGAGCACCCGGGCCTTGCGGTTGAAGGTGGGCACCCTGCTCAGGTGGTAGACGCGGTGCATGAACCAGGCAGGGTAGCCCTTCAGCCTGCGCCCGTAGACCTGGGCGACGCCCTTGTGGAAGCCGAGGGAGGCGACGGAGCCGACGTACTTGTGGGCGTAGGTGTCGAGGGGTTCGTCGCGCAGTGCGTGGACGATGTTGTCGCCGAGGACCCTGGCCTGGCGGACCGCGTGCTGGGCGTTGGGGGCGGTCTCGGTGCCGGGTTCGGCGGCGGTGACGTCGGGGACGGCGGCGGCGTCGCCCGCGGCCCATGCGTGGTCGACGCCGTCGATCGTCAGTTCGGCGGTGCATTTCAGCCGCCCGTGCGGGGTGCGCGGCAGGTCGGTGGCGGCGACCAGGGGGTGCGGTTTGACGCCGGCCGTCCAGACGAGGGTGCGGGTCGGGAAGCGCTGGCCGTCGCTGAGGGCGGCAACGCGGTCGGCGCAGGACTCCAGGCGGGTGTTCAGCAGCACCTGGATGTTGCGGCGGCGCAGTTCGGTGACGGTGTAGCGGCCCAGCTCGGGGCCGACCTCGGGGAGGATCCGGTCGGTGGCCTCGACGAGGATCCATCTCATGTCCTCGGGCTGGACGTTGTGGTAGTACCGCGAGGCGTAGCGGGCCATGTCCTCCAGCTCGCCGAGGGCCTCCACGCCCGCGTAGCCGCCGCCGACGAAGACGAAGGTGAGGGCCGCGTCGCGGATCGCGGGGTCGCGGGTGGAGGAGGCGATGTCCATCTGCTCGATGACGTGGTTGCGCAGGCCGATGGCCTCCTCGACGGTCTTGAAGCCGATGCCGTGCTCGGCGAGACCGGGGATGGGCAGCGTGCGTGCGATCGAGCCGGGGGCGAGGACGAGTTCGTCGTACTCCAGGAAAGTGGCGCCTTTTCGCTCCTCGGCGGTGGCGAGGGTGGCGACTTCGGCGGTGCGCTTGGCGTGTTCGACGGACGTCACCTCGCCGATGACCACATGACACCGGTCCAGAACGCGCCGCAGGGGTACGACGACATGCCGAGGGGAAATCGAACCCGCGGCCGCTTCGGGAAGGAACGGCTGGTACGTCATGTAGGGATCGGGGGCGACGACAGTGATGTCGACCTCACCCTGCCTGAGCTCCCGCTTCAGCCTCCGTTGCAGCCTCAGGGCCGTGTACATCCCGACGTAGCCGCCGCCGACAACGAGAATGCGCGCACGTTCCTTCACCATCCCATGACGCACCCGTGACTGTTGTTTGTCCACAGCCCCGGCAATTTGTGTGACCGGACGGCGGTTGTGCCGGGCGCCGGGCGCGCACGCCGGGCCGGACGAAAAGGGCCAGGTCAGCGGAGGCGGGCAGGGAGGCGCGAAGGCACCGAATCGGGAGGTAAACGACCCGTACTCCGATCGGGGGGCGCACCGTGCGGAACGTCCCCCTTCTGAATTGACAGCCTCTCAACTATGTTCGTGTGTCGACGGGGTGTAGGGGATGTGGTCGAACGGGTCGCGACGGGCGGTCCGCCCGGCCCGGGGTCCATGGATCGGTCATGGGTCGGTCGCAGTTCCGCTCACTCCGGCCATCAGTGACGGGGAGAGTCTCCGGGGGGAGACGTCGTTAACCGGGGGAATACAAATGCACATTCAGGACACACATTGGGCATCGGCCTCCGCTCTGGCGGCCGGTGGCGGAACGGTGAGCGCGACGGCGGGCAACGGACGCGGTGACGGGCCGCGTACGACGCCGTTGCGGGTGGACGCACAGCGCAATCTGGAGCACGTGCTGCGTGCGGCGCGTGAGGTCTTCGGCGAGCTGGGGTACGGCGCGCCGATGGAGGACGTGGCGCGGCGGGCGCGGGTCGGGGTCGGCACCGTGTACCGGCGCTTCCCGAGCAAGGACGTGCTGGTACGGCGGATAGCCGAGGAGGAGACCTCCCGGCTGACCGACCAGGCGCGGGCCGCGCTCGGGCAGGAGGACGAGCCGTGGTCGGCGCTGTCGCGCTTCCTGCGGACGTCGGTGGCGTCGGGGGCCGGGCGGTTGCTGCCGCCGCAGGTCCTTCGGGTCGGGGTGCCGGAGGAGATCGGCGGTTCCGGGGCCGGCTCCGGGACCGAGGAGGCCCGGGTGCCGCAGCAGCGGACGCAGCCGGGGGCCGGGGAGTTGCGGCTGGTGCCGGAGGAGCGGGAGCCGGTGGCCGACGCCGCCGACGACGACTCGGGCGCGGCCGCGCTGCTCGACGTCGTGGGGCGGCTGGTGGAACGGGCTCGGGAGGCGGGCGAGTTGCGCCCGGACGTCTCGGTGTCCGACGTGCTGCTGGTGATCGCCACGGCGGCGCCGTCCCTGCCGGATGCTGCGCAGCAGGCGGCGGCTTCGGCTCGGTTGCTGGACATCTTGCTGGAGGGGCTGCGGTCCCGGCAGTGATGGTGGCTCGCGGTGCCCGCGGGAGCGCGGCGGCGTGTGCCGGGGCATGACCGTGGGCGGGTGCGGGTGAGTTGTGGCTGGTCGCGCCCGCCCGGCGGCGGCCGCACATCAAACACAGCCCCGCGCCCCTTGCGGGGCGCTCCAGTCCCGCCGTTTCCCCTTCCGGGGCCGCTCCAGTCCCGCCGTTTCCCCTTCCGGGTGACCGTGTTGTCACTCCGGGGTCCGGGTAAAAGGCGGTGTGGCAGTCTGAGCCGGTGATTCGGTCGGTTGGGCAGGCATCGGGGGCGTTCCGCGATGAGCGTTGACGGGTGGGACGAGTCCGTCGGTGAGGGGACGGCCTCGCCGCAGGTGCCCAGCCAGGGCGGGCGGGCCGGGGTGCCACCGGCCGGCGAACCGCCGGAAGGGAACGTTCCGGCACAGCGGGACGGGAGTGTCCTGCGGCCGCCCCGGGAGCTGCCGCACCCCGACAGCCAGTTGATCGAGCGGATGCGGGCCGGCGACGACTCGGCCTACGAGGAGCTTTACTGGCGGCACGCGGACGCGGTGCGGCGCTATGCGCGGAGCTGCTGCCGGGACCGGCACACCGCCGACGACCTGACCGCCGAGGTGTTCGCCCGCATGCTGCAGGCGGTGCGCGGCGGGTCCGGGCCCGAGTACGCCGTGCGCGCCTACCTGCTCACCTCGGTACGGCGGGTCGCCGCGCAGTGGATCAAGTCGGCCGGGCGAGAGCAACTCGTCGACGACTTCGCGCTGTTCGCGGCCCATGCCTCGCACGGCACCGAGGTGTCCGACGCCGGCGCACTCGACCTCGGCGCGGATGTGCGCGCGATGCACGAGGCCGAGCAGTCGATGGCGATGCAGGCCTTCCGCTCGCTGCCGGAGCGCTGGCAGGCGGTGCTGTGGCACACCGAGGTCGAGGACGAGTCGCCGAGCGAGGTGGCCGTCCTCTTCGGGCTGGACGCCAACGGCACCCGGGTCCTCGCCAGCCGGGCCCGTGAGGGCCTCAAGCAGGCCTACCTCCAGGCCCATGTGAGCGCCTCCCTCATCGACGACGAGGAGTGCGCCCGCTACGCCGACCTGCTCGGCGGCTACGCCCGCCGCAAGCTGCGGGTCCGCGCCGAGCGGGGGCTGCGCAAGCACCTGGAGGAGTGCGCCAGGTGCCGGCTGGCCGCCGCCCAGATCGAAGAGGTCGCGAGCGGTATCCCGGCCGTCGTACCGGTCGCGGTCATCGGCTGGTTCGGGGCCGCCGGGTACGCGAAGGCGCTCGGGATCATCGCCGGGGGCGCCGGAGCGGGGGCCGCGGGCGCGGCCGCCGCGGCGAGCGGTTCGTCCGGCCGGGCGGGCGGCGGGGCCGGGGGTGCCGCCGCCTCGGAGGGGCTCGCGGGGCCGGTGAAGGCCGGTATCGCCGCCGGAGTGGTCGCGGCGGCGATCGCCGTGGTGGCCCTCGCCCTGACGAACGACAGCCACCCGGTCAAGGAGGCCGCGAAACCCACCCCGTCCGCGCCGGCCGTGCGGCCCGGGGCACCGACCCCCACCCCGACGAAGAGGAAACCGGCACCCGAGCCGGTCGTCCTCGCCCCCGAACCGACCCCGACACCCACTCCGACACCGACCCCGACACCGGCCCCGAGCACGAGCCCCCGTCCCACCCCGAGTCCGAAGCCGACCCCCACCCCGTCACCCACCCCGACCCCGAGACCGACCCCCACCCCCACGCCGACACCCACTCCGCCGCCCGCCCCGGTCGTCTACCAGTGGAGCGAGCTGGGCTTCGACGTCACCGGCGACGGCACCCGGCCCGAGATGCGGCTCGGCGAGAGCAGCTGGGTGTGGCAGCGGTACGGCGTGACGGTCGCCGGCAAGGAGTACGCGCACGGCGTCACCGTGCACGGCCGGTCCTCCGTCACCATCGACCTCAACCGGCAGTGCACCGCGTACGACGCGATGGCCGGCGTCGACGACATGACCCTCGGCCTCGGCCAGGTCACCTTCGCCGTCTACGCGGACGGGGCGCGGTTGTGGCGGTCCGGGGTGGTCGAGGGCGGACAGGCCGCCGTACCCGTCCATGTGGACCTGACCGGGCACCGGACCGTGCGTCTGGTCGTCGAACCGCGGACCGCCTTCGACGCGGTGGCGCTCGCCGACTGGGCCGAGTCGAAGTTCACCTGCCGGTAGCGGCCGGTGCCCCGGCTCAGGTGCCGGTGGCGGCGGTCGGCGTGCTGCTCAGTTCGCACAGCGCGTCCTCCTCGGTGAGGGAGGCGCCGCGCGAGCGCTCGGCCGCGTAGCGCTGCGGGGTCAGCGTCGCGCGGGCGGCCGCGTCGACCTCCTCGGCGCGGGTGCGCTCCGGCTCGGGGCGGACGCTCCCGGCACGCCAGCGGTCGGCGGCGGCGTACAGCCGTACCGCCCCCGAAAGATCGCCGAGCCGGGCCAGCAGGTCGGCGCCGATGTCCACCAGCGCCGCCGTGATCACCTCGGCGCTCCGGTACTCCACCGCCTCGCGCAGCCCGTCGGCCACGACCGGCAGCGCCCGCGCGGGGCCGTGCTCCAGGGCCGTGATCATGGCGTCGACGGCATGGATCGCGGCCATGAACTGCGGGGGCGCGGAGCCGGCCACCGTCAGGGTACGGGCGGTCTCGTAGTACTCGCGCGCCCGGGGCAGGTCCCCGTCGTCATGGGCCAGGAGCGCCCGCAGCACCGCCACGTACGCCTTCGACTCCGCCACCCCGTACCGGTCGGAGCCCTCGCCCGCCCGGTCGAGGGTGGCCTGGGCACCCGCCCGGTCACCGGAGCGGAAGGCGATCTCGGCGAGCCGCGCGAGCAGGAACGGCGTCTCCGCGTACGCGCCGACCTCGTGGGCGAGCCGCAGCGCCTCCCGGTACTCGCTCTCCGCCGCCGCGAACCGGCCGCGCGCCATGGCCGCCTCGCCGGCCGCGCTGCACACCTGCGCGCCCATCCAGCGGTCCCCGACCCGCCGGCTGAGGACGCGCAGCTCGGCCAGGTCCTCGTCGACGCCCCGCAGGTTGCCGGGTGAGTCGACCAGGATGTGGGTGCGGTACATCAGGGTGACGCCGACCTCCCAGTCGCCGCCGTACGCCCGGCAGTTGGCGACCACGGCGGACATGTCCGGGGCGATGTCCACGGCGGGGCCGCCCAGGGTCCACGCGGTGAGCGGCCAGACGATGCCCGGCAGCCGGGCGGCCCGGGGACCGCCCGCCTCGAAGGCGGCCCGGACGAGCGCGACGTACCGCGGAGTCCGCTCGTCCGTCATCAGGTCCGGCTGGCCGGACTCGGAGACCAGGAACAGGTCGAGCAGCCTGAGGTCCATGCGCAGTTCGTACAGCGGGTGCCCGTCCTCGGCGTCGGGGGCCGCCAGGAGCGTGCCGACGGGGTCCGCAGCGTCGGCGAGCGCGCGCAGCTCGTCCGGCCCTGCGCCCTCGGGCAGGGCGTCCCGGGCGGCGCCCAGGCGCAGTACCGCGCGCACCGAGGCCGTCGCCTCCTGGCGGTAGTTGCGCAGCCACCAGAACCAGCCGACGGCGAGGACGATCCGGCCCGCCTGTACCTCGTCGCCCGCGCGGACCGCCCGGTCGAGGGCGGCCCGGATGTTGTCGAGGTCGGTCTCCAGGCGGCGGATCCAGGGGAGCTGCTCCCCGGAGCGCAGTCTCGGCTCCGCCTCCTCCACGAGCGCGCGCACCCACGCGCCGTGCCGCCGCTCGGCCGCCGCGCGCAGCCCG
Organism: Streptomyces hyaluromycini; assembly: GCF_002217755.1. GTDB lineage: Bacteria > Actinomycetota > Actinomycetes > Streptomycetales > Streptomycetaceae > Streptomyces > Streptomyces hyaluromycini. Next base: position 1,117,529 of record NZ_BCFL01000017.1, on the reverse strand, counting down.
GGGACCTCCGCGGCGCGCTCGACGGCGTACTCGTGGATGGTCTCCAGCATGCGGTACCGCATCCCGCCGGTGCCGTGCGCGCCGTCCGCGCCGTCCGCGCCGTCCGGGGTGGCGACGATCAGGGACTTGTCGACGAGCGCGCCGACGAGGTCGGCGGCCGGTCCGGTGCAGACGGCCTCCGCCGCCGTGAGGTCCCAGCCGCCGGCGAAGACGGACACCTCGCGCAGCATCGTCCGCTCCCGCTCGTCGAGCAGGTCCCAGGACCAGTCGACGACCGCGCGCAGGGTCTGCTGGCGGGGCAGGACGGTGCGGCTGCCGGCGGTGAGCAGACGGAAGCGGTCGTCGAGCCGGTCGGCGATCTGCCGAGGTGTCAGCAGCCGCAGCCGGGCCGCCGCGAGCTCGATCGCAAGGGGCAGTCCGTCCAGGCGGCGGCAGATCTCGTCGACCGCCGCCGCGTCGCTCGGCACGGCGGCGGTGCCGGGGCGGACGGTGGCGGCGCGCTCCTCGAAGAGGCGGTGGGCCTGCTCGGGGGCGAGGGGCTCGACCGGGCGCACCGACTCGCCGGGGACGCCCAGGGGTTCACGGCTGGTGGCGAGGACCGTGAGGCCCGGGCAGTGGGTGAGCAGGGTCTCGGCGAGGGCGGCGGCCGCTTCGATGACATGTTCGCAGTTGTCAAGGATCAGGAGTTGGCTGCGCGGGGCGCAGTACTCGACGAGCAGGGCCGTGGGGTCCTTCTGCACGGTCGCCGGCTCGTTGGTCATGAGCACGGTCTCGCGCAGACCGAGGGCGCTGACCACCGCACCCGGCACCGCCTCCGGCCGGTCGAGCGGGGCGAGCTCGACGAGCCATGCCTGCGGGAGCGCGGCGGCGGCCTCCTCGGCGAGACGGGTCTTTCCGGAGCCGCCCGGTCCGGTGAGGGTGACGAGACGGGCCCTGTGCAATTCGGAACGAACGGCTTCGAGTTCGGGTTCCCGACCCACGAAAGAGGTAAGACGCGGACGGAGGTTGCCGGTGCGGGGCGGGGGTGCGCCGAGGGGGGCGGGCTCCTGGGTGAGCAACGACGCGTGCAGTGCCCGGAGTTCCGGGCCGGGGTCGGTGCCGAGGCCTTCGGCGAGGGTGCGGCGGGCGGTCTCGTACGCGGCGAGGGCGTCCGCCGGGCGGCCGGTGTCGCGCAGGGCGCGGATGAGCAGGGCGTGCAGCGGTTCGTCGTACGGGTGGGCCGTGGTGAGCCCGGTCAGCTCCGGTACGGCGTCGGCGGCACGGCCGAGGCGGAGGGCGGCGTCGGCGCGGGCGCGGGTGGCTTCCAGCCGGAGCGCCTCGGGGCGGGCGGCGGCCGCGGTGCGGTCGGGGAGGTCGGCGAGGGCGGGGCCGCGCCAGAGGGCGAGGGCCGTGGTGAGCAGGCGGTGGGCTGCCGCCGGGTCGCCGAGGGCCAGGGCTCGGGTGCCTTCGCGTACCTGCCGCTCGAAGACGTGCAGGTCGACGTCGTCCTCGGTCGCCGCCAGGCGGTAGCCGCCGGGGCCGGACGCGATGCTGTCCTTGCCGAGGGTGCGGCGGAGCCGGCCGACGAGGGCCTGGAGGGCGGCCGGGGCGTCCTGGGGCGGGTCGTCGTCCGTCGCCCAGATCTCCTCGATGAGGGTCTCGGGGGTGAGGGTGCGGGTGGGGCGGAGGGCGAGGACGGTGAGCAGGGCGCGGAGGCGGGGGCCGCCGACGGGTATGGGGGTGCCCTGGTCGTCGATGGCTTGGGCCACGCCCAGGATTCGGTACCTCACGCCCCCGACGCCAACGCCCCCCTCATCGGCGTCACCCCGGCAGGCACCGCACGTGCGCGTGCCGGCGTCCCCGACCAGCACGTGCCCCGGCGGGAGAGGAGCCGGCGCAGCCACAGCTCCAGGGAGACCAGGTCGGCCAGCCCGTCCAGCGGCAACGGCTCGCCCGCGGCCGCCGCGCGGAGCGCCTTGCGGACCACCCTCGCCTCCACCAGGCCCGCCTGCGCCAGCAGCGGCGTCGCGAAGAGGGAGATCAGGTCGTCGGCCGCCACGCGCAGCCCCGTGCGGGTGGCGGCCGCCGAGGAGGCGTGGGAAGGGGCGCCCCAGCCCGGCGGGAGGTCGGTGACGCCGGCGCCCTCCAGGACCGTGCGGAGGATCGCCGCGCGGGCGCCCGGCTGGACGCGCAGCGCCTCGGGGAGGTCGCGGCAGGCGCGGACCACCTGGTTGTCGAGGAAGGGCGTGTGGAGGCGCTGGGAGCGGATCTCGGCGGCCTGTTCCAGGACGCGGATGTCGGCCGCGTGGCGGGCCAGCACGGCACGCGCGCGATAGTCTCCGGGGCGCTGCCCGGGGCCGACGCCGGAGCGGTTCGCCGAACCCTGGAGCAGAACCGATACTTCAGCGAGGGCCTCGCCGGTCAGCCAGCGCGCCGCCGGGCCCGGTCTCGCCCAGGTGAGCGCCGCGAGGGACGCGCCCACCGCGCCTCCGGGGTCGTCGAACCGGCGCCGCAGCAGGCGCTCGGCGAGGGACTCGACGCCCGCGCGGTACGGCGTACGCGCCAGTCGGCGGGCCGCGCCGTACACGCGCGCGGGGACCATCACCGAGCCGTCGGCCTTGGCGAGCGCGGCGACCGGGCGGACGAGGTGGCGGCGCTTGCGGTCCATCAGCAGGTCGGCGAGGCGCGCGGGGTGGGCGTCGAGGACCTGGCGGGCGCCGTAGCCGGTGAAGTGGTCGGCGCTGCCGGCGGCGAGCCGGGCGCGGTGCCGGGCCGCGGAGATCAGGGACGGACCCGGTTCGTCGGTCAGGGGGCCGTCGAGGTCGGCGTACGGCAGTATCTCCTCGCCGCCGGTGACCACCACATGGTGCAGGCGCGGGTTGGCGGCGAGGGTGCCCGCGCGTTGGAGTTCGGCCTCGCGGCCGCCCACGGCCAGGTCGTTGAAGGTGACGGCGAGGAGGCGCTCGCCGGCGCCCGTGCCGTGGCCGAGGACCGTGCCGGGCATCCCGGGCAGGCCCGCGGCCAGCAGGGCGAGCGTCCCCGACGCCGGGCCGCCGGAGAGGTCGGCGCCGATGCCCGGGACCGGCATCCCGCGCGCCGCACGACGCTCGGCGGGGCCCATGCCGGGTACCGGACCGGGGTCGATGTCCGGGACGTGCCGGGGTGCCGACAGCCGCGCGCGTACCGCCTCTACGAGCGCGTCCCGTACCGCGTCCACCGCACGGTCGGGGTCGGCGGAGGGTGCCGCGACCGCGAGCGAGGCGACGTGCTCGTACCCGGCGACCTCGCGCGCCCCGGTGCGCAGGATCAGCGCATGCCCCGGCGGAATGCGCCGCACGCCCTCGTAAGGGGTCGAGTCGTGCAGCGCGGCCGGCACGTCGGGGACGGCGAGGAGGGCCGCGAGGTGGCCGTAGTCGAGGTTGGCCTCGATGAGGTCGGCGAGCGGGAGCGCGGCCGTGGCGTAGGCCGTACCGCCTGCCCAGGGGCTGTAGAAGACCGGGCGGGCGCCCGCGAGGTCGCCGCAGACGGTGACCCGGCGGCCGACCTGGACGACGGCGGTGTAGCTGCCGGGCCAGGCGGTCAGATGCCGGAGTGCGCCCCCGCGCGCCGTGAAGAGGCCGAGGCGCAGCTCCTCGTCGGTGGCGCCGCAGGTGCCGAGGACGGCGATGCGGTTCTGCGCGTCGGCCTTGATGACGCGCACCTCGTCGGGGCGCCAGTCGCCGACCGCCCAGAGCGGATCGGGGTCGCCCCACAGGAGCTGGGAGCCGACGGGGTGGACGGTCTCGCCGTCGTAGCCCATGGCGCCGGCGGAGCCGATCGTGGCGGCACCGGAGGCGGTGCTGCTCCATCCCACCAACCACCGCATCGACGCCTCCACAGGCTGTGGACAACCATGCACGGTACGAACCGGGTCCCCATGCTGCCATGAAGGACGCGCTCCGGAGGGGCGGTGGGGCCGCCTTTGATCCCTGGAAGATTTCACGGAGTTGCCGCAGGACCGGCCACGCGCGCGTGCTGTGGAAGTGTCCCGGCGGGAGCCGATCGCCTTACGGCAGCGGGCGACTGCGACGCGAATGCGCCCCCTGTACGCTCCCCCAAAACGCCCTTCGCGCCCTCAATTCCCGTGGTAGGAGCGTTGGACGCCCGCGAAAGGTGGGGGCGATTTTCGGCCAAATCGGCGATGACCACAGGGGCTTGCGCACGCTCCGTACATGCTTTGCGCATCGCACGCGCGTGTGCTCGAACGCGCACAGTCCGGGAGGCGGGCATCGCCTCCCGGACCGGTCCGCCACCCGCGGGGATGAAGGTGGCGGTGTCCCCCAGCCCACTGGATCCAGTACAGCGGGCCGACCCACGCACTAGCCATGGAACCGCTCCCCCGTTGGCCGGAGAAGAGCGCACGGACGGGCGCACGGCCACACGGCGGGGGCACGCCGCGACAGGTCGTGCACGGTGCGTATATGGGCCGCACTCGCGTACGGACCACAATCCCGCCATCCGGAACAATGCCTCTTAACGCTTGGGATGCGGCGAACTACGCTGGGTTTACGAATGCCGCGTGGTTATGCCAGCGCGGCAGCCGTCTGTGTCGAGGGGTGGCGCATGTCCAGGGAGCAACGCGGGCCGAACGAAAAACTCGGCGCCGTTCTCGCCCTCGCGGGAATCAGCAACGCAGGACTCGCGCGACGCGTCAACGATCTTGGCGCTCAACGCGGGTTGACTCTTCGCTACGACAAGACGTCGGTGGCGCGCTGGGTGTCGAAGGGGATGGTGCCGCAGGGCGCCGCCCCGCACCTCATCGCTGCCGCGATCGGCCAGAAGCTGGGCCGCCCGGTGCCGCTCCACGAGATCGGCCTGGCGGACGCGGATCCCGCCCCCGAAGTGGGCCTCGCCTTCCCCAGAGACGTCGGCCAGGCAGTGCGGTCGGCGACGGAGCTGTACCGCCTCGACCTCGCCGGCCGCCGGGCCGGTGCCGGCGGCATCTGGCAGTCGCTGGCCGGATCGTTCGCGGTAAGCGCATACGCAACGCCCGCCTCGCGTTGGCTGATAACCCCCGCCGACAGTTCGGTCGCGCGCGAGGCGAACGCCGCGGACGGTGCGGGCGCACCGCTCAAAGTCGGCCACAGCGACGTGCAGAAGCTGCGGGAGGCCGCCGAGGACGCCAGGCGCTGGGACTCCAAGTACGGCGGCGGCGACTGGCGGTCGTCGATGGTGCCGGAGTGTTTACGCGTGGAGGCGGCGCCGCTGCTGCTCGGCGCGTACTCCGACGAGGTCGGGCGGGCGCTGTTCGGGGCGAGTGCCGAACTGACGCGGCTGGCCGGGTGGATGGCCTTCGACACCGGACAGCAGGAGGCCGCGCAGCGGTACTACATCCAGGCGCTGCGGCTCGCCCGCGCGGCGGCCGACGTGCCGCTCGGCGGGTATGTCCTGGCATCGATGTCGCTGCAGGCGACCTACCGGGGCTTCGGCGACGAGGGCGTCGACCTCGCGCAGGCCGCGGTGGAGCGGAACCGGGGGCTGGCGACCGCGCGGACCATGAGCTTCTTCCGGCTGGTCGAGGCGCGGGCACACGCGCGTGCGAGTGACGCACAGGCCGCGGGGGCCGCGCTGAAGGCCGCGGAGGGGTGGCTGGAGCGGGCGCGGGAGGGGGACAACGATCCCTCCTGGCTCGGTTTCTACGGCTACGACCGGTTCGCCGCCGACGCGGCCGAGTGCTACCGGGACCTGAAGGCCCCGCGGCAGGTGCGGCGCTTCACGGAGCAGGCCCTTTCCAAGCCGACGGAGGAGTTCGTGCGGTCGCACGGACTGCGGCTGGTGGTCTCGGCCGTCGCCGAACTGGAGTCGGGCAACCTCGACGCCGCCTGCGAGCAGGGGGTGCGGGCCGTGGAGGTGGCCGGGCGGATCTCGTCGGCGCGGACGACGGAGTACGTGAAGGATCTGCTGCACCGGCTGGAACCGTACGGGGACGAGCCGAGGGTGGTGGAGCTGCGGGAGCGGGCGCGGCCGTTGTTGATGGCGCCGGCGTGAGGATCGCCTAGCCGTCTGCCGGGTTCTGTCCGGAGGGCGGGTGCGGGTGCGTGGGGGCTGGTCGCGCAGTTCCCCGCGCCCCTTACGGGGCGCATGTCCCCAGGCCCTGAAGAGGCGCGCCGCGGTCCCGTGCGTTTGAAGTGGCTGTCAGTGGCGCAGTGCACTATCGAGCGTGGGAGGTGGTGCAGGTGTCTGCCGGGGTTGCGTACGACTGTGATGTGCTCGTCGTCGGGGGTGGGATCGTCGGGCTGTCCACCGCGTACGCGATCACCCGTGCCGCGCCCGGGATCCGGGTCACCGTGCTGGAGAAGGAGGCCGGGGCGGCGAGGCACCAGACGGGCCGGAACAGCGGGGTCATCCACAGCGGGATCTACTACCGGCCCGGGTCGCTCAAGGCGCGGTACGCCGTCAAGGGTGCCGCGGAGATGGTCAAGTTCTGCGCGGAGTACGGGATCGCGCACGCCGTCACCGGCAAGCTGATCGTCGCCACCGAGCGGGAGGAGCTGCCCCGGCTGCACGCGCTCGTGCAGCGCGGCCGGGAGAACGGGATTCCGGTGCGGGAGCTCGGGGCCGCGCAGATCGGGGAGTACGAGCCCGAGGTGCGGGGGCTCGCCGCCATACACGTCGGGACGACCGGGGTGTGCGACTTCGTGGGGGTCGCCCGGCAGCTCGGGGAGGCCTCGGGGGCGGAGATCCGGTACGGCGCCCGGGTGGTCCGCGTGGACCGGCGGCCGGAGCGGGGCGTGGCCGTGCTCACCTCGCGCGGGGACGTCGTACGCGCGCGCGTGCTGGTGAACTGCGCGGGGCTGTACTGCGACGAGGTGGCGCGGCTGACCGGGGACGAGCCGGGGATGCGGATCGTGCCGTTCCGCGGGGAGTACTACGAGCTGGCGCGGCCGGAGCTGGTGCGGGGACTGGTGTACCCGGTGCCGGACCCCGCGTTCCCGTTCCTCGGGGTGCATCTCACGCGCGGGATCGACGGAGGCGTGCACATCGGGCCCAACGCGGTACCGGCGCTGGCCCGGGAGGGGTACGGGTGGGGCGTCGTACGGCCGCGGGAGGTCGCCGGGACGCTGGCCTGGCCGGGGGCCTGGGCGCTGGCGCGGCGGCACTGGCGGTACGGGGGCGGGGAACTGCTCCGGTCGGCGTCGAAGAGGGCGTTCACGGCGGCCGTACGGCGGCTGCTGCCCGCTGCCGAGGCGGGGGACCTGGTGCGCACGGCCGCGGGGGTGCGGGCGCAGGCCGTGCTGCGGGACGGGACGCTCGTCGACGACTTCCTGATCAAGGAGGCACCGCGCGCGGTCCACGTGCTGAACGCGCCCTCGCCCGCGGCGACCGCCTCGCTGCCGATCGGCCGGGAGGTGGCGCGGCGGGCGCTGGAGACGCTGGGCTCGGTGTGACACCCCGCAGGCCGCCCTGCAGGGGCCGTAAAATCGACCCACTGTGTCTGACTCCCTCAATGCCCCCGAAGCCCCCCAGCCCGCCGAGCATGCTCCCGGTGAGCACATTCACCACGCCCCCGGGGTGTCCGTCCGGCACACCCGGGCCAAGGGGGAGCCGCGGTTCCCGGACGGGCCCAGGGCCGATCCCGCCGGGTCGCACTTCGAGCGGCGGATCCGCAGCTTCCAGCCGCGCCGCAGCCGGGTCACCGCCGGGCAGGCCGACGCGCTGCAGCGGCTGTGGCCCAAGTGGGGCCTGGACATCGACGGGCAGCAGGTCATCGACCTCGGCGAGCTGTTCGGAAACGGCGGCCCGGTGGTGCTGGAGATCGGGTTCGGGATGGGCGAGGCGACCGCGCAGATGGCCGCCGAGGACCCGGGCGTCAACATCCTCGCCGTCGACGTGCACACGCCGGGCCAGGGGAACCTGCTCAACCTCGCCGACCAGAACGGGCTGTCCAACGTCCGCGTCGGGAACGGCGACGCGATCATCCTGCTCCGGGAGATGCTGGCGCCGGACTCGCTGGACGGGCTGCGCGTGTACTTCCCGGACCCCTGGCCGAAGAAGCGGCACCACAAGCGGCGGCTGATCCAGCCGGAGTTCCTCGATCTCGCCGCGACCCGGCTGCGGCCCGGGGCGATCGTGCACTGCGCGACCGACTGGGAGCCGTACGCCGAGCAGATGCTCGAAGTGCTGGACGCGCACCCGGAGTTCGAGAACACGCAGGCCGACGGCGGTTTCGCGCCACGTCCGGCGCACCGGCCGCTGACCCGTTTCGAGGGCCAGGGACTGGACAAGGGACATGTGGTGAACGATCTGCTCTTCCGTCGCGTACAGCACCGGGTGCCGCAGAGCGAGCAGCACCGTCAGGAGTCACCTCGTTAGGGTCGATGCCGTGGCCACCTCCCCGCCGCCGTACTCGCCGTACCCGCAGCATCCGCCGAATCCGTCATACCCGTCGTATCCGCCGTATCCACCGGGCCTCGCCGGCGACGGACTGCGGCATCCTCGCTGGTGGCAGCGGCGCTGGGTGCGGTACGGAGCGCTGGGCACGCTGCTCGCCCTCTCCGGCCTGGTGATCCTCGCGCTGGTGCGGGAGCAGACGGGCACGGAGGGCTTTCTCGTCGGGCTCGGGCTCGCCGTGCTGCCCGTGCCGCTGCTCGTAGGCGCGTTCCGGTGGCTCGACCGGGTACAGCCCGGCCCCTGGCGGAACGTGCTGTTCGCCTTCGCCTGGGGCGCCTGCGCGGCCGCGCTGATAGCCATCGTCGCCAACAGTTTCGCGACGAGATGGATAGCGACGGCGACCGCGGATCCGAGCAGCGCCGACCGGCTCGGGGCGACCGTGATAGCGCCGGTCGTCGAGGAGTCGGCCAAGGCGGCCGCGGTGCTCCTCGTCTTCCTCTTCCGCAGACGGGACTTCACCGGGATCGTCGACGGGGTGGTGATAGCCGGGGTCACCGCCACCGGGTTCGCGTTCACCGAGAACATCCTCTACCTCGGTACGGCCTTCGGGACCGACCAGCTGACCGGTGACAGCGGGATCGCCTCCGTCACCGCCGCGACGTTCTTCGTGCGCATCGTGATGTCCCCGTTCGCGCACCCGCTCTTCACCGTCCTCACCGGCATCGGCTTCGGCATCGCCGCCCTCTCCGGGGAACGGCAGCGGGCGCGGCGGGTGCTGGTGCCGCTCGCGGGGCTGCTGCTCGCGATGAGCATGCACGCGTTCTGGAACGGGTCCTCGACGTTCGGGCAGTACGGGTTCTTCGCCGTGTACGGCATGTTCATGGTGCCGGCGTTCGGGCTGCTGACCTGGCTGGCGATCTGGACGCGGCAGCGGGAGCTGCGGACCGTGCGGGAGGAGCTGCCGGCGTACGTCTACGCGGGGTGGCTGGGGGCGGCCGAGCCGCTCGTGCTCGGGTCGATGCGGGCGCGCCAGATGGCCAGGGAGTACGCCGCGTACCACTTCGGGAAGGCGGCGGGGAGGGCGGTCGCCGAGTACGAGGGGTACGCGACGACGCTCGCGCTGCTGCGGCGCCGCGGGCAGCAGGGGCGGGCGGGGGCCGACTTCGTGGTGCGGGAGCGGGAGCTGCTGACCGAGCTGTGGAGCCGGCGGGAGCTGGTGCGGCCGGCCCTGGAGTACGCGGCACGGACGGCTGCGCCGGGCGGGTGGCCGGGGTACGCCGGCTATGCGCCTCCGGCTTATGGAGGGCCGGGGTGGTACGGGGCGGCGGTGCCGTATCCGTCCTACAACCCGTACCGGAGCTAGCGCTTCGGGTTGCGGAGGGTTCGGCACCGCCGGGATGCGCCGTGGGGGCTGAGCGCCGTTGCGGCGGAAAAGATTTGTGAGCGGCGGGAAAAGGAGAACGAGCGGACGAAGGCAGGCGACAGCGGTCAGACGGAGGGCCGCCGGGTGGAAGCCGGCAGGTCGAAGGAGCCCGTCAGGCGGAAGCCGTCGTCAGTCGTGCCAGTTCCTGGTCCGTCAGGGTCAGGTCCGCCACGCCCAGCAGGGGCGGGAGCTGTTCGAGGGTGCGGGCCGAGGCGATCGGGGCCGTGACGGTGGGCTGGGCCGCCAGCCAGGCCAGGGCGACCGTGGGGATCGGGGCCTCGTGGGCCGCGGCGATCTCGTCCAGGGCCGCCAGCACCTTCTGGCCGCGCTCCGACTCGGCGTACTGGGCGGCCCGGCCCGCTCGCACGCTGTCGACCGTCGTACCGGGGCGGTACTTGCCGGTGAGGAAGCCGGCGGCCAGGGCGAAGTAGGGGACGGCCGCGAGGCCGGTGCGGGAGGCCAGGTCCTGGAGGGGGCCCTCGTAGGTGTCGCGGGAGACCAGGTTGTAGTGGGGCTGGAGGGCGACGTACCGGGCGAGGCCCTCGCGGTCGGAGAGGTCCAGGGACTCCTGGAGGCGCTCGGCGGTGATGTTGGACGCGGCGATGTGCCGGACCTTGCCCGCCCGCACCAGCTCGTCCAGCGCGCCGATGATCTCCTCGACCGGGATCTCGGGCTGGTCGAAGTGCGTGTAGTAGAGGTCGATGTGGTCGGTGCCGAGACGGCGCAGGGACGCGTCGGCGGCGGCCTTGATGTTGGCGGCGGACAGGCCGAGGTACTCGGGGTGCTGGCTGACCTTCGTCGCGATGACGACGTCGTCGCGGTTGCCGCGCGCCTTGACCCTCCCCCAGCCTTCGGCCGGGGGGACCCCCAGCCGATGATCGTCTCGGACTCGCCGCCCTTGTGGCCCTCGATCCACGCCGTGTACGAGTCGGCGGTGTCGACGAAGTTGCCGCCCGCGGCGGCGTAGGCGTCGAGGACGGCGAAGGAGGTGGCCTCGTCGGCGGTCCAGCCGAAGACGTTGCCGCCGAGGGCGAGCGGGAAGACCTCAAGGTCGGAGGAGCCGAGTTTGCGAAGAGCAGTCATGCTCAACTTCAACACGGGCCGCCTGGTGCCCCATCCCGTCGATTACGAAGGTCTCGTAAAAGCGGAATCCCCGGCACACCGAACCGGCGGCCCTGACGCCGGGGGGGTGTCGTCGGGGCCGCCGGGGGCGGTGGGTTTCCGTCGGGGGTCACGTCAGGGGTTGAGGCCCTTGCCGCGCAGCCAGGTCATCGGGTCGATGGCGGTGGCCTGGCCGTTCGGGTGGACCTCCAGGTGGAGGTGCGGGCCGGTGACGTTGCCGGTGGCGCCCACGCGGCCGATGACGTCGCCGGTGGAGACCTTCTGGCCGACCTTGACGCCGATCGAGGACTGGTGGCAGAACCACAGCTCGGTGCCGTCGTCGAGGGTGATGATCGTGCGGTAGCCGTAGGAGCCGGCCCAGCCCGCCTCGGTGACCGTGCCGCTGTGCACGGCCTTGATCAGCGTGCCGGTGGGCGCGGCGAAGTCGAGGCCGGTGTGGTAGCCGGAGGCCCACATGGAGCCGGCCTGGCCGAAGGTGCCGGTGATCGTGTACGACACGACGGGCAGCGTGTACTGCTTGGCCAGCTCGGCGAGGCGGGCCTGCTCGGCCTTCTGCTTCGCGGAGGCCTCGGCCTTCTCCTTGGCGTCGGCGGCCTTGGCGGCGGCCGCCTGCTCCGCCTTGGCCTCGGCGTCGGCGGTCGCCTTGTCGGCGGCGGCGACGGCCTTGGCGCTGGCCTTGGTGTCGAGCTGGTTCTGCTGCTGCGCGGCCTGGGCGATGATCCGGTTGCGCAGCGTCTCACCGGCGCCGGACGAGGAGGAGTCCGCGTCGGTGGCGGTCGTCGTGGTGACGCTGCTGAGCGCGGTCTGGGTGGCCTGGTGGCCGCCGCCCTCGCCGAGCAGGGAGTCGACGGAGGCCGGCAGGTCGGGCAGCGAGATGGAGACCGGCGGCTTGCCGGTGTTGGCGCTGGCCATGCCGCCCGCGCCGACGGCGGCGATGACGCCGACGCCGAGAACCGTGGAGCTGCGGGCGAGTCCGCCGCCGCGCTGCTTGGCGACCCGGTGCCGGCCGCGCGCCGAGGCGAGGGACTCCTCGGTGGGGTTCCACTCCTCGAAGGGGCCCTCGTCGGTGCGGTAGCTGCCGTAGCCGAAGGTGTCGGGTTGACGCTGGCTGGGCACGAACGGGGCTGTCGGAGCAGGCCGGTTGGACGCCACGCGGGCGTACTCCTTTCCTTCCGTCGCCTACCGGGTTAGCTGACGGGTTCGGAGCGGGAAGGTCTCCTACGCGCGTATACCGGCCGTTTCCTACCCGGCGGTAGCCGTGCGATTCACCCCAAGGTGGTGGTTCCCCGGTTCCCTTGCGGGATTCGGCGCGTGCGCACGGAGCCATCTCGGGTGACGGCTGGGACGACCGCGCTGCGTTATCGAACGTTAATAGACCCAGCTATCAGATTCCAAGCCGTTCGTCTTGATCATTAAGCTTTCAAAGCTTGGACTTACCTGCCAGGAACGGTCAAAAACGGTCGACTTGGCTGTGCTCGCTGCTCAGCTCAGGAGTCACACAGGTTTTGATGGTGACTCAGTTGTGATGCGGAGGGCGGCCGTCCGAACACGATGTGTGACATAGCACCTGGTCGGCGCTCAGGGCCGCCGCACCGCGAGCAGCGCCATGTCGTCCGTCATGCCGCCGCCGGTGTGCCGGCGCACCTCGGCCGCGAGCCGGGCCAGCAGCGCGCCGGGGGCGCTGACGGTACGACCGCTCAGCCGCCGCTCGGGGTCGTAGAACCGGCCGTGCGCGTCCCGGGCCTCGGAGAGGCCGTCGGTGTGCAGCAGCAGTGTGGCCCCGCTCGGGAACGCGTGCTCGGCCGCCCGGTCGGGCCACGCCCCCAGCTCGCCCATCCCGAGCGGCAGCGCGGACTCCGCCGCCCGCACCGGGCACACCTCGCCGTCGCCGTGCAGCAGCAGGGGCGGCGGATGACCGCGGTTGACGACCCGGAGTGTGCCGTCGCCGTGCGGGAGTTCGGCGAGCACGGCGGTGGTGAACCCCTCGTGGGCGTCGATGCCGCCGCGCCGGACGCCCTCGCGCGCCAGCGCCCGTTCCAGCCGCCCGGCCACCGCCTCCAGCGTGGCCTCCTGCTCGGCGGCCTCCCGGAACGCGCCGATCACCACGGCGACGGCGGCGACCGCGCCCATGCCCTTGCCGCGGACGTCACCAACGACCAGCCGCACGCCGTACGGGGTGTCCTGGACGGCGTACAGGTCGCCGCCGATGAAGGTGCCCTCCTGGGCCGCCTCGTAGCGGGCGGCGATCTCGAAGCCGCCGATCCGCTCGGCGGGCTCGGGCAGGACGGCCCGCTGGGCGGCCTCGGCGACCTCACGGGCGGAGGCGAGGCGCTGGTCGCCGATGCGGACGATCCGGTTGATGCCGGCGGCGAGGACGGCGACGGTGACCACGGTGACGACCTCGGTCACGGCGTCGGCGTCCGGGAGCACGGCGAACCGCGCGTGCACGGCGTAGGCGGCCAGGAGCGCGGCCAGACCCGTGAGGACGGTGGTGCGCAGGGCGGACAGGGGCGCGGCGATCAGCGGGGCGGCCGTGAAGAAGGGGACCGCGGTGAAGGGCTGGGGGGTGAGGACGTCGTAACAGACGCCCGTGCCGATCAGCAGCGCGGGCAGGTAGCGGGCGAGGGTGCGGACGGATGCCTGGCCGTGCTGCTCCGCCTCTCCACGGCTCGCCACACGACCCCCCTGATGTCCCACGTGTTCGACGCGTCCGATGTCTTCGATGCCTGTCCGTCCAGGTTTGCCGCTGTGAGCGGGTGGGGCGAATGGGGTGGGCCGGGCGGATGAGTGCGGACGTGTGTGATGGGGAACACGTGCCGGGATATGACTCAGGGCCGGAATCCTCGAACTTGGATTCCGGCCCTGAGTTTCAGTAGCGGGGACAGGATTTGAACCTGCGACCTCTGGGTTATGAGCCCAGCGAGCTACCGAGCTGCTCCACCCCGCGTCGGTGACATCAGCATACGCCATCTGAAGAGGTCGAGTCACACGGGTTAAGACGCGCGGGGCCGACGGAGGTCTCGGCGGGGTCAGCGGACGCCGAAGCTCCGGGCCCGGGCGACCGCCTCGCGGGGGCCGCCGTCGAACGGCTGACCGTGCCCCGGCAGCAGGACGGTGTCCTGGGACAGCCCGGAGATGGCGTCCAGGGACGCGAGGGCGGCGGCCGAGTCGTGGGTGAAGGCGCGGCAGACCAGGCAGGGGCCGGTGTGCCCGGTGAAGGCCTCCTGCGTGACCAGGGCGTCGCCGGTGAAGAACAGGCCCTGGTCGGGGAAGTGGAAGCCGGTGCTGCCGGGGGTGTGGCCGGGCAGCGCGACCGCCAGCGGCCGGCCGGGCACGCCGTCCAGCCGCGCGCCGTGGCCGAAGGTGCGCGCCCGGGCGGGCGGGGGCGCGGTGAAGGCGCCCTGACGGGCCATGGACACCATGGCGGCGAGCGCGGCGGGACGGCGGACGAGGTACGGCAGCGGGGAGCGTTCGGACCTGGCGTGGCGCATGGCCTTGCGCGGGCCGTCCGTGAGCATGACCCGGTCGTCCTCGTGGACCCACACCTCCGCGCCGGCCTGCTGGAGCTCCGCCGTGAGACCGATGTGATCGGGGTGCGCGTGGGTGATCAGGACGGCACGGATGTCGGCCGGGCTCCGGCCGGCGGCGGCCAGGTGGTCGAGGAGCCGCCCCCGCTGTCCGGGCAGGCCCGCGTCGACGAGCGTGAGCCCGTCGGGGTGATCCACCAGGTAGAAGTTGACGAGGGGATCCCCCAGCCGGACAACGCCGGGAGCGACCTCCGGGCCGGCGCCGGGCCGGGCGGACCGGGGGCGGGACTGGCTCATGACGTTCTGCTCTCGTACGAGGCGGACGGAGGCGGACGGAGGGGGACGGGGGGCAGGGGGGACGGGGGCAGGGGGACGGGGGCTCGTCGGCGGGCGCGGACGCCCCCGCTCAGAACATGCTGTTGCCGTTGGCCGAGGTGGCCGGGACGGCCTGGGTGACCGCCCAGTGCTCGACGATCTTCCCGCCCCGCACCCGGAAGATCTCGTACACCGACGTGCCCAGGTCGGAGGGGCTGTTCTGGTCGTGGAGGTGGACCGCGACCAGGTCGCCCTCGGCGACGACCTTGGCGACGGTGGCCTGGTACTGCGGATGCGCGGCGAAGAGGTCCGCGTAGGCCTGCTTGGTCGCGGCCGCGCCGTCGGCGAGCGCCGGGTCGTGCTGGACCAGCTTCGGTGACACGTAGCGGTCGACCGCGCCGAGGTCCTTCCGGCCGGTCAGCTGCTGGACGTAGGCGCGTACGACGCGCTCGCTCGCGGCGGTGTGCGAGGCCGGGCCGGCGGCGTCGGTCTGCGGCGAGGTGAGCGTGGAGAACATGTCGTGGCCGTTGGCCGTGGTGGCGGGGACCGGCTGGATGGTGTCCCAGTGCTCCACGATCTTGTGGTTCGCCACCCGGAACACGTCGACGAGCACGATGCCCTTGGACGTGGCGGACGCGCCCGCGTTCGTCTGGAGCAGGACGAGGTCGCCCTGCGCGATCACGTGCGTGGTGACCGACCCGCTGCCCGGGGTGGCCGTCGCCTTCAGGTTCTCCACCAACTGACGCAGCGCCTCGGGGCCGTTGGCGACGGTCGGGTTGTGCTGGACGTAGTCGGGAGAGATGTACTTGTCGATCACGGACGTGTCGTAGTAGGTGAACAGCTGCTTGTACACGTAGGTGACCAGCGCCTTGTCGGCCGCGGTCTCGCGGGCGGACACCGGGCCGGCGGCGGCGCCCGTCCCCGGGTGTCCGGCGGACCGGGACACGGCGGTCGCGGGACCGGTCGCCAGTGCCGTCGCGGCCGCGACGGCGGCCACGGCCGCACCGATCCGTACCGCAAGGTGTCTGTTCATCGCACTCTCCTGACTCGGAACACCCGCCGGCCCAGCGGCAGGCCGGCGAGGCCGACACTAGGAGCGCCGGCCCGATCCGTCGTCGCCCTGTGAAGGGTGGTACTCACGGGGACAGGATCGGCGCGGCCGCGCCGCCTAGCCTGGCCTCATGGCACAGGGCAGCGACAAGCACGCGCCGGGGCCGCTCGGCGAGTACCTCCGGGCGCGCCGGGCCCTGCTGAGCCCGGAGCTGCTCGGGCTGCCGGACGCGGGCCGCAGGCGGGTGCCGGGGCTGCGCCGCCATGAGCTGGCGCTGCTGGCCGGGGTGAGCACGGAGTACTACATCCGGCTGGAACAGGGCCGCAACCGCCATCCCTCCCCGCAGATCGTCGAAGCCCTCGCCAGGGCCCTGCACCTGGACGCGGAGGGCACGGCCCACCTCCACCAGCTCGCGGCCTCCGCCCCGCCCCGGCGCTCCCGGCCGCGCGGCGAGCAGGTGCCGGCGGGCATCCGGATGCTCCTGGAGTCGTGGTCCGCACTGCCCGTGGTGGTGGCCGGGCGGCTCTGCGACGTACGGGCGGCGACCCCCCTGGCCGTCGCCCTCTCCCCCGCGCACCGGCCCGGGGCGAACCTGGCCCGGGAGGTGTTCCTGAACGACGCCGTGCGCACCCTGCACCGCGACTGGGACCTCGCCACGGCCGGCCTCGCGTCGACGCTGCGGGTGGCGGCCGGGGAGGATCCGGGCGACCCGCGGCTGTCCGCCCTGGTCGGCGAACTGTCCGTGCACAGCGAGCGCTTCCGGTATCTGTGGGCGCGCCATGACGTCCGCCCGAAGCAGGGCGGGCGGGCCCTGCTGCGGCACCCTCAGGTCGGCGAGCTGGACCTCCGGATCGAGAAGCTGGCGGTCCTGGGCACGAACAGCCTCACCATGATGTGCTTCCACGCCGAGCCCGGCAGCCCGTCGGCCGAGCGCCTGGCCCTGCTCGCCAGCCTCACGGCCGCCGAGCCACCGACCGGCACGGAGACGGCCACGGCCGAGCCGCTGCGCCACCGGCTCGGCTGACCTCAGGTGAGCAGACGCCCCTCCGCTTCGGCTTCGGCTTCGGCTTCGGCTTCGGCTTCGGCTTCAGCTTCGGCTTCAGCTTCGGCCGAGGAGATGCCCGTTCGGCGCCTTCGCCAGGTCCTCGTACTCCCCCAGCACCAGCACCTCCACCCCCGCCTCCCGCAGCATCCCCGTCCCGTCGGCCGCCGCCACGAACGTGTCCGGCTCGCGCCACGCCGTCACCACCCGTCGTACCCCGGCCCGGAGGATCAGCTCGGCGCAGGGGTGCGGGCGGGAGGCGCGGTGGGTGCAGGGTTCGAGGCTGGTGTAGACGGTGGCCGTGGCCAGCCGGGGGTCGGCCGGGGGGATCTTGGCCAGGGCCGCCTCCTCCGCGTGGACCACGGGGTCGCCGGCCTCCCGGGAGTGGCCGCGGGCCAGTTCCGTGCCGTCGGCGGCGACCACCACCGCGCCCACGCTGAACGCGGTCCGCGAGGGCGGGCACTCGGCCGCCAGTTCGCAGGCGAGCCGCAGCCAGTGCCGGTCCGCGGCGGACGCCGTGCCGCCCGCGCCGGGGGCCGTGGGCTCGTAGCGCATGAGGACGACGTCCTGGATGCGGCGGGTGTCCAGGAGCCGTAGCCGCCCGGCCTGGTACCCGCCAGGACCGAACAGACGCGGTGCCTTCGGGTCGCCGACGAAGAGGGGGGCCAGGACCAGCTGGACTTCGTCGGCCAGGCCCTGCTGGAGGAGCTGGGTGTGGACGGTGCCGCCGCCCTCGACCATCAGGCGGTGCACGCCCCGTACGTCGTGCAGGTGCTCCAGGAGCGGCCGCCAGTCGAGGTCGGCGCCGAGGGAGACGACGTCGGCGGCGATCCCGAGGGCGCGGGCCCGCCGCGCGCCCTCGTCCGTGGTGTACACGATCTTCGCGCCGCCGGTGTGCCAGAACTTCGCGTCCGGGTCGAGGTCGCCGGTCGCGGTGACCGTGACCTTGAGCGGGTACTCGGGCCGGCCGGCGGCGGTCCGGGCCGCGCGCCGCTCCGGGGAGTTGACCAGGAGCCGGGGGTTGTCCGCGCGGATGGTGCCGGCGCCGATCAGGATGGCGTCGACGGAGGCGCGTACCTCGTCGACGCGGTCGAAGTCGGCGGGGGACGAGAGCAGGAGCCGGTCGGGGCCGGTGTCGTCTAGGTAGCCGTCGAGGGAGACGGCGGCGGACAGCAGGACGAAGGGGTACGGCATCGGACGCGCTCACTCTCGGCGGGCGGGCTGGCTGACTGACTGGCTGCTGGCTGGCTGACTGGCTGCCTGACCGGTCGGCGGCGAACCGGCTGACCGGGGTCGGACCGACCGCTCTGACACGGACGCTTGGTTAAAGTTTGAAACAAACCTACACTGGTCGCATGACGACTCGCTGGCTCACTCCGAAGGAGCAGCGCG
Organism: Streptomyces hyaluromycini; assembly: GCF_002217755.1. Lineage (GTDB taxonomy): Bacteria > Actinomycetota > Actinomycetes > Streptomycetales > Streptomycetaceae > Streptomyces > Streptomyces hyaluromycini. The sequence goes on along the minus strand of NZ_BCFL01000017.1, from coordinate 1,099,308 downwards.
CCTGGCGCGCCTACATGGCGGCGACGCACCTCCTGGAGGACGCGATCGACCGGCAGCTCCAGCAGGACGCCGGCATGCCGCACCTGTACTACGGCATCCTGGCCAACCTCTCCGAGGCGCCGGAGCGCAAGCTGCGCATGACCGATCTGGCCGAGAAGTCGAAGATCACGCGGAGCCGGCTGACGTACGCCGTGACCCGGCTGGAGAAGGACGGGCTGATCCGGCGCGAGGACTGCCAGTGGGACAAGCGGAGCAGCTTCGCGATCCTGACGGACGAGGGCATGGCGGTGCTGGAGCGCACGGCGCCGGGGCATGTGGAGACGGTACGGGCGGCGGTCTTCGACCATCTCTCCGCGGAGCAGGTGGAGCAGCTGGAGGAGATCAGCTCGGTGATCGCCCGGGCCCTGGAGGGCGACGAGTCGACCCCGCGCCCGACGGCGGACGAGCTGCCGTGGCGGCGCCGGTCGTCCCCCTGTTCCGGATCGTGAACCCCTGATCTTGAACTCGATTTCCCGAAACCGTACGGAAATCTGTTGCTTCAAATTTAAAGCATGGGGTAGGGTTCCAGCCGTGGATCTGCTTCAAATCTGAAGCAGGCACCCGCGACGTCCCGTACCGGGACTGCCGTCCTGCACCCGGACACTGGAGAGCCCGATGACCGACTTCCCCGCCGCCACCCAGCGCGCCCGCGTCCGGGTCCCGCTGCGCTTCAACGACGGCTACAGCGTCAACGCCGAACTCGTCACGTTCCACGGCCTGACCGACGGGCAGGAGCACGTCGCCGTCGTCCTGGGCGAGCCCGCCCCCGGCGCCCTCCCGCTGGTGCGCCTGCACTCCGAGTGCCTGACCGGCGACGTCTTCGGCTCGGCCCGCTGCGACTGCGGACCCCAGCTGCGCGAGGCCGTCGAGCGCATCGCCGAACGCGGCGGCGTCCTGCTCTACCTGCGCCAGGAGGGCCGCGGCATCGGCCTCTACAACAAGCTCGACGCCTACGCCCTCCAGGACCAGGGCCTCGACACCTACGAGGCGAACGCCGCCCTCGGCCTCCCCGAGGACGCCCGTGACTACACCGCCGCCGCCCAGATGCTGGCCGCCCTCGGGATCACCGACCTGGACCTGCTCTCCAACAACCCCGACAAGGCCGAGCAGTTGCGCGGCCTCGGCGTCACCGTCCGCGACCGTGTCCCGACCGGCGTCTTCAGCACCGCCCACAACGTCCGCTACCTGCGTGCGAAGGTCCTGCACACCCAGCACACGCTGCCCCTGTCCGAGCTGACGGAGCTCAACGCGGGCTGAGCACCGCCGGGCGCGGTGTGCTAGCAACTACAGGCACACCGACGAGGGGAGCCTCCGTGGACGACCAGCTGGCGCGTGTACTCGACGACCTCCACCAGGAGGGGCGGGCACACGACGGCCCGCTGGCCGACCGGCTGCTGAGGCTGCGCAACATGACCCCGGACGCGGCCCGGCTGGTCTCGACGCTGATCCGGGCCCGGCGCGCCACGTCCGTCCTGGAGATCGGCACGTCCAACGGCTACTCGGCGATCTGGTTCGCCGACGCGGTCCGCGACACCGGCGGCCGCCTGACGACGGTGGAGATCGACGCGGACCGGGTCACCGCCGCACTGGCCGACCTGGACCGGGCCGGAGTCCTGGAGTACGCGGACGTCGTCCACGGCGACGGCGCCGAGACCCTGGCCAGGACCCCCGACGCCGCCGTCGACCTGGTCGTCCTGGACGCCGAGCGACCGGCCTACGCGGACTACTGGCCGCAGCTGCGGCGCATCCTGAAGCCGTACGGCATCGTGGCCGTCGACAACGCGGTGAGCCACCGCGACCAGGTGACCGCGTTCCATGAACTCCTCACCGCGGAGAAGGAGTTCGCCGTCGCCCTGCACGAGGTGGGCGACGGCGTACTGACCGGGATCCGGGTGCGCGGAGATCAGCCGAAGTAACCCTCCAGGTCGGCGACGACGTCGACCGAGCCGAGCGCGTTGTGGATGCGAACGGAGCCGTCGGCCCCGACCGGCACCACGGCCAGGACCGGCCGGGTCTGCCCCGCGGTCAGGCTGTCGTCGGACACGTTCGGCAGGCTGCCGTGACCGTAGGCGGTCAGGTGGGTGTTGGCGGTCGGAGCGACACCCGTGAGGTTGACCAGCACCGCGGAGGCTCCCGCCGGGACCCCGTGGACACCGGCAACCTTGACGGTGAGGGTGCCGTTCGCGCCCAGCGCCTTGCGGGGTGCGCCCAGCCCGGTACGGGTGTCGAGGAAACGGGCGGGCGTGGTCCCCACGAACTGTCCGCCGGTGAGGGCGCTCGGGTCCTCGTCCGAGCTCGCCAGGTCGTCGGTGTACACGGCTTGGAGGTCGGCGATCAGCTGGACGTGCCCGGCGCTGTTGTAGATGTGGAACACGCCGGAGTACGCGCAGGGGATGACCAGGTTGGAGACGGTCTGCCCGGCCCGGTAGTCGAGGGTGGACGTGGTCGGCGGGTTGGGGCCGTCGCAGGCGACGGTGATGTAGCCGCTGCCGGTGCCGCCGGTCACGGTGACGTCGAGGACGGCGCCGACGGTGGCCCCGCCCCGGGTGTACTTCGGCAGGGTGACGGTCGTGGTGCTGCGGGGGCCGACCGCGCCCTTGGGCGCACCGGTGCCGGAGCGGGTGTCCAGCACCCGGGTGGGGGTCACCGGGGCCAGGCCCGACATGTCCTGCGTGTCCTTGACGGCCTTGGTGGTGTAGTAGCCCTCCAGGTCGGCGAGGAGGTTCACCTTGCCGTGCGCGTTGTAGAGATCGACGTAGCCGTCGGCGCCCACCTTGACGGTGACCAGGTTCGGGTTGACCTGTCCGGCCCGGAAGTTGAGGTTCGAGGCGGTCGGGCGGGTGGTGCCGTCCGGGTAGGCCGTCACATAACTGGTGGCGGTGGCGCCGGTGTCGGTGACGTTCAGTGCGACCGCCGTGACCCCGGACGCCGGGACGCCGCCCACTCCGAGGACCTTCAGCCGGACCACACCGCCGACGCCCACGGTCCGCTTGGGCGCGCCCGTCCCGTTCCGGGTGTCCAGCAGGCGCTTGGGGCCCGCACCGACGAAGGCCGCGCCGACCGTGGCCCTGGCGGTCGTGGTGGCGGTCCGCCCGCCGGCGTCGGTGATCTTCTGGGTGACGGTGTAGGTGCCGGGAGCCGGGTAGCTGTGCCGCAGCGTGTCGCTGAGGGCGGTGGCGGAGACGGTCTTCGAACCGTCGCCGAAGGTGATCCGGTCGCTCGTGATCGCGTACGGATCGACGTCGATGTCGTACCAGCAGTCGGCCACGTCCGGCTCCGAGGGGGCGTTCCCGCAGCCGACCGCCGAGGCGAGGTCCGGTGTCGGCTCGACCCGGTACCAGAGGTCGCCGCCGCCGACCCGGGTGCCGTCGGCCCTGTCCACCAGCACCACGACCTGGATGTAGCCGCTCGTGGTGGCCTGGGTGTAGGTGTGGGTGGCCGAACCGGTGGCGGAGGTGACGGTCGTACCGTCCCCGAAGTCGAAGGTGTACGTGAACCCGTCCAGCGAGTCCGACCACGGATTGCCGAACCCCGCGGTGGCGGTGACCGGAATGCCGACGTACCCGGTGCCCATGCCGACGCTCACGGTGAGCGGGTCCTGGAACTCCGTGGCGCCCCGGTCGACGTGGCCGGTGCCCGCGCCGGTGTCCGGGACCAGGGGATCGTCGACCCGGGAGTGGCCGTCGATGTCCGTGGACTGCTCGCCCGGGGCGTCGGCGTCACCCGAGTCGACGAGCGGTGAGTGCTCGGCGGGCAGCCCGAGTGGGGGGATCGTCAGATCCGTCTGGTCCAGGTCGTGGGTGCCCTGCCCGGTGCCCGCCCCGAGCGCCTGTGCGGTGGCGTACGCGGTGCCGGCCCAGTCGTAGTCCGTGCCGGTCGACAGCGGGTTGACCGCGTTGTAGTCCGCGGTGACCTGCGGGGCCGAGGCGGCGTCCACCGCGATCTCGGCCGGGGTGCCGGTGCCGGAGCACGTCGTACCGTCGACCCGGGCGACGACGTTCTCCACCGACCCCGAACTGCCGTCGGTCAGGCTGACCGCGTCGCCGCAGACAGTCGAAAAGGTGTCGCCCGCGAGGTCGATGCCCGTGGTGCCCGCGGCCTCGACACCGCCGCCCTGGAAGAGGTCTCCGGCGAGCGTGATGTTCCGCGCCCCGGCCGCGGCGGCGAAGCCCGGCCCGGACGGCAGGAAGACGTGGAGGCGGGTGAGCGAGATGTCGGAGGAGGAGCCGTCGACCGCTATCAGCGGAGCGGTGGCGGCGAGGCTGCTCTGGGCGGAGGCGATGCGGTAGGTGATGTGCTGCGAGTCCGCGACGGCCAGCGCGGTGGCACCGGCCGTACGGGCGCGGATCGCCGCCATGTCGACGTACCGGGCGCCGGAGAAGGTGATCGCCGAGGCCTTGCCCGCGACGTCGACGGTCGAGGTGCTGCCGGACGCGGCGAAGAACCTGACGGGTGCTGCCGCGGTGCCCGTGGACCTGATGGTCACCGGTGCGTAGGCCGGCCCGCTCCCCGTGATCCACACGGTGTCCCCGGGACCCGCGGCGTCCGCGGCCGGCTGGATCTGGCAGAAGGGCTCCGCCGCCGAACCGGGACCGGTGTCGCTGCAGCCGGCGGCCGCGTCGTTGACGTACAGCGCCGTACCGGCGACGGTGTCCGCGTGGGCGGCGCCCGACCCGAGGCAGCCGACGAGCAGCACCGCGAGACCTGCGGACGCCGCCAGCGGATGTCTGCGTCCCATGAACGCGTTGTCTCCCCCCGGCCGCTGAAGGCACCGGCGTTCGGCGCGTGCGACCCGTGAAATCCAGTCATGTGTTCGCTGGAACTGAGGGGAGATTAGGCCACCTTGGGGAGGGCGAGCGCCGATGGGACGGCGCGGGTTCGGCGACGTCCCGAAAGTTTGCGCCGTCTTTGATCAATGTAGGCGCCACGCAAACCGCCTCATCGACAGGCATTGACCATTCCGCTCCGGCTGCATCTCGGCCGGAGCACACACGGCGGATGGCACCGCACCCGCACCGACTCAAGCCCACAACCATGGGATCGAGAGCCCTGGCATGATCTTGCTCGGTGCCACCACCAACTCCTTGTAGTCGTCAGGCAGAGGCGTGCCCGGTTGCCGCTCGACGAGGCGTTCCACGGCGGGATGCACGGCAGTCGGCTTCCTTACTGCGCGCAGCAAGGGATGTTGGTTGTCATGGCGGCGAGCCGGCCGGGGGTGACGCGGCCCATCGCTTCATGGGATGAACTTCACCTCCGGGAACGCCGGGCACGGGCCGTCGAGCAGGTGCCCTCGGTGGTGGCGCAGGTGCAGGTCGAAGAAGGCGAGCGGGTACGCCTGCTGGATCCGCACCGCCCGGGCCGGATCGAGTGTGCCGATCCAGCCCTGGAGGTCCGCGTCGCTCATCCCGACGGCCTGCGCCAGTTGCGGGATCAGGAACTGTACGTCGCAGTACGACGAGTGCACCGCGCCCTCCGCCTGGACGTTGAGCCGCCACCCCCGCAGGTGGGACCAGAACTCGGCGACGCTCGGCTGCGTGGCCCGCGGAAACTCGGCGGTCATCAGCATGAACGGCCGGTCCAGGTCGGTGGTGACCATCGGCTGCATCGGCCCGTCGAAGCTCAGCCCGGCCCGGACGCGCTGGTCCTCGCTCATGACGAGGGCGGTCGCCGTCGCGCCTTTCGACCAGCCGAACATGCCGATGCGCTGCGGATCGAGGGCGCCGAGCAGGCCGGCCGGCAGCGGCCGGTGTTCGGCGTCGGGGTTGCGCCCGGCGGCGAGGTCCTCGACGCGGTCGAGCACGAACCGGATGTCCGTGGCGAAGTCCCGTGCTCCCAAGGCGGGTTCGTCGAGCGGGACGGTGAGCCGGCCGTCGGGGAACTCGCTGAACGCGTCGTACGTGTGATCCACCGTGACCACCGCATACCCGTGGCTGGCAAGCTCCTGCACCACGATGGTGGTGTCCGCACGGTGATCGTGCGCGCCGTGCGAGAACACGACGACGGGCAGTCGTCCGCCCGCTCGCCGCACCGGTGCGCCCTCGTGACCGGCCGTGAGCGGCGCCACCGCGACATCGGCCGGCCAGCCCACCGACGTGAGGATCGCCCGCACCACGGCGGGGGACGTCCAGCGGGCCAGTGGATACCGTTCGACGCCCCGGGCGGGGTACCAGACGGCGGCCATCAACTCGCGGTGATGCCCGGGGCCTGCCACGGGATCGGGACGTGAAGTGTCGACGAGGTGCAGGGGCACCGTGCCCACCGGGTACGGTCCGGTGGGCGCGGGCAGAGTGAGCTGCACCGGGCCCGGAGCGGTCGAAGCCGCCCTCGCCCGGCCTGCGACGCCGATCGGCACGGTGGCCCCGACTGCCACCGCGGCTCCGAGCACGCGACGGCGTGTCATTCCGTCTTGGTTCATGAACGGGGTTGTCACAGACCCTCCCTGGGTTTCCGGGCAGCACTGAGCTGCGTCCGGCGCTCGGGCCGTCGGCCCGGCCCGGCAGCGTTTCGGTCCTGATCAGTTCATTGACTCGGTGGAATGCGGCCTTCACCTGGCGCGGACATGAGATAGGTGAGCACGGCCAGCACACGGCGGTTGTCGTCGTCGGAGGGGGCGAGCTCCAGCTTGGTGAAGATGCTGGTGCTGTGCTTGGACACGGCCTTCTCGCTGATGAAGAGCCGGTTCGCGATGGCGCTGTTGGAGCGCCCCTCGGCCATGAGCTCCAGCACCTGGCGTTCCCGCTCGGTAAGCCTGGAGAGGGGCCCGCGTGCGCCGCGGCTGCGACGGCCGAGCAGCTTGGTGACCACTTCGGGGTCCATGACCGTGCCGCCCGCGGCGACCGTACGGATCACGTCGACGAACTGGTCGTCGCTGAACACCCGGTGCTTGAGCAGGTAGCCGACCCCTCCGGCCCGGTCGGCGAGCAGCTCCTGGGCGTAGATCTGCTCGACGTACTGCGAGAGCAGCAGGATCGGCAGCCCGGGTATCCGTTCCCGGGCGGTCAGCGCCGCGCGGAGTCCGTCGTCGGTGTGGGTGGGAGGCAGCCTGATGTCCACGATCGCGAGGTCCGGCCGGAACCCGAGCAGTGCGTCGAGCAGGCCCGGCGCGCTGTCGGTGGCCGCCACGATCTCGAACCCACGTGCCTTGAGGAGCCTGACCAGCCCCTCCCGGAGCAGGAAGAGGTCTTCCGCGACGACTACGCGCACGGCACCTCCATGACCACGATCGTCGGCCCGCCGGGCGGGCTGCTGACCGCCAGGATGCCGTCGAAGGCCGCCAGCCGTCGCTCCACCCCGGCCAGCCCGGTGCCCCGGGCGGGATCCGCGCCGCCCACTCCGTCGTCGACCACCTCGATGCGCAGCAGACCGGCCGTCCAGACCATGCGGATCTGGAGGCCGTGCGCCGAGGCGTGCCGGACGGCGTTGGTGACCACCTCGGCGACGGCGAAGTAGCAGGCCGACTCCAGCGGGGCGGCGAGCCGTTCGGGCAGATCGATCTCGGTCTCGCACGGCAGGGGCAGGTCCAGTGCGAGCGCCCGGACCGCCTCCCCCAGCCCCCGGTCGGCCAGCATCGGCGGGTGCATCCCTCTGATCAGACCGCGCAGTTCCTCCAGTGCCGCCGCCGAGGCGACGCGGGCCTCCACGACGAGTGCGGCGGCCTCGTGCGGATCGCTGTGGATCATCTCCTCGGCGACCCGGAGGTTCATCCCGATGGTGACCAGCCGGCCCTGTGCGCCGTCGTGCAGGTCCCGCTCGATCCTGCGCAGCTCCGCGGCCGCGGAACTGACCGCATCGGCCCGCGTCTCGGTCAGCTCCCGCACCCGCCGGGCCAGCGCCGGGTCCGGCCCGCGACCGAGCAGCCGACCGGCGTCCGCCAGCACGGTCCTCGGCAGCAGCCACAGCCCGAGGGCCAGCAGCACCGCCCCCTGGATGCCGCCGAGGACCGACGCATGGTGAGCCACCATCTCGAAGTCGAGGGACGGCGCCGGCATGCCCGGCGAGCCGAACTTCCGCACCTCCAGCAGGTGTTGCCCGAACCCGCTCTGGGCGACGTCGTACGCCCCGATCCCCACCAGCCCCAGGGCCGCCAGGTCCGCCGCCGCCCTCGGCCACCGCACCAGCCCGGCCACGACGGCCGCCAGCAGCGCCAGCCCGACCAGGTAACTCGTCACGGCCGGCCCGATCCCGGTGCCCGGCGACGCGGACCGCCACAGATCGAGGCCGAGCAGGTCACCGGTCATCACCATCACGGCGGGCAGCAGCAGGGCCCAGCGCGCGGACCTGAGCGCATCGGCTCCGGCCAGGCGCCCGGGCCTGCCGTTCGCCGGCCGGCGCAGCGCAGCACCGGCGAGGACGGCGAGCACCGGGATGCTCACACAGCCCACCAGGACATTCAGGGGTGTCAGGCCGTAGGAAACAGCGGAACGCGTGAGCGCATGCGTGAGCCAGTACGTCCATTCCAGCAGTTCGCCGGTCACCGCTGCGACCAGGGGCAGCACCCACCGCCCGGGCACGCGCGCCGAGGGGAGCAGCGTGGTGGCCAGCAGACCGGCCATCAGCAGCGCCGCCGCGAGCAGCCCGTCGGGTTGGAGATCCGGCACGGTGACGATGTAGCCCCCCGTTCCGGCAGTGTTGTGCAGGGCGAGCAGCAGAGCCGGCACACTGCCGTACGCGGCCGTGCCCACCAGTCCCGCCACGACCGGCCAGCCGATCCGCCCAGCCGGTCGCCCGGTACGCACCGGCCGGTCCCGCGCCTGTTCCGCCCTGAAGGCCAGCACGGCACAGACCGCGGTCAGTGCCACGAGCACGCCCCCCGGCCAGGGCGCCCCGTCCACCGGAAACGGCCACATATCCGCCCCCCCGTCCCGTCTTCCGGGCCACGCGCTGTGACCCGGAGATCATGCTGCTGCGAGGGGACCGGCAAGCGCCATGGGCCGAAACCTACTTCTGAGGTAGGCAAACACCCACCCCACCGAGAAGGTCTCCGGCCCGCCGGCCGAATCGTGTCGGCGGCACTTCGGGCCGGCACCGGGCCGAAAAGCGATCTCCAAGCCCGGGAAACACCGCGAGCCCCAGTCCAGACGAGGTCTGAGCTGGGGCTCCTCGGTAGGCCGTGTGGGACTCGAACCCACAACCAATGGATCAAAAGTCCTGGCCAAAGCTTGCTGGGTGGTTCCGGACGGTTCTTCGGTGTCCGAAACCACCTGGTCAGGACTGATGTGACTCGTGACCCGGTCTTCTCCGTGATGGCCTGTGCGGTTCCGTCCGCTCACGCATCGCTCACGCAGAAGGACGCGCTGACCAGTACGTTCGCCAGGTCCCGCACCCTCACTGTTCCGACCGGTAGGTACGCGTCGACCTGCATCTAGTCGTGTCAACGGAAGTCTGTGGCCGTAGCGTCAAGCCTCAGTTGATCTTCATCCTCCGCCACTGCACGAGGAACCGTTCCCGCGATCACGTCATCCAGTCCGTGAGGTGATCGCCCGGCATCCGTGCAGTGCACTAAACACGCCTAGTCACCCAGGGTGTTAAGCAGTCCCAATCCGGCGAGGCAGGAGGGAACGACAGCGGCCCAGATTGCATCTTCACTCCTGGCCCACAGAGCGCCCGATGGAACTGCAACGAGAAGAACAATCCGGCACAGGCGGCGGAACCGCTTCCGGGACCGCGCCGACTGAGCCGCTGCAGCCTCACGCCGCCGCCTCTGCGCATCTTCGGTGGCCCATTGGCTTTCCGTGCGCGCACGGAGCCGTGCCAGGAACGCGGCACCAGATCGGTCTGCCGTTGATGACGGCCTGTAAGCGCCGGGGGTGGACCGCGCCGTTCTCGGCCGTCACCCACACGGAGTCGTCGGATACGACCGACTCGTGCTCCACGCCGGCCGTGTGGAGACTCATCTGCAGGAAGCCGTGATCGCGGTGGGCGGCCCAGGCGGAGCACCGCAGAGCATTGCCGCACATGGTGGCGATCGAGCCGTCCGAGTTGAAGCAGGTGACGTCGAGGACGGCAGGGCTGTGGCTGGCCAGTCTGCTGATGACGAGGCCGTCCGCGCCTACGCCGGTACGCCGGGCACACAGCCGCCGGCGTCGCAGCCCACCGTTTGCTCTGGGCCAACGCTCGCTTGGTGAGTCCGGCCGCTTTTCGGATCTCGGCCAGACGCTGTCCGAGCGCCTTGCGGGCTTCCTGGACGCTCGAAGATGGCGATGTCATGTCGGTGCGACGGTGCCGTTCGGGCTGTCAGACCAGATCGAACGCCGCGTGGGGCGTCGCACGCTGCCACACGGCCTCGAAGGCCGCCTCGCAGAGCTTCGCCACCTCGGGGTCTTCCGTGAGCTCGACCTCCATATTCTCGCCCTCGCCGTCGAAGTGGTTGACGAGCACGAGGTGGGAGTCGAACAGCCAGAAGTCGTTGCCCGGAAGCGCGATGTCGGTCGCGTTGCGTCGTGAGAGCCACCGCACGCCTTCGCCGGCCGCGATGTTCAGCCCGTCCGTCACGTCGTACTCGAAGCGGATGTACTCACTGACCGGTGTCGAGACGACGCGGGCACGTCGGACCTCGACGCCTCGCGAGGTCGCCTCCGTGACGATGGCGTGCCAGTCGGCCCAGCGCTCGGCGGGGTCGAGGACCATGCCGGCCTTCCAGTCGACGAAGGCCGGGTCCGACTTCATGTAGGCGTCGCGCATCTCCAGATGGACAGCCGTCCTCTGGCAGTCGCGGAACAGCTCCTCAAACGTCGGGGTCCTCGTCATCCTTCTTCACCTCCAGGAAGAACTGCACCATGCGCCGGGGGATCTCCACCACCGACTCATGGCCCGGGATGTCCATCTGCCCGAGACGCTCGGCGTCCTCCACCTTCCACCCCTGCACGAGGTAGCTGTCCTTCTCCTCGTCGAGGTAGAGGGTGGGCGAGCCGCCACTCGGACTCTCCGGGTCCTTGCCGAGCTTGCGCAGGGCCATGATGTCCTCCTCGGATGCCGGTAAGGATCTCTGTGCCAGAGCTTGCCCGTGACCGGGCTGCCGAGCCAGGAACTTGCCCAAACTTGCCAGGACTTGGAGAGCGGCCGGCGAGCAAGCAGTTGTCGTGGAGCTGAAGACCCCGGAACGATCCCTGTCAGAGCCCCAGCGGGCGGGCAAATCGCCGGGGTTGATTTCACTGCTATCACCCGCCGGGTGACTCGTGATGAGGCAATCCTCGACTCGATCCGGCGGGACTTCGGTCTCGCCGAGGTACTCTGGCGTGTCTGCGAGTTTGATCTCTCACGCAGCGATCCCGGCGAGCACATTCGCCTTTCGTCCGGGATCGCCTTGGAGGGCATCGCAGGCGACTACACGGGCGGAACGTTCTTCCTCTGCGGTGAGGGCGGCAAGGACCGCCCTGTGCTCTATGCCAGCTCCGAAGGACAGGCTGGTCTGATCGGCAGCAGCCTGGCCGAAGCGTTGGAGATCACGGTTGGGCTGCCGTCCTGGTGGGATTGCCTAAAGTTCTCGGGATCCGGCGATCTGACGGTCATGCGAACCACCGTCGATCACCTTCGTTATGACGAGCTTGCGAACGAGCCCGAGACGGACGCGGATCGAGTAACGGTCGCTCGTGCGCTGGGCTTGGAACTCGGCGCCGTCCCGTCTCTGTTGGCCCGCCTGCATGCTGCGGTGTCAGCGACGGTGCCCGACTTCGTCCTCACGAGCGATGCAGGCGAGTACGAGTCTCTGTTCGGTCCGTGGTTGCCGAGCCGCAACCCTGCCTGGCGGTGAATACCGCACGTCATCAATAGGTGATCTCGACCAGTATTTCGCGCCGCCAGCCTGCCCGGGGAATCACGCCGGGCAACCGTCCACGTCCATCTGTTCGCATTTCGACTGGCCCACGGGGCGATGCCCCAGCTCGGTTGGTGCGGCACCGAAGACCAGATTTCTGCCACCGCTGCGATTCCCACGGCTACACCAGCCCCGCTCACCTGTGGCTGGGTACCACCGCCGAAAACCGCGCGGAATGGGCCGGTCGGCACTGCACCACCACAGGCCCACTCGCAGAACTCCGCGAGGCTGCTGGACGCATTCGCGTTATGGCCGCCGCCCGGGCTTGCTGCCGGAGAGGAGCCCAGCGCAATCGATGACCGGATTCACGCAGCAGAAGCCACAGGACTCCCCTCCCACCTCGTGGGGGCGCCGCGGTTTTCGTGGCTGGCCGCGGTTGGGGCGGAGCCCGCTCGCCTCTTGGAGCGGCCTACCGCGCACCAGGTTGTTCAGCTCGGTGATCGCGGTCCCTACGTGTGGTGCTCACGCTTTCCCGTCGTCGCTTTCCCGGTCGCCGTCGGCGAGGTGCTCGCCCTGGCGAACGGGCGCGTGGGCTCCGCAGGGTCGGAAGCGGGCGAGGTATGCCGGGCTTGGGCCGCGGCGCTCGGTCAGGTGGAGGCCGGCGGCGTCGGCGAGCCGGTGCAGCCGGCCGAAGGGGATCCAGTGCCGGTCGAAGAACTCGCCGATCACCAGTCGCCCGCCTGGTGCCAGCACCCGTGCCGCCTCGCGCAGTACCCGATCCGGCTCGGGGATCTCGCCGAGCGCGGTCACGGCGTATATGGCGTCGAATGCCCCGTCGGCGTAGGGCAGTTCACGTGCGTCCGAGCGGGTGGGCGTGATCGTCGCCAGGCCGTCGCGCTCCGCGCGGCACATCACGTGGTCGAGCATCTCCTGCTGGATGTCGAGCACATCGAGCCGTCCCTCCGGCCCGAGCTGCGGGGCGACGTGCAGCGACTGCAGTCCGGTCCCCGGGCCGATCTCCAGGATCCGCTCCCCCGGCCGCAGCCGCAGTACGGCGTCCATCCGGTCGGCGGTCAGGAACGGCAACGGCACGTCGAGCAGGCCGCGTTGGGCGTACGGATAGGGCGCCGTGTCGCCCAGCCACCAGGCGGCGGCCAACGCGGCGCCCGCGCCGGCGGCGACCGCCCAGCGGGTCCGGGCCGGGATCAGGGCGACGGGGGCGGTGGTGATGCGGTGCATGGTGTTCTCCGGTGGATCGATTCGGTCCGTGGTACGTAGTCGGGCGGTCGGCGTCACGCGGGCCGGCTCAGCGCCCGCAGCGCCAGCCGGCCGCACAGCGTGGCGAGCGGCAGCTCGGCGCCGAGCGCCATGGCGACCGCGGTGGCGAAGTCGCCGCCCGGGGCCGCGGTCGTGGTGTCGAACCAGGCGTCCACCGCAAGCAGCGTCGCAGTCGCGGCGGCTGCCAGGGCGTGCCGCCGGTCGCCGCGGGCGGCGAGGAGGCCGGTGGCGATCAGGCCGAGCGCCTCCAGCGCGTCGAGCCCGACCCAGGCGACCGGCCAGTGCGCCGCGGTCGCGGTGGCCGGCAGGCCGGTGGCCAGCACGTACAGCCACGGCAGCAGGGCGAGCCCGCAGGCGACCAGCAGCCACCCGGCCCGCCGCATGCCCCGCGCCGGGCGCGGTTCCTCCGCCTCTTCGTGGAGCGGGATGACCTCGGCGCGGCCGAAGTCCTCGGCGCTGGCCACGGCGCTGGCCACTTCCTCATCGCACAAGCCCAGTTGACGCATCGTCTTCCCCCGCTCCCCGCCGGCTCTCCCCTTCACGTGCTCCACCCTCCGCCGCACACCAGGGCGCCGTCAGTCACGCAGGGTTCCGACCCGGGGTGGAGACAAGTGCACCCCCGAACCGGGCGGGAGCGTCATGGCACGGGGATGGCCTGCGGCTTTACCGTTTGACGCATGCAACTCACGACGTGGCTGCAGCTGGTGCCGGGCCGGCCGTTCCGCAGGGCGGGACACCGGACCGCGCTCGTCGCCGCCGGCCTGCCGCTCCACCTCGCCGTGGTGCCACTGTGGCTCTGGCTGGTCGGCACGCTGGCGGCGTTGGTGCCGGCCGTGACTCCGCTGCCCGTGCTGCTCACGCTCGTGGCGCTGCCCGTGCTGCTCACGCTCGCGGTGACACCCCTGCTGACCGTCGGGCAGCGGCGGCGCTACCGGGCGCTCGTCGGCAAGGACCTCCCGCGCCCCGCCGTACCCGGGCCGGGACGCAACTGGAAGTCGGCGGTGCGCCGGCTGACCACGCGGGCCTTGTGGCGGCAGGTCTGCTACCACGCCGTGGCGGGTCCACTGCTCGCTGTCCTGGACCTCGCCGTCCTCGCCGTCTGGGCCGTCGCTCTCGTGGCCGCCTCCCTCTACGTGTGGATCTGGGCGCTGCCCTCGCAATGGCGGGTCACCGACGTCGGGTACACCACGCAGGCCGCGTACATCACCGCCGGCGGTCTCGCCCTGCTGTTCCTCGGGCCCCGGCTGACCGGCGCTCTGGTGCGGCTGGAGACCCGGGCGGCCGAGGTCCTGCTCGGCCCCAGCCGCACGGAGAAGCTGGCCCGCCGGGTCGCCGACCTCGCCGAGAGCCGGGCCGGCGTGCTCGACGCCGCCGACGCCGAGCGGCGGCGGATCGAGCGCGACCTGCACGACGGCGCGCAGCAGCGCCTCGTCTCACTCGCCGTCAACCTGGGCCTGGCCAGGTCCACCCTCGGCGACCTGCCGGAGGACGCCCGCAAGGTGATCGACGAGGCGCACCGCGAGGCGAAGGAGGCGATCGCCGAGCTGAACAACCTGGTGCGCGGTCTGCATCCGGCCGTCCTTGAGGACCGCGGCCTCGACGCCGCGCTGTCCGGGGTCGCCGCCCGCCTCCCGATCCCGGTGCGCGTGGCGGTGGACCTGCCGCAGCGCCCCTCACCCACGGTCGAGGCCGTCGCGTACTTCGTGGTCTCCGAAGCCCTGACGAACATGGTCAAACACGCCCAGGCGACCCGGGCGGACGTGACCGTGGACCGGATCGGGGAGACACTGCTGGTGGTCGTCGCGGACGACGGAGCGGGCGGCGCGGATCTCGCGGCGGCCGGCGGCACCGGGCTCGCCGGGCTCGCCAAGCGCGTCGCGTCCGTCGACGGCACGTTTTCCTGCCGCAGCCCCGCCGGGGGGCCGACCGTCATCACCGTGGAGCTGCCGTGCGCGCCGTGATCGCCGAGGATTCCCTCTTGCTGCGCATCGGTGTGGTCAAGGTGCTGGAGGCGGCCGGCTTCGAGATGTGCGCGCAAGTCGCCGACGCAGAAGGGCTGCTGGCGGCCGTCGAGGAGCACCGGCCCGACATCGCCGTGGTCGACGTGCGCATGCCGCCCGGCTTCACCGACGAGGGAGTGCGCGCCGCGCTGGTGATCCGCCGCCAGTACCCGCGTACCGCCGTGCTCCTGCTGTCGCAGTACGTAGAGGAGCGGTACGCGGCCGATCTGCTCGCCGCCAACACCTCGGGCGTCGGCTATCTGCTCAAGCAGCGGGTCGCCGACGTCGAGGAGTTCGCCGAGGCGGTACGCCGGGTGGCGGCCGGCGGCACCGCGCTCGACCCGCAGGTCGTCGCGCAGCTGCTGGTGCGCCGGCACAGCGATCCGCTCGACCGGCTGACGCCGCGCGAGCGGGAGGTGCTGGAGCTGATGGCGGGCGGCCGGTCCAACTCCGGCATCGCCGCCGAGCTGGTGGTGAGCGAGAGCGCGGTCGCCAAGCACATCAACAGCATCTTCACCAAGCTCGACCTGCCCAAGGCCGACGCCGACCACCGCCGCGTCCTGGCGGTGCTGCGCTTCCTGGGCGTTGCGACCGCATAGTGCGCGATCCTGCCCGTATGTCCAGTCGACAACGGTGCTGATCGCCATTTGGTGGGGAATACGGCGCCTTCGGACACGTGCTCTTCACCAGGCTTTGCCGCGGTGGGCGTCGAAGGCGGTGGCCGTGGTGCGCAGGGCCACGGCATGGGTGGGGCCGGTCAGCGCTGGTGTATTCGCAGTCTTCGGGGGTTGGGCGGGGTGGCTCGGGCTGGTCGGCCGATGTCCGGAGCAGACGTGATGTCAGGGCGGTCGTCGCGTCAGCGCCTTCGTCCCGGGTTCGGCGGCGCCGGTGCGGGGGATTCGGCCGGAGGTGGGGAGGATTGGCCGGGAGCGGCCGAGACCGTCTGCGGGCTGCGTTTTCGTGCGGCGAGAACGCGCTGATCGTCGAGGTCCGCGCTCTTGGCGCCGCTGCGCAGCATGCTGGTGGCTTCGGCCAGGGCTGTGCGGGCGGCGGTGAGGTGGGTGGCGATCCGGTTCCGGGCGAAGTCGGCGTTGGCGCGTGGGTTGGCGTAGGCGCTGGAACCCCGGCGACGGCACCAACGACAGCGAGGAGAACGACGTGTCCCTGTCCACCGACGACGTCCGCAAGGTGTGGACGACCGACGGGATCGTGAAGAACCCCAACCCGGCCACCAACGAGGCCACCCCGTTCATCGCGCCGGCGACGGGCCTGAACAGCATCGAGATCGTCGTCCGCCGCCTGGAACAGAAGGTCGACGCGCTCGCGGCGGCCCTGGCCGCGCTCACCGCGCAGAAGGAGTCCTGACCCATGTCCGACGCCGCGAAGCGCACCCTGCGCACCATTCTCCAGACCGCCCTCGGCATCGCCGTCGTCCTCCCGGCCGTCGTTGACGCCTCCGGCGTACCGCGGCCCTTCCCTGGGTCGTCGGCGCCCTCGCCGTCGCGGGCGGATTCGCCCGCGTCATGGCCCTCCCCGGCGTCCAGGCCCTGCTGCCCGGCTGGCTGCGCACGGACGACACCGCGAGCCGCGAGTGACCGCCCCCGCGCCGGAGCCTGCCGGGGTCTACATCTCGTCGGCCCAGATGTACCAGGAGTTGAGATCCCTGAGCGATGGCGTGAACCGAGTGGAGACCAAGCTCGACACCATCGGCCAGGGGCTCACCGAGCTCAGCAAGGACGTCGCCGACCACGAGTCCCGCCTCCGCACCCTGGAACACACGATCTGGCGTGCGGCCGGTGGCGCTGCTGTCCTCGGCGCAGGCGCCGGAGTGATCGCCCAGTTCCTCATGCGTTGACCGCGGCCCGCCCTCCTTCGGGAGGGCGGGCCGCTTTCGTGCGTCCGGGGTCAGCCGAGGGCGTCGATGGCCTTGAGGACCAGGGCACGCGCCTCGGAGCCGTACACGGCCATGCTGCGGAGTTCCTCGAACGCCCTGATGTACAGCTCGATCTCGGACGGCTGATTGATCCGCATCCGGGCCGAGACCAGCTCGACGGATACGAGCTTGTCGTCGTACACGTGGAAGGTCTCGCGGGGCCACTGGGAGCGCAGTTGCGCGGCAGCCGGGATGACGCCGAGGGACACGGTGGGGATTGCGCCAGCCGTGAGCAGGTAGCCGAGCTGCGCGGCCATGGCGTCTACGTCGGCAATCTGGCAGTTCAGGACAGACTCTTCGACGAGCAGGACGAAGCGGCGCCCGGGGTCGTGAATGATCCGAGAGCGGTCGACCCGGGCCCGCGCGGCCTGGGCGCTGTCGTCGCCGGGGAGCTGGCGGAAGCGGGCCGCTGCGGCGAGGACACCGGCCGCGTAGCCCTCGGTCTGAAGGAGACCCGGAACGAGCGTGGATGAGTACACGCGGAAGAGATCGGTGGTCCGGAAGAGCTTGCCGGTCTCTTCCTGAAGCCGGGTCAGGCCGCGGCGGGTTTCGTGACGCCACTCCCTGTACAGCGACTCGGCGTGCACCGACTGCACGACGATGTCCTGCGCCTGGGACTTCGCCCCTGTAGCGGCGCACCACTGGCGGATGTCGTTGGCCGTGGGCGCGGTGACTGCATTCTCGATGCGGGAGGTCTTGGAGTGGTGCCAGCCGCACTGGTCCGCCAGCTCGGCGATGGTCAGCCCTGCCTCTTTGCGGAGACTGCGGAGCCGTTCAGCAACGGCTTTGCGCGCGGCCTGGGCGGAGGAGGACGGGGAGACGGGCATGAGCTGGCGTACCGGCGCTTTCTGCTAGTGAATCTCGTACTGGTCGTGCGGGATGGCTCTGGCCCACACCTCGTCGAACGCGGTGGCGCACAGCTTGGCGGCGGTCGGATCGTCGGAGAGTTCTTGCCCGGCGGAATGGCCGTCGCCGGTGAAGTGGTTCCACCGGATCAGCCGGCCGTCGAAGAGCCAGAAGTCGTTGCCTGGCAGCGCGATGCTGCTGGCCTGGCGGCGGGGGAGCCACCGCACCTGTTCGCCGGCGGCGACGTTGGTGAAGGTGCCGGAGTGTTCGAAGCGGATGTACTCGCTGACGGGCTCCGAGACGATGCGGGCCCGGCGCACGACGACACCACGCCCGACGTTCTCCTGGATCAGGTCGAGCCACGGCCGCCACCAGGAGGCGCGGTCGGCTGGGTCGTGCCGGAAGCCCTGCCGCCACGCCTCGAACTGGTGCCGCTCCTTGTCGACCGCGTAGGCGTCACGCATTTCGAGGTGCACCGCAGAGTGGGTGCAACCCGTGATCAGTTCAGCGATCGGTGGAACGCTCGACGGCATCGCACGCCTCCCTGATCATCGGCACCATCCGGGCGGGGATCCGGATCACGGCCTCGTGCTCCGGGATACCCACGGCGTGGCCGGGGACCGTGAAGGCGGCGCATTCGGCTTCGAGTTCGAGGCCGGGCTTCCAACCCTGGAGTACGAGTCCCTGCTTGTCCTGGTCGACCCAGACGGTGGGGCTCTCGTCGTCGCCGGTGTTCGGGTCGATCCCGATGAACAGTAGTGACACGGCAATCTCCCTCAGCGTGGTGTGCAGATTTCTGCACCACAGTCACGCTCAGGGCGACTGCGGTCAAGAGAGCGAATTAGCCAGCACCGCACTACAGAGTGGGTGTGCTGCACAGTTCTGCACAACGCTGGCTCTGGCTCTGTGCACGCTCCTAGCTTCGGCAGATACGACGAAACCCCGGCGAGGCGGCGGAGCCTCCCGGGGCGCGGCCAACGCTGCTGAGGAGCGCCGACATGAGGCAAACTACAGCCCACCCGCCCATGGCCGAAGAGCAGGATCAGGCCCCGCCGGACATCGACACCATGCGGGAGACCATCGACCTCCTGCTCGGCCCGGACGACGGCCCCGACGGCCTCCCCCCGGTCGTCGACCTCGCCCTCCTCACCGCCGCCGTCCGAGGCCACCTGGAACTGCTGCTCCCCGAGGTCGAGCGGTTGGCCGGCCAGCTCCCGAGGCACAAGACGTACTACGCCTTCGCCTGCGTCAGCGAGGCACGCCGGGAACTGGGCATCGAGGCGGGCCCCGAGCTGGAGCACCGTGTCGTCCGCGCCCGGCGCCTGGCCCGCGCCCTCAGCGCCGTGTGCAACGAACACGAGCGGCTCCAGGGAGCGGCATCATGACCGCGGCCGCCGCCGAGCCGCTCGCACTGTCCACCGAGTGCGAGCTCGCGAAGAAGCCCGGGTACAAGGACGTGCACGAGCTCTGCCGGCAGACCGCGGACATCCCGCTCCCCCACGGCCGCGGCATCCTCCTCCAGGCCCGGTGCCGCTGCGGCTGTCACAGGTCGCGTGGGCGCTCAACGGACTAGCTGGGCAAGTGGCACGCCGACGACATCGGAGATGCGCAGGAGTGTGTTGATCGTCGCGTTCCGGGTGCCGGCTTCGATGAGCACGATGGACGGCCGGTCGATGCCGATGCGGTTGGCGACCTCTTCCTGACTCAGCTCGGCCGCTTCGCGTGCGACCCGGATCTGTTCGCCGATGGCCCGGCGGCGCGGGAACAGCGGATCGGGTGGAGCGGTCGGCACCCGCCCAAGCTCCACTGTTCAAGATCGAAAATCTGTAGGTTAAAACCTACATTGCAGGTTCTTCGTCGGCCGTGCCGCTCACGCAGCCGACGACAAGACCCGTCGAAGCGTTGCGGACCGCCATACGCCGCGCGGTCCCGGAGAGGACGCTGAGGCGGGCCGGGCGGCCACCCTCCCTTACCGGGGTGGCCGCCCGCGCTGCGTTCCGGGCCACTCGAAGCCTCCGGCCACCAGTCATGATCGCCAGCATTTCGGTTGAGCACTGGCTGAGCCGGCACCCCCGGAAGGCCCCAGAAACGCCGCCGCCCCCAGCTCAAAGTGCCTCTGAGCTGGGGGCGGTTCGGTAGGCCGTGTGGGACTCGAACCCACAACCAATGGATTAAAAGTCCACTGCTCTGCCAATTGAGCTAACGGCCCAGGCGATGTTGCCTCCCCGAGCATAGCCGGACGGAGGCGTCTCGCCGATCCGGTATCGGGGGCGTGGCCGCGTCGCGTGGCAGAAGTGGTGCGTCAGGGGGCCGGTGGGTCAGAGATCGGCCGCTTCGGCGGTGTCCTCCCGGTGGGTCGCCGCGGCCGGGTTGAGGAACCAGTGGCGGGCCGAGGCCTGCCACCAGATCGCGGCGAAGCCGAGGACGGCCAGCACGGCGACCGGGGCGTAGTTGAAGGACTGCCAGGTGACCGGGGAGACCTGCGGGAGCATGAAGAGGACGGTGATGACCGCCACCCACGTCACCGAGATCACGCCGATGACGATCGACCAGCGGCCCAGGTGCCACGGGCCGCGCTCGAACGCCGCCCCCTTCCGCACCCGCAGCAGCGTCGGGATCACGTACGCCACGTACAGGCCGATCACCGCGATCGACGTCACGGCGGCGTAGGCCGCGTAGTTGATGAGGTACGGGAGGCCCAGGGCGAGGGCGCCGAGGGCCGCCAGCCAGACCGCCGCCACGGGGGTGCGGGTGCGCGGGCTGACGGTGTGCCAGAGGCGGGAGAAGGGCAGCGCGCCGTCGCGTGAGAAGGCGTAGATCATGCGGCTGTTGGCCGTCACCGACGCCATCCCGCAGAAGAGCTGGGCGCCGATCACGACGAGGAGGAGGAGTTTGCCGGTGGTCGCGCCGAGCGCGTCAAGGAGGATCTGGGCCGGGGGCACGCCCGTCGGCGACTTCAGCTCGCCGCTGTACGACTGGATGGCGAAGGTGAAGCCGAGGAGGAGGACGAAGCCGGCTATCCAGGAGGTCCAGATCGAGCGGACGATGCCCTTCGGGCCCGCCGTGGACGCGTCGTGCGTCTCCTCCGTCATGTGCGCCGAGGCGTCGTAGCCCGTGAAGGTGTACTGGGCCATCAGGAGGCCGATGAGGACGACGTACGGGCCGCTGCCCCAGCCCGTCTCGTTCACGAACTTGGTGAAGACGAAGGACGCCGACTGGTGGTGGTCGGGGACGAAGGTCAGCGCGCCGACGATGACGGCGACGCCCAGCACGTGCCACCACACGCTCACGCTGTTGAGGAGGGCGACGATCCGGACGCCGAAGGTGTTGAGGAGGCCGTGGAGCACGAGGATCCCCGCGAAGAGGAGGATCGTGCGGCCGGGGGTGACGGTGAAGTCGAACTGGAGGTTCAGGTAGGCGCCCAGGAAGGACGCGGCGCCGAAGTCGATGCCCGCGGTCACCGCCACCTGGCCGAGCACGTTGAACCAGCCCGTGAACCACGCCCAGGCGGCCGCGCTGCGGGGCGGGGCCAGCCGGTGGGCCCAGAAGTAGAGGCCCGCGGAGGTCGGGTAGGCCGAACAGATCTCGGCCATCGAGAGGCCTACGAAGAGGGTCATCAGGCCTACGGCCACCCAGCCCCAGGTGATCACGGCCGGGCCGCCGGTGATCATGCCGAAGAGGTAGAGGGTCAGACAGCCGGAGAGGACCGAGATGATCGTGAAGGAGACCGCGTAGTTCGAGAAGGCCGACATACGGCGGGCCAGGACCTGCGTGTAGCCGAGCTGGGCCAGCCGCTCCTCGTCGGAGAGCGCGCCGGAGGGCGACTTGACTGTCGCGTCATCTGTCATGCCCTCAGCGATTCCCTCGCCGAGGGCGTGACATGCGTCACAGCATGGCCGAAAACATGCTGGAACGGGCCTGAAACAGGCCCTAGAAGAGCGCCTTGTAGCCCTGCCAGCCCGTCGCGATCTTCACGCGCGCCGCGAACGTGCCCTTACCCGTGCCCGTCTGCCGGTACAGGTTGCCCGCGGTGTCCCGCATGACCAGGTCGTTCCTGCCGTCCCCGGTGATGTCGCCGACGCCCACGACCGCGTTGTACGAGGCGTTCCAGTGCGCGGCGACCTTCACCCGCTCCTTCACCTGGCCCGCCCCGGTGCCGTCGTAGCGCCACAGCGTGCCGGCCTTGTCGACCGCGAGCACGTCCCCGAAGCCGTCGCCGTTCAGGTCCCCGGCACCGACGATCTTCGGGTACGACGACCACGTGCGGATCTTCACCCCGGCCTTCAGCCTGCCGCTGCCGTCGTCGGCGAACAGGTAGACGTCCCCGGTGGCGGCCTTGCGGGCCAGCAGGTCGGTCCGGCCGTCGCCGGTGAGGTCGCCGGGGGCGGTGAGGACGTTGTACGCGTTCCAGCCGGAGCCGAGGGAGACGTGCTTGTCGGACGGCTTGTACGAGCCCCCGCACTTGCCGGTGTACCGGCGCAGCTCCCCGTTGGGCATCCGCACCAGCATCTCGGAGCACCGGTCGCCGGTCATGTCCCCGAAGGGAACGGCGACCGTGCCGGCCGGCCAGCCGAAGGCCGCCCACTTCCCGCTGAACCTGCCGTTGCCCGTGGTGGAGTGCAGCGTGAGGCCGCCGGAGGAGCTGAGGGTGGCCAGGTCGCCGTAGCTGTACCCGCTCTGGTCGTGGAAGCCCTGCGTGCCGCCGGTGTACCCGAACTTCCCGCTGGTCGTGTACGTCCCCGCGCCCTCGACGGCGGTGGCGGTCAGCGTCCAGGTCTTCGGACCGTTGAGCGGGTAGCCGCCCGAGTCGTTCGTGCCGTCCCAGTCGAGGTCGATGGACGCACCGCTGCCCTTGATGGTGCGGTCGGCGTGCCCGTGGGCGTCCTTCACGGTGAAGGTCCAGTTCGCGGGCTTGCTGAGCTGCCAGAGGCTGTCCCAGGTGGTGCTGCCCGAGACGCCTTCCCGGGCGTCCTCGTCCGAGTCGTCCGCATCCGACTCGATCCCCGTCAGGGACTGCGTCGGCACACCGCTCGGCACGATCCGGATCACGTCGTCCGGGCCGACGTACGCGATGTCGCCGCCGAACTTGTCCACGGACCAGGTCAGCCGCCGCTGGTCGGCGGTGTGCCCGGCGGGCAGGTCGGCGATCGCGCGCGCCGCGGCCGCGGTCCCGGTGTGGAAGTCCGTCAGCATGAGCCTGCCCGCGGCCCGGTCGTGCTGGACGAGGTAGCCGTCGCCGACCAGCGCCGGGCCGGAGGGCACCTTGATGTTCTTCTTCGCCGTACGGTCGTACACGCCCGCGGCGCCCGTCGGACCGCAGTTCCAGTAGATCCAGCGGCCGACGACCTGGAGCTCCTTGACCGTGCAGGGTGCGCCGGTGGAGACGGTCGCGACCGTCTTCTTCGCCTGCAGGTCGTATCCGGTGACGACGCCGTTGCCGGTGCCCGGCGTCCACAGCGTCGAACCCCACACGGAGGCGGCGGTGACGGACCGGGTCAGCCGGACGTCCTCGTAGCGGTACGGGTTCACCGCGTCGACGTACTGCTTACCGGTGGAGGACGCCTGGTAGACGTAGTAGCGGCCGGTGGCGTCGACGAAACGGCCGCCGGTGACCGTCGGCTCCGGGCCGCCGTCCATCGTGTCGTCGGTCAGGTGGATCTGGGCCGTCTGCTTGCCGGTGCCGTCGTCCATGAAGTCGCCGACCCAGGTGTTGCCGAAGGTGCGCATCGGCACACAGCCCTGCGGACCCGCGTCGCACGGCACCCGCTGGACATGGCTGCCGACCGCGAATGTGTCGGCGAATCCGCGGTCCGTCTTCTCCAGCACCGTGGAACCGTCGGCCGAGATCTTCCGGCCGATCACCCACTGGTAGCCGCTCGGCGTGTTCTCCACGGTGGTCAGGAAGCCGCCCGCGTAGTCGAGGCCCCAGACGCCGTCCGTCGTGATCGGCGTCGGGGTGGTGTCCGCGGCGGCCGTGCCCGCGGCGGTCAGCGAACCGGCGCCGAGGGCGGCCAGTCCGACGAGCGTGAGTGCGATCCGGGCATGCCGGCTCAAGGAACCCCCCAGGAAGTCAAAAGTCAAAGGATGTTAACAACCGGCACACAGGCGTCAACAGTGAATTGACCTTGAACAGGGGGTAGTTGGCGGGGTCCGTCCGTACCGTCCCGGCCCGGAACGCGGAAGGGCCCGTACGACAGGTCGTCGTACGGGCCCTTCCGTCACCTCACTCGGTGTCAGCCGTTGCGCTTCCAGCGCGGCTTGTCGTCACGGCGGCCGAAGGAGCCGGTGGAGCCGGAGGACGAGCCGCGGTGGTCGTCACGACGGCCGAACGGGCGGTCGTGGCCGCTGTGGCCGCCGCTGCGGAAGCCCGGGCGGTCGTCGCGGCGGTCGCGGTTGAACGGGCGGTCGCTGCCACGGTGGCCGGACGGACGCTCGTCGCGGCGGAAACCACCGGACGGACGCTCGTCACGACGCTCGAAGGAACGGCCGCCGCGGTCGTCGCGGTCCCGGTCGAAGGGCCGGCGCTCGTCGCGGCGGAACCCGCCACGGTCGCCGCCGTCACGACGGTCGTCACGGCGCTCGTCCCGGCGGAAGCCACCGGACGGACGCTCGTCACGACGCTCGAAGGAACGGGCACCGCGGTCGTCACGACGCTCGTCCCGGCGGAAGCCGCCCGACGGACGGTCGTCGCGGCGGAACCCGCCACGGTCGCCGCCGTCACGACGGTCGTCGCGGCGGTCGTCCCGGCGGAAGCCACCGGACGGACGCTCGTCACGACGGTCGAAGGAACGGGCACCGCGGTCGTCACGGCGGTCGTCGCGACGGAAGCCGCCCGAGGGACGCTCGTCGCGGCGGTCCCGGCGCTCGTAGTTGCCCCGCTCGTCACGCTGCTGACGCGGACGCTCGTACGAGGAGGACTCCTGGCGGGCCGGCGCCTCGGCGGCCGGCTGCTCCGCCACCACGGCCTCGGCCTCGGCCACGGCGGCGGCCTCGGCCACCGCCGCCTCCGGGTCCTCGCCGCGCTCGCGGGCGACCCGGGCGACCAGGCGGTCGGCCTCCTCGCGCAGCTCGGCGGCCCGGCGCTGGGCCCGCTCCAGCTCCTTGGTGAGCTGGGTGACCTCGCGCTCGGCCTGCTGCGCCGCGTTGGCCGCGGACTCAGACTGGACCTCGGTCATGGAACGGGCGCCGGTGATGTCGGCGACCTCCGGCTCGAAGGCCGTACCGGAGTTGATGATGTGACGGCCGGCGTCGACGCCCGCGTCCTCCATCAGCCGGAAGATCTGCCGGCGCTGGTGCGGGAGGGAGAGCGAGACGACCGTGCCGGTACGGCCCGCGCGAGCGGTACGGCCGGCGCGGTGCAGGTAGTCCTTGTGGTCGCCGGCGGGGTCGACGTTCAGCACCAGGTCGATGCCGTCGACGTGGATACCGCGGGCGGCGACGTCCGTCGCGACCAGGACGTTGACGTACCCGTCCTTGAAGTCGGCGAGGGTCCGGGTCCGGGCGCCCTGGGTCATGCCGCCGTGCAGCGCGTCGGCCTTCACACCGGAGTCGCGCAGCTGCTCGGCGACGCGGTCGGCGCCCAGCTGGGTGCGGACGAAGATGATCGTGCGGCCCTTGCGGGAGGCGATCGCGGCGGTGACCGGCGCCTTGTCCTTGGGCTTCACGATGAGGATGTGGTGGGACATCGTCGTGACCGCGCCCTGGGCCGCGTCCACCTCGTGGGAGACGGGGTTGTTCAGGTAGCGCTCGACGAGGGTCTGGATCTCGTTCTCCATGGTCGCGGAGAAGAGCATGCGCTGGCCGCCGGCCGGGATCTGGTCGAGCAGCTCGGTGACCTCGGGCAGGAAGCCCAGGTCGGACATCTGGTCGGCCTCGTCGAGGACGGCGATCTGGACGTCCTCCAGGGAGCAGGCGCCGCGGTTGATGATGTCGCGCAGGCGGCCCGGGGTGGCGACGAGGACGTCGACGCCGCGCTCCAGGGCGTAGATCTGGTTGCCCATGGACGTACCGCCGCAGACGACCTTCATCTTCAGGCCGAGGACGTCGCCGTAGGGCTGGAGCGCGTCGGCGACCTGCATCGCCAGCTCGCGGGTCGGGGTGAGGATGACGGCACGCGGCCGCTTCTTCTCGGTGCGGCCGCCGGCCAGGGTGGCCAGGGTGGGCAGACCGAAGGAGAGGGTCTTGCCGGAGCCGGTACGGCCCCGGCCGAGGATGTCCTTGCCGAGCAGGGCGTCCGGGATGGTCGCGGCCTGGATCGGGAAGGGGCTCGTCACGCCGTTCTGCGCGAGCTTGCGCACGACGCCCTCGGGGAGACCGAGGTCGGCGAAGGTGGTCTGGGGGGTGGTGTCGGTGGTGTCAGCGGTCTCCTCGGAGACCTGGGTCACCAGTTCGTCGTCCTGGATGTTCTCGGGCACAACGATCTGGTCATTACTGGACACGGACATGCGAATGCGAAACCTTCCGGAGTCTCTTCGGCACGCGCCCGTCAACTCCGTGATTCGCTCACGACCGCCTCAATGCGGTCCGCCACGGCAAGGGAGAGTACGCGCCACACGGCGCGCTCTGCAGTGGCGCCGGGCAAATGGGATCAAACGATCTACCACCATACGCACCCAACACCCCCGAAGGCAAACCGAGCTACAACCTCGCAGCTCACAGCGGTTTCACCACAGCCCCGAAGACGCTCACGCCAACCCGCCGACACAAATCTCACCGGACCGGACGCGCAGCCTTACAGGTTCCCCAACACTCGCCCCACCCATCTTCTTCCCCCACCCGAGAGAGCCTTCTCCCACCACCCGGGATTCACCCGGCGCCTGCCAGTTCTTCCCGCCGCGACGGTGCTCGGCCCCCGCGGTGTGTCCCGGCGGTGCCAAGACGACCGCAGCCCTCTACCGCCGCCCAAGGCCGCCTTCTCCCGCCACCCCTCAATTCACCCGACGCCTGCCAGTTCTTCCCGCCGCGACGGTGCTCGGCCCCCGCGGTGTGTCCCGGCGGTGCCGAAGCGGCCGCAGCCCCCTACGCCGGCGTCCCCGCCTCCGGTGCCGGCTCGCGTTGGACCAGCTGGGTTCCCGTGTCCTCGTGTGCCGACGAGGACGGCTCGGCCGACGGGGGGTCCGTCGCCGGGGGCGG
The DNA here is from genome assembly GCF_002217755.1 of Streptomyces hyaluromycini. Classification (GTDB taxonomy): domain Bacteria; phylum Actinomycetota; class Actinomycetes; order Streptomycetales; family Streptomycetaceae; genus Streptomyces; species Streptomyces hyaluromycini. The sequence goes on along the minus strand of NZ_BCFL01000017.1, from coordinate 1,072,328 downwards.
CGGGGTGGGTGAAGCCGGCGGCGGGGTGGGCGAGGCCGCCGGCGGCGCGGGCGTTGTCGGGGCCCCCGTCGGCCCGGCCGGCACCCCCGGCGCCACGCTCTTGCCCGGCTTCGCCGGCACGGCGGACGCCGCGCTGGCCCCCTTCGTCGGTTTCGCGGACGCCGACGCCGACTCTCCCGGCTTCGCCTTCTCCCCGTGCCCGCGTTTCCCGTCGGCCACCGCACCGCCGTACCCCGGACCGCCGTCGCCGGACACCCCGGAGCCTCCCTCGGCCACGTCACCGCCCCGGTGCCCCGCGGAGTGCGACGGCTTGGCCTTCCCCGCGTCGTCGCCCACGTTCACACAGCCGGCGGCGGCCGCGACCGCCATCACCGTGACGGCCAGACGGACGGATACGTACAAGGGGCGCACGGCGGCCACCTCCGGGGGCGGAGAAAGAAGTCAACCTGCCCAACTCCCGCCGCCCACAAGAGGACACGCCCCCGGGACCGCAGGTACCGGCGATCCGTACGACAAACGCCGGACCTCAGCCCCCAACCGTCCTCAACCGTCGCGAGGGCATGGGCGGGTGGTTCACCATGAGGTGTGCGATTCGACTCCGTTCCCATGCCGGCGAGCATCGAGGCCAGACCTCGTGACAGCCGCGGCTACCCCGTGCCCGCCATCACGCCGTGGGAGGGCGACGCCCCCCAGTTCGCACTCACCGACTACGGGCGCAGCGCGGAGTGCGCCCGCAACAGGCTGTGTTCCGTCTGCAACACCCTGATACCGAAGGGCCCGGTGTGGCGGGTGGTCGGCGCTGCGGAGAGTTCCGCGATCCGCGACGCGCTGACCGCCGGGCGGCCGTACCGCAACCTGGCGCCGACCCTGGAGGCTCCCGGGCACCGCGCGTGCATGCTCTACGCCTCGATGGTCTGCCCGTACCTGGCCCGCCCCAACGCCCGGCGGGGCACGAGCGCGGAAACCCCGGACGACATGACCGCGCATGTCGTCCGGGGTGCTGTGCGAGGGCAGCTGGGTGCCGTGGTGGGGTTCGCCGACTACGAGTTCGCCGTCACCAAGTCCCAGGTCCTGTTCCGTTTCCTCGACGTGGTCGAGTTCCTGCCGCACGACACGGCCGACGAGCACCTGGAGGCGCTACGGGCCGAACTCGCCCGCTCCGACGGCCGGCCGGGCGGCGGTCAGCCGCGGTAGGCGGGCAGCCCCTTGTGCGCGGAGACCTTGACCGGCGCGCCGAACCCGTGGGCGGTCCTGGTGACGGTGTAGGTACCGGCCGGGGTCCGGAAGGCGATGGTCTTGCCGTTGGGCGACCAGGTGGGCTCGGTGTAGTCGGTGGTGGCGTGCGGGGTGATGTCCTTGACGGCGTTGGTGCCGGCGGTCAGGTCGTCGACGAAGAGGTGGTCGTGGCCGCCGACCGAGCGGACGAAGACGACCTCCTCCCCGTCGGGGGCGAGCGCGGGCTCGGACCCCTTGGCCAGCGCACCGCCCTGCTGACGCAGGTAGTCGTCCCGGATGTAGACCTCGCCGGTGTGGGTGTTGTCGTAGACGGCCGTGCCGTAGGCCCCGCCGACGTTCGGCCAGGCGTTGTTCGTCTGCGGGAGCGCGCCCGCCTCCGGGTCGTCGCTGTTCAGGCTGATCTTGGCCGGCTTGCCGTGGTTGCTGGTGGCCTTGACGCGCTCCAGCACGGTGCTGCCGTGGATCTTGGCGGCGAAGATGATGTTGTTCTTCGCGGGGATGCCGTTCGTCCTGTCGGCCGCGGCGACCTGCCAGGTCGGGTGGGACCAGGTCTGGTTGCCCGGGTTGGCGGCGACGGTGACGCGGTGGCTGCCGTCGGGGTCGGAGACGACGAGGTTGCCGTGGCCGTCGACGAAGGCGGCCTTGGTACCGCTCGGGTTCCAGGCCAGGTCGCGGACGACGGTACCGAAGTCGATCGACCTGCCGCCGACGATGACGTGACGGGTGCCGTCGCTGATGGTCAGCCCCCGGGGCACGCTCACGGCGGCCGAAGCGGCCGTCGCGGTGGCGGACACGCCGGCCACGGCCAGCAGCGCGGCGACACCGGTGGCGACGGCGGCTGTGGTGCGACGACGGTAACGTGCGGACATCGGGTTCCCCCCAGGATGAATGACACTGCGACAAGTGGTCATCGCGGGAGTTGCCTGCCCTCCGGAGCTGATCCGGTCCCCTCGGCCTGTGCCGCCCCTTCGCGATGACAGAAGTCTTCCCGTGGGGAATGACAGAGCTGTGCGTGCGCTGTCACAGGCGTGCAATAGCGGTGGAACGGGAGTCGGACGGGGACGACGGGAGCTCGCGGCCCCGGCCGGATACCTCCGCTCCGCGCGTTCGTCCCCGACAATGGCCCTGTGCTGGAGATGACACGCGACGGGTTCGAAGAACTGGTGAGCGAAGCCCTGGACCGGATCCCGCCGGAACTGACGCGGGTCATGGACAACGTGGCCGTGTTCGTGGAGGACGAGCCGCCCGCCGACGACCCGGATCTACTGGGTTTGTACGAGGGGACGCCGCTCACCGAGCGCGGGGAGTGGTACGCCGGGGTCCTCCCCGACCGCATCACGGTCTACATGGGACCGACCCTGCGGCACTGCGAGACGCCGGAGGAAGTGGTCCACGAAGTCGCCGTGACCGTCGTCCACGAGGTGGCGCACCATTTCGGCATCGGGGACGCCCGGCTCCACGAACTGGGCTGGGGCTGACCCGGCTCCACGAACTGGGCTGGGGCTGACCCGGCTCCCCCGGCCCCCGAACCCCGGCCCCCGAACCCCTCGCGCGTCGCGAACCGCCGCATATGAGCCCGCAACCCTGGGCATACGGCACCAATGGCCCGCGTCCGCACCCGAACCCGAGCCCACTCCCGAGCCCACTCCCGAGCCCACTCCCAGGCCCGAACCCCTGCCCGGGTCCGGCCCCGGACCCGACCCCGCCTGCCCGTCCTGGAGCTCGCCCCCGAGGCGCACCGGCCGCCCCTCTGGAGCCGCGCCCTCGGCCTGGCCGCCGTCGTGCTCGTCGGCGCCTGGCTCGGCCTGCTGATCGTCGGGAACGTCCGCGCCGAGGTGGGCCCGATGGACACGACGATGACGCTGCGCCCGTCCCTCACCGGCGGCACGAAGATCAACGTCTCCCCGCTGGGCGCCCTCTTCCTGGACACCCACACCGGTCCCGTCCGTCTCGACGTCAACGTCGACCAGCTCGACCCGGTCCGCTCCCAGGCGCTGGTCGACCACCCCGAGCGCCTCTCCGGACTCCAGGACGAGGTCGCCCACGACGTCGAGCACGGCACCCTCGACCTGGCCGTACGCTCCTGCGTGGCCGTCGTCACCGGCGCCACCGCCCTGGGCCTGGCGGTCTACCGACGCCCGCGCCGCGCCCTGGCCGCCGGCGGCCTCGCCCTCGCCCTGCTCGCCTCCTCCGGCGCGACCGCGTACGCCACCTGGAACCCCGAGTCGGTCCTGGAGCCGAGGTTCTCCGGCCTGCTCTCCTCCGCCCCGGCACTGGTCGGCAACGCGCGCAGCATCGTCACCGAATTCGACGTCTACCAGAAGGAACTGGCCCGCCTGGTGACGAACGTGACGAAGCTGTACGACGTCACGTCCACGCTCCCCGCCTACTCCCCGGACCCGGCCACCCTCCGCGTCCTGCACGTCTCCGACATCCACCTGAACCCGGCGAGCTGGAAGATCATCGCCTCGCTGGTGGAGCAGTACAAGGTGAACGTGATCGTCGACTCCGGCGACACCATGGACCACGGCACGGCGGCCGAGAACGGCTTCCTGGACCCCATCGCCGACCTGGGCGTGCCGTACGTCTGGGTCCGGGGCAACCACGACTCCCTCACCACCCAGCACTACCTCTCCCGCATGAGGAACGTGCACGTCCTGGACGACGGCCGCGCCGAGACGATCGCCGGGCTGCGCTTCGCCGGGATCGGCGACCCCCAGTTCACCCCCGACCGCTCGACCGCCCCCGGCGGCGACGCGGCCGAGGAGCTGGCCGGGGACCGTCTCGCCACGGCCCTGCGGGAGCAGCGGGCGGCCGACACCCCGGTGGACGTCGCGATCGTCCACGAGCCGACGGCGGCCCGGATGACGGACGGCGAGGTGCCCCTGGTCCTGGCCGGCCATCTCCACCACGAGCAGACGGAGATCCTGTCGCACGGCACCCGGCTGCGCGTGGAGGGTTCCACGGGCGGCAGCGGGCTCCGGGCGGTCGAGGGCAAGTACCCGGACCCGATCGAGGCCTCGATCCTCTACTTCGACCGGGACAGCCGCCGGCTCCAGGCCTGGGACGAGATCAAGCTGGGCGGCCTGGGCGAGACGACGGCCGAGGTCAGCCGTCACCTCCCGGAGGACAACCAGCCCTGAGCCGCGCTCCACATCTGGTTTGGTCCGCGTCCGGGCCGCGTAGTACAGTCTGTTCGTGCCCAAGGGCGCCGGTCAGGGCTTGACCGTCCCAAGCTTCTATTGCAGCGAGGGAGAAGCGGAACCCGCCAGGGGAAAGCGGAGTCACATGCTTCTCACGTCCCCTGGGGGCGCGAAGACGAAGCAGAGCGGTACTGGCTGTTTCGCCCTCATCGTCTAGCGGCCTAGGACGCCGCCCTTTCAAGGCGGTAGCACGGGTTCGAATCCCGTTGGGGGCACGCAAGATCGTGTGCAACACTGTTGCACACACAGCTTGGTCCTGTGGAGCAGTTTGGAGTGCTCGCCACCCTGTCAAGGTGGAGGCCGCGGGTTCAAATCCCGTCAGGACCGCTGAGGTTTCACGTGAAACCTCGTGGCTGGGTAGCTCAGTTGGTACGAGCGATCGCCTGAAAAGCGATAGGTCGCCGGTTCGACCCCGGCCCCAGCCACAACCGCCCTACCAGGGCAAGCGCCTCCTCGGGATTCCCGAGGAGGCGCTTTCATGTCGGTCACGCGATGACGCGATCACGCGATCACGCCGTCGGAACGTCAACGGGCCTCAGCCGGTGCCACGACTACGACCGCCGGAATCGCTGCGGGTGGACGCCAGCTCAATGCCCCGGATCCTGCGCAACCAGCCTACGAAGAGCCTGAGGGCCACTCCGCAGCCAGCACACCAGCCCCAGCCCTCGGTCACCAGGGCATGGAACCCGTCCTGGTACTCGACATACACCACCTGAGCACCGACGGTGAACGCGGTGACTCCCTGCACACGCGATTCGGCCGACAGCAGCCAGTCGACGGGCAACCACAGCGGAGCGGCAACGTCTCGAAGCCGCATACGAAGTGCCGCCCACAGGAAACCGGTGACATAACGCAGCCTGCGGCGTGGAGAAAGGACGATGCCGTTCTCCGGGTCTCCGGCGAGGACCGCGGCCCACTCCTCCCCGAGATAAGCCCGGCGCTCGCCGACGATGAAGGAAGCCGCTCTCAGCGTCTGACGGGCCGCCCCGCCCAGCGGACGAGGCGACTGCTCGGGTTCCGCACGCTCGTCCTCGCCTCTCGGACGTTCACCGCGCAGGGCGACGAGGAGCAGTCCGACAGCAGCGACCAGGATCGCAGCCGCGGCCACGGCACCGAACACCCAGCCCATCGTGAGCAAGTCCTGAGCGATCGCCGGCGAAGGGTCGAGCATCTTAAGGACATAGCCCACGAGTAACGAGATCCCTGCGGTTCCGCCCGCCACCACCGGTACAAGCACTGCAGCAACAGCCGCCGTGCCCGCAACGGTGCGCTCAGCGCCTTCATCCAGCGTGTCCCGCGACACGGCAGGTGTCTCAGGCTGCCTCTCGTCCGCGCTCATGACGTACCCCCGTCGACTGCCGGGTGCAGGCCGAAGAACCGGGGCTTGCGCTGTCTGGCTTCGAGGGCAGCTTGTTGACCGAGCGCGGTCAGTTCGTAGTAGATGCGCTTGGGCCGCCCCGGATGGTCTTCCTTCTCCGCATACCGGGTGACCCATCCCGCGTCGACCAACCGCTCCAGGATGGGGTACACCGTCCCCGACCCGAGATCGGCCTCCTCGCAGATCTTCAACCCCCACGCGGGGTTGTCCGGAGTGGACGCCAACAACACCTTGATCACCTCAAGTGTCGGTCGCGTCAGCCGAATTGATGCCATGTCACGAGTGAAGCAGCAGGCCGAGCATATGTCGAGTACGACAGTTGCCGACCAGCTCCGTTTTGAGCAAGACGAGGGCGGAGTATGGCGTTCCTTTGGAGTCGGGCTGCGATCATGACGACTGCATGACAACGCTGAGCTGACCCGCCTCCTCCGGCGTTCTCGTGACCGCACCCGCGAACGCTCCGTGGAGACCTCATGCACAGATCCCGCCCCGCCGTAGGACTCTCCCTCGTCATGATCGTCGTCGCGGGGGTGATGAGCGGCTGGGGGACCGGGCGGGCCATGGCCGACCCCGGGCCGGGCAGGACGCTGTACGTCGAGGGCTACAGCACGGTGTGCAGTGACAGCGGTACGGGGACGGAGAGCCGGCCCTTCTGCACCGTGCAGGCCGCCGCGGACGTGGTCGAGCCGGGGGACACGGTCCGGATCCTGGGGGACTACTCCCTGTCCCCGCACCCCGAAGCGGTGACCCTCACCCGGTCGGGGACCAGCGACAAGCCGATCACGTTCAGCGGAGCGCCCCTCCCCTCAAGTCGTCTGAGGACAGTGCTCGCCACTCCCGCCTCCGCACCGGCGCTGACGCTGAAGGGCGTGCACGACGTACGGGTCGAGTCGCTGGCCTTCACTGACGAGCACCACTCGGACGTGGTGGCGGTGACCGGGTCCGACCATGTGACTCTGGACCGGCTGACGGTCGACAACGCCGCCCCGACGGTCCCCGTCACCGGGACGGCGATCGGCGTGGACGGCACGTCCTCGGACGTGACCGTGTCACGGAACACACTCAACCCCAGCACCGCGTACGGCGTGCGGGTGGCGCCGGGAGCGGCCCGGGTCACCGTGACGACCAACATGATCTTCATGCAGCAGCGGGCCGGCATCGCGGTGTCGGGGGCAGCCGACACGGACGTGACCAGCAACACCGTCTTCGCACCCTGCGCCACCGGGATCTCGCTGGACGGCGGGAGCTCCGGGGTGGTGGAGAACAACGTGGCCATCACCCTCGGCTCGATGCAGACCAGCACCTGCCAGGCACCGACCGCTCCGCTCTACGCGGTGCCGGCCGACTCCACGAGCCAGGTCACCGCCGACTACAACGTGGCGGCGAGCGACGCGCCCGCTTCCGCCCCGGCCCGCACCGAGTACTCCTGGGCCGGCACCTCCTACGCCACCAGCGCGGCGTTCCGGGACGGGACCGGCCAGGGCACGCATGACATCGACGGGATCAACGCGTACCCGACGACGCCGTCCGAGCACTCCCCCCTGATCGACTCGGCCGACGCCACCGCGCCGGGCGAACTCAGCACCGACTCCCAGGCGCGTCCCCGGGTCGACGACCTGCTGGTCGACAACACCGGCAACGGCACAGGCCACCCCGACCGGGGCGCCCTGGAACGGCAGGACACCCTCACCATCGCCTCCGGCGACGTTCCGACGCCCCCGAAGGGGCTCGCGCCGCTCGGCATCTCCATGAAGACCGACGCCACCAGCTCCTGGGGCGCGGCCCTCACCTACTCGGTCGACTTCGGCGACGGCAGCGACCCGGCCACCGGCACGCCCGGCACCCCGGTCGGCCACACCTACACCACGCCGGGGCTGTACACCACGCGCATCACGTTCACCGAACCCGACGGGACGAGCGCCGAGAAGTCCTACGCCGGGGTGGCGGCGGGTACGGCCACACCGCCCGCCGCCGCCCTGTCCGTCGCCCCGGACACCGCGAACGGGCAGGTCAGCGCCGGGTTCGCGCGGTTCACGGTGCCGGCACCGGCCGACCCGTGGGAGGTCGAGTACCGGACCCTGAGTTTCGGCGACGGCACGCAGGACAACCTGGCCGCCGACGCCCAGGAGCCGACGCAGCCCACGCACCAGTACGCGGCCCCCGGCACCTACACCGCCACCCTGACGCAGACCGACCTGCTCGGCCGGACCACCACCGCCACGACCGTCTTCCACGCCGCGGACGCCTTCGTCGCCGTGACCCCGCAGTACGACACCGAGAAGACGATCGCCGCGCACAGCGTCCTGAAGCTCTCGGCGGCCACGCTGCGGGCCGACTCGAACGGCGTGGACGCGGTGCAACTCCAGCTCGTCACCGGCAACGCGAAGGCGAGCGGAGCGCTGACCCTCTACACCCACGGCACCACCCGCCCGGGCACCGCCGCCATCGCCTTCGAGCCCGGCCGTACGGCCACCGCCGAGACCACGGTGAAGGTCACCCCGACCGGTTCGGTCGACCTCTACAACGGCAGCTCCGGCGCGGTGACGGTGAACGTCGCCACGGTCGGCCTCCAGTCCCACGCCCAGTACGCCGACACCTACCACCCGGCCGCTCCGGCCCGCCTGCTCGACACCCGCACCGGCACCGGCGGCACGCGGAACCCGGTCACCGGCGGCCACTCGGTCACCCTGCCGGTCGGCGGCACCCACGGCGTCCCGGCGAACGCGACGGCCGTGGTCCTCGACGTCACGGCGACCACCACCAAGGCGTCCGGCGACCTCACCGTCTCCACCCACAGCACCAACGACTCCAGCGTGAGCGGCCCGTACTGGACCACCGGCCAGACCGCCACCGCCCAGGTCGTGATCCCCGTGTACGACGGCAAGGTCGTCCTGCGCAACGAAAGCAAGGCGTCGGCGAACCTCGTCGCGGACCTCGTCGGCTGGTACGGCACCGCCACGGGCGGCTCGGAGTTCCTGCCCACCGCCCCCGCCCGCATCCTCGACACCCGCACCGGAACCGGCACCGGCACCGGCAAGGTCGCCAGGCTCGCCGCCCACGCGACCCTCAAGCTCAAGGTCACCGGCGCCCACGGCGTCCCCGCGACCGGAGTCACCGCCGCCGACCTGAACCTCACGGTGCCCGCCCCGTCCGGCAGCGGCTACCTCGTCGCCTACCCCGACGGCACCTCGCGCCCCGGCGTCTACTCGCTGAGCTTCACCAAGGGACACACCGCGGCCGACCGCGCGCTGGTCAAGGCCGGCACCGACGGCGAGATCGACCTCTACAACGCCGGTACCGCCCCGGTGGACGTGTACGCGGACCTGCTGGGCGACTACGACGTCTTCCCCGCCACGTCCTGAATCTCCTTGGCGACGTGGCCCGCCGACGCTAGGTTCTGGCGCGTCGACACGTCACCAGGGTGGGGAAGATGAACCGGGATCAGGACATACAGCTGGAGAAGGACCGTGCGCGCTACGGCCTTCTCGCCGTCGTCGTCAGCAACCTCGCGATCGCCTCGGTCGCGGTCTTCGGCGTCTGGCGGCTCAACGGCAACGAGTCCGTGATCATCGGCGTCCTCACCGCCGCCTTCACGGCGGTGAGCAGCATGACCACGGCGTACCTCGGGATCAAGGCCGTGTCGAACACGGCGAAGTCCATGGCAGCAGCCTCCGCCACACCCCCCGCCCAAACCCCCACCACCCCGGCCCAGCGAACCCCGTAGGCGGTTTCACTCACCGGCGCCGGCCGGGCTGCCCGCGGCCTGGAGCGCCCCTTCAGGGGCGCGGGGCCCCAGCTGATATGCGGCTCCGCCGCGCGGGCGCGACCAGCCCCCACCCACCCGCACCCAAACCACTACCTCGGCCCCCCATAGCAACCGGCCAAACCGCCGGAGGCAAAAGCGTTCGCCATGAATTTCCCCGAGGTGAGATCCTGGACCGCGTATGTCTACGCACCCTGCCCCCGCCCTCGGCCCCTTCGCCCCTCGCCTGACCGAGCTCTCACTGCGCGACGCGCACCGGCTCGGGCGCAGGCTGGAAGGCGCGCGCAAGATCCGTAAACCGGAGGCCCGGGCCGCCGTCCTCGCCGAGATCGAGGCGGAGGTGGCCAGGGCCGAGGAACGGATGGCCGGCCGGCGCGCCGTCGTGCCCGCCGTGTCGTACCCCGAGCAGCTGCCCGTCAGCCAGAAGAAGGACGAGATCGCGGAGGCGATACGCGACCACCAGGTCGTGATCGTGGCCGGTGAGACCGGCTCCGGGAAGACCACCCAGATCCCCAAGATCTGTCTGGAGCTCGGGCGGGGCGTGCGCGGCATGATCGGGCACACCCAGCCCCGCCGGATCGCCGCCCGCACCGTCGCCGAACGGGTCGCGGAGGAGCTGCGGACACCCCTCGGGGAGGCCGTCGGCTGGAAGGTCCGCTTCACCGACCAGGTGAACCCGGACGCCACCTTCGTCAAGCTGATGACGGACGGCATCCTGCTCGCCGAGATCCAGACCGACCGCGAGCTGCGCGCCTACGACACGATCATCATCGACGAGGCCCACGAGCGGTCCCTCAACATCGACTTCCTGCTCGGGTATCTGGCCCAGCTGCTGCCCCGGCGGCCCGATCTCAAGATCGTCATCACCTCGGCCACCATCGACCCCGAGCGGTTCTCCCGGCACTTCGGCGACGCCCCGATCGTGGAGGTGAGCGGCCGGACGTACCCCGTGGAGGTGCGCTACCGGCCGCTCCTCGAAGAGGACGCGGAAGACTCCGACCGGGACCAGATCACCGCCATCTGCGACGCGGTCGAGGAGCTCCAGGCCGAGGGCCAGGGCGACATCCTCGTCTTCCTCTCGGGGGAGCGGGAGATCCGGGACACGGCAGACGCGCTGGAGAAGCGGAAATACCCCCGCGCCGGAGGCGCTGATTGGCAGGGCACGGAAGTCCTGCCCCTCTACGCCCGGCTCTCGCACGCCGAGCAGCACCGGGTCTTCCAGCCGCACACCGGCCGCAGGATCGTTCTGGCGACCAACGTCGCCGAGACGTCGCTGACCGTTCCCGGCATCAAGTACGTCATCGACCCCGGCTTCGCGCGTATCTCCCGCTACAGCCACCGCACCAAGGTGCAGCGGCTGCCCATCGAGGCGATCTCGCAGGCCAGCGCCAACCAGCGCAAGGGCCGCTGCGGCCGTACGTCCGACGGCATCTGCATCCGGCTGTACGACGAGGACGACTTCGTCTCCCGCCCGGAGTTCACGGACCCCGAGATCCTCCGGACCAACCTCGCCTCCGTCATTCTCCAGATGACCGCGGCCGGCCTCGGCGACATCGAGAGGTTCCCCTTCATCGACCCGCCGGACCACCGCAACATCCGGGACGGCGTGCAGCTGCTCCAGGAGCTGGGCGCGATCGACCCGGCCGAGAAGGACCCGCGCAAGCGGCTCACCGACACCGGCCGCAAGCTCGCCCAGCTGCCCGTCGACCCGCGGCTGGCCCGCATGGTCCTGGAGGCCGACAAGAACGGCTGTGTCCGCGAGGTCATGGTCATCGCCGCCGCGCTCTCCATCCAGGACCCGCGCGAACGCCCGGCCGAGAAGCAGACCCAGGCCGACCAGCAGCACGCCCGCTTCCGCGACGAGACCAGCGACTTCCTCGCCTTCCTCAACCTGTGGAAGTACGTCAGGGAACAGCAGAAGGAGCGCGGCTCCAGTTCCTTCCGGCGGATGTGCAAGCAGGAGTTCCTGAACTTCCTGCGCATCCGTGAGTGGCAGGACATCTACATGCAGCTGCGCACGGTCGCCAAGCAGATGGGCATCCACCTCAGCGAGGACGACGCCCCCGCCGACCGCGTGCACGTCTCCCTCCTCGCAGGTCTCCTGTCCCACATCGGCATGAAGGACGTGAAGAACGCCGGGGGGGAGGGTGGGAAAAACACAGGGAAGAACGAGTACCTGGGGGCGCGCAGCGCCAAGTTCGCGCTCTTCCCGGGCTCCGCGCTGTTCAAGAAGACTCCCCGGTTCGTTATGTCGGCGGAGCTGGTGGAGACCTCGCGGCTCTGGGCCCGGGTCAACGCGAAGATCGAGCCGGAGTGGGTCGAGCCGCTCGCCGAGCACCTCCTCAAGCGGACGTACAGCGAACCGCACTGGGAGAAGGACCAGGCGGCCGTCATGGCCTTCGAGAAGGTCACGCTGTACGGCGTGCCGATCGTCGCCGACCGGAAGGTGAACTACGGCCGGATCGATCCGGAGGCCAGCCGCGAGCTTTTCATTCGCAACGCACTGGTCGAGGGCGACTGGCGGACCCACCACAAGTTCTTCGCCGACAACCGCAGACTCCTCAGCGAGGTCGAGGAGCTGGAGCACCGGGCCCGGCGCCGGGACATCGTCGTCGACGACGACACGCTCTTCGACTTCTACGACCAGCGGGTGCCCGAACACGTCGTCTCCGGCGCCCACTTCGACTCCTGGTGGAAGCACAAGCGGCACGAGCAGCCGGAGTTCCTCGACTTCGAGCGGGAGATGCTGATCCGGGAGTCGGCGGAGGCGGTCACCAAGGCCGACTACCCGGACTCCTGGCGGCAGGGCCAGCTGAAGTTCCGTGTCACCTACCAGTTCGAGCCGGGCGCGGACGCCGACGGCGTGACCGTCCACATCCCGCTCCAGGTCCTCAACCAGGTCAAGGACGAGGGCTTCGACTGGCAGATCCCGGGCCTGCGGGAAGAGGTGGTCACGGAGCTGATCCGCACCCTCCCGAAGCCCATCCGCCGCAACTACGTGCCGGCGCCGAACTTCGCGAAGCGCTTCCTGGACACGGCGGTCCCTCCCCCAGTCTCGGCTTCGCTCGACCGGGGGGACCCCCATCAGGAGCCCCTCCCGGTGACCATGGCGCGCGAGCTCAAGCGCATGGTCGGCGTGCCCTTCGAGGCCGAGGACTTCGACTGGGCGAGAGTCCCCGACCACCTGAAGATCACCTTCCGGATCGTCGACGAACGGCGCCGGAAGCTGGCCGAGGACAAGGACCTGGAGGCGCTGAAGCTCCGGCTGAAGCCGAAGGCGCGCCAGGCCCTCTCGCAGGCCGCCGCGGCCACCGCGGAGCGCCAGGGCGGCGAGTCCCTGGAACGCAAGGGCCTCACGGACTGGACGCTCGGCACCCTCACCCGTGTCTTCGAGACGCGCCGGGCGGGCCAGCCGGTGAAGGCCTACCCGGCCCTGGTCGACGACGGCGACACCGTCTCGGTCCGCCTCTTCGACACCGAGGAGGAGCAGACCGAGGCGATGTGGAAGGGCACGCGGCGGCTCATCCTCCGCAACATCCCGGTGAACCCGGCGAAGTTCGCGTCGGAGAAGCTGACGAACGCCCAGAAGCTCGCGCTGTCGGCGAACCCGCACGGCACGATCCAGGCCCTGTTCGACGACTGCGCGATGGCGGCGGCGGACAAGCTGATCGCCGACTTCGGGGGGCCGGTGTGGGACGAGGAGTCGTACCGGAAGCTGTACGACAAGGTGCGTGCCGAGATCGTCGACACGACGGTCCGGACGGTCGGGCAGGTGCAGCAGGTGCTTGCCGCCTGGCAGGCCTGTGAGCGCCGTCTGAAGGGCGTACGGAGCCCCGCGCTGCTGGCGAACCTGACCGACGTCCGCAAGCAGCTGGACGCGCTCGTGAAGCCGGGCTTCGTGACGTGGGCCGGTATACGCCGGCTGCCCGACCTCATGCGCTACCTGGTCGCCGCCGACCGCCGCCTCCAGCAGATGCCGACGAACGTCCAGCGGGACACCACCCGCATGGAGAAGGTCCACGAGATGCAGGACGAGTACGCCTGGCTCCTGGAGCAGCTCCCGAAGGGCCGGCCGGTGCCGCAGCAGGTCCTGGACATCCGCTGGATGCTGGAGGAGCTGCGGGTCAGCTACTTCGCGCATGCGCTGGGCACGGCGTACCCGATCTCCGACAAGCGGATCGTGAAGGCGATCGACACGGCCGCACCGTAACCGACCGGGCACGCAAAGTGAGTTCGACCAGGGCCCGCCCCCTCCTGTACAGTCCTTCTCGCAGCACAACGCAAGACAAAGTGCCGCGAAACCTGGTCCTGTGGAGCAGTTTGGAGTGCTCGCCACCCTGTCAAGGTGGAGGCCGCGGGTTCAAA
>NZ_BCFL01000017.1:948124-1057670 GCF_002217755.1 Streptomyces hyaluromycini | reverse complement strand
GGGAGGTGGGCCTTTTCCGTGCCCGGCACCGCCGCGGGGTAGGAGGGCGAGGGCGGTCAGAAGGCGGCGGCTGGGAAAGAGTCCGCGCCATTGACGGCGTCACATTCGCTCGGTACCCAGAAGACAGGGCCCGCTTCCCCTCGGCCCTCTTCTGGAGGTGGCGTATGGCGGCTTCGGTGCGGCACGAGACGCGGGCGCTGCTGAGGGCCCACCTGGCGGCCGCCTCGTCGTACCGGCATCTGACCCGTCACTGTCCGGTCTGCCACCGGCTGCTGCGGCTGGCCATGGACTCCGCCCCGCACACCGCGGAGGCCCCCGAGGACGCCATGGAGGACCAGGGTCCCGTCGGCGCATGACGGTACGCCCAACGGCCGTTCCCCCAAGGGCCGATGGAGCGTGCGGCCCCTCTATCGCACCCGGGACAGTACAAACAACCCGTGCGGTATGTGACGGGTGTCACCGCATGAGTTTCCGAAACGACGCCACTTACCCCCTTCCTACAACTGGTCAATTTAATATGTGCAATTGCACCACCCTGCGGACCCGCCCGGGACGCCCTCCGGGTGCGTGCACAGCAGATCCGACAGCGCCGCCCAGACTCCGACAAGGCTGCTCACAGAGCCGCTGGTTACGGTGGGCCAAGGCCCCACAGGACCCCATGGACGCACAAAAAAGATCGCACTGGACCCGGCGGAGTCCAGCGCGATCTACGACGCACCCTGTGTCGCTTGCCTGAGAAGTTCTTGTCGGCCTGGGCGTGGGCCCTGTTGGGGCAGGTCCCGCGTCGCTTGGAGCTAGGGTTTCGGGCACCTCGGCCAGTTGGGGGACCGGTCGGTTTGCCCGCTATTCAGTTGGGTCAGGCCTCGCTGCGCTGCTGGGGGATGCCCGCCAGCAGGGCGCGCACCTCAGCCTCGCGGTAGCGGCGGTGTCCGCCGAGCGTGCGGATCGACGTGAGCTTGCCGGCCTTCGCCCACCGCGTGACCGTCTTGGGGTCGACGCGGAACATCGTGGCGACCTCAGCCGGGGTCAGCAGCGGCTCGGCATCAGGGGTGCGAGCGGTCATGAGCGGCCTCCTCGGGAGAACCGAACCTTCTCGGTTCTTTCCTCTAAATTCTGCACCTTGACCCGCGTTGCCCGAAATGGCGGACGCGAGTCGAGTCGGTTATAGGACGAACGGCTTGTCCTCGGCACTACAACTACACCATCTGTCCAGCCGCGTCGGCCAAACCGATGGAATTGCCCTCCCAGGTAGGCATCAGCCGCGGAAGCCGATGGACCATGCCATAGCGGACAGTCACGCCTCTGTGACGATCAGTCACAGGACGATCAGGAGTCACCAGACCCCCCAAAGCACGTAATGCTGAGAATCCGCCCACAGTGCACCACACTTGGACGGATGGAGCCTTCCCCGGACTCCTTGTCCTATTTTGGCACGAGGAGTGGCAAGAGGCGCAAGAGCCGTGTAAGTGCTATCCGTCACCCTTGACGCAAAAGCCCGGATCGAGATCCAACGTCCAGTGCGTTCACTGAAGTGCCGTCAACGTACGTTGTTTCATGGCTTCTGGGCCGTGATGTACATCACTCACCGCACACACGTCACGCAGGTGTCATCCGGTTGTAAACAGCATCAGACACCCCGTCACTCAGTACGGATCAGCGGGCATCAGTACTCAGACCCGCACTCAGACCGGCACTCAGTTCGCCGACCGGCGGTCCCGTACCGTCCGCCACCGCTCCACCAGCCGCCCGTACGCCTCCCCGGCCGCGGCCCCGTCGCCCTGGCGCAGCGCCTCGATGCCGGCCGCCACGTCGGCCGCGGAATGGTCGTCCTCGAGATCCCCGGCCGGCAGGGTGTGCACCAGACCGCCGTAGTCCAGCTCGACCAGCGAGCGCGGGTGGAACTCCTCCAGCCAGCGGCCGACGTCCACCAGGCCGTCGATCAGCGGCCCTTCCTCCACGGTGTCCTTGAGCGTGCGCAACGCCCGGGCCACCCGGCGCCGGGCCTGCACCATCGGCGTGCGGTAGCGCAGCATCGGCGGGATCTCCGCGGTGCCCTTCTCGTACCGGCGCTCCTCGTCGGAGACCAGCACGAACCAGTTCAGCGGCACCTGCCAGGTCGCGGTGCGGATCCAGGGCCGGGAGTCGGGGTTGCGGACCAGCCAGCGCTCGTAGTCCATGGCGGCCTGCCGGCGCACGACCGGCGGGAGCATCGCGTCCAGGACCGGCTTCGGCAGTTCGTCGGAGAGCTCCTGCAGGGCCTGCCAGCCGCGCAGCCGGGTCCGCCACGGGCAGACGCAGACGACGCCGTCGACCTCCAGGACGAAGGCGTCGCCGCTCTCCTGCACCGGCACCGCGACCGGCGGGGTGGGCAGCAAGTCGGCCAGGGAACGGCGGAGTTCGTCCTGGTACGAGGGGCGCTCCGGGCGGCGGGCGTAGCGCGTCCAGTGGTCGCGCTCCCGGTCCGGGAAGGCGGCCAGCGGCTCGTACACACGCAGGTACGTCGCGTAGGGGACGACCACCGAGGACACCTTGGGCACGCCTGCTCCCTCCCCATCGGACCGGGCTCGAAACCAGCGGAACCCACGGCGGAGCCATGACAGAGCCGGCCGGGGCCGGCCGCGGAAACCACAGCAAATCGTCCCACGCTCATACGTGCGCACACGGCACGGGAGAGTGATCCTGAACACTGCGCGGATGGTGTACGGGCAATGGCTCTACGCTCATGCCAGGCCCCCGCCACCCTTACGGGAGCCCCAGCTTCCACCCGCCGCGACACACGCGACACAACCGGGAGTCACCACAGTGACCGACGTTTCCACCGGCGTCCTGCACACCCTGTTCCACTCGGACCAGGGCGGTCACGAGCAGGTCGTGCTCTGCCAGGACCGCAAGAGCGGCCTCAAGGCCGTCATCGCCATCCACTCCACCGCACTGGGCCCCGCCCTCGGCGGCACCCGCTTCTACCCGTACGCCAACGAGGAGGAGGCCGTCGCCGACGCCCTCAACCTCGCGCGCGGGATGTCGTACAAGAACGCCATGGCCGGGCTCGACCACGGCGGCGGCAAGGCCGTGATCATCGGGGACCCGGACCGCGACAAGACCGAGGAGCTGCTGCTCGCCTACGGGCGGTTCGTGGCCTCGCTCGGCGGCCGGTACGTCACCGCCTGCGACGTCGGCACGTATGTCGCCGACATGGACGTGGTGGCCCGAGAGTGCCGCTGGACCACCGGCCGCTCCCCGGAGAACGGCGGCGCCGGCGACTCCTCCGTGCTCACCGCCTACGGCGTCTACCAGGGCATGCGGGCCAGCGCCCAGCACCTGTGGGGCGACCCCTCGCTGCGCGGCCGTGCCGTCGGCATCGCGGGCGTCGGCAAGGTCGGCCACCACCTGGTGGAACACCTCCTGGACGAGGGCGCCGAGGTCGTGATCACCGACGTACGCCCGGAAGCCGTCCGGCGCATCGCCGACAAGCACCCTTCCGTGCGCGTGGCCGCCGACACCGACGCCCTGATCCGGGTCGAGGGCCTCGACGTCTACGCCCCCTGCGCGCTCGGCGGCGCCCTGAGCGACGCGTCCGTGCCGGTGCTGACCGCCCAGGTGGTGTGCGGTGCGGCCAACAACCAGCTCGCCCACCCGGGCGTCGAGAAGGACCTCGCCGACCGCGGGATCCTCTACGCGCCGGACTACGTGGTGAACGCGGGCGGGGTCATCCAGGTCGCCGACGAGCTGCACGGGTTCGACTTCGACCGGTGCAAGGCCAAGGCGGCGAAGATCTTCGACACCACGCTGGCCATATTCGCACGTGCGAAGGACGACGGGATTCCGCCGGCCGCGGCGGCCGACCGGATCGCCGAACAGCGGATGCACGAAGCGGCAACGGCGGGTGGACGCTGACCTGACGCCGGGTTTCCGGACGGATTTCCGGTACCTGCCGGCGGACAGTTGGAGAGAACTCTCACGTTCGTCGGCGGGTCGTCCGCCAGGAAGTGGTTAAAATCGTGGTTGACCAGCGGGGACGGGGCGCCTCGCGGGTCATGGAGTCAGGCGCGTGGTGCGGGCGACGTACCGTATGGGCGCGGGCTCAGGTACCGTGGAAGCCCTACGGACCGGTCTCTCCGAGGAGAGTCCGTTCCGGATCATGAACGCGTGTCAGACTCTGGGGCCGTCGAGCCCCGTCACCGAGGGGGTCGAGCCATGGGGCGCGGCCGGGCCAAGGCCAAGCAGACGAAGGTCGCCCGCCAGCTGAAGTACAACAGCGGTGGGACTGACCTGTCACGTCTGGCCAGCGAGCTGGGCGCATCGACTTCGAGCCAGCCGCCGAACGGCGAGCCGTTCGAGGACGACGACGAGGACGAAGACGACCCGTACGCCCAGTACGCGGATCTCTATAACGACGACGATGACGACGAGGACGAGGACGACCAGTCCGGTCCGACGTCCCAGCATCGTCGCGGAGCTTGACGCACCACTCCCAGTGGGCTCAGCGGTTCTCGCAGCAACTGCACTTCACCCGGTCCGGGGTCCTACGCCGGACCGGGTTTCGTGCTGCCATACGGCTGACAGCTGTCCGTGAGGCCGCCCGTCAGGCGTAGTCCCCCACCAGTTCGGCTCCGGTGGTGTGCTCGCCGCGCTCGGTGATCTCGCCGGCCACCCAGGCCTCGACCCCGCGGTCGGCCAGGGCGGTCAGCGCCACCTCCACCGATTCCTGCGGGACGATCGCGATCATGCCGACGCCCATGTTGAGCGTCTTCTCCAGTTCGAGCCGATCGACGCTGCCGGTGCGGCCGACCAGGTCGAAGATCGGACCCGGGGTCCAGGTGGCGCGGTCGACGGTGGCGTGCAGGTGGTCCGGGATCACCCGGGCCAGGTTCGCGGCGAGTCCGCCGCCGGTGATGTGGCTGAAGGCGTGGACCTCCGCCGTGCGCATCAGGGCCAGGCAGTCCAGCGAGTAGATCTTGGTCGGCTCCAGGAGTTCCTCGCCGAGGGTGCGGCCGAGCTCCTCGATGCGGGCGTCGAGCGCGAGGCCCGCCTGGTTCAGCAGGACGTGCCTGACCAGGGAGTACCCGTTCGAGTGAAGCCCGGAGGACGCCATGGCGATCACCGCGTCACCCGTACGGATACGATCCGCGCCGAGCAGCCGGTCGGCCTCCACGACGCCCGTACCGGCGCCGGCCACGTCGAAGTCGTCCGCACCGAGCAGGCCCGGGTGCTCGGCCGTCTCGCCGCCCACCAGGGCGCAGCCGGCCAGCACACAGCCCTCGGCGATGCCCTTGACGATGGCGGCGACCCGCTCGGGGTGGACCTTGCCGACGCAGATGTAGTCGGTCATGAACAGCGGCTCGGCACCGCACACCACGATGTCGTCCATGACCATGGCGACCAGGTCGTGGCCGATGGTGTCGTACACACCCAGCTGCCGGGCGATGTCGACCTTGGTGCCCACGCCGTCCGTGGCGGAGGCCAGCAGCGGGCGCTCGTAGTTCTTGAGGGCGGAGGCGTCGAAGAGGCCGGCGAAGCCGCCGAGGCCACCGAGGACCTCGGGGCGCTGCGTCTTCTTCACCCACTCCTTCATCAGCTCTACGGCGCGGTCGCCCGCCTCGATGTCGACACCGGCAGCCGCGTAGGAAGCACCGGAAACAGGGCTCTCAGACATTGCCTGGGATCTTTCGGGTTGATGACAGGGCTTACGGGCGACGGATCGCGTCGGCCGCGGCCGTGGCTGCCGGACCGGCCGCCAGCTCGGTCTCCAGGAGCTGCTTGCCGAGCAGCTCGGGGTCCGGGAGCTCCATCGGGTACTCGCCGTCGAAGCAGGCACGGCAGAGGTTCGGCTTGGCGATGGTGGTCGCCTCGATCATGCCGTCGATGGAGATGTACGCCAGCGAGTCGGCTCCGAGCGAGGTGCCGATCTCCTCGATGGTCATGCCGTTGGCGATGAGCTCGGCGCGGGTGGCGAAGTCGATGCCGAAGAAGCACGGCCACTTGACCGGCGGCGAGGAGATCCGGATGTGGACCTCGGCGGCGCCCGCCTCCCGGAGCATCCGCACGAGCGCGCGCTGGGTGTTGCCGCGCACGATCGAGTCGTCGACGACGACCAGGCGCTTGCCCTTGATGACTTCCTTCAGCGGGTTCAGCTTCAGGCGGATGCCGAGCTGCCGGATGGTCTGCGAGGGCTGGATGAAGGTCCGGCCGACGTAGGCGTTCTTGACCAGGCCGTTACCGAAGGGGATGCCGGAGGCCTCCGCGTAGCCGACGGCGGCCGGGGTGCCGGACTCCGGGGTCGCTATCACCAGGTCGGCGTCGACCGGGGCTTCCTTGGCGAGCCTCCGGCCCATCTCCACGCGGGAGAGGTAGACGTTCCGCCCGGCGATGTCGGTGTCGGGGCGGGCCAGGTACACGTACTCGAAGACACAGCCCTTGGGCTTCGCGTCAGCGAATCGCGAGGTGCGCAGGCCGTTCTCGTCGATGGCGACGAACTCGCCCGGCTCGATCTCGCGGACGAAGCTGGCGCCGCAGATGTCGAGCGCGGCGGACTCGGAGGCGATCACCCAGCCGCGCTCAAGACGGCCGAGGACGAGAGGACGGATCCCCTGCGGGTCGCGGGCGGCATAGAGGGTGTGCTCGTCCATGAAGACGAGGGAGAAGGCGCCCCGGACCTTCGGCAGGACCGCGTGCGCGGCCTCCTCGATGGTCAGCGGCTTGCCGTCCTCGTCGACCTGGGCCGCGAGGAGCGCGGTGAGCAGGTCGGTGTCGTTGGTGGCGGCGACCCGGGTGGACCGGCCGCCCGGGTCCTTCGGGAGTTCGGCGACCATCTCGGCGAGCTGCGCCGTGTTGACGAGGTTGCCGTTGTGGCCGAGCGCGATCGAGCCGTGCGCGGTGGCGCGGAACGTCGGCTGGGCGTTCTCCCACACGGAGGCACCGGTGGTCGAGTAGCGGGCGTGACCGACCGCGATATGACCCTGGAGCGAACCGAGCGAGGTCTCGTCGAAGACCTGGGAGACGAGTCCCATGTCCTTGAAGACGAGGATCTGGGAGCCGTTGCTGACCGCGATTCCCGCGGATTCCTGACCCCGATGCTGGAGGGCGTAGAGCCCGAAGTACGTGAGCTTGGCGACCTCTTCGCCCGGAGCCCAGACACCGAAGACGCCGCAAGCGTCCTGGGGGCCCTTCTCACCGGGGAGCAGATCGTGATTGAGGAGACCGTCACCACGTGGCACGCCACCGAGTGTAGGCGAGATCGACCACTGGTCCGAATTGGGGATACACAGCCGTAATGGATCTACGCCCGCGGACGCGGTTGTGGGTTTCTCCATTTTCGCAGGTCAGCACGGTGAGAGGTTTCTCCAGGCGGCGTCGGTTCGTGCGGACCGGTGCCGGCGCAACCCCCAGACACGGTATCCCTGAGTGAGGTGTCGCACATCATTCGGGGGGCGGCACCCCTGTCGCGTGTCATGCCCTGGACAGCTGGACACGGTCGCCGCCGTCCGCGGTGAGGGTGAGTTTCCCGTCCTCGCCCTTCATGGTCAGCGGCCCGGCGGTGAGCGTGCGGGCGAGCGCACGCTCGAAGGTCATCCGGGCGTTGTCGCAGGCCATCCGGGTGGTGCGGGCATGGCTCAGCCGGATCCGGTCGTCCGTGATCTGAGCCGTGGCGCTGAACTGGTTGC
Organism: Streptomyces hyaluromycini; assembly: GCF_002217755.1. Classification (GTDB taxonomy): domain Bacteria; phylum Actinomycetota; class Actinomycetes; order Streptomycetales; family Streptomycetaceae; genus Streptomyces; species Streptomyces hyaluromycini. The sequence goes on along the minus strand of NZ_BCFL01000017.1, from coordinate 1,050,009 downwards.
ACCCGAAGCTGCCGGCCGCCCGGCCGTCCTCGATCTTCACGTGGGCGCGCGCCGGGGCGCGGTGGGTGGTGCCGTCGACGGTCACGCTGTCGACGGTCCAGTCGATCCCGGTCACGGGCGGTTGACTCGCCACGGAGACACCTCTCTCACTGCCACAGGCCACCGCGAGCGGGACGAGCAGGGCGGCCGCTGCCGCCGTCAGGGTCATACGGCGCATGCGCTGTTTCAACCCGTACATGCCGTTTCGACGGCGCGCACCGGTCGATCGGTTCCCTCACGGGTTTCCTCACCCCATGACGGGCAGGTACGCCCCGAGGTCCGCCCGCTCCCCGCTGGCGCTGACCCTGGCGTCCGCCACGGCCTCCTGCCAGGCCAGCCGTCCGGCGGCCAGCCGGATCCAGGTCAGCGGGTCGGTCTCGACGACGTTCGGCGGGGTGCCCCGGGTGTGCCGGGGTCCTTCGACGCACTGCACCACGGCGTACGGCGGCACCCGCACCTCGGTGGAGCCGCCGGGCGCCTTGACGGCGAGCGCGTCGGCGAGCAGCCGGGTGCAGGCGGCCAGGGCCTGCCGGTCGTACGGCACCTCCAGCCCGGCCACGGCCGCGTTGAGGTCGTCGGTGTGGACGACCAGTTCGACGGCCCGGGTGACGAGGTAGTCGTCGAGGGAGAGCGCGCCGGCGCTGGTGGCGAGCAGCCGGGTGCCGGGGTGTGCGTCGAGCAGGGCGCGCAGGCCGGCGTCGGCGTCGGCGAGGTAGGCGCCGAGGTCGGGGTGGTCGGCGGCGAGGCGCCGGGTGAAGTCGGCGATGGCGGCGGCGTTGCCGGAGGTCCCGAACGGCCAGTCGAGGAGGACCGCGTCGGCCTTCGCCGGCTCCGGCTGGTCCAGAGCCCGGTGGACGGCGGTGACCGCCATCCCGATGTGGGCGGCGAGGTCCCGTACGGTCCACCCCTCCAGCCGGGTGGGGAGCGCGAGCTGCTCGGGGGTTAGGCCCTCGACGGCCGCTCTCACATGGCCGAACTGGGCGAGAACCGCGGCACGGGTCCTGGCCGGGTCGTAACTGCGGGCACGCTTCTTGGCCTGAGGCATGGCGGTGAGCCTATGCGACCCCCTCTCTGTCAGTCTGGGTTGACAAGGAAAGGGGTGTCAATCCAGACTGACACACATGAACGCAGGAGATCTCTCAGAACGCCTCAGGTCGCACGACCCCGCGGTGGGACTGCGGGCCGTGGGTGCCCTGCACCGGCTGGCCGAACAGGTCGAGGCGGCGGCGGTCGCGCGCGCCAGGGAACAGGGATGGTCCTGGGAGCAGATCGGGGACGCCCTCGGCGTGTCCCGGCAGTCCGTCCACGCCAAGTACGGGAAGTGAGACGACCATGTTCGAACAGTTCGCGGCAGAGGCCCGGGCGACCGTCGCATCGGCGCTCGAAGAAACCACGCTGCGCGGCGACCGCCGCATCGGTACCGAACACCTCCTCCTGGGGGTGCTGCACGATCCCGGCGCGGTCCGGGCCCTCGGCACCGATCTGGAGACCGCTCGCTCCGCCCTCGACGCCCTCGACCGGTCCGCGCTGGCCGTCGTCGGCATCGACGTCCAGGGGATCGAGCGGGCACCGGTTCCCGCCTCGCGCAAGCGCACCCCCTTCACCTCGGGCGCCCGCGCGGTCCTTCCTCGCGCCCTGGCCGAGACGAAGAAGGCCCGCAGCCGCCGCATCACACCGGAACACCTGCTGCTGGCCCTGCTCGACTGCGAGCGACCCGATCCCGCGGCGGAACTCCTGGCCGAACTCGACATCGACCGCACCGCTGTCCGGGCACGCCTGACGCAGCCGGGGTGATCACCCGTGGGTGTGATCCGCGGCGAAACCCGCCCCGCACCGCCGGAGCCTGACAACACTGGTCTTCGCCTGGAAGGGGGTGCAGCATGACGGCCGAGCGCGCGTCTCAGATGTCGGTGGAGGAGTTCGAAACGATCGCCTCCGCGGCTCCCGAGACCGTCACGTTGGAGTTCGCCAACGGACGGATCGGGGTCAAGAAGGCGGCGGACGGGGACCACAGCACCATGGTGTCCTGGCTGGCCCGGCGCTGTATGCAGACCAGGCCCGACCTGGACCTGTACTACGGCCGAGGGCTCCGGGTGGAGGCCTGTCGAGAAGGCAGGGCGAGGCCGGACGCAGTACTCGCGCCGGAGGCCCACTTCGCGGGACACGGCGAGTGGGCCGACCCGGACGGCGCGCTCATGGTCGTCGAGATCACCTCGTACGACTCGGACACGGACCGACGGGACCGGCACGAGAAGCCGACCGCGTACGGCCAGGCCGGGATCCCCCTGTACCTCCTGATCGACCGCGACTCCTGCACGGTCACGGTGCACAGCGGCCCGGACCGGCAGATCGGCGGCTACCGCGCCGTCCACACCGCGAAGTTCGGCGAGAAGGTGGTCCTCCCCGAGCCGATGGGCATCGAACTCGACACGGAGATCCTCAAGAACTACGTCCGTTGAGCCGAGAAGGCCCCGCCCAAAAACATCCGGGCGGGGCCTTCGTCGTCGTGCGGCCGGCTACGCCAGCAGCGCCTCGATCGTCCCCTCGTGTGCCTCACGGAGCTCGGTCAGGGGGAGTTCGAACTCGCCCTGGATCTCCACCGAGTCCCCGTCGACGACACCGATGCGGGTGACCGGAAGGCCGCGCGCGCCGCACATGTCGTTGAAGCGGACCTCCTCCGAGCGCGGCACCGCGACGATCGCGCGCCCGGCCGACTCGGAGAGCAGGAACGTGAACGCGTCGAGTCCGTCCGGTACGACCAGCCGCGCGCCCTTGCCGCCGAGCAGCGCGGACTCGACCACGGCCTGGATCAGACCGCCGTCGGACAGGTCGTGCGCCGAGTCGATCATGCCGTCGCGGGAGGCGGAGATCAGGATCTCGGCGAGCAGCCGCTCCCGCTCCAGGTCGACCTTCGGCGGCAGGCCGCCGAGGTGGTCGTGGACGACCTGGGACCAGGCCGAGCCGCCGAACTCCTCACGGGTGTCGCCGAGGAGGTAGAGCAGCTGGCCCTCCTCCTGGAAGGCGACCGGCGTGCGGCGGGCCACGTCGTCGATCACGCCGAGGACCGCGACCACCGGGGTCGGGTGGATGGCCGCCTCGCCGGTCTGGTTGTAGAGCGAGACGTTGCCGCCGGTCACCGGGGTGCCCAGCTGGAGGCAGCCGTCGGCGAGACCGCGCACGGCCTCTGCGAACTGCCACATGACCGCCGGGTCCTCGGGCGAGCCGAAGTTCAGGCAGTCGGAGACCGCGAGCGGCTTGGCACCGGTCGTGGCCACGTTGCGGTAGGCCTCGGCCAGGGCCAGCTGGGCGCCCGCGTACGGGTCGAGCTTGGCGTAGCGGCCGTTGCCGTCCGTGGCGATGGCGACGCCGAGGCCGGTCGCCTCGTCGACGCGGATCATGCCGGAGTCCTCGGGCTGGGCGAGGACCGTGTTGCCCTGCACGAAGTGGTCGTACTGGGAGGTGATCCACTTCTTGGAGGCCTGGTTGGGGGAGCCCACCAGTTGAAGGACCTGCGCGCGGAGTTCCGCGCTGTCGGCCGGGCGCGCGAGCTTGTTCGCGTCGTCCGCCTGGAGTTCGTCCTGCCAGGACGGGCGGGCGTAGGGGCGCTCGTAGACCGGGCCGTCGTGGGCGACCGTGCGCGGGTCGACGTCGACGATCTTCTCGCCGTGCCAGAAGATCTCAAGACGGTCGCCGTCGGTCACCTCGCCGATGACGGTGGCGATGACGTCCCACTTCTCGCAGATCTCCAGGAAGCGGGCGACCTTGGCCGGCTCGACCACCGCGCACATGCGTTCCTGCGACTCGCTCATGAGGATCTCCTCGGGCGAGAGCGTGGAGTCGCGCAGCGGGACGTCGTCGAGGGTGACGGTCATGCCGCCGGAGCCGTTCGAGGCGAGCTCGGAGGTGGCGCAGGACAGACCGGCCGCGCCGAGGTCCTGGATGCCGACGACGAGCTTCTCCCGGAAGGCCTCCAGGGTGCACTCGATGAGGAGCTTCTCCTGGAAGGGGTCGCCGACCTGGACGGCGGGGCGCTTGGACGGCTTGGCGTCGTCGAAGGTCTCGCTCGCGAGGATCGACGCGCCGCCGATGCCGTCGCCGCCGGTCCGGGCGCCGTACAGGATGACCTGGTTGCCCGCGCCGGAGGCCTTGGCGAGGTGGATGTCCTCGTGCCGCATCACGCCGATGGCACCCGCGTTGACCAGCGGGTTGCCCTGGTAGCAGGCGTCGAAGACGACCTCGCCGCCGATGTTGGGCAGGCCCAGGCAGTTGCCGTAGCCGCCGATGCCGGCGACGACACCCGGCAGGACGCGCTTGGTGTCGGGGTGGTCGGCGGCGCCGAAGCGCAGCGGGTCGACCACGGCCACCGGCCGGGCGCCCATCGCGATGATGTCGCGGACGATGCCGCCGACACCGGTCGCGGCGCCCTGGTACGGCTCCACGTACGAGGGGTGGTTGTGCGACTCGACCTTGAAGGTGACCGCGTAGCCCTGGCCGACGTCGACCACGCCCGCGTTCTCGCCGATGCCGACGAGCAGCGCGTCGCTCTGCGGCGCCTTCTCGCCGAACTGGCGGAGGTGGACCTTCGAGGACTTGTACGAGCAGTGCTCGGACCACATGACCGAGTACATGGCGAGCTCGGCGCCGGTCGGGCGGCGGCCGAGGATCTCCACCACCCGCTCGTACTCGTCCTTCTTCAGGCCGAGTTCGGCCCAGGGCAGCTCGACGTCGGGGGTCGCGGCCGCGTGCTCGACCGTGTCCAGAGGCGTCCGGCTCATGCGCCCACCAGCTTCTTGAGGATCGAGGTGAAGAAGGGGAGGCCGTCGGTACGGCCCGTGCCGATCAGCGGCTCGACGGCGTGCTCGGGGTGCGGCATGAGGCCGACGACGTTCCCGGCCTCGTTGGTGATGCCGGCGATGTCGCGCAGCGAGCCGTTCGGATTGAAGTCGACGTACCGGAACACGACCCGGCCCTCGGCCTCCAGCTTGTCGAGCGTGTACTCGTCGGCGACGTACCGGCCGTCCATGTTCTTCAGCGGGATGTGAATCTCCTGGCCCGCGCGGTAGTCGGCCGTCCAGGCGGTGTCCGCGTTCTCCACCCGCAGCTTCTGGTCGCGGCAGATGAAGTGGAGGTGGTTGTTGCCGAGCATCGCGCCGGGGAGCAGGTGCGCCTCGGTGAGGACCTGGAAGCCGTTGCAGATACCGAGGACCGGGAGGCCGGCCTTCGCCTGCTCGATGACGGTCTCCATCACCGGCGAGAAGCGGGAGATGGCGCCGGCCCGCAGATAGTCGCCGTAGGAGAAACCACCGGGAAGAACCACCGCGTCGACCTGGTGGAGGTCCTTGTCCTTGTGCCAGAGAGCGACAGGTTCCGCACCCGCGAGACGGATCGCGCGCTGGGTGTCACGGTCGTCGAGGCTTCCCGGGAAAGTGACGACGCCAATACGAGCGGTCACTTCGCCGCCTCCGCGACTTCCTCCACCTTGACGGTGAAGTCCTCGATCACGGTGTTGGCGAGGAAGGATTCCGCAAGATCATGGATGCGGGCGAGCGCAGCCTCGTCGACCGGTCCGTCAACTTCCAGTTCGAATCGCTTTCCCTGACGTACGTCGGAGATGCCCTCGAAACCCAGGCGCGGCAGCGCACGCTGGACCGCCTGGCCCTGGGGGTCGAGGATCTCCGGCTTGAGCATGACGTCGACTACGACGCGTGCCACTGGCACTCCCGGTGTTGTGGTGCTGACTGCTGAGCAGATACCCGTGATACCCGTCGGTGTCCCCGACCGGTGTCTTCAGACTACCCGCACAAAATTTCTACGCGGGTAGAGTTGTAGGAAACTACGTGAGCCGCATCACGATCGGGTGACGGCGGCGGATCCGCACGAAAAGTTCTGGGAAAGTTCCCCGGGTTCGCCCGTGACATCTATTGCGCCGGGACACGCCGGACGGATTTAGTCGGGCTTCACTTTGTATTGCCAGGCACTGTACAAATGAATTGGCAATAGCCGATACTCGGCACGTCATCTCCCGCCATCGCGGTCATCACCGATGTGCTGACGATGAGCTGTATAGACGTGCCACACGAAGGGACCGAATATTCGTGGCGCAGAAGGTCGTGGTCACTCTCTTTGACGACATCGACGGCTCGGAAGCGGCGGAAACGATCGCCTTCGGACTCGACGGCAAGTCGTACGAGATCGATCTGAATCAAGCGAACGCCAAGAAACTGCGCACGGCCCTGGAGCCGTACGTGGTCGCCGGCCGCAAGCGGTCGAAGTCGGGCAAGGCGTACAAGCAGACGGAGGTCGCCCCCGACCCGGCGGCCGTCCGCGCCTGGGCGCAGGCGAACAAGATGGATGTCCCGGCCCGCGGCCGCATCCCGAAGAAGGTGTACGAGGCGTTCAGCGCCGCCCAGTGAGAGGGCGGCCGGCTGCCCTCAGGGTGCGTCAGCCGCCCCTGGGGGCAGCCGACTTGCGCTACCCCCCTGCTGATCAGCTAATGTCTGGAGCACGCCGAGGGACACGGTCGAAAAGCCGGAGCCCACGGAGTACACGCGGGTGTAGTTCAGTAGCAGAACATCCCCCTTCCAGGGGGAAGGCGCAGTGTGCAATTCCTGTCACCCGCTCTGCACCGCCGGTCCTGAGCATGCTTGTGGATCAGGTAGGCTGGTGCTCGCACCGATCGGTGGGAGCCGGTCGGGAGCAGTGCGGACGTAGCTCAGTTGGTAGAGCGCAACCTTGCCAAGGTTGAGGTCGCGAGTTCGAGCCTCGTCGTCCGCTCCAGCTCATGGAGGAAACCCCAGTCATATGACTGGGGTTTTTTCATGCGCCCACCCGCACTGACATTTGTCATGGCGAGTGATGACACCGCGCACTGCTCCCGGGCCACGGCAGCGGAGACGCTGGAGCCATGGACTACGAACACGTGATTGAGGTCACAGATCTCCGGCGTGTCTACGGGGGCGGGTTCCAGGCGGTCCGCGGAATCACCTTCTCCGTGGCCCGCGGGGAGATCTTCGCGCTGCTCGGCACCAACGGCGCCGGAAAGACATCGACGGTCGAACTGCTGGAAGGACTCACGCCGCCGGACGGGGGCCGGGTGCGGGTGCTGGGCCACGATCCGCACCGGGAGCGGGCCGCCGTACGCCCGCGCACCGGCGTGATGCTCCAGGAAGGCGGCTTCCCCTCCGAACTGACCGTCGGCGAGACGGTACGGATGTGGGCCGGCTGTACGACCAGAGCCCGGCCCGCGGCCGAGGCGCTCGGCCTGGTCGGGCTCGGCGGCAGGGCGGAGGTCCGGGTCAAACAGCTCTCCGGCGGGGAGCGCCGCCGCCTCGACCTGGCACTCGCGCTGCTCGGACGGCCCGAGGTGCTGTTCCTGGACGAGCCGACGACCGGACTCGACGCCGAAGGGCGCCGGGACACCTGGGAGTTGGTGCGCGCCCTGCGCGATGCCGGGACCTCCGTCCTGCTCACCACGCACTACCTGGAGGAGGCCGAGGACCTCGCCGACCGGCTCGCGATCCTGCACGAGGGGCGCATCGCGGCCGCCGGGACACCGGCCGAGGTGACCGCGGGCCGGCCCGCGCGGATCTCCTTCGAACTGCCCAACGGGTACTTCCTCGGAGACCTGCCGCCGCTCGCCGCACTCGGCGTGTGCGGACACGAGGCCGAGGGCCGGGCCGTACGGCTGCGGACGCGCGAGGTGCAGCGCACCGCCACCGGAGTGCTGACCTGGGCCGAGCGGACCGGGGTCGAGCTGGGCCGCCTTGAGGTGCGGTCGGCCTCGCTGGAGGAGGCGTTCCTGGGAATCGCGAAGGAGGCGGCCGTATGAACGCGCCGAACGCGCCGGCTCTCGGGGGGATCCGGGCGACGGGCGCCGTGGTCCGTCGCCGGCTGGGCGCCCTCGCCCGTGCCGAACTGCTGCTCCTCGGCCGCAACCGCAGTGCGGTGCTCGTCGCGCTGCTCGTGCCGCTCTCCCTGCCGATCACCGTACGGCCCGCGATCGCCCAGTTCGACCTCAAGGGCAAAGGGCTGAACATCGGCATCCTGATGCTGACCGCCGCGATCGGCTTCTCCTTCCTCTTCGCCGTGTACACCTCCCTGGTGAGTGCCTACGTGGCCCGCCGCGAGGAACTGGTCCTCAAACGGCTGCGCACCGGCGAGCTGTCCGACGCGGAGATCCTCGCCGGGACCGCCCTGCCCGCCGTCTGCCTGGGCCTGGCGCAGGCGCTGGTCCTGACCGTCGGCTGCACGGTGCTGCTCCACGCGGGCGCGCCCGCGGCGCCGTACCTCACCCTGCTCGGACTCGTCCTCGGGCTGCTGATCAGTGCCGCGCTCGCCGCGCTCACCGCAGCCTTCACCCGGACCACCGAGAGCGCCCAGGTCACCGCGCTGCCCCTGGTCTTCGTCTCCATGCTGGGCTCGGGCATCGCCGTCCCGGCGGACGCCCTGCCCGACCGGGTCGCCAAGGCCGGCGAACTCCTCCCGCTCTCCCCGGCCGTCCGGCTGGTCCGGGCCGGCTGGACGGGCGAGCTGAGCGCGGACCAGACCCTGGTCACCGTCCTCACCGCGCTGGCCTGGACCGTGGTCGCGGTGTTTGCTGTACGGCGGTGGTTCCGCTGGGAACCTCGGCGCTGAGGGGAACGGGACCGGGATGAGCGGGGCAGGTGCCTGGTGGCGGGGGAAGACCACACCCGCCAAGGTCGAGACGTACACGCGGTGGTCGTTCCACTTCTTCGCGGTGGTCGAGGTCGCGGCGATCGGGCTGCCGGTCTTCGCGCAGGCGGGGGCGGACCTCGCAGGCTGGATGATGGCGATGGTCGTCGGCCATGCACTGCTCTGCGCGGTGACCGCCTCCCGGGCCCTGGACTGGACGCGGGGCCGCCGGGACCAGCCGGTGCGGCTGCTCTGGGCACTCGGCACGGCGACCTACGCCATCGCCGTCGTCGTGCTCGTCCTGCGCAAGCACGGCTCCGGCCCGGACCTGGGCGCCGCCGCCGGCACCGTCTTCACCGGGGTGCTGGCCTTCGGCGCCGGGACCATGACGCTGGGGGTGCGCAACCGCAGGCGCGTGCTGTCGCTCGTCGCGGGCTTCGCGTGCGGGGCGGGGGCCGTCTCCTTCCCGCTGGGCTATCCCGCGCCGACCGCGCTGGTCACCGCGTTCGTGGTGTTCCTCGGCAGTGCCTTCCTCGCCTTCACCGCGATCTTCTCCGTCTGGCTGCTGAACGCCGTCTACGAACTCGACGAGGCCCGGGAGACCCGCGCCCGGCTCGCCGTCGCCGAGGAACGGCTGCGGTTCGGGCGCGATCTGCACGACGTGCTCGGCCGGAACCTCGCCGTCATCGCGCTCAAGAGCGAGCTGGCCGTGCAGCTGGCCCGGCGCGAACGGCCCGAGGCCGTGGAGCAGATGATCGAGGTGCAGCGGATCGCACAGGAGTCGCAGCGGGAGGTGCGCGATGTCGTACGGGGGTACCGGGACGCCGACCTGGGGTCCGAACTCGCCGGTGCACGGGGGGTGTTGACGGCGGCGGGGATCTCCTGCGAGGTGACCGGCGACACCGGCGGGCTGCCCGCCGAGGTCCAGTCGGCGCTCGGGTGGGTGGTGCGGGAGGCGACCACCAACGTGCTGCGGCACGGGGACGCGGGGCGGTGCTCGGTGGGACTGAAGGTGCGGGAGGGGTGTGTGGTGCTGACGGTGGAGAACGACGGGGTCGTGGTGCGCGGGAGTGGCACGGGCCAGGACCGTGGCGGGAGCGGGGGCTCCGGGCTCGCCGGGCTGCGGGAGCGGCTCGCGGTGGTCGACGGGACGCTGGAGGCCGGGCCGGTGGGAGCGGACGGGTTCCGGGTGGTGGCATCGGTGCCGCTGTCCGGTCGCACGGCTGATGCGAGTGTGAGTGGAGTCACTTCATGACGTCTCCGGTACGGCTGTTGCTCGCGGACGACGAGCATCTGATCCGGGGCGCGCTGGCCGCGCTGCTCGGCCTGGAGGACGACCTGGTCGTCGTCGCCGAGGCGGCCACCGGCCCGGAGGCGCTCGCCATGGCGCGGGCCCATCGCCCCGATGTGGCGGTGCTCGACCTCCAGATGCCCGGCGCGGACGGTGTGAGGGTCGCCACATCGCTGCGCACCGAACTGCCCGCCTGCCAGGTGCTGATCGTCACCGGTCACGGGCGGCCCGGCCATCTGAAACGAGCGCTGGCCGCCGGTGTGCGGGGGTTCGTCCCGAAGACGGTGAGTGCGCAGCGGCTCGCGGAGATCATCCGGACCGTGCACGCCGGAAACCGCTACATCGACCCGGAGTTGGCCGCCGACGCGATCTCCGCCGGGGACTCGCCGCTGACCGCGCGGGAGGCCGAGGTGCTGGAGCTGGCGGCCGACGGGGCACCGGTCGCGGAGATCGCCGAGCGGGCCGCGCTGTCGCCGGGGACCGTGCGGAACTATCTCTCCTCGGCCGTCACCAAGCTCGGTGCGGAGAACCGTCATGCGGCAGTGCGTCTCGCGCGGGAGCGAGGTTGGGTATAGTTGCTCTCGCGCCACGGCGCATGCGGACGTAGCTCAGTTGGTAGAGCGCAACCTTGCCAAGGTTGAGGTCGCGAGTTCGAGCCTCGTCGTCCGCTCAGAAGAGAAGGCCCCCGGTTTCCGCCGGGGGCCTTCCGCGTTCACGACCAGGTGTTGCCCGTCAGCCGCTCGTACGCCTCGATGTACTTCGCGCGGGTCGCCTCGACCACCTGCTCCGGCAGCGGCGGCGGGGGCTGCTCGCTCCTGCGGTCCCAGCCGGACTCCGCCGAGGTCAGCCAGTCGCGCACGTACTGCTTGTCGAACGACGGCTGGGCGCGGCCCGGCTGCCACTCGTCGGCCGGCCAGAAGCGGGACGAGTCCGGGGTGAGGACCTCGTCGGCGAGGACGAGGGTGTCGTTGTCGAAGCCGAACTCGAACTTCGTGTCGGCCAGGATGATCCCCCGGTCCCGGGCGATGTCCCGGGCCCGCCCGTACACCGCGAGGGTGGCCTGGCGCAGCTGGGCGGCGGTCTCGGCGCCGACCTGGCGGGCGACCTCCTCGTACGACACGTTCTCGTCGTGCTCGCCGACCTCGGCCTTGGTGGCCGGGGTGAAGATCGGGGCGGGCAGCTCGGAGCCGTCGACCAGGCCCTCGGGCAGGGCGAGGCCGCAGACCGTGCGGGACTCCTGGTACTCGGCGAGGCCCGAGCCGGTGAGGTAGCCGCGGGCCACGCACTCGACCGGGAGCATCTTCAGGGACTTGCAGATCAGGGTGCGGCCCGCCCAGTCGGCGGGGGCGCCCTCGGGCAGCTCCGTGCTGATGACGTGGTTGGGGGCCAGGTCGGCGAGCTTGTCGAACCACCACAGGGAGAGCTGGGTGAGCACCCGGCCCTTGTCGGGGATCTCGGACGGCAGCACCCAGTCGTACGCGGACAGGCGGTCGCTGGCGACCATCACGAGGTCGCCGGCCGTGTTCTGGTACAGCTCGCGCACCTTGCCGGTGTGCAGATGCACCAGACCCGGCACCTCCACGGGCTCGGGCTTTTCGACGAATCCGGACACGGTTCCTCCCCGTGGTTCTGTACAGGTGCCCTCGATTCTCCCGTATGCCGGGTTGCGCACGGACACGGGGGCCACGCGGACGCCTGTGCGGGTCAGTCGTGTTTGCAGATGCGGTCCAGGAGGTTGGCTGTGGCGCGCTGGACGCGGGGGTCGACATGGCCGGGGCGGTCCAGGGCCGGGGACCAGGCGAAGGTGCCGGAGGCGAAGACCAGGGCGCCGGAGGGGGCGCGGTAGAGCGAGGTCTCCTGGTGGCGGAGCGCGCCGTCGTTGTCGGTGTAGGGGGAGTGGGCGAGCAGGATGCGCGCCTCGTGCTCGGGCAGCGCGGTGCGCGGGAAGTAGCGGTCGGCCTCGCCGGCCACCAGGCCGGGGAGCTCGTCGCGCTCGTGCGCGCCGGTGGCCTCCCAGAGCCAGTGCCCCGCGTTGCGCACGATCAGGGGGTACGGCTCGGGCACCCGGCCCGCGTACTGGATGCCGACCGTCTGCTGTTCGGGCCGGTCGATCTCGCGCCAGAGCACGGGCTTTCCCGGGCCCCTGCGTTTTCGGCAGGTCAGCAGGCGGTTCGCGACCCCGGACGGGGAGGGGCCCAACTCCACCTGCCAGTACATGGTGTTGGCGGAGAGGAAGACAAGGCTCGTGCCGCTGTCGCGGGCCAGTTCGACCGTGCGGCGCATCTGCGGGGACCAGTACTCGTCGTGGCCCGGGAAGACCAGGCCCCGGTAGCGGGTGGGGTCGACGCGGCCGGCGTGCAGGTCGCGGGCGTCGGCGTAGGCGAGGTCGTAGCCGTAGCGCTCGGCCCAGCGGATGAAGTCGTAGGCGTGGCCGACGTGCAGGGGCAGGCCGGCGCCGGCGTACGGCCGGTCGAAGGAGACGGTGGTCGCCGCGTCGGCCTCGCCGAGCAGCCGGCCCCGCTCGTCCCAGGCGTGGTAGAGGCTGGCCCCGGTGTGGCCGTCCTCGGGGTAGAGGTTGTACGCCTGCCAGGTGATGTCCGGCAGCAGGAGCAGCAGGTCGGCCGGGTGGTTGTCGCGGATCGTGAAGGGCACGTGGGAGCGGTAGCCGTCGGCCGTGGTGAGCACGGCGACATACGCGCCGATGCTCCAGTACGACGGAACCTGCAGCCGCCAGGACAGCCACCAGTGGTGGCAGGAGACCGTGCGGTCGGCGGCCAGCGGCGGGGGCTGGACGATGCCGGACAGCCGGGGGCTGGTGGTGATCTTGGATGCGCCGTCACCGCCGTAGTGGCCGATGCGGTAGACGTCGACGCTGAATTCCTGCGGCGGGTCGACGGTGATGTGGAAGTCGACGGCCTCGCCCGGGGCGACCGCGCCGGTCGAGGTGAACCCCTTGATCTGGCGGTGCACGTCGTCCGCCGAGCGCGGGCCGCCGACGGCGGTGCGCGGTGCGGGGACCCTGGGGTTCTCGCCGGTGGGCTGCGGCCGGCTGGGGTCCACGTACCAGGGGACGACATGACCGGTGTCGTCGAAATAGGTCTCGCTGCCACGCAGCCAGGGGACGGGACCCTGGCCGAAGGGGTCCGTGACGGCGTGCGCGAGTGCTCCCGACTCCCAGCGGCGGATGTGGTCCGATGCCATGGTGGCTCCCCTCCCTCGTGCCCCCGTGAAGTGTGCTGATCCGAGCCGATGTGCGATGTGTGCGTGGTTCTTTCCCGTTGTGCCTGGTTGCGCCTGGTTGTGCCTGGTTGCGCGCGGTTGTGATCCGGGGCGCGGCGCCGTTTCGCGCTGTGACTGTGGCGTCTGTCTTATGTCGGACGCGCTTGCCACATCCGCGAACGGTCCCAGCACATCACATAACGCACGCGTCCGGTCACGGTTCGTTGCGAATTTGCCTGAAGTGGAACACTTCGCTCCGCCAAAGCGTCGAAACGCCGAGGTCAGACGAGTCGGACCGGTTTCTCGGGACGTATTCCGGACTCGACCAGCCAGGCCCGCAGCGGGGCCGGGTCTCCCTCCTCGACGAGGCTGAGGACTCTGGACGTCAGGTCGGCGGCCCGCTCGCCGTCGACCAGCAGGGACGGGCCGTCGAGCCAGTCCAGGCCGGGAGTGGCTCCGGCGGTGTCCACGGCCGCGCAGCACACCATCGCCTTGACGTGGTCGGCGAGGAGCTCGCGGGCGGTGCGCGGGGGCTGGAGCGGAAAGAGGGGCAGTGCGCCGTCGTCCCAGAAGGGGCTGCCGGAGCCGGCCTGGCCGGCCGGGGCGGGGCAGCCGGGGCGCGCGGCGTCGGCCGCTTCCGCGCGCTCCTCGCGGGCGAGGGCCGCGGTGAGGCCGGCGGCGAGGGTGGCGCTGCGTTCGGTGCCGGTGGGCTCCTCCGCTTCCTCGTCGTAGCCGGGGGTGCGGGGGTCGTCGTCGTACGCCGGAGGGCACGGGCGCCTGCCGGGGGCGGACGGGTCGGTCAGGTGGTCCAGGACACGGGCCAGGGTGGGGCCGCCGGGGTCCGGGGCGGCGGGGTCGAGGGTGGCACGGACGCCGAGGGCGTCCAGGACGCGGTGCAGGCGGGCCGCCTCGGTGCGCCAGGTGCGGTCGACGACCTCGTCCGGATACTCCAGCCAGTCCACCGGCGACCAGGCCGGTCCGGGCTCGGCGGGACCGCCGTGGAAGAGGCGGGCGGCGAGCAGCGAGGCGGCCTCGTCCACCAGGCCCGGCTCCTCCAGCAGGTCGCAGGCGGGCCGCTCGCCCAGCCGGGAGGCGAAGCCCTCGGCCAGCCGGTCGCGCCGGGACAGCTCGGTGAGGGCCGCGACCACGCCCGCGTCCAGCCGGGAGGGCCAGCGGCCCATCCGCCAGGCGGGCAGCGCGACCCGGGTGAGCAGGCGGTCCCAGCCGGCGTACGCGAGACCGACCTGTTCCTGGGCGACGATCCGCAGTCCGTAGTCCACGGCCTGGGCCCGCTCGGCGGCCGCCGCGGCGACCCCGCGCTCCATCAGCGCCGCGTGCTCCCGGCAGCCGCGCAGCAGCAGCCGGGCCACCCAGCCGACACCCGCGCAGAGCAGGCGGGTGCCCGGACATCGGCCGGGCGTCGCGGAGACGGCCACCGCCGCGTCCAGGCCCCGTACGAAACGGCGGGCGGCGGCTATGTCCGGTTGCGCCGAGGGTCCCGTGCCGGCGACGACCGGGGCGAGGACCGCGCGCAGCTCGCCGACGCGCATCCACCACAGGAACGGGGAGCCGATGACGAGGACGGGCGCGGCCATGGTGCGGCGGTGCGGGCCGGGGGTGCCGAGCTCGTCGCCGCCCTTGGGCGCGGGCGGGCCGTGGGCCGGGTGGGTGCGGTCCTCCAGCCAGCTGTCGCAGTCCGGGGTGAGCGCTATGGCGGAGGGCGCCGGCACGTCCAGGCGGTCGGCGAGGTCGCGCACCATCCGGTACAGGTCCGGGGCGGACTCCTCCGGGATCGGGACCGTGGGGGTCACGGCCGGGCGGGCGCGGGACACGACCAGGGCGATGCCGGCGGCGGCCAGCAGCACGAGGGCGGCGAGGACGGCGACGATCCAGCGGGCGGTGTCCCAGCCAGGGCCGACGAAGTGGCCGGTGGAGCCGCCGGTCAGCAGGATCACCGTGGCCGCGGCGGGGAGCAGCGCCACGGCCAGGGCCCGGCCGCGGATGCGCAGCACGGCCAGGGCCCGGGTACGCGCTGCCTGCGCTCCCGCCTCCGCACCGATACCGGTACTGGTCACGTCCGGACCTCACCCCCTCCCTGCTGTCCTCGGCCTGTCCTGGCTGTTGCTCACTCCCCCACTGTGGCACCCGCCAGTGACATCGCAATGCCGGTGGGCCAAGTGCCGGAACGCCTGCGCCGCACCCTAGTTGGGGCCTCGGCCCCCGTCAGCCGGATGGGGCATCGGTCACTCGATGGAATGGCTTTGGTCAGAGGTGATCGACAGACAGCAACGATCAGGCCCCGGATTTCGGGTCCGGGGCCTGATCAGGAACAACAGGAACAAGGGGCTGCGGAAAAACTCTTCGTCGGCGCTCAGGCCTCCGCCGCCGCCTTCGCGGCGATGTCCGTACGGTGCTGGGAGCCGTCGAGGCCGATCCGCGCCACCGCCGCGTACGCCCGCTCACGGGCCTGGGTCAGGTCCGCGCCGGTCGCCGTGACCGAGAGGACGCGGCCGCCGGCGCTGACGACGTCGTCGCCGGCGCGCTTCGTCCCCGCGTGCAGGACGTAGGCGTGCGGCGCGTCCTCGGCGGCGATCTCGTCGAGGCCGGTGATGGGGTCGCCGGTGCGCGGGGTGTCCGGGTAGTTGTGCGAGGCGACGACGACGGTGACGGCGGCGTCGTCGCGCCAGCGCAGCGACGGAAGGTCGGCGAGGGTGCCGTTCGCGGCGGCGAGCAGGACACCGGCCAGCGGGGTCTGCAGGCGGGCGAGGACCACCTGGGTCTCCGGGTCGCCGAAGCGGGCGTTGAACTCGATGACCCGCACACCGCGCGAGGTGATCGCGAGGCCGGCGTAGAGCAGACCGGAGAACGGGGTGCCGCGGCGCTGCATCTCGTCGACGGTCGGCTGCAGGACGGTCTCCAGCACCTCGTCGACGAGCTTGGGGTCGGCCCAGGGCAGCGGGGAGTAGGCCCCCATGCCACCCGTGTTCGGCCCCTCGTCGCCGTCCAGGGCGCGCTTGAAGTCCTGGGCGGGCTGGAGCGGGAGGACCGTCTCGCCGTCGGTGATCGCGAAGAGGGAGACCTCGGGGCCGTCCAGGAACTCCTCGATGACGACGCGGTCGCAGGCCGCGGCGTGCGCCTTGGCGGCGTCCAGGTCGTCCGTGACCACGACGCCCTTCCCGGCGGCGAGGCCGTCGTCCTTCACGACGTACGGCGCGCCGAAGGCGTCCAGCGCCTCGGCGACCTCCTCGGCGTTTGTGCAGACGTACGAACGGGCGGTGGGGACTCCGGCCCCCGCCATCACGTCCTTGGCGAACGCCTTGGACCCTTCGATCCGCGCGGCCTCCCCGGAGGGGCCGAAGACCGGGATGCCCGCCTCGCGCACGGCGTCGGCGACCCCGGCGACGAGGGGGGCCTCCGGGCCGACGACCACGAGGTCGGCGCCGAGTTCCAGGGCGAGCGAGGCCACGGCCCCGCCGTCCAGGGCATCGACCTGGTGCAGCTCGGCCACCTCGGCGATGCCGGCGTTGCCGGGGGCGCAGTGCAGCGCGGTGACGTCGGAATCGAGGGACAGAGAGCGGCACAGGGCGTGTTCGCGGGCGCCGCTGCCGATGACGAGGACCTTCACGGGGGCCAGCGTAGCCGGGTGGGCCGACTGGAGGTTCCTCCAAGGGGGCTCAGCTGGGTGTTGCCGCCTGCTGAGGTGGCCGCTCTTGGGGGCTGCCGCCCCCAAACCCCCGCTTCGGCCTGAACGGCCTCGTCCTCAAACGCCGGACGGGCTAGGGGGTGGTTGCTGCCTCACACACCAAACGGGCTGGGGGGTGGTTGCTGCCTCACACGCCGGACGGGTTGGGCGGTCGAGGGGGTCTCGCTCTCCGACCCCGGATGCGCCGAGAAACCCAGGGGCGCGGGGAACTGCGCGGGGAACCCCCGCCGGCCCGCGGCCTCCGAGCCGTCGGCGCCCGCCACGCGTCACTCGTTCTGGATCTCCTCCACCACCGTCGCCCCCAGTTCCTTGACGATCAGTTCGTGGCCGGAGAGGGCCGACTCGTCGAGGTCGGGGTCGTCCTCCTCGGGGATGTCGTCCTCGGGGGCCACCGGCGGCGGCTCGGGCGCGGCGGGTGCAGGGCGGGAGGGGGCCGTCGGAGTGGGCGGCGGCGGGCTCTGGGCGGGGGCCGCCACCGGAGCCTGCTGGGCGGGCGCAGGGCGGGCCGGGGCCGCGGGAGCGGGGGCGCCGTAGCCGGACGCCGCGGGGGCGCCGTAGCCGCCCGCCTGGCCGCCGCCGTACCCGGTGCCGGGCGGAGCCGCACCGCCGCCGCCCGTCGGGTCGACGATCGCCTCGACCCGCCACTGCACGCCGAACTGCTCGGTCAGCGCCTGTCGCAGCACGTCCTCGCTGCCGCTGCTCGCGAAGTTGTCGCGGGCGCCCGCGTTGACGAAGCCGAGCTGGAGGGTGGTGCCGTCGAAACCGGCCACCTGGGCGTTCTGGCTGAGCAGGATCCAGGTGAAGCGGCGACGGTTCTTCACCGCCTCCAGGATGTTCGGCCAGAGCACACGGGGGTCGAGGCCACCGGCGGGGGCGGGAGCAGAGGCGGGAGCCGCAGCCGGGGTCGGAGTCGGGGCCGGGTGGGCTGCCGGGGTCGCCGAGGGCGGCGGGGGCGGCGGGGCCTGTTGGGCCGCCGGAGCTCCCGTGGCCGTCGGCCAGCCGCCGGGACGGCGGGCACCGCCGCCACCTGCGGGGGCGGCGGTCGGCCAGGCACCGGGCGCGGCGGCGGCCGGAGCGGCGGCAGCGGGCGGTGCGGCCGGAGGAGGGGTGGGCGCGGCGGCCGGAGCCGGCGGCTCCGGAGTCGGGGCCGGGGCCGGGGCAGGTGCCGGCGCAGGTGCGGGGGCCACGGCCGGGGCCGGGGCCGGGGCCGCTCCCCCTCGTACGGCCGCCCGGGCCGCGGCCGGACCGCCGCCCTGCGGGACGGGACCCGGAGCCGGCGCCGGGGGCTGCGGGTGCGCCTCGGGGCCGGGGACGTACCCCATGGCGGGCGCGCCGCCCCCGCCCGAGAAGTTGACGCCCCGCTCCAGCCGGTCGAGGCGGGCCATCACGGACCGTTCGTCGCCGTACGCCGCCGGCAGCAGCACGCGGGCGCAGATCAGCTCCAGCTGGAGGCGCGGGGAGGTGGCGCCGCGCATCTCGGTCAGGCCCGCGTTGACGAGGTCGGCGGCGCGGCTGAGCTCGGCGGCGCCGAAGGTGCCGGCCTGGGCCTGCATACGTTCGAGGACGTCGGCGGGGGCGTCGAACAGCCCCTTCTCCACGGCGTCCGGGACGGCGGCGAGGATCACCAGGTCCCGCAGCCGCTCCAGCAGGTCGGCGACGAAGCGGCGCGGATCGTTACCGCCCTCGATGATCCGGTCCACGACCTCGAAGGCGGCGGCGCCGTCCCCGGTCGCGAAGGCCTCGACCACGGAGTCGAGCAGCGAGCCGTCGGTGTAGCCGAGCAGCGAGGTGGCCATGGCATACGTCACACCCTCCTCGGTGGCCCCGGCGAGGAGCTGGTCCATGACGGACATGGAGTCACGCACGGAACCGGCACCGGCCCGCACGACGAGCGGGAGCACGCCCTCCTCGACGGGGATCTTCTCCTTGCCGCAGACCTCGCCCAGGTATTCCCGCAGAGTCCCCGGCGGCACCAGCCGGAACGGATAGTGGTGGGTACGCGACCGGATGGTCCCGATGACCTTCTCGGGCTCGGTCGTGGCGAAGATGAACTTGAGGTGCTCCGGCGGCTCCTCGACGACCTTGAGCAGCGCGTTGAAGCCGGCCGACGTGACCATGTGGGCCTCGTCGATGATGTAGATCTTGTAGCGGCTGGCGGCGGGCCCGAAGAAGGCCTTCTCGCGCAGCTCACGGGCGTCGTCCACACCACCGTGAGAGGCCGCGTCGATCTCGATGACGTCGATGGATCCCGGGCCGTTGCGCGCGAGGTCCTGGCAGGACTGGCACTCCCCGCAGGGGGTCGGCGTCGGGCCCTGCTCGCAGTTCAGACACCGGGCGAGGATCCGCGCGCTGGTCGTCTTCCCGCACCCACGCGGCCCGCTGAACAGGTACGCGTGATTGACCCGGTTGTTCCGCAGCGCCTGCTGCAGCGGGCCGGTGACATGCTCCTGCCCGATGACCTCGGCGAACGACTCCGGGCGATAGCGGCGGTACAGCGCGAGAGACGACACGCATACGAGGTTATAGGCGCCCACTGACAACCAGCCCCGCCCGCAAACGCAAGCGCCCCCCACGCACCCGCCAGAGCCAACCTACCCTTGCTGCCTTCCGGCCCTGGGGGAGTTCAGTCAGATAGCGCCGCGTGAGGGGCTCCGCAAAGAGTACCCGACGTCAGGGGGTGGGAACGAGTTCGCGAGCACTCCTCTCGGTCATGTAATGTTCCGAGCGGAGGATTCGCCTAGAGGCCTAGGGCGCACGCTTGGAAAGCGTGTTGGGGGCAACCCCTCACGAGTTCGAATCTCGTATCCTCCGCCAGTGCCTCACCGGGCACGATGTCGAAGGGCCCCGCTGTTCACAGCGGGGCCCTTCGACGTGCGTGGTCTCAGTTTTGGTCTCAGTTCCCGGCTGGGACGACTGCGGACCTGGGCGGATGGGCTGTAACGTCCGTCCCGTCGTACAGGTCGCAGTGTCGAGCCCGGGCCTCTTTCAGCAGGCCACCACGGCAGGGCAACCCGACGCTCCCGGCGTAAGCGCCGGCAGATCCGACCGGGGGCTCGATCCGGGCCAGGAGAGCCCGTGCCACCAGGACCCAATCGACATCCTCGACCAATCGCTCTTCCGCTGGTCTACTCAGTCGTACACGAGTTCTTGCAGATGCGGGTCGCTGACACCAGTCCACCCGTTGTAGCCAAAGCCTTCCTTGTCAGCCATGCGCACCAGGAGCTTCAGGCTCTCCTCCAGCAGCTCAGGGCTGCCATCGAAGAGCGCCTGGCGCATTCCAGCGTCGCGGGTGATAGCGACCAGTGCAGGCTCGGTGCGCTGTGTCATGTACCGAGCGAAATTCGTATAGAAGTTGCGGGTTGCCGCCTTACCCGTTGCCCCCATGACGACCAACGCGCCGAGCGCATCGAACTGGCACAGGCTGTTGAGCACGGCGTCGTCGTCAGGTGAGGCGTCAGGATGAAGGGCCGGCACTTCCCGGACCGTGTTGTGGGCTGCCGCGATCAGTCCCGAGCTGTGCGAAGCACCGGAGGCGAGTAGACCGGCGCGGGAAGCCGTCGTCAGCCCGTGGCGAAGCCAACTGCCGAACCAGTCGAAGCCCTGGTTGGTTCCCCGTCGGTCGGCGAGTATGCGGACCGCTGGCCAGTCTTGAAGCCGAACGGCAAGACCGCCAAGCCCGTAGACCCGCTCCAGCACGGACAACCACAGTCGCGGCCCAGTGAGGGAATCTTGGGCGGACTCGGGAAGGTCGTTGCCGAGGTTATAGATGGAGAGCAAGGAGTCCGTGCCCTTGGTGGCCCACTGCGTTCGCTCATGGACGAGGCTCAAGGCAGTGAAGCTGGTCACGCGATTCAGCAGGGTGGGCAGGTCCTCAGGCATGGTGGTGAGAAGCTCGCGGGCCTGTGCCGGGGCATACAGCAAGAACTGCCGAAGCGGGATGTCGTCCTCGGCGCGCAGGTACTCCAGCACCGCAGCCTCGAACACTTCCTGGTCGAGCTGCCAGGTGAGAGCCGAAACTGATCGTTGACGTACGTGCTGAGCAGCCGCTCCGATAGCTCCCTGGGCTTCGAGTTCCTGGCGCAGCTCCCGCCGCCAGGTCTCCTTACGAGACGCAATGGCCCGCTGCCACACGCCGACCACGTCACTCTGCTTCCACCGCTCACTGGAAGTGCCGTGTCGCACAAAGACGTCACCAGCACGAAAGACGGTGACCTGCTTCTTGCCGTCCTGGTAGGTGCCTTCAACGTGGAAGACACAACATCCATCCGCGCTGGGGGCGACGTAGAGCAGAACGAGCCACTTCCCGTCGAGACAGTGGGCAGCCGTGTGGATCGTGAGCGTCGGGATGTACTTCTGCAACTTAGGCCGCAGCGTCGCCTCGTCGAAGCCACGAGTCTGGTCCTCGGAGAGCCGACCAGTGGGGTTGCCGTGATCGTCAGCGCCGATGACGAGGTATCCACCACTGGGCTCGGCCTGCATAGCCGCAACGTCCTTGGCGATATCCACGAGGTCACGCCGCTCGGACAAGTCGAGGGCTTCTTTGTAGTCAAGAGCTTTCTGCTCCGACGCCTCCGCCAACAGCTCCCGGAGCTTCTCCTCAGTCACCACAGGCTCTACAACTACAGCCACGCGCGAGCCCCCATCTGCACAGTCCAACCGCCGCATGTAAAGGGACTCATCGTAGGAGCACCAGGGCTCAGAGTGGCTCGACGCCAACGCAACTCGTTCGTGGACGGAGTCCGTGGCCAGATTCCTCCCTAGTAGGGTCGGGAGCGTGGCCACTCCTCTGCTCTCTGACACCGACCTGCACGCGCTTCCCGCCCTTCCCACGGAGGTTGTGGAGCACGGCGAGGTCTTCACGCGACGCTGGGTGGTCGACCTGATCCTCGACCTCCTCGGCTACACGGCCGACAAGGACCTCTGTGACGCGAAGCTCGTCGAGCCGGCCTGCGGCACAGGTGCGTTCCTTACCGCCGTCACCTCGCGAATCAGTGCCTCGTGCCGCACGCACAATCGCCCGCTCGAAGATGCGCTCGCAGCGGTCCGAGCTCTGGATCTACTGGATCGCAACGTGGAGCAGAGCCGTGTAGTCGTCGAAAAGCAGCTGGCGGAAGAGGGGTGGCAAACCGAGGAGGCCCGGCAGGTGGCAGCCGCCTGGGTCGAACAAGGTGACTACCTTCTCCAGCCCGATGCAGACCACCGAGCCGACTACGTGGTCGGCAATCCTCCGTACATCCGCCTTGAAGACGTCCCCGACGATCGGATGGCGGCCTACCGCGGAGCCTGCTCCACCATGGGTGGCAGAGCGGACATCTATGTCGGCTTTTATGAGTTCGCACTGCGAAGCCTCAACCCCGGAGGACGACTGGGCTTCATCTGCGCCGACCGCTGGATGCGGAACCAGTACGGCCGTCGGCTCCGCCAGCTGGTGACCAGCCACTTCAGCATGGACCTAGCCCTGGTCATGCACGACGTGGACGCCTTCGAAGACCAGGTTTCGGCCTATCCGGCGATCACGATCATCTCGGACCGGCCCCAGGGCGAAGCAGTGGCAGCCGACACCACTCGGGCGTTCGGCAGAATCCAAGCCCGCGAGTTCGCCGACTGGTATGCAAAGCCCGCATCGGAGTCGGTCACCACCACGGCGTTCCAGGCCGCCCGCATGCCGCACTGGTTCCCGGACGAGGACTCATGGCCAGCGGCCTCGCCAGCCAGACTGGCGGTTCTGGAGGAACTCACTGAGCGCTTCCAGCTTTTGGAGGACGACAAGACCGGGACGCGTGTCGGTATCGGCATCGCCACCGGCGCCGACAAGGTCTTCCTCACGAAGGATGAAGACTTGGTCGAGAACGACCGGCTGCTGCCCATGGCCATGGTCCGCGACACCACGAGCGGCACCCTGGACTGGAACGGTACCTACCTGGTCAACCCGTGGACCGCCGAAGGCGACTTGGTCGCGCTCTCCGCCTACCCACGGCTCGCCGCGTACTTCGAGGAGCACGGGGCCGCCCTGCGGAAGCGCTACATCGCGGTCAAGCAGCCTAAGCGCTGGTTCAAGACGATCGACAAGGTCGATCACCGTCTGACACGACGCCCCAAGCTGCTGTTTCCGGACATGAAGCTGACGATCCATCCGGTCCTGGACGAAGGCCAGCTGTACCCTCACCACAACCTGTACTTCATCGTCTCGGATGTCTGGGACATGCGTGTACTCGGTGGCCTGCTGCTGTCCAAAGTCGCGGAAGCGTTCGTGGAGGCGTACGCGGTCAAGATGCGAGGGGGAACGCTCCGCTTCCAGGCGCAGTACCTTCGCAAGATCCGCGTGCCCGATCCTGAAGCGATCAGCGAGAGCGACAGGGCCGCCCTCGCGGAAGCGTTCGACAAGCGCGACGTGAAGGCTGCCACGGAGGCTGCCTTGCGTGTCTACGGGCTCGTCGAGCTGCCCGACTAGGGAGGGAACGGATCTTGACGGTCACCCGCCAAGACTTCGAGGACGCTATCGCTCAGTACTGGGGGGCCAAAGCGTCACAGAACGATCTGTCAGCCATCAAGGATGCTGTTGGTGCCGGCACTGCGGGGTCTGTCCGTGGCGGCAAGCACTTCGACAGCGTGGCCGGTCTGATCGCCAAGTTCTTCCTGGAGGCGGGGTACCCGAAGGAATCGATCCGTGTAGACAAGGATCTCGAACTTCCAGGCCACTACCGCCCGTTGAAGAAGTGGGACATAGTCATCGCCCACGAAGGAACCCTCGTCGCCGCCTTCGAACTCAAAGCTCTCGGTGGCCCCTCCTTCTCGAACAACTACAACAATCGGGTCGAGGAAGCGCTGGGGAGCGCAGTCGACCTGCAACGTGCAGCCCTCACGGAGTGGTACCCCGGATCACGACCTTGGCTCGGCTACTTCTTCATCATGGAGGACCACCCCAAGTCAAGGAACGCGGTTCGCCTGGCCTCGAACCCTGCGTACCCCCCGGAGGACATCTGGCAGGGCACGTCTTATCAAGACCGCTTCGCGATCTTCTGCAAGAGGCTGCTGGACGAAGGGCTCTACAACACGGCCTGCTACATCACGTCCTCCAGGGACAACCCCAGCCCTGGAGAGCCCGATGAAGCGTTGGACTGGCGCCACTTCTCGGCAGCGATCACGGGTCGACTCGCAGAAATGAAAGCGCTGGGGATCCCCGCACCGAACGCCAGCCAACAGCACACTGACGGACTGTTCTGATCTGGCCGATACATGGCTGGCCCGGAGCGCGACCTGTCCCGGGCCAGTGTCAGTCCTCGTCTGTAGCCTTCTAGGGCGATGGCCGTGATCAACACTCAGCGGGGGTAGCCAGGTGGCCGAGGCGCTAAGGGAAGCAGCTCGAACCTTCTGGGCAGACGCGAGTAGGCGTCGTGACATACGCCACAGCGCTACCGGCCCGGATGGCTCCCTAGCCAGTGCCGGGACAGTGCGGCACCCCTGGGCCCGTCTCACTGAGTATGTGATCGAAGCCCTCGTCGAGCGTGGCGTCGATCGTTCTTGGATCCAGGTCGGCCGCGAGGCCACGCTACCGGGAGCGTACGGCCTGAGTGGTTCGGCATGGGACCTGGTGGTTCGCAAGGACGGCATTCCGCTCGCAGCCGCTACTTTTACGCAGCTCGGCGGGCAGGCAGGATCCATGAATAATGTCAATAATCGAATCCAAGATCTAACCTCGATCGCCTTTTCCGTCAGGCAGCACAACGATGATGATTTTCAACCTTACCTCGGACTCTTCTTCATCCTCGAAGAAAGCGACCGCGTAAACGCCCCAAGGCGAAGGGCGGGAGAAAGCGGTGCCGCACGCAGGGGACCGTCACACAAGCAGCAGCTAGCCGAGACCTTTGCACAGTTTTACAGCGACGGACTCTACGACAAAATCGCCTATGTCTCCTCCACCAACGGAGAGAATCCATCGCTCTACGAACCTCGCGCCGATATGTCCATCGAGGGCTTCATCGAGGGCTTTGCAAAGAGAGCACTTTCGCACTCCTTCAGCCCCCTCCTGAAGTTGTGGGGCGATCTGACAAAAGTTCCACCGCACCTTGACCGTTACCGAGAGGTGATTCGAGAAGGGCGGGGCATAAAGAAGGACTACAGCCTTGACCGCGTCCCCATCGAAGAAGGCGGCCAGGCGGCGGTATTCCGCGCCTCACATAAGACTTCGGGTGCCGAAGTAGCCTTCAAGCGGCGACTATCCCAACGGGAAAACCCCAGCGCTCGAATGCGCAGAGAAATCGATATAGCCGAGCTACTGAATGACCACCCGAACTATATGCCGATCCTTGATTTCGAGCAGGATCACAGATGGTTCATTATGCCACTGGCTGAAGCGACGGCCGAGGAGAAGCGCGAACAACTGCGAGAATCTGATCACCTGCGTGAACTGATAGATTCCATGGGTTCCATTCTGGATAAGGCGCACCAACAAGGCTGGGTGCACCGCGACATCAAGCCCTCAAATATGCTCCTCCTCGACGGCCGGTGGACCCTCGCAGACTGGGGAGTGGTGCGGCGACCAAGAGGGCAAACGACCAAAGTCGGCCGGACGGCCCACTTTATCGGCACCGAAGGATTCGCAGCCCCCGAGCTCTTCATAAAGCCTCACGAAGACGCCACGGCTGCCAGCGACATCTACAGCCTCGGGCGAGTGATCGCATGGGCTCTCACCGGCGAGATGCCCCAAATGAATGTTGAACTGCTTCCTCCGCCCGGACCCTGGAGGAACATCGTCAGAGCCGCTACGCAGCAGGAAGCCGAACGTAGGCCACAAAGTATCGACGAGCTGCTAGATCTCATCGATCGCGAATTCAGCGAACCTCATGAGCCAGCCGTAGCACGTGCCGAAAAACTGCTTGATGCCGCCAATTCCGGAGAATCCCATACCACCGACGCATTCCTTGAACTCATCGCTAACCACCCGGACGACTACGATCTGCACCTAGATGTTCTGCCTCGGCTGCAGCCAGAGCTCGCAGCACCATCGATGTCTCGCAACTCCAGGCAAGCCATCACTCTATTGAGAGCATTGGCCAAGCACGCGGATGGCAACGGAACCAAACCGGTGCAATTTGGTGAAGCAGCGCGTGCCGTAACCTGGCTTCACGGAATAGCTATTAGTGCGGCCAGCAGCAACGAATGGGACCTCCTCGATGAATCCATCCGCGCCATGTGCGAATGGGACGGAAACTGGGATCAATGGCGCCCACAAGACGCCATCAGATCTTGGCTGCGCACGGTGAGCGGAGACGTCGCGAGGATCGTGGCCCCTGCCTTTCGCGATCATCCGGATTCCGCGCGTCATTTCACCGAACTGGCGGACGATCGCGCTGTGGATCTAGGAATACGCCAAGCCATTCGTGCAGCCGCTGAACGGCAAAATTAATTGCAGTCTGGCAAGAAAGAAGCCTCGCCGATCCGGCCGTGCAAACTCACGGCCGGATCGGCGACGAAAGTTAGCGACCTACCACATCGCCGTACCTGGCGGGATTCCTCGACCGATCCACAGCCTGTGCACATGCCTCGGCGTAGGCCGCACAAACGGCGCCCTTGTCCGTACCACGAACCTGGGCCTCTACTTCCTGGCCTGGGCGCCGTGTGGTGTGCCACCGGACCGGCAGGTCCGTGTACAGGTCGGTCTCGAACTCCCAGGCCAGCACGGACCATTGCTCATCGCGGCCAATGTTGAGGCGTTCACCACCGGGCAGAAACACGGCGTAGGCATGATGAACGAGCCGACGGTCGGGAATCCGGTCACGGATAGCCCGGACGGCGCCAGGTCCCTCGTGCTCCCACTGTGGCCGATCCCACTCCTCCACGTGAGCAGGCTGGCCGGGGTGATCGGGGCCCCACTGCGAGACCACGGCCTGGGCATGCTCGTGGTGGAGGAACGGAACATACCGCTCACCGAGACAGGCCACGTACACCACCGGCTCCGCTGGTTCGGGGCTCTGGCTCAAGCCAGGCACGGAGCCTCCAGGTGTCGACGGAAATTGGTGACGTGGTGAGCCCCAGATCAGGGCGCCGACCTTCGCGGCGGTCTGCTGGAGAACGGAACTGGTGAGGTGCTGGTACCGGCTGCGCATCCGGGCGGACTTGCCGGGCTCCCAGCCCATAATCCGGTCAACAACCGTGTCTGGGACACCAAGGAGGAGCAACACGGTCGCCGCAGTATGACGGGCGTCATGGAGGCGTCCGTCACGGACATTCGCCGCCTTCAACAGGTCCTTCCACTTGTGGAAGTCGGTGTTGGGGTTGAGCGGCTCGCCGATCGGCGAGGTGAACACATACCCCTTCTCCTCCCACAGGTCGCGGGCGAGCGTCCGCTCTCGCTCCTGTTCCTCCTTGTGCCGCCGCAGCAACTTGAGCAGTTCCTCGGGCATGCCAATAGGGCGCTTGCCGGCGCGGGTCTTGGTGTCCTTGGTCTCGCGCCGAATGTTGATCTTCTGCGGGCAGTAGCCCGGCTTGCTCCGTCCGCACTTGTCGCCGCAGCCGTGGTTGTATCGGGGCCGCAGGCGTCCTCGGCGTACGAGGATCACACCGCTCTCGAAGTCGACGTCCTCCCACTTCAGGCCAAGAACCTCGCCTTGGCGCAGGCCGAGCGCGAGTGCGATGACCCAGCGGGCGGTGTTGCGCTGCTTGCCCGCTTCGAGGAGGAGGCGCTGGACCTCCTCGACCGTGTAGGGCTCGACCTCCTCCTCTTCGAGCTTGGGGGCCTTGGCGATGGAAGCCGGGTTGACGGTGAGGTGGCGGCGGCGTACAGCCTCGTTGAGCGCGGTGCGGACCGTGCGGTGCGCCTGGTGGGCGGTGCCGGCCGCGCTGCCGTTCGCCTGCATCTTCCGGTAGAAGCGCTCCAGGTGCTCGGGCTCCAGCTTCTCCAGGCGGTGGGCGCCCAGGCCGGGGATGAGGTGGTGGTAGACCGCCACGCGGTAGCCGTCGATGGTGTTCTCACCGACGCTGGGCGCGGCGATGTTCTCGACCCAGTGGGTCAGCCACGTTTGAACCGTCCAGGTCTGGCCAGCCTTGGCAACACCGGTGGAGTCGCGTTGCTTCTCCAGCTCGCGCACAACCTTGGTGACCTCGGCACGCGTCTTGCGGCTGACGTGGCGACGGTCAGGGGTGCCGTCGTCCTTGACGCCGACGGTGACGCGACCGTGCCAGCGTCCGTCTTTGCCGAGGTAGATGGACGAGGCGCCGTTGGGCTGGCGGGACGTGCTGGGCTTCTTGGACTTTGCCATGCGCGCCCGCCTCAGGCCGCAGCGTCGAAGTCCGAGGCCCGAAAGCGGCGGGCTAGAAATTCACCGACCGCCTCAGCAGGTATGCGGCGCAGGCTGCCGATCTTGACGGAACGTATCTCCCCGGAGGAGATGTACTCGTACAGCTTGGTGCGGCCGATGCCGATCCGGCGGGCGGCCTCGGCGACGGTGAGGGCGGCCAGGGTTGTGTCGCCGGCGGATCGCCGTTCGGTCATCAGGGTGCGCAGGGCGTCTTCGGGGACGTCCAGGAGCTGGGCTATCTGGGATATGGGCAGGGCATGTTGCGACAACGGGTACTCCTCCCGCCGGCCTCGCGGCGTCGCGGGAGCGGCAACTCCCGTCGGCCTGGCCGGTGGCGTCGTTCAGGGATGGATGGGTGATCGTCGACGGCGGGGGTCGCCGCGCTTAGGGGTTCCTCGGCGTTCGTAGCGCCGTGGGTGGGGCGACGGTCGGCTACTCGTCGGCGGGTGGCTGCCCCTGGTTTCGCAGGTGTGTCTGGGAAGGGTGCAGGCTTCTCATCGCGGCTTGTTCTTCGAGCCGGAGGAGTTCGTCGACCTGTCCTCTCTGCTCGGGCCCCTTGTCCCCGTAGGCGTCGAGTTCCACCTGGATCTCGTGCAGGTGCATCTGGTTCCGGTCGATCGCCGCTCGCAGTTGACGGTACTCCAGCGTCATCTGGACGTACGTCTGGGCGAGCTGGCGGATGCGGGGCGTGGCCAGCTCGCCTGGCGGTCCGGTGAGGTCCTGCATGGTGATGTCGAAGACCTTGCAGAAGCCGAGCGCCTCGTCGAGGTTGACTCTGCGACGGGGTTTGCCGCTCTCGATGCGCCAGATCGCCGACTGGTTGATCGGATGGCCGACAGCAGCCATCTCCTCGGCGAGCTTCACCGTGCTCCAACCGCGGACCTCGCGCTCCAGCTTGATGCGTGCGGCGGCGTGATCCTCCGGCACCGGACGACCCGGGCCAGCGCGCTCCGCACCTTCCTCACCGCTCATTCGCACCTCCCTTCACACGACAGCGGATCCACCGGGGCCAGCGTCCACAACTAAACATCATTGCGGAGTGAAATGCAAGGCGTTGCGCTTCCAAAAATTTCGGCTATGGTCGTAGTCCGCCGTACAGCGGTGGGCGGATCCGCACACGCAAGCGGCCCCGGTGCTACGAACACCGGGGCCGAGGTAGAGGCTCCGCCGCACAACCATCCATCCCTGAACGATCGAAACCGGCACCGGCCGGGGTTGCCGCCCCATAGTGGCCTGCCGGGTGAGGAGCTCTGTGACTCAGGGTACGACCCTGCCGCCCGAGATGCCATCCCGCTTCGACGAGGGCCCCGTGCCGATGGAGCCTCCGTACAACGTGGACGCCGAGCGCGCGGTCCTCGGCGCCTGCATGCACGAATCCGACATCGTCGACGCGGTCCGGCCCATCCTGGGCGAGGACGCCTTCTATCGCCCCGCGCACGAGACAATCTGGCGCGCGCTCCTCGCCCAGCAGCGCGAGGACAGGCCGACCGACCCGATCGTCCTCACCGAACTGCTCCAGCAGCAAGGGGACCTGCAACGCGTCGGTGGCCGTCCGTACCTGCACCAACTCGCCGACGTGCACTACGGCAGCGGCAGCGCGGAGCACCATGCGGAGATCATCCGCGAGAAGGCAAACCTCCGCCGCCTACTTGCCTCCGCGATACGCACCGTCCAACGCGCCCAGGAGCCCGGCGCCGACCCCGAGGCGATACGCAGCGAGGTCGAAGCGGAGATGCGGGCCGAGCGCGAGCGGGCCCTCGCCTCGGGCCAGGGCCGTCTGAACCGCTTCGCCACCGACGGGTGGTCCTTCGTCAAGGAGACCGGCGCGGACGCTGAGCCCTTGTGGGGCACCCGAGAGAAGACCGTCTGGGCGCCGGGCGAAAGCCTGATGATCGTCGGCGCTCCTGGCGTCGGCAAGACCACCCTGGCCCACCAGGTGATCTTCGCCCGCCTCGGCCTGTCGGAGACCGTCCTGGAGATGCCGGTCGCCCCGAGTAGGCGGGTGCTCTACCTGGCCATGGACCGGCCCAAGCAGATCGCCAAGGCCATGGCCCGCCGCGTCTTCGACACCGACGAAGCGATCCTGCGCGACCGACTCGTCGTCTGGGAAGGGCCACTGCCCGCCACCCTCGACAAGGAACCCGACCTCCTCGCCGACCTCGCCGCCGCACACCAAGCCGACACGATCGTGATCGACAGCCTCAAGGACGCCGTCAGCACGATGGTCGACGACAGCCTCGCCGTCGCCTTCCACAACGCCCGCATGCGCGCCCTGCGAGGCGGCGTGGAGATCCTGGAGCTGCACCACCAGCGAAAGGCCACTGCCGACGCCCCGCGCGGCCAGCGCCCCAGCCTGGACCAGGTCTACGGCTCCACCTGGATCACCGCCGGCGCGGGCAGCGTCCTGTTCGTCACCGGCAGGGCAGGCGACCCCGCCGTCACCCTGCACCACCTCAAGACCCCCACCGGTGAGGTTGGCCCGCTGGACGTCACTCACGACCACAAGCGCGGCACCACCACGGTCGACCCGACCAAGGATCCCGCCGTCCTGCTGCGCAACGCCCCAGGCGGCCTGACCGCCCGCGATCTGGCGGCCATCTTGATCGGCGGCGGCGACCCCGAGCGCGCCGACGTCGAAAAGGCACGGCGCCACCTCGCCCGCCTCGTCGACAGCGGCCTGGCGACCAGGGCCGACGGCACCGCCGGAGGAGCCGGAGGCGGGCAGCAGACCCGCTACTACGCCTCCGCCCGCCACCTCACCGCCGTCGGCTGAACCCCCAGCCGGTCGGCGCGAAGCGATCACGCGACCGTACACGCGGCCCTCACGCGAACACACCGCCGTGAACCGCCCACAGCGCTCACGCTCACCGCAAAACCGCAGGTCAAGCGATCACGCGAGCGTCCACGCCGTTCACGCGCCCAAGCGATCACGCGCGGGGCCCCCTTTAGAAGGGGGCCCCGCGTGAACGCCCCCTACGTGAACGCCCCGCACTCCCACCCCACAAGCCTCACTTCCCCGCCCTGGAGCCCGCCCTTGCCCTCCCCTGCCCCGAGCGTCCCGGCAGCCATACGCGGCAGCCGAAGCATCCGCTCCGGCATCGCCCTGCTCCCGCCCGCCCCCGCCACCGAGCACTCACACCAGCTGGGGGTCGTCGCGTGAACCGCCTGGGACGCATCACACTCGTGGTCGGCCTGTTGGCCGTCGTCCTCATGGCCTTCCGGGTTTCGTGGAACGCGCTGTCCGACGTGGCCCGCGCCATCGGCGCCGACTCCACCGCCGCACTGCTCTACCCGATCGTCGTCGACGGGCTGATGGCCCTCGCACTGGTGGCCACCCTCGTGCTGACCGGTACCGACCGGAAGTTCGCGCTGAGGGTCCTGGCTACCTACACGATCGCCAGCCTCCTGCTGAACTACGTGCACGGCCTCATGCCGACTCTGCACACCACGTCGATCCAGTGGGGCCGGTTGGCCGACTGGGCCCCTGCGAACTGGGCCCTTGTGCTGCTGGGGACCTCGCTCCCGGTCGGGTCGATCTACTTCGGGTCGGACCTCGTGGCGAAGGTGTTGCACCACAACCCCGAGTCGGCTGACTCTGCCGAAGCCGCCTGTACCGAGTCGGGCAGTCAGCAAGCCGACGAGCAGGCCGCACGGTCGGGGTCTGACCAGGCCGCATCGGCCCCCGAGCCGCTGACCGAGTCGACCTCCGTGAAGGTCGCCGAGGCGCCCGTGACGAGGCCGACTGTGGCCGACGGGTCGGTACCCGCTCCCCGACCGCCTCGGTCGGCCACCGCGGCGGAGTCGACCGGAGCCGCTCCGCGTCGGGCGACCGCTCGGGTCCCCGCCACCGCCAAGTCGACTACCGACCGCACGCGCACCGACGCCGAAGTCCTCGACGAGGCCCGGCGCCTGACCGCCGACTGGAGCGACGACCGGCTGAGCGCCGAACGTCTACGCAGCGCACTACGGATCGGCCAGAACCGCGCCCGCGCCCTGCGCGACCAACTCCAGGCCGAGCGCACTGGCCAGACCGAGCCTCTCGACGGACTCGACGAAGCCACCTCACAGCGCCAGAGGGAACTCGAAACAGCCCCCGTCGGCACCGCCTGATCCCCGTGAACGCACCCCGATCGCACCACCCCTCCGGGTCCCCGTGCCCCGCGCAGAACAACACAGGGCACGGGGGCCACGGAGCAAAACACCCGGCACCAACACCCCACGGAGCACCGATCCATGCACGACCCGCACCACGAAACCCCCGACGCCCAGCAGGCAACAACCACCACCCCAGCCCCAGACAGCACAGCAAGTTGGAGGTTCGGACACTCCCCCGTAGGGGGAGCGCCCGAACCCGACCCCGCCCCGGGGGTGGCGGGGCCCGTCCGGCACCAGGGGGCGCCGGACGGGGAGGCTGCGACCGAGGGCGGATCGCAGCCGGGAAAGGCCGGCCGTGCACGCCGGACCACGATCAAGGGGAAGGCGCGTCCGCGCGCGAAGAAGCAGCGTCCCGCTCAGAGCGTCCGCCTCAGCGATCACGAGCACGGCATCATCCAGGCTGGCGCCGATGCCGTCGGCATGAGCCTGGCTGGCTTCCTCGCGCACTCCGCTCTTGCCGCCGCCCGCGACCAGTCCCGCACCGCCGCCACCGAACGCGACGTGCTCACGGAGCTGTTCGCCATGCGCCGCCAGCTCGGCTGGGCAGGCAGCAACCTCAACCAGGTGGCCAAGGCGCTCAACTCCGGCGGCGAAGTGCCCTACCTCAAGGAAGCACTCGCCGACATCCACCGCGCGGCCCACGCGGCGAAGAAGGCCGTCGACCGGGTGGCCAACCGCCAGGATCAGGAGGGTGAGGCGGCTTGATCCCCAGCATCCACCGGCAGGGCAACAGCACCCTCGGCCTGCTCCACTACCTCTACGGCAAGGGCACGCTCGAGGAACACGTCGACCCCCACCTCGTCGCCTCCTTCGACCACATGGCCCCCGACCCCGGCCGCGACCCCTCGGCCACGAAGAAGGACCTCGCGCACCTCCTCGACCAGCCCCTCCATCTGCTCGACGCCGACCAGCGACCCGAGAAGCACGTGTGGCACTGCTCGGTGCGCGCCGCCCCCGACGACCCGATCCTGACCGACGACCAGTGGGCCGACATCGCCCGCCGCATCGTCGCGGCCACCGGCATCGACCCCGGCGACGGCGCCGGCTGCCGCTGGGCCGCCGTCCGCCACGCCGACGACCACATCCACATCATCGCCACCCTCGTCCGCGAAGACGGCCGCCGCCCCGACCACCACCGCTCCGGCAAACGCGCCCAGGCCGAAGCCCGCCTCATCGAAGCCGACTACGACCTCCACCGCGTCACCCCCGGCGACGGCACCGCCGCCAAGCGCACCACCAGCGCCGAGCGGCACAAGGCCGAACGCCTGGGCTGGGACCGCGCCGCGCGCGAGGAGCTGCGCGAGACCGTGCGCCGCGCGGTCGCCGGCGCCACCTCCACGGACGAGTTCCTCGAACGCCTCAAGGACGCCGGGCTTCTCGTGCGTACCAGGGTCCTGCCTTCCGGCGACGTGCAGGGCTACAACGTCGCCTTGCCTGGTGATCGCAACGGGGACAAGGAGCCGATCTACTACGCCGGCTCCACGCTCGCCCCTGACCTGTCCCTGCCCCGCATCCAGGCACGCTTCACCACTGACTCCACCCCGCCAGGGACCGCCGATAGCGAGCGGCCGGAACGCTCTACCGCGTCCTCGGCACCCGCCGCGGCACGGCGCACGACCGCCCATGCGGCCTGGGCGGCAGTACTCGTCCTCGACCACAGCAGCGACGACGGCACGGCTGCCGCCCAGATCGCCGCCACCGGCGAGGTCCTCGATGCCCTCGCCAAGACCTCGGCCCTCCACACCCGCAACGAACTGCGGCAGGCGGCCTGGGAGTTCGAGCGCGCTTCCCGCTCCCATACCCGTGCCGAGTTCCGCCACGCGCAGGACCTGCGCCGGTCCGCCCGCGACCTGGTCAACAGCGGAAGCGCATTCGGCCGGGGCGAGGACGGGGCCGGCACCGCGATGGTCCTGGACACGCTGGTCTTCCTCGCTATCGCCGCCGCCCACTGGCACGCCCAGCGGCAGCACGCCCAGCAGGCCGAGGCCGCCCGCCGAGCCGCAGCACACCTTCGGGCCGCCTACCAGCAGGCAGCCGCCGAACCCCTCATGGTGCTGCGCGAACGTGGCCGCCGTATCGCCCCGTCCCTGCGCCACCACCACGCCACCACCGTGCGCGCCGCGCTACCCGACCTCGCCGATACTGTCCTGGCCGAGCCCGGCTGGGACGCCTTGGCCGCCACCCTCGCCGACGCCGCGCAGGCAGGCCACAACCCGCAGGTTCTCCTCGCAGAGGCTGCCTCTCGCAGGGAACTGGGCACCGCCGAATCCATCAGCGACGTCCTGGTCTGGCGCCTGCGCCGCATGGCTGGCCTTCCCGCCTACGCCCCGGCTCCGGAACCAACCTGGGTCAACCACCTCACAGACCGCCAGGCCATGGCACCGCGCCTCGCCACACCTTCCGCATCACGCGCACCGCGGCGCTGATCCTGGCGATGGTCCCTAGGCCCGCGACCAGGTGGAACTAGCCGCCAAGACCCGCCGCTCTTTCCGCAGACGCCAGCGCCAGCCGCACATCGTTCGCGGCTACTTCGGCGGCCCGCACGTCCTCTACCCCCTGGACGAGAACCCCATGAGTTTCTGATCAATAACAGTCCTACTGGGATTCCTCGGAACCGTCCTCGCTCGCCCCAACGAGCTTGCCGCCGACGAACACCACGCCCAGCCCGAGGGCAGCTGCACCGGCGGCTGCCACCACCTTCATCCCCGCCCCCAGGAACTGCTTGCTCTCGCTGTCCTTCTCGCCCACCCGCTGTACGTTTTGGTCGAGGCGGTCGTGGAGGGCCTCCCGCTGTGCCCAGCTGAGGTCGTCCCGACCGAGGTCGTCCCGCAGAGCGTCCCGCTGGTCCTGCGAAGCCTTGTAGAAGTGGTTCTGACTGTTCTCGTTGGCTGCGAGAGTGGACTTGTGGGCCTCTGTGACCGCATCGATGTCGGCCTTGCCCAGGTCCTTGAAGGCGGGGAACTGCTCGATGAGCTTGAGCCGCACCTCGGTGGCCATCTCGGGCATCGCTGCCGCGAACTTGAGCACCTTGTCCTTGGACAGGTTCCGCCAGTTCGGGATACCCAACTTCCGCTTGACCGCTGATTCGTTCACGTCGCCCATTTCCTGACTCCGCTCGTCGTCCCGTGAGGCATCCCGGATAGTAGCGGTGCCCACCGACAAGCCCCTCTTCCTCGTCCTCGGTCTGCTCGCCATGACTCTGTGAGCCGTATTCGGGGGGTCAGATACACCCACTGCGCACTCAGGGATCACTATTTGGCCTTGTCAACGGCCTTCGCCATGCAGGCATTAACCAGGTCCGCGCTGGCAGAGGGCACTACGACTACCCTCCCAATACGGACGGCCGTCTGCTTGATCACGCTGCTGCGTCCCCCGGTAGTAAAAGTCAGCAGGTGGGGATCCACCTCTCGTCGCCCAGCTTCGGGGTGGGCAGCTTCTGCGATGTAGCCGTGGAACGGCGCGAGTTCCCAGAATCCTGAGCCCCGAAGCAGAGGAACCCGTAAGTGAACCCCGCATCTGCCCTGGAGACGCGTACGGGTTGGCTTACGGGGTCAGGTCGACCTCGGGGCAGCGCTGCCGTGGCACCACGTGTGGCCGGCCCCTTGGCACGAAGAATTGGCGGAGCCCGGGTGCGCGCGGCGATCGCACCAACCTCGGCCAGCACAAAGTCGTCCGCTACGCGCATCCTGTCGCACCGCCGCCCAAGGCTCAGAAACCTGCGGTTGCGTAGGGCAATTGGCGGTTGCAGCGTGGGAAGATTCGAACATGCGCGTGGAGGACGGACAGTACCCTCATCCCTTCGGCCAGGATGCGGTGGACGCGTTTAAAGACCTGCTCGGCGGGACCCTCCGCCCCCGCCTGCGCCGCGATTTTCCCGCCTGGGTCCTCAAGGCGCCTTTCGTCGAGGCGAACCGAGGCGTGTTCATGTTGCGGTTCATGCCGAAGTGGCAGGAATGGGCTGCCGCCGAGGTGCAGCGGATCGGCATCGACACAAGCGATGTCCTGGCGGGCGAGGCCGGATGGGACCAGTTGACCCTGCTGCATGACGCGCTGCGTGTTCAGTTGCGGCAGATCACTGACCGACGTTCCGCGTTCAGCTGGCTGGTGATTACGCGTCGGATCAACCCTACGGATCTGCTGCCTGCCGCCCGTGCCTCGATCTCCGCGGCCGTGTTGTCGTTCGCCCTGAGTGAGGTGGGGTCCAGCCGTCGCCCGTCCAGGTCGGCCGAGCTGATCACGAGCCGGTGGTGGCTTGCCCCCCAGGCCCTGACCGACCTGGACGAGCTGTGCTCGGTCGGGATGCTGCTGTTCAACGTGTACAACGCCCGTAGGCGCGTGGCCAAGGGCCAGAGCCTCAGGCTCCGTGGACCGCACCTGATCCCGGAGGTCACCGACACGGACGACACCGTTGAGCGTGCGATCTGGCTGTACGACGGCCGACTGAAGTTCGCCGGAGGCCGCGGTAACGACCTGGGCTCGTTCCCGAGTCCGGTCACGGACCGCCGCGAGTCTGCGAACATCATCACCTGGGCGGATCTGCGCGGCCAGGACCTTGTCTCGCGCGATGACGTCGCACGACTCCTTCAGAAATACGGCCCAGTCTTCCCGCTCGGCACGAACATCGAGGACCTGGCGCCCGCGGCCTTCTCCAGCGGAGTCGGCCTGACCCTGGAGACCCAGGCCGCCGCCGCAGTCCTTTCAGCGGCTTGGACCTATCTCGCGGATCGCGGAGCCACCTGGAAGTCCGTTCCAGGCGAATGGTCCCAGTACGGCTATCTGCGCTGCCCGCGCGACTGGCTCATCGCTCGCTTGGAGGAGGGTCCGGCGCTGCCCGAACTGCTCAGCTCATCCTGGCGGGCGGGCGCGACGGTTCGCGAAGTGATCACGCTGCTGGCCCGCAAGCAGGTGGTGCTGCCGGTCGGGCGCTACTTCGTCATCGATCTCATGGGCGCCACCTCGTTGCTGATGCACAGCTTCGAGCGGGCCAAGGAAGGGGCCGCAGCCAACGAATGGGGCAGCTCGTTCGAAACCGCCGTGCAGGCGGCGATCGACACCACACCCTGGAAGCCGACCGGCGCACTGCGTTCGGTGATCGGCAAGAAGGTCAAGGACGAGAACGGCAATGTGATCACGGACATCGACGCCGTCGCCTTCCACTCAGGGACCCTGTGGCTGATCAGCGCGAAGGCATTCCAAGCCGGGCCCGACTACGCGGTTGGTGCCTACGACGCCATCAGGAGGATCGCGCGCAAGGCGGTGGCGGCGAGCGAGCAGTGGAACGGCTACCTCAAGAGGATCCGCCGGCGTCCATCCGCGCTCGGGGTGGACCTGCCTGACGGATGCACGCTCGAAGGACTGGTCGTAATGCCCTTCGTCCCGTACGTGCCGATCGGCTCCTCAGCCGCACAGCCGGTAGGTGACCTCTGCCACGTCTCCAGCATCCATGAACTCATCGCCGTGGCCTTGCGGGCGTAGAGCCGTCCGGATCCCGGCATCCGCCGCGCCACCGACGTCAAGCTGCGCGACCACGATAATCAGAGGTCGGACTGGATCCGCGGGGCGGGTCGCGCCAGGACGCGCGCTGCGGCCTCGGAGTAGGAGCTGTTGAGCCCCAGGGCGGTCAGGTCTGTGATTGCCGGCGGCTTTCGTGGTGCACGTCCTGGCTCAGACGCGCCCTTGACCAAGGTCTACGAGGACTGTTCCGTTAGGGAAGTTGGGGGCGTCTTACTCGGGGGTTGCCGTCGTGACCAGGTCGGTTGGCAGTGCGTGGTATCTCATCAGCCGCACCCGAGGGGAATCGGCCGCTCCCCCGGCTGCTGGGCTCTCCGCATGAGACTCCGGCGCGGGATCGCGATAGCCGTAATCGCCGGAGGCGGCGCTGTGACCACGCTGCTGGTCGGGCTCGTCACGAACGCCGTGTCCAATGAGTCGCGGTGGCCCGGCTGGCTGGGGTGGTTACAGGAGCATGCCTGGCTCTCGTTCGTCGTATTGGGCGTGACGATGGCGGGGATGACGGCTCTGCTCGCCGGGCTTTCGGAGGCGCGGCCTCCCGCGCCGTCGGCGAGGTCGGCGGATGGAGCGGGGCCGCCGGGGGCCGCCCAGGTGCTGCGTTCGTTGCCACGCGACACCGCAGCGTTCACCGACCGTACCGCGGAGCTGGAATTGCTGGTGGGCTCGGTGCGGGCCTCACAGGAGCAGGGCGAGGGACTTCCCGTTCATGTCATCGACGGGATGCCGGGGGTCGGGAAGACCACTTTCGCCGTGCATGCCGGCCACTTGCTCTCCGAGCGGTTCCCCGACGGACAGCTCTTTGTGAACCTCAACGGGTACACGCCGGGGCGTACTCCGGTGCAGGCCGGCGAGGCGCTCGCCTCGCTTCTCGCGGCCGCAGGCGTGCCGACACAGCAGATCCCTGTCGGGGACGACGTCGGAGCGGTCACGGAGGCCCGGGCCGCCATGTGGCGGAGCCGGCTCGCGGACAAGAAGGCGCTGCTGATCCTCGACAACGCGGCCAGCTACCGGCAGCTGGAGCCGCTGCTCCCCGGCGGGAGCGGCTGCCTGGTGCTGGTGACCAGCCGAAGGCGACTGGTGGCGAACGAGGAGGTCGTCATGTCGGTGGACGCGCTGCCGCCGGATCACGCGGTCGACCTCTTCGTGCGGCTCAGCGGGCGGCCGACCGATGCCCTGGACCGGGGTGTGGTGGACGAGCTGGTCCGGCTGTGCGGGTGCCTGCCGCTGGGGGTGTCTCTGCTCGCGGCACGGCTGCGACATCATCCGTCCTGGACCGCTGAGGACCTGCGCGGGCGGCTGCTGGCAGCGCGGGACCGGCTGGGAGAGCTGCGGGCCGGGGAGCGCGCCGTCACCGCGACGTTCGATCTCTCCTACCGAGATCTCGCGCCGGAACGGCAGCGCTTCTTCCGGCAGCTCGGCTTCTTCCCCGGCAGCGATCTCGACCCGTACGTCGGCGCGGCTCTTGGTGAGGTCTCGGTCGTGGTGGCTCGTGGGCACCTCGAAGCGCTCTACGACGACCACCTGATCGACGAGCAACCTGGGAGTCGCTACCGGCTGCACGATCTCCTGCGCGACTACGCTCGCGGTCTCGCCGCCGAGGGGGACAGCATGGACCACGTACAGGCCGTACAGCGTGTGTGCACCTACTACCTGGCCGCTCTCGCCGTCGTAAACGGGCACATCGGGCGCAGTGGTGCGGTAGTGCCACCGGCACCAGACGGCGCCTCGCGGGTGGAGACGCCGGCCCTGGAGTCGCGGGCGGACGCTGTGAGCTGGCTGGAGACCGAGCGGGCCAACATCCTCGCCTGTGTCCGGCGGGCAAACGGCCTCGCCCTGTACGACCTCGTCGTCCGGCTCGCCGCGGCCATGGCGCCCTTCCTGCGCCAGGCCGGTCCCTGGGACCAGGCCGTCGGGCTCCACCGGACTGCCGCCGAGGCCGCCCGCCATGCCGGCGACCAGCGGGCCCGCGGTGGCGCTCTCGCCGAACTCGGTGTCGTGCGGCGCTTCATGGCTGCCTACCCGCAGGCAATCGAGTCCCTCGGCGACGCCGTGACGGCGTACGAAGCGGTCGACGAACGGCGCGGTAAGGCGGACGCACTCAACCAGCTCGGCATCGTCTGGTACCTGACTGCGGACAACGAGGACGCGGCCCGCGCCCAGACGGAGGCCCTCGCCCTCTACCGAGAGCTGGGCTACCGGCTCGGACAGGCGAACGCGCTCGCCGATCTAGGCATGACGCACCGGCAGATGAGCCGTTTCGACGCTGCTGTGGAGGCACAGAGCGAGGCCCTGACGATCTACCGCGAGCTCGGGGACCGGTACGGGGAGGCCAACTCCCTGCGAGACCTGGGCGTCGTGCACCGCCTCATGGGCGTGTACGACCTGGCCACACGGCATCACCAGGAAGCGTTCGACATCTACCTGGAGCTGGACGACCGTACACACCAGGCTTACGCGCTGAACGAGCTGGGCGTCGTCCGACGGCAGACCGGAGACATTGAAGGAGCGCGGACGGCACACAGCCAGGCACTGACGCACTTCACCGAGCTCGGTGAACGGTTCGGCCAAGCGACCAGCGTCCGCCACCTTGGGGTCGTGGACCGCGTTTCCGGGAATGCGACAGAGGCGATCCGGCATCTGGAGGAAGCCCTGGATGCCTACCGCGAACTCGGCAGCCGCGGGGGTGAGGCCGCCTCGCTGAGCGAGCTGGGCGCGGCGCTCGGCGTCGTCGGTGAGCGCGACGGCGCGATCGAGGCGTTCCAACGCGGTTTGGAGATCCTGCGGGGCCTGGGCGACCGGTGCGGCGAGGCAGAGGTACTGAACCACTGGGGGATGCTGCTGCTCACCTCCGAAGAACCGACGGCCGCCCGCCGGCACTTCGATCAGGCCCTCACACTCGCGCGGGACATCCGCTGCCGGCTGGAGGAGGCGCGGGCGCTGGAGGGAATAGGCCGCTGCGACTGGACGGTTGACGGACCTGGTCACGGTGCGGGCTCGCTGCGAGCCGCCCTGACGGTGTATCGGCGGCTGGGCGTGAGCGCGGCCGTGGACGACCTCGAACGGCTGCTGGTGCCACGGTCTGGCTGACACCGACCATGTGGCCGAATTCCCCGTGCCGGCTAAGTGGTTGAGGATGCTACGTTTCCGGCTGATCTGTCGCTTCAACCCCGTCGCACCGTGCCGCCTCCGGCACGTACCTCACGAGGAGCGTTGAATGCCGTCACCCACGTCCGCCACCGAGCCACGCACCATTCCGCCCGTCGGCCAGACGTCCGCAGAGCCGACGATAGCCGGCGCCGCTGTCCTGGACCGTGTGGCCGCCCGCGTCCGGCAACGGCTGGAGGCAGAGGAGGGCGCGACGGGCCGGTTCGGCGACGGAGCCCACGCGGCTTCGCTCATCTGGCCCTGGCCGCTGTAGGCGCATCTGCTCGATGACAGAACCCGAAGACCCCGTTCCTTTCCGGACGTTCATCCTCAAGGTCGCCAACCGCTGCAACATCGACTGCGACTACTGCTTCGTCTTCAACTCCAGGGACCAGGCGGCGCGGCACCTGCCCGCCCGGATGGACCTCGCTGTGGCCCGGGCCGCGGCCCGGCGGATCGGTGAGCACGCCTCCACACACGCTCTTCGGACCATTCACGTCGTCCTGCACGGCGGAGAGCCGCTCCTCGTCGGCGTCCAGCACATGGCCGAGCTACTGGAGGTCGTTGGGGACAGTGTGCCGACCGGGACGCGGGTACTTTTCGAGCTCCAGACCAACGGGACCCTTCTGTCCGGGGCCTGGCTGGACCTCTTCGAGCGGTACGAGGTCGCGGTGGGTGTCAGCCTCGACGGACCGCCGCGTGCCAATGACAGGCATCGCCTGACCCACGCCGGGCGGTCGAGCGCCGCGTCCGCCGTGCGCGGCATCGAACTCCTGCAGTCACGGCCGCACCTGTTCGCAGGGCTTCTCGCCGTCGTGGACCTGGCCAACGACCCAGTGGAGGTCCACGACTACCTGGCGGCGTTCGAACCGCCCGTGATCGACTTCGGCCTGCCGCACGCGACCCATGACGACCCGCCGCACCGCGCCGACCCGAGCGTGCCCGAGTACGGGCTGTGGATGAGCAGGGTTTACGACGCGTGGCTCGCCCGGCCCGAGTACGGGCACAGCGTCCGGATGCTGGAGGACATCGTGGCCCTCAGCTCCGGCGTGCGCGGCTCGGTGGAGACACTCGGCCTGGCCCCGCCGACGAGCGTCGTGATCGAGTCCGACGGCTCCATTGAGGCGGTGGACACCCTGCGGTCGGTTGAGGAGGGCGCCTCCTGGCTCGGGCTCGACGTCCTCCGCCATTCTTTCGACGAAGCCCTGTCGCATCCGAAGTTGCTGCACCGGCAGCACGGCAAGGATGCGCTCGCCGAGCAGTGCCGCACCTGCCCCCTCGTGGACGTGTGCGGCGGTGGCTACCTCCCACACCGCTTCAGCGAAGCGCAGGGCTACCGGAACCCGTCTGTCTACTGCGCGGATCTGGAGTACCTCATCCGACACGTGCAGGGCTCCCTGCGGCAGCACGGCTGGAATCCGTATGCGCGGGCCGCCGCGTCGCCGTAGGCGCGTGTGCCGTACCGCCAAGAGGGGATCACGCGTTGGAACGAGCGAATGCAGCAGCGACCGAAGCAAGCGAGGAAGGACAGGAGGCGCCGATGACCGCGACGATCCGTCCCGCGGAGAAGCGGGACGTCCCGGCACTGGCCGAACTGATCGAGGAGATCGAGCGGTTCTACGGGGCTACCGACACAGATATCCAGCCGATCGAGGAGCGCCGTCTCCAAGTGGAGGAAGCCCTCTTCGGCGCGCCACCACTGGCTTACGCCCTGCTCGTCGAGGACGAGACCGGGGACATCGTGGGCCTCGCCGCCTATTCCTACCTCTGGCCGGCCGCCGGATCCTCGCACTCCTTGTTCCTGAAGGAGCTCTACGTCCGTGACACCCTGCGTCGGCAGGGCATCGGTGCTCGCCTCATGGGTGAACTCCGCTCCTTGGCCGCCGCGCGCCCCGGGTGCAGCCGAGTGGAATGGATGGCTGACCGCGACAACCCAGGCGCACCCGCCTTCTACGAGGCTCTCGGGTTCACCGAGTCCGACGGGAAGATCGTCTACCGGGTCGACTCCGGCACCGCGTGAGGGCGAGTGGGACTGTGAAAGTGGAACGCTGCGAGGAGTGCGGCAGCCAGATCGTCATCGGGCTTGGGTGTGACTGCCGACCGGGTTCGTCCGCTTCGGCGGCCCCTCGTTCGGTGAAGACGTCCGTGAAGAGGGAGTGGCGTGCTGATCCGGATGACACGATCCTGATCTCTCCAGGGCAGTGCGCGCACCTGCCCGGCTG
The DNA here is from genome assembly GCF_002217755.1 of Streptomyces hyaluromycini. GTDB lineage: Bacteria > Actinomycetota > Actinomycetes > Streptomycetales > Streptomycetaceae > Streptomyces > Streptomyces hyaluromycini. The sequence continues at coordinate 1,006,776 of NZ_BCFL01000017.1, read as the reverse complement.
GTGCGACCACATGACCGAGGACGATGTGCGACCCCCGCAGTGGGGGTGGATCCCGAACCCTCCGCACGGGCTCTGGGAACGCCTGAGCAGTGCCTTTCCGGCGACTGCGACTGCGGGCAATCCGAAGCGGATGGCCGTGCGGCGGCGCACCACCTGTGAGGTGAACCTCGCCCAGGGCTGACCACCGACCTCCAGCACCACTCTGCTCCCGCTCCGGTGGGCGCGGTCGTACCTGCCGACAGCCGCATCCGCGTGCGCCGGGAACAGCAGGGTGACAGGGATGGTGCTGGTGAGCTCGCGTATTCAGCTGTCGCCGGTTCTCGGGATGGTCGACTCTTTCGGTGACCGTGTGTGAACTCGTCGCGAGGGGCTGTGACCATGCGGTGAGGATGAAGGTGTCACGATAGTAGACAGCACCAACGACCAGCGTTCGCGGCTCGCTGGCGGGCTTGGGCACGGGTAGCCACCTGGGGCTGGAAGCCCGGGTGTGGTTTGCGCGCCTCCCGGGAGCAGCAACGCGCCAAGGGCAGCGAATAATGGCGGTCATGATGCGCCGAATTCCTGCTGCCAAGGTCGGCAGCGAAGGAGTCACTCACACCCAGCTCGCTGTTCAGGATGAGCTGGGGTGGCTGTTTCGAGAGCAGCCGACCGAGGACTACGGGATCGACGCCCACGTCGAAATCGTGGACACGGAAGAGGTGCTGGGTAGGCTGCTCGCGCTGCAGATCAAGAGCGGCGAGAGCTGGTTCAAGGAGACGACTCAAGGCGGCTGGTGGTTCCGGCCTGATGCCGAACACGTCCAGTACTGGCTCAACCATTCCCTGCCGGTCGTAGTGGTCCTTTACGAGCCGGAGGTCCAGGTCTGCTACTGGCAACTCGTCAGCCGCGAGACTTTGCAAAGATCCCGCCGGGGCGGTTGGAAGCTGCTCGTTCCCAGCAACCAGATCCTCGACAAGGATGCTGCTTCGGTGTTGCGTGAGGCCGCCGAGGGCGACCCATATGTACTACGCATCCGTGATCTGCAGCTGGCCCGGCCGTGGATGGAGCGACTCGCAGCTGGCGAACGCCTCGTCATCGACATCGAGGAATGGGTCAACAAGACCTCCGGGCGGGGCGAGATCATCCTCGGCGTCGACAACGAGGACGGCCACCCGCCCACCGAGCTCGCGAGCTGGCCCATCATGCTCGGACTCTCCAGCTACGCCGATGTCGTACCGACACTGTTCGCCTGGGCCGAAGTCGGTCTCCACGAGGAGACCTACGACGAAGCCGACTGGGACCAGTACGACACTGAATGTCGCGTTTGGGACAGTGAGATCACCTTTTATTCGGAGGAGTACAGCGATTGGAAACAGGGCCGGTTTTCCGGGCTGCGTCCCTATACCGACGACGGTGAGGTCGCGTTGTGGCGTCTGGAACTAACTCTTAACGATCTGGGCACTGCCTTCATGGTGGTCGACCGATTCGGAGCCACAGGCAAGCGTCAGCTTGTGCAGTAAACCGCGCCCCGATGTAGCGGTGCCCAGGAGGCGTTCCTGTGCCGGTTAGGCGACCATGAGACTGGTGAGCTCGCATGTCTACCCAGGTCAGTAGGCGATGACGAGCCGCACGGAGGGGCGGTCGATCACGGCTCCGTCGGCGAGGTCGCTGTCCGGTGTGTCCGCGGGGTAGGCGGTGATCGCGGGTTCGACGGTCCTGGCCGGGCTCCAGGCACGGATCTGCGCGCAGATCCGCTCGGCAAGTTCGGCGCCGGCCGGGCCGTAGCCGACGGCTCCCAGCCGGAACCGGGGTTCGGTGGCTAGCGGGTCGGCGGTGCGCTCCAAGGTGAGGTAGGCGATGGAGTCAGCCTCGACGAGGGCTGGGCTCAGGGCGGGTGAGGCGGGGCGGTGAAGGCCGGCTTCCAGTGCCGCGGGCTTTGCGGTGATGCGGCAGGTCGCTCGTTCGGTGGCGCTCAGGCGCAGCCAGACGCCGTCGAAGGACTCGACGGAGCCGACCGTCGCGTCCGTCCAGACGACCGACTTCGGGTGGGTGAGGGCGTCGCGCAGCAGGTCTGGGGCGATGGGCTGGTCCTCGTCCCAGTAGAGCCTGACGAGTCGGTTGTCGTCGATATAGCCGTTCCGCTCGCCGTCCTGGCCGATCACCGGGAGGAAACCGCACATCCTGACGGAGTCGGACCACATCCGGTCCTTTTCCCGTCGGAACGCCACGGACCTGGACAGCCCGCGCCATCGCAGCGGGACCACGAGTCGTCCGCCGACCGCGAGCTGGTCCCACCAGGCCGCGGGGAGGTCCCACATGCCGACCGCCGCGATCATTCGGTCGTAGGGGCCGAACTCCGGGGCGCCGAGGGCGCCGTCCCTCGTGACCACGCGAACGTCGGCGTACCCGGTCGCGTCCAGCATCCGGCGGGCGTAAGCCGTCACGTCGGGGGCGATGTCGCACGTGGTGACCTGACCGGACTTGCCGGTGAGGTGCTTGAGCAGGGCGGCGTTGTAGCCGGTGCCGGCCCCGATCTCGAAGACGTGGTCGCCTTCGCGGACGGCGAGCTGGACCAGCATGAAGTGCACGACGTCGGGCTGGGAAGCGCAGCTCAGTGGGAGTGCGTCCTCGTCGGGGTTCTCCTTGATGGTCACGCTCTTGTTGGCGTACGCCTCCTGGAGGGGCGCGTCGGGGAGGAAGGCGTGGCGGGGCACGGTCCGCATGGCGGTTTCGACGCGTGCGTCGCGGGGGCCGGAGACGTCCTGCTGCAAAATGGCGTCGACCAGGCGGTTGCGCAGGTCCTCGGGGGAGGCGCCGGTGGTGGTGTTCATCGCGTCCTTCCGGAAGGTGCCCGGCCGTGCGTACGGCAGGGGCAGATCGTACTCAGGTGATCTGGTGCGGGGTGCGGTTCGCGAGCGTCATCCCGCCAGGAGCAGGCAGCGGTCCCAGGGGGCGGTGGCCGCCGTGTTGACGGGGTCGGTGAGACGGACCAGATGAATGCCCGACGTACCGTCCATCAGGCCGACGCCGTCCGGCAGTCCGCTGTGGTCCAGGTGCTCGTCGAGCCGGGCCCGCAGACGGGGCAGATGGGCCGCGAGTTCGTCATCGACGGCGTCGGCGGCGGCACGGGAGGCGGTCTGTACGAGCCCCGCCCACCCGTGGCAGAGGGATGCGTCGGTGAGTTGGGCGAGCTGCTGGTCGTCGGCCAGGCATCCGGCAAGGGCCTGTTCGGCCCGGCGTTGCCGGTCGCGGTCGCCGAGGGCGATGCCGACGAGTTGTTGGGCACGGGCGATGCCGGGGGTGCCGTAGCACCAGGACGGACGTCCCGGTACCGAATGCTGGAGAGCGCCGCGTCGGTGTTCGGCCCGGGTGACCAGGCCCGGCCACCAGGCGCGCGAGCCCGTACCGTCGCGCCACTGGTCGAGCCAGCCGCATATCCGGATGATGGCTCGTTTCTGTCCGGGCACCGTGTGGCCGTGGCGCACGGCGATGGCCAGCAGCGCGAGGGGTCCACTGATGCCGTGGGCCAGACCGAAGTTTCCGTGTCCGCCGGGCCACCGCGGCGACGGGCGCAGGTCGGGGCTGTCGCTGCTCCACCAGCCGGGCAGGAGCTGGGACTCGACGGTGATCGGTTCGGTCAGCCGCACTAGATAGGCGAGGACGTCTCGTAGTTCCGTCCGGTGACCGCGGTGGAGGTGGTAGACCCCCAGGCCGGTCAGTCCGCTGATGAGGTCGTACTCGCCCAGGCTGGGCGGCGCGCCACGTTCGATGCGTGCGTTCGCCCGCTTGAGGCGGTCGCGAGTGACGTCGGCGAGGTGTGAGTCCAGGGTCGCCAGGGCGCGGGTGCCGGTGTCCGTGTGCGTGAAGCTGAGGACGTACGCGACGGCTGGCGCGCCCTCGTACAGGCCGCATGCCTCCGGGGCGGCCTGTATCGGGCCCTTGACCATGGCAGCGGCCCACGGCCGGAGCGCATCCGTGTCGTCTTCGCCGGTGTGGGATCTGACGGCGTGCAGCAGGGCGGCTCCCGCCGCGCCGGAGTACAGCGACTGGCCCCAGCCGGGCCTGGTGGGTGTGGGCGACGCGTCGTGGTTCATGGGTGGCTCTCCCCCAGCCGGGCGGTCCACGCGAGAGCGGACTGACGGGCCAGGCGGCGGCAGATCCGCTCGTCCTCCCGGTCCAGGCCGCGCAGGCGGTTGTGGTGCATGTGCAGCAGGGACTCCAGAACCGAGTCGAGGTCCATGTCCTTGGCGAGGTGTTCGCGATACAGCGTCAGGGCCACGGCGCGGCGGTGCCACGCTTGGGCGAGCGCTTCGCCCCAGCCGCGGGCGTGGGGCGTGGCGTGGCGAACGAGGTCGATGGTCTGGTCTCTGGCGCCTCGCTCGACTCGGGCTGGAGGCGCGGGACGGTTGGCCAGCCAACGCATGCCCTCGTCGGGGCCGAGCAGGCCGCAGGCAATGTCCACCATGCCGGCCGCGGCCAGTGCGCGTCCGTCGACGCCGTCGGCTCCCAGGCCCTGCAGGACGGCGAGGGCGTAGGCCGAGTCGGCGGTGAACACCGCCTCCGCACCGCGCAGGGAGGCGCCGGGGCCGTAGCGGCCGATCTCTGGGGTGTAGGTGTCGAACACGAGCCTGCTGCTGAGCCCCTCGTGGCGTAGCCCGGCGGCCCATCGGGCGACGAGCTCGGTATAGGCGGCGTACTGTCCGGGGCTTCGGGTGCGGGTGCGCAGGCGCAGGTGGTCGGGGTCGTGCGGGGTGCGGTAGCGGACGAACCACCACTCGGGTCCGCCTTGGAGCTGGGCCATGAGCCGTGCGAGGTGGGTGCCGATCAGTTCATCGAACTGGTCGGGGTGCGTGTAGATCTTGGCGTTCAGCCAGGGTGCCCACACCGACCCCGGTACGGGCCCGAGGGTGCTGTTGGTGAGCACGGGGAGGGGGCCGGAAAGTGGGTCGGGGGCTGGCGGGCGGGTGCTGGTCATCGGCAGGGCGATCTCGTGGACGTGGCCGCCGATCCAGCCGTAGCTCTCCTCGGGCGGCGCCTCGGTGAGCACGGCCTGGTCTTCCCTGGCCAGGTGGGCGCGCAGGACGGCGACGTGGGCGGGCACGTCGAGCCGCAGTCGTCGTGTGCGGTCGTCCTCCCGCAGCTCGACAGCATTGTGGCAGTGCCACCGCTTCCGCCAGCGGCCGAGGGCGTCCGCCCACTCCCGGGTGTCCGTACCCCGGCCTGGGAGGGCGTCGGCGGTCAGGTTCCAGCGGCCAGGAGAGAGGATCACGCGCCCGTAGCGGACGCGTGGCAGGAACGGTAGCCGTGCGCCGTGCGGGCCCCAGTCGAAGCCGGTCCAGGCGGGGCCGAAGGCGCGGGTCAGGTGCGCCAGGAACCGGGCCAGGGGCGGAGGTTGCTTGTCCAGGGCCATGGCGTGAAAGACCTGCGGGTCCACGACGCGACGGCGGGAGATGCTGACCAGGTACAGGCGAGTGTGCGTGGCCGTGACCGCGAGGTCATCGACGTCGATGAGCGTCGGCACGGTGTCGGCAGGGCTGCGGTGCTCGCCCAGTGGGATCACGTGCGGGAGATAGGCGGGGATGCGGGCGACGTTCTCGGTGTGCGGGTACAGCGGCGGGAAGGAGAGCTGCGCGGTCAGCGCGTTCTCGACGCTCGCGGGGACCTGACGGTAGATCTCGTCGAGTCCCGAGCCGGTGGCGACCGGTGAGAACCGGGACGTGAGCGTTCCTGCGGCGCGGGCCGGCGTCACGGTGAGCGTGAAGTCCCCACGCTCCAGCGCGGGCAGGCTGTCGGCGTGCAGGCGCGCGCACATCTCCACGTGAGGCGGCGCCTCCCGCGCGGCCATCGTCTCGTCGGCCAGGCGGTCGATCATGTCGTCGGTGAGGACGATCTCTCTGCCACCGTCGGCCAGGGCCTGCCAGGCCAGGGCCAGCAGCCGCTCGTCCCGCTCGGAGACCACCGGTGGCGGCGCGGTCATGCGGCTGCCGGGATACTCGGCCGGGTAGCCGAGCCCGGACGCCGCGTCGACGACCTCCTTGACCGGCACCAGCGTGCCGGTGCCGTACCGCTCCCAGAACGCGACCTGGTACTCCTTCCACACACCCTGGCCCGCCGGTCGGCGCGTCAACCGCAGCAGCGCATCGGCGGCCCGCTCCATCTCGCGCGCGACGCTCTCGGGGATCTGTACGTCGGCGTCCAGCCGCAGGTCGATGGTGAGAGGGCTTCGGCCCGCGCCGGAGAGCCGACGCAAGAGCGGCGTCAGCGCCTCCCGTTGGGGCGCCTGGCGGTTCGCGGGAAGCCGGTTGTGCTCGTGCACGGCGCGTCGCACCGCTTCCAGTTCGTGTAGGACCTGCCCGGCCTCCGGCACCGTACCGACGTCCACGCCGTGCAGTCGCTCGATCAGGTGGGACAGCGGATCGGTGTCGGTCATCGGCGGGCGCAGGCTGGTGATCAGGAACTTCTCGCGCACCAGCGTGCCGAGCAGTGTGGTGATGTGGCGTGGCTCGGTTCGGGGAAAGGCGGAGGCCAACTGCTCGGCGAGAGCGGCGAAGCGAACCGGCTCGCGCGCGAGGTCCTCGATCCAACGGACCGCGCTGGTGCGCCGGACGGTGGCCCCCATCGGCCCGCCGTGCGGGACGTGAAGGCGTCCGCCTCGGCGTGCCGCCAGGTTGTTCAGGACCACGTCCAGGCGTTCCAGCAGGTCGGGGCTCGCCTCCAGACGAGCGACGACGTCGTCCAGCCACTCGGTGTCCACCCGCGCCACGGCCCGGTGTGCGTCTCCCCATCTCGCGTACGGTGTGGAACCCACGCCGACCGGCGCCACCCCGGCGAAGAGGCCGAACGGGGTCGGCCGCCCGGTGGCTCGCAGCGCGTAGCGGACGGTGGCCAGGGCCGCGCGCCGGACCTGCTTGGGACGTGCCGGCTGCCCCGCGCGGATCGCGTCGACCCGCGTGGCAAGGTCACCACTCGTCTGCCGGACGGCGTCGGCGAACCCCTCGTCGGCCCACACCTGCTTCAACCATCTACGGCAGGCGTCCGTGTCGGCCGGATCGGGCCACCACTCCGGCAGGCTCGTCAGCGGCATCGCGGCGGCCCGGAGCAGGGCCGTGCCCGTGTGCTGGTAGAGCTTTTCGTCACTTCCCATTTCCAGTGCCTCCGCCATAGTGCTGTGACCGGGGCGGGGCCGGGAGCGAAAGTGCTCCCGGCCCCGCGTACGAGCCGCTGTCAGACGGCGCTCGCGCAGGACGAGGCGCAGGACGGCTTGCAGCCGTCACCGGTGTCGCACGCCCTGGGAAGCAGGTCAGAGTCGACCTCCGTGATGATGGTGAGGTCGATGTCGAAGGGGTCGGCGGGTACGTCGAGGGCGCCTGCCACGACGGACGCCTCGGCGCCGGCCGTTACCGGCGGTGGCGCGCTGATCGGGCTGAGTGTGGTTGCGGTCATCGCACTTCCTCTCGTGTCGGAAGGGTTCGAACGGTTCGTCGTACTGCTGGCCGGCCGGTGTGCGGCTCGCCGTGCCGCACACCGGCTGGCTTCCTGCATTCGCACCTTGCGGTGCGGCCCCTCTCCGGCTGATCGGATTCCGTGGGGGACGGGGATTCGGAGCATCCGGAGAGGGAGTCGAGGACGCGGGCCGTAGCTACCGGATCTGGCCTGCGTAGAGCGTGGTCAACGCTGTGCCGGTCACCAGGACGGGCAGGAACAGCACTTGGAAGGCGCCGAAGCCGAACCGGCCGACATACTTCGCCGGGTGCCGCAGCACCAATCCGAGCTGGCTGAGCAGTTGCCGCAGAGGCCGTAGCCGCATGCTGGTCATCACGCCGCCGTCCTCCGTAAGAGCGTCGGGACGGTGGCGTCGACGACCGCCCACGGTGTCGTGATCAACGCCCCGGTCCGGGCCTGCCAGGCCGCGAGGTTCGTCTTGTCCTCCTCCAGATGCCCCAGCATCACGAGCAGGGGGGTGACGATCCCGGCCGCCCGCCCCTGCTCGACCGCGGCCAGAGCGTTGTGCCAGCCCTCGCACAGGGCGCGGCTCTCGAACGGTGGCGCTCGGTCGACGTACGTCTCGACCGCCTCCCAGCCGGCATCGGCGACGTACTGCCGTGTGCTGGCCACGCTGTGGTCGGCGATCTCACCGAGCGACGCGGGCAGGCAGGCATACAGCACCAGGCGCGCGCCCGGGGGCACCTCGTGCGGTGCGGTCTGCCTCGCGCTGCCGCTCATTCCGAGTTACCTCCAGCCGGTTGGGTCGAGACGCCAAGGGCCGGCGTCTCGAAGAAGAGCCTCGCTGGGGGCGGCCGACGGCGGTACGCCGTCAGGACGCCGTTGGTCCGCCGTCCGGCGGCGCGCGAAGAGGCGGAGCTGCGGCGTACCGTCGCGGCTCACGGATGGCGAGGCTGATCGGTCCAGTGCCCAACCGGAAACGAGAGTGGCGATGGACGCGGTAGACGAAGAGCGCCTCTGCAGGCAGACACCGGTAAGGCGTCATTGGGTGAAGTTGGCCGACTACGCCGAGCCTTCGGGCCTCGCGCGGCGACACGTACACGAGTCCCTCAAGGGATGTGCCACACCGGGGCGCGTCGACGACGCCGTTCTGGTCGCCTCGGAACTGGTGGGCAACGCGGTCAGACACACCGCCGGCGGACCGGACTGCATGTGCGTGGAGGTCTACCGGGACGTAGCGGTACTGCGAGTCCACGACGCGGGACGGGATGTCTCCGAGGTCCGGGCACGATCAGCGCAGGCGTCGCCGGGTGAGCTGACGGGAAGTGGTCTCGGACTGCTGCTCGTCGGGGCGCTGGCCTCCGAATGGTCGGTCCGGCCGACCGCGATCGGTAAGGAAGTGGTCGTGGTCTTCCCCCTGGATGTCCGTGGGCTACCCGAGCGGGACGCTCTTCCGTACATCCCAGCGGTACGTCCGCCCCTCGCGGCGGAGCTCCACCAACTGAACGGCGGACACGGAGAGCTCGACAGCGGGGAGAGCACGAAGTGCTGAGACCGCCTCCACGACGGGGGCAGCGGGACGCCGACGGTTGTTGTAGGCGAGGCTCAGGTGCGGTCGGAAAGCGGACGTCGGCTTCTTCGGCGCGAGACCAGCACTGCTTCCGGCCTCGGCCAGTGCGTGGTGCAGCCGAAGCAGGGGTTCCCACGGGCCGAGGGACAGTCGGACGGCACCGCGGGAGCCGGCCAGCGGCATGGCACGTATGGAGAATGCGGGGGGCAGCAGCGCCTCCGCGTCCCGCGCCAGGCTGTCCAGCTGATCGGGGGCGACAGCGCCCGGCCTGCCCACGCGGGCGAGGGTGATGTGCAGCCCGTCCGTCGGCACCGGGTCGAGGCCGAGGGGGGCCAGCTCCTCCTGGCAGTGCCGGGCGAGGGTCGCGAGCCGCTGGTCGTCCGGAAAGCTCAGCATCCAGTAGTACGCCCGGCTGCCGTCCGCCCATCCGGGGCGTGCCCAGTGATCGGTCATCTCGTCGAGTGCGCTGAACGCCGCCCAGTCGTGGGCCGCGGTGACCGCCGGATCATGCGTGTCGGCGGGAGGCTCGGCGGGGAACGCGGCGGGATCGGCGCTGAGCAGGGGCACCCGTCGAACTCCTTCGGCTTCACACCGCCCCGGTGTACGACAACACCGACGGCGTCTACGACGCGGATGACGCCATGGCCAGGACGGCTGGCTGCGAGCTCCAGGCCCGGAACTCCTCGCCATAATCGCGTACCGCCGGGTGATCACGCCACGGCCTGGCCTGCTCGCGCAGGTCACGGGAGCGTTGGTAGACGGAGCTGATCGGGGTGTCTCCGCACAGCCGTAGAGCCTCACCCCCGAGCGCCATCGCGTGATCGATGTCGGGAGTGCGCTGCTGCAGCAGCGCGGTGGCGACGTCGAGGCGTACCAGCGAACGGCTCCAGGAGGATGTGGAGTGCTCCACGAGGTCGTCGATGTGCTCGGCGTCGCGCAGCACCTGGGCCGTGTTGCGCAGGGCAACGTGTGACGTGACGGCGTTGGCCAGTGTCCGGGCCCGTCCGTACGGCTCGAAGGAGATGCAGGAGGTCAGCCCGACGGGTACCTCGTGGAGGTCGGAGAGGCGGAGTGCCTGCCCGATCGCCTGCTCGACGGCACGCCGGTCACCGGTCTTGCCGAGGGCTCGGGCTCGGCCGTTGGCGAGCAGGCGGATGGACTGGGCATGGCGTGGCGCGCGCTCGACGGCCGCGGCGGCGCAAGCGTCGGCCTCGTCATACCGGCCGGCGTAGTAAAGGCCGAAGGAGAGGGTCCCACGCGCCCAGAGCTCTGTGTCCAGGTCGCCGATCTCACGGCTGAGGTCCCGGGCTTCGGTGCAGTACGCCTCCGAAAGCGCGAAGTCGCCCGTGTTCACCGCCATGTAGCCGAGCAGGCCGGCGGCGCGTGCGGCGAGGCGGAAGAGTTCCCGGCGCGTGCCTGGGGGCTGGCGGCCGTCGAGGAGGGTGTGGGCGAGCTGCCTCACCTGGCGAGCCTGGGGGCGCAGGGCGTACGGCCCGTCCTGCTCGTACCGGTCGGCAATGCCCTCCAGGGAGGAATCCAGGAACGCGAGCGTCGCGGCGTCGGTGTTGCTGGCCGTGAGCTGCCGCGTCCGGGCGACGATGTCCAGGGGGTTCTCGTCGTCCTCTCGTGACGGAAGGGGACTCGGCGCCTGCTCGCGAGTGCGCGGCTCCTCGGAGCGGCCGGACTCGGAGTCGCCGTCGTACACCGCGGAGAACAGCTCGGACACCGGTCTGCCCAGCATGTGCTCCAACACCCGGCAGGCGTCAGGACGGGGCAGAGTCAGTAGCTCCCCGCCGTACCAGCGGTCGAACTGGCGTGGAGAGACCTGGAGGGACGCCAGGCGAGGGTCTCGGTCGAGCTCCGCCAGCCGCACGGCAGCCCGCTCGTACTGGGCGGCGAAAGCCTCGTGCGTCGTCAGGTGCCGCTGCTGGAGCAGCTGCCGAAGCAGCGTTGTCCGTGGCATGGCCCACCCTCCTGGTACGGCGTGCGGGACCGACATGGAGGCGCGCGCCGGTGACGGGGTCGTGGCGAGGCATCGCCCATCGGTCTGCTGCGGCGCGCACCCGAACGAACGCGCGTCGTGACTCCTGACAGCATGCCGATGCAACCACCAACTAGGCAATATGTCTTGAGAAGTTGACCCGTACGGGCTTGTCGAGGCGGCGCCGGTACGGAGAGACTTCCGGCATGGCCTTGAAGAGAAGCCTGGTCCCGCAGTCGGTCTACCGGCGACAGCTCGCGGCACGGCTGAAGGAACTGCGTGACGCGACCGGGCTCACCCTCACCGAGGTCGCCGACCAGCTGGAGGTCAACCAGGGGTCACTGAGCCGGATCGAGAACGGGGAACGCGGTACGACACCGGTCCTCGTCCGTGCTCTGCTAGACCTGTACGGCGTCGAGGACGAAGGCCGGCGCGCCGACGTGCTCGACCTCGTGCGAGCGGACAAAGAGCAGCAGAAGCCCTGGTGGCGGAAGTACTCGACGGTACTCACCCCGACCCGCTACGACGGGTACCTCGCGCTGGAGGCCGGCGCGACGCACCTCGCCAGCTACCAGCCGATGCTCGTGCCAGGGCTGCTCCAGACCGAGGACTACGCGCGTGCCGTGATCTCCCAGATGAGGAAGGACCTGTCCCCGCCGCAGGTCGAGTCCCTGGTCAGGGTCCGCATGGAGCGACAGAACAGCCGCTTGGGCGGCGAGACCCCCGCCAGACTCTGGGCGATCCTCGACGAAGCTGTGCTGCGCAGGACAGTCGGCTCTGCACAAGTGATGCGCGACCAGCTGCGGAAGCTGGTGGAGGCGAGCGAACAGTCGAACGTCACCGTGCAGCTGCTGCCATTCTCCCTCGGAGCGCACCCCGGACTGTATGGCCCGTTCGTCATCCTGACCTTCCCGCACCCGACGCCGGACCTGGTGTGGCTGGAGAACCCCAAGAACTCCGTGTATCTGGAGTCCCCTGAGGACGTGGCCAACTACACGGACATCTTCGATCAGTTGAGAGGCAGCGCCCTCGACGCGTCGGAGACTCGCACCCGCACCGCACGCATCAGCAAGGAGCTCGAAGAGTGAGCACGCCCAGCATGGACGCCCCGCACGTTGTCACGACAGCTCAGCACGACGTCGATCTCACGCATGCGCGGTGGCGGAAGAGCTCGTACAGCGGGGGTGCGAACGACTGCGTGGAAGTTGCGGAACTGGGTGAGTGCGCCGCAGTGCGCGACTCCAAGGACATCAGCCGTGGGCCGTTGCTCTTCTCGACGGCGGCGATGCGCGCGCTGGTCAGCGGGATCGCTAACGGGTCGATCATTGACCGTTGATGCCGAAAAGCGAGCTGGCGCGTGAGCGGTGACAGCCGTCGTGGTGGGCGCGGGTGTCCCGGTCTCAGGACGGGCGTGACCCTGTCGGAAAACCTTGGCGACAGTGTCCCGGGCGCCCTTATAGTCCGGGAATGATCGAAATACCGACCTTCACGGCTTGGATGGAGGAGAACCGGGCCCAAGGTTTTCCCAACCAGACAACTGCGTGGGCGGTCTACAACGACCGGATGCATGAGGGCATGCAGGCCCTCTTCGCACATCCAGAGGTCGCGGCGAATCGTTACGAGGCTGCCGTAGCCGAGACCGCGGCGACCACCTTTCTCGAATCCATCTTCGGCGCCGCCTGGGTAAAGGAGAGGTTCCCCCTCGCCGACAACCGAGAGGGACTCGGCCCTTGGGTGCAGCAGGCCCGGCAGCGCCAGGAACTCGCTAGGAGGGTGTTCGAGTTTCAGGGCGAACCGTGGTTCGCCGACTTCCTCTTCTACACCAAGACGAACGATGTCGTGTCGGCGATCTTCGAAGCAGACATCCTTCAGAACCTCATGTGCATGCCAGCTGGCATCGCCAGGGTGACGGAGTCGGGAGTCAAGGGCCAGGACTTCGACATCCTCCTCAACTTGGCGAACATCGGTAACGTCCCCGTCGAGGTGAAGTACAAGCAGGACGAGACGCCCTTCTCGGAGGCCACGGTCCGAAATACGGTCAAGGGCGCGGTCAAGCAACTGCCGCGGGGCAAAATCGGGTGGCTGTTCATCCACGTCCCGACGGCCTGGGTGCGCCCCGGTCGTGCGGACGAGTATCACGAGGCGCTCTACGAGGCACTGAGGCAGACGTCGCGGATCGGTGTCGTCTTCACCGCCATCGACAAGCCCTTCCACGATGAAGAGGCGGGAAAGATCCGTCACCGGAGATTCTGGGACCTTTACAAGGACGATGGCGCGTCGCAGGAATTGTGGGGTGCTGCCGTCCTGTTGCGGGATCTCTTGGACAAGCGCTGGGACTTCTTCGCTCCGCGTGCGCCGTTCTGATGTGCGCGGCCCGCGTCGTCTCTATTGCGCCCAGTCCCAGACGGTGGCACGAGGCTGGGCGCCGATCTCGGACATGAACGAGTCGGTGCCGTCCGGCGGAACTGGGTTCTGCTTGGAGGCCAGCTCGGGCGCGCACACCTGCCAGTACAGGGTCCGGCTCCCGTACGGGGCGATGCCCGCGTCCTGAGTGAGCATCTTGACCGGGCCGTCCACTTCGTCGGGGTACTCGCCGTCGGCATGCTTGGGCGTGTACAAGGTCTGGAATTTCTGGGTGATGGAGATTACTGCGGTGTCGGAGCGGTTCTCGTAGGCGGTCATGACATTCACGCACTTGTTCGTCGCATCGCCGTCGTGCCATTCGGTCAGGGCGACCGATCCCTGAGGAGCGCGGGCCGGGGCTGTCGCGGGCGTCGAGGAGACAGCCGGTGTGGGAGTGGCCGAAGTGCGGCTGGCTGCAGGCGTTGGCGCCGATGTGGGGGTCGACATGATGGTCTGAGTGACCGTGACCGTGGGGGCTGCTGCAGCGGGCTGCGGGGCGCGGCTGCTACAGCCAGCGGCGAGTAGTGCGCCCGCGCAGGCGGCTATGACAGGAAGGAACCGGCGGGTCATGTCTGCCTTTCACGTTCAGCGAGATCTCGGCAGGCGCTGCTCGGCCGGTTTCTGTGGGGGACGAAAGCGGAGGGTCGCCACCTGACATTCGGTACGACGCGGATCATAGTGGCGGGTCGGCCGCTCCAGCGGCCGGACCTCACTGAAGTAGAGCAGCAACAGCAGTGAGCCCGCGCGAAGACACAAGGAAGTCTTACGGCCGGAGGCGCCGGGCCCAGACCGGCTGATGTCGATCAACTCGCCGTCATCTGTCGGTGCCCCTGAGTACAGTCCCGGAAGGGCATCTAGGGAGGGGCCACGTGTCGTTCGACAGCGATCAGTACGTGTACATCATGGAGCGGCTCAAAGAGGCCGAGCTGGGGGATCTGGCGAGCCAGCTGGACCAGGAAGTCCGACAGGGGCGGGCTGTCCCGGAGGAAGAGCTCAAGCAGGAGCAGCAGAGCCAGTACGAAGCACGTGCCAGCCGGCTGGCGGAGACGAAACTTCAACGCCTCGGGGAGTCCGACGTAGCGGTGATCCCGTACACGGGCGACGAGAGCATCGGACTAATCCGTGGCGCCCTCCTGACGCTCGCTGAGACCATGTACGCGTCACGCAAAGCCTCACTAGACACAGCTGTGGCTCACGAGATGCACCCGACCATCGAGTTCGGCGACCCGGACCTGGAAACACCCTCCTACATCGACCTTGAACAGGAAACAGCGCAGGCACGTGTCGCGCTCGAACTGGTAAGGGAGTTGTTGTCCGAGGGGATCGACACGCACGCGGAGGCCATCCGATGAGCAGGGGAAACCTGATCCAGGCCATCGAGAAGGCGATCGGTGTCCTGCAGCCCGTGTACCGCAACAGCGCAGACGAATCCGACCTCTACGAGGCGTCGCTTCTGACACTGTGCCTCGAAGCCGCGAACGCAGCCGGCGGGACCACAATGCTCACGCAGGACGGCACGACTCCAGCCACTGCACTGCGCTTTCGTAGGCACCCGGGAAACCTATGGTCGGGCACCTTCACTTACATCCTGGTCAGCTTCCCCGGCACTCAGAAGCAGCTGGAGATCCACCTGGGCGTGTACGTCGCCGCCACCACCTCGAAGGTCGCACACGAATGCGACGTCGCCGTCATCGATCACCAGGAGGCCGAGCGGAGCCGACAGGCTGAGGTGCACCCACGGAGCGCCAAGCTCGTCGCGGCGATCGAAGCGAAGCACTACAGTTCCTCGCCTCCCCTTGGCATCGGCAGGGGATTCCTCGGGCTGGCCCAGGAAATGGGTGCGAAGAAGTGCTCGCTCGTCTTCCCTTCGCAGAGTTCCACCAATCTGGGAGCCCTGATCGCTGGGCGCCCAAGCGAGTCGTACCCCGAGCTGCTACCGGGCACCGATGCAGCTAA
This sequence comes from Streptomyces hyaluromycini, assembly GCF_002217755.1. GTDB lineage: Bacteria > Actinomycetota > Actinomycetes > Streptomycetales > Streptomycetaceae > Streptomyces > Streptomyces hyaluromycini. Next base: position 991,444 of record NZ_BCFL01000017.1, on the reverse strand, counting down.
CCGGCTGCGCTCACAGCTTGACCAGGCCATCCGCAACTGGAAGAACAAGCGCTGATCCAGGAGGCACGTCCCGAAGCCCACGCTGACCAGCGAAAGCGCCGTGCTCCGTGGTCTCAGTTCTGGTCTCATTCACCCACGTCCGGCTCGGTTCAGCGCCCTGTCCAAGACCCACTCCGCTCCAGGTCAGGACGCTCCCGGCCTTCCCCGGACCCCCAGACGAACATTTGGAAAGCGTGTTGGGGGCAACCCCTCACGAGTTCGAATCTCGTATCCTCCGCAGCTGCCTGACCAGGCGAAGTGAAGAGCCGAGCCACGAATGTGGCTCGGCTCTTCGGTGTGGACCAGTCGCATTTTTGGTTGCATTTGCGGCCGACATTCGGGGCATCACGGCGAACAGCCAGGCGCACGCTTCCGCATCCCACGGCGGGGGGGCTGGCACTGGCCACGTGGCGGAGCCCTACAGAATCTGACGGTAGACGTCGCGACGGTTGCCGCCGGGGTGTGTGCCCTTGGAGCGGCGATGTCGAACCCAGTCGCGCCCTCGCGTCCAACGCCTTCCGGCGTTCCGCGAGGCGGTACAGGATGCGCAGGGAGTTCGGAGTCCGGGCGCGGGATTCGGTCACCTCTCGCGCCTCAGTGGGGGCGGGCCACACCCTGCCTACGCTCGCTGGGGGCAACTGCCCTCGTGCGGCACCCGCTGATCACGGGGATACGCCATTCTTGAACCCGGCGCCGGTTCTCCGGCCCCGCTGCGACTCACTGGTGCGACGAGGTGCATTCCGCGTGAAGTCCCGATCAACGCTGGCGACATGGCTGGGCAGCCTCGATGGCTCTCGTCTGGCACGCGTACTCGAAGCGCGAAAGGACGCTATGTCCCCTCCGGAGCCACGCTCGGTGGGTGAACTGGCGGACCGTCTTCAGCGCCCGGGATCGGTAGCGCTGTCCCTGCCGCGGCTCGCGCTGCCACACCTCCAGGCGGCCGAGGCTCTGGCGGCGCTGGGTGCGCCGGCGTCGCGCGAAGCCCTGGCGGAGTTACTGGGGGCGGCGGACGACGACGCCACCGGCGAACTGGACGCCGTACTGGAAGTGCTGGCCGATCACGCTCTGGTCTGGCCGGGCGGCGCAGGAACGCTCCGCATGGCCGGACCGCTACGGCAGGTGTGGGACGCGCCCCTGGGCCTGGACGCTCCGCTGGAGCAACTGCTCGCGGGCGCGACCTCCGACGAACTTCGAGCCATGCTGGTGGCACTGGGCGTCAGGCCGGCGGCCACCAAGCCGCAACGACTGGCCACACTGGTGGAACACCACAGCGACCCGGAACAGGTCGTCTCGGTGGTCGCGAAAGCCCCTGCAGCGGCCCGGAAGCTGCTCGAACGCCGAGCGGAGGGTGTGCCGGGGCAGCCGCAGTTCATCGTGTTCGGCACCGCCGGCCCCGGCCTCGAACCGGGCGAGCGATGGGCGCTGGACAGGGGGCTCCTGGTCCAGGACCGTCACCGCTACGGCCCGGCCCGTATGCCTGCCGAGGTGGCGCGCGCACTGCGCGGACCCGGCTGGCGCGCCCCGTTCGAGCCCGTACCGCCTTTCGCGCGGCTGACGCCCGTCACCCCAAGGGAGGTGGACAGCGAGGCGTCGGCCGCAGCCACGGCGTTCGTGACCCATGCCGTCTCGGTCCTGTCGGCCTGTTCGACGACCGCGCCTGCCCGGCTGAAGTCCGGCGGAATCGGTGCGCGGGAACTGGCGCGGATCGGCAAGGCCGCCCAGGCCGAAGACGCCGTCGTACGCCTTGCTCTCGAGACCGCGTACGCGGCCGGGCTCCTGGGGCGGGACGGCGATCGAGTGGCGCCCACCGAGGCGTATGACGCCTGGGCGGAACAGGAACCCCCGGAGCAGTTCGCCGTACTGCTTCAGGCATGGCGGAACCTGCCGCTCACCCCGACCCAGGCGCGTGACGAAGACAGCAAGTCGCTTCCCGCTCTCGCGGGAGCACCGCCCTGCAATGGCTGCATGCAGGCTCGCCACGGGCTGTTGACCGCAGCCGCACAGCTTCCGGCGGGGCAGGGCACGACGGTCACGTCGGAGCTGGGGCCTCTGATCGCCTGGCACCGCCCGCTCGCCCACTCGTCGCTCCCGGACGGAACACCGTTGGCCACCGTGATCCGTGAGGCCGAGATCCTCGGGGTACTCGCTCGCGGTGCCCTGTCCGCCCTCGGCATCCATCTGCGGACCGGCGACACGGAGGCGCTGGGCGTCGAGTGCCGGCGGCTGCTGCCCTCGGCCACCGCGACGGCACGGATCGGCGCCGACCTCACCGCCGTCGTCACCGGCACACCGTCCGCGCGGCTGGCCTCGCTCCTGGACTCCGTCGCCGACCGGGAGACCAGCGGCACGGCATCGGTGTGGCGCATCAGCTCCCGCAGCATCCGACGGGCACTCGACGCCGGCCGTACCTGCGACGACATCACGGCCAGCCTGGCCGCCGTCGCCGCCGGGCCCCTGCCGCAGCCGCTGTCGTACCTGATCACCGACACCGCACGTGGCCACGGGCGCGTGCGCATCGCCCCCGCCGCCTGCGTCCTCCACGGCGACGAGCCCGCACTCTTGGCGGAACTCGCTGCCCACCGCAAGCTCACCAAACTCGGGCTACGGCAGCTGGCGCCGACGGTGCTGGTCAGCCGCAGCCCGCTCGACACGACCGTCGCCGCGCTCCGGGCCGAGGGATACGCCCCCGTCGCCGAGACTGCCGAAGGCACGGTACGGATCGAGAAAACCCAGCCCCAGCGGGCCGCCGCTCCTGTGCCGGCTCCGCGCCGCACCCGCACGCGGGACAGCGGCCGGAAAGCTGCCACAGGCGTGGCGAAGGCACCCACCGCAGTTGACCCGAACATCTTGGCGACCCAACTGCTGAAGGCCCCGCCGGCACCTCCCGAGCCCTCGCCGTTCGACGGAGGAGCGGCCTTCGCCACGGACACCGAGGAGATCGTCGCAGGGTGGGCAAAGCGCCTGCCGTACAGCGACGTCCGTCAGCTCGCCCATGCCATCGATACCGGTGAGCCCATCACCGTCGAGTACGTCGCCACCTCGGGGAACCGGACGGTGCGCACCCTCAGCCGCCTCATGCTCGACCCGCCCTACCTCGAAGCCTGGTGCCACCTGCGAGGCGACGAGCGCGTTTTCACCCTCTCCCGTATCCACAGCGTCATGAGCCTCACGCCGGACTAGAGCAGGACAGTATCGGTAGCGATAGTATCCCTGTCGACACTATTGCTGTAGGGAGGATTATGTGCGTCGTTTCATCGGGCGGGATCGCGAACTGAGCGTGCTCGGCAACGCCTTGCAGGCGGTTCGCTCTGCCGTCGGGTCGGCGAAACCGGGGCAGTGCGTCCTCATGCGGGGAAGACGGCGGGTCGGCAAGTCCAGCCTCGTCGAGGAGTTCCTCCGGCGTACCGAGACGCCGTACCTCTTCTTCACCGCGGCGGGCGGCACCGCGGAGGACGAACTGTCGGAGCTGCTCGACGCCGTCGCCAGATCCACCCTGCCGGAGCGGGGACTGTTCTCGGAGGAGACCCCGGGTCAGTGGAACGCGGCGTTCAGGCTGCTCGCGGAGATCCTTCCTGACGACAGCCCGAGCGTGGTCGTCATCGACGAGGTTCCGTATCTCATGGACCGCATCGATGCCTTCGAGGGCATGCTCCAGCGGGCCTGGGACCGGCTGCTCAGCCGTAAGCCGGTACTCCTCCTCCTGGTCGGATCCGATCTGTCGATGATGGAGGCGCTGAACAGCTACGACCGCCCCTTTCACCAACGAGGCCGGGAAATGATCGTGGGGCCCCTGAACCCGGCCGACATCGGCGAGATGCTCGGCCTGCCAGCGGCAGCCGCGTTCGACGCCGCTCTGATCACTGGAGGGCTCCCCCTGATCTGCGCCGAGTGGCGGGCCGGAGCAGACGTCTGGGAGTTCCTCCGCGACTCGCTGGACAACCCGATCTCGGCCCTGCTGGTCTCCGCCGAGCGCTCACTGGCCGCGGAGTTTCCACCGCAGGCGATGAGCAGGGAGGTACTGCGGGCCATCGGATCCGGGGAGCGAACCTTCACCAACATCGCTCGCGCGGCCGGCGGCATCGCCCACACCACTCTCACCCGAGCCACTGACGTCCTGACCGAGAAGAGGGTCGTGGCCGCCGAGCTGCCGCTCTCGCTGAGGCCGTCGAAGGAACGCCGCTACCGAGTGGCAGACCCTTACCTCCGGTTCTGGCTCGCGTTTCTGGACCCGCACATGGCGGAGATCGAACGAATGCGGGGAGATCTCACTCTGAGCCGTATCAAGGAGCAGTGGACGAGCTGGCGGGGCCGCGCGATCGAACCCCTCGTCCGGGAATCCCTCGCCCGCCTCCTGCCGGACGGGCTCCTGCCCGCCGCCCCGGCAATCGGCGGGTACTGGACCCGCAGCAACGACGTGGAAATCGACCTGGTGGGCGCCGACCGGCAGCCGGTGGCCAAGGAACTGCTCTTCCTCGGTTCGGTCAAATGGCTGGAGAACTCCGCGTTCGACAGCCACGACCTGGCCGCACTGCAGAAGCACCGCGCGGCGGTCACCGACGAGCCCGTACCGCTCGTGGCGGTCTCCCGTAACGGGACCAGCTGTTCCGGGCTCCAGGCGGCGTACGAACCCGAGCAACTGCTCAGCGCTTGGCGCAGGGTGTGAGCAGGGGGCCGGTTCTCCCAGCGGTTGCAGTTCTGGTTGCATTCGCCTCCGTCCGGTGCGGTCCGGGCTGAGCCAGATCGACTGCTCCGTCGCAGGTCAGGACGGATCCGTGCATCCACGAACCCCCGGACGAACATTTGGAAAGCGTGTTGGGGGCAACCCCTCACGAGTTCGAATCTCGTATCCTCCGCCAGTGCCTCACCGGGCACGATGTCGAAGGGCCCCACCGCAAGGTGGGGCCCTTCGACGTTGGTAAGGGCGCTTGCACCAGGAATATGGTCTCTTGTATGGCGACGAAGAAAGTCACGGTGACGATTCCCGAAGATCTCCTCGACGAGATCCGCGCCGATGCGGCTGAGCGGGGACTTTCGGCGTATGTGGCCGAAGCACTGCGATTCAAGCGCGATCGGGACCGGCTGCTGGAGCTGGTCGACTGGCTGCAGGAGGAACACGGGCCGGTCACCGAGGACGAGCGCGCGGCAGCCCTCGGGGAGCTGGACGATCTCGACGCCGAGCACGAGCGCCGCCGCACCGCCGGAGGTCACGACGCCGGAGAGGCCGCGTGACGCAGCGCGCCGGTGAGCACAGGCAGCGGCCACCGCGCGTCTTCGTACTCGGCTGCGAGGCCCTGTCCCTGGCCGTGTGCGGCGACCGCAGGATGATCGCCTGGCTCGACCTCGCGGCCAGGGGTGAGGCCGAGGTGGTGACGTCTCCCATGACACTGGTCGAGGCATACGACGGCAGAACCACCGAGCAACGCTGGGACTGGGTGCTCTCCCGGCTCAAGGTCGCCGACATCGGAAAGGACGAGGCCCGCCAGGCCCGGCGTCTCCTGGCCGACGCCAAGCTGCACGGCCACAAGTACGCGATCGACGCCGTGCTCGCTGTCATCGCACGCCGGCAGAAGGGGCAGGTCACCGTCTTCACCTCGGACGTGGACGACCTGGAGAAGCTCCTCCCGGACACCATCGTCGTCAAGAAGGTATGACCCGGCGCTGAAGACGGCCGGCGCCGCCGGGTGGGTGCGGGGCGGGTTGGATACTGCTGCTGCGCCCGGGTGACGGGGCGGATGAGCGGAATGGATGCGGAATGGATGGGGAGTACGGCCAGTGAGCAGCGACGACCGCATAGGACCGCCCAGTTTCGGCAGTGAACGGGACATGCTGCGGGCCTTCCTCGACTACCACCGGGCGACCCTCGCCATGAAGTGCGAAGGGCTCACCGACGAGGAGTTGCGGCAGCGGTCGATGCCGCCGTCCACGTTGTCGCTGCTGGGCCTGGTGCGGCACATGGCGGAGGTGGAACGCGCCTGGTTCCGCCGGGTCTTCGAGGACAAGGACGCGCCCATGGTGTGGTCCGACGAGATCGACTTCCAGGCGGCGTACGACGCCAGCCGGTCGACCAGGCAGGAGGCGTTCGCCGCCTGGGAGGCCGAGGTGGCGGCCTCGCGCCGGATCGAGCGCGCGGCCGGCTCCCTGGACCAGGCCGGATACCAGCCGAGGTGGGAGGAGGAGGTGTCGCTGCGGATGGTGATGCTGCACGTGCTCCTGGAGTACGGCCGCCACAACGGGCACGCCGACTTCCTGCGCGAGGGCGTCGACGGGACCGTGGGCGCCTGAGCGGCCGGGGTGGGGCCCGTTAGGCGGCGATCCGGACCTTCTTCGTCACCGTCACCTGGTCCAGGTCGGACACCCGTACCGTCACCGTCATCGTCCACTCGCCCGCGATGGGGATGTTGACGGAGTCGGCGGCCCAATAGCCCCCGCGGTCGGTCACGTTGGAGGGGAGGGGGCCGATCTTCTGGGCGGCGAGGGTGAAGGAGAGCCGGAGTTCGGGGACGGTGGAGATGCCGCCGTCGGGGCCGAAGACGACCGCCTGCACGGAGTTCTTGCCGACCCGGCCCGGGTCCAGGGTGATCTGTACCTTGCCGTGGCCGTTCGGGGTGCCGACGTCGAAGGGGACCATGGCGACGGCGGCCGCGGGGATGCCGGTCGAGTCCGACACCGTTCCCGACGCGGCCGCCTCGGCCGCGGCCCGGCCGGGCAGGGTACCGCCGAGGATCGTGCTGAGGCCCAGGACGGCGACGCCGATGGCCACTTCGGCGAGGACCGAACGGCGCAGGGACGCCTGGTGGCGGCCGGCGGAGGCGGCGGGCGGTTCCCCCGGGGACGCCGGATCCTCCTCGGCCGGTGCATCCCCCGAGGCCGGCAGGTCCACCGGGGCCGACAGGTCCACCGGGGCCGACAGGTCCACCGAGGTCGACAGGGCCACCGAGGCCGACAGGGCCGCCGGGGCGCCGACCGCCAGTGGGACGCGGTCGCGGGCCGCCGCGGCCGGGACCGTCGCCAGTTTCGCCGTCCAGCGGCGGGACTGCGAGGCCGCCGCCAGCAGCAGGGTCACCGCGGCGAGTTTGACGAGGAGGAGCCTGCCGTACGACGTGTCCGTGAGGGCCTGCCAGGAGCCGAGGCCGCGCCAGGACTGGTAGACGCCGGTGACCACGAGGACCGCCACCGAGGCGAAGGCCACGCGGGAGAAGCGGGAGACGACGACAGCGGGAAGGGGCGTGGTGGTGCGGTGGAGGGTGATGAGGAGGGCCGTGAGGCCGCCCAGCCAGAGCGCCATCGACAACAGGTGCAGGACCGACGACGTCATCGCCAGCGGCACCTGGATGCCGGCCGAGGCGTGTTCCGCCGCCGCCCAGGTCAGGGCCAGGGCGATGGAGAGGGCGGCGGCCGTGGCGAGCAGGGGACGGGACGGGCGGGCCAGGCGGGTGGGGCTCACGCGCTTGCGCAGGAGGAGGTGGAGCGCTGCGGTGAGGGCCAGCAGGGCCAGCCTCGCCAGCAGCGCCAGACCGGGACGGCCCGTCGCCGACCTGCCGAGGGCGGAGAGGTCGAAGGCCGTCGCCGGGGAGGTGCCCTCCTCGTACGGGGAGCGGAGGACGAAGAGGAAGAGGGTCGCGGCCAGGAGCGCCCACCACGCCGTGCGGACCGGGGTGCGGAGCGGGGCGGGGTCCGGCGGGCGGCAGACGGCCAGGAAGGCGGCGGCGCCTATGAGCAGCGCCACGGCTATGTACGCGACGTAGCGGCCGATGTTGTAGAGGCTGCCGGTGACCGGGTTCTCGACGGGGCCGGTGGAGACGGGCGTCGTGGTCGCCGACGGCTTGCCCACGGAGAAGGTGAGGGCGCCGGAGACGGGGTGGCTGTCCGCGGAGACGATCCGCCACGCCACGGTGTACGTGCCGGTGCCCAGCTTCTTCGGGAAGGTGATCCGGGCGGTGTCCGAGCCGGCCGGGCCGTGTTCGGGGTCGCTGGTGTCCACCCGGTGGTTGGTGGGGTCGTACACCCGGAAGGAGTCGTCGAGCAGGCCGACCGACTCGGTGAAGGTGAGGGTGACGGATCCGGGCGAGGACTTGAGCACGGCGCCGTCGGCGGGGTCGCTGCCGCGCAGGGCCGCGTGCGCGGAGGCGGGGCCGGCGGAGGCCAGGAGGAGGGCGGCGAGGAGGGTGCCGAGGAGTGCGAGGGCGCGCAGGGACCGGACCCTGTGCCTGTGGTCGCCGGTCGTCGCTCGCCGCTTGTCGTGTCCTTCGCTCACGTCACCCGCTCCGAGTTCGGCAACACGCGTTCCTGGGTCATACGGCTGGAGAGGCTGTGGTGCTCACTTTGTCTGCGGGCTCGTCGTGGCTGGTCGCGCCCGCGCGGCGGAGCCGCACATCGGTATCGCCCCGCGCCCCTTACGGGGCGCTTGAGTTCGGGGCGCTGGAATCGTCACCACGTCGGGCGCGCCGACACCCCGCCGTCCACCACCAGGTCGTGGCCGGTGATCCAGGACGCGAGCGGTGACGCCAGGAAGACCACCGCGTTCGCCACGTCGTCCGCGCTTCCCAACCGGCCCGTGGGCACCGCCTCCTGCCATCTCCGCACCCCCTCCGGCCAGTCCGCCGCCAGCCCCTCCCGGTCGATCAGGCCAGGGGAGACGGTGTTGACGCGGATGCCGAGGCGGCCGTACTCCAGCGCGGCCGCCCTCGCGTGCATGACGACGGCCGCCTTCGCCGTGCTGTAGTGGGCGTGGCCCAGGGCCGGGTGGGTCGCCTCGATGGAGGCGATGTGGGTGATCGTGCCGCCGCCGGACTGGGCGCGCATGATCTCGGCGGCGGCCTGGGTGCAGGCGAAGACGCTGGTGAGATTGGTGTCGACGACCGCGCGCCAGTCGGCCGCGGTCATGCCGGGCAGGGGCTGTACGGGCTGTACGGCCGCGTTGTCGACCAGCGCCGTCAGCCGTCCGCCGCCCCAGTCGGCGGCCTCGCGGACGACGCGGTGGCAGGTCTCCTCGTCACTCAGGTCGCCCTGTACGACCGTCGCCCTGCCGCCGCCGGCCGTGATGCCCGAGGCCGCCTCGTGCGCCGCCCGTACCCCTGTACGGCAGTGCAGGGCCACCGCCGCGCCCTCCGCCGCCAGGCGCCGCGCGATGGCCCGGCCGATACCGCCGCTCGCGCCCGTGACCAGGGCGATCTGTCCGTCCAGTAGGTGGTTCGTCATGGACGGCAGAGTTCCGTGATGCGGGCGGCTTCGGACGGGTAACGCGCCGTGAGGTCGGCCGCGTTCCCGTGTTCGTACCCCTCGAAGGTGAATCCGGGGGCCATGGTGCAGCCGAAGAGGGTCCAGGCGCCCGGGGATGCCACGCGGGCGCCCATCCAGGTGCCGGCCGGGACGGTCAGCTGGAGGTGCTGGCCGCCCAGGAGGTCGGGGCCGAGGACGGGGGTGCGGGTGGTGCCGTCGGGGGCGAGGAGCAGGAACTCCAGGGGGTCGCCCAGGTAGAAGTGCCAGATCTCGTCGGTGGGGAGGCGGTGCAGGGCCGAGTAGTCGTCGGCGGTGAGGAGGCCGACGATCGCGGTGCCCTCGGGGCGGCCGTCGGCGCGTGCGGGACCGGCCCAGGTCTCACGGAACAGGCCGCCCTCGCGGGGGATCGGCTCCAGGCCGTAGTGGGCGATCAGGTCATCGGGAGTCAGCATCCGGGACATCCGGGAAGGCTACCGGCCGGGTGAGGAAAGCAAGTTGAGCGTGCTTTTCGGGCAGGTGGACGTCGGGGAGGTCGATCTCGGGGAGTACGACGGCCGGGCCGAGCTCGAAGCCCTGGCGCCGGAACCGGGCGATCGCCTTCTCGTTGCGGACGTCCGGGTCCACGACGATGCGGTGGCGGTCGAGGGTGCGCAGGGCGTACGCCGTGAAGGCGGTCAGGAGGGCCTGTGTCCAGCCGGGGCGGGGACCTTCGGGTCCGGGCGGGGCGAGGAGGACGTGGACGCCGATGTCGCCGGGGCGGACGTCGTAGCACTCGCTCACCCGGTCGGCCTCCGGCTCGTACGTCTGGAGGAGCCCGACCGGGGTGCCGTCCTTCTCGGCGAGGTACGCGTGGTGGGTGTCGAGGGTGGCCATGTGGGCGTAGATCTCGGTGACCTGGGGGCGGGTGAGGCCGGTCATGCCCCAGAAGGCGGCGCGTTCCGCACTGACCCAGGTGTGGACGACGGCCGCGTCGCCCTCGGGGTCCAGGGGGCGGAGCCGGACGGTGCCGAAGCCTGGTTCGGGGTGGTGCTCAGATATCGACATCGGTCTTCTCCGTGAGGTCTACGCGTTCCAGTCGGTCCCAGTCGGTGACGACCGGGGCCAGGTCTCCCTTGAGCCACAGGGGGAGTTGGTCGGTGTGGTGGGGTGCGCCGGGGACGCCGTCCGCGCCGAGCGGGACCACCCAGAGGCTGTCGTCGCGGCGGGCCAGGTCCCAGACGTACCGGGCGGCCGGACCGCGCGCCGAGCGGTCGGTGAGGCCGGGGACGGCGGAGGTGCACAGCACGCAGTCGTGGTCGCCGGACAGGGCCGGTCCGTCGTCGTACGACGGCTCGGGCAGCGCCTGCCAGGGGGTGAGGCGGTGGGTGTCGCCCCAGGTGCCGGCGGGCGGGGCGGCCGCGACTTCTTCCACGGCCGCGCGTACGGCGGCGGGGCGGTCGACGCCGTACAACTCCTCCGTCCTCAGGAGGTGTTCGAGGGCGAAGGCGATACGGGGGGTGAGGGCCAGCCAGGGGAGCAGGACCTTGGGGTGGGCCGGGGGTTCGGTGAGGGCGGCGAAGGCGGGATGGGCGGCGAGGTGCCGTACGACGGCGGAGCGTACGGCCGCGTAGGCGGCGGCGTCGGTGCTGTCCGCGTCCATCCGGCGGTCCCAGGCGAGGAGGCGGTCGCGGAGCCTGCCTGCCTCGGGGGTGAGGTCGTCGAGGGCGGCCAGGCGGTCGAGGAGGGGCGCGGCGGAGGCCAGATGCGTGTCGGTGTGGATCGCGGGCATGTCGGCGGCGGACCAGGTGCGGCGCTCGCCGAGGAGGCTGCGGATGCGGTCGGCGCGGTGGGGCGGGGCGAACTCGACGCCGAGGGGGGTGGCCGGGCCGCGCTGGTTCGCCATCACGGCCACGCCGTCGGTGATGTCGCCGTACGGCATCTCGTGCCAGCCCTGCCAGTCGTGGCCGGGGAGCCAGGCGGGGGCGAGGCGGGTGCGGTTGGTGCGGGAGCGGACGGGGACGCGGCCGGCGACGCGGTGCAGGACGCCTCCGGCGGTGTCGGCGGCGTGGACGACGTTGACGGGCTCGGCCCAGGCGTCGAAGGCCCGGTCGACGTCGGTGACGTGGCGGGCGCGGAGGAGGGGGAGGAGGGCGCTGAAGCCGAGGTCTTCGGTGACGCGGGGCGGGTAGCGAAGCGCCAACGCCTCGGCTCCGCCGTCGGCGGATGATTTCCCACCCGCACCACCCGTGCGGCTTTCGTCGTCGGGTGCGAGTGGCCCCCGCGGGGGCCGACCGCCGTCGGCGGCCGCCGGTGCGTGCACGACAGCAGGCCGTTCGGCGTGCGGAGCGAGAGGCGTGCGGAGTTCGCGGCCGAGCTCGTCCTCCGCCTCCGCCGTCTCCATCGCCTCCGTCCCCGTCGCCTCCGCTGTCCCCGTCCCCAGCCCCTCCGGCCCCCCGGCGATGACCGGGCCCCGGGGTGTTTCGAGTACCTCGATGGGTACTGGGGGGTTGCCGGAGACCTCGATCGTCTCCGTGTGGTGGGGGGCCGGGGTCCAGGTGCCGTCGGGGGCGAGGGCCTCCACGCCGGTGTTCGTGCGCCGCAGGCGCTCCCGGTAGAGGTCCTGGTAGTCGGCCATCGCGTTGGTGATGGACCAGGCGACCGTGCCCGTGTGGGCGAAGTGGGCGATGCCGGGGACGCCCGGGACCGCGAGGCCGACGACGTCGAACTCCGGGCAGGCGAGGTGGATCTGCTGGTAGACCCCGGGCGCCTCGACGAAGCGGTGGGGGTCGCCGGCGAGGAGGGCCTGGCCGGTGGTGGTGCGGGAGCCCGCGAGGAGCCAGCCGTTGCTGCCGGCGGTGCTGGGGCCGTCCGTGGCGAAGAGCGGGACCGCCTCCTCGCCCAGGTGCCGTATCGCCTCCTCGCGCCACAGCTTGGCCGGGAAGCCGGCGAACAGGATGTGGGTGGCCAGCCAGATGCCGAGCGGGTGCCAGGGCTCCCAGGTGCCTGGGGTCAGGCCGGTGCGGGCGAACTCGGGCGTGCGGGCGGCGCCGGCCGGCAGGCCCTCGTTGACGCCGGCCACGTACGCCCGTACCCACTCCGCCGTCTCCGGGTCCCGTCTCTCCAGCGCCTCGAAGCAACGTCTCGCCGTGTCCGCCAGGCGGGCCCGGCGGGCAAAGACGTCCCAGGCGACGGCCGGGGCGCCGAGGAAGGACGCCGAGGTGCCCTGCGCCCGGTGCCGTTCCACCTCCAGCTGCCAGGCCCGGTCATGGGCCGTCACCCGGCCCTGCGCGCGGGCGAGTTCGCGGACGTCGGCCGCCCGCAGATGCGGGATGCCCCAGGCGTCGCGGTACGTCTCGATGGTCACCTGGTGACCCCCCTGTCTGAGGTTAGCCTTACCTAAGTCGAATCGCGGAGGAATCGTACGCGAGAGGTGAGAGCGTCGAGGAGGCCGGGCAGCCACGGGCGCGCGAGGGCCGTCCCGGCGCGGGATCATCGAGCCATGGACGCCAACGCCGACTCCCCCGACCGGATCCGGGGGCTCACCCGTCCGGCCCTGTCCTGCTGGCAGGGCCGGCCCCGTCGGTCTCAGCTGGAACCATGACCGAGCCCCCCAGCACCGGCCCCGCCGACGACGACCGGAAGGCGCACGCCACCGGCACCGCTCGGCCTGAGCCCGAACCGCCCTTCGAGGGACCGCTGCACGCCCTCTCCAAGGCCGCCTGGCAGACCGTCCTGCTCACCGGGATCGCCTCCCTGATCCTCGGCATCCTGATCCTCGTGTGGCCCGGTGCGTCGCTGCTCGCCGCCGGTGTGCTCTTCGGCATCTACCTGCTGATCAGCGGCGTCTTCCAGCTGGTGGCCGCGTTCGGCACGCACAAGGCGACCTCGCTGCGCGTGCTGGCCTTCATCAGCGGCGCGCTGTCGATCCTGCTGGGCCTGTTCTGCTTCCGGGGCCCTCTGGAGTCGATCCTGCTGCTCGCCCTGTGGATCGGGATCGGCTGGCTGATCCGCGGGATCACCCAGACGCTCGCCGCCGTACACGACCACAGAATGCCCGCCCGCGGCTGGATGATCTTCCTCGGGATCGTCACCTTCATCGCCGGCATCGTGCTGATCGTCTCGCCGTTCAGGTCGGTCGCGGTGCTCACCCTCGTCGCCGGCATCTGGCTGGTCGTCGTCGGCATCGTCGAGATCGTCACGGCGTTCGGCATCCGCGGCCGCGCCAAGCAGATCCCGCAGGCCCTGTGAGCGTCGCCGGCCGCCCCGTGGGCGCGGACCGAACGAGCGCAGGCCGGACGAGCGCAGGCCTCGTCGGCACGGACCCTGTCGGCACCGGCCCGTCGGCTTCGTCAACTTCGCGCCTCGCCGGTACGCCGAGCGAGCGGATCTCGCGCCCCACGCGATGAACACCGCCCACCACACGGGGAGATGACCGCCATGAGCAGCGGTCCCCCGACCGGACGCCGCCCGCGGCCAGGCCCCGCCTGGCCGCGGGCGCTCGTGCTGCTGCTCGCCCTGCTGCTGGCCGGCGTCCCGACGGCGGCGGCGGCGCTCGCGGCGGCCACCCCGACCGTCTCGGCGGAGACCGCCGAGCACGACGCCCTCGACACCCCGCTGCGGCCACCCGCCCGCACCGTCCACCGCGCCGACGTACCCCAGCGCCCCGCGCCGCTCCCCGACACGGCGCCGTCCGCCGGCCCGGGGGACAGCCACCGCCCCTGCCCGACGACACCGCGTCCGCCGTACGCCACGCCCCTCCTGCGCACCGTGGTCCTGCGCTGCTGACCGACCTGCCTGTCCCGCGCTCCCCCAGGTCAGTCAGCTCTACGCAAGGAACACAGTCATGTCCTCAGACCCGTACACGGTCCTGCGCGCCCTGCTGCGCGCGGAAGCCGTCCGCAGCACGCCCAAGCCGGAGACGAAGACGGCGCAGCCGTCCAGGCCGCGACCGCAGGAGCAGAAACCCAGTTGATACCTCGGACCGGAGAGACCGGAACCGGGCGGCCCGTGCGGGGCGCCCGGCCTCCGGCCCCTGGCTCCCGGCTCCCGGCCCCCGGCTCACCTGCGTCTGCGGGCCGTGCCGAACAGCGACCGCGTGATCTCCCGGCCGAGCTGGGTGCCCACCGACCGGGCGAGGGACTTGAACATCCCGCTGCTGACCACCTGTTCGACCAGCGACGGTTCTTCTTTCTGGGCTTTCTGGGCTTTCTGGGCTTTCGGAGCTCTCGGTTCGGCGGCGGCCTTCGGCTCGGCCGGCGTCCGCTGCAGCCTCTCGTACGCCGACTCACGGTCCACAGCCTGTGCATAACGCCCGTGGAGCGCGGACCCGCGCACCGCCGCGTCCAGCTCCGCCGCGTCCAACGGCCCCATCAGGGACTCGGGGGCCCGCAGCCGGGTCGCCGCGACCGGCGTCGGGGCGCCCGTCTCGCTGAGCACGGTCACCACGGCCTCGCCGATACCGAGCCCGGTGAGCAGCTCTTCGAGGTCGTACGACGACTTCGGGAAGGTCTGCACGGTCGCCCGCAGCGCCTTCTGGTCCTCCGGGGTGAAGGCCCTGAGCGCATGCTGGACGCGGTTGCCGAGCTGGGCGAGGACGTCGGACGGTACGTCCTTCGGGGTCTGCGTGACGAAGAAGACGCCGACCCCTTTCGAGCGAATCAGGCGCACGGTCTGCGTGATCGAGTCCAGGAACGCCTTCGAGGCGCCGTTGAACAACAGGTGCGCCTCGTCGAAGAAGAAGACCAGCCCGGGCCGGTCGGCGTCGCCGATCTCGGGGAGGTCGTGGAAGAGGTCGGCGAGCAGCCACATCAGGAAGGTGGAGAAGAGGAGGGGCCGGTCCTGGACGGCGGGGAGTTCGAGGACCGAGACGACGCCCCGGCCGTCCGGTGCCGTACGCAGCAGGTCGGCCGTGTCGAACTCCGGCTCGCCGAAGAAGTCCGCCATGCCCTGGGCCTCGAAGGCGGTGAGCGAGCGCAGGATCACCCCGGCGGTGGCCGTCGACAGCCCTCCGATGTTCTTCAGTTCCGCCCTGCCCTCGTCGGAGGTGAGGAAGGCGACCACGGCCCTGAGGTCCTTGAGGTCGATCAGCTCCAGGCCCTTGGTGTCGGCGTAGTGGAAGATCAGGCCCAGGGACTGTTCCTGGGTCTGGTTGAGCTGGAGCGCCTTCGACAGCAGCACCGGTCCGAAGCTGGTGATCGTCGCCCGGACGGGGATGCCGTGGCCGAGGCCGCCGAGCGCGAGGAACTCGGCGGGGAAGCCGGTCGCCGTCCACTCCTGCCCCACCTCGCCGGCCCGGCCCCGGACCCTGTCGTTCGGCTGCCCGGGGCGGGCGATGCCGGACAGGTCGCCCTTGACGTCCGCCAGGAACACCGGGACGCCCTGCGCCGAGAGCTGCTCGGCGATCAGCTGGAGCGTCTTGGTCTTGCCGGTGCCGGTGGCGCCGGCGACCAGGCCGTGCCGGTTGAGCATGGGGAGGGGGATGCGGACCGGGGCGTCGGGACGGCACCGTCCGTCCCAGAGAAGGGCACCGAGCTCCAGCGCCTGACCGCCGAAGGCGTACCCGGCGGCGATCCCGGCGACCACGGGGTCAGGGGCGCCACCGGGGTCAGGGGCGCCTGCAGGGTCGGCTGCGTCCCTGGCCGGGGTCGTGGCCGGGGTCGCGGCACCTGCTTCGTCGGCCTCGCCGGCACTCATCGTCGGACCCCCTGTTCCCGTTTAGCCCGTTTGATGACCTTTACGGAGTCTTTTCCAGCGTCGCACTCGGTCGCCATGGCTGCGCCCGGAACGTCTGGACCGGTAGGCTTTCCGTGTGATCTTCAAGCGCATCGGAAACGGCCGGCCGTACCCCGACCACGGCCGGGAGAGCACCCGGCAGTGGGCGGACGTCGCACCGCGCCCGGTCCGCCTCGATCAGCTCGTGACGACCAAGGGTCAGCTCGACCTGGAGACCCTCCTCGCCGAGGACTCGACGTTCTACGGCGACCTCTTCGCGCACGTCGTGAAGTGGCAGGGCGACCTGTACCTGGAGGACGGGCTGCACCGTGCGGTCCGCGCCGCCCTCCAGCAGCGTCAGGTGCTGCACGCACGCGTGCTCGAACTCGACTGACACCCGCCCGGCACTCGCCCGACACCCGCCTGCCATCCGGCATTTGCCGCCGGTTGGCCCTTTCGGGTTGGACCGGGCACCGTCAGATGATCATCTATTAGTCAACGCACCCGTGGCGCACTACGCTGCGCTCATGAGCATGCTGACTCCCCCCGGCATGGGCGGCCAGTACCGGATCACAGGGGACAAATACCCTCGCATGCGCCCGCGCCGGCGGCGTGCCCGGCTCGTCCTCTCCATGGTCGCCTCCGTCACCGCGCTCGGCCTGGTCGGCTGGGGCACCCTGCAGCTCATCGACGTCTTCACGGGCGGCGGCGGAACGGCGTCGGCGGCCGGCTCGGCGCGCGACTGCATCAGGCAGGCCGCCGCCAGCGCGAGTCCCGCGGCCGGTGCGTCGGCCGGTACGACGACGACGGAGCTGCCGAAGCCCGCCCAGATCACGGTGAACGTCTACAACGCCACGACCCGCGCGGGCCTGGCCAAGAACACCGCCGACGAACTGAAGAAGCGCGGCTTCAAGATCGGCGACATCGGCAACGCGCCGACGAGGTTCGACAAGAAGGTCAAGGGCACGGCGATACTGCTCGGCCCGGCCTCGGCCCTGAAGACCTCGCTCCCGGTCCTGGCCACCCAGGTGACGGCCGCCGACCAGCGCACGGAGGCGGGCCGCAAGGGCACCGCCGTCGACCTGATCATCGGCAACGCCTTCAAGACCCTGACCCCCCAGGCGACGGCCGCCAAGGCGATCACCGCCCTGTCCAACCCCACACCGACGGCGTCGACTTCGAAGAAGACCTGCTGAAGCAACGCCCCGAAAGGCGACGCCCCGTAAGGGGCGCGGGGAACTGCGCGACCAGACACGACACTCCCGCGGCCGCCGACCTCGCCCGCACCCCCTCGGCGCCCGGGCGAGGATCCCGCCGGGCACCGCGAGGCACCGCCGGACTCCGCCGTCGTGGCCGATCACCGTCGCGGCGGCCAAAGAGGCGGGGCACGGTGCCCCGAAGCGAACGGCTCGCTACTCGGCCGCCCCGTACAGCCGGTCCCCCGCGTCCCCGAGCCCCGGCACGATGTAGCCGTGCTCGTTGAGGTGGTCGTCCACCGCCGCCGTCACGACCGTGACCGGCGTTCCCGCCAGCTCCCGCTCCATGAGCTCGACGCCCTCGGGCGCGGCCAGCAGCACGACCGCCGTCACGTCGTCCGCGCCGCGCTTGATGAGCTCGCGGATCGCCGCGACCAGCGTGCCGCCCGTGGCCAGCATCGGGTCCAGGACGTACACCTGGCGCCCGGAGAGGTCCTCCGGCATCCGCGACGCGTACGTGGACGCCTGGAGCGTCTCCTCGTCGCGGATCATGCCCAGGAAGCCCACCTCGGCGGTCGGCAGCAGCCGGACCATGCCGTCCAGCATGCCGAGCCCGGCCCGCAGGATCGGCACCACCAGCGGGCGCGGACGGGCGAGCTTGACGCCGGTCGTGGCGGCCACCGGGGTCTGGATGTCGACGGCCTCGGTCCGCACGTCCCGCGTCGCCTCGTAGGCGAGCAGGGTGACCAGTTCGTCGGCGAGCCGCCGGAACGTCGCGGAGTCGGTGCGCTGGTCGCGCAGCGTGGTGAGCTTGTGGGCGACCAGAGGGTGGTCGACGACGTGGAGACGCATGTCCACAACAGTAACCGCGCCCCCGCCCACCTCGCGCAGGCCCGCGCAAGCCCACGCTGGCATCAAACCCTCCATCCGGGGGAAAGTGGAGGTGTCGGACGGGGGTGGTGTGACCGTGCCTGAGCTGTCTGAGGGGCCCGAACGGCCCGACCGTGCGTACGGCGCGCCCGAGGGCGAGACGGAGACCGAGCGGCGGCGCCGCCGGGCCCTGTTCCTGCGCGAGCTCGCCGAGGCGCGGGCGCTGCGCGACCGGGTCCAGCCCCGCCGCGCCAAGGCGGCCCGGCTGCGGCACGCGCTGCGCATGCGGACGTTCCGCTGGTAGGAATCGGTAGGAGTCCCCAGGACCCGGTAAGAGTCCGCAGGACCCGGTAAGAGTCCGCAAGAGTCGTAAAGCCGATCCTTCGGCAAAGATCCACTGCTTGTGGCACGTTGCGGTCCGTCATGGAGAAGGCCGTGCGTGGGCTGCGGGAAAACCCGCGTACGATCCGCAGGTGGCGGCAACGAGTGCGCTGGTGACTGCGTTGACGGACGCGTGGAAGCCTCTTTGCATACGTGCGATCAAAACTGCCAGACACAGGGAGCCGAAGACGTCCCCTGAACGCCTTGTTTCTGCCACGATTCCGAGTGGGTGGGGCTCGGAGCACAGCTCTCCCCGCCCAGAACCTCCGCCGGGGGGACCCCCAACCGGCACGCCTAAGACCAGTGGGAGAGTCACGGTGTACTTCGCCGCACTGCTCGCGCGCACCGAAGACGGGTGGGAAGCGAGCGACACAGAGCTCGACGATGTGGAGACCCTGTCGGACCTGGCCGACCTGGCCCGGGAATCGGCGTCGGACGCCGACGACACGGTGCTCGTCTTCATCGAGCAGGAAGACGCTTGGTTCGGCGTCGTGCGCGTCGACGGCGAGGAGGACCCCCGGGTCTTCGTCTCCAGCGCAGCCGCCGCCGCCCGGAGCTCGTACGGCGAGCTCCTGCTCACCGACGAACTGCTCGGAAGGGAGCCCAAGGACGAATCCGACGACCTGGACGCCCTCGACCTCGACGGCACCGAGGACGGTGAGCCGGAGGGCGACGAGGACGACGACGCGGACGGCTCCGCCGTGCCGGCCGGCCCGGTCGGCGACGCCGCGATCCTCGACGACCTGGGCGTGAGCGCGAAGGAGCTGCTGTCGCTCAGCGACGACGCGCTCAGCGAGATCGCCGAGGCCCTGGGCGCCTCCGACGTCCTGGAGACCGTCCGCTGACCCTCCACGAGGCACCCGGGTCCCCCGACCCGGTACGCGACCGCTGGCGGGCCGCGATGCGGCTCGCCCTGGTCGAGGCCGGCCGGGCCGTCCGGGGCGGGGACGTCCCCGTTGGTGCCGTCGTGCTGTCCCCGGACGGTACGACGGTCCTCGCCGCCGGGCACAACGAACGCGAGGCGACCGGCGACCCCACCGCGCATGCCGAGGTCCTCGCCCTGCGCCGGGCCGCCGCGGCGCTCGGGGAGTGGCGGCTCACCGGCTGCACCCTGGTCGTCACGCTGGAGCCCTGCACGATGTGCGCCGGCGCCCTGGTCCAGTCCCGGGTGGACCGGGTCGTCTACGGCGCCCGCGACGAGAAGGCCGGCGCCGCCGGGTCCCTCTGGGACGTCGTCCGCGACCGGCGCCTGAACCACCGCCCCGAGGTGGTCGAGGGCGTTCTGGCGGACGAATCCGCCCGCCTCCTCACGGACTTCTTCCGCACCCGCTGAACCCGCTCGCAGGGGCCTTCCCCGGCCCCCGAATACCGATTTCAGAGCACGGCCCCCCGTGCTGTAAGGTCTCCCTCGGTAGCGTGTCCGAGCGGCCGAAGGAGCTCGCCTCGAAAGCGAGTGTGGCGCAAGTCACCGAGGGTTCAAATCCCTCCGCTACCGCTGTCGCATGAAGGGTGGCTCCGAATCGGAGCCACCCTTCATGCGTTACGCCGACGGCTCGGGGCGCTTGCCCGCGTAGTTCCAGACGAGGGCCCCGAAGACCGGGGCGTGCAGCAGGAACAGCAGCCAGAGCCACTTCGGGACGTACCTGACCCGCTCCGCCGGTGTGCGCACGCAGTCGAGCAGCGCCGCCACGACGAGCACGATCAGCAGGGCGACGAGCCCGAAGGCCATCGTTGTCATCAGCATCTGTGTGTTCCCTCCGTCTTCGTTCCCTCGGCCCTTCATCGGAGCGACCCCCGCGATCGGTTCACGCTTCGGGGCAACGGAGCTTCGGAGCATGGGCGCATGGGCGCATGGGCGCATGGGAGAAAAAAATCCGGCATCCATCGCGCCGTTGGTCATACAAAACGATCGGAGAGTTACACTCGCGCCCGGCAGCCGGGTGACCAGACAGGGGAGAGGCCAGGTGGCGGTGAACGCCAAGAAGATCGCCGTCTACGTACTCGTGATCTTCGCGCTCTACGTGATCATCACGGACCCGCCCAAGGCGGCGGACTGGGTCCAGATAGTCTTCCAGGGCATATCGGACGCCGCGAAGTCCGTCGGCGACTTCTTCACCTGGCTGGCCGACGGGGCGAAGTAGACGCACTGGGAGTGCCCATGATCCGCCACCTGGTCCTCTTCAAGCTCAACGAGGGCGTCGAGCACGACGATCCGCGCGCCGTCGCGGGCGCCGAGGCCTTCTTCGCCCTCGGCGACCAGATCGAGGAGCTGCGCTTCTGGGAGTGCGGCTGGAACATCACCGACCGCCCCATCGCCCACGACTTCGCGATCAACTCGGCGGTCGAGGACCGGGACGCGCTGAAGCGGTACATCGAGCACCCGGCCCACCAGGCGGCCGCGGCGCAGTGGCGGGAGTTCGCCACGTGGGTGATCGCCGACTACGAGTTCTGAGCCGTACGGCGGCATCCGGATCCTGAGCCCCTCGCCTGCGACGGCGGGGGGCTTTACTGCGCCTTATGCCTCAACTTGCCAGTATTAATACCCAACACGACGTTATGAGGTGCTTGCACACAGTGCACATGTCTTGTGATGCTATGACCGCTTTTGACGGATGATTGACCGATGAAGAGGTGGCGTTGACCGTGTCGGCCAGTTCTGCGCCGCCCCAGGAAGAGGCGCCCGCCCCCGCTCAGACCCCCGCCCAGACCTCGATCCAGCCCCCGGCCCAGACCGCCACACAGACCGCCGCCCAGACCGCCGCCCAGACCGCCGCCCAGCCCCTCGCCCAGACCCCCGCCGCTCCCGCCCAAGGCGCCGCCCCCGCCCCGGAGAAGCGACGGGGCGCCGACACCCGGGCGCTGACCCAGGTGCTCTTCGGCCAGCTGAAGGAGCTCAAGCCGGGCACGCCGGAGCACAACCGGGTGCGCGCGGCGCTCATCGAGGCGAACCTCCCGCTCGTGCGCTACGCGGCCGCCCGCTTCCGCTCCCGCAACGAGCCGATGGAGGACGTCGTCCAGGTCGGCACCATCGGCCTGATCAACGCCATCGACCGCTTCGACCCGGACCGGGGCGTACAGTTCCCGACCTTCGCGATGCCGACCGTCGTCGGGGAGATCAAGCGCTACTTCCGGGACAACGTCCGCACCGTGCACGTCCCGCGCCGGCTGCATGAGCTGTGGGTCCAGGTGAACAGCGCCACCGAGGACCTGACCACCGCCTTCGGCCGCTCCCCCTCCACCGCCGAGATCGCCGAGCGGCTGCGGATCAGCGAGGAGGAGGTGCTCTCCTGCATCGAGGCCGGCCGGTCGTACCACGCGACCTCCCTGGAGGCCGCCCAGGAGGGCGACGGCCTGCCCGGCCTCCTCGACCGCATCGGCTACGAGGACCCGGCCCTGGACGGCGTGGAACACCGCGACCTGGTCCGCCACCTGCTCGTCCAACTCCCCGAGCGGGAGCAGCGGATCCTCCTGCTGCGCTACTACAGCAACCTCACCCAGTCGCAGATCAGCGCGGAGCTCGGCGTCTCCCAGATGCACGTCTCCCGTCTCCTGGCCCGCAGCTTCCAGCGCCTGCGCTCGGCGAACCGCATCGAGGCCTGAGCGCTCCGCCGGAAGTGCCGCGATGTGCCGTCTGCCGACTGCGGCGCCGTCGCGGCTGGTCGCGCAGTTCCTCCCCCAGCCTTCGGCCGGGGGTACCCCCAGCGCCCCTTCGGGGCGCTGCTTGGAGCCCGCCCCAGGGGCCCGTTACCGGTCCGAGACCCGCCGCGGGCGACTTGGTACGGCCGTAACCGGAAAAAGGATCGAGCCATCACCGGCGAGAGCGAATCGCTCACCAGCGCACTTCCCGACAGTTGAGGGTCGAAAATGCGTCAGACCCCCTTCATCCAGGGCGGATTCACATCTCGCATGTCGACATGTCACTACAGCGTGTTGCCGACATGTGACATTCTGCCGGAAGCGCGTTTGCCGAGGCTCCGGCTCCGGTATTCAGGTGAAGGCATCGTTCCTCCCAGGGAACGCCGCCGCGACCGTCCCGCGACCCAAAGGGGGTGGCATGTCCGCAGACCAGGGCAGCTCGAAGGTGCTCACGCCCACGAAAAGCGAGGCAGCGCCCAAGGAGCTCGACGCCATCGACGTGCTCGACAGCATCGAAGGCGCGATCCAAGGCGCCCCGGCGCTGGAGGCCCCTCCGACCCCGGAAGTCCCGGTGGTCTCGGAGAACCTCGACACCCGCACCCTGTCCCGCTCCCTGTTCCTGCGCCTTGCCGCACTCGACGAGGAGAGCCCCGAGCGTGCCTACGTCCGGGACACCCTGATCGAACTCAACCTCCCCCTCGTGCGCTACGCGGCGGCCCGCTTCCGCAGCCGCAACGAGCCGATGGAGGACATCGTCCAGGTCGGCACCATCGGCCTGATCAAGGCGATCGACCGCTTCGACTGCGAACGGGGCGTGGAGTTCCCGACGTTCGCGATGCCGACGGTCGTGGGCGAGATCAAGCGCTTCTTCCGTGACACCTCGTGGTCGGTGCGCGTCCCGCGCCGCCTCCAGGAGCTGCGCCTGGCCCTCACCAAGGCCAGCGACGAGCTCTCCCAGAAGCTGGACCGCTCCCCGACGGTGACGGAGCTCGCGGCCGTCCTGGGCGTCTCCGAGGAGGACGTGGTCGACGGCCTCGCCGTCGGCAACGCGTACACCGCCTCCTCCCTCGACTCCCCGGCCCCCGAGGACGACGGCGGCGAGGGCTCCCTGGCCGACCGCCTCGGTTACGAGGACACGGCCCTGGAGGGCGTCGAGTACCGCGAGTCGCTCAAGCCGCTCCTCGCCAAGCTCCCGCCCCGCGAGCGCCGGATCATCATGCTCCGCTTCTTCGCGAACATGACCCAGTCCCAGATCGGCGAGGAGGTCGGCATCTCCCAGATGCACGTCTCCCGCCTGCTGACCCGCACCCTGGCCCAGCTCCGCGAGGGCCTGATCTCGGACTGAGGTCGCGCCTACGGGTTCCTTACTGACGGAGTGTCAGCCACACTGGCGCGATGCCGCTCCGCAGCACACCGATCCGCAGGACACCGAGTGGCCGCCGGGCCGACGCCTCCGTGGCACCGGCGGCCGGCCCGACGCAGCCCCGCAGGGCGCGGGACGGCCGGTGGGTCACCGTCACGGCGGCCTCGGCGGTCGCCGCCTGCCTGGCCTCGGCACTCACGGCGTGCGGAGGAGGCGAGGCCGGCGGCTATACGGCGGTGGGGGCGGCGGGCGGCACGGCCCAAACGCCTGCGGCGGCACGACCGACGGGGTCGGTGACGCTGGTCCCGCTGGACGGGGCGAAGGGGGCGGACGGACCGGCGGGCACGACGAGCGGGCCGCACTCGACCGGCCCCGCCACAGCCGCCGCCGGCACACCCGACTCACCGTCTTCCCGGACCAGTTCGGCCGGCTCTCCCTCCCGCCGCGACGGCGCCCGGCCACGACGAAGCGACCCGGCGGTGCCGAACTCACCGCGGCCCGGCGCCTCTTCGGCCTCCCCCGCACCCGCGGCCCTCACCTGGAGCGCCCCCACCCGTGCGGCCACGGACAAGCGCTGGTGCGAGAAGGTGACCGTCACCTTCACCAACTCCGGCGGGACGGCGGTCCGTTCCGGCACGGTCACGCTCGGCACGCACATCATCGACCTGCTGGGCATCGACTGGTCGACGGTCACCTCGACGGAGCCCCTGCCGACCCCGGTCGCGCCCGGCTCCCGCATCAGCAGGACCTGGACGGTCTGCGTGGACGACTGGCGGGTGCCGCTCGGCATGCACGTCGAGACCCGGGTCGTGACGGTCGACTGGCGCTGAGCACGACGAAAGCCCGGGGCACGCGACCCCGGGTTCTCCGTCGTACCGCTGCCGTGGCGGCCGTACTACATGAGCGCGAGCCAGGCCACCGCCGCCACCACGACCACCACGGCGACGACGCCGAGGATCAGGCCGACACGAGGGCCGGAGGAGGAGGCGTAGGTGGACGTCGTCTGCTGGGAGGTCTGCGGGGCCTCGTCGACGAACGCGCGGAACATCTGGGTGCTGCCGGCGGGGTCGTAGTTGCCCTGGGGGCCCTGGGTGTTAGCCATGGCCCGAGACACTAGCGAATTCGCGGATGTCGCCCAAGTGGGGGGCCTCCCGTGGACGCAGCCGACCCCACCTGCGCGTTTACGTTCGCAATACTTGCCTTTGCCAAGTTTTTATACCCACCCCCCACTGATTCATTTGCCTGTGGCAACCAAGTAGTTCTATGGTTGCCCCAAGCAACGAATACGGTCGTGAGGAGGTGTGTGTGATGGCGAGGCAGGCGCAGTTCGAGGAGCTGGCGCGTCAGCTCAGCGCCGTCGGAGCCGTGAAGCGGGACCTGGGACGCATTCTGCCGCCCGAGTGCCCGACCGGTTCCGCGGCCGTGCTGACGCTGCTCGGCCGCCACGGCTCCATGCGCATGAGCAAGCTCGCCGAGCTGCTCGCCGTGGACATGTCCGTGACCAGCCGGCACGTGGCCCATGTCGCCGAGCGCGGCTGGATCGAGCGCTCCGCCGACCCGGCGGACAAGCGCTCCCGCATCCTGCACCTCACCCCCGCGGGCGAGGCGACCCTCCTGGACCTGTCCCGGCGCAGCACCGAGCTGCTCGCCGAGCGGCTGGGCGACTGGAGCGACGAGGAGGTCGACCAGCTGATCCGGCTGATGACCCGGCTCCGGGACAGCTTCGGCGACTGCCGGGCGGCGGCCCCGCACCCCCGGCTCGCCGCCGGCACGGCGCTCGCCCCGGGCACCCCGAAGGTCCCGGCCGAGGCCATGGACAGAGCCATGGACAAGGCCACGGTCACCTCCGCCGCCCGCGCCCCCACGCCCGTACTCGA
Organism: Streptomyces hyaluromycini; assembly: GCF_002217755.1. Classification (GTDB taxonomy): domain Bacteria; phylum Actinomycetota; class Actinomycetes; order Streptomycetales; family Streptomycetaceae; genus Streptomyces; species Streptomyces hyaluromycini. Next base: position 966,173 of record NZ_BCFL01000017.1, on the reverse strand, counting down.
ACCGACGACCACCCGTACACCCGCATAAGACCCAAGAAAAGGAAGCCCATGGCAACGACCACACCAGCCGGTGTGCGGGCTCACGCCAAGCACGGGGGAGGCGGCTCCGGCAGCTCCGTCGAGCAGGCCCCGATGTCCCACCGGCAGATCATGGAGGCCATCTCCGGCCTCCTGCTCGGCATGTTCGTGGCGATCCTGTCCTCCACGATCGTCACCAACGCCCTGCCGCACATCATCAGCGACCTCGGCGGCGGCCAGTCCGCCTACACCTGGGTCGTCACCGCCTCGCTGCTGGCCATGACCGCGACCACCCCGCTGTGGGGCAAGCTGTCCGACCTGTACAGCAAGAAGGCGCTCGTCCAGATAGCCCTGGTCATATACGTACTGGGCTCCGCGGCCGCCGGTCTGTCGCAGAACGCCGGCATGCTGATCGCCTGCCGTGTCGTCCAGGGCGTCGGCGTCGGCGGTCTGTCGGCGCTCGCCCAGATCGTCATGGCCGCGATGATCTCGCCGCGTGAGCGCGGCCGTTACTCCGGCTACCTGGGCGCGACCTTCGCCGTCGCCACCGTCGGCGGCCCGCTGCTCGGCGGTGTCATCACCGACACCTCGTGGCTGGGCTGGCGCTGGTGCTTCTACGTCGGCGTCCCCTTCGCCGTCCTCGCGCTGATCGTGCTGCAGAAGACCCTGCACCTGCCGGTCGTGAAGCGGGACGTCAAGGTCGACTGGGCCGGCGCGTTCTTCGTCGCCGCCGCCGTCTCGCTGCTGCTGGTCTGGGTCACCTTCGCCGGTGACAAGTACGACTGGATCTCCTGGCAGACGTACGCGATGATCGGCGGTTCGATCGTCCTCGGTCTGATCTTCGTGCTCGTCGAGTCGAAGGCCAAGGAGCCGATCATCCCGCTGCGGCTGTTCCGCAACCGCACCATCACCCTGGCCTCGCTGGCCTCCCTGTTCGTCGGTGTCGCGATGTTCACCGGCACGGTCTTCTTCAGCCAGTACTTCCAGCTGGCCCGCGACAAGTCCCCGACGATGTCCGGTGTGATGACGATCCCGATGATCGGCGGTCTGTTCATCTCCTCCACCGTCTCGGGCCAGTTCATCACCCGCACCGGCCGCTGGAAGGCCTGGCTGGTCAGCGGTGGCGTGCTGGTGACGGCCGGCCTGGGCCTGCTCGGGACCATCCGCTACGACACGGCGTACTGGAAGATGTCGATCTTCATGGCGCTGCTGGGTCTCGGCATCGGCATGATGATGCAGAACCTGGTGCTGTGCACGCAGAACCAGGTCGCCCCGAGCGACCTCGGCTCGGCCAGCTCCACGGTCACCTTCTTCCGCTCCCTCGGCGGTGCGGTCGGCGTCTCGGCGCTGGGCGCGGTGATGGCCCACCGGATCACGCACTACGTGACGGAGGGCGCCGCCGCCCTCTCCCCCAAGTACCAGGCCGCCCTGGCCGGTTCCAGCTCGTCCAGCGACAGCCTCCCGGACCTGGGCAAGCTGCCCACCCCGCTGCGCACCCTCATGGAGAGCGCCTACGGCCACGCCATCGCCGACGTCTTCCTGATCGCCGGCGGCCTCGCGGCCCTCGCGTTCCTGATCAGCCTGTTCATCAAGGAGGTCCCGTTGAAGACCAAGGGCGGACTCGCCCAGGCCGCCGAGGCGGAGACCACGGAGAGCCCGGAGACCGCGCCTGCCGCCGTCGCCGCCGCTGTCCCGGCCCCCGCCGGGGAGCAGCAGGTCCCCGGCTGGGCCGCCCCGGTCGTGAGCAGCAGCACGGAGGCCGCGGCCGCGCCGGAGGCCACCCGGCAGTTCGCCGCCGTGGCCACCATCGCCGGTCCCGAGCAGTCGGCGGGCTCCGCCGGCACCCCGGTGCACGGTTTCGTGCGCGGTGCCGAGAGCGCCCCGGTCGCGCAGGCCGCGGTCACCCTCATCTCGCTGTCCGGCCGCCAGCTGGGCCGCTCGGTCGCGGGCTTCGACGGTTCCTACCGGCTGGACGCGCCCGGCGCGGGCTCGTACGTGCTGATCGCCTCCGCCGACGGCTACCAGCCGCAGGCCGCCACGATCGTGGTGGGCGAGGAGCCGGTGCCGTATGACATCTTGCTGAGCGGCACCAGTGGCCTGAGCGGCACCGTCCGCGGCGCCGGCAGCGCGCTCCCCGTCAAGGACGCGATGGTGATCGTCACCGACGTGCGCGGTGACCTGCTGGCCACCGCGGCCACCGGTGAGCAGGGCGACTTCCGCTTCGGCGAGCTGGTGCCGGGTGTCGTCACGGTCGCGGTGAACGCGGCCGGCTACCGGCCCCGCGCGGTCCCGGTCGAGATCGGCAGCACCGGGGTCACCCGGATCGAGGTCGACCTGGACGCCGGCGCCCAGCTCCAGGGTGTCGTACGGGCCCCGCACGGCCCGCTGGCGGACGCCCGCGTGACCCTCGTGGACGCGGCGGGCAACGTGGTCGGCACGGCCACCACCGGCGTGGACGGCGCGTACGCCTTCGCCGACCTGGACGGCGGCGACTACACCGTGATCGCGACGGGCTACCCGCCGGTCGCCACGGCCCTGAACGTCACCGGCGCCGGTGTCGACGGCCACGACATCGAACTCTCCCACCCGGGCGAGTAGTTCGCACTCCGGCCCGTGGCGGGCGCGCCCACAAGGAGGCGCCCGCCACGGGCCGGTCCCATACGACCAATTTGTAAGTCTCTGAGCGCTTTGGTGCTCAAGTGTTCGCAGGGAGAAACGGGATGGGACTGACCGCGAGGATCCGCACCCGGGACGGATGGGCCGTGTCGCACGCGGTCGTCACGGTGACCGACATGACCGGCACGCAGGTGCTGCGCGCCGAGGCCGACGACGAGGGCACGGTCCGCGACCCGAACCCGCTGGCGCCCGGGGCGTACACCGTCATCGTCACGGCCGTGGGCTACGCGCCCGCCGCCGCCAGCGCCATCGTCACCGCGAGCGGGCGCGCCGAGGTCGGCACGGTCACGCTGGCGCGGCAGGGCGGCACCGAACTGCCCCCGCCGGGCCCGTGGACGGTGGACCCGGCGCACTCCACCGTGGGCGCGGTCGCCCAGCACCTGGGCATCTCCAGCGTCCGCGGCCGCTTCACGGACTTCAGCGCCTGGATCGAGATCGCCCCCGACGACATCGCCAAGTCCCGCGTCCAGGCGGTCATCCGCGCCGCCTCCATCGACACCGGCAACGGCATGCGCGACACCCACCTGCGCTCCGCCGACTTCCTGGACGTCGAACGCCACCCCGAGATCACCTACTACTCGACGGGCCTCACGGCGGCCGGCTCCGACCGCTGGACGGTCCACGGCGAGCTCTCGCTGCACGGTGTCGTACGACCGGTCGACCTCACCCTCTCCTACCTCGGCACCGGCGCCGACCCGTGGGGCGGCACACGCGCCGCGTTCCGCGCGACGACGGAGCTGCACCGCGAGGACTTCGCCATGAACTACAACCAGGTGGTGCAGGCGGGCATCGCCGCGATCGGCACGACCCTCAAGATCGAGCTGGAGATCCAGGCGGTGCAGGGCGAGTCGCTGCCGCAGGCGTGAACATGAGCCCGGCAGGGACAGGCTGAGCGGGCCCCGCGGCCCTAGGCTGGCGCCATGGCACCGAACATCGCGACGAACACCACCGTCTCCCTCGACGAACTGCTGGACTTCGTACGATCGCGCCACCGCGCGATCCTGCTCACCCGGCGCGCCGACGGCAGCCCGCAGGGGTCGCCGCTGACCTGCGGGGTGGACGACTCCGGGCGCATCGTCGCCTCCACGTACCCCGAGCGGGCGAAGACGCGGAACGCGAAGCGGGACGAGCGGGTCAGCGTGATCGTCCTCAGCGACGACTGGAACGGGCCGTGGGTGCAGGTCGACGGGCGGGCCGAGGTTCTTGACGCACCGGAGTCGGTGGAGCCGCTGGTGGAGTACTACCGGAACATCGCCGGGGAGCATCCGGACTGGGACGAGTACCGGGCGGCGATGGTGAAGCAGGGGAAGTCGATCATTCGGGTGACGCCGGAGAAGTGGGGGCCGGTGGCGACCGGGGGATTTCCGGCGCGGTTGGCTTCGCCGGACGCGTAAGAGGGAGGACCGGGCGCCTAAGAGCTCGGGGTGCGTCATCGTTCGCGGGTGCGGGTTCGCTGTGGCTGGTCGCGCCCACGCGGCGGAGCCGCATATCGGACACAGTCCCGCGCCCCTTTCAGGGGCGCTGCACCATGGCCTCGATTCCAGCGATCAGCAGATCCAGTGCGAACGTGAAGTCCCTGTCCAGCATCTCGGCGACCGTGTCGCCGCCCCTTGCCGCCATGAGGTCCTTCGACTCCTCGATGATCTGTGCCGTCGCCGGGGCCTCGGTCACCGCGGTCATCGCGGTGTTGAAGTACTCGTCCTGGGTCATGCCGGCCGCCGCCACGCGCTCGGCGAAGTGGCCCTCGATCGTCCCGTAGCCGTAGACGAACTGGAAGACGGCCGAGATCGCGCCGGTCACGCCGTGCGCGGGCAGGCCGGCGCGGCGGACCACCTGCTGGACCACCCGGGAGAAGGCGAGCGAGTGGGGGCCGATGTTGAGGTAGCGGCCGGCCAGCGGGGAGAACCAGGGGTGGCGGACCAGCAGGGCGCGGTACTCCGTGGCCAGCGCCCGCAGTTGCTCCCGCCAGTCGCCGACGGCGGCATCGGGCAGGGACAGCTCGCCGAAGGCCGCGTCGAGGGCGAGTTCGAGCAGGTCGTCCTTGGTGTCGACGTACCAGTACACGGACATGGCGGTCACCTTGAGCTCGGCCGCCAGCCGCCGCATGGAGAACTTGTCGAGCCCGTCGGAGTCGAGGAGCCGGACGGAGACGGAGGTGATACGGGCCCGGTCGAGTCCGGAAGGCTGCCCGCCACGGCCACCGCGGCGGTCCTTCTCCTCAAGCCACACGCTGGCCCGCGCCATCACGACACCTTCCTCCACGACCACTTCTCAAGATGCTAAGACCGCAACGCCCCGTTTTTTGGGGGGGGCGCGGGGAACTGCGCGACCAGCCATACACAACCCGCAGCCGCGAACGGACACGCGCCCCCTCCCCACTAGGCGGCATTCTTCTCCGCCCGCCTGAGAAGCCCCGCCGCCACGAACCCCCCGGCAACGACAGCAACGGCTCCCACCAACTGCCCCGCCCCCAGCCCGTCCGCCAACGACTTCCCCGAGGCCACCCAAGAGCTCAGCACCGCGCCCAGTACGGCGACCCCCAACCCGTTCCCGAACTCGGCGAGCGTGCCGTTGATCCCGGCTCCCACCCCGGCCTTCTCCGGAGGAATCGCGCTCATGATGGCGTGCGCCATCGCCGGGTTGGCGATCGCGCACCCCGCGCCGATCAGCAGCAGACCGAGCAGCGTGCCGCCGTAGCCGCTCGAATCGAGCACGGCGATGGACACCAGGCCCAGCGACATCAGCAGCATCCCCAGGGCTGTCGCCACCGGCGTCCCCAGTCGCGTCGCCCACCTGGCCGACAGGCCGCTGAAGTTGAGGGCGACGACCGTCAGCGCGAGCGGCGCCGTCCGCAGACCCGCCTCCAACGCGCCGTATCCGAGGACGAGTTGCAGGTGCTGGGTGAGCAGGAACAGCGCTCCGCCCATGCCGAAGGTGATGAGGACCGCACCGGCGACGGCACCCGTGAAGCGGCGGTCCCTGAAGAAGTGCGGGTCGAGCATGGGGTACGGGACCCGGCTCTCCCAGTACGCGAAGAGGCCCAGCACCAGTACCGCCACGACGGCCGTGCCCAGCACCCGCGCCGACGTCCAGCCGTGCTCCGGGCCGGAGATGATCGCGAAGACCAGCGCGGCCATGCCGACCGTGGAGAGCAGCGCGCCTAGCAGGTCGGGGCGGTCGCCCTGAGGGTTCTTCGACTCGGGGACCAGGGCGATGACGGCCGCCAGGGCCAGCGCGGCCACCGGGAGGTTGATCAGGAAGATCGCGCCCCACCAGAAGTGGTTGAGCATGAACCCGCCGATCAGCGGACCGGCGGCGAAGCCCAGCGCGTTGACGGCGCTCCAGATGCCGATGGCCTTGGGGTGCTCGTCGGGGGTGAAGATCTGCATCGCCACGGCCAGGGTGGTCGTCAGCAGCAGCGCACCGCCCACGCCCATGCCGGCCCGCGCCGCCACCAACTGGCCCGTCGAGTCGGCCAGGCCCGCGGCCAGCGAACCCGCGCCGAACAGGACCAGGCCCGCGATCAGCATCTTCTTGCGGCCGTAGCGGTCGGCGGCGCTGCCCGCCGTGAGCAGCAGGCCGGACTGGACGAGCGAGTACGCGTTGATCATCCACTGGATGTCGGCGGTGGCCGCGTGCAGCTCCCGGGTGAGGGAGGGGATGGCCACGTTGAGGACGGTGTTGTCGAGCAGCACGGTGAGCTGCGCGAGACAGATGACACCGAGGATCAGCCAGCGCTTGGGGTGCCCCTGAGAAGTCATGTTGTACACCGTAAGACGGTTCCTATACGGCGTACAACGCGGTTTCTCGCGGCACGGCAAAGGGCGGTGACCGGGGAGGTCACCGCCCTTGCGCCGCTCAGGAGTTGGTCAGCTGCTGCTCGCCTTCTGTGTGAGGTCGTAGAAGGTGGACGAACCCACCGTCACCTTCTTGAAGTTCTTCTCGACCCAGGAGGTGATCTGCGAGGACGTGCCGCTGCTGCTGCCGCCCATGCCACCGCCTCCGGTGCCGGAGGAGATGAAGTAGTGGATCTTTCCTTCGGCCACGTACTTCTCGAACTGGGCCAGCGTCGGCGACGGGTCGGTGCCGTTGAAGCCGCCGATCGCCATCACCGCGTCACCGGTGGAGAGCTGGTAGCTCGCCGCGTTCTGGGCACCGATGGCCGCCGCGACCCAGGTGTACTGGGAGGAGTTCTTCTGCAGCAGCGCCTTCGCCTCGGAGGTGACGGTCGCGCCGTTCAGCAGACCGCCGACGCCACCGCCGCCGGCCATGCCGCCGCCCTCGCCCATCCGGCCGCCGCCCGGGAAGCCCCCGGTGCCGTTCTGCGTGGTTCCGTTGCCGCCCTGCTGGTTCTGGCCCGGCATACCGCCGCCGAAGCCACCGGTGCCACCGGTGCCGCCGCCCGGGAAGCCGCCGGTGCCGTTCTGGCCCTGGCCCTGTCCCTGACCCTGGCCCTGCGTGGTGCCACCGCCGCCCGTGCCGCCGCCGAAGCCGCCCCGGCCGCCGCCGGGACCGCCACCGCCGCCGAAGCCCATCGTGCTGGCGCCCGCCGGACCGGCCGTCGGGATGGAGCCGGTGTGCGCGGAGCTCACCGTGCTGAGGGTGTACGCCGTCGGGCCCGCCAGTGCGGCCACCAGGCCGACCGCGGCCGCACCGAGGGCGAGCTGCCGCGAGATCCGGCCCGCGAAGACCAGGCCGAGCGCGGCGGCCAGACCGCCGATCAGGACCAGGTACTTCAGCCAGGGCAGGTAGGTGGAGGTGCGGTCGAGGAGGACGTAACCCCACACCGCGGCCGAGACCACGGCGGCGGCGAGGGTGATCGACGCCCACAGCTCGGCGCGCTTCTCCCAGAGGAGACCCGCGCCCATGCCGACCACGGCGGCGATGTAGGGGGCGAGGGCGACCGTGTAGTACTGGTGGAAGATGCCCGCCATGTAGCTGAACACGATCATGGTCATCAGCAGCGAGCCGCCCCAGACCAGGAACGAGGCCCGGGTCACCGAGGTCCGCTTCAGCCTGCGGGTCGCCACCAGACCGGCGACGAGGAGGATCAGCGCGGCCGGGATCAGCCAGGAGATCTGGCTGCCGATCTCGTCGTTGAACATCCGGTTCCAGCCGGTCGCGCCCCAGCGGCCGGTGCCGGTGCCGCCACCGCCGCCGACGCTGCCGGTCTCGTCGCCGCTGATGCGGCCGAGGCCGTTGTAGCCGAAGGTCAGCGACAGGAAGCTGTTGTCCTGCGAGCCGCCGATGTAGGGGCGGGAGGAGGCCGGCCACAGCTCGACGATCGCCACCCACCAGCCGCCGGCGACGACCAGCGCGCCGGTCGCCAGGGCCAGCTGCCCGATCCGCTTCTTCCACGTGTGCGGGCCGACGGCCGCGTACACGAAGGCCAGCGCCGGCAGGATCAGGAACGCCTGGAGCGTCTTGGCGAGGAAGGCGAAGCCGATCGCCACGCCCGCCCACACCAGCCACTTCGTCTTGCCGTCCTCGACGGCCCGGACCACGAAGTAGCAGGCCAGCGCCATCAGCAGGGCCAGCATGGCGTCCGGGTTGTTGAACCGGAACATCAGCGCCGCGACGGGGGTGAGCGCGAGCACGGCGCCCGCGATCAGGCCGGCCGCGGGGCTGAACCGGCGGCGCACGGAGGCGTAGACGACCGCGACCGTGCCGACGCCCATGAGGACCTCGGGGCCGAGGATCGTCCAGGAGTTCAGGCCGAAGATCCGGGCCGCGATCTCCATCGGCCACATGAACGCCGAGGGCTTGTCGACGGTGATCGCGTTGCCCGCGTCCAGCGAGCCGAAGAACATCGCCTTCCAGCTCTTGGTGCCCGCCTGGACGGCGGCCGAGTAGAAGGAGTTGGAGTAGCCGTTGACGCTCAGGTTGTAGAAGTACAGCACCGCGGTGACGAGCAGCAGGCCGAGGAAGGCCGGGCGCGCCCAGCGGGGGTCCTCGGGGCGGCCGCGCCACAGTCTCCGGACGAAGGGCTGCTTCGGTTCGCCCCAGCCCGTCTGCGGGGCCGGCGCGGCGGAGGCGTCATGGCCGTCCGGCGCGAACTGCGGCTGCTGCTGCTCCTGCTCCTGCTCCTGCTGCGACTGCGACTGCGGGGGAGCGGCGGGCGAAGCAGCGGGGGGTGCGGTCGGGGGCGGGCCCCACTGGGTCACGGGGTCGGTGTTCGTACTCATCGGGGTTCCCCCGGCTCGGTGTCGTGGGGGCGCACCGGCTGCAACTGCATGGTGCTGTCCCTCCAGGTGCCGTCCGCGGCTTCACCGGCGCGGAACTGAGTGGTCGTGGTGCCGTTCTGGGGGTACGGCTGGTGCGTGGGGCGCTGCGGGAGCGGGCCCTGCGGCTGGTACGGGGCCGGGGTCCCGGTCCTGTAGGCGGGGGACGCCGGGTTGTGCGTCGCCACCACCATCGACTCCTGCCGGTCGGTACCGGTACCGGAGCCGGCGCCGTCGCGGTCGGGGAAGACCCAGGCGCGGAAGAGCAGGAAGCGCAGCACGGTCGCCGCGAGGTTGGCGGCGATCAGCACCGCCAGCTCGGTGGAGTGCGAGGGGTCGCTGGTCGCCGCGTTCAGGGCGGCGAGGGAGCCGCTGGTGAGCGCGAGGCCGATACCGAAGACGACCAGGCCCTGCGCCTGGTGCCGGACCGCCCCGCCCCGGCCGCGCACCCCGAAGGTGAGGCGCCGGTTGGCGGCCGTGTTCGCCACCGCCGACACCAGAAGCGCGAGCGCGTTGGCTGTCTGCGAACCGGAGAACTCCCGGAAGAGGCTGTAGAGGACCAGGTAGAAGAGGGTCGACAGGCCGCCGACCACGCAGAACCCGACGAGCTGGCGGGCCAGGCCCTTCGGCACGTCCTGGATGTCGCGGTCGCGCGGGTCGTCGCCGAACGGGCGGGCCACCCGGTCCAGCGGCAGCGAACCGGTGGCCAGGGCCTTGCCGACCCGCCACACGCCCTTGAGGTCCTCGGTCGCCGTCTTCACGATGTGCACGGTCGAGTTCGGGTCGTCGACCCAGTCGACCGGCACCTCGTGGATACGGAGGCCCGCGCGCTCGGCGATCACCAGCATCTCGGTGTCGAAGAACCAGCCGGTGTCCTCGACCATCGGCAGCAGCACCTGGGCGACATCGCGCCGGATCGCCTTGAAGCCGCACTGCGCGTCCGAGAAGCGGGCCTGCAGCGAGCCGCGCAGGATCAGGTTGTACGAGCGGCTGATGAACTCCCGCTTGGCGCCGCGCACCACGCGCGACGAGCGGGCCAGCCGGGAACCGATCGCCAGGTCGGAGTGGCCGGAGATGAGCGGCGCCACCAGCGGCAGCAGCGCGTTCAGGTCGGTCGACAGGTCCACGTCCATGTACGCGAGGATCGGCGCGTCCGAGGCCGACCAGACGGTCCGCAGCGCCCGGCCGCGGCCCTTCTGCTCCAGCCGGAACGACTTCACCTCGGCGATCTCCGCCTCAAGCTGCTTCGCCACCTGGGGGGTGGTGTCCGTGGACGCGTTGTCCGCGATGGTGATGCGGTACGCGTACGGGAAGGTGTGCTTGAGGTGCTCATGCAGTCTGCGGACGCATGGGCCGAGGTCCTTCTCCTCGTTGTAGACGGGGATCACAACGTCCAGGACAGGCGTTCCGGCATTGCCGGCCGGGAGGTGCTCCCGCGCCGGCAGGGTGCCGGGAGAAGAGTCGGTTCGCATGGCATCGACTCTCGTCAAGCGCCCTGTTGCACCCATGTGGTGGCACTGTGCTGTGCCTGTGAGTGCGATTGCCAGTTCGTTTCGGGGGAAGGCTGGGGAGCCGCCGGGGCAAGCGCGGGCAGATAGAGGGTGAACACCGTACGGCCGGGCACGCTGTCCACGGTGACGGCACCGCCGTGTGCGGTCGCGACGGCCTGCACGATGGCGAGCCCGAGTCCGGTGGACCCCGTGGACCGCGACCGCGCGGAGTCACCGCGCGCGAACCGCTCGAAGACGTGCGGCAGCAGATCCGGCGGGATGCCCTGCCCGTTGTCCTCGACGTCCACGCACATCCACGGCCCGCGCCGCTCGATGCGGGCGGTGACGGTGGTCCCCGGCGGGGTGTGCTTGCGCGCGTTGCCGAGCAGGTTGATCAGCACCTGCTGGATACGGGCCGCGTCGGCGGCGACCAGCGCCGGCTCGTCGGGCAGGTCGAGGCGCCAGTTGTGGTCCATGCCTGCGGCACGCGTGTCGCTGATCGTGTCGACGACGAGCGGGATGAGGTCGGTGTGCTCGAACTGCAGCGGCCGCCCCGCGTCCAGCCGGGCGAGCAGCAGCAGGTCCTCGACGAGGAGGGTCATCCGCCCGGCCTCGGACTCGATACGGCCGAGGGCGTGCCGGGTGTCGGGCCCGACCTGCTCCCTGCCGCGCCGGGTCAGCTCGGCGTAGCCGCGGATGGAGGCGAGCGGGGTCCGCAGCTCGTGACTGGCGTCGGCGACGAACTGCCGTACCCGCATCTCGCTCTGCTGGCGGGCGTGCAGGGCGCCGTGCACGTGGTTGAGCATCCGGTTGAGCGCGGAACCGACCTGGCCGACCTCGGTGTGCGGGTCGCACTCGGTGTCCGGCACCCGCTCGCTGAGGTTCACCTCTCCGGTGTGGAGGGTGAGTTCGGAGACGCGGGTGGCGGTGGTGGCGACCCGGCGGAGGGGGCGGGTGGCGACGCCGACGATGACGGTGCCGGCGAGGGTGGCGGCGATCAGGCCGGAGACGGTGAGGCTGATCTCGACGATGATCAGGGTGTTGATGGTGCCGTCGGCGTCGGAGGTCGGGATACCGACGTAGAAGGTGCCCTTGTTGCCCGTGACGTACTGGACCTTGTAGGTGCCGAGGCCGGGGATGTCGACCGTGTGCGGTTTCTGGTCCTGGGCGACGGAACCGATCACCTTGAGCTGGGCCTCGCTCAGGTTCCCGGCGCTCATCTGGGTGTAGCCGGCGGAGTTGTTCTCCTTGTTGCCGACCTTGCCGCTGGTGACCGACCCGTTCTCGACCGTGGCCGCGATGGCCTTCTGCGGCTGGGGACCGCGGGTGACGAAGTCCTCAAGGACGGACGTCTGCGTCGGCTTGAGCGTCTTGCCGTTGCCGGGGAGGTCGGTGCCGTTGCCGTTGCCTTTGCCGTCGGGACCGCCGATCGGTCCGCCCGACAGGCGTGCGGCGGCCTCCTTCAGGGAGCTGTCCAGCTGCCCGTACAGGTGGTCACGCAGCACGAGGGTGGTGACGGTCCCGATCACCGCGCAGACCACGGCGATCAGCGTCACCGACACGACGACGAGCCGAGTCCGCAGGGTGCGCGGCTTTCCCGCTCGTCGCTTCTGCGTACGCGGCCGTCGTCGCCCGCTCATGACGCGGCTGGCTTGATCAGGTAGCCGGCGCCACGCCGGGTGTGGATCATCGGCTCACGGCCGGCGTCGATCTTCCGTCGCAGGTACGAGATGTAGAGCTCGACCACATTGGCCTGCCCGCCGAAGTCGTACGACCACACACGGTCGAGTATCTGGGCCTTGCTGAGCACCCGCCGCGGGTTGCGCATCAGGAAGCGCAGCAGCTCGAACTCGGTGGCGGTGAGGTGGATCGACTCCCCGGCCCGCGAGACCTCGTGGCTGTCCTCGTCCAGGGTGAGGTCACCGACGACGAGCACGGAGTCGGAGCGCCGGTCGGCGGCACCGGAGCGGCGGATCAGCCCGCGCAGCCGGGCCACGACCTCTTCGAGACTGAAGGGCTTGGTGACGTAGTCGTCGCCACCGGCGGTGAGACCCGCGATCCGGTCCTCGACCGCGTCCTTCGCGGTCAGGAACAGCACCGGCACGTCCGGCAGTTCGCGCCGCAGGCGCCCCAGCACGGTGAGGCCGTCCATGTCGGGCAGCATCATGTCGAGGACGACGGCGTCGGGCCGGAACTCCCGGGCGGTCTGTATCGCGCCCTGCCCGTCACCGGCACTCCGGATCTGCCAGCCCTCGTAACGGAGGGCCATGGAAAGGAGTTCGGTGATCGACAGCTCGTCGTCCACCACAAGCACTCGGACGGGGCTCCCGTCCGGCCTCAGCAGTTCGGTGCGCCCCTGGGGCGAGGTCGTGGTCATGGTGGACACCTTGTCCGGGTCCTCTGAGAACACGCTTTCACTAATCTGTGATTTCCCTAAGAAACACACAGGTGCCTCTCAGGGAACGCCTGGGAATCCCATCACGTGCGCATGAACTCGTGACCACGCTCGCGCCGGGCTGTGCGGATCATGTCCGTCCGGAGCCCGCCCCGCGCCGTTCGTGAAGTGTCGATGAACCGCTGATGAGAGCGTACCGAGCCGGCGCGGGTGCCGCGCGGCGAGGCTTCCCCGGGTTCAGAAGAGCCCGCCCTGGGGTGCCGCGAACTCCCTTACAGGCACCCTGACTTGCCCTTCCTCCCCCGCCCCGGCGGCGGTCAGCTCCCAGCCGGGCAGCAAGCGCGTGTCGAGGACGACGACACCGCGCCGGGTGGCGAGATGCAGATCCGGCCCGGCCGCCGCGACCAGCTCACCGCTCACCACACCGCCCGGCACCAGCTCGGTCACCTCGCCGACGGCGGCGGGAACCCCGTCCAGCCCGAACACCCCTAGATGGTCGACCACTTGGCAGGGCTCGGGGACGAGGGACTCGGGCCAGCCGCCGAGCGCGACAGAAAGCGCGTGCAGTTCTTCGATCTCGGCCGCCCGCCCGGCCCGGGTCGCCGGCAGCAGGGCGCGCACGGCGCGCTTGGCCCCGTACGGGATCCGGTCCGGCACCCGGAGCGCGGCCCGCAGCAACTCCTCGGCCCGCCGGGCGGCCATCAGCGGCCCGGCACCGAGCCAGCTGAAGCACACGGCCCCCTGCTCCAGCAGCCGGGCCGGCCCCCGCTCGACGGCCGTGATCCCCACCTTGACCATGCCGGGCCCGAACCACGCGAGATACACGTGGTACGGCCGGGGATCATCGGCGAGGGTGTCGGCGGCCACGGAGTGCGCCCGGTCCAGCCGCGCACACTCCTCGCACCGGGCGCCGGTACTCCTGCCGGACACGGGTGCCCTGGTCGGGCAGGCATGCCCGCGCGCCCCCACGCACTCCCGCACACCCCGGGTCGCAGCCCCGTCGGCGCCCCCTTCCGAGAGCCCTTCCGCGACCCCTTCCGAGACCCCGAAGGCCACGCGCTTCCCCCGGGCGAGTGGACTGCGCCGCCCGCCGCTCCACACCAGCACGGGCCCGCCGTCCGACCACCGCAGCCCCGAGCATTTCCACACCTGTGCCATCACTCACGAGGGTAGAGGGCGGCACTGACAACGGCCCGGGGCTACCGGCTATGGGTTGAGGCGACCGGCTAGAGCTTGGGACCGACCGACGACAGCCCAGGGTGACCGGCTAGGGCTCGGGGTGACCGGCCACGGCTCGGGGCGACCGGCCACGGCTCGGGGCGACCCGCTGTAGCCGGGGGCGACCGGCTATAGCTGGGGGCGACCGGCGACAGCCGCCGACGGCGCAGCAGCCGATGACGGCCGCCGACAGCCCGCAGCGGCCGATGACGGCCGGCGACAGCCCGCAGCCGCCGATGACGCTCTCGGCTGCCAACAACGGGCCGGGGCAGCTGACTTGGACGGGGCCCGGGGGGGATCCTCAACCTCTCCCGATCAGCCGCCGGCCTCCGCGGTCGCCGGTTCCGCCTCGTCGGCGGCGGACACCGGCCGGAGCGCCGACGCGGTACGCCGCCCACGGCCGGCCAGCCGGCAGGAGACGCATCCGGGGTGGCCGTCGCGGGCGCCGGTGTCCCGCACGCCGAGGGGCCACTGTGCCCGGGGCCGCGGCCCCGGCGGCTTGCCCCACCCCGCCAGATGCAGATACCAGGTGACCAGGACGCTCACGGCACACACCGCGAGCCCTGCGACCAGGGCGGCGACCGAGACCGTACACACGCCCAGCCCCAGCAGACCGCTTCCGACGGTCGCGATCGCGGTACCGGTCCACCCTGCCACCGTGTGGCCTTCGTCGTGCTGACTCACGTACCCGTCTCCCCTTCATAGGCAGCGGAAACACACAGTCCGACGCGAGGGCGACTACAATCCCTCACCGGATAAGAAATTTACTACCCACACCTCTCACGCACTAAGAGAATCCGGGGATCCGACAATCCGGGGATCCCGGAACCCAAAGGCACTCGGTAACTCGGTCATCTCGAACGACGAATCGGGAACGCACATGCACGGCAAGCCGCGACCGGCCGCCGACGCGGCCCGGGCACTGTCCGCCATGGACCACCTCATCGCGGCCCATGTGATCGGCCAGCAGGAACTGGCCCGGCGGCTCGGGGTGAACGTCACGGACCTCACCTGCTTCGCCTTCGTCCTGGAGGCGGGCACCGACCTGCTGACGGCAGGCGACCTGGCCGCGCGCGCCCATGTGACGACGGGCGCGGTGACGGGCATCCTCAACCGCCTGGAACGCGCGGGCTACGTCACCCGCCGACCCGACCCCGACGACCGCCGCCGGGTCCGCGTCGCCGCGGTCCCGGAAGCCGTCACCCGAGTCGAGGCGGTGTACGCCGGCCACTACGCACGCCTCACCGAACTGTTCGCCGACTACACCCCCGACGAACTCGCCACCCTCACGGACTGGTTCACCCGGGCCACCGCCCTGGCACACGACTACTTGGAGAAGCTCAACAGGAACGACTCGGCGGAGCCCTGCTGAACTCGCGCTTGGCCGTCGGCCGCCATGCGGGTCTGCCCGTACGGCTCCGTGAAGTCGGCCATCCCACGGGCCATGGCACGCGTCCTTCGTACAACGCCCCAGGACGTGACCGCCACACCGAGGACCAGCGTGATGATCCAGACGGTCGGCCGGGTGTCGGTGAAGACCACGTCAGCCGATAGCCGAACTCGACGGCTGCCGCGGCCGTGCCGGGGTGTGCCACCGGGCCGAAACCCGGCCGCCGCTGGTACCGCTTTCAGCGCGGTTCCAGTGGTTCCCGCGATTCCCTGTGCTTCCTGCGCTGCGCGCGCTGCGTACGCCGCATGGCGCTCGCGCTGCCCACGATCGCCACGAACGCGGTCCCGCCGATCGAGATGGTGATGCTCGACGCGTCGGGGAGACGGTGATGCTGGACCCAGTAGATCCCGTCGGCCAAGGCGAGCCCCGCCAGGCAGGCGGTCCAGATCAACAGGGCTTTGGATGCGAACAGTCGGAGATCTCTGCCGTCGGCCATGGCGTCATGTTGCGGCCACGCTGCGGCGCCTGGCCAGAGTTCTGCGAATCGCACGGCGCTCGGCCGGCTTCGACCGCGTCGCGGATGCCCTGAGGGGTGACGGCAACGGCCCGGCTCCCAGGGCTAGCCGATGAGGGTCTCCTTCGGACGGACCACACAGAACTCGTTCCCCTCCGGATCGGCCAGCACCGTCCACGACTCGTCACCGCTCTGTCCGACGTCCGCTCTGCGAGCGCCGAGTGCGAGGATCCGCTCGATCTCGGCCTCCCTGTCCTCCGCCGCCGAGGTCAGATCGAGGTGCAGGCGGTTCTTGACGACCTTGCGATCGGTCACCGGCATGAAGCAGATTCCCACCGGGGCCGTCTCGTCCGGCCCGATCACCACCTCCCGCTCCCGCTCGGAGAGGACCCGCCAGCCCAGCACCTCGGCCCAGAACCGGGCCAGAGCGGGAAGATCATGGGCGTCGATGACGATGTGATGCAACGAGACAGGCATGCCGGACAGTGTTCCCCTCCAAGAGCACGGACAGACCGGAGCCGGTTCCCGTCGAACACTGCCGTCGGGGCAAAAGCCAGAGGCCGGGTCAGGGCGCCGTAGCGCTCGTTGCCCGCACCAGCAGTTCTCGGGCATCGCGTACGCACGCGTGGTCGGGGCTGAACAGTTCCGTGAGAGCGGTGATGGTGTCGCGGGCGGCCTGGGCCGCCTCGTCGTGGCGTTCGAGGCCCAGGAGAGCCTCGGCCGTGGGGACGCCGGCCGTGTGGGCCTCGGCGGCGTCGAAGTGTCGAGAGGCGGTGTAGGCCTGGCGGGCACTGGTCACGCAGTCGAGGGCCTCGGCGTAGCGGCCTTGCGCGCTGAGTGAATGGGCGAGGCTCTGCTCCAGGGCGAAAATCAAGTCGCCTCTGTCGTCCTGCCGCACCCGCATGGCCGCCAGGGCTTTGCGTGCGGCCGACTCCGCCTCCTCCGACCGTCCTTGGCGGGTGAGGGCGTAGGAAAGTGCGTGTGTCGCGATCCACCGCACGAAGAGGCCTGTGGGCGCGGGTGTGAACACGCTCCGCTCGATGATGGCACGCGCATCGGTTTCGGCCTCTTCGAACCGGCGCAGGTGACACAGTTCGGAGGAGCGCAGGGCCCGCACGCTGAGCCACGCCGAGCTGAGCTCGTCGACGTGTTCCCCGAGCTGATCGCCAACGGCTTCGTACGCGCGAGCGGCTTCCTCGTGGCGGCCCAGACGGGACAGGCTGGCGGCGTGCAGTCGCAGCAGGATCGGAGTGGCCCGGTCGGTCAGGGCCTGGCCTCGGATTCTCCGAAGTCGCCGGAACCCTGCCTCCGCCTCGGCTACGGGACCGGTACGGAGCAGACCGACGCTCAGCTGGTACAGGGCCAGCTGCGTCGCGCGATGCCCGTCACCGAGGCGGCTCTCGGCCTCGGCCAGGCACTCGCGCAGCTCGGCCTGAGCCTCATCCGAAATCGCGCCCACTCCGTCTGAGGGGACGGCCCGCTTGATGCGTTGCAGGAGAGCCTCTGCCTCCAGGGCCGCCGTGTCCGCGCGCCGTCGCTTGAAGATCCCCACCCTGTCCTCCCCCTGACCCGCCGAGTCGGCACCGATCCTGTCATGCAGCTCCCCGACGATCGCCCTGCAAGCCCACACCACATGGAGGAGACTCGACGGCTGCTTCGCTCCGCGTCTGTCCGTCGGCGTCGAATTCAGCTGTTGACGTCAGCCGCACCAGAGCCGGGTGATCAGCCCAGGGCCGGGCCGCGTCCATACCCGGTGCACGGGCGCGGAGCACCGCCGCAGACCCAACACCTCAAGCGCCGGTGGCCCTGACTCTGCACATTGCTGAAGCCGAAACGCAAAAGGCCCCGGATCTCTCCGGGGCCTCGCACCTGTGCGCACTCGGCAGGATTCGAACCTGCAACCTTCTGATCCGTAGCTCGGTA
Organism: Streptomyces hyaluromycini; assembly: GCF_002217755.1. Taxonomy (GTDB): domain Bacteria; phylum Actinomycetota; class Actinomycetes; order Streptomycetales; family Streptomycetaceae; genus Streptomyces; species Streptomyces hyaluromycini. The sequence continues at coordinate 948,328 of NZ_BCFL01000017.1, read as the reverse complement.
GAGATCGGTTGGGGAGGGGCATACCGATTACTCGGAAGCATCTGAAGGGGGCTGAAGGCCGGCGGCGGTTGCTGGGGTTGCTGTACCCGGCTGCTGTACAGCTGCCACGGCATCACGGGCGCGGGCGAGGTTGCTGCGGGCGGTGAGGGTGTCGGGGTGGTCGTCGCCCAGAATGCGCACGTAGTCAGCCAGGACCCGCTCTTG
>NZ_BCFL01000017.1:276441-947441 GCF_002217755.1 Streptomyces hyaluromycini | reverse complement strand
AGGTCGAGGGCCTCCTGGATGCGTCCGGCTTCGCTGTAGGAGACGGCGAGGTTGTTGCGGGCGGAGAGGGTGTCGGGGTGGTCGTCGCCCAGAATGCGCACGAAGTCGGCCAGGACCCGCTCGCGCAGGTCGAGGGCCTCCTGGATGCGTCCGGCATCGCTGTAGGAGACGGCGAGGTTGTTGCGGGCGCGGAGGGTGTCGGGGTGGTCGAGGCCGTGGATCTCGTTGCTGTGGCGAGCGATTCTCTCGTCGTACTCGACGGCCTGCTGGTAGAGCCCTGCATCCGTGAGGCTGCTGCTGACCCGGTAGATGCACGGGTGGGTTTTGGGCTGCCACAGGGCCGAGCGGGTGAGGTCATCGAGATGGGCGGTGTTGGCGCGCAGTGTGGCGGTCAGTTCCCGTTTCTCGTGGTCGTGGCCGGGCCACAGTCTCAAGATCGCGTCGGCCGCGGTACGGGCTGTGGCCGGGAGGGTGCCGGAGGGGATGGTTTCGCGCACCGCGCGGGCGGTCAGGGCGTGCAGACGGATGGGGGCGGTGGTGGTGTCCTGGGTGATCAGGGCATAGGTGCGCAGGCATTCCAGCGCGCTGCGCACCTCACCTTCGGTGACGGCCGGGTGGTGGCGGCGCAGCCGGCGGCGTTGTGGTGGGCGTGCGGTGCGCAGATGGCTGAGGGCTGCGGGTGTGGTCCATGTGGTGGCGGGGTGGCCGAGGGGGGCCATGAGTGAGGCGAGGTGCAGCAGGGGGCGTGCCAGTTGGGTGGTGTCGGCTTTGTCGACGGCGTCGAGGGAAAGCAGGAGCGAGGCGGTGACGGTCCGTCCGTAGCCTTCGGTGTCGGCGCTAGGCGGGAGCAGATCGCTCAGCCTGCTGCGGGTGTCGCGCAGCAGGGTGAGGTAATCGGGCATCGTGTGCCGGGTGTTGATGAGGTAGGCGGCGGCGTGGCCCAGGGCGAGGGGCAGATCGCCAAGTTCTTCTGCCAGCTCTTCCGCCTGGTCGGGGTAGTGGAGGTGGGCGTGTCCGGCGTCGGTGAGCCGGCGGCGCAGATAGGCAGCTGCCTCGTCCCGCGTGTAGAGGCCGAGCCGGATCAGGGTCCGGCCCTGGCCGCTGAGCTGGGCATCCTCGCGCCGGGTGGTGGCCAGGACCCAGCCGTTACCCGTACCGCTGTCCGGCCACCATTCCTCAAGGGGAGCAGGGTCGGTGAGGTCGTCGAGCACCACGAGCCACCGTCGCCGCGTGGCCGCCAGCCACCGCACGAACAGCCGCGCCGCCCCGCCTTCGTCCTCCTGGTCGGCCCCGGGAAGATGCAGTTGCCCGGCTGCTTCCGCGTACGCGGTGATGATCTGGTCGGAGCTGGTGGCTCCCGCCCACACCAGTACGTCCAGACCGGCATCCGTGGTGTTCTCCTGGTCCCGCAGCTGCCGTGCCAGGGATGCCGCCAGCTGGCTTTTGCCCACTCCGCCCGCGCCGGACAGCACCACGTCACGACCCTCGCGCCGCGCCTCATCGGCCTGGTCCCGTATCGCCGTACGCGGCTGGAACGCCGCGGCGAGCCGCGGGACGTCCCCCACCCACACCGGCCACTGCACGGACGGGCCGGGCACCGGCGGCCGGTACACGTGCATGTCCCCCGCCGCCTGTATGACGTCCCGTTGTGCCCGTGCCTGCTGACGCGTACGGCGCTGCCCTGGTCGCTCCACCACTGCCGGCCCCTCAGGCCCGGTCCCCGCCGGCCTGGTCGACGTCACCGCCGCCGCGTGCCTTCTGGCGGATGTTCTCCCGCATCGGCCGACGCCCGGTCCTGCCGGCCGCACTGTGGTTTCCTGCGGTCTGCTTGATGTTCCCCTTGGCGCGTGCCGACTGCCGTACCGTGCGCTCCGGCCCTCTGCCTGCAGGTGTGCCGGTCTGGGAGGCCCACCAGCCCAGCGCGGCCAGCACCCCGGCCGCGACCACACCGGCGACCGGGCCGATCACTTCCCACGGGTCATGCCCGCCCGAAGACAGCACTGCCCATGGCACGGCCACGGCAAAGAACGCCGCCACCGAGGCCACCACCGCAACCACCCACCGCAGCGCCGCCATACCCCGCCCCCGTCCGAACCGGCCAACGCACCTGAAACAAACCATGGTTGCACCTACCGCGCCATCAGAACCCAGCCACGGGGGAAATTGACGACCGAGCCGTGCGCAGCTGCTGATCCGCCGTCCAGACAGGCACGCGGCGACAGTGCCGACCAGCAACACGCTTTCCAACTGTGGTGGTGAGGGCGCGGGGCTCGTACAGGACCGTTCACCTGCGTTCACGGCTGGCCGGTCCATGAGTCGATTGCCATGTGCGGTCCGGGCTGAACAGCCCTGTACAGCGCTGAATGAGACGGAAACTGAGACGGCCTGGCCTGTGACTGGACTGCCGCAGGGGACGCTCGACCTTCTGATCCGTAGCTCTACAGAGATCGGTCAACGGCGGTCATAGAGGCCACCGTTCGGCTCCTCTGAGTTCGCTGTTGGCCATGGTCGATTGCTGGGGTTGCTGTACTTCGTTGCTGTACCGGAACCGCGCACGTCCGCGCCTCCTCCCACCCGGCCGTTGTCAGTGCTGCCCGCTAGTGTGATGCGCCAGAAATCCTGAGGGTTAGTTCTGCTCTGTTTTCTGGCCGGTTGTTCCGACCTTGGTGAGGTAGTCGGCGAGGGAGTTGAGGATCTCGTCGGCCGTTTTGGTCCAGGTGAAGGGCCGTGGGTTCTCGTTCCAGGTGTCGATCCACGCGGTGATGTCGTCCTCCAGTGCCTTCACGGACCTGTGGACGCCGCGGCGGATGAGTTTGTCGGTGAGCAGGCCGAACCACCGCTCGACCTGGTTCATCCAGGAGGAGCCGGTGGGGGTGAAGTGGACGTGGAAGCGTGGGTGTTTGCCGAGCCAGGTCCTGATCTCGGCGGTGTTGTGGGTGGCGTAGTTGTCGCAGACGAGATGGACGTCGAGCCCAGCGGGCACTGCCTTGTCGATCCGGACCAGGAACTTCTTGAACTCGATCGCCCGGTGGCGGCGGTGCAGTGCCGATATGACGGTGCCGTCGGCGATGTTGAAGGCGGCGAACAGACTGGTGATGCCGTGCCTGAGATAGTCGTGGGTGCGGCGTTCGGGCATGCCCGGCATCATCGGCAGCACCGGCTGGGACCGGTCCAGCGCCTGGATCTGGGACTTCTCGTCCACGCAGAGCACGACCGCCTTCTCGGGCGGGTGGTGGTACAGGCCGACGACGTCGACGACCTTGGCGACGAACTGCGGATCGGTGGACAGCTTGAAGGAGTCCTGCAGGTGGGGCTTGAGGTCGAACCGCTTCCAGATTCGCCCGATCGTCGACTTCGACAGGCCGGTGCGCTGGGCCATCGAGGCCCGTGACCAGTGCGTGTCCCGGTCAGGGAGCGACTCCAGGGTGGCCACGACGACCTCTTCGACCTGGTCGAGGAGGATCGAAGGCGGCCGGCCGGAGCGCGGCTCGTCGTGCAGACCATCGAGGCGTCTTGCGATGAACCGGGCCCGCCAGCGGTCCACGGTCGACCTGTCGATGCCGAGGTCGGCCGCAGCCTGCTGGTTCGTCCCGCCCTCCGCGCAGCGCAGCACGATCTTCGCGCGCAACGCAAGGAACTGGGCGGTCTTGGCCTGCCGCGCCCACTGCTGCAGCTGCCTGCGCTCAGCATCGTCGAGGATCAGGTCGGCCTTCGGCCGGCCGATCCAGCCGGCGTCCTCAAGCCCGGCCATCCGCTCCGCGGCGAAAGCCCGGCGCCACTTGCCGACGGTCTTGGCCTGGACACCGACGACCCGCGCCACACTCGCGTTTGACATGCCGTCAGCACACGCCAGGATGATGCGGGCCTTCTCGGCCGAGCGCCGGTGTGGCATTTTCGTCCGGCGCACCAACTCGGCGCGCTCGGCCTCGGACAGTGTGATCGCCACAGCAGAAGGCCCCGAATGCGACATGCCAACAAGGTACTTACTAACCCTCAGGATTTCTGGCGCATCACACTAGTGCCGCATCAAGCAACGTTCGCCCTGTTGTCGGCCGACGGTGCCAGCTCGTGCTGAGTGGCGCGGTCTACTCGGCGTCGAGCTGGTGGTCGGCCCAGACGTAGCATTCAGGCAGCAAGTCGGTGACAAGGACGGTTCGGACGCGGTCGTCTTCGCCGACGATGACCTTGAGGGCGGGAAAGTAGTCGAGAAGGACCTGACGGCACCGGCCGCACGGGGGAACAACCCCCCGGTCGCGGTCGCCCACGGCGACAATCGTGTCCAGCTCGTAGGCGCCCTGGGCGGCTGCCGCACCAATGACGACCAGCTCGGCGCAGGGTCCTCCCGTGAAGTGGTAGGCATTCACCGCCGTGACAATCCGGCCGTCCCGGGCGCGGGCCGCGGCCGCCATGGTGTGGTTGTCACCCCGGCAGCGAGTGCGAGCCACGTGCGCCGCAGCCTGGATGAGTTCGTGGTCGACGGGGTGGGTCTGCGTGGTCATCTTCTCTGCCTTCGTCAGGTGTCAGGCGACGTTGACCCGCGTGACGATGGCGTGCAAGCGAATATCGGCGGTGTGCTTGTTCCGCCATATGATGTAGCGGCGGATCATGCTGCCCTGTTCCTTGTGGCTGCTGTGGTCGGTGCCGTCCAGCGTGAAGTAACGCAGGGCGGTGAACTGGGCCTCGATCCGGTTCAGCCACGAGCTGTTGGTCGGCGTGTAGGCGAATTCGACGTTGTTGGCCTTGGCCCAGTCGCCGACCCGGATGTCCTTCTTGGTGGTCAGGTGCGGGGAGAAGTTGTCGAGCACGATCGCGATACGGGGAGGTGGCTAAAGCCGTGGAGCCGACCGCCCCAGCCACGACGTACCCCTTCTCTGGCATCAGGCGGCTGAACGCTTAGCGCGCGGCACGGGCGCCGGCCGGGCTGGAGCGGGGCGGAGACTGGAGCGCAGGCCCGGCCGGGGGCCGGGCCGCGCGCGGGGAGCGGAGCGAGCCGCCTTGAACACGTGAAGAAGGTTGTTACTCAGTCGGATGCGTGGGGCTCGTGGGGTTTGAAGTCCTGTGTGCAGGCGGGGAATTCGGTGCCCTGGCGGTGTGCGAGTGGCAGGAAGGTCACTGGACGGATGGTCCATGTGATGCGGGTGCTGGTGTGAGTGACCGTCACTGAGCAGGGTCGGCCTCGCAGTAGGGCGTGCCGTGTTGCGATGCGGCCGTGGTAGAGCCAGGCCCATGCCTCGTCGGACGCCTCGGGGTCGAGTGCCGGTGAGATGGTCCGCAGTGCGATGGCGACCCATCTGTCTGCCTGGGGTGCGGAGTAGGCGTCGAAGGAAGCTCGGAGTGCCGGCCGCTCCTGGCTGGTGATGTCGTCGGTCCAACACTCGCACCAGAAACCGTGCCTGGTGCCGTTCGTCAGCATGAGTGGCCTTTCCTGGCGGGTGTCCCTGGGGAGCTCCGCCTCAGCCATGCCGTAGACATCGTTGGGATCGGGGGTCTGCTGGCTGTCCGGCTCAGGGCTCATGGGCACGGTGTCGGCTCCTGAAGGCTCGCCCGGACATGGAGTTCGGCGGTGACGGTGCGGCCCGAGTCGTCGCCCTTGACCGTCAGGCTGTCGGCGAGGGCGGCGACCATGCCGAGTCCGCGGCCGTGGGTGGCGGTGAGGGAAGCGAGCTGGATCTCGGGAGTGGACTTCGCGTGCCCCGAGTCGGTCACCTCGATCGTGATGGTCGCCTCGGAGACGGTGAGCGTGACGTGGAAGGCGCCGGCGGCGTCGCCGCTCGCGGTGTGTACCACGGCGTTGGTGCCGAGTTCGGTGACGATCAGGGCGGCCTCTTCGGCCTGAGGGTGGTCGTTGAGCGTGGCGCGGGTCCAGTTGCGCGCGGTGCGGAGTTCTTGAGGATCCCCCGGGAAGGTGCGTTGGCGCGTGGGCAAGGCGTCCTCCATGGCGCTGAGCTGCTGTTTTCTGTGTCAGCGGTGCCGACCGGCTGACACGGACCACGCAGAGTCGTACAATTAGTACTAGCACCGTACCGAATGTGCGCGTACCGGGAGTGCGGGTTCGCACTTTTCGTGCGGGCGGTCGGCGCATAGCGTTCGCTGTGCGGTCGGGTGCTGACCTGATGCCGTTGGAGAGAGGACCTCGCATGTTCGGACTGTTTGTACGCTTCACCTGCAAGGACGAAGCGGCGGCAGCCGCGTTCGACGACCTCGTGGCGCGGACGGGTGAGCAGATCCGTGCGAATGAGCCCGGCACGGTGATCTACACAGTGCATCGTGTTGACGGCCGCCCGCTGGAGCGCGTGTTCTACGAGCTGTACCGGGACAAGGACGCCTTCGAGGAGCACGAATCGAAGGACTACGTGCAGGCCTTCCTCTCCGAGAGGAACCTGTATCTCTCGGCCACGGAGGTTGACCGCCTCGACTTCGTGTCAGGCAAGGGTGTGGACGTTGAGTACTGAGTACCAGAAGGCACTTGGCCGCAAGATCGCCTTCCACCGCAAGCGACGAGGGCTGTCACAGAAGGAGTTCGCCGGCCTGCTGGGGCGCTCGGAAGCGTGGGTGTCCCAGGTAGAACGGGGCGTCCGGCGTATCGACCGGATGACCGTCCTGGAGAAGGTCGCCGATGTCCTTGAAGTTCCGGTCGCCGAGCTGGCGGCCGAAGCTCCCATCGTGGCGTCCGTGGCCGAGGGCGAGCCGCCCGGGGCGAGTCGGCTGCGGCTGGTGCTGAGTGCCGCGCACTCACTGAAGGCGGTCCTCGGTCAGAAGGACACCTCTCCCGATGTGCCGGCGCTTCGCGCCGAGGTCGACCGTGCCTGGTCGCTCACGCACCAGGGGAACTACGCCGACCTGGCCGAGCTGCTCGAAGGACTGGTTCCGCGACTGGAGTCGGCGACCCGATCGGTTCCGGAGGCGGACCGTCCCGAGCTGTTCCGGCTGCTGGCGGTCATGTATCACACGTGCAGTGGCGCGCTCGCGAACATGGGGGAACCCGAGGCGGCCTGGATCGCCGTAGACCGTGCGGTGGTTGCTGCCGAGCGGGCCAATGATCCGCTGCTGATGGCGGCCGGTGAATTCCGGTTGTCGCTGGTCTTCCTTGGCGCGCGTCACTTCGAGCAGGCGGCCCAGGTGTCAGGGAGCGCTGCTGACGCGCTGCGGCCTCTGGCCGACTCCGGACAGGTCGAGGCGGTCGCGCTGCGCGGTGCCTTGACCTTGCAACGGGCTGTCGCTGCCGCTCGGTTGAACCTGGCGGACGACGCGTACGGGTATCTGCGCGACGCTCGCGAGATGGCCGAACAGGTCGGCGATGGGCGCAACGACTACAACACCGAGTTCGGGCCGACCAATGTCGGCTTGCACGAAGTGGCCGTGGCGGTCGACCTCGGCGATGCCGGAGTTGCGCTGCGGGCTGCACAGGCTGTGGACGCGTCGGGGCTGTCCGCGGAACGGCAGACACGCTTTCAGATCGACGCGGCCAGGGCTTATGCCCAGCGTCGGCAGGTCGCTGACGCGATTTCAGCACTGGTGAAGGCGCGTGAGCTGTCGCCCGAGATGGTGCAGGCCCTGCCGATGGTGAAGCAACTCGCGGCGGACCTGCTGACCATGAGCCAGCCGCCCTCTGAGGAACTGCGCTCCCTGGCGAGGGAGTTGGGCGTACAAGAAGTACGGACTGGTACCTGAAGTACTAGATAGTACTTGGAGTGCGGGTTACTGTGGTTGGTGTCGGCATGCCTCTTCGCGTCCAGCGGAGCAGGTGATGCGGGCATGCGAACGGGCCGGAGCAGGAAGGCACACCTGCGCCGGCGCGTGAGCGGAAGGGCCACAGAACACAAATGTGGCCTGAGCGGGAGGCAGTCCCACTCAGGCCGGGCGTGTCATTAGCATCAACGCTCTTGGAGCGTATCGCGCTCAGCCGGTATGCGGTCAACCTCCCGTTGCGTAGCCATCCGTCACTAAGTGCACCGTGCGTGCGTAGGCGCTCGTGCTCGCGGGCGAGATCCGTTCCGTGAAGGTCGGCCGGAACCGTCGCATCCTCCCGGCCTGGGTGGACGAATACGTCAACCGGTGCGCCGGGGACGCTGAGAGGTGGTCCGCATGAGCGCGCCAACGGCGAAGGGTCTATCTACCCGTACAAGAACGGCTTCGCCGCGTACGTCTGGGTCACGACCCCCGAGGGAGACCGGAAGCGAAAGTACGTCTACGGGAAGACCCGCGAGGAGACACACGAGAAGTGGATCAAGCTCCACAACGAAGCCACCAGGGGCCCGGTGCAGACCCGCCACCGCACGGTGCAGGCGTTCCTCTCCTACTGGCTCGAATCGATCGTGAAGCCCAACCTCGCTCCGCTGCCATAGGTCTCGTACGAGGGCTCGGCGCGGCTCTACATCGTCCCGCACCTGGGTACGAAACGCCTCGACAAACTGACCGTGCGGGACGTGCGCGAGTGGCTGACCAAGCTGGCCGGCATCTGCCAGTGCTGCGCCCAGGAGAAGGACGCCAAGCGGCCCCAGGAACGGCGGCGCTGCTGTGCCGTCGGCGAGTGCTGTGAGGCGTACCCGTCCCGCCGCGTGGTCCAGGCCGCGCGTGATGCCCTGCGGCCCGCGCTCACCCACGCCGTGACCGAGGAGGAGATCAGCAAGAACGTGGCCTCCCTGGTCAAGGTCCCGAAGCCTCGGCGTCGTCGGATCAAGCCGTGGTCCGTCGTCGAAGCAGGCCGCTTCCTCGCCGATCCCCTGGCGCGTGAAGATCCGCTGTTCGCGGCCTGGGTGCTCGTGCTGTGCCTCGGGCTGCGTCGTGGTGAGGTCCTGGGCCTCACCTGGAAGTCGATCGACTTCGAGACGGGGGAGTTGTACGTGGACCACCAGATCCAGCGGGCGGGTCGACAGATTCTCCACCGGGAGACCAAGACCGAGGAGTCCGACGACTTCCTTCCGCTCCCCCAGTTCTGCCTCAAGGCGCTCCGTATGCGCCACGCTCAGCAGACCGGCGACCGGAAGGCGGCCGGTGATCTCTGGCAGGACACCCGGGGACTCATCTTCACCACGAAGTACGGGACCCCGATCGAGCCCGGCAACCTCACCCGCATGTTCGCCCTACGCGCTCGCCGTGCCGGCCTCCGGGTCATCCCGCTCCGCAACACCCGGCACACATGCAGCTCACTCCTGGTCGCCCTCAAGGTGCACCCGAAGGTCGCCCAGCGGATTCTCCGGCACTCACAGATCGCCATGACTATGGAGGTCTACGCGGAGGCGAGCGAGGAGGAGGTGTGGGCCCCGCTCGGCAAGCTGTCGGAAGCGATGGGCGGCTCACGGACCGACGGCTGACATCAACCGCTGACATCAGCCGTTGCTGTACTTCGCTGCTGTACGGCCCCGAAACGACAAAGGCCCCGGAGTGATCCGGGGCCTTTGACCTGTGTGCACTCGGCAGGATTCGAACCTGCAACCTTCTGATCCGTAGTCAGATGCTCTATCCGTTAAGCTACGAGTGCTTGTTTTTTTGTATTTTGTCTTTGCTCCCGGCCCTTTCGGCCCGCTCGCGGCGACAGGAAGAACATTACATGACTGCCGCCGCCATGTGAAATCCGTTAGGCGCACCCCTTGTGAGCTGCGGAAACGTCGTATCGGGTGGGGCCTGCGGGCGGCGGTGGCCGGGGGGTGGGGCGGGGCGTGTGGTGGGTCGGCGTCGCGTCGGTGGCGGTGTGGGGTGTCGTGGTGGCGCGGCCGTAAACGCGAATCAGGGAGCCCAGACCGAAATGGTTGGACTCCCTGATTGAGGTGCGGAGGCGGAGGGATTTGAACCCTCGATGGGCTTTAAGGCCCAAACCGCATTAGCAGTGCGGCGCCATAGACCGGACTAGGCGACGCCTCCAGCACAGCCGCCCGCGCGATCGCGAGTGGTGCGTGCAGATGATGACACAGTCGAGCGTGCTGTCACCAATCGGCTCCCACGGTACTAGGCAGTCGGGCCGCAGGGCAAAGCCCTTCTCGCGGGGCCCGGAGGCGTCGCGCAACATCCCGGCGGGCCGCGCGTTGGGCAGGGCATGTCTCACTTCGCCGTGCGGGGCGCCCTCGGGGCCGTCGCCGCCGTCCTCGGGTCCGTCGCCGCCCTGCCCGCCTCCGCCGCCGTGACGGCCGACCACCTCACCGTCACCGTGCGGCACGCCGGGGACGGGCGGGACGGGACGTACGAGCTGTCCTGTCACCCCGGCGCCGGCAGTCACCCGGACGTGGGCGGGGCCTGCCAGGCGCTCGACCGGAACACCCGCTGGGGCCGCGACACCTTCGCCCCGGTCGCCCCGGGCACCGCCTGCACCATGCTCTACGGCGGCCCCGCCACCGCCCACGTCACCGGTACCTGGGCCGGCCGCCCGGTCGACGCCACGTACGACCGCAGCAACGGCTGCGAGATCGGACGCTGGGACCGGATGGTGCCCCTGCTGCCCGACCTGGGCTCATAGACCCGCCTCGGTTCATCAACCCGCCTCGATTCGTCAACCGGCCTCGGTCCGTGAACCGGCTCCGGTCCGTAACGCCGCCTCGGTCCGTGAGCCCGCCTCGGGTCATAACGGCGGCACAGCCGTTTCACGGTCGTGGCCCCGCTTCCGTAAATGTCCCGCGAAGGTACGGCGGAGGTGAGGCGTGTCGGTCACATGTTCGCCGTCACTTCGTCGTGCGACCTCCCTCTCATCCGGCGTCGCGAGCGCAACCGGTGCCTTTAGACTCCCTCGCGTGACACGCCGCGGGCCGGTTGGCAAGATGGCCCGAGCGGTCGGCAAGGTGCGGTAACAGGGAGGAAGCGTCTCGTGAGCAGCAGGCCATCCCGAGGCGCTGCTCGCCTCGCAGCCATACTGGACGCGCTGCCGGATGCGTTGGTACTGGTCAACGCCAACGGCACCGTCGTCAACGCGAACACCATCGCCCTGGAGGCCTTCGAGGCGCCGGGGACGGCATTGGTGGGGCGCGGGTTGCTCGATCTGCTTCCGCAGTTCGACTCCCGGCTGATCCCGGGGTCGATGCGGCGGCCCGACCACATGGATCCCCGTGGGCGGACCAAGCCGACTCGGATGGTCGCGCGGCGCACCGACGGGACCGAGTTCCCGGTCGAGGTCACCAGCGCCAACCTGGAGAACGGGCAGCAGGCCTACGACGGTTACGGCTACAGCGGCGACGAGCTGCTGATGCTCGTCGTCCGCGACCTGACCGGCACCGTGGACACCGAGGCCGAGCTGGCCCGCTCGCAGCGGCAGACCGAGATGATCCTGCGGGCGGCGAGCGAGGGCGTCGTGGGGACGGACACCGACGGGCGGATCGTGCTCGTCAATCCGGCCGCCGCTCAGATACTGGGATACCGGGCCGGTGAGCTGGGCGGCAAGGAGCTGCACAACCTCGTGCTGCACTCGCGCGCCGACGGCTCCCCCTTCCCGTACGCCGAGTCGCCGCTCGCCGACACCCTGCGCTCCGGGCGCAAGCACCGGGTGCGCGGGCAGGTGCTGTGGGCCAAGGGCGACAAGAAGGTGCCGGTCGACCTGACGACCGCACCGGTGCGCGACGGCGACCAGCTGGTCGGCGCCGTGATGACGTTCACCGACCGGCGGCCGTACGACTCCGTCGTCGACGAGAAGACGGCCCAGGAGAAGGCCCACGCCGACGAGCTGGAGCGGCTCTCCGAGGAGCACGCCTCCGACCTGACCGCGCTGCGCCAGAAGCACGTCACCGAGGTCGAGGAGCTGCTCGAACGGCACGCCGAGGAACTGGCGGCCGGCGAGGACCGGTACGCGGCCCTCGGCGAGCGCGAGAAGGACCGGTACGAGGCCCTCTCCGGGCGGCACGAGCAGCTGCTGACGCTGCTCGCGCAGTCGCTGCGCGGCCCCCTCGACGAGCTGCGCCGGGAACTGGCCGCGCTCGCCGCGGACGACGCCGGGCAGCTGTGGCCCGAGGCCAACCAGGTGCTTCACCATCTGTCGGCCGGTTACTCGCGTATCACCCAGCTCATCGACAACGTGCTCGGCTATCAGCGGCTGGACGCGGGCACCGAGGACATCAACCGTACGAAGGTGATGCTCGACGCCGTCGTCGCCGCCGGTGTGGACGGGGCGGTGGAGCTGATCGGGCCCGGGCGGGTGCAGTTCGCCGTGCACGCGCCGCCCATCGAGGCCGAGGTGGACCCGCAGCGGCTCGCCGTCGCGCTCGCGCATCTCATCGCGGACGTGGCCGGCGTCGACGCGACCGGCAACGCGCCCGTCTCCGCGGGCGGCTACATGGACAACACGGTGGTGGTCGCGGCGGCGCAGCGCGGCGAGGTGGTCCGTATCGAGGTGCGCGGGCCGTACGCCGGGGGAGACCCGGTGCACGAGCCGATCGTGCGCGGGATCGTGCGGGCCCACGGCGGGGTGCTGCAGACCCATGAAGTGCCGGGGATGAGCGGCAGCGCGTTCGTGCTGGAGGTGCCGATCGGCGGTGGCGCCGGAGCCGTGCCCACGCCGGCCGGAACCGAGGTGGCCATGATCCAGGCCGCCGCCGAAAGCGTTGGCGAGGCCGGTGTCGAGACCGGCGGGCGGCGGCGGGCCCGGCGGTCCTCCGTGGACGCCTTCCTGGAGAGTGACGTTCCCGGCGAGGCGGGCGGCGAGGACGAGGGCGAGGTCCCGGTCACGCCGACCGGGCGGCGGCGCCGGCGCGCCGCCGAGGCGGAGGGCCCGGAGAGCGGGCCCGCGGCGATCGAGAGCGCGGAGTCGGCGTCCGGCGGTACCGGACGGCGGCGCGGGCGCCCGGCCGACGGTGGCCCGGGGGTCTCCGAGGGCGCCGTGATGACGGCGGCCGAGCAGGGCGCGGGGGCGGCCGCCTCGGGTACGGGTCTGGGCGGCACCGTTCCGCCGCAGGGCGTGCCCGTGCCGGCGTCGGGGCGGCGCGCCCGGCGGGAGCCGGACGAGCGGCAGGCGCTGCCGCCTGCGCTGCCCGCGGCCCCGTCCGAGCAGGGCGCCGACGAGGGGCAGCCCGGCGGACGCAGGCGGCGCGCGCTGGCCGCCGCGGCCGAGCGGGCGGAGCGGGCCGAGCAGCAGCAGGCGGGCCCCCGCCCGGTCTTCGCGCTGCCGCCCGCCGAGGCCGACCGCACCCCCGAGCCGATCGGCGCGGCGGGCGACGAGGGCCGGCACGATGCCGTGGCGCACGACCAGGCCGAGGACCACACCCCGCCGCAGCCGCACCCCACCAACGCACCGACCGGCCGTCGCCGACGGGCCGTGGGCCAGCCGGGCGCGGAGAACACTCCGGACGCCCTGGCGGTACCGGCAGTACCGGCGGTCCCAGCGGTCCAGGCAGTCCCGGCGGTGCCCGCGCAGGCGGCCGCTCCCGGACAGCCGGTGCAGCCTCAGGGCATCCCGGTGCAGGCCGGGCCGGCGAACCAGGGCCAGCCCGCCCTTCCGGCTCCGCAGGCGCTGCCGGGCGCTGCCGTACCGGCCCAGGCACCCCCGCAGCCACAACCGCAGCCGCCGGGCGCCGCTCCGGTGGCCCCCGGGCAGCCTGCCCCGGCCGCCGAGGCCGCCCCGGCTCCCGCGCAGCCGCTTCCGGCGGAGGCCGCTCCGGTGGCCCCCGGGCCGCAGCAGTGGCCGGGCGCCGACGACGCCCCCGCCGCCCCCGCCGCCTCCCGACCGGCGCGTGCCGCACAGCCGTTGCCCGCCGAGGCGACGGCGCTGCCGGCGGCGACACCGGCACCAGCTCCGGCGCAGACACCGGCACCGGCACCGGCACCGATCGACCCGGACTCCACGCAGGGCCGGGCGTTCAGTGTGCGGACGCTGGGGCAGGGGGTGCCGTTCTCGCGGCAGGCCGCGCAGGTGCAGCAGCCGACGGCGACCCCGCCCCCGCACCAGCCCGGCGGCAACGGACGGCGCCGCAAGCTGGGCACGCCCCCGGACCCGGGCACGCGTGCCGAGCAGTCGCAGCCCGAGCAGTCGGCCCGGCCGCATCCGCAGGCCGAGCAGCCGCTCACCGCCCAGCCGCAGCCGTCGCTGCCGCAGCCGTCGATGGCCGGGCAGTCCCGGCTGGTGGGGGCCACCGAGGGCGCCGGACGGTCGTACGCGATAGGCGCACCGGACGTGAACGCCGCCGAGGGCCCGGAGCCGCTGGACGGTCCGGGCGGTGCGGTCGAGGTCGCGGACCCGCCGCGCCCGCAGCCGATGGACGACGAACTGCCCCCGGAGCCGCTGGACAACCCGCGCCGGCTGCTGGTGTGGCCCGCGCCGGACGTCACCACCCAGCAGGAGCTGAGCGACCGCGGCTACCGGCCGGTGATCGTGAACTCCCGTGAGGAGGTCGACGCGCAGATCGCCGCGTTCCCGGCGGCGCTGTTCGTGGACCCGCTGACCGGGCCGATCACCCGGACCGCACTGCAGTCGCTGCGGCAGGCGGCGGTGGCGGCCGAGGTGCCGGTGATGGTGACGGCCGGGCTGGGACAGGCGACGCGCGAGGCGGCGTACGGCGCCGATCCCGCCGTACTGCTGAAGGCGCTCGCGCCCCGGGACAGCGAGCAGCATCCGCCGCGGGTGCTGCTGATCGAGGAGCACGCGGAGATCGCGCTCGCGCTGACCTCGACGCTGGAGCGGCGCGGGATGCAGGTGGCGCGGGCGGCGAGCGACGCGGACGCGGTGACGCTGGCCGGGCAGTTGCGGCCGAACCTGGTGGTGATGGACCTGATGCAGGTGCACCGCCGCCAGGCCGGGATCATCGACTGGCTGCGCGCGAACGGGCAGCTGAACCGGACGCCGCTGGTCGTCTACACGGCGGCCGTGGACCAGGCGGACCTGCCTCGGCTGGCGTCGGGGGAGACCGTGCTGTTCCTGGCGGAGCGGTCGACGAGTTCCGAGGTGCAGAGCCGGATCGTTGATCTGCTGGCCAGGATCGGGACGAACTGAAGCGAAGCAGGAAAGCGCCGTTCGGGGAACTGCCGACCTTCGGCCGCGGGTGGGTCGTGGCTGGTCGCGCCCACGCGGCGGCAGCCGCACATCGAATACAGCCCCGCGCCCCTGACGGGGCGCTTCAGCGCGGGGCGCTCAGAGGCTGCCGGGCGTTCACAGGCTGGTGACGTCCAGCTGGCCGTCGGCGTACTGCCTCCTGAGCACCTTCTTGTCGAACTTGCCCACGCTCGTCTTCGGGACCGACTCGATGACCGTCCAGCGCTCGGGGAGCTGCCACTTGGCGATCTTGCCCTCCTCGGCGAGGAAGATGCGCAGGGTCTCGAAGGTGGCCGTGGCGCCCTCCCGCAGGACGACGGTCGCCAGCGGGCGCTCGCCCCACTTGTCGTCCGGTACGGCCACGACCGCGGCCTCGGCGACGTCCGGGTGGGACATCAGCGCGTTCTCCAGTTCGACCGAGGAGATCCACTCGCCGCCGGACTTGATGACGTCCTTCGCACGGTCGGTCAGGGTGAGGAAGCCGTCGGCGGAGATGGTGCCCACGTCACCGGTCTTCAGCCAGCCGTCCTCGCTGAACTTGTCGGCGGGGCGCAGGGGTTCGGCGTCGGGGCCGTTGTAGTAGGCGCCCGCGATCCAGGGGCCGCGCACCTCCAGCTCGCCCGCCGACTCGCCGTCCCAGGGGAGGCGTTCGCCGCCGGGGCCGCTGAGCCGGGCCTCGACGGACGCGGGGAAGCGGCCCTGCGTGAGGCGGTACGCGAACTCCTCCTCCGTGCCCACCACGTGGGCCGGCGGGCGGGCGATGGTGCCGAGCGGGGAGGTCTCGGTCATGCCCCAGGCGTGGCAGACCCGCATGCCCAGCTTGTCGAAGGCCGTCATGAGGGAGGGCGGGCAGGCGGCGCCGCCGATGGTGACCTGGGTGAGGGAGGAGACGTCCCGGGGGCGGGCGGTGAGCTCGCCGAGCAGGCCCTGCCAGATGGTGGGGACCGCGGCCGCGTGCGTGGGGCGCTCGCGCTCGATCATCTCGGCGAGCGGGCCGGGCTGGAGGAAACGGTCCGGCATCAGCAGGTTGACGCCGGTCATGAAGGTGGCGTGCGGCAGGCCCCAGGCGTTGACGTGGAACTGCGGCACGACGACCAGCGAGGTGTCCTGGTCGGTCAGGCCCATCGACTGGGCCATGTTGACCTGCATGGAGTGCAGGTAGATCGAACGGTGGCTGTACACCACGCCCTTGGGGTCGCCGGTGGTGCCGGAGGTGTAGCACATGGCGGCGGCCTGGCGTTCGTCGAGCTCCGGCCAGTCGAACGTCTTCGGCTTGTCCGCGATCAGTTCCTCGTACTCGTGCACCTGTGCGGTGGCACCGGCGAGCGGCGACCGGTCGCCCGGGCCGGAGACGACGATGTGCTCGACGGTCGGCAGCTTGGACAGAAGCGGCGCGATCATCGGGATCAGCGAGCCGTTGACGATGATGACGCGGTCGGCGGCGTGGTTGACGATCCAGGCCAGCTGCTCGGCGGGCAGGCGCAGGTTGAGCGTGTGCAGGACCGCGCCCATGGACGGCACGGCGAAGTAGGCCTCGACGTGTTCGGCGTTGTTCCACATCAGGGTCGCGACCCGGTCGTCGCCGCGGACTCCGAGGTCGTCGCGGAGGGCGTTCGCCAGCTGTACCGCGCGGATGCCCGCCTCGGCGAAGCTGCGCCGCTGCGGCTCGCCCTCGCCGGTCCAGGTCGTGATCTGGGACCGTCCGTGCACCAGCACACCGTGCACAAGAATGCGGGTGACAGTCAGCGGTACGTCCTGCATGGTGCTCAGCACGGCGTCCTCCCGGGGGCGACATTGCCCTACTCGGCGGTAAAGGGGCTGCGCTGATTCTGCGCACATACCAGCCGGTATGTCACTAGGAGAAAGCCAACAAAGCCCGTCCGGAGGCTCCTGAGGCTCCGGCCGCTCCGACTGCTACCGGGCGAGGTCCAGCTCAGGGTCCTCACGCAGCTTGCCGAGCGCACGCGACACGGCCGACTTCACCGTGCCCACCGACACCCCGAGCACCTCGGCCGTCTGCACCTCGCTCAGGTCCTCGTAGTAGCGCAGCACGACCATCGCCCGCTGCCGCGCCGGGAGCTTCATGATCGCCCGCCACATCGCGTCGTGCAGCGCCTGCCGTTCGGCCGGGTCGTCCTCGCCGGGCACCGACTCGGGCTCGGGCATCTCGTCGCAGACGAACTCGTCGACCCGGCGCTTGCGCCACTGCGAGGTACGCGTGTTGAGCAGGGCCCGGCGCACATAGCCGTCGAGCGCCCGGTGGTCCTCGATCCGCTCCCAGGCCACGTACGTCTTGGCCAGCGCGGTCTGGAGGAGGTCCTCGGCATCGCTCGGGTTCGCGGTCAGCGACCGGGCGGTGCGCAGCAGGACCGGCTGGCGGGCCCTGACGTACGACGCGAACGACGGGTAGGGGCGGGCGTGCGGGCGGGTCTGCCTCGGCGAGACAGCGGCGTCCGAAGCGCTGGTGCAGACGGGTGTGGTCATGGCTCCACGCTATGAGCGAGCGGTGTCGCGGCGGATCGGCCGCAGGTCCCGAAGCAGAGTCCCCCTCAGGTTGTAGGGGTGGGGCTGGCTACACCTCCTGAAGGTGGAGTACGGGCGCGGAACTCCTGCGGGTTTACCCCTGAGGGGGAGGACGGCAACGGCCTCGGCCTCACCCGTCCGAGGCGTCCGGCACGGTGGCGGGCTCGGCCGGCAGAGGTGTCCGGCCTGTGGTGCGGGCTCGGCCGGCAGAGGTGTCCGGCCTGTGGTGGCGGGCTCGGCCGGCAGAGGTGTCCGGCCTGTGGTGCGGGCTCAGCCGGCAGAGGTGTCCGGCCTGTGGTGCGGGCTCAGCCGTCCGAGGTCAGGACCAGCCCGGACGTCGGTACGCCCGTGCCCGCCGTCACCAGGACCCGGTCCGCCCCCGGTATCGGGTTCACGGCCGTGCCACGCAGCTGGCGCACCCCCTCCGCCACCCCGTTCATCCCGTGCAGGTACGCCTCCCCGAGCTGGCCCCCGTGCGTGTTCAGCGGCAGCCGCGCCTCGGCCACGAAGTCCGCCGCCTCCCCCCGCCCGCAGAACCCGAACTCCTCCAGCTGCATCAGCACGAACGGGGTGAAGTGGTCGTACAGGATCCCCACGTCGATGTCGGCCGGGGCGATTCCGCTGGTGCGCCAGAGCTGCCGGGCCACCACGCCCATCTCCGGCAGCCCGGTCAGATCGTCCCGGTAGAAGCTGGTCATCTGCTCCTGGGCCCGGCCGGCGCCCTGCGCGGCCGCCGCGATCACGGCCGGCGGATGCGGCAGATCGCGCGCCCGCTCCACCGACGTGACGACGAGGGCCTGGCCGCCGTCCGTCTCCTGGCAGCAGTCCAGGAGACGGAGCGGCTCGACGATCCAGCGCGAGGCCGCGTGGTCCGCGAGGGTGATGGGGCGGCCGTGGAAGTAGGCGGCCGGGTTCGTCGCCGCGTACTTGCGGTCCACCACCGCCACGTGCCCGAACGCCTCCGGGGTCAGCCCGTACGTGTGCAGGTAGCGCTGCGCCGCCATCGCCACCCAGGACGCCGGGGTGAGCAGCCCGAACGGCAGCGCCCAGCCGAGCGCCGCCCCCTCCGCCGACGGCTCCCGGTGCTGTACGCCCGAGCCGAAGCGGCGGCCCGATCTCTCGTTGAAGGCGCGGTAGCAGACCACCACCTCCGCGACCCCGGCGGCCACGGCGAGAGCCGCCTGCTGGACGGTCGCGCAGGCCGCGCCGCCGCCGTAGTGGACGCGGGAGAAGAAGGACAGCTCGCCGATCCCGCAGGCCTGGGCCACGGTGATCTCCGGGCTGGTGTCCATCGTGAACGTCACCATCCCGTCCACGTCGGCCGGCGTCAGTCCCGCGTCGTCCAGCGCGGCCCGCACCGCCTCCGCCGCCAGCCGCAGCTCGCTGCGCCCCGAGTCCTTGGAGAACTCGGTCGCCCCGATCCCCACGATCGCCGCCCGCCCGCCGAGCGAGTCCCGCCCCCGCACGCTCATGAGTCCGCCTCGTCGGTGAGGGTGACGGTCACCGTGGCTTCGGCGAAGGTGAGTGTCACCGTGCCGGTCACGTGGTTGCCGATGCCGTTGGCGCCGACCACCCGGACCGTCGCCGTCCCCCGCTCGTCGTCCAGCTCCTCGATCCTGCCGGTCAACACCATGCGGTCCCCGGGGTAGTTGGGTGCGCCGAGCCGGATGGCGACCTTGCGGAGCTCTGCCGTCGGGCCGAAGTAGTCGGTGACGTACCGGCCGACCAGGCCGTTCGTCGTCAGGATGTTCATGAAGATGTCCGGGGAGCCCTTCTGGCGGGCCAGTTCGGCGTCGTGGTGCACGTCCTGGTAGTCCCGGGACGCGATCGCCCCGGCGACGATCAGCGTCCGCGTGATCGGGATCTCCAGCGGCGGCAGGGCCGTGCCCACCGCCGGCCTCGTCGTCTCAGTCCCCACTCGCGATCAACTCCCCCAGTTCCTGGAGCACTTCGCTCCCGCTGCCCAGATACGCGTCCAGTTGCCGTCCCCACAGGAAGTGCCGGTGCACGGGGTGGTCGACGTCGGCGCCCGCGCCGCCGTGCAGATGCTGGCCCGTGTGCACCACCCGCTGCCCGGCCTCGGACGCCCACCAGGCCGCGGTCAGCGCGTGCGTGGCGTACGGCAGTCCGGCGTCCCGCCGCCAGGCCGCCTCGTACGCCGTGACCCGGATCGCCTCGGTGTCCATGTGGGCGTCGGCGGCGCGGAGCTGGACGCCCTGCCGGGTGGCGAGGGGGCGCCCGAACTGCTCGCGGGTGTTGGTGTGGGCCACGGCCCTGGCGAGGGAGCCCGCGCAGACACCCGCCTGGAGACCTGCGAAGGCGGTGCGGGCGGTGGCCAGGACGTCGGCGTAGGCGCCTGGGCCGGTGTCGGTACCGGTGTCGGTGCCCAGGGGCTCGGCGGGGGCCTCGTCGAGCGTGAGCCGCCCCGCCGACCAGGGCGCGGTCAGCTCGATCTCCTCGACACCGGTGCCTGTGCCCTCGCCGAGCGGCGCCAGCCACAGCCGCCGGCCGGCGTCCGCGACCAGGACATGGGTGGCGTCCCGCAGCCACGGGACGACGGGGACGGTGCCGCTCAGCCCGCCCCGCGCGGAGGGCCGTACGCCCTGCTGCGCGGGGAACGCCCCGGCCACCACCACCGACCCGTCCCCGATCCCCGGCAGCAGCCGCGCCCGCTGTTCGTCCGTGCCGTGCGCGGCGACGGCCAGCTGCCCGTACACGCAGCTCGCCGCGTACGGCACCTGGGCCGTGGTGCGGCCCTGCTCCTCCAGGAGGAGCACCAGCCCCAGCAGGCCCAGCTCCTCCACCGCGGCCACCAGTCCCGCCCCGCACAGCGCCTTCCACAGCTCCGGGTCGCTGCCGGTGCCGGCGGCCCGCAGCCGCTCGTGGGTGGCGAGGTCGGCGAAGATCCTGGCGGCCAGGTCACGGGCCTCGGCCTGGGCCTCGGTGGGCGTGAAGTCCATGTCAGACCTCCCCGCCGGGAGCGCCGGGAGCACCGCGATCGCCGAGCGCGTCGAGTGCGTCGGCGGCCCGGAAGACGGGCAGGGTCAGCGCCCCCTCCGCGTCCTCGTACCGGCGGAACTCCACCCGTACCGGCAGCCCGATCCGCACCTTGTCGTACGGCACCCCCACCACGTTGCCCACCATCCGCACGCCCTCGGCGAGCTCGATCAGGCCGACCGCGTAGGGAGGGTCGAAGGCAGGGAAGGGCGGGTGGTGCATCACGACGTACGAATAGACCGTGCCCTCGCCGGACGACTCGACCGTGTCCCAGTCCAGGGAGCCGCAGGCGTTGCAGCCCGGCAGCCAGGGGTGGCGCAGGGTGCCGCAGCCGGCGCAGCGCTGGACGAGGAGCCGCTTCCCGGCCACGCCCTCCCAGAAGCCGGCGTTGTCCCGGTTGACCACCGGGCGGGGGCGCGGCGGAGCCTTGGCCGGCTTGCCCGCGGGCGCGTACTTGAGGACGCGGAGGCGGTGGACGCCCACCAGCTCCCCGCCGACCCGGATGTCCGTGCGCGTGGTGACGAAGTAGCCCGTGCCCAGCTTCGTCGTCTTCCGCCCGGACACCGACTCGATCACCGTGTCGAAGACCAGCTCGTCGCCCGGCCGGAGCGGGCGCAGGTACTCCTGCTCGCAGTCGGTGGCGACGATCGAGACACAGCCCGCCTCGTCGAGCAGGGCGGACATCTCGTCGTACGCGCCGGTGCGTGCCGTGTTCCCGGAGAGGCCGCCCATCGTCCAGGCCTGGAGCATGGTGGGCGGGGCGATCGCGTCCGGCCCCTCGTACGCCGGGTTCGTGTCGCCCATCGCCTCGCACCAGTGCCGGATCATGGGCAGGTTGACCGGGTCCTTGCCGGTGCCCGCCCGGGAGGCCGGCTGCCCCTCGTACGCCTTGAGCCGCGCCCCCAGCTCGTCAGTCCCCCCGGCCACGGCCACCCCTCCGCATCCCGAGCCGCATCGTCGCGACGATCTCCCGCTGCACCTCGCTCACCCCGCCCCCGAACGTGTTGATCTGCGCCGCCCTGTTGAGCCGCTCCAGTTCGCCGTTCCCGAACGCCCCCGGCGAGCCGGACCGGATCAATGCCGCCTCGCCGACGATCTCCTGACACATGCGATACGTCGCGACTGCCGATTCCGTTCCCGCGAACTTCACCCCGCTGGCCTCCGCGGGGGCCACCCGGCCCGCCCCCGCATCCCCCACCAGACGCCAGCTGAGCAGGCGGTTCGCCGCCAGCCGGGCATGCGCCTCGGCCAGCCGAAAACGAATCCACGGCTCGTCAACACGGCGTCGCCCGGTCACCGGATCGGGGGTGCGGGCGGCGGCCAGCGCGGCCGTGTAGAAGTCCTCGGCCTGCATGCCGGTCGCGGCGAGGGCGACCCGCTCGTGGTTGAGCTGGTTGGTGATGAGCGACCAGCCGTCGTGCTCGGTGCCGACCAGGTTCCCGGCGGGGACGCGGACGCCGTCGTAGTACGTCGCTGTCGTGATCTGGCCGCCCACGGTCTCGATCGGGGTCCAGGAGAACCCGGGGGCGTCGGTGGGGACCAGGAGGATCGAGATGCCGCGGTGCCTGGGCGCCTCGGGGTCGGTCCGGCAGGCCAGCCAGATCCAGTCGGCGTGCTGGGCGCCCGAGGTGAAGATCTTCTGCCCGTCGATCCGCCAGCCGTCGCCGTCCCGTACCGCCCGGGTGCGCAGCGAGGCCAGGTCGGTGCCGGCGGAGGGTTCGCTGTAGCCGATGGCGAAGACGAGGTCGCCGCGGAGGATGCCGGGCAGGAGGCGGGCCTTCTGCTCCTCGCTGCCGTACTTCATCAGCGTCGGCCCGACCGTGTTCAGGGTGACCATGGAGACGGGGGCGCCGGCCCGGTACGCCTCGTCGAAGAACACGAACTGCTCGTCGGCGCCCCGGCCCTGACCGCCGTACTCGACGGGCCAGCCGAGGCCGAGCAGGCCGTCCGCGCCGATGCGGCGCAGCAGGGCACGGCGTTCGGCGGGCGTCTCGGGTGCGGTGGACGGGATCAAGGCCCTGAAGTAGGCGCGGAGTTCGGCACGCAGCCGCTGCTGGCGTTCGGTGGGAGCCAGATGCATGGTTTCTGACTGTCCGTCAGATACGGCCCACTGTCAAGGTCGAGCGGGTTGGCGGAGGCACCGACGGAGGGGCGGCGGAGGGGACGGCGAAGGGGACGGCGAAGGGGGCCGGAAAACGCCTGCGCGGCGGTGCCGAAGCACCGCCGCACGGACGCACTGCCCATCCCCACAGACCACACCCCCACCAGGGCTCAGCCGGGGCTTACCACAGCTGGGTGAAGTGGACGGCGACGTTGTCGTTGCCCTGCTGGATCGCGGTCCAGGCGGAGCCCTTGACCTGAGCGGTGTTGCTCTGGTTCGAGGCGCCGTTGCCCACCGCGTTCTGCTGGGTGGTGGCGGAGTTGCCGTTGTTGTCGTGGCCGACTCCGCTGCCGATGATGCCCGCCACGCCAGCGTTGGCGCTCGATCCGTTGTCCGCGATCGCGCCGTTGTCCGCCGCAGCGACACCGGCGAAGAGGGCGGCGGCGAGCGGGAGTGCGGAGACGGCGGCGAGAACGCGGGCGGTACGGATGCTTGCCATGTTGTTTCCTCTCAGAGCCCGGCAGTGCCGGAAGTACGTCAAGTAAGGCTTTTTCCGGGGCAGTTGGCCGACCGCCTCGGTGGTTGTCATCGACGTCGCGAGACCAGAGTTGCCCACCGAATCCCCGGCGAACCACCCCGGAAGCCGTTATTCGCCCTCAAGCGTGATGACAAGTCGATAAACCCTTTTCGCCATCTTTGGTTGACTCCCGTCCCAGCCGTGACCACCCAGGACATCCACCACCATCAGGTACTCCAAGGGAAAAACCGTTCCGTCCCGGGCCTGCGGCGAAGTCACCGCCCTCGGCGTGTCACACCGGCGCCCTCTTCCCTTTTTCGAACGCACGTACGAACATGGAGCCATGGCCACCACCGATCGGCAGGCCACGACGCTGGCCCTCGCACACGCCCTGTCAGCCGCCGAGCGCGGCCTGGCCGTCATCCCCCTGTCCCGCACGAAGCTCCCGGCCCTGCGCTCCCCGCACCGCCACGACCCGGACCCCGCACTGCCGCCCTGCCACGGCGAGTGCGGCCGCCCCGGCCACGGGGTGTACGACGCCACCACCGACCCGGCCCGCATCCGCGAACTGTTCGCCGCGGCGCCCTGGGCGACCGGCTACGGCATCGCCTGCGGGCTGCCCCCGTACCGCCTGATCGGCATCGATCTCGACGTGAAGTCCGGTACGGACGCCACCTCCGCCCTGCGCGAACTGGCTCTGCGGCACCTGTTCACCCTCCCGCCGACGGTCGTCGTCCTCACCCCGAGCGGCGGCCGCCACCTCTGGCTGACCGGCCCCCCGGACGCCGTGATCCCCAACTCGGCGAGCCGCCTGGCCCCCGGCATCGACATCCGGGGCGCCGGCGGCTACCTGGTCGGCCCCGGCTCCCGTACCGACCACGGCGTCTACGCCACCGCCCCCGGCACCGAGCACCTGGTCCCCGCACCCTGCCCCCCGTCCCTCCTCCGCCTCCTGCTCCCGCCGCCACGCGCGCCGCACCCCTCGACCCATCCCTCGGTCGGCAACCGCGGCCAGGGCCTGGTCCAGTTCGTCCTCTCCGCCCACGAGGGCCAGCGCAACACCCGCCTCTTCTGGGCGGCCTGCCGCGCCTACGAGAACGGCATCGGCCGAGCCCTGCGGGCCCCGCTGATCGACGCGGCGGTCCACACGGGCCTGACGGAACACGAGGCCCGCGCGACGATCGCGTCGGCGGCCCGTATGACCGGCCGCCGGCCCTGAAATTCGAACACCCCCAGCCGCCGTCGGGCCACGACGCGGACCGAGGACTGCGGGAGGTGGCCTGGGAAGAGCCGGCGCAGGACTACGAGCTCTGAGGGCGTACTGCCCGCCCCGATGCGACTTCGGGAGGCCTTCGGGATGCCTTCGGGATGCCGAGGCAGCGACGAAAGATGCGCGGAGGGAGACTTTCGGGAGCTGATCCGGGCGGGGTCCGCTCGCCATGCTGGCGGTATGGATCAGGCGAAGATTTCCCGGCGAGCGCTGGTGGGCGCGGCCGCGGTGACAGCCGGGGCGGCCCCGGCCTCGGCCCTGGCCGCGGCTCCGACCCCGAGCCCGACCCCGACCCCGAGCCCGACCCCGAGCCCGAGCCCGACCCCGAGCCCGAGCCCGAGCCCGACTGCGGGTGCACGCCGGCGTCGGACCGGCGGGCGGGCGGCTCGGCCTCCCGACGCGTCGAAGCACTGCTGGCCCGCATGACAGTGGCCGACAAGATCGGCCAGCTGAACATCCCGGTCTGTCTCCCCCAGGAGCTGCTCGGCGATTCCACGGACCCGACGGGCACGGTGGCGAACCGGGAGGCGTACGTACGCGGCCGGACCGTGGTCGGCACGGGCGCCGGGCAGCTCCGGCTCGGCCCGGGCGGCGGTTTCTTCGGCCTGGTCAACCAGACCCTGTCCGGTTCTGTCGAGGTACCGCACCCGCTCACGCCACGCGAGCAGGCCGAGCAGCACAACCGGCTCCAGCGCCTCGCCCGTGACACCCGGCTCGGCATTCCGCTGCTGGAGATCAGCGAGGGCACACACGGTTCCGTGGGCCCCGGTTCGACGATGTTCCCGGAGGGGCCGGCACTCGGCGCGACCTTCGACCCGGAACTGATCGGCCAGGTGTACGCGGCGGTGGCCCGGGAGGCCCGCGCGGTGGGGATCCACGCGCTGAGCACCATCACCGCGGCGCTGGTCAGCCAGAAGGCCCTCTTCCAGCGTCGCGGGCGGATCGTCCTGCACTCCGACCGGCTGGTCCTCACGGACTGGTCGGACACCAGCCCTCTCGTCCTCACCCGTGCGGACATCACCGCGGCCGAGACCCGCTTCACCGACCTCTACGGCCGCTTCCTCGGTGGCCTCCTCAACGCCGGCAAACCCCTCATCCTCAGCACCGCCGCCCCGTCCCCGGGCGACATCTACCTGCTCATCAACCGCCGCGAGTTCATGGAGACGACGGACGACAGGCAGTGGGAGAAGCGGATCAACGACTGGCGCACAGGCTGATCCCGCAGACCGCGCAGCTCCCGCAGCTCCCGCAGCTCCCGCAGCTCGCGCAAACCCCGCGGAGTTCCCCACAGAGTTCCCCGCAGAGTTCTCAAGCGGTTGCCGGCGCGGCTGTCGGGAAGTCATACCCGAAGTCGTACCCGAAGTCGTACACGCTCCAGTCGGTGAGCCCGGCGTATCCGAGGCGCTGGTAGAGGGCGTTGCTGGTGGGGTTGGACAGGTCCGCGAACAGGACGACGTCCTGCGCGCCCGCGGCCAGCGCGGCCCGGCTGACCTCCGCCGTCACGGCACCCGCGTAGCCTCGGCCGCGCAGCTGGGACGGGGTGTAGACGACGTCCACCTGGATCTGGCCGCCGATCATCGGGTTCAGGCCCGCGACGGAGACGGGCGTGCCGTCCGGGGTCTCCCAGAGCGTGTAGCCCTTGTCCGCGTAGCGCGTGCCGGCCCAGGTGCCGGCGTCGATGGCGACGCCCTCCCCGACGGCCCTGGCGAACTC
The DNA here is from genome assembly GCF_002217755.1 of Streptomyces hyaluromycini. Lineage (GTDB taxonomy): Bacteria > Actinomycetota > Actinomycetes > Streptomycetales > Streptomycetaceae > Streptomyces > Streptomyces hyaluromycini. Next base: position 921,382 of record NZ_BCFL01000017.1, on the reverse strand, counting down.
GCCGCACCAGAACATGGCCTGTTCGAGGTCCTGCTCGCCCAGGACACGGCCCCGGCCGGCCGGCATCGGATCCGGTGGGGTGAGCGTGCCGAGGCGGTAGAGGCGCAGCCGCGTGTCGCGGAGTCTCGGCGTCGCGCCGGTGTGCCGCTGCCAGGCTTCGGCGAAAGCGGTGGCCGAGCCGTGGTCAGCGCTGACGGTGGGAAGGGAGTGCCCGAGGGCGGCCAGGCGGGCGGCGAGGGAGTCGGCCTGCTCGGGCGTGAGCGGGGAGAGGCCCAGGCCGCGGGGCGGGAGGCCGTAGAAGGTGGCGCGGGCCTCGCCCGCCTGCTCCAGCACGCCGAAGACGGGGGCCTCGGTGCCGAACGCCTCCGCCCCGCGCACCCGCACTCTCTCGGCCCACGTCAACTGCATGACGTGCAGGCCGGGACGCGAGCGCAGGAAGTCCCCGGCCCGGGCGAGGAAGTCGTCGACGTCGTCGGTCAGGTACCAGTCGGCTGAGCGCATGCCCGACACCTTCCCATCCCGACCATGCGGGCCGGCCGGAGCCGGGCATGGACCGGCCATGCACCCGCCCGCTTCAGTCGACCGAGATCGTGCAGTCCTCTTCTTGACCTGCTCGCACGTGGCGGACCACACAGATGCGCCGGCATACCGCGTTGCCCCGACGCTCCTACGGTCAGGCCAGCGCAGGCATGAAGCCGCCGCGGGCGGTGCCCGAGGACAGCAGGGCAGACCAGTCGAGTGCCTCGGGCAGGTGGTCCAACGACAGAACGACTGCTCCGCCGGCCTGCTCGGCATCCGCGCACCAGTCGCCCATGCCGCCAGATGCCGTGCCGTCGTCGGCCCCGCCGACCACCGGCGCAGCGAGAGCAGGGACGACGAGCCCGTGGTCCCCAGGTCCGTCCACCACGCACAGGGTGAGTCGGGGAACGATGCTCCAGCCCTCGCACAACGGCACCGCCCCGTCCGGCGCGGTCAGGAACGGCAAGGCATCGTGGACAGGCGCGCCGGCCAGCAGGAGCACGGGCGTGGCACCACGGACGAACAGCGTGTTCTCAGGATCCAGCAGCACGGGACCACTCTCCCAGGCCGGGGCATCGGAGCGGCAGCGGGGTGCCGAGGCGGCCAACGAGCACGCGATCGAACCCCTAAAGCGGTGGTCGCGTGGGAAGCGCCCTCTCTACTCTGTCGGCATGTGCCGATACGCGGCCCCTTACAAGCGGCACTTCGTGTGTCTGGCCTGCCGGTCGTCGTTCAAGCAGAGCCCACTACCGCCACGAGCGCATCCGTGCCCGCGCTGCCGCACCCCGATGATGAACGCTGGGTACGACCTTGCCATCCCTCGCCATAGAGACAAGAACGCTTGGGAAGCGCTTGGGGCCACGCTGCGTGCCGGCCTCACCTTCCACTCATGCGGTTGCGGCGGTCCCGGCTACCGGCCGCGGTCGACTGCAGAGGTCCGGGAGCGACGCCGGGCGGCCGAACGGCTCGGGCTTCCGGAACAGGCGGCACTGAAGCGATACGACCCCTGGGAGGACCCGGCACGAACCGTGCCCGGAACAGGGGGACCATGAGCAGGAGACGCTACGTCGCCCGAGGCGTGCCGGGTGGATACCGGATCTGGGACAACCGAGGACGTCGATGGTGGGGCGACTTCTACGAGCTGTGTCCTGACGATCTCGTGGCCGAGCTCAACGGCCAGGCTGACCATGTGCGGATATCTGCGCTGATGAAGCGCTACAGGGCGCAGAAGCGGTAGACGGCGCCCGAGCGTGGATGACGAATGCACGCACCACAACCGCACCAGATCGGGCGGGGAACAGCGGGGAATCACGGGAAACGGGTCACCGCCTGCCAAGGCCCCCTGTCGACCATTCACCGAGGTCAGCGCATACCCCAGCAGGTATCAGGACGCATCCCGAGTTAGGCTCACGACCTTGGCATGGATCTGCCATTTATGTTGGGGGTTGTGGGGATGTCCGTTCTTGTTTCCGTACCGCGCAGAGTCACGAGCGTGGCGTTCGTGGCCGTACTGCTCGCAGGGGGATCGGTTGCCTGCGGAGGGGGCGCCAGGAGTGGTTCAGCGGTTGCAGGCCAACCCAAAGTGACTCCTGCGTTGGCCGTGGCGAGGGCGGAGAAGAACGCCAAGGGCATCACGTCGCTCCGCTATCGGATCAGCGGGACCGTGCCGGGGAGAGGCCGTCTGGAGGCCGAGGCCTCCATGAACACGCAGCCGCCGGCCATGAGTATGACGATGACCGCTGCGGCCGCCCAGGGTGGGAACGGCCAGGGGAGGCGCGGCCAGTTGGAGATCCGGTTCGTCGGCAAGGTGATGTACGTCGGCGGGAGTGCGGTGCGTCCCGAGAAGCTGAACGGCAAGAGCTGGCTCAGCGCCGCGCCGGCCATATGGGGGCGCGGCGGAGCGGACAACCAGTCCTACGGCGTACTGCCCAGTCAGCTGCAGGCAAACCCAACTGCGCAGTCCACGCTTCTGACCGGGTCCAAGGATCTGCGTCTGATCGGGACCGAGGCGGTCGACGGCGCCAAGACCACGCACTACAAGGGGACGGTCAACAGCAGGGGCCTCATCGGAGGGCGCCTCGATCAGTTCATACAGCTCGAAGTTTCCAACCCGCTCACCATGGACCTGTGGATAGACGGCAACGACCGCACCAAACAGTTCCGTATGCGGGCCAAGCACAACGACATGTTTGCCGACGCCGGAGACGGGCCGCTCGACCTGACGATCACCTTCCTCGACATCAATCAGCCCATGACCATCAAAGCCCCGCCGGCCAAGGACACCACCCCGATCGCGGACGACGCCCAGAAAGGATGAGCGACACCTGGGCAGAGGAGAACGTCTGAGGCGGTGACCCCTTCTCAGTTTCCGTCTCGTTCAGCCGCGTTCACGACCGTTCAAGCAGGACCCACACCCCTCCCGGCGCCGACGACCGATCGGCCATGGACCCAGGTGAACGCCCCCGAACACAGCCCCACACCCCGCCACCGCAGTCGGAAAGCGTGTTGACGTGGAGGCGCAGGGGCCGGCAAGGCCGCTGCAGCAAGACGACCGAGGCGGAAAGGGGGACTGTCCCGGTCGAGCTGGAGCAATGGCTTCGATGCAACAACGCTGAGGCGACGGGGGATGCACCAGCGTCGTCCGTCGGGGGACAAAGGGACTGGGAGAGCCGGACCGACGCAAGGTCCCCGCCCCCGCCGCCATCGCCGCGCGGCTGGGCATCGCCGAAGGCGACCTGTGCGTGCGGACCTCGTACGAGTGGCCCGTGCAGCTGTCCACGAGCTGGGAGCCCTACGACCTCACCGCCGGCACCCTCGTCGTCCTCCCCGAGGGAGGCCCGCACGCCGGGACCGGCGTCGTGAACCGCATGGCCGCCATCAGGATCACCGTCAGCCACGCCGTGGAGCAGCCCGAGCCCCGCCAGGCCACCGCCGAGTAAGCCTCGCTCCTCGGCGTCCAGAAGGCCGCTCTCGTCACCCACATCCGGCGGACCTGCTACAGCGACCAAGGACGGCCCGTCGAGACCGCGGACATCATCGTACCCGCCGCCCACTGCGAGATCGTCTACGAGATTCCGATCAACCGGTAGGCGACAGCCCCCTCAGGCCATGATCCAAGGCCCTCACGTCGTGCCCCTTCTGTGCCCGACAGAGCGGGAAACCAGGGGGAACAGCGGTGTCCGAGGGGGAGTGCATACGCCAACGGCCCCCGACCGTCTTTCCTGGTCAGGGGCCGTAAACGTCACGCGGTGGGTGTGGGATTTGAACCCACGGTGACATCGCTGCCACGACGGTTTTCAAGACCGTTCCCTTAGGCCGCTCGGGCAACCCACCCCGCGCCGGTGGAGATCGGCGCGGGGAACAGAGTAACCGGTTCGTGCGGGCGTGTGCGGGTCAGTTGTCGCCGACGCGGGAGCCGAGGGTGACGGTGACCGTGTGTTCGCTGCCGCCCCGCTTGTAGGTGATCGCAACCTTGTCGCCGGGCTTGTGGGTCCAGATCTCGCCGATCAGGGTCGGGCCGCTGTCGATCACCGAGTCGTCCAGCTTGGTGATGACGTCGCCGGGCTTGAGGCCGGCCTTGTCCGCGGGGCCTCCCGACTCGACCGCGGCGGAGCCGCCCGAGCCGGAGTCGGTGATCTGCGCGCCGCCGGTGCCGTCCTCCAGGGACACCGACGCACCGATCTTCGCGTAGACCGGCTTGCCGGTCTTGATCAGCTGCTGAGCCACGTACTTGGCCTGGTTGATCGGGATGGCGAAGCCGAGGCCGATCGAGCCCGACTGCCCGGTGCTGCCCAGGCCGCCGCTGGAGGCGGACTGGATCGCGGAGTTGATGCCGATCACCGCGCCGGAGGCGTCGAGCAGCGGCCCGCCGGAGTTGCCCGGGTTGATGGAGGCATCGGTCTGCAGGGCGCTCATGTAGGACGCCTTGCTGGTGGAGCTGCCGTCGCTGGAGGCGACCGGGCGGTTCTTGGCGCTGATGATGCCCGTGGTGACCGTGTTGGACAGGCCGAAGGGGGCGCCGATCGCGATCGTCTCGTCGCCGACGGCCACCTTGTCGGAGTCGCCCAGGGCGAGCGGCTTCAGGTCCGACGGCGGGTTCTTGAGCTTGATCACCGCGACGTCGTAGCCCTGTGCGTGGCCGACGACCTCGGCGTCGTACTTCTTGCCGTCCGGGAACGTCGCGGTCAGCTTGCCGCCGTCGAGGGAGTCCGCCACCACGTGGTTGTTGGTGATGATGTGGCCCTGCTTGTCGAAGACGAAGCCGGTGCCGGTGCCGCCCGTGCCGCTGGTCGACTCGGACTCGATGGTGACCGTGCTGGGCAGCGAGTTCTGGGCGACCGCCGCGATGGTGCCGGCGGCACGCTTGACCTGGGTGGCTCCGCCGCTGGAGGACGAGATGGTCGTGGAGCCGCTGTCGTCGTTGTTCTTCGCCAGCGTGTAGCCGAGGCCGCCGCCGATGCCGCCCGCGACCAGCGCGGCCACCAGGACGGCGGCGATCAGACCGCCCCGCCCGCTGCCCTTCTTCGGCGCGGGCTGCGGCTGCTGGAACGGCTGGGGCTGCTGATACTGCTGGTACTGCTGGTCGTACGACGAGCCCCAGGCGGCGCCGGCACCCGCACCGGCACCCGCGTCCGCGTAGGAGCCCGCACCGGCACCCGCGTCCGCGTAGGAGGGGGTCGCGGGCGGCGGGGGCGGCCAGGAGCTGTCGGGGGCCTGCGGCGCGGTCCCGTAGGGGTAGCCCGCGGGCGCGCCGGGCGCACCCTGTGGCGCCGGCGGGATCGGTGCGGTCGGCGCTTCCCCGCCGTCGGACGCGGCAGCCTGCGGCGAGGCGGCGGGAGACGTCGGCGGCACGGGAGGTGCGGACGGGGCCGGAGGTACCGGGTTGCCCTCGTTCTCGGTGCTCACAGCTTCTCTCCTCGGTCCACGGCTTTTCTTCTCGGTCGCACTCGGTCACGCTCTTTCACGCTTGCTGTCGCTCCGGCGCGATTCAGCTGTGCATGTGCTTTTGTATGCCGTCAGCTTTTCCCACAGGCCGTCAGAGCACCATAAGCGGTGGCTGTGGGTACACGGACAACCTTTATATAGGGCCTGTCCGACAAAAGTTCTCTTTACCGGCATGCAGGGTGCCCACAGGTACCCCCGCTCGGTGGCACCATGACGCGGTGACCCACGCACCACAGCATCGCATCCAGGTCGTCGCGCACCGCGGGGCCTCCGAGGACGCCCCCGAGCACACTCTGGCCGCCTACAAGAAGGCCATCGAGGACGGCGCCGACGCCCTGGAGTGCGACGTACGCCTGACCGCCGACGGCCATCTGGTGTGCGTCCACGACCGACGGGTCAACCGTACGTCCAACGGGCGGGGCGCGGTCTCGGCCCTGGAGCTCGCGGACCTGGCCGCCCTGGACTTCGGCTCGTGGAAGAAGGGCCCGGCCTGGCACGGGCGGGACGAGGAGCCCGACTGGGAGTTCCGGCCCGAGGACCGCGAGGACACCTCCGTACTGACGCTGGAGCGACTCCTTGAGCTGGTCGCGGACGCCGGCCGGCGGGTGGAGCTGGCGATCGAGACCAAGCACCCCACGCGGTGGGCGGGGCAGGTCGAGGAGCGGCTGCTGGTCCTGCTCAAGCGGTTCGGGCTGGACGCTCCGGCCACCCCCGCCGAGTCGCCGGTGCGGGTCATGAGCTTCTCCGCGCGGTCGCTGGCCCGGGTGCGGGCGGCCTCGCCGACGCTGCCGACGGTCTATCTGCTGCAGTTCCTCTCGCCCCGGCTGCGCGACGGGCGGCTGCCGGCCGGGGTGCGGATCGCGGGGCCCTCGATCCGGATCGTGCGCAATCACCCGGCCTACGTCGAGCGGCTGAAGCGGAACGGCCACCGGGTGCACGTGTGGACGGTGAACGAGCCGGAGGACGTGGACCTGTGCGTGGAGCTCGGGATCGACGCGATCATCACCAACCGGCCGGCGGCGGTGCTGCACCGACTGGGGCGGCAGCTGTCCTGATCAGGGCTCAGATAAAGAGTCAAGTAAGGACACCTCGCACCTCTTGACCCGACAGCCCGCCCACAGCATCCTCACTTATCGGCCACACCATCGAAATCCAGCCACACGAAGCCATATCTGGGGGATATGGCGACGGCCCGTCACAGGGAGTGCTCCGGCGCGTTCGGCACGTATTCGTTGGTTGCGAATGCGTCACCGGACATTCATTGGCCGGTTTCCGGTTCAGGCCAATGGGGCATCCACACCGTGGCGTGGGGCAAAGGAGGTCTCGGGGGTGGCGTTGGTGGTGGCACAGGAGGTGCCCACGTCGTCGAGCATGGCCGTACCCCATGGCCCTGCGGGCGTGGGGAAGGCGAGACACCGTATGCGCGATCAGTTGCGCACGGGTGGTCTATCGGAATCGGTCATCGACGATGCCGTACTGATCCTTTCCGAACTTTTGAGCAATGCCTGCAAGCACGGGCGCCCCCTGGGCGACGCGCTGGCCGGGGACGGCGACGTCCGGGCCGCCTGGCAGGTCGACACGCGCGGCCGGCTGGTCGTCGAGGTGACGGACGGCGGTGGTCCGACCCGCCCGGCTCCCATGACCCCGTCGGTCACGGCACACGGCGGCCGCGGGCTGAACATCATCACGGCCCTGGCCGACGACTGGGGTGTCCGCAACGACGCCCGGGGCGAGGTGACGGTCTGGGTCGTGGTCCACAAGGACGTGCGTGATCCTGACACCGGGAACACCCGGGACCGCCGGGACGCCTTCGCCACACGCGTCATGGCGCCCTCGGGACCGCCGGTCCCGGAGATGGCCGACCTGGACTTCGCAGACGCGTTCGACGACCTCGACTGACCGAGTCGGACCGAGCGGACCGACGGGGATCGGCGGGGATCGACCGGGATCGACCCGACCGACCGGGATCGACCGGATACGCGACGGCGGCTCCGTCCACAGGTTCCCGTGGCCCAGGGCATGAACGGCTAGGCTCCCGCCCGTACGAGACGAGCCGTAACCGGGAGACACCCAGATGGCCAAGAAGCGACCCCAGACGACGGCCACGCGGCCGCAGCTCAGCGATGCAGAGATCCCGGTTGTCGGCGCCCGTGAACCCTGCCCCTGCGGCAGCGGCCGCCGCTACAAGGCGTGCCACGGCCGGGCGGCGGCGCACGCGGCGACCGAGCTGGTGCACCGCCCGTTCGAGGGGCTGGCGGGCGAGGGCGACTGGGTGGCGCTGCGCGAGCTGGTCCCCGCCGCCACGGTCGAGCTGACCCTGAAGGACGGTCTGCCCGAGGGCGTCCCCTCGGTCACGCTCGCCACGGTGCTGCCGATGGCCTGGCCGGCGCTGCGCCGCGACGACGGCACGGTCCTGCTCGGCCTGCAGAACGACACGGCGTCCGGCGACATCAGCCGCGACCTCGCCGACACCCTGCAGCGGGCCCTCGCCGCCGAGCCGGGCACCCCGGTGCAGGCCCGCCGCGCCCCCGCCGACAGCCCCCGGCTGCAGGACCTGCTCGACCCGAAGGGCCCGTTCGAGCCAGTTGTGCACGACGGCTTCGAGTTCTGGGTGCAGGACGCGGAGAACGCCACCCCGGACGTGACCGCCTCCCTGGAGCGGGCCAACGCGGCGGCCATCCCGACGGTGAAGCTGACCGGCGTCGACTCCGCCTACTGGTGCGAGACGCCCGAGAAGAACCATCTGCGGTGGGTCATGCCCTATCCCGAGGAGCAGCTTCTGGACGCTCTGGCGCGGCTGCACGCGGCGGGCCGGTCCAGCCTCGGCGAGGGCACCCGGCTGGTCGGTTCCTTCCGTGCCCACGGTCTCACCGTGCCGGTCTGGGACCTGCCGAGCGGGGTCGGCGCGGAGGACGTGGAGAAGCCGGCCGCCGAGTTCGCCGAGCGCCTCACGACCGCCCTGGCCTCGGAGGCACCGCTCACGGCGGACGAGCGGCGGGCCCGCGGCGGACTGACCAACCGGCAGGTCACGCTCAGCTGACGACCGGCGCGGACACCGGGGTGCGGCTGACCGGTCGGTCAGCCGCACCAGGCCCGTCGAAGCGGGTGACTCCTGTCACAACTTCCCTACACGGCAAGCAAATACGTGTCCGAATAGCCGAGATCGAATTTGCGAACCGCCGATCTCTTGTTACCGTCTCAGTAGCCCGGTTGCTGGTGCATCCCCCGTCGCCAGCAACCGGGCCTTTTCATGCCCGCGCCCGGTGTACGGACCGAAGCGATTCGTCAACTCCCGTTTGACCGCTGGGAGTTGTCCGCGGACGAGTCCCCGGAGCCGTCGGCCGAACGCCCGGATCCGTCTCCCGAGTTGCTCGCGGAACGCAGCAGCAGGGGGCCGTCGCCGTTGCGTGCCGCGAACTCCGTGACGGCCGTGTAGGCGTCCAGGGTGCCCCGGGTGTGCTCCCGGGGCGTCTCACAGGTGGCGGGCTCGTCGTCGGCGTCCGCGGCGCAGTGCGTCTGCACAGTGCGGCCGTGCGGGCCCAGCAGACTCAGCACGGCCTCCAGGGCCGCCCCGGTGGCGTTGCGGTAGTAGGTGCGCGCCCAGGTGTCCGCCCCCTGGGCCATCACACAGGTCTGCGCCTCGACGCCGTCGGGCGAGGTGAGTTCGGGACCGCAGCGGGCAGCCGTGGCCAGGCCCAGGCCGAGCACCAGCGGGGACCGGACCGGCGCCGGCAGTTTCTCGTCGTCGTGCCGGGCGGGGTGTACGGCGTCGCCCACCTGTCCCGCGGACGCCACGGTCAGCGGCAGCACGACCGCGCACACCATGACGCCCACGAGGGCGAGCAGACGTAGTCGGGGGTCTGAGGGCCGACCCCCAGAATTACGCAGCATGTGCGGAGAGTAACCAGGCGGACGCGACAAGCCGTGTTCTCGCGCCCGACACCCTTACAACTCGGGTGCGCTCACACCCGTACGAGTGAGGGCGTCGACCACGGCGTCCACCACGGCCTCCACATCGGGCACCCAGGGCTTGGCCGAGCCGGGCAGCGGGGCCCGCTCCCAGCGGATGGCGCCCTGGCCGGTCTCGGAGGGCGGCAGGGCGAGGTAGCCGCCCTCGCCGTGGAAGCGGAGCGAGCCGGGGACGAAGTCCTTGGCGTAGAGCAGCTCGCCCAACTGCTCCATGGAGTACGGCTTGACGAGCAGCGCCCAGCGGGTGGACGCGGCCACCACCGGACCGAGCCGCATGCCGCGGCGGTCGAGGAGGGCGAGGGCACGGGAGGCGGCGAGGGCGGGCAGGCTGACCGCGCAGGGCGCCTTTCCGCCGGCGGCTCCGGTGGCGAGGACGATCGGGGCCGTCGGCCGGTTGCCCCACCACCAGCGGATCATGCGCGCGTCGGTGGTGGCGGCGAGCAGGCCGGGGTCGAAGGGGTGTGCACCGGGCACCGTGCACTCGGGGTCGGGACACGCGCACCGGGCCCGCCCCTGAGGGTCGGGAGCCACGCCCGGGAGTACGGGCCACTGCCATTCCGTCGCGAAGGTCAGGGCCGCGCCGAGAAACTCAGGCCCCTTGTCGTTCCGCCTGGACAGGAGCCTGCGTCGCCTTCCGAGGATCTCGCGCATGAGCGCTCGTTCCTTTCCGTTGCACCGCTGGCAACACCGTGGACCACATCACATCATGTGTCGATCACTTCACTGTGCGTACCTGTTGGCGCATCACACCCCTGCCCTGGGCAAGGGGAACCCCTGGGGGTCGAGCGGGGACCGCGCCCGCGTTCACAAGAACTGCGTCGTACTGCTCGTACTGCGTCTATCAAAAGCACGGCCACGGCGTGGGGGTGGCGAAGTCTGGCGTTTTGCCGTTCCGAGTGTTTCTCTCCGCCTCCGCCACGGGAGGATGGGGCACGGTCGTCGGTGGTTAAGACGCCCGGGTCCGTCGCCAGGTTCCGGGTGGTTCCCAACCACCCCTGGCCTTCTCCGAGTACGTACCCATCACGACCGCTGTGACGCTCCGTGGAGCAAGGCCAGTCGACCGCAATGAACCGTTACCCGAGTCAGTTTTAAGCCAACTTCGCCTTTGCGCAAGCCGTCCGGGAGAAGACCTCGGCAAGACCTCAAGAGGCCCACGGACACCAGGAATCCCGGCAGGACAATGCTGGACATCTCCTCACGAGTGCGTGTACATGTGGAGACACTGCTAGCGGCGCAGAAAGACATGGGGGTTTGCGATGCTTTTGAGCAATACGCACAGGTCTGAAAGCCGGACGCGATGAACGCCCCGCACCCTCCGAAAGTGGCTGGAATCGATTCAACGGTTCCCACGCCCGCACACACTGTCGCGCCGGTACCCCCCGCCCCGGCCGCACCTCCCGTCCCGAAGGCCCCCACCGCACCGGCGCCCGGCACCGTCCTCCAGGACCGGCTGGCCGGCTGGGTCTCCGACCTCACCACCCTCCATGAACTGACCGAACGGCTCGCCCGGACCGGCACACTGGAGCCGGCCCTCCAGGAAATCCTGCGCGCCGGTGCCGCCCTCGTGGGCGCCCGGCGCGGTCTCGTGGCACTGGAGCCCGCCGACGGACTCGGCCCGCACACCACGCTGGGCCTGGGCCTGGGCCGCGCGGACCTCGGCCACCTGGAGACCGTCCCGCGCGGCGCGCTGCCGTACGACGACGGGGCCGCCGCCGAGATCGTGCACCCCGACCTGTTCGCCGAGGACGGCCTCGACCCGCGCCACCGCGAGGTCGCCGCCCGCCTCGGCTACGCCGCCAGCTACGCACTCCCCCTCGTCACCGATACGGCCGACCGCCTCGGCGCGGTCGCCTGGCTGTACGACGAACCGGCCGAGCCGCACGAGCGCCAGCGCCACCTCGTCGGCCTGTACGTCCGGTACGCGGCCGAACACCTGGCCCGGCTGCTGGAGGTGGAGCGCACGCGCGCGTGCATGACGACCATCGCCGAGGAGCTGCTCCCCTCCCGGCTGCCCCGGGTGGCCGGCGTCCAGCTCGCCGCCCGGCACCGCACCGGCCCGCGCGGCGGCGGCGACTGGTACGACGCGCTGCCGCTGCCCGACGCCGCCCTGGGCCTCGCCGTCGGCTCGGTCACCGGCTCCGGGCCGAGCGCGGTCGCCGCGATGGGGCGGCTGCGCGCCTCCCTGCGGGCGTACGCCGTGATGGAGGGCGAGGACCCGGTCGCGGTCCTCTCCGACCTGGAGCTGCTGCTGCGGCTGACCGAACCGGCCCGCTCCGCCACCGCCCTGTTCGCCTACTGCGAGCCGGCACTGCGGAGGGTCACCCTCGCCGGGGCCGGCCACAGCCCGCCGCTGCTGATCGGGGAGCACCGCACCGAGTTCGCGGAGACCTCCGTGTCCGCGCCGCTGGGCATGCTCGCCTGCTGGGAGGCGCCCAGCGTGGAGGTCCAGGCCGAGGCAGGCGAAACGGTGCTCCTCTACACCGACGGGCTGCTGCACCGCACCGGCGACCCCATGGACCGCGCCTTCGCCCGGCTGCACACCGCCGCCGCGAGCATCCCGCGCACGCTGCGCCACGACCCCGGGGCGATCGCCGACCACGTCCTGCGCACGGTGCTGCCGGACGGCCTGGACGAGGCCGACAGCGAGGAGGACGTGGTCCTGCTGGCGGCCCGGTTCGACTGATCGGTCAGTCAGAAAGGCGGAGACGGACACACCTCACACCGCTGTGGGCCCCGAGTCCCTGGGACGCCGTTCGGTACGACCGTACGATGGACGGGATTCACTGCAGTGTCGAGGAGGATGACCGTGTCCGACGAGCTCACCCCGGAGACTCCGGAGACCCCGGAGACCGAGTCGGAAGAGCCGATCAAGCAGCGCAAGAACGGCCTGTACCCGGGCGTGTCCGACGAGCTCGCCGAGAGCATGAAGTCCGGCTGGGCCGATACGGAGCTGCACGATCTCAAGCCCATCGAGCAGGCCGGGCACACCGCCCGCCGCCGCGCCGAGCTGTCCGCCCGCTTCCCGGGCGAGCGCCTGGTGATCCCGGCCGGCAACCTGAAGACCCGCTCGAACGACACGGACTACCCGTTCCGGGCGTCGGTCGAGTACGTCTATCTCACCGGCAACCAGACAGAGGACGGCGTACTCGTCCTGGAGCCGAAGGACGACGGCCATGTCGCCACCGTCTACCTGCTGCCCCGCTCCGACCGCGAGAACGGCGAGTTCTGGCTCTCCGGACAGGGCGAGCTGTGGGTCGGCCGCCGCCACTCCCTCACCGAGTCCGAGGCGCTCTACGGCATCCCCGCGGCCGACGTCCGCGAGCTGGCCGGCAAGCTGCGCGAGGCCACCGGCCCGGTCCGGGTCGTACGCGGGTACGACGCCGGCATCCAGGAGGCGCTGACCGACAAGGTCACCGCCGAGCGCGACGAGGAGCTGCGGGTCTTCCTCTCCGAGGCCCGCCTGGTCAAGGACGAGTGGGAGGTCGGCGAGCTGCAGAAGGCCGTCGACTCCACGGTCCGCGGCTTCGAGGACGTCGTGAAGGTCCTCGACAAGGCCGAGGCCACCAGCGAGCGCTACATCGAGGGCACGTTCTTCCTCCGCGCACGCGTGGAGGGCAACGACATCGGCTACGGCTCCATCTGCGCGTCCGGCCCGCACGCCTGCACCCTGCACTGGGTCCGCAACGACGGCCCGGTGCGCTCCGGCGACCTGCTCCTCCTGGACGCCGGCGTCGAGACGCACAGCCTGTACACCGCCGACGTCACGCGCACGCTGCCGGTCAACGGCACGTACAGCGAGATCCAGAAGAAGATCTACGACGCCGTGTACGACGCCCAGGAGGCCGGGATCGCGGCGGTGCAGCCGGGCGCCAAGTACCGCGACTTCCACGATGCCGCGCAGCGGGTGCTGGCCGAGCGGCTCGTCGAGTGGGGGCTCGTGGAGGGGCCGGTGGAGCGGGTGCTGGAGCTGGGACTGCAGCGCCGGTGGACGCTGCACGGGACGGGGCACATGCTCGGGCTCGACGTCCACGACTGTGCTGCCGCGCGGACCGAGACGTATGTGGAGGGCGTCCTGGAGGCGGGGATGGTGCTGACCGTCGAGCCGGGGCTGTACTTCCAGGCCGACGACCTCACCGTGCCGGAGGAGTACCGGGGGATCGGCGTGCGGATCGAGGACGACATCCTGGTGACGGCCGACGGGAACCGGAACCTCAGCGCGGGGCTGCCCCGGCGGTCGGACGAGGTCGAGGCGTGGATGGCTTCGCTTAAGAGCTGACGGGTGATGTGAATGGCCGGGTACCAAGGGGGTGCCCGGCCATCGTTGCGTTCTACGGGTAGTCGGTGGCTGGTCGCGCAGTTCCCCGCGCCCCTAGGTAGGAATCGGCAACGCATCCAAGAAGAGAGCGCCGGCCAGCAGGCCCGCGCTGCCGCGCGGGCTCCAGCCCTTTTCGTGCAGGTCCGCGTCAAGGGTGCGGAGCGCCTCCGCACCCGCCTCTGTCGCCGTGCCGCCCGCCTCCAGTATTTCCCGCGCCCCTGCCTGGACCTGGCGCAGGCCCAACGGGCCCGCCTCGTAGAGGAGTTCGGTGTCCTGGAGGGTGGACATCACGGTCAGTAAGGCGTCCAGGCGGGCCTGGTTCTCGGTGGCGCCCGCCTTGCGGGCCGTCGCCAGGGCGTCCAGCGCCCGGCGTACGTGCGGGAATCCGGCCCTGGCCTCGCCCCGGGCGCCGGCCGCGCCGTACTTGACGGAGATCGACGAACCCCGGGAGGGGCGCTTGGGGGCGCCCTTGTCGGTGAACGCGGCGATCTTCCGCGCGTTCGCGGCGATCTCGCGGGCCTTGGCGCGGGGGTCCAGGGCGACCGCGGCGACCAGGAAGCCGAGGGCCCACAGGGCGCCCCTGTGGCCGCCGCCGGCCAGGCCCACCGAGTGCTCGGTGCACCGGCCGATCGCGCCCAGTTCCGCCCGCAGCACCGGCGTGGCTTCGCCGGTACGGCGGGCGGAGGCGGCCATCGCCGCGAGGCCGGGCGCCAGCGCCTTGGCCGACCAGCGCAGACTGTCGTGCTCCCGGCGCGTACTGCGGGCGTCGAGGTCACGGGGGTCGGGCAGGCCCGGCTTGGGGGCCAGTGCCAGCTGACCGGTGAGCGCGGCCACGGCGGCCTGCGCCAGCGCATCGTCCTCGCGGCTTGTCATGTCCCTTACCTTATGAGGAGGCGGAGGCCGAAGGGGAGGCGCTGTCGCTCGGCGGCGCGCCCGTCGGGGCGCCGCTCGGCGGAGTGCCTCCGCCGCCGCTGCCGGCGCCGGTGTTCTCGGCGTCCGGGTCGACACCCAGGGTCAGGGAGCCCTTGTAGCCCTTCGAGGGGTCCTTCTTGTGCACGGCCTTCAGGGTCAGCAGACCGCTGGAGGCACCACCGCCGTCGTACACCATGTCGTTGGCGAGCGTGGTGTAGCTGCCGGTGTGCTTCGAGTAGGGGTCGAGCGTGAAGATCTCCTCGGCGATGTCGTCGGCGAAGAACAGCTGGCCGGTGTAGTTGACCTTGCCGCCCTCGTAGGTGCCGTCCTCCTTCTCGCCGCCCGTGTGCACCTTCACGTGGATGTGGCAGGTGCGCGGGGTGTACCAGCCCGGGAAGATCGTCTCGAACTTGACGACCCCGTTGGCGTTGGCGATCTGGTAGCCGCGCAGGTAGGTGTTGTCGTTGGCGGAGTCGCCCTCCTCGCTCTCCGCGGGGGCGGAGCCGCCCGGGTTGGCGGTGGTGTAGCCGGAGTAGTAGCCCCAGGCGTCGCAGTGCCAGATCTCGACCGCGGCGCCCTTGACCGGGGTGCAGCCGTCGGTGGCGTCCACGACGGTCAGGCGCAGGGTCAGCGGAACGCCGGCCTTGCCCTCGGTGATGTCCTTGCGCACCAAGGCACCATCGAGGTAGTACGGCCCTTCCGTGACGCTGCTCATCAGCGTCATGCACTCACTGCTGGTGGAACTCGCGGAGGCCGTGGCGTCCGCGTCGGTGCTGGTGTCGGTCGTGTCGGCGAAGGCCGACTGGAAGCCGGCGACCGCGAGGCCGCCGGCCGCCACCGTGCCGCCGGAGACCGCGAGGGCACGGCGGCGGGTGATCGACGTGTTTTTGTGGTTTCCCGTCATGGCCGACGAAGCTAGGAACGTCGTTTGTCAGAGGCATGGGCGGGAGCTGGCAACGGCCTGTGAACGCCCAGGAAACTGAACCTGTTGGGAAGCCGCTGGTCACAGAGCCGGGGCGCGGCCGTGCAGGATCCGCTGGAACAGCCGGCTGTCCCGCCATTCTCCATTGATGTGCAGATACTGCGGCGCGTCCCCGATCGTCTCGAACCCGCATTTCTTCAGCACGCGCTGGGACGTGGTGTTCTCGATCAAGGTGGACGCCTCGATCCGGTGAAGTCCCACGACATCCCGGGCTATCTCGCAGACCCGCTCCAGGGCGGCGGTGGCCAGACCACGGCCCTGTTGATCACCAGCCACCCAATAGCCGACGTAGGAACTGCAGAAAGGCCCCAGGGAAATTCCGGAAAGAGTGATCGCGCCGACGATCCGGCCGTCCTCGGCCGACTCCATGATCCAGGGGGCCAGGAGGCCGTCTGCGGCCTGTCCCAGCAGGCCATCGATGCGCTCGGTCTGCCCCTCGACGGTGAAGAAGGACTCGGGTCTGAGCGGTTCCCAGGGTTCGAGATGCCTTCGGTTGCCGACGTATGCGGCGCACAGCGCTTTCGCGTCGCCGACGGCAATGGGACGCAATATCACCCCGGGCAGGAGCAGGCTTTCTTTAATCTTTCTGAGAATCATGCGCGCACCCTAGCGCGGGTGTTATGCGGGGGCGAGGGTCATGCCGAAAGCAGAGAAGGATCTTTCTTCCACTTGAGGATCTTGTCGAAGCTGACCACGGTCCCGCCGCGGCCCGGCTTGTTGCCGATGTGGACGTGATCCGCGAGTTCTCTGATGAGACAGAGCCCTCTCCCGTGCTCGGCGTCGGGACGGGCGGGTCTGAGGTCCTGGGTACGGGCGAACCCCGGGCCGAGCCCCGGCCCCGAATCCGCCACTTCGATACGGCACTTCTCGCCGTCCAGGTAGGCGGTGACCCGGTACGCCTCCGAGGTACGGCCGGCCCCGCCGTGCTCGACGGCGTTCGCACAGGCCTCGCTGAGGGCGACGGAGAGGTCGTAGGAGATGTCGGGGTCGACGCCCGCCGTCTCCATCGTGCCGATCAGCAGCCTGCGGGCGAGCGGCACGCTCGCGGCCTCACGCCGCAGATGGAGTGACCACCAGATGCTCATGCTCCAGCCTCCTGGCCGCGGCTCGACATACCGATACCTATTGCCACCCGTGCGCGGGTGTAAGCACTCCGTTCATGTGAGAACGCCCATCCGGGGGATGCGCGGGGGGAGGTTTCGGTGTATGAGCGGGTGGTTCGCCACAAGGATGATCTTTCGCTTCTTTCTCTCGATCACCCCCCTGGGCGTAACGGAATCTTCCGGACCTGGCGTATAGCGGGACCGGGTCCGGTGCGATGATGAGCGCGCCATGACTGCCCCCCACCCGCGCGCGGCGCGCACCGGAAGCGGACTGCGGCTCCTGCGGGCCGCGGTGTTCGCCGCGCTCTGTGTCGTGCTGGCCGCGGCGGGGCACACCCTGGCCTCCTGCGCGACCGTTCCGCTGTGGACGCTCGGCGCGGGCTTCCTGGGCACCCTGGCGCTCGTCGCCCCGCTGACCGGCCAGGCCCGCTCGCTGCCGGGGATCGTGGCCCTGCTCGCAGTGCTGCAGACGGTGCTCCACACGCTGTTCGGGCTCGGTCAGCACGGCAGCTCCGTGATGTCCGGCGGCTCGATGTCCATGTCCTCCATGTCATCGATGTCGCCCGTGACGTCCATGACGTCGATGTCCACCGGTGACGCCTCGCTGGTGGAGCGGGCCGCGCGGCTGGTGTGCGGGGCCGGGGCCGCGCAGATCAGCCCCGCCCACGCGTACAAGATCCTCGCGGACGCGCATCTCAGCACCTCCGTTCCGGCCACCGGCACGAGCGGGGCGGCCCATGCCGCGGACGCCACCGGGGCCTCCGGCTCGCTGCTGCCCTCCGTGCCCATGCTGCTCGGACACATCCTCGCGGCCGTCGTGGCCGGGTGGCTGCTGCGCCGGGGCGACCTGGCGCTGCTGCGGCTGATCCAGCTGTCGGCCGATTCGGCGCACGGGGTCGCCGAGGGGGCGCTCATCCGTTCCCTGCGCGGGGCGCTCGCGCTGGCGTGCGCCCTGTGTGCCGGGCTCGTGGCCGTACCCGAGGCGCCCGCGCGTGGCCGTCGTAGCGCCTGGGACGCACCGCCCGCCCCGCACACCGTCGCGCTCCAGCACTCCGTGATCCGGCGCGGGCCGCCCACGGCAGCCGCCGTACTCGTTCTCGCCGCCTGACACGACGCGACCAGAGCACTCCCCCGGGGTCGGCCCGGATCCGGAGGGGCCTGCCGCCGTCGTGCGGCACGCGCGCGTGCGCTTTCCGACGGCCGCTTCCGACTTTCGGCTTTCGGCTTTCGGCTTTCCACGCGCCCCCTCAACGACAGAACTCACTCGGAGTGGAGTGCTCCCTGCCATGAAGGCTTCCGCCATGTCCGCCAGGTCCGCCAGGTCCGCCGTATCCGCCCTGTCCGCCATGAAGGCCTCGCGTATCGCCGCCGTCGCCACCGTCGCCGCCGTCACGGGTACGGCCGTACTGGCCGTCTCCTCGCCCGCGTTCGCGCACGTCAGCGTCCAGCCCGAGGGCACCGCCGCCAAGGGCGGTTACGCGGTCATCGACTTCAAGGTCCCCAACGAGCGCGACGACGCCTCGACCACCAAGGTCGAGGTCAACTTCCCCACCGACCACCCGGTGGCCTCCGTGATGCCGCAACCGATGGCCGGCTGGAAGATCGAGGTCACCAAGTCCAAGCTGGCCAAGCCGCTGGAGATACACGGCGAGAAGATCGACCAGGCGGTCACCAAGGTCACCTGGACCGCCGAGGACAAGGGCATCGAGCCGGGCTACTTCCAGAAGTTCCCGCTCTCCGTGGGCGCCCTGCCCGAGAACACCGACGAGCTGGTCTTCAAGGCGATCCAGACGTACTCGAACAAGGAGGTCGTCCGCTGGATCGAGGTCCAGCAGGAGGGCCAGGACGAGCCGGAGAACCCGGCCCCGGTCCTCGCGCTGTCCGCCGCCACCGACGACCACCACGGATCCGCCACGGCCGAGGACACGGCCGTGGAGACCTCGGCCGGCACCGAGACCACCGCGTCCGACGACTCCGGCTCCTCCGGCGGCAGTGACACCACCGCCCGTGTCCTCGGCGTCGTGGGCATCGTCGTCGGCGCGGCCGGGGTCGCCTACGGCGTCCTCGCCGGCCGCCGCCGGTCCACCACCGGCACCGAGGCCTGAGCCCCGCGTCCGTAACGCGCACAGGGGGTCGTGCGACGCTGTCGCAGCTGTCGTACGGCTGTCGTCCGGCCCCCCGGTGCACGCCGGATCTCTCACATCTGGGACATTTTCGTATGCGCAAGAAGACGTTCGCCGCGGCCGCGCTGCTCGCCGCCGCCACCCTGACCCTCTCCGCCTGCGGCAGCGGCGACGACGCCAAGTCACCCGTCACCGTGGTCTCCGGGGACACCTCGAACAAGGCCGCGACCATCCTGGACACGCCGTTCGAGAAGCCGGACCTGGTGCTCACCGACACCCACGGCGCGAAGTACGACCTGCGCGCGGCGACCAAGGGCAGGCCGACGCTGATCTACTTCGGCTACACGCACTGCCCCGACGTCTGCCCGCTGACCATGAACAACCTCGCGGTGGCCAAGAAGGCGCTGTCCAAGGCCGACCAGGCGAAGCTGCGGGTCGTGTTCGTCACCACCGACCCGGCCCGGGACACCCCGGCCGAGCTCGGCAAGTGGCTCAAGGGCATCGACCCGAGCTTCGTGGGGCTGACCGGCGACTTCGCCACCATCCAGGCCGGCGCCCGCACCCTCGGCATCTCCATCGAGCCGACCCACAAGGACAAGAAGACCGGCAAGGTCGTCTCGGTGCACGGCACCCAGGTCATCGCGTTCTCGCCGAAGACCGACGGCGGATACGTCCTCTACGGCGAGAACGCCACCGTCGACGACTACACCAAGGACCTCCCCAAGCTGATCAAGGGAGAGAACCCGTGAAGCGCCCGACTCCGACCGGAAGGCACCTCGCCCTGACCGGGATAGCGATCACGGGGGCGCTGGCCCTCGCCGGCTGCGGCGGCTCGGGCTCGTCGGGCTCGTCGGGCTCGTCGGGCTCCTCGGGCTCCTCGGGGGCCGAGCTGACCGTCGGCGCCTCCTACATGCCCCAGCCGGTCTCGGCCGACATGGCCGCCGGATTCCTGACGATCACCAACAAGGGCGGCACGAAGGACGAGCTGACCTCCGTCACCAGTGGCTCCGCCGGCGAGATCACCATGCACGAGACCAATGGCGGGGCGATGGAGGAGGTCACCTCCTTCGCGGTGCCCGCACACGGTCAACTCGTGTTCAAAAGCGGTGGCAACCATCTGATGTTCGAGAAGCTGAAGCGCCGCCCGGAACAGGGCGACACGATCACCTTGAAACTCAAGTTCGCCAAATCCGGTCCGCTCACCGTCGAGATGCCGGTGAAGTCCGCCACGTACAACCCGTCGACCGGACACTGAGGGAGGGACCGACCTTGACGCGGACCATCACCCCCCGCCTGCGCACCCTGGTGCTGCTGTTCATCGCCGTCACCGGCGCGCTGCTGGCCGGCGCCGGGCCGGCCTCCGCGCATGCCGCGCTGACCGGCAGCGACCCTTCCCAGGGGGTGGTGGTCCCCAAGGCGCCCGACCAGGTCTCGCTCACGTTCTCCGAGAACGTGTCGATGAACGACAACTCCCTGCGGGTCCTCGACCCCGAGGGCAAGCGGGTCGACCTGCGCAAGCCGACCAACCTGAGCGGCACGACCTACGCCGTGCAGCTCAAGAGCGGGCTCGGCAAGGGCACGTACACCGTCGCCTACCAGGTCGTCTCCGCCGACAGCCACCCCGTCGGCGGCGCCTTCACCTTCTCCGTGGGCACGCCCTCCAAGACCGTCGCCTCCGTCCCGGACCAGGACGTGGGCGGCGGGGTCGTCGGCTGGCTGTACGGCTTCGGGCGGTACATGTCGTACGCCGGGTACATCGTGCTCGTCGGCGGCGCCGCCTTCGTCCTCGCCTGCTGGCAGCGCGGCTCCGGGGTGCGGGCCATGCAGCGCCTTGTCGTCGGCGGCTGGCTGACGCTCACCGCCGCCACCCTCTGGCTGCTGCTCCTGCGCGGCTCCTACACGACCTCCGGCAGTGTCGGCGACATCTTCGACCTCAACCTGCTCGGCCAGGTCCTGCAGACCAAGGCCGGGGCGGCCCTGGTCTCCCGGCTGCTGCTGCTCGCGGCGGCCGCGCTGTTCATCGCCGTCCTCTTCGGCGCGTACGACAAGCGCGAGGAGGAAGCGGAGAAGCGCGACCTGACCTTCGGGCTCGCCATCGGCGGCACCGTCGTGGCCGCCGGGCTCGCGGCGAGCTGGGCCATGGCCGAGCACGCCTCCACCGGACTCCAGCCGGGCATCGCGATGCCGGTCGACGTCGTCCACCTGCTCGCCGTGGCCGCCTGGCTGGGCGGCCTCACGGCCCTGCTGGTCGCCCTCTACCGGGCGCCCGCCGACACCCCCGTCGAGTCCGCCACCGTGCGCCGCTTCTCCCGCGTCGCCTTCGGATCGGTGCTCACCCTGGTCGGCACCGGCATCTACCAGTCCTGGCGCCAGCTCGGCTCCTGGTCGGCGTTCACCGACACGGCGTACGGCGAACTGCTGCTGGTCAAGATCGGGCTCGTGGCGCTGCTCGTCGGCATCGCGTCCATCTCGCGACGGTGGACGGGGCGGCTCACGGACGCGGCGGTGACGGAGACGGAGGAACAGGAATCGGAAGAGGCCAAGGCCGACGCTGAGGAAGAGGAAGAGGTCGAGCAAGGGGCGGGGGAGGAGAAGGAGACGGTCAAGGCGTCTGTCGCCACGAAGGAGGCACCTGCCAAGGCCGGCACCGGCGTCTCCGGTGCTTCCGGTGCATCCGGCGTGTCGGGGGTATCCGGCAAGGTCGCCTCCGCCGACGACGCCCCCGAGCGCGCCGCCCAGCTCGCCCGCCAGCAGTCCGCCATGGACACCGCCCGGCAGAAGCGCCTCCGCGACGCCGACCCGCACCGCTTCGGCCTGCGCCGCTCGGTGCTCGCCGAGGCCGGGGTCGCCGTCGTCCTGCTCGCCGTCACGACCGTACTGACGCAGACCGAGCCCGGCCGTACCGAACAGGACGCCAAGGCCGCCTCCTCGTCCTCGTCGTCCTCCTCGTCCTCCTCGGCGTCGAGCTCCTCCTCTGGCGCACTGACCCTCGACATGTCGTTCGACACCGGCGGCACGGACGGCAAGGGCGTCGTCCGCGTAGACCTCGACCCCGCGACCGTGGGCAGCAACGAGATGCACGTCTACGTCCAGCGCCCCAACGGCCGGGCCTTCGACGTCCCCGAGGTGAAGGTCGCCTTCACCCTCGCCGCCAAGAAGATCGGGCCGCTTCCCGTGGCCCCCGACCACGTCACCACCGGGCACTGGGCCGCGAACGGCGTGCAGATCCCGATGGCCGGCGACTGGCAGGTCTCCGTCACCGTGCGGACCTCCGACATCGACCAGGTGACCGTCTCCAAGAACGCTCAGATCGGCTGAACCGCACCATGCCTGAACAGTCCCAGTCCGTCCCCGAGACCCGTACCGCAGCCGCCGCGGCTCTCCCGGCCGGGGGCATCAGCCGGCGCGCGCTGCTCGGCACCGCCGGGGCCACCGGGCTCGTGCTCGGCGCGGCGGGCGCGGGCGTCGGCTACGCGGCCGCCCCCGCCCAGGCCACCCCGCTCAGCTCGGTCGGCTCCGACCGGGCGATGTTTCACGGGAAACATCAGCCCGGCATCACCGAGGGTCTCCAGGCTCGCGGCCATCTGGTCGCCTTCGACCTGGCGGCGGGCGCGGGCCGCACCGAGGCCGCCGCGCTGTTGCGCCGCTGGTCGACGACGGCCGGGCGGCTGATGGCCGGCGAGCCGATGACGCAGGACGACACGGACGTGGCCCGGGACGCGGGTCCCTCGGCGCTGACGATCACCTTCGGCTTCGGCAACAGCTTCTTCAGCCGTACCGGCCTGGAGAAACAGCGGCCGTCCGCCCTGGACCCGCTGCCCGACTTCTCCTCCGACCACCTCGACAAGAGCCGCAGCAACGGCGATCTGTGGGTGCAGATCGGCGCCGACGACGCCCTGGTCGCCTTCCACGCCCTGCGCGCGATCCAGAAGGACGCGGGCAGCGCGGCGAAGGTCCGCTGGCAGATGAACGGCTTCAACCGCACCCCGGGCGCCACCGCCCACCCCATGACCGCCCGCAACCTCATGGGCCAGCTGGACGGCACACGCAACCCGAAGCCGACGGAGTCCGACTTCGACCAGCGGATCTTCGTACCGTCGTCGGGCGAGCCGGGGTGGATGGCGAACGGCTCCTACGCCGTCGTACGCCGGATCCGCATGCTCCTCGACGACTGGGAGAAGCTGTCGCTCACGGCCCAGGAGAACGTGATCGGGCGGAAGAAGTCGAACGGGGCGCCGCTGTCCGGGGGCACCGAGACGACGGCGATGGACCTGGAGAAGGCCAGGGCGGACGGAGAGTACGTCGTCCCGATCAACGCCCATGCCAGGATCACCCGGCCCGACCAGAACGGGGGTGCGGCCATCCTGCGGCGCCCGTTCTCGTACCACGACGGCATCGACGCGGACGGGACACCGGACGCGGGGCTGCTCTTCGTCTGCTGGCAGGCCGATCCGCTGCGCGGGTTCGTGCCGCTGCAGCGGAAGCTGGACCGCGGGGACGCGCTGTCGCAGTACATCCGGCACGAGGCGAGCGGCCTGTTCGCGGTGCCGGGCGGCGCGGCGGCCGGGGAGTATGTGGGGCAGCGGCTCCTGGAGGGCTGATTCCCGGGCGTACCCGGGTGTACCCGGTCGCTACCCGGTCGGCGCCCGGTTACCACAGTGGCTTCTGATCACTATTGGTGCGTTTCCGGTCTTCAAACCACCCGGTCGAGTGGATCCGATGAGACAAGTGAGCCGCGTCTCCCTGCGCCCATTAGGGTGAGGGACATGCCAGCGAGCTATGCGTATCTCGGTCCCGAAGGCACCTTCACCGAAGTCGCCCTGCGCACCCTTCCGGAGTCCGCCACCCGGGAGCTGATCCCGTACGTCTCCGTGCAGTCCGCGCTGGACGCCGTGCGCAACGGCGAGGCCGAGGCCGCGTTCGTGCCGATCGAGAACTCCGTCGAGGGCGGGGTCACCACGACCCTCGACGAGCTGGTCGCGGGCAAGCCGCTGACGATCTACCGCGAGGTGCTGCTGTCGATCACCTTCGCCCTGCTGGTCCGCCCCGGCACCAAGCTCTCCGAGATCAAGACGGTGACCGCCCATCCGGTGGCCCAGCCCCAGGTCCGCAACTGGCTGCGGGCCCACCTCCCGGACGCCCTCTGGGAGTCCGCCGCCTCCAACGCGGACGGCGCCCGCCTGGTCCAGGAGGGCCGCTACGACGCCGCGTTCGCCGGCGAGTTCGCGGCCGAGCGGTACGGCCTGGAGGCCCTGGAGACCGGGATCCACGACGCGGAGAACGCGCAGACCCGGTTCGTCCTGGTCGGCCGCCCGGCCCGGCCCGCCGCCCCCACCGGAGCGGACAAGACATCGGTCGTGCTCTGGCAGAACGACGACCACCCCGGCGGGCTGCGCGACCTGCTCGGCGAGTTCGCCACCCGGGGCATCAACCTCATGCTGCTGCAGTCCCGGCCGACCGGAGCCGGCATCGGCAACTACTGCTTCTGCATCGACGCCGAGGGCCACATCTCCGACCGGCGGGTGGCGGAGGCCCTGATGGGGCTGAAGCGGATCTGCCGCCAGGTGCGGTTCCTGGGCTCCTACCCGCGGGCGGACATCAAGCCGGGCGAGGCCGCGGGGCCCACCCGGCCGGGAACGTCGGACGAGGAGTTCATGGCGGCCGCCGACTGGGTGGCGCGCTGCCAGGACGGCCGCTTCTAACCAGTCGTACCCTCATATCTTCGTTATCCACAGGAGTTATCCACAGGTGCCCATCTCGACCTGGGGACAAGTCGACAGCGAAGCATGAGTCTGTCGACAAATCGCCCTACAGGCCGCCGGCACGGCCCCACTCGCCCACATCACCCTTCGTCCACTCGTTTCCCATGGTTCATCTTTTGGAGCGACGCCTTTCCACTCGAAAGAGGGTGTTGTCATGGTTTGAACCGGGAATTCCTCTCTTCACAGGTCGCCTGCGGAGTGATCAATTCCGAAGTCCACACCCCATCCACACAGCCTGTGGATAACTCTTGGGAGGGCGTGGATACCTGTGGACAACCGCACCCCCAAGTTCCGTTCTCCACAAGGGAATCCAGTCAACCGCAGGCCCCGCGCTTGCCCCGTCCCAGGGAGTGAGACACTTTTTATTGACACGCTAGGCAATTCCCCCATAACGCAACGTAAGCCGCGATTCGGAACACGTACGAATAGTGATTCGTGAGGGGCAACCCCGCACCGGTAGCCTTGGCTACGTGATTGACCTTCGCCTGCTCCGTGAGGACCCCGACCGTGTGCGCGCGTCCCAGCGCGCCCGTGGAGAGGACGTCGCGCTCGTCGACTCCCTCCTCTCTGCCGACGAGCGGCGCAGGTCCTCCGGCGTCCGCTTCGACGAGCTGCGCAACGAACAGAAGCAGCTCGGCAAGCTCATCCCCAAGGCCTCCGCCGACGAGAAGGCCGAGCTGCTGAAGAAGGCCGAGCAGCTGAAGGCCGACGTCAAGACCGCCGACGCCGAGCGCGACGCCGCCGACGCCGAGGCCCATGAGCTGCTGCTCAGGCTCGGCAACCTCGTCCACCCCGACGTCCCCGTCGGCGGCGAGGAGGACTTCGTCACCCTTGAGGAGCACGGCACGATCCGTGACTTCGGCGCCGAGGGCTTCGAGCCCAAGGACCACCTGGAGCTGGGCCAGCTGCTCGGCGCGATCGACGTCGAGCGCGGCGCCAAGGTCTCCGGCTCCCGCTTCTACTTCCTGACCGGCGTCGGCGCCCTGCTGGAGCTGGCGCTCGTCAACGCGGCGATCGCCCAGGCCACTGAGGCCGGCTTCACGCCGATGCTGACCCCGGCGCTGGTCCGCCCGCAGTCCATGGCGGGCACCGGCTTCCTCGGCCAGGCGGCCCAGGACGTCTACCACCTCGACAAGGACG
This sequence comes from Streptomyces hyaluromycini, assembly GCF_002217755.1. Taxonomy (GTDB): domain Bacteria; phylum Actinomycetota; class Actinomycetes; order Streptomycetales; family Streptomycetaceae; genus Streptomyces; species Streptomyces hyaluromycini. Next base: position 895,613 of record NZ_BCFL01000017.1, on the reverse strand, counting down.
ACCTCTACCTGGTCGGCACGTCCGAGGTGCCCCTCGCCGCGTACCACATGGACGAGATCATCGACGCCGAGCGCCTCCCGCTGCGCTACGCCGGCTTCTCGCCCTGCTTCCGCCGCGAGGCCGGTTCGCACGGCAAGGACACCAAGGGCATCTTCCGCGTCCACCAGTTCGACAAGGTGGAGATGTTCTCCTACGTCGCCCCCGAGGACTCGGAGGCGGAGCACCAGCGGCTGCTGGCCTGGGAGAAGCAGTGGCTGACCTCGCTTGAACTGCCGTTCCGCGTCATCGACGTCGCCACCGGTGACCTCGGCGCCTCGGCCGCCCGCAAGTTCGACTGCGAGGCGTGGATCCCGACGCAGGGCAAGTACCGCGAGCTGACGTCGACGTCGGACTGCACCGAGTTCCAGTCCCGCCGGCTGTCGATCCGGGTCCGCGACGGCAAGCAGGTCAAGCCGCTGGCCACGCTCAACGGCACGCTGTGTGCCGTGCCGCGGACCATCGTGGCGATCCTGGAGAACCACCAGCAGGCCGACGGTTCGGTGTACGTGCCCGAGGTGCTGCGCCCGTACCTGGGCGGCCGGGAGGTCCTGGAGCCGGTGTCCCGGTGAGCTTCCCCTACGGGCTCATCGCCACCGACCTCGACGGGACGCTGCTGCGCTCCGACGAGTCGATCTCGCAGCGCACCCGTGACGCGCTCGCCGCGGCCACCGCGGCGGGCGCCACGCACATCGTCGTCACCGGCCGCGGAGCCCCCTGGACCCGGCACATCCTCGACGACCTCGGCTACGAGGGCCTCGCCGTGTGCGCCCAGGGGGCGCAGGTGTACGACGCCGGGGCGCACCGCCTGCTGACGTCCGTGACACTGGACCGGCAGCTGGCCGGGGTCGCCCTCGCGAAGATCGAGGCCGAGGTCGGCCCGCTGTACCTGGCGGCGAGCCGTGACGGCCTCGACGGCGACGTGCTGGTGGGGCCGGGGTACGCGGTGACGGGCCATCTTCCGTCGACCCCCTTCACGGACGTGGCCGACCTCTGGGCGGCCCCGCTGAACAAGATCTACATACAGCACCCGGATCTGTCCGACGACGAGCTCGCGGAAGCGGCGCGGCAGGCGGCCGGGGGCTTTGTCACGGTGGCCATGGCGGGCGCGGGAATCGTCGAGTTGCTGCCCCTGGGGCTGTCGAAGGCAACGGGTCTCTCGCTGGCCGCGCGCCGGCTGGGCCTCAAGTCCGCCGACACGATCGCCTTCGGCGACATGCCGAACGACATCCCGATGTTCGCCTGGGCGGCTCGGGGCGTGGCCATGGCCAACGCTCATGAGGAACTGAAGGCTGTGGCGGACGAGGTGACGTCCTCCAACGAGGAGGACGGGATCGCGGTGGTGTTGGAGCGTCTGCTCGGCTGAGGTTGTCGGTTGGCTGCGGGTGTGTGGGGGCTGGTCGCGCAGTTCCCCGCGCCCCTGAAGGGGCGCTACAGCCGAGGCTTCCTGAATGTCTTGCGGAGGATGCACGGATCGAACGTGCGCGGGCTTTTCAGGCCCGACCGCGGCTTAGCAAGCCGGTGCCTTACCACTCGGCCAATCCTCCGGGTGGGCGGCCCACGCGAGAGCGACCATCGCGTGCTCGAAGCGGCCGCCCCGGGCAGCTACACGGCGATCCGCCGAAGGCTGCCCTGACGGGAGCGGGACGTACTGTCGTGCATGGACATCGTCCGGCTCCTCTCCCAGATGGTGGGGTGACACAACAACTGTGCCTTTGAGCCGAGTTGGCCGCCACTGATTAAAAAGGGCTCACTGAAGCGCCCCGTCAGGGGCGCGGGGAACTGCGCGACCGGCCCCCACCGCCCCGCAGCCGAAGAACCGCCTACCGGCGCCACCAACGCCGCCGGCCCTTGCTGAAGAACCAACCGGCCGGCGGCTCGTCCGACCGCCACGGCTGCGGCTCGGGTTTCTCGGCCTTCCAGCGAGCTGCCAGCATCCGCGCTCGCGCGGACGGCTCCGCCGCCCCCGCGGACCGTATGAACTCCTCGTCCAGCACCACGCCGTCCCAGTCTGCGTCGGCGTCCCGGAAACCCTCAGCCATCCCCGTTCCTCTCCACAGAACATCCCCTTTGCCCAGTGTGCCGGGACCCGGATGAAGCCCCCGTCAATAAAGCGGGCGTCTACTCCTCGCCCGCCAGCGTCAGCGAGCGCAGCTTCTGGCCGGCGTACCAGGTGGCCAGGACGGTCACCGCGACCAGCAGCACCGTGCCCGTCGTCAGGGAGACGTCGGACGTGACCAGTTCGCCGCCGGTCACCTTGTGGGCGACCGCCAGGGACCACTGCTGGACGCTCAGCGTCCGTGCGCCGGGGACCAGGGAGCCGAACAGGGCCTCCCAGACCAGGGCGTAGACGAGCCCGAAGACCACCGCGTGCCGGGACACCGTCCCGAGGAGCAGGAAGAGCGCGGCGTAGGCGATGGAGGCGACCAGCGCGGCGACCGTGTAGGCGACGGCGATCTGCTGGCCGTTGCCGTTGAGGATGAAGCCCGCGATCAGGGTCGGCAGGGCGGAGAAGACCATCGTCACGGCGATGGCCACGATCAGCTTGGTGAAGATGATCGTCGGCCGTTTGATCGGCTTGGACAGCAGGTACACCACCGAGCCGTCGTCGATCTCCGGGCCGATCGCACCCGTGCCGGCGATGACGCCGATGATCGGCACCATGGTGGCGAGGGCGAGGCCGCCGAGCAGGTCGGAGGCCGTCTGGTCGTCGGCGCCGGCGAGGCCGCGGACGACGACGGAGATCGCGATCAGCAACAGCGGCAGGGCGCCCAGGATGAGGGCCCGGCGGCGGCCGAGAAGGGCTCGGTAGGTGAGCCGGGCGACTGTGGGGTCGTACATCTTGGGCCTCCTACGCCGCGACCAGGTACGAGAACACGGATTCGAGGGACTCGTCGGACGGCGAGACCGTGAGCAGCCGGATGCCGTGGTCGCGGGCGACCTTGGGCAGCAGGGCGGTGAAGCGGCCGAAGTCGACGGCCTGGATGCGCAGCGCGCCCTCGGCCAGGTCGACTTCGATGCCCGAGGTGGAGGGGTCGGCGATGAGGGCGGCCGCGAGGGCGCGGTCGTCGCTGGAGCGGACCAGGTAGCGGTGCGGGCGGTCGGTCATCAGGCGGCGGATCTTGCGGAAGTCGCCGCTGGCCGCGTGCCGTCCGGCGACCACGACCTCGATGTGCCAGGCGAGTTGCTCGACCTCTTCGAGGATGTGGGACGAGAAGAGGACGGTACGGCCCTCGTCGCCCATGCGGCGCAGCAGGTCCATGAGCTGCATGCGCTGGCGCGGGTCCATGCCGTTGAAGGGCTCGTCGAGGAGGAGCAGGGACGGCTCGTGGACCAGGGCGGACGCCATCTTCACGCGCTGGCGCATGCCCTTGGAGTACGTCGAGATCTTGCGGTCCTGCGCGTACTCCATCTCGACCGTGGCGAGCGCCTTCTGGGCCGCCTTGGCGCCGAGGCCCTGCAACTCGGCGTTGGCGACGACGAATTCGCGGCCGGTGAGGAAGTCGTACATCGCCTCGCGCTCGGGGACGATGCCGATGTGCTTGTAGATGGCCTCGTTGCGCCAGGTCGGCTTGCCGTCGAGGGTGACCGTGCCGGTGGAGGGGGCGAGGAAGCCGCCCATCATGTTGATGAGGGTGGACTTTCCGGCGCCGTTGGGGCCGAGGAGACCGGTGACGCCGGGGCCGATGGTCATGGTGATGTCGTTGACGGCGACCACGTTGCCGAACCAGCGGGAGACGTGGTCGATGGAGAGCGTGGTCACAGTCCCACCTTCTTGTAGCGGCGCAGCAGAAGGCCGTAGCTCGCGGCGATGAGGCCGAGGACGACGAGCAGGTACACCGCGCCCTGGGCGTGGGAGGGTCCGTCGCCGCCCGGGAAGGTGTTGGTGCCGCCGAGCAGGGCGGTGCTCAGGCCGCCGATCAGCGTGACCGGCGAGAACAGGCCGATCCAGGGGATGGCGCTGGTGCTGCCCTGGGAGTCGGCGATGGCCTGGAGGGTGGAGACCGCGCCGTAGGAGATGGTCAGTACGGCGATCACGGCGGCGATGCCGAAGCCGCGGCGCGGGGTGATCGACGCGATGACCAGGCCGATGCCGGCGAAGAGGAGGGACAGCAGGGCCACCGAGAGCAGTCCCTGGCCGAACCCCTTGGTCTGGTGGGCGAAGTCCATCTTGGAGAGCAGGGCGCCGATGTACAGCACGGCCAGCGGGGCGGCGGTGAGGACGAACATCGCGGAGGCCAGGGCCGCGAACTTGGCCTGGACGTAGTCGGCGGTCTCGATGGGCCGCGAGAAGTACAGCGGGATGGTCTTGAAGCGCAGGTCGCGGGAGACGGCCTGGGGTGCCTGTGAGGCGACGTACAGGCTGATGACGGCCTGCATGATGATCGCGTACCGGGTGTAGGGCACCGGCAGGTCGTGTGCCTTGGTGGCGACGGCGACGGCGACCATGATGGCCGCCGGCACGCACATCACCGCGAACAGCAGCATCGGCAGCACCTTGGACTTCACCGAGCGGCCGAGGCCGTAGGAGCCGCGCAGGGTCTGCGAGTAGAGGGACAGGCGGGCGTACGCGCGGCCGAGGCGGGGGCCGTCGTAGCCGCGGTAGCCGATGTCGTGGATTCGGGACTGGTCACCCGCGGGGGTGGCCAGAGGCTGCTCAACCGCCATGGACGGTCGCCTCCTTCCGCTGCTCGTCGGCGCTGGTGAAGACCTCGGAGATGTGGTGCCGGCGCTGCTCCATGCGCACCAGGCCGAGACCCAGGTCGGCGACGACGTCGCGGACGAGGTCGTACGTGTCCTCGCCCTGGGCGGTGAGCAGCAGGATGTGGCCGGCGCCGGGCAGGCCGCCGCCCTCGTTGTCCGTCTCCACCCCGCGCGCGTGGAGCGCGTCGCGCACCGCGCGGGTGCCGTCGGGGTGCTCGTCGCTGTCGCTGACCTCGATGGCGAGGGTCGTCGTGGACTGCGTGAAGTCGGTGGTGGAGCTGGACCGCAGCAGCTTGCCGCCGTCGACGACGACCACGTGGTCGCAGGTGCGTTCCAGTTCGCCGAGCAGGTGCGAGGTGACCAGGACCGAGATGCCGAAGTCGGTGTGGATACGGCGGATCAGGCCGAGCATGTCGTCACGGCCGACCGGGTCGAGGCCGTTGGTCGGCTCGTCGAGGAAGACCAGCTGCGGGTCGTGCACCAGGGCCTGGGCCAGCTTGACGCGCTGCTTCATGCCGGTCGAGTAGCCGCCGATGGGCCGGTACCGCTCCTCGTAGAGCCCGACGTGGCGCAGGGTGTCGGCGGTGCGCTCGCGGGCGGCGGCGGGCGGCAGGCCGGACATGCGGGCCATGTGCACGACGAACTCGGTGGCCGAGACGTCGGGCGGCAGGCAGTCGTGCTCCGGCATGTAGCCCACGCGCTCGCGGATGGCGGCGCCCTTGGTCGCGACGTCGAGGCCGAGCACTTCGGCGCGGCCCTCGGTCGCGGGGGACAGACCCAGCAGGATCTTGATCAAGGTGGACTTGCCGGCGCCGTTGGCTCCGACGAGTCCGGTCACACCGGGTCCGATGTCCACGGACAGCCGGTCGAGCGCGGTCACCCGGGGGAACCGCTTGCTCAGGCTTTCGGTCGCGATCACAGTCACGTCATAGAAGGTAGTGACCCGGACCACTCCGGTCGTCAGACCTTGGAGCCGTCTTCGCGTCAGCCTCGAGTATTACGGGGCCCTAGGGGAACCCCTGCCTGAGAGCTACGCAGAGTTATCCACAGGCCTCATCCCTCCTATTGACGTTCCCTCTAACAACTGTCACATTCACCAGTGTCAAGTTACGGGCACGTACCGCAGTCGACGGAGACGGGGCGGATCGGGTGACGACGGCAGTGCAGGAAGAACGTTCGGCGGAGCTCCAGGGTTTCCGTCGGGTGCAGCGGCTCGCCTACGAGTGCGCGGAGGCGGTCGCGGCCCGGCTGGAGCCGGGGATCACCGAGCGCGAGGCGGCCCGGATGCAGCGCGAGTGGCTGCGCGCGCGGGGCGTGCGGGACTGGTTCCACCTCCCCTTCGCCTGGTTCGGCGACCGCACGGCGTTCACGGACTTCCGCGTACCGCTGCAGTTCTTCCCGACCGACCGCCGGCTGGCGCCCGGGATGCCGTTCATCCTGGACCTGGCCCCGGTGTACGAGGGCTGCACGGCCGACATCGGCTACTCCGGCTCCCTCGGGCCCAACCCCGTGCAGGACCGGCTGATGGCCGACCTGGAGGCGCACCGGGAGCTGATCCTGCGCGAGGTGCGCGAGCGGCGCCCGCTGCGCGAGATCTACCAGGACGTGGACCGCCTCATGGTCCGCCAGGGCTACGCCAACCGGCATCGCGCGTACCCCTTCGGCGTGATCGCCCACAAGGTGGACCGGGTGAAGCAGCGCCGCTGGTCACCGCACCTCTTCGGGTTCGGCACCCAGTCCCTGAAGGGCCTCGCGGCCGACGCGCTGCACGGCCACCGCGAGGGCTGGTCGCCCCTGTGGTCGCCGTACCGCTTCTCCGACCACCCGCCCCGGCCGGGCCTGTGGGCGGTCGAACCGCACCTCGGTTTCCGGGGCACGGGCGCCAAGTTCGAGGAGATCCTCGTGGTCACCGACTCCCGGGACCCCGAGCAGAGCGCCTTCTGGCTGGACGACGATCTGCCGCACGTGCGGCGCTGGGCGGAGGACAAGTGACCGGCATCGAAGGCGCGCGCGAGCGGCGGGTGCGGACGGGCGGCGTCGACCTGTGCGTGGCGGAGCTGGGCGACCCGGCGGCCCCGACGGTCGTCCTCGTCCACGGCTACCCGGACAGCAAGGAGGTCTGGACCGAGGTCGCGACCCGCCTCGCCGACCGCTTCCACGTCGTCCTCTACGACGTCCGCGGCCACGGCCGCTCCACCGCCCCCCAGCCCCTGCGCGGCGGCTTCACCCTCGCCAAACTCACGGACGACTTCCTGGCGGTGATCGACGAGGTCAGCCCGGACCGCCCGGTGCACCTGGTCGGCCACGACTGGGGCTCGGTGCAGTCCTGGGAGTTCGTCACGGTGGGGCGCACCGAGGGCCGTATCGCCTCCTTCACGTCGATGTCCGGACCGTCCCTGGACCACTTCGGGCACTGGATCAACGCGCGCGTGCAGCGCCCGACACCCCGCCGGGTGGGCCAGCTCCTCGGGCAGGGCGCCAAGTCCTGGTACGTGTACCTGCTGCACACCCCCGCCCTCCCCGAACTGGCCTGGCGCGGCCCCCTGGGCAAGGCCTGGCCGAGGATCCTCCAGCGGGCCGAGAGGCTCCCCGCGGGGGACTACCCGACCTCCTCCCTGCCCTCCGACGCGGCACACGGCGCCTGGCTGTACCGCGACAACGTACGGGCCCGGCTGCGCCGCCCGCGCGAGGACGCGTACGCCCACGCGCCCGTGCAGCTCATCACGCCCCTCGGCGACGCGTTCCTCTCCGAGCGGCTGTACGACGACCTGGAGCGCTGGGTGCCCCGGCTCACCCGCCGCACCCTGCCCGACAAGCACTGGATCCCGCGCACGCGCCCGGACCAGGTGGCGTCCTGGATCGAGGAGTTCGTGAGGTCGGTGGAGGACGGCCGGAGCTCGGAGCCGAAGCCCGCCGGCCGCCACGCCCAGCGGTTCGGGGGCCAGCTGGTCCTGGTCACGGGTGCGGGCAGCGGGATCGGGCGGGCGACGGCGTTCGCGTTCGCGGAGGCGGGCGCGCGGGTGGTGGCGGTGGACCGGGACGCGGAGGCCGCCGCGCGCACCGCCGAGTTGTCCCGGCTGATCGGAGCGGCCGATGCCTGGCCCGAGACGGCGGACGTCTCCGACGAGCAGGCCATGGAGAAGCTCGCGGAGAAGGTCCATCGCGAGTACGGGGTACTGGACGTACTGGTCAACAACGCGGGCATCGGTCTGTCGGGGTCCTTCTTCACGACGACGACCGAGGACTGGCGGCGGGTCCTGGACGTCAACCTCTGGGGCGTGATCCACGGGTGCCGCCTGTTCGGGGCCCGGATGGCGGAACGCGCCCAGGGCGGCCACATCGTGAACGTGGCGTCGGCCGCCGCGTACCAGCCCTCCCGCGCCCTGCCGGCCTACAGCACCTCCAAGGCGGCGGTCCTGATGCTGTCCGAGTGCCTGCGCGCCGAACTCGCCTCCCAGCGCATCGGGGTGACGGCGATCTGCCCCGGGCTCATCAACACCAACATCACCTCCACGGCCCGCTTCACGGGGGTCGACGAGGAGGAGGAACGACGCCGTCAGCAGCGGTCGGCACGGCTGTACGGCATGCGCAACTACCCACCGGAGAAGGTTGCTTCGGCGATCCTGGAGGCGGTGGAACACAACCGCGCGGTAGTCCCGGTGACGCCGGAGGCGAGGGGCGCGCGGTGGCTTTCGCGGGTGGCGCCGGGGGTTCTGCGCCGAATTGCGAGAGTGGAACCGAAGTTGTAGAAGGTCGTGGTCCAACTGCGGGTGCGTGGGTGCTGGTCGCGCAGTTCCTCCCCCAGCCTTCGGCCGGGGGTACCCCCAGCGCCCCTTACGGGGCACGTCGTAGCTGCGGGCAGGCGTGCCGCGGGGCGGCACGGGTGGGCGCAGCGGCACCCTGCCAGCGCCGGTAAGCGTCCCCACCCCCGGCCCCCAACCCCGGTCACCAGCCAAGGAACCCCACATGACCGACCCCCCGGCCACCCCCGCCTACCGCATAGAGGACCTGGCCCACCACTCCCGCACCACCGTCCGGACCATCCGCGCCTACCAGGACAAGGGTCTCCTCCCCCGCCCCGAACGCCAGGGCCCCGCCAACCTCTACTCCGACGCCCACCTCACCCGCCTCCGCCAGATCGCCGACCTCCTCGCCCGCGGCTACACCCTCGCCTCCATCAGGGAGTTGCTCGACGCCTGGGACACCGGCCGCGGCCTGGCCGGCGTCCTGGGACTGGTCACCGAGGCCGAGGGCCCCTGGACCGACGAGGAACCGGTGCGCCTGTCCCGCGCCGAACTCGACGCCCGCTTCGGCGGCACCCCCGACGACACGGCCGTCGCCGAGGCCGTGGCACTCGGCGTACTGGAACCGGTGGACGGCGACCCCGGCTCCTTCCTCGTCCCGAGCCCTCAGGAGCTCGCCGTGGCAGCGGAGTTGTACGCAGCGGGCGTCCCTCTCTCCGCGATCTCCGGGCACCTGCGGGAGTTGAGGGTGCAGGTCGAGCACATCGCGGCCCGTTTCCTGGAGTTCACCACCGAGCACGTCTTCGCCCGCTACCTCGACGACCCGGACCACCGCACCGACGCCGGCGCGGCCGAAGGGCCTCGCTCGTCCGCCGGCTGCGCCCCCTGGCCCAGCAGACGGTGGACGCCGAACTGGCCCGTGCCATGCGCCTGTTCGCGACCCGTGAGGTGCGCCGTCGACTCGGTGCGGGGGAACAGCCGAAACCCCCGGACGAGATGCGTTCCGTGTCCCTTCCCACCGACACGATTCAGGCCGTACGACGGCTCGTTGGCCCGGAACGCATCGCCGAGTTCATCGCGATCGCCGCCGAACGCGAGGTACGGGCCCGGCGGTTGGACGAGCTCACCACACATCACAACCCTGTTAACGATCTTGACGAAACACCGTGAAATGCCCAGCACTTGTCCACAACTCGGCCAATTTCCTTGTGGATAACCGCACTTGGTTGTGGATCAAACCTGCGGCGAAAAATATCTGCGTGATCCGCGTCTCGCCCTGCACTCTGATGGCATGAACGCAAGACACAACGAAGGAGCACAGGACGAGCGGCGCACCGTGAAGGTGTCGAAGTACCTCTCGAAACACCTGCGCCACCAGCCCGAACGCATCGGGCTCAGCCTGGACGAGGCGGGCTGGGTGGAGATCGACACGCTGCTCGCGGCGGCAGCGGCGCACGGTTTCCCGGTCACCCGCGAGGAACTGGACCACGTCGTCGCCGCCAACGACAAGCAGCGGTTCGCGATCGACGGCACCCGGATCCGCGCCAGCCAGGGCCACAGCATCGACGTCGACCTCGGACTGCCCCCGGCGACCCCGCCGCCGTATCTGTACCACGGCACCGTCGCGAGGAATCTGGACGCGATCCGGAGCGAGGGCCTCAGGCCGATGAACAGGCACGACGTGCATCTGTCGGCGGACCGGGAGACCGCGACGCGGGTCGGTGCCCGGCGCGGGCGCCCCGTGGTGCTGTCGGTCGACGCGGGCGCGATGCACCGGGACGGGCACGTCTTCCACATCAGCGCGAACGGGGTGTGGCTGACCCAGGCCGTGCCGCCGCGCTACCTGCGCTTCCCCGAGCCGCACTGACCCCGGCATCATGAGTGGTATGGACCATTCGGAGTACCAGGGGCACGGGGAACACCTTCCGACCACCGAGGCGGCCGTCGGCGCGCTCCACGCGATCGCCGCCGAACACGGACGCGAGATCGAGGTCACGCACGACATCGGCGCCGACCAGACCTCGCGGCGCAGCGCCGCGGGCTTCGGTGTCACCACGGACCCCGACGGGTCGCTGCCGCACGAGGCGTACGCCGAGTTCGGCGGCCTGCCCCGGGTGAGCGTGCGGCTCTTCCCGGAAGACGACGCGCTGATCACCGTCGAGGGCGTGGCGTTCCACGACGTCCCGCGCGACGACGTGCCCGCCTTCCTGCACTCCGTCTTCGGCGGCCTGGCCCATGTCCGGGCCCGCCGCTTCCCGCCCGCGGCCACCCTGGTCGTGCCGCTGGCCGGGGACCGCACGTACAAGGAGCACCTCGCCGCGCACCTGCTCACGCCGTGGCTGAGCAGCCGCATACGGTGACCGTTTCGTCCGCTGTCGGCGGGTCCCCTTAGTCTCGGACCCATGAGTCTGCGTCTGAGCACCGTGATCCTCCCGTACCGCCGCTGGAGCGAGGGCGGCCGTGCCGCCTGGACGCGCGCGGAGGAGCTGGGCTTCCACACCGCGTACACGTACGACCACCTGTCCTGGCGCAGCTTCCGGGACGGCCCGTGGTTCGGTGCGATACCGACGCTGACCGCGGCCGCCTCCGTCACCGACCGGATGCGGCTGGGCACGCTGGTCACCTCAGTCAAGCCTTTTTCACCTATCGCAGCCTGACCTGCAACAACACGATTGGCGGCGGTTGCCGGTGGGGGTGCTCTGCCGGGACTGCTCGACGAGGATGCAATCGCAGGGTCGAATTCGAGCGCGTTGCCACGAGCGGTAGCTCAGAGCTGGGCACGCCCCCAGGCACGAGCTGGTTTACCCTGCGCCCGATCTTGCGATCCACCGTGCGACACCTTCGAAGGCGTTGAGTGCCTGCATGTCATAGGGGCCGAAGAAGTCCTGACAGTCACGGCCGAGGCGGTTGTACAGGGCTGCGGCCCCTCGTGTGTCGCCCGACTGGCCGGTGAGTTCGGCGTGCTCCACGCGTGTCTCGATCACTGCCTGGTCATCCGGTCCGAACCGGAGTTCCAGTTCGAAGATACGGCGATCCAGTAGCCGGATGCGCTCCGAATGGCGAGTGTCGCTGTCCACAGCGTCAGACAGCTCTGCCCGTCCGCTCGCATCAGCCAGGTCCTCAACCCCCAGGGCATTCTGGATATCTCTCATCACCTCCGCAACCGCCTCGGCGCTTCGCGGGCGATATGCCGGGTCCTTGGCCAGAAGAATCCGGACGATGGAGTCGAGTTGATCGGGCACGCCTGGGCGGTGGGCGCTCGGAGGTGCCGGCGAATCGTCCTGGTGCATCCTGCCCACGGTCATGGGGTCGTCCTGAGGGCTGCCGAAGGGTGGGCGCCCAGTCAGCATCTCGTACAGGACGCAGCCCACGGAGTACAGGTCGCTGCGCACGCTGCCAGGGTTGTCGTTCCACCGCTCCGGTGCCTTGTACAGCGGGGTGCCCACGCCCGTGTGGGACTGGGTGACATCGGCGAAGGACGCCAGCCCAAAGTCCACGATCTTCACCTCGCCCTGGTTCGTGATCATGATGTTGTCGGGCTTGATGTCGTGGTGGAGCACCTTGCGTGAGTGCGCAGCTTCGAGGCCCTCACAGATTTCGCGTGTCCACCGAACGGTTCGCTCAAGTGTGAGGGTGGGTCCTGTCTTCAAATAGCTGGTGAGCGACTTGCCTTGGATGTACTCCATGACGATGTAGAGCTCGCCGTCATGTTCGCCAGTGTCATAGATGTGTGCGACATGAGGATGATTGACCCGAGCCATCGCAAAGCCCTCGCGCTCGAACCTTCTCACCGTCCAATCAGTGAATTCCGTGAGGGCTCCCTGTTGACGGAGGCGTCGTCGTGCGAGGAACTTCAGGGCCACGGTGCGGCCCAGCTTCGTGTCCTCGGCTGGCCACACGTCGCCCATGGCACCACTGACCGGGCCATCCTTCACCTTGAAACGGTCGCCAATCAGTTTGGAGGTGTCCATCCAGTCCCTTTTCTACTCTCTGACCGGGTCGCCTCGTCCGGTGATCAGTTCTGCTTGTAGTGCCCTCCCCATTGGGTGAGGGAAGTCAGTTGCCCCATTGCCTCGCGCCATTCCTCGAAAAAATCCTCGCACTGGCGTAACGCCTTGGCCAACGTCGCGACAGCCTCGTGTCGCAATCGGTTGCCCTGATCGCGTACGTGCTTCTTGCGGAGCGGAACGCTCCAGATCTCCCAAATCGGCCACGTGAACATGCAGATCGTGAGCAGGGCGAATATCCACCGTGACACGCCGTCGATGAACGGCACCACGAGTGCTCCGGTGAAGGCACCTACCACCAGGGCTGCAACCACGCGGGGCCATCTACGCACCACAGCGTCCGACTGGACCTGGGTCTGTTGCTCGATGTGCGTGGTGAGTTCATCGACAAGCGGCCCAGGCTCCACCACCATCAACCGTGGGTCCGTCGCAACGGTGCAGGACCAACCTGCGACGTTCAACGTGATATGACGCGGAAGGCGATGCTGGGAGGCGTTGACGAATTGCTGCGCGGCGTTCTCCAAGCCCGGCCAAATAGCACGTAAGGCCATGCGTCGAGCCGGCTGGCCGAGCCGCACTTCGTCCGGCTCGAAAACGGCTTGGTCGAGAAGCGTCATGAGTGCGACCGGGGCGGCGTCGGGCGTGAGTGACGACTCATGTGCCCTGCCGGCTGCCTCAAGGTCTCCCTCATGTTCGATGACGCGCTCAAGCCGCCGCATCTTCTCGCGCATCTCGGCTTCGTCCGGCTCGAGTTGGTCGATGAGGCGTTCCAAGGCACTCTCTACGTGGCCGCCGTTACTGACCGGCGTGTCGACTTCGTCGGCTCCGTCCGGGAACACACGTCTGAGGTAGGCCAAGGTCCTGTCGGGCACGGTCGCGAGTTCCCAACCGCCCCGGAGTACCTCCCACTGGTCTCCGCAGGTCTCGCGTAGAGCTGTGTACTGATTCTTGGCAATGCGGCTGCGCAGGTTCAGCAGTCGGGATTCCAGGTGAGTGCCACCGAGCATGTCGGGGGTTGTGTACGCGCCGATCGAGAGGGGCGAGCTGCCTCGGTTCCATCGCGCCATGGCCTGCTGGGCGTATCCGAGCGCCTTCTCACCCAGTTCCTTGCTCGCGATCGCTTCCAGGACGACGAGGAAGTCCTGCCCTAGTTCGTCGGGGTCGAGTGACTGAAGATAGAGGTCCATCCATGCGGCGGCTTCGGTCTCGTCTCCGAGGCGAGAACATGTCAACGAGAAGAAGAGGTTGGCCTTGGCGGCGTCCAAGGCACAGGCGTGTGCGCGGGCACGCCCACCCTGCTCCTCCTCGTTCCGGAACTTCGCTGCGACCGCCATGGTGGCAGGCGCAAGCCAGTAGGTCGGTTCGAGGAGCAGCCGCTCCTCGGAGCAGGCTCGTACGGTGGCTGTGTTCACCACGTTTCTGTAGACGGCTTGGGCAGTGAGAGTGTGTACCAGACCGCGGGCCAGGGCACGGGTCTGCTTGCGCTGTGCGAAGTTCGCATGCCACTCGGTCGTCAGGCGAGACAGGTCGGCCTGGGCCTTGGATACCTCTCGGTCGCGTCCGTATTGTGCGATGAAGGTGTCGAGGGTCTGGCGTGTGTCGGTGACCGCGCTTTCCAGCTCTCCGATCTCCTGACGTACATCGGTGACGGCGCTGCTGAGCCTCACGACGTCAGCTTGTACACCATGCAGACCTTCCCTGAAACCGTCCAGTTTCTTCTCGTGACGCCCTTGCCCCTCCTCTACGCCTTCGATCCGTTCGCCGAGTCGGTGTAATGCCGAGTCCGGCTCAAACATGTCTTCCATAGCATCCCCCGAGGTCATCGCCGCGCGCGGTGCGTGCCTGCTCATTGTCGACTCCACCTCGACGTTCGGCAGGCAACTGGCTTGATTTGCACCAGTATTGAGCTATTCCAGCCATTGTCAGTGGGGGGTGGCAGTATGACGTGTCACGTGACCAGCCGACCGGACGGGGAAGCCCCTTGCGTGAGATCGTTTACTTGTCGGAGAGCAAGCTGCGGCAGTTCGTGGCTGAGCCGCGACGTGTCCCGCGTACAGGTACTCTCCGCGTGACCACGCCGCTTGGCGGTATCGACATGGACGCGCCAGCGGCAGACTTAGAACAAGGGCAGTTGCGGCACCTGCGCGACGTATACAAGCATGTTGAGCTCGTGGCGGATTGGTACGCGGCGCCTGACCTGCGTGCCGGTCAGTGGGTGCAGTTCGAAGCGCCGCTTCGCTGCATAACGCTCAGCGGTGCCCACCAAGATCTCGTACTGTTCGTGGACCCAGCAGGCCGAAGCGGAACGGACCCTGGAGCTGACGGAGGCTGCCGTCTGCTCATGCACGGGTCGGTCCGGCATCTAAGGGGCTGGACCCCGATGTCGGTGGACGGTCCCGCGTTGGAGATGGAGAACTCGATCTCTAGCCTGGGAACTGCATTCGTCACCAGGGCCGGCCAGGTCGTAGAGGCGCTCACGAGCCACCGCGATCCGCTGCCTCCGGATCAGACTCCATCCCGGACGGCCGTGCGTCTGCATGGCCGGGGCGTGCAGGAGCTGCTAGACGCGCTGGACGATGAGGACAACAGCATCGATATGTCCGCGACGATGACCGGGTACGCGCGTGTCACAGGGCTTCTTCCAAGCACCGGTGCCAACCCTCGGTGCGTAGTGGCGAGCCCCCTCGTTGTGGAGTACGCGACAGCCGACTCTCCGCGGGTTCCCGTGTGATTCCACGGCAACTTCGCGTGCCAGGAGCTCCAACCACGATGTCAGCGAAGTGACTGCTGGGCCTTCGCTACGAACACTTGCAGTGCGTCTATTAGTCGAGTTGCTTGAGCGCTTCGGTGGCGATGCGCTGGAAGACGGCTCGGTCGGAGGCGAAGTCGGAGTCGGGGATCGGCCAGTGGATCACGATCTCGGTGAAGCCGAGGTCGCGGTGACGGCCGGCGAAGTCGACGAAGGCGTCCACGGACTCCAGCGGGCGGTTGCGGTCCGGGGTGAAGCCGGTGAGCAGGACCTTCTCCGCCATGTCCCGGCCGCTCTCCGCGCACGCCTTGCCTAGCTTCTCGATCTGGCCGCGCAGCGCCTCCACCGACTGCTCCGGGGTCCCTGTCTCGTACAGCTTCGGGTCGCCGGTCGTCACCCACGCCTGCCCGTACCGCGCTGCCAGCTTCAGCCCGCGCGGCCCGGTCGCCGCAACCGCGAACGGCAGCCGCGGGCGCTGGACGCAGCCGGGGATGTTCCGGGCCTCGTCAGCCGAGTAGAACGTGCCCTGCTCCGACACCGCGTCCTCCATGAGCAGCCGGTCGAGTAGTGGCACGAACTCGCCGAACCGGTCCGCCCTCTCCTTCGGCGTCCACGCCTCCTGGCCGAGCGCGGTGGCGTCGAAGCCGTTGCCGCCCGCGCCGATGCCGAGCGTGATCCGGCCGCCCGAGATGTCGTCGAGCGAGATCAGCTCCTTGGCGAGCGTCACAGGGTGCCTGAAATTAGGCGACGTAACGAGCGTGCCGAGGCGCATGCGCTCGGTCGCGGTGGCGGCTGCGGTGAGAGTTGGCAGCGCGCCGAACCACGGGCCGTCGCGGAAGGTCCGCCAGGACAGGTGGTCGTAGGTGTACGCGGCATGGAAGCCGAGTTCCTCGGCGTGCTGCCACTTGGCGCGGCCCCCCTCGTGCCAGTGGTCGACGGGAAGGATCACGGTGCTCAGGCGCAGGCTCATAACACCGAGCCTACGTGGGACTCAGGGTGTCCCCTTCTGACTCCGGAGTGTGACGATCTCACGCTTCGATCAGGGCTTCCTAGCTGCGGCGATCCGGTCTGGTGCGCGGTCGGCGGCACCTGACAGACCCGCCCGGCACCCCATATGAGTCCATGGAGTGATGGTGCAACTGGGGCCAAGGGGTGCGACGGGTGGTGGGCCATGGAGGAAGCGACACGGGCGCTGACCAGGGACGTCGGGGTGAGACGTCTTGCCGCCGGTGACTCCATGGAAGATCTGACCGCCTTGCTTCACCGCTCGTATGCCGATCATGCTGCGGCCGGCCGACTCTTCTTCGGCTCGTACCAGTCAGTGCGGGACACCGCGCACCGCGTGGGCAGCGGCGAGTGCTGGCTCGCCGTCCGGGGCGGGGAACTGGTGGGGTCGGTGACAGTGGCGGCTCCGTACTCCGTCCCCGAGGGATACCCCGCTCCGGTGGGGGCGGGGTCGTTCTGGCAGCTGGCGGTGGATCCGGCGTACCGGGGTGCGGGGCTGGGCCAGCGCCTTCTGGCCTTGGCGGAGGAACGTATCGTCGCGCTCGGATCCGCACAGGCGGTGATCGACACATCTGCCCAGGCGGTCGACCTGATCGGCTGGTACCGCAGGCGTGGCTACTCGCCGGTCGGGTCCTGGCGGTGGGGCGTGACGAACTACGAGAGTGTCGTGCTCCTGAAGGAACTGGTGTCGGGCGGACGCGGTGGGTGAGGTGGCGTGCCGGTGCCGCGTACGGCGGCACCGGCAGGCGGGTGCTACTGGTCCAGGACCCGGGCGGCGTCCTGGGCGGCGATGGTGAGGGCCTCGTCGAGGGCTTCGGCGCGGCGTCCTCCGGCACTGGCGACGGGGCCCTTGCCGCCGGCTCCGCCGCCGACGGTGCGCGCGGCCGGGATGAGGATCCGGCTGGCCTCGGTGCCGGTGTCGTGGAGGCTGGGGGTGACCGCGGCGGCCAGGAGGGCTTTGCCGTCGCGCTCGGTGCCGAGGACGACGACGGCATGGCCGGCGTCGAGGAGGCCGGCGGTGCGGTGGGCCAGTGTGCGGAGTTCGTCCGGGCCGAGTCCCGTCACCTTCTCGGTGACCACCCGGCCGCCGGAGACGGTGCGGGCGGAGGCGGCGAGCTGCTGGGCGCGGCTTCGCAGCTCGGCCTCGCGGAGGCGGCCGAGTTCCCGCTCGGCGGCGCTGAGGGCGTCGAGGCGCTTGCGGAGGGCGTCAGGCGCGTTCTGGGGGCGGGTGCCGAGGAGGCCGGAGAGTTCTTCGAGGAGGCGGCGCTCGGTGTCGTAGTAGTTCAGGGCGTCGCGGCCGGTGAGGGCTTCGATGCGACGGAGGTTGGAGCCGATGGAGGCTTCGCCGACGATGCGGACGGGGCCAGCGTTGGAACCGTGACCGATGTGGGTGCCACCGCAGAGCTCGCGGGAGAAGTCGCCGATATCGACGATGCGGACGTGGTCGCCGTACTTCTCCCCGAACAGGGCGGTCGCTCCGGCGGCCTCGGCTTCGGCACGCGAGGCGTGCCAGACGCGCACTTTGGGGTCGTCGAGGAGGCGGTCGTTGACAAGGGTCTCGATGGCGGCCAGCTGGGGGCGCTCGACGGAGGAGAAGTGGGCGAAGTCGAAGCGGAGGCGACCGGCGTCGACGAGAGAGCCGTGCTGGCGGGCGTGGTCGCCGAGGGTGCGGCGGAGCATGGCGTGCAGCACGTGGGTGGCGGAGTGGGAGCGGGCGACGGCCTCGCGGCGGGCGCCGTCCACGAGGGCTTCGACCTGCTCACCGGCCCGGATCTCGCCTTCGACGACGCGCACGGTGTGCACGTGGAAGCCCTCCAGGCCGGGCTTGGTGTCCAAGACCTCCAAGAGCGTGCCGCCCGAGGTGCGGATGGTGCCGGTGTCGCCGACCTGGCCGCCGGATTCGGCGTAGAACGGGCTGCGGTCCAGGACCAGTTCGAGCATGCTGCCCTCGTCGGCACCCGGCACGACGGTGCTGTCGGAGATGAGGCCGAGGACGGTGGCTTCGGCGTCGAGGTGGTCGTAGCCGACGAAGTCGGTACGGCCGTGGCGGGCGGACAGCTCCCGGTAGGCGTCCTGGCGCCGGAGCGCCTCGGCGGTCTTGGCCTTGCCGCCGGCCTTGGCGCGCTGTTGCTGCTCGGCGAGCAGGTCGGCGAAGCGGTCCTCGTCGACGGTCAGGCCGGCGTCGCGGGCGGCTTCGACGGTCAGCTCGACGGGGAAGCCGAACGTGTCGTGCAGTTCGAAGGCGGTGTCCCCGGCCAGGGTGGTGGACCGGCTCTCGCGGCTGCGGGTGATGGCGGCGTCAAGGAGCCGGGTGCCCTGAGCGAGGGTGCGGGTGAACGACTCCTCTTCGGCGGTGACGACCTGCTCGATGAGGGTGGCCTGCTCGGTCAGCTCGGGCCAGATGTCGCCGAGGTTCGCGATGACGCTGGCGGTCGCCGGGGCCAGGACGGCCCGGTCGATGCCGAGCAGGCGGGCGTGGCGGATCGCGCGGCGCATCAGGCGGCGCAGGATGTAGCCGCGGCCGTCCTTGGCGGGCAGGACTCCGTCGGCGATCAGGTAGGCGATGGAGCGGGCGTGCTCGGTGACGACCTGGAAGGAGACCTTCTCCTCGCCGCTGCCGGGGTAGTCGCGGCCGGCGAGTTCCTGGACGGTCGTGAGGGTGGGCCTCAGCAGGTCGGTGCCGCAGACGTTCTCGACGTCCTGGAGGATCGCGGCGAGGCGGTCGAGGCCGAGGCCGGTGTCGATGCTCTGCTGCGCGAGGTCGCCGAGAAGGGGGAAGCCGCCCTTCTTGTCGCCTTCGCCGCGCTGGTACTGCATGAAGACGAGGTTCCAGATTTCCACGTAGCGCTCGCCGTCGACGGCCGGTCCGCCTTCGCGACCGAAGGCGGGGCCCCGGTCGTAATTGACCTCCGAACAGGGGCCGCAGGGGCCGGGAACGCCCATCGACCAGAAGTTGTCCTCCATGCCCAGGCGCTGGATGCGCTCGGCGGGGACGCCGATCTTGCGCCAGAGCTGCTCGGCCTCGTCATCGTCCTGGTAGACAGTGATCCAGAGGCGGTCCTTCTCCAGGTTGTAGCCCTGGGTGAGGAGTTCCCAGGCGAAATCGATGGCGTCGGCCTTGAAGTAGTCGCCGAAGGAGAAGTTGCCCATCATCTCGAAGAACGTGGCGTGCCGGTTCGTACGGCCGACGTTGTCGATGTCAGAGGTGCGGGCGCACTTCTGGATGGTGGTGGCGCGCGGGTACTCGGGGGTGGCCTCGCCCAGGAAGTACGGCTTGAACTGGTTCATGCCGGCGTTGGCGAGGAGCAGGGTCGGGTCGGAGGAGATGAGCGGGCTGGACGGAACGTGGCGGTGGCCGCGCGAGGTGAAGAAGTCCAGGAAGGTGGAGCGGATCTGCGTCGAGCGCATGACGGTGTGGCCCTCACGGAAGAGTCTGGGAAGAGGTGGGGTGTTCACACGCCGAGCCGGGCCGAGAACGGGGACTGAGGGGTTCTCAGTTCTCCAGCTCGACGCAGATAGCTCGCGCCCCCACGGTGTAGACCATGACTCCAGATCCGTCGTTTGAGGTGGCGCAGCCGACATCGGACGCAACGGACCGCTGCGACTGCGCCACCAACCGTAGCGGGTCTGGAGTCAAGATCGCTTGGATTACGTGCCCTGCCGCCCGGTGCCTGTCAGGGACAGGAGCGTCCCGGCGAGGTCGTCGGCTCGGGGGAGTACGAGGACGGCGCCGGCCCGGGTGAGTGCGGACGGGTCGGAGAAACCCCAGCCGGAGCCGATCGGGGTCACGCCGGCCGCTCGGGCCGCGTGCATGTCGGACTCCATGTCCCCGACGAACATGGAGTCGCCGGGCGACACGCCCAGCTTGCCGAGGGCGAGCAGGAGGCCGTCCGGCGCGGGCTTGGGCACTGCGTCCTCGTAGCAGACGACGACGCCGACCAGATCGAGGATGCCGGGCGGCAGAAGCCAGTTGACCCACCGGCGGCTTCGCAGGGTCACGATGCCGGTGCCGACATCGGCGGCGCGGAGCGCGGAAAGCGTGTCGGCGACGAACGGGAACACCGCGGCGGTGAGGGTGGCGGTGGCCGTCGCCGCGTCCCAGCCGTCCTCGCTGATCACTCCGGCGTATCCGAGTTCGGTGAGTACGTGCTCGCGCGGGGTTGTCGCGGCCTCGGCCGGCAGGTCGGCGACAGTGACGCGCCGGCCGAGAGCGGAGGTCGCGAAGCCCGCCAGGGTGGCGAGTTGGGCGTGGCGGCTGTCGACGAGGACGCCGTCGAGGTCAAACAGGACAGCCCGCTTCACTCGCCCTCGTCCTTCCGGGGCGTGGGCAGGTCGGCCTCGGTGAGCAGGGAGTGGAGCGTCACACGGTGCTCGGCCAGCAGTGCTCGGCCGCCGAGCGGGCGTTCAAGGACGCACAGGGCGTCGGTGACCGGTGCGCCGGCGATCCGCAGGGTACGGGCCATGGCGAGCAGCTGACCGCCGGAGCGGACCACGTCGTCGACGAGGACGGCCCGACGGCCGTCGAGGGCAGCACCTTCGATCTGCCGGCGGGAGCCGTACCTCTTGGGACAGCGGCGCAGGAAGACGGCGGGCAGGCCAGTGGCGGCGGACAGTGCGACGACGAGGGGGACGCCGCCGAGCTCGATGCCGGCAAGGAGCTGGGCGCCACTGGGGACGAGGGCGGCAATGGCGGCGGCTGTGTCGCGCAGGAGGGCGGGATCGGCGGCCAGGCGGTACTCGTCGAAGTAGCTGGTGAGCCTGGCGCCGTCGGCGAGGTGGAACGGGGCCGTGACGCAGGCGGTTTCGGCGAGCCGGACCGTGAGGTCGGGCAAGCGCGTGCTGGTGGTCATGCTCCTCCGATCGGTGCGGTGTTGAGCGTGGCGAGTCGGGTGCGGAAGGCGTCGGCGGAATCGGCGGTGCTGAGGAAGCCGAGGGGCCGGGTCGGGGTCTCATACAGCCACTTCTCCTCGCGCAGGAAGGCGAGCAGGCGCAGTGCGGCGGGCCCGGCGAGGCAGATCGATACGGATCGGATGGTGGTCGCGTAGTAGATGGCGGCGGTCAGCTCGTGCAGGGTGCCGACGCCTCCGCCCATCGCGACGACGAGCTGGGCGTGGTCCAGGTAGTGGTTGAGCCGGGTGCCGAGGTCGGGAAGGTGGACGGAGGTGGTGGCGTGCGGGTTGAACGCGCCCCATTCGTCGTGCTTGCTGATCAGGGTCACTGCGGTGACCAGGGCTCCTTCGGACGAAGCCCCGCGCGCGGCGGCCTCCATCAGGCCGTTGTAGCCGCCGTGCAGGAGGGCGTACCCGGCCTGGGCCAGGGCCCGGCCGATCTCCTCGGCCAGCCTCTCCTCCTCGCCGGACGCGGGGCGAACCCCGCCGAAGAAGACGGCGGTCAGGCCCTCGCGGGCCCGGTTGGCGGCCGGGCCCGCGAGGCAGAGCGCGTTCACATCAGCTCCAGGTACGCGCGATACGCGGCGATCGCGTTCTCCAGCCCGCTCAGCGCCTCGGGGCAGGCCCGTTCGACCAGGGCGAGCGTCCGCTCGACGGCCGCGTCGACATCGGCGGCGAGGGGGACGGCCGGTCCGCTGATCGCCGTCTCCAGGTCGCCGAGGCAGGTCCGGCCGATCGGCGTGATGGCGATCTCCTCGCGCAGCTGGTACCAGCCCCAGAACCGCGAGGTGGGGGCCAGGGCGGTCTTGATCAGGTCCTTCGTCGCGGTGTGGAGACGGTGCCACTCGGAGTACGCGATGAACCGCTGGCCCCGCTTGATGCGCTTGTGCAGCAGCACGGCCAGCACCAGGTGCTCGATGAGTAGCTCGGCGCAGGTGCGGGGCTGGGCGAAGAACTCGGCCGCGAATCGCTCGGCGACGGCGGCCTCCTCGGTGGTGGTGGGTGCCGGCTCGCGGTCGAGGAGTAAGGCGGTGGCGACCGTCGCCCGAAGGCGTGGGATGCGCGCGGCAGGCGCGAGGTAGAGGTCGATCTGATGCAGGTGCCCGTCGTCGGGGACGAGGAAAACCATTCCGACGCCGCCGAGGTCGGCGACGATCGTGTCGCGCCACCCGGGCAGCAGGGCACCGGCCTCGATGGACATCAGGTCGTCCAGGGCCTCGACGAACGCGGGCAGTTCGGCGTCCTGTACCCCGACGACGAAGTCGACGTCCGAGAGGCGGTCGGCGGTGCCGTGGGCCAGCGATCCGCGGACCATCAGGTGCGTGACGGCCGGCGAGGCGGCCAGGATGTCGGCGAGCCGGGACAGCAGAGGGAGCTGGGACGGGCGGTTGGCGAAGGTGAGTGCGGCCAGCTGCAAGGTGGGCACGTGCGTCCTCCGATCGGATTTCGGCGGGTGGCCGGCGGGCGGTCGGGTGGTCGGGTGGTCAGGCCGTGAGCGCAAGGAGGCGGCGCTTCGCCGACGCCCAGCGCGCGGCGGCCTCCTCGTCGCCGAGCGAGGTGTGCAGCTCGGCGATCAGGTCGTAGACCGCGCCCTCGGGCAGGGCGTAGGCGTAGAAGAGCCGCAGCAGCATCCGCTCGGCCGCTGCTGTGTAGCCGAGGCCGGCCATGCCGCGGGCGGCCTGGAGCCGCTCGGCGAGCATCGCCTGGTCGGCCGAGGGCAGCGGCTCGGCGGAGCCGGGGTGGAGCGTGGGCCGGCGGGCGAGGCGCCGGTAAGCGTCGTCGGCGTACACGTCGGCGATCAGGTGGATCCGGTCCGGGCCGAGCAGGTTGCACACCCCGTGTGCGTACGTCGGCGTCAGCCGCCAGATCCGCCCGCCGGTCATGTGCACCTTGGTGCCGCCGGTGACGAGGAACGCCGACGTGTTGGTGTGCAGGGGGACGTGCAGCCGGTGCCGCTCGACCTGGTCGAGCTCGTCGTAGTCGCGGTGCTCCCACAGGAAGGCGTTGGCCTCCAGCCGGGCGAGCCGCACCCACATGTAGTTCAGGCCCAGTTCGGCCAGCAGAGCGGCGGTAGCCGGCATCTGCGACAGCAGGTCGGTCGGCCTGGCCGCGCAGTCGCCGATCGTCACGTCGGAGGCGTCGCCGGACGCGTTCATCAGCGACGTCGTCCACCAACCCCCCGACTGGTAGGCGCCGTACTCCGCCTTCCAGGGCGCCCGGGCCGTCAGGGCCTCGTGGCGCATCCGCTCCAGCTGAGCGGAGTCGACGGCGTCGAGCTGGGCAATCTGCCCGGCAACGGCGGTCAAGGTGTCCATCGGTTCCCTCCCGTCGCCGGCCCGCCCGTGAACGGGCCGGCGGGCACGTGGTGCTGGATGGGGTGATCGGCCGGAGCCGCCGAGACAGCTCCCGGTCTCACGCTTCGCTGCCAGCGGTGCACGCACAGCGAAGTGGGCGTTCAGCATGGGGGCAGGCGGTGAGGCATGGATACGACGTCACCACCGTCATGGAACCGTCCTCGCCGAACGGCACGTGGCCCGGTCGGTGACGGTCGTGCGTCATGACTGCCGTCATGGCTGCCGTCATCTCGGCCGAGGAGCCGCCGAACGGGTTCTCCGCCGATCGGACGCGGCTATCGTCGGGTGGAGACGAACGGGGACGGAGAGGATCTGCCGTGGCTGAAACTCCCACGCTCTTACGGGTCTTGACGCTTCGGCGGCACTGGCAGGTCTACGAGACCTTCTGCCTCCGGTTCGAGGCGACGGCACACTCGATCGCCGATGCGGAGAACGATTCGCGGCTCCGGGGCCTGTCGGTCTCGAAGCGGCAGTTCGAGCGCTGGTACGGCGGCGCGGTGAAAACCCGTCCCTACCCCGACCAGTGCCGGGTGCTGGAAGCCATGTTCGGCGTCGGCGTCGATCTTCTTCTCGCTCCTGCGCCGGCCGCTTCATGGGCCGCGCCCGCATCCGATCCCCCGCTCGTCGTTCCGCCGCCACGGCCGACCCCGGTCCTTCTCTCCACCGAGCAGGCAGCGGTATTGCCTGCCGGCGACCCGTTCAGTACCGAGACCCGCTTCGACGCGGGCACAACGGAATTGGAAAGGCAGGTCGCGATGGCGGCTCGTCGTGCGCTTCGTTTCACCGCTATGGCGGAGGGCAGCACCATCGGCCCGGAGACCCTGGGCCAGATCCACGACGAAGTGCGGCGGCTCACCGTCGCGTACCCGAAGCTGGCGTTGCCGACCCTGCTCGGCGACCTCGTCGAGGTGCAGGACCTCACCTTCCGCCTCCTTGAGCGCGGCCGGGTCAAGCCCCTGCAGGCCCGGGAGCTCTACCTGCTTGCCGGAATCACCTCCGGCATGCTTGCCAAGGCCAGCCACGACCTGGGCAACCCGAGCGCCGCGATGATGCAGGCCCGTACCGCCTTCGTGTGCGCCGACAACGCCGACCACGAGGCCATGCGCGCCTGGGTCCGATCCCTGCAGTCGCTCATCTCCTACTGGGCCGGGCGCCCCGCCGAGGCCGCCGACTACGCCTCCCTCGGCCAGAGCGTGGCCGGCAACGTCCGCGGCACGACCAGCGTCTGGCTGGCCTGTCTGTCCGCTCGCGCCCATGCCCTGATCGGCGACGCCGAGGCCACCCGCACTGCCATCCAGCAGGTTGAGGACGCCCGCGCGACGGTCGAACCCGACGACCTCGATGCCTTCGGCGGCATCATGACCTTCCCGGCGCCCCGACAGCTCTACTACGTCGCCGAAGCCACCGTGCACCTCGGCGAGGACTCGGCGCTCGCCGAGAGCCGCTCCGAGGCCGCCGTCACCGCCTACCAAAACGCCTCTGAGGACGAGTGGGCCTTCGGCGACCAGGCCGGTGCCCAGACCGACCTCGCCCTCGCCCGCATCGCCAGAGGCGAGGTCGAGGGCGCCGTCGAGGCCGTACGGCCCGTGCTCGACCTGCCCATCGAGCAGCGGAACTTCGGCATTACGAGCAGCGCCCAGCGCGTTCACGCCGCGCTGCAGGCTGCCGGGAGGCGAAGCAGCGGGACGGCAACCGATCTGCGCGAGGAGATCGAAGCCTTCACCGCCACCCCGACCTCCGTCCTCGTCAGATGACCCCGCAGGTAGGCTCCGCGCCCATGACCCCAGTCGACCTGACCGGCCCGCACCTGGCACTGCGCGAAGTCGAACCCGAGGACACCGACGCGCTGCTGGCCATCTACGGCGACCCCGAGGCCACCCGGCACCTGAGCTTCGAGCCCCGCACCCCCGAGCAGGTTCAGGCGATCGTCGACCGGTCGATCGCCTCCGCCAAGGACACTCCCAGGACCGAGTACTGCCTTGCCATCACCCGGCTCGGTGACCATCGGTTGATCGGCTACGCGCGTCTGGCGACCGAACCGCAGCAGGCTGCCACCATCGGGTTCGCCCTGCACCCGGCCGAGTGGGGCAAGAATCTGGGGACGGAGACCGTCCACTTGCTGTGCGCGCTCGGCTTCCAGACGCTCGGGCTGCATCGCATCTGGGCGGCCCGCTCACCTCTCAACAAGGCGTCCGCGCGGACCCTTCTGAAGGCGGGCATGACCGAGGACGGCCGGATCCGCGACCACGTCTTCGTCCGCGGAGCGTGGCGCGACTCGATCACTTACTCGATCCTGGAGCATGAGTGGACCCCGATCGGTGATCTGGGCACCGGTCCGGCTCCGGAGGCGGTCTCCCCGCCGGACACAGAGCACGATCAGGGAAGGTGAGCCGAGGCTCACCGAGACGGGCTTACGGCACCATCTGGTGATTTCCGGCATCGCCGAGTTCGCACGAGGCGGCCTGCCCGACCCGCTGGCCACCAACGACGGCAACCACTGGATCGACGGGATCTGCTGGCTGTACTGCGGACAGCAACGGACCAGAGTCCTGTGGATCGGGCCGGCCACCGTCGCCGGAGTCCAGGCGCCCATGTACGCCTGTGGTGCCTGCATCAAGGAACTCCAGGCGCGCATCTGGCACTCCCTCCGGACGCACGACTCGCCCGCCCGCCCCGCCGAGCACGGCTCCGGGGCGAGGGGGCGAGGCCGTCACCGCCGTAGTCCCTGACCAGTAGACCGCTTGAGATCCGCCCCGTTCGGAGGAGGCAAGCCCCTCGGGGTCAGCGCATACGACGCCGGCCCCGAGGGGTGTGTGACCGCGGGCGGGGTTGTGGCTGTTGGGCGGCTGGCATGGGGGCTCTCTGTGGCTGTCAGCGCTGGCGGCGCCGTTGATCGACGGGGGTCGAGGCTGCCGTTGTGGGCTGTGGCTTTCGAGCCTGGTAGGTGCCGGGCGCCGGTGCCATGGTCGAGCGGCGGCGGGCGGCTTCGGCGCGGGGGTTGGGTGCCGGGTTACGGCTGGCGTGCTGGATGCGGGTGATCAGAACGCGGGCGGGTTGGCGGGCGGTGGTGAGTTCGCGTTGGGCGGCGGCCTCCTTGAGGAGCTGGTGGGGTTTGTGGCCGCCGGCTTCGGCGTCGGCCAGGGTGGTGGCGAGGGCTGGCCAGGCCGGGTCGGTGAGGATGCGGTCGGCATGATCCGGGATGGCGGCGCGAACGTCGTGGGCGAGGGTCCGCCGGACCTGCTCGTTCGGCTGACGGGTGGCGAGGCTGTCGAGGACGGGCGTGAGGGCTCGGTCGGCGGCGGTGCGGAGGTGGTGCAGGGTCTGGCGGGCGGCTTCGGTCTGGTGGGCGTGGTTCTTCGCGTCGTGCCAGCGGGCGGCGGCGATCGTCGCCCAGACGAGGGCGGTGAGCAGGGCGGCCAGGGCGCTGCCGTCGGGGCCGGTCGCGGTGTGGGCGATGTCGCGAGCCGCTGTGCGCAAGGTGTGGGCGGCCTGGTTCTCGGCGCGGATCCAGGAGCGCTGGGCGCGGGCGAACGCCGCTGAGGCCGCTCGTAGTTCGGCCTGGAGGTGGGCGGGGGCTTTCTGGGCGGTGGCTTCGATGAGTTCGCCGAGCGCGGTGATGTGGGCCTGGGCGTGGGTGTCATCGGTCATGCCGACCTGGAGGGTTTCGAGGGCGTCGATGGCCTGGTGCCAGGGGGTGGTGAGGCGGTTGCGGCGTGCGGTGGGGTGTTCCTCCGGCACGGTGGTTTCGAGGCGGGCCTTGAGCCTGGGGAGGGTGAGGTCGGGGGCGATCTTTCCGGCGGGGTGGAAGATCTGTTCGCCGTCCTTGTTGAGGTCGCCAGGGCGGCCGACGGCGTAGCCGAGGAGGTCTCCGGACGGTCCGCGGCGGGGTTTGACCACGATGCCGTCGGCTTGGAGGTAGGCGAGGAGTTCCTCGGCGCTGTTCGCGTGGGGGATGGCGGCGCGGATGCGGTCCTGGATCCATGCGCGGCTGGTCTGCTCCCAGCCGAGGCGCTGGGCCTTGTGCATCTCGGCCTGGGTGGGGCGACGCGTGGCGGTGCGGTCGCCCTTCTTCAGCTGGCGAAGGCCGTAGTCCTTCTCGATCTGGCGGCAGGCGTCGCCGACGCGGATGCCGCTGTCGTGGAGCCCCGGGCGGCGGCCGTCGTCGCGGACGGTGGTGGCGAGGATGTGGATGTGGTCGTCTGCGTGGCGTACGGCGATCCAGCGGCAGCCGAGGTCGTCTCCTGGCGGGGCGATGCCAGCGGCTTCGACGATGCGCTGGGCGATGTCGGCCCACTCGGAGTCGGAGAGGTGACGGTCTTCGGGGGCGATGCGGACGGGGCAGTGCCAAACGTGGTCGGTCACCCTCCTTCCGAACTCGCTGTTCCGAAGGTGAACGGGCGCGTCGAGGTGGCGGGCGAGCTGGGTGAGGGTGGCGTCCTGGTCACGGCCGGGGTCGGGCATGCCGAGCATGGCGAAGCCGGCGACGATGTGCGGGTCGGTGTGCTCGTCGTGCCGACCGGGGCCGTAGAGGTAGGCGAGCAGGCCACGGGTGTTGGACCCGGCCGGTTTGATGGCGGCGATCACGCGGCCTGGTCCTTCCTGGAGTCGGCCGGTTCGCGCAGGGCCTCGGCGATCAGCTCCAGCAACTGATGGAGCTCGTCGAGACGCTGGCGGGTCTCCGGCGGGGTGAGGTCGCTGTTGAGGGCGCGGGCGATCTGGTTGACGTTGACGCCGATGCGGTTGAGCTCACGCAGCACCTGGGCTCGGAACATGTGGGTGCGGCGGCGGTCCTCGGACAGCGGCAGGTTCGCGGTGAACCGACCGGACACGAAGGCGAGGACGATGTCGGCGGCGAATCCGGATTCGCCCTTGTAGCCGTGCTCGGCGGCAGCCTCCTGGAGGTTGGCGTGTTCGTCGCCGGTGAAGCGCAGCGGGCCGACGCGGACGGTCCGCTTGGTGCCGGTGAAACGGCGGATCGTCGGCTGAGCGCTTTGCGGGGCGCGCTCACCAGTGGTCGGCATGGCGGCGGGTGCGGGGCGGAGGATCTGCTGCTGAACGGCGTGGAGCTCGTCCGGGTCGGGGCCGCCCTCGGTCCCGTCCTCCTGGTTCTGCGCCCCCTGGCGCTGGGCCGTCTCCGCCACCCCCGGGGCGGAGATCCCCGAAGACCGGCCTTGAGTCGGACTCGGGGTACTACTGGCTCCGCCAGGGGCCGTTCCTCCGCAAGGGGCCGTCCGTCCGAACGCGCGCCGTAAACGCCCCAGCAGCGTAGGCGACTTCGCCAGCGACGGCAGCACGCCGGAATTGTGATCGGTGCAGTGGGAGTCGTGCGTCACGAACGGGTACTCCGGGAGGGGTGTGGAGGGCTGGCGGGGGGCGGGTTGTGGTCGGCGGAATGGGCATTGAGGTTCCGGCCCAGTCGCGGGGCCGGTCAGCCGCCGGCCGGGGCTGTTCCGGGCTCGGGCTCGAATTCGGGCCGGAGGATGTTCATCACTTCGGTCAGCCGTTTGCCGCTGACCGAAAGTCCCTTGTTCCGTATGGCTTGCTGGACGATTGCCCGTGTGAGGTTGTTCTTCTCGGCGACGGCGATGCGGCCGATCTCCACGAGTTCGTCGAGGGTGGCACCGGGCGGTCGGCCGCCGCGCGGCTTGCTCTGCGGAACCAGCTGCTGGGGTTCCGGTCGCTGAACGGAAGTGCCGGCCGCCGGTCGGGATGCCTGATCGGGAACAGGGACCGGGCGGTCGGCGGGCTCAGTGACGAGCTGGTGGATCTGCCGCATCAGGACGCCGAAGGCAAGGAGCGCGGCGGTCGGCGGGACCGCGGCGACCACGTAGTCCAGCCAGGGCACAGCGCGGGCGTCGCTCGTTCCGCTCACGCCCGCCACGTTGAGCGCGATGGATCCGACCGACCCGGTGGCGGTGATAGCGATGGCCCATCGATCGGTGACCTGGCGCAGACCCGCGCGGAGCATGAGCAGCTCGCCCGCGACGATGAAGGCGTCCAGGGTGGCGGGCCAGACCCACCGTCGGGCCGGGAAGTCACCGAGCCCATGCTGCCCGGCGACCTCGGCGAGGTGCGCGTACGAGAGCCAGAAGCCGCCGACAGTAAGGGCCACGATGACGCCTCCGGCTGCGGCAAGCGCGTATCGCTCGGCGGTCTGCTTGGTCATGCCCGCCCTCCCGTCGTCGTGACGGCAAACTCTGGGGCGGTGCCAGCCTGGGGTGCGGTGATGAGCAAGGACGGTTCTCCACGAGCTGTGAGGGCGGGGGCGCTTACGCTGCCCCCTCTCCAAGGAGGGGGCAGCGCGTACACGCCGGGGATGTGAACGCGCCGTTCGATGGCGCGTAGGCGTCTGACCTGCGGCTTCCTGAGATTCGTACGTGGCGGAGGCGGTGCGTACGCGCCTTCGGCCGTCCGGGGCGCGTACGGCACCGCGTACGGGTCCGCCCGGTCAGGACACGGCGGTGATGTGGCGGGCAATGGCGGCCTTCCACCGGGTCGCCTGGCCGCCTCCGGTGCCACCGCCGGCACCGGTCTCCTGGGTGGCGTGTCCGCTCTTGGTGAGGTTCTCCAGGCGGCGCCTCGCCCTGGCGATGTCCGCGGCGATGGGCTTGTCCTCGCCGGTGATCTGGGTGGCGAGCTGGCGGGCGGTGAGCCCGCTTGCGCCCGCCTGCCGCAGGAGGGTCAGCGGGTCGAGGCTCGTGTCGACGCGCGAGGTGCCACGGGGGTGGTCGTGGATGACCGGCAGCGGGCCGATCTCGTCGTCGATGGTCTTGAGGTGGTGGAGGTGGACCACCGGGTCTCCGGCCGCGCCGCTGAGGAACAGGACGCTTCCTGCGCCTGCGGTGAACCAGGCCGAGCCGTAGACCTGGTCGAGGACAGGGCGCTGGGTGCGCGAGGCGTCGGGGCCCTGTTTGCGCTGGTGGTGCAGTTCGAGGAGCTCGACACCGTCGCGCAGGAGCTGCTGGCGGGCGTTGTTGTACGCGAGGCCGGCCTCGTCGTCGGTGAGTTTGCCGACCACGTCCTTGAGGCTGTCGATCACCACGGTGTCCGCTCCGTGCTCGGCGGCCAGCTCGGCGAGCAGCTGCGGCTCGGTGTTGAGCGAGGTGGGCAGCGGTCCCGACCAGAAGACCAGGCGCCGGCGCAGGATGTCCCGGTCGGCCTGGTGCACGACCCTGGTGAAGGCGCGGGCGAGCTGGCTGGGCCGGTCTGCGGCGATGTAGAGGACCTTCTCGCCCTCCCGCACGGGCATGTCCAGGACCTGGGCGAGCAGGCCGAGGCGGGCGAGGACGATCTGCTGGGCGATCGTCGACTTCCCGACACCTGGTGGCCCGACGAGCATCAGGCTCTCACCCGAGGCCCAGGCCGCTTTTCCCGGCGTCCCCCACACGGGCTCGGTGGTGGCGGGGGTGTCGGTGACGAAGGACCAGCCGTCCACGGCGTACCGCTGGAGCCGCCCGCCCGAGCTGCGGCGTGCGCGGTCGGCGGCCTCGCTCAGCGATGCCGTCAGCAGGCTTCGCACCTCGGCCGGGTCGGCTCCCGGCGCGGTGGCGCCCTGGAGTACGCGGACCGCCGTGGCCTGCAGGACGCGCAGGTCGGCGTGGCCGCGGACGATGTCCGCGTAGTACGAGGCGCCCGACCCCACGGCTGCCGAGGCCGCCAGAGCGTGCAGGTACTGGGGACCACCGACGCGCGTGAGGTCGCCCGTGGACTTCAGCTGGTGGGACAGCGCGATCGGGTCGGTCGGCGCTTCCTGCCTGCGCAGCTCCAGCAGAGCGTGCCAGATCGTGGTGTGCGCGGGCCGAAAGAAGTCGCCAGGCTCCAGTACCTGCCGGACCTCGTCGATGACCGCGCTCTGGAACATGCAGGCCCCGAGCACGGCCGTCTCGGCCTCCGCATCGTGAGGCGGGGTGGCCGTGACGCCGATCGCGACCTGCGGGCTGAGGTGGGAGTGAGTGGATGGTGCTTGCCACTGCGGGGTCGTACCCTGGGGCACTGAGCTTCCTTGTCTCGGGCCGATACGGACTGGCAGGTCCCGGCGCCGGGTTGATCGTTTTGGGCGGTCGTCTTGGGAGTCGCTGCGGCCTTGGTGCTCCAACACCGGGGCCGCTTCTCTGTGCTGGCCTCAGGCAGCCTTCTCGTACCGCGATCCGGTCATCAGGTCGGCCAGCCGCGCCGCGCTGTGCGCGCTGATCGTCGTGGTGAATCCGGCGCAGACACGTCGCAGAGCCTGAGCCCGGGCTTCCTCCTGTCGTGCGGCTCGGATCGTCGTGGGGGTGGTCGGTGCAGTGCTCGCCTCGGGCAGCAGGCGCACGGGCAGCTCCTTGTGGGCGGTATGGGGATGGCAGTCCCCGCACCGCACGAATCGTCGGGCGGTCGGTACATCGCGCCGCCTCCAGGTGCTCCAACACCCGGGGACGCGCCTGCCGCCGACGGAGGACTGGCAGGTCGACCGCCGTCAGCAGAGCCCCAAGGATCCGAAGAATCCCCGGTTTCCCCAACCGGCGATCTGGTGCTACAGTGCCGCGCCCCTCGCGCCGCCCGAGTCGCCTCGCTCGGTCCGTCAGAGCTGGTTCTGGTCGATGTCGATGCGGTCCCAATCGAAGACGCCACTCGGTTTGGTCGCCGCGTCGATGACCACACCGGAGAAGAGGAAGCGGAGGACAGCGTTCCGGCGCTCGTCTGTCATCCCTTCGGCTTCCCAGGCATCCCTGGCCCCCGGCCCCGTCAGCCCGTCGAGCAGCTTCACCGGGCGCACGACCATCCGCCGCTGGGCCTTGGCGATCCGGTCGGTGATCTCCTTCCGCATCGCCCGGTACTCCGCCGTGGAGATCTCCTTGGCGGTCCACATCTGATTGAGCTCAGCGAGCTGCTGCTGGTCCGCCTCCACCGCCTCCGTCAGGGCGTTCGTCGGTGTGGCAGAAGCGAGTTGGCCGGAGACCGTGAGTCGGCCGAGCAGGTCGATGGCGGCCTCGGTGACGAACTCCTCCAGCTTCACGGCGGCGATGCGACGGACGCACTTCTTCTCGTCGTTACGGCTCTTGCGCGTGCACAGGTACGAGGGCACGGCGCCGACCTTCGTGCCCGACATGAGGGTGCCGCAGCGCTTGCACATGACCAGGCCGCGCAACAGGTAGAAGCGGCGCAGTTCCAGGTTGGTCTGGTGGATCGCGGACCGGTACTCGCGGCGGGCGCGGGCCTCCGCCCAGGTGCCGGCGTCGATGATGGCGGGCCACTTCCCGGGGCCGACCTCCTCGCCCTGGTGCGTGCGGATGCCGGCGACGTGGCGGGAGTCGAGCAGGGCCCGGACGGTGCCCTGGGTCCACTCCTTGCCGTACACGGTCTTGATGCCGCGCTTGTGGAGGACGAGGGCGATGGCGACCGGGCTCTCGCCCTTGAGGTAGCGGTCGAAGACCTCGCGGACGATCTCGGCCTCGTCCTCCCTGACGGTCATGCCGTCGGGCTCGTACCCGTACCGCCGCTTGCCCGAGTGCGGCATGCCGGTCTCGGCCCGCTCCGCCAGCGCGGACTTCAGCCGCCGGGAGGTGTCGTCGGAGGAGCGGCAGGCGTGGGCGACCTCGATCCGGAGGATGAAACGGTCGTCAGGATCGGAGAGGTTCCGGCGGTTCGCCTCGCCGTGCAGCACGATCTCGTGCTCGTCGGAGACCTGCAGCAGTTCCTCCAGGTCACGCGGCTGCCGCATGAGCCGGTCGGGGTGGTACGCGATGATGTGCCGGAACTCGCGGCGCCGGGCGCGTTCGAGGAGCTGGTCCCAGCCGGGGCGCTTGCGGTTGCGCCGCCAGGCGGAGCGGCTGTTGTCGACGAAGACGTGGGCGGGGTCGATGGCCAGGCCGCGCCGTTCGGCGATCTCCCGGCAGATGCGTTCCTGCCGGTCGACGCCGGTCTGGTCGTCATCGTCGGCCTGGGATATTCGGCAGTACAGGGCGGCCGGTTCACCTGGGGTGATGGTCGGCTCTCGGTGGTTGGGGCGGGGCATGGCACCGATGGTATGAGCAAGGGTTGGGCTCGCCGAACTTCCGGCATCCGGTGACGCTCGCCAAGGAGCTGATCTCCCTGGACGACGTCTCCGACGGCCGGGTGACGCTCGGCATCGGCGCGGGCGGCACCGGCTTCGACGCCACCGCGCTGGGCCAGGAGCCGTGGACCCCGCGGGAGCGGGCCGACCGGTTCGCGGAGTTCGTGGCGCTGCTCGACCGGCTGCTCACCGAGGACGCCGTGACGTACGAGGGCGAGTTCTACTCGGCCGACGAGGCGCGCAACATTCCGGGCTGTGTGCAGCGGCCGAGGCTGCCCTTCGCGGTGGCCGCCACCGGCCCGCGCGGGCTGAAGCTGGCCGCGCGGTACGGTCAGGCGTGGGTGACCACCGGCGACCCGAAGCTCTACGAGACGGGTACGCCCGAGCAGTCGTTCGAGGCGCTGCGCGGGCAGCTGGGCAAGCTCGCCGAGACCTGCGCGGCGACCGGCCGGGACGTGTCGGAGCTGGACAAGGTCCTGCTCACCGGGTTCACCCCGGACCGCGGCGGGCCGCTGGAGTCCCTGGACGCCTTCGTCGACTTCGCCGGCCGCTACCAGGAGCTGGGCTTCACCGAGCTGGTGATCCACTGGCCCATCCCCGACTCGCAGTTCGCGGCCGAGGAGAAGGTCTTCGAACTGATCGCCATGGAGGCCCTGACCCAGCTGAGCTGAGCAGGAAGTCGCCTGTGTCTCATCTGTGCGCCCGCCCGCACGGCCGTGCGGGCATATGCGCGAGAATAGGCCGGTGACCTCAGCGACCCGACAGCCCGAGACCCCTGCCTTCGCGACCCCGCCCCGGCTGATCGCCACCGATCTCGACGGCACTCTGCTGCGCGACGACAAGTCGGTCTCCCCGAGGACGGTCGCCGCGCTGGCCGCCGCCGAGGAGGCGGGGATCGAGGTCTTCTTCGTCACCGGCCGCCCGGCCCGCTGGATGGATGTCGTCAGCGACCACGTCCACGGCCACGGCCTGGCGATCTGCGGCAACGGCGCTGCCGTGGTCGACCTGCACGACGGCCCCGGCGCCCACCGCTTCGTGAAGGTGCGCGACCTGGCCCGGGAGAACGCGCTGGACGCCGTGGGCATGCTGCGCGAGGCCGCGCCCGGCACGGTGTACGCGATCGAGCAGACGTACGGCTTCCACCAGGAGCCGGCCTATCCCAAGCTGCACATGGAGATACCGGACCATCTGCTGTCCGCCGAGGAGATCCTCGCGGTCGACGGTCCCGGCGCCGGCGAGCCCGTGCTCAAGATCCTCGCCTACCACCCCGACCTCGACCCGGACGCCTTCCTCACCCTTGCCCGCCTCGCCATCGGCGAGCGCGCCACCGTCACCCGGTCCAGCCCCAGCGCCCTGCTGGAGATCAGCGGTCCTGGCGTCTCCAAGGCCAGCACGCTCGCCCTGGAGTGCGCCGAGCGCGGCATCTCGCACGCGGAGGTCGTGGCCTTCGGTGACATGCCCAACGACGTCGAGATGCTGACCTGGGCCGGCCAGTCGTACGCCATGGGCAACGCCCACCCCGCCGCCGTCGCCGCCGCCTCCGGCCGCACGGTCGCCAACAACGAGGACGGGGTGGCGGTCGTGATCGAGCAGCTGCTGGCCGCACGCGCCTGAGACCGCCCGCCGCGCCGGACTACCGCGCTCCCACCAGCGACTCCGCCGCCGCCTCCCGCTCCGCCATCCCGCGCAGCGGTCCGGCCACGGCGGCAAGTTCCGCATAGGTCCCGCGCTGCGCAACCCGGCCCCCGTCGAGGACGATCACCTCGTCCACGGCCTCCAGGCCCGCCAGCCGATGCGTGATGAGCAGCGTCGTACGGCCCTCGGTGGCGGCCAGCAGATCCGCGGTGAGCGCGTCGGCCGTGGGCAGGTCGAGATGCTCCGCGGGCTCGTCGAGCACGAGCACCGGGAAGTCGGCGAGCAGCGCCCGGGCGAGCGCCAGCCGCTGCCGCTGCCCGCCGGACAGCCGTGCCCCGTGCTCGCCGACCAGGGTGTCGAGCCCGTCGGGCAGCCCGTCCACCCAGTCGAGCAGCCGGGCCCGGCCCAGCGCGTCCCGCAGGTCCTCCTCGGTGGCGTCCTTCCGGGCGAGCAGCAGGTTCTCGCGCACGGAACTGTCGAAGAGATGCGCGTCCTGGGCGCACAGCCCGACCAGCCGCCGTACGTCGTCGCTGTCCATGCCGTACGCGTCCACGCCGGCGAGCGTGTAGGAGCCCGCGTCCGGGTCGAGGAACCGCAGCAGGACCTGGGCGAGGGTCGACTTGCCGGCGCCGGAGGCACCGACCACGGCGACCCTGCGCCCCTCGTGCAGGGTGAGGTCGAGCCCGGCGAGCGCGTCCCGCACCTGCCCCGGGTGCCGGGCCGTCAGACCCTTCAGTACGACGGGGAAGGGCGCGGCGGGTGCCTGGCGCGGCCGCTCCGGCTCACGCACGGGCTCGGGCGCGTCCAGCACCTCGTAGATGCGCTCGGCGCTCCTGCGCACCCGCTGCCGGTGCCGCACGGCCAGCGGCAGCCCCAGTACGGCCTCGAAGGCGGCCAGTGGAGTGAGCACGACGACCGCCATCGCCACGCCGCTCAGCCGGCCGTCGGCAACCCCCTGGGCGCCCAACAGCGCGGCGGCCGCGACGGTCAGGCCGGTCAGCAGTGCGGTCAGCCCGTCGCCGAGTGCGGTGGCCGTGGCTCCCCGTGAGGCGATCCGGGTGAGCGTGCCGTCGGCCCGCCGGGCCTCGTCGGTACGGGCGGGCAGCGCACCGGCGACGGTCAGTTCGGCGGTGCCGGTGAGCAGGTCGGTCACCCGCGTCGCCAGCAAGCCGCGGGCGGGCGCAAGCCGGTGCTCGGCACGCCGGGCCACGGCCGAGGTCACCAGCGGGACACCGACCCCGGCGGCCAGCAGCCCCACCGCCAGCGCGGCCCCGGCCTCGGGCAGAAGCCAGGCCGTGAACCCCACGGCCCCGGCGGACACGGCCACCGCGACCCCGGCGGGCAGCAGCCACCGCAGCCAGTAGTCCTGCAAAGTGTCCACATCGGCGACCAGCCGGCTGAGCAGATCGCCCCGCCTGGTCGTCCGCAGCCCGGCAGGCGCGAGCCGCTCCAGTCGCCGGTACACGGCGACCCGCGTATCGGCCAGCATCCGCAGCACGGCGTCGTGCGACACCAGCCGCTCGCCGTACCGGAACACGGCCCGCCCGATCCCGAAGGCCCGCGTGGCCGTCACGGCGACCATCAGATACAGCACCGGCGGCTGCTGCGAGGCCCGCGAGATCAACCACCCGGAAGTCGCCATCAGCCCGACAGCACTACCGAGCGCAAGAGCCCCGAGCAGCAGCGCGAACACCAGTTGCCCCCGCCGCCCCCCAGAAGCACCACGAACCCGCCCAAGAACACTCCGCCGCCCCCCACCGACCCGCTCCGCGTCGTCCCCTCCCAATTGACCGACCCGCCCTACGGCCTCGCTTCCCAGCCCACCGAGCCCCTCCGCAGCCTCGCCTTCCAACTGACCGAGTCGCCCCACGGCCTCGCCTTCCAACTGACCGACCCGCTCCGCAACCGCGCCTTCCAACTGACCGAGTCGCCCCACGGCCTCGCTTTCCAACTGACCGAGTCGGGTGGTGGGTGGGCGAAGGTTCTGGGGGTCCAGGGGGCGGAGCCCCCTGGGGACCTCGCCGCCGGAGAGCCGCACCACCCGTTCCGCCGCCGAGAGCAACGCCGGCCGATGCACCACCAGCAACACGGTCCGCCCCTCGGAGAGCCTCCGTACCGCCGCCACGACCTCCCCCTCGGTCACCCCGTCCAGCGCAGCCGTCGGCTCATCCAGCAACAGCACAGGCCGGTCGGCCAGAAACGCCCGCGCCAACGCCAGCCGCTGCCGCTGCCCGGCAGAAAGACCGGCCCCGTCCTCGCCGAGAACCGTCTCCACCCCCTCCGGCAGCGCATCCACGAACTCCAGCGCCCCGGCGTCCCGCAACGCCCTCCGGACGGCGTCATCGTCCGCGTCGGGACGCACGAGCCGTACGTTCTCGGCGATCGTCCCTGCGTACAGATGCGGCCGCTGCGGCACCCACGCGATCCGCGACCGCCACTCCTCCAGGTCGAGGTCGGCGAGGTCGGCTCCCCCGACCCGCACCCGCCCCGCCACCGGCCGTACGAACCCCAGCAGCACGTTCAGCAGCGTCGACTTCCCCACCCCGCTGGGGCCGACCAGTGCGACGGTCTCCCCGGGTTCGACGGTGAACGACACATCGGTCACCGCGTCCGCCGACCGGCCCGGGTAACGGACCGTCACCCCCTCGAAGGCCAGGCCGGCCCCCACGGGAACCTCACCCGCCCCGGACGCCGGCACCGGCGTCTCCAGCACCGCGAAGATCTCCTCCGCCGCCGCCAGCCCCTCCGCCGCCGCGTGGAACTGGGCGCCCACCTGCCGCAACGGCAGATACGCCTCGGGCGCCAGCACCAGGATGACCAGCCCGATGTACAGATCCATGTCGCCGTGCACGAGCCGCATGCCGATAGTCACGGCGACCAGCGCCACCGACAGCGTGGCCAGCAGTTCCAGCGCGAAGGAGGAGAGGAAGGCGATCCGCAGCGTCCGCATGGTCGCCTGCCGGTACTCGCCGGTGATCCGGCGAATGGACTCGGCCTGCGCCTTGGCCCGCCCGAACACCTTCAGTGTGGGCAGCCCTTCGACCACGTCCAGGAAGTGGCCGGACAGCCGGGACAGCAGCCGCCACTGACGGTCCGTCCGGGACTGGGTGGCCCAGCCGATCAGAACCATGAAGAGCGGGATCAGCGGCAGCGTCCCGACGATGATCGCCGCTGACACCCAGTCCTCGGTGACGATCCGCGCCAGCACCGCGACCGGCACGACCACCGCCAGCCCCAACTGCGGCAGATAGCGCGAGAAGTAGTCGTCGAGGGCGTCGACCCCGCGCGTGGCGAGGGTGACCAGGGAACCGGTCCGCTGGCCGCTCAGCCAGCCGGGACCGAGCTCCACCGCCCGGTCCAGAAGCCGCCCTCGCAGTTCGGACTTGACCGCCGCGCTCGCCCGGTGTGCGGCCAGCTCGGTGAGCCAGGAGACCAGCGCCCGGCCGACCGCCACGGCCGCCAACAGCAGCAGCGGGGTGCGGAGTTCGGAGACCGAGTGGCCATGCTGGAAGGCACCGACCACCACCTCGGCCAGGAGCATGGCCTGGGCGATGACCAGCCCGGCACCGACGGCACCGAGGCCGACGACGGCCACCAGGAAGAGGCGGGTGGCACGGGCGTAACGCAGCAGACGGGGATCAATTGGTTTCACGTGAAACATGCCCTTCGGCCCGGAGAGGGCGTTTCACGTGAAACGTCACGAGCCGCCGCGACCATCACCATGAGACACCCTCCCCTCGGACTCAGTGCGCGGCTTCGGTCGCGATGTGCTGCGTACCGATCCGCTTGCGGAACACCCAGTAGGTCCACCCCTGGTAGAGCAGGACGAGCGGCGTGGCGATCGCCGCGAGCCACGTCATGATCTTCAGGGTGTACGGACTCGACGAGGCGTTGGTGACCGTGAGGCTCCAGTCCCCGTTGAGCGACGACGGCATGACATTCGGGAAGAGCGACAGGAAGAGCACCGCCACGGCGGCCACGATGGTCACGCCGGACAGGGCGAACGCCCATCCCTCGCGGCCCCGCAGATTGGCCCCGAGAGCGGCCACCAGCGCGGCCACCGCCACGACCAGCGCCACCAGGCTCTTGCCGTCCCCGCTGTCGACCTGGGTCCACAGCAGGAAGACCAGCGCCAGTACGGCGGTGAGGACACCGACCTTGGTCGCCAGCTTCCGCGCCCGCACCCGGATGTCACCGACGGTCTTGAGCGCGGTGAACACCGTGCCGTGGAAGGTGAACAGGGTCAGCGTCACCAGTCCGCCCAGCAGGGCGTACGGGTTGAACAGGTCCCAGAGGGTGCCGACGTACTCGAAGTTCCGGTCGATCTTCACGCCGTGCACGATGTTCCCGAAGGCCACGCCCCACAGGAACGCCGGGATCAGCGAGGTCCAGAAGATCGCGGTCTCCCAGTTGCGCTGCCAGTTCTCCTCGGGCCGCTTGGCCCGGTACTCGAAGGCGACGCCCCGGACGATCAGGCAGACCAGGATGACCAGCAGGGGCAGGTAGAAGCCGGAGAAGAGCGTGGCGTACCACTCGGGGAAGGCGGCGAAGGTCGCGCCGCCCGCGGTGAGCAGCCACACCTCGTTGCCGTCCCAGACCGGGCCGATCGTGTTGATCAGCACCCGCTTCTCCAGGCGGTCCCGGGCGAGCAGCTTGGTGAGGATGCCGACCCCGAAGTCGAACCCCTCCAGGAAGAAGTAGCCGGTCCACAGGACGGCGATCAGGACGAACCAGACGTCGTGAAGTTCCATGACTGCGTCTCCCTCGGCCTAGTACGAGAAGGCCATCGGCTTGTCGGCGTCACGGTTCTCGCCGCCGATCTTCGTGGGCGGGTTGAGGTCGTCCTCGGTGAGCTCGGGCGGGCCCGCCTTCACGTACTTCACGAGCAGCTTGACCTCGACGACGGCGAGGACGGCGTAGAGCGCGGTGAAGGTGATCATCGAGATGAGGATCTCGGTCTGGGAGACACCGGGGGAGACCGCGTCACGGGTCTGCAGGACGCCGTAGACGACCCAGGGCTGACGGCCCATCTCGGTGAATATCCAGCCCCAGGAGTTGGCGATCAGCGGGAAGCCGAGCGTCCAGATCGCAACCAGCCAGTACAGCCGGCCGAGCTTGGGGCTGAGCGCCTTGTTCTTGAAGAGGACCAGATGCGGCACCTCGTCCTCGCCGACCCTCAGGTGCTGCGGCAGCATGAACTTCTTACGGGTCAGCCAGAGCCCGGCCAGGCCGATGGCGAAGGACGCCATGCCGAAGCCGATCATCCAGCGGAACGCCCAGAAGGTGACCGGGATGATGGGCCGGTAGTCGCCGGCGCCGTACTTCTGCTGCTCGGCCTTGTTGGTGTCGTTGATGCCAGGGACGTACGAGTTGAAGTCGTCGTCGGCCAGGAACGACAGCAGGCCGGGGACGGACAGTTCGACGGTGTTGTGGCCCTTGCTGACGTCGCCGTAGGCGAAGATCGAGAAGGGCGCCGGCTTCTGGCCGTCCCACAGGGCCTCGGCGGCGGCCATCTTCATCGGCTGCTGCTTGAACATGACCTTGCCGAGGGTGTCACCGCTGATCGCGGTGAGCATGCCGGCGATGACTACGGTGACCAGACCGAGCCGCAGCGAGGTCTTCATCACGGAGATGTGCTTCTTGCGGAACAGGTGGAAGGCTGCGATGCCGACCATGAACGCGCCGCCGGTCAGGAAGGACGCGGACAGCGTGTGGAAGGCCTGGGCCAGCGCGGTGTTCTGGGTCAGGACCGCCCAGAAGTCGGTGAGCTCGGCCCGCCCCTTCGCCTTGTCGATCTTGTAGCCGACAGGGTGCTGCATCCACGAGTTGGCCGCGAGGATGAAGTAAGCGGACAGGATCGTGCCGATGGAGACCATCCAGATGCAGGCCAGGTGGATCTTCTTCGGCAGCTTGTCCCAGCCGAAGATCCACAGCCCGATGAAGGTGGACTCGAAGAAGAACGCGATCAGTGCCTCGAAGGCGAGCGGGGCGCCGAAGATGTCGCCGACGAACCGCGAGTAGTCGGACCAGTTCATACCGAACTGGAACTCCTGCACGATGCCGGTGACCACGCCCATCGCGATGTTGATCAGGAAGAGCTTGCCCCAGAACTTGGTCGCCCTGAGGTACTTCTCCTTCTCCGTGCGCACCCAGGCGGTCTGCAGGCCGGCCGTGAGAGCGGCCAGCGAGATCGTCAGCGGGACGAACAGGAAGTGGTAGACGGTGGTGATGCCGAACTGCCAGCGCGCCAGTGTCTCCGGCGCCAGAGCCAGGTACACGTCGTCAGTCTCCTTACGTCGCCGTGATATAGCGGCACTCTGCCCCTTTTGTCGCGTACATCACGGGACTAATGGGACACGCTTGTGAATGCATTCACATTCACAAGCCATTATGACGCACTGATTTTCAGCTTTCCAAGGGGGGTCCCGCTTGGGCCGTTCGGCCCACAGCCGCAGCCGTTTCACGTGAAACCCGCACTCAGCGGATCACGGACGCACACCGGGTACGCAACGGGCTCGCGAGGCGGGGAGTGCTGCCTCGCGAGCCCGTTACCGACCCGCACAACTCTCTGCGGCTAGATCTCCTTGCGGAACGCCTCCGCCGCCTTCAGGAAGATGTCGTTCGCCTCGGTCTCGCCGACCGTCACCCGCACGCCCTCGCCCGGGAACGGCCGGACGACCACGCCGTGCTCCTCACAGAGCTGCGCGAAGGCGGTCGTACGCTCCCCCAGCCGCAGCCATACGAAGTTGGCCTGGGTCTCGGGCACCGTCCAGCCCTGGCCGCGCAGCGCTTCGACCACGCGCTGCCGCTCGCACACCAGCGAGCCGACCCGGCCGAGCAGCTCGTCCTCGGCCTGCAGCGAGGCGATCGCCGCCTCCTGGGCGAGCTGGCTCACGCCGAAGGGGACCGCCGTCTTGCGCAGTGCCGCCGCCACCGGCTCATGAGCGATCGCGAATCCGACGCGCAGGCCGGCAAGGCCGTACGCCTTGGAGAAGGTCCGCAGCACGCAGACGTTCGGCCGCTCACGGTAGATCTCGACGCCGTCGGGCACCTCGGGATCGCGGATGAACTCCCGATAGGCCTCGTCGAGGACCACCAGCACGTCACTCGGCACCCGGTCCAGGAACCGCTCCAGCTCGGCCCGCTTCACCACCGTGCCGGTCGGGTTGTTGGGGTTGCAGACGAAGATCAGGCGGGTTCGGTCGGTGACGGCGTCCGCCATCGCGTCCAGGTCGTGCACATCACCGGGCGTGAGCGGCACCTGGACCGACCGGGCGCCGCTGATCTGCGTGATGATCGGGTACGCCTCGAAGGACCGCCATGCGTAGATCACCTCGTCGCCGGGGCCGCTCGT
This sequence comes from Streptomyces hyaluromycini, assembly GCF_002217755.1. GTDB lineage: Bacteria > Actinomycetota > Actinomycetes > Streptomycetales > Streptomycetaceae > Streptomyces > Streptomyces hyaluromycini. The sequence continues at coordinate 853,104 of NZ_BCFL01000017.1, read as the reverse complement.
GGCCTGGATCAGCTGCTGGGCGACACCGACCGACCCGGTGCCGGTGGCCAGGTGGCCGAGCGGAACGCCGAAGCGGTCCGACAGCTCGTTCATCAGCCCGGTGCACGCCATGTCCGGGTAGCGGTTGAAGGAGGAGGCGGCCGCGGTGACGGACTCCATCACACCGGGCAGCGGGGGATACGGGTTCTCGTTGGAGGAGAGCTTGTACGCGACCGGGCCTTCGGCCGCCGCCGGCTTGCCCGGCTTGTAGGTGGGGATACCCTCCAGCTCGGCGCGCAGCTTGGGGCTCGTCTCGCTCACCGCAGTCCTCCTCGCGACCACCGGCGGACCGTCCGAGCCGCCGACATCCAATACTGCTCACCTTATGAGGATTCGGCGCCGCTGCGTACAGCGAAGAAGCGCGCGCAGAGCCGGAGCAACGCAACAGCCGAGTGGGAGACGAACCGGAGCGGCGAACCTCATCCGTCCCACTGGCATCACGGGCATCACCGCACGAAGGCGCATTTATCGGGGGCGCGCCCTACATATATCTACGCGCCGGTGGCTCACGCCGTGGCGCGCATCACCCGTGCAGGTGAGTTGAGACCTCTTCGAAACATCGGGTACTTGGCAGGCCCATGCGTGCCGACAAGTCACGTCTCACCTTTGGATCGTTCAACTGACTTTCTTTCTAAGGTAGTTGACCCCCATTGACCTTGCAGAAACGTGCCTGTCAACGCGTGCATATGCGTCCGCACTACCCCACCGCATGAGCCCTACTATCGGCTCGCCATGACAGCAGCAGGGAAGCACCAGGTGAGCCGCGCGGAAACCTCTCGGCGAGGCAGCCGGCCGGGCCGGGCGGGCATCAGAGACGTGGCCGCCGCCGCCGGAGTCTCCATCACGACCGTCTCCGACGCCCTGAACGGCAAGGGCCGACTCCCGGATGCCACCCGCCGCCATGTCAGAGAGGTCGCCGACCGGCTGGGGTACCGCCCCTCGGCCGCCGCCCGCACCCTCCGTACCGGCAAGTCGGGACTCATCGGCCTGACCGTGACGACGTACGGGGATGAACCTTTCACCTTCACCGAGTTCGCCTACTTCGCCGAAATGGCGCGGGCCGCCACCTCGGCCGCGCTCGCCCGCGGCTACGCCCTGGTGATCCTGCCCGCGACCTCACGCCACGACGTGTGGTCGAACGTCGCCCTGGACGGCACGGTCGTCATCGACCCCTCCGACCAGGACCCGGTGGTCAGCGAACTGGTCCGGCAGGGCCTGCCGGTGGTCTCCGACGGCCGCCCGGCCGGCTCGCTCCCGGTCACCGCCTGGGTGGACAACGACCACGAGGCCGCCGTCCTCGGCATCCTCGACCACCTCGCCGACGCGGGCGCCCGCCGGATCGGCCTGCTCACGGGCACCACGACGGACACGTACACGCACCTGTCGACCACCGCCTACCTGCGCTGGTGCGAACGCGTCGGCCAGGACCCGGTCTACGAGGCCTACCCGGCACACGACCCGTGCGCGGGCGCGGTCGCCGCCGACCGGCTGCTCGCCCGCCCGGACCGCCCCGACGCCGTCTACGGCCTGTTCGACCCCAACGGCACCGACCTGCTCGCCGCCGCCCGCCGCTACGGGCTGCGCGTCCCCGACGACCTGCTCCTGGTGTGCTGCAGCGAGTCGACCGTGTACGCCAACACCGAGCCGCCCATCACCACGCTCTCCCTGAAGCCGCGCCGCATCGGCACGGCGGTGGTGCAGCTGCTCATCGACGCGATCGAGGGAGTCGAGTCGGACCAGCCGGTCGAGCAGGTGATACCGACCGAACTGATCGTGCGTACCTCCTCCCAGCGACGCACACAGCGCACCACGGTCAGCCCGCCGCGGGCACCGGAGGAGGAGTAGCACGGACGCGCGGAGAGCGGGGCGGCGCGGCTGCCGGGCGTCGTCGGACGACGGCCGGCAGCTGAACGGCTGGGGGTCGAACCCCTGCCCAACCGGGGCGAAAGCCGCGCTGAACTGGACTCCTGCCCGGATTCACCACCCCTGGGTCATCACACGGCGCGACGGGCATTCCTATGATGGGCCCACGACACCGCGGGCCGCTGCGACCAGGCAGTCCGAAGCGGTGCAGATGCGGCGCGATGGTGGAGGGGTCTGATGACTCAGGGGGCCGGTCAGGGACCCGAAGCGGAGCGGACGGCGACGTTGCGCGACTTCCGGGTGCCCGGGTACGTCAACGAGACCGGTCCGTACGCCCCCAGCACCCACCCCGGCGACGTCGTACCACCACTCGACGACATGTACCCCGAGGGGTATCCGGACGGGTACACCCCCACCCAGCGCGACCTGCCCGTCATCAACCGCGGCGACACGATCCAGACGCCCGTCGAACCGGCCGCCGGCCCTGCCGCGCAGCCCGCGAACGGCCCCGGCCCGCTGTACGTCGTCGGTGACGTGCACGGCTACTTCGACGAGCTGTTCACCGCGCTGCAGGAGCAGGGCCTGATCGACGCGGACGGGCACTGGTGTGCGGGCACGGCCCGGCTGTGGTTCCTCGGCGACTTCACCGACCGGGGTCCGGACGGTATCGGCGTCATCGACCTGGTGATGCGGCTGTCCGCCGAGGCGGCCGCGGCCGGCGGCTACTGCAAGGCCCTCATGGGCAACCACGAACTGCTGCTGCTCGGCGCCAAGAGGTTCGGCGACACGCCCGTCAACTCCGGTGCTGGCACGGCCACCTTCCAGGCGGCCTGGCTGCTCAACGGCGGCCAGAAGACCGACATGGACCGGCTCCAGGACCACCACCTCCAGTGGATGGCCCGCCTGGACGCCGTCGAGGAGGTCGACGGCTATCTGCTGGTCCACTCCGACACCACCGCCTACCTCGACTACGGCGACTCGATCGAGGCGGTCAACGACACGGTCCGCGAGACCATCACGCGTAACGACGCGGACGAGGTGTGGGATCTGTTCCGCAAGTTCACCAAGCGCTTCTCCTTCCGCGACGAGGGGGGTGCAGACGCCGTCCGTTCCCTTCTCGATACGTACGGCGGTACCCGCATCGTTCACGGACACAGCCCGATTCCCTATCTGCTGGGGGAAGTCGGCTCCGAGGAGGGCGAAGAGGCTGCCGGCCCCGTTGTGGAGGGTCCGCACGTGTACGCCGACGGGCTCGCCATCGCCATGGACGGCGGCGTGACCATGGCCGGAAAGCTGCTGGTGAGGCAACTTCCGCTGGACAACTGAGCGTTCGCCGGGCTGTTCCGTCCCTCCGATGTCACACGCGGGCCACACCCAATTTCCGGCAACCCCCTGTCACCGCGTGCCGTAACGGCTCTACCATCGGTTTATCCGTAGCAGGCTCCCCTCCGTTTCTGCCCGACGGCTCGCCGGCGTGCGAGCCACCAGCCCTACGGAGCATCGGGGGATGCACATGAACAGCGTTCCGCAGCACCTGCACAGCGAGGACCGCCAGGAATACGAGCGGATCCTCGACGAGGCGCTGCGCTCCGCCCAGTACCGTCCCGAACTGGCCGGTATAGGCCAGCGTTTGAACACCGAACAGCTGCGCACCATGGCGCTCAACGCCACCGCACTGATCACGGCGGCCGCGGCGACCGAGTACCAGCACTATGTGAAGGTCCGCGAGGAACTGCGCAATCCTGCGCGGTCCACCCCGGCCACCGTCCAGGAGTCCGGTTCCGCGGAGCCGGGCACGGGCGGCGCGATGGGGCTCGCCACCACCCTCGGCGAGGCCGCCGAGACCACCGGCGCCGGAGGCTTCGCCCTCGCCCTGGTCCTCGCGCCGGTGCTCGCCGGCACCGCCGCCGCGATCTTCCTGCTCGTCGGCTACGTCCTGAAGATGCTGGACCCGGCCCCGGCGTTCGCCCAGACCATGCTCACCGCGGGCTGGGTGTTCGGCGTCGTGACCGCGGCCGCCATCATCATGGCCGGCGCGGGACTGCTGCTCACCGCACTGCGCAACAGCCCCTCGCTGGAAGCCGGAGCCTATGGCGAGCCCGGCGGGGAGGTGGCCAAGGCCCGGGAGGCCTGGCGGGACGCCCTGCTGGAGCGCGGCATCCTGCCCTTCCTGCGGGAAGCACTGGCCACCGACACCGGCACGGCCGGACTGCGCCATACCGCCCCGTCGAGCCCGGCGGGCCGGATGCCGCGTCTCGGTTACGACCGTCCCGGCTTCAGCACCGACGACGGCGCCGCCCCCGCCTCCCGGCCGAGCTTCACCAGCCCGGACTACACCAGCCCGGACTTCGGAGGCCCGGAACACCAGCCGGAATAACCCGGCTTGCGCCCCCGGCCAGGGGGCGCAGGCCGGACACCCGGTCTACGAGGCCGCGCCGGGGAGCTGACGGGCGGCGCGCCCGTCGTACTCCTCCCGCGCCGCCTGCATGACGGCGACGTTCGCCTGCGACCAGTCGGTGATGCGCTGCACGAGCCCGCCCGCCTCCTGGCCCAGCCGGGTCAGCCGGTACTCCACCCGCGGCGGCACCGTCGGATACACCGTGCGGGTCAGCAGTCCCTCCCGCTCCAGCGCCCGCAGGGTCTGCGTCAGCACCTTCGGTGTCACACCGTCCAGCCGTCTGCGCAGCTCCGCGAACCGCATGGGCCGGCCGTCAGCAAGGGCCACCAGCACCAGCATGGTCCACTTGCCGGCGATCACATCCAGCACGGCACGGGTGGGGCAGTCGCGCAGGAAGACGTCCACGCCGCCGTGTTCTCTCAGGTCGAAGCCGGTATCCATGAGGAACCTCGATATCAGAGAAGTGCCTTCTTCCACAGGCCCGTTGCCGGGACCGAGCATGGGACGCGCCGCGACCCGCCGCGACCCGAGCCCCGCCGACGAGGAGTCCTGATGTCCGCCCGTATGCATGCCGTCGTCCAGTCCGTGTTCGGTGGTCCCGAGACGCTGGAGTACGCCGAGACCGGCATACCGGAGCCGGGCCCCGGCGAGGTGCTGCTGCGGGTCGCCGGTGCCGGGGTCAATCCCGGCGACACGGTGCTCCGCTCCGGCCGGGTGCCGGAGCTGGTCGAGCTGCCGTGGACGCCGGGCAACGATGTCGCCGGTGTCGTCGAGCGGGTCGGCGAGGGCGTGACACGGTTCGCCCCGGGCGACAGGGTGTACGGCATGCTGCCGGTGTCCCGGCGTGGTGCGTACGCCGAGTTCACCGCCGCACCGGCCGAGGCGCTGGCCCCCGCTCCCGGGAACCTGGAGCTCGTGACCGCGGGTGCCGTTCCCCTGGCCGCGGTGACCGCCTGGCAGGCGCTGGCCGTGCTGGCGCGGGTCCGGCCCGGTGACCGGGTGCTGATCCATGCGGCGGCCGGTGGCGTCGGCCATGTCGCGGTCCAACTGGCCAAGGAGCTGGGGGCGTACGTCGTCGGCACGGCGCGGGCCGGCCGGCACGACCTGCTGCGCGGGCTGGGTGCCGACGAACTGATCGACTACACGGCCACCGGCTTCGAGTCCGCCGTGGCTCCGGTGGACACGGTCCTGGACCTGGTCGGCGGCTCCTACGGACCACGCTCCCTCGATGTGCTGCGCCCCGGCGGCCTGCTAGTCGGCGCGTCGATCGACCCGGGAACGGACGGACTCCAGGCGGCCGAGCGCGGGGTGCGCTATGTGTGGGTCACTGCTGCTCCCTCCGGTGAGCTGCTGGAACGGATCACGGAACGTATCGAGGCGGGCCGGCTGCGGGTGCTCGTCCAGGACACCTATCCGCTGTCCGAGGCCGCCGAGGCCCACCGCGCGATCGAGGCCGGCCGCACCACCGGAAAACTCGTCCTGGTCCCATGAGAGGCGCTACCGTCCCCCTCTATGAAGGTCCTTCCATGAAGGTGTCCATGAAGGTCCGTCACAAGGTGCGCGTGGTCCTGCTCGACGGTGACCACCTGGTTCTCCTGCGCCGGGGATGGCCGGGTGGCTCCCCGTACTGGACGACCGTGGGCGGCAGCGTCGAACCCGACGACGCCGGTCTGGACGCGGCACTGCGCCGCGAGGTCATGGAGGAGATCGGCGCCACGATCGGCCCCGCCACCCCCCTGCTGACCGTGGCCGAACCGGGCGGGACGGTCACCGTCACACAGCACTTCTTCCTCGCGGACCTGCTGGACATGCACCCGGACCGCCGCGACGGCCCCGAATGGGAATCCCCCGACACCGGCGACTTCGAACCGGTCCGGATCCCGCTGGACCCCACCGCCGTGGCCGCACTCGACCTGCACCCGCCCGAACTCGCCGCGTACGTGCTGGCCCACGTCGAGGCATGGCGAGCCCGATAGCCGGGGTAGTGTGCCGGAGCCCGCTTGCCGAGCCTCCGGCACACTCCCGGGTCCGCCGTCAGTCCGCGATCGGCAGATACACCCGGTTGCCCGCAGCCGCGAACTCCTTCGCCTTCTGAGCCATCCCCGCCTCGACCTCGCCCCGACTCCCGCCGTGCTCGCGGCGGATGTCCTGCGAGATCTTCATCGAGCAGAACTTCGGCCCGCACATCGAGCAGAAGTGGGCCGTCTTCGCCGGCTCCGCCGGAAGCGTCTCGTCGTGGAACTCGCGGGCCGTGTCCGGGTCCAGGGCGAGGTTGAACTGGTCCTCCCACCGGAACTCGAAGCGGGCGTCGGACAGCGCGTCGTCCCACTCCTGCGCACCCGGGTGGCCCTTGGCGAGGTCGGCCGCATGGGCGGCGATCTTGTAGGTGATGACGCCGGTCTTGACGTCGTCCCGGTTGGGCAGGCCCAGGTGCTCCTTGGGCGTGACGTAGCAGAGCATCGCCGTGCCCCACCAGGCGATCATCGCGGCACCGATGCCGGAGGTGATGTGGTCGTACGCCGGTGCGACGTCCGTGGTCAGCGGGCCGAGCGTATAGAACGGAGCTTCATCGCAGATCTCCTGCTGAAGGTCGATGTTCTCCTTGATCTTGTGCATCGGGACATGGCCCGGGCCCTCGATCATCGTCTGTACATGGAAACGCTTCGCGATCCGGTTGAGTTCCCCGAGCGTGCGCAGTTCCGCGAACTGAGCCTCGTCGTTGGCGTCCGCGATGGAGCCGGGGCGCAGTCCGTCGCCCAGGGAGTACGTGACGTCGTAGGCGGCGAGGATCTCGCAGAGTTCCTCGAAGTTCTCGTACAGGAACGACTCCTTGTGGTGCGCGAGGCACCAGGCCGCCATGATCGAGCCGCCGCGCGAGACGATGCCGGTCTTGCGGTTGGCGGTGAGCGGTACATACGGGAGGCGCACGCCCGCGTGGACGGTCATGTAGTCCACGCCCTGCTCGGCCTGTTCGACGACCGTGTCCTTGTAGATCTCCCAGGTCAGTTCCTCGGCCCTGCCGTCGACCTTCTCCAGGGCCTGGTAGAGCGGCACCGTGCCGATGGGGACGGGGGAGTTGCGCAGGACCCACTCACGGGTGGTGTGGATGTTGCGGCCGGTGGAGAGGTCCATGACCGTGTCGGCGCCCCAGCGGGTCGCCCAGGTCATCTTCTCGACCTCCTCCTCGATGGAGGAGGTGACCGCGGAGTTGCCGATGTTGGCGTTGACCTTCACCAGGAACCGCTTGCCGATGATCATCGGCTCGATCTCCGGGTGGTTGACGTTGGCGGGCAGTACGGCCCTGCCCGCCGCGATCTCCTCGCGGACCACCTCGGGAGAAACGTTCTCGCGGATGGCCACGTACTCCATCTCCGGGGTGATCTCGCCCCGGCGGGCGTACGCGAGCTGTGTCACCGCCTCGCCGTCCCGGCTGCGGCGCGGCTGGCGCGGGCGGCCCGGGAAGACCGCGTCCAGGTTGCGCAGGCCACCACGCGGCGAGGTGTGCTTGATCCCGTCGTCCTCGGGGCGGACGGGCCGGCCCGCGTACTCGGCGGTGTCGCCTCGGGCGATGATCCAGTTCTCCCGCAGCGGCGGCAGGCCCCTGCGGACGTCCGTCTCGACGAGCGGATCGGTGTACGGGCCCGAGGTGTCGTAGAGCGTGACCGACTGCCCGTTGGTGAGATGCACCTGACGGACCGGCACCCGCAGATCGGGGCGGGAACCCTCGACATACCCCTTGTGCCAGCCGATGGACTTCCCGGCCTCCGGGGACGTTTCACCCGTAATGGGCTGTTCGTCCTGGCTGAAGGCAGGCGTGCGTGCGTCCTTGTTGGTCATGAGACCTACTCCCTACGCCGGCATTACCCGGTAACAGGTTCGGCGGTCGACGCAGCGGCTTCCGTCGGGCGGCGTTTCATGTGAAACATCACTCGTTCCACGTGAAACATCGCGAATACGGAGGTCAGCGCCCTCTCAGCCCGGTGCTCCGAGCTCCCGCGTGTGCAAAGGTGCCTCCACGCTAGCGTCAATTCGGGCGCGGTGAACAGAGGGCCCCTACCGTTCTTGCGATGATCGGGCGGTGACCTCGACACAGCAGCACCCCTATCCGCCCCCCGACCCGCGGCGCGGCAACGGCGCCTCGCAGGGTGGCGGACCCGGCCACGGGGGCCATGGTGCCGGTGACGGACACATCCACGGGCAGGGCGAGTACTACGACCAGGGGCATGCCCTCGGCCATGCCCACCATCACGACAGCGGCCAAGCCCACGACAACGGCCACGGCCACAGCCACGGCCGCGGAGAGGCCCATGGCCAATCGCCCGGTCCGAGCACCGGCCAGAGCGGCTCCGGGCCCGGCGGCGGTCATGGCCATTCGCACGGACACAGCCACAGCCACGGCCCCGCCGCGCCCGTCTCCAAGCATCTGCGCAAGGTCATCGCGGCGATCCTGATCCCCTTCACCGCCGCGGTCGTGGTCGGCCTGGTGGTGCTCTGGCCCGGTGGTGCCCCGCCGCACGAGCGCACCGGCGTCGGCTTCGACCGCCAGACGCAGGCAGCGACGGTCACCAAGGTCGTCTCGGTCAGCTGCAAGTCGGTCAACGCCTCCGGAGGCGGCTCGACCGGCGACACCTCCACCGCCGACGGCACTTCCTCGAAGCAGGATGAGGGCGGCACCTGCAAGAAGGCCACGGTCCGGGTCGACGCCGGCAAGGACAAGGGCCGTACCTTCACCGAGATCGTGCAGCCCGACCAGTCGCGGCAGTTGCACGAGGGCGAGAAGGTCGTGGCCGCGTACGAGCCCTCCGCGCCCAAGGACCTGCAGTACTCGGTCACCGACGTGAACCGGAAGTTCCCGATGGCGCTGCTGGCCGGGATCTTCGCGCTCGCCGTCGTGGTGGTGGGCCGGCTGCGCGGCGTGATGGCGCTGGTCGCGCTGGCCGTCAGCTTCCTGGTGCTGACCATGTTCATCCTGCCGGGGATCCTGCAGGGCTCGAATCCGCTGCTGATGGCGGTGGTCGGGTCGAGCGCCATCATGCTGATCGCCCTGTACATCTGCCACGGGCTGTCGGCCCGGACCTCGGTGGCGGTGCTCGGCACGCTGGTCTCCCTGTGCCTGATCGGCCTGCTCGGCTCGGAGTTCATCGACTGGGCCGCGCTCACCGGCAACACCGACGACAACACCGGCCTGATCCACGGCCTGTATCCGTCGATCGACATGAGCGGTCTGCTGCTGGCCGGTGTCATCATCGGCTCGCTGGGTGTCCTGGACGACGTGACGGTGACCCAGACCTCGGCCGTCTGGGAACTGCACGAGGCCAACCCGACGATGGGCTGGCGCGGGCTGTACCGGGCGGGCATCCGCATCGGCCGAGACCACATCGCGTCCGTCGTCAACACCCTCGTGCTGGCTTATGCGGGCGCCGCGCTGCCGCTGCTGCTGCTCTTCTCGATCGCGCAGAGCAGTGTGGCCACGGTCGCCAACAGCGAGCTGGTCGCCGAGGAGATCGTGCGCACCCTGGTCGGCTCGATCGGCCTGGTCGCCTCGGTGCCGGTCACCACACTGCTCGCGGCCCTGGTGGTGTCGGCCGACCGGCCGGGCACGGTGACAGCCGAGTCCGTGGAGGCCGCGCCGGCCGCGGCGCGCGGCGGACGGGGACGGCGCCGAAAGCGGTGAAGCGCGGTGGACGGCCGGGAGGAGGCCGTCCACGAGGTGAGGCAGGACGGTCCGCCTGAGAAGTAGCGTTCCGGCAGGGGCCCGGCGCCGGACACGCAGAAGCGTTCCTGCTCGTCCTCACGCGGCTCGGCGGAGCGGCGTGCGCCCCGTGCCGCAACGCTTCAGCCGGCGCTCTGTTCCTCGGCCAGGATGCGGTCCAGGGCCTCTTCGAGGTGGGCGTCGAAGTCGGCGAGCGAGCCCTCCTGGCCGAGCGGCACCAGCTTGTCCGTACGGTCGAGGAAAGCCACCAACGGGGGTGCGGAGGAGCGGAACACCGCCTGGTCGCCGCCGACCTGAAGCCGGATCAGTACCTCGCCCAGCACCTCGGAGTCGGCGGGCGCGATGTGCACATCGCCTTCGCCGCACGGCCGCCCCACCCCGTCGATCAGCAGCTCCCGGCCGAAGGCCCAGGTCACCGGCGCGTCCCCGGGCAGGTGGAAGGTGAGCCGGACGGCATAGGGATCGCAGGTCTCGTAGCGCAACTCCACGGGGATGCGGAAGGAGAGCTCCTCCGAGACGAGAAAGCTCATCATGACTTCTGCTTGTACGGACTCGCGCATTGCCTACCCCGTCATATGACACCGACTGGCCGGGTTTTATCCCTTTGATGGTGGTCAAATCTTGCTGAACGTACACGAGAGATCACAAGGAGTGAGTTTTCAGATACTGATAGCGATCGCCAGGGACCCCAGGTGCCGGCCCACTTCGGCCTGCAGCTGCCGGACGGCGGGCAGCAGCCGGTCGGCCTGGTGGAGGGGGAGGGAGACGGCGATCGTGGCGGCCGTGGTGCCGACGGTGAGGGGGATCGCCGCGCACACCGTCCCCAGTGCGTACTCCTGGCGCTCCACCACCGGTTCCATCCGTCGCGTCCGTTCCAGCCGTCGCAGCAGGGTCTGGTCGTCACGGACCGTGTACGGGGTGAGGGGGCGCACGGGATAGCGGCCGAGATGGTCGCGGCGGACGTCCTCGTCCAGCTGGGAGAGCAGACACTGGCCGATGGCGTGCGCGTGCCCGGTCTCGCGGAAGCCGGCCCATTCCTCCACCGCCGGAGTACCCGGGGAGTCGGAGACGCACATGACCTCGATCTCGCCGTCCCGGTACATGGCGTAGTACACCGGGACACCGATCGAATCGCGCCAGTGGGCGAGGGTGTCGACGACCGCGCTGCGACGTTTCTGCTGCGCCCCGCTGCTGCTCAGCCGCTCCGCGGCCTCACCGAGGAAGAACAGCCCCTTGTCACGGCGCAGATAGCCCTCGTGGACCAGGGTGCGCAGCAGGTGGTAGGCGGTGGGCAGCGCGAGGCCGGTCTCGCGGGCCAGTTGTTTGGCGGGTGCGCCGTGTGTGTGTCCGGCGACGCACTCCAGCAGGCGCATCGCGCGCTGCACGGAGCCGATGAGCGTGGCCGAGTGCGGCTGTGCGGGGTCGCCCGGGGCAGCCGGGGCGGCCGGCCGCTGCACGGGGGGTGTGCTGGAACGTCGTTGGGCGGGGGGTGCTGGATGTTCCGTGGGTGCGGGGGCTGCGTCAAGCGTGGCCAAGGGTCACTCCCGGAGCGCGAGGGGGTCAGCGACTCTAACCGTCCGCCACCGCTCCCGGTCCGCCTGTGCGGGAAACTTCCCTCCCCCGAGGGAACCGGTGATTCCTGTTACCGGCCACCGATTCCCACGGTCCTCACCAGTCGCTCTTCGACGAGGAGTTCGACATGAACTTCCGCACGATGTAGATCAGTCCGCCGACCAGCGCCACGAAGATCAGCAGCTTGAAGAGGAGGAAGACCACCCAGCTGATCACGGCCGTGATCAGGCCGCCGAACACCACCAGCGCGATGACCGGCACCGCGATCCACTTCACCCACCACGGCAGACCCGTGAAGATCTCTCGCATTGCCCTGTCCTCCGCCTTCTCGTGCGCTCCGGCACGTACGGTCTCGTGCGTCCCGCACGATGCGATGTCCTGCACTCGATGCTAGAGCCGGGTGGGGGCCGTTCGGAGGTCTCCGATCCCTTGTCCTCCCCTGACCCTTCCCCTAGGGAACCCCGAGAGCCGAGATCAGGCCTCGGGGGGAGAGAAGACCACCAGAACCCGCAGATCCTCGCTGATGTGGTGGAACTTGTGGGCCACCCCGGCCGGAACGTACACCACACTGCCGCGCGCCACCTGCGTGGTCTCCATGCCGACGGTGATCGCGGCGCGGCCGCTGACGACGAAGTAGACCTCGTCCTGGTTGTGCGGCTGCTGCGGGTCGTGCGAGCCCGCGTCGAGGGCGTAGAGACCGACCGACATGTTCCGCTCCCGCAGGAACTGCAGGTAAGCCCCGTCGTTGGCGGCGCGTTCCGCCTCCAGTTCGTCCAGCCGGAATGCCTTCATCGCGGTTGTCGCCCTCGCCTCACTATTTGCATCCGATCTCTTCTGTCACGATCAGACACATGAAGAATTTCGTAGTCAAGACGATCGCCAACGCAGGCGCTCTGGCGGTCGCCGTGTGGCTGCTCGACAAGATCACCCTGACCGGCGACAACACCGCCAAGAAGGTCTGGACGCTGATCCTGGTGGCCCTGGTCTTCGGCCTGGTGAACTTCCTGGTCAAGCCGATCGTGAAGGTCCTGACCTTCCCGCTGTTCATCCTCACCCTCGGCCTGATCACCCTGGTGGTCAACGCGCTGATGCTGCTGCTGACGTCGTGGGTGTGCGACAAGCTCGACCTGAGCTTCCACGTGGACGGCTTCTGGACGGCCGTCCTGGGCGGTCTGATCATCTCGATCGTGTCCTGGGCGCTCAACATGGTCCTTCCCGACACGGACTGAGCATCCGATGACCTACCGCGTCTGCTTCGTCTGCACCGGCAACATCTGCCGTTCCCCGATGGCCGAATCCGTCTTCCGTGCCCGCGTGACCGAGGCCGGGCTCGACGACCGTGTCGAGGCCGACAGCGCCGGCACCGGCGGCTGGCACGAGGGCGACGGCGCCGACCCGCGCACCGTCCGCGTCCTCGCGGAGCACGGCTACGACAGCGACCACACCGCCCGCCGGTTCCAGGCGTCCTGGTTCGCCCGGCTCGACCTCGTGATCGCCCTCGACTCCGGCCACCTCAAGGCCCTGCGGCGGCTCGCCCCCACCGCGGGGGACGCGCGCAAGGTGCGCCTGCTGCGCGCGTACGACCCGGCGGCCGGTGACGACCTCGACGTACCGGATCCGTACTACGGCGGTCTGGACGGCTTCGAGGAGTGCCTTGAGATGGTGGAGGCGGCGAGCGAGGGGCTGCTCGCCGCGGTACGGGACGAAGTGGAGGGAACGGCGGCATGACCGAGGCGGCCATGGGCGAGGGCACACGCGCGGTGCGCGCGGGGCTGCCCGAGCCGGTCAAGAACGAGCCGACCCTGCCGGGGCCGGTCTTCGCCGCGCACTTCCATCTGCCGGGCGAGGTGAGCGGACCGTACGCCTACGGGCGCGACGAGAATCCGACCTGGACCCATCTGGAGCGGGCCATCGGCGAGTTGGAGGCACCTGGCGAGGACGTCGAGACGCTGGTGTTCGCCTCCGGTGTGGCGGCCATCGCTGCGGTGCTCTTCTCCCAGCTGAGCGCCGGGGACGCGGTCGTCCTGCCCTCCGACGGCTACCAGGTGCTGCCCTTGGTCCGCGCCCAGCTGGAGGCGTACGGCATCGAGGTGCGCACCGCACCGACCGCCGGCGACGCCCAGCTCGACGCCCTGGACGGGGCGAAGCTGCTGCTGATCGAGACGCCGTGCAACCCCGGGCTCGACGTCTGCGACATCCGGCGCCTCGCCGAGGCGGCACACGCGCGTGGTGCCCTCGTCGCCGTCGACAACACCCTCGCTACCCCGCTCGGCCAGCGGCCGCTGGCGCTGGGTGCCGACTTCTCGATGGCCAGCGGCACCAAACAGCTCACCGGCCACGGGGACGTGCTGCTGGGGTACGTCGCCGGGCGGGAGGCGGCCGCCATGGCCGCCGTACGCCGCTGGCGCAAGATCATCGGGGCGATCTCCGGGCCCATGGAGGCCTGGCTGGCCCATCGCTCCCTCGCCACCCTCCAGCTGCGGGTGGACCGGCAGAACGCGACCGCCCTGCTGCTCGCCGAGGCACTGCGCGAGCGGCCCGAGGTGACCGCCCTGCGCTATCCCGGGCTGTCCGGCGACCCCGCACACAAGATCGCCTCGCAGCAGATGCGCCGCTACGGCTCGGTGATCTCCTTCACGCTGCCCACGCGCACGCGTGCCGAGCGTTTTCTCCAGGCCCTGCGGCTGGTCGACGATGCCACGAGCTTCGGCGGGGTGCGTTCCACAGCCGAGCGGCGGCGGCGCTGGGGCGGGGACGACGTGCCGGAGGGCTTCATACGGCTGTCGGTCGGGGCGGAGGATCCCGAAGATCTCGTGGCCGATGTGCTGCGCGCGCTCGACGAGTCGGACCGGTGACCGGATTACGGACGCCTCCACGGGTCCGGCTACGCATAACGGACGGTCCGAGCCTCCCCCCTCGTGGCTCGGACCGTCCCGGTTCTCGCGCGCCAAGAACCGCGCGACCAAGGCTAGTTGACTCTGCGTCAGTGTCCAATCACTGTAGCGACAGAGACCTATCGACTTATTTATAGTTGGGGACCTGCCCGGGGGCCGGAAAAGGGCAGGGCGAACGGGAGGGCGTGCGATGGATCTGGCCTTGCTGCGCACCTTCGTCACCGTGCACCGGGCCGGCTCCTTCACCCGCGCCGCCGCCCTGCTCGGTCTCTCGCAGCCGGCCGTGACCTCCCAGATCCGGACCCTGGAACGACAGCTGGGCCGCCCGCTCTTCCTGCGCCAGGCCCGCGGAGTGACCCCCACGACCATCGGCGACGAACTCGCCCACAAGGCCGCCCCGCATCTCGACGCCCTCGTGGAGATAGCGGAACGCGGCCTCGACGACGACTCCTCGGTGCGCACCCTGCACCTCGCCGGCCCGCCCGAGTTCACCGCCGAACGTGCCCTTCCCGCTCTCACGGAGCTCGCCGGCGACGACGGCCTGGGCTTCGCGCTGCGCGCTTCGTTCGGGAATGCCGAAGAGACCCTGGAGGGGCTGTCCGCCGGTCACCATGACCTGGCCATCAGTACGGTCCGGCCGCGCGGCGCTCTGCTCACCGCCACCGCGCTCTGCGACGAGGAGCATGTACTGGTCGCCGCTCCACGCTGGTCCGAGGAGATCGGCACCGGCGCGGTACGCGGCAAGGGCTCGGCCGCTCTGGAGAACCTGCCGGTCGTCGAGGTCCATGAGTCCTTGCCGTTCGTCTCGCGCTACTGGGGTTCCGTCTTCGACAGCCGCCCAGCCGCCTCGGGCACGGTCGTTGTGCCCGATCTGCGCGCGGTCCTCGCCTGTACGGTCGCGGGTGCCGGCCTCGCCGTGCTGCCCCGGTATCTGTGCACGGCCGCTCTGGAGCGCGGTGAGGTCGTGGCACTGCACGATCCCGCGGTGCCGCCGTTGCGGACGTACTTCCTGGTGGTGCGCACCGGCACACTCGCCATGCCCCATGTGGCACGGGCGCACGAATGGCTCCAGCACGCGGCCTCGGACTGGGGCTGAGCGCGTTCTGCGGAGTTAACGCGATGCGTCCGTACGGTGGCGCTTCGCGATGTTTCACGTGGAACCAGCTGGGCCACATTTCTCCCATGACCGTCCGACCCGTGGTCAAGCGCACCGCCCGTGCCGTCCTCCTGGACGGCGACGACCTGATTCTGATCAAGCGCACCAAGCCTGGTGTCGATCCCTACTGGGTCACGCCCGGTGGCGGGGTCGAGCCGGAGGACACCACCGTCGTCGACGCCCTGCACCGCGAGGTGGACGAGGAGCTCGGCGCCAAGATCACCGACGTGGTGCCCTGCTTCGTGGACACCGTGGAGCACATCGGCGACAACGGCAGCGCGACCGGCGTGAAGGTGCAGCACTTCTTCGTCTGTCGGCTGGAGTCGATGGACCCGGCCCTGCGGCACGGCCCCGAGGTCGACGAGCCCGCCGGCGAGTACGAGATCGTGCGCGTCCCCTTCACCCGGGTGGGGATCGCCTCCGTTCACCTCGTACCGCTGTCGCTGCGGCACTACCTGGACGGCAACATCGAGGGCGTGCGGGCCATGCACGCCCCGGATCTCGGATGAGGGATCAGTCGCCGACGACGACCAGTTCCTCCACCGAGTCGTGCCGGATGCGGTGCGCGGGGAAGCCGACGTCCCGCAGCGCGGTGATCCCGTTGCGGATCATTCCGGGCGGCCCGGAGAGATAGGCGTCGTACTCGAACCACGGGCCGTACCCGCGGATGGCGTCGGGGAGCTGGAGGTGCGCCTGCTGGTCGACGACCGCCCGGACCGCGAGCCAGGGATGGATCTGCTGGAGCCGGAGCAGGTTGTCGATGTCGTACAGATCGTGGTCGGTGCGGGAGCCGTAGAACACCTCGACCGGGCGGCGCGCGCCGCGTTCGGCGATGTCCTCGACCATCGCCTTGATGGGTGCGATGCCGGTGCCGCCACCCAGGCAGAGCAGTCCGTTGTCCCTCGTGTGGTCGACGGTCATCGAACCGCCGGGCGGGCCGAGACGGACGACGTCACCAGGGCGGGCGCGGTGCACCAGCGAGTTGGAGACCCAGCCTGCCGGGACGGCCTTCACATGAAGCGTGAGCAGGCCGTCCGAGCGGGGCGCGGAGGCGAAGGAGTAATGCCGCCACACCCGCGGCCACCAGGCTGTCTCCAGGCTCGTGTACTGCCCGGCGAGGAAGGGGTAGGGCTGGTCCGGACGGAGCGTGAGCACCGCGACGTCCGCGGTCCTGAGTTCGTGGGCGACGATCTCCGCGTGCCACCACGCCGGTGCACGCAACTCGGCCGTGGCCGCCGCATCGATCATCACCTGGGACATCGTCGTGTACGCCCGTACCCAGGCCGCCTCCGTCTCGGGGTCCCAGATGCCCGAGGCGTACCTGCTCAGCGCGCCGATGAGGCACTCGCCGACGGCCGGGTAGTGCTCGGCCCGGGTGCCGTACTTGCGGTGGCCGCGGCCCAGGTTCTGGAGGTACTCGACCAGGACGGGTGTGTTGTCGATGTGCTCGGCCGCGGTGAGCAGCGCCTTCAGCAGCCGGTCCCGCTGGGTGTCCATGGCGGCCGGGAACAGCGAACGCAGTTCGGGATGGCGGACGAAGAGCAGTGCGTAGAAGTACGAGGTGACCTTGTCGGCGATCGGACCGACCTCGGCCATGGTGCCGCGGATGCGGATCGCGTCCGGGGAGGCGCCCTGCGTCTGCTGTACACCGTGCTGTGGCGGGACGCGCTGTTCGAAGGTGCCGGGTGCGGGGTGCCCGGTCGGGGGCACGAAGGGGCCGGGCATCGCGTGCTGCCCGCCGAGCGGGGCCTGAGCGGCCCCCTGAAGGCGTGGCGGCTCCACCGACGGCCGTATTCGCTCCCGAGGCTCAGCGGACGCGGGAGGACGGCCCTGAGGCGATTCCTGCCCGCTACCCGGCGCCGCGATCGGAGGTCCGGCAGAGGGGTCGAACGCGGGCCTGTCATGGGGCGAGAACCAGCGGCCTCCACCGGCCCCGTCGTTGCCCGCCGACGTGGTGGTCGGAGCGTCCATGGTGTGCCCTCGCCTCGAACATCTTGCGGTCGGTCTGCGCACTTCACTCGGAAGGTGCTTGCGTTCCCCCGTTGACGGCTAGCTCTCCCCGGTCGGGCCCCGTGGCCGACACGACCACATTCAACCCGCGATTCCCCGTGTGCGGACAAGTAAGGCGAGAGTGTGACATGGGCCGCAATCACTCCCGCTGGAGCGTCCCGCCCTGGACGTTAACCGGAGTCGACCCTACCGGCCGTCGCCGCGCGCACAAGTCCCCCCTGCCTCCCCCGTGAATCTGGCAACGGGCGAACCGTCGGTTCCCTCAATTACCGGGCGCCGCGCGCCAATTCATAGGCATCCCACAGATCCCTGCCCGTGTAGCAGTACGTCGCCAGGCCGGCGAGATGTCCGTCCGCATTGACTGCCACGGACACCGGAACCGCGGCGAACAAATCCCTGTCCGACATCGAGTCGCCGTACGCGACGCAGTCCGCCCGACCGACCCCGAACTGCTCGCACAGGCGGTCCGCGATGGTCACCTTGGCGGCGGCAGTGAGCACTCCCGCGGGGTCCACCGGTTCGACGAACGGCACCGCCGGGAAGCGCGATCCGAAGGCCGCATGGACTCCCCAGTCCAGCAGACGTTCCACGAAGAACGAGGGCGACAGCGAGACCACCGCACAGTAGTCCCCCGATCCCCTGATCTCGGTCCAGACGTCCCGGATACGGGCGAGCCACGGCGCGCCGTCGAATGCCGCCTTCACATGCGCGTCGGTCAGCTCGGCCCAAAGGGTGTACACCCGCGTCGCATACTCCGGCGGATCTATCCGTCCCGCCGAAATGGCCAGGTCGAGCTCCATGGTCTCTGCTTCCAGACCGAGTTGACGGGATATTTCGACGGGTGCGGAGGTGCCGTGCAGCAATGTGCCGTCGAGATCGAAGAGATGAAGTCTCGCCATGGTCCCGAGGCTAACGGGAAGCAGTCGTGGCCCCTCGGTGCGGCCACCGATGGCTGCCATACGGCGATGTTTCACGTGAAACGTCGCGGGTCTGTCCAGGGGCTGAGCCGGGGGCTACGACATGGCCAAAAGCGGGTGCGTGTGCCCTGAAACGGGTGGACGCCGGGGGTCTCGGTCGGCAAGCCTGACCTGCGTGTCAACTCCTTCCGACGCCGCTCTGCCCATTCGCCGACTGACGCCGCGCGATCTCAGCGCCTGCGCCGACCTGTCCGAGGATCGGGGGTGGCCCCGTGAGGAACACAAGTGGCGCTTGCTCCTCACCGCCGGGAAGGGATACGGCATCGACGACCCCGGCGGAGGCCTGGTCGCCGCCTGCGTCGTCACGGAGTACGGCCCGAGGGAACGCCCGCATCTCGGCGCGGTCGGCATGGTCCTGGTCGCCGAACGGCACGCCCGCCAGGGCATCGGGCGCCGGCTGATGCGGCACATCGTCTCGGCGATGGGGACGACTCCCCTGACCCTGTACGCGACGCCGTACGGCCGTCCGCTCTACGAGGAGCTGGGGTTCAAGGTCACAGGACGTTCGGAGATGCTGTCCGGGCCCTTCACACCGGGCGGAACCGAGCCCCTGGTGGCGACCCGGCCGGCCACCGCCGAGGACCTCGGTTCCATCCTCCGGCTGGACGAGGAGGTGTTCGGCGCCGACCGCACCCTTCTGATCACTCGGCTGCCCGCGTTCTCGGACCTGCTGCGTGTCGCCGTGGACGACGGGCGGATCGTCGGATACGCGGCCGCCTGGCCCAACATGGACACGCATGTCGTCGGGCCGCTGATCGCCCGTGACACCGAGACGGCGAAGTCCCTGATCGCCTCGCTCGCCGCCCACACCGATCGTCCGCTCCGTACCGACATCGACGTCCGGCACGAGGAACTGCTGGCCTGGGCGAAGGCGCGCGGGCTGGCCTCCGCCGCCATGAACTCCGTCATGACCTACGGCATCACCGAGTCACCGGGGGACTGGACACGCCGGTTCGCGCCACTGACGGTCGCGGCAGGCTGAGAGTCCTTCGACGCATGGAACGCCGGCTCCCTGGGGGAGCCGGCGTTCACGTCAAGCGGGGCTGCTGTCACGCGAGTGCCTGTACAGCGGCGGAGGCGAACCCGTGGTCCTGGTCGGGCGCACCGCCGCCGACACCGATCGCCCCGATGAGCCGGCCGTCCCGCTGGACGGGGACTCCGCCCGCGATGAACAGCAGCGGCCGGTCGAGGGCCGTGGGCAGGGTGTGGAAGAGGCCGCCGGGCTGGACGGCGTCGACGAGGTCGGCGGTGGGGGTGTTCAGCTGGAGCGCCGTGTAGGCCTTGCGGGTGCTGGTCTCGCCGGAGATCAACACAGCGCGGTCGTCCCGTCGGAAGGCCAGCAGATGGCCTCCGGCGTCCAGGACGGTGACGCTGACGGTGACCCCGGCGGCCTCGGCGGCGCGGCCGGCCTCGGTGATCAGGAACTCGGCGTCCTGGGTGGTGAGCGGGGTGACGGTGGTGGTGCTCATGGTTCTCCTTGGACGGTGCTGACGTGCGGTGGGAAGTGCGGGCGGTCAGTGGTGGACCGACGCCCGTTGTCCGGTGGGCGTCCCGCCGGTGACCACGGCGCTCGGGGCGCTGTCGCGGCGCTCCAGCGCAGCCGACAGGAAGGCGAGGACGAGGGCGGCCGCGGCGAGGGCGGCGCCGACCCAGTTGGGGGAGGTGTAGCCGAAGCCGGCGGCGATCACGATGCCGCCGAGCCAGGCGGACAGGGCGTTGCCGAGGTTGAAGGCGCCGATGTTCACGGCCGAGGCCAGGGTGGGGGCGCCGTGCGCCTGGTCGAGGACGCGCTTCTGCAGCGGTGGGACGGTGGCGAAGCCCAGGGCGCCGATCAGGGCGACGGTCACGGCGGCCGCGATCTTGCTGTGCGCGGTGAGCGTGAAGAGGGCGAGGACGACGGCCAGGGAGCCCAGGGACACATACAGCATGGGCATCAGGGCGCGGTCGGCGAACCTGCCGCCGACAAGGTTGCCGCCGACCATGCCGAGGCCGAAGAGGACCAGCAGCCAGGTGACGGAGCCGTCGGCGAAGCCGGTGACATGGGTCATCATCGGCGCGATGTAGGTGATGGCCGCGAAGACCCCGCCGAAGCCCAGGACGGTCATCGCCATGGCGAGCAGGACCTGGGTGTTCTTGAACGCGGCCAGCTCGTGCCGCAGGTGCACGCCCTCCGGGCTGGGCAGTTCGGGGACCAGCTTGGCGATACCGGCCAGACCGACGACACCGAGGGCGGCGACGATGCCGAAGGTGACGCGCCAGCCGGCGTGCTGCCCCACAAGGGTGCCGAGCGGGACGCCGATGACGTTGGCGACGGTGAGGCCGGTGAACATCATCGCGATTGCTCCCGCCTTCTTGCTCGGTGCGACCAGCTCGGCCGCCACTACCGAGCTGATGCCGAAGAAGGCCCCGTGGGCGAGGGAGGCGACCACCCGGCCGATCAGCATGACGGCGAAGACGGGGGCCACGGCGGTCAGCAGGTTGCCGGCGATGAAGAAGCCCATCAGCAGCATCAGCATCCGCTTGCGAGGAACCTTCGTGCCCAGCACGGTCATCAGCGGGGCGCCGATCACCACGCCGAGCGCATAGCCGGTGACGAGCAGGCCGGCGGTCGGGATGGAGACCCCAAAGTCACCCGCGACCTCGGGCAGCAAGCCCATGATCCCGAATTCGGTCGTTCCGATTCCGAAGGCCCCGATCGCGAGGGCCAGAAGCGCGAGAGGCATGGAGGTACGACCTTCCCAGACGATTGCAGGTGCGCTTTACGTGCTTCCACAATAATTGCAGACGCGGGCTATATGCAAGCGAGGGATATTGCGCACCTGCTCTATCCTGGGTTCAGCCGCTCCGGGACGGAGGAAAAACGCCAATGACAGCGACGGACCCTGCACTCACCGCCCTCGCCCAGGGCTGGTGCGCCCTCTCCCTGTTGCACGGGAGGATCGAGGCACATATCGAGCGCGCCCTTCAGGCGAAGCACGACCTGAGCGTGCGCGAGTACTCCCTGCTCGACGTCCTCAGCCGACAGCACGACGGCGAAGGGGGCCATCTGCAGATGAAGCAGGTCGCCGACGCGGTCGTCCTCAGCCAGAGCGCCACCACCCGGCTGGTCACGCGCCTGGAGGACCGCGGTCTCCTGGAGCGCTATCTCTGCCCGACCGACCGCCGCGGCATCTACACGAACGTCACCGAGTCCGGCCTGCTACTGCTGGAGGAGGCTCGCCCCACCAATGACACGGCGCTGCGCGAAGCCCTCGACGAGGCGGCCAGGAACCCGGAACTGGCTCCCCTGGTCCGGGCCGTGGAGTCGCTGCACGTGCCCGCATAGGCTGCGGACATGGGAGACCTTGACATACGCCCCGCGGTCGCCGACGACATCCCGGCCATTGTCGGCATGCTCGCCGACGACCCGCTGGGTGCCCAGCGGGAATCACCGGACAACCTGGCGCCTTATCTGAGCGCTCTGGAACGACTCAGTGCCGACCCCAACCAGCAGCTGGTCGTGGCCGTCCGCGAAGGCCGCATCGTCGGCACACTCCAGCTCACGGTCATCCCCGGACTGTCGAGACGCGGCGCCACCCGGTCGATCATCGAAGGCGTACGTATCCACGCCGACGAGCGCGGCGGCGGCCTGGGCACCCGGTTCATCGAGTGGGCGATCGACGAATCCCGCCGTCAGGGCTGCCAGTTGGTCCAGCTGACCTCGGACACGTCACGGGTCGACGCCCATCGCTTCTACGAGCGGCTCGGCTTCACCGCCTCGCACGTGGGCTTCAAGCTCGAAATCTGAACCTCAGCGGCTCGTGGCCGAGCGGAGCGATCGCACGGGGCGGTGTTTCACGTGAAACACCGCCCCCGACTTCTCGACCGCTAGCCAATCCCCCGCCATCCCTCGGGGTCCACCCCACCGGGCACGGGAGCCGTCTCGTCGTACGGCTGACGCGTGAACACGAACGATCCGAGGTCCAGGTGGCTCACGGTGTCGTCCGGACGCCGTACGGGCCGCAGCAGCTCTCCGGCGTAGTAGCCCTCCAGGCCGGTCCAGGTGCCGTCGCCGTTGGATCGGAATCGGGCCCGGCGGCCGGCACCGGTCAGCGGTCCCAGCGAGACAAGCCCGTCGGCCGTCATCCGCAGCACGAAGGGATGTGTGCCCCAGTACCACTGGCCCGCCAACTCCAGGACAGAAGGCTCGACTTGGGCCAGGGGGCGCCATGGCTCGGGGATGCGCGGCTCGGCCTCCGCGACGATGCGGACGAGGTCGGCACCAGTGGCGGACAGCAGCGGGCCGGAGGTGCAGTTCGCCAGCACCACGGCCGCCACGTCGTCGTCCACGCTGATCGTGAGGTTGGCCAGGAAGCCGGGCAGCGAGCCGGAGTGCCCGACGAGCAGCCTGCCGTCACGGCGCTGGATCTGCAGGCCGAGGCCGTAGGTGGCGCCGTCCAGCACATCGGCGGGCTCGGCGGGGGCTGCCGGGGTGCGCATCTCCATCACCGACTCGGCACTCAGCACCCGGTCGTCCCCGGCCGCCAGGAACACGGCGAAGCGGGCCAGGTCTCCGGTGGTCGACCAGAGCTGCCCGGCCGGTGCCATCCGGCCGAGGTCCTCCAACGGCTCGGGGAGCATGGCGTCGGCCCAGGGATGCACCGCCCAGCCACCGGCGTGCGGCACCTGTGGCTGGGCGCTTGTGCGGTCGAGGCCCAGAGGTTCGAGCACCTCCCGCCGCAGCACCTCCTCCCAGGGAGCACCGCGGAGCTCTTCGACCAGCGCGCCCAGCAGGGTGTAACCGGGGTTGGAGTAGTGGTGGCGGCGGCCGACTGGATGCAGCAGGGGCTGCTCACCGAGGACATCGCTCAGCTCCGGCCGCAGTGAGCCCGGGGTGCGCTCCCACCAGGGAGCCGGCGACTCGGCCGCCAGGCCGCCGGTGTGCGCGAGTAGTTCGGCGATGGTCGCCTCCCCCGCCCCGGTGCCCGGCAGGTGTTTCTCCAGTGGGTCACCGAGATCGAGCAGCCCTTCGTCACGCAGCCTGAGCACAAGAACGGCCGTGAACGTCTTGGTGATCGAACCGATCCGGTACTGCACGTTCTCGTCCGGTCCGTGTCCGTCCACCGAGGTCCGCGCTCCATGCCAGACGGCACGCCCGCCTCGCACAACCGCCGCCACCAGTGACGGCGCCCGGCCTTCGGACTGGGCCACGGCGATCCGATGCAACAGCGCCCGCCGGGTGGCGGGGAGCAGCTCTTCCTGGAATGTCGTCATGCGCCCAGTCCACCTGGTGACCGGACCGGCGTCGAGCTCATTTCGGCGGCGCCGGCCAGGCCAGCGCCGCTCCCCGGCACGGATCAGGTCTGCGCCATGTCCACGAAGCGCGAGTAGTGACCCTGGAAGGCCACAGTGATCGTCGCCGTCGGGCCGTTTCGGTGCTTGCCGACGATGATGTCCGCCTCGCCCGCGCGCGGCGACTCCTTCTCGTAGGCGTCCTCGCGGTGGAGCAGGATGACCATGTCGGCGTCCTGCTCGATGGAGCCGGACTCACGCAGGTCGGACACCATCGGCTTCTTGTCCGTGCGCTGCTCGGGACCACGGTTGAGCTGCGAGAGCGCGATCACCGGGACCTCCAGCTCCTTCGCCAGCAGCTTGAGGTTTCGGGACATGTCCGACACCTCCTGCTGGCGGCTCTCGGAACGCTTGCCGCCGGACTGCATCAGCTGGAGATAGTCGATGATCACGAGCTTGATGTCGTTGCGCTGCTTGAGCCGGCGGCACTTCGCGCGGATCTCCATCATCGACAGGTTCGGGGAGTCGTCGATGTAGAGCGGCGCGGCCGAGACGTCCGGCATCCGGCGCGCCAGCCGGGTCCAGTCCTCGTCGGTCATCGTGCCGGACCGCATGTGGTGCAGGGCGACCCGGGCCTCGGCGGACAGCAGACGCATCGCGATCTCGTTGCGGCCCATTTCGAGGGAGAAGATGACACTGGGCAGGTTGTTCTTGATGGACGCGGCACGGGCGAAGTCCAGGGCCAGGGTCGACTTGCCCATGGCGGGACGGGCGGCGATGACGATCATCTGCCCCGGGTGCAGGCCGTTGGTGAGCGAGTCCAGGTCGGTGAAGCCGGTGGGGACGCCGGTCATCTCGCCGGTACGGGATCCGATCGCCTCGATCTCGTCGAGGGCGCCCTCCATGATGTCGCCGAGCGGCAGGTAGTCCTCGCTGGTCCGCTGCTCGGTGACGGCGTAGATCTCGGCCTGGGCGCTGTTGACGATCTCGTCGATGTCGCCGTCGGCCGCGTATCCCATCTGCGTGATCCGCGTGCCCGCCTCGACCAGCCGGCGCAGCACCGCCCGCTCATGGACGATCTCCGCGTAGTACTCGGCGTTCGCCGCCGTCGGCACCGTCTGGACGAGGGTGTGCAGATAGGAGGCACCGCCGACCTTGTTGATCTCGCCGCGTTTGGTGAGCTCGGCGGCGATGGTGATGGGGTCGGCCGGCTCGCCCTTCGCATAGACGTCGAGGATCGCCTGGTAGATCGTCTCGTGTGCGGGCTTGTAGAAGTCGTGGCCCTTGAGGATCTCGACGACGTCGGCGATGGCGTCCTTGGAGAGCAGCATGCCGCCGAGCACCGACTGCTCGGCGTCCAGATCCTGCGGAGGAACCCGCTCGAAGGTGGCGCCCCCGCCGTCCCAGTCTCCGCTGTCCCGACCGCGGTCGTGCCGGTCGTCCCGACCGCGGCCGCCCTCGTTCCGTCGGCGGGAGGCGGGCAGACGATCACCAGGACCGGCGTCGGCCCACGGATCGTCCAAGGGCTCGGAAATGCTCACCGAGCCACCTCCTCCCGTCCGCACCGCGGACCTCGCCATGCCCTCTTTTGTACGGCACGGCACTGACAACTAGGACGCCCCATTCCGGTTCTGGACGCGTCGGTTTTGTGAGGTTTCCGAGGCCGTGACAAGGAGCGGGTGCCGGACCACGGTAGGCCCGCGGGCACCGTCAGCCAATCTGGTTATCCACAGGCCATGTGGACGACCGCCCGTATGCTGTGGAGAACCCGCCAAAACCTGTGTACGACGCGGTGGACAGCCCTGTGAACAAGCCCTCGATCTCTGTCCACGACAGCTTCTGACCTGCCCTTTTCCCATCCACCGGCTGTGCAGAAGAAAAACTTTCCCGGTCGGACCAAGATCGCTTCGAACAGTGCGCGACAGTGCGGACCGCGCAACCCCCAGTAAGGGTCACTCGCCAATTGCATCTCTTACCTGTGGACGATTAGATTAGCGCCCATGTCACTGGCTCCCCCGATCCCCAAGGCCACCCGGCGGCGGCACGACCGAGAGATCGTCGCACTGGCCGTCCCGGCCTTCGGCGCACTCGTTGCCGAGCCGCTTTTCGTCATGGTCGACAGCGCGATCGTCGGCCATCTCGGCACCGCACAGCTGGCCGGCCTCGGGATCGCTTCGGCCCTCCTCACCACCGCCGTCAGCGTCTTCGTCTTCCTCGCCTACGCCACCACGGCCGCCGTCGCCCGCCGGGTCGGCGCCGGCGATCTCCAGGCGGCCATCCGTCAGGGCATGGACGGCATCTGGCTGGCACTGCTGCTCGGTGCCGTCGTCATCGCCGTCGTCCTGCCCCTCGCCCGCGGCATCGTGGACGTCTTCGGCGCCTCCGCCACCGCGGCTCCCTACGCGACCACCTACCTGAGGATCTCCTCCCTCGGTATCCCGGCCATGCTGGTCGTGCTCGCCGCCACCGGCGTCCTGCGCGGCCTCCAGGACACCCGGACGCCGCTGTACGTCGCCGTAGCGGGGTTCATCGCCAATGCCGGGCTCAATGCGGCGCTTGTCTACGGCGCCGGACTGGGCATCGCCGGCTCGGCCTGGGGCACGGTCATCGCCCAGTGCGGCATGGCAGCGGTCTATCTGACAGTCGTTGTGCGCGGCGCACGCAGGCATGGCGTTTCACTGCGCCCCGAGGCCGCCGGGATACGGGCCTCGGTACAGGCCGGCGTACCTCTGCTCGTCCGGACGCTTTCGCTGCGTGCCATCCTCATGATCGCCACCGCTGTGGCGACCCGGCTTGGTGATACAGACATCGCCGCCCATCAGATCGTGCTGTCCCTCTGGAGTCTGCTGGCCTTCGCCCTGGACGCGATCGCGATCGCCGGGCAGGCCGTCATCGGCCGCTATCTCGGGGCGGAAGACGCTGTCGGCGCCCGCGAGGCCTGCCGGCGGATGGTTCAGTGGGGCATCGCCACCGGAGTGGTCCTGGGCTTGCTGGTGATCGCCAGCCGACCGCTCTTTCTCCCCTTGTTCACCGGCGACCCCGCCGTGAAGAGCACCGCACTGCCCGCGCTGCTCATCGTGGCGCTCTCCCAGCCGATCTCCGGTGTGGTCTTCGTGCTCGACGGCGTGCTGATGGGTGCCGGAGACGGGCCGTATCTCGCCGGGGCCATGGTCCTGACTCTTGTGGTCTTCACGCCGGTGGCACTGATCGTCCCAACCCTCGGCGGCGGACTCACGGCGCTCTGGGGAGCCATGACGCTGATGATGACCGTACGGATGCTCACCCTCTGGCTGCGCGCCCGCTCCGGCCGGTGGATCGTGACCGGTGCGACGCGCTGACCAATGCGCACTGCCGACGGTTTCACGTGAACAGCGCGGGCTGTCACGTTTCACGTGAAACACCCACCGCTCCACATCATCGTCAGCCAAACCAAAGGGGCCGCACCCTCCACGGGTGCGGCCCCTTTCAGCTACTGCTCAAGCTGAGCGCAGCGTCAGCCCGCGACGACCTCGATGTTGACCTTGGCGGCAACCTCGGGGTGCAGACGCACGGACGTCTCGTGGGCGCCCAGGGTCTTGATCGCCGAAGCGACCTCGATGCGGCGCTTGTCGACGTCGGGGCCACCGGCAGCCTTGATCGCCGAAGCGATGTCGGCCTGGGTGACGGAACCGAAGAGGCGACCGGCGTCGCCGGCACGGACGGCCAGGCGGACCTTGACGCCCTCGAGCTGGGCCTTCACCTGGTTGGCCTGCTCGATGGTCTGGATCTCGTGGATCTTGCGAGCACGACGGATCTGCTCGACGTCCTTCTCGCCACCCTTGGTCCAGCGGATCGCGAACTTCCGCGGGATCAGGTAGTTGCGTGCGTAGCCGTCCTTGACGTCGACAACGTCGCCGGCGGCACCGAGGCCAGAAACCTCGTGGGTGAGGATGATCTTCATGAGTCGGTCACCCTTCCCTTAGCGCGCAGTGGAGGTGTAGGGCAGCAGCGCCATCTCACGGCTGTTCTTGACGGCCGTGGCGACGTCACGCTGGTGCTGCGTGCAGTTGCCGGTCACGCGGCGGGCACGGATCTTGCCGCGGTCGGAAATGAACTTCCGCAGCATGTTCGTGTCCTTGTAGTCCACGTACGTGACCTTGTCCTTGCAGAAAGCGCAGACCTTCTTCTTAGGCTTGCGCACAGGCGGCTTCGCCATGGTGTTTCTCCTGTGTGATCAAGAAGTGGGGATACGAGCCCTTGGCCCTTAGAAGGGGGGCTCGTCCGAGTAGCCGCCACCGCCGCCGGCGCCGGAGCCGCCGCCCCAGCCGCCACCGCCCTGGTTACCGCCACCGGCAGGAGTGCCGGAAGCCCAGGGGTCGTCGTTGGGAGCGCCGCCCTGGTTGCCGCCGCCGGAGCCACCGCCCCAGCTGCCGCCACCCTGGCCGCCACCGCCGCCGTAACCACCCTGGCCACCGCGGCCGCCGCCACCGGCGGTCTTGGTGACCTTGGCCGTGGCGCTCCGCAGGCTGGCGCCGACTTCCTCGACGTCCAGCTCGTAGACCGTGCGCTTGACACCCTCACGGTCCTCGTAGGACCGCTGCTTCAGCCGGCCCTGCACGATGACGCGCATGCCTCGCTGGAGCGACTCCGCGACGTTCTCCGCCGCCTGACGCCAGACCGAGCAGGTCAGGAACAGGCTCTCGCCGTCCTTCCACTCGTTCGTCTGGCGGTCGAAGGTGCGGGGGGTGGACGCGACACGGAACTTCGCGACCGCCGCACCGGAGGGGGTGAAGCGCAGCTCGGGGTCGTCGACAAGATTGCCGACGACCGTGATGACGGTCTCGCCTGCCATGGGGGAACCTCTCGGCGGGTTTGCTGCTGGCTGCTTGTGCTGCTACTCGAAATCCCGAGATCGGCTGAGCGGAGAGCTCAGTGGGTCTCGGGGCGGAGGACCTTGGTCCGGAGGACCGACTCGTTCAGGTTCATCTGGCGGTCGAGCTCCTTGACGACCGCAGGCTCGGCCTGCAGGTCGATGACCGAGTAGATGCCCTCGGGCTTCTTCTTGATCTCGTACGAGAGACGACGACGGCCCCAGGTGTCGACCTTCTCGACCTTTCCGTTGCCCTCACGGACGACGGAGAGGAAGTTCTCGATCAGGGGGGAGACAGCGCGCTCCTCCAGATCGGGGTCGAGGATGACCATCACCTCGTAGTGACGCATGTGGAACCCACCTCCTTTGGACTCAGCGGCCACGGTCGTTCCGTGGCAGGAGGGTTGTGATGCGTGCGCAACGGTATCGGCCGCCACTGACATTCGGGGGTTCCCGCTGGGATCCCGGCCAGGGTTAGGGCAGACACCGGTGCAGAGGGTACAGAGTACCCGCACACCCGCTTCCGGTTGAAATCCGGCCGCCGGGGCCCTCAATCTGTACACATCGGGTGTGTACGGCGCTACGATGCGCCGCCTTCCGCAGGAGGTGCCCTATGGCACAGGCATTGCGACCCAACACCGCCGGCTCCCTGTTCGCCACCGACGGCAAGACCCATCCGCTCCAGGACTCACTGATGGCAGTGACGCTGGCGCTCGGGCTGATCGCCTTCATCACGTCGTTCTTCCACAGCCTGCACCTGCTCAGCTCCTGGACCGGTCTGATCGGCCTCCTCGCCGGTCTCTACGGGCAGTGGATCTCGATCACCACGCGCGAGCGCTTCGGTCTGATCCTGGGTCTCGGTGCCTCAGGCGTCGGCTTCTTCATCGGCATGGCAAACGGCGGGCTGTTCGGGTAGGCCTCCGGCACCCCCGCACCACCGCGGAACGCCCCGGCCGCACAGGAGCCGGGGCGTAGGTGCCGTACGCCCAGTCAGGCTGTGGGCAAGGCGCAGTAGGCTTCGGCGCGAGAGCCGGAGCCCCTGTACCCATGGGGACACACCAGCCCGAGGAGCGCCCCGACATGAGCCTGACCCTGCAGACCATCAGCCGCGAACAGCATCTGGCGTACATCCAGAGCCTGCCGGCGGCTAGCCACATGCAGGTCCCGGCCTGGGCCGATGTCAAGGCGGAGTGGCGTTCGGAGAGCCTTGGCTGGTTCGACGACCGCACCGGCGAGATGGTCGGCGCGGGCCTGGTGCTGTACCGCCAGCTGCCCAAGATCAAGCGCTACCTGGCCTACCTGCCCGAGGGCCCGGTCATCAACTGGTTCGCGCCGAATCTCGACGAGTGGATCCAGCCGATGCTGGCGCACCTCAAGCAGCAGGGCGCGTTCTCGGTGAAGATGGGCCCGCCGGTGATCATCCGGCGCTGGGAGGCCAACTCCATCAAGCAGGGCATCCAGAACCCGGACGTGAAGCGGCTGCGCGACATCGAGCCCGACTTCATCGAGCCGCGTGCCTTCGAGGTGGCCGACAAGCTGCGCCGGATGGGCTGGCAGCAGGGCGAGGACGGCGGCGCCGGCTTCGGCGACGTGCAGCCCCGCTACGTCTTCCAGGTGCCGCTGGCCAACCGTTCCCTGGAAGAGGTCCACAAGAACTTCAACCAGCTATGGCGGCGCAACATCAAGAAGGCCGAGAAGGCCGGCGTCGAGGTCGTCCAGGGCGGCTACCAGGACCTGGCGGAGTGGCAGCGGCTGTACGAGATCACGGCCGTGCGCGACCACTTCCGGCCGCGCCCACTGTCGTACTTCCAGCGCATGTGGACGGCCCTCAACACCGAGGACCCCAACCGGATGCGGCTGTACTTCGCCCGCCACAACGGGATCAACCTCTCCGCGGCGACCATGCTGATCGTCGGCGGGCACGTCTGGTACTCGTACGGCGCCTCCGACAACATCGGCCGTGAGGTGCGGCCCTCGAACGCCATGCAGTGGCGGATGCTGCGCGACGCCTACGCGCTCGGCGCCACCGTCTACGACCTGCGCGGCATCTCCGACTCGCTGGACGAGACGGATCACCTCTTCGGCCTGATCCAGTTCAAGGTGGGCACCGGCGGTGAGGCCGCCGAGTACCTCGGCGAGTGGGACTTCCCGCTGAACAAGCTGCTCCACAAGGCGCTCGACATCTACATGTCGCGCCGCTGACGTCACGCTCCGTGCTTCTATAGCCCTGACACACCGCACTCCTCTGGCACACCCCAGCCATCCAGAAAGGTCCGAGGTCCGGCCATGGCGCTCACGCTCTACGTCGACACCGCGCGCTGGCGTGCGCACCACAAGCGCGTGCAGGAGCAGTTCCCGGGCCTGGTCCCGGTCTGCAAGGGCAACGGCTACGGCTTCGGGCACGAACGGCTGGCGGAGGAGGCCACACGTCTCGGCTCGGACATCCTCGCCGTCGGAACGACGTACGAGGCCGCGCGCATCAAGGACTGGTTCGGCGGCGACCTGCTGGTGCTGACGCCGTACCGGCGCGGCGAGGAGCCGGTGCCGCTGCCCGACCGGGTCATCCGCTCGGTGTCGTCCATCGACGGTGTGTACGGCCTGGTGGGCGCCCGGGTGGTCATCGAGGTGATGTCCACGATGAAGCGGCACGGCATCAGCGAGCAGGACCTGCCGCAGCTGCACTCCGCCATAGAGAACGTCCGCCTGGAGGGCTTCGCCATCCATCTGCCGCTGGACCGCACCGACGGCTCGGACGCCGTCGAGGAGGTCATCGGCTGGATGGACCGGCTGCGCGCGGCGCGGCTGCCGCTGCACACGATGTTCGTCAGCCACCTCAAGGCCGACGAACTCGCCCGGTTGCAGCAGCAGTTCCCGCAGACCCGGTTCCGGGCCAGGATCGGCACCCGGCTGTGGCTGGGGGACCATGACGCGACCGAGTACCGCGGGGCGGTCCTGGACGTCACCCGCGTCGCCAAGGGCGACCGGTTCGGCTACCGGCAGCAGAAGGCGGCCTCGGACGGCTTCCTGGTGGTCGTTGCGGGCGGTACGTCGCACGGGGTGGGCCTGGAGGCCCCGAAGGCCCTGCACGGCGTCATGCCGCGCGCCAAGGGCGTCGCACGGGCCGGCCTGGCCACGGTGAACCGGAACCTCGCTCCGTTCGTCTGGGGCGGCAAGCAGCGCTGGTTCGCGGAGCCGCCGCACATGCAGGTGTCGATCCTCTTCGTGCCCTCGGACGCCCCGGAGCCGAAGGTCGGTGAGGAACTGGTGGCCCATCTGCGGCACACCACCACCCAGTTCGACCGTCTCGTGGACCGCTGACCGACCGCAGGACAGAGAGAGGGCCGCACACGGAGTCCGTGTGCGGCCCTCTCTCTGTCGAGGACCTGGGCTGTTCGCTCAGAGCGAACCGTCCTCGGAGGATCGGCTTCCCCATTCCACCTGCGGACCGTCGAAGTGGACGGCGTGGCGTGGGGGATGGGCTGCCGCACCGAGTACGAAGACGTCCTCCGCACCGTCCAGCACCCCGCCCGAGGGATCGTCGTCCCCGGAGCGGCGCACCACGTCCCGCTCTGGCATGAGGATGTCGCGCACGACCATGCCGCACAGGTAGAGCGTGCCCAGCAGGTGCACGGCGATGGCCCAGTGGTAGCCGTCGGTCGGCAGGCCCTTGTGAGCGTCTCCGCTGGTCGTGTACGCGAGGTACATCCAGATCCCCAGGAAGTACGCCACCTCGCACGCCTGCCAGATCAGGAAGTCCCGCCACTTGGGCCGGGCGAGGACGGCCAGCGGCACCAGCCAGAGCACGTACTGCGGGGAGTAGACCTTGTTGGTGAGGATGAAGGCCGCCACCACCAGGAAGGCCAGCTGGGCGAAGCGTGGCCGGCGTGGGGCGGTGAGGGTCAGGGCGGCGATGCCCAGGAAGCAGAGCAGCACGAGGACCGTGGCCGCGGTGTTCACGAAGTCGATGCTGGGCGGTGTGGTCGTGTTCTGCGCCCAGATCAGCCAGAAGGAGCCGAAGTCGACACCCCGCTCCTGGCTGAACGTGTAGAACTTCGACCAGCCGTCGAAGGCGAAGATCATCACCGGCAGGTTCACGACGAGCCAGGCGGCCACTGCACCGCCCGTGGCAATGAAGAACTCCCGCCACTTCCCCGCGCGCCAGCACAGCAGGAACAGCGGTCCCAGCAGGAACACGGGATACAGCTTGGCGGCCGTGGCAAGCCCCAGGAGGACGCCGAACGCGAGGGGACGGCTCCGGGACCACATCAGCATCGCTGCGGCCGTCAGGGCGACCGCCAGGAGGTCCCAGTTGATGGTGGCGGTCAGGGCGAAGGCGGGTGCCAGGGCTACCAGCAGGCCGTCCCAGGGGCGCCGGCGGTGCGTGCGGACCACGCACACCGCGATGACGGCGGCGCACAGCATCAGCATTCCGGCGTTGACGAACCAGTACACCTGCTCCTGGAGCATGATGCTGCCGCTGCCCGGCGTGAGCCATGCGGCCACCTCCATGAACACACCGGTCAGCACCGGGTATTCGAGGTAGTCCATGTCGCCCGGAAGCTTGTCGAAGTACGGCACCAGACCGTCGGCGAAACCGCGCCCCTGATAGAGGTGAGGAATGTCCGAATAGCAGGCGTGGGTGTACTGGGAGCTCGCGCCGAAGAACCAGCCGCTGTCGTAGCAGGGCACCTTCTGGACCATGCCGAGGGCGAACATCCCGACCGCCACGATGACGACCACCCGTAGCGGCGTCCACCAGGACGTCCCGAGCAGGGCACGCCGCCCGATGGGGCCACCGATCAGCTCACTCCCGGCGGCGGCGACCTCGTCTTCCCTGGTCGGCCGCACCGGCTCCGGCTCGCGCACGCCCGCGGGCGTCGTCTCTGCACTGGGCATGGGGCACATCCTGCCGTACCTCTCTAGGAATACGCCGAGGGCCGCCGCACCTCGTCCGGTGCGACGGCCCATGTTTCACGTGAAACAGACTTCGGCGGGTGAAATAGTCACCAACCGGTCGGACCGCGGCTAGCCGGTCGACCCACCGAAGAGGTTTCCTCCGCCGTTGGCATTGCCTCTGGTGCTCCCGTCGCCGGTTGTCTCGGTGGCCGTCGGCGAGGACGTCGTACCGGACGTACTGCCGGTGTCACCGCCGTCGGTGGAGCAGTTGAACGCGAACTGGCAGGTCTCCGTCGCCGTGGGCGACGGGGAGGTGACCGTCTCGCTGGGCGTGGCGGTCGGCGTCTCGGTGGGCGTCTCACTCGGCGTGATGCTGATGGTCGGCGTCGGCGAGGGAGCCCCCGACTCGTCGGCGATCTCGCCCACCTTGGTGGCGTCCGGGAAGCCCGGGTCGTTCTTGCCCTTCAGCGCGGACTCCATGTACTCGGTCCACACCGCGGTCGGGATGTCACCACCGTGGATGGACGCCACGCCGGCGGTGCCGTTCATGGAGAGCAGCTCGGCGTCCTTCGGGTTCTCACGGAACATCGCCACCGACGTGGCCAGCTGCTGGGTGTAGCCGACGAACCAGGCCGACTTGTTGCTGTCGGTGGTACCGGTCTTGCCCGCCGCCGTACGGCCCAGGGCCTTGGCATTGGTACCCGTACCGTTCTGGATCACGTTCTCCAGGGTGTCCGTGACGTTGTTCGCGATGTCCTCGGGCATCGCGCTGGTCACCTTCGGCTTGCTGAAGCCCTGCAGGTCGGTTCCGTCCTGCTTGACCTCGGTCACCGAATACGGGTCCGCGTGCTTGCCGGAGGCGGCGAAGGTCGCGTAGGCGTCGGCCATGCGGATCGCGCTCGGAGTCGACGTACCGAGGGCGAAGGACGGGTTGAGGGTCGCGAAGCTGCTGTCCAGGATGCCGGACCGGCTGGCCACGTCCCTCACGTGCGACATGCCGACGTCCCAGCCGAGCTGCACGAACGGCGTGTTGATCGACTGCTCCATCGCCTTGCGCAGGGTGATGTACCCCCAGCGATAGTTGCTCTCGTTGTTCTGGAAGAACGTCGAGCCGTCCTTGTTCAGAACGGCGGTGCCGTCCTCGTTCAGGACCTTGAGATGGTCGTTGCCGTTGTACTTGCTCAGCGGCGAGACCCCGTCAGGAGAGGTCTTGTACGTGCCGTACTGCATGGCGGCGGCCAGGACGAAGGGCTTCCACGTCGAACCGACGGGGACACCGGAGGTGTCGGCGTTGTTGGTGAAGTGGTTGTTCTCGTAGCCGGCACCGCCGTACAGGGCGACGATCGCGCCGTCGTTGGGCACCACCGAGGCGGCACCGAACTGGACGTACTTGTCCTTCTCGCGGTTCTTCGGGTCCAGGCGCGCCTTCTGGACCTTCTGCACGGCCGCGGTCAGCGCGTTGACCTTGTCCTTCTGGAAGGTCGTGTAGATCTGGAAGCCGCCCTTGTCGAACTGCGTCTCCGTGATGTTGGAGTGCGCGAGGACGTACTTCTTGGCCGTGTCGGCGAGGTAGCTGATCTGACCGGTCATGCCCTTGACCGCCTTGCGGCCCTGGGGCATCGGGTACTTCTTGATGGCCGTCTGGTACTCGGCATCGGTGAGGTGCTGGTCCTTGTGCATCTCCTCGAGGATCCAGGCCCAGCGCTCGTGTGAGCGCTGGTAGTTGGCCTTCTGGGAGGCCGCGGAGTCGATGTCCGGGTTGCCCGCGGGGTCGTAGTAGGTCGCGCCCTTGAGCAGGGCCGCCAGGACCGCGCACTGGCTCGGCGTGAGGTTTTTCGCGTCCACGCCGTAGTAGGTCTGGGCGGCGGCCTGGATGCCGTACGCGCCACGGCCGAAGTACGAGGTGTTCAGGTAGCCCTGGAGGATCAGCGGCTTGCTGACCTTGGTGCCTACCTTGATGGAGATGAACATCTCCTTGAACTTGCGGGTGAGCGTCTGGTCCTGGCTGAGGTAGGTGTTCTTGACGAACTGCTGGGTGATCGTCGAACCACCCTGCGTCTCACCGCCCTGGGCCATGTTGACGAGCGCGCGGGCGATGCCCTTGAAGTCGACGCCCGGGTCCGTGTAGAAGGTCTTGTTCTCTGCCGAGATCACGGCGTTCTGCATGGCTTCGGGGATCTGGGCGATATTGACGTTCTGCCGGTTGACGCCGGTGCCCGTCGCGACCATCTGCTTGCCGTCGGCCCAGTAATAGACGTTGTTCTGGGACTGGGCCGCCGTGTTCTCGCTCGGGACACCCACCATGGCGTAGCTGACGCCGACCAGCGCCACCAGGCTGCCGAAGAAGGTGATGCACAGCCCCGAGACGAGCCTCCAGGAAGGCACCCAACGGCGCCAGCCGAATCTGTTCGCCCTGGGGTAGTCGATGAGGCGCTTCTTGCCGGGCGCCGTCGACGCCCGGCCTCTGCCACGCCCTGGCCCGGCAGGACCACCCGGACCACGACTCCCGTTGTCGGCCGGTCTGCGGCGACTGTTTCCGGTGCTTCTCTGCGCCGCCCGGCGTGCCTCGGCACGGCTGCCGTACGGACGCTCCTCACCTCCCGGGCCCGAGTCCGACCCATAGGAACTGGACCCATAGGAGTCGGAAAGAGACCCGGTGGCGCCTCGCGGTGCCGCACGGCGGCCGGAGGACGGTCCGGACTGGCCGCGTCGGGCCGCGGCACGTCCGCCTCCCTGCGGCGGCGGCGGTTTGCGACGGTGCTCGCTCATCGAACGATTACTCCTCGGGCAGGCGCACCCGTGCGCGCCTGGAACGGCGGCTGGTTTCCGGTCCCCCCAAAGTACGGATGTGGTCGGTCCTGCATTCACCCGTACTGCACCGAGGACGTGGACGCCCCCCAGGCGTCACTTGGTTCCCGGTGGTGTGCATGCCGCACAGACTACGCACCACCAAAACCCGCCGAGCCCCGAAGTTCACCCCAAATCAGGCAACTTGCCTCCAACGAATCGGTGATGTGATCCCGTTCACCGTCGCTCCTCTTGTCGCACGGGAAAGGTCGATCTATCGTCGTGATGTATCGAGCCGATACATCAGAGCGAGATAAGCGAACCGCAGACGAGAGGAGGCGACCATGAGCCGGCGCTCCGGCATCCTTGAGTTCGCCATCCTCGGCCTGCTCCGCGAGTCCCCGATGCACGGCTACGAGCTGCGGAAACGGCTCAACACATCTCTGGGCGTCTTCCGTGCCTTCAGCTACGGGACGCTCTACCCCTGCCTCAAGACGCTGGTCGCCACCGGCTGGTTGATCGAGGAGCCGGGCAGCACCGCCGAGGACGCCCTCGCCGCACCGCTCGCCGGCCGCCGCGCCAAGATCGTCTACCGGTTGACGGCCGAAGGTAAAGAGCACTTCGAGGAGCTCCTGTCCCAGACCGGCCCCGACGCGTACGAGGACGAGCACTTCGCGGCGCGGTTCGCCTTCTTCGGGCAGACCTCGCGCGATGTGCGGATGCGCGTGCTGGAGGGCCGCCGCAGCCGGCTGGAGGAGCGCCTGGAGAAGATGCGCGCCTCGCTGGCGCGCACCCGGGAGCGCCTCGACGACTACACGCTTGAGCTCCAGCGCCACGGGATGGAGTCCGTGGAGCGCGAAGTGCGCTGGCTGAACGAGCTCATCGAGAGCGAGCGGGCCGGGCGGGACCTGAAGGGTTCCGCTTCCGGGGGGTCCGCTCAGCAGAACACCACCAATGGAGCGCCGGGCGTCCTGCCCCGGTCCGGGGAACCTCTCCGGCCGGATACGCCCGACGACACCGCCACGTGAGACCCGTTCAGGGCCTCACTCGTACACACAGGGAGCAACCGGAATGGGTTCGGTTCGCGTAGCCATCGTAGGCGTGGGCAACTGCGCCGCGTCGCTGGTGCAGGGAGTCGAGTACTACAAGGACGCCGACCCGGCGTCCAAGGTCCCCGGCCTGATGCACGTCCAGTTCGGCGACTACCACGTCAAGGACGTCGAGTTCGTCGCTGCGTTCGACGTGGACGCCAAGAAGGTCGGCCTCGACCTGGCGGACGCCATCGGCGCCTCCGAGAACAACACCATCAAGATCTGCGACGTACCCAACAGCGGTGTCACCGTCCAGCGCGGCCACACCCTCGACGGCCTCGGTAAGTACTACCGCCTGACCATCGAGGAGTCCGAGGCCGAGCCGGTCGACATCGTCCAGATCCTCAAGGACAAGCAGGTCGACGTCCTCGTCTGCTACCTGCCCGTCGGTTCCGAGGACGCGGCGAAGTTCTACGCCCAGTGCGCCATCGACGCCAAGGTCGCCTTCGTCAACGCCCTCCCGGTCTTCATCGCCGGCACCAAGGAGTGGGCGGACAAGTTCACCGAGGCCGGTGTCCCGATCGTCGGTGACGACATCAAGTCGCAGGTCGGCGCCACCATCACGCACCGCGTCATGGCGAAGCTGTTCGAGGACCGGGGCGTCGTCCTGGACCGCACGATGCAGCTGAACGTCGGCGGCAACATGGACTTCAAGAACATGCTTGAGCGTGACCGCCTCGAGTCCAAGAAGATCTCCAAGACGCAGGCCGTCACCTCCCAGATCCCCGACCGGGACCTCGGCGAGAAGAACGTCCACATCGGCCCGTCCGACTACGTGGCCTGGCTGGACGACCGCAAGTGGGCCTACGTCCGCCTCGAGGGCCGTGCCTTCGGTGACGTCCCGCTGAACCTGGAGTACAAGCTCGAGGTCTGGGACTCCCCGAACTCCGCGGGTGTCATCATCGACGCCCTGCGCGCCGCGAAGATCGCCAAGGACCGCGGCATCGGCGGCCCGATCCTCTCCGCGTCCAGCTACTTCATGAAGTCCCCGCCGGTCCAGTACTTCGACGACGAGGCCCGCGAGAACGTGGAGAAGTTCATCCGCGGCGACGTCGAGCGCTGACCCGGCACACCACCGGGGGCTGAAGCTCCCAAAAATCAAGTTCGCCAAAAAATCGCTCCTGCCAGGGCTCAGAGGGTCCCCGGGTCATCCGATCCGGGGACCCCTCTCCTGTGCGCGGCCCCATATGTGAGGCTGTGCCCCATGCCCGTCGTCCGCGACCTGCGTGTCCTGCTGCGCCTGCGGAACTTCCGCCGTCTACTCGTCATACGCCTGCTCTCCCAGGGGGCCGACGGCGTCTACCAGGTCGCCCTCGCCGCCTACGTCGTCTTCTCCCCGGAGAAGCAGACCTCACCGGCAGCGATCGCCTCGGCCATGGCCGTCCTGCTCCTCCCGTACTCCCTCGTGGGCCCCTTCGCCGGCGTTCTGCTGGACCGCTGGCGCCGCCGCCAGATCTTCCTCTACGGCAATCTGCTGCGTGCGCTACTGGCTGCGGCCACCGCAGTCCTCATGGTCAGCCACGTTCCCGACTGGCTCTTCTACGCCTCCGCCCTGTGCGTCACGGCCGTCAACCGCTTCGTCCTTTCGGGTCTGTCCGCCGCGTTGCCACGGGTGGTCGACACCGACCGGCTGGTGCTCGCCAACTCTCTGTCCCCGACCGCGGGCACCCTTGCCGCGACCGCCGGCGGCGGCCTCGCCTTCGCTGTACGGCTGGTGGCCTCGGATTCCGATGCCGCAGTGGTGTTGCTGGGCGCCGCCCTGTACCTGTGCTCGGCCCTCGCCTCTCTGACCATGGCCCCCGACCTTCTCGGCCCGGACCTGCATCCAACACAGCCGAGCCTGGGAACGGCCGTGATCACCACCGCACGCGACCTTCTGGAAGCGATACGGCACCTCGCCGCGCCGCGGCGCCGTGAGGCGGTCTGGGCGCTGGTCAGCATGACGGCGATGCGTTTCTGCTACGGCGCGCTGCTCGTCCTGGTGCTGATGCTGTGCCGGTACGCCCTCTCGTCGGACCCGGACGACGGACTCGGCCTACTGGGGCTGGCTCTGGGGATCTCCGGCGCGGGCTTCTTCGCCGCCGCGGTGGTGACGCCGTGGGCCGCGGGGCGACTCGGCCCCGGCCGCTGGATCGTCGTGTGCGCCGCGTCCGCCGCCGTACTGGAGCCCGCCCTGGGCCTCCCGTTCACGACCGTTCCCATGCTCGTCGCCGCCTTCGTCCTGGGGCTGATCACCCAGGGCGCGAAGATCGCCACGGACACCATCGTGCAGTCGTCCGTCGACGACGGTTTCCGCGGCCGGATCTTCTCCGTGTACGACGTGCTCTTCAACGTCGCCTTCGTCGGGGCCGCAGCTGTAGCCGCACTGATGCTCCCGCCGGACGGCCGCTCAGCGACCCTCGTCATCACCGTCGCCTTCATCTACGCAGCGGTTGCCGTGGCCATGGCCCGCTTCGAGCGCAGCCGGCGGCCACAGCAGAGTCACGCAAGACCGTAGCGAGGACACAGTGAGGGGTGATGTTTCACGTGAAACATCACCCCTCACTGTGTCCTCGTGGGGTCATGTTTCACGTGAAACATGACCCCGCTGCGCATTCTCAGCCCTGCTCGGCCCACCACTCCTTGAGGGCGGCCACCGCCGCGTCGTGCTCCATCGGCCCGTTCTCCAGCCGCAGCTCCAGCATGTGCTGGTAGGCCTTGCCGACCTCCGGGCCGGGGCGGATACCCAGAATCTCCATGATCTGGTTGCCGTCGAGGTCCGGGCGGATCGCGTCGAGCTCCTCCTTCTCCTGGAGCTCGGCGATGCGCTGCTCCAGGCCGTCGTAGGCACGGGAGAGCGCGGCGGCCTTCCGCTTGTTGCGGGTGGTGCAGTCGGACCGGGTGAGCTTGTGCAGTCGGTCCAGGAGCGGACCCGCGTCACGGACGTAGCGGCGGACGGCAGAGTCCGTCCACTCCCCGGTGCCGTAGCCGTGGAAGCGCAGGTGGAGTTCGACCAGCTGCGAGACGTCCTTCACCAGTTCGTTGGAGTACTTCAACGCCGTCATGCGCTTCTTGGTCATCTTCGCTCCGACCACCTCGTGGTGGTGGAACGAGACCCGGCCGTCCTTCTCGAAGCGGCGGGTGCGCGGCTTGCCGATGTCATGCAGCAGCGCGGCAAGACGGAGGGTTAGGTCGGGGCCGTTCTCCTCCAGCGCCATGGCCTGTTCCAGGACGATCAGTGTGTGGTCGTAGACGTCCTTGTGCCGGTGGTGCTCGTCACTCTCCAGCCGAAGGGCGGGCAGCTCGGGCAGGACGTGGTCGGCGAGGCCCGTGTCGACGAGCAGGGTCAGCCCCTTGCGCGGGTGGGCGGAGAGGATCAGCTTGTTCAGCTCGTCCCGCACCCGCTCGGCCGAGACGATCTCCAGACGGCCGGCCATGTCCTTCATCGCCGCGACGACCTCGGGGGCCACCTCGAAGTCCAGCTGCGCGGCGAAGCGGGCGGCGCGCATCATCCGCAGCGGGTCGTCCGAGAAGGATTCCTCGGGCGTCCCCGGGGTGCGCAGCACGCGCTTTGCCAGGTCTTCTCGACCGCCGTACGGGTCGATGAACTCCTTCTCCGGCAGTGCCACGGCCATCGCATTGACCGTGAAGTCACGGCGGACGAGGTCCTCCTCGATGGAGTCGCCGTACGAGACCTCGGGCTTGCGTGAGGTGCGGTCGTAGGCCTCGGACCGGTAGGTGGTCACCTCGATCTGAAAGGGCCTGACAGCGTCTCCGACGCGGGCCTCCTTCTGCGCGCCGACGGTACCGAAGGCGATCCCGACCTCCCAGACGGCATCCGCCCAGGGCCGGACGATCTTCAGTACGTCCTCGGGGCGTGCGTCGGTCGTGAAGTCCAGGTCGTTGCCGAGCCGGCCCAGCAGCGCGTCCCGGACCGAGCCGCCGACCAGAGCAAGCGAGAACCCGGCCTCCTGGAATCGGCGGGCGAGGTCGTCGGCGACGGGCGCCACCCGCAGCAGTTCGCTCACCGCGCGCTGCTGCGCCTGGCTCAGGGCAGAGGGATTGACTTCATTGGCGTTCGGCACAACAGAACAGACTACGTGCCCCAGACGGTCCGAAGCGCCTCCATATTCCGGCAGCGCCCCATGTAATGGCTCCCTGCGGAGAGGGTGGGACATCTCACTCCATACCCCGATAAGCACAGCGCTCGCCGCTTACCAGAATCCCCCGGCGATACTGGATATAGGGGACGGTCCGATCTCATCTCCCGATCTTGTGAAGCACACCGCGGCACTTCCGTTCAGCGCACCTCGTTACCATGCGTGGACGCACATTCCGACGACCACTGACGACGACGAGGGACGGACGAGCGCGTGGCCGAGGCGGCAGACTTCCAGGGGACGCCCTCACCTGCCCGCCGCTGGCTGCGGCGCACCGGGGCACTGTTCGCGGGTGCGCCCCTGCTGGCTGGACTGATGCAGCTGCCCGCGGCGGCGCCGGCGCAGGCGGCAGGCTCGGACACCGTGTCCGTCGCCCTGGACTCGCTGAGCCCCAGCGCCCCCAGCGACGGGGACACGCTCACGGTCTCGGGCACGGTGACCAACAACGGCAAGCAGGCCGTCACGGACGCGCACGTGGACCTGCGGATGGGCTCCCTGCTCAGCACGCGCTCCGAGATCGACACGGCCGCCCGGCACTCCGACGATCTCCAGTCGAGCCTCGGCACCGAGATCGGCGGCAAGTACACCGAGGACTTCGACTCGCTCGACCCGGGGGTCGCCGAGCACTTCAGCATCTCCGTGCCGGTCGACAAGCTCGATCTCGGCCAGGACGGCGTGTACCAGTTCGGCGTCTCGCTCTCCGGCAAGACGTCTGCGCAGCAGTGGGACCAGGTCCTCGGCATCCAGCGCACGTTCCTGCCGTGGCAGGCCTCCGAGGCCGACACGAAGACGAAGACGACGTATCTGTGGCCGCTGATCTCCACCGTCCATGTGACGGCGAAGACGGGGGCGGGCGAGCTCCAGACGCCCGTCTTCCAGAACGACGACCTCGCCAAGGAGATCTCGCCCGGCGGCCGGCTGGCCCAGATGCTGGCGCTCGGCAAGGATCTTGACGTCACCTGGGTGATCGACCCGGATCTGCTGGCCTCGGTCGACGCCATGACCCGCAGCTACCGGATCCAGGGCGCGAGCGGCACCACCACGGCCGGCACCCATCAGGCGGTGGCCAAGCAGTTCCTGGCCGACCTGCAGGACGCGGTGACGGACAGGGAAGTGGTGGCCCTCCCCTTCGCCGACCCGGACCTGGCCTCCCTCGCCCACAACGGCACCAGCGTGACCGGCTCGCTGAGCCACCTGAAGGACGCCACCGACGTCGCCACCACCACCGTGAAGACCGTGCTCCATGTCACGCCGAACACAGACTTCGCGTGGCCCGTGAACGGCGCCGTCGACCCCTCGATCATCAAGGTCGCCACCTCTGCGGGTGCCGACAAGGTGATCGCCCGCAGCGACAGCCTCCAGGAGACCGGCGGGCTGACCTACACGCCCTCGGCAGCCC
The DNA here is from genome assembly GCF_002217755.1 of Streptomyces hyaluromycini. Classification (GTDB taxonomy): domain Bacteria; phylum Actinomycetota; class Actinomycetes; order Streptomycetales; family Streptomycetaceae; genus Streptomyces; species Streptomyces hyaluromycini. Next base: position 810,050 of record NZ_BCFL01000017.1, on the reverse strand, counting down.
GTCCGATCGGCGGCGGCACGACAGCGGTGGTCGCCGACGCGCGGCTGTCCACGGCTTTCGAGGGCGATCTGACGCAGGCCGACTCGTCCACGCTCGCCGTGCAGCAGTTCCTCGCCCAGAGCCTGGCGCTGAACACCCAGACCGACAAGCAGCGCAGTATCGTCGTCGCCCCGCAGCGGATGCCGTCGGCAAGCCAGGCCCAGGCGATGGCGACGGCGATCACCGCGCTACAGGACAGCAACTGGTCGCAGTCCCAGGATCTCGCGGCGGCCGCCAAGGCCAAGCCCGACCCCGGCGCGACCACGAAGATCCCTTCCTCGTCCGCGTACCCGTCCTCGCTGCGCAAGCAGGAACTGCCCCGGACGGCCTTCGAGCAGATCGCCCGCACCCAGGACAAGCTCGACAACTTCCAGGTGATCCTCACCGACGAGTCCCGGGTGGTGACCCCCTTCGGGCGGGCCATAAACCGCGAGATGTCCACGTCGTGGCGGGGCAGCGGCAGTGAGGCGGACAGCTTCCGCACGAGCGTGGAGTCCTGGCTCGACGACCTCATCAGCCAGGTCCAGCTGATCGACAAGTCGGAGACCAAGCTCTCCGGCCGCAGCGCCACCATCCCGGTCACCGTCCAGAACAATCTGGTCCAGGGCGTCGACCACCTCGTCCTGCGGCTCACCTCGACCATGCCGACCCGACTGGAGATCGGCGGCAATCCCTACTACGAGCAGCCTGTCGCGGTGTCCGGCGGCCACAGCCAGTCCGTGAAGTTCTCCACCTCGGCCAATGCCAACGGCCGGGTGGAGGTCACCGCCCAGCTCTACACCGTGGACGGCCAGAAGTACGGCGCGCCCGTCAAGTTCGACGTGAAGGTCACCGAGGTCACGCCGACGGTGATGCTGGTCATCGGCGGCGGTGTGCTGCTGCTGGTCCTCGCCGGCTTCCGGATGTACACCCAGCGCAAGCGGGCGGCCGCCCGGCGGGCCGAAGAGGACGACGGCCCCGACGAGGCGGGCGAGGACACCCCGGACGCCCCCGGCGCCCCGGAGACTCCCGTTGCCTCAGAGGCCGAGAGCCCGTCAGAGGCCGAGAGCCCGGGGGACACCGAGGACACCGATGGGCCGGGGAACCCCGCTGCCCACGGGGATCGTCTCCAGGAGGAGTCCGTCGCCCGGTCCCGGGCAGACGACCCGGAGCAGCCGAGTGACCCGACGCCGGACACCGCACCGGAAAGCGCCGACCCGTCCGAGACGGGTGAGAGAGTGGACCGTTGAGCGATGTCGTGGCCGGTGGGCCCGGGACGATGAGGTGGGGTAACCATGAACGCGCCGTACGACGGTGAACGCGGCCAGGGCGCGGCCGGTTCGGGCTACCCCGAGCCGCCGCCGGAGCCCGGCCAGGTCCCGCCGCAGCACGCGGCTGACATGTACCTCCAGGACGCCTACGACCAGGACCCCTACCGGGCGCGTGATCTCTCCGCCCAGGACCCGGTCGCCGAGGCGCTCTACGACCGTGCCGCTCACCCCCCGCCGGCTCCGGGTACCTACCCGCAGCAGCCGCTGTACGGGCAGCCCGCCCAGTCGCCGTACGCCCCCGACCCGCACGTGTGGGCCCAGACCCCGGCGCCGGAGCCGGACGGCCCGAGCCAGTACCTGCCGTACGGCGACAACCCGCGCACGACCCAGTTCGTGGGCGTGGACGACCTGGTCTCGCACTCCGGTGAGGAGCGCCACGAGCCCGACGCCTTCGCACATCTCTTCCGCGATCAGCAGCAGAGCGGCTACCGGGATCCGCAGCAGGGCGGCGGTCAACTGCCGTCGGAGCCCCCGTCGGTACCCGGTCCGGCAGCCTCCCCGGGAGGCCCTGCGCAGATGCCGCAGTACCGGGCACCGATGGCACCGATGGCCCCGACTCCTCCGGCTGCCGCGACCGACCAGACGCTGAACCTCGGTGCCGTGCCCGCCGCGGCCGCGGCGCCCGCCCCCGCGAAGAAGGGCGGGAAGGCCTCGGGCCTGCTCAAGTCGAGCGCCGTGATGGCGGCGGGCACGATGGTCTCCCGCCTCACCGGCTTCGTCCGCTCCGCGCTGATCGTCTCCGCGCTCGGCGTGGGCCTGCTCGGCGACACCTTCCAGGTCGCCTACCAGCTGCCGACGATGATCTACATCCTGACCGTCGGCGGCGGCCTCAACTCGGTCTTCGTGCCGCAACTGGTGCGTGCCATGAAGGAGGACGACGACGGCGGCGAGGCCTTCGCCAACCGCCTGCTGACCCTCGTCATGGTGGCACTGGGCCTCCTCACCGCGGCCACCATCGCAGCCGCGCCCTTCCTCATCCGCCTGCTGTCCGACCCGGTCGCCAGCGACCCGGCGGCCAACCAGGTCGGTATCACCTTCGTCCGCTACTTCCTGCCCTCGATCTTCTTCATGGGCATCCACGTGGTGATGGGCCAGATCCTCAACGCGCGGGGCAAGTTCGGCGCGATGATGTGGACCCCGGTCCTCAACAACATCGTCATCATCGTCACCCTCGGCCTGTTCATCTGGGTGTACGGCACCGCCGCGCACTCCGGCATGAAGGTCACCACCATCCCGCCGGAGGGCCAGCGGCTGCTCGGCCTCGGCGTGCTCCTCGGCCTCGTGGTCCAGTCCCTGGCGATGATCCCCTACCTGCGCGAGACCGGCTTCCGGCTGCGGCTGCGCTTCGACTGGCGGGGCCACGGCCTCGGCAAGGCGGCAACGCTCGCCAAATGGACCATCCTGTTCGTCCTCGCCAACCAGGCGGGCGCGATCGTCGTCTCCCAGCTGTCGACCTCGGCCGGCAAGCACTCCCCGGTCGACGGCACCGGTTTCGCCGCCTACGCCAACGCCCAGCTGATCTGGGGCCTGCCGCAGGCCATCATCACGGTCTCCCTGATGGCCGCGCTGCTGCCGCGGATCTCCCGGTCGGCCGCCGAGAACGACACGGGTGCCGTCCGCGACGACATCTCCCAGGGCCTCAGGACGACCGCTGTCGCGATCGTCCCCATCGCCTTCGGGTTCCTGGCCCTCGGCATCCCGATGTCCACCCTGATCTTCGGTTCCTCGGGCATCAGCGAGGCCACCAACATCGGGTACATGCTGATGGCCTTCGCCCTCGGCCTGATCCCCTACTCGGTGCAGTACGTCGTCCTGCGCGCGTTCTACGCCTACGAGGACACCCGCACCCCCTTCTACAACACGGTCATCGTCGCCGCGGTCAACGCGGGTGCCTCGGTCGCCTGTTACATGCTGCTCCCGGCCCGCTGGGCGGTGGCCGGCATGGCCGCCTCCTACGGCCTCGCCTACGCGATCGGCGTGGGTGTCGCCTGGCGGCGGCTGCGCAAGCGGCTCGGCGGCGACCTGGACGGCTCCCGGGTCACCCGTACCTATGCCAGGCTCTGCATCGCCTCCGTACCGGCGGCGCTGCTCAGTGGTGCGGCCTGCTACGGCATCGGTCACACTCTGGGGCAGGGTGTGATCGGTTCCTTCGCCGCGCTGCTGGTCGGCGGAGCGGTCCTGCTCGGCGTCTTCTACGTCGCCGCGCGTCGCATGCGCATCGAGGAGCTCAACTCCCTCGTGGGTATGGTGCGCGGGCGGCTGGGTCGTTGAGGCGGGGGTAAGCGCACAACCATCGTTCGCCGCCGTGTGTCGTGCATAGCGGAGGACTGTGGGCACAATTGGTTTCGGCGTCGGACAGCGTGCAACGGATGGGGAGGCAGGGAACGACGGTGGCGGAACGGAGCACGGCTGCCGTCGACGTGGCAGACAACAGCGGTGACAAGCCGCTGACCGCCAAGGCGGAACAGTCCACGGCCGACGGGGTGGCCCAGAACCCGGAGCGGGACACGGACAGCGACAAGGCACAGGGAAGCGGCTCAGCCGCGGGTGCTGAGAAGAAGACCGCACCCCCGGAACTGCACAGCGGACACAAACTGGCCAGACGCTACCGCCTTGAGGAGTGCGTCACCCGTCTGGACGGATTCAGCAGTTGGCGTGCGGTCGACGAGAAACTCCGGCGTGCCGTCGGCGTGCACATCCTGCCCGCCGACCATGCGCGCACCCGGGCGGTGCTGGCGGCAGCCCGGTCCGCCGCGCTGCTCGGCGACCCCCGGTTCGTACAGGTGCTGGACGCCGTCGAGGAGAACGACCTCGTCTACGTCGTCCACGAATGGCTCCCGGACGCCACCGAACTGACCGCGCTGCTCGCGGCCGGACCGCTGGAGCCGCACGACGCCTACCAGATGGTCAGTCAGATCGCCTCCGCCATGGCGGCAGCGCACCGCGAGGGGCTGGCCCATCTCCGCCTCAACCCGAACGCCGTCCTGCGCGCCTCCACCGGCCAGTGGCGCATCCGCGGCCTCGCGGTGAACGCGGCGCTGCGCGGCATCAGTTCCGACACCCCGCAGCGCGCCGACACCGAGGCGATCGGCGCCCTGCTGTACGCGGCGCTGACCCAGCGCTGGCCGTACGAGAGCGACGCCTACGGTCTGGCCGGTCTGCCCAAGGACGTCGGCCTGATCGCCCCCGACCAGGTACGTGCCGGTGTCCACCGCGGCTTGTCCGAGCTCACCATGCGGGCTCTGGTCAACGACGGCGCCACCGCCTCCCGCCACGAGTCCGCGTGCACCACGCCGGAGGAGCTGGTGAAGGCGATCGGCGAGATGCCCCGCATCCGCCCGCCGGAGCCGGCGTTCACGGCACCGCCCGAGTACCAGCGCACCACCTACCAGCAGGGCACCTACGGCCGTCCCACGCCGCCCGGCGTGACGCAGCCGCTCCAGGCACCGCCGCCCCCGCTGCAGAGCCGTACCGGCAAGGCCCTGAAGTGGGCTGTCTCGGCCCTCCTCATCGCCGCCCTGGGCCTGGGCAGCTGGCAGCTCGCGGACGCCCTGATGAACCAGAGCGACAAGTCCGACGACACCAACAACACCCAGCCGACGGACGACGGGGACAAGAACAGCACCAGCCCCGCGCCCTCCGCCGCGATAAAGATCCAGGACGCCCAGGAGTACGTCGCCGACGGCGGTGCCCAGCATCCGAGCGACGTGAAGCTGACCTACGACGGAAACACCTCGACGTACTGGAAGACCAAGAGCTTCACAGACGGTCCCGAGCTGGCCCCCTACAAGGCTGGCGTAGGCATCGTCTACGACCTCGGCTCCGCCAAGGAACTCACCACGGGGACCATCTCCCTTCGCTACGCTGGCGATCACACAACGGTCGACCTGTACGCGGCCGACTCGCTGACCCCGGGGTCGATCAGCTCGATGACGAAGATCGGCAGCGTCACCACCACCGGAAACACCGCCACGGTGAAGGTCAGCAAGAAGGTGAAGAGTCAGTACGTCCTCGTGTGGCTCACCGCCGTGCCGTACTCGGGCAACGACTCGGCCGCGTATGCCGGAGTCGGCTACAAGCAGGCCATCACCGAAGTGAAGTTCACAGGCTGACGTCTCACCGACGGCACCGAAGGCGGAGGGGGCAGATGGCGGAGGGCGCCGGATACGGCGGAGTGAGCGATCAGGATCTGCTCGCCCGCCATGTGGAGGGCGACCCCGATGCCTTCGGTGAGATCGTGCGGCGGCACCGGGACCGGCTCTGGGCGGTCGCCCTGCGGACCCTGGGGGACCGCGAGGAAGCCGCTGACGCCGTCCAGGACGCCCTGGTCTCCGCCTACCGGGCCGCCCACACCTTCCGGGGCCAGTCGGCCGTCACAACGTGGCTGCACCGGATCACCGTGAACGCCTGCCTCGACCGTGCCCGTAAGGCCGCCTCCCGCAAGACCGCTCCCGTCGATGACACCGAGCGGCTGGAGCAACTGCTGGAGCCGCATGAATCGGCCTCCGCTCCAGCCGAGCGGAACGACCTGCACCGCCAGCTCCTGGAAGCCCTCGGCACCCTGCCCCACGACCAGCGGGCCGCCCTCGTCCTGGTCGACATGCAGGGCTACCCGGTCGCCGAGGCGGCGCGGATCCTCGATGTGCCCACAGGGACGGTGAAGAGCCGCTGCGCTCGCGGCAGAGCCAGACTCCTTCCGCTGCTCACCCATCTACGGCCGGAAAACACCGGTGACGACAATGACCCGGACCCGGCACGGAACCGGGCGGAGGGGACATCCGTCCCACCCGCAGCGGGGTCTCACAACAGGGGCCCACAGGACACCGGGCCGAGTGACTCAGCCGCAGTGAAGGGCGGAGGTGGGCGAGCGTGACTTCGACGACAGACACGACCGGGCACCCGGACGTCGCGGAGATCTCCGACCTCACCGAGGGCCTGCTGCCCCCCACCCGGACCGCAGAAGTACGGCGGCACCTGGACGAGTGCGAGCTCTGTGCCGACGTCCACACCTCGTTGGAGGAGATCCAGGGTCTGCTGGGCTCGCTTCCGGGTCCGCCGCGCATGCCGGCCGATGTCGCCGGCCGGATCGACGCCGCACTCGCGGCCGAGGCTCTGCTGAACGCCACAGCACCTGAGGCACATGTTTCACGTGAAACATCGCCTCGCGAAATGTCGTCGCCGGGGGACCGTCCTGCCGGTCGGTCGAATGCCTCCACCCGTCCCGGCCGCAAGGACCGCGGACGTGATCGCGGCCGACGCCGCCGGACGGTCGTCCTCGGCGCTGTCTTCACCGCAGCCGTCCTGGGCGCCGGTTCCTTCTTCCTCCAGTCGCTCGGCGGCAATGAGCCCACGACAGCTCAGGGCAAGCCGACGAACTCCGCCGTGACCTTTTCCCAGAGCACCCTCCAGGGCCAGGTGAAGGACCTCCTCGGCACGAAGACGAGCGCACAGCGAGGCTCCCAGAAGCCCTTCAGTGTCGAATCCCAGGCCACCGGCCAGCCGGACTCGACGCAGAGCCCGAAAATCCTGCTCCAGCCCTCGACACGGGTACCCGACTGCGTCCGCCAGGGCATCACCCAGACCGGCGACGCTCTGGGTGCGAAGAAGGGGACGTACGAGGGGAAGGACGCGTACCTCGTCGTACTCCCGGACGCCTCCGATGCTTCCCGGGTGACGGCGTACGTCGTCGACGCGTCCTGTGTCGGCAAGGCCTCCGCCTCCACCGGCAAGGTCCTCCTGACGGAGTCTCTGGCTCATCCCTGAGTGTTCCCCAGGAACCGCCTCAGAGGGGAAGCGCATCGTCTCGCCCCAGCGTGGAAATCCGTACGGTGTGGGATCCCCGTGTGCCCGGACACACCGGGAATGCGCGCCCCTTAGGATCCGTTGGGTGGTGTGAGAGCTTCTGAGAAGAACTCCCACCGGTCGAATGACGTAGACCAGAGACGAGGAATCAAGCCGTGAGCGACGTCCGTAACGTGATCATCATCGGCTCCGGGCCCGCCGGCTACACGGCGGCGCTCTACACCGCGCGCGCGTCGCTGAAGCCCCTGGTGTTCGAGGGGGCCGTCACCGCGGGCGGTGCCCTGATGAACACCACCGAGGTGGAGAACTTCCCGGGCTTCCGCGACGGCATCATGGGCCCCGACCTCATGGACAACATGCGCGCCCAGGCCGAGCGCTTCGGTGCCGAGCTGGTTCCGGACGACGTCGTCTCCGTCGACCTGAACGGTGAGATCAAGACCGTCACCGACACCGGCGGCACGGTCCACAAGGCGAAGGCCGTCATCGTCACCACCGGCTCGCAGCACCGCAAGCTCGGTCTCCCGAACGAGGACGCCCTCTCCGGACGCGGTGTCTCCTGGTGTGCCACGTGTGACGGGTTCTTCTTCAAGGACCAGGACATCGCCGTGATCGGCGGCGGCGACACCGCGATGGAGGAGGCGACCTTCCTCTCGCGGTTCGCCAAGTCCGTGACGATCGTCCACCGCCGGGACACCCTGCGCGCCTCCAAGGCGATGCAGGAGCGCGCCTTCGCCGACCCGAAGATCAAGTTCGCCTGGGACAGCGAGATCGCCGAGGTCCAGGGTGAGCAGAAGCTGGCCGGTCTGAAGCTGCGCAACGTCAAGACCGGCGAGCTCTCCGACCTGCCGGTGACCGGCCTGTTCATCGCGATCGGCCACGACCCGCGCACCGAGCTCTTCAAGGGCCAGCTGGACCTCGACGAGGAGGGCTACCTCAAGGTGGCCTCCCCCTCGACGCACACCAACCTGACCGGTGTCTTCGCCGCCGGTGACGTGGTCGACCACACCTACCGCCAGGCAATCACCGCAGCCGGCACCGGCTGCTCCGCCGCTCTCGACGCCGAGCGTTTCCTCTCCGCCCTCGCGGACGAGGAGAAGGCCGAGCCCGAGAAGACCGCTGTCTGATCTTTCCCCTTCCGCCCCACCGCACGATCAAGTAAAGGAGCCCGCCGTGGCCGGCACTCTGAAGCATGTGACCGACGCCGACTTCGAAGAGGTCGTCCTCAAGAGCGACAAGCCCGTCCTGGTGGACTTCTGGGCCGAGTGGTGCGGTCCGTGCCGCCAGATCGCCCCGTCGCTTGAGGCGATCGCCGCCGAGCACGGTGAGAAGATCGAGATCGTCAAGCTGAACATCGACGAGAACCCGAACACGGCGGCCAAGTACGGCGTCATGTCGATCCCGACCCTGAACGTCTACCAGGGCGGCGAGGTCGCCAAGACCATCGTCGGCGCCAAGCCCAAGGCCGCGCTTGTCCGCGACCTTGAGGACTTCATCGCCGAGTGATGTTTCACGTGAAACACGAATGGGCCAACCCCAAGGGTTGGCCCATTCGCTTTGCGGCACTCACAGCGGCCGAAGCGCTGGTTCCTTCTGTACGGCTCCCAGAAGCCGGTCGAGCGCCATCTCCACGTCTTCCTTCCAGGAGAGCGTCGTCCGTAGCTCCAGCCGCAGCCTGGGGTGCAAGGGATGCTGCCGGACCGTCTTGAAGCCCACGGCCAACAGATGCTCTGCAGGCAGCAGACAGGCCGGCTCCTTGTAGCGGGCGTCGCCGAACGCCTCGATGGCCTTGAAGCCCCGCCGCAGCAGATCCTTGGCGACCGTCTGCACCATCACACGCCCGAGGCCCTGCCCCTGATAGCCGGGCATGATGAAGCCGGTCATGAGCTGCACGGCGTCCGATGAAACCGGGCTCGTGGGGAACGCCGTGGAGCGCGGGACGTAGGCGGGCGGCGCGTAGAGCACAAAGCCCACCGGTACGTCGTCGACATAGACCACCCGGCCGCACGATCCCCAGTCGAGCAGGACGGCGGAGATCCAGGATTCTTTCTCCAGCGCGGGTGTACCCGCTCTCACCGCTGCTTCGCCGCTGACGGGATCCAGTTCCCAGAAGACACACGAGCGACAGCGCTGGGGAAGGTCCTGAAGGTTGTCCAGCGTGAGCGGTACGAGCCGACGCCCCATGAAGGCTGTTCCTCGCTTCCTTCGCCCGCAGCATCGCGAGCGGCTGTCAGAGCGCTGCGTTCCCTGAGCAGACTGCCGAAGAATCCGACGGTCGCGCCCAGTCCCAGACCCGCGCTCACCAGTCCGGTGCGGCTCATCGATCGCATGGCCCCCGCCTCTCTCAGAGGTGCTGCCAGCTGTCGGGTGGATGCGCCATACCGTTCGCATCGTATCCACACAGCGATTCCATCGATACCGCCTGAAAGCAAAGAGCGGACCGCGTTCCGTTACACACCGGACATGGTCCGCTCCCTGAGCGACGAGGCGCCGACCGGACGGGAAACGTCCGGTCGGCGGGACGGTCAGTCCTCGAACTCCTCGGATCCCTCAGAGGCCGAGGAGTCTCCGTCGTGGAGGCCCTGGTGCAGGACCGGCCCCTCGCCCGGGGCGAGCGAGCCGAGGATCCGCTCAAGGTCTTCCATCGAGGCGAACTCGACGGTGATCTTGCCCTTCTTCTGCCCCAGGTCGACCTTCACCCGCGTCTCGAAGCGGTCCGAGAGCCGGGTCGCGAGGTCGCTCAGCGCCGGGGAGACCCGGGCGCCGGCCCGCGGTCCCTTGGCGCGCGTCGTCGTCTGGGGTCGCGAGCCCATGAGGGTCACGATCTCCTCGACGGCCCGCACCGACAGCCCCTCGGCGACGATCCGGTGGGCCAGCCGGTCCTGCTCCTCCGAGTCATCGACGGAGAGCAGCGCCCGGGCGTGCCCGGCCGACAGGACTCCGGCGGCCACCCGGCGCTGGACCGCCGGGGAGAGCTTCAGCAGTCGCAGGGTGTTGGAGACCTGCGGGCGGGAGCGCCCGATGCGGTCGGCCAGCTGGTCGTGCGTGCAGTTGAAGTCCTTCAGCAGCTGGTCGTAGGCAGCGGCCTCTTCCAGCGGGTTCAGCTGGGCGCGGTGCAGGTTCTCCAACAATGCGTCCAGGAGGAGCTTGTCGTCGTCCGTCGCCCGGACGATCGCCGGGATTGCGTCGAGTCCGGCCTCACGGCAGGCCCGCCAGCGCCGCTCGCCCATGATGAGCTCGTAGCGAGAGGGACCCAACTGCCGTACGACGACGGGCTGGAGGAGGCCGACCTCTTGGATGGAGGTGACCAGCTCCTGGAGAGCGTCCTCGTCGAAGACCTCACGCGGCTGACGCGGGTTCGGCGCGATGTCGTCGAGGGGGATCTCCGCGAAGTGGGCGCCCATCGGAGGAGCAGGCGTCTCCACGCCACCTGCGACTCCGAACACCGACAGTTCCTCGGTTTCATGTGAAACAGCCGGCAGCGTCGTCACCTTGGCCGCGGCGACCCCACGGTCGGTCGTCAGCACCGGAACCGCGGCGGGGGACGGCGCTACCGTTCCCCCCACGGCCGTCTGGGCCGGGTTCTTCTCGGTCGGGGCAGTTGGGATCAGTGCACCGAGCCCACGACCCAGCCCCCTCCGTCGCTCGCTCACTGGATCCCCTCCACCATGTTCGGGTTGGTCTGAGCACCGATATGGGCCTGCGTCGGGTCGTAGCTGACCCCGATGCCCTTCAGCGCGATTTCTCGGGCCGCCTCAAGGTAGGAGAGGGCACCGCTCGATCCAGGATCGTAGGTCAGTACCGTCTGCCCGTAGCTCGGCGCCTCTGAGATGCGGACCGAGCGGGGAATGCTCGTCCGCAGCACCTCGTCACCGAAGTGGCTGCGCACCTCGTCCGCGACCTGGGACGCGAGACGCGTCCGGCCGTCGTACATGGTGAGCAGGATGGTCGACACGTGCAGGTCGGGGTTGAGGTGCCCCCGCACCAGGTCGACGTTGCGCAGCAGCTGGCCGAGGCCCTCCAGCGCGTAGTACTCGCACTGGATCGGGATGAGCACCTCGGCGCCCGCGACGAGCGCGTTGACCGTCAGCAAGCCGAGCGAGGGCGGGCAGTCGATGAGGATGTAGTCCAGCGGCTGCTCATACGCCTGGATCGCCCGTTGCAGCCGGCTCTCCCGTGCCACCAGGGACACCAGCTCGATCTCCGCACCGGCGAGATCAATCGTGGCGGGGGCACAGAAGAGACCCTCGACGTCCACCACCGGCTGGACGACCTCGGCCAGCGGCTTGCTCTCGACCAACACGTCGTAGATGGACGGAACTTCGGCGTGATGGTCGATACCCAGCGCAGTGGACGCATTGCCCTGTGGGTCGAGGTCGATCACCAGGACGCGGCTGCCGTGCAGGGCCAGGGACGCGGCAAGGTTGACCGTTGTGGTCGTCTTGCCGACACCGCCCTTCTGGTTGGCGACCACCATGACTCTGGTCTGCTCCGGACGTGGCAGACCTTCGCCGGCACGGCCCAGAGCCTCCACAGCGAGTTGGGCAGCACGACCGATGGGAGTGTCGTCCATAGGGGGCGGTGTTTCACGTGAAACATCCACCCCCATCGACTCGGTACGGGGACCGGGGACCGGATCGGTCATCGGTCCCGCGATGTTGGCGTCGGACCGCAAGGATTCACTCTCCTCGACTTCAGGCTCGCAATGAACAGAGCCTCCCATGCCTTCGGGGTCGCGAACCAGTGAGGCCTGGTGTTCTGTGGAGAAATCCACCTCTGTGGACAACTCCGTGCCCCGCAGGGAGGACGGAGTGTCACCAGAGGCCCCCTCTCTGAGGGAACCGAGGGGCTTTCGGTCGCGCGGTTCGGCCGCGGCGCGGCCCCGGCCGATGATGCCGTGTAGCAGTGAGCGACGTTTCACGTGAAACACGATGCACAGCGAGCGGTACCGAAAAGCCGCGACACTCCGTCATGCATAGGTTTGGCAGCTTGTGTGGAGTACGTCTGGTCGTCAGGACGGATCAGCGGCGCCTACGTGCCCTCCCTGTACGGGCCGCCTTCGCACGCTTGGCCGCGAAGCGCACACCGCCCGGGCTCTCCCCGACCTCCACACGGACGACGGTCGACAGCGGATCCACCACGCCCTCACCCACATGCAGGATGGACGTGGTCACCGCACCCAACTTGGTCAGCGCGGTAGACGCGGCTTTCAGCTCCTCCTCCGCCGTGTCCCCCTTGAGGGCGAGCATCTCGCCGTAAGGACGCAGCAGCGGGATGCCCCAGGCGGCCAGCCGGTCCAGCGGGGCCACGGCACGGGCCGTCACCACATGCACCGGAGGCAGCTTGCCCATGACCTCCTCGGCGCGGCCCCGCACCACGGTGACATGGTCCAGACCGAGCAGCTCGACGACCTCGGTCAGGAAGTTGGTGCGCCGCAGCAATGGCTCCAACAGGGTGATGTTGAGGTCCTCACGAACCAGCGCCAGCGGAATGCCCGGCAGCCCGGCCCCGGAACCCACGTCGCACACCGTCACCCCCTCGGGGACGGCCTCCGAGAGCACCGCACAGTTCAGCAGGTGGCGCTCCCACAGACGGGGCACTTCCCGCGGGCCGATCAGACCACGCTGCACACCTGCCTCGGCGAGCAGCTCCGCGTAGCGGACCGCATCGGCGAAGCGCTCGCCGAACACTTCCCGCGCCTGCTCGGGCGCCGGGGGGAGCTCCGCAGCCTCCGTCACGGGGGACCGTCCTTCCGTACAGCGCCGGCGCTCCACGCACCGGCCACCAGAACTACCAGGCTGACAAAGTTCGGCCCCGCCTGCTCAACAGACGGGGCCGGTACAACGGGGGGACCGCTCAGGCAGGCAGTACGACGACGAACCGCTGGGGCTCCTCGCCCTCCGACTCGCTGCGCAGACCGGCGGACTTGACCGCGTCGTGCACGACCTTGCGCTCGAACGGGGTCATCGGCTTGAGCTTCACGGGCTCGCCGGTGTTCTTCACTTCGGCGGCGGCCTTGGCGCCCAGCTCGGAGAGCTCGGCGCGCTTCTTGGCTCGGTAACCCGCGATGTCGAGCATCAGCCGGCTACGGTCACCGGTCTCCCGGTGCACGGCCAGGCGGGTCAGCTCCTGGAGCGCCTCCAGCACCTCGCCGTCGCGGCCGACCAGCTTCTGCAGGTCGCGGCCGCCCGAGTCGCTGATGATCGACACCGAGGCGCGGTCGGCCTCGACATCCATGTCGATGTCGCCGTCGAGGTCGGCGATGTCCAGCAGGCCCTCAAGGTAGTCCGCCGCGATCTCGCCCTCCTGCTCCAGGCGGGTCAGGGTGTCTGCACCCTCGGCAGCGGCGGAGGTGGTGCCTTCCGTCACGGGATGGGCTCCTTCTTACTTCTTGGACGGGGACTTGGGGCGCTGCGGACCGCCCTTGCGCTGACCGGACTGGGCCCTGCTGCGGCCGTTGGAGCCGCCCTTCGGGGCCTGCTGGGCAGCCGGCTTGGCGTCCTGCGGCTCGTCGGTCTTCTCGAGCGAGGTCGTCGTGTCCGCCGGATCAGCCGAATCCGACGAGTCCGAAGAAGCCGACGTGGAGTCGCCGGGCGCCTTCACCGCGCCGGACTGCCGCTGGGCCTTGCTCTGGCGCTTGGGCTGCTGCCGCCTGGCGGCACCGGTGGCCGTGACGCCGTCCTCGGTCTGCGCGACGGCCTGGGCCTCGCCCTTCGCCACGGTGCCGTCGGCCTGGGCCGTGAGGCCGGCCTTGGTCAGCGCGTTGATGAACGTGCGCTCGAACTCGTTGCGGTCCCGGCCCTTGGCGACGATCGCCTTGACGATGGTCTTCTCACTGCGCCGACGGGTCTTGCCGTGGTGCGTGACGTGCTTGGTGAGGCGCTCCAGGTAGGCGGCCTGGGCCTTGGAACCCGGGGTCGGGTTGTTGCGGATGACGTACATCTGCTGGCCCATGGTCCACACGTTGGTGGTCAGCCAGTAGACGAGGACACCGACCGGGAAGTTGATACCGAAGACGGCGAACATGACCGGGAAGACGTACATCAGCATCTTCTGCTGCTGCATGAACGGCGTCTTCACCGTGGTGTCGACGTTCTTCGTCATCAGCTGGCGCTGCGTGTAGAACTGCGACGCCGACATCAGGACGATCATGATCGCGGTGACGACCCGGACGTCCGTGAGGGAGGCACCGAGCGCCTCCACCTTCGAGGAGCCGTCCGTGAACTTCGCGGCGAGCGGTGCCCCGAAGATGTGGGCCTTACGGGCACTGGCGAGCAGCGACTCGTTGATGACGCCGATCGTCGAGCCCGTCGCGATGCCGTTGAGCACGTGGTACAGGGCGAAGAAGAACGGGGACTGCGCCAGGATGGGAAGGCACGAGGAGAGCGGGTTGGTGCCCGACTCCTTGTACAGCTTCATCATCTCTTCGGACTGACGCTGCTTGTCGTTCTTGTAGCGCTCCTGGATCTTCTTCATCTCGGGCTGGAGCGTCTGCATGGCCCGGGTCGCCTTGATCTGCTTCACGAAGAGCGGGATCAGGCAGATGCGGATCAGGATCACCAGGGACACGATGGACAAGCCCCAGGCCCAGCCCGTGTCGGGACCGAAGATCTTCCCGTACACCGAGTGGAACTGGACGATGACCCATGAGACGGGTGTCGTGATGAAGCTGAACAGGCTGGCAATCGTGTCCACTAATCATGCTCCTTGGGCATGGGACGAAGTCTCTGCGGCCGGGCTCGAAGAAAGCTCGGAAGGAGGCTTCTCCTCGGTGGCCGGTTCGGCGGCGGAGGGCCCGCCCCTGCGTGCACGCCAGGCGTCACGCAGCATTTCGTGCCACCGCGGGCGCTTGCGCGGCGGAACATGGTCCACACCGCCGAGCGACCACGGATTGCACCGCAGGATGCGCCAGGCCGTGAGTGCCGTGCCCTTGATCGCACCGTGCCGGTCGATGGCCGTATAGCCGTAGTGGGAGCACGACGGGTAGTACTTGCACACCGGCCCCAACAGTGGACTGATCGTCCACTGGTACAGCTTGATCAGAGCCAGCAGCGGGTACTTCATCGCGCGCCCCCTCCCAGCAGCCGCTCGATGGCGGCATCCAGGTCTCGGGCCAGCTGTGCATGGTCGGCGTCGCCCGCTCCGGGCAGCGCTCGTACGACTACCAGGCTACCGGGGGGAAACAGGGCGACTCGCTCACGCATCAGATGGCGCAGTCTGCGCTTCACTGTGTTGCGCACAACGGCACCACCCACGGCCTTGCTCACGACGAAACCCGCACGCGTCGGGGGAGCGCTCTCCCCAGGCGCGTGCGGGTCCGTGGCACCGCTACGAAGGTGGACGACGAGGGACGGGCGGCCTGCCCGGCGCCCCCGTCGAACCGCGGTCGCGAAATCCTCGCGCCGCCTCAGCCGATGCTCGGTAGGCAGCACGACGTCATGACCTGATCGGGATCAGGCGGACAGGCTGGCGCGACCCTTGGCACGACGGTTCGCGAGAATCGCGCGGCCGGCACGGGTGCGCATCCGCAGGCGGAAGCCGTGGGTCTTCGCGCGACGACGGTTGTTCGGCTGGAAGGTGCGCTTGCTCACTCGGGGGCTCCAGAAATCAAATCGGTGGTGGCGGGTGCCATCCTGGCTGTCACCGTGCGCCCACGAGTAGCTCGCATCACGCCCGAGTGCACCGCTTCCCGATCACCTTCAGCGATCTGTGCCCATCGGAGGCAGGCGGCAGCAGCCATCGACAACTCGACCTGGTTACGGTACGCGGGGCTACGCCATTCGGTCAAACCAGCAGTGACGGAGAGACACTATCCACAGGCTGGGGACAACAACTTGAACCGCACCCGCCACGCTGACTACCGTGGCTGAACTCCGATTCGTTCCTTTATCCCCGCCCGACCCGATATTCATCCCGACCCGTCCTCGAACCACACGTTCGTGGGACCTGTGAGAGAGCGTGCCCTGTGGCTGACGTACCTGCCGATCTTGCCGCAGTGTGGCCACGAGTACTGGAGCAGCTCCTCGGTGAGGGCCGCGGCCAGGGGGTGGAGACGAAGGACGAACACTGGATCCGACGCTGCCAGCCACTCGCGCTGGTCGCGGACACCGCCCTGCTCGCCGTACCGAACGAGTTCGCGAAGAACGTACTGGAGGGCCGTCTCGCACCGATCGTCAGCGAGACCCTGAGCCGCGAGTGCGGGCGCCCGATCCGGATCGCGATCACCGTGGACGAGTCCGCCGGCGAGCCCCCGGCCCCGCCGGCTCCCCCCGTGAAGACACAGCGTTACGAGGAGCCCGAGCTCCCGTCGTCGCAGTACGACGGAGGGTACGGCCGTCACCGCGCCGACCAGCTGCCGGACCAGGGCGGACGCGACCAGCTCCCCACCGCCCGCCCCGCCTACCCCTCCGAGTACCAGCGCCCCGAGCCCGGCGCCTGGCCGCGCCCCGGACAGGACGAGTACGGCTGGCAGCAGCCGCGGCTCGGCTTCCCCGAGCGCGACCCCTATGCCTCACCGTCCCAGGACGCGTACCGCTCGGACGGCTACGGCGGCCAGGACTCCTACGGCCAGGAGTACCGCCCGCAGCAGCCGCCGGCGCGGCCGCCGTACGAGCAGCAGCGCGCGGAGTACGAACCGCCGCGCCCCGACTACGACCGGTCGGACTATGAGCGACCCGACTACGACCGGTCCGACTACGACCGGGACTCCGGGCGCCGTGAGCTGCCCGAGTCCTCGGGCGGGCCGGGCCAGGGGCACCGGGGCGGTCCCGGACGGCCGGACCTGCCGAGCGCCGGCGGGCCCGGACCACACGGCGCGAAGTCCGCGCCGGCTGGCGGCCCCGGTGAACCGACCGCCCGCCTGAACCCGAAGTACCTCTTCGACACGTTCGTCATCGGCGCGTCCAACCGCTTCGCGCACGCGGCCGCGGTCGCCGTCGCCGAGGCGCCCGCCAAGGCGTACAACCCCCTCTTCATCTACGGGGAGTCGGGACTCGGCAAGACGCACCTGCTGCACGCGATCGGGCACTACGCGCGCAGCCTCTACCCGGGCACCCGGGTGCGGTACGTGAGTTCGGAGGAGTTCACCAACGAGTTCATCAACTCCATCCGCGACGGCAAGGGCGACAGCTTCCGCAAGCGCTACCGCGAGATGGACATCCTGCTCGTCGACGACATCCAGTTCCTCGCGGACAAGGAGTCGACGCAGGAGGAGTTCTTCCACACCTTCAACACGCTCCACAACGCGAACAAGCAGATCGTGCTCTCCAGCGACCGGCCGCCCAAGCAGCTGGTCACGCTGGAGGACCGGCTGCGGAACCGGTTCGAGTGGGGTCTGATCACCGACGTCCAGCCGCCGGAGCTGGAGACGCGGATCGCGATCCTCCGCAAGAAGGCGGTGCAGGAGCAGCTGAACGCGCCGCCGGAGGTCCTGGAGTTCATCGCCTCCCGCATCTCGCGCAACATCCGTGAGCTGGAGGGCGCGCTGATCCGGGTGACGGCGTTCGCGTCGCTCAACCGGCAGCCGGTCGATCTCGGACTGACCGAGATCGTGCTGAAGGACCTGATCCCCGGGGGGCAGGACTCCACGCCGGAGATCAGCGCCACGGCGATCATGGCGGCGACCGCGGACTACTTCGGGCTCACCGTCGAGGACCTGTGCGGCAGTTCGCGCGGCCGGCAGCTGGTCACGGCGCGGCAGATCGCGATGTACCTGTGCCGGGAGCTGACGGATCTGTCGCTGCCGAAGATCGGGGCGCAGTTCGGGAACCGGGACCACACGACCGTGATGCACGCCGACCGGAAGATCCGGGCGCTGATGGCGGAGCGGCGGTCGATCTACAACCAGGTGACAGAGCTGACCAACCGCATCAAGAACGGCTAGTGGTGTAGCCGACGGTTCTACGGCGTTCAGGGCGCCCTTGGGAGAGATCCCGGGGGCGCCTTTTGGCGTCCTGGGGTGGTTCCGGGAGTGGTCCGCTGCGGGCTCGGCGGGGGCTGGTCGCGCAGTTCCCCGCGCCCCTTCGGGGCGCAGGCTGTTCGATTACCGGCCTGGTTACGGGCGTCCTCCACAGATTTGCCGACTTTCTTGCGTCCACACCCTGGGGACTGTGAAGTTGTCCCGAGCGTCGTCCACAGGCTGGGGGTTGAAAGCGCATCGGGGCAGCTCAGGTGGCTGTGGAATCGTGGACAACGGATCTCCACAGACTGTGGACGACGAAAAGATCCACAGGCTGTGCATGAAGTTGTCCACCGGTAGCCCACAGGCTGAGGGGCGGTTGTCCCCAGCGATCCCCAGCTTCTCCACACCGCTGTCCACTGTTCGGCAACGCGACGCGCCTCCTCACCGAGTCGAGTGAAAGGCGTCACACGAAGCTGCCGGGTTGGGCTGTGGGAAAGGTGGGTAAAGCTGGGGACGGTGTTGGGGAGAACTCCCCTCGGGCTGTGCATGGCGTGTGCAGAACTTTCTGTTCTCCACAGCGACACCCAGTTGTCCACCGGTGCCACCCACAGGGGCAGTGGACAAAATCTTGGCCCTGAGCTGGGCAAACGAGGTTATCCACGGTATCCACAGGCCCTACTACTACTGACAACTAGAGAGAGCTGGGAATCCGTTTCGAAGAGGGCCCTGTGCACAACTCGCTCTCCGGCCTCTGACCGCGCCTCGTCACGACTTGACCCCGAGAGGCACCAGCTGTCAGTGCGGTGCGTCAGACTGGTCCCCGGTGTTCTTCCCCTCCCCAGGGCCGACGACACCGAGACAGACGACGAAGACGCAGCAGGGCGAGAAGCCCCGGCAACAGCAGGAGGCGGGCTTACGGTGAAGATCCGGGTGGAACGCGACGTACTCGCGGAGGCAGTGGCCTGGGCGGCACGCAGCCTCCCGGCCCGTCCGCCGGCGCCGGTCCTCGCCGGCCTGCTCCTGAAGGCCGAGGACGGCCAGCTGAGCCTGTCCAGCTTCGACTACGAGGTCTCCGCGCGGGTCAGCGTCGAGACCGAGGTCGAGGAGGAGGGCACGGTGCTCGTCTCCGGCCGGCTGCTCGCCGACATCTGCCGTGCGCTCCCCAACCGGCCGGTGGAGATTTCCACGGACGGTGTACGGGCCGTGGTGGTCTGTGGATCGTCCCGGTTCACGCTGCACACCCTGCCGGTGGAGGAGTACCCGTCCCTGCCGCAGATGCCGAACGCGACGGGCACGGTCCCGGGTGAGGTCTTCGCCTCCGCGGTCTCCCAGGTGGCCATCGCCGCCGGGCGTGACGACACGCTGCCGGTGCTGACCGGTGTGCGCATCGAGATCGAGGGCGACACGGTCACCCTGGCCTCCACCGACCGCTACCGCTTCGCGGTCCGCGAGTTCCTGTGGAAGCCGGAGAACCCGGAGGCCTCCGCGGTCGCCCTGGTGCCCGCCAAGACGCTCCTGGACACCGCCAAGGCCCTCACGAGCGGCGACAGCGTCATCCTGGCCCTCTCCGGCTCCGGCGCGGGCGAGGGGCTCATCGGCTTCGAGGGCGCCGGCCGCCGTACGACCACGCGGCTGCTCGAAGGCGACCTGCCGAAGTACCGCACGCTCTTCCCGACCGAGTTCAACTCCGTCGCCGTGATCGAGACCGCCCCCTTCGTCGAGGCCGTCAAGCGCGTCGCCCTGGTCGCCGAGCGGAACACGCCGGTGCGGCTCAGCTTCGAGCAGGGTGTGCTGATCCTGGAGGCCGGTTCCAGCGACGACGCACAGGCTGTGGAAAGGGTCGACGCGCAGCTGGAGGGCGACGACATCTCGATCGCCTTCAACCCGACGTTCCTGCTGGACGGCCTGAGCGCGATCGACTCGCCGGTGGCGCAGCTGTCGTTCACGACGTCCACGAAGCCGGCGCTGCTGAGCGGGAAGCCGGCGGTGGATGCCGAGGCGGACGAGGCGTACAAGTACCTGATCATGCCGGTGCGGCTCAGCGGCTGAGTTGTCCACAGCTGTGCACGGTGCCGGGTGCCCCCT
Source organism: Streptomyces hyaluromycini (assembly GCF_002217755.1). GTDB lineage: Bacteria > Actinomycetota > Actinomycetes > Streptomycetales > Streptomycetaceae > Streptomyces > Streptomyces hyaluromycini. The sequence goes on along the minus strand of NZ_BCFL01000017.1, from coordinate 789,917 downwards.
GTGGGTATCCGGCACCGAGGCCCGGTGGGTTTCCCCAGGTGAGCGGCTATGCCCACAACTGTGCGCAAAGGGCCGGGATTAGGCTCGGACGCGGGCACGAACGTGTCCCTCCTGCCACACCGCAACCTAAGGAACCAACTGATGGAGCTCGGTCTCGTCGGCCTCGGCAAGATGGGCGGCAACATGCGCGAGCGGATCCGCCGCGCGGGCCACACCGTCGTCGGATACGACCGCAACCCGGACCTCGCCGATGTCCACAGCCTGGAAGAGCTTGTGGGCAAGCTCACCGGGCCGCGTGTGGTGTGGGTGATGGTCCCGGCCGGGGCGCCGACGCAGTCCACGATCGACGAACTGGCCGAGCTCCTGGAGCCCGGTGACGTGGTCGTCGACGGCGGCAACTCCCGCTGGACGGACGACGAGAGGCACGCCGAGGAGCTGGCTGCCAAGGGCATCGGCTTCGTCGACTGCGGGGTCTCCGGCGGTGTCTGGGGCCTGGAGAACGGCTACGCGCTGATGTACGGCGGCGATGCCGAGCACGTCGAGAAGGTCCGGCCGGTCTTCGACGCGCTGAAGCCCGAGGGCGACTTCGGTTCGGTGCACGCCGGCAAGGTCGGCGCGGGCCACTTCGCGAAGATGGTCCACAACGGCATCGAGTACGCGATGATGCAGGCCTACGCTGAGGGCTGGGAGCTGCTCGAGAAGGTCGACTCCGTCACGGACGTGCGCGAGGTCTTCCGCTCCTGGCAGGAAGGGACGGTCATCCGTTCCTGGCTGCTCGACCTCGCGGTGAACGCCCTCGACGGGGACGAGCACCTGGACAAGCTGAAGGGTTATGCACAGGACTCCGGCGAGGGCCGGTGGACTGTGGAGGCCGCGATAGACAACGCGGTGCCGCTGCCCGCGATCACCGCCTCGCTGTTCGCGCGGTTCGCCTCCCGGCAGGAGGACTCGCCGCAGATGAAGATGATCGCCGCGCTGCGCAACCAGTTCGGCGGTCACGCCGTAGCGGCGAAGTAAGACGAAGTAGCAGGTCACGGGGAGGTCGGCGAAACACCCATGCACGTCACGCATCTGTCGCTGGCCGACTTCCGTTCCTATGCCCGGGTCGAGGTCCCGCTCGACCCGGGCGTCACCGCCTTCGTCGGCCCCAACGGCCAGGGCAAGACCAACCTCGTGGAGGCCGTCGGCTATCTCGCGACCCTCGGCAGCCACCGGGTCGCGACCGACGCCCCCCTGGTCCGCATGGGCGCCGACCGGGCGGTCATCCGGGCGCAGGTCCGGCAGGGCGACCGGCAGCAGCTGGTCGAGCTGGAGCTCACCCCCGGCAAGGCCAACCGCGCCCGCATCAACAGGTCCTCGCAGGTCAGGCCGCGTGACGTGCTGGGGATCGTACGGACCGTGCTGTTCGCGCCGGAGGACCTCGCGCTGGTGAAGGGCGATCCCGGCGAGCGGCGCCGCTTCCTGGACGAGCTGATCACCGCGCGGTCGCCGCGGATGGCGGGCGTGCGGTCCGACTACGAGCGGGTGCTGAAGCAGCGGAACACCCTGCTGAAGACCGCGGCCCTCGCCCGGCGGCACGGCGGCCGCTCCATGGACCTGTCCACGCTCGACGTGTGGGACCAGCACCTCGCGCGCGTGGGTGCCGAGCTGCTCGCCCAGCGGCTCGACCTGGTCGCCGCGATCCAGCCCCTTGCCGACAAGGCGTACGAGCAGCTGGCGCCGGGCGGCGGTCCCGTCGCGCTGGAGTACAAGCCGTCGGCGCCCGGCGAGGCCCATACGCGCGAGGACCTGTACACCCAGCTGATGGCGGCCCTGGCGGACGCCCGCAAGCAGGAGATCGAGCGGGGTGTGACGCTGGTCGGCCCGCACCGCGACGACCTGGTCCTCAAGCTGGGGCAGCTGCCCGCGAAGGGGTACGCCTCGCACGGCGAGTCCTGGTCGTACGCGCTGGCGCTGCGCCTCGCGTCGTACGACCTGCTGCGGGCCGAGGGGAACGAGCCGGTGCTGGTGCTCGACGACGTGTTCGCCGAACTCGACGCGCGGCGCCGGGAGCGGCTGGCGGAGCTGGTCGCGCCCGGGGAGCAGGTGCTGGTCACCGCCGCTGTGGACGACGACGTACCGCACATCCTCACGGGTACGCGCTACGCGGTGGCCGACGGGACGGTGGAGCGGGCATGAGCACCGACGGACCGGCGCCCGGGAACGAACCCTCCGGTGTCGACCTCGCGCGCGTGGCGCTCAGGGCGGCCAAGGAGGCGGCACGCGCGCGTGGGGACGCGGCGCAGCAGAAGAAGCAGGCGCGGCGCGGTGGCCTGCGCTCCGGGGCGCGCGCCGACGGCCGCGACCCGATGGCGCTGGGTTCCGCGATCAACCGGCTGATCACCGAGCGGGGCTGGGAGACGCCGGCCGCGGTGGGCGGGGTGATGGGCCGCTGGCCGGAGATCGTCGGTGACGATCTGGCCAACCACTGTGTGCCGCAGCGCTACGACGAGGACGAGCGCGTGCTGGTCGTGCAGTGCGACTCGACGGCCTGGGCGACCCAGCTGCGCCATCTGGCACCCGCGCTGGTCGCCCGCCTGAACGAGGACCTGGGGCACGGCACCGTACGCATGATCAAGGTGCTCAATCCGGGCGGTCCGGCCCGGCGCTACGGCCCGTTGCGCGCCCCCGGGAGCACCGGTCCCGGCGATACCTACGGGTGACTTACGTCACGCCACGAGCCGGGTGCGGAGCCGTCGTACGGCCGCCTCGGCTGATCGTCGTACCACTGCACGCGGTTGCGAATCGCGACCTGACCCCGGAGTAGCCAAGGGTTGACAGCCGGAAGCGCTGAGTGCCTCCGTGAGCCTCTTGGAGCCCCCATCCGCATATCGGGAGTCGGCGGAGGCCGGTTCAGGGCGGCACATGCGGACTCAGGTACCGGCAAACCCCCATCACTGTCGGCGCTACCGGTAGACTGGAAGACAATCCCGCCCCGAACGTGGGGACCGTCCGGGAAAAGCTGAGCAACGCTGATCAAGGCTTACCAACGCAACATGCCGCAGCCGCTCCGGCAACCCGCCGACGAGCCTGGCTCGTGCTGTGCCAGAAAGGGCGCTTCGTGGCCGATTCCGGCAACCCCAACGAGAACATCCCGTCCACCGACGGCGGCGCGAACGGTGAGGTCACCGCCTCCGCTTCGTACGACGCCAGTGCCATCACCGTGCTCGAAGGGCTGGACGCGGTCCGCAAGCGACCCGGTATGTACATCGGCTCCACCGGCGAGCGCGGCCTGCACCACCTGGTGCAGGAGGTTGTGGACAACTCTGTCGACGAGGCTCTGGCGGGCCACGCGGACACGATCGACGTGACGATCCTGGCCGACGGCGGCGTGCGCGTCGTCGACAACGGCCGTGGCATCCCGGTCGGCATCGTGCCCTCCGAGGGCAAGCCGGCCGTCGAGGTCGTGCTCACCGTGCTGCACGCGGGCGGCAAGTTCGGCGGTGGCGGTTACGCGGTCTCCGGCGGTCTGCACGGCGTCGGCGTCTCGGTAGTGAACGCCCTGTCGACCAAGGTGTCCGTCGAGGTCAAGACCGACGGCCACCGCTGGACGCAGGACTACAAGCTGGGCGTCCCCACGGCTCCGCTGGCCAAGCACGAGGAGACCGGCGAGACGGGCACCTCGGTCACGTTCTGGGCCGACCCGGACATCTTCGAGACCACCGAGTACTCCTTCGAGACGCTGTCGCGGCGCTTCCAGGAGATGGCGTTCCTCAACAAGGGCCTGACGATCCGGCTCACCGACGAGCGCGAGCAGGCGAAGGCCGTGGCCGGCGCCGACGAGGCGGGTGCGGACGAGAAGGCCGAGGTCAAGACCGTCACGTACCACTACGAGGGCGGCATCGTCGACTACGTGAAGTACCTCAACTCCCGCAAGGGAGACGTGGTGCACCCCACGATCATCGACCTGGAGGCCGAGGACAAGGACAAGAGCCTGTCCCTAGAGGTCGCCATGCAGTGGAACAGCGGCTACAGCGAGGGTGTGTACTCGTTCGCCAACATCATCCACACGCATGAGGGCGGCACCCACGAGGAGGGCTTCCGCGCGGCGCTCACCTCGCTGATCAACAAGTACGCGCGCGACAAGAAGCTGCTCCGCGAGAAGGACGACAACCTCACCGGTGACGACATCCGTGAGGGTCTGACCGCGATCATCTCGGTCAAGCTGAGCGAGCCGCAGTTCGAGGGCCAGACGAAGACCAAGCTGGGCAACACGGAGGCCAAGACCTTCGTGCAGAAGGCCGTCTACGAGCACCTGAACGACTGGCTGGACCGCAACCCGGTCGAGGCCGCGGACATCATCCGCAAGGGCATCCAGGCGGCCACTGCGCGCGTGGCGGCCCGCAAGGCCCGCGACCTCACCCGCCGCAAGGGCCTCCTGGAGTCGGCGTCCCTGCCGGGCAAGCTCTCCGACTGCCAGTCGAACGACCCCACCAAGTGCGAGATCTTCATCGTCGAGGGTGACTCCGCCGGCGGCTCGGCCAAGTCCGGCCGCAACCCGCAGTACCAGGCGATCCTCCCGATCCGGGGCAAGATCCTCAACGTCGAGAAGGCGCGGATCGACAAGATCCTGCAGAACCAGGAGATCCAGGCGCTGATCTCCGCCTTCGGCACCGGTGTGCACGAGGACTTCGACATCGAGAAGCTCCGCTATCACAAGATCATCCTGATGGCGGACGCCGACGTCGACGGCCAGCACATCTCCACCCTGCTGCTGACCTTCCTGTTCCGCTTCATGCGGCCGCTGGTCGAGGCCGGGCACGTGTACCTGTCCCGCCCGCCGCTCTACAAGATCAAGTGGGGCCGGGACGACACGGAGTACGCGTACTCGGACCGCGAGCGCGACGCGCTCATCGAGATGGGGCGGCAGCGCGGCAAGCGCGTCCGCGAGGACTCGATCCAGCGCTTCAAGGGTCTCGGCGAGATGAACGCCGAGGAGCTGCGCATCACCACGATGGACCAGGAGCACCGGGTCCTCGGCCAGGTCACCCTGGACGACGCCGCCCAGGCCGACGACCTGTTCTCGGTCCTGATGGGCGAGGACGTCGAGGCCCGTCGCGCTTTCATCCAGCGCAACGCCAAGGACGTCCGCTTCCTCGACATCTGAGTCGGTCTCAGCTGACCGCACCAGGAAGGATCTTGACCAGCTATGACCGACGAGAACACCCCCGTCACCCCTGAAGAGGGCGGCGAGCTCGCGATGCGCGTCGAGCCCGTCGGGCTCGAGACGGAGATGCAGCGCTCGTACCTGGACTACGCGATGTCCGTCATCGTGTCCCGTGCGCTGCCCGACGTCCGCGACGGCCTCAAGCCCGTGCACCGTCGCGTCCTGTACGCGATGTACGACGGCGGCTACCGCCCCGAGCGCGGCTTCTATAAGTGCGCCCGTGTCGTCGGCGACGTCATGGGCAACTACCACCCGCACGGCGACTCCTCCATCTACGACGCCCTGGTGCGCCTCGCCCAGCCGTGGTCGATGCGGATGCCGCTGGTGGACTCCAACGGCAACTTCGGCTCCCCGGGCAACGACCCGGCGGCCGCCATGCGGTACACCGAGTGCAAGCTGGCGCCGCTGTCGATGGAGATGGTCCGCGACATCGACGAGGAGACCGTCGACTTCACGGACAACTACGACGGCCGCTCCCAGGAGCCGACCGTCCTGCCGGCCCGCTTCCCGAACCTGCTGATCAACGGCTCCGCCGGTATCGCGGTCGGCATGGCGACCAACATCCCGCCGCACAACCTGCGCGAGGTCGCGGCCGGTGCCCAGTGGTACCTGGAGAACCCGGAGGCCTCGCACGAGGAGCTCCTGGACGCGCTGATCGAACGCATCAAGGGCCCCGACTTCCCGACCGGCGCGCTGGTCGTCGGCCGCAAGGGCATCGAGGAGGCGTACCGCACGGGGCGCGGCTCCATCACCATGCGCGCGGTCGTCGAGGTCGAGGAGATCCAGAACCGCCAGTGCCTGGTGGTCACGGAGCTGCCGTACCAGACCAACCCCGACAACCTCGCGCAGAAGATCGCCGACCTGGTGAAGGACGGCAAGGTCGGCGGCATCGCGGACGTGCGGGACGAGACCTCGTCGCGTACGGGGCAGCGCCTGGTCATCGTGCTGAAGCGGGACGCGGTCGCCAAGGTCGTCCTCAACAACCTGTACAAGCACACCGACCTGCAGACGAACTTCGGCGCCAACATGCTGGCGCTGGTCGACGGTGTGCCGCGCACGCTGTCGCTGGACGCGTTCATCCGGCACTGGGTGACGCACCAGATCGAGGTCATCGTCCGCCGGACGCGCTTCCGGCTGCGCAAGGCCGAGGAGCGGGCGCACATCCTGCGCGGTCTGCTGAAGGCGCTGGACGCGATCGACGAGGTCATCGCGCTGATCCGGGCGAGCGACACGGTCGAGATCGCGCGTACGGGCCTGATGGACCTCCTGGAGATCGACGAGATCCAGGCCAACGCCATCCTCGAGATGCAGCTGCGGCGACTGGCCGCCCTGGAGCGCCAGAAGATCATCCAGGAGCACGACGAACTCCAGGCGAAGATCACCGAGTACAACGAGATCCTCGCCTCGCCGGTCCGGCAGCGCGGCATCGTCAGCGCCGAGCTCGCCGCGATCGTGGAGAAGTTCGGCGACGACCGCAAGACCATGCTGGTGCCCTACGACGGTGACATGTCCATCGAGGACCTGATCGCCGAGGAGGACATCGTCGTCACGGTCTCGCGCGGCGGCTACGTCAAGCGGACCAAGACCGTCGACTACCGGGCGCAGAAGCGCGGCGGCAAGGGCGTGCGCGGTACGAAGCTGAAGGAAGACGACATCGTCGACCACTTCTTCGTCTCGACCACGCACCACTGGCTGCTGTTCTTCACGAACAAGGGCCGGGTGTACCGGGCGAAGGCGTACGAGCTGCCGGACGCCGGCCGGGACGCGCGCGGTCAGCACGTGGCGAACCTGCTGGCCTTCCAGCCGGACGAGGCGATCGCCGAGATCCTCGCGATCCGGGACTACGACGCGGCGGACTACCTGGTGCTGGCCACCAAGGCCGGTCTGGTCAAGAAGACGCCTCTGAAGGATTACGATTCGCCCCGTTCCGGCGGTGTCATCGCGATCAACCTGCGGGAGCGCGAGGACGGTTCCGACGACGAACTGATCGGTGCCGAGCTGGTTTCGGCGGACGATGATCTGCTTCTGATCAGCAAGAAGGCACAGTCGATCAGGTTCACCGCCTCCGACGACACTCTGCGACCCATGGGCCGGGCCACCTCCGGTGTCAAGGGCATGAGTTTCCGCGCGGACGATGAACTTCTGTCGATGAATGTTGTTCGACCCGGTACGTTCGTGTTCACTGCCACCGACGGGGGGTACGCGAAGCGGACCCGTGTCGACGAGTACCGCGTCCAGGGACGCGGCGGCCTCGGCATCAAGGCCGCCAAGATCGTGGAGGACCGCGGTTCGCTGGTCGGCGCGCTGATCGTCGAGGAGAACGACGAGATCCTCGCCATCACCCTGTCCGGCGGTGTGATTCGTACGCGAGTCAGCGGGGTCAGGGAGACGGGCCGTGACACCATGGGCGTCCAACTGATCAACCTGGGCAAGCGCGATGCCGTGGTCGGTATCGCACGTAACGCCGAGGCCGGCAGCGAGGCGGAGGAAGTCGACGGTGAGGACGCCGTCGACGAGACCGCCGAGGGCCTCGAGACCAGCGGTACGGACGAGGGTGAGGCGCCCTCGGCCGAGTAGCACGAGGAGAGAGTCATCGTGAGCGGAGCCACGGGCGCCGGATCGGCCGGTACCTCGACGGGTACGGATGCGGACGGCGGCGGCCGTGGCTCCGCCGCGTCCGACGGGGACGGTGCGGCGCCGCAGCAGGCGGACACGCACACGACCCAGCTGAAGGCGATCAAGGTGCCCGCGAAGGCGCCCGCGCCGGACGCCCAGGGATCGCAGGGGGGATCTGTGACCGACACCCGAGGGCAGGCCGCGCCGGGCGACCGGCCGGCGCCCGCGCAGCCGCAGCAGCAGGGCGCGTCCCCGCTGCCCGGGGAACGGCGAGCCGAGCAGCCCGCCGGGCCCTACCACCCGCCGCAGGCCTACCCGGCGGGGCAGCCCGCGCAGGCCGCACAGGCGCCCTCGGGGGCCGTACGGCGGCCGCGTACCGGCGCCGGTACGCGCACCGCCCCGCGCACCCGCAAGGCCCGGCTGCGGGTCGCCAAGGCCGACCCCTGGTCGGTGATGAAGGTCAGCTTCCTGCTCTCCATCGCGCTGGGCATCTGCTCGATCGTGGCGGCGGCGGTGCTGTGGATGGTCCTGGACGCGATGGGCGTGTTCTCGACGGTCGGCGGCACCATCTCGGAGGCCACCGGTTCGAACGAGTCGAACGGCTTCGACCTCCAGTCGTTCCTCTCTCTGCCGCACGTCCTGACGTTCACGGCGATCATCGCGGTCATCGACGTCGTCCTCGCGACGGCGCTGGCGACCCTCGGCGCGTTCATCTACAACCTCTCCGCCGGCTTCGTCGGCGGCATCGAGCTGACCTTGGCCGAGGACGAGTAACCGGAGTTCAAACCTCTCCTGACGCTCCCCCGACAACCGATTTTGGGACTGCCCCGGTCGTGCGCTAATCTTCAGGAGTCAGCGCGCGGGACACACACCGCAGAGCGCGGCGGGGCTATAGCTCAGTTGGTTAGAGCGCATCCCTGATAAGGATGAGGCCACAGGTTCAAATCCTGTTAGCCCCACCAGCACGAAGACCCCCGGTCCGGATGGATCGGGGGTCTTTTACGTTCATGGAGCCTGGTGCCATGGGGTGTGGTTCATGCGGCAGGGCATGAAAAGGCCCGATCGCTGGCGACGGGGGATGCACCAGCGACCGGGCTACGACCAGCCTAACAAGGTGGCCTGTGCGGTGGGAGTCAACTTCTCGGCCGTCATGAGCAGTTGTGATCGGGATCACTCAAAGGCGGTCAGGGGTGGGGGTGGATCAGGCTTCGCAGGGCGGGTCGTAGGCGAGGCGGGGGAGGTACTCGCGCCATTTGGCGGGCGTCAGGACGTCGCGGGTGACCGAGCAGATGCGGGTGACCGCCTGGTCGACGTCCAGGCTCCACAGGCGGACCGTGTCGGCGCCGCTGGAGACGCCCAGCATGTTGCTCCGCGGGCTGAAGGAGAGGAAGTTGCCCGTCTTGGCGTTGGGACTCATGGACTGGCCGATGGGATGGGCCGAGGACGGGGACGACACGTTCCAGAGGCGGACCGTGTTGTCGTTGCCGCCACTGGCCAGCGTCCTGCCGTCCCGGCTGAAGGTCAGGGAGACGACCGCCTCGGTGTGGCCGGTGAGGACCACGCCCAGCCGGGTCGCGTGCGCGGGATCGGAGACGTTCCAGAGGCGGACCGTGTCGTCGTCGCTGCCGCTGGCCAGGGTGCGCCCGTCGGGGCTGTAGGCGAGGGTGTTGATGGGGCCCAGGTGGCCCTTGAGGGGGGCGCCCAGGGGCCTGGCACGGGTCCGGTCGGAGACGTTCCAGAGGCGTACGGTGCCGTCCGCGCTGCCGCTGGCCAGGGTCCTGCCGTCCGGGCTGAAGACGAGCGCGTTGACGTAACCGGTGTGGCCCCGCAGGGGCTCGCCGAGGCGCTTGGGGTGGGCCGGGTCGCTGATGTCCAGGAGCTGGACCGTGCGGTCGTCGTAGTCGGCGGCCACGGTGCGCCCGTCGGGGCTCAGCGCCAGTGCCTCGGAGCCCGCGTACCGGGTGTTCAGCCGCACCGGCGCACCGTACTGGGCGGGGTGCGCGGGGTCGGAGACGTTCCACAGCTGCACCCAGCTGAGGTTGTCCTCGCTGGTCAGGATGATCAGGGTGTGGCCGTCCCGGGTGAACACCATCGAGCGCAGGTCCCGCGACCCGGTCGTGAAGGGTTCGCCGAGCGCGGTGGGCCGGGCCGGGTCCGTGATGTTCCACAGCCGCATCCTGCTGTCACCGCCGCCGGTGGCCAGGACGCGGCCGTCCGGGCTGAACGCCCCCGCCGCGCCGATCATGTCCGAACCCGGGATCGACCACAGGCGCACCTTGCCGTCACCGCTGCCGGTGGCGAGGGTCTGACCGTCGGGGCTCCAGCCGACGGCGTACATCTCGCCGCTGCTGCCCGCGAGCGGCTCGCCGACCTGGGAGGGGAAGGCCGGGTTGTCGACGTTCCACAGGCTGGCCGTGGAGTCCGCGCTGCCCGCGGCGAGCATGGAACCGTCGGGGCTGAAGGCCACCGACCACACGGGCCCGGTATGGCCGGTGAGCGGCGCGCCGAGGGCCTTGGCACGCGTCCGGTCCGAGACGTCCCACAGCCGTACGGTGTCGTCCTTGCTGCCGCTGGCGAGGGTGCGGCCGTCCGGGCTGAAGGCCACCGAGTGCACGGTCGCGGTGTGCCCGGTCAGCGGAGCGCCGACGCGCTCGGGGCGCCGGGGGTCGGAGACGTCGTACAGGAGGATCGAGTTGTCGTCGCTGCCGGCCGCGAGGGTGCGGCCGTCGGGGCTGAACGCGATGGAGCGTACGGCCTCGGTGTGGCCGGTGAGGGGGCCCAGCGAAGCGGGGTGGCGCGGGTCGTGCACATCCCAGAGCCGGACGGTGTGGTCCTCGTCGGCGGCGGCCAGGGTACGGCCGTCCGGGCTGAAGGCGACGAGGTAGATGGTGCCGTCGCGGCCGGCCAGCGGGGAGCCCAGGGAGGCGGGGTGCTTCGGGTCGGAGACGTCCCACAGCCGTACGGTGCCGTCGTCGCCGGCGCTGGCCAGCGTCTTGCCGTCCGGGCTGAAGACCGCGCTGGAGACCCAGCTCGTGTGGCCGAGCAGGGGCTTGCCCAGGGCCTTCGGCCGCGTCGGGTCACTCACGTCCCACAGCCGGACCGTGCGGTCGTAGGCGGCCGTGGCCAGGATCTTGCCGTCGGGGCTGAAGGAGGTGAGGTAGACGGCGCCGGTGTGGCCGAGCAGCGGGGTGGCCAGCGGGGCGTTGACGATGGATATCAGGCGGTTGTTGGCGCCCTCGTCGTCCGGGCGCAGGTCGTGGGCCACCAGGTCGAGCTGGGCGGACAGCGACGGGTCCGAGTACTGGAAGCGGTCGGCCTCCGCGACCACCTGCTCGAACACCGCGGCGTCCCGCTGCTGCCGGGCGATCACGGCGGAGCCGGCGGCCAGTACCGCGAGCACGACCAGCGCCGACACGGCGGCCCGGCTGAGCCACACCGTGCGTCGGCGCAGCCGTACCGAGGCCGCCAGGAACTCCACCGCGCTGCGGGTCAGGTAGGTGTCCCCGGCCGACTTCGCCCAGGTGTGGGCCTGTTCGAGCCGTGAACCGCGGTAGAGCAGGGACGAGTCGTGGCTCGACTCGTCCCAGGCCCGGCCGTCCTCCGCCAGGCGCTGCCGCAGCAGATTGCCGTTGCGGTCCTCGTCGAGCCACTCGCGCAGCCGGGGCCAGGCGTGCAGCAACGCCTCGTGGGTGATCTCCACGGTGTCGGCGTCGAGGGTCACCAGCCGGGCCTGGACCAGGGCTTCGAGTGACTCCTCCGTCTTGTTCGGGTCGGTGGATTCCGCGGCCAGCTGGCGCCGGGTGCCACGTCTGCGGGTCGCCTGCGTGTCCTCGCCGAGCCGTACCAGGCGGAGCAGGAGCAGCCGGGCGGCGGTGCGGGCGGCCGGGTCCAGGCTGGACCAGGCGCGTTCCGCGGTCGCGGCGACGGCGCCCTGGATGCCGCCGGCGGCCCGGTAGCCGGCCAGCGTCAGCCGGCCCGCCTTGCGGCGCTGCCAGGTGGCGAGCAGGGCGTGGGAGAGGAGGGGGAGGACACCGGCGTCATGGGCACCCCGCGGACCGTCCGCGCTCACCTCCCGGACGATCAGCTCGGAGAGGCCGGGCTCCAGCTCCAGGCCCACGGCCTTGGCGGGAGCGGCCACCGCCTCGCGCAGCTCGGCGGTGGTCAGCGGGCCGAGCACCATGTGCCGGTGCTGGAGCGCGTCGGCCAGCTCCGGGTAGCCGAGGCACTGTTCGTAGAAGTCGGCACGGATACCGAGGACCACCAGGGCGGGGGCCGGTTCGCCGGAGGCGGCGGGGGTGCTGGCCGTGTGCAGGAACTGGACGAAGGTGCGCCGGTCCGCCTCGTCGGTGCAGAGGGTGAAGGTCTCCTCGAACTGGTCGACGATGAGGACTGGACGGGCTGGATCGCGCTTTGAGAGGCGCCATGTTTCACGTGAAACATCGACGGTCGACCCGGCCGCGGTGGGTACAGCGTCGGCGGGCGCGGCGTCATTCGATCCGGCGTCGGTCGACCCGGCAATGGCCGATCCGGCCACGGTCGACCCGGACTTGGTCGGCACGGACTTGGTCGGCGCGGGCTCGGTTTCGCGTCGGGTCCAGGCCGTGATCGCCTGTCGTACGGCGTCCGGATCGTCGGGGTCTGCCAGCTCGGCCAGTTCGGGTATTCGGCGGATCAGCTCCTTCACGGGGTCCGCGCCCGGGACGAGTTGAAGGATGTGGTGCGGGCGGCCCTCGCCATCGGTCAGGGCGCCGCTCTGCAGTGCGGTGACCAGGCCGGCGTTCAGCAGTGAGGACTTTCCCGCACCCGAGGCGCCGACCAGCATCACCAGACCGCCGGCCGCCTCGGCGGAACGGAGCTGGGCGACCAGCGCGTCGGTGCTGCGCTCCCGGCCGAAGAACCAGCGGGCGTCCTCACGACGGTAGGAGGCCAGACCCCGGTACGGGCAGACGCTGTCGACCGGCGGCGGCTGGTCCGTCTCCTCGGCCGCTTCCGGTGCGGGCAGCTCGCCGACCGGGTCGGCCACGGCCCGCTCCCACAGTTTCTGCCACTGGGTCATGTCGTAGAGCCCGCCGGACACCGGCACCGGCTGGGCGCGGCGAGCCTGCGGAATCAGGACCTGCAGGACGGCGGAGAGGGCGACGAACTGGGCGGGCACGTTCTTCGCCCGCCGCCAGTCGCTGATCCGCTGCGCGGAGACCCGCACGGGCCGGCCCCGCTCGTCGACGCGATGCAGCCGGTCGACCGCTTCGGCGACGCGTTTGAGCGGAGGATTACCGGCCTCCTTGTACAGCAACGCGAGGCGTTCCGCGAAGGCTGTACGTGCCCCTGCGTCGGGACCCAAAGCTCTCCACCCCTTACTTTCCCCGCTACTGGCCATCCGGACCGGAAAACTCACTTTATACGGCTGACCTGCGGCGAAGCCCTGGACCGGACGTCCTGCCCTCCTCAGAGGGACTCCTCGACTGGCAGGATTTCGCCGCAGCACCGCGGTGATCGGGCATCGCCCCGACCGGCCGACCAGCTCAGCACTCGCAGAGACAGCTCACGGCACCGCATGTTCTCGGTCACCTTCGACCGGCGGCCTTCCGCCGGAGTGGCCGTACGACACGAGCTGCTTCCGCGCACTGAGCAGGTAACCGGTTTCAGTGCGCGGCCCGACACCACCCGCGCCGTTCGGCACCGGTCCCCACGTGGGGAGGGACCGGTGCCGAACGGCACGGGATCACATCCAGCCCGCCGTGCGGGCCGCCGCGGCCGCGCGTTCCTCCGCTTCGTCGGCCTTCGCGTTCAGAGCCGCGTCCCGTCCCGCCGCCGTGCCGCCGGCCGCCGTCGCGGCCGCCCGGGATGCGGTGAGGGCGGTACGCAGGGCCGTCGCCGTCTCGGCGCGCTCGTCCAGGGAACCGGCCACCTGCGCGGCCAGCGCCGCGGTGGCGGCGGCGTTGCGGGCGCAGCGGGCGTCCGCCGCCGGATCGGGTGCGGTGCCGGCCAGGGCGGTGAGCGACCGGGCCGACAGCCGGAGCGCGTTCGCGGCCCGGCCCACCGGACCGGTCGGGACGGTCTGTGCCGCTTCGGGGTCGATCCCCGCGTGCCGGCAGGCGGCCACCGCGCGCTCGTACGCGCTGCGGGCGCGCGCCGAGTGCAGCTTCCTCAAGGTGTCCGGCGAGGGGGAATCCGAGGGGGACTTCGAGGGGTCGGTCATCAGCTGTGCCTCTTCGCTGGGAGTGCGGTGATGGGGCAGAGGGTCGCTGCGGGTGAGTGGGGGCTGGTCGCGCCCACGCGGCGGTAGCCGCATATCAGAAACAGCCCCGCGCCCCTTCGGGGGCGCCTCATCGCGGGCCCCTCATTGCGGGAGCTCCCCCAGGGGCCCCGCCTCCCGAAGCGTGTCGGCTAGCCGAACAGGCCCAGTGCCGAGTCCACCGACCAGCTCTGCCAGCTGACGGCGAACAGGCCGACGACGGAGATCAGGGCCATCATCAGGTTCTGCCCCTGTTCGGCCCAGTCGTGGATCATCAGGACCAGGTAGACCAGGTTGAGCAGGAACCCGGCCACCAGCGCGATCGGCGTGAGGAAGCCGGAGACCAGGCCGAGGCCCAGGGCGAGCTCCGCGTACGCCACGACGTAGGCCATCAGCCGGGGGCGGGGCGCGACGACGGTGTCGAAGCCCCGCCGGACCACCGGCCAGCGGTGCTTCTCCGCGACACCGGCCGCCCACCGGATGCCTCCGCCGCCGAACCACTGCTTCTTGTCCTTGTGCCGCCAGCTCTCCAGCCACCACAGACCGAGCCCGATGCGGAGTACCGCGAACCATTCGGCACCGCTCAGCAAGGCTGATCGCATCCCGCACCCTCCCCGGACCCCGAACCGACCTGACGAACCGTCAGTTCAGCGGAAGGCGGCGCGCGTCGCAAGAGGGAGGGCGGAGCGAACTCGGAGAAGGGGCCGTGCCTCGAGAGGCGGGGGTGTCCGGGTGGGGCGCGGGATGTGGCGGGCCTTGCTGGTGCAGGCTCCTGGGCCTAGCCTGAATGCCGACGGCTTATCTGATGGACCGTCAGATAAATTCGGAACTCCGCAGGCAGCAGGGGGTAGGCATGGCAGAGCACGCGACCGGCACCCAGGATCTGCCCAGGGTGATCAGCGTGGACGACCACGTGATCGAGCCCGCACACCTCTTCGAGCGGTGGCTGCCGGGCAAGTACCGCGACAAGGGGCCCAAGCCCTTCACCGCCGGCATCGGCGAACTCGCCTACGTCGGCGGCAAGTACCGTTTCACCACCGACCCCGAGGGCCAGATCACCGACTGGTGGGAGTACGAGGGCCTGCTCTTCCCGTACAAGCGCATCATCGCCGCCGTCGGCTTCTCCCGGGACGAGATGACGCTCGACGGCATCACCAGGGAGCAGATGCGGCGCGGCTGCTGGGACCCCAAGGCCCGCCTGGAGGACATGGACATGAACCATGTCGAGGCCTCCCTCTGCTTCCCGACCTTCCCCCGCTTCTGCGGGCAGACCTTCGCCGAGGCCAAGGACAAGGAGGTCGCGCTGGCCTGTGTCCGCGCCTACAACGACTGGATGGTCGAGGAGTGGTGCGGGGACA
This sequence comes from Streptomyces hyaluromycini, assembly GCF_002217755.1. Taxonomy (GTDB): domain Bacteria; phylum Actinomycetota; class Actinomycetes; order Streptomycetales; family Streptomycetaceae; genus Streptomyces; species Streptomyces hyaluromycini. Next base: position 774,502 of record NZ_BCFL01000017.1, on the reverse strand, counting down.
GCGCCGGCCGGCTGATCCCGCTGTGCCTGATCCCCCTGTGGGACATCGACCTGGCCGTCGCCGAGATCCGGCGCAACGCCGAGCGGGGCGTCCGGGCGGTCACCTTCAGCGAGATCCCGACCTACCTGGGCCTGCCGTCCATCCACTCCGGCTACTGGGACCCGTTCTTCGCGGTCTGCGAGGAGACCGGGACGGTCGTCAACATGCACATCGGGTCGAGTTCCCAGATGCCGGCCGCCTCCCCGGACGCCCCGCCCGCCGTCCAGGCCTCGCTCAGCTTCAACAACGCCATGGCCTCGATGATGGACTTCCTCTTCTCGGGGGTCCTGGTGAAGTTCCCCCGGCTGAAACTCGCGTACAGCGAGGGCCAGATGGGCTGGATCCCGTACGCCCTGGAGCGCGCCGACGACGTCTGGGAGGAGCACCGCGCCTGGGGCGGGGTGAAGGACCTGATCCCCGAGCCGCCCTCGACGTACTACTACCGGCAGATCTTCTGCTGCTTCTTCCGCGACCGGCACGGCATCGAGGCGATCGAGACGATCGGCGTGGACAACGCGACGTTCGAGACGGACTACCCGCACGTCGACTCGACCTGGCCGGAGACCAAGCGGGTGGCCCAGGAACACGTGGGCGGCCTCGCCCCGGAGGTCGCCTACAAGCTGCTGCGCGGCAACGCGATCCGGATGCTGGAGCTGCCCTTCACATAGCCCGACGGCCCCGCCACGGCCCCGCCACGGCCCCGGCCGGTTCAGCGGGCCGCCCGGTGGGCAGGGGACCTGCCATGAAGGTCTCCGTCGACGCCGACGTCTGTTACGGGTCGGGTGAGTGTGCCTTCCGGGCACCCGCTGTGTTCGGATTCGAGGACGGGTACGGTTTCGTCCTGCCCGGACGGGAGGAGTCCGGGGACGACGACGAACTGATCCGGGACATCGCCGAGCGCTGCCCGTCGCAGGCGATCCGGATCGACGGCCGAAGGGTCACCGACTAGCGGATGAGCACCAGCCGCACCAGCCCCACCAGCCCCACCGAACTCCTGGCCACCCTCGGCCGCCGCTACGTCCGCGACTTCCCCGGCCCCTGGGGCAAGACCCTCGCGGCCCGCGCGCTCAACCCCTACCTGCGCGACCACCCCCGGCGGCGGGTCGTCGAGACGCTCTCCGGCGCCCGGTTCGCGGTCGACACCCAGGACCTCATCCAGCGCTACCTCTACCTCTTCGGGGTGTGGGAGCCGCACATGACCCGCTGGCTGCGCGGGCGGCTGGCGCCGGGGGACTGCTTCGTCGACGTCGGCGCCAACATCGGCGTCTTCAGCGTCCTCGCCTCCCAGCTGGTCGGAGAGCAGGGCCGGGTCGTGGCCGTCGAGGCCTCCCCCGCCTTCCACCGCCGCCTCGAACAGCAGAGCGCGCTCAACGGCTGCCGGAACATCCGCGCGGTCAACGCCGCCGTCTCCGACGCCCACCGCACCCTGACCTTCGTGCTCGCCAGCTCCCGCAACATGGGCGCCAACAGCATCGTCCCGTGGGACGGCCCGGCCGAGTCCAGCTTCGACATCGAGGCCGTGCCGCTGCCCGAACTGCTCCGGCCGGAGGAGATCGAGACCGCGCGGGTCGTCAAGATCGACGTGGAGGGCGCCGAGGGCGCGGTGGTGCGCGGGCTCGCCCCCCTGCTGGAGAAGCTGCGCCCGGACGCCGAGATCACCGTAGAGGTCACCCCCGACCGGATGGCCCAGCTGGGCGACTCCGCGGACGACCTGCTGCGCACCATGACCGACGCCGGCTACCACGTCTACCGGCTCGCCAACAGCTACGCGGTCGACAGCTACCCCCGCGCCCTGTACGGCGAACCGGTGGTCCCGGTCCGCTGGGAGCGCCCGGTGACCGAGGAGAGCGACCTGGTGTTCTCGCGCGTGGACGCGGCGACGCTGAGCCCTGCCGGGTAGGTCAGCCGTACCGCCAGCCGAACTCTGCCAGGGCCCGTGCCCGTGCCGCCACGACCGTCATGCGGGCCTCCCGTTCCACCGGGTCGGTGTGTGCGGGGCGGCCGGTGGCCTGGCCCTCCCACTTGCGGTAGAGCAGCCCGACCTCTGCCGAGAACCAGCCCCGGCTCACGGCGTCGAGGGCGAGCAGCAGCCCGGTGTCCTCGGAGGCGGGCAGCGCCATCCAGCCGCCCAGAGCGAGCAGCAGTTCGCGGCGGACGAAGAGGGTGGCCGGATGGACCTGGGCGCGGAAGTCGTGCGCCGTCCAGTGGCCGAGCACCGTCCCGCGCTCGACCGGACCCTCCTCCGGGTCGCCCGGGAAACCGGCCGTGGAACCGTCCGGCAGCAGGTCCAGGGCCCGTGAGGTGGCCCAGCCGATGTCCGGGCGGCCCTCCAGCGCGGCCAGGTCACGGGCCAGCGCACCCGGTGTGAGCTGGTCGTCGGCGTCGAGGACCTTGATGTACGAGCCCTCCGCCCGGGCCAGTGCGAGGGTGCGCGCGACCCCGGGACCACCGGCGCGGCCCCGCCCGAACGACACCCGCGCGTCGTCGGGCACATAGGCGCGGACCCCGTCTCCGTCTCCGTCCTCCTGGATCAGCCACTGCCACTCCCACCCCTCGGGCAGTCGCTGCTCGCACAGTGACCTGTAGGCCTCGGGCAGGAAGCGGGCCGACGGCGCGTGGACCGCGGTGACGACGGTGATGCGCCGGGTCACGGCAGCGCTCACCACCTTTCGAGGTGTGTGGTGAAAAGCAGTTCGGTGCGGTCGCCGGGGAGCGTGACGGCGGTGATGTCCACGATGCGGTCGCGGATGTCGTACGACGTCTTGCGCAGCAGGATCACCGAGGTGCCGGCCGGCAGGTCCAGCTCCCGGGCCTCCTCGGGCGTCGGCGGGCGGGCGGTGAAGCGCTCCTCGACGCGGTCGACCTCGATGCCGACGGTGTGGAGCTGGTTCTGGGTGCCGCCCGGCCAGGGCTCGTTGGTCTCGTCCAGGAGATCCGGGTTGGCCGCGATCATGTCGCGGACCAGGTAGGAGGTCACCAGGTTGAAGGGGGCGGTCTCGGCGGAGTGCCAGGTCCGGTAGGTGCGTTCGAGGAGCACAGTGCCCTCCGGTACTCCGAACGCGTCGGCGAGGTCGCTGGGCGCGGTCAGCTCGCGGTAGCGTGCGAAGAAGACCAGGTCGCCGCTGACCAGGCCGGTCTCGCGCTCGGTCGCGCCGGTCTGGGCCCGGGTGGCCTCCGGCATCCGGGCGCGGTCCTTCTCCCACTGGTGCCGTTCGTTGTCGCGGATCGCGCGGGTGCGCGGGCGGCGCACGAAGGTGCCGCTGCCGTGCCGCTTGTCGATCAGGCCCTCGGCGCTGAGCAGCCGCAGCGCGTTCTGGATCGTGGGTACGCTACGGCCGTGCTGCCGGGCCAGCTCCGCCTCGGAGGGAAGCCGGGCACCGGGCTTGAGCTCACCGTTCCGGATGGCACGCCGGAGGTCGTCGGCGATCTCCTCGTAGGCCTTGGGCACATGATTCAGCCTACGACTCCTTAAGAGGAGTTGAGGAGTCGAGCCGTTCCGTCCATTCCATGGACGTGCGGAGGCCCGCGGCCGGATCGATCCCGGTCGCGGGTCTGTTGTCGCAGTAGGCGCTGGTACGTACGCAAGTCGCCCTTGCGCCGTTGCGTCCGAGCCGTCTGTACCGGAGGGGTCAGCAGTCGAGCGGTGCCGCGGGGGGCTCTGCCGGGTTCTCGGACTCGGTGGTGTCCAGGGGGTGCTGGCGGCAGCTGGGGGTCTTGCCGTGGGCCTCGGCCCGGATGCGCTGCTTCATCGTGGGCGGCAGGGACCTGGCGTGGGACCAGAGCCAGTGGCTTTGTGCCGGGATCATCACCCGGCCCGTGCTGTGGTCGTCACCGGTGCTGTTGCGCGGGGTCTCGGTCTGCGGTACTGCGGCGGCGGTGGTGGCGGAGACGAATCCGAGCGCCGTGCACAGCGCGAGGAAGGCGGTGACGATGGCGGTCCACAGCTTCGTGACCTGGGCGTTCCGGGCCATGGCCCCTCACTTTCGGGTTGGGCGATTTGCGTACTTTCCTCATGATGTGTATGGGCGTCGCGAAGTGGGGGACGTCGGACTGTGGCGCGTCGATGTTCTGATGAACACCACACGGATGGGTGCATGGAGTGGGAAAAATCCCAAGAAAGAGCCGTGAAAGGAGTCGAGAGGGAGCAAAGTAACCGTCCGTGGAGGTGTGATCACCCTCCGATCGGAGTGGTCCGACCTTGTGCAACGCCTTGTGGCGGACCGGAGTTGGGGTCGGATGCCAGGTCACCGATCGATATCGGTCGGTGTGTATAGTCGGGCGCCAGAGGTCCCCTACGTCAAGGAAGAGACGAGGTCGCGCGGTGAAGAAGCTTCTCCTGGTCGCACTGGCCGCCATCGGCGGGCTCCTCGTGTACCGCCAGATCCAGGCGGATCGCGCCGAGCAGGATCTGTGGACGGAGGCGACTGACTCCGTGCCCACGGGTTCGTGAGTACCGACAACAGACGACACTGAGACCCCGACCGCCTGAGCGGTCGGGGTTTTGCGTTGCCGGGGCGGCCTGACCGGCCGACGGACGGACGAGCAGGCCGACGGGCCCGGCACGGCAAGACGGACGAGCAGGCCGACGGACAAGCAGGCGGGCGCGGGCGGACAGGCTGGCGTTGTCGGGGCGGCTTGACCGGCCGACGGTCGGACGGGCAGGCCGACGGGCCCGGCACGGCAAGACGGACGAGCAGGCCGACGGACAAGCGGGCGGGCGCGGGCGGACAGGCTGGCGTCGACGGGCAGGCTGGGCGCGGGCAGGCCGGCGTCGGCGGGCAGGCCGGGGTGCGATGCGGGCGTTTCGGACGGTCGTGGGGATCCCCGGGTGGCGCGAGGGCGCGCGGGGCAGTATGGGGCCGGCCGGTCCCGGACTTCGGAGGCCGGCGAACGACGGCTGGGGGGCGCGCGTGATACGGCGGTGGCGTACGGCGGCATGGCGGGGCATCGGCGCGACGGCAGCCCTCGCACTGACGGCACTGCTGCCGACCTCGGCGGCCTGCGCCGCCTCCGCTGCCCCCGCTTCCGCCGAGTCCTCCGGTGTCTCCGCGAACGGTGGCAGCGGATACGCCTTCGCCCCCGACGCCCGCACGGTCACCGGCGCGACGGGCACCACGGACGCCGTACCGCTGGAGCCCGGTACGACCTACCGCAGCACCCTCCCGGACAAGGGCGGGCTGTACTTCCGCCTCGAACTCGCCGCCGACACCACGTCCTACGTCCCCGTCACCGCCGTTCCGCCCTCCACCGCCACCGTCTCCGCCAGCGACGGCATCGAGGTCTCCATCGAGGACGCCAACGGCACCGCCTGCGACTACGACAGCGCCCGCTTCGGTGCCGGGCTCAGCCCCCGGCCGGTCACGGCGGTGGGGCGCCGGGACGCGGGCAGGGCGCTGTGCCAGGACGCCGGCACCTACTACGTGGTCGTCGAACGGCTCGTGTCCGGCTCGCGGACCACCACCCCGGGCAGCTGGGACCTGGAGATCGCCCCCGTCACCGAACCGGCCCTGGTCAAGGCCGGCGCCACCACCGCCCCCGAGGCCTGGAACTCCGCGTCGCCCGAGCCGCTCACCGCAGAACCCCGCCGCCGCACCGCGGGCGCCGGCTTCGCCACGGCCCGCACCCTGGACCAGGGCGTCTGGCAGACCGACATCACGCCCGGCCAGACCCTCTACTACGCCGTCCCGGTGGACTGGGGCCAGCAGCTGCACGCCACCGTCGACCTGGGCAGCACCAGCGGCGAAGCTCACGGCTATGTCAGCGCCGCGCTCAACCTCTCCCTCTACAACCCGGTCCGCGGCTACGTCGACGACGTCTCCCTCGGCTACGACGGCACCCAGAAGTCGTCCTCCCTCGAACCCCTGCCACCCGTGGCGTACGCCAACCGGTACGCCGTCTCCGGCGCGGAGAGCTCCGTCCGCTTCGCCGGTGCCTACTACCTCGTCGTCCACCTCACCGGGCAGACCGCGGACACCTTCGGTAAGGGGCCGTACGGCGTCACGCTCCATGTCCGCGTCGACGGCACCCCGAACTCCGGCCCCGCGTACGCCGGTTCGCCGGTCCCGAAGGGCGTCTTCGACGTGTCCTCGGACCGGGGGAGCCTCGGGACCGCGGCCGGTGACGGCGACACGGCGATGCGGGCGCTCGCGGTCGGCGGCATCGGCACGGGCACGGCCCTGCTGCTGGTCCTGGGCGTGTGGACGCTGACCGCCCGGCGCGCTCAGATCCGGGCCAACGCCCAGAAACCGACGGCGTAACAGGCCAGCGCGAGGAGAAGGATGGGCACGGCCGCCCTGGCGGGAGGACCGGGCCTACGTGCCCGCCGCCGGCGCCGGCCATGGGTGCGGACCGACGGCGGCGGGGCCTGCGGGTCACGCGCGGTGTAGGTGGCGGTGGTGGTGGTGTCCGTGTCCGGCCCGGCCGGGGGGAGTGGCTGCGCGGGCGGCCACGGGGTGTGGGGCTGCGCGACCGGGGCGGCCTGCTGCGGCACCGGCTGCCGCTGGGCGTACGGCGGGTACGGCGGTGTCGGCCCGGGCTGCACCGCGGCGGGGGCCGGGGTGACCGGCGTCCGGGGCGGGGGGAGCCGGAAGCTGCCGGTGTCGGACATGGAGACGGGGGCCGAGGGGGTTCCGGTACTGCCGGCGTCGACCGCCGGAGGTCCGTCAGCGCTTCCCACCCGGGCCCCGGGCGCCGCCGTACCTGCCCCTGCACCCGTGCCCGCCGTGCCTTCCCCCACACCCGTGCCCGCCGCCGGACCCGGTCCCGCCTCGGCTGCCTCCTCCGAGCCCGTCCCTGTGGTCGTCCCTGCCGTACCGGCGGCCGATTCCCCAGCCGTCACGCGGCCCGGGGCGGCCCCGGCTGCCGCTCCCGGCGCCGCTGCGGCGGCTGCCTCCGCTGCTGACCTCGCTCCCGGCGTACCAGGCCCTGCCGCAGTCCCCGTCGCCCCCCGAGCCGTATCGCCCCCCGAAGCCGCCCGCACCGGACCATCGGGCCCGAACCCCTTGGGCAGTGGCCCCAGTTGGTCGAAGATCTCGATCGAGTCGTCGTCGGCGTCCGTCTCCGGGAGGAGTTCCCTGGCCTGGGCGAGGGCCTTGCGGGCTCCTGTGGCGGTGTGGAAGCGGGCGCGGGGGTCTGGCTGGAGGAGGCTGGCGACGACCTGCCAGAGCGGGTCCGGGATGCCCTTGGGCGCTCCCGGGGTGCCGTGTTCGGCGAAGTACTGGACGAGCGCCTTGGCGTCGGGCTTGGCGCCTTCGAGGAGATACAGGGCGACCAGGCCGACGGCGAACAGATCGGCCGTGAAGTCGGGCTCGGCGCCCAGGAGTTGCTCGGGCGCGATGTAACCCGGCGTACCGACCACGAGGTTGGTCTCGGTCAGCCGGGCCTCGCCGAGCCGCATGGCGATGCCGAAGTCGGACAGGCGCAGCCGGGGACGGGCGGTGCCGGTCGCTTCCAGCAGGATGTTCGCGGGCTTGATGTCCCGGTGGACCACGTCCTCGGCGTGCACCGCGGCGAGGCCGGAGAGCAGCTGGTCGAGGAGAGTGCAGACGAACAGCGGGGGCAGGGGACCGTAGTCCCCCACGAGGTGCACCAGCGAGCCGCCGGCGACCAGGTCCATCGTGAACAGGACCTTGTCGTCGTCGGCGGCCCAACTGGCCGGAGCCAGGACATGGGGGTGGTCGATGCGCAGCGCCTGCTCCCGCACGAAGCGCAGCAGCGCGTGGGCGTCGCTCTGCTGGAGCACCTTGGCCGCCACATAGCGCTTGCGCCGGTGGTCCCAGGCGCGCCAGACGGCGCCCACTCCGCCATGACCGATCGGGTCGGCCAGTTCGTACCGGCCCGCGAAGACCTCACCCATGACTGCCCGTAGCCCTCCCCCTCTGTCCCCCTGCCAACCCCCTGCCTGTTACCCCCCTTGCTTCCCCCGGATGAGCGATACGACCCCTCTCGCGTGACCCCCTCTGCCAGGGCCGGGCCCCGCCCGGTTCACCGGACCCCCTCCGGTGCGCCGGGCCGTGGCTCAGCTCTGGTGCGACTGGTAGTGCGTGACGGCGTCCGAGGTGCGGCCGGCACCGTAGACCCGGAGGAACTCCGCCAGCTCCGGGTGGGTCGGAGCAAGCGTGTCGGCCGCGTCGATGATGTCACCGGCGGCAGCCACCGAACGCAGCAGCGACTGGATCTCACGGACCACCCGCTTGACCGTCGGCGCCCCCGAACCGCTGGTCGTCTGAGTGGTGTTGCTGAGCACCGAGCCCCCCTGGGACTTCTTGATCTCGTCCATGCGCTCGGTCGCCTCGGCCGCGCTCACGCTGCCGTCCGCGACCTGCGCCGAGAGGTCCTGGAGCAGCTGCACCCGCTGGACCACGGCCGGGTTGCCGATCTTCGCCCGCTGTCCGCTCATCAGCTGCGACAGCATGGGTGCGGACAGTCCGAGGACCGCCGCGAGACGTGCCTGGTTGAGCCCCAGGTCGTCGATGAGCTTACGGAAGAGCGCCCCCAACGGCTCTCCGTACCAGTTCCGCTGCAGCTCCCGCGCTCTGGCGGTGGCTTCCTGCTGTGCGGCGTCCATTGCGTCTCCCCATCGCTTCCCCAAAAAAACCACGGTTCGCTACAGCGAACCCCGTCGAGCATCTTACGGAGAGTGGTCATCTGCGGGGACCCCCAATCTTTTTGCGAGGTACGGGGGGTGACCCGGTACTCTGGTCTGCGGCACCGACCCTGCGGATCCACCGCTAGGCCGGTTGCTTCCCGTACGGGGCCTTAGCTCAGTTGGTAGAGCGCCGTCTTTGCATGGCGGATGTCAGGGGTTCGACTCCCCTAGGCTCCACAAAAAACCCCTCTGACCTGCGTAAAAGCAGTCAGAGGGGTTTATTTGTGTGCCTCGCGGTCAGGCGTCTGGTTTCACGTGAAACGGCGCCCTGCCGACCGCCGGGCTCAGCGGTTCTTGTCGTCCCGGGACCGTGATCCCCGCTCCTCCGCCTCCTTGGCCTGGACCTCGGGGTCGAGGGGAGAGCTGCCGTCCACCGAGCCGAGACGGCCCGGATCCGGGACTTCCGTGGCGACGGGAGGCTCGACCAGCCAGTCGGGGTTGGCCTGCTTGTCCCACCACTTCCAGGCGGCGAAGGCCGCGCCGGCCAGTACGCCGACCACGGCGAACGCCTTGAACGCACGGCCACACGCAGAGCGCCGCTGGTTCCGGCGCGCCAGCTTCTCGATCTCCTCGGCCGAGACATTGCCGCGCAGCGCGGCCAGCGCGGCGGCACCCCGCGCGGTGGCCTCCTCGCGGACCGGACCGGCCGCCGCCACCGCCTGCTCGAACCTCGGCCGCGAGTAGTCGGCTGCCTGCCGGGCCGCCTTGCGCGTCAGGTCGGCGGCATCGTGCGCGGCCTGGTCCACCTTCGGCGGCACATGGGTGCGGGCCTGCTCCAGACGCGGCACGAGACGGGCGTCGTACTGGACGCGGGCTTGCTCTGCGGCCTGCGACACCACGGGCGCGAGCCGTACGCGTGCCTCCTGCGCGTAGTACGCGGCACGCTCCTTGGCCGTGTCGGCGTAGGGTGCCACCGCTTCCGCGGCGTGCCGCACGCTGTCCTTCGCCGAACTGGTCGCGGCGCGCACGCTGTCTTTGCGGGTCACGGGTTTCCTCCTCCTCGGTGGCGTACGGTATTTCGACTTTCCACCCTTTTACGGATCATGCCTGTCCACGGGCCAGGCGGCGCGCGAGGACGGGCATACGGGTGCAACCAGAGCTAAGAGGGGCTTGTCGACGACAATGCCACGGATCGGTGCCGCGCGCCCCCGCATGACAGAAGGGGTTCCGCAAGTGATTCGTGAGGATCCAGGTCCGGAAACTCCCAGCGGGCGTCGGACCTGCCGTACCGTGCGAGGATCGTGGCACTGAATCCGAGCACAACGGAAGGCGGATCGTGGCCGAGCAGCTCTACGCCACTCTGAAGACCAGCCTCGGCGACATCGAGGTCCGGCTCTTCCCGAACCACGCGCCCAAGACGGTCAGGAACTTCGTCGAACTGGCGCAGGGTGAGCGTGAGTGGACCCACCCGGCCACCGGCGCCGTCTCCACCGATCCGCTGTACGACGGCACGGTCTTCCACCGGGTCATCAGCGGCTTCATGATCCAGGGCGGCGACCCGCTCGGCAGCGGCATCGGCGGCCCCGGCTACAAGTTCGAGGACGAGTTCCACCCCGACCTGCGCTTCGACCGCCCCTACCTGCTCGCCATGGCCAACGCCGGCCCCCGCACCAACGGCTCCCAGTTCTTCATCACGGTCAACCCCGCTCCGCACCTCAACCGCAAGCACACCATCTTCGGCGAGGTCGTCGACCCGGCCGCCCAGAAGATCGTGGACAGCATCGCCGCCGTCCCCGTCAGCGGACCCAACAAGCGGCCGGTGAACGACGTCGTCATCGAGACGGTCGTCGTCGAGAAGCGCGGCAGCTGAGCGGTCCGAAAGCGAAGCACCCGAAGGGAACCAAACGCCCCGCTCGTCCGTAAGGATGGGCGGGGCGGAACACTGCCCAGGACGAGCGAGGGGACCCCATGGAGGACCAGGCGACAGGCAGCGCGCGCGACGCCCACAGCCTGCCCAAGTGCTACCGGCACCCGGACCGGGAGACCGGCGTGCGCTGCACCCGCTGCGAGCGCCCCATCTGCCCCGAGTGCATGGTCAGCGCCTCCGTGGGTTTCCAGTGCCCCGAATGCGTCCGTGGCACCACCGCAGGCCAGAGCGGCCCGCCCCCGGCCGCCTCCCGGCCCCGCACCCTCGCCGGCGGCACGGTCGCCGCCGACCCACGACTGCTCACCAAGATCCTGATCGGCATCAACATCGCCGTCTTCCTGGTCGAGCTCTCCGTCGGGGACAGCTTCACCAACCGCTTCGACCTGATCGGCCAGGCCTGGTTCCCGCAGTACGGCGACGTCGAGGGCATCGCCCAGGGCCAGTACTACCGGATGCTGACCGCGATGTTCCTGCATGACAGCTCCAGCCCCATGCACATCGTGTTCAACATGCTCAGCCTGTGGTGGATCGGCGGCCCCCTGGAAGCCGCCCTCGGCCGTGCCCGCTACATCACGCTCTACTTCGTCTCCGGCCTGGCCGGCAGCGCCCTCACCTATCTGCTCGCCGCCCAGAACCAGCCCTCGCTCGGCGCCTCCGGCGCGATCTTCGGCCTCTTCGGCGCGACCGCGGTCCTCATCCGCCGGCTCAACTACGACATGCGGCCGATCATCGCCCTTCTGGTGATCAACCTCATCTTCACCTTCAGCGGCGGCATCGCCTGGCAGGCCCACATCGGTGGCCTGGTCGCCGGTGTCATCACCGGCTACGCGATGGTGCACGCCCCGCGCGAGCGGCGGAACCTGATCCAGTACGGCACGTGTGCGCTGGTGCTGGTGGTGGCCGTGGTGATCACGGTCGTCCGGACCACTCAGCTCACCTGAGCCTGGGTCTGGGTCTGGGTCTGAGGCCGAGCCTCAGCGCCGGTCACCGATCACTCATCACCGATCACGGCGGCTCACCGCACCGATACCGAACCGTTGTCCACAGTCGGTGGCCGATCTTGTGCACAACGTGCCCGCACAACTGCGCCCCCTCCGACTCACCTGCGTTGCCGCAGGTCAGGGAGGGGGCGCGTGGTTTTGCGGCGGGTGTTGTGGTAGTCGTACCGGCGTCAACACCCAACGGGTTATCCACAGATCGTCTTCTTTTCCCCAGGTCCATGCACAGGCCTGTGGATAACTCAGCGGATAACCCTGGGCAGAGCTACTTCCACTGGGTGGAGACGCCGAAGCCGGCCGCGATGAAGCCGAAGCCCACCACGATGTTCCAGTTGTCGAGGCTGTCGATCGGCAGCGAACCGTCGGTCACATAGAAGACGACGATCCAGGCCAGCCCGATGAGGAACATGGCCAGCATCACCGGTGCGACCCAGCCGCGACTGTTGAGCTTGATGGCGGTCGCCTGCTTCGCCGGGGGCGGCGTGTAGTCGGCCTTCTTGCGGATACGTGACTTCGGCACGAGGGTCTCTCCTGTCGATGCGCTGCGTGGCCGCGCAGGTAACTGGGTCGGGCTCGGGGCAGCGTACAAGGGGGACAGTAAGGGCACACTGAGCGCTCCCCCGGGCGTCCGTTAGCGTAGTGCTTCCGCGGCGCCGAAGGAGATAAGGGTACGTTGAGCAATTCTGCCGACTCCCAGGGGACCGGATCAACGGGTGACGGCCCAGTCCGCAAGAACGGCTTCCGGCCGGTGCGGATTCTGACCGTGGGCGTCTTCGCCCTTGCCGGTCTGCTCTTCTTCACCAGCTTCAACACGGCCAAGGGCACCGACATCCGTTCGGACGACAACCTGCTGAAGCTCTCCGACCTGATCCAGGAGCACAGCCGCAAGAACAAGGAGCTGGACGAGTCCAACGCGAGTACGCGCGACGAGAACGAGAAGCTCGCCAAGCGCGACGACGGCTCCACCAAGGCCCAGGACGACACGCTCACCGGCCTGGAGAAGGACGCGGGCACCCAGAAGCTCACCGGCAGGGCGATCACCGTCACGCTCAACGACGCCCCGCCGAACGCCACCGCCAAGCTCCCCGGTTACCCCGAGCCGCAGCCCGACTACCTGGTCATCCACCAGCAGGACCTCCAGGCCGTGGTGAACGCCCTCTGGCAGGGCGGCGCCACCGGCATCAAGGTCATGGACCAGCGGCTGATCTCCACCAGCGCCGTGCGCTGCGTCGGCAACACCCTGATCCTCCAGGGCCGGGTCTACTCACCGCCGTACAAGATCCAGGCGGTCGGGGACCCGGCGAAGATGCAGAAGTCGCTCGCCGACTCCGAGGCCATCCAGAACTACATGGTGTACGTGAACGTGTACGGCCTCGGCTGGAAAGTCACCGAGGACGGGACGGTGACTCTGCCGGGCTACTCGGGCACAGTGGATCTGCACTACGCGAAGCCCGTGGGGTAAGCAGCTCGTCACTTTCTGGAGCCGCCGGTGCGCGTGATCGTCAGGACCGTCAGCGAGCTCTGCATCACCGCCGGCACGCTCATCGTGCTCTTCGTCGCGTACGTGCTGTTCTGGACCGGTGTGAAGGCCGACAACGAGATGCACGACCAGATCGACCAGTTACAGCGGCAGTGGTCGGCCAGTGCCACGGTGCATCCGACGACCAAGGCGTCCGCGACCGCCGCCGCCCCCGCGAAACCCGCCGCGTACCACTACGGCAAGCCCTTCGCGATCATGTACATCCCCCGGTTCGGTTTCACGTGGAACAAACCGGTCCTGGAGGGCACCGGCACCGATGTGCTGAAGAAGGGCCTCGCCCACTACGCCAGGACCGCCCAGCTGGGCCAGGTGGGCAACTTCGCGGTCGCCGGCCACCGGCGCACCTACGGCGATCCGTTCCTCGACTTCCCGAAGCTGCGCAAGGGCGATGCGATCGTGCTGACGGACGGGACGACCTGGTTCACGTATCGGATCGACAAAGGGCCCTACAAAACAGTTCCGACGGACGTTGAAGTGATCGACCCTGTGCCACGTAAGTCGGGGTATACGCGTCCCGGGCGCTATCTCACGCTGACCACGTGCGATCCGGAATGGGGGCACAGCCATCGGCTGATCGTCTGGGCGCACTTGGACTCCACACAGCCTGTGGAGACAGGCAGACCCAAGGCGCTGCGCCGTTAGTCTGGTGCAGTACGGCGGGATTCTGGTGCCGTGGCGGAACGGAAGGGACGGCATGTACGGCTGGATCTGGCGGCATCTGCCGGGGAACGCGTGGGTGAGGGCGCTGCTCTCACTCGTGCTGGTCCTGGCCGTGGTCTACGTCCTCTTCCAGTACGTCTTCCCCTGGGCCGAACCACTGCTGCCCTTCAACGATGTGACGGTGGACAACCAGTGAGCGCGCGGATTCTCGTCGTCGACAACTACGACAGCTTCGTCTTCAACCTGGTCCAGTACCTCTACCAGCTGGGCGCCGAGTGCGAGGTGCTGCGCAACGACGAGGTGTCGACGGCGCACGCCCAGGACGGCTTCGACGGCGTCCTCCTCTCGCCCGGACCCGGGACGCCGGAGGAGGCCGGGGTGTGCGTGGACATGGTCCGGCACTGCGCGGCGACCGGTGTCCCGGTCTTCGGCGTCTGCCTCGGCATGCAGTCGATGCAGGTGGCGTACGGCGGTGTGGTGGACCGGGCGCCGGAGCTGCTGCACGGCAAGACCTCGCTGGTGGAGCACGGCGGCAAGGGGGTCTTCGCGGGCCTGCCGACGCCCTTCACCGCGACCCGGTACCACTCGCTCGCCGCCGAGCCGGCGACGGTCCCGGCCGAGCTGGAGGTGACCGCCCGCACCCACGACGGGATCATCATGGGCCTCAGGCACCGTGAACTCCCGGTGGAGGGCGTGCAGTTCCACCCCGAGTCGGTGCTGACCGAGCACGGGCACCGGATGCTGGCCAACTGGCTGGTGGAGTGCGGTGACCAGGGGGCCGTGGCGAGGTCGGCGGGGCTCGCCCCGGTGGTGGGCAGGGCCACGGCGTGACCGCGCTGCGCCCCGAGCGCGAGACCGGTGCCTCGTACGGGGATCAGCCGTACGGGGGGTCGAGCGCGCTCGGGGAGACGGCGTACCTCCCGCCGCTCCCGCCGATCGACGAGGAGACCGTCGCGCTGCGGATTCCCGATCCGCCGCCCATATCGGCCTCTGCGGCCACAGCAGCCCCTTCCGGCACCGGAACCCCGGGAGGCGGCCGCGCGGCCCGCAGAAAGGCCGCCAAGCGCCGCGGCGGGCGGCACGGCGGCACACCGGAGACGGCGCCGTCGGAAACCACCGCGCCGGGCCGGCAGCTGTCCCGGGTCGAGGCCCGGCGGCGGGAGCGGTTGCGCAAGCCCAGCCCGGCGGTCATGGCGAGCCGGGCGATAGGCGAGGTGTTCATCACCACCGGCGTGCTGATGCTGCTGTTCGTCACCTACCAGCTGTGGTGGACGAACGTCCGCGCCCACGCGCAGGCCGGCCAGGAGGCCAGCAGCCTCCAGCAGGACTGGGCGAGCGGCAAGCGCGCGCCGGGTGTCTTCGCGCCGGGTCAGGGCTTCGCCATCCTGCACATCCCCAAGCTGGACGTGGTGGCGCCGATCGCCGAGGGCGTCAGCAACAAGAAGGTCCTCGACAAGGGCATGGTCGGGCACTACGGCGAGGGCGCGCTGAAGACCGCGATGCCGCAGGACAAGACCGGCAACTTCGGTCTGGCCGCGCACCGCAACACGCACGGTGAGCCGTTCCGGTACATCAACAAGCTGGTGGCCGGCGACTCGGTGGTGGTCGAGACGCAGGACGAGTACTTCGTGTACAAGGTGACGTCGATGCTGCCGGTGACGGCGCCGAGCAACGTGAGTGTGCTGGATCCGATCCCGAAGGGGTCGGGCTTCACCAAACCGGGCCGCTACATCACTCTCACCACCTGCACACCGGAGTTCACCAGCAAGTACCGGTTGATCGTGTGGGGCAAGATGGTCGAGGAACGCCCGCGCAGCAAGGGCAAGCCAGACGCGCTCGTCGAGTAAGGGCAGAGGCAGAGGAACAGTGGCAGCGACCGCCGACGACACCGAAGAGCAGACCGACGCGCCGGGGTCGGCACCCGTGCCGGGGCGGCGGCCGATGGGCCGGATCGCGACGGCGGTCAGCGTCTTCGGTGAACTCCTCATCACGGCGGGCCTGGTGCTCGGCCTGTTCGTCGTCTACTCGCTGTGGTGGACGAACGTCATCGCGGACCGCAAGGCCGACCGGGAGGGCGACAAGGTCCGGGACACCTGGGCCCAGCAGGACACCGGTCCGGGCGCGCTGAACACGAAGAACGGCATCGGTTTCCTGCATGTGCCGTCGATGAAGAACGGCGAGGTCCTGGTCGAGAAGGGCACGTCGACGGACGTCCTGAACAACGGCGTGGCCGGCTACTACACGGATCCGGTCAAGGCCACGCTCCCGACCACCGGCAAGACCGGCAACTTCGCGGTCGCCGCCCACCGTGACGGTCACGGCGCCAAGTTCCACAACATCGACAAGGTCAAGGTCGGCGACCCGGTCGTCTTCGAGACCCGCGACGACTGGTACGTCTACAAGGTCTACGACATCCTTCCCGAGACCTCGAAGTACAACGTCAAGGTCCTCTCCCAGGTCCCCAAGGAGTCCGGCAAGACCAAGCCGGGCCACTACATCACCCTGACGACCTGCACGCCGGTCTACACGAGCCGCTACCGCTACGTGGTCTGGGGCGAGCTGGTCCGCGTGCAGAAGGTCGACAGCAAGCGGACGCCGCCGAAGGAACTGCGCGACTGAGCGCAGGCCTGTTCCGGGGTACCGGGGCACCGAAGCGGATGGGCCCCTGCCGGTGACTCCCCGGCAGGGGCCCATCCGTTGTCACAGGGGAACATCAGCCGCTGGTGCCACCGAAGAAGTTGGTGCCGCCGTTGTTCCCGCCGTTGTTGTTGCTGTTGCCGACGCTCACCGTGGTGAGGGTGATCGTCGTGCTGCCCGGGTCGTCGACGCCGGTGTTGGCCGCCGGGTCCTGGTTGGTGACCAGCGCGGTGTCGCTGGAGTCGCCGTTGAACTGGATCTGGGTGAAGCCGGCTGCCTGCAGGGTCTGCTTGGCCTGGCTCACGGTCTGGCCCAGCACGCTCGGCACGGCGGTCTGCTGCTGGGCCTTGCCGATCTGGATGTTCACCGTGGAGCCCTTGGCCACCTGGGCGCCGGCCGCCGGGTCGGTCGAGACGACCTTGCCGACCAGGTTGGCGTCGGTGGTGTCCACTTCGGTGCAGTTGCCGGTCAGGTTGTTGGCCGTCATCTGCGCCTTGGCGTCGTCACAGCTCTTGCCGGTGACATCGGGGACCGTGGACTTCTCCTCGGCCTTGGCGATCGTGAGGGTGATCGTGGAGCCCTTCTGGACTTCCTTGCCGCCGATCGGGTTCTGGTCCAGGACGGTGTTCGGGTCCTCGGTGGAGGTGGTGCGGGTCTCCGTCTTGACCACGAACTTGTAGTCGTCGCCCTCCAGCTTCGTCTTCGCGTCGTCCAGGCTCAGCCCGATCACGCTGGGCACGGAGACCTTCGGGGCGCCTGTGGAGACCACCAGGGTGATCGAGTCGCCCTTTTTGACGTCCGCACCGGCCTTCGGGTCCTGGTCGCAGACACTGCCCTTCGGCTGGTCCTCGCAGGCCTTCTTGGTGGGTGTCGCCAGTTTCAGTCCGGAGTTCTCGGCCATCTTCTGCGCGTCCGAGTACGTGGAGCCGACGAAGTTCGGGGCGGCGAAGGGTTTGTCCGCCCCGCCCCCGCTGACCACCCATTTCCCGATCAGGACCGAGCCCACCAGCACCAGGATGCCCGCGACCACCAGGAGGATCGTGGACGTGTTGCTCTTCTTCTGCTGGCGGCGGCGGTCCGGGCGTTCGTCGTAGCCGTAGCCGCCGTCGTCCGGGTTCATCGGGGGGAGCATGGTGGTGGCGCCGGCGTCGGAGCGCAGGGCCGTGGTCGGCATGTCGTCCGGGTAGCCGCCGTAGCCGACGGAACCCATCGCCGCGGTGGCCGCGACCGGCTGGCCGTCCAGGCACGCCTCGATGTCGGCGCGCATCTCGTCGGCCGACTGGTATCGGTAGTTCGGGTCCTTGACCAGGGCCTTGAGGACGATGGCGTCCATCTCGGGCGTGATCTCGGGGTCGAAGACCGACGGGGGCTGGGGCTCCTCGCGGACGTGCTGGTAGGCGACCGCGACCGGGCTGTCGCCCACGAACGGCGGTCGTACCGTCAGCAGCTCGTAGAGCAGGCAGCCCGTCGAGTAGAGGTCCGAGCGGGCGTCTACCTGCTCGCCCTTCGCCTGCTCCGGGGAGAGGTACTGGGCGGTGCCGATGACGGCCGCGGTCTGGGTCATGGTCATGCCGGAGTCGCCCATGGCGCGGGCGATGCCGAAGTCCATGACCTTGACCTGGCCGTTGCGCGTCAGCATGACGTTCGCCGGCTTGATGTCACGGTGGACGATGCCGCTGCGGTGCGCGTACTCCAGGCCCTGGAGGATGCCGATGGTCATCTCCATCGCACGCTCGGGCAGGAGCTTGCGACCGGAGTGCAGGAGTTCCCGCAGCGTCGAGCCGTCCACGTACTCCATGACGATGTACGGGATCGAGACCCCGTCGATGTAGTCCTCGCCCGTGTCGTAGACCGCGACGATCGCGGGATGGTTGAGCGAGGCGGCCGACTGGGCCTCCCGGCGGAACCGGGCCTGGAAAGACGGGTCGCGCGCGAGGTCCGCGCGCAGCGTCTTCACCGCCACCGTGCGGCCGAGCCGGGTGTCATGCGCGAGGTAGACCTCCGCCATGCCACCACGGCCGAGCACGTGGCCCAGCTCGTACCGGCCGCCGAGGCGACGCGGCTCTTCCATAGCTACCTACCAGCCCTCTCCGTGGGTCCCGGCCGGCACGGGTGTGTGCGGTCGGAGGCTGCCGTCCGGGCCTACCGTACCCGGCTGTGTTTGTGTGACCTGGCCAAGCCCGTAACCCGATACAGGACCGGTATGTCAACGTGCACCGATGTGAAGGGGACGTGAGCGGGGTCACTTCTTGGAGTTGATGACCGCCTCCATCACGCTCTTCGCGATCGGGGCCGCGAGACCGCCGCCGGAGATGTCGTCACGGTTGGCCTGGTCGTCCTCGATGACCACGGCGACCGCGACCGGCTTGCTGCCGTCGGGGAGCTTGGCGTACGAGATGAACCACGCGTACGGGTTCTCGCTGTTCTCGACACCGTGCTGGGCGGTACCGGTCTTGCCGCCCACGGTGACGCCGTTGATCTGCGCGTTCGTACCGGTGCCCTCCTTGACGACCGTCTCCATCATCGACTGGAGGACCTGGGCGTTGGAGGAGGACAGCGGCTGGCTCATCTGCTCGGGCTCGGTCTGGGAGATCGTGTCGAGGTTCGACGACTGCAGCTTGTCGATCATGTACGGCTTCATCAGCTTGCCGTCGTTGGCGACCGCGGAGGCGACCATGGCCATCTGCAGCGGGGTCGCGGCGGTGTTGTACTGGCCGATCGAGGACAGCGCGGTCTGCGACTGGTTCATGTTGTCGGAGAAGACCGAGGCGCTGGAGCGGACCGGGGTGAACTGCTCGGAGTCGAAGCCGAACTTCTTCGCCTCGGCGAGCATCTTGTCGTTGCCGAGGTCGGCGCCGATCTTGCCGAAGACGGTGTTGCAGGAGTACCGCAGCGCGACCCGCATGGTCGCGTTCTTGCAGGGGATGCTGCCCTCGTTCTTCAGCTCGGTGGTGGTGCCCGGCATGACGTACGGCAGCGGCGACTTGGTGGCCTCGTCCGCGGAGGTGTACAGCCCGTTCTCCAGCGCGGCCGAGGCGGTGACGACCTTGAAGGTGGAGCCCGGCGGGTAGGTCTCGCGCAGCGCCCGGTTCAGCATCGGGTCGTTCGGGTTGTACTTCTTCTGGAGCTTCTTCCAGGCCGCGGCGTCGGTGTCCGAGGTGCCCGCGAAGGCCGAGGGGTCGTACGACGGGTAGGAGGCGAGGGCCAGGATCTTGCCCGTGGAGGGGTCCAGGGCGACGACCGCGCCCTTGCCGCCCTGCTTCTTCAGCCCGTTGTAGGCGGCGCTCTGGGCGGCCGCGTTGAGGGTGGTGACGACGTTGCCGCCCGACTTCTGCTTGCCCGTGATCATGTCGAGGGTGTTGCGGAAGAAGAGCCGGTCGTCGTTGCCGGTGAGGATGCCGTCCTCAAGGGACTCCAGCTGGTTGGCGCCGAAGGCCTGGGAGGCGTACCCGGTGACCGGGGCCCACATGGGGCCGTTCTTGTACGTGCGCTTGTACTTCAGGTCGTTGACACCGGAGGAGCTGGACGCCGTGGAGCCGGTGACCGGGTTGCCGTCGACGATTATGTCGCCGCGCGGGGTGGAGTAGCGGGCGATCGTGACGCGGCGGTTGGCGGGGTCCTCGCGGAGGGTGTCGGCCTTGACGTACTGGAGCCAGTTGTCGCGCAGCAGCAGGGTGAGGACCAGGAGGCCGCAGAAGATCGCGATCCGGCGCAGGGGCTTGTTCATGAGGGGCGGACCACCTGGGTCATCTCGGCGTCGGGGTTGGCGGCGGGGGCCGGGGCCGGGCGGCGGGCGGTGTCGCTGATGCGGATCAGCACGCCGATGAGTGCCCAGTTGGCGATCACGGAGGAACCGCCGTACGCGAGGAACGGCATCGTCATACCGGTCAGCGGGATGAGGCCCATCACACCGCCGGCGACGACGAACACCTGGAGCGCGAAGGCGCCGGAGAGGCCGACGGCGAGCAGCTTGCCGAACGGGTCGCGGGCGGCGAGCGAGGTGCGCAGACCGCGCTCGACGATCAGCCCGTAGATCAGCAGGATCGCCATCAGGCCGGCCAGGCCCAGCTCCTCGCCGAAGGTGGCGAGGATGAAGTCGGAGTTGGCGGCGAAGCGAATCAGCTCGGAGTGGCCCTGGCCCCATCCGGTACCGAGGGTGCCGCCGGAGCCGAAGGCCCACAAGGCCTGCATGGCCTGTTCGGAGTGGAGGATGCCGTCGTTGCTGCCCGTGCGGCTGAGCGTGTATTCGCGCATGGGGTTCAGCCAGGCCTGCACACGAGTCTGGATGTGCGGCTCGAAACTCGCCACGCCGACCGCGCCGGCCGCCGACATCAGCAGACCGAAGACGATCCAGCTGGTCCGCTCGGTGGCGACGTACAGCATGATGATGAACATTCCGAAGAACAGCAGCGAGGTACCGAGGTCGGTCTCGAACACCAGGATGAGGATCGAGATCATCCAGACGACGATGATCGGTCCGAGGTCGCGGCCGCGCGGCAGGTACAGGCCCATGACGCGGCGGCTGGCGAGGGCCAGCGCGTCCCGCTTGACCATCAGGTAGCCGGCGAAGAACACCGCGAGGACGATCTTCGCGAACTCACCGGGCTGGATGGTGAAGCTGCCGACGTGGATCCAGATCTTGGCGCCGTACACGTTGGCGCCGAGGCCGGGGACCAGCGGCAGCAGCAGGAGGAGCACCGCGCCGACCATGGAGATGTAGGTGTAGCGCTGGAGTGCTCTGTGGTCCTTGAGGAAGATCAGGACGACGATGAACAGCGCGATGCCCATCGCGGTGTACAGCAGCTGGTTGGTGGCCTTGCCGCCGGCGACGTGGATCGACTGCAGCAGCTTGGACTGGTCGAGTCTCCAGATGGTGACCAGGCCGAGGCCGTTGAGCAGGGTGGCCAGCGGCAGCAGCAGCGGGTCCGCGTAAGGGGCGAACTTGCGGACGGCGAGGTGGGCGACGCCGGCCAGGAGGCCGAGGCCCAGGCCGTAGCTCAGCAGTCCCGCGGGGACCTTGTCGTTGATGGCCAGGCCCACGTTGGCGTAGGCGAACACCGGGATGAGGACGGCGAACACCAGGAGCGCGAGCTCGGTGTTGCGTCGGCTCGGTGTGCCGATGGAGCCGATCGTGGACGTGTGGTTCGTCGACGTGTTGGTAGTACTGCTCATCGTGTGACGGGGCCTCTCACGGCTTGCCTATTGCTTACCGCACAGCGAGACGACCTTCTGCTCATCCTCCGAGAGGGTGGGGCCGGGGCTGGGGGTCGCTGAGGGGGACGGGGACGATGACGCCGAGGGGGACGCCGAGTTCGTAGGGCTTGGCGAGGCCTTGGACGTGAGAGAGGTCTTGGTGGTTCCCGTGGTGCCTCCGGCCTCGCCCTGGCCGGTCTTGGAGTTGGTCTTGGACTCGGCGGCGGTGCGCTCCGACTCCTTCTTGCAGGCGGAGGCCTGCACGGCCAGCTCCTGGACCTTCGACTGGGCGTCGGTGAGACCGCCCTCGGCGATGGTCGCCTTGACCTGCTTCTGCTGGTACGGCGGCAGGTACTTGAGTTCGATCTCGGGGTGGTCCGTCTGCACCTTCGACAGCGACACCCAGGCCAGGTCCTGGCTGATGCCCTGGTACAGCGCGACGTGTGTGCCGTTGGCGCCGACGTAGTACTGCGTCTGCGTCCAGCGGTAGCCGCCGTACAGGCCCCCGCCGATCACGGCGAGGGCGAGCACGCTGTAGAAGGATCTCTTCAGCCACTTCCGCCCGCTGCGGGGCTTGACGAAGTCGTCGTCGGTGTAGTCGCCGAAGCTGTCGGTGGGGACGTAGCCGGTGGTGTCGCCGGAGCCGGGCGGGCCGAACTCGCCGCCGCCACCGTGCCGGGGGCCCTGGCGGCCGAGGCTGGCGGCGCGGCCGGCCGGGGTCTGCATGAAGCCGTTGTCGTGCAGGTGCTGCTGGTTCTCGGCGACGGCGCCGACCACGACCGGGGTGTCGGAGAGCTGCCCCGCGAGGGTGTCACCGGTGTCCAGGTCGAGGACGTCCGCGATGATGACCGTGATGTTGTCGGGGCCGCCGCCGCGCAGCGCGAGCTGGATCAGCTCCTGCACGGTCTCCTGCGGTCCCTGGTAGCTGGCGAGGGTCTCCTCCAGGGTCTGGTGGGAGACCACCCCGGAGAGCCCGTCGGAGCAGATGAGGTAGCGGTCGCCGGCGCGGACCTCGCGGATCGACAGGTCGGGCTCGACGTGGTCGCCGCTGCCGAGCGCGCGCATCAGCAGCGAGCGCTGCGGGTGGGTGGTGGCTTCCTCCTCGGTGATCCGGCCCTCGTCGACGAGCCGCTGGACCCAGGTGTGGTCCTGGGTGATCTGCGTGAGCACGCCGTCACGGAGGAGGTACGCGCGGGAGTCGCCGACGTGTACGAGGCCGAGCCGCTGTCCGGTCCACAGCAGGGCGGTGAGGGTGGTCCCCATGCCCTCCAGCTGCGGGTCTTCTTCCACCATCGCGCGCAGCTGGTCGTTGGCGCGCTGCACGGCGTGGCCGAGGGAGGTGAGGATGTCGGAGCCGGGCACGTCGTCGTCGAGCGTGACCAGGGTGGAGATCACCTCGGAGGAGGCCACCTCGCCGGCGGCCTGGCCGCCCATGCCGTCGGCGATGGCGAGCAGGCGGGGACCGGCGTATCCGGAGTCCTCGTTGCCCTCCCGGATCATGCCTTTGTGCGATCCGGCGGCGAAGCGCAGTGACAGACTCATGCGCACCTCGCCCGTCGGCTCCGGGTACATCCGCACGGTGCCCACCCTCCGGTCGGGAGCGCGCGAAGGACCGGCGTCCGGTCCGCCGCCGCGTGCTCGCTCCGCTCGCGCCTACTCATGATGTAGCACTACTTCCGCAGCTCGATGACGGTTTTGCCGATGCGGATCGGCGCGCCCAGCGGGATCGGTGTGGGCGTCGTCAGCCGGGACCGGTCCAGGTAGGTGCCGTTGGTCGAGCCGAGGTCCTCGACGATCCACTGGCCGTCGCGGTCCGGGTAGATCCTGGCATGACGGCTGGAGGCGTAGTCGTCGTCCAGCACGATCGTCGAGTCGTGGGCGCGGCCGAGGGTGATGGTCTGGCCCTGGAGCGCGACCGTCGTACCGGTGAGGGTGCCCTCGGAGACGACCAGCTTGGAGGGGGCGTTACGGCGCTGGCGGCCGCCGGCTGCCGGCTGCTGGCCGCGCTGCTGCGGCGGCGCGGCCTGCTGCCGGGCGGCGGGCTGCTGCCGGCGCCCTTCTTCCCTACGCGATCCGCGCTGGGTGACGCGCGTACCGAACAGGTCGCTGCGGATGACCTGCACGGCCACGATCACGAACAGCCACAGTACGGCCAGGAAACCCAGCCGCATGACCGTGAGGGTCAGCTCTGACATTGCCCCCGCTTCACCCTTCGGCTTGCCGGTAAATGATGGTGGTGCTGCCCACGACGATCCGCGAGCCGTCGCGGAGCGTAGCGCGGGTGGTGTGCTGCCCGTCCACCACGATGCCGTTGGTGGACCCGAGATCCTGGATCGTCGAGGGCGTTCCGGTCCGGATCTCGCAGTGCCGGCGGGAGACGCCGGGGTCGTCGATCCGCACGTCGGCCTCGGTGCTGCGGCCCAGCACGAGCGTGGCGCGGGAGATCTGGTGGCGGGTGCCGTTGATCTCGATCCAGTAGCGGGTGCGGGAGCCGGGCGCCGAGGCGCCGACGGGACCCGAGGGCGGCCGCTGGGCGGCCGGCTGGGTGGGCTGCGGATAGCCGTAGCCGCCGGGGCGGGCGCCGGGCGGCGGGGCGCTCGGCATGGGCGGGGCGGCGGCGCTCTGCGGCGGGTAGCCGTAGCCGCCCGGTCGCTGCGGGGCGCCGGCGCCGCCCGCGGGGGCGCGCTCGGCGGCCTGCTGGTTGCTGGACGACGCGAGGGTGCGGCTGCGTACCCGGTACAGGCCGGTGTCGAGGTCCTCGGCCTTCTCCAGGTTGACCTTGATCGGCCCCATGAAGGTGTAGCGCTGCTGCTTGGCGTAGTCGCGGACCATCCCGGCGAGCTCGTCGCCGAGCTGCCCGGAGTAGGGGCTGAGCCGCTCGAAGTCGGGCGCGCTCAGCTCCACGATGAAGTCGTTGGGTACGACGGTCCGGTCGCGGTTCCAGATGGTCGCGTTGTTGTCGCACTCGCGCTGCAGCGCGCCGGCGATCTCCACGGGCTGGACCTCGGACTTGAACACCTTGGCGAAGGTGCCGTTGACCAGACCTTCGAGACGCTGCTCGAACTTCTTCAGGACTCCCACAGGGCACCTCCTCTGTCGCCTTGCCCGTACTGCCTGCCGTTGCCGTTGCCGCTACTGCTCACTGATCGTATCTACGCGCCCGGCAATCAGCCGGTTCCCCGAGTGGCCCCCCTTCGAACTCCTCGGCGTGCTTCTCCTGCCAAGGATCGGCGCTTCTTCTGCCATGGATCGTAGAGGTGGCCCACGACCAGTGTCCCGCACCTGACTGTGGACCCGATCCGTCTCCTGGACAGATGGCCTTGACCGGTACGAGGTTGATACGTGATGGCCGACTGCTCGGTACGTGACCTCCAGGTCAGCGCTGCTCCGGGGATAAGGGATGTGAACCCACCCTGTCCCACGTGCTAGTGTTCTCGATGTCGGAAGGGGCCGGACCGAAGGAAACAACGGGCCCGAAGCCGGAAGACACACCCAATGCGCGGGTGGCGGAATAGGCAGACGCGCTGGATTCAGGTTCCAGTGCCCGCAAGGGCGTGGGGGTTCAACTCCCCCCTCGCGCACAGAGAGATACCGGTGAAACGGGTCTCCGCCGGTGACGGAAGTCACGGTGGGGGCCCGTTTCTCGTTGTCCGGTGATCGTCCGCTGTCGCCCGGCGCGGTCCGGCGGCTGTGAGGCATCGCACGGCCTGGTCAGGCATGCACGGGGTCCGGCCCGTGAGCTATCTCACGGGCGGGGCCTGTCCTTGTTGTGCCGCGGTGCTGGGGGACCGCCGGCGATGGCGGGTACGGCGTTGTGGGCCGGCTGGAAGGCGAGGAGGAGCGTCTGCGCGGCGCGGCCGCGGATGCCGCGGAGTCGAGTGGCATGGGAGGCAGCGCCGGGCCACGATGGGCGGCAACCGGAGGTCGCCGTCGGCGGCACCGGGAGTCCGGGCCCGGAGCAAGAAGGGGTTGCCGTCACAGTGATCGACACGGACGAGCTGGCCAGGCGGAACGCGGGGTTCGCCGACGGCGGATCATTCGCCGGCCTCAAGCTCATGCCCAGCGGCAGTCTGACGGTCATCGGATGCGTCGACCCTCGTGTCGACCCCTCCGACGTGCTCGGGCTCAAGCTCGGCGAGGCAGCGGTGATCCGCAACGTCGGAGGGCGGGTCACGCCCGAGACACTCGGGACGCTGGAGATGCTCTCGAAGGTCGTCCAGGCCCGCGCGGGCGGCCCTCGCCCGGGCGACGTCCACTACGCGGTCCTGCACCACACCGACTGCGGGATCACGGACCTGGCCGCGTTCCCCGAGCTGCTGGCCGACTACTTCGAGGTTCCGGCCGGAGACCTGGACGCCAAGGCGGTCACCGACCCGGTCGCCGCCGTCCGCGTCGACGTCGAGATCCTCAAGCAGAAGCTTCCGGCCGGAGTCTTCGTCTCAGGGCTCGTGTACGACGCGGCCACCGGGCTCATCGACGTCGTCGTACCGCCCGCGCGAGTGGAAGCATGACATCGCGCGGCGACTGCGGCCGGTCGTATCGGCGGGGAGGCGCTTTCCAGCATGTGCGACGATCACGGACGCCCGGCGGCCGAGGCGGCGTGGTCAGCGCCTCGGATCGCGGAGGGACCGGCTGTTGACCCGGTGGAGCTGCCCGAGGTCGACGAGGTCAGGGTCACGACGATGGTCGACAACACCTTCGACGCCCTGCTGGCCTCTGCCGAAGGCGTCACCCGGGCGTCGATCGGTGCCGGGCGGACCGCCGCGCGGCAGTTCGCCGGCGGCGAGGCCCTCGCGGGGCTACGTGCCGAGCACGGCTTCTCCGCCCTGGTCACCGTCCAAAGCGGGAACGCGAGCAGCACGCTGCTGTTCGATACCGGCGCGTCGCCGGACGGGCTGGCGGTGAACGCCGAGCGACTCGGCATCGACGTCGGCGACCTGCAGGGCGTGGTACTCAGCCACGGACACTTCGACCACGCGGGCGGCTTCGACGGCCTGGCCCGGCTGCGCGGGCGCTCCGGCCTGCCGCTGACCGTCCACCCCGCGGTCTGGACCCGCCGCCGGCTGGCACTGCCCGCCGGCCAGGGTCTGGAGATGCCCACGCTGTCACGGGCTGCTCTGGCACGCGAAGGGTTCGAGGTGATCGAACGGCGGCAGCCGTCGCTGCTGGCCGGCGGCATCCTGATCACCGGCGAGGTGGACCGCGTCACCGAGTTCGAGCACGGCATGCCGCCGGCACACCAGGCCTGGGACGGGAACGGCTGGCGACACGACCCCGCCGTCATCGACGACCAGGCACTCGTCATCAACGTGCGCGGCCGGGGGCTTGTCATCGTCACAGGGTGCGGCCACGCCGGAGTGGTCAACATCGTCCGCCACGCCATGAGACTGACCGGCGTCGGCAAACTGCTGGCCCTCATCGGCGGCTTCCATCTGAGCGGCCCCGCCTTCGAGCCGGTCATCGGCCCGACGGTGGCCGCGCTCACCGAACTCGCACCCCAGCTGATCGTCCCCGGTCACTGCACCGGCTGGCGCGCCCAGCACACCCTCTCCGCAGCTCTCCCGGACGCATGGGTGCAGACCAGCGTCGGAACCACCTACACACTCAGCGCCCCGCAGGGGGGTGATGCCTGATCCGGGCCGAGCCTGCCTCGCGCAGCGAACCGTGGTCGTGGTGGTCGTGATGGTCGGAGTCGTCACGGTGGTCGTGGCCCGGGGGGCGTCGGGCCAGGGATTGGGCGCGTGTGGTGACCTCGTCCGCGGACACGGCGCACAGGCCCGTGAGCACATCCTCCAGGGCGGCCAGCCAGAGCCTGTAGTAGCTGTACGGTTCGTCCCGCTCCGCCGAGGCCTCCCAGGCGGCGATCCGGGCGATCAGTGCGGCCTGGAACTCCGGCCAGGCGAACGCTCCCGCGTCGTACAGGGTGACGGCCATCCCGAAGGCGCGGCTCTCCCACGGCTCGGCGAACACCAGCTCGCCGTTGGAGCGGGGCGGTGCGGCGGGGCCCTCGGTGTCCAGAGGCGCGCTCATGGTGCCGCCACCTTGGCCACGCCGACCATTGCGTCCCTCGTCACCAGCGTCACGAGTTCTTCCTCGGTCAGATGCCCGGTTCCGGACGGCCGCTCGGGCAGCACCAGCCAGCGCACCTCGCTGGTGGAGTCGCGGACGGTGATCCGTACGTCGTCGGCCAGCTTGAGTCCCATCTCGGACAGCACCGCGCGCGGTTCCCTCACCACCCGGGCGCGGTAGGCGGGATCCTTGTACCAGCTCGGCGGCAGGCCGAGCACCGGCCAGGGGTAGCACGAGCACAGCGTGCAGACCACCACGTTGTGCGTGGTCGCGGTGTTCTCCACCACGACGATGTGCTCGCCCTGGAACCCTCCGAAGCCCAGTTCCCTGATGGCGGCCGTGCCGTCCCCGAGCAGCCGGCGACGGTACTCGGGGTCCGTCCAGGCCCGGGCGACGACCTTCGCGCCGTTGAGCGGTCCGATGTTGGTCTCATAGGTGGTGATGAGCCCGTTCATCGCCTTCGGGTCGATCAGGCCCCGCTCGGTGAGCAACTGCTCGAGCGCCTCGGTGCGCAAGGCCGGGGGAAGGTGCCCGGCCGATCCGGCGGTGGCGGTCATGAGGTGGTCTCCAGGTAGCTCTCGAACAGTTCTACGGTGAGCTCGAACGGCTCGGCGTCGGGGCCCCACAAGTCCTGCGAGTCGAAGCGCACCGAGTAGACGTACTGCGGGTTCTCGCCCAGGAAGTGGGCGTTGGTGTCCGGCAGCACGCCGGCGGGCTGAACGATGTCGACAACGCCGACATGCCCTCGCACATAGCGCGGGAGTCTGGTGTGCCCGGACGGCGACCTGTCCTTGGCGCGCACGCGCTCGCCGACGGCGAAGGCGGGCGCGGTGTCGAGGGAGCGCAGCGTGCCCTCGGCGGTCGGCGTGTAGTCGGGCTTGGCCGGCTCCGGGACCGGGGGCTCCGCCACGTGCTCGCCGCGGAGGTTGCGGGCCCGGGCGTCGACCGCACCAGGTGCCAGGATGGCGCTGTCGAGGAGTCTCAGCTCTCCGGCGTTGAGCCAGCGCCCGTAGTAGCCGTCGTCGATGTAGTGCGCTCGGTCCAGGCGCTCCAGCGCGTGCCGGAAGGAGTCCAGGTTTCCCCCGGACACCCGGTTCGAGAGGATCGCGAGCGCGAATGCCCGGCTCTCCCAGGGCTGTGCGAAGACAGGTTCATCCCGTCTCGGCGGACGCATGGAGCCCCAGCCCGGGGCTCCTCCCATGTCGGCAATACCATCCATGGTCGTACCTCTCTTTTGCCAGCAATAGCGGGCATAGATGGATGAATTGTATTTGGGTGATATCTCTGGCGTCGCGGTGTGAGCTGCGCTCCAAGCCGCTGGTTGCGGTGCCTGCCGCGGATGCGTCGGGCTCATTGCCCCGCGTGCCCGGGAGCGGCGGCGGGGCGGGCGAGCGGGCCAGGCCTTGGACGCATGCCGATCTCTTCGCCGGCAGCAGCATGTCGCCGATCGCCGTGGACGGACTCACCCGGATCTCTGCCCGGGAGGCTCCGGTCGTCTCAGGAGCGGCGTTCCCTGGGGTGGTCCGGGCGGCTCTGGACGTCACCCCGGTTGCGCCCCGGTTGTACGCGCCGCAGGCTGCCGTCATGGACTACAGCCCGGAAGCAGGCGTGCGGCCCATTCTGGTGACCGGTGCTGCGGGCAGCGTCGGGGCCGTCGGCAGGACCGTGGTCCAAGGTCTTCGGCGCCGGGGCCTCCCGGTCCGTGCTCTGGTGCGCCGGGATGACGACCGTGCCCAGGCGCTGCGCGCGACGGGCGCCGAAGTCGTGGTCGGAGATCTGACGCGTGCCCGCGATGTCGCCGACGCCCTCGACGGCTGCGGACGGGTGTATTTCGGCATGGCCGTGTCGGCACAGTATCTGCTGGCCGCCGTGAACACAGCGGCGGTCGCGCGCCTACGGAGGGCTGGAGGCGTTCGTGAACATGTCGCAGCTGACCGTCTCCGAGATGGACGCCACCAGCGGCTCCGAGTCGCATCAGCATCGTCAGCAGTGGCTGGTCGAGCAGGTCCTCGACTGGTCAGGCCTGCCCGTGGTCCAGGTCAGGCCCACCGTCTTCATGGAGAACCCGCTCTTCCGGACCGTGTTTTCCTCGATCGCCAAGGACGGTGCCATCAGGTGGCCCTTCGGCGAGGCGAAAACCTCCCCGATCGCGGCCGGTGACGTTGCCGCGGTCGTCGAGGAGATTCTGGCCGATCCGGCCCGGCACATCGGCCGGATCTATGAGCTGACCGGTCCCCGGTCACAGGACATCGCCGCTTTGGCCGCGGAGATGTCCGATGCTTTGCACCGCACGGTCGGCTACACCGACGTCCCGTTGCAGGAATGGCTCGACAACGATCTCGGGGCGCTGGGACTGCCGGACCATGTCTTCCAGCACATCTCCACCATGGCTCGCCTGCACGTGGCCGGCCGCTATGACCGCCAGGCAGACGGCATGGCAGAGGTCACCGGGCGGCCCGCCGCAGGAGTAGCCGATTTCGTCCGCAAGAACCCCGAGCTGTTCACTCGCTGAAGCCGCTTGCCGTCCGGGCCACCGAGGTCGGCAGGGCTGGGCTGGGCTGCCTGAGCGGATCGGCGACGCTGAGGCGGGTCCAGGTCCTCCGCTCGGTGGTCTGCCGGCGATGGCGGGTGCGGCGGGAGCCTGCGGATTCGATGCCCTCGGCGAGGGGGTTCTCGGCACTGGCCCGCACCGGTCCCCACAGCGTGTGTTCGACTTCGACACCGTCGAGTACCTCGACCTCGACCGGTTCCTCCACGCCATCGCTCGCTACGTGCGACTGCACCGGGCCAAGGTGGGCATCGCAGCGTGTACCGCCCGACGATCCGCCGCCGGCGCGAACATCTGTGTACCCACGTACGAGTCGGGCATCGTGGAGCCGGAGGATCAGCCCGCTGGGAGTCGTCGCCCCATTGGAGTGACGTCCAATCAGCCACGGATCGACCGCTCGGGGAACTCATAGTCGCAGGTCACGGGCGCTGCCCAGGAAAGATTTGCGCCGTCCGGCCGGGACATTCTGCTGGAATCGAGTGTTTAGCTAGACCTAAAGGTGGCATCCTTGAAGCAACAGCAACATCCGCTGTAGCGGCTTGAGTTGGGGGTCATATCATGAGCTTCTTCGCTCGTAGTGAAAGTAACGTCGAGTTAGCAGGCGCCCAGTTGGCGCGGCAGGCATCCGCTTCTCTCGCGGGCCTGTTGGCAGGGCTCGGCACGTCACGTTCTGACCTCGCCAAGGCCATGGGGGTCAGCCCCGGCCGGATCAGTCAGATCATGTCAGGTGATGCGAACCTGACGATGCGCACGTTGGCGGCTGCGGCGGAAGCGCTGGGGGCCGACGTCGAGATCAAGTTCTCTCCCCGCCGGCCGCAGGCTGCCCAGCCCCTGCCTGTCGGCAACGGAGAGTCGTTGTCATTGCGCAAGGACAGCGTCTCTTCACATCGATGAGCGCGGCTGCCGCTAGGTGCGGTTACGGCGGAGGCTGAACCGGCGTTGTTGTGCGGGCAGCGACGAGCTGTTGAAGGCATCGTTGGCAAGCGCCTTGGCGCGCAGTGTCCCAAGCTCGGCCTGTTCCGTCCGACGGCCGTGCAGGTACGCGCAGAGCAACAGGTCTCCGCAACGGTTGATGGCTTCGCCGAAAGCACTGCGGCACTGATAGACCTCTTCGTCAGTCGGCTCTCGCATCCAGCCGGTGCCGATGTCTCTTCGGGCCTCCTCGGTCTTCGTCTGCACCTCCAGCGCGTGGATCATGGCCTCGTCGGCCGCGTCGAAGAGGTTGGCGATCGTCTTGGTGAGTGTGGGATGCCGATCCACCAGGTAGTTCTTGAGCTCGTGTACGAACACTCGAAGCTGGGTTGACTTCTCGAAGCCGTCGAGGAACCGAGCGCACCAACTGTGAGCGTCGAGGCACATGCGATATTCGAGTCGTTCCCTGAACCAGGCGATGCCGAGCGTCATGAACTTGAGGTAGGGCTGGGTCGTGTCCTCCTGCCTTTTACGAGGCATGGTCGTGACCCCGGTCGCCAGGCCTGCGGCTACGGGCGGCAGCTTCGCCAGGTGCGGAAGCGCCAGACCGGCGGCGATCCCGACCAGACCCGTCAGAACGAGAACCAGAAGTGCCAGGCCGGTGGATCTCCAGCTGCCCAGCAGCCAGCCCTTGCCGACGGAATGGCGGGCCAGGCCGACCCACGCAAGGCCGGCGCTCAGCATCGCCGGTAATGCGTAACCGGCGAGCCAGCCGTGGTGGTACGAAGTCATGAACGGCCCCAAGTCATGCAAGAGACAGGTAGGACCGCCGCAGGCGAGCAGAAGGTGAGCTGGGCTCCCCCTCGGCGTGTGCGCCCAGCCCTCTCACGGCAGGCCCGCCGTGGGTCGGCTGCAGTGAGTACCGGAGATGATGTCACTCGCTGCGTTCCCATGGCATTACTTTGCGCAACGAGTGGCCACTGGCTGCGGTGATCCGGCCACTTCGGGTCTTGCACGACCGAGTGACTCCGTGCGCCGAGAAAGGCGGCGATCACTTGCGGCTGCTCGTTGCTCTGCGGAACGCACCGAGCATGTACTGAGCATGCCCTGGGCATATCG
This sequence comes from Streptomyces hyaluromycini, assembly GCF_002217755.1. Classification (GTDB taxonomy): domain Bacteria; phylum Actinomycetota; class Actinomycetes; order Streptomycetales; family Streptomycetaceae; genus Streptomyces; species Streptomyces hyaluromycini. The sequence goes on along the minus strand of NZ_BCFL01000017.1, from coordinate 742,273 downwards.
CTGCTGCGGTGCGAGCCGACCATGTGTATCCATCGCCGTTGGCAGACGTGTCGCAGCAGACTGGTGTGCCTGGATTGGCTCGATAACTTCGGTTGCCCGGGATCCCAACTCGATCCGGCGTGTCCTTGCGCAGCCATCACGGAGCAAGGGCATACGCAGGGCCCCGCTCATGAGCTGTCTCACGGGCGGGGCCTGTCCTTGTTGTACTTGCTGTACGGCGGTGTTCGGGGGCCGGGTCTTCCGCTCTGCGCTCTGCGGGAGACGGTGACGGGGGAGCAACCGAGGCGGCCCATGGCCGGGCGAGGGACGTGGACGGACGACGACGCTTTCAGAGTTCCTTGAGCGCGGCGGCCGTCTCGGAGAGGATCTCCGCGGACAGTTCCGGGTCGCCGACCGCCCGAGCCATGGCAACCGCCCCGACCAGAGCGCTGAGCGCCAGACACGCCTGCCGACGCTCGGCTGCGGGATCGTCGCCCGAAGCGAGGCCCGCCAGGATGTCCAGGTAGTTCTCGACCTGCCGGCCGTACGCGGCCCGCGTCCTGTCGTCGGCCCGTGAGACGTCCTGCGGCAGGGCGGCGACCGCGCACCCGTCCTGCGGTGCGTCCCGGTGGGCGGTGCTGAGGTAGCCGTCGACGATCGCTGTGAACGCCTGCTGACCGCCACGGGCGGCGGCGGTCAGGAACCGCTTGTTCCCCTGCTCCAAGGCGTGTTCCACCGCCTCGGCGACGAGATCGTCCCGGGAGGCGAAATGGCGGTAGAAGCCGCCGTGGGTCAGACCGGCCTCCTTCATCAACTCGGCCACACCGACCCCGTTCACGCCATCGCGACGGAAACGTGCCGCGGCCTTGTCCACGATCCGGGCATGGCTCGCCGCCTTGTCCGCCTGCGAACTCACCATGATCGAACCTCCGGTCCAGGGGGCCTTCGGCAGCCCGCGACAATTGAGGATTATAGGCATCATCCTGCTGCGCGAGCGGCTCCCCGGTCGTGAGGAGGGCGTGGGTGAAAGCCGGCCCGTTCTACGAGGCGGTGCGGCCGTGACACCGTCCAGGCCGGGTCATCCCCACCGGTCGGCGCGCGCCTTGCGCTCGATGTCCCGGGCGAAGAGCGGAGTCTCCTCGGCGTTGTGGGCGCTCAACGCCTTCTGCGCGGCCTCACTCGCCACGGCAAAGGGCACGCCCCGTCCTTCCAGCGCTTCCAGGTAGCCGGGAGCTGTACGGACTTCGACCCTGTTGATGAACCTCGTCGTGCCCGTATCGACGGCTTCGGCGGTGAACTCCCAGATCACGGTGAGCTTGACCCGGGCACCGATGTCCGGACCGATCGAATCCGACAGGGACACGAGGCGGCAATGGCTGCGCTCGGCGATGTCCTCGACGTAGTGCTGCACCATCAGATTCCCGACCTGCTCCACATTGACGGACATGCGCTTGCCCTCGGGCGTGAGTGTCGTCGCCCCGGCAATGTGGTTCTTCGAACATGCCTGATATTCGCTGTCGGTCAGAGTGAAGACCCACTCCGCCAGGTCGATCGCCGGCAGCGGCGCCTGGATGATGGCTTCGGACACCGATTCGGCGAGAACGCGGTCAGTCATCTATTGGTCTCCCTATTCTGAGGATTCTCAGGCTGACAGTTTCGCGACGATCTCGGCGGTCGGGATGATGGCGTTCGCGTAGGCCGGAAAGTTGAATTGCAGTGACGCGTCCATTTCAGGGAACCCGAAGCTGCCGATGGCGTCCTTCACCACCGTGACCTCGTAGCCGAGCTCCGCTGCGAAGCGGACGGTGGACTCGATGCAGGTGTTGGCCCGCATGCCGATCACGATCAATTTGCGGACGCCGTGCTTCTTGAGCTGAAGGTCGAGGTCCGTGTTGGCGAACCCGCTCGACAGCCAGTGCTCCTGCGCGACGACCTCGCCGGGACGCGGCTCGAAGTCGGGGTGAAAACTTCCGCCCCAGGTTCCGTCGGCAAAAGTCTGTCCCTTTGCGGCGGCTGCCTGGACCGGAGGCATCGTCTTCCAGTGGCTGTAGGGATCGCTTTCCCGCCAGCGATGGTGCGGGGCGATGAAAACCTGCACATCGGCCGCGCGAGCGGCGGCGAGGACCTGCCGCATGTGCTCGACGACATGGTGTGTCTCCAGGGTGGAGCGGCCGCGCTCGTACAGCTTGCCGCCCTCCGACAGGAAATCGTTGTAGGGATCGACGACAAGCAATCCCGTGAGTTCAGGTTCGTAAGTCAGCTCGGGTTTCGACATGCCAATACTCCCTTGGTTCGTGCATATTGAGGATTACGCACATCATCTTCAGAGTCAAGTGCGGGCATCAGGCTTTCCTCCAGGATGGAAGGGGCGGTCCCGGTGCGCCTCCGGGCGGGGAGGGCCGCCCTCGGTGAGCGGCTGCCGCGTTCGCGGAACCGCGGCGCGAGCGTGCCGACGGCCGCCCGGCTACGGCCGCCCGGCTACGGTCGGGTCCCGGTCGCGCGGGCCGGGTGCGTCCCGCGGGGCTGCCGAGAGACCGCGACCTCGCCGCTCAAGGCCGGTCGGCCGGTGCAGGGGAGGTGCGCCGGGTGGCCATCGGCCCGGCCGATGCGCGTCGGCGACGGGATCGTCCCGGTCTCGACTGCCGCCGGGGCGGGCTGTGGGTTGGCCGACGGCACCGGCACCCGTTGCCGGCGGCCCGTACTGCAGGGCCGTCGGTCCGTCGGTCCGTCGGTCCGTCGGTCCGTCGGTGGTGCTGTCTGATCGGGGTGTGCGATCTCGACGCGGCCGTCGGGTCGGCCGGGACGCGCCCGCACCCTTCGGGGGTGAGGCGGTCCAGGTCTTGATGTGCGGCTGAGCCCCGGCGGACCGGGACCGGACTCCGTCAGCCGAGCTGCGTGGCGACGAGGGTGAGCGGCTCGCTGTTTCGCCGTGCGCGGGACAGGATGACGGCTCCTTCGGCGGCGATCACCAGCAGGGTGGCACGTTGTGCGGCCTCGGCGGGCGCCAGTCCGACCTGCTCGAACCGGGCGGCCAGTGCGTCGGCCGCCGCGTTGAACGCCGCCTCGGCCCGGTCGAGGATCGCGGGGTCGTGTCCGCCGGTCGTGACCCCGGCCATCGCGCAGCCGGCGCGGAAGTCCGTGCCTTCGACGACCCTGCGCCAGATGTCGATGTATCCGGTGACCACGTCCTGCGGGGTTTGCGCGCGGATCGCGTCGATCTGGTCCTGCATCCACTGCCGGGAGTGGTCGATGGCGAGCTCGATCAGTTCCGCGCGCCCGCGCGGAAAGTGGTGGTAGACGGAGCCGCGGGGTGCCCCGGTGCGCGCGAGCACCTCGCGGGTCGACATGCCCTCGAGCCCGCGCTCGGCGATCAGCATCCATGCCGCCTTGATCATCGCTTCGCGCACGCCCTCTGACATGCAGGCCATTCTTTCCCATCAGCTGCGGGCCCCTGGACCCGCCACTTGACTATGCTATGTTACATAGCATAGTCCGAGGTCGGAGTCATCGTCATCAACCCCCGAGGGGCCCGTCATGAGCTCAGATGCCCTTACCGTCGACGTGTACGTCGCACCCATGCGCCCGTTCGTCGGCGCCCCCGCCCAGGGGCCGGGCGACGACCCGATGTGGTCGCCCATGAGCAGCACTCTGATCGCCGGCGCCGAGGAAGCGGTCCTCGTCGACACCCTCGTCACCCTCGACCAGGTCGACGCGCTCGCCGAGTGGGTGCGCGGCTTCGGCAAGCGCATCACCGGCGTCTACATCACCCACGGCCACCAGGACCACTGGATCGGCCTGGCCCGCCTCCGGGAGCACTTCCCCGACGCCCGGGGAATCGCCACCCCCGAGGTTGTCGAACGCGCCCGGTTCGAAGCCGCTGACCCAGGCCTGTCCGCCTACTGGAAGGCCAGCTTCCCCGGCGAGCTGCCGCAGGCGGCGGTGCTGCCCGAGCCGCTGGACGCCGCGGAGTTCGAGCTGGAGGGGCAGGTCCTGCGCGCGGTCTCCGTGGGCCAGGGGGACACCGAGCATTCGACCGTCCTGCACGTGCCCTCGGCCGCCGCGGTGGTCGGGGGTGACGTCGTCTACAACGGTGTGCACATGATGACCGCCGAGACCGACGAGCAGAGCCGCGAGGCATGGATCGCGAGCCTGGACGCCGTCGCCGCCCTGAATCCGCGGATCGTCGTCGCCGGACACAAGAGTGTCGGCGCGCCCGACCTGCCCGAGAGCATCGGCGCGAGCCAGCAGTACCTGCGCGACTTCAGCCGCATCGTCAACGAGGGCGGCAGCGTCGAGGAGATCGTCGACGCGATGCTCGAACTGCACGGCGGCCGGGACAACCCCCGCACTCTGTGGCACTCCGCCCGTACCGCCGTCGCCAAACGGGCCTAGACCTTCCGGTAGTGCCCGACCGGAGGGTGATCGGCACCCGTTTGTCGTCGCCGCCGGCGTGCCGCTAGGGCGCCGCACGTCGGCGCAGGGCCCGTGCGGCCGGGGCGACCGAGGCCAGGACGGCGAGGGCCGCGCAGCCGGCCGTGGTGACGGCCCGGGCGCTCCAGGGCAGGGCGGCCCACGCAGGGTGAGGGCGGCCGGGACCGGCAGGGCGTGCAGGGCCGCCGCGATTCCCGCCAGGTCGAGGGCGGTCACCAGCAGCCCCAGCACCGCCCCGACCGCGACCACCATGAGCGCCTCGGCCCCGGCCAGCCGCAGTATCTGCGCGCGGCCGGCCCCGGCCAGCCGCAGCCCGGCGAACTCGCGCACCCGGTCGGAGGCCGCCATCACCATGGTGTTGACCAGTGAGTTCCCCGCGCCCTCAAGAAGGTGGGTCCACTGGTCCCGCCTCGACAGGGGCGCGAACAACCCCCACCGGCCCGCGGATGGACGACGGCGTGGACCAAACCGCCCTAACCGCCCCGAAGTTATCCACAGGGTCTGACGAGTTTCGGCCCCCGCCTGTACCGTCTCCACGAGTTGATGTTCGTGAGTGTGTGTGCGGAGTACGGGGGAGGCGGTCGACGTGACCGGACCGGAAGAGCTGACGAGGGCCGGCGGGCGCAAGCTGCCCGCGCCGAAGGGCTTTGCGCAGTGGCCCCCGAAGGGCTCCCCCAAGGAGGAGGGCAAGGCGCTGCGTTCGGCGGTCCCGCGCCGCGGCCACGACGCCCTGGACCTGGACGGCTCCCGTCCCGACGCGGTGAGCGCGGTCGAGGAGTCCAACCGGGACCGCATCCCCGAGCTGGTCCCGATAAGGGTCGGGAGAATGGCGGCCAGTCCCTTCGCGTTCCTGCGCGGTTCGGCCGGCCTGATGGCGCACGACCTGGCCCGCACCCCGATGACCAGGATCGCCACCCAGATCTGCGGTGACGCCCACGCGGCCAACTTCGGCCTGTACGGCGACCCGCGCGGCGACCTCGTCATCGACCTGAACGACTTCGACGAGACGGTGCTCGGCCCCTGGGAGTGGGACCTCAAGCGGCTCGCCGCCTCTCTGGTGCTGGCCGGCCGGGAGGCGGGCGCCGACGAGGACACCTGCCGCAAGGCCGCGGGCGACGCGGCAGGTGCCTACCGCCGCACCATGCGTCTGCTGGCCAGGCTCCCGGTGCTGGACGCGTGGAACGCCATCGCGGACGAGGAACTGGTCTCCCACTCCGACGCCCACGACATGCTCGGCACCCTGCGCCGGGTCTCGGAGAAGGCCCGCGCCAACACCAGCGGCCGGTTCGCGGCCCGCTCCACCGAGCCCACCGAGGACGGCGGCCGTCGCTTCGTCGACGCCGTGCCGGTGCTGCGCCGGGTCCCGGACGCGGAGGCGGAGGCGGTCACCGCGGCCCTGGAGCACTACGTGACCACGCTCTCCGAGGACCGCCACCCGCTGCTCGCCCGGCACACCCCGCACGACGTCGCCTTCCGGATCGTCGGCACCGGCAGCGTCGGCACCCGGTCCTACGTCGTCCTCCTCCTCGACCACCGCGGCGAGCCGCTGATCCTCCAGGTCAAGGAGGCCCGTCCGTCCGCGCTCGTCCCGCATCTCGCCACGGCCGGCTTCGAGACGCCGGCCGTCGACCACGAGGGCCGCCGGGTGGTCGTCGGCCAGAAGCGGATGCAGGTGGTCAGCGACATCCTGCTCGGCTGGACCACCGTGGACGGCCGTCCCTTCCAGGTCCGCCAGTTCCGCAACCGCAAGGGCAGCGTCGACCCGGCCGCCCTGTCCCCCGACCAGATCGACGACTACGGCCGGATGACCGGCGCCCTGCTGGCCCGCGCCCACTCGCACAGCGCCGACCCGCGCCTGATCGCCGGCTACTGCGGCAAGAACGAGGAGCTGGACGAGGCGATCGCCGCGTTCGCGGTGGCCTATGCCGACCGCACGGAGGCCGACCACGAGGAACTGGTGACCGCGGTGCGGGCGGGGCGGATAGCGGCGGAGCTCGGGGTGTGATCCCCGACGGGACACTCCCGCACCCGCACGGCCGCACCCACGAGCCTGCGTGCCGCCCCGGCACCCTCGCCGTGGCCTGCACCGATCCGGTCGCCGAGTGGGTCCCGGCCACCGCCGACGGCGACAGGCCCTAGGCTGGTCGGGTGACGACCCCGGAAGCTGAGCAGTCCCAGGCACCGCGGCCCGAGGAGCGGCTGGAGCGGGCCGTGCGGGCCGCCGAACAGGCGTTGATCGAGTACGAGATCGCGGTCGAGACCTTCCGCGTCGAGGTCGAGAACTTCTCTCGCCTGCACGAACAGAAACTCGGCCCGCTCTACCTCCGCATCGAGGAGCTGGACGCGCGGATCGCCGAGGCCAAGGCCGCCCGCACCGGCGACCCCGAGGACATCCGCGCCGCCGACGAGGCCAGGGCCCGGGTCCTGCCCATGCCCGGCGTCGAGGAACTGCTGCACGGCTGGATGGACGGCGACGGCCTGTTCCCGGAGGCCGTCGCGATGCTCACCGAGCAGGAGGTCCGGCCTCCGCAGCGGGTCCGCCCCAGCGAGGAGGCCCGCCGGCTCTACCGCGAGCTGGCCCGCAAGGCCCACCCCGACCTGGTGCAGGACGAGACCGAGCAGGAGCGGCGCGAGGAGTTCCTCAGCCGGGTCAACGCGGCCTACGCCCGCGGCGACGAGGCCCTGCTGCGGGAGCTGGCCGAGGAATGGGCGGCCGGCCCGGTCCCGCCGGAGCGCAGGCCGAGCCGGGCCGAGGAGCTCTACGCCCGCCTCGAATGGCTCTCCGAGCGCAAGGAGCTGCTCGCCCTGGTCGCCAAGGAGCTGGAGAACGGCCCCATCGCCGGCCTGCTCCGGCTGGCCCCGGACGACCCCGATGCCCTCCTCGAGGAGATCGCCGGCCGGCTCCAGAAGGACGTGGCCGAACGCGAGGCGGAACTGGCGGCCCTGCTGACCCAGGAGTAGCGCCCCGCTCCGGTCGGGTAGCGTCGGGGACATGAACTTCGCAGCGCGTGTGCCCACGGTCGAGGTCGGGGACCTCAAGGACGGCGACTTCCTGCTGGACGTCCGCGAGGACGACGAGTGGCAGGCGGGCCACGCCGCCGGCGCCCTGCACATCCCGATCAGCGAGTTCGTGGCCCGCTACGGCGAGCTCACCGAGGCGGCCCCCCAAGACGGCCGCGTCCATGTCATCTGCCGCTCCGGCGGCCGCTCGGCCCAGGTCACGATGTACCTGGTCCAGCAGGGCATCGACGCGGTGAACGTGGACGGCGGCATGCAGGTATGGCAGGCAGCGGGCCGAGAGGTCATCACGGACGAGGGCGAGCCGGGCTTCGTCGTCTGACGGGACGAATCAGGAACCCACCCGCCGGACCGCCCCGCATCGAGGCGCCCCACATCGAGGCGCCCCGCACTGGAGCGCCCCGTAAGGGGCGCGGGGCTGTATCGATATGCGGCTCCGCCGCGTGGGCGCGACCAGCCCCCACCGACCCGCAGATCCCCTACGACCGGGCGCACCCGCTTTTTCTTATCCCCTACCCCAGTGGATGCGCAGCCAGCAGATCCCCCAACGCCTCCTCATAAACCCCGGCCCCCCCGAGCGCCAGCTCGATCTGCTTCGCCCACGCGTGATACCGGTGCAGCACATACTCGGTGTCGGCCCCGAACCCCCCGTGCAGATGCTGCGCGGTCTGCACCACCCGTCGCACCCCCTCCGCCGCCCAGATCTTCGCCACCGCCACATCCCCGGCCGCCGGCAGCGCCCCAGCCGCCCCCGACGCGATCCGCCACGCCGCCTGCCACAGCGTCGCCTCCATGGCCCGCAGATCGATGTACCGGTCGGCGGCCTGCACGGCCACCGCCTGGAACGTGGCGATCGGATACCCGAACTGCTCCCGCTTCCCGGCGTACTCGGCGGTCATCCGCAGCACCCGCTCACCCACCCCGAGCGCCAGCGCACACGTCCCGGTCGCGAGCAGCTCCCGCAGCCACTCCCAGGCACCCTCCGCCGTCACCACATCCCGCCCCGCGACCCGCGCCGACTCCAGCCGCAACTCCCCGAACCGCTCCCCGCTGGTCGACACCTGCTCGGCGACAGCGATCCCCTCGCCTCCCGGCGCCACCAGTGCCAGCACGCTCCGGTCCGCCTCCGTCCGCGCCGGTACGACGACGAGATCGGCGTCGTACACCCACGGCACCGCCGTCTGCACCCCGTCCAGTACCCACTTGTCGTCGTCCCGCCGCGCGGTCACCGCCAACTCCGCCGGGTCGTGCCCGGTGCGCCCGCTCGCGGCGACGGTCAGCACCAGCTCGCCCCGCCCCGCCCGCGCCGCCAGCCGATCCCTCAACTCCGCCGCCCCATACGTCTGTACGGCCGCCAGAGCCGCGCTGTGCTCCAGCAACGGCACCCTGGCCAGCACCTTCGCCGACTCCCGCAGCACCAGGCACAGCGCGATGGCGTCCAGACCCGCCCCGCCGTACTCCTCGCCCAGCAGCAGACTCAGCAGATCCGCGCCGGCCAGTCTGTCCCACAGTTCCCGGTCGAAGCCCTCGGCCACGGCACCGGTGGTCAGCGCCGGGCTCGGCACCGCGTCCGGCGCCACCCCGGCGAACACCCCGCGCGCCGCCTCGGCCGCCGCCAACTGCTCCTCGGTGAAGGTGAAGTCCACGGTCCTGTCCTCCCGGCGGGTCTCCGCTGATCTGACGGTCCGTCAAGATAGAACAGGTTCTAGAAGAAGGGAACCTAAAACAGCTGCGATGACCGGCTCTCCCCGTCGTAGGCTGACGGCCGCTGTCCGCCGATGGGGGACGGACACACGAGGGAGGACACATGGGGATCCGAAGCCTGACACGTACCGAAGCCGAACACCGGGCCGCGCTGATCGCGGTCGAGCGGTACGACATCGACATCGACCTCACCGCCCTGCCCGACGGACCGGAGGTCCGCTGCGTCTCCACGGTGACCTTCACCTGTTCCGAGCCCGGCGCGGAGACCTTCGTCGACTGCGCGGCCGAGGTCCGCGCCGCCACCCTGAACGGCACCCCCCTCACCCCCTCCGACGACGGCCGGATCCCGCTGCCCGCCCTGGCCGCGCACAACGTGCTGCGCGTCGAGAGCGTCCAGGCCGACACCACCGCCGGCGAGGGCGTGCACAAGGCCGTCGACCCCGCCGACGGCGAGGTGTACGTCTGGACGAGCTTCGAACCCGACGAGGCCCGCTTCGTCTGGGCCTGCTTCGACCAGCCCGACCTCAAGGCCCCGCACGCCTTCACCGTCACGGCACCGGCCGCCTGGACCGTCCTCAGCAACTCCGGTGACCCGCGGATCGAGGAGCAGGGCGCGGCCCGCCGCTGGAGCTTCCCGGACACCCCGCCGCTGTCCGTGTACAACACCGTCGTCAACGCCGGCCCCTTCCACGAGATCCGCCGCCAGGCCGACGGCCACGACCTCGGCATCTACGCGCGCCGCTCGCTCGCCGAGGTCCTGGAACGCGACGCCGACGACGTCTTCACCCTCACCGCCCAGGGCCTCGCCTTCTTCGCCGAGGCCTTCGCGATGCCGTTCCCGCAGCGCAAGTACGACCAGGTCTTCATGCCCGAGTTCGGCGGCGCGATGGAGAACTACGGCTGTGTGACCTGGTCGGACGCCTTTCTGCGGCGGGCCACGCCGACGCCCGCCGAGCGCGAGCTGCTCGCGGTGGTGCTGCTGCACGAGATGGCGCACATGTGGTTCGGCAACATCGTCACCATGCGCTGGTGGGACGACCTCTGGCTGAACGAGGCCTTCGCCGAGTTCGCCTGCCACTGGGCCGCCGAGGGCGCCACCCGCTACACCGACGCCTGGGCGGGCCACCTCGTCGGCGACAAGCTCAAGGCGTACCTCTCCGACCAGGGCCCGGTCTCGCACCCGATCCACCAGCCCATCCAGGACGTCGCCCAGGCCGCGTCGATCTTCGACAACATCACCTACCCCAAGGGCGCCTCCGTCCTCCACCAGCTGATGACCTACGTCGGTGAGGACCGCTTCCGCACCGGCATGGCCGCCTACTTCGCCCGTCACGCCTGGGGCACCACCACCCTCCAGGATCTGATCGACGCCCTCGCCGAGGCCAGTGGCCGCGACCTGGCCGCCTGGCGCAAGGCCTGGCTGGAGACCGCGGGCACCGACCGCTTCACCCTGGAGCACGTCGGCGACAGCGTCACCCTGGTCGCCGACGGCAACCCGCGCCCCCAGGTCCTGGCGGTCGGCGCGTACGACCGCACCGGCGACGCCCTGGAACGCACCGCGCTGGTCCGCGTCGAGGTGACCGAGGCCCGTACCCCCGTCACCGGCCTTCCTGCCACGTCCGACCTCCTCCTGATCAACGACGACGACCTCACCTTCGCCACCACCCGCCCGGACCCCACCACCCGCGACACCCTCTTCGGCGCGGCGGCCCAGCTGCCCACTGCCATCTCCCGGGGCGCGGCCGCCGCCACCGTCTGGGACATGCTCACGGCCGGCGAGGCCACGGCGGCCGAGGCCGGACGCTGCCTCACCGCGCTGCTCGCGGCCGAGACGTCCGACGCCGTGATCGAGCCCTACCTCACGCTCGTCACCAACATCGCCGAACTCTGGGCCCCGCCCGCCGAACGCCCCGCGCTGTCGGAGGCCGTCGCCGAGGTCTGCCGGCGGCTCGCCGCCGACCCGGGCCGCCGCCAGGTCGCCCTGCGCGGCCTCGCCCGCACCGCGACCGGCGCCGAGGACCTGGCCTGGCTCCGGGACCAGGCCGGCGCCGACGTCGACCTGCGCTGGCGCGCCCTCGTCCGCGAGGCCGAACTCGGCGGCGACGTCACCGCCGAGTCCGCCGCCCTGCTGGAACGCGACCCCGACCCCGACGCCTGGGTCCGTGCCCTCACCGTCCGGGCCGCCCTCCCCGACCCGGCCGCGAAGGCCGAGGTCTGGCGACGGCTGGCCGTGGACCGCGAGGTGCCCGTCCAGGCGGTCTCCCCGGTGGCGGCCGCCTTCTGGCGCCCTGGCCAGGACGCCCGGCTCGCCCCCTACGCCGAGCACTACCTGGCCGCGATCCCCGAGCTGCACCAGGGCGGCATGATCCCGGCGATGACCTACACCTCCCACCTCTTCCCGCCGTACGCCATCGATCCCGCGTACATCGAGAAGGCCCGGCAGGCGGCGCAGGAGGCGGCCCCCGTGGTCCGCAACACCCTCCTGGAGCGCTCGGACTCCGTCCGCCGCATGCTCCGCGCCCGGGTCGCGAACGCCTGACCCCGGGCAGGGAAGCACGGACGCCGTCCCGTCCGATCGTTCGGTTTCGGCCATTCCCATGGTCGCCGAGCCCGTGCGAGCGATCAACCCCTGTGGAAAACGTCGGCCGCGGTCTGTGGACAACTCGCGGGAGCGTGGCCGGTGGGCGTGCCCGGACGTCGTATGACCTGCGGTGACCTCCGGCGCGCGGCCTCGGTGCCCCGCGCCGTGAGGGCCGGCGGCCGCGCCTGGAGTGGCGATGGCCACGCCGTCGGCCTCGTCCCCGGGGCTGCGCCCGACGGCCGGTGCTGAGTACCGTTCCGTGCGAGTGCCGGGCAGCGGCACACCCGGCGGTCCCGGATCGGCCGCCCGGACGACGTGGCGGGATCGGGGAACGGGGCGGCATGGACGACGCGTACGACGAGGGCGCGGACGCCCCGCACGGGCCGGACGGCCCGAGCGGGAGGCGTCCGGAGCCGGAGTCCGCCCCACCGGGCCCACCGGGCCGGCAGCCCCTCGACCCCCCTGCCGCGGCAGCGGAGTCCCCCGGCCCGCCGGCCCCGACCACGCAATCCCCCGCCCTCCCCCGTTCCGGCGTCGCCGCCCTCTCCCCCCGCTACCAGGTCGGCGCGGCCTTCGCCCTCGCCCTGGTGGCGGTCGCCGCCTGCGTGCACCTCGGGATGGTGTTCCTGAGCGTGGCGCCGGCGAACACGGTGACCAAGCAGCACGGCAAGGCGATCGAGGAGTGGGTGTACCCGGAGTTCGAACAGAACTGGAAGCTCTTCGCGCCGAACCCGCTGCAGCAGAACATCGCCGTACAGGTGCGTGCCGACGTCCTGATGCAGGACGGCACCACGACCACCACCGGCTGGAACGACCTGTCCGCACAGGACGGCAGGGCCATCGACGGCAGCCTGCTGCCCAGCCACACCGTGCAGAACGAGCTGCGCCGGGCCTGGGACTTCTTCGTCACCACGCACGGCACCGACAACCGGCCGATCGGCCTGCGCGGCTCCCTGTCCGAGCAGTACCTGCGCCGGATCGTCGTGATGCGCATGTACGCGGGGGACGCCACGAGCCAGAAGGGCACCATCGAGCGCGTCCAGGTGCGCTCCAGCACCACCAACGTGCCGCCGCCGGACTGGAGCGGCGAGAAGGTCTCCGACACGCCCGTCTACCGGGTGCTCCCGTGGTGGACGGTCACCGCGGACGAAGCGAACGGCGGTGTGCGGTGAACCGTCTCGCCCTGTGCCTGTCCCGTGCCATCGCCCGGGTCACCGAGGCGGCGCTCGGCCCGTACCAGACGGCCGTCGTCCGCATGGGCTTCGCCGCCACCTGGCTGCTGTTCCTGCTGCGCGAGTACCCGCACCGCCAGGAGCTGTACGGCCCCGACGGCCCCTGGAGCTTCGACCTCGCCCAGCAGCTGACCGCCGACAACCACGCCTTCACGGCGCTGCTGGCCTCCGACAGCCAGGCCTTCTTCGAGGTTTTCTACTTCCTCGCCGTCGTATCGAGCGCCCTGCTGCTGGTGGGCTGGCGCACCCGCGCCACGTCCCTGCTGTTCATGATCGGCGTGCTGTCCCTGCAGAACCGCAGCGTGTTCGTGGGCGACGGCGGCGACAACGTGCTGCACCTGATGTCCTTCTACCTGGTGTTCACGCGCTGCGGCCAGGTGTGGTCGCTGGACGCGCGCAGGGCGGCCCGCGCGAGTGCCGCACGCGCGCGTGGCGAGCGAGTGGCCCCCGACCGGGCGGGCCCCGCCCTGTGGGCGGTGTCGGGTCTCGTGCTGCTCGTGGCGGCGCTCACCGGCCGCACCGGCGGCGGCTGGCTGGTCCCGGCCGTCCTGTGGGCGACCTGGGCGGGCGCCGCACTGTGGTGGGCGGCAGGCCGCTGGGCGCGCACGCCCGAGCCCCGGATACTGCTGGACGTCATCGCCAACATCCTGCACAACGGCGCCCTGTTCGTGATCATGGCCGAGGCCTGCCTGATCTACTCCACCGCCGGCTGGTACAAGATCCAGGGCTCCCGCTGGCAGGACGGCACCGCCGTCTACTACCCGCTCCACCTGGACTACTTCTCGCCCTGGCCGGCCCTCGCCGACCTGCTGTCCGCCAACGGCACGCTGGTGATGCTGGTGACCTACGGGACGGTCATCGTGCAGGTCGCCTTCCCGTTCACGCTGTTCAACCGGCGGGTCAAGAACGTGCTGCTGGCCGCGATGATGACCGAGCACGCGGTGATCGCGGTCGTCCTCGGTCTGCCCTTCTTCTCGCTGGCCATGATCGCGGCGGACTCCGTCTTCCTGCCGGCCTCCTTCCTGCACCGGCTCGGCGGCTGGGCGGCACGCGCGCGTGACCGCGTCTTCCGCCGGACCGACCCCGAGCTGCCCGTGCAGCGCTTCCCGGAGGCCGACGAACAGCCCCGCGTAGGCTTCGGGGCATGACCGACCCCCTGGACCACTGGGCGCGGCTGGCCGGCTCCGCCGTCCTCCTCGACGGCTTCCACGCCCTCAAGCACGCGCTGCGCTTCGGCGCGGAGGTGCCGGTGGCGGTCACGACGGACCGGGCGGCGGCGCTGGCCCTGGCGGACGAGCTGGCGCCGGACGTACGGGAGCCGCTGGCCGCACTGCTGACGGAGGTGCCGTCGCAGACGTACGCGTCCCTCGTCCCGCGCCCGCACCCCACGGCGGTCGCCGCCCTGGCCGTACGGCCGTCCCGCGAGGCCAACCTGCGTGAGCTGGCCCGTGTCCCGCGCACCGCCCCGATCGTGGTCCTCGACGAGCCGCGCAACCTGGGCAACGCGGGCGCGGTGATCCGCCTGGCCGCGGGCTTCGGAACGACCGGAGTCATCACGACCGGAACCCTCGACCCCTGGCATCCGACGGTCGTCCGCGGTGGTGCGGGCCTCCACTTCGCCACGGCGGTGGAGCGGCTGACGGTGGCGGAGCTGCCCCAGGGCCCGCTGTTCGCCCTGGACCCGGAGGGCGAGGACATCAGGGCGGTGAAGCTCCCCGACGACGCGATCCTCGCCTTCGGCTCGGAGCGGACGGGACTCTCGGCCGACCTGCGCGCGCGAGCCGACGACTTGCTGCGGCTGCCGATGCGCCCTCAGGTGAGCAGCTATAACCTGGCCACCAGTGTTGCCATGACCCTGTTCCACTGGAGCGCCCCGTAAGGGGCGCGGGGAACTGCGCGACCAGCCCCGACGGCGCCGCACCGGCCGCGCAACCGTCCGCCACAACGGCGGCACCGCCCGGCTCGGCACCGCCGATCAACGCCGTCGTGGCGGAGCGCCGTTGCGGCGGCCAAAAGGATGGCGGCGACAGCCAGGAGCGGAGCCTGCCGCTGACGTCGGCCGACCGCGCGCCCCGCGCGCCTACGCCTCCCTGCGCACCTCGATCACCCGGAACCGGTTCGCCACGAACGCCCCGTCGCACAGCGCCGCGTTCGCCGCCGGGTTGCCGCCCGAGCCGTGGAAGTCGGAGAAGGCGGCCGTCTGGTTCACGTACACCCCGCCCACCAGGTTCAGCGACAGCTGGGCCGCCTCCTCCAGGCAGACCTCCTCCACCGCGCGCTCCACGTCGGCGTCGACCGTGTACGCCCCGACCGTCATCGCGCCCTTGTCGCGGACGGTCCGCCGCAGCAGCTCCACCGCGTCGGCGGCCGAGTCGACGGCGACGGCGAAGGACACCGGGCCGAAGCACTCGCTCATGTAGGCGGCCTCGTCGTCCGGCTTGGCCCCGTCCAGCTTCACGATCACCGGCGTGCGCACGACCGCGTCCGGGAACTCCGGGTTGGCGATCTCACGGGAGGCGAGGGCGACCTCGCCGAGCCCGGCGGCGGCCTCCAGGCGGGCCTTGACGTCGGGGTTGACGATGGCGCCGAGCAGCGCGTTCGCCCGGGCGTCGTCGCCGAGCAGGCCGTCGACCGCGCGGGCGATGTCGGCGGTCACCTCGTCGTACGTCTTCGGGCCCTCGTCGGTGCGGATGCCGTCGCGGGGGATCAGCAGGTTCTGCGGGGTGGTGCACATCTGGCCGCTGTACAGGGAGAGCGAGAAGGCCAGGTTGGAGAGCATCCCCTTGTAGTTGTCGGTCGACTCCACCAGCACCGTGTTGACGCCGGCCTTCTCCGTGTACACCTGCGCCTGGCGGGCGTTGGCCTCCAGCCAGTCGCCGAAGGCGGTCGAACCGGTGTAGTCGATGATCCTGATTTCCGGGCGGGTCGCGAGCGTCTTGGCGATGCCTTCGCCGGGGTGCTCCGTCGTCAGCGCCACCAGGTTCGGATCGAAGCCGGCCTCGGCGAGCACCTGGCGGGCGACCTGCACGGTGAGGGCCAGCGGCAGCACCGCGCGGGGGTGCGGCTTCACGAGGACCGCGTTGCCGGTGGCGAGGGAGGCGAACAGGCCCGGGTAGCCGTTCCACGTCGGGAACGTGTTGCAGCCGATGACCAGCGCGATGCCGCGCGGGACCGGCTTGAACGTCTTCGTCAGCGCGAGCGGGTCGCGCTTGCCCTGCGGCTTGCTCCACTCGGCCGCGTCGGGGGTGCGGGCCTGCTCCGCGTAGGCGTAGGCCACCGCCTCCAGGCCGCGGTCCTGGGCGTGCGGACCGCCCGCCTGGAACGCCATCATGAAGGCCTGGCCGCTGGTGTGCATGACCGCGTGCGCGAACTCGTGCGTCCGGTCGCTGATCCGCTTGAGGATCTCCAGACACACCACCGCACGCGCCTCCGCGCCGGCGTCGCGCCACGCGCGCTGCCCGGCCTGCATCGCCGGCAGCAGTGTGTCGACGTCGGCATGCGGGTAGGTCACGCCCAGCTCGATGCCGTACGGGGAGACCTCGCCGCCGGTCCAGTCGTCGGTGCCGGGCTGGCGGAGGTCGATGCGGTTGCCGAGGAGGGCGTCGAAGGCGGCCTTGCCCGCCGCCGCGTCCAGGCTGCCGTGCTCGCCGTAGGCCTTGGGGTGCTCGGGATGGGGGGACCAGTACGCGCGTGTGCGGATCGCCTCCAGCGCCTGGTCAAGCGTGGGCCGGTGCTTGGCGATCAGCTCGTGCGCGGTGAGTTCGGCGGTCATGCGGGACCAACTCCTCGTCTGATGAGCTCCCCTCGAAGCTCATGACCTGGGCGGAAACGGCCGGACAGAGTTAGAGTAACCGAACGATCGGTCGGGACAAGGGGGCCTGCCGCATCTGTGGAAAACCCCGTGCGGGAGGATCGCGCACATGACAGCACTCGACCTCAGCAGCACCGTGGGAGTCGTCGGCACCGGCACCATGGGCCAGGGCATCGCCCAGGTCGCACTCGTCGCGGGCCATCCCGTCCGGCTGTACGACACCGTCCCCGGGCGGGCCGAGGAGGCGGCCGAGGCGATCGGCGCCCGCCTCGACCGGCTCGTCGAGAAGGACCGGATGACGGCCGCCGCCCGGGACGCCGCCCGCGCCCGGCTGCTGCCCGCCGGCGAACTCACCGAGTTCGCCGACTGCGCGCTGGTCCTGGAGGCCGTCCTGGAGCGGCTGGAGGCCAAGCAGGAGCTCTTCCGGGCCCTGGAGGGCATCGTCGACGAGGACTGTCTGCTCGCCACCAACACCTCGTCCCTGTCGGTGACGGCCATCGGCGGAGCCCTGCGCAGCGCCTCCCGCCTGGTCGGCCTGCACTTCTTCAACCCGGCCCCGCTGCTGCCGCTGGTGGAGGTCGTCTCCGGGTTCGCCACCGACGTCACGTCGGCCACGCGCGCGTACGAGACCGCACGCTCCTGGGGCAAGACGCCGGTCGCCTGCGCGGACACCCCCGGCTTCATCGTCAACCGCATCGCGCGGCCCTTCTACGCCGAGGCCTTCGCGGTCCACGAGGCGCAGGCCGCCGACCCGGCCACCATCGACGCGGTGCTGCGCGAGAGCGGCGGCTTCCGGATGGGCGCCTTCGAACTGACCGACCTGATCGGCCAGGACGTCAACGAGTCCGTCACGCACTCCGTGTGGCAGGCCTTCTTCCAGGACGTCCGCTTCACGCCCTCCCTGTCCCAGCGCCGGCTGGTCGAGTCCGGCCGTCTCGGCCGCAAGACCGGGCACGGCTGGTACGACTACGCGGACGACGCCGAGCCCGCCGAGCCGCACACCGCCGAGCCCGCCGACCGGCCCGCCTACGTCGTCGCCGAGGGCGACCTGGGCCCCGCGGCCGAAGTGCTCGCGCTGATCCGCGAGGCGGGCATCCAGGTCCGTGAGGAGGACGAGGACCACGGCACCCGCCTGGTCCTGCCCAGCGGCGGCCAGCTGGTCCTGGCCGACGGCCAGACCTCGGTGGAGTTCCGGGACGTCGTCTACTTCGACCTCGCCCTCGACTACCGCCGCGCCACCCGGATCGCCCTCTCCGCGGGCCACGAAACCCTGCCCCAGACCCTCGGCGAGGCCATCGGCCTCTTCCAGGCGCTCGGCAAGCAGGTCAGCGTCATCGGCGACGTCCCCGGCATGATCGTCGCCCGCACGGTCGCCCGGATCGTCGACCTCGCGCACGACGCCGTCGCCAAGGGCGTCGCCACCGAGGAGGACATCGACACCGCGATGCGCCTGGGCGTCAACTACCCGCTCGGCCCCTTCGAGTGGAGCCGCCGCCTCGGCCGCGACTTCGCCTACGACCTCCTCGACGACCTGCACCTGCGCGATCCGAGCGGCCGCTACGCGCCCTCCCTCGCGCTCTACCGCCACGCCTACGCCACCGAGAAGCGGGAGGGCGCCTCATGACCACCGCCAAGCGCGACACCTACACCCCCGAGACCCTGCTCTCGGTGGCCGTCCAGGTCTTCAACGAGCGCGGCTACGACGGCACCTCCATGGAGCACCTCTCCAAGGCGGCCGGCATCTCCAAGTCGTCGATCTACCACCACGTCTCCGGCAAGGAGGAGCTGCTGCGCCGCGCGGTCAGCCGGGCCCTGGACGGACTGTTCGGGATCCTCGACGAGGAGCACGCGCGCGTGGGCCCCGCCGCCGACCGCCTGGAGCACGTCGTACGGCGCATGGTCGAGGTGCTGATCACCGAACTGCCCTATGTGACGCTGCTGCTGCGGGTGCGCGGCAACACCGACACCGAGCGGTGGGCGCTGGAGCGGCGCCGGGACTTCGACCACCGGGTCGCCGACCTGCTGAAGGCGGCCGCCGCCGAGGGGGACATACGCGCTGACGTCGAGGTGCGCCTCGCCACCCGGCTGGTCTTCGGCATGGTCAACTCGATCGTGGAGTGGTACCGCCCGAACGGACACGGCATGAGCGAGCGCGAGGTCTCCGAAGCGGTCGTCCGGCTCGCCTTCTCCGGACTGCGCGCGCACTGACC
The DNA here is from genome assembly GCF_002217755.1 of Streptomyces hyaluromycini. Lineage (GTDB taxonomy): Bacteria > Actinomycetota > Actinomycetes > Streptomycetales > Streptomycetaceae > Streptomyces > Streptomyces hyaluromycini. The sequence continues at coordinate 723,307 of NZ_BCFL01000017.1, read as the reverse complement.
CCGGCGGCCGTCCCGGGCCCGCGCACCGACCTCAGCCCTGCGGCTCCAGGTCCTCCTCCTCGAACACCAGCAGCGTGCGGCTGCTGAGCACCTCGGGGATGGCCTGGAGCCGGGTCAGCACCAGCTCGCGCAGCGCCCGGTTGTCGGGTGTGTGCACCAGGAGCAGTACGTCGAAGTCCCCGCCCACCAGGGCGATGTGGGAGGCGCCGGGCAGCTGCCGGAGCTGCTCGCGGACCGTGCGCCAGCTGTTCTGGACGATCTTCAGCGTGATGTAGGCCGAGGTGCCCTGGCCGGCCCGCTCATGGTCCACGCGGGCGCCGAAACCGCGGATCACCCCGTCCTCGATGAGCCGGTTGATACGCGCGTAGGCGTTGGCGCGCGAGACGTGGACGCGTTCGGCGACCGACCGTATCGATGCCCGGCCGTCCGCCTGGAGGATCTGCAGGATGTCCTGATCGATGGCGTCCAGCGGGCGCGCGGGCGGCAGTGCGGCGCGGTCCTGCGGCCCTTCGGCCATTTGTTCAGGTGCCATGTCCCCCCGCCTCCCTACCATGGACGTACTGCGTTCATTCCAGGCTGTGGAGAACCGTTTGTCCACAGCCTGGAGCCGCCTGTAGCCAAAATGTGCCGACGACCGAACAATCGGTAGGTGGGACGGGTCACAGGCGATCCGTCTCCTGTAGCCACCCCCATGAGGAGGTGCCGTCATGACGGTCATGGAGCAGCGCGGCGCATACCGCCCGTCGCCGCCGCCCGCCTGGCAGCCCCGGACGGACCCCGCGCCGCTGCTGCCCGACGAGCGCCCGTACCGCGTCCTCGGGACGGAGTCGGCCGCCAAGGCCGACCCGGAGCTGCTGCGCCGGCTGTACACCCAGCTCGTGCGCGGCCGCAGGTACAACGCCCAGGCGACCGCCCTCACCAAACAGGGCCGCCTCGCCGTCTACCCCTCCAGCACCGGCCAGGAAGCCTGCGAGGTCGCCGCCGCGCTCGCCCTCGAAGAGCGCGACTGGCTCTTCCCCAGCTACCGGGACACCCTCGCGGTGATCGCCCGGGGCGTGGACCCCGTCGAGGCGCTCACCCTGCTGCGCGGCGACTGGCACACCGGCTACGACCCCTACGCCCACCGCGTGGCCCCCCTCTCCACCCCCCTCGCCACCCAGCTCCCGCACGCCGTCGGCCTCGCCCACGCGGCCCGCCTCAAGGGCGACGACGTGGTCGCGCTCGCCATGGTCGGCGACGGCGGCACCAGCGAGGGCGACTTCCACGAGGCCCTGAACTTCGCCGCCGTCTGGCAGGCCCCGGTCGTCTTCCTGGTCCAGAACAACGGCTTCGCCATCTCCGTCCCGCTCGCCAAGCAGACCGCCGCCCCCTCCCTGGCACACAAGGCCGTCGGATACGGCATGCCGGGCCGCCTGGTCGACGGCAACGACGCGGCCGCCGTGCACGAGGTCCTCGCCGACGCCGTACGGCGCGCGCGCGAGGGCGGCGGCCCGACCCTGGTCGAGGCGGTCACCTACCGGATCGACGCCCACACCAACGCCGACGACGCCACCCGCTACCGCGGCGACACCGAGGTCGACACCTGGCGTGACCACGACCCGATCCTGCTCCTGGAGCGCGAGTTGACCGACCGCGGACTCCTTGACGAGGACACCGTCCGGCGGGCCCGCGAGGACGCCGAGACGATGGCCGCCGACCTGCGCGAACGCATGAACCGCGACCCCGAACCCGACCCCATGCACCTCTTCGACCAGGTGTACGCCGAGGCCACCACGCAACTGCGCGAACAGCGCGCCCTGCTCCGCGCCGAGCTGGAGGCCGAGCAGCAGGACCAGGAAGGCGGCCACCGATGACGACCGTCGCCGTCAAGCCCGCCACCATGGCGCAGGCGCTCACGCGCGCGCTGCGGGACGCCATGGCCGCCGACCCCGCCGTGCACGTCATGGGCGAGGACGTCGGCACCCTCGGCGGGGTCTTCCGGGTCACCGACGGCCTCGCCAAGGAGTTCGGCGAGACCCGCTGCACCGACACCCCCCTCGCCGAGGCCGGCATCCTCGGCACCGCCGTCGGCATGGCCATGTACGGACTGCGCCCGGTCGTGGAGATGCAGTTCGACGCCTTCGCCTACCCCGCCTTCGAACAACTCATCAGCCATGTCTCGCGGATGCGCAACCGCACCCGCGGCCGGATGCCCCTCCCGATCACCGTCCGCGTCCCCTACGGCGGCGGCATCGGCGGCGTCGAGCACCACAGCGACTCCTCCGAGGCCTACTACATGGCCACCCCCGGCCTGCACGTCGTCACCCCCGCCACCGTCGCCGACGCCTACGGCCTGCTGCGCCGGGCCATCGCCTCCGACGACCCGGTCGTCTTCCTCGAACCCAAGCGCCTGTACTGGTCCAAGGACACCTGGAACCCCGAGCACCCGACGGACGTTGAACCCATCGGCCGCGCGGTGGTGCGCCGCACAGGACGCAGCGCATCGCTCATCACCTACGGCCCGTCCGTACCGGTCTGCCTCGAAGCCGCCGAGGCCGCCCAGGCGGAGGGCTGGGACCTCGAAGTCGTCGACCTGCGCTCCCTGGTGCCGTTCGACGACGAGACGGTCTGCGCCTCGGTACGGCGCACCGGGCGCGCGGTCGTCGTACACGAGTCGGGCGGGTTCGGCGGACCGGGAGGGGAGATCGCGGCACGCGTGACCGAGCGCTGCTTCCATCATCTGGAGGCGCCGGTGCTGCGCGTGGCCGGGTTCGACATTCCCTACCCGCCGCCGATGCTGGAGCGCCACCACCTGCCCGGCGTCGACCGCATCCTGGACGCGGTGGCGCGTCTGCAGTGGGAGGCCGAGGGCTGATGGCACAGGTGCTGGAGTTCAAACTGCCCGACCTCGGGGAGGGGCTCACCGAGGCGGTGATCGTCACCTGGCTGGTCCAGGTGGGCGAGGTCGTCGCGATCGACCAGCCGGTCGTCGAGGTCGAGACCGCCAAGGCGATGGTCGAGGTCCCCTGCCCCTACGGCGGTGTGGTCACCGCCCGCTTCGGCGAGGAGGGCACCGAACTGCCCGTCGGCGCCCCGCTCCTGACGGTCGCCGTCGGCGAGGCCACCACGGTCCCCGAGGCGGAGGGCTCCGGCAACGTCCTGGTGGGATACGGCACGGGGACGCCTCCGGCACGCCGCCGACGCATCCGCAACACCGCCCCGGACCGGGCCAACGGCACGGCCGACCGGGGTACCGCACCGGAACCGGCACCGCACACCGCCGTCGCGGAAGCGGCGCTCCACGCGCAGGTGCCCGCACCGCCCGCTCCGCTCACCGAGGGCCCCGTCCCGGTGATCTCCCCTCTGGTCCGCCGCCTCGCCCGGGAAAACGACCTGGATCTGCGCCGGCTGTCCGGCTCGGGCCCCGACGGCCTGATCCTGCGCGCCGACGTCGAGGACGCCCTGCGGGTCAGCGCGGCCCGCGCCGCCGCCCCCAGGACCGCGCCCACTCCCTTGACGGCCCCCTCCGGCACCCGCACCCCCCTCAAGGGCATCCGTGGCGCGGTCGCCGACAAGCTCTCCCGCAGCCGCCGGGAGATCCCCGACGCGACCTGCTGGGTGGACGCCGACGCGACCGAGCTGATGCGCGCGCGCACCGCGATGAACGCGGCGGCGGGCCCGAAGATCTCCCTCCTCGCGCTCCTCGCCCGGATCTGCACGGCCGCCCTGGCCCGCCACCCCGAGCTGAACTCCTACGTCGACGTCGAGGCCCGCGAGATCGTCCGGCTCGACCACGTCCACCTGGGCTTCGCCGCGCAGACCGACCGCGGCCTGGTCGTCCCCGTCGTCCGCGACGCCCAGGCCCGCGACGCCGAGTCCCTGACGGCGGAGTTCGCCCGCCTGACCGAGTCGGCCCACGCCGGCACGCTCACCCCCACGGACCTCACCGGCGGCACCTTCACCCTGAACAACTACGGCGTCTTCGGCGTCGACGGCTCCACCCCGATCATCAACCACCCCGAGGCGGCGATGCTCGGAGTCGGCCGCATCGTCCCGAAACCGTGGGTCCACGAGGGTGAGCTGGCGGTCCGCCAGGTCGTCCAACTCTCCCTGACCTTCGACCACCGGGTCTGCGACGGCGGCACGGCGGGCGGCTTCCTGAGGTACGTGGCCGACTGCGTGGAAAACCCGACGGTACTTCTCAGGACACTCTGACCACAGCGCGCCCTTTGGGGGCGCGGGGCTGTATCAATATGCGGCTCCGCCGCGTGGGCGCGACCAGCCACACACAACCCGCACTCGCGTACGGCCGCCACGCCCCGCCCCTTGGGGCACATCCGCAACCACACCCTGCGGATCCCACGCCCCCCATCGGTTCCCCGTGATCAGAACGCCCCCCATACTCGAAAGGTGACCGCCACCGACCCCCCGCCCTACGACGCGATCGTGCTGGCCGGCGGTGCCGCCAGGCGTCTCGGCGGGACCGACAAGCCCTCCGTCCGGGTAGGCGGCCGTCCCCTCCTCGACCGCGTCCTCGCGGCCTGCGCCGGCGCACGGCGGACCGTCGTCGTGGCGGCCCCCCGCCCCACTTCCCGCCCGGTCCACTGGACCCGCGAGAACCCCCCGGGCGGCGGCCCGGTCGCCGCCCTCGACGCCGGCCTGCGTCACACCACCGCCGACTGCGCGGTCGTACTCTCCGCAGACCTCCCCTTCCTCGAAGAGGCAACCGTGGAGCGCCTGTTGTCGGCTCTCCGCGCCTCCGGTGCGGATGCCGCACTGCTCACCGACGCCGACGGCCGGGACCAGCCCCTCGTCGCGGCCTACCGCACCACCGCACTCCGCCACGCCCTCGTGGCCCTCGCCGAAGGCAACGGCAAGGGCAACGGCGGCGACAACGGCCTCACCGGCCTCCCTCTGCGGCGCCTGACCGCCGCACTGAACCTCACCCGTGTCCCGGACCCCCTCGCGTCCTTCGACTGCGACACCTGGGACGACATCGCCGACGCCAGGGCACGCATCAGGGAGCATGGGCACGTGTTGGATGAATGGATCTCCGCAGTCAAGGACGAGCTGGGCATCAACCTGGACGTCGACACGCGCGTCCTGCTCGACCTGGCCCGGGACGCCGCGCACGGCGTGGCCCGTCCCGCCGCCCCGCTGACCACCTTCCTCGTCGGCTACGCGGCCGCACAGGGCAAGGGCGGCCCTGAGGCGGTCGCCGAGGCGGCCCACAAGGCCACCGCGCTCGCCCTGCGCTGGGCGGAAGAGGCGAACACCGCCGGCGAGAAGTCCGCCGGCGAGAAGTCCGCCGGTGAGAAGCCCGACGCCGAGAGGCCCGCCGCCGACGGGCCGGGCTCCGACAAGCCGGGTCCCGACAGCCCCGCCCCCGGGCCCGGCCGGTGACCGCCCCCGGCACCCGGGCCGGCACATCCGCCGCCGCGGACACCGACGACGATCTCGACGTCGAGGAGGCGCTCGCCCTAGTGAGAGAGCCCAGGGAGCCCCGGCAGGACGCGACCGCCGCGCCCACCCACTACGGCGCGCCCACCCATCGCGGCGAGCACGCCCGTGGCGGACCGTCGGCGCACCGCCACCGCGCCACCCCCTGGCCCCAGGCCCGCGAGACCGCCGCCCGCGCCGCCCGCTCCGGCGCCCGCCGAGTCCCCGTCTCCGTACCGCTGGCCGACGCCCTCGGACTGACCCTCGCCGCCCCGCTGGACGCGCTCACCGACCTGCCCTCCTTCGACACCTCCGCGATGGACGGCTGGGCGGTCGCCGGCCCCGGCCCCTGGAACGTACGCGAGGAGGGCGTGCTGGCCGGGCACGCGCAGCCCGAGCCGCTCACCGACGGCGAGGCGGTCCGCATCGCCACCGGCGCCCGGATCCCGGCGGACACCACCGCGGTGCTGCGCAGCGAGCACGGCCGTCTCGACGTCCAGGGCCGACTGCACGCCACCCGTGAGATGGTCCACGGCCAGGACATCCGCCCGCGCGGTCAGGAGTGCCGTAGCGGCGACCAGTTGCTGCCCGTCGGCACCCTGGCCACCCCGGCCGTCCTCGGCCTCGCCGCGGCCGCCGGATACGACACCGTCACCGCGGTCCCCCGCCCTCGCGTCGAAGTCCTGATCCTGGGCGACGAGTTGCTGACCGAGGGGCTCCCGCACGACGGGCTCATCCGGGACGCGCTCGGCCCGATGCTGCCGCCCTGGCTGCGCGCGCTCGGCGCCGAGGTCACCGCCGTACGCCGGCTCGGCGACGACGCCAAGGCCCTGTACAAGGCGATCACCTCCTCGACAGCCGATCTCGTCGTCACCACGGGCGGCACCGCCTCCGGACCGGTCGACCACATCCACCCCACCCTGGAGCGCATCGGCGCCGAACTCCTCGTCGACGGCGTCAAAGTGCGCCCCGGCCACCCCATGCTGCTGGCCCGCATCAAGCAGAACCAGCACCTCGTCGGCCTCCCCGGCAACCCCCTTGCAGCCATCTCCGGTCTGCTCACCCTCGCCGAACCCCTCCTGCGCACCCTCGCCGCCCACCCGGCCCCCGAGCCGTATGCGATGCCGCTGGCAGAAGCGACGCACGGACACCCGTACGACACCCGGCTCGTCCCGGTCGTCCTGCGGGGCGACACCGCGATCCCGCTGCACTACAACGGCCCGGCCATGCTCCGTGGCATCGCCGCCGCCGACGCGCTCGCGGTCGTGCCGCCGGGCGGAGCACAGCAGGGTGAGGAGACGGAACTCCTTGACCTGCCATGGGCGGCCGCGGGCGTCGGAGTGTGTTTCACTTGACGGCTCCCCTCCGCGGGCGGAGGGGATTCCTGGCTCAGGCTGCCTCAGGGAGCTGCGCTCTCAGAGGTCTTACGCCCTCAACACCAGCCGGGTTCAGACCTGCCCGGACCAGCATCACGCGGGCGGAGTTCTTGTCTCTGGGGGAGACGGCTCCGCACGCGGTGCAGGTGTAGACGCGTTCGGACAGCGGTAGTGCGTGCTTGGTTCTCGCTCCGCACCGTGCGCAGTCCATGGTCGTATGCGCGGGATCGACGAGCCGGACATCCCGCCCGTGCTTGCGGCCCATCTCGATCAGCGCCTTCTTCGTGGCGCCGATGGCGGCGTCTGCCGCCTTGCGCGCCATCGAGGACTTGGCGAGGAACTTCGGGCGGAAGTCCTCGACTGCGATGATGTCGTGGTCAGTCACGACCTTCTTCGACCATTTACGGGCGGTGTCCTGCCGCTGCCGGGCGATCTTCGCGTAGTTCTTCGCCCGCCATTTCTTCGCCTCGCGGTAGTCCTTCGAGGCGGCTTGCCCCTTCTTGGGTGCGCGCCGGGCCATCATCCGGTCGTACCGAGTGAGCTTGGTTTGGGCATTGCGTCCGTGTTGGGCATGCGGGAGGTCATGGGCATCAGAGGTGGTGGTAGCGGTCACCGTGACACCCCAGTCCACGCCGAGCACAGCGCCTGTCTTCGGCAGCGGCTGTACCTCCACGGGCACCACGAACGAGCAATACCAGTGCCCGATGCTGTCGCGATACACACGCACGGACGATGGTTCGGCGGGCAAGTACCGCGACCACACCACCGTCAACACGATCCCGCCCGCGAGGTGCAGGCGATCGTCCTTCAGCCGGAATCCGCGCTTCGTGTAGTTCAGCGTCGGCAAGGCCTCGCGCTTCTTCTTGTATTTCGGCATACCAGCCCGCCGCCACTGCGGCAGGCGCTCCTTGATGTCCTTCTGCGCCTTCGCTCGGGACTTGCCGAAATCCCGGATGAGCTGCTGCTGTGCCACCGAGCTTCCCTGGCGGAGCCACAGCGTGCGCTTTCGTGTCTCGGTCAGCATCCTGTCGAGCTGCGCCGGGCCGCAGGTCCGCTTCTCGCCGGTGGTCTCGTAGTGCAGGTGGGCGGCCTTGGACTTGGCGACACACTCGTTCCAGATCCACCGACAACGGTCCCACTCCGCCAACAGCGCCTCGCATGCCGTCGACGACACACGCAGCCGGTACGTGTACCGGGCGTGCCCGACCTCGTCGGCTTCCGCGGATGTCGTCATAACGCCACTGTGCGGTCATGCATTCGCCTCTCGCCCAAGAATCCGGCAGAGCTACACGAATGGGTGACTGCCCAGTCTGCTACGGACTGGGCGATCGCTGAATCCTCCTCTTTCTGGAGGAAGCAGTAGCGTCATGACCATGTATGCGATCACGATTCCCGAACCCGGTGGGCCCGAGGCACTGGTGTGGGACGAGGTTCCCGATCCGGTGCCCGGCGAGGGCGAAGTGCTGGTCGAGGTGGTGGCCAGCGCCGTCAACCGTGCCGACATCCTGCAGCGGCAGGGCCACTACAGTCCGCCGCCGGGCGCGTCCCCGTACCCCGGTCTGGAGTGCTCCGGGCGGATCGCCGCGCTCGGCCCCGGCGTCTCCGGCTGGTCGGTCGGCGACGAGGTGTGCGCACTGCTCGCGGGCGGTGGCTACGCCGAGAAGGTCGCCGTGCCGGCCGGGCAGCTGCTGCCGGTGCCCGAGGGCGTGGACCTGAAGCAGGCCGCCGCGCTGCCCGAGGTGGCCTGCACGGTCTGGTCGAACGTGTTCATGATCGCCCACCTGCGCCCCGGCGAGAACCTTCTCGTGCACGGCGGCTCCAGCGGCATCGGCACCATGGCGATCCAGCTGGGCAAGGCGATCGGCGCCACGGTAGCGGTCACCGCGGGTACGAAGGAGAAGCTGGACTTCTGCGCCGAGCTGGGCGCGGACATCCTCGTCAACTACCGCGAGCAGGACTTCGTCGCCGAGGTGAAGCAGGCCACCGACGGCGCGGGGGTCGACGTCATCCTCGACAACATGGGCGCCAAGTACCTGGACCGGAACGTACGGGCGCTCGCGGCCAACGGGCGCCTCGCGATCATCGGTATGCAGGGCGGTGTCAAGGGTGAGCTGAACATCGGTGCGCTGCTCAGCAAGCGGGCGGCGATCACCGCGGCCTCGCTGCGGGCCCGGCCGCTCGCCGAGAAGGCGACCATTGTCGCGGCGGTGCAGGAGCATGTGTGGCCGTTGATCGCCCAGGGCCATGTCCGCCCGGTCGTCGACCGGGAACTGCCGATGGCGGACGCGGCACAGGCCCAGCGGGTGGTCGAGGCCAGCGAGCACATCGGCAAGGTTCTGCTGGTCACCCGGTAACGCCCTGCCCCCGCTCTGCCGCCGGCCCGTCCCAGTCCCGTCCCCGCGCTATCCCCGCGCTATCCCCGCCGTATCCGCAGGCCGAGAAAGGCCAGGCCGAGCCCGAGGCCGATCAGGACCAGGCCGCTGCCGAGCGGAAGGATGTGCAGCATGGGCTCGGTGTCGTCGTCCTGACCGGTGCCCATGACCTGGCCGGCGGGCTGCGGCTGGGGCGTGGTGGGGGCCAGGACGGCCTCCCGGGGCGGCGGCTGTGCGGAGGTGCCCGCCGGGCTTTCGGCTCCGCTCGACGCAGGCTCTGTCGCCGTCCCCTCGTCGTCGGGGTCGTCGGCGTCCTGGCTCTCGACCTTCGTCGCCGGTCCCTGGGGCCGCCCCGGTCGCATCCGGCCCTCACCGGCCAGCGTGCCGGCCAGCGACGGCGAGGGGGTGGCCGAGGCGCTGGCGGAGTCCGAGGGCAGTGGTTCGGGGTCGTACGCGACGGCGGTGTCGCACGGCAGCAGGACCGCCGCGAGGACGAGCAGCAGACGGACGGGCAATAGACGGACGTGCAGTAGAGGGACGGGCAGCAGACGGACGGACAGCAGCCGGCCGGACACGAGGCGTACCCGGCCCGGCGACGGGTCGCATGCCGCCCGGAGCCGTCCACCGGCGAGGGACCGTTCGAGTGCCGCGGGCGGCCGGGTACCGGCGCGGGGGAGTCGCAGCCTTGGAGTCACGTCGGTGACCTCCTGGAACACAGTCGTCGTCAGGCCGACGAACACCAGCCTCACATTCAACGACAAACCAGGCATTTCTGGTTGGGCCGATGGGTGTACACCCCGTTCGGGGCGGTTCCGAAAGGTGGATCAGCCCCCATGGGGGGCACCACGGTGGTGAGGTGTACGGGTGCGAGAGAATGGCGGCATGGAGATGCCGAGGAACGAACGGTCGCCCGAGAATCCGCAGATCCTGGTCGTGGGCCAGGACGGGATGGCACTCGGCGGCGGCAACGGGGACGAGGACTCCCGCGAGATCCCGGTGACGGAGATGGTGGAGCAGCCTGCCAAGGTCATGCGGATCGGCAGCATGATCAAGCAGCTCCTGGAGGAGGTGCGTGCGGCTCCCCTCGACGAGGCCAGCCGGGTCCGGCTCAAGGAGATCCACGCCAGCTCCGTGAAGGAGCTGGAGGACGGTCTGGCGCCGGAGCTGGTGGAGGAGCTGGAGCGGCTCTCGCTGCCGTTCACCGAGAACACGACCCCCTCCGACGCGGAACTGCGCATCGCGCAGGCCCAGTTGGTGGGCTGGCTTGAGGGGCTGTTCCACGGGATCCAGACCACCCTGTTCGCCCAGCAGATGGCCGCCCGGGCCCAGCTGGAGCAGATGCGGCGCGCGCTGCCGCCGGGCGTCGGCCACGAGGGCGAGGAGCACGGCCCGGCCGGCCGGGCCGGTGGGCCGTACCTCTAGACACCCCGAGACTTCCCAGACGGCGAAGGGCCCGGCGTACACCGCCGGGCCCTTTCTACTGCGCCTCGCGTTCTGCTGTGCCTCGCGTCAGCCGGTCGCCGGGTTGCCGGTCGACACCTTGAGCTCGACGGTCGGCATGTCCTGCGGGTCGACGTCGGTACCGGAGGTCGGGAACTGCTCCATGATCGTGCCGTCGCCGTACGTGTTCTCGTCCACGGAGACGATCTTCATCTGCCATCCGGCGGCCTGGAAGCACTCCTTGACCGACTTGATGTACTTGAACTTGAAGTCCGGGACCTGGATCTTGTCCGGGTCGTCGTAGGACTCCTGCGGTTCGGTGCACTCGGTCTTGTCGATGGTCTTCGAGGTGTCGGGACCGCGGTAGCCCGACGCGTGCGAGGCCGAGGTGCTCGCGGTGCTGCCACCGCCGCCACCGCTGCCGCCGGTGCCGTCATCGCCGCCGCCGTTGTTCAGCGCCAGTGCGACGATCAGGCCGATCACCGCGACCAGCGACACCGCGATCGACCCGATGACCACCGGCCGGTTGCTCTTCGCGCCGCTCCCCGCACCGCTGCCGATGCCGCCACCGCCGGAAGGCGCCTGGGGCGTGATGTGGTACGGGGGCGGCGTCGACGGCGCGGGCTGGGCGTACCCGGCCGGAGTCCGGTACCCCGCCTGCTGCGGATAGCCGTACGCCGGAGCGGGGGCAGGGCCAGGGGCCGGGGCCGCCGGGGCCGGGGTGCCGTACGGGTGCGGAGCCGGGGCCGGTGTCGGCTGGTACGGCTGGTACGGCGTCTGCACCGGCCCGGGAGACGCCGGCGCGGCCTGGCCGACCGGCGGGAACACGGCGGAGCCGACCCCGGCGCCGCTCTGCGTCGGCGGGATGCCCGGGACGATGCTCGGCGCGGCCGACTGGAGCGAGGCGGCGACCCGCAGGCACTCGTCGCGCATGGACTCGGCGGTCGGGAACCGCTCGTTCGGGTTCTTCTTCAGCGCGCGGGCGACCAGCGCGTCCACGGCCGGCGGAAGGGCGCGGTTGATCGAGGAGGGAGCGACCGGCTCCTCCTGGACGTGCGCGTAGGCGATGGCCAGCGGTGAGTCCGCGTCGAACGGCAGCCGCCCGGTGACCAGCTGGAACAGCATGATGCCGACCGAGTAGAGGTCGGAGCGGGCGTCCACGCCCCGGCCGAGGGCCTGCTCCGGCGAAAGATACTGCGGGGTGCCGACGACCATGCCGGTCTGGGTCATCGAGGTGACCCCGGACTGCATGGCGCGGGCGATGCCGAAGTCCATCACCTTGACGACCCCGCGCTTGGTCATCATCACGTTGCCGGGCTTGATGTCGCGGTGGACCAGCCCCATCTCGTGGCTGATCTCCAGCGCGGCCAGCACGTCGGCGGTGATCCTCAGCGCCTTGTCGGCGGGCATCGCGCCGTGCTGCCGTATGTCCTCCTCCAGCACCGAGCCGAGCGGGCGGCCCTCGACGTACTCCATGACGATGTACGGCATCGGCGGGCCGTCCCCCGCGGCGGAGCCGCCGTCGGACAACGTGTCCTCGCCGGTGTCGAAGACGGAGACGATATTGGTGTGCGTGAGCTTGGCCACTGCCTGGGCCTCGCGGCGGAAGCGCTCGCGGAACGCCTGTTCCCGGCCGAGTTCGGTGTGCAGGGTCTTGATCGCGACCTGACGGTCCAGGACCGCGTCGTACGCCAGGTGTACGGAGGCCATGCCGCCCTCGCCGAGCAGGTCGCGCAGCTGGTAGCGGCCACCGGCCAGAGCCCACCCCGTATAACGGCCGCGTGCGCCGTCCTGGCTCATTTTCCCCGTCCCCCGCCCGGCACTCGGGCACCCTTGTTGATCGAATGTCTCATTCCCGGCCAAGTCTGCCGGAGGGCACCGACACGTCAAGCACGGTGCCCGTTCCGTGACCGTACGCGAAGGAAGAGCCGCGGAAGCGTTACAGCGGCCGTACGTCCGGTACACAGAATTTGCACGAGAGTGCGTGGTACGGGTTTGATGGCCGGTCCGTCCACGGGCCGGATCCCGGACCGACGGGTTGCGCGGAGGCTGTAGCGTGGCCGACGGAGACCGTGACAACACCGCGCGCACCGCGGGCAGAAACGACGGCGAGGACCGATGGCACAGACGCACAGCGCCCAGGGCCCGTCCGACCCCGAGGCGACTGGCGGCGGTATGTCGGACTCGCCTGAGCTGTGGGGTAACGGAGGTCTGGTCGGCGACGGCCGCTACCGGCTCACCCACCGCCTCGGCCGGGGTGGCATGGCCGAGGTGTTCGCGGCCGAGGACGTACGGCTCGGCCGCACCGTGGCCGTGAAGCTGCTCCGCGCCGACCTCGCCGAGGACCCGGTCTCCAAGGCCCGCTTCACGCGCGAGGCCCAGTCGGTCGCCGGGCTCAACCACCATGCGATCGTGGCGGTGTACGACTCCGGCGAGGACGTGGTCGGCGGCCAGTCCGTGCCGTACATCGTGATGGAACTGGTCGAGGGCCGCACCATCCGTGAGCTGCTGATCGACGCCCAGGCGCCGGGCCCCGAGCAGGCCCTGATCATCGTCTCCGGGGTGCTGGAGGCGCTTGCCTACTCGCACCAGCACGGCATCGTGCACCGTGACATCAAGCCGGCCAACGTGATCATCACCCACAACGGCGCCGTCAAGGTGATGGACTTCGGCATCGCCCGCGCCCTGCACGGCGCGTCCACGACGATGACGCAGACCGGCATGGTCATGGGCACGCCCCAGTACCTCTCCCCGGAGCAGGCGCTCGGCAAGGCCGTCGACCACCGCTCCGACCTGTACGCCACCGGCTGCCTGCTCTACGAACTCCTCGCCCTGCGGCCCCCGTTCATCGGCGAGACCCCGCTGGCCGTGGTCTACCAGCACGTCCAGGACATCCCGGTGCCGCCGTCCCAGACCTCCGAGGGCGCCGCCCCGCCGGAGCTGGACGGCCTGGTCATGCGCTCGCTCGCCAAGGAGCCCGACGACCGCTTCCAGACCGCCGAGGAGATGCGCGGCCTGGTCCAGTACGGCGTGCAGATGCTGTACGACCAGGGCAGCCACACCGGCACCTGGAACACCGGCCCGGTCACCGTGCACGACGGCCGGTACACCCCGGCGGCCGGTTTCGCCGGTACGACCGTCATGCCGCACCCGGCGGCCGCCGCCGGGACCACCCAGATCCCGCAGCCGATCCTGCCGGGCGGCTACGGAGGCGGCGACGACGGCGGTTTCGAGGGGCACGGCAACCGGGGCAGCGGCCGCGGCAAGCTGTGGATCCTGGCCGTCCTCGCGGTGATCGCCGTCGCGGCGGGCGTCGCGCTGGGGCTGAACGGCGGCGGTGGCGGCGGCGACGGCAGCACCGGTACGTCGCAGTCGCCGACCACCTCGCAGACCACCAAGGACGCGACCGCCAGCGCGAGCCCGTCCGACGAGGCCAGCGACACGGCCACGGACACCGAGACCGCCACGAGCGGCTCGGACACCGGCAACAACAACGGGTACACGCCGTCGTCGACCCCGTCGTACACCCAGTCCGAGACGCAGAGCAGCGAGCCGAGCGACGAGCCGAGCGACACGGCGAGCGCCTCGCAGCCGACCGACACCGCGAGCTCGCCGGAGGGGCAGCCCTCCGACACGACGGGAACGGACGGCGGCGGCAGCGGCGACGGCGGCAACACCATCGAGGGCACCGGCTTGGGCGGCGGTTGAAGGACAGCGACGCCCTTCGGCTGACCTGCCGCTACCGGCTACCGGCTATTGGCTATTGGACGAAGGCGTCGCACACCGCGTCGTACTCCCGGGTCCACCACACGGCGAGCGCCGAGGCGGCCGGGAACTGGGGGTCCGCGCGGGTGTCGCCGCGCTCGTAGTGCCAGCGCAGCATCCAGAAGTCGTTGAGCCGCTCCCACCACACGCGGTGCACGGCCGCCGCGAGCTCCGAGGGCGTGGCCCCGGCCGCGCGCCGGTACGCGCGCGCGTACGCCCGCACCTTCCGCAGGTCGAGCGCTCCCGCCGGGCGGACGAAGAAGATCACGGCGGCGCGTACGGCCTCCTCCGCGCGGGGCTGCACCCCGAGCCGGTCCCAGTCGACGATCGCGGCGGGCGCGTCGTCCTTGTAGAGCAGGTTGAACGGGTGGAAGTCGCCGTGCACCCAGCCCACCGAGGCGCCGCGCGGGGGACGCCGGCCGGCGTGCTGCTCCAGGAGCGCACGGCGTTCGAGCAGCCGGTGGCGGGCGAGTTCGTCGAAGGCGTCGGCGGGGCGGTGCCGGCTGACGTGGGCGAGCAGGTCGTCGATGAGCGCGAAGGTGTCGGCGGGGTCGGCGCTCTCGACGGGATGGGGGCCGGTGGCCGGGCGGGTGCGTCCCTTGGGCGGCATCACATGCTCCAGGCAGGCGTGCACGGCGCCGAGGAGCGCGCCGAGCCGCGCGCACTCCCCGCGTGTGAGCTGTCCGCCGTGCCGGTGCCGGCCGTCGATCCAGGGGTGCAGCGCGTAGGCGTGGCCGCCCACGACGGCGACCGTACGGCCGTCGCGGTGGGCCAGGGGCGGGGCGACCGGGACGCCGAGGGCGGCGAGCCGCAGGGTGGCCAGATGACGTCGCTCGATGGCGGCCGGGTCGGCGGTGTCCGGGTCGAAGTGGTGCTTCAGGAAGTAGCGGCCGCGGGTGGTGCAGAGGCGGTAGCCGCGGTTGAGCAGGCCCTGTTCGACCGGCTCGCAGGCGAGCGCGGAACCGGCGGCGTACAGCCGGAGCAGGGGGCCCAGTGGGGGCGCGTGGGGCACGAGGGGTGGTACACATGAGCGCGGCACGCGCCAGATGCTAGGGCAAGCGCCAGCCCTGTGAGCTGGTCGTTGTCACAGGAAGTCGCCAATGGTCGCTTTCGGTCACGTGGCGAATGCAAGTGCGAAAGATGCGCCCCGGGGGCATGCCGCGAGGCGTAGGGTCACGGCGCCGCGCTCGGTACCCGGCGAGCAGACCGGACAACTCGATGTCTTCCCGTGGGCCTGGGCGGCGGGATAACGTGCCGTTGCTCCGGCCTCCTGCAAGGCTCTGACCAGCGACCTTCCGGCCCGCGTCGATTTACTAGGAAACCCAAGCAAAAAGTACTTGGATTTCCAAGCAAAAACGCAGGTCAGGAGGGGTTTCACAGAAATGTGGGGCACTGGGTAACGTGCATGTTGCAGGGCGCTCGCCGGGGCACCTGTCACGCCTGTTCCCGGCCGAGTGGCACACACCCCGTGCCACGGGTGTCGGAAGCAGGTGAGCCGCACTGGTTCACCCGGCAACCCCGGGGGCCGGACCGACGGAGGAGCACACGTGACCGTGGACAGCAGTGCCGCGAGCGAACCGCGACGCAGCGCCGCAGGCAAAGCCGGTACCACCGGCAGCAAGACCGGCACCAAGCGCACCACTCGCACCACCAGTCGCACCACCACCAGCACCGCCTCTCGCACCACCACACGCAGCACCACGAAGAAGAGCACCGATCCCGAACTCGTCCAGCTGCTGACCCCCGAGGGCAAGCGGGTCAAGAACGCCGAGTACGACTCCTACGTCGCCGGGATCACCCCCGAGGAGCTGCGCGGCCTGTACCGCGACATGGTGCTCACCCGCCGCTTCGACGCCGAGGCCACCGCCCTGCAGCGGCAGGGCGAACTGGGCCTGTGGGCGTCCCTGCTCGGCCAGGAGGCCGCCCAGATCGGCTCCGGGCGCGCCACCCGCGAGGACGACTACGTCTTCCCGACCTACCGCGAGCACGGCGTCGCCTGGTGCCGCGGGGTCGACCCGACCAACCTGCTGGGCATGTTCCGCGGCGTCAACCACGGCGGCTGGGACCCCAACAGCAACAACTTCCACCTCTACACGATCGTCATCGGCTCCCAGACGCTGCACGCCACCGGCTACGCGATGGGCATCGCCAAGGACGGCGCGGACAGCGCGGTGATCGCCTACTTCGGCGACGGCGCCTCCAGCCAGGGCGACGTCGCCGAATCGTTCACCTTCTCCGCGGTCTACAACGCCCCGGTCGTGTTCTTCTGCCAGAACAACCAGTGGGCGATCTCCGAGCCGACCGAGAAGCAGACCCGCGTCCCGCTCTACCAGCGCGCCCAGGGCTTCGGCTTCCCCGGCGTCCGGGTCGACGGCAACGACGTGCTGGCCTGCCTCGCGGTCACCAAGTGGGCGCTGGAGCGTGCCCGCAGCGGCGAGGGCCCGACGCTCGTCGAGGCGTACACCTACCGGATGGGCGCCCACACCACCTCCGACGACCCGACCAAGTACCGGGCCGACGAGGAGCGCGAGGCCTGGGAGGCGAAGGACCCGATCCTGCGCCTTCGCCGGTACCTGGAGGCCTCAAACCACGCGGACGAGGGATTTTTCGCGGAACTCGAAGCCGAGTCCGAGGCGTTGGGCAGGCGAGTGCGCGAAGCGGTACGGGCCATGCCGGACCCGGACAACTTCGCCGTCTTCGAGAACGTGTACGCGGACGGGCACGCGCTCGTCGACGAGGAGCGAGCCCAGTTCGCCGCCTACCAGGCGTCGTTCGCAGACGTAGAGGGGGTCTGACCATGGCAGCGGAAAAGATGGCTCTGGCCAAGGCGATCAACGAGTCGCTGCGCCGCGCGCTGGATTCGGACCCCAAGGTCCTCGTCATGGGCGAGGACGTCGGCAAGCTCGGCGGCGTCTTCCGGGTCACCGACGGCCTGCAGAAGGACTTCGGCGAGAGCCGCGTCATCGACACCCCCCTCGCCGAGTCCGGCATCGTCGGCACGGCGATCGGCCTCGCGCTGCGCGGCTACCGCCCGGTGGTGGAGATCCAGTTCGACGGCTTCGTCTTCCCGGCGTACGACCAGATCGTCACCCAGCTCGCCAAGATGCACGCCCGTTCGCTGGGCAAGGTCAAGATGCCGGTCGTCGTCCGCATCCCCTACGGCGGCGGCATCGGCGCGGTCGAGCACCACTCCGAGTCCCCGGAGGCGCTGTTCGCGCACGTGGCGGGCCTGAAGATCGTCTCCCCCTCCAACTCCTCCGACGCGTACTGGATGATGCAGCAGGCCATCCAGAGCGACGACCCGGTGATCTTCTTCGAGCCCAAGCGCCGCTACTGGGACAAGGGCGAGGTCAACACCGAGGCCATCCCCGGCCCGCTCCACAAGGCCCGTGTGGTCCGCGAGGGCACCGACCTGACCCTCGTCGCCTACGGCCCGATGGTGAAGCTCTGCCAGGAGGTCGCCGACGCGGCCGCCGAGGAGGGCAAGTCGCTGGAGGTCCTGGACCTGCGGTCCGTCTCCCCGATGGACTTCGACTCGATCCAGGCCTCGGTGGAGAAGACCCGCCGGCTGGTCGTGGTCCACGAGGCGCCGGTGTTCTTCGGTTCGGGCGCGGAGATCGCCGCCCGCATCACCGAGCGCTGCTTCTACCACCTGGAGGCCCCGGTCCTCAGGGTCGGCGGCTACCACGCCCCCTACCCGCCGGCCCGCCTGGAGGAGGAGTACCTTCCGGGCCTTGACCGGGTGCTCGACGCCGTCGACCGTGCCCTGGCGTACTGAGGAGAGGGTCGTGACGACGATGACGGAAGCGTCCGTACGCGAGTTCAGGATGCCGGACGTGGGCGAGGGGCTCACCGAGGCCGAGATCCTCAAGTGGTACGTCCAGCCCGGCGACACGGTGACCGACGGCCAGGTGGTGTGCGAGGTCGAGACGGCGAAGGCGGCCGTCGAACTCCCCATCCCCTACGACGGGGTGGTCCGCGAGCTGCGCTTCGCCGAGGGCACCACGGTGGACGTGGGCACGGCGATCATCGCGGTGGACGTGGCGGGCGGGGCGGCCGCGCCCGCGGCTCCCGCGGCTCCCGCGGAGGGGTCCGCGCCGGCTCCGGAGCCGGAGGAGAAGCCGCAGGGCCGCCAGCCGGTCCTCGTCGGCTACGGCGTGGCGGCCTCCTCCACCAAGCGCCGCCCGCGCAAGGGCCCGGAGGCCACGCCCGCCGAGACGGCGGTCCGGTCCGCCGTCCAGCAGGAGCTGAACGGCCACGGTCCTGCTCCGGTTTCCGCCCCCGCCCCCGCTGGCGTTTCCGCTCCGGCCCCGGCCCCGGCCGCGGAGGATCGCCCCCGCCCGCTGGCGAAGCCGCCGGTGCGCAAGCTGGCGAAGGACCTGGGCGTCGACCTGGCCACGGTGACCCCGTCCGGCCCGGACGGCGTCATCACGCGCGAGGACGTGCACGCGGCGGTGACGGCGGTGTCGGCCGTTCCGGCGGCGGCCGCACCGACGACGGCGCCGCAGCCGGCGACCGCCCCCGCGACCGCCGTGACCCCCACGGCCCCTGCCACCGCCTCCTACGACACCGCCCGCGAGACCCGCGTCCCCGTCAAGGGAGTCCGCAAGGCGACGGCGGCGGCGATGGTGGGTTCGGCGTTCACGGCGCCGCATGTCACGGAGTTCGTGACGGTGGACGTGACGCGCACGATGAAGCTGGTGGAGGAGCTGAAGCAGGACAAGGACCTGCAGGGCCTCCGGGTCAACCCGCTCCTCCTCATCGCCAAGGCCCTGCTGGTCGCGATCCGGCGCAACCCGGACATCAACGCGTCCTGGGACGAGGCGAACCAGGAGATCGTGCTCAAGCACTACGTCAACCTGGGCATCGCCGCGGCCACCCCGCGTGGCCTGATCGTGCCGAACATCAAGGACGCCCACGCGAAGACGCTTCCGCAACTGGCGGAGGCGCTCGGCGAGCTGGTCACCACGGCCAGGGACGGCAAGACGTCACCCGCCGCGATGCAGGGCGGCACGGTGACCATCACCAACGTCGGCGTCTTCGGCATCGACACGGGCACGCCGATCCTCAACCCGGGCGAGGCGGCGATCCTCGCGGTCGGCGCGATCAAGCTCCAGCCGTGGGTCCACAAGGGCAAGGTGAAGCCGCGCCAGGTCACCACGCTGGCGCTCTCCTTCGACCACCGCCTGGTCGACGGCGAGCTGGGTTCGAAGGTCCTCGCGGACATCGCGGCGGTCCTGGAACAGCCGAAGCGGCTGATTACCTGGGGGTGAGACCCCGGGAGAATCGAGAGAAGGGCGAGAGCGTGACTTCCAGTCACTCTCTCGCCCTTCTCTGACCTGCGTGAATGCTGAGAGTGTAACTTCTGGTTACGGTCTCACGGACACTCTCGGCCTGAGGGGATAGCCTGAGAGCGGGCGGCCGCAAACTCGGATTGCGACCGCCCACTCCCTTCAGGGCTGGTTGAGTACGTAGACCGCCGCTCCGTCCTCCGCCCCACCCTGCGAGCGGATACAGGCGTGCTTGCGCAGCAGCCGGAGACACTCGTTCACGCGATGCACCGTCAGACCGGTACGCGCGGCGATCGCTTCGAGCGACTCACGCAGCTCGCCTTGCTCGACGAGAACAGGGGCGATGACGACGGCCACCGTCCACACGTCCTCGGTCACCGACAAGCGCCGTCGCCAGTCGGCGAGTACGGACTCGGTGGTCGGGGGTGCCGCGGGCCGGTCGTGGGGCGTACGACGTTCGAGGACGATGGCGTCGAGCCGGTCCGCGATGCGTTCCATCGCGTGAACCATGGCTTGCTGCACGGCGATCGTGGCCTTCTGCGCGGCCAGCATCTCCCGCTGCAACTCGATTGATTCACGCTGACCGTTCGCCAGCTGCTCGTCCAGCTGGAGGTTGTGTGCCTCAAGTCGGATGATGGCCTCGGCCACTTGCTCGGGCATGGCGTACGCGATGGGCGCGCCCGGTTCGGTCGGCTGCACCTCGGCCTCTTCGAGAGTGTAAGAACCCTCTCGCTGCACTGTCTCGATGACCTCTGCGACCCACTGTTTGAATGGGGCGCAGGCGGGCTTCGTACAGGCGTTGACGAGGATGATGAGGCCCTGCAGATCGATGAGATTCATGTCTCGACGCCACCCTCGACCAGCGGGAATGCTGAGACCGTAAGCTCCACTGACGGTCTCCAGACACTCTCGGTGCTCTTCCGGAACATGGTCGGCGAGCGCCTGCCGAGAGTTGCTGTACCCCAGTTCTTTGCACACGTCCACCGCCGGAAACCAGTGCCTCCCGTCCGGCATGGTCAGCCGTCGTACCCGGGCTCCGGTCGCCGCGTACACGAAGTCGCTGACGTCGATGGCCTCGTGCCGGCCGGCGGGTTTCGCCTTCTTGCTTGGTTCGTTCATGTGAACCACCTCCGCTGCGGAACCTAGGGCGGAGAAAATCGAATATGCCAGTCAAATACCTGGATGTTCACGATTGCGAGGGAAGGGCGGGAGTTCTGCTGCGTGAGGTCGTTCGGGTATGGCAAAAGGCCCGCCGCATGGGGTGCGGCGGGCCTTCGTCGGCTCAGTGCGGGGCGGGTCAGATCGTCGAGAAGCCGTAGTTCAGGAGCTTCGTGGCGTCCGTCGCGCGCTGGGTGATCGAGGTGGAGGCGAGGACGGTGCCGATGACCGTCTTGCCGTTGCGGGTCGCGGCGAAGACCAGGCAGTACTTGGCCTCGGGGCCGGAGCCGGTCTTGATGCCGATGGCGCCGCTGTAGCTGCTGAGCAGCGTGTTGGTGTTGGTCCAGGTACCCATGGTGCGGGTGGAACCGGTCTTGGTGACCGTCTTCGCCGTGTAGCTCTTCGTCTTGACGACCGTGCGGAACGTGGCGTTCTTCATCGCGCTGCTGGCGATCTTCGTCAGGTCGCGCGGCGTCGAGTAGTTGTTGCCGTTGCCGATGCCGTCGAAGGAGTCGAAGTGGGTGTGCGTCAGACCCAGGTTCTTCGCGGCGGTGTTCATCTTGGCGACGAAGTTGGCGACCCGCTTGGCGCGGGTGGTGCCGGTGCCGTAGGTGTCCGCGAGCGCGTAGGCGGCGTCGCAGCCGGAGGGCAGCATCAGCCCGTAGAGGAGCTGGCGGACGGTGACCTTGTCGCCGACGATCAGGTGGGCCGAGGAGGCGGTGTTGGCGACGATGTAGTCGCTGTACGCCTTCTGGATCGTGACCTTCTTGTCGAGGTTCAGGTTGGACTGCGCGAGCACGACCTTGGCGGTCATGATCTTCGTGGTGGAGCCGGTGGACAGCTCGGTGTCCGCCTTCTTCGTGTACAGCGTCTTCGCGGTCGAATTATTCATGACGTAGCCACCCTTGGCCACGATCGTCGGCACGGTGACGGCCTGCGCGGGAGCCGCGGTGAGGGCGCCGGTCGCGAGCATCGCGCCGGACGTGACGGCGACGGCGACGGCCCTGCGGAAGCTGGTGCCCTTAATACCGGTAATCAACTGAAATACCCCGAGTCGAGTCGAGTCGTAATGCCCCTGGAGTGCGGCCGAGTTGGGGGTGCCAAAGCGGGTGGGGCCGCACGTGTGTGACACGTAAGTAGCACAGATGGTTGTGCGGTTGCTGAGGGCGATTTACATCACGTCCGGATGATGGACGAAGAGGCTGCTTGCGTACGTGTTGTATCTAAGCTGTGGGCATGAGCCTGGCCGTCAAGCAGCCCCCCGCCGCCGACCGTGTGTACTCCCATGTCAAGCAAGGCGTCCTGGACCGTCACTACGAAGGCGGCACGCTCCTCACCGAGGGCGAGCTGGCCGACGCCGTCGGGGTCTCCCGCACCCCCGTCCGCGAGGCGCTGCTGCGCCTGGAGGCCGAGGGCCTGATCAAGCTCTACCCGAAGAAGGGCGCCATGGTGCTGCCCGTCTCCGCACAGGAGATCGCGGACGTGGTGGAGACCCGGATGCTGGTGGAGGAACACGCGGTGCGCAAGGCCGTACCGGCGTCGGCGGGGCTCGTGGCCCGGCTTCAGGAACTGCTCGACCGGCAGAAGGCCGAGGCCGCCGCCGGTGACCTGGCCGCCGCGGCCGTCACGGACCGCTGCTTCCACGCCGCGATCGTCCGCGACGGCGGCAACGAGATTCTCTCCCGCCTCTACGACCAGCTGCGCGACCGCCAGTTGCGGATGGGCGTCGCCATCATGCACGCGCACCCCGACCGCATCGCCAAGTCGCTGACCGAGCACGAGGAGATCCTGGACGCGCTGCGCGCGGGGGATGCTGATCGCGCGGTCGGCCTTGTGCACCGGCACGTCGACTGGTTCGCGCACCTGGCGCGGGGTGAGGTCCGATGAGCCGCGGCAGCGCGTCGCTGCCCGGTGATCCGCCGGGCGGCCGCCGGGCCGTCGCCGTCTGGTGCATAGGCGTCTCGGTCTACTTCGTCGCCGTCATCTTCCGTACGTCCCTCGGGGTCGCCGGTCTCGACGCCGCCGACCGCTTCCACGTGGGCGCCTCGGCCCTGTCCACGTTCTCGATCCTCCAGCTGCTGGTCTACGCCGGCATGCAGATACCCGTCGGCCTGCTCGTCGACCGCCTCGGCACGAAGAAGATGCTGTCCATCGGCGCGGTGCTGTTCACCGCCGGACAGCTGGGCTTCGCCTTCTCCCCGTCGTACGGCACCGCGCTCGCCTCGCGCGCGCTGCTCGGCTGCGGTGACGCGATGACGTTCATCAGCGTGCTGCGGCTCGGCACCCGCTGGTTCCCGGCCCGGCGCGGCCCGCTCGTCGCCCAGCTCGCCGGTCTGGCCGGCATGGCCGGCAACCTCGTCTCCACGCTGGTCCTGGCCCGGCTGCTGCACGGCATCGGCTGGACCCCGGCGTTCGCGGGCAGCGCCCTGGCCGGTGCGGTCGTCCTGGTCCTCGTCCTGTTCTTCCTCCAGGACCACCCCGAGGGCTACGAGCCCGAGCCCTTCCCGCACCAGGGAGCGGCGTACGTACGGAAGCAGATCGCCGCGTCCTGGCGGGAGCCGGGGACCCGGCTGGGCCTGTGGGTGCACTTCACCACCCAGTTCCCGGCGATGGTGTTCCTGCTGCTGTGGGGGCTGCCGTTCCTGGTCCGGGCGCAGGGGCTGTCCCGCGCCACGGCCGGTGAGCTGCTGACCCTGGTCGTCCTCTGCAACATGGTGGTCGGCCTCGTCTACGGCCAGATCGTCGCCCGGCACCACACGGCGCGGCTGCCGCTGGCGCTGGGCACGGTCGGGGCGACGGCCGTGGTGTGGGCGGCGACGCTGGTGTATCCGGCCGACCATGCGCCGATGTGGCTGCTGGTGGTGTTGTGCGCGGTGCTGGGGGCGTGCGGGCCGGCGTCGATGATCGGCTTCGACTTCGCCCGTCCCGCCAACCCGCCCGAGCGGCAGGGGACCGCGTCCGGGATCACCAACATGGGTGGTTTCACGGCCTCGATGACGACGTTGTTCGTGGTGGGTGTGCTGCTGGACGCCACCGGCGACAACTACACGGTGGCCTTCTCGTGCGTGTTCGTGCTGCAGGCGCTGGGGGTGAGCCAGATTCTGCGGTTGCGGGGGCGGGCGGTCCGGCGGGAGCGGGAGCGGTTGGTGGCGAGCCGGGTGGAGACGGTGCACGTGCCTGCGTGAGCCGTTTTGTTCTCCCACCCGCGCACCGCCCGTTCACCGTCGGCAGAGAGGCCGGACGACCTGTGGGGGCGATCGCCGTCGGCGGCTTTCCGGGCGTGCGACGCGGTCAGCCGGCCGCCGGTGCGGCGGTCAGGCGGCCGTCGGTGTGACCGGGGCGGGGGTGGGGGCGGTCATTGCGCCGTCGGTACGAGGGTCAGGTACGCCAGGCCCAGGACGCCCCGGTATGCCAGCCAGGCCGCGCGGTGGGAGTCGAGGCGTTCGCGGGTTTCCGCTGCCAGGGGGTGGCCGGGGTTGGACGCCAGCCACAGTTCCTTGTCCGCCTGGTACGCCGACTCGAACTTCTCCCACTCGTCGAGGCTCGCCGTCTCGATCCACTCCGGGCGGAAGCCGGCGGACACCGTCAGGTCGACCAGGGCGGCCAGGTCGTGGTGGTCGGCGGCCGAGGCGCCCGGCCACATCCCGGCCAGCTCCGCCTCGGTCGGGGTGCGCTGCCAGAAGCCCTCGCCGAGCAGGACGCGCCCGCCGTCGGCCACCAGCCGCCGCAACTCCCGCAGGGCAGGCACGAGGTCGTCGCTCAGCGCCTGGCTCGCCCCGAGGCACAGCACCACGTCGGCCGGGCCCCGGCCGGTGCCCACCGCCGACTCCTCGGCGAACTCCACCCGGTCGGCCAGCCCCCGCGCCCCGGCGGCACGCCGCCCCCGCTCCAGGTCCGCCGCGTTCACGTCCACCCCGACGCCGTGCGCCTGCGGTACGGCCGCCAGCAGCCGGAGCATCAGCTCGCCCCAGCCGCAGCCGATGTCGAGCACGGTGGCGGGAAGGGACGCGGCGAGACGGTCGACCATCGCGGCCGCGCGGGCCTCGGAGAGCGGGCCGTGGAAGGTGAGCCGGGCGAGGCGCGGCGGGAGGTCGTCCTGCGGTGTGGTGGCTGCGGTCATGCCGGGAAAGATAGGTCGTGACGGCCGCCGCAGGGCACCGAATAATTACCGGCGCAGCCTCTTCCCGGCCACCGGGGTATCTCTATCCCACTTCTTACTGCGTGACCGCGAAATTGCGCAGGATCGCCGCCGTCAGCTCCTGGTCGCCCTCCGCCTTCACCCGGTCCGCGACCGCCTCCGGGGTGGTGCGGCCGCAGGCCAGGCGGACGTAGGTCTCCCAGTCGAGGGTGAAGATGGCGGCGGGGCCGAGCGCGGGGG
The DNA here is from genome assembly GCF_002217755.1 of Streptomyces hyaluromycini. Taxonomy (GTDB): domain Bacteria; phylum Actinomycetota; class Actinomycetes; order Streptomycetales; family Streptomycetaceae; genus Streptomyces; species Streptomyces hyaluromycini. Next base: position 698,109 of record NZ_BCFL01000017.1, on the reverse strand, counting down.
TGGCCTCCAGGGTGCCGCGGCCCTGGATGTCGATGCGGATCGTGCGCAGGAACTCGATCGGCCCGTGCACGTCGAAGATGACGGCCGAACTGCGCGGCGCCTCGGCGTCCTTGGCGACCACCCGGGGCAGCTCGCCGAGCAGTACGTCCCGGGCGATCTGCGCGCCCGGGGAGTCGAGGTTGCCCGGCCGTCCCAGCGCCGCCCGCAGGTCCTGCTCGTGCACCCACACGTTGAAGGCGTGGTTGCGCATGGCCTCTTCGAGGGTGATCTCCTTGCTCATCGGCCCGCGCACGATGTGCCCCGGCTCCCGCGACTCGTTGCGCAGCTGGCGGTTGCGGCGGATGACCGTGTACTCCAGCTCCGAGGTCATCTCCGGCGCCGTGTGGTGGCGTCGTACGTCGACCTGCATCTCCGTGTAGCGCTGGGCCTCGTTGGTGACGTGGTAGAGGTCGCGCGGCAGGGTGTGGATGGGGCGCGGGTCGCCGAGCATCTCGTTGTCCAGGCCGATGACGTGGGAGACCACGTCCCGCACCGACCAGCCCGGGCACGGTGTCCGCCGGTTCCACTCGCCCTCGACAAGCGGCGTCACCAGCTCGGATATCGCTTCGATGGAGTGGGTCCAAGCGTCGGCGTAGGGCTGGAGGGTGGGATGCAGACTCACGGAACGGGACCCCTCGGCGGTCGGTACTCGGGCAGGTGGTGGCGGCGCTGCCAGTGGGCGGTGGCTGCTGTCGGCGGGTGTCTTGAGACGCTAAGTTACGCTGCTGTGAGGCACCCCGGCAGTGCTTTCGTGTGACGATCGTAGGCCCGTGTGGACGGCTCGAATTGCCAGGACGGTGGTAGTGTGCGCGCCTCGCTCATCCAGATCGACGTAAACGAGGGCGAATCGGTTGAATCTCGTCGGCAGCGCGTGACCGCACTGGTGCGCGAGCAGGCGGATGCCGATCTCGTCGTACTGCCCGAGCTGTGGACGACCGGCGCGTTCGCCTACGAGAAGTTCGCGACGGAGGCCGAGCCGCTCGAAGGGCCGACGTACGAGGCGATGGCGAAGGCGGCGAGCGACGCGGGCGTCTGGCTGCACGCCGGCTCGATCCCCGAGCGTGGCCCTGAGGGCCCCCTCTACAACACGGCTCTCGTCTTCTCCCCCTCCGGTGAGCTGGCCGCGGCCTACCGCAAGATCCACCGCTTCGGCTTCGACAAGGGCGAGGCGGTGCTGATGGGCGCGGGACGGGAACTGGTGACGGTCCGGCTGCCCGAGACCACGCTGGGCGTGGCCACCTGCTACGACCTCCGTTTCCCCGAACTCTTCCGCGGACTCGTCGACGCCGGCGCCGAGACGCTGGTGCTCTCGGCGGGCTGGCCCGAGCGGCGACGCGCGCACTGGACGCTGCTGGCCCAGGCGCGGGCGGTCGAGAACCAGGCGTTCGTGCTCGCGTGTGGAACGGCCGGGACGCATGCCGGAGTTCCGCAGGCGGGTCACTCGATCGTGGTCGATCCGTGGGGCGAGGTGCTGGCCGAGGCGGGCGCCGGCGAGGAGATCCTCACCGTCGACCTCGACCCGGCCAAGGTCGCCGCGACCCGCGAACAGTTCCCGGCCCTCAAGGACCGCCTCCTGGGCCTGGACCCCCCGCGCCACCGCTGAGTCCCCTTCTCATCCCCCCTTCTAGTCCCCGTCCCGCTCCTTGTCGGCGAGGTGGATGACGCACACCGCCACCGCGATCAGCAGCGCCGGGTCCGCGTCGTCGCGTACGACGTCGAGTCCGTAGGTCTCCCGCACGTGCAGCCAGCGCCGGGAGACCACGGCCAGCAGCTCGCCGTCGTACTCGACGGCGAACTCCCGGTCGAGGATCTTGCCGCTGACGTCGAGTTCGGTGCCGTCGACCAGGTGGACCCGGTAGTGGTTGCGCAGGAGCGAGAGCCGCTTGCGTCTGATGGTCGCCAGGGGCTCGCCCTCGCGTTCGATCACCATGGTGTCGCGCAGGGCGAACATCTTCTGGTGGAAGTCGACGAGCACGCGCCCGTGCCGGTCCTTCAGCTCGAACGTGTCCCGCACCCGCATGGCCTTGCCGTCGACGAGGAACACCTTGTCGCCGTGCTCGTCCTCGATCCAGTAGTCCTCGCCGAAGCCGAGGAGCCGGTCGCGTACCAGGAATCTCATGCCTGTACCCCTTCCCGCACCACCGGCCCGAAACGCCGCCGGTAGTCCGAGGGGCTGAGGCCGGTCTCGCGCCGCAGCCGTGCGCGCAGGTTCGCCGCCGTACCGAGCCCGCTGCGCGCCGCGACGACGTCGAGCCGCTCCTCCCCGCGCTCGATCAGCCGGCAGGCGAGAGTGACCCGCTCCCCGGTCAGCCAGGCCAGCGGGGTGGTGCCCAGCTGGGCGCGGAACCGGCGGTGCAGGGTGGCGGGGGAGACGGCCGCCCGCGCGGCCAGGTCCGCCACCGTCAGCGGTTCGCCCAGCCGCTCCTGGGCCCAGGCCAGGAGCGGTCCCAGTGACTCGCCCGGCACCTCGGGCACCGGCCGCTCCACGAACTGCCGCTGCCCGCCGTCCCGGTGCGAGGCGAACACCAGCCGCCGGGAGACCGCGTTGGCGATCTCGGCACCGTGGTCCTGCCGCCAGATGTGCAGCCCCAGGTCCAGCGCGGCCGCGCTGCCGGAGGCGGTGAGCAGGTCGCCGTCGTCGACGAAGAGCACGTCGGGCCGGAGCAGCACCCGGGGATGCAGTTCCCGGAACGCGTCCGCCCAGCGCCAGTGCGTGGTGGCGGGCCGGCCGTCCAGCAGCCCGGCCTCGGCGAGCGCGAAGGTCCCGGTGCAGAAGCTCACCACCCGCACCCCGCGCGCGTGCGCGCGCCGGATCGCGTCGATGACGTCGGCACCGCGCGGTACGACGTTGTCCGGCCGCCCCGGTACGACGACCGTGTCCGCCTCGTCCACGGCCGCCAGTCCCGCCACCCCGCTCAGGGTGAAGAAGCCGTGGTTCATGCGCACCTCGCGCGTGGGCGCGCACACCGTCACCTCGTACGGCGGGACGCGCAGCCCCAGCTCGGGCCGCGGCAGCCCGAACAGCTCGGTGGCGACCCCGACCTCGAACGGATTGGTGCCCGCGTCGACGATCACGGCCACCCGGTGGGTCGACTGAGAGGATCCTTGCGCCATATGCGATTTCTAGCACTCACGCCGATGCCTGGCCACGGCCCAGGATGACCGCCATGACCAGTGAACCCATCTCCCTCGCCCATGCCCTCGCCTCCTTCGAGGACCGGTGGAGCCCGCGCATCGTCACCGCCGTCAACGACTACGACGTCCGCGTCGCCAAGGTCGAGGGCGAGCACCTCTGGCACGTCCACGACCACACCGACGAGTTCTTCCTGGTCCTGGAGGGCGAGCTGCACATCGCCCTGCGGGAGCCGGCGGGCGAGCGCACGGTCGTCCTCCCCAAGGGCTCCGTCTTCACGGTGCCCCGCGGCATCGAACACAAGCCGCACGCGCGCGTGCCCACCGAGATCCTGCTCCTAGAGCCCACCGGAACCCTCACGGTGGGCGATCGGCACGACGAGGTTCCCGGGCACGTGGACGCGACGACCGGACACGCCCTCATCTGACCGGGCCTCGGATTTCCTCGGTCCAGTGGATGTCCGGGAGTTGAACTCCACGTGTTTGTGCAGAAGTTGCCCAACCAAAGAGGTGGGCTCCGAGTCCGACGAGGCGTAGTTCGCGTCGTTGCGCACCGTCCTCTCGGAGGTTTCCATGCATGCTCGTCCCGTCCGCCGCCGGGTCATACGCGCCGTCCCGGCGATGACGCTGGCTCTCGGTGCGGCCATGGCCGCGGCACTCACCACGGCCGGCCCCGCCGGCGCCGCGACGGCACCGGCCACCGCCGTGGTCAGCCACGGCTGGCAGCTCACCTACAAGGCCGCCCCCGGCCAGACCAACAAGGCCACCGTCACGGGGACCCTCACAGCGGACAAAACAGGCATCACCTACGCGATCGACGACGTCGTCCCGATCGACGCGGGCCAGGACTGCGTCTACCCCGACAGCGCGGACCGCACGCGAGTCTCCTGCACGGTCACCTTGATCGACTCCCAGGACCCTTACGCCGCCCTCGTCGTGAACCTCGGCGACGGCAACGACATGGTCGCGTACAAGAACTCCACCGATCAGATCTACTTCTACGCCGAGATCTCCCTGGGCCCCGGCAACGACCGGGCGGCCGACTACGGCCGCCTCGACGGCGCCTACGTCTCCGGCGACACGGGCAACGACACCATCACCGTGGGCAAGGAAGGTCTCGCCTGGGGCGGCGACGGCAACGACACGGTCAACGCGAGCGGCGGCGACAACATCGTGCAGGGCGGCAAGGGCAACGACGTGCTGCGCGGCGGCGCCGGAGCCCAGTACCTGTCCGGCGACGACGGCAAGGACACCATCACCGGAGGAGCCGGCGCCGACACCCTGTACGGCGGCAAGGGCGATGACGTCCTGTACGGCAACAGCGGGAACGACAAGCTGTACGGCAACAGCGGCAACGACAGGCTGTACGGCGGTCCCGGCCGGGACACGCTCTCCGGCGGCCCCGGGACCGATGTGACCCGCCAGGACTGACGGCCGGGCGACGAGCGCGGGAGCGCCGCGGGGATTGTCGGTCGGGGATGGCACTCTTGATCCATGAACCACGCATCCCCGGCGCCCACCCCGCGCCGTGCCCGCGTCCGCGCCCCCGAGCTGATCGGCAAGGGTGGCTGGATCAACACAGGTGACAAGCAGCTCAGCCTCGCGGAGCTCCGTGGGCGCATCGTAATTGTTGATTTTTGGACATTTTGTTGCGTGAACTGCCTGCACGTCCTGGACGAGCTGCGGGAGCTGGAGGAGCGGCACCGGGACACGGTGGTGATCATCGGGGTGCACTCGCCGAAGTTCGTGCACGAGGCGGAGCACCAGGCGGTCGTCGACGCCGTGGAGCGGTACGGCGTGGAGCACCCGGTGCTGGACGACCCGGAGCTCGCCACCTGGAAGCAGTACGCGGTCCGGGCCTGGCCGACGCTGGTCGTCATCGACCCCGAGGGGTACGTCGTCGCCCAGCACGCCGGCGAGGGTCACGCGCACGCGATCGCGCGGCTGGTCGAGGAGCTGGAGGCGGAGCACGAGGCGAAGGGCACCCTGCGGCGCGGCGACGGCCCGTACGTGCCGCCGGAGCCCGAGCCGACCGCTCTGCGCTTCCCCGGCAAGGCCCTGCTGCTGCCCTCGGGGAACTTCCTGGTCAGCGACACCACCCGGCACCAGCTGGTGGAGCTGGCCGAGGACGCGGAGACGGTCGTACGGCGGCTCGGCTCCGGCACGCGCGGTTTCGCCGACGGTACGGCGGACACCGCCTCCTTCAACGAACCGCAGGGCCTCGCGCTCCTCGACGACGGCTCGGTGGCCGTCGCCGACACCGTCAACCACGCCCTGCGCCGCCTCGACCTCGCCACCGGTGAGGTGAGCACCCTCGCCGGCACCGGACGGCAGTGGTGGCAGGGCTCCCCGACCTCCGGTCCGGCCCGCGAGATCGACCTGTCCTCCCCCTGGGACGTGGCGGTCTTCGGCGGCAGGGTGTGGATCGCCATGGCGGGCGTGCACCAGCTGTGGACGTACGACCCGGAGAGCAGGACGGTCGCCGTCGCCGCCGGGACCACCAACGAGGGACTGGTCGACGGGCCGGCGGCCGAGGCCTGGTTCGCGCAGCCGTCCGGCCTCGCGGCCACCGCGGAGCGTCTCTGGCTCGCCGACTCCGAGACGAGCGCCCTGCGCTGGGTCGACCTGGACGGGCACGTCCACACGGCCGTCGGCACCGGCCTCTTCGACTTCGGCCACCGGGACGGCGCGGCCGGCCAGGCCCTGTTCCAGCACCCGCTGGGCGTGACGGCCCTGCCCGACGGCTCGGTCGCGGTGTCCGACACCTACAACCACGCGCTGCGCCGCTACGACCCGTCGACCGGCGAGGTCACCACGCTGGCGACGGACCTGAGAGAGCCGAGCGACGCGGTGCTGGCCGGCGACGAGATCGTGGTGGTCGAGTCGGCCCGCCACCGGCTGACCCGGCTGCGGCTCCCCGAGGAGGCGGTCCGGGTGGAGTCGGTCGCCCACCGCACCCAGCGCTCGGCGACCGAGGTGGCTCCGGGCAGGCTCCGGCTGGACGTGATCTTCCAGGCCCCGGCGGGCCAGAAGCTGGACACACGCTACGGCCCGTCCACCCGCCTGCTGGTGTCGTCGACCCCGCCGGAGCTGCTGCTCAAGGGCGAGGGCGCCGACACCGACCTGTCGAGAGACCTGGACCTGAACCCGGCGATCGAAGAGGGCGTCCTGCACGTCTCGGCCATGGCGGCGAGCTGCGACGACGACGAGGCGAACGAATACCCGGCCTGCCATGTGCACCAGCAGGACTGGGGCGTACCGGTGCGGATCACGGAGGGTGGCACGGACCGACTTCCACTGATTCTCGCCGGGATGGATCAGCGCCCCTGAAAGGGGCGCGGGGAACTGCGCGACCAGCCCCCACGTACCCGCAGACGAACGACGACCCGCTACCGCCTCCGCGGCGCCAGCTTGAACAGCGCCACCCCGGCCGCCACCAGCGTCGTGGCCGCCACCACCATCGCCATGCTGTTGAGCCAGAGCCCGGTGGCGGCCAACGTCGCGCCCCCGGCGCCGGTCGTACCGGCACCGATCACTCGTCCGTACATCGTGCTTCTCCTCTGAGGGTTGCCATGTGGGGGGCGGGGCTCATGTCGCGACCCACTTCTCCTCGCTGCGGCGCACCAGCCCCCACAGCGAGGTGAAGTAGACGGCGTGCTGGAAGAGGTCGTAGAGCATCTCCGGGATCATCAGCGCGGCGACCAGGACGGCCTTCGGTCCCGCGCGCCGTACGGAGACGGTCTTCTCGACGATGAAGATCAGGCCGATCGCCGTCCAGAACGGCGACAGGCCCGGCCAGCCGTACAGCGAGGTGTACGTGGCCATGAAGGTCAGGTAGATCAGGAAGGAGAGCGCGCCGAAGCCCATCAGGAACTGCTGCATGAAGTAGCGGGCGGTGACCCGGGTCCAGCCGTAGTCGCGGAGGTTCTCCAGCGCGCCGCGCTGCCACCGCAGCCGTTGGTGCCACAGCTTGGGCAGGGTGGGCATGACCTCGGTGGTGACCGCGCAGCCCGCCGGGGACATGGCCCGGTAGCCGAGGGTCTTGACCGCCTTGGTCATCTCGTCGTCCTCGGTGAGCGAGGCGAGGCTGTAGTAGCCGGTGCCGCCGCCGAGTTCGCCGGCGCGGCGGGCGGCGCGGACCTCGCGCAGCACGCGGGCGCGGAACATCGTGCCGGTGCCGGTGAGGACCTGGGCCCTGCCGCCGGTGCGCTCCAGTTCCCAGGCGTAGCGGTGGAACTCCATGCGCTGCAGCAGGCCGAGGAGGCCCCCGCCGTCCTCGCCGTAGAAGACCCCGCCGACCGCGCCGACCTTGCGGTTGAAGGTGGCGAGCGCGGTCTCGACGAACCAGGGGTTGAGGACGGTGTCGGCGTCCTGCACGAGGAGCAGGTCGCGGTCGTCCATGTGCGGCAGCACCCAGGCGATGGCCTGGTTGAGGGCACCGGCCTTCTTGTGGGTGTTGCCCTGGGTGGGGAAGACCTGGGCGCCGTGGGCGGCGGCGACGCCGGCCGTGTCGTCGGTGCAGTTGTCGGCGACGACGACGATCAGGTCGGGGCGCCGGGTCTGTTCCCAGAGGCCGTCGATCGCGTCGGAGATACGTTCCTGCTCGTTGTGGGCCGGGATCAGCACGGCGATTCTGGGTCTGTCGCCGGGTTCGTCGGGGGCGGCGTGGGCACGGCGCGTGGCGTGACGGCGCACGGCTCGGTACCCCCTGTCGTGAAGACCGCGGTGGATCCGGAAGTCGATATTCCGGACCCGTCAGCGATCCACAGTCTTCACGAAATCCGTACAACTCCGATAGTTGAACGCTGTAACGGATTGCTCACGGTTGCCTGTGATGACCCTGTGGGTGCGGCTGTGTCCGTTACGCGCCGTACCCACCGTCATGCGCGACTACCCTTCCAGGAACGCCACCAGTGCGTTCGCCAGCAGGAACGGGTCGTCGGCGCCGCACAGTTCGCGCGCGCTGTGCATGGAGAGGGCGGCCGCGCCGATGTCGACGGTCTGGATGCCGTGGCGGGCCGCGGTGATCGGGCCGATGGTCGTGCCGCAGGGCATGGAGTTGTTGGAGACGAAGGTCTGGAAGGGCACCCCGGCCTTCTCGCAGGCGGCAGCGAAGACCGCGCGGCCCGCACCGTCGGTCGCGTAGCGGTTGTTGACGTTGACCTTGAGGATGGGGCCGCCGTTGGGGCGCGGGTGGTGCGTCGGGTCGTGGCGCTCGGCGTAGTTGGGGTGGACGGCGTGGCCCATGTCGGAGGAGAGACAGATGGTGGCGGCGAGGGCCCGGGCCCGGTCCTCGTACGACCCGCCGCGGGCCAGCACCGAGCGCTCCAGCACGCTGCCGAGCAGCGGGCCGTCCGCGCCGGTGTCCGACTGGGAGCCGGTCTCCTCGTGGTCGAAGGCGGCGAGCACCGGGATGCAGGGGGGCGCCGCGCCGCCCGCCGCCACGGCCGCCAGGGCCGCCGTACCGGCGTGCACGGACAGCAGGTTGTCCATCCGCGGGCCGGCCAGCAGCTCCTGGTCGCGGCCCAGGTAGGCCGGCGGTTCGATGGCGTACGTCATCAGGTCCCAGCCGGTGACCGAGCCGGCCGGCAGCCCCGCCTCCTGCTCCAGGAAGGCGATCAGGTCGCCGTCGCGGACGTCGTCGCCGAGGCCCCAGATCGGCTGGAGGTGGCGCTGCTTGTCCAGCTTGAGCCCCTCGCTGCTGACCGCACGGTCCAGGTGGATGGCGAGCTGGGGCACCCGCAGCAGCGGCCGGTTCACGTCGACGAGGCGGGTGGAGCCGTCGCGCAGGCTGAGCCGGCCGGCCAGGCCCAGGTCCCGGTCGAGCCAGGAGTTCATGAGCGGTCCGCCGTAGATCTCCACGGCGACCTGGCGGAAGCCCTGCGCCCCGGTGTCCGGGCGGGGCTTCACCCGCAGGTTCGGGGAGTCGGTGTGGGCGCCCACGATCCGGAACGGCGTGTGGGGCGCGGCGCCCTCCGGGACGTACCAGGCGATGATCGCGCCGCCGCGCAGCACGTACTTGCCGCCGGTGCCCGCGGCGGAAGCCGCTGATGTCTCCGTGTCCCAGGCGTCGGTCTCGTTGACCTGCCGGAAACCGGCCTTCTCCAGCCGTTCGCCGGCGTTCGCCACGGCGTGGTACGGCGTGGGGCTCGCCGCGAGGAAGGACATCAGGTCGTCGGTGTGGCCGCGATCGAAGCGGGAGGGTTCGCTCATGTGCTTCACCTTAACGACGTACGGTGGCCCGCTCCCCGAAGAGGGAGCGGGCCACCGTAGCGGAACTCAAGCCGGTCAGAAAGCGGCCTCGTCCAGTTCCATCAGGTCGAGGTCGACGTCGGCCGCGACCTTGCGGGCCAGGGTGACGCCCGGCAGCACGTTGGCCGCGAAGAACTTCGCCGCCGCGATCTTGCCGGTGTAGAACGCCTTGTCCTTGTTCGACGCCGTCTCCAGCTTCTCGGCGGCGATCGCGGCGCCCTTGAGCAGCAGGTAGCCGACGATCACGTCACCGGAGGCGAGCAGCAGGCGGGTGGTGTTCAGGCCCACCTTGTAGATGTTCTTGACGTCCTGCTCGGTGGCCGCGAGGTCGGTCAGCATCAGGCCGACGATCGCCTCCAGCTCGACGGCCGCCTTCGCGAGGTGCTCGCGGGCGCCCGCCAGCTCCTCGCCGCCGGTGCCGAGCGCCAGGAACTTCTTGATGTCCTCGGCGAGGGAGTTCAGCGCCGCGCCCTGGTTGCGGACGATCTTCCGGAAGAAGAAGTCCTGGCCCTGGATGGCGGTGGTGCCCTCGTAGAGGGTGTCGATCTTGGCGTCGCGGATGTACTGCTCGATCGGGTACTCCTGCAGGAAGCCGGAGCCGCCGAAGGTCTGCAGCGACTGGGCGAGCTGCTCGTAGCCCTTCTCGGAGCCGTAGCCCTTGACGATCGGCAGGAGCAGGTCGTTGAGCGCGTGCTCGGTCTTCGGGTCCTCGCCGTTCGCCTCCTTGACGGCGATGGCGTCCTGGACCGAGGCGGTGTAGAGGACGAGGGCGCGCATGCCCTCGGCGTACGCCTTCTGCGTGATCAGCGAGCGGCGGACGTCGGGGTGGTGGGTGATGGTGACCTTGGGCGCGGTCTTGTCCATGAAGTTCGCCAGGTCGGGACCCTGGACGCGCTCCTTGGCGTACTCAAGGGCGTTGAGGTACCCGGTGGAGAGCGTCGAGATGGCCTTCGTGCCGACCATCATCCGGGCGAACTCGATGATCCGGAACATCTGGCGGATGCCCTCGTGCTTGTCGCCGATCAGCCAGCCCTTGGCCGGGTGGCGGTCGCCGAAGGTCATCTCGCAGGTGTTGGAGGCCTTCAGGCCCATCTTGTGCTCGACGTTCGTGGCGTAGACGCCGTTGCGCTCGCCCAGCTCGCCGGTCTCGAAGTCGAAGAGGAACTTCGGGACGAGGAAGAGGGAGAGCCCCTTCGTGCCCGGGCCGGCACCCTCGGGCCGCGCCAGCACGTAGTGGAGGATGTTCTCCTCCATGTCGTGCTCACCGGAGGTGATGAAGCGCTTCACGCCCTCGATGTGCCAGGAGCCGTCCTCCTGCTGGACCGCCTTGGTACGGCCGGCGCCGACGTCCGAACCCGCGTCGGGCTCGGTGAGCACCATGGTCGAACCCCAGGTCCGGTCCACGGCGAGCTGCGCCCACTTCTTCTGCTCCTCGGTGCCCTCCTCGAAGAGGATCCGGGCGAACGCCGGGCCGGAGGAGTACATCCACACGGCCGGGTTGGCGCCGAGGATCAGCTCCGCGTACGACCAGATGAGCGACGGCGGGGCGGTGGTGCCGCCGATCTCCTCGGGCAGGCCCAGGCGCCAGTACTCGGAGTCCATGAAGGCCTTGTAGCTCTTCTTGAAGGACGCCGGGACCGGGGCGGTGTTGGTCTCCGGGTCGAAGACCGGGGGGTTGCGGTCGGCGTCGGCGAAGGACTCCGCGAGCTCGTTCTCGGCGAGCCGGGTCAGCTCCTCCAGGACGCTCTTCGCGGTGTCGGTGTCCATCTCGGCGAACGGGCCGGTGCCGTACAGCTTGTCGCGCCCGAGCACTTCGAACAGGTTGAATTCGATGTCGCGGAGGTTGGACTTGTAGTGCCCCATGGTGACGGCTCCGTATCCGGATCGGCGAGGCACTGAATCCTCGCGCAAGCTTTCACATACCAACGAGTAGCTCCGATGATGCTACCCGTCGGTAATAAGACGCAACCCCCATCGGGTGAAGTGTGAGAAGGGTCTACCTTCCCGCAGACACCGCGTGTCTCGGTAGGCTTGCGCGCATGTATGGATACGGCCAGCCCATGGACGGTGGGGCCGCTCAGCAGCAGTACGCCTCGCCGCAGCAGCAGATGGCCGGCGGGCTCGGCGGGTACGGCCAGCAGCCGCCGCTCTACCCCGAGCCGTCCCCGCCCTCGCTCGCGGACGCGGTACGCGCCTTCACCACGGGTCAGGTGACCGCCGAGGACTTCCAGCAGGTCTTCGCCACGTCCAAGGTGTACTGCCCGCGCGGAGACAATCCCGGGTTCCTGGCCCTGCACAACACCCAGCAGCCGGTGATCCCGATGTTCACCTCGCTGAAGGAGCTGCGCCGGTACGCGGGCAAGGAGTCCAAGTACTTCGTGATCACCGGCGCGGAGGTCATCGACCTCCTCCCGACCGGCTACGGCTTCGTCCTGGACATGGAGGGCGAGCACCGCATGGTGTTCGACGCCAAGGCGGTCGAGCAGATGGTCGACTTCGCGATGCGCCGGATGTACGGCTAAGCGCTCCGCTGGAAGTGCCGCGATGTGCCGTCTGCCGTCTGCCGTCTGCCGTCTGCGGCGCCGTCGTAGCTGGTCGCGCAGTTCCTCCCCCAGCGCCCCTTCGGGGCGCTCCGAACCGCAGCGGACTTCGCCGGACCCGCTTAGACGCCGTCCGGACACCGGCCGGGCGCCGGACGGGCATCGGACGGGCGAAAAACCCCGCCCCGTTTGTCACAGCCATGCCATAGGCTGCCCCAGGCAGCCGCGCCCCGCACGCAACCGCTCTTCCGCGGTCGTGTCCGGGTGCTGCGCGGCGCTCTCATCCACCCGGCGAACCCGGGTTCTCACTGGGGGTTTCATCACTGTGCGCATGCGCAGCACTTCGGTCGCGACAGCGCTCGCGGTCGTCTTCAGCTCGGCGGCGTTGAGTGTCGTGGCGGCGGGGACCGCCTCGGCAGCCGCCACCACCGTCACCAACATCGGCGGGTTCGTCGTGGACGGCCCGCTCCAGCGGGTGTTCGTCGGCGACGCGGCGAACGGCCGGATCCTCGCCTCCGACTACAACGGCAACCTCGTCGACTCGGACGACGGCTTCGACGGCGTCAGCGACCTGGCCCTGTCGGACGACGGCACCACCCTGTACGCGGCCCTGCCCGGCGTCCACCAGGTCCTCGCCCTCGACCCGGCCACGCTGGCCGTGAAGACGTCGTACAACATCCCGACCAACACCGGCCCCCGCCACCTGGCCTTCGCCGGCGGCAAGGCGTGGTTCTCGTACGGCGACCAGTGGGACGGCGACATCGGCTCCATCGACCCGGCGGTGGACCCCGCGGGCGGGACCGACCCGGTGGCGATGGCGCAGTTCCCCACCGAGGGCACCTCGGCCGGCATCTGGGGCCAGGGGCTGCTGGACACCGACCCGACCCGGCCGGGCCTGCTGGCCGTCGGCGAGACCGGCATCTCCACCGACTCCATGGCCGTCCTCGACGTCTCGGACGGCACCGCCAAGGTCACCGCCTGGTACGACGGCGACTACACCCTGAACAGCGGCATCTCGGACATCGACCTCGTGCCCGGCGCCGACCAGGTGCTGGTCAACGGCACCGACCGGGACGCGTGGGCGAACGGCAAGTTCAGCATGGCCGGCTCCTACCCCGCAGCGTGGGGCGCCGACATCTCGGCGACCGGCCTGGTCGCCCAGTTCAACGCCGGCAAGGTCGCGGTCTACCGGCCCGACACCATCAGGCCGCTGCGCACCTACGCCGTCGGCTCCACGACCGACTACGCCGCCGGCAACCTGCGCTGGGCGCCGGACTCCTCGCGGATCTTCGCGCTGGCGCCGAACGGCGGCTCCTACACGCTCAAGGTCCTGACCCAGCCGACGCTCAACGTGCCGACGCTCACGGTCAACGCCCCGAGCTCGGCGCCCCGCGCCAAGAAGCTGACCGTCACCGGCAAGCTCTCGGCGACGGTCCCGCTGCCCGCCGGCGTCAAGCTCTCCGTGACCCGTACCGACGTCGAGAGCCCCAGCGGCAAGACGCTCGCCGCCGTCACGGTCAAGGCGGACGGCACGTACTCCTTCACCGACACCCCGCCGGCCGGCGGCACGGTCACCTACAAGGTGACCTACGCGGGCGACGCCGACCACGCCACGGCCACCGCCTCCGACAAGGTCACGGTCTCCCGCGCCGGGACGAGCCTGAGCCTGAACAACAACGGCAAGCTGTACAACTACGGCGCCGACGTGAAGTTCACCGCGCACCTCGGGACGACGTACAAGAACCGCTCGGTGAAGATCTACGCGGACCCCTTCGGCGGCGACAAGCCGAAGAAGCTGATCAAGACCGGCAAGGTGGACTCCCACGGGAACATCGCCGCCTGGGTGGACATGACCCGCGACACGGCCGTCTCCGCGGTCTTCGACGGGGACGCCCGCTACGCGCCGAAGACCGCGAAGGTCACGGCGTACGCCCGGGTCAAGATCTCCACCGCGGTCTCCAAGCACTACAAGATCGCGAAGATCGGTTCGACGTCGTACTACTGGTTCCACAAGAACACCGGCCCCGAGATCACCACGACCATGACCTACTACCCGGGCCGCCAGGAGCGCCTGGACCTCCAGGTCTACTACCAGGGGACGTGGTACACGACGGACTCCGAGTACTTCGCGCTCGCCTCGAACGGCAAGGCGGGCGTGCGCTACAGCGCGCCCGGCGAGTCCGGCATCCGGGCGCGGGTGCGTGCGGTGTACGTCAACGGTTCGTCGGGTGACAGCGTGAACTCGACCACCTACAGCGGGTGGAAGTACCTCTACTTCAGCAACTGATCCGCCGATCGGGGGATGGCCGGGCCCGGAGGGAATGTCCTCCGGGCCTTCTCCGTTAGGGGTAGCAGAAAGTTCAACGCTCAACTAAAGTGGGCGCACAAGGAGGAGCCAACATGCCTGCAGTGACCGTCGAGAACCCGCTGACCCTGCCCCGAGTGGCCGCACCGGCCGACGCCGTGGCCCGTCCCGTGCTCGCCGTCACGACCGCGCCGAGCGGTTTCGAGGGCGAGGGTTTCCCGGTGCGCCGGGCGTTCGCGGGGATCAACTACCGCCACCTCGACCCGTTCATCATGATGGACCAGATGGGTGAGGTGGAGTACGCGCCGGGCGAGCCCAAGGGCACCCCCTGGCACCCGCACCGCGGTTTCGAGACCGTCACCTACATCATCGACGGCGTCTTCGACCACCAGGACAGCAACGGCGGTGGCGGCACCATCACCAACGGTGACACCCAGTGGATGACGGCCGGTGCCGGTCTCCTCCACATCGAGGCCCCGCCGGAGTCCCTCGTCGTGTCCGGCGGTCTCTTCCACGGCCTCCAGCTGTGGGTGAACCTGCCGGCCAAGGACAAGATGATGGCCCCGCGCTACCAGGACATCCGCGGTGGCACGGTCCAGCTGCTCACCACCCCGGACGGCGGTGCGCTGCTGCGGGTCATCGCCGGAGAGCTGGACGGCCACAAGGGTCCGGGTATCACCCACACCCCGATCAGCATGGTTCACGCGACGCTGGCGCCGGGTGCGGAGATCACGCTCCCTTGGCGTGAGGACTTCAACGCGCTCGCGTACGTCCTCGCCGGAAAGGGCTCGGTGGGCGCGGACCGCCGGCCGATCCACCTTGGGCAGACGGCCGTGTTCGGTGCGGGCTCGTCGCTGACGGTCCGGGCCGATGAAAAGCAGGACTCGAACACGCCCGACCTGGAGGTCGTCCTTCTCGGCGGCCAGCCGATCCGTGAGCCGATGGCCCACTACGGCCCGTTCGTGATGAACACCCAGGCAGAGCTCCAGCAGGCATTTGAGGACTTCCAGAAGGGGCGCCTCGGCACCATCCCGGCGGTGCATGGGATGACTGAGGGCGGGCTGTAATCCCTCGTCGGTCCAAACTCAACAGCCCTACCCACCAACAGGTGGGTAGGGCTGTTGAGTTGGTTCTAGGCGTGATTGTGCGAAGGCAAGAGGTCAGCTCTGGCAGGCGCATCCGGCGGCGCCCTTGGCTTCGCTGACGGTGACGGACGGGTCGGTTGTCTGCTCGGCCGGGGTGCAGCACGAGGTGAGGCCACAGCAGGATTCGCCAGTCGCCGACGTCGCGGCGGTGTTCGGGACGGTGGCGGCGGTGGGCTTGCCGGCGCGGATGATGGCGGAGTGCATGCCGTCGGCGACCGAGTGCGTCGGGGTGATCTCGATGTCCGTGAAGCCGGCCGTTTCCAGACCCGCGCGGTACTCGGCGAAGGACAGGGCTCCGGCGATGCAACCGACGTAGTCGCCGCGCTCGGCCCGCTGCTCGGGGGTGAGGGTGTCATCGGCGACAACGTCGGACACGCCCATCCGGCCGCCGGGCTTGAGTACGCGGTAGGTCTCGGCGAAGACGGCGGGCTTGTCGACGGACAGGTTGATCACGCAGTTCGAGATCACGACGTCGATGGTGCTCGCGGGAAGCGGGATTGCCTCGATGGTGCCCTTGAGGAACTCCAGGTTCGTCGCGCCCGCCTTCGCCGTGTTGGTCAGGGCCAGGTTGAGCATCTCCTCCGTCATGTCCAGCCCGTACGCCTTGCCGGTCGGTCCGACGCGGCGGGCGGAGAGCAGGACGTCGATGCCGCCGCCGGAACCGAGGTCGAGAACGCGTTCGCCCTCGCGCAGCTCGGCGACCGCGGTGGGGTTGCCGCAGCCGAGGGAGGCTGCGACCGCCTCGGCGGGCAGGGTGTTGCGCTCGTCGGCGGCGTACAGGGTCGAGCCGAAGTTCTCGTCGACCTCGACCGGCTCGGGCCCGCAGCACGCGGTACTGCCCTCGGTGACCTTCACGGCCGCCGCCGCGTACCGCTGACGGACGGTCTCACGCAGGTCGGTGGACTGCTCGTTCATGACTCACTCCCAGGTGACGGGCCACAGCACGGCCCGGAACGGCCTGTATCGACGTTCATTGATGCAACCTTGTGCCTTGGATCGAAAAACGTCAACATAGAGGAATGTCGAAACAAGAGCTTGCGGTGATCGGGCAGGAATCCGTCTGCTGCCCCGGCCTGGCTGCCGCTCCGCTGGATGAAGACCACGCGGCCGACCTGGCGAAGGTCTTCAAGGCGCTTGGCGACCCGGTACGCCTGCGTCTGATGTCGATGATCGCCTCACGCGGAGAGGGCGGTGAGGTGTGCGTGTGTGAGCTGACCCCGGCCTTCGATCTGTCCCAGCCGACGATCTCGCACCACCTCAAGCTGCTGCGACAGGCAGGCCTCATCGACTGCGAGCGGCGCGGTACATGGGTGTACTACTGGGCGCTGCCCGATGTTCTTGAGGGGATCGCCGCGTTCCTGACCACCTCTCGGACCGCTGGGGTCGGCGCGTGAACGCCTCGCTCGGCCGTCGCGTCGCCGCGGAGGTGATGGGGACCGGGCTGCTGGTGGCGGTGGTGGTGGGCTCCGGCATCCAAGCCACCGACCTGTCGCACGACGTCGGCGTGCAGTTGCTCGCCAACTCCCTCGCCACGGTCTTCGGCCTGGGCGTGCTGATCACTGTGTTCGGGCCGGTCTCCGGCGCGCACTTCAACCCGGTCGTCACCCTCGCTGCCTGGTTCACCCAACGCCGCACCCCGGGCGGGCTCACTCTGAGGGACGTCACTGCTTACGTGCCTGCCCAGATCGCGGGGGCTGTCGGCGGCGCGGTCCTGGCCGATGCCATGTTCGACGAGCCACTCGCGAAGTTCTCCACTCACGACCGGTCGGCCGGACACCTGTGGCTGGGAGAGGTCGTCGCCACGGCGGGGTTGATCCTGCTGGTGTTCGGCCTCGACCGGGTCGGCCGCGCTGCGCTCGCTCCGGCCGCGGTGGCCTCCTACATCGGGGCCGCCTACTGGTTCACCTCCTCCACGTCCTTCGCGAACCCGGCGGTGACCATCGGCCGTGCCTTCACCGACACCTTCGCCGGCATCGCCCCCGCGTCCGTCGCCCCGTTCATCGCTGCCCAACTGCTCGGCCTTGTGCTCGGGCTCGGCATCGTGGCCGTCGTCTACGGTCCGCAGGCGGCACCGGCCCGCCGTGAGATCAGCATCCCGGGCGGCGAACCCGACCCCGTCTCCTCCTGACCACGCCCCGAGAAAGTCACCCGTCATGAGCACTTCCCCCGCACGCCCGTCGGTGCTGTTCGTCTGCGTCCACAACGCCGGCCGCTCCCAGATGGCCGCCGCCTTCCTCACTCACCTGGCGGGCGACCGCATTGAGGTCCGATCCGCCGGCTCGGCCCCCGCCGACACCGTCAACCCGGCCGTGGTCGAAGCGATGACCGAGGTCGGCATCGACATCTCCGCCGAGACACCGAAGATCCTCACGGTGGAGGCCGTCCAGGCGTCCGACGTCGTGATCACCATGGGGTGCGGCGACACCTGCCCCGTCTTCCCCGGTAAGCGGTACCTCGATTGGCAGCTTGAGGACCCTGCCGGGCAGGGCGTCGAAGCTGTCCGCCCGATCCGCGACGCGATCGAAGAGCGCATCCGGGCGCTGATTTCGGAGGTGGCGCCCAGCTGACCGGCCAGAGTTCCCACAGGTGCCGCATCTGATGAAGAGATCGGAAGGGGGACGGAGCGGCGGACCGGACGTGTCTGGGCGGTGCTCGACGCGATAGGGCCGCCCGCCTTCGGTTCAGGCGGACGGCCCGTGTCTGGAGTGCGGAGGCCAGGTTCAGGGACGTGGTGCTGTCCGTGCCCTAGCCCAGTTCTCCCGAGGGTGGGACAGGTGGCAACGCGACGGCATGGCTCGGGCAGGCGTACAGGGTCACTCCTGCACCGGTGGGGCGCTGGAGGTGAGGAACCGGGATCGGGGCGTACGTCCAGTTCCCGCATCGGCAGCACGTTGCGCCGGTACGTGCGCCGAGCGGACGGACGGGGGAGGGGCCGCTCAGCGCACCGGGTCTGCTGCACTCCCATGGACGCGTGCGTTCCAGTGCTTCCCAGAGCTTTTGGGGGCCGCTCTGGTGGACTTCGGGTGGGGTGATCCACTCGGCCGTTGCCCGTGCCCGCGAACCATCCGGGTGGACCAGGATCGCCGTGCGTGTGCGTCCGCTGGTCGTATAGCCGACTTCCACCCCCGGCGCCGTCACCTCCAGCATGGACCGCAGTTCCCACGCATTGGCCACGTCCACTACGGGGTGGCGGCCGGTGCTCTTCAGCGTCCCCTCCTCCTCGCCGGCGAGAGCGAACAACTCGGCAAGAGGGGGCGCGTAGTCATGAGGTGCGTCAAGGTCGGGGGCTTCGACGGCATTTGACCTGGCGGGACTCTTCATCGCTCGTGCGCTCGGCTGGGGCTGCCGCGGACGGCATTTCATTACTCGCGCCCTGGCGCGGAAGGAACCAGCTTCAACTGGGCTTTCAGCGAGAAAATCTGCATGTTCATCGGATCCTGCGGCACTTGATCTGCGGCGATATCGGGCGCTCCTGACGCCCCGTCAGGACGCTGTCAGGCCTTGCGCCATATGTCCGTTTTGATGAAAGTGTGGGATGAGTCTCAGAAGCCGTGATCATCTTTGATTTATGGGGCTCAACAGCCAGAAGATCTGGGCAACCGCAAGGGCCCGTCGGTGCACTGTGAGAGGTCACGCCGACGGGCCCTGGTGGGCCAATGTCCCGCGAACACAGAACCGGACCCAGAGTGGACAGTACACAAGTCATCGAGGCGACTCCCGCCCCCCGGAGGGCGATCCTCGTCACGTCGCTCGAACAGGCTTCTGATATCCGCGACAGTTCCGCGACCGGACGTCAGTACATCGACACCCGCCGTGGAGGTCGCCATGTGTGACACGTACACCGAGCAGCAGGTCGCCGTCATGGTCAGGGACCTCGACCGCCTCGATCTTCGCGACGAACGGATCCTGCTCGGCACTGCCATCGGTGGATGGGTCCTGACCGGCGGGTGCTATATAGAAGTGGCGTACGCCGCTTTCCATGCAAACGGTCCGCTCACGACTGCGTTCGGTATTTTCGGCACGGCGATCGGCGGCTGCAGCTACAAGGTGTTCAAAGTCTTCAAGGGTAGGCGCGCGCGTCGCCGTGACCGCAACAACAACTGACACCAGTCAGGCGGCCTCCGCCAAAGGCCGTTGAGAAGCCGTGAAGACCAAAGGCGCCCGAGCCGCTCACCACCGGAGGAACCAGGTGAGCGGCTCTGCCGCGTTCGGGACGTCGCCAAGGATCTGGGCGACGTCGAATTTAGGTTGGGATCCCGCACCAGCACCCCATCGGACTGTCCTGTGTCATCGAAGTTTGATCGGTTCAGGGGGCTGTCCCCTTCGAGAGAGGGAGGCAGGGCATGGTGCGAGACTGAGCCCATGTTCGTTCAGTTCCTTGCGGCTACGGGCGTGCTCGCTGTTCTGACGCTGGTCCCCGGCCCGGACATGGCGGTGGTGACGAAGCGAGCCATCGCGTCCGGCTGGCGGGACGGCCTGCGCACGGTCGGCGGCATCGCAGCGGGCCTGCTCATCTGGGGCACACTCACCGTCGTCGGTCTGGCCGCCGTTCTGGCGGCGTCCGCCACGGCCTACACGGTCGTCAAGTTTCTCGGCGCGGCCTACCTGGGCTTCCTTGGAGCCCAGGCGCTATGGCAGAGCCGACGCGGCCGTGTCGTCACCGCAGCGGGCAACGTTCCCTCCTCGGCCGGCAACCCGTGGCGCACCGGGCTGGTCAGCAACGTCTTCAACCCCAAGATCGCCGTCTTCTACACGGGCCTGCTGCCCACCCTCGCGCCGTCCGGGTTCTCACCACACCTCGGGATGACCCTGCTGGTCCTCATCCACGCGGCCCTCACACTCATCTGGCTCGGCAGCTACGTGATGTTGCTGGCCAAGGCCCGGTCCTTCTTCGAGAAGCCCGCTGTACGACGTGCTCTGGACCGCATCACAGGTGTCGTCCTGATCGGATTCGGGATCAAGGTCGCCACCTCTCAGCCCTGAACCTGGATGTCCAGGGGGCGGAGCCCCCTGGTACGGCGGCTGGGGGTGCGTTCACTCGGTGGGGGGCGTACGGCGGGGCATCCGCCGGCCTCGCGTGGTCCGCTAGGACCTGTGCAGCTGTTGCCCGAGCCCGTGCGCCGTTTCGCCGCGTGGTGTGCGGTGCTGCTGCTGGCCGCCGGGGTGGGGTACGTCGGTGTCCGGCTCTGCTCGGAGTTCCGCACCGCGGTGACCCCGGTACTGCTCGCCCTGCTCGGCACCGCCCTGCTCGGCCCGCTGTACCGACGGCTCGTTCAGGTCGGCGTGCACCGCTCCCTCGCCGCCGGACTCACCTGCGTCGCCGTGGTCGCCGTCGTCGGCGGTGCCGTCTACATCGTCGTCGCCGCGCTCATCGACACCGGCGACGAGATCGTCTCCTCGCTCAAGGCCGCGGCGAAGTCGCTGGCCCGGCACTTCGGGGCCGCCGGGACCTCGGTCGGCGACCTGGCCGGCAACGCGAAGGAGCTTCTCGCCAAGTTCGGCGGGACCGCCGCCTCCAACGTCATCAGCGGGGTGAGCGTGGTGGGAGAGGGTCTCGCCATGGCGGTCCTCGCGCTGCTGCTCGTCTTCTTCTTCCTGCGCGACTCGGACCGGGTCGTCGGCGCCATCCGGGGCGTCGCGCCCGGCTCCAGCGCCGACATGGTCGAGGCCATGGCCCGCCGTGCCTTCGAGGGCATCGAGGGGTTCATGCGCGGCACCACCGTCATCGCGTTCATCGACGCCGTCTGCATCACCGTCGGCCTGCTGGTCCTGAGGGTGCCGGGCGCCGTCGGACTCGGCGCGCTCGTCCTCGTCGGCGCCTACATCCCCTACCTCGGCGCCTTCATCTCCGGTGCCGTCGCCGTCCTGGTCGCCCTCGCCGACCGCGGCTTCGTCATCGCGCTGTGGGCGCTGGGCGTCGTGCTCGCCGTGCAGGTGCTGGAGGGGCATGTGCTGCAGCCCATGATCCAGAGCCGGACCGTGCAGATGCATCCGGCCGTGGTGATGCTGACCATCACGGCCGGCGCCTCCGTCGCCGGGATCCTGGGCATGCTGCTGGCCGTACCGCTCACCGCGGCCGCCTTCGGGGTCGTACACGAGCTGCGCGCCCGGTACGCCACCGGCTGACGCCCCCGGCTAGGACTTGTCGGCCTCGTACAGCTCGAACCAGATGCTCTTGCCCTGCCCGCGCGGATCGACGCCCCAGGCGTCCGCCAGGACCTCGATCAGGACCAGGCCGCGGCCGGAGGATGCCAGTTCGCCGGGGCGGCGCTTGTGCGGGAGGTCGTCGCCGGCGTCCGTGACCTCGACCCGCAGACGGCGTTCGGGGACCTGGCCGGAGACCTCGGCGAGCAGCAGCGCGTCCGCGTCGGTGTGCACGAGGACGTTGGTGAGCATCTCGGAGACCAGCAGGACCGCCGAGTCGACCTGGTCGGGCGACCCCCAGTCGTGCAGCAGCTCGCGCAGGTGCTGGCGGGCCTCGGAGATCCGCTCGGGCTCGTCCTGGGCCACCGACAGCAGGGTGCGGCGCATCCGTGGCCGCAGGGCCGGCGGCTCCTCGCCGCGGCCGCCGCCCGGCCGGGACAGCAGCAGCACCGCTATGTCGTCCTCACGGCGGTCGGCCAGCGGCCCGGTGGTGTAGTGGGAGGAGGGGCCGTGCACGGCCTGGACGAGGCCGTCGGCCAGTTTCTCCAGGTCGCCGTCGTCGTGCTCCTCCATGATCGCCCGGATCCGCTGCCAGCCGCTCTCGATGTCGTGGCCGCCGGTCTCGATCAGACCGTCGGTGCAGATCATCATGGTCTCGCCGGGTTCCAGGGCGAACCGCGTCGTCGGATAGTCGGCGTCCGGGTCGATGCCGAGCGGCAGCCCGCCCGCCGTCGGCCGCCGCAGCACCGTGCCGTCGGCCATCCGGATCGTCGGGTCGAGATGTCCCGCCCGCGCGATCTCCAGCACCCCGGTCGCCGGATCCGCCTCGACGTACAGGCAGGTCGCGAAGCGCAGGTCGGCATCGTCCTCGTCGTAGGTGATCCCGTGCAGGAAACGGGAGGCCCGGGAGAGCACCGCGTCCGGGCGGTGGCCCTCGGAGGCGTAGGCGCGCAGCGCGATCCGCAGCTGGCCCATCAGTCCCGCGGCCCGTACGTCATGGCCCTGGACGTCGCCGATGACCAGGGCGTGCCGGCCGGACGGCAGCGGGATCATGTCGTACCAGTCGCCGCCCACCTGGAGTCCGCCGCCGGTCGGTATGTAGCGGGCGGCCGTGTCCATGCCGGGTATGTCGGGGCCCAGCGTCGGCAGCATGGAGCGCTGGAGGCCGTCCGTCAGCTCCCGCTCCGAGTCGGCGATCCCGGCCCGGGACAGGGCCTGCGCCAGCATCCGGGCCACCGTGGTGAGCACGGACCGCTCGTCCGGGGTGAACGACACCGGGTAGGTGAAGCCCGCCATCCAGGCGCCCATGGTCCGTCCGGCCACCGTCAGCGGCAGGAAGGCCCAGGACTGCCGGCCGAAGCGCTCGGCCAGCGGCCAGGTCACGGGGTAGCGGGACTTGTACTGCTCGGCGGAGGAGAGATAGACGGCCCGGCCGGTCCGTGCCACCTCGGCCGCCGGATAGTCGGTCTCCAGCGGCATGCTGCTGAAGGGGCTGTCCTCGTCGATCTGCTGGCCGTGGTGGCCGATCATCATCAGCCGGTCGCCCTTGACCCCGAAGACGACCAGCCCGTCCGGGGAGAACCCCGGCATCGACAGGCCCGCGGCGACCCGCAGCACCTCCTCCGTGGACCGCGCCTCGGCCAGCGCCCGGCCCGCGTCCAGCAGGAACGCCTCCCGGGAGCGCCGCCAGTCACCGGTGACCGGATGCTGGGCGGCGGCGCCGGGGGTCGGCTCGGTGACCTCCTGGAGGGTGCCGGTCACCCGGTACACGCGCTCCTCGGAGTCGTACACGGGCCGAAAACGGCTGCGCACGGTACGGATCAGCCGGCCCCGCTCGTCCATGACCCGCAGCCGCACCTCTGCAAGGGTGCCCTCGACCGCGGCCAGCCGGGTGATGCTCGTGTTCTCGTTCCAGTCCACGGGGTGGAAACGGGACCGGACCAGGGCCTCCGACAGAACGGACGCCTCGGCCGGCAGCCCGATCAGCCGGGCCGCCTCCGCGTCCGCGGTGACCAGCCCGGTGGCGGTGTCCCAGTGCCACAGCCCGGTCGCGAGGGCGGCGAGGACGTCCTCCACGGCGGGCAGGGGCTCGCCAGTTCGCATTGCCCCACTTTAAGAAGATGAGATCGCAGAGTGCCACTGTTTCAGGGCCGCATTAATGGTGGAGAGCCGATCTTTGGGTGCCCGGTACCCTTGATGGGTCCGGGCCCCGTGGCCCGTCCCGGTCGAGGAGAGCACCTCGGCAGAACCCGAAGAAGAGGAACACCCGACGATGCATCGGTACAGGTCCCACACCTGCGGCCAGCTCCGCGCCTCTGACGTCGGCACCGACGTCCGGCTGAGCGGCTGGCTGCACAATCGGCGCGACCTGGGCGGCATCCTCTTCATCGATCTGCGCGACCACTACGGCATCACGCAGCTCGTCGCCCGCCCCGGCACCCCGGCGTACGAGGCCCTGGACAAGCTCTCCAAGGAGTCCACGGTCCGCGTCGACGGCCGCGTTGTTTCACGTGGAACCGAGAACATCAACTCCGACCTGCCCACCGGCGAGGTCGAGGTCGAGGTCGGCGAGGTCGAGCTGCTCGGCGCGGCCGCCCCGCTGCCGTTCACGATCAACACCGAGGACGGGGTCAACGAGGAGCGGCGCCTGGAGTACCGCTTCCTGGACCTGCGCCGCGAGCGCATGCACCGCAACATCATGCTGCGTACGGCGGTCATCTCGGCCATCCGCCACAAGATGGTCGCCCTCGGCTTCAACGAGATGGCGACGCCGATCCTCACCGCCACCTCCCCCGAGGGCGCGCGTGACTTCGTCGTCCCCTCCCGCCTGAACCCGGGCAAGTTCTACGCCCTCCCGCAGGCCCCGCAGCAGTTCAAGCAGCTGCTGATGATCTCCGGCTTCGACCGCTACTTCCAGATCGCGCCCTGCTTCCGCGACGAGGACGCCCGCGCCGACCGTTCGCCGGGCGAGTTCTACCAGCTCGACGTCGAGATGAGCTTCGTCGAGCAGGAAGACGTCTTCCGCCCCATCGAGCAGCTGATGACCGAGCTCTTCGAGGAGTTCGGCAACGGCCGCCACGTCACCTCCCCGTTCCCGCGGATCCCGTTCCGCGAGGCGATGCTGAAGTACGGCTCCGACAAGCCGGACCTCCGTGCCCAGCTGGAGCTCGTCGACATCACGGACATCTTCGAGGGCTCGGAGTTCAAGGCCTTCGCCGGCAAGCACGTGCGCGCCCTGCCGGTCCCGGCCGTCCAGGACCAGCCCCGCAAGTTCTTCGACCAGCTCGGTGACTTCGCCGTCTCGCAGGGCGCCAAGGGCCTGGCCTGGGTCCGCGTCGCCGAGGACGGTTCCCTCTCCGGCCCGATCGCCAAGTTCCTCACCGAGGACAACGTCGCCGAGCTCACCAAGCGGCTCCAGCTGGCCGCCGGGCACGCCGTGTTCTTCGGTGCGGGCGAGTTCGACGAGGTCTCCAAGATCATGGGCGCGGTGCGGGTCGAGGCCGCCAAGCGTGCCGGGCACTTCGAGGAGAACGTCTTCCGGTTCTGCTGGATCGTCGACTTCCCGATGTTCGAGAAGGACGAGGACACCGGGAAGATCGACTTCTCGCACAACCCGTTCTCCATGCCCCAGGGCGGCATGGAGGCCCTGGAGACCCAGGACCCGCTGGACATCCTCGCCTGGCAGTACGACATCGTCTGCAACGGCGTCGAGCTGTCCTCCGGTGCCATCCGGAACCACGAGCCCGACATCATGCTCAAGGCGTTCGGCATCGCGGGCTACGACGAGGAGACCGTCGAGCGCGAGTTCGCCGGCATGCTGCGCGCGTTCCGCTTCGGCGCCCCGCCGCACGGCGGTATCGCCCCGGGCGTGGACCGCATCGTGATGCTCCTCGCCGACGAGCCGAACATCCGCGAGACCATCGCCTTCCCGCTCAACGGCAACGCCCAGGACCTGATGATGGGCGCGCCGACCGAGCTGGAGGAGACCCGCCTGCGCGAGCTGCACCTCTCCATCCGGAAGCCGCAGCCGAAGTAAGGCACACAGGCACGCAGAAACAGCACAGCTGAAGGAAAGGCTCGAAACCGGCGTCGGTTTCGAGCCTTTCGCTTGCGCACCGCGCATTCACAGCTCGCTCCGATGTTCGCACCGGCTCCGCCTTGTCTACGGTCCCTGACCATGACAGACACCCATACCCCCACAGACGCTCAATCCCCGGAAGAGAGAAGGAAGTTGGCTCGCCGTACGGTCCTGGCGGCGGGCAGTGTGGCCGTGACCGCGGTGGGCGTCGGCAGCGCCTTCGCCGCGAGCGACGGCACCGCCGCGGAGGAGGGCACCCAAGCCCAGGCCGCGGCCTCGCCCTCGTCCTCGGAGGGCGCCTGCTACACGCTCACCTCCGAACTGGTCGAGGGCCCGTACTACATCGACGCCGACAAGCTCCGCCAGGACGTCACCGAGGACCAGGAGGGCATCCCCCTGCACCTCACCCTCAAGGTGATCGACGCGGAGACCTGCAAGCCGCTCCGGAACGCGGCCGTGGACATCTGGCACTGCAACGCGTCGGGCATCTACTCCGGGTACGAGGAGATGGGCAGCGGCGGTGGCGGCGGCGGCACCCCGCCGACCGGTACCCCGCCGACCGACGCGCCCACCGGCACCCCGACCGGCCCCCCGCCCGGCGGTGGCGGCGGCCACCAGGAGCCGACCGACGACACCCGCTACCTGCGCGGCACCTGGCACACGGACCGGCACGGGCACGTCACCTTCAAGACCGTCTTCCCCGGCTGGTACCAGGGCCGGTGCGTCCACATCCACGTCAAGGTGCACGTGGACGGCGAGTGGACGGACGCCGGGTACGAGGGCGGCCACACCTGCCACACCGGCCAGCTGTTCTTCGACGAGAAGTCCGTCCTGCTGTCGGCCGAGGTGGAGCCGTACGCGAGCAACACCACCACCCGCACCACCCTCGACGGGGACAGCATCTACCCGGACAACGGGCACGAGGGCGGCCTGCTCTACCTGAAGTACAACCGCCACCAC
This sequence comes from Streptomyces hyaluromycini, assembly GCF_002217755.1. GTDB lineage: Bacteria > Actinomycetota > Actinomycetes > Streptomycetales > Streptomycetaceae > Streptomyces > Streptomyces hyaluromycini. The sequence continues at coordinate 671,514 of NZ_BCFL01000017.1, read as the reverse complement.
ATCGCCCACGGCGTCCGCGCCCATCTGACCCTGGGCGTCGAACCGGACGAGACGAGCAACGGCTGACATCCGTGACGCGGGCGCCCGGGACTCCGGAAGGAGGACCCCGGGCGCCTGCTACGTGTTCAGATCACCGAGAGCAGTCCGTCGCCGCCCAGCGTGGTGCCCCACTGCTGGGTGAGGCCGACGGCATTCGGCGTGATGACGCGGCTGCCCGTGGCCGTCGGCCCGGCGGAGCCGCCGGGAAAGACCCAGACGGCTCCGGTGGAGTTGTTCTCGTGCGCCGCGCCGTCGCGTCCCCTCCGGCGACCACCACCCGCGTCTTCGCCCCGGCGCCCAAGCCGAGCGCGGCGACGTCCTGGCCGTAGTGCCACGGGGAGGACGACGGCGACGGCAGGTCGGTCCCGCTCGTCAGGCCGCTCCTGCTGCCCCACAGCACGGTCACCGCACCGGAGTCGGTGCCCTTCGAGGTGTCCTCGTCCGGTGTGCCGACCACCAGGTCGGCGTAGCCGTCCCGGTTCAGGTCGGCGGTGGCGGTGGCGGCGCCGAAGGCGTCGTACGTCTCGCCGGCGCCCGGCACGCCCGCGGTGTTCTGGGTGATGGTCTTACGACGGCTGGTCGACAGCCCCGAGGCGGAGCCGTACAGCACGACGACCGCGCCCGCACCCTCCTTGCCGGACACGTTCGCGCCCGGCGCGGGCAGGACCGCGTCGCGGTACCCGTCCCCGTTGAAGTCGCCGGGCACGGCGCCGTGGACGGCGGTGGCCGCAACGGCCGGCAGCAGGACGCCGCCGACCAGTGAGGCGGCCACGAACGCGGCCGCACCCCATCTGTGCATGAGTTACCCCCCTGGATTCCCCGACTGTCAGGTGTCGTACCGGCCGTCCCAGGGCTCGCCGAAGCCCAGGTGGTCCGGGTAGAGCTCGGCCCACCCGCCGTCCTCGTCGTCCTTCGCCACCAGCCCGAAGAACACACCGTCCACGACGAGCTGGAACGGGCGTATCGCGATGTCCTTGTACGTCCGCCTCGGCAGACTGCGCAGCATGCCCGCCAGGTGCGCGCGGGCCCGCGCCAGCACCGACCCGGCGCCGTCCGGATCCCGCTGCTGCTCGGCCCAGCTGCCCGCGCACCAGATCTGCGAGTCGCGGTAGTGCCCCTCGGCGTCGAAGAGATGCAGCACCGAGTAGAGCCGCTTCTGCTCCTCCCAGCCCTCGTCGAGCCGGAACCCCTCGGGAAACGCGTAGGTGACCGACGCCAGGAACTGTCCGCCGGTGTAGTGACCGATGGCCTCGGTACGGCCGTGGGGCTCGTAGGCGATCGGGATGAGCTCAGGTGCCATGGCGAAACCATACGGATGTGTTGTGAGCATGCAGGTACGGGGCCGCCGCTCCTCCAAAAAATTCACGTCTTTCCGCCGAGTCCGGCAGAAGTCGACGGCAACCTTTTCGATCTCCGCGACCACAGAGGAGTGAAGCCCGCCCCGGCGGGCCGTCCCCAGCACTTCCGAAGTACGTAAGGACTCCCCCGTGGCCTCTGCCTCTCACCGTCGGTCCCTCCGCAAGCGCCGTACCCTCGTCGTCTCCGCCGCCGTCGTGGCCGCCGGGGTCGGTGCCGGTGCGCTCGTGCTGAGCGCGAACGCCACGTCGGCCGTCGACCTCTACCACCAGACGCTCGCCGCCAAGGACGGCTGGGCGTCGTCCGGTTCCGGTACGACCGGTGGTGCGAAGGCCGACGCCGCGCACACCTTCACCGTCGCCACCCGTGCCCAGCTGGTGAAGGCGCTGGGCTCGGCGAGCGGCACCACCCCGCGCATCATCAAGGTCAAGGGCACCATCGACGCGAACACCGACGACAGCGGCAAGAAGCTGACCTGCGCGGACTACGCGGCCGGCACCGGGTACTCGCTGAGCGCCTACCTGAAGGCGTTCGACCCGTCGACGTACGGCCGCTCCAAGCTGCCCTCCGGAACCCAGGAGACGGCGCGGGCCGCCGCGCAGAAGAAGCAGGCAGCGAACATCGTCTTCAAGGTGCCGGCCAACACCACGATCGTCGGCGTCCCCGGCACCAAGGCCGGCATCACCGGCGGCATGCTCCAGATCCAGAAGGTCGACAACGTCGTCGTCCGCAACCTGACGTTCTCCGACACCGAGGACTGCTTCCCGCAGTGGGACCCGACCGACGGCGACGACGGCAACTGGAACTCCGAGTACGACGCGGTGACGCTGCGCGGGGCCACGCACGTCTGGGCCGACCACAACACGTTCAGCGACGCCGGGCACTTCGACAGCCTCAACCCGAAGTACTACGGCCGTGAGTACCAGGTCCACGACGGCGAACTCGACATCACCAAGAGCTCGGACCTGGTGACCGTCGAGCACAACCAGTTCACCAGCCACGACAAGACGATGCTGATCGGCAGCAGCGACAGCGAGCCGAGCGGCAAGCTGCGCGTCACCCTCCACCACAACATCTGGAAGGGCATCGTCCAGCGCGCCCCGCTCACCCGCGTCGGCCAGGTGCACCTCTACAACAACGTCTACGACGTCACGCCCCTCAACGGCTACGCGCTGCAGTACAGCATCAACTCGCGCGCCAAGGCCCAGGTCGTGGCCCAGAACAACTACTGGACCGTGCCCAGCTCCCTCAAGGTCTCCAAGCTGCTGAGCGGCGACGGCACCGGCTCGATCGCGGGCAGCGGCAACCTCGTCAACGGCACGACGACCGACCTCGTCGCCGCCTACAACGCCGCGAACTCCAAGAAGATCAAGACGACGGTGAACTGGACGCCGACCCTGACGGCGGGCCTGGAGAGCAGCGCGAAGAACCTCCCGGCGGAGCTGGCGAAGACGGCGGGGGCGGGTGTGCTGACCGCGAGCTGAGAACTTTTCCGGGTCGGCTGTCACACAATCGGCGGTGCCTGCCGGCCGGGTTGTTCGTGCCGGTGGCCGCAGCGCTGGTGCTGGGCCTTGCGAGCTGACGTGCGTGCGGAGGGGCTCAGTCGTGTCGGGGCCTGGACTTCGACCGGCGGATACGGCGGCGCAGGGCCGGGCCGACGCGGACCAGGACGCGCTTGTCGATGCCGGTGACCTGGCGCTCCACCGCGGACAGCTGCTTGGTGGCGGCGGTCAGTTCCTTGCTGAGGGCGTCGAGCCGGCGGGTCGTCTCGGCCGCGCGCTTCTCGGCGGTGGTCAGCCGGGTGCGCAGCTCCCTGTTCTCCTTGGCGTGCCGGGCCGCCCTGGCGTCGGCCGCGGCGATCCGCTCGCGGAGCCGGCTGATCCGGTACCGCATCTGGCCGTCGTCGCCGCCGTCCCAGACCGGCATCGACGCGGGCAGGTCGAGGGCGGCCAGCCGGGCGTCGAAGGCGGCACCGCCGTCGCCGTGGGTGTAGGTGTTCCGCAGGTCGTTGCGGTCGAGGAAGGCGATCATGCGCTCGAAGCGCTCGCCGTGTCCCTTGACCATGGCGGAGAAGTCGGCGTCCTCGTACAGGTCACGCGGGTCGGTGCCGGCGTCCAGCTCGGTGAGCGAGCGGTGCGGGATGTCGAAGTAGCGGCAGAGTTCGAGGGTGCGCGAGTCGTGGGTGAGGACGACGCTCGGGGTGCCCGCCAGCAGGGCGGCGACATTGCCGTGGATACGGGTGCCGTACGCGAAGTCGAAGCCGCGCAGTTCGTCGATCCAGGTGGCCGGGTCCAGCGGCATGCGGACCTTGTTCTCCTGGAGCAGGGCGTGGCTGAGCTGCAGCGGGAAGGGGTCCGTGTGCCCGGACTCCGGCGAGGTGTCGCCCCACATCAGCAGTTCCGCGTCGACGGTGTTCTGTGCGTAGTGGACGAGGCCGGGGTAGCGCTCCCACGCGTGCCGGGCGATGCCCGATATGTCGCCGACGGGTATCGCGTCCGGGGACAGGTTGAGGGCGATGCGGGAGGCGGCGCCCAGCTCCGTGGCCCGGATCTCCGGGAAGGTGCCGCCGTACAGGAACATCGACGGGCAGCCGATGATGTCCACGTCGTGGAAGCCGAGGCCCTTGAGGTAGTCCGAGGTCAGCTCGCCGCGTACGCCGATGGAGGCGGAGCGGTCCAGGACCGCTCGGGCGAAGCGCCGGACCGAGTCCGCCATCGGGTTCAGCCAGGTGGTGTCGTAGTCCGCGGGGGCCTGGGCGCCGACGCCGAACACCACGACCGGGATGGTGAGCTGCTCGATGAGCGTCGTCAGCCGGTCCAGGGAGGCCTGGAAGGCGGGGCGGAAGGCGTTGGCGAGCGGTACGACGAACACGTCGTACCGCTCGTTGATCTCCGCGGCCCGGCGGGCCGAAGGGTCGGTGCGGATGCCGTTGGACGTCACCTCGGTGTCCGGGGTGGTCAGCATCTTGTGCGCCGAGTCGCTGAAGAGAAGGTTCCCGGTGTTGGTCCCGATCAGGTCCTGGTGGATGAACTCCGCCGGAGTGGCGACACGGAACGGGCTCTTCCCGGAGCGGATCAGGATTCGTTTCACGGACCGCAGACTAACCCGCAGGTAAACGTGAGGTGAAGGAGGGGTAAGAGACTGATTGGTCTCTTGCCTGAGACTTACCCCACGCACGCCGAAGGCCCGGTGGGAGGTCTCCCTCCCACCGGGCCTTCGGCGGTGTGCGCGGTGTGTGTGCGTACGACGTCGGGCGTCAGGCGTCCGTGCCGCCGAAGCGCTCCTTGTACGTCTCCAGGTCCTCGTCCGTCAGCTTGGCGAACAGGACCGGGGGCACCGTGAACGGGGTGCCGGCCGGGACGGACGCCAGCGACTTCGCCTCGTCGGCGGCGACCCAGGCCGCGGTGTCGCCGGTGAGGGCGAACGCCTCGCGCATCGTCTTCGCCGTCGCCGGGATGAACGGCTCCGAGACCACCGCGTAGAGGTGGATCAGGTTCATCGCCGTGCGCAGGGTGAGAGCCGCGCCGTCCTTGTCCGTCTTGATCTCCAGCCAGGGGGCCTTCTCCTCCAGGTAGGAGTTGCCGGCCGACCACAGGGCACGCAGGGCCGCGGCGGCCTTGCGGAACTGGAGGGACTCCATGTGGGACTCGTACTCGGCGAGCAGGGCGGCGATCTCCTCGCCGAGCCTCGCCTCCGCCTCGCCGGGCTCGCCGCCGGCCGGGACCTCCTCGCCGAAGCGCTTCTTAGAGAAGGACAGGACGCGGTTGACGAAGTTGCCGAGGGTGTCGGCCAGGTCCTTGTTCACCGTCGCCGTGAAGTGCTCCCAGGTGAAGGACGAGTCGTCCGACTCGGGGGCGTTGGCGATGAGGAAGTAGCGCCAGTAGTCGGCGGGGAGGATGTCGAGGGCCTGGTCGGTGAAGACGCCGCGCTTCTGCGAGGTGGAGAACTTGCCGCCGTAGTACGTCAGCCAGTTGAAGGCCTTGACGAAGTCGACCTTCTTCCACGGCTCGCGCACGCCGAGCTCGGTGGCCGGGAACATCACCGTGTGGAAGGGGACGTTGTCCTTCGCCATGAACTCCGTGTAGCGGACGTCGGTGTCGACGTCGTACCACCAGGACTTCCAGTCGCGGTTGTCCGGGTCCTGGTCGGCCCACTCCTTCGTCGCGCCGATGTACTCGATCGGGGCGTCGAACCAGACGTAGAAGACCTTGCCCTCGGCCGCCAGCTCCGGCCAGGTGTCGGCCGGGACGGGCACGCCCCAGTCCAGGTCACGGGTGATCGCACGGTCGTGCAGGCCCTCGGTCAGCCACTTGCGGGCGATGGAGGAGGCCAGCTGCGGCCAGTCGTCCTCGTGGCGGGAGACCCACTCCTCGACCTCGTGCTGCAGCTTGGACTGGAGGAGGAAGAGGTGCTTGGTCTCGCGGATCTCCAGGTCGGTGGAGCCGGAGATCGCCGAACGCGGGTTGATCAGGTCGGTCGGGTCCAGGACGCGGGTGCAGTTCTCGCACTGGTCGCCGCGGGCCTTGTCGTAGCCGCAGTGCGGGCAGGTGCCCTCGACATAGCGGTCGGGGAGGAAACGGCCGTCGACCGGGGAGTACACCTGGCGGATCGACCGCTCCTCGATGAAGCCGTTCTCGTTCAGCCGACGGGCGAAGTGCTGGGTGATCTCGCGGTTCTCGGTGCTGGAGCTGCGGCCGAAGTAGTCGAATGCGAGTGCGAAGCCGTCGTAGACCGCCTTCTGGGCGTCGTGCGCCTGGGCGCAGAACACGTCGACCGGGAGGCCCTGCTCCTTCGCCGCGAGTTCGGCGGGGGTGCCGTGCTCGTCCGTCGCGCAGATGTAGAGGACGTCGTGGCCGCGCTGGCGGAGGTACCGGGAGTACACGTCCGCCGGGAGCATGGACCCCACCATGTTGCCCAGGTGCTTGATCCCGTTGATGTACGGAAGGGCGCTGGTGATGAGGTGTCGAGCCATCGGGGGCTGCTCCCAGGTCGCGGTTGCTGTAGGTGGTTTCTACAGGTGTGAACCTTGAAATCGTAGCCGACATGTGTATGCCGCCCGCTTCCCGTTTTACGGGCTGAGAAGCGGGCGGCATACGGGGGAGTTCTACCGGCTCTACGGGCCGGAGGAGTTCTACGGGCGCCAGTCGATCAGGAGGCCGTCGTAGAGCTCCGCGTCCGTGAGCTCCAGGGGGGTCGGGCCCGCGTGGAAGAAGGCCGCGTTGTCGGTCTTCAGCTTGCGGAGGTAGTCGAAGGCCTTGTTCTCGTGCTCGCCGAAGGCGACGAAGGAGAAGAAGACGGAGGGGTGGGACTTCGCCGCGTCCGTGAGGGACTGGGTGGCGGGGGTCTTCGCGTCCGGGGCGCCGTCGGTCTGGAAGACGACGAGGGCGGGGGCGGCCGGGGTGGCGTCCTTGTCGTGGTGCTTGTCGTAGTGCGCGAGTACGGCCTCGACGGCGGCGTGGTAGCTGGTACGGCCCATGCGGCCGAGGCCGGCGTGCGCCTCGTCGATCGCGTTCTCGGGGGAGGCCGGGGTGAGGTCGGTGGTGCCGTCGACCTCGGTGGAGAAGAAGACGACGTGGACGGAGGGGGTCTCGCCGTCCGGGGTGAGGCGGGTGGCGAGGGCGAGGGTCTGGTCGGCGAGGGCCGCGGCGGAGCCGTCCTTGTAGTACGGGCGCATGCTCGCGGAGCGGTCGAGGACGAGGTAGGTGGCGGCGTGGGTGCCGGTGAGGCCGGCCTTGGCGAGCGCGGCCTCGGCTTCGCCTTCGGCCGGGGTGTCGGAGTTCCCGCCCGCACCACCCGTGACGGTCTCGTTGTCGGGTGCGGGTGGCCCCTGCGGGGCGGATTCGCCGTCGGCGGCCGCGGCGGGTACCGGGGCGACGGCCTCGGCTGCCGCCGCGACCGGTTCGGGAGCGGGTTCCGGGGTGGTGTCGGCGGTGGTGTCCGGAGTGGCTTCCGCGACGGTTTCGGCCACCGGCTCGGGGTCGGACTGGGGCTCGGCTGCGACGGCTGCGACGGCTGCGACCGGCTCGGCCACTTCGGCCTCCGGCTCCGGGGCCGCCTCCTCGGTCACCTCTGCTGTCGGCTCCGGTTCTGCTGCCGCCTCGGCTTCGGCTTCCGCCGCCGGCTCGGTGTCGGTCTCGGCCTCAGCCTCGGCCTCGGGTGCCACCTCGGCGACCGGCTCCGGCTCCGGCTCCGGCTCGGCTTCGGCGTCCGGCTTCGCGACCGGCTCGGACTCGGGCTCGGCCACCGGTTCCGGCGTCGGCTCAGCCGCAATTTCGGCGACCGGCTCAGCCTCGGCCTCCGGTTCCGGCTCGGCTTCGGCGTCCGGCTTCGCGACTGGCTCGGACTCGGGCTCGGCCACCGGTTCCGGCGTCGGCTCAGCCGCAATTTCGGCGACCGGCTCAGCCTCGGCCTCCGGTTCCGGCTCGGCTTCGGCGTCCGGCTTCGCGACCGGCTCAGTCTCCGGTTCCGGTGTCGGCTCGGCCGCAACCTCGGCGACCGGCTCAGCTTGAGTCTCCGGTTCCGGCGTCTGCTCGGCCGCAACCTCGGCGACCGGCTCAGCCTCGGCCTCCGGTTCCGGTGTCGGCTCGGCCGTGATCTCGGCGACCGGCTCGGCCTCCGGCTCCGTGGTCACTTCAGCCACCGGCTCGACCTCGGCCTCCGGCTCCGGGGCGGCCTCCTCGGTCGCCTCGGCGACCGGCTCCGGCTCGGCTTCCGCCACCGGCTCGGCCGTCACCTCGGCCTCGATGTCGGCCACCGGCTCCACCGTCGGCTCGGTCTCGGCCTCGGGTGCCACCTCGGCGACCGGCTCCGGCTCGGCTTCGGCGTCCGGCTCGGCCTCGGGAGCCACCTCGGCCTTGACCTCGGCGGTCGGCTTGGCGTCGGCCTCCTCCGTCGGGTTTGCCTCAGGTGCGGTCTCCGGTGTGCCGACCTCCACCTCCGGCTCGATCAGGCGGGTCGCCTGCTTCGGAACCGTTACGTTGTCGAAAGCCGCTGAGACCAGATCGTGTTCGTCGGTCGTTGCCGGGCGGGGCTCCGGGACCGCGGCCGGGGTTTCCGGTTCCGGGGTCTTCTGCGGAGCCGCCGGGGGCGGCGTCGACTGCGAAGGGAGCTGGTCCGCACCCTCTGCCTCGGCAGGGCGCGGCTTTCGCGACCTGCCGAATGCGTTCCGCAGGAGAGTGAGAATGCCCATGTGCGCAACCCTTCGCGTGAGTTGATACCCGTCAATCGCTGGCCAGGACGGACACGTAAGGTTAGCGGCCCCAGGTTGCGATCTTGGGGAGGGTCGATGACTCCTGTCGGGCGTACGGCGGTCGAGTCCCGGCCCGTCGTCAAGTCCCCCTCGGCCGCGTTCAGTTCGACTCCCGTTCATCCGGCGGCCGTTCGTGTGCGCAAACACGCCCTTACTGTCACGCTCACGCCAAGAGCGCGCAAGGGTGGAGTAAAGCGCGCAAACTGCCGCCCGGAGGGCATCGGCCGTACCGGCCGGGAGCGTCAGTGGGGGGAGGCGATCGCCCTCGCCGCCGCGACCTCCTGGCGCAGCGGTTCCAGGACGCTGTCCGGAGGGCCCGCGAGGTCCGTGCGGACCGCGACGAGGGTCTCCGAGCGGCGGACGCCCTCCGCCAGCTCGCGCAGTTGCAGGGCCACCTGGCCGACCTCGGCCTGGGCCGGCGGCGATGCTCCGTGCCGTACCCGGACCCGGGCCGCCGTCGTTGCGTCGACGATGCGTTCCACGGCTACGACCAGGGGCCACCAGGCGGCCGCCCGGCGGCCGGTGGGCGGCGGCTCGGTCAGGGCGCGCTGGAACTCGGTGCGGATGACGGACAGGTCGCGGTAGAGGCGGCGGCGCATCCGGGCGCGGGCGGCGGGGTTCGCGCCCGCCTTGAAGGCCAGCTCGACATAGGCCGCCGTGTCCGCCACCGCGTCGGCCAGGCGGTCGCCGACCCGGGTGCGCCAGCTCTCCGGCCAGAGCAGGTAGCCGGCGATCAGCGCGATCGCGCAGCCCATCAGGGAGTCCAGGAGGCGGGGCAGGAGCAGGGCCGTGCCCTGGTGGTTCAGTACGTCGGAGAGAAGCAGGATCACCGGGGTGACGGCGGCCGTCTGGAAGCCGTAGCCGCGGGGGGTCAGGGCCGGGACCAACGGGGCCAGGATCATCATCACCGGTACGTCCCACCAGCCGCGCGGCACCACGGTGAGGACCGTCGCCGCCACCACCAGGCCCGCCACCGTGCCGACCGCGCGCAGCAGCGCCCGGGAGAACACCGAGCCGAAGTCGGGCTTGAGGACGAAGGTGATGGTGAGGGCGACCCAGTAGGAGCGCGGGACCGGGACCAGGGAGACCAGGGCCTGCGCGATGCCGATGCACAGGGCGAGGCGGATGCCGTAGCGCCAGGAGTTGGCGGAGAGGACCACGTTGCGGGCGGCCCGGGCGGTGCGGATGCCGAGGGCGGCGGGGAGGCCCAGGCGGTCGTCGATGCCATGGGGGTCCCTCCCGCTCAAGCGAAGCCGAGAGTGGGGGAGGGCCGACGCGGGGGTGGTGGCGACCTCGGCCACGTGCCGCAGGGCGTGGTCGACGGCGCGGCCGGTCTCGTTGACCGGCTGGGGCAGGTCCAGTCCTATCGGGCCGGTGTAGCCGGTCTCGATGGCGTCGGCGATGTGCAGGACCGCCGCCGGGACCTCGGGCGGCAGCGGCTTTCCGGCGAGCCGGGCGAGCCGGACGGCGGGGGCGGCCTCCACCACCGGGGTGATCGCGTTCAACTGGGCGAGCATCCGGGTGAGTTCGCTGCTGCGGCCGCGGTACCGGGCGCGCCGGGCCAGGATCAGGTCGTACGACTGGTTCAGCGACTCGGTGACGGTGCGGCGGGCGCGGTCGTACGCCTCGTCGTCGGAGTCGCTGACGGACAGCAGGTCGGCGACCGTGCGGTAGGTGGCGGCGACCGCGGAGCGTTCCGGTACGCCCGAGCGCAGCGGCCAGGCCAGCAGGGCGAGCAGGAGGACCAGCAGGCCGCCGCCGGTCATCAGCACGGGGGTGAGCCACCAGGCGCCGGGCAGCGGGAGGCCGGCGCCGATCACCGAGTTGAGCAGGAGGAGCAGGCCGGAGACGGAGGACACCGCGCCGATCGTCGAGATCATCCCGGAGAGCAGGGCGATGCCGGTGATGACGGCGACCGTCAGCCAGCCCTGGCCGTAGACCAGCGAGCCGGCGGTGACGCCGACGGCGCCGAAGAGCTGCGGGACCGCGATGTTGAGGATCCGCATCCGGTAGGCGTCGGCGGTGTCGCCGATGACCCCGGACAGGGCGCCCATCGAGGCGAGTGCCCCGTAGGCGGGCTGTCCCACCGCGAGCCCGACGGCGAGCGGGAGGCTCATGGCGAGGGCGGCGCGGGCGAGGGCGGCCCAGTTGAGGGGGGCGGCCTGCTGGGGCCGGAGGTTCCTTACCAGCCAGTCGGGCGGGGTGAGGCCGATGGGGAACTCGCGGGACATGCGCCCATTATCAGGGGCTGTGCCGGTGGAGGGTGCTGTCCACGGCGAGGGCGGCTACGCCGGTGAGGCCGAGGAGAAGCGGCCCTGCCGTCCGGCCCCCCGAACCGACGCCCACGGCTGCCGGGGGCACCCCATCGGGGGCTGCCGCCCCCGGACCCCCGCTTCGGCCTGAACGGCCTCGTCCTCAAACGCCGGACGGGCTGGAGAGTGGGGGTGCGGGCCGGGTTTCGTCCGCGCGCGCTGGGCGGGTTGGAGAGTGGGGGGTATGGAGCGGCTTTCGTCCACACGCACCGGACGGGTTGGAGAGTGGGGGTGTGGGTTGGGTTTCGTCTGCGCGCACCGGACGGGCTGGAGAGTGGGGGTGCGGGTCGGGTTTTGTCTGCGCGTGGTGGGCGGGTTGGAGAGTGGGGGTGTGGGTCGGGTTTGGGTTTGGGGGTGGATGGACCGGTGGGGCACTTGTGCGAGATCACGAGTTTTCGTCCACGCGTGTCAGGAACTCCTTCAGCGCCCGGTTGAACTCCTCGGGGCGTTCCAGGTTCGGCATGTGGGATGCCCGGTCGATGATGTGGAGGGTGGCGTCGGGGAGGAGGGCGTGCATGGCCTCGGCGTCGGAGACGGGGGTGTATTCGTCGGCCGCGCCCACCACGACCAGGGCCGGGACCGTGACCTTCGTCAACAGCGGGCGGTAGTCGGGGCGTTCGGCGCGGCCGCGCAGGGCCGCCGCCGCGCCCTCGGGGTTCGTGGCCGTCATCATGCGGTGGACGTGGGCTTTCACGTCGGGGTGGGTGTGCGGGGCGACCATCTTCTCCAGGACCTCGTCGGCGTAGCCGCGCATGCCCTCGCGGAGCAGCCGGTCGGCCATGGCGTTCCGGGTTTGTCTGCCCTCCGGGGTCTCCGGGTCGGGGAAGGTGTCCGCCAGGACCAGGCCCCGGACGCGCTCGGGGCCGAGGCGGTCGTAGCACTCCATCGCGATCTGGCCGCCCATGGAGAGGCCGGCGAGGACGCAGGTCGTCACGCCCAGCGCGTCGAGGAGTTCTTCCAGGTCCGCCGCGAAGCGGGAGAGCGGGGTGATGCCCGGGGTGACCGGGGAGGCGCCGTAGCCGCGCAGGTCGGGGGCGATGACCCGGCGGGTGGCGGCGAAGGCCGTCCGCTGGGGGTGCCACATCGTGCGGTCGAAGGGGTGGCCGTGGATGAGGAGGAGAGGGGTTCGCGTGGTATGCGGTTGATTGTCGTCATGGGTGGTGTAGTCGTCGTATGAGAGGAAAGGAGGCATGTGGTCGACCCTAGGGATCTTCGGCCCATCGGTGCAATAGAATCTTTGCCCTCGGTGCAATGAGGGTGGGGGCCATGGACGACTTCCGGGGGATCGCCGACCGGATCGCGTTGGACATCGCGCGGGGGCGGCTGCGGGCCGGGCAACGGCTGCCGCCGCAGCGGGCGTTCGCGCGGCGGCACGGGATCGCCGCCTCGACCGCCGGGCGGGTGTACGCCGAGCTCGTGCGGCGGGGGCTGGTGGTGGGCGAGGTCGGGCGGGGCACGTTCGTGCGGGCCGCGCAGGCGGCGCCTCAGGGGCGGGCGCTGGTCGAGGACGGCGCCGCCCCCGTCAACCTGGAGCTCAACTACCCGTCCGTGCCAGGGCAGTCGGAGCTGCTGGCCCCGGCCCTCGCTCCCCTGCTGCGGCCCGACGCGCTGACCGACGCCCTGCGGCCGGCCGCCGCCGACGGCACCCGGCACGCCAGGGAGGCCGCCGCCGAGCTGCTCGCCACCGGGGACTGGCGGCCCGACCCCGGCCGCATCCTCTTCACCGGCAACGCCCGGCAGGCCATCGCCGCCACCCTGGGGTCCCTGGTCCGGCCGGGCGGCCGGATCGGGGTCGAACCGTTGACGTATCCGCTGGTCAAGGAGATCGCCGGGCGGCTCGGCGGCACGCTCGTCCCGGTGCGGGCGGACCAGGAGGGGCCTGTCGTCGAGTCCGTCCTCGCCGCGCACCGGTCCGCGCCGCTCTCCGCGCTCTACCTCCAGCCGACCCTGCACAACCCGACGTCGGTGACCGTCCCGGCCGAGCGCCGGATCCAGCTGGCGCGCGCGGTGAGCGACGTGGGGCTGCCCGTCGTGGAGGACCGGATCTGGTCGTTCCTGCACCGTGGCCCCGAGCCGCCGCTCGCCGCCCTCGCGCCCCGGCTCGTGCATCTCGTGGACGGGCTTTCCAAGCGGGTCGCGCCCGGCCTCACCGCCGGGTTCGCCGTCGTACCGGAGGACCGGGTGGAGGCGGTGGCTGCCGCCGTGCGGTCCGGGGGGTGGAGTGCGGGGGCGTTCGCGCTGGAGGCGGCCGTGCGGTGGATCGGGGACGGGACCGTGGCGCGGCTGGTGGCGGCCAAGCGGGAGCAGGCGGTGCGGCGGCAGGGGCTCGTGCGCGAGGTGCTCGACGGGTTCGCCGTACGGAGCGATCCGTCAGGGTACTTCGCCTGGTGGGAGCTGCCCGAGCCGTGGCGGGCGGACGCTTTCACGGCGGCCGCGGCCGCCCGCGGGATCGCGGTCACGCCCGGTACCGCCTTCCGTGTCGACCCGAAGCGGACGCCGGACGCGGTACGGCTCGGGCTCGCGTCGGCGGGGGAGCCGGAGCTGGTGGGGGCGCTGCGGACGCTGGCGGGACTCGCGGCGCAGCGCCCCTGAGGCGGCCCCCCGGTCAGTCCAGCAGGCCGTCGTAGTCCGGCAGCTTGTAGGTGGTGTCGGCGTAACCGCCGGACAGGTCCGTCGTGTTGTTGCCGATGTTGGCGATGATGTCGTAGCCGTTCGCCTCGATCGCCTTGCGCTGCGAGGTCTTGAAGTCCGCGACGGACTCGGTCAGCAGCTGGGCGACCGTCCGCGCGTAGAGGCCGTCGACGGTGTAACCGACCGACTTCAGGTTCGCCTTGGTCACCACGTTGTACAGGTCGCTGCGGGCGCTGACGAAGAACACGCTGACGCCCTTGGCGTGTGCGTCCTGGGCGAGGGCGAGCACCGGCGGGGTGGCGGGGATGGTGATGCCGCCCTCGAAGTAGGTCTCCAGCGAGGTGTTGTCGATGTCGAGGACGATCGCCTGCTTGGCGCCGGAGCTGTTGGCGGCGGCACGGCCGTCGATGTAGGTCTGCGCGGGGCCGGTGACGGCGGCGACGTCGGACAGCCACTGGGCCTCGGTGACGGTCGAGTCGGCGGCCTGCGCGGGCAGGGCGGCGGCGAACGACAGGGCGAGGCCGGCCGTGAGGACGACGGCGGCTCGGCGCGCGGCGGGACGGTTCATCGGTGGGGGCTCCTCAGCTCACGTCGGCCGCCGGTGTTCCGTACCGGTGGCCGTCGTTCCGCCACGGTGGTCGGCCGGGGCGCCCGCCGGGTGACCCCTGGAGAAGCAGCCGGTTACATGACTGGCATGTTCTGGTCAGGAGTCTGTGAATCGGCCCTGAGGGACGCGGAATCGGCTGTGCCGGCGGCCGCCTGCCGCGCCTCCGCACGCTTGGACCGGCGCAGGCGTCCGCCGGTCCAGGCCACCGCGGCCACCGTCAGGCCCAGGGCCAGGAGCAGCCAGGAGACCGTGCGGAGGGTGGACGTCAGGGCGTCGTAGACGGCGGCCGCGGCCGGGTGCGAGACGTCCGGCGGCAGGTCGGCCAGGGTGAGCCGGCGGCCGGCCGAGAGGGCGAGGCCGAGCAGGCCGCCGCCCAGGGCCGTGCCCAGCGCGGTCGCCGTGACCGCGCGGCGGCGGCGGACGGCGAGGGCGATGCCGCCGGCCGCGAAGACGACGGCCGCGACGGGAAGCCAGAAGCCGGCGACTTCGAGCACGTGGAACCCCTTCCGGAGCTGGTCCAGTTCGGCGGCCGGGAGTACGGCGACCGCCGTGTGCTGGACCGGGATACGGGCCGCGAGCGGCACATGGTCCTGGGTGAGCTGGTCCTTGACCTGGGCGGTGACCGGGGCGAGGTCGACGGTCACGGGCTCCTCGCGCTCGCCCTGGAGCGCGCGCAGCACGGCGTCGTGGGTGGCCCGGTTGCCGGCGTCCCAGGCCAGCCGGAACGCCCGGGTCTGGGTGAAGGAACGGACCGCCTCGCGCACGAACGGCGCCACCGTGCCCCGCATCGGCAGGCCGACGTCCACCTCGCGCATGATGCCGTCGCCGACGGTGTCCGCCACGGCGTCCCGGACATCCGGGTCGTCGGCCAGCGGTGCCATCGTGCTGACGTACTGTCCGGTGTCCGCCAGCCCGTACGCCGCCCAGGCCGCGAGCGCGCCGAACGGCAGCAGCAGGCAGGCCAGCGCGATCAGCACGGCCGACAGGACGCCCCGAAGGCGTGAGGGCGGCGCGGGCCGGGGAGGCACTGGGGGCACGCTTCCAGGCAAGCCCCTGAGGGCCGGTCAGGCGAGCGGTGTGACTGCATTCGGGGGCATCGCGGGGCGCAGGTCAAGCCGAACGGGCGCTACGACGGCCCCGGCCCGCCCGGAAACCCTTGGGGCGCCGGGCTCCGGTGGAGGGTTGACCCGAACGGGTGTTTCCTGGTCTGGGAGCGGCACGACCGGAGCGGTTGCGCAGGAACGTCGCCGGGTGCCCGCAGCGGCCCCCGGCGACAGGTGAGGGGAAAAGGGGAACGCGTGGGCCCCGGCCATGGGGGCCGGGGCCCACGCGTACGCGGTGCACGCCGGGCTGCGCCGCTACCGGATACGGTGTCCGGCCGCGTCCTCGTGCGTGTAGAACCGGTAGAACATCAGGATGAACGTCACTGCCGCGATCGCCAGCGACATGCCGATGGACCGCAGGATCGAGTCGCCGCTCTGGCTGTACAGGAAGCCGAAGGCGATACCCATGAAGGCCGTCCACACCAGCGCGTGCAGCTCCCGCGGCAGCCGTGGGGCATAGGCCAGCATGGCGTACAGCACCACCGCGAAGCCGAGCGCGGTCAGGAAGCCGAACAGCAGGTTCCAGCCGGTGATGGGCCCGCCGCTGCGCCGGTTGGCCGCGGCCCAGTAGCCGTAGATCAGCCCGGTCACGATCGGTATGGCCACCCGGGCCCTGGCGTGCACCTGTGCGCTGAACACGTCGGGCGTACGGCCGCTCCGGGGCATACCGCCGGACGTGGGTGCCGCTTGAGCCATGAGCGTGCTCCTCTCTCCTCGCCCCCACCCTCCAGAGCACACCTGCGGCCACCCCCTGGCAAGTCGGTCGGTACGGGATTCCGCGTCCCGTACGACGTGCGGTGCGTCCCCGCCCGTGTTTTCCTGACTCTCGTGACCGACCACCAGGCCCTGCGGCGGTGGCAGGAGCTGCTGCGGGCCAGGGGCCGGAGCATCGCGTGGGTGGCGCCGCTGCTGCTGCTCGCCGGGATCACGGCGGTCGACCTCAACACCACGGAGCGGTTCCGGATCATCTCCTGGATCGTCCTGGTCCCCGGTATCGCGGCGGCGGTCTGCGGGGTCTTCGCGACTGCGGTCTTCGCGGTGCTGACGGTCCTCGACTACGTCGCCGTGGACAGCGCCTGGCCCCACCAGTACCAGGCCGGGCTGCCCGGCTTCATCCTGGTCGCCTTCGCCGGGCTGCTGGCCATTCTCGCCTGCGCGGTCCGCAGGAACGGCGAACGGCGGATGCTGCACATGCGGGACATCGCCGAGACGACCCGGCGTACCGTGCTGCGGCCGCTGCCGCCGGGGTGGGCCGGCCTCGACCACGCGGCGGTGTATCTCGCCGCCGACACCCAGGCCCGGGTGGGCGGCGACTTCTACGACATCCAGCCGGGGCTGTACGGTACGCGGGTGCTGGTCGGGGACGTCCAGGGCAAGGGGCTGGGGGCGGTGGAGACGGCGGCGGCGCTGCTGGGGACGTTCCGTGAGGCCGGGTACCACGAACGGGACCTGGCGACGGTGGCCGAGCGGCTGGAGACCCGGATGGTCCGGCACCGGCGCCACACGGTGGCGCTGGGCCGCGACGACGGCGACCGCTTCGCGACGGCGGTGCTGCTGGGGTTCCCGCCGGGGGTCCCGGACACCGTGGAGGTGGTCAACTTCGGCCACGAGCCGCCGCTCGCGGTGGGACCGGCGGGCGTGCGCTCTCTGCCGCCGGGTGACGGACTCCCGTTGGGAATGGCCGACCTGGCCCCCGGCACCGGTCCTCCGCCGACCCTGACCGTCACCCTGGCCCCGGACGAGACCCTCCTCATCACCACGGACGGCGTCACCGAAGCCCGGGACGCGCACGGGAGGTTCTACGACCTCACGGACCAGCTGGTCCGTGAGGTGAGCGCCGACCCGCGCACGGCCGACCCCGCCCGTCTGGTCGCCCGGGTCCGGGACAGCGTCATGCGGCACAGCCGCGGCCGCCTGGCCGACGACACCACGGTCTTCGCGGTACGCCGAACCTCCTCGGGTCCGGTGCACCCGGGGTGACGGACCGTCCAAGCCGCCCGCTTTGCAGGCGCAGCGGATAACGTGCTGGTCTGACCCGAGTGATCCTGGGGAACAAAAGGGAGGGGCCGATGCCCGGAACCGTGCTGCTGCTCGCGGCCTCGCCGATCGGCAAGGGGCGTCTCGTGGACGCCGCCTCCGTGCTCCCCGTACTGGCCGCCGTCGCCCCGGCGATACTCTCCGGCACCGACACGGCCAACGTCGTCGAACTCGCCGACCCCCTGGAGCCGCAGGCCGTCCTCACCCGGCTGCGGGCCGCCGCGGCCGCCCCCGGCCCGCTCACCGTCTTCGTCACCGGCCAGCTGCACCTGGACCGCAAGCAGCATCTGCCGCACCTGGCGCTCGCCCGCACCACTGCGGCGACCGTCCGCTACACCGGCGTGCCCTGGCACTGGATCCGCGAGGAGCTGCGGCTGCGCCCGCCCGGTGCCACCACCCTGGTCGTCGACCTGCACGCGGATCCCGAGACCTGGCGGTACCTGCTCACCACGCCCCTCGACTCAGGGCGCAACAACGCCGTGCACGGCCGTGTCGCACCTCCGCCCGCTCGCCGGGAGGTCGCCTCGCCGTCGTACATGAAGGCCGTGGCGACCGTGTTGCGCAGTGGGCACCGGCCGGCCATGGAGGAGCTGCATCAGCAGGTGCTGGCGCGGCTGGGTGCCGAGGCGGCCACGAACATCCTGCTCAGCTCGCGGACCCGGCACGACGGCTCCGATCCGCATGACGCCATCAGCGCCGCCGTCCGGGCGGGGCGGTACGCCGAGGCCGACGAACTGGCCGTGCGGTGGGAGCGGGCGGCGGCGCGGGTGCACGGGCCGGCTTCCGAGGACGCCCTGCACTGGTCGGAGGTACGGGCCGATCTGGCGATGTTCGCGGGGGACGCGGCGCGCAGTTGCCGTACCTGGCTGACCGTCGCCGGCGCACGGCTGGGCGCCGGGCAGCCGGCCGACGCACCGGCCGTGGAGGCGGCCGTGGACCGGGCCCACCACCAGTGGGGCGCCATCAAGGACGCGGCCCGGGCCCGTGAACTCGGCCCTGTGCTCGCGGAGCTGAGACTCAGGGTGCCGGGCCGCCGGGAAGGCGCCCTGGACCATGTCCAGCAGCACCTGCGGCAGCTCCAGACCAACTAGGCGCTCCGCTGTAAGTGCCGCGATGTGCCGTCTGCCGTCTGCCGTCTGCGGCGCCGTCGTGGCTGGTCGCGCAGTTCCCCGCGCCCCTTCAGGGCGCTTCGCCGGACCCGCTTGGACACTCATGACGAACGGCGCGACCCCGGTGTCGCGGACCGCCGCTTCCCGGCATGGCGAGGCATTCGCGAGAACGCCTCGCCGCCGGACCGCCGGCCGGGTCAGGCGTACGCGTCGAACGTGATCGCGCTCGGCTTGGCCTTGTTGAGGTGGTCGTCGAACTTGGCGTCCTGGAGCGGGAAGTTCGCGTCGCCCCAGTCGGAGGCGTTCAGGATGTCGCGCAGGTTGGAGACCATGTTGTCCCAGGTGAGCAGGTTCTCCTGGTGCCAGGCGGCGTCGTCGTTCTCCGGGGTCTCGCCCCACTTGGCGAACCGGAAGTCGTGGGTGCTCAGACCGTCCTTGTGGTAGACGACCTGGACGCGCTGGCTGCTCATCGGGACGTCGGCGACCGCCTCGGTCTCGAAGTCGCCGTGCTGGGAGGCGGACAGGTACGACGGGTAGTCGGCGCCCTGCTTGACCCAGACGACGATGCACTCCCAGTCGTGGCGGTGCCCGATGCCCGGGGAGGCCTCGTCCTTCTCGAAGTAGCTGGCGTAGATGATCCCGCACCAGCCGTTGTTGCACTTGGCCCGCGAGTAGGTGTTGGCGTGGTCGAGATGGCCGGTGCGGCAGCTGCCGGTGACGGAACCGGTCGGCTTCAGGCCGCCGTTGAGGTTGCCGTCGGGGTCGATGGCGGCGGCGGGGTAGCAGCTGTCCGTGTCGTAGTCGTACAGCGGCTCGAAGAACTTCTGGAACGTGGTCGCGTTCTCCGGGAGGTTCTGGAGCACGCCGGCGGAGGCGCTGAAGGGGAGGGCGAGGGTGAGCGCGGCGGCGCTGCCCGCGACGGCGGCGGCTCGGCCGAGGCGGCGGGTCCTGGTTCGGGACATCGGGGGGCTCCAGTCGACGGTCCGGGGTGCGTGTGTGCGTTGACGCGGTCCGTTGGTACGGTCCTTTTCGTCCCGGACATGACATCCGGGTGGAGACCAAGACTGGCAAGTTGAGAGTTCAATGGAAGGGCTTTCTGTCAAACAGGGGGCGGCAATTCGCGGAACTGATCAACGTGCGTACACAGCGGAAAAGCCCCCGGCGGGACAGGGGGAGGGTCCCGCCGGGGGCGATCGTGGGGTGGGGGGGGTGGCCTGGTGGCGCGGGGCAGGCTCCTAGTGGCCGGCGGTGTGCCGGGCGGTCGCCGCGGCCGGGGACCCGGGGGAGCTGTCCGTCGCTCTGGCCGGGCCGGCGTTGGCGGCGGTGATAAGTGCGGCCACGGCAATGACGGCTGCCGCTATACCGCGGGCGTAACGTGCAGTGGGGCTTGCGGTGGGGCGTGCGGATGTGCGTCCGGGCACGGCGACCTCGCAACAACAGGGGCGGGTTAAGCACGTTTAATTCGCGGTTTAACCTAGGGGTTGGCAGAGCGCAACGGCAAGGGGTCCAGGGGGAGTTGGGGGTATTGGCAAGATGCAGGAACGGGACGATCCGGAGACCATCGGGCGGCGGGTGCAGCAACTGCGCACCGAGCGGGGGCTGACCCAGCGGCAGTTGGCCGAACCGGCCTACACGCCCGCGTACATCTCCACGCTGGAGGCCGGGCGGGTGCGGGCCTCCGACGAGGCGCTGCGGCACATCGCGGGCCGGCTCGGCGTCGGCTTCGAGGAGCTGGCCAGCGGGCGCCCCGCGCACCTCGCCACCGACCTGAGGCTGCGGCTCACCGAGGCACAGCGCACCCTGGCCACCGGCGAGGCCGAGACGGCCGCGGCCCAGTACGCCGCCCTCTTCGAGGAGGCGGAGGCGCACGGGCTCGCCGTCGAGCAGGCCACCGCGCTGCTCGGGATGGGCGAATGCGCCCTGGACACCGGTGAGCTGGGGCAGGCCAGGGAGTTCTTCGAGCGGGCCGAGCTGTGGACGGCCGACGAACCGCTGCCGGTGCGCGTCCCGGCGATCCGCGGCCGGGCGGTCAGCCACTACCTCGCGGGTGAACTCCGTTACGCCGTCTACCTCCTTGAGACCACACTCGACGAACTGAACCGCAGCGGCCTGCACGACCCCGACGCCCTCCTGCTCCTCTACGCCTCCGCCATCGGCCCGTACATGGACATGGGCGCCCACGCCCGCGCCGCCCAGGCCGCCGAACTCGCCCTCGCCCTCGCCCCGCAGGCCGGCGACCCCGCGCTGATCGCCCGGATGCACCGCTCCGTCGCCCGCACCCTGCTCGCCGAGGGCCGGGTCGCCGAGGCCGACGCCTCCCTGGGCAAGGCCGCCGAGCTGTACCGCCAGCTCAAGCTCCGTACCGAACTCGCCAACTGCCACTGGATGCGCGGCTACGTCTACGCCCAGAACGGCGAACTGGAGCGTGCGGAAAGCGAGTTGCGGGAGGCCCTCGCGATGCTGTCGGAGACCCGCGCCGCCCTGTACCGCAGCCAGGCGGCGGTCGAGCTCGCCGACGTCCTGCACCGCCGGGGCAAGTCCGACGAGGCCGCCGAGCTGCTGCACGACGTGCTCGGCGACTTCTCCTCCGAGCGCGGCGCGGTCCACTCGGCCGCCGCGCACCGGCTGCTCGGCATCATCGCCGAGGACGCCAGGGACACGGAGGCGGCAGAGGAGCACT
Organism: Streptomyces hyaluromycini; assembly: GCF_002217755.1. GTDB lineage: Bacteria > Actinomycetota > Actinomycetes > Streptomycetales > Streptomycetaceae > Streptomyces > Streptomyces hyaluromycini. The sequence goes on along the minus strand of NZ_BCFL01000017.1, from coordinate 650,391 downwards.
ACGTACGGGCGCTGAGTCTGCTGGAGCGGGCGGGCGCGGCGGGCGACCTGGCGGACCTGTGCCGCCTGCTGGGCGACCTGCTGCGCCGCACCGGCCGGGTGGAGGCGGCCCTGGACGCGTACCGCACCGGACTCGGCCACCGTACGGCCCCGGGCACGACGACCCTGGGACCGGCACCGGCCCAGCCACCGCTGTAGGGCCGGCCTTTCCGTTCCGCCGCCTGTCGCATGATCCGTGCGAGAGGCGGCGGGAATGGCGTGTTTCCTGCACTCGCACCCTCGATATGGCGGCGAACCACCGATCGGCTTCTACAACGGTCTCGTCAGCGAAACCTTCGCGACGCTGCGAGCTGAGGGAGAAGACGATGACCGACCACGGAGCCGACCTGCTGGTCCGCGCAGGCGCGGTGCACACCCTGGTGCCCGGCCAGGCCCCGCAGCGGGCCCTGGCCGTGCGCGGCGACCGGATCGCGGCCGTGTCCGCCGACCCGCACGGCCTCGACCACCTGGTGACCGAGCGGACCGAGGTCCGCGACCTGCCCGGCGCCACCGTGCTGCCCGCCTTCGACGACACCCACACCCACATGATCTTCGCCGCGCTCGGCGCCCAGGACGTCCCCGTCCACCAGGCCCGCACCATCCCCGAGTTCCTGGACCTGATCCGGCAGCGGGCCGCGGTCACTCCCGAGGGCGAGTGGATCCGCACCACCACCAACTGGCAGGAACTGAACCTGGCCGAGCGCCGCATGCCCACCGCGGCCGAACTCGACACGGCCACCGACCGGCACCCGGTCCTGGTCAAGCGCGGCGGCCACAACGACGTCGTCAACAGCTACGCGCTGCGCCTCGCGGGCATCACCGAGGACACCCCCGTACCGCCCGGCGGCACCATCGGCCGCGGCGCCGACGGCAGGCTGGACGGCCGGCTGATCGACAACGCCCTGCACCTGGTCGAGCACCTGGTCCCGGCCCCGGACCGGGCCCAGCGCATCGAGGGACTCCGGATCGCCTCCCGCGACTACGCCGCCACCGGCATCGGCACCGTGCGCGACTGCGCGGTCACCCCCGAGGACTACCGGGTGCTCCGGGCCGCCCGTGCGGCGGGCGCGCTGCACACCAGGGTGCGCGCGCTGGTCTCGGCGCTCGGCATGACCAGCGCCGCCCAGGTCGAGGACCTGCTCGACGTCATGGTGGAGTGGCGCGACACCTCCGACCCGTGGCTGTCGGTGTGGGGCGTGAAGTTCGGCCTCGACGGCGGCCTGGAGGCCGGCGCCACCGAGCAGCCGTACGCCTGTGACCACGCCTTCTCCGGGATGCTGATCTGGGAGCCGGACGCGCTCGTCGAGGCGGTCGAGGCGGTGGTCCGGCGCGGCTGGCGGGTCGGCACCCACGCCTACGGCGACCGCGCCGTCCGCACCCTCCTCGACGTCTACGAACGCGTCCTGGACCGCAACCCCGGCCTGCCCGCCGGCTCGCTGGTCATGGAGCACGGCGGCCTCGCCGGCCCCGAGCAGCGCGCCCGCGCCGTCGCCCTCGGCATCCCCGTCACCATCCAGCAGCCGCTGCTGCACGACACCGCCGAGGTCGAGGAGGTCTTCTGGGGCCCGGAACGGGTCGCCCGCCTCTTCCCGGCCCGCGGCTGGATCAACCTGGGCGCCCAGGTCAGCGCGGGCTCCGACTTCCCGGTCGGCCAGTTCGGCGCGATGCGCTCGGTGTGGGGCATGACGACACGGCAGACGGTCATCGGCGTGAAGGGCCCCGAGCACGCGATCTCGTACGAGGAGGCGGTGGCCCTGCACACCACCCAGGCGGCCCGTCTGACGGGCGAGGACCGGGTACGCGGCACCCTGACCCCGGGCCGCTGGGCGGACTTCACGGTGTGGGACCGGGACCCGGCGAACGCCTCCGGCGAGGAACTGCGGGACCTGAGGCCGACGCACACGGTTGTGGGCGGTGTCCTGGTAACGCGCTGAGCTGTGGCGCCCCGACAGGGGCGCGGGGCTGTATCGATTTGCGGCTCCGCCGCGTGGGCGCGACAAGCCCCCACCGGCCCGCACCCGACACACAGCCATCTCTGTGCCGAGTAACAGCCCCCTTCATTAGCGTCTCCGAAGTGCACAACCAACGGACAGTAGCCGACGGCCTGCGTCTCCTGACACGGGCCGTCGTCCACGTGGTCCTCGGCGGCACCGCCCTCCTCGCCATCGCGACCGTCGCCTCGGTCCTGGGCCCGACCCTCGCCCTCGACCTCTACACCCCACCGGTCGCCGCCTGGTGGACCGTGTTCACGGCGGTCGCCGTCCAGGGCGTCCCCTTCCTCCTCCTCGGCACCGTCGTCTCCGCGGCGATCGGCGCCTTCGTCCCGGAGCGGGTCTTCACCCGCCTCCTCCCCCGCAACCAGGCCCTCGCCGTTCCCGTGGCGGGGGCCGCCGGCGTCGTACTGCCGGGCTGCGAGTGCGCCTCCGTCCCCGTGGCCGGCAGCCTGATGCGGCGCGGGGTCGCCCCGGCCGCGGCCCTCGCCTTCCTCCTCTCCGCACCGGCGATCAACCCGGTCGTGCTGGTGGCGACCTCGATCGCGTTCCCCGGTCAGCCCAGGATGGTGCTGGCCCGCCTGCTCGCCTCCCTCGGCACGGCGGTGGTGATGGGCTGGCTGTGGGCCCGGTTCGGCCGCGACGACTGGCTGCGCCCGCCCCGCACCGCCCGGGACTCCCACGCCACCGGCCCCCGGGCCTTCGTCACCGGCCTCCAGCACGACTTCCTGCACGCCGGCGGTTTCCTGGTGCTGGGCGCGGCGGCCGCGGCGACCTTCAACATCGCCGTGCCCCGATCGGTCCTCGACGTCTTCACCGGCTCGGCCTGGACCGCCGTCCCCCTCCTCGCGGTGCTCGCCGTCGTGCTGTGCGTGTGCAGCGAGGCCGACGCCTTCGTGGCCGCCTCGCTCAGCGCCTTCCCGGCCACGGCCCGGCTGGCGTTCATGGTGGTGGGCCCGATGGTCGACCTGAAGCTGATCGCTCTCCAGGCGGGCACCTTCGGCAGGCGCTTCGCACTCCGCTTCTCCTCGGCGACCTGGCTGGTGGCGTTGTCGTCCAGCGCCCTGGTGGGGTGGTGGCTGCTGTGAGGCGGTACGGCGGACCCGTGCTGCTCTGCCTGGTCGGCGCGGCGGCCCTGCGGATCACGCTCTTCAGCGAGCTGTACCTGCGGTACGTGCAGCACGCGTTGCGCCCGTACCTGATCGTCTCCGGGATCGCCCTGATCCTGCTGGGCGTGACGACGGCGGTACTGAGAAGCCGCACGGCGGACGGCGAGGACGGCGCGGACGGCGGCAGCGACGAGGACGGCGGCAGCGACGAGGACGGCCACGGCCATCACGGTCACAGCCATCACGGCCATCACGGTGCCGCCGGTCCCCGGATCGCCTGGCTGCTCACCCTCCCGGCTTTCGCGCTGCTGGTCTTTCCTCCCCCGGCCCTAGGTTCCTACAGCGCGGGGCGCGAGGCGGCGCAGCGGGCGGCGCAGGGGGTCGGGGCCTTTCCGGCGCTGCCGGCCGGGAACCCGGTGGAGCTGACGCTCGCCGAGTTCAGCTCGCGGGCGATCTACGACAGCGGACGCTCGCTGACGGGCCGTACGGTCCGGATGACGGGCTTCGTGACGCACGGCTCCGGCGGCACCTGGTACCTGACCCGGCTCATGGTCACGTGCTGCGCCGCCGACGCGACCACCAGCAAGGTCGAGATCCGGGGCGAGGACGCGCCGCCCACCGACACCTGGGTCACCGTCACCGGCACCTGGCACCCCAAGGGCAGGCTGGGTTCGGACGCGGCGTGGCCGCCGGTGCTGGACGCGGGGTCGGCGAAGACGGTGAAGCAGCCGTCGGACCCCTACGAGACGCCCTAGGCCGGCCCTAGGCCAGCCCTAGGCCTGGGCCCGTCCCTGCTCCCGTACCTGGGCCAGCCGCTGGACGCCGGTGTCGAGGGCCTGCCCGGTGGTGTCGTCGGGGAGGGTGCCGAGGGCGCCGGCGGTGAGGACGATCGCGTCGTCGCCGACGCGGACGACGGCGACGTCGAGGGTGAGGGTGGTGGGGTCGTCGGCGGCGGAGGGCTGCGCGGTGAGGGTGATCCGCAGTCCCTGCCGCGCGTCGCCGAAGTCCCGTAGCCCGGCGTCGGTGACCCGGACCGCCTCGGTCCCGGCCGCGGTCGTCTGCGCGGTGAACTGCCCGCAGATGCTGGGCAGGGTCCGCAGCCAGGCCAGCGTCCGGTCGACGTCGGCGGAGCGGCTGGCGTCGACCTGGTAGCGGAGCTGGGCCGCGTCGTCGCCGTCGTCCAGGGCGGTGACGGCCTGCGGACCGGCCGGGGCGCCGAGCAGTTCGTCGGTGTACAGGGCTTCGAGGAGGCGCTGGCAGCCGGGTTGGCCGGTGGCCGCCTTGAGCAGCCCGTCGTGCCAGGTGGCCGTCCCCTCCGCCGCCGTCCACGGCACGCCCAGGTCGCTTTCGCCGATCAGCGCGGCCTGCGCCTGCTCGGGGGTGAGCGCCGGGGTGCCGGTGCCGGTGCCGGGTGAGGCGGCGGGGCTGGCCGGGGCGGGCCGTTCGGCGGCGGTCGGGGCGGCGGCGGGAGCGTCGGCCTTCGGCGGCCCGGCGGCCGTACAGGCGGTGACGGCGGCGAGGAGGCCGGCCACGACCAGGCCGGACGCGGTGACTCTCATGACGGGGCCTCCCCGGGAACCAGGAGCAGCGGAACGCGTGCTCTCACGGCATCACCGCTCGGGCCCGTCCACCACCGCTCCGGTCCGTCCGGGTGAGGCGCGCCCGGTGGGCGACCCCGGTCACCGTGGGCCGGCGCGGTTGCGGGGGCCCGGGGACTGGCGGCCGCCCGAGCGGGGGGCGCGGGCGGCGGGGAGTTGCCGCAGGCGTTCGGTGTGCTCCTGCTGGATGTCCCGGCTCCGGGTCAGGTAGTCGGCGACGAGGGCGAGTTGCTCGGGTGTGTAGTGGGGCAGGAGGCGCTCGGCGGTGTCGGCGAGGAACGGGCCCATCAGGTCGTAGACACGTTCGGTGCAGTCCGGGGTGGCGCGGACGACGGTCTTGCGGCGGTCGGTGGGGTGCGGGCTGCGGGTGAGGTAGCCGAGCTTCTCCAGGCGGTCGAGCATGGCGGTGACGCTGCCGGTGCTCAGACCCAGCTTGGCGCTCAGCGCGCGCGGGGTCGTCTCCTCGACGTCGAGCAGGATCTCCAGGCAGCGCAGGTCGGTCTCGTTGACGCCCAGCAGCCGGGCGAGCTCGCGGTCGAAGTCGTCGACGGCCGCCTGGTAGCTCTGGACGACTCTGCCCAGGTCCGGGCCGGACGGACCGGGTTCCCTTTCGCTTGACATCCCAGAGGCCTCTCTGCGCGGTGATGACGGATCTGTATTCGAGATACTCGATGTCCAAGGAATCATTGGAGCAGCCATGCCGTCCACGGCGGGCACCGCCCGTTCGAGCCGGTGCCGTTCGAGCGGGTGAGCCCGGTCGGTGCCGCCGCCGTGGATCCCGGGCGCGCTCGGGTGGGGTCACAGCGGGTCGCCGAGCGGCCCGTACTCCTCCTCCAGGTTCCTGGCCCAGTGGGCGGCGAAGTCCGGCCGGCTGCCGTCGGCGTCGGTGAACCCGTACTCCTGGTACAGGCCCCAAGTCGCCAGTGCCCGCCCGGATTTGGCCATGACGTCCGGGTCCGCGGCCAGCGCGGCCACGGCCCGTCCCAGGTAGCGGGGGCTTTCGGAGTGGGCGAAGTCCGGGTCCTTGGCCACCCCCTCGCGCCAGGTGTCCTCGGTGACGCCGAAGTGCTCCAGCATGGCCTCCGAGCGCAGGAAGCCCGGCGTGAGGGCCACGGCCGCGACGCCGTGCGGCCGGAGCTCGGCCGCCTGGGCGACGGCGAGCCGGATGACCGTCGACTTCGCCAGGTCGTAGAAGAACGAACCCCGGTAGCGTGCGGTGTTGCCGTCGGTGACCTCGACGACCAGTCCGCTGCCGCGGGCGACCAGCAGCGGCAGTGCGAACCGACTGGTGATCACATGGGTTTCCACCGCCTGCCGCAGCAGCCGCAGGCCGGTGTCGAGATCCTGCTCCCACAGCGGGTGCTCCCAGTCGGTGAGCGGGTCGCCGCCCCAGACCGAGTTGACCAGGATGTCGAGCCGTCCCTGCTGCTCGGCGGCGATCCGGCCGACCAGGCCCCGGACCTCGTCGGGGCTGCTGTGGTCGGTGCGGACCGGGATCCCCAGGCCGCCTTCGGCGGTGACCTGCGCGGCGGTCTCCTCGATGGTCTCCGGCCGGTCCAGGTCGGAGCGGTCGCCGGTGCTGCTGCGGCCGGTGACGTACACGGTGGCACCGGCGGCGCCGAGTTCGACGGCGATCCCCCGGCCGCCGCCGCGGGTACCGCCTGCGACGAGGGCGACCTTGCCGGCCAGCGGGCGTGTGTCGGTCGTCGTCATGATTCCTCGTTCCTCCGGTTCCTTGCGGGGCCGGGGTGCGCGTGGGGGCGGGACGGGACGTGCGGGGACGGCAGGTGGGGGGAGAGCACGGCGTCGAGTTCCTGCCGCAGTCGCTGTCCGAGGGTGCCGTCGCGGTCGAGGGCCCAGGTCAGGCCCGCGCCCGCGGTGATCGCCTGTACGGTCCTGGCCAGCGCCGCGACATCCGTGCCGGTACGGAGTTCGCCCGCGCCGGCCGCCTCCGTCAGCAGGCCCTCGACCGCCCGCGTGCGGGCCCGGTGGACGGCCAGGGCACGCTCGTAGAGCTCGGGGTCGGTGAGGTCCAGGCAGAGGAAGGCCAGATGGCGGGCGAAGCTCTCGGGTGTGGCCATCTCCGCCATCGTCTCCACGAGCAGGGCCGACAGGGCCGCGAGAGCGGAGTCCTGGGTCCGGCGCACCCGCTCGATCAACTCGCCGGTGTCCGCCGTGGTCTGGTCGGCGAGCGCCAGGAGCAGGCCGTGCTTGGAGCCGAACCGCTGCACCAGGGTGCCGGGCACCAGTCCGACCTCGCGGGCCACGGCGGCCAGGGTGAGCCCGGCGGGACCCTCGCGCCCCATGACCCGTGCCGCGGCCCGCAGGATCACCACGTCGTCGACTCCCCGGGGACGTCCCACCAGCGCCGCCTCTCATGCTCCCGTTAATAAATGAACGTCCATTTATTAAACCGTCCGGTCCGCGCGGGGGCAACTCGCTCCGTCGGGGGCAACTCGCTCCGTCGGGGGAAACGCGACGCGCCGCCGCCCCACGTGATGCCTTGTCGGCCCCCACGACGCCTACCTGCTCCCGGGGCCGGTCGCCTACGATCGGACGGCCCGGTTCGGCAGGGGCGGCCCGGTTTCCGGTGGTGGTCCGCCTGTGCCCACCGGCCGCCGGAGAGGTCCACCCCGCGCGCCCACGTCCGTCCAGCCCCCGGCCGGCATCCGCCGCGCCGCGACGATCACGACTGCCCGCCGGCGACCGCCTCCACCCATCCGCAGCCCAGAGTGTGCAGGAGAGATGATGGCTCACGAATTCGTGCGTGTGTCGGGGCGGGAGATCGCCTACCGCCGCAGTCCCGGGCAGGGGCGCCCGGTCGTGCTGGTGCACGGCAACTCCTCGTCCTCCAGGACCTGGCGTCATCTCCTGGACGGTGAGTTCGGCAGGCGTCACCGCTGCCTGGCCCTCGACCTGCCCGGACACGGGGCGTCCCCGGCGGCGGAGCCCGGGTCGGGCGTGTACTCGGTGCCCGGCTACGCCGCCGTGCTCGCCGGGTTCGTGGACGCGCTCGACGCACGGGAGGCCGTGATCGTCGGATGGAGCCTCGGCGGCCACATCGCCCTGGAGGCGTCCGCCCTGCTCCCGGACGCGGCCGGCTACGCCGTGTTCGGCACCCCGCCCATCGGCGGACCCGGCGACCTGGCCGAGGCGTTCCTCCCGAACCCGGCGGTGCAGGTCGGCTTCACCGCGGACGTCGACGAGGACGCCGCCCGCACCTACGCCGAGTCCTTCTACGCCCCCGGCTCGCCCCTGTCGACCGCGGACCTGGTCGCCGACATCCTGGCCACGGACGGCGCCGCCCGCAGCGACCTGGGCGCGAGCCTCGCCGGGGCGACCGCCGACGAGGTCGGGATCGTCGCGACCCTCGACAGGCCACTGGCCGTCCTGCACGGCGCGGGCGAACAGTTCGTCAACCTGGCCTACCTCAACAAGCTGCACGCCCCCACCCTGTGGCGCACCGCCGTCCAGATCATCCCGGACGCCGGCCACGCCCCCCAGGAGGAGACCCCGGCCGAACTCACCGCCCTCCTCGACGAGTTCATCGCGGAGCTGCCGGTGGGTCCCCGCGCCTAGCCCGGCAGCGTCCGAAGAAGGGTGACCATGGCACGGACCGAGTACTACGACGACCCGGCGGCACCGGAGCCGAACAGCCTGGTGGTCGCCGCGTCCGCCGTGGTCACCGACGACGAAGGGCGCGTACTCCTTCAGCGCCGCCGGGACAACGATCTCTGGGCGTTGCCCGGTGGCGGCATGGAGATGACCGACTCCCTCCCGGGAACGGCCGTCCGGGAGGTGAAGGAGGAGACGGGTCTGGACGTGGAGATCACCGGACTCGTGGGCACGTACACCGACCCACGCCACGTCATCGCCTACTCGGACGGTGAGGTGCGCAGGCAGTTCAACATCTGCTTCACCGCCCGCATGGTCGGCGGCCGACTCACGATCTCGGACGAGTCCACAGAGCTGCGGTTCGTCCGGCCGGAAGAGATCCCCCACCTGCCGATGCACCACACACAGCGACTCCGGCTCCGCCACTTCCTGGAACACCGCGACCTGCCCCATCTCGGCTGACCTCCTTGGGTGGAAGGCCCCTTACGTGAGGGCCGCGGTCGCCTCGCGTAGTTCGTTCAGGGACTGGTGGGTCAGGTCGGGGAGGGTGCGGTCGTTCGCCGGGGTGATCCAGCGGGCGAAGGCGGTCGAGAAGGCCTGGGCGCCCAGGTGGGCGGCGAGGGACGCGGTGGGGTCGGGTACGCCGCGGTCGTGGAGGGCCTTGGCCAGCGTCGTGCTGAGGTTGAGGCTCTTGAACGCGGCGCGTTCCCGCAGCTCGCTGTGGCTGCCGATGACCTGCATCAGCCGGGGGCCGAACGCGCGCTGCTCCGGGGTGAAGGAGGCGGCCAGGGCGTCCAGGGCGGCGGCCACCGTCTCCAGCGGGGTCGCGGTGCCGGGCGCGGCCGCGGCTCCCTCGGCCAGGAGGCGGCCGTGCTCCTCCTGGCCCGCGAACAGCACCTCGCGCTTGTCCGGGAAGTGCCGGAAGAACGTCGTCTTGGTCAGCCCGGCCCGCTCGGCGATCTGGGCGACGGTGGTGCTGTCGTACCCCTGCTCGCCGAACAGGTCGATCGCGGCTTGCACGAGGCGCAGTCGTGCGTTCGGTTCCCATCGGGCCATGGGGACAGCCTAGGTGATGTGACTCGGTACCGTCACGCGGGTATGGTGACGGTACCGAGTCACATCACCTTCTTCTCGTCCATCGGGAGAGTGCTGTCATGCGTGTTTTCGTCACCGGCGCGAGCGGTCACATCGCCTCCGCCGTCATTCCCGAACTGCTGAACGCCGGGCACGAGGTCGTCGGCCTCGCCCGGTCCGAGAACTCCGCGGCGGGCGTCAAGGCCCTGGGCGCCCAGGTGCGCCGCGGTGACCTGGCGGATCCGGACGGCCTGCGGGCGGCCGCGGCCGACGCCGACGCCGTCGTCCATCTCGCCTTCGACCACGCGGCGATGGCCGCCGGGGACATGGCCGGGGCGGCGGCGGCCGACCGGACCGTGGTGCAGGTGTTCGGCGAGGCGCTCGCCGGGACCGGCAAGGCCCTCCTGGGGGTCGGCATGGGGCGCGGCGACGGCAACGAGCATCTCGCCGGGGCGTACGGCGCCAACCCCCGGATCGCCACGGGGCGGCTGTTCGGCGAGTTCGCCGAGCGGGGGGTGCGTGCCGTGCTCGTGGGGATTCCGCCGGTCGTGCACAGTACGCGGGACCGGAGCGGGTTCCTGCCGATCCTGATCCGGACCGCGCGGGCCACGGGGGTCTCCGGCTATGCCGGGGACGGGTCGAACCGGTGGTCCGCCGTGCACACGCTGGACCTCGGGCGGTTGTTCCGGCTGGCGTTGGAGAAGGCGCCGGCGGGCGCGGAGCTGCATGCGGCGGCCGAGGAAGGGGTCGCGGTGCGGGACATCGCCGAGGTGATCGGGCGGCGGCTGGGGGTGCCGGCGGAGAGCGTTCCGGGGGAGCGGCTCGCCGGGCACTTCGGGTTCTTCGGCGGGCTGATATCGCTTGATGCGCCGGTGCGGAGCGAACGGACCCGGGAGCTGCTGGGGTGGCAGCCGGTGGAGGCGGGACTGCTGGCGGACCTTGAGGAGGGGCATTACTTCGAGGGGGAGTGAAGAGGGAGGGGCGCCGTCAGTGGATCGGGCCGGGCTGCCGTCGGCTGCGGGGATCCGTCCGCTGAAAGGCTCCCTCTGGCGCTTAGAGTCAGGGCTGACGGAAGGAGCCCCCTGTGGCCGGTCAGCGCATCCCCGTGATCATCGACTGTGACACCGGTGTCGACGACGCCCTCGCCCTGCTGTTCGCCGTCCGTCACCCGGGGCTGGAGCTGCGGGCGGTGACCTGTGTCGCCGGGAACACGGACGTGGACGGGGTGGTCCGCAACACCCTGACCGTGCTGGAGCAGGCCGGGGCCGGGGACGTTCCCGTCGCCCGGGGCGCCGAGCGGCCGCTGATCGAGGCGGCGCGGTCGGCACGGCATGTGCACGGGGCGGACGGGATGGGGGACCTCGGGCTGCCCGCGCCGACCCGGCGCCCCGCCGACGTCGACGCCGTCACCCTGCTGCGCCGCGAGATCCTCGGCTCGCCCCGCCCGGTCACCCTCATCCCCACCGCGCCGCTCACCAACATCGCCCTGCTGCTGCGCACCCACCCGGAGGTGACCCGGAACATCGAGCGGATCGTGTTCATGGGCGGCGCGGTCGCCACCGGGAACGCCACCCCGGTCGCCGAGTTCAACGTCTGGCACGACCCCGAGGCCGCCGCCGTCCTGCTCACCGCCGGAGTGCCGATCACCATGTACGGGCTGGACGTCTTCCAGCGGGTCGTGGTGCCGGGCGCGGAGGTACGACGGCTGCGCGCGAGCGCGGAACCGGGGGCCCGGCTCGCCGGAGAACTGCTCGCGCACCGGCCCGCCGCCCCCGATCCGGACGGCGAAGGGCAGGACGGCGACGACCCGGACGGCGGCCTCGGTGACGCGGGCGCGGTCTGTGCCGTGGCCGATCCGGCCGGTCTGACCACCCGGCTCCTCCCGGTCGAGGTCTCCCTCGCCCCGGGGCCCACCCGGGGCCAGACCATCGTCGACCGCCGCCCCCGCCCCGGCGAGGCCGAGATCCATGGCGGTACCCGCGAACAGGCCCTGGTGGACGTGGCGTTGGACGTGGACGTGAAGCGGTACGTCAGCCTGTACCTGGAGACCGTCGGCCGCTAGGGCCTGTCTGACAATTCCCGTCTGCCTCGCGACGCCATGCACGCACTCTCGCCGCACCGGGCGCAGACCCAAGTACGTCCAGTACGAGGGCCTACGCCCGGCACGCCGAGAGCACGCACCTGACGCCGCGAGGCCGCCCTCCGGGCGACGACGGGAATTGTCAGACAGGCCCTAGGTGCTCCGCTGGAAGTGCCGGGACAGGCCGTCTGCCGACTGCGGCGCCGTCGTGGCTGGTCGCGCCCACGCGGCGGAGCCGCATATGGATACGGCCCCGCGCCCCTTCAGGGCGCTGCCGTTCGCCGGCCCCGCTCAGCCGCCGGCCTCGGGGACACACGTACGCCCCGGCCGTCCACGACGGCCGGGGCGTACGGACGTACCCGGAGGGATCAGGCGCGGGTCGCCCTGCGGCGCCGGCTCGCGACGACGATCGCGCCGCCGCCGGCCAGCAGCAGGGCCGCGCCGCCGGCGATGTAACCGGTGCTGGAGCTGGCGCCGGTGTGGGCCAGGTCGCCGCCACCGCCGGAGTCGGTGCTCGGGGCCGACGCCGGGGAGGTCGTCGACTCGGACGGGGAGGGGGACGCGGAGGCCGTGCCGGTCGCCGAGCTCTCCGAGGGCGCCGGGGTGGTGGTCTCGGCGGGCGGCGGGGTGGCCGGGGTGGACTCCGACTCGGAGGCGGAGGGCGACGGGGACGGCGAGGACGACTCGGTCGTCGAGCAGTCCTTCGTACCGCCGTTCCAGGACGCGATCAGCTTGTCCTTGATGACCGTGTGGTCCGGGCCGGCCGGCAGGTCGCCGTGCTCGAAGCCGTCGTTGGCGTCCGTGTTCCCGTCGAACTTCGTCGCGCCCCGGTAGAGGTCGATCTGCGCGAAGCAGCCGGCGTCCGGGACCGCGATGTCGAGGGAGTCGGTCTGGCCCTGCTTGACCGTCACGGTGTCGAAGTCGACGAAGATCTGCTGGCCCGAGGTGGCGAAGGTGGGACCGTGGGCGATGTAGGAGGCAAGTGAGGCGGTGCAGGAGGCGGCGTCGCCGGCGGCACGGACCTTGAGGTGGACCTTGCCGTCGTCGGTGACCTTCAGGTTCTGGTCGTCGACCTTCACCGAGTCGTAGAAGTTCGAGCCGTCGATCGAGAACTGGCACTTGTCGGTACCGGTCTCCGTACCGGCGCCGGTGCCGGGGCTGTAGTGGCCGCCGGACTTCCAGCCGTCACCGCCCGGGGTGCTGTTCGCCCAGGCGCCGGACGCGCCGGCGACGGAGGCGGCGCACAGGGCGAACGACGCGACGCCCGTCCCCAGCAGGCGACGCGCGGTGACATGTCTGGCTATGGACATGGAGATCCCATCCGTGGGGTGCTCATCTCTCGCCGGCCCGTCGATGCCCGTCGCGAAGAACGGAAGGGCAGCGGACGGGCGGCGGAAGGGCAGCGGAAAGCGAAGAGACACTGCGCCCATTGGTCACATGCGCCACAGTGTGCGGCCCATGGTGGTTGGCCCTGCCGAACCCTGTCAACCTGCCTTGAATCAAGGGTGGTTCGGGCACCATCACAACTCCCTCACACGGGGAACGATCCGCTCCGGCCGGTGTGAAGTTTCGCTTTCTCGGCAATAGGGACAGACTTCTTCTCGGTGTCTCTCCGCCCGATCGGTGTTTCTCCGCCCGAAAGGAACGCGCGTGGTCGACCTCTCCTCCAGGAATCCCGACTGGTGGCGTCAGGCCGTGATCTACCAGGTGTATCCGCGCAGCTTCGCCGACGCGGACGGCGACGGGCTCGGTGACCTCAAGGGCATCACCGGGCGGCTGTCCCATCTGGGCGCGCTCGGCGTGGACGCCCTGTGGCTCAGCCCGTTCTACCCGTCCGAGCTCGCCGACGGCGGCTACGACGTCGCCGACCACCGCGGCGTCGACCCGCGCCTGGGCACCCTGGACGACTTCGACGCGATGACCGCCGAGGCGCACCGGCTGGGCCTGAAGGTGATCGTCGACATCGTCCCGAACCACACCTCGCACCTGCACCCCTGGTTCCGGGAGGCCCTGCTGTCCGGCCCCGGCTCCGCGGCCCGGGACCGCTACGTCTTCCGGCCCGGCCGCGGTGCGCACGGCGAACTCCCGCCCTCCGACTGGCAGTCGGTGTTCGGCGGCAGCGCCTGGCGCCGGGTCCCGGACGGCGAGTGGTACCTGCACCTCTTCGCCCCCGAGCAGCCCGACCTGAACTGGGCGCACGAGGAGGTCCGCGCCGACTTCCGCACCACCCTGCGCTTCTGGTCCGACCGGGGCGTGGACGGCTTCCGCGTCGACGTGGCCCACGCCCTGGTGAAGGACCTCACCGAACCGCTGCGGGACGTCGCGGAGTTGGGCCCGACCGGCGAGGAGGCGCTGGAGCGCGTCGCGCCCGGCACCCACCCCTACTGGGACCGCGACGAGGTGCACGAGATCTACCGCGACTGGCGCAAGATCTTCGACAGTTACAGCCCGCCCCGCACGGCCGTCGCCGAGGCCTGGGTACCGGACGCGCGGCGGGCGCTGTACGCCCGCCCGGACGAACTCGGCCAGGCCTTCAACTTCGAGTACCTGCAGACCCCCTGGGACGCCGGGGCGCTCCGCGAGGTCATCACCGGCTCGCTCGCCACCGCCCGCGCGGCCGGCGCCTCCGCCACCTGGGTGCTCTCCAACCACGACGTCGTACGGCACGCCTCCCGGCTGACGCTCCCGCCGGGCACGGACGAGAACGCCTGGCTGCTGTCCGGCGGCCGCACGCCGCGCGTCGATGTCTCCCATGGCCTGAGGCGCGCCCGCGCCGCCACCCTCCTCATGCTCGCGCTGCCCGGCTCTTCGTACGTCTACCAGGGCGAGGAACTCGGCCTGGTAGAGGTCGCCGACCTGCCCGTCACCGTCCTCCAGGACCCGATCTGGGCACAGACGGGCCACACCCGCAAGGGCCGCGACGGCTGCCGGGTGCCGCTGCCCTGGACGGCGGACGGTCCGTCGTACGGCTTCGGGGCCGGCGGGGCCTGGCTGCCGCAGCCGGAGTGGTTCGCGTCGTACGCCGTCGAGGCGCAGGACGGTACCGCGGGCTCCACCCTGGAGCTCTACCGCACCGCCCTGCGGCTGCGCCGCAAGCTCCTTGACGGCGAGACGCTGACCTGGGACGAGGCGCCCGCGGGCGTGCTGCACTTCGCCCGGACGGAGGGCTGGCGTTGCGTCACGAACGTGTCGGACGCGCCGGTGCCGCTGCCGCCGGGCGAAGTGCTGCTGGCGAGCGTGCCGTTGCCGCATGACGGCACGCTCCCGCCCGACACCACGGTGTGGCTGGGCGCCTGACGGGACTCAGCCGGCGGTGGGGGTGGCACCCGGGGTCACGTTCACCGCGGTGGTCTGGGTACCCGTGCCGGTGTTCGTCCCGGTTCCGGTTCCGGTGCCGGTTCCCGTCCCGGCTCCGGTGCCCGTGCCGGTACCCGTCCCGCTGCTCGCCCCGGTGAGGCCGTCGATGTTCACCGGGGTCGAGGTGGCGTTCGGCGGCGGGGTGAGCACCACCTGGGGCTGGCCCGCGACCGGCGGCGGCGGGGTCAGGTCGACGGCGGGCAGCTTCGGCGGGGTCGTCTCCTGGAAGAGCACGGTGCCGAAGTCGACGAGACCGGTCTTCTCCATCACCGTGATGTGGTCGAGGACCGTGTCGTTGGCCTGGTCGGCGAGGGCGCGCACCAGGGTGTTCTGGGTGGTGGAGCGGATCTTCGCCACCGTGTTGAAGATCGAGCCGTGCGTGACGCGCAGGATGTTGGCGAAGTCGGTGTCGAACTGCTTGCCGGTGTCCGCGGTCAGCGTGTTGACGAAGCCCTGCTGCTGCGGGCTCGGCAGGTTCGGGATGGTGATGTTGAGCATCTGGGCGACCTTGCGGTCGGTGGTGTCCAGCGCCGAGTGCCCGTCGACCAGGTGCTGGCTGGCCGTGATCACGGCCTGGGACTGGCCCTTCTTCTCGCCGAGCTGCCCCACCGGGTACTCCCAGAGTCCGGCGGCGCGCACCTTCACCACGAAGTCCCGGTCGCCCTCGGTCAGCGGCCCCCACTGGGTGTTGGCGATGACACGGTCCGGTGAACTCGACACGGTGTTCAGACCCAGCATGCTCGGGTAGGCGAGTGCCGCGAGAGTGAAGCTCAGGGCTCCGCCAACAAACAGCGTTCCCGTCGCGTTCCGCGAAAAGCGCACCGGTGTCTCCTGTTTGGTCGGGGTCCCGCGAGGAGCGGGGTCGGTTCGCAGAGGAATACGGACCGGGAAGCGCCGCGAACCTTTTGATTTGGTAAAGAACTTGTGAGGCCTGGCCCTGCCCGGGGCACCGACTTCCCATGTCTTGGCCAGGAGAAGGTGATGGTTTTCTCTGGTGAGAGTGGTCATGACAAAGTCGGGGGCAGGCTTCGCCGCATGCCCCCACACTCATCCCCCCGAGTCCCCCGGCTGCCCAACGGAGCGGCCCCGCGGGGTCCCGCCGTGCGCCCTGCGCTGCCCGTACTGCCCTACCGCAAGCCCACCAAGGGCCGCGACTACTGGGTCTTCGACGACGTCCTCCCGGACGTGGACGCCGTACGGGAGCGGTGCCTGGCCAAGGACGACTGGGTCCAGGGATACCCGTACACCTCGGAGACCTGGCCCGGCCTGCGCACCATGCCCGGCCTGGAGCCCGCCGAACTCGCCGTCGTGGAAGAGCTGGTGCGGAAGGCGACCGGCGCCGGGAAGCTGTGGGTGCAGCAGGCGCCCGGCGGCGGCACCCTCAACCACAACTGCGTCCAGGTGGTCGGCGAGGGCGAGAGCGAGCCGCGCCCGCACACCGACTCACGGTCGCTGTGCCGGTACGCGGCGGTGCTGTACCTCAACCCCGGGGTGGCCAAGGACTGCGGCACCGCGTTCTACCGCCAGTCGCTGCCGGGCGGCCGGCTCGGCGGCAACATCGTGCAGGCCCCGCACAACAACCTCGTCGAGGCGCTCGGGACCCGGTTCGTCCCGGGCGACCACTTCGAGGAGGACGTCCGCGTCCCGCACAAGTACAACCGGCTGCTCCTCTACAGCGCCAACCTCGTGCACAGCGCGACCGGTTACGCCGGGAAGACGCTGGAGGAGAAGCGGATGACGGCGGTGTTCTTCTGGATGGCGTGAGCGGGCGCGTTTGTAACAGCGGGCGTGACACGACCACGACGGGCCCGTGACGGTGATCTCCGAACTTCTCTCCCCGGGCCCGCATCGAAAGGGGTGTCCGGCAGAGAGCCGGGAAGGACACCGCCGCTGGGGGACCCCATGTCGAAGCTTCGCAACCGTCGCACGAACATCCGCAAGACCGCTGTCGCCGTGACCGGCGCCGCCGCGCTGCTGGCCCTGCTGACCGCGTGCAACGGCACCGCGAGCGGCTCCGTCAGCGCCGCCGGCGGTACGGCGGCCCCGGCCGCCGGCGACTCCACGACGGCCGACGGCTCCACGGGCGGCTCGACCGGTGGCTCGACCGGTGGCTCCGGCAGCGGCTCCTCCGGCACCGGGAGCAGCGGGAGCACCTCGGGCTCGTCCACCTCCGGTGGCAGCTCCTCCGGGGGTTCCTCGTCCGGCGGTTCCTCCGCCACCGGCTCGGTGCCCGTCTGCCAGGCCTCCCAGCTCGGCTACTCCTGGGCCGACTCCGGCAGCGGCACCGGCCAGCAGAAGCACGCGGTCGTGGCGTTCACCAACAAGAGCGGCCACTCCTGCACGATGTACGGCTTCCCGGGCGTCGACCTGGTCAACAGCGGTCAGAAGTGGTCGCTCCCGCGCACGAACGCCACCCCGCGGCGGGTCACCCTGGCGAACGGCGCCTCCACCAACTTCGCGATCACCTTCCTGGTGCCGGCGCAGGGCGACTCCAGCACGTTCACGCCGACCACGGCCGTCATCACCGCGCCGAACCAGCGCACGTCCTTCGACCTGCCCTGGCACGGCGGTGCCGTGGTGCTCCAGGACGGCGCCACCCACCCGGGTTCGTACATCGGCCCGGTCGGCGAGTGACCACGGGCCCCTTGGGCCGGCCCGCTTGGTTCACCCTGCTTGGTTCACCCCGCGTCGCGGGCGCAGCGGAAGCCGGTGTGGCCGGTGGAGCTGTCGGGGGTGTTGGCGGTGCGGGCGGCGACCCGGTAGCGGTTGCAGTAGGAGGCGTGACAGAGGTGGGAGCCGCCGCGGATGACGCGGGCGCCGCCGGTCTCCGCGGAGCGGCCGTGCTCGGTGGTCCACCAGTCGGCGCACCACTCCCACACGTTGCCGGAGGTGTTGTACAGGCCGTACCCGTTGGGCGCGAAGGCGTCGACGGGGGCGGTGCCCCGGTAGCCGTCGGCGGCGGTGTTGCGGGTGGGGAAGGTGCCGCGCCAGATGTTGCACCGGTACTCCCCGTCCGGGTCCAGCTCGTCCCCCCACGGGAAACGCGCCTGCTCCAGACCGCCCCGGGCCGCGTACTCCCACTCCGCCTCGGTGGGCAGCCGCTTGCCTGCCCAGGAGGCGTAGGCGGCGGCGTCGTACCAGGAGACGTGGACGACGGGATGGCGGCCGAGCCCGTCGAGCCCGCTGCCCGGTCCGGCCGGCGCGTTCCAGGCGGCCCCCGCGACCGCACACCACCAGGGCGTCTCCGGCGGCCGGGGCGCATCCCGGCGCAGCGCGGCGGGCAGGAACCCGGCGAAGACGTACGACCAGCCCAGCCGTTCGGCGTCGGTGACGTGGCCGGTGTCGGCGACGAACGCGGCGTACTCGTCGTTGCTCACGGCACAGGCGTCGATCCGGAACGGCGACACGCGCACGGTCCGCACCGGCCCCTCCCCGTCCGCCGCGAACCCGTCGGCGTCCTCGGCGCCCATCAGGAACTCACCGCCGGGCAGCGCGACCATGCCGGTGCGCTCGGGGGCGGTGCCGCGCGGGGCTGGGAGGGGCCGGACCGGCAGGTGCGCCGGGGCGGAGGGCGCGCAGCAGGCGGACGGCGGCGGCTGGGTGGACTCCATGACCGGAGTGTGCCGCAGGCACCTGTGACACCGGCCGGTGATAATCGCCGCATGGCTCCTTCCTCGGCCGCCGCCGCGTGAACCTCACCCACCTGCACCGCCGCCTGCTGCCCGACCTGCTGTCGGTCGGCGCCGCGTACCCCCTCGCGCTGACCGGTGACTACGCGGCCCAGGCCCACGGCCTGTTCGACCGCCCCGGCCGGACCGTGGACGTGGCCACGCAGCACCCGGATCCCATGCGGACGATCGCCGAAGCGGTCGCGGCCGGCCTCCGGGAGCGCGGCTGGCGGGTCGCCGCCCGCGAGACGGATCCCGTCTCCGCCCAGCTCGTCGTGACCGACGCGGTCGCGGAGGAGGACGGCGAGGTCGACCTCCTCAAGGAGGCCCTCTGGCACCCGCCGGTCCGGACGGAGCTCGGCCTGACCCTCGCCCTCGAAGACGTGGTCGGCATGCGGGTCTGGGCCCTGGCCGACCGCGGCCTGCCCCGCGACCTCCTGGTCGTGCACGCCGCCGCGGACCGCTGGACCCTCCCCGACCTGGAAGACCTGGGCCGCCGCCACGCCCGGGACACCTTCGACCTCACCGACCTCCAGTCCCGGCTGACCGGCACGGACTGGATCGACGACCGGGAGTTCTCGGTACTCGGCCTCGACGAAGCGGCGACCACCGCCCTCCGCCACTGGGCCCAGACCTGGGCCGACGACATCGCAGAACGCCTGATCGAGGGCCGGCCCCCGGAGGACTGACCCCGGTGGGCTAAGGTGGCTCGCTTTTGTCGCGTACCTATGGGGGGTCTGATGCGGCGGATCACAGTGGCCGCGGGTGTCGTCAGCGTACTCGTGCCGCTTCTCCTGGCAGGCGCTTCGACCGCGTCGGCCGCGGCCAAGGGGTCGCTCACCGTCAAGACGCTGGACCGGAGCGGCAAGCCGGTCTACGCGCAGGTGGCGGTGTACAACACGAAGACGAACGACTTCCGTTACATCGAAGGAAATAAGAAGACCTCGCTGCCCAACGGCAGTTACGAGCTCGCCACGTCCTTCGTCGGCGGCAACAGCGAGGACGCCGTCGTGGGCGGCCACAGCGTGCGGGTCTCCGGGGCCACGACGACCACGTTCGACGGCCGGAAGGGGCGTGCGGTCAAGGTCTCGCTCAGCCCCGACCCGGGCAGCGGATACGACCACACGGTCAGCGCAGCCGTCTGCACCACCGACAACAGCCCCGCCACGATGAGCATCTCGGCATCGGCGGGCGACCTGTACGCCATCCCGAACACCAGTACGGCGTACGAGCTGGCCTACGGCACCACGTACCAGCCGCGGTCGACGAGCGGCGGCGACTTCTGGCTGGCGTCCGCCACGCACGGCCGCGGCGTGCCGTCCGGGGTGTCCGCGAAGCTCACGAAGTCCGGGCTGACCACCCTCAAGGTGTCCGCCCGTTCCGGCCCCGACAGCGGACAGGCGTGGTTCTCGTTCAACGGCGAGCCGGCGAGCGGCTACGACTGCTCGTCGTCCATGGACATCCTCGACTTCCAGCGTGACCTGCCCGACTCCTTCAGCGTCCACGTCCCGGCCGGCCGCTGGGACGTGGGCCAGCAGGGCCACGACTTCATCTACAGCGGGTTCCACAAGTACGCGGCCGGCAAGACTGCCTCGCTCTCCCTCGGCCACGCGGTCTGGGGCCCCGGCGGGCGGCTGCCGTACACCTGGTACCACCAGCTGTACTTCGGCGACGACAACCTGTTCGCCGACCCCAGGCTCACGGGCGGCGGGGTCCTCGCCTCCGGCAGCGTGAAGCTGACCCACGCGGGCAGGACGCTCTACTCGAACACGTACAGCCCCTCGAAGGAGATCGACGCGCATCCGCGGATCCCGGGGTCGGGCTGGTACACCCTGACGGAGACCGGCCACCGCGGCGGCCTGCCGTCCGGCTCGCTGTCGACCTCCGCCGGCCTCTCCCTGCACTTCTACGCGGACGCGGGCAAGAACCAGCAGATCCGGAACTACCTCACCCGGTTCTGGCCGGAGGCCCTGAACAGCAGGAACCAGGCCGCCGCCGCGTCGACCACGACCGTCGACCTGGGCATGCAGCGCCTCGGCACGGACGACGGCACGATCCGTCAGCTGTCGGACGGTGTGAAGTCCGTCCGGGCCTGGTACACCACCGACAACGGCGCCCACTGGAACGCGACCGCCGCGAAGCTGTCCGGCGGCAAGTGGACCATCGCCGTCCACAACCCCGGCTCCGGCGGCCGTGTCGGTCTGCGCTCGACGGTCACCGACACCCACGGCGACACCTCGACGACCACGGTGTACAACGCGTACGCCGTCAGCTGAGGAACTGTCGGCGCCCCGCCGTCAGGCCGGCTGCCACAGTTCGATGCGGTTGCCCTCGGGGTCGGTGACCCAGCCGAAGCGGCCGATGCCGTCCATGTCCTGGGTCTCGGCGGCGACGTCCGCGCCCTTGGCACGCAGTTGCGCGAGCATCGCGTCCAGGTCGCGGACCCGGAAGTTGAGCATGGTCTGCTGGACGGGGGAGCCGAAGTAGTCGGTCCCGGACTCGAAGGCCGCGAACACCGTCGGCCCGGCCGCCGGCTGCCACAGGCCGTTGTCGTCGGCGTCCAGGCCCAGGCAGTCGCGGTACCAGGCGCTCAGGGCCGCCGGGTCGGCGGAGCGCAGGAAGTACCCGCCGATTCCAAGCACACGTTCCATGCCGCCATCCTGCCAGGACGGGGATCGGGCGGCTCGGACCCGGTGCGTACGTGTGAAGTCGGGGGCGGCGCGGTACGGACCTAGGTGCACGTCGCAACGCCACCTCAGCCTTCGGGAGAACGCCGTGAGCAGTATCGCCATCGTGGGGGCCGGGCCGGGGCTAGGGGCCGCCGTCGCCCGGCGGTTCGGGCGGGAGGGGTACGGGGTGGCGCTGCTGGCGCGGGACGGGGAGCGGCTCGGGGCGCTGGCCGAGCAGCTTGCCGGAGAGGGCGTCCGGGCCCGTGGGTTCGCCGCCGACGTCAGGGATCCGCTCGCCCTCGCGGGGGCGCTGGCGCGGGCCGCCGAGGAGCTCGGGACCGTCGAGATCCTGCAGTACAGCCCGGTACCGCAGCGGGACTTCATGCTGCCCGTCCTGGAGACCACCCACGCGGACCTGTTCGGCCCGGTCGAGTTCTCGGTGTACGGGCCCGTCGCCGCCGTGCAGCAGGTGCTGCCGGGGATGCGGGAACTGGGCCGCGGGACGATCCTCTTCGTCAACGGCGGTACGGCCGTCATCCCGCACCCCGAGCGGGCCGGGACCTCCATCGCCTTCGCCGCCGAGAGCGCGTACGGGCATCTGCTGCACGACCGGCTCGCGGCGGAGGGGATCCACGTGGCGCAACTGGTCATCCCGGGGGCCATCGTCGCCGGGCACGCCCGCAAGGACCCCGCCGTGCTCGCCGACACGCTGTGGGGGATGCACCGCGACCGGCACGGGTTCCGGCACTACGCCGACGACCTGGAGAGCTGACCGGTCGTCGCCGGGCCGCCCGGGCCCGCCCGGCCTGCCTGCGCAAAAGGGTCGATCTGCGCGAACATCATTTGTGGGACAAAATGGTGTTCGCCTGATTGCTCCCCGCGGGGAGCCAGCGATGGCTGAAGGGGGCCAGCGATGGCCGTGGAAATACCTCCTCTCCTCAAGCCCTCCCGGCTCAGAAGCCGTGGAGGCCTGCTCGGTGAGTGCCTGGCAGAGTTTCTCGGGACCTTCGTTCTCATCTCGTTCGGCTGCGGTGTCGTGGCGATGGCCGTCGCGGCGCTGCCCGGGTCCGGGCGCGCGGCGACGCCGACGACCATCTTCCTCGCCGCCGGTGACTGGCTCCTGATCACCTGGGGCTGGGCCCTGGCCGTGACCTTCGGCATCTACGTGGCCGGCGGCGTCAGCGGCGCCCATCTGAACCCCGCGGTGACACTGGCGTTCGCCGTGCGCCGCAAGTTCCCGTGGGTGAAGGTGCTGCCCTTCTGGATGTCGCAGGTGCTCGGCGCCCTCGCCGGGGCGGCGCTGGTCTATCTCGTCTACCACGACGCGATCAACGCGTTCGACGCCGCGTCGAAACCGCCGAAGGTGGGCGGGCACACCGAGGCGACCTTCTCGATCTTCGCCACCTTCCCGGCGCCGTACTACCACGGCGGGAACTGGGGGCCGCTGATCGACCAGATCGTCGGTACGGCCTTCCTCGTCATGTTCGTCGTCGCGGTCGTCGACCTGCGCAACACGGCCGTGGGGTCCAACCTGGGGCCGTTCGTCATCGGCCTCGCCGTCGCCGCGATCGGCATGTCCTACGGCGCGAACGCCGGCTACGCCATCAACCCCGCCCGCGACTTCGGGCCGCGGCTGCTCACCTGGTTCACCGGGTGGCAGAGCTTCGCGTTCCCGGGGAACGGGGAGTGGTTCAGCAACTACTTCTGGATCCCGATCGTCGGTCCGCTGATCGGCGGCGTGATCGGGGTGCTGGTCTACGACCTGTTCATCGGCGACGTCCTGCACGCCCGGCTCCAGCTGGGCGAGTTGCCGGAGCCGGGCCGGACCCGTCCGACCACGGACGAACCGTAGCCGTAGCGGCCGTCACGGCTTCTCGGTGCCCTGCTCCCCCAGGCGTTGCACCAGCTGCTGCGCCTTGGAGACTCCGGTGTCGATCTGCTCGGTGTACTTGCCGTCGGTCCGTTCGTCGACCAGGTCGCCCGCCTTCTCCAGACCGGTCCCGATCGCGTCACCGTGTTCCTCGGCGATGTCCTTCGCCTTGTCCGCCAGGTTCTTGAGTCCGTCGATTCCGCCGATTCCATCGAACATGCCGGAATCGTCCCGGGCGGGAGCCGGCGGCGGCAAGACGGCGCCCGGGGCATTCGGCGGGGCGTGAAAGGAGCGTCAGCTGGAGCGCCCCTTCAGGGGCGCGGGGCTGTATTGCGTGTGCGGCTATCGCCGCGTGGGCGCGACCAGCCGCGACGGCGGCGCGGATGAACGGCGGCCGTTCGTCGTTTTCCGGCGTTCACGTGCGAAGTCCGGTCCCGGGGCCGATCCTGATCCTTGACTCGGCAGCCACGCAACGCACACCCCGGGAGACGACGTCATGACCACCAGCCCCCTCCTGTCCGGCCTGAGCGAAGAGCTCCCCGAGCTGCGGGCGCTGTACGAGGATCTGCACACGCATCCTGAGCTGTCCTTCCAGGAGGAGCGGACCGCGGCCGTCGTCGCGGGGCGGCTGCGGGAGCAGGGCGGCTGGGAGGTCACCGAGGGGGTCGGCGGCACCGGGGTGGTCGGGGTGCTGGCCAACGGGGACGGGCCCGTCGTGCTGCTGCGGGCCGACATGGACGCGCTGCCGGTCCGGGAGGAGACCGGGCTGGCGTACGCCTCGGAGACCGACGGGGTGATGCACGCCTGCGGCCACGACATGCATGTCGCCTGGCTGCTGGGGGCCACCGGGCGGCTGGCCGCGGTGCGGGACGGCTGGCGGGGGACGGTGGTCGCGGTGTTCCAGCCGGGCGAGGAGGTGGGCGGGGCGCCGAAGATGCTCGCGGACGGGTTCGCCGAGCGGTTCCCGCGGCCGGACGTGTGCCTGGGCCAGCATGTGGCGGCCGCGCCGGCCGGGCTGGTCGGCACCCGGGCGGGGGCGCTGATGGCGGGCGCGGACAGCATGCGGGTCACGCTGTTCGGGCGGGGCGGGCACGGGTCCACGCCGGAGGCCACCGTCGACCCGGTGGTGCTGGCCGCGGCCGTGGTGATGCGGCTTCAGACGGTCGTCTCCCGGGAGGTGGCCGCGGGCCAGCAGGCCGTCGTCACGGTCGGCTCCATCCACGGCGGGACGAAGGAGAACATCATCCCGGACACCGTCGAGCTGAAGATCAACATACGGACCGCCACGGAGGCCGTCCGGGAGCGCGTGCTGGCGGCGGTCGAGCGGATCGTACGGGCCGAGTCCGCCGCCTCCGCCGCGCCGAAGGAACCGGAGTTCGAGCCCATCGACTCCTTCCCGGTCACCCACAACGACCCCGCGGCGACCGCCTCCGTCCAGGCCGCGCTGGCCGCCGAATTCCCGGGCCTCACCTTCGAGCTGACCTCACCGGTGCCCAACAGCGAGGACTTCGGGGCCTTCGGTACGGCCCTGGGGGTGCCCTCGGTCTACTGGTTCGTCGGCGGCGCCGACCACAAGCTCTACGAGGGCGTCGACCTGGAGGCCCTGGTCCGCGACGGCATCCCCCCGCAGATCCCCTCCAACCACTCCCCGCACTTCGCCCCCGCCCCCGACCCGACGCTGGAGACGGGCGTACGGGCGCTGCTCGCGGCGGCGGGCCACTGGCTCGCCCCCTGACACGCACCGGCGCACCTCAGCGCGCCCGCCCGCCGGTGTC
Organism: Streptomyces hyaluromycini; assembly: GCF_002217755.1. Taxonomy (GTDB): domain Bacteria; phylum Actinomycetota; class Actinomycetes; order Streptomycetales; family Streptomycetaceae; genus Streptomyces; species Streptomyces hyaluromycini. Next base: position 625,547 of record NZ_BCFL01000017.1, on the reverse strand, counting down.
CCGGAATCGCCGGCCACCCCGCGGCCGCCGGCCCGGAGCGGCCGGTCTTCTCCGTCACGGGTGGGGGACGGTCTGGTCCAGGGCCGGGCGCAGGTCCGTGCGGCGGCGGATGCCCAACTTGCGGTAGGTGTGCGTGAGATGGGTCTCCACGGTGCGGCGGGCCAGATGCAGCAGGGCCGCGATCTCCACGTTGGTGCGGCCCTCGGCGGCGAGTTCGGCGATCCGACGCTCACTGCCGGTGAGGGAGGCGGCGCCCGTACGGCGTCTGGCGGAGCGGGCCCCGCCCTTCCGCAGGATCCCCTCGGCCAGCTCCAACAGCCGTACCGCGCCGAGCCGTTCGGCGTGCTCCTCGGCCTCCCGCAGACAGTCGCGGGCGCGGGCCGCCTCACCGGCGGCGGTCAGCTGGCGGCCCAGCGCGATCAGGGCGAGCGCCGGCTCGGTACCGGCCGGGCCGCCGTCCCGCAGCAGCCGTACGGCCTCCTCGGTGAGCTCCAGGCCGCGGCGGCCGCCGGTCGCCGTACCGAGGACGCGCAGCGCCCGGCCGACCGTGCGCGGGGTGCCCCAGACCCGGGCCAGCCGCAGCTCCTCCTCGGCCAGGGCGATGGCCTCCAGCGGGCGGTCGAGGGCCAGCCGGCACTCGGCGGCGGCCGTACGCCACGGTGTGACCACCGGGCTGATCACCTCACGGGCCGTCTGGCGGCGGCCGCACTCCAGGAAGTCGTGCAGCGCCGCGGCCGCGTCACCGGCGGCCGCCCGCACCACGCCCCGCGCGTACAGGAACCGGTTCAGCTCCCAGGAGTCCGGTGCCTCCCGCAGGTCGATCCCGGCGACGAGGCCCGCGGCCTGTGCGGTCCGGCCGGTCTCCACGAGGGCGACGAGCGTGTGCGCATGGCTGTTGGTGGGGGTGACCGCGTCCGGGACGACGGCCAGGCGGGCGTAGTCGGCGCGGGCCGCAGCGATGTCCGTACGGCTGTTCAGCAGGGCCTGGTGCATGGGGTGCAGCAGGTCGGGGCGCTGCCCGGCCAGGCCGCGGTCCACCAGCCGGTTCGCCTCGTCGAGTTCGTCGGCCCACTGGGCGACGGTGGCCGCCGTACCGACGAGGAACGGCTCGGTGAGCGGGTCGGCGGGCTCGGCGAGCAGGGAGCGCAGCTGCCGCATCGCGTCCCGCGCCGAGGTGAGGCCGGCGGAGGCCGCGTGCCGCACGAGCAGGGCCTGGCCCGCCGTGCCGACCAGCTCGGGGGAGCGGTCGGCGGTCTCGGACAGCCGCCGGTAGACCTCCTGCCGTACCTCCTGGTCCTGGTCGGACAGGAGCACGGAGGCGGTGTGCAGGGTGCGGACCAGGTCGGGGTGGCCGTCCAGTTCGACGTCCACCGAGTGGAGCAGTTCGACGGCCTTGCGGGTGCGGCCCCGGCCGGTCAGCGCGGTGCCGAGGGCGACGGCCGCGCGCACCCGGTCCTGCGGGGCGGCGGGCAGCCGGACCGCCTCGGCGAGACGGGGGATCGCGGCGGAGGAGCGGGGCGCCGCGTACTCCAGCGAGCCCAGCTCGGTCAGCAGCCGCTGCCGGTGGCCGCCGGAGAGGGGCTCCTCCAGGGCGCGGCGCAGATAGCCGACGGCGTCCTCGGCGCGGTCCTCGTAGAGGGCGACGGCCGCCGCGTCCTGGAGCAGGGGCAGCGCCCAGGGGGCGTCCACCGGGCCGGTGGCGAGCAGTTGCCGGGCCACGGCCTCGGCGGGGGCGTCCTGGTGCAGCATCGCCTCGGCGATCGCCCGGTGGGCGGTGCGGCGGCGGGCGGCCGGAACACCGGCGAGGATCGCGTCGCGCAGCAGGGGGTGCGGGAAGTGGGGGCGGCCGTCGGCGCCCAGGGTGAGCAGGCCGAGGTTGGTCATGGCGGTGAGCCAGCCGGCCACCCGGGTGGGGTCGGCGTCGGCGAGTTCCGCGAGGAGCGGGGTGATCTCGTTCTCCGCCAGGCAGGTGCCGGGGTCCTCCTCCAGGACGGCGAGGGCGCGGGCGACCTCGGTGGTGGCCGGTCCCGCACTGTCCAGCAACCACTGCACGGCGGCCGGGTAGGCGCCCGGGTAGAGGGCGGCCGTCGTCTCGGGCACGTCCGGGTGCCGGCTCTCGGCGAGGTCGTCGAGGAGGGCGCCCAGCAGAAGGGGGCTGCCGGCCGCCGCGTGCACACAAGCGTCGGTCCAGAGCCGGGACGCGTCGGGGAACTTGGCCCGCACCCGGGCGGCGGCCGCCGCGGGGGCGAGCGGGGCGAGGGTGTGGGTGCGGACCAGCGCCGGCGGGAGGGTGTGCGTGAAGCCGGGGGCGGGCGGATCGAGGTCGTACTGGCTGCGTTCGCTGACGACGAGGAGGATCGGTAAGCGGTCTATGTGCCGGGCGGACTCCACGAGCCAGCGGTGCGAGGGGGCGTCGGCGAGGTGGACGTCGTCCACGGCGACGAGGAGGGGCGAGTCCTCGGCGTAGGCGCGCAGCACCCGCCAGAGTCCGGCGGCGGTTGCCCGCTCGTCCCCGTCCACCGCGAGGTCGGCGAACTCCGGGACCGGGCCGAGGAGTTGCAGGACGGTGGCGAAGGAGATGGATGTGTCGCCGGGCGAGCAGCGGGCACGGAGGACCTTCAGGCCGAGGGCGGCCGCCTGTTCGGCGGCGGCCTCCAGGACGGTGGTGCGGCCGGTTCCGGTGGCGCCCCGGAGCAGCACGAGCCGGCCGCCGCCGGACCGCGTGCGCTCGGCTTCCTCGGCCAACAGGTGCATGGCGTCGGCGAGTTCAGGGGACGGCTGGGTCATGCCTGGCTCCTCGCGGTGCGCTGGTGGGTTCGGGGGGTTAGAGCGGGTGGAGGTGGGAGAGGTTGTGGTGTGGTGGGGAGGTGCGGGGGTTTGTTGCATGGGTGGCACATTTGATACGGGGCTGTGGATTTGGGTGGGGGTGCCTGGGGTTGTGGGTGCGCTGCGGGCCGGTGGGGGTTGTTCGCGCAGTTCCCCGCGCCCCTGAAGGGGCGCTCGTGCAGCGCCCCTTTCTTTTAGGGGCGCGGGGAACTGCGCGACCAGCCACGATGCACCCGCAGCGCACCCGCAAGCCCAAGCACCCCCCACTCGTCCCCCGAACATCTCGTGGTCCTTCTCGTGGTGCTCCACGATTGTCCTTGCCCCTTTGGTCACACCAGGCTGGAGTACTACCGCCCGTCACTGTTCCCTCGGAGGCGACGGGCACGTGGACATAGGGGAAGCGGTTGGTCAGCAACAGCTCTTTTGCGTCGGTCGGTCGCACACCCGTGGCGGTGCACGCACCCGATCCGATCTCCCGCGAGGGCGCGCTCAGCCAGTTGCGCCGGCACCCGGAGATCGAGGTGCGTGAGGAGTCCGAGACCGGGCCCGGCACGGTGGCGCTGCTCATCAGCGACAGCCTCGACGAACCGGAACTGACCCGGCTGCGCCGGGTGGTGCGCAGTGAGGGGGCGCGGGCCGTACTCGTGGTCGGGGCGCTGCGCGAGACCGAGCTGCTCGATGTGATCGAGTGCGGGGTCGGGGCCATCGTATGGCGCCACGAGGCCACTGAACTCCGCATAGTGCAGGCCGTCCTTGCGGCCGCCCGGGGCGACGGCGACCTGCCCGCCGACCTGCTCGGCCGGCTCATCAACCAGGTCGGCACCCTGCACCGCAGCGCCGCCGGCCGCCCGGGCGCCCCGGCCTCCGGGCTGTCCGCCCGCGAGGTGGACGTACTGCGGCTGGTCGCCGAGGGACTCGACACCGCTGAGATCGCCAGCAAGCTGTCCTATTCCGAGCGGACCGTCAAGAACGTCATGCACGGGCTGACGACCCGACTGCATCTGCGCAACCGGGCCCACGCCGTGGCCCATGCCCTCCGGGAAGGCTACATCTGACCGATCGGGCAGCGGACACCGGTTCCGGGGCAGGGCGGTCTGCCCGGCCGTGCCTGCGGGGGCGGCGCGGGCGAAGGGCAGGATGGGGGGTGAGTGCCGAGGGATGGTGAGTACGGCGTGATCCACGAGGTGGACCAGGTGCTGCGGAACCTGCTGACCAGCGGTGCGCTGGAGGGTTCCGGCATCGAGGTCTCCTTCGACGCCCCGACCCGCGACTGGTCGGCCCGCCGCAACGGGCCGGTGATCAACAGCTACCTGTACGACATCCGCGAGGACGTGCACCGGCGGCAGCGCGGGCACGTCGACATCCGTGACGAGCGGGACGTGGTGGTCAAGCGCCGCCAGCCGCCGCGCTGGTTCCGGCTGTCGTACCTGGTGACGGCGTGGACCAAGCGGCCCGAGGACGAACACCGGCTGATCAGCGCCGTGCTCGCGACCCTGATCCCGCGGGAGCTGATCCACCCGAACGAACTGCCGGGCTCGCTGGGCGCGCTGGGGCTGACGGTGCCCCTGTCCTGCGCCGGCATCCAGACCGAGGCGCGCTCCCTCGCCGAGATCTGGTCGGCGCTCGGCGGCGAGCTCAAGCCGTCCCTGGACGTCGTGATCACGGCGCCGTTCCCGGCCTACCCCGAGTACGACGCCGGTCCGCCGGTCACCGAGGGCGCCGCCGTGCGGGTACGCGACGGGCTGGACGACACCGCCCCGGTGCTGGAGGAGCGGGCCCACCGGCCCGGCCAGGTCGCCGAGGCCACGGCCGCCCGGAGGGGCCGGGCGTGACCCTGGACGTCTCCCCGGCGCCGGCCGCCCCGCTTCTCGCCCGGCTGTCCGCGCTGCGCGACCGGGTCGCCGCCCTCGTCGCCCACCGCTCGGCCGACGACCCGACGGCCGGCGACCCGCTGCGCGGCCTCTACCTCTCCGAGGAAGCGGTACAGCACCTCCTGCGCCCCGAGCCGGAACCGGCCGAACTTCCCCTCCTGACCGGCGACTTCACCGACCCGCTCGCCGACCTCGCCGGCCGCCTGCGTCTCACCCCGCTCGACACCGCCCTCCTCCTCATCGCCCTCGCCCCCGACCTCGACCGCACCTTCGAGCCGCTGTACGGCTACCTCAACGACGACGTCGGCCGCCGCCGCGCGACCGTCGGCCTCGCCCTCGACCTGTACGGCGCCCCCGCGCACCTCGCGGCGGCCCGCGCCCGCTTCCACCCCACCGCCCCGCTCACCGCGCTCGGCCTGCTCACCGTCGAGGAGCCCGAACGCCCCTTCCTCAGCCGCTCGTTGCGCGTCCCCGACCGGGTCCTGGCCCACCTCCTCGGCGACGACACCCCGGACGCGGCGCTCACCGGATTCCTGCGGGTGCCGTCGTACGACAGCGAACCCGCCGACGCGGAGTTCGTGGGCCGGCTGGCCGCGCTGATCGGCGCCGGGCCGCTCTTCGCCTTCCTGCGGGAGCGGCGGGAGGGCGAGGGCCTCGGCAGTGCGACGGCCGCGCTGCGGCTCGCGGGGCGGGCGGTGCTGCACTACACCGGGCCCGGGGAGCGGATCCCGGAACTGCTGCGGGAGGCCCGCCTGAGCGGCCGGGCGATCCTGGTCGACAGCGACCAACCGGGCACCTTCCTGGGGGCGTTGAGCGCCACCACCTCGGACGTCACCGTGCTGCTCACGTCCGCCCGCGCCTACGACCCCCAGTGGTGCGACCACCGCGACCCGCTCGTCCTGGAGGTGCCCTCCCGGCGCGCCGCCGCCCCGGACGCCTGGGCGGCCCTGCTGCCGGACGAGCCCGGCTTCGACCTCGCGGTCACCGTCGCCCCGTACCACCTCGGCGGCGACCGGCTCGTCCGGGCGGCCCGTGCCGCGCAGGCCCTCGCCGCCTTCGACGGCACCGCGCTCACCGCCGCCCATCTGCGGCTGGGCGCCCGCCAGCAGTCCGCCTCCGGCCTCGAACAGCACGCCCGCCGGATCCGGCCCGCCGTCGACTGGCGGGACCTGGTGCTGCCCGAACGGCCGCTCACGGAACTGAGGGAACTGGCGCTGCGCGCCCGGCACCGCGACCGGGTGCTCGGCGACTGGCGGCTGAGCGCGGGCGGCGGCAGGGGACGGGGGGTGCTCGGCCTCTTCGCGGGCGAGTCGGGCACCGGCAAGACCCTCTCCGCGGAGGTCGTCGCCGCCGAGCTGGGCCTGGACCTGTACGTCGTCCAGCTCTCCTCCGTCGTCGACAAGTACGTCGGCGAGACCGAGAAGAACCTCGAACGCATCTTCACCGAGGCCGACCGCACCGACGCCGTGCTGCTCTTCGACGAGGCCGACGCCGTCTTCGGCAAGCGCTCCGAGGTCAAGGACGCCCACGACCGGTACGCCAACCTGGAGTCGGCCTATCTCCTCCAGCGCCTGGAGGCCTTCGACGGCATCGCGCTGCTCACCACCAACCTGCGCGCCAACATCGACGAGGCCTTCACCCGCCGCCTCGACCTGGTGATCGACTTCCCGTTCCCGGACGAGGAGCAGCGGCTGGCCCTGTGGCGGCACGGCCTGGTACACGTCCCCAGCGAGGCGGGCATCGAACTCCGCCGGCTGGCCCGGGACTTCGAACTGTCCGGCGGCGCGATCCGCAGCGCGGTGGTGACCGCCGCCTACCTCGCCGCCGCCCGCGACCGGCCCCTCACCGCGGCCGACCTCCTGGAGGGCGCCCGCCGCGAGTACCGCAAGGCGGGCCGCCTGGTACCGGGGAGCTGGTGAACCGGCCCCCCGGACCTCAGTCCCCCGACGGGCGCACGATCTGCCACTCCTGGTCGTCGCTGTCCGAGCAGTAGTACAGGGTGAGGTTGGTGTCGTTTCCGCCGGTGCTGTAGCCCGCGACGTCCAGGCAGAGGTTGTCGCTGGCGAAGTTGCGGATCCAGTAGGCGCCGCTGGGCTGCTTGTCGATCCACCACAGCTGGTTGTCGGCCTTCGTGCCGTCGCACTTGTACTCGGTGATCGGCGAGGACAGCTTGGCCGAACCGTAGTCGGGCAGGTCCATGCACAACTGGTCCTTGGCGTTGCGGATCTGGAAGAGCGCGGACGAGCCGGGGCCGTCCTTCTGGTACTGCACCTCCAGGTTCCACAGCTGGTTGTCGTTGGTGGTCTCGTCGCAGGTGTACTCCCGCACCGGGCCGTTGCTGGTGCCGTCGCCGTAGCCGGGGATGTCCGCGCACTTCTTGGTGGTCGTGTTGCGGAGCAGGATGTCGGTCGCCGGGACGACCGGTTTCGCGGTCTTCTTCTTCGTCGCCTGCGGGGCCGGCTGGGACTGGCCGCCGTCGCCGCCCGCCTGGGTGCCGGACGAGCCGTTGCCGTCGTTCGCCTGCTGCTCCGTCGGGGTCGGCGACGGCGCCGGTGCGGCGGCGAGGGGTGCGCTGGCCGTGGGGCTGGGCGCGATGCTGCTCACCCCGGCTTCCTGGGTCTGTTCCTGGGCGAGGCTCTGCACGTGGGGTTTGTAGTTGAACCAGATCAGGGCGAAGGTGACGGCGAGGGCCATCAGGGTGCCGAAGAGGGTGGCGAGCCAGCGGGGCAGGAAGCCGCGCTGGATGTAGGTGCCGTCCACAGGCTGTGGACGGACGCCCGCCCGCTGGACGGTGAGGGCGTACGGCCGCTGCTCCTTGGGCCCGAACCAGATGATCTTCCGGGGTTTGAGGGTGGCCTTGATGAAGGCGGCGCGGCCCGGTTCGATCTGGACGTTGCTGGGGTGCAGGTCGTAGGCGAGCTGGTCGCCGTTGTCGCTGCCGCTGACGGAGGCGGTGAGCTTGGTGTTGCCGAGGTTGTCGATGGCCAGCTTGGGGCGGCCCCGGAACCGGCCCTTGACGGTGGGCGGGACCAGTTCCGCGCGGATCTCGGTGAAGGGGGTGATGGTGAGGTTGCCCTCGGGGACGGTGACGGCCTCGGGGTGCTCGGTGGGTGTGATGCGGACTGCGTAGGGGTTGGGGCCGGCCGTGGCGTCCGGGGTGCGGGGCGGGGCGAAGGTGAGGTCCACCGTGCCCGTGGTCCCCGGGTAGAGGCGGAGCGTCTGCGGCTCGACGGTCGTCCAGGGCGCGACGGGGCCCACCGGTTCGAAGCGGTACTCGTCGACGACGTCACCGGTGTTGCGAAGCCGCAGGCGTACGCGGGTCGAAGCGCCCGGGTCCACGGTCGCGGAGGCGGGTTCCAGGGAGGTCCACAGGGTCACGGGGTCACCGTCAGCTTGAAGGCTTCGAGCCAGAGCGTGTTGTCGAGGGTGCCGACGAAGTCGAGTGCGTTGTTGTCGCTGCGGGCCCCCTTGCACCACTGGTCGCCCCAGTCGTGGTCGCGGACCTTCGCGCTGCTGCAGCTCTGGCCGCTGCCGACGTTGAAGGCGAAGCCCTCGATGTAGGGGTCGGCCGCCTTGGTGCTGCCGATGTAGTTGTCCTTGCCGTCGGCGATGATCGCCGTCCAGTTCGGGTACCACGTGCCCTGGCCGTTGGTGGACTGGGAGTCGTAGTGGAACCAGTTGGCGGCGGAGCCCTGGACGCCGTACACCGCGAGGTTGATGGCCTTGATCGGCACGTTCTTGCCGACGGTGCCGGACATGGTGCCGTCGCAGACGGGCTTCTGCCAGCCGCTGCCCTGGACGTAGGAGCGGTAGCAGATGTGCCGCCCGGACGGGTCGTCGGCGGCGAGGCGGTTGACGGCGGTCGCCGCGGTGTCCTGCTTGGGCTTGGCGGTCACGGTGGCCGTCGCGCCGCCGCCCCCGCCGCCTCCGCCGCCGTTGCCTGCGGCCTCGGTGGTCGGGTCCGCGGCCGGCGCGGCGGCGGGTGTCTCGGTGGGCGCCGGGGGCGGGGTCGGGGTCGTCGAGGGGCTGGGCGCGATGCTGCTCACCCCGGCTTCCACGGGCTGTTCCTGGGCGAGGCTCTGCACGTGGGGTTTGTAGTTGAACCAGATCAGCGCGAAGGTGACGGCGAGGGCCATCAGGGTGCCGAAGAGGGTGGCGAGCCAGCGGGGCAGGAAGCCGCGCTGGATGTACGTCCCGTCGACGGGCTCCGGCTTCACCCCCGACCGCTGCACGGTGAGCTGGTAGGGCCGCTGCTCCTTCGGTCCGAACCAGATGATCCTCCGGGGCTTCAGCGTGGCGTTCACGAAGGCGGCGCGGCCCGGTTCGATCTGGACGTTGCTGGGGTGCAGGTCGTAGGCGAGCTGGTCGCCGTTGTCGCTGCCGCTGACGGAGGCGGTGAGCTTGGTGTTGCCGAGGTTGTCGATGGCCAGCTTGGGGCGGCCCCGGAACCGGCCCTTGACGGTGGGCGGGACCAGTTCCGCGCGCAGTTCCGTGAAGGGCGTGATGGTGAGGTTGCCCTCGGGGACGGTGACGGCCTCGGGGTGCTCGGTGGGCGTGATGCGGACCGCGTAGGGGTTGGGGCCGGCCGTGGCGTCCGGGGTGCGGGGCGGGGCGAAGGTCAGCTCCACCGTGCCCGTGGTCCCCGGGTAGAGCCGGAGCATGGGAGGCTCGACGGTCGTCCAGGGGGCGACGGGGCCCACCGGTTCGAAGCGGTACTCGTCGACGACGTCACCGGTGTTGCGAAGCCGCAGGCGTACGCGGGTCGAAGCGCCCGGGTCCACGGTCGCGGAGGCGGGTTCCAGGGAGGTCCAGAGGCTCACGTCAAGACGCTAGCGCCGCGGGCGGGACGGCACAGGAGGCGTCGGGGCAGCTCCGGTGCCCCGAGAGGCAGGGCTCAAACGCCTTCCGGCCTCCTTCCCGACCTGCTAAGCGGGGAACATGTGGTTCCAGTACATCGTCGCGACGCGTCGCTGGAGTTTCTCGCGCAAGGTCGGGGCGAACCGGCCCTTGCCCGCCTTCTCGTCGTACTTCGCGTCCCTCAGCTCGGTCTCGATCGCACGCAACAGGTCCTGCTGGGCTCCGCCACCGTGCGCCGCGACATAACCGGTCATCGACCGCCACGGGTTGCTCAACGGCGTGAACGGCCTCGTCTCGTCGTTCGCCTCGGCCTGCTCCCTGGCCCTGCTCGACAGGCTGTTGTCGGCGTCCGTGTACTCAAGGCGCATCTCGTCCGCGAACCGGTTCTCGTTCACCAGGATGTTGTGGTACTCCACCAGCGCTCGTTTGGCCCCGGACATGTCGATGTCGAACCCGGCCTGGGCCTGCTGGAGATGACCCATCTCGTGCTGGACGACCTGGTCGAAGGTGAACTTGGCGGGCGGGTCGGCGTTGACCAGGATGATGCCGGACTCCCGCAGGTAGCCGCCCCCGCCGGCCTGGTCGACCACCGCGCTGGCAGGGGTGTTCCCGTCCGGGTAGTTGTTGAGCGACTGCACGCTCTCGTCCAGTTCGGCGCCGGTCAGGCCGATGACGTACCCCTCCTCGTAGTCCCGGAACCTCCGGTCGGCGGGTATGCCGTTCGGCACCTTGACGAGCTTGACGGTGCCCTTCTCGATGCCCAGCTTCTCGGACACGTCCTCGACGAACCCCGGACTCAGCACGCGCTGCACCGCCACCGGGCCCGCGCCTTCCGGCACCGGGGCCGGGGCGGTGCCCGACCCGGTGTTCACCGGCTCCCGCTGCACCTGGGGCACCGGCCCGCTCATCACGCGCCGCGCCTTGCTCACCGCGTGCCGTTCGCCGGAGTCGTTCACGTCGGACATGCTGACCCCGGTGCCGGTGTCCGTACCGGGGACAGGGCCCTTCAACTGGTCCTCGTAGTGGGTCAGTTCGTGGGCCCAGTCCTCCTTCGTCATGGTGTCGCCGACCACGATGTTGCGGCCGGTGGTGTACACCTTGGCGCCGAGTTCCTTCGCCGACTCCCGGGCCAGGGAGCCCGTGTGCACCCGTACGCCGCTGAAGTCCGCGCCGTCGAAACGCGTCTCCATCTCCGACTGCAGGGCCTGGTCCATGCCCTGGCCGGGGGACTCGATCACCCGGTGGACCAGAGCCCGGCGCTGCACCGCCGGCACGTGGCCGCAGGCCGCGTCGTGTTCGTGGAGCTCCTCGCCGGCCGCCTGCCGCTGCACCGCCGGCAGATGGCCGCAACTCGCGTCGTGCCGGTGGCGCGACGCCTCGACGGTGCGGGCCACCGCCGCGTTGCCCGCCGTTCGCTGGAGAGCGAGCAGCCCGGCCGCGGTGCCGGTCGCGGCCGTACGGTCCGCACCGGCGGACGCCTCCCGTGCCGCCGGGCGGCGGGCGGCCTGCGGGCGGCCGGCCTGGTCGTGTTCCTCCTGCGCGTGCATGAACTACCTTTCGGCGACGAACCCTCGACCACAACTACGAGTGCCGGGGCCGGGTGGGCAAGGGACGTTCGGGCAGCCTCGGGGGCAACATCCTCAGGACTCTCCGTCCGCCGCGGCCAGTACGCGATGCGGGTCGGCCGGCGCGTGCCCGCCCCCCGCGGCGGCCGCCATGCGCCGTACGGCCGGTTCGGGCATCCGGATCACCACCGGGTACGTGAGGGTGTGGTCCTGCACGCCGACCGCCCGCGCCGGATCCCGCAGCGCCCCGGTGTGCCGCTGCCGCACCCGGGCCACGGCCCTGACCTGCAGGGTGAACTGCACCAGCACCGACGCGGCCTTCGGTTTCTGCAGCGGCACCGTGCCGGAGGCGTTGTCCGCGGCGTCGGTGGGGCCGCCGTCGCGGCCGTACGTGCCGGGGACGTTGTTCATGCCCGAGTAGTCGGCGCGGACCGGGCCCTCGCCGCCCATGGCGTGCGCGGAACGGCCGTGGTGGGAGGCGTGCTGTGCGTCGGTGGCCGCCGGGCGCCCCTCGGGGCCGCTCTGCGCGACCGTCTCGAAGGTCATCTTGTCGCCGCTGCCGAGGATCTCGCCGTCGCGCAGCCGCGCGTGCAGGGAGCAGGCGATGTCCTGGCCCTCCACGCCGGACACGTGCACCGGCGGCAGCTGCGCACCGGCCGACACCAGGAGGGGCAGCGCCGCCGTGAGCCACTCGGTGGACACCGCCTCCCGCTGGGCGTAGTGCGCCGCGTCACCGGCCTTCCGGAAGCCGGTGCCGGCGTGTGCCTGCGTCATGGCCCGGCCGATCAGCTCCCGTATCTGCGGTGCGCCCCGGAAGCCGTTGACCTGTGCCTCCATGGGCAGTTCGGTGCCGTCCGCACGCCACGCGGCCAGGGCGGCGGCAGTGGCGTCGCGCACCGGGGCCGCGCTGCCCCGGGCGGGTTCCGCGGCGCGCTCCGGCCGGGCGCGGGCGACGGCCTTCAGGTCGTTGTCGAGCACGCGGTGCAGGAAGGAGCCGTCGAGGGTCACGGAGGCCAGCCGGCCGTCGGCGGAGTGCAGTTCGAGCTCCGCCTGGAAGGGGACCGTCACGTTCACCGAGTTCGCCTCGGTGTCCACGATGGTGCGCAGCCCGGTCTGCGTCCGGGCGGACGCGGCCTGCCTGGTCGACGTGGTCTTCCCGATGCCGGGGCCCGCGACGGCGCCCGCGCTGCCGACCAGGTCGTCGTGCGGCTTGCCGGCACCGGTCAGCGAGGCGTCGACTCCGCTGGTCAGGCTCTCCTGGCTGCTGGTCGCACGCTGTGAGTAGGCGACGGTCGCGAACTCCATCTCCCGGTCGTTGCCCGAGGGCCCGGCCACCGTGCCGGGCCCGGTGCGGCGGATGTGGAAGACGGCCCAGTACGAGGTGGCCCGACGGCCGGGGACGGAACTGTTCCGCAGCAGCTCGACGGGAACGCCGCCGTCCATGGCGCCGGCGAGCAGGCCCACCGCGCCGTCCTGGTCCAGCACCCGCAGCAGCCGCTGCACGTTCTCGAACCGGTCGTCCAGCACCCGTGCCGGCAGGAGGTCCTCCGCCAGCGCCCGGTCCCGCACCGCCGCCCGCAGCCGCCCGAGCAGCGGCACGAAGTCGGGCATGCCGTCGACCAGGCCGGCCCCGAGAGGGAGGTGCGCGGCGAGCGCCGGTACGCCGGACACGTCCCGCGGCGGTGCGGTCGAACCGGCCTGCTGCCCCTGCCCGCCGGCGTCCCGGCCACCGGAGCCCTGCGCCCGTTCCGGGAGCCGGCCCTGCGCCCGTTCCGGGAGTTTGCCCCTCGCCTTCTCCGACATTCCCTGCCGCGGTCCGGACTCCGAGCCCGGATCGGCGGTGCCCGCCGCCGGGTCGCCGGGCGCCGGCCGCCACTTCGCCGCGGTCTCCGCCAGCGCCTGCTCCTGCTCCCGGGCCCGTTCCTCCGGCGTCCGCAGGCCCGCCTTCCGCAACTGCGGCTCGGTGAGCCAGAGTCCGACGGCGCCCGGCACCGTCAGCCGCTGCGACATCGCGTACGGGCCGCGGCCGTTCACCGCGACCTCGGCCACCATCCACGCGGACAGGTCGCACTGGACGAGGTAGAGCGGCCTGGAGCGCGGATGGACGGAGTTGCGTTCGATCGTGCCGCCGGTCGTCGAGGTGTCGGTCGTGGTCGTCGCCTGGCCGAAGGCGGGCGACACGCTCTGGGCCAGGGACCACCCCGAGCCGCGCTCCGACCCGGTGCCGTTGAAGGTCACCGCCTTGCTCTTCGTCGACGCGTGCTGCCCCGACGCCTGATGGCCGCCCAGGACCATGTTCTCGACGCCGGCCCCGCCCGCCCCGCTCTGCTCCGGCCGCCGGTGCAGGACCCGCGGACCGGTGAGGGCCAGCCGGGTGCCGACCGCACCGTTCAGCGCGGCCGCGCGCCGGGCGTGGCGCAGGTCGCCGACCACCCAGCCGGTGCGGGTCGCCTGCCGCAGGGCCGCGGTGACGGCCTCCGGGCCGAGCCGCTCCTCCAGCGCCAGGCGCGGGGCGAGGCCCTCCGCCTGGTAGGCGGTGTCGCCCGGCTTGTCCCGGTCGCCCTTGCGCGCGGCCAGGGCGAGCAGCCGGAAGGCCAGCTGCCGCAACTGTTCGCCGTCGCCGACGGTCTCCACGAAGTCCCAGTCCCGTACCTGCCGTTCGGTGTCCGCACCGGGCGGCCGGGTGAGCAGGTCGTGGATACCGGTGGCCCCGGAGGCGAGGTGGAACCTGGCGGGCCTGGACCGCCGGGCGGCCGTCCTGCGGTGCTCGTCGGCGCCCACGGTGAGCGCGGCGGGCGTGCTCAGCTCCACGTCCTGCCCCTCCGCGCTCCCGTCGAAGTGCTGCGGTACGGCGGCGTCGAGGTCGCCCAGCGAGGCGACGGCCCGGGCCTCGGGCTGCTCGCGGCCAGGGCTGCCGGGGGTGAGGGAGCGTTTCAGGGTGCGCTCCCGCGTGGTCATGGTGACCTTGGCGTCGAGCATCAGCCGGGTACCGAACGTACTCGTCGTCACGTCACCGCTGTTGAGCGAGTCGCCCCGGACCGCGGGCCCGCCCTGGACGCGGCGCGCGCTCTCCACCGCGGCGTTGGCGGTGACGCCGAAGGACAGCGCGCCCGGCAGCGGGGTTACGTTGACGCTGCCCTGCGCGCCGGCCCTGCGGGCGGTGGAGCGGCCGGTCTGCCCGCCGGAGGCGACGCCCGAACTGCTGCGTACCAGCCAGTTGTCGGTGTCGCCGAGATAGGTGAGCTCGCCGATCCGCCCGCGCACCCGGACCTGCACGTCGTGGGAGTGCAGCGTGGACTTCCGGCGCAGCCGCACCGGGACGCCGGCGCCCAGGAGCTGGTTCTTCTTCGCCCGCAGGTTGGTCTCCGAGAGCACGGTGACCAGCTCGCGGTAGTTGCGCATGCGCGCCTCGGCCTCCTCCGGGTCCGGGATCTTCCCCCGCGACCGGTCGCCGGTGCCGAAGTCCGGGAGGTAGCCCGCCAGTTCGGGCTGCGACGCGAACAGCCGCTCCAGCGCCTCGACGAGGGGGCGCACGTCCAGGTGGGTGAGGGAGACGCTGTTGCCGACGGCACCGAACGGCAGGTGGCGTTCGGCCTCGCGCTCGGTTCCGTCGGGCGCGGTCTCGGTGGGCTTGCGGTGAAGGGGGTCGGCCTGCGTGCCCTCCGGCAGCGGCAGCCCGATGTGCCGGGCCTCCCGGGCGTTCAGGCTGACCCAGCTCTCCAGGGTGTGCTCGGCCGTGCGCAGCCCGGGGTGCAGCCGCTGCGCGGGGGACGCGGGCCCCAGGCCCTGCACGGTCAGCCGGACCCGGCCGAGGTAGAGCACCTTGTCACCGCGGATCTCGGCGCCCTTCCGGGTGGCCACGGTCTGGTCGGACGACGAGAACCGGGCGTTCTTCAGAGCGACGGAACCCATGCCCTGGAACCGGGCCACCGGTGGTGCCCCCGGGGCGCCGACGGCGACCGCGGGACCGGCCCCGAACAGCGCGCTCGCGCCCTTCGAGCCGGTGCGGCCCGCGCCGTGCGCGCTCTGCTGGTGGGTGCGCAGCTGGGTCTGCCCCGCACCCCAGCCGGGGGTCAGGGACACGATGTCGGCGCGCATCCGGTACGCGCTCGCGGCACTGCCGTCCTTGGCCGGCAGGTCCTCGCCGGGCACCCAGCCCGCGAGGAGCCGGGGCAGGTCCTGCAGCACGGTCGTGCCGGAGGTGGCCCGGAACAGCCGGGCCCGGCCGGGCGCGCCGGGCGCGGTCACCGACGGCGCGAGCACGGAGGCGACCGTGTCGAACAGACCGCCTCCGCCGCCGTGCGGGCCGCCGGGGTCCTCCACGGCCAGCGCCGCCATGGACACGGCCTGCCGCACGGAGGTCGCCTGCTCCTCGCTCAGCTCCGGCCCGGGGACCGGCCGTGCGGTGCCGTGCGGCACCAGGTGCTCGTGCGGGACGCGCATCACGAGGCTGCCGTCGCCGCTCGCGACATGCCGGCCCCGTGCGCTGTGCTGTTTGATCCGCACGACGAAGCTCACCCGGCGCGGTGCCGTGACCGTGCCGCCGCCGCTGCGGAAGGTCCGGGGCTCGGACACGGTGCGGTTGGAGTGCGTGTCCTGGGTGGAGGTCAGGGCGGCCCCGGCGGCGAGCTGCGCGCCGCCCAGGACACCGGGCGTGGGCGTCGGGACCAGGACGGTTCCGGAGGCGCTGGTGCCCCACTGACGGGCGCGGACCGTGTCGGCGGCCACCGTGCCCGCCGAGTTGTGCAGATGGTCGACCTTGGTGTCGGCGTCCTCGCCCTGGGCGCTGTCCGCGAACGACAGCGCGGCCGCGTCCTCCTCGTCCCGCGCCCTGATGGCGACGGTGACGTCGTACGACGCCCCGTTCGCCCCGCGCACCGCGAAGGCCCGTCCGCGGCCGTAGAAGGTCTCCGGCCGTCCCGCCAGCTCCTGCTGGATCTCCTCCACTTCGGCGCCGTCCTGCCCGGTGACCCGGGTCACCTCGGCGGCGACGAACGGGTGGCCGGTCAGCCGGGAGGCGGTGGACAGGCCCGCCGAGGTCATCGACCTCAGGTACGGGGGAAGCGTGAGCGGCCCCTGCTGCCCGGCCTCGGCGGGCACGGGCGGCGGAGTGCGGGTCGGGACGGGCGGCCTGCCGCCTTCGACCAGGCCGGCCACGGCGGCGTTCCCCGCCGTGCTCTGCAGGTTCTGCATCTCGACGGCGGCCGGGAGCCCGCCCCGCACGCCCGACAGCGACGGCTGCCGCCGGGAGAAGCCGTCGCCGCCGCCCTGGCCGGTGTGCTTCACCCCGGCTCCGCTCGCCCCGCCGTCGCCCGGCACCGGCTTCCGTGTCCACCGCATCCCGCGCACTCCCGTCCCGGCGGGAGCCGAGGGGCCCCGTCCGCGTCGTCCTGGTGGCGCGTGCGGGCGCCCGTGACGGGACGCAGCCCGCCTGGCCGCGCAGGATAACGCGTGACCAGGACGGGTCCACAAGACGACAGCCGCTGAACGGACCGGTTAACGAACGGGAGTTGAGGTGCTCTCTCCCCGGTGACCAGCGACGTACGGCGACCGGCTGCCCTCAGGGCTGCCCTTGGGGGCAACAGATGTGCCCGGGCCCGGGCACCGGCGGCCGTTTCGGCGGACACGCTCGCGCGCGAGGGTGGGAAGCGTTCCTGTCTCGTACCCCGAGGAGAGCAGAGCATGCCGTCCTACCTGTCGCCCGGCGTCTACGTCGAGGAGGTGGCCAGCGGCTCGCGCCCCATCGAGGGGGTGGGCACGTCGGTGGCGGCCTTCGTGGGCCTGGCCCCGACCGGTCCGCTGAACGAGCCGACACTCGTGACCAACTGGACGCAGTACGTCGCGTCCTTCGGTGAGTTCACCGACGGGTACTACCTCGCGCACTCCGTCTACGGCTTCTTCAACAACGGCGGCTCGGCGGCGTACGTCGTCCGCGTCGGCGGCACCGACGAGGGCGCCGGGGGCGAGGCCAAGTCCCCCGCCGCCCTGCGGGGTTCCGCCGCCCCGGCCGCGCTGCCGCCCGGCGAGGCCAGGCCGCTCGGCACCTTCAGCGTCAGCGCCATCGCCTCCGGCGACCTGAGCGTCGAGGTCGCCGACCCGGACGGCGAGGGCCCCGCCGAACGCTTCAAGCTGGTCGTCAAGGACGGCGGCAAGACCGCCGAGACCTTCGACGTGACCGCGAAGAAGGGCGGCCGCAACTACGTCGTCACGCAGGTCAAGGAGCGCTCCAGGCTCATCACCGTGACCGAGGCCGCGCCCGCCGCGCAGCTGGCCCGTCCGGAGAACCAGACGGTGGCCCTCGCGGCCCCCGCCCAGACGCCGGCGTCCGCGCCCCCCGTCGCGGACGCCGGCTCCCACCCCGGCCCCGCCGAGTACCTCGGCGACTCGGCCGACCGCACCGGTTTCGGCGGCCTGGAGGCCGTCGACGAGGTGTCCATGGTGGCCGTCCCCGACCTGATGGCCGCCTACCAGCGCGGCGCGATCGACCTGGAGCAGGTCAAGGCCGTCCAGCTCGGCCTGATCGCGCACTGCGAGCTGATGGGCGACCGGGTCGCGGTCATCGACCCGCCGCCCGGCCTCAACGCCCGCCAGATCCGGGTCTGGCGCCAGGAGACGGCCGGCTACGACTCCAAGTACGCGGCCCTGTACTACCCCTGGATCAAGACCTTCGACCCGTCCTCCGGCCAGTCCCGGCTGATCCCGCCGTCCGGCCACGTGGCCGGCGTCTGGGCCCGCAACGACGCCGAGCGCGGCGTCCACAAGGCCCCGGCGAACGAGGTCATCCGCGGCGCGGTCGACCTGGAGCTCCAGATCACCCGCGGCGAGCAGGACCTGCTCAACCCGATCGGCGTGAACTGCATCCGCGCCTTCCCCGGCCGCGGCATCCGCATCTGGGGCGCCCGCACCCTCTCCTCCGACCCGGCCTGGCGCTACCTCAACATCCGCCGGTACTTCAACTACCTGGAGGAGTCGATCCTGATCGGCACCCAGTGGGTGGTCTTCGAGCCCAACGACCACAACCTCTGGGCCCGTATCCGGCGCAACATCTCCGCCTTCCTGGTCAACGAGTGGCGCAGCGGCGCCCTGTTCGGGCAGCGGCCCGAGGAGGCGTACTACGTCAAGTGCGACGAGGAGACCAACCCGCCGGAGTCGGTCGACGTCGGCCGCGTGATCTGCGAGATCGGCATCGCCCCGGTCAAGCCCGCCGAGTTCGTGATCTTCCGGCTGGCCCAGTTCAGCAGCGGCAGCGGCGAGCTCCAGGAGTAGCGGACCCCGGGTCCCCACCCCCTTGTTTCCCAGGAATCTTGAGAAGAACGGGCAGTAACACATGACACTCCAGCCGGGTGACGCCCTCACATCGCACAATTTCGGCCTGCAGATCGACGGCGTGATGGTCGAGTACCTCGCCGAGGTCAGCGGCATGACGATGGAGCAGGACGTCATCACCTACCAGCAGAACACGCCGGACGGGAAGAACCACGTCCGCAACCTGCCGGGCGTGAAGAAGAACGGCACCTGCACGGTCGTCCGCGGTATGACCCAGTCCTCGTCGTTCACCCAGTGGATCAACGAGTCGATCAACGGCCAGATGACCACGGCCCGCAAGAACGCCTCCATCATCATGATGGACTTCGAGAACAACCCGGTGAAGCGCTACAACCTGCGCAACGCCTGGTGCAGCAAGATCGACACCAGCACGGTGAAGGCCGGCGAGGCGTCCGCGCTGACCGAGACGGTGACCATCACGTTCGAAGAACTGGTCATCGAGTAATGAGGCGTTCGGCTGTCAGGGCCGGGGGCGTGGGCGCGCCGCTCGCACCGGAGGAGCCGGCGCCCCAGGCCCCTCAGCAACCGCAGGCGCCCGTCGAGGTGCTGCGCACGGAGTTCCCGTTCCAGCTTCCGCGCGGGTACGTCGACGAGCAGGGCACCGTCCACCGCGACGGCGTGATGCGCCTGTCGACGGCGCGGGACGAGCTGATCCCGCTCCGGGACGTCCGCGTCCAGGAGAACCCCGCGTTCCTGTCGGTGGTGCTCCTCGGCCGGGTCATCACCCGCCTCGGCACGCTCCCGCTCGTCCACGACGGGATCGTGGAGAACATGTTCGCCTCCGACCTGGCGTTCCTGCAGGACTTCTACCGCCAGATCAACGCGGAGGGCCACACCCGGGCCGCGGTCAACTGCCCGCACTGCTCCGAGCCCTTCGAAGTGGAACTCGGCGGGAGCCGCCTGGGGGAATCGTGACGTACGCGACCGACCGGCTGCACGAGGAGATCGCGTACGTCGCCTACCACTTCCACTGGAACCTGGAGGACATCCTGGACCTGGAGCACGCCGACCGCCGCCGCTACACGGCTGAGATCGCGTCCCTGGTGACCAGGGCGGCGGCCTCCGCCGGGGCGGAGGGCTGACGGGTGGGGCTGTGGGATCGGATGCGGGGGCGCGGACGGGGGCCCGAGGCCGACGAGTCCGGCAACGCGCCCGAGGCTCCCGCGGAGGTGCCGCGTCCCGTGGTGGCGGCGGCCTGGTCCGGGCTGCCGCCGATCCAGCGTGCGCTGGGGACGGGCGGGCCGGTCGCGGACGCCGGGTTCGGCGGCCGGTTGCCGACCTGGCAGAACCCGTCGTTCACGGCCACGCGCTCGCACGCCGTCCTGGACGGCGAGTCCAGCGCCCGCCTGGCCGGCGGCGGCCTCGCGGGAACGCCCGGAGCGGGGGCAGGGGCCGTGTCCGGCCTCGAACGCCCCGTGCAGGCACTGCCGTTGGCGAGGCCGACGGGAGCGGCGGGGCAGGCGGGGCCGACGGCCGGTCGCAGGGCGTCGGTGCCGGTGGTGCCGTTGCGGGCGGTCGGGGGCGGTTCGGCGGTCTCTGCGGGCTCTGCGGTCTCTGCCGGGTCTGCGGGACGGGCCGGGTCTGTGGGGTCTGCCAGGCCTGTGGGGTCGGCCGGGTCTGTGGGGTCGGCCGGGTCCGTGGGGTCTGCCAGGCCTGTGGGGTCGGCCGGGTCTGTGGGGTCGGCCGGGTCGGCTGGTTCGGTGGCGCCGGCGGTGCAGCGGGTGCCTTTGGCGGGACGGCGCGGGGGTGGTGCGGCCGCGCGGACGCCGGGGGCGACGGCGGGAGCGGCACGGAACGGGAAGAGCGCGCCGGGCGCGACACTCCCGTCGGCTCCGTCGACCGTCCCGGAGGGGGAGGGGCAGCGGGCGACGCCTGCCGTCCAGCGGTCGGTCACGCCGACGACCGCCTCCTCGGCCTCCTCGGCAGCGGTGCCGGTGGCGTGGGCACCGCAGCCGACTCCGGTCGCTCCGGCTCCGGCCACCGGTCCGCGCGTCGCGCCGGCACCTCCCGTCCAGCCGCTCCGTAGCGCTCTGACGAAGGCACCGGCGAGCACGTCGGTGACGGCTGTGCAGCGGCGTACGTTGCCGTCGGCGCCGCGGGTGACGGCCGCCGAGGGCGCGGTACCGGCGTCGGGCGAGGGTGACCGGGCGGGGGCCGGAACGGCGCGGGACACGGTCGTAGAACAGGCGGCCGGCGGCGGGGATCCGGTGCGGGTGAGCGGGGGCTGGTCGCGCCCGCGCGGTGACGGCGGCACCTCCTCCGGCCAGACTCCGCGCGCTCCTCGGGGCGCTGCCCCCGGACGGGCGCCGGCACCTGCCGCCGTACAGCGGTCCGCGTCCGGTGGCGGACCGGCAACAGCCCGGCCCAGCACGACAGGTCCGGCTCCGGCCGGGGCGTCCTCCGGCGGTGGCGGTGGCGGTGGTACGGCCCCGGCACCCGTGTCGCCCGGGGCCACGGCTCGTACGGCCTCCGCGTCTCCTACGACGACACCCCCTCCAGTCTCTTCCACGCCCACCCCGCCCGCCGCTCCCCCGGGCAGCGGCGGGCCTTCCGGCATGCCCGGCGCCGGGGCGCAGGCCCCTGTGCAGCGGCGGACGGTGAGCGGCGGCCGTACCCCGGTCTCTCCGACCGCGTCGCCCGGCAAGAAGACGTCGGCCCCGGAGCAGCCGCCCGCCAGCCCCGGGGCACCCGCCGTGCAGCGCAGTGCCGTCACGGGCCCGGCCGCCCGGCACACGCCGGCGTCGCCGGAAAGCGGTCGTACGGGGGCGAGTTCGGCACCGACGCCCGGGACCGGCACGGCGGCCGCCGGTGCCACCGGCACCGAGGCCGTCACGGCTGCTTCGCCCACCGCGGGAGCAACGCCCTCTGCCGCACGCCCCTCGGCCTTCCCGCAGAGCGCGCGACCCTCGGTGTCCCCGGCCGCGAACGGTGGCCGCGAGGCGTCTGTGCAGCGAACGACGAGGGAGGGCGCGGGCGCAACCGATGCCGTACGGGAAGCGCCCCGTCCGGCAGGGACGGGAGCCGTACCGGCTGCCGTGCCGATGCCACCGAATGAGCCCGGCCGGGACGCCGTGGCCGGTACCTCGACGGCGGCGGCCCCGCCCGCCTCCGCGCCGGCTCCCGTTCAGCGTGCCGCGACGACCGCGGACGCCCCTCGCCCCGGCCTCGGCGCTCCGCTTTCGCCCGCGGTTGGGAGCGGTGGCCGTGAGGTGCCCGTACAGCGGCGGACGACGCAGGGCCCGCAGCCCTCCTCCGCTGCAGTGCCGGATGCGCAGATACCGCCGCCAGGTCCGCGCGAGCGGGGACCCGCCCCATCGTCCGCGGGCCCGGCCGCGGCGGCCCGGCCCGCTCCGGCGCCGGCTCCCGCTGTCGCCACCGTGCAGCGTGCCGGTACGACCACCCCCCGCGCACCCCGTCTCGGCCTCGGCGCCCCCTTCACGGGCCCCGCCGCGAGCCCGGCTGCCGCGGGGTCCGCCGGCCGCCGCACCGCTGTGCCGTCCGTGCAGCGGCAACCGGCGTCGAGCGGTTCGTCGAGCGGTTCTTCGGCTGGTTCGGCGATTGGCTCTTCGGGTGGTCCGTCGAGTGGTTCCGCGGGTGACCAGCCGGCCGCCTTTTCCCGTCCGGTGCCCGCAGCGCCCCGGCCGGTACAGCGGGCCTCGGCACCGGACCTGCCCACGACGACGGTCGAGCGTGCCCAGCCGGCCCAGCCCGCACCCACCGGCCCCGCGACGCCGCCGCCACCCACTGTTCCCGGCCCCGCCACGTCGGGCACTTCGGCGACGGCTGCACCGCTTTCGCCCCTTCCCCCCTTCGTCCAGCGGACCGTCGCCCCCGCCTCCTCCGCCCCTCCCACCACGCCCGGTCCCGGAGGCCGCCAGGCTGCCGTGCAGCGCCGGGCACAGTCGCCCCTCCCGGTAAACGTCCCGCCTGCCACCGGACCGGCGGCCCCCCTGCCCCTCTTCGTACAGCGGGCCGCAACCCCGCCCGCCGCCCTGCCGGTCAAGCCGGCCACCACCGCCCCCACGCCCACGCCCGCTCAGCCCGTCCCGCTGCGCCCGACCACCCCGATCTCCGCCACCAGCCCTCTCCCCGTCGCCCCCCTCGGCCGCGTCACGGTCCAGCGCGACGCTCTCACCACCGCGCTCCCCGTCGACCACCCCACGACCTCGCTGAAGAAGGCGACCAGCACCACCCACACCGCGCGCGCCGTGGCCCCCCGGACCCAGACGTCCAGGCAGCCCCCGCCCGCCGACGACCCGCCGCCGCCCGGGTACTCCGCCTCCGCCTCGTCCGCCGACGATCCGCCGCCCGGCTACACGGCGGTCGAGGGCGGCGGTTTCGATCCGCGTGCCCTCACCGAGTTCCAGGTGGACGCCCTGGTCCACCGGATCATCGACCGGATCACCCGCCACGTCCGCACCGAACTCCGCCGCGACCGCGAACGCGTGGGAAAGCTCCGCGACTTCCGCCCCTGATCACGACTGATCACGACTGATCACGACGACAGTGCACCCACTCCACAGAAAGGCCCCCGATGGATCGCCAGGACCCGGGAACCACAGTCTGGTTCAGCCTCTCCATCGACGGCGAGGACCTCGGCTACTTCAACGGGTGCGAGGGACTGTCGTCGCAGGTGGAGATCGAGCAGCGGCAGGAGGGCGGGAACAACGGGTTCGTGTGGCAGCTGCCGACCCGGGTCACCTTCTCCCACATCCGGCTGACCCGCCCGCTCACCCCGGACACCTCGAAGGTCGCGAAGTGGATCTCGTCCGTGCAGACGGGGATCGAGCGGCCCACCGGGCAGATCACGGCGCTGCGCGCCGACGGCTCGGAGGTGGCCCGGTGGGGGCTGCTTGACGTGCTGCCGGTGAGCTGGCAGGGGCCGTCCCTGGACGCGGGCAGTCCGTCCGTGGCCACGGAGGTCCTGGAGATCGCCCACCACGGCTTCACGGACTGAGCGGACGTACGGAGAGGCAGGCGGATCAGATCATGGCCAGGAGCAGCCGGGGCGCCGGCAAGAGCCTCGTGCGGGCCACCCTCGCGATTCACGAGCCGCCCGTGGGCACCAGCACCAGCCCGGGCGGCATCATCAAGACGTTCGGCTTCGAGTTCAACCCGGCGCAGCTGTCCATCGCCCGCCGGGCGGACTGGAAGTCGTCGGCGGCGCCGATCGAACGGGACGGCGCGCTCCCGGAGTTCCTCGGCACCCATCCGCGTGAGATGAGCGTGGAGATCTTCCTGGACAGGTCCGACGACCCGGACAGCAACGACGTGATGAAGAAGGTGGAGTCGCTGCTGGCCTGCTGCGAGGTCACCAGCAAGAGCATCGCGGCCAAGCAGCCGTCGCCGCCCTGGGTGGTCTTCCAGTGGGGCTCGTTCTCGACGGCCAACTTCACGGCGTACGTCGCCTCCGCGGACGTCTCCTACTCCCTCTTCGGGACGAGCGGGATGCCGATCCGGGCCAGCTGCCGGCTTCAGCTGCACGAGATCCCGAGCAAGACCGCGGGACAGAACCCGACGTCCGGGGCGCTCACCGCGCAGCGCGTGCACCGGGTCGTCGCCGGGGACTCGCTGCAGTCGCTGGCCTGGCGGGAGTACGGCAACGCGGCCGCCTGGCGGGCGATCGCGGACGCGAACGACATCGACGACCCGGGGTGGCTGCCCACGGGGACGGAACTGGTGTTGCCGGCCGCCGAGGAGGTGCGGTCCTGATGGTGAAGCACGCTTTCTCGAACGTCATCAAGGTCGTCATCGGCGGCAAGGAGCTGACCGCGACCTCGGAGTACGGGCGGTATCTCGTCGACGCCCACGTCGACCAGGGCGTCGGGGTGCCCGCCGCCTTCCAGCTGACCTTCCGGGATCCGGCCCGCAAACTGCTGGGCAAGCTGGGCGTGCAGTTCGGCACCCCGGTGGTGATCACGCCGGTCTCCGACGGGCAGGGCACCGGCGACCCGCTGCTCACCGGCGAGGTCACGGGGATGGAGGCCGAGTACGACGGCACCGGCAGCTACGCGGTGGTCCGGGGCTACGACTACGGGTTCCGGCTGATGCGGCAGCGCCGCGTCGTCGCGTACCGCAACCAGACCGCATCCGACATCGCCCGCAAGCTGGCCGCCCAGGACGGCGTGCCGATCGGGCGGATCCAGGCCACGAAGACCGTCTACGAGTTCATCAGCCAGTCGAACGTCACCGACTGGGACTTCCTGGCGCGGCTCGCCGACGAGAACGAGATGGTCATGTCGGTGGACGCCGACGGCAAGTTCCAGTTCGTGAAGCAGAAGAGCGCCTCGGGGGCGCCCTCGCCGCAGACCGACGGCGACAAGAGCCCGTTCGTCCTTGAGGCCGGGCACGACATCCTGCGGCTGCGCACCGCGGTCACCGCCTCCGACCAGGTGAACAAGGTCGAGTCGCGCGGCTGGGACGTACGGACGAAGAAGACGCTCACGGCGACCGTGACCCCCGCCGCCAACACCGGCTACAGCATCGGCACCACCCCGGGCGCGGCGGCCGGCGAGTTCAAGACGACGAAGCTGGTCGAGACGCGTACGCCGTACGACAAGCAGTCCGAGGTGAAGTACGCGGCCGACGCCCTCTCCGACGACGTCACCTCGACGTTCGCCGAGGTGGAGGTGGTCGTGCGGGGCAACCCGAAGCTGCGGCCCGGGGTCCCGGTGGCGCTCGCGGACGTCGGGGACCCCTTCGAGGGGAAGTACACGGTCACCTCGGTACGGCATGTCTTCGGCGACGCCAAGCACTACGAGACCTGGGTGACCGTCAGCGGCCGCCAGTGGCGGTCCCTGTACGGCGTCGCCTCCGGCGGTGGCGGGGACGCCGGCGGCGACCGGCAGCTCAGCGTGGCGCAGGCCCTCGTCACCGACGTGCAGGACCCGCTCCAGCAGGGGCGGGTGAAACTCAAGTTCCCGTGGCTGGACGACACCTACGTCAGCGACTGGACCCGGACCATGCAGTGGGGCGGGGTGCGCGGCGGCGGGGTGTTCCCGATGGACGTCGGGGACGAGGTGCTCGTCGCCTTCGACCGGGGCGCCCTCGACCACGCGTACGTCATCGGCGGCCTCTACAACGGCAAGGACAAGCCGACCAGGGTCAAGGACGTGCCGCTGCACGACGGCATGCGCGGCCGGGCCACCCGGCACACAATCTCCGACCGGGTCGGCAACCGCATGGACCTGCTCGACCAGCGGGGCCGCAAACAGGGCGTCCGGCTGGCCAGCGGCGACGACAAGCTCACCGTCTTCCTGGACCGGCAGCAGACCGAGATCACCGTGGACAGCAAGGGCAGCGTCTCCATCAAGGGCAGCAGGTCGGTGTCGGTCGAGGCGGGCGCCAACCTGTCCCTGAAGGCGGGCGGCGCGCTCAGCCTCAGGAGCGGGGGACCGCTGTCCATCCAGAGCGCGGAACTCGTCGACATCAAGGCGCCCGCGGGCGCGGTCACCGTGAACGCCGCCGCCGTGAACGTGATGGCGAACGCCGCCCTGTCGCTGCGCGGCAACGCCGCCGTCGCGATCAGCTCCCTCACCACCGTGGGGATCCAGGCCCCCCAGGTGCCGGTCCTGGGCATGATGACGATGGGCGGACTGACCGTGATGGTGATCCCGTGAGCGGGCGGCGGGTCTTCCCCGAGGGGCGGGTGCGGGGCTGATGGCAGAGCAGTTCGTCGGCTCCGGCTGGTCGTTCCCGTTGCGGATCGGGCCCACCGGCGGCATCGCCCTGGTCAGCGGCGAGAAGGAGGTGGAGGAGGCCATCCGCCTCATCCTCTCCACGGCCCCGGGCGAACGCCCGATGCGGCCGGAGTTCGGCTGCGCCATCCACGACCTCGTCTTCGCCCCGGTCAACGAGCAGACCGCCGGCCGTATCCAGCACGAGGTGCACGCCTGCCTCGACCGCTGGGAGCCGCGGATCGAGGTCGAGGACGTCGAGGTGACCACCGGGGCCGACCCGAGCGTGCTGATGATCGACGTCCGCTACTCGATCCGCGGCACCAACAACCCGCGCAGCCTGGTCTTCCCCTTCTACGTCATCCCCTCCCACGACGAGCCGGACCTGCCCCCCGCCTCCTCGGACTCCTCCGAAAGCGACCGCTGATCCCGATGGCCCTGCCCTCCCCGAACCTCGACGACCGACGCTTCCAGCAGTTCGTCGACGACGCCAAGCGTTACATCCAGCAGCGCGCCCCGGAGTGGACCGACCACAACGTCTCCGACCCCGGCATCACGCTGGTGGAGACGGTCGCGCACATGGCCGACCAGCTCGTGTACCGCCTCAACCGGGTCCCGGAGAAGAACCACCTCGCCTTCCTCGACCTGGTCGGCATCACGCTGTTCCCGCCGTCCGCCGCCCGCACGGAGGTCACGTTCTGGCTGTCGGCGGCCCAGGAGGACCCGGTTCCGGTACCGGTCGGCACCGAGGTGGCGACCCGCCGTACCGAGACGCAGGAGGCGGTGGTCTTCGCGACCGAGCGCGAACTGACCATCGTGCCGAGCGAGTTGCGGCACCTGCTGCGGCAGCAGCACGGCGCGGCCGTCGTCGACCTCACCCATGAACTCGCCGAGGGCAAGGACCTGTTGTGTTTCACGGAGTCGCCGAACCCCGGTGACTGCATGCTGCTCGGCCTCTCCGCCGCCGTTCCGCACTGCGCGGTCGCCCTGGACCTGGACAGCCGGGTCGACGGTGTCGGCGTGGACCCGCGGCAGCCCCCGCTGGTGTGGGAGGCGTGGACGGAGGACGGCTGGCGGGAGTGCGAGGTCGACCGGGACGGCACGGGTGGCCTCAACCGCCCCGGCGAGGTCGTGCTGCACGTCCCCGGCGGGCACGTGCTGTCCCGCAACGGCGGCCTGGAGGCGAGCTGGCTGCGCTGCCGGGTCACCGAACCCCACTCCGACCAGCCCTTCTACACCACCTCCCCGACGGTCCGGTTCGTCGAGGCCTGCACGGTGGGCGGCACCACGGCCGCCGTCCACGCGGAGACCGTCGAGGACGAGGCGCTCGGCGAGTCCACCGGCCTGCCCGGCCAGCGCCTGCGGCTCGCCCACGCCCCCGTCGTCGGGGACACCCCGCCGCTGCTCCTGCAGACCGCCGAGCACGACGGCGAGGGCGGCTGGGTGGACTGGCAGGTCGTCCCGCACTTCGCGGCCTCCGGGCCGTACGACCGGCACATCACCCTTGACGCGACGACCGGCGACATCGCCTTCGGCCCCGCGGTCCGCGAACCGGACGGCTCGCTGCGCCAGTACGGCACGGTGGCCCCGAAGGGCGCGGTCGTCCGGGCCCGCCGCTACCGCACGGGCGGCGGCCGGGACGGCAACGTGGCCCGGGGGGCCGTACAGATCCTGCGGTCCTCCATCCCGTACGTCGCGGACGTCGTCAACCGGGAGGCGGCGCGCGGCGGAGTGGACGGCGAGACGGTCGCCGAGGCGAAGGTGCGCGCCCCGATCACGCTGCGCGCCCAGGAGCGGGCGGTGACCCTGCGCGACTACGAGGAGCTGGCCCGCCGCGCCGCCCCCGAGACGGCCCGGATCACCTGCCTGGAGGGCGAGGAGGGCGAGCACGGTTCGTACGCGGTACGGGTCCTGGTGGTACCCCAGGCGGTCCCCGACCCTGGCGGCCGGCTGCGCTTCGAGCAACTCGTCCCCGGCGACGCCCTGCTGGACCGCATCACCCGCTACCTGGACGAACGCCGGTTGATCGGCACCCGGTTGGCGGTCGGCCCGCCCTTCTACCAGGGCATCACGGTCGTCGCCACCGTGCACGCCTTCCGCGGCGTGGACGTCGACCGGGTCCGCCACCAGGCCCACGACGCCCTCTACCGCCACCTCGACCCGCTGACCGGCGGTGCGGACGGCAAGGGCTGGCGGTTCGGGCGCCCGGTGCAGTCGGGCGAGGTCTTCGCGGTGCTGCAACGGGTCCCCGGCGTGGAACTGGTCGACGAAGTCGTCCTCCACCCCGCCGACCCGCTCACCGGCAAGCGCGGCGACCCGACCGACCGCATCGACCTGGACGCCCCGTCCCTGGTCTTCTCCTACGACCACCGGGTCCGGGTGATCGGCGAATGACCGTCAACAGCTCGACGGGAGGCGTCCGTTGAGAGGCTCCATCGACGGCCTCGGCTCCTCCGTGCCCATCGGCGCGATGCTTCCCGCGGTCTTCGCCGACGACGACCTGGCGCTGCGCTTCGTCGCCGGCCTGGACGACGTGATCGCCCCGATCCCGAACGTCCTCGACTGCCTGCCCAGCTACTTCGACCCGGCCCTGGCCCCGCTGGACTTCGCGGAATGGCTCGGCACCTGGGTCGGCGCCGAGACGGACGGCACCGAACCGGAACCCCTGCTCCGTGCGGCCGTGGCGGCGGCCGCCTACCTGCACCGCATCCGGGGCACCCGCCTCGGCCTGTCCGAGACGGTCCGGCTGGCCTTCGGCGTGACCCCGGACATCACGGAGAGCGGCGGCGCCGACTGGAACGCCCGCCCGCTCGGCCCCTTCCCCGGCGCCCCCCGCCCCCACCTCCACGTCCACCTCACGCTGCCCTCCCCCACCCCGGCCGACGAGGTCCGCCTGGAACACCTCGTGGCCGCCGCCCGCCCCGCTCACATGCCGTACACGGTCCAGGTGACCGCGTCCGCCGAAAGGACCCCGCAGCGATGACGACCAACCGGAACTGCACGGAGTGCGGCACGGTCGCGGAACCGGGCCAGTCCTTCTGCGACGCCTGCGGCGCGGTCCTGAGCTGGGCCGGCAACACCGAGGAGCCCCGACAGCAGACCCCGGCCCCCGCCCCGACCCCCGCCTGGGACGCCTTCACCCGCAGAGACGGCGCCACCGGCCTCCCCCAACCAGACACCCGAACAACGACAACGACAGCCCCGGCAGAGTCCCACGGCGACCACGGGGACTTTGAAGCAACGGCGAGTGCAGCCCCCCGTCAGGCCCACGGCGACCTGTCAACACCGGCGACGACAGCGCCCCGTCAGGCCCACGGCGACCTGTCAGCACCGGCGACGACAGCGCCCCTTCAGGGGCGCGGGGCTGAATCGGATTTGCGGCTACCGCCGCGTGAGCGCGACCAGCCCCCACTCACCGCCACGTCACCCACAGCCGAAACCACCCCCATCCCCACCCCCACCCCGCACCCCGCACCCGAACCGGAACCCACCCCCACCCCCACCTCCGACCAGGACAGGGCCCGCCGCCTCCTCATCCCGGTGAGTGAGCCCACCCCCACCCCGGCCCCCCACCCCATCGCCCCGGTCCTCCCCGGCCGCCCCACCCCCCAACGCCCCGCCGCCGTCCGCGCCCCCGGCGAAGACCTCGGCGCCCACGGCGGCACCCCCTGCCCCTGGTGCGCCACCCCCAACCGCCCCGACCGCCACTTCTGCACCCGCTGCGCCATGCCCATGGCCGGCCACCCCGGCACCGCCGCCTCGGCCCCCCGCCCCTGGTGGCGCCGCATCTTCGACTTCCGCCGCAGAGAGACCCCGTGGGCAGGCGACCGCCCCCGCCTCCG
Source organism: Streptomyces hyaluromycini (assembly GCF_002217755.1). Taxonomy (GTDB): domain Bacteria; phylum Actinomycetota; class Actinomycetes; order Streptomycetales; family Streptomycetaceae; genus Streptomyces; species Streptomyces hyaluromycini. Next base: position 595,584 of record NZ_BCFL01000017.1, on the reverse strand, counting down.
CCGCACCTTCGACCGCGTCCTCACCTGGATCGTCGCCGCCGTCGTCCTCACCGGCGTCACGGTCCTGGCGGTCAACACGCCGAAGGCGATCAGCGCCACCCGCGACCACTTCGCCAAGCGCGCCCAGGTCTCCCCGGACAGCTACCGCGCCTCCCGCTCGTACGCGGGCCATAAGCCGGACCTGCTCTTCGACAAGCTGAACAACACGTGGTGGGGCCCGGGCATCGTCGGCGGCGGCGAGGGCGAGTGGGTGGAGGCGCACTTCGACGAACCGACCCGCCTTCTGAACGTCGTCATCACGTCGGGCGAGTCGACCCACAACGACCAGTTGAAGAACTCGGCCCTGCCGCACCGCCTGAAGGCGACCATCAAGACCGCCGACGGCAAGACCGAGACCCGCGAAGTGACCCTCGACCAGGCGGCCGGCGGCCAGACCCGCGACCTCAGGGCCGCCGACGCCGTCTCCGTCCGCTTCACGATCGAGTCGTCGTACCGGGCGCCGGGCCGCACCCAGGTGGCCATCGCCGAGATCGAGTTCTTCGGCCCGTCCAGCGCGAACTCCTAGCGCCTCATCAGGGACCGGTAGACGGCCGTGGACCTGGGGTTGCCCCGGCAGCTCCACACGCCGTGCGGGCAGTAGTCGGTGATCGTCTGGTACAGCGGCCGGTTGCTCGCGAACCAGTCCAGCATGCCCCGCAGATACGCGGGATCGTCCCCGTTCTCGTACAGCCCCCACTCGGGATACGAGACCGGCTTGCCGTGGGCCCGGGCGAACTCGACCTGGGCCCGCAGCCCGTACTGCTCGGTGACCTGTTCGGCGAAGGACATCCCCCGAGGGGCGTCGTACGCGTCCATCCCCACCACGTCCACGAACCCGTCCCCCGGGTAGCACGCGGTCCAGGGGATGGCGTCCCGCCCCCGGTTGGGCGCGAAGTCGAACCGGAACCGGGCGCCGGGCACCGACCGCATGGCCGTCACGATCCGCCGCCAGTAGGCCCGCCAGGCGACGGGGTCCGGTCCGCAGCGATGGGTGTAGGTGACGCCGTTCATCTCCCAGCCGAGCACGACGACGGTGTCCGGCGCGCTGACCGCGACCAGCCTGCGGGCCAGCGTACGGAAGTGGACGTCGTACAACCCCCGCGCCCCGAGCTGGAGGTGGCGGCGCACCTCGGGGTCCGGGACGTGGGCCTCGGTGTGTTCCAGCATCGGCACGTTGAGGACGAGGAGCCGGTCGGGTGCGGCCCGCCGCCACCGGGCCCACAGCCGTACGAAGTCCGGGGCGCCCTCGATGTTCTGCCACACGTCCCCGGGCAGGTAGGTGTGCCCGACCCGGGGTTCGTCCCGCAGCCAGCTCCCGAGCGCCGCCACCCGCCGCACCCCGTCCGCTCCGTACCCGACGTACGCCCCGAACGGCCCGGGCGCGGCGGGCCGCGGGGTCTCGGGCCGCGAGACGGGCTGCAGCAGGAGGGCGACCAGCGCGGCGACCCACAGGAACCTCAGACGTGCCATGGGAGGCAGTCTGTCCGTTCCGCGCACAGGGGCCACGCTATGTGGTCATGCCGTGACCCTGTGCGCTGCCCTCGTGATACCGCCGTGCCGGCGGGTTCACCGTGCCGTCTGGTCCCACAGTGTCGTCGGATCCCACGGCACCGCCGGGTTCCACTGTTTCGCCGGGGTCTCCTGCGGCGCCGCACTCGCGGGCGTGGTGGCCGGGGCGGCCGGGGTGCTCGGGTGCGAGTGGTGGGGGTGGTCCGGGGGCGGCGTTCCGGGCACGCTCACGCCGTGGTGCCGCAGCCACGGCAGCGGCGACACCTCGGAGCCCGGGTGCCGGGTGGTGCGGACCTCGAAGTGGAGGTGCGGGCCGTCCGCGTTGCCGGTGGAGCCCGCGGCGCCGATCCGCTGGCCCGCCGAGACGCGCTGGTCGGGGCGGACGTTGATGACGGCCAGGTGGGCGTACTGGGTGTAGTAGCCGTCGGGGTGGTGTAACACGACCTGGTTGCCGAACCCGTCGCCGCAGGACGCGGCCACGACCCGGCCGGGGCCGACGGCGTACACGGGCGTACCGGCGTGGACGGCGAAGTCCTGGCCGGTGTGCCGGTGTTTCCAGAGGTGGCCCTTGGCGGCGTAGCGGGCGGAGAGCCGGTAGCGGACCGTGGGCGCGGTCCAGCGGGCGGTGCGATCCCTGCCGTTCATACGGCCCGTGCGGTCGGTACCGTCGCGGTGGGCGGTGGGCGGCGGAGCGCTGCGCCGGCCGAAGGCGCAGTGCGCCGGGCGCTCGTCGGCCTTGGCGGGTGTGGTGAGGAACGCGCCGGTCAGGAGGAGCACCAGCGCGGCGGTGAGGAGCCGTAGATCATCCGTTCGCATCTTCGGATCCTCTGACGACCGGCTCCCCGGGAGGCGGCCCCACGCGCCCGGCGCCGCGACTTTCGCCTGTTCGGATGATCGCCCCCGGTGCGGCCCCGGGGCTTGGCTCAGAGCGGGCTGTGGTGGTTGACCAGCGCGCTCGCGAGCAGCGAGAGCCGGGCGCGCTGGGCGTCGGTGAGGTGGGCCGTGAGGCCGCGGATCTGCCGGTCGGCGAGCACTTCGCACTGCCGGGCCAGCTGCTGCCCCTGCGGGGTGATCGACACCAGGAAGCTGCGCCGGTCGTGCGCCGAGGGGGTGCGGCGGACCAGGTCCCGGCGCTCGGCGCGGTCGACGAGGCCGGTCATGCTGGACTTGTCCAGGCCGAGGTGGTGGGCGAGTTCCTGCATGCCGGGCGTGCGGTCGCGCAGCACGCCGAGCAGTCGCAGCTGGACGACCGACAGTCCGTGTTCCGCCGCGACCTTCCCGAGCACGCCCTGCACCAGGAACGACAGCTGGGCGAGGCCGTCCACGAGTCCCAGGTCCTCGATGTCCTGGTCCGCACCCGCCGTTTCGGCGGTTGGCTTGTTCTGCATGGTCCCCATCCTACGAGCATTGGTACGCGTCACCAACTACTTGACGTGGTATGTGACACGAACTAATTTAATTGGTGTCACGAACTAAGGAGTCGTCATGCACGCTGCCGTGGTCCGTTCGTTCGAGTGCCCGCCGCGCTTCGAGGAGTTCCCCGCCCCTGAGCCCGGGGCGGGCAAGCTGCCGGTGGAGATGATCGCCGCCGGTCTGCACCCCCGGGTCCGCTCAGGTGCCGACGGCACCCACTACACCAGCGACGGCCGCCTCCCCCTGATCCCCGGCGTCGACGGCGTGGGCCGGCTGCCGGACGGGCAGGTCGTGTACTTCGTGGCCGACGACGAGGACCCCGGCACCATGGCCGAGCGGACGGTCCTCGACCCGCGCCGGGCGGTCCCGCTGCCCGACGGCGCCGACCCGGTGACCGTCGCCGCGGCGATGAATCCCGCCATGTCCTCCTGGGTGGCGCTGCGCCGCCGGATCACCTTCCGGGCCGGCGGGAGCATCCTGGTCCTCGGCGCCACCGGCAACGCCGGCCGGATGGCCGTACAGATCGCCCGGCACCTCGGTGCCGACCGGGTCGTGGCCGCCGGCCGCGACCCCGAGCGCCTGGAGCTGCTCGGCGGGCTCGGCGCCACCGACGTGGTGTCCCTGGCCGGCGACCAGGACAAGGCCTACGCCCGGCTCGGCGAGGCCGCCGCGGACGTCGACGTCGTCATCGACTACACCTGGGGCACGCCCACCGAGCGGGCCCTCCCGGCCCTGCTCACCCGCCGCACCGACCGCAGCGCCCCGCTGGACTGGATCCAGATCGGCTCCATGGCCGGCCCGGAGATCACCCTCCCCTCCGCCGTGCTGCGCGCGGCGAACCTGCGGCTCATGGGCAGCGGCCAGGGCTCGGTCACCGCCCGCGGCATCGTCGCCGAACTGCCGTCCCTGATGACCGAACTGACCCGGGGCACCCTCACCGCCGACGCGCAGCCGGTGCCGCTCGTCGACATCGAGAAGGCCTGGACCGCCCCCGCCGAGCCCGGCCGGCGCCTGGTGTTCACCACAACCCCCGGCTGAGCGTCCAGGTGATCGTCCCGGAACTGAACGCCCGCCCGCCGTCCGCCCGTACCTCCGGGCACAGCACGCGTCCGCAGAACGGAGTCCCCCCGTGAACGCATCCGCAGCCATCGGCGTGACCGGCCTCGGCGTGATGGGCCGCAACCTGGCCCGGAACTTCGCCCGGCACGGCTACCCGGTCGCCGTCCACAACCGCACCCCGGCCCGCACCCGCGCGCTGATAGAGGAGTACGGGAACGAGGGCGACTTCGTCGGCGCCGAGACCGCCGCCGAGTTCGTCGCCGCCCTCGAACGCCCCCGCCGCCTCATGATCATGGTGCAGGCGGGCGCCGCCACCGACGCCGTCATCGACGAGTTCGTGCCGCTCCTCGAACCCGGTGACATCGTCATCGACGGCGGCAACGCCCACTTCGCCGACACCCGCCGCCGCGAGGCCGCGCTGCGCGAGAAGGGCCTGCACTTCGTGGGTGTGGGCGTTTCCGGCGGCGAGGAGGGCGCGCTGCACGGGCCGTCGATCATGCCCGGCGGGTCCGCCGAGTCGTACGCCGTGCTCGGGCCGATGTTCGAGGACATCAGCGCCAAGGTGGGCGGCGAGCCGTGCGCCACGCACGTCGGCGCGGACGGCGCCGGGCACTTCGTGAAGATGGTCCACAACGGCATCGAGTACGCCGACATGCAGCTCATCGCCGAGGCCTACGACCTGCTGCGCCAGGTCGGCGGGTACGCGCCGGCCGAGATCGCGGACGTCTTCCGGGAGTGGAACGGCGGACGGCTCGGTTCCTACCTCATCGAGATCACGGCCGACGTCCTCGCCCACGTCGACGCCGACACCGGTGCGCCCTTCGTCGACGTCGTCGCCGACGCGGCCGGGCAGAAGGGCACCGGGCGCTGGACCGTGCAGACCGCGCTGGACCTGGCCTCCCCGGTCACCGCGATCGCCCAGGCCACCTTCGCCCGTGCCGCCTCCGGCCGCCGCGAACTGCGCGCCGCGTACGCCGGGTTGCCCGGCGGCACGACACCGCCGCTCAGCGCCACCGAGGCCGACCGCTTCGCCTCCCGCGTCGAACACGCCCTGTACGCCTCGAAGGTCATCGCCTACGACCAGGGCTGGACGATGATCCAGGACGCGGCCGCCGAGTACGGCTGGAAGATCGACCTCGGCGCGGTGGCCCGGATCTGGCGGGGCGGCTGCATCATCCGCGCGTCCTTCCTGGACCGGATCCGCGCGGCCTACCGGGCCGACCCGGACCTCGTCAGCCTGCTGGCCGAGGAGGAGTTCGCGAGAGAGATCGCCGACGCGCAGGTGCCGTGGCGGGAGACGGTCGCGTCCGCGGCACGCCGGGGCATTCCCGTCCCGGCGTTCTCGGCGGCCCTCTCCCACTACGACACGCTCCGCGCCGACCGGCTCCCCGCGGCCCTCCTCCAGGGCCAGCGCGACTACTTCGGCGCCCACACGTACGGCCGCGTCGACAGAGAGGGCGCCTTCCACACCCACTGGGCAACAGAGGGCCGCCCGGAAACCCAGGACTGAACAACGCGCCCCGCTTTTGGCTTTCAGGGGCGCGGGGAACTGCGCGACCAGCCACGACGATGCTGCAGCCGACTGACGACGGATCGCGGCACTCTCGGACCGCCATTCCGTTCAGTGTCGACTGCGGGTCCGCTGTGGCTCGTCGCGCAGTTCCCCGCGCCCCTACGGGGCGCTCCTCACGGGGCGCTCCTCACGGGGCGCTCCTTACGGGGCTCGGACGGCCTCGGCCGGTGGCACCCGCAGTGCCCTTCTCGTCGGCAGCTCTGTCGTCACGTACGCCGTCACCACCACCGTCACCGCCGCCGCAGGCAGCAGCCACGCCGGTCCCGTCGGCCAGGGGCGGGACAGGAAGCCCTCGCCCAGCAGCGCCAGCGGCACCGCGGACAGCGCCGCCCCCGAGACCAGTGCGGCCGCCGCGATCACCCCGGCCTCCCTGCGCATCATCGCGAGGATCTGCCTCGGCGTCGTACCGACCAGCCGCAGCGCGGCGATCTCCGTGCGGCGCTGGGCCGTCGCCGCGACCAGCCGGTTGGCGATGCTGAGCAGGAGATAGCCGAGCAGGACGACGATGACGGCGAGGTTCACCCACACCTCGGGGGGCGGGTCCGCGCCCGCCTCCGAGGCCGTGTCCGAGAGGGCGAGGCCGGGGCGGGCGGCGGCCAGTGCGGTGAGCGCGCGTTCGGCGGTGGCCGTGCCGTCGGTACGGACGAGGACGCTCTGGTCGAGCCCGGACGTGGTGTGCCCGGCGGCCAGGTCGTGGGAGAGGACGAGCGGTCCGAAGCCGAGCCCGCGGTCGTAGACGGCCACCACCTTCGCCTCGACGGGTGCGCCGTCGCCGAGGAACAGCTTGACGCGGGCGCCGAGTTCGGCATCGCGCGGACCCGCCACCTCGCTGCTGACGGCGACCGTGGCGCCGGTCAGGCCGGCGAGGCCGCCCTGTGTCACGCCCGGGTCCAGGACGTCCCGCGCGGCGGGGGTGAGGATCAGCGCGGCGGCGGACTCGGTTTCGGTGTCGTCGAACATGCGGTACGGCCAGACGACGGTGGTCGTGCCGACGGGGGCCGCGGCCCGTACCCCCGGCAGCCGGCGTACGGCGGAGAGCGTGTCCGTCGGCAGTCCCCCGAGGGCGGGCGCGCTCAGCCGGTACTGGCCGAGCGTCCCGGTACGGGTGTCGTCCGAGGTCGCGGCCAGCACGGTGGTCTGCGCGAGCGTGTACGTCAGCACGAACACCACCGCCATGGCGAGCGGGCTGACCACCCCGGTGACGCGCTGCGCGTACGCCCGCACGTTGGACAGGGCCAGCCAGGTCGGCGCGGACACCCCCGGACGCAGCCGTCGTACGACCGCTTCCCCCGCCGCCCGGACCAGCGCGGGTCCGGCCAGGGCCAGGCCGATCGCGGCGACGATGCCCGCGATGGAGGTGGCGGAGGCGCCGATCGCGGTGCGTTGCAGCAGCGGGGCCACGGACAGGGCGCCGGAGGCCGCGATCAGGAGCAGGCCCGCGGCCGTACGGGGGCGGGAGGGGGTGCGGGGCTCGCTGCGGGACTCGGCGACCGCCTCGGTGGCCGGCATCTTGGAGGTGCGCCAGGCCGCGCAGCGGGCCGCGGTCCGGACGGCCGCGATGAGGAGGAGGGCGGTGGCCAGGGCGGGGAACGGGCTGAGGGTGAGGGGGAGTCGGGCCGGGAGGACGTCCCGGTGGACGAGCAGGGTGCGGAAGCGGTCGGCCAGCAGGTAGCCGAGGGCGATGCCCGGGACCAGGGCCACCGCGGCCACGGCCGTCGACTGGGCCGCCGCCAGCCGCCGGATCTGCCGCGGGGTCGCCCCGACGGCCCGCATCAGCGCCAGGTCGCGGCGCTGCCCGGCGATCGCCACGCCCAGGGCGCCGGCCGTCACGAACCCGGTGATCAGCAGGACGATCCCGGCGAGGGAACCGGAGAGAAGGACGAGGAGGGAGCGGGCGGATCCGACGCCGGGGGCCACGGCCGAACCGCGGTCGGCTCCGGTGAGCACCTTCAGCCCGGTCCCCGCGACCGCCTCGCGGACCTCCGCGGCGACCCGTCCCGCGGCTCCGGGGGAGGCGCGGAGCCCTATGAGGTCGACGGTGCCGGTGCGGGGCGAGACGGCGGTGCGGGGCGAGACGGCGGTGCGGGGCGAGACGGCGGTGCGGGCCGTGGTGGTGCGGGTGACGGCGGCCGGCCCGGCTGTGGGCGCGTCCCGGCCGGCTGCTGTCGTGTCCGTGTCCGCGACCGTGTTCGTGGCCGTCTCCCCGCCTGCGCCGGCGGTCGTCTCCCCCGCCCGGCCCGACAGTTCCGTCGCCCTCGTGTCGGTGAAGTAGACACCCGCGTCCGCGGCGTGGACCAGGGCCGTGACCTGGTAGGCCGTGGCCGTGCGGCCGTTCGCGGTGATGCGCACCCGGTCGCCTGCGGACAGGCCGGTCGACGCGGCCACCGCCACCTCGGCGGGGGCCGACGGGGCCCGGCCCTCGATGCGTGCGCCGGCCAGCAGCTTCGCCGAGGACCAGCCGTGCCCGGCCGCCGCCGGGTCCTGGCCGGCGGCGGCCGGGAGCAGGCGGCCGTGCGCGTCCGTCACGGCGGCCGGGAAACCGAGGTCGCCGACCGCGAGGGTGACACCGGGCAGCCTCGCCAGGCGGGCGGTGAGGCCGGCCGGGACCGTGGCCCGTTCGGGCAGCGCGATCGGCAGGTCGCCGGCGACGTGGAACTCCTGGTCGGCGGCGACCACGACGTCCGCGCCGCCGAGGCGGCCCGGGGGCAGCTGGGAGCGGAGCCCGGACTCGGCCAGCACCCCGGTGGCGGTGATCAGGGCGGCGCCGCCCAGGACCGCGCAGGCCACGGCGAGCAGCGAGGCGATCCGGTGCGCGGCCATCCGCAGGGCGAAGTGGAACATGGCTAGCGTTCTCCCAACGTGGCGAGCCTGGCGGCCAGTTGGCTCGCCATCGGGTGGTCCAGAGCCTCGACGACCCGGCCGTCGGCCATCACCAGGGCGCTGTGCGCGCGGGCCGCGGCGGCCGGGTCGTGGGTGACCATCACGACCGTCTGGCCGAGGTCGTCGACCAGGGTGCGGAGCAGGTCGAGGACCTGGTGGGCGCTGCGCAGGTCGAGCGCGCCGGTCGGCTCGTCGGCGAAGATTACCGCCGGGCGGGCGGCCAACGCCCGTACCAGGGCGGCGCGTTGCTGCTGGCCGCCGGAGAGCTCGGCGGGGCGGTGGTGGCGGCGGTCGGCCAGTCCGACGCGTTCGACCAGGGTGCGGATCCAGTCCTGGTCGGGGCGGCGGCCGGCCAGCCGCAGCGGCAGCGTGATGTTGTCCTCGACGGAGAGGGAGGGGATCAGGTTGTAGGCCTGGAAGACGAAACCGACGCGCTCCCGGCGCAGTTCGGTGCGCCTGGTCTCGTTCAGCCCGGCGATCTCGCGGCCGTCGATGCGGACGCTGCCCGACGTCGGCGCGTCCAGGCCCGCCGCACAGTGCATCAGCGTGCTCTTGCCGGAGCCGGAGGGGCCCATCACGGCGAGGAACGTGCCGTGTTCCACGGTGAGCGACACGTCGTCCAGGGCCCGTACCCCGCCCGGGTACGTCTTGCCGACGCCCGCCAGCGCGATGGCCGGGGCCCGGCGGGCGGTGTCCGTCGCGGTGCTGCTCATCGGCGGCCTCGCAGCCGGCGCACGGCCAGGGTGCCCGCGCTGAGCAGGGTCACCGCTCCGCAGGCCACGTTGATCCAGGGGTCGGTACCGCCGTAGGAGGTCGCCATGTCGGCGGCCGCGCTGAGGACGAGCAGGGACCAGAGCAGGGTGCGGGTGAGGTCCACGCCGCCGGTTCCGGTTCCGCCGTCCCGGTGGTCGGCGGGCGGTGTGCCGGTGAGGCGGTACGGGTCGGGGTGGGCCACGGGGAACCTCCTGCTGGGGGCCGACGTCCTGCGGTACGGGCACCGACGCTACGGACCGTGACCCCCCTCGGCCGATCCCGTGTACCGCCGGATCGGAGGTACAGCAGGCTGTACCTTCCGGGGTTCCGGGACCCGGCGAACTGTCGTGCGTCCTAAGGTCGTTGGGGTCGAGAGGAGGGGGCTGCGGATGGCTGTCACCAGCGCCCGGCCGGAGCACGGCGGCGAAGCCGCGGACGGCGGCGAGGGGGCGGACCGCGGCGGGGCGGCGGACGGCGGCGAGGGGGTGAAGACCGTCGCCGGGCGGACGGTGCGGGCCGCCGGCGCCGCGCTCGCGGAGCTCGTCGGCGGGCTCGGTACGGCCGCGACGGCCCTGCTCCTGCTCCTGCTGCTCGCGGCCGCCGCGGTGACCGCGCCGCTGGGCGCCGGGCTGCTCCTGGCGCCCCCGCTGCTGCACGCGCTGCACGCCCTGGCCGGCCGGGAACGCGAACGGCTCGGCCGGCGCGGCCCCGAGGTCCTCGCCCCGCAGCCGGCCCCGCCGACCCGGCTGCGGACCGCCCTCGGCGACCCCGTCACCCGGCGGGAGCTGCGCTGGCTGGCCCGGCACGGCACAGTCGGCCTGCTGCTGGGACTGGCCGGGTTCCTGCTGCCGCTGTCCGCCGTACGGGACACGGCGTTTCCGCTGTACTGGCGGTTCGTGCCGGAGAACACCACCGCCACCTCCGTCGGCTTCGGCGTCGCGCACTCCTGGCCGGAGGCCTTCGCCGTCTGCGCGTTCGGCATCGGCTCGGTCGCCGTCATCCTGGGGCTGACCCCCGGCATGGCCCGGCTCCAGGCCGGCCCCGGACGGCGGCTGCTCGCCGCCGGACCCGACCAGGACCTCTCCCTGCGGGTCGCGGAACTCACCGCCACCCGGGCCGCCGCGCTCGACGCCCACGCCACCGAACTCCGGCGCATCGAGCGGGCGTTGCACGACGGCACGCAGAACCGGCTGGTCTCGGTCACCGTGCTGCTCGGCGCCGCCCGCCGGCAGGTGGCGCGTGATCCGTCCCGCGCCGAGGAGATCCTGGAGCGCGCCCAGTCCGCCGCCGAACAGGCGCTGGCCGAGCTGCGCACGGTCTCGCGGAGCATCCTGCCGCCGGTCCTGGACGACCGGGGGCTCGCGGGTGCGCTGTCCGGCCTCGCCGCCGACTGCCCGGTGCCCTGCCGTATCGACGTGGACGCGCCCGAACGCTGTGCCGCCTCCGCGGAGGCGACGGCCTACTTCGTCGTCGCCGAGGCCCTGACCAACGTCGCCAGGCACAGCGGTGCCCGGTCGGTCACGGTGACCGTCCGGGCCCGGGGCGGGCGGCTCCGCCTCACCGTCGCCGACGACGGCCGGGGCGGCGCCGAGGAGGCCGGCGGCTCCGGCCTCACCGGTATCCGCCGCCGCGTCGCGGCCCACGACGGCACCCTCCGCCTGGCCAGTCCGCCCGGCGGCCCGACAACCCTGGAAGTGGACCTGCCCAGTGGATCGTGAAGCACCGGCACATGCCGACGCCCGGACGACCGACGGACTGAACGCTCGGACGACCGGCGGACTGAACGCCCGGACGCTCGACGGAGCAAACGTCCGGACGCTCGACGGACTACAGGCGCCCGGCGACGTGCGTCCGTCCCTGCGGATCGTGATCGCCGAGGACGACCCCCTGCTCCGTGAGGGGCTCGCCCTGCTGTTGCGGGCCGAGGCGATGGACGTGGCCGCGACCGCCGGCACCCCGGACGAGGCGCTGGACGCCGTCGAGGCGTATGCGCCGGACGTCGCCATCCTCGACGTCCGGATGCCGCCCACCCACACCGACGAGGGCATCCGCGCGGCCGTCGAGGCCCGCCGCCGCCACCCCGGCCTCGCCGTCCTCGTGCTGTCCGCCTACGTCGAGCAGAGCTTCGCCACCCGGCTGCTCACCGGCGGGGTCGGCGGGCTCGGCTATCTGCTCAAGGAACGGGTGGGCCGGGTCGAGGAGTTCCTGGACGCCCTGCACCGGGTGGCGTCCGGGGGCACCGCGATCGACCCCGAGGTCGTCGCCCAGCTCTTCACCCGGTCCCGCCAGGACACCCGCCTGGAACGGCTGAGCCCGCGCGAGCACGACGTACTGGCGCTGATGGCGGAGGGCCTCGGCAACTCCGCCATCGCCGAACGGCTCGTCGTCACCGACGGCGCCGTCCACAAGCACATCAGGTCGATCTTCGCGAAGCTCGACCTGTCCCCGGCCGACCGGACGGACCGCCGGGTGGCGGCGGTCCTGCACTACCTGGAGGACGCCCGGGGCAGATCCCGTTGATCCCGGTCAGACGCGGACGCCGAACATGAACGGGCCGCCGATGGTGCTCATCGACTCGTAGCGGACGACCGTGCCGGTGCGCGGGGCGTGCAGGATCTGCCCGTTGCCCGCGTACAGGCCCACGTGGTGCAGGTCGTTGAAGAAGAAGACCAGGTCGCCGACCTGGAGGTCGGACGTCGAGTAGATCTTGGTGCCGATGGTCGCCTGCGACTCGGAGGTGCGCGGGATGGAGACGCCGGCCTGCGCGTAGGCCCAGGAGGTCAGGCCCGAGCAGTCGAAGGAGGAGGGGCCGGTGGCGCCGTAGACGTACGGGGTGCCCAGCTTGGTCTTGGCGGCGGCGAAGGCGGCGGCGGCCCTGCCGGTGGCGGAGGTGTCGTTGCCGAGGTCCACCCGCTCGCTGGAGGAACGGCTCGCGCGCTCCTGCTCGGCGGTCAGTGCGGCCTTCTCGGCGGCGGTGAGGCTGTTCAGCAGCTTCTGCGCCTCGGCCAGTTTGGCCTGGACTTCCGTCTTCTTCTTGGCGAGTTCGGTGCGGGTGGCGGCCAGGTCCTTGAGCTTGCCGGTCGCCTCCGCCCGCTCCTGCGCCAGCTCGCGCTGTTTGGCCTGGATCTTCTTCAGCGTCTCGACCTGCTGGCTGCTCAGCTGGTCCAGCGTGGCCGCCTTGTCCAGGTAGCTGTCCGGGTCGGAGGAGAGGAACAGCTGGAGGGACGGGTCGAGGCCGCCGCTGCGGTACTGGGCGGTGGCCATGGAGCCGATGCCGTCGCGGAGTTCGTTCAGCTCGTCCTGCCCGCGTGCGACCGAGTCCTGCAGCGCGGATATCTGCTGCTGGAGCTTCTCCTGCTTCTCCTTGGCCCCGTTGAACTTCTCGGTGGCCTGCTCGGCCTCCTCGTACAGCTTGTCGACGCGGGACTTGACCTCGTTCTTGCTCGGCTTCTCGCTGGGCGCGGCGTTGGCCGCCTGTGCGCTGAGGGCCACGGCGGCAGCGGCGGCGGAGGTGAGCACAGTGACACGGGCACGGCCCGGCTGCTTGGCACGACGGTGGGACGCCACGGAGGCGAGCTCCTTCCGAGCAGAGGTTCGGGCAACAGACCCTAATGACTCTCTTATGGTCAGTTCAAATCTTCCCATGAAAATTCTTGGCCGGAACTGACTGGAGGGAACCGCTTCCTGACGTGACATCGAACAGAAGGGTCTGGTGGTTGTAAAGAACCTTGACAGTTAATTGGTCTAGTCCAAATATGGGCGTCCATGAGACGCACTCGTGCCCTGCACGCCCTGCCCGCAACCGCCCTGTCCGCCGCGCTCGTTGCCCTCGGGGCGGGCGCCGCGCACGCGACCCCCTCCTCCGCTCCGCACTCCGCGAAGCCCATGCCCGCCCACGTCGCGGCCCCCTACTTCGAGGCCTGGACCGGCGAGAGCCCCGCCGCGCTCGCCGCCGAGTCCGGCAACAAGTACCTCACCCTGGCCTTCCTCCAGACCCCGAACGCGGGCTCCTGCACCGCCGACTGGAACGGTGACGCCACCCAGCCCATCGGCCCGGGGACCTTCGGCGCCGACATCGCCGCCCTCCAGGCCCGCGGCGGCAACGCCATCCCCTCCTTCGGCGGCTACAGCGCCGACACCACCGGCACCGAACTCGCCGACAGCTGCACCGACGTGGACGCCATCGCCGGGGTCTACGAGAAGCTCGTCACGACGTACGGCATCAGCCGCATCGACCTCGACATCGAGGCGGACTCCCTCGCGAACACGGCCGGTATCGACCGCCGCAACAAGGCGGTCGCCAAGGCCGAGCGCTGGGCCGAACGCACCGGCCGCCCGCTCCAGTTCTCCTACACCCTGCCGACGACCACCAAGGGCCTGGAGACCAACGGACTGGCCGTCCTCCAGAACGCCGTCGCCAACCACGCGCGCGTGGACGTCGTCAACATCATGACCTTCGACTACTACGACGGCGCCGCCCACGACATGGCCGCCGACACCGAGACCGCGGCCGACGGCCTGCACGCCCAACTCCACGCCCTCTACCCGCACAAGAGCGCCAAGGCCCTGTGGGGCAGGATCGGCGTCACCGAGATGCCCGGCATCGACGACTTCGGCCCCGCGGAGACCTTCACCACCCAGAACGCCGCGACGGTCGAGCGCTGGGCCGCCGCCCAGGGCATCGACACCCTCTCCTTCTGGGCCCTCCAGCGCGACAACGGCGACTGCGTCGGCACCGGCGGCGCCAACGCCTGCTCCGGAATCGTCCAGGACCCCTGGTACTTCAGCCACACCTTCGCCCGCTTCGGCGGTCCGCGCCGGTAGCACGCCGGCCTCAGGAATTCACCCGACTCCCGTACAACCCATGGCTCTTGCCAGGAGTCTCCCGGTTGCCGTCGACGGCAACCGCACGCACTCATGGGGGACCCCTTGCGCAAGCGCACCTGTCTGCTCGCCGCCGCTCTGCTCGTCTCGGGGCTGACGCCGCTGGCGCTCACCGCGCCGGCGGCGGCGGCCACCGCGAAGTTCACCGACGACTTCAACGGCGACGGACACCGCGACCTCGTCCTCGGCGACGGCACGGCCACCGTGGGCGGGAAGAAGGAGGCGGGCGCGGTGGTCGTCGTCTGGGGCACCGCGCACGGCCCCGACTTCGCCAAGCGCTCGGTGATCACCCAGAACACCCCGTACATCGCGGGCACCGCCGAGACGAACGACCACTTCGGCGCGAAGGTCACCACGGCCGACATGAACAACGACGGCTACGGCGACGTCGTCGTCACCGCGCCGGGCGAGGACGACGGCGCCTACACGGGCACCTTCACCATCCTCTGGGGCTCCAAGTCCGGCCTGGCGAACGGGACGTCCTTCAAGAGCTCCGGCTGCAAGGACTGCGGCTACGCCAAGGACATCGCGGTCGGCGACTTCACCGGCGACGGCAGGCAGGACGTCGTGTCGATCACCGACGACTACGTCTACGTCGTACGCGGCCCGTTCACCAAGACCGGCGGGCACGGCAAGGCCACCAACCTCGACCCGGTCGACGGCGAGGACATCAAGCCCGAACTCGTGGTCTCCGGCAAGGTCACCAAGGACGGCACCGCCGACTTCGCGGTCGTCGGCTGGGACGCGGGCACCTTCACCAACCGCGTCTGGTTCTACCGCGGCCGCTCCGGCGGCCCCACCACCCCGCCGCGCAAGACCGGCCTGCCCGGCTCCGCCGACATCTACCACGCGAGCGCCGCGATCGCCGACTTCGACCGGGACGGCTACGGCGACCTCGCGATCGGCGTGCCCCGCTCCGGCAAGGGCGGAACCGTCCACGTCTTCAAGGGCACCTCGGCCGGCCCCAGCAGCACCGACAGGCCGATCACCCAGAACACCACCGGCGTACCCGGCACGTCCGAGTCCCCCGACGGCTTCGGGTACGACGTCTCCGCGGGCGACGTGAACAACGACGGCTACCCGGACCTCGCGGTGGGCATCCCGCTGGAGCAGTTCGACTCCTCCGCCGGCGTCTACCCCGGCGCGGTCACCGTCCTGCGCGGCGGCACCGGCGGCCTCACCGGCAAGGGCTCCCGCCAGTACGACGTCCGGACCCCCGGCGTCGCCGGCGAGCCCGGAGAGGCCGACAGCGCCTGGCTCGGCTCCTCCGTCCTGCTGCGCGACTTCGACCACGACGGACGGGCCGAACTGGTCGCCACGGCGAACGAGCAGGGCCGCCTCTACTACCTCCCCGGCACCGCCACCGGCCCCACCGGCACCGGCTCCACCCTGCACACCGTCACGGACCTGGGCCTGGGCGACCGCACGTACTTCGGGGCGGCCCTGGCCGACTGAGGCGTCCGGCAGCCGAGTCTTTGCCGGCCCATGGTGAAGATCAGGTTCTCCGGACAGCAATCCGGCCATCAGGGCCGGTTATCGTCCCACGGCCACCCCGCACACCGACCATCCTGTTCCCCGGAGCTCCATGCGCCTCAAGCAGGTCTCGCTCTCGGCGGCGATATCCGTCGTCGCCGGACTGACCACCGCCACCGTCGGCCTCACCGCACCCGCCGCACTGGCCGACAGCACGGCGGCACTGCCGCTGTCGCACTACGCGCACATGGTGGCCGACACCGCCCACCAGCACCTCTTCTTCAGCCAGGGCGCCGGATCGACCGGCATCCTGGTGACCGACCTGTCCGGCACGCCCGTCACCACCCTCACCGACGAGCAGGGCGCCACGGGCCTCGCGCTCTCCGCCGACGGTTCGACCCTCTACACGGCCCTCGCCGACGGAGACGCGGTCGCCGCCGTCGACACCGCGACGCTCACCGAGTCCGCCCGCTACGCGACCGGCACCGGCAGCGCGCCCGTCTCCGTCGCGGTGGCGGGCGGCAAGGTCTGGTACGGCTACGAAACGGCCGACGGCAAGGGCGCGATCGGCTCCCTCGACGCGTCCGGCACGGTGTCCACGCCCTCGCTCTCCCACTGGTCGGTCCCGCCGCTGCTCGCGGCCGGCGGCGGAGTGCTCGCCGCCGAGGAGCCACTGCAGAGCCTCAGCCACGTGGCGACCTTCGACGTCACCTCCGGCACGGCCACCGCCAAGGCCGACACCGACGTCTACGGCGGCACCGCGACCGGGCTCCAGGTCACCGGCGACGGCGCCAGGGTCCTGCTCGCAGCCACCCAGCAGCCCGCCCTGGAGACCTACCGCACCTCGGACCTGCTGAGCGGCAACTCCGCCCCCTACTACACCGGTGGCGTGGGCCCGGCCTCGCTCGCGATCGACACCGACGGGACGATCGCCTCGGCCGGCACCGCGGGCCTCTACGTCTACGCCGGTTCCGGTCTGGCGGAGAACCACGTCCCCTTCCCCGCCGGCACCGCCGTCGCCCCGGCCGGCCTGACCTGGGGCGGCGACGGCACCACCCTCTACGCCGTCACCCGGGACTCCTCCGGCGCCTACGCCCTGGACGTGCTCGGCTCCGCGAAGCTCACCGACACCACCCTCACCCTGAACCCGCCGCAGTACGCGGCCCCCACCGAGCAGTTCACCTTCACCGGCGCCCTCGCCACCAGGGGCCTCCTCCCGGCCGGTGCCGCCCTCCAGGTCACCCGCGACGGCGAGCCGCTGCCCGACGTCACGGTCGGCGCCGACGGCACGTTCGGCATCAGCGACATCCGGCCGGACGCGGGCGAGTACACCTACCAGGTGTCGTACGCCGGAGACGCCACCCACCGCGCCGCCACCGCCACCCAGAAGGTGTACGTGGCCCGGCTCTCCACGGGCATCGCCTTCCCGGAGTTCGACTCCGCGACCCCGCACTCGGTCGTCTTCAGGGACACGCTCTCGACCGAACTGCGCCTCGGCAGCCTCCGGGAGGGCACCGAGGTCGACGTCACCCGCACGAACGAGGACACCCAGGAGACCGTCCGGCTCCCGTCGGCGACCGTCGACCCGGCCACCACCGAGTTCACGGTGACCGACGACCCGAAGGCCGCCGGACGCTTCACCTACCACCTCTCCTTCGCGGGCGACGCCACCCACGAGCCGACCACCAGCGACGCGACCATCCAGATCTCCCCCTACGCCCCGGCCCTCACCCTGAAGGCCCCCGCCACCGCCACCCGCGCCGCCGCCCTGTCCCTCACCGGCACCCTCGGCGACGCGCCCTACCCCGCCGGCGAGACGGTCACCGTCACCCGCACCGACGCCGCGCACGCCACCACCCCGGCGACCTGGACCGCACCGATCGCGGCCGACGGCACGATCACGGTCAAGGACACCCCGGACATCGGCGGCGCCGACACCTACACCGTGAGCTACCCGGGCGACGCGTCCCACCAGGCGGCCACCGCCTCGGCGATCGTCCAGGTGTCCCGCGCCAAGTCGACGGTGACCGTCACCACCGACAAGGCCACCTACGCGTACGACGGCACGGCTACCGTCACCGCCCACCTCGGCACGACCTACAACGGCCGCACGGTCTCGCTCTACACCACGCCCGCCGGCGGCAGGAAGACGCTCCTGAAGACCGGCACGGTCGACAGCAAGGGCAACCTGAAGGCGACGTACAAGCTCACCCACACCACCACCTTCACGGCGTCCTTCGCCGGCGACTACCGCTACGCCCCCGCGACGGCCACGCACTCCGCCGCCGCCCAGGTGAAGATCGCCGAGAAGCTGGGCAGTTACTACACCAGCACCACCTACAGCGGGGTCGCCTACCGCGTCTACCACCACACCGTGCAGCCGCAGGTGGTCGGCACGGTGACGCCGGACAAGTCCGGGCAGTGCATGAAGTTCCAGGCCCAGGAGTACTACAGCGGCGCCTGGCACACCATCGGCACGTCCTCCTGTTTCTCCATGACCCCGGGCAGCACCGGCGTGACCCACCTGATCCTCACCCACGCGGTGAACCAGCGGTTCCGGGTGCGGACGGAGTACGTCCACAGCACCAAGGACACGAGCAACGCGGACACCTGGGGCGGTTGGCTGTACCTGACGGTACGGAACTGAGCCCCGCGCGCGGCCGGTCCGGCCCGGGCGTCCACACCCTGTGGATACCCGGGCCGAGTCGCGTGCCGGGGTGCTAGGGGTTGACGACCGTCCCGCCGAAGGTGACGTTCAGCCTGCCGGAGGAGGCGAAGGACCAGCCGAGGGCGCCCGAGTAGGAGGCGCACCGGGAGCCGTTGGTGCCCGTCCAGAACTGGTCGGAGCTGTCGGTGTCGCCGACCGTCCTGTCGTTGGAGCCGCTGACGGCGAACCGGCACGAGGTGTCGGTCCGGAACACCGAAGTGCCCTTGTCGAAGGAGAAGTTGCGCTCGGCGTTGTCGATGCCCACGTTGTTCGAGACGGTCATCGTGCCGGGGTTGCTGTTGTAGGTGAACCCGTGGTGCCCGTTGCCGTAGGCGATGTCGTGCTGCACCACGTGGTTGACGGCGATGTCGTCGCCGCCGAGCTTGTAGCCGTTGCGGTCGCCGTCCCCGCTCTGACTGCCGTCGCTCAGCGTGCCGTTGCCGTAGGAGAGCGAGTACTCGACGGTGACCGGCCCGATGGCTCCGGTGTCGGTCTTGGTGTACAGGTCCCAGCCGTCGTCGATGTTGTGGTGCGAGACGTCGTACCGGAAGACGTTCCCGGTCCCGGTGGTCAACTTGCTGGCGAACCCGTCCGCGTCCTCGCCGTCGCTGTCCGCGTTGTCGTGCGACTCCGAGCTGACGACGAGGTTGTCGGCGGGCCACTGGCTGCTGGGCGTGCTGGAGGAGATCCGGCCGAGCTGGAGCCCCGTGTCGCGGTTGTACGCGGTCACGGCACGCTCGATGACGTTGTGGCTGCCGCCGACGTAGATGCCGTTGTCGCCGGCGTGCTCGACCGTGAGTCCGTACAGGTGCCAGTAGTCGGCGAAGAGCTGGATGCCGCGGTTCGACGAACTCTCGCTCTGCGCCGAGAAGTCGAGGACCGGGGTCTCGCCCGGGTAGGCGGAGAGAGTGGTGAGCGCGCCCGAGGTGCCGTTGGAGCCGGCCGGGATGGTCACGGTGGCGGAGTAGGCGTACGTCCCGCCGCGCAGGTAGATCGTGCCGCCGGCGGCGATACGGCTGATCGCCGAGGTGAGCGTGGTCGGCGCGGACTGGGTGCCGGCCGCGCCGTCGGTGCCGCTCGGCGACACGTACAGCACGGTGGACGCGGCCTGCGCGGGGCTGCCGGAGAGTGCGACGAGCGTGCCGGCGAGCAGGCCGACGGCCGCGACAACTGGTCTCACGTGCATCTTCGTCTCCGTTCGTCTCCATCGGGGACCTTGCGGAAAGCGCTTTCTCTGCGAAGCTAGGAGGGTGTCGCGGGTGCGTCAAGAGACATGTATGTAATGGCAGTTCATGAGTGTGATCACGAGAGTGTGTCGGCGGATGGCTGGCTGTCGGCTATTTCGATGCTGATCGGAATAGCCGGCCGAGGCCCGCCGGTTGTCCGGGGTATGGACGAGATCTCCAGCAAGATCGACCTGGGTGCCATCGGTGTGTGGCGCCACGACAAGACGGAACCCGGCCTGGCCGCCGAGCTGGAACGCCTCGGCTACGGCACGCTGTGGCTCGGCAATGTGACCGACCCGGACCTGGCCGTGGTCGAGCAGCTGCTCGATGCCACCGGGACCCTGGTCGTCGCCACCGGCATCGTGAACATCTGGTCCAGCCCGGCCGACCGGATCGCCCGCTCGTACCGGCGCATCGCCGAACGCCACGCGGACCGCTTCCTGCTGGGCGTCGGCGCGGGCCATCCGGAGGCCACGAAGGAGTTCGTACGGCCCTACGAGGCCCTCAACGACTACCTGGACGTCCTCGACGCCGGCGGTGTCCCGGTCGCCCGCCGGGCGCTTGCGGCCCTCGGCCCCCGTGTCCTGCGTCTGGCCGGCGACCGCACGGCGGCCGCCCACCCCTACCTCGTCACCCCCGAGCACACCCGCCGGGCCCGCGACCTCCTCGGCACCGGCCCCCTCCTCGCCCCCGAACAGAAGGTGGTCCTGGAGACGGACCCCGCCAGGGCCCGCGCGATCGGCGACGCCACGCTCGGCCGCTACCTCGGCCTGACCAACTACGTCGGCAACCTGCGCCGCCTCGGCTTCGACGACACCGACTTCGCGGACGGCGGCAGCGACCGCCTCTTCGACGCGCTGATCCTGCACGGCGACACGGCCCGGGTGGCGAAGGGCCTCCGGGCCCATCTGGACGCGGGCGCCGACCATGTGGCGCTGCAGGTGCTGCACCCCGACGGCACCGACCCGCTGCCGGCCTACCGGGCGCTGGCGGGGGCGTTGGGGCTGGGGGGCGAGTAGAGATCCCCGGAGTTCAGGGGTCCGAAGTGGGCCGGAGATCCGAAGAGGTTCAGAGACTGGCGAACAGGGCGTCGAGCGGTGCGGGTACGCGGTCGGGGTCCAGGGCCTCGACGAGTACCCGGCCGTAATGGATCTTGCGGCCCGATGTCGTACCGAGGAAGCGGCGCAGCTGCTGCTGCTCGGTGCGGCCCTGCTGGGCGGGCTGGTTCAGGAAGGTGCGCAGGGCACGGTGGTCGCCCTCGGCGCGGACGAGTTCGACGACGCGGGGCGGCCCGAGGGCGCGGATCAGCTCGTCCTCCAGGTCGGCCGCGCAGACGAAGAAGCCGTGCTCTGCGGCGCCGGCCCGCTCCAGGCCGCGGGTGTAGTAGGGGCGTTCGCGTTCGTCGCAGAGCCCGGTCAGGCGCAGGCCGAGGCCGGTCGGCCCGAGGAGGCGGGCGAAACGGCCGACGTTCATCGCCCCGCCCATCGACAGCACACAGACCCCTTCGGCCGCCGGGTCCCGGCCGCGCAGGGCGGCCAGCGCATCGACGGCCGCGAGGTCGCTGGGCCCTTCGAGCAGCACGGCGACCCGCACGCCGAGCCGCTCGGCGAGTTCCCGCGCGGGCCCCTCGGACCCGCCGCCGGCCCATGCGCGGACAGCTTCCCGGAAGGCCGCCATGTCCGGCGCGCGGGGCGTCCCTGCGGAGCCCGCCGGTCCGGCTGAGTCGGCCACGGGCTCTGCGCCCGCCGCGCCTGCGTACGCCACGGGCTCCGCGTCCGCCGGGCCGGCTGTGTCCGCCGCGGGCTCGGGCTCCGTGTCCGCCGCCGCTGTGTCCGCCGCGGGCTCCGCGTCCGCCGCGCCGGCTGTGTCCGCCTCGGGCTCTGCGCCCGCCGCGCCTGCGTACGCCACGGGCTCTGCGTCCGCCGGGCCGGCTGTGTCCGCCGCGGGCTCGGGCTCCGTGTCCGCTGCCGCTGCGTACGCCACGGGCTCCGCGTCCGCCGCGTTGGTCCCGCCTTCTGTGTTCGTCCGGTCTTCGGCGTGTGCCGCGTCTTCGGCGTGCGTCCCGTCTTCCGCGTGCGCCGTGTCCGGCGTGTCCGTCATGGGGACGAGTCTCCGCCCGGGTCCGGCTGCGGTGCCATGGAATATCCGTGGTGCGGCCGCGCCGGACCCCGGCGGTGCGGCGGCTCAGGCGATGCGCGCTCCGGTGCCGCCGACGTGGACGCGCGGGTCGCCCGCGCGCAGGGTCACCGTGAGTTCGCCGGGGCGGCCCAGGTCCTCGCCCTGGTGCAGGGTGAGGACGGCGTCCTCGGGGACCAGGCCGAGCTCACGGGCGTACGCGCCGAACGCGGCGGCCGCGGCGCCGGTCGCCGGGTCCTCGACGACACCGCCGACGGGGAACGGGTCACGGACGTGGAAGACGGTCGCCGACTCCCGCCACACCAGCTGGACCGTGGTCAGGTCCAGACGGTGCATCAGCGCTTCGAGGCGCGCGAAGTCGTACGCGAGGTCCGCGAGGCGGGCGCGGGTCGCCGCCGCGAGCACGAGATGGCGGGCGCCGGCGAACGCGATGCGGGGCGGGAAGGCAGGGTCGAGATCGGTGGCCGGCCAGTCGAGCGCGGCGAGCGCCTCCGCGAGGTCGGCGTCGGGGATCTCCTCGGTGTGCGGCTCGACGCTGGTGAGCGTGGCCCGGACCGCCCCGCCCTCCTCCGTCACCGCCACCGGCACCGTGCCCGCACGGGTGGCGAACACCAGCTCCCCGGGGCCGGTCCGCTCGGCGAGCGCGACGGCGGTCGCGATGGTGGCGTGCCCGCAGAACGGCACCTCGGCCTTGGGGCTGAAGTAGCGGATGGTGTACGCCCGTCCGTCCCGGCCGCCGAGGTCCGCCGGGGGTGCGGTCAGGAACGCCGACTCTGAGTAGCCGAGTTCGGCGGCGATGGCGAGCATGCCACCGTCGTCCAGACCGGTGGCGTCCAGCATGACGCCGGCGGGGTTGCCGCCCTCGGGGGAGCTGGAGAAGGCGGTGTAGCGCAGGATCTCGGGCCGCGGCGGGTTCGTCGTCATGGTCGCGGCAACGTGGGGCGGGCCGACGGCTATTCCTGGCCGGGGCGGGGCTCCCGGCGCTGGGTGGCGGTGATGCCGGCGAGGACGAGATCGATGCCGGCGAGGAACTGCTCGCGGTCGTCGTGCCCGCGGATCTGGTCCGCGACCGCCCGGGTGAACGGGTACTCGTCAGGGTCGAGTTCCTCCCAGGCCGTGGACACGGTGTCGAGGAAACGGGCGCGGTCCACGCCGGGTGCGAGGGCGCGGGCGCTCGCGCTGTTCGCGGCGTTCTGGCCGGCGGCGCCGAGGACGTAGTGCACCAGCGCCGAGGTCACCGTGAACCAGCTGCTCTCGGGCACGTCGAGAGCGCGGACCTGCTGACCGATGCTCTCGAACATCCGCGGCGTGACCGTCCCCCAGGGACTGCGGGAGAGCTGCGCGGCGAGCTGCGTCGCCAGCCACGGATGCCGCTCGATCGCTTCGAACAGCCCGAGCGCGACGCCCCGGATCCCGTCCTGCGGCGAGGCCTGGGGCTCGGGCTTCTCGGGCGGCGACTGCCGGGTTCCGGCGGTGCGCCCGACGGCCACGGCGGCGGCGACGACCGCGTCCGTGACGGCGGCGAGCAGCTCGTCCTTGTTCGCCACGTGCCAGTAGATCGCCCCGGGCCCGGTGGCGAGGCGTTCCGTCAGTGCCCGGAACGTCAGCCCGCTCTCGCCGGCCGTGTCGAGCAGCTCGACGGCGGCCTCGACGATGCGCTCCCGGGAGAGCGCCTCTGTGCGCCGCTGTGACCGGCGTGTCCGCGTTGCCATGGCGCCATCTTGACATGGTTGGAGCGCCGTTCCAGCATGGAACAACATTCCAGCATGGAATGTTGTTCCAGATGTGCCGTTCCAGATGTGCCGTTCCAGAAGGCGGGCCCCAAGGGGCCGGCCCCTTCCCGGAGGAGTCACCATGCGCACGCCCGTCACGATCATCGGAGCCGGACTCGGCGGCCTCGTGCTCGCCCGCGTCCTGCACGTCCACGGCATCCCGGCCACCGTCTACGAGGCGGAGGCCTCCGCGACGGCACGCCCGCAGGGCGGGATGCTCGACATCCACGAGCACAACGGCCAGCCGGCGCTCCGGGAGGCAGGCCTGTACGAGGAGTTCCGCGCCCTCGTGCTGGAGGGGCGCGAGGCGACCCGGGCCCTCGCCGCCGACGGCACCGTTCTCTTCGAAGAGGCCGACGACGGCACGGGGGGCCGCCCCGAGGTGCTGCGCGGCGAGCTGCGCCGGATCCTGCTCGAATCGCTGCCGACCGGCACCGTCCGGTGGGGCCGCAAGCTCAGCGGCGTCCGCGTCCTCGGCGAGGGCCGCCACGGGGTGACGTTCGCCGACGGCACCGCCGTCACCACGAGCCTGCTGGTCGGCGCGGACGGCGCGTGGTCACGGGTGCGGCCGCTGCTGTCCGCCGCCGTACCCGAGTACACCGGCACCTCGTTCGTCGAGACCTACCTGTTCGACGCCGACCTCCGGCACCCGGCCGCCGCGAAGGCGGTCGGCGGCGGGGCGATGTTCGCGCTCGCGCCGGGAAAGGGGATCCAGGCCCACCGGGAGACCGGCGGGACCCTCCACACCTACGTGGCGCTGCGCAGGCCGCAGGAGTGGTTCACCGCCGCCGGCTTCACCGATCCGGCCGCGGTCGCCCAGGCCGCCGTAGCTGCCCCGGCCGCAGCAGTCGCCGGGCGGATCGCGGCGGAGTTCGACGGCTGGGCCCCCGAGCTCACCGCGCTGATCACCGACGGCGAGACCGCGCCGGTCCTGCGCCCCCTGCACACCCTGCCCGCCGGGCACCGGTGGGACCGGGTGCCGGGGGTGACCCTGCTCGGCGACGCGGCCCACTTGATGATCCCGAACGGCGAGGGCGCCAACCTGGCCATGTACGACGGCGCCGAACTCGGCAAGGCGCTCGCCGCGCACCCCGACGACACCGAGGCCGCGCTCACCGCGTACGAGCAGGCCATGTTCTCGCGCAGCGCCGCGGAGGCCGTCGACGCGGCCGGTCTCCACGAGCGCATGTTCGGCGCCGACTCACCCCATGGCCTGATCGCCATGTTCGCCGGAGCGGGGGCAGGGGCGGGAGTCGGCGCCGAGCGGACCGCGTGAACGCCGCGGCAGGGCAGCGGGGTTGCCGCAGACCTCGTACCTGCCCGTCAGGCCCGGCATGTCACGTCGTGCGGCGCAACCCGGTGACGAGAAGGCCGACCAGGCGGCGGGCGTCGTAGCGGGGGTCGTGCTCCGCGCCGATGCAGAGGTTGCCGACGCCGCGCATCAGCTCGTACGCCGTCAGGTGGGCGTGGATCTCGCCGGCCTCGGTCGCCGCGTCGAGGAGCTGGGTGCAGACGGGGACGAGGCGGTCCAGGAAGTAGGTGTGGAGGGTGTCGAAGCCCGCCTGGTCGGAGTGCAGGGCGGCGGCGAGGCCGTGCTTGGTGGCCAGGAAGTCCACGAAGAGGTCGATCCACTCACGCAGCGCGTCGTACGGGGTCGGGGCGCCGGCCAGCAGCGTCGGGCCGGCCTCGGCGCAGGCGTCCACCTGGTGCCGGTAGACCGCGATGATCAGGTCGGCACGGGTCGGGAAGTGCCGGTAGATCGTCGCCGTGCCGACGCCCGCCCGGGCCGCGATGTCGCGCACCGGCGCGTCCACGCCCGACGCGACGAACGCCGCCGCGGCCGCCTCCAGCAGCGTCACCTCGTTGCGCCTGGCGTCCGCCCGCCGGGGCCGGGCCGCGGCCGTCTGCTCCTCGGCCGTCTGTTCCTTGACCGTCCGCCGGGGCCGGGCCGGCCGTTCCTCATCCTTCATCGTTGCGCTCCCTCCGCCGTCACCCTATCGGGGCGTTGCTAAGCGGGACAGTGTTCCGTATCGTCGAAGACATGAAGCGGGACACGGTCCCGTTTAGGGCATCTGCCTTTCTTGTCTTTCCGCCATGTGAGGAGACGCAGTCATGCAGTACCGCACCTTGGGCCGCACCGGCGTGCAGGTCAGCACGCTCGGCCTCGGCGCGATGAACTTCGGGGCGATCGGGCGCACCACCCAGGAGGAGGCGACCGCGATCGTCGACGCCGCCCTGGACGCCGGGATCAATCTGATCGACACCGCCGACATGTACGGGCAGGGCGAGTCGGAGGAGATGGTCGGCAAGGCGATCGCCGGCCGTCGCGAGGACATCGTGCTGGCCACGAAGGCCGGCATGCCGATGGGGGACGAGCGCAACCACCGGGGCGGTTCGCGGCGATGGCTGGTCACCGAGCTGGAGAACAGCCTGCGGCGGCTCGGCGTCGACCACGTCGACCTCTATCAGATACACCGCTGGGACCCGGCCACGAGCGACGAGGAGACCCTGTCGGCACTGACCGATCTGCAACGCGCCGGGAAGATCCGCCACTTCGGCTCCTCGACCTACCCGGCGTACCGGATCGTGCAGGGCCAGTGGGCCGCCCGCGAGCACCACCTGAGCCGGTACGTCACCGAACAGCCCAGCTATTCACTCCTCCAGCGGGGCGTCGAGTCCCATGTCCTGCCCGTGACCGAGGAGTACGGGATGGGCGTGCTGGTGTGGAGCCCGCTGGCCTCCGGCTGGCTGTCCGGCGCCGTGCGCAGGGGTCGGTCCATCACCACCAGCCGCGCCGGTCTGCTGCCCGACCGCTTCGACCTCACCCTGCCGGCCAACCAGGCCCGGCTCGACGCAGTGGAGCGGCTGGCCGCCGTCGCCGACGGGGCCGGGCTGACCCTGATCCAGCTCGCCCTCGGCTTCGTGACCGCGCACCCCGCCGTCACCACCGCCCTCATAGGCCCCCGCACCCCGGAGCACCTGCGCTCCCAGCTCGCCGCCGCCGACACCGTGCTCTCCGCCGACGTCCTGGACGCTGTCGACGCGATCGTCGCCCCCGGCACCGACCTGGCCGCACACGAGAAGTACGACACCCCGCCCGCCCTCCTCGACCCGGCCCTGCGCCGCCGCGGCTGACACACTCAAGGCGGGTCGGTCTAGTCCCGGCCCCGGTCACCCTCCTTCGCTTCACCGAAGCGGGCGATCGCCGCCAGGGCCGTCCGCCGCAGCGTGGGACTGCCGGTGTGGCCCGAGTCGTCGATCACCTTCAGTTCCGCGTCCGGCCAGACCTTCGCCAGCTCCCACGCGGTCTTCAGCGGGCTGCCGATGTCCAGCCGGCCATGGATCAGCACCCCCGGAATGCCGGCCAGCCGATGGGCGTCCCGCAGCAGTTGGCCGTCCTCCAGCCAGGCGTCATGGGCGAAGTAGTGCGCACAGATACGGACGAAGGCCATCAGGGCATCGTCGGGCCGGTCGCTGTAGGCGCCAGGACTGCCCAGCACCTCGTGGGCGATGACGGCGTCCTCCCAGGTGCACCAGGCACGGGCCGCGGCGACCCGCACCGCGGCGTCCGGACTGTTCAGCAGCCTGTTGTAGGCGGCGACGAGACTGCCGTCACGGTCGGCGGGCGGCAGGGCGTCGCGGAAGGCCTCCCAGGGACCGGGCAGCAGACGGCCCACGCCGTGATAGAGCCAGTCGGTCTCCTCGGGGCGGGTCATGGTGACGCCGGAGATGACGATCTCGGAGACCCGCTCCGGGTGGCGTTCGGCGTAGGCGAGGATCAGCGTCGAGCCCCAGGAACCGCCGTACAGGAGCCAGCGGTCGATGCCGAGATGCTCGCGCAGCCGTTCCATGTCGGCGATCAGATGGCCGGTGGTGTTGTGCGTGAGACCGACCGACGGGTCGGATGCGTGCGGCCGGCTCTCGCCGCAGCCGCGCTGGTCGAAGAGGACGACCCGGTAGACCTCGGGGTCGAACAGCCGACGGCTCCCGCGGCGCCCCCCGCTGCCCGGGCCGCCGTGCACACACAGGGCCGCCTTGCCCTCGGGGTTGCCGCTGGTCTCCCAGTAGATCTGCTGGCCGTCCCCGACATCGAGCAGACCACGGGCATACGGCTCGACAGGGGGGAACTCCTCGGGCATGAGGCTCTCCATCCGGAAAGGGGTAGGAACAGCCTTGCATCTTGACGGAGTTGGCGGAGGAGAGGGCCGCGAAGGCCCGGGGCGGCGCCGGCCCGGGCCTTCACCGGGGGTGTCAGGAGAAGAGGAGGCGCCAGGTCAGCGGGCCGGGGGTGCCGTCGGCGTCGCCGCGGAGTTCCTTGCGGGACTTCTGGAAGTCCCGCACGTTCAGCCGGTCGGCGTCGCCCCAGGTCCGGCTCGGGCCGACCTTGTAGTGGTCGCCGAAGCCGCGCTTGACCAGCTGCCTGCCGAGCTTGAGGACGTAGGAGTTCGAGGCCCCGGTCACGAAGAACTTGCGGCCGGGGAAGGCGGGGATCTTCGGCTTGGTGGTGGTGGTCTTCGGCTCCGGGTCGTCGTCCACGTCCAGGTCGGCCTTCGCGTACTTGACGATCCGGGCGAAGTCGATGGCACCGGGGTCGCCGTGGACGTTCTCGGGGACGTGCGTGTGCCCGCACACCCCCCTGAAGTCCGTCCACTGCGCACCCGTCATCCGCTGGCCCGCACCGTCGCCGTACGACGAGGGGTAGGCGGGCCAGGACTTCGGGCCGGACAGCGCGACGCCGTGCTGCTCGTGCATCCAGGCCAGGAAGTCGGCGACCCCCTTCAGGGCCCAGTCCGGCGCGTCCGGCCAGTAGACGTGGGCGTGGCCGGCGGACGTCCACTTGGCGTGGGTCTTCGGGTCGCAGGTGCCGGTCAGTTCGACCTGGCACACGTTCATGGTGTTGGTCTCGACACCGCCCTTCAGATTGACCAGCGCGCGGGAGGAGGTCTCTATGTCGAAGTGCTGGTACCACTTCAGCTTTCTGGCGGCGAGGTCGGGCACCGCCGTCAGATTGGGGGCGGTGGCCCCGCCGTCGTAGGTGGGCAGGGTGTAGCCCTCCGTGGTGTGCAGGACGACGACGTTGACCTCCATCGGGTCGCCGCCGAAGTCGTCCTGGTACCAGGTGGCGCGGCTGGCGCCGGGGTAGCGCTGGGGGCCCGTCTTCGTGCTCATCACGACTCCTGAGGTGAGTGTGTTGCCGGGGATCTGCTGATCCGCCGGAGAGAGGAGAGCTGTGGAGGGGGTGGCAGGGGTGGCAGGGGGAGCGCCCTGGTCAGGGAGGCGTCGGTGCCGTCGGGCCCGCCGCCCGACGGTGCCGGTCGAGGCGGCCCGGCTCGCTGTCGTCGCGGCCCGCGAGCGTGCGGGCGAGGGCGGCGTGCCGAAGCTGCCGGGACGACGGGGTCTGGGTGCTCAGCACCACATCGCGGGGCAGTTCGGGCAGCCGGTAGCGGCCGGTGCCGGGCGCGCCGGGATCGGCGTCCCAGACCAGGATCCGGGCGGTCACCGCGGCGTCGATCAGGTGCAGGAGCTCGTCCGGGGCGACGCCCTGGACCGCGGCGAGCAGGTCGAGGTCGAGCCGGTCGCCGTCGGCGGCCGCATAGGTGAGCATGGTCCGGGCCGGTTCGGGGAGCTCGACCAAGCGGGCGTGGACGATGTTGCGGACGGCGGCCGGTACCTGGGCCTCCGGTCCGAGGCGCCGGTGGGGCGGCAGCTTGAGCAGCTCGGCCAGGGCGAACGGGTGCCCCTCGGCACGCCGGTGCAGCGCGGCCGCCGTCTCGGGCGGGGCCTCCTCGCCGCGTGCCGTGAGCATGTCGGCCACGTCGTCGGCGGTCAGCGGCTCCAGGGGCAGCCAGGCCGCGCCGAGCAGGGCCAGTTCGGCGAGCAGCGTGCTGGAGACGGGGGCGTCCGGGTTGCGCAGGGTGCACACGAACAGCACCGGGGCTTCCCGCAGCACCTGGGCGAGCCGCCGCAGCAGACGGTGGAAGCCCTGCGGCGCCCGGTCGAGGTCGTCGACGACGACGAGCGTGGGCGCCTGGGTGAGTTCGCGGACGACCGTGGCGAGGGGGTCCTTCTGCGCGACCTCGTCCTCGGCGGAGTCCTTGCCGTCCTGCCGCAGCGCGTCCAGGAGCTGGACGGTGGGACAGGTCTGGACGATCCCGCGGTTGCCGCTGAGCGCCTGGCCGGCCCGGGTGCGGGCGACGGTGAAACCGGCGGCCTCGGCACGGGCGGCGGCCTCCTCCACCAGCCGGGTCTTGCCCGCCCCTTGCTCGCCGCCGATCACCGCCCAGTGGGGGCGGTTCGCGGTCGCCTCCGACAACAGGGCGGCCAGCTGCGCCATCTGTTCGCCGCGGCCCACGAAGGGCGCGGCCGTGGCGGCCGGTCGCGGAGGGGCGCAGGCGGTGGTGAATTCGGGCCCCGGGGGCGGGGACTGCGGCCCGGCGGTGCCGAGGACGACGACGTCGTGCCGCAGGATCGCGGTGTGCAGGTCCCGCAGCCGGGGGCTGGGGTCCAGTCCGAGCTCCGTGGCGAGCATGTCGCGGAACCGCTCGTACCGCTTCAGCGCCTCGACCGGCCGTCCGGCCGTGTAGAGGGCGCGCATCAGCAGCGCCCAGGAGGTCTCCCGGAGCGGGGCCTTGAGGACGAGGCTCTCGGCGACGTCGATCGCCTGCTCCGTCTCGCCCTGCTGGACGAGGAGCGCGGTCCGCAGCTCCCTGGCGTCGTGGAGGGCGCCGTCGAGCCGGGTGCGCTCACGGATCGCGAAGGCGTGCTCACCGGCCTCGGCCAGGGCCTCGCCGCGCCACAGCCCGAGCGCCGCGTCGATCTCCTGCCGGGCGAAGGAGACCTGACGGTTCCGCATCGCCTCGCGGGCCCGGCCCACGCCGTCCTCGAAGAGCGCGGTGTCCCGGGCCTCGCGGGGCAGCTTCAGGGCATACCCGGCGGTGCCGCTGACCAGCATGGCGGACCTGCCCTGCCGGACCGGGTCGAGGACCGAGCGCAGCCTGCTGACGTGGGCGCGCACCGAGGAGGCGGCGCCGGTCGGCCGGTCCGTCGGCCACAGGTCGCGCAGGATCGTGTCCTGCGAGACGGGCCGGCCGTCCTCGACGAGCAGCCGCAGAAGCAGCAACCGGCGCTGCCGGGGCCCCAGGTCGAGGGGCACGTGGTCCCGAAGGACCTCCACGGGGCCGAGCACGCCGAACCGCATCTCCTGTCCTGGCCGGGGGTTCATCGGGTGGCTCTCCTGGGCGGTACGGGGCGCGCAGATACGTCACCGCTTCATGTGACGGTTAGGCAAAGCAGTCAATCAATGGTTCGTTGCCCGGGTGTTGTCGGGTTGTTGTTCGCGGTGTTGTTCGTGGCGCAGGCAGTGGTGCGGCGGGCCGGGCCCGTACTCAGGTCGCCCCCGGGCATCCGGACGGCCGGTCTGAGTACGCGCACTCTGTCCGGCGTCCGGCCCGGCCGGAACGCTGGGGGCATGCGACTTCACAAGCCTGTGCTCCGGGCGTCGGTACCGGTGTGCGTCCTCGCCGGTGTGTCGGTGGCGGCCTGGGCCGCCTGGCTGGGCTGGGACCAGCAGTACGACGTGCGGCCCGACGGGTCGACCAGCGGGCCGTACGCGGTCTGGCAGGTCGTCGGGCTGGTCCTCACCCTGCTCGTGCCCGTCTGCTGGGCGGCGGCCCGCGGACACAGCGCGGCCGCCGTGGGCGGTACGACCGCGGGGCTGACCCTCGCCGCCTGCGTCGACTGGGCGGACGATGCCAGCGGGCTCTTCGTGGTCGGCGTGGTGCTGGTCATGGCCGGGACGTTCGTCGCCACCGCCGTGGTCTCCGCCGTGATCGACACCCTGCGGCGGGATCTGCCGCTGCCCCGGTGAGTCAGGCGGGCAGCGGCTGTTCCGCCCAGATCGTCTTGCCGGTCGGGGTCTGGCGGCTGCCCCAGCGTTCCGAGATCTGGGCGACCAGGAGCAGGCCGCGGCCGCCCTCGTCGTAGATGCGGGCCCGGCGCAGGTGGGGAGCCGTGCTGCTGCCGTCGGAGACCTCGCAGATGAGGGACGCGTCGCGGATCAGGCGGAGGGCTATCGGGCCGTCGCCGTAGCGGACCGCGTTCGTGACCAGTTCGCTGACGATCAGTTCGGTGGCGAAGACCGAGTCCGTCAGGCCCCAGGCCTCCAGCTGTTCGCAGGCCATCTTGCGGGCCCCGGCGACGGCGGCCGGGTGCTGGGGGAGCTGCCAGGTGCGGACCTTCGCGGTGTCCAGGGCGCTGGTGCGGGCGAGCAGCAGGACGATGTCGTCGGCCGGGCGGTCGGTCAGGACCGTGCGCAGGACGTGGTCGCAGGTCTCCTCCAGGGGCGCGGCCGGGGCGGCCAGGGCGCGGCGGAGCAGGCCGAGGCCCACCTCGATGTCGTGGTCGGCGGTCTCCACCAGGCCGTCGGTGTAGAGGGCGAGCAGACTGCCCTCGGCCAGTTCCACCTCGGCGGACTCGAAGGGCAGGCCGCCCAGGCCGAGCGGCGGGCCGGCCGGGAGGTCGAGGAAGCGGACGTCGCCGTCGGGGGTGACCAGGGCCGGCGGCGGATGGCCGGCGCGGGCCATGGTGCAGCGCCGGGTCACCGGGTCGTACACGGCGTACAGGCAGGTGGCGCCCACCTCGCCGGAGGACGCCGCCTCCGCCCGGCCGGGCACCTCCGGGCCCTCCTCGCGGTCGAGCCGGATGACCAGGTCGTCCAGCTGGGTGAGGAGTTCGTCGGGGGCGAGGTCGACGTCGGCCAGCGTCCGTACCGCCGTACGCAGGCGGCCCATCGTGGCCGAGGCGTGGATGCCGTGGCCGACGACGTCGCCGACGACCAGGGCGACCCGGGCGCCGGAGAGCGGGATCACGTCGAACCAGTCGCCGCCGACGTCCGCGCCGGAACCGGTGGGCAGGTAGCGGTAGGCCACCTCCGTCGCCGCCAGGCCCGGCGGCCGGCCGGGCAGCAGGCTGCGCTGCAGGGCGAGGGCGGTGCGGCGTTCGCGGGTGTAGCGGCGGGCGTTGTCGACGCTCACCGCGGCCCTGGCGACGATCTCCTCGGCGAGCCGCTGGTCGTCCTCGGTGAAGGACTCGGGGGTGCGGTGCCGCAGGAAGTGGGCCAGACCGAGGGTGACGCCGCGGGCCCGCAGCGGGACCATCAGCACCGAGTGGATCATGTGCCGGGCGACGGAGTCGGCGCGGGCCTGGGAGGTCCTGAGCCACTCCTGCATGCCGGGGTCGCCGGGCCGGTGGCGGGTGCCGTGGCCGGCCAGCAGGGTCCGCATCGGAGGCGTGTCCACCGGGTAGCGGAACGCGTCGCCGGGGTCGGCCACCGACTCCGGGCAGCCCTCCAGCACCGACCGCTGTGCCGTACGGCGGACGGCGACCGGCTCGCCCGGTGTCAGCGGCTCCGGTTCGTCGCCGAGGGCGACGGACTCCAGCAGGTCGACGGTGACGAAGTCCGCGAAGCCGGACACGGCCACCTCGGCCAGCTCCTCGGCGGTGCGGGTCACGTCGAGGGTGGTGCCGATGCGCATGCCGGCGTCGTTGAGGACGGCCAGGTGGCGGCGGGCCCAGTACTGCTCCGTGGTGTCGAAGACGACCGCGGACAGGCCCTGCACCGTGCCGTTCTCGTCCTTCAACGGGGAGAAGTACATCGACCAGGAGTGCTCCCGGGTCTCGCCGGGCGCCTGGCCGTGCTGTTCGTGGAAGATCGTCCGCCCGGTGCGCAGGACCTGCCGCTGGAGGCGGTCGTACTCGTCGAAGGGGAAGCTGGGCTCGATCTCCGACAGGGTCAGGCCCCGCATCTCCGCCGCGGGCAGGCCCATGATCTGGGACATGACGTCGTTGGCGGCGACGAACCGGGCATCGCGGTCGTAGATCGCCACCGGCGTGGGCAGCTGGGCGAGCGTGAGGTCCCACAGGGTCGCCGCCCCCGGCTGGTCGCGTCCGGCCACGGTCGTCGGCGCGGCACCGGTGACCAGCCAGAGCGGTCTGTCGCCCGTGTCCACGAGCGGGGTTCCCTGAAGGCGTACGACGACCCGGTCGCCGTTGCGGTGCCGCAGCGCCACCTTGGTGGACCACCACCGCCCGTCGGCGAGGTGACGGCGCGCGGACGGGGGCAGCTCGGCGGCGAGCAGCATCCGGATGGAGCGGCCGACGACCTCGGCGGGTTCGTACCCGAGCAGCTGCCGGGCACCCGCACTCCACACCAGGACCGCCCCGTCGGCGTCGACGACGACCGCCAGGTCCTCCGGTACGCGACCTTCCATGGTGCCTCCGGACGTCCGGGTACCCCTGTCCCGTTCCCAGGATCCCGCCAGGCCGTGTTCCGCTCAACCGGCACCGGACGCCGGCGGGCACCTCGCTAAGCGCTCCGCGGGAAGTGCCGCGATATGCCGTCGGTCGACTGCGCCGCCGTCGTGGCTGGTCGCGCAGTTCCTTCCCCAGCCTTCGGCCGGGGGTACCCCCAGCGCCCCTTCCAGGGCGCTGCCGAACCGCAGCGCAGTTCGCCGGACCCGCTCAGGCCCGCGCCCGCCCCGCCGCCGCTCGCCGGGCCAGGGCGTCGAAGACCACCGCGATCAGCAGCACCCCGCCGGTGATCATGAACTGGACCGCGGGCTGGACCCCCAGCAGGGCCATGCCCGAGGCGATCGACTGGATGATGAGGACGCCGAGCAGCGCCGACCAGGTCGAGCCGCGGCCGCCGAAGAGGCTGGTGCCGCCGATGACGGCGGCGGCGATGGCGTTGATCAGCAGCATGCCGGAGCCCGGCACCGTGGTCGCCGACGTCAGCCGGGAGGCCACGAACAGGCCGCCGACCGCGGCCAGCGCGCCCGAGACGAGGAAGACGGAGATCCGTACCCGGGCCACCGCGACGCCCGCCCGCAGGGCCGCCTCCGCGCCGCCGCCGAGGGCGAGGACCTGGCGGCCGTAGGCCGTGCGGCGCAGCAGGAGGTCGGAGGCGACAAGGACCGCGAGGAAGATCAGGAGGGCGAGGGGCAGGCCCTCGAAGCGGTCCAGGACGTGGGCGGCGGCGAAGGCGGCGACGGCGAGCAGGGCGGTGCGGACCCAGATCTCGGCCGCCGGCCGGTTGGGCATGCCGGCGGTGGCCCGGCGTCCGCGGTCGTGGAAGGAGACGGCGAGGTAGGCCGCCGTGCCGAGCGCCGCCAGGCCGTAGGCGGCGACGGGGGCCGGGAAGTGGCGGCTGGTCAGCATGGCGACCAGCCCGTCCCCGTCGAAGTCGATGGACCCCTCCGGGCCCAGCAGGTAGAGCATCAGGCCGTTCCAGGTCAGCAGCCCCGCGAGGGTCACGACGAACGCGGGCACCCCGGTCTTGGTGTACACGAACCCGTGGAAGGCCCCGGCGCCCGCACCCACCGCGACCCCGACGAGCACGGCGAGCCACTCCGGCATCCCGTGGTTCACGTTCAGCGCCGCGAACAGGGCGCCCGACAGGCCGGCCAGCGACCCCACCGACAGATCGAGCTCGCCGATCAGCAGCACGAAGACGACACCGACGGCGATCATCCCGGTCCCGACGATGTCCACGCTGAGCACGGACAGGTTGCGCGGCGAGAGGAAGTTCGCGTTGATGCTCTGGAAGACCGCCCAGATCACGGCGAGGGCGAGCAGCACCGGGGCCGGACCGAGCCCGCCCTCGTGCAGCCGGCGGCGCGCGGTGTCTGTGTATTGCCGGAAGCGGCCGGTGGCGGGACCCCTCACGACCATCTCTCCCCGGGGTCGGTGCAGGGGCGGTGCCTGCCGGAGTGGTCCGCC
The DNA here is from genome assembly GCF_002217755.1 of Streptomyces hyaluromycini. Classification (GTDB taxonomy): domain Bacteria; phylum Actinomycetota; class Actinomycetes; order Streptomycetales; family Streptomycetaceae; genus Streptomyces; species Streptomyces hyaluromycini. Next base: position 560,385 of record NZ_BCFL01000017.1, on the reverse strand, counting down.
GCACCCGTGATGGAGGCGATGATCTGCTCCTGGGAGGTGGTGCCCACGTCGAACAGGCCGTTGTTGCGGCCGAGGCGCAGTACGGCGACCCGGTCGGCGACGGCCTTGATGTCCCCCATGTTGTGGCTGATGAGGAGGATCCCGGTGCCCCGGTCGCGGAGCTCCTCGACGAGGTCGAGGAGATGGTTGGTCTGTTCGATGCCCAGGGAGGCGGTGGGTTCGTCGAGGAGCAGCAGCCGGGGCGCGCTGAGGAACGACCGGGTGATCGCGACGACCTGCCGCTGGCCGCCGGACAGCGTGGCGAGCGGGGCCCGCACGTCCGGGATGTCGATGGGCAGGGTCCGCAGCAGCTCACGGGAGCGGCGCTCCATCTCGACCTCGTCGAGGACGCCGTACCGGTGGATCTCCCGGCCGAGGAAGAGGTTGCCGACGACGTCGAGGTTCCCGCACATCGCGAGGTCCTGGTAGACGGTCGCGATGCCGAGCGCCCGGGCGTCGTGGGGGCGTCTGATCTGGACGGGGCGGCCCTCCCACGCGATGACGCCCCGGTCCGGGGGACCGACCCCGGAGACCACCTTGACCAGCGTGGACTTGCCGGCCGCGTTCCCGCCGACCAGCGCGACCACCTCCCCGGCCCGGATCTCCAGGTCGACGTCGACCAGCGCCTGGACGGCGGCGAAGCGCTTGGAGACACCGTGCAGCGCCAGCAGGGGCTGGACCACGGGCCACCACCTCCTTCCCCGGGTCCTATGAGGTGAGTCCGGCCTCGGCGCAGGCGGACCGCAGCTTGGGGGTGCATATCTGGTCGATGGTGTAGATACCGTCCTTCACCACAGTGTCCTTGATCGTGCCGGCCGTCACCGAGTACGCCGGCAGCAGCACCGCGGGGATGTCCTTGGTGGTCGCGTTGTCGACGGTGGTGGCGGCGACGGTTCCGACCGGCTTGCCGCGTCCCAGGGCGACGGCCATCTCGACGGCGGCGTCGGCCTCGGCCCGGTAGGACTTGTAGACGGTCATGTACTGCCGGCCCGCGACGATCCGCCGCACCGCCGCGAGGTCGGCGTCCTGGCCGGTCACCGGGGGCAGCGGCCGCACCGCACCGGCGTCGAGGGCGGCGATCGCGGCACCGGCGAGGCTGTCGTTGGCGGCCAGGACACCGTCGATGTCGTCCGCGCCCAGGGCGGACATGGCGCCGGCCATCTCGGTGTAGGCGTTGTCCGGCCGCCAGCCGGGGGTGTTGTACGACTTGCCGATGCGCACCCTGCCCCGCAGGACCGAGAGCGCGCCCCGCTCGAACCAGCCCGCGTTGGGGTCGGCCGCGGCGCCGTTCAGCATGACGATCTGGCCGCCGTCCGCCTTCGCCCCCATGCCCTTGAGCAGCGCCTCGCCCTGCAGTCTGCCGATCGCCGCGCCGTCGAAGGTGACGTAACCGGAGACCGGGCCCTGCGCGAGCCGGTCGTAGGCGACGACCGGGATGCCGGCCCGGTGCGCGGCCTCCACCGACGAACGCAGCGACCTGGGGTCGATGGCGGAGAGGATCAGGACGTCCACGCGCCGGGTGATCATGGCGTCGAGCTGCTGTTGCTGGACATCCGGCTCCGGGGTGGCCACGACGGCCGCGGCCGGGCAGTGCGGGCACAGCTGCTTCAGCTTCTGCTCGATGAACGGCCGGTCGAACTGCCCGAACCGCGAGGCACCGCCGCCCGGCAGCAGCACGCCGACACTGAGCCCCGCCCCCTGCCCGCCCCCGCCCCCGGCTCCGCCACAGGCTCCGGTCAGCACGAACCCGGCGCCCACGGCGACCGCGACCACCACCCGGCCGAGCGACCTCCGCCGCACACCCGAAAGCCGGCCACCGGGCCGCATGCCGACGCCCGTGCCCCCGGGCCGCATGCCCGCACCCTTGCCCGGATCCATGCCCGCACCCGTGCCCGGACTCATGCCGAGAGCCATACGAAGACCCATAGAGAAGACCCATAGAGAGACCCATAGAGAGCCCTATACGGAGACCCACGCCGAGACTCATGACGAGACCCCTGCCCAGACCGGTGACCACATCAGTAAGTCAGACCAGTAGCCGGACCAATGACCGGTTCTCCGGGTTATTTGCCCCGACTTACCCCATATAGAGTGTCCGGTATCAGGGTAGTGAAGCCGTCACCCGGTGTCCTCGCGGAGGGCCCGGTCGATCGCGGCCAGTGCGCCGGTCAGTCGTGTGTAGTCGTCGGCGGTCAGCGGTCCGACGAAGAACTCCTCCACGACCCGGGCGTGCACCGCGGCCGCGCCCAGGAGCGCCGTCCGCCCGTCGGCGGTCGGTTCCACCAGCGCCACCCGCCGGTCCCCGGGGGACGGCACCCGCCGGACCAGCCCGGCCTCCTCCATGCGGTCGATCAGGCGGGTGGTGCCGCTGCTGGTGAGCGTGAGGCCGTCGGCCAGCTGCCGCTGGGAGATCTCCTCGCCGGACCGGCGGCAGAGCAGGATCAGCACTTCCAGCATGGTGTGGCTGATCCCGCACTCCCGGCGCAGCGCGCTGTCGATGCGCTGCTCCAGGCGGGTGGCGGACGTGATCAGCAGCCCGAAGTCCCGGACGAGCGGGCTGTTGGCGGCGCGGGCGGCGGCTTCGGCGTCGTGCTGGGGCGTGGAGTTCATCGCGACCGACCTTACTGCGGCCGCACTTGCCGCCGAGGCGGTCACTGACCGGAAGTTCGCTGCTCAGTCAATTACTGATCGGCCGATTACTGACTGAATGATTGCTGACTGAATGATTGCTGAGTAGTCAATTAAATCGTACGGTGAGAGCACCGCGAGCGAGAGGAAGATCCGTGGATCTGCAGCACTGGCTCGGCCGAGCCACCGACGCGATACAGGAGTGGGCCGACGCCTTCGGCCCCTACCGGCGCCACCCGTCCCTCGACGTCGCCGACGACCGCTTCGCGCCGGTCTTCGCGGAGTTCACGGACCGGCTCAAGGACAACTACCCCTTCTTCCACCCGCACTACGCGGGCCAGATGCTCAAGCCCCCGCACCCCGCCGCGGTGGTCGGCCACCTCACCGCGATGCTGATCAACCCCAACAACCACGCCCTGGACGGCGGCCCCGCCACGGCGGCGATGGAACGCGAGGCGGTCGCGCAGCTCGCCGCGATGTTCGGGTACGACACACACCTCGGCCACCTCACCACCAGCGGCACCATCGCCAACCTCGAAGCCCTCTTCGTCGCCCGCGAACTCCACCCCGGCCGGGGCATCGCGCACAGCGCCGACGCCCACTACACCCACGGCCGGATGTGCCACGTCCTCGACATGACCAGCCACCCCGTCCGCACCGACGACCAGGGCCGGATGGACCTCGACGCGCTGGCGGACGTACTGGAGACCGGTGACGTCGGCACCGTCGTCGTCACCACCGGCACCACCGGGCTCGGCGCCGTCGACCCCGTCCACGAGATCCTGCCGCTCGCCGAGCGCCACGGCGTCCGCGTGCACGTCGACGCGGCCTACGGCGGCTTCTTCACGCTCCTCGCCGGTGCCGCGGGCCCCGCGGGGCTGCCGCCCGAGCCCTGGCGGGCCCTCGCCCGCGCCGACTCGATCGTCGTCGACCCGCACAAGCACGGACTCCAGCCCTACGGCTGCGGAGCCGTCCTCTTCCGCGACCCCGACGTCGGCCGCTTCTACCTGCACGACTCGCCGTACACCTACTTCACCTCCGGCGAGCTCCACCTGGGCGAGATCAGCCTGGAGTGCTCCCGTGCCGGTGCCGCGGCGGCGGCCCTGTGGCTCACCTTCCGGCTCCTGCCGCCCACGCCCGACGGCCTCGGCGAGGTGCTGGCGGCCGGGCGCCGGGCCGCCCTGCACTGGGCGGACCTGATCGAGGCGTCCGACGCCCTGGAGCTCTACCAGCGCCCCCAGCTGGACATCGTCACCTGCTTCCCGGCCACCGACCCGGTCGCCCTCACCGCGATCGACGCCGCCTCCGCCCGCGTCCTGACCGACGGCATGACCGCGCCCGACCCGGTCTTCCTCAGCACCCTCAAGGCCGACCGCGACGCCTTCGCCGCCCGCCACCCCAAGGTCACGGCGGACGCGGACGGCGCCCGGATCCTGCGCAGCGTCCTCATGAAGCCGGAGTCGGAGGACCATGTCGAGTACCTGCACGACCGGGTGGAGCGGCTGGCCAGGGGGACGACGCCGCCGGCCGGCTGACGGCCGCCCGCTAGTCTGGCCGCGGTTTTCTGTTATGCCGACGGCGTCGACCGACCCTCCCCTTGCATGAGCGACTTCTCACCCAGTGGACATGACGCGCAGACCGCCGTCGTCAGGGCCGCGCAGGCCGGCGACCAGCGGGCGCTCGACGTGCTCGTGGCGGACCATCTGCCCCTCGTCTACAACGTCGTCGGGCGTGCCCTGAACGCGCCCTCCGACACCGACGACGTCGTCCAGGACGTCATGCTCCAGATGGTCCGCGACGTGGGGCAGCTGCGCGATCCCGCCGCGTTCCGCTCGTGGCTGGTGGCGATCGCGATGCGCCAGGTGCGCCGGCACTGGCGGCTGCGGCGGGCGGCGCCGCAGCAGCAGGCCGGCGCCGAATGGCCGGACGAGACCGCGCAACTCGCCGATCCCGGGGCCGACTTCGCCGACCTCACCATCACCGTGCTGCACCTGTCCGAGCAGCGGCGCGAGACCGCCGAGGCGACCCGCTGGCTGGACGCGGAGGACCGCGAACTGCTCGCCGTGTGGTGGATGGAGGTGGCCGGTCAGCTCAGCCGCGCCGAACTGGCCGCCGCCCTGGAGATCCCGCCCGCGCAGGCGGGCGTCCGGGTGCAGCGGCTGAAGGCGCGCCTCGAGGTCGCGCGGGCGGTGGTGCGGGCGCTGGAGGCGGTGCCGCGCTGCCCGGGCCTGGACGGGATGCTGTACGGCTGGGACGGACGGCCGAGCGGTCTGTGGCGCAAGCGGGTGGCCCGGCACACCCGTGAATGCCCGGCCTGCGACGGGGTGTTCGACGGGGCCGACGTGGTCCCGGCCGAGCGGCTGCTCGCGGACCTGGCCCTGGTACCGGTCCCGCCCGCGCTCATCGCCCTGACGGCGGCGGCCCTGCGAGCGGGCGGCGGCAGCACCGCGACGACCGCAGCACACACCACGACCGCAGCGCACACCACGACCGCAGCACACACCACGACCGCCGGGCCCACCACGACCGCCGGGCCCACCACTACTGCCGGGCATTCCACGGCTGCTGCGCACACCCTGCCTGTCGCGGACACCACCCCGGTCGCGCAAGCCACGCCCGCGGTCCGCGCCGGCCGCGCCACCCGCGCCGGCCGTGCGGCCAGGTCGGGCAAGGCGGCCAAGTCGGCCTCCGCGGTCAAGGCGGCCTCGGCCGGCAAGCTCGCCGGCCTCCTCGCGCTGGCCGCCGCGGGCGTCGCCGGTGTCACGATCGCCGCGGTCGCCCTGGCCGCCGGCCCGGGCGACCGGACGGCTCCCGCGGCCGCCGGGCTCTCCCCGTCGCCCACCGCCCGCTCCGCGCCCCCCTCCGTCTCGCCTTCCCCCTCGTCCGCATCGGCGTCGCCGTCCGCGACCGTCCGTCCCCGCGCCACCAGGAAGCCGGCGGCCACCGCGGCGGCCCCGGTCCCCACGACCGTCGACACGAGGCTCCCGGTCCGCGCCGCCTTCTACTACCCCTGGTACGACAAGAACCCGCACACCGACGGCGGCAGCCAGTACACGGCATCGGCGTCCGACTACGACCAGGACGACCCCGCCACCGTCGACCGGCAGATCAAGGACATGCAGTACGGCGGCCTCCAGGCCGGCATCGCCTCCTGGTGGGGCGCCGGCAAGCGCGAGGACAAGCGGATGCCGCTGCTCATGTCCGAGGGCGCCAGGCTGGGCTTCTCCTGGACGACGTACTACGAGAACGAGGCGTACGGGAACCCGTCCGTGAGCCAGATCCACGGCGACCTCGTCTACCTGCGCAAGTACTCCGACCAGAAGACCTGGCTGCACATCGACGGCAAACCGGTGATCTTCGTGTACGCGGCGGGCGACGACGGCTGCGCCATGGTCGACCGGTGGACCGAGGCCAACCGCACCGCCGGCTACTACGTCGTCCTGAAGGTGTTCGGCGGCTACCGCACGTGCGCGAACCAGCCGCAGGGCTGGCACCAGTACGCGTCCGGCCTGGACCTCCAGCAGGGCTACTCGGCGATCCTCTCGCCCGGCTTCTACAAGTACGACGCCGACAAACCGGTCGTTCCCCGTGACCTCGACCGCTTCCGCCGTGACGCCACGACCGTCGCCACCTCCGGCGCGCCCTTCCAGCTGCTCGTCACCTACAACGAGTGGGGCGAGGGCACGGCCGCCGAGTCCGCCACGGCCTGGGCCAGCCCCAGCGGCCACGGCGCCTACATGGACGTCCTGCACGACGTCTTCACGGCCCACCCCCGCTGACGGGTCCGGTCAGCCGCCGGATGCCACCTGCTCGGCGAAACCGAGTTCGCGCAGCGCGGTGCGCAGCCGCGCCGCGGCGTCGTCGAGGGCGGCCTCGTCCGTCTCCGGCCTGGCCCGGGAGAAGTCGAGTTCGGCCATCCCCCAGGCGGGCGCGACATGGATGTGCAGATGCGGCACCTCGAAGCCCGCGATGACCAGACCGGCCCGGGGCGCGTCCCAGGCGCGCCGCACCCCGCGGCCGATCGCCTGGGCCACCGTGACGCAGCGGGCCAGCAGTTCGCCGTCCGCGTCGGTCCACTGGTCCACCTCCCGCCGGGGCACCACCAGGGTGTGCCCCGGGGTCAGCGGGGCGATGCTGAGGAACGCGGCGACCTCGGGGTCCTGCCAGACGAACCGGGCGGGCAGTTCTCCGGCGAGGATCCGGGAAAAGAGCGTCGGCATGCGGTGAGTATCCCCCGCGCCCCGAGCGGCCGTCAGGGGGTCCCGGTTCACCCGTGCGGGCGCCCGGTCCGCAGCAGGAGCACGGCGAGGTCGTCGGTGCGGCCGCCGGCCGGCCAGGCCTGGTGGACGAGGCTGTCGATGAGGCGCTCCAGGTCGTCGACGTCGGCGTGCGCGAGGTGCTCGGCGAGGTCGGCGGTGGCGCGGTCGACGTCGGTGCCGGGGCGTTCGACGAGGCCGTCGGTGTAGAGGGCGAGGACGGCGCCCGCCGGGAGCGGGCCGCGGGTGACGGGGTAGCGGGCGTCGGCGTCGACGCCCAGCGGCGGCCCGGGGTCGAGGTAGAGGGGGTGGGCCCGCCCGGCCGCCGGGCGCAGCAGCGGCGGTACGTGGCCGGCGCCGGCCAGGGTCAGTTCCCGGCGGGCCAGGTCGAGATGGGCGTAGAGGCAGGTCACCAGGAGGTCGGGGGTCAGGTCGGCGAGCAGCCGGTTGGTGCGGGCGACGACCTGGTCCGGGGCGGCCCCGGCGGTGGCGTGGGCATGGATGGCGGTACGGACCTGGCCCATCAGGGCGGCCGCGGCCATGCTGTGGCCCTCCACGTCGCCGATCACGGCGGCCGCGCTGGTGTCGTCCAGGCGCAGCAGGTCGTAGAAGTCGCCCCCGACCTCGATGCCGTGCCCGGCCGGCAGATAGCGGGCGGCGACGGTGAGACCGGGCAGGGTGGGGAGGCTGCGCGGCAGCAGCGCCTGCTGGAGCTGGTGGACGAGATGGTGCTGGGTGTCGTAGAGGCGGGCCCGGTCCAGGGCCTGGGCGAGCAGACCGGCCAGCGGGGTGAGGACGGCGCGCTCGTCGGCGGTGAAGGTGTGCGGGTGCTCGTAGGAGAGGACGCAGCAGCCGACCGGGCGTCCCGAGATGACCAGGGGCAGGTAGGCCCACGCCTCCTTTCCGCTGGTCTGGGGCAGTCGGGGGTAGCTGCGGGCCAGTTCGGCCGGGCTGCCGAAGAAGGCGGGGACGCCGCTCGCCAGGACCTGGCCGGCCGGGGTGGCGTCGGTGTCGAGGGGGAGGGCGTCGAGGCGTTCGACGGTTTCGGCGGAGTAGCCGTGCTGCCCGGCGACCCGGAGGCGGCCCGCCTCGGTGACGCTGAGCAGGAGTCCCTGGGCGCCGAACGCCGGCAGGATCTGGACCGCGATCAGCGCGACGAGGTCCCGGGTGGTCACCGTCTCCGTGAGCGCGGCCGCCAGGTGGACCAGCTGGTAGAGCCGTCCGGGCGTGGTCGGGGCCGGCTCCGCGTGCCCGCCCGCCGCGGCCGCCCCCTCCTCGCCCGCGGTGATGCGCACGCTGATGCCGCTGGCGTCCGGGTGGAGGTGGAAGGTCAGCCACTGGTCCGGCGGGCGGAGCGCGCTGAAGGAGACAGGCGCCCGGCTGACGACCGCCAGCCGGTACCGCTCCTCGTACCTCAGGTCGTCCAGCCACGGCAGGGACTGCCAGGGCCGCGTGCCGAGCAGCCGGTCGGCGTCCCGGCCGAGCAGCCGCGCGGCCGGGACGGACATGAACGTGACCCTGCCCTCCAGGTCCAGGGCCAGGGCACCCTCCGGGATCCGGTCGAGGAAGTCGACGGCGGCCAGTGCGGTCTGGGCGGGGTGGTGCCGGGAGTCCACGGCCACGACGCGCGGCCGGTCGGGAAGGGCGGGCGGCACCGGCGAGTCGTCCAGGAGCCGGGCCAGCCGGCGGGCGCTCGCGGTGATGTGGTGGCGTTCGCGGGCGGTGGCCCGGTGCGGATGGTCGGCGGGCCACATCAGTACGACCCCGCCCCACCGGCGGCGCACCCCGTGCAGCGGGACGGCGGCGAGCGCGAAGGGGTACGGCAGGACGGTCGCCGCCCGCGGGTAGCGGCGCGCCATCTCGTCCTGGCAGCCGATCCAGACCAGCCGGTCCTCCGCGATCGCGTCGGCCACCGGGACGGGGGCGGTCAGCGGCAGCCGCTGCCAGGGCGCGGTGAAGTCGACGGGCAGCCCGCACAGCGCCACCAGGTGCAGCAGCGCGGCCGGCTCCTCGACGAGGTACAGGCCGCCGATCGCCGCGCCCGTCCGGCGCACCATGTCGGCCAGCGCCACGCCCAGGGCGTCGTCGACCGAGAGGTCACCCCTGGGCCGGGCACGGAGCCGCATGACGTTCGCCCTCCCGATCGTGTGCGGATGGGAGACACGCCTCGTACGCGGGCGTCCTCCTGGGGAGGTGCGTACCACCTATTCACGACAATATGTGCCTGGCTTCTTCCGGCAACAGCGGCTCGGGCCGCCGTCCGGCCAGGGCGGGCGATGCCTGGTATCGCCCCTCCCCGGCATGTCGGTTCCATGTCAAGCTGAGTGGGCCGTGAGTGACAGGGGAGCGGACGTGAGCGCAGGGCGTCGGAGAGCGGTCTTACTCCTTGTGACACTGGGGATGTTCGGCACGGCGCTGGCCGGGGCGTACACGCTGACGGGGCTGTGGACGGCCCATGACTCGGCCGACCGGTGGGCGATCGCCATCGCCTTCGCCGTCGCGGCGTCCGGGGCGGTGGACAAGGCGGTGTCACCGTGGGCCGACCAAGCCGTCCCGTCCCCGGAGCCGTCGTCCGCCTCGTCCGCCTCGGGCGCCTCGGGCGGGGACCCGACGGGAGACCCTTCCGCCCCCTCGCCGTCCGGGGACCCTTCCGCCCCCTCGCCGTCCGGGGACCCTTCCGCCCCCTCGCCGTCCGGGGACCCGTCCGGCAGCCCGGACGGGAACCCCTCCGGTCGTACGCCGGAGCCGTCCCGTCCCGGACGTCGGGTACGGGCCCGGGACCGGGTGACCACCGCCGTGGTGGCGGTGGCCGTCGCGGCCACGGCGAGCGGGATCGTCTACGAGGCGCTGGCACCGGACCAGGGCCACGCCGGCACGGCTTCCTCGGCCTCGGCCTCGGCCTCGGTCTCGGCCTCGGAGGGATACACGCGGGTGTACGCCCACCGGAGGCTGTTCCTGAAGGACTACCACTACTACTTCGACCTGCGCGCCGGTGTGTCCGGCCCCGCGGAGACCGAGTGGAGCATCAGCACCAACGCCGGCGGCGACGGTGCCGGCGCCTTCGAGGTCCAGCCGCTCACCGACGTGTACGTCGTGTCCGGCAAGGCGGCACCGACCGCCGCGCAGTGCGCCGCCAGGGCCGTCCACCACCCCGCCGAAGACCGCCTGCACTTCCGCGACGCCCCTCCCGGCCGCACCTTCTGCCTGCGCGACACGACGAACGGCGACATCGCGGTGGTCACCGTCCTCGACGTCGACCACGGCAACTACGCGACGACGGACACGGTCACCTACTACCGCCACCGCGGTTGAGCCCCCGCCGCCCGCCCGGACTAGGATCCGGCCCATGGCTCTGACCGTGAGCGACGTGGACCGGTTCGAGGCGGCCAGGCCGCGCCTGGCGGCCATCGCCTACCGGCTCCTCGGTTCCGCGAGCGAGGCCGAGGACGCGGTGCAGGAGACGTACCTGCGCTGGCAGGCCGCCGACACCGGCCGTGTCGAGGTGCCCGAGGCCTGGCTGACGAAGGTTCTCACCAACCTCTGCCTCAACCAGCTCACCTCGGCCCGTGCCCGGCGCGAGACCTACGTGGGCCAGTGGCTCCCCGAACCGCTGCTCGCCGGCGACCCGATGCTCGGCCCCGCCGACACCGCGGAACGGCGGGAGTCGGTGTCGTACGCGGTCCTGGTCCTGCTGGAGCGCCTCACCCCGGCCGAGCGCGCGGTGTACGTGCTGCGGGAGGCCTTCGACTACCCGCACCGGGAGATCGCCCGGATCCTCGACGTCACCGAGGCCGCCAGCCAGCAGATCCTGCACCGGGCCAGGAAGCACGTCGCGGCCGGCCGGGCCCGCACGGCGGTCGACGAGGCCGCCGCCCGGCGGATCATCGAGGAGTTCCTCGCGGCCGCCACCAGCGGCCGGACCGAGCCGCTCGTCCGGCTGCTCACCGAGGACGCCGTCGCGATCGGCGACGGCGGCGGGAAGGTCCCGGCCGCAGCCAGGGCGTTCGAGGGTGCCCTCGCGGTCGCGAAGTTCATGCGGGGCCTGTTCAAACAGGGCCCGGCCCAGCGGGCCCTGGCCGGCGGCTCCGTCGAGCTGTACGCCACGACCGCCAACGGCGGCCCCGCCCTGCTGGCGGTCGTCGGCGGCCGGGTCTTCGGCGTGATGTGCCTGGAGATCACCGCCGAGGGCATCGCCGCGTTCCGCAACCAGGTCAACCCGGACAAGCTGGAGCGCGCGACCCGGCAGTGGGCGGCGACCGACCACGACGCCCCCCTGCTCCGCCTCTTCTGACTCTTCCGAGCCCCGCTGATGTGACCTGCTTCACACCTTCCTCCTGTCAGGAAACAGCGGGCCGCCCGGTTCAGAGGGCGACCCGCTGAAGAGCTGGATGACAGGAGCACGGACATGCAGCACCGCATCGTCGTCCTCGGCGCCGGATACGCCGGAGCCGTCGCCGCCGGCCGCCTCGCCCGGCGGCTGCGCCGCGAAGACGTCGCCATCACCCTCGTCAACGCCGAACCCGACTTCGTCGAGCGCGTCCGGATGCATCAGCTCGCGACCGGCCAGGAGCTCAGGCCCCGGCCCTTCGCCGAGATGTTCGACGGGACCGGCGTGGAGCTGAGGCTCGCGAGGGTCACCGCCGTGGACGTCGACCGGAAGACGGTCACCGTGGTCCCCGCGGTCGGCCCCGGCAAGGCAGAGGCACCGGAGCAGGAGCTGGAGTACGACACCCTCGTGTACGCCCTCGGCAGCGCCTGGAACGACCAGGGCGTCCCCGGTGCCGCCGAGCACGCCGACCAGATCGCGAGCCGCTCCGGAGCGCTGCGGCTGCGCGAGCGCCTCGCCGGTCTGGCGGCCGGGGAGTCCGTCGTCGTGGTCGGCGGCGGCCTCACCGGTCTGGAGGCCGTGACCGAGATCGCCGAGGCCCGCCCGGACCTCGACGTCGCCCTCGCCGCCCGCGGCGCTCTCGGCGACTGGCTCTCACCGAAGGGCCGCCGGCACCTGCGGAAGGTCGTCGACGGGCTCGGCGTCACCGTGCACGAGCACACCGCCGTCACCGCCGTGGCGCCCGGCCATGTGACCACGGCGGAGGGCACGGCCGTCCCGGCCGCCGTCACCCTGTGGACCACCGGCTTCGCCGTCCACCCCATCTCCCGGGCCACCGCCCTGGAGGTCACCGGCGCCGGCCGGATCGTCGTCGACCGGACCATGCGCTCGGTCTCGCATCCGGACCTGTACGCCATCGGCGACGCGGCCATGGCGACGGGCCCGGCCGGCCATCCGCTGCGCATGTCCTGCGCCTCGGGCCTCCCGATGGCCTGGCAGGCCGCCGACGCCATCGCGGCCCGCCTGACCGGCGGGAAGCTCCCGAACACGCCGCTGCGCTACTTCAACCAGTGCGTCTCGCTGGGCCGCGGGGAGGGCCTGATCCAGTACGTCACGGCCGACGACCGCGCCGTACGGGCGGCGCTGACGGGCCGGACCGCCGCCCTCTACAAGGAGCTGATCTGCAAGGGCGCGGCCTGGGCCGTCGCCCACCCGACGCTCGGCCTCCCGGCCCGGCGCCGCCGCGTCGCCCCGCAACCGGCCCGGACGGACACCCCGCTCCCGACCACGACCCCGGCCTGACCGCACCCCGTCGGCAGGGCCTCCGGTCAGCGCCTCCGGTCAGCCCTTCGGCCCGGCCGACTGCACCACCTCGAAGGACCACAGGGTCGAACCGGAAGCCGCCGGCTTCGGCCGCTCACCCTCCGCACCCCCCTGGTGCGCGGCCTTCATCGGCCCCTCCATCCACGCCTGGAAGGACTCCTCGTCCTTCCAGCGCGTGTACACCAGGTACTGCTCGGTCCCCTCGACCGGCCGCAGCAGCTCGAACCACTCGAACCCGTCCGAGTTCTCCACGGCGTGCGCCCGCGACGCGAACCGCTTCTCCAGCGTCTCCCGCTGCTCGGCCGGCACGGTCAGTACGTTGATCTTGACTACGCTCATGTCCTCATCCTGCCGCACGGGTGATCAGGAGAGCGTGAGCGACCAGTAGCAGACCGACAGTCGCGCCTGGCACAGCAGCAAGGCCTGCACCTATGGCCCGATGGCCCGACAGTTTTCCTGGTGGCGGAGTCAGCGTGATCGGGTGCGGTAGAGGTCGCGCAGCAGGGCGATCTCGGCCCCGTGGTGCAGCAGTTCCTGGTTGACCCACCACACGATGTCGATGAACGGCTCGTCCGGGTCGCTGCCATGCGGGTAGGTGCAATATCCCACGGTGTCGAGTGCGGCGTCGTCGACGCTCAGCAGTGCCTTCCGCCAGGCCGTGGCGCCGGCGTCGAAGGCCGCGACCGCCTCTGTGACATCCCCGCTGACGGGGTAGTCGTCCCGGGTCAGCCCGTGGCCGCCGGCCGTGTGGTCGGCGCGCAGGGTCAGCAGTTCACTGAGGTGGCTCAAGCGCCACGCGATGGTGGTGAACGGCGGCGGCCACGGGTGCGGGTAGGACGCGTCGTCGCGTCCCCAGTCGCCGGTGCCTGCCAGCAGCGTCGCGCGCGATCCTGGTCCGTCCACGCGCCGCCGTACCGACCAACAGCCAGGCACCGGCTCCCAGAGGTACTCCTCGTCGGTCATGGGGCCGACCTGCGTGTCCGTCCCGTCGCCGCTGTCCATGAAGGGCCCCGCCATGCGGTCGGCGAGGCGCTTGTGCGCGAAGTCGTACTGCTCCAGGAGCGAAGACAGGCGGGACGGTAACGTCATCGAACGCTCCTGTGTCGAGTCAAGCCGGGGCGAACCGCCAGCCTGGCACAGCCGGCACCACGGCCGCGTCTCATATTCGGAGGAGCCTCACCAAGGTGGGGGCCTTGCCGGTCGGCCGGCCTGGGCGCCGGCGAACGACGTAACCACGTCTCGTCCAGCAGTCACGGGACATCTCAGGTGGCTTTGTTCGAGCGAGGTTCGGAGGCAGCACGGGACGCGACCTCGCAGACGGTTTCGACGAAGGAGCGGACCCGCGCTGTGACACCGTTGCGTGGCCAGAGCAGGCCGTACTCGATCGGTGGCGCGTCACGGAACGGTACGAAGGCGATGCCGGGCCGCGAGTGGTACTGCGCGGCACGCAGTGCGGCGGGCGAGACTCCGCGGCCGGCCGCGACGAGCGAGAGCACCTCCATCCAGTAGACGACGGTGGTGCCGTGCGTGATGGGCCGTCCCTCAGGCGTCCGGCGAGGGTAGTGGTAGTCGATCCAGTAGGGCGGGATGTCGCCCGACACACTTACCAGTTCAGTGCGCGCCAGGTCTTCGAGGCCGACCGACTCGCGCCGGGCGAACGGATGTTGTGCGGGGACAATGAGTGCACGCGGTTCGGAGAAGAGCACCGGTCCGGCGACCAGATCCGGCTCTGCAACGGGGAACTCGGTGAGTTGCAGATCGAGCGCGTTCGCACGCAGCGGGCCGAACGGGTCACTGAGCTGGACCTCCTGAATCTGCACCGCGCAGTCGGGATGCCGTTCCCGGAACACGTCAGCGGCCTCGACGAGCAGGTCGGCAGCCCACTGCGAGGAGAAGCCGACCCGCAGGGTTCCGGTGACACCCTTGCCACTCGCGACGGCCCGCGCCACCGCCTCCCGGACCTGTCGGTACGCCGGGGCCAGGTCGTCGTGGAGCTGCCGCCCGGCCGGGGTCAGCGCGACATGGCGGCTGGTGCGTTCGAACAGGGTGACACCGAGGCGGTGTTCGAGCCTCTTGATCGTCTGACTGACCCGGCCATGGGCCAGCCCGAGCCGCTCCTCGGTGCGACGGAAGTGCAGCTCCTCGGCCAGGAGCAGAAACGCCTCGATCTCGTGCCGCTCCATCGCCTTCCCGGGACAGCTCGTTCATCGATGAGTTCTGCGCATCGATCGTAGAACACATCGGTCTTGTTCGGCCCCGACGGCTGTTCGAGGCTTTGGGCCATGGGACCTGCCAACGAGCTCTTCGACTACAGCCCGATCACCGAACGCCCACCGATCACCTGGCCCGGCGGCGCCAGGGTCGCCGTCTACATCGGGCTCAACGTCGAGCACTTCCTGATCGACCGCCCGTCCACGAGTATCTGGCCGGGGACCGCCGACCTGGTGCCGGACGCGCTCAACTACGGCTGGCGCGACTACGGGCCCCGCGTCGGTATCTGGCGCGTCACGGAGATCCTGGACCGGCACGGCATCAGGGCAAGCGCACTGCTGAACTCCGACGTGGCCCACCACTACCCGCAGATCATCAAGGCGGGCCTGGAACGGAACTGGGCCTGGCTCGCGCACGGGCGGACCAACTCGATCCTCCAGGCGGGCATGACCCGCGACGAGGAGCTCGCGCATCTCACTGACATCGTCGACACCATCGCCGCCGCCACCGGTCAGCGCCCACGCGGCTGGATGGGGCCCGGACTGACCGAGACGTTCCACACCCCGGCCCTGCTCGCCGAGCTCGGCCTGAGCTACATCCTGGACTGGACCAACGACGACCAGCCCTACCCGTTGAACGTGCCCGGGATGCTCAGCGTCCCCTACACGGTGGAACTCAACGACCTGGGCCTGTTCTCCAAGGGCACCACCGGGCCCGAGTTCGTTCAGATCGTCAAGGACCAGTACGAGCAACTGCATGCCGACTCCGAGCACAGCGGACGGGTGATGGCCCTGGCACTGCACCCGTTCGTGATCGGCCAGGCCTTCCGCGCCCCCTATCTGAGCCAGGCACTGGCCTATCTCGCGGCACAACCCGACGTCTGGCTGACCACCAGCGACGAGATCGCCGAGCACTACCGGCGCACGGTCCAGCCGCGAAGCTGAAGTCTTCCCGCCGCGTACCAACGCTGCTGCCGCACGTGTACGAAGCCAACCAGGACCTGCCCGGCGCAACTTGCAGCCGGTGACCGCGCTTCCGTGTCACTGCCGTAGCCTCCGCGGTCATGTTCGAGTGGTGGCATGTGCTGGCGGATGACGAACGGCAGCAATGGACTCTGGATCCGTTCGTGAGCGTGGGGCCGCTGGGGTTCGGTATGCGGCCCGGTGAGGCCTCGGAGGCACTGAGCGCTGTCACAGGAGAAGCTCAGCGGCACAGGCTCAGACGTCGTCCGGACGAGGCTGTCGCCGGCGTGGAGGAGGGTGAGTACCGGGAGTTCGGTCTGAAGCTCCACTACCGGGAGGAACGGCTGGCCGGCATCGTGGTCGATGCGCTGCGAGGGCCCCAGGTCTTCGTGGAGGGTGTGGCCTTGGTCGGCCGGGTCCCGTCCGTTCTGGAGCAGTGGATGCTCGGCCGTGCCGAAGCCCGAGAGCCGAATGCTGAGCTCTCCTACATGGATGCCGGCGTCCCCGGGTCGGACTCACTGGGTGTCGTTCTGGATGTGCAGCGCGCAGGCGACCACCTCCTCACACGGCCGGTGTTCGTCCCCCGTGAGGCCCTGGACGACCTCTCCCATTTCCTGCCCCGGGACGCTTGGTCGCGCTGCTGAACATGTCTGTGAGGCAGACCGGGACGACTCCGTGGCCGTTCCCCGCGCCCTGGTGGCACATCAGCGCACCTGTTGCGGCCGCAGCAGCTCGAACCACTCGAACCCGCCCAGCAGCCCCGTAACTCACAGGCGCCACAGAGATTTCACCGAACTCATGTACAACCCTTACTCCTTCACGCGGGTCTCCTGAGCGCCGGACAACACTGACTCCGGCCGTCCGCCGGGTGCGGACGGCCCCCGCATGCCGCAGGAGACGACCCGCATGCACACGTTCCCGCGACTCGCCCTCGCGACGGCCACCGCGGCCGCGCTGACGGGCGGTCTGCTCTCGTTCTCGGCCGCCTCGGCGTCGGCCGCGGACTCCGCCAAGGTCGCACGCGCCGACTTCAACGGCGACGGCATCGGCGACATCGCCACCTCGGCCACCACCGCCTACGTCAACGGCCACAAGGGCGCCGGCCAGGTCGTCGCCCTCTACGGCTCCGCCTCCGGCGTCACCACCGCCAAGCGCACCACCATCAGCCAGAACACCGCCGGTGTCCCCGGCACCGCCGAGGCCGGCGACGACTTCGGTGAGACCCTGGCGTACGCCGACTTCAACGCCGACGGCTACGACGACCTCGCTGTCGGCTCCCCGTCGGAGAAGGTCGGCACCGACACCGACGGCGGTACCGTCACCCTCCTGTGGGGCTCCAAGAGCGGCCTCACCGGCAAGGGCGTCGACATCAAGGACCCGTCGCCGAGCGGTCACGACTACTGGGGGCTGCAGCTCGCCGCCGGTGACTTCGACGGCGACGGCAAGGCCGACCTCGCCGTCGGCAGCTCCGCCGCCACCCTGTGGGTGTTCAAGGGCGGCTTCTCCGGCAGCGGTACGCCCGGCGGCCGGTACACCGTCAAGCCGCCGATCCAGCCGGGCACCAGCTCCTACCCGTACGGCCCGATGAAGCTCACCGCCGGTGACGTCAACGGCGACGGCCGTACCGACCTGATCGTCGACGGGTACGAGACGAAGACCAGCGACCACTGGAACACCAACTACTGGCTGCCGGGCAGCTCCACGGGCCTGACCGTCACCGGCGCCAAGGCGTTGAAGAGCGGCATCGTCACCGGCGTCGGCGACATCAACGGCGACGGCTACGGCGACATCGTCAGCGGCGCCTCCTGGGACGCCAGCAGCGGCGGGACCGTCTTCCCGGACTCCGCCAACGGCGGCCGGGTGGCCATCACCTACGGCAGTGCCTCCGGCCCGGCCAAGGTGAGCATGTTCAACCAGAACACCAGCAACGTCCCCGGCACCTCCGAGAAGGGTGACGGCTTCGGCTGGGAGATCGACCTCGGTGACGTCAACGGCGACGGATACGCCGACCTGGCCGTCTCGACGCCCAACGAGGACATCGGCAGCAACAGCAACACCGGCCAGGTCACCGTCCTCTACGGCTCGAAGACCGGGATCAACCTCGCCTCCGGCGCCCAGTCCTTCGCGCAGAGCACGGCCGGCGTCCCCGGCGACGACGAGAAGAACGACCTCTTCGGCGCGGACATCAAGCTCGACGACGTCACCGGCGACGGCAAGGCGGACCTGGTCGTCGGGTCGTACGAGAACGGCGGCGACGGCGCGGTGACCTACCTGCCGTCCAACGGCTCGAAGATCACCACGACCGGGTCCCGGGCCCTCTCCGCGAGCAAGCTGGGCGTGTCGACGACCGGCACCCCGCAGCTCAGCGCCATCTTCGCCGACTGACCCGCAGGTCGGGAGGGCAACTCCGGACGGCGTACGGGCAGACCCGTGGATCGTACGACCACGGGCCCGCCCGGTCCCGCGTCCTTCCGTCCCGCGTCCTTCCGTCCCGCGCCCGCCCGGTCCGGCTCCCGCACAGAAGTTCCGCACTGCCGCCAGCACTGCCTCCGCGTACCGGCGTACCTCCGGCACCCATGCCGCTGATCTCAGGAGCTCCCGCCCCGTGAACGTCCTCGCGAACGCACCTCACCGCCGCCGCCTCGCCCTCGCGACGGTCACCGCCGCCGCGCTGACCGGTGGTCTGCTGACCCTCTCGGCCCCCGTCGCATCCGCCGCCGCGGCACACGCCTACAAGGCCGACTTCAACCACGACGGCTACGGCGACGTCGCCTTCGCCGCCCCCTACGCCAAGGTCGGCGGCAAGAACATGGCCGGGTACGTCGCCGTGGTCTACGGCAGCGCCTCCGGACTCAACCCCGCCAAGCGCACGGTCGTCAGCCAGAACACCGCGGGTGTCCCCGGCACCGCCGAGACCGAGGACTTCTTCGGCCGGGCGCTCGCCGTGGCCGACTTCAACAAGGACGGCTACACCGACCTCGCCGTCGGCGCGCCCGGCGAGGACAACGGCTCGGACACCGACGGCGGTTCGGTCACGATCCTGTGGGGGTCGGCGAGCGGCCTGAAGAACGGCACGACGGTCAAGGACCCCTCGGCCGCCAAGCACGAGGCCTGGGGCTCGGTACTGGCCGCCGGTGACTTCAACGGCGACGGCAAGGCCGACCTGGCGTCCGGCACGGCCGCGTCGTACGCCTACATCGTCAAGGGCGGCTTCACCAAGTCCGGCACCACCGGCGGCACGCAGAAGGTCCCCACGCCGGACAAGGCGGAGTTCGGCATCGACGCGCTCGCCGCCGGCGACACCAACGGCGACAAGAAGGCCGACCTCGTCCTCACCTACCGCACCGCGCTCACCTCGGACCCCTCGGGCAGCTGGTCCAAGGGCGCCGCCTACCTCGGTGCGTCGGGCGGCGTGGTCGCGACCCAGCCGCGCCCGCTGAACGGCGGCACCTCCCTCGCCCTGGGCGACATCAACGGCGACGGCTACGACGAGATCGCCATCGGCAACGTCTTCTCGAAGGACGACGACCACACCGGCACCCTCGGCGGCCAGGTCGTCGTCATCCGAGGCAGCAAGGGCGGCCCGGTCAACGGCGACGCCCCCATGGCCGAGCTCACCCAGTCCGCCACCGGAGTCCCCGGCACCGACAAGGCCGACGACGGCTTCGGCGGCGCCGTCTCCATCGGGGACACCAACGGCGACGGCTACGGCGACCTCGCCATCGGCGTCGTCTTCAAGGACATCGGCGCGGCCGAGGACACCGGTCTCGTCGTGCTGATGAACGGCTCGGCCGACGGCGTCTCCCGTACCGGTGCCCGGACCATCTCCCAGAACACCGCCGGGGTCCCCGGCACCGCCGAGTCCATGGACTACTTCGGCTCGGACCTCGTGCTCTCGGACGTCACCAAGGACGGCAAGGCGGACCTGACCGTCGGGGCCGCCTTCGAGGACGAAGGCGTCGGCGCGGTCACCGCCCTGCGCGGCAGCGCCTCCGGCATCACCGCCACGGGTGCCAAGTCCTTCGGCCCGGGCACGTTCGGGCTCTCCCGCACGTACGGCGCGTTCGGCACGGGCCTCACCGGCTGACGCATCTCACCAAGGAGACGCCTCCCTTGACGTCGCGTCACCTCACCACCTCACGGGGGCAATCCATGCCCGAGCGCACCACCCTGCTCCTCGCCACGGCCCTCACCACGGGCCTCCTCACCGCCCTGCCCGCCGCCACCGCCTCCGCCGCCCCCTCCGGCCCGGCCGGCGGCTGCAAGACCTTCACCGGCACCACCCTGGGCGGCCCGTCGGGCACCGCCTGCTTCGGCGACGTACTGGAAGGCTGATCATGCGCATCCGCACGGCGGCGACCCTCGCCGCCCTCCTCACCGCGGGCCTCGTCCCGCTGGCCGGCCCGGCCTCGGCCGCGCCCGCCAAGTACGCGGACGACTTCAACGGCGACGGCTACCACGACCTCGCCACCGCCGCCCCCGGCGCCACGGTCGGCGGCAGGACCGACGCGGGCGCGGTCGTCGTCAACTACGGCTCCGAGTCCGGGATCAAGGCGTCGAACCGCACGGTCGTCACCCAGAACTCGGCAGGCGTCCCCGGCACCGCCGAGAAGGGCGACGAGTTCGGCTCGGCGCTCGCCTTCGGCGACCTGAACCGGGACGGCTACGCCGACCTGGTCGTCGGGTCCCGGGGCGAGGACGGCAAGGCCGGTTCGGTGACGATCGTCTGGGGGAGCAGGAAGGGCCTGTCCGGGGGCCGTATCGTCGCCGACCCGGCCCGCTCCTCCCACACCCGCTTCGGCATGTCCCTGGCGGTCGGCGACTTCACCGCGGACGGCCGGGCCGACCTGGCCGTCGGCAGCACCGGCGCCGACGTGCAGATCTTCCGGGGCGGCTTCACCAAGACCGCGGGGGCCGCGTCCCGGACCTGGGTGGTGCCCTCCATGGAAACCGGTGACAGCTACGGCTCCCGGTCGCTGGCCTCCGGCGACATCAACGCGGACGGCGTCGCCGATCTGGTGGTCAGCGGCAGGTTCCGCTCGGGGAGCGGCGAGTGGGTCGACGGCAACCTGGTGTACCGGGGCGATCAGTCCCGGCCCAAGGCGCTGCGGACGCTGGCGGACGGCGGCCGGCAGCGGGCGGTCCTCGGCGACGTCAACGGGGACGGTTACGACGACGTCATCACGTCCGACGTCGTCGTCTCCGGCGACAAGGTCGGGCCCGGCAGGGTCATCGTCTACCTGGGCGGTGCCCACGGCATGAGCCCCTATCCGCCGGCGGTGCTCAGCCAGGACAGTCCCGGCGTGCCCGGCGCCGGCCGGGCGCCGGGCACCTCCTCGTTCGGCGCCGCGCTCTCCGTCGGTGACGTCGACGGCGACGGCTACGCGGACGTGGCGGTCGGTACGCCCTACGAAGGGGTCACCACGGCCCCGCAGACCGGCACCGTCACGCTGCTGCGCGGTTCCGCCGCCAGACTGACCGGCCAGGGCGCGACCCGCTGGACCCAGAACACCCCCGGTGTCCCCGACCTCAACGAGGCCGACGACTTCTGGGGCAGCGCCGTCCGCCTGGCCGACCTCGACGGCGACGGCCGGGCCGATCTGGCGGTCGGCGCCCGGCACGAGAACGGCGGACAGGGCGCGGTGTGGACCCTGCCCGGCTCCGCCACGGGCCTGACGACGACCGGCGCGGTGTCCTTCCACGCGGCGTCGGTGGGCGTGTCGGGGACGTCGGCGCAGCTGGGTTCCCTGTTCGGGCAGTGAGACGCGGGAGGGCCTCGGGGTCTCCCGAGACCTCCTCTCAGGGTCCCCTGTGATTCCCCTTAGGGGATGTCACAGCTCTGCCGCAATGGCGGGCTCGGGCGGCCGAGCCCGCACGTGGTCGCCCCGGACCAGGTACGTTCGAGGACGTGGCTGGATTCAGGATCGGACGCGGCGGCCGGGACGACCGCGCCCCGCAAGCGCGACCGCAACAACCCGCGTACGGGCAGCAGGCGCCGCCCCAGAGCTTCGGGGCGCGGCCGGGGCCGTCGTACGGACCCCCGTCGGCCCCGCAGCCGTCGTACCCGCAGAACGGGGGCGGGCCCGGCTGGACGCAGGCACGTGGCGGCTACCCGGGCCAGCCCGGCGGCGACGGCCCGGAGTACTTCGGCGACGACAACGGCTACGGCGGATACGGCGCCGGCCAGGGCGCCGGCACCCCCGACCCGTACGCGGCGAACCAGCCGGGCCACACCCAGGCCTTCTCGGTCGACGAGGCAGGCGCCTACACGCAGGGCGCGACCTACCACGCCGGGTCGGCGGCGCCGTCCGGCCCGATCGGCCCGCGCCTGCACTGGAAGGACCTGCTGAGGGGGATCGTCCTCGCCCCGAACCAGACGTTCCTCCAGATGAGGGACTACGCGATGTGGGCCCCCGCCCTCATCGTGACGTTCCTCTACGGCCTGCTCGCCGTCTTCGGTTTCGACGGCGCCCGCGCGGACGCGATAAACGCCACCCTCACCAACGCGGTGCCGATCGTCCTGGTGACCGCGGTCGCGATGGTGGTCTCGTCCTTCGTCCTCGGCGTGGTGACCCACACCCTGGCCCGTCAGCTGGGCGGCGACGGCGCCTGGCAGCCGACGGTGGGCCTGTCGATGCTGATCACGTCGATCACGGACGCCCCCCGTCTCCTCTTCGCCATGTTCTTCGGCGGCAACGCCGGCTTCGTCCAGCTCCTCGGCTGGGCCACCTGGGTCGCGGCGGGCGCCCTGCTCACCCTGATGGTCGCCAAGTCCCACGACCTGCCGTGGCCGAAGGCCCTGGGCGCGTCGGCGATCCAGCTGATCGCCCTGCTGTCGATCGTGAAGCTGGGCACGTTCTAGCCGGCGTTCCAGCCTCGGCACCGCCCACGAGAAGGGCCCCTCAGGCGTCCAGAACCTGCCCGGCCCGCTTGACCACCGGCGGCTCGACGCTCCAAGGGAAGTTGATCCAGTCGTCGGTGCGCTTCCACACGTACTCGCACTTCACGAGGGAGTGGGACTTCTCATAGATCACGGCGGACCGGACCTCGGCCACGTGGTCGAGGCAGAAGTCGCGGACCAGCTTCAGCGTCTTGCCGGTGTCGGCGACGTCGTCCGTGACGAGGACCTTTTTGTCGCTGAAGTCGATGACGTTGGGGACGGGGGCGAGCATGACCGGCATCTCAAGGGTGGTCCCCACCCCCGTGTAGAACTCGACGTTCACCAGATGCAGGTTCTTGCAGTCGAGGGCGTAGGCGAGTCCGCCGGCGACGAACACCCCGCCGCGGGCGATGCTCAGCACTATGTCGGGCTCGTACCCGTCGTCGGCGATGGTCTGGGCGAGCTCGCGGACGGCGACGCCGAACCGCTCGTAGGTCAGGTTCTCCCGCACGTCAGTGCCGCTGCTCATGCCCGACCCCTCACACCTGAGTCCGATGGAAATTGAGGTAGGAGCGGGAGGCGGTGGGTCCGCGCTGCCCCTGGTAACGGGAGCCGTAGCGCTCACTGCCGTAGGAGTGCTCGGCGGGGGAGGAGAGCCGGAACATGCACAGCTGGCCGATCTTCATGCCCGGCCACAGCTTGATGGGGAGGGTCGCGAGGTTGGACAGCTCAAGGGTCACGTGTCCGCTGAACCCGGGGTCGATGAACCCGGCGGTGGAGTGCGTGACGAGCCCGAGCCGCCCGAGCGAGGACTTCCCCTCCAGCCTGGACGCGAGATCATCGGGCAGCGAGATGACCTCGTACGTCGAGGCGAGGACGAACTCGCCGGGGTGGAGGATGAAGGGCTCGTCGCCCTCGGGCTCCACGAGCCGGGTGAGGTCCGGCTGCTCGATGGCGGGGTCGATGTGCGGGTACCGGTGGTTCTCGAACACCCGGAAGAAACGGTCCAGCCGTACATCGATGCTCGACGGCTGCACCATGGATTCGTCGTAGGGATCGATCCGTACCCGCCCGGCGTCGATCTCGGCCCGGATGTCCTTGTCTGAGAGAAGCACGCCCCGAGGATACGCAAGGCGCGCGGACCCGCGAAAACCGTGACGAGTCCACGCGCCTCTGTTACTGCTGTTCTCGTCTGCCGTTACCGCTTCTCAAGAGCGACCGGCACGACGCTGCGCAGCCGGGCGCACTTCGGGCACCGCACGAGCCGACCGGGGCCGAGCCGCTCGGCCTGCTGCATCGGGAACGAAGCGGTGCTGAACACGTGCCCTTCGGCACAGCGGACGACGGTCTGTTCCATCAAGTCCCTTAAGTCCCTTCCCCAGGAGCCGCGTCGGGCTTACTGCCGTGACGACGGAAAGCCACATTACGGGATCAAAGGGACGGCTCTCCAGGCGGCACTCCGGCCTACCGGGCCCCTCTCCCACACCTCCACCGTACGCCCCAACTCCGGCCCGGCGCAGCCGGATCCCGCCCCGTGAAACACGCACGGACCCCACGGTCTCGGCGCCGGGGGTCCGTCATGGGGTACAGTGAGCGGGCATTCGGACACCGACTCCGTCGGCGTCTTACGCGGGTGTAGTTTAATGGTAGAACATCAGCTTCCCAAGCTGAGAGCGCGAGTTCGATTCTCGTCACCCGCTCCAGCAGAAACCCCCAGGCCAGTGGCCCGGGGGTTCTTTGTTGTCTAGACCTGTGGGCGGGTGCCGCACCACTAGCGCACCACTGTGGCCAGCCGCACCACTCGGCTACATGATCGCAGGCAGGATTGGGGCCAAGTCGAGATCTTTGGCGACCGAGCGCAGGAACTGCTTGCGCGGCTTGCCGTTGACCATCTCGTCGAAGGCTCGGCCCGCCCAGATCAGGCACATGGCCAAGGTTGCTTCCACCACGGAGGAGGCATCCTCCTTGGGCGTGCTGCGCAGACTCGGAGGCTCGGTCGACCACTCAATGAAGACCGAAGCGCTCGTTGCGCTCGGATGGGAAAAGCTGCAGAGGTAGCGGTATACGGAGTAGAGCTGCCTCGTGGGGTCCACCTCGTCGCACTGTGCCTGGAACTTGCGAAAGATCTCGCTCTCATCGGTTTTCTCGGCCGGCTCACCCTTGATCGCGTCTATGAGGTCCTGTGGCACGTTGAACCCCTTCCGCATGTCCTCGGCGGCGGCTCGGTTCAGTCGTCCTCCCTCAGCAAACACGCCGAGCGCACCGGCGTCGCCCTTTTGCGAAAGCCAGTGCAGGCTGATGGTGGTCTCGAACATGGTGCGGAGCAGAATCAGCGCCTCATGACGGTATCCGTGGTCGACGAGGTTCAGGGACGCCTCCGCAAGACGGTGTACTTCGTTGCACCAGCCATGCCCAATGAGGACGGATCGGTACTTGCGCTGCTTCGTCTCGATGGGCCCGGCCGCACGGTAGTTGGCGATCAGCTTTTCGGCGGCCTCACGGTACTGCTGCGGTGTGACGCTACTCATTTGCCTTCCCGTCTCGAATGGGAGCGTAAGGCTACTTGAGTACGAACACACTGGTTCGCGAATTTTCTCCCTACGCCCTATGCCGCTCCGCCTCGCCAACCGGCCTGCGTGAGGACACGGTTGGCCACCACGCATGTAGTGGGACTTGTCTTCACCGGCTGGTTTGCTGCGTTTGGCCGTGCTCCTGCTTCGCACGTTCGGCGCGCACCATTCCGTCCAGTCCGGCGGCGACCTCTCGTTGCCGCTCGTCATCGGAGTGCTGGTAGATCATCGCGGCTTTCTCGGACGATTGGCCGGCGCGGACCATCGTGTCCTTGAGGGTGGCGCCCGAACGGGTCGAGAGCGTGTGACCGGTGTGACGAAGGTCGTAGAAGCGGAAGCCGTCCGGGAGCCCGACGACGTCGCGGGCGTTGCGCCACTTCCGTCCGAAGGAGGTGCGCCGGAAAGCCGCTCCCTTCTCGCCGACGAAGAGAAGACCATCGGGCCCCTTCTCGGCGTACCAGTCGAGGTGCCGCCTCAGATCCTTGTGGAGGAAGGCCGGGAGGACGACCGTACGGACGCCGGCATCGGTCTTGGTCTCGCCGGGAGCCCGCTTGCCGTTGGTCCGCTCGGGCTCGGCGACGCGGACGCGGATCAGCAGATTGTCGAGGTCGACGTCCCGGCGGCGGAGGCCGGCGAGTTCCTCGGGCCGCATCGGTCCGTATGCGCCGAGATAGACCATGAGGCGCCAGCGGATTCCGATCGCGTCGGCGAGGGCGTCGACCTGGGCGACGGTTGCGATACGGCGTTCGGCGGCTGACTCCTTGCCCGCGGCCTTGATACGGCACGGGTTGCGGCTGATCAGTTCGTCGTCGACGGCGGTTTCCATGATGGCTTTGACGAGGCGGTACGCCTTGGCGACGGTTGTCTTTGCACCGGTTGCACGGAGCCGCTCACTGCGCCACTCACGGACGCGAGGGGCGGTGATCTCGTCCAGGTCGAGGGCGGCTAAGGCAGGGAAGATGTGGACCCTGAGGAGGTCTTCGTACAGGTCCACGGTTCGGACGGACAGTTCCCGCTCTTCGACCCACTTCTCGGCGTACGTACGGAAGTTGACTGCTCCCGCGTCGGGGGCCCGCCAGTCGCCGCGGGTGAGGTCCGCTTCTACCTGGGACAGCCAGATCTCCGCGTCCTTCTTGGTCTCGAAGGTCTCCTCAGCGCGGATGCGTTCACCGTCCGGGCCGAGGTACGAAGCCGTCCAGCGGCCGGAGCGGTACTGACGGACCGCGCCGAAGCGTCTGCGGTTGCCCTTCTTGTTGGCCATCAGGCAGCCCTCCGGACGCCGGTACGGCGAAGCCGGATCGGTTCGACGGTCCGGGCGCCGATGTACTCGTTGACCGCGCTCTCGGGGATGCGTACGTGCCGACCGACCTTCACGTACCGGATGCGCCGTTCCTCGATCAGCCGCCGGGGGAAGCGGGCGGTCGTGCCGAGCAGCTCGGCGACCTGGTCGACGGACAGGTAGCGGTCGGTCATGCGGTGGGTTCTCCTTCCGTTCCGGGGGCTGGTTCGAGGGATGCGGCGAGCCAGGTCTCGGCGGCGCTGAGGCCGGTGCCGGCGAAGACCCAGTGGGCGAGGACGTGCGTCGTGTCCGGCTGCGTGTGGTTGGTCGTCGCTTGGGCGCGGCGCCATTCGGCGCGGGCGTCGCGGAGGGCGCCGAGGGTGGTGGAGTAGCGGCGGGATTTGGTGGAGAAGTGGCCGCGGAAGCCGAGCATGTGGGCCCAGGCCCGCAGGCGGAGGTGTTCGAGGCTCTTGCGGGCGCCGAGATTCCAGGCGGTCCGGATGAGACGGCGGGCGTGGTCACTGATGTCGAGCTGGGCGAGTTCGGCGGCGAACTTCAGCGGCCGGTCGAGAGCTCCCGTGGCTGTCTCGGCGCCCTTGGTGGCGTACTTGGCGATGTAGGCGGCGACGGCCCGTTCGCTCAGTTCCGTACTGGTGTCGAAGTCGGCGGATCGGATGGTGCGGACGTCGAGTTGGCGGCCGAAGGTGAAGGTGTGGGTGCGGCCGCCGAGGGTCGGGCCGTCGACGCGGACCTTGGTGGCGGCGGCCTGGATGGCGTCGGTGAGGAGTTCTGCGGTGGCCCAGGGCGGGGGTGGGGTGTCGCCGCCTTGCGGGCCGTCGAGGCGGATGACGGCGTGGAAGTGGACGGCGCCGCGTCTTTGGTATTCGGCGACCTTGGCGAAGGAGACGCGGGCGTGGTCGCGGAGGCGGCGTTGTGAGAGGCCTGCGCGCTTGGCGACCTCCCGGCGGAGGTAGATCGAGAAGCGTCGCCAGAGGGCGCCTGCGTGGGCGTTCCAGAGGACGGCGGCTTCGTAGTCGTAGGTGTCGGGGTCGAGCGGGGTGCCGAGGGCGTCGTCGTCCTGGTTGTGGTGGGTGCCGCAGCGGCAGGCGCGGCCGTCGGTGCGGCGGTTGTGGACGGGGCCGAAGCCCGGGGCGGTGAAGGTGGCGAAGACGCGAGGGTGCGCGGCGACATGTTCCGGGGTGCCCTTGCCGCCCCGGAGTCCGGTGGTGATCAGGTGGAAGGTGTCGCGGCGGTAGACCTCTGCGCAGGCCGCGCAGCGGGTGGTGCGGCGGTTGTTGCAGCGGACGAGGAGTTGGCCGGCGGGCAGGTCGGTGGAGTCGAGGTGCTGGAGGATGAGGCCGATCTCGCCGGTGGTGGTGTCGAGGTCGTATTCGGTGCGGTGGCCGTCGAGGCGGATGGGGTTGGTGCAGCCGCCGAGGCCGGAGAGTTGGCGGAGGATACCGGGCAGGGTGCCGCCTGCGGCGAGGTTGGTGAGTTCGTGGAGCGGGGGCGGGGTGGTGCGGGTGAAGATGGCTGGCTCCTTCTGGCTGGCTCGGTCAGGAGTGACGGGCCCCGGGGCGGCCGGATGCTTGGCGGTGTCGTGGCCGCCCCAGGGGTCGAGGCGGAGGGTTCAGCGCCGGTTGTGGTCGCGCAGCAGGGAGCGCAGGACCACGGCGGCGATGGCCACGGAGATGGCCGAGACGGCGACGGCGGCCAGGAGCGCGGTGAGGACCACGCCGCCCGTGAGCACGGCGACGACGGCGCCAGTGCTGACGGACACGGCCGGAAGTGCGGAGCGCCGCATGGGGGCCGGGTCGGTCGGCGTGTGGGTGTGTGCGGGCGGCGGGGTGGGGTTGTCGGGGTACTTGGGCAGGAACACGGCCGGGATTTCCTTATCTACTCGTCTAGGCATGTGAGCCGTTTATGACGGTCACGCCGGTACGCGTGCCGGATTCGATGGCGGGGGCGAGGAAGGTGTGGGAAAGCCAGAAGCCGAAGAGGGCGACCAGGACGACGATCCAGGTGCGGACGCCGAGGTACTTGACGGCCGCCCAGGCGAAGAAGCCGAGGACGACGACGAGCGGCAGGTTGAGGGTCACGGGGTGCAGGGTCCTTTCAGCGGACGGGGCAACGGTGGGTGCGGGCGGCGAGTTCGGCGGCGGCGCGGCTGTCGTAGTCGGCGGAGAAGCCGCAGCGTGGGGCGGTGCAGGCGGCGGTGTGTTTCTCGCGGCCCCGGTCGTCGTAGGCGGTGCCGACCTGGACGGGGCCGGTGCGGGTGACGTTGCGGAAGCGGCGGTTGGTGGTCATGGTCAGTCCTCCTGTCGCAGACTGGAGCCGGGGAATTCGTTCAAGATCCGGGCAGCTTCGGCAGCGTCCGACACGCGATCGGCGGCCTCTTCGGCGAGGAGGCGGGCCAGTGTCGGGCGCCCGGTGTCGGCCATCTGGCGAGCTGCGTCGAGGTAGTCGGCGGCTGTGTTGAAGCAGAAGAGCGGCATGGTGCCTCCTGTTCAGACGAGTTGGGCGGCGATGGCTTCGGCCATGGGTGCCGGTACGCCGAGGCGGGCGCGGAGGGTCGGTGTGTCGATCGGGGTACCGGTGCGGGTGTGGTGTTCGGCGGCGACCTTTCGGGCGTGGTCGACCAGGGCGGCCGGCACCGGGACGGGCGGGTGTTCCGGCAGCGCCTCGATGGCGGGTTGGACAGGCGTCGGGTCGGGGGTGATGGCTTCGGGCTCGTGCTCCTGGTCCTCGATGACGTGGGCGCCGATCTCTTCGGTGGCCGCTTTCGGCGCTGAGTGGGCGAGGAGGGTGCCGCCGAGGAAGGCGACGGCGGGCCATCCGGCGACGAGGATGCGTAGCCAGGCGGGGACGTCGTCCAGGTCGAGGAGGCCGGCGGTGGCGACGTTCGCGCCGAGGGACGCGACGAGGGCGATGACGAACCAGCACCAGGCCGCCGCTTTGGCCGTCCCGGAGCGGAGTCGACGCCATGCGGCGACGAGCAACAGGTCAACGCTGATCGGGTAGGCCCAGGCTTTCCACCCGTCCTGTCCAGCCGCCATGGCTACGTCATGGAGGTGGGCGAAGGACAGCGCGGCAGCAATGAGCGCCTGGACCAACACCGCGTCGACACGGCCGAGGTGGACGCGCACGGTCCGGCTCCTTTCGGTTTCGGGCATGGGAGGGGTAGGGACTTGGCGCGAGGCGGTCACGCCGACCGATGCGAGGAAGGGACGACGGTCAGTCGGCCACCGGACGCGGCCGGACGACCGGCGCCGCAGGCTCGACCGGGCGTACGGGCACGTGAGGCCGGAAGGGCTTGAGCGAAGGCAGGTCGGGCACCAGGTGCGCCGCCTCCCGGCAGGTCTCGGCGGCATCGCCGAGGGAGAGGTACGGGGTGCGGATGCGGGACCAGCCGCCGGAGGTGTCGCCCGCGACGGCGAGACCGGGCATCTCAGGAGCGATGGCACAGGCGGCGAAGACCGCTTCGGGGGCGATGTCACCGAGCGCCATCTTGGCGGAGGCTTCGTCGTTGACGCGGTGGCACACTCGGCCGGTGAGCTGGGCCCGGAGCATGGTCGCGCCCTTGCCGAGTTCGGCGCCGAAGCGCTGCCCGCAGACCTCCAGGTAGATGCCGGCCGCGCGGCCGAGCTGGGCGAGGCGGATGAGCTGGGTGACCATCTCGTCCCGCCGTTCCTCGTCCTTGCGGGTCGCGGTGAGGAAGAGTTCGGCCACCTCGTCGACGAACAGGATGATGGGCACGGGGCGTTGGGTCTCCGGCAGACCCCAGATGTCGGAGGTGATCTCCTCGTCCGGGGTGCCGGGCGCGATGCCCTGCCGTTCCTTGATCAGGTCATATCGATCCTCCATTTCCTTGACCAGGACGGGCAGCAACTCGGCAGCTTCGTCCGGGTCGGTGGCGAGCGCCGAGAGCCGGGCGGCGAACGGCGCCAGTTCGACGCCCCGCTTGCAGTCGATTCCGACGAGGGCGACGGGCTGAGGGGCAAGTCCGGCGATGAGGTGCCGGAGGTACATGGACTTGCCTGACAGGGTTGCGCCGAGCGTGAGTTGGTGGGGAACCGTTCGGTAGTCGCGAACGAAGGGCATGGCATCCTCGCGCAGCGCCACCGGCACCTTCAGGAACCCGCCGCCGGTCTTGCGGGGCATGCGCACCCGCCGCAGGACGTCGTAGCCGACGAGCCGCAGTTCCACGACACCCGGCTTCACCGTGGTGACGTAGACGGCATGGACGCCCCAGGCGTGCCGCAACCGTTCGGCCGAGGCGGCGACATCGGCCGGCTCCTGTCCGGGAGCGAGCCGGAGGCGAAGCCGCAGCCCGGTCGAGGTGGGACGGATGATGCCCCGGCGGGGCGGGACCGCCCGGACCTCCCGCCGGGTGGTGGCTTTGACGGCGAGGACCCGCAGCCGGGAGGGCGCGACGGTCAGGCCGCAGGCTTCCATGACGGAGCCGTAGGAGCTGAGCAGGCGGACCGTGGATATCGGGCCGCCGACGGTGGACCAGTAGGCCGCCGGGTGCTTGGCCCGGGTGTAGGCGGCCCCGCAGCCGAGCGCGGCGACAGGACCACCCACCTCCAGGAGCGTTGTCAGGTCGGTCATCAGGCGGTGGCCCCCATGGTTGCCGGGAACGCGGCCGGTGTGACGGCGGCGGCCCGGTAGGCAATGCCGTGGCGCTGCTGCCCGTTGAACACGGACTCCCACGGCCGGGCGACGAGGCCGGGGAGCGAGACCGGCGCGCCGAGGTTCAGCCCCTCGGAAACGCCGCCCTCCGGCACGGTGACCTTGATCAGCGAGGACTCCCCGTCCTCGATGTAGACGACGCCGATGGTCATCAGCGCCTCACCGCTCACGGCGTCCTTGGCGATCTCGCCGGTCTGGCGGTCGCGGACCTTGGGCTCAGGAGCCTCGGTGAGGAGGATCGTGGCGGCGGTGGTCTCCACACGGATGGTGCGCACAGCACACTCCCTATCTACTCGTCTATACATGTAGCGATCTGCGAACCCGATCTCCCGGGCTCACGACGATCACCCTGCCACACAACTTGCCCACTCGTCTATACGAGTATGTGTGTTGGGGTGTACGAGTTCGGAGAGCTGTGCCCGCGCACCACCGCAAACCATGACGATCAGGTCGCCGGAAGCTGATACGACAGGACGTAGGCGTCCGCCGCCATGACCGTGTCGCAGACTTCGACTGGCCGCCCCTCGGTGTCGAAAGCGGTACGGATCAGGTGAATGACCGGGACGCCAGAGGCTAGCCGGAGCGTCTTCACCTCGTCGGGCGAAGGCATCCGGGCGCGGATCTCCTCCTCGAAGTGGTCGAGGCGGTGCCCCAGCTCTTCGAGGCGGGCGTAGATGCCACCAGGCCCGGGGTTGGGTTCGGCGATCTGGGTGCCGCGGGCGATGTCGAGGGGGAGGTAGGAGGTGGCGAACTCGACCGGCCGGCCGTCGAGGAGGTACCGGCGCCGTCGGGCGAGTACCCGCCGCACGGACCCGAGCCGCGTGGAGACGTCCTGGCTGGCCTTCTCTTCCTTCACTTCAAGGCTGTCGACCTGTGGGTGACTGCCGGCCGCATCCGCCTCCACGATGAACGCGGACTTCCCCTGCTCCCGATGCCGCCGGGCGAACCGGTCGGAGGCGAGCCGCCGCACGGGAGGCCGGGGCCGTACGAACACACCCTTCCCGTGCTCTGCATGCACGAGCCCTTCCCCCTGGAGGATGGAGAAGGAGTTCCGGACCGTCATCCGGGACACTCCGTAGTGTTCGACAAGCTCAGCCTCTGAGGGCAGCTTCTCGCCCTCGCCGAATCGCCCACGGTCGATGGCTTCGCGCAGTTGGTCGGCGATCTGCCGGAAGACCGCACGATCGCTCGTGGGGTCGAGATCTCCGAGGAGGCCCGAAGGAAGGGCAGGGCTCACTTGTACTCCTTTAGGTATCTAGACGAGTGGGCGAGTGTTGTTGCTACGGTGGAGAGCCTAGCCAGCCGAGAGGGCCGAGGAACGTGAGCACAGAACGCCCGCACTCCGTGAGCGTCGCCGGGGTCGTCATAGACACCCGCGGCCGTGCCCTCCTGATCCAGCGCCGGGACAACGGCAAGTGGGAACCGCCGGGCGGTGTCCTCGAACGCGAGGAGACCATCCCCGAGGCCCTGCAACGCGAAGTTCTCGAAGAGACCGGCATCAAGATCGCCCTTCCGGCGACTCTGACCGGTGTCTACAAGAACATGACGGGCCTGATCGTCTCCCTGGTCTTCCGCTGCGAGGCCGCCGACGGCACGCCCACCACTGGCGACGAGACCCGCGCACTGCGCTGGGCCACCCGCGAAGAAGTCTCCGAGCTTGCCGACGAGGCGTACGCCATCCGCGTCCTGGACGCGATGGACGCGGCGTCTCCACCTGCGATCCGCGCCCACGATGGCGTGAAACTCGTCTAGCCCGAACCCGCTGCACATGGCGGCCTACCAGCACGAAGGGACTTGTATGCACGAGTATACGAGTACAGCCCGGGTCTGGGGACTCAGTTGCCCAGGTTTCCCGGAAGAGGTCAGCCGAGCCCGCCGCTGGACCCGTGACATCCTGCGAGGCTCCCCTTTAGCCGAAGACGCCGAGCTGATCGTGAGCGAGCTGAGCGCGAACGCGATCCTCCACACGGCCAGCGGCCAGCAGTCGGGCAGCTTCCATCTGGCCCTTGCGGTGTCAGCGCAGGTGATCGCACTGTCGGTCACGGATGAGGGGGTCGCCGGCACCGCACCGAAGATCAAGCGCCAGGACCAGGAGGCCGAGCACGGCCGAGGCTTGGGCATGGTCAGCGCAATCGCCCATCGCGTCGTCGTCCACGAGAGCGACGGAGGCTACACGGTCACCGCCGAGCTGTTCGCGGGCCGACCGACCGGAGGTCACCCGTGCTGATGGACAAGCCGCAGCGGGGCTACTGGTGCGAGTGCTGGACCGAGGACATCACCGACGGGACGGGATGGCCGGCGCTCCGGGCCTCCTTCGACGCCTACTCCGCGCCCCAGGCAGACAGATGGGTTGCCATCGCACTCCGCACCATCTCACCGGCACTCGACCCCGACGCGTCTCAGGAAGCGTGGGAGTGGCTCTACGACGGCCGCATAGCGACGAGGAAAGCCCTCCTGTGCGCCGAGGCGTGCACGGTGACAGTCACGCAGGCCAGCACTCGCATCACATGGACGATCCGGCCCGTGATCTTCCTGCCACTGGCACACCGTCAAGGCAGCGAACTCCCATCCTGCACACAGGACTTCAAAGCGCACACAGCACCTCAGGCGCCCCACACGCCCGACTGAGTTACAACCTTCCTTACAGGTTCAAGGCGGCTCGCTCCGCTCCCCGCGCGCGGCCCGGCCCCCGGCCGGGCCTGCGCTCCTGCCTCCGTCCCGCTCCAGCCCGGCCGGCGCACGTGCCGCGCTCAGAGCGATCAACCATGAGATGCCGAAGCAGGGGTTCATCGCGGCTGGGGCGGTCGGCTACACGGCTATACGCAGCCACTCTGGCGCGAGCCTCGAAGTTCACGGCCCCAAAGTCGTTCTACCGACCTCATGCCGTGTTCAGGCCCGCATACCGCCCAAGCGCTTCCAGATCGAGTACAGGCGATCGCCGCAACTCGTCTCGGAATAGAGTGCTCTTCAATTTTCTGAGCGTATTAGCCTTTCCGCTCAACCTAAAAGTCCATTTGCCGTCCTCGAGGTCAAGTACGTGCAGCCCCCGCTTCAAGCGCACATCTGAGTACTGACTTAGGTCGAGAATGTACGCCTCATACTTGACTCCCTGGCGGTGCTGGTCTGAGAGCGTAGCCTGAATCAGGTGCGCAAACCGGAGGTCAACGAGGCGTGCAAGAGTCTCATAGGCCGGGAGGGATTTTTGGGCAACATCGACGCGGAAGTAGGTGTATCCCTCTCCCCGAACATACGACGAAAGATATTCGAGAGCCGAGGTCAAAGAATCGGCGTTATCTGCAGAAACATCCTGCTCTAGATCTCTCAATTTTCCTCGCGCCGCCTTACCGGCGGCATCTGCGACGTCTTCCTGTCCGACCTCCCGAGCGTTTGTCCGGGATCTAGCTGCCACGATCGAAGAGGCGAAAAGGTTCAAGTAATCCCTAGGTACACCACCTGAACCGAGAATCAGCCTGCCAAGCGCTGCATCACGGGTAATACTCGACGGTTTAGAGATCCCCACGGTTTCCGTGTAGTTCGTAAGCACGGACTCCAAGAACTTCTGCGTGGCTTCAGGATCTTCCAAAGTCACATCCAGATCGATCTTGGATGCGTCATGCGGAATTTCAATGCCGATATGCGAGGATGGCTCGAAAGGCCGCGTCAAGCGTTCAATGCTCGCAACCTTCAGCCAGCCATCACAGTCGCGCAGCATGCTAGTCAAGTAGTCAAGCAGATGCGGTTGCGCGGAGGTAGGGAAAAGGTAGAAGTCATCGAGATACAGGTACAGGCGAACGATCCCCGCTCGCAGGACCGTCCGCAATCCCCTATTCAAATCAGCGATGGTTTCGCCGAGCTCTGCATCTCCTTCAGCGGCCCGGAGAGATGTGACTTTCTCGCCGAGATCTTTTAGGCGAGCGAAGGAATCACCCTGGGAAGTGCCTGCGTGCTGAATCAAGGAGGTTAGTACAGTCTCCGCAATCATAAGGAAAGCGGAAGATGGGTTCATTAGTCGCAGGGTGTGGGCATTCATCCACGCCGTTACGTGCCCTTCTCTCTCGGCGAGACGCTTAGCCTCGAGAAGGAGCGCGGTCTTCCCTACACCACGTCGGCCGTAGACGAGGTGGTGACGTGACGCACCAATAGCGGCCAGACTAGCCCGGGGATCTTCCATGTACTTGAGACTGGGAAGTGCGTCAGATGTGCGCGACCTAGCTTCCAACAGCTGGATCAGCTGGTCAACTTTTGAAGAGGCGAGGACGCTCTTTGGCGTCGAGACCAGAGGCTTTTCAACATCGGTACGATGCGGCCTGAAAGTGACAGCGAGAGATTCATTTTCCGTATCGTGCACGGAATTTAGTTCTTGCTCAATAGGTCCAGCCAGACTCTGCGCTGCCGCTATCGAGTCTTCGTCCACCCAAACAAGAAACCATCGTTCGCCAGGAAATGACCTTTCCTCGACACGCACGATGGGGATGTCTGCATCGTCAAGTACCCGAGCGATTCGGGCTTCGTAATCACTTGCCGACATCAGATATATCCGTTCGTCAGGGCGAAAGATTCACACATCTGGACAAAGTTGGCCGCTGTTGCTGAAAGTGCACGAGCATCGTTTTCCCAATCGGATTCGTTGATTG
The DNA here is from genome assembly GCF_002217755.1 of Streptomyces hyaluromycini. Lineage (GTDB taxonomy): Bacteria > Actinomycetota > Actinomycetes > Streptomycetales > Streptomycetaceae > Streptomyces > Streptomyces hyaluromycini. Next base: position 524,584 of record NZ_BCFL01000017.1, on the reverse strand, counting down.
GGTAGATGTCATAATCAGCCTGATTGCGCAGCAGGCGGGCATCCACGAGTTCAGCCTCACGCACGACCGGGCTATCGATGCCCGCAGGGAGATTCCGCGGAAGGATGTTATGGCGCTCGTGATCGTCACCTTTAATTTCCGCGAAAGCGATGGCGCGCGCCGCTTGATACATTGCGTAGTAGAAACGACTGATGGCCGATCTGTATTGTGTCGCAAAAAGTAGAGCGTCACCCGCCCGGAGATGCCCTCCGGCTAGAAGCAGACGATCCGAGACGATCTGCTGCAGCAATTGAGCCGTGGGGAACGGATATTTGCTGCCACCTACTGGAAGTGCTGATATTGTTGCGCTCTTGCTGGTGGAAATGTGCAATAGCATTTGATCGGCAAGCGTGACTGTTGGCATGTAATCTGCGCTACCCCCCTGCGTAACCCTGGCCAGCGCCACAAGGGTAGTCGGCCCCGACAACGTTCCACACTACCCACCAAGCGATTGGCTCACCCAGTGTTTGCGGGATGGCTTGTAGCAGGTGCGTGCATCACAGGGACCCCACGTCGTTCAACGAGCGCCTGTACTCGCGGCACCACCCCAGCCGAGAGCTCGCGGACCGTCCGTCACGGGCCGGCAGTCGCGGCTTGCTCTGGTCGACGACACAAGCCAGTAGCGTGGCTGAGGCCGGTGGGGGTACAGCGAGGCATACGCGTGCGTGGTCGGTCGACGCACCCGCCGTCGTGGCTGACTGTCGTCGGCTGAGGCTCAGACACTCCGGGGCCCAGTTCCACCAAAGGACGTTCGAGGCGAAGAGGCCGTGCCATTCGCGTGCCAGATCCTGCGGGGAACCACGGGGAACAGCGGGAACTTGCCCCGGGTGCGACCAGGACTCCAACATCGCTCCGTCGCAGGTCACCGCTGCAACCGCCGCCAAGAAACCCGAGCTTCCCAAGCTCAGGTCCTGGAGCCGCCATCTTGCGATATGGTGCGGCTTCGCATGACGACCCCTCGGAGAGTCAGTGAACCTGCTGAACAGCCGCGTTGCCCACATTGCGACCACGATTCTGCTGGGCTTGGCTGTACTCACTCTCACTGGTTGCAACCCTGATCCGACCGACCCTGAGAACGTCGATCCGATCACCCTGGCGAACGGCACATCGAATCCAGTGCACGTCTTCTGGTGTGCCGGCGACGGGGACAACGAATGCGCCGAGCAGCAAAGCCTAGGTGTCATCCCAGCGAGGGCGATCCGCAAGGTACATATCTCCTCCTACGAAGTAATGCTGCACGTCAAGACAGCCTCAGGCCCAGGGGGATACGTCTGCGAAGACGACGCTCCGGGCAGTCGAATAGCTCTGAGCGCGTCGTATCCCTCCATGAAGTCCGCGTACGACCACTGCCTGGATGGAGCTTCTCCTACCATCTCGCCCCGCTGAGGTCCCGCATGGACGTACCCCCACCCGAGGCCAATCCTGGCGCCCTCCTGGCCTCCCCCGCGAGTCAACGCGGATCCGCACACCGGGCGCGCTGACATGCTGCGATGACGAGTCCGGCCGTCTCAGTTTCCGTCTCATTCAGCCACGTTCACGGCCGTTCAACGGTGATCGATAGGGCATGCTCAACCGTACGTGAACGCAGGTGAACGCCCTGGCACCCAGTCCAACACCCCACCACCACAGTTGGAAAGCGTGTGCGCAGCGCTGAGAGAGCGCCGGTAGCGTGGTGGCTTCAGTTCACTGTCAGTCCTGGCCTGTACGGTCCCGCCTATGGCTGAGAGACCGACTACGAGCTGGCGGCGTGGCATAGCTGAGGAAGCCCAGGAGCTTGCCGACGGCACCCTGGACCCCGAGTGTGCCTGCGTGGCAGTGCTGTACCCCGAGGAGCTACTTGTGGCGACCGACGTACTCCTCGACGCCTTTGAGGGCGAGCTTCATGGACTTGGTGAGGCGAGCGACGAGCAGGTCTTTGCTGTTGTCAAAAGCGTCGTCCTGGCCCTCAACGCGGCGAACGACGCCGACAACGGTGGCACCTTCGAAACCGACGAACGCGAAGCTCTGTGCGACTACATCGACGAATCACTCACCGAGCACGGCGTCGATGTAGTCGCCTTGACCGCACGTCATGGCCTCGGCCCGTACCAGCTCACGAACAAGTGGCGGAAGTGGTGAAGCGGCTCAGGAACGCGATCCGCTGAGCATCACACGACTCCGCACCACAAGCGCACCAGATCGAGCGGGGAACAGCGGGGAATCACGGTGAAAGCAAGCGACACCGACAACGCCGTGGCTCAGCCGTTTGACCAGGTCAACCCCCGATCCGGCCGGATGTGCCCGCAGCTTCCCAAGCTGAGAGCGCGAGTTCGATTCTCGTCACCCGCTCCAGATTGAAACCCCAGGTCAGCGGCCTGGGGTTTGTTTGTTGTCTAGTCCAATTTAAGGGTTTCATGCCCTCTGTGTGCCCTAAGTCGACGCTCGGGGGTCGCCGCAGGGGCCCCAAGGCGCCACTTCGGCAACGGCAACCTGGATCGTCTCGAATTGCGAGACGCATTTTCTGTGACCTGCGCCACTTCGTGGCGGGATGCCTGCGAAGTCGCTTTAGCGAAGGTCGAGTTCACCGCTATCTCGTCTACGACAGGTGTACCTGGGACTCGTTGGCCTTCGCTCGTCGAGTCCGGGCTCGGCCGGGCGCGGTTCTGCCGGGCCTGGCCGAGCCGCTGTAGTGGAGTCGCAGCGATCTTCTGGCCGTCGTAGTCGGCGGGAGCGAGGCCGATCCTGCGGGCGGATGGCGAGGCCGGCTTGCTGAAGCCGGAGAGCCGCTTGTCCACCGCGGCTTCCGGCTGCACTTCGCCGCCCGCCCGCCTGCCTGCTGTCGTGGTCGGGCTCGGCCGTCGCTCCCCTGGCTCTCGCGTTCGCGGCACTGCACCTCGGCGGCGGTCCGCGCGCCCTCGCAGCCGGTGTCGCATCGCAGCTCGCGGTGCTGCCGGTCGGTCGTGTCGTGGCCGCCTGTGGAGAGCTATGTGCGCGCGTTCAGTGGTGTCGTACGCGACCGCGGCGCACCGGAGCTTCCGGCCGCCGCGGTCATGGTCACCGCCAACGGCTACCGGTCGGGGGCTTCACCAAAGCCGCGAACCGAACGGATGCCGGAGCTCGGCGGGGGAGCGGGAGTGAGGATCGGAGAGGCTGACCGCGCACAGCAGGCCGTCGCTGCGTTCGAAGGGCCAGGGCATCCAGCGCTCCATCGGTGCGACCAGAACGCCGTCATGCAGCAGGGCGGCGATGCCTGTTCGGCAGTCGGTCAGTGATCGGCCTGAACATTGAAATGTCATGATTCAGGCAAGAAGGGCATCGAATCGGCCGAATGAAGCTGCAAACAGGGCGATGAGTGCCTCAGTCCGGTGACGATGGGTTCGGCGTGGGCCGCCTCGACCGGACTGGGGAGGACGAATGGGCAAGCAGGTCAAGTGTGGGTCGACTCAGACCAAGACTGGCAAACGGTGCCAGAATCCGGCGATGATCGGCTACTCCCGCTGCCAGTTGCACCGAGGTGAGTGGACTCCGCCGCAGCGCAAGAAGACGAAGAAGCGCTGACCTGAGGTCTGCTTGTCCGGGTGTCTCGAAGCCGTGCGGGGGATCGTGTGCGGGGCGGAGAGGCTGCTGCTCGCCATCCGTCTCGGAGAGCAGCCCCGGAGCAGTGATGACCCGGGGCTGAGGGGCCGACACGGCTTTCGGTCAGCCGGAGTGGTTGAGCACGTTTCCGTTCACGCAGTGGTTGAGGGCGTCCCCGGCGGATGCGCCGCCCACCGGAACCACGGCCAGTTCCTGGAAGTACACCGCGGCCGCGCTGAAGTTCCAGTTGTTCGCGGCGTTCACACCGGGGCCGAAGTTGCTGTCGTTGTCGGCGTGAGCCGGAGAGGCGAGGGCAAGATCGACGCCCGCGACTCACTCGTCATCGCCGACCAGGCTTGGATCCGCCGTGACCTCCAGGAACTCAGGCCCAACGATGAGACCAGCATCGAACTCCGGCTCCTGACGAACCGCCGCACCGACCTCGTTCGCGGCCGCGCCCGGTCCATCAATCGGCTGCGCGCCGCCTTGGCCAGCATGTTCCCTGCGCTGGAACGCGCGCTTGTCCTGACCAGCGCTGGAACACTCGTCCTGCTGGCCGGCTATCGGACGCCGGCAGCCCTCCGGTGCCTCGGGACCGCGCGGCTCACACGATGGCTGCGCACGCGTGGCGTCCGCAGCCCGGAGAAGCTTGCGAAGAAGGCCGTGGAGGCCGCAGAGCGGCAGCACACTTCCGTTCCCGGCGAGCAGGTTATCGCCCGGTTCGTTCGGACGCTCGACCCCAGGCAGCGGAGGGGAGCGGGGCAGTGTTCGGCTCAGACGACCGCGGCCCCGCCGTCTTCCGTCGCTGTGGGGTCCGCGTCAGGGCGGTCGCAGGATGATCTCTGGTGGGTGAGGGTGGCGAAGCAGCGGTGTTCGCTCGTCCACTGGTCGGTGACGGCGAGGGCGAGGTCGGCGGCGATCCTGTGGAGCGCCGGTCGTCCCAGTCGGGCCCAGGGAAAGTACGGTCCGGCCTGGCCCTGGACGTTCTCGAACCGGGCGGTGCACTGCTCTTGCACGTCCCTCGGATCGACCTCGACGACGAGGCACCCGGTGGGGGCGATGAGGCCGCCGCAGCGGCGCAGCAGGCCATGGGGGTCGCCTCCGATGCCGATGTTGCCGTCGATGAGCAGCACCGTCCGCCAGCCTTTCTCGGCCGGTAGCCGGTCGAAGACAGATGCCCGCAGTGCCAGCCCGCCCAGGGCGGTGGTCAGTGCGACCGCGCGAGGTGTGATGTCGACCCCGAGGGCGAAGACTCCCCGGCTGAGGAGTGCTCTGCACATGCGGCCCGGGCCGCAGCCGATGTCGATGACGGGGCCGGTGCAGCGTTCCAGGACGGTGTTGTCGGCCGCCGTGGGCTGCTCGTGCCAGCGGTGGACCGGCATCCGGATGCGGCGCCCGTCGTCCAGCCGCAGGTAGACCGGTTCCCGGCCGGGGCGGAGGGCGAGGGCGTACGGGTCCTCGTCGGCGTCGTACAGCTCGTTCTCGTCCGTGGTCACGGCGCTGTGCCGGGCCCGGCAGAGGGTCGGCTCTCGTCGCCGCCGGGCCGGTGCACGCGGCGCAGTCGCACGGCGAAGGCGACCGCGGAGGCTGCGAAGAGCACGCCGGTGATCGCCAGCCATCGGCCGAGGTAGATGCTGTCGGACAGGCCGGTGTCACCGGGGTAGGGGACCGCCAGACGGAGGATGAGGGGGAACCAGACCAGTAGGAGGAGACCGGAGAGGAAGGCGGGGACGCGCAGGTGGTTGATCCAGGGCACCGTCGGTCTGTCGGAGGCGTCGGAGCGGTGTCGTAGTACGGAGAGGGCCGACAGGTCGGCCAGTGAGTACAGGGGCAGCAGGATGAGGTCGTGGAGGATTGCCGCGCCGACGAGCCAGATCGCCACTTGCCAGGGCTGGACGGCGAACAGGCGTACCAGGGCGTAGCCGGTCAGGGCGAACGAGGCGATCAGGACGAGCAGGTGCAGGGGGCCGGAGCCGTACCAGCGGACGAATCGTGCCATGGTCACGCCCTGAAGGTGAGCCGGTGGACCCACTTGGTGTTGTTCACGCCGGGGTTGGCCGGGACGATGATGCGGGCCGGGTAGCCGTGATCGAGCGAGAGGGCCGCGCCGTTGACGCGGAGGGCGAGCAGCGCTCGGGGGTCGCGGATCTGGTTGCCGCGCAGCACCACCCTGGTGAAAGGGCCGGGCGGCTGGATGGACTGAACCAGGACGCTTGCGGCGTCAGGCATCCCGGCCAGGGCGGCGAGGTCGGCCAGCCGCAGGCCGCTCCAGTGCTGGTCCTCGGTGGACCATCCCTCCACGCAGGCGATCGGCAGTGCGGCGGCGTGCTGGGGCATCGCCAGGAGCTGCTCGCGGGTGAGGATCCGTGGCGCTCCGCGTCCGTGCACCTCCAGCCGCCAGCTCGGTCCGACGAGCGCGGGGGTGATGCCGACCTTCGCCGCCGTCTTGTTGATCTGGAAGGCGTTCGGGCCGCTGCCGGGGTCGCGGTTGTGCGGTGCGAGCAGTGCGGTGCCGCGCAGCCAGCCGCCGATGCTCTGTCCGGCGGTCACGACGAGGAGGAGCAGCGATCCCGCGCCCACCATGCCGAGTGCGCCGCGGCGGGTCATCGTCGGCGGGGCGGGGGCGGCCGCCACCAGGCCGTCGGGATCTGGTGGTTCGGGCGCGGTGTGGGCGAGGTCGGTGCGCAGTTCGGTGCTCAGGCTGCGCGAGCGCAGGGCGCGGGTCATCCGGCCGAGTCTGAGGCACACGTGGACGACGAAGGCGGCGATGAACACCCAGGCGCCGTAGAAGTGCAGGCGGTAGAACGAGCCCGGGAAGACGTAGTAGAGCTGGATGTTGAGGATGCCGGTGACGAATTCGAAGATGACGCCGCCGACCAGCATCAGCAGGGACAGCCGCTCCAGGCTGTGGGCGACGGAGCGTACCGGCAGCCATTCGAACAGCTTGGGGATCACGGACCACAGCTTGGCCAGCAGGACCGGGACGAGGACCACGCCCAGGGTGACGTGCACGCCCTGGAGCAGCCGGTAGAGCCAGTACGGGTGGGTGGGCCAGCTGAAGAGGTAGAAGCCCAGGATGCCCTTGTCGGGGGTCTCGTCGTTGAGGGGGCTCAGATCGGGGTTGTAGGCGGCGTAGGAGAGCAGTCCGGTGAGGAAGAGCAGCGGAATGCCGACCAGGAGGACCAGGCCGAACACCGAGGTCAGCCAGGGCCCGCGGATCGGACTGCGCCAGAATCCGGGGCGGAACGGACCCGGAGGCGGGGGCAGCTGCCCGATAGCCCGTGCTGTCGCGCGAGTCCGGGCACGGCCCGCAGCCGCGGCGGTCGCCACAGCGCCGGCTACGCGCTTCAGCCGCTTCGGCGCCGACGCCCCTTCCGGGCTTCGGCGTCGCGACCCACCGGTCGGGGCCGGACCCGACGGCCGTCCGCCACCTGCCATCGGCCGTCTCCTCCCGTCTTCGAACCGCGCTCACAAGTGGACGGCCCTCAACGCCACGACCTGTTCCGGATGAACAGGACACCTTCAAGCTGGCACAGGTCAGGTGGGCTGTCCGGGCCGGAGGTGCAAGCGGGTGTCCGCCACCAGCCGAACGGCGGAACGACCGCCTCGGTGATCTCCAGACGCCCGTGCCTCGTGGCCGTGCCACCCTCATCAGGAGTGGTGCGCTCGGCGGCGGAGACGGACCCTGCTTCCGGACCGCGCGCGGCTGTTCCGGCCATGGGTGTGCCTACCGGTGCTCGGGGTTCTCGTAGTCGTGGCGGCAGCCGGCGTCCCAGGCGGTGCGCTGGTTGCCGTAGGCGGGGATGCCTCCGAGGTCCTTCAGCGCACGTGCCAGGTGCAGCAGGTTCCAGGTCATGAAGGTGGTGTTGCGGTTGGTGAAGTCGTTCTCCGGGCCGCCGGAACCCGGGTCGAGGTAGGAGGGGCCGGGGCCGGCCTCGCCGATCCAGCCGGCGTCCGCCTGGGGAGGGATGGTGTAGCCCAGGTGCTGGAGGCTGTAGAGGACGTTCATGGCGCAGTGCTTGACGCCGTCCTCGTTGCCGGTGACCAGGCAGCCGCCGACGCGGCCGTAGTAGGCGTACTGGCCGGCGTCGTTGAGCAGGCTGGAGCAGGCGTAGAGGCGTTCGATCACTCGCTTCGTCACGGAGCTGTTGTCGCCGAGCCAGATGGGGCCGGCCAGGACGAGGATGTCTGCCGCCATCACCTGCCGGTACAGATCGGGCCAGGCGTCCGTCTCCCAGCCGTGCTCCCGCATGTCGGGCCAGACGCCGGTGGCGATGTCGTGGTCCACCGCTCGCACCACGTCGACCCGTACCCCCTGTGCGTCCAGGATGGCGGTGCTGCGGTCGATCAGTCCCTGGGTGTTGCTGGTCTCCGGGGAACGCTTGAGGGTGCAGTTGATCACCAGAGCGCGCAGGTCGTCGTACCGGGCCGGCGGCGCGTCGGTGGCGGGCGACGAAGCGGTCACACGATCCTCCTGAAAGGCTCTGCCATCACGTGGTGCGTGGCGAGTCGTCCGTGTCCGAGGTCCAGCGTGCGAGTCGCCCACGTCAGGTGCCACTCGCAGTGCCTCCGAATGGCCTCGACCGCATCCGTCCGCTGTGGTGCGGTCTCCGGCACCGGCTGGGACGCTGGCCCTGTGGCAATCGATGTGACGGTGCGACGGGTGATCCCGCTGCCGCCCGACCGGGTCGCCGCGTACGCCATGGACTGGCGTCACGACCCGGAGTGGACCCAGGGCATCCGCAGAGCGGAGCTGACCAGGGAGGCGGACGGTGGTGGGTTCGGCGTGGGTGCCGAGGTCACCCGTACGGCCCGGTTCCTCGGTCGGCGCATCGACTACGTCCTGCGGGTGGCCGGGTACGACCCGCCGCGGCTGCTGGACATGGTCGCTTCGGCCGCTCCCATGCCCATGCACGTCACCTACTCCTTCGAGTCCCATCCGCGGGGAACCCTGGCCGGTATCCGGGTTCGCGGCGGCCCCGGCGGCCTGCTCCGGCTGGCCGAACCCCTGACGTCCCGCCAGGTCCGATCCTCTCTCGGCAAGGACCTGCGCGATCTCGAACGCCGGCTCACCGATCGCGAAGGCGGCACGTGATGGCGTACGACGAAGGACTGGCGGAGCGGATCCGGCAGCATCTGGGCTCCGACCCGGACCTCGCCGAGAAGCACATGTTCGGCGGTATCGCCTTCCTGTACGGCGGCAACATGGCCGTCGGGGTGACCGGCGACGACCTCATGGTCCGAGTGGGTCCAGAGGCCATGGACGCCGCACTGGCCCGTCCGGGCGCGCGGATCTTCGACATGACGGGCCGGCCGATGCGCGGCTGGGTCGTGGTCGCGGGCTCCGCCGTCGCGGAGGACGAGGCGCTCGGCGAATGGATCGACGAGGGGTACGCGTTCGCGGCGAGCCTGCCGCCCAAGTGAGTTCTCACCGCCCCGGCGAGCGGCTTCCGAACGGACGACCGGCCGGCCATCGGAGCTCGTCACCGGGTTACCCGGCGGTGCGGCTACTGAGTGATCGGAGCGCGGCGGTGACAGTCTCACGCAGCGAACCGGCGTGGGCACCCGTCCGGGAGCGCAGGTTCACGCCGTAGGCGAGCAGCGCCAGCAGTTCTGCCGTTGCGCCCGGCTCGGTGTCGGCCGCCAACTGCCCTTGCGCCTCGGCTTTGACGAGCGCCGCGTACAGCGCGTCCCGCAGCTCCTCGTGGTGCCGATGGAGGAAGGCGCGTACCTCGGGGTCGCCGTTCTCCGCGCCGGCCTGCGCGTTCGAGACCAGGCAGCCCCAGCGGGCGTGTTCTCCCGAGCACCGGACCTCGATCAGGGCGTCGAAGAACTCGGCGACGGCGGGCAGTCCACGGCCGTCCCCGGCGAGCCCACGGAACGCCGGCCTGGACCACTGCTCCTGGTAGCGGCGCAGCGCGGCGAGGTAGAGCTCCTGCTTGCCGCCGAAGGTGGCGTACAGACTGGAGCGGTTGAGGCCGGTCGCGGTCACGACGTCCTGGATCCCGGTCGTGGCCACGCCCTGCCGCCAGAACAGCCGTACCACGGCCTCCAGGGCCGTGTCCGGATCGAAGTGCTTGATGTCCGGCATGAGTCACCCCACCAACTTGAAACAACAGTTCCAAGATACCTGGCGCCGGCTGTCGCAGACCGCTAACTTGGAACGGTCGTTTCAAGTATCGCCCGAGTACGGGGAGACCGCCATGCACAGCGTCAACGCCGAACTGCGCGCGCTCAACGAAGTCCGACACCAGTACATCCCTGCCGAGATGCGGCAGGTCATGGACCGTGCGGGCCAGGAACTCGCCGACTCCGGACAGGCCCGACGCGCCCTCACCGTCGGCGACCGGGCCCCGCACTTCACGCTGCCTTCGGCGTCCGGTGCCACGAGGAATCTGGACGATCTGCTCGCCGAGGGTCCCGTCGTGCTCACCTTCTACCGCGGTGCCTGGTGCCCGTACTGCAACATCGCCCTGCGCGCCCTCCAGCAACACCACGTCGACATCACCGCACGCGGCGCCCGCCTCGTGGCCGTCTCCCCGCAGATCCCCGACGAATCCCTCTCCCTCGCCGAGAAGCACTCCCTCACGTTCGACGTCCTCAGCGACACAGGCTCCAACACCGCCAAGGAGTACGGCCTCGCCTTCGACCTCCCCGACGACCTCGCCGCCGTCTACGACAAGCTCGGCCTCGACCTCCAGCACGTCAACGGCGGTCACCCGCGCACGCTTCCCCTGCCCGCCACCTACGTGATCGACCACGACGGCACCATCCGCTGGGCGTTCGTCGACACCGACTACACCACCCGTGCCGAACCCGCAGACATTCTGGCCGCGTTGGATGCGCTCGCCGGAACTCGCTAGCGCATCACGGACACGCGGCGACCAGAAGATCGACCACGTAGGTCTCTTCCAGCAACTCGTCGGGGAAAGCCTGGCGAAGTCTCCCGCGCTCCTCCTTGAGGAAGGCACGGCGTTCGGTCTGGTCGAGGACGAGGAACGCCGAGCGGCTGCCGATGTTGGCGAGGTGTGTGTCGAGGGTGACCACGCGGTGCCAGCGGATTCGGCGGCGGGCAGCTCGCAACCCCGTCAGGCCCGCCAGCCGAATGGCCTCGCCGTCATCGGGACGTACCGCGGCACGCGCGGGGATGCCGCAATGGCGCGCGATGCGTTCGTGCTGGGCGCGGATCCACGGGACGTCGAAGGCGGTGGTGTTCCACCAGATCGCGAGTTCTGGAGATCGATCTCGGCGAGGTGACGTATCTCAGTCCGGACGGCTGCACTGCACTCTTCGTCGCGCTCCGTGCCGCTCGCGCCCACGACACCCGGCTGGTCGTCACGCACGCCGACGAGCGGGCCCGGTCGATCCTGGACCAGATCGGCCTTGCCCGCGTGCTGGCGGCCCAGCCGGGCAGCGACTCCTGATCGGCACTCTCAGACCGTCCCGGCCGGACGCTCCTCCGGGGTGTGTCCGCGGCGGGGCCGGGGCACGCTGCCCATCTCCAGGGTGAAGGGCACCGGGTCACTGTCGGATCCCCGGACCATCTCGTACATCTCCCACTCGCCCGGGCCGTCTCGGACGAACTCGGCCACGGTGGTGGCGGTGGAGTCGGCAACCTGTGTGAAGTCGTCCGCCAGCAGTTCGGTGTAGCGCTGGACGACCAGTACCCCGGCGTTGTGGATGTCGCCGAAGGTCCGGCGTCCGCCGTCCTGGTGGATGACCACTCCCACCACGACCCGGCCGTAGGCGGCCGCGAGGCGGTCGAACTCCAGCACCATCACCTCGACGTAACCGAACCCCTGGCCGGTCTGGCTGTGCCGGGTCATGTTGATCGTGCCGTCGGGTGACCGGCTGTCGTAGTGGACGATGTACACAGGCCGCCCGTAGGGGTCGTCCGCGGAGTAGGTCGCGGCGACGATGTCGAGATGCCGGGGCGGCTCCCCGTAGGGGCTAGGGTCCCATTTCAGGCGTACCTCGACCTTGCCGAGCCCCTCGCCGACACTGCTCACCGGATGTCGCCTCCCCGCGCCGGACCGCTGAGGACCCAGTCGGCCCCCACCCGTGAAGTATGGCCTGTGACCAGCGAATTGATGCTTCCCTGACGCCTTCCTCGCCGGACGGTCAGGACCAGCACGACGGGCAGGGCCGGGCCGTCGCCTGCGCCGCTCTCGGCGTTGAGCAGCTTGCGCGGCTTGGCCGGGACTTCCTTGCGGCCCACGATCGCCGTGGTGAACACCGGGTCGGTCGGTGCCGGCACCGCGCCCACCAGGAACGAGGTCGTCCAGTCCAGGCCCGCCGGCCACTGCGTCACCAGCGCCGTGAAGACGAACGCCGGCCGGTCACCGCTTGGGCGCGGACACGGCATGGCGCCCCGGACGGGAAACGTCCGGGGCGCCATGGCCGCGGTGGCCGCTTCTTTACACCGCGGCGATGCCTTCCATGCCGGACTCGGCGAAGGGAGGCAGTCCAGTGGTTGTGCCGATCTTGGTCAGCGAGCCGTTGCGGCCGATGCGGAAGCCGTCGACGGTGCCCGACGTCGCGTTCTGCACGTACAGGAACTTCTGGTCCTCGGTCACCGCCAGGTCGATGACACCCTGGGACCTGGCCGACGGTGGCGCGGCGATCCCGACGTCGTTGGTGAGCGTCAGTTCGCCGTGACGGTCCGTGCGGTAGCCGGTGACGGTCGAGTTTCCGGTGTTGCCGCCGTAGAAGAAGTCGCCGGCACGCTCCAGCCAGCACAGCGTGTCCTGGCCGTTGGGCAGGCTCTTCTGGACGACCACGAGAGTGCCGTCGGAGCGCACGTCGTACGTGCTGACCGTCGAATTCTTGGCCTCGGCCACCAGCATCCGGCCGGCCTTGTCGAAGGCGATCGCGAACGGCACGGCACCGGCCGAGTCGTTGACCACCGCCTGCCGCGCGGGCCGACCGTCCCGGGGCACCGGGAAGACCTCGACGGTGTTGGCGGACTTGGTGGTGACCACCAGTTCACGACCGCCGGGGGTGAACGCGACCTGGCCGGGTGAGCTGCTGAACAGCGGCACCTTCTTGTTGTCCAGCCCGAGCGAACGGTGTGCGTCCCGCAGCCGTTCCATGCCCTTGGGAGTGAGGCGGAACCCCTGGACGCTGCCCGTGCCACCCGCGTTCATGACGTACGCGATGGTGCCCGAGACGGCGATCGACGCGGGGAAGTCTCCGCCCGAGCTCATCACCCGGCGGCCCGTCAGCCTGTGGCCGTCGACGCGGAACGACGTCACGGTGCCGCTGCCGGCGTTGACCGCGAGCAGCAGTCCGGACCGGCGGTCGTAGACGAGTGAGCCCTGGGAGGCGAGCGAGTCGGTGGGCGCGTCGACCTGGTCGCCGCCCCTGCCCCCGGTCGGATAGCTGCCCGCGGTGGTCAGCCTGCCGTCCTGGCCGCGGCTGAAGACGTGGATGGTGTTGCCGTCGAGTTCGTTGCCCTGGACGAAGACCGCGTGGTCCGCCCCGACCTTCGTCGTGCCCGCGGAGCCGTGCCCGCGCTCGGCCTCGTCCGCAGAGGCGACCGTCACCGCCGTCACGCCCGCCACGGCGGCGAGGATTCCGGCCCCGATGACGGTCAGCCTGACCTGTAACGGAGACCTGCGCCTGCTGTGCCTGCTCATACGCGACTCCTCGGGCCTTCGCCCCCACCGGTCGGTGGGGGCGGGACCAGAGTCGTCCATGAGGTGAGCGGGGCAGAAGGGATTGGACAGCCACGTCAGCGCTTCGTAACAACTCCGCCTGTTCCAGGGTCAGTTCAGTGTCGGCACCGGCTCCTCGCCCTCGTGCGTCTCCGCGGCCGCCCGGGGCCTGGCGTCCCGGCGGTCCAGCAGGCTCAGCACCGGAACGGTCATGACCGTCGTGACCAGGGCGACGAGCACCAGCGCGGCGAACAGCTCCTCGCTGACGATGCCGGCCGCCAGCCCGATGTTGAGCGCGATCAGTTGCATGAGCCCGCGGGCGTTCATCAGGGTGCCGACCCGGGCGGCCACCGAGGCGGGTTCGCCGCGCAGCCGGGCGGCGGCCCAGCAACCGCCGCCCTTGCCGACCACCGCCAGGACGACCGCGGCCGCCCCGAACGCCATCACGGACGGGTCGGCGAACACGTCGAAGCGGGTGTTCAGGCCGGAGTAGGTGAAGAACATCGGTACGAACACCACCTGGGTCACGGACTGGGTGGTCCGCACCAGCCGTTCGGACGCCTCGCCGCGAGGCATGGCCATCCCGAGGCAGAACGCCCCGAACACCGCGTACAGACCGATGATGTCGGTGAACCAGGCGGCGCAGAACAACATGGCGACGGTGAACAGGAGCCTGGTGTCGGCGCCCAGACCCGGCCGGTTCACGATCCAGCCCAGCAGGCGGCGTCCCAGCAGGAACAGTACGGCCACGAACAGCACGGAGCCGCCGACGGCCTTCAGGACGGGCTCCACCTTGCCGGAGGCCACGCTCAGCACCCCGGCGAGCATGATCCAGGCGACGGCGTCGTCGGTGGCCCCGGACGCCAGAGCGAGCGAGCCGAACCGGGAACCGGCCAGCCCGCGTTCGGTGATGATCCGGGCGAGCATCGGGAAAGCGGTGATCGACAGGGCGACACTGACGAACGCGGCCGTCACCCAGACCGAGACCCCGTCGACGAAGATGCCGACGTGACCGTGGGCGACGAGGGTCAACCCCGCGCCCAGCACCAGCGGGATCGCCACGCCGGCCGAGGAGACCACGACGGCGGTGCCCGCCAGGCCGCGTTCGGCGTGTGCCCTGAACTCGTATCCGGCGCCGAACATCAGGGTCACCAGCCCGATCTGACCGGCCACGTACAGCGCCGGTTTGAGTTCCGGTGGGAAGACGTCGGCGGAGATGCCCGGGGCGACCAGTCCGAACAGCGACGGGCCCAGCATCACCCCGGCGATCATCTCGCCGACCACGGGCGGCTGGCCGAAGCGGCCGGCCACCAGTGAGACCAGACGGCACGTCAGCAGAATGACGACGACGGCCAGGAAGAAGGCGGGAGCGAGCTCCACAGGAGTCATGGTCCCGTTCCTCTCAACGTCCGACGGTGACGGAGGCGGCGGGGCCTCCGGAGGAGGCGGCGAAGTAGTTCCGGCACAGGCCCTGGCGCCGGGCGTCCCACACCATGAAGCTGCCGAGGACGAGTTGGGTGAGGCTGCGCGGGACCGTCGCCCAGCGGTCCGCGACGCGCATCGCCGCGAGCCGGGTCCGTCTGCGGGCCGGGCTCCCGGCCGCCGCACCACTGCGCGGGACGAGCAGGCAGGGGCCGCGGCTGGGCAGCGAGCGGGTGTGTTCCACCGAGGACTCCAGCCGGAAGCCGCGCAGCACCTCCTCGGCGGCGACCCGCATGGTGAGGATGGCGAATCCACGCGCCGGGCACGGCCGGTTGGCGGTCACCCCGAACGGGATGAAGGCGGACGGCCGGGTGTCGGACTCCAGCCAGCGGTCCGGGTCGAACGAGTCGCCTCCGGACCCCTGGTACTCGGGGTAGTTGAACAACAGGACGGAGCCGGCCGGGATGGGGCCCTGCCCGTCCCGGGGGATCTCCCCGGAGGTGATCCGGTGGGCCACGCCGAAGAGCGGGAAGTGCCGCAGCGTCTCGTTGATGACCCGGTCCAGGAAGTCCGGGTCCTCCGCACCGGTCAGCAGTCGGTCCTGGACCGGCCGGTGGGTGGCGAGGGCGAGCAGCAGATGGGCCATCGCCTCCGACATCTGCACCACGGCGGTGTTGAAGAACGTGCCCTGCAGGTAGTACGCCTGCTCCCGCGCGGTGAGCGAGGACGGCAGCGGCACGGGCGGGGGGTCGTGCGCCAGCCGGGCCCGCAGGTACTCCGTGAGCCGGGCGCGCCGGTCCATGTGCCTGAGGCCGGTGCACTTCAGGGCGTTCACCACGTCGTCCGCGTTCCCGGTGATCAGGTCCCGGACGGGTCGCGGGCACGGCTCCCGGAAGACCACCTCGTAGTAGACCTCGGCCCAGACGGGCATCATCAGGTCCCGCAGTCTGACCCCGTGCACGCCGCGGGCCGGGCGGGCGTCGAGTTCGCCGAGCACCCGGCGGGTGCAACGGCCGACCAGCTCCGTCCACTGCGCACGCGACAGCCCGGCCAGGATCTGCCGTGTGGTCCTGGCCACGTCGTCGTAGCGCGGCCCGGGTTCCAGGTGCTCCTGGTGCACCTCCGGGCCGGGTGACAGCCAGTACCAGAACAGGTCGGACAGCGCGGCGCCCCGGCTGCGGCCGTTCGCCGCGGGATGCCCGTACACCCTCTTGAACTCCGCGGCGGGCACCTCCCGGCCGGGCGCCCGGACACCCTCCTCGCCACCCACCCGGGCGAAGATGCGCACGCGCAGCGCGACCACCGCCCTGGGCAGCCAGTACGGCAGACCGGCCACGAGGGCCACGGCCGCGCCCGCGACGAGCCAGACGAGCCATCCGGTGGCACTCACGCGACCACCCCGCCGAACCGGTGGTCCGCCCCCGGCGGCACGGCGGAACCCGGCACCGGGCCCCACCCGGGCACCCGGACCAGATCGGGCGTCAGGTCGGCGAGTCCGGACGCCCCGCACAGGGCCAGGGTGTCGTCGAGTTCGTCCCGCAGCAGTTCGAGGAGACGCCGTACGCCCTTCTCGCCGCCCTCGGCCAGGGCCCACATCACAGGTCGGCCGATGCCCACGGCGGACGCGCCGAGCGCCAGCGCCTTGACCACGTCGGTGCCGCGCCGGACGCCTCCGTCCAGCACGACCGGAATGCGGCCCGCGACGGCGGCGAGGATCTCGGGCAGCAGCTCCAACGTGGCGGGTACGGTGTCGAGTTGGCGTCCGCCGTGGTTGGACAGCAGCAGCCCGTCGACGCCGTGCCGGACCGCGAGCCGGGCGTCCTCGGGGTGCAGGACGCCCTTGAGCAGGACGGGCAGCGAGGTGGTGCGGCGCAGCCAGTCGACGTGGTCCCAGTTCAGCTCCGGGGACATGGCGATCTGGCGTACGTGGCCGCGCTCGCCGTCGCGCAGGTCCACCAGGTTCTCGCAGCGCAGGCCGGGCGGCAGGTCGTGGAAGCCGTTGCGCCGGTTGCGTTCGCCCGCGCCCAGCACCGGGGAGTCCACGGTCACCACCAGCGCGGTGCACCCCGCGTCGCCGGCCCGCCGGACCAGTGCCTCGGTGATCTCCAGGTCGGGCTGGATGTAGAGCTGGAACCACAGGGGTACGTCGCCGCCGGCCGCGCGGGCCGCGTCCGCGATCTCGCCCACTGCCACCGTGGACGCCATGGACACGATCATGATGGCGCCGGCGGCGGCCGCGGCCCGGGCGGTCGCCACCTCCCCGTCCGGATGCACGAGTTTGTGGAAGGCGGTCGGGGAGAGCAGGATCGGCAGCCGTGCCCGGCTGCCGAGCAGATCGGTGCCCAACTCCCGTACGGCGCTGCCCCGCAGCACCCGGGGCAGGAGTTGCAGCCGCCCGAACGCCGCTTGGTTGGCCCGTACGGTGATCTCGTCCCGTGCCCCGCCGGCGATGAAGTCGGCGTACACGGGGTCCAGTTCGGCGCGCGCCGCGGTCTCGAAGTCGTGGACGGTGTACTGCACGCCGCTCACCGCCCGGCGGGGCTCGGCCGACGGGCCTGCGCACCGGCGAAGAACTCGGCCAGCGGGGCGTGGTGGACGTCCGGAGCGTCCCAGTGGTTCTCCAGGTTCTCGGCCATGTGGTGGGTACTGAGGAGCTCGCCGCCGCTGTGGTGCCGGATCACCGGGTGGAGGTACGCCGCGTCGAAGGCGTCGTCGACCGAGTTCTGGGCGGTGCGGCGCACGGTGATGTCGAAGGGGTCGACCTTGTCGTGGTCCGGGCCGTACTCCAGCGTCACGGTGAAGTAGTCGCCGTTCTCAATGAGTTGGCGTCCATGGGCGTACGCGACCGGCACCTCCTCGTGGTAGCGGGCCGGTTCGCCGGGCGGCGCGACGATCAGGTCCCCGATCACACCGAACTGCTGCCAGAGCGCCGAACTGCGGTTGACCCTGGCCACCACGGCGTCCGCCAGCGCGGACGGGGACGTGTCCAGCGGGCGGTACGGCCAGGGCCGGTCGTGGTGGCGCTCGTCGAGGATGCGGCCGAGGGCACGTACGGCGTACCGGAAACCGTGGATGAAGCCACCGGTGGACTTCTTGAAGTCGCGCTGCTGCATCAGCGTTCCGGCGAAGTAGAGGCCGGGCACGTTCACCGACTCGTACGCCGGGGAGAGGGCGGCGAAGCGGTCGTCGATGACCAGCGCGGGACGGCACCCGGGGTCGAACACCGAGGCGTCGAAGCGGAATCCGGTGCAGACGATCACCCGGTCGTAGCGCAGCTCCTTCACGACCTCGTCGGCCCGGGAGAAGCTGAAGCGGACCCGGTACATGCCGTCCGGGCCCTTCTCGATCGAGAGGACGTTGCCGTCCAACAGGGCGTTCTGCGACTTGAGTTGGTAGGTGTCCAGGAAGTTGTTGTTCACCGCGCGGAGATGGCCGACGTAGTGGCTGTTCCAGGCCATGCGGACGGAGTGCGGGCCGGCGACATGGATGACGGCGGCGGTCTCGACAAGGTTGTCAGCGGTCTCCAAGGCGGAGTTGCCCTTGCCGATGATCAGGACGCGCCGGTCGGTGAAGTCCTCGGGGTCCACGGAGACG
Source organism: Streptomyces hyaluromycini (assembly GCF_002217755.1). Classification (GTDB taxonomy): domain Bacteria; phylum Actinomycetota; class Actinomycetes; order Streptomycetales; family Streptomycetaceae; genus Streptomyces; species Streptomyces hyaluromycini. Next base: position 506,318 of record NZ_BCFL01000017.1, on the reverse strand, counting down.
ACGGAGTAGTCCTCGGCGGTCTCGATCCCGGGGATGTCCGGGGTGTTGGGCCGGGTGAGCCCGGTGGCCATCACCAGGCGTCGGGCGTGATGCTCCTGCCCGAGCTGGTCGGTGACGGTGAAGCCGTCGTCGTCGCGCCGGATCCGTACCGCCCGGGTGTCGTACGCGATCTCCAGCTTGAACGCCTCGGCGAAGTCGGCGAGATAGCGCACCAGATCGTCGGCGTGCGGAAAGTAACGCTTGCTGTAGCGGGTGAACAGCAGCCGGTCGTCCGGGGACAGCAGGGAGTTCCAGTCCATCCGGAGGTTCAGCTCGGGATCGTCGGTGCCGTTGTGCACCTTGTTGATGGAGATCAGCTTGCGGTGGCGGGGGAACGTACGGAAGAAGGTGCCTGGTGCCCGGCCGCTCTCCAGGATCCGGTATCCGTGTCCGGCCGCCTGGAGTAACTGCCCGAGCTGGAGGCCCGCGGGGCCGCCGCCGACGACGAGGTAGTCGACAGGCTCGCTGTCCGTGGAGTTCATGGATCACTCTTTCCGCTTCGGGCGGGGCCCGCCCGAAGGCTGGTGGGGGGTGAGAGCCGGGAGGGTCCGGTCGAGCGGTGGCTCATGGCGGCCGGGCGCGGTCGCGGTTCCGTACGGGGCACGTCGCAGGCCGAAGTGCGATGGCAGTGGGCACCCGAGTGGCTGCGGCCCGGAAGGTCCGGCCGATGCCGGGGCGCGCGACGCGGTGAAAGGACCGGCTGAACGGGGCTGGGCTGCGGGAAATGCGAGGACGTCACCCGCGGTCGGCATCAACCGCGGCGAGGCCGGCCGAAACGGCCGTGCTCAGTGGCCGGGCGGAGCGGTTCGGGAAGCAAGCGCAGCCGGAGACGGTGCAGCCTGGTAGTGCTCTGGCAGGGGCATGGCAGACCCTTCCATCGGATTCCCTGTGAAATCTCAATGGGAACCGTAGTGACGGTCGGGAGGAACGGGCAACTGCGGTATGAGTGATGACAGGAATTCGACAGGTGCCCCGAGTGTCCGGCCGGCCCGGTCCCGCGCCCCGGCCGAGACCCGTAGTTCCCATGTGCTCCCGCAACGGCACCGGCCGGGCAAGGCTCGCTTTCAGAGGCCACATGCACTTCAGCTCCCGAAAGGCGCTCACCCGCACCTCCGAGCCGGCGGCGTGCCCATAGCGTGCCCTGGAGACCGGTCAGTCACGGTCGACAGCGGTGTGATCCCGACTTCGCGGACGCCGTGCCGGAGTACATACGACCAGCTCAGGAGCCTCCCGGCTCTTCAAGCGACGTCGCTCCCCAAGCTGAGAGTGCGAGTTCGATTCTCGTCACCCGCTCCAGAGAGAAACCCCAGGTCGGCGACCTGGGGTTTTGTTGTTGTCTAGTCCAATTCGAGGGTGGCGTGCCCTAAGTCGACGATTGGTCGGCGCTTTCTGGCGCTCCAGCCGCAAAGAGTCTCAAGGCGCTGGGCGCGACAGCCTGGCAGCGGCTGGTCGCGGCAGCCGGCGGTGCGGACAAGGTCGCCGCCTTCTGCGCCGAGCAGCTGACGGGGGCGTTGGCCAAGCCGAGCCACTCGACCGGTTCGGGCAAGTCCGGCAAGAGTGCCGCGAACTCCACCGACGGCACGGCACGGCGGGCGACACCGGCGCCTCCGGCAACGCGTCTGCCAACAGCCAGGCGAACGGCGGGCAGGGCAACGGCAAGGACAAGTAGCGTGGTGCGGGGCCGAGAGTATGGGTGTCCTCCCGTCGCCTCGGCCGACCAGGGTCTGTCCTTGCGCCGGGTCAGTGTCCGCTGACGGCGAGTTCGTAGTCGCCGATCAGGTCGCCCAGCAGCGTGCCGGCGGTGAGGTCGCTGGTGACGTGGCCTGCCATGTAGAGGCGGGAGTAGAGGACTTCGTCCTGCATCCACCGGTAGTCCGCGGCGCGGTGCGGGGACAGGGCGCTGAGGAAGGTGACGGCCGCGGCGGAGCGGGTCGCGTGCCGGGAGGGGTAGGAGTAGGGGCCCTTGGCGCCGGGCGTGATGTGCTTGTCCGGGCGCAGGGTCGGGTCGAGGACGAACGGGGCCGGCTGCTTGTCCTTGGCCGCCAGTTGGTCGCTGATCGTCTTGGCCAGTTTCAGAGCCGCTTTCAGCTCGGCCTTCTCGGTCTTGCCGCGCGCGGCAGGGATCAGTTCACGCTGGTCGTGGAGGTAGAGCTGCCAGACGTCCTTCTTGCCGTGCAGCTCCAGCCAGGTCGCGGCCTTCTTCCCCGCCGCGGTACGGGTCTTGGCGAGGGCCTGGTCCTGGCGGAGTTCGGCGGTGCGCTGCTTCGCCGACGGCGGGGCCGGGACCTGCTGCGCCGCCCAGGCGGTGAACGCCGTGTCGTCGCGGGTGGTGCCGTGGGCCTTCTGCCATTGGGCGAAGAGGGTGTCGGCCTTCGCGCGCTGGGCGTCGGCCGCCTTGCCGATCGCTGCGATCTCGGCGTCGGTGAAGAGCGTGGGCGGCGGGTCCTGCTTGATCAGGTCCGTCGCGCTCGGGTTCTTCACCGCGGAGGTGACGGCCGTGACCAACTGCGGTCGCAGGGTGCTGACGGCCACGGCCGCGAGGGCGAGCAGTGCGATCAGCGGGTAGCGCCATTTGATGCCGCGCAGGACGTTCATGCGGCGGGGGTCCTTTCGGGAAGCGGTGCCGAGGGCTGTGCCGGGTGCGCCTCAGTGGTGAAGTGGGCGCGGGCGAGACGGCGTACGTCGTGGTCGGGCAGGCCCGGGGTGAGCAGGGACTGGCCGATGACGTACTTGCTGAGAGATACCGGCCGGACCCCCATGCCGAGCAGCAGGCGGTCGGCGAGGGCGGGGCGCGCTCCGCCCTTGGTCTCGATCAGGACGTGCCCGGGGTCGAGCGCGGCGGTCCGGCCGTCCCGACGGCAGCTGAGGGTGGAGTCGAGGGTGACGCGGCTGCCGTGGCGGAGGTCGGCGAGGGCCGCGCGGACGTAGCGGACCTCTACGCGGACCTCCACGGCAGCGGACAGCTCCTTGACCGTGACAGGGACACCGGCCTGCGCCAGCACCGACTCGACGAACTCGGCCGCGGGGCCGGACAGTTCGCCGTACTCGGCGGTCGGGACCCGCAGGGCGTGCTTGACCGTGGCGCCGCGGCCGTCCTTCGTCTTCACCTCCACCCGGCACAGGCCGTCCTCGGCATACAGGCGGGTGCGGACCTTCCAGCGCCGCCGTCGCTGCTGGACGTGGGCGCGCCAGGCGCCCAGTTCCGGGGTGTCGAAGTACGTACTGAGGTAGTTCGTCGTACGACGGCCCTCGCCCAGGTCGAGGACGTGGTGGCTGTCGGCGAGGCGGGCGACGAGGCGGCGGGCCCGGTCGCGCGGGACCAGGTACTTGCGGTCGACGCGGTGCTGGAGCGCCGCCGCCGCGTCCACCTCGGCGAGGGTCGCGCCGCGCAGCTCCGCCAGACCCAGCCGGGCCGCGAGGGGCGTGGTGAGGGGCGGGGCGACGGTCATGGCGCCATCACCGGCTCGCGCGGCTCGGAGTCCGTGGCGACGGCCCGCTCGGCGGGGTAACGGGCGGAGACCCGGGTGGTCTCACGGACGTAGTCGACCTCGTCCACGAGCACCGACAGCGGCGCCTGACCGAAGCGGAAGGCCACGTCGGCGGCGATCACGGCGGGATCTGGGTAGATCCGGTCGAGGGTGAGTTTCACGGTCCGGGTCGGCGGCTCGTACGACGTGGGGTCGTCGACCACGAGGACGGCGATGAGCACCACCACGTCCAGCGCGACCACGAGCCAGGTCTGCCGCTGCGGCAGGCCCGTGCACAGGGCGATCACCAGGCTGACGAAGGTGTAGGCGACGTCCCGGAGGGTGAACGCCGCGCTGCGCAGCCGGACCAGGGAGAGGATGCCGAAGAGCCCGAACCCGACCCCGGCCGGGAACTTGCCGGCGCTGATCGTGCTCATCGCGGCGAACAGGCCGGTGTTCAGCGCGGCCAGCACCAGCGGCATCGCGGGCACGCTGGGCCGGCGCCGGTAGAGCCAGCCGACCAGGAGCAGCAGGGCGAGGACGTCGAGACCGCCGCGGGTCATCAGATCGGTGACCGTGAGGTGGTCGGTGATGCCCTTGGCGGCGAGCACCGATGCGTGCATGGGGGTCCCTTCCGTCACGGCACGTCGGACGGGGACCGGTCGCGGTCCGCGGAGCACCGCGACCTGAAGGACGGTAGGGATGTCACATGAACAGACCATGAAGCCTTCCCGGTGGCCGAGAAGGGTCCGGCGCGCGGTTAGCCTGACCGGCATGCACTGCCTGGTCGTCGACGACGAGTCCCGCCTGACCGATCTGGTCGTCCGCTACCTGACCGAGTCCGGCCACACCGCCGAAGGCCGCTACGACGGGCCCTCCGGCCTCGCCGCCGCCCGCGATCCGCGCCTGGACGCCGTACTGCTGGACGTGATGCTGCCCGGCATGGACGGTGTCGAGGTGTGCCGGACGCTGCGCGGCGAGGGCATCGACGTCCCCGTGATCCTGCTCACCGCGCGTGGTGCGATCAGCGAGCGGGTGGCCGGGCTCGACGCCGGCGCCGACGACTACGTGGTCAAGCCGTTCGCGATGGAGGAGCTGCTGGCCCGGCTGCGGGCGATATCCCGGCGGCGCCCCGAGCACTCCGGGCGTCTGCAGGTCGGCGACCTCGTCCTCGACCCCGAGCAGCAGCGGGCCTGGCGGGCGGACGCCGAACTGGAGCTGTCCCGGCGGGAGTTCGATGTACTGCGGGTGCTGATGGAGAACGCCGGGTGCGTGGTCACCCGCCTCCAGTTGCTCGACGAGGTCTGGGACGGCGAGACCGACCTGCGCAGCAACGCCATCGACGTGCACGTCTCCAAGGTGCGCGGCAAGGTCGACCGGGCCTTCGGCCGTACGACGATCACGACCCTGCGCGGACGCGGCTACCGCCTGGAGACCGCCCCGTGAGCCGTCCTGCCGGGCGGTCGTGGCCGTGGTTCCGGCGGCTGCCCGTCGTCGCCCGTCTGGTGCTGGCGGTCGCCGTCACCATGTCCCTGGTGCTGGCGGGCGCGGCGGGCCTGGTCTACTGGCGGGTCCAGGCCGCCCTGGACCGGCAGCTGAACGACGACCTGACCACGTACCAGCGCAGCCTCGATCAGGCCGTACGGGCCGAAGGACAGCTCCCGCCCGGCCCCAGCGGCAGCCTCCGGCAGGTCCTCGACGCACAGGGCCGGGTCCTGGTCTCCAGCGATGCCCTCCACGACCGGTCGCTGCTGACCCCGGCCGAGGTGGGCGCCGCCGCGCACGGAGCCACCGTCCGGCGTGACGTCGGCTCCCTGCTGCCGATCACCTCGGACACCCTGCGGCTGCAGGCCAGGCGCGTCACAGCCGGCGGGCAGGGCCGGATCGTGGTCGCCGCCGTCCGGCGCGGGCACCGCGACGAGGCGCTGCGCGAACTCCTCGCCCAGCTGGCCCTCGCCTCCGGCCTGACCCTGATCGCGGCCTCCTACGTCGGCTACCGCACCGCGCGCGCCGCCCTGCGTCCCGTCGAGCGCTACCGCGTCGGTGCCGCCGGTCTCGCGGACGGCGCCCAGAACCTGCGCCTGGACGTGCCCGCCGACCGCGACGACGAGATCACCCGGCTCGGCCACACCCTCAACCAGATGCTCGACCGCCTGGCGGCGTCCGCGGAACGCGAGCGCCGGTTCGTCGCGGACGCCAGTCACGAACTGCGCACCCCGCTGACCCTGATGCGCGCCGAACTCGACGTCGCCCTGCACCGTCCCCGCTCCGCCGGCGAACTCACCGAGACCCTCCGTTCGGTGGACACCGAGGTCCAGCGCCTGATCGAGCTCTCCAACGCACTGCTGGACCTGGAGGAACTCGGCACCGCCCAGCACCTCAGCCGGGCTCCCACCGACCTCGCCGACCTCGTCGGCGCCGCCGTCGCCCCCCATCGGCGCACCGCCGAGCGGGAGGGGCGGGCCGTGACCGTCGACGCCGCCCGCGCGATCATCGACGTCGACGATCGCTGGCTGCGGCCCGCCATCGGCAACCTGGTCGACAACGCCCTCCGGCACGGCACCGGGACCGTCCGCCTCACGGCCGCCGTCCACGAGGACAGGCTGCGGCTGTGCGTCACGGACGAGGGGAGCGGCTTCCCGCCGGAGTTCCTGCCCCGGGCGTTCGACCGCTTCGCCCGCGCCGAGGCCAGCCGCACCGGCGAGGGCTCCGGCCTGGGGCTCGCCTTCGTCCAGGCGGTGGCCACCGCCCACGGCGGCACCGCACACGCCGAGAACACCGAGCACGGGGTCAGCGTCGTCCTCGCCCTGCCCTGCTGACCGGCACACGGGTTCGGTGGCCGCGTACGGTGGTGGCATGGCGCCGCCTCTTCCGGGCCCGCTGGCCCACCTGGCCCCGCTGCTCACCCACTACGGCTACTGGGCCGTCGGCGGTGTCGTCCTCGTGGAGGACTTCGGCGTCCCCGCGCCCGGAGAGACCATCCTGATCGCCGCCGGGATCTACGCGGGGGCAGGAGATCTGAACATCGTGGCCGTGGCGGTCATCGCGTTCGCCGCCGCCGTCGTCGGGGACAACATCGGCTATCTGATCGGCCACACCGGCGGACGGGCCTTCGTGCACCGCTGGGGCCGCTACGTGTTCCTGACGCCGCGGCGCTTCCAGGCCGCCGAGGAGTTCTTCACCCGCCACGGCGGCAAGATCGTCACCGTCGCCCGTTTCGTCGAGGGACTGCGCCAGGTCAACGGTATCGTCGCGGGCACCAGCGGCATGCCCTGGCGTCGCTTCCTCGTCTTCAACGCCCTCGGCGCCGCGCTGTGGGTCGGCCTGTGGGCGAGCCTGGCCTATGTGGCGGGCACCCACATCACCGCCCTCTACGACGAGATCAGCCGCTACCAGCTCTACGCACTCATCGCCCTCGGCGCCCTGGTCGCCGCCCTCGTCCTGCGGCACGTACTGCGCCGCCGGCACCAGGACTGACGCCGAGGGCTGTTCACGTCTCGGGTTCGGATACGGCCGACACCCGGCGACGACGCACGAGCGCGACCACCGCGCCCAGCCCGATCAGGGCGGCCAGTGCCCCGTAGCCGTAGGTCAGGGTGGCGAGCGAGGCGACGGTGGCGACGAGCAGCGGGCCGCCCGCGTCGCCGAGTTCGCGGCCGAGTTCGGCGGCACCCATGGTCTGGCCGAGGCGCTCCGTGGGTGTGCTCGCGGCCAGGGCGGCGAAGCCGAGCGGGGTGATCAGGCCCGTACCGGCGCCGGTCAGGACGGCGGCGGAGAGGATGCCGGCGAGACCGGGCAGCATGGCGCAGGCCAGGCCGGCGGCGGTGAGCAGCAGCCCGGCGGTGAGGCCGGCGCGGGTCGTCAGCCGCCCCGCGTCCAGAGCACGCCCGGCGCGCGGCTGGACCAGCGCGGCGGTCGCGGCGAGCACCGACACGGCGGCACCGGTGGCGACCGTGCCCAGCCCCGCCGCCCGGCCGGACACCGGCAGGAACCCGACCCCGACCGACAGAGCCGCGGTGGCGGCGGCCAGTGCGGCGGTCGGGGCGAGGAACACCGGGTCGGTGAGGCGGCGGGCCAGGTCGAGGAGCGTCTGCCGGGCCTTGGGAAGCGGCGGTACGACGGGGACGGCGAGCCCGGCCCAGATGGCGACCGCCACGCCGAGCACCGCCAGTACGGCGAAGAGCAGGCGCAGTCCCCCGGCCCAGACCAGGACCCCGCCGAGCAGCGGACCGAGGGTGTAGCCGATCGACTTGTAGAAGCCGTAACTGCCGAAGGCCCGGCCGTGCTTGGCGGCCGGGTTGAGCCGGGCCACCAGGGCCGAGGCGGACGGGGAGAAGGCGGAGGCCGCGGCTCCCTGGCCGAGGCGGGCGGCCCAGAGCCAGCCGGGGCTGTCGGCGAGGACGTACAGCGCGGAGGCGAGGGCGAAGGCGACCAGGCCGCCGAGCAGGACAGGACGTGCGCCGATCCGGTCGGCGAGGGTGCCGAACACCGGCTTCAGGACCACCTCGGCGCCGTCGTACAGCGCGAGCAGGCCGCCCAGCACCAGCAGCGAGGTGACCGCGTCCGCGCTGTGGCCGCCGAGGTTGGCGGCGATGCCGTGCGCGCCGAAGGCAGTGGTGAACCCGGCCGCGTACAGCGGCCACATCTGCCGGGCCGGAGCGGGCCGCGCGGTCACCGGTCCCCCTCCAGGGTCTGGTGCAGTGCGGCGAAGACGCGTTCTGCGTAGTCCTCGCAGGCGGTGGTGCACTGCCTGAGCCGTTCGCCGGCCTCGGCCGCCTCCGGAGCTCCGAACACGTCGCGTGCGGTCAGGTCACGGTGCCAGCGCCGCAACCGCTCCAGCGACTGCTCCTCTTCCTCCAGCTCGGCCAGCGTGAACTTGGCGATACGGATCTCCTTGGCCAGCTCCGCCTCGAACTTGCCGCAGTCCGCGAGGAACTCCGCCCAGTCCGCGGACCGCGCGGCCGTGAACATCGCCTGGAAGCGGGCCGCGTCCTCAGGCCCGCGTCCGGACGCGGTCAGGGCCACCGCCTGTCCGCCCGCCTGCTCCGTGAGCACGATCGCCCGGCTGACACCGCCGGCGAAGACCGGCACGTCCGGAACAGCCCACACGCCCTGCCCCAGCGAGAGCGCGCCGATCCTGCGCAGCTCCCGCCAGACCCCCACCCGGTGCCGCGACGGCTCCGCAGGCAGCTTCACCACGAGAACGAGCCACTGCCCCGTTGCCGCCTGCTTAGGACGTGCGGGACTGGCTGGGCTTGCTTGACTGGCTGGACACAGAGGGAAATGTAACGCCTGTTACCTGTCGCTGAGTAGCAGTGCCCGGGACAGCGGCGGGTACGGCACCGCCGCCGCCTGCCCGGGCCGTCAGGCGAACTGGACGATGCTGGCGACCCCGGCCACCAGGCAGTACACGGCGAACGGGGTGAGCGTGCGCGTGGTGAAGTACCGGGACAGAAAGCGCACGGCGGCGTACGCGGCGATCGCGGCGGTGAAGAAGCCGACGATCACCTGGCCGTGGATGTGCGCGGCCGCGGGCCCGGCGAGGCTCGGCAGCTTGAGGAGGCCGGCGGCCAGGATGACCGGGGTGGCCAGCAGGAACGAGAACTTGGCGGCATCCTCGTGGTCCAGGCCGCGCAGCAGCCCGCCGACCATGGTGATGCCCGACCGGCTGATCCCGGCCAGCAGCGCCAGGGTCTGGAACAGGCCGATGACGCCCGCCTCCCGGTAGCTGAGGGTGTCCAGTCGCCGGCTCGCGGACTCCGCGGGGATGCCGGCTTCGAGGGCCGCCCCGGGACCGGCGCTCACCACGGCCGTCCGGGCGGCTGCCTGCCGGGCCTCCGAGCCGCGCCGCAGCCGTTCTCCGACCAGCAGGATCAGCCCGTTGACGGTGAGGAACACCGCGGCCGCCAGCGGCTTGGCGAACAAGGTGCGGAAGGTGTGCTCCAGGGCCAGTCCGGTGAGGCCGACCGGGATGGTGGCCACGATCAGCAACCAGGCGAGGCGTTCCGTCGAGGTCTCGACCCTGCGGGTACGGACGGTGGTGACAAGGGCGCGGACGATGCGGACCCAGTCCTTGCGGTAGAAGACCAGCAGGGCCGCCGCGGTCGCCACGTGCAGGGCGACGATGAAGGCCAGGTACGGGGAGCCCTCGGAGTCTCCGGTGGCGTTCTCGGTGACCAGATGGCCCCAGGAGCCGCCGATCCAGGCGGGCACCAGCACGGAATGGCCGAGGCTGGAGACCGGGAAGAGCTCGGTCACGCCTTGCAGGGCGCCGATGACGACGGCCTGGATATAGGACAGTTCGGTCACGAGGACTCCTCGTCGGGCATCGGGAGCGAGAGGGAGCTGCGGGCCTGGTGAGGGCGCGTCCGCAGGAAGCATACTTTTACACGCGTGTGGGAGTAGGGAATGTAGAGGCCCGGGAGCCGGCGCCGCAACCCGCGCAGGCGAACCCCATGCCTGGTGGCCACCGACGCCACGGATCGACCTCTTCGGCCCTGACCTGCGCATCTCCCGTGCGCGTGACCTCGGGGAGTGCCCCGGGGTGTGGGTGCATGGCAGACTCGGGGCGCGAGTGAGGTTTTACACGCGCGTAGGAGCCTGTTGGGTTACGGAAGACGAACGGGAGTACGGCACACCCCATGAGCGACACCGCACGCGGCCGGAGCCCCAAGCGGGCCAACGGTGCCCGCGAGGCCGAGATCCTCGACCACCTCCAGCAGGCCGACACCGCGCTGACCCCCGGCGAGGTGGCGGAACGTCTGGGCGGCGAGCTGACCTACAACAGCGTCGTCACGATCCTCACCCGCATGCACGCCAAGGGGCTCCTGACCCGTACCCCCCGTGGCAGGGCGTACGCCTACGCCCCCGTCACCGACGACGCCGGCTTCGCCGCCCGCCGTATGCACACCGTGCTGGAGGAACGCCCCGACCGCGAAGCCGTCCTCGCCCGCTTCGCCGACACCCTCTCCGACACGGACGCCGACCTGCTGCGTCAACTGCTCGCCGCCGAGCAGGACAGTGACCGGTAGAAGCGACCGGTAGAAGGGCCCGACCCGATGCGCATCGCCGTCTACCTGCCGCTGCTGCTCTCCCTCGTCGCGCCGCTCGCCGCGCGGCCCCTGTCCGAACGCTGCGAACCCCGCCTCGCCACCTGGCTGCTCACCGGCCTGTCCCTGGTCCTGGGCACGGCGAGCACGACCGCCCTCGGCCTCCTGGCCGTCACCGGCCTGCTCCGCATCCCCCAACTCGCCGGCCTCGGCCACTGGTCGGCCCTCTCCGCCCGGCACCACGACCCGGCCCGGCTCCCCGTCGCGCTCGTCGCGGGTCTGCTGCTCGGCTGCGCCCTGTTCACCGCCGGCCGCATGCTCTGGCGGCGCGCCCGCACCCTGGCGGCCGCCACCCTGGACGCCGCCTGCATGCCCGCACGGGACGGCACGGTCGTCGTGGAGGACGACGTCCCCGATGCCTACGCGCTGCCCGGACTCCCCGGCCGCGTGGTGGTCTCCACCGGCATGCTGCACACCCTGGACGACACCGAGCACGACATCCTGCTCGCCCACGAGCGGGCCCACCTGAGCGCCCACCACTACGTGTTCGTCGGCCTCGCTCAGTTCGGCGCCGCCGCCAACCCGCTGCTGCGCCCGTTGGCCGCCGCCGTCACGTACACCATCGAACGCTGGGCCGACGAGAGCGCGGCCGGTGTCACCGGCGACCGCAGGCGGGTCGCCCGCACGGTCGGCAAGGCCGCCCTCGCCGCCCACGGGACCCCGGCCCTCGGCCGTCCCGCGGGCGCCGCCCTCGGCATCCTCGGCCGCCGCGCACCGCTCGCCAAGGCCGGTCCGGTACCCCGCCGCGTCGCCGCGCTCCTCGCCCCACCCCTCGGACGCCACCCGGCACTCACCGCCGCGACCGCCGTCATCCTGACCTCCGTGACACTCGCCACGGCCGAAGCCGCCCACGACCTCCACCTGCTGCTGAAGAGCGTCGGCGCCGGATAGAGCCAGGCGATGGCCGGAGAGAGCCATGCCGTCCCGACAGAGGATCGCCGGCACGGCCATGTGAGGCCGAGGCGTCGAGGACTGCACTGAGCTGCGTCGGCACCCGGCCGTCTCCCCCTGTCGGCTCCGCTTCCCGCATTCCCTGTACTGCGCCCGCCGTAAGGTGTAGCCGTGATGGTCACGCAGCCCGCCCCCGGCACGGCCGGGGCCCGCCACCGCCGAGTGGTGCGGCCCGCCGTGCTGGTCGCCGTGCTGCTCGGGCTGTTCCTCATGCACGGCGGCCCGGCCGCGGCCGACGGCGGCTGCCACGGGTCCATGTCCGAGATGGCGGCCGTGCAACCTGCGCTCGCCGCGATGGCCCCGCACGGCTCCGGCCACGCCGAGGCGGCGCAGGAGAAAGCCGCCGAGCACGCGGACGAGGCCATGCAGGGCGCGTTGTGTCTGGCCACCACGCCCCGCTCCGAGACGCCACTGCCTCCCCTCACCGCGGTCGCCTTCGTTCTCCCGGCCGCACTTCTGCTGCCGTGGGTCCGGCGAGCGTACGGCGACGGCCGTCGCCGGGGGCCACCGGCCGACGGGCGTGACCTCCTGCTCCAGGTGTGCATCGCACGGACGTGACAGGACCTCCGGGCTCCGGCTCAGCGCCGCGGCCCGGCACAGGTCTCACGTTCACCCGCGCCAGATCACGGCGCCCACCTGGAAAGACACACCCATGTCCAAGCGTCTCCGGACGACTCGCCATGCCCTCGCGGCAGCCACCGCTGTCCTCACGCCGGCGCTCGCCGCCTGCGGCGCCGGCACCGGCTCGGACCACACCTCCGGCATGCCCGGCATGAACCACAGCGGCACACCGTCCGCCTCGGCCGGCGCCATGGCGTCGATGCCCGGTATGGCCGGTGCCGCCACCGGCAACGGCCTGGCCGCCGCGAAGGACGGCTACCGGATGACCTCCACGGCCGGCAGCCTCCCCGCCGGCAAGGCGACCGACTACCGCTTCACCATCACCGGCCCGGACGGCAACCCGGTCACCGACTTCGCCGTCGACCAGACCAAGCGGATGCACTTCTACGCCGTCCGCACCGACCTCACCGGCTTCCAGCACCTGCACCCGACCATCGCCGAGGACGGCACGTGGACCGCACCGCTGGCGGCGCTACAGTCGGGAACCTGGCGGTTGTACGCCTCCTTCACCCCGGAAAGCGGCACCGGCAAGGGCAAGGACTTCGTCCTCAGTCGCACCGTGAAGGTCTCCGGCATGGCGATGACCACCTCCCTGCCCAAGGCGTCCGGCACCACCGCCGTCGACGGCTACACCGTGACGGTGAAGGGCGACCTGATGGCAGGCATGGCCCACCAGCTCACCGCCACCGTCTCCAAGGACGGCAAGCCGGTCACCGACCTCCAGCCCTACCTGGACACCTACGCCCACCTGACCGCCTTCCACGAGGGCGACCTCGCCTTCGCCCACCTCCACCCGGAGACCAAGGTCGACGGTGACCACGGCGGCCCGGCGCTGACCTTCCACGCCGAGTTCGCCCAGTCCGGAAACTGGCGGCTGTTCCTGCAGTTCCAGACCGGCGGCACGCTCCACACCGCGGCCCTCACCCTGCACGTCGGCTGATCACCCGCTGACTGCCCGGCCCGTCCGCCCTGCCGGGGACGGGCCGGGCGGTCAGCACCAGCGTGGGCTGGTGCCCGCGGTGACAAAGACCGGCAGAGCCGGGAACAACCGATCACGTTCCGCACCAACGCGAGACCCCGGAGCAGATCCTCGACCGTCGCTATGCCTCGGGAGAGATCGACACCGACACGTACGCAGAGGCCCGCGAACAACTCGCCGCGCACCGGCCGAAGTGACGGCGACCGCACTCCGTCACCGCTGGACGCCGGTTGCCGCGCTCTGCCCGTAGCGGGTCCGTAACGCCTGCCTCCCGCTGCCACCCTCAGTGGCCCGGACGCAGCCCGTCCACCGTGACCAGGACGAGCCTGCGTACCGCGTCCTCGGAATCCAGACCGCTCGCCGCCCCGAGGGCGTGCAGACAGAAGCCGGCCAGCTCGTCCGGAGCCACGTCGTCGCGCACCTCGCCGGACGCCACACCCTCGGAGAGCAGGCCGCGGATGAACCCGCGCAGATGCTGCTCGGCGTGCGCGACGTGCTCCCCGCGGTGCAGCAAGGCGCCGATCTCCGCATCGTGGCCGTGGCGTCGCTGCTGGATGCGGGCGTAGGCGTCGAGCACGGCGATGAGCCGCTCGCCCGGGGTGCCGGGCCGGCCGCGCAACGCGGCGAGCTCTTGCAGATGGCCGGAGATCTGGCGCTCGTGCCACGCCGTCATGATCGATTCGACGTCCGGGAAGTACTTGTACAGCGTGGCCCGGCCGATCCCGGTCCCCTCGGCGATCCGCGACATCGTCACCCCGCGCAGCCCGTGCTCGGCCACCAACCCCGCGGTGACCTCCAGCACCGCGTCCCGTACCGCGCGGCGGTGTTCCTCGATCGTCTCGTTCCACAGCTTCGGCACCCGTGCAGTGTACGAGACGCCCTACTCGATACATCATGACTTGACGGAGACACTGTGTCTCGATAAATCTGGCGGAGTCAGCCACCCGACGGACCCGAACTCCTGCGAGGACGAGGTTCCGTCCGCCCGGAACGGAAGGAACGAACCCATGGCAGCCTCGCCCCACGGCCCGGGCACAGCCGCTCCGCGTTCACCCGACGACCTGTACGCCACCCCGCCTCCCTGGGACATCGGCCGCCCCCAGCCGGTGTTCGCCGCCCTCGCCGCGTCCGGTGCCTTCCGGGGCCGGGTGCTGGACGCAGGGTGCGGAACCGGCGAGCACACGCTCCTGGCCGCCCGTCTCGGCCTCGACGCCACCGGCATCGACCTCGCCGCCCGCGCCCTGCGTACCGCACGGGACAAGGCACGGGAGCGGGGTCACACGGCACGGTTCCTGCTCCACGACGCCCGCGAACTGGCCGTACTCGCCGAGGGGTTCGACACCGTCCTGGACTGCGGCCTCTTCCACGCCTTCGGCGACGAGGACCGCGCCGCGTACGTCGACGGCCTCCGTACCCTGCTGCGCCCGAGCGGGCGCTGCTTCATCCTCTGCATCAGCGACCGGGAACCCGGCGCCTGGGGTCCGCTGCACAAGGTGAGCAGGGCTCGGGTAGAAGCCGCCTTCGCGGACGGCTGGCAGATCGACTCCGTCGAGCCGTCCGCCATCGACATCACCGCCGACCCCGGCCATGTCGAGGCGTGGCTCATCACCGTCACCCGGACCTGACCCCGAGGATCACCATGCCCATCGCCGAAGCCCACGTCCCGACCGACCGTCCGAGCCGGTATCTCGTCCAGCTCTGCAAGCACTTCAGCAACAAGGGCCGCCACCTGGGACACCGCCCGCGCAGCCACCACAACGGTGCTGACGAAACGGCCTCCGCCGCGCGTCACAAGCCACTCGACATCGCCCCGGATCAGATCCGCGTCGAGTGGTCCGACACCCACGGCAGGGTCACCCTGCCCACGGGCGAGTGCGAACTCCGGGCCGCCGAGGGCGAACTCGTCCTACGGGTCGAGACCGACACCGATGAAGATCTCCGCAAACTGCAGGATCTCCTCACCACGCACATCGGCCGATTCGGCAGGCGGGACGAGCTGCGCGTGGAGTGGCAGGAGTCCACGGTGGCCGACCTCCCGTCCACCACGGGCTCGGCGACCGCGCGGCCCAGCCGTCTGGGGTGGGCAGGACTCGCGGCGCTCGTCGCTGTCGCCCTGGCCGTGCATCTGGGCCTGGCCGACGCGCTGCTGACCTCCTCGGACTGGACGTCCTGGGTCCTTGGCACGGTCCTGGTCGTGATGGTGTTCAAACTCGCCGCCGTCCTGGTCGTAGGCCACCGACTGCACCGACGGGGCCGGTGACGTGCCTGAAGGTCGCGCCGGGCCGCAGCCTTCCCTCCTGCTGGGCCGATCGGACCAACGGGGGAGTTCTCAGCCCCCTCTCGACAAAGAGGGGGCTGGAACTTGTCTGGTGTGGTTGGGGCGGTCGGTGGCAACGCCGGCCCGGACTCCCCGATGTGCCCTACGCGGGCAGGAGAGTCCTGACAGCTTGCCGAACGGCAGGGTCCTCAAGCAGGTGCCGCAGGTCGTCCAGCTTCTTCCCGGTGGCCGCGCCGTTCCCGACCGGCGGGATCGTGTCGTACTGGGGTGGTGTGACCACGCTGAGATCGAGGTAGTTCTTCTCCTCCTCCTCGAACTCCGGCGCCGACCAGGGCCGCATCCTCCCCGAGCCGTCCCAGGGGCCGAGCCGGCGCGCGAACCACATCGGGTCCTCGGGGTCGGCGGCACCGTAGACGGTCCGGGGATCGAAGCGGGTCACGGGGTCGGCGTGCTGCCACATGGCGTAGAGGCGATCGACGTTCGAGTGGAGCAGGAAGACGAACGGATCGCGGAACGACGTGTGGGGTTCGCCGATGGTGCCGCCGATGTAGCCGTGGGCGTCGTTGTGGCTGCCTTCGAGCTTGAGCCGCATGGTGTGGTAATCGGGGGCGGCGATGATCTCCGCGTCCTTGAAGGCGAGTTGGGGCACGCCGTCCGTCATGTCCCGGGTGAGGGCGCGCGGTGGGTCGAAGGGGTTGGCGTGTTCCGGGGCGAAGACGTTGTCGTCGCGGTAGGGGTCGGCCGTCGGGTTGTAGAAGCCGGCGCTGAGCCAGGGCTCTCCGGCGTCCCCTTTCTTCGAACCCATCACGGTGGGCGTGAACAGCGCGCTGGGGTCGGTCGTCCAGTTCCAGTAGTGCAGCGACAACCGCGGGTCGACGGACCGGATCAACTGCTCGAAGCGGTTGCAGAGTTCCCGGTGCCAGGGAACGAACTCCGGGCCGCCGTGGACATGCGTGGCCTGATGGATCTCGTCCTGCTTGAACCACAGGCTGACACCGCCGACGGGGAAGTCGTCCCTGACCCCCGGGTACTTGCGGTTCTGTAGTCCCTTGATGGCGTTGATGAATGCGGTCAGTTCGTCCTCGTCGACCTGAGCAATGTCGCGGCGGATGCCGTCGCCTTTGATCATGGTCATCCCTTCCGGCTGATGGGCCCGGCGAGCGGAGCGCAGCGCAAGCTCGTCGGCCACGAGGGGGATACCGGACATCGAACGGCTGCCGTGCAGCCTCAAAGCGTGCGGACGGACTGACTGACTGGATCCATCGACGCATGCAGACCGCTTCCCAGTGAGACACAGATGCCCCCGACACGCATGTGGATCAAGAATTGGCGGACGGGAGCGTGGCGGAGAAGACTGGCCACGCCTTCGAGGGCACCCAGCGCAGCTCGCTGCTGCACGAGGACGGATGGCATTGACAAGCACCTGCACACCATGGTGCAGGGAGGCGCCATCTCAGGCGTCACAGGTCGTTGCCCGCGTAGGAGACGGGCAGAGCAGGCCGGTTGAAGAACGACGGGTCGACCGGCTTGGCCCGGGCCAGGGTGCCGTCGGGGGTGGTCTCGACGCGGGGGCGATGATTCCGCGCTAGCCCTCGACCAGGCCCACGCCGGTGACGGGCCCGCGCCGGCTGGCCTGGAACCGCTCGGCCGCCCGTCGCGATGACCAGCCGTCAACCACGACGCACATCGGCGGGCGAAGTTCGGGCACGCGGTGGGCACGGGTTCCGGGCGGCAGCCGTACGTGCAGCGCTTCCAGGCTCGGAAGCTCGGCTTGACCTGCGGCTTCGTGGGTCTGGCCGGAGCCTCTCCGCGTCAGGAGACCTCAGCCTGCTGTTCCCTGCGCAAGTCTGAACGTCGTTGTGTGCACAGCGGAGGTTGTGTCGGTCGAAGTCCCTTTCGCCGGCTGGAACTTCGATGCCGGAAGCCAGTCACGGCGGCAGATCGTCGGGCAGGACCCGGAATGCCTTGAGACGACCCAATCGCCGCACAGCACGGAAGTCACGCCGGTCACGGGTGCGGATCGCGTCGGTGTCGTAGGCCGCGACCGGCGCCATGTTCGCAGTCGGCCACCATTGTTCGGCCTCGGCTGCCCGCTGCGGTCGCATCTCGCGGAGCCGAACGGCAGTGGCCGTCAGGTAGGCGGGTGTGTTCTGTTCGGCCTGTTGCTCGGTGGCGGACTGCTGGGCACGGAGCGGTCGAGGACCCCGTCCGGCAGGGCCCTTCGATGCCCTCGTACGAGCTGCCCGCGATGGCGTATCAGGCAGTTGCTGTCCGCGGTGTTTCCCGGCTCCGGGGTCGGGTGGCCGCCGCGACCGCCGTTGCGGTGCGGACGAAGGCTGCGACGGCCGCGGAACGGGAGCCCTGTGGCCATGCGACCGCCAGGGCGGCCGGCTCCAGGTCGTCGACCGGCCGGTAGGCGATCTCGGGTCGCGGATAGCGCCGGGTGAGCGAGGCGGGGAAGAAGCAGACGACACTGCCGAGTTCGACGAGCTGGAAGATCTCCGGCAGGTCGGAGGTGCCCTGCGCGGTGCTCGCCGTAGCCATGTCGCCGCGTGGCCCGGTCCGGCCGTGCCGGCCGATACCGGGGCCCCGGTCCGCGGGCGAGCCGTCGGGAAGGCTGAGGCCCGCCAGGTCGGCCAGCCGCAGGGACGGGCGGGCGGCCAGGGGGTCGGCGGCGGCCAGGGCGAGCAGGAACGGTTCGGTGATCAGATGCTCGGAATCCAGGCCACGGTCGTCGAAGGGGCTGAGCAGCAGCGCGGTGTCGGCACGGCCGTCCCGCACCGCCTGCGCCTGCTCGCCGACGCGGCCGAGCACCAGGTCGACCGGCAGGGCCGCATCCTCTCCGGCGTACGCGTCGAGGATCCGCGGCAGCAGCCCGCCGTCGACATCGGGCTTGAGCGCGAGCCGCAGCCGAGGCGTGGGCTCGCCGGCATGCTGGGCGCGTCGGCCGGCGGAGCTGACCGCGTCGAGGGCGGTCCGGGCGTCCCGCAGCAGGACCTCCCCGGCCGGGGTGAGCGTGACCCGGCGTGTGGTGCGCCTCAGCAGCGCCACACCGAGCTGGCGCTCCAGCTCCCGGATCGCGCGGGACAGCGGTGGCTGCGCCATGTCGAGCCGCTCGGCGGCGCGTCCGAAGTGCAGTTCTTCGGCGACCGCGACGAAATACCGGAGCTGCCGCGTCTCCAGATCATTCATACCCGCAGGGTATCAACCGCACCGGAATCGGTCCTTCAGGTTCGCCACCGTGCCGGGTTGACTGGCAGCCGTCGGCGCCTCGTACGTCCACCGGCGGACAGTCGCCGCAGAGCAGGCGCAGAGCAGGCGCAGAGCAGGCGCAGAACAGGAGATGAGCCATGCGTGCTGTCGCGGTGCACCGGATCGGTGACACGCCCGAACTGATGGAGCTCCGCGTCCCCGGCCCGGGACCGGGAGAGGTCCTGGTCGAACTGGCGGCGGCGTCGTTGAACCCGGTCGACATGGGCATCGCCGAGGGCCGACTGCCCATGCCGTACGTGACGCCGCTCGTCCTGGGTGTGGACGGGATGGGCCGGGTGACGGAGACCGGGGAGGGCGTGCTCGGGTTCCGGCCCGGCGACACCGTGCACGGCCAGTTCCTCCGCGCGCCGTTGGGCCACGGCACCTTCGCCGAGTACGTGGTGGTGCCGGAGGCCCCGGACGGCGGGGCGCTCCAGCGGGTCCCGGACGGCATGCCCGCCGAGATCGCGGCGGCACTGCCGACCGCGGGCATGACCGCCCTCGGCGTCATCGAGGCCATCGGCCTGCGAGCCGGTCAGTCGGTCCTGATCGCGGGCGCCACCGGCGGGGTGGGCGTTTTCGCCGTCCAGCTGGCGGCCGCCCGCGGCGTGGAGGTCATCGCGACCGCCCGGCCCGACGCCGCCCGGTGGATCCGCGGTCTCGGCGCCGCCGAGACGGCCGACTACACGGCCGGCGACATCGTGGAGCGGGTCCGCAAGACGCGTCCCGACGGGATCGATGCCTTCCTCGACCTCACCCGCGACACGGCCCGCTTCGGCGCGTACGCCGGACTCGTGCGCGACGGTGGCGCGGCGGCGTCCGTGTCCTTCTCCGCGCCGCCGGAGCTGCTCGCCTCCGAACGGATCGCCGTAAGCAACTACATGATGCAGGACAAGCCGGACCTGCTCGCCCGGATCACCGCAGAGGCCGCATCGGGCCGGATCGCGGTCCCCGTCCAGCGGACAGTTCCGCTGGAGGGGGTTCCGGAGGGGCTGGCGCGCGGGGGCGGCGCCCGCGGCAAGACGACCGTACGGATCTGATGTCCGGCACTGACCTGCAAGAACTGCAAGAACTGCAAGAACTGCAAGAACTGGAAGGACCCTCGTGGACTACGTCAAGCTCGGCAGCACGGGCCTCGATGTCTCGCCGATCGCGATCGGCGCGATGACCTACGGCGAGCCGGACCGCGGTCACCCGGTCTGGTCGCTGGGCGAGCAGGAGAGTCGCCTGCTCGTCAGGCACGCCCTGGAGCAGGGCATCAACTTCTTCGACACGGCGAACGTGTACTCGCAGGGCTCCAGCGAGGAGATCCTCGGCCGGGCGCTGCGGGACTTCGCCGACCGCGATGACGTCGTGATCGCGACCAAGCTGCGCAATCCGATGCGTTCGGGCCCCAACGGAAAGGGCCTGAGCCGCAAGGTGATCATGACCGAGGTGGACCACTCGCTCAGGCGCCTCGGTACGGACTACATCGACCTGTACCAGATCCACCGCAACGACCACACGACACCGCTGGAGGAGACCCTCGAAGCGCTGCACGACCTGGTCAGGGCCGGCAAGGTCCGCTACCTCGGTGCCTCGTCGATGCCGGCCTGGGAGTTCGCGAAGGCGCTGCATCTCCAGCGCGAGCACGGCTGGGCCCGTTTCGTGTCGATGCAGGACCACTACAACCTGCTCGCCCGCGAGGAGGAGCGCGAGATGATCCCGCTGTGTGTGGACGAGGGCGTCGGCACGGTCGCCTGGAGTCCGCTGGCCCGGGGGCGGCTCGCGCGCGTGTGGTCCGATGCGAGGTCGACCTTGCGGGGTGGCAACGACGGGTTCGCCGACATGCTGTACACGGCGCGGACCGAAGCATCCGACCACGCCGTCGTCGATGCCGTCGGCCGCGTCGCGGACGCCCGGGGTGTCGGGCGTGCGCAGGTCGCCCTGGCCTGGCTGCACAGCAAGCCGGTCGTCACCGCCCCCCTCGTCGGAGCGAGCACGACACAGCAGATCGACGATGCGGTCGCCTCGCTGGCCCTGGAGCTGGGCGACGAGGAGATCCGCGCGCTCGAAGCGCCCTACACCCCGCGCCATGACTTCCAGGGTGTCTCCGACGACGCGGAGATCCGGGCCATCATGGCGCGCCTGCCCCAGTTCGCGCCCGCCGACCAGCCGGGACGAGTAGACCGTTGACCTCGACTCAAGGAGTGTTCCATGCGTGTGTTCGTAACCGGTGCGACCGGATTCGTCGGATCCGCAGTCGTCCGTGAGCTGCTGGACGCGGGGCATCACGTGCTTGGTCTCGCCCGCTCGGACAGCGCCGCCGCGACACTGACGTCCGCCGGTGCCGAGGTGCACCGCGGCGACCTCGATGACCTGGACAGCCTGCGCCGTGGCGCGGCCGCGGCGGACGGCGTCGTCCACACCGCCTTCACCAACATCTCCGACACGACGGACTTCGCGGCGTCCTGCCGGACCGACACACGCGCCGTCGAGGCGCTGGGCGAGGCGCTCGTGGGCTCGGACCGGCCCCTGGCCATCACCTCCGCGACCGGCGTGCTCCCGACGGGTGGCGCAGGCACGGAGGACAGCCCGCCCGACCCCGGGTCACTGCCCGCATTGCGCATCGCGTCCGAAGAGGCGGTGCTGGCACTGGCCGAGCGTGGCGTGCGCACGTCGGTGGTGCGGTTGCCTCA
This sequence comes from Streptomyces hyaluromycini, assembly GCF_002217755.1. GTDB lineage: Bacteria > Actinomycetota > Actinomycetes > Streptomycetales > Streptomycetaceae > Streptomyces > Streptomyces hyaluromycini. The sequence continues at coordinate 484,944 of NZ_BCFL01000017.1, read as the reverse complement.
GTCGGTCCACGGCGAGCAGGACAGGGCCGGATTCATCCCGCTCATGATCTCCATCGCCCGGACGACGGGAGTGTCGGCCTACGTCGGTGACGGTTCCTCGCGGTGGGCCGCCGTGCACCGGCGGGACACCGCACGCCTGTTCCGGCTGGCTGTGGAATCGGCTCCCGCCGGCGCCCGGCTGCACGCGATCGGCGACGAAGGCGTGCCGGTGCGGGACATCGCCCAGGCCATCGGCCGGCGCTTGAACCTGCCGGTGACCGGCATGTCCCAGGACGAGGCCGACGGCCATTTCGGCTTCCTCGGCGCCGTCCTCGCGCGGGACAGCCCGGCCTCCAGTACCCGGACCCAGCAGCGACTGGGCTGGCAGCCGGTGCAGCCCGGGCTCATCGCGGACATCGAGGACGGCCACTACTTCACGGTTCAGTGATCACCGGTGTGAGTTTCGCGAACAGGTCGGTCGTTCTTGCTGGAACAGTGCAGAGACGAAATAGCACAGATTGGGAAAACGGTATGAATTACGTGCTCGATCCTGAGCTGGCTGCCGCAGCGCCGATGATTCCGGCCCTCGATCTCTCCGATGTGCCGGGCATGCGGGCTCTGACCAGAAGGTTTCTCGGGCAGGCCCCACAGTACGAGTCAGCGAGGGCGTTGCGCGTCGAAGACGTCGCGATTCCCGGGTACCAGGGGGCGCCGGACATCAGGGGGCGTGTCTACGCCCCGGCCGATCGGACCGGCCCCGTTCCTGGTCTGCTTTACCTGTGCGGCGGAGCCTTCGTCATGGGTGGACTGGAGAGTGTGGACAACCAGGCCCGCCTGATCGCCGACCGGGCAGGTGTCGCCGTGGTGGGCGTCGACTACCGGCTCGCTCCTGAAAACCCTTATCCGGCCGCCCTTGACGACTGTTACGCGGCCGTTCTCTGGATGGCCGGCGAAGCGGGCCGTGCCCACGGAATCGACGGCGCACGCATCGGTGTCCTGGGAGAGAGCGCAGGAGGCGGGCTGGCGGCCGCCCTGGTCCTGGTCGCCAGGGACCGCGGAGGGCCGGTGCCGGCCGCGCAGTTCCTGGACGCCCCGACGGTGGACGACCGGCTGCAGACCCACTCCATGCGGAACCTTCCCGAAACCCCCACCTGGAGTGCCGCCAACTCGCCCTACAGCTGGAAGTACTACCTCGGTGACACGGCGCAGCCCGGCGGTCCGGACGTGCCCGTGTACGCGGCTCCGGCCCGCGCGGATCTCAAGGACCTGATCGGTCTGCCTCCCGCCTGGGTGGCCGCCTACCAGGTCGACCCCACCCGCGACGAGGGGCTTGATTACGCGCGCCTGTTGATTCAGGCGGGCGTGCCCACCGAGGTGCACCATTACAGCGGGGCCTTCCACCTGGCCCACATGATCCCCGGGACAGCGATCGGCAACCGCATGATCGCCGCACGGGTCGACGCGATCCGGCGACTGCTGAACACGTCGTGAGCACTGTCAGCGGCACGCAGACGTGGACACGGGCGGTTCCTTGGACGCAGCTGTGCCACCGACGGTGGCGGAACACTCCGAGACCGAGGCCCTGTTCCAGTTCGAGCCCGGCGCACCCGGGCCCGTACGCTCGGCGCTCGGCATGAACGCCACCCGTATCCGGCACACCGTGGTGCCTCGTGACGTGGCAGGGCGACCCTCGCTGGGTGAAGTCCGCCTGAGGACGGACGCTCAGAGTCGAAGACCGGCTCTGCCGGTGGCTGGAAGCGGCTTCACGTGCGTTTCCGATACCCCCCGGGCGGACGCTCTCCCTGGATCCGGCCCGCTCCACCGCCTCGGCGGGGTACATCCTGAGTGGGTCTGTGTTGTGGGAGCCTCGCCGGCCCATCTCCGTCCCGAGTTGTCCGGCCGCCGCTGAACGTCATCTGTGTGCTCCTGCAACGGCACCGACTCGACCAGGGCTCGCTTGTGGAGGCCGCCCGTCCTTCGGCCGCCGAGGGCACTCCCGGTGCCTCCGGATCAACGGCGTGCCCATAGCGTGCCCTTAAGGCCGGACAACCACGGTCAACGGCGGTGCGATCACGCCCGCGCAGTGACGCGCGCACAACGAATCCGTGCAGGTCAGCCTCCACGCAGACACCCAAGCGCCGTCGCTTCCCAAGCTGAGAGCGCGAGTTCGATTCTCGTCACCCGCTCCAGAGAGAAACCCCAGGTCAGTGGCCTGGGGTTTGTTTGTTGTCTAGTCCAATCCAGGGTAGGCGTGCCCTCTGCGTGTCCTGAGTTCAGGCATGTGGGCCGCCCGAGGGGTGCTCAGGCGTCACTCCAAGCCGCTCAAGGGCGACCGCCAGGCGCAAGGGCCTACCTCCTGCTGGGCAGGGAAAGCGCAGGTCACCGAGATCCCCGACAAGACCCGGGACAAGAAGAAGCAACCCCTAATGATCAAGCCCCCTACCAGCGAAGACCCGCGGGTAGGGGGCTTGTCACCGTGGACGCCGATCGGCGGTCAGGCTGCCGGTATCGGCGATCCCGCGATCAGGAAGTCCCGCGATCTGACGATCAGAAGGAGACGGTGACGCCGACCTGGTGGTACTGGCCGACGGTGTCCAGGACCCCGTCCTTGACCGCGCCGAACTGAGCCAGGAGGTCCGAGCTGCTGATCGCCGTGGGACCGGCGGCGATGCCGACCTGCGGGCTCAGGCCGCCGGAAACGGTGTCGAGTTCGGCGTCGGAGATTTCGAGGGTCTGAACCTGGGGAGCGGAGTTCATGATGAAACTGCCCTTCGTATGGATGTTCCACAAGGGGGAGCGGCCAGGCTGGGGATAGCCGATGGGCCGCGACCGCAGGCCCGCGCCATCCGTTTCCGGACACCTTGGCGCGATCCCGGCGGCGCGAAGGATCAAATCACGGAGCGTGCCCGGCATCCAGTCGGTCACTGCTCCCGGCAGGGCAGTTGAAACAGCCGACTACTCATCCATGCACGCATGTACACGAATTGAGGGCAGCTTCTCTACATGTAGCCCCGCATAGGAAACCGACAGCTATTGCCACGGCGGCTCCGACCAGGACAACTCCGCACCAACCGAATGCACCCGTGCCGCAGTTGCGCATTCACTGTGGAGATTCAGTCACGTATGCATCCGTGCGCCCTTCAGCACCTTGTCCACCGCGTTCCGCGGCCCGTACGCCGCCGGCCCCGTAAAACGGCTCCATGACGCCCCTCTGACGCTCACGCGTGGAATCCATGGCGCCATCGCGGAGATCACCCATACCAAGAGGGCTCAGTGATTTCGCGCGCTCTCCTTGCCGAGACGGCAGACCGCCCCAACACTCCGCAGCGTACGGGCAGACACTGACAACGCCCGTGCACCACAGGCGCACCGGATGCGGCGGGGAACAGCGGGGAATCACGGCCCCGCGTCAAAGGTCTGGGGGTGTTGTGTCGCCTGGTTTTCTCCCCTGCTCCGAAGCGCTGTGGATGTCCTCGTGCAGGTGTACGACGAGCCAGTGGCCGTCGGGATGGGTGCGACGCAGGATCGCGGTATTGCGGGCCAGTTCCGGTGGGGCTGTGCGGAAGTCGACCCTCAGCCAGTAGCGGGCCACGGCCAGGTCTCCGAAGACGTCGACGACCTGGTCGTATGCCGTGAGACCGGTTTCGGCGGGGCCGGTGCCGGTCGTGGGGCGGGCGTCTCGGACATGGTTCAATTCGCGTCTGCCACGGAGGAGTTCGGGAGTCGCGGAATCCCAGATGGTGGCCTCGGGGTCGAGGAAGGAGTCGATGCGCTCGCGGTCGCCCGCGACGTAGCCCGCGTACATGCCCGTGATCACCGCCCACACCTCGGCCAGATCGGCGGGTGCCCCACCCGGGCGGGCACCGTCACCGGCTGCGGGACGGGCGGAACGGGACGGTGGAGTGGGCATGACGGAGTCCTTGAGTGGGTGAGTGATGGAACGCTGCGGCTCGGGTCAGGAGCGGTCGTACACCCACGTTCGCAGCGTGAGCGGCCGGCCCTTGTCGGCGGTGGCGAGGCAGGCACGGGCGGTGGCCTCGCCGAACGGGTGGCCGGGCGGGGCCGGTGCGCGATCTCGGGGGCCTCGAACAGCTCCGCCATGGCGGGGGCGTCTTCTCCTGGGTCATCGTCGCGTCCTGCCTCCGCTCGTGGTCCGTCAGTGCTCCGTTCCCGCTCCGTTCGCGCCGGGTCAGGGGAGTACGACCAGGTCCCGAGGCGTGCGGTTGAGGCGCTCCCCGCCCTGTTCCGTACAGATCACGATGTCCTCGATCCGCGCTCCGTAGCGGTCGGGCAGATAGATGCCGGGTTCGACGGAGAAGGCCATGCCCGGTGCGAGCGGGAGGGGGTTCCCGGTCACGATGTAGGGATCCTCATGGCTCTCCAGGCCGATGCCGTGTCCGGTGCGGTGGATGAAGTACGTCCCGTATCCGGCGTCGGTGATGATGTCCCGGCCGACGGCGTCCAGTTGCCCGGCGGTGAGGCCCGGCCGTACGGCGTCGGTCTGGGCGCGTTGGGCGCTGGACAGCACGTCGTGGAGGCGGCGGAAGGCGGCCGGTGGCTCGCCGACCGCGTACACCCGGGTGGAGTCGGAGCAGTAGCCGTCCTGGGTCGTACCGCCGATGTCGACCACCACGGGGTCGCCGGACCGGATCGTGCGGTCGGACAGTTCGTGGTGCGGGCTGGCGCTGTGCGGGCCGGAGCCGACGATGACGAAGTCGGCCCGTACGTGCCCCTCGGCGATGATCGCGTCCGCGATGTCCCGTCCGACCTCGCGTTCGGTACGTCCGGCCCGCAGCCACTCGCCCATGCGGGCGTGCACCCGGTCGATGGCCGCGCCGGCCCGGCGCAGGGCGGCCACCTCCTGCGGGGTCTTGCGCATCCGCAGCTCGTGCAGCACCTCTCCGGCCAGTTCCTGGCGGGCGCCCGGCAGGGCGGCGCGGAAGGCGGTGGTCTTCTCCGCCCACATACGGTTGTCGACGCCGAAGCGGGCGGTCCGGCCGGGCAGCCGGGCCGCGACGAGCGCGTAGGGGTCGTCGGTCTCGTGCCAGCCGGTGATCTCGATGCCCAGGTCACCGGCCGGGGACGCCTTCGCGGCGGGTTCCTCCAGGGCCGGTACCAGCAGGAAGGGGTCGCCGTCGGCCGGCAGGACCAGGCAGGTCAGCCGCTCCAGCGGCTTGGCGTCGTAGCCCGTCAGGTAGCGCAGGTCCGCGCCGGGCGAGATCAGCAGGGCGTCCAGACCGGCTCGGGCCGTGGCCTGTCGGGCGGTGCGGAGCCGGTCGGCCGGGTACAGGGGCGGGACAGGGTCGGCGGGGTGGCGGGGGTGGACGTCGTCGCGCATCGGGGCTCCATGAAGTCGTGAGGTGTCGTGCGACCGGGAAGGCCACCGGCGGGGTACCGCTGACGCGGGGCCGCCGGGAACGCCGCCGGGAGGTCACGTTGTTCGGGGTGGGTCGTCGTGGAGCGGTTCCAGAGCGAATTGGTTCGGCGGTGAGGAAGTGGGCGAGCCACACCCAGGGGCGGGGGCGCGGCCCCGGGTGGGTCACGGAAGGGCGCGCCCCCGGCGCCCCCGGCGCACCCGACGGCCTCGGGGCATGGGGCATACGGACGTGGGCGGGCACGCGAGTCCGGTCCCGCGCTCCTGAGCGGGCCGTCCCACCCGGGTCACGCCGTGTACAGGCGACACGCGACGCCCCCGGCGATCAGCTGCGGCTCCTCGCGGTCGCAGCCGTCGAAGACCTGTGGGCAGCGGGGGTGGAAGCGGCAGCCGCTCGGCGGGTCGGCGGGGTCGGGTACGTCGCCGGGGAGTTCGGCGGGCAGCACTCCCGCCCCGTCCGGCCGCGGTACGGCGGCCAGCAGCGCCCGCGTGTAGGGGTGCCGCGGTTCGTCCCAGACCTCGGCGGTGGGGCCGGTCTCCACGATCCGCCCGAGGTACATCACGGCGATGCGGTCGGCGATCAGCCGTACGACGGACAGGTCGTGGCTGATGAACAGCAGCCCGGCGCCCGACTCGACCGCCAACGACCTCATCAGTGTGGCCACTTGGAGCTGGGCGGAGGCGTCGAGGGCGGAGATCGGTTCGTCGCCGACCAGCAGCCGGGGGCGGGCCGCGAGCGCGCGGGCGATGGCGATGCGTTGCCGCTGGCCGCCGGAGAACTCCTGCGGGTAGCGCTCGGCGGCGCTCGCCGGTAGTCCGACCCGGGTCAGGAGGTCCTCCGGCGATGTCCCGTCGGGCGCCTCGCCGCGCTCGGCGGCCGTACGGATGCCGTCGGAGAGCTGCGCGCCCACCCGGCGGCGCGGGTTGAGGGAGCCGTACGGGTCCTGGAAGACCATCTGGACGCCGGTGAGGGCCGGGGCGCGGCGGCGCACCCGCAGCGGGCGTACCGGCGTGCCGGCGTAGGTGATCCGGCCTTCCGCGGGTGCGGTGAGCCCGCAGACCGCCCGCGCCAGGGTGGACTTTCCGCAGCCCGACTCGCCGACCAGCCCGACCACTTCGCCCGCCCGTACCTGGAGGCTGACCCCGGCGACGGCTCGGGTGGGCGGCGCGCCCGGCCGGTGGTACTGGACGACGAGGTCGTCCACGGAGAGGAGAGGGGCCGTCGGGTGGGGGGTCATACCGTGCTCCTTCCGGGGAGCGAGTCCAGGAGCGTACGGGTGTACTCGTGCTGCGGGTCGGTCAGTACCCGGCCGCGCGGGCCTGTCTCGACGACCAGGCCATGCCGCATCACGCTCACCTGGTCGGCGATCGCGGACATCACGCCCAGGTCGTGGGTGACCAGCAGGACGGCGAGGCCCAGGTCGTCGCAGAGGCCGCGCAGCAGTCGCAGTACGCCGGCCTGCACGGTCACGTCGAGGGCGGTGGTCGGCTCGTCGGCGATCAGCACCTTCGGTTCGCAGGCCAGCGCGATGGCGATCGCGATGCGCTGGCGCATTCCGCCGGAGAACTGGTGCGGGTAACGCACCAGTGCCTCACGGGGGTTGGGGATCCGGACCTGTGTGAGCAGTGCGGCGGCCCGCTCCTTCGCGGTCTTCCGGTCCAGTTTCAGGTGGTGGCGCAGGTGGTCGGTGAGCTGGTGTCCGATGCTGAGCATGGGGTGCAGGCTGGTGGACGGGTCCTGGAACACCATGCTCACCGATCGCCCACGCAGTGCGGCCAGTTGGCGTGGGGGCAGAGTCAGCAGGTCCGTGCCCTCCAGCTCGATCCGGCCGCCCGTGCGGGCGCCCGGCGGCAGCAGACCGAGCGCCGCCAGACCGGTCATGGTCTTGCCCGATCCGCTCTCTCCCGCGAGCCCGTGCACCTGCCCCGGCCGTACCGCGAGGTCGACACCGCCGAGGATGCGACGGCCCCCCAGATCGAGGGTGAGGCCGCTGATCTCCAGCACAGTGGCAGTGGTCATGCCACACGCTCCTTCTCCGCGCCGATCGTGCGGGCCGTGCCGGGGTCGAGGGCGTCCCGGAGCGTGTCGCCGAGGAAGTTGAAGGCGAGGACGACGGTGAGGATGGCCAGGCCCGGGAACACCCCGATCCACCACTTGTCGAACTGCTGGGTGCCGTCCGCCACCATCGCCCCCCACTCGGCGGTCGGCGGTTTCGCGCCGAGCCCGAGGAAGGACAGCCCGGACAGCAGCAGTGTCGCGGTACCGATGTCGAGGGTGGCCAGGACCAGCAGCGGGCCGAGCACGTTGGGCAGGATGTCGACGCGCAGCGAACGCCAGGCGGAGAAGCCCAACAGCCGTCCGCTGAGCACGAATTCACGGTTGCGCAGCCCCATGACGAGGCCCCGGGTGACGCGGGCGTACGACGGCCAGGACACGACCAGGACGGCCAGCACCGCGTTCTGCAGGCTGGCGCCGAGCGCGGCGGCGACCACCATCGCCAGGATGACGGTGGGGAAGGCGAACACCAGGTCCGCGATCCGCATCACCGTCTCGTCCACCCACCGCCCGAAGAACCCGGCGCAGGCCCCGAGCACTCCGCCGGCCAGCAGCGACATGGCCACCAGCAGCAGGGCGAGCGGGATGGAGACCCGGGCGCCGTACAGGACGCGGCTCAGCACGTCCCGGCCCAGCTCGTCCGTGCCGAACCAGTGTCCGGCGCCCGGGGCGGCCAGCCGGGGCAGGTCCTGCGCGAGGGGGTCGTGCGGGGCGAGCAGCGGGGCGGCGACCACGATCACCAGCCAGAACGCGGCGACCAGGCCGCCGGTGACCGCGAGGGGACGGCGCCAGGCGGGCGGCAGCCGTTTCAACAGGCTGAGTCTCACTGCACCCTCACCCTCGGGTCGATCACGCCGTACAGCACGTCCACGGCGAGGTTGACGGTCAGGTACACCAGCCCGACGACCAGTCCGACGCCCATCACGGCGGGCAGGTCGAGGGTGGTCGCACTGCGGTAGGCGTAGGCGCCCAGGCCGGGCCAGGCGAAGATCGACTCCACCAGGACGGTGCCCGACAGCAGGGCCCCGAAGGCCAGTCCGGCGACCGTGACGACGGGGACGAGGGCTGCCCGGAGCACGTACTGGAAGAGGACGGCCCGGCCGGGCAGGCCCTTGGCCCGGGCCGCGCGGACGTAGTCCTGGTTCAGCACCTCCAGGACGGCGGAGCGGGTGAAGCGGGTCAGCAGGCCGACGGTGTACGCGGTCAACACCAGGGCGGGCAGGGCCAGATGACCCACCGCGCTCCAGAACACCGGCCACTGCCCTGCGAGTGCCGCGTCGACCGTGTAGAGGCCCGTGACGTGCGGTGGGGCGGTCATGCCGGGGTCGAGACGGCCGCTGCCCGGGGCCCAGCCGAGCCGGTAGAAGAAGACGTAGAAGGCGAGCAGCGCCAGCCAGAAGGTCGGCACCGAGACCCCCAACAGGCTTACGACACGCAGGAGTTGGTCAGTGAGGCGGTCCCGGCGCAGCGCCGCGACGACACCGAACGCCACGCCCACGACCAGCGAGACCACGATCGCGGCCCCGGCGAGTTCCAGGGTGGCGGGGACGGCGGTGGACAGGTCGTCGAGGACCGGCTGGTGGCTCTGCTGGGACTCGCCGAGGTCGCCGTGGAGCAGGTTGCCGAGGTAGGTGACGTACTGGATCGGCAGTGGCTTGTCGAGGCCGTAGTGGTGACGGAACTGGGCGACGATCGCCGGATCGCCGATCGCGCGCTGCCCCAGGCCGGCCGCCGCCGGATCGCCCGGGACCAGGTTGGTGAGCACGAACGTCACCAGGGTCACGCCGACGGCGAGCAGGACGGCGGTGGCGGTGCGGCGGAGCAGGAAACGGGCGAGGGGGTGACGGGCGAGGACACGGCGGCGGGTGAGAGGCCGGCCGCCTCCTCCTCCGCCACCGCCCGTGTCCTCGCCGCTCACACGCTTACTTGGCACCCAGCGCGGCGACATCGATCGTCCATACGGGGTTGTAGGCGACGCCGGTGACGGACGCGGCGGAGACGGTGTTGCGGCTCGGCTGCATCAGCGGGACGAAGGGGCCGTCGGTGTTCAGCCTGGTCTGGATCTGCTCGTACAGCGTCTTGCGGGCGTCGTCGCCGATCGTGGTGGCCGCCTTGTCGCCGAGCGAGGTGAGGGCGGGGTCGGCGCCGGCCTTCCAGCCCGCGCGCAGGCCGACCAGGTTGCCGGGCAGGAAGGCCAGGTAGTCGCTGGGATCCGGGTAGTCCGGGCCCCAGTACCAGAGGCCCAACTGCTCCTTGCCGTTGCGGTAGTTGTCCAGTTCCGTGGTGGTCGGCGCGGGCGCCAGCGTGACGGTGATGCCGACCTCCTTCAGCTGTGCCTGGACCCGTTCGGCGAGGGTCTGCAGGGACAGGCCGTCGACGGTCAGGTCACTGGCGTAGCCGAGGGTCACGGACGGCTTGCTGATCCCGCTCGCCTTCAGGGCCGCCTTCGCCCCGGCGAGGTCGCGGCCGGCGGCCTCGGAGCCGGGCAGCGCGCCGAGGAAGGTGGAGGGGATGATCCCGGCGGGCTGGACGGAGCCGGTGCCGGCGAGTGACAGCAGGCTCTTGTAGTCGATGCCCTTGCGCACCGCCTCCGCGAACTTCGCGTCGGCCGTCGTACTGCTGACCTTGGTGTTCTGGTTGAGCAGCAGGAAGATCACGTCGGAGGACGCACCGCTGTCCACCTTGAGCCCGCCGCCGAGCCCGCTGACCTGGTCGGAGGTGAGGTCGAGGGCGATCTGGCTGTCGCCGCGCTGCACGTTCAGCTTCTGGGTGGGCGCCTGGACGTTGCGGAGGACGATCTTGTCGTACGTGGGCTTGTCCGAGCCGGTGTACTCGGGGTTCTTCTTCAGGACGACCTGGGTGTTGGTGTCGAAGGAGGTGAGCGTGTACGGGCCGGAGCCGGCCGACGTGGTGTTGAGGTACTTCTCCGCCGCGTCCGCCGGGGTCGCCGAGCCGCCGTGGGCCTGGACCGTCTTCGCGCTGAGGATGCCGAGCGCGGGGTTGGGGAGGATGAAGGGCAGCGCCGGGTTCGCCTTCTTGGACACCAGGGTGACGGTGGAGGCGTCCGTCTTGGTGACCGTGACGCCGTCGAGCAGGAACGACGGGTTGCCCTTGAGCGCGATCACCCGGTTCAGCGAGAACACCACGTCGTCGGCGGTGACCGCGCTGCCGTCCGCGAACTTCGCGCCCGTCCGCAGGTGCAGCGTGAGCGTCTTGCCGTCCGTGGACTGCTCGTACGAGGAGGCCAGCCCCGGCACCGGCTTGGTGACGTCGCCGCCCTTGAAGGTCAGCAGCGTCTCGTAGAGCGCCTTGTCCACGATCTGCCCGGTCGGCTCGAACTCACGGCCAGGGTCGGCGGTCTTCAGGTTGAACGAGGTGTCGAGGACCAGGGTCTTGCCACCCGAGGAGCCGGAGGTACTCGTGCCACCGGAGCAGGCGCTGAGGGCGAGCGCCGCGACCGCGACGAGAGAGAGTGCCGCCGGGTACGACCCGGCACTGAATCTGGGCATGCGTGCCTCCGTGAGCAGGGCGGAGCGGAAGAAGGCCGGGCGGGTGGCGGGTGCGGGCGGGCGCCGGGAGGTCGACCTGGACGATTCGCCGTTAGGGTGGGCCGAAACTAACCAGGACTCTCGGCCGACGGGACCACCGCGAGACGAAAATCGACGGAGAGGCGCGAACATGGAAGATCAGTCCACCCCAGAGCCCCCGGGTGAACGGCGCTCTGGACGGATCGGCATCGGCCTTGCCCTGGATTCGGTGCATTTCAAGATCCTCGACGTCCTCCGCGCCCAGGGCCGCATCTCCGTCGCGGCCCTTGCGGATCGCGTCGGCGTCTCCCGCGCGAACGCCTACACCCGCCTCGAAGCCCTCCGCGCGGACGGCGTGATCAACGGCTTCAGCGCCCGCGTCGACCACAGCCGGATCGGCCTGGAGATCTGTGCCCTGATCTTCGTCACGGTCCGCCAGGAGCTGTGGAAACAGTTCCGCACCGCGCTCGCCCAGATGCCGGAGGTGGAGTACTGCGCCGTCACCACCGGCCAGCACGACGCCATGATCCAGATCCGGGTGGCCGACGTCTCCGCCGTCCACCGCCTGGTCACCGACCGGCTGTCCACCATTCCCGCGGTCCGCGCCACCGAGACCGTGATCATCCTCGACGAGGTGCTCCGCCGCCCCTACGTCCTGCCGTCCGTGCCCCGCCCCACCGATGCGGCGCCGGGCACCCCTCAGGACACCCCCGGAGCGAGCCGGTTCGGCATGACCCGCTTCATCCGCGCCGCCGAGGGACGGGCCGACCTCCAACGCGCTTCCGAGCCGGAGGAATGAGCGAAGGCTGTCACGACCCATGTGTGCCCGCGCAACGATGCCCATGACCGGACACCGGAGCGAGTCGAAACCGGGGTGCCGACCGCCTTGCACGGGCACCACCGCGTCGTGCCCTCGGTGTGCCCAACAGGACCCGGCACCGAGGGCGTGCGGCTCTACGCGCCCGGGGAACCTTCTGCCGGGGCCGCGTGGGTGAGACGGTGCTCAGCGGCCCGTCGTACGCAGGGGGCCGCCGGCCAGGTCACGTCGCGCCGTCGCCTCCGCCGCCGCCGAAGGATCCGCTGGAGCCGTGCTGCCAGCGCGGGCGGGTCTGGTTCTCGCTGGGCCTGCTGGGGGCGTTGCCGAGCTGGTGCGGGGTGAGGCGGTCGTGGTCACCGGTGGCCCGGGGCACCTCGTTCGGTTCGCGCATGTTCTGTTCTTCGCGCACCGGTCCCGAGGGCGGCGGTGTGGGGTGGTCACCGCGGCGAGGGGGTGCAGGCTCCTTGCGCCGTACGCCGATAGCGAGGCGTACGGCGGCCACCAGTGCGGCCGTGACGAGCAGGCCGCAGACGACGATGATCACCATCCCCGCCGCCGGGCCGGCGGCGGCCAGTCGCTCATGGGTCGTGTGCATGGGCGCCGAGTACCCGCTGTCCGGCAGCGAATGCCATGGGAAGAGGCGTGGCTGACGTGGTGTGCGCGTGGTCGCCGGTAGCGTCGCCAAGGAGTGGACAAACACGCATGTATCAGCCATGCCGGTGAGGGGTGCCCGCGCGTGGGAGCCGACGGTCTGCCGGGACGGCGAGCACCCACGAGGCGCTTTCCGCGCTCGGCTCGGCTGAGGAGGAGCATGAGCGAACTGTCACAGCGGGCCGGTAGTAGGGCCGGTAGTAGGACCGGGTCTCCTGTCGCTCCGGCGCCGCTGGGCCGCGGGCTGCTGGCGTTGACCGGTACGGCCGATCACAAGGTGATCGGCCGTCTGTACATGGTGACGGCGTTCTGCTTCTTCCTCCTCGCCGGTCTGCTCGCCCTCGGCATGCGTGCCGAACTCGCCCGCCCCAGGCTCCAGTTGATGAGCCAGGACGTCTACAACCAGCTTTTCACCATCCACGGCACGATCATGATGCTGCTGTTCGCGACCCCGATGTTCGCCGGGTTCGCGAACGCGGTGATGCCGTTGCAGATCGGCGCCCCGGACGTGGCGTTCCCGCGGCTGAACGCGTTGTCGTACTGGATGTACCTGTTCGGCGGGCTGATGGTGGTCTCCGGGTTTCTGGTGCCGGGGGGCGCGGCGTCGTTCGGGTGGTTCGCGTACGCGCCGCTCAACAGCGCGTACTACTCTCCGGGCGCGGGCGCCGACCTGTGGGTGATGGGGCTGGTGGTGACCGGCGTGTCGACCACGCTGGGCGCGGTCAACTTCGTCACGACGATCCTGTGTCTGCGTGCGCCGGGCCTGACCATGTTCCGGATGCCGATGTTCACCTGGAACGTGCTGTTCACGTCGGTCCTGGTACTGCCGGCGTTCCCGGTGCTCACGGCCGCGCTGCTGGCGCTGGAGTGCGACCGGAAGTTCGGCTCGCACGTCTTCGACGCGCACAACGGCGGGGCGTTGCTGTGGCAGCACCTGTTCTGGTTCTTCGGGCATCCCGAGGTGTACATCGTGGCGCTGCCGTTCTTCGGGATCGTCTCGGAGATCATCCCGGTGTTCTCGCGCAAGCCGCTCTTCGGCTATCTGCCGATGATCGGGGCCACGACCTCCATCACCATGCTGTCCGCGGTGGTGTGGGCGCACCACATGTTCGCGACCGGGGCGGTGCTGCTGCCGTTCTTCTCGGTGATGTCGTTCCTGATCGCGGTGCCGACCGGGATCAAGTTCTTCGCCTGGATCGGGACGATGTACCGGGGTTCGCTCTCGTTCGAGACCCCGATGCTGTGGTCGGTGGGGTTTCTGGTGTCGTTCCTGCTGGGCGGGTTGAGCGGGGTGCTCCTCGCGTCGCCGCCGCTCGACTTCCATGTCACCGACTCGTACTTCGTGGTGGCGCATCTGCACTACGTGCTCTTCGGCACGGTCGTGTTCGCGATGTTCGCCGGGTTCTACTTCTGGTGGCCGAAGTTCACCGGGAAGATGCTCGACGAACGGCTGGGCAAGGTGCACTTCTGGCTGCTCTTCCCGGGTTTCCAGCTGACCTTCCTGGTGCAGCACTGGCTCGGCGAGGAGGGGATGCCGAGACGGATCGCCGACTATCTGCCGGCCGACGGGTTCACCCTGCTCAACACCCTGTCCTCGGCGGGCGCGTTCCTGCTCGGGATCTCCACGCTGCCGTTCCTCTACAACGTCTGGCGTACGGCCCGCCGGGGACGGCAGGTCGAGGAGGACGATCCCTGGGGATACGGACGCAGCCTGGAGTGGGCCACCTCCTGCCCGCCGCCCCGGCACAACTTCGTGGCACTGCCCCGGGTGCGGTCGGAGTCCCCGGCGTTCGACCTGCACCATCCCCAGATCGTGCGGCAGGCGGAGCGGGAGGGGCTGCGGTGAAGGCCGAGGCACTGCTCTTCGGCGGGGTGGCCGTCTTCTTCGGTGCGTCCGCCGCGCTCTACGGCGTGTGGTCCGACGCCGATCCGGCCGGTACGGCGGCGCTGATCGTGGCGTTCGGGATGGCGGCGCTGGTGTCGTTCTTCTGCGCCACCCAGTACGTCCGGCGCGGCCCGCGCGCGCAGGACCGTACGGACGCGGAGGTGGCGGACTCCGCCGGGCCGCTGGAGTTCTTCCCGCCGCACAGCCCCTGGCCGATCGTCACCGCGTTCGGGTTCGCCGTCGCGGCGGTGGGGGTGGTGTTCGGGCTGTGGCTGTTCCTCATCGGCTTCGGCGTTCTGGCTCGGGGTGTTGCCGGGCTGGTGTTCCAGTACGCGAGCCGGGGGGCCGGTCAGGAGGACTGAGCGGCCTGCGCGGGGCCCCCGGCCGGAACGACGTGACCGGGCGGTGGCCGCTCTCGTAGCTGCCGGCCAGGGTCTGCCGTACCTCCCCCGTCTCCTCGCCCTCGGTCAGCAGTTCCTGCTCCGTGTGCAGCAGCGCGCGGCACACCGTGCGGGTCACGAAGAAGGCGGCGACCGGGGCCACGATCAGGGCGACCCGGAAGATCCACGTCAGGGCGTTCACCGAGATCCGGAAGCTCAGGGCGATGACGTCGTTGCCGCCGGCCAGCAGCAGCACGGCGTAGCAGGTGACGCCCGCGGCGCCGAGGCCGGTACGCACGGGCCGTTCGCGTGGCCGGTCGCCGAAGTGCTGCTCCTGGCCGTCCTCGCCGGTGAGCCGTTGCTCGACGAAGGGGTAGGCGTACAGGACGAGGAAGAGCAGCGCGGGCAGCACGACGGCCGGCAGCAGGACGTTCCACATGAGGGTGTGCCCGGCGAGGTTCGTCTCCCAGGGCGGGACGAGGCGCAGCGAGCCTTCGAGGAAGCCGACGTACCAGTCCGGCTGGGAGCCGGTCGACACCTGGTCCGGTCGGTAGGGGCCGTACACCCACACCGGGTTGATCTGCGCGACTGCGGCGAGCACCACCAGCAGCCCGGAGACGGCGAGGGACAGACCGATCGAGGAGGCCGCGAACTGGGGGTAGAGGGGCTTGCCGGTCACGTTCCTGTTCGTGCGTCCGGGGCCGCGCCACTGGGTGTGCTTCAGGTAGAACACCAGCATCAGATGGACGGTGACCAGGGCGAGCAGCGCGCCGGGCAGCAGCAGGATGTGCAGGGTGTAGAGCCGGGGAACGATGTCGTGGCCGGGAAACTCGGAGCCGAACACGAACATGGCGAGGTACGTCCCGACGACCGGGATCGACAGCATGATGCCCTGGGCGATCCGCAGACCGGTGCCGGAGAGCAGGTCGTCCGGGAGCGAGTAGCCGGCGAAGCCCTCGGCCAGGGAGAGCGCGAAGAGGGTGACGCCGATGACCCAGTTCATCTCGCGCGGCCTGCGGAAGGCGCCGGTGAAGAAGACCCGCAGCAGGTGCACGCCGATCGCGGCGACGAAGACCAGCGCGGCCCAGTGGTGGGTCTGCCGCATCAGCAGGCCACCGCGGACGTCGAAGCTGATGTGCAGGGTCGAGTCGAACGCACCGGACATCAGCGTCCCGCGCAGGGGTTCGTAGGGGCCCTCGTAGACCACCTCCCGCATCTCGGGCTGGAAGAAGAACGTCAGCCACACGCCGGTCAGCACCAGCACGATCAGGCTGTAGAGGGCGATCTCGCCGAGCAGGAACGACCAGTGGTCGGGGAAGGACTTGCGGATCAGCTGCCCCGCCCCGTCATGGACGGGCAGCCGGGCATCGGCCACGTCGGCGAACCGCTCGCCCCGGCCGCGTACCTCCGCCTCGTCCTCGCCCGCCCCCGTCATACGGCGGTCACCATGGCGCCGGCGCTTTCCTCGCATCGCACTGGACCCACGGGACGTCCTCCTCCGGACCGGGTGCCGTCGCACTCTCGCCATCCCTTGCCCGAGAGGCGCGGAGCGAGTACCGCACCCCCACGAAACACTCGCGCGGCAGGACCTCGGCACCCGATCGGACGAGCCGCCGGAGACGGTTCCATCGTCGGGTCTCCGGTCTCCCGGTCTCCCGGTCTCCCAGGGGCGACGATGCCGACCGGAGGCGCGGCCCCCATCGCGGTGGTCGTCGTGCTGATCGCCCTGGCTCTCGTTCCGCACCCGTCCGGTTGCATCCACCCATTTGCACACTCGCCGTCCGGCCCGGCTCTTGTGGCCACCCGTCGAGGAGGTGGCGGGACAGAGTGCTCCGCGACGGGCGATGGTGCGGGCATCTGCGGCCCGCCGGGCGCATGCCATCCGTCCATTCCCGCACTTCCGGGTGCCCGGCATACGCGAATCCGCCTGTCCGGCCAGGCTTCTCTGCTTCAGCCCATGTGCCGGAGGAGCCGCCCGAAAAGCGCCGGACGTCTCACCCCGGCGGTTCTCCTCACGGATCGTTCATGGTCGGTCGCTCAGCCGTATGCTTCAGCAATGGTGTGTCCACCTGCCGACGCCCGCACCCGGGCCCTGAGCACCCTTCGGCCGCAGCGCAGGACATCCCTCAGCCTCCGATCGGAAGGCGTGCCCATAGCGTGCCCTTAAGACCGGTCAACTACGGTCAACATCGGTGCGATCTCGCCTCTGCCGACGCCGCGTCGGAGCACATACGTACAGGTCAGGCGCATCCCGGCTCCCCAAGCGCCGTCGCTTCCCAAGCTGAGAGCGCGAGTTCGATTCTCGTCACCCGCTCCATGAGAAACTCCCAGGCCAGAGGCCCGGGGGTTCTTTGTTGTCTAGACCGGTGGGCGGTTTGCGCACCACAACCGCACCCTTAGGCCAGGGCGACCTCCCCACGGTGGTGCGCAGGGTTGTCCTTGTGGTGCTTCGCGCGCTCCGCAACGCGGCCTTCTCGGAGAAGTGCCCGGCGCGAACCATCGCGCCCAGCCCCGTGGGCCGCGCCGGCCTGGCAACTGCCCGCGTCCACGAGGAGTGTGGGCGGTTCCATGGCGCGCACGGCGCCGTGCGCGCCGAGACGGTCAGAAATCCGGGTGCACGATGCCCTCTACTTCATCAGCTTCCTCGTTGAGCCCGAGCGCGCGGAGGTTCTCCGTCAGACGACTGCGGGCGTGTGCTGTGCTTGAGTGGTCCTTTCCGGCCAGGCTCTCGAATCTCGGCAGCAAGTCTGCGTTGATGGCGCGTGCCTCCTCGTACTCGCCGAGCTCGTGCAGAGTCTTGGCGATGCCCGCCTCCGCGTCGAGCGTCTCAAGGGAGTTTTCCCCCGACACCCGTCCGTACCTCCGGTGAACGTCCTGGTACAGCGTCAGCGCCCTCTCGTGCTCCCCGAGCTTGCGCAGGCAGGCCGCGAGGTTGAAGGTGGCCAACATCGTCGTGCGGTGATCCCTGCCGAGTCGTCGCTCACATCGCCGTACGGTGTCGCTGTACAGCTGGAACGCCGCAGAGTAGTCCTTGAGTTGGCCTAGGCACGCACCGATGTTGCAGGCCGCGAGAAGGGTATCGGGATGGTCGTCACCGAATTTCCTGGACCTCAGTTGAAAGATCCTTTCGAACACCGGCTGGGCCCTTTTCGCATCGCCCTCTGCGTGCAGGCACGCGGCAAGTCGTTCAGCGGCCTGGAGCGTGTCGATGTGCGACTCTCCGATCCGCGCTTCCCACTCGCTGTGGATGATCTCCGCCAATCGGACGCCGGTCTTGGCGCCGTCGGCTGCGTAGAGGTAGCGGAGGACACGGATCAGCAGGGACCGGAAGCGCTCCGGTTCGCTGCTCGGGGCATCGACCTCGCTGAGATAGCCGAGGAGGGTCTGTACGTCCGTCGTGATCAGTTTGTACGAAGTCCAGGAGTGCGGATTGTCCGGGTCGAGGTCAGGCAACGCCGCGAGCCGGTCGCGGGCGGCCCGGCACACCGCGGCCAGTCCGGCCGGGTCCACTGCGGTATCCGTGCGGAACAGCTCCAGGACGTCCGCGTGCGCCCTCTCCACCACAGGGTCGACAGAATGTGTCATGCCGCCTGCCTCCCGTCCCCGGGGCCGCCGGCGAGGCGCACCAGCCGGACGCCGTCCACGACATCGGGTGCCACGCCCTCGGGGGAGGTGCAGGCTAGCCCTTGGGCGATGGCCGCGCCGAGGACGGCCACCGCGTCGGTGTCCAGCGTGCCGATCAGGACGTCCGGTGCGTGTTCCAGCATTGACATCGCGAAGGGCCAGTCCGACGAGGTGACTTCGTAGAACGTGCGCATCGCGACTGCGGGCGCACGCTCCAGCAGGACGGGAAACAGGCGTGCCACGACGTCGTGGGGAATCCAGGTCTCGCCGGCCCAGGCGAACTCGCAGCGTTCGGCTTCGTGCAGGAGAGCGACAGGATCCACCAGGTCGCCGAGGAGCGGCGATTCCGCCAGGATGGCCAGTGTGTCCAAGCCGGTCGCGGAACCGTCACGGGCTCTCGCGATGACCGCAGCGGCCAGCTCACGAAGTTCGTGCCGGTTCTCCTGCCTGGCCTCCCCGGCGAAGGCGAGCAGTCCGGCCGCCGCCGGCAGTGGGCCTTCGTCCAGCATCTCCCTCAGCCGACGAGTGAACGCGGGGCTGAGGGGGGCTCCGGGGACGGGAGTCACGAGGTCCACGGCGGCGGCGTAGACCGGGTCGTCCAGGCGCACTTGCGGCGCGTGGAAGCTGTAGCCGGGCACCTCACGGGCGATCCGGTACTCGTGGTACGCGGCTGCGGCCAGCACGATCTTGGCCATCGTGTCGTCCCGGACCAGGTCCCGTCCCGGGCTGAGGTTCCGCATATGGATTTCCCTGGCTCCCTGAAGTGGGCGCCTGTTGTCCATCACATCGGTGGCATACACCTCGGATACCCACAGAGCCGCTGCATTCACCCGTGCGCGGGCCAGGTAGGGCAGCCCCTCGATTGCCCGCCAGTCCTCCTTCCGGCATCCCAGGGCGAGCAGGGCGAGTTCGAAGCGGACCCGGTGATCAGGACGTGCGTATGCCCATGCTTTGTCCTCCGTGTCGTCTCCGAGAGCGGATGTCCACCGGTAGCGCGGTAGTTCACTGAGCGCGCGATCGATTTCCCTGGAGAACATGTCCGCCTCAGGTGTGTGAGGGGCGGTGCCGCCGGGGCCGTGTGCCATCCGGTGCAGTTCCGCGAAGCCGATGGCTCGCTCCCCGGGATCCGCGAGCGAGCGGATGAGGGCGCCGGCCCGTGAGAGATCTCGGCGCGCCAACCGCCCCGCGAACCGGCGCACCACTCTGGCCATGCTGCTGTGCGCGCCGAGTTCGACGGCGCGGACGACATCAGCCGGATGGCGATGGAAGTGTCCTCGCGCGCGAGCGGCCCAGTCATGGCTCATGTTGAACTGCGCCAACATGCCGTCGATGTTCAGCTGTGCCACACGGTTCCAGGAGGAACGTTCGTTCGACTCGGACGACGAAGTCATGAAGTAGCGGCCGTAGCCGCCGCCCCCTCTGAGAGGTGCGGGGTGTTTCGCGCTCCCCAGCACCTCCTCAAGGATGGTGGTGGCTGGTCCACTCTGGCCTTGGGCAAGGTGAAGGTGGGCGATTCCGGCAAGGAGCGAATAGCGGTCCTCGCCAAAGAGTTCCTGGGCCGGGACCGCGGTTGCGGCGTGGTCACGCCACCACCAGTCGTCACGCCAGGTGGTGGCGGTGATGCCCCTGGCCATCTGCGTTGCCCGGGCAAGGTCGTACTCGGCCATTCGCTCCACCACTCTGGTCAGGTCGTGGTCGCGGTCCAGGCTGAACGTTATGTGCGCATCCGGATCCTCGGACGGCCCGGGGATGGCGGCGTGGTCACGTTCCAGGAGCCGGAGTGCCTCGGCCGGGCTGGACTGCCCGATCGCCTTCATGGCAGCGAACCTCGTCCCGTCGTCCTGGGTCGCTGCGAGGTACGGGGCCACAAGACTCCGCGCACGCTCGGGCACCCCCCAACGAACCCATAGCCGAGCACCGTCGAGAGCGACCCAGTGGTCAGGGGAGCAGGTGTCCAGGCGGGCCAGCACAAGGCGAGCCGTAATCCGGTCCACGTCCTCCAACACGCATGCGGCCCTGACCAGTTGGGCAGCGAGGCCCTCCTCTCGTCCGGCTGCGAAGAGCTGCACGCGCACTTCAGCGAGGAAACGCCGGCTGGTGTCCGGATCGTGCGCCGCCCATGTGGCGGCCAGTCGTGCCAGCGCCAGGACACGGTCCGCCGGTCCGGCGGACTCCAGGGACTTCTCGGCCTCCCGCAGCAGTTGGACGGCCCCTGCGGGGTCGGCGCGTTCCGCCGCGTCCAGGTAGTCCCCCCAGCGCTCCGCGCTGATCTTGCGGATGAGGGTGTGGGCTCTGTCCACATCCTGCTCGGCGGCCGCGGCGAGGCGGTACAGGGCATCCGGCTCCTGCGCAAGGCGGCCCGATCGCGGCGACCTCTCCTGTCCCCACCGCCACAACCGCAGCGCGCGATCGAGATCGTGAGATGCCAGCAGTCGTGCGGTCACTTCGATCGCACGGTCCGCGTCGACGTTGGGGCTGAGAGGATAGCTGTCTGTCGGAACCGTAAGCGCGGACTCGACCAGCAGGTCCAGCAGTTCGTCGGTCGAGGGCGTGTCGGTCCCAGGATGTGCGTACTGAAGGATCTCCGCGAACGCCGTGACCTGCCACAGCGACGGCGTGATCCCGATCGCGTGCTCCAGCGCCTCCTTGACGCGCCCCATCCGGGCCAGCAGCCCGATCGCCCGTGGCGGCAGGGCATTGCTGGACTGCGCCGCCTGGTGGCGCACGACTCCGAGGTACGTCATCGCGGGTAGCCCGGTGGCGATGGTCGCGCCGTCGGCGACATGGTGGGCGACGCTGTCGACTAGTTCGAGAAATCGGCGCTCGGCCCCGAACTCGCGTCTGACGGCGCTCCGCAGACCGGGGCAGACCATGTCGACGGCCTCGGCGGACAGGCGCGGCCCAGCCTTCAGGACGTGGGCGACGAGATGGGCAAGACCGTAGTGGTCCACCTGTAACCAGTCCAGGTCCCCCCAGTTCGGCGCGGTGCCCCGGTAGTGGTGGGCGATCCGCTCGTGCCATCTGGTCTCGTCGACCCAGCACTCCGGGTGTTTCTCGCGGGCTTCCTGTCCGGCGAGGAACTCGTTGACCGAGGTGTGGAAGAAGGCGATCCGGTCGCTTCGGCGGTCCAGCAGCCAGCGCAGGCTCGACAGGACCTTCTGTGCGGGTTCTTCCGGTACGGGCGTACCGGACAGGGCGGTGAGCTGGTCCTCTGTCAGGGCCTCTCGCGCGACGGTGAGGACGCCGATGATCGGCAGGCCCACCCCTTCCCAGCCGCCCGGCTCACTGGTCCCGGGCACCCTTGGCCATGGCGTGAGTTCCTCGCGCACCAGCTCCACGAAGAACCCGTACAGCCCGGGCAGACGGCCCGGCACGCCGCTGAAGGCGAGCAGCCTGTCGACCATCTCGTCGTCCTGTTCCTCGGCGGCGTCGATCAGCGCCCGCGCGTAGGTGGCCAGGTACAGGAAGTTTCCGGCGGCCCTGCGGACGGCATGCCGCTTGGTGCTGCCGGGGAGGCTGCCTCTGGCCCGTTCGGCGGCGAGGACGGCGGGCCTCTCCAGGACGCAGTCCGCGTACGTGCGGAGATCGCCCACGACCTGGGGTGAGCCGGCGTCGATGACCACCTCGGTGAGTCGGTCCTCCCGGGCGGCCCGGAACAGCCGGAGCCCGGCGTGGGGCCGGGAGGTCATGACCACCTTGACGTTGGCGGGCAGTTCGGGGGAACGGGCCAGCCAGTGCAGGACCCTCTTCCTCGGCTCCGTCGTGTCGTCGTCGGCTATCTCGTCCAGCGCGTCGAGCAGGATGACGATCCTGGCCTCGGGGTCCTGTTCGGCCAGCACCTGCGCGGGTCCGATCAGCGCCAGGTGGGCCAGATTGTCGGAGTCGAGGAGACGGGGTTCCAGATGAGCCATGCCGATCTCGACGCCGGTGGCCCTGCCCGCAACGTCACGGATGCGCTGTTCGACCTCCAGGGTGGCGGTGCGGTGGAAGGGGGAGACCTTCAAGTCGTCGATCCTGATGCCGATGACCCGGCCCTCTGCCGCCACGGAGTCGATGTGCTGCTGGACGACGACCGAGAGGCGTTCGAGTTCGAAGAGTTCCGGGCGTTCCCTGGCGAGTTGGTGTCCGATACTCAGCAGGAACGACTCGGTGTCGCCGCCGGTGACCGCGGTCCGGCTGTCCCGTCTGAAGAAATAGCGGAGCCGGTCGGGGTGGGCCCGCGCGATGCCGGCGAGCAGGCTGGTCTTGCCCGCTCCCGGCTCGCCCGTCACCAGGACGTACTGGCCCTCGTCCGACTTCAGTGCCTGCTCGATCTCGTCGTACAGCCATGCACGCTCGACGAAATTCGCCTCCGTACGGGCCCGGATCACGTCCTCGAAGGCGCGGCGCGGGCGGGGGGTGTGGGCGGTCACTGATTGTCTCCGGCGGCACGGAGGTCCACACCGATCACTTCTCCGTCCCGCGCCACGCGACCGATGTCAGCGATGGCCTCGATGGGGTTTCCCACAGCCCCCTCCGCACGCACCGCGACCGCGCGCCCCTGCACGTTGTTCACCTTCACCTTGCTCCGCACCGGGTTCGCGTACCGCGGCTCCCCCTCCAGTACGGCAGGACTCAGGTCCACCTGCCGTACATCGGCGCCCGGAAGCCAGATCCAGGCAGCCCCCCGGTACTCCTTCTCCTTGACCGGCACTTCCCGGAACTCGTTCTCCTGGACGGTTGTGTACGCCTTCCCCTGTACGACGTCCCGGAAGACGGTCGCCGACAGTCCGACCGCCAGTGGGGCCTCCGGCAATTGATCCAGGGCGGCGCGCAGGGCCGCGCAGTCGCGGATGCGGCCGATCTCGACCGGTGCGCGGCCGGCGAAGCCGTTGGCGCCGGGCGAGGTCTCGCCGAAGTGGACGGCCGCCCTGAGCCTCAGCCGTGCATCCGGCACCCGGTCGAGGTTGAAGGCCCGCAAACTGGCGTACAGACTTCGCATGAAGGCGTCGACCAGGGCAGGCTCGGAGGCCCCCTCGGGCAGGACCGCGAACAGCGAGTCCCCGCCCTCCTGTGTCAGCCATGCCTTGCGGTCCAACCCGGCAGCATCGGCCGCCAGTTCCAGCAACCGCGCGATCGCTTCCTGGAACTGGTGCTGCCTGACCGTGTCGGCCCCGCCGTATCCCTTCGCATCGACGGCCAGCAGCAGTCTACGCCCGAAGGATCCCGTATCGCCCGACTCGTTCTTACCGTTTCTGGTCATGACACCTCTCGGTACACGTACTTCGGGGGGATACCGGCGCTTCACTCAACCCCGCTGCAAACCAGTGGGGTTGCTCCACAACAGCCCGGCGCCCGCTCCCCCCTTGCGGGCGCCGGCAATTGAAGTCGTACATCCGAGTCCCGGTGGGGACCCTGTATTTCCACGGGGTTCCGCGTGGTTTCACGGAATGCCGGGATCTCCTGGGACTCGCGAGGTTCGTGCAGCGAGCAGAAGGACCGTGTACTGCCGCCCGAGAACCCGCAGAAGTGGCTGGTCCAGTCGAGGCCATGTCCCGCTTACTGGACTGAGCACGCCGTCGTCGATCAGAGGAGATCTCCATGGCGCCAACCGGACAGGACGCCGACAGCCGCCCCGCGCAGTACATGTTCACCGCGCTGCAGACGACCCACCAGCACGCGGACGCGAAGGCCGGCATCCTGGCGGCGGTACAGGCCGGGCTGGCCGGCACGGCAGGCGCATGGAGTCGCGGGGCCGTGCTCGTTTGCGAGCGGGGAGGCGCAACCGGGGTGTTCGCGGGGACGCTGGTGGCCCTGTTCGTCTGCGGACTGATCGGTGGGGCGGTGAGTCTGGCAGCGGTACTGAGCCCGAGGTTGTTGCGGGATCGGGCCGCCAACCGCTACAGCTTCGTCCACTTGGAATCGGGCCCCGACATCCTGCCCGCCGAAGACGTGCCCGCGGACGTGCCCGCGGACGAGGCCGCGGATCGAAGGGAGTTGTCGCACACGGTGCGGTTTCTCGCCCACGTCGCCGTTCTCAAGTACCGCTGGCTGGCAGGGGCTGTGGTGTGCACGGCCGCCATGGGCGTCAGCGCGGGGTTGAGCGTAGCCCTGCAGCCGGTACTGACCTGACGTCTGTTCGGATGCGGTCATTGGTCCACCAGATCCGCGAGCCGCCTGAGCCGGGGCAGGTCCCTGATGACAGTGGCACGGTAGCCCGTCTCCACCAGGCCCTCTTCTCGCAGTTCGCGCAATACCTTGTGGACCGTCGTCTCCGCGGCGCCGATCAGCGTGGCAAGTTCCGGCTGCGTCAGCCGAATGTCGATAACCACCGCGTCGGCCGCCCGGGGAGTTCCGTAGGAGGCAGCGAGTTCCACCAGCACCCGGGCCAGACGCACCTTCGCCGGATACCCCCGAAAGTCCAGACGCCTGCGGTTGGCCCAGCGCAGCCGATCGGCGACGACTGCGGTCAGGGCCATGGAGACCTCGGGGCGGCGCAGCAGCAGTTCCCTCAGCGCACCGTCCGGCAGCACTCGGGCAGTCAGCGGACCGCACGCGGTGACCGTCGCCGAGCGCGGGGCGGCCCCGTCCATGGCGGCCATCTCGCCCACCGTGTCGCCGCCGGCCCTGACGGCGAGCAGCGAGGTCTCACCGTTCTCCACGACCGCCGTGACCTTCGTGAGTCCGGACAACAGCAGTAGCACGTGTCTGTCGTTCATTCCCTGCCGCAGCAGCAAGGCATCCGCATCGAACCGAACCTCGGTCCCCCGGCCGAGCAGTTCCTGGCGCGCCGGAGGAGACAGCCTCCCCAGGAGACTGCGCGCCGGCCATTCCCCGGACCCGCTGGGCACCGTCACGTGCATCCGCCGTCTCCTCCTGCGCTTGGGCACGGCCACCGGGAAGAGCCTCTGCGAGACAACCGAGGGAGACCCGACCGTCGACCACTGGCCATCAAGACCTTTCCGGAGCGCAGCGTTCCCAACACGATCCCTGTGCACCTGCACGTGCTCTCCACCGATACCCACACCCGGCGGCGTGGCCACAAGAGTCGCGCGCTGCGTCATGAACCGGCGATACAGGGTTTCGTCTTGTACGCGTCCAGCACCCGGGCGTCCCAACCGCCCCGGCACACCGTCACCGCCACCGGCAAGCCGCCCGCGGTCCACCTCCAACTCCACGTCGGTCACTCGGGCCCCTCTTGGTTGTGCGGGTTGTGCAATGTCGTGTCCATCAGAGTGGCCGGGCGTGCTGCAATGTCGATGAATTTTCGATGACTTGGATGACGTAGGAAGCGGAGGCCTCTCGGTGGACGGCAGATCTCCTCAGCTGCTCCGGATCGAGGTGCTCGGGCCGTTACGGGCATGGCGGGGCGGGACGCTGCTGGAACTGGGGCCGGCCAAGCGGCAGGCCGTGCTGGCCGCCCTGCTGCTGCGCCAGGGCACCGTGGTGAGTCATGAGCGGCTGCTCGACGCGGTGTGGGGGCCGGAGCCGCCCGCGAGCGGTCGCAAGGTGCTGCCGACGCACGTCAACTCGCTGCGCAGGGCGCTCGATCCGGAAGGCACCCCACCCACGGAGTCGTTGATCCGCAGTGGCAAGGGCTGGTACCGCTGCGTCGTCGAGGGAGTCCGGCTCGACACGGCGGATTTGGAGAAGCAGGCCGGCCAGGCGATGCGGACCGTCGCATCGGGCGATCCGGCCACCGCGGCCGATCAGTTGTCCGCGGCCATCGAGTTGTACCGGGGCGAGCCGCTGGCCGGCCTGCCGGGGCCGTTCGCGCAGCAGGAGCGGCGGCGATGGGAGGAGCGCCGGCGGACACTCCGGCTGGAGCGGCTCAAGTGTCTTGTTCTGCTGGGCCGTTGCGGGGAAGCTCTCGACGACCTCGGCGGGGTGTCGGCGTCTTCGACGGCTGACCGCTACGACGAGTCAGTGACAGCTCTGCGTATACGGGCTCTGTACGGCTGCGGCCGTCAGTCGGAAGCGCTGAACGCCTTTGAGGACATGCGCGTACGACTGCGAGACGAGTTCGGCGCCGATCCCGGTGAGGAACTGCGCCGGGTCCACGAAGCGGTGCTGCGTCAGGACGACGCCTTCCTCCTGGGGCCGCCCGCACCCTCCAGGCCGCGCGAGAGAATCGTGCCCGCCGAACTACCCCACGACGCCCCGGGGTTCGTCGGTCGCACCGGCGAACTCGCCCGGCTCCATGCCCTGCTCCCGCCCGTACATGAGCAAGGCCCGGCGAACACCGTCGTCATCTCCGCCATCGGCGGCGCCGCCGGCATCGGCAAGACCGCCCTGGCCGTGCACTGGGCACACCAGGTGCGCGACCGCTTCCCGGACGGCCAGCTCTACGTCAACCTGCACGGGTTCGACCACGACCGTAGCCCCCTCGAACCCGGCGAGGCCCTCGAACTGCTGCTGCGCGGCCTGGGCCTCGCGGCGTCGGAGATCCCCCCACACCACGAGGCCCAGAGCCGCTTGTTCCGGACCCTGCTGGCCCGCCGGCGCCTGCTCGTCCTGCTGGACAACGCGGCCTCGGCCGAGCAGGTACGACCGCTGCTGCCCGGCAGCCCGACCTGCTGCGTCGTCGTCACCAGCCGCAACCGCCTCGGCGATCTCGTCGCCCGCGACGGAGCCCACGCCCTGCCACTGGACCTCCTCCAGCCTGACGAGGCTCACGCACTGCTGAGCCAGGCCCTCGGCGCGAACCGGGTCAGCGCCGACGGCATGGCCGTAGACGCACTGATCCGGCTGTGCGGCAGTCTTCCGCTGGCCCTGCGCGTGGCCGCCGCCAGGCTCGCGGGCGATCCGGCCCTGCGGACGGCAGACCTCGTCGCCGATATGGCGGAGGGCAGCAGGCTGGAGGCACTGGAGCCAGGCGATGACACCAACTCTCCTTTGGGTATGGCCTTTTCGGTGTCGTATCGCGCCCTGGCGCCCGACACGCGCCGGCTGTTCCGGCTGCTCGGCCTGTTCCCCGGCCCGGAGTTCACCGCCGAGGCTGCTGCGGCTCTCCTGGACACGCTACTTCCGCAGGTCCGCCGTCTGCTCGGTGTGCTGGCCGCAGCGCATCTGATCGAGCCGGTGGCGGCGGGCCGGTACCGGTTCCACGATCTCCTTCGTGAGTACGCGCATGAGTGCGCGCAGGCAGAGGAGTCGGCAGTGCACCGTGAAGCCGCGCTGGAACGACTCCTGATCTGGTACCTGCACGCCGCTCGCGCCGCCGGGGGAACCTGGTTCTTCCCGGAGGTGCCCCAAGACCTCGCCCACGGCGGCCGGCCGGGTCTGCCGTCCTCCAGCGGAGCCTCTCAGTGGCTGGAGGCGGAACGGGTGAACCTGCTGGCCCTCATCAGCCATGCCGGCCGCCATGGTCCCCGCCCTGTCACATGGCACATGGTCAACGCGTTGTTCGGGTACTTCTGGCTGCGGCTGCCGCGGGCAACGTGGCAGGCCACTGCGCAGACGGCGTTGGACGCGGCCACGGCCGAAGGCGACCTGTTCGGCCAGGCGGCCATGCACGTCAGCCTCGGACTGATCCGGTCGGACCGCGGGGAAGCCGGGCAAGCGCTGGGGCATCACTCCCGCGCACTGGACATCAGCCGGCAACTCGGCTGGGCTACGGGTGAGGCAGCGGCTCTCGGCGGCAGAAGCCTGGCGGAATGGAACATGGCACGCCTCGACAGCGCGCACGAGCATGTCACCGCCGGTATGCGGATCGCCCGTGAAGCCGGGAATCTCTATCTCGAAGCATTGGGGTTGGTCGTCCTCGGTGTGACCTGCCGGGACCTGGGCCGGCTGCGCGAAGCCTCTGGGCACCTCGAACTGGCCATCAGTCGGAACAAGGAGATCAGCTGGTGGGACGACAGTCTGGCGCTGCAGAATCTGGGCTGGGTGTACTGGGAACTCGGCCGCCTGGCCGACGGACTTGACGTCCTCGTTCCTCAGGTGGCGGCCAGAGAGAGGGGCGGAGACCGCAATGACCGCGCCATGATGCTCGACGCCGTCGCCAAGATCAATATCGAACTCGGCCGGTATGAAGAGGCGTTGGAACAGGCCGAGCGTGCATTTGCCATGGCCAAGGACAAAGGACGGCGCTGGATTCAGGCCAGCGTCCTCAACACGGTCGCCGCCGCCCACCGAGAACTGGCACATTTCGACCAGGCGATTCGACTGGGCATGCAGGCGCTTGCCCTGGCCCGCGAGTCGAAATACAGACGCCCCGATGCGGACAGCCTCCTGGCCCTCTCACTCACCCACAAGCAACTGGGCCGCAACGCCGAAGCCCGCAGCTATGCCGAGCAGGCACTGGCACTGGCTCGCGACCGCTCCTTCCGCGTCGTGGAGGGTCAGGCACTGACCGCCCTGTGCGGCATAGCGGAATCCGAGGGAACGGACTCCTCAACCGTTGAGCGATTGGGCCTGGAGGCCATAGTGATCCACCGCGAAACCGGCCACCGCCTCGGTGAGGCCCGCACCTTCATGGCCCTCGCCCGCGCCATCCGGAAGACCGACCCCGCTGCCGCCGAACTGATGAGGCGGCAGGCAGGGGAAATTTTCTCGGAGATCGGCGTGCCTGAGAACGCGTACGAGGATCTCCACCGATGACACCTCCACGGCCGAACCCGTCAGCCCCGATACCCCCGGAGCCAGTGCACACGCTCCGGCCGTCAGCGGTAGGCGCGGAAGTCCGCGTTCTGGGCGCCGCGGGAGGACTTCATGCCGACACCCGCACCGAAGGCGCCGAAGTACGGCACAACGCACTCCCGGACGACGTCCCCGTCGGGCGTCACCTGGAAGTGGCAGTCATCTACGTACGCGAAGGCGAGGTCGACCTGGAACCGCGCGCCCCGGAGCCGATCCGGCTGCGGACCTGCCAGAGCCCCCACCGTCTCGGTGACGTTCCACATCGCTGACGCCTGGGCCGAAGCCGTGCCCGATCCGTGCCCGTAAGGGCGGACAACAACGGCCGACAGCGCCGGCGGATCCCGGTCGCGTCGGTGAGAGCGTCGACCTGGGCGACGGACGCGATACGACGTTCGGCGGCCGCGAGATCCTCGGCCTGGATGTCGCCACCGCCGAGGACGGCGCCGGCTGGCCGGCATTCCTGCGCTCGCTGATCGCCCGCGGCCTGACCGGCGTCCAGCTCCCTTCTGGTGCATGAATTCCGCTCAGAAGGGATCGGGCGTGGTACGCCAGCCGGGAATGGAGCCGGCCGGATCGGCCGAACTGCTGCGCAGAATGGCCGGTGGTCCCTTGGCGATCACGGCCGCCGACCATGGTCCGGCCATGTCTCGGTGGGGTCGTCGAAATTCGTCCTCTCTTCCTCCGTATCCGGCCTGCCCAGGTACATGGTGTCGAACGCTCCTGCGCCGTGGTAGGTGAGCGTGATCGTCGGACTCTCGTCCCCGCTGAGTCCTGCCCATTCCGCTCTGGGGTCCCGTTTGGCATGGTGCCCGAACGGTTGGGATTCTGGTGACGTCGGCCAGGCCGCCGCGAAAGCTCGGGTCGGCCTGTGGTGTTCCCGCTCACCGATGGTTGACTCACCGGTCGTGGACGGTAGTGGTGGCGTGTAGGGGGCGTGGCTCGGGTACGGCGGTATCTCTCTGCGATGTTTGCCATGCTGTGGTGCTGATTTCTCTCCGTCGCCGCTGGTCACTACGACCGTGGCACCGAGGATGATCAGCAGGAGCCCGGGCATGGCCGCGGGCTCGATGCTCTGCCCCATCAGCCACCACGCGGCGAGCGCGGCCACCGGAGTCTCCAGCAGGAGGAGGACACTCATCGTCGTTGCCGAGGTCCTGCCGAGGGCGAAGCTCAGCGAGCCGAGTCCCAGAAGCTGAGGCAGGAGGAGCAGCCCGAGCAGCGACAGTTGCGTGGATTTGTCGAAACTCGTGAGTGGGATGTCGGCCAGCCGGCAGATGGCGAGGAGTTCCAGCCCGCAGACCACCGAGCTGACCGTCGAAAACACGGGGGTACTTACATCTGTGCGCGCCTTTTGACTCAGAGCGGTGTACCCGGCCTGGGCCACGGCACCGGCGAGGGCGAGTAGATCGCCCATCAGTGCCGTGCCGCCGGACCTTGTGTCAAGACCGGCGGCCGCGGCCGCTCCCACCACGGCGAGCGTCAGACCCGCCCAGGTCCTTCGAGAGGCCCGGACGCCCTGACCCGCGGCGATGAGGGCCTGCCAGACAGGCTGGGTGGCCACGAGTGCTGTGGACATGGCGACCGAGGTCATCCGCGTGCTCGTCATGAAGGCTGCGAGGTGGAGGGCGAGCGATGTCGCCGCGAGGAAGCCGAAGACCAGGGGCCGCCATTGCTCCCGGCGCAGAAGTCCGCGCTCGCCCCGCGCGATACGTGCCACCTCGCGGCGGCGCAGTATCAGCAGGAATGGTCCGAGTGTGGCGAAGCCCAGGGCGTTGCGCCAGAAGGCCATGGCGAGGGGTGGGGCGGAGGCGGCGGCGGTGAGGGGGGCGGTGGCTGAGATGGAGACCACCGCGACCGCCATCGCCGCGACGGTCAGCGGATCGATTTTGGATTTCACGCGTTCGTACCGCCGTTCGCGGTCGGTCGGGTCGCGGCGGGTGCCGGGGTTTTCCGGCCGTCACCTGTGGAACACAGGCGCTGAGTAAGGGAGGTGACCATTAGGTACACGGGGTTCTGTGTCCTCGAAGCGGGCCAGGCCGGCCAGGCGCACCACAGGATGGTCTTGTGGGCCTGGAGGATGGGTGTGTTGCGCGAGACATGACGCATGGATCGCATGGATCGCATGGATTACGTGGATACCGGGTGAATGTCGTGCGAGTCGGTCGCTGTGCTGCCAGTCCGGGCAGTCCGGCCGGTCAGGTCAGTCCGGCCTCGGCCCTGCCTCCCTCGCGACCGTGCGCAGCAGCGGGCGGCTCGCCGCGCTCGCGGCTGTCAGGCCCGCGAAGCCGAGCGTCAGGCAGGCGGCGAGGAGGGTGGCGCCGGTGCCGTCGAAGTGCGGGGCGCCCCCCGCGAGGGTCAGCGGAGCCGCGCAGAACAGCCCCGTGAGCAGGGCGCCGCCCGCGAGTACGGCGGCGGGGAGTACCGACTCGGTGCGCCGGGCCGCGTCCAGGACGCGTAGCGGGGTGCCCGCGAGGTGGAGCAGGCCGTAGGTGCGGCGGCGGTCCAGGACGGAGGACGCGGCCGTGATGCCCGTGGCGGCGATGGCGATGGCGAAGCTCGCGCCGAGCACGGCGAGCGTCACGAGGTGGAAGTCACGGTCGAACTGCCGGGACTGCCAGTCGACGTCCGTGCCGGTGACCGGGTACTGGCCGGGCACGAGACCGGTGAGCGCGCCGCGTGCCGCGTCCAGTCGGTCCGGGTCCGCGACGGCCGCGGTGACCTGGCGCTCGCCGCGTTCGCCAGTACCAGTGGCGACCCAGCCGTCGTCCGTGCCGACCGTGGCCTCGATGCCCGCTCGCTCCAGGCGAGCGGCGGCCTCCTGTCGTACGGCGGCGACGCGTTCCTTCGGTACGGACAGTGCGAGTTGGTCCGCGGCGCCCCACGGCACACCACCGCCGCCGAGGCTGAACAGCGCGAAGAATCCGGCCACGAAGGCCGCCAGCGTCAGCGCGGACACCGAACGCCACGCCGACCTGGGGTCGTCGAGCAGCCGGCGCCCCGCAAGCAGCGTCGCTGAACGCCGGGCCAGAGCGGTGACGAGGCCGCCGAGCGCGCCGACCACCCAGGGGCCGATGACGGACAGCGCGGCGAAAACGGCGGCGCAGCAGTAGACGATCGCGTCGATGTCCATCGGCCTGTCCTTGGACAGCCACCAGTAGCCGACGAGGACGAGGACGAACAGCAGCGCGCGTACGGCCTTCAGACGGGGCGTGCGCGAGCGGCGTACGACCCCGAGCGGGCCCACGACCACCTGCCGCAGCCCGGCCAGTGCGCTGGCCGCCACCGTCAGCACCACGCCGGCGAGCACGGCGAGCAGTACGGACGTGCCCACCCACAGGTCAGAGACGTACGAACTGCCGCCCTCCAGTGGGGCCTTGGCCGCGAGCGGGAACAGCACCGCATAGCCCAGCGCGCCCGCGACCGCCCCCGCCGCCCCGGTCAGCGCCGCCTCGGCCACCGCCAGCCCCGCGATCCGGCCCGGCGCGGCGCCCAGCAGCCGCAGCGTGGCCAGCCGGGTGTCGCGGCGTGAGACGGACAGACGGGCCGAGGAGGCGCCGAGTACGAGCAGCGGTACGACCAGCAGGACCGAGGCGATCTTCAACAGGGCCTGGTACTGCGCGCCGAGGCCGTCGGCGGTGCGCCTGCCCGTGAAATCGGCGACGGGTGTGGGCGTGACGATGTCTCCCGGGCGGCGTGGGTCGGTGCCGCGCTGCGCCGTCATCGCCGGGTCGTCGGCGCGGTGCCCGACGACGGCCACCTTCTCGCCCGGCCTGACCAGCGCGGCGCGGCCGAGCGTGCCGGTGGTGTGCCTGCCGGGCAGTTCGCCGAGCGCGGGCGAGGTCCACACCTCGCCCGGCCGGGGGAAGCGCGGTACACCGGGGAGCGCGGGCGCTTCGCCGCCGCGGCCCGGCAGCGCGGCGACATCGACGACGGTCACGGGCTCACCGTCGACGAAGGTGGTGCCCACCGCCTCGACGGCCACCGCGCGCGAGAGGACGGCCTTGACGGGCGTACGCCAGTCCGCGTGCGCGGCGCGTGCGCCGATGCCGAGGTTTGCGCCGATGCACAGGAGCAGCAGAGTGGTGCAGATCGCCGAGGCGGCGACGGACAGTCCGGCGCCGAGGCGGCCGTGCCTGCCGCCGCCCCGCAGCAGCCGCCAGGTCAGCGTCCAGGTGGTGCGGTCCAGCGCCCTCATCGCACGCCTCCGGCATGCGCCGTGGCCTGGACGGGGTCCGCCGTGGCCCGGACCGCGCCTGCCGCGGTCGTCTCGTCCACGACCCGTCCGTCCCGGACGTGCGCCGTACGGTCGCACCAGCGGGCCACCGACTCGTCGTGGGTGACCACGACCAGCGCCGCGTGCTGCTTCCTGGTGACCTCCGTCAGCATCCGGATCACCTCCTGCCCCGTCGCCTGGTCGAGCGCGCCCGTCGGCTCGTCGGCGAAGACGACCTGGGCGCCCGTCACCAACGCCCGTGCCAGGGCGACCCGTTGGGCCTGCCCGCCGGACAACTGGCCGGGGCGGCTGTCCTCCTTGCCCTCCAGGCCAAGCGGCGCGAACCACGCGCGGGCCCGCCGCTCCGCCTCGCGGCGCGAGGTGCCGCCGAGCATCAGCGGCAGCGCCACGTTCTCCACGGCCGGCAGTTCGGGCAGCAACTGCCCGAACTGGAAGACGAATCCGAAGCGGGTACGGCGCACTTCGCTGCGCTCCGGCTCGCCCATCCCGTCGATGCGCTCGCCGTTCAGCAGCACCTGGCCGCCGTCGGGGCGCTCGATGTTCGCGAGGCAGTGCAGCAACGTCGACTTGCCGGACCCCGAAGGGCCCATCACGGCCAGCGACTCGCCCGCCCGCACGGCGATGTCGACGCCGTCGAGGGCACGGGTGGATCCGAAGGACTTGGACAGCCCGATGCCGCACAACACGGGCGGCGCAGAGGAGGTGAGGTTCATGTCCTACAACTTCCGCCTCCAGCACGGCCCGTGGCCTCGGCCGGGCGACCGGTTCGCGGCCGCCGCGTCGTCCTTTCGGCCGAGGCCGCCCGACGGGAGCCGCCCTTACGCTGCGGGATGTGCGAAACGACGTGCGAGACATGGACGATCACGCCCTGACTCCCCGGCTGCCCCGTACGGCCTTCACCGCGCTCGCGGTGGTCATGGCGCTGTTGTGGGCGGTCGACGTGGCCGGCGTCGCCGCCACGTCCGGACTCGAAGGCCCAGGCGTGTGGTGGCGGCTGGCCCCGGGCCTGGTCGCGGTCGTGGCGCTGCTGCTGCCGGACCGGCATCGCGCGTCGGCCTGGGGCGCCGGAGCCGCCGTACTCGTCTCCTGGACGGTGACCCTGGCCTTCTTCACGTCCTTGACCTCGACGTTCGCCGACTGGGGTCTGCTGGAGACGCTGTGCCTGCTGCTCCTGCTGGTCCGCGCCTCGCGGGAGACCCCGCAGCCATGGCTGGCCGCCGCACTGGCCACGGCCATCGCCTCCGCCGTGATCCCGGCACCGATGCGGTTGGCCGGGAGCGGCAACGTCTACTTCTCCTTCGCCCTGATCTTCCTCACCGGCGGTGCCGTCGCCCTCGGCTCCTACCTGCGCAGCCTCGACGACCGCAGAAGCCGCGCCGTTGCCGCCACGCGCCACAGCGAACGCCTCGAACTCGCCCGCGAGCTCCACGACTTCGTCGCCCACCACGTCACCGGCATCGTCGTCCAGGCACAGGCCGCCCGTACGATCCGCGAGATCGCGCCCGAGCAGGTGGACCCGCTGCTGCGCGGTATCGAGCAGGCCGGGTCCGAGACCCTGGAGTCGATGCGCAAGCTGGTGCGCGTGCTGCGCGAGGACGATGTACGAGCGGTACGGCCGGGGGAGCTCTACGCCGAACTGGGCGAGCTGGTCGCCAGGTTCTCCGAGCGCGACGACGTCCCCGCCACCCTCCAGGTCGCCGCCGAGGTCCGGCACGCGCGGCCCGCCCCCGAGGTGGAGACCTCCGTACGGAACGTGGTGCGCGAGGCGCTGACGAACGTGCGCCGCCACGCGGCCGGTTCGCCGTCCGTCTCCGTGCGGGTCGCTCTGTCGGGGCAAGAGGGCGAGGGTGGCGCGGACGCGGCCGACCGGCGGCTGCGGGTCGAGGTGCACAACGCACCGCCGCTCCGGCAGGTGGCGCCGCACGCCGAACCCCTCGGCGGGCGCGGCGGCCTGGGCCTCGTCGGGCTGACCGAACGCACGGAGGCCGTCGGCGGCACGCTGCACGCGAGCCGGGCCGAGGACGGCGGCTGGCGGCTGACGGCGGAGTTCCCGCTGCGCGGTGCTGTGACAGGATCGCCCGCATGAGCAACGCCAGCGGCAGCGGCAGCGGTTCGGCGATCCGCGTCCTGATCGCCGACGACCAGGACATGGTGCGCACGGGCTTCCGGCTGATCCTGGAGACCCAGCCCGGCATCGAGGTCGTGGGCGAGGCGGCCGACGGCGCGGAGTGCGTGCACCTGGCCCGGCGGGTGCGCCCCGACGTATGCCTCGTCGACATCCGGATGCCGAAACTCGACGGACTGGAGGTGACCCGGCTGCTCGCGGGCCCGAAAGCCGTCGACCCGCTGCGTGTGGTGGTCGTGACCACCTTCGACCAGGACGACTACGTCTACGGCGCGCTGAGCAACGGCGCCTGCGGGTTCCTGCTGAAGGACGCGGGCCCCGGACTGCTGGTGGAGGCAGTACGCGCGGCGGCCCGCGGCGATGCGCTGATCTCTCCCGCCGTGACCGTACGGCTGCTCAAGCGGATCGGTGAGCAGCGGCTCGCCGCGGGCGGCCCGGTGTCCTCCGGGCCGCTGACGGAACGGGAGCTGGATGTGACCCGGCTGGTGGCCGACGGGCGGACCAATCAGGAGATCTGCGCCGAGCTGGTCGTCTCGCTCTCCACCGTCAAGTCCCATCTGGCGAGCATCCAGGCCAAGTTGGGGCTGCGGAACCGTGTGGAGATCGCCGCCTGGGCCTGGCGCATCGGCGTGGTCGGCGACCGCTGACCTCTACTTCTCCAGGCCGTAGTCGAAGCTCACCCGGTCGCCGTGCACTCCGGTCACGGAGATCAGCATCGTGCTGCTCTTGCCCTTGAAGACGGCGGTGCACCGCACGGTGTAGTCCATCTTCGCGGGCAGCCCGCTCGGGCAGCTCACGGACTGCGGGCCGTCCTGGACGAAGGGGATGGCGTAGTTCTCCTTGGCGAGCTTCTCGACCTCCGCGCGCGGCACCGTGTGATCGGCTCCGCTTGCGGTGGCGACCGAGGAGTTGTCGAACACGTTCCATGCCGTCACCACGCCTGCGGCCACTACGGCAGCCGCGGCCACTGCGAGGACGATGCGCTTCTTCATGGGGTGCTCCTTCGATTCCCGCGACGGCCGGACCCTACCGGCTGTTCGCCCCTGAGCTTCCTTCGCCGCCCGCCACCGCCACCTCGGCCAGGCGGCCGGTTGCGACCCCCGGGCCCCGGCCGAAAGGACGACGGCAGCCATCCGACGCCCGCTCAGCCGTCTCGGCCCTGCCAACCGGTCACGCGGGCCTCGTGCCTTCGCGGGCGGCGCGCACCCGGAAGGCGGGGGCGCCGGCCGCGGACACCACGCGTACCGCTGTGCAAGCGCAAGATCCGCTGCACCGTTGCGGAGAAGCACGATCAGATCGCCAATCGCAAGGGTAGGAACAGCGATCCCATCCCCGGTCCTGGCCGCCGCGCCACCGGCACCCGGCGGAGAGAAGACATCGGCCCACTGAGTGACTTACCTGGTCAGCAGGTCCCTCAGAGGAGCCCGGGGCGGGGAGTCACGTGACGCTCACACTGCCTATTACGGGCGGTTACCGGGTGTTGACGAGACGACCGCGTGTGCTGCGGAGTGCCGGCGGTCGGCGGTGGTACGCCGGAGATGAGGCTCGGGCCGGACTCAGGGCCTGCCGCGCGCGAGGTCGTCGGAGCGGTCCCGCGCACATGGCCTTCTGGCAGCACGGAACTTCCGACTTCCCGTGGCCCGTGCCCTCCGCGTGCCCATAGGAGCGGGAAACAACGGTCGACAGAGGCGTCTCACAGCCCTCACGATCACCACCGGAGGGGCGGATACGTACAGGTCAGAGCCGTAGGCGTCAGTCAGGCGCCGTCGCTTCCCAAGCTGAGAGCGCGAGTTCGATTCTCGTCACCCGCTCCAGCTTGCCGGGGTCAGGATCACCGACTGTCCGCCCGCGCTCGTCATGGCCACGCTGAGCGTGGTGCCGGAGGTGACCGTCTGGGTGCTGACGACCGTGGGAGTCGCGTGCGGGGTGCTGCCCGCCGTGCCGTCGGCGTAGACGGTGGCCGTGTAGGACGTGCCGCTGTCGAGGAAGTCCAGCGGGACCGACACCGTTCGAGCATCCTCGTTGTTCATCGCGCCGAGGAACCATGTGGTGCCGCTGCGGCGGGCCACGGCGACGTACTCGCCGAGGGAGGCCGCGACCGTGGTGCTCTCGTCCCAGGTGGTGGGGATGGCGTCGAACCAGCCCAGGCCGGGCCAGTTGGCGGTGGTGGCGTAGGCGGACGGCTTGGAGTACCAGTAGAGGAAGTTCAGCGGCTGGTAGTAGACGGCGGCCATGGCCATCTGGTGGTTGTTGGTGGTCTGGTCGCGCGACTGGCCGTAGCAGACGGTGTAGTCCATGGGGCCGCCGACGTTGCGGGCGAAGGGCAGCAGGATGTTGTTCGTGGCGGTCGGGAACTGCTCGTTGCCCCGGACGCCCTCCAAGCTGATCCAGTTGGGGTACGTGCGCTCGTAGCCCCACGGCCGGACGTCGTCGTGCATGTCGATCAGCAGTTCGTACTTGGCCGCGGTCTTGGCCCAGGTGATGATCTGGTTGGTCATGGTCTGGGTGCCGTCGTTGATGAAGCCGAGCTTGATGCCTGCCACGCCCCAGCTCTTGTAGAGGCCGAACAGGGTGTCCGGGTCGGTCAGGGCGATGCGGTTGACGTACAGAAAGACACCGACGCCGTTGGCCGTGGCGTAGTCGATCACCGTGGGCAGGTCGATGGCGGATATCGCGGCGGTGGCGTCGGTCGTGGTGAACTCCGGGCCGTACCAGCCGGCGTCGTACTCGATGTAGTCCAGGTTGCGGGCGACGGCGAAGTCCACGCCGGCGGTCCCGGCGGCGGTGGTCAGCTCGCAGCGGAACACCTTGCCCGGCTTGATCCAGGAGGTGTCCGACAGAGCGCAGGCCGGGGCCAGGTTGAGCACGAGTTCGGCGTTGTCGATCAGATCGCCGGCCTCGTCGCCGAGCACCAGCACACGCCACGGCGTGGTGAACGGCGTGGTGACGGTCGAAGTGGTCTGCGCCGTGCCGGAGGAGCGGGCGGGCTTCGTCATCAGGTACGTCTTGAGCGTGCTGCTCTCACCGGTGACCGAACTGATCATCGACCGCGGGTAGTCGACCCGGGAGGACTCGCAGATGGTGGCGAACAGTCCGCTGTCCAGGGTGACCAGCAGTGGCAGGTCGCTCAGG
The DNA here is from genome assembly GCF_002217755.1 of Streptomyces hyaluromycini. GTDB lineage: Bacteria > Actinomycetota > Actinomycetes > Streptomycetales > Streptomycetaceae > Streptomyces > Streptomyces hyaluromycini. The sequence continues at coordinate 446,540 of NZ_BCFL01000017.1, read as the reverse complement.
TAGCCGTAGTCGGTGCTGGAGGTGCCGGTGTACGGGATGGCGTCCGGCGCGATGGCGCTGTAGGCGGCCTCGTCCCGGGCGCTGTAGACCGTGGTGCTGTCGGGGAAGACCCAGGTGGTCAGCTCGTCGGAGATGATGGCGCTGCCGGTGTCCAACAGGACGTAGCGCAGCGCGACGCCGGTGTCGTAGGCGCGCAGTTGGACGGCGAAGCCGACGCCGCTGGTGCTGTCCTGGAGGTTCCAGCGCATCTCCTGGTAGTGGTCGCGGACGGTCGCGTTGCGGCCGAAGACCGGGGTCCAGGTGCTGTCCTTGGTCCAGTGCTGGTACTTGGTCACCGAGACGTCGGCGGTGCCCAGTTCGGTGCCGTCGCTCAGTTTCAGGCCCAGCACCGAGGTGTCGAGGACCGTCGTGCCGCTGCGCCTGACCGACCAGTTGAGCATCCCGCCGACCAGGGACATCGAGATCTTGTTCCTGCCGTCCGGCGAGGTTGCCGTGATCGACGAGTCGGCTGCCCGGGCCGCGGGCCCGGTGCCGAGGCCCAGGATCGCACCCCCCGCCGTGACCGCAGCCCCCTTCAGGATCCCTCTTCGGGACAACCCCCCGGAGCTTCCGGGTGCGTGCGGGCGGTTGCGCGGGTCTTCGGATCCGAAGGCTTCCATGGAGTGTGCACCTCTTCGTCGAGCGAACTGCACGGGCGGGGGCGGCACATGCCGGCCCGGCGTGGACTGCGGCGCTGAGGGCCGCCGCACGATCAAGTTCCGGTTACTGACGAACTGCCCCTGAAGGTTGGCGAGTGCGGAGGTTGCCACTTCTCAAACAAAAACAACCAGGAATGAACGCTGTCCGATATGCAGAGGATGTTCTACGCCCTTCTCGTTGGACTGGTCAACCACTTCGACCCGATATTTCGATCTTGACCATGGGTCAGTACAGGGTAAAACTCCACCAATACAAGTGAATCGGACTCCTCGCAGAAGGAGACATGAAAGACCATGGTCGATCATCTGCGCCCGTGGATCTCCAGTGATCCAGTCATGCATCCGGCACAAATCCCATCGGACGTCTCCGGCCACCGTGCCTCGCGCGGCGAATCAGTCGCGAATGAACAAAATCCAAACCCGCACCCTTGACAGGCTTTCTGACGCGGGCTGTCATTAACCCGCCATGCGGCGGATGCGCCATTCGTCTCCCCGACAGCCGGACACCGCACCCGGCCCGCCGTACCCGGCTTCCCCGTACCCGACACCATCCGTCCCCCCACCCGGGATCCCGGACGGCGATTCGCCGTACCCGCCCGAGCAGGGACAGTGCACCGGGAACCTCGACGAAGAGGTGAAGAAAGATGTTCAAGGGAATGTCCCCCAGCCACGGCGGACGTCCGTGGCGCAGTGGCGCCCTCTCGCTCCTGACCCTGCTCGCAGGTGTCGCGGCGCTCCTGATACCCGCACCGCTCGCCCGGGCCGCCACCACCGTGACCTTCACGACCGGCGCCGCGCGGACCGACACCAGTGGCAACACCCTGCAGCTGCACGGCATGGGCATCATCAAGGTCGGTGGCACCTGGTACGGCTTCGGCGAGGACAAGACGGGCGAGACCTCGTCCGACACGTCCTTCCAGGCCATCACCTGCTACAGCTCGACCGACCTGGCGAACTGGACCTTCGTCGGCGACGCGCTGTCCGTGCAGAGCAGCGGAGACCTCGGCCCGTCGCGGGTGGTGGAGCGGCCGAAGGTGATCTACAACTCGTCGACCGGCAAGTACGTGATGTACCTGCACATCGACAGCACCAGCTACTCCGAGGCCAAGGTCGGCGTCGCCACCAGCGACACGCCCTGCGGCACCTACACCTACCAGGGCAGCTCCCAGCCGCTGGGCCACCTCAGCCGTGACATCGGCCTCTTCCAGGACGACGACGGCACCGCGTACCTGATGACAGAGGACCGTTCCTACGGCCTGCGCATCGACCTGCTCTCCGACGACTACCTGTCCGTGGTGAGCACGGTGGCCATCCTGGGCGGCTCCGGCAGCTCCAGCTACGAGGCGCCTGCCATGATCAAGAGCAACGGCGTCTACTACCTGCTGGCTTCACACCTGACCGGCTGGAGCCTGAACGACAACGTCTACGCCACCACCACCTCCCTCAGCGGGACTTGGTCCTCGTTCAGGAACTTCGCTGCCCCGGGCACCCATACGTACGGCAGCCAGACCGCCAACATCATCACCGTGGCCGGCACCTCCGGCACCACGTTCGTCTACGCGGGCGACCGCTGGAACACCTCCGACCTGGGCGCGTCCAAGCTCGTCTGGCTGCCCATGACCATCAGCGGCACGGTGGTGAACGTGGGCCAGTACCCGACCTGGTCGCTGGACGTCTCGGCGGGGACGTGGACGCCGAACTCGGGCGTGCCGAGCGCGGCGGCGCACACGCTGACCAACGCCAACAGCTCGATGCTCCTGGACGTGTCCGGCGCCTCCACCGCGACCAACGCCAAGATCGTTCAGACGTCCTCCACCGGCGGGACCGACCAGCAGTGGACCGCGACCAAGGTCTCGGACAACATCTACACGCTCACGAACGTCAACAGCGGACTGTGCCTGGACGTCCCCAGCAAGTCCACCGCGGAGAACCGCCAGCTCATCCAGTGGACCTGCAACGGCGGCACCAATCAGCAGTTCTTCTTCGACCTGGTCGGCAGCTACACGGGCAAGGTCTTCATGCTGGTCAACGTCAACAGCGATCTGCACCTCGGCGTGCTGGACAGCTCGACGACGACCGGAGCACAGGTCGTCCAACTGACGGGCACGGGCGCCACAAGCCAGAAGTGGACCGTCGGCTGACCTCCGCGGGACGATCCGGGTGAACAGGGGGGCGCAGCACCACTGCGTTCCCCTCCCACCACACCTCATCGATGGGATCGGACCCCTGCGCCGTGTGCGTTCGCGACGGCGTCCCGGTCAGTCCGGGAAACGACGGGGATCGGGTCGGCACCAGCCTCATCCGAGCCTCCGCCCGGAGGCGGTCGGCGGCGGCGCGCCCACAGCGTGCCCGCAAGGGCGGGCAACCACGGCCAACAGTGGCGCGATCCGACCGGAACGACCACTTCAGGTCAGAGACCCGGGCCCTTTTGCTGTCCATCGTGATCAGTTGTCGCGTGCCGGATTCGTACCGGATGGTTGATCGTCGGGGGCGGCTGTCTCCTGTTCTGGCACGGCCGCAGCTGCTGCCTGACCGGCCCGGGCACGAGCTTGAGGGTGTTCGGCGCCGAGCATGGCGGTGATCCACGTCGGCAGGCCCTCAGCCTGCGGTTCCCCGAAGAGCGCTGCTGTGCGAGGGGCCCGGCTCGCGGGAGCCTTTCCCGGTCTGCGTCCACCGATCGGTGGACGCGAAGTTCAACCGGGCGCCTCTGTCTGTCAACTACCCAGGGCAGCAAGGCTTTTGGGCATGAAATCACTCACTGTTCGCATGGCGCGTTGGAGTGCCCGGCACCCCTGGCGGGCCGTCGTCGGCTGGCTCGTGTTCGTGGTGCTGTGCCTGGCGGCCGGCAGTGCCGTCGGCAGCGGCCACCGGTGTCACGCTGACCGGGGCCCTGGTCCGGCAGGGCTGGTCGGCGGAGTTCTTCGGCGAGACGCTGGTGTCCACCCTGATCGTGGTCGCGGTGGGGGTGCTGATCGGCCTGTGGGCGCACTCGGTCGTCGCGCAGAGCAGCGAACGGGCGCGGCTGATCGAGGAGTTGGAGCGGACGGAGGCGCAGCTGTCCGAGGCTCACCAGCGGCAGGGCGCGGCGGACGAACGGGAACGCATCGCACGGGACATCCACGACACGCTCGCCCAGGGCTTCGCTTCGATCATCGTCCTCGCGGAGGCGGCACGGGCGGGCCTGTCCGACGACCCGGCGCGCAGTGCCCGGCAACTGCGGTCGATCGAGTCCACCGCCCGGGAAAACCTCGCCGAGGCCCGGGAGTTGGTGGGTTCGGCGAGGCAGCCGGGTCCGGGCCGGGCGGCGGCCGGTACGGTGGCGCAGACGCTGCGCCGTACCCTGGACCGCTTCGCGGAGGACACCGGGCTCGCCGTGGACGCCGACCTGGCCGACCTGGAGTGCGACCAGCAGACCCGGATCGCGCTGCTGCGCTGCACCCAGGAGTCCCTGGCCAACGTGCGCAAACACGCCCGCGCGTCCACGGTGGGCGTGGTGCTGGTCCGGCGTCCCTACGGAGTGGAGCTGGAGATCACCGACGACGGCAGCGGGTTCGTGGCGGGGGAGTCGACCGGCTTCGGGCTCGACGGCATGCGCAAGCGACTGGCGGAGCTGGGCGGGAGGCTCACGGTGACGAGTTCGGTGGGCGACGGTACCCGGATCCTGGCGACGATCCCGCCGGCGAGTGAGGTGGAGACATGAGCGGACGAGGTCTGCGCATCGTCGTGGTGGACGATCACACCGTGATGCGGGCCGGAGTGGTCGCCCTGCTCGCGGCCGAGGACAGCATCGAGATCGTCGGCGAGGCGGGCGACGGGCGCGCGGCGCTCGAACTCGTCGAGCGGTACGACCCCGATGTCGCCCTGGTCGATCTGCGGATGCCCGTGCTCGACGGGGTGGCCACGACGACCGAGATCGTCGCCCGGTATCCGCGTACCCGGGTGCTGATCCTGACGACGTACGACACCGACACGGACATCGAACGCGGGGTGGAGGCCGGTGCCATCGGCTACCTGCTCAAGGACACCACCCGCGAGCAGCTCGTCGACGCCATCCACGCGGCGGCACGCGGCGAGACGGTGCTCGCTCCCCGGGTCGCCGAGAAGCTCGTGGCGCGGATGCGGCGTCCCGTCCAGGACCCGTTGACCGACCGTGAGACCGACGTCCTCAACGCGGTGGCCGACGGCCTCACCAACGCCGAGATCGGCAGACGCCTCGTGATCGCCGAGGCCACCGTGAAGACGCATCTGCTGCGCCTGTTCGCCAAGCTCGATGTGAACGACCGGACGAGGGCGGTGGTGGTGGCCATGGAGAGGGGGTTCCTGCGGCAGCCTTAGAAGCGCCTTGGCCCGCAGCGACACTGCACGCTCCCACAACCGCCAAGCCTCTCCACAGTCAAGACGGCCCTGCTGAAACCCGCGTCAGGAGCCGACGGCGTCCACGGTGATGTGCCCTGTCCGGCGGTCCGCGCGGAGCACGTTGCGGGCCGCCGTGAGGATCTCCTCGTCCATGTCCGTTCCGGAGGCCGTCAGAACCTGGAGCAGACGGGTCCACCACACGTCGGGGTCCGTCTCGTACGCGTCCAGCACCCGTATGCCATAGCCGCCCGGCACGCCGTTCCCGCCACCGCCCAACCGTCGGCGGACTGCCTCTCTCAGCGTGGCGTGCAGGTCGTCGATCACTCCGAGTGAGGTGCCGGGGAGTCCGGGCGCCGCCCCTGTGGCCAACGCGGTGGCCACCAGTTCCACTTCGATCACTCGGTCCCCCTGTGGTTGTGCGGGTTGTGCGATGTCGTCTCCATCACCATGACCGGGGGTGCTGCAATACTGGTGAATTTTCGATGACCTACGGGAGCGGAGGCTTCGCGGTGGACGGGGGATCTCCTGAGCTGCTTCGATTCGAGGTGCTTGGGCCGTTACGGGCCTGGCGGGGCGGAACGCCCCTGAAACTGGGCCCGTTGAAGCGACAGGCCGTACTGGCCGCGCTGCTGCTGCGCCAAGGGGCCGTGGTCAGTCATGAGCGGCTGCTCGACGCGGTGTGGGGGCCGGAGCCGCCCGCAGGCGGCCGCAAGGTGCTGCCGACGCACGTCAACTCGTTACGCAGGGCCCTTGATCCGGAAGGCACCCGGCCCGCGGAGTCGGTGATCCGCAGCGGCAAGGGCTGGTACCGCTTCGTCGTCGAGGGGATCCGGCTCGACACGGCGGATCTGGACGTGCGGAGCGATGAGGCGCTGCGCACCGTCGCGTCGGGCGATCTGGTCACGGCAGCGGGGCAGTTGTCGGCGGCCGTCGAGTTGTTCCGGGGCGAGCCCCTCGCCAACCTGCCGGGACCGTTCGCCCAGGAAGAGCGGCAGCGGCTGGAGGAGCGCCGGCGGACGCTCCGGCTGGAGCGGCTCAAGTGCATGCTCCTGCTGGGCCGGTTCGCCGAGGCCCTCCACGACCTCGGTGGGCTGTCGGCGTCGTCGGCGGCTGACCGCTACGACGAAGCACTGATGTCCCTGCGCCTGCGGGCTCTGTACGGCTGCGGACGTCAGGCGGAAGCGCTCAAGGCCTACGAGGACATACGCGTACGGCTGCGCGACGAGCTCGGAACCGATCCCGGCGAGGAACTGCGCCGGGTGCACGAGGCGGTGCTGCACCAGGACGACGCCTTCCTCCTACGCCCGCCGGCTCCTTACCCGCCCAGGCCCGCCAAGCCGCGCGAGAGCCCCGTGCCCGCCGAACTTCCGCACGACGCACCGGGCTTCGTCGGCCGCACCGGCGAACTCGCGCGGCTCCACGCCCTGCTTCCGCCCGTGCAGGACCGGGGGGCTGCGAACACCGTGGTCATCTCCGCCATCGGCGGCGCCGCCGGCATCGGCAAGACCGCGCTGGCCGTGCACTGGGCACATCAGGTCCGCGACCGCTTCCCGGACGGCCAGCTCTACGTCAACCTGCACGGCTTCGACCACGACCGGCAGCCCCTCCGGCCTGGCGAGGCCCTTGAACTGCTGCTGCGCAGCCTGGGGTTCACGGCGTCGGAGATCCCCTCGCACCACGAGGCCCAGGGCCGCTTGTTCCGGACCCTGATGGCCGACCGGCGCATTCTGGTCCTGCTGGACAACGCGGCCTCGGCCGAGCAGGTACGTCCGCTGCTGCCGTCCAGCCCGACCTGCTGTGTCGTCGTCACCAGCCGCAACCGCCTCGGCGACCTCGTCGCCCACGACGGTGCCCATGCCCTGCCACTGAACCTCCTCAAGTCGGACGAGGCCCGCGCGCTGCTGAGCCGAACCCTCGGCGCGGACCGGGTGGCCGCCGACGAGCGTGCGGTCGGCGAACTGATCCGGCTGTGCGGCAGCCTTCCGCTGGCGCTGCGTGTGGCCGCCGCCAGGCTGGCGGGCGATCCGGGCCTGCGGGCGGCCGACCTGGTCGCCGAGATGACCGAGGGCAACAGGCTGCAGGCGCTGGAGCCGGAAGGCGAGGCCAACTCGCCCCTGCATACGGCCTTTTCGGTGTCGTACCGGGATCTGGTACCAGGCGCGCGCCGGCTGTTCCGCCTGCTCGGCCTGTGCCCGGGGGCGGAGTTCACCGCCGAGGTCGCGGCGGCCCTGCTGGACGCACCGCTGTCGCAGGCCCGGCGTCTGCTCGGTGCGCTGGCCGCTGCCCACCTGATCGAACCGGTGACGGTGGGGCGTTACCGGTTCCATGATCTGCTTCGCGAGTATGCGCAGGAGCGGGCGCTGATCGAGGAGACGGCCGTGGAGCGCGACGCCGCGTCGGAGCGGCTCATGATCTGGTACCTGAACGCCACTCGCCGGGCCGCGGGAACCTGGTTCTTCCCGGAGCTGCCCCCCGACCTCCGCCCCGGCGGGTACCCGGACAGGCACTCGGTCCCCGGATCCGACCGGTGGTTGGAGGCGGAGGTGGCGAACCTGCTCGCCGCCATCAACCATGCCGCCCACCACGGCCCCCGCCCCGTCGCCTGGCACCTGGCCGACGCACTGTTCGGTCATTTCTGGCACCACCTGCCACGGGCTACGTGGCAGACCACGGCGGAGACGGCGCTGGACGCGGCCACGGCCGAAGGCGACCTGTTCGGCCAGGCAGCCATGCACATGAGCCTCGGAGTGATCAAGTGGGACCGGGGGCATGGCAGGCAGGCGATGGATCACGGCGCACGCGTACTCGACATCAGCCGGCAGCTCGGTTGGGCGACGGGGGAGGCAGCCGGCCTCGGCGTCAGAGGTTTCGTGGAATGGAGCATGGCGCGCCTCGACAGTGCGCACGAGCATTTCACCGCCGGCCTGCGCGGCTTCCGGGCAGCCGGTAACCGCTACTTCGACGGGTTCGGGGTGGTCGGCCTTGCCATGACCTGCCGGGATCTGGGCCGGCTGCACGAGGCTGCCGATCACCTCGAATGCATCATCAACGCCGAGGAAGAGCTCGCCTGGTCGAACAAGAACGGAGCCCTGCAGATTCTGGGCTGGGTCTACTGGGAACTCGGCCGTCTCGCTGACGGCCTTGACGTCCTCGGCCCCGCGGTGGCCGCCGGCAAGAGGGCCCCTTATCGCCCCGGCCGCGCGATGATGCTCGACGCCATCGCGAAGATCAATATCGAGCTCGGCCGCCAGGGCGACGCGCTGATACTGGCCGGGCATGCCTTCGCCACGGTCAGACACACAGGACGCCTATGGATTCAGTCCGGCATCCTCAACACGGTGGCCGCCGCCCACCGCAAACTGGCACATCCGGAACAAGCTCTCCAGGCTGACGAGCAGGCTCTCACCCTGGCCCGCGAGGCGAGATTCAAGCGCGCCGAGGCGGACAGCCTCGTGAGCCTCTCCCTCACCCACAGGCAACTGGGCCGTCACGGCGAGGCCCGCACCCATTCCGAACAGGCACTGCGCCTGGCACGCGACCACTCCTTCCGTGTGGTGGAGGGCCAGGCCCTGACCGCACTGTCCGAAACAGCGGAGTCCGAGGGAGCACACGCCACAGCCGTCGAGCTGGGCCAGGAGGCCCTGGCCGTGCACCGCGAGACCGGCCACCGACTCGGCGAGGCCCGCACGCTCATGGCGCTCGCGCGCGCCCACCGGATGACCGACGGTGCTGCCGCCGAACTGATGAGGCGGCAGGCATGGGAGGTCTTCTCGGACATCGGTGTGCCCGCGAAGGAGTACCAGGATCTCGACCGGTGACGTTTCGGCGGCCGTCCAGGGGCACAACGTCCTTGCGGGAGCAGGTGCGTGGCCGCCGAGGATCTCGTCGGTGTCGTAGTCGGCCGCAAGGGCCACGTTCACCGTGCCGGCGAGGTCCAGGTCGAGCGCGCCGTAGCGGACTCGGAGGGCGATTGCCGGCGGGTGAGGCATCCACGTCACGTGGCACGCGGAGGCCTGGCGGCCACGGTCAGTTGTTGCTCGTGGCGCCGACGATGGAGGAGAAGATCCTTTCCTGCGGTGTGGTCGGCACATGGAAGAGGCCGTTGTTGCGGCCCAGCCGCAGCACCGCCGCCTCGTCCGCCACAGCCTTGACGTCTCCCAGGTTGTGGCTGATGAGAATCACCCCGACGTCCTGTTCGCGGAGCTTGTCGACGAGATCGAGGACATGACCGGCCTGAGAAACGCCCAGCGCCGCGGTGGGCTCATCGAGGAGGACCACCTTCGGCCGGCCGAGAAGCGCGCGGGAGATCGCCACGGTCTGCCGCTGGCCCGCCGACAGCGAAGCGACCGGAGCGCGCAGGTCGGGAACACGGATGCCCAGTGCGTCGAGCTGCTGTCGAGCCTCCCCGCGCATGCCGTCCTTGTCCATCAACCGGAACAGGCGGCCCCGGGCGCCGGGGCACCGCCGCTCCCGTCCGAGGAAGAGGTTTTCGGCGACATCGAGGTAGTCGCACAGCGCCAGGTTCTGGTACACGGTCGCGATGCCCAGGCGCTGAGCGATCCGAGGGGTCCTGATGTGGACGACCTGGCCCTCCCACTCGATGACGCCCTTGTCGGCGGGGTCGACACCCGCGATGACCTTGATGAGGGTGGACTTGCCGGCACCGTTGTCGCCCAAAAGGGCGACAACCTCGCCTCTGCGGAGCTCCAGATCGACATCCTGGAGGGCTTGGACGGCACCGAATCGCTTGGAGATTCCGCGTAGTGACAGCAGAGGTGGCCCAGTCACGCGAATCTCACCCTCTCCAGGACTCCCTCTATCGAATCATCATCTTTCGCCCCTCTCGGGGCGGGTGCAACCCGTCGGCCGACAGGTCGCTGAGGAGGAGACTGAAATGATGGCGTAGTGCGATATTTATTACCAATATGGGCACGCTTATGTGGATCATGGAGGCTGCCAGGCGCCAGCCCCGGCAGGGGGTCACGCTCCTCCTGGTGGGCACGTTGCTGGTCGCCGCCGCCGCTGGCTGCGGCGGGAGTCAGGGCGCCTCGGACGGTGGCGGGCACCGTAAGGTCTCGATCGGTCTGGTGACCAAGACCGAGACCAACCCGTTCTTCGTGACCATGCGCAAGGCCGCCGCGGACGCGGCGAAGAAGAACGGCGCCGAGCTCATCGCCCTGGCCGGCAAGTTCGACGGCGACAACGAGGGCCAGGTCGACGCGGTGGAGAGCCTCATCGCCCGCCATGTGCAGGGGATCCTGATCACGCCGTCGAACACGACGGGGATCCTGGGCGCCATCGCGGAAGCCCGGCGGGAGGGCATCCTGGTGATCGCGCTGGACACCGCCACGGACCCGGCGGACGCCGTGGACGCCACGTACGCGACCGACAACCTCAAGGCCGGACGCCTCCAGGGCGCGTATGTCAGGGCCGTACTCGTCGGCCGGCCCCCCGAGCTGATCATGCTGGACGGTACGGAGGGCTCCTCGGTCAGCCGGCAGCGCCACGACGGGTTCCTCAAGGGCTTCGGGATCAAGAACGACTCACCGGCGATCCGCGGGCGGGCGAACACCAATGGCGACCGCAACCTGGCGCAGACCGCGACGGAGAACCTGCTGCAGCGCACGACCCACGTGAACTCGGCCTACACCATCAACGAACCGGTGGCCGACGGTGCCTCCGCGGCCATCGCCGCACGCGGCCTCACCCGGCAGGTGACCATCGGCACCATCGACGGCGGATGCGACGGCGTGCGGGCCGTCAGAGCCGGCAAGTACGCGGCCACCGTGATGCAGTTCCCGGTCAGGATGGCCGACGACGGAGTGGCCGCGGTCACCGAGTTCGCCGAGAGCGGGAAGAAACCGGTCGGCTTCACCGACACGGGCACGCAACTCATCACCGACAAGCCGGTGCGGGGACTGACGTCCCGCACCACGGACTGGGGACTCCGGCACTGCTGGGGATGACCCTGGGGCGCCGACCGGTGGAAGGAACCAGTAAAGGATCATGAGATCTCCCGGTACCACCAGCACTGCCGCCGAGAGAGAGCCGGGCGCCCTGTTGCGGGAGGCGCTGCGGTACGCCCTGCGCACGCCGACGGTCGGTCCCCTCGCCGCCCTGGCCGTCGCCGTACTGGTCTTCTCGCTCACGACGGACACGTTCATGACGCCGGAGAACCTCTCCCTGGTGCTGCAGCAGACCGTTGTGATCGGCACCCTGGCGCTCGGGCAGTCCCTGATCATCCTCACCGCGGGCATCGACCTGGCGAACGGGGCCATCGCGGTTCTCGGCACGATCGTCATGGCCAAGCTCGTCTTCGAGGGGGACAGCCCCGCGGCGGCGCTGCTGCTCGGCCTGGCCGTGGCGACCTTTCTCGGCGTCGTCAACGGCCTGCTCGTGGCCCGGCTGGACCTGCCCCCCTTCATCGTCACCCTCGGCGCACTGAGCGTCGTCTACGCCACGAGCAGGCTCTATTCCGATTCCCGCAGCTATCCGGTGACCAGCGATCTGCTCGTCTTCTGGGGACACGGCGTCCACCTCGGCGGCGTACTCGTCACCTGGGGAACGTTCCTGCTCCTCGGTCTGTACGCGTTCTTCTGGTACGTGCTCACCAAGACGGGCTGGGGCAGGCACATCTACGCCGTCGGCAACGCGCCCGAGTCCTCCCATCTGGCCGGCATCGACGTCCCGCGCACGGTTCTGTCGGTCTACGCCATCGCCGGTCTCCTCTACGGCATCGCCGCCTGGCAGGCCCTCGGCCGCATTCCCAACGCCGACCCCAACGCGTACCAGACGGCGAACCTGGAGAGCATCACCGCCGTCGTCATCGGCGGGACCAGCCTCTTCGGCGGCCGGGGAAGCGTCGTCGGAACGCTGATCGGGGCACTCATCGTCAACGTGCTGCGCTCCGGTCTCACCCAGGCGGGTATCGACAGCCTCTATCAGGACATCGCGACCGGGACCCTCGTCGTCGTCGCGGTCGGCATGGACAAGATCCTGCGCAGGGGCGGCACTCGCGGACACCGGTGAACGACCGTCCAGCGGCCGGATTCCGCTGCGTTGAGCAGGCCGCGCCCGCCCGGGCACGCGGCGGTCTGGCGGGCGCCGTCCCCGTCCGGCCCGTCCGGTCGAGGATCTCCGGGTCCGCCGGAACGATCCGCAGGGTGTCGTCCGGCGTGCGGGCGAGGATGCCGATCCGGTCCTCGATGCCGGTGCCGGGTCTTTCGGCCGGTCCGGCGGTGCAGAGCGCGAGGGTGCGGGACTGCCGCCCGAAAAATTACCCAAAATGTATTGACTTTTGGTATTTATCGTGGAGGGTGATTACTAGGCCGCAACACCGGAAAGGCCACAAAGTCGGTGAGGACGTCTAGTCGGCGGAGTGACTCGGACAGGATGTGGTTCAGGCCCCCGGCAAGCCGGCGCGATACCGAGGCAACGGTGACGACTGAAGCTTCAGGACACGTGCAGCACTACCGGGGACTGTTTTCGCCCCCGGAGCCGTCGCCTTCCGGCACCCACTCCAGAGAGAAACCCCCAGGTCGTGGACCCGGGGGTTCTTTGTTGTCCGGACCGGCGGGCGGGGCGCGCGGCAGCCGCACCACGGGCTCTCGGCGGCCTCCTCGTTGTGGTGCTTCGCACGCCCGGCGTTGTGGCGCTTCGCACGCCCGGCGCGGACCAGGTCGTCGAGCCCGGCGGTGACCTCCCGTTGCCGGGAGGCCGTTCGGGGCACGCTTGCAACCCCGCCTGCCGGACACCGCACTTGCAGAATGCATATGTCCGAATACAGTGAGTAGTGACATTTGGGCTGATTCGGTGCGGTGTTGTCGCGATGGATCACCCGTTCTGTGCGACTGAGAGGAGCACCCAGATGCAGCCCCACCCTGAGGACCTGCGTGCGGAGGCGACCTACCGCGACGACGGTCACGTCAAGCTTGAGGGCATCTCCCTCACCTGGCAGATCGGCCAGAACGCCCCTGACCAGGGACTCACGCAGCCGCCCGACTGGAACAACGGCCAGCCGGACTACCCGCACCACTACGAGGTGTGGTTGGACGGGCGGCTGGCACAGACGGTGGACCTGTACTGGGCGGTCTGGTACCCGCACTGGCAGGCGGCGAACCGGCACTGGGTGTGCCTGGGTGAGGCTCCGGCCCGCGAGTACCGGGTGAAGATCCGGGCCCGGCACACGGACGGCTCGTGGGGGCCGTTCACGGACGAGCTCACCGTCGACACGTCCACGTCCAAGCCCTACAACGTATTCATCCCCGCGCGCACCGAGGAACGCCAGGAGGGCGGCCGGGAGCGGCACGGGAGTCTGGAGTTCCCGGTCAGCAGGGCGATCCGGGCGATCCGCGACGAGGACGATGCGCCGATCTGCCAGCAGGCGCGTGCGCTGAACACCTCGACCACCTGGCAGGAAGTGGTGCCTCCCGGCACGGTCGGCAATCCGCCGTGGAACGAGGCCCGCGGCTACTTGGAGTACCGGAAGTTCTTCCGGGGCGCCGACGTGGCGTCGGCTGCGAATCCCGCCTTCCAGGGCCTGGACCTGCCCGGCGGGGACGGCCTGGGCGACTGGCCGACCAGCACGCTGCAGGCCGTCGACGGCCGGCACACCTTCACCTACAACTACCGGCAGAACCACATGGGCCCGAAGTGGACGCACCAGTGGTTCATCACCTCAGAGGGCTGGGACCCGGCGCAGGGCATCTCCTGGGACGTGCTGGAGCCGACTCCCTTCATGGTCGAGTACCACGGCGGCGGCACGCACGCCGACCAGGAGCTGCAGTACACGACCGAGGCACTGGCGTCCCGGCGGGGACGGCACGCCATCGTCAACATCTGGGGTGGCGGCGACGCCGGACACGACTCCGTGGGCGAGTTCTTCGTCAGCGTCTCCGACGTGGAGTTCCACTAGACCCGTCCGGGAGATGAGCCATGAGTACACGCACGTCCGCCACCCTCTCCGCACAGTCGCTCTACCACGCCATGTCCGGCCTCGGCGGCCCGCTGAGCTCCGGTGAGGGCACCGCGCCCGACTTCGCCGCCGCACCGCGCGCGGCGGCCGGCGAGGAGCCGTCGGTACTGATCCTCGGCGCGGGGGTCGGTGGCCTCACCGCCGCCTACGAACTGGGCAGGCTCGGTTACCGGTGCACGGTCCTGGAGCCCCAGCCCCGCACCGGCGGCCGCAACCGCACCGCCCGCAAGGGGGACAAGCTGTACGAACTCGACGGCGAGGGCAACAGCCCGGTGCTGACCCACACCTGCGCGTTCGACCAGGGCCTGTACCTCAACCTCGGGCCCGGACGCATCCCCTACCACCACCGCAGAGTCCTCCGATACTGCACCGACCTCGGGGTGACGCTGGAGCCGTACATCATGGAGACCACGGCGAACGTCGTGCACCGGGCGGGGCACACCCCGCCCGGCCGGCCCTGGCGCAACCGGCGGATCGCCAACGACACCCGCGGCCACCTCGCCGCGCTCCTGTCCGCCACCCTGACCGAGAGTGACGAGTTCACCGGGCTGCTGCGGGACCTGCTGGGCAAGTTCGGCGACCTGGACGAGGAGAACGAGTACCACGGCTCCACCCGCTCCGGCTTCGACGAGCCGCTCGACGTCCACGAATTCCCCCGGCCCGCGCCCCCGCTGCCCCTCGCCGAACTGGTCCGGTCGGAGTTCTGGAAGCACAGGTTCTACCAGCCGGTGGACTACCTGTGGCAGGCCACGATGTTCCAGCCGGTCGGCGGCATGGACAAGATCGTCCACGCCCTCACCGAGCGGATCACCTCCGAGTACGACGTGACCGTCGAACTCAAGGCCGAGGTCACCTCGATCGACCTGGCGGGCGACGCGGTCGGCGTCACCTACCGATCGGGCGGACAGGAACGGACGACGACGGCGGACTACTGCGTGAGCAACATCCCGCTGCCGGTGCTCAAGCAGCTCACGCTGACCGGCTTCTCCACAGAGTTCCGGAACGCCGTAGGAGCGGTGGGCTTCGCGCCGACGTGCAAGGTCGGCTGGCAGGCCAACCGGCGGTTCTGGGAGGACGACCACAACCAGATCTACGGCGGCATCAGCTGGACCGACCACCCCATCACCCAGTTCTGGTACCCGTCCAACGACTACTTCTCCGAGACGGGCACCCTCACCGGGGCGTACAACTTCGGCGAGTACGCCGAGGACATGGGCAAACGCACGCCGGCCGACCGGCTGCGCCTGGCCCGCGACGGAGCGGCACAGCTGCACCGGGAGTTCCTGGAGAAGACCACCGTGCCCCAGGACCTGGGGGTGACCATCGCCTGGCACAAGGTGCCCCACCAGCTCGGCGGCTGGGCCGACTGGGACCCGGACGACCCTGACCACCAGGTCGCCTACAAACAGCTCCTCCAGCCCGAGGGCGACGGCCGTTTCTACGTCGTCGGCGACCAGGCATCCCCGCTGCCGGGTTGGCAGGAAGGGGCCATGATGTCGGCGCAGTACGTCGTCGCCCAGATCCTCGGCCTCCTCCCGCGCACCGCCCCCACGGCCGTCCAGGTCCCCGACGCCGCCTTCCTCACTCAGGGGCTCTGACCACGACACGGCGCCCCGGGCCCGGATCCACGGCTGATCCGGGCCCAGGGCGGGTACGCCGGCAGTCGGCTGTCTCCGCACCTGCCGGTGCCCGCAGGCTGCCGTAGCGTTCCATGCGCTGCCACCGCAGGCGTGAGCCCGACACGGCGGTGAAGACGGACTGGATGACGACCAGGTACATCAACTGGCGGTAGACGAACTGCTGCAACGGCAGGCTCCACAGCGGGCCCGGGCGTTCTCCGTCCAGGCGGAACGCGTACAGGCCCGTCAGCAGTTGCAGCAGCAGGAAGGCGAGCCAGAGGGCGGTGATCCTCAGCGGGTCGAGGAAGACCAGGCCGTAGAGGGCGAAGACGTCGACCACGGGGGCGAGCAGGGGCAGCAGGATCTGGAAGAGGAGGAGGTAGAGCAGGCCCCTGCGGCCGAGTCGGCCGGCGGCGCCGCTCTGTACCAGCGCGCCGCGGTGCTTCCACATCGCCTGCAGGGTGCCGTAGCACCAGCGGTACCGCTGCCGCCACAGGGCGCCCAGGGACGCGGGGGCCTCGGTCCAGGCCACCGCGCCCTCCTCGTACACCACACGCCAGCCGGAGCGGCACAGTGCCATGGTGAGGTCGGTGTCCTCGGCGAGGGTGACGTCGCTGACCCCGCCGAGGGCGAGCAGCGCCCGGCGCCGGAACGCCCCGACCGCACCGGGCACGGTCGGCATGCACTCGGCGAGGTCGAAGAGGCGACGGTCGAGATTGAAGCCGATGACGTACTCGATGTGCTGCCAACGGCCCAGCAGGCCACCGCGGTTGACGACCTTCGCGTTGCCCGAGACGGCACCCACCTGGGGGTCGGCGAAGGGCTGCACGATCATGCGGACGGTGCCGGGTTCGAAGACGGTGTCGCCGTCGACCATGACCACCAGGTCACAGGTGGCGGCGGCCAGACCGGTGTTGAGCGCGGCGGGCTTGCCGGCGTTCCGCTGCCGGATCACCCGCACTCCCGGCAGACCGAGGGCCTCCACGAGGTCGGCGGTGCCGTCGGTGGAGCCGTCGTCCACCACGATGATCTCCACCGGATGGTCCGAGGCGACCAGGGAGCGTACGGCCGCCTCGATTCCGGCGCTCTCGTTGTACGCCGGGACGATGACGCTGACCGGTTCGGTCACCGGCGGTCCCCAGGGCCTGGCCCGGCGCCCTGCCCGCAGCCGTCGGTGCCGGTGGGCCGCCACCAGGACGACGGCCGCGCGCAGCACGCTGATCGCTCCGGCCGCGTACATCAGCACGCCGAGCAGCCGGATGGTCCGGTCGCCGAGCTGCAGCATCCTGATGAGGGCGATTCCCTGGAGGTGGTCGCCCGCTCCGGCGGGCCGGACGGGGGCGGCCATGCCGACCGCGGCGCCGACCGTCGAGAACCGGAACCCCTGTGCCTTGAGCCGGGGGATCAGGGTGTTCAGGGCGGCGACGGTCTGGGAGCGGTCACCGCCGGCGTCGTGCATCAGCACGATCTGCCCGGCCCTGCCGTGCGGTGTCGCGTTCGCGAGGACGCGGGCCGTGCCGGGGCGCTGCCAGTCCTCGGCGTCCAGGGTGGAGAGCACCGTGACGTACCCGGCCGTGTCGGCCTGCTTCAGGACGGACCAGTCGGCGTCGTCCAGCGCGTCGTTCTCCGAGGAGTACGGCGGCCGCAGCAGCGCGGTGGTGACGTCGGCCGCGCCGGCCACCGCCAGCTGTGTCTCGCGCAGCTCCAGGGAACGCTGCCACGGGGCGAGGCGGGAGAGGTCGGGGTGGGTGAAGGTGTGGATGCCGATCTGGTGGCCCTCGGCGACGATCCGCCGGACCAGCTCGGGGTGGGCGACGACCTGGGTGCCGACGACGAAGAAGGTCGCGTGCACCTGGTTGCGGCGCAGCACGTCGAGGATGCGCGGCGTCCAGACGGGGTCGGGGCCGTCGTCGAAGGTGAGGGCGATGGTGCGGGCCTTCGGGCGGGCGGTGTGCGGGGAGCCGGCGGCGTTCGCGATCACGGGGCCGCCGTGGGCCACCTGGCCGGGAACTGTCCCGCTCCGGCCACGGGGGCCGGTCACGTCGTCCGAGGTGATCCCGAACATGTGGTGGGTGTAGCCCTGCAGCAGGAGGGCCGCCGACAGGGTCACCACGAGCACGCCCAGCAGCAGCCAGTGGGTGCGGGGGGTGACCCGGCGGGTACGGTCCCGGCGGCGGGGCACGGCGGTGCGGCGCCGGCGATCGGTCGGGTCGGTCGGGTCGGTCTGGTCGGTCACGTCAGGGCCTTGGGTCACTTCACGGGCTTGTGGGACGCGGCCTTGGCGCGCCCCTTGGCGGAGGGCGCGTCCGTGCCGGTGGTGGCACTGGCACCGGTGGTGGGACGGGCGGTCGCGGTCGTGGTCGGGGCGGCGGTCGGGGAGGTGGTTCCGGTGGGCGTCGCGGTGGTCGCGGACGTGGCCACGGGGGTGGTCGCGGCCGTCGGCCGGCCGGTCCGGCCGACGGCCGTCCGCGGCGTCGTGGCGCGGGCGTTCTCGTCCGTCGCGCCGGAGCCCGCGTTCCCCGCCGCGCGACCCGTACCGGCGGGAGATCCGGGGGCGGTCGCCCGGGGCGCGGCCGGGTGCGTGGTGTCCGGGAGCGGGACGAACGGAGCGCTGATGGCGGGGCCGCCCAGCAACGCGCTGACCAGCAGGGCGACATAGACGCCGGCGGGGATCACCAGCAGCCGTGCGGCGCGCCGCACCCGGCGCTGGCGGCGCCCCGAGGCGTCCACGAAGACGGGCCGTGCCGGATCGTTCTCCGGCGTGTCCGGCTCCGGTGCGGGACGGCCGGAGTCGTCGTGGTCCGTCGGCAGCACAGTGATGACGGCACCGTGCGGAGAGTCCCGCTCCGCCGTGGCGGGGTGGTCCGGCCCGGCGACGAGCACTGTCGCACCGGCGGTCCGGGGCTCCGGCTCCGCCGTGGCCGTGCCGGCGGTGATGCCGCCGCCGGTGCCCTCGTGGCCGTGGGCATACCCGTACCCGACGCCGGCGGACGGCTCCTCGCCGTACCCTGCGCCGTTGTCGCCCGTCCACTGCACGAGTCCTGCCTCCTCTCCCAGCCGACCGACGTGGTCGTCCGCATGGAAAGAGCGCAGCGGGCCGAAACCGTTACACCTCCCGCCTCGGATCGCCACCGCTCACTTCTCGGATCGCCACTTCACCACCGCGTCCCCGCACCTGGCCGTGTGCACGTAGAACGCCCGCAGCTCCCGGTGCGCCACGGCGAACGCACGCGCCGTCTCGGGCTCCGCGGGCGCTCCGCCGTAGCGGGGCAGCAGTCCGTCCCGGGCGAAGTCCCACAGTGCCTCGAAGTCGGTCTGCTCCAGGAATTCGGCCACCCGGCGGGCCTGGGCCGCCGTGAGTACCAGCAACGGAGGCTTTCGCCGGTCGGTGCGGAACACGGGGCGGCCGCCGAGCACCACCTGGGCCTGGGGCCGGTCCCCGGGACCGGCCGGTGGTGCGCCGGTGTAGATGCGCTCCTGGTCCAGGCAGCACTCGTCCAGCACCTCTTCGGTGCACCGGCCGGCCGGGTGCCGGACGGTCGCCGCATCGCTCGCGAAAAGCCGTTCCAGCCAAGCCGGACTGTTGCGCAGTGCCGGGGCCGGTACCGCTCGCAGACGGAGGTACGTACTCATGACAGTGGGAGCGCACGAGGGTGCCGAAGCATCACACGGCCCGGCGGTGCCGGGAGACGGAGCGACCGCTCGTTGCCGGTCTGTCCATCCCTCTCCGTACCGCTCACGGGGGGAGTCACGAACGGCACGGAGAGGGGGCCAGGGGGCGGGCCGCGGCGCCGTCGCCGGCGAATCGCCGCTGCCGATGCGGTACCGAGCCCGCCCTCCTCCCCAGCGCAGGTCCTGTGGGAAGCGTCACCCGGCTCGGACGGGTGATACTGCGGGGGCTCCTGTGTCGTTGTGACGTTTCTGTGAGCTCGCGCGCTGGTCACCATGGGGCCGTCGGTGCGACCGGAGCACGGCGGACGACGTGGACTCGGCTGTGAACGGTGCGAACGAGGGCGATCTTGGGCCAGGTACGGCAACCCCGGCGCGTACAGGAGTACGACGGGGAACTGGGCGCGGCGGTGGCGCGCGCCCAGGACGGCGACGAGGCCGCCTTCGCGGTCGCCTACCGGATCGTGCAGCCGGGCCTGCTCGGCTTCCTCCGTGGTGTCGTCGGCGACGAGGCGGAGGACGTGGCGTCCGACGCCTGGCTGGAGATAGCCCGCGACCTCGGCCGTTTCCAGGGCGACGGCGCCGGCTTCCGCGGCTGGACCGCGACCATCGCCCGGCACCGGGCACTGGACCATCTGCGTCGCCGGCGCGTGCGGCCCCAGGCCGGCGGCACCGACCAGGACGTACTGGATCTGGCCGGCCCGCACAACACGCACGAGCAGGCTCTGGAGTCCCTCTCCACCGAGCGGGCCCTGGAGCTGATCCGCGGACTGCCGCGGGACCAGGCGGAGGCCGTGCTCCTGCGGGTCGTGGTCGGTCTGGACGGTCCCGCCGCCGCGCGCGTCCTGGGCAAGCGGCCGGGCGCGGTGCGCACCGCCGCCCACCGGGGCCTGAAACGCCTCGGCCGTCAGCTGGGCATCGGTGGCGAAGCGGAGGAGGGTGTGACGGATGTGGCTTCCCGCGCGCTGGGGGAGTCGACATGAACGACAACCGCGACAGGACCGACAGGATCGGCCGGCAGGCGTCGGATCCGGGGCAGCGGACGAATCGAATCGGTCGGACAGGAACGGAAGCGGACATGGGTGAACGGCTGGGCGGTGACGGGGTACGGGGCCGTCGACGTGTGCAGCCCGGCGGCGCCCTGTCCGACCCCTGGGACGCGGGGGACGACGCCGCGCTGGAAACGGCACTGGCCGCCGCAGTCCGCGCAGGCGATCTCGCGTCCCAGGGCGAGCAGCAGGCCGTGGCCGCGTTCCGGGCCGCTCGCGCCGCGGGCGCGCATCGTGCACGTACCCGGCGCCGGGACGACTGGCGGCCGGCTGCGGAGCGGCGGGCCGGGCGCCCGGCGAAGCTGACGTTCGGCGTGGTCTTCGCCAGCCTCGCGCTGGGGGGTGTGGCGGTCGCGGCCATCGGTTCCGCGGGCTCCTCCACCGAGGGCGCCGGCCACGGCCGGGGAACGACGAACCCGTCGGCGGCCGCCTCCGACCGGCCGGGCGGGGCGGCCCCGTCACCCTCCTCCGGCAGCGATCGGCCGGCGGACCGGCCCGCCACCGCCCAGGACACCGAAGCCCACTGCCGTGCCTACGAGCAGATCCAGGGCCATGGCAAGGCGCTGGCCGCGACCGCCTGGCAGCGGCTGGTCGCGGCGGCCGGCGGTGCGGACAAGGTCGCCGCCTACTGCGCCGAGCAGCTGGCAGCGGCGACGGCCAAGCCGGGCCACTCGACCGGTGCGGGCAAGTCGGGCAAAAGCGCCGCGAACTCCGCAAACGGCACGGCGGGAGAGACCGGCGCTTCCGGCAACGCGTCTGCCAACAGCCAGGCGAACGGCGGGCAGGGCAACGGCAAGAAAAAGTAGCCTCCGCCTCCCCGCACGGACGGGCCGTCGTGGCCTACAGGCCCTGGCGGCCGAAGCCGCCCTCGACAGCGAGCCGTTTCCCGCTCGGGAACGCGATCAGCTCCAGGGCGTGCCGAGGAGCGCACCCCACGGACCCTGGCCCGGTATCACGGTCGGTACCGACGGTGCGGTGCCCGTCTGGTCAGCGGGCTGGTTCACCGTGCCCGGGGCCTGCGCGAGTCCGGTGGCCCACAGCTGGTCGACACGCGAGCGCTCGGCGGCGTTCGGGTAGCGGTTGGTGCAGGACGTGCCGGCGGCGCCGCCCGACATCAGCTCACTGCACGGCCCGCTGTAGTCGTCCGGCAGGCCCAGCACGTGCCCGGTCTCGTGGGCGACGACGCGGACCGAGTCGTACCGCCGGCTCTGGGAGTAGTCGATGAAGATGTAGCCGCTTCCGTGGCCGTTGGTGGAGGCGTAGGACCCGCGCTGGTCGTTGCCCTCGTAGTAGGAGAAGTCGGCACCGCTCGAAGCCTCCTGGAGCTTGACGTGGGACTCGGAGCTGTTCCAGATCGCGGCCGCGCTCGCTATCTGCGAACGGAAGCTCGGTGCGTGGGAGGCGTTGTAGTAGACGGTCACCGCCTGCGCGCCGGGCTGGGCGGCCCGCTTCTCGGCGACCGACTTGAGCACGGCCTCGAAGAACGCCTTGTTGTTCGCGGCCTCCTCGCCCGACCCGTCGTACCGCGCCACGGAGGTACCGGCGGAAGCGGACGGGGCGGCGGCCGTCCGGGCGCTCGCCGCCACCGCCGTGCCCAGCACGCCGGAGGCCAGACCCAGGCCGAGAGTGAGAGCGAGAGCGAGGGGTCTCGCGGACATACGGGACGAGTTCATGTGGGGGGCTCCTACTCGCTCGGTGACGCCGAGCGCCCGGTGCGCGGTCGACCATGCGTGAACACCGGTTCCGAACTGCGGCGACGTCCTGTGGGTCGTCATTCTTAGGACGGCTTCACAGGGAGCGCAAAGGGGTCCCGCCACTACGTCGCCTCGTAGGTCCCCGGGACCTCGCCAGGGCAGTGCGCGGGCCTCCGGTCCGCCTGTGACGGCGGGAGGGAAAGCTGACGCGACGTCAGAAGCCTTGCAGAACGGGGCGGTGGGCGGGTGCGCCGGCCGGGCGGAGTACCGGAACGTGCGTCGGGATCCACATCCGAGCCAAGACGGACAAATGCCCAAATGTCTGCCATGCCGCATCTACTAAGCGCGCCGGTAGGTTGGCGGAACGCTGTGACTGACGTCATAGAACACGCGCATCCGCATATTTCGCACTCCGCCGACCCCGAGTCACCCTCGGCGCCGGGCGGCATCCCTCACCCGGCATCCCTCGCCGTTGAGCCGCCGCCGCTCGCCCGGCTCTGTGGCCTGTGCTTCTGTTCCGGAGTGAACATCAAGAGCTTCGGGGTGCCTGGCGAGAGGCCGGGCCCCTCTGTCCGGCCGAGGGCTGACGGCGATGTCGAGGAATGTGTGCGGGTCCTCTCGGAGGTCCATCGGCTTGACGGCTATCCGCTGAACTGGCCCGACCGGCCCGGCGAGTGGCTGTCGGGCGGTCCCCTGCTGGGCTCCTGGGTTGCCGACCTCGACGGCCGCCTGGCCGGGCATGTCGGTTTGACCCCCGCCGGCGAAGGCGATCTGGCCCCGACGCTGTGGAGCGAGCGGAACGGGACGACGCGGGCCATGGCCGCCGTGGTCGGCAGACTGTTCGTCGCCCCGTGGGCGCGGGGACATCGGATCGGTGCGCTGCTGATCGGCCGGGCGGCGGAGGAGGCGCGGCGTCGCGGCCTGCATCCGGTGCTCGACGTCGTCACGTCCGACACTGCCGCCGCAGCCTTGTACGAGCGGCTGGGCTGGGAGCTGATGGCCACGGTCGAGCAGCAGTGGAGCCCGCACCAGACGGTGGCCGTCCACTGTTACGCAGCGCCGTCGTGACGCGGCCGGTCATGGCGCGGGCTGTCGTACCGTGCGGGTATTGCCTGGCCTTTGCCGTCCCTTGGTAAGATCCGGGCACTTGTGTGAGGGTGCGGACCCTCGTGGGGGAGGGAACATCACGTGGGCAGACACGCCCTGAGACGGGGCGGGCTTGCCGCCGCCGTCTCCTCGCTCGCGGTCGCCGTCGTGGCCGCGTCCGTCGTGGTCCTGTCGGAGGGCGGCGGCTCCGCGGAAGCGGCAGAGGCCGACACCACCGCGATCACACTGGTCGACCCCGGCTCCACCACACCACGCACCGACCGCCCGTACGTCGCGGGCGGCACCGGCTTCCTGCACCGGCAGACCGGCAGGGCCGGACTGCTGTGGACCGACTACGCGAGCGGCAGGACCGTCACCGTCGAGAACGCCGACGGCGTCTACACACCGGGCACGGGCTGCACGAACATCGGCTCCGAGTGCCGTGACGCCTGGTACGGCTCGGACGGCGACCTGGTCGCCCTGCCGACCACGGCCAACGACGCGTACGCCACCCTGTGGGATCCGGCGACGGCCACCTCCAAGAAGGTGAGCTGGAACAGCTCCGGCCAGTACGGGCAGGGCTACTACCGGGCCCTCGCCGGCGGCACGATCGTCACCACCAACTCCCTGATCGACAAGGTCGACGGCGAGTGGCGCACCCGCAAGGTCACCGGTGACGCGACGAACGTCGGGAGTGAGGACGTGCTCGCCGCGGACTCCGCCGGTGTGTTCGTGTCGGAGGACACCTTCGGCACGCTCCGCTACATCGACATCGCGTCGGCCGTGACCACCACCGTGTTCACCGACGCCACCTACGCCTCGCACTACGTGATGAGCGAGGACCGCATCGGCTGGTACCAGTCCGGCACCGCCGAGCTGCACCTGAAGTCCCGCACCGACCTCGCCGCCGCCGAGCAGGTCGTCACGCTGCCCGCCCACCCGGGCGCGCTCGACGGCGCCCCGGTCCTGGTCGGCGACTGGCTGCTGCTGCCGCTGTCCTCCAGCGCGCTCGGCTCCCAGCTGCTCGCGGTCAATGTGGACGACCCCTCGGTGCAGCAGACCCTGCTGGCGAGCGCCGGCCAGTACACGCTGGCGGCGGGTGACGGCAGCGCGCTGGTCACCGGCGGCACCGACGCCACCGACTGGTGGGTGCGGCGGGTGAGCCAGGCCGAGGACGGCACGCTGAACCTGGCGAAGGTCCAGCAGGCCCCGGCGGTGGAGAACGCCAAGACGGGCATCGCGCTCAGCCGCGGCAGCCTGCGGGTCGCCGAGGACGACCCGGACGCCACCGCGGACACCACGTCCGTGCGCACCCTCACCACCGACGGCTCCGCCACGCTGACGGCGTCCGAGGCCACGGCGAGCCGCTCGGTCTACGCCGCCCTCTGCCCGTACGAGGGCACCACGTGCTCGGCGCTGTGGGGGAACCTCGACGCCCGGGACGTCTACCTCGACTCGAACGGAGGCACCGACGAGGGCGAGAGCCTCGGCGACGACCGGCTGGTGGAGATCGGCGGCCACGACCTGGACTTCGGCGGCCAGGGCGGCCACATCGTCGACGTCTCCGACGACTACGCCGTCTTCGACTCCGGCGGCACCGGCCCGGCGCAGTACGTCGGCGAGTTCGGCCAGGGGCAGAGGCTGAAGCGGTCCGTGCGCGCCGCAGCCCTGAACGGCTCCACCCTGTGGAGCGCCGGCACCGTCGGCAAGCTGACCTCGTACAGCATTCCGCTGGCGAAGACGCTCACCACGGTGACCGTCCCGGGCCTGGCCTGCGTGCCGAGCGAACTCCAGGCGGCGGGGCGCTGGGTGTACTGGGCCTGCGGGACGGACTCGGCGGGCGTGTACGACACCAAGGCCGGTACGTCCAGGGCCGTCACCCCCGGCGACGTGCTGCTCGGCGACGGCTTCACCGTCCGCCACGACCACGGCGCGGGCACGCTCGTCCTCACCGAGGCGGCCACCGGCACCACCCGCACGATCGCCTCGGACCTGCCCGACAAGGGCTCCGTGGACCGCCGTTACCGCTGGACGGTCGACGAGTACACCGGTCTGGTCGCCTGGTTCGACGACTACGAGCGCACCCACGTCACCACCACGGGCATCGCCCCGTCCGCCGTGACGGCCTTCGAGACGTCGGTCGGCGACTACGTGGACCCGGGATCGCCCTTCCAGGGCACCTGGGTGCTGTCCCGCCCGGCCACCTCCTGGTCGCTCACCCTCACCTCGGTCCAGAGCGGCGCGAACGGCAAGGCCGCCCGCACCCTCACCGGCGGCGCGACCGCGGCCCGGGTGACGGCGACCTGGAACGGCAGGACGGCGGGCGGGAGTTACTTCCCCAACGGCCGCTACACCTGGACCCTGAAGGCGACCGGCCTCGGCACCGCCACGCCGGACACGGTGACCGGCGGCGACGGCTTCCTGGAGCGCGGGGCCGCGGTGCGCCGCGACTTCGTCAGCCCCGACGGCCCGGACGGCCGCGGCGACCTGCTCACCCTGAACTCCTCGGGCGGGCTGACCTTCCACAGCGGCACGGGGACGGGCAAGTTCGGCGACAAGTACACGGGCACCGGCTGGCCCACGACCGTCACGGCGATCCCCTTCGGCGACCTCAGCGGCGACCGCTGCAACGACGTCCTGGTCCGCTACAGCAGCGGCGCGCTGCGGCTGTACAAGCCGGGCTGCGGGGCGGCGGTCAAGCCGTCGACGTCGTACACGACCCTCGGGACCAGCGGCTGGACGCAGTACAACGCGTTCACCTCGCCCGGCGACGTGAGCGGGGACGGACGCCCGGACCTGATCGCGAGGAACGCGTCCACCGGAGCGGTCTACCTCTACAAGGGGACGAGTACCGGCAAGCTCGCCGCCCGCGTCAGGCTCTACGACAACTGGAAGGGCTACAAGAAGATCGTCGGCACCGGTGACATCACCGGCGACGGCAAGGCCGACCTCCTCGCCCAGGACACGTCCGACAACGTCTACCGCTACAACGGCAAGGGCGACGGCACGTTCGCGGCCCGCGTCAAGGTGCTGTCGAACTGGGGCGGTTCGTACAACGCGGTCGTCGGGGTCGGCGACATCACGGACGACGGCAGGCCGGACCTGGTCTCCCGTGACACCAGCGGCAAGGTGTGGCGCAACAGCGGGGACGGAAAGGGCTCGTTCGGTCCGCGGGTGCAGATCGCGAGCGGCTGGAGCGGCTACAAGTTCCTTTCCTAGGCGGCGAGTTCGGCTCCCCAGCCGCTGCCGGCGGTGCGGGAGCCGGGCCCTCGCTAGCATCCCCCCATGCCTCTTCGTCGGCGCCATGACAAGCTTGCCGCCCTGCCGCGCGACCCGCGAGCCGACGACTACCCGATGCCGGCCGTTCCGCACGGGTGGTACGCCGTGCTCCGCAGCGCCGAGCTGCGTCCGGGCAGGGTCGTCAGCCTCCACTACTTCGGACGGGCGCTCGTCGCCTTCCGGGGAGCCGACGGCCGGCCGGCCGTACGGGACGCGCACTGCCCCCACTACGGTGCGCACCTCGGCGCCGGCGGCAAGGTCGTGGACGGCACCGTGGAATGTCCGTTCCACGGCTGGCGGTTCGGTCCGGACGGGCGGTGCGTGCAGGCCCCGTTCGCGCACCGGGTCCCGAAGGTGTCCCTCGGCGGCTTTCCGGTCCGTGAGCACAGTGGGCTCGTCTTCGTCCACGCCGGGCCGGACGATCCGTCATGGGAGGTGCCGGAGATCCCGGAGGCGGCGTCAAGGCGGTTCGCCAAGCCGATCGACGACACCTGCCGCGCGCGCATCCACGTCCAGGAGATGCGCGAGAACATCGTCGACGAGTCCCACTTCCACTTCATCCACGGCCAGAGCGAACCGCTTGCCCAGGACTGGCGGTCGGACGGCCCCTTCGCCGAAGCCCGTGGCCGGATCCGCCGGCGCGTCCTCGGCCGGGACATCGACAACACCTTCGACGCCTTCATGTACGGACCGGGCGTCATGGTGGTCCGCACCCACGGCCCCGTCCTGTCGCTGACCGCCGTCGCCCTCACCACCCCTGTCGACGAGCGCACGAGCGAGATGCGGATGCTGTACTACATCCGCAAGCCGGCCCGGTTCCCGTTCCTGACGCCCGCGCTCAAGGCCGTCTTCCGCACGCAGGCCCTGGGCGAGGTGCGCGAGGAGCTCCGGATCTGGGATCACAAGATCCACCGACCACACCCGATCCTGCTGCCGCACGAACAGGGCATCAAGACACTGCGTCGCTGGTACGCGCAGTTCTACCCGCCCGGCCTTCCCCTCGCACAGCCGCGCGACCGCACCTCACCCGCCGGAACCCGCGGCAGCGGCCCGACGCGGAGCGACCAGGCATGAGCCGGCCGAAGACCTCCTGCGATCCGGGCCCTGTCACCAACGGAATCGGCGAAGACGAACAGCCGCAGCACCAGGAGACGTCCGGGGGGCGGGCGGAGCCGGCCCGGGCCGTCAGTTCGTCGTGTCCGAGGTGGCCGGCGCGACGGTGTTGCCGGTCACGGTGCCGCCGGCACCGTCGATGGTGACCAGGTGCCGGACGCCGTCGGCGCCCAGCACCTCGACCTCCCACGCGCTTCCGCCGCCCTGCTCGGTGACCACGCGCAGCGCCTCCGTCTTGCTGTCGGGGACCGCCTTGCCGGCCGCCTCGATCGCCGCCGCGGCCGAAACCGCCGGCAGCGGCGCGGGCGCGAGGGTCCCCGAAGCGCTCTGACCGCTCTGGCTGCTGCCCTGACCGCTCTGGGTGCCCTGGCTGTTGCCGTCGAGCCCGGATGCGCCGTTCCGGCCGCCGCGACCGCCTCGGGCCTGCCCGTGTCCGCCCTGCCGGTCGCCGCGGCCGTCCGCCTGACTGCCCGCTGCCGCAAACCGGCCGTGCTCGCCCTTCTCACCATGGTCGTGGTGGACGACCGCAACAGTGCCGGTCGCGGCCGCAGCCGCCAGGAGAACCGCGACGCCGAGGACGGTCCCACGACGCCGGCTGACCCGGGGAAGGCGTGCCCGGAAGGTCTTGGGCGACTCGGCCGGCTTCGGCGGCTCGACCGGTGAGTCCGGCGCCGACTCGGGCTGCTGCTGCGGCGGTTCGGGGTGGGACATGCTCGGGCTCCTGATCGCCTCGACCGGCCCGGTGCCGGCGGCTGCGATCAGCTTGGAACGCCGTTGCTGAAGCCAGGCTGAAGGTGGCTGAAGGCGTCTTCAGCCACCGTCCGTCCGGCGTGCGAGGCTGTATGACGTGCGCGTACTGGTGGTCGAGGACGAGAAGCGGCTGGCTGCCGCTCTGCAGCGAGGTCTCAGGGCGGAAGGGTTCACCGTCGATGTCGCCCACGACGGGAACCAGGGACTGTGGCTCGCCCTGGAGCGCAGCTACGACGTGGTCGTGCTCGACATCATGCTGCCCGGCCTCAACGGCTACCGGGTCTGCGCCAGGCTGCGTTCGGCCGGGAGCGACACACCGATCCTGATGCTCACCGCCAAGGACGGGGAGTACGACGAGGCCGAGGCGCTGGACACCGGTGCCGACGACTTCCTGTCCAAGCCGTTCTCCTACGTCGTCCTGGTCGCCCGGCTCCGCGCGCTCCACCGTCGCACCGGCCACCGGGTCCCTCCGGCATTCCGGCTCGGTGACCTGGTGATCGATCCGGCCGGGCACACCTGCGTCCGCAGCGGCACCGAAGTCCGGCTCACGGCACGGGAGTTCGCCATTCTGGAGTACCTGGCCCGGCGGGCCGGCGAGGTGGTGTCCAAGCGCGAGATCCTCGAACACGTCTGGGACTCGGCCTCCGAGGCGGACCCCAATGTCGTCGAGGTCCACGTCAGCGCCGTACGCCGCAAGATCGACACCGCCTTCGGGCGCTGCGCCCTGGAGACCATCCGCGGCGCCGGCTACCGGCTGGCGGCCGACGGTGGCTAGGACCCGGCCGGGACGACTCGTCCCGCGCGCCGGCGAGATGCCGGCGGCGATCCGGCGCCTGCGCTTCGCCGCCGTGCGGCTCGTGCGGCTCGTACGGCACCCGTGGCCGGGATCGGTGCGGGCCCGGGCGACGCTCGGGGCGACCGCGGTCGTCGCCCTCGCACTGACCGCGGCCTCCTTCGCGCTGTTCGCGATGCTGCACACCGACCTCCAGCGCAACGCCAACGACGCGGCCACCGCGCAGGCGGACACCGTCGGTCAGCTGGCCGCCGAGGGCAAGCTGCCCGACCTGCTGCCGCTCTCCCACGGCGCCGACTTCATCCAGGTCGTCGACAGCGGCGGGCGCGTGGTGGCCGCCAGCCAGAACCTCGTCGGCCGCCCGGCCGTCGCCCACCTGCGCCCGCACGAGGGCAAGCTGCGCGCCACCTGGTCCGGCGAACCGTTCGGCGAAGGACACCGCCAGCGGATCGTCGCCGTCACCGCCCGGACCCCCGGCGGCACGGTCACCGTGTACGCGGGCACGTCGCTGCGGGACGCGGACGCGGCCGACGAGATCACCAAGGCCGCGCTGGGCATCGGCACACCGCTGCTGCTGGCCACCGTCGCCCTGGTCACCTGGTGGGTGACCGGCCGGGCCCTGCGTCCGGTGGAGGCCATCCGCGCCGAGGTCGCCGAGATCACCGGACACGCCCTGCACCGCCGCGTCCCGGTACCGGCCGCCCAGGACGAGGTAGCCCGCCTCGCCCGCACCATGAACACCACCCTCGACCGCCTGGAGGACGCCGTCGTGCGCCAGCGCCGGTTCATCGCCGACGCCTCGCACGAACTGCGCAGCCCCATCACCGTCCTGCGCACCCAGCTGGAGGTCGCCCTCGCCCATCCGGACCCGGCCCTGTGGCCCGACCTGGTCAGCGACGCCCTGGAGGACACCGTCCGGCTCCAGGACCTCGCCTCCGACCTGCTGCTCCTCGCCCGTCTGGATGCGGCCGAGCCGGTCAGCCGCGTCCCGCTGGACATGGCCGAACTCTGCCGTACGACCGTCGCCGCGCGCCACGGCGACCGGCTCCCCGTCGACACCAGGCTGCAACCGGGCCTCACCGTGGAGGGCAACCGCGGCTGGCTGGTCAGGCTCCTCACCAACCTCCTCGACAACGCCCAACGGCATGCCGACCGCCGCATCGAACTGGTGCTGCGCACCGACCAGGACGCCCGCCTGGCCGTACTGGAGGTGACCGACGACGGACCCGGCATTCCCGAGGCCGACCGTGAGCGGATCTTCGAGCGCTTCACCCGCCTGGACGACGCCCGCAGCCGGGACCTGGGCGGAGCCGGCCTCGGGCTGGCCATCGCCCGCGACATCGCCCGTCAGCACCACGGCACTCTCCGCGTCGAACCCCGCCCGCACGGCGCCGCCGTCGTCGCCCGCCTCCCGCTGTCGCCGTCCGGGCCCTGAAGCGGCCTGAAGCGGACGCTCACGCACCGCCGCCGCCCGACGAGCCGGAGCAGGTGCTCCGGCATAGGCTGACCGAGGGGGTGCATTCGGGTGAATCGCATGCCGGAAGGGGCGCCCCGATGGACGAATACCCGCTCATCGAGAACCACGGGCTGATCGGCGATCTGCAGACGGCGGCGCTGGTCACCACCGACGGGACGCTCGACTGGTTCTGCTCCCCGCGGTTCGACTCGCCGAGTGTGTTCGGGGCGCTTCTGGACAAGGACAGGGGCGGCCACTGCACGGTCCGGCCGGCGCATCCGACCCATTCGACCAAGCAGTTGTACCTGCCCGACACCGCGATCCTGGTGACCCGGTTCATGACCGAGGCGGGCGCCGGTGAGGTGGTCGACTTCATGCCCGTGACCGGGACGACGGTCACGGACCGGCACCGGCTGGTCCGCCTGGTCCGCTGTGTGCGCGGCACCATGACGTTCGACGTGGAGATCGCCCCACGGTTCGACTACGGGCTCAGCAAACACGAGGTGCACATCACCCCGCACGGGGCGGTCTTCGTCGCGGAGGACGGCACGGAACTCACCGTGCACCCGATCCGGGAGCCGGAGGACGAGCGGCTCGGGGACATTCTGACGCACCGGGACGCCGACCTGCAGGTCACGCTGACGCTGGAGGCCGGTCAGCAGCGCGGGCTGATTCTGGAGATGGGTGCCGGGGGACCGCCCAGGGAGGTCCGGCGCGACGAACACGAACGGCTCTTCGAGGAGACGGCGGAGTTCTGGCGCTCCTGGCTGGCGCAGTCCCGCTACACCGGGCGCTGGCGGGAGGTGGTGGAGCGGTCCGCGATCACGCTGAAGCTCATGACCTTCGCGCCCAGCGGTGCCGTGGTGGCCGCTCCCACGGCGGCGCTCCCGGAACAACTGGGCGGCGAACGCAACTGGGACTACCGCTTCACCTGGATCCGGGACGCCTCCTTCTCCGTGTACGCCCTGCTGGGACTGGGCTTCACGGAGGAAGCGAGGGCGTTCATCATCTGGCTGAGCGACCGGGTCAAGGAGCGGGCCGGCGGCGGCGGGAACACGGGCCCGCTCAACATCATGTACAAGGTCGACGGCTCCTCCGACCTGAACGAGCAGATCCTCGACCACTGGGAGGGCTACGAGGGGTCCGCTCCGGTCCGGATCGGCAACGGCGCCGCCACCCAGCTCCAACTGGACATCTACGGCGAGGCGCTGGACAGCATCTACTTCGCGCACCAGCACGGCTTCCAGGTCGGGCACGGGGGCTGGACCTCGCTGCGCACGGACCTGGACTGGCTGGCCGACCACTGGGACCAGGCGGAGGAGGGCATCTGGGAGACCCGCGGCGGCCGCCAGGACTTCACGTACGGCCGGGTGATGTCATGGGTGGCGTTCGACCGCGCGCTGCGCCTCGCCCAGTCGAAGGGGTGGCCGTCCGCGGCCGGCCGCTGGCAGGCCGAACGGGACGCCGTCTACGAGCAGGTCATGGCCAAGGGCTGGAGCGAGGACCGGCGGGCCTTCGTCCAGCACTACGGCAGTGAGGTCCTGGACTCCTCGCTGCTGCGCATGGCGACGGTCGGGTTCCTCACCCCCGGGGATCCGATGTGGGCGTCGACCTTGGACGCCATGGAGGAGGAACTGGTCAGCGACAGCCTGGTCTACCGCTACAACCCGGACGCCTCGCCGGACGGCCTGCGCGGCTCGGAGGGCACCTTCTCGCTGTGCACGTTCATGTACGTCGACGCCCTGGCGCGCGCGGGACGCATCGACCGGGCGAGGCTCGTGTTCGAGAAGATGATGGGGTACGCCAACCACCTGGGCCTGTACTCCGAGGAGATCGACCCGACGGGCCGTCAGCTCGGCAACTTCCCGCAGGCGTTCACCCATCTCGCCCTCATCGACTCGGCCATCACCCTCAACGAGGCCCTCGACAACCGGAAGCCCGGACTCGTCCGGCACGGCTCCTAGGGCCTGTCGTTGGATCAGGCCGGCCTGGCTCACGGTGCCTTGTCGGCCGACCCGAGCGGGGCGTGGTGCGTGCAGCTGCAAGGCGGAGGAGGCGTAGACGATCAGCCGCTGCCGCGGCGGGCGACGCGGTGGGGGCACCTCCCGGCCGAAGGCTGGGGGACGTCGGCGAGTGACGACAACGCGGCTGGGGGTCCCCCACGCCTTTAGGGCAGTGGGGGAGTGCGTGCCACGCCCGCGACGCCGGCAGGATCCAAACGACAGGCCCTAAGGGCTGTCCCGCCGCAGGTCGGCGTCGGTGAGGCTCTCCAGTTCGCCGTGGGTGTCCAGCCAGTACAGGAAGGCGACCGCGGGGACGATCAGGACGACGGCGATGAGGGTGACGAGCCCCAGCCAGCGCAGTGTGGTGTGCGCCCCCGCGCCCTCGGCGACGGTCAGCGAGGTCGGGACGAGGTAGGGGCGCTGCGCCATGCCCCAGGCGATGACGGCGGCGGCGACCACGCCGACCGCCGTGACCCGGGACCAGGCCCCGGAAGGGCGGGTCAGCAGCCATGCGGTGGCGAGGGTGGCCAGCACCGCCACGACGACGAAGACGAGACCGACGCCGTGCGTGAGGCCGTGCCAGACATGGGGCGCGTCGCCGTGGGTGACGAAGAGGGTGACGGCGGCGAGCACGGCGACGGCGGCGAGGGCGCCAAAGGCGCGTCGGCGGAAGTAGCGGTCCAGGTCCGGTGCGGCGAAGCGGCGGGCGTCCGCGGCGAGGAAGACGGCGCCGAGCGTCGCCGTGGCCGCGACGGCCAGCAGGCCGAACAGCAGGGACGTGGGGTTGGCCCAGGCGTCCGTGGACGCCGTCGCGGTGGCGGTCGCCCGGCCCGAGGCCACTCCGCCGGCCGCGGCACCGAGGAAGAACGGGGTCAGCAGCGAGGAGACGGCGAAGACCGCCCCGTACAGGCGTCGGCCGGCCAGCCGCCGGACGGGCCTGCGCAGGGCGAAGCCGGCGCCGCGCAGCACGATGCCCACGGCGGCCAGTGCCAGGGGCAGCCACATCGTGGTGAAGACCCGCTGGAAGAGGACGGGGAAACCCGTCCACATGATCACCAGTACGAAGATCAGCCAGACGTTGTTGACCTCCCAGACGGGCTCCATCGCGTGGTCGATCAGCCGGCGCGGACGCTTGCCGCGCGCCGCGCCGCCCGCGGTCAGGTCCCAGAAACCGGCGCCGTAGTCGGTGCCCCCGCCGCAGGCGTAGGCGGCCACCGCGAGCAGCAGGACGACGGCCATGACCCCGGCGATCACAGCCGGCTCCCGGCCGGGCGGGGCCCGTACGGCGTGTCCGTCTCGGGTGTGTCGGACTCCGGTGTCTGCTTCGGCGGGCGCGGTCCGCCCTGCTCGTCGGCGAGCCGCCAGCGTGCGCGCATCTTCAGCAGCACCGCGAGGAACGATCCGAACACGAAGACGTACACGACGACGACCACCGCGAACATGATCCACAGGCCGGTGGAGCGGGTCGCCGTCACCGCCTCGGCCACCCGCATGTTCTGGTAGACGATCCAGGGCTGGCGGCCGACCTCGGTGGTGATCCAGCCGCACTCGACGGCGGCCACGGAGGCGACGCCCGCGCACGCCGCGGCGCGGAAGAACCACGGGGAGGCGGGCAGCCGGCGGCGCCGGAGCCACAGGACGCCGTACCAGAGCGCGAGCAGGAGCAGCAGCGAGCCGATCCCGACCATGGTGTCGAAGGCCCAGTGGGCGATGGTGGCCTGGGTGGGCGTCGGCCGGTCGGCCGCGGGGACCGAGGTGAGTCCGGTGACCCGGGTGTCCGGGCGGAAGCCCGCCAGGACGGAGTCGAGCCCCGGGATCCCGATGCCGCCGGTGACGGTGCCGTCCGGGTGGAGCCGGCCGTACAGGTACTCCGTCTGGTGGGTGGCGGTCTTCCAGACGATCTCCATGCCGGCGAACTTCACCGGTTGCTTCTGGAAGACCTGGCGCGCGATGGAGTCGCCGAGCACGAACTGCACGGGCGTGCACACCGCGGCGAGCGTGAAGGGGATGGTGAAGCCGAGCCGGTGGTAGTGGTCCCGGCGGCCGCGCAGCCATCCCGTGGCGTAGACGCCGGCCACGACATAGCCCGCCGTCACGAACATCGCGAAGACGAAGTGCCAGTACTCCGGGCCGAACATCGGGGTGAAGACCGCCTTCCAGATCTTCACGTCGACCGGGTTGCCGGCGGAGTCGAGGGTGAAGCCGCGCGGGGTGTTCATCCACGAGTTGGCCGCCAGGATGCCGAAGGCGCCGAGCAGGGCCACCACCGGCAGGGGCAGTCCGAGCAGGAAGTGGGTCCGGGAGGGAAGCCTTCGCCAGCCGTAGAGGTAGATGGCGATGAGGACGGCCTCCAGGAAGAACGCCCATGCCTCGATGCCGAAGCCGATGCCGAAGACATCGCCCCAGCGGCCCATCATGCCCGGCCACAGCAGTCCGAACTCGAAGGACAGCACCGTGCCGGTGACCACGCCGATCGCGAACTGCACCGCCATGACGGCCGACCACCGCCGGGCGAGGAGCAGGGCGGTGGCGTCGCCGCGGCGCAGGCCGTAGCCGTGCATGACGAGCGTGATCAGCGGCAGCGCCACGCCCAGGGGCACCAGGATGATGTGGGAGGCCAGGGTGAAGGCCATCATCGATCTGGCCGGCAGCGTCTGCGCCGGTACGTCCGCCAGCAGGACCGTGTGGACCGTGTGCATGTGTCGTCTCTCCGGGGCCGGCGCGGATGGGACGGGTCGGCCGCCGGTGTCAGCCGCCGGTGGCGAAGCCCGGGAAGAGCGTCATCCCGCCGTCGACGTAGAGGGTGGTGCCCACCACGTAGTCCATGAGGTCGGAGGCGAGGCCCACGGCCGCGTGGCCGATGTCCTCGGGGTCGCCGATGCGGTCGTAGGGGATCAGCCGCAGCAGGTCCTCCCGGGCCTGGGGCGTCTCCCAGGCGCTGCGGTTGATAGGGGTCTTGATGGCCCCGGGGGCGATCGCGTTCACCCGGATCTTCTTCGGCGCGAGTTCCTGGGCCAGCGTCTCCATCATCATCTGCACCCCGCCCTTGGAGGAGGCGTAGTTGACGTGCCCGGCCCACGGGATGATCTGGTGCACCGAGCTCATGCAGATGATCTTCCCGGCCGCGCGCGACACCTCGGGCACGACACCGCGGCGCAGGAACTCCTTCGTCGCCTCGCGGGCGCACAGGAACTGTCCGGTGAGGTTGACGTCCAGGACCTTCTGCCACTGGGCGAGGGTCATCTCGGTGAACGGGGCGTCCCGCTGGAGTCCCGCGTTGGCGACCAGGATGTCGATCGTGCCGAACTCCCGGACCATCCGGTCCGTCATGGCGACGACCTGCTGCTCGTCGGAGACGTCCGCCTCGTAGGCGGCCGCCCGGACCCCGAATCCGGTGATCTCCTCGACCACCTTCTCGGCCTCGTCCTTGCCCGCCACGTAGTTGACCACGACATCGGCCCCGGCCCGGCCCAGGGCGACGGCCGTCGCCCTGCCGATACCGGAGTTCGCGCCGGTCACCAGCGCCTTCTGCCCGCGCAGCAGATGGGCGGGGATCACGCTCTGCGGTGTCCCGGACGTCCCCTCGGTGGAACTCACGATGTCCTGCTCCTCCACTGCGTGCCCGCTTCCGCCGGGCCCGTCGCCCGGCAATCCGGGCATCAGACAAGCACCGGGGAGAGACGTGGGCGCGCCCCGGCGGAGCGCGTTGCGCTGCCCGGCGGAGGAACTTCGCCCGGTCGGGGGCCGGGCGCCGGCGCAGGCCCGGCAGGGGGCCGGACGCCCGGCGGAGGCTCAGCCCAGCCGCTCCAGCAGGTGGTCGCCCACCCGGAGGGCGTTGGCGATGGCCGTCAGGGACGGATTGACCGCGCCGATGCTCGGGAAGAAGCTGGTGTCCACGACGTAGAGGTTGTCCAGGTCGTGCGCCTTGCAGTTGACGTCCAGGGCGGAGGACGCCGGGTCGGTGCCGAAACGCACCGTGCCGGCCTGGTGCGCGGTGGCACCGATCGGCATCCCCTTGTGCAGGTAGATGCTGTGGGACAGCAGACCGTGCTCGTGCATGCCCAGATGGCCCAGCATGTGCTGCAGTTTGTGCCGCAGGCGCTGGAGACCGGCGATGTTGTTGCCCTCGTCGAGGGTGAGCCGGATCCGGCCGTCGTCCTCCAGGGTCACCCGGTTGTCCGGCTGCGGCAGGTCCTCCCCGCACAGCCAGAAGTCGACGGCGTGATGGGCCAGGACCTCGAACGGCATGTCCGGCATGACCGCCCCGGCCCAGCGCGGGGCCTCGCCGTGGATCTGCTCGGCGTCCGACTTGCCGAGCATCTGGATCCCGCCGAGCGGGTACTCCCAGTCGTCCGCGCCCAGGTACCAGTCGTGCAGGGCGAGGGTCTTCTGGAACCGGGTGTCGTTGGGTTCCTCCGAAACGGCCATCAGCGCCAGGTTGTTGTGACGCATGTAGTGCCGCCCGACCACGTCCGAGCTGTTCGCCAGACCGCGCGGATGCCGGTCGTTCGCCGAAGCCAGCAGCAGCGCCGCGGAGTTGACGGCCCCGCAGGCCACGACCACGATGTCGGCCGAGAACCGGGCCTCCCGCTCGCCCGGGAGCTGCGCGACGACGCCGGTGACACTGCGTCCGCCGGCGTCGGTCTCCAGCCGGGTCACCCTGGCGTTGGTGATCATCTCCACGTTCGGGTGCTCCAGGGCCGGCTCCACACAGATCACCTGGGCGTCCGACTTGGCGCGCAGCAGGCAGGGGAA
Source organism: Streptomyces hyaluromycini (assembly GCF_002217755.1). Lineage (GTDB taxonomy): Bacteria > Actinomycetota > Actinomycetes > Streptomycetales > Streptomycetaceae > Streptomyces > Streptomyces hyaluromycini. The sequence continues at coordinate 409,246 of NZ_BCFL01000017.1, read as the reverse complement.
GCCGTCCACGCGGTCGCAGCGGATGCAGACGCTGGAGTGGGTGGCCCGGCCGTCCTCGTCCTGGGTGAGGTTGACCCCGATCGGCAGGTGGAAGGGGTGCAGTCCCTGCTTCTCCAGGTCCATGCTCAACTGCTCGATGCGCGGCTCGTGTTCGACCGGCGGATACGCGTACTGGGCGCTGCACGGCCCTTCCCAGGGATCCTCGCCGTGCCGGCCGTGCACCAGGTAGAGGTGCTCCGCCTGGGTGTAGTACGGCTCCAGGTCGTCGTAACCGATGGGCCAGGCCGGGGAGATGCCGTCGTGGTGGCGGAGTTCGCCGAAGTCCTCGGGGCGCAGCCGGAACAGCGCGGCGCCGTAGAACTTGGTGTTCCCGCCGACGTAGTAGTTCACCTCGGGCGGGAACTCGTTGCCGTGCCGGTCCAGCCAGAACTCCGGGGCCCGGTACTTGGCCTTCACGAACACGGCCGTGGAGTCCCAGTTGTCGCGTTCGCGTGGCAGGTAGCCGCCGCGTTCGAGGACGAGGATCCGTTTGCCGGACGGGGCCAGGCGGTGGGCCAGCGTGCCGCCGCCGGCACCGGTGCCGATGACGATGACGTCGTACGGGGGCAGGGCGTCCATGGCAACCACCGTCCTTGTTCGCGCGGTCCGCGGCCGGCGCAGGCCTCCCTCCTTCGAACGTACGCGCCGTGCGGGGGTGCGGCACCCGGGGTGGGCCCGCACCGGCGCCGGACACCGGCACGGTCAGAGAACGGCGATCGGGTTCACCGGAGAGCCGGTCGCCGCCGGGAGCCGCAGCGGGGCGATCACGCACAGGAAGTGCCAGCGACCCTGCTGCTCGCACACCGGTACCAGGTCCTCGAAGTCCAGCCAGTCCAGCAGATGCAGCCCCATGGCGTTGACGGCCAGCACATGCACGGGAAACCCGACTTCGGGGACCGCGCTGGGCGCGGCGTCGCTGTTGCCGTCCGAGCCCAGGACCGACACGCCCCGGTCGGCCAGGAAGTCCATGGCCGTCGGGTGCAGGCCCGCGCGGGCCCGTGTCACGTCCCAGGGCCCGAGGGTCCGGCGCCGCAGGCGGTGGCCCACCCGTACGAACAGCAGGTCACCCGGTCCGGCCGTGGTCCGCTGGGCGGCCTCGGCCGCGGCGAGGTCCTCGGCGGTCACCTGGTCGCCGGGCTCCAGCCACCGCACCCCGCGCAGGCGCGGGACGTCCAGCAGGACACCCCGCCCGACGATGCCGTCCCGCACCAGATCGACGGTGAGCGCCCAGGCACCGTCCGGTGTCACGGTGCTCGCCGGGACGCCGCCGTACAGCTCGCCGTCGAAGATCACGTGGCACAGCGCGTCGAGGTGGGTGTCGACGTCACCGTGGACGTTCATGGCGAACCGGTCACGGGCGAACGCGAGCCCGGGTGCGCAGGTCTCCCCGCGCGTGGGAGCCGTCATCCGGTGGGAGGCGGGCTCCGGACTGTCCGGACCGGACCGGGTCTCGACGGTCGCGGCCAGCGACACGGTGCGCCCGGACCTGACCTCGGCGGCCGCCGCCACGACCCGCTCCGGCGTCAGCCGGTCCAGCGCGCCGCGCCGTTCCGCCCCGCCGTCCGGGGCCCGGCCCCGCAGCCGGCGGTACAGGTCGCGGAAGGCCGCTTCGGAGAGGGGCTGCGGTGCCGTGGGACGGAAGGGCCGGGAGGGCGGGGTAGGACGGGAGGGCGGGGCAGGACGGGAGGGTACGGGCTGGTCCGGGGTCATCGGGACACCTCCTGCTCCTGCCGGCACTCCTCCCGACACCGAACCACCGCGGCGGCCGGGCCACCCGCCGGGCGCGGGCCGAGCGCGCCGGCCGGTCGGCCGGCCGACCGCGGCCGGGCCGCCGGCACAGGGCTTCCCGGGGTGCGGGCGGTGTGCGCGCGGCATACGCTGATCGGGTGAAACACCAGGATCTCTAGGCGGTCTCACCGCCGCCGGTCGTCGTCGCCGGTCGCCTGGGCGCGACGACGGATTCCTTCTCGCGATCACCCAATTCTTCCTGCGGAGACCCGACTGGCGCGGTGCGCCGCCTCGCGGTGCGCGGAGGCGGACCCGGCGGGAGCCGGTTTCGGGGCCCGCAGCTTGCAGCCCCTGTGGAGGCCGGGATGCGAGTCGTCGTTGATCTTTCCCGATGCGAAGGGTATGCGCAGTGCGCGTTCCTGGCCCCGGACGCGTTCCGGATGCACGGCGAGGAAGCGCTGATGTACGACCCGGACCCCGATGACGCCCAGCGTGACCGGGTGCTGCGGGCCGCGGCGGCCTGCCCGGTCCAGGCGATCCTGGTCGACCGGCTGGAGGGGCGGCCGCAGGAGCGGGACGTACCGGTGCCGGCGGCGAGCTCATGACCAGCGCCGACAACCTGCGTGCGTTCAGGCGCGACGGCCGCATCGTGATCGTCGGGGCGTCGCTGGCGGGACTGCGGGCCGCGGAGTCCCTGCGGGCCGAGGGGTTCACCGGATCGCTGACGATGATCGGCGACGAGCTGGGCGAGCCCTACGACCGTCCCCCCTTGTCCAAGCAGGTGCTGACGGGGTGGGTGCCCGCCGGGGGCACCACGCTGCCGCGGCGTCGTGACATCAACGCGGAGTGGCTGCTGGGCGTGCCCGCGAGCGGTCTTGACCTGGCCACCGACCACGTGCGTCTCGCCGACGGACGCGAGGTTCCCTTCGACCGGGTGCTGATCTCCACCGGGGTACGGGCCCGGCCCTGGTTCGTCGAGTCCGAGGCGGCCCTGGACGGCGTGTTCGTCGTACGGACCCGCGAGCACGCCGAAGGCCTGCAGCGGGCGCTGGCCGCCGGGCCCTCCCGGGTGCTGGTCATCGGTGCGGGATTCACCGGCTCCGAGATCGCCTCCGTCTGCCGGGAGCGGGACATCCCGGTGACCGTCGCCGAACTCGCGCCGTACCCGCTGGTCGGTGCGCTCGGCGCGATGATCGGCGAGGTCGCGGCCGACATGCAGCGCGCCCACGGTGTCGATCTGCGGTGCGGTGTCAAGGTCACACAGCTGGAGGGCGACGCACAGGGGCGGCTGCGCCGCGCCCACTTCGACGACGGCAGCACGATCGACGCCGACGTGGCGGTGGTGGCGCTCGGCGGCATCCGCAACACCGAGTGGCTGCAGGGCTCCGGACTGGCGGCGGGTGTCTGGGGCATCGCCTGCGACACGGGCTGCCGTGCCATGGACCTCAACGGCCTGATCACCGACGACGTCTTCGTCGCCGGGGACGTGGCGCGCTGCCCGAACCCGGTCTACGAGTACCGGCTCATCTCGCTGGAGCACTGGGCCAACGCAGTGGAACAGGCCGAGGTCGCGGCCCACAACATGCTCCATGGCCAGGCGGAGCGCTGGCCCCACCTGTCCATCCCGCGGTTCTGGTCGATCCAGTTCGGCGTCAACATCAAGTCCGTCGGCGTGCCGACCTTCGCCGACGAGGTGGTCGTCACCCAGGGGTCGGTGTCCGGCCACCGCTTCGTCGCCGCATACGGCTACCAGGGCCGGGTCACCGCGGCGGTGACCTTCAACAACGCGAAGTGGCTGGACCACTACCGGCGTCTCATCGAGACGGCCGCGCCCTTCCCGCCGCCCTGTCCCACGCCCGACCAGCCCGTCGACACGAAACCGGTGCCCGTCGACTTCCCCGGCCCCACCCTGCTCGCCCAGGGCGCCACCGTGGTCGTCACCGGACACGACCCGGGCGAGCGACGCGTCACGGCCGCGCACCAGCACCACCGGTGACCGGCAGGAGGGAAAGGCAAGCGAGATGACCACGACCGAGACGCCCGACATGCTGCACCGGATCCTCGACTACTCCTCCCGGTCCGACCCGTACCCGCTCTACGCGGAGCTGCGCAGGACGCCGGTGGCCCGGCAGGACGACGGCAGCTACGTCATCAGCACGTACCGCGAACTCGCGGACATCCTCCACAATCCGCACCTGAGCTCGGACGTCCGCAACCTGTCGCATCCGATGCCCTCGGCCGAGGCAGGGGGCACGCCGTCGTTCATCAACATGGACCCGCCCGACCACGACCGCCTGCGGCGGATGGCGATGCGTCACTTCGGCCCCCCGCACACCCCGGGGCTGGTGACCGCCCTGGAACCCGACCTGACCGCCACCGTCGGTGGTCTGCTCGACGACTGCGCGGGCAAGGAGCAGATCGACATCGTCGACGACCTCGCCTACCCGTTCCCCGTCTCGGTGATCTGCCACCTGCTCGGTGTGCCACGCGAGGACGAACCGAGGTTCCGGGTGTGGGTGAACGACCTCATCAACTCGATCGACTACGACCCGAGGACCGACCCGAAGCAGAAGCTCGACGACGGCGTGCAGGCCCGCCAGGACCTGCGCGAGTACCTCGGCGGGCTGGTGGAACAGCGCCACGGCCGGCCGGGCGACGACCTGCTGGCACGGCTGGCCAACGACGACGGGCCGGACGGGCGGATGACCGACGAGGAGATCATCAGCACCGCCAACCTGCTGCTGATCGCCGGCCACGAGACCACCGTCAACCTCATCGCCAACGGCATGCTGACGCTGCTGCGCCACCCGCAGATCCTGGAACGACTGCGCGGCGAACCGGATCTGGTCGTGCCGCTGGTCGAGGAACTGCTGCGCTACGAGCCGCCCGTGCACATCATTCCCTGGCGGGCGGCGTACAGCGACGTCACCGTCGCCGACACCGTCATCCCCCAGGGCTCGCAGGTCATGCTGATGCTGGCCTCGGGCAGCCGCGATCCGGACCGCTTCCACGACCCGGACCGCTTCGACCCCGACCGGAGTGACAACCAGCACCTCGGCTTCGGCAGCGGCATCCACCTGTGCTTCGGCGGCCCGCTGGCCCGGCGGGAGGCGCAGATCGCGCTGACCGAGCTGGTACGCCGCCTCGACCGGCCCAGCCTGGTCGCCGACCCGCCGCCGTACCGGCGCAGCCCCGTGCTGCGCGGGCCGATCCATCTGCGGGTCGAGCAGAACGGCGGTTAGCACCCGGGAGTCGAAAGGGGCCGGCTGCTCCCCGAGGAGGAGGCCGGCCCCTTCGTCGCGGGCGGACGGGGTCAGCTCAGGCCGAGGTCGGACAGTGCGGTCGTCCAGTCCGTGAGGATCGCGTCCTGGGCGTCGGAGAGGGTGACGGTGCCGGCGCAGACGGCCTTCTTCAGCTTGTTCTCGACGGTGTCCTTGTTGGCGGCGGTCTTGGTCCCGTACTCCGGCTCCGGCCAGAGGTTGAGCTCGCTCTTGGGGGAGCCGCCGAGTTCGAGGGGGAGGAAGTGGTCCTCCTCGTAGTCCGAGGTGCTGGTGTCCGTGTAGCCGTACTCGACGATCTGCTTCTTCTTCAGCGCGGTGGTGTAGGAACTGGAGGGCCGGACGGTCGCGGTCCACCCGGAGACGCAGATGGTGGAGTCGATGGTGGACTGGGTGACGTCCGGGTTGAAGTCGCCGGGCTGGCAGCTGGGGTCGGGGAGGGGGAGGTAGTCCTGGCTGCAGCTCTGCGCGTGCGCGGTGCCGGCTGCGACCGTGAGGCCGGCGGCGGCGAGGGCGAGGGAGGAGAGGGCGGTGACCAGGGAGCGGGATATTCGGGGCATGGGGGGATCTCCCGGAGCGGTGCCCGGCAGGGATTCCGGGCGGTCGTGAGCATGACAGCACCGGGATCATCTATGCGGGTAGAGCCCTTTGCCGGTCGCGGAGATCCTTTTGTTGAATTTTTGAACACCACGGGGCTGGTGAAGGGCAAGTCATGGGCAGCGCCTGGTTGTCCGCATCGCGCGCCGGGCCGGGAGGCAGGCCCGGAGGCGGCCGGGTCCCTCGAACCCGCCCTGGCCGCAGGCTGGTTCGCCCTGGGCCAGGGCAGCTGCTTCCCGAAACCCTGAGTGTCACATGGTGCGGATCGTGCCCGGCTGCGCGGCGACCGGGTGACCGGGGAGTTGTGCCGGGCCGGACATCAGAAGCTCGATCAGGGCCAGCAACAGGTCGCGGCTGGCCCGGCGTTGCCGGAGGTCGCCCATGACGACGGGGGTGTGCGGGTCGAGGTCGAGGGCCTCCCGGACCTCGGACTCGGTGCGGTCCTGGCGTCCGTCGAAGCAGTTGACGCCGACGACGAACGGGACGCCGCGGCTCTCGAAGAAGTCGACCGAGGCGAAACTGCTCTCCAGCCGCCGGGTGTCCACGAGAACGACGGCGCCGAGCGCCCCGTGCACCAGGTCGTTCCACATGAACCAGAAGCGTTCCTGGCCGGGTGTGCCGAAGAGGTACAGCACGAGCTGGGGGCTCACGGTGATCCGGCCGAAGTCCAGGGCCACCGTCGTGGTGGCCTTCTGGTCCACCCCGTCGATGTCGTCCACACCGACGCCCGCGACGGTCAGGTGCTCCTCGGTGTTCAGGGGCACCACCTCGCTCACGGCACCGACCATGGTCGTCTTGCCCACGCCGAATCCGCCCGCGATGAGGATTTTCACCGCCGCCGGAGCCTGCGCGGCGGTGGAGTGGGTCGCGTGTGCCCCGACCCGGTCGTCAGAGTCTGAGTAGGCCATCTTTCACCGCCTGAAGAAGTGTCATGTCCAGTCCCTGGCCCGCCGCGACCGCCAGCGGTGCCCGGGCCGTCACCCTGCCGAGTGTGATCAGGTCGGAGACGAGGATCTTCGTCACCGCCACGGGCAGGTTCAGCCCGGCGGCGACCTCGGCGAGGGCCACCGGGGTGCGGCACTGCTGGAGGATCAGCCGGTGTTCGGGCTGCAGGCCACGGGCCGGGGGCTCCTCACCGGGCGCGTCGACGGTCGTGAGCACGGTGATGAGGGTGAGGTCGTCCCGAGCCGAGGTCGTACGCCCCTGGGTGATCGTGTACGGCCTGACAAAGCTCTGCTCCGCGTACTCGTCGTCCGGTGCCGCGTCCGCCCAGTGGCTCACCCACGTCCTCCCCCACTCTCGGCGTCGCCGGAGCGGCGGGACGCCGATCCCTCGGCAACGTCCGGCGCCACCCGGACCTCGGTGCCCAGGCGCTGCCCGACCTGCTGCACGAGGGTGTGCATCGCCACCGACATCACCTCGGCGTCCACCTCCTGGTCCGCCACGACGGCCAGGTGGGTGCCGCGGCCGGCGGAGCTGACGAAGAGCCAGAGGTCACGGAGTTCGATGATGACCTGATGGACCGGTCCGCCGCCGAAGACCTCGCCGACTCCGCGGGCCAGGCTCTGCTGGCCGGTGGCGATGGCGGCCAGGCGTTCCGCGTCGACCCGGTCGATACTGCTGGACTGACTGACCACCAGGCCGTCGTCGGACAGCACGATGGCGTTCCTGGTGCCCGGAACCTGGTCGACCAAGCGGTCGAGCAGCCAGTCGAGGTCGGAGTTGGTGGCAGTGGTTCGCAGAGTCATCGTCCGTCTTCCTTGCGGGCCCCGTCGTGGCGCGGTGAGGGTTGAGTGGGCTGTTGACCGGAATCGGGCCCGAGCCGGGCTATCCGGGACTGGCGCTGGAATGCGCCGACGGTGGCGCCGGAGCGGCGCGACGTGGTCCTGCGCGGCAACGGCTCCGGATTCGTCTCCGGCTCCGTCTCCGAGTTCTCGACTTGCGGCTGCTCAGGGTACACACAGGAAGGATCGCGGAGTTCGGCGGCCAGACTGGCCTGCCGTACCCGCCGGGGCAGCGGGTCCGGACTCGCCGTCGGACCCGCCGTCGGGGGCGCGGCGGCGGCGCGGGCCGGCGGTTCGGTCCCGGGGCCGGTGACCGGGAGCGCGGACGCCTCCGGGCCACCGGGATGCGGTTGCGGTCGGAGGTGCGGCTGAGGCTGAGGCTCCGGCCACGCACCCCCGGGATCGCCGTCCTGCCCGGAGCCCGAGGACGCGCCGATGACCGCGAGTTGCGCCGGGACGGCGTCGTCCGGCGGCTCCGAGCGCGGCTTCCCGTCGGAGATCAGCTCGGCCGGCACCAGGACGACCACCCGGGTGCCGCCGAACGACGAGGGCCGCAGCTCCACGTTCAGCCCCAGGTTGGCGGAGAGCCGGGCCACGACGTACAGGCCGAGGCGGGCGTCGTCGGCGCGGGACATCACGTCCATGCGGGGCGGGTCGGTCATCAGGCGGTTGGCCTCGGCGTACTGCTCGGGGTCCATGCCCATGCCGCGGTCCTCGATCTCGACCGCGACGCCGCGGCCCACCCGGGACGCGGACACCTCCACCGGAGTCGGCGGCTTGGAGAACGACACCGCGTTCTCCATCAGTTCGGCCAGTACGTGCACCATGGGACCGACCGCGCGCTCGGACAGCCAGATGTCGTCCTCGGTGTCGATCCGGATGCGCCGGTAGTCCTGCACCTCGCCCTGCGCGGAGCGCAGCAGGTCCAGCAGCAGCACGGGATTGCGCCAGCGCCGCTGGGGCTGACCGCCGCCGAGGATGACCAGGTTCTCCTCGTAGCGCCGCAGCCGGGCGGCCAGGTGGTCGACGTCGAAGAGTCCTTCCAGGACCTCGGGGTCCTCGTGCTGCCGCTGCATCGTGGAGAGACGTTTCATCTGCATGCCGATCAGCAACTGGGTGCGTCGGGCGATGCGTTGCAGCAGGCGCTCGAAGCCGCGGTACTGCTCGACCTGCCGTACGGCTGTCTCCAGGGCACTGCTGCGGGCCTGGTTGAGAGCCTGGCCGAGCATGCCCAGTTCGTCGTTGCCGTAGCGGATCTCGGGCAGTTCGGCGTCCGTGTCGACCGTCTCGCCCTGCCGCAGCCGCTCCACCATGTCGGGCAGCCGCGTCTGCAGCTCCAGCGCCGCGTTGCGGAGCCCGAGGATGCGGCGGCGCAGGACTCCGGTGAGCTTCAGCGAGACCAGGAACACCAGCAGTACGGCCGCGGCGCCCACGGTGCTGTCGACGACCAGGTCGGTCATCATGTCGCCGAGTTTGTTGTTGGTGGCGTCGACGAGGTACGCGGAGTACACGCCGCTGGCCTGCAGCAGCTGGGGGGTTATCGCGGCGTAGCTCTGCTGCCACTCCTTGCCGAGCTGTGCGGACACCGGGGTCCGGCCGTCCGCCCCGGGGATCTCGGCGGTCAGGGCCTGCTGCTCGATCCCGGTCTTCTGCTTCCAGGCCGCGCCGGACAGCACCCGCTGGTACGTCTTGGCGTACTTGCCGGGCAGCCGCGGCACGACCTTGTTCTCGTAGATGTGCTGCTGGCTGCCGATCACCTCGGCGATGTGGAGGCGCTGTGCACTGGTGAGGTGACCGCTCACCGTTCCGGCGGTGAAGACCGCGCTCTCGCGCGAGAGCATCTCCTGGCCCCACTGCGCGTCCAGCACCGGCCTGGTGAGGACGTTGACCTCGCCGATGCCGACGTTGGTGAACTCCTCGAACAACTGCATGTCCGAGGCGATGACAGCGGTGTAGCTGTCGAACATCTGGTCCTCGGTGGCGTCCCGCTTGTCCACCGCGTTCCGGTACTCGGGCAGTCGCTCCAGACCCCGGCTGAGCTGCTGGAAACTCTTGGTGAGACCGCCCGGCACGGAGCCGGAGAGCGCCGTGAGGCCCTGGACGGACCGGTCGGTGAGCTCGCGCTGCTTCGCCAGACCGGACCGGTCGGCGTTGTGGCCGGCGAGTGCCGCCGCGCTCAGCTGCCGCTCCGCCTGCAACTGGTAGAAGACGCCGACGATCGGCTGCCCGAGCTGCTTGCCCGCGTTGTTGCGGTCGTTGATGCTCTTCCAGTTGCCGTAGAGCTGCGCCGAGTTCGTCGCCCACAGGGCGATCATGGCGACGGTGGGAACCAGGGCCAGGATGAGCAGGGTCGTACGCAGCGACAACCCGCGCTCCGGAGCCGTCTCCTCGCCGCCTCGCCGCCGTTCCGCTTCTTGGCCTGCCTGCTGTTTTGCCGCTTGCGCGTGAAGTGCCACAGAAGTCCCCGGCGTGCTAGCGATGGCGGACTGGTCCGAAATGGGGTCCGCGCCATTTCAGGGGAAGCCTACTCATCACACAATCGATCTCAATAGTTTGATCATTCAAATTGAAACCGGCGATTTGGGTGACAGAGCGTACGTGTAGGTGACGGGAAGGCTCAAGGAGCGGCCGGGCAACGGAGTTGACGTCCAATGACATCTGATCCGGGGTCACGCCCACCGGGACGAGGCCGGGTGCGACCGGTGAGTACCGGGTGGAGCAGGAATCCGGAGCCGGTGATCTCGATGATGCGGGCCATGGCCTGCGACGGGTAGTGCAGTCGCAGGGCCGTACCGGCATCCGTGACAAGCCGGAACGCCGCGAGGAAGGCGTTGAGTCCGCCGGCGTCGCAGAAGGCGACCGCCGTGAGGTCGACGTCGATGTCGAGGATTCCGTCGCTCAGGCACTCGGCCAGCGCCTCGCTCACCTGCGGTGCCGTGGCGAGGTCGATCTCTCCCACGAGGGTGATCAGAGCGCGGGTGGCGCTGTCGTGCCGGTAGACGTTCAGTTGTGGAAGGGACATGGATCCTCTGTTCGGACGCATGGGGTGTGGGTGGGACGGGGTTCGTCAACTCGGTTCACCGCACGCCGTGCGACCGGGCAGGTGCGGCGGCTCGGTCTCGGACACCGTCCGCAGCCGTGCCGCCTCCTCCATCAGCCGGCTCGCGGTCGACGTACCCAGGGGGTCGCTCGCGGCGGCCATCAGCCAGGCGGCCGAGGCGGGGTCCGTACGCGGCGGGACCACGAGGAGGTTCCAGCGGCCCATGCGGTAGGAGAGCAGCAGCAGTTCGTGCGGGTCCAGCTCGGCGAGGAACCAGCCCACCTTCACCACATGCCCGGCGACGGGCACCTTGCGCGGAACGACCGGCCAGTGGGTGGGATTCACCGCGACCCGGGTGATCCGCCCCCAGAGCGGATCCAGCACGGCGGTCAGGGCGGGGAGCTCCGCCCCGAGATCACGGGAGCGGGGCCACCATGCGCCGTCCAGGAGAGCCGGTGCGGGACCGACGGGAGCCAGCGACAGGCGGAGCGGGGACGAGGAGGGAGGGGACGACGACAACCGGTCTTCGAGTGTCGGCGAGAAGGAGATGGTCGCAGTCATGACGCGAACCCTGCCCCGGGCCGACCTCGGTCGGCCCGGCCTATTCAATCGCCGAAAACGACACGAGCGTGGTGGCCGGTGCGCGAAATACCCTCGGTAGTTTCAGCGTACTCCTCGGACCGGCCGAACGGACCGTCGCGCCGGTGGACGAACCGCCCCTCCCGAGCACGGAACCCCTGATGCCCGAAATGCGCATCAGGCATAGGGTGAAAGCGGGTCGGCACACTCTCACGTGCGACCGGCCTGGAAGGGCGACCCCGGTGTTCACACGCGCCGGGGTCGTTGGCGGACGACCGCTTCGAGCAGACCGGCACCCCGGGCCCGGCCCGACGGACTCCCGCACCACAGATGATGGCGGGTATGCGTATCCGTATCCGTATCGACGCCTTCGACCTGCCCGGCCGCACCTGCCCGGCCCCCGCCGACGGTGACGGCCCCGCGTACGCCGACATCCATGTCGCCGTGCAACGCCGCGACCGTCCGGCCGAAGTCCTCCAACCACATCCGGGCGACGCCACGTTCGCGACATGGACCCTGGAGTGCACCGCGACCGCCACACCCGACGGCATCGATGTGACAGGACCGTATGTGCAGAACCGTCTGGGCCGCCGGTTCGTCTACCTGTCGTGGGGCACGGTCGACGACTCGGGCGTCTTCACCATGTTCCGCCGCGCCAAACTCATGCTCGACGCCGTCCCCGCCGACGTACTCGCCGCCGCCGCGCACGACGGCCTGCTGGTCGGACGCCTCGGCCTGACCGACGCGCACGGCGGCCCCTTGTGCGCACGCGTCGAGCCCCCGCACATCACCTGGACCGCCGAACCCACCGACCAGGGCGGGCCGCCACCGAGCCATGAGGACCCGGTCCCCCCTCGGTGAAGGCCGACGGGCGCACCGGTCCTCGCACCGGGATCGCCACCGGGTGGCAGGGCTACAAGGCCCTGTACTGACCGGCCGTGACAGGTTGCGTCCGGGCGCGGCGCTGCCGTGCCGGGCCGTGCCGAGCCGCTTTCCCGGCGTCGCGGCGATCTTCCCGATGGCCGGCGTCGTTGGGATTCCGTGGGCTCTGGGCGGAGTGGGGAACTGGTCGGGACGCGGTCGCCGGACCCGGCGGCGGCGAGGGCGGTCCTGCGGGTCGGATGGCGGGCCCGGCTCACCGGAGCCGGCGCGCCTCTTGCGCACCGCGGTTTTCGGCTGCACCTCGCCGCCCGGCTGCTGTCGTGGACGGGCTCGGCCGTCGCCCCCCTCGCTCTCGCGTTCGCGGCACTGCACATCGGCGGCGGGCCGCGTGCCCTCGGCCTGGTGCTCGCGGCCGGTGTCGTTCCGCAGCTCGCGGCGCTGCCGGTCGGCGGTGTCGTCGCCGACCGGCTGGACCGGGCCCGGGTGATGGTGTGGTCGAACCTGGCGTGCGCGTTCGCCGAGGCGACGGCCGTAGCGCTGTTGGCGTCCGGTGCGGCGCGGGTGTGGCAGCTGGCGGTGATGGCCGGGGTGTGCGGGGCGGCGGGCGCGTTCTTCGCCCCGGCGGCGGACGGTGCCGTCGCCGAGGTCGTACCCGCCGGGCAGTGGCACACCGCTAACGCGCTGCTGAAGTTCGGGCAGAACACCGGGAAGGCGGCGAGCCCCGCGCTGGGCGGTGTCCTGATCGCCGCGGCGGGGCCGGCCTGGGCGATCGGCTGGGACGCGGTGACCTTCGCGGCGTCGGCGGCCCTGTTCGCGCGGGCGGGGGCACTGCCCCGGACGGTGCGGCCCCGGGCGGCCTTCACCGCCGATCTGCGTCAGGGCTGGTACGAGGTGCGGTGCCGGCGCTGGCTGGGGGTGATGGTGTGCCAGGCCGCGCTGATCGGGCCCGCGTGGCTGGCCGGCTACCAGCTGCTGGGCCCCCTCTACGGGGAGCGGGTGCTGGGCGGCGCCGGGCCGTGGGGTGTGGTCGTGTCCGCGTTCACCGCCGGACTGATCGCCGGAGCCGTGCTCGCGCTGGTGTGGCGGCCGTCCGGGGCCGGTGTCACCGTGTGCGCCGGAACCGGTGCCCTGGCCCTGCCGCTCGCGGTGATAGCCGCACGCATACCGCTGCCTGTGCTGGTGGCCGCCATGCTGCCGGCCGGAGCCGGACTGGAGGTCGCCATGGTCGTGTGGGCCTCGCTGCTGCAGGAACGCATCCCCGCCGACCGGCTCGGCCGGACCCTGTCGTACTCGACGCTCGGCCAGACCCTGCCCGTACCCGTCGCCTACCTGCTCACCGGCCCGGCCGTCGAACTCCTCGGCCTGCGCACCACGCTCGGGGCCGCCGCCGCGCTGATCACGACCGCCGCCGTACTGCCACTGGCGCTCCCGCAGGTACGCGCCCTGACCCTCGCACCGGCCGAGCAGGCCGGGCCGGCGCCCGCACCGCGCGGTGGTGTGCCCCGCAGGCCCTAGGGAGCGGAGCCAGGCGGCGTGTGGGGCACGACCTGTCCCGGCCGTGCCTCGCGTCCGTGTCTAGGCTGGTGGCCACCACAGAGGGAGATGCACCGTGTTCGTCCGCCCCAGCCTCCTGTTCGTGACCGATCTCGCCTACCAGGCCCGGGGACGGCGTTACTGCGACGAGGACATCTTCCTGACCTCCCGGCTGCGCGACGGCTTCGACCTCGCCCTGTGCCACCCTGTGGACGCCGCGGCGCTGATGGACGCCTTCGACGCGGTCGTGGTCCGCAACAGCGGCCCCGTGCTGCACTACCAGCAGGCCTACGACGCCTTCCGGGAGAAGGCCGCCGCACAGGGCACCCGGGTCTACAACCCGCTGTCGGGGCGCGGCGACATGGCCGGCAAGCAGTACCTGCTGGACCTGACGACCGACGGGTACCCGGTCATCCCCACCGTGGACCGGCCCGAGGACCTGCACCTGCTGCCCGAGGCCGAGCGCTACGCGGTCAAGCCGAAGGCCGGAGCTGACTCCATCGGTCTGGCCTTCGTGCCCCAGGACCGGCTCGGCGGCCTCCCCTACGGCGACATCCTGGTCCAGCCGGGCATCGACTTCCGCTACGAGGTGTCCTTCTACTACATCGACGACGCCTTCCAGTACGCCCTCCATGCCCCCGACCCCGACCGGCGCTGGGTCCTTGAGCCCTACGAGCCCACCGAGGCCGATCTCGCCTTCGCCCACCGCTTCATCGACTGGAACACCCTCGACCACGGCATCCAGCGCGTGGACGCCTGCCGCACCCGGGAAGGCGAACTGCTCCTGGTCGAGCTGGAGGACCTCAACCCCTACCTCTCCCTCGACCTGGTCTCCGACCGGACCCGCGACGCCTTCGTCACCGGCATGACGGCCTCCCTCCACCGGTTCCTGGACGCCCCGCCCCGCACCTGAAGCGCCACGCCGGGATCCGTCTCGTACGCGTGCAACACCCGTACGCCGTAGCCGCCCCGCACGCCGTCGCCGCCGTCGGACCGCGTCGGCCGGTGCGGTCCGTACCGGCGGTGACAGGCCCCGCCGGAGTGGCCTTACCGGCGGGGCGCGGAGGCGCTGCCGTTTCGGCCGTGCGGATGGGCACTCGGCGGGGGACCATCGGGGCACGACGTCTCTGTGGGCCGCGGTGCGGTCGGTGTGGGAAGGGCGGTGGCGGTGCGGTCGAGGGCTTGAGGTCCGGCGGAGAGCACGAGAGGCGGCTGTCGGCGGTGGAGCCAGGTCTGTGGCAGCAGGTGGTGGAGCAGCTGGGCACGGCCATGGCCGTGATCGACCAGGCCGGCCGGATCGTCGCGGTCAACCCGGCCGCCGAGCGGCTGCTGGGCCGCCCGGCAGCGGCGGTGTACGGGCGGGACCTGCACGACCTGTGCCATCGGGACCCGGGAGGCGCCCTCGTCCCGCGGGAGCGCTGCCCGCTGCTGCGGGCGCTGGCCGAGGGGCGTTCGGCACGCGGGGACGACGACAGGTGTCTGCGGGGAGACGGACGGCTGATCCCGATCTCCTGGTCGGCCACGCCTCTGACGGGCGACGACGTCTCCGGTGTCTCCCCGGGCATGGTCGTGCTGATCGTCGAGACGGTGGCCGACCGCCGTGCCCGCAGGGAACACGCGGAGCGTGCGGAACGTGCCGAGCTTGCGGAACGCGCCGAGCGTGCGGAACGTGCCGAGCTTGCGGAACGCGCCGAGCGTGCGGAACGTGCCGAGCGTGCCGAGCGTGCGGAGCGGGGGGAACAGGCGGAACGAGCTGCTCATACGAGTGCTCTGGAGAGTCTCGCCGAGCGGCTGACGCTCGTCGCGGAGATCACCGATGTGCTCGGCCAGACCCTGGAAGTCGACGAGGCTCTCGCCCGGTTGGGCCGGCTCCTGGTTCCCCGCCTCGCCGACTGGGCCGCGGTGGACCTGCGGGTCGGCTCCCGGCAGGTGCACCGGGTGGCGGTGACCGGCCCCGAGGGCCGTGACGCCGCGCAGGAGGACTGGCGCGGACATCTGCCCCCTGCCGGCGAGGCGGTCCACTCGCCCCTGGCCCAGGTGCTGAACGGAGGCGGTCCCGTCCTGCAGGACCGGGCGGACCTGGACGCGCCGCCCGACTCCCCGCTGGCCACCGTCCACGACGCCTTCCTCAGAGCGACCGGCGCGGCCTCCGTCATCACGGTGCCACTGGGGAGCAGACGGCAGGTCACCGGTGCCCTGACCCTGGTGCGCACCGACACGGCACGGCCCTTCGACACCGGCGATCTGGAGGTGGTGAGCGACATCGGCCGCCGGGTCGGCCTGGTCATCGACAACGCCCGCCGGTTCGGCCAGCAGCGCGCGGTCGCCGAGGCCATGCAGCGCAACCTCCTCCCCCCGCTGCCCGAGCACGGCCGGATCCAGCTGGCGGCCCGGTACCAGCCCGCTCCGGCCGGCTCGCAGGTCGGCGGCGACTGGTACGACGCGTTCACGCTGAGGGACGGCACGCTCGCCCTGGTCATCGGCGACGTCGTGGGCCACGATCTGACCGCCGCGGCCGGCATGGCGCAGTTGCAGGGCGTCCTGCGCTCCCTCGCCTGGGACCACATCGGGCCGACCGGTGCCGTCGTGGACCGCCTCGACGACGCCATGCACGCCATCACGACCGTGTCGATGGCCACCCTCGTCCTCGCCCGGGTGGAGGGCCCGGACACCGGTCCCTGGACGCTGCGCTGGACCAGTGCCGGGCACCCGCCGCCCCTGCTGCTGACACCCGACGGGAACGCGCAGTATTTGGAAGCCGGGCAGGGACTGATCCTCGGAACCCAGCTGGGCGGCAGCGGCCGCCGGCCGAGCGCCGCCCACGCCCTGTCGCCGGGGTCCACGCTCCTGCTCTACACCGACGGCCTGATCGAGTCTCCCGGCAGCGACCTGGACACCGGGCTCGGCCGGCTGCGCCGACACGCCCTCACACTCGGCCACGAACCGCTGGACACGCTGTGCGACCAGCTGGCGGCCCGGATGCCGCTCGGCAGCACCGACGACATCGCCCTCCTCGCCCTGCGCTTGCCTGTGCCCCTGACCGGGACCGAGGTGTGATCCATGGGGAGCCTCCGGGGAGTCCGTGGGGAGCCCCTGGGGAGGCGGCCGCTCACGTCCCCGGAGCCAGGACCAGAACGCGGAACGGACCGGGCGGCACGGCCAGCGGCACGGCCGGGAGGGTGTCGTCTCCTGCGTACCGCCAGCCCCAGGACCGCATGGTCTCGACCGTCCTGTCGTCCCGGGCGTCCACCAGCGTGACGCCGAGCGCGGCGCCGTGGTCGGTGAGCAGTCGCCGCTGCAGGCGCCGGGCGAGGTTCCAGACCTGGTCCTTGTACTCCCGGCGCACGCGAGGCGGCACCACGATTCCGGAGACGACGAAGAGCCCGCCGGAGGCGGCGCGGCGAAGCAGACTCCCCCCGACGTGTCCGTCGAACCCCGCCCACCAGGGACCTGGGCCGGCTGTGGGGAAGCCGTAGGCGTATCCGGCCAGGGCGGTGGTCTCCGCGATCAGCAGCGAGAACCCCGGTCGTCGTGCGTCGGCCGCGAGATGGAGCAGGAAGGCCGCACGCGCCTCGTTCCAGGCCCACGGGTCGCCGCCGGAGGTCTCCGCGTACAGGTCGCCCAACTCCTGCAGGCGGTCCTCGACCTGACCGCGGGTCAGCGGTCGGACGCGTTCGGCCACCGCGGGCGAGGAACTGCGCTCCGCCCTCGGCGCGCCCGGCAGGCGAGTGCGCGGCCTGCCCCGTGCGGGTCGGAGCACGGGGAGGGTCAACGTCGTCGGGAGGAACACATGCACGGGCATGAGCAACCCTGCCCCGGGCACGGGCGAAGGCCGACCCGGCGTCTTCGATCCCCGAGAACGGCACCGGTGTCGGAGGCGGTGCGCGGCATGCCCTCGGTCTCTCCACGGTACTCCCGGCCGGGCCCGCCGCGGCGGGCACCGAGGTGCGCGGCAGCCGGCCGGCCGGCCGAGCCGTGTGCCGGACCATGTGCCGGACCGTGGCGCGTCGGCGCGTCGGCGCGTGGGGGGAGTGATCAGGGCGGCGCGTGAGGGGTGATCGGCGCGGCGCGTGGGGGTTGATCAGGGCGGAAAGGCCGGCGGGGATGTCATGGCGCCCGGGTCAGCCCTCCCCGAGGGCGCCCGCAGCGGCCGCCATGAGCGGTCCGGCGGCGTCCTCGGTGGTGTCCGGAGGCACGACCACAAGGTCCCAGCGCCCTCGGCCGGGGGCGAGCAGGACAACGGTGTGCGGGGCGTTCGCCGCCTGGGCCCTGCGCAGTCGTACGACCTGGTTGGAGACGAGTATCCGGCCGGGCGCCGCCGACCACACCGCCCCGTTGACGGTGGCACTGGTGATGTGGCCCCACTCGCGCGGCAACCCGGCCAGCAGCCGCGGAAGTTCCACGAGGAGGTCGTAGGAGCGCGGCCACCACGCTCCGTCGATGGACCGGGGCAGGTCGCTGCGGGGCGCCAGCCGCAGGCGGAGGACGGGGTGGGAGGGAAGCGGTGGTTGCAGGGCGGTGGTCATGAGGCTGCTGCCAACTTCCTTGGGCGGATGCGTGGTTGCCGTCAGGTGTGACCCGCGACGCCGTGCCGGGCGCTGGAGCGGTCCGCGTGGTGGAGCAGTGCGATGCGGTGCGGACAGGTCCCGTCCACGGCGCGGCGGTGTCCGGCGGGGTGGGCGTGAACGGGGCCGGTCTGCATGGAGGGGTCCTTGACCTGGGCGAAGGCCGCTCGGCGAAGGCCGCTGGGACGGAGGTGCGGCGGGGGTCACGGACTGCCCCTGGGGGATGGGTGGTGTGCTGGTGACGACCTGTCGGATAGGCACGACGCACCCTCGCTCGGCCCACCGTACCCCCCGGGCCGAGGGGATACCCGGATTCCGCTGATCAGGGGCCTTCGGCCGGATGCACTCGGGCCGGTGTCGCGTTGACACGTACCGTCGCCGGACGTTGACTGGCGGGACGGCTGAGGGCCACGAAGGGCAGGGCCGACCGGGTCTCCGGAAGCCTGAAGCAGGCCGTCGAGAAGGCGAAGGGCGCCTCCAGGCGGTGCCCCCATCGCAAACGGAAGCGGTACATACGACGATGTACGACCAGACACGCGCCCAGCAGCCCCCGGACCGGTCCCCGGGTCCGGGCGGCCGACGCAGCACGGGCCCGGAGCCGCTGCTCCCCGCGGAAGAGCGGGACGAGATCGTGCGCCGCCTCGGACACGCCGTCAACACCTTCGCGGACACCCCGCGCCAGGCGCTGGAGGAGGCGGAGGCCGCCTTCGACGAAGCCGCCGCCCGGCTCACGAACGCCCTTTCGGAGATGCGGCGGGTGCTCCGCGCCGGCTGGCAGGACCGGGACCCCGAAACAGACTCCACCGAGCTGCGGGGCGCGCTGCGGCAGTACCGGGAGCTCACCCAACGGCTGCTGCGGACGTAGCCGGCGGCAGGCTTCCGCCGGAGAGCGGCGGAGGCCCGCGCCGCCCCTTCTCCGGCGACGGAGAGAGGCGAGCCTCCGGAGGCTCGTGGCTCCGCGTGGCTTCCGGAGGCTCCGCGTCGAGTCGGCCGGCGTCTCGCGGACACACCGGCGGCCGACCCGCCTGGTGGAGGTACGGGAGGGACGGGAGGAGGCGGAGCGGGCGCGGTTGCCGGGACCGGTCCCGGCCGCTTCTCCCCCGGCCAGGAGTAGCCTGGTCGTACCGAGAGCTTTTCGCGCAGCGCGGTCAGCGGTGCCGTTCCCGGCGAGCGACGCATCGGGCGGCCTCGCCGCGGCGCCCGGGACGGGATCGCACGATGGGACGCAGCACAACGCCGGCTGCCGACGCGCACACGTACGGGATGCCCATGCCCCGCCTGAGCCTCACCCGGGGTGTCGGCAGCGGCCCGCTGGACGGCGCCTGGTGGCCGCGCTGTGGCGCCCTGGAGCTTGAACTGCCCTCGCTCGTCGGCGAGTTGGAACCGGTTCCGGAAGCCCAGGTGCGGGTCACCGTGGACCTCGCCGACTGGCCGGACGCCCCGCGGACGGTCATGGCGCCCGGCCGGGTGATCGCCGTGGAGCCGGCCGGCCCGGGCAGCGGGGCGCACGTCATCACCCTGGACTGCGGCACCGCGGGACGCCTGGCGCTTCTGGTCGTCCCGCCCGAGGAGTCCGCCGGGACGGCCGCCCGGCTGCTCGCCGCCGCCGACGCCGAGCACCCGCTGACCGCCGGGCGGATACCGGCGCTCGCTCCTGCCGGTCGCCCCAGGGACAGGGCAGGGGAGACGGGGTGAGGTCCGCGGCGCCGGGGCCGGGGGAATCCCCGACGGGCCCGGCCGAGGGGCCGCGACCCTCCTCCCCGGGTGAACCGCGGACCCCTCCGGGCGAAGCTCCCGCGCTGTTCGAGGAGTGCCGCATCGTCCGCGCGTACGGCGAACTGGACGCGCAGACCGTGGCACCACTGGTCCGTGCCCTGGCCGAGGTCCGCGCGGCCCGGCCCGGACGGCTCCTGGTCATCGTGGACCTGAGCGAGGTCACCTTCGCCGACTGCAGCATTCTGCCGCCGCTGTGCCAGGCGTGGGCCGACTGCCGCGCCCGGGGCGGCTGGATCCGCGTCGTCTACGACAACCACACGACCCACCTGGTCTTCCGCAGCACCGGCATGCTCAGCCGCTTTCCCGCCTACGCGAACGCACAGGACGCCTGGGAGGGACGAACGGCCGACACGACGGCGTACCGTGCCCGGATCAGGGCCCTGCTCGACGGCCGGTGACGACGTGCGGCGGCTCACCGGGTTGCGCGTGGACGGCCGGCGGACGGACATCGGGGTGCAAACGGAAGAAAGTCTGTCACGGCGAGGCCACATGTCCGTGCCCGGCGGCGCTAGGGTTGTGGGACGACGCAGATGGCGCTGATTCCTTCGATGCACAGGTGCCACGCACACCTGGGTCCCTCGTAGCGCTCCCGGAACGAAGGTGTCATGCCCGCCGAGAACGGCCCCGTCGTCGGCAACCTCGACGACGACGACTACCCCGCCTACACCATGGGGCGGGCCGCCGACGTGCTCGGCACCACCCCCGCCTTCCTGAGGGCCGTCGGTGAGGCGGGGCTGATCACCCCCCTGCGGTCGGAAGGCGGCCACCGCCGGTACTCCCGCCGTCAGTTGCTGGTCGCCGCCCGCGCTCGCGAGCTGGTCGGCCAGGGCACCCCCATCGAGGCCGCGTGCCGCATCATCTCCCTTGAGGACCAGCTGGACGACGCCCTCCGCACGAACCGGGAAATACGCCGGAAGCTGGACGAGGGCGACGCGCATATCTAGTTCCGCCGGTACAGAAATACGGACTCCGACGGGACAGGAATTGCCCGACGGGTGCGAAAACCTATGGCCGGTTCCTCCCGGACTGTGTTAACGTGATAGCAGTTGCAGTTTTGGTTGCCAGAGAATTTTTTCTTTGCAGAGCTTTCCGGATCTTTCCGGAGGGGTGATCATCGCGGCGACTCGGGTCCGTAAAGTGCGGATTCCGGTACTGCCCCCCGAGGGAGATTCAATATGGCATCTGGCACCGTGAAGTGGTTCAACGCGGAAAAGGGATTTGGCTTCATCGAGCAGGACGGCGGCGGCGCTGACGTGTTCGCCCACTACTCGAACATCGCCACCTCCGGCTTCCGTGAGCTTCAGGAAGGCCAGAAGGTTACCTTCGACGTCACGCAGGGCCAGAAGGGCCCGCAGGCCGAGAACATCGTTCCCGCCTGACGCCGACGCGAACGCCGCGGGCCACTGGCCCGCGCATCACATGGCTGGGGCCCGCGCTCTTGGGGTGCGGGCCTCAGCCATTGCATTGCCCGGGCACCCGGGCCCGGAGACCCGGGCAGCCGGCCGCCTGGAAACCGATTCCGGGATCTCTGGATCGATGACGGCCCCGGCTTCGAACCGAGAGGCCCCGCTTTCCGATTTTTTCTTCGGCCCATTCTTGTGATTCCTCGTACGGCCGCCCGCCGTCGGACGGAATTCCTCGATACGCCGCATCGAGGAAGGTTCCTTCATGAACCGCACCCGTCGCACCGGCGGCAGTTCCGGCCGCCACCGCGCGGACCGGAGTACCACGCGCTCCACGGCCCCTGCCCGCGACAGCCGCTTCCGAGCGCAGGAGTCGGGCCGGCCGCGTCCGGGCACCGGGCGCAAGAGCGGCCAGGGAGCGCACTCCGCCGCACGACGGGAGTTCACCGCGCCGGTCACCCTGACCGAGCCGCTGCCCGCGGTCGAGGCGTTCGCCGAACTGGACATGCCCGCGCGGCTGCTGGCCGCGCTCCGCGCCGAGGGCGTGACCGTGCCCTTCCCGATCCAGGCGGCCACCCTTCCGAACGCACTCGCCGGCCGGGACGTCCTGGGCCGGGGTCGTACGGGCTCGGGCAAGACCCTCGCCTTCGGCCTGCCGGTGCTGGCCCGCCTCGACGGGCAGCGCGCCCAGCCCCGGCAGCCGCTCGCCCTCGTCCTCGTCCCCACCCGGGAACTGGCCCAGCAGGTCACCGACGCGCTCACGCCCTACGCCCGCGCCCTGGGACTGCGGCTCGCCACCGTGGTGGGCGGTATGTCGATCGGCCGTCAGGCGAGTGTCCTGCGCGGCGCGGCCGAGGTCGTCGTCGCGACACCCGGCCGTCTCAAGGACCTCATCGAGCGAGGAGACTGCCGGCTGGACCGGGTCGCCGTCACCGTCCTCGACGAGGCCGACCAGATGGCCGACATGGGCTTCCTGCCGCAGGTGACCACACTGCTCGACCAAGTCCCTTCCGGCGGGCAGCGGTTGCTGTTCTCGGCCACCCTGGACGGTGACATCGACCTCCTGGTGCGCCGCTACCTCCACGACCCCGTGGTGCACTCGGTCGACCCGCCGGCGGGCAGCGTCACCACCATGGCGCACCATCTGCTGCACGTGCGCGACGGGGACAAGGACACCACCGCGACCGAGATCGCCGCCCGCGACGGACGCGTGATCATGTTCCTGGACACCAAGCACGCGGTCGACCGGCTGACCGAGCACCTGCTGTCCGTCGGAGTGCGCGCCTCGGCGCTGCACGGCGGCAAGTCCCAGCCGCAGCGCAACCGGACGCTCGCCCGGTTCAAGGACGGCCACGTCACGGCCCTGGTGGCCACCAACGTCGCGGCCCGCGGAATCCACGTCGACCAGCTCGACCTCGTCGTGAACGTCGACCCGCCCGGCGACCACAAGGACTACCTGCACCGCGGCGGCCGCACCGCCCGCGCGGGCGAGTCGGGCACCGTCGTCACCCTCGTCCTGCCGCACCAGCGCCGGGCGATGGACCGTCTCATGGCCGACGCGGGCATCACCCCGCGTACCGCGCGGATCCGTCCCGGCGCGGCCGAACTGCATGCCATCACCGGGGCCCGGACCCCGTCCGGCGTGCCGGTCACCATCCCCGCACCGGTCGCCGAACAGCGCGAGGGCAAGGGATCCGCCGGCCGTGGCCGCCGGGGCCGGGCCGCCGGACGAGGCGGGAACGGCCGGGCCGCGGCCCCGGCGCGCCGCTCCGCCTCCGGGCCCACCACATAGCCCAGTCACGCGGAACGCGCGCCCCGCTCCCAGCAGTCACGCCGAGACGCCGCCCTCCTGCCCGCCCCGACGAAGAGGAGAAGCCCTTGACGCAGACGACGCCGGTTCCGCCCCGAGCACACCGGTCAGGCAAGGCCGACGGCACCGGTCTGACCGCCCGCGACGCCATGCTGCACGCCCCCGGGCCGCAGGTCGACGACCACATGGCGGTCGACGTGGCCCTGTCCGTGCTCATCGGCGCCCGGGTCCCGCACCTGCTCCTGCAGGACGAGGACGGGCGGTGCACGGGCCTGGTCACCCGGGCCCAGCTCGCCGCGCACCGCGGCGGCTCGTGGTTCAGCGACCGGACCCGGCTGCGGGACATCCCGCTCGACCGCGGACCGTTCACCGCGTCGACGGCCGCACTCGGCGAGGCGGAAGCCGCCATGCGGATACGGATACTGAACGTCTCCCCCGTGGTCGACGAACACGGCTACGCCTTGGGCGTCCTCGCGCTCACCCCCTGACCCTCCCGTTGACCGTCCCGTCCGGCCGCCGTCGCGCGTCCGGCCTCCCCAGAGCCGTTCCCCGGCGTTCCCACCCATCCCCGCGGAGGAATCCATGCGCTGTGTCATCGCCCGTTTCCCCTTCGACCTGACCAAGAGCGAGGTCGAGCAGTCGATGGACGGCATCACCCCCGAACCCGTCACCGGCGTGTCCGTGACCATCGACGGCCAGATCTACCCCGTGATGCAGGTCGGAGAAGTGATCACCAGGCAGAACCGCCGGGACTTCACGTCGTTCGAGATGCGCCGCGCGCTGACCCGGCTCGGCTTCACCTGCCACGACGCGCGCCCGGTCGCGCCGCCCCGGGACGCGCGGGCCGACGAGGACGCGCTCGGCTGGTGACGAACTCCGGGGTGACGGCGACTCAGATGCCGTTCGCCGGCCGGAAAACCGAGGATCCGGCGGAATCCTGCGCCGTGTCCGGCTCCGGCACCGGGGCGGGTGCTGAAGCCGGGGCGGGCTTGCGCAGGGCGAGGGCGGCCAGCGCGGAGAGAACGGTGAGCGCGGCCGCGACCCAGCCGGAGACGCGCAGACCGTCGATGACGTCGGAGACCGGCGGATGCGCGCCCGCGCGGATGTCCAGCCCCGCGTCGGCGACGGCCACCAGCACGGCGAGCCCTATGGCACCGCCGACCTGCCGGAACGTCGACACCAGACCGGAGGCCACACCCTGCTCGGCGGGCGGCACACCCTGCGCGGCGGCCACGAACATCGGCGGGAAGCCGAGCCCGCCGCCCAGCCCCCACACCAGCGCTCCCGGCAGCATCCACCCGTACGACCCGCCGTCGGTGAGGCTCGCGGAGACGCCGGCGAGCCCGATCGCGGTGAGCAGTACCCCGCTCACCACCGCGGTGCGCACCCCCCACTTGCCGATCACCTTCGGGGTGACCTTCAGGGCGGAGAACATCGAGACCGCCGTGGCCGGCACGAACGCGAGGCCCGCGTCCAGGGCGTCGTAGCCGAGGCCGTTCTGCAGGTAGGTGGTGAACAGGTAGTACGTGTAGCTGAGCGCGCCCTGGAAGACGAAGATCACGATCATCGTGGTGAGCAGGTTGCGGTTGCCGAACATCCGCAGCGGGACCAGCGGATCCCGGGTGCGCGCCTCCAGCACCACGAACAGCACGAGCAGGACGGCGCCGACCGCGACGGTGCCCGCGCCCGCGAAGCTGCCCCAGCCCTTGTCCGGCCCGCTGACCAGCCCGAAGACGACGAGGGTCAGGCCGGCCGTGGCGACCAGGGCGCCCAGCAGGTCGAACTTCTTGTCCTTCGTCGCGGAGGGCGGGTCGGCCACGAGCACCCGGGGTGCCGCCGCGGCGGCGATCAGCGCGAGCGGCACGTTCACGAAGAACACCCAGGACCAGCCCAGGTAGTTGGTGAGCACACCGCCGAGCAGCGCGCCGACCGACAGGCCCGCGCCGCCCGCCGCGCCCCACACGCCCACCGCACGGTTGCGGTCACCGCCCTCGGCGAAGTTGAGGTAGATCAGCTTCAGCGTGGCGGGGGTGACCAGGGCACCGCCGAGCCCCTGCACGAAGCGCGCGGTGACCAGCAGCCCCTGGTCCGAGGAGACCCCGCCGACCAGGGACGACAGTGCGTACAGGGCCATGGCCAGGGAGAACATCCGGCGCGGCCCGAACCGGTCCACGGCGCGCCCGCCCAGCAGCAGGAAGCCGCCGAGGCCGACGACATAGGCGCTGACCACCCACTGCAGCGACTGCGCGTCGAAGCCCAGTTCGCGTCCGATGTCAGGGAGCGCGATGAAGACGATGTTGACGTCGATGGTGGCGATGAGCTGTGCGAAGGCGAGCAGCGCAAGCCTCAGGCCCAGCCGTCGGCTCACCTGGTCCGGTGCAGCGACCATGGTCGTATGCCCTTCTTGAAGAACGGAACGGCGGAACAGAAGATCCAGGGGGTGGTGTTGGTCGTGAGAGCGCGAGCCCGACGGGCGACCCCACCTACTCTGAAGTGAGCGGGACATGTCCACGAGGGCCTCAAGTGACAGACGTGCGGAGGATCGCGCCATGCACCGGATCGCCCTGCTCGCCGTGCCTCCCGTGACAGCCGCCGAACTGTCCATCCCGGAGATGGCCCTCGGTCTGGCGCAGGTGGACGGGCGGCCCTGTTACGAGGTGGTGCCCTGTACCGCGCAGGCCGGGACGGACGTGGGCACCGGCCCCCTGCAGATCGTGCTGCGGCACGGCCTGGAGGTCCTGGAAGCGGCCGACTCGGTGCTGGTGGTGGGCGCGGGCGGCCGTGAGGAGGCGGATCCGGAACTGCTCGGGGCGCTGCGGGAGGCGGCCGCCGGGGGCAAGCGGATCGCCTCCGTGTGCGGCAGCGTCTTCGTGCTGGCGCAGGCCGGACTGCTGGACGGGCGGCGCGCCACCACGTACTGGACGTACGCGGCCGAACTGCGCCGGCGCTTCCCCCGGGTGACCGTCCTGCCGGACGTGCTGTACCTGCAGGACGGGCCGGTGGTGACCTCGGCCGGGCTGGCCGCCGCGCTGGACCTGTGCCTGCACATCGTCCGTACCGACTTCGGCACCGCCGTGGCCAACGACGTGGCACGCCTGGTGCTCGCGGCGCCGCTGCGTTCCGGCGAACAGACGCAGCTCATCGCGGAACCGGTTCCCGTCAGGCCGGGGATCTCGCTCGCCGACACCCGGGAGTGGGCACTGCAACGGCTGCACGAACCGCTCACCCTCGCCGACCTGGCGAGGCACCACAGCAGTAGTGTGCGGACCGTCATCAGGCGGTTCCAGGCCGAGACGGGACAGACGCCGCTGCAGTGGCTTCTGGACCAACGCATGGACCGGGCACGGGAGTTGTTGGAGACTACCGATCTGGCACTTGATCAGGTCGCGCAGCGCAGCGGCATCGGTTCGGTGGATTCGCTGCGCCGGCACCTGGTCCGCCGGTCGGGCCTGACGCCGAGTGCCTACCGCGCCGCGTTCGGCCGGACCGACCACGTCCGGTGGGCGGCCGGGAGGGGCGGGCCCGGTCATGTCCGGCCGGGAATCGCCTGATCCCCGGTGCGGACCGGGTGACAGCACTGGGATTTCCCGGAAGGGGCCACCTATGCTGGCGCTCGGCAGGACAGGGGGAGGGTCAGCTGATGGACTGGTTCTGGTGGGTTCTCATCCTCTTCTGGACGGGGGGCTTCGCATGGGTCGCCGACAACGTCCGTACCGCACTGCGCAATCGGCATGAGCGGAAGGTGCAGTTGCTGGAGGTGGCGAAGCAGGAACGGCTGGCCGTCGAAGCCGCGAACAAGCCGCCGGAGGCGGTCTGCGGATGCACCCACCACCTCGCCAAGCACGACAAGCAGGGCCGGTGCCACGAGCGCGTCGAGGTGCCGACGGCCTGGGACGAGAACAAGAATCCGCTGCGCTACGAGGCCGGGCAGTGCAACTGCCAGCAGTACGTGGGACCGCAGCCCCTGTCGCAGGTGTTCGCGGAGGACCTGACGGACCGGATCTGACCAGGACGGACCGGATCCGAGCCGCGTGATCGCCACTGGCCGAGCGGGGCGCACGGCCCCGCCGCCAGTGCGCTACCGGTCCTCGGGGGCGTGCTACTTGCTTGCGGCGAAACGCATCAGGGCGTGCTCGTCCCCCTGCTTGATCTTTCCCGTCACGTTGATCACCTCAAGCTTCCAACTGCCGCCGACCCGCATCGCCTTGGCGACGGCGCAACCGTTGTCCTGGGTGAGCAGGCTCGGCCAGATGTCGGCGACCTGCTGAGAGCTGCCCCCGGTCGCGTCGTAGACCTTGAAGCTGATGTTGCGTGCCTTCTGGAAGGAACTGCCCTTCTTGTAGGCGGCGGCTATGAACACGATCGACGTGATGTTGGGCGGGATGCGGGCGAACTCGACGGTCACCGTCTCGTCGTCTCCGTCCCCGCGCCCGCTCTGGTTGTCGCCGCTGTGGACCAGCGAGCCGTTGCCCATGGGGTCGAGTGAGTCGAGACCCGCGAGGCGCACCGGGTCCCCGCCCTGCATGGCGATGGCGATCAGGTCGAGGTCGGTGCCGGTCGTGCGGCGCAGCCTGCCCAGCACCCCGCCGCTGCTGCCGGCGGTGGGATCCCATGAGACCCCGATGGACAGGTGGGTGACTCCGTCCAGGTCCGCCGGGCCGTCTTCCTTGGTGAGCGTGATCATGTATGGCTCATCCTTGTGTCAGAGGGACTACAACACGCAGAGTGTGCACGGCACTCCCGTGGTTCCATGCGCCGGGTCCGGGCCGAGCGCGGCGGCGCCCTCCGGCAGCCGTATGCCGCCGCAGCCGTGCAGGCCACCGGGGCGGGACGTCGCCCCGCTCCATCCCGGGCGGTGACCAAGGTCCGCGAGGGTCGCTCGACTCCCCTCGACGGCCGCAGCCTCTCTCACATGGCGCGCAGGCCCCGGTCGGCGAAGGTGATCAGCCACTCGAAGCTCTCGTCGATGTCGGCGCTCCACTGGAAGCCGTTGTCCGCCTGCAAGGTCGCGAAGCCGTGGCACAGGCTGCGGAGCATCCGCAGGGCGTGGTCCACGTCGGACGCCGGGATCTCGTAGCCGCGCAGGACCGCCATGAACGCGCCGAGCAGCCGCTGCCCCGCGGTGGCCAGCGGATCGTCCGGGCCGGACGGTTCCACGCCGATCGTCGCGGCGTAGCGGCCGGGGTGCGCCAGGACGAAGGCGCGGAAGGCGCGCGCCGCGGCCGCCAGGGCGTCGCGGCCCGCGTGTCCCTGGACCGCTCCGCCGACGGCGTCGGCGGCCTCGCCCAACGCCCGTACCGCGATGCGCCGGTTGAGGTCCTCCTGGCTGCCCACGTGCTTGTACAGGGACGGGGTCCGCACGCCCACCCGCTCGGCCAGCAGGCCCATCGTCAGGTTGGCGAAGCCCACCTCGTCGGCGAGGGCGGCACCGGCCGTGACCACGGCCGCCGGGTCCAGACCGGCCCTAGGCACGGGCGGCGGCCGGTCGGAGGAAGGAGAGCATGAGCGAAACCACCTGGTCGGGGAACTGGTCGTGCGGGTAGTGCCCGGCACCCTCGATCATCTCAAGGCGGCCGAGGCCGGCCGGCAGGGCATCGACCACCGCCGAACCCTCGGCATGCGGGTCGGCCCAGTCGGGGTCGAGCGTGCCCATCACGACCAGCACCGGGCAGCGGACGTCGCCGAGCCGCTCGCCGGCGTCGGCCGGAGCGGTGCGGCCCATGCCCTGCAGGGCCTTCATCCGGCCCGGCTCGCGCAGCAGCGAGTCGATGCGGCCGAGCCGCTCGGTCCAGTCGGCCGGCTTCACGCCGGGGTAGGCGACGTCGAGGTACGAACGCCAGAGCGGCACGCTGCCGAACGCGCCCGCGCCGAGCAGGCGCAGCATGCCCTGCCGGAAGCGCTTGACCCGCAGGTCGCCGAGGCGGATCGACTGCTTGCGGGTGAACGGCGCCAGCTCGACGACCGCGGTGATCAGTGCGGGCTCCTGGGCCGCGGCGACGGTGGCGGCGCCGCCGGAGATCGAGTGGCCGACGAGCACGGCCGGGCCGCCCAGGTGGCGGATCACGGCGAGCAGGTCGCCGGCGATGGCGGTGCGGCTCCAGGCCGGCCAGCCGACGCCGGACTCGCCGCAGCCGCGCAGATCGACCGCGGCGACCCGGTAGCCCGCCGCCACCAGCCGCGGGATCACGGCACGGTAGGCGGCGCGGCTGTCGCCCATGCCGTGCGCGAGAACGACCAGCGGGCCGGACCCCGCCACCTCGTAAGCGATCGTGCCGCCGTCGACGGCGAGGAACTCGGTCATGACATCCTCCACATGGCTAACGTTGTTAGCTAAAAGCTAATCCCGTTAGCCATCCTTGTCAACGGCGAAGCCGCGGCAGGCCGGCGTACCCGTCCGCCGGCCTGGCCGGCGGCATCGGCCGAGGCGCCAACACGCGTACTGTGAACCGGTCTTGAGGGCGCCCGATCTCCCGACCGGGCGCCCTTGGACGGAACCGCGTGCCCTCTTCGCCTGTCCTCACTTCAAGGCGATGTCGACAGAGAACGGAACAGCATGACCTTGCAGAGACGGAAGTCCGGGCGGCGGCTGGTGCCGGCCGTCGCCGGAACCGCCGTGGCGGCCGGGGTATTGGCGCTCCTGCCGTCCGGAGCGCAGGCGCAGACCGAGACCCCCCGGCCGTCCGGTGCCCAGGCCGACTTCGCGGCCGCGGCGACCAAGTACGACGTCCCCCTGCCCGTGCTCATGGGGGTCACCCGCGAGGAGTCCGGCTGGCAGTCCCACCCGGGCTACAGCGACAAGGGCGGTTACGGCCTCGGCAACCTCACCGACGTGACGACGGGCATGCTCGTCGACGGAGCGGCCGGCGCCGGCGGCCGCTCGGACCTGGCCTCGCTGGTGAACCGGGCCGGCATGCACACCCTGCGGACGGCGGCGAAGCTGACCGGCATATCCGAGTCCCGGCTGCGGACCGACCGCGGGGCCAACCTGGAGGGCACGGCCGCCCTGCTGGCGTCCTATCAGAAGACCCTCACCGGCAGCCTGTCGGAGAACCCGTCCGACTGGACCGCGGCCGTGGCCAGGTACAGCCGGCTCACGGACGAGAAGGCCGCCACCGAATACGTCGAGGACGTCTTCGGGTCCATCGCGTCGGGTGCCGAGCAGCAGACCGCCGGGGGAACGCTGAGCCTGCCCGCGGACGAGGCCGCCGAGCCCGAGCTGTCCCAGCTGGACAAGCTGGAGCTGAAGAGCGCGGCCGCCACCGCCGGCGCCGAGTGCCCGTCCTCCATGGACTGCACGTACGCGCCGGTCGCCGTCACGGGCAGCAACGGCCAGGTGTCCGACCGGCCCGCGAACGGCATCCAGATCGACCGGATCGTCCTGCACACCGCCGAGGGCTCCTTCGCCAGCGCGCTGGCGACCCTGTCCGCCACCGGCGCGGTCGCCTCCGCCCACTACCTGATGGACACCGACGGCAGCACCACGCAGCTGATGCCGGTCGAGGACATCGCGTACGCCGTCGGCAACTACCACTACAACCTGCACTCGGTCTCGATCGAGCACGCGGGCTTCACCGCGCAGGGCGCCCAGTGGTACACCGACGCCACCTACCGGCAGACCGCGGAGCTGGTCGGCTACCTCGCCCAGCAGTACGGCGTGCCGCTGGACCGGCAGCACATCCTGGGCCATGACAACGTTCCCGGCTCGCTCGACTCGAACCTCGCCAAGCAGCACTGGGACCCGGGCACGGCCTGGGACTGGAACCGCTTCATGAAGCTGCTCGGCGCGCCCGCCGGCACGGGCCGGCACGGTGTGGGCCAGGCCGGCTCGGTGGTGACCATCGCTCCCGCCTTCGAGAAGAACATCCAGTCCTACACGGTCTGCCCGGCCGACGACCCGTCCGGCGCGACGACGGCCTGCGGTGAGGTCGCGCAGCCGTCGAACTCGCTGTTCGTGCGCCAGGCACCCGCCGCCGACGCACCGCTGCTCCTCGACCCCGACGTGCACCCCGGCCTGACGGCGGGCACGGACGGGATCAGCGACTGGAGCGACCGTGTCCAGGCCGGTCAGCAGTTCGTGGTGGCCGACCGCGAGGGAGACTGGACCGCGATCTGGTACGACGGCCAGGAGGGCTGGATCTACAACCCGTGCGGGCGGAACACCGTCCCGACCACGGGCGTGACGGTCATCGCGGCCGTGGGCCCCGACGCCGCGCCGCTGTACGGCCAGGCGTACCCGGCGGCGTCCGAGTACCCGGCCGGCCTCTCGCCGTCGAGGCAGGTCGCGCTCACCGCGCCCGGCTACCGGATCCCGGTCGGCCAGGCCTACGTCGTGGACCAGCCGGCCGCGGCCGCCGACGACTTCTTCACCTCGGGCGCCGTGGTGAAGGGCGCGGTGAAGTACTACCAGGCCCAGTTCAACAACCGGACCATCTACGTGAACGCGGCCGACGTGACGGCCACCGAGGCCGGCTGACCCCGGACCCCGTACACGGGAGAACCCGAACACCGAGACGTGCCCGGAGCCGAACGGCTCCGGGCACGTCCGCGTCCGAGCCCGGCCGCACACGCGTGCCGCCATGGTGACGCAGTCACATTTGCGCCGCGGTCCGCTGAGCGGACTCCTGCCGTTCTGGAATCGGAATGCCGGCCGAACAATGAACCAACTCGATTCCAGGGGCTCCGCTGAGAGGCGGGCCCGCACACCGTTCAGGCCGACCTTCACAAGAGCCGGCTTAGCAGCGTCCTGTTGACCGTGTCCTCGCTGTACCGAGGACGTCACCGCGCACCGGCCCCACTCCGGCGCCCACCCGAAGCCGGGCCATGCCCTCGGCTTTCCGAACCCGCACCCACTCGGGGACCGCCCTGCCGTTCCCGACATCGCGCGGACTCGTACCGCGATTCGATCCCCCGACGCCGGAGGTTCCGTTGACACGCTCGCGCCTTACTCTCACAGCCACGGCCGGTGCCGCCGGGCTGGCGCTCCTGACCGCCGCGTGCGGCGGCGGGAACAGCGCCTCGTCCGGTACCGCGAAGGCCCAGAACCCGGACGTCCTGACGGTTGCCTCGGCCATCGCGCCCAACAGTCTCAACCCGGCTCTGGGCGGTTCCGCCGACCCGCAGCAGTACTACTTCGAGCTGGCGTACGACACGCTGATCCGTCAGACCGCGGACGGGAAGTACGTACCCGACCTCGCGGTCAAGTGGGGCTACGTCGGGTCCGGCAGCAAGACCTTCGACATCACCCTGCGGTCCGGCGTGAAGTTCAACGACGGCTCCGCACTCACCGCCGCGGGCGTGAAGAAGTCGCTCCAGTACTACGCCAAGGCCGGCGGTCCGCTGGCGGCCGACCTGGCGCCGGTGGGATCGATCGACGTCCTCTCCCCTCTCAAGCTCCGCCTCCACCTCAAGACGTCCGATCCGCTGATACCGCTCTATCTCTCCAGGCCGACGACCGGAGAGATCATCAGCCCCACCGGTCTCGGCAGGACGGACGAACTCGGGACCACGACGCACGGCGCCGGGCCGTACATGATCGACGCGTCGCAGACCGTCTCCGGGCAGACCTACACGTACGTCCCCAACCCCACGTACTTCGACAAGTCGCGGGTGCACTGGAAGAAGGTCGTCGTCAAGGTCATCAAGGACGAGAACACCATGCTCAGCGCCTTCCGCTCCGGGGAGGTCGACTACGCGCTCGGCGACTCCACGACCGCCAAGTCCGCGAGGTCCGCCGGGTTCCAGGTCCTGTCGAGCCCCTACTCGGTCATGGAGCTGATGGTCATGGACCGCACGGGTGCCATGGTCAAGGCCCTCGGTGACCTGCGGGTACGGCAGGCCATGATGTACGGCATCAACCGCGACTCCATCGCCAAGGCCCTGTACGGCACGTACGCCAAGGGCTGGGACTATCCGGTCCTCCCGGACACGAGCGGCTACACCCGGGGCAGCGAAGGAAAGTACGCCTACGACGTCACCAAGGCCAAGAAGCTGCTGGCGGACGCGGGTTACCCAGGCGGCTTCACCCTGCCCATCACCGTGAACCTCACGGGCGTCGGGGAGTCCCAGGCCGCGGAGGCCTTCGCCGCGGAGATGGCGAACATCGGGATCAACGTCAAGATCAACGTCCCGGCGAACGTCAACGAGCTCTACTCCACCTACACCAAGTACCCGGCGATGATGTTCGACTACGGCGCCGGAATCGCCCCGCCGTACGCCCAGGGCAACGACCTCCTGTACAGCTGGGGCAACCCGTTCAAGGCCGCCGACAAGCAGCTCGACACGCTCTACGGCCAGGCCGCGTCCGCGTCGACCGCCCAGCTCCAGGAGCAGGGCTGGCAGAAGTTCGAACAGCGCCTGTCCGACCTGTCCTGGACGATCCCGATGGCCTCCTTGCAGAAGATCGTCTACGCCCGGCCGGGTCTGAAGGGCATCGACCTCTCGTCCACGAACCTCACGCCGGACCTGACGTCCCTCCACGCCGCCAAGTGACCCCACCGAGAAAGGCACCACGTCATGTGGCGAACCAGCGGAATGCGGATCGTGCAGGCCGTCCCCCTGCTGCTTTTCGTCTCGGCGCTCACCTTCTTCCTCCAGCTGTTCGTACCGGGTGACGCCGCCCGGTCCATCGGAGGACTGAACGCCTCACCCCAGGCGGTCGCCGCACTGCGGCACCGCCTCCACCTCGACCAGCCGGTCTGGGAGCGCTACTGGGCCTGGCTGAAGGACGCGGTGCACGGCGACCTCGGGCAGTCGATCAGCAGCAACGAGTCGGTCTCGGGAGCGCTCAACACCCGGCTGGGGGTGACGCTCTCCCTGGTGATCGCGACCACCCTGCTCGCGCTGGTCGTCGGAGTCGTCCTGGGCATGGCCGGCGCGCGCGGCGGGCGCGCCACGCGGGTCACCGCGGACATCGCGTCCATCGCCGGTATGACCGTCCCCGCGTTCTGGGTCGGTCTGCTGGGCATCTGGATCTTCAACACCCGGTGGGGCCTGCTGCCG
The DNA here is from genome assembly GCF_002217755.1 of Streptomyces hyaluromycini. Taxonomy (GTDB): domain Bacteria; phylum Actinomycetota; class Actinomycetes; order Streptomycetales; family Streptomycetaceae; genus Streptomyces; species Streptomyces hyaluromycini. Next base: position 375,234 of record NZ_BCFL01000017.1, on the reverse strand, counting down.
GCGAACGGATACGTGTTCTTCGGGACGTCCCCCGGCGGCTGGCTGCGCTCGCTGCTGCTGCCGGTGGCCGCCCTGGCCTTCGCGCTGGTCACGGTGATCGCCAAGCAGACGCGCGAGCAGCTCGCCGACGTGCTGAGCCGGGACTTCGTACGGAACCTGCGGGCCAACGGCGTCAGCGAGCGGTCGATCCTGTTCAAGCACGCCCTGCGGCACGTCTCCGTCACGGTCCTCACCGTGGCGGGCAACAACCTCATCGGACTGCTCGGCGCAGCCGTGGTGGTCGAGGAACTCTTCGGCCTGCCCGGTCTGGGCAGCGCGGCGGTCACGGCCGCGTCCAGCGGCGACATCCCGGTCATCCAGGGAGTGGCGGTGTACTTCACCCTCATCGTGGTCGGACTGAACCTCCTGCTCGACCTCGCCGTCGGCCGGCTGAACCCGCAGGCGGTCGCCGCATGAACGCACAGGAGACCTCGATGCCCGACGTGTCGGTCCTGCGTCGCGTCCTGCGTCGCGTCCTGCGCCGGCCGCGCATCGCGATCCCGGCCGTGATTCTGCTCCTGGAGCTGATCGCGTCGTTCGGCGCCCGCTGGCTCGCGCCGTATCCGCCGCAGCAGGCGGACTTCACCGCGGCGCTGGCCGGGCCGAGCGCGAAGCACCCGCTCGGCACCGACCGGCTCGGCCGCGACGTGCTGTCGCGGCTGATGTACGGCGGCGCGGACACGTTCCGGGAGATCGCGATCGCCGTGGTGATCACCCTGGTGGTCGCGGTGCCCCTCGGCCTGGTCATCGGCCTGCGCCGGGGGCCGCTCGACGCGGTGCTGATGCGGACGGCCGACGTGGTGATGTCGATCCCCGGCATCATCCTGCTGCTGATCGTGCTGGCCCTGTTCGCGCAGAGCATGACCGCGGCCATGGTCGTGATCGGCCTGCTGTCGGTGCCCGGCATGATGCGGGTCGTCCGGTCGGCGACACTGACGGTCGGCCGGGAGACCTACGTCGCCGCGGCGCGGGTGTCCGGGCTCGGCACCTGGCGCGTGGCCCGCCGGCACGTGCTGCCGAGGATCACCGGCCTGATCCTGGTGAACGCGGCGCTGGCATGCGTGGGCACCCTGCTCATCGCGTCCGGCATCAACGCCATCGGTCTCGGCGTGAAGCCGCCCGCCCCCTCCTGGGGCGGCATGATGGCCGACGCCTCGCAGACCCTGAACGAGAGCGTCTGGCCGGCCATCCCGACGGGCGGGCTGATCGCCGTCACGGCCGCGGCGCTGATCGTCCTCGGCGACGGCCTGCGCGACATGCTCGCCGAGCGCTGGTCCGGCGCGTCGGCCGCGGCGCCGGCCCGGCGCCGCAGGGCATCCGGCCCGGCCGTGGCCGCCGCGGCGGTACCCGAGTCCGACGACGCCTGGCTGCCGGCGGAGCCGAACCCGGTCGTACGGCTGACCGGCGTGACCGTCACCGCGGACACCGCGGCCGGTGCGGTCGACCTGATCAGCGACGTGAGCCTGACCGTGGGGCAGGGCCGCACGGTGGGACTGGTCGGCGAATCCGGCTGCGGCAAGTCCATGACCGGGCTGGCGCTGCTCGGCCTGCTGCCGAACGGGGCCCGCGTCTCCTTGGGCACGGTCGAGATCGACGGCGTCGACGTCGGCTCGTTCGACGCGGTCAAGTGGCGGGCCCTGCGCGGCGGCACCATCGCCTTCGTCTCGCAGGAGCCCATGGTCGCCCTCGACCCCCTGTTCACGATCGGCCACCTGCTGCGCGAGGCGGTGCGCACCCACGAGAAGCTCTCCCGCAGGCAGGCCACGCTCCGGGCCCGGGAACTGCTCACCCAGGTCCAGATCCCCGATCCCGACCGGGTCCTGAAGCTGCGCCCGTCGCAGATCTCGGGCGGCATGGCGCAGCGCGTCTCCATCGCCGTCGCGCTGGCCGGACGTCCGCGCATCCTCGTCGCCGACGAACCGACCACCGCGCTCGACGTCACCGTCCAGCGCGAGATCGTCCAGCTGCTGCGCACGATCCAGCGGGACACGGGCATGGCCCTGCTGATGATCAGCCACGACTGGGACGTCATAGCGGAGGCCTGCGACACCGCCCTCGTCATGTACGCGGGCCAGGTGGTGGAGGCCGGTCCGACGGACCGCGTCATGACCGCGCCGGTCCACCCCTACACCCGCAGGCTGCTCGCCGCGAACCCGCGGCTGGCGGCGGTGGGCGAACCCATCCCCACCATCCCCGGCACCGTGCCGCCCCCGGGACAGTGGCCCGTCGGCTGTCACTTCGCCGACCGGTGTCCCGACCGGGTCGACCGGTGCACGCAGGCGCCGATCGCCCTCACACGGCCCGGTGACGACGTCGTCGCCCGCTGCGTCCTGGCAGGCGAAGAGCTGGAGGTGTCCTCGTGACGACGACCGACGCGACCGACACGACCGACACGACCGACGCGACCGGACGGCCGCTGCTCGACGTCCGCGGCCTGTCCGTGTCGTACCACCGCCGCGGCAAGGGCACTCCGGCCATCCGGGACGTGTCCCTGGACATCCGGCCGGGCGAGACCGTCGCCCTGGTCGGGGAGTCCGGTTCCGGCAAGTCGACCCTGGGCCGTGCCGTGCTCGGTCTGACGCCCGCCACGCGCGGCACGATCCTCTTCGACGGCCAGGACGTCACCCATGCCGCCGGTGCCCGGCGCAGGGAGCTGAGCAAGAGCGTCCAGGCCGTCTTCCAGGACCCCAACGGTTCCCTCAACCCGGCGCTGACCGTGGGCCAGACCCTGGCCGAACCCCTGCTGGTGCACTCGCGTGACGAGCGGTCCGTGGTCCTGGAGCGGATCCGGGAGGTGCTGGCGCTGGTGGGGCTGCCGGGCGAGGCGGCCGGCCGTTACCCGCGCCAGTTCTCCGGAGGCCAGCGGCAGCGGATCGCGATCGCCCGCGCCCTGGTGATGTCGCCCAGGCTCATCGTGTGCGACGAACCGGTCAGCGCGCTCGACCTGTCGGTCCAGGCACAGGTCCTGAACCTCTTCACCACACTCCAGCGGGAGACGGGCGTCAGCTACCTGTTCATCTCCCACGACCTCGCCGTGGTCCGGCATCTCGCCCAGCGGATCGTCGTCCTGTACCGCGGCGACGTCGTGGAGAAGGGCACGACCGAGGAGGTCTACGCCGACGCCCGACATCCCTACACCCGACGGCTGTTGGCGGCGGCCGGGATCGAAGGGGCTCCGGCCCCTTCCGCCCGCTGACCCGGAAACCCCCCGACTTCGGCATGCGGAGGCACACATGCGGCAGTTCACCGACCGCTTCGGCGTCACCAGGCCCCCGGAGCGGTCCGGGTTCAGCGCCGAACGGCTGGGGCGGATCACCGAGTTCTTCGACCGGCAGACGGAACTCGGGGTCGTCCCGGGATGGTCGGCGCTCGTGGCCCGGAACGGAGAGCCCGTGTACGCGGCGGGCGGCGGACTACGGGACCTCGAACTCGGGCTCCCGGTCGAGCCCGGAACGCTGTGGCGTCTCTACTCCATGACGAAACCGGTGACCTCCGTCGCCGTCATGATGCTGGTGGAGCGGGGCCTGCTCGGACTCGACGACCCGGTCGGCGCGTACATTCCCGAGTTCACGGACATGACGGTGTACGACGGCGGTTCGCCGGGGAGTCTGCGGGTCCGCCCGGCCGCCCGCCCGGTGACCGTGGGCCACCTGCTCACGCACACCGCCGGGCTGACCCTCGGGCTGGCCCACATGGACCCGGTGGACGCGCTGTACCGCCAGGCGGGCCAGGACGTGCTTCCGCTGCCGGGCACGACACTGGAGCGGATGTGCGCCGACGTGGGCGGGCTGCCGCTGCTGTTCGAACCGGGCACCGCGTGGAACTACTCGCTCGGCGTCGACGTGCTCGGCCGGATCATCGAGGTCTGCAGCGGCGAGAGCCTCGACCGGTTCATCGAGGCGAACGTGCTCGGCCCGCTCAGGATGACCGACACGACGTTCTCGCTGGCGCCCGAGCGGGTGCCGGACCTGGCGGAGATCTACAGCCCCGACCCCGCTTCGGGCCGGCTCGCCGTGAACCAGGAACTGCGGTCCACGTTCCGCCGGCCGGCGGAGTTCCCCTCCGGCAGCGGGGTGCCCGGACTGGTGTCGACCCTGGCGGACTACCACCGGTTCGCCGCCATGCTGGTGCGCGGCGGCGAACTCGACGGCGAGCGGCTGCTCGGTCCCCGCACGCTCGCGTTCATGACGGCCGACCACCTGCCCGGCGGCGCCGATCTGAACTCGTTCGCGAGGTACCCCGACGACGAGCACCGCGGCTGTGGTTTCGGGCTGGGGTTCTACGTCGTCACGGATCCCGTCCGCGCGGGTTCGTTCGGCAACAAGGGGGAGTTCGGCTGGTCCGGAGCGGCGAACACGCACTTCTTCGTGGACCCGGTCGACGGCGTCACCGCCGTGTTCTGCACCCAGGTCGTCACCTGGGGCAGGCACCGGCCGCCCGTCCGCCGCCAGTTGAGGAACCTCGTGTACCAGGCCATGACCACGTGAACCGGCCCCGGCCGGCTCATGGCGCGGGTAGTTCCACGGCGATGCGGAGGCCGCCGGCCGGGCGTGGGCCGAGGGTGAGCCTGACGCGCAGGGCCGGCCAGGGTGCCCTAGGGCCTGTCTGACAATTCCCGTCGTCGCCCGGAGGGCGGCCTCGCGGCGTGCCGGGCGTAGGCCCTCGTACTGGACGTACTTGGGTCTGCGCCCGGTGCGGCGAGAGTGCGTGCATGGCGTCGCGAGGCAGACGGGAATTGTCAGACAGGCCCTAGCCACGTCCGCCCCCCCTCGGGTCCGGCCGCCGGCCGCGTGGCGATGCGGTACCCGGCGCCGGGCACCGTGGCGATGATCCAGGGTTCGCCGAGACGCTTGCGCAGTGCCGAGACCGTGATGCGGACGGCGTTGGTGAACGGGTCGGCGTTCGCGTCCCACGCGCGTTCCAGGAGGTCCTCGGCGCTGACGACACCGCCTTCGGCGGCGACGAGGACTTCGAGCACGGCGAACTGCTTCCTGGTCAGCGCGACATAGCGCCCGTCCCGGTAGACCTCCCTGCGGAACGGGTCAAGACGCACACCCGCGATCTCCCGTACGGGGGGTCTGCTGTGGGCGCGTCTGCGGTCGAGCGCCCTGAGCCTGAGCGCGAGTTCCTGGAGCTCGAAGGGTTTCGTGAGGTAGTCGTCGGCGCCGAGTTCGAACCCGGACGCCTTGTCGTCGAGACGGTCCGCCGCGGTGAGCATCAGGATCGGCATGCCGCTGCCGGAGGCGACGATGCGCCGGGCGATCTCGTCGCCGGAGGGTCCGGGGATGTCGCGGTCGAGGACGGCGATGTCGTAGCTGTTGATGTCCAGCAGCTCCAGAGCCGTGCCGCCGTCGCCCGCGATGTCGGCCGCGATCGCCTCCAGACGCAGGCCGTCGCGGATGGCTTCGGCCAGGTAGGGCTCGTCCTCGACAATCAGCACACGCATGCCTTCGAGGCTACGAGCCGGCACCTGTCGTCGGCGTATCGAAAACCGCATACGCGCCGGCAACACGGCGTCGCCTCGGCTGGCGGTGTGCATCGAGCCCTGCCCTCGGCACGAACCGTGTCCCGCCGGATCCGACGGCCGGCTCGCCCACCGGTTTTCCCGTCACTTCGTGAAGGTGAGGTACTTCCAGGCGCCGTACGTCGTCGTGTTCACGCTGTCGCCCGAGCCGCTGATGTACGAGTCGCGGACCCGGAAGCGGTAGCCGGTGGGCGGGGTGCCCGTGAGCGTGACGACGGACTTCCCCGAGGAGTCGAGCCTGAAGTACTCCTTGTCCGTGGTCTGCCAGACGCCGTCGTAGTGGACCTGGACCTGCAGCAGCTGCTTGCGGCCCGGGTACGCCGTCATCGTGGTCGTGACGACCGGGTCCTTGGACTGCCTGAAGAAGTAGTACGTGTGGCCCCACGTGTACGTGGTCCGGTAGGCACCGGCGAGTGTCGAGGAGACCTTCACCCGCGCGCCGACCGAGCTTGTCACCGTCCTCGGCGCGTAGCGCGCGTCGCCCGCGAACTTCGCCGTCAGCCTGGTCTTCCGCTTCAGGGTGACGGCGACCGAGAGGTTGCCGGCGGAGTTGACCGTGCCCGACTTCACCAGGGTGTCGGGCTTGTCGGAGCCGGACGGGTCGGCCCAGATCTCGACCTTGCGGTTCTTGTACGTCGAGCCCAGGTGCGCGGTGAACGTGACGGACTTGGCGTAGTCGTACGCCTTGCCGTTGTTGTTCAGCGTCAGCGTGGGCGTGGCGCGCGAGACGTCGACGCTGTCCGAGGCGGTCGCCGCGGTGTGCGTGGTGTCACCGGCGTACGTCACCGTGTACTTCACCTTGCCGCCGGCCGGCGGGGTGTCCGTGAAGGAGTACGAGCCGCCCGTGCCGAGGTACCTGGTGCCGAGGGACTTGCCGTTCGGCGAGTCCAGGTCGGTGCGGGTGACCTGGAGCGGGGTGCCCGCGGGCAGCGCCAGGTTCGCGGTGAGCCTGCCCTTGACGGTGAGGGACTCGGCGCGGGCGGCCTTCGCCGGGGCGTCCGCCGTCAGGGTGGGGGCGTACAGACGGGGCGCGTCGACGGTCTGGAACCGCATGGCGTTGGCGGACCCGGTCAGCACGAACAGCCGCGAGCCGTCGGCCGACCAGATGGTGGAGTGGCCGCCCGGCATCCAGTCGCGCGACAGGTTGCGGACGCTGGTCGGCTGGGCCGGGTCGGTGCTGAAGACATACGTGTCGCCGACGTCGTCGGTGTCGAGGACGGTGGCCGCGACCGTGCCGTCCGGGGCGATGTCGACCGTCTTTGGTGCCGAGACGGTCGGGAAGGTGCGCACCTCGGACAGGTCGGAGAGACGGTACTCGGTGAGCGCCCGGGTCCCGGGTCCGGCGACGACCACGTTCTGGCCGTCCGGAGTGAGGGCCGCGTCATTGAAGAAACCATTCTTCTCGGCGGAGACGCGGATCACCGGGGTGCCGGAGGAGATGTCGTAGACGATCATCGGGCCGGAGCTGATGCCCGCGTCCAGCGCGAGCAGCGTGCCCGGGTTGTCGGGGTCGGCGCGGAGCACGGGTGGGCTGGAGAAGTCGTGGCCGGCCGCCAGGTCGAGGGTCACCGTGGGTGTCGCGGCGCTCAGGTCGACCTCGCCGAGCCCGGAGTCCCACTGGTCGCCGTAGCCGAACCACAGCCGGCCGTCGGCGTAGGCGAGGTGGGCGGGGACCGTCTTGTCGCCCGTCGGGTACTCGGCGCTCTGCGTGAGCTGCGCGGTGTCGATGGCGACGATCTTGTCGGCGCCGTAGACCGCGGCCCACAGCGTGCCGGAGTCCGGGCTCAGCTCCAGGTCGAGGACCTGGGACAGGCCGGTGAGCTTGGTGACGACCTGGCCGGTGAAGTCGGTGACGACGATCTGGTTGTCGTAGGCGTCGCTGATGAACACCCGCTGGTGGACACCGTCCACGACGGTGTCGTTCACGCCCCAGACCGGTATGGGCGTGCTGGAGTCGGCGGCCGCCGGTGCGGCGAGTACCACGGAGCCGAACAGGGCTGCCAGGGCGGTGGCGGCCGGAAGAGTGCGCAGACGCACGGTGTCGATCCCCCCGGAACGAAGATGAGCGCAAGTGGGTGCCACCCGTGCGTCCGCTGTGCGTGAACCATGGGCCGTGGGTGGCGAGTGAGCGAAGAATAGATGATGTCCCGGTAAAGCGCGGCGCAGGGGTACCCCTCGGTTCATCGGGTCCCGGAACCGTCGCAGAGGTCGAGGATCCTGGTGAACGGCCTGCGGAGCACCACGGCCATCGGCTCCGTGTCGTCCTCGGCGTACCGGGCCAGTCCGGCGCGCGCGACGCCCGTGTCCTCGCGCGGGTCCCGCCCCGCCAGGACCGCCTCCAGGGCCCGCCCGGCGGCCTCGGCGACCGGGAGGAGACCGGTCCGGGCCCGGGAGAGGGCCGGGGCGGGCCCGTCGCGCACGCTGAAGAACTCGACCTCGGCGGCCAGGGCCAGGAGATGGGGCACCGCCTGGACGGCGCGGTCGATCCGGTCGCCCAGTTCGGCCACCTCGGCGCGGTGGCGGCGCCGCAGCGGATTGAACCGCATGGCCATTTCCGCCTCCCGCGCCTGCACCCCGTAGCGGCGCAGCCGGTCCGCCTCCGCCTGCGCCGCCGCCCGGTTCGCGGACGCCGCGTCCGGTGACCCGATCGCGCGCGTGCTGCGTACGAGGCTCTCCGCCAGGCCGGCCGCACACTCCCGCGCCAGCGTCGCCACCTCCCGGCGGGGGTCCCGCGGCCAGAGCACCGGACCGAGGACGGCGGTGACCGCGCCCCCCAGCGCGTTCTCCCACAACCGCGCGACGCCGTACGCGTCCGGCGAGGGATTGGCGAAGACCAGCAGCGAGGTCACCGCGACCTGCACGTTCAGCGTGGTCCCGGAACTGACGACGGTTCCGCAGAGCAGGGCGAGACCCATCACGACGGCGAGGACGAGCGTGCTCGGCCGGAAGAGGCTGACCACGGTGACGCCCAGGGCCACTCCGGCCATCACACCGAGGATCCGCAGCAGCAGTGCCGTCAGGGAGGAGGCGGAATCACCGCGCAGGCACAGCAGCGGAACGATGGCGGCGAACACCGGCGGCTGATCGGCCCCGGCCCACAGTGCCGCCTGCCAGCAGAGCACCGCGATCACCAGGATCCGGGCCGCCGTCGGCCCCTGCACGCGGAGCCTCCGGCGCACCTGTGCCCACGGGGAAACGCCCGTCACCTGCCCACCATAGGCACACACCACGGTCCGCCGCCCTCCGGTGACGCCCCGTGTCCGGTCTCCCCGTCGGTGCCGGAGGTCACCCGGTGGTGTGAACTTCTTCCCGTATACCCTTAGTTGCCTGGGAAGAAGCGGTTTTGGGTTGCTCTGTCCGGCCTAGGCTCCGCGGACATGTCGCTGTGGCTGCTCAACCATTTCAGCACCTTCACGCTGGCCGTCGTCACCGTCGGCGGGACCGTTCTCCTGGCCGTCACCGGCAGCGTGCTGTTGCGGCGCAGGTACCCGTCGCTGGCCGGCGGAGAGCACAACGACATGGTCGGCGTGACGCTGGGGATGTTCGGGGCCATCTACGGGATCATCCTCGCGTTCGTGATCGTCACGCTGTGGACGCAACTGGAGGACACCCAGACCATCGTCGCCTCCGAGGCCACCGACGCGGCGCTCATCACCCGCGACGCCGCCGCGTTCCCGGCGTCGGTGCGGGCCCGTCTCGACGCCGCCATGAGCGGTTACGTCCACGCGGTCGTCGAGGACCAGTGGCCCCGGATGCGCACCGGGCACCCCAGCTACGGGGCGACGGAAACCCATCTCCGGGCCGCCTTCGACGTGTTGCAGACGTACGACCCGAAGAGCGAGCAGGAGCAGGTCTTCTACCAGCAGAGCGTCAGCCATCTCGACGACGTCGCCTCCCAGCGGCGCGCCCGCATCACCATGGCGCGCCAGGAACTCCCCCTGCTGCTGCAGGTCCTGGCCATCGGCGGCGCCCTTGTCCTGGTCCCGCTCACGTTCCTCTACGGCATGCGCAAACTGAGAGTCCAGATTCTGTTCGTCGCCTCGGTCGCCGGGCTCGTCGGCTTCAGCCTGCTCCTGGTCTTCGTCCTGGACCGCCCCTTCGCCGGCGACCTCAGCGTCAGCCCCGCCCCCTACCGCGAAGGGGCTCTCGCCCAGTACTGGACCCGGTGAGCCGTCACCAGCTGACGGCGTCGTCCATCGACTGCTGCCAGTACGTGACCTTGAGCGAGTCGTCGACGTAGACGCCCTTGGCGGGCAGCGACGGGTGCGCGCCGGTGCCGACGCTCTCGTTGCCGGAGCGGCCCTGGAAGTAGACGGTCAGGGACTTCACGGTGTGGCCGTTCGTGCCGCTGCCGTCGGTGGCGGACAGGTTCACCGAGGCGTAGCCGGACTCGCCCGGCGCGAGGGTGACGACCGCCTGCGGCTGCGAGTCCCCGATGACCGGGGGCACGGCCTGCGCCTCGCCGAAGCGGACGGCCGGGTAGCCGTAGAGGTAGCAGGTCCTGCTGCCGGTGTTGGTCACCGTGAGGAGCATGTGGTTCACGGGGCGGTTCAGCGGGGCCGCGACCGTCCGGGTGACGGACCCCTCGCAGGTGACCGGCTTGCCGGCCGAGGCGGGCGCCTTCGCCGCGGGGGTGGAGGTGCCCGCGGCGGACCTCGGCGTGCCGGTGGCGGCCGTGGCCTCGGTGGCGGAGGTGCCGGAGGCGGACGCGGGGGCGGAGGACTTCGCGGGGGCAGGGGAGTTCGCGGCCGGGGTGGCGGCCGGGGTGCTGGCCGCCGCCACGCTCTCGGCGTGGACGCCCGTGCCGTCGTTGCACGCGGTCAGGGACAGCGCGGCGAGTACGACGGTGGTGGCGGCGCCGACGAGACGGGTGCGGGAGGTGCGGAGGCTGGACATGTGGCTGTGCCCCTTCGGTGTTCGGGTGGCGGTGGTGATTGGATGACCGAAGCCTGCGAGGCGATCTGTCCCAACCGCCAGGCACAGCGGGCAGTTGGGGACGCTGGAACGCAGAAATGCGCTCCGACCAGGGAGAACGTGGTGGCCCTGGAACGCGGGACTGGAATACGAGGGGATGGGGAAACGGGTGCCAGGGGCAACAGGGGCCGACGCGACAGAGGCGTTCGCGCTGCTGCTGCGGGAGCTCAAGGACCGCTCGGGGCTGAGCTACGGGGTGCTTGCCAAGCGGCTGCACATGAGCACGTCGACGCTGCACCGCTACTGCAACGGCACCGCGGTGCCCGTCGAGTACGCCCCGGTGGAGCGCCTCGCACGGGTCTGCCGGGCGACGCCGCAGGAGCTGGTGGAGCTGCACCGGCGCTGGATCCTGGCGGACGCGGCACGAGGGAGCCGGGGGGAGCAGGCCACGGCGCCGGACACCGTCCCTGCGGCGGATCCCGGTCCCGGATCTCAGGCGACGCGGGCGACACAGGCGACGCACGGGCCGGGCGAGGGCGCGGGCGCGGGCCGAGGCGAGGGCGAGGACGAGGGCGGTGAGCCGGTCGTCGTCGACGTGCCGCGCGAGCCGGTGGCGCCGCGGCGGCGCCGTACCGTGCTGATCGCCTCCGTCGCGGTGGCCGCCGTGCTGGGGGCCGTCGTGGTCGCCGCGCAGCTGCCGCTCGGCGGCGGGAGCGGCGGCGCGGGCGGCCGGCGGGCGGCCGGTGACACCGCCCCGATCACCGGCACGATCACCGGCTCGGCGGCCACCGGGAAGACGTCCGCCTCCCCGTCCCCGACCGCCAAGGGACACCGGCCGTCCGCATCGGCCTCCGCCACCCCCACCGGGTCCGGCCGTTCGGACGGCGGCGCCGAGCAGGGGAGCGGGGCCCAGGACGCCGGCGGCACCACCACCGGCGCCGCCGTCCCGCTCACCGTCAACACGCGTCCCTACGTCTACGACGACCCGTGCAGCCAGCACTTCCTCGTCGACAGCGAACCGGCGCAGGTCGGCCCGCCGGCGAGCGAGCAGGACGCCCCGCGCTGGGCCGCGGCGTACGGGGCGGTCTCCTCGGGCGAACAGGAGGTCGCCCTCACCGTCCAGGGCACCGGCGAGGAGACCGTCGTCCTGGAGGCGCTGCACGTGCGCGTCCTCAGCAAGGGCGCGCCGCTCGCCTGGAACGACTACTCGATGGGCGTCGGCTGCGGCGGCGGTGTCGGGACCAAGTCGTTCGACATCGACCTCGACAAGGGCAGCCCCACGGTCACCGCCAAGAACGGCCAGCGGGACTTCCCGTACAAGGTCAGCGAGTCCGACCCGGAGGTCTTCTACGTCTTCGCCCGCACCCAGGCCCACGACGTCCGCTGGGACCTCACCCTGGACTGGTCCAGCGGGAGCCGCCGTGGCACCGTCCGCGTCGACAACGCCGGCACCGCGTTCCGCACCAGCGCCGACGCGGGCCGCCCGGGTTACGACTACCCGCTGGGCGGCAGCGAGTGGATCGCACGGGAGGGCGGCTGACAGGGGCCGGCAGCGGAACCCGCGTCTCTCAGCCGGCCTGCGAGGGGGTCTGCCTGATGCCGTCGACGATGGCGCGCTTCAGCACGGCGCTCGTGAAGACGACCGTGCCGGGCTTGATGAGGGCGTCCGTTCCGGTGCCCCGCTTCACCTGGACCGTGCGCTCGCCCAGGTAGACATGGGTCTTCCTGTCGAAGATCCATTCCTCGCGCTGACCGCTGGTCTCGTCGAGGCGGGCCACCGCCACGCCGTGCCGGCCGACCGCGTCCACCGCGTCCTCGACCACGACCACGCCCGGGATCTTCGCGGCGGTCCTGAAGAGGGCCGAGTACAGCCCGGCGGGGGGATAGCTCTCGCCGAGCAGGTCGCCGATGGTGGAGAACGCCTCCTGGGCGGGGGAGTTCCCGTGCCCCGCGGTCTCCTTGTAGATCTTGGCCAGCAGGGCGTCGGGGTCCGTGGTGAGTCCGGCCAGGTAGTCGTACGAAGGATTGTTCAGGAACGCCTCGGGGGTGTTGCCCTGCTCGTCGGGGAGGCTCAGGGTCTCGCCCTCGGGGCTGTCGTTGACGGCCGGGTCGACCAGCCAGCCCTTGGTGCCGTCCGGGGACTCCCACACCTGGCGGCGGTGCAGCTTGTGACCGGCCACGGTGGTCTTGTCGCCGACGGTCTTCAGGAAGGTGTCGGCCATCTGGGACTCGATGTAGACGTACTGGCCGGGCCTGACGGCCGACTGGTCCTCCGCGGCCGCCGCCAGCGCGATCCGGTCGAGCAGCTGCGGTACGCCCTTGGTGGTCGCGGCACCGACGGTGGTGGTCAGCACCGGCCCGGTGGCGACGTCCTTGGCGCCTCCGTCCTGCACCCCGCTGCCGCCGCCGGAGACGACCACCCCCGCGACGACCACCCCGGCGACGGCGGCGGCCAGCGCCGGCAGGACGACCGCGGCGCGCGGCACCCACCGGGCCTTCACCCGGGCCGCCGCCGTGCGCTGTTCCGTCCGGGTCTCGTGTATCTGGGCCATCATGCGCTCCTTGTGGAACTGGTGACGGCCCGTCGGCAGGTCGCGTGCCGTCCGGTCGAAGAGCTGTGCGCCCTCCGCCCGCTCGGCAGCGGTCTGCCGGGACGTGTCCGTGTTCATCGGTTTTCCTCCCGTGCGGGCCGGATCACGTGTGCGTGATCGCCTCTTGTCTGTCGGCGAGCGCTGCCGACTTCCCGATTCCCGGGACTTTCTTCGGGATTCCCGCCGAACGCCGGTGCCGCCACGGAACGCCTCGACTTCCCTTTCCCGCCGTCGAGTCGGGATACCCGAAGCCGAGCCGGTTCGGACTCGGCGTGCTTGCGGAGCTTCTTGCGGGCGCGGGACAGCCGGGAGGCGACCGTGCCGACCGGAATGCCGAGAGCCTCCGCGGCGGCCTCGTAGTCCAGGCCCTCGCCCAGGCAGAGCACGACGACCTCGCGCTCCGCGCGGCGCAGTGACGCGAGGGCGGTGAGGGCCGCCGCGAGGCGTCTTCGGCCGTCGAGCCGGTCCGCCACCTCCTCGGCGTGGTCGGGCACCGACAGCTCGGCCGCCGCGGCCGCCTGCGCCGCCGCCCGGTAGCGCCGGTTGCTCCGGTACTGGTTGCGCGCGGTGTTGGTGGCGATGCCCAGCAGCCACGGCCGCAGGGAGCCGCCCTCCGGGTCGACCCTGTCGCGCAGCCGCCACGCCTCCATGAAGGTCGCGGCCATCACGTCCTCGGCCGTCGACCAGTCCGCGGTCAGCCGGAAGGCATGGTTGTAGACCGCGCGGGCGCAGCTGTCGAAGAGCTCGCCGAACGCGCTCGGATCCCCGGCCCGTACCCGGGTTCGCAGATGAGTGCTCACCTTGATGAGCTGTCCGGCACCCCGCACCGACTTCCCGTGACCTGCGCCACACGAGCCCCGGCCCGGCCCCTCGCCCCTTCCGAGGCCCGCGGACCGTCCTGCGGCCGGTTCGGCGCGTGACCGTCACCTGCCGGGACGGCGGGGAAGCGGCGTCTGTGCGAAGGCATGGCAGCCCGGTCTCCGTTCGAACGTCAGGGCGGGGATTGTCACACGGGGTCCCGCACCCGCGCGGGCCGCGCTCCGGCCGGCGCTCACATGTCGTACGCGCTCGAACGCGGAGCGTGCCGGTGTCGCGAGCGGGTGCGCCGCAGGGGTGATGTGAGCTCACCTGTTTGGTGTTATATGAGCCGTATGCACCAACTGCTCCGGCGGCTGCGAACCTGGTACGGGATCCGCAGCCTTGCCGGCCAGATGTTCCTTCTGCAGGTCGGAGTCGTCCTGGTTCTCGTGGCGACGGCGGTCGCCGTCCTCCTGCTGCAGTCGCGAGCCGACGCCGACCGGGAGGCCCGCAACCGCACCCTCGCCGTGGCCTCCGCCGTCGCCTCGGAACCCACCGTGCGGCAGGCGCTGACCGGTACGCATCCGACCGCCGCGCTCCAGCAGTTGGCCGAGGAGACCCGCAAACGCTCGCACGTGGACTTCGTCGTCGTGATGAGTCCCACGGGCATCCGCTACACCCATCCGAACCCCGCCCAGATCGGCCGCCGCTACATCGGCAGCATCGCGGCGGCGCAGCACGGCGGCATCGTCACCGAGACGACGACCGGGACACTGGGGCCCTCGGTCAGGACCGTCGTTCCCGTGACCACCCCCGAGGGCAAGGTCGTCGGGCTGGTCTCGGCGGGCATCACCGTCCACCAGGTGAGCGTCGCGGCCGGCCGGCAGGCACCGCTCGTCCTGGCGGGCACCGGGCTGGCGATCGCGGCCGCCACCGGTGGCACGGCCCTCATCGGCAGGCGCCTGAGCCGCCAGACCCACGGTCTGGGCCCGGTGCAGATGACCCGCATGTACGAGCATCACGACGCCGTTCTGCACGCGGTACGCGAAGGCGTCCTCATCGTCGGTCCGCAGGGCCGTCTGCTCCTGGTCAACGACGAGGCGCGGCGCCTGCTGGGACTCGCGGCGGACGTGGACGGCCTGCCCGTCACGGAGCTGGGGATCGCCCCCGGGGCCGGACAGCTCCTCTCGTCCGGCAGGGCGACCACCGACGAGGTGGTCGAGGTCGGCGACCGGCTGCTGGCCGTCAGCCAGCGCCCCATGGACCGGCCGCCCGGACCCGGCGGCTGGGTCGCCACCCTGCGCGACACGACCGAACTCAGCGCGCTGATGGGCCGGGTCGAGGTGGTCCAGGAACGGCTCAGGCTGCTGTACGACGCCGGGCTGCGCATCGGCACCACCCTCGACGTGCGGCACACCGCGGAGGAACTGGCGGAGTTCGCCGTGCCCAGGTTCGCCGACTACGTCACCGTCGACCTGACCGACGCCGTACTGCGCGGCGAGGAGCCCGACGAGGTGAGCGCGGCGGAGCTGCGCCGGGTCACCCTGCACGGCATCCGGCAGGGCGTGCCGCTCTACCCGCCCGGTGCGCTCATCCACTTCGACCCCTCCACCCCGCAGGGCGAGGGCTACGGTTCCGGGCGGATGGTGCTGGAGGCCGACATGGCGGCGTTCTCCGGCTGGCAGGCCCAGGACCCCGAACGGGCACGGCAACTGGTGGCCTACGGCATCCACTCCATGATCGCCGCCCCGCTGCGGGCCCGCGGCGCGATCCTCGGCGTGGCGACCTTCTGGCGTTCCAAGGAGCCGACCTCCTTCACCTGGGAGGACCTCTCGCTCGCCGAGGAGCTGGTCGCCCGCGCGGCGATCAGCATCGACAACGCGCGCCGCTTCACGCGGGAGCGCACCATGGCGGTCACGCTGCAGCGCAGCCTGCTGCCGCACGCCCTGCCGGAGCAGAACGCCGTCGACGTGGCGCACCGCTACCTTCCGGCAGGGGCGGGGCCCGGGGGAGTCGGCGGCGACTGGTTCGACGTCATACCGCTGCCCGGAGCACGCGTCGCCATCGTGGTGGGCGACGTCGTGGGGCACGGACTGCACGCCGCCGCCACCATGGGCCAACTGCGCACCGCCGTACACAACCTCTCGACGCTCGACCTGCCCCCCGACGAACTTCTCTGGCACCTGGACGAGCTGGTCACCCGCCTCGACCAGGACCGCGAAGGCGACGGCGGCAGCCCGACGCTCACGGGCGCCACCTGCCTGTACGCGGTCTACGACCCGGTCTCACGGCTGTGCACCATGGCCAGGGCCGGTCACCTGGAACCCATCATCGTGCCCCCGGACGGCCGCGCCCACCTGCCCGGGGTGCCGGCCGGCCCGCCGCTGGGGCTGGGCGGAATGCCCTACGAGAAGAGCGAGGTGGTGCTGCCCGAGGGCAGCGGCATCGTGCTCTACACCGACGGCCTGATCGAGGACCGGCGGCAGGACATCGACGAGGGCATCGAGCGTCTGCGCCGGTCCCTCGCGGTGGCGGGGCGTACGCCGGAGCAGATGTGCCGGGCGGCGATCGACGCCATGGTGCCCGGGGCGCCCCGCGACGACGTGGCCCTGATCGTGGCCCGCACCCGGATGCTGGACGACAAGCACACCGCGTCCTGGGCGGTGCCCTCCGCCCCGGCGGCCGTCGCCGGTGTCCGTGCGGCGGCCGCCGAGCTCCTGCGCGACTGGGGTCTGGAGGAGGAGGCGTTCACCCTGGAGCTCATCCTCAGCGAGCTGGTCACCAACGCCATCCGGCACGCGACGGGTCCGGTCGGGGTGCGCCTGATCCGTGACCGCAGCCTCATCTGCGAGGTCTCCGACGGCAGCAGCGTCTCTCCGCACCTGCGCCGGGCCGCCACCATGGACGAGGGCGGCCGCGGGCTCTTCCTGGTGGCCCAGTTCGCCGACCGCTGGGGGACCCGCTACACCGCCGAGGGAAAGGTCATCTGGACCGAGCAGCGGCTCTGCACGCAGCTGTGACGCGCGGCGGCCGCCCCGGCCTCCCGGATGTTCGCGACCGGGCGCGGACGGGAAGCATGCCTGGCATGTCGACGTAGGGGGTGTTGCGGTGAGCAAGCCCGAGCTGGAGTTCCATCTGCCCGCCGGGCCGTGGCGGGCCCCGGCCGGCGCCGGTCCGGGCGTCGAGGAGTGTGTCCTGGCCGACGACCCCGCCCGCGGATCCCGTACGGCGCTGGTCCGCTGGGCGCCGGGCACCGACACCTCGGCGGACGGCGTGACACGCCACGACTTCTGGGAGGAGGTCTACCTGGTCACGGGTGCCCTGCACGACCTGACGCTCGACCGGACCTTCACCGCCGGCATGTACGCCTGCCGCCCGCCCGGGATGCCGCACGGCCCCTGGATCTCCCCGGACGGCGTCACCATGCTGGTGATCACCTGTCCCTGACCCGGCGGGCACTGAAGGGCGCCTCCACCCCGATCAGTTCGGGTTGCGGCGCCGGCCGGCGCGCCGTCGGTTCGGTGCGCGGGGCCCAGCGGTTGACGGTCCGTACGTAGTCGACGACCACCGAGGCCGGCGCGAGGACGAGAAGCGGTCCGGACGCCCAGGGATGCGTGGCCATCTCCAGCGGCAGCCAGCGGTAGGACACCAGGAGCGCGGCGAAGACCGCCGTACCGTGGGCGACCAGCCGGACGCCCGACGGGTCCCAGCCGCGGTCGAGCGAGCGCAGGGCCGCCTCGACCGTGAGCGCGAACACCGCGCCGGCGACGAGATCCGCGCCGTAGTGGTAGCCGAAGCCCAGCGTCGCGGTGAGCGTGGCGACCAGCCAGAACGTGCCCGCCCAGCGCAGCACCCGGGGGCCCTGCCGGGAGTGCAGGAAGATCGCGGTGGCCCACGCCGTGTGCAGGCTCGGCATGCAGTTGCGCGGGGTGAACCCGTCGTACGGCAGGGGGTGCGGGGCGGTGACCGGCGGCACCCTGCGCGGCCACAGGTCGGCCGTCGGCCAGTGTCCGCCGTGCGGCGGGTGCTCCGGCCAGAGGCTGACCGAGGCCCAGTGGTCGGCGCCGGTGCCGTAGGCGAAGACCGGCCCGACCACCGGGAAGATCATGTAGACGGCCGGCCCGAGCAGACCGATCACCAGGAAGGTGCGCACCAGATGGTGGCGCGGAAAGCGGCGCTCGGCCGCCACGTCGCGCAGTTGGTACAGCGCGACGGCGACCGCGGCCAGGGCGAGCTGGCCGTAGACGACGTCGAGGACGTTGAAGCCGATCGGGCCGGTGGCCGTGACGATCCGGCCCACCAGCCACGACGGGTTGCCCAGGGCGTGGTCCGCGGTGGCCACGTACTGGTCGAGCACCGTCGGACGGGTCTTCGAGGTGATGAGCAGCCAGGCGTCGCCGGTCTTGCGGCCGGTCACCAGCAGCAGGCCCAGCCCGACGCCCTTGAGCAGCAGGACGCGTTCGCGGCCGGCGCGGCGGGTCACGGCGACCACCGCACAGCCGAGCATCACCCACAACGCGCCGTTGCCGAACGGCTGGCCGCGGGTCGCCTCGGCACCGCACGCCCACCGGAGCGTCGCGAAGGCGAGGTCGATGCCGATCGCGGCGCCGAGGGCGATGAACCGCTGCTGCCAGGTGAGCACCACCATCGTCAACGCCAGGCCGGCGTAGAGCAGGAAGCCGGATTTGGGGGCGCATATCGCCTCCCGTGCCTGGTTGGTGATCGGCCCCGGCAGACCGTAGTGACGTGCGGCTGCCTCCAGTGCGACGAGGAACGCGAAGGCCGTGGCGGCTGCCACGGCCCAGAGTCTCGGTGGTGTCTGTCTCAAAGTCCGGCCGTTTAGGTAGAGGTTGCGGGACAGTGGGGGTGCTGTTCGACGTAGGAAGACGGCAAGGCCGCGGCCCGGGTTCCAGCCTTGTGCCCGTCGACGGTGCGGTCAATGGTGGGTTACCACGGGGTAAAGGGTTCGGCATCGTCCGTTCAACGTACTTGATCTGTGCATGACCCGTTCGATGGGATGCGCGAAGACCACGTCGAGATCTCCTCGGAGACCGAGACCACTTCGTGAGACTCCGAACCACAGGGGGATTCATGCACACAGCCCGTACCGGGCGGGCCGTCGCGGCCGCCACGTCCGTCGCCGCACTCGCGGCCACCGCGCTGACGGCCGCCGCGCCCACCGCCGTACCGCACACCCTCGCGGTACCGGCCGTCGTCGGGCACACCCTGGTGCACGGTGTGAGCAGCCCGCTCTCCAGCGAGCAGTGCCAGGCCAAGTGGCAGATCAACTGCTACAGCCCGCTCCAGTACCGCACCGCGTACGACCTGAACGCCCTCTACCGCAAGGGCGTCACGGGCAAGGGGCGCACCATCGTCATCGTCGACTCGTACGGCTCCCCGACCGTGCAGCACGATCTCGACGTCTACAGCAAGCAGTTCGGGCTGCCCAGCACCAAGGTGAAGGTCGTCAAGTGGGGGCACGTCCCCGCCTTCGACCCGAAGAACTCCGACATGACCGGCTGGGCCGGCGAGACCACCCTCGACGTCGAGATGGCGCACGCGGTGGCGCCCGCCGCGAAGATCGTCGTCGTGGAGACGGCGGTCTCCGAGACCGAGGGCACCACCGGTCTGCCGGAGATGATGGACGCCGAGAAGTACATGATCGACCACGGCGTCGGCGACGTCATCAGCCAGAGCTTCGGCGCCACCGAGAACACCTTCCCCGGCTTCGCCAAGGGCGACTTCTCCAGCATCAAGAAGCTGCGGTACGCCTTCCAGGACGCCAACCGCAAGAAGGTGACCGTGCTCGCCGCCTCCGGTGACGGCGGCGCCACCGACCTTCAGGCGGACGGCAAGACGTACTACAAGAAGCGCGTCAACTCCTGGCCCTCCTCGGACCCGCTGGTCACCTCGATCGGCGGCACCCAGCTCCACCTGGACGACAAGGGCGACCGCGTCAAGCCGGACAGTGTCTACAACGACTACGGCTCCGGCGGCGGCGGCCAGTCCCACGTCTTCACCCGCCCGTCCTTCCAGAACGGCGTGAAGAAGGTGGTCGGCACCCGTCGCGGCACCCCGGACATCTCGATGTCCGCCGCGGTCAACGGCGGCGCCTGGATCTACTCCAGCTTCGACCCGACCGCCACCGGCTGGGACGTCAGCGGCGGCACCAGCGAGGCCACCCCGCTCTTCGCGGGCATCGTCGCCCTCGCCGACCAGGCCGCCGGCCACCGCCTCGGCAACATCCAGCAGCGGCTGTACGACCTCTCCTCCTACCGCTCAAAGCTCACCGGCATCGTCGACGTCAACGACGGCACGAACAACAGCTACCAGGGCGTGACCGGCTACAAGGCCGTCAACGGCTACGACCTCGCCACCGGCGTCGGCACCGTGGACGCCCTGCGCTTCGTCCCGGCCCTCGTCAAGCAGAAGCCCTGACACTGCCCGCACCACACCGCACCACACGGCCGACGGCCCGGGTCCCGCACCCGGGCCGTCCCCGTCCCGCCCCGACCACGCCCGCGCCCTCAGCGGCGCTCTCCGCCGCGGCTGTGCGCGGCTGTGCGCGGCTCCCCGGCCGCGCCTCCTTCCGCAGCCGTGCCCCCCTTGCTCAGCTGCGCCTTCTTCCTTAACCGTGCCCCCTTCCTCGGCCGTGCGCCCTTCCTTAGCCGCACCCTCGTCCTCAGCGGCGCCCTCAGCGGCGCTCTCCGCCGCGGGGTGTGCGCGGCTGTGCGTGGCTCCCCGGCCGCGCCTTCTTCCTTAGCCGTGCGCCCTTCCTCAGCCGCGCCTTCTTCCTCGGTCATGCCCTCCGCCTCAGTCACCTGTGCCGCCGGGGGCGGTGCAGGTGACGTGTGGGGGTGGGCGAAGGACGATGGAGGGGAGGTGTGAGGGCGACGCGGTGAGACCGGTCGGCTGCGGTGTCCCGTGGCCTCCTCGGCGTCCGCCCGGGGCCACGGCGGCCGAGCCGGCAGAACGGGCGGTGACCGGCATGCGTGATGCCACCCCGATCGGCGGGAGCGGCGCCGTACCGCCCGACCCGGCGGACCCGGCGGACCCGGCCACGGCGGTCGTCGACGACCGGGGCGTCGTGACGGGGTGGAGCGCGGGCGCCGAGCGGCTGCTCGGCTACCCCTGCCAGGAGGCCGTCGGCAGCCCCGTCAGCCGTCTGATCGCCTCGGCACCCGGCGGCGGGGACGGCCTCACGGACCTGACCGCCGCCGCGACGACGGCCCTGCTCCGGCACCGGGACGGCCGGACCGTCGCGGTGCGGGTACGGGCGTATCCGTCGGTCGACCGCGAGGGCCGTGCCCAGCGGCTCCTCGTGGTGACGCCCCCCGAGCCGCCGCGGCCGGACGCGGTGACGGGGGACGAGGCGTTCGCCCAGTGCCGGCTGCCCGTGATGGTGTACGACTCCGCGCTGCGGGTCGTGCGGGCGAGCGCCGGTGCCGCGCGGGAACTCGGCCTGCGCGAGGAGCGGATGCGCGGCCGGCCCGTCACCGACATCCTGCCGCCCCACCTCTGCCACCGGATCGAGACCGGCATGGGCCGGGTGTTCGCGACGGGCGAGCCCGAGGAGTTCCACATCCGGGGCCGGGTCCGGCCGGACGCCCCCGAGAAGGTCTGGTCCGTCGCCGTCTCCCCGCTCGTCACCCCGGCCGGTCAGGTGCGGAACGTGGAGGTCTCCGCGCTCGACGTCAGCGAGCAGTACCTGGCCAGGGAGCGGCTCGCGCTGCTGAACGACATCAGCGCCCGGGTGGGCAGCACCCTGGACGTGATGCGCACGGCGCAGGAGATGGCCGACGTGACGGTGGACCGGCTCGCCGACTTCATCACCATCGACCTGCTCGACTCCCTGTGCCACGGCGTCGAGCCGAAACCGTCCGGCACCGGCCGGGTCCCGCTGCGGCGCGCGGCACAGCAGTCCGTGCTGCGCGGGGCGCCCGAGGCGGTGATCGAACCCGGAGACGTGGACGACTACCCCGCGTCCGCACCCCCCGTCCGCTGTCTGGCCACCGGCAGGTCCTCGCTGCACAACACCGGGGACGAGGCGATCCGGGCCTGGGAGCTCGCCGATCCCGAGCGGTCGTGGGTGGTCCGCAGGTTCGGGATCCACTCGATCATGGTCATTCCGCTGCGGGCCCGCGGCATCACCCTCGGCGTGGCGGTCCTCGTCCGGCACCGGCGCGAGGACCCGTTCACCCGCGACGACCTGCTGCTGGCCGAGGAGATCGCCGCGCGCGCCGCCGTGGCCGTGGACAACGCCCGCCGCTACACCCTCGAACGCGGCACCGCGCTGGCCCTGCAGCGCAGCCTCCTGCCCCACCGGTTCTCGGCCCAGGACGCGGTCGAGGTGGCCCACCGCTACCTCCCGGCCCGGACCCGGGCGGGGCCGGGCGGCGACTGGTTCGACGTGATCCCGCTCTCCGGCGCCCGGGTCGCGCTGGTGGCGGGAGACGTGGTGGGCCACGGACTGCGGGCCTCGGCCACCATGGGACGGCTGCGGACCGCGGTGCGCACCCTGGCCGACGTCGACCTGCCCGCCGACGAACTGCTCACCCACCTCGACGACCTGGTCACCCTCCTGGCGGCCGAGGAGGAGAGCACCGCGGAGCACGAGCCCGACCTCGAACCCTGCAGCGATCTCATCGCCACCTGCCTGTACGTGGTCTACGACCCGGTCTCCCGCCGGTGCACGGCCGCCAGCGCGGGCCACCCGCCGCCCGCCGTCGCCGGACCGGACGGACCGGCGGAATTCCTCGACGTGCCGCCCGGCCCGCCGCTGGGCGCGGGCGGGCTGCCCTTCGAGACCGCCGAGCGGGAACTGGCCCCGGGCAGCCTCCTCGCGCTGTACACCGACGGCCTGCTCAAGGGGCCCGGGCAGGACCTGGGCGACGGTCTGGCGCGGCTGCGCCGCTCCCTCGACCGGGCTGCCGCCCGGCCGCTGGAGGAGCTGTGCGACGAGCTGATTCCGGCGCTGCTGCCCGTGCAGCCCGAGGACGACGTCGCCCTGCTCGTCGCGCGCACCCGGGCGCTCGACGCCGACCAGGTCGCCACCTGGGACCTGCCCTCCGATCCGGCCGTGGTCGCCGACGCCCGGGCCCGGGTGCTGGCCCGGCTGGAGGCCTGGCAGCTGCCGGACGTGGCGTTCACGGCCGAGCTGGTGGTCAGCGAACTCGTCACGAACGCGATCCGCTACGGGCAGCCTCCCGTCCAGCTCCGGCTGATCCGGGGGACCACACTGCTCTGCGAGGTCTCCGACGCCAGCGGCACCGCACCGCACCTGCGCCGGGCCCGCGGCTACGACGAGGGCGGCCGCGGCCTGCTGCTCGTCGCCCGGCTCTCCCGCCGCTGGGGCACCCGCCAGCAGCTCCGCGGCAAGACCATCTGGGCCGAGATCGGCCTCACCGGACCGGACGACCCGTGACGGCGACGGCCACGGGGCCCCCGCGACCGCTGCCTCCCCCGCGACCGCTGCCTCCCCCGCGACCACGCGTCGCCCGCGACCGCCGCGCCGCCCCGGAAGGCGGCCGCCCCGGCCTCAGCCGTGCCGGTCGTCCCGGCCTCAGCCGTGCCGGTCGTCGCGGACCGGCGACTGCGTACCGTCGTCGTCGCGGCCGACCGTCAACTGCGCCGGGGCATACGGCACATAGGCCGCCCCGTCCAGGCCGAGCGCGGTGGCGGACCGCTGGAGGGCGGCCGGTGTCGCGGCGTCGTCCCAGCGGCCGGTGTCCACACGGTGTTCGAGGGCGTGCAGCGAGGCCACGGTCTCGGCGGTGGTGAACGCGCAGTGGCCCTGCCGTTCGACGTACGCCTGCCGCAGCAGCGCGCCGTCGCCCGAGGCGCGCACTCGCCCGGCGAAGCGGTTCTCCTGCTCCACCGGGACCAGGTTGTCGGCGGTGGTGTGGACGTCGAGCAACGGCACCTCCAGTCCCTGGCCCGCGGAGGACGTCCGCCGCGCGGTACGGACCGCCGCGGGATCGGCGGTGATCGCGGCGCCCGCGGTCAGTGTGCGCAGGTCGGCGCCCAGGTCGAGCCCGGCCGCCGTGTACAGGGCGCGGACCTGGGGCGCGTGTTCGGAACCGGCGAGCAGACCGGTGTAGTCGACGCCCTGGTTCCACGAGTTGTTGCCGCCGACCGACTGCTCGACGGCGTACCGGCCGCCCTCGACGAACGCCAGGATGCCCTGTGCGAACCAGTCGTACTGCTGGGCCTCCTGGCCCGCCCAGTCGGTCGCGGCGGGCCTGGTCTTTCCGGGCGACCAGGCGGGCAGGTTGAGGAAGGCGGCGGCGAGCGCGATCCTGGCCCGGCCCTGCGGGGTGGCCTGCGCGGCGGTGACCGCGTCGGTGAGCTGCTTCGCGACGGCGGCCGCCGCGTCGGCGGAGCCGAAGCGCACCAGCTGCACGTCCTGTGCCGGCAGCAGCAGCCGGGCGATCGCGTACTCGGCGTCCAGCTGGTAGTCGTCCAGGTCCGTGGCGCCCGCGACCAGGCCGCACTGGCCGAGCGCGCCGTCGATGCGGCCGCCGCCGTCCCGGGCCAGCTGCGCGTTCACGAGCCCGCCCATGGACTGCCCCATGGCGAGCGTGCGCCGCGGCGTGCCGATCTTCGCGGTGACGGCGTCGAGGGTGGCGAACTGGTCGCGCTCGGCGCTGTTCAGGGCCCACATCGAGCCATGGGGGTCGTACGAGGACCCCGCCAGCGCGTAGCCCTCGGCGAGCAGCTCGGTGCGGACGGCGTCGGTGGGGGCGTCCCTGGCGACGGTGGGACCGAAGCCGTGGCTGAACAGCAGCAGGGTGCCGTTCCAGTGCTCGGGTACGTCCGCGATCCAGGTGGCGCCGTCGGAGAGGGTGCCGGTCAGGCTGCCCGCGGCCGGCGTGTCCGCCCGGGCGGCGGGTGCGGGCAGGGCGGTGAGGGCCGTGGCGGTCAGGGTGGCCAGCGCGGCCAGGGCGATGCGCAGTCGGGTGCGGGAGGCGCGGGTGCGGGTGCTGGCTGACATGGAAGCGGCTCCTTGCGCGCGGGGGGTGACGAACGGGGGAGCAGTGCTCGGTGCGCTGAGCGAGGGCACCGAGGAATGTAGGGCCTGTTTGTTGCGGCCGTCAATGGATTGCACAACATGAGGCTGGTCGTGCCTGCCGCGACGAGTTCCGGGCGGGGCGGGGGCGTGTGCCGGTGAGTGCCGCAGGGTGCGCGTCGTTGATGTCAGCAGTTCTTGAAGCGCTTCAGGCGGGGCGGTCGCCGAGGGGTGACGGCGGTACCGAGGAGTAGCGACCGTGAAGAGGGCGAAGACTGCGAAGGTGCTGCGGAGGTGCTGCGAAGGCGGCCAAGCGCCGGATATGGATGGCCTGTTGCCCGGCGCGCCCCGCTCCGGACCTTCCGTGACGCACGGTCCGCCACCCCCGCGAACTCCCGCCGCACCGGCCTGAACTGCGCGAACCGCCACCCGTCCGCAGGTCTCGGGGTGTCGCGCACGGCATGCTCCAACTGCCTTGTTGTCCTTACGTCTTGACGTACCCCGTCACTACGCGTTTGCTTCCTTCACACCATCGGTTGCGCATGACGCTCCCCCCACCCGGAAGGCGCCTGATGTGAGCGTTCCTACCCTCCGCGGGACCCCCCTGCCCCGCCTCGCGATAACCCTGGCCGCCTCCGCGTCCGCGCTCACGCTCACCGCGTGCGGCGTCGTCGACGGCATCGGCGGCGGTGACACCTCCGCGTCCCCGACGAAGGGCGACGACATCACGGTGGGGCTGCTCCTGCCCGACAAGGACACGGCCCGGTTCGAGGCCTTCGACCACCCCATCTTCAAGAAGGAGGTCGCCTCCCTCACGCACGGCAAGGGCAAGGTCGACTACGCCAATGCCGAGGCGAGCAAGGACAAGCAGAGCCGGCAGTTCCGGGAGATGGTGGCCAAGAAGGTCGACATCATCGTGGTGGACGCGGTGGACGCCGCGGCCATCGCGCCGGACGTCCGGAAGGCGAAGGACGCCGGTATCCCCGTCATCGCCTACGACCGGCTCGCGCAGGGCCCGATCGACGCGTACGTCTCGCACGACAACGAACTCGTCGGCGAGGTCCAGGGCCGCGCCATCCTTGAGGCGCTCGGCAGCAAGGCGGCGACCAGCAGGATCGTCATGATGAACGGCGACCCCGCGGACCCGAACACGGCGAGTTTCAAGGACGGCGCCCTCGCCGAACTCAAGGACAGGGTCCGCATCGCCGAGCAGTACGACACCGACAAGTGGTCGCCCGAGGTCGCCGGGGCGAACATGAAGAAGGCGATCCAGGCCGTCGGCCTGAACAACATCGCCGCCGTCTACTCGGCCAACGACGGCATGGCCGGCGCCGTCATCGACGCGCTGAAGCAGGCGGGCGCCACCACGATCCCCCCGGTGACCGGGCAGGACGCGAACCTGGACGCGGTGCAGCGGGTCGTCTCGGGCGAGCAGTACATGACCGTGTACAAGCCGTTCCTGGACGAGGCCACCGACGCCGCGCAGATGGCGGTGTACAAGGTGCAGGGCCGTGACATCCAGTACGACGCGCTGACCCAGGACAAGGTCGACAGCCCGACCGAGAAGGACATCCCCGCGACGCTCGTGCCGGTGGTCGCCCTCACGAAGGACAACATCAAGGACACGGTGATCGAGGACGGCGTCTACACCGTCGCCGACATCTGCACCCCGAAGTACCGGTCGGCCTGCGCCGCGATCGGCCTCAAGTAGCGGTGCCGATCAGGCCGTTGCGCTCTGGCGGCCCTGCACCTCGGCGCGGAACCGCCCCGGAGTGGCTCCGAACTCCCGCTTGAAGGCGTGCGAGAGGGCGTAGGGAGTGCCGTAGCCGACCCGGCGGGCGATGGCGGCCAGCGGCTCCTCGGTGTCGCGGAGCAGTGTCGCGGCGAGGGTCAGGCGCCACCAGGTGAGGTACGTCATCGGCGCCCGGCCCACCAGGCCGGCGAACCGGCGGGCCAGGGTCGGCCGGGAGACGCCCACCTCGGTGGCGAGGCGGTCGTTGGTCCAGGCGGCGGCCGGGTCCGCGTGCAGCGCGCGCAGCGCGGCGGCGGTGACCGGATCGGTCAGCACGGCCGGCCAGGCACCGGTCGCGCCCTCGGCCATCCAGGACCGGATCATGTAGACGAACAGCAGGTCCAGCAGGCTGGGGACCACCGTGCCCGAGCCGGGCCGCCGCGCCTCCAGCTCCCGGCCCAACAGGTCGATCGCCGCCCGGAGTTCGGGGTGGCTGCCCACCCGGTTGGGCAGGTGGACGGCCACGGGCAGCTCCGCCATGAGCGGGTGGGCGTGGCTGCGGTCGAGCCGGTACTTGCCGCACAGCAGCTCGACCCCGCCGTACGCCCCGTACGCCGTCCGCTCGTCCGGCCCCTCGTCCCCCGCCCAGCGCTCGAACGGCACCGCGCGCCGCACGGCCGCCGCGTCGGCGGCGGAGTCGGCGAGCACGTGCCCCGTGCCGTGCGGGAGCAGCACCGCGTCTCCGGTGCCCAGCGGGACCGGGGCGCCGCCGTCGGGAAGCAGCCAGCAGGTCCCCTTCAGTACGACGTGGAAGCCCGCGCCCTCGTACGGAGCCAGCCGTGTGCACCAGGTGCCGCTCACCCGCACCCGGTTGGACGAGGGCTGTCCGACCCTGACGGCCGCGATCGCGTCGCTCAGCACATCCACGGCGGCAGGATATCCCGCAGGGCTCGGAGGTGAGCCGGGCGCGTATTCCGATGAGCACGAAGAGCATTGAGACGCTCACCAGTGCTCCCTAGGGTCGATTCCATGGAGAGCGAGAATTCCCCGAACATAAATTCCCCGAGCATCCCGAGCGGCCCGAGTATCCGGAGCGGCCCGAGTATCCGGAGCGAGAGTTCCGGACGCGACGATTCCCGGCGCGAGGGCTTCGTGCAGCGCACCGTGCTGGGTGACGTCGAGGTCATCCGCGTCGTCGAGTGGCAGGGGCCGTTCACGCCGGCCCGCACCCTCGTGCCGCAGTCGTCCGCCGGGGTCTGGGCGGACAACGCGGACTGGCTGGCGCCGGACCACTGGGACCCGGCGGCCGACCGGGCGGTGGCCGCGCTGGGCACCTGGGTGCTGCGCAGCGGCGGGCGGACCGTGCTGGTCGACACCCCGGTGGGCAACGGGCGCGAGCGGCCGGGCCTGCCCGGGTTCCACCAGTGGCAGGGCGACTTCCTCGGGCTGCTGGCCCGGGCCGGGGTGCGGCCCGAGGACGTCGACGTCGTCGTCAACACCCATGTGCACGCCGACCACGTCGGCTGGAACACGGTCGGCGTCGAGGGCGGCTGGGCGCCCGCGTTCCCCAACGCCCGGTACCTCGTCCCGACCGCCGACGACTTCCACTTCGGGCCGGAGAACGGATACGGAAACGGGGTGGGGGAGGACGACCGGCTCGTCTACGAGGACAGCATCGCGCCGGTCCACCGGGCCGGTCAGGCCGTCCTGTGGGACGGCGTCCACCGCATCGACGAACACCTCACCCTGGAGTCGGCGCCCGGCCACACCCCCGGCTCCTCGGTGCTCCGGCTCGCGTCGGGGAGCGACCGCGCGGTCTTCGTCGGCGACCTGCTGCACAGCCCGGTCCAGATCCTCCGGCCGCAGTGGAACAGCTGCTTCTGCCTCGACCCCGCGCAGGCGGAGGCCAGCCGCCGCCGGATCCTCGAACGGGCCGCCGCCACCCGCGAACTGGTTGTCCCCGCGCACTTCGGCGGACCGGGCGCGGTGGAGGTCCGCAAGGCGGGCGAGGGGTTCGCACTCGGCCCCTGGGCGGCCTTCGCGCTCTGACGGTCCGCAGGTCCCCCGACCGTCCGCGGCGGCGCCGGCCGTCGGCCGGATCGTCAGGCCGGATCGTCAGGCCGGCGACGCGGCCGGGGTCTCGCCCCCGGCCGGGGGCGGGGGCGCCGCCAGGAACTCCACCACGGCCAGCACGAACAGCAGGCACAGGGCGATGCCGACCACCACCCAGCCGGTGGGGAACGACCACAGCAGGTAGACCAGCACCGCCACGGCGACCAGGACCCAGGTGATCCAGGTGCGGTACCGGCGTACGAAGGGGCCGACCGGGCCGGTGCGCAGTCCGGCGCGGTCGGCGGTGCCGCGTACCGCTCCGATCCCGGACGTCCACAGGCCCCGGACCAGCCCGGCGTAGCGGCCGGCGCCGGTGAGCCAGGCGGCGAGGGCGACGACGACGGCCAGGGCCACGACCATGCGCACGCCGGTGCGCAGGAAGTGGGTCAGCGCGTCGTAGACGGCGGCCGCCGCGCCCGGGGAGACGCCCGCGGGCAGCCGGTCCAGGTAGAACACGCGGAACACGCGCAGCCCGATGCCGAGCAGCCCGGTGGTGACGGCGACCCCGATGCAGCCGGCCACCAGGGCCCGGCGCCGCCGGACCGCGAGCAGTACCCCGGCGGCGACCAGCAGCACGGCCAGCAGGGGCAGCCAGTTCCCGGCGAGCTGGAGCAGCCGTACGTAGGTCTTGACCTTGCCGACCTGGTCGGACCTGGCGAGGGTGAAGTCGGTGTGGACGGCGGGGATGTGCTCGGCGGGGGTCAGTCCGGCGTCGACGAGCCGCTGCTTGACCTGGTCCACGAGGGGGCCGATGTCGAGGGTGACGCTGTCGTTCGTCAGCTGCACCGCGCCGCCGCCGCTGCCGGTGAGGGCCTTGTCGAGGCTGCTGTGGATCCGGCGGTTGGCGTCGGTCCACACGGTCCGGAACGCGTCGGACGCGGCGACCTCGCGGGCCTTGTCGTGGACGAAGCTGCGCACGGCCCCTTCGAGCGCGTCGCCGAGCCTGCCGCCCAGCGCCTGTTGCAGACGGGGCCGGTCCGCTGGGGCCACGTCGGCGAGCAGGGCGGGCAGGTCGAGGTGGCTCATGAGCGCGTCGGTGGCCCGGTTGGCCACGGCGTTCTGCACGTCGGGATCGGAGGCGAGCGGGGCGACCGTGCTGACGTAGCGGTCGGTGTCGCCCACCTGGCCCGCCGCCCACGAGGCGACCACGGCGAGCGGGGCGAGCAGACAGCCGACGACGACCAGGACGACGGCGAGGAGGGACCTGACGTGGTGCCGGGGCGGCCGGGCCCGTTCCTTCTCCAGGGCCGCGACCCGGGCCCGCAGTTCCCGGACGTCGTCGGACCGCCCGGCCTCGCCGTCCGCGTGCGCGCTGTCCTCCGTCACCCGTACCTCCAGGTCGCTCCGGCCCTCCTCCAGCCGAACCGCCAGGGAGCACACCCGCGAGCAGGAGGGGGCCGTCCGGGTCACCGGCGCGGCCGGCCGGGCCCCGCACGGGCGCTCAGCCGCCGCCGAGAACCTGCCGGAACACGTCCGCGTGTGCGGTGCACCAGTCGGCGAAGGTGCGCGGCTTGCGGGCGAGGAGAACGACCTCCTGGACGCACCCGGCGCTCCCGCCGGCCGGATGTGACCTTTCGCCGGGACGGTCGGTCAGGCGAGGTCGAGATAGCGGTCGATGCGGGAGTCGTCCTCGTCGGTGGCGAGCCACCGTGAGCAGGGGAACGACCATTCCTTGTCGGAGTCCTCGTCCCGGATCGTGATGCGGTCCAGGAACCACCCCGGCCTGGAGCCCGAGTTGTCGTGGCGGATGCGGACCCGGTAGAGATCCCCCAGGTCCTTGAGGGTGTGGGTGAACGTGTCCGCGCTGTCGCGCTCGAAGTCGTCCCTTCCGCTGTCGAGTTGCAGTTCGTCGCTGCTGCCGTTGCTGCCGAAGACCGTGAGGCAGACGTTGGCGTCTGTTCCGGCGCCGTCCACGTTTCCGGTGTGGACGGTGATCCTGTAATCCGGCATGGCCACCCCCTGGGCATGTTTTCCGGCATGGTCCTGCAATTTCTCGTACGACCGCAATCCGTCGCCGGACAGCCGCGGGCGGCTCGATGTGGCAGTAGTCCGGGTACTCGGAATGCATTGCCGGAGTCGGACGAAAAGCGGGCGCGCCGTACCGTGAGATCGTCGATCGATTCGGAGTGCGGTCTCCTACTTCCATATGCGGGCTTTCTTTTTCCCGTCGTATCGAGGAGTGTGATTCGGCGAACCAGGTCTCCGGCAGAATGGGGTGGAGTTCCGATGGCGACCGTCTGGCTCGAAAAAGTGTTCAATCAGAGCGACTACAGTTTCACGCTCCTGCAGAACGACGGAACGTGGCGGCCGTACTGCAGGGAGCGGGGAAAGAGCTACGGCAGGGACGAGGAAATCGTACTGAGCGGCGGTGACGTCCTGACGTTCGACCACTTCTTCCTCCCCTGGGTCGACTGGGGCAGGCTGCGCGTACAGGGACCGGAAGGCGGAATCGATTTTGTCGTCGGGCCCGTCAGTTGGTCCAGCCTGGACAATCTGCGCGGGTTCGACGACCGGCAGGAAGAGATATTCACCGCCGAGATGGGTCCCAGGGGGTCGTGGTGGTCATCCTCCGTCTCCCTGCACCTCACCTTTCACAACGACGGCATGAGGTGGTCGATCTGGTCCGCGACCAAGGTCGGCACGGACGTTCTCGGCAAGGCCGCCTCCTATCTGGACCTGGCCGCCACCGAACTCATCAAGAAATTGATCGGGAGCCTGTTCGAAAAACCGCACGTGTGAGAACCAGCAATCCCTGATTTCCTGGAGAAAACACGACGCCCTCCGGACCGCAGCGGTCCGGAGGGCGTGGTTCGGTGTGTGATACCCGGGTTACTTCACCGGCTCGGGCTCCGGAGCGGGCTCCTGCTCCGCCTCGCCCGCCGGGTCGACCGGGGTCCGGACCGAGTCGAGGAGCAGCTGGGCCACGTCCACCACCTGGATGGACTCCTTGGCCTTGCCGTCGTTCTTCTTGCCGTTGACCGAGTCGGTCAGCATCACGAGGCAGAACGGGCAGGCGGTGGACACGATGTCGGGGTTGACCGACAGGGCCTCGTCGACACGCTCGTTGTTGATGCGCTTGCCGATCCGCTCCTCCATCCACATCCGCGCGCCACCGGCGCCGCAGCAGAAGCCGCGCTCCTTGTGGCGGTGCATCTCCTCGTTCCTGAGGCCCGGGACGCTGGCGATGATCTCGCGCGGGGGCGTGTAGATCTTGTTGTGGCGGCCCAGGTAGCAGGGGTCGTGGTAGGTGATGATGCCCTCGACCGGGGTGACCGGGACCAGCTTGCCCTCGTCCACCAGGTGCTGGAGCAGCTGGGTGTGGTGGATGACCTCGTAGTCGCCGCCGAGCTGCGGGTACTCGTTGCCGATGGTGTTGAGGCAGTGCGGGCAGGTGGCGACGATCTTCTTGGCCGACTTCGGCTTGCGGGACTCCTCGGTCACCTTGCCGTCGTCGTCCAGCTCCTCGCCGAACGCCGTGTTCAGCGCCATGACGTTCTCCATGCCGAGCTCCTGGAACAGGGGCTCGTTGCCCAGGCGGCGGGCGGAGTCGCCGGTGCACTTCTCGTCGCCGCCCATGATCGCGAACTTGACGCCCGCGATGTGGAGGAGCTCGGCGAAGGCCTTCGTCGTCTTCTTGGCACGGTCTTCGAGGGAGCCCGCGCAGCCGACCCAGTACAGGTACTCGACCTCGGTGAGGTCCTCGATGTCCTTGCCGACGACCGGGATCTCGAAGTCGACCTCCTTGAGCCACTCCAGGCGCTGCTTCTTCGCCAGGCCCCAGGGGTTGCCCTTCTTCTCCAGGTTCTTGAGCATCGTGCCCGCCTCGGACGGGAACGCGGACTCGATCATCACCTGGTAGCGGCGCATGTCGACGATGTGGTCGACGTGCTCGATGTCCACCGGGCACTGCTCGACACAGGCGCCGCAGGTGGTGCAGGACCACAGCACGTCCGGGTCGATGACGCCGTTCTCCTCGGCGGTGCCGATGAGGGGGCGCTCGGCCTCCGCGAGAGCGGCCGCCGGAACGGAGGCCAGCTGCTCCTCGGACGCCTTCTCCGCGCCCTCCGCGTTCTTGCCGCCGCCGGCCAGCAGGTAGGGCGCCTTGGCGTGCGAGTGGTCCCGCAGGGACATGATCAGCAGCTTGGGGGAGAGCGGCTTGCCGGTGTTCCAGGCCGGGCACTGCGACTGGCAGCGGCCGCACTCGGTGCAGGTGGAGAAGTCGAGCAGGCCCTTCCAGGAGAAGTGCTCGATCTGCGAGACGCCGAAGACGTCGTCCTCACCGGGGTCGGTGAAGTCGATCGGCTTGCCGCCGGAGGTCATCGGGAGCAGGCCGCCGAGCGAGGTCTCACCGGTCGCGTTCCGCTTGAACCAGATGTTCGGGAAGGCGAGGAAGCGGTGCCAGGCGACGCCCATGTCGGTCTTGAGGGAGACCGTGATCATCCAGATGAAGGAGGTCCCGATCTTGATCATCGCGGTGAGGTAGACCAGGTTCTGCAGCGTGTCGACGCTCGTGCCCCGGAAGGCGGCGACCAGGGGGTACGAGGCGAAGTACGCGGCCTCGTAGCCGTGCACGCCGGCGAGGGCGCCCTCCAGGCCGCGCAGGGTCATGATGGCGAGGCCGATGATGAGGATCACGGCCTCGACGAAGTAGGCCTGGCCGAAGTTCGAGCCGGCGAACCGGGACTTGCGGCCCGGCCGGCGCGGGTGGCTCAGCTGCCGGATGACGATGAGCGTGAGGATGCCCAGCGTGGTCATCGTGCCGATGAACTCGACGAACATCTCGTACGGCAGCCAGTGGCCGATGACCGGCAGCATCCAGTCGGCCTGGAACAGCTGGCCGAAGGCGTTGATCAGCGTCAGCACCAGGGAGAAGAAGCCGACGGCGACGAACCAGTGGGCGACACCCACCACACCCCACCGGTTCATCCGGGTGTGGCCGAGGAACTCCCTGATCACCGTGGCGGTGCGGGCGGTCCAGTCGTCGGTGCGGGTGCCCGCCGGGACGTCCTGGCCGAGCCGTACGAACCGGTAGATCTGCGCGATGGCGCGGCCGAACAGCGCGACGCCGACCACGGCGAGTACCAGCGACACGATGATCGCGGCGAGTTGCATGGGGGCTCCTCGGGCCTGCGAGGGGTCTCTTCGGGTTTCTTCGCGTCGCATCGCGAGGTGCCCGAAATTACTAAGCGGTAACTTATGCAGTCGGTCTGAGACTACCCGCATCTTTACTCGCACTGTAGTCAGGTGCGGGGTGATCTGGATCGCTGAGGTCTGCCTGAGGCCCGCCTGGGCGGTACGCCCCAACCCGATCGTGTTATTCGTACAGAATTGTTACATCCAGGTCTAATTTGGACCCGTGCTCTACGGGATCGCCGCCGCCACCACCGCCTTCCTGCTCGCCGCCGTCCTCGCCGCGCTCATCCGGCCGTGTGCCCTGCGGCTCGGGCTCGTCGACCGCAGGCGGGCCCGGCGCGTGCCCGCGCTGGGCGGCCTCGCCGTGGTCGGCGCCACCTGCCTGGTCGCGTACGCCGGCGACTGGACCGGGGTCGCCCCGCTCGGCACCGGCGTCGGGGAGCTGGTGGCCGCCGGGGGAGCCGTGGCCCTGCTCGGGCTGGTCGCCGACGTGTGGCGGCTCAAGACGCGGTTCCTGCTGCTCGGTACGGCGGTGGCGGCCGCGTGCGTCGTGCCGTACGGCGAGTTCGGCGCGGTCGGCGGGCTGCTCGGCGCCGGGTGGATCGCCTTCGTCGCCGTCGCCTTCAAGGGGCTCGACCACGCGGACGGGCTGGCCGGGACCGTCGGGGTGGTGACCGCCTTCGGGGCCGGGGCCTGTGCCGCGGCCGAGGTGATGGACGGGCTCGCCGTGCTGCTCAGTGTGCTGGCGGCCGCGCTCACCGGGTTCCTGATGCACAACTGGCATCCCGCGCGGATCGCCCTGGGCGCCGGCGGCTCGCTGTTCGCCGGGTTCGTGCTGGCCGCGGCCGCGCTGGTCACCCGGACCGGGCACGATCCCGCCGCGAGCGCGGGCGTGCTGTTCGCGCTCACCGCCGTCGCGAGCGCCGACGTGCTGCTCGTCCTGCTGTCGCGGCTGCTCGCCGGGCGGCCGGTGCTGCGGCGCGGGCCCGACCATCTCGTGCACCGGCTGCGGCGCCTCGGGTTCACCTCGCCGGGGGCGACCGTCGCCCTCGGCACCGGATCCTTCGCCGGGGTGCTCGTCGCGGTGCTCGTGCACGGCGGCTGGGTCGGCCGGACCGGCGCCACATGGGTCGCCTGCGTCACCTTCGGTGTCGTGCTCGTACTCCTTCGAATCCCGGTGTACGGGCCCCGGCAGGGAGAATCGTCGCAGGTCAGCGGGCACTTGCGTGTAAGGAGCGGATAAGACTTGAGTCTGTCCCACTCAGGTCTGTTGACCCAGGGCGAGGCTTGATGCACACTTGAGTCCGTTCCACTCAAGTCAGCTGGAGGAAATCACCATGGCACGTGCGGTCGGCATCGACCTGGGCACGACTAACTCCGTCGTCAGCGTTCTTGAAGGCGGCGAGCCCACCGTCATCACCAACGCCGAGGGTGCCCGGACCACGCCGTCCGTCGTCGCCTTCGCGAAGAACGGCGAGGTTCTGGTAGGCGAGGTCGCCAAGCGCCAGGCGGTCACCAACGTGGACCGGACGATCCGGTCCGTGAAGCGTCACATGGGTACCGACTGGAAGATCCAGCTGGACGGGAAGGACTTCAACCCCCAGCAGATCTCCGCGTTCATCCTGCAGAAGCTCAAGCGGGATGCCGAGGCGTACCTGGGCGAGAAGGTGACCGACGCGGTCATCACCGTCCCGGCTTACTTCAACGACTCCGAGCGCCAGGCGACGAAGGAGGCCGGCGAGATCGCCGGTCTGAACGTCCTGCGCATCGTCAACGAGCCCACCGCGGCCGCGCTCGCGTACGGCCTCGACAAGGACGACCAGACGATCCTCGTCTTCGACCTCGGTGGCGGCACCTTCGACGTGTCCCTCCTGGAGATCGGCGACGGCGTCGTCGAGGTGAAGGCCACCAACGGCGACAACCACCTCGGTGGTGACGACTGGGACCAGCGCGTCGTCGACTACCTGGTCAAGCAGTTCGCCGCCGGTCACGGCGTGGACCTCGGCAAGGACAAGATGGCCCTGCAGCGCCTCCGCGAGGCCGCCGAGAAGGCCAAGATCGAGCTGTCCAGCTCCACCGAGACCTCGATCAACCTGCCCTACATCACCGCCTCCGCCGAGGGTCCCCTGCACCTCGACGAGAAGCTCACCCGCGCCCAGTTCCAGCAGCTGACCGCGGACCTGCTGGAGCGCTGCAAGACGCCGTTCCACAACGTCATCAAGGACGCCGGCATCCAGCTCGGCGAGATCGACCACGTCGTCCTCGTCGGCGGCTCCACCCGGATGCCCGCCGTCGCCGAGCTCGTCAAGGAGCTGACCGGCGGCAAGGACGCCAACAAGGGCGTCAACCCGGACGAGGTCGTCGCCATCGGCGCCGCCCTGCAGGCCGGTGTGCTCAAGGGTGAGGTCAAGGACGTCCTGCTCCTCGACGTGACCCCGCTGTCCCTCGGTATCGAGACCAAGGGCGGCATCATGACCAAGCTCATCGAGCGGAACACGACGATCCCGACCAAGCGGTCCGAGATCTTCACCACCGCCGAGGACAACCAGCCCTCCGTCCAGATCCAGGTCTACCAGGGCGAGCGCGAGATCGCGGCGTACAACAAGAAGCTCGGCATGTTCGAGCTGACCGGTCTGCCGCCGGCCCCGCGCGGTGTCCCGCAGATCGAGGTCGCCTTCGACATCGACGCCAACGGCATCATGCACGTGACCGCGAAGGACCTCGGCACGGGCAAGGAGCAGAAGATGACCGTCACCGGCGGCTCCTCGCTGCCGAAGGACGAGGTCGACCGGATGCGCCAGGAGGCCGAGCAGTACGCGGAGGAGGACCACCGCCGCCGCGAGGCCGCCGAGACCCGCAACCAGGGCGAGCAGCTCGTCTACCAGACCGAGAAGTTCCTCAAGGACAACGAGGACAAGGTCCCGGGCGAGATCAAGACCGAGGTCGAGGCCGCCATCGAGGAGCTCAAGGAGCACCTCAAGGGCGAGGACACCGCCGAGATCCGCACCGCCACCGAGAAGGTCGCCGCCGTCTCCCAGAAGCTGGGCCAGGCCATGTACGCCGACGCCCAGGCCTCGCAGGCCGCCGCCGGCGGTGCCCCCGCCGGTGACGCCGCCGACGACGTGGTGGACGCCGAGATCGTCGACGACGAGCGCAAGGACGGTGCCGCGTGACGGAGGAGACCCCGGGCTTCGAGGAGAAGCCCGACGTCCCCTCCGGCGCCACCCCCGACGACGCCGCGCCGAAGGCCGCTCCCGCACAGGGGGCGGCCCCGGCCGGGGACTCAAGCGCACAGCTTGCCGGCCTGACGGCACAGCTGGACCAGGTGCGCACCGCGCTCGGCGAGCGCACCGCGGACCTCCAGCGCCTCCAGGCCGAGTACCAGAACTACCGCCGCCGGGTGGAGCGCGACCGGATCACGGTCCGGGAGATCGCCATCGCGAACCTCCTGACCGAACTCCTGCCCGTGCTCGACGACATCGGCCGCGCGCGGGAACACGGCGAACTGGTCGGCGGTTTCAAGTCGGTGGCCGAGTCGCTGGAGACGGTCGCGGCGAAGATGGGCCTGCAGCAGTTCGGCAAGGAGGGCGAGCCCTTCGACCCGACGATCCACGAGGCGCTGATGCACAGCTACGCGCCGGACGTCACCGAGACGACGTGCGTGGCGATCCTGCAGCCCGGGTATCGCATCGGCGAGCGCACCATCCGCCCCGCGCGGGTGGCGGTCGCCGAACCGCAGCCGGGAGCGACGGCGGTGAAGGCCGAGGGGGCCGACGAGGCCCCGGCGGCCGGCGACGAGAAGGACAACGGCCCTGAAGAGGGCTGACGCAATAAGTACCGAGCGGAAGGAGGGGCGTCGGGGATGAGCACCAAGGACTTCATCGAGAAGGACTACTACAAGGTCCTCGGCGTCCCCAAGGACGCCACCGAGGCCGAGATCAAGAAGGCGTACCGGAAGCTCGCCCGCGAGTTCCACCCGGACGCCAACAAGGGCAACGCCAAGGCCGAGGAGCGCTTCAAGGAGATCTCCGAGGCGAACGACATACTCGGCGACCCCAAGAAGCGCAAGGAGTACGACGAGGCCCGCGCCCTCTTCGGCAACGGCGGCTTCCGCCCGGGGCCGGGCGCGGGCGGCGGCAACTTCAACTTCGACCTGGGCGACCTCTTCGGGGGCAACGCCCAGGGCGGGGGCGGCTTCGGCGGGGGCGGCGGCGGCTTCAGTGACGTCCTGGGGGGCCTGTTCAACCGGGGCGGCGGCACGGCCGGCCGGACCCAGCCGCGGCGCGGCCAGGACATCGAGTCCGAGGTCACGCTGAGTTTCACGGAGGCCATCGAGGGCGCCACGGTCCCGCTGCGGATGTCCTCGCAGTCCCCCTGCAAGGCCTGTTCGGGCACCGGCGACAAGAACGGCACCCCGCGGGTGTGCCCGACCTGTGTCGGCACCGGCCAGGTGGCGCGAGGATCCGGAGGCGGCTTCTCGCTCACCGACCCCTGCCCGGACTGCAAGGGCCGCGGCCTGATCGCCGAGCACCCCTGCATGGAGTGCAAGGGCAGCGGCCGCGCCAAGTCGTCCAGGACCATGCAGGTCCGCATCCCCGCCGGGGTGACCGACGGCCAGCGCATCCGCCTGCGCGGCAAGGGCGCGCCGGGCGAACGCGGCGGTCCGGCGGGCGACCTGTACGTGATGGTCCACGTCGACACCCACCCGGTGTTCGGCCGCAAGGACGACAACCTCACGGTGACCGTCCCGGTGACCTTCACCGAGGCGGCGCTCGGCGGCGAGGTCAGGGTGCCCACCCTGGGCGGACCGCCGGTCACCCTGAAACTGCCCCCGGGCACGCCCAACGGCCGCACCATGCGCGCCCGTGGCAAGGGCGCGGTCCGCAAGGACGGCACCCGCGGCGACCTCCTGGTCACCGTCGAGGTGAGTGTCCCGAAGGACCTGTCGGGGAAGGCTCGTGACGCGCTGGAGGCGTATCGCGAGGCGACCGCGGGCGAGGACCCGCGGGCCGAGCTGTTCGAGGCCGCGAAGGGAGCATGACAGAGATGGACGGCCGTCGACGTAACCCGTATGAACTGACCGAGGAGACCCCGGTCTACGTCATCTCGGTGGCGGCCCAGCTCTCCGGACTGCACCCGCAGACGCTGCGCCAGTACGACCGCCTGGGGCTGGTCTCCCCCGACCGCACGGCCGGGCGGGGCCGCCGCTACTCGGCCCGTGACATCGAACTGCTCCGCCAGGTGCAGGCGCTGTCGCAGGACGAGGGCATCAACCTGGCCGGCATCAAGCGCATCATCGAACTGGAGAACCAGGTCATCGCGCTCCAGCAGCGGGTCGCCGAACTCCAGGCGGCGGTCGACGGCGCGGCGGCCGCGATGCAGCAGCGCGAGGCCGCCGTCCACGCCTCCTACCGCCGCGACCTGGTCCCGTACCAGGAGGTGCAGCAGACCAGCGCACTGGTGGTGTGGCGGCCGAAGAAGGCGAAGGACTGAGCAGGACCGAGCAGACGGGAAGGGCCCGGAGGTCGTGGACCTCCGGGCCCTTCCCGTGCCGGTCACGGCTCCAGGACCGCCGACTCCGCGCCGGGCGCCGACTCCGTGCCGTCGGCGTACAGCGCGGTCACCCAGTAGTGGTGGAGTTGCCCGCGTTGTCGATCGCATCCACCCATTGACGTCCTCTCCAGCCCGAGGACTGGAGATTCCGGTCCGTACCGCTTCGCGGTACCACCGTGGGTTCCTGCTTCACGGGTCCGTGCCGGTCGGTGAGGACCGGTCTTACCAGACCTCCACCGGCCTGACTTCCCGCCCGTCCGGCGGTAGGTCCGACAACTACGTTGCCGGACAGGGCGATCATGCCATGGCTCTGCGGCCCTCCGGGCCGCCGGGGCGAGTATGCCGTACACCTCTCCACCCTGAAGGATGGAGCGCCCGGCACCGCCCGCCAGGTCACCGTGGCCGTGGTGTCCGTGACCGACCAGCCGAGGCCGGTCGGCGCGGCCAGCGTGATGCTGGTGACCGACTGGTCGGCGGTGCCGGCGGATTCGTTGCCCGCCTTGTCGTAGGCGCGCACCTCGTAGTAGTAGACGGCGCCGGTCGCGGGCGGGGTGTCGGTGTACGAGGTCGCGGTGGTGGTGGTCAGCCGGGTCCAGCCGGTGCTGCCCCGCAGCCGCCGGTAGACCCGGTAGCCCGCGAGGTCCAGCTCCTGGTTCTTCGTCCAGCTCAGCTTCGTCGTGTTGGATCCGCTGTCGTAGGACACCAGCGGATCCAGCGGGGTGAGCGGCTTGACCTTGTCGACGGCGGCCGAAGTACTCGGCGTGTAGGTGAACTTGGCCTTGGCGGCGCCGGTCCAGTTGGCGTAGTCGACGCGGAGGGTGTGCCTGCCCTTGGGGACGGTGACGTTGACGGTCTTGGCGACGGTCTTGGTGGTGTTCTTCCACAGGTCGATCCTGCGGGTGCCGTCGAGGTAGACGCGGATGCCGTCGAGTCCGGAGGCGGCGAGGGCGAAGGGTCCGCCGGAGCCGAAGTCCCGGGTCACCGTCCAGCGGACGCCGAAGTTGTCCTTCGGCAGCCCGGACGCGGGCGCCCCGCTCCAGCTCTCGCTGATCGCGGAGTCGCAGTCGGTCTTCTTCGGGGTGCCCTTGAACGTGGTGTTCGCGAACAACTCCCGCTTGAAGACGGGGGACGCACAGGTCGTGGCGGCCGAGGCGGTCACGGCGGTGCTGCCGAGCAGGGTGCCGGCCGTGGCGAGCACCACGGCGACGGCCGCGGTGCCTCTGGCTGGGTTCATTCGGTCCTCTGGTCGTATGGCCGCGCCGGGGGCGGCTGTCGCCGATGACGACTCACGAGGAAAGGACTTGGTTGTACCGATCTTTGCCTTCTCGTGAACTCCCGTTGGATGGAGGGTCCGTAAAGAGTGTTTGGAGAGGGTTCCGCTCCGCCTTCACAGGTGCAGCGGAGCGTGGTGTTGCGCACTCGTTAAGTAGTTCCGCTTGACGCCGGGTGTGGCGTACGCGTTGGCTTTTCAGACATCTGGGTCGCAAAGCAGCCCACGTCCGGAACGCACCTGAAGTGAGCCCCCGTATGCGTCGTATAGCCATGTTTGTGGCCGCGTCCACGATGACCCTTTCGCTTGCCGGCTGCGGCATGCTCAACGCGACAGGATCGTCGACCACCGCGACCCCGACGAAGGGCAACGACATCACGGTGGGCGTGCTGATGCCGGACAAGATCAACACCCGGTACACCAACTTCGACTACCCGATCATGAAGGCGAAGATCGCCGAGCTCACCAACAAGCAGGGCCAGGTCGACTACCAGAACGCCGCGTCGACCGCCTCCACGCAGGCGAAGCAGATGCAGAAGATGATCGACGACAAGGTCGACGTGATCATCCTGGACTCGGTCGACTCGCACGCCATCGCCGGCACGGTGAAGAAGGCCAAGGAGGCGGGCATCCCGGTCATCGCCTACGACCGCCTCGCCGAGGGCCCCATCGCCGGCTATGTCTCCTTCGACAACGAGCTGGTGGGCGAGGTGCAGGCCCGTACGCTCCTGGAGGGCCTCGGCAGCAACGTCGACACCTCCGACAAGGTCATCATGATCAACGGCTCGCCGACCGACCCGAACGCCAAGCAGTTCAAGACGGGCGCCCTGTCCGAGCTGACCGGCAAGGTGACGATTCCGACCGGGGCCATGTTCGACACCAAGGACTGGGACCCGGGGATCGCCCAGCAGGAGGTCACCAAGGCGATCGGCTCGATCGGCAAGGACAACATCGCCGGCGTCTACTCCGCCAACGACGCGATGGCGGGCGGCATCGTCAAGGCCCTCAAGGCGGCCGGCGTCACCACCATGCCGCCCATCACCGGCCAGGACGCGGACCTCGACGCCATCCAGCGGATCCTCATCGGCGAGCAGTACATGACGGTCTACAAGCCGTACCCGGACGAGGCCGAGGCCGCCGCCGAGATGGCCGTCTACAAGGTGCAGGGCAAGGACATCCAGTTCGACGCGCTCACCCAGGACACCGTCGACAGCCCGACCAACAAGAACATCCCGTCCCAGCTGGTCCAGGTGAACGCCGTGACCAAGAGCAAGATCAAGGACACCGTCGTCGCGGACGGCATCTACAAGATCTCGCAGATCTGCACGGCCACGTACAAGACCGCTTGCGCGGAGGCGGGCCTCAAGTAAAGCCTTGCCTGGCAGCCCCGTTCCCTTCGCAGGGAACGGGGCTGCTGTGCGCTCCGGGCGGGGTGTCACTTACCGGCGCTGGCAGGGTGCCGCTGCGCCCACCCGTGCCGCCCTGCGGCACGCCTGCCCGCAGCTATGTCCATGTAGGAGGCGGCTGAGCAGCGCGCCCCTTCAGGGGCGCGGGGAACTGCGCGACCAGCCCCCGCCGGCCCGCGGGCGAACGACTACGCCACCCTCGTGAACTCCACGGTCACCTCCGGAGCCCCTCCCGGGACCCCCCGGTAGATCCCCTTATGAGGCGTGACGTCGTCGTAGTCCCGGCCCCGGCCCACCACCACGTGGTCCTCCCCGGCCCGCACCCGGTTCGTCGGGTCGTACCCGCACCAGTCGCCGGCCCAGTACTCGATCCACGCATGGCTCTGCCCGGCGACCGGCCGGTTCAGTTCCGCCTCCCGCTCCGGGTGCAGGTACCCGGAGACGTACCGGGCCGGCAGCCCCAGCCCCCTCAGCAGGGCGATGGTGAGATGGGTGATGTCCTGGCAGACGCCCGCCCGCTGGGCCCACGCCTCCGCGGGGGAGGTGTTCACGCCGGTCGTCCCCGGCAGGTAGGCCACCCGGTCGGCGACCATCTCGGAGACGGCCACCGCGGCCTCGTGCGGCCCCAGCCCCTCCGCCGCGGCCCGCGCCTTCTTCACCAGCTTCTTCGGCACCGACGTACGGGAGGTCGGGCCCGCGAACTCCAGCAGCCGTGACCCGGCGGCCTGTTCGGCCAGCTCCGCCCAGTCCGGCGCGGCCGGCAGCGGCCCCGGCGCCGAGGTCTCCACCAGGCTCGACGCGGTGATCGTCAGATCCTCGTGCGGGTCGATCAGATCGAACCCGGTGACCTGGGTGCCCCAGTAGTCCCAGTACGACCAGACGGCGGTCGCCGGCTGCACGGTGACCCGCGCGTCCAGGGTGGTCTGCCCCGGCAGGGTCAGCGGGGTCATCCGCACCTCGTTGTGCGAGGAACTGGCGGGCTGGGCGTAGGGGACCCGGGTGGTGTGCCGGATACGGAGGCGACGAGCCATCTCAGGCTCCTTCCTGGGCCCACTCGACGGGCCCCTGGTACGGGAAGAACCGCTCCGCCACCGCGTCGGCGGACGCCATGCAGGCCTGCTGGAGGTCGCGCAGCAGAACGGGCAGCTGATCCTCCAGGGAGGCGGTGTCCAGGTATTCGAGGCGGGTGCGGGCCCGGCCGACGGGGGAGCGGGCGGGGTCCTGACGGGGCCGGCCGAGCGCCGCCAGGCACTCCTCCGCCGTGGTCAGCGCGTGCAGCGCCGAGCGCGGGAAGTCCCGGTCCAGGAGCAGGAATTCGGCCACTCTCGGGGTGTCCCCGAACCCGCTGTGCACCCGTGCGTACGCCTCGTCGGCGCCGCTCGCGCTGAGCAGCGTCGGCCAGTCCGGCGCGTGCGCCGCGTCCAGCACGCGCACCG
This sequence comes from Streptomyces hyaluromycini, assembly GCF_002217755.1. Lineage (GTDB taxonomy): Bacteria > Actinomycetota > Actinomycetes > Streptomycetales > Streptomycetaceae > Streptomyces > Streptomyces hyaluromycini. The sequence continues at coordinate 331,718 of NZ_BCFL01000017.1, read as the reverse complement.
AAAGGAGTCGTACGGTCATGTCCACCCGCTCCAGGCTCCGCCCGAGGACGACGAACCGCCAGCTGTCGTCCCGGCTCATGGTGGAGTCGGCCAGGCCGAAGAAGAGCGCGGCGCGGCTGCGGACCAGCTCCAGGTAGGCGTAGGGGCCGGTGCGGCGGGCCGCGCGGCGCCGGTCGCCGAGCGCGTGCCAGGTGGAGTTGAGGCACTCCCACATCTCGGAGGAGACGGCCTCGCGGGCGCTGCGCGCGTTCAGCCGGGCGGCGCCCAGGGCGCCCTCGATGGAGCAGGTGGAGCGGGCGTCGAAGGCGAGCTGGTCCAGGACCTGCTGCATGTCGACCCGTTCCGCACCGGCGTCCACGCCGAGGATCGCGTACAGCGACCGGCAGGCCGCGTCCTCGTCGCGCCAGGGGTCCTCCAGCATCCGGTGCAGGTAGGCGTCGAGGATCCGGCCGGTGGCGTCGGCCCGTTCGACGTACCGTCCGGTCCAGGTCAGCGATTCGGCGATACGGGAGAGGATCACGTCGTTCACTGCTGGTGCGCTCCTTCCGGTACGACGGCACGGGTGCCGTCCGGGCCGAGGCGGCGCGGGGCGACCGCGGGGATCGGGCCCGCGTCGACCGGCTCGGGGCGTTCGGCGGGGCCCTCGGCGAGCACCCAGGTGTCCTTGGATCCGCCGCCCTGGCTGGAGTTGACGATCAGGTTGCCCTCCTGGAGGGCGACCCGGGTGAGGCCGCCGGGCAGCACCCAGATGTCGTCGCCGTCGTTCACGGCGAACGGCCGCAGGTCAATGTGGCGCGGTGCCATCCGTTCACCCGAGAGGGTGGGGGAGGTGGAGAGGGCGACCGGGCGCTGCGCGATGAAGCCGCGCGGGTCTGCGGCGACGGCTTTGCGAGTGCGTTCCAGGGTCGCGCGGTCGGCCTTCGGGCCGATCACGATGCCCTGTCCGCCGGCCCCGTCGACGGGCTTCACCACCAGCTGGTCCAGCTGGTCGAGGACGGCCTCCAACTGGCCCGGCTCGTCAGGCCGGTAGGACTCCACGTTGGGGAGCACCGGTTCCTCGCCGAGGTAGTAGCGGATCAGGTCCGGGACGTAGGTGTAGAGGAGTTTGTCGTCGGCGATGCCGTTGCCGACGGCGTTCGCGAGTGTGACGTTCCCCGCGACGGCGGCGCTCAGGATGCCGGGGCAGCCGATCACCGAGTCGGGGCGGAAGTGCAGGGGATCGAGGAAGTCGTCGTCGAGGCGCCGGTACACGACGTGCACGGGCACCTCGCCGCGGGTCGTCCGCATCCAGACCCGGTTGCTGCGGCACACCAGGTCGTGCCCCTCGACCAGCTGCACGCCCATCAGCCGGGCGAGCAGGGCGTGTTCGAAGTAGGCCGCGTTGCTGGGCCCGGGGGTGAGGACGACCACCCGGGGATCGCTCGCCGCCCCGCCGGGCGCCGCCGCCCGCAGCGCGGCCAGCAGCCGCTGGGCGTACCCGTCGACCGGAAGGACGTGCTGCTCGGCGAAGAGCGAGGGGAAGACCCGGGTCATCGCCCTGCGGTTCTCGATGACGTACGACACCCCGCTCGGCACCCGGACGTTGTCCTCCAGCACCCGGAACGCGCCGGCCTCGTCCCGGACCAGGTCGATTCCGGCCACGTGGATGCGCACCCCGCCGGGCGGCTCCACCGCGTGCGCGGCCCGGTGGAAGTGCGGCGAGCCAAGGAGCAGCCGCCAGGGCACCACCCCGTCCTCGAAGGCCCGGGCGTGTCCGTAGGCGTCGGCCAGATAGGCCTCCAGGGCCCGGACCCGCTGGGCCACGCCTCTTTGTATGAGATCCCATTCCAGGGCGTCGAGGATCCTCGGCACCAGGTCAAGCGGCCAGGGCCGCTCCTCGCCCGCGAAGGCGTAGGTCACCCCCCGGTCGGTGAAGGCCCGGGCCATCTGGTCCGCCCGGAACCTCAGTTCACTCGGTTCGATCGGCTGGAGCGCCGCCAGTACCGGCTCGTAGGCGGTCCTGACCTCACCCGGCCGTACAAACATCTCGTCCCACGCGTCGGCCAACGCGTACGCGTCAAATATGTCCGCCATGAAGGGACGTTAGAGCGGGCACGTAACGCGGCGATCACTGGCGGATTTCGGGGATCCGCCGGTCCGCCGCGTCACGCGCCCGCGAGCGACCCTCCCGTGCAACGCACCTCCCCCGTTGGCGCGTTGCACGGGGCCCCGGCCCGATCGGGGGAGGATGGCCCGGGGCCCCGCCGGGTGTACGGCGACACCCGTGGGAAGCGGCTTCCACCCTGCCCCGCACGCCCCGCTGCCACCACCGTCATCTTGTTGCAACGCGGCCTGCGGAGGCGGTGCGATATCCGGCCGTATCCGGGTATTGCGACGCCCCGGGCGCGGGTAGCCGTGTTGCGGACCCGGTCCGGACCGCTCATAGTTGCGCTGCGGAAGAGGCAGCAAACCGGGGGTGGAATGGGCGATGGCCGGGCACGGGACGGAGGAGCATCCACACGGTGCCGACCGGCTGTGCGCCGCCGGGGACCGCGTGTACTCCCGGGCCGTGCGCCGGGGCCGGGTGCTGCGCAGGGACGCCGACGCGGTGCCCTGCCTGCTGGAGCTGGCGCTGCTGCACCCCGACCCCGATGACATGGACTGGCTGGTGCCGACCGCCCCGCAGGAGGTCATGACCCGGCTGCTGCGCGGGGTCTACGACGAGGTGACGGACAGCCAGCGGCGGATGGGGTCGGCGGTCGCGGCGTTCGAGTGGTACGCCGGTCTGGGACGCCACCTGCAGGCCGTGTCGGTGTCCGCGGAGGGCACGGCGGCCATCCGGGTGCTCGACGGGCTGTCACGGATCCAGGCGGCCATGGACGAGGCGACGGAGGCCTGCACACAGGAGGTGCTGACCGTGCAGCCGGGCGGTATCCGGCGTGAGTCGGAGCTGACCGAGGGGCTGCACCGGGCCGTCGCCCTGCGCGGGCGCGGCGTGCGGATGCGCGATCTCTACACGCATGTCGCCCGGCACGGCCAGGGCCTGCTCAACTACCTGGAGCTGATGGGCGACGCGGTCGAGGCCCGCTCGCTCGACGAGGTCATCGACCGCCTCATCCTCTTCGACCGCACGGTGGCGTTCATCCCCGCGAACGCGGACCGCACGATGGCCCTTGAGCTGCGCCACCCCGCCCTGGTCGAGTACCTCCTCACGGTCTTCGAACGTCTGTGGCGGCTGGCGATCCCGCTCACCGCCCCGCTCCCCGACACCGGCATCGAGGGCATCTCGCACCGGGAGCAGTCCATCGCGGCGCTCCTCGCCGAGGGCCACCAGGACGCGGTGATCGCGGAACGCCTCGGCATCAGCGTCCGCACCTGCCGGGCCCACATCGCCCGCCTCTCGGAGACGCTGGGCGCGGCCAGCCGTACCCAACTGGGCGTGCGGATAGCGCAGGTGGGCCTGGACCGCCCGCCGGGCGGCGGCAGCGCGGCACCGGCCGCGGTCAGCCTTCCTGATCAAGGATCCCCGAGCGTCCGATGAGGTAGCCGAGCTGGGCGCGGCTGTCGCTGCCGAGGGTGGTGGCGAGTTTGGCGATGTGGACGCGGGCGGTGCGGATGTTCATGCCGAGGCGTTCGGCGATGACGGCGTCGGTGTGGCCCTCTACGAGGAGGGCGGCGATGGCCTGCTGGCGGGGTGTGATGCCGTTGACGGTGGGGCGGTGCTCGCGGTGCGGGTGGACGGGGGTGGCCAGCCGCCAGAGGCGGTCGAAGGCGGTGGCGAAGTACGTGATCAGCGCGGGGTGGCGGACTTCGAGGGCGAGGGTGCCGTCGCCGTCGGCGGGGAGGAAGGCGACGGTGCGGTCGATGACGAGCAGCCGGTCGGGTACCTCGTCGAGGCCGCGGGCCACGTTGTCGCCCGGCATGGCCGCGGCGTAGGTGTATATCGCCTGCACATGGAACAGGGTGTGCTGGTAGAGCGTGCGGAACCGGCCGCCGCGGTCGAGGAAGGCCTTGTCGCGCCCGAAGGCGGCGGTTTCCGCGATGGTGCCGCGCTCGCCGACCATGCCGGCGTGCGGCTGGATGCAGAGGATCTCGTCCCGCGCCTGTGCCATGGCCTCGTCGATGGCCTGGTTGATCCGCCGGGTGCCGCTGAGCAGCCGCAGGGCCGGGGAGTCCGGCACCGTGCCGGGGTCCGGCGCGATGCGCAGCAGCGGTGCGAAGAGCTCCGCCAGGCGCTCCTGCCGCCGCCACTCGCGGGTGATGCGGCCATGGGCACCGCGCAGCAGCCGGTTCAGGGCGACGGCCGGGGCCAGGGGCTCCAGCCGGCCGAGGTCGGCCGGCACCGCGTGCAGCAGGCCGAGGTCGACGAGGCAGGGCACCTCCTCGGCGTCCCGGACGGAGACGTGCCCGTGGCCGAGGGCGCGCTCGTAGAGTTCCGCTCCCGCGACGCACAGGTCCTCGGCGCCGTGCTCGGTGTGCGGGGCCGGCGTCACCGGAAGCCGCCCTCCCCGGGGATCTTCTGGTCCAGGATCCCGGACTGCGCGATCAGGTAGCCGAGCTGTGCACGGCTGCCGCTGCCGAGTACCTGGGCCAGCTTGGCGATGTGGGCCCGGCAGGTCCGGACGTTCATGCCCAGGCGGCGCGCGATGGCCTCGTCGACATGCCCCTCGACCAGCAGCTTGGCGATCGAGTGCTGGATGTCGGTGATGCCGTCGGGAGCGGTTTCGTAGGGGGCGCCGGCGCTCAGCGGGACCGCCCGGTTCCACATGAACTCGAACACCTTGACCAGGTAGCGGACCAGGCCCGGGTGGCGCAGCTCCAGGGCGACCTGCTGGTCGTCCCGGATGGGGATGAAGGCGACCGTCTCGTCACAGATGATCAGGCGCTCCACCAGCTCGTCTATGGAGCGGTACTCCACCTTGCCGTCGGCCATGTGGGCCGCGTAGGCCAGCTTCTCCTGGCTGTACCGGGCGGTGTGCTGGTACAGGGTCCGGATCCGCACGCCCCGTTCTATGAGGGGTTTGTCACGTTCCAGGCCGCGCAGCGCGCTGCGTTCGGGCATCCGGTCGCTCGGCTGGACCGTGAGCATCTCCGTGTGGCACTGGGCGGTGGCCAGGTTGAGCGCGTTGTTGATGCGCTCGCCGCCCTCCAGCACCGTGATCGAGCCGCCGCCCGACGAGGACTGGCCGCCGATGGACATGAAGGGCTCGAAGACACCGGCGATGTCGGTGGCCAGCTGGCGGCGCTCGGTGATCTCGCGCTCGATGGGGTTGAGGCGCTGGGCCAGGGCGATGGCCGGCGGAACCGGGCGCAGCCAGTTCGGATCGTCGGGATCGGGGTGCAGCAGGGCCGAGTCCATCAGGCAGGGGACCGGTTCCGCGTCCGTCCGGGCGATCCGCCCGGAACGGAGAGCGGCCGCATACAGACGACTGCCCTCCTCGCACAGCTCGTTCGAGGCGTGGGGATGTGTCGCATTCGAGTGACTTGTTACCAAAACTCCACCCCCCAGGGTCCTGAACATGCAGGAACATGATGCACCGATTGTGTGGCCACGACGTGCCCGAATGAGCCATCGTCGTACCTGACGGGGGAAAAGGGGACCTTCAAGTGAGGACGAAGCCGAAGATGCGTAACAAACTGCTTCGCTCGCTGCTTGTTGCCGCCTTCTCCGCCGTCGCAGCTCTCGGAGTGCTCAGTGGCTTTTCGGCCGCCGGGGGGAGTGAGGTTCGTGCGAACAGCAGCTGGCCGTCGGTTGCCGCGGACTCCGAGACTGCCGGCACTACTGATTCCGTGACCGATGGAGCCGGGAGCTGAAGTGACCACCCCACCCGACGACCGATCCTTCCGCCGTGAAATGGCCACCGCGTACCGATCCGGCTGGCACTTCATCGACCTGGTCACCGCCATCCCCCACAGTGGTGACTCGTTGATGGTGACAGTCTTCGGTGAGCCGGTCGTCGTCACGCGGGACGAGGACGAGGACGTACGGGCGTACCGGTGCCTGCGCAAGCCCCGGGGTGCGCCGCAGCCCGTGCGGTGTGCGATCCGGTACGGAATGATCTTTGTGAACCTGGACCAACGGGACCACCGGCTGGCTGAGCCGGACGTCCCGGACGTGAGGACCATCTCGGCCACCCCCCGCAGTGCCTGACGCGATTCCCCCGTCGTAAAAAGATCGCTCAGGTGCTTCCCCCCGCAGCGGCGTCACCGTGACCTGAACACGGTGACGCCGCTGCAGTTTTGGGGGGACATTTCGACGTATCGACTGGTTTCGGCCATACCCCATGGTGGCTGAAACCAGTCGCCAGAACGGGGTGGTCACCCCGGCCCCGCGTCCGCCCTCACCCGCGCCCCTCGCTCCCGTTCGTCACCCCCGCCCCATCGCCCGCTCCACTGTGATCTCGATCACCACCCGGGACGGGTTCTCGCCGGGCGTCCTCCCGTACCGCTCGGCGTACCGCCGCTCCGCCTCCGCGACCTTTTCCGGGTCGGTCCGGACGTGCGCCCGGCCCTCCAGGGTCGCCCACCGCCGCCCCGCCACCTGGCACACCGCGACCCGTGCCCCGTCCGGCCCCGCGCCCAGCACGTGGGACACCTTCGCGCTCCCCTTGTTCGTGATCACCCGGGCCAGCCCCGCCTCCGGGTCGTAGCTCACCCCCACGGGGACGACGTGCGGGCTGCCGTCGGGGCGCGGGGTCGTGAGGGTGCACTGGTGGCGCTCCTGCCAGAAGCGCAGGTACGCCTCGTCCGGTGCGGCGGGGTTCACGCGGTATGTACTCATGGTCCGGAAGGTAGTCCCCGGAAGGGCTCCCGAACGCACCTTGAGTGGAATAGACTCAACTTTGTGTACGTTGGCTGAGTCAGCCGTAGGACGCCGAGGAGGAGAACGCGAACGTGGACGCCGAGCTGACCAACAGGAGCCGGGACGCGATCAACGCGGCCAGCAGCCGGGCCGTGACCGAGGGGCACGCGGACCTGACACCCGCCCACCTGCTGCTGGCTCTGCTGGCAGGGCAGGACAACGAGAACATCACCGACCTGCTCGCGGCCGTCGACGCCGACCAGGCCGCCGTACGCCAGGGCGCCGAGCGCGTGCTGGCCGCGCTGCCCAGCGTGACCGGTTCCACGGTCGCGCCCCCGCAGCCCAACCGCGAACTGCTCGCGGTCCTCGCCGACGCCGACGAACGCGCCAGGGAGCTCGGCGACGACTACCTCTCCACCGAGCACCTGCTCATCGGCATCGCCGCGAAGGGCGGCGCGGCCGGCGAGGTGCTCGACCGGCAGGGGGCCACCGCGAAGAAGCTGGTGGAGGCCTTCCGGAAGGCGCGCGGCGGGCGCCGGGTGACCACCGCCGACCCCGAGGGCCAGTACAAGGCGCTGGAGAAGTTCGGCACCGACTTCACGGCGGCCGCGCGGGACGGGAAGCTCGACCCCGTCATCGGGCGCGACCAGGAGATCCGGCGGGTCGTGCAGGTGCTCAGCCGCCGGACCAAGAACAACCCGGTCCTCATCGGCGAGCCCGGCGTCGGCAAGACCGCCGTGGTGGAAGGGCTCGCCCAGCGGATCGTGAAGGGCGACGTCCCCGAGTCGCTGAAGGACAAGCGGCTGGTGTCGCTGGACCTGGGGGCCATGGTCGCCGGGGCCAAGTACCGCGGCGAGTTCGAGGAGCGGCTGAAGACCGTCCTCGCCGAGATCAAGGACTCCGACGGGCAGATCATCACCTTCATCGACGAGCTGCACACGGTCGTCGGCGCGGGCGCGGGCGGCGACTCCGCCATGGACGCCGGCAACATGCTGAAGCCGATGCTGGCCCGCGGCGAACTGCGCATGGTCGGCGCGACCACCCTGGACGAGTACCGGGAGCGGATCGAGAAGGACCCGGCCCTTGAGCGCCGCTTCCAGCAGGTGCTGGTGGCGGAGCCGACCGTCGAGGACACCATCGCCATCCTCCGTGGCCTGAAGGGCCGTTACGAGGCCCACCACAAGGTCCAGATCGCCGACAGCGCGCTGGTCGCCGCCGCGACCCTCTCCGACCGCTACATCACCTCCCGCTTCCTCCCCGACAAGGCCATCGACCTCGTCGACGAGGCCGCCTCCCGGCTCCGCATGGAGATCGACTCCTCGCCCGTCGAGATCGACGAACTCCAGCGCTCCGTGGACCGGTTGAAGATGGAGGAGCTGGCGCTGGTGAAGGAGACCGACCCGGCCTCCCGGGAGCGCCTGGAGAAGCTGCGCCGCGACCTCGCCGACAAGGAGGAGGAGCTGCGCGGCCTCAACGCCCGCTGGGAGCGCGAGAAGCAGTCCCTGAACCGGGTCGGCGAGCTGAAGGAGAAGCTCGACGAACTGCGCGGCACCGCCGAACGCGCCCAGCGCGACGGCGACTTCGACACCGCCTCCAAGCTGCTGTACGGCGAGATCCCGCAGCTGGAGAAGGAGTTGGAGGCCGCGTCCGAGGCCGAGGAGGAGACGGCCCGGGACACCATGGTCAAGGACGAGGTCGGCTCCGACGACATCGCCGACGTCGTGGCGGCCTGGACCGGGATCCCGGCCGGGCGCCTGCTGGAGGGCGAGACCCAGAAGCTGCTCCGCATGGAGGACGAGCTGGGCCGCCGCCTGATCGGCCAGACCGAGGCCGTACGAGCGGTGAGCGACGCCGTACGACGGTCCCGCGCCGGCATCGCCGACCCGGACCGCCCCACCGGTTCCTTCCTCTTCCTCGGCCCGACCGGCGTCGGCAAGACCGAACTCGCCAAGGCCCTCGCCGACTTCCTCTTCGACGACGAGCGGGCGATGGTCCGCATCGACATGTCGGAGTACAGCGAGAAGCACAGCGTGGCCCGGCTGGTCGGCGCCCCGCCCGGATACGTCGGCTACGAGGAGGGCGGCCAGCTGACCGAGGCGGTCCGCCGCAGGCCGTACACGGTCGTGCTCCTCGACGAGGTGGAGAAGGCCCACCCCGAGGTCTTCGACATCCTCCTCCAGGTGCTGGACGACGGCCGCCTCACCGACGGCCAGGGCCGCACGGTCGACTTCCGCAACACCATCCTGGTGCTGACGTCCAACCTGGGCAGCCAGTACCTGGTCGACCCGGTCCTCGGCGAGGAGGAGAAGAAGCGGCAGGTCCTGGAGACGGTCCGGCAGTCCTTCAAGCCGGAGTTCCTGAACCGGCTGGACGACCTGGTGGTCTTCTCCGCCCTGGCCAAGGACGAACTGGCCCGGATCGCCCGGCTCCAGATCGACCGGCTCGCCAAGCGCCTCGCCGACCGCCGGCTCGCCCTGGAGATCACCCCTCAGGCCCTGGCCTGGCTCGCCGAGGAGGGCAACGACCCGGCCTACGGCGCCCGCCCGCTGCGCCGCCTGGTGCAGACCGCCATCGGCGACCGGCTGGCCAGGGAGATCCTGGCCGGCGAGGTCAAGGACGGCGACACGATCCGGGTGGACGCGTTCGGGGAGGGACTGATCGTGGGCCCGGCGACAGCCGAGGAGAAGCCCGCCAAGACGCTCTGACGTCCTCGGGCGGCAGTGGGGCCGGGGTGCCCGTGAACCGATGGGTCCACGGGCACCCCGGCCATTTCACGGCCAACCGGAGGATCGACCGCCGGGCGGTTGCCGGGATCCTGTCAGCCCACGGCTGAAGGACCGGCCGGGGTTGCGGCCCCCCTCCCCGCATGAGGGAGGATGGCGGGGTCCAGACGAAGGGAAAATCACGGTGACCATCGACCCGTCCTCGATTCCGAACTTCGGGGGCCAGCCCGAGCCGCAGCCCCAAGGACCGGCGGGCCCCGTCGTCCCGGATCAGGATCTTGTGAAGCAGCTCCTCGACCAGATGGAGCTCAAGTACGTCGTCGACGACGAGGGTGACCTCGCGGCGCCGTGGGAGCAGTTCCGTACCTACTTCATGTTCCGCGGCGAGGACGAGCAGGCCGTCTTCTCGGTGCGGACGTTCTACGACCGCCCCCACAAGATCGACGAGAAGCCGCAGCTGCTCGAATCGATCGACGACTGGAACCGGCGGACCCTGTGGCCCAAGGTCTACACCCACACCCACGACGACGGCACCGTCCGTCTCATCGGTGAGGCCCAGATGCTGATCGGCACGGGCGTCGACATCAACCACTTCGTCTCGTCCACGGTCAGCTGGGTGCGGGCCGCGATCGAGTTCGACAAGTGGCTGGTCGAGCAGCTCGGCCTGGAGGAGGACGTCAACGAGGCCGAGAAGCCCGAGGACGACGAGTAGGCCGTCCTCCCACAGTTCCTCCCACAGATTTCCTACAGCGGTGTCTGCGCGTACACGACCAGGTACGTGCCGTAGCCGAACGAGAGCCCGGCCAGGGCCGTGACCACCACCGTCGCGTGCCAGGGCCGGGCTCTCGCCGTGCGGACCAGCGCCCGGGCCAGCGGGAGCAGCAGCGGGAAGGCCGGGAGCAGGAAGCGCGGTTTCGACTCGAAGAAGCCCGAGCCGCCCAGCGCGATCAGCAGGAGCACGGCGGTGTAGGCGAGGAGCGGCAGCGGGGCGCGGTCGAGGGCCAGGAGGGCGAACAGGACCACCGCCGCCGCCACGATCACCAGGGACATCGGGAAGACGAAGCGGTCGCCGCGCAGCAGCAGCGTACGGACGAAGGCCAGCGAGCCCCGGCCGAAGTCGAAGCGCGAGCCCCACAGCCGTTGTACGTCGAAGTAGCCGCCCAGCCGGTTCCCGCTGCGCCGCCCCACCCACAGGACGTAAGCCGTCCAGCCGAGCGGGGCGAGCGCCGCGCCCGTCCACAGCCTGTGGGTAACCCGGCCGCGGGTGCGGCGCAGCTCGCCGGCGGCGGCGAGCAGGACGGCCGCCGCCACCGCGAAGCCGTTGGGCCGGGACAGTCCGGCCAGGGCGGCCAGGGTGCCCGCCCACAGCCAGTTCCCGGCCAGCACCGCGTACAGCGACCAGGCGGCGAAGGCGGTCAGGACGGGTTCCGTGTACGCCATGGACAGGACCACGGAGTGCGGGAGCAGGCCCCAGAGCAGCACCAGGGCGGTGGCCACCGCACGGCCGTGCAGGCGGGCGCCCACCGCGTAGACGCCGGCCGCGGCGACGGCGGCGGCCGTCCAGGACACCAGCAGACCCGCACCGGCCCCGCTGAGCGGGGTGACGGCCGTCAGGGTCCGGACCAGGGCCGGGTAGAGCGGGAAGAACGCCAGGTCGCTGTGGATGACGCCAGGGCCGAAGTACAGCGTGCGGCCGTAGCCGTGCGCGGCGATCCCCAGGTACCACGCCGCGTCCCACGACCTCCCGAGCAGGGTCAGCGGATGCCGGCCGCCCGCCCAGGCGGCCAGCGCTATCACGACCATGCCGGTGAGCCGGGCTGCCGCGAACAGCCCCACGGCGACCCCGCCCGCGGTGACGAGGGACAGCCGGGTACCGGGCTGCTGCGCGACGGGCGGGGCGAGGGCGGTGGTGCTGGCGTGGCTCACATTCGCACAGTGCAGGGGAACCGAGGTGATGTGCGAGAGATGTACGCCCGATGGGGTAGCCGGGTGCTGCTAGCGTCCAGCCCCGTGAGCGACGGCGTGTACGTGGGCAATGCGGGCAGGGATGCGGCACTGGACCGGGGATGGCTTCTCGGGCACTTCAAGGACACCGGCGATCCCCGCCACAGCGAGGCCGTGGAGATCAAGTGGGGTGTCCACCCCCGTGGCGACGAGCGCTCCCAGTGGGTGGAGGGCGAGGAACGCACGGCTCTCCTGGTTCTCGTCAGCGGCCGCTTCCGCGTCGAACTGCCCGGCCGCAGCGTGGTGCTGGAGGAGCAGGGTGACTACGTCGTGTGGGGGCGCGGAGTCGACCACTCGTGGTTCGCGGAGGAGGAGTCCGTGGTCCTGACCGTCCGGTGGCCGTCCGTGCCCGGCTACGCGGTGGCCGGAGACGACGGCTCCCGGATCAGCTGACCTTGACCGTCCAGGACGCGGAGTACGTGTCCGTCAGATCGGTGGTACCCGGGCGGTAGACCCGTAGCGTCCACGTCCCCGCGCGCGAGAAGGTGATCTTCGTGGTGGCGCTGCCGCTCGTCGCGAGGGCGGCGCTGGTGAGGGTCACCCACGTGCCGTTCTTCTGGCGGGCCTGGAAGCGCAGTGCGGTCCCCTTGACGTACGGGGAGCTGAGCGCGGTGTAGGACGCGGGCTTGCCGTGGACCGCGGTGGCAGCCGGCCTGCTGACCGTGAGTACGGCCTTGACGTGCGAGGTCAGGGTCTTGCTGGTGGAGGACGTCCACGTCAGGTTCTTGGCCGCGGTGACGGCACGCCAGGCGCCGTTGTACTTGGCGGTCGTGGCGTAGGACGCCTTGCCGGCGCTGTCCGCGGTGACGGTCGCCTGGGTCTTCCAGGTGGTGGTGCCCGCCCGCTTGTACTGGAAGCTGACCTTGGCGCCGGCCGCGGGCTTGGCGCCGGTCTGGGCCACGGTGGCGGTGAAGGTCGCCTTGCCGCCGTAGGTGCTGGTGGCCGGGCCGGTCAGCTGGGTCGTCGTGGCGGCCACGACGCGGAGCGGCAGGCTGCTGACGGTGGTGTCGCCGTACTGGGAGACGATGGTCAGCGTGACGTCGTGCACCCCGGTGGTGGTGGCCTTCCAGGTGCCCGAGGGCTGCGCGGGATAGCTGCCGGTGGCGACCGTCGCGCCGTCCACGTCGAGGGTCCAGTGCTCGGCCCGGCTGACGCCGTCGTCGGCGGATGTCGTGGCGGCGAGCTTCCAGCTGCTGCCCGCCACGGGAAAGTCCTGGAAGCCGTCCGTCCAGGTCGGCGTGACCTCGGAGACCACCGTGACCGGCAGGTCCGCCCGGCCGTGGGCACCGCGGTTGTCGACGGTGTCGAACGTCAGCGTGTGGCTGCCGTAGGGGAGCGGGCCGAGGTCGGCGAGGAAGCCCGCGGTGTTGCCCTCGTAGGTGGAGGCGCCGACCGGCGTCGTCGCCTGTGCCTTGCCGTCGAGCGACACGGTGGTGCTGACCGGGTAGGCGTAGTTGAGGTTGGCCGGGAATGCCTTGTCGAGCGCCGACGGGTAGGCGTAGGTCACGCTCACCGGGGTCTCGTACGGGCGGATGACGGTGCCGAGCTTCGGCGTGATCGTGAAGCCGTGGTCGACCAGGGTGACGGCCCGGACCGGGGAACCCGCGCGGCCGTCCTTGTCGTAGGCCACGACGTAGAGGTCTCCGGCGTACAGGCCGGCCGGGACCGCACTCGTGTCCAGGGTGGTGGTCCATGTCGCGCCGCTGTCCGGGGCGGTCAGGTCGGCAGGAGCGGGCCAGGCTCTGCTGGTGCTGAAGTACCGGACGCGCGAGACGCCGTCGCCGCCGGTCGCGGTGGCGCGCAGCGACAACTCGCCGTCCGCGGTCAGGCCCACGGGCTTGCGGGTGGTCCAGGCGTCGTCGCCGGGCAGATCGGGCAGGCTGACGACCGGCCGGCCGTTGTCGACGGTGACGGCGGTGTCGGCGGTGACGGTCCGCGGGCGGGGGCTGTCCACCTCGACGTGGAGGGTGTTCGCGCCGTCGTTCACCAGCGGCGCGGCCACCCCGTTCGCTGAGCCTCCGAACTGCTGGGTGGCGGCGGTGTCCAGGGTCGCGTGCAGGGTGCAGGAGGGCAGGCAGTCCCCCGGGTTCAGGCTGAAGGTCTGCTCGACCGTGCCGGTGCCCTGGTATTCACCGCTGCCGGTGATGCTGACCACGGCCGCGGTCGGCTCGTCGTCCGGGTCCGCGTGCACCGTGAAGGTGACATCGGTCGTGCCGGTGATCGTCTGCCCGGCGCTGACCGTGCCGTCGCCTCCGGCGTCCGAGGAGACGCCGTCGAACGTGATCACGGCACCGGTGTCGTCCGCGACGGCGGCCGGCGCGGGCGCGACGGCGCACAGCACGGCGGCACTCGCGGCGACGGCGAGCGATCTGACGGATCGGGATATACCCATGTCTCTCCTCCTGGGCCTGCCCTGGCTCGGCGGAGGCGCCGGGTGCGGTCCGCAAGCCGCTTCCGCTCGGGGCCCGGCTCCATGACGGACCCGGAAACGAGAGGCGTGGCGCAGACCATCCCCGAGTCACGGTGTACGGACGGGGAGCGGGTGGCCAGTGTGGCAGCAGCGTGAAGATCTTGGATGGACTCCGATCGGGTGTCAAGAACCACGCCGGTCGTCCCAAGGAGCGGAAGGCTCACCGACAGCGCTCCGCCCGGCACCCGGGCCCCCGTCCGATTCAGGACGCCAGGCGTTGCAGACGGCCGGTGGCCTCGCGGAGGACGTCGTCCTTCTTGCAGAAGGCGAACCGAGCGCACCGCCGTGACCAGCTCCGGCGTCGACGTCACCCAGGCGACACCTCGTTCGTGCACTCATTCGGTGTCGTGCAACAGGCTCACCAGAGGTGTCTCCAGGACTGCTGGTGAGCCGGTCGCTGTACGGCCTCGGGGAGCGGCGCTGTCCGCCGTATCCTGACCACACACGGGAAGGAGCCGTCCATGAGCGTCGACGCGATCGTTCACACCGAGTTCCCCGAGGGGTACACGGTCCTGTTCGGGGCCGACGGAAAGGTGATCATGACTCCGCAGAGCTTCGAGCACTCCAGCACGATCAAGTCGATGCAGTACGACACGATCGTGTCCCTCGGACGCCATGCGAAGACCGCCTCCGATGTCTGCATCGACTTCCCCGCCGACGAGAACTCCGCCCCCGACCTGGCGATCCTGCGCGAGGACGCACGCAAGGAAGGCAAGCGCTACAGCTTCGAGGACGTCCTGCTGATCTCCGAGGTCGTCTCGACCTCATCCGCACGCAAGGACTACGACGACTGCACCGCGAAGTACGGCCGCTATGGCATCCCGATCTACCTGGTCGTGGACCCCTACGCCCAGGAAGTCGTCCTGCACACCCAGCCGACCGCCACGGGTTACATCGCGGCACACACCCACAAGTACGGCACGGGCAAGCTCCCCATCCCGCTGGCCGACGGCCGTACCTTCACCCTCGACCTCGACGAACTCCCGCGTCCGGAGCCCGAGGCGGACGCCCGCTGACGAAGGACTCCCGGTGCGGCAAGGCCATGCCGTCGGCAGCTCCGTCGTCGGACGCGCGTTCCTGGTCGGCGGCGGCCATGGATCTCGCCGTGCCGGACCCGGTCGGGCAGGGGCTTGCGCCCTTCAGCGAGCTGCTCGGCGACCCGCGCGACCGAACCCGTCTCGTCCTGCTCCGCTCGCGGAACCCGGAGGCCGTCAGTTCGCCGTCTCTCCCGTCGGCCCCCGGACCGGGCTCACCGAGAAGGCCGTCTCCCCTGCCACGGCCACGATCGCGTCGTACGCCAGCAGCACGCTCGGGATCGTGTTCTGCACCGAGGTGCCCGGGTCGTCCAGCTTGGGCGTGGTCCAGCGGACGGCCCCGGTGTCCTGGTCGAGGGCGGCGAGGCGGCCGTAGCGGTTGGCGAGGTAGACGGTGTCGTACGTCGCCGAGCGCACCGGAGCCGACAGGTTCTCGATCTGCGTGTCCCGCTGCCACAGCCGGGTGCCGTTGGCGGCATCGACCGCGGTGACCGTCCCGTCGGGGCGGACGAAGTACACGGTCCGGTCGATCACGGTCGGTGTGCCGCGCGGGGTGCCTTCCAGGAAAATCCTGGTGGCGGTGCCGGTGTTCGGGTTCACCCGCAGCAGAGCGGTGTACGACTCGTCCTTGCCATCGTCCGGCTGGTACCCGGTGGTGTCCTTCGGCAGCACGAACAGCGGCCCCCCGGCGAGGGTGCCGAGCGGCGTCGCGCTCACGGGCAGCGGGTCGAGTGCGTCCGCCGTGCCGCCGGCCGGGTCGAAGCGCAGCAGGCCGGCCGAGCCCTTGGTGGGGTCGTTCGCGTCGGCGCAGAGACCGTAGGGAGCGTCGCCCAGGACCACCGGGGCACAGAGGCTGCCCGCCGACGACTTGGCCGGGGCGCGCCACAGGTCCTTGCCCGTGGTGGCGTCCAGGGCGACGAACTCCTTCGCGGTGTCCGACATCGCCAGGACGCCGCCGTCGAACAGGGCGACGCGCGCCGTCGCGCTGACCTCACGGGTCCAGACGCGTCTGCCGGTGTCGGCGTCGAGGGCGATCACCCGTTGGTCCGCGTACACCTCGTCCGGTTGCTCGTATGTGTAGACGATCCCGTCCCGCACGCCCAAGGGTCGCTCGGCCGCCTGGGAACTGTTCCCGTACCGCCACGCGACGCGGCCCGAGGCGGCGTCGAGACGGGCCACCGTGAAGCCGGTGCCCGCGCAGTACAGGGCGGATCCGGCGGACACACAACCGGCGTCCACATCGCCCACGTTGATGCTCGACGAATCGTCCCGCACGGCTCGGGTGAGATGCGTCTGCCAGGGCCGCCAGCCGGTGGGAAGTGCCGGGGCCGGGGACGCCGAGGCGCTCGCGCCGGGACGGGCATCGCCGGACTGCGCGCTCGACTTGAGGTGGTACATCGACGCGGACACCCCGGTGACGGCCAGGATCGCGCCGAGGACAACCAGCCGACGCGTCCGGCGTCCGCGACCGGCGTGCCCGGCGGCGGTGGTGTCGCCGGCGCCCCGGGAGTGTCTCCGGTGTCCCGGCACGGTCGGCGGGCCGCCCACCGCCACGGCGTCGGCCGTGTCCGGCAGGGACCTGAACAGCCGTTGCAGTTCGTCCAGTCGAGGCCTGTCGGCCGGGTCTTTGGCCAGGCAGCGTTCGACGATGCCCAGCAGCGGCTCCGGTACGCCGTCCAAGGAGGGCTGCTCGTGCACCACCTGATAGCCCGTCATGTACGGGCTGCCGCCTTCGAAGGGACGGTTTCCGGTGGCGGCGTACACCAGGAGCGAGCCGAGCGAGAAGACGTCCGAGGCGGCGGTCACGTCCTTGGGCGAGGCGAACTGCTCGGGGGACATGAAGGGTGGGGTGCCGATGAGGCGTCCGGTCACCGTGAGGGCCTCGTTGTCGGCCGCCCGTGAGATGCCGAAGTCGATGACGCGCGGGCCGTCGTCGGCCATCAGCACGTTGCTCGGCTTCAGGTCCCGGTGCACGACACCGGCCTGGTGGATGTCCCGCAGCGCCTCCACCAGCCCCAGGGCCAGCGTGCGCAGTCCGGGCCCGCCGAGTGCGCCCTGCTCGGCGACGAGGTCATCGAGGGTGCGGCCCGGCACGTACAGCGTCGCCATCCACGGCAGTTCGGCGTCCGGGTCGGCGTCCACGACGGGGGCGGTGAACGCTCCGCTGACGCGCCGTGCCGCCGCGATCTCCTGGCGGAAACGGGTGCGGAACTCCTCGTCCTGCGCGTATTGCGCGTGTACGACCTTGACGGCGACGCGGCGTCCGGAGGCGGAGCGGCCGAGGTAGACGACTCCCATGCCGCCACTGCCGAGCCGGTCGACGAGCAGGTAGCCGCCTATCGCCCCGATGGACCCCGACTCCTCGGTGCTCAGCGGCATCGCCGGTCAACCCTTCCAAGTCCCACACGTCACGGAATCGTTCAGCGGCAACAGAGTAGTCCGCGTCCGGGGGGTCCCCCCGGCGCTGTCGTGGCCGCCGCCCCGCGCGACACCCGAAGGACACCGCACAGCCTCCGACGCTTCGTGCATGCAGAAGGTGGAGCGAACCCGGCGCCTGCAGCGCCCCGTAAGGGGCGCTGGGGGTACCCCCGGCCGAAGGCTGGGGGAGGAATTGCGCGCTCAGCCCCCACGCACCCGCAGGCTGGGTCGGCCCCCTACGACAACTGCCGCAGCCGCTCCGCCGCCTCCTTCAGCACCTCCGCACGCTTGCAGAACGCGAACCGTACGAACGGCGCCCCCGCCTCCCGGTGGTCGTAGAAGACCGCGTTCGGGATGGCGACGACCCCGGCCCGTTCCGGCAGGGAACGGCAGAAGGCGAAGCCGTCCGTTTCCCCGAGGGGGCGGATGTCGGTGGTGATGAAGTACGTGCCGGTGGTGTCGTAGACCTCGAAGCCCGCCTCCGTCAGGCCCGCCGCGAGGATGTCCCGCTTGGTCTGCATGTCCCGGCGGAACGTCTCGAAGTACGCGTCCGGGAGGGCGAGGGCCTCCGCGACCGCGTACTGGAAGGGGCCCGAGGCGACGTACGTCAGGAACTGCTTCGCCGAGCGCACCGCCGTGACCAGCTCCGGCGTCGACGTCACCCAGCCGACCTTCCAGCCGGTGAAGGAGAACGTCTTGCCGGCCGAGCCGATGGTGACCGTGCGCTCGCGCATGCCGGGGAGGGTCGCCAGGGGGATGTGCTCGGCGCCGTCGTACACCAGGTGCTCGTACACCTCGTCGGTCACGACCAGCAGGTCGCGCTCGACCGCCAGTTCGGCGACCGCGGTCAGCTCGGCGCGGGTGAGGACCGTGCCGGTCGGGTTGTGCGGGGTGTTGATCAGGAGGAGCCGGGTGCGCGGGGTGACCGCCGCGCGCAGCTCGTCGAGGTCGAGGCGGAAGGCGCCGGCGTCGGGGCGGAGGGTGACCGGGACCCGGGTGCCGCCGGCCATCGCGATGCTCGCCGCGTAGGAGTCGTAGTACGGCTCCAGGGCGACGACCTCGTCACCGGGTTCGAGGAGGGCGAGGAGGGCGGCCGCGATGGCCTCCGTGGCGCCCGCCGTGACCAGGACCTCGGCGTCCGGGTCGTAGGAGAGGCCGTACCGGCGCTGCTGGTGTGCCGCGATCGCGGTGCGCAGCTCGGGGACGCCCGGGCCCGGCGGGTACTGGTTGCCGTGCCCCTCGCGCAGCGCGCGCACGGCGGCCTCCCTGACCTCCTCGGGACCGTCGGTGTCCGGGAAGCCCTGCCCCAGGTTGATGGAGCCCGTGCTGAGGGCCAGGGCGGACATCTCGGCGAAGATCGTGGTCCCGAACTCGGCGAGCCGGCGGTTGAGGAGGGGGCGTTCGCTGGAGGTCATGCCGGTCATCCTGCGCCCAAGCTCCGGAGTTCCTCAACCCGGCTTCCGGGCGGGCACCTGCGGCGATGCCCTGACGGCGGTACGGGCTGCGGTCGCGGTGCCGGGGGATTGCGGCCATGCTGGCAGGAGGGCATGGCCGACTTCCGCGGGCACTGTGCATCGGTGACCGCGCTGCACAGGAAGGTTGCTGCCATGACAACGGTGCCGAGCAGGCCAGAGCGAGGACACGGGGAGCCTGGCGGCAGCGGAACGTTCAACGCGTCCATGTTCGCCGGGAGCATGATGATGCTCAGCGGCCCCCTCAGCATTCTGATGGGCGCATCCGGTATCGCACAGGACACGCTGTTCGCCGCGTCCCGGTACTCCTACCGGTTCGACCTGACGGCCTGGGGCTGGATTCACCTCGTGATCGGAGTGGCACTCGTCATCGCCGCCCTGGGCGTGCTGACGGACCAGGGCTGGGGCCGCGGGGCCGGTATAGGGGTGGCGGCGGTCAGCCTGATCACCCAGTTCATGTTCGTTCCGTACTACCCGTTGTGGGCCATCCCGGTGATGACGATCGACCTCCTGATCCTCTTCGCGCTGACGAGGGGCCGGCTGTCCTGAGGGACCCTCAGAAGTTCCTCAACTCCGCTTTGGCCGCCGTGACGGCGGGGCATCCCCAGTCCACGCCGCGTTCTCGCGGTGGCCGGGGCGCCCACGGGGGGTCGCCTTCGGGGGAACGGAAAGAAGGTGACGCCATGGGCACCGTCTTCATCGTGGTGGTGGCAGCGGTCATCTGCCTCGCGATCGTCGCGTCGGCGGTCCGCCGGGGCGGCGGGACCAAGGGGGCGTACCGAAGCGGAGGTTCCTCGTCCTACGACAGCTCCGGCAGCTGGTGGGCCGGGGACTCGGGGTCGTCGTCCTCGCACGGCGGTCATCACGGCGGCGGTCACTCGTGCGGCGGCGGCCACTCCTCATGCGGCGGATCGTCCTGCGGGGGCGGCTCGTCGTGCGGCGGGGGAGGCTGCGGCGGGGGCAACTGAGCCGCCCGCAGGCGGTGAAAGACCGGGGCGTCCGGACGGAGAGCGGGGGAGCTCTCGCCGGGCGCCCCGGCGTACGCCGCAAGCAGCGGGGCGCACGACATGGTTGAACAGTTGAGCTGTGGAGCCCTCTGAGGGATGGAAACCCCACGAAGTTGGGTAAAAACGCTGTGGCAGCGCCACAGTTCATGATTCCCTCTAAATCACCAAAGCAGCGCCTCGGACGTCCTGACGACACCCTCCCCCGGCTGGGCCGGCCGGGCCGATCTCCCGGTGTCGACCGAGGTGCGCCGGACCACACTTCTCCCCTTTGCTTGTTAGCGGAGCCGATCCATGCTCACGACCCTGAACACCTCCTACACCGATACGCGCGCGGCCGACCTCGCCTGGGCCCTGGGACGCGAGCCGCTGCCCGCCCTGGCCACCCTCGACCTGGAACTGACCGGGGCGAAGCTGCAGTTGAGACTGCTCGGCGCGTCCCACCAGGTGCTCCTGGAGGAGGAGTGCGGCGGCTGTTCGGAGACGGTGGCGTGCATCGCGGGGTCCAGCACCCCCCTGCCGCTCGGGGTCGCCAAACGCATCGGCGACTGGGAGTACGAGTTCGCGGCCCGCGTCGAGGTGCTGTCACCCGGCTCCTTCGCGGGCCGTGCCCAGGAACTGCTGGCACTGGTCTCCGAGCATCCGTACGGCCTCGCCGGGGTCTTCCCGGGCAGCCCGCACGCCTTCACGGCGATGCTCGCCCAGCGGCACGAGGGGCAGGTGCACTGGCGGACCTGGCACGCGTACCCGCAGGACGGCCAGCTGGTGGCGACCCGGACCCGGGTCGGCGTACGGGTTCCGGGACCCCACTCCGTGGCCGGATGACATAAACCAACGGGGCGTCAAAGGGCCCGGAGTTCCACACGTGTGGGTGACGAAGCGTACCGAGCGAGTGACGTAACGTCGCAGAGTGATCGATCCGCACGCACCCGCCCCGCCCGGCACACCGCGGCCCTGGGGCGCCCCCGCGCCGCTGCCCGTGCGGCCGGGGACGGGCCGCTTCCTGGTCCTGGCGTGTGTGTTCGTCTGCGCGGCCTGCGGATTGGTGTACGAACTCGAACTGGTCGCCCTCGCCTCGTACCTGATCGGCGACTCGGTCACCCAGGCCTCCGTCGTGCTGTCCGTGATGGTCTTCGCGATGGGCGTCGGCTCACTGGCCGCGAAACGGCTGCGCTGGCACGCGGCGGCCGGATTCGCCGCCGTCGAGGCCGCGCTGGCGCTGATCGGCGGCTGCAGCGCGATGGCCCTGTACGCCGTCTTCGCCTGGACCGGCGGCTGGGGCGGCCTGTGGGCCACCGGCCCGCGCTGCCTCCTGGTCGCCTTCTCCCTCGCCATCGGCCTGCTCATCGGCGCCGAGGTGCCGCTCCTGATGGAGCTCATCCAGCGCATCCGCCGCCAGGACGCGGGCGGCGCCGTGGCCGACCTGTTCGCGGCGGACTACGTCGGCGCCCTGGTCGGCGGCCTCGCCTTCCCGTTCCTGCTGCTGCCCTTCCTCGGCCAGTTGACGGGGACCCTGCTCACCGGCACGGTCAACGTCGTGGCCGGGGGCGCCCTGGTCCTCGGCCTGTTCCGCCGCGACCTGTCCCGCCGGGCCCGCTGGACCCTCCTCGTCGCCAACGTCACCGTCCTCGGCGTCCTCGCCTCCGCCGCCGTCCTCGTCGGCGACTTCGAACGGGCCGCACGGCACGCCGTCTACGGCGCCGACGTCCGGGTCGCCCTCCAGACCGACGTCCAGGAGATCGTCCTCACCGGCGGCACCCACGGCCGCCCCCTCGACCTCTTCCTGGACGGCCGGCTGCGGGTCGGCGGCCGCGACGAACGCCGCTACCACGAAGCCCTCGTCCACCCCGCCATGAGCGGCCCCCACGCGCGCGTGCTGATCCTCGGCGGCGGCGACGGCATGGCCGCCCGCGAGGTGCTGCGCCACCCCGGCGTCGACCGCGTCGACATCGTCGAACTCGACGCGGGCCTGGTCCGCCTCGCCCGCCACGACCCCGCCCTCGCCGCGCTCAACGGGCACGTGTACGACGACCCGCACGTCCACGTGTTCACCGCCGACGCCTTCCAGTGGCTGCGCGACGCACCCCGCTCCGGCTACTCCGGCTACGACGTCGTCATCGCCGACCTGCCCGACCCCGGGATCACCGCCAGCACCAAGCTGTACTCCCAGGAGTTCTACGGCCTCGCCCGCCGCGCCCTCGCCCCCGGCGGCCGCCTGGTCGTCCACGCGGGCCCGGTCCAGGCCCGCCCCCGCGCCTTCTGGACGGTCGCCGCGACCATACGGGCCGCCGGCCTGGCCACCACCCCCTACCGGGTCCTCGGCCACGACGCCGGTTTCACCCCGGGCCCCGACCGCTCGGCGGGCGAGTCCAGGACCCCGCACGACTGGGGCTTCGTCCTGGCGACGGCCGGTTCCCACGCCCCGCCGCTGCGCCTTCCGGCCGACGGCCCACGGCTGCGGACGCTCACGGAGGGGGCACTGGAGCGGGACGCGCTGAAGACACCGGCGGCCGGGCCGCCGCCGTCGACGCTGGTGCACCCCCGGTACTGAGCGGACCCGGCCGTCAAGGAGGCTCGCAGCGTGCCGTGCGTCGGGGAGGGTGTGCCGGACCGACTCGTGGGTAGGCTCAGTCGCCATGGAGCACCAGGTGTACGTCCCGGCCCCGGCCTCGCGGCTCAGGGAGGCGCTGGCCGACCCCGCGCGGGTCGCCCGGGCGGTCCCCGGCCTCCAGCAGGACGCGGGCGCCGCGCCCGGCACCGGCCGCCTCAAGGTCCGGATCGGCAGCCACTCGATCACCTACCGGGGCTCCCTGCGCGTCAGCGCCCACGACGACGGTTCGTACGCGCTCGACGGTGACGCCACCGAGGCCCGCGGCACCGGCACGGTGAAGCTGGCGCTCACGTTCCGCCTCGCGGACAGGGACGGGGGCTGCGCGGTCACGGTGACCGGCACGGCCTCCGCCGACGGGCGGGTCGCGGAGCTGCCGGCGGAGGCGGTGGAGTCGGCGGCGACAAGGCTGCTGAGCCGCTTCGCGGAGGCGCTGGGCGAGGCGGTGGAGCCGACGGCTCCCGACGCACCGGCCTCGGTCTACGAGACGGAGGTCCCGCCGGCGCCCGAACGGGTGACGGAACCCGTGGAGGAGCCGGTGGTGGAGCCGGTGGTGGAGCCGCTTCCCGAGATCTTCGCCGAGGCGGCGCACGCGCGCCGGACGATGATCGGCCGCAGCGCGGAGGAGGTGGACCACGCGCCGCCGAGGGGGCGGTACGCACCGGTCCCTGCGCCGCAGACGGTGGCGGGGGCTTCGGCCCTGCGCTGGGCCGCCCCGGCGGCGGCCCTGGCACTGGCATCGGCGATCGTGGTGACGAGGGCGCTGCGACGACGGCGTTGACGTCTCCCGGAGGGGTTTCGCTCACCGGCGCCGGCAGGGTGCCTCCCCCAGAGGGGGGACCCCCAGCGCCCACCCGTGCCCTATGTAGCTGGCGTGAGTGCAGCGCCCCGTAAGGGGCGCGGGGAACTGCGCGACCAGCCCCCACCCACCCGCACCCGAATCACAAGGGCTCCCCCCAGTACTGTCATCCCGTGAGTAACGAAGACATCACGCTGACCGCAGGCGACGCCACCCTCCACCTGCACCCCGGCAACGGCGGCCGGATCGCCGGCCTCGAAGTCGGCTCCCTCGAACTCCTCCGCCAGGGCGACCGCTTCGGCTGCTTCCCGATGGTGCCGTGGTGCGGCCGGATCCGGGACGGCCGTTTCCGCGACGGCGCCACCACCGTCCAGATGCCCCTCAACTCCCCGCCGCACGCCATCCACGGCACCGCCCGCGACGGCGCCTGGCGCACCGCGCGGGTCTCGGCGGACGAGGCCGTGATCACCTGCGACCTCGGCGCCCCCTGGCCGCACCCCGCCCGCGTCACCCACGTCGTGCAGCTCGCCGAGGACTCGCTGACGCTGACGATGGCCGTGGAGACGTACGACGACTCCTTCCCGGCGCAGATCGGCTGGCACCCCTGGTTCAACCGGAACCTCGGCGGCCAGGACGCCCAGGTCGGCTTCACCCCCGCCTGGCAGGAGGAGCGCGGCGAGGACCACCTGCCCACCGGCAACCGCATCGACCCGAAGCCGGGCCCCTGGGACGACTGTTTCGGCATGCCCGACGGAGTCGACGTCACCCTCACCTGGCCGGGACAGCTGGAGCTGAAGGTCGCCAGCCGCGAGCAGTGGGTCGTGGTCTACGACGAGCAGGAGGCGGCGGTGTGCGTGGAGCCGCAGACCGGCCCGCCGAACGGGCTGAACACCCTCCCGAGGCTCGTCACCCCGCTGGAGCCGCTGGAAGCCACGACCACCTGGACCTGGACGCGCCTCTAAGCTGGTCGGCATGACGGACGTACGCGCTGAGCTGCTGCAACAGATCAAGGACAAGGCCGTGGTGCACGGCAAGGTGACCCTGTCGTCGGGCAAGGAAGCCGACTACTACATCGACCTTCGCCGGATCACCCTGGACGGCGAGGCCGCGCCGCTGGTCGGTCAGGTCATGCTCGACCTGACCGCCGAGCTCGACTTCGAGGCCGTCGGCGGGCTCACCCTGGGCGCGGACCCGGTGGCCACGGCCATGCTGCACGCCTCCCATGCGCGCGGGAAGACGCTGGACGCCTTCGTGGTCCGCAAGGCGGGCAAGGCGCACGGCCTGCAGCGCCGTATCGAGGGCGCCGAGGTCAAGGGCCGCCGCGTGCTGGCCGTCGAGGACACCTCCACCACCGGCGGCTCCGTGCTGACCGCCGTGGAGGCCCTGCGCGAGGCCGGCGCGGAGGTCGTCGCCGTCGCCACCATCGTGGACCGGGCGACCGGGGCGGCCGAGGCGATCGCCGAGCAGGCGGACGTGCCGTACCTGTTCGCCTTCTCGAAGGACGAACTGGGTCTGGACTGACCCGCGGTCGACGACTGGGATTGACGACCGGGACTGACGCGGACGTGACCGACGCGTGGAGCATCGGTTCATGTCTGGAAAGATGTGGACGACGATGACGTCGCCCCCAAGGTCTAGGTCAGGGCCGTAAGAAAACAGCAGTACGCCGACCCGCACACTCAAGGAGCGGACACATGCCCATCGCAACCCCCGAGGTCTATAACGAGATGCTCGACCGGGCGAAGGCAGGCAAGTTCGCCTACCCGGCCATCAACGTCACCTCGACCCAGACCCTGCACGCGGCGCTGCGCGGCTTCGCGGAGGCGGAGAGCGACGGCATCGTCCAGATCTCCACGGGTGGTGCCGAGTTCCTGGGCGGCCAGTACAAGAAGGACATGGTCACCGGCTCGGTGGCGCTCGCCGAGTTCGCGCACATCGTCGCCGAGAAGTACCCGGTCAACATCGCGCTGCACACGGACCACTGCCCGAAGGACAAGCTCGACGGGTACGTGCGTCCGCTGCTCGCGATCTCCGAGGAGCGCGTGAAGAACGGCCGTAACCCGCTCTTCCAGTCGCACATGTGGGACGGCTCCGCCGAGACCCTCGCCGACAACCTCGCCATCGCGCAGGAGCTCCTGGAGCAGGCCCGCCGCGCCAACATCATCCTCGAGGTCGAGATCACCCCGACCGGTGGCGAGGAGGACGGCGTCTCCCACGAGATCAACGACTCGCTCTACACCACGGTCGACGACGCGATCCGTACCGCCGAGGCGCTCGGCCTCGGTGAGAAGGGCCGCTACCTGCTCGCCGCCTCCTTCGGCAACGTGCACGGCGTGTACAAGCCGGGCAACGTCGTGCTCCGCCCCGACCTGCTGAAGGAGCTGAGCGACGGCGTCGCCGCCAAGTTCGGCAAGCAGTCGCCGTTCGACTTCGTCTTCCACGGCGGCTCCGGCTCCACCGAGCAGGAGATCCGCACCGCGCTGGAGAACGGCGTCGTGAAGATGAACCTCGACACGGACACCCAGTACGCCTTCACCCGTCCGGTCGCCGACCACATGTTCAGGAACTACGACGGCGTCCTGAAGGTCGACGGCGAGGTCGGCTCCAAGAAGACCTACGACCCGCGCACCTGGGGCAAGCTGGCCGAGGCCGGCATGGCCGCGCGCGTCGTCGAGGCCACGCAGAACCTGCGCTCGGCGGGTAACAAGATCAAGTAAGCCGCATTACGGTCAGGACCCGGCGTTCGTCTGTCTACGGCGCCGGGTCCGCTGTATACCTGGAACCATGCCCGACGTCCGGATCGCCTCAGCCCAGGGCAAGTGGATCCTGCTCACCACGGTGCTCGGCTCCAGCATGGCGCTGCTGGACTCCACGGTCGTCAACGTGGCGCTGCCCCGCATCGGCGACGACCTGAACGCGAGTCTGTCCGCGCTCCAGTGGACGATCAACGCCTACATGCTGACGCTGGCCGGCCTGATCCTGCTCGGCGGCTCGCTCGGCGACCACTACGGCCGCCGGAAGATCTTCGTGCTGGGCGTCGTCTGGTTCGCCGCCGCGTCCCTGATGTGCGGTCTCGCCCCGACCGACGCGATCCTGATCGCCGCCCGCGCCCTCCAGGGCATCGGCGGCGCCCTCCTCACTCCCGGCTCCCTCGCCCTCATCCAGGCCTCCTTCCACCCCGACGACCGGGCCCGCGCGGTCGGCCTGTGGTCCGGCTTCGGCGGCATCGGCGCGGCCGTGGGGCCCTTCCTCGGCGGCTGGCTGGTGGACGGCCCCGGCTGGCGCTGGGTCTTCCTGCTCAACGTCCCGCTGGCCCTGCTCTGCGTCCCCATCGCCCTGCGCCACGTCCCCGAGTCCGCCGACGGCCGCGCCCACGGCCGCTTCGACGTCCTCGGCGCGGTGCTGGGCGCCCTGGCCCTGGGCCTGGTCACCTACGCCCTGATCGAGGCCGGTACCGCGTCCCTGCTGGCCGTGGCGGGCGTCGCGGCCGGCGTGGCCTTCGTGTACGTCGAGAAGCGCCGCCAGGACCCGATGCTCCCGCTGGACATGTTCGCGTCCCGCCAGTTCACGGCGCTCAACGTCGTCACCCTGTGCGTGTACGGCGCCTTCGGCGGCTACTTCTTCCTCACCGCCCTCCAACTCCAGGTGGTGGCGGGGTACTCGGCGCTGGCCGCGGGCACGGCGCTGCTGCCGACGACGGCCCTGATGCTGCTGTTCTCCGCCCGCTCGGGCGCCCTGGCCGACCGCATCGGCCCCCGCATCCCCCTCACGGTGGGCCCGCTGCTCTGTGCCGCCGCGATGCTCCTGATGCTGCGCGTCGGCGAACACGCGAACTACCTGACCGACGTCCTCCCGGCGGTCCTGCTCCAGGGCCTCGGCATGGTCACCCTGGTGGCCCCGCTCACCGCGTCCGTCCTCGCCTCCGTGGACACGACCCGGGCGGGCATCGCCAGCGGCATCAACAACGCGGCGGCCCGCGCCGCCAGCCTGATCGCGGTGGCGGCGCTGCCGCTGCTCGCGGGGATGGGCCCGGAGGCGTACCGGTCGGCGACCGCCTTCAACGCGGCGTTCGACCGGGCCATGCCGATCTGCGCCGGTGTCCTGGTGGTCGGCGCGGCGCTGGCCTTCGCCCTGGTGCGCCGCCCGGCCCCGGACTGCCGCCACCCGGAATGCCGCACCCACGGCTGCATCACGGCTCCGCCCCTGGAGGCCGGGCGCCGCCCCGACCTGCAGGCCGGCGGGGGCTGATCGCGCAGTTCCCCGCGCCCCTAAAGGGGCGCTGCCCAGCCGTGTCTTACATAGCTGCGGGCAGGCGTGCCGCAGGGCGGCACGGGTGGGCGCTGGGGGTCCCCCCTCTGGGGGAGGCACCCTGCCAGCGCCGGTAAGCGTCCCCCCCCGGCCCCTACCCCTTCAGCTCGGCGTACGCCTCCGGGCTGCTGTCCTTCAGGAACTGCCGGCACCGCTCGTACTCGTCCTTCTCACCGATCTCCCCGGCGGCCCGGCCGAGCGCAGCGAGACAGCGCAGGAAGCCCTGGTTGGCCTGGTGCTCCCAGGGCACCGGCCCGTGCCCCTTCCACCCGGCGCGGCGCAGGGCGTCCAGCCCACGGTGGTAGCCGGTGCGCGCGTACGCGTACGACTCGACGACCGCGCCGCGCCCGAACGCCTCGTCGGCGAGCAGCGCCCAGGCCAGCGAGAAGGTCGGGAACTTCGCCGCGACCTCGACGGGAGCCAGCGACTCCTCGCTCAGCAGGCGGTACGCCTCTTCGTTCTCCGGCAGATACGTCGGCTCCGGACCACCGAGCAGGTTCTTGTGCGTCGTCATGGCGCCAGTCTGCCACCGCCGGCAACCTCATCCCGCGCCCCGCCGTCTTCCAGACCGCCGGCCCGTACGTGACGGCAGGGGGGAGCACACGTGCCTGATCCGATTCCCGGCGGTCAGCCGCCGGAGGCCCACGTCCTGGCCCGGTTCCTGACCGCGGACCCGGAGCAGTGGCCGCGGCTCGCCCCGCGGGTGACGGAAGCGGTCGGGATGGCGACGCTGGAGCGGATCGTGCACGCCACGGCCGCCCGGATCGGCGGGTTCGGCACCGTGACGGACGGTCCGGACGGGCTGATCGTGTCCGGCAGCACGGGCCGGGTGCGGGCCTGGGCCCAGGTGGCCCCCGACGGCGAACTCACCGGACTGCGCATCGAGGGCGCCCCCTACACACCGCCCAGGCGCCGGCTGCCCGCCCACCTCGCCTGGTCGGTCTGCCTGGTCCTGGTCGCAGTCTGGAACGTCCTGATCCTCTGGACGGCCGGCGACCGCACCGCCTGGACCGCGGACCTGGCCACCCTCGCCGCGTTCTACGTGGTCGTCGAGGGCTGCGGCGCACCGGCGCTGCAACCGCGTCCGCTCCGGCGCGCGGTCGAGGCGGGCGCAGTCGCCGCCCTCGCCTCGGCGTGGCGGCTGCCGGGGCTGCCGGCCGGAGACGGCCGGTTCGGTCTCGCCGTCGGGTTCGTCCTTCTCGCGGCGGCCGGCTGGCTGGTCACCGCCGCCCGGCTGCACCGCCGGCGGGGCAGGCTGTCCCGGCCGCTGCGGTTCCCGCTGGAGGGCGCCTGGTACGTCGTACAGGGCGGCGGCCCGGCGGTGAACCACCACGCCCCGGTGCCCGAGCAGCGCGCCGCCCTCGACCTGGTGGCGCTCGGCCGGTACGGCACCCGTACCCGGCCCGGCCGCGAGCTGACCGCGTACGCCGCCTACGGGCGCCCGGTCCGTTCCCCCTGCGACGGCAGGGTGGTCTCCGCGGCCGACGGGGTCGCCGACCAGCGGCCGGGGGAGATCCGCTACCAGCCGCTGTACGGCAACCACGTGTTCCTCGACACCGGCCGGGAGATCGTGAAGCTCGCCCATCTGCGCCCCGGCTCGGTGACGGTGGCCGAGGGGGACACGGTCCGGGCGGGACAGGTCCTCGGCGAGGTCGGCAACAGCGGCAACAGCACCGAGCCCCACCTGCACCTGCACGCGGAACGCGACGGACTCGGCCTCGACCTGGAGTTCGAGGGGGTGTCCGGGCGGCTGTACCGGGGGCGGACGGTCCGCGGCTGAGCGGGGCGGGACCGCCGGACGGCGGCTCCCGACAGGCGGGTCTTGCAGTATCCGGGTTACGTTGCGGAAGATGCTGGTGGGGACCGGGGCCCCCGTGTCGGCATCGGCAGGGGCGGACCGCTACCCGGAGTACTACAGGAGACAGCGATGTCCCAAGAGGCTCTTGAATCGAACGAGCCCGAGACCCCGCATCTCGACTTCGCCGGCACGACCCCCTACGAGGACTACGTCAGGGCCGACGTGCTCACCCACCTCCAGCACACCCTCTCCGACGATCCCGGAGAGATGGTCTTCCTGGTCACCACCCAGGTGATGGAGCTGTGGTTCACCGTCATCGTCCACGAGTGGGAGACTGCGGCGGCGGCGCTGCGCGGTGACGACCTCCCCACCGCGATCGCCGCGCTGAAGCGTTCCACCCGCGAGCTGGAGGCGCTGAACGCCTCCTGGAAGCCGCTCGGCCAGCTCACCCCGGCGCAGTTCAACTCCTACCGTTCCGCCCTCGGCGAGGGCTCCGGCTTCCAGTCGGCGATGTACCGGCGGATGGAGTTCCTGCTCGGCGAGAAGTCCGCGTCCATGCTCGTCCCGCACCGCGGCGCGCCCCGCGTCCACGCGGAACTGGAGAAGGCGCTGCACGAGCCGAGTCTGTACGACGAGGTGGTGCGGGTGCTGGGGCGGCGGGGGTATCCGATCCCGGACGCGGTGCTGGTGGAACGTGACATATCACTGCCCTATGCACCTTCCGACGCCGTCGAGGCCGCCTGGACCGCCGTCTACTCCGCCGAAGGCGACGGCGACGGCGAGCTCGCCCGGCTCGGCGAGGCGCTGACCGACGTCGCCGAGCTCGTCTGGCGCTGGCGCAACGACCACCTGGTCGCCACCCGCCGCGCGATGGGCGCCAAGACCGGCACCGGCGGCTCGGCCGGGGTCGCCTGGCTGGAGAAGCGCGCCCGCAAGAACGTGTTCCCGGAGCTGTGGACGGCGAGGTCCCATGTCTGAGCTGGCCCTGAGGGCGGAGAAGCTGGACGCGTCGGACGACCTGGCCGGGCTCCGCGACCGCTTCGTCCTCGATGACGCCGTCTATCTCGACGGCAATTCCCTGGGCGCCCTGCCCGCACACGTCCCCGGTCGCGTCGAGGACGTCGTCCGGCGGCAGTGGGGCGAGCTGCGGATCCGGTCCTGGGACGAGAGCGGCTGGTGGACGGCGCCGGAGCGGATCGGCGACCGGATCGCCCCGCTGGTCGGCGCGGCGGCCGGGCAGATCGTGGTCGGCGACTCGACAAGTGTCAACGTTTTCAAGGCACTTGTGAGCGCGGTCCGGCTCGCGGGGGAGGGCCGTGACGAGATCCTCGTCGACGCGACGACCTTCCCCACGGACGGCTACATCGCCGAGTCGGCGGCCCGGCTGACGGGCTGCGCGATGCGTCCGCTCACCCCCGCCGAGGTCCCGGCGGCGCTGGGCGACCGTACCGCCGCCGTACTCCTCAACCACGTCGACTACCGCACCGGACGCCTCCACGACCTGCCCTCCCTCACCGCCGCCGTCCACGCGGCCGGAGCCGTGTCCGTCTGGGACCTGTGCCACAGCGCGGGCGCGCTGCCGGTGGGCCTCGACGAGCACGGGGTCGACCTGGCGGTCGGCTGCACCTACAAGTACCTGAACGGAGGCCCGGGTTCACCGGCGTACCTGTACGTCCGCCGTGGTCTCCAGGACCGTTTCGACTCCCCGCTGCCCGGCTGGAACTCGCATGCGGAGCCCTTCGGGATGCGACCGGGGTACGAACCGGCCGCGGGTGCGGTGCGCGGCCGCGTCGGCACCCCGGACATCCTCTCCATGCTCGCCCTGGAGGCGGCGCTGGAGGTGTGGGACGGGGTGCCGGTGGCGGCCGTACGCGCCAAGTCGCTCGCCCTGACGGACTTCTTCCTGGAGTGCGTCGAGGCGTACCTGCCTCAGGGCCGCGTCGAGTGCGTGACCCCGGTGGCCCACGAGGAGCGCGGCAGTCAGATCGCGCTGCGCTGTTCCGACGCCGGGGACGTGATGAAACGGCTGATCGAGCGGGGGGTGGTCGGGGACTTCCGGCACCCGGACGTGCTCCGCTTCGGCTTCACCCCGCTGTACGTCGGTTTCGCGGACGTGGAGCGGGCGGCGCGGGTGCTGGGGGAGGTGGCGGGAGGGGCCCTCGCCTGGTGACATGACGACATAGTGATCCCCGGGCAGCGGCCGGGACGGTACAGAACCGAGCAATCCTCACCGTGCGTGACATCCGCGTGTCCCCGCACGTCACCGGCCTGATACCGTCCCGGCCAACGGCAGATTTCCCCACCTGGTCCGCCAACACAATTACGTCGCTGAGAGGTTGGAGCATGCCGGACGACGACGCAGCTGCCCGGGACGCCGCCGAGGAGGAGTCGGCCTTCTCGCACCCGCACGTCGCGCCCGACGTCACGGCCGCCTACGGCGACCACCCCGACCAGGTGATCGACTTCTACGCCCCGCACACCGACGAGCCCCTGGTCCCGCTGGTCGTGGTCCTGCACGGCGGCGCGTGGCGTGCACCGTACGACCGCGGCCACATCACCCCGTTCGCCGACTACCTGGCCCGGCGCGGCTTCGCGGTGGCCAACGTCGAGTACCGGCGCGGCGCCGCGCTCCCCGCGCAGGGCGGTACGGCCCCGGTGGCGGGCCGCTGGCCGGACACCTTCGACGACGTGGCGGCGGCACTGGACGCCCTGCCTGCCCTGGTCCGCGAGGCGGTCCCGCGCGCGGACCTGCGGCGCACGGTCCTCACCGGTCACTCGGCGGGCGGCCACCTGGCGCTGTGGGCGGCGGCACGGCACGTCCTCCCGGCGGACGCCGCGTGGCGCACCTCGGGTCCGGCGCCGCTGCGGGGTGTGGTGGCCCTGGCCCCGATCGCGGACTTCGCGACGGCCGAGAAGCTGGACGTCTGCGGCAACGCGGCGCTGCAACTCCTGGGCGGCGAGGAGAAGTTCACCGACCGCCAGCGCTATGCCGACCCGGCGCTCCTGCTCCCGACCGGCATCGCGACCACGCTGGTGCAGGGCCGCACGGACGTGATCGTCCCGCAGGCGGTCGCCGAGTCCTACGCGGAGGCGGCGGCCAAGGCGGGCGAGGTGGTGGGCCTGACGCTCCTGGAGGAGGTCGGTCACTTCCCCCTCATCGACCCGGCGGCGGACGCCTGCGCGGTGGTGGCGGAGGAGATCGCCCAACTCGCCTGGTGAGAGCCCACCCCTGAGCTTTCCCCGCATACCCGTAGTACCTGAGAGCTACCTCCCAGGTGAGTCCCCAGGCGGGACGCGAACGACACGCTCCGCTCCGTAATTTCCCGTTCAGACAAGCCCGACGACCGGGCGGCTGAACGGGGAGGGACGACCATGACGGGGGAGCAGGAGAGGGCTGCGTCGAAACACCGCAGCTGCGGGCAGTCGAGTGCCGGCATCGACGAACTTCCCAGCTGCGGGCAGTCGTGCCGCTGGGGCGGCACGGGTGGGCGCAGCGGCACCCCGCCGGCGCGGGCGAGCGAAACCCCCCGCGCCAGCCGTACCCACCCCGCTGCTCCAGCGCCGGTGAGCGACACCCACCCCGCCGACACGAACCCCTCGTTCACAGCGCCGGTCAGCGCAACCCCACCCAAACGCCGCCCCACTCGAAGGTGGCGCCGCACCACCCTCGCCGCCCTCCTCCTCGCCGCCGTGGTCCTCCCCCTCTCCGCGGCCACCCGGCCCCGGATCCCGGCCCCACTCCCCGCTGCCCTCCCCGCCCCCCTCACCCCGGCCGCCCTCGCCACCGCCTACGAGGCCAACCGCGAGGACGCCGCCGAAGCCGCCCGGATGGCCGCCGCCGACGGAGACGTCTCCCGGGCCGCCGCCGACCGCGCCCTCGCGTCCCCCTCCCGGCGCCTCCTCCGCTTCGACGCCCGAGGCGACGGCCAGGTCACCGAGGTCTTCGGCGACTTGACGCATGCGACCCGCATCGCCGTGCTCGTCCCCGGCTCGGACACCACCCTCGACACCTACGCCCGCTTCCACACGGCGGCCGAGTCCCTCTACCGACGCCTCGCCCAGGAGACCCGCGAGCAGCCCGGCACCCGGACCGCCGTCATCGCCTGGCTCGGCTACCGGACCCCCGCCACGATCAGCACCACGGTCCTCACCCCGGGACGGGCCGGCCAAGCGGGCCCGCACCTGCGTGAGTTCATCCGCGAACTCCGCACCCTCACCGCTCCCGGGCCGGCGGCCGTCGCCCTCCTCTGCCACTCCTACGGCACGGTGGTCTGCGCCCGCGCCGCCCCCGCCCTCACCGGCCTCGGCGTCACCGACATCGCCCTGGTCGGCAGCCCCGGCACCGGCGCCGACTCGGCCGCGGACCTGCACACCTCCGCCCGCATCTGGGCGGCCAGAGGAGCCGACGACTGGATAGCCGAGGTCCCGCACCTCCGCGCCGGCCTCTTCGGCACGACCGTCGGCCTCGGCGCCGACCCCGTGTCCGCGTCCTTCGGCGCCCGCGTCTTCGCGGCAGGCCCCGGCGGCCACAGCGACTACTTCACCCCGGGCTCGGCCTCCCTGGCCAACCTCGCCCGGATCGTCCTCGGCGAGACAACGGAGGTCACCCGTGCGTAAGCCGCCGACACCCCGCCTCCCCGACCGCATACGACAGCTCACCCACCGCATCGACACCGCCACCCCGCCCGACCGGGACAGCGCCGTGGACGCCCTCCGCGCGTTCGCCGTCCTCGGTGTGGTCCTGGGCCACTGGCTGGTCACGGCGCTGGTGGCGGACAGCGGCGAACTGCACACCAGCAGCCCCCTCCAGTATCTGCCGCGGCTGGCCCCGATCTCCTGGGCGTTCCAGACCCTGGCCGTGTTCTTCCTGGTCGGCGGCCACGTCGCCACGCGCAGCCATGCCACCGCCCAGGCCGCGGGCATCCCCTACCACCGCTGGCTGACGTCCCGTCTGTCCCGCCTCTTCAAGCCGGTCGCCGCACTCCTCGCCCTCTGGACGATCGCGGCCACCGCCCTCCTTCTGTCCGGCACCGACTTCACCACCGTCCACACCCTCGCCAAACTCGCCCTGTCCCCCCTCTGGTTCCTCGTGGTCTTCGCGGCACTGACGGCGGCGACTCCCCTCGTCACCCGGCTCAACCCCCTGTGGCCGCTGGCCGTCGTCCTCCACGTGGACCTTCTCCGCTTCGGCTTCGGCGCCCCGCCCGTCGTCGGCTGGGTGAACCTGGCGGCCGGCTGGCTGGTGCCGTACACCCTGGGCGCCGCCTGGACCCGCGGTGAACTGGACCGCCCGCGCGCCGGCTGGGTCCTGTTCGTCGGCGGGACGGCGGCCACGGCCGGCCTCGTCGAGTGGGCGGGCTACCCGGCGTCGATGGTCGGTGTCCCCGGCGCGTCCGTCTCCAACCTCGACCCGCCCACCCTGGCCGCCGTCACCTTCGGCCTGGCGCAGTGCGGTCTGGCCCTGCTCCTGCGCGAGCGGCTGCGCCGCGCGATGCGCCGTCCCCTGGCCTGGGCGGCGGTGGCCTTCGTGAACCTCTCCGCGATGACGATCTTCCTCTGGCACCAGACGGCCCTGATGGCGACCACGGCCACCGGCCTCCTGCTCGGCCACCTCCCCGGCCTCCACACACCCCCCGACGACCTCACCTGGATCGTGGCCCGCCTGCTCTGGCTCCCGGCCTTCGCGTTGACGCTCGCCGTCTGCTGGGCGGCGTTCCACGGGTACGAGCGCGGCCGCCCCCGGACCCGCTCGCGCGTCGTCCGGACCCACCCCTCGTCCGATCGGGCGACACCGACCGGAGCCCGTCATGTCTAGGCTGACCGCTGTGACGGAGACGGGGGCCCGGCGGCCGGAGTGGACCGGCCGCGTGCTGCGCTGGCTGCGGATACTCCGCGACGACCTGTGCACCGCCCGTCTCGACCCGCTGCCCCCCTCCGTGTGGCTGCGCTGGCTGCCGCACGGCGTGCTGTGCCTGGCGGCGTTCGGCGTCACGCTCGGCGGCATCGCGCAGCTCTCGGACAACGGGCACCTGGGTCCCGGCCTCGCCTCTCTGCTCGGATTCGCGCCGGGCGGCGCCGTGGTCCTCGCGATGTGGCGGCCCGTCCCGGCATGGTGGGTGTCGGTGGGGACCATGCTGGTGGGCGCCGTCGCGTTGCACGGCCGGCTGGGCATGACTTCGGGGGTCCGTTTCACCTGGCCCTGGACCGTGGCCGGGATCATCGCGCACCTGCTGGTCCTGCTGCTGCTCGCGCTGCGGGTCCGGGCCCGGGTGGCCGTCGAGGCACTGGCCGTGACCGTGGTGGTCACCTGGCTTCTCGACGGCGTCTGGGGTGGGGCGCCGCACCAGTCCACCTCGGTGGTGGCCGTCGTCCTGGCCGTGATCGTCGTGGCGCTCGGCACGGCGTTGCGAGGCCGCCGCGAGGCGCGCGCGGAACTCGGCCGCCAGGCCTCGCTCACCGAGGAGGAGCGGGCCCGGCGCACCCTGCTGGAGGAGCGCAGCCGGATCGCGCGCGAGCTGCACGACGTGGTCGCCCACCACATGTCGGTCATCTCCATCCAGGCCCAGGTCGCTCCACACCTTGTGGAAAACCCTTCGGACGAGCTCCGGGAGAACCTCGACGGCATCCGGAACAACGCGCTGGAGGCGCTGACCGAACTGCGCAGAGTGCTGGGCGTCCTGCGCTCGGAGAGCCCCGACGAGGACGCGCCCGACGACTCCGGCACCGGCCCGCACAGTCCGCAGCCCACCCTGGACCGGCTGGACACGCTGGTCGAGAACACCAGAGCGGCCGGTCTGACCGTCACCGTCCGGATCAACGGCGAGCGGCGCCCGATGCAGTCGGGTGTGGAGCTGTCGGCGTACCGGATCGTGCAGGAGGCGCTGAGCAACGTCCTGCGGCACGCGCCGGGGGCGACCGCCCATGTCGAGATCGAGTACATCCCCTACGGACTTCTGGTGTCCGTCGCGAACTCCCGGCCGACACGCTCCGCACCGCCGTCGCCGGGCGCCGGGCACGGACTGCTCGGCATGCGGGAGCGGGCCGCGATGCTCGGCGGGTCGCTGACGGCGGGATCCGGGCCGGACGGCGGCTACCGGGTCTTCGCGGAGCTCCCGGCCGCCGCTCCCGGCGCGCGCCTGGTACCCGGCCGTACCGCGGACCTCACCACCGGCACCATCCGTGCCCTCGACCCGAAGGACGACCCCGCATGACGAGCAGCGGCAGCCCCATCCGCGTAGTCATCGCCGACGACCAGCAGATGGTCCGGCAGGGCTTCACCGTGCTGCTGAACGCCCAGCCCGGAATCGAGGTGGTCGGCCAGGCGGTGGACGGCCTGGACGCGGTGGCCAAGGTCGCCGAACACACCCCGGACGTCGTTCTCATGGACATCCGCATGCCCGAGCTCGGCGGCATCGAGGCCACCCGCCGGATCATCGGTGAACGCCCCCACATCAAGGTGCTGGTGCTCACCACCTTCGACCTGGACGAGTACGTGTACGAGGCGTTGCGGGCGGGCGCTTCCGGGTTCCTGCTCAAGGACGCGTCCGCGGACAAGCTCGCCGAGGCGGTCCGGGTGGTGGCGGCCGGCGACGCGCTGCTCGCGCCGGTCATCACCCGCCGGCTGATCGCCCAGTTCTCCCAGCTGGACGGCGGCCGGGTGCGCGCCCCGCTGAAGTCGCGGGTCGGCGATCTGACCGAGCGCGAGACGGAGGTCCTCACGCTGATCGCCCAGGGCCTGTCGAACGCGGAGATCGCCGAGCGGCTGGTCGTCGCCGAGCAGACCGTGAAGACCCATGTGGGCCGCATCCTGGTGAAGCTGGGCCTCAGGGACCGCACCCAGGCCGCGGTGTTCGCGTACGAGTCCGGGCTGGTACGCCCCTCCGGTTACTGACCGGCCTCCCGCTGCTCCTCGCAGTACCCGTAGTACCTGAGAAGGACGCTTGAGGACCCGCCTCACTGGTGACGACGGCGAGCCCCGGCTGCGCCTACGGTCGATTACGTGACCGAGACGACCCACCCGCACCCGCAGTCGCTGCCGCCCGAGCCGCCGGACCGCGCGTTCGAACCGTACAAGCCGCGCAGCCCGGAGATCCGGGCGGCGCTGGACGCCCTGCGCAGGCTGCGCCAGGACCTGTTCCAGGACGCCTTCGCCTACCGGCCGTTGCCCCCGATGAGCATGGACCGCCCGTTCGTCCGCCATCTCCCCGTCCGGTGGCGGCAGTACGCCGTGTGGGCCCCGCATCTCGCGGTGGTCGCGGCCGGCGGGGCGGCGCTGCTGGTGTCCGTCACGGACCGCCCGCAGGGGGAGTTCGGGGCCCTGGTGTCGGGCCTGTTCGCGCTGGCGCCGGTGCTGCTCACGCTGGCGCGCCCGGTCGCCGCGTTCTGGCTGTCCCTCGTCGGGACCTGGGTCGGCGCCCTGCTGGGCAGCGCCTGGGACGAATGGCCCTGGGCGCCGGGCAGCTTCTTCTCCCATCTGGTGGTGCTCACGGTGGTCGCCGTCCGCACCCGCCCGCGGACGGCGGCCTGGATGTGGGTGATCACCGGGCTCTACGGCTTCACGGCCCTCTCGCTCTTCGGCTCGGGCCACTACGGGAACAACGTCGCCCCGATGCTGGTCGCCTCCGCGATATCCATGCTCGCCGCCTCCGTCCGGCAGATCCGCCGGGAGGCCGAGCAGACGGTGACCGCGCAGCAGACGGAGACGGCACACGAGCGTTCCCGGCGCACCCTGCTGGAGGAGCGCACGACGATCGCCCGCGAGCTGCACGACGTGGTGGCGCACCACATGTCGGTGGTCGCCATCCAGGCGGAGGCGGCCCCCTACCGTGTCGAGAACCCGCCGCCGGAGCTGGAGAAGGCGTTCGCCACGATCCGGGAGAACGCGGTGGCGGCGCTCACCGAACTGCGCCGCGTGCTGGGCGTGGTCCGCGCCGAGGACTACGAGGCGCCGGACGCCCCGCAGCCCACCCTCGCCGACCTGGACGGGCTGCTCGCCAATGTGCGCGAGGCGGGCCTGGCCGTCGACAAGGGGGTGACCGGCGCGGTCCGTGAACTCCCGCAGGGCGTCGAGCTGTCGGCGTACCGGATCGTGCAGGAGGCGCTGAGCAACACCCTGCGCCATGCGCCGGGAGCGGGCGCCCG
Organism: Streptomyces hyaluromycini; assembly: GCF_002217755.1. Lineage (GTDB taxonomy): Bacteria > Actinomycetota > Actinomycetes > Streptomycetales > Streptomycetaceae > Streptomyces > Streptomyces hyaluromycini. Next base: position 293,158 of record NZ_BCFL01000017.1, on the reverse strand, counting down.
CGTCGAGATCGGGTACGTCATCGGCGGCCTGGGCCTGCGCGTCGTCAACGGCCCCCCGCCGCAGCCCGCCCTCATCAAGCCGTCGCCCGGCGCCGGCCACGGCATCACGGGCATGCGGGAGCGGGTCTCGATGCTGAACGGCGAGATGACGGCGGCCGCCACGCCTGAAGGCGGCTACGAGGTGACGGTGTTCCTCCCCGTCCCCGCGACCCCCGGCGAAGGTGACGCATGACCGCCGGCACCATCCGCGTACTGATCGCGGACGACCAGATGATGGTGCGCGAGGGCTTCTCGGTCCTGCTCAACGCGATGCCGGACATCGAGGTCGCCGGCGAGGCGGTCAACGGCCGGGAGGCGGTGGACCGGGTCCGTGAACTCGCCCCCGACGTGGTCCTGATGGACATCCGCATGCCCGAGCTGAACGGCATCGAGGCGACCCGGGAGATCGTGGCCGCCGACAGCGCGGCGAAGGTCCTGGTCCTGACCACCTTCGACCTCGACGAGTACGTCTACCAGGCCCTGCGCGCCGGAGCCTCCGGCTTCCTCCTCAAGGACGCCTCGGCCCGGCAGCTCGCCGACGGCGTGCGGGTGGTGGCGGCCGGCGAGGCCCTCCTGGCCCCCTCGGTCACCAGGCGCCTGATCACGGAGTTCTCGAAACTCTCCGACCCTCCGCGCCTGATGCCCGCGGCTCACGCGGCCTACGGCGACCTCACCGACCGGGAGACGGAGGTCCTGGTCCTCATCGCCCAGGGCCTGTCCAACGCGGAGATGGCCGAACGCCTGGTGGTGGCCGAGTCGACCGTCAAGACCCACGTCAGCCGCATCCTGGTGAAGTTGGGCCTCCGCGACCGAACTCAGGCGGCGGTGTTCGCCTACGAGGCACGGCTGGTGACGCCGGGGTAGCACAGGCGGCGCACATGCGGCGCACATGCCACGCGCACAGTCGTTGTTGCGATTCGATCGCGGGCGGTACAGGTGTGGACACAGTATGCGCAAGTTGTGTTTGAATGGTGAAGGAATCGGCCAAGTGGCTGATTCCACTCCCTCTTCTCTCTTTTCCCACTCCCGTTTCCCCAGCGGGAGCCGCAGCCGTCCCCTCCCCTCCCCGTCCCCGTTTCGCGCGAAGAAAGTTGCCGCGATGACCGCTGACGTGTCCGAGTTCCACTACGGCCTGATAACTCCGATAGCCGCCTACCTGATGGCATGTCTGGGCTCCGTGCTGGCCCTGCGCTGCACGACCCGTTCCATCAGCCGTCGCCGCGGCGAGCGGAAGCTGGGCTGGCTCGCCCTGGGCGCGGTCTCCCTCGGCTGCGGCATCTGGACCATGCACTTCGTCGCGATGATCGGCTTCAGCGTGGGCGGCGCACTGGTCAACTACGACGCCGGCCGGACGCTGCTGAGCCTCGGCGTCGCCATCGCGGTGGTCGCCATCGGCGTCTTCCTGGTCGGTTACCGGGGCTCGGGCCCCGTCACCCTGGGCACCGCCGGCGTCATCACCGGTCTCGGTGTGGCGGCGATGCACTACCTCGGCATGAGCGCGATGAACACCGGCGGCACCGTGCACTACGACACCACGATCGTCGCGCTCTCCGTGGTGATCGCCGTGGTCGCCGCGACCGCCGCGCTCTGGGCGGCGGTGTCGATCAGCGCGGTCTGGGCGACCGTCGGCGCCAGCCTGGTGATGGGCGCGGCCGTCTCGACCATGCACTACACCGGAATGGCCGCGGTGAGCGTCCACGTCGCCCAGATGCAGACGGGCCAGTCGTCGACGAGCCTGCTGGCCTTCCTCCTGATCATGCTGGCCGGCCCGGTGGCGGCCCTGATCCTGGCCGCGGCGATCGTCATGTTCGACCCCGAGGTCGTGGGCGGCCAACGCGAATGGACCGACCCGACACCCCCCACCGCCCTCCCGTCCCCGCCGCCCTGGCCCCCCGCCGAACGCCCGCAGTCCCTGGCGGACCGGCGTTACATGTCCTGACGCCGAGCGCTCAGAGACCGGCGTCACCACCGGTGAAGCGCACGGGCGACACGAGAGCGATGCGGATCAGGCCGGGCTCGGGGGGAGGGGCGTCGTAGACGTAGGTGACCGTGAGCGCGGGGCGGTCTCCGGTGCCTTCCAGGCGCGTCGTGTAGATCTTCATCCCCCCGACGGGGCTGTGTGCCCGGCGGCCCAGTTCCGGGTTCTTCTCCGGCTCGGCTCGTAGTGCTTCGACGGCCTCCAGCGCTCCGCCGCCGATGGCGAGGCAGCGAGCGTGTGCTTCACCGGTGATCTCGGCGATGGTGGGCGACTGGTCGTCGCTCACCGGCCGCTTTCCCGGGTCTTGCGGATTCCGGTGACGGCCGCGGCGACGGCTGTGTCGAAGTCAGGGTCCTGGCGTGCGACGACTCGACCGCGGAACTCCTCGACGACGCGGACCACCCCGGAGAGATCCGCGGGATCGGCATGGTTGATCTCGCGCGCCAGCTCGGCCTCGAAGTCGTCGGCGTCGCCGGGGAAGCCGTAGCCCATGGTGAGGGCCGCACGAAGTTCCCCGATGGTCCGCATGGCAGGGAGACGGGGCTGGCCGGGCGCTTCCGGTTGGGTGGTCATGGCGTCGGCTCCGTTTCGCGATGTGGCTTTCACCGTACCCGGCCGATTCCATGCGCGGCGGACCTTGGCCGGCGCCTCACGCCACGGCAAGTTCGCACCACACGTACTTGCCCCGGTTGCCGAACCTGGACAGCGGCTGCCAGCCCCACAGGTCGGAGCAGGCCCGGACGAGGGCGAGCCCTCTGCCGCCGTCCGCGAAGGCCTCCGATCCGCCCGGGAAGACGGGGGGTTCGGGGTCCGCGTCCCACGCGCCGACCCGCAGCACCCCGCCCGCGTGGCGCACCCTCAGGGCCACCGGGCCCTTCGTATGCCGTACGGCGTTGGAGACCAGCTCCGCCGCGAGGAGTTCGGCGGTGTCGACCAGCGTGATCAGGCCGTGCATGGTGAGGATCATCCGCAGCGTGCGGCGACAGATCGGGACGGCTCTGGGGTCGTTCGGAACGTAGAGCGAGTACTCCCAGGAGTCGCTTTCGGGCATGCGTGAACTCCGTTCGGGTGGTGGGGGGTTGCGGTCGTCGGGCGGTGGCATTGCCGCAGCCGCCGTGGCAGGACGGGGCGGTGCGCTTCCGGGGTCCCGGTGTCTCGCAGCGTGTGCGTCGCGTCACCGACGGTATTTCCTAGACTTAGGAAAGTGCAACCCGCTGCCGTATTCTGGCCCTCGAACGAGGTAGGTCCACGGGGGAGTTGGAGCGAGGAGGCACCGGTTGCCGCCGAAGAGGCATCTCACGGCCCGGCGGGTGAGGCTGGGCGCTGAACTGCGGAAACTGCGCGAGGCGACGGGCATGACGGCCAAGGAGGCGGCCGGGTTGTTGGAGGCCGACGCCGTTCAGATGAGCCAGATCGAGTCCGGCACCGTAGGGGTGAGCGCCAAGCGCGTGCGCCGCCTCGCCGCCAACTACGTCTGCACCGATGAGCCCTTGATCGAGGCGCTGGTGGCGATGGCGACGGATCGCACGCGTGGCTGGTGGGAGGACTACCGGGACGTCCTTCCCCAGGCGTTCCTGGACGGAGCCGAAGCCGAGCATCATGCGGCGTACCTGCGTGAGGTCGTGATCCACTACGTCCCGGGGCTGCTGCAGACAGCTGATTACGCCCGTTCGGTGTTCGGTTACACGAATCCGGGCCTGTCCGAGGAAGAGGTGGCCCTCAGGGCGGAGCACCGTATGCAGCGCCGGGCTGTCATCGAGCGCGACAACCCGACCCCGTACGAGACGGTCGTCCACGAGTTCGGCCTGCGGGTGCATGTGTCCGACCGCCAGGCGTCGCTGACTCAACTCCGCTTCATCCTGGACAAGATCGAGGCGAGGCAGGTGAGCGTGCGTGTCATCCCCGTCGAGCGCGAACATTTCGCGGGCGCCGGGGCCTCGATGCTGTACCTGGGTGGTCCAGTGCCCCAGTTGGACTCGGCGCTCCGAGATGCCCCCACAGGCGCGCGGTACATCGATGAGCAGCCGCGACTGGAGCAGCTTCGTACGCTCTTCCGCAGGGTGCAGTCAGCGTCGCTGGACCCCACCGCGTCGCGTGACTTCATTCACCGAGTGGCCAAGGAGCTGTGATGAACTGGCAGAAGTCCACCTACTCCGGCGGAGGCGACGGCGACGCCTGCGTCGAAATCGCCGCCACCGTCGCCCGCATAGCCATCCGCGACTCCAAAGCCCCCACCCGCGCCACCCTCTCCTTCCCCGCCCCCGCCTTCGCCGCCCTCGTCGATCACCTCAAGGCCGGTGAGCCGGCTCTGCCACCCGGCTGAAGGGCAGGGCGCTCAGTGTCATCCCGGTCGCGCCGATCCACAGCGTGGCCGTCGGGCCGAGCGCCGAACCCGAGGTGCCGCCGAGGAGGCCGCCCAGGGGGATGCCGCCCCAGGAGACGAAGCGGGCGGTCGCGTTCATGCGGCCCAGGAGCCGGTCCGGGGTGACGACGGCGAGCCGGTCGGCGATGTGCTCGGGGGCCGGGACCCGTGCCTCGCTGTGCGCGTCCCAGGCACCCGCCCGGCCCCGCTCCGTGAGTGCGGCGAGCGAGCGTTCGCGGCGCCGGGAACGGACCATCCGCAGCCGTTCGCGCGGCACCCCGACGTACGTCCCCGAGCCCGCCCGCCCTTCCAGGAGCCCGTCGGCGATCAGCAGGTCCACCGCCCGCTGCACGACGTTGCGTCCGACGCCGTACTCCTCGGCGAGCCGGGCCCGGGACGGCAGCCGGTCGCCGAGCCGCCACTCGCCGGCGACGATCCGCGCGCGCAGCGCCTCGGCCGTGGCCAGATAGGGCGCTTCCCGGGGCATCCGCGGCCCTCCACTCTGTCGTATCTGTCGTTGCGGACGGATTCGGCAAGCTACTGCCCCCACCGAAAGCTGCTGGAGCAGAATCACGCTCCGTCGATCACTTCGGGCCCGGTGAAACCGTTCCGCCAATCGGGGCTCTGAGACACCCCTGGTCAGGAAGGGGACCGGCGGTCTAACGTCCGTCCATGGCAGCCTTCGACCCCTGGGACCCGGACTTCCTGGCCGACCCGTACCCCTCCTACGCCGAGCTCCGCGCCCGGGGCCGGGTGCAGTACTTCGAGCCCACCGACCAGTGGCTGGTTCCGCTCCACGCCGACGTCTCGGCGCTGCTGCGGGACCGGCGGCTGGGGCGGACGTACCAGCACCGGTTCACGCACGAGGACTTCGGGCGGACCGCGCCCGCGCCGGAGCACGAGCCGTTCCACACGCTCAACGACCACGGCATGCTCGACCTCGAACCGCCGGACCACACCCGCATCCGCCGCCTGGTGTCGAAGGCGTTCACCCCGCGCACGGTCGAGCGGCTCAAGCCGTACGTGTCCCGGCTCGCCGGAGAGCTCGTCGACGGGCTGGTGCGCAACGGCGGCGGCGACCTGCTCACCGATGTCGCCGAGCCCCTCCCCGTCGCCGTCATCGCCGAGATGCTCGGCATCCCGGAGGCGGACCGCGCCCCGCTGCGCCCCTGGTCGGCGGACATCTGCGGGATGTACGAGCTGAACCCGTCGCAGGAGACCGCGGCGAGGGCGGTGCGGGCCTCCGTGGAGTTCTCCGACTACCTGCGGGAGCTGATCGCCGAGCGGCGCAAGGAGCCCGGCGACGACCTGATCTCCGGGCTGATCGAGGCGCACGACGAGGGCGACCGGCTCACCGAGCAGGAGATGATCTCCACCGCCGTCCTGCTCCTCAACGCCGGCCACGAGGCGACCGTCAACGCCACGGTCAACGGCTGGTACGCCCTCTTCCGCAACCCCGCCCAGCTCGCCGCGCTCCGCGCCGACCACTCCCTGGTCCCCACCGCGATCGAGGAGCTGATGCGTTACGACACCCCGCTCCAGCTCTTCGAACGCTGGGTGCTGGACGAGATCGAGATCGACGGGACCACGATCCCGCGCGGCGCCGAGATCGCCATGCTCTTCGGCTCCGCCAACCACGACCCGGCCGTCTTCGAGAACCCCGACCGCCTCGACCTCACCCGCCGGGACAACCCGCACATCTCCTTCAGCGCCGGCATCCACTACTGCATCGGCGCCCCGCTGGCCCGCATCGAGCTGGCCGCCTCCATGACGGCACTGCTGGAACGGGCGCCGGCCCTGACCCTGGCGGCGGAGCCGGACCGGAAACCGAACTTCGTGATCCGGGGGCTGGAGGGGTTGCGGGTGGAGGTGGGGTGATCACCCGTTCGGCTGATCAGTGACTGATTCCGGGTGATCTACGCGGCTGACTCGTCAAGCTGGTGTCTGCCTGCGAAGGGAGGCACCATGACGGTTATGGCAGAGCGTGCGTCGTCACAGTTGTCAGTGGACACGTTCGAGCGGATCGCCGAATTCGCCGAGCGTATGGACGAGACCGTCAGCTTCGAGTTCATCGGCGGACGGATCGGGGTCAAGAAGGTGACGAACGGCAGCCACGGCGAGATCGCGATGTGGTTGGTCTTCCATTGCAAGCAAGCGCGGCCCGACCTCACCCTCAACCCGACGGGTCAAGGGCTGAAGGTCGAGGCGTATCGCAGGGGCCGCGCCAAGCCCGACGCCGTGCTCGCACCAGTCGGATACTTCAACGGGCGGGGTGACTGGGCTGACCCTGCTGGCGTGTTGATGGCAGTCGAGATCACCTCTTACGACTCGGATACCCACAACCGTGACCGTGTGGAGAAGCCTCAGGCATACGCCGAGGCCGGGATCCCCGTCTACCTGCTGATCGACCGTGACAGTCTGTCGATTCTCGTCCACAGTGACCCCGACCCGGAGGACGGATACCGGGACATCCACGTGGTGAAGCTCGGGGGCAAGGTCACTCTCCCCGATCCCGTCGGCATCGAACTCGACACCGAGGAACTCAAGCAGTACGTCGACTGAGATCAGCGGCCGCGCACTGTCGACGCCGACGAGGCCGGGTATCCGCGTCACGCCTCCTGCAGGCTCGCCGCCAGCCGAACGACCGCGTCGACCTGCGCGTTCAGCTCCACAAAATCAGCCGGCCAGCCGTCGTACTTCACCCACAGCTCCCGGCCGCCCACCGCCACCGACGCCACGTCCCCCAGGCCCAGTCGGTGTAGCTTCCGGTGGTGCACCCGTGCGGGCGACCGCTCCTCGGAGAGGTGGACCAGGATCGTCATGGGCTGATCGGAATCCGCCTCGGGATCCCGGTGCGCGGAGCAGCTGATGCCCACCTCGACGCCGTCCCGGTGGCCCACGGCCAGCAGCGAGCCGCGAAAGAGCGGGCTCGCCGGCAGCTCCCACCCTTCCCCGTCGGCGGTGAACGCCGCCGGGTCGGTCTCGCAGCGCCCCTCGTTGAGGCATGCCCAGGCGAGCAGGATCACGCGGCTGTTCTCCCGCCGGTCCGCGGCGCGCTCCTCGTCGCCCAGCGACATGGCGGCGAGCAGGACCCCGAACACGAATCCGGTGGCGGGGAGGGGCACCATCCACTGCCACGGCCATCGCAAGAACAACTCGACGACGAGGAGGAGCACCGCCGTGAACCCTCCGACGGCCGCGCCCATCAACAGCGTGTCCCGCGTATCGCGCGTAAGACGCATGTAATGCAGTAGACCACCGCTTGCCGCCAATTGCCCTGCCCTGGACGGTGGTTGTGCCGCGCTACGAACGGTTGCACCCCCACCCGCCCCTCAGCCCGTGAGGTCCCGCCTGCGCAGCCCCGCCAGCCCCGCGCCTGCCAGCACCGCCGCCAGCCCGAGCAGGATCATCACCGGCTCCCATTCCATCCCCCCGCCCGGCAGCTTGGGCAGGTGGCCGAAGGGGGAGAGGTCCAGGACGAGCCGGGGGGCGTTCAGGGCCGGGCCCACCCAGCCGATCAGCAGGACCGCCACCGCCACGCCCCAGGAGGCGGGGGCGCACAGGCGGGGGGCCAGGCCGTACAGGAGCAGCGCCAGGCCGCCGATCACCCACACCGCCGGGAGCTGCACCAGGCAGGCGCCCAGGATCGGGCCCACCTGCTTCCCGTAGCCGACGGCGAAGCCCGCCCCGGCCAGGAGCATGATCAGGGCCGCGCCGGCGAAGGCGATCGTCAGGTGGCCGGCCGCCCAGCGCAGCCGGCTCACCGGACCGGCGAGGAGGGGTTCGGCGCGGCCCGAGGTCTCCTCCCCGTTGAGGCGGAGGACGGACGCGACGACGTACAGCGCGGCGATCAGACCCAGCATGCCGACCATCGCGGCGAGGAAGGCGTCGGTCAGCCCGCTCTGGCCGCCCATCCGCTCGAAGATCTCGCGGGCGTTCTTGTTGTCGCCGACCATGCCGGCCGCGCCTTCCGTCAGGCCGCCGTAGATCACACCCGCCAGGAAGAAACCGAGCGACCAGCCGAGCACACCGCCCCGCTGGAGCCGCCAGGCGAGGGCGGCGGCGGAGCCCAGGCGGCCGGTCGCGGGGCCGGGGCGGGCGGGGAAGAAGCTCATGCCGAGGTCGCGGCGGCCTGCCAGGACGTAGGCCACCCCGGCCTGCACCAGCACCGCGGCCGCGAACAGCAGCAGCACCCACCAGCGTTCCGCCGCGAACGGGCGGAGGTTCTCCAGCCAGCCCAGCGGGGAGAGCCAGGTCCACGGCGACGACCCGTCCGTCTTCACCGAGTCCCCCGCCGCGCGCAGCACGAAGGCCGCGCCCAGGACCGCCGACGTCACGCCCCTCGCCAGGCGGGCGCTCTCCGTCAGCTGTGCCACGATCGCCGCCATCGTCGCGAAGACCATGCCCAAGGCACCCAGGCCGAGCCCGAAGGACAGCGCCCCGGCCGCGCCCTGCTGCGCCAGACCGGCGGTGATGAGCAGGGCCAACGCCCCGTTCGCCACCGCTGCCGTCAGCAGGGCCGCGGTCAGGGAGGCCCGGCGGCCCACCGCGCCCGAGGCCAGCAGCTCCGCGCGGCCGGTCTCCTCCTCGTCACGGGTGTGGCGTACGACGACGAGCAGGCCGGTCACGGCCGCGAGGAGACCGGCGTACACGCCGACCCGCCACGCCGTCAGGCCGCCGAGCGAGGTGTCGTGGAGCGGGCCGATCAGGGCGCGGAAGGAGGCGTTGGTCTGCAACTGGCGGACCAGGTCGGTGCGTTCGGCCTCCGTGCCGTACAGGCTCTGCAGCGTGCTCGGCATGGAGAGGACCGTCAGCGCGTTCACCGCGATCCAGACCGGGGTCGTCACCCGGTCGCGGCGCAGCGCGAAGCGCAGCAGGGTGCCGGTGCCGGTGAGGGTGCTCATCGCACGGCCGCCTCGTCCTGGTAGTGGCGCAGGAAGAGTTCCTCCAGGGTCGGGGGAGTGGAGGTGAGGGAGCGGACGCCGGTCTCGGAGAGCGAGCGGAGTACGGCGGTGAGCTGGTCGGTGTCGACCTGGAGGCGGATTCGGTGGCCCTGGACGTCGAGGTCGTGGACGCCGGGGAGGTGCGCCAACCCGTTGGGCGGGCCCGCGAGTTCGGCGGTCACGCTGGTGCGGGTGAGGTGGCGCAGGTCGGCGAGGGAGCCGGACTCGACGGTCCGGCCGGCCCGGATGATGCTGACGCGGTCGCAGAGTTCCTCGACCTCGCTGAGGATGTGCGAGGAGAGCAGGACCGTACGGCCCCGGTCGCGTTCCTCCTCCACGCAGCGCTGGAAGACCTCCTCCATCAGGGGGTCGAGGCCGGAGGTCGGTTCGTCGAGGATCAGCAGGTCGACGTCGGAGGCGAAGGCGGCCACCAGGGCGACCTTCTGCCGGTTGCCCTTCGAGTAGGCGCGGCCCTTCTTCGTCGGGTCGAGTTCGAAGCGGTCGATCAGGTCGGCGCGGCGGGCCTTGTCCAGGCCTCCGCGCAGGCGGCCGTAGAGGTCGATGACCTCGCCGCCGGAGAGGTTGCGCCAGAGGGTCACGTCTCCGGGGACGTAGGCGATCCGGCGGTGCACCTCCACGGCGTCCGTCCAGGGGTCGCGGCCGAGGATCTGCGCGGCGCCCGAGTCGGCGCGCAGCAGGCCGAGCAGCACCCGGATCGTGGTCGACTTCCCGGAGCCGTTGGGGCCGAGGAAACCGTGCACCTCGCCGGCCTCGACGGCCAGGTCGAGGCCGTCCAGGGCGCGGGTGCGGCCGAAGGACTTGTGGAGCCCGGCGACCGTGATTGCCTTCGTCATGGCTCAGAACGTACGCTTCTTTCAGAAATTTGTGAAGTTAAGGAAACGTCTGAAGCTCGGATAGGGTGAGCCCATGACGGAAACAGCCGGTGACCGGGACACGGAGGCCGTGTCGAAGTTCGTCGAGTCCTTCGCGGCGCAGCTCGTCGAGGCCGGGATGCAGCGCATGCCCGCCCGGGTCTTCGCCGCCCTGCTCTCCTCCGACGAGGGCGTGCTGACCTCCGCCGAGCTGGGCGAACGGCTGCAGATCAGCCCCGCGGCGGTGTCCGGGGCGGTGCGCTACCTGACGATGACGCACATGGTCGCCAGGGAGCGGGAGCCGGGCTCGCGCCGGGAGCGCTACCGGGTGCACGGCGACCAGTGGTACGAGGCCCTCACCAACCGGGAAGCCGTGATCAAACGCTGGGAGGCCGCCCTGCGGGAGGGGGTCGCCAGCCTCGGCCCCGACACCCCGGCGGGCCGGCGGATGGCCGAGACACTGGCGTTCTTCGAGTTCGTCGACGAGGAGATCGTGAAGATGATGGAGCGCTGGCGGGACCGCCGGGACAAGCAGTTCGGCGACGTGCCCCGATAGGAGCGCATCGCCCCGACCGGCCCAACCGGCCCGACAGGCCGACGCGTTGGAGCTCCTCGCAGAAGGGAGAACGGCGACATTACTATCCCTTCCGGGGCGCTGGGCGTCCCACACGGCTTCGAAACAAGGGGCGGACGTGGCACGTTGGAAAGCGCTGCCGGCCGGGCTCGACCCGGCGGTCGTTGAATTCGTCGCAGAATTACGGCGGTTGAAGGACACATCCGGACTGAGCCTGCGGGACCTCGCCACCGGCACGGGCTACAGCTCCTCGTCCTGGGAGCGTTATCTCGGCGGCCGGCTGCTGCCGCCCCGCGAGGCCGTGGAGTCGATGGCCACGATGGTGGCGGCGGACACCACGCGGCTGCTCGCACGGTACGAGAGGGCGGGGGACGCGTGGCGTCGTGACCACCTCGACGACTCCGGGGCGGGCGAGGAGCCGGAGCGGGGGCAGGAGGAAGGTGCGTCTGCCGCACCGGGCGTCCTCGTGGTGCCTGTGGATCCCGGGGAGGGCCCGCGCGCCGGTGCCGCGGTCGTCGGGAAGGGCGCCGGTTCCCGGCCCAGGAACCTGCTGCGGCAGCTGGCGACGGTCGGCCTCTCGGCCGCGGCGGGAGCGGTGATCGCGGTGCTGGTGATGGAACCGGGACACAGCGCGTCCGCGGTCGCGGTACCCCGTACCACCGCGACGGCGGCGAAACCCGTCCCGTACACCTGTCACTTCGTCCGCAAGGCGGGGCTGTGGTACGCGGGCAACAGCGCGACCCGCACCGATCACCTCCAGGTCGACATGTGGGGACCCGAGGTCGCCGAGTTGCAGTGTCTGCTCCAGCACGCGGGGGAGTCGCCGGGCGGCGTCGACGGCAACTTCGGCCCGCTCACCGAGAGCGCGGTGATCAGCGCGCAGAAGGCGTTCCGCCTGGATGTCGACGGCCAGGTGGGACCGCGGACGTGGGCGGCGCTGAGACGATGACCCGGACACCGCCGGAGTGCGCCCGCCTCGCCACGGAACTGCGCCTGCTGCGTGCGCGTTCCGGGCTGAGCCTGTCCGCGCTGGCCGTCGAGTCGGCGTACAGCAAGTCGTCCTGGCAGCGGTACCTGACGGGTCGCGCGCTGCCGCCGTGGCTCGCCGTACGCGCGCTGTGCGTCCTCGCGAACGAGCCCGAACCGCGACTCCGGGCCCTGTGGGAGCTGGCCGAGTCCGACTGGAGCCGACGCGGCGCGATCGCGACGGCGGAGCCCACGCCTGTCCCCAGGCCAGCCGTGCCCAGGCCAGCCGTGCCCAGGCCAGCCGTGCCCAGGCCACCCGTGCCCGAGCCGTCCGTGCCCGAGCCGTCTGTGCCTCAACCGTCTGTGCCTCAGCCATCCGTCGCCGAGCCATCCGTCGCCGAGTCATCCGTTCCCGGGATATCCGTCCCCGCGCCGTCTGTGCCCGGCCCGCGGAGGTCGCCGCGATGGCGCGTCGGTGTGGCCGGCGGCGTTGCCGTGCTGCTGCTCGCCGGGCTCCTGGCGCTCACCGGTCGCACGTGGACCTCCTCCGATTCCGGCGCGGACGCCGCGCTGTCCGTGCCCTCGGCCGCGGCCTTCCACGTCGGCTGCACGGGAAGCGCCTGCGACGGGCTCGACCCGGGAGTGGAGAAGTGCGGTGTGGAGCCGGAGACGCTGCTCCACACACAGATCCCCGCCGGCTTCGGCCTGGAGATCCGCTACAGCCCGATGTGCCGTGCCGCCTGGGCCAGGGTCTGGAACACCGCCGTAGGGGACACCCTCAGCTTCACGGCTCCGGGCCGGCCGAGGCAGAGCGTCACCGTCGCCCGCCGCAGCGACGCCGCCGGGTTCGTCTACACGGACCTGGTCGCCGTCACCGGCCGCACCGCTCGGCTCACGGCATGCCTGAGCGCCGGATCGGCCCACCCTCCGAAGTGCTACTCCACGCCGTCGCCCTGACCCTCGGGACGACCCGCGCATCCCTCATCCGGTACGGAAAACCCTCAGGTCAGAGCCGGTGCAGTTCCGCTGTTCCGGCAGATTCCCCGGGGCCGTCGACACCCGGAGCCGGTGCCCCGGAGCATCGTCGGCGGCGGGGGAGGTCCCCGGTCCGGTGTGCCGGATCGGGGACCCCGTCCGCCACCGCGATGTGATCCATGACTTGAGGAGGAGATGACGTGCGACCGAATACCGTGCCGAGGACATTTGCGGCTCTCGCCACCGCTGTCACGATCGCCGCCGGGACACTGGCGGGCGCGAGCAGCAGCTTCGCGGCGACACCCGCGTCCACGCAGGTCTCGACGCAGACGGTGAGCTCCAAGGCGGTCGCTCCGCGCGCCACGGTGAACCTCGGCCTGAGCACGACCCAGGCCAAGTACGTCCAGTGCTGGCTGCGGGACTACTGGGGCTACACCGACGGGATCGACGGGCAGCTCGGCACCGACAGCTGGAAGGCGTTCCAGCGCAACCTGAAGGAGTACTGGGGGTACACGGGCGCGATCGACGGGGACGTCGGCGGCGGCACGGTCTCGGCGTTGCAGCGCCTCCTCCAGGCGTTCTGGGGCTACGACAGCAGCATCGACGGAGTCGCCGGCCCGGCCACCCAGGCCGCGTTCAAGAGGTTCGCCGACGGCCACAGCAGCGAGTGCTGAGAGGTTCGGCGAGACGTCCCGATTAGAGGGGCGCGGGGAACTGCGCGGCCGGCCCGCCGCCGGCCCGCAGGTGAGTGCGTACCTGCGGGAGCGTCGTGGCCGAGCGCGCAGTTCCTCCCCCAGCCTTCGGCCGGGGGTACCCCCGGCGCCCCTTGCGGGGCGCTCAGCGCTCCCTCGTCTCCTCCAGCACCGTCCGCCCCAGCAGCGCGTACCGCTCCGGTGCCCGGTGCTTGAGGTACTGCGCGTAGCCGACGCCCGTCGCCGCGACCAGCGCCACCAGCCACGGCGTCGCCTTCAGCAGCAGTGAGCCGGACTCCGTACCGGCCGCGACGCCCATGTTGGACACCAGCAGGACGACCACGGCGAGCATCGCGACGCCGCCGATGAGCGGGGCGGCGAAGGTCTTGAACCAGTGCCGGCTCTCGGGGTGGTTCTTGCGGAAGTAGACCAGCACCGCGAACGAGCAGACCGCCTGTACGACCAGGATCGCCATGGTGCCGAGGATGGCGAGCAGGACGTAGAGGGCGTTGTACGGGTCCTTGCCCGCGATCCAGAAAGCGGCGATCAGGACGGCGGAGATCACCGTCTGCACCAGGCCCGCGATGTGCGGGGAGCCGTGCCTGTGGTGGGTGCGGCCGACGGTGCTCTGGAGCTTCGGCAGCACGCCTTCCCGGCCCAGCGCGTACATGTAGCGGGCGGCGCAGTTGTGGAAGGCCATGCCGCAGGCCAGCGAGCCGGTGATCATCAGCCACTGCATGAGGACGACCGCCCAGTGGCCGACGTAGTGCTCGGTCGGGTTGAAGAAGAGGGCGAGCGGGTTCGAGGAGGAGGCGGCCTTCACGGCCTCCGTCTCGCCGTTGCCGGTGATGGCCATCCAGGAGACGAAGACGTAGAAGACGCCGACGCCGAGGACCGAGATCATCGTCGCCTTGGGGATGATCTTCTTCGGGTCCCGGGACTCCTCGCCGTACATGGCCGTGGACTCGAAGCCGACCCAGGACCAGAAGGCGAAGAAGAGGCCGAGGCCGGCCGAGGTGCCCTTGAAGGCGTTGACCGGGTTGACCGGGCCGAAGGTGAAGCCGTGCGGGCCGCCGCCGTGCAGGGCGACCGAGATCGCCATCGCCGCGAGGACGGTCACCTCGGTGCCGAGGAGGACGACGAGGAGCTTCTCGGCGACGCTGACGCCGAACCAGGTGCCGGTCGCGTTGATGGCCAGCATCAGGATCGCGAAGGCCCACCACGGGATGTCAAGCCCGGTCTGGTCCTTCAGGGTTGTGTTGGCGAAGACCGAGAAGATGCCGATCAGCGCCGGTTCGAAGACGACGTACGCGAAGGTGGCGAGCAGCCCCGACGCCAGGCCCGCGGTGCGGCCCAGACCGTAGGAGATGAAGCCGTAGAAGGCGCCCGTCGAGGTGATGTGCTTCGCCATCGACGTGAAGCCGACGGAAAAGATTGCCAGGACGACCATTGCGACGAGATAGCTCGCCGGGGCCCCGATGCCATTGCCCGACGACACCATGAAGGGCACGTTGCCGGTCATCGCGGTGATGGGCGCGGCGGTCGCGACGGCCATGAAGACCACCCCGAGCAGGCCGATCGCGTTGGGCTTGAGCCGGTGAACCGTGCCCTCGCCGCCTGTTTCCGTCGCCGGGGCGACTCCCTCGTCCACTGCCATCGGGGTGGCCCCTCTCCTGCTGTTCGCTGGCTGTACTGGACCGGAACTCTGTAGGCCGAATGAGTCGGTAGAGGGTCTCGGGGCGTTAAATGTTTGTCAACCAGACCTTTAGAAATCTGACGCAATCTGTCGGCAACACCCGGCTCGTACGGTCGCCGCCATGAGCACGTACACGGCCACCCTCGGCGGCGAACGCCACCGCTTCGACTCCCTGGCCCGCCTGCTGGCCGCCGCGAGCCCGGAACGCTCCGGCGACCGGCTGGCCGGCCTCGCCGCCGCGAGCGCGCGGCAGCGGGTCGCCGCCCGCTGGGCGCTCGCGGAGGTGCCGCTCGCGACCTTCCTGACCGAGCCGGTGATCCCGTACGAGGACGACGACGTGACCCGGCTGATCCTGGACACGCACGACGCGGCCGCCTTCGCACCCGTCGCCGGACTGACGGTCGGCGAGTTCCGGGAGTGGCTGCTGGCGGCGGACACCGGGGCCCTGGCCGCCGTGGCGCCGGGGCTCACGCCGGAGATGACCGCCGCGGTGTCCAAGCTGATGGGGAACGCGGACCTGGTGGCCGTCGCCCGCAAGGTGCGGGTGGTCACCGCGTTCCGCTCGACGATCGGCCTGCCGGGGCGGCTCGCGACGCGGTTGCAGCCGAACCATCCGACCGACGACCCGGCGGGAGTGGCGGCCGCCCTCCTGGACGGCCTCCTCCTCGGCTCCGGCGACGCGGTCATCGGCATCAACCCGGCGACCGACAGCCCGAAGGCGGTCCGCGACCTGCTGGAGCTCCTGGCCGGAGTGATCGACCGCTACTCGATCCCCACCCAGTCCTGCGTGCTGTGCCACGTCACCACCAGCGTGGACCTGATGGAGCGCGGCGCCCCGGTCGACCTGGTCTTCCAGTCCATCGCCGGCACCCAGGCGGCGAACGCCTCCTTCGGGGTGACCCTCGGCCTGCTCGACGAGGCGTACGAGGCGGCGCGCGCGCTCGGCCGCGGAACCGTCGGCGACAACGTCATGTACTTCGAGACCGGCCAGGGCAGCGCCCTGTCGGCGGACGCGCACCACGGGGTGGACCAGCAGACGGTGGAGGCGAGGGCGTACGCGGTCGCCCGCCGCTACCGGCCCCTGCTGGTCAACACCGTCGTCGGCTTCATCGGCCCGGAGTACCTCTACGACGGCCGGCAGATCCTCCGGGCCGCCCTGGAGGACCACTTCTGCGGCAAGCTGCTCGGCCTGCCCATGGGCCTGGACATCTGCTACACGAACCACGCCGACGCCGATGACGACGACATCGCCACGATGCTGACCATGCTCGCCGTCGCGGGCGCGTCCTTCGTGATCTGCACGCCGGGCGGCGACGACATCATGCTCAACTACCAGTCGGCCTCCTACCACGACGCGTTGTACCTGCGCGAGGTGCTGGGCCTGCGCCCGGCCCCGGAGTTCGAGGCGTGGCTGGAGTCGATCGGGCTCCTGGGCGAAGACGGCGCCCTGCGCGAGGCCGACGGCCATCCGCTGACGGCGATCGGAAGGGAACTGGCGGCATGACAGAGGTGGCCGACATGGCCGGGGTGACCGGCGCGATCGACATGACCGATGTGGCTGGGGCGGCTGGCGTGGCCGACGTCGCCGGGGTGGCAGGCGCGATCGACGTGGCCGGGGCG
>NZ_BCFL01000017.1:0-276019 GCF_002217755.1 Streptomyces hyaluromycini | reverse complement strand
CCGACGTGGCCGCCATGGCCGGGGTGGCAGGCGTGACCGCGGCAGCCGCCGTGACCGATCCGGCGGTCGCCGGACCCGACGAGCTGTGGCCGCTGCTGCGCCGCCACACCCAGGCGCGGATCGGTCTCGGCCGCTCCGGCTCCGCCCTCCCCACCCGGCACCGCCTGGGCCTCCAGGCCGCCCACGCGGCCGCCCGGGACGCCGTGCACTCGCCGTTCGACCCGGACACGGTGGCGGCGGGGCTGCGGGGCCTGCCGACGGTACGGGTCCGCAGCGCGGCCGGCGACCGGCTGACCTATCTCCAGCGCCCCGACCTGGGCCGCCGGCTCGACCCCGTGGACCGGGCGCACCTGCCGGCCGGCGGTGACTGGGACGTCGTCTTCGTGGTCGCCGACGGGCTGTCCAGCCGGGCGGTGCACGAGCACGCGGCGGCGGTGGTCCGGGCGACCGCGGCGCGGCTCACGGGGTGGAGCGTCGCACCGGTGGTGCTGGCCGAACAGGCCCGGGTGGCCCTCGGCGACGACATCGCCCACGCGATGGGCACGGCCATGGTGGTCGTCCTGATCGGCGAACGGCCCGGCATGTCGGCGGCGGACTCGCTGGGCGCCTACCTGACCTACCGGCCGGTGCCGGGCGTCACGACGGACGCCGACCGCAACTGCCTGAGCAACATCCGCCCGCCCCTGGGCCTGACGTACGAGGCGGCGGCGGGGAAGCTGGCCGCGCTGCTGAGCAGGGGCCGGGAGCTGGGGCGGACCGGGGTGGCCCTGAAGGACGAGACGGACGCGGACGTGACTGCTCGGGGAGCCTTGGAGGCACCCGCTACGGCGCCCCCGGCACCGTAAGCCCCCAGGCCCCCTCCACCACCCGCCACGTCCGGCGTCGTACCGGGCCCGCCACCCCCGCGTCGGCCCGGTAGCGGAAGTCCGTGCCCGTCACCGTCACCGTGCGCCCGGTGGCCCGGAGCGGGGTCGCCTCCGCGCCCACGGACAGCGGGCGTACCTCCACCTCGGCGAGACCGTCGGGGCCGCCCGGGGTCACCGAGATGCCCTCCACCGGCTGGTCCAGGTCCACCACCGTCTCCCCGTCGACCTCCACCCGCAGCCGCGCGGCCCCGGGGCGGGGCACGGCCGGGAGCGGGCGGGTGGTCGACAGGGACCGTACGAGGTGCTGGTACGGCCGCAGCCACCCGCGTGCCGCCACCGGCTCCGGAGCCGCCGCCACGGCCGTCAGCGGCGGTATCCGCAGCGCGCCCAGCACCACCCCGTCGCTGT
This sequence comes from Streptomyces hyaluromycini, assembly GCF_002217755.1. Lineage (GTDB taxonomy): Bacteria > Actinomycetota > Actinomycetes > Streptomycetales > Streptomycetaceae > Streptomyces > Streptomyces hyaluromycini. The sequence goes on along the minus strand of NZ_BCFL01000017.1, from coordinate 274,745 downwards.
CGTCGACGAGGAGATCCATCCGGCGTTCCACCCCGTCCAGGACCGCCCGCGCCGCCGCCACCGCACCCATGGGCACCCCCAGCGCGTGCGCGACGCCCAGCGGGCCCCCGACCGGGACCATGGACAGCACGCATCCGGCCAGCTCCCGGCGCCGGTGCAGCAGGGTCACCGCACGGACCAGGGCGCCGTCGTCGCCGACGACCACCGGCCGCCGCGAGCCCCGGCGGGCCAGCACGCGGGCGAATTCCTCGGGCCCGTCCGGCATGCACACCTTCGCGGCCGCACCCGCGCTGAGCACGTCTTTCGCGATCCGGACGGATTCACCGTCCGTTTCCCGTGCCGCCGGATCGATGATCACCAGCAGCTGATCGGACGTCGCGAATGTCGCCACCTCGGTCGTGCCTCGCTTCCTCAGGTAGCATCACTGTGCAAGAGCCCCTTGCGCTATTGCGCCAGGGGCTTCGTCTATTCCGGGGCATCCGGTCCGACGGTTGTGCGGCCGACGACGGTCGCGGTGGTACGCGGCGACGAACCTTACGCGTACGCCCCTGACCTTGGACATGCCCCGCCCGGAAGGGGTGTACGCGCGTGCCCGCACTTGTGCTGCTCGGTGCTCAGTGGGGTGACGAAGGCAAGGGAAAGGCGACGGACCTGCTAGGTGGATCCGTCGACTATGTGGTGCGCTACCAGGGCGGCAACAACGCCGGCCACACGGTCGTCGTCGGCGACCAGAAGTATGCGCTGCACCTCCTCCCTTCCGGAATCCTCTCGCCCACGTGTGTCCCGGTCATCGGCAACGGTGTCGTCGTCGACCCGTCGGTCCTGCTCTCCGAGCTGAGCGGTCTGAACGAGCGTGGCGTCGACACGTCCAAGCTCCTCATCAGCGGTAACGCGCACATCATCACGCCGTATCACGTGACCGTCGACAAGGTGACGGAACGCTTCCTCGGAAAGCGGAAGATCGGTACGACGGGGCGCGGCATCGGCCCGACCTACGCCGACAAGATCAACCGGGTCGGCATCCGGGTCCAGGATCTCTACGACGAGTCGATCCTGACCCAGAAGGTCGAGGCGGCCCTCGACGTCAAGAACCAGATGCTGACCAAGCTCTACAACCGGCGCGCGATCGCGATCGAGCAGGTCGTCGAGGAACTGCTCGGCTACGCGGAGAAGCTCGCTCCGTACGTCGCCGACACGGTCCTGGTCCTCAACCAGGCCCTGGAGGAGGACAAGGTGGTCCTCTTCGAGGGCGGCCAGGGCACGCTCCTCGACATCGACCACGGCACGTATCCGTTCGTCACGTCCTCGAACCCGACCGCGGGCGGCGCCTGCACCGGCTCCGGTGTCGGCCCGACGAAGATCAGCCGGGTCATCGGCATCCTCAAGGCGTACACGACCCGGGTCGGCGCCGGCCCGTTCCCGACCGAGCTCTTCGACGAGGACGGCCAGGCGCTGCGCCGGATCGGCGGCGAGCGGGGTGTGACGACCGGACGCGACCGCCGCTGCGGCTGGTTCGACGCGGTCATCGCCCGCTACGCGACCCGCGTGAACGGCCTGACCGACTTCTTCCTCACCAAGCTCGACGTGCTGACCGGCTGGGAGCAGATCCCGGTCTGCGTGGCGTACGAGATCGACGGCAGGCGCGTCGAGGAACTCCCGTACTCCCAGACCGACTTCCACCACGCGAAGCCGGTCTACGAGAACCTGCCCGGCTGGTCCGAGGACATCACCAAGGCCAAGTCCTTCGCGGACCTGCCGAAGAACGCGCAGAACTACGTCAAGGCGCTGGAGGAGATGTCCGGCGCCCCGATCTCCGCGATCGGCGTGGGCCCGGGCCGCGACGAGACGATCGAGATCAACTCGTTCCTCTAGAGCGGCGGTTGCAGGACTCATTTGGGCCGGTCTTGGGAATCCTTGACCGGCCCTTGGGTCGTCCGTGGTTACGCCGGTAACGGGCGAGGGTCAGCATCTACGCGGGTAGCCCGCCGCGGCCCGCATGCCACACCCGCCCTCTGCGCCTTTCCAGGAGTCCTGAATGCCCGTCAATCCCATGAACCGCCGTGAGTTCGTGCAGAAGTCGGCCGTCACCGGCGCCGCCGTGGCCGTCGCGGGAACCGTCGGTACCGGCAGCGCCCAGGCCGCCGAGCTCGGCCACCCCAAGCCGCCGAAGGCGCCCAAGACCTGGTCGTTCTCCATCCTGGGCACCACCGACCTGCACAGCCACGTCTTCAACTGGGACTACTACACCAACGCGGCCCCGGTGGACTCCAGGGGCAACACGTACGGCATCGCGCGCATCGCCACCCTGGTGAAGAACCTCCGCAAGGAGAAGGGCGCGGACCGGGTCCTGCTGGTCGACGCGGGCGACATCATCCAGGGCACCTCGCTGGCGTACTACTACGCGAACGTCGACCCGATCACCGGCAAGGACGGCAAGCGCGGCCCCAAGCACCCCATGGCGGTCGCCATGAACGAGATGCGGTACGACGCGGCCGCCCTCGGCAACCACGAGTTCAACTACGGCATAGAGGTCATCCGCACCTTCGAGAAGCAGTGCGACTTCCCGCTGCTGGGTGCCAACGCCCTGGACGCCAAGACGCTGAAGCCGGCCTTCCGGCCCTACACCGTCAAGCACATCAAGGTCCCGCACGGCCCGGACATCAAGGTCGGCATCCTCGGCCTCACCAACCCGGGCATCGCCCTGTGGGACAAGGACAACGTCTCCGGGAAGATGGCCTTCACGGGCCTGGTCGAGCAGGCGAAGAAGTACGTGCCGCGGCTGCGCGCCCTCGGCTGTGACGTCGTCTTCCTCACCGACCACTCGGGCTTGGACGGCTCGACCTCGTGGGGCGACGAACTCCCCTACGTGGAGAACGCGTCGAACCTGGTCGCCGAGCAGGTCCCCGGCATCGACGCGATCCTCGTCGGCCACACCCACGTCGACGTCCCGACGTACACGGTGAAGAACGCGGAGACGGGCGAGGAGGTCCTGCTCTCCGAGCCGTACTGCTACGGCTACCGCCTCTCCGTCTTCGACTTCGAGCTGGAGCACGTGCGCGGCTCCTGGAAGATCACCAAGAAGACCGCCACCACCCTGAACAGCAACACGGTCGCGGAGGACCCGCGGATCACCGAACTCCTCACCGCCGACCACAACCTGGTCGTCAAGTACGTCAACACGGCGATCGGCACCTCCACGCAGAACATGTCGACGGCGGAGGCCTGCTGGAAGGACGTGCCCGCCATCGACTTCATCCACGAGGTCCAGACGGAGGCGGTGAAGGCCGGCCTGTCCGCGGCGGACGCGGCGCTCCCGCTGATCTCGGTGGCCGCGTGCTTCAGCCGTACCGCCGACATCCCGGCCGGCAACGTGACGATCCGCGACATCGCCGGCCTCTACATCTACGAGAACACGCTGTACGGCAAGAAGCTCACCGGCGCCCAGCTCAAGGACTACCTGGAGTACGCGGCGAAGTACTACCACCAGGTCCCGTCCGGCACGGCGGTGAACACCGCCACCCTCACCAACGCCAACAGCTTCTGGGACTACATGTACGACACGGCGTCCGGCGTCTCGTACGAGATCGACATCGCGGCGGCCGAGGGCTCGCGCATCAAGAACCTCACCTACAACGGTGCGGCGGTCGCCGACGACCAGGTCTTCGTCGTCGCCGTCAACAACTACCGCGCCAACGGCGGCTCCGGCTACCCGCACATCGCCGCCGCGGAGACCGCCTACAGCTCCACCAACCAGGTCCGGGACCTGATGATCGCCTACGCCACGGCCAAGGGCACCATCGACCCGGCGGCCTTCGCGGCCACCAACTGGAAGCTGACGCAGGGCGGCACGCCCGTCTTCTAGTCCCAGCGCTTCACCGGTTCATCGCGTGGTGGCCCCACCCCTCGGGTGGGGCCACCACTTTTTCTTTTTCCCGAACAAGAGAGACCTGTCGATTTCATTTGTGGATTTCATTGTTTCTGTGAATCCTGAAAATCTTGCTCCGAATGTAATCCGAAAATGCTGGGCGGTCGGGTTTTCGCATTGAGTGTCAACAATGTTGTTGGTAGCGTCCGCGGTGCGTTCCTCTCACCTTCCGACCAGGCCAACGGGTGTTTCCGTGTGGCTAGTTCGGCATGTCGAAGGAGTACTTTGTGAGCAAAGAGAGAACCCGTCTGGTCCGCTCCCGGCGGACTCGAAGGGTCGTGGTCGGAGCCGCCACGGCCCTGGTGCTTGTCGGCGGTGGATTCGCCGTGGCAAATGCGGCCACGGCCGGCAGCGATAAATCCGCCGCGGGCGTCCAGCGGCCGGTCGACAAGCAGGCCAAGGGCACCGCGGCCGTCGTCAGCGCCGCCAACGCCTTCCTGAACACCCTGACCTCCGACCAGCAGGCCTCGACCCTGCTGGACTTCTCCCAGGCGAACGCGACCGCCTGGTCGAACCTCCCCTGCGGCGGGACCTGCCGCCCCGGCATCCAGCTCAGCACCCTGTCGGACGACCAGCTCGCCGCCGCCAAGGCTCTGCTGAAGACGGCCCTGGGCACCGGCAAGGACACCGGCTACGCGCACGTCCTGCAGACCCTCAAGGCCGACGACGTGCTCGCCTCGGCCGAGAGCACCAGCTCCGCCTCCGCCGCACCGACGGACGCGCCGACGGCGACCGACTCGGCCACGCCGACCGACTCGGCCTCCGCCACGGCCACCGACTCCGCCTCCGCGGCGCCCACCGACGTCCCGACCGGCGCCCCGCCCTCCGGCGGTGCCGGCGGCGGAGGCGGGTTCTCGTACGGCAGCGGCTACTACTACCTGGCGTTGCTCGGCACCCCGTCCAAGACCGGCACCTGGCAGCTGCACTTCGGCGGCCACCACCTCGCCGTGAACATCACGTACAAGGACGGCAAGGTCTCCGGCGCCAGCCCCTACTTCACCGGCGTCGAACCGACCAGCTGGACCGCGGACGACGGCACCACGTACGCGCCGCTGGCGAAGTTCCGCAACGGCCTGCTGAAGCTGACCGGCAGCCTGAGCACCGCGCAGCTGGCCGAGGCCAAGCTGTCGGAGTCGTTCAGCGACGTGCTGCTCGGTCCCGGCAAGGACGGCGACTTCCCGGAGACCAAGGAGGGCATCAAGGTCAGCGAGCTGTCGCCGAAGCAGAAGAAGCTGGTCCTGGCGGCGATCCACCCCTGGATCGCGGACGTGGACGACGCCACCGCCGCGCAGCTGATGAAGACGTACGCGAAGGAGCTCGACCAGACCTACGTCGCCTACTCCGGCGGCACCGGCCTGGACACCCAGGGCGACTACGTACGCATCGACGGACCCGGCGTGTGGGTCGAGTTCGTGGTCCAGAACGGCATCGTGTTCCAGAACCAGGTCCACTACCACACCGTGTACCGCGACCACACCCGCGACTACGGGAACGAGTTCTCCTTCTCATGACCGGACCGCGAAACTGGCTGACCACCGTCCTGACACGCCTGGTGGCCGGGATCGCGATCGTGGTGCCGGCGGCGCTCCTGCTCGGGGCGTCGCCGGCCGCCGCGCATCCGATGCCGCACTCGGTGGTGCAGCTGGACGTGTACAGGTCCTCGGTCTCCGCCCGGCTGGAGCTGCCGGTCTCCGACTTCTCCCGGGCCAGCGGCATCGACCTGGAGGACATCACCGGCAAGACCGTCCCGGCCGCGCAGAGGAAGGCGGTCCGCGCCTACCTCGCCGCGCACATCCACCCGGCCACCACCGGCGGCAGGGCGTGGCAGGTCGGCATCGGCGCGATGCACCTCAGCGCCACCCGGCAGACGTCCACCGGCCCCTACCGCGAACTGACCGTCGCCGCGGTCCTCACCCCGCCCGCCGGCGCCGACGTACGCCACTTCACCTTCCACTACGACGTGATCGTCCACCAGGTCGTCACGCACGTCACCCTCGTGACCGTCCGCCAGGACTGGGCGAACGGCCAGGTCGACGGCAAGGGCACCACCCAGGTCGGCACGATCGAGCTCGACATCCGGCACATGAAGGTCCCGGCCCTGAAGGTCGACCTCGGCCCCGGCAGCGCCTGGCGCGGCCTCGTCGCCATGGTCGAACTGGGCGGCAACCACATCCTCACCGGCACGGACCACCTCCTCTTTCTCCTGATCCTGCTCCTGCCGGCCCCGCTCGCCGCGACCGGCGGCCGCTGGACCGGCCTGGTCGGCCCCCGCAAGGCGCTGGCCCGCATCGGCGGCATCACCCTCGCCTTCACCGCCGGCCACTCGGTCGCCCTGGCCGCCACCGCCCTCGGCCGCCTCCAGATCCCCTCCTGGCCGGTGGAGGCGTTCATCGCCGCGAGCATCCTGGTCGGCGCGATCCACGCGATCCGCCCCCTCTTCCCCGGCCGGGAGGCGGTCGTGGCAGGCGTCTTCGGCCTGGGCCACGGCATGGCGTTCTCCTTCGTCCTGGCCGAAATGCACCTCTCCACCGGCCAGTTGGTCACCAGCCTGCTCGGCTTCAACCTGGGCATCGAACTGGTCCAGCTGCTGCTGGTCTGCCTCGCCCTGCCCTCGCTCCTGGTCCTGGCCCGGCTGCGCGTCCAGCCCGTAATCCGCCTGACCGGCGCGGCGCTCACCGGCGTGGCGGCCCTCGGCTGGCTGGTCGACCGCCTCGGCCTGCCCAACCCCGTCGCCCGCGCCGCCGACAGCGCCGGCTCCCACACCACACTGCTGCTGGTCATTCTCACGCTGGCCGCCGTCACCAGCACGGCATGGTCCCTGACCGCCCGCGTGCGCAGCGCACCGCAGGGCGGCGGCCTCAGGCCCCGATGGCGTGCAGCCCCGGACCGGTCATGAGTCTGCGCAGGCCGTCCTCGGCCGCCGGATCCGCCGGGGTGACGGCGATCAGGCACTGGTCCGAGTCGTCGAGGGTGGCCAGCGTGTCGTAGCAGAGGGCCAGTTCACCGACGACCGGGTGCCGGATGCGTTTGCGGCCGTGGGCGCGCTGCTTCACCGTGTGGTCGTCCCACCATGCGGTGAACTCCGCGCTCCGGTCCCGCAGTTCGGCGATCACCTCATGCAGCCGCGGGTCGTCCGGGTGGCGCGCGAGGTTCGCCCGCAGGTTGCCGACCGTCTCACGGGCCACCCGCGCCCAGTCCATCTGGACCTCGCGCATGCCCGGCTCCAGGAACAGCACCCGTGCGGTGTTGCCGCCGAGTTCCCCGGCGGTGCCGAAGGCCGCGCCGAACAGAGCCGTCGCCGCCGCGTTGTGGGCCAGCACATCGAAACGGAAGTCCACGACATAGGCCGGGATCAGCGGCATCCCCGCCAGCAGCACGCGCAGCGAGTCGCCGACCGGGACGGACAGATGCCGGGCCACCGGGGTCTCGTCCCGTGCGATGAGATGCAGATGGTGCCGCTCGGAGGGCGACAGCCGCAGTGCCTGGGCCACCGCGTCCAGCACGGCCGCGCCCGGCGTGCCGACCCGGCCCTGCTCCAGCCGGATGTACCAGTCGATGCTGACGGCGGCGAGCTGCGCCACCTCCTGCCGCCGCAGCCCCGGCGTACGGCGCCGCCCCACATCCGGCAGCCCGACGTCCCCGGGCCGCAGCCGCGCCCGCATGGCACGCAGGAACTCACCCAGTTCCGCACGCTGGGGTGACCGCTGACTCGCCATGCCCGCCATGATCCCGACCCCGGCCGTGCGCTGTCGACCCCGGAGCCTGGTATCCCGAATGCCAGCAATCCCAGAGCCTTCCTGCCGGTGTCCCGCCTCCTTGATCGTGGTGCCACCGCAGGCACCCACCCAGGAGGGCACCATGAGAACGTCGATCCGAGCCGCCGCCGCGCTGACCGCGGTCGCCGCCGCCGTCACCACCGGCGTGACCACGGCCAACGCCGACACCCACACCGGCCGGGCCGACGACGGAGGGTACGGCTACACCCAGGTCCGCAAGGGCGTCCCCGACACCGCCGCCCGCTTCAAGGTCACCAGCCCGGACATCCGCAACGGCGGCACCATCCCGGCCGACTCCTACGCGGGCGCCGCCTTCGGCTGCTCCGGCGACAACAAGCAGATACGGCTGTCCTGGCACGGCGCCCCCAAGGACACCCGCAGCTACGCGGTCACCATGTTCGACCCCGACGCCCCCACCGGCTCCGGCTTCTGGCACTGGCAGACCTGGGACATCCCCGCCACGGACACCGAGCTGGGCTCCGCCCTGCCGGCCGGCGCGGTCGCCGGCACCAACGACGCCGGCCAGACCGGTTACCTGGGCCCCTGCCCGCCGGCCGGTGACATCACCCACCACTACCGGATCACGGTCTACGCCCTGGACACGGCCAGCCTCCAACTGCCCGCCGCGACCCCCGCCGCCGTCACCCGCTTCACCATGTCGACCCACGTGCTCGGCACGGCGACGATCACGGCGACGGCGCGCAGGTAGGTCGTCCGTGGTACTGCCCCGGGGCCTCACGCACGCCACCAAGTGACCGTTGGGGCCGCCCGCTTCTCGGCAGTGTCGTGCTTCCGCGGGCCGAGTAAAGGGCGCTCCGCGTCGGCTACGCCGATGGGCCTGCGACCCACCCTTGACACGACCCGCTCCACCACGGGGTAGAAGCGAGCGAGCGGCCCGGAAACGCGGGGGCCCGACCGGCGTTCACGTCAGCCGTCGACCGCACCCGCACCGCCGGTCGACGGACGCGGGCGGGCTGAGGGGGCACGCCGGGCCGGTCAAGCGGCGAGCGGTCGGTGGGTCAGGCGGCGGATGGCGGGCGGTGCGTGGCAGGCGTGTTCCCGCCTTGCCGGTCTCGCCCGTCTCGCTTCCCCATGGTGATGTCAACGACCATCGCCGAAGGGCCTGTTGATCGGTCCCTTCGGTGATCTGCGGATTCCGTCATGGTGCGCCTGCCACAGCGTGGATGCCCCACCCCCGGCAGGAGGGCAGGGCATCCGTGAACTGAGGTGTTCAGCCGATGCGGTAGACGGTGATGGTCACCTCTCCGTCCGGACCGGGGATGGTGTACGCACCGGGGCCGTGGAAGGGCTCGCAGCCCTGGGCGAGGATGTCGTCGGCGTTGTAGCCGGTGTCGTCCTCACCGACGTCGGCGCACACCTCGCTGATCAGATGGTCGGCGAACCTGTGCGTGACGCCGGCCTCGGGATAGCGCGACACGGTGGGGGTGTTGATGTCCAGGTCCGGGTGCTCCCACAGGGTCGTCTGCCGCAGGCCGTCATCCTTCACGAAGACCCGCCCGTAGGGTTCGGGCAGGTTGTTGTTGTCCTTCTCCTGAGGGTTGGAGAACTCGATCGAGTAGGTGACGAGCCCACCGGGGTACCGCGCCTGTGCAGTCGACTGTGCCTGAGCCGATCCGGCACTCACCACTCCGGCCAGCAGCAGGCCCATCGAGGCGACGGCCGCCAGCCGGCCCATGGACGTCGGACGCATCCCTGATCCCCTTTCACTCAACGTAGCCGCATGACTACGCTTCGAAGATAGGCGAGGTCATCCGGGCGATCGGTGGGAGCTCTGGGCAAACCACCCCGGCGGATGGTGCCGATGCTCTTCGGCCATGGCCCAGTGCGCCGGGTGGCCACCCGGCCTTCGGCAACGAAGAGAAGAGCCACATCCTGATCAACTGCGGCTGCGGAGTTCAAGGCGCCGCTGCCCGGTCCCCGCACTCTGGCCTTCACAGTTCGCTCGTCAGTCCCATCGGGGCGAGAGCACTCAAGCCCACAGCGGCCAGTAAGGCGCCCGCCCGAGCAGTTTCCCGTCCACGCGGGGCTGCGTCACACCGAGCCGGTGCCACTACCTGCCATCAATGGCGAGGTGACCTGGTAATGCCTCCGGTCCCGGATCAAAGCCCACATGACGTTGACACGCCGTCGGGCGAGCGCGAGCACGGCCTGGACGTGTTTCTTCCCCTCGGCCCGCTTGTGGTCGTAGAACTTCCGCGAGTTCGGGTCGCAGCGGACGCTGACCAGCGCGGAGGTGTAGAACACTCGTTGGAGCCGACAGTGCTAAGCGACCGGCCGGTGAAGGTTCGCGAGCTGGGTGCGAGTGTTGTGTCGTCGGTGCGCCCGCGACTCACCGTTCGCCGCTTGGCCGGCCCGGCGTGCTGGCCAAGCGGGAGCGCGCCCGTCGGGCAACGATGCGGACGCGGCCGACGGCTGACCGCGAACGCCGGTCAGGGCCCCGCTTGTTTCCGGCCGCTCGCTCGCTTCTCTCCCGTGCTGGAGCGAGGTGTGTCAAGGGTGGCCCGCAGGGCCATCGGCGCAGCCGACGCGGAGCGCCCTTGACTCACCTCGCGGAAGTAAGACCCTGGCCGAGAAGCGAGTGACCCGACGGTCACTTCGTGAGCTGCGTGACGAAGCCGACCCAGGCGGCGGGGGAGAGGTCGAGGTGGGGGCCGTCGGGGGCCGTCTTGGAGTCGCGGATGTGGATGGTGTGGGGGCAGGGGGATATTTCGAGGCAGTCGCCGCCGCTGGCGTTGCTGTACGAGGACTTGCGCCAGGTGTAGGCGGTTTCGATGCACTGGCCGCCGCTGCTGTCGCTGTAGCTCGACTTGAACCACTGCACGGTGCTGGTCATGTCCGGTCTTCTCCCGCCAACTTCCGGATGAGGCCCAGTGAGTCGTCCGGGCTCAGTGCCTGAGTTCGGATCTTTGCATACCGGTGGGCGAGGAGAGCTACCTTCGCGGGATCGCTGACCAGGAGGCTTTCGTCCTGGACTTCGAGGTAGACGACGTCGTGGTGGTCCTTGGTCTTCACCAGCTTCATGTCGCCGTAGGCTCCCGCGTGTCCAGCCCTCAACCCCCGTTCCTGTGGGATTACTTGGACACTCACATTGTCCCGCTCCGCGTCCTCCGCAAGCGACCGCAATTGGTCGCGCAGCACCTCCCAGCTCCCGAACGGCCGCCGCAGTACCGACTCCTCCAGGATCAGCTCGATCATGGCCGTCGGGTCTGCCCGCTCGAACAGCGCACGCCGTGCCACCCGTGCCTCGACCAGTTCCTCCACCTTCTCGTCGGGCAGCTTCGGGAAGCCTCCGCCGATCAGCGCGCGTGCGTACTCCGGTGTCTGGAACAGACCGTCGACCACGAACGTCTGGTACGACGACAGCGAGACCGCCTCCTGCTCCACCAGCGCGAAGTTCTTGAACTGGGGCGGATACTTGTCCAGCAGTACGAACCTGCGCGCCTTCTCGAAGATCCCCAGCCCGCCGCCGATCGCCTCCTCCAGCTTGGCGAGCATCTTGTCGCTGGCGGGCTGCGCTCCCGTCTCCATCGCGCTGATCGCGGACCCGGTGTAGCCGATGCGCTTCCCCAACTCCTCTTGCGTCAGATCCTGTTGCTCGCGGAATGCCTTCGCGAGAGCGGCCAGGAGCTGTCCCGTGCTGCCCGCCTCCGCCTTGTTCTCAGCCCGCGCCATTGCGGTCACCCCCGAACTCAACCGAACTCAACCGGTCACAACCACCGAACCCCGAATTCCCAGAGTTTTCGGCTCTTGACTCAGAGTTATGGCGACGGTAGCCGCACCTGCCCAAACTGGTCCCATGAACACGCAAAGTGACCAGTCAAACCTCGGCTGGCTGCCGGCCTCCGGCGTTCAACTCCGCAAGGCCGGTGTCCAGTTCGACGCGGTGCGGGTGGACGACGGGGAGTGGGGGCGGCGGCTCGCCGACCGGCTCGCGGAGCTGACCGGGGGTGACCCGGGGCCCGTCATCGAGGTCGCCAGTGGGCGGCGGTGTGTGTACTTCCTGGTTCCGGCCGGGAGTACGGATCACCTGCCCTGGCCTGCGGAGGTGACCAGGCTGACCGCCGTTCCGGCCCGGGTGTCGTACATCCCGATTCCCGCGCTGGACGACATGACCTGGCCGTTGGCCTGGCGCTATCGGCCCACCGCGCACGGGCGTTTCGTGCACACGCGATTGCTGCGGACCGCGCTTCACTCGCCGGAGTGAATTGCGTCAACACGCGGGCAGAAAAAAGGGATTGTGGCTTGCGCTCGGCTCTTTGCGAGGCCCTAAAGTCACGATCAACGAGATTGCCCCCACGGTGCGCCAACACCTGGGGGCTCGACACCTGGAGAGAACAGCTCCGATGCGCGTTCATCGTACGGCGCCCCTGCGCGCCTTCGCAGCCCTCGCCAACTCCCGTTTCGGGGACCGACGTCTGTCCTGGGGAGCGGTAGGCGTACTGACGTACCTCTTGGGGCTGCCGAACGGTTCCTGGATCACCGAGCGCATCCTCGCGGCACAGCGCGGCGAAGGGTGCATGTCTATCGTCGCCTCCCTGCGTGAGCTGGAGGAACGGCGGTATCTGCGGCGGGTCGTGCGACGGGATCCGGTCACGCGGCAGTACTCGACGACCTGCGAGGTTTTCGAGAGGCCGTACGAATCCGGGGCACCGGCGGGTGAATTGCAAAAAGTTCGCCTCGTGGCGGCCTAGAAACCAGAGAAAGGAACGTCGATGACTGTCACACTCGTACGCCCTGAGACGGTATACCGCCAGTATACTGTCCTCATGGCTGACACCACGATCAAGGTCGACCCCGCCGTCCGCGACCGCCTCCAGGAGCTCGCCCGGGAACGCGGGATGAGCATGCGGGACTTCGTGGCGGAGCTGGCCGGGGCCACGCCCACCAAGGAGGAGCTGCGCAAGCGGTACGAGGAGACCAGGGCGTACGTCGAGGAGCACTTCCTGGGGCGGCCCTACACCGAAGAGGACGAGAAGGCCGGCGAGCAGCTGTGGGCCGACATCGAGTCGGGTCGGATCGGGGAGGTCCAGTGACCGGGGAAGAGCGTTACCCGCTGCCGCGTGCCGTCATCTTCGACGACACGGCGGCCCTCGCGCTCGGCGCCGGGAACAGCATGGCCTCGCGTCTCGTCGTCGAGGCCGAGAAGGACCCCGCTCTGCGGGTCTACATCCCCGCGGTGAGCCTGGCCGCCGCCGAGCGCGAGCGGGCCGGTGTCGCCGAGCACGTCGGTGCGCTGCCGTCCGTCAACATCGAGGGGCTCGACTTCGCGGCGGCCACCGCCGTCGGCAAGCGGCTGCGTGCCGCGAAGGGCGACTCGGAGCACGGCAAGGACGAGCCCGACTGGAGCGGCGCGCATGTGCTGCACCTCGCCCTGCCGACCGTCGAATGGCCGCGCGGCCGTGCCGTACTGACCAGAACCCCGATGCGTTACCGGGGCACCGGCATCCGCACCATCCGTATCGTCGAGAACTGATCCCCGCCCGTCAGCTGAAGACGATCATCGACCCCTGTGCCAGGCTCCGCGTCGCCGCCGCGTGCAGGCCCAGCCAGACGTGGCGTTCGCGGGCGAAGGGGCTCGGGTCGTAGGGGGCCGGGACCGCCGGTTCTTCGAGGTCGGTGGGGGCGGCGGGGGGCTGCGGCGGGGCCGGGGGGTTCGCCGGGTCGATGCCGATCGACGGGGCGACGTACTCCAGCTCGCGCAGCAGGCCGTGGGAGGAGCCCAGGGGGCCGCCGCTGGCCAGGAGTTCGTCGCTGGAGAGCGGGTTCGGGAAGTCGACCGGGACGTACGCGCCCGCGTGGTCGTAGTGCCAGACCAGGTGCGACTGCTGGGCCGTCGACTCGAACATCTCCAGGAGCTGCTCGTAGTCACCGCCGAGGTCGTCCACGGGGGAGACGGGCAGGCCGCAGACCTGGAGGAGGTAGGCGCGGCGCAGGAAGTGGAGTGCGTCGTAGTCGAAGCCGGCCACGGGTGCGACCTCGCCGGACAGGCCCGGCATGTACTGGTACACCGGCACCGGGGGCAGCCCGGCCTCGGCGAGCACCTTGTTGTATTGCGCGAGTTCCTCGGCGAACGGATTGTCGGGGGTGTGGCACAACACGTCGACCAGCGGTACCAGCCAGAGGTCACAGGCCAAAGAGGGCTCCTAGTATCAGCGCGTTCACAGCAAGTGCTCAGCCAGGTGGTCAGGGAAGAGTAATCCGTGCGGCGCCGGTCAGCTCCCCTCGTGCAGGTCCCATACCCAGACCCCACCGGTCCACTTACCGGGTTTTCCGGTCAGGGCCTCCACCGCCTGTCGTAGTTTCTCGTCATTGGGTTGCGGGGCGACCACCAGGGCCCCCGCCTTCCAGTACGCGAAGTCCTGCTTCGCCTGCGCCTGCCAGTTCTTGCCGATCACCGGGACCTTCCCGGTGTAGCGGACGTCCCGGAGCATGCTGGAGGTGTAGCGCGGGACGGCGCCGTAGATGCCGATGCGGTCCGTGCCGTAGGGGCCGTTGAAGTATCCGCCGGGGAGCTTGAAGCCGAGCCCGGCGCTGGTCTGCCAGTGCAGGGCCTCCGCGTAGCCGGGGTCCGGGAGCGGGAGGGGGACGAGCGACTCGCCCTTGCCCACGTACGTCTTCCACATCCCGCTGCTGATGAACTCCGGGACCGCCTCCCGCTGCTCGGACTTGAGCGGGGCCGGGAGGATCGGGAGCAGGGCGAGGGCGACGGCGAGCAGGCCGAAGTACTGGGCGCCGATGCGGCGGGTGGCCAGGACCTTCTCCAGGGCCAGGGCGAGCAGCATGCCCAGCGCGGGCGCGCAGATCATCGCCACCCGGCCCTCGATGACGGACTCGAAGAGCGGGAACTTCCGCACCAGCGCCCAGGGGCCCGGATACACCGTCTCCGTCAGCGGGATGCGGATCTTCGGGCCCATGGACAGCACGGCCGCGGCGACAGAGGTGAACGCCAGCGCCTTGACCAGCGGCCGCTCCCACAGCCGTACGACGATCCCGAAGGCGACCAGGACCAGCGGCCAGCCGTAGAAGGCGTTCTGCTCGGTGGGGTTGAGGGAGAGTTCGTTGGCGCGGCCCGCGTTGCCGTAGAGCAGCGAGCGTTCGGAGAAGGCGAGGAGGGAGAGGGGGCTGTTTCCGGCGTTGTCGCCGTGCAGGACGCTGTGGTAGCTCTGCGGGCCCGTGAACTGCCAGTAGAGCGGGAAGGCGATCAGGGGCAGGCAGACGGCCCCGGCGATCAGCAGGCCCTTGCCCAGCGGGCGCCAGGCCTCCTTCGCGACCTCGGGCCGTGCGACCGCGTATGCGAGGGCGAACAGGGTCATGCCCAGCGCCGCCAGCAGGAACGGCTCCTCGCCCAGGAAGACCTGGTACGCCGCCATCAGGCCGAGCACGATCCCGTCCCGCCGGACCCGGGCGCCGGTGGCCAGGCGCAGGGCACGGTCGATGATCAGCGGGATCATGAACAGGATCACGAAGTTGGGGTGCGCGTTGGCGTGGCTGACCATCGGCGGCGCGAAGGCCGCGAGGGCCGCGCCGACGAAGGCGGCACCCCGGTGCCGTACCACCCGCTTCACGATCAGCCAGTACCAGGCGACGGCGGTCGCGGCGAGGCCCAGCGCCATGCACACGGAGAGCGAGACGGCCGGTCCTGCTATGAGGGTCAGCGGGGCGAAGGGGACCGACAGGCCCAGCATGACCGTGTTGGCCATGAGGTTGACGCCGTCGGGGAAGTTCTGGAAGTCGGAGAAGAGCGGGTTGCGCAGGTGCGCGAGGTTGTCCGCGGTCACCGCGAAGAACCACTCCCACTGGTTCTGGTCCTGGAGGGAGTCGACGAGATAGCGGTGGTCCGGGTCGAAGAAGCGGCCCGAGTAGAGGGCGATCGAGAGGGCGAGGAAGAGGAACGGGACCAGCAGGTCGGCCGGGCGCAGGCGGCGGACGCGCAGCCGGGCCAGGTCGGCGAGGACCTTCGGGTAGTCCAGCGGGCCCACCTTCGAGCCGGGCTGGTGGCTCCAGCGGACCGGGACCTCGGCGATCGGGTGGCCGCCCCGGTGCAGGTGCTGGAGGACCTCGATGTCGATGCCCCAGCCGTCCAGCCGGGAGCCGGCGAAGGCCTCGCGGGCCAGGTCGCCGTCGAAGAGCTTGAACCCGCACTGGGTGTCCCGGATCCCGGGCACGGCGGTCGCGCGTATCAGCAGGTTCCCGGCACGGCCGAGCAGCTCGCGCAGCCGGTGCTGGTGGTCGGCTATCTCCGCGCCCGGCACCGCACGCGACCCGATCGCCGCCGCGCTGCCCTCGCTGAGCGCCTTGTCCAGCCGCTCCAGCTCCTCGATCGGCGCCGCGAGGTCGGCGTCGGTGACGAGCACGCGGCTGCCGCCGGTCGCGGCGACGCCGAGGCGCAGGGCGTTGCCCTTGCCCCGGTTGCGGTCCGCGGCGACCAGGCGGACGTGCGGGTGCTGTAAGGCGGCGACCTCGCGCGTCCCGTCCGTGGAACCGTCGTCGGAGACGATCACTTCCCAGGACCCGAAGCGGCTCTCGTTGTCGGCGAGGTAGCGGGTGACGGCGTCGAGCGTCGGGCCGAGCCGTTCCTCCTCGTTGTACGCCGGGATGACGACCGAAAGATCGACGGTCCCCCTGTCCTCGTCCTCCGTGGTCTCCGTGGGCGCGGTCATCCGTTCTTCTCCGCCAGTCGCTCGATCAGGGCGAGGGAGTGCGTGTTGTACGCGGCGACGATCCCCCGGGCGGACTCGGTGTCCCGGCGGGACAGCGCGTCGACCAACTCGGTGTGCCGGGACCACAGATACCCGCGTAGATCGGGCAGCCGGCGCAGATGCTGCACCGCGCACACCCAGGACTGCACGCGCAGCCGGTGCAGGAAGTCGGCGAGGTAGGGGTTGCCGAACAGGGCCGACAGCTCCCGCCAGAACCGCAGGTCGTAGCCGATGAGGATGGTCAGGTCACCGGCGGTAGCGGCGCGCTGCGCCTCCTCGCCGCGCCGGCGGACCGCGGCCAGCGCGGCCGCGACCCGGGGCTCCTCGGGGTCCTTGAAGGCCGGGTGGAGGCCGTGGGCGAGGGCCTGGAACATGCCGTCGGTGACCAGGCTGCGGGCCTCGATCATGCCCCGGTAGTCGGCGAACGTGTACTCCGGCACCCGGAAGCCGCGGTGCTGGTCGGCGTCGAGGATGCCCTGCGCGGACAGGTCGACCAGCGCCTCGCGGACCGGCGTGGCGGAGACCCCGTACTGCTCGGCGATCTCCTTGACGGTGAACTCCCGGCCCGGCTGCAGCCGCCCGGCGAGCACCTCGTCACGGAGCGCGTCCGCGATCTGCTGGCGCAGGGTACTGCGGGTCACAGCGCCGTTGCCGGGCATCGTCGGGTGCCTCTCCTCACGCGTACGGGTGACGTGCTCGCTCACAGATACATGTACGAGCACGCCACCTTACGCGTTCGGGTTCCGGGTGTACTCCTTCTGTACCCGGGAAGCTACCCGTGGGTCCTTTCTACGGTTCCTGTGAGCCGCCCGTGAGGACGCGCCCCATAGGGGCGCGGGGCTGTATCGGATTTGCGGCTGCCGCCGCGTGGGCGCGACCAGCCCCCACGCACCCGCAGTCAAAACGCGACCTCAAGCCACCGTGTATTCGTCGGCCACACTCAGCGCGGCGTCCAGCGCAGCGAACCCTTCCTTCAGCTCGGCCTCACTGACATTGCACGGCGGCACGACATGCGTCCGGTTCATGTTCACGAACGGCCACAGCCCCTGCTTCTTCGCCGCAGCGCCGAAGGCGGCCATCGCCGCGTTCGCCTCCCCGGCCGCGTTGTACGGCACCAGCGGCTCCCGGGTCTCCCGGTTCTTCACCAGGTCGAGCGCCCAGAACATGCCGACCCCGCGGACCTCGCCCACACTCGGGTGCCGCTCGGCGAGCGAGGCGAGCGCCGGCCCCACGACCTCCGCGCCCAGCCGCTTCGCGTTCTCGACGACCCCCTCCTCCGCCATCACGTTGATCGTCGCGACGGCGGCGGCACAGGCCAGCGGATGCCCGGAGTACGTCAGCCCGCCCGGGTAGGGCCGCTTGGCGAAGGTCTCGGCGATCTTCCCGCTGATGGCCACACCGCCCAGCGGCACATACCCGCTGTTCACGCCCTTGGCGAAGGTCATCAGGTCCGGTACGACCCCGAACAGGTCGGCGGCGAACCACTCCCCGGTCCGTCCGAACCCGGCCATGACCTCGTCCAGAACGAAGACGATCCCGTACTTGTCGCAGATCTCCCGGACCCCCGCCAGATACCCGGCCGGCGGCACCATGATCCCCGCGGTCCCGGGGATGGTCTCCAGCACGATGGCCGCGACCGTCCCCGGCCCCTCGAAGGCGAGGGTCGTCTCCAGGTGCTCCAGCGCCCGCGCGGTCTCCTGCTCCTCGGTCTCCGCGTAGAAGCGGGAGCGGTAGAGGAAGGGCGCCCAGAAGTGCACGACCCCGGCGGCGGCGCCGTCGGAGGCCCAGCGGCGCGGGTCGCCGGTGATGTTGATCGCCTGCTGGGTGCCGCCGTGGTACGAGCGGTAGGCGGACAGCACCTTCGGGCGCCCGGTGTGCAGCCGCGCCATCCGCACGGCGTGCTCGATGGCGTCGGCGCCGCCGTTGGTGAAGAAGATCTTGTCCAGGTCGCCGGGCGTGCGCTCGGCGATCAGCCGGGCCGCCTCCGACCGGGCCTCGACGGCGAAGGCGGGCGCGAAGGTCGTCATCTTCGCGGCCTGCTCCTGGATGGCGGCGACCACCTTCGGGTGCTGGTAGCCGACGTTGGTGAAGACGAGCCCGCTGGTGAAGTCCAGGTAGCGCCTGCCGTCGTAGTCCCAGAAGTACGACCCTTCGGCGCCGGCCACGGCGAGCGGGTCGATGAGGTCCTGCGCGGACCAGGAGTGGAAGACGTGCGCGCGATCGGCCGCCTTCACGGCGGCTCCGGCCTGGGGATTGGGCTGAGGGGTCATGCCCGGGAGCGTAGGAGTGTCCGGCAGGTGAGCGGTATCGGCGACATGTTCCGTGGTCAGGGGGATTCCGCGACAGGTTGTCCACAGCCTGGGGACACGGTCGGGCGAACGGCACCGGTGCCTGTTACGTAACCGTAGACATAGCGCGGCGCGATCCCCGGAACGGCCGCATTATTCTCGGCTCGATCACAAGTGTGAGCAAGGAGCGGATCTGCCATGGAGAAGCTGGGGCCGGGGGATCCGCAGCACATCGGTCGCTACCGGCTGCTGGCGCGGCTCGGTGCGGGCGGGATGGGGCATGTGTACCTCGCCCGGTCGGAGCGCGGTCGTACGGTCGCCGTGAAGCTGGTACGGGCGGAGCTCGCCGAGCACGAGGAGTTCCGGGAGCGTTTCCGGCAGGAGGTGCGCAACGCCCAGCGGGTCGGCGGGTTCTGGACCGCGCCCGTTCTCGACGCCGACACCGAGGCCGCCGTGCCCTGGGTGGCCACCGGCTATGTGGCCGGGCCGAGCCTCCAGCGGGTCGTCGAGCACGACCACGGGCCGCTGCCCGAGCGGTCGGTGCGCATCCTCGCCGCCGGTCTCGCGCACGCGCTCGGCAACATCCACGCGGCCGGGATCGTCCACCGGGACCTCAAGCCGTCCAACGTGATGCTCACCATAGAGGGCCCCCGGGTCATCGACTTCGGCATCGCGCGGGCACTGGAGACGCTGCCCGGCGAACGGCTCACCCAGACCGGTTCCCTCCTCGGTTCGCCCGGCTTCATGGCCCCCGAGCAGGTGCGCGGCGACCGGATCACACCGGCCTGCGACATCTTCTGCCTCGGCTCGGTGCTCGCCTACGCGGCCACCGGCCGGCTTCCCTTCGGCTCCACCGAGGGCGGTGCCCACGCCCTGATGTTCCGGATCGCCCAGGAGGACCCCGACCTCTCCGGCCTCCCCGAGGACATCGCCGACGTGGTCCGCGACTGCCTGCGCAAGGACCCGGCGGCCCGTCCGTCGCTGGACGCGATCCTGGCCCGGACGGGAGCGGGCGACACGGTCTGGGAGGGCCGGTCGAGGGACCCGTGGCTGCCGGGCTCCCTGGTGGCCCAACTGGGCCGCCACGCCGTGGAGCTGCTGGAGGTGGAGGACCCGACGGTCTACGGGGCGCTGAACGAGGCAGCGGCATCCGCGGCACCGAATCAATGGGCGCAAGGGGCAACTCCCTCAGGGGCGCGGGGAACTGCGCGACCAGCCACGAACCACCCGCAGCCGACACTCGACCCCCCGTCCCCCGAACACGCCCCCGCCCACCCGGCCTACGGCTACCCGAACCAACCCCACCAGCACCCGCACCCACAGCCGCAGCCGTACAACCCCTACGCCGCCACCGCCCCCGTCACCACCCCCGACCCCACCCAGATCTACGCACCCCCGCCTCCCCTCTACGACCCCGACCCCGTCCCCGCCGACGAGACCCGCCGCACCCCCCGCTCCACCGCTCTCCTCGTCACCATCGCGCTGGTCGTGCTCCTGGCCGCGGGCGGCTCGGTGTACGCGCTCATGCAGAGCGGCGGCGGCGACGGCGCGGACGGCAAGGCGGCCGGCAAGGTCACCCCCACCCCGTCGGCCACCGCCCCCACCGCCTCGGGCGAGCCGACGCCCACGAAGTCGCCCTCTTCTTCGGCCGCCCCGAAGGGCACCGTCCCGAGCGGCTTCCTCGGCACCTGGGCCACGTCGATAGACAACGACACCGGACACAACACCCGCGAACTGACCATCCGCCAGGGGGCCGTGGGCGACAAGGTCCTCACCCTGGTGGCGGACGGTCCCGGCTACCACTGCGAGTTCACGGCGAAGCTGGCCGAAAAGCCCGGTTCCGACGGCCCGTTGGAGATCGGCCCCTCCACGGTCACGTCCGGCAAGCCCCGTTCGTCGTGCAGCGCCGGAGAGGCCACCGAGGTGACCCTGCTGTCGGGCGGCAAGCTGAAGCGCGTGACGAAGGACGGCAACGAGAGCCTGACCTACAGCAAGAAGTGAACTGCCGCTCGGCCCGAGGAAGTTGAACGTTCGGCGAACAACAGTGCGGGTGACCGGTATGTCCCTTCGCAACCGCATCCTGCCCCTTACGGTGACCGCACCATCCGACTCCGGGGAGTGGCGGGGGCACCCACATGGAGTGGCTGAGCACGGAGAACATCGTCGCCGTGGGCACCGCGGTGCTCGGCATCGTCGCGTCCGCGGGCATCTTCTGGTACGAGCGCCGAGTCCCGCGCCGCAAACGGATCGGCTACCGCGTCCAGATGGACAACCCGATCGGCGACGACGTCCGTTCGGGCCGTATCGGCAGGCGCCTGGGCCTCTTCGACGAGGCCCCGGACATGGCCGGTGCCACCCTGGTCCTGCTGCGCATCGAGAACGACGGCTCCCAGGGCATCGGCCGCGACGACTACACCAGTCCCGAACTGCACGGTCTGACCGCCGTGTTCGCCGACCGCGTCATCCGGGGCGTCTCGGTCACCCAGCCGACCGACAGCGACCACCTCATGCCGCACTTCACCCCGGAGCGCGGCTTCGGCTACTCGGGCAACACCCTGCGCATCCCGCGGGTCCCGCTCAACCACGGCGAGCACTTCAAGCTCCTTGTGCTGCTGTCCGGCGGTGACGTCGGCCGGGAGATCAGGATCGTCGGCGGGCTCCACGACGGCGAGGTGCACCCCAACCGCAGTGCCACCCCCGACGACGCCACGCCCCTGTTCAGCCGCGCCTCCCGGCTGATCACCATCATGCTGACGCTCAGCGTGCTCACCCTCGCCACGATCGTCGTGGCCCGCGACGACACCCCGCCGCCGATGGGCTGCGCGAAGGGCTCGCTGCGGGTCATCGGCTCGACCGCCTTCGCCCCCGTGATGCGGGACGCGGCGAAGAAGTACGAGAAGGACTGCGCGGGCGCGTCGATCACGGTGGACGCGCGCGGCTCGACCGCCGGGATCAGGGAGCTGAACGACGCCGGGGCGGGCGCGAAGACGGGCTCCCCGTCGGTGCTGGCGCTCTCCGACGGGCCCAAGCCCACCGACATGCCCGAACTGAAGGAGAACCGGGTCGCCCTGGTGGTCTTCGCGCTGGTCGTGAACGACGACGTGCCGCTGCGCAACCTCACCACGGCCGAGGTACGACGGCTGTACCGGGGCGAGATCACCAACTGGAAGCAGCTGGGCGGCCCCGACCTGCAGGTGGTGCTGGTCAGCCGGGACGCCAACTCCGGGACCCGGCAGGTCTTCCAGCGGCGGGTGCTGAAGCGTGGCGAGATCGCCAACTCCTCCGTGGACTGCGTGCACAAGGACGACCCGACGGCGAAGGTGATCCGCTGCGAGCTGGACTCCACCGACCAGGTGCTGTCGCAGGTGGCCGGGCTGAAGGGCGCGGTCGGCTACGCCGAGCTGAACGTGGCGGAGCATGCGAAGGGCCTGCACATCCTCTCCCTGGACGCCAACGCCCCGTCGGTGGACGCGATCGAGCGCGGCGTCAGCCCGTACCCGTACCGCGAGATCGAGTACGCGTACACCTACGGCCAGCCGTCGGCCACCTCACTGGCGTCGAGCTTCCTGTCGTACGTCGAGAAGGGGAACGGCCAGGACGTGATCCGCTCGTACGGGCATGTGGCCTGCTACGCGCCGGCGACCATGAAACTCTGCGCGTGAGCGCTCCCCGGCCGGGGTTCAGCCGAGGGTGACCCAGGTCCCCTGCGCGGCCGAGCGGCTCATCGCGTCGAGGGCGGTCGCGCTGTGCACGGCGTCCTCCAGGGTCGGGCCGTAGGAGGTGCCCTCGGCGACGGAGCGCAGGAAGTTGCGGGCCTCGATCACCTTGAGGTCGTCGTAGCCCATGGCGTTGGCGGCGCCGGGCTGGAAGGCGCCGTACTCGCCGTGGCCGGGTCCGACGAAGACCGTGGAGACAGGCTGGTCCTGGTAGGAGGTGCCACGGCTGACGCCCAGCTCGCCCATCCGCCGGTAGTCCCAGAAGACGGCGCCCTTGGTGCCGTGCACCTCGAAGCCGTAGTTGTTCTGCTCGCCGACCGAGACCCGGGAGGCCTCCAGGACACCCCGGGCGCCGGAGGCGAAGCGCAGCAGGCAGTTGACGTAGTCCTCGTTCTCGACCGGGCCGAGCTCGCCGCCGGTGGCGAGGGTGTGGCCGGCGGTGGCGCCGGTGGGGCGGGCGCGCTCCGGGATGAACACGGCCGTGTCGGCGGCCAGCGACTCGATGTCGCCGAGCAGGAAGCGGGCCAGGTCGACGCCGTGCGAGGCCAGGTCGCCGAGCACCCCGCCACCGCCCCGGGCCCGCTCGTACCGCCAGGTCAGGGCGCCGTCGGGATGTGCGGCGTAGTCGCTGAACAGCCGGACGCGGACATGCGTCACGGTCCCCAGCTCACCGGAGGCGAGCAGCTCACGCGCGTACGCGACGGCCGGCGCGTTGCGGTAGTTGAACCCGACCGTCCCGCGCACCCCGGCCTTGGCCACCGCGTCCGCCACCGCGCGGGCGTCCTCCGCGGTCAGCCCGACCGGCTTCTCGATCCATATGTGCTTGCCGGCCTCGGCCATGGCGACGCCGATCTCGCGGTGCAGGAAGTTCGGCGCGGTGATGCTGACGGCGTGGACACGCGGGTCGGCCGCCACGTCCCGCCAGTTTCGGGTGGTGCTCGGGAACCCGAACTGCTCGGCGGCCTCCTCGGCCCGCCCCGGCACCTCCTCGGCGACGGTCACCAGCTCGGGCCGTACGGGCAGCTGCGGGAAGTGGTGGGGGACCCGCTGGTAGGCCTGGGTATGCACCCGCCCCATCCACCCGAACCCGACGACGGCGACCCCGACCGTACGCACCATGTGGCTGCCCTTCTTTGGACCGTCCAGAGCTTGCGTGCCCACGATGCGGCGCCACTTCCAGAGATGTCAAGACATTCGGCCGTCCTGACAATTAGTACGGCCCCTTCACGCGCCCCTTTGGGGGTGCGGGCTAGAGGTGCGGGGCTGCAGCGCCCCGTAAGGGGCGCGGGGAACTGCGCGATCAGCCCCCACGGTGCGGCACTGAGCCACGGGGCGAAACCACCCCCTTCAGGGGCGCGGGGAACTGCGCGAAACCCCCAACGGCGCTGCACCGAACCCACGACGCGCACCCCCTCACCTCACCTCACCTCGGTTCCGGCGGCCTCTGTCTCGGCATGTTCGGCCGCGCCCCGTTAGGGCCCGGCAGCGGAAACCGCCCGTTCAGATGCCCCGCATCCGCCCGCGGCCCCGCCGCCACCGTCGCCTGCATGCCCAGCGGCGTCGGCCCCGTCCGGAACTCCACCATCCAGTCGGCCGTCTCCGTACGGACCAGCTCGGTCACGTCCTCCGAGAACCGCCGCAGCACCCCCAGGCACCGCTCGCTCGCCTCGCTCGCCGTCCCCTCCGCCGGCCCCAGCACCTCCCGCACACTCTCCGACGCCCAGTCGAACTGCAACACCTGCAGCCGCCGCTGCACGGCCTGCGCGGTGGCCATGTCCCTTATCCAGCCGGACGTCACCCCGAAGAACCGGTCGACACCGACGCAGGACACCGCCATCAGCAGCGAGAGGTACCCCCAGGGCGCGACCCCGCCGACCACCCCGGTGAGGTCAAGCAACGGCAGCGCGGCCCCCAGCACCGCCCCCACGGCCGCCCCGCACCGCAGCGCCCTCGCCCCCCGCCGCTTCCACACCCGGTCCGCCAGATACCACGCGGCCGTCTCCAGCGCCCCGCGCTCCACCCACCGGTACAGCTCGTCGAGCCGCTCGGCCGGCTCACCCCAGTCCCCGAGCGGGAACGCCCGCCCGGTCAGATCACCCGGCCGCAGTCCGGCCGCGCCCTCGCCGCCCCGCCCGTCCTGGGGCGGTCCCTCGGGCTGCATCTCCGGCTGACCCACCCGGCACTCCCTAACTGATCCCGACCGGTCACGTTCCGTGACATCGGACCTGGCACTGGACCTGACAATGAATGCTGACGACGGGAACCCTTCCTACCGCCCAATGGGTGGCGGGGGCCTTGCTTTCGCCTCTTTTACGCCCAGAAGTGGGCCTTGATCAGGTATAGGCATCTCGGGAATCTCACTCGAAAGAGTGGCGGGGCGATGGCTGCGTCGACCACGTAGGCTCATCCACAACAGAGAAAATCCGGACCCGACCCAGGAGCTGATCGTGATCCCCGGTGGTGGCCAGCCCAACATGCAGCAGCTGCTCCAGCAGGCCCAGAAGATGCAGCAGGACCTGGCACGGGCCCAGGAGGAACTGGCGAACACGGAGGTCGACGGACAGGCGGGCGGCGGCCTGGTGAAGGCCACCGTGACCGGCTCCGGCGAACTGCGCGCGCTGAAGATCGACCCGAAGGCGGTGGACCCGGAGGACACCGAGACCCTCGCCGACCTGATCATCGCGGCGGTGCAGGCGGCCAGTGAGAACGCCCAGGCGCTCCAGCAGCAGAAGCTGGGCCCGCTGGCGCAGGGTCTGGGCGGCGGCAGCGGCATCCCGGGCCTGCCGTTCTGATGTTCGTCGCCCGCACGACACTCGTACCGCCTTCCTAGGACAGGCGGCAGCCAACTACCGTACGTACCGAAAGACTCCAGGAAGGGCAGTCCGTTGTACGAAGGCGTGGTCCAGGACCTCATCGACGAGCTGGGGCGGCTTCCCGGCGTCGGTCCCAAGAGCGCGCAGCGGATCGCCTTCCACATCCTGCAGGCGGAGCCCACGGACGTACGGCGTCTGGCGCAGGCTCTCCTGGAGGTGAAGGCGAAGGTCCGCTTCTGCGCGACCTGCGGCAACGTGGCACAGGAGGAACTGTGCAACATCTGCCGTGACGCCCGCCGCGACCCGACGGTGATCTGTGTCGTGGAGGAGCCGAAGGACGTCGTCGCGATCGAGCGCACGCGGGAGTTCCGCGGCCGTTACCACGTGCTCGGCGGCGCGATCAGCCCGATCGAGGGCGTCGGCCCCGACGACCTCCGGATAAGAGAACTCCTCACGCGTCTGGCCGACGGCACGGTCACCGAGCTGATCCTGGCCACGGACCCGAACCTGGAGGGCGAGGCGACTGCCACCTACCTCGCCCGCATGATCAAACCCATGGGCCTGAAGGTCACCCGCCTGGCCAGCGGCCTCCCGGTGGGTGGCGACCTGGAATACGCGGACGAGGTCACGCTCGGCCGCGCCTTCGAGGGGAGACGACTCCTAGATGTCTGACGCCACGCTGCACGCGACCGCGCAGAACCCTGACGACTTCGCGGTCCAGATCGCCGACCAGGTGGAGAGTTTCCTGGTGGCCGTGACGGAGGTGTCGAAGGGCGACGAGCCGGACTCGGCGGTCCCCTTCCTCCTCCTGGAGGTCTCCCAGCTCCTGCTGGCCGGCGGCCGGCTCGGCGCGCACGAGGACATCGTCCCCGACGAGCGCTACGAGCCGGACCTGGGCCCGGAGCCGGACGTCGACCAGCTCCGCGAGAACTTCGCGCGCCTGCTCGACCCCATCGACGTCTACTCCGAGGTCTTCGACCCCTACGAGCCCCGCAAGGCGCCCGTCCCGGCCCGCATCTCGGACGACCTGGCCGACATCATCACCGACCTCCGCCACGGCATGGCCCACTACCGCTCGGGCCGCACCACGGAGGCCCTGTGGTGGTGGCAGTTCTCCTACTTCTCCAACTGGGGCCCCACCGCCTCCGCGGTCCTGCGCGCCCTCCAGTCCGTCCTGATCCACGTCCGCCTGAACCAGCCCCTGGACGAACTGGACGGCCTGGACACCGACCAGGACACGATCGGCGACGAGACACTGGAGTTCGAGGCGGGCCAGGTCATGGAACAGGAGATCGGCGGGGCACTGGGAGTACGGTCCTCCTCCAAGTAGGACAGCTCCCGTCCTCGGTCGGCACCCGCCCCAGGACTTCGTGGACCAGGAGCTGTTCACGGGAAGAAGCGGCCCGCGCTCGGGTGGTCCTGGGCGCCGTCCACGCAGATGTTGGCGCCGTTGACCCCGCCCGCACGGGGCGACAGGAGGAAGCACGCCACGTCCGCGACCTCCTGCAGTTCGACCAGCCGTCCGCGGGGGAAGTCGGCGCGGGCGAAAGCCTCGTACTGCTCCGGGCGGTTGTCCCGGAACCAGGCCCAACCCCCGCCCTCGAACATCACCGAACCCGGACTGAGCGCATTCACCCGGATGTTGCGCGGGCCCAGCTCCTGGCCGAGCGTGGCGGCGAGGTGGATCTCCGCCGCCTTCGCCGAGGCGTACGACGACCTGGGGCCCGGTTTCCACCCGGTGATCGACGCCACGATGAGTGCGCTGCCGCCCCCGCGCCGCTCGAAGTGCGGCACCGCGGTGCGGATGGCATGGGCGGCGTGCAGCACGTTCAACTCGTACGTCCGCAGCCAGTCCTCGGGCGTCGAGTCCAGCAACCCGCCCCCGGACACCCCGCCCGCATTGGCCACCAGCAGGTCGAGCCCGCCCATCCGCTCGGCCGCCTCGTCGACGGCCCGGGCGAGTGCGTCCGGATCCGTGACGTCCGCCTGGACGCCGGGCAGCCCTGACTCCTCCAGCCGTTCCGGATCCCGTCCGCAGACGGTGACCGCGGCCCCCTCCTCCCGCAGGGCCAGGCCGATGGCCAGCCCGATGCCACTGCTTCCGCCAGTGATGAAGGCCGACTTCCCCGCGAGTCCCAGATCCACGGCGGCAGCCTGTCAGCGGACGCCGACCCGATCAACCCGCTTGGACGGGGGTCACAGCGTCCACAGCCCCTTCGCCACCGCCGTGACCCCGCCCGTCAGGGCCAGCAGGAGGACCAGGCGGCGGGTGTGGTGTTCGGGGAGGCGGTCGCCCACCGTTCTCCCGATCACCCCGCCCGCCACCATCGCCGCGGCCACCGCCGTCCACTTCGCCGCGCCCAGCCCCGGCACCCCGTTCGCCGTCACCGAGAAGGCGTTCACGACCACGCCGTAGAACTGGGCGTTCGGGACGAACTCGCGTACCGTCCAGCCCGCGTTGAGGGCGTAGAGGGAGATCGGCGGGCCGCCCACGCCCGCCGCCGAGTTCATGAAGCCGCCGACCGCGCCGGCCGTCAGCGCGCCGCCCCGGCCGCGGAGGGCGGGGAGGCGGGCGCCGCGCATGACCAGGAGCACGGCCGCGGTCACCAGGGCGCCCATCGTCAAGAGGAGCAGCGGTGGCGGGAGTTGGCGGGTCAGCCAGGTCCCCGCCGGGACCGTGCAGGCCGCCGCCGCGCACAGCGGGACCATCGCCGCCGGACGGACCCGGCGCCAGCCGCCCGCCAGGCCCACCACACTGATCGCGCCCGCCGCGCAGTTGGCGAGTGCGACGCCCTCGGCGGGGCCGAGCAGGAGGATCAGGGCCGGTACGGCGACCAGCGCGAAGCCCATGCCGGTCAGCCACTGCACGCTCGCGCCCAGCAGCACGATGCCGGTGAGAAGGATCAACGCCGTCATGGTGTATCTGCCTACACCAACGGTTCGGGAGCGCACTCCCTCGTTGCGGTCCCCGGGAGACGGAATCGTTGATCTCGCCAGGCCAACCGCTCCCGGACAAGGACATCTCCCATGAAGTCGCTGCTCGCCTCCCGGCCCGTCCTCTGGTTCCTCTTCCTCTTCAACCTCGTCGTCGCGGCCGTCGCGCCCTTCGTCGTCGACGGCACGCAGGGCGTGCTGACCGCCGTCGGGATGGGGGTCGTCTCGCTCGGTGCCGGGGTCAGTCTGCTGCGCGGCTGAGGGAATTGGCTCAGCCCTGCACCTGCGCTGTACGTCGGCTGTACGGGCGTTAACCAGCGGAAAGCGAGTCCTGGGCCATGACCCGAAAGACACGTATACGCGCCGCAGTCGTCACCGCCCTTGTCACCGCCGCCACGGTGAGCGCGGGCGTGAGCCGGGCCGGCGGCTCCGAGCCGCGGCACGAGCCGAGCAAGAAGCAGATCGCAGCCCTCTTCGACCGGTGGAACGCCGCCCTGCGGACCGGTGACCCGGAGAAGGTGGCCGGCCTCTACGCCAAGGACGCGGTGCTGCTCCCGACCGTCAGCAACAGGATCCGTACCGACCACCCGGCCCGTCTCGTCGCTGCGCGCGCTGATCGAAGCCGTACCGCTTGAGGCCGCGCCGGAGGGATTCCGCGACCGGCTCGTCGTCTTCCAGCAGAAGTACGCGCACGCCCCGTACCTTAAATCTTGAAACTTCATTCATGGAGTTCGCTGTGAGGCAGGGCACTTTCCGCGTGGTGTGCCGTCCGCTGGGCAGGTTCCGGTGGCGAGTGCCGACGTCTCACCATGCGGGAGCGCGCTGGTGGAATTCGGACGCTCGTTAAACTGAGCCGACACAAACAAACCGAGCGAGGAGCGCACGTGGGCCTTGTCGTGCAGAAGTACGGAGGCTCCTCCGTTGCCGATGCCGAGGGCATCAAGCGCGTCGCCAAGCGAATCGTGGAAGCGAAGAAGAACGGCAACCAGGTGGTTGTCGTCGTTTCCGCGATGGGCGACACGACGGACGAGCTGATCGATCTCGCCGAGCAGGTATCCCCGATGCCTGCCGGGCGTGAGTTCGACATGCTGCTGACCGCCGGAGAGCGTATCTCCATGGCCCTGCTGGCCATGGCGATCAAAAACCTGGGCCACGAGGCCCAGTCGTTCACCGGCAGCCAGGCAGGCGTCATCACCGACTCGGTCCACAACAAAGCCCGGATCATCGACGTCACGCCAGGGCGGATCAGGACGGCGCTCGACGAGGGCAACATCGCGATCGTGGCCGGGTTCCAGGGCGTCAGCGCGGACAAGAAGGACATCACCACGCTGGGGCGCGGCGGGTCCGACACGACCGCGGTGGCGCTCGCCGCCGCGCTCGACGCCGAGGTCTGCGAGATCTACACCGACGTCGACGGTGTGTTCACCGCCGACCCGCGCGTGGTGAAGAAGGCGCGGAAGATCGACTGGATCGCCTTCGAGGACATGCTGGAGCTCGCCGCCTCCGGTTCCAAGGTGCTGCTCCACCGCTGTGTGGAGTACGCCCGCCGCTACAACATCCCGATCCACGTCCGGTCCAGCTTCAGCGGACTGCAGGGCACGTGGGTCAGCAGCAAGCCGATTGGGGACAAGAAGGTGGAGCAGGCCATCATCTCCGGTGTCGCGCACGACACCTCCGAGGCCAAGATCACGGTCGTCGGTGTGCCCGACAAGCCGGGCGAGGCCGCCGCCATCTTCCGGACCATCGCCGATGCCGAGATCAACATCGACATGGTCGTGCAGAACGTGTCCGCCGCCGCCACCGGCCTGACGGACATCTCCTTCACGCTCCCGAAGACCGAGGGCCGCAAGGCCATCGACGCGCTGGAGCGCAACCGGTCGGGCATCGGCTTCGACTCGCTGCGCTACGACGACCAGATCGGCAAGATCTCGCTGGTCGGCGCAGGCATGAAGACCAACCCGGGGGTCACCGCCTCCTTCTTCGAGGCCCTGTCCGACGCCGGCGTGAACATCGAGCTGATCTCGACCTCCGAGATCCGCATCTCGGTCGTCACCCGCGCCGACGACGTGCCGGAGGCCGTGCGCGCCGTGCACACCGCCTTCGGACTGGACTCCGACACCGACGAGGCCGTGGTCTACGGAGGCACCGGCCGATGACTGCCAAGCCGGCGCTCGCGGTCGTGGGAGCGACCGGGGCCGTCGGCACGGTCATGCTCCAGATCCTGTCCCAGCGAGCGGACGTCTGGGGCGAGATCCGCCTGGTCGCCACCCCGCGCTCGGCCGGCCGCAAGCTGACCGTGCGCGGGGCCGAGGTCGAGGTCGTCGCGCTGTCGGAGGAGGCCTTCGACGGGATCGACGTCGCGATGTTCGACGTACCCGACGAGGTGTCCGCGCGCTGGGCGCCGATCGCCGCGGCCAGGGGCGTGGTCGTCGTGGACAACTCCGGGGCCTTCCGGATGGACCCCGAGGTACCGCTCGTCGTCCCCGAGGTCAATCCGCACTGCGCCCGCAACCGGCCGCGCGGGATCATCGCCAACCCCAACTGCACCACCCTGTCGATGATCGTCGCCCTGGGCGCGCTGCACGCCGAGTTCGGGCTGCGCGAACTGGTGGTGTCGTCGTACCAGGCGGTGAGCGGGGCAGGGCGGGCCGGTGTGGAGACGCTGCGGGCCCAGCTGTCGATGGTCGCCGGCACGGAGCTGGGCACCAAGCCCGGTGACGTGCGGCGGGCGGTCGGGGACCTGACCGGGCCGTTCCCGGAGCCGGTGGCGCTCAACGTCGTCCCGTGGGCCGGGTCGCTGCGGGAGGACGGCTGGTCGTCGGAGGAGATGAAGGTACGGGACGAGTCCCGCAAGATCCTCGGACTGCCGAAGCTGCCGGTCGCGGTGACGTGCGTGCGGGTTCCGGTGGTCACCACCCACTCCCTGACGGTGCACGCCAGGTTCCAGGGCGCGGTCACGGTCGACGGGGCCCGGGAGATCCTGGACACGGCCCCGGGTGTCGTCCTCTTCGACAACCCGGCCGCCGGCGAGTTCCCGACCCCTGCAGACGTGGTGGGCACGGATCCGACCTGGGTCGGGCGGGTGCGGCGGGCGCTCGACGATCCGACCGCGCTGGAACTCTTCGTGTGCGGGGACAATCTTCGCAAAGGGGCCGCTCTGAACACCGCGCAGATCGCCGAGTTGGTGGCGGCGGAACTGACCGGCCGTTCAGGTACGGCGGATTTTGTGTGAACAGCCGGTGACCACGGCAAACGCCCTGTAGGCGCGCCGGGTGGGAGCGGGCCCACAGGTAGGGTCTGCGTAAGAAATGTGTCCCGGAGCATGGTCCAAACCTCTTGAACCTTGACCCTTCGGCGTTCGAAGATTTTGCTCCCCGTCCTCCGCAACCATGCGGGCGGCGGGGAGCGTCTTTGCGGTCGCCTGTCTTACCGGGCGCTTACGTGATCGGGCCTTCGGGTCCTGGGGACGCATGATCCTGGCGTGGGGACGCCGTGATCGGGGCGTGGGGACGCCCGTTCATAATGGGATATAGGGGAAGAGCGGGTCGCATGACGGCAATTGAGGCACCGTCGGGTGTGCTGCCGGACGCGCGTGGAACGGCGCCGACCGGCCCGGCCGGCCCACCCGGCGGATCCGGTGTGCGCGCTGCCGGCGGGCTCGGCGGGTGCCCGTCCGACATGCCCGACGTAAAAGTGATGCCCGGCACGTACAACCCCAGCGGGGGTAGACGTGTCCAACTGGCGTGGCAGAGGTTCTCGAACTCAGTGCGCCCCGCGGCGCGACGGCCCTACGGCCGCCCCGCGCCGGCCTGCGCCCCCGCATGCCCGGCACGCCCGGCGGCATGCCGGTGATCGCGCCCATGCCCGCAGCGCGGCCCACCCGCATACCCAGCCAGCGCGACGGTGCCGACGAGACGCCGGCCGCGGCCGGTACCACCGTCGACCACCTCACCGAGACCTACCGGGCGCACTACCGCTCGCTCCTCGGCCTTGCCGCGCTCCTCCTCGACGACACCGCCTCCTGCGAGGACGTCGTCCAGGAGGCGTTCATCCGCGTCCACTCCGCCCGCAAACGCGTCCGGGACCCGGAGAAGACCCTGGCCTACCTGCGCCAGACGGTCGTCAACCTCTCCCGCTCCGCGCTGCGCCGCCGCATCCTCGGCCTCAAGCTCCTCTCCAAGCCGATGCCGGACGCGGCCAGCGCCGAGGAAGGCGCCTACGACCAGCTGGAGCGGCGCGACCTGATCAAGGCGATGAAGGGCCTCCAGCGCCGCCAGCGCGAGGTCCTCGTCCTGCGCTACTTCGCCGACATGACCGAGGCCCAGGTCGCCGAGACGCTCGGCATCTCGCTGGGCTCGGTGAAGGCGTACGGTTCGCGCGGTATCGCGGCCCTGCGGGTGGCGATGGAGTCGACGGCATGACGGACAGCCCCCAGGGAGGCGACTCGCATGATCGCCACGAGCCCTACGCCTGGCACGAGCCGACGCAAGGTCATGAGCCCGGTTCCGGGCCCGGTCCGAGGCCCGGTTCGGGGGAGCCGGCGCCACGGCAGCACGAGCAAGAGCACACGCAATCGCACGCTGGGAACGGAACTGTGAACCACGGCCCCGACGAAAAGGGCCCCGAGGGCCTGGGACCGGGCCCTGAAGGGCTCCGGAGCGGGCTCGGCCCCGGCTTCGGGGCCGGCGCCGACGGCCCCGAAGCCCTGGACGGGCTCGACGCGGACGAGCTGGCCCTGCGCCGGCTGCTGCACACCGCGGTCGACGACCTCGCGCCGCGCGACGGCTCCCTCGACCACCTGCGCCGCGCGGTGCCCGCCCGCCGGGCCCGCAAGCGCCAGGCCGCCGTCGGCATGGCCGCCGCGGCCCTGTTCATCGGCACCGCGGTCCCCGCCCTCATCCACGTCTCCAACTCCGGCGGCACCGACCCCAACACCTCCATGGCCGGCCAGGCCTCCCAGGCGCAGGGCGGCTCCACCGGCGGCAAGAACCCGGACGGCGGCGCCAGCACCGCGGGCGGCACCAGCGGCCAGGCCACCGGCGAGAGCCCCGGCGGCGCCAAGGACGGCGGCAAGAGCGAGAGCACCGGAGCCGTCTCCGGCACCAAGGTCGTCCCCACCGCCAGCGCCGCCAGCAGCGCCCCGGTCTGCACCTCGGCGCAGCTCGGCACCCCGACCTCCACCGTCGACGCCCCCGACTCGACGGGCGTCGTCTACGGCACCTTCAGCGTCGTCAACGTCTCGACGACGAGCTGTACCGTCGGCGGCCCCGGCAGCGTGGCCTTCCTCGCGCAGGGCGCGGCCGACTCCACCAAGATCCAGGTCGTCCGGCACACCTCCGGCGACGCGGCGGCCGGGCTGCCCGACCCGACCAGCGAGCTCACCGGCCTGATCCTGGCGCCCGGCGCGGCCTACCAGGAGAAGTTCGGCTTCGTGCCGTCGGAGACCTGCCCGACCACCGGCTCCAGCACCGGCGGCTCCGGCGACACCGGCGGCACGGGCGGCACCACGGCCTCCCCGAGCCCCTCCGAGGGTGCCAGCAGCAGCGCGGGTACGACCACGTCCGGGACGGACGGCACCACCACCCAGCTGCTCACCGAGGACGGCACGGCCGACGGGAGCATCGCGGTCTCGTACACCCCGCAGGCCGGGTCCCCGACGGGCTCGGCGACGGTGGCGAACGCCTGCGCCGGGACGATCTACTGGACCGGGGTCCTGCCGGGGGCGTGACGGGGTCCTGCCGGGGGTCTGACGGGGGTCTGACGGGCGGGATCCGTCAGAGCGGGGTTCGTCATACGGCGGTCGGCTGCCGGGCTTCCTCGTCCGGGACCAGGCCGAGCGCCGCGTCCCGGGCGAACTCCACCTCGCGGCGCAGCAGCCGGAACCACATGAACACCACGAACCCCGCGAACACGAACCACTCACCGGTGTAGCCGAGGTTCTGGAACGCCTTCAGGTCGAGCCCCGAGTTGTCCGGCGCGGTCGCCGGCACGGCCGTCATCCCCGAGTCGGCCTTGTCCAGGGTGATCCACGCGTCGTACACGGGGTACGGCACCAGGTTCACGAGTGAGGCCGCGCTGATCGCCGCCGTCTGCCCCGACGGCAGCCCGCCCTGGGCGCTGACGCCGTCGTCCCCCGGCGTCTCGGAGGCCTGCAGCGCGCCGGTGACGGTGACCTCGCCGGTGGGCGGGGCGGGCGCCTTGGCGGCGTCGGCCCTGCCGGGCAGCCAGCCGCGTACGACGGGCAGGGCTCTGCCGGAGTCGGTGCGCAGCAGGGTCAGGACGTAGAAGCCGTTCTTCCCGTCGACCTGGCGGTCGGGCACGAGCAGCTGCTTGGCGTACCGGCCGGTGACGGTGGCCCGCTGGCCGGAGGTCGACTGGTCGACGGGGAGCAGTTCGGCGAGCGGCCGGGCCGCCTCCGTCTTCGCCGTCTCGACCTGCTTGTCGGCGCTGCGATGCGCCTCGACACGCGCCTCGAAGCGGCTCAGCTGCCACGACCCCATGAAGATGCAGAACGGGATGGCGAGCAGCACGAAAACGTTGATGCCCCACCAGCGGGGTGTCAGCAGGAAGCGGTACACACCGTCCACGGTACGGGGCGGTTCATGGCGGTTTACGGGCGGGGTGGGCGCGTCCGGCGGCCTTGCCGACCGGTCCGCCGACCGGTCCGCCGGACGGTCTTCCGGCCGGTCTGTCGGACGGTCTGTCGGCCGGTCTTCCGACCGGTCTGCCGGGCGGGTGTCGGCCTGGACGTCTACCTGGGGGTTCGCAAAGTTATCCACAGGCTGCGGACACTCCTCGACGCTTTGCGGGCGGGGACGGGCACTATGGGGCCATGACTGCGGCCATGAGTGAGAGCGACATGCCGGACTGGGAGAAGCGCTTCCGCGCTCCTCGGGTCTCCCTGCCGGACTGGGCGGAGGACGCCCCCGACCGTTCCCTGTTCGTGTCGAACGCGACGGGGACGTACGAGCTGTACGCCTGGGACCGTGCGAGCGGGGAGCAGCGCCAGGCGACGAACCGGCCGAACGGC
Source organism: Streptomyces hyaluromycini (assembly GCF_002217755.1). Taxonomy (GTDB): domain Bacteria; phylum Actinomycetota; class Actinomycetes; order Streptomycetales; family Streptomycetaceae; genus Streptomyces; species Streptomyces hyaluromycini. Next base: position 239,543 of record NZ_BCFL01000017.1, on the reverse strand, counting down.
ACGACGGACGGCCTGCTCTCCCCGGACGGCGCGTGGATCTGGTGGTTCGACGACAAGGACGGCGACGAGTTCGGTGTCTGGCGCCGCCAGCCCTTCGGCGGCGGCGCCGACGAGGAGGCGACGCCGGGCCTGGATCCGTCGTACCCCTCGGGCCTGGCGCTGGGCCGGGACGGCCGTACGGCGGTCGTGGGCCGCTCGACGGACGACGAAGGTACGACGATCTTCCTGGCCAGAACAGGCCAGGAGCCGCTGGAGATCTACCGGCACGCCGAGTCGGCGGGGGTCGGCGACCTCTCCCACGACGGCTCGCTGATCGCGATCGAGCACACCGAGCACGGTGACGCGATGCACTCGGCGCTGCGCGTGGTCCGTCCGGACGGTACGACGGTCGCCGACCTCGACGACACCGACGGCGGCACGGAGGAGCTGGGCCTGGAGGTGCTGGGCTTCGCCCCGGTCGACGGCGACCCGCGCCTGCTCATCGGCCACCAGCGGCGCGGCCGCTGGGAGCCCCTGGTCTGGGACGTCGTCTCCGGCGAGCAGACGGACCTGACCCTCGACCTGCCGGGCGACGTGAGCGCGGAGTGGTACCCGGACGGCAGCGCGCTGCTCGTCGCGCACAGCCACAAGGCCCGCAGCGACCTGTTCCGCTACGACCTGGCCACGCACGAGCTGGCGCGCATCCCGACCCCGCCGGGCTCCGTCTCGGGGGCCACGGCCCGCCCCGACGGCACCGTCGAGTACCTCTGGTCGTCGGCCGCCGAGCCGCCGGTGGTCCGCTCGACGACCGGCGAGGTGGTCCTGGACCCGCCCGGGATGAGGTGCCCGCAGTCGGTCCCGGTCTCGGACGCGTGGGTGGAGGGCCCCGGCGGCCCCATCCACGCCCTGATCCAGAAGCCGGCCGGAGCCGTCGGCCCCCTCCCCACCGTCTTCGACCTGCACGGCGGCCCGACCTGGCACGACAGCGACGGCTTCGCGGCGGGCCCGGCGGCCTGGGTGGACCACGGGTACGCGGTGGTCCGCATCAACTACCGCGGCTCCACGGGTTACGGCCGGGCCTGGACGGACGCGCTGAAGCACCGGGTGGGCCTGATCGAGCTGGAGGACGTGGCGGCGGTCCGGGACTGGGCGGTCGAGTCCGGCCTCGCCGACCCCGACCGCCTCGTCCTGACCGGCGGCTCCTGGGGCGGCTACCTCACGCTCCTCGGCCTGGGCACCCAGCCCGCCTCCTGGGCGGTGGGCATCGCGGTCGTCCCGGTCGCCGACTACGTCACGGCGTACCACGACGAGATGGAGTCACTGAAGGCGATGGACCGCACGCTGCTGGGCGGCACCCCGGAAGAGGTCCCCGACCGCTTCGCGGCCTCCTCCCCCCTGACCTACGTCGACGACGTCAAGGCCCCCGTCTACATCTCGGCCGGCCTCAACGACCCCCGCTGCCCGATCCGCCAGATCGACAACTACGTCAACCGCCTGGCAGCCCGCTCGGCCCCGCACGAGGTCTACCGCTACGACGCGGGCCACGGCTCCCTGGTGGTGGACGAACGCATCAAGCAACTCCGCCTGGAAATGGAGTTCGCCGAGCGCCACCTCACGCCTACGGCGACAGCGCCGACAGACTGACCTTTTTTCCCACCCACCCACCCGACTCGGTCCGTGAAGGAGCGAGGGCTTCAACCCGCCGGGGTATGACCGGGCCGCGGGTCACTGCTGAGAAGGCAACACTGAAGCGCCCCGACAAGGGCGCGGGTCACTGCTGAGGAGGCAGCACTGAAGCGCCCCGAAAGGGGCGCGGGGAACTGCGCGATCAGCCACGACGCACCCGCACGTACCCCCACCACCCCAGCCCTCCCACCCCCACCCCTCAACCGAGTGAGTCGGGTGGGTGGGTGGGCAAGGATCGGCGGCCGGACAACTCCGCCAGCCCCCTCCGGGTGGCGACCACCACCACCCGGTCCCCACCCCGCAACACGTACTCCCCCGCCGCAACCCCCTGCCGGCCCTCAAGCGCCAGCACCCGCCACGCCCCTGCCCGGAACGCCCCCTCCACGGTCCGCCCCTCCAACTGCGGATGCCCGCCCACCTCCACCACCGCCACCAGCAACACCTTCCGCTCCACCGGAATCGCCCCGAGGATCTGCCGCCCCAGCATCGCCCCCGCGAAGGACGGCGCCGCCAGATAGGACACGCTCCGGCTCCGGGTGACGGCATGCGGATGCGCCGCCCGCAGCGTCCGGTACACGGCGGTCGCGAAGTCGTCGTCGTACAGCCGCAGCACGGCCGTCAGATCGGGCCGCAGGGCCCGCGCGTACAGCACGGCCTCCAGATTCGTCGTGTCGGCGCTGGTCACCGCGAGCAGCGCCTGCGCCCGATGGATCTTGGCGGCCTCCAGCACCCCTTCCTGGGTCACGTCCCCGAGCACCACCGGCACCCGCAGCCGCCGCGCCACCGCCAGCCCGCGCGCCTCGGGATCCGACTCGACGCACACCACGGGAACGTGCAGCTCCCGCAACCGCGTCAGCACGCGGGTACCGATCTTCCCCAGCCCGAGGAGCACCACATGCCCACCCAGCCCCCGAGGCGGCTTGCGCAGCGCGGACGCGGTCCGGAAGGTCCCGAGCGCCTCAAGGACCGCCGCCAGCAGCACCGGCAGCAGCAGCAACCCGACCAGCCCCGTCAGCAACTGGAGGATCTGCCGGCCGAGCGGCGCCCCGATCGCGGGATTGTCGATGGCGAACAGGTCGAGGAGCGTGTAGTAGAAGGCCCGTACCGGGTGAATGCCCGTCACCACCGACAGGGCGACCGCGAGCGCGACCACGCACCCCACACTCCCGGCCAGCGACCACCTGAGCCGCCGCGAGAACAGCGAGGCGAGCGGCGGTACGACCCCGACCCCGCGCCCGGCCGGCTCCGCCGCCCCCGCGGACAACAACACGTGCTCCAGCACCATCACGCCACGCTCGTCCGCGGCCGCCCGTACCTGCTCCCCGTCCGGCAGCAGCAGCGGCCCCCGCTCCCGGCCGCCCTCGACCGGCTCGGGCCCGGTGCTGTTCGGCGAGAGCAACGCCAGCGGGAACAGCCCCTGTTCGACGGCGTCCTGCCCCGCGACGGCACCCGGCGGCAGGTCCACCGCCCGCAGCACCAGGCCCTCCGTATGGATGACCTTGCCACGCCCGGCGAGCGCGGTGGCGGCGAGCGCGGGCGCGGCGGTGTCGGCGTCGGACAGCACGATCGTGGAGGCGTCCCCCACCGCGCCGCCCCCGCCGCCGTCCGCGTCCCCTGTCGCCAACGCGGCTGCCTGGTCGAGGAGTTCCTCGATGTGCTGCCCCAACCGCCGGTTGTACAGCCGCAGTACGAGCCGCAGCCGTGGATTCAGCCGGCGGGCGGTGAGAGCGGCCCGGATGTTGGTCTCGTCGTCGTCGTACACGAGCGCGAGCGCGGCGGCCCGCTCCACACCGGCCTCGGCGAGCACCGCCTCAGTGGCCTCGACGGCCTCCAGCACCCTTTCCCCGCGCGGCCCTTCACCGGCACCGGCGACCGCACCGGTACCGCCACCGCTGCTCCCGTTCCCGCCGCCGTTGCCACCGTTGCCGCCCGTCCGTCCCACGGTCGCGCTGACCACCCGGTCGAACAGCGCGGCCGAGGCGGCCCGGGCGCGTCCGACGACCGGCGGCCGGGCGATGCGCACGTCCGGCGGCACGACAAGGGTGACCTGTTCGCCGTAGACCGTGCGCAACTCGGCGGCCAGCCGGTGCGCAAGTCCGTCGTCCCCGCACACCACCATCTGGGCCGGGCCGCCACCACCTTGATACGGAACGCTCGCCACAAGGGAAAAGACTGCCTCAACGGGACGCATGGTTCCAGCAACGAAGTGAACAGCCACCCCTGACCGCCCGTAGGGAAGGGGAGGGAGCATAATCCCCGATCTGACCGAAGTGCCGGAGGTATCCGACCCGTGGCCATCACCGAGAAAGCCGCCCCGCCCGGGGCCGCGCCCGAGGACGGGACGCCCGGCGCCGACGGCACCCGCACCCCGCCCGGCCAGGAGGGCTGGCACCTCAACTCCCCGCTGGCCCTGACCCTGCTCCTCCTCGTGGTCGTGGTGTTCCAGGGGCCGGTACGCGGCGCGCTGTCGAAACCGGTGATGCAGAGCTGGATGACGGTGTTCGTGGCGGTGGTCGTCCAGGCGCTCCCGTTCCTCGTCCTGGGGGTGCTTCTCTCCGCGGCGATCGCGGTCTTCGTCCCGCCCTCCTTCTTCGCCCGCGCCCTGCCCGGCCACCCCGCCCTGGCGGTACCGGTCGCGGGACTGGCCGGTGTGGTGCTCCCGGGCTGCGAGTGCGCGTCGGTCCCGGTGGCCGGCGCCCTGGTCCGCCGGGGCGTCACCCCGGCCGCGGCCATCGCCTTCCTCCTCTCCGCCCCCGCGATCAACCCGATCGTGCTGACGGCGACGGCGGTGGCGTTCCCGCGCAACCCCGAGATGGTCGTGGGCCGGTTCGCCGGCAGCCTGCTGGTGGCGTGTGCGATGGGCTGGCTGTGGCAGCGGCTCGGCCGCACCGACTGGCTGCGCCTGCCGGCGCACGCGCACCACGAGGGCGAGACCAAGGGGGAGGCGTTCTGGTCCTCGGTGCGGCACGACACCATGCAGGCGGGCGGCTTCCTGGTCCTCGGCGCGATGGCGGCGGCGACCCTGAAGGCGGTGGCCCCGGCGGAGTGGCTGCGCACGGCGGCCGCCAACCCGGTGGTCGCGATCTTCGCCCTGTCGATCCTGGCCGTACTCCTGTCCATCTGTTCGGAGGCGGACGCGTTCGTGGCGGCTTCCCTGACCCAGTTCTCGCTCACCGCGAAGCTGGCGTTCCTGATCGTGGGCCCGATGATCGACCTCAAGCTCTTCGCGATGCAGGCGGGCACCTTCGGCCGCGGCTTCGCCCTGCGGTTCGCCCCGGCCACCTTCGTGGCGGCGATCGCGGGCGCGGTCCTGACCGGGGCGGTGCTGCTTTGAATCCTCCCCTCGCTGAGCGAGGGGATTCCTGGCTCAGACGGCCTCGGGGAACAGCGTTCCCCGAGGTCTTACGCCCTCGGCACCAGCCGGGATGAGACCAGCCCGGACCAGCATCACGCGCGCGGAGTTCTTGTCCCTGGGGGACACCGTGCCGCACGTGGTGCAGGTGTAGGTACGTTCCGAAAGAGGAAGTGCGTGCTTGGTTCTCGCTCCGCACGACGCGCAGTCCATGGTGGTGTGCGCGGGATGCACGAGGCGGACGTCCCGCCCGTGCTTGTGGCCCATCTCCAGCAGCGCCGCCTTCGTTGCGCCGATTGCGGCATCCGCCGCCTTGCGCGCCATGGTGGTACGGCTGAGGAACTTGGGCCGGAAGTCCTCAACAGCGATCGCGTCGTGGTCGCGCACGACGCGCCTGGCCCACTTGCGGGCAGTGTCCTGCCGCTGTCGGGCGATCTTCGCGTAAGTCTTCGCCCGCCACTCCTTGGCCTTGCGGTAGCCCCTGGACCCGGCGTGGCCCTTCTTCGGCTTACGACGAGCCATCATCCTGTCGTAGCGGGTCAGCTTGGTCTGAGCCTTCCGGCCGTGCTGGGCGTGAGGGAGGTCGTGGGCGTCGGACGTGGTGGTGGCGGTCTCCTTCACTCCCCAGTCCACACCGAGCACCGCGCCGGCCGCGGGGAGGGGCTGCGTTTCTGTGGCGACGACGAACGACGCGTACCAGTGCCCCACCGCGTCCCGGTACACCCGCACCGACGACGGCACGGCCGGAAGATCCCGGGACCACACCACGGTCAGCATGATGCCGCCCGCGAGATGCAGGCGGTCGTCCTTCAGACGGAAGCCCCGGGTCGTGTAGTTCAGCGTGGGCAGTGCCTCGCGCTTCTTCTTCACCTTGGGCATCCCGGCGCGTTGCCGCATGGGCAGGCGCAGGTCGATGTCCTTCAGTGCCTTGGAGCGGGACTTGGCGAAGTCCCGGATGATCTGCTGCTGCGGCACAGAGGCGCCGTCGCGGAGCCACTGCGTGCGCGCGCGGGCTTCGGTCAGCATCTTGTCGAGTTGCGCCGGGCCGCACGTCAGCCTGTCTTCGGGGTGTGCCCGGTTGCGGGCGTGCACGGCGCGGGACTTGGCGATGCATTCGTTCCAGGCCCACCGGCATCGGTCCCACTCGGCGAGCAATGCCGCGCGGGCCGTGGACGACACCCGGAGCCGGTAGGTGTACCGGGCGTGCCCGGCGCCCTCCGAAACCTTCGTTCGTGTCGCCATGACACCACGCTACCACTGGTTATCTGCTGGAAAGACACTAACCTGGAGTCATGGATGAAGAGAAGCGCATCACGCTCCGTCTGCCCGCCGACCTGCACGAGTGGCTGGTCTCTGAGGCCAAGTCCGCCCGCAGGTCCCTCAACTCCGAGATCGTCTACAGGCTGGAGGCCGAGCGCGTCGCCGCTGAGGCGGGCGCCGGATCGCTCTGACGGCGATCCGGCTCTCCCCGCTTCGCTCCGCAGGAGTCCGGTTCCTCCCCGGGCTGAGGCCTGGGGCATCCTCGGAGGGACCCGGTGAACCGGCAGGCACAGGCGGCGGTGATGTTCCTGGTGGGCGCGGCCCTGCTGCACGCGGGCGGCACCAACCTCTACCTGCGCTACGTCAAGGCGGGCCTGCAGCCGCTGGTGCTGGCCGCGGGCGCCGTCCTGATCGTCTCGGCACTGGCGACGGCCTGGTACGAGTGGAAGCGCGCCCGCGCCCGGAAGGAGGCCGCACCCGAGACACAGCACGAGGCGCAGTCCCACGCACAGCACGAGGCACAGCCCGAGGTACATGCGCATCCGGAACCCCGGATCTCCTGGCTGCTGGTCCTTCCGCTCCTCGCCCTGATCCTCGTCGCCCCGCCCGCGCTCGGCTCCTACAGCGCGCTGCGCACCGGCACGGCCCTGCAACAGCCGTACGGCTACCTGAAGTTGCCCAAGTCCGACCCGATGCCGCTCAACCTCGTCGACTACGCGGGCCGCGCGGTCTACGACCACGGCCGCTCGCTGGCCGGCCGCCAGGTCCGGATCGCCGGTTTCGTGGCCGTCGACTCGGCCGGCACCCCGTATCTCGTCCGCATGGCCCTCAACTGCTGTGCGGCGGACGCCCAGCCGGTGAAGGTGGGCCTGACCGGCAAGATCCCCCCGGTCCTGCAGCCGGACGCCTGGCTCCAGGTGACGGGCACCTACACCACCAAGCAGACCCGCGACCCGGTGAACAACGGCCCGATCCCGTTCCTCCAGGTCACCGACGCCAAGCCGATCCCGACCCCGGCCGACCCGTACGACGAGACCTGGAACAACTGACCCCGTGTTACGCTCCGCCTGCTCTGCGGCCGGGGACCGCAGTCCAGGGGGAGGAACACACGTGAACAGGCTCAGGAACGGGGCTGCCCTGCTGCTGGCGGGCGCGCTGGTGACGACGCTGCCGGCGGTCGCGGCGGCCGACGGCACCCCGGTCGACCCGGCCCTGCCGACGCCCACCGTGCCGGCCGGCACGAGCTGCGGCAGCGCGGACAGCCCGGTCTGGAGCACCGTCTCCACCCCGCCGCCCGCGGGCTTCTCCGTGCAGATCGGGATTCCGCGGCCGATGGTGAACGGGGTGTCGTACCAGGGGGTCGTGCACGCCTGGGACGCGGACGGCACACAGTCGGCGGACGGCTCCGCCGACCGCCTGCCGGTGACCTCCCAGTCCGTGTACGTCCCGCTGGCCCTGACGGACGGTCACACCTACGGCTGGGACGCCTCGACGTACGACGGCACGTCCTACTCCGTCCCGACCGACCCCTGCTACTTCCGCCTGGACGGCAGCGCGCCGGTCGTCCCGGCCGTGACCAACCCGGACTTCCCGCCGGAGGGGACCCCGAAGAAGGCGGCCGGCCAGCCCACCACGTTCAGCCTCTCCGCCGCCGAGTCCCTGCCCGCGGGCTGCGCGGCGGCGGACGGCCCGGACTGCGCGGCCAGCGGCCTGGACCACTTCGTCTACGGCCTGAACCAGGAGCCCGGCATCGGCGCCCCGGAGCTGCCGGCCGACTCGGCGGGCCGGGCGAGCCTGACGGTCGCGCTGCAATGGGGTGTCTACACCCTGTACGTCGAAGCGGTGGACGCGGCGGGCAACCACTCCCCGACCGCCGCATACACGTTCACGGTTCCGTACCAGCTCCCGCCCGCGGCCACCGACCTGACCCTCGCCACGAACGCGTCCTCGTACGACTACGGTGCGACGGCGAAGCTCACCGCCCACCTCGGCCAGACCGACGGGAGCCGTACCGTCGCCCTCTACGCCCAGCCGTACGACGGGAAGAAGACGCTGGTCACGACCGGGCAGGCGGACGCCGACGGGAATCTGACGGCAACGTACAAGGTCACCCGCAGGACCACGTTCAGCGCGGAGTTCGCGGGCGACGACCGCCAGGCCCCCGCCACGGCGGCCCGGACGGTGACCGCGCGAGCCCGGGTGACGGAGTCCCTCACGGGCTCCTACACCACGACCCACTTCGGCAGCACCCTCTACCGCGTCTACCATCACACCGCCAAGGCGAAGCAGACCGCCACGGTCGCCCCGGCCAAGCCGGGCCAGTGCGTCCGCTTCCAGATCCAGCGTTACGCGTCCGGCACCTGGCACACCGAGACCACCTCCGCGTGCCGCGCGCTGACGTCCCAGAGCGCCGCCGCCATGAGCGTGACGCTGACCAGGTCGGCGGGGCAGCGGTTCCGGATCCGGGCCGAGTACGTCCCGAGCAGCAAGGACACCGGGAACCTCGGCACCTGGGGCGCCTGGCAGTACTACGCCGTACGCCACTGATCCCTACCGCTCCCGGAAGAACGCGGCCAGTTTCGCGACGGCCGGGGTGACGTACTCGTCCCGGTCGTAGAGGCCGACGTGCGTCGCGCCGTCGATCCAGTGCAGTTCCTTGGGGCCGGTGACCCGCTGGAACGCGGCCACGCTCATCCAGGAGGTCACCGCCTCTCGTCCGACGATCATCAACAGGGGGCGTGGGGCGAGCAGTTCGAGGGCGTGGAAGGCGTCGAAGCCGGTGATGCGGTCGACGCTGTTCCAGGTGAGCTCCTCGGCGGCGCGGGGGTGTCGGCCGCGTGGGGTGCGGTAGTACTCCCACCCCTCGTGGACGTGCGGCCCGCCGGCGCGTGCCTCGTCCTCGGTGCCGGGGAAGAGCGGGAAGGCCCGGACACCCTCGCCGCGGGCCTCCGCGGTACGCGCCGCCGCGGCCGCGGCCAGCATGCCCCGGAGAACGGCGGGGTCCTGGCCGCCGTCGGCGCCGTGCCGGAACTGGCGGGCGATGTCGACGGCGCTGACGGTGGCGACCGCCCTGATCCGCTGGTCGGTCGCGGCGGCGGCGAGGGCGTACCCGCCGGAGGCGCAGATCCCGAGCGCCGAGATCCGGTCGGGGTCCGCTTCCTCCCGGGTGGTGAGGAAGGAGACGGCGGCCCTGAGGTCCTCGACCCGCTGGGCCGGGTCCTCCAGACCCCGCGGCTCGCCCTCGCTCTCCCCCTGGTGGGCGGCGTCGAAGGCCAGGGTGACGAACCCGTGCTCGGCGAGGCGCCGTGCGTACACCCCGGCGGCCTGCTCCTTCACCCCGGAGCCGGGGTGCCCGACGACGACGGCGGGACGCGGCCCGGTGGTGTCGCCGTCGGGCGTGTACAGGTGGCCGGCGATCTTCAGTCCGGCGCTGGGGAAGGTGACGTGAGTCTGCATGGCCCCCACCGTCGCGCCGCCCGCACCCGGGTGCCAGGGAGGGCCTTGCCTGTGCAAGCCAGTACCAGGCACGGGGGGACGACGGGGCCGACACTGGACCCATGACCCCCGCCGCTCCTACTCCCGCTCCCGCCCCCGGCAATGAACTGGGCGAGTTCCTGCGCGCCCGCCGCGCCGCCCTGACCCCGGAGCGGGCGGGCCTGCCGGACGACGGCCGCCTGCGCCGCGTACCCGGCCTGCGCCGCGAGGAACTGGCCCAGCTGGCGCACGTGAGTATCGACTACGTGGTCCGCCTGGAGCAGGGCCGTACCCGCAGGGTCTCCCGCCCGGTCCTGGACGCCCTGGCCGACGCCCTCCAACTCGCCCCGGACGAAAGGGAGTACCTCCTCACCCTGGCCGACGTCGCCCCCACCGCCGCACCGCGCCGCCCGGGCCGTCCCGAGGTGGCCCCCGGCCTGCGCCAGCTGCTGGCGACGATGCCCGACGTCCCGGCGATGATCCTGAACCGCCGGATGGACGTACTGGCCTGGAACGCCGGGGCGGCCGCCCTCCTCACCGACTTCGCGGCGCTGCCCGGGCCCGAACGCAACCTCATCCGCCTCACCTTCCTGGACGAGGACGTCCGCGCCCGGTACGCGGACTGGCCGCGGGCGGCCCGCGCATGCGTGGCGGTCCTGCGCATGGAGGCGGGCCGCGCCCCCGACGACCCGGCCCTGGCCGCCCTCATCGCCGAACTGACCGACCGCGACCGGGACTTCCGCACCTGGTGGGCCACCCACCAGGTGCGCGGCCCTCGTCAGCTCACCAAGACCTACCACCACCCCCTGGCCGGCCCCCTCACCCTGGACGTCCACCAGTTCTCGGTCGACACCCACCCCGACCAGCAACTCATCGCCTACACCCCACCCCCGGACTCCCCGTCCCAGGAGGCCCTGCGCTTCCTGCTCCAGTGGTCGTCCACGGCCCACACCCGCTGACACCGGACGACCGGAGAGGGCCTCGGCGGACCGGTCACGTCCGGCCGACCGTGTCCTGGTCGTCGAGCGGCGTGGCCGGGGTCGGCAGGGGGAGGGGGTGGGCGGTGTTCGTGCGGGTGGTCAGGCGGCGGGCCAGGGGTTCGGTGTAGCGGGCGGTGAGGGGGCCCACGATGACGAGGATCAGGACGTAGGCCGTGGCCAGGGGGCCCAGGGAGGGTTCGATGCCGGCGGTGACGGCGAGGCCGGCGATGACGATGGAGAACTCGCCGCGGGCGACCAGGGTGCCGCCGGCCCGCCAGCGGCCCTTGGCCGGGATCCCGGCGCGTTTCGCGGCCCAGTAACCGGTGGCGATCTTCGTCAGGGTGGTGACGGCCGCCAGGGCGAGCGCGGGCAGCAGGACCGGCGGGATGCTCGACGGGTCGGTGTGCAGGCCGAAGAAGACGAAGAAGACGGCGGCGAACAGGTCGCGGAGGGGAGCGAGGAGGTGGTGGGCGCCCTCGGCCACCTCGCCGGAGAGCGCTATGCCGACGAGGAACGCGCCCACCGCGGCGGACACCTGGAGCTTCTGTGCGATGCCCGCGACCAGCAGGGTCAGGCCCAGGACCACCAGGAGCAGCTTCTCCGAGTCGTCGCTGGAGACGAAACGGGAGATGTGCCTGCCGTAGCGGACCGCGATCAGCAGGACCAGTCCGGCGACGCCGAGGGCGACGGCCAGCGTGAGGCTGCCCGCCGCGAGGCCGACGCCGGCCAGCAGGGCGGTGATGATCGGCAGGTAGACGGCCATGGAGAGGTCTTCGAGGACCAGGATGCTCAGTATCACCGGGGTCTCGCGGTTGCCGAGCCGCCCCAGGTCCCCGAGGACCTTGGCTATGACACCGGAGGAGGAGATCCAGGTGACGCCGGCCAGCACCACGGCCGCCACCGGGCCCCAGCCCAGCAGCAGGGCCATCGCGGCGCCGGGCAGCGCGTTCAGCGCGGCGTCGACCAGGCCCGCCGGGTACTGCGTCCTGAGGTTGGAGACGAGATCGCTGGCCGTGTACTCCAGGCCGAGCATGAGGAGAAGGAGTACGACGCCGATCTCGGCGCCGATCGCGACGAACTCCTCGCTGGTGCCGAGCGGGTAGAGCCCGCCCTCGCCGAAGGCGAGCCCGGCGAGCAGGTAGAGGGGGATGGGCGAGAAGCGGAGGCGTCCGGCGAGCCGGCCGAGCAGGCCGAGACCGAGGATGATCGCACCGAACTCGATCAGGAACACGGAGGAGTCGTGCACGCGGACTCACTCCCGCCCGAGTATCGCGGCGGCCGCGTCGACGCCCTCACGGGTGCCGATCACGATGAGCGTGTCCCCGCCGGCCAGCCGGAAGTCGGGTGTGGGGGAGGGCACCGCCTCGGCGCGGCGCAGCACGGCGACGATGGAGACGCCGGTGTCGGTCCGCATCCGGGTCTCGGCAAGGAGCCGGCCGTTCCAGTACGAGGTGGCGGAGAGTTCGATCCGCTCGGCCACCAGCCCCAGGTCGGTGGTGGACAGCAGGTTCGGGCTGTGGTGCGTCGGCATCAGCGCGTCGATGAGCGCCGCCGTCTCACCCGAGGACAGCCGCAGCGACAGGGCGCAGGCGTCGGGGTCGTCCCGGTGGTAGGCGCTCAGAATCCGTGATCCGTCCCGGTGCGCGACCACGGACACCCTGCCCTGCTCCCGCGTGGCGAGGTCGTAACGAACCCCGATTCCCGGCAACGGCGTCCTGCTCAGGCGTGGAGCCCCCAAGGCTGTCTCCCCCTGTCTCGTCGTGTCGTCCCGCTGTCTCTTTGCTCTTTCTTTAACAACACCTTAACGGGAACAGGGGGAGAGACGGGCCGGGGGCGGTTCAGGACGGGTACGGGACGTAGCAGTCCAGGGCCGGGTGGTACAGCACGTGCCAGGTGCGGCCCTCGACGACTCCGCTGGCCGGCAGGCCGTGGCAGGTCTGGATCCACTCGATCTTCTTCTGCATGACCGTGCCGTAGAACCCGTCGGGGGCGACTTTGGGCGGCTGCCCGCCCCACGCGTTGCTGAGGCACTGAGCCTGTCTGACCGCGGCTCCGGTGGCGCCGTACGTGAGCGTGGGCCGGTAGCCCGATGCCACGTAGGAGCAGCTCTGGCCGGAGGCGGCCGTAGCGGTGTGGGGCACCGCCGGGCCCAGGGCGACGGCCGCGCCCAGTACCGCGGCCGAGGTGAGCAGTCGGTTTCGTCTCATGCCCGCTCCTTCAGGGGCGACTCGACTTCTGCCCATGGTCGCGCGGGAGCGGTGGCCCCCGCGAGTCGGGAGCCCCCGGTCACCTGGAGCCGGGCATGCCCGCCGGCTCCGGTGCTTCCGCCGTCTCCGCCCTCTCCGCCGTCTCCGCCGTCTCCGCCGCCTCGGGGCGTGCCGAACGCCGGTCGCGTACGGCGGTGAGCGCGCCGAGCAGCGCCATGGCCAGGCACCCGAGCAGGACCACGGTGGACGACGCCTTCAGCATCGCCAGCCCGGACCCGGTGAGCAGCACGACCAGGGCCCAGCGCACCGTGGATCCCGCGACCCGGCTGGAGACCAGGGAGCCGAGCAGCACCCCGGGGACGGCACCGATCAGGAGCGTCGCCGCGAGCCCCAGGTCGGCGTCGCCGACGAGCAGGTGGCCCAGGGCGGCCGCGGCCACCATGGGGATGGCCTGCACCAGGTCCGTGCCGACGAGGTGGTTGGCCTTGAGCCGCGGGTGGGCGAGCATCAGCATCACGATGATCAGGGAGCCCGAGCCGACCGAGGTCATCCCGACGATCACCCCGCCCACCAGCCCGATGAGCAGCGTGGCCACCGGCCGTACGGGGACCCGGGCGTCCTCCCCGTCCTCCCCGGCCTCGCCGTCCGCTGCGCTGCGGCGGCGGTCCAGCCACATGCGGGCGAGCATGCCCACGACGGCGAGCATCAGGGCCGTACCGACGACGTACTTGACGCGCTGTTGCAGGTCGTCGCCGTCGCCGAGCGCGCGGAGCAGGAAGACACCGCCGAAGGCGGCCGGGACGGCGGTCGGCAGCAGCCAGCGCACGATGTCCCAGCGCACCGTGCCGGCCCGCTGGTGGACCAGCGCGCCGAACGGCTTCATGAACACGGACGCGGCCAGGTCGCTGCCGATGGCCGCGGTGGGATTCACCCCGAACACCATCACCATGATCGGCGTCATGAGCGCTCCGCCGCCCATGCCGGTGAGCCCCACGGCGAAGCCGACCAGGGCTCCCGCGATGACGATCGGAAGGGTGGAATCCATGGTGGGGGACCTTAGCCACCATTCCTATGGGAAACGTATGGAACCCCTCCGGTTTCAGTGCCCGCAAGCCGTCCCGCCCGACTGAAACCGGGCTGAAGCCGCGCTGAACCGCCGCGGCCGCACGCTCTGCGGCATGACGACGAACGAACACGAACACGAACTCGCGATCGCGGCCACCGGGCTGCGCAAGGCCTACGGGGACAAGACCGTCCTCGACGGCATCGACATCCGGGTGCCCGCCGGCACGATCTTCTCCCTCCTCGGGCCGAACGGCGCGGGCAAGACCACGGCGGTCAACATCCTGTCCACCCTGATCTCCGCCGACGGCGGCGAGGCCCGGATCGCCGGGCACGATCTCACCGCCGAGGCCCAGCAGGTACGGGCCGCCATCGGGGTCACCGGCCAGTTCTCCGCCGTGGACGGACTGATCACCGGCGAGGAGAACATGCTCCTCATGGCCGACCTGCACCACCTCTCCAAGCAGCGGGGACGGCAGGTCACCGCCGAACTGCTGGAGCGGTTCGACCTCACCGAGGCCGCGAAGAAGCCCGCCTCCACCTACTCCGGCGGCATGAAGCGCCGGCTCGACATCGCCATGACCCTGGTCGGCAGCCCGCGGATCATCTTCCTCGACGAGCCGACCACCGGCCTCGACCCGCGCTCCCGCCACACCATGTGGCAGATCATCCGCGAGCTGGTCTCCGGCGGCACCACCGTCTTCCTCACCACCCAGTACCTGGAGGAGGCCGACCAGCTCGCCGACCGCATCGCGGTGCTCAACGGCGGCCGGCTCGTCGCCGAGGGCACCGCCGAGGAGCTGAAGCGGCTGGTGCCCGGCGGTCACGTACGGCTGCGGTTCACCGACCCGGTGGCGTACGAGCAGGCGGCCACCGCGCTCCGCGAGACCACCCGCGACGACGAGGCCCTCACCCTGCAGATCCCCAGCGGCGGAAGCCAGCGCGAGCTGCGCGCCATCCTCGACTGGCTCGACGCCGCCGGCATCGAGGCCGAGGAGATGTCCGTGCACACCCCGGACCTGGACGACGTGTTCTTCGCCCTGACCGGCAACCCCGTGACCGCCACCGACAAGACCGACAAGACCGGCAAGGAGACCGTCCGATGAGCACCGCTTCCTACGCCCTCCGCGACAACCTCACCATGCTGCGGCGCAACCTCCTGCACGCCCGCCGCTACCCCTCCCTCACCCTGAACCTCCTGCTCACCCCGGTCATCCTGCTGCTGCTCTTCGTCTACGTCTTCGGCAACGTGATGAGCGCCGGCATCACCGGCGGCCACGCCGACCGGTCCGAGTACGTCGCCTACCTGGTCCCCGGCATCCTCTTCCTGACCGCGGCCATGACCTCGCTCGGCACCGCGGTGGCCGTGGCCACCGACATGACCGAGGGCATCATGGCCCGCTTCCGCACCATGGCGATCTCCCGCGCCTCCGTGCTGATCGGCCATGTCATCGGCAGCGTGATCCAGACGATGATGGCCCTGGTCCTCGTCCTGGGCATCGGACTGGCCATCGGGTTCCGGCCCGACGCGTCGCCGGTGGAGTGGCTCGCGGCGGCCGGCCTGATGGCCCTGGTCAGCCTCGCGCTGACCTGGCTCGCCGTCGGCATCGGTCTGATCAGCCCCAACGCCGAGGGCGCCAGCAACATCGGGACGCCGCTGGTGATGCTGCCGTTCCTGTCCAGCGCCTTCGTGCCGGTGGACGCCATGCCGGGCTGGTTCCGCTGGTTCGCCGAGTACCAGCCCTTCTCGCCCTTCATCGAGACCCTGCGCGGGCTGCTGCTGGGCAGCGGGATCGGCACGAAGAACGCGGTGCTCGCCCTCGCCTGGGGCCTGGGCCTGACCGTGCTCGGCTACCTGTGGTCCAAGGCGCGGTTCAACCGTGAGCCCCGGCAGTGAGCTCGTGCAGCACCTGCCGGGCCGCCGGCCGCAGCTGATCCCGCCCCAGGGCCGCGTACTCCGACCTCGCGTCGGCGTACGCGGCCCCGTCCGCGTTCTCGGCCGCCTCCCGGGACCTGGCCGAGGAGAGGGTGGGCAGGTCCCGCATCACCGGCAGCCGCTCCGCCAGCGCCAGCAGCCGTACCGCCGCCGTGTCGCCACGGGCCAGCCCCGCGTGGCCGAGCGCGAGCAGCACCGCGCCGTAGACCGGCAGTTCCAGCAGGTCCCCGGCACCGGAAACGTCGCCGGACAGCATCCCGAGCAGCCGTTCCCGCAGCTGCCCGGCCAGCTCGGCGACCGGCTCCAGCCGGCCGTGCTGCGCGTGCGCGGCGAGCGCGGCCGCCTGCAGGTGGAGAGACCACGAGTCCAGGAAGGGATCGTCCGCGGCCTGCGCACTGGCCTCCCGGATCCCGAGCGCCGCCTGCCGCCAGAGGCCGAGGCCGACCTCGGTCAGCCCCCGGGCCAGCGCGATCTCCGCCCGGGCCTGGAGCAGTTCGGGTGTGAAGGCCTGCGGGGAGTCCGGCAGCCGGTCAGGGGCGGCGCGGCCCAGCCAGTACTCCGCCTCCTCGATCTCCCCGCGCTGCAGACAGGCGGACACCAGCGCGTAGCGGACGCCGATCGCGTCCGACCAGGTACCGGCCTCACCGAGCGCGTCCGCGGCCCGGAGATGGTCGTACGCCTCCGCGCCGCGCTCCGTCTTGAGGCACAGCTCGCCGATCCGCCCATGGCTGAGCAGCATCATGATCGGGTTGCCGAGCGGCCCCACCGCGGTGACCATCCGGCGCGCGTACTGGAGGGCGCGCTCCGTCTCGTGCGCGGATTCCCACAGGTAGCTGGCGACGCCCGCCGCGATGCCCGCCAGCAGCGGCTCGCCGGCGTCGCACAGCTTCTCCAGCCGCTCGTACCGCGGCGGGTGCATGTCCGGTACCGCGCACAGCACGGCGGCCAGCGCCCGCGGCACGGTGTCCGCCGGGACCGGCGGCAGGCGGCGCAGTGTGACGAGCTGGCGTACGGCGTGCGGGCCGTAGCCCATGAAGAGACCGGCCGCGCATATCGCCGCCGCGCTCCGGGCCGCCTCCACGTCCTCGGGATGCTCCGGTCCCGGGCGGAAACGGGACAGCGGCCCGCCGGTCTCGGCGGCGAGGGTGACGAACCGGGAGTAGCTGTTGCCGACGGACCACAGGGAGGCCAGTACGGCGGTGACGGCGGCGGTGGCCGGCCCGTCGGCGCGGGCCAGGGCGTGCCGCAGCGCGAGGACGAGGTTGTCCTGCTCGGCGCGGACGCGGTCGAAGGAGGACAGCGCGTCGCTGCCGTACATCCCGGCGTGGTGCGCCCGGCCGAAGTCCCGGGCCCAGGCGAGGAACCGGCCCGTCACGGCCTCGCTCTCATCCGCCTCCGCCCGCCGGGCGGCGCCGAACTCCCGCAGCGTCTCCAGCATGTGGAAGCGCACCCCGGCAGGGCCCTCACCCACCTTGAGCAGCGACTGACCGGCCAGCTGCTCCAGCAGATCCATCGCGTCGCCGCCCCCGCCCCCGCCCCCGCCCCCGCCCTCGCCCCCGCCTTCGGTCTCGGCCTCGCCGAGCACGTACTCCGCCGCGGCCGCGTCGAAGCCGCCGGGGAACACCGACAGCGCACGGAGCGCCGCCCGTCCCTCGGGCTCCAGCAGGTTCCAGCTCCACTCGACCACGGCCCGCAGGGTGCGATGCCGTTCGGGCGCGTCCCGGGCGCCGCCGCGCAGCAGCGCGAAACGGTCCCGCAGCCGGTGCGCGATGTCGGCCACCGAGAGCACCCGCACCCGGGCCGCGGCCAGCTCCACGGCCAGCGGCAGCCCGTCCAGATGACGGCAGATCTCGGCGACCCGGTCGGCGGGCAGGTCCACGCCGGGCCGGGCGGCCCGCGCCCGCTGCCCGAAGAGCTCGACGGAGGTCGCCAGGGACAGCTCCGGCAGGGCGTACACGGACTCCGAGGTCAGGCCGAGCGGGGCCCGGCTGGTGGCGAGCACCCGCAGCTCCTTCGACCGCGACACCAGCGCCTGTACGAGAGCGGCCGCGCCGGCGAGCACGTGCTCGCAGTTGTCGAGGACCAGCAGCGCGGGGCCGGGCCCGAGCGCGGCGACGATCCCGCTCACCGCGTCCTTGCCGCCGCCCGGGAGCTGACGGCCCTCCCCGCCGCCGACGGCCGAGGCGACCTCGTCGGCCACGTCGTCGTCGGTGACACCGGCCAGCGTGACGAAGTGGACGACGGGCTGTTCGGCCGCCCGGCTCACCGCGTGCGAGAGCCGGGTCTTGCCGAGCCCGCCCGGCCCGACGACGGTGACCACCCGGGCGCCGCGCAGCAGCCCGGTCACGGCGGTGACGTCGGCGTCCCGGCCCAGCAGCGGGTTCGGCTCGTGCGGCACCCCGTGCCGGACCGGTGCCACGTCCGCACTCAGCAACTCCTGGTGCACAGCCCGGAGTTGCGGCCCCGGATCGCTCCCCAGCTCGTCCCGCAACCGGCGCCGGTAGCCGTCGTACCGGGTCAGCGCCGCGGCCCGCCCCGCGCCGGCGGCCTCGCAGCGCAGCAGTTCCGCCAGCACCTCCTCGTCCCGCGGGAGCTCCCGGTTCAGCTCGGCCAGCGGTGCGGTGGCCGCCGCCCGCCGACCCAGCCGGGCGAGGGCGAGGGCGTGGGAGCGCACCAGCGCCCGGTGCGCCCGCAGCCGCTCGGCCCGCAGCGCGACCACCGGGTCGTGCAGCTCCTCGTCCGCCCCGGCGCCCACGCTCCCGTCCCACAGCGCCAGCCCCGCCCCGGCCTCCGCCAGGGCGCCCTCGTGGTCCCCGGCCCGCGCCCGCTCGGCGCTCGCGGCCTCGTGCACGAGCAGCGCGGAACTGTCGACCTGCGTCTCGTCCAGCCCCAGCCGGTACCCCGTCGGCGTGCTCAGGACCAGCTCGGCACCCAGCTGCGACCTGAGCCGGGACACCAGGATCTGCACCGCCTTGCCCGGCCGCTCCGGCAGCTCGTCCGGCCACAGCCCCTCCACCAGCCGGCCGGTGCTGCAGCCGGTGCGCAGATCCTCCGCGAGCAGCGCCAGCAGCCCGCGCAGCCGGGGCGCGGTGATCTCCCGTCCACGACAGGCGACTCGGGGCAGGAGGGTCAGCTCGGGGGTCTCGGTCACCCGTGCAGACTAAGCGGGTCCGGCGAAGTCCGCTGCGGTTCTGCAGCGCCCCGAAGGGGCGCGGGGCTGTATCCATATGCGGCTCCGCCGCGTGGGCGCGACCAGCCACGACGGCGCCGCGGTCGGCACACGGCCTATCGCAGCACTTTCAGCGGAGCGCTCAGTTGCGAGCCGTGCGCCGGCCGAAGGTCCGCTCGAACGACACCGACGCGGCCTCCTCACGCCACTGCACCGCGGCCTTCGCGCTCGCGTCGAGCAGGGCCCGGCACTCCGCGCCCGGCGCACGCCCGCTGCCGGGGAGCTGCCCGGCGCAGGCGGCGACCGGGCGGTAGCCGTCGCGGGTGGGGTTGCCCTGCCAGAGGCTGCGGCCGGGAAGGAAGGCGTACTCCAGGGAGGCACGGGCCAGGTCCTTGAGCTCCGGGTACGTCAGGCCGTAGGTCTCGGCGGCGTACTGGTACTCGTGGCTGATGTCGGTGCGGGAGACGCCGGGGTCGTCGGTGGCCAGGACGACCGGCACCCCGTACGACCGGTAGGTGTTGAAGGGGTGCGCGGCGCCGCGCACCCCGAGGATCTGCGCGTTGCTGGTGAAGGGCACCTCGACGGCGATCCGCCGGGCGGCCATCGTGCGGGCCGTGCGCTGCCAGTCGTCCTCGTGGCGGAGGTCCACGCCGTGGCCGATGCGCTCGGCGCCGGCGATGTCCACGGCTTCCCGGATGTGGAACCGCAGGTCCTCCGGTGGCACCAGTCCGGGCCGCAACTCGCCCGCGTGCAGGGTGACATGGGCCTTCGGGTAGACCGTGTGCAGGTATCTCACCATGCGCATCTGCAGGGTGTAGTCGGCCAGCGCGACGGGCCCGTCCTCGGGCTGGACGAGGTTGACGGCGAGGAAGCGGGGATCGCGTTCGGCGAGCCGCATGCCGAGGGCCAGCTCGGTGAAGACGCGTTCGCGGGACTCGCCGCGGAAGGCCTGGTAGACGAAGCGCACGGTGAGCCGGCAGCCGGGGCGGGGGCGGTCGGTGCCGCAGCGGGCGGCGGCCCGGAACTCGGCGTCGGCGTCGTCCGTCGCCCGGCGCGCGTCGGCGACCACCTCGTCGAGCCGGCCGCCGTCGAGGAGCCTGGCGTGCAGGGCGGCGAGGTCGGGGTCCCAGCCGACCTCGTCGGCGAGCTGCTCGGCGCGGTCGGAGGCCGGGTTGACCATGGTCTCCAGATAGAACTGGTGCTGCGCCGCGACCGAGTCGGCGACCTGGGCGAGCACCTTGCCCGGGTGGAGCGCGGGCACCAGCCCGAACTTGTCGAACGTGGCGAAGAAATGGTCGTGGCCGCTCTGGTCCGGCGGGAAGTCGTACATGGACCAGGCCCGGAGGATCGCCTCGCGGAAGTCACGGTCGCTGCGGGCGTCGACGGCCGGCCGGGTGCCGGGGCCGCAGGGCGGTACGACGGCGGTCAGCGTCGCGGTGTCGACGCACAGCCCGTCCTCGGCGGCGAGCGCGATCAGGTACTCGGTCCTGACCGCGCCGAAGAGGTGGTTGTGCAGGTCGCCGCCCTTGGGCAGCTTCAGGAAGAACCTGCGCAGGGCTCGGGGGTCCGGGGCCGTCGTCCGCACCGACGCCAGGTACGCGTCCGTGCGGGCCTCGGCGTCCGTCGGCGGGCGTTGTCCCGATCGGGCCTCGGTCTGTGCGACCGCGGGCGGTGCGGCCGACAGACAGGCCAGCAGGCAGCAGCAGAGCAGGGTCAGGGCCGCGGCGAGAGCGCGGGCAAGAACGCGGGCGAGGACCGGGTGCCGGGCGGCGGCTGCGACGGCGGGCGCCGTGCGGCGGGGGCGGTCGGCGGTGCGGGTGCCGTCGTAGGTCGTCACGGACCGATGATCATCAAGTCGGTCCGGCCGGGACGGGACAGCCACGCGGCACGCACCGCGGAGCCACCCGAGCGGGCGCAGCGGTGCGTGCCCGGCGACCGTCCCGTGGGTCAGACGCCGGCCGTCCCGTGGGTCAGACGCCGGCCGGCGGGCGGTCCGCCGTGACGACGTAGTAGTCCAGCAGGCCGTCGCGGTAGGCCGGCAGGAAGTTGCGCGGCCACTGCACGGGCAGGTCGACGCCGGCCAGGAAACGGTCCAGGCCCGGCCAGACATGGGCGCCGATCGACTCGGCTCGTACGGCGGTCAGGCCGGCGGTGTCGAGGGCGTCGAGCAGGGACACCAGCGGGTGGGCCACGTCCAGGCCGGACGCGAAGCTCTCCAGCCGCGCGGCCAGTTCCCCGCCCGCGTTCTCGGCACCGGCCGGCAGGAAGAAGCTGGTGACGGCCAGCCGGCCGCCGGGGCGCAGCACGCGGGCGGCCTCGCGGACGAACGCGGGCAGGTCGCGGAAGTGCTGGGCGGCCTCCACCGAGTACAGCAGGTCGAACCGGCCGTCCTCGAACGGCATCCGCTCCGCCGCCCCGTGCGCGAAGCCGAGCCGCTCCGGCGCGCGGGCGAGCAGGCCGGCGTTGGCCCGGCGGGCCCGCTCCAACTGCTCGGGGTGGATGTCCAGACCGGTCACGGCGGCGAACCCGAACTCCTCCAGCGCGAGCGCGGCGCCGATCCCCAGCCCGCAGCCGACCTCGACCCCACGGGCGTTTGCCCCGTCGAGGGTGCCGAGCACGTGACGGTAGAGGTTGCGCTGGCTGCGGACCCGGTCCTCGGCGGTCAGCGGGCGGTCCAGCGGAATCCCGTCCCAGTGGCCGAAGTTGATGAATCCGCCCGCGAACGCCGGTGCGGAGCTGAGGTCCTGGGGTCCGTAGACGGCACGCACGGCGGGCGCGACGGCGAGGTCGCGGATGGGGTCCACGTGATCTCCTTCTCCACGATTTCTCCGGGACGAATGTGCCCGACCCGGACGTTCTCCCCCGGTCGGCGCCCGCTCAGTCCGCGTCGTGCTCGTGCTCGTGCTCGTGCTCGTGCTCGTGCCCGTGCCCGTGTCCGTGCTCGTGCCCGTGTGCCTCCCCCTGCTCCCCGCCGTCCGGCGAACCCCCCATCATCCGCAGCATCGCCGGGCCGCCGGTGCGCAGGAACCGTACGACCAGCGCTGCGGCCAGCAGCAGGAAGGCGATGTTGAGGTACGTGGTGTAGTTCCAGCTGATCCCGTCGTCGGGGATCTTCGCGTCGGCCTGGTCGGGGACCAGCCCCAGGCCCCCGAAGACGAGCTCCACGACATAGCCGGCCACCGCCATGGACACGAAGAAGGTGCCCAGCAGGAAGGCGGCCATCCGGGCGCCGTAGTACTTCCGGTAGATGTTGAGGATCGGCAGGATCAGCAGGTCGGCGTAGATGAAGGCGATGACGCCGCCGAAGCTGATGCCGCCCTTCCAGAGCACCACGGCCAGCGGCACGTTGCCGATGGAGCAGACGAACGAGGCGATGGCCACCAGCGGCCCGATCAGCGGTCCGGTCAGTTTGGCCGCGAGCGGATGGCCGGCCAGGAAGAAGCTCCGCCAGAAGTCGTCCGGCACCCAGGCGGCGATCGCCCCGGCGATCAGCAGGCCCGCCACCAGGTCGCGCAGGATCGCCGCCCACTCCATGACGAAGATGTGGGAGACGGACGTGAACCCGTCCCGGGAGAGCAGCCGGCGGACGAAACCGCCCTCGCCGCCCACGGACATGTCCATCGCCGCGTGCCCCTCCATGGAGCCCGCCAGCCCGCGTTCGGCCTGATCCCGCGCCCGGCGCAGCAGCCGCTCCCGCAGCAGGACGCGGAACAGCACGGCGAGGACGACGATCATGATCGGGCCGCCGACGAACTCCGCGGCGGTGAACTGCCACCCCATCAGCAGGGCCAGGATCACGCCCAGTTCGATCACGAGGTTGGTGGAGGCGATCTCGAAGGCCATGGCCGCGGTGAAGTCCGCGCCCTTGCGGAAGAGGGAGCGGGCGAGGGCGACGGCGGCGTAGGAACAGGACGAGGAGGCGGCGCCGAACCCCGCGGACAGCGCGAGCGTACGGGGCCGGTCGTCCCCGAGCAGCCGGACGACCGTCTCCCGGCGCACCACGGCCTGCACGACCGCGGAGAGCGTGAAGCCGAGGATCAGCGCCCAGGTGATCTCCCAGGTCATCGCCCCGGCGATGGAGAGCGCGTGCCCGACCGCATGCATGGTGTCCGCCCTTCGCAGCCGACCGCGACCATTTATATACCCCTGGAGGGTATGAGGCCAGTGGTGTCACGGCATCCGGGTGGTGGACATCTCCTGCCCGCGCGCCGGCGGCAGTAGACTCCGGCTGCCGTCCCGGCTGCCACGGCCGCCAGGGGCTTCGCAGGTCTTCGGGGGTCGTCGGGGGTCTTCGGGGGGAGAGTCGCATGCTCTGGTCTCGGTTGCGCCGCGGGCGGTCGGCCCCCAGGCTCCCGCTGCCCGGCCCCTGCTGGCACCGGCGGCACACCCTGCGTACGGAGCGACTCCTGCTCTACACCCCGGAGACGATGCTGGACTTCCTCGCCGCGGTGGCCGCCGCCTCGGACCCCGAGGCCCAGCGATGGCTCGGCTGGGGCGTACGCAACGTCGTCGACGCGCCCGCCCGTGAGGAGCTGCTCCGGCTGCGCCCCGGTGACACCGACGCGCTACGGGCGTCCAGGACGGCCGGGCGCCTGCTGGCCCAGCCCTACGAGCCCCGCCCCGGCGGGGAGGAGATGCTGATCGGCGTATGCCTGGACGACGGCAGATACGCCGGGGCCACGGGGCTGGCCCCCGGCACCGGGGAGGTCGGCGGATGGCTGGCGCCCCACGCCCGTGGCCTGGGGCTCGGCACCGAACTGTTCCGGGCCGCCGTGGTCCTCGGCCACGCCCACCTGGGGCTGCGGACGCTGCGGGCGGGATACGAGCCGGCGAACACAGCGAGCGGCCGGGCCCTGGCGAACGCCGGCTTCGTGGCGGCCGACGGACCGCCACGCCACACCCTCCCGGACGGCCGCGAGATCGACGCCCGCTGGCTCCAGCACACGACGACGGCCCCGCCCGTCCGCTGCCCGGGCGCCGCCCCGCTACCTGCGTGAGCCGCACCCCGGGCAGAAGGCCGCCCCTTCCGGCACCACCGCGGAGCAGGCGGAACACCGCTCGGACTGGGCCAGTTGATGCCCGCAGCCGGGGCAGAACGCGGCTCCGCGGGTCTCGGTACGGCAGTGCGGGCAGACCAACTGGCGGGGCGTGCTGGGGTCGTAGCCCTGTCCGGCCTGCTGCCCCGCGGCGTACGCCCGTTGCGAGGCCATGTCGTTGAGGCCGCGCTGCTGGGCCGCCATCGCCTCGGCCGCCGTGTCCGGAGCGCAGCGCAGACACAGCCCCTGGGCCGCGTTCCAGCAGCGGCCGCACACGTAGTCGGTGCAGCGCGCGCAGCGGTTGAAGTGCCCCTGGGCATTGTCGATCGCCCGCTGGAACGCCTCGTCGCGGGCCCGCCCGTAACCGGCCCCCGCCAGCCCGTCGGCCGCCGACGTCAGCCCGGTACCGGTACGGCCGAGCATCCCCCAGGCCACGTCGACCCCCTTCTTGAGCCAGGTGGCGGCCCGCTCTCCGGTGTACGGCTCGAAGGGCGAGCGCCAGGTGTCGTAACAGCGCGCGCAGGAGAACTCGAACTGGAACCCGGCACCGGTCCCGTTGCGCTCGCACAGGTCCCGGTAGTTGTTGCTGAAGTAGATCTCGGCGCTCATGTGGTCCCCCCACAGGTCAGGCCATCGGCACACATGCCGTACGACGCAGGGGAAACGGTACTGGTTCTGGCCAAAGGTGCCGAGATCAGGCCATGGCCTGAGACCGTGATCTCAGGCCATGGCCCTTGTACGGCCCTTGTGGCGGAACCGGCCGGAGTGGCTACCAGCCGACGGCGACCAGGAGCCACTGCGGGTTGGCGTGGGAGACGAAGGAGGACTGGCCCGCCACGTCGTCGTAGGGGAAGCCGTAGGCGAGGTGGTTGATGGCGTTGTCGTGCCAGAACTTGGCGTAGTAGTTCGCCGGTGCCGCCGTGTAGAACTGGGCCGGGTCGGACTGCTGAGAGGCCGGCAGGGTGGCGACGTGGCGGTTGAGGGCGGCGCACGTGTTCGGGTCGGCCGCCAGGGAGGCCGCGCAGCCGAAGATGTCGGAGGTGGCCGCGGTCACGCCCACCGACTGGGCGTACGACGTGAAGTAGTTCGCGTTGGCGCCGCCCGCGCGGAAGCTCGGGTCGCTGCCGGGCGCGATGATCCGGTACGGGGCCTGGGTCTGGGCCAGCACCTTGAACTGGCTGGGAACGGCGTCGGTGAAGCGCTGGAAGGTGGTGGCGCGGTCCTCGGCGAACGTCTGCCGGTTCTCGCCGACCTCGGTGTCGTAACCGTCCTTGGTGTGCAGGCGCATGGCCAGCTTCAGGCCGAAGGCGTCGACCCGGGTGGTGTTGCCGTTGAAGACGTTGTTGCCGACCGTGAACTCGATGAAGTCGTAGTACGCGCTGGTCGGCGAGCCCAGGTAGAAGTACATGCGGCCCGCGGAGTTGGCCGGCATGTCGAGGTAGGGCTGCTCGGCGATGGAGTGCGTCTGGCCGTTGAAGCTCCAGTACACCTGGCTGTCGGGGTACTTGCCGTTGGTGCGGTTGAGGATCTTCACCTCGACGGCGTTGTTCGCGGCGGGGATGTCGCTGGTGCCGCCCCAGAAGTCGTCCGGCGGGGTGGTGGATCCGGGGCCGTAGACCTGGAACTCCCACAGGGAGTAGCCGTACTGGGTGCCGCGCGCGGTGCCGTAGAGGCGGACGTAGCGGCCGCTGCCGGTGACGGCCAGGCTCTGGGTTCCGCCGGTGGCGGTGGTGGTGGAGTAGACGGTGGTCCAGGTGGTGGCGTCGGTGGAGGTCTGGATCTGGAAGGCCTTCGCGTAGGCGGCCTCCCAGTTCAGGGTGACGCTGCTGAGCTGCTGGACGGACCCGAGGTCGACCTGCAGCCACTGCGGGTCGGAGAAGGCCGACGACCAGCGGGTGCCGGTGTTGCCGTCGACCGCCGCGCTCGCGGGGAAGGACGCGTTCTCGGTCGAGGAGGCGGTGGCCGGCCTGCCCTGGGACAGCAACTGGTCGGCGGCGTGCGCGGCGGGCGCCGGTGCGAGCACCGCGAAGAAGGCGGCGATCAGGACGACGACCAGTCCGAGAGCCGTGCGCGGGCGTACGGCGCCGGCCGGTGGCCTGCGGGTGGGTGCGCCGACGGAACTCTGCATGCGGGTCTCCTCAAGCCGGTTCGGCGTGCGTGGGGATGGAGCAACAGCAGACATGAGAGCGCTCCCTCGGGTTGTAGACCCAGCACTGCCCGCCGTCAACAACTGAAGCCGAAATCAATCGGGTTGAGCCTCACGGACGGCGCGACGCAGATCCCGGCCCTCCTGCGGCGCGCGGCACGCCCGCCGAATTCAGCTTCCGACCGCTTGGGCGGCCCCAAGTCGCCGCGTTTTTACAACCCTTGACGCAACCGGTACGGACCTTTCCACGCGCCGCCACACTGCCGCTCGGGGAGGCGGGGAGGCGGGGAGGCGGGGAGGCGGGGAGGCGGGGAGGTGGGGCGGCGGGGCGGCGGGGCGGCGCGGCGGGGCCCGGTGTCTGCCGCCGCCGGCGTCGTCGTGCCGGTCGCCTTCCGGCGTCCGGTGTGACGCGGGATCAGTCCTTCTCGTCCTCGCCGCGCTTGTTCTTCCCCTTCTTGGGGTCCTGCTGCTTGTCCGGGCCGTTGCCGCCGCCGGTCGGCGGAGGGGTCAGGGCCGAGGGCGTGGCCGCCGGGTTCGTGGCGCTGGGCGGATCGGTCGGCGGTGTGTCCGCCGAGCTGTGGTCGGGGGAGAACCACGCGATGCCGACCAGCAGCGCCGCGAGGAAGACCACCACGGCCGCGACGGCGCCCACCGCCCTCGACCGCCGTACGCCGCCGAAGGCCCGGCCTCCCGTTCGCTGACGACGCCGCGCCCGGTGGGCCGGAGCGGTGCCGCCGGCGGCGGACGGGAAGGCGTAGGTGGTGACGGAGCCGGGGGGTGCGTTCGTTCCGGGCCACGCCTCCGCGAGCTCCCCGGAGGTGTTGGTACGCGGCTCCGGCCCGGGGCGCGGCGCGGCTGCCGGGAGCGGCTCGGGACGTCCCCGCCAGGAGCCTGCGGCGAACCATTCGGCCGTCTGCCGCGCCGTGGGGCGGTCCTCGGGCCGCTTGGCGAGGAGACCGAGCAGGTAGTTCTCGAAAGCGGGCGGCAGCCCGACGCCCAGCTCGCGCGGCGGCACGGGGGCCGTGTCGAGGTGGTGGTGGAGGACGGCGATCGGGCTGTCGGCGTGGAACGGCGGCTGTCCGGTGAGGAGCTGGTAGAGCACGCAGCCGAGCGAGTAGACGTCGGACGGCGGTCCGGCGGGCTGACCGAGGGCACGCTCGGGGGCGATGTACAGGCTGGTCCCGACGATCTGACCGGTCGCGGTGAGTGCGCCACCCGGGTCGTCCATGAAGCGGGCGATACCGAAGTCACCGATCTTCACGGATCCGACGGCGTCGAGGAGGAGGTTGCCGGGTTTGATGTCGCGGTGCACGATGCCCTGTTCGTGTGCGACGGCGAGCCCGGCGGCCGCCTGCGCGGCGATGCGGGCCACCTCCTCGGCCGGCAGGGTTCCCATCTGGGCGAGCACGCGGTGCAGACTGTCGCCCTCGACCAGCTCCATCACCAGGAACAGGCGGCCCTCCTGCTCGCCGAAGTCGACGACGCCGACCACGTTGGGGTGCCGGAGCCGGCCCGCGGTCTGGGCCTCCAGGCGGAAGCGGGCGGCGGCGGTGGGGTCGGTGTGCTGGGCGAGCAGGAGCTTGACCGCCACCGGTCTGCCGGACATCTCGTCGTAGGCCCGCCAGACCTCGCCCATCGCGCCTCGCCCGATGGCGGTCTTCAGCCGGTACCGGCCCGCTATCAGCACCTGTTCCTTCATCCTCACACAGTGAGACGACTCGACCGCTGTCGGCCATGTCCCGGTGAGAGGACGGATGTTGGTGGGTTGCCGCAGCCTCCCCACTCTACTGGCGGACGGACGGCGACCGACCGCGAATCCGCACTGGCGTGTGAGCTGATCCGGGACGTGAAAGGGCCGCCGAGACTTCCGGGATCATGCACTGCGCTGTCGTTGGCGCGGTGTCACCCTTGCGCCTGCGGCACACGAAGCGTGGCCGTCGGGGGATCTGCAGAGGCGGGCGAGTGCAGTGGGGGACTTTCTGGGGGCGGTCACGGCGTTTCCGACCGTGGTCTTCAGCTTCGCGCTCTTCGTGGTGGCGGTCTACTGGCTGCTGGTGCTCCTGGGGGGTGCCCACTTCCATGGGGCGCGCGGAGGACACCACGGCCACGGCCACGGGCATGGCGGGGGACGCCATGGCCACGGGGGACTGCAGAAGGTGCTGGGCCTGGGCGGGGTACCGATCACCGTGGCGGTGTCGCTGGTGGTCGCCTTCGCCTGGTTCAGCGCGCTCAGCGGCCGGGTCGTGTTCGGCAGCGGTCACGGGGGAGTGCTGCTGCCGGCCGCCCTGGCCGGCGGGTGGGCGGGGGCGCGGCTGCTCGCGTGGCCGTTGCGGCGGCTGATGCCGGCCCCCGCCCCGCCGCCCTCGCGCCGGGACTTCGTCGGCCTCGGCTGCGTGATCCGCACCGGACGGGTCGGCCCCGACTTCGGACAGGCCGAGGTCCGTGCGGCCGACGGCTCCTCCGCGGTCGTACAGGTCCGGCAGAGCCTCGACGACGCGGCAGGGCCGGGCGGCGTGCTCCGCACCGGGGCGTCGGCACTCATCTACGACTACGACGACGCGGGCGAGTACTTCTGGGTCATGCCCGCGGTGCCTGCCTCCGGCTGACGCGACAACACCCCGCGCTCGTCAGGGCGTTCCGCACGCCCGTCGTTCTCTCATCCATCCACGGCAAGGTCGTCCAAGGGAACAGCCATGTCTGTCGTCACTATCGGAATCGGCGTGCTCGTCGCCGTCCTGCTGCTCATCGGCCTGGGCACGCTGCTGCTCTTCGGCCGGCTGTTCCGCAAGGTGGTCCAGGGCGAGGCCCTGATCGTCTCCCGGCCCAAGAGCGTCGACGTCACCTTCACCGGTGCCCTGGTGCTGCCGATGATGCACCGGGCGGAGGTCATGGACATCTCGGTGAAGACCATCGAGATCATCCGCACCGGGCGGGAGGGCATGATCTGCAAGGACAACATCCGTGCCGACATCCAGATCACGTTCTTCGTGCGGGTCAACAAGACGGTGGAGGACGTCGTCAAGGTCGCCCAGGCGATCGGCACGGAGCGGGCCAGCCACCAGGAGACCCTGCAGAACCTGTTCAGCGCGAAGTTCGCCGAGGCGCTGCGGACGGTCGGCAAGCAGCTCGACTTCGCCGACCTCTACACCAAGCGCGAGGAGTTCAGGGACCGCATCGTCGCGGCCATCGGTACCGACCTGAACGGCTACCACCTTGAGGACGCCGCGATCGACCACCTCGAACAGACCCCGCTGAACCAGCTCGACGCGTCCAACATCCTGGACGCCCAGGGCATCCGGAAGATCACCGAACTGACGGCGCTGGAGCACATCCGCACCAACGACTTCCAGCGCAACGAGGAGATGGAGATCACCCGCCAGAACGTGGACGCGCGCGAGGCCGTCCTTGAGCTGGAGCGGCGGCGCGCGGAGGCGGAGATCCGGCAGCGCAAGGGCATCGAGACCCTGCGCGCCCAGGAGGAGGCGGCCACCGCGCAGGTCCAGGAGGAGGAGCGGCTCAAGGCGCACAGCGCCCTGCTGCGGACCGAGGAACTGCTCGGCGTCCAGCGGGAGAACCAGGTGCGGGAGATCGCGGTCGCCGAGAAGAACCGGGAGCGGGTCCTCGCGGTCGAGAGCGAGCGCATCGAGAAGGACCGGCTGCTGGAGGTCGTCAACCGGGAGCGGGAGGTCGAGCTCGCCCGGGCGGAGAAGGAGAAGCAGGTCGAGGTGGAGCGCCGGAGCGTGGCCGACGTGGTGCGCGAACGCATCGCGGTGGACCGCACGGTCGCGGAGCAGGAAGAGGAGATCAAGCGGGTCCGGGTCGTCCAGGAGGCCGAGCGCACCCGGCAGACCGTGATCATCGCCGCCGAGGCGGAGGCGCAGGAGCAGCTGGTCAAGGACATCAAGGCGGCCGAGGCCGCCGAGCAGGCCGCGCACCTGCGGGCCAGGGAGCAGCTGGTGCTGGCCGAGGCCGGGCAGAAGCGCGCGGAGCTGGAGGCCGCCGCCGACATGCGCCGGGCGGAGGGCGAGCGCGCCCTGGCCGGGGCGGCCGGCCTGGCCCAGGCGGAAGTGGCGGAGCGGCAGGCCATGGCCGAGGCGGCCGGCGTGCGGGCCCGGCTTGAGGGCGAGGCCGCGGGTCTGAAGGAGAAGGCGGAGGCCGTCGAGAAGGTCGGGTTCGCCGAGGCCGCGGTCGCTCAGAGCAAGGCGAACGCGGAGGCGGCGGGCATCCGGGAGCGGCTCCTCGGCGAGGCCGCCGGTCTCAAGGAGAAGGCGGCGGCGATGGCCGCGCTGGACGAGGTGTCCCGGACCCACGAGGAGTTCCGGCTGCGGCTGGCCGCGGACAAGGAGGTCCGGATGGCCGCGCTGGAGGTCCAGAGCAAGGTGGCCGAGGCCCAGGCGGCGGTGCTGGCCGCCGGACTGGAGAGCGCGGACATCGACATCGTCGGCGGCGACAGCGTGTTTCTGGAGCGGCTGGTCGGTGCGGTGTCCTTCGGCAAGGCCATCGACGGCGCGGTACAGGGCTCGGAGACGGTGCAGGCCCTCGGGGCGGACTGGCTGAACGGCGAGAAGAGCTTCAGCGGCGACGCGACGGAGGTACTGCGCTCACTGGCGGCCGGCGGCCCGTGGAACCTGGCCCTGCTGATGAAGCTGCTGGGCGGACAGGCGGCCGACGGCACCGCGCCGGTCGACCCCGTACAGCTCGCCAACGGTTCAGCCAAATAGCGCGACGACGGGGGCGCCCTCGAACGAAGGCGCCCCCGAAGGGGCGCGAGGCTGTATTGATATGCGGCTGCCGCCGCGCGGGCGCGACCAGCCACAACGGTGCCGCAGACAATCGACGGCGCAACGCGGCAACGGTTCAGCGAAATAGCGCGATCACGACAGCGCCCCGTAAGGGGCGCGGGGCTGTAATGATATGCGGCTGCCGCCGCGCGGGCGCGACCAGCCACAACGGCGCCGCAGACGACCGACGACGCAACGCGGCCAGGAGGAACGGAAAGCAACCATGGGCGTCGAGGACGGCACCTACCAGATCCTGCGGGCAAGGCTCGCCGACCGCGCCGCGGAACTCGGCCGACAGGCCGCCTCGCTGAACTCCCGGCGACAGGACGCCTTCGGCTCCCGCCCGCTGGAGCTGGCGGGCTCGGCCCGGCCGCGCACCGGCGGCGAGGGCACCGCATGCGGCGTGGTCGCCGTACGGCCCGACGTCCTCCTGCTGGGGACCTCGGCGCCCGGCCTCGACGCGGGCCTGCTGTCGCTGCACACCCCGGACGGCTCGGCCCTGGGGCCCGAGAAGGTCCCCGGCCTGCTCGACGACGAGCGGTTCCACCGCGACCTGGCCGAGCTGCTGCGCTACTACCGGGACGCGCGCCTCACCGATCTGCGGCGTACGGCGTCGGGGCGGCTGCTCGCCGTGTTCCGCACCGGCGAGAACGAGGGCGATCTACGGGTCCTGAGCTGGCAGTTGGCGGCGGACCGGGTCGAGTACCTGGGCAACCACGGTGAACGCGACCTGCCGCAGCCGCCCGTCTCCGAGTTGCCGTGGACGACCACCGGACGCGAGCACCACGCGGACGGCAGGATCCTGATCGAAGGCGGCGAGGGCGCGGTCTCGGTCGCCACCACCGGCGGCAGCCTCACGGTCCGGGCACACCCCGGCGACCGGCCGCTGTTCCAGGAAGCGGTCGACGAACCGCTGCAGAGTCTGGCCGACGCCACGGTCGCCTACGCCGCGACCGGCCCCCTGCTGCTCCTGCGGATCCGCCCCTACAACGAACCGGCGGACCGCTACCTGGTCGTCAACACCCGTACCGGTTCGGTGCGCCGCCAGGACTCCGTCGGCCGCGGTGCCAGGCTGCTGCCCGCCGAACAGGGCCTGATCTTCCCCGGCGGCTACGAGCTGGCGGACGGAAGTCATCGGGCCTTCCGCATCGGCGGCGGCGCGGGAGGCGCTGCCGCCGATGCGGGCGCCGGTTCCGCCGCGGACGAGCTGCGCTTCGACGCGGTGCTCCCCTCACCCAACGGCGAGGACCTGCTCTACGTCCTGCGCCGGCCGGGCCGTGCCCAGGTCCTGCTGCTGCCATGGAACACCGTCCGCCGCGAGGCCGCTAGCGCCCTGCAGGGCGCGGCGTACGCCCTGCTGCCGGACGGCACCCTCGTCCTGCTCAGACCGGACCACGAGCCCGTGCGCACGCACGAACTCCAGCTGTGGCAGACCCCTTTCCAGTCCGCCGAGTACGCCGCCGCCCAGCCGGTCGGCGACGGCCCGCTGGCCCGGATCGGCAACGCCGACCTGGTCGGAGGCATCGCCGACTGCCTGGACGTGGTCCGCAGCGCGACCGCCGCCGCACAGGAGAACCGGACGACGGCATCCCCTGAGCTGATCCTCGACGCCTGCGCCAAGGCGGCGGACCGCCACTACTGGCTGGCCGACACCGGCCTGCTCGAACCGCTCACCGAACTGCGGGACGCCGCCGAGCAGTTGGCCGCCGAGCAGGCCAGGGTCCGCCAGCTCGCCGCCCGCGCCGCGCAGGCGCTGGACGAGGCGCGTGCGGAGGCCGCCGCGCTGGTCCGCCGCTCCCACGGCGAACCGCCCGCCGACGCGGACGCCTGGACCGTACTCCTCGCCGAACTGCGCCGGGCCCAGGGCCGCACCCGCACACTGCGCGAACTGCCCCAGCTCGACCTGGCCGCACTGGAGCGGGTCGAGGCCGACCTGGCCGCCGAGCTCGCCGCGGCGACCGAGCGCGCCTTCGCCTTCTTCGCCGGTCCCGACGCCTTCGCCGCCCCCCTCGCCGCCGCGCGGCACGCCGCCGGGGAAGCCGCCTCGATCGCCACCGCCGCCGAGGCCGCACGGCTCGCCGACCGCCTCACCGAGCAGGCGGACGCCCTGGCCACCGTCACCGACCTGGTCACCGGCGCGGCCGATGCCGATCCGGGTGCGGGAACGGCCGTACTGCTGGCCATCGGCGAGGTCCTGGCGGCGGTCAACCGGGCCCGGGCGGTGCTGACGACCCGCCGCCGCGCCCTGCTCGACGCCGAGCACCGCGCCGCGCACGCCGCCGAGTCGGCGCTGCTCGCCCAGGCGACGACCGCCGCCCTGTCCGCCGCCGACACCCCGGCCGCCTGCGACGACCAGCTCGCCCGCCTGCTGCTGCGGGTGGACGCGCTGGAGGCCCGCTTCGCCGAGGCCGAGGACCTCGCCGCCGACCTGGCCCTGCGCCGGGAGGAGATCCGGCAGGCGTTCGCCGCCCGCCGCCAGACCCTGCTGGACGAGGCCGCCGCCCGCGCCGACCGGACCGCCGCCTCCGCCCGGCGGGCCCTGGACGCGCTGCGCCGCAGGCTCGCCGGGCTCGGCTCGGCGGTCGACATTCACGCCGCGCAGGCCGCCGACCCGATGGCGCTGCGCATCCGCGCCGCCGCCGGGGAGCTGCGCGACCTCGACGACCAGGTGCGCGCCCAGGAACTGGAGGACGGCCTGCTCGGCGCCGTCCGCACCGCCCTGCGCGAGCTGCGCGACCGGGCCGACCTGTCCGAGGACGGCGGCGCCACCGTCCGCCTCGGCCGCCACCGCTTCGCCGTCCGCCGCGAACCGGTGGAACTCACCCTCCAGCCGGACGGCGACGGCCTGGCCTTCGTCGTCACCGGAACCGGCTACCGCCGGTCCGTCGGCCTCCCCGAGCTGCTGGCCGGCCGCGAGTTCTGGACACAGCCCCTGGTCAGCGAGTCACCGACGCTCTACCGCGCCGAGTACCTGGCCGCCTCGCTGCTGTCCACGGCCACCGGTGAACCGGGTGAACCGCTGCTCGACCAGGTCCGCCGCGCGGCCGAGCGGGGCTACGACGAGGGGTACGAGCGCGGCGTCCACGACCACGACGCTGCGGCCATCCTCGACGCGCTGCTGCGGCTGCGGGCCGGCGCGGGCCTGTTGCAGCACCCCGCCGAGGTGCGCGCCACCGCCCAGCTGTTCTGGGCCCACGGCGCGACCGACGCCCAGCGGGCCGCCTGGCAGCGCCGCGCCCGCTCCCTGGCGCTGGCCCGCGTCCACTTCGGCCCCGCCGGCGCGGCGACTGCTTCCTCCGACCTCGCGGCCGAACTCACCGACGCGGTAACCGAGTTCACCGCCGCCACCGGCCTGCCCCCGGCGCCGCGGGCGGGCGACTACCTCCAGGCGGAACTCGCCGACCCGCACGACGGATTCGCCACCGGCATCGCCGCGCGCACCCTCCTCGACGGCTTCCGCCACACCGCCGCCGCCCCCCTCCTCACCGCGGACCTGGCCGCGCTCGACACCGACCTGCCCGCACGGCACCAACTCGCGGCCGCCTGGCTGGGCTCGTACGCGGACACCTATGTGGACGACGGCGAGGGCGTGCCGGAGGCCGTGGCGCACCTGTGCGCACCCGACCTGCCGCGCTACGAGATCACCGCGCCCGTCGGCGAGACCGTCGACGGCCTCCTCGGCACCCACCCCCGCGTCCACGAGGGCCGGCTGACCGTACGCATCGACGAACTCCCGCACCGGGCACGGACGTTCCGGGAGGTGCGAGCCCCGGCCTTCCGAGCCTTCCAGCGACAGCGCGCGGACGTCCTGGCCGCCGAGCGGGCCCGGCTGCGCCTGGACGACCACCGCCCCCGCCCGCTCGCCGGCTTCGTCCGCAACCAGCTCATCGACCGGGTCTACCTCCCCCTGGTCGGCGACAACCTGGCCAAGCAGCTGGGCACGGTCGGCACACTCGACACCACCGCCGTCCCCACCGACCACAGCGGCCTGCTGCTGCTCCTCTCCCCGCCCGGCTACGGCAAGACCACCCTGCTGGAATACGTCGCCGACCGCCTCGGCCTGCTCATGGTCCGCGTCGACGGTCCCGCGCTCGGCACCGGCACCACCTCACTCGACCCGGACCGCGCCCCCGACGCGGCGGCCCGCCGCGAGGTCGAGAAGATCGTCTTCGCTCTGGAGGCAGGCAGCAACGTCCTCCTCCACCTCGACGACATCCAGCACGTCTCGGCCGAACTGCTCCAGAAGTTCATCCCGCTGTGCGACGCGCAGCGCCGCGTCGAGGCCGTCAGCGACGGCGTCGCCCGCAGCTTCGACCTGCGCGGGCGCCGTTTCGCCGTCTGCCTCGCGGGCAACCCCCACACCGCGAACGGGCAGCGCTTCCAGATCCCCGACATGCTCGCCAACCGCGCCGACGTCTGGAACCTCGGCGAGGTGCTCACCGGCCACCAGGAACTGTTCGCCCTCTCCTTCCTGGAGAACGCCCTCGCCGCCAACCCGGTGCTGGCCCCCCTCGCCGGAACCGGCCCGGCCGACCTCGGCCTGCTGACCGCCCTGGCCGCCGGCGACCCGGGCGCACAGGCCGACCAGCTCACCCACCCGGTGCAGGACCTGGACCGAGTACTGGCGACTCTCACTCACCTGCGCCGAGTCCAGCGGACCGTCCTGGCCGTCAACAGCGCCTACATCGCCTCCGCCGCCCAGGAGGACACCGACCGCCTCGAACCGCCGTTCCTGCTCCAGGGCTCCTACCGCACCATGGCCCAGCTCGCCGCCCGGATCGACCCCGTCCAGAGCGACACCGAGGTCGAGGCCCTGCTCGACGACCACTACCTCGCCGAGGCACGGACCCTGGGCAGCGCCGCCGAGGCCAACCTCCTCAAACTCGCCCGACTCCGCGGCAGGTCCACCCCCGAACAGACCTCCCGCTGGCACGCACTGTGCGCCGCCTACCCCTCCGCCACCTAGCCGTCCGCCGACTGGTCCGGCTAGCCGTCCGCCGACTGATCCGGCCACCCCAGCAGCCGCGCACCGAACACCGCCGTCTCCAGGGTGTAGCGCTGCAGCGCGTCGTCCGGATCCAGTCCCGTGAGCCGTACGATGTGCGCGATGCGGTACGCCAACGCGCGCACACTCAGCCCGAGCCGCCGCGCCGCCTCCGCCGCGACATAGCGCGACTCCGCGTAGGCGGTGAGGGTCTCCAGCAGCAGCTGAGCCCCTCCGCGCGCCTTCCGCAACGGGCCCAACACCCCACGCACCAACTCCTCCAGGGCCTCCCGGTCGCGCAGCAGCACCGGCAGGACCAGCAGATCGGCCGCGTTCAGCAACTTCCCGTCCAGCCCCAGCTGGGCCGCCTGCTCCAACGCGTTCCGCGCCTCCTCGTAGGAGTGCACGACACCGCCGGGCCCGCTGTGCGGACGGCCCACCACGACCCGCCGCCCCTGCGTCAGCTCCGCGAACGCCCTGATCGCCGCGGGCTCACCCGGGCCGGCGGGCACGATGCACACCAGCCGCCCGTGCTTGACCGCGAGCAGGACCTCCTCCTCACCGAACCGGCCGAGCAACTGCCGCTCCAGCGCCCGCACCTGAGGGTCCTCCAGGTCGTAGCCATCCCCCTCGGCGACCGCGACGACATGCGCACACGCCAGATTGAGCCCGAAACGCTCGGCGTGCTCGGCCAGCCGCCCCAGGTCGCTGCGGCTGCTCAGCAGGTCCGCCACGAACTCCCGCCGCCCGGCCTCCTCCCGGCGCAGCCGCTCCCGGTAGGCCCGGCCGTGCCCCGTGGCGAGCGCGGCCACCGCCGCCCGCAGCGCCGCCATCGACGCCGCGTCCACCGGCTGCCCCTCCCAGACCCTGCCGGTAGCGGCAAGCCGCTCGTCCACCAGCTCGGCAAGCCCCCGCCCCTCCTCGGCGGCCCGGTCGCCGTACTCGCGAAGCGACTCCAACTCCGCACGTCGCAGCCGCCGCCCGCTCCTGGCCACGTCCTCCAGCAACCGCGCCCACGAACCGTCCTCGGCCCCGGCGGACACACCGGAACCCGCTCTGCCCGTAGCCAACTCCCGCTTCCTCCCCCACACCCTGCGACAGCGACCTGCCAGCGTACGCCGCACCGCGAACACACAACACCCGAGGTGACGTTCGCGCATCCGGCCGCGTCCGTCCACCGCCCCCCGGCCGTGGTCCGTCGCAGGGGCGACGCCCGCCCCGGCCGTCCTGTCCGTGTGCGACGGTCTTCCCGAGCCACGGCCTCAGGCCTCGCTGCGTTACCCGCAGCACCTCACCCGGGGCAGCTCGTCAGCTCGTTCGATCACCACGAGACCCCAGCCTTCCCGACGGACCGCGCCGAACGTGCCGCTCACGGCTCGGGGATCCATTCCACGGGAGGGGGTGTGCGGCTGTAGCGGGCTCCCCTGGTGCCGTAGTGGGCGAGGTGGAGGGTCTCACCGTCGATCTGGATCTCTTCCGGCGGAGGGTTGGGAACGGAGATCCGCGGGTGGGCGTAGGGGTGACCCTCGATGAAGAGAGGCTCCCGGTGACCGTTCTGGCCGTCCGCCCAGCTCTGGGCCCGCTCGCGGGTCCACGGGTTCTGCAGGGTCCGCGGGGCGGCCGGATCGTGGTCGTAGCCGTTGAGGCTGCGCACCAGAGCTTCGCTGTAGACACCCTTGACCCGGAAGTTCTCCAGGTCCTCCGCGCGTACGATCATCCTGACGTACCGGCGGCTGTTGCCTCGATGCCGGCCCACCGCAGGCCAGCGGCCCCAGCCGGGGTCCCAGCAGACGGGCGGGAGCCACAGCAGGGCACCTGCGCGGAAGTGCTTGGTGCCGTGCTGGATGTCGAGGCCGCTCTCGCCGTGCGTGGTTTCGCGCGCCACGTTGGCCACCAGGCACCAGCCCAGCAGCCCGTCCGGCGTCTCTTCTCCGGCGGGTCCCGTGTCTGTCACGCCGAGAATCCTGCGGCACGAGACGGGCCGCGATCCACCGCTTATCAGCTGAGCCGACCGGAACGCCCCCTCCGCTGGCCACCAGCCGCAGAGGACATCGCCCTGACGGCACGACGGGACGCCTTTGCGGACGGTGCAATCGTCGACGTGGGCGACCCTCGTCCGTGAGATCCTCGGCCGCCCCCCCCCGGATGCCCAGGACGGGCGGGGGAGAGGATGCGACGCTGGAGTGGGGGGCCTGCGAGTGGAGGTCCGAGTGCGTCTCATCCGGTCCGGGGCCCTCTCCTTCGGCCTGGCGACCATGTCCCGGTGCGGCTCGATGGATGCGACGCAGAATCGTGCGGTCAGTCTGTGAGCCCGCTGACCAGGGCACCGCTCACCGAACGTCGCCAGGCGGCCTTACCGCGCGGATCCGGCCCGCCGGGACCAGGACCGCGCGACAAACCCGGAAGGCAGGTGCGTCCCATGCGCACGTCGATCCGTATCGCCGGTGCCCTCACCGGCCTGACCCTCACCCTCGGTGGTGCGGTCCTCGCCGCTCCCGCGGCCCGGGCGGACATCCCCGCCTGCACGAAGATGGCCGAACTGGCCGGTGCCACCGCTTCCGACTCCGTCACGGCGGCCTGCAGCCGTGGCGTGGTCGGAGACCTGCAGAGTTGTGTGTCCGGGCTGACCGGGGCCGGAGTGGCGGGCGGCGCCGCGACCGGTGCCTGCCGGGCGGCGGCCCACGAACCGCGTTAGACGACCGCGCGCGGCAGCCGCCCCCCTCACCCCCCGGCCTGCCCGGACACAGCGCGGCCCAGGTGGGCAGTCTCGACGCCAAGGGACATCGACGCCGTCGCCCCGCTCCTGCCGACGCGGCCGGTCGAGGTCGGTGACGTCATGCCTCTCCGGGGCCGGGCAGTCACCGCCAGGGCGCGGCGCCCAGCCTCGCCTCGCGGGCCTCATGCGGAGCGCCCATGCTGAGTAGGAGGGCGCCGTCGTCCTGAGACTTGTCCTTCCCGAAGGCCGAACGAAGGCGCCTGAGAGGACGAGGAAGTCATGCGCATGCGAAGAATCCTGGGCCTCGCCCTGGCCGCGGCAACCCTTGCCGGCGTGAGCGCCGTCGGCGCTGTCAGCGCCGCGGCCGCCTCGTCTCCGAACATCTCCAGAGACGACTGCACGGCCGCCGGCGGACAGATCGTTTCACGCCCCTACGCGGGCTACTCCTGCGCGCTGCCCGACGGGACCACGCAGGCGATCACTTGACGGCGGTGAGAGCGGTGTTCAGGACGGCGCCTGAACGGCCTCGGCCATGTCGTCATACAGTGACCGACGTGGTCGTTCGCATGCCCTGGCTGTATTGATGCGGATTTCCCAGCGGCATTGACCACGAGGGTCGTTGACACTCGGCAGGTCTTGAACAGGCGCAGAAGAACGAGCAGTGTGACCGCCCCGCTGCCCGCATCGAGGTGCCGGCATCGCCGACCGGCACGCGGCCCACGGCCCTCTCCGGGGACCTACGAGACGGCGACGTAACAGCACGGCCAAGGAGCCGACCGGCACGGTGCACCCGCCGGTCGGCTCCGCCGTGCTCCTCTCCTCGACGATCCCGGGGACGACTCCGTCCTTCGGCCCATCAAGGGCACCGGCTGCAACGCCGAAAAGGACCAGGCGGAGTCGCCCCACCCTCGTGTTCCGGTACGCCTCCGCGCCCCAGGCCGCCCCGATCCCGGCCGACAGGCCCGGAGGAGATCCCGCATGCGCGTCTTCCTGCCCCTGACCGCCGCAACCGCCGCCGCGCTCCTGCTCGTCACGATCACCGGCGCGACTCCCGCCGCAGCAGACGCAGCAGACCGGAACCCCGACGACACACCACTGGTCAAGGTGTCCCACGGCGACCCGTACGCGAAGTGCACCATCGGAGCGAGGTCCCCCGACAGCGTCGTCTACCCGGCCACCGAGGTCGAGCCGTACCTGTCCGTCGATCCGCGCGACCCCAAGCGCGTGGTCACGGTGTTCCAGCAGGACCGCTGGAACGACGGCGGCGCCCGTGGCCTGGCGGCCGGCTGGACCACGGACGGCCGCACCTTCCACCAGAGCACGCTGCCGTTCAGCCTGTGCGCCCCCGGCGGCGCGGACTACGAACGGGCCACCGACCCCTGGGTGAGCACCGGACCGGACGGCACGGTCTACGCCGGCGGGGAGGGCGTCGACTTCACGAAGAGCACGCGCACCGCCCTCCTGGCAGTCACGTCCCGCGACGGCGGCCGCACTTGGCAGAACCTCACCACCACGCACGTAGACGAGCAGCCGTTCTTCAACGACAAGCCCTCACTCACCGCCGACCCGATCCGCAAGGGCACCGCCTACCAGGTCTGGGACCGCCTCGACAACGACCCACCCGGCCCCAGCTCCCTCGACGGTCCCGGCTACATCTCCCTCACCCGCGACGGCGGCCGCACCTGGAGCAGGGCCCGGCCGTTCGTCGACACCAGCGCCGTGCCCAACACCCAGACCATCGGCCATCTGATCGTCGCCGACCGGCGCACCGGCACCCTGTACGACTTCTTCGACCGGATCACCCACTCCGACGACCTGAGCACCGTCGTCGAGGCCCGCTACGAGGTGGTCACCTCGACCGACGCCGGAGAGACCTGGAGCGCCCCGGTCACCGTGGCCCGGGACACCTCCGTACCGGAGGTCGACCCGAACGATCCCACCAAGCTGCTGCGCGACGGGACCACCCTGCCGAGCCCGGCCGTCGACCCCGAGACAGGCGCGCTGTACATGGCCTACGAGGGCTCGGACTTCTCCGGCGGAAAGTTCGACTCCGTCCAGCTTGTGCGGTCCACCGACGGCGGACGCACCTGGGGGACCCCGGAGCTGATCAGCCCCAAGGGCGTTCCGGCCTTCTCACCGTCGATCGCGGTCGCCGAGCGGGGCACGGTCGCGCTCACCTACTACGACCTGCGCTTCCTCAAGCCCGGCAACACCACCACCCTGCCCACCGCCTACCAACTGGCCACGCTGCAGCACGGAAACCCGAAGCTCCGGACCGAACGACGGATCTCGCGGGTCTTCGACTGGCTGCAGGCACCGTTCTCCGGGGGCTACTTCCTCGGCGACTACCAAGGCCTGGCGGCAGACGGCAAGGGAGTACGGCCGGTGCTCACCGTGACCAACTCCGGTGCACCACAGAACCGTACGGACGTGTACACCAGCAGTCTCCGCACCGGCTGACCGACCCGGACGCCGTCGGCCCGACCGCCGACGGCTGCACTGGCCTCTCCCGGCCACGCTCGTGCGGGAGCGCCCCGCGGCGCGTGGCTGCGGGGCGCCTTGTGGGGTTCAGTCGACCGTCTCCCCGTCGTGCGTACCGCCCTTGCAGAGGTTGCCCGGCTCATTGATCGCGGGAATTCCGCCGCCCTGCCTGCACTCGGAAGGGGTGACGGAGGATGGGGCACCCTGTGCGGTGGCGGCGCCTGTGAGGCC
Organism: Streptomyces hyaluromycini; assembly: GCF_002217755.1. Classification (GTDB taxonomy): domain Bacteria; phylum Actinomycetota; class Actinomycetes; order Streptomycetales; family Streptomycetaceae; genus Streptomyces; species Streptomyces hyaluromycini. The sequence continues at coordinate 198,063 of NZ_BCFL01000017.1, read as the reverse complement.
GATTCCGGCGAGGGCTGCCGTGGCGAAGACGGCGGCGAGGATTCGTCGAATGCGCATGTGGTTCCCCTTTCACGCATTGCCTCGATTGGGGCACTAGCCAGCTTGATCTTCACCCATGTGGGTGGCACGTCATGTTGGGCCATTCGGGTGACAGTGCCGTCGGGTGCGGGGTCGGTCTCGGTGTACTCGAAGAGCACCTGCGCTGGCAGAAGCAGGAGCGGGCTTTCGTGTCCCTGCTCTCCGGCCACGGCATCCCGCTGGAGCGCATCGCGCTCCTGGTCGGCCACAGCAGCCAGGCCACCACAGAGGCGGTCTACCGGAAGCAGCACCGGCCCGTGATCACTGAGGGGGCCGAAGCGACGGATGGCATCTTCGCCGAAGACGCGACAGAGGCCAGGGAGTAAATCTACTCCCTGGCCTCTGACCAGCGTCGGGGTGGCGGGATTTGAACCCACGACCTCTTCGTCCCGAACGAAGCGCGCTGCCAAGCTGCGCTACACCCCGGTGTCGCTGCTTTGCTGCTTGTCGCGGCGACGTCGTTTACTTTAGCCCACCGGTGGCCGGAGACGAAATCCGGTTTAGGGGCGGCGTCCGACCGGGTTCGGGCGGGCGTGGTCCAGGGCTACCAGGAGGACTGCCAGGGCGTAGACGGAGAGCCCCAGGAGGAGGGCGTTGGCGAGGATGGCGCGGTAGCTGTGCTGCTCGGCGTCCAGGAAGGGATAGAGGTAGCGGCCCGGCGTGCCGGGGAGGACCAGCTCCGCCCGGACGAGGGTGAAGGTCAGGTACGCCAGGGGGTACAGCATCCACGCCGGCGTCTGGCGGAGGTGGAGGCGGCCCGGGGGTGTGAGGACGAGCCAGTCCAGGACTGCTGCCGCGGGGGCCGCCGTGTAGAGGAGCTGCAGGGCCAGCCACTGGCCGTGCCAGGCCGCCGGGAGGTGTGTCGAGCCCGTCATCGAGAACGGGGGTGTGGTGTGGCCCAGGAGCAGGTGGTAGACCAGGGCCGAGATCACGGCGTAGAGAAGTGCCGCGCCGGTCAGGGACGAGGGCAGGGGGCGGCCCGCCTGCCAGGCTCGGCGGGCCGAGGCGAGGCTGACCAGGATCAGGAGCACCGCCGCCTGGACTCCGAAGTAGCTCATGATCCGGTCCGGGCTGCCCAGCAGCAGCTCCAGGGCCACGCCCGCCGCTGCCAGCGTGGCCGTCACGAGGCGGAACACCGCGGTCACGGGGCGGCGGACGGGAGCGACCACCGCCGTCGCCGGAACGTATCCCGGCAGTAGTACGGGCGTGCCCGGGACCGCGGGGAGGTCGGGTATGTCCCTGGGTATCGGAGGAGTCGTCGTCATGCCCTCAAAGTAGGGAGAAAAGGGCATTTCTGGCGCGTTGGTCTACGCCGGGCGGGTTATCCCCCGGTTGTTTCGCCCGGGGCGGGGCGGGGCGGGGCGGGGCGGGGCGGCCGCGGCCGGGTCACCGCTACTCCCGGCCCACCAGTGTCAGCAGCGTCGCCTCCGGTGGGCAGGCGAAGCGGACCGGGGTGTAGCGGTTCGTGCCGCAGCCCGCGGAGACGTGGAGGTAGGACGTACGGCCCTCCGCCGTGTGCGTGGACAGGCCCTTCACGCGGTCCGCGTCCAGGTCGCAGTTGGTGACCAGGGCGCCGTAGAACGGGACGCAGAGCTGGCCGCCGTGGGTGTGGCCGGCCAGGACCAGGGGGTAGTTGTCCGCCGTGAAGGAGTCCAGGACGCGCAGGTAGGGGGCGTGTACGACGCCCATCGAGAAGTCCGCCGTACCGGACGGGCCGCCCGCCACCTGCGGGTAGCGGTCGCGCTTGATGTGCGGGTCGTCCAGTCCCGTCAGCTCCACCGAGACGCCCTCGATCTTCAGGGTGCCCCTCGTGTTCGTGAGGTTCAGCCAGCCCGCCCCGTCGAAGCCGTCCCGCAGGTTCTCCCAGTCGATGTGGATCGCACCGACGACCGGCGGGTTGCCGTTCAGGCCGTGCTTGCCGCTCACCTTCTCCAGCAGGTAGCGGGCGGGGTTGCGGGGCCTGGGGCCGTAGTAGTCGTTGGAGCCGAAGACGTACGCGCCCGGGAACTCCATCAACGGACCCAGCGCGTCCAGTACCTCCGGGATGGCTTCCGGGTCGGACAGGTTGTCACCCGTGTTGATCACGAAGTCCGGGCGCAGGCCCGCCAGCGACTGCAGCCACCGCTGCTTCTTGCGCTGGCCGCCGACCATGTGGATGTCGGAGACCTGGAGCACCCGCAGCGGGCGCATCCCCGGCGGGAGGACCGGGACCGTCACCCGGCGCAGGCGGAAGGAACGGACCTCGAAGCCGGCCGCGTACAACACACCCGCGGCGCCGAACGCCGCGACTCCCAGGGGTACTCCGTATCGAGCGCGCATACAGCCATCGTGTCAGACCGAGCGAGCGCTCAGAGACCGGGCGGTACGTGAAGCGGGTAAATCGGCGGGCGTTGAGCCTGCGGCACCTGCGACAATCGGTGCCATGACCACCACGCTCAAGTCGAAGCTGCAGGACGACCTCAACGCCGCGATCAAGGGACGCGACGAGCTCCGCTCGGCCACGCTCCGGATGACGCTCGCTGCGATCACCAACGAAGAGGTCGCGGGCAAGGAGAAGCGCCAGCTCTCCGACGACGAGGTGCTCAAGGTGATCGCCAAGGAGGCGAAGAAGCGCCGGGAGGCGGCCGAGGCCTTCGCCCAGGGCGGCCGTGCCGAGAGCGCCGAGCGGGAGAAGGCGGAGGGCGGGGTCCTCGCCGAGTACCTGCCGAAGCAGCTCAGCGACGAGGAGCTGGAGGGGATCGTCGCCGCGGCCGTCGAGGAGGCGAAGGCGGCGGGCGCCGAGGGGCCGCGGGCCATGGGCGCCGTGATGAAGATCGTGAACCCGAACGTGGCCGGCCTGGCCGAGGGCGGCCGCGTCGCCGCCGCGGTGAAGAAGCGGCTCCAAGGCTGACAGGCCTGAGGGCAGAGCAGGCAGTACGACGGTGGGGCCGCACCTCAGAAGAAGAGGTGCGGCCCCACCGTCGTACCAGGAGATCCGGGAGTACCGGGAGTACCCGAAGATCAGCCCCGGTTCCCGCCGTTCCCGTTGTTGCCGCCGTTTCCGTTCCCCTGGATGAAGCCGTCGGGGAGGGAGAAGGTCGGGGACGGGGTGGTGCCGCCGTCCGTCGTGCCGGCCGTCGTGCCGCCGTCCGTCGTCAGGCCGCCGATGAGACCGCCGATCAGGCCGCCGGTGTTGTCGCCCCCGTTGGTGTTGCCGTTTCCATTGCCGTTTCCGTTGCCCTTGTCGTTCTCGTCCGGGATGTCGACGAGGTTGAAGGACTCGGACGGCTTGCCCTCCAGGGCGCCCGTCATGGCGTCCTTCCAGATCGGGCCCGGGGTGTCGGCGCCGTAGACCTCGGAGTGGTAGACGCCGCCGATGGTGATGTTGGTCATCTCGATGTTCTGCTTGGCGCTGCCGACCCAGACCGCGCCCGCGAGGTTGGGCGTGTAACCGACGAACCAGGCGTTCTTGCGGGAGTCCGTCGTACCCGTCTTGCCGGCGCTCTCCCGGTCGTCCAGGCCGGCCTGCTGACCGGTACCGGAGTCGATCACGCCGCGCAGCAGGGTGTTGATCGTGTCGGCGGTCTTCTCGCTCATCGCCCGCGAGCAGGTCGACTTCGGGACGGCCAGTGACTTCTGCTCGTTGCCGACCTTCTGGGTGATCGACTCGATGGCGATCGGCGTGCAGTACATGCCCCGGTCGGCGAAGGCGGCGTACGCGCTCGCCATGGTCAGCGGGGAGAGGCCGATCGCGCCGAGGGCGATGGACGGGGTCTGCGGGAGCTTCGAGCCGTCACCCTGGTGGACGTTGAGCGAGTCGGTCATCTTGACCACCGGGCACAGGCCGATGTCGGAGATCAGCTGGACGAAGTAGGTGTTGATGGACTTCGCCATCGCCTTCTTCATCTGGTACGGCCCGACCTCGGACTCGTTCTCGTTCTCGACCTGCTCGTTGTCCGTGTTGACCCACTGCTTGCCGTTGCACTGCTGGACGGGGCTCGGGTAGTTCATCTTGTACGGCGACGAGTACTCCTGCGTCGCCGACTTGCCGCCCTCGATGGCGGCCGCGGCCACGAACGGCTTGAACGTCGAACCCGTCGGGAAGCCGTAGTTGGAGCCGCCGTAGTCCCGGTCGACCGAGAAGTTGTACTCGGTCTCGTTCTTGTTGTAGCCGTACGGCTTCGACTGGCCCATCCCCAGGATCTTGCCCGTGCCGGGCTCGACCAGGGTGGCTGCGGCCGCGACCGAGTCGGACTTGTAGACGTGGTCCTTGATCGAGGACTGCACCGACTCCTGGGCCTGCGGGTCCAGCGTCGTACGGATGGTCAGACCGCCCTGGTTCCAGAGCTTGGCGCGCTCCGCGCTGGTCTTGCCGAAGACCGGGTCGGTCAGGAAGACGTTCTCGACGTACTTGCAGAAGAACCCGGCACCCTTGACGGCGGTGATGCAGCCGTTCTTCGGCTGGGTGACGTGCAGCCCGAGCGAGGTCTCCTTGGCCTTGTCGGCCTCCGCCTGGGAGATGTCGCCCAGTTGGGCCATGCGCTCCAGCACGACGTTGCGCCGCTTGGTCGCCTCGGCTTCGTCGTTGACCGGGTCGTAGCGGCTGGGGGACTGGACGATGCCGGCCAGCAGGGCCGACTGCTGGAGGTTCAGGTCCTTGGCGTGCTTGGAGAAGTAGCGCTGGGAGGCGGCCTCGATGCCGTAGGCCTGCTCGCCGAAGAAGGTGATGTTCAGGTAGTTCTCGAGGATCTTCTTCTTGCCGAGCTTCTCCTCCAGCTGGATCGCGTACTTCAGCTCCTTGACCTTGCGGCCGAGGGTCTGCTGGGTGGCCTCGGCGACCTTGGTCGGGTCGTCGCCGGCCTCCTCGATGAAGTAGTTCTTCACCAGCTGCTGGGTGAGCGTGGACGCGCCCTGGGCGACCCCGCCGCTCACCGCGTTCTTGTTCAGCGCGCGCAGCACGCCCTTCAGGTCGATGGCGCCGTGCTGGTAGTAGCGGGAGTCCTCGATCGCGACGATCGCCTTCTGCATGTACGGCGAGATGTCCTTGAGGTCCACCACCGTGCGGTCACGGGAGTAGACCTGGGCGATCTGGTTGCCCTTGCTGTCGAGGATCGTGGTCCGCTGGCTGAGCTGCGGGCTCTTCAGGTTGGCCGGGATGTCGTCGAAGCCCTGGACCGAACCCTTGGCCGCGAGGCCCAGGGCCCCGGCCGCGGGCAGTGCGATGCCCGCCATCACGGCTCCCGCGAGCACACTGACACCGAGGAACTTGGCGGCCTGCTGCGTGGTCGACAGACCACCGCCCGAGCGCTTCTTTGGCATGGGGGCAGCCTAATCCGTAGTGATGACCGTTCCGGGGGAGCGGGTGGCTCTCGGGATGTTCGAGTGCCGGATCGTGACATACGGGACCAGGCGCATGGAGCGGGCGTGACTCGGCGCACGGCACGACGACATGAACGGTCTACCTTGCCATTCGCCGGACACACGTACAGGCCTTGGCCTAAGCTGCTCTCAACTGTCACAGCAGTGCGGCCACGTATCAATACGTCCGGCGACCCCGAATCGTTCCGGAACCCGCCCACTTTTTTCGGGTGATGTGTTGGTCGCGTGTCCGAATCCGCCTCGTGTGTCACTTGGCGTCCGTTGTGGCGAGCCGCAGCTGTCCGGGTTTGTCGTGATCATCACGCATGTCGTCAGCTCACTCCCGCGGGTGATCTGCCGCTTACCCATAGTCCGTTCGGGCCATTCAAGATTGGGCCCGAAGGGGGTGTTGCGCTGTGCCCACCTTCCGTAACGTCCTCAACTGGCGGCGGTGAATATGCCGCTGCCGCCGTGGGGGAGCCTCGATTCGGGAGAGGACGGCGCCGGTATGGGCTGGGTAACCGACTGGAGTGCGCAGGCTGCCTGCCGCACTACCGATCCGGATGAACTGTTCGTTCAAGGAGCAGCGCAGAACAGGGCCAAGGCGGTGTGCACCGGATGTCCGGTACGCACTGAATGCCTGGCCGATGCGCTGGACAATCGCGTCGAGTTCGGCGTGTGGGGAGGCATGACGGAGCGGGAGCGCCGCGCACTGCTGCGCAGGCGGCCCACCGTGACCTCCTGGCGCAGGCTCCTGGAGACAGCGCGCTCGGAGTACGAGCGGGGGACCGGGATCGTCCCCCTCGACAGCGACGAGGTGTACGAGAACTACGCAGCGGTGAGCTGAACCGGGTATCGCTACGGCGCTACGGCAGCTCCGGCCGGCCGGCCGCGAGCCGGTCGCCGATGTCCCGCAGTCCAGCGAGGTCGTGCACATCGCCGGGCAGCGCGGCCACTTCGACCACGGCCACTTCGGGGTGGCGCGCGGTGAAGCGGTCACGTGTGCGCTGCTCGCGGGAGAGCAGCTGCATACGTTCGGCGTGCAGCCTCAGCAGGCCTGCGGTGAGCTGGTCGACGGTGCGGTCCGGGGTCTCTGACGAGGGGGATTCGTCAGTCATGTCCTCAGGCCCGGACGAGGGGGATTCGTCGGGCCGGGACGCGGACGGCACAGGCGCGGGTGATTCAGAACTGCCGTACGTGTCGGGAGAGTTACGAAGTCCAGCTTTCCCGCCACCCTGATCGACAATGCGGGGCTCTTCAAGATTTTCCGCAGCTTCGACAAATGCGGCCTCAAGATTTTCCGCGGCGGCGAGCGCACGCTCGGCCGACAACCGGTCGGCGCCGCTGCCGTGGACCCGGTTGAGGACCAGACCGACCAGCGGCATGTCCTCCGCGGCCAGCCGCTCCACGAAGTACGCGGCCTCCCGCAGCGCGTCCCGCTCCGGAGCCGCCACCACCAGGAACGCCGTACCGGGCGCCTGAAGCAGCTTGTACGTCGCGTCCGCGCGCGTGCGGAACCCGCCGAACGTCGTGTCCATCGCGGACACGAACGTCTGTACGTCCTTCAGCAGCTGCCCGCCGAGGAGCTTGCCGAGGGTGCCGGTCATCATCGACATGCCGACGTTCAGGAAGGCCATGCCGGCCCGGCCGCCGAGCTTCGCGGGGGCCGTGAGGAGGCGGATCAGGCGGCCGTCCAGGAAGGAACCAAGGCGCTTCGGCGCATCGAGAAAGTCCAGGGCGGAGCGGGAGGGCGGGGTGTCCACCACGATCAGGTCCCACTCGTCCCGGGCCCGCAGCTGGCCCAGCTTCTCCATCGCCATGTACTCCTGCGTGCCCGCGAAGCCCGCCGAGAGCGACTGGTAGAACGGGTTGGCCAGGATGGCGGCCGCCCGCTCGGCGTCCGCGTGCGCCTCCACGACCTCGTCGAAGGTGCGCTTCATGTCGAGCATCATGGCGTGCAGTTCGCCGCCCGCCCGGCGCTCACCGTCAGCCGCGGCCGAGTCGCCGCGCGATGCCGCTCCCCGGTCCTCGGTGCCCTTCACCTTCCGCGGGACGTTGTCCAGCGAGTCGATGCCCATGGACTGCGCCAGCCGCTTGGCCGGGTCGATGGTCAGCACCACCACCTTGCGGCCGCGTTCTGCCGCCCGCAGGCCCAGGGCCGCCGCGGTGGTGGTCTTCCCGACGCCGCCCGAGCCGCAGCACACCACGATCCGGGTGTTCGGGTCGTCGAGCAGCGCATCGACGTCGAGCGCGGGCGCGTGGGCCAGCCGGCGCGCGCCGTCCTGCGCCGGTTCCTGGGCCGGGTCCGGATCCGGAGTCATGACATCCCCTGTTCCCGCAGCTCGGTGGCGAGTTCGTACAGGCCCGCCAGGTCCATCCCCTCGGCGAGCAGCGGCAGTTCGTGCCGCGGCAGGTCCAGCTCGGCGAGGACCGCACGCTGCTCGTGCTCCAGCGCGTACCGCTCGGCGTACTCGGCGGCCTGCGTGAGCAGCGGGTCCACCAGCTGCTCGGCCTTCCCGCCGCGCCGCGCCCCGCCGAGCCCGGCCGCCGACAGCGCCTGCGCCACGGCGGTGCGCGGCACGGTCCGTACGAGTTCCAGGTCGGTCGCGTCCAAAACCTCCGGCCGGACCATGTTCACGATGACCCGGCCCACCGGCAGCCGGGCGGAGCGCAGTTCGGCGATGCCGTCGGCGGTTTCCTGGACCGGCATCTCCTCCAGGAGCGTGACCAGGTGCACGGCCGTCTCCTCGGACTTCAGCACCCGCATCACGGCCTGCGCCTGGTTGTGTATCGGGCCGATCTTGGCGAGTCCGGCCACCTCGTCGTTGACGTTCAGGAAGCGGGTGACGCGGCCGGTCGGCGGGGCGTCCATGACGACGTAGTCGTACACGAACCGGCCCGCCTTGTCCTTCCTGCGCACCGCCTCGCACGCCTTGCCGGTCAGCAGGACGTCCCTGAGGCCCGGCGCGACGGTGGTGGCGAAGTCGATCGCGCCGAGCTTCTTCAGCGCCCGGCCGGCCCCGCCGAGCTTGTAGAACATCTGGAGGTAGTCCAGAAGGGCCAGTTCGGGATCGATGGCGAGGGCGTAGACCTCACCGCCGCCCGGCGCTACGGCGATCTTCCGCTCCTCGTAGGGCAACGCCTCCGTCTCGAAGAGCTGGGCGATGCCCTGCCGGCCCTCGACCTCCACGAGAAGCGTCCGCTTCCCCTGGGTCGCGAGGGCCAGCGCGAGTGCGGCGGCGACCGTCGTCTTTCCGGTCCCGCCCTTGCCGCTGACGACCTGGAGCCTGCTCACGCCTTCGAGACTAACCAGTCGGCCCGACACTCACGCGGGAGGCTGTGGATAACCGTGCGTGCGGTGGGCCACGTGTCCCGTGCGTCACAGCGGATAAAGTCGGCCCCATGACCAAGTGGGAATACGCAACCGTGCCGCTGCTCGTCCATGCCACGAAGCAGATTCTGGACACCTGGGGCGAGGACGGCTGGGAGCTCGTCCAGGTCGTGCCCGGGCCCAACAACCCCGAGCAGCTCGTGGCCTACCTGAAGCGGGAGAAGCCGTAATGAGCGCCGTCGAGGCCAAGCTGGCCGAACTCGGTCTTGCGCTGCCGGCGGTCGTCCCGCCGCTCGCCGCCTACCAGCCGGCCGTCCGGTCGGGCGTGTACGTCTACACCTCCGGCCAGCTGCCGATGGTGGACGGCAAGCTTCCGGTCACCGGCAAGGTCGGCGCCGAGGTCACCGCGGAGGAGGCCAAGGAGCTGGCCCGCACCTGCGCGCTGAACGCCCTGGCCGCCGTGAAGTCCGTCGCAGGCGACCTGGACCGTGTCGCGCGTGTGGTGAAGGTCGTCGGCTTCGTCGCCTCCGCGACCGACTTCACCGGCCAGCCCGGCGTGATCAACGGTGCCAGCGAGCTGCTCGGCGCGGTCCTCGGCGACAAGGGCGTGCACGCGCGCAGCGCGGTGGGCGTCGCGGTGCTGCCGCTGGACGCGCCGGTCGAGGTCGAGGTCCAGGTCGAGCTGCTCCCGTAGCCGGCCGGAGCCGGAGCGGTGGCCCACCACAGCCCCTCTCGAACATTCGCTCCCTACGGGATAGCCTCCGGTAATGGCCGATGGACAGTGGTATCCCCCCGAGTGGCCGGACCGCATCCGCGCACACGCGGAGGGCACCCTCGTGCCGGTGGCCCCGAAGCGCGCGGCCACCGTGCTGCTGCTGAAGGACACCCCGGACGGTCCCGTCGTCCACATGCTGCGCAGACGCGCCTCCATGGCCTTCGCCGGAGGCGCGTACGCGTATCCGGGCGGCGGTGTCGACCCGCGCGACGACGACCACCAGGTCCGCTGGGCGGGCCCCACGCGCGCGTGGTGGGCCGAGCGGCTCGGTGTCGACGAGGCGGGCGCCCAGGCGATCGTCTGCGCGGCGGTGCGGGAGACCTACGAGGAGGCGGGCGTCCTGCTCGCCGGGCCGACCGCGGACGCCGTGGTCGGGGACACCACCGGGGACGACTGGGAGGCCGACCGCGCGGCCCTGGTCGCCCGTGACCTGTCCTTCGCCCAGTTCCTGGACCGGCGCGGCCTGGTCCTGCGCTCGGACCTGCTGGGCGCCTGGACGCGCTGGATCACCCCGGAGTTCGAGAGCCGCCGCTACGACACCTGGTTCTTCGTCGCCGCCCTCCCGGAGGGCCAGCGGACCCGTAACGCCTCCACGGAGGCCGACCGCACGGTGTGGATCGGCCCGGCGGAGGCGGCCGCCGGCTACGACAAGGGCGAGCTGCTGATGATGCCGCCCACCATCGCCACCCTGCGCCAGCTCCTGCCGTACGCCACGGCCGCCGACACGCTCGCGGCGGCGCCCGCGCGGGACATGACGCCGGTACTGGCCCGCGCCCGCCTGGCGGCCGGTGAGATCGTCCTGACCTGGCCGGGCCACGACGAGTTCACCAAGCACATACCGACCGACCTGACGACCGGGGGAGCCTGACGATGACGGACGCAGCAGCCCTGCCCGGCCAGCCGCGCGGCGGAGTCCTCTCGGGCCCCGCCACCGCGCGGGCCGTCAACGTGCTGGCGCCCAACGCCTCCGCGATGACCCTGGACGGCACCAACACCTGGATCGTCGCCGAGCCCGACTCCGACCTGGCCGTGGTGATCGACCCGGGCCCGCTGGACGACGGCCACCTCAAGAACGTCGTCGACATGGCCGAGAAGGCCGGCAAACGGATCGCGCTCACCCTCCTGACCCACGGCCACCCGGACCACGCCGAGGGCGCCGTACGCTTCGCGGAACTGACCGGCACGCGCGTGCGTGCCCTCGACCCGGCGCTGCGCCTCGGCGACGAGGGCCTGGCCGCCGGCGACGTGATCACGACCGGCGGGCTGGAGCTGCGGGTCGTACCGACCCCGGGCCACACCGCCGACTCCCTGAGCTTCCACCTCCCGGCCGACCGCGCGGTCCTGACCGGCGACACCATCCTGGGGCGCGGTACGACGGTCGTGGCGCACCCCGACGGCCGGCTGGGCGACTACCTGGACTCGCTGCGACGGCTGCGCTCGCTGACGGTCGACGACGGCGTCCACACCGTCCTGCCGGGCCACGGACCCGTACTGGAGGACGCCCAGGGCGCCGTCGAGTTCTACCTGGCCCACCGCGCCCACCGGCTGGCCCAGGTCGAGACGGCCGTCGAGAACGGCCACCGCGCCCCCGCCGAGGTCGTCGCCCACGTCTACGCCGACGTGGACCGCTCCCTGTGGCCGGCCGCGGAACTGTCCGTCCGGGCCCAGCTGGACTACCTGACCGAGCACGGGCTGATCCAGTCGGAGATCTAGTCCCAGCCCTCGGGTCTGGGCGCCTTCACGCCGTGCACGCGCGCGTACTCGTCGGCGAGCCACGGGCCGAGGTTGTCCACGTACGACCGCAGTACGGCGCGGTCACCGACCGGCTCGTACCCGGACCCGGCCGCGCGGCGCAGCTGTTCGGCCCGCTCCGGGTAGTAGCCGGCGAACGCCTCGGCCATCTCGTGCAGATCGCTGGTCCAGCCGTTCCAGCGGGGCATGACGAGGGTGAAGCCGGTGCGGACGAGATGCCGTGACATGAGGCGCACCAGGGGGCGCAGGGCCTCCTCGGTGTCGTCCGCGGCCGCGATCCGGTCCCGCCAGCGCGGCAGCCACCGGGCCAGGTCGCCGTTGGTCTCGCGGGCGAGCAGGGAGTCGGGGCGGTAGCGGGGCAGGAACTCGGCGAGGTCCTCGCCGAGGAGCGGGGTGCACTGGCAGGCCACGAACCAGCCGATGTCGTACCGCTCCAGCTCGCTGAGCACCCGCGCGCGGGAGTAGAGCAGGGTCCCGACCCCGTCGATCTCCGGGAACTCCTTGTCGACGGCCTCACCGAGGGCACGGGCCGCGTCCCGGTCGGCGCCGGTCGGCTCCTCTGTGAGGACGGCCACCAGGTCCAGGTCGCTGCGCCCCACGCGCGCGGTGCCGCGCGGGATCGAACCGTAGAGGTAGGCGCTGTCCAGCCGCGCCCCGAAGGTGTCCAGGAGCCGGTCGCGGGCGGCGGCGACCACGGGGCGGAAGACGTGCGGCACGCGCGCGTGCGAGCCCTCGCGCTCGATGAAGCCCAGAGGGTCGAGGCCCCGGGACGCGACTGTTTCAGACATGGGGAACCACATACCAGCCTGTCCGGCGTTTGAGGACGAGGCCGAAGGCCGATGATGCGGGGGTCTGGGGGCGGCAGCCCCCAGAAACCGGCGCCTACCGGGACCGCTTCGCCAAACGCTCGACGTCCAGCAGGATCACGGCCCGCGCCTCCAGCCGCAGCCAGCCACGCTGGGCGAAGTCCGCCAGGGCCTTGTTCACGGTCTCGCGGGATGCGCCGACCAGCTGGGCCAGCTCCTCCTGCGTGAGGTCGTGGACGACGTGGATGCCCTCCTCGGACTGCACGCCGAAGCGGCGGGAGAGGTCCAGCAGAGCGCGCGCGACCCGGCCCGGCACGTCGGAGAAGACCAGGTCGGACATGGCGTCGTTGGTCTTGCGCAGCCGGCGGGCGACGGCGCGCAGCAGGGCCGTGGCCACCTCGGGGCGCGCGTTCAGCCAGGGCTGGAGGTCGCCGTGGCCGAGGCCCAGCAGCTTGACCTCGGTCAGCGCGGTCGCGGTCGCCGTGCGCGGGCCGGGGTCGAACAGCGACAGCTCGCCGATCAGCTCGCCGGGGCCGACCACGGCGAGCATGTTCTCGCGGCCGTCGGGGGAGGTGCGGTGGAGCTTGACCTTGCCCTCGGTGACGACGTAGAGCCGGTCGCCCGGGTCGCCCTCGTGGAACAGGGAGTCGCCACGCGCGAGGGTCACCTCACTCATGGAGGCACGCAGCTCCGCGGACTGCTCGTCATCGAGCGCCGCGAAAAGCGGGTTGCGCCGCAGAACGTCGTCCACGAGTTCTCTCCTTGTCGACCTGCTCAGGGGATCTTGCTCCCCCTTGGTACCAGGGGACCGTGCTCCCCATTTTGCCGGACGGTCCAAACAGTGTGATCTGTCACAAGGATGCCGCACAGGTGTGCCGAGGTAAGCGGCAGGGGTCCAATCGGGGGCTGATCTTCCGGGTCCGGGGCGGATGTCGGCGCCGGGCTTTAGGCTGGCCGGGTGTCCAAATCGCCGGTGAGAGCACAGGCCAAGGGGGCTGGGCGGGTGGTTGTACGAGGTGATTCCGCCGTGGGCGAACAAGGGTCCGATGCCGCCTCCGGTGGGCCGAAAAAGGCGGCAAAAGCCGTGAAAGCAGTGAAGAAGGCGGCGGTGAAGAAGACGGCGACGAAGAAGGCGACGGCGACGAAGCAGGCGGCGAAGGCGACGAAGACGGCACCGGCAGCGAAGGCGGCGCCGGCGGAGACCGCGGCCAAGCGCGTCGCGTCCAAGAAGGCCGCGTCGAAGAAGGCCGCGGTCGGGAAGGCCGCCGCCGCGAAGCCGCAGCCGGCCGGGAAGCCCGAGTCGCAGACCTCGCTCGTCCGCCGGGCCCGCCGGATCGACCGCGAGCTCGCCGAGGTGTACCCGTACGCCCACCCCGAGCTGGACTTCGAGAACCCCTTCCAGCTCCTGGTCGCCACGGTGCTGTCCGCACAGACCACCGACCTGCGCGTCAACCAGACCACCCCGACGCTGTTCGCGAAGTACCCGACCCCCGAGGACCTGGCCGTGGCCAACCCGGAGGAGGTCGAGGAGATCCTGCGGCCGTGCGGGTTCTTCCGGGCCAAGACCAAGTCGGTGATAGGGCTCTCCAAGGGGCTGGTGGAGGAGTTCGGCGGCGAGGTCCCCGGCCGGCTCGAAGACCTCGTCAAGCTGCCCGGCGTCGGCCGCAAGACCGCGTTCGTCGTCCTCGGCAACGCCTTCGGGCGCCCCGGCATCACCGTGGACACGCACTTCCAGCGCCTGGTCCGCCGCTGGCGGTGGACCGCGGAGACCGAACCCGACAAGATCGAGGCGGCCGTCGGCGCGCTGTTCCCCAGGAGCGACTGGACCGACCTCTCGCACCACGTGATCTGGCACGGCCGCCGGATGTGCCACGCTCGCAAGCCGGCCTGCGGGGTCTGTCCCATCGCCCCGCTCTGCCCCGCCTACGGCGAGGGCGAGACCGACCCGGAGAAGGCGAAGAAGCTGCTCAAGTACGAGAAGGGCGGCTTCCCCGGCCAGCGGCTCAATCCGCCGCAGGCGTATCTGGACGCGGGCGGCCGCCCGGCGCCGCCGCTGGGCGGCGTATCAGGAACATGACCCAGGGGTCTTCTCAGGGACGGGGAACGGAACGATCAAGGAGACTTCGGGCGTTGGAACGGGCAGGACGGGGGAGCAGGGCAGGACGGGGGATGCCGTGACACACAGCAGCAAGGAGCAGACCGGTGAGGCACGCGCGGGCGTGGCACTCGGCAAGGAGGGCCTGCCGGAGTGGCTCGACCCGGTGGTGCGGGCCGCCGAGACGATCCAGCCGCTCCAGCTGAGCCGCTTCCTGCCGCCGGAGAACGGCGCGGGACGGCAGTCGGCCGTGCTGATCCTGTTCGGCGAGGGCGAGCAGGGGCCCGAGCTGCTGCTGATGGAGCGGGCCGGCTCGCTGCGCTCGCACGCCGGGCAGCCCTCCTTCCCCGGCGGCGCCCTCGACCCCGAGGACGGCGACCCGAAGGCCGACGGGCCGCTGCGGGCCGCTCTCCGCGAGGCCGAGGAGGAGACCGGGCTGGACCCGGCCGGCGTCCAGCTGTTCGGGGTGCTGCCCAGGCTGTACATCCCGGTGAGCAAGTTCGTGGTCACCCCGGTGCTGGGCTGGTGGCGCGAGCCGAGTCCGGTGGGGGTGGTGGATCCGAACGAGACGGCGCGGGTCTTCACCGTTCCCGTGGCGGATCTCACGAATCCGGCCAACCGGGCCACCACCGTGCACCCCAGCGGCCACCGAGGTCCGGCATTCCTGGTCGAATCGACCCTGGTGTGGGGGTTCACGGCCGGGGTGATCGACCGTCTGCTGCACTACGCGGGATGGGAGCGCTCCTGGGACCGCGAGAAGCTGGTCCCGCTCGACTGGCGGTCATGACAGGGTGTCGTTCGTGAATGTGCTGGACATCCTGTTGCTGGTCGCCGCCGTGTGGTTCGCGATCGTCGGCTACCGCCAGGGGTTCGTCGTCGGCATCCTGTCGGTGATCGGCTTCCTGGGCGGCGGACTCGTCGCCGTCTACGTCCTGCCGGTGATCTGGGACGCGGTGACCGACAACGCCGAAGTGGGCACCACCGCCGCGGTCGTCGCGGTGGTCGTCGTCATCGTCTGCGCCTCCGTCGGCCAGGCCCTGACCACCCATCTGGGCAACAAGCTGCGCCGGTACATCACCTGGTCCCCGGCCCGCGCCCTGGACGCCACCGGCGGCGCGCTCGTGAACGTGCTGGCGATGCTGCTGGTCGCCTGGCTGATCGGCTCCGCCCTCGCGGGCACCACCCTGCCGACGCTCGGCAAGGAGGTGCGCAACTCCAAGGTGCTGCTCGGGGTGTCCAGAGCGCTGCCCAACCAGGCCGACACCTGGTTCGCGGACTTCTCCAAGGTCCTCGCGCAGAACGGCTTCCCGCAGGTCTTCAGCCCGTTCGCCAACGAGCCGATCACCGACGTCTCGCCGCCCGACCCGGCCCTGGCGAACAGCGTGGTGGCGACCACCGCCAAGCAGTCCATCGTCAAGGTGACGGGCACCGCGCAGAGCTGCGGGAAGATCCTGGAGGGCACCGGCTTCGTCTTCGCCGACCGCCGCGTGATGACCAACGCCCACGTGGTCGGCGGCGTCGACGAGCCCACCGTCCAGATCGGCGGCGAGGGCCGCAAGTACGACGCCAAGGTCGTCCTCTACGACTGGCAGCGCGACATCGCCGTACTGGACGTGCCGGACCTGCGGGCCAAGGCGCTGAAGTTCTCCGCCGCGGACGCCGAGACGACCGACAGCGCGATCGTCGCCGGGTTCCCGGAGAACGGGTCGTACGACGTCCGGCCCGCCCGGGTGCGCGGCCGGATCACGGCGAACGGCCCGGACATCTACCACCGCGGCACCGTCCGCCGTGACGTCTACTCGCTGTACGCGACCGTCCGCCAGGGCAACTCCGGCGGCCCGCTGCTCACGCCCAAGGGCAGGGTGTACGGAGTCGTCTTCGCGAAGTCATTGGACGACGCCGACACCGGGTACGCCCTCACGGCCGACGAGATCCAGCCGGACATCGCCCGGGGCCGTACCGCGAGCCAGCAGGTGGGCACCGACAGCTGCGCCCTCTAGAGCCCCTTCAGAGGTCTTCTCAGAGATCTTCGGGGGCCCTGCGGGGCCGTGTGAGCCGTCAGCCGCGGGTGTGGCGCAGGCGTACCGAGACCCAGCGGGCCCGGCGGCGCAGGATGCGCGGAATCCCCACCCTGAGGTCCGTGCCCGGCGGCTGCGGAGCACCCCCTCGGTGGGAGTTCAGGCCGCCTGTCGTACGGCGGTTGCGGGGTGCGTCACTGTAGTCGTGCGTCCAGCCCATACCCCGACGTCTGCCCCTGCCCCAAGGTCGATAACCTCCCGCGCGCCCCCGAATCGGCCTATGCGCCGGGCATGTGGCCGTTCGTAGAACAGGTGTGCAGGTCCGGATACCGGGCGCATCGGCGCGGTCACCGATCGGGTTCGGGGTCTTTCAGCCAGTTGACGAGTTCGGCGGAGAACGCGACCGGGTCCTCCTCGTGCGGGAAGTGCCCGAGCCCGTCGAACAGCCGCCAGCGGTACGGCGCTTCGACGTACTCGCCGGAGCCGGCCGCGCTGCGGGTGCGGGTCACCGGGTCCAGGGAGCCGTGCAGATGGAGCGTCGGGACGCGCACCGGGCGTTTCATCCTGCGGTTGAACTGGATGCCGTCCGGGCGCGCCAGCGAGCGCACCAGCCAGCGGTACGGCTCGATCGAGCAGTGCGCGGTGGACGGGATGCACATGGCCTGCTGGTACGTCTCCACCGCCTCGTCGTCCGGCAGCCGCGGCCCGGACCAGTCCCGGATCAGCCGGCCGACCAGCGCGCCGTCGTCGGCGGTGAGCTGCCGCTCCGGGATCCAGGGCCGCTGGAAGCCCCAGATGTAGGAGGCGGCGGCGGTCTGCCTGCGGTCCCGGAGCATCGCCGAGCGCCAGCGCCGCGGGTGCGGCATGGACACCACCGCGAGGCGTCGTACCAGCTTGGGGCGCATCGCGGCCGCCGTCCACGCCAGGTAGCCGCCCAGGTCGTGGCCGACCAGCGCGGCGTCCGGCTCGCCGAGCGAACGGATCACGCCGGTGATGTCGAGCGCGAGGTTCGCCGGGTCGTAGCCCCGCGGGGTGCGGTCGCTGCCGCCGACGCCGCGCAGGTCCATGGCGACGGCCCGGAAGCCCGCGTCGGCGAGCGCGACCAGCTGGTGCCGCCAGGTCCACCAGAACTGCGGGAAGCCGTGCACCAGCATGACCAGCGGTCCGTCGCCGAGCTCGGCGATGTGGAAGCGGGCGCCGTTCGCGGCGACGTCCCGGTGCGTCCAGGGGCCCTCCGGCCGTACGGCCGAGGGAGCGGGATCCGTCATGACGTCGAGCGTGCCACAGCCTCGATGGCCGGCACCTCGTCCCGGGGGAGTTCCGGGCGCGGATGCGGCTTGGCGTTCTGGAGGACGCCCGCCGTCTCCTTCATCGACGCGGCCACCTTCTGCGGGCCCTTGCCCTTGCTGGCCTTCTTCGCGAACACCACGCCGATCAGCGCGAGGACGGCGGCCACCAGGACGTTCGCCGCGAAGGAGAGCAGGAAGCAGATCGCGAGATTCCAGTGGCTCCAGGTCCGAATGCCGTACGCCAGCGCGAAGTTGAGCATCGGCAGGGAGAACAGCAGCAGCACTCCGGCAGCCGAGAACGCGCCGCCGCTCGTCGCGCCCCGCTTGACGTCCTGCTTCAGCTGGGCCTTGGCCAGCGCGATCTCGTCGTGCACCAGCGCCGACATCTCGGCCGTGGCCGAGGCGAACAGCTGGCCGATGCTGCGTTCGGCACCGACCGGGCTGCCGTCGGGTGCGCTCATCGCGGTCTCCCTCTGCGTCTTCGTCATCGTCTTTTCGCGCCGGTCTGTTGTACCGGTCTTTTTTGTACCGTCTCGTCAGATCATGCCGGACGGTCGCCCTGCTCGCCTGCCCCGCCCGGTACTTCGGCGGGCGCGTCCCGCCTGCCGGTCTCCTAGGGGGCGGCCTTCTCCGCGGCGATCCTGCGGTGTTCGGCGGCCTTCCGCTCGTAGATCTCCGCCATCCGCAGGTGGTACGCCGGGTTGTCCTCCTCGTAGACGTCCGGGATGCCGTCGAGGTCGTCGTCCCGCTCCTCGGCCTCGACCAGCCTGCGGTAGCGGGTGTTGCGTATCTTCAGCAGCACCGTGGCGCACAGGGCCGCGATGAGCGAGCCGGTGAGTACCGCGGCCTTGACCTCGTCCGTCAGCACGGCGTCGCCGGCGAAGGCGAGTTCGCCGATGAGCAGCGACACGGTGAAGCCGATGCCGGCGAGCGCGGCCACCGCGAAGACGTCGGCCCATTCGAGGTCCTCGCTGAGCGAGGCCCGGGTGAAGCGGGCGGTCAGCCAGGTCCCGCCGAATATCCCGGCCGCCTTGCCGACGACCAGCCCGAGGACGACTCCGAGCGTCTCCGGCCTGGTGAAGACGTCGCCGAGCGCCCCGCCGGACACCGTCACGCCGGCGCTGAAGAGCGCGAACAGGGGCACGGCCAGCCCTGCCGACAGCGGCCGCACCAGATGCTCGACGTGCTCGCCCGGGGAGTGCTCCTCACCCTCACGAGTGGTGCAGCGCAGCATCAGGCCCATGGCGACACCGGCGATGGTCGCGTGCACGCCGCTGTTGTACATCAGCGCCCAGATCACGACCGCGAGCGGTACGTACACGTACCAGCCGCGCACGCCCCTGCGCAGCAGCAGCCAGAAGACGGCGAGGCCGAGGACCGCCCCGCTCAGCGCGGCGAAGTCGATCCGCTCCGTGAAGAAGACCGCGATGATCAGGATGGCGAACAGGTCGTCGACGACCGCGAGGGTGAGCAGGAAGGCGCGCAGGGCGCCCGGCAGCGAGGTGCCGATCACGGCGAGCACGGCCAGCGCGAAGGCGATGTCGGTGGCCGTGGGCACCGCCCAGCCGTGCGTGGAGCCGCCGCCGGTGAGGTTGGTCAGGGTGTAGACGAGCGCCGGTACGGCCATCCCGCACAGCGCGGCGACCACCGGGAGGACGGCCGCCTTCGGGTCCCGCAGGTCGCCGGCGACCAGCTCGCGCTTGAGCTCGATGCCGGCGACGAAGAAGAAGACCGCGAGCAGGCCGTCGGCGGCCCAGTGGGCGACGGAGAGGTCCAGGCCGAGGGCACCGGGGCCGAAGTGGAAGTCGGCGACGCTCTCGTAGCTGTGGTGGAGCGCGGGTATGTTCGCCCAGACCAGCGCGGCTATCGCTGCGACGAGCAGCAGCACACCGCCGACGGTCTCGGTCCGCAGCGCGTCCGCCACGATGGTCCGCTCGGGCAGCGAGAGCCGGCCGAGGACCTTCCTCACGGGGGCGGTGCGGGGCGCGGACACGGGGACCTCCGGTCGGTGGGCAGGACGGGGCTACTTGCCGACCAGACTTCCCGGCACACCTTGCGAGCACGCTACTTTGCTTAGTTTACCTAAGGTGTGGCGGGAGTTGCCAGGTGAGTTTCACGGTAGGTGCAAAAAGGGCGTCCGGCGCGTTTCGCGCCGGACGCCCTTCGGGCCCTTCGTGGCTGTGCCGGTCGGGGTCAGTCCTCGCTGGGCGCCGCCGGGAGCTTCGCCTGGATGAGGTCCATGACCGTCGAGTCGGTCAGCGTCGTCACGTCACCGAGCTGCCGGTTCTCGGCGACATCGCGCAGCAGCCGGCGCATGATCTTGCCGGAGCGGGTCTTCGGCAGCTCCGCCACCGGCAGGACCCGCTTCGGCTTGGCGATCGGGCCGAGCGTGGTGCCGACGTGGTTGCGCAGCTCGTTGACCAGCCCCTCGTCCTCGGCGTTCGCCGTACCCCGCAGGATCACGAAGGCGACGATCGCCTGTCCGGTCGTCTCGTCCGCCGCGCCGACCACGGCCGCCTCGGCGACCGACGGGTGGGACACCAGCGCCGACTCCACCTCGGTGGTCGAGATGTTGTGCCCGGAGACGAGCATGACGTCGTCCACCCGGCCGAGCAGCCAGATGTCGCCGTCGTCGTCCTTCTTCGCGCCGTCACCGGCGAAGTACTTGCCCTCGAACCGCGACCAGTACGTGTCCAGGAACCGCTGGTCGTCGCCCCAGATCGTGCGCAGCATCGACGGCCACGGCTCGGTCAGCACCAGGTAGCCGCCACCGCCGTTGGGCACCTCCTGCGCCTCGTCGTCGACGACCGTCGCCGAGATGCCGGGCAGCGGGGTCTGCGCGGAACCGGGCTTGGTCGCGGTGACGCCCGGCAGCGGCGAGATCATCATCGCGCCGGTCTCGGTCTGCCACCAGGTGTCCACGATCGGCGTCCGGTCGGCACCGATGTGCTTGCGGTACCAGATCCAGGCCTCGGGGTTGATGGGCTCGCCCACCGAACCCAGCACCCGCAGGCTGCTCAGGTCGAACTTCGCGGGGATGTCGTCGCCCCACTTCATGAACGTGCGGATCGCCGTCGGCGCCGTGTACAGGATCGTCACCCCGTACTTCTGCACGATCTCCCAGAACCGGCCCTGGTGCGGGGTGTCCGGGGTGCCCTCGTACATCACCTGCGTCGCGCCGTTGGCCAGCGGCCCGTACACGATGTACGAGTGGCCGGTCACCCAGCCGACGTCGGCCGTGCACCAGTACACGTCCGTCTCCGGCTTGAGGTCGAACACCGCCCAGTGCGTGTACGACGCCTGGGTGAGGTAGCCGCCCGAGGTGTGCAGGATGCCCTTCGGCTTCCCCGTCGTACCGGACGTGTAGAGGATGAACAGCGGGTGCTCGGCGTCGAAGGCCTCCGGCGTGTGCTCGGCCGACTGCCGCCCGACGATCTCGTGCCACCACACGTCCCGCGAGTCGTCCCAGGCCACTTCCTGCCCGGTGCGGCGCACGACCAGCACGTGCTCGACGTTGTCCACCTTGCCGATCGCCTCGTCCACGGCCGGCTTGAGCGCGGACGGCTTGCCGCGCCGGTAGCCGCCGTCGGAGGTGATGACGACCTTGGCGTCCGCGTCCTGGATACGGGTGGCGAGCGCGTCCGCCGAGAAGCCGCCGAAGACCACGGAGTGCGCGGCGCCGATCCGGGCGCAGGCGAGCATCGCGACCGCCGTCTCCGGGATCATCGGCATGTAGACCGCGACCCGGTCGCCCTTCTGAACTCCGAGCTCCAGCAGCGCGTTGGCCGCCTTGGAGACCTCGTCCTTCAGCTCGGCGTAGGTGATCGCACGGCTGTCGCCGGGCTCGCCCTCGAAGTGGATGGCGACCCGGTCGCCGTGCCCGGCCTCCACATGCCGGTCCACGCAGTTGTACGCGACGTTGAGCGCGCCGTCCTTGAACCACTTGGCGAACGGCGGGTTCGACCAGTCCAGTGTCTCGGTCGGCTCCTTGGCCCAGGTCAGCCGGCGGGCCTGCTCGGCCCAGAAGCCGAGCCTGTCAGCCTTGGCCTGCTCGTACGCCTCGGCCGTGACATTGGCTTTCTCGGCCAGGTCAGCGGGCGGCGCGAAGCGTCGCTCCTCCCTCAAGAGGTTGGCCAGGCTTTCGTTGCTCACGACATCTCCCTTTCGAAGGGTGTCCGTTGTGTCCCAGGCCACAGCTCATCAGACCTGGGGCCCCGGTGACAAGGGCCGCCGAATAATTGGTTTAGACCTATCAGGTGCGGCAGGGCGTGCCGCCGTCGGGCGTGTCACCGTCGGGCTTGCCGCCGTCGGGCGTGCCGAGCCTGCCAGTGCCGGGTGTGCCGCGACACACCGGGCCCGCCGATGCCGGCCGGTGCGGCGCCGGCAGGCATCGGCCGCCCTTGCGCTCACGCCGGGCTGGGCAGCTCCTCCGCTCCGGGTACCCCCTGGAACACCCCTCCCGCTCCGTCCGCGCCGCGCCGGCTCAGCAGATACGCCTGCGCCTCGCCCACATGGAAGTACATCCCGTGCAGCTCCAGCTCACCCGCCGCCAGCGCCCGCGCCACCGAGTCGTGCGCCCGCAGATGCTCCAACTGCTGGACCACATTGGTCAGGCACAGCCGCTCTGCCGTGTCCGCCGGTGCCCGCCCGGCCAGCCGGACCCCCGTACGGCCCTCGTCGGCCAGCCGGGCCAGGCTCGGCAGCCCGTGCCGCAGCCACCGCCCGAGCGGGGTCGCCGCACCCCCGGTCCCGGAGCCGAGCAGCGCCTGCATCGCCCCGCACCCGGAGTGCCCGCACACCGTGATGGACCGCACCTTCAGCACGTCCACCGCGTACTCGATCGCGGCGGCCACCGAGTCGTCCCCGTTCTCCTCACCCGGAAGGGGGACCAGGTTGCCGACGTTGCGGACCACGAACAGGTCACCCGGGCCACTGGAGGTGATCATCGAGGTGACGAGCCGGGAGTCGGCGCAGGTGAGGAAGAGCTGCGACGGCTGCTGTCCCTCGCGCGCCAGCCGGGCCAGCTCGTCCCGGACCAGAGGCGCGGTGTCGCGCTGGAACGCGCTGATCCCGCGGGCGAGTTCATGTCCCGCCCCGCCCGATCTCCCGAGCCGGCGTCCGGGGCCGTGACTCCCGCGCGGCCCGGGACGGTGGCTGTTCGCCGGTCCGTGGCCGTGCGCTGGTCCGTGAGCGTGCTCCTGTCCGTGGTCGTGTTCCGGTCCGTGAGCGTGTCCCGGTCCCTGGCCGTGTGCTGGTCCGCGACTGTCCTTCGGCCGGTGGTCGTGTTCCGGTCCGCGGCTGCGTTCCGGTGTGTGGCCGTACTCCGGTGAGCGGACGCCCGCGCGGCAGCCGGTCAGTTCGGCGGAGCCGCCCTGGGCGGTGTGGGCCCTGCGCCAGTCCCGCAGTGACTCGTACGCCGCGTGGTCCATGAACGAACCGTCCAACTCCACCACGGCTTGCGCGCCCTGGGGTACGAGATGCAGGACTCTGCTGAGCCGGGGCACCGCGAGGAACGTCAGCTGTCCTCTTACGTGTACGTGATGGACTCCTCCCTTCTCTTCGTGGGTGATGCGGGTGCGGGCGAGGCGGCGCAGGGCGACGGCGACGGCCACGGCGACCCCGAGGACCACGCCCTCCAGGACGCCGAGGAGAACCACCCCGAGTGTGGTGACGGCGTACACTGGCACTTCGCGGTGGCGGGTCACGGTGCGGATGTGGTGCAGGGACACCATCTGGATGCCGACGGCCATCACCAGGGCGGCGAGCGAGGCGAGCGGGATGAGATCCAGGACCGGGACCATCAGCAGCGCGGCGGCTACTACGAAAACGCCGTGCAGCATCGTGGAGTTCCGGCTCACGGCACCGGATTGCACATTCGCCGAACTGCGCACCGCGACCCCCGCGACCGGCAGCCCGCCGAGCGCCCCCGACACGATGTTGGCCGTGCCCTGTCCGAGCAGCTCCCGGTCGAGGTCGGCCCGGCCGAGGCGGGACTGGGGCCCGGTGTGGCCGGCCACCAGCTTGTCCACGGCGACCGCGCCCAGCAGCGACTGCACGCTGCACACCAGCGTGGTGGTGAGCACGGCGGCGACGATGCCGAGCACCGGCCCCTCGGGCAGCCCCGCCAGGGCATGGCTGCTCCAGGACGGCAGGTCGACCCGGGGCAGGGCGAGCCCGGTGAGCGAGGCGGTCGCGGTGGCACCGGCGACGGCGACCAGGGCGGCCGGGACCGTGTGCAGCAGGCGGCCCGCTCTGCCCGGGATCCGGGGCCAGCCGAACAGCAGGGCCAGGGCCAGTGCGCTCATCGTCACGGCGGCCGGGTGCAGGTTGGCCAACTGGGCGGGCAGCGCCCGGACGTTGGCGAGGACCGAGCTCTGCGGGTTGCCGCCGAGGACGATGTGCAGCTGGGCGACGGCGATGGTGATGCCGATGCCGGCGAGCATGCCGTGCACCACGGCCGGGCTGACGGCGAGCGCGGTCCGGGCCACGCGCAGGCAGCCCAGGCCCAGCTGGGCCAGTCCGGCGAGGACGGTGATGCCGCAGGTGGCCCGCCAGCCGTAGCGGTGGATCAGGTCGGCGGTGACCACGGTGAGTCCGGCGGCGGGGCCGCTGACCTGGAGCGGGCAGCCGCCGAGCCGGCCGGCGACCAGTCCGCCGACGGCCGCCGCGACCAGGCCGGCCTGGAGCGGGGCGCCGGTGGCGAGGGCGATGCCGAGGGACAGCGGCAGCGCGATCAGGAACACCGCGACGGACGCCGACAGGTCGGCACCCGCGACGGGGAAGCGGCGGCGCGGGGGCATGGACGGGTGCCCCGGCTGGTCAGCGCCGTTGGCGGCCTGGGGAGTTGTGGCCCGGGCGAGGCCGAGGCTCTCGGGGTGGGTGGGTACGCAGGCTGATGACATGTTTCCCGTCTCCTCCGGGGCAGCGCGGTCGCGGATCTGGGGGTCCCCTCACCTGGAGGCGGGGGCTCGGTCGCGGCCGTGGGTCACGGCGTGCAGTGGCGGGATGAATCAACACTCAGTAAATGAATCGTAATGCAGAGTAAAGGTCAGGCATGGATTTTCTGTGCAAATGGGGCACCCGTTCACCCCCATGGGTGAACTGAGCAGTTCATCGGCTTGTCGTATTAATCCCTCTCTCGGTCCTATGCGACCTTGGCCGCGCTGTCGGCAGATACCCGGCACATCGCCATAAAACGCCGTCACCGGCGTTCGCCGAGAGAAGGAAGAAGGTGAGCGGAATTGGCCGCCACCCAGAGGATTGCGGTCGGCGCCGTGGCCGCCGCGGCCTGTGCCGCGTCGGTCGCCGGTTGCGCGACCGGTACCAACTCCGAACAAGGGGCGTCCGGGCCGCAGAAAGGAGCGCCGGCGCCCCAGAGCGTGGTCCGTCTGATCGGCGACGGGTCCACCGCGTACACCGGGGCGCAGCCGCATCTGCCCCGGCCCGAGCGGCTCAAGGCCGGTGAGAAGCCGCCGCAGTTCGTGGTGTTCTCCTGGGACGGCGCGGGCGAGGACAGCCAGAAGCTGTTCTCGCACTTCCGCAAGGTCGCCAAGGAGAACAACGCGAACATGACGTTCTTCCTCAGCGGCGTCTACATGCTGCCCGAGGAGAAGCGTGACCTCTACCGGCCCCCGCAGCACTCGCCCGGCAGCTCCGAGATCGGCTTCAACGACGCGCAGGGCATCGCCGACACCGCCGAGCAGCTACGGCTGGCCTGGCTGGAGGGCAACGAGATCGGTACCCACTTCAACGGGCACTTCTGCGGCCCCGACGGCGGGGTCGGCGAGTGGTCGGTGGCCGAGTGGAAGAGCGAGATCACCCAGGCCAAGCAGTTCGTGAAGACCTGGAAGACCAACACCGGCATGAAGGACGCCGCACCGCTGCCCTTCGACTACGACAAGGAGCTCATCGGCGCCCGAACCCCCTGCCTGGAGGGGCAGAAGAACTTCGTGAAGGCGGCGAGCGAACTGGGCTTCCGCTACGACACCAGTGGCGTCAACGACCAGGTCTGGCCCAAGAAGAGGGAAGGGCTGTGGGACCTGTCGATGCAGCTCGTCCCCTTCCCCGGCCACTCCTACGAGCAGTTGACCATGGACTACAACTTCATGGTCAACCAGTCCGGCACGTCGACGCAGGGTGACCCCGACAAGTACGACTACTGGGGCGACCAGATGCGCGACGGGCTGCTCCAGGGCTTCAACCGGGCCTACAACGGCAACCGCGCACCGCTCGTCATCGGCAACCACTTCGAGTCCTGGAACGGCGGCACCTACATGCGCGCCCTCGACGCGGTCGTCGAGAACGTCTGCAACAAGCCCGAGGTGCGCTGTGTCTCCTTCCGGCAGCTGGCCGACTGGCTGGACGCCCAGGACCCGCAGGTCCTGGCGAGGCTGCGCACCCTGAACGTGGGCGAGGCCCCGCGGCAGGGCTGGGAGCCCTTCCTGTCCGGACGTCCCGCCCCGGCACCGAAGGGGGTGCCCGGGGCGCCGGCGGTCAGGCAGTAGGCGCAGGACCAGGGGTGGCCGCCCGTCAGACGGGGGCGGCCACTCCCTCGCCGAGTACGAAGCCGGGGTCGATCTGCGCCGCCAGGTCGGCCCCGGTGCGCTCGTTGCCCCACGACAGGGCGTTCTTCAGGTGGAAGTGGGCCATCTGCCGGGTGTAGCGCTCCCAGTCACGCAGCTCGTACGTCGCGTCGGTGGCCACCTTGAGGGCGTGCAGGGCGCGGGAGTTGGGGTTCTCCAGGAGCTCGAACCGGGGCGGGCGGCCCTTCTCCATGGCGCGCACCCAGTCCGAGTGCCCGACCGTGACCAGCAGGTCGTCCCCGACCTCCGAGCGCAGGAAGTCGATGTCCTCCTGCCCCTGCACCTTGTTGCCGACGACCTTCAGCACGACGCCGAAGTCCCGGGCGTACTCCTTGTACTGGCGGTAGACGGAGACCCCCTTCCGGGTCGGCTCGGCGACGAGGAACGTGATGTCGAAGCGGGTGAACATGCCGGAGGCGAAGGAGTCCGAACCCGCCGTCATGTCGACCACGACGTACTCGTCGGGGCCGTCGACGAGGTGGTTCAGGAACAGCTCCACCGCTCCTGTCTTGGAGTGGTAGCAGGAGACCCCCAGATCGGCGTCCGTGAAGGGCCCGGTGACCATCAAACGGACGGCGCCACCGTCGAGTTCCACCGGCCGCGCACACGCGTCGTACACCGGGTTGGGCTCCCGCACCCGGACCAGCCGCGAACCCTCGCCGGGCGGGGTGGTCTTGATCATCGTCGCGGCGGAGGCGATGCGCGGGTTGTTGCCGCGCAGGTAGTCCTTGATCAGGGAGAGCCGCTCGCCCATCGCGGGCAGCGCCTCCGCCTCCGTCTCGTCGAGACCGAGTGCGGGGCCCAGATGCTGGTTGATGTCGGCGTCGACGGCGACGACCGGCGCGCCGGCGGCTGCGAGATGGCGGATGAACAGGGAGGAGAGCGTGGTCTTGCCGCTGCCGCCCTTTCCGACGAAAGCAATTTTCATGTTCACGAAGGGTAGTCGAGTGATAGCTGTACGTGTCACGTGAAGTGAAGAAGACCACTCCTTCGTGGAGTCCCCGGGCGGGGTGCGTACTGTCGTACTCATGAGTACGACAGGTGCGACCGCTGACCCGCTCGCGGCCCTGGGCTCGCTGCCCGGGGTGGCGGAGTCCGTGGAGTCCGTGCGCAAGGCCGTGGACCGGGTCTACGGGCACCGGATCATGCGGCGCCGCAGCAATGCCGTCACCTCGGAGGCGGCGCTGCGCGCCGCTCGTGGCAGTGCCGCGCTGTCCGGTGCCGACTGGGCGCTGGAGGAGGTGCGGCGGCGTTCCGACTTCGGGGTGGACGACGACGCGCGCGTGGTGGGCGCGGCCCTGCGGCTGACGGCGGAGGCGGGCCAACTGCTGTCCATCTGGCGGCAGTCGCCGCTGCGGGTGCTGGCCAGGCTGCACCTGGTGGCGGCCGCGACGGCCGGCGACGAGGTCGGCCGGCCGCGCCGGGCCGGCGAGGGCGTCGACGAGCCGCTGCTGGAACTGCCGCTGCCGGATGCCGACGAGGTGTCGGGGCGCCTGGAGGGGCTCGCCGAGCTGATCGTCGCGGGGAGCGAGGCGCCTGCACTGGTGACGGCCGCCGTGGTCCACGGCGAACTGCTCGCGCTGCGGCCCTTCACCTCGTGCAACGGACTGGTCGCGCGCGCGGCCGAGCGGATCGTGCTGATCGGCAGCGGCCTGGACCCCAAGGCGATCTGTCCCGCCGAGGTCGGCCACGCCGAACTGGGCCGCGCCTCCTATCTGGCGGCCCTGGACGGCTACGTCTCCGGCACTCCGGAAGGGGTGGCGGCCTGGATCGCGCACTGCGGGCGTGCGGTGGAACTCGGGGTGCGCGAGTCGACGGCGGTGTGCGAGGCGCTGCAGCGCGGGGCAGCCTAGGGCCCGGGCGGAAGGCCGCGCGGGGCTTCGGAAAAGGGTTGCGGCGGTACGAGTTCTCGTACCGCCGCTGGCATGCTCACCGAGTTACCAAGCGTCCTCGATATGTCGCCCATCAGGTCGGGTACTTTGCCCGTCACCTGGTGCGGCTGGCCCGTAATCGACGGGTCGACGTCGCGTGGGTGCCCAGTGTCCATGCTGGGTCCGTGGGGCCAAATGCGTTTTAAAGGTGATCCTCTCGGATGTCCTTTGGTCTCGCGGGCCGCTAACCCCTTTGTACTGCAAGCCCGGAGCAAGCGGAAGCCCTGCCTACAGTTCTTTACTTTTAGGTTCAAAGAGGCACTAAAGGGGCGCCGGTTCAGGCGAGCGTGCTCCGGCGTCGGCTCGCGTACCAGACCAGGCCCGCGGTGGCGGCCGCGGCTCCTATGGCCGCCGCGGCGACCAGGGCCGGGCGCGGGGGCGTGGAGATCCGCTGCTTGAGCCGTACCGGCCGGTGGAAGTCCAGGATCGGCCAGCCGCGGGCGAGTGCCTCGCGGCGCAGTGCGCGGTCCGGGTTCACGGCGTGCGGATGCCCGACGGCCTGGAGCATCGGCACGTCGGTCGCCGAGTCGCTGTAGGCGTAGCAGCGGTCCAGGTCGTACCCCTCGGAGGCGGCCAGCTCCCGGACGGCCTCGGCCTTGGTCGGGCCGTACGCGTAGTACTCCACCTCGCCGGTGTAGCAGCCGTCGTCGCCGACGACCATGCGGGTGGCCACCACCCGGTCCGCACCGAGGAGTTCGCCGATCGGCTCGACCACCTCGGCGCCCGAGGTGGAGACGATGACGACGTCCCGGCCGGCCCGGTGGTGCTCCTCGATGAGGGAGGCGGCCTCGTCGTAGATGATCGGGTCGATCAGGTCGTGCAGGGTCTCGGCGACGATCTCCCTGACCTGCTGGACATTCCAGCCACGGACGAGGCCGGACAGGTACGCGCGCGTGCGCTCCATCTGGTCGTGGTCCATACCGCCGAGCAGGAACACGAACTGGGAGTACGCGTTGCGCAGCGCCGCCCTGCGGTTGATCAGACCGCCTTGGTAGAACGACTTGCTGAAGGTGAGCGTGCTCGACTTCGCAATGACCGTCTTGTCCAGGTCAAAGAAGGCCGCTGTGCGAGGCAAGGAGTGGTTTTCCACGACCCCGAGCATAGGCGCCCACCATTCGGCGTAAGGTGGGGCGCGTGGGTTTGCCTGAGAGGGCTCTCGGGTACACCATGGAAGTCACGGATCGTTCGCGACCGTGCTAACCCGGTCCGGCTCCTCCCCCCCCGAGTCGGCCGTGGAGACGACCCCCACTCTCCCCCCCGGTGGGGGTCGTCGCATGTCCGGACGGGTTTTTCCCCTCTCTCGCAGGCCGTGAGGCCTTGATCGGGCGGCCTCGGCCGCCCTTTTCGTTTGCCCATGATCCGTCACGTTGGGTAGTCGCAGCGCTGCGCTGTGGAAGCCGCGCAGGGCCCGGAACGGGCCTCACGGGTAGGGGTGACAGCGATATTCACAACCATCGGGTTGTCCACAGTTTTGGACCAAGATCCACACGATTTCCGGGTTCGCTGCACCGTGATTCCAGCGCGCTCCGGCGGCGGCGAGTTCATGGCCGGTTCCGTTTGTCGGGCGCCAATGGCCGGTTTCTGTCGGCCGTGCATATGGAGGCCGCTTGCCGGTTCTCCGCACGTTTGGGAATCGCGTGGCCGCAGGGGCCATGCGGGAGAACGCAGCCAAGGGGGAAGCTCACGTGGCCGGAACTGTCACCCAGGACCCGCCGTCCGCCGCCTCGGGACGGCCCGGACGCCCGATGATCGTCACCGAGGACGCCGAACTCCTCGACGACCTGTTGCGCCTGTGCGCGGCGGCCGGCGCCAAACCGGAGGTCCACCACCGCCCGCCGGAACGCGGCGGCGGCTGGGAGTCCGCCCCGCTCGTCCTGGTCGGCGACGACGCCGCGCGGCGGGTGCGCGGCGCCGCACGCCGGCGCGGGGTGGTGTTGGTCGGCCTCGACCAGGACGACCCCGACGTATGGAAACGGGCCGTGGAGATCGGCGCGGACCACGTCCTGATG
This sequence comes from Streptomyces hyaluromycini, assembly GCF_002217755.1. Lineage (GTDB taxonomy): Bacteria > Actinomycetota > Actinomycetes > Streptomycetales > Streptomycetaceae > Streptomyces > Streptomyces hyaluromycini. The sequence goes on along the minus strand of NZ_BCFL01000017.1, from coordinate 168,060 downwards.
CTGCCCGACGGCGAGCAGTGGCTCGTGGACCGGATCGCCGACGTCGTCGAGGGCGTGGGCCGCCCGGCCCTCACCGTCGGCGTCATCGGCGGCCGGGGCGGGGCCGGCGCCTCCACGCTGGCCTGCGCGCTCGCCGTCACCTCCGCGCGGGAGGGACTGCGCACCCTGCTTGTGGACGCGGATCCGCTGGGCGGCGGAATCGACGTACTCCTCGGCGGCGAGACGGCCGAGGGCCTGCGCTGGCCCGCCTTCGCCGCCTCGCGCGGCCGGCTGGGCAGCGGAGCCCTGGAGGAGTCGCTGCCCGAACTGCACTCGCTGCGGATCCTCAGCTGGGACCGCGGCGACTGCGTGGCGATCCCGCCGCCCGCCGTCCGCGCGGTGCTCGCGGCCGCCCGGCGGCGTGGCGGCACGGTCGTCGTCGACCTGCCGCGCCGCCTGGACGACGAGGTCGCCGAGGTCCTCACCCAGCTCGATCTCGCCGTCCTGGTGGTCCCCGCCGAACTCCGCGCCATCGCGGCGGCCGGCCGGGTCGCGGCCACCGTCGGCATGGTCGTACGCGATCTCAGGGTGGCGGTACGGGGGCCGTACGCGCCGGGACTGGACGACCGCGAGGTGGCCCGGCTGCTCGGCCTGCCGCTGGCCGGCGAAGTACCCGCCGAACCCGGTCTGTCCCGTCCGGGCCGGAAACCGCCGGGGTCCGTCGCACGCGGACCGCTGGCCCGCTTCTGCAAGGGCTTCTGGGAACGCACGCTGGTCGAGGCGGGGGGCGCCGTATGAGGCCCGGCACCGCGGGCGCGGACGGCCCGGCCCTGCTCGACGGGGTACGGCGCTGGCTCGCCGAGAGCGGCGCCGAACCGACACCCGCGCGGGTGGCACAGGCGCTGCGCGCACAGGGCCGGGTCCTCGGTGACGCCGAAGTCCTCGGCGCGGCCGAGCGACTGCGCTCCGAACTGGTCGGCAGCGGCCCCCTGGAGCCGCTGCTGGCCGACCCCACGGTCACCGACGTCCTGGTGACCGCCCCGGACCGGGTCTGGGTGGACCGCGGCGGCGGCCTGGAACTCACCAGTGTCGCCTTCCCGGACCCGGCGGCGGTACGACGCCTCGCGCAGCGGCTGGCAGCGGTGGCCGGCCGGCGCCTGGACGACGCGCGGCCCTGGGCGGACGCCCGGCTGCCCGACGGCACCCGCCTGCACGCCGTCCTGCCCCCGGTGGCCATTGGCTGCACCTGCCTTTCCCTGCGGGTGGTCCGGCCCCGGGCGTTCACGCTCGACGAACTGGTCGCGGCCGGGACCGTGCCCCCGGGCGGCGACCGGATCCTGCGGGCGCTCATCGCCGCCCGGCTCTCTTTTTTGGTCAGCGGCGGCACCGGTACCGGCAAGACGACCCTGCTGAGCGCGCTGCTCGGCCTGGTCGGACCGGGGGAGCGGATCGTGCTCGCCGAGGACTCGGCGGAGCTCAGGCCCGAACACCCGCATGTCGTACGGCTGGAGACCAGACCCGCCAACCAGGAGGGGGCCGGCCTCGTCACCCTGGAGGACCTGGTCCGGCAGGCCCTGCGGATGCGGCCCGACCGGCTTGTCGTCGGCGAGGTCCGCGGGCCCGAGGTGGTCCACCTGCTGGCCGCGCTCAACACCGGCCACGAGGGCGGCTGCGGCACCGTGCACGCCAACGCGGCAGCGGACGTACCGGCCCGCCTGGAAGCCCTCGGCACGGCCGCCGGGCTCGACCGGGCCGCTCTGCACAGCCAGCTGGCGGCCGCACTGTCGGTGGTGCTGCACCTCGTACGGGACCACGCGGGCCGGCGTCGGATCGCCGAGGTGCATGTCCTGGAGCGGGACCCCTCCGGTCTGGTGCGGACGGTGCCGGCACTGCGCTGGGAGGCGGAGGCGTTCGCGCGGGAGCCGGGGTGGGAGCGGCTGCGGAGGCTGCTCGGGAGTCCGGAGTGATGTGAGTGATGTGAGTGATGTGAGCGACGTGGGTGAGCTCTGAGCTCCCGGACGCGGCTGACCGATTCCGGTCTGAAGTGACTTCAGTGATCTATGAGTTGAAAGGGGCATGTGTGATGGGTGAGATGACGGTCGGTGCGGCCGTGGTGTGCGGCGGGGTCATGGCCTGGCTCCTGGCCGAGCGGCAGCGTGAGGTACGGCGGACGCGGCTGCTGCTCGCCGGCGGTGGGGTGGTGGCCACCGGGCCGCCCTCCTGGGAGCAGGCGCTCGGGGAACTGCGGCGACTGCGCGGCCGTTGGCGGGGTGAGTGGTGGGCCCTGGCCGCCGGTGTCGCGCTCGCGCTCCTTGCCGCCTCGGTCCTGCCGGTCCTCGCGGGCGCGGCCGGGGTGCCGGTGCTGCGCCGGGTGCGGCTGGCCCGACAGGCGCGGCGGACCCGGCAGGCGCGCGCCGATGCGGTGATCGTGCTGTGCGGGGCGCTCGCAGGCGAGGTGCGCGCGGGACGGCAGCCGGGCGAGGCCCTGTTGCGGGCCGCGCGGGACTCCGGTGCCCTCGGCGAGGCCCAGCCGGCCGTGGTCGCGGCGGCACGCTTCGGCGGGGACGTGCCGGGCGCGCTGGCGGTGGCGGCGCGGCAGCCGGGCGCCGACGGCCTGCTGGGGCTCGCGGCCTGCTGGCGGGTGGCCGTCGACCAGGGCGCCGGTCTTGCGGCCGGCCTCGACCGCCTGGACGCCGCCCTGCGCGCGGAGCGGGACCAACGTGCCGACCTGCGTGCCCAGTTGTCGGGCGCCCGGGCCACCGCGGTGATGCTCGCCGCCCTGCCCGCCCTCGGTCTCCTGCTCGGTTCCGCCATGGGCGCCGACCCGTTGCGGGTGCTGCTGCACACGGGGGCCGGTCTGGGCTGCCTGGTCGTCGGCGCGGCGTTCGAGGGCGCCGGGATGTGGTGGGCGGCCCGGATCGTGCGGGGAGCTGAGGCGGCATGAACGCGGAGGCCGTCCACAGGCTGTGGGTGGTGGTCGCGGTACTCGCGGTCCTGGGCTGGTCGGCATGGCGGCTGGAGCGCGCCAGGCGCAGGCGCTGGGCCCGGCGGAAGGTGGCCGAACTGCTCGGCCTGGAGCGGGCTGAGAGGCAATCCGACGTCAGCGGTGCCGTCCGCAGGTGGCTGCCGGTCGTCGGTGTGGTGTGCGGCGGCTGGGTGCTGGTCGGCGGGCTCGTCGGGGCGCTGCTGGGGCTGGGTGTCGCGGCGGGGCTGTGGCGGTGGCGGGGCAGGGCTGGTGACGAAGGCCGGGCGGCCGAGACGGAGGCGGCCGAGGCCGCGCGCCAACTCCCGCTCGCCGCCGACCTCCTGGCGGCCTGCATCGTCGCCGGGGCCGGTCCGGTGGTCGCCGCCCAGGCCGTGGGAGAGGCCCTCGGCGGTCCTGTCGGGGAAGGGCTGGCGCGGGGCGCCGCGGAGGTGCGGCTGGGCGGTGAACCTGCGGCAGCCTGGCGGCGGTTGGCCGGGCTGCCGGGTGCCGCGGCCCTGGCCCGGCTGCTGGAGCGTGCGGACGAGTCCGGGCTGCCGGCGGCCGCGCCCGTCGCCCGGCTCGCCTCGGACGCCCGCGCCGAGTGGGCGAGAAGCGCGACCGCGCGGGCGCGGCGGGCGGCCGTCATGATCTCGGCGCCCGTGGGGCTGTGCTTTCTGCCCGCGTTCATCGCGATGGGCGTACTCCCCGTGGTGATCGGACTCGCGGGCGGGGTGCTGCGAGGGGGTGGTGGATGAAGGGCGTGACAGCGGGGCCGTGAACAGGGACTGAAGTCAATTCCAAGCGAGTTCAAGGGAGTCGAGATGCGTGAGATGTACTGGAAGATGTGGAAGCTGGTGCGCCGGGACGCGGGAATGGTCACGTCCGAGTACGCGATGGGGATCATCGCCGCCGTCGGGTTCGCGGCGGTCCTCTACGCGGTCGTGACGAGTGGGCAGGTCAATGCGGAGCTCCAGGCCATCGTGAAACGAGCCCTCAGTGCACGGATGTGAGCGGCGACGCGGGGCGGACCGGGGGTTCGTGACAGCGGAGGCGGCCATGGTGCTGCCGGTGCTGGTGGCGTTCACGATGGCGCTGGTGTGGGGGCTGCTCGTGGTGGCCGCCCAGATCCGGTGCGTGGACGCCGCCCGCACCGGGGCGCGGGCGGCTGCGCGGCAGGACCCCGAGGACGCGGTGGTCGCGGTGACGAAGGAGGCGGCGCCGGCCGGGGCGACGGTGACGGTCGGCCGGGAGGGCGACGAGGTGCGGGTGACGGTGGTGGCGAGGCCGCCGGTGCTGGGCGCGTTGCCGTTCGAGGTGCGGGAGTCGGCGGTCGCCTTGGCGGAGGGGCCGACGGAGGTGGGGCCGTGAGGGGGCTGGGCGTGGTCGGATGGCTGCGGGTGCGTGGGGGCTGGTCGCGCAGTTCCCCGCGCCCCTTTGGGGCGCGTTGCAGCGGGGCGCGTGATCAAGGTTCTGCCACCGTCTGGGGCGTGGGGGCGATCGCCGTCCTGTGCGTCGTTTTCAGCGTCGTGCTCGGGCTCGGGCAAGCCGTCGTTGTCCGGCACCGAGCGGCCGGTGGTGCCGATATGGCAGCGCTCGCGGCGGCGGACCACTGGGCCGAGGGGGCCACGGGGGCCTGCGCCCAGGCCGACCGGGTGGCACGGGCGCAGGGCACGCGGCTGACGCGGTGCGTGGTGGTGGGGGACGTCTCGGATGTGTCGGTGGCGTCAGGCGGTGGGCCGTTCGCGGCAGAGGTCCGGGCCAGAGCCGGCCCCGCTGCAACGCGCCCCCAAGGGGCGCGGGGCTGTGACATTTGCGGCTCCGCCGCGCGGGCGCGACCAGCCCCCACCGGCCCGCAGCCAGGCGTCTGGCCTCCCGTGGGCCCTATTGCGCCTCCGGCGCATCAGGCGCCCCCTTCAGCAGCACCGTGAGGAGTCGCACCGCCCCCCGCTTGTGCAACGGCTCGTTCCCGTTCCCGCACTTGGGGGACTGGATGCACGACGGGCACCCGGCGTCGCACTCGCACGCGGCGATCGCCTCCCGTGTCGCCGTCAGCCACGTGCGGGCCGTGTGGAAGGCGCGCTCCGCGAAGCCCGCGCCGCCGGGGTGGCCGTCGTAGACGAAGACCGTCGGCAGGAGCGTGTCGGGGTGCAGCGGGATCGACACGCCGCCGATGTCCCAGCGGTCGCAGGTCGCGAAGAGCGGGAGCAGGCCGATGGAGGCGTGTTCGGCGGCGTGCAGGGCGCCGCCGAGGATCTCCGGGTTGATCCGGGCCTCGTCGAGCTGGTCCTCGGTGACGGTCCACCACACCGCGCGGGTGCGCAGCGTACGAGGAGGGAGGTCGAGTTTCGACTCGCCCAGGACCTCGCCGGTGATGAGCCGGCGGCGCAGGAAGGAGACCACTTGGTTGGTGACCTCGACGGAGCCGTAGCAGAGGCGGCCGTCGCCCCAGGGGACCTCGATGTCGGTCTCCAGGACGGAGATGGCCGTGGTGTCGCGGGCGACCGTGGAGTACGGCGGCTCGGCCTGCTCGACCAAGGCCACCGAGTCCTCCAGGTCGAGGGAGCGCACGAGGTAGGTGCGGCCCTGGTGGAGGTGGACCGCGCCCTCGTGGACCGTGGAGTGCGCGGCGCTCGCGTCCACCGTGCCCAGCAGCCGCCCCGTGCCCGCCTCGACGACCTGCACCGGCCGGCCGCCCTCGCCCCGGATGTCGGTCAGGTCGGCGGCCCGCTCCCGGCGGGTCCAGTGCCAGGCCTTCGTCCGGCGGCGCAGCAGCTTCGCGGCCTCCAGCTGCGGGAGCAGCTCCTTGCAGGCGGGGCCGAAGAGGTCGAGGTCGTCGTCGGTGAGCGGGATCTCGGCCGCGGCGGCGCACAGGTGCGGGGCGAGGACGTACGGGTTGTCGGGGTCGAGGACGGTGGATTCCACCGGTTGGTCGAACAGGGCCTCGGGGTGATGGACCAGGAAGGTGTCCAGCGGGTCGTCGCGGGCGACCAGGACGGCCAGCGCGCCCTGCCCGGTGCGGCCCGCCCGGCCCGCCTGCTGCCACACAGAGGCCCTCGTACCGGGGTACCCGGCGATCAGTACGGCGTCCAGCCCGGAGACGTCCACGCCCAGCTCCAGGGCCGTTGTGGCGGCAAGTCCGAGGAGCTCCCCGGAGTGCAGCGCGCGTTCCAGGGCGCGGCGCTCCTCGGGGAGGTAGCCGCCGCGATAGGCCGCGACACGCCGGGCGAGGGAACGGTCCACCTCGGCCAGCCGCTCCTGGGCGATGACGGAGATCAGCTCCGCCCCGCGCCTGGAGCGCACGAAGGCGACCGAGCGCACGCCCTGCACGGCGAGGTCGGTCAGCAGGTCGGCGGTCTCGGCGGTGGCGGTACGGCGGACGGGGGCGCCCTTCTCGCCGTGCAGCTCGGTCAGCGGCGGCTCCCACAGGGCGAAGACCAGCTCGCCGCGCGGGGATGCGTCGTCGGCGATCTCCACGACCGGCAGGCCGGTGAGACGGCCGGCGGCCCCGGCCGGCTCGGCGGCGGTGGCGGAGGCCAGCAGGAAGACCGGGGAGGAGCCGTAGCGGGCGCACAGGCGGCGCAGCCGGCGCAGCACCTGGGCGACGTGCGAGCCGAAGACGCCCCGGTAGGTGTGGCACTCGTCGACGACGACGTACTTCAGCGCCTTCAGGAAGGAGGACCAGCGGGCGTGCCCGGGCAGGATCCCGCGGTGCAGCATGTCCGGGTTGGTGAGCACGTAGTTGGCGTACTGGCGGACCCACTCGCGTTCCTCGTACGGAGTGTCGCCGTCGTACACGGCCGGGCGTACGGCGTTGCCCAGAGGTTGTGAAAGTTCCTTCACCGAACGGCACTGGTCTGCCGCCAGCGCCTTGGTGGGCGCCAGGTAGAGGGCGGTGGCGCCGCGGCCGTTGGCGGCCTCGGAGCCGTCCAGCAGGGTGGACAGGACCGGTACGAGATAGGCCAGCGACTTGCCGGAGGCGGTGCCGGTGGCGACGACGACCGACTGGCCGTCCAGGGCGTGCTCGGCGGCCAGCGCCTGGTGCTCCCAGGGATGCTCGATGCCGCACTCCTGCACGGCCGCCACGACTTCCGAACGAATCCGGTCAGGCCAGACGGCATGCCGACCCGCACGCGGGGGCAAGTGCTCCGTATGAGTGATGCGCGAAGCCCGGCTCGGCCCCGAGGCGAGCCGGTCCAGGACCGTGCCCGGGGAGAACCCGGAGGCGGCCGGAACCGAGGGCCGATCGGATCGGTGATTTATGGCCATCGGGACCGAGTGTGTCACTGGAGTGACGGACAATGGGGCCAAGGCGTCGTGCACGCCTGCCGGTAAGTGATTGAATGCCATCGCGGCTGGCGAACCGTCCCTGGGACTGCAAGCCGAGGTGTCCCGAGGGGCGACCGCTCGATAGCAAGGTGCTGGAGGATCCGTGGACCTGTCCCTGTCGACCCGTACCGTCGGCGATCGTACGGTCGTCGAGGTCGGTGGCGAAATCGACGTATATACCGCGCCCAAGCTGCGCGAGCAGCTGGTCGAGCTGGTGAACGACGGCAATTTCCACCTCGTCGTCGACATGGAGGGCGTGGACTTCCTCGACTCCACCGGGCTCGGCGTGCTGGTCGGCGGCCTGAAGCGGGTGCGTGCCCATGAGGGCTCGCTGCGCCTGGTCTGCAACCAGGAGCGCATTCTGAAGATCTTCCGTATCACCGGCCTCACCAAGGTGTTCCCGATCCACACCTCGGTCGAGGAAGCGGTGGCGGCCACCGACTGACCCCGGGTCGGCCGACGTACCCCGGACCGCCGATCGGTCCGTGGCGTCCGGCCGGCCCTCGGCAGGGGCTCGTACGCGCTGTACGGACGCTCTTGCCACCCCCGCCCGTTCGGGCCCGCATGCCCGTGCCGGAAGCCGCGCACGGGCCGCAGTGCCCGCCGCGCACGCAATTCATCGGGGGTCCGGGTTCTTCGGCGACCCGGCCCCCAACCGCACGCCCGTAGTTCCGAGGGGGACGTATGGCCACCGTTGAACTCCGCTTCAGCGCGCTGCCCGAGCACGTCCGCACCGCCCGACTGGTGGCGGCGGCGGTGGCTCGCAGGGCCGGAGTGGACGAGGCCGTCCTGGACGAGGTCCGGCTGGCCGTCGGCGAGGCCTGTTCCCGCGCGGTGGGTCTGCACCAGGCCGCCGGTGTCACCGAGCCGGTGCGGGTGGCGCTGATCGAGGAGGAGAAGCAGTTCTCCATCGAGGTCGGCGACGAGGCACCCCGTTCCGCTCCCGGTGACCGGGCGTCCGGTGGCGCGGCGGACACGGACGTGGAGACCGAGGAGGACGAGATGGGCCTCGCGGTCATCAGCGGCCTCGTCGACGACGTGGAGGTCACCGCAGGGGATTACGGCGGGCTGATCCGCATGACCTGGCCGACGACCCCGCCCGGAGTCGCGCTCACCTGAGAACCATCCCGTTTTGTGTACCGAAGGGCCCTACTGAGTAGGGCCCTTCGGCATGTCCGCGTCGTCGGCGGCCGGTCCTACAGTGATCTCGTCCGATGGATTTAGTGAATGCCTTCACGATCAATCAGGGGATAATTCGATCAAGTAAACGCCGCCGTCAATGCTTTTAGGGCGTTACTGCTTTCGGGTTGGCCCACGTGACCTCGATCATTTGCTGAAGAGCACGAGAAGGCCAATTCCGTTTGCCGTCCCCTGTTTAGATCACTCGCTGGTACCTACAATCCGTCCACATCTTGAGCTCAGCCCAAGCGTCAAGGAGGACGAATGGCGGGGCTTTCTACCCCTCATCAGTTTGGCCACACCACAACCTTCGCGGCCGCAGTCCTGACCGACGACAACCGGGTCCTGGTGGCGGTCATCGCCGCTGTGGCGCTGGCCGCGCTCGTGGTCGCCTGGATCCTGGTACGCCAGGTGCTCGCGGCCGGCGAGGGCACCGACAGCATGAAGAAGATCGCGGCGGCGGTCCAGGAAGGCGCCAACGCCTATCTGGGCCGGCAGTTGCGCACTCTCGGCGTATTCGCCGTCGTGGTGTTCTTCCTGCTCCTGCTGCTGCCCGCGGACGACTGGAATCAGCGCGCCGGACGGTCGATCTTCTTTCTGATCGGCGCGGCGTTCTCGGCGACCACCGGTTATATCGGCATGTGGCTCGCCGTACGCAGCAATGTGCGCGTCGCCGCGGCGGCCCGCGAAGCCACTCCGGCGGCAGGCGAACCGGAAAAGGATCTCACCGCCGTCTCGCACAAAGCCATGAAGATCGCTTTCCGTACGGGCGGCGTCGTCGGCATGTTCACGGTGGGGCTCGGCCTGCTCGGCGCCTCCTGTGTGGTGCTGGTGTACGCGGCCGACGCGCCGAAGGTGCTCGAAGGCTTCGGTCTCGGTGCCGCCCTGATCGCCATGTTCATGCGTGTCGGCGGCGGCATCTTCACCAAGGCCGCCGACGTCGGCGCCGACCTGGTCGGCAAGGTCGAGCAGGGCATTCCGGAGGACGACCCGCGCAATGCCGCGACCATCGCCGACAACGTAGGCGACAACGTCGGCGACTGCGCGGGCATGGCGGCCGACCTCTTCGAGTCGTACGCCGTGACCCTGGTCGCCGCGCTGATCCTCGGCAAGGCGGCGTTCGGCGACTCCGGACTGGCCTTCCCGCTCCTGGTACCGGCCATCGGTGTGATCACCGCGATGATCGGCATCTTCGCGGTCGCCCCGCGCCGCAGCGACCGCAGCGGCATGACCGCCATCAACCGCGGCTTCTTCATCTCCGCGGTGATCTCGCTCGTGCTGGTCGCGATCGCGGTCTTCGTCTACCTGCCCGGGAAGTACGCGGACCTGCACGGCATCTCCGACGCGGCCATCCGGGCCAAGGACGGCGACCCGCGGATCCTCGCGCTCGTCGCGGTCGCCATCGGCATCCTGCTCGCGGCCGTCATCCAGCAGCTGACCGGCTACTTCACCGAGACCAACCGGCGTCCGGTCATGGACATCGGCAAGTCCTCGCTGACCGGCCCGGCCACCGTCGTCCTCGCCGGCATCTCGCTCGGCCTCGAATCGGCCGTCTACACCGCTCTGCTGATCGGTCTCGGCGTCTACGGCGCGTTCCTGCTCGGCGGTACGTCGATCATGCTCGCGCTGTTCGCGGTGGCGCTGGCCGGCACCGGCCTGCTCACCACGGTCGGCGTCATCGTCGCCATGGACACCTTCGGGCCGGTCTCCGACAACGCCCAGGGCATCGCCGAGATGTCCGGCGACGTCGAGGGCGCGGGCGCACAGGTGCTCACCAACCTGGACGCCGTCGGCAACACCACCAAGGCCATCACCAAGGGCATCGCCATCGCCACCGCCGTCCTCGCGGCGTCGGCGCTCTTCGGGTCGTACCGGGACGCGATCACCACGAACGTGCAGGACGTGGGCGCGAAACTCACCGGTGCGGGCGCCCCGTTGACCCTGTCCATGGACATCTCGCAGCCCAACAACCTGGTCGGCCTCATCGCCGGCGCGGCGGTGGTGTTCCTCTTCTCCGGACTCGCCATCAACGCCGTGGCGCGGTCGGCTGGTTCGGTGGTCTTCGAGGTGCGGCGGCAGTTCCGCGAGCACCCCGGGATCATGGACTACACGGAGACGCCCGAGTACGGCAAGGTCGTCGACATCTGCACCAAGGACGCCCTGCGCGAGCTGGCCACGCCGGGACTGCTCGCCGTGATGGCGCCCATCTTCATCGGGTTCACGCTCGGTGTCGGCGCCCTCGGTTCCTACCTCGCGGGCGCGATCGGCGCGGGCACCCTGATGGCCGTCTTCCTGGCCAACTCCGGTGGTGCCTGGGACAACGCCAAGAAACTCGTCGAGGACGGCCACCACGGCGGCAAGGGCAGCGAGGCCCATGCGGCCACGGTCATCGGCGACACCGTCGGCGACCCCTTCAAGGACACCGCGGGACCCGCGATCAACCCGCTGCTCAAGGTCATGAACCTGGTCTCCCTGATCATCGCGCCCGCGGTGATCAAGTTCTCCTACGGCCATGACAAGAGCATCGGCATCCGGATCACGATCGCGGTCCTCGCGCTGATCGTGATCGTCGGCGCGGTGTACGTCTCCAAGCGGCGCGGTATCGCCGTCGGCGACGACGAGGACAGTGCCGAACACGTGGCCAAGACGGCCGATCCTGCGGTGGTTTCGTAGGCGGTCTTACGGCGGCCGCCGGGGCCTTCACGAGAGGTCCCGGTCAACGAGCGGGCGGATGGCGTGTGCTGACACGCCGTCCGCCCGTTTCGCGTGCCAGGACGCTCGCCGCCGGTCGTACGCCGGAGTGCGCCGGAGTGTGCTCGGGGGGCGGGGGATGTGCGCGTCGTCTCGTCGTGAGCCTTCTCTCCCTTGGTGCAAAGATGCACAAAAGCGTACTTAATGGGTGCTTCCATGAGGGTGCTGTCCGTACGCCGTGTAGATTCCGGGGGCCGAGAGCCATGGAAGGGACCGATCCGGTGAACAAGAAGCTCGCGGCCGCACTGTCCGGCGGTGCGGTAGTGGTGGTGGCGCTGTCCGGGTGCAGCAGCAACAACAAGGGCACCGACCCGAAGCTGATCGCCTGGGCCAAGACCGTGTGCGACGCGGTGCCGGCGCAGGACGCGAAGATCAAGGCGGCGAACGAGGCGATCTCCACGGCGGTCTCCGACACCACGAGCTCGCCCGCGACCATCCAGAAGACCGACTCCAAGGCCTTCCAGGACATGTCCGACGCCTACAAGGCGCTCGCCTCCGCCATCAGCGGCGCCGGCGCGCCCCCCGGGGTCGACGAGGGCGCCAAGCGCCAGCAGAACGTCGTCACGACCCTCAACAGCCTCTCCGCGTCCTATGCCGACCTGAAGAAGAAGGTCGACGCGCTCGACACCAAGAACCAGGCGAAGTTCGCCTCGGGCCTGCAGGACATCGCCTCCCAGACGACACAGCTGGAGACGCAGAGCAAGAGCGGCACCGCGGCGCTGAACGCCCTGGAACAGGGCGAGGTCAAGGACGCGATCGCCGAACAGGCCAGCTGCAAGAAGGTCTCCGCGACGACGACGGATCCGGCGTCGACACCCGCGTCGGGATCCACGTCGTCCGCGTCTGCGTCCGCGTCGACCGCGGGCTGAGGCAGGGGCCGCTGAGCCGCTGGGGCCGGGTCCGGGGCCAGGGCCAGGGGCCGGAGTCAGGGGCGGAGCCGGCGCTGCGCGCCGAGCCCCGGCGCCGAGGCCCGGTGGTCCGGGGCCGTGTGCCGAGTCCGGTGGTCCGGGGCCGTGTGTCGGGGCCGTGTGCCGAGTCCGTCGGGTGGAGTTCGTTGGGTCGGGTCCGCTGGGTTGAGTTCGTTGGGCCGAGTCCGTCGGGCCGGGTCCGTTGGGCTGAGCAGAGTCCGGTGGTCCGGGGCCGTGTGCTGAGTCCGCGGACGGGTGGGACCGCGGGCCACAATGGAGGGCGTGACTGACTCCGGCCTCGCCACTCTGCCCGCCTCCGACCGCCCCGACGTCGCCGCCCGGCTGCGCACCGCCCTGCTGGGCGCCTCCTTCACCGCCGACGGGCTGCTCGACCTGCTCGGCGCACCCGCGTACGCGGCGTTGGCCCGCAGCGAGACGGTGCCCGCGCTGCGCGCGACCCGCGGGGACACGCCCCTGGAGACGCTCGTCCGGCTGTTCCTGCTCCAGCAGCCCGTGCCGTACGCGCGAGTGGCCGGCGTGCTGCCCGCCGACGACCTCCTGGACAGCGGCTGGCTGAACCGCGTGGGCGGCGACGAGGTCGCGGCCACCGTGGACGTACGGCCGTACGGCGGGTCCGACGGCGAGGACTGGTTCATCGTGTCCGACCTCGGCTGTGCCGTCGGCGGGGCCGGTGGCATCGGGCGGCGGCACGAGGGTGTCGTCCTCGGGGTCGGCGGCGCGTCCACGACACTCGCCGGCATCACCGTCCGTACGCCCGTCGCCGCCGCCCTCGACCTCGGCACCGGCTCCGGGATCCAGGCGCTGCACGCCGCCCAGCACGCCACGCGCGTGACGGCGACCGACCTCAACCCCCGTGCGCTGCACATCACGGCGCTCACGCTGGCGCTCTCCGGCGTACCGGCGGCCGAGCTGCGCGAGGGCTCGCTGTTCGAGCCGGTCAAGGAGGGGGAGACGTTCGACCTGATCGTGTCCAACCCGCCGTTCGTGATTTCTCCCGGCGCCCGGCTGACGTACCGGGACGGCGGGATGAGCGGGGACGATCTGTGCCGCTCGCTCGTTCAACAGGCCGGGGAGCGGCTGAACGAGGGCGGGTTCGCGCAGTTCCTCGCCAACTGGCAGCACGTCGCGGGGGAGGACTGGCAGGACAGGGTCAGGTCGTGGGTGCCGCGCGGCTGCGACGCGTGGATCGTGCAGCGCGAGGTACAGGACGTCAACCAGTACGCCGAGCTGTGGCTCAGGGACTCCGGCGACCACCGCGGGGACCCGGCGGAGTATCAGGCGCAGTACGACGCGTGGCTGGACGAGTTCGAGGCGCGCAAGGTGAAGGGGGTGGGATTCGGCTGGATCACGTTGCGAAGGACGAGTGCCGCCGTGCCCTCGGTCACCGTGGAGGAGTGGCCGCATCCGATCGAACAGCCGCTCGGTGAGACGATCCGCGCGCACTTCGACCGCCTCGACTACCTCCGTGACCACGACGACGCGGATCTCCTCGAAGGCCACTTCAGGCTCGCCGTCGAGGTGGTCCAGGAGCAGGTCGGACTGCCCGGCGCCGAGGACCCGGAGCACGTGGTGCTGCGCCAGCACCGCGGGATGCGCCGCGCGACCAAGGTGGACACGGTCGGCGCCGGGTTCGCAGGGGTGTGCGACGGCACGCTGAGTGCGGGTCGGATTCTCGACGCCATCGCGCAACTGATGGGCGAGGACCCGGTGTTGCTGCGCGACCGCACGCCCGCACAGATCCGGCTGCTGGTGGAGCAGGGTTTCCTGGAGCCGGCGGTCTGACGGACCGGAAGGCATGCCCGACGGACCCGTGCCGGGACCTGGACGTGCCGGAGGAGTACCGGTGAGTGCCCGTAGGTACTTGTGGGTGCCCGTAGGTACCCGTGGGTATCCGCGGGTACTTGTGGGGGCACCCTCGGAAAGGCCCGGAGGGTGCGCGGGAGAAGAGCCCGTAGGACACGCCGGGAGAAGAAAAGGGCCGGAAAAATCTGGCCGGAACCTTCGCCCCGTGATCCGTCCGCAGTCCGTCCGTGGTCCGTCGCCGGTCCGTCTCTAGTCAGTCGATCGGATGTTCGAGAAGCTTACGGCCGCCCGTTCACCTCGATTTAGCCCGTCGGCCTCCCGCCCGCCGCCCGTACGTGCCAGTCTCCGGGCGCTGGGCAGTCGCAGGCGGCAGGGAAGGGGTGCGCGGGCCATGGAGAGCGGACCGGCGATCTTCGCGGGAGTGGTGTTCGCCCTGTTCGGGGGTGCACTGCTGGTGTGGACCGGGACCCGGCTCCGGCGTGGCGAACCCGTCGCCCAGGGTGTGAGCCAGGTCGCATCCGCGACCCTCGCGAGCCTCGCCGCGGTGGTCGCGCTGGGCCTCGCGGCGTACTGCCTGACCCGCCTCTGAAGGCATCCCTCCGGTAATCGGAGCATCACGCTCCGGACAGGGCCGGAAGAGCGACCTGGGACTCCGGGCGGCAGGAATGGCGGTAGTCGGGTTACCGTTCGAGTGGCCGTTGTGAGCTTTTCCCGTTTGACACGGGGGCGGGATGTACCGTCACACTCCGCAGCGTCACCAAGTGAGCGGGCACCCCTGCCCGTGCCACGACCCCGGGAGCAAGGCCTGGGGAGGCCACAGCGTCGACCGGAGAGAAGAGCGAAGTTGTCCCCGACCAGCGAGACCGCACAGGGCGGCCGCCGACTCGTCATCGTCGAGTCGCCCGCCAAGGCGAAGACGATCAAGGGCTATCTGGGCCCCGGATACGTCGTCGAAGCGAGCGTCGGGCACATCCGTGACCTTCCCAACGGCGCCGCGGAGGTGCCCGAGAAGTACACCGGCGAGGTCCGGCGCCTCGGCGTGGACGTCGAGCACGACTTCGAGCCGATCTATGTGGTCAACGCCGACAAGCGGGCCCAGGTCAAGAAGCTCAAGGACCTGCTGAAGGACTCCGACGAGCTCTACCTCGCCACCGATGAGGACCGCGAGGGCGAGGCGATCGCCTGGCACCTCCAGGAGGTGCTCAAGCCCAAGGTCCCGGTCAAGCGGATGGTCTTCCACGAGATCACCAAGTCCGCGATCCAGGCCGCCGTCGCCAACCCGCGCCAGCTCAACCAGAAGCTCGTCGACGCCCAGGAGACCCGCCGCATCCTCGACCGCCTCTACGGCTACGAGGTCTCGCCGGTCCTGTGGAAGAAGGTCATGCCGCGCCTGTCGGCCGGCCGTGTCCAGTCCGTGGCGACCCGGCTCGTGGTGGAGCGGGAACGCGAGCGCATCGCGTTCCGTTCCGCCGAGTACTGGGACCTGACGGGCACCTTCGGGACCGGCCGGGCGGGCGATCCGTCGGACCCGTCGTCGCTCGTCGCCCGCCTGCAGGCCGTCGACGGCAGGCGCGTCGCCCAGGGCCGTGACTTCGACTCGCTCGGGCAGCTCAAGACCGCGAACACCCTCCACCTCGACGAGGCGAACGCCCGTGCCCTCGCCGTGGCCCTGGAGAACACCCGGTTCTCGGTCCGCTCGGTCGAGTCCAAGCCGTACCGCCGCTCGCCGTACGCCCCGTTCCGTACGACGACCCTCCAGCAGGAGGCCTCGCGCAAGCTCGGCTTCGGCGCCAAGGCCACCATGCAGGTGGCCCAGAAGCTGTACGAGAACGGCTACATCACGTACATGCGTACGGACTCCACGACGCTGAGCGACACCGCGATCGCGGCCGCCCGCGCCCAGGTCACGCAGCTGTACGGCGCCGACTACCTGCCGGCCCAGCCGCGCACGTACGCCGCGAAGGTCAAGAACGCCCAGGAGGCCCACGAGGCGATCCGCCCCTCGGGTGATCGTTTCCGCACGCCCGCCGAGACCGGCCTCACCGGTGACCAGTTCAAGCTCTACGAGCTGATCTGGAAGCGGACCGTCGCCTCCCAGATGAAGGACGCGACCGGCAACAGCGTGACCGTCAAGATCGGCGGCACCGCCGCCGACGGCCGGGACGTCGAGTTCAGCGCCTCCGGCAAGACGATCACCTTCCACGGCTTCCTGAAGGCCTACGTCGAGGGCGCCGACGACCCGAACGCCGAGCTGGACGACCGCGAGCGCCGGCTGCCCCAGGTCACCGAGGGCGACGCGCTCAGCGCCGAGGAGATCACGGTCGACGGGCACGCCACCAAGCCCCCGGCCCGCTACACCGAGGCCTCGCTCGTCAAGGAGCTCGAAGAGCGCGAGATCGGCCGCCCTTCGACGTACGCGTCGATCATCGGCACGATCCTCGACCGGGGTTATGTGTTCAAGAAGGGGACGGCCCTGGTGCCCTCCTTCCTGAGCTTCGCCGTGGTCAACCTGCTGGAGAAGCACTTCGGCCGACTGGTCGACTACGACTTCACCGCCAGGATGGAGGACGACCTCGACCGCATCGCGGCCGGTCAGGCCCAGGCGGTGCCGTGGCTGAAGCGCTTCTACTTCGGTGAGAGCGGCGAAGGCACGCCCACGGGCGGCGCGGCCGACGCCGGCAACGGCGACGGGGACCACCTCGGCGGCCTCAAGGAACTGGTGACCGACCTGGGCGCGATCGACGCGCGCGAGGTGTCGTCGTTCCCGGTGGGCAACGACATCGTGCTGCGGGTCGGCCGCTACGGCCCCTACATCGAGCGCGGCGAGAAGGACTCCGAGGGCCACCAGCGGGCGGATGTGCCGGACGACCTGGCCCCCGACGAGCTGTCCGTCGAGCTCGCGGAGGAGCTGCTCGCCAAGCCGAGCGGCGACTTCGAGCTGGGCGCCGACCCGGAGACGGGCCACCAGATCATCGCCCGTGCCGGCCGCTACGGCCCGTACGTCACCGAGGTGCTCCCCGAGGGCACCCCGAAGACCGGCAAGAACGCGGTCAAGCCGCGCACCGCGTCGCTCTTCAAGTCGATGGCCCTGGACACGGTCACCCTGGCGGACGCGCTCCGGCTGATGTCGCTGCCGCGCGTCGTCGGCACCGACGCCGAGGGCCAGGAGATCACCGCGCAGAACGGGCGCTACGGGCCGTACCTGAAGAAGGGCACGGACTCGCGCTCGCTCACCTCCGAGGACCAGCTCTTCACGATCACCCTCGAAGAGGCGCTCCAGATCTACTCCCAGCCCAAGCAGCGCGGCCGGGCCGCCGCCAAGCCGCCGCTGAAGGAGCTGGGCACCGACCCGGTCAGCGAGAAGCCGGTCGTGGTGAAGGACGGCCGCTTCGGGCCGTACGTCACCGACGGGGAGACCAACGCGACGCTGCGCTCCGACGACAGCGTCGAGGCGATCACCCCGGAGCGCGGCTACGAGCTGCTCGCCGAGAAGCGGGCCAAGGCGCCCGCCAAGAAGACGGCGAAGAAGGCGCCCGCGAAGAAGACGGCGGCCGCCAAGAAGGCCGCGCCGGCCAAGAAGGCGGCGGCCAAGAAGACCGTCGCGAAGAAGACGACGACCACGGCGAAGACGGCGGCCAAGAAGGCGACGGCTTCCCGGACGGCGTCCGCGGAGGACTGAGAGGGCCGAGAGGGCTGAGAGGGCTGAGAAGTACTCTCGGCCCCTCACATCGGCTTCGCAATGTGCACGCCCCGGCATCAACTTGGTGTCGGGGCGTGTGTACCTGTGGACGGTCGCGCCAGGCTGTCCGTGGCTGCCGATAGGCTGAAAGCATGACGCGAGCCGAGCAGCCAACGGCCCCCCAGACAGATCCGGACGACGCGCTGGTAGCGGATTCCCGCGAGCGCGCCGTTCGCTCGCTGCTGCGCCGACCCGAGCTCAGGCGCTTGTGGAGCGCCCAGCTCGTCAGCGGTATCGGCGACAGCCTGGCATTGCTGGTGCTTGTCGTGCTCACGCTCCAGGCGGCCGTCGCCCAGAGTTCGTTCGGCGGCGGTTACCGCGGTGCGGCGCTCGCGGTGGCGGTCGTCTTCGGGGTGCGCATTCTCGCCACTCTGCTGTTCGGCGCGGTCCTGCTGGGCCCGCTCACCACGCTGACCGGGCAGGACGGCCCGCTCGACCGCCGCTGGACCATGGTCGGCGCCGACGGTCTGCGCACCGTCCTGCTGATCATCGCGCCCCTGTGGATCGACTGGACGCCGGCGAACGCACTGACGCTCCTCCTGGTGACCGCCTTCGTCATCGGAGTCGCCGAGCGCTTCTGGACCGTCTGCCGGGAGAGCGCGGCCCCCGCGCTGCTGCCCGCCCCGCCCCCGGAGGGCGCGACGGTACGACCGCTGCCCGACCACCTGGACGCCCTGCGCCGCCTGTCGCTGCGGACGACGTTCCTGGCGATCCCGCTCGCGGCCGCCGCCCTGGTCGTCGCGTCGCTGGTCAACAACCTGCTGGGCACGGGCATCGCCTGGTTCGCCCAGCACCAGGCGGCCCTCGGGTCGTACGTGGCGGCGGGCCTGTTCGCCGCGTCCCTCTCGGTGCTGGTCTACCTGGAGGTGCCCGGCACCCGCACCCCCCGCGCGCGGTCCCCGCTGGAGGGCCTGCGCCGCCCCAAGACCGCCGCCGGCACCGACACGGGCCGCACCGGCGTCATCCCGCTCCTGGTGCTGGCCTGCGCCGCGGTCGCGGGGGCGATCTCCGCCGCCGTCGCCGTCGCCGTACTGCACGCCAGGGAACTGCACGGCGGCCCGGTGCTCTACGGCCTGCTGGTGCTCTCCCTGACCGGCGGGGTCGCCGTCGGCATCCGTACGGCGCCCTCGCTGCTCCCGACGCTCTCCCGCCGCCGGCTGCTGTCGCTCGCGATCGCCTTCACCGGCATCGCGCTGCTGGCCGCAGGGCTGGTGCCGGACGTCACCACCGTGCTGCTGATCGTCGCGCTGGCCGGCATCGGCGCGGGCGTGGCCGCCAACACCGGGCACACCCTGCTCGACCAGGAGACCGAGGAATTCCGCCGGACGCGGACCACCGAGCACCTGCACGCGGTGGTCCGGGTCGCCATAGCGCTCGGCGCGATCGTCGCACCCCTGGTGGCCGCGCTGATCGGGCCGCACCGGCTGGAGAACGGCAAGTTCGTCTTCGCGCACGGCGGCGCCGCCTTCACGCTGATGCTGGTCGGCGCGCTGCTGCTGCCGGTGGCCGCGCTGGTGCTCGCCAAGGTCGACGACCGCGCGGGCGTACCGCTCCGCCACGACCTGCGGGACGCGCTGCTCGGCGGTGACGACCCGGCGCAGGCACCCACGGCGAACGGTTTCTTCATCGCCCTGGAGGGTGGCGACGGCGCCGGGAAGTCCACCCAGGCCGAGGCCCTCGCCGAGTGGATCCGAGCCAAGGGCCACGAGGTCGTCCTCACCCGCGAGCCCGGCGCCACCCCGGTCGGCAAGCGGCTGCGCTCGATCCTCCTCGACGTCTCGTCCGCCGGTCTGTCGCACCGCGCGGAGGCGCTGCTGTACGCCGCCGACCGCGCGGAGCACGTCGACACCGTCGTCCGGCCCGCCCTGGAGCGCGGCGCGATCGTCATCTCCGACCGGTACATCGACTCCTCCGTCGCCTACCAGGGCGCGGGCCGCGACCTGTCCCCGACCGAGGTCGCCCGGATCAACCGCTGGGCGACCGCCGGACTCGTCCCGCATCTGACCGTCCTGCTGGACGTGGTGCCGGAGACCGCCCGCGAGCGGTTCACCGAGGCGCCCGACCGGCTGGAGTCGGAGCCCGCCGAGTTCCACGCGCGCGTGCGGGCCGGTTTCCTGACCCTGGCCGCCTCCGACCCCGGCCGCTACCTGGTGGTCGACGCCGGCCAGGAGCCCGAGGCCGTCACCACCGTCATCCGGGCCCGGCTCGACACCGTGCTGCCGCTCTCCGAGGCCGAGATCAAGGCCGCCGAGGAGGCGCGCAAGAAGGCCGAGGAGGAGGCCCGCCGCAAGGCCGAGGAGGAGGCCGCGCGCAAGGCCGAGGAGGAGCGCCTGGAGCGCGAGCGCCAGGAGCAGCTCGCCAAGCTGCGCGCCGAGGAGGAGGAGCGCAAGCGCCGCGAGCTGGAGGAGGCGCAGCGCCGCGAGGCCGAACGGCAGGCGGAGGAGGCCCGGCTGCGGGCTGAGGAGGCGCGTAAACGGGCCGAGGAGGAGCAGGCCCGGCTGCTCGCCGAGGAGAAGGCCCGCGCGGAGGCCGAGGCCCGCCGCAAGGCCGAGGAGGAACAGCGCCGCAAGCAGGCCGAGGAGGAGGCCCGGCTGCGGGCCGAGGCCGAGGAACGGCGCCTGGAGAAGCAGCGCAAGGCCGAGGAGGCTCTCCTCAAGGCCGAGCAGGCGCGGCGCGCCGCGGCGGAGGCGGCGGCAGCGGCCGACGTGGCCGCCCAGCAGTCCGCCGCACGGCAGCCGACGGCTCCCGGCGTCACACCGGAGGCGATGACTGTGCCGACGCCGGTGGTGAGGCCGGAGGCCGGGCGAGGGGAGCCGGAGGCCGGGCGGGGGGAGCCGGAGGCCGGGCGGGGGGAGCCGGAGGCCGGGGCCGACGAGACGAAGGTGCTGCGCCCGGTGCGGGACGAGCGGGCGTCCGCGGCCCGGGAGTCCGACGCCGAGGTGACGGCGGAGCTTCCGCAGCCGCCGGTGCAGCCCGCCGGGGCGGCCGACGAGACGGCGGTGCTGCGGCCGGTGACGCCGGGCGCGGCGGACGAGACGGCGGTGCTGCCTCCCGTGGGCGCGGCCGACGAGACGGCCGTCCTGCCGCCGGTGCCGTCCGGTGCCGCCGACGAGACCGCCGTACTGCCTCCCGTGCGCGGCGAGGCCGCCGCTCCCGACGATGCCCCGGCGGACCGGATGCCGCCCGGGTTTTTCCGGGACGAGCGGGCGGGCGGGGACCCCGACGGCTCCGAGGGCCGTACTCGCGAGCTGCCGCAGGTCGACACTGACACCGGCGGCCCGGCCCGGCGGCAGCGGCCCCGGCCCGACTGGGCCGAGGAGACCCCGCTGGACGACCTGCCGTCGCTGGCGGACGAGCTGCTGGGGTCGTACGAGGAGCCGGATCACGACGACGAGCGGGGCCGCCGGGGCCGCGGCCGGCGCGGCTGAGTCTCCGGGTGCGGGGGCGGTGCGGGTCGGGGACGCCGGCCGGTGCCGCCCCCGTTGCCGTGGGCGGGCGGGAGACGAGACAACCGGCCGCGGACCGCGTTGTCAGTGGGCACCCGCACAATGGACTCCGGACCACGGAACCGGTGGACTCCGGACCACGGAAGCGGTGGGCTCCGGACCGGTGTGTATGACGAAAGGGCGGCGTGACCCATGACCGTGTGGGACGACCTCGTCGGGCAGGAGCGGGTGAGTGAGGTGCTCACCGCCGCCGCCCGGGATGCCGACGCCCTCGTCACCGCCGCCGCGACCGGCGGGCCGCCGCCGGAGTCGTCGAAGATGACGCACGCCTGGCTGTTCACCGGCCCGCCCGGCGCCGGCCGCAACCAGACGGCGCGGGCCTTCGCCGCCGCCCTGCAGTGCGTGAGCCCGGACCGTGCCCTGGGCGGCGTCCCCGGCTGCGGCTTCTGCGACGGCTGCCACACCGCGCTGGTCGGTACCCACGCGGACGTCACCACCGTCGCTGCCGTCGGCGCCGAGATCCTGGTCAGGGACATGCGCGACACGGTCCGCAAGTCGTACACGTCCCCGGCGACGGGCCGCTGGCAGATCATCCTGGTCGAGGACGCGGAGCGGCTGAACGAGAAGTCGGCCAACGCCGTCCTCAAGGCCGTGGAGGAGCCCGCCCCCCGCACGGTCTGGCTGCTCTGCGCGCCCTCCCTGGAGGATGTGCTGCCCACGATCCGCTCCCGTTGCCGCCACCTGAACCTGAGCACGCCCTCGGTGGAGGCGGTTGCCGACATGCTCGTCCGGCGCGAGGGCATCGAGCCCCAGGTGGCCGCGGCCGCCGCCCGTGCCACCCAGGGGCACGTCGACCGGGCCCGCAGGCTGGCCACCGACCCGGCCGCCCGCGAGCGCCGCGCGGCCGTGCTGAAGCTGCCGTTGCGGCTGGACGAGGTCGGCGCGTGCCTGAAGGCGGCCCAGGAGCTGGTGGACGCGGCGGCGGAGGACGCCAAACAGCTCGCCGAGGAGATGGACGGCAAGGAGACCGAGGACCTGAAGGCGGCACTCGGCGCGGCCCAGGGCGGTCGGCTGCCGCGCGGCACGGCGGGCGTGATGAAGGACCTGGAGGACATGCAGAAGCGCCGTCGGACCCGGACCCAGCGCGACAGCCTCGACGTCGCCCTCACCGACCTCACCGGCTTCTACCGCGACGTCCTCGCCCTCCAGCTGGGTTCCAGGGTCGCGATCGCCAACGCGGACGCCGAGGACGTCCTGGAGCGGCTGGCCAGGGCCGGCTCGCCCGAGGCCACGCTGCGCCGGATCGAGGCGATCGCCGCCTGCCGGGAGGCCCTGGACCGCAATGTGGCGCCGCTGCTGGCGGTGGAGGCGATGACGATGGAGCTCAGAGCGGGCTGACGACGACACCCGGGGTGCCCGTGTGGCGGGGCGGGGTGATCTCCGTACGACGCCGTGGGGGAGACCATCTGCCGCAGGTGCACGGCGTTGACCGGGGTCACCCGTACGAGCCACAGTCACCACGCACGGCACGGAGATCATTTCTCCGCGTTACGCTCGATTGATGCACATCAGGCGAATCCCCCGCCAGACCCGAAATCGGCCCCGGACCCACACCCGGACCATGGCGGCCGCCCTGCTCTCGGCCGCCGCCCTGCTCGTCTCCGGGTGCTCCTCCTCGGGCAGTGCGTCGACGTCGGCGGCCACGTCGGCCGGCACCGCCCAGCTGGCCGCGCTGCCCCGCTCGACGCCGTCCGTGCTGGCGCCGTACTACGACCAGAAGCTCACCTGGCGCGACTGCGGGGTCCCCGGTTTCCAGTGCGCGACGATGAAGGCCCCGCTGGACTACGCCAGGCCCGGCGCGGGTGACGTCCGGCTGGCGGTCGCCCGGAAGAAGGCGACCGGCAAGGCGAAGCCGCTCGGTTCGCTGTTGGTCAACCCGGGCGGACCGGGCGGCTCGGCGGTGGACTACCTCCAGCAGTACGCGGGCATCGGCTACCCGGCCGAGGTGCGGGCGCGCTACGACATGGTCGCCGTGGACCCGCGCGGAGTCGCCCGCAGCGAGCCCGTCGAGTGCCTGAACGGGCCGCAGATGGACAGGTTCACCGAGACCGACATGACCCCCGACGACCAGAAGGAGACGAACCAGCTGGTCGGCGAGTACAAGACGTTCGCGGAGGCCTGCGGGACGCATTCGGCGCAGCTGCTGCGCCATGTCTCCACCGTGGATTCGGCGCGGGACATGGACATCCTGCGCGGGGTGCTCGGCGACCCGAAGCTGAACTACGTGGGGGCGTCGTACGGCACGTTCCTCGGCGCGACCTACGCGGGCCTGTTCCCGGAGCGGGTCGGCCGGATGGTCCTGGACGGTGCGATGGACCCGTCCCTGTCCGCGCGTGAGCTGAACCTCCAGCAGACGGCCGGGTTCGAGACGGCGTTCCAGTCCTTCTCCAAGGACTGCGCGAAGCGCACCGACTGTCCGCTCGGCGCCAAGGGCAGCACGCCGACGCAGATCGCCGACAACCTGCGGACGTTCTTCCTGAAGCTGGACGCGCACCCCGTCCCGACCGGCGACCCGGACGGCCGCAAGCTGACCGAGTCCCTCGCGACGACCGGCGTGATCGCGGCGATGTACGACCAGGCGGAGTGGGAGCAGCTGCGCGACGCCCTGCGCACGGCGATGAAGGACAACGACGGGGCGGGTCTGCTCGCCCTCTCCGACAGCTACTACGAGCGGGACGCCGACGGCCGCTACTCGAACCTGATGTTCGCCAACGCCGCGGTGAACTGCCTGGACCTGCCGCCCGCCTTCACCAGCCCCGAGCAGGTCGAGAAGGCACTGCCCGAGTTCGAGAAGGCGTCCCCGGTGTTCGGCCCGAACCTGGCGTGGGCGTCGCTGAACTGCGCGTACTGGCCGGTGAGGGCGACGGGGGAGCCGCACCGGATCAAGGCGCAGGGCGCCGCCCCCATCGTCGTGGTCGGCACCACCCGCGACCCCGCGACCCCCTACCCCTGGGCCCGGTCCCTGGCCCACCAGCTCTCCTCGGCCCGCCTCCTCACCTACGTCGGCGACGGCCACACCGCCTACGGCCGGGGCAGCACCTGCATCGACTCGGCGATCGACACCTACCTCCTCGACGGCACCCCACCGGCGGACGGAAAGCGCTGCTCATAGCCCCTGCGGCACGCCCCGGAGCCCCCGCTCCGGGGCGTGTACGGAGCACCCCCGGAAACTGTGTAGACTTACCGACGTCGCTGATCGCACCATAGTGCGGGCGACGCGCCGCTTTAGCTCAGATGGCCAGAGCAACGCACTCGTAATGCGTAGGTCTCGGGTTCGAATCCCGAAAGCGGCTCCAGAAGGCTCCAGGTCAGATCGTCTCTGACCTGGAGCTTCTTTGTTTCAAGATCTTGTGTGGTGTAGACCTGCCGGCTTTCGCCTCATGCGCGAGCCCGACGGCCAGGGACCGGCGTCCGGGAGTGGCGAGGACTTTCAGCGGGGCTCTCTCCCGTGCCCGGTTGCGTGGGTCGGCCTTCGCCTCCGTCGACCCGACCGGTATCGGAAAACCCGCCACCAGTAATCTCAACTGGGGCGCCGGCGACACCCTGGACAATTTCGTGCGCACCCCGGCTGACACCGGTCGGACAAAACGGCATCTACAGCGACAGTGGCGGCACCGCCGACGGCATCGCCGATTCCAGCTGCTGCTGCACCTGGCAAAACGCATCCCACCTCGAAGTCCCCGGCCCGTTTTCTCAGAGCCTGGCCCTTCGGTCCCGGATGGTCGAATTGCTTGCCCCTCGACGCGAGTTGTGCGGGGATCATTTCTTTGTCTTGAATCGCCTGTGCGGAACTTTCCTGTTGGTGCAGTGGGGCTGCCTGTTCGCGCAGGTCCCACTGCCCCCGATCGCCTGCCTGTTCCGCCGGGACTAGCCTGCCGGGACCGATGGAGCGGGACGTGGCAGCCGTCATTGCTTTCGCACAGCAAATTGAAATGATTTCGGGATGACTCCTTAACGCCCATGACTTCTGATGGCCTTCTCGTTGTACCGATCAATCTGCTCCGGTAGAACGTCAGACAGCAGCCTCCAATACTGAGCGGAGTTGTCGATGCGTAATCAGGCAATGGGCCAGTTATGCGAACACCTGGTGTCCGGTGCCCGGTGAAACTCCTCGTGCTGGGTTCGCTGGGTGTGGAACTGTCGGACGGCGATGTCGTCCATGTGCGGGGCCTGCAGGCCACGCTCATCGCGGAGTTGTTCGCCGCGGAATCCATGGTCGTCTCCACCGACCGGCTCGCGGATGCGCTCTACGGTGAGGACATCCCGCGCCAGCCGCTGAGGGCCGTCCACGCCCATATGACGCGGCTGCGCCGGGCGTTACGGCAGTGGGAGCCCGAAGGGCCCGGCGCGGAGCGCCTGTTGGCCAAGGCGACGGGGTACGTCCTGAAGGTCTCGCCCCTGGAGTCGGACGCCGGACAGTTCCTGGCCGAGCTGGCGCGGGTGCGAACGCTGGAACCCGCGGATGCCGGTGCCGCCATGGAGATCCTCGAACCCGCCCTGGGCCTGTGGCGTGGCCCGGTGCTTGAGGGCACGTCGACGGGCACGGGGGGCGGCCGTCTGGTCACGCGGCTGGAGGCGGCCCGGCGGGAGGCGGCCGAGCGGCTGGCCTCGGTCCGGCTGGCCCTCGGGCACCACACGCGGGTCATCACGGACCTGCAGGACCTGCTCCTGGAGAACCCCTACGACGAGTCTCTCGCCCGTCTCCTGGCGACGGCGTTGTACCGGTCGGGCAGGCCGCACGAGGCCCAGCGGGTGGAACAGCGCATCCGAAGGGCGCTGCGTGACGATCTCGGCGTCGGCTCGGGCACGGTTCCGCCCCCCGCACGCCCCGGTGGCCGCGGTCGCGTTCAGCGGCACCTGTCCTCGACCCGGCTGCTGGAGTTGATCGTCGACGGTGAACCACCCGTGTGTCTGAGGAGCCCGTCCCCGCCACGGACGTCCGGACCGTCGGCCCCCGTCGCGGGTATCTACCGCGTCGGCGGCTTTCCTGTGGCCGTGTTCCGCGACACGTACCCCGAGCACTCGCCCGATGTCCAAAGTGTTCTGCGGACGCTGGAGTACGCGCGAAAGGCCTGCCTGCCGGTGGCCCTCCTCGTCGGGGAGCCCGGTCGCCACCCCGCCGTCGACTCCGAGATCCCCGCGCACCGGGTGACGCTGTTGCGCTCCCTCGTGCAACTGCGAGGTGTGGTGCCCCGGGTGGTGATCTCGTTCGACGACGCGGTGATACGTTCCCTCGGCGCGGCGGCACTGGGGGACGCCTTCGTCCTCGTACGGCCGGACCGTCCGGGCGGAGCCGACGGGCATCCGGCGGCCGAGATCGAGGCGACGAGCGTGGTCGAGGCGGCGGCCAGCGCGCGTGAGCTGCTGGACTATCTGACCCGGCAGTGGGCTCCCGCGTCGCCGCCCCGTACCGCGATCGAGCACTTCAGGGCCGACGGGGCGCCTGTCGACATGCGTGGGGTCATCGCCGGGATCGCCGACGGAGGCGACTGGCTCGAACTCATGGCCGAGCGCGGTCCGAGTGCCCTGACGGGTCTGGCCCGTATCGAGGGCAAGCGGGTCGGCGTCATCGCGAACAACCCCGTGGTGGGCGACGGCGCGCTCACTCCGCAGGCGGCGAGCAAGGGGCGGCGGATGGTCGACCTCTGCGCGCTGTGGAACATCCCCCTGCTGGTTCTGGTCGACACTCCGCAGGTGCCGGGCACCGGTACGTCCGGTGTCTGGCACTCGCCGGCAGTGGCGGGCGCGGAGCTGCTGAACGCCTTCCTGGAGGCTCGGGTGCCACGTGTCACCGTGCTCGTGGGCCGGGCCGAGGGCTGGCCGCGGCTGGTCATGGGGGCGCGGGAGTCCGGCGCGGACGCCGTCTACGCCTGGCCGCGGGCCCGGACCGACCTCGCGGACGGGGCGCTGGACGGTGTCATCGCTCCCCAGGCCACACGAGCGGTGGTCAGTACGCTCCTCGCGGCCTGCCTGGACCGGCGGGCGGGTGCCTGATCGTCAAGCGGTCCGCCGCATCACGGGGCCCCAGCCGCACGGGCAGGGACGCCGGGCCGCGCAGGGCGGACGGGCGCCAGGGCACCTCGGCGGGGCTGCAGGCCAGTTCCAGGTGCGGATGCCGCTGAAGGAGTGTGGAGAGGACCACCTGGAGTTCGAGCCTGGCCAGGGGTGCGCCCAGGCAGTAGTGGGGGCCGTGCCCGAAGGCCAGGTGGGGGTTGTCCCGGCGGGCGACGTCCAGTCGGTCGGGCTCGGGGAAGCGGCGGGGGTCGTGGTTGGCCGACGAGACCCCCACGAAGACCAGGTCGCCTCGGGGAATGGTCACGTCGGCGAGGGTGATGTCCTCGGCCGCGTACCGGATGAGCCCGAGCGTCACGGGGCTCTCGAACCTCAGCAGTTCGTCGACCGCCGAGGGGATCAGGTCGGGTGACTCGACGAGCCGGGCCAGTTGTCCGGGGTGACGCAGGAGCAGCAGCAGTCCGGAGCCGATCATCTGGGTGGTGGTCTCGGCGCCGCCGGCGAACAACACCCCCGCCATCGACGTCAGTTCGGTGTCGGTGAGCCGCCCCTCGTCGTCGTGGGCGGAGATCAGGGCGCTGAGCAGTCCGTCGTCGGGCTTGTGCCGCTTCTCCTCGATCATGCGGGAGAGATACGTCCACACCGCGTCGCGTGCCTTGTCCACCCGGGCCGCCACCTCCGGGTCCACCGGCAGCTCGGTCAGTACCGAGACGAAGGGGCCCAGGTGGGCGGCGTCCTGCTCGCTCAGCCCCAGGAGGCGGCAGATCACCATGGTCGGCAGCGGCTCCGCCAGGACGGACACCAGGTCGGCCGTCCCGTCCGGCGGGAGCGGGGCCAGCAGCTTG
This sequence comes from Streptomyces hyaluromycini, assembly GCF_002217755.1. Classification (GTDB taxonomy): domain Bacteria; phylum Actinomycetota; class Actinomycetes; order Streptomycetales; family Streptomycetaceae; genus Streptomyces; species Streptomyces hyaluromycini. The sequence goes on along the minus strand of NZ_BCFL01000017.1, from coordinate 140,026 downwards.
CGGACCGTCTCCTCGATGTAGGGGGCGAGGGCGGCCACCCGGCGGGGGGTGAACTCCCGGGCCACCATCCGGCGCAGCCGGGTGTGCTCCGGCGGGTCCATGACGAGCATGGTCTCGGGGAGGCAGTCGGCGAACCGGAACTTGAACCGGTCCAGCCGGCAGCGCAGTTCGGGGCCGGCGTGGCGGTCCTCCACGCTCAGGCGTGGGTCTCCGGCCAGGCGCTGGGCGTCCTCGTGGCGTGTGATGAGCCAGCCCTCACCCGCGAAGGCCGTCCGGATCCGGACCACGCGGCCGACCTCGCGCAGTCTCCCGAAGTACGGGTACGGGTCGAGGTACTGGTTCAGGGTCCTGCCCCTCGACGGCTTGTCCGGCACCGTTCCTCCAACTGCAGACGTGTACCGGGGTCCGCCCGGCCGCGGACAGCCAGCTTGCGGGGCCGCCGTGACGGTCCGGTGACAGCCCGCATATGCCGGGTCCGGCGACCGGGGGCAGCTGTCGCAGCCATGTCACACGGCGTCTCTAGCGTGGCGAACCCCGAGCTTCACGAGGAGGTCCGTATGAACGCCGAGCCGCACGTCCCCGAACCCGTCGCCGTCATCGGGCTGTCCTGCCGTACCGCAGGAGCCGACGACGCCCAGTCGCTGTGGCAGTTGCTGCGGGCCGAGCGGCGGCTCATCGGTCCGGTGCCCGAGCAGCGGGTGCCGTCCGTCGACGCGGGGCCCGTCGACGCGCGGCCGATGCAGGCGGCGCTGCTCGATGACGTCGCCGGCTTCGACGCGGCCTTCTTCGGTGTCTCCCGGCGCATGGCCGCCTGGATGGACCCGCACCAGCGCCTGCTCCTCGAACTGACCTGGCACGCCCTGGAGAACGCGGCCATCGCACCGGACCGGCTGCGCGGCGAACCGGTGGCGGTGTTCGCCGCGGCCCCCATGGCCGACTACCGGGAGCGCATGATCCGGGCGGACGTCGTGGACAGCGCCGCATTCCCCGGCACCCTGATCACGTTCACCGCCAACCGGATCTCGTACCAGTTCGACTGGACCGGCCCGAGCTACGCCGTCGACTCCGCCTGCTCCTCCGGCCTCTCGGTACTGGCCCCGGCCGTGCAGGGGCTGCGCGCAGGTGAGTTCTCCCTGGCCGCCGTGATGGCCGCCAACATCACCTGCAACGGCTTCTACACCAGCAGCGCCTATCAGGCGGGCGCGCTCTCCCCGACCGGCGACTCCGTCCCGTTCAGCACCCGACGCGACGGCTATGTGCGAGGCGAGGGCGGTGCCTGTCTCCTGCTCAGGCGTCTCGCCGACGCGCGGCGGGACGGCGATCCGGTGTACGCGGTGATCCGCGGTGTCGGCGTCGGTCACAACGGCAGGGCCGGCGGCCTGACCGGCAGCGACGCCCCGGCGCAGACCCAGCTGTTCCTGCGCACGGCCCGCGCGGCGGGAGTCCCGCTCTCCTCCGTCGGTTACGTCGAGGCCCACGGCACCGGTACCGGAGGCGACCTCGCGGAGGCCGCGGCCGTGACCGAGGCCCTCCGCACGGCACTTGAGATGCCGCAGGCCCAAGTGGCCGGACCCGAGGGAAAGTTGTGGATCGGCTCGGTCAAGTCGAACATCGGGCACCTGGAGGCCGCCGCGGGGCTGCTCGGCATCGTCAAGGCGGTGCTCATCCTGCGGCACGGGCTCATCCCGCCGATCGCGGGTCTCGACCGGCCCGACCCCGCCCTGTCGTTCGGCGACCTGCCGGTCGCCCTCGCCGACCGTCCGGTCGCCTGGCCGCGCGGTGCGGAGGTCCGCCGTATCGGGGTGAACTCCTTCGGCGTGGGCGGCGCGTTGGCACACGCCATCGTCGAGGAGGCGCCCGAGGAGACGGTCGGCGCGCCGACGTGGACCGGTACCGGCCCGCTGGCCGTCCCCCTGTCCGCCATGAACCGGACGGGCCTGTCCGCCCTGGCCGCAGACCTGCTACGGACCGTGCGCGGGCCGCGGCCGCCCGATCTGGCCGCCCTCGCGTGGACGACCCAGACGGGCCGGGCCGGCCTGCGGGAACGACGGGTCCTGGTGGCCGCCGGCCTCACCGGGCTGGCGGAGGCGCTGGCAGCCGTGGCGGCGGAGCAGCCGCACGGACAGGTGGCGGCGACGGACCGCAAGGACGCGCTCGGGCACCTGCCCACGCCCATGGCCCACACCGCCGGCGACTGGCTCGACGGACTCCCCGCCGACTGGGCCAAGCACTGGCCGCACCCCCGGCCACACTGCCCGGACCTGCCCGGATACCCGTTCCAGCGCAGCCCGCACTGGTTCGACGCCCACGGCCCGGCAGCCCGCTGACCATCGTGACAACCGCTCACCACGACAGGAGAACTCCCATGTCCCAGACCGTTACCGCCGACGAGGTCCGTGAGGTACTGCGCACGCATCTGGCGGAAGTCCTCTACTGCGAGCCCGAGGAGATCGGCGACGACACCGCCTTCCAGGACCTGGGCCTGGACTCCGTGCTCGGTGCCGAGGTCACGGCGGTGATCAACTCCCGCTACGGCCTGGCGGAGAAGGTCGAGGCGCTCTACCAGAACCCCACCCTCGCCGAGCTCGCCGAGCACGTGGCGCAGTGCGCCGGCCTGCCGCAGGGCGCGCGCTGACCCGGCCGCCCCGGCACTCGGCAGAAGGCAGGGTTCCATGACACACGACGAGATCTGGGAAGTGCTGTGCCGGCACGTCCGGGACGTACTGGGCGACCTCCAGGACGACGAGATCCACCCCAGGCAGAAGCTGCGGGACCTGGGAGCCAACTCCCTCGACCGCATGGACATCCTGGTCGGTACCGTCGACGAGCTGCGGCTGACCGTGCCCACGGGGGCGCTCGCCGCCGAGCCCACGCTCGGTGGTCTCGCGGAACTGCTCCACGCGCACTGCGAGCAGCCGTGAGCCCCTCACCGGTGCCGGACCGGCGGCAGGGGACCGGCATCGCGGTGACCTCGGCCGCGGTGCTGCATCCGGCCGCCGCCACCGTCACCGAACTGGACCGGGTGCTCCGCCGCGGCGAGCCGACGCTGCGCCCGACTCCCGTGCCTGGCGCGGGACTTGTGGTCCCGGCCGCCCATCTGGACGGCTTCGACCTGCGGTCCTGGGCCCGGTCCCACTGTGCCGACCCGGCGGGCCGCGACAGGCTGCGCCGGGTCGCCGGACGGGCCACCCTCCCCGTGCGGACGGCCTGTTGTGTCGCGCTCGCCGCGTGCACCGCCGCCCGGCTGACCGAGGCCGAAGCCCGTGACACGAGCGTGGTGATCGCGGGCAACAACCTGGCCCTGGGCCACCAGTCCCGCTCCGCCGCCGCCTACGCCGCCGACCCGGCCACGGTCCGCGCCGGGCATCTGCTGGACTGCTTCGACACCGACGCGCTCGGCGCCGTGGGAGAAGTGACCGGGTGCCGCGGGGAAGGCTGGCCGATCGGCGGTTCGTCGGCCGCCGGCGCGCTCGCCCTGATCCACGCCACCCGTATGGTGGCGGCCGGACAGGCACCCCGTTGTCTGGTCGTCGCGCCGGTCAACGACCTTTCCCCGGTGGAGATCGGCGCCTTCGTGAAGGCCGGGGCCATGACCCCGGTCACCGCGGGCGGGGACGCCGCCGCGGCCTGCCGCCCCTTCGACGAGAGCCACGACGGCATCGCCGTGGCCCAGGTCGCGGCGGCCGTACTCGTCGAGCCGGCGTCCGAGGCACACCGGCGCGGCATCAGGCCGCTGGGCCGGATCCTCGGCTCCGGCACGAGCACCGACGCCCGACGCGGCACCCGGCCCGACACCGACGGCCAAGTCCGTGCGATGCGCAAGGCGTTGTCCGACTGCGGTCTCGCCCCCTCGGACATCGACTACGTCAACGCCCATGCCACCGGGTCGGCCGTCGGCGACGACAGCGAGGCGGCAGCCCTGGCCGAGGTGTTCGGCGCCGGCGGATCAACGGCCTTCGGATCAACGGACGCCGGATCAACGGCCTTCGGATCAACGGCCTTCGGATTAACGGCCTTCGGATTAACGGCCTTCGGATCAACGGACGCCGGATCAACGGCAGTTGAATCCACAGCCGCCGGTGCAACAGGCATCGACGGGCCGTGGGTCAACTCGACCAAGGCCCTTCTCGGCCACGGGCTGGGAGCCGCGGGGCTCGTCGAGGCCGTCGCGACCCTGCTGCAACTCGCCGGCGGCTACTGCCACGCCAATCCCCACCTGGCCAAACCGGTGCGGACCGACCTGAGGTTCGTCACCGACACGATCACGCGTGCGCCGCTGCGTACCGCGTTGAGCAACAGCTTCGCCTTCAGCGGGATCAACGCATCCCTCGTCCTGGGGCGAGCGGAGGAGGACTGCCCATGAAGCCGGTCGGCATCGAGGACATCAGCGCCTATCTCGGCCTGGCCTATGTCGAGGTCGACGACCTGTTCCGGGCGCGGGGCATGGACACCTCCCGGATGGCGAACCTGATGATGCGGCGCAAGACGGCCGCGCTGCCCTGCGAGGACGTCGTCAGCTGTGCCGTCAACGCCGCGCGCCCGCTCCTGGACCGTCTCGGCGAAGGCGAGCTGGAGACGATCGAACTGCTGGTGGTGGGCACCGAGTCGGGGATCGACCTGTCCAAGTCGGCCGCGACGTGGATCCACGAGCTCCTGGGGCTGCCCCGCACCTGCCGCCTGTACGAGGTCAAACAGGCGTGTTACGCGGGTGTCGCAGCACTCCAACTCGCCGTGGCACAGACGGCGATCGCCTCCCGCGAGGACGCCCGCGCCCTGGTGATCGGCTGTGACGTGCCGCGTCTCATCCGCGGCAGCACGGCGGAACCCAGCCAGGGGGCGGGCGGGGTCGCCGTCCTGGTCGGCTCCCGGCCCACGCTGGCGACAGCCGAGCTGGGCGCTGCCGGATACTGCGGCTTCGACGTGACCGACGTCCGCCGTCCCACTCCGTCGGATCACATCTGGGACCCCGATCTGTCCCTCATGTCGTACGTGGAGTGCCTCCGGACCGCCTACGGCGACTACGTGCGGCGGCGCCCGGACACCGACTTCCTCGACTCCTTCGACCACCTCGTGTTCCACACCCCCTTCCCCGGAGCGGTCCGCGGGGCACACCGCTCCCTGCTGCGCAGCCTGGGGCGCTTCGCACCGCAGCAGGTCGCGGAGGACTTCGGGCGCCGTCTGGAGGCCTCCGTCCGGTACCCGGCGCAGGTCGGCAACATCTACGCCGGGACCACTCTCCTCGCCCTGCTCAGCCTGTTCGACCACGCCGGGACCGGCCCCGCGGCCACCCGGCGCGTCGGGATCTTCTCCTACGGGTCCGGGTGCTCCTCGGAGTTCTGCAGCTACCTGCTCAACTCCCCGGGGGCGACGGGCACGTCGGGCGTGGCGGACGCGCTCGCCGCCCGCACCCGCCTGGACGTCGACGCCTACGACGAGATCGCCGACGCCTGTGACCCGTTGTGCGCCGGTGTGGCCGACTTCGAGGGCGACCTGTCGCTGGCGGAGAAGCTGGCGCCGGCCGTGAGCCCGGATCGCCCGCTGACGATGCTCGAACACATCGACGACCACGAGCGCCACTACGTCCAGCTCGGCGGGGGACGGCAATGACCGCCGTCACCCTGACCCACCGGCCCGGACAGCTGCGGGCCACCCTCACCGGTCCCGTGCTCGCCGAGGACGTGGTCAAAGCGCTGATCTCGGCCCTGGAACAGGCCGAACGCACGCCCCGGGCAAGGGCGTTCGTGATCGACTCCCACGGTCCGGCGTTCTGCACCGGAATGCCCCTGAGCGGCGACCGGTCCACGGGCGACGTCCTCGGCGGCCTCGCGTCGGCACACGACCTCTTCACCGGCCTGGCGCGCAGCCCCCTGGTCACCGTGGCACTCGTCGACGGGCAGGTCACCGGCGGCGGCGTCGCCCTCGTCGCCGCGTGCGACCAGGTCGTCGCCGGTCCCGGAGCCACGTTCAGGATCACCGAGTTGCTGGTGGGGCTGCTGCCGGCCGTACTGCTCCCGGTCGTCGCCGAACGCGTCGGTCACCACCGCGCCTTCTCGCTGGCGCTGACCGCACACCAACTGGACGCCGCCGGCGCCGTCGGCATCGGCCTCGCCGACCGCGCGGCCCCGGAGCCGGAGGCCGAACTGACCCGGGTCATGCGCGAGGTGGGACGCACCACCCCGTCGGCCGTGGCGGCCCTCAAGCGGTACCGCGACGCCCTTCGGTCCGGGCCCGGCAGCCTGGAGCAGGCGGTGGAAGCGATGCGTGAGCGCCTCGACGATCCGGCCGGCCGGGCCAGGATGTCCCTGCTCGCGGAACAGGGGCTGCTGCCATGACACGCACGGTCGGCCCCGTGACGATCCGCCTGGAAGCACCCCTGGCCCATGTGACCCTCGACGACGCCGCCCACGGCAACCGCATCACACCCGCCGCGCGCGCCGCCCTGCCCGCGGCTCTGGCGGAGGCGGCAGCGGATCCCGGTACCCGCGTGATCGTACTGAGCGGGCTGCCGGACGTCTTCTGCGCCGGCGGCACGCGCGAGGACCTGACCGCCGAAGGCGAGGCCCGCACCCCGCACGGCTGGGACTTCGTACGGGCCGCCGCCGACTGTCCGCTGCCCGTCGTCGCGGCGGTGCAGGGTCATGCGATCGGGGGCGGACTGCTGCTGGCGCTCTACGCGGACGCGGTGGTCCTCAGCGATCGCTCCAGCTACTCCGCCAACTTCCTCACCTACGGCTTCACCCCCTGTCTGGGCGCCACCCATGTGCTCCCCGCGGTCCTCGGACAGGCGCTGGGCACCGAGTTGCTCTACACCGGCCGTCCCTACCGCGGCCGTGAACTCGCCGCCCGCGGCGCCGCGGTGAACATCGTCGCGCACGACAAGGTCCCCGCCCGCGCAGCCGCCCTCGCCCGACGGATCGCCCAAGCGCCCCGTACGACACTCCAGTTGCTCAAGCAGGAACTCGCCGAACCGGCGCGGGACCTGGCGCTGGCAGCCCTGGAGCGTGAGCTTCCCCGCCACACAGCCACCTTGGACGACCCGGAGACCCGGCGCCGTATCGGCACGCTCTACCCGCCCACCCAGTCCCGGCAGTCCGAAGCGGGGAGCCCGCTGTGACCGTCGCTCCGACCACCTTCCGGAGGCAGACCATGCTCGCGGTATACGCCCAACACCCCTCGTCCGACGACCCGTTGGGCACCCTGCGCTTCGGGGAGCGCCCGGCGGCCACCGCCCCCGACGACACCTGGACCGTCGTCACCGTCAAGGCCGCCGGCCTGAACCACCACGACCTGTGGACGCTGCGGGGCGCCGGACTGCCCGCCGACCGCTACCCGATGATCCTCGGCGGCGAAGCCAGCGGCATCGACGAAGAGGGCAACGAGGTCATCGTCGGCACCATCATCGCCGCACCCCACTGGAGCCACGAACCCGTCCGCGACCCCGCCCACACCCTCCTCAGCGAGGGAACCCCCGGTACGTTCGCCGAACGCGTCGCCGTTCCGCGCCATGTCCTCGCCCCCAAACCGGACGGGTTCACCCATGCCGAGGCCGCCTGTGTCACCGGTACCTGGCTGACCGCGTACCGCATGCTCTTCACCAAGTCCGGCCTCGCCCCGGGAGACACGGTCCTGATCCAGGGAGCCGGCGGCGGTGTGTCCACCGCGCTGATCCGGCTCGCCCGCACGGCCGGATTCCGCGTCTGGGTCACCAGCCGCAGCGCCGAGAAGCGCGCCGCGGCCGAACGGCTCGGCGCGCACGCCGCGTTCCCCTGCGGCAGGCCGCTGCCCGAGCCCGTGGACGCGGTCATGGAGAGCGTCGGACGCGCCACCTGGTCCCACTCCCTGCGCTCGGTCCGCCCCGGAGGCACGATCGTCGTCACCGGCGCCACCTCGGGCGCCGACCCGATCGCTCACCTGAACCGGATCTTCTGGAACGAACTCAGGATCGTCGGCTCCACCTCCGGCACCCTCGACGAACTCCGCCGGCTCCTGGCCCTCATGACCCGGCACGGCCTGCGTCCGGACATCGCCGACGAACTCCCCTTCGCCGACGCCCGCAAGGGCTTCGAACGGCTCCTGGACGGCGATGTGGTCGGCAAGATCGCCTTCCACTGGTGACCCGCGAAAGGGGTCTCGTATGAACCGCTCCGTCCTGATCACCGGTGGCAACCGCGGTATCGGCCGCGCCATCACGGAAGCCTTCCTCAAGGCGGGCGACCGCGTCGCCGTCGCGCACCGAGGCGGCGACGAGCTGCCGGGCGCCCTCGACCTGCGGTGCGACGTCACGAGCACCGAGCAGGTCGACGCCGCCTTCACGGCCGCGGAGTCGGCGCACGGGCCCGTGGAGATCCTCGTCTCGAACGCCGGGATCACGGACTCCGCGCCGCTGGCCGCCATGGCCGAGGACCAGTTCGGCCGTGTCCTGGACACCAACCTCACCGGGGCCTATCGCGTCGCCAAGCGAGCCAGCCGCGGCATGGTCAGGCTCCGGAACGGCCGGATGATCTTCATCTCCTCGGTGCTCGGCACCGGGGGCCGGCGCGGTGCCGCCAACTACTCCGCGTCCAAGGCCGGCCTGGTCGGCCTCGCCCGCAGCATCGCCCGGGAGTACGCCGGTTACGGCATCACGGCGAACCTCGTGACGCCCGGCCTGGTCCGCACCGAGATGATGGCGGACATGCCTGAGGACATGCGCCGCCAGCTCCTGGACCGGACCCTCCTCAGGCGTCCGGCGGAACCGGAGGAGATCGCCGACGCCGTGCTCTGGCTCGCCGACGACAGATCCCGCTACGTCACAGGAGCGGAGATCCACGTCGACGGCGGCCTGAGCCTCGGCGCCTGACGCGCGGTCGGCCGCCGGGGACGCTACCGAGCGGGGTGCGGGGGGTGGGTGATCGTGATGACCGCGCCGTGGGGGGAGTCCTGGGTGTCCTGGGCGGGGTCCGGGACGTGGGGCTCGGCGGTGATGGTGAACGCCTCGGAGGTGAGGGGGGAGCCGAGGTCGTGCAGGTGGGTGTCCAGGCGGTGGATGAAGGACTCGCGGATGTGTGCGGCGCGTTCGGTGGCGAGTTGGATCGACCTGCCGAAGTGGGGCCGGCCGGAGAGGGACACGGTGGCGTGACCGGTGATCTGGACGGTGGGCAGTCCGTCTCCGGTTTCGGTGCGCTGTACGGCGTTCCGCGCGACGCCGCCGGCCAGCGCGTCGAGGTGGGCGGTCTGGGCGGGGTCGAGGGTGGGGGTGTCCTCGGTGGTGAAGGTGATGTCGTGGGTGAGCGCCGGGGCGGGTGGGGGTGCGGGTGAGACCGGGCGCGGAGGGGCTTCAGGGGACGCGGTCCAGTGGAAGACGTGGCCGGTCAGGGTGCGGGGGGTGCCGTAGGGGCCGGTGTCGTCGTGGGGGTGGAGGGTGATGCGGACGGGCTGGCGCATCAGGGATGTGGGGCCCGTGAGCTTGGCCTTGCCGGGTTCGGTGGCGGGCCGGGCGTGCGGCAGGGACGCGTCGGGCGTGGGGCGGTGCGGGGTGCCGGGGGCGCGGGTGACGGGGCGGGCGGAGTCGTAGGTCTGGTCGCGGGTGAGGCGGGTGCTGGAAAGAGGGACGGAGAGGACCGGGTCCTCGGTGAGGACCGCGAGGTCGGCGGGGGAGACGGTCCAGTTGTAGGAGTTGGTGGCGGCCGTGGCCGACTCGTCCTTGACGGCGACGGAGAGCTCGTCGTCGGCGGCCTCACGGCGGGTCAGCTCCTCGGCGGGGCCGACGGCCTCCATGGACACGGCGAGCGAGGTGCCCGGCACCCGGTAGGGGGCGGCCGAGTTGCCGAGTTCGTGGAAGAGGGCGGGGAGCGACTGGCCGGAGAACATCTGGCGGATCGCGAACTGCTCCTCCAGCGTGAGGCGTTGTTCCTGGCTCAGGTCGTGGCCGGGGCCGAGCCGGGGGTCGGCGGTGAAGGTGGCCAGGAAACGGGAGACCGTGGCGGTCAGGTGCGGGGGGAGCACGGTGTGGGCCGCCCAGTGGGCCGCGCCGGCGCTCTGGGCGAGGGCCCAGGAGTAGTAGGCGCCGGTCTGGCCCAGTACGCCGTCGCCCCAGGGGCGCGGGGTCGCCTGGACCTGCACGGCGGTGTCGTGCAGGGCCTTGGTGTTGTCGAAGCCGACCAGGTCGTGCGCCCCGCGCAGGGCGTTCTGCCAGGCGGCGTACCGGGCGGGGTCGCGGAGGCGGCCGAGCTCGACGTCGAACGGCCGGCCGGCCGGCGGGGCGGCCGGATCGTCGGGGGCGTGCGGGGCGCCGGGGTGGGGTGCGGCGGCCGCGTCCTGGGTGAGGGACTCCGGCACCCACGCCGTGACCCGGTGCGGGCCCACCGCCTCCGGCTCCTTCGGCAGGTGCACGAAGCGGCCGGTCTCGGTGCGCCGGGTGACCGTCACCTCGTACCGCAGGTCCGTGGTGAACCGGGCGTTCGTGTCGCCGTATCCGGACGTCTTGTGGCCGACGGTGGTGGTCACGCCGGACTCGGCGCTGCTGCCCCGGCCGCCCTCCAGCGCGCCGGACGGGGTGGCGGAGGCCGAGTTGAAGTGGGGCACCGGGGGGCGCACGGAGGCCCGCAGGTTGCCGTCGACACCGAGCGTGCCCTTGGCGCCGGCCTTGCCCTTGACCGTGTGCGCGGCGGTGACGTCACGGGTGAGGGGGCGGTCGGAGCGGGAGCCGTCGTCGCGCCAGCCGTCGGTGATCCCGCGCACCAGCACCTCGGTGACGACATGTCCGGCGCGCGTCACCTCGACGTGCCGGTCCAGGACGCCGGGGCCGACGAGTTCGTCGTAGCGGGCGGCGAGGGCGTCCGGCGCGTAGGTGTCGGCGAAGGGGAGGGCGGCCACCGGGACGGCCTCCTCGCCCGGTCCGCGCAACTGCTGGTCGATCTCGCGGAGCACGGGGTCGGTGTCCGGGAGTTCCACCAGGGCACCGCCCGAGACGCCCTGGTCCAGGAGGGTGGCGCGGAGTTCCGGGGGCGCGGGGGACGGGGCGGCGGGCATGGGGGTGGTGGTCGCGGTGTGCAGGCGGGTCACGTCCTCGTCGGAGAGGAGGACGTGGATCTCGTGGTCGCGGCGGACCGGGCGGCCCACGTGCGAGGTGCCGGACGCCTCGGTGAGGCGGCCGGCGACGCTCAGCTCGGCCGTGGCCCGGTAGACGTGCCAGGTACCGGTGTGGCTGACCTTGCGGGTGGTGCTGGTCTGCTGTTTGAAGGTGCCGACGTCGTCCCACTGGCCGCCGGCCTTGAGCTTGCCGCCGCCGCGCACCTGGAACGTGGTGGTCAGCGCACCGGTCGCGGTCTCCGGGAACCGGCCGAAGTCCGGGCCGATGTTGCCCTTGAGGGACAACGACGTCTGGTCGGCGAGGGCGGTGGCCCCGCTCGCCTTCAGCTCCAGGTCGAGGGTGCTGTCCCCGGACAGCGTCTCCTGGTACGTCAGGTCGATCAGCCGGGTGCGCACCGACAGGCCCACGGTGTCGGGGGCCCGGCCGTCGCCGACGTGCCGGTCGAGCGTGTTGGCCCAGCCGGAGTGCGAGGCGGAGACCAGACCGGGCAGCTGGGCGTGGCCGGCCAGCGCCTCCACGGCCTCCTCCAGCCGGGGCACGGGTGACGCTTCGGCGTCGCCCGGCCTACGGGTCTGGTACGCCTGCTCCAGCGCGGTCCGCGCCTGGCGCTGGAACCCGGCCTCGTCGGCGACCCGCGTGACGGCGTGCAGCTGGGGCAGCCGGGTGGGCCGCAGGTACCGGGGCGCGGTGGCGGACAGCTCCGGGCGGCGCACCTCGACCCGCAGCCGGTCGTCGGCCGCGGTGGCCACGTCGCGCACCGTGTCCGGGCCCTGGCCGTCGGCAGGGCGCTCGGCGGGCAGGGTGCTCGGCGTGTCGCCCTCCCGGTGCGGGGCGACCAGGACCCGGTACGCCACCGGGTAACTGAACGCGTCCGCCGGCCCCTTGTGCTGGAACGTGCGCTTGGCCTGCGTCTCGCTGGACGCCACGGTCTGCCGGGACGGGCCGTACGAGCCGTCGACACCGGCGTTCCCGAACGCCCGTACGCTGTCCGGCGGGTTCAGCGCCCTGCGCACGTTCCCGCTGACACCGAGGGTGTGCTTGCTGCCCCGGGTCACCCCCTTGTCGGCGGCGTGGCCCCGGGCCACCGTGTCCTTCGCGGTTCCCGCCGCCGCCCCGTCGTGGCGGCCCGCCCCGGTGTCGGCGCGGACCACCACCTCGTACGTACGACCCGGCAGCCCCGGCAGGTGGGACGCGTCCAGGGTGATCCGGAAGGTGCCGTCGAGGAGCCGTCCGCCGTCGGCGCGCAGCCCGGACCGGGAGACGCGTTCACGCAGCAGGCGCTGGTTCTCCATGGCCTGCGGGGTGACCCGGCCCGCCCCGCCGTCGGGCGGCGGCAGGATACCGGGGGCCAGCTCGCGCAGCCGCTCGGTGATGTGCCGCTCCAGCTCCCGGGAGCCGGGCACGTCGACGAAGGCGGTGCGCTGGGCGGTCAGGGGCTCACGGAGGCTGACGGGGGCGTCGGCGGCCGGGGCGGGAGCGTGGGTGCCGGGGACGCCGGATGCGTCGGCGGCCGGGGCGGGAGCGTGGGTGCCGGGGACGCCGGATGCGTCGGGGGTGGGGGCCGGGGTGTCGGCGGGGGGTGCGGCCGGCTGGTGGCGGACGCGGATGACATCGCCGGTGCGTACGGCGGGCGGGTTCTCCTCGTCGCGCGGGGCCTCGCCGCGCGCGGGGTCGGGTTCCGCGCGGACCGCGTGCAGGCCGTCCGCGCCCGGGGCCAGCCGCTCGCGCAGCACCTCCAGCCGGAACCGTACGCCCGTCCTGACCAGGTCGCCGGTGCCCTTGTGCTCCAGGCTCCGCTCCAGCGAGAAGGTCTGCTTGCCCTTCTCCTGGTGGGCCTGGCTGTACGCGTAGGAGTAGCCGCCGGTGACCGTCAGCCAGCTCGACTCCTTCGTCGTACCGCTCTGCCACAACCGCCGCGCGCCGCCGCCGTTCAGGCCGAGGCCCCAGCCGGAGGTGTCGGTACGGCCCGAGGCGTGCTCGCCGGTCTCCTTGCTGGTGACGGTGTCCTTGTCGGCGACCGTGCCCTCCCGCACCGATGCCTCGGGCTCCAGGGTGAGCCGGAGCCAGGCGTGGCCGCCGCCGGTGAGGTCGAGCCGCTTGGAGGTCAGGCCCCAGCCGGCCGCGTGCTCGAAGCCGTCCACGACGTTCTTCGGGGACAGGAACTCCAGGATGTCGTTGTGCGCGGTGCCGTCGGGGCGGGCCTCGCCCGGGAGATGCCGGAAGACGTCCTCGCGCAGCGCGCCCAGGCCGGTGACGTCGAGCGGACGGCCCTCCGCGCGGTCGGGGCGGTCGCTCTCCCAGCCATTCCACTCGGTGGCGCGGCCGTCCGCCGGGGCCGGCTCCGGGCGGGTGATCTCCGCGGTCACGTCGGCGGCGACGGGGGCACCGGCGGGCCGGGGGAGCGGGCGGCCGTCGGGGCCGGTGACGGTCGCCTCGTAGCGGAAGCGGGAGACGTAGGTGGCGGTGGGGCCGGTGAGCGAGGTCTTCGTGCCCGTCTCGGCACCCGTCTTCACCGAGGTGTCGGTCGCGTGCGTGGCGCCGCCCGCCTTGACGGAGGGGGTGATCAGGGCCAGCCGGTCGCCCCGGGAGCCGTCCGGGAGGATCACGGTCGGGGCCAGGTCCAGGCCCGCCTCCGAGGCGGTGAGCGAGGTCTTCTTCGGCTCGGCCGCGCGCTTGGCCTCGGCGGACCGGTCGAAGCTCTTGCCGTTCCTCTCCTCGGCCGTCGCCTGGTCCGCGCGCAGGTGCCAGCGGCCGGGGCGGGCCGTGAGCGTCACGTCGTGCAGGGCGCCGGCCACCCGGATCTGGAAGCGCCAGCCGCCGTTGACCATCTGCTCGTGCCGGGTCCGGAAGTTGGCCGGGTCGAACTCCGCGTCGAGCTTCTGGACGACCTGGCGGTCGGTTCGGTGCGCGGCGGGCAGCGTCGCCAGGACCTGGGCGCGCAGGTCCTCGGGGCCGGGGGCGTCGGTGATCCGGATGCCGGCCAGCGACCGCTGGTGCCGGTCGCCGAGCCGGGCGGGCGGGCCGGGCGGCTCGGGGGGCTCAGGGGACGGCGCGGTGTGGTCCACGGTCTCGGGGGCACCGGCCCGGTGGGGGTCGTCGTCCGGCGGACGGGGGGTCGCGGGGTCGCCCTCCGGCTCCACGACGATCGGCTCGGACCCGGCGGCTTTGACGGCATCCTCGGTGACCGGCCCGGCGACCGTCTCGGTGACCGTCTCGGGGTCCACGACGGGTCTGACGACGGGGTCCACGACAGGTTCGACGACGGGTAGCACCTCGGGCTCACCGGGCCGCACAGCGATCGCGGCCTCGGGCTCCGGCGAGGGGAGGACGGGGTACTCGACACGGGGGAGGGGAGATGCGTGCGTGAGGGGCGAGTCGGCGCGGGTGAAGGTCGGCGGTTCTGCCTCGGCGGTGGTGAATTCGGTGTGCGCGAGCGGTGGCGGGGGCTCGGCCCGACGGGTGGTGGATTCGGCGTGCGGAAAGGGGGAGTCGAGGTGCGAAAGGGAGGCGTCGGCGTGGGGGAGCGGTGAGTCGGTGTCGGTGAGGGGTGGCTCGGGCTGCCGGATGGGTGACTCGGCCCGGGTGATGGGCTCCGTCGGCGGGAGCGGTGACTCGGGGTGGCCGGTCGGTGGTTCGGGGTGGTTGGTCTGTGGCTCGGGACGGTCGGTCGGTGGTTCCGCCGGGACCGGCCGTGGCTCCGGGGCCGGGCCTCTGAAGCGGAACTCGGCCGGGGCGTGGACGAGTTCCGCGTCGTTGAGGCCGGGGCGGAAGCGGAGGAGGGGTTCGCCGCCCTCCTGGTGGGACTCCACGATCTTGCTGAAGATGCCCTTGCTGAAGGGCGTGGCCGGCTCCCAGTCCATGTGCGCGCCGTGCATGACGCCCATGTCGCCGGCCATCATGGTGTTGACGACGTCTTGGTAGGGGTCCCCCTGCAGCCGCGTGCCGCCCGGCGTGCTGATGTCGAACACGTCGTGGTCGCCGGTGATCTCCCGCCACTCCCCCTGGCCGTCCCGGCCGAACACCAGGCCGTCCTCGACCTTGAACCGGCCCTCTTCGGTGAGTTGCTCCATGACCGGCGCCAGCGTCCTGAACTCCTCGTCGCGCTGGGTGTGCCGCGCCTGGAGCTTGGTCCAGGTCGCGTCGTCGAGGCTGCCGCGCTCGGGCAGCACCGGCTTGAAGTAGCCGATCAGGCCGCGGTGTTCGTCCTTGGCGCCCAGCAGTACGTCCAGGTCGTTGACGGACTTCGCCTTGATGTCCTTGGGCTTCGGCAGCTTCCCCTGATCGAGCCATTCCGGGGCAGCCGTGTTGGTCGGCCGGACGTCGATCACGAGATTGTGCGTCCGCGCCAGACTCTTGAACCTGTCGAAGTTCTTCTCCGGCATTCCGTAGTGCGACCGTGCCACGGCAGGGGCCACCGCCCGCGAGGATTCGTGCCCCGGCGCGGGCTCGGGTGCGGGCGTCTGCGCCGTCGTGTCCGTGATCTGGATGTCAGGTACGGACGAGTGCTCCGTACCGGTGTCTCCCTGCTGAACGGTGTCCGGAGAGTGCGTCTGCAGGCCGCTGCCACCGGCCACGGGGGCGCGGGGTGCGGCCTCGTCGGAGGGCGGAGCGGACGCCTCTCGGGCCACCTGCAGCACGGGGGGCGTGTCCGTTCCGTGGAACACGGCCTCCACGCCGTCGGACATCGCGAGGAACTCGTTCTCGGACTCGTACAGGAAGAGGGTGTGCTCGGGCTCCCCCTTCTCCGGTGCTCTGCTCTGCAGGTACGTTCCGAAGACCTGGTGCAGCGGAATCTCCTGCGAGGTGACCCAGAACGCCCCCAGCGTGTGGTTCTCGGTGTCGTTCTGGTCCTTGTACGGTGACATGAGGCTGTACGAATCCGCGGGCCCGCGCCGCAGATTGATCCGGGCGCCGATGTCCGGGGTCCGGTCACCGTTGGCATCGTCCACCACGGATCGCTTGTCCAGGCGCAGGAGTTGGACGACGCCCCGCTCCGGGTCCACGTTCGGCATTTTCACCCGGGTCAGGATCTCGTGGGTGAAGACGTGCTGGGCCACCATGCTCCGCACGTATGTCGGGGCGAAGTTCAGCACCGGCATGGCGTCCTCGTGGCCCGTGTAGGGGGCATCGCTGTCCTTGACCCCCGAGCCGTCGAGGCGGGACATGTAGAAGCCGTCGGCATGCTTCGCCGGACGGAAATGGCTCGTCATCACCTTGAAGCGGAGCGCCTCGCTGGTATTGGAGCCGGCCGACTGGCCCACAGCCCAGTGCGCCAGCCAGTCGCTGTCGCCGCCGTTCCTGTTCAGCCAGGCGTGGAACTGCGCCGACACACCGCCAGGCCCATGCAGTGATCCGCCGATCGGCCCCGACGGATCGGTCGGCGAGACCAGGGCATACGACGTCACGACGCCCGCATCGGTCCCGGGCTGGTCACCCCAGCGCTCGTTCACGACCAGCTCCCGCGGCAGGTTGTCCAGGAAGCCGTCCTCCGCCATCAGCATCTGCACGTGCAGGAACTCACTGCGGTACTCGGGCCGCCAGCCGTCCTGCTTCAGCGACGACTCCACCTTCAGCAGACGTTCGGCACGCTCTCGTTCCGGATCGCCCGGCTCCTTCGCACGGACGGTCTCCTCCGCCCGTTCGGTGATCAGGCGAAGCCGGTGCTCGGCCGCATGCGCCATGGCCTGGTACGCGTCATTCCGGTAACCCCACTGCGGCCAACTGCCCTGCTCGTTCTCCCCCAGGAGAACTGCCGCCTCACTTTCGTGGGAGTACGCCGCCGGAGTCGTACTGATCGTCTGCGCGGACCGGTGCTCTTGGACGGCCAGACCGAAATAGACGAAGGGATCGTCTCCCCACAACGTGGGTGCCTCGAACGGCCCGGACGGCAACGACTCCAGCAGGGGAACGTCCGGGGCGGGCACGGTTGCCTCTTCCGGGACCGCCTGGTGTCCGGCGGCATCGGTGTGCTCGGTGTGCTCGGTGTGCCCCGTCTGCTCCTCGGTCTCCGGTGTCCCCGGGCGGTCCGGGCCCTGTCCCTCGGCGCTCGTCCCCGTCCCGTTGCCGTGCTGCGCCATGTCGTGGGCGGGAGCCGGTGCTGTCCAGCGGGACGGCCCCGGCAGAGCAGTGGCGCCGCGGGTGGCCGGCGTGTCACTTTCGGCGTCGCTCCAGTCCGTCTCCGGCTCCGACTCCTCGTCGGAGTCGTGCTGCTGCCGCCGATTCCTCATTGCGTTGTCGAAGGCCCTGGCGAGATCTGCCTGGGTCGTGGTGCGCGGTTCCGTGGCCGCCGACGCCTTCTGCCCGGAGCCGTCGAGCGGCTCGTAGCGTGACGGATCGGAGACCGGGTCGACCCAGGTGTGACTGCGCTTGTGGGGCGTCGCCGTGCGGCGCGTCTGCTCCCACTCGGCCTCGTGCGCGAGCCCCGGGCCCTCGCGGTGCAGGTCGCCGACGACGGCGGCGACCAACTGCAGATGACGGTCGCGCAGACCACCCCTGCTCAGCCCCTCGGGCGAGTCGGCGTGGAAGTTGCCCATCAGGCTGCCCTCGACCTGGGGGCGGTGCGGAACGGCCTCGTCACGGTACTCGTCACGCAGCCCGAGCACCTGGTGACTCAGCTCATGGGCGTATTCGACGGGTTCCGCGTCCGCCCGCCACCTCCGCTGGTCCATGACCCCGTCACGGCCGACGAGATCGACCGTCAGGTGCGCCTCCTCATGGGGCGCCGCACGCTCCACGGTGACATGCAGCCGGTCACCGCCACCGGGAAGGTGGTCCGGGCCGGGCAGGCGGTACCCCGGCGCGTTGAGGTACTGCTCGACGCCGGCCGTCACCTTGGCCCAGACGGCATCCGTGTCGTGCCCCTGGCCGCCGTCGCGGAAGGCGACCCGCACCGTCAGATCGGTGACCGGCTCGCCCCGGTACACGAACCGGCGGGCCTCGAAGGTGGAGCGCACGACGAAGCGGGGCGTACGGTCGAGCGTCATCCGGGGCGCCGGATCCCGTCCGGCCCGGTGGCCGCCGGGGGGCGGGGTGGGGTCCGGAGTGGGGTCGGGGGTGGCGGCGTGGGCGGCGGCCTGCCGGTGGGGTACGGCGGTGCCGTCATGGCCGGGTGCGGCGGTGGCGCCAGCGGTCGCGGTCGCGGTCTCCGACACGGCGGCGGTCGTACGCGAGGTGCCCTCGGTCTCGGTCTCGGTGGTGGTTGCGGTGGCCGACGAGGACGTGGTGGCGGTGGTGGACTGCGTGGGCCTGGACGCGTCCGCGGTACCGGTGGCCTGCGTGGTCCTGGCGGATTCCGGGCCGGTCGTCTGGGTGCGGGTGGCGGCGGACGGAGGCGTGTTCGTCTCCGTCTGGGTACGGACCGATGTGCTGGGCTCGTTACGGGCGGACACGCCGGTTTCCGTACGGACGGACGGCGCCGACCCGGTCGTACCCGTACTTGTCCCCGTGCCGGTGCTGATCCCTGTGCCGCGCTGTCCGCCCGCGCTCGTCGTCGACGGGCGGGCGGTTCCGGCGGTGGTGGTGGTGCTGACGCCGCCTGTCGTCACACGGGTCTGCGAGGTGGCCGCCGTACTGGTGCGGGTGGCCGTCCCGCCGTCCGCGTGGGATGTCGTCGCGCTCGATGTGGACGTGACGGTGGTCGTGAACCCCGGCAGCCCCTGCTCGTACTGGTGCTCGTGCTCGTGCTGGGCGGTGGCGACCGAGGCGGACGACGACGTGGCGGTCGTGGTCGACGTGGTCGTGGTCGTGCCGTGGGTCGTCTCGGTGGTGTGGTGGGTGGTGGAGCTCTGCCCGGTGGTTGTGGCTGTGGCGGTCCCGTTCTTCTCCGCGGTGCCCGTGCCCGGCGTCGAGTCCTTGAAGGTCGCGGTGTCGGACAGGTGTTCCGTCTTCTCGGCCGAGACCAGGCCGGTCAGGTCGGGAAGGCCGGACAGGTTGATCTTGAGCGCGTCCGGAACGTTCACATGGACGGGGTCCACCCTGACCGTGTCGTCCTTGCCGCCGAACCGCCGCTTGCCGCCACCGCCCAGCGCGCCCAGCGCACCCGCGCTGATGGACGTGCCGAACTCGTCCGCTCCGCTGTGGTAGATGCCGTACATGATCCCGGAGGTGCCGATGCCGGTGGCCGCGCCGAGGACGGCCTTGCCGAGCAGCGAGTGCGCGAACTTCGGTGCGAGGACGCTGCCGGCGCCGAAGAAGAGGCCGCCCACGGCCCCGCCGATGGCGCCCGACACCACGGCGGAGACGGTGTTGTCGG
The DNA here is from genome assembly GCF_002217755.1 of Streptomyces hyaluromycini. Classification (GTDB taxonomy): domain Bacteria; phylum Actinomycetota; class Actinomycetes; order Streptomycetales; family Streptomycetaceae; genus Streptomyces; species Streptomyces hyaluromycini. The sequence continues at coordinate 120,704 of NZ_BCFL01000017.1, read as the reverse complement.
TGGACCACTCGGTGCGGTCGCCCTTGAGGAACTGGATGGTCTGGACGGCGACGTCGAGGCCGACGTTCATGGCGACACCGGTCGCGACCGAGATGAGCAGCCGGCGCAGGATCATCTTCACCGCGACCCGGGCCGCCGTGATGGCCAGCGGGATGACCTCGGGCGCGAAGAAGATCCACTCGGCGATCTGCGCGGCCAGCAGGATGAGCTGGCCGAGGATCATGTACTTGGAGTACTCGACCTGGACGGCGGTGTGCTTGCCGAGCTTGCCCAGCTGGTTCGCCGACTCGGCCATCTCCGGGAGGCTGGCCTCCAGTTGGGTCACGAAGGCCCGGAACTCGTCGGCGACCTGTCCGCCCACGCTCTCCAGGACCCCGTTGCCGGACGCGCCGATCTGCCCGCTGATGCCCTTGAGTTCCTGGGCGGCGTCGTTCCACGCCTGGCCGAGGGCGTGCAGGTTGTCCTCGTCGCCCTTGGGCCAGGCCTGACCGACCGCCAGCCGGGCGACCCAGGCCAGCTCGGGGGGCATCTCGACGCTCATACCGGGGAGTTCACCGCCGGGTGCGGTGCGGCGAGGAGTCGCCGCCGCCCGTCGTCACGGAGTCCGTGGACGGTGTGATGGCGTGCAGCGCCTCCACGTTCGCCTCCTCGGTCCGGGCGAAGCCCTTGGCCATGGTGCGGATGCCGTCGACCGTGCTGTCCAGCACGTTGCCGACGCCCGTGATGCCCGCGCTGAGCTGCCGCTTGGGCTCCGCGTACTGCTCCAGGAACTGCCGTCCGCTCTCGTCGTCGCCCCAGCACGCGCCGAGCGACTCCAGCCGGCCGTCCAGCTTGGTGGCGATGGAGCGGATCCGCGCGGCCAGCTCCTGCATCTGCGGGGCGGACTGGCCGAGCCTGGCGGTGTCGACGGAGAAGGTGCCGTCACTCATGGGTCTCTCCCTGGAAGCCGTGGTCGACGTAGTCGCGTACGGAGTCCGGCATGGCCGGGTCCTCGGGCAGTACGGCGGCCGGGTCGACCCGGCCCTGGAGCAGGTCCGGCACGGTCACCCCGGGCGGCAACTGCTCGGCGAGCACGCCGGCGACGCCCTCCAGCGCCTCGGCCCTGGCCTGCCGCAGGGTGGTGAGCAGCACGTCGGCCAGCTCCTTGGGCGCCATCCGGCGGTAGGCGCCGGTGGGGAACTCGATGGCGGTGACCTCCCCCTGGGCGCCGACGGTGATCTTCACCGTCTGCCGCGGGGCGGTCACGGTCGCCGTCGTCTCGTTGATCCGGCGCCGGGTCGCGGCGGCCTCGTCGCGCTGGCGGCGGTACTGGTCCAGCAGGTCCTCGATCTGCTGGTCGTACGGGCTGGGCACGGGAACTCGTCTCCTCTAGGGCCGGGTCAGAGGGTGGCGGTGGAGTCGCCGGGGACGGTGCCCCAGGTGCTCTGGGGCTGGACCAGCAGGTCCGCGATGCCGCGGGCGGCCGGTTCCTCGTCCGGCTCCTCCCCGGCCGCCGCCGACTCCTCGGGCGCCTCGGGCTCCTCCGGCGCGGGGCCGCCGTCGCCGCACATCGCCTCGCCGAGGGCGGCGGTGCCGGTGCCGGCCGGTGACCCGGCGGCGGTGCGGTCCGGCTGCCAGGTGGTGCGCGGCTCGGCGGACTCGGCCTGCTCGGGGTCCGCCTCCCGCACGCGGTCACCGCGCAGCGCCCACAGCAGGGGGACGAACCCGGCGGCGCCGGTCCCGGCCTCCCACGCGGAGAAGTCCTCCGCACCGTCGTCGACGTCGTCGCCATGGTCGCCATGGTCGCCATGGTCGCCGGGGTGGTCCGCGGTCAGCGGCAGACCGTCGGATCCGACGGCGACCGGTGCGGTGCGGGGGGCGGTCGCGGTCGCGGTCTCGGTCTGGGTCTCTGGGGCGGTGCCCGTCGCAGGCTCCGCCGCCGTGCCCCCTTCGGCCGCTGCCGGCTCTACGGCGCCCTGCCCGGCGTTCACATCGGTGCTCTCGGTGGTGCTCTCGTCCGCGTTCCCGTCGGCGTTCTCGGCGGTGCTCGTGTCGGCCCGGTCGTCCGCGCGGCCCCTGGTGGCGCGGGTCGCGGAGCCCGTGGTGATGCCGAATCCGGGCAGGTACGGCACTCCGGGCAGGGCTCCGGTGGGCGAGCCGGCCTCGTCGTCGGACTCCTCCGCGCCTTCCCAGGGTTCGGCGCTGCCGTCGAGCAGCCCGGAGGCGTCGCTGCGTTCGCCGGCGCCGTCCCGGCCCGCGCCGGGGGCGCCGCCCATGCCGCCCATGGCCGGCATGTACGGCATCCCGGCCGTGCCGAGGCCCTCGCCGCCGGCCGCCGTGCCCAGCTCCGAGCCGACCTCGTCGCCGGGGGCCTCCTCGCCCTCCCAGGGATCCGCACTGGAGTCGAGCAGCCCCGAGGCGTCCGTGGGCTCGGAGGTGAGACCGGCGCCGTTCGCCCCGCTGCCGCCCATCCCCGGCATGTACGGCATCCCGGAGGACGTCGCCAGCTGGGACGGGGAGAGGGCGTCGGAGGACAGGCCGTCGGCGAGGCCGTCGCCCAAGCCGTCGGTGAGACCGTTGCCCAGTCCGTCGCCCAGCCCGTCGTCCAGCCCGGTGTCGCCGAAGGCGGCCGGGTCGGCCGTGGACAGACCGCCCAGCGAGCTCTCCCCGTCGGCCCCGAGGCCGCTGCTGCCCAGCCCGGACAGGCTGCCCAGGCCGGGAAGGGAGAGCGGATTGAGCGCGCTGTCGATGGCCGAGGGGTCGAGGCTGCCGAGAGAGCCCAGATCACCGAGATCGCCGATACCGTCACCGCTGCCGAGCCCGCTGTCCGCACCGCCGTCCAGGCCGAGGTCGCCGGGGTAGGAGGTGGGGTCGCCGGAGCCGTCCAGACCGGTGAGGTCCCCGACGCCGCCGGTACCGTCGCCGATGCCGTCGCCGGTGCCGAGCCCGCTGCCCAGGTCGGTGTTGGGGTAGCCGGAGAGGTCCGACAGGTTTCCGTTGTCGCCGAGGTCGCCGAGGCCGGAGTCGGACCCGCCGCCCAGGTTTGCGTCGGTGTTCGGATCGCCGTTCGGGTCCGGAAGACCGTTGTCGTCACCGGAGCCGTTCGGGTTGTCGGTCGGCGAGGTCACCGGGGTCGGGTTCACGATGGCGTCGGTGGTGACCTGGTACGAGTGCGCCAGGTTCTTGAGCACGGCGCGCATGTCGTCGGTCATCATCGCGACGAGTTCGGGCTTCTGGCTGATCGGGATCAGCCCGTCGGACATCGGCGTGACGCCCATCTGCTGGGCCTCGTTGGCGTAGAACACGTCGATCTCCGCGAGCTTGTTCTGCGCGCTCTGGAACGCGATCGCGTTGTTGGCCAGCTGGTGCGGGACGGAGTGGTCGCCGGTCGAACCCCCGGACAGCACATCGGCGTTGGCCTTCACCTGCCGGGAGAAGTTGGTCATCATGTCGAGGAACGAGTCGGCGGCGGTGCCGCCCCACGGGCCGTTGTCGCCGGCGAGCGCCTTGGCCTGGTCGACCAGGCTCTTGGTGACGCCCTCCAGGGTCAGCTGGATGTGGTAGAAGGCGTTGGCCGCGTCCAGCAGCGACTGCGGGTTGGCGATGGAGCGGGCGTGGGCCAGGTTGGCGTCGGTCGAGACTCCGGACGACATGCCGTAGACGGCGGCCTTGATCTGCTTCCAGTCCCAGTTGTCGTAGTCCGTGACGCTTCCGTTGGACGAGCCGTCGGGATCACCGAAGATCGCTCCGTCATCGCCCTGGTGGAAGCCGCCGCTGTTGTAGTCCGGCACTTTCGCCCTCCCGCCGAGCGCGCCTAGGTGGTGCTGTTCGAGTTGCCGTTACCGGTGTTGCCGTTGCCGTTGCCGGTGTTGCCGTTACCGGTGTTGCTGTTCGAGTTGCCGGTACCGGTGTTGGTGGTCATGTTGTTGCCGCCGTTGGACGTCATCATCGTGTTGAAGTCGGCGGTGGTCGTCGTGAAGGCGTCCGCGAGGTCCTGGGCCGTCATGTCGTTGGCGTCCTCGGTCGTCGCGTACTTCTGGCTCAGCCCCCGCACGCCGTCCCGCAGGTCCGTCAGACCGCGGACCAGGGCCGACAGGGCGTCGCTGTAGCTCTTCTTGAGGCCGGCGTCGGCGTTCGGGCCGTTGACCGTCGTGCGCATCACGTTGGCGTGGTAAAAGGCGCCCGGCGCGACCGAGACATCGGTCAGATCGGTGGCGACCTTGCGCACCGGCTGGATCAGCAGGTCGATGTTGGAGGCGAACAGGTCCAGCGACGGCGTGCTGACCGAGGTCCCGTTGTGCCCGTCGCCGCCCGGTACCGGCGGGGGCACGAAGGGGTGCAGGTCGGAGAGGATCCCCTGGCTGTGCAGGACGTCCGTGCCGCCGTGGTAGTGGTGGTCGTCGCTGTTGCTGTTCCCGGTGCTGCTGTAGCTGTTGTTGTAGTCGTTGGGGTTGTAGTTCGGGTCGTTGTTGCCGCCGTTGTCGTCCCTGTTGACGCTGTCGGCGTCCGTCTTCGCCATCTCACTGGTCCCAGAGACTCACGCCGTGCCGCTCACCCGCGTAGTAGGACTCGTTGATCTGGCCGAGGGCGTTGGTGGCGTTCTGGGCCTGGGTCACCATGTCGGCTGCGGCGGCGTCCCACTTGGCCTTGGCGACGTCGTAGGTGGCGCGGGCGTCGCTGGTCCACTCGCTCAGGTGCACCTTGGCGCTGTCGTCCAGCTCGCTCAGCGCCGCCTGGATCTTCCCGCTGATCGCGGTCATCTCGCCGATCACGTACTCGACCTGGTTCATGTTGACGGTGTACGTAGGCATGGGTCGCTCCTCGTGTGTGGGGGTGGTGGGGACCGGGAGTCAGAAACCGGGCAGCGGGGCCGACATGGTCTTGCTCAGCTGGCTGGCCGCGTCCGTGGTGTTCTGGTGCGTGGTGTCGTAACTCCCGGTGTTGGCCTGGAGCTTCTGGAGCATCAGCTCCAACTGCTGCTTCACCGCGCCGAAGTCGGTGAGCCAGGTGTCCATGGCGCTCTGGAAGGTGGCGGAGGCGTCACCGGTCCAGCTGGAGCGCAGCGCGTCGATCTGGCTCTGCATCTGGGTGTACGTGCCGTTGACCTCGTCCAGGGCGGTCTGGAAGCTGCCCTGGGCGGTCCGCATGCCCGAAGTGTCGACCGATGTGTTCGTGTTGGCGGCCATGGCCGTTCCTCTCGTGGCGGGGACGATGGGGGTCGTCGTTCGTGATGGTTGTCCGGGGTGGCGCCGGTCAGGGGGCGGATGCCGGACTCACTGCCCCACCGGCCGTGATTTTCTGTCCCTGCGGCCCGTCAGCCGGCCACCAGCGCGTCCTCCAGCGGGAGTTCGCCCGCCAGGTCGGCGAGGACCAGCGCGGGGGCGCCCGCGCGGGCGGCGATCCGGTCGGCGAGCCGGTGTGCGCCGTACGCGCCGTGCGCGGGGTCCTGCGCGGCGAGCGCCGCGAGGACGTCGTCGGGTACCTCGAAGCCGAGGACCGTGAGCCGCCGCCGGGTCAGCTCCGCGAGACCCGCGCCGGTCCAGGCAGGCAGCCGCAGGTACTCGGCGAACGCCCCGGCCAGATCGGTACGGGTGCGCAGCAGCTCCATCAGGCGCGGGGCGCCGCCGCAGAGCACGAGCACCGGGCCGTACGGGCCGCGGGCCGCCGTCTCCGCGGCCAACGCGTCGACCACCGCGTGCCGTTCGGCCTCCGGCCGGGACTCGAAGGCGGGGTCCGCCGCCACCGTCAGCAGGCCGCCGGCCGCGCGCCGGAACGCGTCGGCGAGAAACGCGCGCGGCTGCGGGGTCCAGCGGGCCGGGACGGCCGACAGCGGTACGTGCGTGAGCGCGCCGGATGCCACGATCCCGAGCTCGGCCAGCGCCCTGCCGTATGCGGCGGCCACGGCCCGGCGTCCGCTGCCCGGGGGGCCCTCCAGCACCACGTCCGCCAGCCCTGCGGTGCCCTGCCCGAGCTTGACGAGTGTGTCCAGGCGGGCGGCCAGGGCGTCGGTGACGGGGGTGAGGGCGGTGAGGGCGGTGAGGTGGCGGGTGGCCTCGGCTTCGCCTTCGGCCTTTGTGGTCCCACCCGCACCACCCGTGACAGTTTCGTGGTCGGGTGCGGGTGGCCCCTGTGGGGCGGATTCGCCGTCGGCGGCTGCGGCTGCGGCTGCGGGCGCCGGGGACGGAGCCGGAGGCGGAGTCGGTGCGGGTGCGGGTGCGGGCGCTGGGGACGGAGCAGGAGGCGGTGGCGGAGTCGGTGCGGGTGCCGGAAGCGTAGGCGGAGTCGGTGCGGGGGTGAGTGTGGGTGGGGGAGTGGGGGTGGTGGCCGGGGGACGGGTGTCCGTCGGGTCGGTGGTGGGGCGGGGGGACGGTGGCCGGGGTGCCGGGGTGACGTCCGCTGCGGTCAGGAGGCTCAGTTCGCTGTCGTGGCCCGGGGGGTGGGTGGCCAGCCGGGACGCCTGGGAGCCGATCATCGACTCGAAGACCTGGCGGGCGACCCGGCCGTTGCCGAAGGTCGGGCCCTTGGGGACGTCCTCGAAATAGCGGGACAGCGCGTCCAGGGCGTCGTCGGAGAGCTCGTAGTAGTGCTTGGCGCACAGGCCGCGGACGATGGTGACCAGTTCCTCCGGGGCGTAGTTGGGGAACTCGATGGTCCGGGCGAACCGGGAGGCCATACCGGGGTTGGAGGCGAGGAACCGGTCCATGTGCTCCGAGTAGCCGGCCGCGATGACGACGATCTCGTCGCGGTGGTCCTCCATCAGCTTCATCAGCGTCTCGACGGCCTCCTGGCCGAAGTCGGGGCCGGTGCCGCGGGACTGGTTGGTGAGGGTGTACGCCTCGTCGATGAAGAGCACCCCGCCCAGGGCCTTGTTGAAGACCTCGGTGGTCTTGATGGCGGTCCCGCCGATGATCTGGGCGACCAGGTCGGCGCGGGCCACCTCGACGATGTGCCCCTGGCCGAGGATGCCGAGCTCGGCGAGGACCGCGCCGTACAGCCGGGCCACGGTCGTCTTGCCGGTGCCGGGCGGCCCCGCGAAGACGAGGTGGCGGCTCATCGGCGGCATGGGCAGGCCCATCTCGGTGCGCCGCTTGGTCATCTTGTTGAGGTTGATCAGCCCGGTGACCTCCAGCTTGACGCTCTCCAGGCCGACCAGCGCGTCGAGTTCGGCGAGCGGCCCGGTGGCGGAGCGGGAGCCGCCCGAGCCCGCCGGCGGACCGGGGTTCCCGGGGTCCCCGGACGCGCCCGGGCCGCCCTCTCCGCCGAAGCCTTCGCCGCCTCGGCCTCCGCCTCCGCCGCCGTCCCCGCCGAAGCCTTCGCCGTCCCTGTCTCTGCCTCCGCCTCCGCCTCCGCCGCCGTCTCCGCCGAAGCCGGCGCGCCTGCCGTCGCCCGCGCGGTCGCCCGCCCGGTCGGCCGCACGCTGACCCGCGCCGTCGGCAGGCCTGTCGCCGGCGTTGTCCTGGACCGCGCAGTTGCCGAGGTCGGTACGGGCGTCGGCGTGGGCGTTGACGCCCTGACCCCGGGCGCCGGTCATGCGGCAGCCGACGGCGGTGAACGAGCCGCCTGCCAGCACCCGCACCGCGTCGCCCGGCGAACCGGTGAACTCGGAGTCGTGCGCGGTCAGTTCCGCGTCCTCGCCGATGACCGCACCGCACCCGCGCAGGACGGAGCCGGCCACGAACGCGCTCGCCGACCCGGTCAGCCCCAGCCCCGGCCCCGGCCCCGTCGTCCCCCGGCCGCCGCCGCTCATCGCGATCTCGGCGTCCCGCAGGGTCACCCGGGCACCGCCCTGGGCCCGGACCCCGGCACCCGCGCCGCCGGTGACGGTGAGCCGCTCCAACTCGGCCGTACCCGAGTCGGCGGCCTGCACGGCGGCGGTCGCGGCGTCCCGGACGACGAGCCCCGTCGCCCTGACGGCGGTCGCCGCACCGGTGACATGGAGCCCGACCGGGGTGCCGGTGATCTCGCAGTCCTCCAGGCGGGGCCGGGCGCCCCCGGTGACCTGGACGCCGCTGCGGGCCGCGCCGGTGACCGTGCAGCCCCGCAGATGCGGAGCGGCGCCGTCGGCGATGTGCACGGACTGCCCGCTCGAACCGGAGAACGCGCAGTCGGTGAGCGTGGTCTCGCCCCGGCCGGTCAGGTACGCGTCCAGCGCGGTGCTGCCGGTCACGGTGACCCGGAGCAGGGCGGCGCGCGCCTCCTGCTCGACGGCGACGGCGGGCTTGCCGCTGCCGGTGATCAGGGTGGCCTCGACGGTCGCGGAGGCGTTGCCGTTGACGCAGACGCCGTTGCCCCGGGGGCGGTCGAACCGGCAGTCCCGTACGTCGAGGCGGCCGTGCTCGGCGACCACCACCGCCGAGGAGCCGACCTCGGTGATCTCGGTGCCGGACAGCACGTTGCCGCCGGGCGAGGTGACCACCACGCCCGCGCCGTGCGGGTTGGTCACCCGGCAGCCGCGGGCGGCCAGCGTGCCCTCGTCCCAGGCGAGTACGGCCGTCCACGCCGCGCCCTCGATCCGGCAGCCGTCCAGCGCAGACTGCCCGCGCCGCAGGTCGAGAACCGGGGCCTCCCGGTCGTCGCCCGACAGGACGAGCCCGGACAGCTGCACCGCCTCGGCCCGCACCACGACCGTGCTCCCGGCGGGCGCGTGCACCCGTACGGTCCCGGCACCGCCCTCCGCGGCCAGCGTCACGGGCCAGACGATGTCCAGCGCCTCCTCGTACCGGCCCGGGGCGACCGTGATCAGCGCCCCTTCCGCGGCCTCGGCCAGCGCGCCGGCGATCGTACGGTGGGCGCCCGGGCGGTCCGGGGAGACCAGCAACATCTGCCTGCTCACTGCTCGGCTCCTTCTGTACGGATCGCACGGGGGGTCACGATCAGTCCGGGCGGATCGGCGCTCTCGGCCGCGGCGTCGGTGCCGGTCCGCTCCAGGGCGTCCAGAATCTTCTCCAGGCCCTTGACGGCGATCTCGTCGAGCTTCGCCGCCACGTCGCCCCCGCCGCCCCGGCCGCCCCGGGTGTTCGCGGCGGCCGCGGCGGCCTCCGCGGCCTCCGACGGCGACAGCTCCCGCATGAGCACGGCGGAGCCCTCGGCGCGCAGCACCCTGAAGACGGTGCCCGGCAGGAACACCACCCGGTCGGGGACGGCCGGGTCCAGCGAACTGGTCCGCCGCGCGGTCATCGACCAGATCAGGACGTCGGTGGCGCCGCTGCCGCGCGGGCCGGGGTGCAGCGACGTACGGGCGTGGCAGAACGCCCACTCGGTGGCCAGCCCGCCCTCCCGGTACCAGGCGCGCTCGGCGTCACCGAGCCGGGTGCGCAGCAGGGCCGGGCCCCGGTAGGAGGGCAGCCGCCGCAGCCCGGCCGTCACACAGCGCGCCAGCGGCACGTGCGGTCCGGGTACGGCCTCGCGCACGGCTGCGTCGGCCTGGCGGGGATCGCCGGACAGGTACAGGCGTACGGCGACCAGGTCGGTCAGCGCGTCCGCCGCCTCCGTCCTGGACCGGCCACGCAGTCCGGGCGACTCCGACATCACGCGCGAGACGGAGCCGGCCAGGGCGTTGTACTGCTCGCTGAAGGTCCGGCGCATCCAGTCCCGCTCCTGCGCGACACCCCGCTCCGGCGGCAGCGCGCAGGCCGCGGCCCGCGGCACGGGCTGCACCCGGACGGCACCCGCACCCGCTCGCGCGGAGGCCGACGGCACAGCGGCAGCGCTGGCGCTGTGGCCGGCGGCGTGGCCCGGGGCGGGACCGGCGGCCGGGCCGGGACCGGGGTCCGGGGCGGTACCGGCGGTCGGCGCGGGAACGCCGACGTCGGCCATTACGTCGACCGCGTCGACCGCGTCGATGACGTCGATTACGTCGGTTTCGTCGATCTCCGGCTCGGGCGCGGCGGACTCCAACCGGAACCGCGGCGAGGCGGGCGGTGCGGGCCGCTGCACGGGGGCGGGAGAGGGGGCGGCCGGGGCGGCTTCGGCAGGGGGCGCGACGTCGGCCGAGGGCATGGGTCCGGCCGCGGGGACGGGTTGGGGCTGAGGGGCCGCCTGCGATGCCGGCGCCGACACGGTTGCCGGTACCCGCGCCGACGCCGACTCCGCTTCAACTTCCGCTTCCGCTCCCGCCTCCGGCGTGCTGGCCGGGGCCCCGTTCCGTACGGCCCGCGATCTGCTGCGCACGGTGGGCGCCTCGCCGAGGTCCGCCGCGCCGCTGCCGTGCCCGGGGCCGGAGCCGGAGCCGGGTTCCTCGGCCGGATCCCCGCCGCCGCTGTCGCCACCTGCCTCGCCACCTGCCTCGGCCTCGGCCCCGGCGTCGGTGCTGCTCGCGTTGCGAACGGTCGGTGCCTCCGAGAGGTCCGTCGCACCCTCGGTGCCGGGCCCGGCGGACCGCTCCGAAGGATCCGCCGCGTCGGCCTCCTCGTGCCACGGGGGTGACGCGGCGTCCGGTGCGGAGGCGTCCGGCGGCACCGCCGACGCGTCGGCGCCGGACTCCGTGCGGAGGGGCGGCCGGAGCGGAAGGGGCGGCAGGGGCGGTACGGCGGCCTCGCCGGGGTCCGGTGCCGGTGCCGGTGCCGGTGGTACGAAACCGGTGGGGAGGCAGGTCGTCTCGGCCGGGACGGTCCGGTCGCCGGGATCGGTGCAGGGCAGGCCGTCGTACAGGACGGCCGGGTGGCCCAGGGCGTCGGCCAGTGCCTGCCCGGGGGAGGCGTGGTCGCCGGGGACGTCGAGGGTGCCGTACAGGACGAAGCGCACCGCGGGGCGGGCGCCGGGGAGCACGGTGTCCCAGAAGCGGGCCACGTCGTCGGGGGACAGCGGCGGGGTGCCGGGGCTGCCGAGGACGACCAGGTAGCGGTGCGGGTCGGTGGGCACGGCCTCGACCGCCCGCCGGTGGTGCGCGGCCAGGGGGTCCGGGTCGGCGTCGCGCAACCACACGCCGGCGGGCAGCGGTTGGGCGACGATGCGGGTCCCGGCCGGCCGGGTGGTGCGGATCGGCGCGGAGAACTCCCAGTGCGGTTTGGGGAAGCGCTGCGCCACCGGCTCGGGGTCCTGGCCCGGCCGGAACCGCAGCCAGGCGGCGCCGTCGTCGCCGGGCACGAACAGGCCGCCGCCGACGGTCGGCACGAGGTCGCCGTCGGCGGCGAGCACCTCGCGTTCGAGCCGGTCGGCGATGCGGCGGCACGCCGTACGGATGTCGTCCGGGGTGCCCCGGCCGAAGACCAGCCGCGGGCTGCCGTACCGGGCGGCCGACAGCAGCCGGGCCACCGCCTGCCACTCGGTGGCGAGGGAGCTGCCGGGCAGGTCCACCACGGCGAGGGTGTGCAGCGGGTCCTCGGCGATCCCCCCGGCGAACGCGGCCGCCCGGTCATCGAACCTGCCCTTGGGGTGGATGAGCAGGGCGTCGCCCACGAGGGTCGAGCGAAGGCGGAGCCGGGCCACCGGGATCAGCCCTTCGCCGCGGCGGCGCGGCTGAGCGCCGGACCGTCGGGGACGAGGGCGAGGACGCCCGCGGGCAGCGTGAGCCGGCGCTTGCCGTCGCCGAACCCGAGGGCCCGCTCGGCGTCGGTGTCGGCGATCCGGTACTTCAGGCCCTGCTCGGTGATCAGGTACTCGGTCCGGTCGCCCGCCGGGGAGCCGTCCGGGACGGCCAGCACACCGCCGCCGGCGGGCAGGACGATCCCCCCGGCGCCGGGGGTGCCCACGGTGATCCGGGCCCGGCCGTCCGACGCCTCCGTCAGACAGACGGTGCCGCCGGCCAGGGCGCGGACACCGGACAGGTCCGGTACCCGGCCGGTCGTGGCATCGTCCGCCGAGACCGGGGCGACCGCGATGTCCGACTGCCCTACCTGGCGCGGTGCGGGAGCGCCGGGGCGGGCGGCGAGCAGGGCGTACTCGGTGGCGTTGACGCGGGCGAGTCCGTCGGAGCGCATCACGTAGTAGTGCACTGTGCCGCCGGTGTTGCCGGTGCCGTCGGTGCTGGTGCGGAAGAGCTGGCCGACCTTCGAGGTCTGCCCGGCGACCTGACCGGCCGCCTTCCCGGCGCCGGCCGGTACGGGTGCGGCGAGCGCGGCGCCCGTGGGCACGGCGGCCAGCCAGTCGGCGGTGGCGGGGAGGGCCGCCTGGTCGTCCAGGCCGAGGGCGATCAGTGTCGAGTCGCCGGGGACGGGGTACTTGACGCCGCGCAGCAGCAGATACCGGGTGTCTCCGGGCCCGGTGAGCAGCACCTGGCGGTCGGCGGGCAGGGCGACGAGCGCGGCGGCGGAACCGCCGAAGAGGAGCGCCTGCCCGTGGCCGGCCGCCTCCTTGGCGCCCTGAGCGCCCTGCCCCGGCAGGCACCGTGCCCACGCGCCGGTCGCCAGTGCGGACGCGGTCGGCACGGTGTCCGGTGCGCCCTGGATGCCGACCGGGGTGCCGTGCGGGACCCCGGCCAGGGACTTCGCGGACGCCGTCTCCGGCGCGGTGCGCTCGCCCGCGATGAGCAGCGCGGAGGCGTAGTTGCGTACGGGGCGCAGCTCGCCGTTCGCGTACACGTACCGGTTGCCGGTGTCCTCCTCCAGGACGATCGCCCCGTCCTTGCGCCAGTCCTCCTTGGCGGCGGGCGAGATCAGCCCGTACACCCCGAACCCGGCGCACAGCAGCACCGCCATGCCCACCCCGAAGACCGAGCCGAGCGCGGACCGCCGGGTCGGGCTGTCGCCCCGGCCGGGGTCGCCGCTGACCAGGGCGGAGGCGAGGCGGCCCATGGCGAACTGGTAGGCCTGTACGTGATCGCGTCGCGTCTGCATGGCTGCCGCCGCCCCTAGCCCGCGAGGCCGCGGAAGTAGCCGTACGCGTGCAGCACCTGGAGCAGCAGCGGCAGCAGCGCGATCGCCGTGACGGTCTCCAGCAGGTCGCCGAAGTGTCCCCACACCGGAAGGAGCCGGGCCCGTGGCAGCCGCCAGGCGCCGACCAGCAGGAGCAGGGCGGCCGCCAGCAGTACCGCGAGGACGGCGGCCCGGCCGCCGGGGCCGGTGGGCGCGACCCGGACGATGAGGACGAGCCCCAGGCCGTAGGCGCCGGCCAGCACGGCGGGGACCCGCTGGAGGGTGCCGTTGGTGCCGCGCGCACGGAGCAGGACGGCGAGGCTGAGCGAGAGCGGCAGCAGCCAGCCGGCCCAGCCGTGCTCCCGGTCGGCGAGCAGCCACAGGGCGACCGCCCACACCAGCGCCGAGGAGATGCCGATCATGTCGAGGCAGGCGGTGGCGACGGCGACCCGGTTCGCCACGGCCTCGCCGGGCTCGGGCTCGATGTCGAGCTGGAGTTCCTCGGCGTCGTGGGGGAGTTGGGGTACGCGCAGCCGGGCCGTGCGCAGGGCGAGGCGGGGGGCCAGGTGTCCCAGGACGAACAGGCCCACCGCGACCACCGCGGCGGCCTGGACGCCGTGCAGGCCGGTGGCCCGGGCGAGTCCCGCGCCGATCGCGGCGGCGACGGCCGTGAGCAGCACGGTGCCGGGTACGACGAGGGGCAGCGCGCCCAGCGCGAGCAGCAGGCCGGCCAGCGCGACCACGAACCCGGCGGCCAGCAGCGTGCCCGTGGTGCCCGGGGCGAACCCGCCGGACGGGCCCTCCCGCAGGGTCGTCCCGGCCAGTGCGGCGAAGCCGAACGCGCCGACCCCGGTGACCAGGACGCCGCCGCGGTCGGCCTGCGCGCGGGCCGCCGTCGCGCAGGCCGCGGCCAGGACCAGGGCGACCGCCCCGGCCGCCGCCGAGGTGAGCGGACCGGGGCCCGCGCCGAGCAGGGTGGCGGCGAGCGCGGCCAGCGCCAGGCAGGACAGGGCGAGACCGAGGTTCCGGGTGAGTCCGGGGTGCCAGCGGCCGGAGCCGGTGCCGACGGCGTGCGCGACGCCGTCGGAGACGTCGTCGAAGTGCAGGGCGGGCAGCGCCGCGTCGGCCGGCCGCAGGTGCAGCACATCGCCGTCCCGCAGCCCGGCGCTCTCGGGGGTCGCCTCCGGGTCGAGGGGTTCCGCGCCGAGCCGTTGCAGGACCCAGGGCGTGCCCTGGAGGTCGTCGCCGACGGCCTGGCGCAGCAGCACCGGCAGCAGGGCGGAGACCGGGGTGGTGACCGGGACGGCGAGGTCGGCCCGGCCGGCCGGCGCCTCGACGGTGAGCCGGCAGACCTCGGTGACCCGGACGGGCGGCGCCGCGCCGGCGGTGCCGGTGGTGGTCGGTCCGGTGGTGGCCGGGGCGGTGGTCATCGTGCTCCTGTGGGGACGGGGGCCGCCGACACCAGGCCGGTCTGGACGAGCTGGACGGTGCGCCGGGTGACGAGCTGGGCCCGGCCGGCGGGCAGGGTGCGGGGCTTGGCCTCGCCGATGAACTTGCCCTCCTCCTTGGGGTAGGAGAACAGCAGCGCCGGGTTGCCGAGCTCCCACATCCGGCGGATCAGCGGGTCCATCACGGACCGCATGGCGCCGGAGGTGGAGCGGGCCACGACCAGGTGCAGCCCGATGTGGGCGCCCTGCGCGAGCAGCGGAACCAGCGGCATCATCGCGGAGGGCGTGCCGGGCGCGCCGGCGAAGAGGTCGTAGTCGTCGACGAGGACGAACAGCAGCGGACCGGTCCACCAGTCCCGCTTCTCCAGCTGCTCCGGGGTGACGTCGGCGCCGGGCTGCCGCTTGGCCACGGACACCGCGGCGCTGTCGGCGAGCTTGCCGAGGGCGTCGTTGTCGACGACGTATCCGACCCGGTACTCCTCGGGGACGTCCTTGAGGAGTCCGCGGCCGGGGTCGGCCAGCAGGATCCTGGCCTCCTCCGGGCGGTAGCGGGCGGTGATGGCGCGGATGGCGAGGCGCAGGGCGTTGGTCTTGCCGGTCTCGCCGTCGCCGTAGACCAGCAGGTGCGGGGTGGCGCCGAAGTCGTGCCAGACGGGGGCGAGGCGCTGCTCGTCCCAGCCGAGGCAGAACCTGAGGTCGCGGGCGTCGGCGGGGGCGGGCAGCCGGCGGGCGTCGAGGCTGGTCGGCAGCAGCCGTACGCCGGGGGCCCGGGGGCCGGTCCAGAACGTGTCGATCTCGGCGACCGCGGCCTTGGTGGCGGCCGTCAGGTCGTCGGTGCGCGAGGAGCTGTCGAGCCGGGGCAGCGCGGACAGGAAGTGGTGTCCCGAGCTGGTCAGACCGCGTCCCGGCCGGTGCGGGACACCGGCCGCGGCACGGGAGCCGACCTCGGACTCCATCGAGTCGCCGAGCCGCAGTTCGAGCTTGGTGCCGAGCATGTCCCGCAGCCGGGGCCGTACTTCGGACCAGCGGACCGCCGAGGCGACCACGTGCAGGCCGAACGACAGGCCGCGCGCGGCGAGTTCCATGACCCGTTGCTCCAGCTCGTCGAAGTCCTGGCGCAGCGTGGCCCAGCCGTCGACGACCAGGAAGACGTCGCCGAACGGGTCGTCGATGGTGCCGTCCGCGCGCAGCGCCCGGTAGGCGGCCATCGACTCCAGCCCCCTGGACGTGAACAACTGCTCGCGCTGTTCCAGGAGCTGGGTCAGCTCTTCGACGGTGCGCAGCACCCGGTCGCGCTCCAGGCGGGTGGCGACGGAACCGACGTGCGGCAGGCCGGCGGTGGAGACCAGACCGCCGCCGCCGAAGTCCAGGCAGTAGAACTGCACCTCGCGGGGCGTGTGGGTCAGGGCCAGCGACAGCATCAGGGTGCGCAGCAGGGTCGACTTGCCGGTCTGCGGCGCGCCCACCAGGCCGAGGTGGCCGTCGGCGCCGGACAGGTCGGCGGTCAGCAGTTCGCGCAGCTGCTCGAACGGACGGTCCACCATGCCCAGCGGAACGCGCAGCGCGCCCTGCACCTGCGGGTCGGCGGCGCCCATGCCGCGTTCCGGGTCCGGCACGATGCCGGGCAGCAGCTGGTCCAGGCCGGGCGACTCGGACAGCGGGGAGAGCCAGACCTGCCGGGCGGGCGGGCCGCTGTCCTCCAGCCGCCCGACGAACACCTCCAGCAGGCTGTCCTCGCCGTCCTCCGTCTCCTCCTCGGCCTCCGCTCCCGGGTCGCGCAGGTTCTCCTCGGCGAGCGAGACCAGCCGGGCGGCCTCCTCCGCCTCCCGGGCCCCGGCGGGCGGGCCGTGCCGCTCCAGTCCGAACGCGGTCACCTCGCGTGCGACGCCCTGCCGCCCGGCCGTCTCCTCGGGACCCGGCGCCGCGGGCGCGGGCCCGGAGACGTACGCGGCCTTGAACCGGACCAGGTTGGTGGTGTCGACCTTGAGGTAGCCGTTGCCGGGCGCGGACGGCAGCTCGTAGGCGCTGGAGGTGCCGATCACGCTGCGCGACTCCATCGAGGAGAAGGTGCGCAGCGCGAGCCGGTACGACAGATGGCCCTCGACCCGGTGGATCCGGGACTCGTCCAGCCGCTGCGAGGCCAGCAGCAGATGGACGCCGAGGCTGCGCCCGAGCCGCCCGATGGAGACGAACAGCTCCACGAACTCGGGCTTGCTGGCGAGCAGTTCGGAGAACTCGTCCACGATGACCAGCAGCGAGGGCAGCGGCGCCAGGGTGCCCGCCCCGGCGGCGCGCGCCTTCTCGTACTCGTAGAGCGAGGCGTAGCCGGCCTCCCGCAGCAGCTCCTGCCGCCGGATCATCTCGCCGTTGATGGAGTCCCGCATGCGGTCGACGAGGTGGAGTTCGTCGGCGAGGTTGGTGATGACGGCGGAGGTGTGCGGCAGCCGGTCCATGTTGAGGAAGGTGGCGCCGCCCTTGAAGTCCACCAGGACCAGGTTCAGGATCTCGGAGGAGTGGGTGGCGGCCAGGCCCATCACCAGGGTGCGCAGCAGTTCGCTCTTGCCGGAGCCGGTGGCGCCGATCAGCAGCCCGTGCGGGCCCATCCCGCCCTGCGCGGACTCCTTCAGGTCCAGTTCGACGACCTCGCCGTCCTCGGTGACCCCGATCGGCACCTTCAGCCGGGCCTCCTGGGCCAGCCGGGGACGCCACTTGGCCGCGACGTCGAAGCCGCGTACGTCACGGATGCCGAGCATGGTGGCCAGGTCGAAGTCGGACTCCAGCGGCTGGTCCACCAGGTCGACGACGCCGCCGGTGCGCATCGGGGCGAGCGCCCGCGCCAGGTTCTCGGCCTCGACGGGGCCGAGCCGGTCGGCCCGGCCGCTGACGTTCTCGGCGCCGCTCGGGAAGTCGACCCGGCCGCCGCGCACCGTGAGCCGCAGCACCTTGGGGCCGCCGGGCACCGCGCCGGTGAGGTCCAGCAGCACCACCCCGCGCAGCCCGGCCCCCAGCAGCCGCGAGGTCGACGGGAGCCGCACGCCCTGGGCGACGATCACCGTGAACGGCTCGGCCACGCTGGGCGAGGAGGCGGCGTCGTGGTCGGGGCGGTCGCGGACGTCCGGACCGAGCAGGTCGAGCAGCTCGTCATGGTCCCCGGCGGCCAGCCGCACCGCCCCCGCCGCGTCCTCCTCCGCCGGATGGGCGTTGTGCGGCAGCCACTTGAGCCACTCCCACTCGCGCCGTGCGGCCTCGTCGCCCAGCACGGCCACCCGCAACTCGTCCGGGGAGTGGAGGACCGCCAGCTGCCCGAGCATCGCCCGGGCGAGGGCCACCGCCTCCGCGGCCTCGCCGGTGAACTCGACGCTGGTGAAGCGCCGCAGCGAGACCGGCACGGGCAGCAGCGGCACGGTCTGGTGGGCCTTGGTGAACCGGCGCAGCGAGATCGCGCACAGCGGCTCCAGGTCCTCCACCGGCCGGGTCTGCGGCGGCAGGAACTCCAGCGCGGCCCGGCGGGTCGCGAGACCGATCCGGACCCGGCCGAAGTCCTCGTGCCCGGGCCGGCGTTCCCACAGCCGGGGCCCGCTCGCCAGCGCCCACAGGTCGGAGGCCTCGGGGTTGTCCCAGAGCAGCGCGGCCCGCTGTCCGTCGGCCGCCTGCCGGGCCTGGACCCGCTTCTGGCCGAGGTAGCGCAGATAGTCCCGGCGTTCGGCGCGCATCCGGCGGCGCCGCTCCGCGCCGGGCCGGCCGATCTGGGTCAGCGTCATGCTGACCATGGCGATGCCCATCATCCCGGTCATCATGTACATGGACGTACCGCCGCTGCCGACCGAGTACATCAGCACCATGGCCCCGGCACCCAGGCCCATCGGCAGGTACGTCATCACCGAGCCGAAGTCGGCGGTGGCCGGTTCGCCGAGGACCGGGGGCTCGGCCAGTTCCACCTGACCCTCCGGCATCGGGGGGCCTTCGGCACGCGGCGAGCGCTTGGCGACGACGGTGCTCAACGTGCTCTCTTCTCTTCTGCTTCTGCTCTGCTGCTCTGCTGCATTTCCTGGCGTGCGCGCGGTGGGATCCGCGCGTGGAGCGTAGGCAGGAGGCCGCTCGCGCCCGCGGCGCACGAGCCGATGTCCGCCCCCGCGGACAGCGAAGCCTGGCCGGAGGGGCAGCTTCGCCAAGTACACGCCAAGTCGGCGTTAAGGCGGTCCGGTGACGATCTCCGTACGCCGCTTCGGAACGACGGTCCACTCCCGGAAGGAAAACAGGAACGTTGGGGATGATCTCGATCGCAGTCCTCGCCGGTGACCCGATGACCGGCGAGGGGGCAGTCTCGTGCCTGCGCAGATACCCGGGGCTGAAGGTGCTGCCCCAGGAGGAGCACCGGCACGCGGACGTGGTCCTCGTGATCACGCCGGACGTCACCGAGGAGACGGTCCTGCTGATGGAGTCGGTGACCGCCCGCTCGGCCAACCCCGGTGCGGGGATCGTGCTGGTCACCGGCCACATCGGCGACGCCCACCTGCTCCGGGCGGTGCGCCACGGCCTGCGCGGGGTGATGTGGCGTCAGGACACCACGTACGACAAGGTCGTGGAGGCGGTGCGCGCGGTGGCCGACGGCGGGGCCGCGCTGCCGCTCCCGGTCCAGGGCCGGCTCGTCGACCACATACGGGAGGTCCAGCGCGACGTCCTGGGGCCGCTCGGGCTGACCGCGTCCGGTCTGGAGACCCGCGAGGTCGACGTGCTGCGGCTGCTGGCCGAGGGCCTGGAGACGACGGAGATCGCGCAGAAGCTGAACTACTCCGAGCGCACCATCAAGAGCATCGTCAGCGTCATGATGAACCGCCTCGGCCTGCGCAACCGCACCCACGCGGTCGCCTTCGCCCTGCGCTCGGGAACGCTGTAGCGGGCGGGGGCCCGGGGGCCGACGGGTTTGCGGACGCTTACCGGCGCTGGCAGGGTGCCTCCCCCAGCCTTCGGCCGGGGGGACCCCCAGCGCCCACCCGTGCCGCCCTGCGGCACGCCTGCCCGCAGCTAGGTAGCTGACGCGACTGCAGCGCCCCGTAAGGGGCGCGGGGAACTGCGCGACCAGCCCCCACCGGCCCGCAGGGGAAGGCTTTCCGGTCCTGCGGGGCAGAGTCCGCGGCGATCGGCGGAACGCCCGCCGCCGCCCCCCTAGATTCGCGCGCCGGGGAACGACACACGCGGAGACGGGCAGGCAGACATGGAGCACACCGCAGGGCAGCCGGAGACGCCGGAGGAGCCGGCCGTCTGGGAACGGCCGCTGCCGTGGCTCCGGGAAACCGGCTCCGAGACCGGGTCACCGCGAGCGACCGGGACGGAGCCCGCTTCCGAAGCGCCGACTGCGGAACCGGCGGCACACAGCGGGGCAGGGTCCGCCCCGGATGACGGAACCGCACCCACGCCGACGCCTGCACCGACGCCCACGCCGACGCCCACGCCGACGCCCGCGGCCGCGCCCGGTACGGCCGGGGTGCCCGGGCAGCCCGGAGGGTTGTTCCGGTCACCGGCGGCGCGGCCGGACTCGCCCGGCGCACCGGACCAGGCGGACTCCGGGGAAGCCCGGCCGGAGCGCGGTGCGCGGGTCGTCGGAGCCGTGGTCGCCGCCTGCGTCCTGCTGGTCCTCGGCCTCGGCAGCGCCGCGTTCATGGCACTGCCGGACCACGACGACGCCACGCCGCACGCCGCGGCCGTCGGCGACGGCGTCGTGCCCCAGCTCACCGAGGGCGCCTCGGCGTGGCCCACCGGCTCCGGGTCCGCGTCGGCCTCCGGCAGCGGCCGTCCGGCACACGACCCGAAGGGCACGAAGCCCGGCAAGGCCAAGGGCGCGCACACCAACGGGGGTTCGTCCACGGCGGCGGACTCCGTCCACCCGGACAAGGCGTCCGGCACCAAGGCCACCCACGCCACCGGTACCGGCGCCACGGCGACGGGCAAACCGGCCTCCAAGCCCGCCGCCACCCATGCCGCCTCCTCGGCCACCGTGTCCGGCGACGCGATCGTCGGCTACGCCTCCTCGAAGTGCGTCGAGGTGAGCGCCCACGCCGGCGCGGACGGTTCCCCGCTGCGGCTGTGGGGGTGCGACGGCGACGCCTGGCAGAAGTGGGTCTTCAAGTCCGACGGCAGCGTGCGCTCCATGGGCCTGTGCCTCGACATCGCCAACGCCTCCCAGGACAACGGCGCGGCCATCCAGCTGGCGACCTGCAACGGCGGCTGGGCCCAGAAGTTCAACCTCAACAGCTCCCACGACCTGGTCAACTCGGTCATCGGCAAGTGCGTGGACGCCAAGGACTCGGGCACCGCCAACGGCACCCGGCTCCAGTTGTGGGACTGCGCCGGGACGTCCAACCAGAAGTGGCGGCTGGCCTGAGTCCGGCAGCCGTCGTGTCAGCTCCGCGGGGCCCCGTCCTCCGCGGCGGCCCGGGCGGCCGCCACCAGGTGCCGGGAGCCCCACTGCCCCGCCACCTCCTCCGCGCGAGCGAACTGCCGTCGCGCCTCCGCCTCGTCACCCAGCAGCCGGTACAACTCGCCCAGCGAGTGGGCGAACGGGCGGGTGGCGAAGGTGACGCTGGCGGCACCGGCGAGCTGGGTGCGCAGCGGCAGCAGCAGCGGGACCAGCTCCAGCGCGGTGGTCATGTCGCCCAGCAGGAACGCCAGTTCGGCCCGGAGGGACAGGGCGATGCCGTACAGGTGGTCGGGTACGAGGGGTACGGCGGCCTCGGTGCGCCGGCCGAGCGCGTGCGCCTGCTCGTGCTCGCCCAGCCGGGCGAGGACCACACCGAGGGCGAGCTCGGCGGTGGGTTCGGGTTCGGTGAGGAGGGTCCGCAGCAGCGGTTCGGCCTCCCGCGGGCGGCCCTGCGCCAGCCGTACGGTCGTCAGCCCGAGGACGTGCACGAAGTCGCCGTACGGCGAGCCACGGGACCGCAGCCGCTCCCGCACCCCCGCGTAGCCGGCCTCGGACTCGGCGAAGCGGCCCTCGACATGGGCCAGCATCGCCAGGGTGGTCAGGTTGATGGCCTCCGCCTCCGCCAGCCGGTGCCGCCGCGCGACGGTCCGCCCCTCCCCGGTGTGCCGGCGGACCTGGGCGACGTCGTTGCGGGCGCCGGCGGCCATGGCCCCGATGTGCTCCCGCACCCAGCTGTTGGCGGGCAGGTCGTGCGCGTACCCGAGCACCCGCAGCTCGGTCGCCAGCGCCCCGCGGCGGTCCGGGAACCCGTCGGGCGTGACGACGGACGCGACGGTCAGCGCGGAGGAGAGCAGCAGCGGGTCCCCGACCGCCCGGGCGACGGCCAGCCGCCGCCCCGCCTCCACCACCCGCTCCACCCGCCCACCGGCACCCGCCTCGCCCCCGTCGCCTGCGCCGGCCGCGACACCTGCGCTCGCTCCGGCACTCGTGCTCGTTCCGACGCCTGCGCCCGCTCCGGCCCCGGCGCTGGCCGCGGCACCCGTGCTTGGCCCGGCACCCGTACTCGCCCCGGCACCCGTGCTTGGCCCGGCACCCGTGCTTGGCCCGGCACCCGTACTCGCCCCGGCACCCGTGCTTGGCCCGGCACCCGTGCTTGGCCCGGCACCCGTACTCGCCCCGGCACCCGTACTCGCCCCGCCGCCGTTGCCTACATCGCCCCCGCTGCCGTCGGCGTCCTCGCGGCCCCGCTCGTCCGCAGGGGCGGGCGGCAGGATGCCGAGGACGGCCGGGTCCAGGTCGGCGCGCGCGATCAGCCGGTCGACGAACGTGTCGACCGCCGCCGGTTCGACCAGCCCCCACGGCCCGCTGAGGGCCCCGCTCAGGGCCGGCTCCGGTCCGATCCACGCGCCGAGGGCCGCCGCCGCAAGTTCGTCGCGCCCGACGCCCTCGGCCGCCGCCAGGGCGCGCTGCCGGGTGTGCCGCGCCGCCACGATGGCCCCCGCCCGTATCTCCGCCCGCAGCAACCGCCCGAGCAGCGCGACCAGCCGCCCGGCCCGGCCGCCGGCCGTGTCGCCGTTGATGCTGCCGGTCCCGTCGCCGGCCGCGTCGCCGGTCGTGTCGCCGTCCACGGCGGCGGCGGGTATCAGCGCGAAGGACTCGATCGCCTGCGTGAGCAGTTCGACCGCGGTGTCGTGGGCGTAGCGCCGTTCGGCGAGGTCGGCCGCGCCCAGCGAGTACTCGACGGCGAGTGCCGCCGTCCGCGCGTTCGCCGCCCGGGCGAAATGGTGCGCGAGAGCCGCCAGGTCGTCCGGACGGCGCCGCCGCAGGACCTCCGCCAGACGGGCGTGCAGCCGTGCGCGTCGCACGCCGACCAGGTCGGTGTAGAGGGTGTCGCGGACCAGTGCGTGCGCGAACCGGACCATTCCCGGCGCCGGTTCGGTCAGCAGCCCGGCCACGACGGCCGCCTCGACGGCGTCGAGCACGTCGTGTTCGCCGTGCCGTGCCGGGTCCGCGGCCTCGACGAGCACACCGACCTCGGTCTCGCGGCCCACCACCGAGGCCAGCTGGAGGACGGCCGGGGCCCCCTCGGGCAGCTGCCGCAACCGTCGGCGCAGCACGTCGCGCACGCCCTGCGGCACCTCGGAGACCGCCACCAGGGCGCCCTCGCTGGCGAGCAGCCGGGCGCTCTCGCGGACATAGAAGGGGTTGCCCCCCGTACGCTCGGCGAGCGCGGTCACGATGGCCGTGTCGACCGGCTCCCCGCACACCGCGCCGACCAGGGTGGCCACGTCCGGCAACGGCAGCCCGCCGAGCGCCAGCCGGAACGGCGAGCGGTGGGCGAGTTCGGCGAGGGTCTTGGTCAGCCGGTCCGCCGCGTCGGCCGGACGGTACGCGGCGATCACCAGCACCGCTGAGCCGACCAGCTCGGCGGCGCGTTCCAGCAGGGCCAGCGTCTCGCCGTCCGCCCGGTGCAGGTCGTCGAGGACGACCGCCAGCGGCTCGTCCGCGGCGGCCTCCCGCAGCCAGGCGGCGAACGCCCGGTGCAGCCGGAACCGCCCGGCCGACGCCGCCCCGCCGTCCGGGCCCGGGAACCCGGTGCCCCCGTGGCCGTCCGCTCCCCGTTCGCCGTAACCGGCCTCCTGGAGCAGCGCGCCGAGCGCGTCCGGGTCGGTGGGCGGCACGCGGCGGGCGAGCGCGCCGAGTGCCTCCACCCAGGCCCAGGCGGAGGGAGCGCCGTCGAACTCGGGGCAGCGGCCGACCACCACGGTCCAGCCCTGCTCCCGCAACCACAGCCGGTACCGGCCGAGCAGCGCCGACTTGCCCGCACCGGCCTCCCCGGTCACCAGGACGACGCCGCCACCCCGCCGGGCGGCACGCGCGACCTCGGCCAGGGCTCGCAGTTCGCCGTCCCGGCCCACGAACAGCTCCTCGGCCGGCCGGTCGACGACGACCGTGGCCACGGAGTCCGCGAACGGCACCGGCGGGCCGACCGGGGCCGGTCCGGAACCCGTGAACGGCGCGGGGAGACCGACGGCCGTGGCCGCCGTGGCCGCCGTGGCCGCCGTGGCCGCGGACTCCGCGGAGGGCACGGAGGGCACGGAGGGCGCAGAGACCGCGGAGGGAACGGCGGGAGCCGCCTCGGCGTCCGCGAGGGGCGTGGGGAGGCCGACCCGGGTCGCCCCGGAATCCGCGAAGGGCGCGGGCAGGAGGGCCGGAGCCGGTACGGGCGCCGACGGCACCGACGGCACCGACGCGCGCAGGATCTCGGTCCGCCCCGTCAGCAGGGCCCTCTCCAGCTCGGTCAGGGCGTCGCCCAGGCCCAGGCCGAGTTCGTCGGCCATGACGGCGGCGGCGCGACGCAGCTCGGCCAGTGCGTCGGCACGGCGCCCGCCGGCCCACAGCGCGAGGGCCAGCAGCCGCCAGCCCTCCTCGCGCAGCGGATGCTCCCGCACGAGCGCCTCGGCCGCCGGCACCGCCTCCGCCGGGGTTCCGGACGCGAGGGCCGCACCGATCGCCAACTCCCGTGCCGCCAGGTGCAGGTCACCCAGCCGGGCCGCCTCGGCGACCGCCCACTCCTCGTCGGCCCACTCGCCGTACGCGGCCCCGCGCCACCACCCGATGGCCTCCTCCAGGAGACGCCGGGCCTCGGCCGGAGGCGCGGTACGGGCCCCCCGCACCGCCGCCTCGAACCGCCAGGCGTCGACCGCCTCCTCGGGCAGCCGCACCGCATACCCGGGCGCGACGCTGACCAGGACGCCGGCGGGGGTGCGCGGCGCCCGGCCGGGTTCGAGCGCGCGGCGCAGGTTCGACACGTAGACGTGCAGGGAGGCCGCCGCCTTCTGCGGGGGCCGGCCCCGCCACAGGCGGTCGATGAGCCGGTCGACGGGCACCACCCGGCCGCGGTTCGCCAGCAAGAGGGCGAGGACCGCACGTTGCCGGGGGCTTCCCAGGTGGACCGGTGCACCGTCGATGTCGGCACCGATCGGCCCCAGGACCTGAACAGAGAGCATGAACGGGCAATTTACAGCGCCGCTTCGTCCCCTCGGAGGCGCTCCGTGGCGTGTCCGAGCGCTTCCCGGGGCGTGGTGGGGAGCGGCCCGCGTCCGGTGCGCGTCCGGTGCGCGTGGGCGTCGGCGCGCCGCCACGAGGCAGGCCCATTTATGGAGTATCGACCTACCTGTGGTGACGCCTTGGTGAACAATGGCCATCCTTGGGGACAGGTGCGGCTGCCGCCGTCGGCCGGATGGGGTGAAGGGCATGCAGGAGCCGAGACTCGGGGTTGCCGTCGTGACCATGGGGAACCGGCCCGACGAAGTCGAAGCCCTGCTCGGGTCAGTCGCCAAGCAGGACCTCGCCCCCGACCGCATCGTGATCGTCGGCAACGGCTGCCGGCTGCCCGAGTTCGCCGGCCGTCTCGACCTGCCCGGTGAAGTCACCACCGTCGACGTCGAGGACAACCTCGGCTGCCCCGGCGGCCGCAACGTCGCCCTCGCCGCCCTGCGCGCGTTCGGCGACGTGGACGTCGTCGTCGAACTGGACGACGACGGACTGCTCGTCGACGTCGAGGTGTTCCGGCAGGTCCGGGATCTGTTCGCCGCCGACCCCCGCCTCGGCATCATCGGCTTCCGTATCGCGGACGAGCACGGCGTGACCCAGCGCCGGCACGTGCCCCGCGTCGGCAACGCCGACCCCCTGCGCGGGGGTTACGTCACCGGGTTCCTCGGCGGCGGCCATGCTCTGCGCATGGACATGCTCGCCGAAACCGGCGACTGGCCGGCCGAGTTCTTCTTCGCCCATGAGGAGACCGACCTCGCCTGGCGGGCCGCCGACGCAGGCTGGAAGATCCTCTACGCGCCCGAACTGCTCCTCCAGCACCCCCGGACCTCGCCCGCCCGGCACGCCGTCTACTTCCGGGTCACCGCCCGCAACCGGGTCTGGCTGACCCGCCGTCGGCTGCCCCTGCCGCTGATCCCGGTCCACCTGGGCGTCTGGATACTGATCACTCTTCTGCGCACCCGTTCGACGGGCGGCCTGCGGGCCTGGTTCGCGGGCTTCGCCGAGGGATTTCGCGAGCCGGCCGGGGAGCGCCGTCCCATGCGCTGGCGCACCGTCTGGCGACTCACCAGGCTGGGCCGCCCGCCCGTCGTCTGAACCCGGGCCACCGGGCCACCGGGCCACCGGGCCACCGGGAATCCGAGACGGGACGAGGGCCCCAGTCGGTCACCTCCGCCGACCGGGGACCCTCTTGCGTCCCCGGATCCAGGCCTGCGGCGACACTCCCCCGAGTTACGCGATCTACGCGTGCACCGTCCGACCCGATCCGATGCGAAGATCACATCAGGGCTCGCCAACGGATCGCTAACATGTGGCCAGCGGTTCTCCCGGAGGTCGCGAACCCGTTGGCGTGAAGTCGTCGTACGGCTCCGGGGACAGCCCGGAATCCCAGCGGATTCCGGCTCCGGCCGGCACAGAGAAGGTGGCGGGAAACCATCCCATGCGGGATGGAATTCCGCCAGCGCGGGAAGGCGATGGGCGGAGTGATGCGGCGGTACGAGCTGCGGTTCGGACTGCTGGGACCTCCGGTTCTCTACGACGCATCCGACGTACGCCCCATCGGCAGCCCCAAGGTGCGCGCGCTGCTCGCCGCGCTGCTCCTGGAGGCCGGGCGGGTCGTCTCCGTCGAGTCGCTCAGGGAGGCCCTGTGGGGCGGGGCGCCTCCGGTGTCGGCGCGCGCCTCGCTGCACAACCACGTCACCCGGCTGCGCCGGCTCCTCGACGACCCGGAGCGGCTGCGGGCCGTACCGCCCGGGTACCTGCTGCGTGTCGACGACGGTGAACTGGACGTCGACGTGTTCGACGCCCGAGTGGCCCAGGCGCGCGTGGCGCACGGGCGGCGGGAGTGGGTGCCGGTGCTGCGCGCCTGCGCCGACGCCCTCGCGCTCTGGCGCGGCAGCCCGCTCGGCGGCCTCCCCGCCGACTTCGGCGGCCGCGCGTTCGTACAGCGCCTGGAGGAGGCCCGGCTGCTTCTGCTGGAGTGGCGCTACGACGCGGAGCTCGCCCTCGGCGGGTCCCGACTGGGCGGCGTCGTACCGGAGTTGGCGGCGCTCGTCGCGGAGTTCCCGCTCCGTGAGGCCTATCACCGCCAGCTGATGCTCGCCCTCCACCACACCGGCCGACAGGCCGAGGCCCTCGCCGTCCACCGCGACCTGCGCAACCGCCTGAGAGACGACCTGGGCATCGAGCCCGGCCCGGCGGTCCGCCGGGCCCATGTGCAGGTGCTGCGGGGCAGCGGGACGACGGAGGAGGCGCTGCCGCACGAGGGCGGGCCCGGCGGGGGCGCGGGGTACGAGGGCGGGTCCGGCGGAGGTGCGCTGTACGAGGGCGGCTCGGACGAAGGCATGCCGTACAGGGGTGCGTCGGACGAGGACGCCTCGGGTGGCGGGGTGCGGGACGGGAGTGGGGCGGATGCGGATGCGGATGACGGCGCGGGTGCAGGTGCGTCGTGGCCGGTCGCGCAGTTCCCCGCGCCCCTGAGGGGCGCGTCGACGGGCCGTCGGCCGAAAACCGAGGGCGTCGACGAACGAGACGCACGAGACGCACGAGATGAACGAGATGAACGAGATGAACGAACGGGGCCTGCCGCAGCCCTGGCCGTATCCGTCGCGCCTGGTTCTACGCGCGACGACCCGCCGGCCCCCCGCCCCGCCCAACTCCCGCCACCCCCTGCCCACTTCACCGGCCGCACCACGGTCATCGAAGAACTGAGCCACACCCTCGCCCCACCACCCTCCGCCTACTTCACCGCCCACCCCGAACCCACGCCAACACCCCTGCCCCCGGCAACTACCCCCCACCCCGAACCCACGCCAACACCCCGTCCCCCCGCCTCCGCCGAGCCCCGTCCCCCCGCAGCCGCCGACGGCGCTTCCGCCCCACAGAGGCCACCCGCACCCGCCTCCGCCGAACTCCGTCCCCCTGCCTCCGCAGAGCCCCGTCCCCCTACTTCCACCGAACCCCGTCCCCCCGCAGCCGCCGACGGCGCTTCCGCCCCACAGGGGCCACCCGCACCCGACCACGAAACTGTCACGGGTGGTGCGGGTGGGACCACAAAGGCCGAAGGCGCAGCCGAGGCCACGGTCACCCCCACCCCCACCCTCACCGTGATCACCGGCATGGCCGGCGTCGGCAAGAGCGCCCTCGCGCTGCACGTCGCGCACCAACTGCGGGATCGTTTCCCCGACGGCCAGCTCTACGTCAACCTGCACGGCGCCACCCCCGGCAGGCCCCCGCTCGCCCCCGGCCAGGCGCTCGCCGCGCTGCTCAGGGACCTCGGCGCCGACCCCCGCCACATCCCCGAACACCCCGACGCGGCCACCGCGTTGCTGCGCTCCCTGCTCGCGCCCACCCGCACCCTGTTGCTGCTGGACGACGCCGCGAACGCCGCCCAGGTGCGGCCGTTGCTCCCCGGCGGCCCCGGCTGCGCCGTGATCGTCACCAGCCGCTCACCGCTCACCGCCCTCGACGGCGCCCGCCGCTTCCCGCTCGGGCCGCTGACCGGCGAGGACAGCGCGGCGTTGCTGCGCGCGGTCAGCGGGCGTGCGGAGATCGGCGCCGGCCACCCGCTGGTCGGCCTCACCGGCCGGCTCCCGCTCGCCCTGCGCGTCGTGGCCGCCCGGCTGGCCGCCCGCCGCGCCCTCACCCCCGAGGTGCTGGCCGGTCAACTGGCCGCCACCGAGAGCAGGTTGCACCACCTCGAATACGACGACCTGAGCGTCCGGCGCTCCCTCGCCGTCGCCCATGACGCCCTCGCCGCCTCCGACCGGGCCCCCGATCGCGACGCCGCCCTCGTCCTGCGCCACCTCGGCGCCCTCGACCTGCCCACCTACGGCGCCCCCCTGATCGCCCGGCTCACCGGCACCGACGAGCGCCGCGCCGAGGCCGCCCTGGACCGGCTGGTCGACGTGGCCCTCCTGGAGGAGACCGCGTACGGTCGCTACACCCCGCACGACCTGGTCCGGGACTTCGCCCGCGAGCTGGCGGAAGAGACCGACGGCCCCGACGGCCCCGACGGCACTGAGGCCGCTCTCACCGCCCTCCGCTGGTTCGCCGCCGTCGCCGAAGGCGCCCTCGTCGCGATCCTCGAACCCGGATTCGACCAGGGCGACCGCCGCCGGCCGACCTCCGCCCAGCCCCCCGAACACCAGCCGTACGCCGCCGCCCTGCCGCCCTTCGAGTGCGCCGAGCACGCCTTCGCCTGGGGCGACATGGAGCTGGAGAACATCGTCGCCCTGGTGGAGCGGTACGCCGGCACCACCGACGCACGGATCAGCGCCTACCTCTCCACGCTCGTCCGCCTCCTCTACCCCTACGCCCTGCGCAGCGGCCGGGTCGCCGAGATGGAGGTGCTCGGCACCGCAGCCCTGGCCGCCGCCCGGCGCCTCGGTGACGAGCCCGCCGAGGCCTACGCCCTGGGCGACCTCGCCGGCCTGCGCTTCCTCACCGGCCGGCAGCGGGAGGCCCTCGCCCTGACCGACGGGGCGCTGGCCCTGTGGCGGCGGCTGGGCGCGGCGTCCTGGATCCGGCGCGCCCTGAACAACCGGGGGCTGCTGCTTGAGGGGCTCGGCCGGTACGACGAGTCCGGCGAGGCGCTGCGGCAGAGCCTGGACTACTCCCGGCAGCTGAACGACCCCTACGGCGAGGCCGTCACCCACAGCCATCTCGGCAACCTCTACGAGCACACCGACCCGCGCGCCGCCATCGAGCAGCACCGGCGCTCACTGGCGATCGGGGACGCGATCGGCGCCGTCATCCTGCAGCACTCGGCGCACTGCAACATCGGCTACGCCCATCTCAGCCTCGGTGAACCGGCGGCCGCCACCGCGCACTTCGAGGAGAGCCTGCGCATCCTCGGCGGCCACGGCGACTGGCACGGCGAGTCCCAGACCCGGCTCGGCCTGGTCCGCGCGCTGCGCGCCCTCGGCCGCACCGACCGTGCCCACCACGAGTGCGCCGAGCTCCTGCGCCGCGCCGACGCCCGCGCCGACCGCTACATCGGCGGTCTCGCCCGCCACCAACTCGGCCTGCTGCTGCGCGAGCAGGGGCGCACGGGCGAGGCGTACGGCGTCTGGCGCGAGGCCCTCACCGCCCTGGACGGCACGGACGAACCGGACGTCCTCGCCGAGCTGCGCGCCCTGCTGGCACCCGGTGACCCATCCGACCCATCCGGCCGATCCGACTGATCACTCCGATCCGGCCGATCCGACTGATCATTTCGCGTCGGCATAGCACTCCACCACCGCCGTCGTGAACGGGAAACGTACCGGCGTCTGCCCGAACGTCAGCCGCCCCGCCAGCTCGGCCGCCTCCCGTATCGCCGCCACGACGGCCTCGGTCTCCTTCTCGGGACAGTGCACGATCACCTCGTCGTGCTGGAAGAAGACCAGCTCGGCCGCCATCTCCGCGCAGGTCCGGCGCAGCGCCGCGAGCATCAGCAGGGCCCAGTCGGCGGCGCTGCCCTGGACCACGAAGTTGCGCGCGAAGCGGCCCCGGGCCCGGGAGTTGGTGGAGGCGTACCCCGGCACCCAGCCCTCGGCCGTCTGCTCCTCCGGCTCCTCCTGGGGCATCCCCGCCTCCTCCGTGCCGTCGCCCGCACCGGTCGCCGGCGGACAGGTCCGGCCCAGCCAGGTGCGCACCAGCCGGCCCTCCTCGCCGGCCCGCGCCGCCTCGTCGACGTACGACACCGCCTTGGGGAACCGGCGGCGGAGCGCGGCCAGGTTCTTCAGGCCGTCGCCCGAGGTCTGCCCGTAGACCGCGCCGAGGACAGCGATCTTGGCCTGCTGGCGGTCGCCGGAGAAGGCATGGTCGGAGACGGACTGGTAGAGGTCGGTCTCCCGCCCGGCGACCTCCATCAGCCCGGGGTCGCGGGAGATCGCCGCCAGCACGCGCGGCTCCATCTGGTCGGCGTCGGCCACGACCAGCCGCCAGCCGGGGGCGGCGACCGCGGCCCGCCGGATGACCTTGGGGATCTGCAGCGCGCCCCCGCCGTTGGTCACCCAGCGCCCGGTGACCGTACCGCCCGCGTGGAACTCGGGCCGGAACCGGCCGTCGCGCACCCAGTCCTGGAGCCAGGTCCAGCCGTGCGCCACCCAGATCCGGTACAGCTTCTTGTACTCCAGGAGCGGTTCCACCGCCGGATGGTCGACGGTCGACAGCTCCCAGCGGCGGGTGGACCTGACCTTGATCCCGGCCTGGGCGAAGGCCTTGATCACATCGGCCGGGAGATCCGGCCGCACCCGCCTGCCGAACGCCGCCGACACCTCGTCGGCCAGCTCGGCCAGCCGGCGCGGCTCGCCGCCGCCCGCGTACCGCTCGCCGAGCAGTTCGCGCAGCACCTCGCGGTGGACCTCGGCGCTCCAGGGCACGCCCGCGCGGTTCATCTCGGCGGCGATCAGCATGCCCGCCGACTCGGCGGCGGTCAGCAGCCGCATCCGCTCCGGGTGTTCGGCCCGGTCGTGCCGGCGCTGCTGCTCGGCGTAGACCGCGAGGAGCTCGTCGAGCGTCAGGCGGGCGGTGCCCTGCGGCTCGAACAGCGGTGACTGCGCGCCCGGTTCGGCCGCCCGCTGCGGCGGATCGGGCGGTACGGGACCGCCGCGGAGGCGGGCCAGGGCGGCGGCGGCCGAGTGCGGCTCGCCGGACCGTCCCTCGTGGCCCAGCAGAAGTGTCTCGGCGTCCTCGATGTCGTAGCACCGCTCCACTCGCACCCCCGTGGCGAGCAGACGCGGGTAGACCTCGGCGGTCGACCGCCACACCCAGCGTGTGACCTCCGGGCGGCCCCTGACCGCCCCGGCGAGATCGGGCTCCCGCCGCACCGGCCCTGCGGGCAGCCCGTCCGGACCGAGGGGGGCGACATCCACGCCACCGTCCTCGGCCGGAGCGAGAGCCCACCGGTCGGTCATGCTGCGAGTGTGGCACCCACCACTGACAATCGCTCTGACCTGCGAGTTCAGCGCTCCGAGGGGTCTCTCAGCCCACCTTGCCCCCCTCCTTCGGCTCGTCCGCCGCCGTGCCCGCCGCCTCCGCCGCGGCCTTCTTCTGTTCCAGCAGCAGTCCCAGCACCTTGGCGATGTACTCCTCGGTCGCGGGCTTGGTGATGCCCAGTCCGCTGAGGACGCCCTCGCCGTTCTCGTGTTCCAGGAGGGCCAGCAGCAGGTGTTCGGTGCCGACGTAGTTGTGGCCGAGGCGGAGGGCCTCGCGGAAGGTGAGTTCGAGGGCCTTCTTGGCCTCCGGGCCGTAGGGGACGAGGTCGGGGACGTCGTCCGAGGCCGGCGGGAGCGCGGCGGTGGCCGCCTGGCGCACTGTGTCCAGCAGGACGCCCTGCGCGAGGATCGCCTTCGCCGCGATGCCGTCCGGTTCGGCCAGCAGACCGAGGACCAGGTGCTCGGGGCGGCCCTCGGGGTTGCGTGCCGCGACCGCCTCGTTGTGCGCCGCCATCACCACGTTCCTCGCGCGCGGGGTGTAGCGGTCGAAGCCCTGGCTGGGGTCGAGTGCGGTGGACTCCTTCGGCACGAAGCGCTTCTGCGCCGCCTGCCGGGTCACGCCCATGCTCTTGCCGATGTCGGTCCAGGACGCGCCCGAGCGCCGGGCCTGGTCGACGAAGTGGCCGATCAGGTGGTCGGCCACGTCGCCCAGGTGGTCGGCGGCGATCACCGCGTCCTGGAGCTGGTCGAGGGGTTCGGGATGCACCTTCTTGATCGCCGCGATGAGGTCGTCGAGGCGCACGGATGCCGTGATGTTCGGGTCGGTAGCCATATGTCAACCGTAGGTTGACACCCTGCCACTGTCAACCGTCGGTTGACACTCGGGCGGCCGCTGTCACGGATGGTTATCCACAGGGTGTGGACGGCCGCCGACCGCTGTCGGCGCCGCATGGCACGATCGACACGTGACCAGCAGCCAGCCCAGCACCGTCGACCGAGCCTTCCAGAGCGCCCTGTACGATGACACCGACTCCGGCCTCGACACGGGCGCGTCCCTCCTCGCGGCCGACTCCGGCGCGGACGCGGAACTCGTGCGCCGGGGCCGGGAGTTCGTCGCGGCGGCCTGGCGGCGCGGCTGGCAACCCGCCGACGTCGTACGACTGGTGCGGCGCGAGCTGGACGACCCGCACGTCCGGCTCGCCGCCGGGCTGATCCGGGCGCAGATACCGGACGACCGGCCGCGGGGCCCCCGCTGGCAGGCGCAGCTCGACGCGCTGCCGCAGGAGGACGGCCACGCACGCGTGGGCGACCGCTTCTCGCACGCCACCGCCGTCCTGGAGCTGTACCGCCTGCTGCTGCGACTGCCCGCCCTGGAGCCCCTGGACGAGCCAGGACCCCGCGCGACCGCGCACCGTCCGCAGTCCCGCATGCTCACCCGGATCCGCGCGCTGCTCGCCAAGGCCGAGGCGACCGGGTACCCGGAGGAGGCGGAGGCGCTCAGCGCCAAGGCCCAGGAACTGATGGCCCGGCACAGCGTCGACGAGGCGCTGCTCGCCGCGGGGGCGCCCGCACCGGACGCGCCGGGCGCCTGCCGGATCGGGGTCGAGCCGCCGTACGAGCAGGCCAAGGCGGTGCTGCTGGACGCGGTCGCCACGGCCAACCACTGCCGCGCGGTGTGGAACGAGCCGCTGGCCTTCTCCACGGTGGTCGGTTTCGAGGCGGATCTGGAGGCGGTCGAGCTGCTCCACACCTCGCTGCTGGTGCAGGCGACACACGCGATGGCCAAGGCGGAGGCCGCGCAGCGGGCGGGCGGCCGCAAGCGTACGAAGACCTTCCGCCAGTCCTTCCTGGCGGCGTACGCCCACCGGGTCGGCGACCGCCTCAGAGCAGCGGCGCGGTCGGCCGTGGCCGAGACCGAGACACCCCAGGCCCTGCTCCCGGTCCTGGCCACGAGAGAGCTGGCCGTGACCGACCGCATGCAGCAGATGTTCCCGGACACCACCACGACCCGCCTGCGCGGAGTGACCGACGAGGCAGGCTGGACAGAGGGCACAAGAGCAGCAGACCAGGCCCAGGTCCACGCACACACCCAACTACCCTGACCCCCAACGCGCCCCCCCCACAAGGGGCGCGAAGCGCCCCGCAAGGGGCGCGGGGAACTGCGCGAGAACCCCCTCCGGCGGTCAGCCGAAACCGAACCGCACCACCCCCCGTCAGGGGCGCGGGGAACTGCGCGAGAACCCCCTCCGGCGGTCAGCCGAAACCGAACCGCACCACCCCCCGTCAGGGGCGCGGGGAACTGCGCGACAAACCCCCACCGGCGGTCAGCCGAAACCCAACCGCACCTCCCCCGAATCGGCCCCCCCGAATCAGTCCCCCGCCTGCTGAAACGCCCCCACCGCAGCGTTCGGCTTCTCCGCAGCCCCCTTGCCCGCCACCACCCCGTACTTCCACGGGAAGCTCTGCGTCGTGTCACTCCCCGGCAGCGACACCGTCATCGACGTGGCCGCGAGGCTCGCCCCGTCGCCGTCCTTGCCGCGCACATAGCTGATCGAGAACGTCGCCGAGTCCCCCTTGGCGAGCTTGAGCTTGTCGGCCCTCGCGCCGGCCTGCGTGGCGACCGCCGCCGACGTGCCGCCCGCCTTCAGCGTGACGCCGGCGAAGCCGTCCAGCGTGCACGGCGCGCTCTGGTTGGTGATGCTCACCGGCACCTCGCCGGTGTCCCCCGCGGCCGGCGCGACGCTCGCGGAGCCGACCTGGATGGAGACCTTGCCGATCTCGCAGGCCGAGCTGTTCTTGCCGCTGGAGCCCGAGCCGCCGTTGTTGCAGGCGGTCAGGGCGAGGGCGGCGGCGACAGCGGTGACGGTGGTGACGGTGAGCGGAATGGCGCGCATGAGCAGTTCCCCATCGAGGTCGTGACGGTGTCCCAGCATCATCACGCCCCGGCCCGGTCCCCGCGCGCCCGCCCCCGCCCTCGACCGCTTCAGGTGTGTTTCCGCCGACCCGCGCGGGCCGGCGAAAACACACCTGAAGCGGTCCTATGCGGCCCTACTGACCAAGGCTCGCCGTCGGGAGCCCCGACGGCAGCTTGCCGCCCTCGGCCTTGGTGTAGGTCTCCTCGCCGGATTTTCCGGACCAGGTGACCTTCATGCCGCTCTTGCTGACGGAGTCGACCATTCCGGTGACCCGGTCCTTGCTGCCGTTCGTGCAGGTGAGATGGATCATCCGCATCCCGGCCTCCTCACCGGCGGTCCCGCTGCACACGGCCCCACCGGTCTCGAAGAGCCCGGCCTCCTTGCCGGTGACCACCAGCGCGACGATCTTCCCGCCGCTCGTGGTGATCCAGCTGCCCTGCAACGCGTCGGAGGAGGCCGTGGAGCTGTCCGAACCGGACGTGGCGGTGGCGGCTGCGGACGACGTGCCCGACGGGGTGGCCGAGGAGCCGCTGCCGGAGCCGCCGCCGCTGCTGCACGCGGTCAGCGCGAGCGCGCCGGCCAGTCCCGCGGCGGCGGCCGCGATCCGCAGAGCCGGCCGCGTGGTCGCCGCAGTCGTCCCCGCCGAAGCGGTCTCCGCCGACGCCGTTTCCGTGTGCGTCGTAGCCGTGCTCGCCGTAGCCGTGGTCACCGCAACGCTCCCAAGCTCTAGGGGGTCGGCCGCCCGGCCGCCCGAACGACAGCGGCAAGCTACCAGGACTCACCAGGAGGACTTGCGTACGCCAGGTAGGTATCCGCTGTGGGCCTGGTCCCGCAGATTCACCCGGGACAGGCCGAACGCACGGAAGTAACCGCGCGGGCGGCCGTCCACCTGGTCGCGGTTGCGTACGCGCGTGGCGCTCGCGTCGCGCGGCTGCCCACGCAGCTCACGCGCGGCGGCGAGACGCTCCGCGTCGGTCGAGGAGGGCCGCCGGAGGATCTCCTTCAGTTCGGCCCTGCGCACGGCGTACCGCGCGACGACCTCCTGCCGCCGTTCGTTCTTCGCGATCTTGCTCTTCTTCGCCATGTCGGTGCCCCGCCCCCGTCAGACCTTCACGCCCCGTGCGCGGTCCCAGGCCGGGTCCGGGAGGGAGGCCAGCCACGGCCCCGCGCTCTCCACGCACAGGGCACCGCCCGCCGCGTCCCAGTGCAGCAGCGCGTCGGGCCGGTCGGCGGTCTGACCCCGATGCCCCGCAGGACCGACCGCAAGCCGGTGAAGAGCCGGCCGAACCTGCTGGACCAGGCGGAGGTGACGTACATCGACTACAAGGACACCGACCTGCTGCGGAAGTTCCTCTCCGACCGCGGCAGGATCCGCAGCCGGCGCGTCACCCGCGTCTCCGCCCGGCAGCAACGACTGCTGGCCAGGGCGATCAAGAACGCCCGCGAGATGGCACTGCTGCCCTACGGGACCGCCCGGTAGAGCGCTCGCGCGGCCCTCGTCGATGTGCGGGTCAAGGTACGGTTTCCCGCCGGTACGCGGAGCGGACGCCGGCCGTCCAGTGGTCCGATCCCGATCCGGTCAATCTCGCTCACCGGACCATCACATGGACGCCGGAACACGAGGGCCGGTGTACGCGTCCTTTCCTAGTGCATGGAGGATTCGATCCGGACGTCCTGCGCAGGTGACAGTGCGCGGGATCATGGACGGGGGCCGGCGGTCGCATGTCCTGCGGAGGCCGGGGCAGACGCTGGAACGGGTTGAGTAAAGCGGACGTCAAAGCTGTAACCGCAGGAACACCCCCCGTGCACGTGCATCTGCTCATGCATCTGCACGTGAACAAGGTTATGATCCGGGTCAGTTGACCGCTGCATCAATGGTCACATCAGCCAGTTAGTGCACCACCGGGGAGCGACCTGTGAACCTCGACGTTGACGGCGTGTACGGGGGGTTTGACGTGTACAACGGCATGGCTGCCACGCAGCTGGACGGAGTGGCCTGGCAGAAGAGCAGGCACAGCAACTCGCAGGGTTCCTGCGTGGAGTTCGCCCGGCTGCCGGGAGGCGACGTGGCGGTCCGCAACTCGCGCTTCCCGGACGGGCCGGCACTCGTCTACACGCGCGCCGAGATCGAGGCGATGCTCCTCGGCGTGAAGGACGGCGAGTTCGACCACCTGATCACGAGCTGACGCCGGCCACATCTGGGTCAACTCGGTGCGTTCGGCGTATAACGCACGGTAACGCGCGTAGAAACCCGGCGTCCGAAGACGCCGGGTTCGTCATTCGACGGGCTGCAGCCGGAACAGCGCCCACACGACCTTGCCGCTGAGGGTGCCCGCCAGCGGGTGCCAGCCCCAGCTGTCGCTGAACGAGTCGACCAGGAACAGCCCGCGGCCCGACTCCGCCGAGAAGTCCTCGGAGTCGCGGGGCACGGGCGTCTCGTGGCTCGGGTCGCGTACCGCGCACACCAGCCGTCCGGTCCACCGCATCAGGTGCAGCCGCACCGCCGGCGCCTGCGCCGCGGCGAGGCACTCGGTCTCGCCGGACACCGCGTGCCGCAGGGCGTTGGTGACCAACTCGGAGACGACGAGACAGACGTCGTCGAAGCGGTCGCCGACGTCCCACTGGCCGAGCGTTCTCCGGGTGAACTGACGGGCTTCGCGCACCGCTTCGTAGCGGGCGGGCAGGGCGCAGGAGGCGGCGTTGGACACGGCCGCGGGATCAAGCGGCGGAAGGCCCTGCCGTAATGGCTTGAGCATGGTCGATCCATTCGTCCCCATGCGAGGCACTCCCGGGAATTCGCGGTCGTTGCGATGCAGCGGTGGCGCGGGACCATGGTTTCGGATGCGCACAGCAGATGCAAGGGCAGATGCACGTGCACGCGACCGAATTGGACCCTCCCGTACCGCTTGTTGGCCATTTTTTCCGCCAACTTGCTGCCCTTGGCTCACTACCTGCTTGCAACTTCCTGTGCTTAAACTTTGGCCGCTTTCCGTTTCCGTAACCGGACGAGTACTGCTCGAAGTGTTTTAGTGGCAGACTGCGGGCCCTGAAGACGGTTGGGGAGGCTGGCGAACGTGAGCGCGGGAGAGCCCGGATCGGTGGTGCGGCGAATGCTGCTCGGCTCGCAACTCAGGCGGCTGCGGGAGGCCCGGGGGATCACCCGCGAGGCCGCGGGGTACTCGATCCGTGCCTCCGAATCGAAGATCAGCCGCATGGAGCTGGGCCGGGTGAGTTTCAAGACGAGAGACGTGGAAGACCTGCTGACGCTGTACGGCATCACCGACGAGGCCGAACGCCAGCAGCTCCTCTCCCTCGCCCGCGAGGCCAACGTGGCCGGCTGGTGGCACAGTTACTCCGACGTCCTGCCGACCTGGTTCCCCACCTATGTCGGCCTGGAGGGCGCGGCACATCTGATCCGCGCCTACGAGGTGCAGTTCGTCCACGGCCTCCTCCAGACCGAGGACTACGCGCGCGCGGTGGTGCGGCGCGGTATGAAGGGGGCCAGCGAGGCCGACGTCGAACGCCGGGTCACGCTGCGCATGGAGCGGCAGAAGTACCTGGTGGCCGAAAACGCCCCCGACTTCCACATCGTCCTCGACGAGGCCGCCCTGCGCCGCCCCTACGGCGACCGCGAGGTGATGCGCGGTCAGCTCCAGCACCTCGTCGAGATCTCCGAGCGCTCCAACGTACGGCTGCAGATCATGCCGTTCAGCTTCGGCGGGCACTCCGGGGAGGGCGGCTCGTTCACCGTGCTGAGCTTCCCCGAGTCGGACCTCTCCGACGTGGTCTACCTGGAGCAGCTCACCAGCGCCCTCTACCTCGACAAGCGCGAGGACGTCGCCCAGTACGAGCAGGCGCTGAAGGAACTCCAGCAGGACAGCCCGGGACCGGACGAGAGCCGGGACCTGCTGCGCGGACTGCTGCAGCTGTCGTAGATATATCGATGCACCAGGGGATTTCCCTAGATCATCGAACTGACGCCCCAACTCCTGTGTGACGCAAGTACCATGACGCGTGATCAGACCGTGATGTGGATGTGGACCGGGTGTCCGCGTCGACTGCCGTCGCAGCAGGGGATCGAGGGATCACATGTCGTCCTATTTCACCGACCTGGCCCAGCAGTACATCGACGGCGAGTGGCGCCCGGGCAGCGGTTCCTGGGACATCATCGACTTCAACCCGTACGACGGTGAGAAGCTCGCGTCGATCACGATAGCCGCGGTCGAGGAGATAGATCAGGCCTATCAGGCCGCCGCGCGTGCCCAGAAGCAGTGGGCCGCCACCAACCCCTACGCCCGCCGCGCCGTCTTCGAGAAGGCCCTGCGCCTCATCGAGGAGCGTGACGCGGAGATCACCGAGGCGATCATCGCCGAGCTCGGCGGCACGCGTCTGAAGGCCGCCTTCGAGCTGCACCTCGCCAAGGAGTTCCTGCGCGAGTCGATCCAGTGGGCGCTGCGCCCCGAGGGCCGGATCCTGCCCTCCCCGGTGGACGGCAAGGAGAACCGCGTCTACCGCGTGCCGGTCGGTGTGGTGGGCGTGATCAGCCCCTTCAACTTCCCCTTCCTCCTGTCGATCAAGTCGGTCGCCCCGGCGCTCGCGCTCGGCAACGGCGTGGTCCTCAAGCCGCACCAGAACACCCCCATCGTCGGCGGCACCCTGGTCGCGAAGATCTTCGAGGACGCGGGCCTGCCCGGTGGCCTGCTCAACGTCGTCGTCACCGACATCGCGGAGATCGGCGACGCCTTCATCGAGCACCCGGTCCCGAAGGTCATCTCCTTCACCGGTTCCGACAAGGTCGGCCGGCACGTGGCCACCGTCTGCGCCTCGCTCTTCAAGCGCACGGTGCTCGAACTGGGCGGCAACAGCGCGATCGTGGTCCTCGACGACGCCGACATCGACTACGCGGTCGACGCGGCGGTCTTCAGCCGGTACGTCCACCAGGGCCAGGTCTGCATGGCCGCCAACCGCGTCCTGGTCGACCGCTCGATCGCGGACGAGTTCACCGAGAAGTTCGTCGCCAAGGTGAAGACCCTCAAGGCCGGCGACCCGAGCGACCCGCAGACCGTCATCGGCCCGCTGATCAACTCCCAGCAGGCGGAGTCGGTTTCGGCCACGGTCGCGCAGGCCGTCGCCGAGGGTGCCACGGCCCTGCTGCACGGCACGACCACCGACAACCTGGTCGAGCCCTCGGTCCTCACCGGTGTCCCGGCCGACTCCGACCTGCTCCGGCAGGAGGTCTTCGGCCCGGTCGCCTTCCTCATCCCCTTCGACGGCGAGGAGGAGGCCGTACGCCTGGTCAACGACACCCCCTACGGCCTCAGCGGCGCGGTCCACACCGGCGACGTCGAGCGGGGCGTGGCCTTCGCCAAGCAGATCGACACCGGGATGTTCCACGTCAACGACGGCACCGTGCACGACGAGCCCGTCGTCCCCTTCGGCGGCGAGAAGCACTCCGGGATCGGCCGCCTGAACGGCGAGACGACGGTGGAGTCCTTCACCACCCTGAAGTGGATCTCGGTACAGCACGGCCGGAGCGGCTTCCCGTTCTAGCCCCGGAAGTTCCTCGGCCACGACGGGCCCTTTAGGACGCGATCTGTCCTAAAGGGCCCGTAGCTTCGGTCGTGTCAGGGAAACACGACCCAGGAAAGGCGGCCGGCCATGGTCACTCACGTTCGCGCGGAAGTACAGGGCGACGAGCGCGGAGCACTGCTCTCCTTCATCGAGGAACAGCGCGGCGGCATCCGCCGGGCGCTGCTCGGCCTGACGGACGAGCAGGCGGCGAGCAGGCCGAG
The DNA here is from genome assembly GCF_002217755.1 of Streptomyces hyaluromycini. Taxonomy (GTDB): domain Bacteria; phylum Actinomycetota; class Actinomycetes; order Streptomycetales; family Streptomycetaceae; genus Streptomyces; species Streptomyces hyaluromycini. The sequence continues at coordinate 80,385 of NZ_BCFL01000017.1, read as the reverse complement.
CGTGAGCCAGCTGTCCCTGGCAGGCCTGCTCAAGCACGCCGCCGAGGTCGAGCAGAGCTGGATCGCCCGCGCCAAGCAGGAGCCGCCGGCGATCGAGCGGGACCAGTCGAACTGGCACGAGACCTTCCAGCTGGTCGGCGACGAGACGGTGGCCTCGCAGCTGGCGTACTGGGAGCAGGTCGCCGCCGAGACCGAGAAGTTCATCCGCTCGGTCCCCAGCCTCGACGACACCTTCCCGCTCCCGCCGCAGCCCTGGTTCCCGCCGGAGGGCCGGGTCTCCATGCGCTGGGTCTGCCTCCACCTGATCCGCGAGACCGCCCGCCACGCGGGTCACGCCGACATCATCCGCGAGTCCCTGGACGGGAAGACCGCCTTCGAACTCGTGGCGCTGGAACAGTCCGCCTAGGTCTGACAGCGCCCCGTAAGGGGCGCGGGGAACTGCGCGACCAGCCACAACGGCGCCGCAGACGGCGGACGGGGCACATCGCGGCACCCTCCAGCAGAGCGCTCAGTGGTGGAAGCTGGTGGCCGCACCCTTGTCATGGGTCAGCGGGTGCGGTTGCCGGCGCAGTTCCGGCAGCAGCCGGGACAGGTCCTCGACGAACAGGTCGGCCAGGTCCTTCGAGAAGCCGTTGCGGCACACCACCCGGAGCACCGACAGGTCCTCCCGGTTCGCCGGGAAGGTGTACGCCGGCACCAGCCAGCCGTTCTCGCGCAGCCGCCGCGACACGTCGAAGACGTCGTACGCCGTCACGTGGTCGGCGGTGGTGAAGGCGAACACGGGCAACTCGTCGCCCCGGGTCAGCAGCCGGAAGTCGCCGAGCGCCTCGATGCGTTCGGCGAGCCCGACGGCCACGTCCCGGGACGCCTGCTGCACCGCGCGGTAGCCGTCCCGGCCGAGCCGCAGGAAGGTGTAGTACTGCGCGACGACCTGGGCGCCGGGGCGGGAGAAGTTGAGGGCGAAGGTGGGCATGTCGCCGCCCAGGTAGTTGACCCGGAAGACCAGTTCCTCGGGCAGCGCCTCCTTGTCCCGCCACAGCGCCCAGCCGACGCCCGGGTAGACCAGCCCGTACTTGTGCCCCGAGGTGTTGATCGACGCCACGCGCGGCAGCCGGAAGTCCCACACCAGGTCCTCGTCGAGGAACGGCGCGATCATCCCGCCGGACGCGCCGTCCACGTGCACCGGGACGTCGACTCCGGTGCGCTCCTGGAGGGCGTCCAGAGCGGCACAGAGGTCGGCGACCGGCTCGTACGACCCGTCGAAGGTGGAGCCGAGGATGGCGACCACCCCGATGGTGTTCTCGTCGCAGAGGTCGGCGGCGGCCTGCGCGTCCAGGTGGTAGCGGTCGCCCTCCATGGGCACGAACCGGGGCTCCACCTCCCAGAAGTTGCAGAACTTCTCCCAGCAGACCTGCACGTTGATGCCCAGGACGAGGTTCGGGCGGGCGCTTCCCGGATAGCGGTCGCTGTTGCGCTGCATCCAGCGCCGCTTCAGCGCCATCCCGGCCAGCATGCAGGCCTCGCTGGAGCCGGTCGTCGAACAGCCGATGGTGCCGGCCGGATCCGGCGCGTTCCACAGGTCGGCGAGCATCGCCACACAGCGCCGTTCCAGCTCGGCGGTGCGCGGGTACTCGTCCTTGTCGATCATGTTCTTGTCGTCGCACTCCGCCATCAGGATCCCGGCCTGGGGCTCCATCCACGTGGTGACGAAAGTGGCCAGATTCAGCCGGGCGTTGCCGTCCAGCATCAGCTCGTCGTGAACCAGCTGGTAGGCGGTCGAGGGCGGCAGCGGGCCGTCCGGCAGCCGGTGCGTGGGCGGGGCCTCGGCCATGCCGGCGACCGGGTTCGCCTCACCGAAGAACGGGTTGACGGACATGGGTCGCTCTTGGTGCTTCTGGGAGCCTTTGTGGAGCGGCATGAAGAGTGCCTCCTGAACGGCATGAGGGAATTCACAAGGATCAGCGCAGGGCCGTACCGTCCGCCCGCAACTGCATTCTCGGCCGCCCGGTCACCAGCAGCCACGCGGGCAGCGACGCGACGCACAGCAACGCGATGATGCTGGGCGAGGCCACCAGCACCGCGGCCGTGAACAGGCTCACCCAGCCCTGGCGGGTGATCGCCAACAGCATGCCCAGCACTCCCGCCGCCACGCCCACCGAGGGCTGGACCGCGGGCACCAGGGCGTGGGCGCACAGCCCGAGGGCGGCGCCGATGAACACCGACGGAAAGATCCGGCCACCGCGGAAACCGCAGGCCGAGGCCACCAGTAGGGCGGCCAGCTTGACGACCGTCATCACGGCGAACTGCCCGGCGGACCAGCCCTCCGGGTCCTTCGCCAGCTCCGCGACCTCGTCCAGCCCCTTGAAGAGCGTCAGATGGCCGCCCAGCGCCCCCAGAAGGCCGAGCACCAGCCCGCCGGCCGGAAGGGCCACCATGGGGTGCGCGAGGCGCCGGAAGACGCCGTGGACGTACGGGAAGGCGTACACGGCGCACATGCCGAGCAGCGCGGCCGCGGAGGCGACCACGACGGCCGCCAGCTGATCGGGCCAGTGCGGGCGGCCGAGCGCGGGCAGCCCGAGGTCCAGGGTCGGACGGGACACCAGGGCGGTCGTCATCGCGCCCGCCCCCGCGGCCATCAACGGCCCGAAGAGGTTGTCCCACAGCGCCCCCTTCAGCGGTTTCCCGGCCAGCGCCTCGGAGATCACCAGGGCCGCCGCCACCGGCGTCCCGAACAGCGCGCCGAGCGTCGCCGCGTCGGCCAGCGCGGGCCACAGCGAGCCCGGCAGCCGGGGCATCGCGAGCCGCCCCAGCCACAGCGCGAGCCCGACATTGACCGCGATGAGAGGGTTCTCCGGACCGAGGCTCGGCCCGCCCGCCAGCATCAGCACGGTCGCCAGCACCAGCCCCGGCAGCACGGCCGGCGGCAGCGCCACCGCCTCCAGGCCCAGGGTGGCCGGATCGGGCCCCGCGTGCCCGGGCACCTTCCACACCACCAGCCCCACCGCGATCCCGGTGGCGGTGAGCATCACCAGCATCCACAGCACGGAGTACCGCCCGATGCCGAGCGCGGCCGGCAGGTCGGTCCACAGCACGTGCTGCAACCGCTCGGCCAGCGAGCTCACCAGCATGAACAGCAGACTGCTGCAGACGCCGACGACGAGTGCGGGCAGGATCAGCGGCAGCAGGGCACGCGCGGGAGCCGCGGGCGGGGTGGGAAGCGCCTGCTGCGCGGTGTCCTGGGCCACGGGCCCACGATAAGCGGGCAAAACCGACGCAACATCCCGAAGGTCGCCGATCGAAACGGGCTTGCACCTCACGTGACGTGAGGACCCAGGGTGGAGCGCGGAAAGGAGCGGACTTGAGCTACTCCGTCGGACAGGTCGCCGGATTCGCCGGGGTCACGGTGCGCACCCTGCACCACTACGACGAGATCGGCCTGCTGGTCCCGGGCGGGCGCAGCCACGCCGGCCACCGGCGCTACGGCGACGCCGACCTCGACCGGCTCCAGAAGATCCTGTTCTACCGGGAGCTCGGCTTCCCGCTCGACGAGGTCGCGGCCCTGCTCGACGACCCGGAAGCGGACCCGCGCGCGCACCTGCGCCGCCGGCACGAACTGCTGACCGCCCGGATCGAGACGCTGCAGAAGATGGCCGCGGCCGTGGAACACGCCATGGAGGCACGCAGGATGGGTATCAACCTCACCCCGGAGGAACGCTTCGAGGTCTTCGGCGACAAGGACCCCGAGCAGTACGCCGAGGAGGCCGAGCAGCGCTGGGGCGGCACCGAGGCCTACGCCGAGTCGCAGCGCCGGGCCGCCCGCTACACCAAGGCCGACTGGCAGCGCATGAAGGCCGAGGTCGACGACTGGAGCGAGCGTTACGCCGCCCTGGTGACCGCGGCCGAGCCGCCGGCCGGTGAACCGGCCATGGACATGGCCGAGGAACACCGGCGGCACATCTCGGCCTGGTTCTACGACTGCCCGCCCGAGATGCACCGCCGCCTCGCCGCGATGTACGTCTCCGACGAGCGCTTCAAGGCCTTCTACGACTCGATGGCCCCGGGCCTGGCCGAGCACCTGAAGGAGGCGATCGAGGCGAACGCGGCCCGGCACACGGTGTGACAGGGCGCTCCGGCTACTCCTTGTCGAGGATGACGGCGGTGCCGTACGCGCAGACCTCGGTCCCCGCGTCCGCCGCCTCGGTCACGTCGAACCGGAAGGCCAGCACGGCGTTGGCACCACGCGCGCGTGCCTGCTCGATCAGCCGCTCCATGGCCTGGTTGCGGGTCTGGACAAGCGTTTTCGTCAGCCCTTTCAGTTCACCGCCGATCATCGACTTCAGACCCGCGCCGATCTGGCTGCCCAGGTGCCGGGAGCGCACGGTCAGCCCGAAGACCTCGCCGATGACCTCCCGCACCCGGTACCCGGGAACGTCGTTCGTGGTGACGACCAGCACATCGGCCTGCGGTCCCTGACCGCCGCCGTACTCTTCGATACCCATGTCCACAGCCATTCCCCAGGCCGGGCACAGTCCATCCAGGTTCCACCGGTGGAACCTGGGGCGGACACATTACGTTGATAGCTTTGTGCGCCCGCACAAGGATCCCGACGTGCCTTCCCCCTCTGGAGCCCGGAACCGTGATGACGCTCGCCCTCGGCCCGAGCTGGCTGGACCCGAACCAACTTCTCGACTCGTTCGGTATCTGGGGCCTGCTCCTGGTCGTCTTCGCCGAGTCCGGCCTCCTGATCGGCTTCTTCCTCCCGGGCGACTCGCTCCTCTTCACCTGCGGCCTGCTGATCACCTCGAACCAGCTGGACTTCCCGCTGTGGGGTGCCGTCGCCCTGATCTGCGTCGCCGCGATCCTGGGCGACCAGGCGGGCTACATGTTCGGCAAGAAGGTCGGCCCGTCGCTCTTCAACCGCCCGGACTCCCGCCTCTTCAAGCGGGAGAACGTCACGAAGGCACACGAGTTCTTCGAGAAGCACGGCCCGAAGTCCCTGATCCTGGCCCGCTTCGTGCCGGTGATCCGCACGTTCACCCCGATCATCGCCGGCGTCAGCGGCATGGCCTACCGCTCGTTCCTCACCTTCAACGTCATCGGCGGCGTCATGTGGGGCGCCGGCGTCACCCTGCTCGGCTCCTGGCTCGGCAAGATCGACTTCGTCAAGAACAACATCGAGGCGATCCTGATCCTGATCGTCCTCGTCTCGGTGGTCCCGATCGTCATCGAGTTCCTGCGGGCCCGCGCGAAGGACAAGAAGGCGGCGGCCCGCACGGAGCAGCCGCTCCAGCAGCAGCCGGCCCCGCCGACGATGGACGACGCGACGACCCAGCTCCGCCGCATCGAGCCGACGTACACCCCCCAGCAGCCCCAGCAGCCCCAGCAGCAGTACGACCAGCAGCCTCACCAGCAGTACGGCCAGCAGCACTACAGCCAGCAGCCCTACTACGACCAGGGCGGCTACAGCCAGAACGGCTACGGCCAACAGCACAACCCGTACACCGAGGACCACTACGGAGCGCCGTAAGCGGAATGCGCCCCGTAAGGGGCGCGGGGAACTGCGCGACAAGCCCCTACGCACCCGCACCCGCCGACGCACCTCATCGGTCCCCACTGACGGCGCTCAGAACCCCCTGGTCCGCTTCGCAGCGCTACGCTTCCCGGCCGACCCCACCCGAAGGGTCAGCCGGGAGATCTCCGACCCCAGATTGACCCCGATGGCGATCGCCATGGCCAAGGACGCCGCCTTGGCCAGCGACACCAGCCCCTTGTCGACCTCGTTCTGAGCCATCGACAGCAGCCCGAAATAGGTCGCCGACCCCGGCAGCAGGGGCCCGATCGCCGCCGTCGTGTACGGCAGCGCGGACGCGAACCGGTACCGCGACAGCAGCTGCCCGAACAACCCCACCAGCCCGGCTGCCACCGCCGTGGAGGCGACCGGCGAGATCCCCCCGGCGTAGTGCATCGCGCCGTAGACGGACCACGCCACGCCGCCGTTGAGGGTGACGGCCAGCACGGTGGATCGTTCCTGCTGGAGCAGCACCGCGAAGGTCAGCGACAGCACCATGGACGCGGCGATCTGCAGCAGCGGCCGTTCGGAGGTGTTCAGCGCCACGTCGGGGTTGAGCCGGCCGCCCAGCTTCACGCCGAAGTACAGGACCGTCAGCACCCCGATGACGATGCCCACGAAGAAGTACATGACCTCCAGCAGGCGCGCGGAGGCGGTGATGTAGAAGCCGGTCAGCCCGTCCTGGACGCTCGCGACCAGGGCCCGCCCGGGCAGCAGCGCGAACAGCCCGCCGGTGACGACGGCGGACGCCGCGACGTCGATGTGGGCGAGCGAGAAGGCGACCCCGATCGCGGCCGGCGGCATCGCGGCGATCATGAACTGGTAGAACTCCGGCAGCCCGCGCCCCGCGCACAGCCACGCCAGCCGGTCACCGAGCATCGCGCCGACCGCGGCCGCCACGAACACCAGCAGGTCACCGCCGACGAGCACGGAGGCGGCCCCGGCGAGCAGCCCGCTCGCCGCGGTCAGCGCCCAGCCGGGGTACGGGTGCCGGTTGCGGCGGATCTCCGCGAGCCGCCGGTAGGCCTCCTCCAGGGAGACATGGGTCTCGGGGTCGGTGAGGTCGTCCACGAGCCGGAAGACGGCCGCGAGGCGCGTGTAGTCGGTCCCGCGCCGCCGCACCGTCCGGGACGCCGTCACCGGGTCGTCGACGAGCGAGGGCTGGTACGAGATCGCCAGCAGCGTGAAGGTGACGTTCGGCTCGCACCGGTCGAGGCCGTACGACCGGCAGACCGCGAACATCGCGGCCTCCACGTCCTCCGAACCCTCCCCGCCCGCCAGCAGCAACTCACCGATACGCAGCGTCAGGTCGAGCACGCGCGGGACGGCGGGGCCGCCCTCCTCCTCGGCCTTCTGCACCGGCTCCGGCGCCGGCCGCTCGGTCACCGGCATGCGCAGCATCGTGCGCATCCGGTCCTGCCAGGGCGCGTCCTTGACGAGGCTGACCATGGGGAACCCGGAGGCGGGCGTGAAGGCGGGCGGGGCGTCGTCGGCGCTGTAGGTGCGCGGCGTGCTGAACGCCGACCCCTCCGGCTCGCCGCTCACCGGCTGCGGCGCCACCAGCCCCTGAGGCACGGTGAACTCCGACGTGGACTCGGACTCGCCGCCGCCCTCGGGGACCGCGATGCCCGCCGGAACCGCGAACTCGGACGTGATCTCCGGGTCGTACCGCGCCTCGTCCGACCGGGGCTTGCGGTCCTCCGCCTCCGTCACCGTCGTAACGCTCCCTGAACGACATCTGCCGACATCTGCCACGCAAGCCTCAGTATGCGCGTGACCACACAGCGGACACGAAAAACGGGCCGCACGCGTGCGTGCGGCCCGTTTCCCGGTCACTGACCGGGCGGGGTGGTCTCAGTGACCGCCCGACTCCTTGAAGCGCTTGTACGACCGCTCGATCTCGACCTCGGCGTCGGTGCGGCCCACCCAGTTGGCGCCCTCGACGGACTTGCCGGGCTCCAGGTCCTTGTAGACCTCGAAGAAGTGCTGGATCTCCAGGCGGTCGAACTCCGACACGTGGTGGATGTCGCGCAGGTGCTCCACGCGCGGGTCGGTGGCCGGGACGCACAGCAGCTTGTCGTCGCCGCCGGCCTCGTCGGTCATCCGGAACATGCCGATCGCGCGGCACTTGATGAGACAGCCCGGGAAGGTGGGCTCGTCCAGGATGACCAGCGCGTCCAGCGGGTCACCGTCCTCGCCGAGGGTGTTCTCGACGAAGCCGTAGTCGGTCGGGTAGGCGGTCGAGGTGAAGAGACGACGGTCCAGGCGGATCCGACCGGTCTCGTGGTCCACCTCGTACTTGTTCCGCGAACCCTTCGGGATCTCGATCGTGACGTCGAACTCCACCGGTGGCTCCTCCATGATCAACACATAGTTCTGGTGGTTAAGTGTCCCTCACGCTGGTGTGTGATCGCGAAAGGGGCTGGTGGTCGTGCCAGAGCTGAGGCCTTGGCAGTCCGCGAAATCGCGTGTGCGGAAGATCGCGGGGGCCGTGCGACCGCGTCTGGCCCGCCTTGCGACCGCCACGAAACCGCAGATCGCGCGGTTGTGGCGGGCAGTGGGACCACGACTCGCACGCGTCACGCGCGCGACGGGACCCCGGCTGGCCACCCTGGTCCGCTCCCCTCGACCTCGATCTCGGACCCTCAGGACCTGGCAGTACACCGCGGGCGCCGCCACGGCCGGGCTCGCGCTGGCCGCCGGTGTGGTGACCGCGGCGGGCCCCTGGGACGCCGACGGCCAGCGTACGGCCGAGCGGGACCGGGCCGCCGCCCTGGAGCGGACGGGTGGCACAGATCACGGTTCCGGTGCGGACTCCGTCACAGCCGACGGCGAGCCCAGCCCCGCGCCCAGCGCCGGATCCGTCCTGACGGGCCTGGGCAGCGCCACGAACACCGTGAAGTCGGCGCCCGCCGGAAAGTCCGCCGGAATCTCCGGAACGGCCGTCAGGGACCTCCTGGTACCCCTGCTGGGCTCCTCGGCGCTCGGCAGCACCCGCACCGCCGTGGTCGTCGACGTGGCCACCGGCAGCCGCCTGTACGGCTCCGGCGCCGACACCGCCCTCACCCCCGCCTCCACCACCAAGATCGCCACCGCCGTCGCCGCCCTCTCCGCCCTCGGCGCCGACCACCGCATCACCACGCGCGTGGCCCTCGAACCCGGCACCAGGGAGGTCGTCCTGGTCGGCGGCGGCGACCCCACCCTGACCGCCCGCAAGGACGCGGCGGGCTGGGCCAGCCTGCGCACCCTCGCCACCGAGACGGCGAAGTCGCTGACCGCGCGGGGCATCAAACAGGTCACCCTCTCGTACGACACCACGCTCTACTCCGGCCCCGACCTGCACTCCATCGGCGTCAACGACAACCTCGCGCGCGTGAGCCCCCTGACGGCCGACGAGGGCCGCACCAACGACTCCGTCGAGGGACCCGTGCTCCGGGTGAGCGACCCGGCGGCCGACGCGGCACGGAAGTTCGCGGGCTTCCTGGCGGACGCCGGCATCAAGACCTCGGCACCGGGCACCTCCAAGGCGAGCAGCCGGGCCGAGACCCTCGCCACCGTCTCCTCGCCGCCGCTGTCCTCGATCGTCGAGCGCATGCTGACCAACAGCGACAACGACATCGCCGAGGCCCTGGCCCGCCAGACCGCGCTGGCGAGCGGCAAACTGGCGAGTTTCGACGGGGGAGCGGCCGCGATCGACGCCCAGCTGACCAAGCTGGGCCTGCCGATGACCGGCGCCTCCTTCCACGACGGCAGCGGCCTGAACCGCGACGACCGGCTGACGGCGAACCTCCTCACCGCCCTCCTCGTCAAGGCCGCCGACGCCGACCGGCCGGGCCTGCGCGCGGTCCTCACCGGCCTCCCCGTCGCCGGCTTCACGGGCACCCTGACCAGCCGCTACACGGACGGCGCGGCGGGCGTCGTACGCGCGAAGACCGGCACCCTGACCGGCGTCAACACCCTCGCGGGCACGGTCGTCGACAAGGACGGCCGCCTCCTGGCCTTCGCCTTCCTGACCTCGAACACGACAAGCCCGACGGAGGCCCAGAAAGCCCTGGACGAAACGGCAACGGCCCTCGCGGGCCTGTAACACCGCCTGCTGCCCACCACCGCCCACCGCCCCCGTCCGCCACCGCCCACCGTCCACCGCCCCCGTCCACCGCCCCCGTCCGCTGCCCACGGCCTCCGCCCCCGGCCCGCCGCCCGCGGCACCGCCGTGGCGCGGCCGCTCCTCAACCGCCGTGGGCAGGCGTTCCGCAGGGCGGAACGGGTGGGCACGGCCGACAGCGCCGGGCACCGCGAAACCGACGCCCGCCCCTGCCGACGCAAGCACCCCAACCCCGCCCCACCGCACAAGTCACGCCAACCTCACCAACCTCCACGGCCTGCCCCAAGTGGGAGCGCTAACGTACGGTTGACGCATGACGAGCATCGGTGGCGCTGCTTCTTCTGGGATGGTCGACTGGAATCTCGCGGTGGCGACCGCGACGCGGCTCGTGCGGCCGGGGCCCGAGGTGAGCCGCGACGAGGCCCGGGTCATCGTCGCGGAGCTGCGGCGGCACGCGAAGGCCTCGGAGGAACACGTCCGGGGCTTCACTCGTATGGGGACCGACGACGTGCACGACACCCCCGTTCTGGTGGTGGACCGCCCCGGTTGGGTGAAGGCCAACGTCGCCGGGTTCCGGGAACTCCTCAAGCCGTTGCTCGACAAGATGCAGGAGCGGCGGGCCGGCACCCCCGGCGGCACGGTCCTCGGCGCGGTCGGCGGCAAGGTCACCGGCGTGGAGCTCGGCATGCTCCTGTCGTTCCTGTCGTCCCGGGTCCTCGGCCAGTACGAGACCTTCGCCCCCTCCTCCCGCGACCTCCCGGCGGACGAGCACGGCGGCGGCCGGCTGCTGCTGGTCGCCCCCAACATCGTCCACGTGGAGCGCGAACTCGACGTACAGCCCCACGACTTCCGCCTCTGGGTGTGCCTGCACGAGGAGACGCACCGCACCCAGTTCTCGGCGGTGCCCTGGCTGCGCGCCCATCTGGAGGGCGAGATCCAGTCGTTCCTCTCGGAGACCGACGTCGACCCGATGACCGTCCTCGAACGCATCCGGGACGCCGCCCAGTCCCTCGCCGGCAGCCGCCCCGAGGCCGAGGAGGACGACGGCGGACGGTCGTTCGTCGAACTGGTGCAGACCCCCGCCCAGCGCGAGATCCTCGGCCGGCTCACCGCCGTGATGTCCCTCCTGGAGGGCCACGCCGACTTCGTCATGGACGGTGTCGGACCCGCGGTCGTGCCGACCGTCGCCGAGATCCGGGAGAAGTTCCAGCAGCGGCGCGCCAAGGGCGCCTCCCGGCTCGACATGACCCTGCGCAAGCTGCTCGGCCTGGATGCCAAACTCCGTCAGTACCGGGACGGCGAACGCTTCGTGCGGGCCGTCGTCGACCAGGTCGGCATGGACGGCTTCAACCGGGTGTGGACCTCCCCGAACACCCTGCCGACCAAGGCGGAGATCGCCAAACCGGCGGACTGGGTCGCGAGGGTGCACCGCAAGGCCGAGTCGTGAACCAGCGGATGTGTGGTGAACCGAAACCGGCCGACGGCAGGCGAACGCCCCTCCAATCACCCGTCCGAGGGACCGTGAGCGATGGGTAGGCGTGCGATGCTCGGGGAACGGCCCGTCTCTGTCACCATCTACACACTCTGAGTGACCGATCTCGGGTTCACCCCCCGAAAACTTCATGAAGGGAACCGGACATGGGTCCCCATCCTGCGGTCGCGGCGATACGCCTGGCGGTCCGCCGCGTCCTCCACGACATCCTCACCGACCACAGCAGCCGCAGCCCCCACAGCCGTACCACCGGCGAACGCGCCGGTGAGCGCGTCGGCGCGCGCCTCGCACGCCCCGTCGGCGGCATCCAGGCGATCCCGGAGATCCCGGAGCAGACACCGAACGAGCGGCCCCCCTCCCCGCTCGTCCTCGTCGCGTGCTCCGGCGGCGCCGACTCCATGGCGCTCGCCTCCGCCCTCGCCTTCGAAGCCCCCAAGCTCGGCATCCGCGCGGGCGGCGTCACCGTCGACCACGGCCTGCAGCCCGGCTCCGACCTGCGCGCCGACGAAGTCGCCCTGCGACTGCGCGAACTCGGCCTCGACCCGGTCGAGTCCATCACCGTGACCGTCGGCCGCGACGGCGGACCCGAAGCCGCCGCCCGCGACGCCCGCTACGCCGCCCTGGACGCCGCTCTCGAACGGCACGGCGGCACCGCGATCCTGCTCGGCCACACCAGAGACGACCAGGCCGAAACCGTCCTGCTCGGCCTCGCCCGCGGCTCCGGCATCCGCTCCCTGTCCGGAATGGCCGCGGTCTCGGGGGCCGGCGGCCGTTACCGCCGTCCGTTCCTCCAGCTGGACCGGCAGACCGCCCGCAAGGCCTGCATGGTCCAGGCCCTCCCCGTCTGGGACGATCCTCACAACGCGGACCCGGCGTACACCCGCTCCCGGCTCCGCCACGAGGGCCTGCCCGCCCTGGAGAAGGCCCTCGGCAAAGGCGTCGTCGAGGCGCTCGCCCGCACCGCCCAGCTCTCCCGCGACGACGCCGACGCCCTCGACACCTGGGCCAGCCAGGCCGAGGCCTCCGTACGGGACGCCGCAGGCCTGCTGGAGTGCGCCAAGCTCTACGCCCTGCCCCCCGCGGTACGCCGCCGGATCCTGCGCCGGGCCGCCATCGAGGCGGGCGCACCGGCCGGTTCCCTGTTCGCCCGGCACATCGAGGAAGTCGACCGCCTGATCACCGGCTGGCGCGGCCAGGGAGCCATCAATCTCCCCGGCAAAGTCGTCGCCCAGCGCCAGGGTGGCAGACTGGTGATTCGGCAAGGCTGAATCCCGACCTCACGGAGAGCTCCTCGGCGCTCCTCCGAAGGGCCGGGTAGGCCGGTGGGACGACCGACCGAAAGTGATGCGGGTGGACGCGAAAGACATGGGTGCCGACCTCCAGCAGGTGCTCATCACCAAGGAAGAGATCGACGCGAAGCTGGCTGAGCTGGCCGCGAAGATCGACGCGGAGTACGCGGGCAAGGACCTGCTCATCGTCGGAGTCCTCAAGGGCGCCGTGATGGTCATGGCGGACCTCGCCCGGGCGCTGTCCACCCCCGTCACCATGGACTGGATGGCCGTGTCCTCGTACGGCGCGGGCACCCAGTCCTCCGGTGTGGTGCGGATCCTCAAGGACCTCGACACCGACATCAAGGGCAAGCACGTCCTGATCGTCGAGGACATCATCGACTCGGGACTGACCCTGTCCTGGCTGATCAACAACCTCGGCTCCCGTGAGCCCGAGACCCTGAAGATCTGCACCCTGCTGCGCAAGCCGGACGCGGCCAAGGTCGCCATCGACGTCGAGTGGGTCGGCTTCGACATCCCCAACGAGTTCGTCGTCGGCTACGGCCTCGACTACGCCGAGAAGTACCGCAATCTCCCGTTCGTCGGTACGCTCGCGCCTCACGTCTACGGCGGCTGACCCCCGGCTGATACGCCGGAGGGTCCACTTACGTAAGACGATCGGGAACCCCAGCGGGTTTCGCGCCGTTGGAGCATGCAGAGACGGGTTCACCAGCCGTCCGAGCAGCTTCGTGCGACTTCGGGCCACAATGCTGGGGTACCGTCAGAAGAACTGTCTTATCAAACTCACTATGGCAGGAGGGACGGGGCTAATCGCTCCGTATGGATGGACGTGAAGCGATACTTCCGTGGGCCGGTCATGTGGATCGTGCTGGCCGTCCTTGCCGTGGTCGTGTTGATGCAGGTCGTCGGCTCGTCCGGCGGCTACAAGACGGTGGACACCGGCCAGGTCGTGGCGGCGATCAATGACAACAAGGTGGAATCGGCCAAGCTGACCACCGGTGACGAGCAGACCATCAAGGTCACGCTCAAGAACGGCGAGAAGGTCGACGGCAGCTCGAAGATCCAGGCGAGCTACATCGGCGACCAGGGCGTCACCATCGCCAACACGCTGCAGACCAAGTACCAGGACAAGCAGATCCCCGACGGCTACACCGTCGCGCCGACCAAGCAGAACGCGTTCGTCAGCGTCCTGCTCTCCCTGCTGCCCTTCGTCCTCATCGTGGTCGTCTTCCTGTTCCTGATGAATCAGATGCAGGGCGGCGGCTCCCGGGTCATGAACTTCGGCAAGTCCAAGGCGAAGCTCATCACCAAGGACACCCCGAAGACGACCTTCGCGGACGTCGCGGGCTGCGACGAGGCCGTCGAGGAACTCCACGAGATCAAGGAGTTCCTGCAGGAGCCGGCCAAGTTCCAGGCCGTCGGCGCCAAGATCCCCAAGGGCGTGCTCCTCTACGGCCGTCCCGGCACCGGCAAGACGCTGCTCGCGCGTGCCGTGGCCGGCGAGGCAGGGGTCCCCTTCTACTCGATCTCCGGTTCCGACTTCGTCGAGATGTTCGTCGGTGTCGGTGCCTCCCGAGTGCGCGACCTCTTCGAGCAGGCCAAGGCGAACGCCCCGGCGATCGTCTTCGTCGACGAGATCGACGCGGTCGGCCGCCACCGCGGCGCCGGCCTCGGCGGCGGTCACGACGAGCGCGAGCAGACGCTGAACCAGCTGCTCGTGGAGATGGACGGCTTCGACGTCAAGGGCGGCGTGATCCTCATCGCCGCGACGAACCGGCCCGACATCCTCGACCCGGCGCTGCTGCGCCCCGGCCGTTTCGACCGCCAGATCGCGGTCGACCCGCCGGACCTGCAGGGCCGTCTGGAGATCCTCAAGGTCCACCAGAAGGGCAAGCCGGTCGCGCCCGACGTCGACCTCGCGGCGGTCGCCCGCCGCACGCCGGGCTTCACCGGCGCGGACCTGTCGAACGTGCTGAACGAGGCGGCGCTGCTCACGGCCCGCAGCGACCGCAAGCTCATCGACAACCAGATGCTCGACGAGGCGATCGACCGCGTGGTCGCGGGCCCGCAGAAGCGGACCCGGATCATGTCGGACAAGGAGAAGAAGATCACCGCGTACCACGAGGGCGGTCACGCCCTGGTCGCGGCGGCCTCGCCGAACTCCGACCCGGTCCACAAGATCACGATCCTGTCCCGCGGCCGCGCCCTCGGTTACACGATGGTCCTGCCGGACGAGGACAAGTACTCGACCACGCGCAACGAGATGCTCGACCAGCTCGCCTACATGCTGGGCGGCCGCGCGGCCGAGGAACTGGTCTTCCACGACCCGACCACCGGCGCAGCCAACGACATCGAGAAGGCCACGGCCACCGCCCGCGCGATGGTCACGCAGTACGGCATGACCGAGCGTCTCGGCGCGATCAAGTTCGGCGGCGACAACACCGAGCCCTTCCTCGGCCGTGAGATGTCCCACCAGCGCGACTACTCGGAAGAGGTCGCCGCCCTGGTGGACGAGGAAGTCAAGAAGCTCATCGAGAACGCGCACAACGAGGCCTGGGAGATCCTGGTCGAGAACCGCGACGTCCTCGACAACCTCGTTCTCCAGCTCCTGGAGAAGGAGACCCTGAACAAGGAGGAGATCGCCGAGGTCTTCGCGGCGATCCACAAGCGGCCCGCACGGCCCGCCTGGACCGGCTCCTCCCGCCGTACGCCGTCCACCCGCCCGCCGGTGCTCTCCCCCAAGGAGCTCGCACTGACCAATGGGGCGAACGGCTCGACGCCGGCGATCAGCACGGTGAAGTCCACGGCGGTCGAGTCCGCCACCGCGGTCGAGAAGGCCCCGGAGGACCGACCCGAGAGCTGACTCACACCGGCCTCACCCGGCTCGGAATGGATGCCGCGCCCCCCAGGTTCTAGCCTGGGGGGCGCGGCTTTTCGGTATGCCCGCAGATGAGGCGCGCGGCCCACGTGCGCCGCCCCGAAGGAACGAGGCACCCCAGATGACCGACCCCGTGACCCTGGACGGCGAGGGCACCATCGGCGAGTTCGACGAGAAACGCGCCGAGAACGCCGTACGCGAACTTCTGCTCGCGGTCGGCGAGGACCCGGACCGCGAGGGCCTCCGGGAGACTCCGGCACGGGTGGCGCGGGCCTATCGCGAGCTGTTGGCGGGGAATCACCAGTCGCCCGAGGAGGTCCTGACGACGACGTTCGACCTCGGGCACGACGAGATGGTCCTGGTGAAGGACATTGAAATCGTAAGCTTGTGCGAGCATCACATGCTGCCGTTCCATGGTGTGGCCCATGTCGGCTACATCCCGGCGGAGACCGGCAAGATCACGGGCTTGTCGAAGCTCGCGCGCCTCGTCGAGGTGTTCGCCCGCCGCCTGCAGGTGCAGGAACGACTCACCACGCAGGTCGCGGACTCGCTCATGCGGATCCTGGAGGCCCGGGGCGTGATCGTCGTGGTCGAGGCCGAGCACATGTGCATGTCGGTGCGCGGGATCCGTAAGCCGGGTGCCAAGACGACGACGTCGGCGGTCCGCGGCCAGCTCAGGGACGCCACGACCCGAGCCGAGGCGATGAGCCTGATACTGGCGCGCTGACCCTTTGGAGAGCGGGGCTCAGGCGACCGGCTCGGCCCCGCTGTGGTTGTTGTCGTCGTCCTCCGGGAGCTTGCACACGCGCTCCAGGAACATCGCCGCCGCTATCACGGCGATGCCGGCGACGACCGAGAAGGCCGCGTAGAGGGCCTGGTCGCGGCGGGTGGGGAGGTCGAGGAGCTCCAGCAGGAAGACGCCCGTGCCGCCGTACATGCCGGCGACCAGGGCCGCGACCAGGGCGCTCGCCTGGCCGAAGACCACGGCGCGGGCCGCCATCAGGGGGTCGACGCCCTTGGCGCCGGGGCGGCGCTCGCGCTGGGCCTTGAGGCGGGCGCGCAACGAGAGCGCCGTGGAGAGCAGGACCACGGCGATCAGCGCGAGGACGATGGGCGCGGCCACCGGCACGCTGGGCAGGGTCCCCACCGCGTTCCAGAGACGGGCGCCCGCCCAGGACAGCACTCCGGCCACGACGAAGACGCCGGCCAGCACCCTGATCCGCAGCTCTTTCACTGTGTTCCTTCAGCTCCCCCGCAGCGATGTGGTCGTCTCGACCTTAACGACTACTCGGGCAGTCGGAGTTCCAGGTCCCCGCGCGCTTCCACACCGTGCCGGGTGACGGCGGCCAGCAGCTCCGCGACCGTGCCGCGGCCGGGCACCAGGGCCTCGGGGTCGATGTCGAACCAGGGCGCGAGCACGAAGGCGCGCTCGTGGGCGCGCGGGTGCGGGAGCGTGAGCTGCGGGTCGTCGGAGACGACGTCGGCGTACGCGACGATGTCGACGTCGAGGGTGCGCGGCCCCCAGCGCTCGTCCCGCACCCGGTTGAACGCCTCCTCGACCGCGTGCGCCCGCTCCAGCAGGGAGGACGGCGGGAGGGTGGTCTTCAGCACCACGACCGCGTTGTAGTACGTCGGCTGGCTGCCGGGCTCGACGCCCCACGGCTCGGTCTCGTACACCGGCGACACGGCCTTGATGCGGACGCCCGGGGTGTCCTCCAGCGCGTCGATGGCGCCCTGGAGGGTCTCCAGGCGGTTGCCGAGGTTGGAGCCGAGGGCGACCACGGCTCGCTTGGGGTTGGACAGGGTGGTGTCGGCGGCGTCGACCTGCTCCACGACGGAGGCGGGCACCGGCTGGACGGTCGGGTCGCTGGGACCCCGCAGGGAGGATGCGGTCATACTCGGCTCCGGGTGATGGTGACGGTGACGTCGTCGAAGGGGACGGTGATGGGCGCGTCCGGCTTGTGGACCTGCACCTCGACCTCTCTTACCCCCTCGTGCTTGAGGCAGACCTGGGCGATCCGCTCGGCGAGCGTCTCGATCAGGTTCACCGGCTCCCCCTCGACCACGGCGACGACCTCCTCGGCCACGACGCCGTAGTGCACGGTCTTCGCCAGGTCGTCGTCGGCCGCCGCCTGCCGGGTGTCCAGGCCAAGGACGAGGTCCACGATGAAGGTCTGGCCCTCCTCGCGCTCCTTGGGGAAGACACCGTGGTGCCCGCGGGCCCTCAGGCCGCGCAGCGCGACACGATCCACGCGAATCACTCCTGCAATCGTCGGTGTGGCGGCCGGGCGGCATCGCGTGCGGGCGACGGACCGGCCACACACGAATCTACCTGCGAGCACTGACAGAGCCGGGGTACGGGGCCTGGGGGGCCGCCGGGGCGCGGCAGGGTTCATCGCGTGTTTCCCCTGGAGAACCCGGCGGCTCATGGGCCGGTGGCCTTGCCTACTCGCGAGTTCGTGATTCCAGCCACTTCTGGGCCGCGAGGGGCCCGGAAGGGTGTGCCGTGCTCAGGAGGGCGTGTCGTCTTCCTCGTCCTCGTCGGTCTCGGACAGCACCGGGGAGGCGTGGTGGGACCAGAGCTTCCAGCCGTCCCGGGTGCGCCGGAACACGTTCGTGGCGACGACCAGCTGCCCGACCAGCGGGCCGAGCTCCTGGCTGCCCTCGGGGGCGGGACCGCCGCTGAGGATGTTCTCCGTGCAGGTCACCAGGGCGGTGTCGCCGGTGACGGAGACGTGCACGTCGGTGAGGAAGAACTGGATGTAGTCGGTGTTGGCCATGATCAGCGCGTACGACCGCAGGACCTCGCCGCGGCCGGTCAGCACCGGCCAGCCCGGGTGCACGCAGGAGATCACGCCGCTGTCGGCCGGGTCGTGGTACTCCTCGTCGACGCCCAGGTCGGCGGGCGTGAGCCAGAGGGAGGAGACCGTCTCGAAGTCGCCGTTCTCCAGTGCCTCGTAGAAGGCGGTGTTGGCCGCCTCGACCTGCTCGACGTCGGTGTGGGGGGCGCTCACCGGGCTCCTTCTGCGCGGTGGGGAAGGTTCTGCGTGGCCTGCGTGGCCTGTGCGCCCGGCGCGTTCGTTCCGGTGCGCGCCTCCTCTATGGCGCGCGCGACCCGTACCGCGTCCGCCGTGGCGCGCACCTCGTGCACGCGCACCGCCCATGCGCCGGCGTGCGCCGCGAGCGCCGAGACGGCGGCCGTCGCCGCGTCGCGCTCCCGGGCCGGCGGGGGTGCCCCCTCGGGTCCGGCCAGGACCCGGCCGAGGAACCGCTTGCGGGAGGCGGCGACGAGCAGCGGGTGGCCCAGGGCGTGCAGCCGGTCGAGGTGGGCGAGCAGCGCCAGGTCGTGCTCGGAGTTCTTGGAGAAGCCGAGGCCGGGGTCGACGACGACGCGGTCGGGGGAGATGCCGCCGGCCAGGACGGCGTCCACGCGCGCGTGCAGTTCGTCGAGGACTTCGCGGACGACGTCGTCGTACACGCCCTTGACGTTGCCGCCCTCCAGGAAGCCGCGCCAGTGCATGACGACGAAGGGGGCGCCGGAGTCGGCGACGACGGGGATCATGTCGGGGTCGGCGAGGCCGCCGCTGACGTCGTTGACGAGGGCGGCGCCGGCGGCGAGGGCCTGGGCGGCGACGGAGGCGCGCACGGTGTCGACGGAGACGACGACGCCTTCGGCGGCGAGGCCGCGGACGACCGGGACGACCCGGCGCAGTTCCTCGTCCTCGTCGACGCGGGTGGCGCCCGGGCGGGTGGACTCGCCGCCGACGTCGACGAGGTCGGCGCCCTCGGCGACGAGGACGAGGCCGTGCTTGACGGCGGCCGTCGTGTCGAACCAGCGGCCGCCGTCGGAGAAGGAGTCGGGGGTGACGTTCACGACCCCCATGACCGCGCACCGGTCCCATGCCGGAAGCCCTGTCACCTGGCCACGTCCGCTGTGGTTGCTCATACGTTCAGCGTAGGCCCAGGGCCCCGCGGCCAGCCCCCGTGGCCCGAGCGGCGCCCCCGGGCCGGAGGGGGAGGGGCGGCCGCTCGGGCCGGTCAGGGGGTCAGGCCGCTCGTACACCCTGTTCGGCGATGCTGTGGGCGCACGGGCGGGGGGCGGTCGGCCGGCGGCGCAGGAAGCGCGGCAGCGGCAGGGCGAGGCTGACGAAGCCCTCGGCCTGCATGGCGGCGAGGCCGATGCGCGGGAGGTCGCCGGAGGCCCGGTAGACCACGAAGCGCGGCTCCCAGCGGGGCTGGAACTTGGCGTTGAACTTGTACAGGGACTCGATCTGGAACCAGCGCGAGAGGAACACCAGCAGTCCGCGCCAGGCGCGCAGCACCGGTCCCGCGCCGATCTTCTCGCCGCGCGCGAGCGCCGAGCGGAACATCGCGAAGTTGAGCGAGATCCGGGTGATGCCGAGCTTCGGGGCCGCCTGGAGGGCGGCCACGATGAGCAGTTCGTTCATCCCGGGGTCGGCGGAGCGGTCGCGGCGCATCAGGTCGAGCGAGACGCCGTCGGTTCCCCAGGGCACGAAGTGCAGGATCGCCTTGAGGTCGCCGTAGGGACCGGGTGTCTCGTCGGTCTTGTGGGCGGTGGCGATCAGGCAGTCGCCGTCGGCGGGGTCGCCGATGCGGCCGAGGGCCATCGAGAAGCCGCGTTCGGTGTCGGTGCCGCGCCAGTCCTCGGCCGCCCGTCGGATGCGGTCCAGCTCGGCCTCGCCGACGTCACGGATGCGCCGTACCCGGGTTTCGTAGCCGGCCCGCTCGATGCGCTTGACCATCTGGCGCACGTTGCGCATCGCGCGTCCGGCGAGCGAGAAATCCGCCACGTCCACCACCGCCTCGTCGCCGAGTTCGAGCGCGTCCAGGCCGGTCTCGCGGGTCCACACCTCGCCGCCCGTCTCCGAGCAGCCCATGACGGCGGGGGTCCAGGAGTGGGCCTTGGCCTCGTCCATGAAGCGTTCGATGGCGCCGGGCCAGGCCTCGACGTCGCCGATCGGGTCGCCGCTGGCGAGCATCACGCCGGAGACGACGCGGTAGGTGACCGCCGCCTTGCCGCTGGGCGAGAAGACGACCGCCTTGTCGCGGCGGAGCGCGAAGTGGCCGAGGGAGTCGCGGGCGCCGTGCTTCTCCAGGAGGGCGCGCAGCTGGGTCTCGTCCTCCTCGGTGAGGTGCGCGGCGGGGTGTTCGGGGCGGAAGGCCAGGTAGATGGTGGTGACCGCGGTGATCAGGCCGAGCGCGCCGAGCGAGAAGGCGACCGTCCAGGAGGTGGAGCCCTCGTAGTCGACCGGGCCCTCGAAGCCGAACAGGCCGTACAGGACGTGGGTGATGCGGTCGGCCAGGCTCGGGTCGCCGATCGTGCGCTTCGGGTGGGCGCTGACGATGACCAGGCCGAGGGCGAGGGAACCGGCGCTCATGAGGACGAAATTGGCGAGCGCGCGCCACCGGCTGCGCGGGTCGGGCAGCGCCTTGAACTCGTCGCGGTGCAGCACGAGCGGCACGAACAGGGCCAGCGAGATCAGCGCGCCGATGACCGAGTGCCGGTACACGAACTGGGACACAGCGCCGGCCGGCAGCAGCGCGACCGCGGCCCGCCACGCCCGGCGCTTGCGCCGCTTGAGCCCGTGTGCGAGCAGCAGCAACAGCACGCCGACGCTGAGCGAGAGCGCGGCGGCGAACGGGCCGAGCGAGCCGGGCAGTACCTCGGCCATGGCGTGCATTCGGCTGTGACGGAAGCGCGGGAACACACCCGCGGCGATGTCCAGGACGCCTACGACCGCGCACGCCCTGCCGACCAGAGCGGGGACGGCCTCAGGGCGCGGGCCGCGGACTATGCGCCGCGCCCGGCCTGATCGGCTCGGAACCTCGCCCGACATTTCCCCATCTATCCTGACAGACATCGCATCCCGTAGTTCTGCGAGAGACCTTGAATCCGGGCCCGATTCGGGCATCCGGCGACATTGCGCCCTCTAGGACGGTGTCTCGGGGGGAGAGGTTCACTCCCCACCGGAAAGCCGGTTCAAAGGCCAGGGAAAGCCCGGGGCAAGCCTTGCCGAAAGCGGCGGTGGCCACGGGGGAAAGCGCAGGCAGGAAGCACCTCATGGGTCTCACGAGCAATAAAACGCTGGCAATGGCGATCTTGTTCGCCGTACTGCTGTTCGTCGGCACGGTGTGGTTGTGGCCTCGGCTGGCCCGGCGGAACTGGCAGGCCGTCAGCGGCCGCGTCGGCCTTTTGCTGGCGACCCAGTTGGCGCTCTTCGCGTGCCTGGGGATAGCCGTCAACCAGGCTTTCGGTTTCTATGCGAGCTGGGCCGACCTGCTCGGCACGGAGACCGACCAGGGCGTCGTGGTCGACCACGCGGCGGGCGGCCCGCCCGGCAGCCCGGTCCAGGTGGTGTCCACGTCCGAGGTGCACGGCATGGGCGGCTCGCTGCCCCGGACGGCCGGACAGATCCAGCAGGTCGACATCGCCGGCCGTACGACGCACATCGCCACGCCCGCGTACGTGTACCTGCCGCCGGAGTACTTCCAGCCGCAGTACCGCACGCGCACGTTCCCGGTGGTGGTCGTCCTCAGCGGCTATCCCGGCACCGCGCGGGCGCTGGTCGACAAGCTGCACTACCCGCGCACGGCACAGCACCTGGTCCGGGCCGGGCGGATGCGGCCCGCGATCCTGGTGATGCTGCGGCCCACCGTCGCACCGCCCCGGGACACCGAGTGCGTGGACGTCCCGCACGGTCCGCAGACCGAGACCTTCTTCGCCCGGGACCTGCCCGACGCCGTACGCGCGCACTACCGGGCCGGGAAGCCGGGCGGCTGGGGGATCGTCGGCGACTCGACGGGCGGGTACTGCGCGCTCAAGCTCGCGATGCACCACCCCGACGTGTACGCGGCCGGTGCCGGACTCTCCCCGTCGTACAAGGCGCCCACAGACGTCACGACCGGAGATCTCTTCCAGGGCGACCGGAATGTCCGCAACCGCGCGGACCTGTGGTGGTTCCTGCGGCACGAGCCCGCCCCGGACACCTCCCTGCTGGTCACGAGCAGCAAGGTCGGAGAAACCAACTACAAGGCCACACTGAAATTCATCGCGTCCGTGGAGGCCACGAAGGCGACCCGGATCTCGTCGATCATCCTCGACAGCGGCGGCCACAACTTCAATACCTGGCGCCGCGAGATCCCCGCGACGCTCCAGTGGATCAGCAGCCGAATGAGCGACCGCTGAGTCCCGGCCCTGCCGATACCGGGTGAAGACTTCGTTGTCGCTGTGTTTTTACGGCCCGGGGCACCACGATTCGCCTACGCGCGGTAAGTTTCTGGCCATGCCACGTGGACGTCACCGTCATTCCCCGCCTTTGCACAGGCTGTTGCCTCCCTCGGCGATCGCCGGTGTCTCCCTCGTCTGCGCTCTGGGCCCCTGGTTGTTCTCCCAACCGACGGTGCTGCGCACCCTGGCCGCGATAGCCGCGGCCACCGCGGCCGTCGGCGCCGCCGTCATGCGGCGCTGGGACACCGACGCGGGCAAGCAGGTGGCCGACCTGTCACGCGCGCGTGCGAGCGACGAGTGGCGCCACGAGGAGCGGATCGCCGAGCTGGAGACCGACCTGGAGGAGTCGCGGGAGCTGCGCGCCAAGCTGGAGCAGCGGCTGCGCGCCAAGCGGGCGGAGCTGGCGGGACTGCGCAACGAGCACGCGTCCCTGCTGCGCCGCTACGCCACGGCCGAGACCGAGCGTGCGAGCGCCCTGGAGGGCCGCCGCCTGCTGGAGATCGAGGCCACCGCGCCGTCGAACGAGCTCCCCGCCGCCCGGAGTGCGGAAGAGGCCGAGGAGCCCGCGGCGGCCGTCGACGAGAAGTCCGGGGAGCCGACGGTCGAGGAGACGACTCCCGCGGTCTTCTCGCCGGAGGGTTCCAAGCTGTTCCTGCGGGCCAAGGTGGCATTGGCCCGCTTCGACGAGAAGGACGCCCCGGCGGCCGAGGCCGACGCGGGCACCGAGGGCACGGCGGAGACGGCCGCCGAGCCCGAGGCCCCGAAGGGCGAGACCGCGCCGGAGGACGAGGCGCAGGGGCAGCCCGAGGCGGCCGACGGGCACACGCGCGCGGCCGCCGCCACCACGGCCGGGCCGGAGGACACCACCCCGGAGCCGGCCGAGCAGGACGTCCACCCCACGACGGCACCGTCCGTCAACTCCGTGAAGCCCTCGGGGCACTTCACGGTGCCGACCGCGGTGGCGGTCCTGCCGGCCGCGCCGATCCCGCGCCCGCTGGTCACCGGCGGCTTCGACTTCTTCGGCACCCAGAAGGGCTCGCCCGCGGGCGGGCTGGACGCCATGCACAACGAGGACCTCGCGGACGTCGTCGGCCAGGAGGCGCTCGCGCTCCACAAGGCCGAGTCCGAGGCCGAGTTCAAGCCCGCCGACGCGCAGGCGCGGGGCGTCGGCCAGGTCATCGACCTGACCGCGCACGACGAGACGGAGCAGATCAACCTCGGCGGCCTGCGCAGCGCCGCGTCCTGAACACGCGGCGGTTCTGAGCCGGGGACGGTCGGTCGGTGGTCGGGTGCGGGTGCGTGGGGGCTGGTCGCGCCCACGCGGCGGCAGCCGCATATCAAATACGGCCCCGCGCCCCTAAAAACAGGGCGCTGCGGTGAGCGCCCCTTCAGGGGCGCGGGGAACTGCGCGACCAGCCCCACCCACCCGCACCCGACCACCGGCCGGGCCGGCCGTCACGCCATCCAGCGGTCCGGCCGCGCGGTCCGGCGCCCCGTCCGTGACCGCTCGGCCTGCTCCCGCAGCAGCGACGCGGCCTCCTCGGCGCCCCGCAGGCGGGCCGTCACGGTCTTGTTGGCCCCCGTGTCCACATGGACGTCCGCGAGCCGCCACAGCCGCCCCCAGGGCCCCTGGGTCAGCCGTACGCTCTGGACCTTGGCGTGCGGGACGAGCGCGAGGCGCCGGCGCAGCAGCCCGTGCCGCGCCGCGAACACCGCGTCCGTGACCGCGAGCCCGTACCCGCGCCACCACAGCGGCACGCACCACCGGGCCCGTCCCGGCGGCCGCAGCAGCTCACGGGGGACGGTCACACCGGGCAGCACGCGCGCGACGACCGACTCGGCGACCGCGCGCGGGGCGACCGGCACCAGTACGGAGTTCGCCGACCCGGCCACGTCCAGCTCCACCCGCACCCAGCGCAGCGGCCGCCACAGCAGCGGCTCCACGATCCGCACCGTCTGCACCCGCCCCGGCGGCACCGTCTCGTGCGTGCGGTCGAGCAGCCCGTGGTCGATGCGCAGCCCGTCCGGGGACTCCCCGACCGTCCAGTCGTACTCCCCGACGAACCGCCCCACACTGGTCGTGGCCGCGGCGCCGAGCAGCGGCACGGCGGTGGCGAGGACCGTCCACACGCTGTGGGTGGTCAGCCAGAGGAACGGCGGGGCGACGAGGGCGGCGGCCAGCGAGCCCCAGGTGGCGCCCGTCAGCAGGATCGAGATCGCGAGCTTGTTCGGGGGCACGCGCATCAGCTCGTGCGCCGGCGCCTCGCCGACCTCGTGCGCCGTCTCGGGCGCGAACCCGGCGGCACGCGCGAGCAGCTCCGCGCGGAGCCGACGCGCCTCGCCCTGGCCCAGGAAGGCCAGTTCGTCCTTCTTGTCGGTGCCGACGACGTCTATGCGCAGCTTCGCGACGCCCGCCACGCGCGCGAGGAGCGGCTGGGTGATGTCGACGGCCTGGATCCGCTCCAGCCGGATGTGCGCGGTGCGCCGGAACAGCAGGCCGGTGCGTATCCGAAGTTCGCTGTCGGTCACCGAGAAGTAGGTGAACCACCAGGTCAGGAAGCCGTAGAGGGCCCCCGCCGTGACCAGGACGGCGAGTCCGCCCAGGACCATGGTCGTGGTCAGCTTCGTCAGCTGCTCCTGCGCCTGGTTCGGGTCGTGCACCGCCCAGCCGGTGAGCACCGCGACCGGCGCCCACGCCCGCCGGAACGGCGTCACCGGGTGCAGCCGCCGCTCGCCCACGGCCTTGCCCGCGCCTATGGCGCCCTCGACGCCCGGCGCGGTCACAGCCCCGCCGATCGGGCCTCGCCGAGCTCGGTGAGCCGGTCACGCAGCCGTTCCGCCTCGGCCGGGTCGAGCCCGGGGATCGTCGCGTCGGTGGCCGCGGCCGCGGTGTGCAGCTGCACACTGGCGAGCCCGAAGTGCCGTTCGACCGGCCCCGAGGTCACCTCCACCAGCTGCATCCGCCCGTACGGCACCACGGTCTCCTCGCGCCACAGCACCCCGCGCGTGATCAGCAGGTCGTCGGCGCGCTCGGCGTACCGCCAGGAGCGCCAGTTGCGGCCCAACAGCACCCAGCCCCAGGCCAGCACGGCCAGCGGCAGCAGCGCGAAGGCCGCCCACACCGGGCCCGCGAACAGGCCCAGCAGCAGTCCCACGGCCAGGGCGAGCAGCCCCAGCCACACCACCAGCAGCAGCCGGCGCATCCGCAGCAGCCCCGGCGGCAGCCCCGTCCACTCCGGCTCGGTCCCCGTCGTCTCGGCGCCGGCGGCGCTCCCCGTCTCCATAGGGCCAGCGTACGTAGGGGAGACTGGAACCATGACGCCTACGACGGAGACCACGGTCGGGATCGGCGGCGCCGCGGAGAGCACCGACATGGTGCTCAACATCGGCCCCCAGCACCCCTCCACGCACGGCGTGCTGCGGCTGAAGCTCGTGCTGGACGGCGAGCGGATCGTCTCCGCGGAGCCGGTGATCGGCTATATGCACCGCGGCGCGGAGAAGCTCTTCGAAGCACGCGACTACCGGCAGATCATCATGCTCGCCAACCGCCACGACTGGCTGTCGGCCTTCTCCAACGAGCTGGGCGTGGTCCTCGCCGTCGAGCGCATGCTGGGCATGGAGGTGCCCGTCCGCGCGGTGTGGACGCGCACCCTGCTCGCCGAGCTGAACCGGGTCCTCAACCACCTGATGTTCCTCGGCTCCTATCCGCTGGAGCTGGGCGGGATCACCCCGGTCTTCTACGCGTTCCGCGAGCGGGAGGTGCTGCAGAACGTCATGGAGGAGGTCTCCGGCGGACGCATGCACTACATGTTCAACCGCGTCGGCGGCCTCAAGGAGGACCTGCCGGCCGGCTGGACCGCACGCGCGCGTGGCGCCGTGTCCGCCGTGCGCTCCCGCATGGACGTCTTCGACGACCTGGTCCTCGGCAACGAGATCTTCCGCGGCCGCACCCGCGGCGTGGGCGCCCTCGCGCCGGAGGCCGTGCACGCGTACGGCGTCAGCGGGCCCATCGCGCGCGCCTCGGGGGTCGACTTCGACCTGCGCCGCGACGAGCCCTACCTGGCCTACGGCGAGCTCCAGGACACCCTGAAGGTCGTCACCCGGACCGAGGGCGACTGCCTGGCCCGCTTCGAGTGCCTCCTGGAGCAGACGCACATCGCCCTGGACCTGGCCGACGCCTGCCTGGACCGGCTCGCCGACCTGCCGCCGGGACCGATCAACCAGCGGCTCCCCAAGGTCCTCAAGGCGCCCGAGGGCCACACCTACGCCTGGACCGAGAACCCCCTCGGCATCAACGGCTACTACCTCGTCAGCAAGGGCGAGAAGACCCCGTACCGGCTGAAGCTGCGCTCGGCGTCGTACAACAACATCCAGGCCCTGACCGAGCTGCTGCCGGGGACGCTGGTGGCGGACATGGTCGCGATCCTCGGGTCGATGTTCTTCGTGGTGGGAGACATCGACAAGTAACGACAAGTAACGGCAAGTAACGACAAGTGGCGACGAGTAACGGCAAGTAGCGGACAACGGGCGGAAAACGGGCGGCAAGCAGGCGGCAAGCAGGGCCGAGGGCTAGAGCAGCGGGTTCTCGATGCCCACCGGCTGGAGCAGCCAGCCGAAGTCGCCGAGGCCGCCGGGGGCGGTGAGTTCGGCGGCCTCTCCGGCGGTCGACAGGGCGCGCACATAGGCGGTGGGGTGCGTGGAGGCGAGCGTGAGCGGGGGGCGCGCGCCGATCAGGCCCAGGGCGCGCAGGGCGTTGCGTTGCGTGCACAGGAGTGCCTCGGGCAGCCTCAGCGCCGGGTCGAGCGCCGCGCAGGCGTCCAGTGCGACGTGCGCCGTGATGTCGCACGACCCGTCCGGCACGGGTGCCGTCCCGCGCCCCTCCCGGAAGCCGGTGAGCGTCCCGAACGGGGGGCGCGCGGCCACGGTGTGCGCATAGTCCACGGCCACCGCGAGGCCTCTCTGGAGGCTGGTGACGGCGGTCGCCCACGCCTGGTCCCGGGGCAGCCCGATCTCCGCGCGCAGTCCCGGCTCGGCACCCAGCGGCCACCACCGCGCGAGCCACTCCGCCTCCGCGCCCGACACCGGCCGCCCCAGCAGTTCGGCGCCGTCCCGCCGGACCAGCACCAGCCGGGGCACCCCGGCCGCGTCCACCTCGGCGACCTCGACCGGCACGTTGTCCAGCCACTCGTTGGCGAAGACCAGGCCGCTGACCGTGCGCGGGAGCTCGGCCAGCCAGGTGATCCGGTCGGGAAGGCCCGACGGGCGGTCGGCGAGGTCGACGGCGTACGCACGCACGCGTGCCGCCACGCCGGCGGGCAGGGCCGCGAGCACGCCGGTGACCAGCTCGCCCCGGCCGGCGCCCATGTCGACGAAGTCCAGCGTCCCGGGGCGGTCCAGGGCCTCGTCGACCCGGCACAGCAGTTCGGCCACGGCCTCGGCGAACAGCCGTGAGGCGTGCACCGACGTACGGAAGTGCCCGGCCGGGCCCTCCGGGCGGCGGTAGAAGCCGCCGGGGCCGTACAGGGCCGCCTCGGTGGCCGCCCGCCAGCCACGGGCGTCCTCTGCCGTCTCTCGCGTCGCCTCATCCGTCACCGGGCCAGACTAGGCGCACAGGTGATCACCTTCTCCACCTTGCGGAGTACGCGTGCGGAACAGGGATCGGCCCTCCGGTTGACCCCTGCACCTATCACGCTTCCCTACTCTGGGTTACGTGCAGCGCCTCTATGACTTCCTCCGCAGGCACCCGACGTGGGTCGACAGCTTCTGGGCCGTCGCCCTGCTCGGGATCTCCGGCGCGAGCATCTGGAAGCTCGGCGGGAACGAGGGGCACCACGGACCCAGGGCCGCCATGCTGGCCGTGTCCGTCGTGATGAGCGTCGTCGTCGCGCTGCGCCGCCGGTTCCCGGAGCCGATGCTGCTGCTGGCCGCGGCCACCGGCCTGGCCCAGCTGGTGCTGGACGTGGAGACGACCGTCTCCAACTTCGCCATGCTGGTGATCGTGTGTACGAACGCCGCCGTCGGCGCGCGCTGGGCGTCGCGGTTCGGTCTCTACGCCGGGCTGTGCGCGGCGCCCCTGGCGCAGATCAGGTGGCCGCAGCAGGAGGCGAGTTTCCCGGGGCACATCGCGATCGTGCTGTTCCAGACGGTGCCGTTCGTGCTCGCCTGGGTGCTCGGTGACTCCATGCGCACCCGCCGTGCCTACTTCGCGCAGCTGGAGGAGCGTGCCGCCCGGCTGGAGAAGGAGCGCGAGGCGCAGGCCAAGGTCGCGGTCGCCGCCGAGCGCGCCCGGATCGCGCGCGAGCTGCACGACGTGGTCGCGCACAACGTGTCCGTGATGGTGGTCCAGGCCGACGGCGCCGCCTACGTCCTCGACGCCGCCCCCGACCAGGCGAAGAAGGCACTGGAGACGATCTCCTCGACCGGCCGCCAGGCCCTCGCCGAGATGCGCCGCCTGCTGGGCGTGCTGCGCACCGGCGAGCACAAGGAGGTCGGCGAGTACGTCCCGCAGCCCGACGTCGAGCAGATCGACGACCTCGTCGAGCAGTGCCGCAGCTCCGGCCTGCCCGTCGACTTCAAGGTCGAGGGCACCCCGCGCCCGCTGCCCAGCGGCGTCGAGCTCACGGCGTACCGGATCGTGCAGGAGGCGCTCACCAACACCCGCAAGCACGGCGGCCCCAACACGGGCGCCAGCGTGCGGCTGGTCTACTTCGACGACGGACTCGGACTGCTGGTCGAGGACGACGGCAAGGGCGCCCCGCACGAGATGTACGAGGACGGCGGCGCCGACGGCCAGGGTCACGGCCTGATCGGCATGCGCGAACGGGTCGGCATGGTGGGCGGCACCCTCGACGCGGGCCCCCGCCCTGGCGGAGGATTCCGCATCAGTGCCCTGCTGCCGCTCAAACCGGCGCACTGACAAAGACGCGCGCCCCCGGTTGACACCTGTCACGCCCGGACAAAGCCAGAACAAACAGACGAACGGAAACGGAAGAGGACCCGATGACGATCCGCGTGATGCTCGTCGACGACCAGGTGCTGCTGCGCACCGGGTTCCGGATGGTGCTCGCGGCCCAGCCGGACATGGAGGTCGTCGCGGAGGCGGGCGACGGCGTCGAGGCCATCCAGGTGCTGAGGACCACCGCCGTGGACGTCGTCCTGATGGACGTGCGCATGCCCAAGCTGGACGGGGTGGAGGCCACCCGCCGCATCTGCGCCGAGCCCGACGCGCCCAAGGTGCTCATCCTGACCACCTTCGACCTCGACGAGTACGCCTTCTCGGGGCTGAAGGCGGGCGCCTCCGGCTTCATGCTCAAGGACGTGCCCCCGGGCGAGCTGCTGGCCGCCATCCGCGCCGTGCACAGCGGCGACGCCGTCGTCGCGCCCTCCACCACCCGGCGCCTCCTCGACCGCTTCGCGCCGCTGCTGCCCTCCGCCGGCAAGGAGCCCCGGCAACAGGAACTGGACCGCCTCACCGACCGCGAGCGCGAGGTGATGGTGCTGGTCGCGCAGGGCCTGTCGAACGGCGAGATCGCGAGCCGGCTGGTGCTGTCCGAGGCGACCGTGAAGACCCACGTGGGCCGCATCCTGACCAAGCTCGGGCTCCGCGACCGCGTGCAGGTGGTCGTACTGGCCTACGAGACCGGGCTGGTGCGGGCGGGCGGCGGACTCGGCTGACGCCGGCCTGGCAGCGCCCCGAAGGGTCAGCGGAGTATCCCCTCCAGGAAGTCGCTGCCGAGCCGGGCGACGACCGTGACGTCCAGCTGGTGCAGTACGTAACGCCCACGGCGGCGCGTCGTGACCAGGCCCGCCTTCTTGAGCACGCCCAGATGCCGGGAGACCTCCGGCGCCGACAGGCCGTGCACCTGCGCCAGCTCGCTGGTGGTGCAGGCGCTGCGCGCCAGATGCCGGCACAGCCGCATCCGGACGGGGTGGGACAGCGCCGCCATCCGCAGCGTCAGCTCCTCCACGGACGCGGGCGAGGCGAGCTGCGGCGAGCCGACCGGGTAGTGCAGCACCGGCTGCCAGCCGTAGCGGTGCAGCACCATCAGATGCGGCCGGCCCAGGCTGGTGGGCACCAGCAGCAGGCCGTCGGCCGCCACGCGCGCGTGGCCGTCGGTGAGCTTGTCCACGGTGATCCGCGCGCCCGCGCCGTCGAGCGTCACGGCGGGGGAGACCGCCGCCAGCGCCTCGGCCAGCCCCTTGCGGCGCAGCAGCTCCGTCTTGTGCCGGGCGTCGGCCGCCAGCTGGTGGCGCAGCCGTGACCAGGTCTCGTCGAAGAACGCCTCGGCGCAGTCCGTCAGGAACCGGCGCAGCCAGGCACGCACGCTCGCCGGGTCGTCGAGCAGCCGCTGGGCGAACCGGACCTGCTGCGGACCGCGCGAGGCGGCCACCTCCAGCGCCCGCCGCCGCGCGGCGGGGTCCGACAGCAGAGCCGGTGCCTCGACGCCGTACGACAGCGCGCACGTGAACTCCAGCGCCGCGTCCACGAACTGCTCGTCCGACAGCTTGTCCAGCTGGTCCAGCTCGTCCATGAGCGTGCCGCCCGGGACGGCGCCCGGCAGAGCCGCGTACGGCAGGAACAGGTCCGAGAACGTCGTCCGCCACAGGAAGTCCGCCTCGCACATCCGGTCGGCCAGATGCGGCTCCATGCGGGCGGTCACGCCGGTCGCCCAGCCCTGGAGGCCGGGGTGGTGCCCCGGCTCGGACAGCGCGTGCAGTGCCATGCCGAGCTCGGCGAGCGGCGAGGGCACGACGGCGACGCTCTCGGGGCGCAGCCCCGGGATGTCGATACGTACGCTCATGTCGCCATCGTGCACCTCGCCACGGGGTGGGTGGGCCGGGCGCCTATTGGGGTGCCGGGTGCGGTCCGGGGGCGGGTGCGGGTGGGTGGGGGCTTGTCGCGCAGTTCCCCGCGCCCCCGGGGCGCTTCAGAGCGGGGCGCTCAAGAACGGGAGCCTTTCAGCAGTCGCCCGGCGAAGTCCGCGACCGCCGCCTTCACGTCCTGCGCCGTCCACTCCAGGCCCGCCGCCGTCACCGTCAGCTCCGTCATCGACAGTCCCGGGCCCTTCGTGTCCCACAGGCTCGTGAAGAGGTAGGTTCCGGTCTCCTCGGCCTGGCCCACCGCCGCTTCCACCAGTGTGTCGGCGTCGTACGGCAGCCAGAGCTGGAACTGGTGGGTATGCGGTTCCTCGGGGTGGACGCGGGCCCAGG
Organism: Streptomyces hyaluromycini; assembly: GCF_002217755.1. GTDB lineage: Bacteria > Actinomycetota > Actinomycetes > Streptomycetales > Streptomycetaceae > Streptomyces > Streptomyces hyaluromycini. The sequence goes on along the minus strand of NZ_BCFL01000017.1, from coordinate 48,593 downwards.
GGACGCCTGCCTCGGCGAAGCCCTCGCGCAGGGCCGCGGCCACCACGCGCGCGTGCCGTACGTAGTCCGGGAGGCGGGGGAGCTCGCGCTCCAGGCCGATCAGGGCCGCGAGCGCCGTCGGGAACTGCTGGAAGACCATGCCGCCGTAGCGGTGGCGCCAGGTCTTCGCCTCCTCGACCAGGGACTTCGGGCCTGCCAGCGCGGCGCCGCCGAAGCCGTCGAGGGACTTGTAGAACGACACGTAGACGCTGTCCGCCAGGTCCGCGATCTCGGACAGGGAGCGTCCGAGGTGGACGGTGGACTCCCACAGGCGCGCACCGTCGAAGTGCACCACCGCGTCGCGCTCCCGCGCCGCCTCCACCAGCTCCGTGAGCTCCTCCCAGGTGGGCAGGACGAAACCGGCGTCCCTGAGGGGCAGCTCCAGCATCAGCGCCCCGAAGGGCTCCGCGAAGTCGCGTATCTCCTGCGCGGTGGGGAGCCGGGGCTCGCCGGTGACGCGCACGGTGCGCAGGCCGGCCACCTCGCGGAAGGCGTCGCGTTCGTGCACCTCGGGGTGGGCGAGGGCGTGCAGGGCGACCGTGGGGTTGCCGGTGCGGGCCGCCCAGCAGCGCAGGGCGACCTGCTGGGCCATCGTGCCGGTCGGGAAGAACGCGGCGGCCTCCGTGCCCAGCAGGGCCGCGACGCGCCGCTCCAGGGCCTCGACGACGCCGTTGCCGTAGAGGTCCGACGGTTCGTCCAGGTCGTACACCTCGGGGGCGGCCTCCTGGAGCCGCGCGAGCCGTTCGCGGAGCGGGGCCCGCAGGCCCATGCGCGCGAGGACGCGGGTGGCCCGCCGGTAGGCGGCGGCGCGCCGCTCCCGCATCTGCTCTTCCGCCGACAGGGGTTCCTTCGGCTCTTCGTCCTGGGCCGTCGCCGTATCACTCATGCCGTGGATGATGCCGGGCGCGTCGACCGGGTGCCTCGCATTTTCCGTGCCGCCGGTGGGACGGGCCGCCGGTGTGACGGGTCACCCACAGCCTGTGGACGACCGATCGGCCCCGGACCGGATAGCGTTAACATGACGAGAAATCGTCCGGTACCCAGAGCGGACTGGAACGGGAAGGCCACCCTCGCGTGAGTACAGTCCAACAGCCAGACATCGGTGACCGCCCCGCGCGGCTCACCGTCGGTGTCGTCGGCGCCGGCCGGGTGGGCCCCGCGCTGGCCGCGTCGCTGCAGCTCGCCGGGCACCGCCCGGTGGCCGTCTCCGGGGTCTCCGACGCCTCCCGGCGCCGCGCCGAGGCGATGCTGCCCGGCGTCCCGCTGGTAACCCCCGCCGAGGTCCTCCGGCGCGCCGACCTGGTCCTGCTGACCGTCCCCGACGACGCCCTGCCCGGCCTGGTCACCGGCCTCGCCGAGACCGGTGCCGTACGACCCGGCCAGCTGCTCGTGCACACCTCCGGCCGGTACGGCGCGAAGGTCCTGGACCCGGCCCTGCGCGCGGGCGGGCTGCCGCTGGCCCTGCACCCGGCGATGACCTTCACGGGGACGCCGGTGGACGTGCAGCGGCTGGCGGGCTGCTCGTTCGGGGTGACCGCGCCCGAGGAGCTGCGGCTGGCCGCCGAGGCCCTGGTCATCGAGATGGGCGGCGAGCCGGAGTGGATCTCCGAGGAGAACCGCCCGCTCTACCACGCGGCCCTCGCCCTCGGCGCCAACCACCTGGTCACCCTGGTCGCCCAGTCCATGGAGCTGCTGCGCACCGCCGGCGTCGAGGCCCCCGACCGGATGCTCGGCCCGCTGCTCGGCGCCGCCCTGGACAACGCCCTGCGCTCCGGCGACGCGGCGCTGACCGGGCCGGTCGCGCGCGGGGACGCGGGCACCGTCGCCGCGCACGTCACGGAGCTGCGCAGGCACGCCCCGCAGGCCGTCGACGGCTACCTGGCGATGGCCCGCGCGACGGCCGACCGGGCGCTCGCGCACGGCCTGCTGAAGCCGGAGCTCGCCGAGGACCTGCTCGGCGTCCTCGCCACCGGGACGCACACGCCGCAGAACGGGGAAGACCGATGAGCCGCCGCCCCTTCGAACTCGCCCCCACCGTCGACGACCTCAGGTACGTGCAGGACCACTTCGCGGACTCGGGCCGCACCGCCGTCGTCATGACCATGGGCGCCCTGCACGAGGGACACGCCACGCTGATCAGGGCGGCCCGCGAGCACGTCGGCCGCAAGGGCTTCGTGATCGTCACCGTCTTCGTGAACCCCCTGCAGTTCGGGCAGGGCGAGGACCTCGACCGCTACCCGCGCACCCTGGAAGCCGACCTGAAGATCGCGGAACAGGCGGGCGCGGACGCCGTGTTCGCCCCGTCCGTCGACGAGGTCTACCCGGGCGGCCAGCCCCAGGTGCGGGTCACCGCGGGGCCGATGGGCACGCTCCTGGAGGGCGCCTCCCGCCCCGGGCACTTCGACGGCGTCCTCACCGTCGTCGCCAAGCTGCTGCACCTCACCCGCCCCGACGTGGCCCTGTTCGGGCAGAAGGACGCCCAGCAGCTGGCCGTGATCCGGCGCATGGTGCGCGACCTGAACTTCGGCATCGAGATCGTCGGCGTACCGACCGTGCGCGAGTCCGACGGGCTCGCGCTGTCCAGCCGCAACCGCTACCTGTCGGCCGACGAGCGGCGCACGGCGCTCACGCTGTCCCGCGCGCTGTTCGCCGGCCATGACCGGCACGCGGCACAGGAGGCGCTGCGTGCGCGGGCGCGCGAGGTGCCGTCCACGCGGGCGCGCGCCGAGGCGCTCAGCGCCATAGGCGAATCCCGCGCGGCCGCCGACGCGCACGCCGTCGCCAAGGCCGTGCCGAACGCCGCCGCGGCGGTCCGCGCGGCCGCCCGCCAGGTCCTCGACGAGGGCGTCCACTACGACCCGCCGCTCGAACTGGACTACCTCGCCCTGGTCGACCCGTCCGACTTCACCGAGATCGACGACGACTTCACCGGAGAGGCCGTCCTCGCCGTCGCCGCCCGGGTCGGGACGACCCGGCTGATCGACAACCTTCCTCTCACCTTCGGAAACCTCGGAGCCGCCTCGTGACCAGCACAGGCACCAGCAGCACAGGCACCAGCACCGGCATACGGCTGCACGCGCCCGCCCCGGGGTGGAGCATCTCGGCGGACGTGGTCGTCGTCGGGTCCGGGGTGGCCGGCCTGACCGCGGCCCTGCGCTGCCAGGCCGCGGGGCTGACCACGGTCGTCGTCACCAAGGCCCGCCTGGACGACGGCTCCACGCGCTGGGCGCAGGGCGGCATCGCCGCGGCCCTCGGCGAGGGCGACACCCCCGAACAGCACCTCGCGGACACCCTGGTGGCCGGCGCCGGCCTCTGCGACGAGGACGCCGTACGGATCCTCGTCACCGAGGGGCCCGGCGCGGTCAGGCGGCTCATCGACACCGGCGCGATCTTCGACGAGTCCTCCGAAGGCGGCCTCGACCTCACCCGCGAGGGCGGCCACCACCGGCGCCGGATCGCGCACGCGGGCGGTGACGCCACCGGCGCCGAGGTCTCCCGGGCCCTGGTGGAGGCGGTACGCGCGCGTGGGCTGCGCACGTTCGAGAACGCGCTCGTCCTGGACCTGCTGACCGACGCCGAGGGCCGTACGGCCGGTGTCACCCTGCACGTCATGGGCGAGGGCCAGCACGACGGCGTGGGCGCCGTGCACGCCCCCGCGGTCGTCCTCGCCACCGGCGGCATGGGCCAGGTGTTCTCCGCGACCACCAACCCGTCGGTGTCGACCGGGGACGGCGTGGCGCTGGCACTGCGCGCCGGCGCCGAGGTCAGCGACCTCGAATTCGTGCAGTTCCACCCGACCGTGCTCTTCCTCGGCCCGGACGCCGAGGGCCAGCAGCCGCTGGTCTCCGAGGCGGTGCGGGGCGAGGGCGCCCACCTGGTCGACGCCGACGGCGTGCGCTTCATGGTGGGGCAGCACGAGCTCGCCGAGCTGGCGCCCCGGGACATCGTCGCCAAGGGCATCATGCGGCGCATGCAGGAGCAGGACGCCGAGCACATGTACCTCGACGCCCGGCACTTCGGCGCCGACATGTGGGAGCACCGCTTCCCGACCATCCTGGCCGCCTGCCGCGCCAACGGCATCGACCCGGTCACCGAGCCCATCCCGATAGCACCCGCCGCCCACTACGCCTCCGGGGGTGTACGCACCGACGCACGGGGGCGCACGACCGTCCCCGGGCTCTACGCCTGCGGCGAGGTCGCGTGCACCGGCGTGCACGGCGCGAACCGGCTCGCCTCCAACTCCCTCCTCGAAGGCCTCGTCTACGCCGAGCGCATCGCCGCCGACATCACGGCGGCCCGCGCGGAGAACGGCCTCCACGCGCGCGTGCCCGCACCGGTCCCGCACCCCGAGAAGCCCGCGCACCCGCTGCTCGCCCCCGAGGCCCGCTTCGCCATCCAGCGGATCATGACCGAGGGCGCCGGCGTGCTGCGCTCCGAGGAGTCCCTCGCCAGGGCCGCCGAACAGCTCCAGCGGCTGCACACGGACGCCCGCGACGCCCTGGACGAGAACGGCAAGACCGCCGAACCCGGCGTCGACACCTGGGAGGCCACCAACCTCCTGTGCGTCGCGCGCGTGCTCGTCGAGGCGGCCCGCCGCCGCGAGGAGACCCGCGGCTGCCACTGGCGCGAGGACCACGCCGACCGCGACGACGCCCGGTGGGGGCGCCACATCGTCGTACGGCTGAATCCCGACCGGACGCTGGCCGTGGGCACCACCGACACCGCAGACTTCCCCCCTACCCGGCCCCACCAGCCACACCAGGAGCAGTGACAGACGTGAGCACCAACGACCTTCCCCTCGCCGACGGCGGCGGCTGCGGCGACGGCTGTGCCTGCGGCGCCGAGGGCGACGAGGAGTACCTGGAGTGCGGGCTCGACCCCGCGCTCGCCGAACTGCTGGCCGCCGCCGGCCTCGACCCCATCGAGGTCGAGGACATCGCCAACGTGGCCATCCAGGAGGACCTGGCGGGCGGCGTGGACGTGACGACCGTCGCGACCGTCCCCGAGGAGGCCGTGGCGACCGGCGACTTCGTCGCGCGCGAGGCCGGTGTCGTCGCGGGCCTCCGGGTCGCCGAGGCCGTGGTCTCCGTGGTCTGCACCGACGAGTTCGAGGTCGAGCGGCACGTCGAGGACGGCGACCGGGTCGAGGCCGGGCAGCGCCTGCTGTCGATCACCACCCGCACCCGCGACCTGCTCACCGCCGAGCGCAGCGCCCTCAACATCCTGAACCGCCTCTCCGGCATCGCGACGGCCACGCGCGCGTGGGCGGACGAGCTGGAGGGCACGGCCACGCGCGTGCGGGACACCCGCAAGACCACCCCGGGGCTGCGCTCCCTGGAGAAGTTCGCGGTGCGCAGCGGCGGGGGCGTCAACCACCGCCTGTCGCTCTCCGACGCGGCGCTGGTCAAGGACAACCACGTGGTCGCCGCCGGCGGCGTCGCCCAGGCCTTCAAGGCCGTCCGCGAGGCCTTCCCGGACCTGGCGATCGAGGTCGAGGTCGACACCCTGCACCAGCTGCGCGAGGTCGTCGACGCGGGCGCCGACCTGATCCTGCTGGACAACTTCACGCCGATGGAGTGCGAGGAGGCCGTCGCGATCGTCGGCGGGCGCGCGCTCCTGGAGGCGTCTGGACGGCTCGCGCTGGACAACGCGCGGGCGTACGCCGACACGGGCGTGGACTTCCTGGCCGTCGGCGCCCTCACCCACTCCTCGCCGATCCTGGACATCGGCCTGGACCTGCGCGAGGCGGAGTGACCCCATGCTCCTCACGATCGACGTCGGCAACACCCATACCGTCCTCGGGCTCTTCGACGGCGAGGACATCGTCGAGCACTGGCGCATCTCCACGGACGCGCGCCGTACCGCCGACGAGCTGGCGGTGCTCCTCCAGGGCCTGATGGGCATGCACCCGCTGCTCGGCGACGAGCTCGGCGACGGCATCGACGGGATCGCGATCTGCGCGACCGTGCCGTCCGTGCTGCACGAGCTGCGCGAGGTCACGCGGCGCTACTACGGCGACGTGCCGGCGGTGCTGGTGGAGCCCGGGGTGAAGACCGGGGTGCCGATCCTCACCGACAACCCCAAGGAGGTCGGCGCCGACCGGATCATCAACGCGGTCGCCGCCGTCGAGCTGTTCGGGGGGCCGGCGATCGTCGTCGACTTCGGTACGGCCACGACCTTCGACGCGGTGTCCGCGCGCGGGGAGTACGTCGGGGGTGTGATCGCGCCCGGTATCGAGATCTCCGTGGAGGCGCTGGGCGTCAAGGGCGCGCAGCTGCGGAAGATCGAGGTGGCGCGGCCGCGGAGCGTGATCGGGAAGAACACGGTGGAGGCCATGCAGGCGGGCATCGTGTACGGGTTCGCCGGGCAGGTCGACGGGGTGGTCGGGCGGATGGCGCGGGAGCTGGCGGACGATCCGGACGATGTGACGGTGATCGCGACGGGTGGGTTGGCGCCGATGGTGCTCGGGGAGTCGTCGGTGATCGACGAGCACGAGCCGTGGCTGACGCTGGTGGGGTTGCGGCTGGTGTACGAGCGGAACGTGTCGCGGATGTGAGCGGCCGGTGGGGGCGGGCGTGGGTTTCTCGCCCCCACCGCCCCTACCCGTCCCGTCCTCCAGGGGGTGGGCCCCCTTCGACCGCCCGTTCCGGGGGCTGCCGCCCCCGCACCCCCGCTTCGGCCTGAACGGCCTCGTCCTCAAACGCCGGACGGGCTGGGAGGGGGGCGCGGGCCGGATCTCGTCCTCGAACGCCGGACGGGCTGGGAGGGGGGCGCGGGCCGGATCTCGTCCTCGAACGCCGGACGGGCTGGTGGGTGGGGGTGCGGGCCGGCTCTCGTCTTCAAGCGTGGGGCGGGCTGGGAGGGAGGGCGCGGGTCGGCTCTCGTCTTCAAGCGTTGGACGGGCTGGGAGGGAGGGCGCGGGTCGGCTCTCGTCTTCAAGCGTTGGGCGGGCTGGTGGGTGGAGGCGCGGGTCGGCTCTCGTCCTCAGGCGGCGGGCGGGCTGGGAGGGGGTGCGGGCCGGGTCTCGGATTCCGGTGCTGTCGGTCGGCGGCGGCCAGGTGGGTGGCCGTGTTGCGCCACACCCGCGCGGTATGTCGAGTTTGTCTGATTTACGCGTATCTTCGGACCATGCCCACGCCATACGGATCCCGCGGCGGCATGGCGTTCGGTGCGGAGGAGCTGCGTGTGCTCCGCCGTGCTCTCGCCCTCGCCCTTCACCCCGGTCCCGTCTCCGCCGAGGACGTCAAGGACTGTCATCGGCTCGCCGAGTCGCTCGACGAGGCGATCGGCGAGGGGGCCCGGCTTCGTGCCTTCCTGGTGGCCGATCTGGCCCGGTACCGCGCCGCCCTGCCGGGGACCGTCGCCGGTTACCTCGCCCTCCTGGGGGAGGCGCTGGGTGCCGGGCACCGGCCGACCCCGGACGACCTCGCCGCGCTGCGGGCGCTGCGGGGGAACGCCGGCGCCGCCGCACTGCTCGGCCGCTGCCAGGACCTCGCCGAGCGCGATGTGCGGGCCCGGCTCGCCCAGGGGGCCCGCAAGGTGCCGGCACCCGCCGTTCCGGCCTCCAGGGTGCGGCTGACGGCCCTGCCGGGCGGCGTGGCCGAGGAGCCGGAGAGGAAACCCAAGGAGAAGCCCGCCGAACGGCCCGCCCCGCAGCCCGCGGCTCCCGAGCCCGACGCGCCGAAGCGGCCCATTCCCACTCCGGGTGAGGTCTTTCCCCGGCGCCGGCCCGCCTCGCCGCCGGCCGGGCCCCCGCAGCAGCTCGCCGCCGGCTGACCGGCCGTCCGGGGCGGTTCGCCCACCCCGCCCCTTTCGCCCGGTCCCCCGTGGCTACCCTGGACGCATGGACTACGTCTCCGCGCTGCTGCCCCCGGTCGTCATGGCCGTCTTCTTCATCGGTCTGGTCCGGGTGATCGTGAAGACCCAGGGCGGGGCCGCCAAGGCCAAGGAGGACGCCGCCGTCGACGCCGCCCTTGAGCGCGCCCGCCAGACCGCCGTCTCCAAGGCCGACGGCGTCTGACGCGGCCGCGCCCGCCCCGGGCGTACGACTCGCCGCGCATCCCCCGCAGCACCCCTCGCGTCCCGAATTTTTTGAGCCGTACGCCCCTTTTGATCGCCTTTGCTGGTGAAAGTGCACGTCCGGCACGCGATTGGCGAGATCTCCCACTATTGTTCTGGCTGTGCCTCGCCCATTGGGAGAACTCGAAGACGCGGTCATGACGCGGGTGTGGAAGTGGAACCGCCCGGTGACCGTTCGAGAAGTCCTGGAAGACCTTCAGCAGGAACGGTCGATCGCCTACACCACGGTGATGACCGTTTTGGACAATCTCCATCAGAAGGGCTGGGTCCGGCGGGAGGCCGAAGGGCGCGCCTATCGATATGAGGCCGTCTCCACCCGGGCCGCCTACGCCGCCGCCCTGATGAACGACGCCTGGTCGCAGAGTGACAACCCGGCCGCCGCGCTCGTCGCCTTCTTCGGGATGATGAGCGACGAACAGCGGCAGGCTCTGCGGGACGCCGTACGCATCGTGCAGGGTCCGGATAGCCGGGAACAGCGGGAAGAGAGGGAAGACCGGGAAGCTCCGCGAGGGGAGAACCCCGGCTCCGTGGCGGACACCGGCGGGCGATAGCGTCCGCTCATGTCAGCGACGCGCCCCGAAGTCACCGCAAAAGCCATCACCGTCCGGCGGGCCCGGACCAGCGATGTCCCGGCGGTGCGCCGCCTCCTCGACGCGTACGTTCGCGACCGCATCCTGCTCGACAAAGCCACGGTGACGCTTTACGAGGACATCCAGGAGTTCTGGGTCGCGGAACGAGACGACAACGCCGAGGTGGTCGGCTGCGGCGCACTGCACGTGATGTGGGAAGACCTCGCGGAAGTACGCACTCTCGCGGTGAACCGGAGCCTCAAGGGTGCCGGTGTCGGTCATCAGTTGCTGGAGAAGTTGCTGGAGACCGCGCGTTGGCTTGGTGTTCGCCGCGTTTTCTGTCTGACCTTCGAAGTCGAGTTCTTCGGGAAGCACGGCTTCGTGGAGATCGGCGAGACGCCCGTCGACACCGATGTCTACGCGGAGCTGCTGCGTTCCTATGACGAGGGTGTCGCGGAGTTCCTCGGACTCGAACGAGTGAAACCGAACACCTTGGGCAACAGCCGGATGCTTCTGCATCTGTGATCGCCGAGAGGGATCGCGGCGGACAAGGGTCGACAAGGTTCGACAAGGGTCATCGGGGCAGAGATGGGCGGGAGATCGGGCCGCTATTCCGGACGACCCGCCTTGCCCAGGTGCCCTATGTCCGAAACGCGCATGTTTCCGGGCGGGAGCGGGCCCCTCGGTCTCTCCCAGGGGTTTGTGTTTTTCCCGCAAAAGCGGTTTGCTTTCCGACGTACTGCAGTACTGCATATAACAGGGGGCGGCGAAACGGCGGACGCCGCAGACCCCCGGCCCTGAAGTTATCGATGAAAGGAAATCCGGTGGCACAGAAGGTTCAGGTCCTTCTTGTCGACGACCTCGACGGCGGCGAGGCGGACGAGACCGTGACGTTCGCGTTGGACGGCAAGACGTACGAGATCGATCTCACGACCTCCAATGCGGACAAGCTGCGCGGCCTTCTCGACCCGTATGTCAAGGGCGGCCGGCGTACCGGTGGCCGTGCTGCGGGCGGACGTGGAAAGGCCCGTGCGGCTTCCGGCGGCAGCCAGGACACCGCGCAGATTCGCGCGTGGGCCAAGGAGAACGGTTACGAGGTCAACGACCGCGGCCGTGTTCCCGCGACGATTCGCCAGGCTTACGAGGACGCCAACGCCTGACAACCCTCCGGCCCGCGGCCCGCGCGCCGCAGCCGGATGCGGTGGCACTCCGTGGCCACCGTGTTCACCAGCCGTACGAGATCGGGGGCGCCTCCGACGCCCCCCATGGCCGACAGTGTCGGCAGCGAGGCCTCGACCTCGCACCCCGACTCGGGGGGCCGCAACCAGACGGCGGCCCCCTGCACGGGCCCGCCCGGCCCGTCGGCGGATACGGAAGGCGGCCGGATCCCATCGACCGCCGGCTCGGGCCGTGCCGGCGCGTCCATCGCGCCCCCGGCGCCCAGCGCCCGCAGGTCGAGATCGAGGGCCGGTGCGCCCCACTCCAGCCAGTCCAGCAGCCCCGGCAGCTCCTCCGCGCTGCCCGCGGCCACCAGCAGCCGCATCCGGCCGCCCTGAAGGGCCACCGGAGAGCCCGGCGCCAGCCGCCCGAGCGCCCGTACGCCCGCTCGCGCCGGCATCTCCAGCACGTCGAAGCGCCCGCCCGTGACCAGCCTCAACGGCTCTCCGGGCGCCGCGGGCACTGTTGCCCATCCCAGATCGTTCTCGTACCAGTGCCGGAGCCGGCCCCACTGCCGGCCGCACTCGGAACCGGAATCGAACGGACGACGGGGGTGAGGGACCGTGGAAGCCGCCGGAGGTGCTGTGCCAGCCATGCCAGGTGCAACCGTCCCGACTCCACCCGAGTTACGCTGGGTGTGCGTGCGACTGCACAGAGTGCCGGAAAAGGGGTCGGGCGGGGGTCCGGCGAGACGCAAGGTTGTTCGCCCGTAGCGGAGGGACCGGGGGCCTACGGCATGGACTGTCAGTCGCTGCGGGTAAGACATCCCTAGTGGGAGGGGGCGACACGCAGGCGAGGGCGTCTCACGTTCGCCATCGGCGTACTGGCGGAAGGGGTAACTGCCTGGCCTGCGGGAACATCGTCTCGCACCATCGGGTTGGAGCAGATGTCGGCGTTCGGGGTCAGGAGGCCATCGACGGTGTCGGCAGTTGGAATGAGCGGTCCCTGCTTGCGGGACTAAGCTGCGGTAGGACAGAGAGGGGAAGTTCCCCCCACTGCCTGACCGCTCTGAGGAGCGATTAACGATGTTCGAGAGGTTCACCGACCGCGCGCGGCGGGTTGTCGTCCTGGCTCAGGAAGAAGCCCGGATGCTCAACCACAACTACATCGGCACCGAGCACATCCTCCTGGGCCTGATCCATGAGGGTGAGGGTGTCGCCGCCAAGGCCCTTGAGAGCCTCGGGATTTCGCTCGAGGCGGTCCGCCAGCAGGTGGAGGAGATCATCGGCCAGGGCCAGCAGGCCCCGTCCGGGCACATCCCCTTCACCCCCCGTGCCAAGAAGGTCCTGGAGCTGTCGCTCCGCGAGGCCCTTCAGCTGGGCCACAACTACATCGGCACGGAGCACATCCTGCTCGGCCTGATCCGTGAGGGCGAGGGCGTCGCCGCCCAGGTCCTGGTCAAGCTGGGCGCTGATCTCAACCGGGTGCGGCAGCAGGTCATCCAGCTGCTCTCCGGTTACCAGGGCAAGGAGACCGCCACCGCCGGCGGCCCTGCCGAGGGCACCCCCTCGACGTCCCTGGTCCTCGACCAGTTCGGCCGGAACCTCACCCAGGCCGCTCGTGAGTCCAAGCTCGACCCGGTCATCGGGCGCGAGAAGGAGATCGAGCGGGTCATGCAGGTGCTGTCCCGCCGTACCAAGAACAACCCGGTCCTGATCGGTGAGCCCGGCGTCGGCAAGACCGCCGTCGTCGAGGGCCTCGCCCAGGCCATCGTCAAGGGCGAGGTGCCCGAGACCCTCAAGGACAAGCACCTCTACACCCTGGACCTCGGCGCCCTGGTCGCCGGCTCCCGCTACCGCGGTGACTTCGAGGAGCGCCTGAAGAAGGTGCTCAAGGAGATCCGCACCCGCGGTGACATCATCCTGTTCATCGACGAGCTGCACACGCTGGTCGGTGCGGGTGCCGCCGAGGGCGCCATCGACGCCGCTTCGATCCTGAAGCCGATGCTGGCCCGCGGTGAGCTGCAGACCATCGGTGCCACCACCCTGGACGAGTACCGCAAGCACCTGGAGAAGGACGCGGCCCTGGAGCGCCGCTTCCAGCCCATCCAGGTCGCCGAGCCGTCCCTGCCGCACACGATCGAGATCCTCAAGGGTCTCCGTGACCGGTACGAGGCCCACCACCGGGTCTCCATCACGGACGAGGCGCTGGTCCAGGCGGCCACCCTGGCCGACCGCTACATCTCGGACCGCTTCCTGCCGGACAAGGCGATCGACCTGATCGACGAGGCCGGTTCCCGGATGCGCATCCGCCGGATGACCGCTCCGCCGGACCTGCGCGAGTTCGACGAGAAGATCGCCGCCGTCCGCCGGGACAAGGAGTCCGCGATCGACTCGCAGGACTTCGAGAAGGCCGCCTCCCTCCGCGACAAGGAGAAGCAGCTCCTGGCCGCCAAGGCCAAGCGGGAGAAGGAGTGGAAGGCCGGCGACATGGACGTCGTCGCCGAGGTCGACGGCGAGCTGATCGCCGAGGTGCTGGCCACGGCCACGGGCATCCCGGTCTTCAAGCTCACCGAGGAGGAGTCCTCGCGTCTGCTGCGCATGGAGGACGAGCTCCACAAGCGGGTCATCGGCCAGGTCGACGCCGTCAAGGCGCTGTCGAAGGCGATCCGCCGTACGCGTGCCGGTCTGAAGGACCCGAAGCGCCCCGGTGGCTCGTTCATCTTCGCCGGCCCGTCCGGTGTCGGTAAGACCGAGCTGTCCAAGGCCCTCGCCGAGTTCCTCTTCGGTGACGAGGACGCGCTGATCTCCCTCGACATGTCGGAGTTCAGCGAGAAGCACACGGTGTCGCGTCTCTTCGGCTCGCCCCCCGGCTACGTGGGCTACGAAGAGGGCGGCCAGCTGACCGAGAAGGTCCGCCGCAAGCCGTTCTCCGTCGTCCTCTTCGACGAGGTCGAGAAGGCCCACCCGGACATCTTCAACAGCCTGCTGCAGATCCTGGAGGACGGTCGCCTGACCGACTCCCAGGGCCGGGTCGTGGACTTCAAGAACACGGTCATCATCATGACGACCAACCTCGGCACCCGGGACATCTCCAAGGGCTTCAACCTGGGCTTCGCGGCCACGGGCGACACGAAGTCGAACTACGAGCGCATGAAGAACAAGGTCTCGGACGAGCTCAAGCAGCACTTCCGCCCCGAGTTCCTCAACCGCGTCGACGACGTGGTCGTCTTCCCGCAGCTGACCCAGGAGGACATCCTGCGGATCGTCGACCTCATGGTCGGCAAGGTGGACGAGCGCCTCAAGGACCGGGACATGGGCATCGAGCTCTCCCAGTCCGCCAAGGAGCTGCTGTCCAAGAAGGGCTACGACCCGGTGCTGGGCGCGCGTCCGCTGCGTCGCACGATCCAGCGCGAGATCGAGGACACGCTCTCGGAGAAGATCCTCTTCGGCGAGCTGCGCCCCGGTCACATCGTGGTCGTCGACACGGAGGGCGAGGGCGACACCGCGACCTTCACCTTCCGCGGCGAGGAGAAGTCGGCCCTCCCCGACGTCCCGCCGATCGAGCAGGCGGCCGGCGGTGCCGGACCGAACCTGAGCAAGGAGGCGTAAGCCTCAGGGCTGTGCCTTGAAGGGGCCGGTGCTTTTCGGAGCACCGGCCCCTTCAGCGTTTCACCAGGCTGATGTCCACTCCGGGGAAGTACTCGGAGAACCGGGACGTGGGAAAAGCGTGCCCCGGCATGTTCTGCAGGATCACTGCGCGCACCGCGGGCAGCCGGCGTGCCAGGGCGGAGAAGTCCTCGGTGCCGAGCAGCCCGGGGACGCGCAGTACCTCGACGCCGGAGAGCTTCGGCATGCGATCGACGGAGAGCGGCAGCTCCCGCAGAATCCGCGCGTTCAGATGCAGGGTCCGCAGCCCGGGCAGTCGGGCCACCGCCTGCCAGTCGGCCGCCGTCAGCTCCGCGGTCAGCGGTCCGAGGCTGAGTTCCGTGAGGCTGGTCCAGTGCTCCAGGCCGCGCAGCCCGGTGCGGTTCGTGCTGTTCCGGCCGAGGAAGAGGAACTCCAGTGCCGCGTCGACGGGCAGCACCTCGCCGAGGCTGTCGCCGGGGAGCTCCTGTTCCACGGTGAGCCGGACGAGCGAGCCCAGCGACTTCAGGCCCGTGACGTCGGCGATCTGCCCGCAGATCAGCTCGGCGAGCGGAAGCTCCGCGAGCCGCTCCAGGCCGTGCGCCGCCGGACAGCGGGCCAGCAGCAGATCGTGCAGGGACCCGAAGGGCAACAGGTCGCCCAGGTCCGTGAGGAGCGGGTTGTCCCGCAGGTCGAGGAGGGTCACGGCCCCGGGCTCGGGGACCGCGTCCAGGATCTGTCCGACCGAGTGCCTGCCCAGGAACGCGAGACCGCGCCAAGGCCGCATCCCGCTCAGAGCGGCACGCTGCTCGGCGGACTCACAGGTGAGGTAGAGGCCTGTGCGACGCAGCTCGTCCAGCACCTCCGACGCGTAGACCGTGGTGTCGAAGCGGCTCCAGGTCCCCACCAGCTGCCGACGCACCTTGAGGTCCCGGTGGTCGCGGAACCGGCGCAGCACGCCGAGGGCTCCCTCCGGTTCCTCGGTGCCGAGCAGGGAGGCGGTGACGGTGACGCTCTGCGCCTCCTCCGCGGTCAGCCCCTCGGGCCCCGGCAGCAGCTCCAGCACCAGGGGCCCGGCCTCCGCGAGCGTCTGCGCGTCCTCCCTGGTCCGCGGCGGGATCAGCTCCGCCGCCCGCCTCTCCACCTCCGCCCGCACGCCCGCGTCCAGCGCCACCGCATGCTCCAGGCAGGCAAACGCCAGCAGGGTCAGCCGGGGCGACCGGGCCGCGAGCAACCGCCGTAGCAGCGATGCCCGTTCCCCGGGCCGGGCATGGGCCACGGCCATGCGGATCACGTCCTCCCACTGGGTGTCGTCCGCATGGTCGGCGAGGACGTTCACGTGGCCTTCCTCCACCGCGTACCGGGCGCCGAGATAGTCCTGGAAGGTGCGGTGGACGAAGTCCAGGACCCCGTCGGCGGGTTGGCGGATCAGGCCGCTGCGCAGGAGCAGGGTGCGCAGCACGGTCGACGCGTCCGACCGTCCGCGCGGCAGTGCGAGGGAGGGCAGACTGCGGTCCACGATCGTTTCCGCGGTCTCCAGGTCCATCTCCGTGCGGTTGCTCAGCACGAGCGCGTAGGCGAGCCGTTGCAGCAGCTCCAGCTGGGCCTCCTCGCTCAACTCCACCTCGTCCACCGAGCCCATGCCCCGCTCCCGGTCGCGGCGGGCCAGCAGCATCGTGAGGGCGGCGTCGTAGAGCTCCTTGCGGCCGGTGGGGAGGTAGCCCCGGCGTTCCCGGTGCAGGGCGCAGATCAGGCCGCACATCAGGGGGTTGGTGGCGAGGCGGGCCAGGTCGCGTTTGGTGCGCAGGGAGTCGAGGAGCGGGCCCTCGAACTGCGGGGCATCGGCCGCCGAGTGCCAGCGGTGGACGAAGGTCGCCACGTCCGCGCGGCGCATGGGGGCCAGGGTCAGTTCGCGGAAGCCCTGTGCGGCGAGCCAGTCCGGGCGGACCGCGGAGGGGCGGGAGGTCAGCAGCCAGCGGTTGCCCGGGTAGGCGTTGATGAGGGAGAGCAGCCAGTCACGGACGTAACGGCGTTCGACGGCGGGGATCTCGTCCAGGCCGTCGACGAGGATCATGGCGCGGCCTGCTCCCAGGACGCGTTCCGTCCAGCCTTCGGGCGCGGACAGGGGGGCGCTCACCGCGGACACGAAGGCGGAGGGGAAGGGGAAGGGCAGAGCGCCGTTGCCGCGGATCACGGTGCGCAGCGGAAGGACGTACGGGATGTGCGTGCCCTCGCGTGCCGCCGTCACCGCCAGCCACTGCACCAGCGTCGTCTTGCCGGAGCCCGCGTCGCCGCGCAGCAGGACGCGGTCGTGGGCGAGCAGGGCCTCCTCGGCGGGGAGCTGGACGGTGACCGGGGCCGCGCCCGGGCCGTCACCGGGGAGGGCGCCGTCGTCGGCGGCGGTCGCCTCCAGGCTGAGGTAGGCGACCTCTAGCGGCCAGCGGTCGGGGGATTCCCGCAGATCGATGCCGTAGATGGTGATGTGGTTGTGGCGTTCGGCGACGTAGGAGCGGTAGCGGCGTTCGAAGGCGGTGTCGCGGCCGTCGGGGCGTGGGGTGCGGGCAAGCAACTCGTCGATCTTCGCGATGAGTTCGGTCTGGTCCCGGGTCTGTTCCACGAGGGTGCGGGCGACAAAGGTGGAGCGGCGGGTGAAGAACTCCAGGATCTGGAGACAGGCCCACTCCGCCGCGGAGTCGAGGAAGTGGCCGGCGTCGGCGGAGAGTCCGTCGGGTGCGGGTGCCGAGCGCGCGAGGGTCCGGGCGAGTTCGCGGTGGCCGAGCCGTACCGCCTGGACGTCGTCCATGTCCAGGTCGCCGAGGGCGAGCAGCCGGCGGGCGAGGGCGTCGGCGACGGCCATCCGCTCGCCGGCCCGGAAGGGCGGCTCACCGGGTGAGTCGACCGCCTGGCCGACCAGGTGCTCCGCGAGTCTGTGCACGTCCTTCTCGACGAGCACGCGTTTCTCGCCGCGGAAGGAGACCAGGCTCTTCAGCCGTACCGGTCGGTCGACCAGCCCCGCGCCCGGCCCGTCCGCCACGAACAGCTTCTTCAGCAGCGGGCCCATCAGGCTCGACGCCAGCTTCCCGCCCAGTACCGTCGGCTCCATCCGCCACCCCCGTGAGTCCCGTCAGCGGATGGAGCCTATCGGCGGCCTACGACAACTGGCCGTTGTAGTCAGGCAGCTTGAACGTCTTGTCGGCGTGGCCGCCCGAGAGGTCGGTGGCGCTGTTGCCGATGTTCGCGATGATGTCGTAGCCCTTGTTCTCGATGTCGACGCGCTGGGCGGTCTTGTAGGCGGCGACATCCTTGAACAGGTCGAGGAAGCCGCGCACGTAGAGGCCGGAGACCTGGTAGCCGTCGTGCTCCAGGTTGTACTCGGTCGGCAGGTAGATGATGCCGGGGCGCGCGGTGACGAAGAACAGGGAGACGCCGTGCTCCTGGGCGTACCTGGCCACGTTCAGGACCGGCTTGTTGGCCGGCTGGGGGTAGCTGAAGCCGTAGTCGGTCTCCAGCGTGGTGTTGTCGATGTCGAAGACGATCGCCTGCTTCTCGCCCGGCTGGGCGGCGGCGATGCGCTGCTTCAGGTAGGGCAGTGCCTGGTCCATCACGGACTGGCAGTCCTGCTGCCAGGTGGCGTAGTCGACCGTGGTGGAGCTGCTCTCCGTCGCGGCCTGGGCCGGCGCGGCCATCCCGGCGAGCGCGGCCACGGAGACGGCGGTGACGGATATGCGGCGGGTCCAGGTGCCTGTGGTCATCGGTGGGGGTGTCCTCTCACGTCCGGCTATGTCAGGGGCATGGTGAGCGAGGGAGGTGGCGCGAGGGGAACGGTAGGGTTACTGGGGAGTAGGTGGCTAGGGGTGTGCATCACGCGATGTGCGGTCGGAAGAGGTTGAGGGAGAACCCACCGGCGTGGTGCCCGTCACATTCCGGTGGCTGTGGATCTCGGTCTCCGGTGACATAGCGCACGGGCGAAATGCCCGTTACTAGCCGGCATAGTGGACCTTTTGAAAGAGTAAAAGGGGCTTTTTGCTCCACGGGCCGCATGCGGCGCGATTGCCGGGAATGGCCAGCCCGGCCGGGGCGGCTCTGTCAAGAAACGGTCAATTCTGGGCATGGTTACTAGGGGGCCTCGTAGACGGCGGGGTTTGAGAGGGGCCCGGCCTCCGGGTTACCAAGGGATGCCCCGTTCGGCGGCCGCCCCCACGCGGGCCGGTGCCGGAGGGGAGTCCTGTTGTCTACTCCACGAGGTTCCGATGTCCCTGCGCGCCGCTCTCCGTGCCCCCCGTACGTCCTCGCTCCGCAAGCGGGCCGCCGTTCTGGCCGCCGGTGTCGGGGTCACGGCCGTGGTGGGGTCCGGGGTCGCGTCGGCCGCCACCTCCAGCGCCGCGGCCTGGGTCGACCCGGTGAAGAAGTACACGCTCTCCGCGACCTTCAACCAGGCCGGCGGCATGTGGGCCGCCAGGCACAGCGGTCAGGACTTCGCGGTGCCGAGCGGCACCGAGGTCGTTGCGGCGCACGGCGGCACCGTCGTCAAGGCCGGCGGCAACGGTGCCGGTGACGGTCCCGCGTACGGCAACGCCATCGTCGTCAGGCACGGCAACGGCCAGTACTCGCAGTACGCCCACCTGTCCCGCATCGACGTCAGGGTCGGCCAGATCGTCAGGACCGGTCAGCACCTCGCCCGCTCCGGCAACACCGGCAACTCCTCCGGCCCGCACCTGCACTTCGAGATCCGCACGACCCCTAACTACGGCTCCGCGGTCGATCCCGTCGCCTTCCTGCGCGCCAAGGGCGTGAGCCTCTAGGGGTCGAGGCGTCCTCTAAGCGCTTCGCTGATTGTGCCGTTCGTTTACCGCGGGCCGGTGGGGGCTGGTCGCGCAGTTCCTCCCCCAGCCTTCGGCTGGGGGTACCCCCAGCGCCCCTGACGGGGCGCGGTTCCGCAGCCGACTTCACCGGGTCCGCTTGGAGGGCGAAGTGTCAGACAGGCCCTAGGCCGGGTGTGTGCCCCGGTGGGCCTGGGTCACCAGGTCCACGGCGACCTCCAGGACCGCCTCGCGCTTCTGCTGGGGGTCGCCCTCGACGTCCTGCATCACGAACATGCCGGCGTGCAGGGTGAAGAGCGCGCTGATGCAGCGGATCTGGTCGGTCAGCGCCGCGTCCGGGTCGATGATGATGTTCCGCAGGCCGCGCATCCGGTCCTTGAAGGTGTCGCCGATCCGCAGCTCCCGGACCGTCGCCTGGTTCTCCTGCATGAACCGGAACAGCGGTTCGGCGTCGGCGAGCGCCTTGTGGTACCGCCGCACGATCTCCTGCTTGGTCTCCAGGGTGTGCGGCTGGCCCTTGCCCCACTCGATCAGGTCCTCGATCGGCCGCGTCAGGTCCTCGAAGACGCTGACCAGGATCTCTTCCTTGGTCTTGAAGTGGTAGTAGAGGGCTGCCTTGGTCACGTCGAGGCGCTCGGCGATCTCCCGCAGGGAGGTCTTCTCGTAGCCCTGCTCGGCGAAGAGTTCGAGCGCCACGTCCTGGATGCGCTGGCGGGTGTTCCCGCGGCGCTGCTGCTTGGTGCCGTCCATGGTGACGCTCATCCTCTTACTCCTCGTACTCCCGCGGAAACTTGCTTGCCGCCCGGCTAGTAAACTTACTTGACGCCCGGCTAGCAACGGGTCTAACTTCCGAGTGTACTGAACTAGCCGGGCGGCAAGTAAGTAGCTGTCGTCAGGGGGAGTGGGAGAAATGGCGGACACCCAGGCGGCCGGCACCGGCCAGGAGACACCTGAGGCACCGGAGGCGGCCCAGCAGCCGCAGAAACAGTCGGAGAAAGAGCCGAAGAGCGTACGGGTCGTGATCCTCGCGCTCATGGTCGCGATGATGCTCGCGATGCTCGACAACATGATCGTGGGCACGGCGATGCCGACGATCGTGGGCGAGTTGGGCGGTCTGGAGCATCTGGCGTGGGTCGTGACCGGGTACACCCTGGCGACCGCGGCGTCCACCCCGATCTGGGGCAAGCTCGGTGACATGTACGGGCGCAAGGGCGCCTTCATGACCTCCATAGTCATCTTCCTGATCGGCTCCGCGCTCAGCGGCATGGCCCAGGACATGGGTCAGCTGATCGGGTTCCGTGCCGTCCAGGGCCTCGGCGCCGGCGGTCTGATGGTCGGTGTCATGGCGATCATCGGCGACCTCGTGCCGCCCCGCGAGCGCGGCAAGTACCAGGGCATGATGGCCGGCGTCATGGCGCTCGCCATGATCGGCGGTCCGCTGGTCGGCGGCACCATCACCGACAACTGGGGCTGGCGCTGGGCCTTCTACATCAACCTGCCGCTCGGCGTGGTCGCGCTGGCCGCCATCAGCGCCGTACTGCACCTGCCGAAGAAGCGGAACAAGACGCGCATCGACTACCTCGGCGCCGGTCTGCTGACCCTCGGCATCACCTCGATCGTGCTGGTCACCACCTGGGGCGGCTCCGAGTACGCCTGGACGTCCGCGCGGATCATGGAACTGATCGCCATCGGCGTCGTCGCCCTGATCGGCTTCGTCTTCTGGCAGACCAAGGCCGCCGAGCCGGTCCTGCCGCTGCACATCTTCCGCAGCCGCAACTTCACCCTGATGTCGATCATCGGCTTCATCGTGGGCTTCGTGATGTTCGGCGCCACGCTGTTCCTGCCGCTCTACCAGCAGTCCGTGCAGGGCGCGTCCGCGACCAACTCCGGTCTGCTGCTGCTCCCGATGCTCGGCGCGATGCTGGTGACCTCGATGGTCGCCGGCCGGGTCACCACCAGCACCGGCCGCTACAAGATCTTCCCCCTCGCGGGCGGGGTGCTGCTGACCGTCGGGCTGTACCTGCTGTCCACGATGGACACGGACACCACCCGGTTCACCTCCGGTGTGTACATGGCCGTGGTCGGCCTCGGCATGGGCTGCCTGATGCAGATCACCATGCTGGTCGCGCAGAACAGCGTGGAGATGAAGGACATGGGCGTCGCGTCCTCGTCCACCACCCTGTTCCGTACGCTCGGCTCGTCCTTCGGTGTCGCCATCATGGGCGCGATCTTCAACAACCGGGTCAAGGACGTCATGGCCGAGCGGGCCGGCTCGCTGGGCTCCAAGATCACCGAGCAGTCGGCGCAGCTGGACGCGAAGAGCCTGGCGAAGCTGCCGGCCGCGGCGCGCGAGGCGTACCAGCACGCGGTGTCGGCCGGCACCCACTCGGCGTTCCTGCTCGGCGCCGTGATCGCCGTGCTGGTGCTGGTGGCGGCGGTCTTCGTGAAGGAGGTCCCCCTGAAGGGCGGACCGCAGAAGGCGGACGAGACGGCACCGATACCGATGGTCGAGGCGGTCTGAGCGGAGTCCGGGTGGCCGGGATCGGCTGAGCGACGTGCGGGTGGTCTCGGGGCTGCGGCCCCCGGGACCACCCGCTTCGCCGTTCCGGGCCGAGAATTGACGGCGTGGACAAGTTGCGGCAGCTACGCCTCGCCAAGGACGCCATGGACCGGGACTGGGCCGACCCGGCCCTCGATCTCGACGCGGTCGCCGCGCACGCCGGGTACTCGCGGTACCACTTCCTGCGCGCCTTCAAGGAGGCGTACGGCGAGACACCCGGCCAGTACCTGACGCACCGCAGGATCGAGCGGGCGGAGGAGATGCTCCGCGGCGCGGACCTCAGCGTCACCGAGATCTGCCACCTGGTCGGCTTCAGCAGCCTCGGCGCCTTCTCGGCGACGTTCAAGGCCCGCACCGGCCTCAGCCCCACCGAGTACCGGACCGCACACGTCGGCCGCGGCGCCTCCCTCATCCCCGGCTGCTACGCCCTGCTCTGGGCCGGCGGGTTCCCGAACAGAAGCGCAACTTCCGAGAAGCGCGGCCCGGACCCGGCTGCCTACCGTGACGGACAGGAACACGGACAGGAACAGCGACCGTCCGGCGGCAGCGGCCGGGCAGGCAGGAGAGCGGAGCCATGATCCAGGGGCTGGCCATCACCACCGTATGGACCTTCGACCAGCAGCGCACCAAGGCGTTCTTCACCGAGAAGCTCGGCTTCGAGCTCCGCGACGACATCGCGATGGGCGACATGCGCTGGGTCACCGTCGGCGCCAAGGACCAGCCCGGTGTCGAAATCGCCCTGATGCGCCTGGACGGTCCTGGCCTCGACCCCGAGTCCGCCGAGGCGCTGCGCAAACTGGTCGCCAAGGGGGTCATGGGGGCCGGCGCGTTCCGCACGGACGACTGCCGCGGCGACTACGAGACCTTCAGGGCGCGGGGCGTCGAGTTCGTCCAGGAGCCCAAGGAACGCCCGTACGGCATCGAGGCGATCTTCCGCGACGACAACGGCAACTGGTACTCGCTGACAGAGCGCAGCGAAGAGCTCGACTTCTCCAAGGAGTTCTGAGCATGCCGACGGAGACCGGGCCCGACCACACCGCCGTCCGCACCGCCCTGTGGCGGGCGCTGCACCTGCGGGCCGATCCGCCGCCGTACGTCATCGAGGACGAGGTCGGGCTGCGGCTCGCCGAGCCGGGCGAGGGCGCGGGCGCGGACGCCGGGGACGGCTGGCGGGCCCGGCCGGACATGGATGTCGAGGCCACCCGGCGGACCCGGGCGTCCATCGTGGCCCGGGCGCGGTTCGTCGAGGACCTGGTGCTGGCGGAGGCCGGGCGCGGGGTGGACCAGTACCTCGTCCTCGGCGCCGGGCTCGACACCTTCGCGCAGCGCCGGGCCGCCGACGCGGTGGCCGCCGGGCTACGGGTGTTCGAGGCCGACCGGGCCGGAGCCGTGGCCTGGAAGCGGCGGCGGCTGACCGAGCTGGGGTACGGCGTGCCCGACTGGCTGACACCGGTGCCGGTGGACTTCGAGGGGGACTGGTGGGGGCAGCTGGCCGCCGCCGGGTTCGATCCGCGCCGTCCGGCCGTGGTCGCGTCCGCCGGGGTCACGATGTACCTCACCGAGGACGCCGTCGCCGCCACCTTCCGGCACATCGCGGGGCTCGCCCCCGGGTCGACGCTGGTCACGACGTTCCTGCGGCCCGTCGAGGACGTCGAGCCGGACCAGCAGGAGCAGCTGCGGGTGGCCCAGCGGGGCGCGCGGGCCGCCGGCACGCCCTTCCTGAGCTTCTACGCACCCGAGCGGATGGCGGCCCTCGCCCGCGAGGCCGGTTTCCGGGACACCCGGCACGTCCCGGCCGAGGAACTCGCCGACCGCTACTTCGCCGGCCGCACCGACGGCCTGCGGCCGTCACGCGGCGAGGAGGTCCTCGTCGCCCGCACCTGAAGGCCACTGGATGGGGGCCGAGCGGCGAGTGGTGATCCGCGGGCCGGTGGGGGCTTGTCGCGCAGTTCCTCCCCCGGCCTTCGGCCGGGGGTACCCCCAGCGCCCCTTACGGGGCGCGTCAGGGCCGCTGTGTCGGTTGTGTGGAGTGGCTCATCGGCCGCCCGCCTTTGTGGGCCCCGGCAGCATCGGGTAGCTGCCCGTGGTCGTCGGCGCGTGCTCCGGGAGCCAGAGCACGGCCACCGCACCCTCCGCCGGGATGTGCTCGGGGGAGCCCGCCGGGCGGATGTTGCGGAAGGTCAGACGGGCGCCCAGGACGCGTGCCTGACCCGCCGCGATGGTCAGACCCAGGCCGTGGCCCTGGCCCGCACGGTCCGTGCTGCCGGTGCGGAAGCGGCTCGGGCCCTCGGCGAGGAGTTCCTCCGGGAAACCCGGGCCGTGGTCGCGGACCCGGATGACCCGGCCCTCGACGGTCACCTGGACGGGCGGCTTGCCGTGCCGGGCCGCGTTGGCGAGCAGGTTGAACAGCACCCGCTCCAGCCGGCGCGGATCGGTGGTGACCTCCGACTCGTGCACCACCCGCACCTCGATCTCCGGGTCCTTCGCGGCCACCCGCCGGGCGACGAACTCGCCCAGCATGATGTCCTGCAGCTCGGCCCGCTCGGAGGCACTGTCCAGACGGGCCACCTCCAGCACGTCCTCGACGAGGGTGCGCATCGCCTTCGCCCGGTCCAGGACCAGTTCCGTCGGCCGGCCGGGCGGCAGCAGCTCGGCCGCCGTGAGCAGGCCGGTCACCGGCGTACGCAGCTCGTGCGCGATGTCGGCCGTCACCCGCCGCTCGGCCTCCAGGCGCTGCTGCAACGCGTCCGCCATGGCGTCCACCGCTCGCGCCAGGTCGTCGGTCTCGTCCCGTACGACCCCGCCGATCGCCTCCCGCACCCGCACGTCCGGCTCGCCCTGGGCGACCTGGTTGGCCGCGGCCGCCGCCTTGCGCAGCCGCCGCGAGAGCTGTCCGCCGATCAGCACGCCGAGCGCGCTGCCGCCGAGGACCACCGCGATGGAGCCGATGACGAGGGCCTGGTCGAGGTCCTTCAGCACATTGCTGCTGCGGTTCGCGAAGGTGCTGTGCAGGGACAGCACGCGCCCGTCCTTGGCCTGCACCGCCGCCCAGATGTCCGGCGCGCCGGTGCCGTGGTCGATGACGTCGGTCGCCCGGCGGCCCGCGTCGACCCGCTCGCGCAGGGCCGGCGGCAGCCGGGGGTCGTCGACCTTGACGTCCGGGAAGTTCGCCCTCCCGTACAGCTCGTAGTTGCGCTGCGCGATCTGCAGCCGCTCGTTGGCCAGATCGCGCGCGTTGTCCAGCATCGAGACCCGGGCGGCGTTGTGCACCACCAGGCTCAGCGCGATCGCGACCAGCGCGCCGACCAGCGCGATCGCCGCGCTCAGCTTCCATCTGAGTCCGGTGCGCAGTCCCGGACCCCGGTAACGGCTGAAGAACCCCCGCATGACCGCCTCGCTCAGGCCTTCAACTTGTAGCCGAAACCACGGACCGTCTCGATCCGGTCCTGGCCGATCTTGGTCCGCAGCCGCTGCACATGCACGTCGACGACCCGGGTGTCCCCGCCCCAGCCGTAGTCCCAGACGCGTTCCAGCAGCTTGTCGCGGGAGAGTACGGTGCCCGGTGCCGAGGAGAACTCCAGGAGCAGCCGCATCTCGGTGGGCGTCAGCGCGACCGGCTGCCCGGCCCGGCGCACCTCCATGCCCTCGGTGTCGATCTCCAGGTCGCCGAAGACGAGCAGGCCGCCGGAGACCGGAGCCGCGTCCTCGTGCGGCTTCTCGCCGCCGCTCGCGTGCCCGAAGCGGCGCAGCACCGCCCGGATCCGGGCGACCAGTACGGCGCCGTCGAACGGCTTGGTGACGTAGTCGTCGGCGCCCGCCTCCAGACCCAGCACCACGTCGATCGAGTCGGCGCGCGCCGACAGCATGATCACCGGGACGGTCGACTCGTCACGGATGCGCCGGCACAGGCTCACCCCGTCCAGGCCCGGGACCATCACGTCCAGCAGGGCGATGTCGGGCCGGTCGGCGCGGAAGGCCTCAAGCCCCGACAGGCCGTCGGGCATGGCGGTGACCGCGAAGCCGTCCCGCTCCAGGGCGAGCTGGGTGGCCTCGCGGATGACGTCGTCGTCCTCGACGAACAGCACGTGGGTCTGGTCTGCCATCCCGGCTCTCTCGGTGGTCGGTGGGCGGTGGTCGGTGGGGTGGGTTCAGTTGCCGGGGGAGGGCTCCGGCGTGGCGTCGCCGCTGCCGGCCGCGTTGCCGTAGTCCGTGTGGTGGAAGTCCTCCTGGACGAAGCGTCCCGAGGCCCAGCCGTAGGTGATCACGTTCTCGCCGGAGGGGCTCGACACGGGGTCGCCCTTCTCGTACACCTGCTTGGTCACGCTCAGGTCGCCCCTGTCTATCTCCGCGTAGACCGGGGATTCCTCGGCCTTGAAGACGTTCTTGTAGGCGCCGCTCTCGCTGCGGTACACGTACGCCCCCACCCCGACCGCGTCTCCGCAGGTCAGCACGTTGACGACGATATCCTCGACCGGGCCGCCGGTGAGGTCGCCGTAGGTCACGTCGACCGGGTACTCGTCGCCCGAGCAGGGCTTGAGGTCCCGCTTCACCGTGGCCGAGACCACCGGGTCGGCCTTCACCAGGGCGACCGCGTCGACCTTCTCGTACGTCTGGGACGGGTTGGGCGAGGGGACCGCGGCGGCCGGGGCGTTCCCGACCGAGTCGGCGTGTGCCGGGCCCTCGTCACGGGCTCCGGTGCCACCGGTGCCGCAGGCCGCGGCGAAAAGGGCGAGGGCGGCGAGCACGGCCGTCGCCGTGATCACCGCCTGTGCACTCGCCGGGCCCCTGCTGGGCCCCGTGCCGGTCAGGCCGCGCAACGCTCCCGCTCCTCACGCTCCAGCGCGCGTGCGTCGAGATCGCGTGACTCCAGCTCCTCGCGGAGCCGGGCGAGCGCCCGGTGCAGCGTGCTCTTGACCGTTCCGGCCGACATGCCGAGGGCGGCGGCCGTCTCCTCCGTGGACATCTGCTCCCAGTGTCGCAGCACCACGACACTGCGCTGCTTCGGAGCCAGAACCTTCATGATGTCCATGAGCAGAGCGCGGTCCGCGTGCTGCTCGGTGGAGTCCGCCACGCAGGCGTCCGGCAGCTGCTCGGTGGGGACCTCCTCCAGCTTGCGGGCCCGCCACCACTCGGTCCTTGTGTTGATCATGACCCGGCGCAGGTAGGCGTCGGCGAGCTTCTTGTCCTCGATGGTCTCCCAGCGGCCGTACGTCCGGACCAGCGCGGTCTGCAGCAGGTCCTGGGCGTCCGTCGGGTCCGGGACCAGCCGGCGGGCGCTGCGCAGCAGCGCGTCCTGCCGGGTGCGGACGTACTCCTCGAATTCGAGCACCTCGCCCTGCGCCATGATCAACCGCCTCCCGATCCCCGTTTTCCCCGGCCCTGTGCCTGAGTTCCTGCCGTCCCGCGGTCCTGGCGGGCACAGAAACGAAGCTACGGACTCGTTGTCACGGGCCTGTGCGGAGCAGCCTGCGGGTAGCAATCGGCTGTCCGTCGGTTGTGTAACGGAAGTAGGTGCGGGGTAAGCGGGTGCGGGTTTATGACCGGCTATACGGTGATTTGCCCTGCCGGTGAGGCCGTAACAGAGCCCCTTCCGCTGTGATGTGGCTGTACGTCAGCCCAGCGGAAGCCGGTACAGGCCGCCCGCGAGCGGCTCCACCAGCCCGTCCGAGACCAGCCCGTCCAGCGCGCGCGCCCGCTGCACCGGCTCGTGCCACACCCGGTCGAGCGCCGTCTGCGGTACGGGGGTGTGCGCCTCGCGCAGGACGGCGAGCAGCTTGCCGCGCACCTGGCGGTCGGTACCGGCGTACGTCTGCCCGCGCCGCGGCGGCCCCTCGTGCTCCGGCTTGCCGGCCAGCCGCCACGCGCACTCCCCGGCGATCGGACACCGCTGGCACGTCTCGTTCTTCGCCGTGCACACCAGGGCGCCCAGCTCCATCGAGGCGGCGGCCCAGCGGGCGGCGGTCCGCTCGTCCTCGGGCAGCAGTTCACGGGCGAGCCTGCGCTCGGCGGCGGTGGTGGCGTTCGGCGGGTACTGCACGCCGGTCACGGCCCGTGCGAACACCCGCCGCACATTGGTGTCGAGCACGGCGTGCCGCTGCCCGTAGGCGAAGGAGGCGACGGCCGCGGCGGTGTACTCGCCGATGCCCGGCAGCGCGAGCAGCTGCGCGTGATCCGTCGGTACGTCACCGTCGTGGCGTTCCGTTATGGCGACGGCGGCGCCGTGCAGCCGCAGGGCGCGGCGCGGGTAGCCGAGCCGGCCCCAGGCGCGGACCGCCTCGCCGGGCGCCTCCTCGGCGAGGTCGGCGGGGCGCGGCCAGCGGGCCAGCCACTGCTCGTACACGGGCTGCACCCGGCTCACCGGGGTCTGCTGCAGCATGAACTCGCTGACCATCACCCCCCACGGGCCCGCCTCCGGGCGGCGCCAGGGGAGGTCACGGGCGTGGGCGTCGAACCAGGCGATCACGGGGGCGTGGAGCTTCTCAGTCATGGCCCTCCCGATCCTGCCACGTCCGGCGACGGGTGGGGTGGACGTGGTCCGCGGCGGGGTCGGGGTTGACGGCTCTCGTGACACCGCTCGTGACACCGCTCGTGACACCGCTCGTGGTGACTCACGGCGGCTCACGGCGGCTCACGGTGAAGAGGGGCCGTGTCGACGGGAGTTGCCGGAATGATGATCCGGAAAAGTTGAGGTTTGGGCGGCGGGTGGGGCGAGGAAGTGCACGGATCTCTCGTACAGTTTGCGCCGTGGGATCTCTGCGCAATCCGGTCGGGCCGCTTCCCTCCTCCATCTACTGGCGACGGAGGGTCTTCATGCTGTCGGCGCTCGTCGTCCTGGCGCTGCTGATCGCATGGATCGTGACGTCGAACAACGGGGGCGGCAAGAAGAACGCCGGCGGGTCGGACGGCAAGAACCCCGTGTCCACGATCACGCCGGGGCCGTCCGGCAGCGGGCCGGCGATCAGCCAGGCACCGGGCGGACGGGACGGGTCGAGTTCCGGTTCCGACGGCGGGAGTTCGGGCGGGACGGGCGGTGCCCCGTCGACCGGCTCGGGCAGCGCGTCGGCCTCCTCGGGTACGTCGGGTTCCTCCGGTTCCTCCGGCTCCTCGTCCGGCTCGGGTGACGACGTCACGTCGGGTTCCGGCGGTACGGTCGCCTCGCTGCCGGGGTCTTCCGCACTGCCCAACTGCACTGCCGGGTCCGTGGCGTTGAGCCTGAAGAGCCTGCGCAACTCGTATTCGCCGGAGCAGACGCCGACCTTCGAACTCGCCGCGAGGAACACCTCGTCCAGCGACTGCAAGATCGACCTCGGGCCGAAGAACGCGGTGCTGACCATCACGCAGGCCAGCGCGGACGACAGCTACTGGTCGTCGGCGGACTGCCCGAAGGCGGCGGGGAGCCGGTGGTACCGGGTACCGGCCGGGAGCAGCATCACGTACACCCTGAAGTGGGACCGGAAGCCGAGCGCCGCGCAGTGTGCGACGCCTTCGGCGGGGTCGGCCGGGGCGGGCACGTACCTGCTGGAGGCGGCGGCGCCGGGGTACCCCAAGACCCAGGCGTCGTTCGTGCTGGCGGCGGACTAGCGCCCCGTAAGGGGCGCGGGGAACTGCGCGGCCAGCCCCACCGGCCCGCGGCTGAGCAGCTGGCGCGCAGGGGGTTTCGCTTACCGGCGCTGCCAGGGTGCCGCTGCGCCCACCCGTGCCGCCCCAGCGGCACGACTGCCCGCAGCTGGGTGGCTGAAGCGGTGCCTACACATACCGCTCAAGGATCGAAGACTCCGCCAGTCGCGACAGGCCCTCGCGGACGCTTCGGGCGCGGGCCTCGCCGACGCCGTCCACGGTCTGCAGGTCATCGACGCTCGCAGCGAGCAGCTTCTGCAGGCCCCCGAAGTGCTCCACCAGCCGGTCGATGATCGCCCCCGGCAGCCGCGGCACCTTCGCCAACAGCCGGAAGCCGCGCGGCGACACCGCGGAGTCCAGCGCCTCCGGCGAACCCGTGTACCCCAACGCCCGCGCCACCGTCGGCAGTTCCAGCAGCTCCGCGTGGCTCAGGGCGTCCAGCTCGGCGAGCGCCTCGTCGACCGTGCGGGAGCGCTTCGCCGTCGGCTCGGGCACGTAGTCCCGCACCACCAGCTCGCGCTCGGGCTCGACCCCGGCGATCAGCTCGTCCAGCTGAAGGGCGAGAAGCCGCCCGTCGGTGCCCAGTTCGACCACGTACTCGGCGATCTCCGTGGCGATCCGGCGGACCATCTCCAGGCGCTGTGCGACCGCCGACACGTCGCGGACCGTCACCAGGTCCTCGATCTCCAGCGCCGACAACGTTCCCGCGACCTCGTCCAGGCGGAGCTTGTACCGCTCCAGCGTGGCCAGCGCCTGGTTCGCGCGGGAGAGGATCGCCGCCGAGTCCTCCAGGACGCGGCGCTGACCGTCGACGTACAGCGCGATCAGCCGCATCGACTGGGAGACCGAGACCACCGGGAACCCGACCTGCTTGGAGATACGGTCCGCCGTGCGGTGCCGGGTGCCCGTCTCCTCCGTGGGGATCGTCGCGTCGGGTACGAACTGCACGCCCGCCCGGAGGATCTTCGACAGGTCCGAGGAGACCACGATGCCGCCGTCGAGTTTGCACAGCTCCCGCAGCCGGGTCGCCGTGAACTCGACATCCAGGACAAAACCGCCCGTGGACATCGTCTCGACCGTCTTGTCGGAGCCGAGGACGATGAGTCCGCCGGTGTTGCCGCGGAGGACCCGCTCCAGGCCGTCCCGCATGGACGTGCCCGGAGCCACGGCGCTCAGCGAGGCGCGCATCAGGCCATCGGAACCGGCACTCCCACCGGACTTTCCGGGAGCTCCTGCCCGGTCGTTGGCTGCCACTGCACTCCTCCGGTCGCAGGTTCTGAGGCGCTGCCGTTTCCGCACTCGGTTCGTACGGACGGGCGAGACCAGGGCAAAGTCTACCGGCGCTCTTCCGCCTCCCGTGGGGCCTCTCGGTGACGGGAGCGCGGCAGCACCCGCAGGGCGTCCCCCATGTCGGCGACTTCCAGGACCTTCATGCCCGGCGGGATCTTGCCGGGGTCGCCCGGCACGAGCGCGTGCGTGAAGCCGAGCCGGTGCGCCTCCGCGAGCCGGCGCTGGACCCCGGTGACCCGTCTGACCTCGCCCGCGAGGCCGACCTCGCCGATGGCGACCAGGTTCTTGGGGAGCGGGGTGTCGCTGGCCGCGGAGGCCAGGGCGAGGGCGATGGCCAGGTCGGCGGCGGGCTCGGAGAGCTTCACCCCGCCGACGGTCGCGGAGTAGATGTCCCGCTTGCCGAGCGCGCTGATCCGGCCGCGCTGCTCCAGCACCGCCAGCATCATGGACACCCGGGAGGTCTCCAGGCCGGAGGTGGTCCGGCGCGGGGAGGGGATCTGCGAGTCCACCGTCAGCGCCTGGACCTCGGCGACCAGCGGGCGGCGGCCCTCCAGGGTGACGGTCAGGCAGGTGCCCGGGACCGGCTCGGCACGTCGTGTCAGGAAGAGTCCGCTCGGGTCGGCGAGGCCCGTGATGCCCTCGTCGTGCAGTTCGAAGCAGCCGACCTCGTCCGTGGTGCCGTAGCGGTTCTTGACGCCCCGGACCAGGCGCAGGCGGGCGTGCCGGTCGCCCTCGAACTGCAGGACGACGTCCACCAGGTGTTCGAGGAGCCGCGGTCCTGCGATCGCGCCGTCCTTGGTGACATGGCCCACGAGCAGGGTGGACATGCCGCGCTCCTTGGACGCGCGGATGAGCGCCCCGGCCACCTCGCGGACCTGGGCCATGCCGCCCGGGGCGCCGTCGATCTCGGGAGAGGCGACCGTCTGGACGGAGTCCAGGATCAGCAGCGACGGCTTCACCGCGTCCAAGTGGCCGAGGACGGCGGCCAGATCGGTCTCGGCGGCGAGATAGAGGTGGTCGTCGATGGCGCCGATGCGGTCGGCGCGCAGCCGGACCTGGCTCGCCGACTCCTCGCCGGTGACATAGAGCGTGCGGTGCTCGTCGCTGGCCGCCTTGGCCGCCACGTCGAGCAGGAGGGTGGACTTGCCGACGCCGGGCTCACCGGCGAGCAGCACCACCGCGCCGGGCACCAGGCCGCCGCCGAGGACCCGGTCCAGCTCCGGGACGCCGGTGGTGCGGGCGGTGGCCTGACGGCCGTCGACCTGGCCGATGGGCACCGCGGAGGTGGTGACCCGGCCGGGCGCCGTCGTACGGACCGCGGGGGTGCCGTACTCCTCGACCGTCCCCCACGCCTGGCACTCGGCACACCGGCCGAGCCACTTGGCCGTCTGCCAGCCGCACTCGGTGCAGCGGTAGGACGGACGGTCCTTCGAGGTCTTGGTACGGGCAGCCATGCGGAAACCGTAGCCCCCGCCACTGACAGTGGGTCCACCGTGGCCCGCGTGACAGGTGTGGGTGGACCGCTCCCGGCCACCCCGCGACGGGTACGAGCCGCGGAAGAACAGGTTCCTGTCCCCTATTGAGGGATCGTTTCACCCGTACGGATTAAAAGTGCTCAAGCCGCCAGAAGGGGCCGTACAGCGCCGCCTACGGTCGCACGGGTGATGAGCATCAGTCCGGAGACCTCGGCCCGAACGACCGGCGCACACCGGGCGCACCGGGAGGCGCGCGCGGCGCGTGATCGCACGGCGGCGCGTGCGCTGGCGCACCGACCGCCGGCGCGCTACGAGCCGTACCTGGACGGGCTGTTCACCTACTGCCTCTCGGTGCTGTGCGACCACGACACGGCCACCGCCGCGCTCGGGGACGTCCTCGCCCTCGCCGAGCGGCGCGGCCAGCGGGTCCCGGAGGCCGCCGGGGACCGCAGGGCCTGGCTGTACGCGCTGGCCCGCTGGGCCTGTCTGCGCGGGCTCGCCCAGGCCAAGCAGAAACGTCAGGCCACCCACGCGGCCGGCCGGCACATCGCCCCCGCCTCCCCCGACCACGCCGCCCCCGCCGACACCCAGGAGCAGCGGCGCGGCGAACTCGCCCTGCTCGCCTGGCCCGAGGCCGCCGGCACCACCCCCGAGCAGCGCGAGGCGCTCGAACTCGCCGTACGCCACCACCTCGCCGCCCACGAGGTCGCCGCCGTCCTCGGCATGGACCTGGCCGGCGCCCGGGATCTGCTCGCCTCCGCCGCCTGCGAGGTCGAACGCACCCGCGCGGCCCTCGCCGTCGTCGAGACCGGCGGCTGTCCGAGCGTCTCCCACCTCACCGGCGACAGCCAGCTGGTCCTCAGCAGCGCCCTGCGCCGGGAACTGGTCCGGCACGTCGACGACTGCCCGCGCTGCCGCCGTACCGCCGAACGCGCGGCCCCCGGCCGGTGGCCCGGCGCGATGACCACGCCCGCCGAGCTGCCCGTCCTGGAGGCGCCCCGCGCGGCCCTGCACATGGCCATGGCGCACCAGCCACGCGCGCGTGGCGCCGCCGCCCCGCGCTTCGACCGGCGCGGCTTCCCGATGGACCCCAAGGACCGCGCGGCCCGCCGCGACCGGATCCGCGCGCGTGCCGTCACGACGACCGTCGTCGCCACGGTGGTGGCCGCGCCGGTGCTGGCCCTGTGGGCCGCGTACCGGGGCTCGCCGGCGGGGGATAGCCACGACGGTCCGTCCGCGACCGCGCGTGAGACCGCCGGCCCCGATGCGCTCGACGGCGACACGGCAGGGGGATACGAGAACGCCGGCAACGCCAGCCCCAGACCCGGGCCGCGCATCGGCAAGGACGGCAAGGCCGACGTGTCGGTGGAGGTGGTCAGCGTCTCCGGGGCCGGCCGGACGAAGGCCGGTGCGGGGCACCTCGCGGTGACGGCCGCGAACGACGGCGACACGACGCTGATCACGCTCGCGGCGTCCGGGGACGCGGCGGTGCGGTGGTCGGTGTCCACCCCGGCGGGCTGGCTCTACTTCTCCCGGCCGTCGGGAACGCTCCGGCCGGGCGAGTCGTTCACGATCAAGGTGTACGTCGATCATCTGCGGGAGCCGGCCGGGTACTGGAGCGCACAGGTGGCGGTGGCGCCGACGGGGGCGGTCGTGTCGATCGACGGGTACGGGACGGCTCCGCCGACGCGCGGGGGCCCGAAACCGCCCCCTGCGGGGAGGCCGACGCCGACACCGACACCGACGGCATCCGACCCGACGCAGCCGTCACCGCCGGTCAGCGATCCACCGACGTCGGCTTCGCCCACGCCGACGCCCACGGAGTCGGACACCACCGGCCCGACGGGGCCGCCTTCCCCGACGACCCCCGGCAGCGAGAGTCCGCCCCCGACTCCGTGAGGTGAGCACCGTCACCGGCCGCCCTCTTTCCACCGGTCCGTTCCCTCTGCCGCCCTCTTTCCGCCGGTCCGTTCCCTCTGCCGGTCTCTTGCTTCCGCCGGTCCGTTGCCTCTGCCGGTCTCTCGCTTCCGCCGATCCGTTGCCTCTGCCGCCCTCTTTCCGCCGGTCCGTTCCCTCCGGCGGTCTCTTGCTTCCGCCGGTCCGTTGCCTCTGCCGGTCTCTTGCTTCCGCCGGTCCGTTCCCTCTGGCGGTCGCTCGCTTCCGCCGGTCCCTTGCCTCTGCCGGTCTTCTCTTTCCGCCGCGACGGTGCTCGGCCACGACGGTGGAATTCGGCGGTGCCGGGCTGGGCGCGCTGCCCGCCGTTGCGGGTGCGGTGCCGTCGTGGCTGGTCGCGCCCGCGCGGCGGAGCCGCATATCGATACGGCCCCGCGCCCCTAGGGAGTCGGGGCGCAGGTCAGTTCGAAGGATCCGCCGGGTGCGGGGCCAGCAGCGGGAGCTGGGAGGCGAGCCGCGCCTCGCACAGCTCCGCCAGGCGGTCGTAGCCCGCCTTGCCCATCAGTTCGGTCAGTTCCGGCCGGTAGGAGACGTAGACCGGGTCGCCCGCGCCGTGGGCCGAGGTCGCCGAGGTGCACCACCAGTGCAGGTCGTGGCCGCCCGGGCCCCAGCCCCTGCGGTCGTACTCGCCGATCGAGATCTGGAGGACGCGCGTGTCGTCGGGGCGGTCGATCCAGTCGTACGTGCGGCGGATCGGGAGCTGCCAGCAGACGTCCGGCTTGGTCTCCAGCGGCTCGCGGCCCTCCCGCAGCGCCAGGATGTGCAGCGAGCAGCCCGCGCCGCCCGCGAAGCCGGGCCGGTTCTGGAAGATGCACGAGCCGTTGAAGGGGCGGGTCTGGCGGGAGCCCTCGTCGTCCTCCGAGACCCAGCCGTTCCGCGTGCCCTCGGCGTGGTGCTGCCAGACCTCCGGCGTGAGCCGCGCCACATGACCGGCGACCCGCTTCTCGTCGTCCTCGTCGGAGAAGTGCGCGCCCAGCGTGCAGCAGCCGTCGTCCGCGCGGCCCGCCTGGATGCCCTGGCAGCCGCTGCCGAAGATGCAGTTCCAGCGGGAGGTCAGCCAGGTCAGGTCGCAGCGGAACACCTGCTCGTCGTCCGCCGGATCAGGGAATTCCACCCAGGCGCGCGCGAAGTCGAGGCCCTTCTCGTCCGCGGCCAGGGCCTTCTTCGACAGCGTCGACGTCTTTGACGCATTCGACGCCTTGGCCGGCTTCACCTGCGAAGAACCATCGGCGGATTTGGCACCCTTGTGGTCCTTCGTCTTTTTCGTCTTAGGCACCCGTCCAGGGTAAGTCGCCGAGGGCGGCTCCGGGGACTGCTCAGGGCCCGCGGTCTGCGGTGTTCCGTAGAGTTCCGTACATGAGACTCGGTGTCCTCGACGTGGGATCTAACACGGTGCATCTGCTGGTGGTGGATGCGCACCCCGGCGCGCGCCCGCTTCCGGCGCACTCGCACAAGGCGGAGTTGCGCCTTGCCCAACTCCTCGACGGCAACGGGGCGATCGGCCCCGACGGGGTCGAGAAACTGGTCGATGTCGTCCAGGACGCCCTGCAGGCCGCCGAGGACAAGGGCGTCGAGGACCTGCTGCCGTTCGCCACCTCCGCCGTGCGCGAGGCCAGCAACGCCGACGACGTCCTCGCGCGCGTGAAGGCCGAGACCGGTGTCGAGCTCCAGGTCCTCAGCGGCGCCGAGGAGGCCCGGCTGACCTTCCTCGCGGTCCGCCGCTGGTTCGGCTGGTCCGCCGGAAAGCTGCTGGTCCTGGACATCGGCGGCGGCTCCCTGGAGATCGCGTACGGCATCGACGAGGAGCCCGACACGGCCGTCTCGCTGCCGCTCGGCGCCGGCCGGCTCACCGCGGGCTGGCTCCCCGGCGACCCGCCCTCCTCCGACGACATACGGGCGCTGCGCCGCCATGTACGCGCCGAGATCGCCCGTACGGTCGGCGAGTTCAGCCGCTTCGGCGCCCCCGACCACGTGGTCGCCACCTCCAAGACCTTCAAGCAGCTGGCCCGCATCGCCGGTGCGGCCCGCTCCGCCGACGGCCTCTACGTCCAGCGCGAGCTCAAGCGGGGCTCGCTGCAGGCCTGGGTCCCGAGACTGGCGGCCATGACCACGGCCCAGCGCTCCGCACTCCCGGGGGTGTCGGAGGGCCGGTCGGGCCAGCTGGTGGCGGGTGCGCTGGTGGCGGAGGCGGCGATGGACCTCCTGGAGGTGGAGAACCTGGAGGTGTGTCCTTGGGCCTTGAGGGAGGGCGTGATCTTGCGGCGCCTTGATCACATGGGTTCCGCGTAAGCGCCCCCTCAGGAGCGCGGGGCTGTATTCGATATGCGGCTCCGAGGCACCCCGCAAGGGGCGCTGGGGGGAAGGCTGGGGGAGGAACTGCGCGACCAGCCACGACGGCGCCGCAGCCGCCACCGCACCGCACCCGCAACGGCGAGTAGGCGCCCGGCCCCCTCTCCCCGCACCCGCCCGACGCGACCCTGGTCACAACGGCGAGTAGGCGCCCCCTGCCCACTCACCCCCACCCCGTAACCTGTCCCTCGTGGCAAACCCAAGGGACGTCGTCCGCATCCCGGATGCGAAGGTCGCGCTCTCCACGGCCTCCGTCTACCCGGAGTCGACGGCGACGGCCTTCGAGATCGCCGCGCGCCTCGGTTACGACGGCGTCGAGGTCATGGTGTGGACCGACCCGGTCAGCCAGGACATCGAGGCCTTGCGCCGGCTGAGCGACTACCACCGCATCCCGATCCTCGCCGTCCACGCACCCTGTCTGCTGATCACCCAGCGGGTCTGGTCCACCGACCCCTGGGTGAAGCTCCAGCGGGCCCGGGCCGCCGCCGAGAAGCTGGGCGCGAGCACGGTCGTCGTGCACCCCCCGTTCCGCTGGCAGCGCCAGTACGCCCGCGACTTCGTCGAGGGGATCTGGCGCATGGCGAACGAGACGGACGTGCGGTTCGCGGTGGAGAACATGTATCCGTGGCGCTACCGGGACCGCGAGATGCTCGCGTACGCCCCCGACTGGGACGTCACCAAGGACGACTACCGGCACTTCACGATCGACCTCAGTCACGCCTCGACGTCCCGCGTCGACGCGCTCGCCATGCTCGACCGCATGGGCGGCCGGCTCGGCCATGTCCACCTCGCCGACGGCCGCGGCTCCGCCAAGGACGAGCACCTGGTGCCCGGCCGCGGCACCCAGCCCTGCGCCGAACTGCTGGAGCGGCTCGCGGTCACCGGCTTCGACGGGCATGTCGTCATCGAGGTCAACACCCGGCGCGCGATGTCCGGCGCGGAGCGCGAGGCCGACCTCGCGGAGGCCCTGGCCTTCACCCGGCTGCACCTCGCCTCGGCGGTGAAGGTACCCCGCCGATGACGGACGTCCCCGCTGGAAGCGACCCCGGCGCCCGCCGCCGCGGCCGCCCGCCGCGTACCGAGTCGGCCGACACCCGGGACCGTATCCTCGTCACCGCCCGCGGGGAGTTCTCCGAACACGGCTACGAGAAGACGTCCGTACGCGCCATCGCCAAGGCCGCCGGGGTCGACTCCGCCCTGGTCCACCACTACTTCGGCACCAAGGAACAGATCTTCGAGGCCGCCATCTCGGTCGCCTTCGCCCCCGCGCTCAACGCGCCCGTCGCCATCGCCGACGGCCCGCTGGACGGCGTCGGCGAGCGTCTGACCCGGTTCATCTTCGGCATCTGGGAGAACCCCACCACCCGTACGCCCCTCCTCGCGATCGTCCGCTCCGCCGTCACCAACGACACGGCCGCCGCCGTCTTCCGCCGCCTGATCGCCTCCCAGCTGCTGCGCCGTCTCGCGGAGCAGCTGGAACTCCCGGACGCGGAACTGCGCGCCGAACTGGCGGCGGCACAGCTGGTGGGCTGCGCGATGCTCCGCTACGTGATCAAGGTGGAGCCGCTGGCGTCGGCGGACCTGGAGCAGATCGTGGTGCGGATCGCGCCGGTGGTGCAGGGGCATCTGACCGGGCCGTGAGACCCGGCTGTGCGAGACACTCGTCCCGCATTCCGGACACCTCGTCCCGAGGCCTGAACATCGGGCGTACGCTCAATAGCAGCCCTATCTGTCTGAAGGAGCGAGCGACGATGCCCGAGCTGAGGTCCCGCACAGTCACCCACGGCCGCAACATGGCGGGCGCCCGCGCCCTTATGCGCGCCTCCGGTGTACCCGGTGCGGACATCGGCCGCAAGCCGATCATCGCCGTCGCGAACTCGTTCACGGAGTTCGTGCCGGGCCACACCCACCTCCAGCCGGTCGGCCGGATCGTCTCCGAGGCGATCAAGGAGGCGGGCGGCATCCCGCGCGAGTTCAACACGATCGCGGTGGACGACGGCATCGCGATGGGCCACGGCGGCATGCTGTACTCCCTCCCCTCCCGCGACCTGATCGCGGACTCGGTCGAGTACATGGTCGAGGCGCACTGCGCCGACGCCCTGGTCTGCATCTCCAACTGCGACAAGATCACCCCGGGCATGCTCATGGCCGCCCTGCGCCTGAACATCCCGACGGTCTTCGTCTCCGGCGGCCCCATGGAGGCCGGCCGCGCGACCCTCGTGGACGGCACGGTCCGCACCCTCGACCTGATCGACGCGATGGTCGACGCGGCGAACGAGAACGTCTCGGACGAGGACGTCCTCAGGATCGAGGAGAACGCCTGTCCGACCTGCGGCTCCTGCTCCGGCATGTTCACCGCCAACTCGATGAACTGCCTGACGGAGGCGATCGGCCTCTCCCTCCCCGGCAACGGCTCGGTCCTGGCCACCCACACGGCCCGCAAGCAGCTCTACGTCGACGCGGCCCGCACCGTCATGGACCTCACCCGCCGCTACTACGAGCAGGACGACGAGACGGTCCTGCCGCTCAACATCGCGACCTTCGCCGCGTTCGAGAACGCGATGGCCCTGGACATCGCGATGGGCGGCTCCACCAACACGATCCTGCACCTGCTGGCCGCCGCCCAGGAGGCGGGCGTCCCCTTCGGCCTGGAGGAGATCAACGAGGTCTCGCGCCGGGTTCCCTGCCTGGCCAAGGTGGCCCCGAACGTCGCGAAGACCCGCACCTACTACATGGAGGACGTGCACCGCGCCGGCGGCATCCCCGCCCTCCTCGGCGAACTGCACCGCGGCGGCCTGCTCAACGAGGACGTCCACTCCGTCCACAGCCCCTCCCTCGCGGACTGGCTGAAGACCTGGGACGTGCGCGGCGGCTCCCCGTCCCCCGAGGCCGTCGAGCTGTGGCACGCGGCCCCCGGCTGCGTCCGCTCCGCCGAGGCGTTCTCGCAGTCCGAGCGCTGGGAGGCGCTGGACGAGGACGCGGCCGAGGGCTGCATCCGCGATGTCGAGCACGCGTACTCCAAGGACGGCGGCCTCGCGGTCCTCAAGGGCAACCTCGCCGTCGACGGCTGCGTGGTGAAGACGGCCGGCGTCGACGAGTCCATCTGGACCTTCGAGGGTCCCGCAGTCGTCTGCGAGTCCCAGGAAGAGGCCGTGGAGAAGATCCTCAACAAGCAGGTGACGGACGGCGACGTCGTCGTCATCCGCTACGAGGGTCCCAAGGGCGGCCCCGGCATGCAGGAGATGCTCTACCCGACGTCCTTCCTCAAGGGCCGCGGCCTCGGCAAGAGCTGCGCGCTGATCACCGACGGCCGCTTCTCCGGCGGCACCTCGGGCCTCTCCATCGGCCACGCCTCCCCGGAGGCGGCCTCCGGCGGCACCATCGCCCTCGTCGAGGACGGCGACCGCATCCGCATCGACATCCCGGGCCGCACGATCGAGCTCCTCGTCGACGAGGCCGAGCTGGCCCGCCGCGAGCAGGCCCTCAACGGCGTGTACGCCCCGAAGAACCGCGAACGCAAGGTCTCCGCGGCGCTGCGCGCCTACGCCGCGATGGCCACCAGCGCCGACAAGGGCGCGGTGCGCGACGTGTCGAAGCTGGGCTGAGCCGCCGTAGTCGTCGAAGGGGCCGCCTCCCGCACGGGGGCGGCCCCTTCGACGTCGGCTGTCATCCGCCGCCCGCCGTCACCAGCCGCCGGGATCCCCCGCGTCCACGGCGAAGACGGTGCCGTCGGGGGCGGCGGCGTAGAGGTGGCCGGTGAGAAGCATGGGCGCGGGTACCGAGGTGGTGACTCCGCCCGGGGCCGTTCCGAAGCGGGACGAGGTCTGCCCGGCGGCCGCCCCGCTGTGCGCGTCGACGGCCATGAGCCGGCCGTCGGCAGCCGAGAAGTACACGTGCCGGTCGTCGGCGACGGGGGCCGAGCCCCGGCTCACCGAGGTCTCCGTGTGCCACCTGCGCCTGCCCGCCGTCATGTCGACGGCGTCCAGCGAGCCGGTGGCGGCCAGCACGTAGACCATGCCGTCGTGCACCCCGGCCTGCGCGTCCGCACGAGGCACGGGCAGCTTGACCCGGCGGGTGGCCCCCGACTCCGGCGTGTAGCGGACCACGGCATCGGTGTCGCCGTACACCGGATCGGCGGCCAGCAGGAAGACCGTCCCGTCCTGGGCGCCGACCGGTGTCAGCAGTCCCTGCAACCGGGTGTCCTCCTGCACGTCTCCGGTGGCCGGGTCCAGGACGGTGACCTGAGTGCTGGTTCCGTCCGCGGACGTACTGGTCACGAACGCCGACGACGGATCCGCGGGGAAGAAGTCGATCCGCGCCGTGCCGTGACCCCCTGTCGACCGGCTCCACCTGGTGGTGCCGGTCGCGCTGTCCACCCCGGTGACCGTGCCGTCCGCGCGCGTGAGCAGGAGCATGTCGCCCGCGTACTTCATCCCCTTGTTCTCGGGCAGTTCCCGCTGCCATCGGCTCCTGCCCGAGTCCGGGTCGAGCGCCGTCACGTACCGGGCCTCGTCCGTGACGAGCTGGACGAGCCCGCCGGAGAGGACAGGCGGCCGGTCCCAGAGGGCGTTCGCGACGGAGTGCCGCCAGAGCACGGCACCCGTCACCGGGTCCAGGGCGAACGCCACCGACGCCTCGGTGCAGAACAACATCCCCTCGCCGGCGGCGCATTGAGGCGTGGTCGCCCCCTTGGCGACGGGCTTCGCCTGCCAGGCCGAGAAGGCGGCGGACGTCGTCCTCGGACTGCTCACCCGAGGGTGCGGGGTGCTCCCGCCGGCCCACTCGACCAAGGCCGCGACCGCGCCGAGCGCGAGGACGACGGCACCCGTGGCCAAGGCGACCCGCCTGCGGAGCCGTCGCCGGCGCACCTGCTGCGGATGCCCCTCCCTCGGATCCTCGTCCTGGGGATCCTCGTCCTTCGGCGACTCCGGCTCCGTTGCCACGCCGGTGTCCTCACCGACTGCGGCACCGGCCGTGGCCCGCTGTGCCGGTATGAACGCCTGCGTGTCGTACGACGCCGACAACGACCGCAGCCCGCGCGTCAGTTCGTCGGGTGTGGGCCGGTCCTCGGGCTCCTTGGCGAGGCAGCGCAGCACCAGCGGAGCGAGCTCCTCCGGAACACCGGTGAGGTCGGGCTCGTCATGGACGACCTGGTAGGCGACGACGTAGGGACTGTCGGAGTCGAACGGTCCCCGCCCGGTCGCCGCGTGCACCAACACCGACCCGAGCGCGAAGATGTCGGCGGCAGGCCCCACTTCACGCGGCCGCCGGAACTGCTCCGGCGCCATGAACGGCGGCGTACCGATCAACTTTCCGGTCTCGGTCCGCAGTTCGCTGTCTTTCGGCCGGGAAATACCGAAGTCGATGACCTTGGGCCCGTCCTCGGCGAGCAGCACATTGCTCGGCTTGAGATCCCGGTGCACCACGCCGACCCTGTGAATGTCGCGCAGCGCCTCCGCCAGTCCGGCCATCAGCCGGCGCAACTGGGCAGGAGGCATCGGCCCGTTCCGTTTCACATGCTCGGAGAGGGTCGGGCCGGGGATGAAGAGGGTGGCCATCCAGGGCCGATCGGCCTCGGGGTCGGCGTCCACGACGGGGGCGGTGAAGGCACCGCTGACCTTGCGCGCGGCGGCCACCTCCTGCCGGAAACGGCCCCTGAACTCACGGTCCTTGGCATACTCCGCATGCACGACCTTCACCGCGAGCTTCAGCCCCGAGGTGCTGCGGGCCAGGTGCACCACGCCCATGCCACCGGACCCGAGGCATGACTCCAGGCGGTAGTGCCCGGCGTACTCGGGAAGTTCCGCTTCCGCGCCCGCTCCGGTGTTGCGCTGTGGCGTCAAGGGACCACCTCCGTGCTGTTTCCGCGGAGCGCGACGCACGGAGCCTAGTCGATGACTCGTACGGGACAGAGGCGGCTTGCTAGCCTCCGCGTGCGAGTTACGTACATGTGTTTCGTGGCTCGAATGCGGGGAATCAACGGGACTCCATGGCACTCATGGGTCCAGTGGGGGGAGCAGTACATGTCTGTCGATCAAGCACAGGAAGCCGGGGGCGGCGGCGAGGAAGAGGCCGTCACGACGCTGGCGGCAGCCACCGGCGTCCGTTATTACTCGGTCGCCCCGGGCGTCCGCCTGAACGTCCGCAGCGGCCCGGGCACCAGCTACGACATCACCCGGACCCTCCCCGAGGGCGCCAAGGTCCCGGTCTACTGCCAGACGCCCGGTACCTCGGTGTCCGGCTACTACGGCACCTCGAACATCTGGGACAACATCAGCAACGGCGAGTTCGTGGCAGACGCCTACGTCAACACGGGCAGCGACGGCTACGTGGCCGACCGCTGCTCCTGACCGGTCCAGGAGGATTGGGATGACACCCTTGAGACGCGCTTCCGTCCTTCTCGGGGGCTCCGCAGGAGCCTTCCTCATGATCCTGGGGTCGGCCTCGACCGCCGCCGCCGTATCGACGTACTCGGTCGCCCCGAACATCCGCCTGAACGTCCGCAGCGGCCCGGGCACCAGCTACAGCATCACCCGCACCCTCCCCGAGAACACCAAGGTCCCGATCTTCTGCCAGACGCCGGGTACGACGGTGTCCGGCTACTACGGCACCTCGAACATCTGGGACAACATCGACAACGGCGAGTTCGTCTCGGACACCTACGTCAACACGGGCAGCGACGGCTATGTGGCCGACCGCTGCGCCTGACCGCACTCCTGAAGGGACGACCCCGACCATGACTCCGCCGAGACGCCGGGCACTGATGCTCGCGGGCACAGCCGCCACGTCGGCCATGATGGTGCTGGGCTGGGCCACGACGGCGACAGCCGCGGCGTCCTACACCACCGCCCCGGTCGAACTGAACGTCCGGAGCGGGCCGGGCACCTCCTACAGCATCGTCCGCATCCTGTCCCCGAGCTCCCAGGTGACGCTCTTCTGCCAGACGCCGGGTACGACGGTGTCCGGTTACTACGGCACCTCGAACATCTGGGACAACATCGGCGGCAGCGCGTACGTCTCGGACACCTACGTGCACACGGGCAGCGACGGCTACGTCACCGCCCACTGTTCCTGACCGGTCGCACCAACCCCGTCCCGGAGCCCGCGGGCCCCCGGCGCCATAATCGTCCCGTGAGCGACGAACCAGGCACCCCGGACACCCCCGCGGGCTCCACCGGCGGACCCCGCCCCGAGCCCCTCCGCTTCTTCGGCACGACCTGGGTGAACCACGACGACGGCTACACCGCCCGCCGGATCGGCGTGGCCACGGGCTCGCTCGCCGCCGCCGTCGTCTCCTGCCTGGTCCTCCGCCTCGCCTACGAGGGCGTCCAACTCGCCGACACCGGTGCCTTCGTGTCCGTGCTCGTCGTCGCGATGTTCGCCATCTGCAGCGCCCTGGCCTTCCGCAACACCTGGGAGTCCTTCGGCAAGCGCCCCGACCCCGAACGCCAGGCCTCCCTGCGCGGACTCCTCGCCATCGGCTTCGTCGGCTCGCTCCTCGCCTACTTCTTCCGCTCCCTCACCGAGGCCCCCGGCGAGAAACTCCACCGAGCCGAGTACGACACCGCCGTCCAGGAGCACGAACACCGCACCACCCGCCGCTCGGGCAACCCGTCGAAGAAGAAGCGGAAGCGATAGGGCCGACGG
Organism: Streptomyces hyaluromycini; assembly: GCF_002217755.1. Lineage (GTDB taxonomy): Bacteria > Actinomycetota > Actinomycetes > Streptomycetales > Streptomycetaceae > Streptomyces > Streptomyces hyaluromycini. The sequence goes on along the minus strand of NZ_BCFL01000017.1, from coordinate 5,411 downwards.
GCAGACCGCGCCGGTCGCGAAGGAGAAACGCAGGCGCCGTCGCCGACGCGCCGGTCGCACAGAAGAAGCTCAGGCGCAGGGGCCGGGCCGGCTGCCGGTCGTAGGCAGGCAACAGGCCCGGGCACCGAGGCCGCGCATCGGCCGACCGTGACATCCGGCCCACCCCTCGGAAATCTCTGTCTCCCCCGCCCCGCCCCCGGGACCATGGCCGCATGATCACAGGCCAGTCGCAGTCGCATCCCCAGAACCCGACCCCGACCCCCGCTCCCTCCCACGCCGACCGCGCCCGCTCCTTCGACGCCGCCGCGGCCCAGTACGCCGAGAACCGCCCCTCCTACCCGCCCGCCCTTCTCGACGCCGTCGAGGAGGAGGCCGGCCGCTCCCTCAGGGGCGCCCGGGTGGTCGACGTCGGCGCGGGCACCGGCATCGCGACCGCCCTTCTGCACGCGCGCGGCGCCGACGTGGTCGCGGTGGAGCCGGGGGAGGGCATGGCGGCGCAGTTCCACACCACCCTCCCCGGCGTCCCGATCGTCCGCGGCAACGGCAACGCCCTCCCGCTCGCCGCCGCCACCGCCGACTTCCTCACCTACGCCCAGGCCTGGCACTGGACCGACCCGGCCTGCTCCGTGCCGGAGGCGCTGCGCGTGCTGCGTCCCGGCGGAGCGCTGGCGCTGTGGTGGAACACCGACGCGCTCGACGTCGACTGGATCGCCGACTCCGCCGACCGCATCAGCCGGTTCTTCGGTATCGACGTCAGGTCGGAGCAGAGCAAGTCCGCCGACCGCACCGGCCTCGCCGACCCCAGCGGCCGCCTCCGCTTCGCCCGCCGCGAGGTCCGCTGGAGCCGCCGCGTCCCGGTCGACACCCACCTCGCCAACATCGGCAGCCACTCGGCGTTCCTCGTCACCCCCGAGGACCGCCGCACCGCCTTCCTCGCAGCGGAACGCGCCCACCTCCTGGAGACCTTCCCCGACGGCATCGTCGAGGAGACGTACGTCGTCCTCCTGCTCGTCGCCCTCAACACCTGAGCGTCGCCGCGCACGCACCGGCCCGCGGCAGCGACTTGGCCGCGGGCCGGTGGGGGTTGCGCGCGCCCACGCGGCGGTAGCCGCACATCAAACACAGCCCCGCGCCCCTTACGGGGCGCTGTCGCGTCGGCTTCCCAGCTGCGGGCAGTCGTGCCTCCCCACCCCCTCCCCTTGACGCCCCACCCCCTCCCGAGCATTATTCATCACATGGTGAATTATTCGCCGGAGCCGCCCCAGGCTCCCGGCAACTCCGCCCTGCCCCCCGCCGTCCAAGCCGCCGGACTCACCGCGGTCCGCGGCCCCCGTACCGTCCTCCGCGGCCTCGACTTCACCGTCCCGCGCGGTCAGATCACCGGCCTCCTCGGCCCCTCCGGATGCGGCAAGTCCACCCTGATGCGCTCCATCGTCGGCACCCAGGCCAAGGTCACCGGCACCCTGAACGTCCTCGGCCGCCCCGCCGGCCACCCCTCCCTGCGCACCCGCATCGGCTACGTCACCCAAGCCGCCTCCGTCTACGACGACCTGACCATCCGCCAGAACCTCGACTACTTCGGCTCGGTCCTCGACCCCACCCGCCCCACCTCCGACCGCCGGGCCGACGTCGACCGCGTCCTCGGCGAAGTCGACCTCACCAGCCACGCCGACGCCCTCGCCGGCAACCTCTCCGGCGGCCAGCGCAACCGCGTCTCCCTCGCCGTCGCCCTGCTCGGCAGCCCCGAACTCCTCGTCCTCGACGAACCCACCGTCGGCCTGGACCCCGTCCTGCGCCGCGACCTCTGGAACCTCTTCCACTCCATCGCCGCCACCCGCGGCGCCACCCTCCTCATCTCCTCCCACGTCATGGACGAGGCCGAGCGCTGCCACCGCCTCCTCCTCATGCGCGAGGGCGAGATCCTCGCCGACGACACCCCCGAGGCCCTGCGCACCCGCACCGGCTCCGACACCGTCGAGGCCGCCTTCCTCCACCTCGTCGACGAAGCCGCCGCCAACTCCCGCACGAAGGAAACGGCCCGATGACCACCCAGACCGCGACCACCACCGCCGACACCATCCCCGTCGGCGCCCTCAATCTCTCCCGCACCACCGCCACCGCCGCGCGCGTCCTGCGTCAGCTCCGCCACGACCCCCGCACCATCGCGCTGCTGATCCTCATCCCCTGCCTGATGCTGGTGCTGCTCCGCTACGTCTTCGACGGCAGCCCGCAGACCTTCGACAACATCGGCGCCTCACTCCTCGGCATCTTCCCGCTCATCACGATGTTCCTGGTGACCTCCATCGCCACCCTCCGCGAACGCACCTCCGGCACCCTCGAACGCCTCCTCGCCATGCCCCTCGGCAAAGCCGACCTCATCGCCGGCTACGCCCTCGCCTTCGGCATCCTCGCGATCATCCAGTCGGCCCTCGCCACCGGCCTGGCCGTCTGGCTCCTGGGCCTCGACGTCACCGGCTCCCCCTGGCTCCTGCTCCTGGTCGCCCTGCTCGACGCCCTGCTCGGCACGGCCCTCGGTCTCTTCGTATCGGCCTTCGCGGCCTCGGAATTCCAGGCGGTCCAGTTCATGCCCGCGGTGATCTTCCCCCAGCTCCTCCTCTGCGGCCTGTTCACCCCCCGCTCCGAGATGCACCCCGTCCTCGAAGCCATCTCCGACGTCCTCCCCATGTCCTACGCGGTCGACGGCATGAACGAGGTCCTCCACCACACCGACATGACCGCCACCTTCGTCAGGGACGTCCTGATCGTCGCCGGCTGCGCCCTGCTGGTCCTGACCCTCGGAGCGGCCACCCTGCGGCGCCGGACGGCCTAAGCGCTCCGCTGGAAATAGCCGCGATGTGCCGTCTGCCGACTGCGGCGCCGTCGTGGCTGGTCGCGCAGTTCCTCCCCCAGCCTTCGGCCGGGGGTACCCCCAGCGCCCCTTCGGGGCGCCGGCCGGACCCGCTTGGCCACCACCGATGCCCACCGCCGACGTCCACCACCGAAGTCCGGCCAGCGGACAGACGACCTCTGCCCCGACCCCCGGTGCCAGACTGAACCGCATGAGTCAGAAAGTCGCAGTCCTCGGCACCGGCAAGATCGGCGAAGCCCTGCTCAGCGGAATGATCCGCGCCGGCTGGGCCCCCGCCGACCTCCTGGTCACCGCCCGCCGCCCCGAACGGGCCGAAGAACTCCGCACCCGCCACGGAGTCACCCCGGTCACCAACCCCGAGGCCGCGAAGACCGCCGACACCCTGATCCTCACGGTCAAGCCGCAGGACATGGGCACCCTCCTCGACGAACTCGCCCCGCACGTCCCCGCCGACCGCCTCATCATCAGCGGCGCCGCGGGCATCCCCACCTCCTTCTTCGAGGAACGCCTCGCCCCGGGCACCCCGGTCGTCCGTGTCATGACGAACACCCCCGCCCTCGTCGACGAGGCGATGTCCGTCATCTCCGCCGGCAGCCACGCCACCGCCGCCCACCTCGCCACCGCCGAGGAGATCTTCGGCGCCGTCGGCAAGACCCTCCAGGTCCCCGAGTCCCAGCAGGACGCCTGCACCGCTCTGTCCGGCTCGGGCCCGGCGTACTTCTTCTACCTGGTCGAGGCCATGACCGACGCCGGCATCCTGCTCGGCCTGCCCCGGGACAAGGCCCACGACCTCATCGTCCAGTCCGCGATCGGCGCCGCCGTGATGCTCCGCGACAGCGGCGAACACCCCGTCAAGCTCCGTGAGAACGTCACCTCGCCCGCCGGCACCACCATCAACGCCATCCGCGAACTGGAGAACCACGGCGTCCGCGCCGCCCTCATCGCCGCGCTCGAAGCCGCCCGCGACCGCAGCCGCGAACTCGCCTCCGGCAAGAAGGACTGAGGCCCGCGGGCCTACCGCGCCACGTGCAACGCGGGCTCGGCCGTCACTGCTCCGGTGCCCGACGCCGAGCCCGAGCCCGAGCCCGAGAAGTCGCCGGGCGGCAACAGCCCGATCGCCCGGTAGGCCGTATCGACGATCGGCCGGGCGATCGCCCGAGCCTTCTCCGCCCCATGCCGCAGCACCTCCTCCACATATCCCGGATCGGCACACAACTCCCTGTGCCTGGCCCGCACGGGCCTGAGCGTCTCCAGCACCGCCTCCGCGGTGGCCTGCTTCAGAGCGCCGTACGAATCGTGAACGGCTGCCAGTGACTCAGGGTTCCCGTCCGTGCACGCAGCGAGAATCTCCAGCAGATTCGCGACCCCGGGCCGCTCCTCCCGGTCGTACACGACCTCCCGCCCGCTGTCGGTCACGGCCCGCATGACCTTCTTCCGGATCACGTCCGGCTCATCGAGCAGATAGACGATCCCGGGTCCCGATTCGTCGCTCTTGCCCATCTTCGACGTCGGATCCTGCAGATTCATCACCCGCGCCGCCACCGCAGGCACGGTCGCCTTCGGCACCACGAACGTGTGCCCGTACCGCTGGTTGAACCGCACCGCCAGGTCCCGCGTCAGCTCCACGTGCTGCGCCTGATCGTCCCCGACCGGCACCTCGTCCGCCCCGTACGCCAGGATGTCCGCCGCCATCAGCGCCGGATACGTCAGCAGGGACAGCCGCACACCCCGTCCACGCGCCCCCTCGCTCGCGACCTTCTCCTTGTACTGGACCATCCGCCGCATCTCACCGTCGGTCGCCACGCACTCCATGACGTACGACAACCGGGTGTGCTCGTCGACATGGCTCTGCACGAACACGGTGCACAGCTCCGGATCCAGCCCCGCCGCCAGCAGCAGCGTCGCCGCCTGCCGGGTGAGCCTGCGCAGCCGGGCCGGATCGTGGTCCACGGTCATCCCGTGCAGATCGACGACGCAGAACAGGGCGTCAGCCTGGTGCTGGTCCACGGCGGCCCACTGCCGCATCGCTCCCAGGTAGTTCCCCAGTGTCAGGTGCCCGGTCGGCTTGATCCCGCTGAAGACCCGTGTCATTCCCTCGCCACCTTCTGGTCGAGACCGCCGTCCCAGGCGGCCGGCCCTCAGAGGTTCTGGAGGGAGATACACGAACGGCCGCCGAAGCGGCGGCCGTTGAATACGTACGTGAGCGCGGCCGCCGTCAGGCGGGCCACCACTGCTGGGTACACGTACGCGTAGTCATGCCGCCCACCCTACGCTCCGGGGGCCCGTCCCGCCGCGAGTTGACACGCCCTACCCGGGTACGTAGTGTTCTCCGGGTTGTCCGACGTGAGCGCCGACTCCGGTCGGTCCCCGGGCAGCCATTCCGCAAGTACCTGCCAGCAATCGGCGACACGTCGTCGGGGGCTTTGGCGTGCGTATTCGCGTAATGAGGAATCCACGTTCGAAAGGACGCGGCGCCGATTAGCTCGGAGGCCGGGAATCCGCTAAAGTCTCACTCGTCGGAACGGCCCAGCGGCCGGGAAGA
>NZ_BCFL01000016.1:416318-1724015 GCF_002217755.1 Streptomyces hyaluromycini | reverse complement strand
AAATATTGAGAAAGGCCCACGCCGTCATGGCGTGGGCCTTTCTGCGTTTACGGGTGCGTTTAAGCTCGGGGCATGCGCTACGACTTGGTTATCTTCGACAACGACGGCGTTCTCGTCGACAGTGAGCCCATCTCCAACCGGCTCCTGGCCGGCTATCTCACCGAGCTGGGGCACCGGACCTCCTACGAGGACGCCATACGGGACTACATGGGATCCGCGATGCACCGAATCCATGACCTCGTCCAGGAGCGCACGGGGCAGCGGCTGCCGGACGACTTCGACGATGTCTTCCATGCACGTGTCTTCGCCGCCTTCGAGGAGGAGTTGAAGCCCGTGGCGGGGGTCGCGGAGGTGCTGGAGCAGCTGGCGGCGGACGGGGTGCCGTACTGCGTGGCGTCGTCGGGGAGTCATGAGCGGATTCGGGTGGGGCACCGGACGACCGGGCTCGACCGGTGGTTCGACGAGTCGCGGATCTTCAGTTCGGAGGACGTGGGGCGCGGGAAGCCGGCGCCGGATCTGTTCCTCCACGCGGCTGCGCGGATGGGGGTCGCGCCGGGGCGGTGTGCCGTCGTGGAGGACAGCCCGCTGGGGGTGCAGGCGGCCGTGGCGGCCGGCATGGACGTGTACGGGTTCACGGCCATGACACCGGCCGAGCGGCTGCGGGGTGCCACCCAACTCTTCTCCGACATGGGCCAGTTGGCTGACCTGCTGGAATGACCCGGGGCACGGCGGCGGCGCTGACAATTGTCATGCCGAGCTCCGGACGATCGTTTCTACTGGGGGACCCCGCCCGGACGCGAAGCTGAGGGCATGACGAAGACGACGAACACCGGGTCCCGGAACAACGACGAAGGCAAGCAGCAGCAGCCCAGCGTGCTGGAGAACTTCAAGCCGCTGATCGTGGACGTGGCGGTTCCCCTCGGGTCGTACTACCTCTTCAAGGGCGCCTTCGGGATGAGCACCTTCGCGGCGCTCGCCTGGAGCAGTGTGGTACCGGCGGCGCGGACGGTGTGGAGTGTGGTCAAGGAGCGTCGGGGAAACGCGTTCGCAGGGCTCATCCTGCTGGTGAACGTGGTGTCCCTGGCGCTGAGCTTCGTCTCCGGCGACCCGCGGCTGATGCTCGCCAAGGACAGCGGGGTCAGCAGCGCCATCGGGATCGCGATCCTGGTGTCGGTGGTGATGGGCCGGCCGATGATGACCGAGGGGCTCAAGCCGTTCGTCGTGAAGGGCGACGCGGCCAGGGAGGCGGCCTTCGAGCGGCTGCGGTTCGGGTCCGCGGCGTTCCGGCGGGCGGAGCGGGTCTACTCGCTCGTGTGGGGCGTGCTGCTGCTCACCGAGTGCGTGGTGCGGGTCGTGGGGGCGTACACACTGCCCGTCGACACCATGGTGTGGCTCGGCACGGTCATCCTGGTCGGTGCGATCGGGATCGGGATGGTGGTCAGCGGTGGGCTCGCCGCGGAGCCGATGGCCCGCATGATCTCCGCCGAGGTCACGGCCGCGGAGGAGGCGACGGAGGAGACGGCGGAGGACGTCGAGGACGGTGCGCGGCGCGAGGCGGCTGTTGCCGCCTGAGACCGCCGGAGGTAAAGCTGAAGGAAATTCATCTTTGGCTGGATCTACCCACGAGTACGCCGGGGCCCTACGCTCGCCGCCATGACAGATGTGCTGCGGCGCGGTAGGGCCTCGCTGGCGTTCAGCTTCTTCACTCAGGGTGCCACCTTCGCGCTGCTGGTGACGCGCATCCCCGCGATCCAGGACCGGTACGGCGTCTCCGACGCGCTGCTGCCGGTCTTTCTCGCTGCCGTGCCGATCCTGGCCGGCGTCGGCAGCGTCACCACCGAGCAGTTGGTGAAGCGAATACGGCCGAGCCGGCTGCTGCGCTGGTCCCAGCCCGTGGTGATGCTGGCGCTGCTCGGGGCCGGGGCCGGCGGGAACATGGCAGAACTGGCGGTGTCGCTGGCCGCGTTCGGGCTGGCGGTGGGTGCGCTGGACGCCTCGATGAACATGCTCGGGGTGAGTCTGCAGCGGACGTACGGGCGCAGCATCATGCTCAGCTTCCATGCCGTGTACAGCCTGGGCGGGATCCTCGGGGCCTCGCTGGCCTGGGTGGGGGCGCACTGGCATCTCGCGCTGTGGGTGTCGTATCTGCCGGTCGTCGCGGTGCTGCTGCCGGCCGCGCTGGTGGGGAGCCGCTGGTATGTGGACGGTGATCCCGCGCCGGTGGAGGACGGGGCGGTCGGCGGGGCCGGGGGCGGTGTCGTCTTCAAGGTGCTGCTGCCGCTGTGCCTGGTGATGACCTTCGCCTATATCGGGGACTCGACCGTCTCCAACTGGAGTGCGAAGTACCTGAAGGACGTGCTGGGCAGCAGTGAGCAGCTCGCCACCGTGCCGTACAACGTGTACATGGTGACCACGCTGGTCGGGCGGGGCATCGGGGACTTCGGGGTACGTCGGTTCGGTGCCGTACCCGTCGTACGGCTGGGGGCGGTGGTGGCGGCCGTCGGGTTCGCGGTCGTGGCGGGGGCGCCGGGGGCCTGGGTCGGCATGGTCGGGTTCACTCTGCTGGGGCTGGGGTTGTGTGTCCTGGTGCCGCAGACCTTCGCGGCGGCGGGCAGGTTGTTCCCGGGAGCTTCGGACGCGGCCATCGCTCGGCTGAACATCTTCAACTACGTCGGGTTTCTGATCGGTTCGCCGTTGGTGGGTGCGCTGGGCGACGCGTGGAGTTATCGCGGGGCGATGCTGGTGCCGATGGTGTTGGTGCTGGTGACGCTGGTGTACGCCCGTTCGTTCGCGACCAGGTCGGACCGATACGGTGGCGGGCATGAGCGGCCGCGCACAGCTGATGTGGGACGAGGCAGTAACGGGCTATGACTTCGGTCCGGGCCATCCGATGGATCCGGTCCGGCTGTCGTTGACCCGGAGTCTGGTCAGTGCCTTCGGGCTTGATCGGGCGGTGGATGTGGTCGCGGCGAAGCCGGCCGGGGAGTCGACGCTGCGGCTGGTGCACCGGGAGGACTACATCGAGGCCGTGAAGGCGGCCTCGGCGGATCCGGCGGCGGCCGACCAGTCGTACGGGCTGGGGACGGAGGACGACCCCGCCTTCGCCGGGATGCACGAGGTGTCCGCGCTGATCGCCGGGCAGTCGGTGGGGGCGGCGGAGGCGGTGTGGCGGGGGGACGTCGATCACGCCGTGAACTTCGCGGGCGGGTTGCACCATGCGATGCCGGGGGCCGCGTCGGGGTTCTGCATCTACAACGACGCCTCGCTGGCGATTGCGCGGTTGCTGGAGCTGGGGGCCGAGCGGGTCGCCTATGTGGATGTGGACGTGCATCACGGGGACGGGGTGCAGGCCGCGTTCTGGGAGGATCCGCGGGTTCTGACGATCTCGCTGCACGAGCATCCGCGTACGTTGTTCCCGCAGACCGGGTGGCCGGAGGAGGTCGGTGCCGGGGCGGGGGAGGGTGCCGCGGTGAACGTGGCGCTGCCGGCGGGGACCGGGGACGCGGGGTGGCTGCGGGCGTTTCACGCCGTCGTGCCGGAGCTGGTCGCCGACTTCCGGCCGCAGGTGCTGGTGACGCAGCACGGCGCCGATACGCACTTCGAGGATCCGCTGGCCCATCTGGCCGTTTCGCTGGATGCGCAGCGGGCGGTGCAGGTGGCGTGTCATGAGCTGGCGCATGAGTACGCCGGGGGGAAGTGGGTCGCGTTGGGTGGGGGCGGGTACGAGGTGGTGGATGTCGTGCCGCGGTCGTGGACGCATCTGGTGGGGATTGCTGCGGGGCGGGAGGTTGCGCCTGAGGCGTTGGTGCCTGAGGGGTGGCGGCAGGAAGTGTTCGCTCGGACTCGGCAGTTGGGGCCTGGGCGGATGACGGATGGGCGGTGGCCGGTGGGGTGGGCGGGGTGGGAGGCCGGGTACGACCCCGCTGATCGCTTGGATCAGGCCGTGCTGGCTACGCGGCGGGCTGTGTTTCCGCTGCGGGGGTTGCTGGCGTAGGCGGGTTCTCGCCCCCGCCGCCCCTACCCGTCCCGTCCTCCAGGGGGTGGACCCCCTTCGACCGCCCGTTCCGGGGGCTGCCGCCCCCGCACCCCCGCTTCGGCCTGAACGGCCTCGTCCTCAAACGCCGGACGGGCTGGGAGGGGGGGCGCGGGCCGGATCTCGTCCTCGAATGCCGGGCGGGCTGGTGGGTGGGGGTGCGGGCCGGCTCTCGTCCGCGGACGCCGGGCGGGCTGGTGGGTGGGGGTGCGGACCGGGTCTCGTTCTCAGACGCCGGACGGGCTGGAGAGTGGTGCCCGCCGGTCTTCGTCCGCGGACGCAGGACGGGCTGGAGAGTGGGGGTGCGGACCGGGTCTCGTTCTCAGACGCCGGACGGGCTGGAGAGTGGTGCCCGCCGGTCTTCGTCCGCGGACGCAGGACGGGCTGGAGAGTGGGGGTGCGGACCGGGTCTCGTCCTCGGACGCCGGACGGGCTGACTTAGCCGGCGTTATGCCGGCAGACGCCGGACGGGCTGGCTTAGTCGGCGTTACGCCGACTGTGCGGTGTTCGGCTGTTCTGGGGGTGGGGTGGGGCGGGGGGCGTCAGGATTTCTGGTGTGTTGAGTGGTGGTGGGCTTCGGGGTTATTTGGTGGCTGCTGGGCTGGCGGGGGTGGTGGGGACCTCGCGGGAGCGGAGTCTTCGTAGTTATCGGCTGTTCGCTGCTCGGGATCCTCGGGTGTTGATCGGGATTGATCCGCAAGGGGGGTGGGGAGAGGCGGAGTTGGTTCGGTTGATGGCTGCCAAGTGTGGGGTTTCGGACGATCCGCGGTGTGTTTCAGGGCATGATGTGATCGATCCCGACTTGACGGTCGCGGGGCTGGATGCGTTCGCCGAGCGGGTGGGGGCCGTCGCCCGGCGGCGGGCGCCCGTGTTGTTCGGGACCGGGCATCCGCACCGGCTGATCGGGTTCTACGCCGGTCTCGCGGACGCGCTGTCGGCGGCGGGATGTGAGGTTCTCACCCCCGCGCAGGGTCGCTGTGTCGACATAACGACCCGGTTCGGCCTACGTACGTGCAGCCTGGATTACGTACGAGGCGTCGGGTTCATGAGAGAAGTGGGCCGTGAACGCCCCGGTTGTGCGCCGGGTGCGCATACGCATTCGCCGCTGCCGGTTCGGGTGGCGCTGGATGCGGCGGCGGGGGGTGGAGGGCCCTTGCCGGAGCTGGTGGTCGGGGACCATGGGTGGGTCTGCGGTGCAGGTCAGCTCGGGGTTGAGGCCATTGGGCTGGCGGATACGGATGACCCCGCGCTCTTTGTGGGGGAGGCCGAGGGGGCCGTGTCCGTCGCCGTTCCGGTTGATGACGGCGTGCGGTCTGATTACTACACGCCGCTTACCCGCTACGTACTCAATCGAGCGTGTCTGTCACAGTAGGCCGCCGATGGGTGCACCTCTTCCCCACTCGCATCACCCGCCCCTACATTGGGGAGTGAGCACGCAACGACGAAGAGTCACCGGAAGGGGAAGCCGGTGGCCCGTCGAGTGCGGAAGGTTCAGGTGTGTCATGGCAGCTGGCGAGAGGCCTCTGAACGAGGTTGTGTTCCTGACCGTGGCGGAGGTCGCCGCGGTGATGCGAGTGTCGAAGATGACCGTGTACCGGCTGGTGCACAGCGGTCATCTGCCCGCGATTCGGGTGGGGCGGTCCTTCCGCGTCCCCGAGCAAGCGGTACACGAGTACCTTCGCGAGAGCTATGTGGGGGTGGAGACCGCCTGACGACGGTTTCGGGATACCCGGAGCACCTCGATTACGAGCTCAGCGCTCGGGCGGGTAGGCTAGCCCCTCGTAGGTCGTATGGGCCCATGATGCCCAGCACCGAGTGATGAGAAGTGAGCGAGGGTAGTCGTGGGCTCTGTTATCAAGAAGCGGCGCAAGCGGATGGCCAAGAAGAAGCACCGCAAGCTGCTCAAGCGCACGCGTGTTCAGCGTCGTAACAAGAAGTAATTACGGCGCCGAGCCGCGAGAGCTTGTGTGTGGCCCCCCACCAGTACGGTGGGGGGCCACTGCATTTTCCGGCCGTTGCGGCCTGTCGTGGCCTGCTGGGGGTCATGCCAGCGCAACATCAACCCGCTAAGTTGGCCCGCATACGGGAACACGGAAGAAAGGCGCTGATCTTGGGGAAGGTCGTGCTCGTGACCGGAGTGGCCCGTCAACTCGGGGGCCGGTTCGTACGGCGGATCCAGCGTGATCCCGAAGTGGACCGGGTGGTCGCCGTGGACGCGGTGCCGCCCGAGCATCATCTGGGCGGGGCGGACTTCATCCAGACCGACATCCGGCAGCCGACCATCGCCCGGGTGCTGGCCGAGAGCGGCGCCGACACCGTCGTCCACATGGACGTGACCGGAACGCCGCTCGGCAGCGGGAGCCGGGCCACCGTCAAAGAGACCAACGTCATCGGGACGATGCAGCTGCTCGGCGCCTGCCAGAAGTCGCCGAACGTGAAGCGGCTGGTGATCAAGTCCAGTACGAACGTGTACGGCTCCGCGCCGAAGGATCCGGCCGTCTTCACCGAGACCACCCCGCCGAAATCGCTGCCCAGCGGCGGGTTCGCGAAGGACACGGTGGAGGTGGAGGGGTATGTGCGGGGGTTCGCCAGAAGGCGGCCCGACGTGGCGGTGTGCGTGCTGCGGTTCGCCAATATCCTCGGGGCGACCGCGGATACCCCGCTCGCTTCCTATTTCTCGCTGCCCGTGCTGCCCACCGTCTTCGGGTACGACCCGCGGCTGCAGTTCGTGCACGAGGACGATGTGATCGACGTGCTGCGGATCGCCTCGCACGAGCCGGAGCGGGGGACTCTGAACAGCGGCACGTTCAACATCGCGGGTGACGGGGTGCTGCTGCTCTCGCAGTGTTCGCGGCGGCTGGGGCGGCCTACCGTGCCGTTGCTGCTGCCGGCGGTCACCTGGGCCGGGTCCCTGGTACGGACGCTCGGCATGAGCGACTTCTCGCCCGAGCAGATCCGGCTGCTGACGCACGGCCGGGTGGTGGACACGGTCCAGATGCGCGAGACGCTGGGATTCCGGCCGAAGTACACGACGGCGCAGACCTTCGAGGACTTCGTGCGCGCCCAGGCCCCGGGGCTGCTGCCGCCCCAGGCCGTGGCCGCGGCGGTCGACCGGATCGCCGCGCTGCCCGCCCTGAGCGGTGGGAAGTCGCCGGCGCAGACCGCGGCGCGGACCCCGACGAAGAACCCGACCCAGAGCGCCAACTGAGGAGCGCAGCAACGATGGCGGACGCCAAGGTCATTCCGTTCGACGACGACCGGTCCCGCGGGGCTGCGGTGCAGCGGCCGGCCCGGCGCCGGGCCGCGGCAGGCCGGCGCAAGGGCGGTGGCGAGCAGGCGGGGGTGCGGGAGCCTGCGGCGGTGCGTGATCCCGCCGTGGTGCGTGAGGTCCAGCCTCTCGCCGGGCGGATCCCCGCGCAGGAAGATGTGCATGTGACCCGGGAGAACCCTGAGACGGGCGTGGAGCAGCCGCCGCACGACGAGGCCGGCCTGGAGCAGCGCGTCGCGCGCGGACTCGCGTTTCTGCGGCGGCGGCTGACCGGCGACTACGAGGTCGACGACTTCGGGTACGACGAGGAGCTGACCGACCAGGTCCTGATGTCCCTGCTGCGGCCGGTGTACGAGAAGTACTTCCGCGTGGACGTGAAGGGCATGGAGAACATCCCGGCCCAGGGCGGTGCGCTGATCGTCGCCAACCACTCCGGGACGCTGCCGATGGACGGGCTGATGATGCAGGTCGCCGTGCACGACCAGCATCCGGCGAATCGTCACCTCAGGCTGCTCGCGGCGGACCTGGTCTTCGTGCTGCCGGTGGTGAACGAGCTGGCGCGGAAGCTGGGGCACACGCTCGCGTGCGCCGAGGACGCCGAACGGCTGCTGGGGCAGGGCGAGCTGGTGGGGGTGATGCCGGAGGGGTTCAAGGGCATCGGGAAGCCCTTCAGCGAGCGGTACAAGCTCCAGCGGTTCGGGCGGGGTGGGTTCGTGTCCACCGCGCTGCGGCAGGGGGTGCCGATCATTCCCTGCTCGATCGTGGGGGCCGAGGAGATCTACCCGATGATCGGCAACGCGAAGACGCTGGCACGGGTGCTGGGGATTCCGTATTTTCCGCTGACGCCGACGTTTCCGTGGCTGGGGCCGCTGGGGGCGGTGCCGTTGCCGACGAAGTGGACGATTCAGTTCGGGGAGCCGATCCGTACGGACGGCTATCCGCCGGAGGCGGCCGAGGATCCGATGCTGATGTTCAACCTGACCGATCAGGTGCGGGAACAGATTCAGCACACGCTGTACAAGTTGCTGGTGCAGCGGCGGTCGGTTTTTTTCTGAGCCGCGATGCGTTGAGTGTTGCGTGCGGGTGGGTGGGGGCTGGTCGCGCCCACGCGGCGGAGCCGCATATCAGATACAGCCCCGCGCCCCCAAGGCGGCGGCTTCGCCGCCTTGGGGGCGCGGGGGGTGTTAGTTGCTGCTGTCCTCGCTGTCGATGCCCAGGCCTGGCAGGAGACCTGGTAGGAGCGGGGGCAGGGTGACGTCCGGTGCGCTGGATGCGCTCTTGGACGGGGACGGGGTGCTCGAACCGGTTTTCGGGGGGTCGAGGAGGCCGCCCGTGCTGCCGCCGATGAGGCCCTCGCCGATGTTGCCGGAGGCCGAGCCGCTCGGGCTGCTGGTGCCGGAGTCGTGGCCCGAGGCGGAGCTGCCGGAGGTGGACGGGGTCGTCGACCGATGGCTGCCGGAGGAGCCGGTGGACGCCGCGCCTGAGCCCTGCTTGCCGGTGCCGCCGGTGTTCTGGGACGGCTGGGGGAGCAGGGACTGCAGCGGGGCGACCTCCTGGTCTATGGCGTCGAAGACCGACGACACCTGCTGACTGACGTCCCCGAGCTGGACCGGGAGCTTCTCGCGCAGGGCGCCCCAGGCCTCGCGGTGGGACTGGGCGAAGGCGGACAGGGCCTGGATGGGGCCCAGTGAGTCCGGATCGCGCTCGTACGCCTCGTGCAGCAGCCGGTGGCCCTCGGTGACGTCCTGCTGCATGCCGGACAGGGTGCGGCGGATCTCACCGATGGACTCGTGGTCGAGGTGGCCGCCGCGACCGCGGTCCATCAGCCGGCGGGCCTCCATCAGCCTGGTCGAGGCCTGGTCGAGGTAGGTCTGGCCGCGCTGGTCGTTGCCGTCGGCCAGATAGTTGAGCTTGAAGTCCTCGATGCCGCGTTTGAGGCCGTACAGCGAGTCGCCGGGCAGGGCGTCGGAGCTGGCGGCGGCTACCCCGCCGAAGGCTCCGGCGGCCACGCCGACGCTCAGTCCGCCCGCGGCGAGCCCCTTGGTGAGCCGGGAACGCGGCCGCAGCTTGCCCAGCGGGCTGGCCCGGTGTGCGCCCTTGGAACGGGGCGCACGCTGCTCGGGAACCGAAGCGTCCGCCGCCCTGCCCAGGGTGCCCTCCGCCAGCATGGCCTCCATCGCGGCCACCAACTGGGCCCGCTGGACGACCTTGACCTTCGGGTCGAGCTCGGGCTTGGGCAGTGCGGCAAGCTCCGTCGCCAGGGCCAACAGCTCGCCCCGCTCGGTCCGTTCGGCCCGGTCCGGGGCGGCCGGTGGATCGCCCGCCGGTTCCCCGGACGGCTCGGCCGCCGGGTCCCGGTCGGGCTGCTCCTCCAGAGCCTGGGCGAAGGCGTTCGCCCGCCGGTGGGCCGATACGTTCGTGATCACTGGCGGCACCTCCTCTCGTCATGACGGTCGACTCCCCAGGGGGTCCTGAGGGTTGCACGCCCCCGACCAATCCACACGATCGGGTGATCAGGGACTGGTCGGACGTGACCACAGGGAGCCTGTATCCCGCACAACGAGCGGCTCGGCACTTGGGTTACGGACGACCGGTGATCGGCTGAGAAAGGCAACATGCTTTCACGGAACGTGAGTTGAATGTCGCCCAGGGTGGCCGGTTCAGCGCGCGTCGTCCGGGAGGAGCCGGGCGAGGGTGCGCACGGCCCGGTACTGGAGGGTCTTGATGGCACCCTCGTTCTTGCCCATCACCCGGGCGGTCTCGGCGACCGAGAGGCCCTGGAGGAAGCGGAGCGTCACGCACTCCTGCTGCTGGGGGTTGAGGCGCCGCACGGCGTCGAGCAGGGCCGCGTTGGAGAGGGACTCCAGGACGGAGTCCTCCGGGGAGCGCTCGACCTCGTTGGCGTCGAGCATCTCGCCGGTGGTGACCTCCAGGCGGAAGCGGCTCGACTTGAAGTGGTCGGCGACCAGGTTGCGGGCGATGGTGACCAGCCAGGCGCCGAAGTCGCGGCCCTGCCAGGTGAAGGTGCCGATCCTTCTGAGAGCGCGCAGGAACGTCTCGCTGGTGAGGTCCTCGGCGGTCGCCCTGCCGCCGACGCGGTAGTAGATGTAGCGGTAGACGGTGTCGCTGTACTGGTCGTAGAGGCGGCCGAAGGCGTCGGCCTCGCCGGCCTGGGCGCGCTCCACGAGGTCCATCATCCGGGCGCTGTCGCTGTCCGCGGCCGGGCGGCGGGCGGTGGTGGTGGGGCCGGTGGTGCGGCCGCGTCTGCCCACGCCGCGTCCGTCGCCGGACCGGCGGCCCTCGGCGACGGCGCTGCGGGCAGGCACCTGTTCCATGCCGTCGGCCAGTGCGTAGCACGGGCCGACGGGTGCGGCGGTGGCGAAGGCGGGGGCGGCGTACGCGGTCGGGACAAGGCCGCGCAGCGTCTCTTTGACCGTCGCGACTGTTGCGCGCAGCGTAGCCAGGCCCGAGGCGTCAACCCCGACGTGTGGGTACACGGGACTCCCAGAGGCAGAGCTTCCATCACGTGCAGTACGGAACCTTTCACCCGTCGTAGCGACGGAGGGGTACCGGTTTGCGTCTGAGGAGAATAACGCTTCGTGCAGGCACTGCTACACCGAGTTGCTCAAATCATCGATTGCGTCGCTTCTGTAACTGTTTGGCGGCGCCTCAAGGGCCCTAGAGTGATCGGTTGTTGAACGTAAACGTGCGGGTTTCGGCGATGTGCGGGGCGTGTTGGGGTGACCGCGCGATAATTCCGGGCGCGCGGCGGGTGGGGGCCGGGGGTGGGGACGCTTACCGGCGCTGGCAGGGTGCCGCTGCGCCCACCCGTGCCGCCCTGCGGCACGCCTGCCCGCAGCTATGTAGGGCACGGTTGAGCAGCGCCCCGTCAGGGGCGCGGGGCTGTATTTGATGTGCGGCTACCGCCGCGTGGGCGCGATCAGCCACATCGCGCCCGCAGCCGGGAACCGGGCCGCAGTCCTACGGCGATACTCCGCCGGCCGTGCCCTACCGGCGCCGTCGGCTCAACGCGATCGCGGCCGCAGTGCCACCGGCAACCGCGCCCACGCCCGCCGCCGCCGGGATGCCCACCTTCGCCGCCTTGCGGCCCGTGCGGTAGTCACGCAGGCGCCAGTCCAGTTCGCGGGCGTGTTTGCGCAGCTTCGTGTCCGGGTTGATGGCGTAGGGGTGGCCGACCAGGGAGAGCATCGGGATGTCGTTGTGGGAGTCGCTGTAGGCCGCGCAGCGGGAGAGGTCGAGGCCCTCGGCGGCGGCCAGGGCGCGTACCGCCTCCGCCTTGGCGGGGCCGTGCAGGGGCTCGCCGACCAGCTTGCCCGTGTAGACGCCGTCCACCGATTCGGCGACCGTGCCCAGCGCGCCGGTCAGGCCCAGCCGGCGGGCGATCACGCCGGCGATCTCCACCGGGGCCGCTGTGACGAGCCACACCTTCTGGCCCGCGTCCAGGTGGGCCTGGGCGAGGGCGCGGGTGCCGGGCCAGATGCGCTCGGCCATGTACTCGTCGTAGATCTCCTCGCCGATGGTCTGGAGCTCCGCGACCCGGTGGCCCTTCACGATGGACAGGGCGGAGTCCCGCGCCTCCTGCATGTGCTCGGGGTCCTCGACGCCGGCCAGCCGGAACCACGCCTGCTGCCAGGCGAACCTGGCGAGGTCGCGGGTCTCGAAGAACTTCCGTTTGTACAGGCCACGGCCGAAGTGGAAGATGGCGGCGCCCTGCATGACGGTGTTGTCCAGGTCGAAGAACGCGGCGGCCTTGTCGTCGCCGAGCACCGGAAAGTCCGGCTCCGCGGCCTCGTCGAGGGGCGCCGTCGCTTCCTGGTTCTTGCGCGCGGCCTCCGCCGAGGCCTCGCCTGCCAACACGCTCCGCGCCGTGGCGGAGCGCCTACGGGGAGTGAGCCATCCGAGAGCGGCCATGTCGTGAGCATAGCCAGTTTGTTCGGGGGTTCCGGAGTCACGGGAGTTGGATGGGTGTGAACTCTCCGCGACCAGGTCGTTAAACAAAGCGAAGAAGCCGTGCAGAAGGCGGCGGACATGCCCTGCCAGGGGCGGGACAATGGACGTCATGAGTCCCCTCTTTGGCCGGAAGGCGCCCGCGCCGAGTGCGCGATCGGTCACCCTCATCCGTAAACCCGGCTGCCATCTGTGTGATGACGCACAGGTCGTGGTCGAGAAGGTGTGCGGCGATCTCGGAGTGCCCTGGGAGCAGAAGGACATCACCCAGGATTCGCAACTGCACGATCTCTACTGGGAACAGATCCCGGTGGTACTCGTCGACGGCGAACAGCACACCTTCTGGCGCGTGAACGAGGAACGGCTCCGCAAGGCACTGACCGACTAGTCCAAACCGGCTGGAAAGTCGCTTAGGATCGACGGCGGTCTGGTCTCGGGGGCGGGATTTGTGAGGAGTGTGTACGATTTTGCCCCCATCGGAGAGGGAGCGCGAGCGGGTGTGCGCCGGTTCCGTACGGCCGCGCCAGGGGTGCGTGACCCCGGTCACGTTGGCCGGGCAAATCGGACACCATCTTTGTGCACGCGTTCACAAAGACATAGCCTGCTGTCGACGGGGCGGTCTGGGTACGTGTGACCGTCCGCAGCCCCGCTCAACCCGTTGGAGCACCGTGGCAACTGGCCGAACTCACCGACCGGCGACCCGCAGCCGAGGGATCCCCGAGGCCACCGTCGCCCGGCTTCCGCTGTACCTCCGCGCTCTGACCGCACTGTCGGAGCGCTCGGTCCCCACGGTCTCCTCGGAGGAGCTGGCCGCGGCCGCGGGGGTCAACTCCGCGAAGCTGCGCAAGGACTTCTCCTACCTGGGTTCGTACGGAACGCGCGGTGTCGGCTACGACGTCGAGTATCTCGTCTACCAGATCTCCCGTGAGCTGGGCCTGACCCAGGACTGGCCGGTTGTGATCGTCGGTATCGGAAACCTGGGTGCCGCCCTCGCCAACTACGGCGGGTTCGCCTCCCGCGGCTTCCGGGTCGCCGCGCTGATCGACGCCGATCCGGCGATGACCGGACGGCAGGTCGCCGGGATCGCCGTGCAGCACAGCGACGACCTGGAGAAGATCGTCTCCGACAACGGCGTCTCCATCGGCGTGATCACCACCCCGCCGGGCGTCGCCCAGCAGGTCTGCGACCGGCTGGTGGCCGCCGGGGTCACCTCCATCCTGAACTTCGCGCCGACCGTGCTGTCCGTCCCGGACGGCGTCGACGTACGCAAGGTCGACCTCTCCATCGAGCTGCAGATCCTCGCCTTCCACGAGCAGCGCAAGGCCGGCGAGGAGCACGAGGGGACGGTCCCGCCTGTCGCCGCGCACCAGGACTCCAGCGAGCAGGGGCCCGACGGGGACGTACCCGCCGTGATGCCGGCATGAGTCTCCTCGTCGTCGGGCTGAGCCACCGCAGCGCCCCGGTCAGCGTTCTGGAGCGGGCCGCGCTCAGCATGGACGCCCAGGTCAAGCTGGCCCAGGACACGGTCGCCGCCGAGCCGGCCACCGAGGCCGCGGTGCTCGCGACCTGCAACCGCATCGAGCTCTACGCCGACGTGGACAAGTTCCACGCCGGGGTCGCCGAGCTGTCCACGCTGCTCGCCCAGCACAGCGGGGTGGGACTGGACGAGCTCACCCCTTATCTCTACGTGCACTACGAGGACCGCGCGGTCCACCACCTGTTCTCGGTGGCCTGCGGGCTCGACTCGATGGTCGTCGGCGAGGGGCAGATCCTCGCGCAGCTCAAGGACTCCCTCGCCCGGGCGCAGGAGCTGCACAGCGCCGGGCGGCTGATGAACGACCTGTTCCAGCAGGGGCTGCGGGTCGGCAAGCGCGCCCACTCCGAGACCGGGATCGACCGGGCCGGACAGTCCCTGGTCACCTTCGGGCTGGAGCAGCTGGCCGCCGGCGGCGACGTGCAGGACTGGGCCAGGGGCAGGAAGGCGCTGGTCATCGGCGCCGGATCGATGTCCTCGCTGGCCGCCGCCACGCTCGCGCGGGCGGGGGTCGCGGAGATCGTCGTCGCGAACCGCACGTTCGACCGTGCCGAGCGGCTGGCGCAGATCCTGACCGAGAACGACGAGACGGACGTGACGGCCCGCGCGGTACCGATGGATGCGGTGCCGGGCGAGCTGACACGTGCCGACGTCGTGGTGTCGTGCACGGGGGCGACGGGGCTGGTGCTGACCGCCGAGGCGGTCGCGGCGGCGGTCGAGGGGCGGACGGGTGAGCCCGCCGCCGAGATCGACGTGGCGTCGGCGCCGAAGCAGCTGCCGGCCGCTACCGGTACCGGCCTCGGTACCGACGAGAACTGCCCCCTCGACCTCACCGCCGAGCAGAGCGGCTTCTCCGTGATGGGGGAGGCCGCCGTCGCTGGCATGGCCGCCGCCCAGCTGGAGCAGCACGCGGCCTGGGTGGACAACGGGACGGTGGACATCCGGGAGGCCGGCCGTCGTACCCCCGAGGCCGAGGCCGAGCTGATCGGGGCGCTGGCCGCGGCCGCCGCCCGGGTCGGCCGGATCCCGGAGCGGCGCAGGCCGGAGCCGGTCGCCGGGTTCGTCCGGCCCGCCCCCGAGCTCTTCCTCCTCGACCTCGCCATGCCCCGCGACATCGACGCGGCCGTGCACCGGCTGGCCGGGGTGCGGCTGGTGGACATCGAGTCGCTGGCGGAGGCGTCCGCGGACGCCCCGATGGCGGCCGACGTGGACGAGGTCCGGCGGATCGTTTCGGACGAGGTCGCCGCCTTCGGCGCGGCCCAGCGCGCGGCGCACATCACGCCCACCGTCGTGGCGCTGCGGACGATGGCCGCCGATGTCGTCGCGAACGAGATCGCGCGGCTCGACGGGCGCCTGCCCGGCCTGGACGAACGGCAGCGCGGAGAGATCCGGCAGGCCGTGCACCGGGTCGTGGACAAGCTGCTGCACGCGCCGACCGTACGGGTCAAGCAGCTCGCGGCCGAGCCCGGCGGCGCCGGGTACGCGGACGCGCTGCGGACCCTGTTCGACCTCGACCCCGAGACGGTTGCCGCCGTCTCCCGGGCCGTGGACAGCACAGACAAGAAGGACCGACCGGCATGAGTGACAATCCACTGAGGCTGGGGACCAGGCGATCCAGACTCGCCCTGGCCCAGTCCGGGCAGGTGGCGGAAGCCGTGAGCCGGGTGACCGGGCGGCCCGTCGAGCTGGTGGAGATCACCACCTACGGCGACACCTCCCGCGAGCACCTCGCACAGATCGGCGGCACGGGTGTCTTCGTGACCGCCCTGCGGGACGCGCTGCTGCGCGGCGAGGTCGACTTCGCGGTTCACTCGCTGAAGGACCTCCCGACCACCCAGCCCGCCGACCTGGTGCTGGCCGCCGTACCGGTGCGCGAGGACCCGCGCGACGTGATCGTCGCCCGGGACGCGCTGAAGTTCACCGACCTGCCCCGCGGGGCGCGCATCGGCACGGGTTCGCCGCGCCGGATGGCGCAGCTGAACGCGTACGCGCGGACCCACGGGCTGGACGTCGAGACGGTGCCGATACGCGGAAACGTCGACACCCGGATCGGGTACGTCCGCGACGGCGAGCTGGACGCCGTCATACTGGCGGCCGCCGGACTGAACCGGATCGGCCGCATCGACGAGGTGACCGACTTCCTGTCGGTCGACACGGTTCTGCCCGCCCCCGGCCAGGGGGCACTGGCGATCGAGTGCGCCGCGCACCACGCGGAGCTCGTCGCCCTGCTCGGGGAACTCGACGACCCGTTCACGCGGGTCGCCGTGACCGCCGAGCGATCACTGCTCGCCGCCCTGGAGGCCGGCTGCTCCGCCCCTGTGGGCGCGCTGGCCGACCTGCTGGCCGACGGGCAGATTGTCAAGGAAATGCGCCTGCGGGCAGTCGTCGGCACGACCGACGGCACCCGGATGGTGCAGTTGTCCACCACCGGTCCCGTGCCCGAGACATACGACCAGGCGACGGCGCTCGGTCGCGAACTCGCCGCCGAGATGCTTGCCCAGGGCGCGGCCGGTCTGATGGGGGAGCGAGCACAGTGAGCCCCACCAACCTTCCCGCCGGCCTCGATCACGGGCACGTCACCTTCCTGGGTGCCGGACCCGGGGATCCGGGACTGCTGACCTTGCGTGCCGTGGAGGCACTGTCCAGCGCGGACGTCCTGGTCGCCGAGCACGACGTGCTCGACGTGATCAGGGCCCACGCCAGGCAGGGCGTCTCCGTCGTGCCCACGAATCCGGATCCGTCGTCGGACCCGTATCCGGGCACAGGCGCGCCTCAACTGACGGTTGTTGACGGTGCGTCAACAACTGCTTCCCTCCCGCCCGTGCGGGATGCGGCTCATCTTGTCATGGAGGCCGCACGGGGTGGCAGGCGGGTCGTCCGTGCGGTGTCCGGGGACCCGGGACTTGATACGTACGCGACCGAGGAAATGCTCGCCTGCGCCGCAGCGGGTGTGCCGTTCGAGGTCGTGCCGGGTGTCGCGGCCGTGGTCGGGGTGCCGGCGTACGCCGGTGTGCCGCTGCGGGACGCGCAGGGCGCGGACGTCCGCTTCGTGGATGCCCGTACCGCCTCCGACCGGTGCTGGACCGAGGTGGGTGCCTCGGACGGGACGGTCGTCGTGTCGACGTCGCTCGACTCGGTGGCCGCGGCCGCCGGCGAGCTGGTCGCCGCCGGCCGCAAGCCGGACACCCCGCTGACCGTCACCGTCGCCGGTACGACGACCCGGCAGCGGACCTGGACCGCCACCCTCGGCACCATCGCGCAGACGCTGAAGCAGGCGAAGGTGCTGCCCTCGCCGGACGGCGGCCGGCCGGTGATAGCCGTGGTCGGTGAGCGGTCCGCCGCCGCGCAGCGCGACCAGTTGTCGTGGTTCGAGTCCAAGCCGCTGTTCGGCTGGAAGGTGCTCGTGCCGCGGACGAAGGAGCAGGCGGCGTCGCTCTCCGACCAGCTGCGGTCGTACGGGGCCGTGCCGCACGAGGTGCCGACGATCGCCGTCGAGCCGCCGCGCACGCCCCAGCAGATGGAGCGGGCCGTCAAGGGGCTCGTCACCGGGCGGTACGAGTGGATCGCGTTCACCTCGGTCAACGCGGTGAAGGCGGTCCGGGAGAAGTTCGAGGAGTACGGGCTCGATGCCCGGGCCTTCGCGGGGATCAAGGTCGCGGCGGTCGGGGAGCAGACCGCCAAGGCGCTGGTCGCCTTCGGCGTGAAGCCGGACCTGGTGCCGAGCGGCGAGCAGAGCGCTGCGGGGCTCCTGGAGGACTGGCCGCCGTACGACCCGGTCTTCGACCCGATCGACCGGGTGTTCCTGCCGCGGGCCGACATCGCCACCGAAACGCTGGTCGCCGGGCTCATCGAGCTGGGCTGGGAGGTGGACGACGTGACCGCCTACCGGACCGTGCGGGCGTCGCCGCCGCCGGCCGACACCCGGGAGGCGATCAAGGGCGGTGGCTTCGACGCGGTGCTCTTCACGTCGTCGTCGACCGTGCGGAACCTGGTGGGTATCGCCGGGAAGCCGCACAACGTGACGGTGATCGCCTGTATCGGGCCCGCCACGGCCAAGACGGCCGAGGAGCACGGGCTGCGGGTGGACGTGATGGCTCCGGAACCGTCCGCGGGCAAGCTGGCGGAGGCGCTGGCCGAGTTCGGGCTGCGCAGGCGCGCGAGCGCGCTGGAGGCCGGGGATCCGGTGACGCGGCCGAGTGAGCGGCGGCCGGGGGCCAGGCGGCGTCGTACCACCTGAGCGAGGTGAGGGTGCGTGGCTCGTCGGGCTGCGCACCCCTGTACCTCCGTCGGCCTATACCCCCGTCGGCCCGAAATTTGATCAGCCGTTCGGAGTCCCGCGAGTTATCTTCACATCATGTCCATGCCGTGACTGGCATGTGTGGTGATGGGGGAAAGCGTGAACGACGGGGGCGTGCCGCTTGACGGCATTGTCGCGGGCCATCGCGGTCGACGTGATCAACACCGCGACCGGCAAAGGGGATTCACCCTGCCGCTGCTGTGCGCGGCGGCGGCACTGCTGGCCTCCGGATGCGAGAGCGGCTCGGCCGCCGCCCAGGACACGGCCGCGTCCTCGTCGGCCCGCACCACCCTCACGCTCATGCCCGTCTCGCCGCTGCCCAAGGCGCTGAAGAAGCTCCGGCCCGACGGCAACCTCGGCATGCCCCGGGGCTGGAACATCGACGGCTCGGGCGTGGTCCGCTCCGGGAAGCGGCTGGTCTTCCTCGCCGTGCCGCCCGCCTCGGCCTCGACCGGCACCAGCACGGAAGAGACCTGGGTGGTGGACACCGGCACCGCGCGGGTCCGGAGGTTCGCCCAGGTCACGGCCGGCTGGTCGCCGGGCACGGCCGTGCTGGGCGGCGGCTGGCTGCTGCGGGTGGAGAGCCGGCAACTGGACGGTACGGCCTGCGGCGACAAGGCGTCACAGACCTCGGACTGTTACAGCTGGCGGCTGTACGGCCAGCAGGTGACGTCCGGCAGGCCGCGCCTGCTGGCCCAGTCCGCCCATGCCGGCCACCAGAGTCTGGTGCCCCACCCGCTGGCCGACGGCGGATCCTTCGTGTGGGAGCAGGGCCTGACCGGCGGCAAGGCCGGCCTGATGCGCTGGACGCCGGGCGCCGCCGGCCCGGCCCGTCTGCTGACCCGCTCCACCACGGGCCAACTCGACCTGGACGGCGGCACGTTGTACCTCACCGAGGGCAAGCTGTCGGCGGACGGCGGGACGAGCAGCCGGACCACCTACCGGGTCGGCCTGCGGCAGCGGTCG
The DNA here is from genome assembly GCF_002217755.1 of Streptomyces hyaluromycini. Classification (GTDB taxonomy): domain Bacteria; phylum Actinomycetota; class Actinomycetes; order Streptomycetales; family Streptomycetaceae; genus Streptomyces; species Streptomyces hyaluromycini. Next base: position 1,704,949 of record NZ_BCFL01000016.1, on the reverse strand, counting down.
GCGGTCGCCGAGCGGGTGGCCGCCTTCACCGGAGGCGGCGGCTTCGCGATCCACGGCGGGCGCATCGCCTACTTCCCGCGCCCCGCCGACGAGACCGGGCGGATCCGTGTCCTGACGATCGGCGGCCGGTCCGCGCCGGTCGACGTCGGCAAGGCCGTCAACGGCTTCTACACCCTCGACTGGATCACCCCGAACCGCCTGGTCACCTGGTCCGTCAGCGGATACGCCCTGGACGACCTGCGCCACCCCGCCGCCTCGGCCGTCTTCAGCCCAGACGCGGTCGGGCTCGGCGTGCCGAGGGGGTCCGACGGCACGCTCTATGTCGCCTACCAGTTCGCGCCGTCCAGGGGAGTGAAGCCGACCGTTCTTGCCTGGCGGAACTTCGCTTCCTGAAGGCCACGTGAGGGGCGCCCCCGGCGGGCGCCCCTCACGCCGTGCCGTTGGCGAGGATCTTCTTCAGGTCCTCGACGACCGTGGGGATCTCGCGGTCGAAGGCCAGGCCGTCCACGCCCTCGTCGGTGACCACTGCCAGGAGGGCGCGGGTGCCCACCGCCGTCACTATGACGTGGCCCGCGCTGCACCGGGCCGTCAGCCGGCGGAGGGTGCCGGTGTCGGCCTGGTCGGCCGGGCGGTGGCCCAGGGACGGTGTTCTCGGTGACCAGGCGGTCGGGCGGCACCGAGGTGCCCGCGTCGAAGAGTGCCGCCCGGCCGATGACCGCCAGCTCCGCGGCGCCCAGCAGACCCTGGGCGACCAGCTCCAGGGCCAGTCGGGCCGGTTCGGTGCCGGTGGCGCGGGCGGCCGTCCGCAGCAACCTCGCGCTGGCCCGGCACAGCCTCAGGAAGCTGGAGAGCGAGCTGGAGGTCTGACCTCCCGGAGGCGTCGGCGCCCCGGCCGCGCACGGCCCGGGGCGCCGACGTCCAGTCGGTAAGCGCGCTCATGTGACGGGCGTAGCGTAGAGGCCATGACGCAATACGGCTCCTTCCCCGGCACGCGGCCGCGGCGGCTGCGGACCACCCCCGTCATGCGGCGCATGGTCGCCGAGACCCGGCTGCACCCCGCGGACTTCATCCTCCCGGCGTTCGTCCGGGAGGGCGTGAGCGAACCCGTGCCCATCAGTGCCATGCCCGGGGTCGTGCAGCACACCCGGGACAGCCTGAAGAAGGCGGCCGCGGAGGCCGTCGAGGCGGGCATCTCCGGGATCATGCTGTTCGGGGTGCCGGAGGAGAGCAAGAAGGACGCCCTCGGCACGCCCGGTACCGACCCCGACGGGATCCTCCAGGTCGCGCTGCGCGACGTGCGGGCCGAGGTCGGCGACGAACTGCTCGTGATGTCCGATCTGTGCCTCGACGAGACGACCGACCACGGGCACTGCGGGGTGCTGGACGCCGAGGGCCGCGTCGACAACGACGCCACCCTGGAGCGGTACGCCGAGATGGCGCAGGTGCAGGCCGACGCCGGCGCCCACATCGTCGGGCCCAGCGGGATGATGGACGGGCAGATCGGCGTCGTCCGCGACGCGCTCGACCAGATCGGACGCGAGGACGTCGCGATCCTCGCCTACACCGTCAAGTACGCCTCCGCCTTCTTCGGCCCCTTCCGCGAGGCCGTCGGGTCCTCCCTCAAGGGCGACCGCAAGACCTACCAGCAGGACCCCGCCAACGCGCGGGAGTCGCTGCGCGAGCTGGCCCTCGACCTGGAGGAGGGCGCCGACATGGTGATGGTCAAGCCGGCCGGGCCCTACCTCGACATCCTCGCGCGGGTCGCCGACTCCGTGGACGTGCCGGTCGCCGCCTACCAGATCTCCGGCGAGTACTCGATGGTCGAGGCCGCCGCCGAGAAGGGCTGGATCGACCGCGACCGGGCGATCCTGGAGACGCTGACCGGCATCAAGCGGGCCGGCGCGCAGAACATCCTCACCTACTGGGCGGTCGAGGCCGCCCGGATGCTGGGCTGAGCGACGGGAACGAGCGCCCCCGGCCTGTGAGTTCAGGCCGGGGGCACTTTCAAGTCGCCCGCGGCGTTAGGTTGTTGACCGTCCTTGACCGTCCTCGCCCTTCGCCGACCATCCGGGAGACGCCCATGTCCGGTGACGCCCTCAGCCAGGATCCCGCCGAGCTGAGAAAGAGGTTCGACAACACCAGGCCGCACCCGGCGCGGGTCTACGACGTCTTCCTCGGCGGCAAGGACAACTACCCCGCCGACCGCACCGCAGCGGCCGCCGCCCTCGCCACCAACCCGCGCGGCTACCTCGACGTACGGCACAACCGCGACTTCCTGCGCCGGGCGGTGACCCGGCTAACCCGGGAGGACGGCATCGGCCAGTTCCTCGACATCGGCACCGGGCTGCCCACCGCGGAGAACGTCCACCAGATCGCCCAGCGGATCAACTCCGGCTCCCGGGTCGTGTACGTCGACAACGACCCGATCGTCCTCGCCCACGCGCGCGCCCTGCTCACCAGCGGGCCCGAGGGCCGGACCGACTACATCGACGCCGACTTCGAGAACCCGGCGGAGATACTCGAACAGGCCGCGAAGACCCTGGACTTCGACCAGCCGATCGCCCTGTGCCTGGTGGCGATCCTGCACTTCATCGAGGACGACGTCGCCCACCCGGTCGTCCGCGAACTGGTCGAGGCGCTCCCCCCGGGCAGCCGGCTGGTCGTCAGCCACCTCACGGAGGACCTCAACGCCGAGAAGATCCGCGGAGTCCAGCGGTCGTACACCGAGCGGGGCCTGACCTTCGTCCTGCGGTCCAAGCCCGAGATCGAGCGCTTCTTCACGGAGAACTCCCTCGCCCTCGCCGACCCGGGCGTGGTCCCGGTCCACCACTGGCACCCCGACCACGCGGCCCCCGTCCCCGAGCAGCCGGACCCCGCGCTGCTGGCCACCCTCGACGCCATCGACCGGTCCCGGTACGCCGACATCAACGACGTCACCGACGCCGACATCAACGTCTACGCGGGCGTCGGCACCAAGGCCTGAGCCGGGTCGGCCGCGGGCCGGAGGCGGGCGGCGGCGGAGGGGCCCTCGTCGCGTACGCCCTCTCCGTCCCGGCACCCGCCGAGTGCGGTCGCGGCGACCAGCGCGAGGGCTGCCGCCGCCAGCAGACGGCGACGGCGGCCGGGGGCCGGGGTGCGGTGCGTGGCGGACATACGAGGGCTCCCTTGACGATCTCGGCGCGGTGGCGGTGGCGGTGGCGGTGGCGGCGAAGGCGGGGCTGGGCCGGGGCGGCGGGGTCGATGTGCCCTCAGCCTGTGGGCGGGGCCGCCCGGACCGCCAGACCTGACCGGGGATTCGGGACGCCTGGTCCCGGTCCACCCCTGTGACCTGCGCGTATCCCATCCCGTGGGACGCCGCTACGGGACGGCCCAGGCCCACCCGCACCCCGTCCGTCCGGATCGCGGAATTACGGGTGTAAGCGGCACGTACCTCTCTACGCTCCCGCCAAGACGAGGATCAGCCCAAGGAGCCGTCCATGACCCCCGCCCCCGCCCCGCTTCCCCCGCTCGCGGCCCGCGCCCGCACCGTCGGCGGGTCACCCGTGCGGGAGATCCTCGCGGTGACCGCCCGCCCCGAAGTGATCAACTTCGCGGGCGGACTGCCGGCCCCCGAACTGTTCGACCGGGACGGCATCGCCGCCGCCTTCCGGACGGTGCTGGAGGAGTCGCCCGAGCGGGCGCTGCAGTACTCGACGACCGAGGGCGAACCGGCCCTGCGGCAGCCACTGGCCGCGCGCATCTCCGCCCGGGGCCTGCCCACCGAGGCCGACGACCTCCTCGTCACCACCGGCTCCCAGCAGGCGCTCTCCCTCCTCGCGAGCGCCCTGATCGACCCCGGGGACACCATCCTCGTCGAAAGCCCCTGCTACCTGGCGGCACTTCAGGTCTTCGGGCTGGCCGGGGCGCGCGTGCTGCCCGTGCCCGGCGACGAGGACGGCGTGGACCCGGCCGCCCTGGAGGCACTGATCCGCGCCGAGCGGCCCAAACTCCTCTACCTCGTCCCCACCTTCCAGAACCCCACCGGCCGCACCATGCCCGCCGCCCGCCGCGCCGCCCTCGCCACGGCCGCCGCCCGGCACGGCCTGTGGATCGTCGAGGACGACCCCTACGGCGAACTGCGCTACGACGGCGCCCACGTCCCCTGGATCGCGTCCTTCCCCGGCGCCGAGGACCGGGCGGTCCTGCTCGGCTCCTTCTCCAAGGTCATGGCGCCCGGCCTGCGGCTCGGCTGGCTCCGCGCCCCGGCCGGACTGCGCCGCGCCTGCGCGGTGGCCAAGCAGGCGGCCGACCTGCACACCCCGACCCTCAACCAACTCGCCGCCGCCCGCTACCTGGACGTGCTGGACGCCCATGTCGCCAAGGTGCGCGCGGTCTACGGCGAACGCCGCGACGCCATGCTCGCGGGGCTGCCCGCCGCCCTCCCGGCCGGCTCCACCTGGAACCGGCCCGAGGGCGGCATGTTCCTCTGGGCCAGGCTCCCGAAGCCGTACGACACCACCGCCCTGCTCCGCCGGGTGGTGGAGCAGAACGTGGCCTACGTCCCCGGCGAGCCCTTCTACGCCGCCGACCCCGACCGCTCGACCCTGCGCCTGTGCTTCGTGACGCAGACACCGGAGGAGATCGGCGAGGGCCTGCGAAGGCTCGCCAAGGGCCTCAACGGCTGAACGCTCCGCCGGAAGTGCCGCGACAGGCCGTCTGCCGACTGCGGCGGCGTCGTGGCTGGTCGCGCAGTTCCTCCCCCAGCCTTCGGCTGGGGGTACCCCCAGCGCCCCTTCGGGGCGCTGCCGAACTTGGCCCGGCTGGTCAGCTCAGTCCCACCAGAAGTGCCACAGCCGCTCGCCGACCAGCTGCTCGGCGTACGACGACAGGGTGTCGTCGGCGCCGGGCAGCACGGTGTGCGGGCAGAACGCGAAGTGCTCGGCGGCGACCGCCTCCGCCTCGTCGAGGTCGGCGGGCGGGGCGGCGACGGAGAGCGCGAGGTGGTCGAAGCCCAGGGCCACCACGCGGATGCCGAACCGGTCCTCCCAGGAGCGCAGCACCGCGCACAGCCGGCCCGTGTCCTCCTCGTAGTTCACCGGGCCGCTCCAGCCGATGGCCGCCGGTATGTCCGCGCTGCGCCGGGCGGACACCAGCGCCAGATGCGGCTCCTTCAGCCAGGGCCGCCCCTGGCTGAGCGCGTCGGCGACGTCCGCGGCCCGCGTGTCCGGGTCGGCGACCAGGGCCGGCGCGGCGGCGAGCCCCGGGAACTCCTCACCGTCCGGCGGGTCCTCGTCCCAGTAGTCCTCCAGCACCTCGTCGGCGTCGTGGTCCCCCGGGTAGGACGTCTCCCCGGGGGCGAAGTCCCAGTCGTCGACCTCGGACACGTCGATGAGCACCGGCAGCAGCCCCGCACGGGCGGCCGGCACGCCCAGCGCGGTCCAGGTCCCGGGCCCGGCGGACTGCCCGGCGTACCACAGCAACGGCTCGTGCCACGAGCCGTCCAGCGTGTCGTCGAGCAGTGTCCCGGGCGGGAGTTGGAGCCCCAGGGACCGACCACTCGGGTCGGTCGCCAGCTTGGGCAGCGGGTTGGGAAGAGTCGCCATGGCGATGACTGTAAGGGCGCCCACTGACAACGACACAGCGGCCCGCCCCTTCACCAGGAGGGGACGGGCCGCCGCGCACCGCTCTCAGAGCCGCTCAGGCGTCCTGATGCCCAGCAGGGCCATGCCCTGGTGGAGGGTGCGGGCCGTCAGGTCGCACAGGAAGAGGCGGTTCTCCACCTGCTCCGTGGTGTCGGCCTTCAGGACCGGGCACTTGTCGTAGAACGACGTGTAGAGGGATGCCAGCTGGTACAGGTACGCGGCCAGCTTGTGCGGGGCGTACTCCGCCGCCGCCTCGAAGACCGTGTCGCCGAAGGCGTCCAGGTGCAGGCCCAACGCCCGCTCCGCCGCGTGCAGTTCCAGCTCCGGGTGGGCGGCCGGCCGGACCTCTCCCGCCTTGCGCAGGATCGACTGGATACGGGCGTACGCGTACTGGAGGTAGACGGACGTGTCGCCGTTCAGCGAGACCATCTGGTCCAGGTCGAACTTGTAGTCCCGGTTCGGCGACGTCGACAGGTCCGCGTACTTCACGGCACCGATGCCGACCTGCTGGGCCCGCTCCTGGATCTCGTCCTCGGTGAGATCCTGCGCCTTGTCCCGGACGACCTCGGCAGCCCGCTGCACCGCCTCGTCCAGCAGGTCCTCCAGCCGTACGGTCTCGCCCGCACGCGTCTTGAACGGCTTGCCGTCCGCGCCCAGCACCGTGCCGTAGCCCATGTTGTGCGCGGTGACGTCGTCGGTGAGCCAGCCCGCCCGCCGCGCCGTCTCGAAGACCATCTTGAAGTGCAGCGACTGCCGCACGTCCACGACGTAGAGCAGCGAGGTGGCGTGCAGGTCGGCGACCCGGTTGCGGATCGCGGTCAGGTCGGAGGCCGCGTACCCGAAGCCGCCGTCCGCCTTCTGCACGATCAGCGGGACCGGCTGGTCGTCCTTGCCCCGGATGTCGTCGAAGAAGACGACGAGCGCGCCCTCGGAGCGGACCGCGACGCCGCTCTCCTCCAGGAGCCGGGCGGTCTCCGGCATGCCGTCGTTGTACGCCGACTCGCCGACGATCTCGTCGTCCCGGATCTCCATGTCGAGCTTCTCGAAGACCGAGTAGAAGTACACCTTCGACTCGTCCACGAACCGCTGCCACAGGTCCAGGGTCTCCTTGTCGCCGGACTGGAGGGCGACCACCCGCTTGCGGGCCCGCTCCTTGAAGTCCTCGTCCGCGTCGAAGACCGCCCGGGACGCCTTGTAGACCCGGTTCAGGTTCGACATGGCCTGCTCGCCGTCCGTGTCGGTCTCCGGGGACAGCTGGTCCGGGTTCTCGATCAGGTACTGGATGAGCATGCCGAACTGGGTGCCCCAGTCGCCGATGTGGTGCCGGCCGATCGTCTGCTCGCCGGTGAAGTCGAGCATGCCGCGCAGGGCGTCACCGATCACCGCGGACCGCAGGTGGCCGACGTGCATCTCCTTGGCGACGTTCGGCTGGGCGTAGTCGATGACCGTGATACCCGGGTTCGCCTTGGCGGCCACGCCGAGACGGTCGCCGTCCGTGTACCGGGCGGCCAGGTTCTCGGTGATCGCCTTGTCGGAGAGGGTGAGGTTGAGGAAGCCGGGGCCGGAGACCTCGACGTCCTGGATCAGGTCCGCGCCGGTGGTGATGTTCGAGACGACCTGCGTCGCCAGCTCCCGGGGGTTGGCCTTGGCCTTCTTGGCGGCGGCGAGGATGCCGTTCGCCTGGTAGTCGGCCCGGTCGCTGCGTCGCAGCAGCGGATCGACAGAGGCCTCCGGCAGGGTTGCCGAGAGGGCGCTCGCGAGGCGCTGATTGACGAGATCCGTGAGCGACGTGACCGAGGCCATGGGGTGGGAGCCGTTCTCCTCGTGGGTGCGGGTAGACGGGACCAGTATTTCACGGGGGGTAAAGGGGTTTTCGCGGGCGAGAGCTCGGGGGGTGCGGCGCGTTGCCGGGTGCGGCGCCGTCGGGGCTGGTCGCGCAGTTCCCCGCGCCCCTGGGTCGGCTGCCCAGCCCGGTGCTGCCAGGCAGCGTCGGCGCCCCTGGGTCGGCTGCCCACCCGGCAACGATCCATCGCCTCGCGGTCGCGCCCGCGCGGCGGAGCCGCACATCGATACAGTCCCGCGCCCCTGGGTCGGCTGCCCAGCCCGGTGCTGCCAGGCAGCGTCGGCGCCCCTGGGTCGGCTGCCCACCCGGCAACGATCCATCGCCTCGCGGTCGCGCCCGCGCGGCGGAGCCGCACATCGATACAGTCCCGCGCCCCCCAAAAGGCGGCTGCGCCGCCTATGGGGCGCGCTTGCGTAAAGCCGTTTTCGTGGATGCCGTAGGGCCTGGGAGAATGGAGCGGTCAGCCGTGCGACCGTACCGGCTGCCCCGTGCCAGAAAGAAGGACGTGCCGACGTGGCTCAGAGCACCGAGACCACCGACTGGGTCTCCCGTTTCGCGGATGAGGTCATCGAGGAGTCGGAGCGTCGGGCCCCGGGCAAACCGGTCGTCGTCGCGTCCGGGCTCTCCCCGTCGGGGCCCATCCACCTCGGCAACCTGCGCGAGGTCATGACCCCGCACCTGGTCGCCGACGAGGTCCGGCGGCGCGGCCACCAGGTCCGGCACCTGATCTCCTGGGACGATTACGACCGCTACCGCAAGGTGCCCGCCGGCATCGCCGGGGTCGACGAGTCCTGGGCCGAGCACATCGGCAAGCCGCTCACCTCGGTGCCCGCCCCGCAGGGGTCCTCGTACCCGAACTGGGCCGAGCACTTCAAGGCCGCCATGGTCGAGTCGCTGGCCGAGCTGGGCGTGGAGTTCGACGGGATCAGCCAGACCGCCCAGTACACCTCCGGGGTGTACCGCGAGCAGGTCCTGCACGCCATGAAGCACCGCGGGGACATCGACGCGATCCTCGACCAGTACCGGACCAAGAAGGCCCCCGCGAAGAAGCAGCAGCAGAAGGCCGTCGACGAGGCCGAGCTGGAGGCCGAGGAGGGCTCGGGCGCGGCGAGCGAGGACGACGGCTCCTCCGGCTCCGCCGGGTACTTCCCGTACAAGCCGTACTGCGGCGGCTGCGGCAAGGACCTGACGACCGTCACGGCGTACGACGACGACAGCACCGAGCTGACGTACACCTGCAACGAGTGCGGGTTCTCCGAGACCGTCCGGCTGAGCGAGTTCAACCGGGGCAAGCTGGTCTGGAAGGTCGACTGGCCGATGCGGTGGGCCTACGAGGGCGTGATCTTCGAGCCGAGTGGTGTGGATCATTCGTCGCCGGGGTCGTCGTTCCAGGTGGGCGGGCAGATCGTCGGGATCTTCGGCGGGCAGCAGCCCATCGGGCCCATGTACGCCTTCGTGGGCATCAGCGGGATGGCGAAGATGTCGTCGTCGAGGGGTGGCGTGCCCACGCCTGCCGACGCGCTGAAGATCATGGAGCCGCAGATCCTGCGCTGGCTCTACGCCCGGCGCCGGCCCAACCAGTCCTTCAAGATCGCCTTCGACCAGGAGATCCAGCGGCTCTACGACGAGTGGGACAAGCTGGACGGCAAGGTGGCGGAGGGTTCCGCGCTGCCCGGTGACATCGCCGCGCACGCGCGTGCCGTCCGTACGGCCGGCGGCGAGCTGCCGCGGACGCCGCACCCGCTGCCGTACCGCACGCTGGCCTCGGTCGCCGACATCACCGCCGGGCACGAGGACCAGGCGCTGCGCATCCTCAGCGAGCTGGACCCGGCGAACCCGCTGGGCTCGGTGGACGAGGCACGGCCGCGGTACGACAAGGCCGAGGCCTGGATCAACACCCAGGTACCGGCCGACCAGCGGACCATCGTCCGCGACGAGCCCGACGCCGAACTGCTGAAGTCCCTCGACGAGGCTTCCCAGCAGTCCGTACGACTGCTGCTCGACGGGCTTGCCGAGCACTGGTCGCTGGACGGGCTCACCCACCTCGTCTACGGCGTGCCCAAGGTCCAGGCCGGATTCTCCGCCGACGCGACACCCAAGGAACTGCCGGCCGAGATCAAGACGGCCCAGCGGACGTTCTTCGCGCTCCTGTACCACCTGCTGGTGGGCCGGGACACCGGCCCCCGGCTGCCCACCCTGCTCCTCGCCGTGGGCCAGGAGCGGGTACGGCTGCTGCTCGGCGAGTAGGCCGACACGGAGAAGGGGCCCTCTGGTTTCCAGAGGGCCCCTTCTCCGTGTGCCTGTGCCTGTCAGGCGATGTGCTCTTCCGCCAGCTCCGCGTTGAGACGGTTCGAGAAACGGGCCACCATGCGCTTGGACTCGGCCTCGTCGAGGGCGACCCCGTAGGTCGCCTCCACATCGGCGATGAACCCGCGCGGGGTGGGTGCTCCGTTGCCGGTCTTTATCGACTCACGGAAGACCAGGTAGTAGTCCTCCTCCGACGGCGCCGGGGGCTCCGGAGGGCCACCGCCCTCGCCCAGCTCACGGGTGCGGCCCGGGCCGGAGGGGATGGGGAAGCTGCCGGTGGTCTCCGACGGGGATTCGCCGGGGAGAGACTGCTGCTCCTGCGGGAACTGGTCCTGGGGGAACTGGTCCTGCGGAAACTGTTCCTGCGGAAACTGTTCCTGCGGGAACTGCTGCTGCTGGTACTGCTGGTACTGCTGTTGCTCCTGCTGGTACTGCTGCTCTGCCAGCCAGGCGGCGTACCGCGGGTCGTACGTCGGGTCGTAGCCGCCCTGGTACTCGATCTGCTGGGGGTCCCTGGCATGCAGCCAGGGGTTCAGCTCCGGATCGGACGCCGGCACCGGCTGCTGCGGGATCTCCGGCTGCCCGGCACGGGGGCCGGGGACCAGCTCGGCGCGCTGCTCGCCGGACTGCGCCGCGTCGGCGGCACGACCGCCCACGGCCACGGCATCCCGCGCCGCCGGCAGCAGGACCGGGATCTCGATGCCCGCCGCCGCCAGGCCCTCCGGGGCCGTCTCCGCCAGCGGGACGCCGTACCGGGCCAGCCGCAGCGGCATCAGCGACTCCACCGGCGCCTTCCTGCGCCAGGCCCGCCCGAAGCGGGACCGCAGCCGCGCCTGATAGACGAGACGTTCCTGCTCCAGCTTGATCACCTGGTCGTAGGAGCGGAGCTCCCACAGCTTCATCCGGCGCCACAGCAGGAAGGTCGGAACCGGCGAGAGCAGCCAGCGGGTGAGGCGGACCCCCTCCATGTGCTTGTCCGCCGTGATGTCGGCGATCCGGCCGATCGCGTGCCGTGCCGCCTCCACCGACACCACGAACAGGATCGGGATCACCGCGTGCATGCCCACACCCAGCGGGTCCGGCCAGGCCGCCGCGCCGTTGAAGGCGATCGTCGCCACGGTCAGCAGCCAGGCCGTCTGCCGCAGCAGCGGGAAGGGGATGCGGATCCAGGTCAGCAACAGGTCCAGGGCGAGCAGGACGCAGATGCCCGCGTCGATACCGATCGGGAACACATAGGAGAAGTTCCCGAAGCCCTTCTTGATGGCCAGCTCACGGACGGCCGCGTACGAGCCGGCGAAGCCGATACCGGCGATGATCATCGCGCCGGTCACGACCACACCGATGAGAACGCGGTGCATCCGAGTCAGCTGTATTCGCTCGGCCACCCGTACTCCCCTCCCCTTGCGTGTTGTTGCGCGCAACAGGGTGGCACATCAGTGCGGCGCACGTACGGCCGGTCAGCTCTTCTTGGATGACGACTTGGACGCAGAGGCACTCGCCGAGGGCGACCCGGACGCCGACTTCGAGGGTGTCGCCGCAGGTGAACTCGGCGCCGTACCCGAGACGTTGGCCGTCGTGACCGACGCCACCGCCTCCTTGGCCGCCTTCTCCGCCGCCTTCGTCAGAGAATCCGCGTCCGGCGTCTTCTCACCCGCCAGACCCGCACCGTTGTAGTCGACGGTGACGACGACGTTCGCGACGCGCGCCACGACCGTCTGCTGCCTGAAGGCGCCCTCCTTCTTCTTCAGGTCGTAGCGCACCACCGTCGCCTGGTCACCCGTCCCGGCCACCGGCACCGTCTTGGTGTTCTTGGCGCCGCTCACCGACTGGGCACCCTGCACCTGGCTCGCGTAGTACGCCTCGGCCTGCTTCTCACCGGAACCACGGCTGGAGTCCGAGTCGAAGCGGAGGAAGGAGATGTTCAGCCAGCGGAACTGGGAGCCCTTCACACCGTTGTTGTCCAGGCTGCTCCAGGAACAGCTGCCCCGCGTGGCCACATCGTCCGACGTGCCCTCCTTGCCCGACTTCGCGCCCTTCGGTACCAGTGCGGTCAGCGTCTTCGTCGACAGCACCGCGCACGGCTCCGGCAGCTTCTGGTACTTGGCCGCCTGGACCGTGGGCGAAGGGGCCACGGAGCCGCCCGCAGCGGTGACGGGATCCGAACTGCCACCCGTCCCCTGCGCGGCACCGTCCGAGCCCGAGGAACAGGCCGTCGCGAACAGCGCCACGGCGGGGACGGCGGCCGCGCAGACCAGGACGCGGCGCAGGCGCCCTGCCCGTCGCTGTACGTTCCGATCGTTCCGGGCGCGCTGGTCGTCTGACTGGACTGCTACTCGCTGCATGGTTCCTTCACTCACACGTTCGGGGTTCCTGCGGTCGGATCGGGTCCGAGGGGCCACGGTACGCGGTGAGGAAGCTGTGCGGTTTCGGTTCGCGTGCTTTGCGGGCGGGGTGCGGAGGGTGTGCCGGAGGCCTCAGCCGTTGAGGGCCTCGGCCAGTTGGGCGGCCAGATTCTGCGCCCTGTCCTGCATTTCCTTGCTGTCCGGCACGGTCCCGGTGGCCATCGGCTGCTCCTCGTACACGATGGTCACGACGACGTTGGACGTGCGGAACACCACAGTCACCGTCCGCTGTTCGGCCGTCGAACCGGAGCCGCTGAGCTGGTCGTCGAGATACGCCTCGTCGCCGAGATCGGAGAGAGTGCGGGGCTGGAGACCCGACGGGGTGGTGGACGGCGAGGCGGAGGCGGAGCCGGAATCCGAGGAGGACGGGTCGCCGGAACCGGCGGGGGACGCGGACGTGGACACGGACGCGGACGCGGATGCCGACGGGGAGCCCGATACCGAATCGGACGGCGACGCCGACTCGGCGGGGCTCGGGGACGCGGACTCCGGGATGTCGGCCGCCGCCTCCAACCGCGTGTAGATCGTCTGCGCCTCGCTGTCGTCGCTGACCGCGTTGTCGTACGACACCACGCGCTCGAAGTCGACGGACAGCCGGTCCGTGGCGTCGGTGGACTCGATCTTCCAGTGGCAGCCGACCTTGCGGTCGGTGTCGTAGGTGAGCGTGGCATCACCCGCGTACGCCTTCGCGCGCTGCTCCTCGTCGGTGATCTGGGCGATGCCGGGGAGCAGCGAGTCGAGGGTGTCGTGGCTGACCGCGCCGCAGGCCTCCGGGAGGGTGCGGTACTTGCCGGGCTGGGCGGCGACGGTGGAGGTGCTGGTGTCCGCGTTCTTGTCGCTGATGTCGTCGCCACCGCTGGAACCGCTCGTGCAGCCGGCCAGCAGGGCCGCGAGAAGGGCGGCGATGCCGGTTGCGTACGCCTTCCGCTGCACGGTCAGGCTCCTTCCGTTCACTGGTCCGCTCGGTCCTGCTCCAGTGTCCCCGCTGGTTAATCGCTTGCCGCAGCGGGGCGCCCCCTGGAGACAATGTGTATCGCACGCACTGCTGTGAACGCCGGTCCGCTGTCTGGTTTCCGGGCCTCTGGCGCCGCATTTGCGTTTTGTTGGATTAAAGACCTTTGTCCTTTTTGGATTGTTGCCCGCGGGGGAATGAGGAAGACATGTCGTACGTGGAGATACCGGGCGCGAAGGTGCCCATCCGGATGTGGACCGACCCGGCGACCGTCGAGGACGTGGCGCTCCAGCAGCTGCGCAACGTCGCGACCCTGCCGTGGATCGAGGGCCTGGCGGTGATGCCGGACGTCCACTACGGGAAGGGGGCGACGGTCGGGTCGGTCATCGCGATGCGGGGTGCGGTGTGCCCGGCGGCGGTCGGGGTCGACATCGGGTGCGGCATGTCCGCGGTCAAGACGTCCCTGACGGCGAACGACCTGCCGGGGGACCTGTCCCGACTGCGGTCGAAGATCGAGCAGGCGATTCCGGTGGGGCGGGGGATGCACGCGGACCCGGTGGAGCCGGGGGACTTCCACGGGCTGGCCACGGCCGGGTGGGAGGGGTTCTGGGGGCGGTTCGACGGGGTGGCCGATGCGGTCAAATTCCGTCAGGGACGGGCTCATCAGCAGATGGGAACGCTCGGATCCGGAAATCACATGATCGAATTGTGTCTTGATCAGTCAAACTCGGTCTGGCTCATGCTGCACTCCGGTTCCCGCAACATCGGGAAGGAGCTGGCCGAATACCACATCGGTGTCGCGCAGAAGCTTCCGCACAACCAGGGACTGGTTGACCGGGATCTGGCGGTGTTCGTCTCGGACACTCCGCAGATGGCGGCTTACAGGAACGATCTCTACTGGGCTCAGGAGTACGCCAAGTACAACCGCATGCTCATGATGGCGCTCCTGAAGGACGTCGTCCGCAAGGAGTTCAAGAAGGCCAAGCCGACTTTCGAGCCGGAGATCTCCTGTCACCATAACTACGTCGCTGAGGAATGCTACGAGGGCATGGACCTGCTCGTCACCCGCAAGGGGGCGATCCGGGCCGGCTCCGGCGAGCTCGGGATCATTCCTGGCTCGATGGGCACCAGCTCGTACATCGTGAAGGGGCTCGGGAACGAGAAGGCCTTCAACTCGGCGTCGCATGGTGCCGGTCGGCGCATGAGTCGTAACGCGGCAAAGCGCCGCTTCACGACCAGGGACCTGGAGGAGCAGACGCGCGGTGTGGAGTGCCGTAAGGACTCCGGGGTGCTGGACGAGATTCCGGGCGCCTACAAGAACATCGACCAGGTGATGGAACAGCAGCGCGACCTGGTCGAGGTCGTGGCGAAGTTGAAGCAGTTCGTGTGCGTGAAGGGCTAGGGCCTGTCTGACAATTCCCGTCTGCCTCGCGACGCCATGCACGCACTCTCGCCGCACCGGGCACAGACCCAAGTACGTCCAGTACGAGGGCCTACGCCCGGCACGCCGAGAGCACGCACCTGACGCCGCGAGGCCGCCCTCCGGGCGACGACGGGAATTGTCAGACAGGCCCTAGGTCGGTGATGGGCGCGACGATTGCGCGCCGCGCCCATCATGTGCCGCTCAGTCCGGCAGCCGCACTACGCCGTGCAGCAGCTGCCAGCGGCGGTTCTGGCAAGGACTTTTGGAGTAGCCAAGTTCCGCTGCCGCGTGGGCGATGGTTGGTGCACTGAGCAGGATCCGGTCTATTTCGCGAGTCCACTCGATGCGTGGCGGCCTGCGATCCATGCCTGCCGGGCGCACCCAGGTCCCGAGTGAATGCGCGGCCGTTCGTTTCCGGTCCAGTGAGAGGCAGCCCGGGTAATAGAGGTCGGCTGCCGACTCCCGCGCACTTTCGTTTGCGTAGAGGACGTTGTAGATGCCGTCGCGCGCGTTGCGCTTGAGGCTGCGCTCGGCTCCCGTCACGTCCTTGCTGTACTCGCGCAGATAGGCCGCGATGGCGCTGCTGGCCGTGGTGAGCGAGACGAAGGGAAAACCCTTGCTGGTGAAGCCGACTGAACCGTCTGCGTCGATCAGGCCTCGCAGATAGTCGCGGCGGGAGAACTCGACGGTCGGCGGCGCGATCGTCTTGGACTTGCGGCCGTACGGAAGGCCGAGTTCGTTGATCCTGGTCCTGGCTTCCAGAGAGCACATGCTCCAGGCGGCGGCGGTGTGGGTCTCGGCGAAGTTGGTGGAGCGGGTGCGTTCGGTGATGCTGCTGTAGTACGGGGTCAGCTTCTGGAATGCGCGCAGGAGATCTGCATCTCGTGCGCTGATCTCGACAGTCAGGCGGCCCTTCTGGCCCACGCCCTTTGCCAGGTGCCCATCCGCCTGCAAGAAGCCGAAGATGTACGCGTACTCCGGGACCGTGAGGTCCATGAACCGCTGGGCGTTAGGCTCGCATTCAGCCACCGGGAAGCTCCACTTCCATGCTGGTCAGGCCCTCGGCTGGGGTGCATCCCTGCCGAGGGCCGTCGAGTTGATGGTGTGGTGCGAGCCTAGGTCTGGTGTTCAGGTGGCGTTCGGGTGATCGATCATGTTCACCCTTGTGAGTTACCGGAGCCGTTTCTCCATCAGCGTCACCGAATACGGGCTGCCCGATCCGCCGTCCTTTGCGGGCTGTTCGCCCACGACCTGGTAGCCCGCCGCCTCGTAGTACGCGCGCAGGCGGGGGTTGGAGGTGAGGCAGTCGAGGCGGGCGTAGGGGCGGCCCGTTGCCGCGATGCGGGATTCCGCTTGGGTCAGCAGGTGGCGGCCGGTGCCCGGCGGGGCCGTGTGCGGGGTCGTCATCAGGCGGTGGAGGTAGCCCGCGTCGGCGGGGCGGGGGCCCCAGGCCGCCGGGTCGTCCCACCAGAGTTCGTAGGCGCCGGCCAGGTGGGTGCCCGCGTGGGCCAGCCATACCTCGCCCTCCCGCATGCGGGTGCGGAAGTGCGTCTCGTCCTTCTCTCCCGGCTTCCACTGGTCGATCCCGCGGGCCAGTTGCCACAGGGCCGCGGAGTCGCGGAGGCGGACCAGGGTGCGGGCGTCGAGCGGGGTGGCCTTGCGGTAGGACAGCTGCGGCCAGGTGGCGGGGCGGGGTTCGAGGAGGGTCTTGCGGAGGGAGTCGCGCAGCGCGTCCGTGTCCAGGCCCAGTGCTCGCGTCACGTACTCCTCGATCGAGCCGTGGCGGGCCTTCAGCGAGGACAGGAACAGGCGCATCGCCGATTCCGGGGCGCGGCCGAAGCCCAGCCAGGTCGGCTCGCGGCCCTCGTTCCTCGCCTTCCAGCCGGCCAGCAGGGCGGGCGTGGCCAGTTCCGTGAGGGTGTAGTCCTCGACGACCGTCGGTTCGGGTACCCCGGCCAATGTCAGGACAAGCGCCGCCAGTTGGCCCGTGCGGTCCTTGCCGGACGCGCAGTGGAAGACCAGGGGGGTGTCCGATTCCGCCGACAGGGCCACCAGCTCCAGTGCCCTGCGGATCTCCTGCACCCCGTCTTCCGCCACCTCCATGTAGCGCTCCGCCAGGTACGGGCCGGGGTCGATGTCGGGGGCCAGGGCCGCCTGGTCGTAGGGGCGGTGCTCGATGCTGAGGTTGTGGTACCCGAAGGAGGCGTCGGACGGGATACGGCCCCGGCCCTCGGCCTCCCAGGGGTGGCGGAGGTCGATGACCGTGCGGATGCCCAGGGACAGGAAGCGGTCCCAGTCCCGCGTGCCCTTGTGCAGCTTTCCCAGCGAGTCCGCGCGGTAGAGCCGGCCGGGGCGGACTCGACGGCCGTCGGCGGCCGGGTAGCCGCCCAGGTCACGGAAGTTGTGCAGCCCGTCGAAGGATATGTGTCTGTCCACGGGCCGCGAGCCTACTTCGCGTGCCGTACCGCGTAGATCATCACGAAGGCGATGATGTGGATGCCGAACAGGAAGTAGGCCAGGAAGTACCAGACCTGGCGTTCGTTCTTGGTCTCCTGCTTCAGGCGGCGTTCTTCCAGTTGCCTTTCCAGGGTGGCCGCGGGGTCCTCGTCCGGCATCGCGGTGTCCGGCATCACAGGTCCCGGTGGACCTTGGTGTTGGAGGCCTGGGCGCGGGGGCGGACGACCAGGAGGTCGATGTTGACGTGGCTGGGGCGGGTCACGGTCCAGGCGATGGTGTCGGCGACGTCGTCGGCGGTCAGGGGCTCGGCGACGCCCTGGTAGACCTTCGCGGCCTTCTCCTCGTCGCCGCCGAAGCGGGTCAGCGCGAACTCGTCCGTCTTGACCATGCCGGGGGCGATCTCGATGACCCGGACCGGCTTGCCGACGATCTCCAGGCGGAGGGTCTCGGCGAGGACGTGGGCGCCGTGCTTGGCGGCGACATAGCCGGCGCCGCCCTCGTAGGTGCCGTGGCCGGCGGTGGAGGAGACGACGACCACCGTGCCGTCGCCGCTCGCCTCCAGCTTGGGGAGCAGGGCCTGGGTGAGGTTCAGGGTGCCGATGACGTTCGTCTCGTACATCGTGCGCCAGTCGGCGGGGTCGCCGGTGGCCACCGGGTCGGCGCCGAGGGCTCCGCCGGCGTTGTTCACGAGGACGGCGACCGCCTTGAAGGCCGTCGCGAACTCGTCGACCGCGGCGCGGTCCGTCACGTCGAGGGGGTAGGCGGTCGCCTGGTGGCCCGCCTCGTTGATCTCCTTGGCCAGTGCCTCGATGCGGTCCGCCCTGCGGGCGGTGAGGACGACGCGGTAGTCGGCCTCGGCGAGCCGGCGGGCGGTGGCGGCGCCGATGCCGCTGCTGGCGCCGGTGACTACCGCGATGCGGGACGGGGCCATGGGTTGCTCCTCAGCGGGGTTATACGTGCGGCTTGCTTTGGAGAGTCTAGGCGCCGTGGTCGGGGCGGAATCGGGCGGCTGCGGGCCGGTGGGGGTTGTTCGCGCCCACGCGGCGGAGCCGCATATCGATACAGCCCCGCGCCCCTTTCGGGGCGCGAACCTCAGGTCAGTTTCTTGGTGCCCACATGATCAGGGCCATTCCTGCCAGGCAGATCGCCGCTCCGGTGAGGTCCCAGCGGTCCGGGTGGTAGCCGTCGGCGACTACGCCCCACAGGATCGAGCCGGCGACGAAGATGCCGCCGTAGGCCGCCAGGATGCGGCCGAAGTGGGCGTCGGGCTGGAAGGTGGCGACGAAGCCGTAGGCGCCGAGGGAGAGGATGCCGCCGGCGACCCAGAGCCAGCCGCGGTGCTCGCGTACGCCCTGCCAGACCAGCCAGGCGCCGCCGATCTCGAAGAACGCGGCGACGACGAACAGGGCGGCGGAGCGGAGGATGAGCATGCGTGCAGCGTGCCATGGCCGGCGGGTGTCACCTGATGGGGGGCGCCTGCGGCGGGGACCGGGTGGCATACATCCGTATGGATGCCGGAGTGCGGATGCCGGACACGGACGGGACGGGTGGTGTGGCGATGCGTTGTGGTGGCCTGGCGGTGGTCGGTGCGGTGGCGGTGGGCGCGTTGGTCTTGGGGGGCGGCGGTACCGCCTGGGCCGGGAACGCCGATCTTGAGGTGCACGGGTCCGCCGTGCTGAGCGGGGACCTGGTGGAGGTCCGGGTGATCCCGCTCAACCACGGGCCGGACGGCGTGACGGCTGCCAGCGTGCGGCTGGCCTCGTCGGCGGCGCTGGCGGACACCCAGCAGCTGCCGGGCGGGTGCGCGCGCACCGGTGACCGGGAGGTGGTGTGCGACACCGGGCCGCTGGCGGTCGAGGTGCCCGGCGCGGAGCTGGTGGTTCCGGTACGGCTGCGGGATCAGCCGGAGGAGGTGCGGCTGGAGGTGGACGTGGCGTGGGGCGGGGGTGCGGTGGACCAGGACCGGACGAACGACAGGCATCGGGTGCTGGTGCTGGCGACCGGGGATTCGTACGCGTTCTGATCCGGGTCGAGCGAGCTGAACGGGTCGAACGGGTCGAACGGATCGAACAGGTCGAACGGGTTGAACGGGTCGAACGGGTTGAACGGGTCGAACGGGCTGAACGGGCTGAACGGGTCGAACAGGCCGTCCGGGCCGTCCGGGCCGTCCGGGCCGTCCGGGCCGTCCGGGCCGTCCGGGCCGTCCGGGTCAGATGATGTCGAGGCGGTCGAGGAACGGGACCGCGTCGGCCGGATCGCCCGTGATGCGGCAGTGGTCGCGCCAGGCTTTGCGGGTGGTGGCCCAGGCGATGAAGTCGAGCGCCGTGCTGTGGACCCGGGTGGGGGCGTCCGCGCCGGGTGTCATCGTCAGTCGAGCGTCCGGGCCGGTCGCGGGGTGGAGGGTGACGGTGGTCGCGCCTGGTCCGGTCAGGTCGAGGACGAGGGGCCGGCGGAGGGTGGCGGTGAGTTCGGGGCCCTGCATCTGGGGGAGGCCGGCGAGCATGAAGTCGATGGCGGGGGCGACCTGGTCGTCGGTCGGTTCGGGCAGGGCGAGCGGGAGCGGACCGTCCGGGGCGAGCAGGTCGTTTCGGAGGTGGCAGAAGACGTTGAACGCCATGGTGTTCGCGAGGAGGTGGCGGGGGTAGGTCCCGAGCCCGGGGACCTCGACGGGTTCGTCGGCTCCCGGGGGTTCCTGAGCCGCCGCCAGGAGGTCCAGTTGGCGGGGGGTGCTGTGCCGCCACTCGTCGAGGACCTCGGCGTGGCCGAGGCCGCGGCGTTCGTCGACGCGCAGGTCGTGGTAGCGCTCGCGGTTCCTCGGCAGCGCGGGGTCGGGCGGTGGCGGGGCGACGGCCTCGGTGGCGAGCGCCGCGAGGTGGGCCACCACGTCGATGACGCGCCAGCCGGCGCAGGCGGACGGCAGCTCCCACTGGCCGTCGTCCACCTGGGTGGCGATCTCGGCGAGTTGTGCCGTGCTGGAACGCGCGGCGGCCAGGCCGGCCCGGGTCATCGTGCCTCCCTCAGCGTTCGGGCCGTCCGTTTCAGGCGGCGTTCCGGCCGATCCAGACGGTCTTGGCGTTCATGAACTCCCGCATGCCGAGGTCGGACAACTCGCGTCCGTAGCCGCTGCGTTTGACGCCGCCGAAGGGGATCTCGGGGTAGCTGGTGGTGTTGCCGTTGATGAAGGCCATGCCGGACTGGATGTCGCGGACGAACAGCTCGCGTTCGGCCTCGTCCTCGCTCCACAGGTTCGATCCGAGGCCGTAGGGGTGGCCGTTGGCCTCCCGCAGGGCTTCCTCCAGGGAGGAGACCGTCCACACCTGTGCCACGGGGCCGAAGACCTCCTCGTGGTACATCCGCATCTCCGGTGTGATGCCGGTCAGGACGGTGGGCGGGTAGAACCAGCCGGGCCCGTCGGGGCGTTCGCCGCCCAGCAGTACCGTCGCGCCCTTGGCGACGGCGTCGTCGACGTAGGACTCCACGTCCTGCCGGCCGGACTCGGTGGCCAGCGGTCCGACGTCGGTGCCCTCGGACATCGGGTCGCCGATCACCAGTGCCCCCATCTTCGCCACGAACATCTCGATGAACGCGTCGCCGATGGCCTCGTGCACGTAGAAGCGTTTGCCGTTGATGCAGGACTGCCCGTTGTTCAGGGTCCGTGCCCTGACGGCGACATCGGTGGCCCGGTCCAGGTTCGTGGAGGGCATGACGATGAAGGGGTCGGAGCCGCCGAGTTCGAGGACCACCTTCTTGATCTCGTCACCGGCGATGGCGGCCACCGAGCGGCCGGCCGGTTCGCTGCCGGTCAGTGTCGCGGCGGCCACCCGCGGGTCGCGCAGCACCTGTTCGACCCGCCCCGAGGAGATCAGGAGGGTCTGGAACACGTCCTCCGGGAAGCCCGCCTCGCGGAAGAGCTCCTCCAGGTACAGGGCGCACTGCGGCACGTTCGAGGCGTGCTTGAGCAGTCCCACGTTCCCCGCCGTGAGCGCGGGTGCGGCGAACCGCATGGCCTGCCACAGCGGCAGGTTCCACGGCATCACCGCGAGTACGACGCCGATCGGCTGGTACGTGACGAACGTCTGCTGCGCGCCCACGCGTTCGCCGTCGCCCTCCAGGTCCCGCAGGAACGCGGGGCCCTCCGTGGCGTAGAAACGCAGCCCATGCACGCACTTGACCACTTCCTGCTCCGCCGCCCGGAAGGTCTTGCCCATCTCGGTGGTGATCATTTCGCTGACGCTCTCGACCTCCTTCTCCAGGCGGTCGGCGGCATGGTGCAGCCACTCCGCTCGCTGCTCGACGCTCGTCAGCCGGTACGAGGCGGCCGCTGCCGCCGCCCGGGCGAGCTTGTCCTCAAGTTCCTCGGGGGTCAGTTCGTCGAACCGCCTGAGGACCTCACCGGTCACCGGACTCGTCGTTGCGATAGCCATGAATCCACCGTATGGCCGGCCGACAAGTCGAGCAATTCACCCATTTGTACCACCAATGGATGCGGCGGCACCGGATGCGTGGCAGGCGCGGGCGCGCGACCATGGTGAGGTCCGAAGCGGCGGCCGCGGTGACCGGCGCCGGGACCTGTTTCCTGCCCGTGTCGCGCGCGCCGAGCCGCTTTTCCGCTGGTCGGCGAGAGCGAGACACCCATGACGCAGATGCGGGCAGCCCGGATGCACGGATACAAGGAACCCCTTCGGATCGAAGAGGTCCCGGTGCCCGAGCCCGGGCCGGAAGAGATACTCCTGAAGGTCGCCGCGACCGGCATGTGCCGAAGCGACTACCAGCTCCTCAACGGCTACTTCGAGGGGCCGTTCCCGGTGGACCTGCCCTACATCCCCGGTCACGAGGTCACGGGCCGGGTGGCGGGACTCGGCGGCGAGGTGCCCCCGACGGTGGGCTACTCCGAGGGCGACATGGTCGTGGTCAACCCCAGCTGGGGGGACGGCACGTGCCGGCAGTGCCGCGAAGGCAACGAACAGCTGTGCAGCGGCGACGGCCGGTGGGTGGGCTTCGGCCCGCCGGGCGGTTTCGCCGAGTACATGGCCGTGGAGTGCCGCCATGCGATCCCGGTCTCGGAGGAGGCCGCGCGGGCGCCGGAGCTCCTCGCCCCGATGACCGACGCGGGCATGACCCCGTACCGGGGGATGCGCAAGCTCCGCGACGCGGGCAAGCTCGGCCCCGGCCGGACCGTCGCGGTCACGGGCATCGGCGGGCTGGGCAGCTACGCGATCCAGTACGCGAAGCTGCTCGGCGGCGGTGCGACCGTGGTGGCGTTCGCGCGGACGGACAGCAAGCTGGACGTGGCGAAGGAGAACGGCGCGGACCACGGGATCAACGTGCGGCACAAGTCCACGGAGGCCATCCAGGACGAACTGGAGAGGCTGACCGGCCGCAGAACGGTCCACGCCATCCTGGACTGCGTCGGCAGTGAGTCGTCCGTCTCCATGGGCTTCGACCTGCTGGGCCCCGAGGGGGCGCTGGCGGCGGTCGGCCTGATGAGCCAGCGTGTCGAGCACCGGCAGTTCCCGTTCGTGGGCACCGAGCTGTCCTACCTCGGTTCGTTCTGGGGCAACCACCTGGACCTCGTCGAGGTGCTCTCACTCGCCGAGGCGGGCCTGGTCAGGCACAACGTGACCAAGGTGGCCCTGGAGGACATCAACGAGAACCTGGACGCCCTGGGCCGGGGTGACGTCGTCGGACGCCAGGTCATCGTCTTCCAGTGACTCACGGCTGACTCACGACAGTGCCGCTACGAGCTCCTGGGCGAGGGGGCCGGAGGACGCGGGGTTCTGCCCGGTGAAGAGGTTGCGGTCCACGACCGTGTAGGGCTCCCAGGCGGGACCCCGCGAATACTCGGTGGGCAGCTTCTTCAGCTCGTCCTCCAGCAGCCACTTGGCCTTGTCGGCGAAACCGACACCGGCTTCCTCCTCGTTGCAGAAGCCCGTCAGCCGGTAGTTCGCGAAGGGTGTGTCACCGTTCGCGTCACGGGTGGCGAGGATGGCGGCGGGGGCGTGGCAGACGATGCCGAGCGGACGGCCGGAGGCGAGCGCCTCCCGCAGCAGCGCGCCGGAGTCCGGGTCGGCCGAGAGGTCCTCCATCGGGCCGTGGCCGCCGGGGTAGTAGACCGCGTCGTAGTCCTCCAGGCGGATGTCGGTGAGGGGGACGGCGTACCGCAGCTCCTCCGCGTCCTCGATGACGGCCTCCTCGCGGAGGGCGTTCTCCTCGCCGCCCGCCATCCGGGGCCGCAGGCTCATCGTGTCCACCACGGGTACGACTCCGTGCGGGGTCGCCACGGTGACCTCGTGTCCGGCGTCGGTGAACACGCTGTACGGGGCCACGAACTCCTCGGCCCAGTAGCCGGTGGGATGTCGGTGCCCGTCCTTGAGGGTCCAGTAGCTCGCGCCGGTCACCACACACAGGATCCTGGCCATGGGACGCTCCTCCGGGACATGTTTCCGGGATACGTTCAAATGTGCCCATCAAGTCTGGGCGGGTATTCCGGGGGCCGCAACTCGTGGCCGCCGTGCGGGAAATGCGCCGGTCATTCCGGTGACGCGTATGGTTGTGACGTGTTTTCCTGAGGTGCGGCAAACCGACGGTGTCGAGGGATTGCCATGATCAGACCCTATGGTCCTTACGATTTCCTGCCGCCGATCAGGGCCTTCTCGGTGGCCTCGGAATCCGTGGCCAATGGTGGGGAACTGGCCCGCGAGCAGGTGAGCGGCATTCTCGGCGCCGGCGGGTCGGACGTCTCGCCGCAGCTGAGCTGGGCCGGTTTTCCCGAGGAGACGCGGAGTTTCACGGTGGCGATGTTCGATCCCGACGTGCCCACCGCCTCGGGATTCTGGCACTGGGCGGTGGCCAACCTGCCCGCCTCCGTGACCGGCCTTCCGGCCGGGGCGGGAGACGGCAGGCAGCTGCCCGGCGCGGCGGTGACGCTGGCCAACGACGCCGGCTACCGGAGATACCTCGGTCCGGCGACTCCGCCGGGCAACGGCCCGGACCGCTACTTCCTCGTGGTGCATGCCGTCGACGCCGAGGAACTGGGGGTGTCGGAGTCGACGACCCCTGCCTACCTCGACTTCCTCCTGTTCAGCCACGCGATCGCGCGGGCGACGATGTACGGCACATTCGAGCGCGCCCGAACGTGACGGCCCCGGGTGTCCTGCCCTATTTCCACATGTAGTCCTCGGCGGCGTTGACGATCAGGTCCTTGACCGCCTGCGGGTGGGAGACGAGGGACACGTGCGAGGAGTCGATCTCCACTGTCTTCCGGGCGTTCGCCCGCTTCGCCTCGAACAGTTCCAGGCTCGGGTTGACCGCCCGGTCCTTCTTGCCGACGAGGGCGTACACGGGTTTGGTCCGCCAGGCGGCGCCGGTGAGCTTGTCGGCGAACGCCGACATCGCGATCGGACGCTGGGTGGCCGCCATGATGTCGGCCTGGCTCCTGGGCAGGTCGGCGGCGAAGACCTGGCGCAGCCGGTCCGGCTGGATGTACACGTCCGTGCCGGTGGTGCCGTCGGCGTTGCGGAAGGGCACCTGCTTCAGTGCCTGGGCGAGCGGGGCGGGGGCGAACTTCGCGGCGAGGACGGCCTGCGACTCTCCCGCGTCGGGCATGATCGCGTTGATGTACACGAGGGCCTTGACGTTGGCGTTTCCGACGGCGGCCTGGGAGATCACCTCTCCGCCGTAGGAGTGGCCCGCCAGGATGATCGGTCCCGTGATGGACTTCAGGAAGCTCGCGAGGTAGGCCGAGTCCTGGGCGACACCGCGGAGCGGGTTGGCCGGTGCGGCCACCGTGTAGCCGTTCTGCTGGAGCCGCTGCACGACACCGCTCCAGCTCGACGCGTCGGCGAAGGCGCCGTGCACGAGCACGATGGTGGGCTTCGCCCGGCCCGGGTCGCCACTCGGACCGCCGGCCTGCGCGGTCACGGGGGCCAGGACGGAGGTCGTCCCCGACAGTGCCAGCAGGGCCGCGCCCCAGCGGGCGGCTTTCACGGTGCGGAGGGAGGCGCGGGAGGTGCGGGGCTTACGGGGCTCGCGGGAGACGCGGGATATGTGCATGCCGGTCCTTCGGTGCGGGGGCGTCGGGAGACACCCGGGATTCCAGCGTCCGGGGCGCCTGCCCGTGTGTCCCCGTGCACGGGCCGTCCGGGTGAACCGCCCCGGGGGCCCGTGCTCCGGTGCCGTCCGTGGTGATCAGCTGGAGCCGGCTGTCGTGCCGAAGGTCACCCGGTAGTAGCAGGCCCCCTTGCAGGGCATGGTCGCCCCGTCGTCGAAGGCGTAGGAGTAGGCGTAGGGCTCGGCGCGCTTGAAGACCTGGGTGTAGTCGACGGGCCACTTGGAGGGGACGCAGTTGTCGCGGCCCGCCCAGGCGCCGCGGCAGCAGTAGGTGTCGCCGCCGAACGCCGCACACGGCGGTTTGCAGCCGATCTCCTGGCCGTTGGAGAGAGCCTGCATGGCCTTGGGGCAGTCGACCTCCGTGGTGCAGGTGCCCTTGTAGCAGCCCGTGGAGCCGACCGGGTCGGTGGTCGTGGTGTGGGAGACGTTGATGTACATGGGCAGGTTGGAGCCGTCGACCATGCTCACGTCGTAGAAGTCCATGCCCGCGTAGGCGTCGAAGGTGAACTCGCCGAGGGTGGTGGGCGGGTTGCCGCCGCTGCACACGCTGGTGCAGTCGCCGGAGGCGCAGGGACCGGCGGCCGTGCCGGTGCATCCGGTACGGCCCCAGATGCGGCCGCCCCAGTTGTTGGCGACGGTCACCGAGAGGCTCTGGCCGGGGGCGAGCCTGCGGCCCGCCGGGTAGACGGAGGTGTTGGTGACGACCGCCCACACCGTCTTCTGGGTCCTGTTGACGACGGTGATCAGGCGTTTGCCGGCGGGGGCGGTGGTCGGTTGCGTGGTCTTGGCGGCCTGGTGGGAGGCGGCGGCCGTCGGCTTGCGGGTGGTCTTCGCCGACGCGGACGCCGAGGTCTTGGCGCTCGCGGAGACGGAGGCGGAGGGGGAGGTGCTGGGGCGGCTCGGTGACGGGGAGAGCGGGGTGCCGGACGGCGCGGACGGGAGGGCCGCGGCCGTCGGGCGGCGGTCCGGGTGCGCGGCCTGGGTTCCGGCCGGGGTCCACATCCCGTAGGTGATGAGTACGGTGGCCGTCGTCGCGAGGGCGGCCGCGCCGGCGTACCACCAGCGGCGTCGCGGTGGTCTCGCGCCGTGTCTCCTGCGTCCTCGTGCCATCCTTGTGCCTTCCTCGGGCTGTGCCAGATGTGTGCCTGCCTTTCGGTGACCTCCTCGACGGGGGCCGTACAACATAAATTGCGCAGCCGACTCGCCGGTTTTTCTGTTGTCCCCGCGTCTGGCGCGGGGTCTCCGTTCCGACAGCCGGACTCTGCGCGGAGGAACAGACCCACATGACCGAGAACCATCGGAGCGGACCCGACCCCGGCGTGGTGACGGCCGCTCGCGCGGGTGACAGAGCGGCCCTGGAGCACCTCGTGACCGCGTGTCTGCCGCTGGTCTACAACATCGTCGGCCGGGCCCTGAACGGTCATGCCGATGTCGACGACGTCGTACAGGAGACGCTGTTGCGCATGGTGCGCGGGCTGGAGAAGCTGCGGGATCCGTCCGCGTTCCGGTCGTGGCTCGTCGCCATCACGATCCGGCAGGTGCGCAACCGGGAGCAGTCGCGGGCCACGGACCGGGACCGCAGGGCGCGGCTGGACGACGCGGAGGCGATCACCGACCCGGCGCTCGACTTCGCCGGGCTGACCATCCTGCGGCTGGGCCTGACCGAGCAGCGCCGGGAGGTCGCCGAGGCGACGCGCTGGCTCGATGCGGACGACCAGGAGCTGCTGTCCCTGTGGTGGCTGGAGGAGACCGGCGACCTGGAGCGCGCGGACCTCGCCGGTGCGCTGGGGCTGTCCGACCGGCATGCCGCGGTGCGGGTGCAGCGGATGAAGAAGCAGATGGAGGTCTCGCGGTGTGTGGTGCGGGGGCTGGGGGCCGACCCGCGCTGTGCGGAGCTGGACGAGATCGCCGAGCCGTGGGACGGCACGCCGAGTTCGCTGTGGCGCAAGCGGTTCGGCCGTCACATACGTGGCTGCGGGGTGTGCGCGGGTCTGGAGCGGGGGCTGCTGCCGATGGACCGGTTGCTGAGCGGTCTGCCGCTGGTGGCCGTACCGGCCGGGCTCGATCCGGCGCGGGTGCTGGCCCATGTCACCGCGCACCATGTCACCGCGTCGCAGGTCGGCGGAGCTCATGCCAGCGGGGCGCATGGCGCCGCGTCCGCCGATGCGAGTGGCGGGGGCGGCGGGGGTGGCGGGGGCCGGGCCCTGCGGCGGCGGCACGGGCGGGCGGGCAGGCGGGCGAGCAGTCGTCTCGTGGGCAAGCAGGCCGTCGTGGGCGGTTCGGCTGCGGTCGCGGTCGTCG
The DNA here is from genome assembly GCF_002217755.1 of Streptomyces hyaluromycini. Taxonomy (GTDB): domain Bacteria; phylum Actinomycetota; class Actinomycetes; order Streptomycetales; family Streptomycetaceae; genus Streptomyces; species Streptomyces hyaluromycini. The sequence continues at coordinate 1,677,534 of NZ_BCFL01000016.1, read as the reverse complement.
CGGCGGTCGCGCTGGTCGCGGCCCGGATGACGGCGGGCCCGTCGGTCCCGGCCGCGGAGACGCATGCGCCGCCGACGCCGGTCGCCGTGGCGTCCCCGAGCCCGAGCCCGAAGCACTCCGCCTCGCCGTCGCCGTCCCCCTCCCGCAGTGCGTCCCCGAAGCCGTCGGTCAGGCCGACCCCCTCGAAGCACACCGCGGCTCCGGTGCAGGTGGCCTCCGGTGCCAAGAAGGGCGTCGGCGTCTGGTCGTTCAACGGCGTGAGCCAGGCGCTCGCCGCGAGCGGGGCGAGCTGGTACTACACCTGGAACACCCAGCACCAGGGCGTGACGACCCCGTCCTCGGCCTCCTTCGTGCCGATGGTCTGGGGCGCCGCGTCCGTCACCGACGCGTCGCTGGCGCAGGCGCGTGCCGAGGGGCCGTACCTTCTGGGCTTCAACGAACCCGACATGGCGCAGCAGTCGAACATGACCGTCGACCAGGCACTGGGGCTGTGGCCCAAGCTGATGGCGGCGGGCAAGGTGCTGGGCAGCCCGGCGGTGGCGTACGGCGGGGACACGGCCGGCGGCTGGCTGGACCGGTTCATGTCCGGGGCGAAGGCGAAGGGGTACCGGGTCGACTTCATCACGCTGCACTGGTACGGCGGTGACTTCCGCACCCCGCAGGCCGTGGACCAGCTGAAGCAGTACCTGGCGGCGGTGTACGCGCGGTACCACAAGCCGATCTGGCTGACCGAGTACGCGCTGATCGACTTCTCGCAGGGGACGCGTTTCCCGTCGGCGCAGCAGCAGGCGGACTTCGTCACGGCGTCCACGAAGGCGCTCGACGCGCTGCCGTACGTGCAGCGTTACGCGTGGTTCGGGCTCGGTGCGGACCCGGCGAAGGCGAGCAGCGGGCTCTTCACCAGCGGTACGGCGGCCACGGCGGCGGGCCGGGCCTTCCAGACGGCGCGCTGAGCGGGGCGCTGAGCGGCGCGCTGAACGGAGGGGGGCCGGTGCGGCGGCTGCCGTCGACACCGGCCCCCCTCCGGCTATGGGCTCACGCCCCAGGTGACGCGGTAGCCGCACTCGCCGGAGCAGGTGAAGACGCTGGTCGCGTCGTCGTTGACGTAGGAGTAGGCGTTGGGGTCGGCCGCCTTGAACACCGCGGCGGAGTTCACGGGCCATGAAGAGGGCACGCACTGGGGGCGGGCGGCGTAGGCGCCGGTGCAGCAGGTCTGGTCCGTGTTGAACACCAGACAGGCGCTCAGGCAGGCGACGACATGGCCGTCCCGGACACGTTGCAGCTTCTTGGGGCAGGTCGCGATGGTGTCCTTGACGCAGCCGGCCGCGGTGCAGCCTTTGCTGTCGACCTTGTCGGTGGAGGTGCCGCCGTAACTGTTGATCCACATCGGCAGGTTGTAGCCCTCGACCTGGCTGACGTCGTAGAAGTCCATGCCGTTCCAGGCGTTCAGGTTGAACTCGGCGAGGGTGGAGGGGAATTCGCCCCAGGTCGAGCCGCACTGGAAGTGGCCGCAGCCGCCGCTCAGGCAGGTGCCGTCGCCTGCGGCGTCGAAGGAGCAGCCGGTGCGGGCCCAGAGGCGGACGTCCCAGTGGTCGGGGATGGAGAAGCTGAGGCTGGCGCCGGGGCGCAGGACCCAGCCGGTGGCCTCGACCGGGTGCTTGGGGTCGGCGGCGATGGCCGGCCAGATGGTCTGGTCGAGCCGGTTGACGAGGGTGATGGTGCGTTTGCCGGGGGCCTTGGCGGCGGCCGTCGGCTGCTGCGCCGCCCTGTGGGAGGGCGAGGCCTTGGCCGAGGGCGAGGTGCCGGCGTGTGGGGCCGCCGAGGCCGAGGCCGAGCCGGACGGTGACGGTTTCCGGGAGGGGCTCGCGAGGGGGGTGGCGGCGGCCGTCGTACGGGGTATGGCCGCCGGGCCGGCGGTGGTGGTCCGCCGGTCCGATGCCGGGCCCGACTGCATACGGGCCAGCACCACGCCGGTCACCAGGGCGAGGCACGTGAAGAGTACGGCGGCGGTGGCGGCCAGGCCGGAGTACCGGCGGCGTCGGCGTCGGCGGTGCATGTCACAAGACTCCTGTCCGTTCCCACGGGCGTGGGCTTTCGTAGCGGAGACCTGGACGGGGGCCGCGGATAACGGAAACGGGGTGGGCGAGGGCGGGGAAAGGGCGTGGGCGAGGGCGGGGAAAGGGCGTGGGCGAGGGCGGGGAAAGGGCGGCGGCGGGGTCGGGGAATAGGTGGCGGCGGGGTCTCGTTTTGTGGGTATAGTTGAATCGTAAACAACCTGGAGGGTGAGCGAGCATGCAGTTCGGGATCTTCACGGTCGGCGACGTCACGCCGGACCCCACCACGGGGCGGACGCCGAGCGAGCGGGAGCGCATCAAGGCGATGGTCGCGATCGCGCTGAAGGCCGAGGAGGTCGGTCTGGATGTGTTCGCGACGGGTGAGCACCACAACCCGCCGTTCGTGCCGTCGTCGCCGACCACCATGCTCGGCTACGTCGCCGCGCAGACGGAGAAGCTGATCCTCTCCACCTCCACCACCCTCATCACCACCAACGACCCGGTGAAGATCGCCGAGGACTTCGCGATGCTCCAGCACCTGGCCGACGGCCGGGTGGACCTGATGATGGGCCGCGGCAACACCGGGCCGGTCTACCCGTGGTTCGGGCAGGACATCCGCGAGGGCATCAACCTCGCCGTCGAGAACTACGCCCTGCTGCGCCGGCTGTGGCGCGAGGACGTCGTCGACTGGGAGGGCAAGTTCCGCACGCCGCTGCAGGGCTTCACCTCCACCCCGCGGCCGATGGACGACGTACCGCCGTTCGTCTGGCACGGCTCGATCCGCTCGCCCGAGATAGCGGAGCAGGCCGCCTACTACGGCGACGGCTTCTTCCACAACAACATCTTCTGGCCCGCCGACCACACGAAGCGGATGGTCGACTTCTACCGGAAGCGGTTCGCGCACTACGGGCACGGCACGCCCGAGCAGGCGATCGTCGGCCTCGGCGGCCAGGTGTTCATGCGGAAGAACTCGCAGGACGCGGTGCGCGAGTTCCGGCCGTACTTCGACAACGCGCCGGTCTACGGGCACGGGCCCTCGCTGGAGGACTTCACCGACCAGACGCCGCTGACGGTGGGCTCGCCGCAGCAGGTGATCGAGAAGACGCTGGGCTTCCGCGAGTACGCGGGCGACTACCAGCGCCAGCTGTTCCTGATGGACCACGCGGGGCTGCCGCTGAAGACGGTCCTGGAGCAGCTCGACATGCTCGGCGAGGAGGTCGTCCCCGTGCTGCGCAAGGAGTTCGCGAAGGGCCGTCCGGCGGACGTCCCGGAGGCACCGACGCACGCGTCGCTGCTGGCCGCCGCCGCTGAGGAGAAGGCCGCGGAGAAGGCTTCGGACAAGAAGGAGGTCGGGGCATGAAGCTCGTCGTCGTCTCGGCGGGGCTGAGCGTGCCGTCGTCCACGCGGCTGCTGGCGGACCGGCTGGCAGCGGCGGTGGGCCGGCAGGCCCAGGTCGAGGTCGAGATCGAGGTGGTGGAGCTGCGCGACCTCGCGGTCGAGATCGCACACAACTTCACGAACGGGTTCCCGGGGCGGAAGCTGGCGGCCGCGCAGGAGGCGGTGACCGGGGCGGACGGGCTGATTGCGGTCACGCCGGTGTTCACGGCCTCCTACAGCGGGCTGTTCAAGTCGTTCTTCGACGTGCTCGACAAGGACGCGCTGGCGGGGAAGCCGGTGCTGATCGCGGCGACCGGGGGTACGGCACGGCACTCGCTGGTGCTGGAGCACGCGCTGCGGCCGATGTTCGCGTACCTGCGGGCGGTGGTCGTGCCGACGGGCGTCTACGCGGCCTCCGAGGACTGGGGTGCGGAGGGGCTGGAGGGCCGGGTCGAGCGGGCGGCGGGGGAGCTGGCGGGGCTGATGCAGGGGCTGAGCCGGGCGGCGCACGAGGAGCCCGAGGCTCTGCCGGTCATCCCCTTCGCGGAGCAGCTGGCGAGGCTGGCCGCGAGCTGAGGGGGGCCGGGGCGGGGGGTGGGGACGCTTACCGGCGCTTGCGGGGTGCCTCCCCCAGAGGGGGGACCCCCAGCGCCCACCCGTGCCGCCTGGGGGCACCTCCCAGGCCCTTAAGGCACTGGGGGAGGCACGCCTGCCCGCAGCTACGACGTGCCCCGTAAGGGGCGCGGGGAACTGCGCGACCAGCCCCCACGCACCCGCAGCCGAACGACCACGGCCCCCCACTCACCCGGACCCGAATCGCGGCGCCCGGTTGCCTCTGTGACGGTGAGAGGCAGGTAAAAAGGGTGATCGTAGGCCCGCTCACCACGGCAGAACCGCCGGAGGCCTTGGCAGACTGGGGAGGTGCCCCAGACTGTGCTGCTCGCCGAAGACGACCGCGCCATCCGCCACGCCCTGGAGCGGGCCCTCACCCTGGAGGGTTATGAGGTGACGGCGGTCGCTGACGGTGTGGAGGCCTTGGCGCACGCCCACCGCACCAGCCCGGACGTCCTCGTCCTCGACGTGATGATGCCCGGCATCGACGGCCTCCAGGTCTGCCGCGTCCTGCGGGCGGAAGGGGACCGTACCCCGATCCTCATGCTGACCGCGCTGGTCGAGACCGCCGACCGGATCGCGGGACTGGACGCCGGCGCCGACGACTACGTCGTCAAGCCCTTCGACGTCGAAGAGGTCTTCGCCCGGCTGCGGGCGCTGCTGCGCCGTACCCTGCCGGTGACCACCGGCGGCGGCAGCGGCGGTGGCGGCGGTGTCGCCGCCGAGCCCGGCCGGGAGCCGCAGGTCTCCGACCGGCAGGTCGAGGCGGCCGGCCTGCGCATGGACCTCCAGGCCCGCCGGGCCTGGCGCGGCAAGCGTGAGCTGGAGCTGACCCGCACCGAGTTCGAGCTGCTTGAGCTGCTCGCGCGGAACGCGGGCATCGTCCTCGACCACTCCACGATCTACGACCGCATCTGGGGCTACGACTTCGGCCCCGGCTCCAAGAACCTCGCCGTCTACGTCGGCTACCTGCGCCGCAAGCTCGACGAGCCGGGCGCCCCGCAGCTGATCCACACCGTCCGGGGCGTGGGTTACGTGCTGCGGGAGGACTGAGTGGGCCTCCGCCTCAAGCGGCCGGGCCGGCCGGTTCGGCCCGGGCGGCCGGGGCGGGTCGGGCTGCCCGTGCGGCTCAGGCGGATGCTGGCCCGGCGCCGGCCCAAGCTCGTCTCCCTGCGTACCACCTTCGTCGTCTCCTTCGCGGCGATCACCGCCGCCGTCACGATCGTCGTCGGCATCCTGTCCTACAACGCCGCCGCCCGCCTGGTCCGCGTCGACGAGCAGTCGGTGTTCACGCAGGTCGTCTCCGACGTCCAGGACGAGGTGCGGCAGCACAGGATGGAGCCGATGGACTTCTCCTCCTCCCGGCGCGGCCACGACCTGCTCCGCCCGGCCCGCACCGACGTCCAGGTACTCGGCGCGCAGGGCGAGATCGTCGACCACGGCAGCCCGGTGCTGCCCGTCACGGACGCGGACCGGGCGGCCGCCACCGCCACGACGGCCGGGAAGTCGGTCCAGCACAAGGACGTACGGGCCGGCGAGGACCTGTTCCGGATCGCCACGGTCTCGCTCGGCGGCGGGCGGGGCGCGGTGCAGGTGGCGCAGGAGTTCAGCGACACCGAGGACCTGCTCAACGCGCTCCAGCAGCGCACCCTGCTGCTGATGTCGGCCGTGGTGGTGGCCGCCGGGCTGTTCGGCTGGTGGCTGGCGAGGCGGATCACCCGCCGGCTGGTGATCCTCACCTCGGCCGCGGAGAACGTGGCCCGCACCCGGCAGCTCGGCATCCAGGTGCCGGTGACGGGACTGGACGAGGTGGGCAGGCTGGGCCGCGCCTTCGACCGGATGCTCGGCCGCCTCGCCCAGTCGGAGGAGGACCAGCGGCGCCTGGTCCAGGACGCGGGCCACGAACTGCGCACCCCGCTGACCTCCCTCCGTACCAACATCTCCCTGCTCCGCCGGATCGACGAGCTCCCGCCCGCGACCCGTGATGAACTCGTCGCCGACCTCGGCCAGGAGGCGCGCGAGCTGACCGACCTGGTCAACGAGCTGGTCGACCTCGCGGCCGGGCAGTCCGACAACGAGCCCCCGCTCCACGTGGACCTGGCCGACATCGCGGAGGACGTGGCGGGGCTGGCCCGGCGCCGTACCGGCCGCGAGATCGTCCTCCGCGCCGCCGGCGACACGACCACCGACGGCCGCCCGGGGATGCTCCAGCGGGCCGTCTCCAACCTCGTCGAGAACGCGGCCAAGTTCGACCGGGACGGCAAGGCCCCCATCGAGATCAGCGTCACCGGCCCCGCCCGGCCCGGCACGGTCCGCGTCGAGGTCCTCGACCGCGGCCCCGGTATCGCCGAGGGCGACCTGATCCGTATCTTCGACCGCTTCTACCGTGCCGCCGACGCCCGCTCCCTCCCCGGCTCCGGCCTCGGTCTCTCCATCGTCCGCGAGGTCGCCATGGCCCACGGCGGCGCCCCCTTCGCCTTCCGACGCGAGGGCGGCGGCGCGGTGATCGGGTTCACGGTGGGCGGCGGCCTCGCCGGCGGGGTGCGGCGCGGGTGAACCACCTGGTGTGGGCCCGTACCCCGCACGCCCGTGTCTTCCGCCACGGCACGGCCACCGCCGTGGCCGCCCCCGCCCTCTCCGGGCGCGACCGGATCGCCGTGGCCGGGGCGCCGAAGGACGCGCTGCCCCTCGTACGGGACGTCCTGGCGGAGGTCGGCCCGGCCTACCGCCCCTTCGGGCGGTCCGAGCTGATCGACGAGCTGGTACGGGCGACACCCGGCCTGGTGCCCGGCGGGCGCCGCTTCCTGTGGATGGAGACGGCGCGCCGGCCGGCTGATCCGGCACCCGGGGTGGCGTGGCTCGACGAGCGGGGAGAGGCAGCGACGGCCGCGCTCTTCACCGGCCACTTCCCGGACTCCTACGCGCAGCCGGGCCGCGCGGGCGTCCGCCGCTGGGCCGGTGTGCACGACGACTCGGGCCGCCTTCTCGCCGTGGCCGCCGACGCCTGGTCGGCGGCCGGGTGCGGCTTCATGGCCGGGGTCGTGACCCGCCCCGAGGCCCGCGGGCGGGGACTGGCGGCGGCCGTCTCCCGCTTCGTCGTGGACGCGCTGGTACGGGACCACGGCCGGGCCGCGCTGATGGTGGACGCCGGCAACCCGGCCGCGATCGCGGTGTACGGGCGGGTCGGCATGCGCGGGTACCTGTTCGGGGCGGCCGCGGTCGGGTGATGATCGGGGCACCGGGTGACTTCTGGGGAGGAACTCATGCTGACCGATCAGGAGGCCGCGGCCCTCGGCTGCGTCGACGAGGCGGCCGTCGGCCGGACCCTGCTGGAGCTGATGGCGGTGCCGAGCGTGACCGGGAGCCCGGCCGAGTCGGAGCTCCAGCATCTGCTGGCCGGCCGGCTCGAACGCCTCGGCCTCGATGTCGACCTGTGGTCCATGGACCTGCCGGCGCTCCTCGCCGACCCCGGGTTCCCGGGCCTGGAGGTGGCGCGGGACGAGGCGTGGGGGCTGGTCGGGCGGACGCCCGGGGACGGCGACGGGCCGACGCTGATCCTCCAGGGGCACGTGGACGTCGTACCGCCGGGGGACCCGGCCGCCTGGCAGGGCGATCCGTTCGTGCCGAGGGTGACGGGCGATGTCGTGCACGGGCGCGGGGCCTGTGACATGAAGGCCGGGCTGGCCGCGCACCTCGCCGCCCTGGCCGCGATCCGGGCGGCGGGCGTCCGCCTGCGGGGCCGGGTGGCCGTGCACTTCGTCGTGGGCGAGGAGGACGGCGGTCTGGGGGCCTTCGGGACCCTGCGCAGGGGGTACGACGGCGACGCCTGCGTGATCACCGAGCCGACGGCGGGGACGCTGATCACGGCGAACGCGGGCGCGCTGACGTTCCGGCTCTCCGTGCCGGGCAGGGCGGCGCACGCCAGTTCGCGGGACGCCGGGGTGAGCGCGATCGACGGATACCTCGCGATCCACCGGGCGCTGGCCGACCTGGAGCGGGCCCGCAACCACGCCCCGTCGCCCCTGATGGCCGAGTACCCGATCCCGTACGCCCTCTCGGTCGGCACCCTGCACGCCGGCGACTGGGCGAGCAGCGTGCCGGACCTGCTGACCGCCGAGGGCCGGCTGGGGGTTCGGCTGGGCGAGGAACCGGCGGACGCGCGGGCCGAGCTGGAGCGGTGCGTGGCGGAGGTGTGCGCGGCCGACCCCTGGCTGCGGGAGCACCCGGCGACGGTGACCTGGCCGGGCGGGCAGTTCGCGAGCGGGCGGCTGAAGGACGGGCATCCGCTGCGGGAGACGGTGCGGGACGCGTGCACGGACGCCAACGGCTGGGCGTCCCGGCCCCGGGAGCGCGGGGCGCCCTACGGCAGCGATCTGCGGCTGTACGCCGGGGCCGGGATCCCGACGCTCCAGTACGGGCCGGGGGACGTGCGGGTGGCGCACAGCGCGCAGGAGCGGGTGTCGGTGCCGGAGGTGGTGGCGGTGGCCCGGACACTGGTGGTGACGGCGCTGCGGACGGTGGGGGTCGAGTAGAGGGGCAGGGCATAGCCGTCGCCCTACCGCTTGCCCCGCAGCGCCCGCACCGCCTCGGTGGACGGCGGTGAGGATCCTCGCCCTGTCCTTCGAGTCGACGTCGCCGCGCGCGGTATCCGTTCCCGGTCGAAGCCGGTGGCGGGGACTGGCCGGAGGTCCGGGAGAACCTGGTCGGACCGCTGTTCGCCATCGCCCATGCCATGGCCATGGAGGCGACCGACCTGCCGTCGACCGTTGTCGAACACGTGGGTATCCCGGACCCCTTGGCGGCCGAGCCGCTGCTGAGCGCTGAACGAGGCCAAGTGGAGGCTGAACGGGGACGCCCTCGGCCTCCGGGCGACCTTCGACCACTCGGCCCTCGATCCGGAGATCCTGTGTAAGAGCTGAGCAAAATCTGTTGCCAGTCTGTTTGCTTGCTGTTCATTCATTCTGGCCGAATTGGCATGGACATGGATGATCTGCTCTCTCGAGGTCCACACCACCTGGGGGAATCGTGCGCCCTGCCGCCGTACGGGTCCGGCTCGTCTTCGTTCTTGCGCTCGCACTGCTCACCGGCCTGCTGGGCCCGAACGTGGGGCACGCCGGTGCGTCTGCGGTGGTGTCCAAGCCGCTGCCGCCCGGTGTGGTCTCCGCGCCGGCCAAGCCCGACCCGAACCGGCCGACACAGAGCCGCGGCAAGCCGGGAGACGCCTGGCACAAGGCGCTCGCCCGCTTCGACGCCGCCGAAAAGGCCCAGAAGACCCGGCACGCACCGGTCCGCGTCCCGGCGTCCCCGGCCGACCGCAAGGCCCAGCGGAAGCTCGCCGCCCTGCGTGCCGCCCACCCGCTGCCCAAGCGGCCCCCCTATCTGAAGGGGCCGACCGGCAGCCGGAGTCCGTCGGCGCGTCGGAGCACGTTGAGCACGGCGACGACCAACGCGTGCCTCAACGAAGGCCCCGTGCCCCCGGACCCCACCCCCTACCGCGCCACTTACGCCCCCGAACAGCCCTTCGCGGTGCGGCCCGCATACGACGTCAACGGCGCCATGTGGGTCACCGTCAAGAACACCTCGACCAAGGACTGGGCGGCCAACTCCGTCATTCTGGGCTACCACCTTTACCGGGGGGACCAGAGCGCCTACGACTGCAACGGCTACGGCACCCAGATCACCGTGGCCGTGGCCCGAGGCCAGTCGGTCCGGGTCCTGGCCAATGTGGAGGAGCTGCCGGCGGGCGCGTTCAGCATCGTCTGGGACGCCAGACTGAACACCGACGCCTCCGACACCTGGTTCTCCACCCACGGCGTCCCGGTGAGCGCGGCCTACGCGTTCAACGTCCCCCACTCCGCGCCGAGCGGCGGCAGCCTGGTCTACCCGCGGTGGGGCGAGACCGTTGCCACGCTCACCCCGCAGATGGAGTTCGTTCTCGCGGCGGACAAGACCCAGCCGGTGCAGTCCGAGTTCGTGGTGTGCGAGGACCAGGAGGCAACCAAGGGCTGCCACGACTCGGGCTGGCAGGACGTCACCATGGGTGACGGCTTCCAGGCGGCCGCCCTGTGGACGGTGCCGCCGGGGTGGCTCAAGTGGAACACCACCTATTTTTGGCGGGCCCGGGCCAGGGACTCCCTCACCGGGCTCTGGTCGCCGACGAGTCCTTTCACCCCCGTGGTCACCCCGGCCGCCTCCCAAGGCTCCCACTACGGCGTGGACCCGGCCACCCTCGACCCGGCCGGGGTGAACCTCTTCGCGGGCAACTACACCCATGACGAGACCGACCTCAGCGTGCCGGTCCCGGACGGGGCGCAGCCGCTGGCCGTGGAGCGCGTCTACAACTCCGTCAACACCGTCAACGGCGCGTTCGGCACCGGCTGGTCCTCGATCCTGGACATGGCGATCGACCCCACCTCCGAGGGCTGGGTGCGGGCCTCCTTCAAGGACGGCAAGCAGATCCAGTTCGGCAAGAACCCGGACGGCAGCTGGGCAGCGTCGTACGGCGAGGGCGACTCGGTGAAGTACGAGGTGGAGCACGACACGGGCGTGCCCTGGCTGCGGTTCAAGGACGGCTCGTCGGCCGAGTTCTCGCCGACCGGCGGCCACCAGCCCGTGAAGCGGTTCTACGCACCCGACGGCAGCCAGCTGTACTTCGGTGTCAGCGGCGGCCACATCACGGAGATCGACGAGGGCCCCTCCCAGCGGTCGATCTTCCTGACCTGGACCGGCAGCCATGTCACCGCGGTGTCGGCGGGCCTGGCCTCCGGCGAGCGCTGGAACACCTGGAAGTACACCTACACCGGCAACCAGCTCACCCAGGTCTGCGACGCCGAGCCGACCCCGCGGTGCACCAGCTACGCGTATGGCGCCACCGACTCCTCCCACACGGTGCCCCGGCTGACCCAGATCACCCGACCCAACACGGCCGCCGTCACCAAGCTGACGTACAGCGGCGACCGCCTCTACACCATCGCCTATCCCTCGGACCTGGTGAGCGGCGGCTGGGACACCTGGTTCTACCGGCGTATCAACCCGCCGAGCGGCGACACGAACGCCTCGGACGTCATCCACACCACCGATCCGACCGGCGTCGACGTCTACTACGAGTTCGACGCCCACGGCAGCCTGCTCTCCCGGTGGACCGGCGGGACCACGCCCACCCACGGCGACATCCGCAGCTGGCAGTACGACAACATCGGACGGGTCGCCGCCCTGACAGACGAGAACGACAACATCACCGAGTACCACTGGGACAGCATCACCGGCCGGCTCCAGGACCAGAACCGCAACCGGGACACCACCGGCACGATCGTCAACACGCACTACGAGTACGACTCGACGCCGTACGCCAACACCCTCTCCGTCGCCGACGGCAACCACCACGCCGTCACCATGACCTACAGCGGCGAGCGCCTGAAGACCCGTACCACCCCGCCGACCAAGGCGGCGCCCAACGGCGCGACGACCACGTACGGCTACACCTGTGACTCCGGCACCCAGCCGCCGGTGGTCAACGACCCCGCCGCACCCGTCGGCAGCGTCCAGCCCTGCGGCCTGCTGGCCACCGTCACCGACCCGGACGGACACGTCACCCACTACGGCTACGACCGCTTCGGCGACCGCACCCTGGAACAGCTGCCCACCGGCGGCACGGTCAACAGCTACTTCGACAGCCACGGCCTGATGAACCACCAGACCGTCTCCGACACCCCGGGCGGCTCCGGGTACACGACCTCGTACACCTACGACACCCACGGGCGGGTGCTGTCCGCCATCGGCGACACGGTGCACAGCCCGACCTCGAACCAGGACCACCAGCTCCAGGTCTTCAACACCTACGACGCGGACGGAAACCTCGCCTCCGCCTCACGGGTCGACTACCTCGGCCTACCCGAGGAACCCAACGTCACTCGCTACCAGAGCTACGCCTACGACGCCCGGGATCACCTCACCAGCACTACCCAGGACGGCCACGTCCTGTCCCATCAGCTCTACGACGGGGTGGGCCACGTCGCGGACTCCTGGGACGCCAACAACATCCATTACCACTACACCTACGACTCGCGCGGCCAGCTCAGCTCCGTCGCCATCCCCGCGTACACGGACACGCCCGGCCAGAGCGGCGCCGCCACGCGCAGCGTGCGCTTGAAGGCCTACGACTACGACAACGCGGGCCGCCTCTCGGACTTCTGGGACGCCAAGGGCCACGTCGTGTCGTACACCTACACCCACGACGACCTGCTGAAGTCCGAGACGTACATCACGCACGCCGACCCGGACAACCCGGACTCCACCCGGGACGTCCCGCTGCACTCGTACACCTACGACCTGGCCGGCAACCTGCTCAAGGACGTGGAGGGCGGCGGCAGCGACGCCCGCACGACGACGTACGGCTACGACGACGCCAACGAGCGCACCTCGACGACCGTCGACCCGGACGGCTTGAACCGCACCACCGCCTACAGCTACGACAAGGCGGGCCTGCAGACGGGCACCACGGTCTCCGACGGCACCCGCACCGAGTCCACCAGCCAGTCCTACGACCCGGTGACCGGTGCCATGACGCAGTCGGTGGTCCACAACGACGTCACCGCCGACCTCGTCACCACGTACACCCGGGACGCCTTCGGCCGCGTCCTCACGGTCACTGACCCGCGCCAGAACACCACCTCGTACACGTACGACCCGATGGGCCGCACCTCGACCGTGACCGGACCCGCGGTGCCTGTCGAGGACGGTTCCGGCGCCGGGGCGACGATGACCAGGCCCGTCAGCAAGTACGGCTACGACGCCTTCGGCGAGTCCGAGGGTTTCCGCGATCCCAAGGGCGGTGGCACGGGCTTCACCTACGACACGCGCGGCAACCTGACCGACGTCATCAGCACCGACGGCTCGTTCGAGCACCGCACCTACGACTACGCCGGGAATGTGCTGTCCGAGACGAACAGCGAGTCCGGCCGCAGCGACTACACCTACGACGCCCGCAACCGGGTGCACACCGCGACCCGCTGGAACCGGGACACGAACAAGGCCGATGGCGCCCCCGCCACCTACGCCTACGACGACAACTCCAACCTGCTGTCGGCCATCTCCTTCACCGGTGCCCAGACGCTGAGCACCTACGACGACATGGACCGCCGCCAGACCCTGGACGAGGTCGTCCGCAACGGCACCGCCACCCCCGACCAGGAAATCACCCAGTACCGCTACGACGACTTCGGCGAGCCGACGCACAGCTGGCAGACGATCGACGGCAAGGTCTTCGAGTCCCGCTCCGGCTACAACGCCGCCGGTGAGCTGAGCTCCGAGTCCGAGACCGGCCGCGGCACCACGAACTACCTCCACGACGTCGCGGGTCGGCTCACCCTGGTCACCGATCCGCTGCAGCGCTCCACCGAGACCGACTACGACCTGGCCGGTCGCCGCACCGCGGTCATCGCCAAGGACGCCGACGGCAACGAGGTGGCCCGCACCGACTACACCGTGGACCCGGCGGGCAACGTCACGGCCGTCAAGGACCCCAACAGGAACGTCTGGCAGGCGAGTTACGACGCCGGCAACCGGCTCACCGCCCTGACCGACCCGGCCCCGACGGCCGCGGACGGCACGGTCGCCGCCAACCCGGTCACCACCATCGGCTACGACGTGCTCGGCGACGCCACTCGCGTCACCGACGCCGACCAGCACACGACGTACCAGACGTACGCTGGCAGTTGGCTGCAGACCCGGGTGGAACCCGCCACCAGCGCCCAGCCGGCCGCCGCCGACCGCACCTGGACCTACGAGCACAGCTCCGGCGTGGGCGGCCGCCTCACCAAGGTGACCGAACCCGGCGGCGTCTCCACGTCGTACACCTACGACACCTACTACCGGAACACCGGCCAGACCGGCACCGGCGGCGCAGGCGGCACGGTGAACCGGTCGTTCGGCTACGACCTGGACGACCGGCCGACCTCGATCGGCACCCCCGGCGGCACCGAGAACTTCACCTACGACGACCGCGGCCTGCTCACCGGCAGCAACGGCGCCCTGGGCACCTCGACATACCACTACGACTCACTGGGCCGGCTCACCTATCAGCAGGACCCGGCGACGTCGGTGTCCTACGGCTACAGCGGCCTGGAGGACGTCGGGAGCGTCTACGACGGGCTGACCGGCGCCAGCGTGTCCTACACCCGGGACACGGCCGGCCAGGTCAAGAAGATCACCGGCAGCGTGCCGGGCGAGGGCACCTACTACCCCGCCCAGGACCTCACCTACGACGGCCTCGGCCGCCTCACCTCCGAGACCGTCACCCCCGACGCCCCCTTCCAGGACCAGAAGAGCACGCTCTCCTACACCTGGGACAAGAACGGGAACCTGAAGACCGCCACCCGCACCGGCCGCTACATCGCCGCGGGCACCACCAGCTACGACTACGACGAGGACAACCGGCTCGTCCGCTCCTCGACGGACGGTGCCACACCGACCGGCACCGACTACACCTGGGACGCGGTGGGCAACCGCACCTGGACCACCCCGTGGTCGGGCAGCGCGCACACACCGACCGGTGCGACGACGGCGGCACAGTACGACGAACGCAACCGCCTGACCCGGTCCGCCGCCAACGGCGGCGACACCACCGGCTACGACTGGACCCCGCGCGGCACCCTGGCGAAGACCACCACGACCATGGCAGGCGGCGCGACCTCCGCCGCCGCGTCACTCTTCGACTCCTTCGACCGCCTGGTCGGCGACGGACAGCACACCTACTCCTACGACAGTCTGGACCGCCTCCTGTCGGTCTCCGACGGCATGACCACCCGTCAACTCGGCTACGGCGGGCTGTCGAAGGAGCCTGACAGCGACGGCAGCTGGACCTACGCCCGCGCCGCGGACGGCACCCTGCTGTCCGGCAAGCCGGCCGGCGGCACCGCCATGCCCCTGGTCCAGGACGTGCACGGCAACGTCGTGGCCTCGCTGGACACGACCTTCGGCGACGTGTTCGCCTCCCGCGCCTACGACCCCTTCGGCAAGGTCACCGCCCAGTCCAACGCGGCGACCATGACCGTCGGCTTCCAGGGCAGCTGGACCGACTCGACCACGGGCCGGGTCTCCGCCGAGTCCCGCTGGTACGACCCGGGCAGCGGCACCTTCGCCTCGGCGGACACCGCCCCGGTTCCGGTCACCGACGCAACCTCCACCAACGACTACCTGTACGGGAACGCCAACCCGACCAGCCGCCTCGACCCCGACGGTCACATGTCGCTCACGGACGTCGTCAGCGGGGTGAAGAACTGGACCCAGGCCCAGTTCGACGACGAGTTTTGGTCCATGGCCCGGAACTACGGCTCCGAGGCCGTGGGTGCCGCCGCCGAGGCCGCGGGCGCCGTCGTCGAGGGCGCGGAGGTCGTGGCTGGGGCCGCCGCCACCGTGGGCGCCGGCGAGGTGCTCCTCGTGGTCGGCGGCGTCGTGGTGGTCGTCGCCGCGTCCGCCATCCTCTACGACGCCGCCACCGGGACCGCCACCTTCGACGCCTCCGCCATCCGCACGCCCGCGGTACCGCCGCCCCCGACCACCACGGTGCCGCCGCAGCCGCCGCATCCCACCAAGCCCGTTGTCACCAGCACCAAGCAGCAAACCAGCACCACCAGCTGGCAGACCACCAGTAAGTGGCTCGATGACGGCTACCTCTACACGCGCACCGACTACTACAGCTACACCACCACCCAGCAGTGGACGTACTACGACAACGGCACCACCGCCTATCGCTGGTGGCGCAGTCCTACGCGCCACCGCTGGACCACCGAACGTCAGCCGATGATCGACCTCGATCACCCGATCAGGATCGCCGACGCCGCCCCCCGCAAACCGACCGCCCCCACCATTACAGCCGCCGCCGACGACAGCGCCACCTGCGGCAGCCAGGGCTCCAGCACGAACAGCTGTATCGCGGGCGTCCGCGGCGGCGGACTGCCACCGGGTGCCGGGGACGGCGGCGGCGGATTCTGTGTCGGCGGTCTGCTCGGATTCAGCTGCTCGGCGAGCGGCAACCTCCTCGACATGGTCACCGGCGCCGTGGCCTGCGGTCTCGGCGACGCGGTCCTGGGGTCGGTGTGCCAGGGCGGCACGGACAGCACGGATGACACGGCGGGCGGGCAGTGCAGCTTCCGCGCCGACACGCCGGTCCTGATGGCGGACGGGAAGACCAAGCCGATCGGCGAGGTAAAGCCGGGCGACGAGGTGGAGGCCGCCGACCCCGGCACCGGCGAGCACCGCGGCACCCGCAAAGTCACCGCCCTCCACCGCAACCTCGACAACGACCTGGTCGATGTGACCGTCCACACCCCGGACGGCCACACCGAGACCCTCCACACGACGTCGCAGCACCCGTTCTGGGACGAGACCGACCACGCCTGGGTCCCGGCGGCCGACCTCAAGCCCCACGACGCCCTCGCCACCGCGGACGGTCACAAGGCCTACGTCGTCATCGTCCGTGGGACCCCCGGCGCCGGCGAGCGGTACAACCTCACTGTCTCCCAACTGCACACCTATTATGTGCTGGCGGGGGAGACTCCGATACTCGTTCACAACTCGGGGCCGTGCAACGTAGTTGTGGGCAACGGGGCCTCACTGGACAACCTCACTGGATCCGAGATCGCTAGAATCCAGAATGCGGCAGACCGTATCGGCCATCCGATCTCCGTCGTGGGGAGTCGCGCGACGGGGAATACTCACGCACTGTCCGACTGGGACTACGTGATCACTGGGATCAACAGCAGGACCAAGCACTCCGTCAAGAGCTCTCTGCCCCAGGGGTCGATAGAACTCGGCCGTGGCGGAAGAATTGACATCTTCACCTGGGAGCTCGCCGAGGGAGCGCCGCACATCACCTTCTACCCGCGAGGATGAAATGACTGAGGTTGAACTACTCCAGGAGACGGTGGCCTGTGCGCTTGTCCGACGCTCAAGCCGCAGATTCCCAGGACTGCTGGTACAAGGGGACACCCTCCGATCCTTGAAGGGTGTGGCCGACGAGTTGCTGGAAGAGCTGAGTTCGGGCGATTCCGAGAATGCCAGGTACTCGGCTCGGGAACTTCAAGAAGGGCTTGCCGAGTTCGTCGCGCATTACGAAGAGATGATGCGTGCGGCTGGCTGTAAACTGCCATATTGAAGGGCGTCCGTAGTTATGCTGCCCGGACTCGTTATGACCCCCAGGGCACCGTGAGGAACCCCTCCGCCCGTGCGCTCGCCAGACCGATCCTCGGCAGGTCGCTGCTCTTCGTGAAGAGGATGTAGCGGGGCTCCCACACCGGGCGGTACTTGGCGTTCGCGCGGTACAGGGACTCGATCTGCCACCAGCGGGAGAAGAACGTCAGGGTCGTGTGCCAGAGGCGCAGGACCGGGCCCGCGCCGAGGCGGGAGCCGCGTTCGAAGACCGAGCGGAACATCGCGAAGTTCAGGGAGACGCGGTCGACCTTCAGCTCGGCGGCGCGGAGGAGGAGTTCGACGACCATGAACTCCATCAGGCCGTTCTCGGAGTCGCGGTCGCGGCGCATCAGGTCCAGGGAGAGGCCCTGCTCGCCCCAGGGGACGAAGCTGAGGAGGGCGCGGGGGGTGTCGTCCGCGTCCCGGCACTCCAGCATCACGCAGCGGCCGTCCGCCGGGTCGCCGAGGCGGCCGAGCGCCATGGAGAAGCCGCGTTCCGTGGCGCCGTCGCGCCAGTGGTCGGCCCGGTCGATGAGCGCTGCCATCTCGTCCGCGGGGATGTCCTCGTGGCGGCGGATGCGGACCGTGTAGCCGGCGCGGTGGACCCGGTTGTGGGCCTGGCGGACGACGCGCATCGCGCGGCCCTCCAGGGTGAAGTCGGCGATGTCGACGAGCGCCTCGTCGCCCAGTTCCAGGGCGTCCAGGCCGTGCCGGGCGTAGACGGTGCCCGCCTCCTCGCTCGCGCCCATGACGGCGGGCGTCCAGGCGTGCTGCCGCGCCTCCGTCAGCCATGCGTCGATCGCGCCGGGCCAGGCCTCCGGGTCGCCGATCGGGTCGCCCGAGGCGAGGCTGACGCCGCCGACGACGCGGTAGGTGACCGCCGACTTGCCGGTGGGGGAGAAGATCGCCATCTTGTCGCGGCGCAGCGCGAAGTAGCCGAGGGAGTCGCGGGCGCCGTGCTTGTCCAGCAGGCACCTCAGCTTCGTCTCGTCCTCCGCGCTGAGCAGGCGGCGGCCGCGCGGCGAGCGGAAGCCGGCGTAGAGGACGAGGCAGAAGGCGGCGGCGAGGAGGACGTTGATGACGATGTCGGCCCAGCGGGGGGCGTGCACCGCGGTGACGTGGTCGGCGAGCGGGCCGACGCTGACGCCCCTCAGGAGGGTGTAGGCGATCTCGTCGGGCAGGGTGGCGCCGGGCAGCTTGTTCGTGGCGTCGACGAGGAGGGTGCCCAGGCCGCCGGTCACCAGGACGCCGGCGGCCCCCACCGCCAGCGCCGTCTTCGGGTTGGACGGGTCACCCACCGCGTTGAACTCCCGGCGGCTGATGAGCAGCGCGGCCACGAAGAGGCCGGTGAGGGCCGCCGAGACCCAGTTGAAGGCGTGGGCGCGGTACTCGTGCTGGGTGAGGGCGAGGACGTAGAGGGCGAAGAGCGGGGCGGACAGGAGCAGGTTGACCACCCAGGCCGCGCGCTTGCGGCGGCGCATCACCAGGACGAAGAAGATGGCGAGGGCGGCCGAGACCAGGCCCGCCGTGGCCAGGTACGGGGTGAAGAACTGGCCGCTGTGGTGCGCGTGCTGCCGGTGCAGGTGCAGGGTGATGCGGCCGTTGTTGTGCTCGTCGACCTCCTGGCGGAAGGGGAGCGACATCACCGCCACTATGTTCAGCACGGCGATCGCGCGCAGGTACCAGACGGTGAAGTCGGCGGCCCGCCTGCGCAGCGTGCCGCCGGAGGCGCCGGAGGGGGCGCGGAGGGCGGCGGAGACGCGGGTCGGGATCAGGGTCGACAGCTGTGCGGGCATGGGGACCGGTCACCTTGGGGACGGGGAGCGGGTTGACGGAGGGCTGACCCTACAGTCTGTAAGGTAACTGTGGGAGACGAGGGAGGGATCCGCCTCGGTCGGGAATACGGTGTGAAAGGGCGTACGGCCTCTTACGGACCCACCGGAGCCTGCGCCCGCGCCCGTTCCCGCTCCACCCGCCGCCGGGCCGCCAGCATCCACGCCAGGTTGCCGATCGCCGCCCCGGCCGCCACCGCCGCCACGATAACCCCGCCGGTCGCCAGCCCGTCGCTGAACAGGTGCGGGCGCCGGTCGAGGGCCTGCAGACCGAAGCCGGACAGCTCGTACACGCCCACCGCCGCGACCAGCAGGCTCGCCACCAGCACCGCCACCGTGGGGGCGAGGCCGCGCCGCGCCTCCTGTGTGTCCGTGCCCTGCATGGAGTACCCCCGTGAGCTGACGAGCCGCCGTGGCCGATGGGGAACCTACAATACGTAGGGTCCGGATAGCCTCAGGACGTGCGTATTTTCATCAGCGTGGACATGGAAGGCATCACCGGGCTCGTCGACCGGGACGATGTGCAGCCCGGCGGCCGGGACTACGAGCGCGGCCGGTCGATGATGGCCGAGGACGTGAACGCGGCGGTACGCGGGGCGGTGG
Source organism: Streptomyces hyaluromycini (assembly GCF_002217755.1). Lineage (GTDB taxonomy): Bacteria > Actinomycetota > Actinomycetes > Streptomycetales > Streptomycetaceae > Streptomyces > Streptomyces hyaluromycini. The sequence continues at coordinate 1,657,868 of NZ_BCFL01000016.1, read as the reverse complement.
CAGCCGGCGCCACGGAGGTGCTGGTCAACGACGCCCACGGGCCGATGCGGAACCTGCTCCCCGAACACCTGCACCCCGCCGCCCGCCTGGTGCGCGGCAAGCCGAAGAAGATGCTCATGCTGGAGGGGCTCACGGCGGAGCACGACGCGGCGGTCTGTGTCGGATACCACTCCCGGGCCGGGGCCCTCGGTGTCCTCAGTCACAGTTTTATGGGCCACGAGATCGAGGACATCTGGCTGGACGGGAGGCCCGCCGGGGAGATCGGGCTCGCGCACGCCACCGCCGCGGCGCTCGGCGTTCCGGTCGTGGCACTCACGGGTGACGACGCGGCGTGCGCCGAGATGACGGCCTGGGACGAATCGGTCGTCACCGCGCCCGTGAAGTACGCCCGGGACCGGTTCGCCGCCGAGCTGCGCCCCGCGGAGGAGGCCCGCCGGGCGATCGAGGAGGCGGTCATGGAGGCCCTCTCGCCCGCGCCGAAGCGGCCCGCCGCGCCCGAGGGCGAGTCGGTGCTCGCCGTGCGCTGGCAGTCCGCCTCCGTCCCCGCCGTCCTCCTCGGCATCCCCGGCGTGACGGCCGTGGACAGCCGTACCGTCCAGGCCCGAGGTCCGCTTCCCGCCCTCTACCGCCAGTTCGGCGTCTGGATGCGGGTCGCCTCCTCGCTCACCGACCAGCCCCCGTACTGCTGAGCCCGTTTCCCGGGCTCAGCCGAACCGGCCCGCCACGTAGTCGGCCGTGCGCTGGTCCTGCGGGGAGTTGAAGACGGCCTCCGTGTCGCCGTGCTCGACGATGCCGCCCGGGGTGCCCTGCTCCGCCAGGAAGAACGCGCACTGCCGGGAGACACGCGCCGCCTGCTGCATGTTGTGGGTGACGATGACGATCGTCACCTGCCCGGCCAGGTCGTGGATGGTCTCCTCGACGCGGCGGGTGGAGGTGGGGTCCAGGGCCGAGCACGGCTCGTCCATGAGGAGGACCCGGGGGCGGACCGCGAGAGCCCGCGCGATGCACAGGCGCTGCTGCTGGCCGCCGGACAGGGCGCCACCGGGCTGACGGAGGCGGTCGCGGACCTCCTTCCACAGACCGGCGCGGGTCAGGGACTCCTCGACCAGGACGTCCTTCTCCCGGCGGTTCACCTTGGTGCCGGTCAGCTTCAGGCCCGCCACCACGTTGTCGTAGATCGACATCGCCGGGAACGGGTTCGGCTTCTGGAAGACCATGCCGATCCTGCGGCGGGCGTCGGTCAGCCGCCAGGACGGGTCGTAGATGTCCTCGCCCTCGAAGAGCACCTCGCCGCCGAACTGCGCGGACGGGATCAGCTCGTGCATCCGGTTGAGGGTGCGCAGGAACGTCGACTTGCCGCAGCCGGACGGGCCGATCAGCGCGGTGACCTCGCCCGAGGGCATGGTCAGCGACACCTGGCTGAGCACCTGGTGGGAGCCGAACCAGGCGGAGACGGCACGGGCTTCGAGCGTGGCCGGTGCGGGTCCGTCCACCACGGCGGGGGGGAGTACGACGGTGTCGGTCATCTCGGCAGTCACGGCAGTCTCAGCGGTCTCGGCAGTCTCGGTCATTTCGGTCACTTCAGTTACTTCGGTTGCTTCAGACACTTCACTCACCTCGGTCACAGCAGGTTCGGCAGCAGTTCGGTGGTCCGCGTCGCGACCTGGAGGCCGAGCACCGCGACGACCGGGGCGAAGACGATCCACGTCTGGTGGCGGCCCCAGCGGTGCCAGGTCCAGACGGCGGCCACGGCGGTGAGCAGCAGCGCCTGCAGCCACATCACCAGCGGCCACGGCACCCCGGAGGGGCGGGCCAGCGGTTCCTCGGAGCTCGGCAGGGTGCCGGCCCGGATCACGGCCGACGGGGTCTGGAACGTGTCGGAGACCAGGTCGGCGTCGACGCGCAGCACCCCGGAGGGGATGTACTTGGTACCGGTGGCGGTGATGAGGACCAGCCGGCTCTTGCCGGAGGCCAGCGCCGTCGGCGCCGGGTCGCCGGCCCGCCGTACGTCGATGACCTGGAACTTCGCCTTGCCCTGGCCGGTGGTGACGGAGAACGTGTCACCGGTGGCGAGCTGGGAGAGCTTGCCGAACGGGCCGCCGTACGCCGCCGCCCGGCCCATCAGCACGCTGGTGCCGGCCTGGCCGGGCATCGGGGTGTCCCGGCGGTGACCGGGGCCGTCGGTCATGACGGAGGAGTCGGTGCCCTCCAGGACGACCTGGCTCAGGCCCAGCTTCGGTATGTCGATGAGCGCGACCGGAGTGCCGGGCGCCAGCAGCTTGCCGTCCTGGTCGGTCTGCGCCACCGGGGCTGTGCCCAGGGCGAGTTGCTCGCGCAGCTGGTCGAAGTCGGCGTGCTGGGCGGAGTGTTCCTGGGCGCCGCTGAACACCAGCAGCTGGGCGGTGATGCCGAGCAGCAGGGCGGCGAGGCTGAGCAGTCCGCCGCGCGAGAGGTGGCGGACGAAGGTGAGGCTGCGGACGGGCCTGCGGGGCACGGCCGGAGCCAGGGTTTTCGGTGTCGGTACGGCGACGGTCATGGCGGCCCGCCTCCTTCGAAGAATCAGTGAGGGGCCGCCGGGAGCCGTACGAGGCTCCCGGCGGGCCCGTCAGACGGTCACTTGGAGGTGATGGTGAAGTTGGCGCCGGTCTTCGAGTTCACGGTCGAGGAGCCGACGTAGAAGGCGTGCAGGGTGTGCTTGCCCTTGGCGAGCTTCGGCAGGGTGATGGTGACCTTGCCGCTGCTCAGGGTGCCGGTCGCGATGACCTTGGTGCCCTGGTAGATGCGGACGGTGCCGGTCGGGGTGGTGCCGGTCGCGGTGACCTTGACGGTGACCTTGGCCTTGGCGGTGTGGCTCACCGAGGTCGGGGCGGAGGTGGAGACCGCCGCCGACGCCTTGGTGATCTTCAGGGAGACGGTCGTCGAGGACGCGTTCAGGCTGGTGCTGCCCGCGTAGGAGACCGACAGGGAGTGCGTGGCGACCTTGAGGTGGTTCGACAGGCCGATGGTGACCTTGCCGGACGAGTCCAGGGTGCCGGTGCCGAGGACGGTGGTGCCGTCCTTGACGGTGACCTTGCCGGTCGGCGTCACGCTGTGCGTGTCGGTGACCGTGACGGAGACCTTCGGGGTCTTGCCGTACGCGGTGGTGGCGGTGATGGCCACCGTCTTGCTCGCGTACTTGACCGAGCCGGTCCAGGTGGCCGCGGCACCGGTGCCGTTGACGTTGTTGGCGGTGACCGCGGCGGTGTAGGTGCCGGTGGCCAGGCCGGTGAAGGAGTACGACGTGGTGGAGGTGTCGACGTCCTTCGTGGCGACGACGCCGCCGTCCGCGTCGGTCAGCGTGATCCGGTAGTCGGTCACCGGCATGGCCGGGACGGTGCTGCTCGGGGTCCAGCTGAGCTTGAGGCTCGCGTCGCCGATCGTGGACTTCAGGGTGGGCGCGTTCGGAACCGAGTGGTCGAAGGAGCTGGACTCCTCCAGGCCGCCGAGCTTGGCGTGCTTGGCGACGGAGATGGAGCCGTTGTAGGACTCGTTGACGAAGCCGAACTTGGCGATGACCGACTCGGCGGCGTCCGACGCCAGCTCGGCGGTGTGGCTGCCGCTGGTGACGAAGACGTCGTACAGGTCCTTGTCGTAGAAGATGCTGGTCGGGTCGATCGACCGGCTCGGCACGACGTTGTAGACGTCACGGCCGAACGTTGCGTTCTCGTAGTAGGCGTTGACCGGGGCCAGCTTGCCGTTCACCGTGGTGATCGGGCTGGTGGCACCGTCGTCGCCGGGCAGCTGCACGGAGGCCAGGTGACCGCCGGCGGCGGCCGCCGTCTTGCTGTAGTCGGGGGAGACGCCGTTGTTCTGGGCGATCCAGGAACCGACGGAGAACGGGACGAGCGCGCCGTCCTCGGTGAGGGCTGCGTTCGCCTGGTTCTCCTGGACGACGCCGATGCTCGCGGGGACGTCGCTGTCGGCCACGCCGATCGCGTTCAGGAAGAACTTGCGGGTGCCGGAGCCGGACTGCGGGATCTTCGGGTGCACGGTCTGGCCGTTCACCTCGGTCAGGCGGCCGATGTAGATGTCGTGCAGCTGCTGCACGGTCAGGGTGTCCAGCCCCGAGCCCTTGACCGCGACGCCGACCGCGTCACGCGCCATCGGGATGTAGGTGAGCGCGGTGCCGGAGGCGGACGGACCGCCGGAGGAGCGGGCGAAGTCGACCTGGCCCTTGACCGAGGCACCGGAGGCGTCCAGGTCACCGGTCAGCGACTCGCTCAGGGCGGTGCGGCCGGCGCCGGAGCCGTTCGGGCGCAGGAAGGTCGTGCCGCCGGTGCGGGTGGTGATCTTCGTGCCGGTGGCGCCGGTGCCGGGCTGGATCGCGTCGTACGACGCGATGCCCGCGCCGTTCGTCGACTTCACGGCGGTGGCAGAGTAGCTGGTGCTGTTGACGGTGTCGCCGGCCAGGGCGTTGAGCACGTCCTGGGTGGTGTCCGAGCCCACGCCGACCAGCTGACGGAAGGCGCCGGCGTCCGGGTCGGCGACCGCCGGGCTGGCGAGGGCGATGCCGCCGGCCACCACGGCCGCGGCGACGAACGCCGCCTGAGAGCGCAGTCTGCGCATCGAGAGTCTCCTGACGAGAGCTTGCTAGCTGGGGTGTTGCCAGAGGATCTGGCAGGGTGGTGCGGGCCGTCCGCCCCGACTGCCTTTCGGGGCGGACGGCCGTCTTCGGGAACACCGGGCGGTGTTCCGGTCGGTGGGGAGCGCCGGTCAGGCGCTCGGGGTGTGGGGGTGTGGGGTTACGGAAGGCGCCGTCGGAGTCGTTTGAACTGCTCCGTCAGCTCCGACAGTTCAGGCACGACAGTCACGCTCCGCCCGCCGGGCAGCGGGAGGCGCAGCGGCAGCCGCAGTCGGCCGCCGCCCGCGAAGGGCGCGCCCACTCCGGCGACCGCGCCGAGAGCGGCCCCGACCGGGACGGCGTACCGCAGTGGGTTGGCCGGGTCGGCCGGGGTGTTGCCGGCCGCGGTGGTCTCCAGTGCCTTGCCGCCGTCGAACGACGCCTTGGCGCTGGGCGTGGCACTCGCGCCGCCTCCGGTACCTGTACCGGCGCCGCCCGTGGTGCCACCGGTGTTCCCGGCGCTGCCCGGGGCGCCGCCACCGCTGGTGTCGGTGCCGCCGCCGTCGGCCGAGCCGCTGCCCGTGGACGTCGGACCGGTGTAGTCGAGGAGCGCGTCGGCCGCCTTGACGGTCTGGGCGCGCAGCTTCTTCGAGAGCGGGGCGTAGCCCTCGGGCAGCCGGCCCGGGTCGGCGCCCGGCGTCTGGCCGGTGGCCGAGGCGTACCGCAGCAGGGCCGCGTAGTCCTGGCGGGCCGCCTTGGTCACCTTGCCGGGACGGACCGCCGCGTAGACCAGCTCGGCCAGCGGGTAGGCGTCCTTCGCCGTGGCGTTCGCCGGGGTGATCTCGGCGACGCCGGAGCCGGTGGCGGTCGCGGCGGCCGCGGTCAGGCCGGCCGTGGTCGGGGCCACGTACTTGCCCGCGGAGTTCTTCAGCTCGGCCGTCTGGAGGCCGTAGCGGGCGGCCGAGGCGGCGTCCGTGATGGTGATGACGAAGCGCGAACCGACGATCTGCGGGCCCGCGGTCTTGTACGCGGGCGGGGTGGCCAGCGGGTCCCAGGTGGACTTCCACAGGACGTCCGCGCGGCGGGCGTGCAGGGCGCCGGCGTGCATGTCCTCCACATAGGGGTGGAAGTCGATCATGCACTGCTTGTTCGTGGCGGGTGCGTCCGAGCCGGGCGGGACCGTGCACCACGGGTCGCTCTTCGGGTACTCGTCGGTGTTCGACGGGTCGAAGGAGATGTTGAGCGGGTTCAGATCCGCGTTGGTGCTGTAGTACGGGTTGACCCGCATGCCGTCGTCGTCGGGGACACCGGCGAGGAACTGGCGGGCGTCCTTGTCGGCGTAGATCCACTGCCAGATCGCGCGGGCGGTGTCGGAGTGGCCGAGCGAGGTCAGCAGGTCGGTGTCGGTGGCCGGGGTCTCGGCGACCGACAGGTACGCGAACTCCGGGTTCAGCGCCAGGAACTCCGGGTCCGTGGCGAGCCCGGACGGGTTCTTCTTCGCCCAGCCGTATCCCTTGGCCGCCGTGCCGTTGATGACCGAACCCCAGGTGGAGCTGCGGTACGACTCGGTGAGCAGCTTGGCGACCAGTCGGGGGTTCAGCTTGATGGACTCGACCTTGGTGCCGTCGAGTTTCTCTTCGGACGCGGGTGCGTCGGACGAGGCTCTGCGTTCGATCGTGAACCCGATGACGGCTCCGGAGAGCGCGACCGGCGCGTACGTGGTCGTACCCGACGGGGCCGGCGCGGCCGGATCCGCCCCCAGTTTCCGGGTGGTGAACGCGAGTCCGGAGGAACCGTCCGCGATCACCCGGGACCGGGTGTCCGGCTCGCCGAGCTCGGTGTAGCCGAACACCTTGCCGACCGAGCAGAGCTGGGCCTGCCAGCTGGTCATCGCGTCGGCGGCCAGCTCGCTGCCGGTGGTGGGGCGTTCGTCGGCGCCGAGGGCGCAGTTGTTGCCGACGCTGTTGAAGTCCAGCTTGACCGCGATCCGGTTCTGCCAGTTGGTGGAGGAGACCGGGGAGCCCGCGTTGACCTGGCTCTTGTCCGCGTAAGGCTTGCCGTCCAGGTCCAGGTGGCCCTGCGGGACGATCACCAGCCAGCAGGAGCGGGGCTTGGTCACGCCGTCGGTGGTGACGGGGATGCCGCAGCCGAGATGGGGTGCCTCGTTGGCCGTCTGGACCTCGAAGAACTCCTTGCCGGTGCCGCCGGCGCCGGTGCGGGCGAAGTCGATCTCGTTGGTGGTGTTGTAGCTGTAGAAGGCGTTGTTCTGGGTGTTCGTGGTGATCGTGGTGCCGTCGACCGACTTGAAGGGGACCTCGCCGCCGGCGTTCGGGTTGGCGGCGCCGTACCGGTTGTCCTGGCCGTAGTTGGTGGGGTCGGCGTTGTAGAAGACCTGCCGGGTGTCGTCCTGGCCGTTGCCCGGCCACGTGGAGCGGCCGGTGGTCGGCGAGGCACCGTACTGGCACTGGGTGCGAGCCGGGCCCGGGTTGGCCGGGACCGTGCCGTCGTCGTCGCCCCAGCACTGCATGATCTGCACGAAGTCGGTGTTGAACTGCGTGCCCGCGAACGTGGTCGGCGTGCCGCCGGTCCAGCTCACCGTGACGGCCTGGCTGGTGAGGTTCTTGGTCTGGCTGACCGTGAACTTCATGTCCTTGAACTCGCCGCGCCCGGAGACGGTCACGGCGGAGCCGGTGGCCGCGGTGGCGGTGGGAGCGGTCTGGGCGACCGCGAGTCCGGCGAGGGCGCCGACGGTGGCGCCGGCCAGCAGGCGTATCAGCGCGTTGCGTATCCGGGTGCGTCTCATCGCGAACTCCCGTCGTCGGAGCGGCTGTTGCCGGTGCCGGTGCCGGTTCCGTCGGCCTTGGTTCCGACCAGGCGGGAGACCAGCGAGGGCAGCAGGAGCAGGCCGAAGACCAGGACCGCGGCCAGCAGCATCAGCGTCTGGGTGCCGGTCCAGCCGTGCCCGGTGGCCACGGCGACGGGCTGGGCGAGGGCCACCGTGCCGTCGGCGCCCGTACCGGTGCCGCCGGAGGCGGAACCCGTAGCGTCGCCGGGGGAGATGGTCTGGCCGGTGTCGGGGTCGACGGACGGCTGGGCGCTGCCGCCGCCGGCCGAGCCGGAGCCGTTGCCGCCGGTGGTGCCGCCGCTGGTGCTGGTGCCGGTCGAGCCGGTCGAGCCGCCGGAGGAACCGCCGCTGCTGCTGCCGGAGCCGGTGGTGGCGCCGCCGCTGCCGCTGGTGCAGGGCGCGGCGCCCTTCTTGTCACAGGCGGCCGGGTAGGGCGCGGTCTGCGCGAGCTTGTTCTCGCCGTTGGCCGTGAAGGTCGGGTTGTTGCAGTTCTTGATGTTGATGTTCTGCGCCTGCACGCCCGGGATCCGGCGGATCTGGTCGAAGCCGGCCCGAACGAGGTTGATCGGGAGCGGCGAGTACCCGAGCTTCGGCGCCTGTTGCTGGCCCTGGCACATGAAGTAGTACGAGAACGCGCCGAGCGTCTTGCCCTTGGCCTTGGTGAAGGTGCCCTGCACCTTCAGCGGCAGGATCATGTACGAGTAGCTGGACAGCGGGTAGTTGCGCCGGTCGGAGTCGTTGTAGACGCCGTCGAGCTGCTGGGTGAGGTAGTCCGCGGAACTCTTGTTGGTGTTGATCTTCGCCTTGAGCAGCGAGACCGCCACGTTCTGCGGGGTGGGCTCGGTGTAGTAGCCCGCGTGGTTCAGGATCTTGGCGACCGGGTAGTGCGCGTTGAGCGCGTACGAGTAGTTGACGTACCCGATCGCGCCCTCGCCGTAGTTCTGGGCGACGTAACCGGCGACGCCGAGGTCACCGGACTGGGCGATCATGCCGGAGACGGTCGGGTAGTACGACGTCTGCCCGCACGCCCCCGAGCGGCCGACCTTGGCGCAGTAGGCGTTCCACAGCGCCTTGTGCTGGTTCGCCATCCACATCGTGAACTGGGCGGTGGAGCCGGAGCCGTCGGAGCGGACGACGGGGACGATGGTGCGGTGGGGGAGTTGCAGCCCCGGATTGTCGGCCTTGATGACCGGGTCGTCCCAGGTCTTGACGACCCCGGTGAAGATCTTGGTGACCACGTCGCCGGAGAGGCGGAGGTTGGTGACCTTCTTGCCGTTGACGGTGAGGTGGTACATGAACACCGTGCCGCCGGCCACGATCGGCATGTAGGCGTACGACCCGGAGGCCGGGCGCTCCGCCGCGCTGCCGTCGGTGGGGTTCGTCTGGAACGGGATGTCGGAGACGGCGAAGTCGACGGTGCCCGAGAGGAACTGGCGGCGGCCGTCGGAGGAGCCGGTGCCGGCGTAGCTGATGCGCATGCCGTACTGGTTGACGGCGCGACGCCATTCGTCGACGGCGTTCTCGGCCCAGGTGGAGCCGGCGCCGGCGATGGGGGTGTAACTGTCGGCGACGGCCGGAGTACCGGCGATGGTGCCGAGGATGCCTATCAGTGCGGCCAGGATGCCCAGCCGTCGGAGGGCGTTGATGACTTGGCTGGACATCAGTGACTGTCTCCTGTTGCGAGGTCTTCGTTCCCACCCGCACCACCCGTGACAGTTTCGTCGTCGGGTGCGAGTGGCCCCTGTGGGGCGGATTCGCCGTCGGCGGGTGCGGGCGCGTTGTCTGCGGGGGATTGCTCGCCGTTGTCGGCCGCGGGTGCGTCGGGGCTGGGCGCGCCGTTCCCCGCGCCCCTGGGTTCGTTGCTCTCGCCGGAGTTGTCACGGTCGCCGGTCTCGAACAACTCAAGTCCCGGCGTGTGGAGTTCGGCGAACCTCGTGGTGTCCCGGCGGGACGCTCGCACCGCTCGCCGCGCCTGGCGCTTGTTCTGGTGGCCGGGGCCGCGGCCGCCGATCACGCGGGCAATGACGAAGAGGACCAGGACCAGCGCCATCAGGACCGCCGCCGCGCCGAAGCCGCGCGCGATCATCGTGGGCTCGGGGGACTTGACGAAGTTGAAGACGGCCAGCGGGAGGGAGACCATCGGGCCGCTCGTCGGGTCGCCGTTGAGCGCTGCCGTGAACCCCGCCGTGAGCAGGACCGGCGAGGTCTCGCCGATGCCGCGGGCCGTGCCGAGGATGACGGCGGTGGCCAGGCCCGAGCGGGCGGTCGGCAGCACCACGTGCCACACCGTCCGCCAGCGCGGGGCGCCGAGCGCCTCGGACGCCTCCGTGAGGGTGCCGGGCACCAGGCGCAGGACGACGTCCGCCGCGCGGATCACGATCGGGAGCATCATCACGCTGATCGCGAAGCCCGCCGCCAGACCCGACTTCTGCATGCCGAGGTTGAGGATCCAGACGGCGTACACCATCAGGCCGGCCACGATCGACGGCAGCGCGGTCATCGCCTCGACGATGGTGCGGACGAAGCGGGAGAAGCGGCCGGGAATCTGGTTCAGGTACACCGCGCAGGCCAGGCCCAGCGGCACCGTGATCGCCAGCGCGATCGCGATCATGATGAGCGTGCCGAGCATGGCGTGCGCGATGCCGCCGTGGGTCAGCGGGTCGAGGGGACCCGCCGCCTGCATGTCCTGGGTGAAGAAGTTGGCGTGCGGCAGGGCCTCCCGGCCGCGCCACGCGGTGAAGCCGACGACCATCGTGAGCGCGGTGAACATCAGCCCGCCCGCCGTCCACAGGACGACGGTCATCACCCGGTCCCGTACCGCCTGCCCGTCCTCCTCAAGCCCTGTCAACACCGCGTAGATACCTAGGAAAGAGAGGTATGCGGTGATGAAGAACCCCAATGCGCCGGAGAACGGCGCGAGTTCACCGAAGAGCAGGACGGTGACGCACAGCCCGGAGGCGGCGGCGCCGAACACCGACAGCACACCGGAGCGGGTGACCCCGCCGATCCGGCGCGGCACGTCGGGGAGCGCGGCGGCGGCGGCCACGGCGGTGTCCGCGGTGTCTGCGGAAGCGTCCTCGGGGGCTTCCTGCGGGACGCCCTTCTCAAGGTCTACGACGGTCATCGTCACGCCTCGCTCTGTGCGCCGGACCGTGACCGCGCCACGATCGAGGAGGCGGTGAAGTTGACCGCCAGGGTGAGCAGGAACAGCGCCAGGCCCGCGGCCATCAGCGCCGACATGCCGAAGGTGGAGGCATCGCCGTAGTGCAGGGCGATGAGGGAGGAGACGGAGTTCGAGCCGGTCTGCAGGATGTGCGGCTGGATGGTGAAGACCGGGGAGATGATCAGGTAGACCGCGATGGTCTCGCCGAGCGCCCGGCCCAGGCCCAGCATGGTGCCGCCGATGATCCCGCCCATGCCGTACGGCAGCACGACCGCGCGGATCATGCCCCAGCGGGTGGCGCCGAGCGCGTAGGCGCCCTCCCGTTCACCGGCCGGCGCCTGCGCGAACACCTCGCGCATCACCGAGCACTGGATCGGCGCGACCATCAGCGCCACGACGATGCCGGCGACGAAGGTGGAGGCGGTGTAGACGCTCTGGGAGGCCAGCGGTTCACCCGGCTGCGTACCGTCGACGTGCAGGAACGGGATCCATCCGAACCAGTCCGACAGCCACCGGGACACCCCGATGACGTGCTGCTGGAGGAAGAAGAGCCCCCACAGGCCGTAGACCACGGACGGCACGGCGGCCATCAGGTCGACCATGGAGACGAGCGTGCGGCGCAGCGGGCGGGGCGCGATGTCCGAGATGAACAGGGCGGTCCCGAGGGCCAGCGGCACACTGATCGTGACGGCCACGGCGGCGATGAGCAGAGTGCCGGTGAGAACGGCCGCGATGCCGAAGCGGTGCACGTCCGGCTGCCATTGGGCAGTGGTGAGGAAGTCCCAGATTCCTCTGGTCCGCAGCGCCTGTCCGGCCCGGAGCAGCAGGAACAGCCCTACGGCGGCCATAATGGCGAGGACGATGACCCCGGAGGCCGTCAACTGGACCCGGAAGATCCGGTCCCCGAGCCCACGGGCGGGCGACGGCCGCCTGGGCACGGGTCTTTCGGATTCCGCCCCGGCGGAATCCTTGAGCGCGGACACCACTGTGCCCCCCTATACGAAGCGATTCTCCCCTACACGGCTCCGAATCGGGGTGCCGCGACCGAGAGTCAATGGCCGGTTCCTTGCGCACCAACGCGTCGAACATGGAGAGCAGGTGAACTGTTCATGCCATTTCAGTGGGGGAGGTGTGGGTGCCTGTGTACTGGAGGGTCGGGCGGGACGAGTCCCACGAGGCACCCGTACTGCTCAGGAGGCGTCGGGGCAGGGCGAGTTCGGTCGGATCGCGCCTGCTCGGGCGGGGCGGGGGCGGTCGTGCCGCGGCCCGGCCGGGCCGGGACGGGCGGAGGGCGAGGTTCAGCCGCGGCCCGCGCGGTCCAGGGCGCTCTTGACGGCCTGCTCGTCCTGCCCCAGCAGCGCCTTCTCCAGACTGTGGTCGTCGTGCCGGGAGAAGTGTTCGCCCTCGGCGACGTCCTCCTTGCTCAGCACGCGTCCGCACCACTCGCCCTGGTCGCCGGTGTGGTCGTCGAAGGGCACGGCCGCGCCCTCGCCGAGGACCGTCCAGCCGCCCTCGTGCCAGCGCAGGGCGAGCAGATAGGTGTGGCCGACCTGGAGACGGGGCGCGTCGGTGGCCATCTCGGCGACGCGGGTGCCGCTGGACCGGTAGACCTCCCAGCCGGGGGCCGCCATGTCGAAGGCGGTGCCGAGTGCGTGCCGGGGCGAGCTGCGCGACCACAGCCTGCTGTCGGTCCGGAAGCTCACCAGCCGGTCCATCGCGTACGCCACGGACCCCTTGGCGTAGGTCCGCCGGTTCGTCTCCCGCTCCCCGGTCGGACTGGCGACGACGACGTGATCGGCGTACGACACCCAGTCCTTCGCGGTCCGCGACGGATACGGGTCCCCCGACGTCCCGCACCCCGCCACCGACTCCAGCCCCGGCCTGCCGACCAGTACCCCGGCGACGATCCCGGCGGCGGCCAGCAGCGCGGCGACGGGCCGCGTCTGCAGGCGCCGGGGCATGACGAATCGTTCCCCCATGATGAAAGAGCCCCCGTGATCTCTGCGTCCCCTGTACGGCGGCGGAGGTGATCAAGATCCGCGAGCCGCGTTGATCACTTTAAGCACGGCCGAACGAAGGTGAACAAGGATCACCTTGGCCCGGCACAGAACTGTGACGCGGGGGCGGGCGGCTCAGCAGGCGTCGGCGACCGGGGAGAACTCCAGCCGGGCGCGGTCGTCCGCGGTCCGGGCGTCGCCGTAGACCGAGCGGCTGACCTCGTACCAGACGTCGTCCCGCCGCTTGTCGCCGTTCACGTCGTCCAGTTCCACACACCACTTCTCGGCGCGGACGGTCTTCCGGTAGGTCTCGGTGCCGCTGCGGACCTTGGTGCAGGACCGGTACCGCTCGGTCGTGTACCAGGTGCGGGTCGTGCGTCTGCTGCCGGTGCCGCTGCTGGAGGTGTGCCGGACCCGGCGCGTCGCGGTGGAGCACTTCCTGACCAGGCGGGGCCGGGTGGCCCGGACGGTCCTCGCGGTGACGTGCCGGACGGAGTCCTTCAGTCCGTGGACGGTGTCGTCCTGGGCGGAGGCGGAGCCGTCCGGGGCGGAGCCGGTCCCGGTGCTCGCCCCGGTGCCGGTGCCGGTGCCTGTGTCGTCCTGTCCGTAACTGACGCCGTTGTCGACACCGTTCCCGTCCCGGTCCCCGCCCCCGGAGCACGCGCCGAGCGTGCCGATCAGAATCGCGATGGCTCCGCTCACTATGAGCCGCTTTCCGAACATGAATCCCCCACCTCGCGAACAGTGCCGATCACCGGTCGGTGATCGCGCCGATTCTGCACGAGCCCCGATGCCGGGCCGGGGCAGGCCGGGTATAGCGTCGCCCAGTGGACCTGACCTGACCCGTTTCGTCCCCGACCGAAGGAGGGTGGGCCGCATGGCCGAGCTGACCGTGGGCCGGCTGCTGACGTCATGGCAGCCGGACCTGCCGGCGCTGCTGCTGGTCCTGGCCCTGGGCGGGCTGTACGGCTGGGGCGTGCTGCGCGTGCGCGGCAGGGGCGGGTCCTGGTCGCCGGCCCGGGCCGCCGCCTTCGCGGTGCTGGGCCTGGGCGCGCTGGTCGTCGCGACGATGTCCGGCCTGGCCGTCTACGACCATGTGCTGTTCTGGCCCGCGGCCGTGCAGAACATCCTGCTCGACCTGGTGGCCCCGCTCGGCCTGGCCCTGGGCGACCCGCTGCGGCTGGCGGCGGAGGCGCTGCCGGCGGGCGCCGCGGCGCGGGTCCGCCGCGCGATGACCGGCCGCCTGGTCCGCCTCCTGACCTTTCCCCTGGTCAGCACGGCCCTCGTACTCGCCACCGAGCTGACGATCTACTTCACCCCGTACTTCGCCACCGCGCTGCGCGTGGGCTGGCTGCACGAGCTGATGTACCTGCACCTGCTGGCGGCGGGCAGCCTCTTCGTCGTACCGGTCCTGACCCGCGAGGAGACCCTGCCGGCCTGGTGCACCCATCCGGTGCGGGCGGCCCTGGTCTTCCTGGACGGTGTGATCGACGCCGTCCCGGGAGTCGTCGTCATGACGCACGGCACGCTGATCGCCGGCGCGTGGTACCTGCACCACCACCCGTCCTGGGCCCCCGACGTCCGGCACGACCAGCAGATCGGCGGCGGCGCGATGCTGGGCATCGCCGAACTGGTCGCCCTGCCGTTCCTGCTGGCGATCCTGTTCCAGTGGGCGCGGACGGAACGCGTCCAGGCGGCGGCCCTCGACCGCCACCTGGACGAGCAGCTCGCCGTGGTCCCGGCGGTTGCCACGGCGTCCGCGGGTCTCCAGGCCGCTTCGGCCACCCCCGCCCCTGCCACCGACCGGGTCCGCCCCTGGTGGGAGACGGAGGAGAACGAGGTCGCCGCGAGAATCCGCCGCCAGCACGGCGAGAACTGACCGTTCGGCGGCGCAGCCGCCGTTCTGGGGGCGCGGGGCTGTATTGCATGTGCGGCTACCGCCGCGTGGGCGCGACCAGCCACGACGGCGCCGCAGACGAACGACGGCGCCGCGGACGAACGATGGCGCCGCGGACAACCGACGGCGCCGCGGACAACCGACGGCACATCGCGGCCACTCCAGCGGAGCGCCTAGCGCTGGTCGGCACGGAAGGTACCCGGGGTGCGCCCGGTCTCGCGGGTGAAGAACTTGCTGAAGTTGGTGGGTTCGGTGAAGCCGAGCCGGTGGCTGACGGCGGCGACGGGCAGGTCGGTGTGGGCCAGCAGCCGCTTGGCCTCCAGGGTGACGCGGGCGTCGATGAGCTGCCTGGCGGTGTGACCGGTGGCGCGCCGGCAGGCACGGTTGAGGGTCTTGAGGGAGTAGCCGAGCCGGGCGGCGTAGTCGTGGGCCTGGCGCAGGGTGGTGAAGGAGCGCTCCAGTTCGTGCTGGAAGAGGCGGTACGGCTCCTGCGCGGCCGGCACCAGCGCGGGACCCCCGGGGCCGGGCAGCCGGGCCGTGCGCAGGAGCACGCCGGCGAGGAGCTGGCGCAGCAGCTCTCTGGTGATCTCGGAGTCCTCGTCCCGCGTCGTGTACGCGCCGTATTCATCGGCCAGTTCGGCGAACGCGTGGCGGAAGCGGTCGTGGTCGGCGGGGCCGAGCTGCCAGGCGGCCGGGCCGAAGGGGTCGTCGGTGACGCGGGCGGTCGCCGGGAGCCGGGGCGGGAAGTCCGGGGTGAACAGGACGAGGGTGGCGTCGAGGCCGGCGGGGGTGCCGTCGGCCGCCGTGGGCAGGCGCTGCACCTGGCCGGGGCGGATGTGCAGCAGGGTGCCCGGCCGGCACGGACGGTCGACGAAGTCGACCATGGCGGTGCCGTGGCCGCGGTGGACCAGGGTGAGGTGGTGGAAGTCGGGCCGGTGGACCCGCCGGTACTCGTCGCCGGGCAACCGGCGGCGCAGGTCGGCGAAGGACAGCAGCTCCAGGCCCAGCCCGGGCCGGGTGGGGTTGCGATAACCCCGTTCGAGCACCAGCGGCACCGAAGGTTGTCCCGTTTCGACCATGGCCATGCCCGACTCTACCGTGCGCGCGGCCAGGCCCGCCGGGAGAGTGGGGGCGTGCCGACGGACCGACGTCGGCGAGAATTACCAGATCGGAGACATGGTCATGAGCAGCAAGGACATCGTCCTCAAGGCGGCCGGCGAGTTGTTCGGGGACCGCGACCCGGGTGCGGTGGACCGCTGGGTGGCCGCTGACTACCGTCAGCACAGCAGCCTGGCGGCGGACGGCCCGGAGGCGCTGCGCGCTCTGGTGGCAGGCCTTCCGGAGGACTTCCGTTACGAGGGCGCGCGAGTGATCGCCGACGGTGACCTGGTGGCGCTGCACGGCACCTACCACGGCTTCGGCCCCGTACCGCTGGTGGCGTTCGACCTGTTCCGGGTCGACGCGGACGGCCGGCTGGCCGAGCACTGGGACGCGCTGACGCCGGTGGTCACGGACACCGCCTCGGGCCGCTCCCAGACGGACGGCCCGAGCGCGCCGTCGGACCCGGACCGCACGGAGGCCAACCGTGCGCTGGTGGCCGAGTTCGCGCAGAAGGTGCTCGTCGGCGCCGACTACTCGGTCCTGACCGACTACATCTCCACCGACACCTACCGCCAGCACAACCCGGAGGCCGCCGACGGCCTGGACGGCTTCGGCGCGGCGGCCGCCAAGTGGGCGGAGCAGGGCAAGAACCTCGTCTACAAGACGGTTCACCAGGTCGTCGCCGAGGGCGACCTGGTCCTGCTCCAGTCCGAGGGCGAGTTCGGCGTCCCGGTCGCCTACTGGGACCTGTTCCGGGTGGCGGACGGCAGGATCGTCGAGCACTGGGACGTCATCGCCCCGGTCCCGGCCGAACTCCCGCACTCCAACGGGCTGTTCTGACGGACCGTGCCGAACCGGGCGCGGTCACGCGGTCGCGAGGGACACCTCGGTCGCCTTGATCAGCGCCACGACCGGTGCGCCGGCCGTCAGGCCGAGATCGCCGACCGCGTCCTTGGTGATCGCGGCGGTGAGGTCCTGGCCTCCGTCCACGGCGACCTTGACCGTGGCCATCGCCCCGCCGGTGGCCACGTCGCTGACCGTGCCGGGCAGCTGGTTGCGGATGGAGACGCCCGGCACGCGGGCGGTGGCGAGCGCGACCTCGGTGGACTTCACCATCGCGCGTACGGCCGAACCCTCGGCGAGCCCCAGCTCCCGCACCGCCTCCAGGGTGATCGCGGCCGTGAGCTCCTGGCCGCCGTCGAGACGGACCTTCACGGTCGCCATCACCTCGCCCGGCGTGACGGCGGTGACGGTGCCGGGGATCTGGTTGCGGATGCTCAGGCTCATGACGGGCCGCCTCACGGGGAAGGGAAAAGAGCTGAATTGATGGAATTTTTACCGACTTCGGCTCTCCAAGTTAGCGGGTTGGGCAGTCGGGCCGGTTCAGCGGCGCAGGCCCAGTGCGTCGGCGCCCGCGTAGCGGGCCTGGGGGCCCACATGAACCCGTCCGCCCAGCGATCCCGGGCGTGCCGGCAGGTCGAGGGGGCGGACGGACCGGTCGCGAGAGTGCCCCGGTCCGTGGTGGCGGACCGGGGCACTCGTCGCGAGGGTCAGCTGGTCGCCTCGGCGGCGTCCTCGATGAGATCGGCGACGATCCTGGGGTGGCTGATCATCACGACGTGGGACGAGCGCGGCACCTCGACGACCTTGCGCGCGTTCGCACGGCTGTACATCCAGCGCTCGCACGCCGGCGGGATCGCCTTGTCCCGGCCGGCGACCAGTCCCCACGACGGGATCGTCTTCCAGGCCGCGGCCGTGGTCGGGTAGATGAAGGAATCGGCGTCGAACGGCCGCTGCGTGGCCTGCAGGACCTGGAAGTCAGCGGTGGAGATGTCGGCGGCGAAGGCCGCCTGGCCGTCCTTGCCCAGGTACAGATCGATGCCGGTCGTGCCGTCGGCCTTCGTGTACGGGACCGGCACGCTCACCGGCTCGACCTCGCTGCCGGGGAACTTGGTGATGAGCTCCCCCTGCGTCTCGCCCACGTCGGGCACGAACGCCGCGATGTAGACCAGCGCCTTGACGTTGGTCTTCCCGGCAGCGGCGTTCGTGATGACCGTTCCGCCCATGGAGTGCGCGACCAGCACGACCGGTCCGCTGATGGAGTCCAGCAGACTCGCGATGTACGGGGCGTCGGTCGGAATACCCCGCAGCGGGTTCGACCCGCAGACCGTGGTGTAGCCCTTGTGCTGCAGCTCCTTGATGGTGGCGTTCCAGCAGGACGAATCGGCGTAGCCGCCATGCACCAGCACGACCGTGGGCTTCACCTTCGGCTGCTCCTCACCGGTACCGGCAGGAGCCGCCGCGTCGGCCGTTCCTGCCGCGCCGGCTGTCAGCGCCGCCGACCCGGCCAGCGCCGCTCCGGCGGCCAGTACCTGACGGCGGGAAACATCGGTGCTCATGGGACTCCTCGCACATGGGGTTGGGCAATGGGTCTGCCAGAGAGCTCGCCGCTGAGCTGCTGCCCGAGGGCGGCAGGCACCACCTGAACGGTGTGCCGTCAGGAGTTCGGCTCGGTCGGCTGGCTCAAGCGCACGGCCGAAATTGATCGGTGTGGCCTGCGATGGACCCTATGAAGACGCCTTTTCGGTGGCATCCGTCATGTGACCTGGATTCCGGGGCCGGGGGGACGGTGCGCGGCTCCCCGCACAGCGAGCCGCAGCGGTGACTCGCAGCGGTGACTCGCAGCAGTGACTCGCAGCGGCGACCCGCAGCGGTGCGGAATCCCGTTGCCATGGACGATCTCGCTGGTTAGCTTCGGCGCCATGGCGGATGACGAACCCACGCGCGCGGCGCGACTGCTGGATGCCCAGGCGAAGGCCGAGCGGCTCTTCGCGGAGATCGAGGAGCGCGGGCTGGTCGCGCCGGGCGAGGGGGAGCGGGTGGTCAGCGACCGCGTCCGTGACCTGGCCGACGAACTGTTCGGCACGACCCGGCACTGGCACAAGCGGATCGTGCGTTCGGGGCCGAACACGCTCAAGCCGTACCGGGAGAACCCGCCGGACCGGGTGATCGGCGCGGACGACATCGTGTTCGCCGACTTCGGGCCGATCTTCGAGGCGTACGAGGCCGACTTCGGCCGGACCTTCGTCCTCGGCGACGACCCGGTCAAGCACCGCCTCCGCGCCGACCTGGGGGAGATCTTCGCCGCGGGCCGCCGCTTCTTCGAGGCCGCCCCCGACATCACCGGGCAGCAGCTGTACGCGGAGGTGGAGCGGCGGGCCGCCGAGGCCGGCTGGGAACTGGGCGGCTGGCACGCCGGGCACCTGGTCGGCGAGTTCCCGCACGAGACCATCGACGGCGCCGACACGGAGTCGTACATCGCCCCCGCCAACGACACCCGACTCCGCCGCACCGACAAGGCCGGACGCACCTGCCACTGGATCCTGGAGATCCATCTCGTCGACCGGCAACGGGAGTTCGGCGGCTTCTACGAGGAACTCCTCACCCTCTGAGCCGAAATCACTTCGCGGAGAGCTCAAGTCGCCCCTCGCAAAAGGCATATGAGAGCCCCGAGTACGATCATCGCGAACTCGCTCTCTCCTACCTTTCACCGGCGCGACGGAGCTGCCATGACGACCAACCCACAGCCGTCTTTGTCGATCGACACCAGCAGGGCTCATCCCGCGCGGGTCTACGACTGGCTGCTCGGCGGCAAGGACAACTACCCGGTCGACGAGGCGGTCGGTCAGAAGCTGCCGCCCGAGGCGCGGGACGCCGCCCGGCAGAACCGTCAGTTCATGCACCGGGCGGCCGCGTGGCTCGCCAAGGAGGGCATCGACCAGTTCCTGGACATCGGCACCGGAATCCCCACCGAGCCGAACCTGCACCAGATCGTGCAGAACGTCGTGCCGTCGGCCAAGGTCGTCTACACCGACAACGACCCGATCGTCCTCCGGCACGCCGAGGCGCTGCTGATCAGCCGCCCGGAGGGGGCCACCGACTACATCCAGGCCGATGTGCGCGACCCGGAGGCGATCGTCCGGCATGCCCGGCACGTCCTGGACTTCGACCGCCCCGTCGCGCTGTCCCTCATCGCGCTGATGCACTTCATCAGCGACGAGCAGGGCGCCCACGGCATAGTCCGCGCCCTGCTCGACACGCTGCCCTCGGGCAGCTACCTGATCCTGTCGCACGCCGCGTCCGACCTGTATCCGGACCTCGTCGAACAGGTCGTCGCCGAGTACGCCAGGGGCGGCATCAGGCTCGCCTTCCGCACCCGCCCGGAGGTGGAGCGCTTCTTCGACGGCCTGGACCTCGTGCCGCCCGGCCTGGTGACGGCGACCGAGTGGTTCGCCACCACCCCGGCCCCGGAACCCGAGGGCAGCGGCATCTACTCGGGAGTGGCCCGCATCCGCTGACCCCCTCGGCTGCCACCTGCCGAGCAGCCGCCATCCGGCCTGCACGGCACATCAACTGCTTGCGAGAGACGTTCAGCCCAGCTCGGCCACGGGGTGTGCCGTGGCCGAGGTGTCGCGCAGGCCGAGGCGCAGGTGCTCGACGTGGTAGAGGGCCTGGTCCAGGAGTTCGGCGACGTGGTTGTCGTAGAGGGCGTAGATGACCGAGCGGCCCCGGCGCTCGGTGGTGACCAGGCCGAGATTGCGGAGCAGACGCAGTTGGTGGGAGCACGCGGACTGTTCCATGCCGACGGCGTCGGCGAGTTCCGTCGCCGCGCACGGGCCCTCCTGGAGGCGGGTCAGGATGCGCAGCCGGGACGGGGTGGCCAGCGCCTGGAGCGTGGCGGCCACGTCGCCGGCGCCGACGGCCTCCAGGCGCTCGCGTGCGGTGGCGGTGGTGGTCCGTCCGTCAGCTCCATGGCCCATGGGCTCCATCCTACGGAGAACCATCCATGAACACATGAATGGGTCTTCATGTGGTCCTGTACGGTGGAGAGCGCGGTGCCGGGGTTCCGGTTGCCCGCAGATCCGTCATGCCCTCGTGAAGGACCCCGCCCGATGACCTCCACCCTCGTCACACCGCCGGTCCCGGCCGACCGGACCGCCGATGCGCGCAGAGCCGCCGTGCCCCGGCGTCGCACCCGGGTCCTCGCACTGTCCGAGGCACGGTGGGCGGCGGTCGCCCTGCTGCTGTTCCTGGTGGCGCTGCCCCTCCGGCCGACCGGCGCCCCGGCCTGGACCTGGGGCCCGCTGTACGCGCTGACCTACGCGGCCGGCGGCTGGGAACCGGGCTGGGCCGGGCTCCGGGCGCTGAAGGAGAAGACCCTCGACGTCGACCTGCTGATGGTCGTCGCGGCACTCGGCGCGGCGGCGATCGGGCAGGTGACGGACGGCGCACTGCTGATCGTCATCTTCGCCGTTTCCGGCGCCCTGGAGGCACTGGCCACCGCCCGCACCGCCGACTCGGTACGCGGTCTGCTCGACCTGGCCCCGGCCACCGCCACCCGGATCACGGACGACGGCGCCGAGGTCGCGGTGGCCGTCGGGGAACTGCGCGTCGGCGACACGATCCTGGTGCGGCCCGGCGAGCGCATCGGGGCGGACGGCCGCGTGGTGGACGGGGCCGGTGACGTCGACCAGGCGACCATCACCGGTGAGCCCCTGCCGGTGGCCAAGGAGCCGGGCGACGAGGTCTTCGCCGGGACCCTCAACGGCACCGGCTCGCTCCGTGTCCGGGTCGGGCGCGACCCCTCCGACTCGGTGATCGCCCGGATCGTGCGCATGGTCGAGGAGGCGTCGGAGACCAAGGCGCCCACCCAGCTGTTCATCGAGAAAGTCGAACAGCGCTACTCGCTCGGCATGGTCGCCGCGACCCTCGCCGTCTTCCTCGTGCCGCTCGCCTTCGGCGCCGCACTGACCGGCTCGCTGCTGCGGGCCATGACCTTCATGATCGTCGCCTCGCCGTGCGCGGTCGTCCTCGCGACGATGCCGCCGCTGCTGTCGGCGATCGCCAACGCCGGACGGCACGGTGTGCTGGTCAAGTCCGCGGTGGTCATGGAGCGGCTCGGCGAGGTCGACACGGTCGCGTTGGACAAGACCGGCACGCTGACCGAGGGCACCCCGCGCGTCACCGACGTCCGGCCGCTGCCGGACTCCGGCCTGGACGAGGCCGCGCTGCTCACCGTGGCCGCCGCGGCCGAGCACCCCAGCGAACACCCGCTGGCCCGAGCCGTCGTGGACGCGGCACGGGAGAAGGGCCTCGTCCTTCCGGCGGCCGACGGCTTCGGTTCGACGCCCGGGGTCGGCGTACGGGCCACCGTGGACGGGCAAACGGTCGTGGTCGGGGCTCCCGCGCGGCTGCTCGCCGGTGCCGGGGGTGCCGGGGGCGCCGGCTCGGCGCGTGCGTCGGTCCTCGCCGCCGAGTTGGAGGACGGCGGCCGGACCGCCGTTCTGGTCATGGCGGACGGCGAGCCCCTCGGTGTCCTCGGCATCGCCGACCGTCTCCGCCCGGACGGCACGGCCACCGTCGCCTCTCTCGCGGCTCTGACCGCAACGGCGCCTGTCCTGCTGACCGGGGACAATCCACGCGCCGCAGCCCTGCTGGCCGCCGAGGCCGGCATCGAGGACGTGCGCGCCGGATTGCTGCCCGAGCACAAGGCGCAAGCGGTCCGGGAACTGGCGGAATCCGGCCGCAAGGTGATGGTCGTCGGCGACGGCGTCAACGACGCGCCCGCGCTGGCCGCCGCCCACACCGGCATCGCGATGGGCCGGGCGGGCTCGGACCTGGCGCTGGAGACCGCCGACGCGGTCATCGTCCGTGACGAACTGGCCACCGTCCCGGCCGTGATCTCGCTGTCCCGGCGGGCACGCACGCTGGTCGTCCAGAACCTGGTGATCGCGGGCGTGTTCATCGCCGCCCTGGCCGTCTGGGACCTGGCCGGGACTCTGCCGCTGCCGCTCGGTGTGGCGGGCCACGAGGGATCCACCGTCCTCGTCGGCCTCAACGGACTCCGCCTGCTGCGCGAGACCGCCTGGAAGCGGGCTGCCCGATGAGCCGCCGCAGGACGCCGGTCGCGCAGCCGGCACCCCGGTGCACGGTCACCGTGTGCCGAGGTTGCTGCTGCGGTACGGCCAAGGTGCCCGGTGTCGACCACGCTGCCCAACTCGCCACTCTCAAAGCCGAATTGGCCGGCGTGGCGCAGGTCCGGGTCGTGAACTGCCTGGACGCCTGCGAACAGGCCGACGTCATCGTCGTCCAGCCGTCCCCGGCCGGGCGAGCGGCCGGCGGCCGACCGGTGTGGCTCGGTCTGGTCAACGACCCTGACGCGACGGCCGACATCGCCGCCTGGGTCCGCGCCGGGGGCCCGGGTCTGAGCGAGCCGCCGGAGATCCTGGACCTGTACGAGTTCAGCCCGTCGCGGCGGGTTCGGCGCGGCGTCGAGGACTGACACCGCTCCGCCTGTCGGCCGAACGCGTGCAGCGCGCCCGCGAGGTGGGGCGCGAAGCCTCACGATCGGGAGCGGGAGTTCGCGGGCTTCCACGGGGAGCTGCTCATCCTCCGACACCCATACTCGATCCATGGGGACTGTGACAGCGTTGTACCGATATCCCGTGAAGTC
Source organism: Streptomyces hyaluromycini (assembly GCF_002217755.1). Taxonomy (GTDB): domain Bacteria; phylum Actinomycetota; class Actinomycetes; order Streptomycetales; family Streptomycetaceae; genus Streptomyces; species Streptomyces hyaluromycini. Next base: position 1,634,752 of record NZ_BCFL01000016.1, on the reverse strand, counting down.
CATGCTGGGTGAGGCCGTGATCGCCGTGGCCGTCACTAAGCGCGGATTCACCGGCGACCGGGCGTACGCCGTACTCGACGAGACGGGTGCCGTGGGCAGCGCCAAACACCCGCGTAAATGGGGAGCCCTGCTGCGCTGCCGAAGCCGTGTGGACGAGTCCGGAGTCGTCCAGGTCGTACTGCCCGACGGTACGGCCCTGCCGGTGGAAGACCCGGACCTGGACGTGCGGCTGTCCGAGTTGCTGGGCCGTCAGGTGTTCGTTTCGGCCGTCGTCCCGGAACACGGCAGGCTGGAGCGCGCTGTGCCGGAGTACGAGGGCGGTGTCCCGGAGGCCGTGCGGGAGACCGCTGCTGTCGATGCCACAGGGGCGAGCATCACGACCGGCAGCGTGGCCCCCGGGACCTTCTTCGACTTCGGCCGGGTCCATCTCGTCACCACGGCGTCCCTTGCCCGGATGCGAACCGTCCACCCCGGCGGAGACTTCGACGCGCGCCGCTTCAGGCCCAACCTGGTCGTGAACACCGACGGGGAACCGGGCTTCCCGGAGGACGCCTGGCCGGGATCCCGCCTGCGGGTGGGCGAGGCACTGTTCCGGGTGGTGGTGCCCACGCCGCGCTGCGTGATGCCCGCCCTCGCCCACGACGAACTGCCGGCCGACCCCGGCATCATGCGCGCGGTCGCCCGTGAACACCGCGTTCCGGTGTTCGACCTGGGGCGGCTCTCATGTCTCGGCGTGTACCTCGACGTGCTGGAAGCGGGAGCGGTCCGTGTCGGCGACACGATCACCGTGCAGGAAGCCGCCTGACCATACGGAGCCGGAGGACGCGTCGGACTGGTTGGTACTGGTTCCCGGGCTCGTGTGCCCTGGACGTGCCCTGGACGTGCCCTGGAGTCCGCCGGGGTTACGGCCGAGGACCGGGGGCCCGGCAAGCGCGTCAGGCGGGCTCTGCCGGTGCGGGGACCGGTTCCGCCCGTTGAATGCATGGCACACTCACCCCCGCGGTGCCGTGAACCGGCGCCTGCTCAGGGTTTCGGCGCCCCTCGGCGTCGGCCGAGTCGGAAGAGGTGGCTGCGTGTCAGATCCCATCCAGTCCGTGTCCCGAGCCGCGGCCGTACTGCGGCTTCTCGCCACGGGGCAGTGCCGGTTCGGCCTCTCCGACACCGCTGCCGCCCTGGGGCTGCCGAAGGGCACGGTGCACGGAATTCTGCACACGCTCCGGCGAGAGGGCCTCGTCGAGCAGGACCCGGCGTCCGGCAAGTACCGGCTGGGCGCCGAGTCGGTGAGGCTGGGCGGTGCTTACCTCCAGCGCCACGACTTACGTGCCCGCGCGCTCCCCTGGGCCGACGACCTGTCCCGGACCACCGGCGAACAGGTGTTTGTGGGCGTGCCGCACAGGTCGGGCGTACTGATCATCCATCACGTCGTCCGGCCCGGCGAGACGAGGCAGGTGGTGGAGACCGGCACCATGGTGTTGGCCGAGGGAACGGCACTGGGCGCGGTCCTCGCCGCTCCGGCAACCCCGGCCGGCCTTCTGGAGGCCGCCCGGGAGCGGGGCTGGGCCTGCGCTCCTGAACCGGCACGGTACGGGGCGGTCTCCCTCGCCGCACCGATCCGCGACATGCGGGATGCCGTCGCCGCGGTGAGCATCACGGGAGCCGTCGACCGCATCTGCGACGGCGGCAAGGCACGAGGCTCGCTGGTCTCCGCGGTCAGGAACTGTGCCCGCGCCATCTCCCACGATCTGGGCGCCGACCGCCCGTAAGGCGACGGCCCGTAAGGCGACGGCTCGGCCGGCTCACGCCTGGAACTCGGTGAGATCGATGGTGTGAACGTGCAGCGGATAGCCGTACACCGGGTGCGCCGTCTCTCGCTCCAGCGTCATGCCGAGCTTGCGGATGACGTTCTCGGAGGCGTCGTCCCCCACCCGGCTGATGCTGATGACGCGGTCGAGGCCGCGGTCCTGGAGCGCGAACTCCAGCGTGGCCTGGGCGGCTTCGGATGCGTATCCCTGGCCCCAGAACGGTGAGCCGAGCCGCCAGCTGATCGCCACGGCGGGCAGGACCTCCGGCAGGAACTCGGGCACGGACAGACCCGTGAAGCCGGCGAGCTCACCCGAAGCGAGCAGCTCGACGGCGAAGAGTCCGAACCCCTCCTCGTCCCATTCCTCCTCCCACTGCTCGATGGCTTCCGCCGTGTGGTCCAGGTCGAGCACCGAGCCGTCGTCGATCCAGCGCATGACCTGAGGGTCCGCGTTGATGTCCGCCATGGACACGAGGTCGTCGTCATACCAGCGACGGAGGAGGAGGCGGGGGGTACGGATCTCGGTCATGGCGCTCATCCTGCCGAAGGCAACGGCCTCATGGGTAATCGGTGCTGCGCAGGGGCTCGGACGGGTACGCGGACGGCTGGATCGCCGAGCAGCGTGCGCGGGCCGAGGCCGACCGCCTGTTCCTGGCACTGCCGAGGTTCATGACAGCGGCGACCGTACGGTGAAGCGGTGGCCGCCCGGTGCGGACCCGGGGCGGCGGTGGCTGTCACATGCGGGGGCCGGACGGTGTCTTCATGCCGAACAGCCCACAGGGACGCGTGCAAGGAGAGACATCATGACGCTGCGCCTGCCGAAGGCCGAGCTTCCCGCCGAGCTCAAGGAGAACATGATCAAGCAGTTGGGCGTCGTGCCCGAGAACGTCGAGGTGCTGTGGCACAGCCCCCGGGTGACCCAGGACAACCTGGAGTTCGGTGCCAGGGTGGGGGCGTGGGACGCGGTGGACCCGGTGGAACGCGCGGTGTTCGTGCTCCGTGAGGTCTTCGACATGCCGCATGACGAGGTGGCCGAGGCGGTGGGCAGGACCCCCGCCGCGGTCCGGCAGATCGCCCGGCGGGCCCGGAACCACGTCGCCGCCCGTCAACCACGCGTCAACGTGAGCCCGATGGAGCACAAGGCCGTGCTGGACCGGTTCCTCGCCGCGCTGCACACCGGTCGCATCCAGGACCTTCTGGAGATCATGGCGCCGGATGTGATCCTCGTCGCCGACGGAGGCGGGCTCACGGCCGCCGCACTGACCCCCGTCCACGGGGCCGAGCTCGTGGCGACGATGCTCGCCGGCACGGAACGGCGCGAGTCCGAGACCATGCTGGTGTGGCTCAACGGCGCCCCCGCGATCCGGATCCGATCCGACAGCGGACCGGCCGCGGTCAGCCTCCTGATCGAGAACGGGCGCATCACCCGGATCTATGCGACATCCAACCCACAGAAACTGACACGAATCGACAAACCGACCGATCTCACCAGGTAGCACACGGGCAGGTGTTCCGGACATGCCGCACCCGGAACACCACCCACGGCGGGATCGGCTGAGGATCAGGACAGGCGCCCTGGCCGCCTGACGCCCCACTCCGGCACCAAAAAGGGCGAGGCCCGAAGACCCCGCCCGCTACCACCGAAACCCCAGCTCAGGGCCACACCAGGCAATACGGCTGATGCCCCGCCTCATGCAGCCGGTGCGAGAAGTCCTGCCACTCGTGCAGCGATTGGTGAGGTGAGGGCGCTGACCTGGGACTTCGCAAGGGAATGTGCGTTGACCTGGGAAAACTCCTCTCGGTAGTTCTCGCGGGTCAACGGCGTTTCCCAGGCTCATGTGCCCTGGATGTGCCCTCGCGCGGGTAGTCCACCAGTTGCCACTGCTGAAGCGCCGCCCATCCTGCGCCGTCTGAACGACACCGGGACGCTAAGCGGCGACACCGCCGTGGGCGCGTTCGTTGCCCGCGGTGCCTTCGCCCGCGCCCTGAAGAACCTGACTAAGCTCATCGACGCACTGGGGCACTGACCGCCTACCCCTGCTCGGCCCACCGCTATGCCCATGCTGCCGAACAACAGAGGGCGGGGGCAGGCGGTGATCGCAGAGACCAGGGCTCGTCCGCCGTCGATTGTCGGTGCCGGGCGTCATGCTGGTCGCTGTGACGATGACACCGTACGGGCGTCCTGTCGTGGACGCCGACGACCCGGCCACCTGGCCCGGCCCTCTGGCCAAGCTCGTAGACGAACTCGCCAGGGACTCCGAACGCACGGGCCTGGCCGACTACAGGGACCTGTCCCTGTACGAGTACGAGGACCAGATGCACCGGCTCCTGGACGGACACCTGGTGCGCGCGTGGCACTGCACCCGTCTCCTCGACCACGAAGTTGACGCTATCCGGAGCCAGGGCCTGCGGAGGCTGGACGCGAACCTCGTCGAAGGCCGGCTCAGTGAAGCGCACCGACGTGGTCTGCTCACGGACGAGCAATACACGGCGCTGAAGGCGAAGCACAGCCTCGCTCCCGGTGTGAAGAACAGGGGGCGGCGCGAGGGGCAAGTCTGCCTGGCCTTGTCCACAGCTGCGTTCCATGACGAGCCGGACGGGTTTTGGCGTCTGCTGGCCCACTGGGGCGGCGAAAGCCTCTACGCCTACCACGAGCAGGACCCAGACCTGGCGGGCGTCCTGCGGAATCTGGGAAAGCCCGCCGTGGTGACGGCGCTCATCGACCTGTCCGATCCGCGTGCCCACTCGGTGTACACCGCTCTGCCGAACCTCTTCGTCGGTAAGGCCCTTGGCACTCAGCCAGCCCACGCGGAGGTCTTCTACCGCTTCGCCATCCCGGCCGAACACATCGAGTCCATCGCCCACCCTGGTGACGACGACTACGATCGCTTCCCTCGGTCTGGATGGTGCGACGACGGACAACGAGGGAAGCCAGATGGCGGCAGGCATCGGTGACTACCAAGGCAAGTGCCGGGACGGCGCCTTGCACGCCTTCGGGACTGCGCGCATCTTCGAGCAGCGGGCCAACCGTCTGAAGCGCAAAACCGACGCGCTTACCTGGGTTGGTCTCGTTGTCCCCCTGCTTATCGGAGCACTCGTGGGGACGTTTGGCCGGAACAAGCTCTGGGGCCTCGTCATCACCATTGCTGCGGTGATCGCGGCCGTGCAGCTCGCAATGAGCCTGTGGTCCCTCATCAAGCGTTGGCCGGAGGAACTGGCCTACTCCTCAGGCTCAGTCGCGGCCAACGACTCGTTGGCTACAAGATACACCGCGCTGGCTGATGACCCGCCGGCGCTCGCAACGTTGCGGGTTCAGTTCGAGAAGCTTGAGGTTGAAGACACCTCAAGGCGGGACAGGGACAGCGAGAAGGGCGTAACGGAGAAGGAGCGCCGTATGGGCATGCGGGCTGCGCTCCGCAAGTACCAACGCGCGTGCGCGGCCTGCCTAGTAGTCCCCACGACGATGGAACCGTCAACCTGCGGTGTCTGTGGTCAGTTTTAACTGCGAGCAAGGGATCAATAGATGGACAACCAGGTATCGACCGTAATGCGAGGTTTCCTCGCTCTCACGCCAGCTCAGCAGAACGAATACATTGCCGCCCTCAGTGAGTACGTCCAGGGCGGTCCCCTTACTCAGGACCGCATCCGCCGTGAATCCACACGGAACTGGGGCCCGATTACGAAGGTCGACCTCGGCCCGACGACTACCCACACTTGCACTTGCTGCGGTAGGTAATGCAAGGGGAAGCAACGTCTAACCGCCAGTTACGCGTCGTGCCTTTCCCCGTGCTGCCCGGGTGCTACATGGTGGTTCTGAAGGCAGCGCAGCAATCGCCGGTCCTGTCGGCACGCGGTTGTTGCTCGTGCAGCCAGGCCGGCCTCAAGGGGCGGCGAACGGCCACTGCTCCGGCCGTCTACGCGGCTGGAGTTGCTCCTGCGGGCGGGCCGCAGACCGCCCGCAGTGCGCACTCGAAGAGCACGTTGATGTCGGCATCCAGGCGGGCGACCTCGTACAGCGCCTTGATCACATCGAACGGGAGGGTGAGCTCCTGATGCGCCTCGGTCTCTAGGTTCGGGTATTGGACAAGGCCGAAGTTGCAGGAGCGGGCCTGATCCGAGTCGGCGACACGCTATTGGGCTTGGCGGGCTGCCTCGAATCACGACGCGGATAGTGCTGGCGTTGACCCACAGGTTCTCGTCCAGGGAGGCCCCGGCGACCGCCTACTCGGCGCCCGCCCTGCCACCGAGGTTCCCAACCGTCAGCGCGGTGGGCACCACCACGTTGTCCCGGTTGTCTAGGAGGTTGGCAGGCGGGTCCTGGTCCGCGCTCATGGGCGGGATGGACTGCGGGATGGACCTCACCGTGATCGGGTCGTCCACTGCACGGCACGGTGCTGCAAACCCAGGTGTGTCGCGGTTCAGCACACCCCGCGGTGTCACGCGACGGTTTGCCCTCAATCGCCAGAGGCCATTGCAGGCGAACCATTGGATCGATCAACAATCCACCCCACTGACAAGCGAGGATGAATTTGGTAGCCGCGATCATCCCCTAGGATTATACTCGGATCCATGGATATTCGGGCGAGTGTCATTCGGCAGGGCATAGCGAACGACGCGGCCTGGGTAGGTCGGCTTGCCGCTGACTTCGGAGACCCTGAGCGCGCCGAATGCGCTGGCGTGATCTCCCTCTGTGTAATGCCGTACATTGCACTATTCGTTCACGAATCATATGCGAAGCTGGCCACGAGCGATCCGGTGCTGGCGGCACATGTGTCAACCGACTTCAAGGCGATCGTGGCTCGCGCCCGCCACAGTCTGAAGCTATTTGAGGATACGAACCGTGGAATTGGCGGGCAGCTCGACTACTTCCGCGACGAGATCCGCGCGGCACACGCGGGCCACTTCACCAGTAATGCGCCACGAACCTTCCGATTCCTCGAAACTGACCTTGGTCTGTTTTCATACGGTTCGCGACTTATCTCGACAACTCACGCCGCAAACTTCCACCTCGGAATTTCGCCACGTGCCACGCTGGCGATGACTGGCCAAGAGATCATGGCGATTACTGAACAGTATGGTCGGTACTTTGGGCATCTGGGTGCCCAGGTGCCAGCCGGGGGCGGTGCGACATTCTTCAGTAAGATCGACCCACGGGAAATGGGCGAGATCGAAAACGATACTCACTCTGCCGACTACTATGGCCGAGGTTTCGATGGTCCCGGGAACATGGATCTCAATGCCCTTCTGGCAGTGTTTCGCTGCATGGTGAATTTCGTCAGTACGGCTATCCCGTCGGTCGATTCCGATGGGGGGTTCGACTATACGGAGTTCAAGATCAGATTCCTGACGATCTATCAAGTGCTCGGCAGTCTGAAAGTCCTGCGCACCGATCAGAGGTACCCGCTAACGCCTCGGTCGACCCGGGCTCTTCAGGAAATTCTCGATGCACCTGCTGCGCGGGTGATCATGAATCGGAGCGCAAGGCCATTCCGCAACACTCTGGTACATTACAACCTAAATCGGCACATCGACCTGTCAAAGGTCGACTTCAATGCCCCCATGTTTAATCTAGCCTCGGTCTACTTTCCATCCTGCAATGACCTCGACGATCTCGCCGAGATCGTCGAACAGGCGCTGGAAAACACCGCGGCGGTCATCGACGAGTGGGCCGATCCGGAAGGTTCCGTGTAGAACGCCGACTGTAGAATTTGCTCAAATTTCCCGGGCGGTCTGCAGCCGGTTCTGGCTCTTTCGGGCTTCGGAACTAAGACCCGGTTACCTGAGCGAGCCGGTACCGCTACTTGTGCTTGCCATTGCGCACAACGGATCGCAAGCACGGTCCACTGTCGACGTCCCGTGCCCCCAGGTGAAGTGGATCCTGCACTTGCGTGCGGTCGGAGCCACGGGCGAACAGTCGACCTGCAGCTGGGGCCGCCTGCCCAGCCGCTTTCCCACGGGCAAGTCGAAGTCGGTGGGCTTGGCAATGATCACTGACTCGGCACCTCTCACGACGGCCCGGCGCACCCGGTCGACCGTCTGGCGATTTACGATCCTGTGAACGACTTTGATGCCTTGAAGGTCCGAACTGAGGACGGCAAGGCGGCCTGGGCTGATTGGCCACCACAGGCTAGAGCCGGTAGTTGTGGAGGAGTAGTCCTGCCCGGCCTCGGGCGACAGCTGGACTGGCTGGTCGCTTGTGATGAAGCGGCCTTTAGGGTCGTCCCACAGTTCCAGTTGCCGGGTCGAGTGTTCGTCGGCGGCGTGGAAGACGCTGTCAAACATCGCCGTGACGTGGCAGTCGGCTGTCAGTGGCCGGATGGCCTGAGCGGCCCGATCCCGTTGCCAGGTGTTGATGGCCGCGAGGTGGCGTCTGACCTGAGGTGTCCGGTTGCGTTGGAACGCGAGTATGACCGCGAGTGACATGAAGTCGTCGAAAATGAAGTCATCTCCCGGCGCCCAGGAGTGCAGTGTGCGTAGGAGCCGCGCGGTTTCGTCATCAATGACGGCCAGCATCGCCTCGGCCTGATTGTGTGCCTCACCGCCCTCGGCGAGCCGGTAGAAGTTCTCCCTCACACAGGTATCGCGCAGGCCCTGGAGCCGTTCGGTGCCGTTTCGGGTGTCCAGGACCCGCACTCGCCGACCGTCCGGGCTCCACGCCCGTAGGTAAGACTGCGGCACGTAGTGGTGGCGACGGGAGACACAGTCCCGGCGGCTGGCCTCTTCCCTGACCCGGGCCATGTAGCTGGCGACTGGCGCCACCACGCTTCTGCCGCCGTCCGATACCGGCACCTGCCCCCAAGGATTGGGCACTGTCTCCACGAGCCTCCACCCCATGCCGCAATCCTTTCCGCGGCCTACCAGCCGGTGACCGCCCCTTCCTCATGTCCATCCACCCACCGGAACCACCTTCCGGGCGATGCTGCGCTATCTACCCGTTGGCAAGGACATCCGCGAGTGCCGCCGCCCGCTCTGCCATCCCCCGCTTCCACGGGATCTCGTCTTCCTCGGCGATCTCTCGCCACAGTGCCGCGGTGGCCGCGCCGAACGCCGCGAGGGCTGCTGGTTCGGCGTCCCGCCATGACGGGAAGCGGCCCGCGAAAGCGACCGCCTCCTCCACCGGGTGGCCGGAGTCCGCGAGTTGCAGTGCCAGGGCGCCCGGGTCGATCCATGCTGCACCTCGCGTCGGCCATGCCCAGTCGACGAGCCGGGCCCGTTTGCCGACGATCAGTACGTTATCCCTGGCGAAGTCGGTGTGCAGGAGGATGTCACCGCTGAAGTACTGCAACGTCCCCGGTGGGGCGTAGTCCGCCCACCGGTCGACAGCGTCCTTGATCTCGATGTCGGCCGGGGCCGTGACTGCTTGTAGTTCGGTGAGCGCGGCTTCCACGAGCGGCAGGTCGGGTGAGCCGGGCGCGTAGTCGGCGTGGCGGCCGTCGACCACCTCGTAGCCGAGAAGGCTCCAGCCATCGAGCTCCAGGTGCCAGTACAGGCGTGGGCAGGACGCCGGAAGATGCGGGGCGATCGCCGCCTCGCGGCGCTGTGCACCGACCTGGGGGTGGTCGGTCGGGATGCCCTTCACGAAGACCCTGCCGCTTTCGGTCTTCAGGACAGAGGCGATGCCGGAGTTCATGCCGCCCGGGGTGGTGGCTGCCTGATGGACGGCGCCGGTTTTGTCGGAGATGGCCCGTCGGATGCCAGCGGGGAGCTGCTGGAAGGGGATGCGGGACATGGACACGCGGGGTTCCTCAGGGGTGCTCGGGTATGGGGAATGCCGCCCCGGCCAGGGTACGGCCGAGGCGGCACTGAGAGGGGGAACGAGCGCCGCCCGTGATGGATCTAGTACGGCTGGTCATCCCCAGCCGAGCAGCTGCACTCGGCGCCCTCGGTAGCCTCGTCCAGGTCGGCGATGATCTGGAACTCGTCGTCCTTGATTGACGCGGCGATCAGCGACACCGGCAGGGCGCTGGTCGGGTTGTCCGCTGGACGTCGGCCGATGGTGAGCATGACCGGTTCGCGAGGCGGGGTCAGGAGTGCGGTGGGCGGAGTCATGATCCGTAACCTCCATGTTGGCAGTAGAGCTCTCGTCGGTCCCCCGCCTCCTGGTAGAGCCTGGCCAGCGGTCGGCACGTGCGGCACGTGCCGACCTTCGTGCAGCCGGAGCATCCACCGGTGCGGAGCTGTAGGGACTCGGCGACCGCGCCGAGTCGGGGGAGGGCTTCGACGCCCTCGGTGATGAGGTTCACGCTCGGGTCGCGGCCGACCTTGCAGATCGACGCGATGCCGTGCGGGTTGACGTGGAAGAACGTGTGGCCGGCGTTGCAGCCGGTGAAGACGCTACGGGCCTTGAGATGGTCCAGTGCCTGCGTCGCCAGGGGGTTCGCGTCGCCATCGATCGTGGGCGACATGTTCGTGAAGACCTGATGCGGGAAGCCGTACGACTTCGCGAGGCACACCATCGCGTCTGTCTCGTGCGCGTTGCCGTCCGAGACGATCACGTTCAGGCGGACCGGCAGCCTGTCCTCGCGAGCGGCGTCCAGGCCCGTCAGGAACCGGCCGAACGCCCCGCGGTTCCGCGTCACCTTGTCGTACGTCTCGGGGGTGGCGCCGTAGACGCTCAGGGTCAGCCGGTATGGCCGGTGGCGGGCGAACAGGTCCCGGATCGGCTGCTTCCGCAGCGAGGAGCCGTTGGACGAGACCTGGACCATCATTCCGAGCCGGTGGGCGTACTCGTACGCCGCGCCGAACTCGCGGTCGATCAGCGCTTCACCGCCGGTGATCTGCAACCACAAGACACCGGCGTCCCTCAGTGTCTGCAGTAGCGCCTGCTTACCGGTCCAGTCCAGGCCCTCGAACCGCTTCTCCCCGAGGTAGCAGAACTCGCAGTCGTAGTCACAGCCGAGGTTGATCTCCCATGACGCCTTGCCGTACCCGTACCGGGACCGCTCACGGACGAGCACGACGTTCCCGACCGGCGACGCGGGCAGCTCGGTCCCCCACGCTTCCCGCGCCGCGTCGGCCAGCCAGTCCGGGACGGATCGGCCTTCCGTGCCCGAGGCCCGCAGCTCCTCGTAGCGGACTTCCGGGATACGCACGCCGGCTGCCCGGCCGGGCTGGACGAGGAGGTACTGGGCGAGAAACGGGCTGGCCACGAGCCGCGGAGCTGTTTTGGCCCCCTGCCTCTCGGCGCTGGTGTTCGTCTCGGTCATGGAACCTCCGCTGGAAGGGTATGAGTGGTGGGTCGGGCCTGGTAGTGGGCGGCGATCAGGTTGGCCGCCAGCTCAGCCGGTGGACCCCCCGCCAAGCGCGGGTCAGGGGTTTGATCCGTGCGTGTCGAGGCGGTCACGTCGATCGCGAAGCCTTACGAGGCGGACACGAGCACGATCAGCAGTGGTCCGGCGTAGCGGTCACCCTGCGTGACCTGGGCGCTGAGAAGGCCGTTTACGGCTTCCACCAGGCCCTCCACGAGCGGGTGATGATCTCCCGGTACGTATGGTGCGAGGGATTGTGGCCACCGTGCGTGAACACCCAGCTCTGCGGTTCGGCGAAGTCGGTGCCGGGCGGCGAGGTCTCGCCACAGACCGCGCACTGCATCGCGTACGTGGTGGGCTCTGCGTCGGGTTCCCGGTCGGGCTGGAGGGTCCACTCCTGGTGGCGCATGATCGTGCGGCTGGTCATCGAACCGCCTCCAGAGCTGTGGCGACGTAGGGGTGCTGGAGAGCAGCGCGGAGGGCCTCCGTGTCGGTGAGGGTGTCGTCGTCAGGCAGCTCGCACCACCCGCCGAACCAGTCGTCGAGCAGCTCCAGGCCGGGCGCGACGAGCCAGGAGTTGGTGGAGAGGTGCCGTACCGGCAGATCGTCCCAGCTGGCTGCGGAGCCGGTCGGGACGGCGTAGTAGAGACGCCCGTTGGGCCTGTCGTAGAGCACGGGGCCGACGGAAGTACCAGTGCAGCGCAGGAAGGCCAGGGCCAGGAGGCCGATCTCGGCGGAGGTGCGCACGACGTCCCAGCCGTCGCCGACCTTCAGCAGCCGCAGCCCCGGCACGTCGTTCACCATGGGAGCCTTTCGCAACGCATCGCGCACGGACATCACGAATCCGCCTGCGGCCAGAAGCTGTGGCTCGCGTCGAGCGAAGAAGTGGATTCCGTGGTCGGCGTGAAGTGGCGGACCACGATCAGACGAGCGCCTGCTGCTGTTATCTGCCGCTTGCGCTCGGTGCCGAGGCCCTTCGGGCCGAGGTGGCTGACAGCCGGAACCACGGCACCGTAGGCATCGGGGAGTTCGAGCGTGTCGAGCAGACCGACGCAGGCCGGGGACCGGATGATCACCGTGGAGTCGCGTTCGGTGAAGACACCGCACAGGGTCAGTTCGTGCCGTTCACAGTACTCGGTGAGGCAGTCGACGAGCGCCGCGTGGCGGGGCAGCCCGCCGGTGACGTGGCGTAGGTAGCCGAAGACCTGGGGGAAGGCGACGGGGCGGCGTTCGGTGATGAGGTCGTCGTCCATGCCCATAGCGTCGGCCGTCGTGAACGGCCTCGAAATGACCTGCTGTTGTACTTCCGTTGCACTTCCCATCCCACGTCGTCACCGACAGTGCTTCCATACGTGACGGAGGGAGGTCATCCGTGGTCAGCGTGCAGCAATGGACAGGTCGGGAGGCGAGCGCCCTGCGCGCCGCGTTGCGTATGAGCACGCGCGCTTTCGCCGAGCACCTCGGTGTCGCGCTGCGCACGGTTGCGAAGTGGGAGAGCCTTGGCGCGGAGACACAGCCCCGACCGGACACCCAGGCCATCCTCGACACCGGACTCGCACGGGCGGATTCCGCCGCCCAAGCCCGCTTCGAGGCAATGCTGTTCCCTGAGCGGAAGAGCGCGCGGTCGGCGGACTACGAGACCTGGACCGAGGACATCGAGCGCGCTGTTGTCTGCATCAGCCGTCAGGACTTCCCGTTCGCCTCAACCCTGTTGAACCGCTGGTTGGGCAGCCGTGCACCCCAGCAGCTGGACGACAAGGGTCTCTATTTGTACGGCCGTTCCCTCGTGCTCCTGGGCGACCTCCAGCGCGATCAGGGCGCGATCCTCGGCCCACTCTCCGCCCGCCACTCCTACCTGACCGCCCGCGGCATGTTCACCGAGCTCGACATCCCACGCCGGGTGGCTCAGATCGAGCTGTCCCTGGCCGTCGTTCAGGAGATGTCGGGCGAGTTGGAATCCTCCGCTCGCCACTACGAACTCCTCGCCGGGGACCAGCGCCTGAGCCCGCGTGACCGTGCCAGGGCGCGGCTGTGGGTGGGTACGGCGCTGAGCAAGGAGGGCGACAACGAGTACGCCACCAACGCGATGACGGCCGCCACTCGTGCCTTCGAGGACCTGGGCGAGCCGGAGGACTGGTCGGTCGCCCACCAGAAGCTGGCCCTGGCCCATCGCGGTGCCGGCGACCTGAAGCAGGCACTGCATTACATCGACATCGCGCGCACCACCGGCACGGTCGACTCCCCGATGCAGCGGGTGCGGCTGGACACCGCGTACGGGCACATCCTTCTGTCGGATGCGGCGACCCGGAATGATGGGCTGTCCGTCCTCGACCAGGCGGCACAGGTGGCCCGGCAGTACGGGCTGAGCCACCAGCTGCGCAGTATTGAGGGCATCCGAAAGGGCCAGCAAGGATGAGCCAGGGAGTGCCAGTGCCGGAGCACCAGCAGCGCCAGATCACCGACGAGCAGTTCCACGACGCTACGCTGATCTGGAATTACCACCAGATGGGCCACGAGCTGCGGCCCTGCTCGGCGGCGATCGGCCTGGGCAGCCACGACCTCGGGGTCGCGACTACTGCGGTCGACCTTTATCGCGCTGACCTTTTCCCGGTCGTGGTCTTCAGCGGCGGCAACAGCCCCACCACCCGCGCTCGCTTCCCGCGCGGCGAGGCCGTCCACTACCGCGAGCACGCGCTGAGCCTGGGGGTGCCGGACGAGGCGATCATCGTGGAGTCGAAGGCCGCAAACACCGGCCAGAACATCACCTTCTCCCGCGAGCTGCTGGCCGAGGCCGGGGTGGAAGTGCAGTCGCTGCTGCTGATCTCCAAGCCGTACATGGAGCGCCGCTCGTATGCGACCTGCCGCAAGCTTTGGCCCGAGGCTGAGGTTGTGTGCGCCTCCGAGCCGCTGGAGTTGGACGACTACATCAAGTCCATCGGCGACGAGAAGCTCGTCGTCGACATGCTCGTCGGGGACCTGCAACGGGTGATCGAGTACCCGAAGCTCGGCTTCGCCGTCGAGCAGGACGTACCGGGGGATGTGTATGACGCTTACGAGCGCCTCCTGGGCGCCGGCTTCGACAGCCGCCTCATCAGTACCTGAGCCGCCCAGCGCCGATGCGTTGGACGGGCTGTGCGCGATCCACCAACCGAACCTGTTTCCCCGGCTGTCCACGCTGGCGAAGCTGTTCTGCGCCGACCTGTGGATCGTCCTGGACGACGTGCAGTTCGCCCGGCGCGACTACCAGCACCGCGCCCGTCTCGCCGCCCTGGACGATCCATCCCGACAGCAGTGGCTCACGCTCCCGACGCACCTTCCCCACGGGCGCCCGACGCTGATCAGCCAGGCACGGCTTGTTGATCCGCGTCGCTCGCGCCGGACGGTCCAGCTTCTCGTCCGCCAGTACTACGGCCGCAGTCCCTACTGGGGTGCTGTGTCCGAGGTGCTGGCCGCGCTCGACGAGTCGGACCGTGTGGCCGACCTGGCGAGGACATCGACGATCGCCCTGCTCAGCGCTCTCGGCTGGTCGGGCAAGGTGCGGGACAGCAGCGGGATCCCGACCCGGCAAGGCCGCTCCGAGCGCCTTGCCGACCTCGCGGCAGCCACCGGCAGCACCCACTATCTGTGCGGCACCGGTGGTCTGCGTTACCTCGACGCTGGTCCTTTCGACGTCCACGGCATTCCCGTGCTGCCCTTCCACACCCCTGTGGACAACCCGCTCTGGCGGTGGGCACGTCGATCCAGCAGCCTGTGGGCCCTAAGCAAGATCGGGCCCGATGCGCTGGCCGATCAGCTGGCCGCCCAACGAGAAGCCCACCATCCTGGAGCCCACGCGTGACAGAGCCCACCGCCAAGGAACCGGCCAAGAAGCCCTTCCTGTACGTCATCGTCTGCGCGTGCGGCATCGCCGGTGACGTCGGCAAGCTGATCACCGCCGCGCAGGAACGGAACTGGGGCGTCGGAGTCGTCGCCACCCCGCAGGGCCTCGGCTTCCTTGAAACCGAGGCGATCGAAGCCCAGACCGGCCACCCGATCCGCTCCGCTTGGCGCGCGCCCGGCGAGGCTCGGCCGCTGCCACCCGCGGACGCGATCGCGGTTGCGCCAGCCACCTTCAACACGGTCAACAAGTGGGCCGCCGGCATCTCCGACACTCTCGCTCTGGGCATCCTGTGCGAGGCATACGGGATGGGCATCCCGACCGCTGTCCTGCCGTACCTGAACTCGGCCCAAGCCGCCCACCCCGCATACCGCCGGAGCCTTGAACACCTGCGCGAGATGGACGTCCTGATCGGCTCGTACGAACTGCACCGGCCCAAGGCCGGCGGTGGCGCGGATCGATACCGCTGGGAGGAGGCGTTGAGGCTTCTCGCCCCTGTGGTGTCCGTGGCGACGTGATCAGCGCTGTTGTCCCCTGGCCTCCGGAGCGGGTGGGGGCGGGCTTGGGCGTTGGGCGGCGTGTCGGGCGTTGGCTGCCTGGGCCTGGGGACCAGGCGCGTGACGCTCGCCAAGTCGACGGATCCGCCAGGTCAAGGCGCGAGCGGGACTGCGCGCGTCGTCCAACGTGCGTTGGCTGAGCGCCTGGTCGAGGAGCGTGGACACGTTGTGGCCTGCGGACTCTGCCTCGGCGAGCACGGTGGCCAGAGCATCCCAGGCTCGGTCGTTGAGGATGCGTTCGGCGTGCTCGGGGACTGCCTGCTGTAGGTGGGAGGCGTAGCGGCGCTTGATCTGAGTCCCCGGCGCTCGGGCGGCAAAGCGGGCCAGAACCGGTTCGGTGATCTGCACGTGAGCCGCCTGCAGGTGGACCAGCGCCTCTTCGGCCGCGGCCTCCTGCTGGGCGTGCTGCCGGGTGCGATGCCAGTGCACGGCGTAGGCAACCGCGGTCAGCGCCACGTCGATCAGCATCGCCAGTCCGGCACCGTCGCCGTGTCGCGCGGCGTCGTTCCAGATCATCTGGACACTTCGCCGCAGGACTCTGGCGCTGGAGTGGTCGGCGGCGATGCGGGAACGAGTAGCCCGCTCGAACGCCACGGCGGCCCGTTCCAGCTCGACCCGTGCTGCTACCTGGGCCGTGACGGGCAGCAGGTCGAGTACTCCGCCGAGCGCGGCCAGCTGGCCCTGAGCCACACCGTCGTCGCTGCGGTTGAGGTGGTGTGGGATGCGTTCGGTGGAGGCGGTGGCCTGGTGCCAGGGGTTGCCCGGCTGGACGGTGACCGGCTCGGGAGCGGCCGTCGCCAGGCGCTTGCGGACCTGGGGCAGGGACAAGTCGCCGGAGAGGGTGGAGCCCGCGTACCAGATGGGTTCGCCTTGCTTGTTGACGTCGCCGGGCAGGCTGACGCTGTAGCCGGTCACGTCCCCGGACGGTTCGGTTTTGGGCCGCACCGCCACACCCGATGCCTCCAGCAGAGCAAAGAACTCGGTCTCCGTGGAGGCGGCGGCCATCGCGCGACGGACACGTCGGCGCAGGATCTCTCGGGACGTGGCGTCCTGGTCCAGGCGATTGGCCTTGAAGTGCTCCTTGCTGGTGGGGCGTTTGGTGGCGGTGCCGTCGCCTGATTTCAACCGCCTCAGTCCGTAGTCGACTTCGATCTGGCGGGCCTCGCGCTGCACGGCTCGGATGTCGTAGTCCCGTTTGGGGCGGCGGCCGTCCTGGCGGACGAGGGTGGCGGCGATGTGGACGTGGTTATCGGCGTGCCGTACTGCTACCCAGCGGCAGGCTTCGGTGTCCCCGGCGGGGGCGATGCCGGCGGCGGCCACGATCCGGCGGGCGATCTCCGCCCACTGGGCGTCGGACAGGATGAGGTCCTCTGGGGCCGCGCGGACCGGGCAGTGCCAGACCGTGGTCTGGGGAGCCTGGCGGCCGAGCATGGACACCGGTTGGTCGAGCTGTGTGTAGAGCTGCTTTTCCACCTCCTTCGGGTCGCGGTGCGGGCTGCGGCCGGGGTCGGGTGCGAAGCCGTTCCAGGACGCGACCAGGTGGGGGTCGACGTGCTCGTTTGCGTCGCCCTTGCCGAAGAGGTAGGCGATCAGACGGCGGGTGCTGCCCTTGCCGGTGATGATCTTCGATATCACCGGCCCTGCCTTCCCTCGGTGACCTGGGCGATGGCGGTGTCCACGTCGCCGATCGATGCTTCGACGCGGGCCAGCAGCCGGTGGACGACTTCGGGCTCGGGCCAGGCGCCGTCCTTGTGGAGGTGCCAGGTGAGCTGGTTGAGATTGTTGCCGAGGCCGCCGAGCTGCCGATTGGCGGCCAACAGCGCTTTCACCATGGCGCGGTAGTCGGCGATCGCAGCCGTGGGGTCTTCAGCGCGGGCCGCGGCGAGCGACGCCTCGGCAACGTAGCCGCCGATCTGCATTCGGCTGAGCGCGGCGGCGTGGGCGAGGTCGGTGAACTCGCTGTCGCTGTAACGCGGATGGACGCGGCGCTCGCGTAGGCGCGGCTGACGCAGACGGCGCTGCGGCGTCGGCGTCAGCGCGGCGTGTGGCGACGGTCTGGTCGCTCCCGTCTCGGTCGGCACCGCCGGGCCGCCCGACCCCGGTGCCCCCTCGGTGCCGGGTGCCTTCGCCACCCCAGGGGCGGCGGCCGGGTAAGGACTCCTTACCCGACAACTTGCTGCGCTGTCTGGGGCTGAGGTGGCGTGCATCTGCTGCTGAGCTGTGGGCAGTTCGTGGTGCTGTTCGTGCATGGTGGTGCTCCGACGGTGAGGGGGCGGGAGGCGTGTCATGTGCGTCGCATCCGTCCCATGCCTGGTCAGGACAGGTACGGACACTCGGGCAGGTACGGAGAAGTCCGTCCCGGCGAGGACATCCGTCCCCGCGCTGACCTGCGCGGGGACGGATGCGACGCAGTGATACGGACCCAGGGGGAGGCGGGTCAGCGGGCGCGTTTGGTGCTGGCGGGGCCGCCGGGCGGGCCGATGGGCAGCTGACCTGCCGGGGCGGCGGGCGGCTTGCCCTGAGCCGGGCGCGTGGGTGCGGAGTCGTGCGCGGGGGCGGGCGCCGTCTCGGTGAGGTCGGGGCAGTGCCGGGCCCAGCTGTCGAGGAACCGGTTACGGGCGTACCCCTTGGCCTGCCTGCCCTTGTCGAAGCGGTAGTTGGCCGGGCGGATGTCGAAGTCCCGCAGCATTCTGCCCAGGTGGTAGGCGTTGAGCCCGTTGGTGCCGTGCTCTGCCCAGGGGGCGTCGGCGTCCTGGAGCAGGGCGGTGACCAGATCCAGGGAGGACAGGGCCTCAGGGTCGCCGTGTGTCTCGAAGACGTGGTGGATGTCGCGCAGCAGCCGTGTCTTCAGGTTGGTCTGCTCGTCCTGGACGGCCTCGAAGCGGGTCATCGCGACACAGGCCGCACGGGCGCTGGCTGGCCAGTGGCCGCCGGCCAGGTCGGCGATGATGACCAGCGGTTCCCAGGTGTCCGCCGCTCGGTCTTCCACCGGCATCGTCGGCGCCATGCGGCCCGCCGTGCCGCGCAGCGGTCCCAGCCAGGCGGCCAGCTTGTCCCGCAGTGCGTTCAGCTCCGGTGTGGCGTAGCGCGAGCGGAACGGGGTCACCTTCTCGCCCGGCTTGCGCTTTTGCATGCGGAGCACGACCGCCCGGTCGGTGATCGTGTCGGGCAGGTCGCCGATCGAGGCCAGTGCGGCCATGGCGAAGGTCGGATACGGGGTCGGCTTGTGCTCCGGACCGGAGATGCGCCAGGCGGGCTGGTTGCGCTGGTGTCCGGCGTTCAGCAGGCCGCGAAGTTCCTCGTTGTCACCGGCCTTGCTGAAGATGGTGTCGGCCTCGTCCACCAGGATCGTGCGCGGGTTCTTGCCGATAATGCGGAAGAGCACCGCCGTGGACATGTTCACCGTCATGATCGGCTGGTGCACGGTCTCGTGGAGCACGTCCAGAACCCGGGACTTGCCGCAGCCCTTCGTCGGGCCTACGACCGCCAGACGCGGCGCGTGCTGCAGAACGGTCTGGATGTGCGTGGCCGCCACCCACAGGGTGACCGCTGTCAGCGCCTCGTCACTGGGCAGTACGACGTACTTGCCGATCGCCGACCGCAACTCATCCAGCAGTTCCGCACCCTCACCGGAACCCCGTTCCCCAGGGTCTCCCGGTCCCCGAGGAGACCGGGAGCCGGTCCCGTGATCCGGTCCCCGTACGTCGACGGGACCGGTCCCCTCCTGCTGGGCGGTTCCCGCCACGGGGTTGTCAGTCCCCAGCGACTGGCGGGGACCGTGATCACGGTCCCTGTTGCGGTCCCCTGGTGCAACTGCAGCCTCTTGGGGACCGGTCCCCATTTTGACGCCGCTGACCTGCAAGTTTGCGCCGGATGCCGATACGGAGACCGGGGCGTGCGGGGACCGAGCAGCGGGGACGTCGCTGGGACGGTCCCCAACAGCGGCATCAGCAGGCGGCTGGGGACGGTCCCCGTCTGCTTCCACATTCGCCGAATGCTCGACGGTCCCCGACGCCGGGGACCGTGTGTCCGCCTGATCCCTGCGGCGCCAGGGGACGCCCTCGCCGGGGACCGCGGGAGTGGGCCAGCCGGTCGGGGCGGTGTTCGTGGAGTTGGGGGACGTAGGGTCCTCCATAGGCGTTCCTCTCCGGTGAGGGGCAGGACGGGCAAAGTCCCGCCCCTCACCAGCTCGTTCGTTCAGGGATGGGCGATCAGTTGGGAAGTCTTCTGCCCTCGGCGTTGGCGCGCCGGGGGCCGCTTCGTTGTCCGCGCCAGACGCGGGGTCAGGCCGTGAGGTCGTACGACGTCTGGGCATCCAGCCACGCGTCCACCTCCCGCCAGCGGTAGCGCAGGTGACGGCCGACCTTGTGGACGCTGGGGCCGATGCCCCGGTACTTCCACTGGTAGAGGGTCTTGACCGGTACTCCGAGGTACGCGGCCACGTCGGCGGGAGCGGCGAGCTGGTCACGCTCGGCCCTGGCAAGGCGCGGGGAGTGGTTCGGCAATGAGGTCTCCATATAGGAATCAGGGTTTGGATGGCAGGTGTGGGCGACGCAGCCACACCACCTGGGAAGCGTCCAGAGTGAATTCTGAAACTCCCGGCTACTTCCCTCGGCGTCGCCGGGGGAGACCAAAACAGTAAGGGCGAATCCCCGGTTGCCGAAATCGCTCCTGCGGAAGCCGAAATTTTCTGTGGCGAAGCAACCAGCCGAGGTGCCGGAATCCGGTACCTCAGCAGATCAGAGGCGGCGTGCAGCAGTCAGAAGTGACACGGCCAGCCCGCCGGACACTGCATCTGATAGGTGCTCAAATCGCCCGCCTCATTGACGCGGAGGGAAGGTAGCACAACCTCCCCGCTGAAACGGCTCGTGATGTGCCGGAATTCGACGAGACGAACACCACTTCGCCTCCGGGCGACTTTTGGAGAGTTTAAGAACTAACTCTTGCCATGACGGTCGACTGCAAGTTACAGCTATTTGTCATGCCCAACCGACCTGTCGAAATAGGCCCCGCCAGCCTCCACGCCGCCCGCGCCATCAAGCATCCACGCCTTGCGCCGACCTGCCCCAGCACCAGCTCGCCGCCCCTCCCGCAGCCCTACTGCTCCCGTGGCTGACGCGCGCCGCTGCGACCCACGCCACCCCCAGTCCCCAAACCCCATCCAGGAGGCCCTTCTTGGCTGACGTGTACGACCGCTGGCACAAGTCCCACCCCAAGCCCACCGAGGCCGAGTGCGGCGAGCACAAGAGCCGTACGAAGCGGATGGCTCCCACCGCCGACCACGGAATCGGCAAGCGTTGGCAGGTCCGCTACCGCGACCTGGAGGGCCACCAACGCAAGGAGAACTTCCACACCAAGGCGGAGGCCGACAACCGCGCCGCCGAGGTGGACGTCGAACTCCGGCATGGCTCCTACGTCGTACCTGCCGAGACGAAGCAGACGCTCGACGCCTACGCGCAGAAGTGGCTCGCGGCGAACTCCGTCGGCCCGACGACCGCCCTCCGCTACGAGGCGACCGTCCGCAACCACATCGTCGAGCACCTTGGCCGACGCGAGCTGCGGTCCCTCAACCAGCCCTCGGTCATCCAGGGGTGGATCCGGGCCCTCCAGGACGGCGGCCTCGAAGTGCCCACGATCGAGGGCATCTTCGACATCCTCTCCAGCATCCTCGGCGCGGCCGTGGAGGACGGGTTGTTGCCGAAGAACCCCTGCAAGGCGAAGTCGGTCAAGCTGCCGACCGCGACCAAGAAGAAGATCGTCCCCTGGTCGTTGGAGCGCGTCCGCGCCGTCATCGCCGGTCTCCCGAAGCGCTTCCAGGCCGGCGGCAAGCTCGCCTTCGGCTGCGGTCTGCGTCAGGGCGAGGTGTTCGGCTTCGCCGTCGAGGACATCGACTTCAAGGGCGGCTGGATCCACGTCAACCGCCAGGTGCGACTCGTCGGCACGAAGCCCGTCTTCGCCCTACCCAAGGGCAACAAGATTCGCTCGGTGCCCCTACCCGCGCAGCTCGCCGCCGCCCTCAAGGCGCACATGAAGGAGTTTCCGCCGGTCGAGGTTGCCCTGCCCTGGGCCAAGCCGGACGGTGAGCCGAAGACCTTCTGTCTCTTCTTCGTCGACCAGAAGGGGCGGGCCTACAACCGCAGCGTCTTTAACATGGGCGACTGGAAGCGCGCCCTGGCCGCCGCCGGCGTGATCCCTCCCCGCGAGCGCGGCGCGCGCTACCTCCAGGCGGCCCCGGAAGACGGCATGCACGCCCTCCGGCACGCCTACGCCTCCGTACTCCTGGACGCGGGGGAGAGCATCAAGGCGCTCTCCGAGTTTCTGGGCCACTCGGACCCCGGCTTCACGCTGCGCACGTACACGCACCTGTTGCCGTCCAGCGAGACCCGTACCCGCAAGGCGATCGACGACGCCTTCACGGATACGGAAGCCGAGGCGGAAGACGACGGCGACCCGCTCGCAGCCCAGGGCACATCAGTGCCCCCGCCGAAACTCATGTGCCCTCAATGTGCCCTGGCCGCCTGACGGCCCCTCCGGGGACATGAAGAAGGCGAGGCCCGAAGACCCCGCCCGAAACCCCCGAAACCCCAGGTCAGGGCCACACCAGGCAATAAGGCTGATGCCCCGCCTCATGCAGCCGGTGGCTGAAGTCCTGCCACTCGTGCAGCAGCTGGTACACGTTGAACGCGTCTCTCGGGCCGCCCCGGTCCGGGACCGTCGACCAGATGAAGGCCGCCGCGCCGACCGCTTCCTCGCCGATGCCGCGCAGGGGGTCGACCACCGTCATGGGGAGCTTGACCACGGCGTAGTCCGGGTGCAGGACGACCAGCTCCAGCGGCGGCACCTTGTGCAGAGGCACGCCTTCGATGCCCGTCAGCACCATCGCGGCCATCGTCTCCGGCTTGATCTTGGTGAACATGCCGTTCATGCCGAGCTCGTCGCCGCCGAGTTCCTCGGGGCGCATCGAGATCGGGACACGGGCCGCGGTCGCGCCGTCCGGTGCGCCGAAGTATTTGTACGTCACCCCCACCCGACCACCATTCCTGCTCCCGGTCTGAAGACGGTCGATCCGCCGATCGCTCCGCTGGTCCCGATCCCTCTGATCGCGGTCCCGCTGATCGATACGTCGGTCGCGCCGCTCCGACTCACTCGGTACGCCCTGTTCCTGACGTGCTGCCTCGGCCGATTCCTCCGCGTCGCGCCGGTGCCTTCCCCGATGGGCACGTCGAGGACCCAGGTCATCGGTCCCCTCGCCCAGTCCGCCACCGCGATGCATATCTCCACCCGACTGCTTTTCTAGGACGCGTGGCCCCCGCCGCGCAACCCGATCATCGTGTCAGTGACCTCCCCCACGGCCGCCCGCCGAAACGTGCGTCGAAACATCAGTCCGCAGGATCTTTACAGCCTCCGGCCGCCTGCGTGCCGGATGAGCTGGGTGTATCGGGTCACAGTCTCGCAGATGCCCCGGGCGCTGCGCGGGGACCGCCGTCCTCCGCTGCGAGGAGACCGCCGTCCTCGGCCTACCCTGAGGAGGTCACCAAGCATCCGGAGTCCGAGAAGTCGGAGAAGCCGCACGTCATGAGTGCCCAGAGCGAAACGCCCTATCCCTACGACGCGCCCGTCTCACAGGCGCTCTTCGACCGCGCCTCCGTCGTCACGCCCGGCGGCGTGAACTCCCCGGTGCGCGCCTTCCGTGCCGTCGGCGGCACCCCCCGTTTCATGGTCTCCGGCAAGGGGCCCTACCTGACGGACGCCGACGGGCGCGAGTACGTCGATCTTGTGTGCTCCTGGGGGCCGATGATCCTCGGGCACTCCCACCCCGAGGTCATCGCCGCCGTCCAGGAGGCCGTCTCCCGCGGTACCTCCTTCGGTACGCCCGGTGAGGGCGAGGTCGCCCTCGCGGAGGAGATGGTCGCCCGGATCGAGCCCCTGCAACAGGTGCGGCTCGTCAGCAGCGGGACGGAGGCGACCATGTCCGCCATCCGGCTCGCCCGCGGATTCACCCGGCGCACCAAGGTGATCAAGTTCGCCGGCTGCTACCACGGACACGTCGACAGCCTGCTGGCCGCCGCCGGGTCCGGCGTCGCCACCTTCGCGCTGCCGGACACCCCCGGTGTCACCGGTGCGCAGGCCGGCGACACGATCGTGCTGCCGTACAACGACCTGGAGGCGGTGCAGGAGGCCTTCCACCGGCACCCGGGGGAGATCGCCTGTGTGATCACCGAGGCCTCGCCGGGCAACATGGGCGTCGTGCCGCCCGCGCCCGGGTTCAACCAGGGGCTGAAGAACGCCTGCCGCGAGAACGGCGCGCTGTACATCTCCGACGAGGTCATGACCGGGTTCCGGACGAGTCGGGCCGGGTGGTTCGGGATCGACGGGGTGGTGCCTGATCTGATGACCTTCGGGAAGGTGATGGGGGGCGGGTTCCCCGCCGCCGCCTTCGGCGGGCGGGAGGACGTCATGGCGCACCTCGCCCCGGCCGGGCCCGTCTACCAGGCCGGCACCCTCTCCGGGAACCCGGTCGCTACCGCCGCCGGTCTCGCCCAGCTGCGGCTGCTCGACGACGCGGCGTACGACAAGGTCAACGCGGTGTCGGAGCAGATCCGGGGGCTCGTCAGGGAGGCGCTGAGCAAGGAGGGCGTCGCGCACCAGGTGCAGACCGCCTCCAACATGTTCTCCGTCTTCTTCACCAACCGCCCGGTGCGGAACTACGAGGACGCGCGGGGCCAGGAGTCGTTCCGGTTCACCGCCTTCTTCCACTCCCTCCTCGCCGACGGCGTCTACCTGCCGCCGTCGTCCTTCGAGTCCTGGTTCGTCTCCACGGCCCACGACGAGCGGGCCGTCCAGAAGATCGCCGACGCCCTCCCGGCGGCGGCCCGAGCGGCCGCGGAGGCCACGGCAGCATGAGCGAGCAGAGCGAGCAGCAGGACATCACCGTCGTCCATGTGATGCGGCACGGGGAGGTGGCCAACCCGGACGGGGTCCTGTACGGCAGACTCCCCGGCTACCACCTCTCCGAGCTCGGGCGGCAGATGGCCGACCGGGTCGCCGAGCACCTCGCCGGCCGGGACGTCACCCACGTCGCCGCCTCCCCGCTGGAGCGCGCGCAGGAGACCGCGACCCCGATCGCCAAGGCGCACGGGCTCGACCTCGGCACCGACGACCGGCTCATCGAGGCCGAGAACATCTTCCAGGGCAAGACCTTCGGGGTCGGCGACGGGGCGCTGAAGAACCCGGCCAACTGGAAGTACCTCGTCAACCCGTTCCGGCCGTCCTGGGGCGAGCCGTACGTCGACCAGGTCGTGCGGATGCGGGGCGCCCTGGACGCGGCCAGGGACCGGGCGCGGGGGCACGAGGCGGTGCTGGTCAGCCATCAGCTGCCGATCTGGATCCTGCGGTCGTACATCGAGCGGCGCCGGCTGTGGCACGACCCGCGCAAGCGGCAGTGCACCCTCGCCTCGCTGACGACTTTCACCTACCAGGGCGACAGGATCGTTTCCGTCGGCTACTCCGAGCCCGCCATCGACCTGGTACCGGTCCATCTGCGCGCCGGTGCCAAGCCGGTGAAGGGGAAGGACAAGGCCTTCGGAGCGTGAGCCTGAACGGGCCTGCGTCATGCTGCGTAAGTCATGAGTGACGCACGCCACTTGGATGGACCGTCGTCACATTCGTTGCGGAATATCACAGACGCGGCGGAACCCGCCCCTTCGTCACGCCCTCTGAGTGGGTGACCACCAGAGGACGTGACGAATCGGGGAACCATGCGGACCTTCACCCGAAGGGGAATACTCGGCCTCGGCGCGGGCGCCACGGCCGGACTCGGCCTCGCCGGCTGCGGCTCTCTCACGGCATCGGACGGAACAACCCGGGCCGGCGGTTCCACCAAGGAGCCGTCGAAGTCGTCGAAGCCGTCGAAGACGCCGGACGCCCGCCCCCTCGGCGACGGCTCCACCTCCAGCACCGGCAAGCAGCCCCACCAGCCCGCCGCCCCCGAGCCGCTGGAGCCCGGCCAGACCCCGCCGCAGTTCGTGATCTTCTCCTGGGACGGCGCCGGCGAGGTCGGCACCGGTCTCTTCCCGCGCTTCCTCGACCTGGCCAGGGAGCACGGCGCGGCCATGACCTTCTTCC
The DNA here is from genome assembly GCF_002217755.1 of Streptomyces hyaluromycini. GTDB lineage: Bacteria > Actinomycetota > Actinomycetes > Streptomycetales > Streptomycetaceae > Streptomyces > Streptomyces hyaluromycini. The sequence continues at coordinate 1,609,144 of NZ_BCFL01000016.1, read as the reverse complement.
TCTCGGGGCTGTACCTGCTCCCCGAGTCGAAGAAGCGGCTCTACGACCCCCCGAACAACCCCCGCGGCGCCTCGGACATCGGCTACCTCACCGACGAGCACATCAGGGCGACCCTCACCAACGTCCGCCGGGCCTGGCTCGAAGGGCACGAGATAGGCACCCACTTCAACGGGCACTTCTGCGGCGGCCACGGCACCGTCGGGAACTGGACGCCCCAGCAGTGGCGCAGCGAGATAGACCAGGCCAAGGCGTTCGTGAAGGAGTGGCGGACCAACACCGGCTGGACCGACCTGCCCCCGCTCCCCTTCGACTACGACAAGGAGCTGGTCGGCGGCCGTACCCCGTGCCTCCTCGGCCAGAACAACCTGCTGCCCACCGCCCGCGAGCTCGGCTGGCGCTACGACGCCTCCTCGCCCGGCGGCCGCCAGGTCTGGCCGGAGAAGAAGCTGGGCGTCTGGGACCTGCCGCTGCAGCAGATACCGTTCCCGGGCCGCTCCTTCGAGGTCCTCTCCATGGACTACAACATGCTCGCCAACCAGTCGGTCAACTCGACCAAGGCCCCCGCCTACAACTACCCGGGCTGGCGGACCCAGTCGGCCCAGGCGTACATATCCGGATTCCAGCGGGCGTACACGACGAACCGGGCGCCCTTCTTCATAGGCAACCACTTCGAGCGGTGGAACGGCGGCATCTACATGGACGCCGTCGAGCAGGCCTTCACGCACATCGCCCGGGAGAAGGAGAAGGGCGCCGACGTCCGGATGGTCTCCTTCCGGCAGTTCGCCGACTGGCTGGACGTCCAGAAGCCGGAGGTGCTGGCGAAGCTGCGCACCCTGGACGTGGGACAGCGCCCCGCCGCCGGCTGGAAGACCTTCCTCAAGCAGGGAGCAGCCGCCTGAGGCGTCCGTGAGGGGGGTGCGCAAGATCCTCAGAACGGGCATGCGAAACTTTTCACATGAGTACCCGTAGCCGCGCCCTCCTGCTCGGCGCCATGGCCGCCACGGCGGCCCTGACCCTGTCCGCGTGCGGCAACGGCGGCACCTCCGGCGGAGGCGGCAACACCAACTTCGTCACCGGCAAGGACGGTATCGACACGGTTGCGGAGGGCCACCGCACGGCGGCCCCCGACCTGTCCGGGAAGACCATCGACGGCAGGACCCTGGACGTCGCGGACTACAAGGGCAAGGTCGTCGTCATCAACGTCTGGGGCTCCTGGTGCAGCCCCTGCCGGGCCGAGGCGCCCTACTTCGCCTCCGTCTCCAAGGAGTACGCGGGCAAGGGCGTCCAGTTCGTCGGCATCAACACCCGCGACACCAGCACCGGTTCCGCGGTCGCCTTCGAGAAGCAGAACGGCATCGACTACCCGAGCCTGTACGACCCGACGGGCAAGCTGATGCTCCGCTTCAAGAAGGGCACGCTCAACCCGCAGGCCATCCCCTCCACCCTGGTACTCGACCGGCAGGGGAAGGTCGCGGCGCGCTCGCTGGCGGCGCTCAGCGAGGAGAACCTCCTGAAGATGCTCAAGCCCGTCGTCGCGGAGAAGTGACGTGAGCGCACTCCTCACGGTCGCGGCGGAGACGGGCCGGAACGAGACCGTCCTCAACGGCGCCCTCCTGGTCGCCCTGCCGATCGCGCTGCTCGGCGGACTCGTCTCCTTCTTCTCCCCGTGCGTGCTGCCCCTCGTGCCCGGCTACCTCTCGTATGTCACCGGGGTCGCGGGCACCGACCTCGCCGACGCCCGGCGCGGCCGGATGGCCACGGGCGCCGCGCTGTTCGTGCTCGGCTTCACCGCCGTGTTCGTGTCGGGCGGTGCGCTCTTCGGCTACTTCGGCTCGACGCTCCTGGAGCACTCCAGCGGGCTCAGCAAGGTGCTCGGCGTGCTGATGATCGCCATGGGTGTGTTCTTCATGGGCCTGATGCCCTGGTTCACCCAGCGCGAGTTCCGCTTCCACAAGCGGCCGGTGGCCGGTCTGATAGGGGCACCGGTGCTCGGCGCGCTGTTCGGGATCGGCTGGACCCCGTGCATCGGCCCGACGCTCTCCTCCGTGATCGTCCTCTCCTCCCAGCAGGGCAGCGCCGGCCGCGGCGCCATACTGACCGTCGCGTACTGCCTCGGCCTCGGTGTCCCCTTCGTGCTCACCGCGGTCGCCTTCCGCAAGGCGCTCGGTGCCTTCGGCTGGGTCAAGCGCCACTATGTCTGGGTGATGCGCATCGGCGGCACGATGATGATCGTGACCGGTGTGCTGCTGCTGACCGGGGCCTGGGACGGCCTCGTGCAGGAGATGCAGGGCTGGTCCAACGGCTTCACTGTGGGGATCTGACTCAATGAGCAAGACCGAAACCGACAACGCCGAGCAGGATCTCGGAGCCGCCGGCTCCCAGCTCTCCACCGCTCCCGCCGAGCCGCCGGTCGCCCCCGGCCTCGGGGTGGCCGGCTGGGCCCGCTGGTTCTGGCGGCAGCTCACCTCGATGCGGGTCGCGCTGCTGCTGCTCCTGCTGCTGTCGCTGGGCGCGATCCCCGGCTCGCTGATCCCGCAGAGCGGCGCCGACATCAACAAGGTCGCCGAATTCCAGAAGGCCCACAAGACGCTGTCGCCGGTCTACGACAAGCTCGGGCTGTTCCACGTCTACAGCTCGGTGTGGTTCTCGGCGATCTACATCCTGCTGTTCGTCTCGCTCGTCGGCTGCATCATCCCGCGCGCCTGGCAGTTCGTGGGCCAGCTGCGCGGCCGCCCGCCGGGCGCCCCGAAGCGGCTGGACCGGCTCCCGGCGTACACGACCTGGCGGACGACGGCCGAGCCGGAGCAGGTCCGCGAGGCCGCCCTGAAGCTGCTGAAGAAGCGGCACTTCCGCGCGCACCTCGCCGGGGACGCGGTCGCCGCCGAGAAGGGCTACGTCCGCGAGTTCGGCAACCTGGTCTTCCACATCGCACTGATCGTGCTGCTGATCGCCTTCGCCTCCGGCCAGATGTACAAGTCGGACGGCACCAAGCTGGTCGTCGAGGGCGACGGGTTCGCCAACTCGATCCTCCAGTACGACGACTTCAAGTCCGGCTCCATGTTCAGCACCGACGACCTGGTGCCGTTCAGCTTCGACCTGAAGAACTTCAAGGCGTCCTACCAGACCAGCGGCCCCAGCAAGGGCACCCCGGTCACCTTCACCGCGGACATCGCCTACAGCGAGGGGGCCTACGGCAAGCCGAAGCGGACCACCATCAAGGTGAACGAGCCGCTGCACATCGACGACGCCAAGGTCTACCTCGTCAGCCACGGCTACGCGCCCGTCATCACGGTCCGCGACAGCAAGGGCAAGGTCGTCTACCACGACGCCGTCCCGCTGCTGCCGCTCGACGCCAACATCACCTCCCAGGGCGTGGTGAAGGTGATGGACGGCTACCAGAGCGCCCAGGGCGTCAGCGAACAGCTCGGCATCCAGCTGTTCTTCCTGCCGACCTACGCCGGCGGCTCCTCCGTCCTCTCCTCCTTCCCGGCGCTGGACAACCCGGTGCTGAACCTGGCGCCGTACCACGGCGACCTCGGCGTCAACTCGGGCATCCCGCAGAGCGTGTACCAGCTCGACAAGACGCACATGAAGGAGTTCAAGGACTCCGCGGGCAAGCAGTTCCGGGACAACCTGAAGCCCGGCCAGACCATGCAGCTGCCGAACGGCGCCGGTTCCGTGACGTTCGAGAAGGACGTCAAGGAGTGGGCCGGCTTCGAGATCGTCCAGGAGCCCGGCAGCGGCTGGGCGCTGGGCGGTGCCCTCTCCGCGATCTTCGGCCTGGCCGCCTCGCTGTTCATCCAGCGCCGCCGGGTGTGGGTGCGCGCGGTGCCGGGCCCCGACGGCGTCACGGTGGTCGAGATGGCAGGGCTGGGCCGCAGCGAGTCCGCGAAGGTGCCCGAGGAACTGGGCGACCTCGCGGGAATCCTCTACGACCAGGCGTCGGGGACTCCCGATCCCGCCGACGACCCCGCCGACGACTCTTCACCCTCCCCCGACCCCGAAGTCGTACCTGCCGAAGGGGCTGAGAAGCGATGACTTCCGCCGCCGCAACGACCCTCGCCGCGACCAACGAACATCTGGCGAGCATGAGCAACACGCTCGTCTACTCCTCGATGGCCGTCTACACGCTGGCCTTCTTCGCCTACATCTTCGAGTGGCTGCTCGGCAGCCGCAGCCGGGTGGCGCGCACCGCCAACGCGCTCACCAGCAAGGCGGACGCGAAGAAGGCGCCGTCCGTGACGGTCAAGAAGGCCGGCGGCACCGCCGTGCTGGAGCGCCCGCAGGTCGTCGTCCGCTCCGCGGCGGGCTCGCGTGACGTGCCGGACGGCCCCGGCGCCCACGGCGGCGACGAGCAGGGCGACCTCTACGGCCGGATCGCGATCTCCCTCACGGTCCTCGCCTTCCTCGTGGAGCTGGCGGGCGTGATCACCCGCGCGGCCTCCGTGCAGCGGGCGCCGTGGGGCAACATGTACGAGTTCAACATCACGTTCTCCACGGTCGCGGTCGCCGTCTACCTGACCCTGCTGGCCCTGAAGAAGAACGTCCGCTGGCTCGGCCTCTTCCTGATCACCACGGTCCTGCTGGACCTCGGCCTCGCGGTCACCGTCCTCTACACGGCGAGCGAGCCGCTGGTCCCGGCCCTGCACTCGTACTGGCTGTACATCCACGTCTCGACGGCGATCTTCTGCGGCGCGGTCTTCTACGTCGGCGCGGTGGCCACGATCCTCTACCTCTTCAAGGACGCGTACGAGAGCAAGCTGGAGAACGGCGGCAAGCCCGGCAACTTCGCCACCTCGGTCCTGGAGCGCCTCCCCGCCTCGGCCTCGCTCGACAAGTTCGCCTACCGCGTCAACGCGGCGGTCTTCCCGCTGTGGACCTTCACGATCATCGCGGGCGCGATCTGGGCGGGCAGCGCCTGGGGCCGCTACTGGAACTGGGACCCCAAGGAGACCTGGTCCTTCATCACCTGGGTCGCCTACGCCTGCTACCTGCACGCCCGCGCCACCGCCGGCTGGAAGGGCCGCAAGGCCGCCTACCTGGCGATGATCGCCTTCGGCTGCTGGCTCTTCAACTACTACGGCGTCAACATCTTCGTCACCGGCAAGCACTCCTACGCGGGCGTGTAAGTCCCGCACCGACAAGGCCGGTTCCCGTGACGCAGCTCACGGGAACCGGCCTTCGTCGTACGGACAGGTGGGAGGACGTGGACACACATCTGCGAAGACGCATCCGTGCCGGAGACCACGACGCCTTCGCCGCCCTCTTCGACGCCTACGCGCGCTCGGTCTACAACCACGCCTTCCGGCTGACGGGGCAGTGGACGACCGCCGAGGAGGTCGTCTCGCTCACGTTCCTGGAGGCCTGGCGGCTGCGCGCGAGCCTCGACGAGGACGGCGGCTCACCGCGCCCCTGGCTGCTCGGCATCGCCACCAACGTCACCCTCCCCCACTCTCGGCTTCGCTCGGGCGGGGGGACCCCCATCCAGCGCCGGGCCGCCCGCAGGCACACGGCCGCGATGTCCCGGCTGCCCCGCGAGGAGCCGGTACGGGACTTCGCCGACGAGGTCGCCGGACGCATCGACGACGGGGCCCAACTGGCCCTCGTGCGTGCGGCACTGGCGCAGCTGCGCAGGCCCGAACGCGAGGTGCTGGCGCTGTGCGTGTGGGCGGGCCTGGACTACGCGGCGGCGGCCGAGGCCCTCGGCGTGCCCGTGGGCACGGTCCGCTCCCGCCTCTCCCGAGCCCGCACAAAACTAGCGAAACATATGGAACCTCCTTATATCAACGGACAGATGAGAGGTGACCGCACCACCGCGGTCGGGCCCCTGAGGGAGGGAACCCGATGAACCCGCTGAACCCGCTGAACCCGATGTCCGAGCAGGACCTTCCGCCGGCCCGTCACCTACTCCTCAAGGAGCATCTGATGACCGAGATCCGACGGGAAGAACGCCGGCCGTCCCGTGGCCGGCTGCGGCCCGTGCTGGTCGGCGCGGCCGTGGCGGCCGTCGCCGCGATCGCCGTCACCGTGGCCGTGCCGTCCGGAAGCACGTCGCAGCCGCACGCGTCCCAGGAGGCCACCGTCCTCCTCGGCCACATCGCGCTGGCCGCCGAGCACGAGAAGGCGCCGGTCGGCGTCCGCGACGACCAGTTCGTCTACATCAAGAGCCGGACCGCCTTCACGGTCTCCGAGAACGGCGGACCCGCGAAGCTCCAGCCCGTCCACGACCGGGAGGTCTGGCAGTCGGTGGACGGCACCAGGGAAGGCCTGCTGGAGGAGAACACGCCGGACAACGAGCACGTCTCGCTCGGCACGAAGGGCAAGAAGGTCGGCGAACGGTCCACCTACTACCGGGACCTGGCCAAGCTGCCGACCGGCACCGAGGCGATGCACGACTGGCTGTACCGGGTCAGCTCCCGCGAGGTCGAGGCCGAACGCCCGGACCGCGACGCCGCGGCGTTCACCCTCTTCGCCGATCTGATCCAGGAGTCCCTGATGCCGCCCGAGGTGAGCGCCGCGCTCTACCGGGCGGCGGCGACGATCCCGGGCGTCGACGTGGTCCACGACGTCAAGGACCTGACCGGCAGGGAAGGCGTCGCGATCACCCGCACCACCGGACAGGAGAAGGTCCAGCTGATCTTCGACGAGAGGACGTACGCGTTCCTCGGGGAGCGGTTGTACGACCTGCACGGTACGTCGACGGGCGGCACGTCGATCATCACGCGGGCCGTGGTCGACAAGGCGGGGGAGCGCCCGTAGGGGTGCGGATCCCGGAGACCGGGGTCAGGCTGGTGTCATGGCCGGTTCCATAGAACAGGGCATCAGCCAGACCCACGGGAGAACGCACATCCTGCACTTCCTGGTACGACTGCCGAGGCCGACGGACCAGGTCTGGCCGAGCCTCTCCACCCCGGAGGGCCTGGCCGCCTGGTTCACCCCGGTCGATGTCCTGCAACCGAGACTGGACGGCACGGTCACCCTCGGTGACCTGGGCACGGGCCGGGTGACCGCCTGGGACGTCGACCGGATCGCGGAGTACACGGTGGAGGGCGGCGGCAGGATCCGCTTCCACCTGGAACGCGACGGGGAGACCGGCAGCACCCTGCGCTTCACACACGAGTTCAAGGGCGAGGGCGAGACAGAGCCGGGCTGGCGCACCAGATTCGAGCGTTTGATCGATGTCTTGGGGTGAAAACAAGGCGCGTAGCGCCGAGTTTTCAGGGGCGCGGGGAACTGCGCGCTCAGCCCCCACCCACCCGCACCCGCCTACGACGGCGGCAGACACTCCCCACTGGGCGGCTTCCCCTCCGGCCACGCAATACGAACGAACCGCGACCCACCCTCCGCCCGCAGCTCGACAATCGGCACCGCCTTGTCGTACGGATTCCCATGCGCGTCCAGGCAGATCCACCCGCTCGCCCCGTCCACCCGCAGCGACCCCTTCACCTGCGGCCACTGCAACCCCACGTCGGCCAGCGCCGGCACGGACTTCCCCTCCGGCACCGCCTCGCGAATGCCGTGCACCGCGAGCCGCATCGCGTCGTAGGCGATGATCAGCTGCCCGTCCTCCAGGGCCACCGTTCCGATCGGCCCGACCGGCGCCTTCTCCGCGCTCTTCAGCAGCCCGGTCAGGGTCGCCATGTCCGCCGCCGAACCCCCGGTCCTCGGACTGCCCGTGCCCCACGCGTCCGGATGGGCGAGGGCGGTGTAGCGGACGGAGAGGTTGTGCCCCAGGGCGCTGCGGTCCAGCTTCTTCTCGCCGGTCAGGTACGACCCCTCGTCCCCCGTCAGCACCGTGAACCTCCGGTCCTGGCAGCCCCGTCCGCCCAGCGCGTTGATGAACTGCCGCAGCTGGGTGTGGCGGCCGGCGAAGAGGATCGTGTCCGTCGTCCGCGAGGTGTCGCAGACCAGGTTGGTGATCTGCCGGAACGTGTTCGCGGTCGTCCCCTCCTGGCTGCGGTCGGCCGGCGGCGTGAACGGCTGCGGCTCGTACGGCGAGCCCTTGATCAGCGCTGCGAACGACGTCTGGAGCGTCCGGGTGTACGGGTCGCCCGGCTTGTCGTAGACGAGCAGCGCCCGGCCCGCGCTCACCTTCGCGAAGGAGGCCAGGGCGCGGGCCTCGTCGGTGTTGGTGGGGGAGACCCGGGCCAGGCCGGGGTAGGGGTCCTTGCCGCCCTGCCCGTTGGCGAGGTCGTCGGCGGTGATCGACGACCCCACCACCGGAATGCCCAGCCGGGTCAGCTCCTTGACGGCCTTCTTGTTGTTGTCGGTGCTCTGCCCGACCCCGGCGACCGCCCGCAGCCGGTCCGTGCCGCCGGTCATGCCCGCCAGCTGCGTGACCATCCGCTGCCAGTACTGGCTGGTCGCACCGGGGTTGGCCAGTACCAGCCGGATCACCGGGGACTGGCCGTTGGAGTCGTGGTTGGCCTGGTACTGGGCCAGGTAGGCGCCCTGGAGCTCGTGCTCGATGTCGGCGAGGTTCGCCGTCGCCGTCGAGGTGTACGGCAGCATCACCGCGACCGTGACATAACTCCCGGGCTTCAGACGGGCGTTCTCGCGGGCGATGGCCTGCACGGTGTCCCGCAGCTGCGGATGCCCGAAGTCGAACGCGGTCGTCGCCACGCCCACGCACTCGTCGCTGCCCTCGGGCCGGGCCACCCCCGGCGCGCAGGACCGGTCGTCGTGGAGGACCACGCGTACCCCGACGACCAGGCCGGCGAGCACCGCGGCCGTGACCAGCAGGGCGAGATAGCGGCGCAGCGGAATCTCCCAGACGCCCTCACGCAACCACGTGCCCACGCCCCGCCCCGCCATCACGCCACCCCGCCCCGCCGCGCCATCACGCTCCGCCGCGCCATCACGCCACCCCGCTCCGCTCGTCGTCGCCCTCGTCGCGCTCGTCGTCGTCCTCCGGGTCCGCCGGCGGGCGGCCCGCCAGCGCGGCCGCCGGCCAGTCCCGGGAGGCCCGCCACAGCAGCGCGTTGCCGGCCGGCCGCAGGTTGGACAGCTGCTCCAGCTCGAAGCGCAGCCGGTCGCCGACCTTCGGGTCGGGCAGCACCAGCGGATCCGTCAGCAGCCACACCGCGTGCAGCAACCGCCTTATCCGCAGGTGCAGTACGCCGTCCACGCCGCCCGGTACGCGCTGCTGCGCATCCGTGCGGCCGAGCGCCACCGCCGCCCGCCGGTCGCCCTGGCCGGTGAAGTCGCGGCCCTCGGCGTCATGGGCGTGGAAGTAGGGCGCGGAGGCGATGAACCGCAGGGTGTGCAGCCAGCTGCGGGTGTCCAGGACCGGGAAGCCGTCGCGCAGGTGGGCGACCGCCGGTCCGCTCTGTCCCAGGGCCAGTTGGTGGTGCAGCCGGAAGCGGGCCTGCCCGTCCGGCCGGTCCTCGGTGTAGTACGCGATCAGCGTCTCGTGGGCGGTGCGCCAGCCGCTGTGGTCGGCGTCCCGCAGGTGCAGCCGGAGCAGCAGCAGGGTCCGTACGAAGGGGTCCCCGACGAACTGGCCGGGCACGGCGGGCAGCCCCTCCCGGGCGAGCCGGTTCTGCAGGGCGCGTACGTCGGCCGGGCCGAAGTCGTCCGGGAGCAGCGCGGCGGCCAGGGCGCACGCCGAGTCGTGGTCGTGGGCGGCGGCCAGGACCGTCAGTTCGTCGAGGCGGTCGGCGGGGACCAGCCGGTCGAGGAGCCGGAGGTACGCGGGGGCGGCGGGACCGTCCTCGACCGGCTGTACGTCGGCGGTGAGCAGGCCGCCCAGCGATCCGGCCCGCTCCGGGTGCTGGGCCGCGGCCTCGGCGAGCAGGGCGATGCCCAGCGGGTTGCCGCCGGTCAGCCGGTGGACGGCGTGCGGGAGCTGGGGCGCGGCCGGGGCGGCGACCAGGTGCAGGGTGTCGTCGGGGGTCAGCGGCGGGAGCGCGACCAGCAGGGCCCGCGAGGAGGGTACGGCCGGGTCCGGCGTCCACTCGCTGCGCCGGGCGACCCCGGCCAGCTCGCGCCGTGAGCCGCCGCGCAGCAGCTCCCGGCCGTCGCCGCGCAGTCCGGCGACGAAGGCCACCTGGTCGGCGATGCCCTCGGCGCGGTCCCTGAGCACCGCCTCCACCAGGCCGGGCCCCGGCCCGGTCTGCACGTTGTCGGCCAGCACCAGCGGCCGGCCGAGCCGCTGCATCCGCGGCAGCACCCCCGCGTACGCCTCGGTGAGGTCGGCGAGCAGGGCCCGGACGAGGTACCGCTCGGCGTGCTCGCGGGAGGTGCCGCCCGCGCGGAAGTGGCCCGACAGCAGGATCAGGCCGCGCTGGGCGTGCCCGCCCGCGTTGGGATACGTGCGGTACCAGACGGACGCCTTCTGGTGCCGGCGGCTGCTGAAGCCCTCGGCGATCGACTCCAGGGTGGCCTCGATGGCGCCGGAGACCAGCGGTCCGGTGCCGGTCGCGGCGGCGACGACCTTCGCCGCCACCTTCCCGGCCCACCGCCCCGCGAACCCGCTGATCCACGAACCGCTCTCGTTCAGCAGCAGGATCCGCTCCACCTCGCGCCGGATCCGCTCCGAGTCCGCGTCGCCCCAGCCGCCGGCGGCCACCGCGACCAGGCCCGACATCAGCCGCGGGAAGGTGATCCGCCCGGCCCCGGTGACCGGCTCGGCGAGCTGCTCGGCGACGACCAGCAGCGCCTGCGCGAGGGGCGACCAGGATGCGGCGGGCCGCTCCGGCGGCGGGGCCGCGAACTGCTCGTCCGCACAGTCGACGAGCGCGACCGGGGTGTGCCCCTTGTAGGCGTCCCGCAACTCGGCGAGCACCGCACTCTTGCCGAGCCCCCGGGCCCCGGTCAGCACGACGAACGGCAGCTCACCGGGGTGTTCGAAGGGGAGGGCACGATGCTGGTACGGCCGTAACCCGACGAGCCTCGGGACGAGGCCGGCCGGCTCGACGTCGAACAGCGCGCCACGCCCGTGCAACCGTCTGTGCAAGGCAGTCCCCCCTCAACGCAAGTGTAGGAAGGGGGAGTTGCTTCGGGCCAGATCGGGTGATGACTGTTGGGTTACGAATCCTGACTCTGTGAGATCAGCCGACGGTGATGGAGTCCAGCTTCTCCCGGAGGTAGACGTGCGAGTCGACCGGCGGGTGCGCCACCCGGCCGACCGGTGCCGGGACGGACTCGACGGTGGTGCCCGGGGTGCACTCGCCGAAGTAGACGAGGGACATCAGCTCCTCGGCGGGCGCGTCGGTGGGCGGCGGCAGCACCCGGTGCCGCCCCGACCGCCACCGGTCGCCGGTCCAACGGGCCATCAGGTCACCGATGTTGATGGTGAACGCGGCCGGGTCGAAGGGCGCGTCCTCCCAGCCGCCCTCGTCCGTGTACACCTGGAGCCCGCCCTTGCCGGCCTGCCGGTCCAGGATGGTCACCGTCCCGAAGTCGGTGTGCGGTCCGATCCGGAACTGCCCCGGCGCGGGCTCGCCGAGCACCTCGGTCCCGGGATACCAGTTGATGTTGAAGCCGTACGTCGGATGGTCCATGTGCCGGGAGAAGAAGTCCTGTTCGAGCCCGAGCGCGTACCCGAGGAGGGACAGCAGCTCCTTCTCCAGCTCGGCCATCCGGTCCAGGTACTCCTCGCAGAGCGTCCGCAGTTCCGGCACCTCCGCGGGCCACACGTTGGGCGCGTACCACTCGGCGTTGACCGCCGGGTCCTCGAACGGCTCGTGGGTCGCGAAGGTCAGCGACTCCTTCAGGTCGGGCGGGGTCTCGGTGCCCTCCGAGTAGCCGTTGGCCTCCGCACCGGGCCCCAGCCAGCCGCGCCCGCCGACCTTCGCCTCGTACGCCTGCTTCACATCGGCCGGCAGCGCGAAGAACCGGCGCGCGGCCTCCCGGACCCCGTTGCGCAGTTCCGCGTCGACCCCGTGCCCGGTGACGAGCAGGAAACCGGCGGTCTGCAGGGCGCTGTCGACGGTCCGGGCGATCTCCCGCCGGTCGTCCTCGTCCCCGTCGAGCCAGGGGCGCAGGTCGACGGTGGGGATACGGGGGCTGCCGCTCGTGTTGGTCACCTTATTCACCGATGTCCTCGTTCCACAGGGCCGGGTTGTCGTTGATGAAGTCGCGCATCAGGGCGGTGCACTCCTCGTCGTCCAGCAGGACGATCCGTACACCGTGCTCGGCGAGCCAGTCGTGGCCGCCGTGGAAGGTGGCCGCCTCGCCGATCACGACCCGGGAGATGCCGAACTGGCGGACCAGGCCGGAGCAGTACCAGCACGGCGACAGCGTGGTCACCATGGTGGTGCCGCGGTACGTGCGCTGTCGGCCCGCCGCGCGGAAGGCGGCGGTCTCCGCGTGCATGGAGGGGTCGTCGTCCTGTACGCGCCGGTTGTGGCCGCGGCCGAGCAGTGCGCCGTCGGCGCCGTAGAGCGCGGCGCCGATCGGGATGCCCCCCTCGGCGAGCCCGGCGCGGGCCTCGGCGACGGCGGTGGCGAGCCAGGCACGGGCCTGTGTCCGGTCCAGGGGGTCCGGGGTGTCCAGCGGATCCATGGGCTGCATGACTTCACTCTCCTGTGGCCGAAACACGAGGGCAACGTGCGGAAAGTACCCTCCGGGCAACCCCCGGCCGGACGAAATGTCAGCGGCCGTGTCCGTCCCCTGGAGGTCGCCGTGCCCGCACTCACCCTCCGCGAAGTCCTGGCCCTCGACCCCGTGCGGGCGGCCCGCCCCGAACTGCTCGCCGGGGAGGGCGCCCTGGACCGCCCGGTGCGCTGGGTGCACTCCAGCGAGGTCTACGAGGGCGCCAACTTCCTCGACGGCGGCGAACTGCTCCTCACCAACGGCTTCGGGCTGACCGACGCAGGCGACGAGGTCCGCCGCCGGTATGTGCGGGAGCTGGCGGCACGCGGTGCGGCCGGTCTCGCGGTGGAGGTGGGGCGGGCCCTGCCCAGCATGCCGCCCGAGGTGACCGACGAGGCCTGCCGCCTCGACCTGCCGCTGTTCGCCCTGCACCGGGTGGTGCCCTTCGTCCGGATCGCCGAGGCCGCCAACCGGGCGATCGTGGCCCGGGGGCTGTCCGGCCGCCGTACGCTCGTCCGGCCCTGGGGCGACGACCACGCGGCGGCGCTGCTCGCCGACCTGGCCGACGGGCAGGCCCTCAACCAGCCCGAGGTGGAGGCCCGGGCCGCGCTCGCCGGGTTCCACCCCGGCCCCGGCGCCCGGCTCCTCGGCGTCTCGCTGCACGGCAGCCTGGGCGTGGGCGCGGTGGACCGGGCGGTACGGGTGCTGGGCGGGGCCGGGGCGCTGCGGGCCGCGTTCCCGGGGGACGTGCTGGCGCTGCTCGCGGTGCCGGCCGCGGTACCCGGCGATCCGGTGCGGGCCGTGCAGGAGGCGTTCCGGGGTGCCGCCGAGGCGGGGGCGACGGTCGCCGTCGGACACGCGGTCGGCGCCGGCGGCTGGCTGCACTGGAGCGAGACGCTGCGGGCGGCCCGGACCACCCTCGAACTGGCGCTGACCGTGCCGCCCGCCGAACCGGCGCTGCCCGAGGGCCCGTCGGTGACCTCGGCCCGCGCCCTCGCCCTGGAGCGGGAGCTGACCCGGGGCGGCGTCGCCGCCAACCGTGACCGCCTCGCCGCCCTCGTCCAGCACACCCTCGGCCCGCTGCTGGCCTGGGAGGCGGCCCACGCCAGCGACCTGGTCCGCACCCTGGAGGTGCACCTGCGGCACGGCTGCTCCCCGACCCGCACGGCCGCCCTCCTGCACATCGGCCGCCAGTCCCTCTACCAGCGCCTGGAACGCATCGAGTCCCTCCTGGGCCTGGAGATCGACGACCCGGACCTGCTGGGCGAACTCCTGACGGCGACCTGCGCGCACCGGGTGGTGCGGGGGACGCGCCCTGAAGGGGCGCGAGACCCTGTCCGATATGCGGCTACCGCCGCGTGCGCGCGACCAGCCACGACGGCGCAGCAGCCGACCGACGGCATATCGCGGCACTTCCAGCGGAGCGCCTAGGCGCGGGTCCGTGCCTGGTCGCGGAACCAGGCGGCCGTTCCCACCAGCAGTGCCACGGCCAGCCCGTACAGCGGCAGCCACAGGGTGGTCGTGGCCGAGAGGCACTCGGCGACGGCCTTGCGGGCCTGGGTCTGCTGGGCGAACGCCAGGGCGGCGCGGTCGGCGCCGGCCAGGTCTCCCAGGGCGGCTTTCACCTGGAGGGCCTGGTACCGGCCCGTCAGTTCGCAGTCGTCGCGGGTGCCGGGCATCGGGAACAGCCAGGCCTGCCGCTGCAGCAGGGGCGCGACCGCGATCGCCACGCACAGGCCGACGACCAGCGCGTACGCGACCAGGCCGCGCAGGTAGGGCGAGCGGAGGTCCGGTGTCCAGGCCGCCCGGCGCTGGAAGGCGGCCAGCACCGCGAGCAGCGTCACCCCGATGAAGGTGGCGAACCACTGCCATGAGCCCTGGGCCAGCGCGAACGTCAGCACCGCGGCGAGCCCGATGCCGATGACCCCGGGGGCCGGAAGGTCGTCGCCTGCCGTGACGGAGGCCGGCCTCGGGGCCACTCGGGGGCTGGGATCGGTCACGGGCCTCTCCTGCGAGGGGGAGACAGCGGGGGAGACCTCAGCATCCGCCGCGGGGTGCCGCGGCCCCGGGCACCATGCCGTACCGGCCCGCCGCCTCGCCCGGACGGCCCGCACCTGGTCGGCGGCAGCGCGTGCGGGTACCGCGGGCCGCACGCAGGCTGGGAGCCTGGGCGAGGGATCAGCGGTGAGGGTGATGATCGTAACGGTGGTGTCGGTGCCGGACGGGGGCGTGACGCGGGTCTCCGTGCAGGAGGCGCGTCGGCGGCTCGCCACGGATCCGTTCCTGCTCCTCGGTGTCGAACTGCCCGAGGAGGAGGTACCGGCACAGGAGCCGGTGGTCCGGCAGCTCGGGCTGGACGACGAGGACCTGGAGTGGTTCGCCCGGCCGGACGGATCCCCGCGGGCCGAGTTCCTGGGCGACATCGCCGGGTTCGTCGTGCCGGTGGCCCGTGGCGGCCAGGTCCACCATGTGCACGCCCTGGCCTCCGAACGCTTTCTGGTGGTCGTCCACTGGGGCCGCCGGGCCGGCCTGGCGGGGGACATCACGGCACTGGTGCGGCGGGAGCGGCCGCGCGACGCGGTGGCCGCGCTGTTCCTGCTGCTTCAGGAGGCGCTCTCGACGTTCCGCCGGGCCTCGGTGGAGGCGCTGCTCCAGGTGGAGGAGCTGGAGGACGACATGTTCGAGGAGCGACGCCCCGAGCAGATCTACCGGCTGTCCCAGCTGCGCCGCCACTCCGCCGTCCTGCACCACGCGCTGCTGCCCTACCTCCAGGGGGTCGACGAGGTGATCACCCGCAGGATGATGAGCCCCGACTTCCCGGTGGAGCGACAGCGGCTCGCCCAGGAGTTCCAGCGGGCGGCGCGCCTGGTCCTCGCGGACATCGAGTCCCTCCAGGACGCCACCCGGCGGGCCTTCGCCAGTTACGGCTCGCTGGTCGCGGGCGAACAGAACGGGGTGATCAACCGGCTGGCGATCGTGTCGGTGATCTTCCTGCCGCTGTCGTTCCTGACCGGTTTCTTCGGCATGAACTTCGAGTTCCTGACGAACCGGCTGGAGACCAGGGACGAGTTCTGGCTGCTCGCCGTGGGCCTCCAGCTGGTCGCCGTGGTCGGCTCGCTGTTCCTGCTGCACCGCTCCCGCATCTGGCGGCGGCTGCGGGACGACGACTGAGCGCTCCGCTGGAATGCCGCGATCTGCCGTCTGCCGTCTGCGGCGCCGTCGTGGCTGGTCGCGCAGTTGACTTCGCCGGACCCGCTTAGGACGGGGGTGGGTCCCGGCACGGTCAGAACCCGTCGACCGCCACGACAGCCGCGGCAAAGCCCCTCGGGTCCTCCTGCGGAACGTTGTGGCCCACGTCCAGGGTCCGGTGCTCGTATGTGCCTCCGAACCTGTCGCGGTAGGCCGATCCGTTTCCGGGGGGTGTGAACGGGTCGTGCTTTCCGTCGACGGTGATCGTCGGCACTTTGATGACCGGTGCTGCGGCGAGGCGCCTTTCGAGGTCGTCATACCTGGGCTCGCCTTGTGCGAGACCAAGCCGCCAGCGGTAATTGTCGATCACGATTCCGACGTAATCCGGGTTGTCGAAAGCCGCCGCTGTGCGATCGAATGTCGCGTTGTCGAAACGCCATGTCGGAGAGTTGAACTTCCAGACCAGTTCGGCCAGATCGCGCCGGTACCTGTCGAGGCCGCGCACACCTCTTTCGGTGGCGAAGTAGTACTGATACCACCATGCCCATTCGCTCTTCGGGGGCGACGGCATTTTGTTGGCTTCGACGTTCGCTATCAGATATCCGGTCACGGAGACCAGCGCTTTGCAGCGTTCCGGCCAGAGCGCCGCAATGATGTCGCCCGTCCGGGATCCCCAGTCGTATCCGGCGAGGAGGGGCCGCTCCGTCCCGAGGGCGTCCATCAGGGCGATGATGTCGACGGCGAACGCCGACTGCTGGGCGTTCCTGGGTGTCTTGTCCGAGCGGAACCGCGTGCTGCCATGGCCGCGCAGATAGGGGACGACCACCCGGTATCCCTTCGCCGCGAGCAGCGGCGTGACCGCTTCGTAGCTGTGGATGTCGTAGGGCCAGCCGTGCATGAGTATGACCGGCTGCCCGTTCGCGGGTCCGGCTTCGACATACCCCACGTTCAGTTCCCCGGCGTTGATCTGCTTCACCGGTCCGAACGCTTCCGGCGGCGCTTGGGTATGTTCTTTCATGCCGAACCGGCCCGCCACAGCAGCTGCGGCGGCAGTACCGAGGAATTGGCGACGGCTGGGTATGGACCCGTGCGTTTCCATCGGTGAATCTCCTTGTTCGAGGCGGCGCCGACGCCTCTCCTCTGCCATGCAACACCCGTCGGTGGACCGCCGCAACAGTGGCCGACCGTCCCGGATCGCTCCGCTTTCCATGAAGAGGGACATGACGAAGACCTCCGGTGTGGTGAAGGTGTCGAGTCTTCACCACACCGGAGGTCTTCGTGGCTCACCGCAATGCGGGTCGGTAGACCTAGGCGGTCCGGGGGCGCTTCCGCAGTACCGCGTAGAGCAGGGCGCTCAGCGCGAAGCCGACCAGTGGGGTGATGTCGCCGAAGGCGGGGTGGTGCTTCGGTACCCAGCCCACGTAGTCCTCCTGGTTGGAGAAGAGCGGGACGGAGACCGCGACGCCGATCAGCAGGGCGGCGAGGCCGGGCCAGTTGGCGAAGGAGCGGTCGGCCAGGCGGGCGGACAGTTCCTCGTCCGTCGCCGTACGGCCCTGGAGCCACCGTTCCACCAGGACGACTCCCAGCCAGGGCGCCACCCAGTACGCGATGACCAGCAGGAACGCCTCGTAGGCCGCGCCCGCGTCGTCCAGCGAGGCCCAGGCGGCCGCCGTGCCGACGATGCCCGACACCACGACCAGGGCGCTGCGGCTCAGCCAGGTGGGGAGCTTCAGGCCGAAGGAGGCGATGGAGATCGCGCCGGAGTACACGTTGAGGGCGTTCGCCGAGACACCGCCGAGCATGATGGCGAGCAGGACGAGGTCACCGAGCCAGCCGGGGAGGTGGCCGGTGAAGGCGGCCGTCGGGGTGGCGTCCTTCGGGGCGATGATGGTGGCCGAGGCCGCGCCGATGACGGCGACGATCGAGACGGACACGAACAGGCCGACGGCCGGCCACAGGACCGTCTTCGCCTTGTTCGCGGTGCGCGGCAGGTAGCGGGAGTAGTCGGTGGCGTACGGGTTCCAGCCGGCCGCGTAGCCCCAGGCCGCGCTGAAGGCGAGCAGGAAGCCGCCGACGCCGCCGCCCGAGCCGCCCCCGCCGAGGTCCGCGTCCTTGAAGGTCCACACCCCGGCCAGCAGGAAGACCACGGCGAGCGCCGGGAACGCGTACTTCTCGAAGGTGTGCACGAAGTTGTGGCCGATGAAGCCGATGAGGATCTCGGCGACCACGACGAGCAGGAGGGAGGGGAGGGGGCGCAGGCCGGTGAGCGTGTTCAGGGCGAAGGCTGCGCTGACGCTGTTGACGGCGAACCAGCCGACGCCCGCGAGCAGGCCGTTGGCGGCGGAGGGCAGGATGTTGCCGAGGAAGCCGAAGGAGAAGCGGCCGATCACCATCTGCGGGACGCCGAACCGCGGCCCGTCCAGCGACAGCACGCCCTGGGTGACCGCGCCGATCGCGGTGCCGAGGAGGATTGCGGCGGTCGCCGACCAGAAGTCCAGGCCGAAGAAGAGAACCGCGATCACGCCGATGTAGACGGTCGCGAACTCGATGTTGGGGGAGGCCCACGTCCAGAGCAACTGGAGCGGACTGCCGTGGCGTTCGGCGTCGGGGATGGGTTCCGAGCCCGCCGTCTCCACGGCGATGACCCGGTCGCCGTACTCGGGCGCGATGCTGGTGGTGGAACCGGCGGGAGCAGTCGTCATACGAGGTAAGTGTCGGGATCGCTCCCGGTGCGGCCCAGGGGCGCACTGTCCGCTTCGGGCGGCCCACCGGCGTACAACCTGCACGCATGCGAGGACTTCCGGAGGCTCGGCGCCTCCGGAAGTTCCTCGGACGATACCTGCGGTGCGGCCTGGGTCAGCCGTTCTTGCAGGTGTTGCCGATCGCCGGGTTCAGCAGACCGATGACGTTGACCGTGTTGCCGCACACGTTGATCGGGATGCTGATCGGGATCTGGACGACGTTGCCCGACAGCAGACCCGGGCTGTCGACTGCGACACCGTGGGCTTCGGCGCCGTTGTCGGCGTACGCGGCGGTGGTGCCGGCGAGGGATCGGATGCGCGTGACGGCCTCCAAGGTGTCGGAATGTCAGAGCCCGTCCATCACAACCGCCTGCAACCGGGCCCGCATGTGCTGCTGGGCCGATCGGCGCAACCGGCCCCGGACCGGGGGCCGGGCGCCGGTGCGCGCGTTACGCGGCGAGGCGGTCCGCCAGCTCCTTCGCCTTGGCGGCCGCGTCCTGGAGGGCGCGGTCGCGGGAGGCCTCGTAGAGCGGCACGAGCTCGGCCATCGCCGGGTTCTGCGGGGCCATGGTCAGCTCCGGCACGATGAAGTCGACGTCCAGGCCGAGACCTTCGGCGAGGAGCGCGGTCAGGTAGTTCTGGACGTACTCGAACGGCTCCCGCGGGGTGCCCGGCGCGTACGAGCCGCCGCGGCTGGCCACCACGGTGACCGGGGTGCCCTTGGCGGAGGGGTTCTCGCCCATCGTGCGGTTGAACAGGACCACGTTGTCCAGCCACGCCTTGAGGGTCGACGGGATCGTGAAGTTGTACATCGGGGCGCCTATCAGCACCGCGTCCGCCTGCTCCAGCTCCTCGATCAGCCGCACCCGGGCCGCGAAGGCGTCCGCCTGCTCGGGGGTGTGCGTGGCGGGGTCGGCGAAGCCGGCGGTGTGGGCGGCCGCGGTGAGGTGCGGTACCGGGTCCGCCGCCAGGTCGCGGTAGATCACGGTGCCGTCCGGGTGCTGCGCCAGCCAGGCCGTGCGGAAGGCGTCGGTGACGGCACGGGAGGAGGAGGCCTCGCCGGGGAGGAGGGACGAGTCGATGTGGAGAAGGGTGGCCATGAGATGTCTCCGGATACACGGGCCCAGGGCAGAGCCGAGGGGGCTGAGAATTCGTACTCAGCTATAGATAACACAGGTGCTTACTTTTTTTCAGCCCCCTCCCCCGGCGGGGCTGTACCCTGATGCCATGGCGGTGGAGCAGGCCCATGACCCGGAAGCGTGCAAAGGTGTCGATGCCGGCATCACGCGCGTCTTCCAAGTGCTCGGCAAGCGCTGGAACGGCCCGATCCTGTCCGTCCTGATGGATCAGCCCACGCACTTCGCCAACCTGCGCCGCGCCATCCCTGGCATCAGCGAACGCATGCTCTCCGACCGGCTCGCCGAACTCGGCGCGGCGGGACTCGTGGTGCGCGAGGTCGACGAGGGACCGCCGCTGCGGGTGTCGTACCGGCTGACGGCGGCGGGGGCGGCGCTGGAGCCGTCGCTGAAGACGCTCGGGGAGTGGGCGCGGCAGCACCTGCCGGAATCGGCCTGCTGAGCGCTTCGCCCGTGGTGGCGGGTCAGTTGGGGAGCCGGTGCAGGATCCACTCGGCGAGTTCCCCGGTCATCAGGGCGTGCGCCTCGTTCTTGGAGGAGAGCAGGAAGTCGTCGACGTCGGACTCCTCCGGCGGGAGGTCGCCGATGTCGGCGTACAGGTCGTCCTGCTGGTCCAGGTCGCGGATGGAGACCGCGCTGACGGACGGCACGAAGCACACGCTCCGGTGTGCGACGTCGGTGTTCTCGCCGGCCGCCGCGAGCGTGTCGGCGAGGAGGCCGAAGGACTCCAGCGTGCCGCCCGGCGCGCCGTCGAGGTCGGGGAAGCCGCTCGTGGTGATCGAGTGCGGTCCGCCGAGTACGCCGTTCACCACGGCGACCTCCGTCTTCTGGCCCCTCGCCTGGGCGAGGAAACGGGTGCCGTCGAAGAGCGGCCCGGCGCAGCTGAGCGTCTTCGCGCCGGCGCGGACGCCGTTGCCCGTCCCGTTGCCGCGTCCGCTGGACACCGCGAGCAGGCGCGGGAAGCGCGGCCAGTCACCGACCTGCTGGAGCCGTTCCCTGAACTCCGTCCGCAGCGGGCTCTCCCCGGGTGTGCCGTGCACGCCGTCCAGGTGACGCCAGAGCATCTGCTGTGCGGCGGGGCTGCTGATCTGCCGCAGGCAGGTGTCGTCGTACGGGGCGAGGTGGTGCGCGAAGGCCTGGAGGCCGATCGGAATCCAGGCGCCCCGGTGCGGGCTGTCGAACGACAGGTGGACGCCGACCCGGTGGTCGAAGCGCTGTGTCTCCATCCTGGCCAGCGCGTACCGGGTGACCAGGCCGCCCATGCCGAACCCGCCGACGAGCAGCCGGGAGTCGCCCAGTTGCTCCGCGACGGTCCGCAGGACGGCGGCGATCACCGTCTCGGCGTTCCGGAGGACCGACTCGCTGCGCTCGTCGAACCCGACGAGGACCAACGTGCGCCCCCGGCGCCGCAGTTCGCCGACGAACGGGAACCGGCCGTTCTCCAGCCCGTCCCAGAGCCGGTCGTGGTCGGTCGGTCCGAGGTCGAACCCGTCGGCGAGGACCACCGGCCGGACCACGCCCCGGTGCCCCTCCCCGTAGTACACCCGGGCGCTGCCGCCCGGCAGTTGCCACACCTCGTCGGCCGAGGGCGCCTGCGCGGCCGGCCGCGCGCCCACCGGGGTCACGAGTCCGATCGACCCGGCGGCCTTCTTCGCCTTCTCGACCTTGCTGTCTGCCACGGTCATCCCTTTCCGCACTGCCGGAAGCGGTTCCGGGGAGATCTTCGGCATATGAACCCGGCATTAGGCGCTTACGTCATGTTTTCACCAACACGTGTTAAATGGTGCGATTTTTGTCCCGGCGGCGCCCCGAAGGGCAGACCGGAGGGCAACTTGCCGCACAGGGGCGGGAATTGGTCATTCGTCGCGCGTCCCGGTCCTATGCTGACCGCGTCTTGGGGAGCAAGCGGCACGGGAGGGATCGTGGCAGCTCTGGAGCCGGGCGATCCGCGCTCCGTCGGGGAGTACCAGCTGCTGAGGCGGCTCGGCGCGGGCGGGATGGGCCGGGTGTACCTCGGGCGCTCGCCGGGCGGCCGGGCCGTCGCCGTGAAGGTCGTCCACGCCGAACTCGTCGCGGGGCAGCCGGAGTTCCGGTCCCGTTTCCGCCGTGAGGTGGAGGCCGCGCGCAAGGTCAGCGGCGCGTTCACGGCGCCGGTCGTGGACGCCGACCCGGACGCCGAGCTGCCGTGGCTGGTCACCAGCTACATCGCCGGGCCCTCGTTGCAGGAGGCGGTGGCCGAACAGGGGCCGCTGCCCGCCGCGAACGTGCGCGCGCTCGCCGCGGGGCTGGCCGAGGCGCTCACCTCCATCCACGCGGCGCAGCTGGTGCACCGGGATCTCAAGCCGTCGAACGTGCTGCTCGCCGAGGACGGGCCGCGGGTCATCGACTTCGGCATCGCCCGCAGCGTCGAGTCGGCCACCATCACGCGGGCCGGGCTCATGGTCGGCTCGCCCGGTTTCATGTCGCCGGAGCAGGTCGCGGGCGGGGAGGTGACCGGCGCGAGCGACGTGTTCGCGTTCGGCGCGGTCCTCACGTACGCGGCCACCGGCGGCAACCCCTTCGGCGACGGGCCGACCCCCGCCCTGCTCTACCGGGTCGTGCACGACGAACCCGACATCGGCGCCGTCACCGACCCGGCCCTCGCCGCCCTCATCGCCCACTGCCTGGCGAAGGACCCGGCCGACCGGCCCACCCCGCGCGAGATCCTGGCCCGGATCGGGCCCACGGCCGACGCCACCGCCCTCCTCGAACGGCCCGCCGCCGACCCCCGGGCCGGCTTCCCGCGCCCCGCTCCGCCGCCCGCCGCGACCCGACCGGTCACCCGGCTCGACCCGGTGCCGCAGCCGGCGTCCCAGCCGGTGTCGTACCAGCGGAACCCGGGCACGAACCGCCGTACCCTGCTCGTCTCCGGGGGAGCCCTCGCCGTCGCCGCGCTCGCGGCCGTACCGGTCGCGCACCTCGTCAACCGGGGCGGCGGCAAGAAGTCCCCGCAGCACGCCGGCGGTTCCGTCTCCGTCCCCTCGCCGCTCGACGCCTGGCCGCTGGACGAGACCTCGGGCGCGGTCGCCGCCGACGACACCGGCCGGTACGACGGCACGGCCACCGCGGTCGGCTGGGGGCGGGGCAAGGACGGGGCCGCGCTGTTCGACGGCGGCACCAGCCAGATCATGACCGCGGGGCCGGTGCTCCGGACCGCCGAGGGCCGCAGCTTCACCGTCTCGGCGTGGGTGGCCCTGAGCAGGGTGCCGTCGTCCTTCGCGACCGCCGTCAGCCAGGACGCCGTCGACGTCAGCGGCTTCTACCTCCAGTACTCGGCCGCCGAGAACCGCTGGGCCTTCGCCCGCCCCGGCCTGCGCGCCCTGTCGTTCACCGTCCCGAAGCCGGACGTCTGGACCCACCTGGTCGGCGTCTACGAGGGCCTCCGCAACCAGCTTCTCCTGTATGTCGACGGCGTTCAGGAGGCCGGTATCAACGACAGCAACCCCGTCGCCGCCGACGGCCCCCTGGTGATCGGCCGCGCCACCACCGGCGGCGTCCCCGCCGACTGGTTCCCCGGCTCGATCAAGCAGGTCCAGGTGTTCCAGCGGGCGCTGACCGCGGCACAGGTCAAGGCGCTGCTGTAGGGCTCAGTCGCGGCGGGCCGTGCGCATCCCCGCCGCGGCGCCCACGGCGAGCAGGAACAGGAATCCCAGGACGAAGCACCAGACGGGTCCCGGCGCGTGGAAGAGGGCAAGAGGCAGGACGGCCACGGGCACGAGTGCGACGCTGCCGATCAGTTCACTGCGGTACTTGCTGCGCGGCGGGTCGTAGCGGTCACGGTCGACCGGTGCGGCGGGTGGCAGCACCGCGGCCGGCGGCAGATAGGCGGTGGTCCGCGCCAGCCCCGAGGCGATGCGGCCGGCCCTGGCGCGGTACCCGGCGAACTCGTCGCCGTAGACGGGAGGCGCGCCGTACGTGGGGTCGGTGTCCACCCACCCGGTGACCCGGGCCGTCCGGAAGGTCCTGCCGAGCTGGTCGGCGAGTTCGCGCCACTCCGGGAGGCCGGTCAGCTCGGCGAGTCCGGCGAGCCGGGGCAGGACCGCGCCGATCTCGGCATGGCCGTCGTCCCCGGTGGGGATCGGGCGAGGGTCGAAGACGAGCACGAGCCGCCGCAGGTAGTCCGTGAGGTCGATCCAGCAGCCCGCCGCGTCCTTGCCCTCCTTGGACGTGGCGGTGGGCAGGTCCTCGTCCAGTTCGGCCAACAGCGGTTCGGCCCTGAGCAGGGCACTGCGGCGGGACTCCGCGATCCTCGCCTCGATCGTGAGCAGCAGGGCCTCGGCCTCCTCGGCGGCGGCTTGCAACGCGGCCCGGTCCGAGGGGCGCAGGCGGCTGGGGATCAGGTCGGTGCGGCCGGCCGTCCGCAACTGCTCATAGGCCACCGCCCATCTGAGCCTCCACTCGTCCGGGTCCGCTCCGGCGTGCGCGGCGAGCGCGACGACCAGGGCCAGGGAGGGCAGCTTCTTCGCGGTGAAGGCCTTGGAGAACTCCGAACTGGACCAGTTCAGTTCCCTCTTGAGCGCCTCAAGGGTCTGAGTCCCCTTCAGCTGCCCGAGGTCCCGGGCGAATTCGCGAAGGTGTGGATCAAGTCCCGGTATGTCCAGGCCCTTGGGTGGCCGTCCGCGCCGCGCATCCCTCTGCTCAGCCATGCCCTCCAGGCTAGCGGGGGGCCGCGTGTCGCTCCGGAAAAAATCCTGACCTGCGCATTTCCTCCCGCTCGTGGTCCGGAAACAAAGACCCGTCCTGAACCCCGTGGCCCCCGGATACAACCGAGTCAGCGCTCCGACCGGCGGGGCGGACCACCCGGAAGGCAGGCGGACCGGCCATGACCACGAACCGAAACCCCCGACACCCGAACCCACGGCTCGACCTGGTGGCCTTCCTGGTCGTCGTGACCGCGGGCGTCGTACTGCTCCTGTGC
This sequence comes from Streptomyces hyaluromycini, assembly GCF_002217755.1. Classification (GTDB taxonomy): domain Bacteria; phylum Actinomycetota; class Actinomycetes; order Streptomycetales; family Streptomycetaceae; genus Streptomyces; species Streptomyces hyaluromycini. Next base: position 1,584,584 of record NZ_BCFL01000016.1, on the reverse strand, counting down.
GGCGTCTCGACCACCGCCCTGACCGCGGGGAGCGCGGCCCTGGCCGCCCTCTACCGTGCCTGGACCGACTCCCGCCGCCGCCCTGAGACGCCTGCGCGGTCCCGCACCGAGGAGCGCGACCGGTGACCGGCGTCAGTCGGTGCGCGGGTCGTCCGGCTTCAGGGACTTCAGGAACTCCGGGTTGTCGTCAGGGGCGACCCACTGCTCGCGCGGCTGCCGGGTCCTGCCCGCGATCAGCCAGGCCACCGGGCCGACCAGGACCTCGCCGAAGAGCAGGATGACGAACACCCACGCCAGCTTCGGCAGGGCGCGGACCTCGTCCTCGGGGGTGTTCAGGCAGTCCACGAAGGCGTAGATCCACAGCGCGAGGACCAGCAAGTAGGGCAGATACCTGAGCATGGCGGCCAGACTAGCGGGTGACCTGGGCCGCGGATCGGCACCCGGGCATCATCGTTCTCCACCTGATCGTCTGACGGGAGGGGGACCAGCGGTGGCCATGACCTTGGGCGCCCGCCCCTGAAGAGGCGCTGCAGCAGCGCCTCTTCAGGGGCGCGGGGAACTGCGCGACAAGCCACGAACTACCGGCAGCCGCCGTCGCACGGAACCACCCCGCCCCTCGGGCGCGCTACTCCGCCAGCAGCGGCCGGGTGATGCTGCGCACGACGACCTTGCCCCGGTACCCGGCGAGGCTGACCGCCCTGCCGTCGAGGTCGGGCGCCGTCCTCCGGTCCGGCGGCCGGCACCCGGGTCAGCGGAGAGGCGGGCGCGCCGGCGGCCTCCCGCGGCGGCGCACAGGCGGCGAGCGACTATGCAGGGGGCGGTGACCGGGCCCGGACCCCGGGTGGCCGATACTGGGACACATGGCTTACGACGATCTTCGCTCCCTGCTCCGGGCACTGGAGCGCGAGGGAGACCTCAAGCGTGTCAAGGCCGAGGTCGACCCGTATCTGGAGGTCGGGGAGATCGTCGACCGGGTGCAGAAGGCCGGCGGACCGGCCCTGCTCTTCGAGAACGTGAAGGGGTCGGGCATGCCCCTCGCGATGAACGTGTTCGGCACCGACCGGCGGCTGCTGAAGGCCCTGGACCTGAAGTCGTACGGCGAGATCTCCGAGAAGATCGGCGGGCTGCTGCGCCCCGAGCTGCCGCACGGCTTCGTCGGCGTGCGCGAGGCGTTCGGGAAGCTCGGCGCGATGACGCACGTACCGCCGAAGAAGATCAAGGATGCTCCGGTGCAGGAGGTCGTCCTGACGGGCGACGACGTCGACCTGGACCAGCTCCCGGCGCTGTTCACCTGGCCGCAGGACGGCGGCTCCTTCTTCAACCTGGGCCTGACCCACACCAAGGACCCCGAGACCGGCATCCGCAACCTCGGCCTGTACCGGCTCCAGCGCCACGACCGGCGCACCATCGGCATGCACTGGCAGATCCACAAGGACAGCCGCAACCACTACCAGGTGGCGGCGCGGAAGGGAGAGCGGCTCCCGGTCGCCATCGCCTTCGGCTGCCCGCCCGCCGTCACCTACGCCTCCACCGCCCCGCTCCCCGGCGACATCGACGAGTACCTCTTCGCCGGGTTCATCGCCGGTCGGCGGATCGAGATGGTCGACTGCAAGACGGTCCCGCTCCAGGTCCCGGCCAACGCCGAGGTCGTCCTGGAGGGCTGGCTGGAGCCGGGCGAGATGCTGCCCGAGGGCCCGTTCGGCGACCACACCGGCTTCTACACCCCGCAGGAGCCGTTCCCGGCGCTGACCATCGACTGCGTGACGATGCGCAAGCGCCCGCTCCTCCAGTCGATCGTCGTCGGCCGCCCCCCGACCGAGGACGGCCCGCTGGGCCGCGCCACGGAACGCTTCTTCCTGCCCCTGCTGAAGATCATCGTCCCGGACATCGTGGACTACCACCTCCCCGAGGCCGGCGGCTTCCACAACTGCGCGATCGTCTCGATCGACAAGAAGTACCCGAAGCACGCACAGAAGGTCATGCACGCGATCTGGGGGGCGCACATGATGTCCCTCACCAAGCTGATCGTGGTCGTCGACTCCGACTGCGACGTCCACGACCTGCACGAGGTCGCCTGGCGGGCCCTCGGCAACACCGACTACGCCCGCGACCTCACGGTCGTGGAAGGCCCCGTCGACCATCTCGACCACGCCTCCTACCAGCAGTTCTGGGGCGGCAAGGCGGGTATCGACGCGACGAAGAAGTGGCCCGAGGAGGGCTACACCAGGGACGGGGGCTGGCCGGACATGGTCCTGTCGGACCCGGATACGGCGGCGAAGGTCGACCGCCGCTGGAAGGAGTACGGCCTGTGAGCTCCGCCTCCGCAGCCCTCCCGCAGCCGGGACGGACGAAAGCCTTCCTCCGTCTGGTGATGATCGAGCACTCGGTCTTCGCCCTGCCCTTCGCGTACATCGCGGCGCTGACCGCCATGTTCGAGATGGACAGGAACATCCACTGGGGCCGGCTGCTCCTCGTCACGATCTGCATGGTCGGCCTGCGCACCTTCGCCATGGCCGTCAACCGGATCATCGACCGCGAGATCGACGCCCGGAACCCGCGCACCGCCCACCGCGAGCTGGTCACCGGCGCGATGAGCGTGAAGCACGCCTGGACCGGCGCGCTGATCGCGGTGGCGGTCTTCCTCGGCTCGGCGGCCCTGCTCAACCCGCTCTGCCTGGCCCTGGCCCCCGTCGCGGTGATCCCGATGGTGGTCTACCCCTACGGCAAGCGGTTCACGAACTTCCCCCAGGCCATCCTGGGCCTCGCCCAGGCCATGGGCCCGATCGGCGGCTGGCTGGCGATCACCGGCGAGTGGTCCTGGGACGCGGTGATCCTCGGCCTCGCCGTCGGCATCTGGATCGGCGGCTTCGACCTGATCTACGCCTGCCAGGACGTCGAGACCGACCGCGAGATCGGCGTCATGTCGGTCCCGGCCCGCTTCGGCATCCCGGCGGCGATCTGGGGCGCCCGGGTCTGCCATGCGGTGACGACCGGCCTCTTCGTCTGGTACGCGATCGCCACCGACGCCGGTGCCTTCTTCTGGCTGGGGCTGGTGATCGTGGCGGGCGCGTTCGTGTACGAGCACAACATCGTCCGCCCGCACGACCTCTCCCGCCTGAACCGCGCCTTCTTCAGCGTCAACGGGTTCATCGGGATTGCCCTGTTCGTGTGTGCGCTGCTCGATCTCCTGGTCCGGGGTCTGACCGTCTGAATAGCGTGCGGCCTACCATCGAGTGCAGGACACCAAGGAGGCCACCGTGACCGTCTCGGACCTTGACCGCCTGCACTCGCAGCTCAGCCGGTTCGAGGACATGTTCCCCGGCTATCACATGGAGATTGTCGAGGGCAACATCGTGATGAGTCCGGTCAAGCCCCACCATGCGGAGACCCTCCGACTGGTGTGGAACGCCCTCCGCGAGCAGGTGGCCGAAGAGTGGGGCTTCACCAGCGATGTCGCCTTCCCGTTCGACGAGGACAACGAGTTCTGCCCCGACCTGGCGATCATTCCGGCCGTGGAGGTGTCGAAGAACGAGGGTGCTTACCCGCCCGATCTCATCGAGCTGGTGGTCGAGGTCGTGTCCAAGGGCAGCATCCGCCGGGACTACGAGGTCAAATCGCGCTGGTACGCCACGCGCGGTATCGCCAACTACCTGATTTTCGACCCCCTCCAGGGGCATGTCGTCACGCTCTGGAACCCTGGCCCCGATGGCTATGTGGGCCGAGACACCATTCCGTACGGTCCCGAGCTGATCGTCGCCTCGACCCTCGGCAAGATCACCCTGCCCACCTCCGGTCTTCCCGTCGACCCCAAGGCGCCCCACCGGTCCTGAGCACTCCTCCTTCCACCGGTACGCTCAAGGTGTGAACGCAGGAGAAACGCAGCGCGTGCCTTGGATCGTGGGGGTGTCCGGGGCGTCCGGAACGCCGTATGCCGCTGCGGTGCTGCGTGCCCTGCTGGACGCGGGGGAGAGCGTCGACCTGGTGGTCAGCCGGGCCTCGCGGCTCACCCTGCTGGACGAGACCGGGATCTCCTTCCGGGACGCGCACTGGAAGGACGACCTGGGGGAATGGCTGGCTCGGGGGGCCGACGGCAAGCCGGGGACCTTCCGGACGGACCTCGCGCGGGTGCGGTACTGGAGCGCCGGGGACCTGGCCGCCGGGCCGTCCTCCGGGTCGTACCCGACGAAGGGCATGCTGATCGTGCCGGCGTCCACCGCCGCCGTCGCCGGGGTCGCGCTCGGCCTCTCCAAGGACCTGCTCCAGCGGACGGCCAGTGTCACCCTGAAGGAGCGCCGGCCCCTCGTCGTCGCCGTCCGCGAGACCCCGCTGAACGGCCAGACCCTGCGCCACCTGGTCACCCTGGACGACCTCGGGGCGGTCGTCGTCCCCACCTCGCCCGCCTTCTACGCGGGTGCGACCCACATCCAGGACCTGGTGGACTTCGTCGCCGGGCGGGTGCTGGACGCGGCCGGTGTGGGGCACCGGCTCTACCGCCGCTGGGAAGGGGACCTCGGCGGCGCCACAGGCGAGTAGCAGTACCCGGCAGCACCTCTGCACCACCTCTCATCTACTTCGGGAACTTTCAGCGGAAGGCTTCGATCGCATGGACGCCGTGGACAGGCAGCTCATCCAGGCCCTGAGGGAGAACGGCCGGGCCTCGTACGCGGAGCTGGGCCGCCTCGTCGGACTGTCGGGACCCAGCGTCACCGACCGCATCAACCGGCTGGAGGCGGCCGGGGTCATCACCGGCTACCGCGCCACCGTCAACGCGGCCTCGCTCGGCCTCGGTGTCATCGCCCTCATCGGCATCTCCCTCTCCGACGCGGCCGACCACGAGGACGTGGCGCAGCGGCTGCGGGACCTGCCGGAGATCGAGGACTGCTGGTTCATCGCCGGCGACGACTCCTTCATGCTCAAGGTGCGCTCCACCGACGTGGACGGCCTGGAGAAGACCATCCGGCGGCTGTCCGGGACGAAGGGCGTCTCCCGCACCCGTACCACGATCGTGCTGTCCACGAAGTGGGAGAACCGGGTCGGGGAACTTCCCGAAGAGGCGTAGACGTACGGTTGTCGAAGTTGTCGTAGAGAGGTGTGGGCATGGACGTCGGGCTCAAGCGTGAGCTGGAGGAGAAGGTCAGGGCCGGTGAGCGGCTGACCCGCGAGGACGGCATCGCGCTGTACGAGTCGGACGACCTCGCCTGGCTCGGCGGCCTCGCTCACGAGGTGCGGACGCGGAAGAACGGCGACGTCGTCCACTTCAACGTCAACCGCCACCTCAACATGACGAACGTGTGCACCGCGTCCTGCGCGTACTGCTCGTTCCAGCGCAAGCCGGGCGAGAAGGACGCGTACACGATGCGCATCGAGGAGGCGGTGAAGCTCGCCAAGGCGATGGAGGGCGAGAACCTCACCGAGCTGCACATCGTCAACGGCCTGCACCCGAACCTGCCGTGGCGGTACTACCCCCGGTCGCTGCGGGAACTCAAGGCGGCCCTCCCGCACGTCTCGCTGAAGGCCTTCACGGCGACGGAGATCCACCACTTCGAGACGATCAGCGGCCTGTCCGCCTCCGAGATCCTCGACGAGCTCATCGACGCGGGCCTGGAGTCCCTCACCGGCGGCGGCGCGGAGATCTTCGACTGGGAGGTCCGGCAGCACATCGTGGACCACCGCACCCACTGGGAGGACTGGTCGCGGATCCACCGCCTGGCGCACGAGAAGGGTCTGAAGACCCCGTGCACCATGCTGTACGGCCACATCGAGGAGCCGAGGCACCGGGTGGACCACGTCCTCCGCCTCCGCGAACTCCAGGACGAGACGAACGGCTTCCAGGTCTTCATCCCGCTCCGCTACCAGCACGACTTCGTGGACATGAAGGACGGGAAGGTCAGGAACCGGCTCCAGGCCCGGACCCAGATGGCGACCGGCGCGGAGGCGCTGAAGACCTTCGCGGTCTCCCGGCTCCTCTTCGACAACGTCCCGCACGTCAAGGTCTTCTGGGTGATGCACGGCGTGCAGACCGCCCAGCTCGCCCTCCAGCACGGTGCGGACGACATGGACGGCTCGGTCGTCGAGTACAAGATCACCCATGACGCGGACAACTACGGCACGCCGAACAAGCTGACCCGCGAGGACCTGCTGGACCTCATCCGCGACGCGGGCTTCCGCCCGGTGGAACGGAACACCCGCTACGAGATCATCCGCGAGTACGACGGCCCGGACCCGCTGCGCCGCGAGTCCCCCCAGCCGATGCGGGTGTGAGGCACCGGGGGGGGCTCCGCCCCCCCGGACCCCCTGAGACCTTCGCCCACCCACCACCCGACTCGGTAGGGAGAGAGGTGAGGCTGAAGCGCCCCGTAAGGGGCGCGGGGAACTGCGCGGCCAGCCCCCACGCGCCCGCACTCGACCCGGGACCGGAGTTCCACGGCGAAAACCCTCTCCACACCCCTCGCCGTAATGGATACGATCCGCCCATGCCCCTTACCTTCACCCTCGACCCCGCCATCACCCCCGCCCTCCGCGACGGTCTCCTCGGCCTGTGGACGGACGTGTCCAACGCCGGTGGAGCCGTCGGTTTCGTGGCTCCGGTCACGGCGGAGGAGATCCGGCCGGAACTGGTCCGGCACCTGACCGCCATGGCCGAGGGGCGGCACCGCCTGCTCGTCGGGCACGACGAGGCCGGCGAGGTCGCCGCCACCGCCTTCTTCTCCTTCAACACGCACCGGCTGATGAAGCACTGGGTGTGGCTGTACACGGTGATGGTGCACCCGAGGCACCAGGGCCGGGGACACGGCCGCGACCTCCTCGCGGCCGCCGCCGGCGCCGCCCGTGGCTTCGACGGCATCGACGCGATACGGCTCGCCTGCCGCGGCGGCCTCGGCCTGGAGGAGTTCTACGGCTCCTGCGGATACAAGGAGGTCGGCCGCGTCCCCGCCGCGATCCGCGTCGCACCCGGCGACGACCGCGACGACATCACCATGCTGCTCCCGCTGGCCTGACGGCCCGACGGCCCGACCGGACCCCGGTGCAAGATCGGCGCCACGGCGTGCTTCACTGGACGGTGCCCCTTTTCGTCGTCGGAAGACTGGATTGAGATGCTCCGCTACACGCTGATGCGCCTCGGTATCTTCGCGGGCTGCCTCCTCGTCGTCTGGGGCCTCGTCTACGCCGGCGCGTTCCCGCGTGGCTTCGGCGACTCCAACCCCTTCTGGGTGCTGCTGCTCTCCCTCGTCCTGTCGGCGCCGATCAGTTTCGTCGTGCTGCGCAAGGAGCGGGACCGCGCCTCCGTGCAGGTCTCGCAGCGGGTCGACCGGATGAAGGCCAACATCGAGGCCAACCGGAGCCAGGAGGACGAGGCGGTCGACGAGGCGGACCAGGCACAGGCCCAGGCCCCGGGGCAGGCCCAGACCTCCTCCTGAGCGGCTCCCCGGTCTCCGGCCCCAACTAGGCTTTGTCCCATGGGGACCGTCAAGACCAAGCGGATGCCGCGCGCGGTACGTGAGCAGCAGATGCTGGACGCCGCCGTGCGGACCTTCGGCCAGCGCGGCTACATGGCCGCGTCGATGGACGAGATCGCCGAACTCGCCGGTGTCTCCAAGCCGTTGGTGTATCTGTACCTCAACTCGAAGGAAGACCTGTTCGCGGCGTGCATCCGCCGCGAGGCCGGCGCCCTGACCGAGGCGGTCCGGGCCGGCGTCGACCGCGAACTGCCCGCCGACCGGCAGCTCTGGGACGGCCTCCGGGCGTTCTTCACGTACACCGCGGAACACCCCGACGGCTGGTCGGTGCTGCACATCCAGGCCCGTACCCACGGCGAGCGGTTCGCCTCCGAGGTCGCGGCGATGCGCGAGGACATCGTCGCGTTCGTGACCCAGCTCATCGTCGCCGCCGCCCGCGAGGCGCACCGCGACCCCGACCTGGGGGAGGGCGAGGTGGCGGGCCTCGCCGAGGCCCTGGTGGGCGCGGCCGAGTCCCTCGCGGCCTGGGCCAACGCCACACCAGGAGTAACGGCACGTCAGGCGGCGGCGACCCTGATGAACTTCGCCTGGGCGGGCCTGGGCAGCCTGATGGAGGGCCGGCCGTGGTCCCCGCCGTGACCGGCCCGGCCCGTCAGACGGAACCCCAGCGGCGCAGGGCGGGCGCGAGCCGCTGATGGCCCACGCGGTACAGCTTCTTGGCACCCCGCCCGGCGACCGACCGGACGGCCTTCTTCACCCGCCCCCGGCCGCCGCCGCCCAGCGGCACCGGCAGCGGGCGGCCCTGCTCGTCGAAGCCGTTGTTCCGGAGGATGCCGTCGAGGTAGATGCCGGCGTTCTGCCGCGTGTAGTACGGGCGCAGCGGCGGTAGCGGTTGCAGCGGGTCGGTGGCGCGCAGCGCGGCGATGCGGGCCCGGGCCGCGGTGTACGGGTCGCTCCTGCCGATGCCCTGTGCCGCCGCCCATTCCGGGTCCGGCTGCGGGAGCGCGCCCGCGTCGATGTCGTCCCAGGAGGCGAGGCAGCCGGAGTGCACGAAGTAGTGGTTGCCGTGGGCCTCGCGGACGCCGAAGTCGGTGAGGATCGCGGTGGGTATCCGCCGGTGCATCGACTCCAGGGCGGCCGTGGAGCTCACCGTGACCAGCAGGTCGGTGCGGTCCAGCACCTCGGCCATGTTGCCGTAGACGAGCTGGAGGTTCGCGGGCGCGGGTTCGGCGAGGGTCTCGACCAGCTTCTGGTACGGGTCCCGCTCCTCGTGGGTGGTCTGCTCGCCGGGCCGGCTGCGCAGCTTGACCAGCACGAGCCGGTCCGGGTGCAGGCGGGCGTGGGCGGCGGCCCGCTCCAGGAGCCTGAGCCGGGACGCGCGGTCCTTGGGCACGGACGGCTGGGCGGCGAAGGTGACGGTGAACGGCCGCTCGGAGGAGGGCAGGTAGGGGGCGCCGCCGAGGAAGGGCAGGGCGCACTCGACGACCGAGTCGGGGTCGGCGCCCACGCTCGCGAAGACGGAGCGGAACCGCCGGGTGTCGTGGCCGGAGTTGGCGAGCACGAGATCCGTGCCGGCGCGGGTCAGGAGACCGTCGACCATCTTCTCGTAGACCACGCCGACGTACCCGCTGACCGTGACCGGCCGGTGCAGCCGGCCCTCCCAGGCGATCCCCAGGCTGTGGACGAGCGCCAGGACCGTGCCGCCGAGGACCGCCAGCACGACGATGTCGGCGTTCGCCAGCTCCTCGTCGTCGGCCAGTTCGGCGGCGCGTACCTCGCGCCGGGTGTCGGGCTCGATGCCGATCTCGGCGAGTTGCCGTTCGGTGGGCGTGGACCGGCCCCGCAGGAAGTACGCGTCCAGCGCGTGCTCGGGGGCGATCTGCCGGGCCACCGACGCACCCCATTTCCAGCGGGTGTCCGAGTCGGCGATTACTGCGACGCGTCTGGGAGGCATGCTCAGTGCCCTTCGTGCAATGGATCACAAAAGTGAGCAGAGGCTAAGGACGCTTTCTTGGCGCAGCATTAGGGATTCCTTCACGGATCCTTGGACGGGCTGGGTGTCCGATGTGAGTGGATCTTCGGTCACCGCTGTCACCTGCGGTTTCGCAATGGCGTGACAGGATCCGCACAGATAGGCGAAACACAGTCTTTGTGTGTTTTTAGTAGATCACGGGGCAACGCGTGGGCTGACGATGCCCTCCACGTGCACCCGGTCTCCGCTCCGCAATTGAAAGCGACCGCCCTCGGCGGCGTATTCGACCGTGCCCGGCAGCAGGACCGGTGCCCGGAACTCCGCCCGTACCTCCGCCGCCGCCGGCACCCCGTGCGCGGCGAGGCACCGGGCCACGGTCCACATGCCGTGCGCGATGGCGCGGGGGAAGCCGAAGAGGCGGGCGGTGAGCGGGTGCAGGTGAATGGGGTTGCGGTCCCCGGAGGCGGCCGCGTAGCGCCGGCCGACATCCCCCGCGATCCGCCACTCCTCGGCGACGGGCAGGAGTCCGGACTCGTCCCGGGCCGTCTCACCGGCGTGCCGCGTCCGGTGCCGCGCCAGATACGTACTGCGCGACTCCCATACGACGTCCTCGCCGACCCGCACCCCGGTCACGACGGTGGCCTCGGTGCCCCGTCGGTGCGGGCTCAGCTTCTCCACATGGACGGCCATGTCGTACGTCCCGTCCCCGGGCAGTTCGGCATACCGCTCGATCGCGATGGAGGTGTGCACCAGCCCCAGCAGCGGCAGCGGGAAGTCCCGCGCACTCATGAGCCGCATGGCCAGCGGAAACCCGAGCACATGGGGGTAGGTGATCGGCAGCCCGTCGTCGCCGGTGGCGAACCCGCAGACGCGCTCGTAGGCGGCGAGCTTTCCGAGGTCGGGGCGGACACCGGGCAGTACGAGGTGGGTGCGGGGGAACAGGGAGTCCAGGGTGGGCCGTTTGAACGGTGACCGTAGCGCCCCACGAACGAGTAGAGGCCCGAGGGAAGGAGCGCTGTTGAGGGTGGTCACAGGGCTTTCCTTTCACATTCCGGTGGCAGGGACGTGCCCCCTTGGGGGCGCGGGGCTGTGGTTGATATGCGGCTGCCGCCGCGTGGGCGCGACCAGCCACAACGCACCCGCACCCGCCCCGCAACCGTCCCGTCCCCCCATGTCGCACGATTCCTGACTCTGGAGTAAGGTTACCGTAGGTAAGTCTATGTCACAGCTGTCAAGTGCCGGGAAACGGGCCGAACGTGAAGGACCCTCACGTAACCTCCGGGATTGCACAGGCCCGTCCCCGGACAACCCCCGAATGCCCACAAGCCCGCCACAGCGGCCCCGTACGATCTCCAGCCTGAACCGCCGGTAACCCCTTTCCGAGGGCCGGTGCCGGTGAACGCCTCGGTGCGCGAGGCACGTACGTCATGCAGCAAGCAGTTCACCGCTGCACGCCCGAGGAGCCGCCCCGTGTCCACGTCCTCTTATCCGAGCGCCGCCCCCGTCTCCTCGGGCGCGGCGATCCAGGCCACGGACTACGACGGGAACCCGATCCTGGTCGAGCCCCTCGTCCAGCGGCTGGACGGGGTGGTGCGGGAGGCGTACGTACCGCCGTTCGCGCCGCCGGTGCGGCACGGGTCGCTCGCCGACCTGCCGTTCGAGAACGCGGAGGCGGAGCCGGGCGCCGTGGTGCTCAGCCGCAAGTCGGGCGAGGACGAGGGCCGTTGGGAACACGTGACGGCTGCCGAGTTCGCCGCCCAGGTGCTGGCGATCGCGAAGGGCCTGATCGCGGAGGGGCTGATGCCGGGCGACCGGATCGCGATCATGTCCCGGACCACGTACGAGTGGACGCTGCTCGACTTCGGCGCCTGGGCGGCCGGCCTGGTGACCGTGCCGGTCTACCCGACCTCCTCGGTCTTCCAGACCCGCTGGATCATGCACGACTCGGGTGCCGTCGCCCTGGTCACCGAGACCGCCGCGCAGGCCGCCGCGCTCGGCCCCGAACTCGACCGGCTGCCCGACCTCAGGCACCTGTGGGTGACGGAGAAGGGGCACGTGGACCGGCTCGCGGAGGCCGGCGCGCAGGTGCCGGACGCCGAGGTGGGCGTACGGCGCGGCATGCTGGGCCCCGACACCCTCGCCACCCTCATCTACACCTCGGGCACCACCGGCCGCCCCAAGGGCTGCGCCCTCTCGCACGGCAACTTCTTCGCCGAGGTCGACAACGCGATCGAACTCCTCTACCCGATCTTCAAGTCGCGCAACGACGAGGAGGTCTCCATCCTCCTCTTCCTGCCCATGTCCCACGTCTTCGGGCGCATGGTGGCGATCGCCTGCGTCCGCGCCGGGGTCCGCCTCGGCCACGCCCCCAGCCTCAAGGCCGAGGACCTGCTCCCGGACCTGGCCGGCTTCAAGCCGACCTGTCTCCTCACCATCCCGTACATGCTGGAGAAGGTCTTCAACACCGCGCGGGCGAAGGCGGAGGCAGGCGGCCGGGTCTCGGTCTTCGACCGGGCCACCGGGGTCGCCCAGCGGTACGGCGAGGCACTGGAGGCCAAGCAGACCGGCACCGGCAGCGGCCCCGGCCGCGCCCTGAAGACGGCCCGTTCCTTCTACGACCCGCTCGTCTACCGCCGTATCCGCACCGCCATGGGCGGCAAGGTCCGGCACATCATCTGCGGCGGCTCACCGCTGGGCCGCCGCCTCGCCGCGTTCTACGCCGGGGCCGGCATCGAGATCTACGAGGGCTATGGCCTGACCGAGACCACGGCGGCCACCACCTGCACCCCGCCCCTCAAACCCCGCCTGGGCACGGTGGGCTGGCCGATGCCGGGGACCAAGGTCAGGATCGCCGCCGACGGGGAGATCCTGGTCGCCGGCGACCACGTGCTGCGCGGCTACTGGGACCCGCAGGCCGGCGGGGTCGTCCCGGCCACCCGGGACGGCTGGCTGGCCACCGGCGACCTGGGCGAACTGGACGACGAGGGCTACCTCACCATCACCGGCCGCAAGAAGGAGATGCTGATCACGGCCGGCGGCAAGTCGGTGGCCCCGGCCCCGCTCGAGAACTGGCTGCGCTCGCACCCCCTCATCTCCCAGGTGATGCTGGTCGGCGACGGGCTGCCGTACGTCAGCGCCCTCATCACCCTCGACCGGGACGGCCTCACCCACTGGCGCCAGATGAACGGCAAGCACCCGGTGCCGCCGGAACTCCTCATGGACGACATGGAGTTGCGGGCCGTCCTGCAGCGCGCCGTCGACGAGGCCAACAAACTGGTCTCCCGCCCCGAGTCCATCCGCCGCTTCGAGATGCTCCCCGTCGACTTCACCGAGGAGGCCGGGCATCTCACCCCCTCGATGAAGCTGCGCCGCGAGGCGGTCATGAAGGACTTCGCGCCGGAGATCGAGAGCCTGTACGCGAAGTGATCCGCGGCTGACGCGCGAAGCGGGCCGCGGCCCCGGTGTCCGGTGGTTTGCGTTGGGCCACCTGGCCCACCTGGCGTGATGGCATCACAGGGACCGTCCGGGACCCGTGATTCCATCGCGCCAGGAGGTACACCATGGCCGACGACCGGCAGCAGGACACCCACCCCCGACCGTCCACCACCCGGCGCCGCGTGCTTGCCGCGGGTGCCGTGGCCCCCGTCCTCGCAGGCGCGGCGACCCCGACCGCCCGGGCCCTCTCCCGCGACCGCCCGCGCACCCTGGCCGAACCCGAGATGACCGTCCTCGCCTACTGGGCGGACGTGGCCAAGGCCCTGGGACGGCCGGGTGACATGAAGCGGTACATGTACCACACCGGCCTGCCCCGCCGGGACCTCAAGGTGGTCTCCCGGGGCGTGCGGATCGAGACCTCGCTGGCCCTCGGCACCCACGTCGCCTTCGTCCGCTACAAGGACGGCGCCCATCTGATGATGGGTGACGCCGTGGTCACCGAGCACGAACTGGACGGCTTCACCGACGTCATCCTGGAGCACGGCATCGGGATCAACGCCGTACACAAGCATCTTCTCGCCCACCAGCCCGCCCTGTGCTGGCTGCATCTGCACGCGCACGCTCACGACCCGGTACCCGTCGCAAAGGGGCTGCGCGCGGCCTTCGACCGCACCGGCACCCCGCCCGACCGGACGCCCGCCACCCCGACCCTCGACCTGGACACCAAGGGCATCGACGGCGCGCTCGGCAGCAAGGGCGTCCAGGACGAGGGCATCTACAAGAGCGTCTGGGCACGTGTGGAGCGGATCGTGGACGGCGACATGATCCTGCCGCCCGGCCTCGGCTCGACGACCACCGTCAACTTCCAGCCGCTGGGCAGGGGGAGGGCCGCGGTCAACGGTGACTTCGTGATGACCGCGGGCGAGGTCCAGCCGGTCCTGAAGATCCTGCGCGACGGCGGGATCGACCTGGTGGAGCTCCACCACCACAACCTCTACGACGAGCCGCGCCTGTTCTTCCTCCACTACTGGGCGATCGGCGACGCCCTGCGGCTCGCGAAGAACCTGAGCGCCGCCGTCCACGCCACCAAAGTGGTGCCGTTCTCGTGAGCGACCTACCGATGAAGGAGACGAATGTGCAGGCGATCGACTGCCCCTTCGGTTTCAGCAAGGCCCTCGACTTCGACCCGACCCTCGCCGGGTTCATGGAGCGCGATTCCCTCGGCACGATCCGGTTGCCGTACGGCGAGTCGGACGCCTGGCTGGTCACCAGTTTCGAGTCGGTGCAGCAGGTGACCACGGATCCCCGGTTCAGCCGGGCCGAGATCATCGAGTACGACTATCCGCGCCTGACGGCCGAGCCGATCGTCTCCCCCGAGTCGATCAACGTGATGGACCCGCCGCACAGCAGCCGGATCCGGCATCTGGCCACCCAGGCCTTCACCCCGCGCCAGGTGGACCGGATGCGGGGCCGGATCGGCCTCCTCACGGACCGGCTGCTGGACGAAATGGAAGACGCCGGTCAGCCGGCCGACCTGGTCCGGTACCTGTCCGACCCCCTTCCCCAGCACACGATCCTGGACCTGCTGGGCATCGACCGCGCCGAGTGGCCCCGGATGCAGGAGCAGGTCCAGCGGCTGCTGGTGGTCGGCGCCGGCAACCGGGACGTCGCACGCGCGGCCAAGGAGGACCTGACCGGCTACTTCACCGGGCTCGTCGCCGAACGCCGGAAGAACCCCGGTACGGACATCATCAGCGTGCTCACCGAGGCACGGGACGGCACGGACCAGCTCGACGACCGGGAACTGGCCGTCCTGGCACTGACGTTCACCCTCAGCGGCCAGGACACGGCGACCTGCCAGATCAGCGACATCGTGTATCTGCTGCTGACCCGCCCGAAGCTGGCGGAGTACGCCCGCGCGCACCGGAAGGACCTGACGGACTTCATCCACGAACTGCTCCGGTACATCCCCTTCCGGAAGGGCGTGGGCATTCCCCGGGTGGCACTGGAGGACGTCGAGATGGACGGGGTGGTCATCCGGCAGGGCGACTTCGTCCACGTCTCCTACCTGACGGCCAACCGTGACCCGGACCGCTATCCGGATCCCCACGAGATCGTGCCCGACCGTCCCGTCGCTCCCCACATGACCTTCGGCTGGGGCGGCCACCGGTGCATCGCGGTGCCGTTGGCGATGGCCGAACTGGAGGTCGCCCTGGAACGCCTCCTGGACCGCTTCCCCACGCTCCGCCTGGCGGTGCGCCCGGACGAGGTCCGCTGGGACACCGAGACCATCCGCCGGTTCCCCCTGGAGCTGCCGGTGGCCTGGTAGGCCCGGGCCTCACTCCTCGTCGGCCAGGCGGTCCAGCCACTCCCCCAGCAGGTGCTGTTCCGCGCTGCTGAGGATCGTCTGGCCGGGGAGGCCCGCGCGCAGGGCGCGGGCCGCGGCCGCCGGCCCGCCACCGGTCCGGACGGCCGGTCTCTCATGCGTGACCGCGCCGACCATGGCCTCCCGGAGGGTGGCCAGCAGGGCCGGGTCGCGGTTGGCCGCGGGCGCGGACAGCCAGGTGAGCACGGCGCCGCGCGCGGTGGCGTGGATGACATCGACCGCGAGATCCTCGCCGACCCGCAGCCACCCGCCGGCGGCGAGCCGCCGCACCCGCCCCCGCAGGATCTCCAGCCCGGCCCGGAAGGCGGCCGACCCGCTGTGCGAGGTGCCGCCGTACATCAGCATGTACAGCGCGGGGTTCTCCAGCCCGAACCCGACCGCCAGGTCCCAGCTGCCACGCAGGTCCTCGATCAGATCCTCGGGGTCCGGATCGACCCGCTTGCCGGCCAGGAACGTGGCGAAGCCGTGCTCCGCAACGGCCTCCAGCAGCCCGTCCTTGTCGCCGAACAACCGGTAGATGGCCGGGGGTTGCAGCCCCGCGGCGACCGCGACCGCCCGGGTGGTGACGGCGTCCCGCCCCTCCCGTTCCAGTAGTCCCAAGGCGGCGTCGACGACGCGCTGCCGGGTGTCCGTGTCACGTGATTCCGAGCCCATGTATCAATGATATCGCTCATGTGCTTCCATCGATAATATCGGTGTTACGCTGAATCTGTTTCCATCGATATCGCCATCGTGCTGGAGGACATCGTGATCGTCGTGACCGGAGCCACCGGACAACTAGGCAGCCGCATCGTGGAGCGACTGCTGACCCGCGTACCGGCCGAGCGGGTCGGCGTCAGCGTCCGCGACCCGAAGAAGGCCCAGGCCCTGGCGGACCGGGGCGTGCGGGTGCGGCAGGGCGGCTTCACCGACCCGTGCGGCCTGGCACACGCCTTCGAGGGCGCCACCCAGATCCTGATCGTCTCCGTCGACCGGCTGGGCGAGGAGGGCGTACGACAGCACCGCACCGCGATCGACGCGGCCGTCGCGGCCGGCGTCCGCCGCATCCTCTACACCGCCCACATGGGCACCAGCCCCACCTCCCGCTTCCAGGCCTGCCGCGACCACGCGGCCACCGAGGAGGCCCTGCGTGCCTCGGGCGTCCCCTGGACCTCCCTCCGCAACGGCTTCCACGCGGCGAGCGCGCTGCAGTTCGCCGGCCACGGCCTGGCGACCGGCGAACTGGCCCTCCCGGCCGACGGCCCGGTCTGCTGGACGGCCCACGACGACCTGGCGGAGGCGGCAGCCGTGATCCTGGCGGACGAGGGCCGCTTCGAGGGGCCGACGCCCCCGCTGACGGGGGCGCAGGCACTGACCTTCGCCGACATCGCCGACCTGGCCGGCGCGACCAGGACCATAGCCCCCGACGACACGTTCCGCGGGCAACTCGCGGCCAACGGCGTCCCCGAGGACACGGCCGACCACCTCCTGGGCGTCTTCCTGGCCGCTCGTGAGGGCGAGTTCGCGACCGTGGACCCGACCCTGGCGGACCTGATCGGCCGCGAACCGATCGGCATGCGGGAGCTGTTGAGCGAGCGGCCCGCCTAGAGAGGCAGCTCCGCCCAGACCGTCTTGCCGACGTCCCGCTCCGCGACCCCCCACGTCCGCGCCAGCAGCGACACCACCACCAGACCGCGTCCGCCCTCCGCCTCCGCCTCCCGCGCGAACCGCAACTGCCGGTCGTCCCGCGCGTCGCTCACCTCGATACGGAGGGTGTTGTCAGGGGTGAGCAGGAGCAGCCGTACCTCGAAGTCCCGGCCGGGGACGCGACCGTGGGTGACCGCGTTCGCGGCGAGTTCCGCGGTGAGCTGCTGGGCCGTGTAGTTCAGGTCGCTGTCGTGGGGGTATCCCCAGGTGGCCAGCTGGTGGGCGACGAGCCGCCGGGCCAGCCGGGCGCCCCGCGGGGTGGCGCTCAGACGCTGCGTCAGTTCGGCGGTGGGGGTGGAGATTTCGGCGTTCACGTGACAGAGCGTGGCCGGTTCTCCGTACCCTGGCCAGGGGCGATCGCGCGACTCACGGTAGCCGTACGGGTGTGTCGGGTGAGGAGTACGGGTCGTCGGCCGTGACCACGACGACGTGAGGCGGAGGCGTACGTGACGGACGTACAGCAGGAGCGGCGGCCGGAGACACCGGCGGAGGCCGAGGGCACGACGGGGCTGTTCAGCGCACTGGGCAAGCAGCTGAAGCTGCTGCGGGAGCGGAAGGGGCTCACGCAGAAGGAGTTCGGGGCGCTGGTGGGGTACGGGCCGGACGCGATCTCGGCGATGGAGAGGGGGGTGCGGGTGCCGCAGCCGGACATGCTGGTGAAGGCGGACGAGTTGTTGGAGGGCGGGGGGTTGCTGGGGGCGGCGGTGCCGGAGCTGAAGGAGGCGATGAGGAGGGCGCGGACGCGGCATCCCGAGTGGTATCGGAGTTATGCGGGGCTGGAGGCGGAGGCGGTTGAGCTTCACTTCTACGCCAATCAAGGCGTCCCCGGGTTGTTGCAGACCGAGGACTACGCGCGGGCGGTGTTCTCCCGCAGGCGCCCGCTTCTCGACGAGGAGACGATCGAGAAGCGTGTCGCCGACCGGCTCGCGCGGCAGCAGATCTTCGACAAGTGGCCTGCGCCGATGTGCAGTTATGTGCTTGAAGAGGTGTTGCTGGATCGGCCGATCGGGGGCCGCGCGGTCCACCGAGGACAGTTGGAGCAGTTGCTGCGCATCGGCGGGCTGCGAAACGTTGAGATCCAGGTGATGCCCACCGGTATCGAGGACCATCCAAACATGGGCGGAGCCTTCAACCTGCTGACTCCGCAGAAGCACCCGCAGGTGGGGTACACAGAAGTGCAGGGGTTTCCTCGGCTGATCACCGACCCCGAGGAGGTCCGGACGATCGCAGATCGCTATGGGATCATGCGGGCGATGGCTCTCCCGCCCGCGGAATCCCGGGCGTTGGTCGAGAAGAAGCTGGAGGAGCTGTGAACACCCAGCAACTCGCTTGGTTCAAATCCAGCTACAGCGACGGCGAGGGCGGCGAATGCCTGGAAGCCGCCTACACCTGGCGCAAGTCGTCGTACAGCAGCGGCGAGGGCGGCGAATGCCTCGAAGTCGCCTACCCCTGGCGCAAGTCCACCCACAGCGGCGGCGAGGGCGGCGATTGCCTCGAAGTCCGCACCGCCCCCTCCGTCATCCACATCCGTGACTCCAAGCGGACCGCCGGCCCCGCCGCCCCCCACCTCGCCCTCTCGCCCTCCTCCTGGACGGCGTTTCTCACGGGCGTCACCGGTCGTCCGGGCACGCCTCGCTCGTCTTGACCACGCGTAGCGTGACCGGCGTGGTGAGGGCGTAGCGCGCCGGTGGCGGCTGCTGGGAGCAGACTCTCCAGTTGCCGCCCAGGACGGGGATCCGGTGCCGGTCGAGCGCGTCCTCGGCGGCGAGTTGGCGGAATCCCGCGTCCCGGGCGGTGAGTTGGGCCGTGCGCAGGGTCGTCCCGCGCAGGTCCGGCAGCTCGGCGGTCTGCTGTCGGGCGTGCTGGGACAGGGCCAGCAGCGCGACGACGACCGCGAGGGTGAGGAGGGCGGGACCTCTGCGCACGGTCGGTCCTCAGCCGACGTGGGTGAAACCGGCCTCGGCGTCGGCTGGGGCCGGTTCGGCCGCCACCGCCAGCTTCTCGCCCTCGATGTCGACGTGGGGGAGTCGACGGTCGATCCACCCGGGGAGTGCCCACGCGCGGTCTCCGAGCAGCGCCAGGACGGCCGGGACGATGGTCATGCGGACCACGAACGCGTCGAAGAGCACGGCCGCGGCGAGGCCGAAGCCGAGCGACTTGATCATGGCGTCGTCGCCGCCGATGAAGCCGCCGAAGACGCCCGTCATGATGAGCGCGGCGGCCGTGACGACCTTGCCGCTGTGCCGGAAGCCGTCGGTGATCGCTTCGCGGGCGCCGGCGCCGTGGACGTAGGACTCGCGGATGCGGGTGACGAGGAAGACCTGGTAGTCCATGGCGAGGCCGAAGACGATGCCGACCGTGAGGATCGGTACCAGGCTCATGATCGGGCCGGTGGTCTGGAGGCCGAACAGGTCCTTGAACCAGCCCCACTGGAAGACCGCCACCATGGCGCCGAAGGCGGCCAGGACGGACAGCAGGAAGCCGAGCGCCGCCTTGAGCGGTACCAGGAGGGACCGGAAGACGAGGATCAGGACGAGGAAGGCGAGGCCGACGACGAGCAGCAGGTAGGGGACGATCGCGCTCGCGAACTTGGCGGCGACGTCGAGGTTCAGGGCGGTGGTGCCGGACACCAGGCCCTCGGCGCCGGTGGCGGCGCGGGTGTCCGCGGCCCGGTCGCGGATGTCGTGGACGAGGTTCTTGGTCTTCTCGCTGGTGGGCGCGCTCCTGGGGACCACGGTGACGATCGCGGTGTCGCCGGCCGGGTTGTAGACGGCCGGGCTGACGGCGGCCACGTCCTTCATGCCGGTGATGCCGTTCGTGAGTTCGCCGACGGCCTTCTTCGTCGCCGCCGGGTCGGTGTCGTTGACGACGACGGTGAGCGGGCCGTTGAAGCCGGGCCCGAAGGACTCGGCGAGCATGTCGTAGGCCTTGCGCTCGGTGGTGGCGGGCGGCTTCGATCCGTCGTCGGGCAGGCCCAGTTCGAGCTTGGTGGTGGGCAGCGCCACCAGGACCAGGCCGGCGACGGCGACCAGCAGCACCTTCCACGGGCGGCGCAGGACGAAGGCCGCCCAGCGCTCTCCCAGCGGCGTCTTCGAGGGGGCCTTCGGCCTGCGGCGCGCGCGGCCCAGGACGCGTTCGGGGGCGAGCGAGAGCAGGGCCGGGACCAGGGTGACGGCGACCAGGACCGCGACGACCACGGCGCCGGCGGCGGCCATGCCCATGGCGGTGAGGATCGGCAGGTTGACCACGGCCAGGCCGACCAGGGCGATGACGACGGTCAGTCCGGCGAAGACCACGGCGGAGCCCGCGGTGCCGTTGGCGCGCGCGGCGGCTTCCCCGGGGTCGTGACCGGCCGCCCGTTCGGAGCGGTAGCGGGACACGATGAACAGGGCGTAGTCGATGCCCACCGCGATGCCGAGCATGGTGGCCAGCGCCGACGTGCTGCTGTTGAGGTTCAGGGCCGCGGTCAGCGCGGTCACCGAGGAGATGGTGATCCCGACGCCGACCACGGCGGTCGCCAGCGGCATGCCGGCCGCGGCGAACGAGCCGAACGTGACGACCAGGATGAGCGCGGCGAGCGCGAACCCGATCGCCTCCGAGGAGCCGCCCGCCTCGGCCGCCGTCAGCGCGGTGCCGGACGCCTCGACGGTCAGGCCCTTGTCGCGGGCCTCTTCGAGCACCTTGTCGAGGTGCTTGTGGTCCGTGTCGGTCAGGTCGGCCGCCTTGGCGGAGTAGGTGACCTGGAGATAGCCGGTGGTGCGGTCGGCGCTGACGGTCTTGGCGGTGAAGGGGTCGGTGACCGAGGCGACCCGCGGCGAGGACTGCTCCAGGTCCTTCAGCAGTGCCTTCACCTCGGCCTTCGGCTCGCGGCCGGTGAGCTTCTGCCCGGCGGGCGCCCGTACGACGACCCGGGCGCTCGCCCCCTCGGCGTTGGCGGCCGGGAACTTCTTGCCGAGCAGGTCGTACGCCTTCTGTGCCTCGATGCCGGGCAGCGTGACGCTGGAACTGCCGCCTCCGCTGCTGCCGGCCGCCGCGGCGCCCGCGACACCCAGTACGACCGCCCAGAGCAGCAGAACCAGCCAGCGGCGCTCGAAGGCGCGGCGACCGATCCGGTGCAGGAAAGTAGCCATGACGAAAAGAGACTCCGTACGTCGGAACGAGGGTGGGGGCGGAGACACATGCGGCTGGGGTCGAGGACCGTGCGCACGGGGCGGTGCTCCAGGCATGCGCGGCCTGTCGTCGTCGACGGGCGCGGTGGCGGGGCACCGGCGCCGGGGAGACGCCCGTGCCCCGCAAACCATGCTGCGCCGGGCCGCACCCCGGCCGCGTCAGCCTCTGGTACGGGCGTCGCCGGACCGTGTCGGTCATCCGGCCGACACCACGGGAGCGGGTCGGTTTTCTACTCTGGTAGGCGTGGACTGGAAACTTCCGTTTTCGCCCGGAGTACGGCGACTCATCACCGCCGCCGCACTGCTGGCCCTGGCCCTCACCTGGGTGGTCGACATCCTCGCGGTGTACAACCCGGGGGAGGCGAGCTCACCCATCCGCTGGCTGCCGGTGTTCGTCACCGGTCCGCTGGCCGTGCTGGCGCTGCCCGACACCCGCTGGTCGCCCTCGCTCACAGCCAGGTCGCTGGGCATCGCCGCCATGTCCGCCGCGCTGACCTGCGTATGTTTGGTGGACCCGCGGCCGGTGGGCGACTGGGGCCTCCTGGAGCTCCTCGCCCTGCTCTTCCTGATCGTCCGGGTGCTCGCCGAGACGGCGTCCGACCGCACCACGGCATGGACCGCCGCCGCCCTGGTCGCCGCCGTGCTGATGATGCCGCTGCGCGGCCGTACCGTGTTCAGCTTCGTGGCCGGGCAGTACGTGCTGACGGTCGCCCTCGCGCTGGCGGTCCTCATCGGCTGTTCCCTGCGCGCCCTGGAGGCCCGCCGCCGGCGCGCCGTCCAGGAGGTGCGCTACGCCGAGCGGCTCGCCCTCGCCCGTGACCTGCACGACCTCATCGCCCACCACATGACGGGGATCATCGTGCAGGCCAACGCGGCCCGGACCGTGCACGCGATCGCGCCCGAGAAGGTCGACCCGGCCCTGGAGGCGATCTCCCGGTCCGGGACGGAGACCCTGGAGTCGATGCGGCGCCTGGTCCGCGTGCTGCGCGAGGACGACCACCAGGCGCTGCGCCCCGCCGACCTGCTCTCCGGGCTCGGCGACCTCGTCGCCGGCTTCTCCCGGGGCCGGCCCGAGGCCCCCGCCGCCCGCCTGGAGGCCGGCGCGGCGGCCCGGACCAGCAGGTTCAGCCCGGAGGTGGAGACATCCGTGTACCGGGTGGTCCAGGAGGCCCTCACCAACGTGCACCGCCACGCGCCGGGCGAGCGGGTGGTCGTACGGCTGGACGCCGACCCGGACTGGCTGCACGTGACGGTGGCCAACAGCCTGCCGCACCGCCGCATCGGCAGTCCCGCCGGCGGACAGAGCGGGCTCGGCCTGATCGGGCTGCGGGAGCGCGTCGAGGCGCTCGACGGCGAGTTCTGGGCGGGTGCCGTCGACCCCGCCCAGTGGGAGGTCCGGGCCAGCGTGCCCCGGTCCCCGGACTCGCCACCGCACCCGCCGCGATCGGTGCGCGGTGCTACCAGGACCGCGAAGTGACCACGCCGTGCTCCCACGCCCAGGCCGCGATCTCCACCCGGTTGCGGGCCTCGGTCTTGGCCTGGATCCGGGCCAGATACGTCTTCACCGACGACAGCGACAGGAACAGCTCCTCGCCGATCTCCTGATTGGTGCGGCCCACGGCCACCAGCCGCACGATCTCCGTCTCCCGGACGCTCAGCCCGGCCGCCTCCGCGTCCCGCCCGCTGCGCGGGCCGTGCTGCAGCTCGCCCAGCAGGCGGACGGTGACCGCGGGCGAGACCAGGGCGTCCCCGCGGGCGGCCGCCCGGACCGCCTCCACCAGCAGCTCCGGAGACGCGTCCTTCAGCAGGAACCCGCAGGCGCCGTACCGCAGCGCGTCCCGTACGTAGTCGTCCTGGTCGAAGGTGGTGATCACGACGACGTTCGGCCCGTCACCGGCACCGTGCCCGCCGCCTCGCTCGCCCGTCAGTGTCCGGGTGACCTCCAGCCCGTCCAGCCGCGGCATCCGGATGTCGACCAGCACGACGTCGGGCCGCAGCCGGCGGACCAGCTCGACACACTCCACGCCGTCGCCGGCCACGCCCACGACCCGGATGCCCGGCTGGGCGTCGAGGATCATCTCGAAGCCGGCCCGCACCAGTTCCTGGTCGTCGGCGATCACCACGTCGATCGGTTCGCCGGTCACGGGCGGTCCTGGTCCGCTCGCCCTGCCGGCGCCGGCAGCGGGGCCCCGGCGCCGGCGTGCAGCATCGCGATGATCCGGTCCGCGTGGTCGGCCGGCCGCGTCGTGTCGAAGCTGTCGCGTTCGTGGTCGTACGCCATCCCGACGATCACCAACGCGAGGTGCGCGGCCGCCGCGTTCCACAGCTGGTCCCGGCCGCTGCGCTCCGCGATCGCGTCCTCCAGCAGCAGCCGCTCCCGGTGCATGAGATCCCACAACCGCGCCCGCGGTCCCGGCGCGCGGTCCAGCTGCGCGCGCAGCCTGCGGATCCGGTCCAGCTGCTCGGGGGTGCGGTCCAGGGCGTCGTGCACGGTCCAGCGGAGCGAGACGGTGACGTCCTCGTCCTCGGGCCGGGCCCGGAACAGGCCGGCGAGCGCACCGACATCGCTCTCGACCGGGTCGAGCAGGATCGCGTCCTTGTTCGCGAAGTACCGGTAGACCGTGGAGACCGCGACCTCGGCCCGGTCCGCCACCTGCTCCAGCGTGGCCGCCTCGTAGCCGTCCCGCTCGGCGAGCGCGAGCATGGCGTCGTAGATCGCCTCGCGTACTTTCCGCGCCTTCTTCTCCCGCAGCCCCACACGGCAACCGTAACAGAATGAGAAGACTTCTCATACGAGATGTCTTCTCATTGGGCAAGGGTTACGGATATACGGGCGCCCCGTCGTTCGACGCGCGGCCCTTGACTTCACAAGACCCCCGCGGGACCTTCCCTCCCCGATCCTCATGTTCCCGTCAGGTCTGGAGGGATCGGTCATGTCGGAGCGTGCGAAACCCACCCGGAGACAGGTGCTGGGCACCACGGCGGCGACGGGGCTGGCCCTCGCCGCCGGGGCGCGCGGCGTCGCGTCCGGTGCCGGGCTGCCGGTGCTCGGCACGTACGACGTCGTGGTCGTCGGTGCGGGGGCCGCCGGAATGACCGCCGCGCTCACCGCCGCCGCGCAGGGGCTCAGCTGCGTGGTGGTGGAGAAGGCGGCGACCTTCGGCGGCTCGGCGGCCCGTTCCGGCGCCGGGATCTGGATCCCCGACAACTCCGTCATCCTGGCCGCCGGGGTGCCCGACACCCCGGCCAAGGCGGCCGCCTACCTGGCGGCGGTGGTCGGCTCCGACGTCCCCGCCGCCCGGCAACAGGCCTTCCTCGCCCACGGCCCGGCCATGCTGACGCAGGTCATGGCGGCCAGCCCGCTGCGCTTCCGCTGGATGGAGGGGTACAGCGACTACTACCCCGAACTGCCCGGCGGCCTGCCGAACGGCCGCTCCATCGAACCCGACCAGCTCGACGGCAACCTGCTCGGCACCGAACTGGCCCACCTGAACCCGCCGTACCTCCAGGTCCCGTCCGGGATGGTGGTGTTCAGCGCCGACTACAAGTGGCTGGCGCTGGCGGCCGTCAGCGCCAAGGGCGCCGCCGTCGCCACCGAGTGCCTGGCCCGCGGGACCCAGGCCGCGCTGCTCGGGCAGACCCCGCTCACCATGGGGCAGTCGCTGGCGGCCGGGTTGCGCAAGGGGCTGCTGGACGCGGGGGTACCGGTGTGGCTGAACACCCCGCTGACCGGCCTCTACCAGGAGAGCGGGGCGGTCACCGGGGCGGTGGTGACCCAGGGCGGCGCCGCCGGGCTGGTGCGGGCCCGGCGCGGGGTGGTCGTCGGGTCCGGCGGCTTCGAGCACAACGCGGCCATGCGGGCGCAGTACCAGCGGCAGCCGATCGGCACCGACTGGACCGTCGGCGCGAAGGAGAACACCGGGGACGGGATCCGGGCGGGGGCGGCGGCCGGCGGCGCGCTCGCGCTGATGGACGACGCCTGGTGGGGGCCGGCCGTCCCGCTCCCCGGCGACCCGTACTTCTGCCTCGCCGAACGCACCCTCCCCGGCGGCCTGATGATCAACGCGGCGGGCCGCCGGTTCGTCAACGAGGCCGCTCCCTACAGCGACGTCGTCCACGTCATGTACGACCGCAACCCGACCGACCCCGACATCCCGGCGTGGCTGATCGTCGACCAGAACTACCGCAACCGGTACCTGTTCCGGGACGTGGCCCCGACCTTCGTGCTCCCCGACGCCTGGTACACCTCCGGCGCCGCGTTCAAGGCCTGGACCTGGGACGCCCTCGCCGCCGCCGTCGGCGTCCCGGCCGCCGCCCTGCGCACCACCGTCGACCGCTTCAACTCCCTGGCGGTGAGCGGCAAGGACACCGACTTCAAGCGCGGCGACAGCGCCTACGACCACTACTACACGGACCCGTCCGTGCTGCCCAACTCCTGCCTGGCCCCCCTGTGGCTGCCGCCGTACTACGCCTTCCGGATCGTGCCGGGCGACCTGGGGACGAAGGGCGGACTGGTGACCGACGAACGGGCGCGGGTGCTGCGCGGCGACGGGTCCGTGATCAACGGGCTCTACGCGGCCGGGAACGCCAGTGCCGCGGTGATGGGGCACAGCTATGCGGGCGCCGGATCGACCATCGGCCCCGCCATGACGTTCGGGTACATCGCGGCCCTGGACCTGGCCGGGGCGCTCTAGACGTACCGAAAGGGGGGTGGGCCGGCCGTGTCCGATACGCGGTTCCGCAGCGCGGGCGTGGCCGGCCCCGCCGGCCCGCGTACGCCCACTGCCGAGCATCTGGACACTCCTGGCCGGGCCGACTCGTACCGCGCCGTCGCCGCAGGTGTCTCGGTCCTCTGCCGGCGCGCCCGGGGCAACATCACCCCCACCGAGACCCTCATCCTCGCCCGTATCTGATCCCGCTCAGGAAGCGGAGGTCCTGGCGATCAGAAAGGCTTGGGGAACCCTCTCCCCGAGCTCCGCCTCGGCTTCGCGCACGGTACGGGACCGGAGTTCGAAACCGGCGTCGGACAGGAGTTCCGCCATGAACTCCGGTCGACGCCGCTCGAAGTCGAGCGTCACCCGGTGTCCCCATGGGTTCTCCAGCCGGCGCGCCACATCCCCCACCTGGAAGGCGAGGAGGAGATGACCACCGGGCGCGAGCACCCTGTGGAACTCCGCGAACAACCCCGGCAGTCGATCCACAGGCGTGTGGATGGACGAGTACCAGCAGACCACCCCGTCCAACGCCCCGTCCGGCAGGTCCAGTTCCAGCATCGAGCCCGGTACGAAGCGCAGGTCGGGATTCTCGCGGCGGGCGACGGCGAGCATCGACTCCGACAGGTCCAGACCGAACACGGACAGGCCCAGGGCGGCGAGGCGGGCGGTGGTCCGGCCGGGGCCGCAGCCCAGGTCGGCCACCTCGGCGCCGGCGCCGACCAGTTCGGCGTAGGTGGCCAACAGAGCCCTCTCCAGGGGCCTGTTGACGAGTTCCGCGCGGAAGTGGTCGGCGTAGTCGTCGGCGATCGCGTCGTAGAAGGTACGGGTGGCGGTGATGAAGTCGGCGGTCATGCCCGCGGACCCTAACGGGCGGCACTGACAACGGCCGCAGTCCGCTGCGGTTCGGCAGCGCCCCGAAGGGGCGCTGGGGGTACCCCCGGCCGAAGGCTGGGGGAGGAACTGCGCGACCAGCCACGACGGTGCCGCGGTCGAACGACGACGCATCGCGGCCCTTCCGGCGGAGCGCTCAGCCGGCCCCGGCCGCCCGCAGCAGTGCCGTCACCGCCACGGCCGCCAGGACCACGACCGCGAACGGGGCCCGCCGCCAGGCCAGTACGCCCGCCACCAGCACCCCGGCCGGGCGGGCCCAGCCCGCGAAACCGCCGTCCTCGGTCAGCGCGCCGGTGGCCAGCAGGGCCACGAGGAGGACCACCGCCCCCGCCGACGCCAGCTCCTGGACCCGCGCCGGGACCTCCACCCGGCCGTGCAGCGCCGGGCCCACCAGGCGGAAGGCGTACGTGCCGAGGCAGAGCGCCAGGATCATGACCACCGTCGCGTTCATCGCCGTACCCCCGGAAACGCGAACAGGCCCAGAAGGGCGAGCAGGACCGGGACTCCGGCCGGGACGGCCGGGGTCACCGCGAGGGCGACCGCCGCGCCGGGCAGCGCCGCCCGGCGTACCCCCGCGTCCGCCCGCAGCGCGGGCAGGACCAGGGCCGCCAGGACCGCCGGGAACGCCGCGTCCAGGCCGTAGCGGGCCGGGTCGCCGAGGGCCGTGCCGGCGAGGGCGCCGATCAGCACCCCCGTGTTCCACGCGGCGAACAGGCCGAGGCCCGAGATCCAGAACGCGGTGCGGCGGCGCGCCGGGTCCGGCTGGGCCAGGGCGAAGGCGACCGTCTCGTCGGTGACCAGGTGGGCGCCGAGCAGGCGGGTGGCGCGGCCGGGGCCGAGGAGGTCGGCGACGGCGAGGCCGAACGCCGCCGTACGGGTGTTGAGGAGCAGGCCGGTGGCCGCCGCCGCCAGCGGGCCGCCGCCGGCGAGCAGCACGCCGACCGCGCTGAACTGGGCGGAGCCCGCGTAGACGACGAGGGACATCACGACCGGGACCCAGACGGGCAGGCCACCGGCCACGCTGACCGCGCCGAAGGAGACGCCGACGATCCCGCCGGCCAGCCAGACGAGTGAACTGTCCCGGACGAGCGAGGTACCCGTTCGGGCGCCCGGCGGACGAGTGGTTCGGTGTGACGAACGCATGTTCTCTACAATGAACACACACAGTGGTGTTCGTCAAGGCGAACGGTCGTACCGATGGAGCGAACGAATCAGATGTCCGAGGCACCCGACCGGTCGGACCGGTCAGACCGGCCGGACCGGCTTCCGATGGAGTGGATCGCAGGTTCGCTGAAGCGGGAGCGGGCCCGGGTCGGGCTCTCGCTGTCCGAGCTGGCCAAGCGGGCCGGGATCGCGAAGTCCACACTGTCCCAGCTGGAGGCCGGCGGCGGGAACCCCAGCGTGGAGACGCTGTGGGCGCTGGGCGTGGCGCTGGGCGTGCCGTTCAGCGCGCTGGTGGAGCCGCCGGTGTCCGGCGTCCAGGTGATCCGGGCGGGGGAGGGGCCCACGGTCGCGTCGGAGCGGGCCGACTTCGCCGCCACCCTGCTGTCGTCCTGCCCGCCCGGCGCCCGCCGGGACATCTACCACCTGCGGATGGAGCCGGGCGCGCCGCGGGAGTCCGAGCCGCACATTCCGGGAACGGTCGAGCATCTCGTCGTATGCAGCGGGCAGGTGAAGGCGGGGCCACGCGGAGAAACCGTCGAATTGAACCCCGGGGATTACCTGACGTATCGCGGGGACGTGCCGCACTCCTACGAGGCGCTGCTTCCGGGCACCACGTTCGTGCTGGTCATGCAGCACATTTGAGGCGGCGGTGAAAAGGCAGGAGCCCCGTCGCCTGACGGCGCGGGGCTCCTTGGGTACTGCACTCAGTCTGCGATCAGACTTGGTTTGTCTGGGATCAGACGGGGGTGACGTTCTCCGCCTGCGGACCCTTCGGGCCCTGCGTGACGTCGAAGCTCACCTGCTGGTTCTCCTCGAGGGAGCGGAACCCGCTGGCGTTGATCGCGGAGTAGTGGACGAAGACGTCGGGGCCGCCGCCTTCCTGGGCGATGAAGCCAAAGCCCTTTTCGGCGTTGAACCACTTCACGGTTCCGGTAGCCATAAGCCCTCCTTGGGCTCAAAAGGGTCGCCCTGCTCCAGAACCTGCAAGTGTGAAAACAAACTAAGTGCCGCACAACTGCATATGTCTGAAAACGACGAGAGCCCGCGGTTACATGCTCCGCAGGCTCTGTACTGCAAGGGAAACCAAACTGCAACTTGCGGCGAGCCTAGCATGTGGGCAGCCGAAAGCAACAGAGGCCAAGATCACGTCACCCGGACGTTTGAATGACCCCGAAGACGGGTTGACCGTACGGACGGTCGAGGCACCGAGGGCGGGGGGCGGGGGCGGTCCCAGCACGGTACCCCATGGGGTCTAGTCTCGCGATGTGGACAATTCTCGCACCCGGCCGCGCGTCGGCCACATCCAGTTCCTGAACTGCCTGCCCCTCTACTGGGGGCTCGCGAGAACCGGCACCCTCCTCGACTTCGAGCTGACCAAGGACACCCCTGAGAAGCTCAGCGAGCAGCTGGTGCGCGGCGACCTCGACATCGGGCCCATCACCCTCGTCGAGTTCCTGCGCAACGCCGACGACCTGGTCGCCTTCCCGGACATCGCCGTCGGCTGCGACGGCCCGGTGATGTCCTGCGTGATCGTCTCGCAGGTGCCGCTGGACCAGCTGGACGGCCGCCGGGTCGCCCTCGGCTCCACCTCGCGCACCTCGGTCCGCCTCGCCCAGCTGTTGCTCGCCGACCGCTACGGCGTCCAGCCCGAGTACTACACCTGCCCGCCCGACCTCAGCCTGATGATGCAGGAGGCGGACGCGGCGGTGCTGATCGGCGACGCGGCCCTGCGCGCCAACCTGCTGGACGGCCCGCGCTTCGGCCTCCAGGTCCACGACCTCGGCACGCTGTGGAAGGAGTGGACGGGCCTGCCGTTCGTCTTCGCGGTGTGGGCGGCGCGCCGGGACTACCTGGAGCGCGAACCGCACATCACCCGCGAGGTGCACGGCGCCTTCCTCGACTCCCGCAACCTCTCCCTGGAGGAGGTCGCCAAGGTCGCCGAACAGGCCGCCCGCTGGGAGGCCTTCGACGAGGCGACCCTCGCCCAGTACTTCACCACCCTCGACTTCAGCTTCGGCGCGGCACAGCTGGCGGCGGTGGCGGAGTTCGCCCGCCGGGTGGGCCCGACGACCGGGTTCGCGGCGGACGTGAAGGTCGACCTGCTGGCGCCGTGACACGACCTGGCGAATGCCACCCCGTGAGGGGAGGCGCCCCAAAGGGGCGCGGGGCCGTATCGGCTATGCGGCTACCGCCGCGATGGGGGTCCCCCCGGGTTCGAGCGAAGCCGAGAACTTGGGGGAGCGACCAGCCCCCACCGGCCCGCGGAGGCCCCCACCGGCCCGCGGCAGGAGAACCGCACAACTCGCGGAGCGAATAGGCTGCTGCCGAACTCTCTGGGGGTGAGGGCGCATGCAGCCGCTCGCGGGCGACGAACCCACGGCTGTCGGGCCGTACCGACTGCTCGGCCGGCTCGGCTCCGGCGGCATGGGCCGCGTCTATCTGGGCCGTTCGGCCGGCGGCCGCTCCGTCGCCGTCAAGATCGTGCACCCGCACCTCGCGCTGGACGAGGAGTTCCGCGCCCGCTTCCGCCGCGAGGTGGCGGCCGCCCGGCGGGTCGGCGGTGCCTGGACGGCCCCCGTCCTGGACGCCGACCCGGACGCGCCGGTGCCCTGGGTCGCCACCGCCTACGCGGCCGGTCCCTCCCTGACGGCCGCCGTGACCGACGGCGGCCCGCTGCCCGCGCACACGGTACGGGCGCTCGGCGCCGGGCTGGCCGAGGCGCTGACGGCGGTGCACGAACTGGGTCTGGTGCACCGGGACGTGAAGCCGTCGAACGTGCTGCTGACCCTGGACGGCCCGCTGCTCATCGACTTCGGCATCGCCCGCGCCACGGACGGCACGGCGTCACTGACGTCGTCGGGGGTGTCGATCGGCTCGCCCGGATACATGTCCCCGGAGCAGATCCTCGGCAAGGGCGCCACGGGCGCCGCGGACGTCTTCTCCCTCGGCGCGGTGCTGGCCTACGCGGCGAACGGGGCGCCGCCGTTCCCGGGCGACTCCTCGGCCGCCCTGCTCTACAAGGTCGTCCACGAGGAACCCGAACTCGGCGCGCTGAGCGGCGAGCTGCGGGAGGTGGCCGAGGCGTGCCTGGCGAAGGAGGCGGGGCGGCGGCCCGGCCCGGCGGAGGTGGCGCGGCGGCTGGCCCCGGAGGGGGCCGCGCGGCTGGTGGCGGGCGGGTGGCTGCCGGGGGCGCTGGTAGAGCGGGTGAGCCGGAGCGCCGTGGAGGTGCTGAACCTGGAGGCGGCGGAGGCCGTGCCGGCCGCGGTACCGGCGTCCGGGCCGGTGGAGTTCAGCACCCCTTCCGTGGCCGGGGAGTTCGGGCCGCCGCCGACGGTGCCGCCCGCGGTCGTACCGGAACCGCGGGATGTCGTGCCCACGCCGGAGGGGACGCCCGGGAAGCCGGGGAAGCCCGGCAAGGTGTCCGTGAGCGTCGCCGCGACCGCCGTACCGGGGGCGGACGGGCGCGGGCGGCGGGTGAGCTGCACGGTCGCGCTCGCGGTGGCCGCGGCGCTGGCGGTGGTCACCGTCGGGGTGGGGTTCCTGGTGAAGCCGTTCCTCGGGACCGACGGCGGCGGGGCGGACAGTGACGCGGGCGCCGCCGCCAAGTCGCCCTCGGCGTCCGCGCCGTCCGCGTCCGGCGGCGGGGCGATCCCGGCCGCCTACCTCGGCACCTGGCAGGGCTCGGCCACCGCTCTGTCCGGCAACCTGCCCATCGGCACCTTCCGGGTCACCGTCGAACAGGCTGCGGTCGGCAAGGAGCTGGGCCGCCTGCGGCAGACCGACCAGCTGGGCGGGGTCTGCACGGACATCCTGACCCTGAGATCGGTGACGGCCACCAGGCTCGTCGCCTCCTCGGAGGGCGCCGAGGGCAACCACGACGGCTGCGACCCCGGCACGAACACCGTCTACCTGACCCCGAGCCACGGCGACCTGGTCTACACGTCGGACAGCTCGGCGGAGGGGAATCCGGTGGCGGTGATGTCGAAGGCGGGCGACTGAGGGTTCCGAGGATCCCCCGGCCTTGCCGTTCTGCAAGGGTTCCCCGGCCTTGGCGTACTGCAAGGGTTCCCCGGCCTTGGCGTACTGCAAGGGTTCCCCGGCCTTGGCGTACTACTGCGGGGTCGTCACCGTGACGTGCTCCCCGCTGCCCAGGTGCAGCATGCCCTTGCCGGGCTGGATCGGCCCGCCCACCATGGCGCGGGTGGTCCGGATGCCGATCAGCTCGCCGGAGCCGGACTCCTGCGGGGAGAGCAGGATGCCCCGGCGGGCCTTCTTGGCGTCGACCTGCCAGCCGGAGAAGCCGTCGCAGATCTCGTCCTCGTCACCGGCGATGACGACGGCCAGCCCCTGCTCGGTGCCGCTCTCCACGATCCGCTTGAAGACGTCCTCGGCGTCGCAGTCGTCCAGCACCTCGGCGTCGTCGACCAGCACGACGATCGGCTCGGCGGGGGACGCCGACGCCAGCACCTCCGTCAGCTCGTCCTCGTCCACGTCCCGGCCGGTGAAGACCTTCAGCACGCCGTCCCGGCCGTCGAGTTCGCGCAGCGGCGACTGCCGGGGCGCGGCGACCACGATCCGCACGCCGTTGGCCAGGTAGGAGCGGGCGAAGCCCAACAGGGTCGTGGAGCGGCCGGACTTGGCGGGACCGCCGATCACGAAGGCGGGCACGCCCTGCGCCAGGTCCGGTCCGAAGGCGGTGAGTTCGTCGCCGCCGACCCCGACCAGGGCCCACAGCGGAGAAGCCGCCGCAGCCGGGTCGCGCATCGCCCAGGCGTCCTCGAAGGAGATGCGGCCCGGCAGCACGTCCACCCGGAACGGCCGCCGGGAGCGCGGCACCTGCGCGTCGCGGGCGTCGGCCGCCTCGCCGATCGCGACGATCGCCGCGGCCTGACCCTGACCGGTGGTGTCCGCGGAGAGCAGCGCGAACTGCGTCTCGGCGGCCGTCTCGCTGCGGAAGGCCCGGCCGGGCGGGATCTCCTCGGGAACCTTGCGGGAGTTGATGTCCAGCATCGAGAAGTCGGCACGGTCGGCGAGCCGCAGACCGTACTTGTCCTCGGTGAGGGAGGAGATCCGGCCGGCCAGGATCTGCCGGTCGCCGGTGAGGACGAGATGGATGCCGACGCTCGCGCCCTCCCGCATCATCACCATGATCTTGTCGGTGAGGTCGCCGTGGTTCAGCTCGCCGAGGGTGGGCAGCCAGCCCTCCCAGCGGTCCAGGAGCAGCACGATGTGCGGCAGCCGCTCCGCCTCCGGTACGGCCGCCCGCTGCTCGCCGATGTCCGCGAACCCCCGGTCGGCAAGCAGTTCCTGACGGCGGCTCAGCTCCCCGGAGAGGCGGGCCATGAGCCGTTCCACCCGCTCGGTCTGGTTGCGGCTGACGACGGCACCGCAGTGCGGCAGCCGGGTCAGCGCGTTCAGCGCGCCGTTGCCGCAGTCGATGCCGTACAGGTGCACGTCGGCACAGGAGTTGGTGCGGGCCAGCGAACCGGCGATGGTGCGCAGCACCTGGGACCGCCCGGTGCGCGGGGCGCCGGCGATGATCAGATGCCCGAAGGTCGCGAAGTCGACGGCGACCGCACGGCGGGCCTGGTCGGCGGGCAGGTCCTCGACACCGTACGCGGCGGCGGGCAGCGCGCCCTGCGCCTGCACGGCCGGTACGTCGTCGAGCAGCAGCATGTCGTCGAGGGCGGGCAGCCACGGCGAGTGCTGGGCCGGGATCCTGAGGGCGGTGTTGGCCTCGCGCACGGCGTCGACGAGCACCTTCAGGTCGGTGATCTCGTCGTCCTCCTTCGCCTCGGACTTCGGCTTGCGCAGCGCGGCCCGCCCGAGGTCCTGCCAGGACAGCGCCCCGGCCCAGGGCGCGAGCGTGGCCGGGTCCGCCGCCCCCGGCCGCCTTCCGCCGACCCGCCCCGACTGGAAGGGAACCAGCGAGGCATGCCCGAGCCGGACGTACGCCCGGCCCGGCGTGCTCTTCGCGATGTGCCCGGCGTCGGGCGCGTCGATGACGTCGGTCGACTCACCGGCGTCGGTCACGCGCAGCGCGATCCGCAGGTTGGTGTTGGCGCGGATCTCGGGCGACACGACACCGGAGGGCCGCTGGGTGGCGAGCAGCAGATGGATCCCGAGCGACCGCCCTCGCTGGGCGATGTTGACCAGCCCCGTGACGAAGTCGGGCAGATCACGCACCATCGACGCGAACTCGTCGATGACGATGAGCAGTCGGGGCACCGGCGCCCGGGACGGATCCCTCTTCACCAGGTCCTGGTAGTCCTCGATGTCCTTGGCGTCGGCCGCGGCGAGGATGTGCTCGCGCCGCTTCAGCTCCGCCGCCAGCGACTCCAGGGCCCGCTCCACGAGGTGGGCGTCGAGGTCGGTCACCATGCCCACGGTGTGCGGCAGCTTCACGCAGTCCTTGAACGCCGAGCCGCCCTTGTAGTCGACGAGCACGAAGGTCATGTTCTCGGGGGTGTTGGCGACGGCCAGCGCGGCCACGATGGTCTGCAGCAGCTCGGACTTGCCGGAACCGGTGGTACCGGCGATGAGCCCGTGCGGCCCGTCCCGTCGCAGGTCGATGCCGAACGGCCCGTCGTACGACTCCCCGACGACCGCCATCGTCGACTGCCCGCCCATCCGCCACCGCGCGGCGATCGCGTCCCGCGTGGGCGGCTCCAGCTGGAGCACGTCGAGCAGCCGGCTCGCGCCGGGCAGCGCGGAGTCCTCGCTCTCGCCGCTGATGTCCCGGAGCGGGGAGAGCGAGCGGGCGAGCCGGCCGCACCAGGCGGCGGAGACGAAGTCGGGCCGTACGTTCAGCTTGCGCAGCGCCCCGCTCTGCTCGACGCGCAGTCGCAACTCCAGGTCCTGCGGGGCCTGTTCCTCACCGCCGCCGCCGTGCTGGGGATGCCAGGCCTGGAAGGAGGGGAAGCCGCCGGCTGCCTGCTGCTGTGGCACGGGCGATGCCTGGGCGGCGGTCTCCTTACTGGCCCGCGGCTCGGCGACCACCACACCCTGGCACTCGCCGGGAAGGAAGCGTTCCTCCTCGTCGAGGCAGATGGAGCGGATGGCGACGCCCGGTCCTTCCTTCAGCAGCCGTACGACACCGGGCATGGACCGCAGCCGCCGCGACCCGTCCCACACCACCACGATGTCAGGGTCGGAGAAGGCGGGCCCGTCGATCTTGCTGCGCCCGCCCTGCTGCAAGGCCTTCTGCCGGCCGTCGAGGAGCTGGGTGAGCTCGCCGACGCGGGCGCCGACGGTCTCGGAGTCGGTGCCGATGAGGACGTTCACGTCCTGGCCGCCGCTCGGCCGGGCATGCGGCAGCCAGCGCACCCAGTCCCAACGATTACCGGCGTCGTTGTCGGTGAGGACGTAGAACTGCACGTCCATGGGGCTGTGCAGGACGGCGGTCTGGGCGACGGCCCAACGGCCCAGCGCATGTGCCGAATCCCCCGGCCCGGCGACCCCGATCACCCCGAGGTCGCGCAGCGACAGACCGACCGGGGCGTCCTCGATGTACCAGCGGACCTTGCGCTTGTGCTCGTCCTGCTCGGGGTCGTCCAGCTCGACCTCGGAGGGCACGCGCCCGGTGCCGAACCTGATCAGCAGATGGTCGGCGTCGGTGCGCCGCCGCTCCCACAGCCGCGTCCGCGGCCCCGTCCCGTACGTCAGCACGGCCGCCGGATCCGGCACCGCGCCCCGCCGCTCGGACCGTTCGGCAACAAGCGCCTCCTGCGCCTCCTCCTCGATCCGCGCCTTGTGCTCCTTGTACTCCTTGAGCTGCTTGGCGTGTGACTTCCTGCCGTGCTTCTTGTCCATGAAGTAGTTGCCGAAGAGCATGATCGGGCTCATCACGGCCATGATCAGGTAGTACCAGCGATGGAACATGAAGACGGACACGACCGCGCCGACCAGCGGCAGCAGCGCCATCAGCCAGGGCAGCGGACGGGCCTCGTAGTCGCCGGGCGGGTTGGGCAGCGAGAAGTGCGTCTGCCGGTCGGCGGGGCGCAGCCGCGGGGGCCGGTTGTAGTCGAGCCCGGCACCGTCGTCGGACCACTTGAGGGCGGCGTTGGGCGGGGCGTACCCGGTGATCTCCAGCAGGGTGTTCCCGAGCGCGAGTTGTCCGCCGAGGACCCAGTCCCCGTCCCCCTTGAACTCCTCCCCGTCCAACCGCACGTCATCGATGTGGGTCCGCACTTTGCAGGTGCCGTCGATGGCGATGGTGAGGGTGGCGGCGCGGGCGGGCAGCTCGGGGTCCTCGACGCGGAGGTGGGAGGCAGGCCCGCTACCGATGTCGTACCGGCCGACCCCGAGCCGGTGCACGGCGCCGGCGGCGGGACCGCCGGCGACCCGGAACTCCACGACACCGGTGGGCTCGCCGAGCAGGCACCCGGCGGGGTCGTGGAGACTGACGACGACACCGTCCCGGAGGGGCGAGCCGACGACGGTGGCGGCGGGGTCGAGGGCGTACCCGTCGACGTAGGCGTGCGGACCGGAGAAGTGGACGGCGGCGGCCTGTTGCCGGTGCGCGCCGATGGGTATGACCTGGGCGCCGCCCTCGCTGCCGTCCGGATATCCCAGACCGACCTGCCGGGCCAACTCCCTTGCGACGTCACCGACGGTCGACTCGGGATCTGCGTCGAGCACCACGTCGGCGGTGGCACCGCCGACCGGGTCGACGACGGTCAGACTCAGGCGCACGTTCCGTCCCCCAACACACCGAGAGCACCCAACACAGTGGAAGTGACCTTAGCCGCCCGCACTTTCCCGGGTGCAACGGGATGTGCGTGGTTCACGATTCCGCCGCACAAGGACCGTGCGGTCGCACGCGTCACCCCCGTAGGATCTTTGCTCGTGCGGACGGCCATGTCATGGCCAAAGGATCCGCGCGATCGGTGCCACGGGGGAAGGCCCTGAGGCCACACCAACGGGAGGAAGCCGTCATGGCCAGTAAAGACACGGATCTCACATATGCGGAGATGGAGAAGGTCGCGGGCGACCTGATCAAGGACATGCACGAGCTTGAGGACAAGATCAAGAACGTCGAGAAGCGCGTTTCCGCGCTGGTGGAGAACGGCTTCACCACCCAGAAGGCCTCGGGAGCGTACGACGACTCCATGAAGGACTTCACGAAGGGCGCGACGAAGACGATCCAGGGCCTGCACGGGCTGTCCGACTTCCTGAAGAAGGCCAAGGAAGCGTACGAGCAGCTGGACGACCAGCTGGCGAAGCAGGCCAAGGGTTAGTAAAGTCCGAGGTCGTCGAACGGCTGGGTGCGACGGAGCGTGTGATGTGCTCCGTCGCACCCGGCTGTCAGGCTTCGGCGGCCCGGGAGTCGTCCGACTGCTGATGACGCCTCAGGTACCTGTGGAGCTCGCTGCGCCACTCCTCGGTGATCAGGGTGAGCCACGAGCCGTCCTTGAAACGCAGGCGCAGCCTGTCGTTCCTGTACGCGGGCAGCGGGTCCACAAGGTCGGCCTCTGCGACGGGGATTTCGGCGATCACCTGCATGAAGGCGTCCCGGCGCACTGACACGCGCTGGGGAGGAGCGGCCAGCAGGATGCGGTTCCCGGCGAGCGCGACCAGTCGTTGGTGGTGGGAGGAATGGCTGTACCACTGCAGCAGGAGACGGCCCGCGGCACCGTTCCAGTCGCCGTCGAAGGTCTTGTCGAGCCCGAGTTCGACGACGGCCTCGTCGCGCCGCTTCTCTTCGAGTTTGGCGGCGCGGTGTCGCTCTTGTTCACCAGTGGTCGACAGCATGCGCTTGAGAGCCTCTTCACCCGCGCCGAGGAGACTCAGCAACTTGCCGATGTACAGCAGGGGCGTGCCGAGTGTGACGCCGAGCATGGCGAGCGGCCTCATGGAGGCAGGGCGCAAGGGCGCCGACCCTGCCACCCGGTGTACCTCGTCGGGTGGTTCGGGAATCCTGCCGATCGTGCACCAGGCTGCCGCGTCGGGAGTGACGCCGAGCCGGTCCCGTATCGTGCGGTCGGTGCTCGTGGGCAAAACCGTCCCACCTTCCATGTCGTTTGCCGCATACCTGCGACGCAGGTGGCGACTCCGGTCGTGAAACTGACCCCGCAGCGCGAAGCAGTTGACGGTTTGGATTTCCGGAACGGTGACGTCCTGCGTGGTCCCGAAGGTACCGTCGGGCAGGTCTTCCCCCTGCGCTCCCGGTGCCCGTCCGGGAGACCTGCCAGGCGATCCTCGCCCGAAGCTTGAAGACGCTGACACCGGAAGAACGCAGGTGCCTGAATCCGTTGGACGGCGTTCCGTCCGCGTCTCCCGGAGTAGGTCTCGCTGGAGGAGCCGTCGGCGTTGACGGCGCACTCGCCAGAGGGGGAAAGTCCCGGCTCCTCCGACACCTCGAAGTCACGCCCGTAGGCCGCTACCCGCGTTCGGCGCTGCCCGCTCGTGGGCGCTTTCGCGGTCCTCCTCATCGTCCGGTACGACCAGGCGCATGCCCCGTGACTCGGCGACGCGCAGCGCGTCGTTGAGGCATTCAGCGAGGCGGATGCCGGCGTAGCGGACCTCCGTGTACGGCGACATCGGGTCGTCCAGCACCTGGCGGGCACGGCCGAGGACATCGGTACCGGTGGCGAGCTGGGCGGCCTCCAAGTCGTCGGCAAGACGGCTGAGATACCCGCCGTTGTTGTCCGTGACCAGGTAGCACGGCTTGCCCTCGGGGTTGGGCCAAGGGAGGAGCCGGGGGGAGGCCGGGGTGTGCGCGTGGCTGTTGGCCCGTTCCATCACGCGGCCACCTCCGGCGCGCCGATCACGTGCTGGTCCAGGTCGATCCCGAAGTCGGCGGCGAGTACGAGGGCGAGGCGGCGGCGCTGCTGGAGGGCGGCCTCGCGCTCGTAGGCGGTCAGGTAGGGGCGGACCAGCGCGGAGTCGGTGCCGTCGAGGAAGGCGGCGAGGCCGTACGGCGAGCGGTGGTTGGGGAGGTGCGGGTGCTCGGCGGTGAGGGGGCAGCGTACGAGGGTGAGGTGCAGGTGGGGGAAGGGCGGGCGATGAGGACGACGGCGACGTTTCCCGGTTCCGGGGGTGAACAGGAGGCGCAGCCATTGGAGGGTGCGGGGGATAAGGTCGTGCATGTCGACGCTCCTGGTAAGCGTTGGCCATGCCCCGGGAGGTCTAGCCACCTCGCCGGGGTCCTGTCATTTCGACCATACCGGTAACTGCGTCCCCCCGCACCCTCCAGATATATTCAGCGTCCCACTGCGGTGGGACGCGTTCTACTCCTGCGATGTGCGTAGGGTTGCGGCACGGTGGAGACATGACCGAGCTTCCGCGCTATGAGTACGTGAAACTCGCCGACGCCATCGCGGCAGACATCGCTTCTGGAAAGCTGCCGCAGGGTGCTGCACTGCCTGGTGAGCGAGCCATGACGGATCTGTACCGCGTGAGCATCGGCACTGTGCGCCGTGCCATCGTCGAACTTCGCAAACGAGGGCTGGTCGCGACACTGCCCGCGAAGGGGACGTACGTCATTGGGATGCCGGAATCAGACGCTGACGCCCGCGAAGGGGATGGGTCGAACGTCTGAATGGGCTGTGCATCGCGTTGCGCGGTCCCTGCCGTCCTGTTGGCTTCTCGGCAGCAGCAACTTGCGATCCGCCTCGCTCCTTCTCAGGACGCGAGCGCCGGGCGTGCCAGTCTGGGGCGCTCAGTTGCCCAAGGCCGACTCGCCAGCTCCGCTGTTACCTTGTCCTGCTGAGTCCGTGTCGTTTTCAGGAGCGGGGAATGACACCGTCCGCAGGATCGCCACCGTTCCGTCGCAGAATTCGTTCCAGTATTCGGTGGAAGCCGTGTGGAGCGTGAATACGGCGGTGTAAGGGCCGGTCGGGAACGGGATATGGACCTGGATCTGCCCGGTCAGGAGCTGTTTCTCCGTGTGATCGGCAGTGAGTTCCGGTGAGAGTGTCACCTCGCGCATGGTCACGCAGGAGACCGCGGGGCCACAGGGGAGATCCATCCAGCGCGTGTCGTGGTGCGGATCACGGGACAGGGCGACCAGGATTCCGTGTGCCGCCGTTTCGGGGTCTGCATGATCGGTTTCGACAGCCGCCACGGTGAACGCGCACTGGACGACGCCGTCGTCTTCGGTGGAGAACAAACCCAGGGCCGAGTACGAAACACCACTGAGGGCCAGTTGCTCGGCCAGGGCCGCGTAGTACGGGGCGGCCGGGTTCCACAGCGCTTCGTCGCCCTGGGAGTAGAGGTCCCGAACGAAGGTGTCGGACAGTGCGGCCCGCGCTTCGGGCTCGGCTGCCAGGGGGAGGGTGAAGAAGCCCTCGGGGACGTCGAACGTCAGGGGAGGGACATCCGCTTCGACCGTTATGAGAGGCGTGGTCACTGGGTTTCCGCTTCCAATCCGGTTTAGAGGTCGCCCTCTTGGAACGGAACGTCTTCGCCGTCGGCGCCCATCAGGCAGAAGTCGCTGCTGACTCCGTAGTCGGGATCGATCGTGCTGGTCCTCAGATAGTCGGCGAGGAAGTGGCCGCTCGGCCGACGACTGATCACGAGATCGCCGGGTCCCTTCTGGCGCTCCAGCAACTCCGCGACGGTCCGCTGTTGCCCCTCTGTCAGCGCGTCGCCGGACACCAGTTCAGGACTGGTGGCCAGGGGCCGGGTGACATCGTCACGGCAATTGGTGTTCCAACCCGCGAGGCGACTCCATGATCCGTCGGCGAACACGAGCTTGAAGTCCACCTTGTACTGGCTGAACTTCATCCGTTTCACGGTGCTGATGTTGGACCGTTCGGTCTCCCACAGGACCTCGTCATGGGGAGCGCTCTTGTCGTCCAGCAGTCCGAGGACGAGGACCCGCCGGTCCGTCACCACCAGATGGGTTCGATCGGTGTCGGGACGCCGTCCGGGGTCGAGCTGCCACGGGAGGGTACGGGCGAGGCTCCCGGGAGCCGCCCACATGACGGGGAAGTCCTCGACCTCGTTCTCCGGCTCCTCTGGCTGTCCGAGCCGCGAGACGTTTCCTGTGCTGCCCGACCCGGCCAGCGATTCAAGGACGCCGAGGGTCGCCACGAGCAGAAAGCGAGCACCGAACTTGCCCCCCTCACGCAGGCGGCTCTCGCTCTTGGCGCGGGCGGTGAATTCCGGACCCGCCGGCCAGCCCGGCAGCTCGCCCTGGATGTCCCGTCGCGTCGTGTCCCTGAACCAGCGCATCCCGGACACAGGTGTGGCGACGCCGGTGGCGAAACTCACTCCGCAGCGCGCGAGCAGGGTCTCGTCGGGGTCAGGTTGCCATCTCGTCATCTTCTCGTGCCTCAATGTGCTGTGGCGGACTGCTGGAGGCTGTCGCCCGGGTTGGCCGAGTCACCGCTGTGCAGGCCGATGCTGATCCCCTTGGGGAGCACCTTGCCTGCCACATCGATCCCTCTGCCCAGTTTGCTCAACGGGTCGACCGTGAACTTCTCGCCGGCGAGCGCCAGGCCCTTGGTACCGAGCCACTGGCCTTGGTGATACCCCGCCTCGGCGAGCCCGGCCAGGCGGCTCATCGCACCGCTCTCATGGGACAGCAGTCCGAGGTCCTTCCCCGCACCGCCCAGGACGATCCGCCTGCCCAGCAGGCCGACACCGCCCTCGACCGATTTTGCCATGTCGCCCGTTGCGATCACGTTGAAGGCGCGCTCGATGCCGGACACCTTGAAGCCACTGCCGAATTCCGCGATCCGCTCGGCCGCGGCTGCCTTGCTGGCCACCTTGGCGCCCTTTCCGAGGAGGCCGATACCTGGCAGCAGCCCCAGTGCGTCCGTGCCCATGGTGAGCCAACTGACGTCAGCACCGCTTGCCTTGGCGACCGAGTGCGCCAGCAGCGCCATTCCGCTGGTGAGAACCGCCGCAGCACCGAAGATCGCGCCGAGAGGTTCGAAGGGCAGAGTGATGATGGCCAGCACGCCGAGGATCGCGGTGACGTCGCTGAGGATGTCGCCGATTTCCTTGATCAGGTCGGCATGTTCCTTGAGCCAGTCACCCGTGGCATCCCACGCGTTCGCGATCCCGTGCCCCAGCTTGTCCCAGAAGCCGGGCTCGTCGGGGGCGATGTCGCCGGCCTTGTCCAGCTCCTTGCTGACCTGGCGGGCGGCCGCCCGGTAGTCCTCCTCCAGTTCGTGGACCTTCTGGATGACCCCGTCCACCGCGCTGGACGCCTTGCCCAGTTCCATGCTGCCGTCGCTGCCGGCCTTGCCCTGCGCCTCCGCCTTGGCGTCGAGTTTGTCCCCGGCGCTCTTCTCCAGCCGGTCCGCCCGGACCTGGAACTCCTGGAGGTCGTCGGCCCAGCGGTGCAGCGCACGCGATGCCTTGTCGAAGGACTCGTGGCTCTTGCGGATGAGCGGGGTGACGTCCTTGCCGACGTACTCGCTGAAGGCGACCGCGGTCTTGCCCTTCCAGGCACCGGTCTCGATGCGCTCCAGCTCTCCGAGCGCCGTACCCAGCTCGCCGGCCAGTTTGCCGAGCTGCTTGGCGAGGTCCCGGGTGTCCTCCACGCTTCCCGGCGTGGGATCCCAGCCTATGTGGGGGAAGGCCGGCCGTTGCCCAGCCACGTCACTTGCCCTTCTGCTGCGGAGCCTTGAGGGACTCGGCCAGGTCCAGGTCGAGCTTGCCGAAGCTCTCCCCGATCTTGTTGATCATCTTCACGGCACCCTGGGTGTGCTTGCCGAGCTGCTTGATGCCGTAGCCCCAGTCGTCGGCGAAGTCCTGGACGTCTTCGACGAGTTGCTTCTCGCCGACGGCCGAGGCGTCCGCGCTGCGGAGCGTGCGGCGGGTGGTCTCCATGCGGTCGCTGATGGACGAGAAGGTCTTCTTCAGGTCCTGGAAGATCGTGTCTTCGAGGCGCAGGTCACTCATGTCGGATTCCGGTCTCCTGGAGCGGCCCTGAGCCGGAACTCGGCGGGCCGCTTGCGTCTCATCAGCGGTTGACCGCCTGGATTTCCTTCACGGTCACGTTCTGCTCGTACGTGGACAGGCCGTCGGGCAGGCCCGGCTGCCGTGCGGGTCCGTCGGGGTCGGCCGAGTCCGTCCAGGTCACCTTCCAGGTGATCGACGCCTTGAAGGGGTAGGTGCCGGTACCTGACGAACGCAGGTAAGTGACGTTGCAGCCGGCGTCCTTGCTGTCGACCGTGTACCCGTTGTCGCCCTTGACCAGGTCGTACGTGCACGACTGCGGGTCGGCGTCCGCCGTGCCGGCCTCGACCTTGAGCGCCAGGGGGGTCGCGACGGTCGTCGCGGCCATCTGGACACCCTTGTAGTTGATGCTGGCGGTCGTCCAGACGCGATCGAAGTCACCCTCGAACTTCACCCGCGTACCGAGGTTCACCTTGAGCCGGTCCGGGCTCGGGCTCAGCACCACGGGCGGCTTCGGCAACTTCGTGGAGTTGTAAGCGAGTTCGGAGAGGATCTCCGGGGTCAGCTGGTTGGGGTCCGCCTTCGGCTGGGCGGGCGGGACCCAGATCTCCCAGTTGGCCGGGGTCACGGGACAGGCGTCGGTGTAGTCGTCGTTCCGGAACTGCACCTGCCACCACAGGCCCTTGTCGCCCTTGTGGTAGTCCTCGTCGGCGCGCTTCTTGGCGTAGCTCGCCGCCGGTTCCTGGGCTCCCTTGTACGAGGACTTGATGAAGTCCTCGTACTCGTCCGGCGTGTACATGGGCTCGTACCAGCAGACGGGGGGTTTCCAGTTGGCGTTGGAGGACGTGGCCTTCGAGGTGGAGTTGCTTGAGCCGCCGGTCTTGCTTTGACTGATCTGGATATGGGCGCCGATGGTTCCGGTCCCGGAGCTGCCACCTGAGTCGGTGCCGGAGCTGGGTGGGGTCGGCTGGACGTCGCCCTCGTCACCGCCGTAGGAGGGGTCACCCGCATACGCCGGAGCGCCCGCTCCCAGCGCGACGACCAGGCTCACGGCCGCCGCCGTCCGAAAAGCGGGACGAGCGGCTCGGACACCTACCCCCGCACGCACGAGGCGTCACCCTTCTTCCAACTCTGCCGCGTGACCTGCCAGTCGCCTGCAGAGTCCTTCGCGACCTGGAGCGTGTTGAGGACGAAATCCTTGTCACTCGGTTTGGTGACCTGCACCTTTTGAGTCTTGATGACCTTGCCGTACGCCTTGCTCTGGTCCTCGCAGTATCGGACGGCTGCTGTCTTGCTGTTGGCGATGTCGGTGACCTCGAAATCGAAGTACCGATAGTGTCCCGTAACGGTCAGCCCTTGCTTCTTGAGCTCCGCAACCCTGCCGATCCAGTAGGTACGGGCGTATCCCGCAAAGTAGCGATTCAGGTTGGCGGTCTGGCCGTTCCCCTTGGCGAAAGCCTCGAGCCGGGCCTCGGCCGCGTACGCCAGGTCGCGCAGAACCGCGTCCTTGGTGGCATCTCCCGTCGACTCCCGATCGACGACCACCGTGATGTCCGACGGGAAGTCGAAACTCGGCGCGTTCTTCTCGGTCGAGGCGGAGGTTGAGGCGGACGGCGATGGAGAGGTGGAGCCTCCCGTTCCGTCGGCCCCCGCGATCTTGTCGTTGCCCTTGGAGCTGTCGTCCCCGCCTCCGCACGCCGTCAGCAGCAGTGCTGCGGTCGCGGCGAGCGCGGCGGCAACGGGCAAGGTGCGGCGCTTCACTGTGGACTCCCCCGTGAGACAGATGTTTGGCAAGGACACAAACGCTATCTGCGAGGTTCTCGATTCGCCAGCGCGAACTTCCTTGCCAACATGGTCAATGTGGCGCGAACCGGACACTGTGTGGCTGGTCCGTTTCCTGATCGTGCCTCTGCCGGTTTGTGCTCAGCCCTC
Organism: Streptomyces hyaluromycini; assembly: GCF_002217755.1. Classification (GTDB taxonomy): domain Bacteria; phylum Actinomycetota; class Actinomycetes; order Streptomycetales; family Streptomycetaceae; genus Streptomyces; species Streptomyces hyaluromycini. The sequence goes on along the minus strand of NZ_BCFL01000016.1, from coordinate 1,539,921 downwards.
CGTCCTGGTCTGCCTCAGGAGGTGCATGTGCACCTCACTACGCGTCTCCTCGGTGACGACCGTGAGCCAGGAGCCGTCGCGGAACCGGACGCGCAGCAGGTCGCTCGCGTGAAGCCCGGCGAGGGGGTCCTCGACCACCGCCTCCGTGGCCGGAATTTCGGCGACGACCTGTATCTGTTCTTCCTGCCGTATGGAGACACGCTTGGGCGGGGACGCGAGAATGATGCGGTCCTGGGACAGGACGAGCAGGCGGTTGTGGTGTGACGAGCGGCTGTACCAGCGGAGCAGGAACTGGCCGGCGGCACCGTTCCAGTCGCCGTCGAAGGTCCTGTCGAGCTTGAGTTCGACTATGGCCGCTTGTCGCCGCTTCTCTTCGAGTTTGGCGGCGCGGTGCCTTTCTTGTTCGCCCGTGGTCGACAGCATGCGTTGGAGAGCCTCTTCACCCGCGGCGAGAGGACTCAGCAACGTGCCGATGAACAGTAGAGGTGCTCCCAGAATGACGCCGAAGATGCCGAGTGGCCTTATGAAGGCAGGGCGCAGGGGCGCGGATCCGGCCGCTTGGTGTACCTCGGCGGGTGGTTCGGGGATCTTGCCGATCCTGCACCAGGCGACACACAGGGAGGGGACGCCGAGACGACTCTGTACCCGTTCGGTCAGGCTCATCCTGCCCATGTAAGGAGACAATCCCTTTCAGCGATTCACGGCTTGAGCTTCCTGAACCCTGACGTCCTGGTCGTTGCCGAAGGTTCCGTCAGGCAGGTCACCGCCGGTGCCTCCGGTTCCGGTCCAGGTGATCTCCCAGGTGACTGTGGCCTGGAGTTTGTACGTGCCGCCATCCGACGACCGCAGGTACTTGATGCCGCAGGGGGGCGTCTCGTGGGCCCTTCCCGTCTCGTACGGCTCACCGATCGAATCGTCGTCGTTGATCGCGCACTCGCCGGAAGCCGGATAGGTCTCGGCGTCTTCGGTTCCGGGCTGAAGCTTCAGCGAGACGGGCTTGGCCACGGTGGTGGCCTGCATGTTCAGACCAGGCGCGGTGATCGACGCGGTGACGGAGACAGGTTTGAAGTCTCCCTTGTCCAGCCATGCCCAGGTTGCCAGGTTGACCTTGGTGGTGCCGCTCGGAGCAAGCGTCACCTCGGTGCCCGGAACCTTGATCTGTTCATAGGCGAGCCCCGCCAGTATCTCCGGTGAGATGGCGGTCTTGACCTTGGGGGTTTCGCCGTTCTCAGCCCAGAAAGGCAGTGTCGAATTGCAGGCTGTTCTCTCGAGGATGGGCGCGTTCGGATTCTCGACCGCTCCCCACCACATGCCGTCGTCCTGCTTGTCGAGGTTGTAGTTCTTGTACTCGCCGTCCTTGTATTTCTCCCGAAACTGGGATGTGGCGTTCTTCGCGTAGTTGGGCTGGTTGGGGTCGGTCGTGACGTCCTTGTACTCGGACTCCGTCTCCTTGGCGAACTGCTCGGCCGTCCACTTGGGTGCAAGCCAGCAGGCCGGAGGCGTCCAGGAGGTTCCTGTGGCCGAGACATGACCCACGGACGAGCCGGAGCCGTTCTTCGAGGTGTCGTAGGAGACCGCCGCGTACAGGGTGTCGTCCTTGAGACCGGTGTCCTTCTTGGTGTTGGTCGTGCCCTTGTCGACAGGGCCGCCGGCGAAGGCGCTGTGCGCCGGGGCGAGAAGCAAGGCGGCGGTCAACCCGGCGACACCGATCGTGTGACGCTTCAAGCCTTGCACTGCGTGGCCTCCGTCTGCACTTCAATGTCCTCCGCGGTCCACAGGCCCCGGACCTCCTGAGACGCCGTCATGACGATCTCGAAGTAGTAGTAATCCTTGTCACTGGGACTGGTCTTGAGGATCTTCTTGGACTTGACTTCCTTGCCGTAGAACTTCGAGTCGTCGTCACAGAAGGAGACGGACGCGCGCTTGCCGTCGGCGGCCAGGTCGACCTTGCCCTGCGAGTAACGCTGGACCCCCGTGACGGTCCAGCTGCCGTCGACGTACTGCTTGATCTGCTTCTTGGCGTAGGTCTGAGCGGTGTCGCCGGCCGTGGAATAGAACTTGTACGCGGCGTCCTCCGGGTCCTGCCGGATGATGCCGTAGTTGATGGCCCGCACGAAGTTCTCTGCGTCACCCAGAGCCGCTGCCTCCTTGGCATCGGACGGCTTGGTGATGTCGAACGCCATCTCGAAGTCCGAGGGGAACGTCATCGCCGGACGGTCGATGCCCGCAGCGGCGTCCGATGCGCTCGGTGATGCCGACGTCTTGGCGCCACCGGTGCCAGCACCCGCGATCTTTTCGTTGCTCTTGGAATTGTCGTCCCCGCCACCACAGGCCGTCAGCAGCAGGGCTGCGGTCGCGGCCAGCGCGGCGGCAACGGGCAAAGTGCGGCGCTTCACTGTGGACTCCCCGTGAGAATGAAGTTCGTCGAGGACACAGACGCTATCGGCGGGGTTCACGGTTTCGCCAGCGCGAACCTGTGAGACATGAGGGAAAACCCGGCTCAAGGTGCGCCAACCGCCCACCTCTGTATCCGGACTGTGTCCTCGTACGCGGGATGGCGGAGCCGGAGCCCAAGGCGGCGAACGGGGTGTGGCAGGTCGGGCTTGCGTGCGTCTGGAACGGAACCACCGGGAGGGAAGCGCGGACTCTTCCCGCTTTTGCCCCGGTTGCCTTCGCGTTCTACCGTATTTTTGCCGTCTGTCTGCTTGTCACGTGCGGTTTTTACGTCTCCCTTGCCCTTCGTGCCTGTCGTGCCCTCCGTTCACGGTCATAGGATCTTTTGCTCGTGCGGATGGTCCGAGCATGCAGTAACGGGGGCGGAATGAGTGACTTGTCGGCTGACTACGCGGTGCTGAACCGTGTGCGGCACAACCTCGACCACATAGCAGGGCTCATGAAGAGGCCCGGTCGTGAGATGGCACAGGTGAGTGGGGAATCCATGGGGGTGCCCGAGCTGGCCCAGCGGATGGACCACTTCGGGGACGAGTGGTCGTACGGAATCAAGCAGTTGACCAAGTTCTCGGAGAAGGCATCCAAGATGCTGCTCAATGTGAAGGAGTCCTTCGAGAAGCTGGACCACGAACTCGCCGAGACGAGCAAGGGGCGGGGCGCGAAGTAGGCATGGCTGAGGCGAGGCTCGAGGATTTTCCGGCGTTGGGGTTCGTGCCCTGCCCGGGTGACCACGCAGTGGCGGACGACGTGGCGGGGACGGTCCGCAGGACGGCGAAGGCGCTCGACGAGATCTGCCAGGTGCTGCACGGCACCGGTGTCGGGGATTGGAAGGGGAAGGCTGCCGAGGCGTTCCGGGAGAAGTTCGACGACGACTTCCGGCCGCGTATGGACGACGCCCGTGATTCGTTCGCCAAGGCCGCAGGCGCCCTGGAGGACTGGGCGGCGTACATGGAACGCAAGCAGAAGGACGCGGTGAGGCTGGAGGCCCGGGCAGCCGAGGCCGACGGGCAGTTGGGCAGTGCCAAGGACAAGGTGAGCCGTCTCGACAACGCGGCTGGCGGGTCGGTCGACGCCAAGGACGAAAAGGATCACAAGGCGCAGGTCCGGAACGCCAGGACCGCCGTGAGTGCCAAGGAAGCGGAACTGGAGGAACTGCGCCGTCAGGGGCACCGGATGTCCGGCGACTACCACGCATACGGCAAGGAGATCGCGGGCCGACTGAAGTCCGCCATGGACATCGCCCCGAACGAGCCCGGCATCTGGGACAAGCTGGGCAATGCACTCGAAGGGCTGGGCAAGGCCCTTGCCGATCTACCGGGGGAGGTCGGCAAGCTCCTCTCCGACCTCGGAGACTGGATCAAGGCCCACGCGGACTGGATCACGGTGGCCGCCTCCGTGGTCGGCGTGATCGCGATCTTCTGCCCGGCGCTGGCTCCGTTGGCCATCGGGTTGAGCGCTCTCGCTTTCTTCGCACACGCGGCGTCTTACGGTGTGGACGGACTCTGGCCGCCGACGGGCGGGAACATCGGCAACTGGCTCACGTTGGGCGGTGACGCGCTGGGCATGGTGCCGGGTGTCGGCGCCGCCAAGTCGGGGATCACGGCCGGTTTCAAGGCGGGACGAGGCGCGGAGGGTTTGGTCGCCGGCACCCGTGTGGGTCTCAAGACGGCCGGCGTCACCGCCAAGAACATCATGAAGGCCGCCGATCCCGTCGCTGCCGTGATCGACAGGCCGGTCATGGCCGTCGCCACGAAGCTCGGTGTCTCGCGCGGTACCGCCCTTACCGTCACCGAGGGAGTGCAGGCCGCCGCCACTCTCGCTTGGACCGCACCGACCGCCGTCAACGCCTACCAAACGACGCCGGGTCGGTACGACGCAGCCACCTGGGGCACCGGCGTGGGCAACGCCACCATGGGGACCGGTGGCGGCAAGTTCGGCGGACTCGTGGCCGTCGGCAGCGCCATCGGGCTCGGCGCCTGGGAGCTGACGGGCTGATGGCCGACCACGAAGAGGCTACGACGGCCGTCGTGGTGACCGGTGACTTGCCGGACGGCGCGGCCGAGCCCGACCTGTGGTTCGAACTACCGCCGGGTTTCACCCAGTTCCGCCTCGACGAGGCCCCCGAGTCGCGCATGCTGCGGATGGCGGAGGCCACCGATGCCATGTTCGGTGCCACTGCCACGGCGGAGCAGAAGCTCAGTCTGATCGTGTCGGGCGAATACGTCCTCCAGACCATGATCGCCGCAGGTGCCGAGCATGTGTCGAGCTGCCTGGTGCGCATGCCCGACGGGGAGTTGTCCCAGGCGACCTTGTGCGTCCTTGTCGAGACACCGCCGGTGGGCCCGGAGCACCAGGACCGGAAGAGTTCGGCGAAGCGGACGGCCGTGCAGTGGAGCGAGCTGTATCCCGATGCCGAGGTCGGACTCGTGATGCTGCCGTACGGCATGACCGCCCTCTGCATATGGGAGCAGGAACTCCTGATTCCCGGGGCGCTTTTCGGCCTGGGTGATCCCGTCCCTGCCACGGTCCGCCAGGTGCAGTTCTGCGTGCCGTTGCAGACCGGGCCGGGTTCCGCTCTGTTCGTCTTCACCACGCAGGACACCGACCCCGGCCACTGGCCGGCCTACCTCGACATGTTCAGCGGCATCATGAAATCGCTCTCGACGGACAAGCCGGAAGACGAGCGCCGACCAGGCAGACGGAGTCCGGACGCCGAAGGAACGGAGAGACAGGTATGAGCGGCGAAGACGCTGGACACGACGAGGCCGACGAGGCCTACGGGAGGCGGGTGCGGCACCCCGTCGTGCTCGCGGTCGCCATCGGCGGCTACGTGCTCGCGGCCATCGCGGGCCTGTTCGTCCTGGCGGGCGACTTCGGCCCTGTCGTCCTGGTACCTCTGTGGATCGTCCACGCCGTACTCCTCGTTCTGCTCGTCCGGCAGCTCGGGGCGAAGACGTCGAGTACGTACACGATGTTGTTCATCGTGGCCACCTCAGTGATGTCCGTGTACGTGGCGGACATGGCGCGAGACGATCTCACCCTGCAGCAACGCGGCGAGCGCGTCACCGCCACAGTGGTGAAGGAGTGGCGTGACGCGGCGGAGGGCCGCAAGGCGCGTGACTACAACTACACGCTGGAGCGGGAGGACGGTACGAAGGTGCCGGGACCCGCCATGAGAACGTTGACCGACCTCTATGACGTCGGCCAGAAGGTGACGGTCATCGAGGATCCCCAGGGCGAGCTCCGGCCGAAGACGCCGGGGCAGGCAGATGCGACGAGTGAGGAACTGGGGTCGTCGGGTTTCGCCCTCGCCGCCCTCGCCGCCGTGGGCTGGACGGCTTGGCGGGGCTCGGATCCTGCCCGGCGGAGAGGCGATGCGGGCGCACGGCACGACAGTGGGAACGGCGCGTACCGGAAACTCACCGGGGCCCGTGGCTCGGGCGCCACGCAGGAGGAGCAGGAAGAGAAGCTCCGCGAAGCTTTGCGCACGTACCCGGCCGACCGCCGGGGCTACATCAAGGTGCCGCCCGAGCAGTATCCCGACGTGTCGCAACAGCGCGCGGCCAGGATCGCCTGGGAACTGGGCCTCCGTGCAGAGGCCTCCGGCAATCGCGGGTCATGGCGCTTCGCGGAGAAGGTGGTGGAGGAAGTTCCGCTGGACTGACTTCACGGGTACAGGGACGGCAGGTACCCGCGTGTGCTGGGGAAGCGGTCCACCCGCACGCAACGAGAGTTGCCGCGTGTCGTCCCGGTGCCCGGACGGAGGGCCACATGGCCTTCATCCCCGTACGCACGCCGCGTCTCCCTTCTTCCAGTTCTGCTGTGTGACCTGCCAGTCGCCGGCTGAGTCCCGGGCGGCTTGCAGGGTGTACAGGACGAAGCCCTTGTTGCTCGCCTTGGTACGCAGAACCTTGTTCGACTTGATTTCCTTGCCGTACGCCTTGTTCTGGTCCTCGCAATAGCGGGCTGCCGCAGTCCTGCCGTCCGCGACGTCGGTGACCTCGAAGTCGTAGTACCGGTAGTGACCCGTGAGCGTGAGGCCCTGCTTCCTGAGGGTTGCAACACGCTGAGACCAATAGGTGAAGGCAGCCCCGCCGAAGTAGCGGCTCATATTGATGGTCTTGCCGTCACCCTTGCCAAAGGCCTCGATATTGGCCTGGGTCGAGTACGGCCACGTCCCGCAGGATCGCGTCTTTCGTGACGTCTCCCGTCGACTTTCGGTCCACCGTCACTGTGATGTCCGACGGAAACGCGAATGTCGGCGCGTTCTTGTCGGCCGAGGCGGAGGTGGACGGCGAAGGGGAAGCCGATTCTTCCGTACCGGCCCCCGCAATCTTGTCGTTGTCGTTCTTGGAGCTGCTGTCCCCGCCTCCGCAAGCTGTCAGCAGCAGAGCCGCGGTTGCGGCGAGTGCGGTGGCGACGGGCAAGGTGCGGCGCTTCACAGTGGATCCCCCGTGAGAAGGAAGTTCGTCAAGGGTGCGAACGCTTTCGGTGGGGTGCGTGGTTTCGCCACGGCGAACGTCTCAGCAAACGGTGCTCGCCAGTGCGCGGTGTGGTGTCCGACCGGGTCGGTTGTGAAGGCCGTGTGGATGCCGGGTGGGGGCGGTGCGGTCCGTCCGGCGGCGCCCCTCTCCTTTGGTCTCCCTTTGCGGTTCGTTGGTTGTAGCCCCCAAAACCCTCGACACACAGTGACCCTGGTCCTCTGCGTCTCGTGGGGCGGCCGGGTAGGCAGGTGTTCACGGGGGTAGTAGTGGCGGATCACGTCAGGGTGTCCACGACCGAGCTGCGGGAGATCAGCCGGTCTGTCGCCAAGTTGAAGTCCAACTTTGAACATGCGAAGGATCTCGTCGACGCGTACGGCTCCGAGATCGGGTCCGGTGATGTGGCCGATGCTCTAGGCGACTTCGCGGACGACTGGAAGAAGAAGCGCAAGCAGCTCTGTGACGGGCTGGAGTTTCTCGGGAAGACCGCGGGCGAGGCGGCGAAGGCCTACGACGGGGTCGATCAGCATCTTGCCGACGCGCTGGTCAAGGCACAGCCGGGGGACAAGTGAGCGATCACGACTTCTCCGGGGTCGACTGGCAGACGGCCCGGTACGACGACAGGGAGTTCACGCCGGGGGATCCCTACGAGGTCGCCCGGCTCGGGAAGCGGATCTCCGACACCGCCAGGCTGATCGAGGAGCAGGCCGGCAAGCTGAACAACCTCGTCGACGGGAACGGGTGGGACTCGGATGCCGGGAAGGCGTTCGCCACGAAGACCGGTGACACCGTCAAGCTGCTCAGCCAGTCGCATCAGCGGTACGCGGCGGCCGGGGCGGCGCTCGGGTCCTCCGTGCCCTACGAGCCCATCGCCGATCAGGTGCGGGAGAACTGGGCCACCGCCCTCAACCACGCCCAGAACCGGGTGCGTTCGGCGCTGAAGAAGGCCGCCGCGGCCGATGGTGACAGCAGTAACTACCAGAAGCAGATCGATCAGCATCCGTCCGGTGACGACAACCACCCGGACAAACAGAGGCTCAAGCGGCAGAAGGAGGCCTCGGACGGGGAGCTCGACGCCGCGAAGCGGGAGCTTCGGGCCGCGCTCGACTACCGCGACACCCAGGCCGGGTACGCCGCGAAGGCGATCCGGGATGCCATCGACCACGACGGGCTGAAGGATCCCAAGCACCACTGGTGGGACAACTGGAAGGACTGGGTCGCCGACATCGGCCACTGGGCGGGAGCGATCGCCGGAGTGCTCTGCCTCCTGGCGCTGGTGCTGAGCTGGGTTCCCATCCTCGGTGAGGTGCTCGGGGCACTGGCCCTTATCGCCTCGGTGGTCGCCCTGGTCTGCGACACCGTCTCCGCGCTGGACGGCAAGGGCACCTGGCTGGACGTCGCCATCGACGTGGTCGGTGTGCTGTCCTTCGGTGCAGGCCGGGTCCTCGGGACGACCTTCAAGGAGGCGGCAACCGCCGCCCGAGGATCGTCGGCGCTCAGGGAGTTCCTGAACCTGCGGGGACTGGGCGTCGGGGAGAAACTGGCCGGCGAAATCGCCCAGGCGAATTCGGGGGTCAAGGCGGGCAAGATCGCCGAGGCCCTGGCCAAGGGACCGGACAGCGTCCTGCCCAGGATGAAGTCGATCGTCAAGGAATCCGTCAACGTCAAGGCGTACTTCAGCGACATCCGCACGGCCGTCGCCGAGCGCGGAGCCGAGGACCCGATCCTCACCAAGGACCTGCCCAAGTGGCGCGGTCTCTCCGACTCGGTGTTCAAGGGCAAGGCGTGGTCGGCCGGTGGCCTGTACGCGGCGAGCCAGGTGGTGCCGCTGGGTGCGGGCATCGTGAACCTGGCCCCCTCGGCGGGCTGGGAGCCGACCGCCGTCGAACGCAACCAGTTCGACGGTCTCAAGCACACCGCCCCCCTCGGGGCGAACGGTATTCCCTTCTACAACTGGAACTGGAAGGTCGCCGGCGGCTGAACGCGTCCGTCGGCACCGGATCACGGCGAGGCCCGCAGGGGCGAGGAGAGAACGAGGAAAGTGGCACCTGGAGACGGTCAGACCGTCGACGAACAGTTCGCCCGGCTCCCGAGAAGCAGACAGCGCGAACTTGAGGAGAAAGGGCTCGGTCTGCCGAGACTGCGCGAAATCGCCTTGGAGGAGGGCGGTGAGCCGGCCGTGCAGCACATCCTCGCGGAACACTCCCGCCCTTCCAGCCTGTGGGATTTCGACGGCGATCGGCGCACGGACGAGAGCAGAGGGGCCTGGCCGTGGATGCGGCTGCTCCTGGCCGCCGTCATCGGCGTGGTCCTCTGCTTGCTGTCCACGTACGTCCTCAATTCCTCGGCGCTCTTCGTCGGTGTTGCCTGCGGTGTGGTCGTGGCCTGGGCGGGGTTCAAGACTCGGAGGTCCCTCGGAGGGCTCGTGGCTTGCGGCCTCGTCGCGGTCGCCTATGTCGCCTTGATCTGGATGGGCTCGTACACCGCCGACGAGTGGTACCTGCACCTGCGTGGGCAGGAGACCACGGTCACCTACGCGAAGCCCCTGCACGAGCAGGCGTCGCACGGCGTTCGCGTCACGTACTGCCGTGTCACGCTGCCGGACGGAACCGTCCGCAGGGTCTTCAAGAACGACAAGCGGTGTACGGACGAGGCCATGGTCGGCGCCAAGACTCATGCGGTGATCGACCCGTCGGATCACTACCGGCCGGTGCTCGGAGGCAAGTCCGCCATCGGCGGGACCATCGCCGCGTATGTCTGCCTCGGCTTCGCCGCCGTCCTCGTCCTCACCCCGGTGGCCGCCGCTGTGATGAGCCGGTCGAACGAGCGGCGCAGCGGGCGGGGCGAACAGGGCCGCCGGGCGAGCGGAACGGACGTATGACCGACGGCACGGAAACCCGCGTCACCCCCGTCCCACCCCCCTCCGACTACCGCTTTGCCGTCCCCGGCGGCTGGGAGCGGATCGTGCTGGACAGTCCGGAGCGCTGGACGCACCGCATCGACAAGCTGGTCAAGCGGGGGCTGCGGCGTACGCAGGCCACCCCGCAGCTTGAGGCCGCGCTCGCGGAGCGGATGCGGGCACAGGCCGAGGCCGCGCAGGCCAACGGTGGCGTGGAGATGTACGTCGTCAACCAGGTCCTCGGCCAGGTTGCCGTCTCCGCGGGTCTGGTCGTGACCGTCCTGCGGCCCTCGCCCGGCACCGAGTCCGGCGACCTCGGCGACATCGCCCGCTCCCTCGCCCTCCGCGACGACGCCGGTGACGCCGGTCATGTCGGTGATGACGACGTCACCCTCGTCGACCTCCCCGCCGGCCCCGCCGTACGCCACCGCTACGTCCGCCGGCCCGCCCCCGACGCCCCCGGCAACCTTGACGGCAACAAGCTCGCCGTCGCCCACCTGGACGTCTACCTCGCCGTCCCGCACAGCGGCCAGCGGCTGTTGCTCTCCTTCTCGACACCGACGGCACCGCCGCTGGAGCCGCTGGTGGAGGCCCTGGTCACGTTGTTCGACTCCGTCGCCCGCACCCTGCAATGGATGGCCTGATGCCCGAGTTCGCCGCCGCCACCGTTCGTATGCGGACACCGGAGGACGCCGTCGCGCTGCCCGTGCGGTCGTCCGTCGATCTGCGCGGGTGGGCTGCGGAGGCCGCACGGGGGCTCGTCGGCCCGGACGACGACGTGCCGAAGCTGTTCGACGCCCTCGCCGCCGAACTGCGCGAGGCCGCCGCCGACTCCCACGAGCGCGGCCCGATCGCCGCGCTGTCGTACGTCCCCGAGCCGCGCCTCGGCGAACTCGCCCGGATCGAGCTGTCCGCGCTGGTCGCCGACGACACGTACCCGGCCATGACCGTCGACCTGCTCCAGCGCTACCTTGCCGCCCCCACCCCGGTCTCCTACCGCCCGCCCGAGGCCGAGCTCCGTACGCTTCCCGCGGGCCCGGCGGTGCGCGTACGGCACGCGTACGTCCAGGACGTCGGCCGGGACGGACTGGGGACCGTGCTGGAGACCTGTGCGTACGGCATCCGCGCCGACGAGACGTGGGGGCTCGTCCTGCTCACGTCCTGGCGGGCGTTGGCCCACACGGACGCTCTGTGCGAGCTGACCGACGAGCTGGCGGAGACGGTTCGGGTCACGTCCTAGCCGCGTCGCGGGGCGAAGGAGATTCCGGGCATCGGGGCCGGCGGAACACCGTTCTACAACTGGCACTGGAGCACCAGCGGCTGACCCGGCCGGCCGTCCGGTACCCCAGAGCGGAGAGAGCAAGGATCACGTGGCGAGCGAGGACGAGCGGTCCGTCGACGAACTGTTCGCGGAACTGCCGGAGAAATGGCAGCGGGCGCTGGAAGAAGTGGGCATGGGGCTGTCGGAGCTGCGCCGTATCGCGGCTGGTCCGGACGGCATGCGGCGGGTACGCACCATCCTCTCCGAGTTCTCCGAGTCCACCTCCAAGGGCCGGCCGGCGCGGAACGGGTACGGCGGCGGAACGCCGGTGTGGCCGTGGGCCCGGCTGTTCCTGGTGGCGGCCGTATCGGTCGCCGTGTGCCTGCTCTCCAGCCTGTTCATCGGCAAGGCGGCGGCGTTCGTCGGCCTGCTGCTCGGGCTGCCGGTTTTCTGGGTGGCCTTCAAGACCCGTGACTCCCGCGGGGCCCCTGTCGCCCGGTATGTCACCGCGGCCGCCTATCTCGTACTGGTTCTGGTCGGCTCGTACTTCGCCAACGCCTGGTATTTGCAGCTGCGCGGGGTGGAACAGACGGTCACCATCGCAGCCCCGAGCCATCAGTGGACGCACGGGACCCGTGAGACGTACTGCAGGGTCCGGCTGCGGGACGGGTCCGTCCACGAGGTGATCGACAACAAGGAGAACTGTGCCGACCGAGTCGGGCGGACGACCGCGGCCGTCGTCGACCCGGCAGGTCACTACAAGCCCTCCCTCGGCACCGAGTCCGACATCGGCGGCGTCCTTGAGGGCTACCTCTGCCTGGGCGCCGCCACGGTGCTAGTGCTGGCACCGGTGACGGTCGTGGTCATGGGGCGGCGCAACCGCTACGGCCAGGCGAGCCGGGCAGCGGGATGAACGGCGAGACGGCCGAGTCGGCGGCTGCGGCCCGTTCGGCCGGTGCGGCCGCGGCGAACTCGAACGTGTCCGCGGCGAACTCGAACGTGTCCGCGCCGACCGACCCCCTGACCCGCACCCCGCACCCCCTCCGACTACCGCCTCGCCGTCCCCGAGGGGTGGGAGCGGATCGTGCTCGATCCCGACCGGTGGGCGCACCGTATCGACAAGCTGGTCAAGCGCGGTCTACGCCGTACGAAGGCCGGTCCGCGGCTCGAGGCCGCGCTCGCGGAGCGGATACGGGAGCAGGCCGAGGCGGCGCACGCCAACGGCGGTGTCGAGATGTACTTCATGAACCGGACCTCGGGGACACGGCATCCGCGCCGACGAGACGTGGGCGCTCGTCCTGCTCACGTCCTGGCAGCGTCGGCTCGCCGGCTCAGGACCACCATCAGCCACACCAGCAGCACCGCCGAAGCAAGCGTCGAGGCGATGCCCACCGCCCACAGCCAGGGATAATGGGCGAACACCCAACTCGGCGCCACCGAACGGTGCTTGCGTTTGCCGCTGTCCATCGCGTCGAAGGCCAGGCACAGGAAGGCCAGCAGCGACGCCACTGCAAGGACGGCGAGGACCGTCCAGCCCGGGGCGCGGGCCGGGTGGGTCTTCCGGGCCTTGCGGCCCACGCCGTCCAGCGCCCGGAGGAAGAGGGCGACCAGGAGCGGGGCGGCCACGCCGAGGCACACCGCGAAGGCGTACGCCCCGCCCGGCCAGTTCCGAGCAGCCCACCGCCAGGTGTCGTCGCCCCAGAGCATGGTGCCCAGCGCCATCAGGACGATCCCGCCCCCGATGCCGAGGAACATCAGACACCCGAAGAGAGCGCCCCGGTCCTTCTTCGCCTTCTTCACGCCGGGCCCCCGGACTCGCGACGCGGCCGGAGCGGCCCTCGGGCGCCCGGGCTTGGCCGATCCACCCACGGTGTACCCCCCTCCCGGTCAGCCGGCGGTCAGAGGGCGAAGCAGGGACTCGCCCTCCAAGGACGCCAGACGGCACCAGGAGCCGTCCGTGAAGGTGATCCTGAAGTCCCGCTTGCCGACACTGAACGGTCGCCGCTCGACTGCGGCGACCGTGCTGAGGTCCGTCTCCCAGAGGACTTCCTCCCAGGGTTCCCTGGGATCCTTCAGCCCGCCGAGCACCAGCAACCGGCGGTCGGTCAGGGCCAGCTCCGTGATGTCCGTGTCGGGGCGGCGGGCCGGGTCGAGCTGCCAGGGGAGGGTGCGGGCGATCGTGCCGGGGGCCGCCCACAGCACCGGGAAGTCCTTCTCCTCGTTCTCCGGGTCCTCGCTCCTGCCGAGGCCGTCGGGCTGGGCCGGGCTGCCTCCGAGGAGGCCGAAGACGAGGGTGAGCAGGAGGGCGAACACTGCCACCACGCCGTCCCACACCACTCGGTCGAACCACGAGCGTCGGCGATACCCCGGCCCCGCCGGCCACCCCGCCAACTCGGCCTGGATGTCCCGCCGTTCCGTGTCCCGGAACCAGCGTCGCCCTTCGACCCGCCCCGCGGCCCCGGTCGCGAAGGACACTCGGCCGCGCGTCAAGAGCTCCTCGCCCTCGGGGGGCTTCCAGTGATGGCGGTACGACGGCTCGATCACGGCCTTGCATCCTCCCCCGTCATTCATGCCGGCGAACCTCCACCCGGCCGGCTGATCCTATTCGGACGGCGCCGTCGGCAACCGCTGTAGCATCCGCGACAGTTCGGTCACGGCCGCCACGGCCGTGACCGCCACCACACGCAAGGCCGCCCTTGTCCGGCACCCGCGCTCACACCCGCACCCGCCAGGCAAAAATCATGGCATGTGTCGGTCGAACCGACGTGAGCACTTCGTGCAGGCCTCATGGGTGCGCGGTGAGGGCGTCGGGGGCGGCCCGGCCGCGAACAGGGTGTTCTGGATTCGCCGGCGCACAGTCCGGTGTCCCCTGGTGTCCCCTCGATCCCAACCGCCGCACAGGGCAACGCCGTTGCAGATCGCAACGACGATTTCGGTGAGGTCAAGGAGTCCGGGCGCGCCTTGAGGGGCTTATGTGCGGCTGATACGGTGCGATCGCTTGACTCTCGCCATGCCGCCGAGTACTCGGCCGGATCGGGCGGTTGGAGTCGAGTGTCCGCTTTTACGGCGTTGACAGAGTGTTCGAGTGTTCGGCAGACAGTTTTCTTGGCTGTAACGGGGAGCGGTTGCGTGAAGATCCAAGAGCGTACGGGGGCGGGCGCCGGTCGTTCCGCCGGTCCGGCTCAGCCTTCGGTCGGTGACCGGCTTCCCACCGCGCCTCGTGAGCGCAAGCCCGCGCTGGCCGCGCTCGCGGTGCTGCTGATTCTGCTGGGTGCGCTGGGGGCGACGACGCTCGTGCTGCAGGCCGGCAAGCGCATCGAGGTCATAAAGATCACGCAGGAGATCCCGGCCGGCTCGTCCGTGGACGGGAGCAACGTGACCTCCGTCATGGTCGCCGACGACTCCAGCATCCACTACGTCAGGTGGTCCCAGCTGGAGAGCCTGAAGAAGCTGAAGGCCCTGAGCACCATCCCCGCCGGTGCCGTCGCCGTCGGCGAGATGTTCGGCAGTGGCAGCAAGCTTCCCGCCGGCAAGTCCACCGTCGGCCTGGCCCTGAAGGAGGGTCAGTACCCGAGCGGTATCGAGGTGGGCGACACCGTCGCCGCCTACCGCGTCAGCGGCTCCTCCGGCGGCTCGTCCTCCAGCGGTTCGTCCTCCTCCGCCGGCACCGACTCGCTGATCACGGGCGACGCCAGGGTCAGCGCCGTACCGGACGACAAGAGCAGCGGCGACCTCGTCAGCAGCACCAGTTACGCCATCACGCTCACCGTCGACAGCGACAAGGCCGCCGACCTGGCCGACGCCGCGTCAGGCGGCGAGGTCGCCCTCGTCCTCGTGCCCGGCACCGGCAACTAGAAGGCGGCTTCCACCCCATGGCGCTCATCGCAATCGCCGCCGACAAGGGTTCCCCCGGCGTCACCACCGCGGCCGTCGCGCTGGCCGCGGTCTGGCCGCGCCGGGTCCTGCTCGCCGAGGCCGACCCGGCCGGCGGCGACCTGGTCTACCGCAGTGCCGCCGCGCACGGCGGACCGCTCAACCCCAACACCGGCATGCTGTCCATAGCCGCCACGGCGCGACGAGGACTCGTCCCGGATCAACTCTGGGACCACGTACAGCCGTTGAGCGGAGGGCTGGAGGTGCTGGTCGGGCTGGGCATCGCCGAGCAGGCCGCCGGACTCGCCGGGCTCTGGCCCACCCTCGGGCACGCCTTCGCCTCCCTCGCCGACTCCCCGAACGCGCCCGCCGACGTCATCGCCGACTGCGGCCGGGTCAGCGGCGACACCCCGGCCGTCGAGCTGTTCCCGCACGCGGCGCTCGTGCTGCTGGTCTCGCGGACCGAGCCGGAGGCCCTCGCCCGGGTCCGGGACCGTGCCGCCGCCCTCGCGCAGAAGCTGCACGGCGGTCCGCGCGGTGCGGCCGCCCTCGCCACCCCGCTGATCGGCGTGGTCCTGGTCGCCGACCCGTCGAGCTCCGGCAAGCTGGTCAACCAGGTCAACGACATGCTCGTGCACGCCCAGACCGGTGCCCGGGTCGTCGGCACCATCGCCGACGACCCCGCCGGCGCCGACCAGCTGGCCGGCCGCAAGCGCGGGCGCCTCGACAAGTCCCTGCTCATCCGCTCGGCCCGCAAGGTCACCGCCGACCTCCACCAGCAGTACGGCGCCGCCTGGGCCGTACCGACGCAGGCGCCCCACGCGGGGGCCGGCCGGTGACCGCTGTCGACCACCAGTTGGTCAAGCGGTTCCGGCAGGACGCCGGCGACCGGATCGCCGAGCAGCGCCGGCAGGACCAGACGTCCGGTGTCACGCCTATGTCCAACGAGGACGAACGGCAGTACGCCCGCGCGGTCATAGCCCAGATCCTGGAGGAGTACGCCCGCGCGGACATCAACGCCGGGCGCACCCCGCTGGACGCGGAGACCGAGGAGCAGTACGCGGCCGCCGTGCACGCCGCGCTGTTCGGCGTCGGGCGGCTGCAGCCGCTGCTCGACGACGCGGACGTCGAGAACATCGACATCAACGGCTGCGACCAGGTCTTCGTCGGGTACAGCGACGGACGGGAGGCCATCGGGGATCCCGTCGCGGAGACGGACGAGGAGCTCATCGAGCTGATCCAGGTGCTCGGCGCCTACTCGGGTCTGTCGTCACGTCCGTTCGACTCGGCCAATCCGCAGCTCGACCTCCGCCTTCCCGACGGCTCCCGGCTCTCCGCCGTCATGGACGTCACCCGGCGGCCCGCGCTGTCCATCCGCCGCGCCCGCATGGGCAAGGTGTTCATCTCCGACCTGGTGGGGAACGGCACCGTGACCCCCGAGGTCGCGCACTTCATGGCCTGCGCGGTCCGCGCCCGCAAGAACATCATGATCGCGGGGGCCACCAACGCCGGCAAGACGACCCTGCTGCGGGCCCTCGCCAACGAGATCCCGCCGCACGAACGGCTCATCACCGTCGAGCGCGCGCTGGAGCTCGGGCTCGACACCTTCCACGACCTGCACCCCAATGTGGTGGCGTTCGAGGAGCGGCTGCCCAACTCCGAAGGGCAGGGCGCCATTTCCATGGCCGAACTCGTCCGCCGGTCGCTGCGTATGAACCCGTCCCGGGTCATCGTCGGCGAGGTCCTCGGCGACGAGATCGTCACCATGCTCAACGCGATGTCGCAGGGCAACGACGGATCCCTCTCCACGATCCACGCCAACAGCTCCAGCGAGGTCTTCAACCGCATCTCGACGTACGCGCTCCAGGCCGCCGAGCGGCTGCCCATCGAGGCCAGCCAGATGCTGATCGCGGGCGCGGTGAACTTCGTCGTCTTCATCCAGCGGCGCAACAACTACCAGACCGGCGGCCGCCTCCAGCGCATGGTCACCTCGGTCCGTGAGGTCAACGGCGTCGACGGCCGGGTGCTGTCCAGCGAGGTGTTCGCGGAGGCACACGACGGCCGGGTCGTACCGCATGCGCCCCTAGCCTGCCTGGAGGACCTGATGGCCTACGGCTACCAGCCGCACGGGGCCTGGGGGTGATCTGACATGAACCTCAACCCCTTCGCCTCCCTGGGCTCCATGGGCGGGCTCTTCTCCACCGAGGTCCTCTACTCGCTCGGCTGCGGAGTCGCCGCCGGCGGCGGGCTCGCGCTGCTGATCGTGGCGATCCGCGGTCTGCCCGCCAAGCCCGACCACGAGAAGCAGAAGGCCAACGAACGGGCCGCCGAGCTCATCCGGTTCGCCGGCCAGCGCGGCTCCCTCGCCGCCATCATCGGGCTCGCCGTGCTGCTGATGACCCGCTGGGCGGTGGCCGGCATCGCCGCCGGCGTCCTGGTCTTCTTCTGGGACAAGCTGTTCGGCGGTGCCGCCGAGGAGCGGGCCGCGATGAAGCGCGTGGAGGCCCTCGCCTCCTGGACCGAGTCGCTGCGCGACACGATCGCCGGCGCGGTCGGTCTGGAGCAGGCCATCCCGGCCTCGGCCCGTGCCGCCGCGCCCATCCTGCGGCCGCACCTGGACGCCCTCGTCGACCGGCTGCGCGCCCGCACCCCGCTGCCGGACGCCCTCCAGCACCTCGCCGACGAGATCGACGACGCGTCCGCCGACATCATCGTGGCGGCGCTCATCCTCAACGCCCGCCTCCGCGGCCCCGGTCTGCGCCAGGTGCTGGGCGCCCTGGCCAAGTCGGCCCGCGAGGAGGTCGACATGCGCCAGCGCGTGATGGCCCAGCGGGCGTCCACGCGGCGCTCGGTGCAGATCGTCGTCGCCGTGTCCGTCGCGTTCGTCCTCGGCCTCGCCGTCTTCAACCGCGACTTCGTCTCGCCGTACGGCACCGCCGTCGGCCAGCTCGTCCTCGCCCTGGTCTGCGGGCTGTTCGCGCTCGGCTTCTGGTGGCTGCGCAAGCTGTCCACCATCGAGACCCCGGAACGGTTCCTGGTCCGCGACCAGTCCTCCGTGCAGTTCGTACGGCCGCCCCGCACCGCTCCCGGCCAGCCGGGTCAGCCGGGTCAGCAGGGTCCGCCTGGTCAGCAGCCGCTGCCCACCGAGGAAGGAGTACGCCGGTGAACCTCACGATGCCGATCGTCGTCGGCGTGATCCTCGGACTGGGCGTCTACGCCCTGATCCGTGCCCTGATGCCGTCCAGGCGCAGCGCGGTCGCCCAGGTCGCCCGGATCGACGCGATGCGGGCGCGCGGCGCGGCCTACGAGTCGGCACGGCCGGCGCAGGACACCGGCCGGTTCGGCTCGCTGCGCGCCGAAGTCGGCGCACGCGTCGCCGAGTTCTACCGGGAGCAGGGTTGGGAACAGCGCTCGCTCCGCGCCGACCTCGCCGTCCTGGACCGCAGCTGGGAGAAGTTCCTGGCGACCAAGGCGCTGCTCGCGGCGGCCGGCCTGATCTTCGGGCCGTTCCTGTTCGCCGTCGTCTACACGATGGGCTTCGGGCACAGCCCGGTCATCCCGGTCTGGCTCTCCCTGGCCTGCGCGGCCCTGTTCTTCTTCCTGCCCGACCTGGAGGTACGACGGGACGCGGCCGAGAAGCGCCGGGACCTCAGGCGGGTCATCGGGGCGTACCTCGACCTGGTGTCGATGAGCCTCGCCGGCGGCCGCGGCCTGCCCGAGGCCCTGATGGCGGCCGCCGAGGTCTCCGACGGCTGGGCCAACCAGCGCATCCGCAATGCCCTCGCCGACGCCCGGATCACCGGCGTCAGCCAGTGGCAGGCGCTGGGCGCGCTCGGCGAGGAACTCGGCGTGGAGGAGCTCAAGGACCTCTCCGCCTCCCTCGCCCTGGTCGCGGACGACGGCGCCAAGGTCCGCGAGTCCCTCGCCTCCCGCGCCGAGACCATGCGCCACCGCGAACTCGCCGAGATCGAGGGCAGCGCGGGCGAGAAGTCCCAGTCGATGCTCGTCGCGCAGTTGCTGCTGTGCGCCGGCTTCCTGGTTTTCCTGATCTTCCCGGCGGCTATGCGGGTGTTCCAGGTCTGAAATCCCTCCACAACCGCGAACTGTTTCGAGAGGACAACACATCATGAACGGACGGAACTTCAGCACCGGGATCCCGGCGGTGGACTTCCTGGTCACCTTCCTCCAGGGCCGGGTGCAGCGCGCCCGCTCCGGCGAACTCGACCGCGGCGCCTCCGCCGTCGAGTGGGTCATCATCTCCGCGGTCGTCGTGGCGATCGTCGGCGTGGTGGCCGCCATCATCAACGCCGCCCTGAGCGACGGCGCCAAGAAGGTCGGCGACTGCATCAAGGGCGCCAACGCGAGCGGAACCTGCTGAGCGGACGAGGGCGACCACAACGGGGATGACGGGGATTACGGGGGTGACGGGGATGTCTGCGGGCGTGAGCAGTGGCCTGCGCGGCTGGGTACGCCGGCGTGCCGCCGCCGCGCGCGGTGACTCGGGCATGACGGCGATCGAGTTCGTGTTCCTCACCCCCGTCCTGTTCTTCATGATTTTCGCGACGGTGCAGTTCGCGCTGTACTTCTTCGCCGACCACGTGGCCCAGGCGGCCGCCCAGGCCGGCGCCCGCAAGGCCCGCGCCACCGCCGACGCGGAGCCCGGTGCCTGGCGCGGCGAGGCCCAGGACGTGGTCGACTCCTACATCAGCCAACTCGGGCCGCAGCTGGTTCTGTCGCCCGACGTGAAGATGCTCCAGCCGGAGCAGACCACGGTCGGCGTCGAGATCACGGCGCGCATCCCGACGGTGTTCCCGGGGCTGGACCTGACGGTGCACGCGCAGTCGTCGGGGCCGGTGGAGCGGTTCGTGGAGGACAAGAACTAGATGTCCTCCGTGCAGAAGAGAGCTCTGGACGACGACCGGGGGCTGTCCACCGTCGAGGTCGTCATCCTCGCCCCGGTCATGATCCTGTTCATTCTCGTCCTGGTCGCCTTCGGCCAACTCGTCGACGGGCGTGGGGCGATCGACGGCGCCGCGCGGGACGCGGCCCGCGCCGGGTCCATCCAGAAGGACCATGCCACGGCCATGTCGGAGGCCCAGAAGGCCGCCGAGGCCGACCTGTCGGACGTCTGCTCGGGGCCGGTCTCCGTCGTACAGACCAGCGCCGGCTTCCAGTCCGGCACCATCTTCACGGTCGAGGTGAGCTGCGAGGTGAGGGGTCTGGCGATGCTGGGCCTGGACATCCCGACGACCCTCTCCTCGACGTTCTCCTCGCCCCTCGACCCGCTCCGGAGGGCGGCATGAGCCTTGCGGTGCTGCGCAGTTGGTGGACCGCGCGCCGGCTCCGTCTCGACGACCGGGGCTCGGGCGCCGGTGCGGTCATCATCTTCGCCCTGGTCTTCCTCACCCTGTCCGCCTTCGTCATCGACGGCGGCCTGTCCATCTCCAAGCGTGAACGGGCCGCCGACATCGCGGAGCAGGCGGCCCGTTACGCGGCCCAGGACATCGACCTGGACAAGCTGTACGAGAACCAGGGCGACGCGCCGATCAACTTCCAGGACTGCGACGCCCGGGTGAAGACCTTCGCCCGCGAGATGGACATGTCCACCACCGACATCGCGGGCACGCACTGCACCGCCGCCGACGCCCAGCAGGTCCAGGTCGAGGTCCAGCTGACGTACGAGCCGGTCTTCACCGGCATGTTCTACGGCGGCGCGATCGTGGTGCACGGCCGGGCGACGGCCGAGAACGAGGTCGGCTAGGCGCTCCGCTGGAAGGGCCGCGATGCGCCGTCTGCCGACCGCGGCGCCGTCGTGGCTGGTCGAGCCCACGCGGCGGCAGCCGCACATTCCATACGGCCCCGCGCCCCTTCGGGGCGCTTGCTCAGGCCTCGGGGCCGGAGGCGGTGCGGCTGCTGTGGCCGTGGGTACGGTCCTTGCCGTTGCCGTTGCCGTTGCCGTCGCCATGGCCGTGCTGCGGTGGGCAGTCGTCGTCGGGCGGAGTGACCGGATCCGGGTCGGCCGGTGCCGGGGCGGGGTCCGTGACGGGCGGGGGGTCCACGGGAGTCGGGTACACCGGATCCGTCGGGGGAGCCGGCTCGGTCGGCGGTGCCGGGGGAGTGGGCTCCGGGTCCGTGGGCGTGGCGGGCGGTGTCGGCTCGGTGGTCACCGGCGGAGTGCCGCCCCCGTCGCCGTCGCCGTTCCCGTCGCCCCCTGGGGTGTTCCCGCCGGGATCCGCCGTCGAGCCGTCGCTGCCGCTGCCGCTGCCGCTGCCGCTGCCGCTCGACGCCGGCGGTTGCGTCGTGGGCTCGGACGGGGACACGACGACCGCGGCGGTACCGCCGTCGCCCGCGTTCCGCTGCCCTACCGGCTCCTCGTCGCCCTGACCGGGTGTCACCGTCGGCCGGGTGGCGGGGGTGTCCGCCGGGACCACCGGCTGTTCGGCCACCGGTACCTGTGCCACCGGCGCGTCGGCGACCGGTGTCCGCTGGGCGGGGACCGAGGCCGACTGGCCGGGGCCGAGTATCAGCACCAGCGCCGCCGCACCGGCCGCCATCGCGCCCGCCGCGACCGCCAGCGGCGCCTTCGTACCGCCGACACCGGTGGCCTGCCGTACGCCGTGCAGCAGCCCGCTCGCGCCCCCGCCCGCGTGACCGCCCGCCGAGGCTCCGGCGGCGGTCAGGGTCAGCAGGAACTTGCCGGCCGTGCCGCCCACCGCGAACACCAGCAGGGCCGGGCCGACGAGGGCGGGGAGCCGGTCGTTGGCGCTCATCAGCGCGGCGAGCCGGGTCCGGCAGTCCTCGCAGGTGTCCACATGGCCGAGCAGGCGGTCGGACTGACGTTCCGTCGCGGCGCCCCGCACATACGCGGGCATCCGGCTCCAGTGGACCTGGCAGGCGGGGTCGTCCGGGGCCCCGGTCTGGGTGCGCAGGAAGGCCTGCCGCATCCCTTCACGGGCGCGGTGCAGCAGGACGGCGGTGGCGCCCTCCTTGGTGCCCAGCTGCGGACCGATCTGCGCCAGCGGCTGGCCCTCCGCCTCGGCCAGCCAGAGGGCCTTGACCCAGCGCTCGGGCAACTGGGCCAGGACGCGCACGAGCAGGTCGACGGAGGAGACCTGCTCGGCCGGATCGTCGCCGTGGTGGCCGGACTCGGCCTGCTCGTCGTCGTGCGGGTCGCGGGGCGTCTCGCGCGCGGCACCGCTCGCGGCGTACGCGAGATGCCGGACGGTCGTCGTCAGGTACGCCGACACGTTGTCGATCCCGTGCCCCTCGGCCAGCCGCCGCCAGACCCTGAAGTGCGCCTCGGCGACGAGGTCTTCGGCGAGCCAGGTGTTCCGGGTGAGGGAGCGGGCGTACGCGACGAGGCGCGGCTGCTGTTCCTCGTAGATCCGGGCATAGGCGGTGGCGCTGATCACTGCAGAGGAACCGTCGTGCATGGCGGAACGCTCCAGTTGCCGGCTGTGGGGCGGGAGAAGGTTTGTCAGAGTAGATGACGAAACTTTCAAGCAAAGTTTCAAGCGCGTCGGAAAGTGACACATGTCACTCAAGTCGCTTGTGTTTTCGGCGTAATGAGCCCGTCCCCAGGCGCTCTCACTTGTACGACGGCCCACCACCGCACCCCCGGAGACGACCCGTGCCCATCACGCTAGAGCAGCCCACCGGCGCCCGCCTGCTCACCGCCGACGAACAGGAGGTGGCGGTCCCCGCGACCCTCCGCTACACCTCGGCCGACCCGCAGGCCGTGCACTTCGTCTTCCCGCCGTGGATCTCCCTGGACGGCGAGGAGGTCACCTGGACCTTCGCGCGGGCCCTGCTGGAGGAAGGTCTGGAGGGCCCGGCCGCGCTCGGCAACGTGCAGGTGCGCCCGTACGGCCCGTCGCGCACGGTCGTGGAGTTGCGTGCGGAGGAGGGCGTGGCGGCGATCAGCTTCCCCACCTCGGCCCTCACCCGCTTCCTGCTGTCGTCGCTCCGGGTGTGCAGCTGAAAACGAAGCCGGCGGGGGCGTATGACCGTCACCCGGTGGGCGGCGGGGGGGATTGTGCGGGGTGTGTGGAGGGGGCGTGCGCGGGTCGGGTGGTGACAACTCCGGTCAATGGGGCATCGGTTGGCGAAAAGGGGTGATTCGGGCGGCCGTTCGCCGTTCTTCCCCTTCGACGCTGTCGGTCCCAGTCAATAGGATCGTCAGGGGGACCTCGACAGGCTCGGTGCGCCCCCGGCCCACTCCTTCCACACACGACCTCGGGACACCCGCCATGGCGCGACGCAGCACATCAAGCTCGACGGGAAGACCGGCGGGGACCGCTCCGTCGGGTCCGCGGAACCGGACCCCGCAGCCGGTGCGGTTGCGTCGGCGTACGTTCGGGGACGTCGTCAAGGCGTTCCTCGCCTTCGTGGTGCTGCTCGTCCTCGTCGTCGGCGTCCCCGGCGCCCTCGCCGTGACCGTCGGCTGGCCGCTGCCGCGCAGCGCGCCCAGCATGGACTGGCTGTCGCAGCCGATCGGCGTCGACGTCTTCCTGAACACCCTGACGGTCATCGTGTGGCTGGCCTGGGCCCAGTTCACGGCCTGCGTGCTGGTGGAGGTCAAGGCCGCCGTCTCCGGCGTCGGCCTGCCCGGCCGGGTCCCCGGTTCCGGCCCCAGCCAGCTGCTCGCCCGGCAGCTGGTCGCCGCCCTGCTGCTGGTCGGCGCCACCGCCGCCAGCCTCACCCCGGGCCTCTCGCAGCTCGGCCACAGCCTGGAGGGCAACCAGAAGGGCACGGTGGCCGCCGCCCAGGCGACCCCCGGCATCCTCGCCCAGCAGCAGGAGCAGGCGAAGAGCACCGCCGCCGCACTCGCCGAGCAGGCCGGTCAGGTCTCCGCCCAGGCCGAGCACGGCTCCACCGCCACGCACGGCGCGACGAAGTACTACCGGATCCAGCCGCCCGAGGGCCGCCACCACGACTCCCTGTGGGAGATAGCGCAACGCCACCTCGGCGACGGCCGCCGGTACAAGGAGATCTACGAGCTCAACAAGGACCGCATCCAGCCCGACGGCTCCCGGCTCTCCGAGGCCAGCCTCATCCGCCCCGGCTGGATCATGGAGATGCCCGGCGACGCGCACGGCGGCGAACTCGTCGAGAACCCCGACGCGCACGTCTCCCCCGAGGTCCGGCAGCAGATCGGCGACTACGCGAAGAGCGGCGACCACGCCCAGCAGCAGCACCAGGAGCAGGGCGGCGGACAGCACGCGGACCAGGACGGCGCCACCGCCCAGATCACTGTGCCGAGCCAGCGCCAGGCCGGCGACAACACCGCCACCCCCGCCGCACACGGGACCACCTCCGCGCACTCCGCCTCTTCCTCCTCTTCCTCTTCCTCCTTCGGTCTGTCCGAGGCCCTCCTCGGCGCCCCCCTCCTCGCCGCCGGCCTGCTGGCCGCCCTCGGCCGCCGGCGCCGGCAGGCCCTGTGGCAGTCGGCGCTCGGTGCCGTGGGCGGCCGCCGCGGCATGGAGCCGCCGATCCCGACCGGCGACGCCCAGGACGTACAGGACGCGCTGCTGGTCGGCGCGGACCCGGAGGGCGTACGACTGCTCGACCGGTCGCTGCGCGGACTCGCCGCCGCCCTCACCGCCGAGTCCCGCTCGCTGCCCGTCGTCTACGCGGCCTGGCTCAGCCACGGCGATCTGCATCTGCAACTCGCCCAGCCGGCCGGCAAACCCCCGGCGCCCTGGCAGCTCGGCCAGGACCAGACGTTCTGGACGCTGTCCCGCGCGGACGCCGAGCGCTACGAGGACACCGACGCCGCGGCCCCGTACCCCGGTCTGGTCAGCCTCGGCACCATGGACGACTCGCGGCTGCTGCTCAACCTGGAGGCCGTGCCCGGCATCGTCTCGCTGAGCGGCCGCGAGGCCGACCGGGCCGCCGTGTTCGCCTCCGTCGCCGCCGAACTCGCCACCAACGGCTGGTCGGACCGTATGACCATCACGCTCGTCGGCTTCGGCGCGGACCTCACCCCGCTCGCCCCCAACCGGCTGCGCCATCTCGACGACGTGGAGGCGCTGTTCGAGACGATGGAGGCGGAGACCCGGCAGCGGCGCGGCGCGCTGGGCGCCGCCGACCACCACTCGGTCCTCACCGGCCGGACCGGGCCCGCCCAGCACACCCGCTGGGCGCCGAACCTGGTCCTGCTCGCCACCCAGCCGTCCGCCGAGGACGCGCTGCGCCTGGCCGAACTCGCCGCGGACGCCAGCCGGCTGGGCATCGGCTACCTGGTCGGCACCGAGAGCGACGACCTGGCCGGCGCCGCCTGGGCGATGGAGATCACCCCGGACGGCAGGCTCCTCGCCCCGCTCCTCGGCCTGGAACTCCAGGCCCAGCTGCTGCCCGCCGTCCAGCAGCGCGCGGTCGTCGAACTCTTCGTGGAGGCCGACCCCGAGCGCGACCCGGACGGGCCCACCACCACCCCGCCGTTCCTCGTCGACATCAGCGAACAGGGCCGTCCCGCGGTGTACGCGCGGCTCGTCGGGCCGTACGAGATCATGGGCCTGGACGCCCCCGACGGCGAGCGCAGCGCCCTCCTCCACGAGGCCCTGGCGCTGCTCCTCCTGCACCGCGAGGGCGTGCACCCGCGCGTGCTGTCGTCCGCGCTGTGGCCGCGGGGCGTGACGGAGGACGTCCGCGACTCCCTCCTGGAGCGGCTGCGCGGCTGGCTCGGCACCGACCCCGACGGCGGCGCCCGGCTGCGCACCGACGCGGCGGGCCGTCTCACGCTCGCCAAGTCGGTCGTCTCCGACCTGGACGTCCTGCGCTCCCTCTACCACGAGGCCACCCAGGGCAAGGGCGTCGACAGCCGGGCGGTCCGCGGCCGCCTCCTCACCGACGCGCTCGTCCTGGTGCGCGGCCCGCTGCTCGCCGATCGCGCGGAGGGCCGCTACCGCTGGCTCACCCACGAGATCATCGACGCCCAGCTCCCGCTCCTCGTCGCCGACATCGGCCTCGCGCTGTCCGCGTTCCACCTGGAGAAGGACCGCGCGGAGAAGGCGATCGAGGCGCTCGGCGCGGCGCTGAGGACCGCCTCGGCGGACGAGCGCCTCTGGAACGAGCTGCTGCGCGCCACGCACGCCACCGGCGACCCGGACCGGCTGCGCGCCCTCGCCGCCGACCTCGTCGCCCGCAGCGGTGCACGCGGCCTGCCCCCGCGCACCGAGGCCCTCCTCGACGAACTCCTCCCGACCTGGCGCGACGGCGCCGCCGCGACGGGATGACGACCGCCCTGGACCTCGCCCTCCCGGCCGCCGCCGCCCTCTGGGGCGCGACGGCCGGCGCCCTGCTGCCCCGCGCCGCGTACCGCTTCTCGGCCCCGGCGGGGGAGGAATGGCGCAAGACCTGCCCGGCCGGCCACCCCGTCAGGGGCTGGCTGGGGAGCGCGCACTGCGGCGACTGCGCGGCCGACTCCCCGGCCCAAGCACCCGCACCCGTACCCGCGCCGACGGAGGCTTCCGCACCCGCCCCCGACGACGAACCCGCGGCCGCCGACGGCGAGGACGCCCCGCAGGGGCCACCCGCACCCGCCCCCCGGGCCCCCCGCGCCACCCCCCTCGCCCTGGCCACCGCCGCGGTCTGCGCAGCCCTCGCCCTCGCCACCGGCACCCGCCCCGAACTCGCCGTCTGGCTGCTGCTGGCCCCCGTCGGCGTACTGCTCGCGGTGGTCGACTTCCGGGTACAGCGGCTCCCCGACCCCCTCACGCTCCCCCTAGCGGCCGCCGCCCTCGCCCTCCTCGGGGTGGCCGCCCTGCTGCCCGAGCACGCCGGCGACTGGACCACCTCCCTCTACGCGGCCCTCGCCCTCGGCGGCGCCTACTTCGTCCTCTTCCTCATCAACCCCGGCGGCATGGGCTTCGGCGACGTGAAGCTGGCCCTCGGTACGGGCGCCGCCCTCGGCTGGTACGGCTGGCCCACCGTGCTGCTCGGCACCTTCGCCGGCTTCCTGCTCGGCGCCCTCTACGGCGGCGTGCTGGTCGTCGTACGGCGGGCCGGGCGCAAGACGGCGATCGCGTTCGGGCCGTTCCTGATCGCGGGGGCGTTCGCGGGGCTGCTGGTCGGCGCGTACACGGCCTGAGGTCGGGCCGTCCGAAGGGCTGGCGTAGGCTGGTTCGGTCCGTCCACAAGCCATTACGAAAGGGACGCGCCCGGTGACC
Organism: Streptomyces hyaluromycini; assembly: GCF_002217755.1. Lineage (GTDB taxonomy): Bacteria > Actinomycetota > Actinomycetes > Streptomycetales > Streptomycetaceae > Streptomyces > Streptomyces hyaluromycini. The sequence continues at coordinate 1,512,786 of NZ_BCFL01000016.1, read as the reverse complement.
GAGAAGGCCGACCTGCAGTCCGTCCTCGACCGTGCCGCAGCCGGTGGGCGGATCACCCCGGAAGAGGCGCTCGACCTCTACCGCGACGCCCCGCTGCACGCGCTGGGCGCCGCCGCCGACGCCGTACGCCGCCGCCGTTACGAGGGCACCGAGCACATCGCGACGTACATCATCGAGCGGAACATCAACTACACGAACGTGTGCGTCACGGCGTGCAAGTTCTGCGCCTTCTACGCGGCCCCCAAGGACACCGCCAAGGGCTGGACCCGCGACCTCGACGACATCCTGCGCCGCTGCGCGGAGACGGTCGAACTGGGCGGCACCCAGATCATGTTCCAGGGCGGCCACCACCCGGACTACGGCGTCGAGTACTACGAGAAGCACTTCAAGGCGATCAAGGACGCGTTCCCGCAGCTGGTGATCCACTCCCTGGGCGCCTCCGAGGTCGAGCACATGGCCCGGATCTCCGGTGTCTCCGTCGAGGAGGCCATCACCCGCATCCACGAGGCCGGCCTGGACTCCTTCGCCGGCGCCGGCGCGGAGCTCCTCCCCGAGCGCCCCCGCAAGGCCATCGCGCCCCTCAAGGAGAGCGGCGAGCGCTGGCTGGAGATCATGGAGACCGCGCACCGGCTGGGCGTGGAGTCCACGTCCACGATGCTCATGGGCACCGGCGAGACCAACGCCGAGCGCATCGAGCACCTGCGCATGATCCGGGACGTCCAGGACCGTACGGGCGGCTTCCGCGCCTTCATCCCGTACACCTACCAGCCCGAGAACAACCACCTGAAGGGCCGCACCCAGGCCACGCTCTTCGAGTACCTGCGGATGATCGCCATCGCGCGCCTCTTCCTCGACAACGTCGCCCACATCCAGGGCTCCTGGCTGACGACCGGCAAGGAGGTCGGCCAGCTCTCGCTCCACTACGGCGCGGACGACCTCGGCTCGATCATGCTGGAGGAGAACGTCGTCTCCTCGGCCGGCGCCAAGCACCGCTCCAACCGCCTGGAGATCATCGACCTGATCCGCAAGGCGGGCCGCGTCCCGGCGCAGCGCGCCACGACCTACGAGCACCTCGTCGTCCACGACGACCCGGCGAACGACCCGGTCGACGAGCGGGTGATGTCCCACATCTCCTCGACGGCGATCGAGGGCGGCACCGCACACCCCGAGCTGAAGCTCCTCGCCTCCAACTGACGCCCGACGTATTCGTATTCGTGGAGACGATTCACACGGCGGACCGGATCTTCGGCACCTGGGACTCCGAGCCGGTCGAGAACGGTGCGGTGGCCGTCGTACAGGACCGGATCGCCGCCGTGGGGCTGTACGAGGACCTGCGTGAGCGCTTCCCGCGGGCGCGGGTCCGCACCTGGCCGGGTGCGCTGGGCCCCGCCCGCATCCACGACGGCCCCCTCCCGGACGCCCCCAGCCCACGGGAGCGTGTGCACGCGGTGCTGAAGCAGGGAGCGACCGCGGTCCTGGAGCGGTACGTCGACTCACCCGAACTACGGGCGGCGGCGGACCGCAACGACGTCGTGATCGTGCCGAGTCCGTGGCGCGAGCCGACGATCGTCGAGACCGGCCGAGCGGACTTGGCGGTCTTCGACGCCGCAGGGGCGTGTATCGCGACGGTGTGCGCGGGCCGACTGGTTCACAGGCGAAGGTGACTTTTCAACGCAGCTCAGGAAAGCGCCCCGTCAGGGGCGCGGGGCTGTATCGATATGCGGCTCCGCCGCGTGGGCGCGACCAGCCCCCACCGGCCGGCAGACGACACTCAGCCCGCGAACGCCTCCCCGAACGCCCCCGAACTCTGAGTCACCCCACTGCAATTCGTCGCCGCATCGTCATCCCCCGAACTCCCGCTCTCACACTGCACGTCCCGGAACGTCGACCACATCGACACCCACGCGACCCCCTCCTCCTCCGCGAACGCCCGCACGTCCTTCGCGTCGGACAGCGAGAACGTCTCCCCGTCGACGTCGTTCACGCCGATCATCGAGGTCAGCGCCATCCCGCCCCAGGCCCCCGCGTCCGACAGCCCGAACACCTTCTTCAGCTGCGTGTGCGTGGCCTTCGCCGAGGTGACCGCGTAGTCGCCCATGTCCTTGTCGTACGACTCGCCGTAGTTCATGGTCATGATGTTGACCGTCGAGACCTGCACGTCGTACTTGTTCGCGGACTCCAGCAGCGCGAGGCCGTCGGAGTCGAGCCCCGACGGCATCACGGGCAGCGTGAAGGAGACCTCCAGGTCCGGCCGTTCCTTCTGGAGCAGCGCGATCGCCTCCGACCGCAGGGCGACCGAGTCGGAGTCGGTCAGCGTGTCGCCCTCGATGTCGAAGTCGGCCTGGGCGGAGCCCGCGGCGTCCAGCGCGGCACCGTACGCGGCGGCGAGTTTCGACGCGCTGGAGCACGTCGTCGCCAGCTCCTTCCCGGAGGCCCCGCCGAAGGACACCCGGACCGTCGCACCGTCCTCCTTCAGCTTGGAGATCCGCGACTTCACGGTCGAGCTGCCGATCGCGTCCGTCCCGTTCCACGCCGGCGTGCAGCTGCTGCCGCTGGCGATCACGAACGCGAGGTTGTACGTCGAGGGTGACCCGGCGTCGTCCGTGCCGGCGGCCTCCGTCGCGCTGACGTAGGGCGCGTACGAGGTGCTGGACCCGTCCGAGCCGTCGGCCTCGCTCGCCGACGCCGACGCCGCTGACGACGCCTTCTTCGACGGTGCGGGCGCCGCGTCCGACGTGCCGTCGGAGCCCGAGGAGCACCCCGCGACTGCCATGGCAAACAGGCAGGTAAGCCCAGCAGCCGGCCTGAGGAAACTCCGCATTAAGATGCACCCGCTCTCGTGATTTGTGTCTCAGGCTCGAAACAAAGCCTGATTCCAAAGGAAAACGTCTCACACGGTCATCGTGTTCAACGTTCCGATCAATTCATAGAAACCTCACGGAATGAAGGGTGCGTAGCGCGCGAAAGGTGCAGCTCAAAAGGGGTGTTGAGGTAGTTTCCCCTCCCTGGTGGTCTCCGCAGGTGTTCACAGAATCTCTCAGTAAAAAGACAGGTTAAGGGGTTTCTCATGGGCGCTTCACAAGAACTCCGAAGACGGTCACATAAAGGCTGTCTAATATCCGTGGAATGCAATCCGAGCCTGCCATCGAAAGCCGCGCCGCCGGGCGCGGTAGCCGCCGCAAACAAGGCAACGGGTCTGCCGAGGGGCCCGTGTTCGTCGACTCCTCCGGGCGCCGGTCCAAGGTGCTGCGGCGTGTCGGCCTCCTCCTCGGCGTCGTCTGCCTCGCCTACACGGGAGTGCTCGGCGCCGCCTTCATGGGCTGGGGAACCTCGCTCACCCCGGACTCGCTGATCCCCGACTTCGCACGCGCCGGCAACGCCCCCGGCGGCGTACGCCCGCAGGGCGGCATCGGCGGCCAGGTCGGCCTGCCCAGCGGCCGCCCGTCGTCGCTGCCCTCGACCGCCGCCACCCCGTCCGCCTCCGCATCCGCCACCGCCGACTGACCGGAAACGCAGGCCTCTTCCCATGACTACTCCGACGTCCTCACGCGGCCGCAGGCGCGCCCCCACCCGCATCGAGCGGGCGGCGGGCAGGGCCGCGGCGCTGCAGAAACCACGTGTCATCCTCGCGCTGCTGCTCCTGCTGGCGCTGACCTGCGTGATGCTGCTCGACGGCTATCTGCGCGCAGAGGTCGGCGGCGACCAGCGGGTCCGCACCGGCGCCAGTTCGAGCAAGGTGCCGGACAAGGTCCTCGACGGCGGCCCGATCCTCACCTTCCGGGGCGGCCAGGCGTCCACCGTCTCGGTCCCCTCCAAGACCATCGCCCTCACCTTCGACGACGGCCCGAACCCGACCTACACCCCGCAGGTCCTCAAGATCCTCGAACAGTACGACGTGCCCGCCACGTTCTTCCTGGTCGGCTCCATGGTGTCGCGCTACCCGAGCATCGTGAAGACGATGGTCCAGCAGGGCAACGAGGTCGGCATCCACACGTTCACGCACGTCGACCTGTCGTACCAGAGCGACGCCCGGATCAACCGCGAGATGCAGCAGACGCAGCTCGCGCTGGCGGGCGCGGCCGGCATCACCACGACCCTCTTCCGCGCGCCGTACTCCTCCGAGACCGACGCCATCGACAACTACAGCTGGCCGGTCTACAAGAAGCTCGGCGGCGAGGGCTACACCAGCGTCTTCGTCGACACCGACAGCGACGACTGGAAGAAGCCGGGCGTCTCGAAGATCGTCAAGTGGGCCACGCCGAGCGGCACGAAGGGTGCCGCCGTCCTCTTCCACGACGCCGGTGGCGAGCGCTCGCAGACGATCAAGGCGCTGCCGCAGTACATCAAGAAGATGAAGGCGAAGGGCTACACCTTCACCACCATCAGCGGCGTCATCCAGAAGCGGAGCACCACCAACCAGCAGGCCGCCGCCGCGAACACCGGCTCGAACGGCCAGACCACCACCGGGCTCACCGAGGCCGGCGTGACCGGCACCGGCACCGGAACCGGTACGAGCACCGGCGGCACCGGCACCGGCTCTCAGCCCGGCGGCGGCACCGTCCCGAACGGCACCGGCCCCAACGGTGAAGGCGGCACCACCCCCAACAGCGGGACCGGCACCCGCACCACCACCGTCTCCCGCCTCCAGGCCGCCCACCGCACGGCCACCGGCATGACCCTCTACGAGGGCAAGGCGCTCATCATCGCGGTCGCGATAGCCGAGTGGGCCCTCCCGGTCCTGTCCGGTCTGCTGTTCGTCGTCGGCATCGCGGTCATGGGCCGCTTCGGGATGATGCTGCTCATCGCCCGCCGCCACTACCGGCTGCGCAACAAACGCAGGTTCAGCTGGGGGGAGACGGTCACCAGACCGGTGAGCGTGATCGTCCCGGCGTACAACGAGAAGGAGTGCATCGCCAACACCCTGGAGTCGCTGGCGCGGAGCACCCACCCGATCGAGGTCATCGTCGTCGACGACGGTTCCACGGACGGCACCTCGGAGATCGCCCGCGCCGCCGCCGACAAGCTCGGCATGTACAACGTCCGAGTCATCCGCCAGGAGAACGCGGGCAAGCCGGCCGCCCTCAACAACGGTGTGCGCAACGCCAGTTACGACATCGTCGTGATGATGGACGGCGACACGGTCTTCGAGCCCGAGACGGTGGGGCACCTCGTGCAGCCGTTCGCCGACCCCGAGGTCGGCGCGGTCGCCGGCAACGCCAAGGTCGGCAACCGCAACACGATCATCGGCGCCTGGCAGCACATCGAGTACGTGATGGGCTTCAACCTCGACCGGCGCATGTACGACCTGCTGCGCTGCATGCCGACGATCCCCGGCGCGATCGGCGCCTTCCGGCGCGAGGCGGTCCTGGGGGTCGGCGGCATGAGCGAGGACACCCTCGCCGAGGACACCGACATCACCATCGCCATGCACCGTGCGGGCTGGCGGGTCGTCTACCAGGAGCACGCCAAGGCCTGGACGGAGGCGCCCGGTTCGCTGAAGCAGCTGTGGTCCCAGCGCTACCGCTGGTCCTACGGCACCATGCAGGCCCTGTGGAAGCACCGCAAGTCCCTGACGGACAAGGGCCCGTCGGGCCGCTTCGGCCGCGTCGGCATGCCCCTGGTCGTCCTCTTCCAGATCGTCACCCCGGTCTTCGCCCCTCTGATCGACGTCTTCACGATCTACTCGATGATCTTCGTCGACTTCGAGGCGGCCCTGCTCGCCTGGCTCGCCGTCCTCGGCATCCAACTGACCTGCGCGGCCTACGCGTTCCGCCTGGACAAGGAGAAGTACCGCTATCTCGCGATGATGCCGCTGCAGCAGCTGGCCTACCGTCAGATGATGTACCTCGTCCTCATCCACTCCTGCATCACCGCCCTCACCGGCGGCCGCCTGCGCTGGCAGAAACTCAAGCGCACGGGCGAGGTCGGCACCCCGGCGGGGGTGAGCAGCTGATGAGCTGGGACCAGCAGAACCCGTACCAGCAGGGCTACAACGGCTACGACTACGGCCCCTACGGCCAGCAGCAGTACGCCCAGCAGCCGTACCCGCAACAACAGCAGTACACCGACTACACCTACCCCCCGGCCCCGGACCAGACGGCCCCGTTGCCGCCGGTGGAGCTGGAACCGGAACCGACACCGGAGTTGCAGTCGCAGCCGGAGCCGACCCCTGCCGCCGCTGCCGCTGCCGCGGCCGCCACCGCCACCGCTGTGGGCAATCGTTCCGCAGGGCGATGGGGGTCCCCCCGCTCGAGCGAAGCCGAGAGTGGGGGAGGGTGGGCACAGCCCACAACTCCGGTCACCGAAGCAGCCGACGCCCAGGAGTCCGACCCGAACCCGCAGCCCAAGCCCGCTGCAAGGGACCGCTACTTCGACACCCTCCGCGCCGTCGCCCTCATCCGCGTCGTCACCTACCACACCTTCGGCTGGGCCTGGTGCGGCATGGTGTTCCCCTCCATGGGCATCATGTTCGGCCTCGCCGGCACCCTCATGGCGAAGTCCCTGGAGCGTCCGGCGCTCAAGGTGGTCAAGAGCCGGCTCCGCCGCCTCCTGCCGCCCTTCTGGTTCTGGGGCTTCTTCGTCGTCCTCGCGATGCTGATCCACGACTGGATGCCGGGCTGGCAGATCGTCTACTGGATCGTGCCGCTCGGCGACCCGCCGGGCAACGCGTGGGGCACCCAGGCCTGGGAGATCCTCTGGTACCTGCGCACCTACCTCTGGTTCGTGCTCCTCTCCCCGGCGCTGCTGTGGATCTTCCGCAAGGCCCCGATCCCGGTACTCCTGGGGTCGCTGGCCCCGATCCTGGTCCTGAACTTCGTCTGGTCCGGCCCCGACAACCGGTTCGGCAGCGCCCTGTGGGACCTGTCGACGTACCTCTTCTGCTGGATCCTCGGCTTCGCACACCGCGACGGCGTGCTCCAGCGGATGAAGCCGGCCCTGGTGGTCGTCGGCTCGCTCGCCGCCATCGGCTACGGCGGCTGGTACGCCTTCTCGCACCAGGCCGACTTCGGCACCTACGACCTGGACGAGAACCCCCTCGCACAGGCCTTCTGGTCGGCCGGATTCGTGATGCTGCTGATGTGGGCGAAGGCCTACTTCAAGATCGACTTCGCCTGGCTGACCCGCTACAAGAAGCTCGACCGGACGGTCACGATCTTCAACGCCCGCGCGGTGACGATCTACCTCTGGCACGAGATCGCGCTGGTCCTCGCGGTCCCGCTGATCGACCAGATGTGGAACGTGCCCGCGTTCGAGAAGTGGCTCCCGCTGGACAGCCAGTGGTTCATGTTCGGCGTCGGCTGGATCCTGATCGCGGTGTTCGTCGTGGCGTGCGGCTGGGTGGAGGACGTGGCCGCGAAGAAGAAGCCGAAGCTTCTCCCCTGAGGGCGTGCTGCAAGAATGGCGAGCGTGACCCGCGCTTCCCTGAACAAGCAGCCGCACGAAGTCGCCTCGATGTTCGACGACGTGGCGGAACGGTACGACCTGACCAACGACGTGCTGTCGCTGGGCCAGGACCGGCAGTGGCGGAAGGAGGTCGCCAAGGCGGTCGACGCGCGCCCCGCGCAGAAGATCCTGGACCTGGCGGCCGGCACGGGCACCTCCTCCCAGCCGTTCGTCCGGGCCGGCGCCTACGTCGTGCCCTGTGACTTCTCCCTGGGCATGCTCCAGGTCGGCAAGCGGCGCAACGCCTGGATGCCCTTCACCGCGGGGGACGCCACCCGGCTGCCGTTCGGGGACGACACCTTCGACGCCGTGACGATCTCCTTCGGGCTGCGCAACGTCCAGGACACCGACGCGGCCCTGCGCGAGATGTACCGGGTGACGCGGCCCGGCGGCCGGGTCGTGATCTGCGAGTTCTCGCACCCGACCTGGGCGCCGTTCCGGACCGTCTACACCGAGTACCTGATGCGCGCGCTGCCGCCGGTCGCCCGCGCGGTCTCCTCCAACCCGGACGCCTACGTCTACCTCGCCGAGTCCATCCGTGCCTGGCCCGACCAGCCCGCGCTGGCCGGCCGGCTGCGTGCGGCGGGCTGGTCGAAGGTGGCCTGGCGCAACCTCACCGGCGGGATCGTCGCCCTGCACCGGGGCTTCAAGGAGGCCTGAGCCCCGACCAGGGACTCACAGGCTGCTCACCTCGAAGGCGTCCCCGGGCCGGTCCAGCTCCCGTTGCAGCCCGCCCGTCGGTGGCCGTGGGATGCGTGGCTCGCGCACGCCCCCGCCGCCCTCGCCCTCACCGAAGTCGAACCACACGTACACCATCGAGTCCTGCGGCACCTCGGCACCGGGCTGCGGGAACTGGCGTACGACGTAGTCGACGACCGTGAGATGGAAGTCCGGCCGGTCCGGCGCGTTGAGGAACAGGCCCCTCGCCCGGGCGGTCTCGCGCGCGTCCACGGCCATCAGCCCGACCAGCCGTGGCACGCGCACTTCGGGTGTTTTGGGTGTTATATGCACAGATGTCACCCCCAGCGGTACTGGAAGGGTAACCCCCGGCATATGGCGTCCGGAAGCGCTAAGTGTCTTTCTGTAACAGATCGTTACTCTGTGTAGTCAATCATGGTGCCGCCCCGCAGGTCGAGCCGGAAGCAGAGCGCCTCCTCCGGGAGCCGCGGGTGCGGGAACGTCTCCGCGAGATCCATGCCGAGGCGCCGGGTGACGGCGACGGACCGCTCGTTCCCCGGCCGCACCATCGCCACCACCTTCGGCACGCCCGCCGCCCGCAGCCGCCCCAGCGTCATGTGCGCCGCCGCCGTCACGTACCCCTTGCCCCAGTGGGCCCTCCCGAGCCGCCAGCCGATCTCGATCTCGCCCCTGGGTCCCCAGTCCGGCGCCCACGGCTGGGCGCCCGTGAAGCCGATGACCCGCCCGGCCTCGTCGGTCATCGTCCACAGGCAGAAGCCGAGCTCCGCGTCGTGCCGGCGCTGGCGAGCGGTGAGCTCCTCGTAGACGGACAGCTCGGCGGACCTGCCGCCGTGGAACTCCATGACCTCCGGGTCGTCGAAGACCCGATGCCAGGCGAACGCGTCCTCGTGCGTGGGTACACGCAGCCGTACCGCGGGGAGAGCTCGGTTCACAGGGGCAGCCCTTCAGCCGGGTGATCAGTACCGCTGAATAGACTGCCCATGTCCAGTGCCGGTCGGCACGCGATTTCGAGCCTTGGGGAGACCCTGCCGTGACCGAGCCCCTCTCCGAAAACACCGCCGATGTCATCGTCGTCGGCGCGGGGCCAGCCGGCTCCACGACGGCGTACCACCTCGCCAAGTCCGGTCTGGACGTGCTGCTGCTGGAGAAGACCGAGTTCCCGCGCGAGAAGGTGTGCGGCGACGGACTCACCCCGCGCGCGGTGAAGCAGCTGGTCGCCATGGGTATCGACATCTCCGAGGAGGCCGGCTGGCTGCGCAACAAGGGCCTGCGCATCATCGGCGGCGGCACCCGCCTCCAGCTCGACTGGCCGGATCTCGCCTCCTTCCCCGACTACGGCCTGGTCCGCAAACGCGACGACTTCGACGAACAGCTCGCCCGCCAGGCGCAGAAGGCGGGCGCCCGCCTCTTCGAGCGCTGCAACGTCGGCGCCCCGATCGTCGACGAGCGCACCGGCCGGATCACCGGCGTGCACGCCAAGCTCGGCGAGGAGAAGCGCGAAGTCACCTTCCACGCGCCGCTGGTCGTGGCCGCCGACGGCAACTCCACCCGGCTCTCCCTCGCGATGGGCCTGCACCGCCGCGAGGACCGCCCGATGGGCGTCGCCGTCCGGACCTACTTCACCTCCCCCCGTCACGAGGACGACTACCTGGAGTCCTGGCTGGAACTCTGGGACCGCCGCGGCCCCCAGGACCGCCTGCTGCCCGGCTACGGCTGGATCTTCGGCATGGGCGACGGCACCTCCAACGTCGGTCTGGGCGTCCTGAACACCTCCGACTCCTTCAAGGAGCTGGACTGGCGCGAGGTCCTCAAGGCCTGGTGCGCCTCCATGCCCGAGGACTGGGGCTACACCCCCGAGAACATGACCGGCCCGATCCGCGGCGCCGCCCTGCCCATGGCCTTCAACCGCCAGCCCCACTACACGCGCGGCCTGCTGCTCGTCGGCGACGCCGGCGGCCTGGTGAACCCCTTCAACGGCGAGGGCATCGCCTACGCCATGGAGTCCGGTCAGATCGCCGCCGACGTCATCGTCCAGGCCCACGCGCGGGCCACGCCCAGCGGGCGCGAACTCGCCCTCCAGCGCTACCCGCGCGTCCTCAAGGACACCTACGGCGGCTACTACACGCTGGGCCGCGCCTTCGTGAAGCTCATCGGCAACCCGAAGGTCATGCAGATCGCGGCCCAGCGCGGCCTGACCCACCCGCTGCTGATGAAGTTCACCCTGAAGCTCCTGGCGAACCTCACCGACCCCACCGGCGGCGACGCGATGGACCGCATCATCAACGGCCTGAGCAGGGTAGCTCCGAAGGCGTGACCGCCCGCGTTACGAGGTGAGCGCCTCGATGTTGGCGGCCCGGCGGGCGTAGACGTCCTCCCGCCGGTCCGCCATCTGCCGCAGCGCTTCCTTCCGCTCCCGCTTGGAGAGCCGGTCGAGATACACGCGCCCGTTCACATGGTCGGTCTCGTGCGCCAGGCAGCGGGCGAAATACCCCGTTCCCTCAAGGGTGAGCGGATTGCCGTCCTTGTCCTGTCCGTGCACGACCGCCCGGTCCGGCCGCGGCACGTCCATCGCGGCACCCGGCACCGACAGGCACCCCTCGCTGTCGTCGAGCAGTCGTCGGCCGGCCGGGTCCTGCGCCGCCAGTACGGGGTTGACGATGTGCCCGACATGTCGGACACCATCGTCATCGGGGCAGTCGTACACGAACAGCCGCAGGTCGATCCCGACCTGGTTGGCCGCGAGGCCGGCTCCGTCGGCGATGTACATGGTGAGGAACATGTCGTCGATGAGTGCGGCGAGGTCGGGGCCGAACTCGGTGACGTCCCGGCACGGCCTGTGCAGGACGTCCTCGCCGGTCTCGGTGATCCGGCGCACCGAACCGCTCCGGGCCTCGGGGGCGTGCCGGGGGTAGTAGTCCACGGGGTTTCCCTGGACGAAGACGCGTGGCATCGCAGTGTCTCCTTCTCGGATCTCGGAGCCGCCGCTTCGTGCGGGCGGCCTGCATCGAGCATCCCAGGAGTCACCGGATCACGGGCGGGCCTGTGGAAAACCCTCGCGAGGGCCTGCGGCTTGTGGACAACCGGGAGAAGGGCGGCCGGTACAGGGGTGATCCGTGCCGGGGCGGGCACGCCGGAAGGGCCGCTGCCCCCGAGCGGCTGCGGCCCTACCGTGCTTGTGCGATGCCTGAGTTGTCCTTGTTGCCCGGGTTGTCAGAGCACCCGCACCGCGCCGGTCGGCGGGTCGTACGACAGCGGGTGCTCACCGACGCCGCTGGAGGGGTTCTGCGCGCCGACGAACATGCCGTCGCCGACGTACACCGCCACGTGGTACGCGCTGCCGGCGCTGCCCCAGTAGAGGATGTCGCCGGCCTGGAGGTTGCTCAGCGAGACCTGGGTGCCCTGCGTGGACTGGTCCTGGGAGACGCGCGGCAGGCTGACGCCGACGGACTTGAAGGCGGCCTGGACGAGGCCCGAGCAGTCCCACGAGTTGGGGCCCGTGCCGCCGGAGACGTAGGCGTCACCGATCTGCGCCTTCACGAAGGCGACCACCGCGGCGGCCGAACCGGTCGCCGTGGACGTGCTCGTGGAGCTGCTGGAGCTGCTGGAGCTCGCGGAAGCGCTCAGGGTGGTCCGCTCGGCACTGCGCGAGGTGGCGCGCTCTGCGGCGGCTTTGCGGGCCTCCTCGGCCTTCTTCTTCTTGGCCTCGGCCTTCTGCTTCGCCTCGGCGAGGTCCGCCTTGGCCTGCTTCGCGGCATTTGTGGCGGCCGCGTCGCGCTCGGCCTGGAGGGTGTAGTTCGCCGCGGCCTGCTGCGTGGCGTCGGCGGACTGAGCCACCTGGGTGGCCAGATCGGCCGTCAGAGTGGGCAGTTCGAGCGTCTGCGTCACGGGTTCGGCGGCACTCGCCGAGGCCGCGCCCGCCGCTGCCATGCCGAGGACGCCACTGGCAACTCCGGCACGCACGGCGATGTTTGTCGTCGCGCTGCGGCGGGGCTTCCGGTGGCTGCGTATGTGAGCGGTGTGGGACATGGGAACAACCGGTATCAGGGGCTCCTTCATATCTTCAAGAAACGTGTGCTGCGCCACAGTTGCTCAATCGAGACGGTGAATCCCTCGCATGTCTTTCTTTATTGACGCCGTAACGGACATTGCGGACGCTCGCGATCAAGCCCGTGATCACGCTCTTTCGCTGTTACGTCCGAATTGCCCGCGACTTACCATCGGTTCGGATGGTTGGCCAAGCCCGGTTCTCAGACGCCTCTCATCAATGTGGCGGAGGTCACGGAACGGTTACCGGGAGGGGTGCGTCTCGCGCGTCCGGGTTCGTGAACGCGTGCACGCGTCCACATCGCCTCCCGTGCGTCCCCCTGAGGTGTGAATGCGGCTCACTATCAAGGCGCCCCGTCCATCGCGAATTTGCATGCAGCGGAACCCTCTTGATATAGAGACGTCCGCTCGAAACCCCCTCCCGTCTGCGGCGACGGTCGAAATCGTCACTTCTGGTGATCAGCTGAACGCTTCGCGTGCGAAGATCACCACTCATCCGACTTCATGATCGATCGTCAGGTGGTGGAGATCACAAAGCTTGTGTAATACCCCGTGTCGCAGATCACAGAGCGGCGGGCATAAGATGCGAGGCAGTTGGGCTTGTGACCTGCTTCACATGTTCGCGATCTTCGCCCGGGACGCGCGGGGTTCGCGTGACGGATGAGGCAGGTGGGGAGCCCGATCCGAACCGCCACCAGTCAGTGCCGACTGAGAGGAGCGAGGAGCGGTGAACGCCTATGCGCCCATCCTCGTACTGGGAGCCCTCGGGGCAGGCTTTGCGATCTTCTCCGTGGTCATGGCCACGCTGATCGGTCCGAAGCGGTACAACCGCGCCAAGCTCGAAGCCTACGAGTGCGGTATCGAGCCGACCCCCACGCCGGCCGGCGGCGGGCGTTTCCCGATCAAGTACTACCTGACGGCGATGCTCTTCATCGTCTTCGACATCGAGATCGTCTTCCTCTACCCCTGGGCCGTCACCTTCGACGCCCTGGGTGTTTTCGGGCTCGTGGAGATGCTGCTCTTCGTGCTCACCGTCTTCGTCGCCTACGCGTACGTCTGGCGGCGCGGCGGCCTGGAATGGGACTGAGGGGCCTTTAGACATGGGACTCGAAGAAAAGCTGCCGAGCGGATTCCTGCTGACCACCGTCGAGCAGGCCGCGGGCTGGGTGCGCAAGGCGTCCGTCTTCCCCGCCACCTTCGGCCTCGCCTGCTGTGCCATCGAGATGATGACCACCGGCGCCGGCCGCTACGACCTGGCCCGCTTCGGCATGGAGGTCTTCCGCGGCTCACCCCGCCAGGCCGACCTCATGATCGTCGCCGGCCGGGTCAGCCAGAAGATGGCGCCGGTGCTCAGGCAGGTCTACGACCAGATGCCCAACCCCAAGTGGGTGATCTCCATGGGCGTCTGTGCGTCCTCGGGCGGCATGTTCAACAACTACGCGATCGTCCAGGGCGTCGACCACATCGTCCCCGTCGACATCTACCTGCCCGGCTGCCCGCCGCGCCCCGAGATGCTGATGGACGCGATCCTCAAGCTCCACCACAAGATCCAGACCTCCAAGCTCGGCGTCAACGCGAAGGAAGCGGCCCGGGAGGCGGAGGAGGCGGCGCTCAAGGCCCTGCCCACGATCGAGATGAAGGGGCTGCTGCGGTGAGCGACGTGAACGGCCACAACGGGGTCAACCCGGAGAAGGACCTCGGCACCGACAACCTCCCCGGCCAGCGCGGCCAGGGCGGTGAGGAGATCCGCGTCCAGCGCGGCATGTTCGGCGCGAACAACGGCGGCGACACCTCGGGCTACGGCGGCCTGGTCCGCTCGGTCCGCCTCCCGGGACCTGCGGCCCGCCCTTACGGCGGCTGGTTCGACGAGGTCGCCGACGAGCTGGAGGGCGCGCTGGAGGAACAGGGCCTCCTCCCCGAGAACGCCATCGAGAAGACGGTCGTCGACCGCGGCGAGCTCACCTTCCACATCGAACGCGAGCACCTGCCGCGCGTCGCCCGCACCCTGCGCGACGACCCGGCCCTGCGCTTCGAGCTGTGCACCGGCGTCAGCGGCGTCCACTACCTGCACGACAAGGGCCGCGAGCTGCACGCCGTCTACCACCTGCGCTCGATCACCCACAACCGGCTGATCCGCCTGGAGGTCAGCGCCCCGGACGCCGACCCGCACATCCCGTCCCTGGTCTCCGTCTATCCGACCAACGACTGGCACGAGCGCGAGACCTACGACTTCTTCGGGATCGTCTTCGACGGTCACCCGGCCCTGACGCGGATCATGATGCCGGACGACTGGCAGGGCCATCCGCAGCGCAAGGACTACCCCCTCGGCGGCATCCCCGTCGAGTACAAGGGCGCCCAGATCCCGGCTCCGGACCAGCGGAGGTCGTACTCATGAGCACGCAGCACGCAACTCCGCGGGAGACCACCGAGGGAACCGTATATACGGTCACCGGCGGCGACTGGGACGAGATCGTCCAGTCCGCGGCCCGCGCCGACGACGAACGCATCGTCGTCAACATGGGTCCCCAGCATCCGTCCACCCATGGGGTGCTCCGCCTCATCCTGGAGATCGACGGCGAGACGGTCACCGAGGCCCGCTGCGGCATCGGCTACCTCCACACCGGCATCGAGAAGAACCTCGAGTTCCGCACGTGGACGCAGGGCACCACGTTCGTGACGCGCATGGACTACCTGACGTCCTTCTTCAACGAGACCGCCTACTGCCTCGCCGTCGAGAAGCTCCTCGGCATCGAGGACCAGATCACCGAGCGCGCCAAGATCATCCGGGTGCTCCTGATGGAGCTGAACCGGCTCTCCTCCCACCTGGTGTGCATCGCCACCGGCGGCATGGAACTCGGCGCCACCACGATCATGATCTACGGCTTCCGTGATCGTGAAATGATTCTCGATCTCTACGAGCTCATCACCGGCCTGCGGATGAACCACGCGTACATCCGCCCCGGCGGCCTCGCCCAGGATCTGCCGCCCGGCGCGGTCGACCAGATCCGCGAGTTCGTGAAGAAGATGCGCAAGAACCTCCCGGAGTACGACAAGCTCGCCACGGGGAACCCCATCTTCAAGGCCCGCATGCAGGACATCGGCTACCTCGACCTGGCCGGCTGCATGGCCCTCGGCGCCACCGGCCCGATCCTGCGCTCCGCCGGTCTGCCCCACGACCTGCGCAAGGCACAGCCGTACTGCGGCTACGAGACGTACGACTTCGAGATCCCGACCGCCGACACCTGCGACGCCTACGGCCGCTTCCTGGTCCGCCTGGAGGAGATGCGCCAGTCGCTCGGGATCGTCGAGCAGTGCCTGGACCGGCTCCAGCCCGGACCGGTCATGGTCGCCGACAAGAAGATCGCCTGGCCCGCCCAGCTGGCCCTCGGGCCGGACGGACTCGGCAACTCCCTCGACCACATCAAGAAGATCATGGGCACCTCCATGGAGGCCCTGATCCACCACTTCAAGCTGGTCACCGAGGGCTTCCGGGTCCCGCCCGGGCAGGCCTACGTGGCCGTCGAGTCACCCAAGGGCGAACTCGGTGTGCACGCCGTGTCCGACGGCGGCACCCGCCCCTACCGGGTCCACTTCCGCGACCCGTCCTTCACCAACCTGCAGGCCATGGCGGCGATGTGCGAGGGCGGCCAGGTCGCCGACGTCATCGTCGCCGTCGCGTCCATCGACCCCGTGATGGGAGGCGTCGACCGGTGACCACCTCTTCTTCGGAGCGCGGTATCAGCCTGGGCATGCCCGAGCTGCCCGCGCCCGCGTACCCGGACGACGTCCGGGCCCGCCTGGAGACGGACGCGCGCGACATCATCGCCCGCTACCCCGACTCCCGGTCCGCCCTGCTGCCGCTGCTGCATCTGGTGCAGGCGGAGGAGGGCCATGTCACGCGCACCGGGATGCACTTCTGCGCGGACGTCCTGGAGCTGACCACGGCCGAGGTCACCGCCGTCGCCACCTTCTACACCATGTACCGGCGTAAGCCCTCCGGCGACTACCAGGTGGGCGTCTGCACCAACACGCTGTGCGCGGTCATGGGCGGCGACGCGATCTTCGAGACCCTCCAGGAACACCTCGGCGTCGGCAACGGCGAGACCACCGGCGACGGCAAGGTCACCCTGGAACACATCGAGTGCAACGCGGCCTGCGACTTCGCGCCGGTCGTGATGGTCAACTGGGAGTTCTTCGACAACCAGACCCCGGCCAGCGCCACACGCCTGGTCGACGACCTGCGCGCGGGCCGGGACGTCGAGCCCACGCGCGGTGCCCGGCTGTGCACCTTCAAGGAGACCGCCCGGATCCTGGCCGGTTTCCCCGACGAGCGCCCCGGGGCCGTCGAGGAGGGCGGCAGCGCGGGACCCGCCTCACTGGTGGGCCTCCGCCTGGCCAAGGGCGAGACCGCACCCGCGCGCGTGGTCCATCCGCGTGCCCAGGGATCCCAGGAAGCACCGCCCGCAGAGGAGGGGGAGTGATGACGGTGGCATCCGAACTGAAGGACACCAGCCCCGAGAAGCTGCTCGCACCCGTGCTGTCGGCCTTCTGGGACGAGGACCGCTCCTGGAGCCTGGACGTCTACCGAAGGCACGAGGGATACGAGGGGCTCCGCAAGGCGCTCGCGATGTCACCGGACGACCTGATCGCCTACGTCAAGGAGTCCGGACTGCGCGGCCGCGGCGGCGCGGGATTCCCCACCGGGATGAAGTGGCAGTTCATTCCGCAGGGAGACGGCAAACCGCACTATCTAGTTGTCAACGCCGACGAATCGGAGCCCGGGACCTGCAAGGACATCCCGCTCCTCTTCGCCAACCCGCACAGCCTCATCGAGGGCATCGTGATCGCGTGCTACGCCATCCGGTCGTCTCATGCCTTCATCTATCTGCGTGGTGAAGTCGTCCCCGTCCTGCGGCGGCTGCACGAGGCCGTGCGCGAGGCCTACGCGGCCGGCTACCTCGGCGAGAACATCCTCGGCAGCGGACTCGACCTCACCCTCACCGTGCACGCCGGCGCCGGCGCGTACATCTGCGGTGAGGAGACCGCACTGCTCGACTCGCTCGAAGGCCGCCGCGGCCAACCGCGGCTCCGTCCCCCCTTCCCTGCCGTCGAAGGGCTCTATGCCTGCCCGACTGTTGTGAACAACGTCGAGTCCATCGCCTCGGTTCCCGCCATCCTCCACAAGGGCAAGGAATGGTTCAGGTCGATGGGGAGCGAGAAGTCGCCCGGCTTCACGCTCTACTCCCTCAGCGGCCATGTGGCGAGCCCCGGCCAGTACGAGGCACCGCTCGGCATCACCCTGCGCCAGCTCCTCGACATGAGCGGCGGGATGCGCACCGGCCACCGCCTGAAGTTCTGGACCCCGGGTGGCTCCTCGACACCCATGTTCACCGACGAGCACCTGGACGTCCCCCTCGACTACGAAGGAGTGGGCGCCGCGGGTTCCATGCTCGGCACGAAAGCACTCCAGTGCTTCGACGAGACCACCTGCGTGGTGCGCGCCGTCACCCGCTGGACCGAGTTCTACGCCCACGAGTCCTGCGGCAAGTGCACTCCCTGCCGCGAAGGCACCTACTGGCTGGTGCAGCTGCTGCGTGACATCGAGGCGGGCAAGGGCGTGATGTCCGACCTCGACAAGCTGAACGACATCGCCGACAACATCAACGGCAAGTCCTTCTGCGCCCTCGGCGACGGCGCAGCGTCCCCGATCTTCTCCTCGCTGAAGTACTTCCGCGAGGAGTACGAACAGCACATCACGGGCCGGGGCTGCCCCTTCGACCCGGCCAAGTCGACGGCCTGGGCGGACCGCCCGGAGGTGAACGCATGACCGTGACCACGAGTTCCCCCTCCTCGGGGGGAACGGCGGCGGTCCCGCCGCAGGACCTCGTCACGCTGACGATCGACGGCATCGAGATCAGCGTGCCCAAGGGCACCCTTGTCATCCGCGCCGCCGAACAGCTCGGCATCGAGATCCCGCGCTTCTGCGACCACCCCCTGCTGGACCCGGCCGGCGCCTGCCGCCAGTGCATCGTCGAGGTCGAGGGCCAGCGCAAGCCCATGGCCTCCTGCACGATCACCTGTACGGACGGCATGGTGGTGAAGACTCACCTCACCTCGCCCGTGGCCGAGAAGGCCCAGCACGGGGTGATGGAGCTGCTGCTCATCAACCACCCGCTGGACTGCCCGGTCTGCGACAAGGGCGGCGAGTGCCCGCTGCAGAACCAGGCGATGTCGCACGGCAACGCCGAGTCCCGCTTCGACGGCCGCAAGCGCACCTACGAGAAGCCGGTCCCGATCTCCACCCAGGTGCTCCTCGACCGCGAGCGGTGCGTGCTGTGCGCCCGCTGCACCCGGTTCTCCGACCAGGTCGCCGGCGACCCGATGATCGAGCTCCTGGAACGCGGCGCGCTCCAGCAGGTCGGCACCGGCGAGGGCGACCCGTTCGAGTCGTACTTCTCCGGGAACACCATCCAGATCTGCCCGGTGGGCGCGCTGACCTCGGCGGCGTATCGCTTCCGCTCCCGGCCCTTCGACCTGATCTCCTCGCCGTCCGTGTGCGAGCACTGCTCCGGCGGCTGTGCCACCCGCACCGACCACCGGCGCGGTAAGGTCATGCGGCGGCTCGCCGCCAACGACCCCGAGGTCAACGAGGAGTGGATCTGCGACAAGGGACGCTTCGCGTTCCGGTACACGCAGCAGAAGGACCGCCTGGAGACCCCGCTGGTCCGCAACTCCCTGGGCGTGCTCGAACCCGCCTCCTGGCCGGAGGCCCTCGAAGCGGCCGCGCAGGGCCTGGCCGCCGCCCGCTCCCGGGCCGGCGTCCTCACCGGCGGCCGGCTCACCGTCGAGGACGCCTACGCGTACAGCAAGTTCGCGCGCGTGGCCCTCGACACCAACGACATCGACTTCCGCGCGCGCGTGCACAGCGGCGAGGAAGCCGACTTCCTGGCCGCCCGGGTCGCCGGGCGCGGCCGCGACCTCGACGGTACGGGCGTCACCTACACCTCCCTGGAGAAGGCGCCCGCCGTCCTGCTGGTCGGGTTCGAGTCGGAGGAGGAGGCACCCGGCGTCTTCCTGCGGCTGCGCAAGGCCTGGCGCAAGCACAAGCAGCAGGTGTTCTCCCTCGCCACGTACCCCACGCGCGGGCTGGAGAAGGCCGGCGGCACGCTGCTGCCGGCCGCGCCCGGCACCGAGACCGAGTGGCTGGACGCCCTCGCGAGCGGCGTCGGCCTGGAGGAGCCCGGCTCCCGGGCCGCCGAGGCGCTGCGCACCGACGGCGCGGTGATCGTCGTAGGCGAGCGGCTGGCGTCGGTCGCCGGCGGGCTCACCGCCGCCGTACGGGCCGCCACCGCCACCGGCGCCCAGCTGGTGTGGATCCCGCGCCGGGCCGGTGAGCGCGGCGCGGTCGAGGCCGGTGCGCTGCCCTCGCTGCTGCCGGGCGGCCGTCCGGCCACCGACCCACGCGCGCGTGAGGAGGTCGCCGCCGCCTGGGGCGTCTCCGAACTCCCGCTGCGCTACGGCCGCGACACCGGCCAGATCGCCGAGGCCGCCGCCCGCGGCGAACTCTCCGCCCTGCTGGTCGCCGGCGTCGAGGTCGCCGACCTGCCCGACCCGGCACGCGCGCGTGCGGCACTCGAAGCCGTCGGCTTCCTGGTCTCGCTGGAGCTGCGGCCCAGCGAGGTCACCGAGCACGCCGACGTCGTCCTGCCGGTCGCCGCGGTCGCCGAGAAGGCCGGCACCTTCCTCAACTGGGAAGGCCGGGCGCGTCTCTTCGAGGCCGCCCTCAAGCCCGAGCAGATGACCCGCCGGCTCCCGCCCACCGACGCGCGCGTGCTGCAGATGCTCGCCGACGCCATGGACGTCCACCTGGGCCTGCCCGACCTGCGCACCGCGCGGGCGGAGCTGGACCGGCTCGGCGCCTGGGACGGAACCAAGGCCTCCGACCCGCTGGAGTCGGCGGTATCGCTGCCCAGGCCCGCGGCCGGGGAGGCCGTGCTCGCCGGGCACCGGCTCCTCCTCGACCAGGGTGTCCTCCAGGAGGGCGACGAGGCACTGGCAGGCACCCGGCACGCCGCACACGCGCGCGTGTCCGCCGCGACCGCCGCCGAGGCGGGCGTCGAGAACGGCGGCCTCCTCGCTGTCACCGGAGGCTCCGGCACCGTCGAACTCCCGCTCCGTATCACCGAGATGCCCGACCGCGTGGTGTGGCTCCCGCTGAACTCGGTCGGCGGCGGCGTCGCCTCCGACACCGGGGCGCTGCCAGGCTCCCTCGTCCGCATCGGCCCGGCGGCCACCGCCGGCGAGGCTCCCAAGGAGGTGGAGGCATGAGCCCGTACCCGTACCTCGCCGCTGAAGACCTCTCCATGTTCGGCCGCGACCCCTGGTGGCTGGTCGTCCTCAAGGCGGTCTTCTGCTTCGCCTTCCTGATGGTGACCGTGCTGATCTCCATCGTCATGGAGCGCAAGGTCGTCGCCTGGATGCAGCTGCGCGTCGGCCCCAACCGGCACGGCCCCTGGGGCATGCTCCAGTCGCTCGCCGACGGCATCAAGCTGATGCTCAAGGAAGACGTCGTCGTCAAACGCGCGGACAAGGCCGTCTACATCCTTGCGCCGATCGTCGCGGCGATCCCGGCGTTCATGGCCATCGCGGTCATCCCGTTCGGCCCGGCCGACAACGAGATCTCCATCTTCGGCCACCGCACCACGATGCAGCTCACCGACCTGCCGATCGCGATGCTCTACATCCTCGCGGTCGCCTCCGTCGGCATCTACGGCATCGTTCTCGCCGGCTGGAGCTCCGGCTCCACCTACCCGCTCCTCGGCGGTCTGCGCTCCTGCGCCCAGATGATCTCCTACGAGATCGCCATGGGCGCCGCGTTCGCCTCCGTGTTCCTGTACTCCGGGTCGATGTCGACGTCCACGATCGTCGACCAGCAGCAGGGCCGCTGGTACATCCTGCTGCTGCCGGTCTCGTTCATCATCTACGTCGTCACCATGATCGGCGAGACCAACCGGGCCCCCTTCGACATGCCGGAGTCCGAGGGCGACCTGGTCGGCGGCTTCAACACCGAGTACTCGTCGATCAAGTTCGCGATGTTCATGCTCGCCGAGTACGTCAACATGGTGACGGTCTCGGCCGTGTCGACCACCCTGTTCCTCGGCGGCTGGCGGGCCCCGTGGCCGATCAGCACCGTCTGGGCGGGCGCCAACCACGGCTGGTGGCCGATGCTCTGGTTCGTCGCCAAGGTCGTACTGCTGCTGTTCGGCTTCGTCTGGGTGCGCGGCACACTCCCGCGCGTGCGCTACGACCAGCTGATGAAGCTCGGCTGGAAGGTCCTCATCCCGGTCTCCGTCGTCTGGCTGATGCTCGTCGCGACCGTCCGGACCCTGCGCAACCAGAACTACGGCTTCGCCGACATCGCCCTCTACGTCGGCGGCGGAGTCCTCGCCCTGCTGCTCCTGTCCTTCGTCGTCGACATCTTCCGCGACAAGGGCAAGGAAGCCCCGCAGCCGGCCGCCGGGCCGACCGCGTTCGACCCGATGGCGGGCGGCTTCCCCGTACCGCCGCTGCCCGGACAGGAACTGCCGCCGGTGCCCCGGCGCAGCCCCCGCCGGGAGCGGGAGCTGATTGTCAGTGGCGGGACCGACACTGTGAGTGACGGATCTACGGATGGAAAGGAGGCGTCCGATGGCTGAGGAGCCCAAGGAGACCAAGCCCGGTTTCCAGAACCCCGTGGCCGGCTTCGGCGTGACCTTCAAGGCCATGTTCAAGAAGCGGCTGACCGAGCAGTACCCGGAGCAGAAGAAGACCACGGCTCCGCGGTTCCACGGACGGCACCAGCTCAACCGCCATCCGGACGGCCTGGAGAAGTGCGTCGGCTGCGAGCTGTGCGCCTGGGCCTGCCCCGCCGACGCCATCTACGTGGAGGGCGCCGACAACACCGACGAGGAGCGCTACTCGCCGGGCGAGCGCTACGGCCGCGTCTACCAGATCAACTACGCCCGCTGCATCCTGTGCGGCCTGTGCATCGAGGCGTGCCCCACGCGCGCGCTGACGATGACCAACGAGTTCGAACTGGCCGACACCAGCCGCGCCAACCTCATCTACACCAAGGAGCAACTGCTCGCCGGTCTGGAGGAGGGCATGGTCGACACCCCGCACTCGATCTTCCCGGGGACCGACGAACAGGACTACTACCGGGGTCTGGTCACCGAGGCCGCGCCCGGGACCGTACGCCAGGTGGCCGTCTCCAAGGGCGAGAAGCCCGAGGACCAGGACCAGGACCAGGGGGTGGAGGCATGAGCCCGCAGCTCGCCGCCTACGCCACCTCCACCGGCGAGGCCTTCCAGTTCTGGGTTCTCGGCACCGTCGCGGTGATCGGCGCCCTGTCCACCGTCTTCATGAAGAAGGCCGTGCACAGCGCGTTGTCGCTCGCCGGAACCATGATCGTCCTGGCGGTGTTCTACCTCGCCAACGGCGCCTACTTCCTCGGCATCGTGCAGATCGTCGTCTACACCGGCGCGATCATGATGCTGTTCCTCTTCGTGGTGATGCTGGTCGGCGTGACCGCCGCCGACTCCCTGCAGGAGACCATCAAGGGCCAGCGCTGGCTGGCCGTGCTCTGCGGGGTCGGCTTCGGCGTCCTGCTCCTCGCGGGCATCGCCAACGCCTCCCTGAAGAACTTCGCAGGCACCGGCCAGGCCAACGCCAACGGCAACGTGGAGGGCCTCGCCGCCCTCATCTTCACCAAGTACGTCTTCGCCTTCGAAATCACCGGCGCCCTGCTCATCACCGCCGCCGTCGGCGCCATGGTGCTCACCCACCGGGAGCGCACCGAGCGCCCCAAGACCCAGCGCGAGCAGTCCGAGCAGCGCGTCCGCGACGGCAAGCACCTGCCGCCGCTGCCCGCCCCCGGCGTCTACGCCCGGCACAACGCCGTGGACATCGCCGGCCTGCTCCCGGACGGCACCCCGTCCGAGCTCACCGTCAGCAAGACGCTCCGCGACCGCGGCCAGGTCCGTGACGTGTCCGCGGAGGCGCTGGGCGACCTGAAGGCCCTGGAACAGCGCTCCGAGGAGCGGCTGGAGCGGACCCCGGTCGAGCCCGCGCACTTCAAGCGCAGCGAGGAGGCGTCGAAGTGAACCCCGTCTACTACCTCTACCTCGCCGCCCTGTTGTTCACGATCGGCGCCACCGGTGTGCTGATCAGACGGAACGCGATCGTCGTCTTCATGTGCATCGAGCTGATGCTGAATGCCTGCAACCTCGCGTTCGTCGTCTTCTCCCGGATGCACGGCAATCTCGACGGCCAGATCATCGCCTTCTTCACGATGGTCGTCGCCGCCGCGGAGGTCGTGGTCGGGCTCGCGATCATCGTGTCGCTGTTCCGTACCCGCCACTCGGCCTCGGTCGACGACGCCAGCCTGATGAAGCTGTAAGGGGCGCTGGACCGTATGAACGCAGAGAACCTGATTGCGCTGCTGATCGCGGCGCCCCTGCTCGGAGCGGCCGTCCTCCTGGTCGGCGGCCGCCGCCTGGACGCAGCAGGACACTGGATCGGCACCATCCTGTCGACGACGTCCTTCGTGTTCGGCGTGATCCTCTTCGCCGACCTGCTCGGCAGGAACGCCGACGACCGCACCCTGATGCAGCACCTGTACACCTGGGTCCCGGTGGCCGGCTTCCAGGCGGACGTCACCTTCCGCCTCGACCAGCTGTCGATGACGTTCGTCCTGCTGATCACCGGCGTCGGCTCGCTCATCCACCTGTACTCGGTCGGGTACATGGAGCACGACGAGCGCCGCCGCCGCTTCTTCGGCTACCTCAACCTGTTCCTAGCGGCGATGCTGCTGCTCGTCCTCGCCGACAACTACCTGCTGCTGTACGTCGGCTGGGAGGGCGTCGGCCTCGCCTCGTACCTGCTGATCGGCTTCTGGCAGCACAAGCCCAGCGCGGCGACGGCAGCCAAGAAGGCCTTCCTCGTCAACCGCGTCGGCGACATGGGCCTGTCGATCGCGATCATGCTGATGTTCACGACGTTCGGCACCTTCGCCTTCGGCCCGGTCCTCAGCCACGTGACCGACGCCTCCGAGGGCAGGCTCACCGCGATCGGCCTGCTGCTGCTGCTCGCCGCCTGCGGCAAGTCCGCCCAGGTGCCGCTGCAGTCCTGGCTCGGGGATGCCATGGAAGGCCCCACCCCGGTCTCCGCCCTCATCCACGCGGCGACCATGGTGACCGCGGGCGTCTACCTGATCGTCCGCTCCGGAGCGATCTTCAACGCGGCCCCCGACGCCCAGCTCGTCGTCACCGTCGTCGGCGCCGTCACCCTCCTCTTCGGTGCGATCGTCGGTTGTGCGAAGGACGACATCAAGAAGGCCCTCGCCGGCTCGACCATGTCGCAGATCGGCTACATGGTGCTCGCCGCCGGCCTCGGCCCGATCGGCTACGTCTTCGCGATCATGCACCTGGTGACGCACGGCTTCTTCAAGGCCGGGCTGTTCCTCGGCGCCGGCTCGGTCATGCACGGCATGAACGACGAGGTCGACATGCGCAAGTTCGGCGGCCTGCGCAAGTACATGCCGGTCACCTTCATCACCTTCGGCCTCGGCTACCTCGCCATCATCGGCTTCCCGGGACTGTCCGGCTTCTTCTCCAAGGACAAGATCATCGAGGCGGCGTTCGCCAAGGGCGGCACCGAGGGCTGGA
This sequence comes from Streptomyces hyaluromycini, assembly GCF_002217755.1. GTDB lineage: Bacteria > Actinomycetota > Actinomycetes > Streptomycetales > Streptomycetaceae > Streptomyces > Streptomyces hyaluromycini. Next base: position 1,487,896 of record NZ_BCFL01000016.1, on the reverse strand, counting down.
TCCTCGGCACCTGCGCCCTGGTCGGCGCGGCCATCACCGCGTTCTACATGACGCGCGTGATGCTGATGACGTTCTTCGGCGAGAAGCGCTGGCAGCCCGACGAGCACGGCCACGAGCCGCACCCGCACGAGTCCCCGAAGGTCATGACCATCCCGATGATCGTCCTGGCGATCGGCTCGGTCTTCGCCGGTGGCTTCTTCAGCATCGGCGACCGCTTCCTGCACTGGCTGGAGCCGATCACCGGCCACAGCGAGGGCGACTCCCCGATCAGCGCGGGCGTCGTCACCGGCGCCACCATGGTCTGCCTGGTCATCGGCGTAGGCATCGCCTACCTGCAGTACGGCCGCCGCCCCGTCCCCGCCGTCGCCCCGCGCGGTTCGCTGCTCACCCGCGCGGCCCGCCGCGACCTCCTCCAGGACGACTTCAACCACGTCGTCCTGGTCCGCGGCGGCGAACACCTCACCCGCTCCCTTGTATATGTCGACCACACCCTGGTTGACGGCGTCGTCAACGGCACGGCGGCGGGCTTCGGCGGGCTCTCCGGCCGACTGCGCAAGCTCCAGAACGGCTACGCGCGCTCGTACGCGGTCTCGATGTTCGGCGGCGCTGCCCTCCTGGTCGCCGCGACCCTGCTGATGAGGGCGGTCTGATACCGATGTCCTTTCCTCTGCTGACAGCGACGGCGGTCCTCCCGGCCGTCGGCGCGGTCGCCACGGCCGCCGTACCGGCCGCCCGGCGCACCGCCGCCAAATGGCTCGCGCTGCTGGTCTCGCTCGCCACGCTCGTCCTGGCGATCGTCGTCATGGTCCGCTTCGACCCCGGCGGCGCCCGCTACCAGCTCACCGAATCGCACGCCTGGATCAGTGACTTCGGCGTCCGCTACGAACTGGGCGTCGACGGCATCGCGGTCGCCCTGCTCGCCCTGACCGCCCTGCTGATGCCGTTCATCATCCTGGCCGGCTGGAACGACGCCGACCCGCTGGAGACCGGCAGCAAGCGGTGGCGGCCCACGCAGGGCTTCTTCGCCCTGATCCTGGCCGTCGAGGCGATGGTGATCATCTCCTTCGAGGCCACCGACGTCTTCCTCTTCTACATCTTCTTCGAAGCCATGCTCATCCCGATGTACTTCCTCATCGGCGGCTTCGGGGACCGCGCCCACGCACAGGGCGAGGAAGCGGCGTCCACGCAACGGTCGTACGCCGCCGTGAAGTTCCTCCTCTACAACCTGGTCGGCGGCCTGATCATGCTGGCCGCGGTGATCGGCCTGTACACGGTCTCCGGGAACTTCTCCCTCGCCGAGATCGCGCAGGCCCGCGCGAACGGCACCCTGCACATGGCGACCAGCACCGAACGCTGGCTGTTCCTCGGCTTCTTCTTCGCCTTCGCGGTGAAGGCCCCGCTGTGGCCGCTGCACACCTGGCTGCCCAACGCCATGCAGGAGTCCACCGCCCCCGTCGCCGTCCTCATCACCGCGGTCGTCGACAAGGTGGGCACGTTCGCGATGCTCCGCTTCTGCCTCCAGCTCTTCCCCGAGGCGTCGAAGTGGGCGACACCCACCATCCTGGTCCTCGCGCTGATCAGCATCATCTACGGCGCACTGCTCGCCGTCGGACAGCGCGACATCAAGCGGCTGGTCGCCTACGCGTCCATCTCGCACTTCGGGTTCATCATCCTGGGCATCTTCGCCATGACCAGCCAGGGCCAGTCCGGCGCCACCCTCTACATGGTCAACCACGGCATCTCCACCGCCGCGCTGATGCTGGTCGCCGGCTTCCTGATCTCCCGGCGCGGCTCCCGGCTCATCGCCGACTACGGCGGTGTGCAGAAGGTCGCCCCGGTCCTCGCCGGCACCTTCCTGATCGGCGGCCTGGCCACGCTCTCCCTGCCCGGCCTCGCCCCCTTCGTGAGCGAGTTCCTGGTCCTGGTCGGCACGTTCACGCGCTACCCGGCGATCGGGATCATCGCCACCTTCGGCATCGTCCTCGCCGCGCTCTACACCCTCGTCCTCTACCAGCGGACGATGACGGGCCCGGTGAAACCGGCGGTCGCCGCAATGCCCGACCTGAAGGCGCGCGAACTCCTCGTGGTCACCCCGCTGATCGTCCTGCTGATCTTCCTGGGCGTCTATCCGAAGCCCGTCACGGACATCGTCAACCCGGCGGTCAAGCAGACCATGTCGGACGTACACAAGACCGACCCCAAGCCCGCAGTGGAGGCGGCCAAGTGAGCACAGCAGCCGTCCACAGCCTGTGGACAACCGCGGCCGAGCCGATCTCCAAGATCCCGGCACCGAAGATCGAATACGGACAGCTGTCGCCCACCCTGATCGTCGTCGGCGCGGCCGTCGTCGGGGTGCTGGTCGAGGCGTTCGTCCCGCGCAAGTCCCGCTACTACGCCCAGGTGTTCGTCTCCGCCGTGGCCCTGTGCGCCGCCTTCGCGGCGGTCGTCGCCCTGGCCGCCGACGGATACGGCACCACCAAGGCGCACATCGCCGCCATGGGCGCCATCGCCGTCGACGGGCCCTCCCTGTTCCTCCAGGGAACGATCCTGCTGGCCGGCCTCGTCGGTCTGTTCACCTTCGCCGAACGCCGCCTCGACCCCGAGGCCCACGGCAACCGCGTCGACTCCTTCGCCGCCCAGGCCGCCTCCGTGCCCGGCAGCGACAGCGAGCAGGCCGCGGTGAAGGCCGGCTTCACCACCACCGAGGTCTTCCCGCTCCTGCTCTTCGCCGTCGCCGGCATGCTGGTGTTCCCCTCGGCCAACGACCTGCTGACACTCTTCGTGGCCCTGGAGGTCTTCTCCCTCCCGCTCTACCTGCTGTGCGCCCTGGCCCGCCGCAAGCGCCTCATGTCGCAGGAAGCCGCCGTCAAGTACTTCCTGCTCGGCGCCTTCGCCTCCGCGTTCACCCTGTTCGGCATCGCCCTGCTCTACGGCTACGCCGGCTCGGTGTCGTACGCCACCATCGCCCAGGTCGTCGACGGCACCGTCACCAGCGTCGACCCGGCCCTCGCCGACACCATGGGCAACGACGCGCTGCTCCTCATCGGCGCCGCGATGGTCGTCATGGGCCTGCTCTTCAAGGTCGGAGCCGTCCCCTTCCACATGTGGACACCCGACGTCTACCAGGGCGCGCCCACCCCGGTGACCGGTTTCATGGCGGCCGCCACCAAGGTCGCCGCGTTCGGTGCGCTGCTGCGTCTGCTGTACGTGGTCCTGCCCGGCATGCGCTGGGACTGGCGGCCGGTCATGTGGGGCGTCGCGATCATCACCATGCTGGGCGGCGCGATCGTCGCGATCACCCAGACCGACATCAAGCGGCTCCTCGCGTACTCGTCGATCGCGCACGCCGGATTCATCCTCGCAGGTGTCATCGCGACGTCGAAGGACGGCGTGTCGTCGGTCCTCTTCTACCTGGCCGCGTACTCCTTCGTGACCATCGGAGCGTTTGCCGTGGTCACCCTGGTGCGCGACGCGGGCGGCGAGGCGACCCACCTGTCCAAGTGGGCGGGGCTCGGCCGCCGCTCACCCCTCGTGGCAGCCGTCTTCGCCGTGTTCCTGCTGGCCTTCGCCGGTATCCCGCTCACTTCCGGCTTCGCCGGGAAGTTCGCCGTCTTCAAGGCGGCGGCGGAGGGCGGGGCGGTCCCGCTGGTCGTGATCGGTGTGATCTCGTCGGCGATCGCCGCGTTCTTCTACATCCGCGTGATCGTGCTGATGTTCTTCAGCGAGCCGAGGCCCGAGGGCCCGACGGTCGCGGTGCCGTCACCGCTCACCATGGCGGCGATCGGCGTCGGCGTGGCGGTCACCCTGGTGCTCGGCGTGGCACCGCAGTACTTCCTGAACCTGGCGAGCCAGGCGGGAGTGTTCGTGCGCTGACCCGCCGTCCCGTACGGCCATGGACCCCGGTTCCCGCGGAGGAGCCGGGGTCCACGCGTGCGTACGCGGCAAGGCGCTACCGGCACATCGGCACACCGGCACGGCGGATACGGCGGGTAGGGCTACGGGCACGTCACCGTCGGGTTCCACGGCGCGAACAGACCGCTCGGATTGTCCTTCCAGATCCAGGCGCGCAGCGTGTACACGGGCCCCATGACACCCGGAACCGTCGTCGGCCCCTGGAACGGCTGCCCGAACAGCGTCGGCGCGGCGGTCCCGCTGCCCGCCCGTACGATCCACTCCACCGCGACCAGGGCACGGCCGCCGCCGGCATCGGTCTCGTAGAGGAGACCCGCGGGCTCGGCCGGGTCCAGACTGCCGAGGCCGGCGGTCCTGACGTAGTGGTAGCCCGCGCCTCCCTGGCCGTTCCGGGTGTCCTTGTCGCAGGTGTCGGACCGGGCGTACCCGTCCGTGACCGCGAACGGCTCGTACTGGTAGTCCGCCGTCGCCGTGTACGTCGGGGTCAGATCCGTCCACACGAACGGGTCGGGATCGGGGACGGGATCCGCGTCGGCGGGCACCGCGGCCAGAGCGAACGGCACGGCAAGCGCCAGAGCGGCACCGGCAGTGCGGGACCTGAGAGACATCCTGATGCTCCTTGGGGCGGAAGAGGCACGCGATTGCGACGCCTCCGTACGACGCGGGCCTCCCCCGGTCCCGCCCGTGCAGCATGGCCCGCGCCGCTTCCGGGTCGCCACGCGAAGACCGCCAAAGGGCTGAGGGCACCGCCGGACGGGGGAACCCCGCGCCCGCACCCCTTCCGGGCGGCCAGCCTGTGGATAACTCCGGCGCTGTCGGTCCGGACCCCTATCGTGGTGGCAGTGGTCGACGGACGACGTACGGGGGACACGACGATGGGCGGGACGGGCGGAACCGACGAGATGCCAGGGACGACCGAGACCCCAGGGGCGCAACAGACGCCCGGACCGACGGACAGCGAGGCACTGGCCACGCTGCACCGGGTCTTCGGGTACGACGCCTTCCGGGGCGAGCAGCAAGCGATCATCGAGCATGTGGTGGCGGGTGGCGACGCCGTCGTCCTCATGCCGACCGGCGGCGGAAAATCACTCTGTTACCAGATCCCCGCCCTGGTCAGACCCGGTACGGGCATCGTGGTCTCACCGCTCATCGCCCTCATGCAGGACCAGGTGGACGCCCTGCGCGCCCTCGGCGTCAACGCCGGGTTCATCAACTCCACCCAGGATTTCGACGAGCGGCGCGTAGTAGAGGCCCAGTTCCTCGCGGGCGAACTCGACCTGCTCTACCTCGCCCCCGAGCGGCTCCGACTGGACTCCACACTCGACCTGTTCACCCGCGGCAAGATCGCCGTCTTCGCCATCGACGAGGCGCACTGCGTCTCCCAGTGGGGCCACGACTTCCGGCCCGACTACCTCGCCCTGTCCCTCCTCGGCGAGCGCTGGCCCGACGTCCCGCGCATCGCGCTCACGGCCACCGCCACCCACGCCACCCACGAGGAGATCACCCAGCGGCTGCACATGCCGGCCGCCCGGCACTTCGTGGCCAGCTTCGACCGGCCCAACATCCAGTACCGGATCGTCCCCAAGGCCGACCCCAAGAAACAGCTCCTCACCTTCCTCCGCCAGGAACACGAGGGCGACGCGGGCATCGTCTACTGCCTGTCCCGCAAGTCCGTCGAGTCCACGGCCGAATTCCTGACCCGCAACGGTATCGACGCCGTCCCCTACCACGCCGGCCTCGACGCGGGCACCCGCGCCGCCCACCAGTCCCGCTTCCTGCGCGAGGACGGCCTGGTCGTCGTCGCCACCATCGCCTTCGGCATGGGCATCGACAAACCCGACGTCCGCTTCGTCGCCCACCTCGACCTGCCCAAATCCGTCGAGGGCTACTACCAGGAGACCGGCCGCGCCGGCCGCGACAGCCTGCCCTCCACCGCCTGGATGGCCTACGGCCTCAACGACGTCATACAGCAGCGCAAACTCATCCAGTCCGGCGACGGGGACGAGGCCTTCCGCCGCCGCGCCCAGGCCCACCTCGACTCCATGCTCGCCCTGTGCGAGAGCGCCCAGTGCCGCCGCGGGCAGCTCCTGAACTACTTCGGCCAGGACCCCGACCCGGCGGGCTGCGGCAACTGCGACACCTGCCTCACCCCGCCCGAGACCTGGGACGGCACCGTCGCCGCCCAGAAGGTCCTCTCCACCGTGGTCCGGCTCCAGCGCGAACGCGGGCAGAAGTTCGGCGCCGTCCAGATCGTCGACATCCTGCTCGGCAAGCGCACGGCCAAGGTCATACAGTTCGACCACGACCAGCTGTCCGTCTTCGGTATCGGCACCGACCTCGACGAGGGCGAATGGCGGGGCGTCGTCCGGCAGCTGCTCGCCCAGGGGCTGCTCGCCGTCGAGGGCGAGTACGGCACCCTGGTGCTCACCGAGGCCAGCGGGACGGTACTGCGGCGCGAGCGGGAGGTCCCGCTGCGGAAGGAGCCGAAGAAGCCGGCGGTCTCACGGTCGGCCGGGGGCTCCGGTTCCTCCTCCGGCAAGAGCAAGGCGAAGGCGGCCGTGGCAGAGCTGCCCGAGGAACTGCTCCCCGCCTTCGAGGCCCTGCGCGCCTGGCGTGCCGAGCAGGCCCGCGAACAGGGCGTACCCGCCTACGTGATCTTCCACGACGCCACCCTGCGGGAGATCGTCAGCCGGTGGCCCGAGTCCATCGCCGAACTCGCCACCGTCGGCGGCGTCGGCGAGAAGAAGCTCATGACGTACGGAGAGGGCGTACTCGGAGCGCTGGCCGCCCTGAAGACGGCGCCCGCCTCGGCTCCGCCCGCCCCGGCTCCGTCCGCCTCGGCTTCACCCGCCCCGGCTTCGGCGGCGCCGCAGAGCAGGGACGAGGACTACTGGCCCGAGATGGACGCGGAGCCGGAACCGGAGGACTGGATGTAGGGCCCGCGGCGGCGGGGGAGCCGCTCACCGCCCCCTCGCCGATCCGGCCGAAGCGTCCTAACCGAGCGCGGTCAGCCCCGGTGCGAACATGATCAGGAGCGGCAGCAGGGGGACCAGGGCGGCCACCGTCGTCGTGAGGGCGCGCTGGCGGCGCAGCAGCCGTGGTGGTGGTTCCAGCAGGCGGTCGACCCGTTCGCCCAGCAGCCGGCGGCTCGACGCGCAGGACAGGACTCCGCGGTGCTGGTTCAGTTCGATCAGGGCCAGCGCGGTGGTGAGGTGGCCGCAACGGCGGGACGCGGTGTCGTCCGCGGCGAGTTCGACGAGCCGGTGGGTCTGGTCGCAGAAGTGGGAGAAGAGCGGCACGCGCGGGAAGCCCGTGGCCAGGGCACTGGACAGGTGGAGCAGCCAGTCGTGGTGGGCGCGGGCATGGCCCCGTTCATGGGTGAGCACGGCGTCGAGCTGGTGGTCGGTGAGGCGGTGCAGTGCCCCCGTGGTCACGACCAGCTGTGGCGGATGGCCCGGCATCCACCAGGCGTCCGGGTACTCGTCCTCAAGTACCAGCATCGGCCCGCGTGCCGCAGGCAGCCCCGCCGGCAGTTCGGGTGCCCGCTCGCGCAGGTGTGCGCGGGTCCGGTCGCGGCGCCGCCGGGCCTCGACGAGTTCGCGGGCGAGCATCGCCGTCGTCCACGCGGCCCCGCACGCCAGCAGCATGGTGAGGGCGACCGCCCACAGGGGCGCGACGGAGAGGTCGTACGCGGCGGTGACCGCCGGTGGCGCCGGCGCGAACACCCGGTCGCGCACGGTGTGGAAGACGGCCGCCGCGCCCAGGGTAAGCGCGGTCAGGCAGCACATCAGCACGGTGGCGACCAGGCACTGCCATACCCACAGCGCGACCACCGGTTCCCGCTCCGGCCACAGGGACCGCACCAGGGCGCGCGGCGCGGGTACGGCGGCCGTCAGGGCGACGGCGGTCAACAGGAGCAGGCAGACGGTCATGCCGGGGCTCCGTTTCCTGATCGGAGATATGTGCGGGTGGCAGGTGATGCGGGGTGATACGCCGTCGCGTGACATGGCGCGTGCGCCGGCGCGTCACGATGCGCGTGCGCCGACGCCTCGCATGGTGCGCGTGCGGGCGCATCGCATGGTGCGTGTCCCGTCAGTATGACGGTGCCGGGTGCCCCGAGTCAGGTGCCGACGACGATCCGGGCGCCCCGCTTCCCGGCCCGCCTCGGCGAGTCGGGCGGTACCTGCCGCCGTTCCCTCACCCCGTCACGATCCGCCCCCTGACCTCCCCGAGCCCGATCCGGCTGCCCCCCGGCCCGGGAGCCCACCCCGACAGCGTCACCACGTCGCCGTCCTCCAGGTACGTCCGCTTCCCGTCCGGGAGTTCGAGCGGATCGCGGCCGTTCCACGTCAGTTCCAGCAGCGACCCGCGTTCCCCGGGCTCCGCGCCGCTCACCGTGCCGGAGCCGTACAGGTCGCCGGTGCGCAGTGAGGCGCCGTTGACCGTCAGGTGGGCGAGTTGCTGGGCGGCGGTCCAGTACATGGTGGAGAACGGCGGCTCGGACACCGTGTGCCCGTTGATCGCGATCGAGATCCGCAGGTCGTAGCCGGCGGGCTCCTCCGCGGCGTCGTCGAGGTACGGCAGCAGCGGGTGCGTCCGCCCCGGCGGGGCGATCCGCGCGTCCTCCAGCGCGTCCAGCGGGGTGATCCACGCCGAGACCGAGGTGGCGAACGACTTGCCGAGGAACGGGCCGAGCGGGACGTACTCCCAGGCCTGGAGGTCCCGCGCCGACCAGTCGTTCAGCAGGCACAGGCCGAACACGTGCTCCCTGAAGTCGCCCAGCGCCACCGGCCTGCCCTGCTGTGAGGGCGTGCCGACGACGAAGCCGACCTCGGCCTCGATGTCCAGCCGTCCTGACGGGCCGAACACCGGTGCCGGGTCCGACGGCGCCTTCCGCTGTCCCGAGGGCCGTACGACATCCGTCCCGGACACCACGACCGTGCCCGCGCGGCCGTGGTAACCGATCGGCAGGTGCTTCCAGTTGGGGGTGAGCGGGTCGACGGCGTCGGGGCGGAAGATGCGGCCGGCGTTCCGGGCGTGGTTCTCGGAGGCGTAGAAGTCGACGTAGTCGGCGACCTCGAAGGGAAGGTGCAGGGTCACCTCGGGCAGCGGGTGCAGGAGAGGGGCGAGTGTCTCGCGGTGCCCGGGCACGGTCACCCAGGCGGTCAGGGCGCGCCGTACGTCCGACCAGGCGGTGCGGCCCGCGGCCAGCAGCGGGTTGAGGGTCGGGCGGGCGAGCAGGGAGGCGTACGGGGAGCCGAGTGCGAGGGCCGCTGCACCGGCGTCGAGGACGTGGTCGCCGAGGCGGACGCCGACCCTCCGTTCCGTGCTCCCGGAGGTCGAGAACACGCCATACGGAAGGTTGTGCGAGCCGAAGGGGTCACCCTCGGGGACCTCGAAGGGGGGCAAGGGGGGCATGGGGTGACTGCCTCGCTCTCATCCGTGCCGCGCGGGGGACGGCCATGTGGCGACGTCACTATGGCGTTGCGCGGCATTCCATGTGGTCGCGCCACACGTTACGGGTGAGTTGGCTGTCGTGGCAGTGTCTAAAGAGTTCGCAATGTCCTAATAGCCCTTGTCGGAGGGGGCAATTCCGGCTTAGCGTCCTTTGGGGGACACGGACGGGGTGGGTCCGGTCCGTAGAGGGGGACACGTGGGGGGACCCGTGGCCAGGAATGCCGTCAGCGTGCCGTTCGAGGCGGACCGCGACGTGCCGGGCCTGATCGTCAAGTTCGGCGACTATCCGCTGCATCACGGCGGAGTCGGCGCTATTCGCAGTCTGGGCCGCCTGGGCGTTCCCATGTACGCGATCACGGAGGACGCGTACACGCCGGCGGCCTCGTCCCGTTATCTCAGACGGGCGTTCGTGTGGCCGACAACCGGCGCCGAGGAACCGGACCATCTCGTCGAGGGACTGCTGCGCATCGGCCGCCGTATCGGTCGTCCGACCGTGCTGATCCCCACCGACGAGGAGGCCGCCGTCCTGATCGCCGAGCACCAAGACGCGCTCGGCGACCGCTTCCTCTTCCCGCGCGTGGACCCGGAACTGCCGCGCCGGCTGGCGAGCAAGCAGGGTTTGCACGAACTGTGCGTGGAACACGGCATCCCGAGCCCGGCGGCCGCCTTCCCGGACTCGTACGACGAGATCGTCGACTTCGCGGAGAAGGCCCGCTTCCCGATCGTGGCCAAGAACCGCGAGGCGTTCGTCCGGCGCAAGCAGCCCGCCGTCAACGGAACGACGCGGATCGCCACCCGGGAGGGACTGCTCACCCTCGCCCGTGACTGGGGCACCCATCCGGGTGTCATCCTCCAGGAGTACCTCCCGCGGGAGGAGGCCGAGGACTGGATCGTGCACGCCTACTTCGACGCCGACTCCAATCCGCGCGCGCTGTTCACCGGCGTCAAGGTCCGCTCCTGGCCGCCGCACGCCGGCATGACCGCGAACGCCTACGTCGTCGACAACCCGGAACTCGCCGACCTCGCCGCGCGTTTCATCAAGGAGATCGGCTTCACCGGCATCATCGATCTCGACCTGCGCTTCGACCGGCGCGACGGGCAGTACAAGCTGCTCGACTTCAACCCGCGCATGGGCGCCCAGTTCCGGCTCTTCGAGAGCGAGTCGGAGGTGGACGTCGTCCGGGCCATGCACCTCGACCTGACCGGGCGCCGCGTTCCGGAGGGGGAACAGCGCGCCGGCCACCGGTACGTCGTGGAGAACATCGACCTGCCCGCCCTCCTCGCCTACCGCCGCAGCGGCTATACGACGCCGCACGCGCCGAAGCGGCCGAGCGGGACCGAGCTGGCCTGGCTGGCGGGTGACGACCCGCTGCCGTTCGTCACGATGCTCGCGCGCTTCGTACGGCCGGGCGCGAAGCACCTCTATCAGCTGTGGCGCACCAACCGCCGCGGCTCCAGCACCGCCACGAAGTAGGACACCACGTTCCTGGGGGAGGAACTTCGTGATCGAGCCGGTAGCAGTCATAGGTGCCGGGCCCTTCGGCCTGTCCACCGCCGCCCATCTGCGGGCGCGCGGCATCCCCGTCCGGGTCTTCGGCGATCCCATGGTCAGCTGGCGCGACCACATGCCGGCCGGGATGATCCTGAAGTCCACCCCGGCCGCCTCCAGCCTGGACTGCCCGCAGCGCGGGCACACCCTCGCCGACTACTGCGACGCGGCGGGCGTCCGCCGGCTGGTCACCGACGAGGACGTCATCCCGGTGGAGACCTTCATCGGCTACGGCGAGTGGTTCCAGCAGAAACTGGTGCCCGAGCTGGAGCGGGTGCGGGTGGTCTCCGTGGACCGGCACAAGACGGATCAGCGCAAGGCGGGAGGCCCGGCGGGCTTCGAACTGAAGCTGGACTCGGGGGAGTCGTTGACGGCCCGCGCGGTCGTCGTCGCCACCGGCCTGTCCGGGCTCGCCCGCCTTCCCGCCGAGCTTGCCGGGGCGGGCGCGGACGGACCGGCGGGGCCGGTCTCGCACAGCTCCCAGCACCACGACCTGACCCGCTTCTCCGGCAAGGAGCTGATCGTCGTCGGTGCCGGGCAGTCCGCGCTGGAGACGGCGGCCCTCGCCGCCGAGGCCGGCGCCCGGGTGCGGGTGGTCTCGCGAGGGCGCGGCAGGGTGGCCTTCGGCGCCCCGCCCTGGGACCAGCCGAAGCTGCGCCCCGAGTCGCCGTTCGGCCGTGCCTGGTCCCTGTGGGCGCTCAGCTACTACCCGCACCCCTACCGCTACCTCCCGGCGGGGACCCGCCACTACCTGGTCCGCCGGGTGCTCGGCCCGCTCGGCGCCTGGTGGCTGCGCGACCGCTTCGAGGGCAAGGTCCAGGTCCGCGAGGTCGCCGCGGTGACCGGCGCCGACACCGCGGACGGCGCCCCGGTCCTCACCGTCCGCACCCACGAGGGCGGCACCGAGCGCCTCACCGCCGACCACGTCATAGCCGCCACCGGCTACCGCGTGGACATCGCCGCGATGGACTTCCTCGGCCCCGGGCTCCGCACCCGCGTCGCGGCCAGCCGGGGCGCCCCGAGACTCGGCGCCGGACACGTCTCCTCCGTGCCCGGCCTCTACTTCACAGGGCTCCCGGCGGCGGCATCGTACGGCCCGGTCATGCGCTTCGTGTGCGGTACGGAGTTCGCCTCACCGCGCCTGGCCGGGCACCTGGCGGCGGCCCACGCCTGACACGCCGGGGCCGGAGCGTCACCCGGCCCCGAGGCGCAGCCCCAACAGCTTGCGTGCCGCGTCCAGTTCGGCGCCGTCGCCGTCCCCGTCGAACCGGAGTCCGAGCCGCCGGACCTTCTCGGCGTACAGCGCACCGCCGGCCGGGTCCCCGGGGCCGTTGCCGAGCATCTCGAACCCGTCGAGGAGCCGGCGCGCGAAGTTCCAGCGGGCCTCGCCCGGGACCTCGGGGTGTCTTTCGGCCTCGTACCGGATCTCCGGGTTGTGGCCGATCGCCACATATGGTCCGCGGTCGTCGTCGTCCACCCGCCAGGTACGGAACGACAACCCGTGGATCTCCGGCCGCAGTTTCCCCGGGAGGCGCTCCGGCACTCCGGTCGCCGCCTCCTGCGGATACGTCCGGAAGTCCCCCCGTCCGTCCGTCACGACCAGCACCCCCGTCGGATCAGCGAAACCGGCTCACCCCAAACGTAACGCCCGCCACTGACAACGGCCCCATCACGGAGGCGGCGGGCGCCACTTGAGGCCGAAACGCACAGTGAGTCCCAGGGGCGTGCTGTCCGTATTCTCTGATCATGGTCGCACCCTCCCCGTACTCACTGATCGCCACCGACCTGGACGGCACGCTGCTGCGCGACGACGACACCCTCTCGGAACGGTCGCTCGCCGCGCTTGCGCGGGCCGTCCGGGCCGGTGCCCGGCACCTCGTGGTGACCGGCCGTCCCGCGCCGAGAGTGCGCCCGCTCCTCGACGACCTCGGCTGCACGGGACTCGCGGTCTGCGGCCAGGGCGCGCAGGTGTACGACGCCGGCGCGGACCGGCTGCTGTGGTCGGTCACCCTGGACCGGGAACTCGCGGAGACCGCGCTCGGCAAGATCGAGGCCGAGGTCGGCCAGGTGTACGCGGCGGTCGACCAGGACGGCGTGGACGGGCTCACGCTCATCGAGCCGGGCTATCTGATGCCCCACCCCACGCTGCCCGCTCTGCGCGTCGCCCGGCGTGACGACCTGTGGTGCGCGCCCATCAGCAAGGTGCTGCTGCGCCACCACACCCTGTCCGACGACGAACTGGCGGCGACCGCCCGTTCGGTGGTCGGGTCGCTGGCGACGGTCACCATGTCGGGGCCGGGGACCGTCGAACTCCAGCCCTGCGGGGTGACCAAGGCGACCGGGCTCGCGCTGGCCGCCGGCCATCTGGGGCTGAGCCCCGGACGGGCCATCGCCTTCGGTGACATGCCCAACGACATCCCGATGTTCGAGTGGGCGGCCTACGGGGTGGCGATGGCAAACGCTCACCCCGAACTCAAGGCGCTGGCCGACGAGATCACGACGTCGAACGAGGACGACGGCATCGCCGTCGTCCTCGAAAGACTCTTCGACTGACGTGGGACGTCGGTCAGTACGCGCCGTGGACGTTGTCCATCGAGCCGTACCGCGCGGCGGCGTAGTTGCAGGCGGCGGTGATGTTCGCGACCGGGTCGTAGATGTCGAACGACGTGCCGGCCACGTGGTAGGTCTTGAACGTCGGGTCGATGACCTGGAGCAGGCCCTTGGACGGGATGCCCTTGGCCGCGTTGGAGTCCCAGAGGTTGATGGCCCGCGGGTTGCCGGAGGACTCCCGAATGATGTTGCGGTAGATGCCGTGGTAGGTGCCCGGGATGCGCTTCTCCCTCATGATCGCGAGCGACTCGCGGATCCAGCCGTCGAGGTTGTTCGGGTACCCGGCGAGGGTGGTCGAGGCCGTCGAGGTGGAGGACCCGGCGGCGGAGGCGGCGGTCGCCCCGATGAGCGGGAGGGCGAGGACGGCGGCGCCGGTGCCGGCGACGACGAGCGTGCGGATGATGCGGTTACGGCGGGGAGTGCGGTGCTGGTCGGCAGCAAGCATGGCGTTGTTCCTCTCCGTCGCCTGCGAGGTGAGCTGTCGGGTTCGGGCCCGGGGAGTGCCCGGCCGCATCGCCCGAAGGCGATGCGACTTCACCCCTAGCCGTTCCGGAACGACGTCTGTCCGATGACGTCGGCCGCCCGGTCCGGCGACTTACCTGGGTCCCCCGCTCCTGCCGTGCGAATGAACTCGTCGATGGGTTACGACGGGCGGCGGCAGGATTCGGCGTCCGCCCGGCGAGCGGGAACGTATGCGAGGGCACATGTCCGGAACAAGTACCTGATTCACAGAACACACCGATTGACCTTGCGATGAGGCGTATGGGGTACTTGATCCTTTGCAGCTGCCAACCCTCAACTGGCCCACGGGGAAAGGGAAGGAAGGGTCCCCTTATGGACCTTGCGCCATCCAGGTCCACGTGACCTACTTCACGAAACCGCAATAACGGCAAATCGGGCATGAGGGATTCTTGGAATCCGCCTTTTTCCTGGTTCGACGGAAAACCGCCCCGCTTTCATTCGTGCGGATTGCCCCGGTCGGGGGCGGCGGAGTGGGTACTTATGGGGGTGATTTCAATGAGTAGTCCGAATTGTCTGACCAGGTGCTTCTCGGGGCGCCCTCCGTCGGCCTAGGAGGCTCCGGGTGTGCGCGTGCCACTGACCCGCCGGGGGTGGGAAGTTGGGTGCGCAGACGAAGCGCGTCGCGTCGAGGGAAGGGTGATGGGGCGTCGTTCCGTCGGTCGAGGGGGTGACGGCCGAGGGGGTGCCGATCGGGGGAATGCTGAGGAGCGGAGGAAGGGTGTACGGGTGTGCACGAGGTGCCGCCGTTCGTGCACCGGGTGTCCCCGGTGGAGTCGGCGGGTGGCGGAGGGGGTGCGCCCGGGCAGGTGATGTCGGCCGGGGGAGCTCTGGGGCCGTTTCCGGGCGGCGGCCGGGTGGAAGGTCTGCGGCCGGTACGGGACACGGCCTGTGCCCTGGTTCGGGACAAGTGCCCGTACTTCCTGTTAAGTCAGGGGATGTCAGGTCGTATCGGCTGATCAAAAACATAACGGTCGTGATCCGATAGCGCCCGGGGTGTAACCGTGGGCGCTATCGGTGATCGAAACCCGACCGGATACGCTGACTTGAGTGAGGGCAGCGACCTATCGACAAACCGCGTAATCGCCAGTAGACACCAGCAGACAGGAGACCCCTCGTGACCGTCGTCGGGCCGTTCGGGCTGAGCGTGCGGGACCAGGCTCTGGAAGCCGATGTCCAGGCCGGATTGACGGCTGTCGAGGAAGGCTTGCTAGAAGCCACCAAGAGCGAGGTCCCGTTCATCACGGAGGCCGCGCAGCACCTCGTGCGGGCCGGGGGCAAGCGGTTCCGCCCGCTGCTGGTGATGCTCGCCGCGCAGTTCGGCGACCCGTACGCGCCCGGTGTCGTGCCGTCGGCCGTCGTCGTCGAGCTCACCCACCTGGCCACGCTGTACCACGACGACGTCATGGACGAGGCGTCCGTGCGGCGCGGGGTCGACAGCGCCAACACCCGCTGGGGCAACTCGCTCGCCGTCCTCACCGGCGACTTCCTCTTCGCGCGCGCCTCCCAGATCCTCGCCGACCTCGGTCCCGAGGCGGTCCGGGTCCAGGCCCTCGCGTTCGAGCGCCTGGTGACCGGTCAGATCCTGGAGACGGCCGGCCCGTCGGACGGCCGTGACCCGGTCGACCACTACCTCGACGTGCTCAGCGGCAAGACCGGCTCGCTGGTCGCCGTCTCCTGCCGCTTCGGCGCGATGCTGTCCGGTGCCGACGAGACGGTCGTCGACGTCCTCACCCAGTACGGCGAACGGCTCGGTGTCGCCTTCCAGCTCGCCGACGACGTCCTGGACATCGCCTCCGACTCCCACGAGTCCGGGAAGACTCCGGGGACCGACCTCCGCGAGGGCGTGCCCACGCTTCCGGTGCTGCGGCTGCGGGAGCTGGCGGCCAGGTCGGGGCTGGCCGAGGACATCGCCCTGTGCGAGCTGCTGGACTCCGACCTCACGGACGACGCGCGGCACGCGGAGGCCCTGACGGCCCTGCGGGCGCACCCGGCGCTGGAGCTGGCCCGCCGGGACGCGGTCCGGTACGCGGAGGAGGCGCGCGCCGCGCTGGCTCCGCTGCCGGAGTGCGACCCCAAGGCCGCGCTGGTGGAGCTGTGCGACGCGGTGGTGCACCGGGCCGGATAGTCTCCGGCGGGTCGCGCTCATGTGATCCAGGTCGCATCATTGGACTGAGTCTAATCCAGGATCTGTTCCGTACTCCTCGCCAGAAGCCGACGCAGGGGGCGTCGGCTGACACAGGGGGAGAAAACGGAATCATGGTCATCGACGCAACGCGCCGCAAGAGCCTCGTCGCCGCAGCCATCACCGTCACCGCTCTCGGCGGTGCCGCCGTCCCGGCATCCGCCGCCACCAGCCACAGCTCCGCCACCAGCCACAGCTCCGCCGCCTCCGTCGTCCTCGCCGCCAGTCTGCGCGGTGCCAACGAGGTACCCGTCGCCGGTGGGCCCGCCGTCGGGGACAAGGACGGCGCCGCGCTGGAGTTCATCCAGGTCAAGGGGGACAAGGTGACCGTCGCCGTGACCTGGCGCGGCACCGCCGAGCCCACCGACCTGCACATCCACCAGGGCGCCAAGGGCACCAATGGCGGCGTCAAGATCGACTTCGGGAAGCTGCTGAAGAAGGCCGAGGGCCACAGCGTCACCGGCAGCGTCAAGGTCACCGACAAGGCCCTGCTCAAGCAGCTCACCACCGACCCCGGAGCCTTCTACGCCAACCTGCACACCGCCGAGTTCCCCGGCGGAGCCCTCCGCGGCCAGCTGCACGCCGTCACCACCGTCTCCGACCTCAGGGGCGGCTTCCAGGCCTCCGTCGTCACCGGCAAGCAGATCTACCAGTGCAAGCCCGCCGACGGCGGCGGCTACGCCTTCGCCCAGCGGGATGTCAGCGCCAAGCTCGGCGGCGGTATCCGCCACTCCTTCGTCGCGCCGAACTCCGGCACCCCGCAGTGGGTCGCACCCGACGGCACCGCGGTCACCGGAGCCGTCCTGACCAAGACGCCGAACGGCACCGGCAACATCCCCGAACTGGACCTCAAGACCACCCGGTCCGGCAAGAAGCACGGGCTGCTCGCCCACACCGGCGAGATCCTGCGCCTCAACACCGTCGGCGGCGTCGCCCCGGCCGGCTCCTGCACCCCGGGTGCCGTCGTCGGTGTCCCCTACTCGGCGGACTACGTGTTCGTGCAGCACTGAGCCGACACGGCACGTGACAGGAGGCGCCTTCGCCGCCCGACCCCTACGGGTCGGGGAAGGCGCCTCCACCCTTGTGTCATACCGCAGGTGTACACGGAGTTGGCTCCGTGGTCTGACGCTTCTCCGCCCCCGATTTGGTGAGATGGAAACCACGGAAATCACCACCACTCACCGATTCGGGTGAGAATGGCGGCTCAGGGTGGGACACGTGCGAGGACGGCCGCCGCCGACTACGGAGGTAGGGCACACATGGCACCGTACGAATCCGACGACAGCACGGGGGCCGCGCAGGCCGACGACGAGCTGCGCGCCGAGTTGCGCACCGAGCGGCGGCGCAAGGCCGCACGGTACGTCGTCCCGGTCGCGGTGGTGGGCGTGGCCGCGGCCACGATCGGCCTGGTCCCGGCACTCGCCGACTCCGGCGACCCCAACCTGCCGAAGATCACCGCGCAGGAACTCATCGACAAGATCGCCAAGTCGGACGTGCAGCAGCTGTCCGGCACCGTGAAGGTCAGCACCGACCTCGGCCTGCCCGACCTCGGCGGTCTGGAGAGCAGCCTGCTGTCCGGGGCCACCCAGGGCAGCGGCGACGGCTCGTCGGCCGACCCCACCAGCAAGCTCACCGAGCTGGCCTCCGGCACGCACACCCTGCGGGTGGCCGCCGACGGCCCCGAGAAGCAGAAGGTGTCGGTGCTGGAGAGCGGCGCCGAGTACAGCCTCATCCACAACGGCACCGACGTGTGGGGCTACGACAGCAAGTCCAACGAGGTTTACCACTCCACCGCCGCCGACTCCGGCAAGGCCGAGCAGCACGAGACCCCGGCCACGCCGAAGGACTTCGCCGACGAGGTCCTCAAGTCGGTCGACGACACCACGTCGGTGACGGTCGACGGCACCGCCCAGGTGGCCGGCCGGGACGCCTACCGCCTGGTCATCAAGCCCAAGCAGTCCGGTACGACGGTCGGTGCGATCAGCATCGCGGTGGACGCCAAGACCGGTACGCCGCTGAAGTTCACGCTCACCCCGTCGAGCGGCGGCGCTGCCGTGGTCGACGCCGGCTACACCCAGGTCAGCTTCGCGAAGCCGGCCGCCTCCACCTTCGACTTCACCCCGCCCAAGGGCGCCAAGGTCACCGAGGGCGACAAGGCCGGCAAGGACAGCAAGACCGACGGGTCGGACAAGGGCGGCAAGGCCTCCGAGACGCCCGGCCACGGCTCCGCCAAGGGCCTCGACAAGTCCGGCTTCGACGTCCTCGGCAAGGACTGGAACTCCATAGCCGTCCTCGACACCGGCAGCAAGGCCGGGCTGCCCACCGGCTCCGCCTCCGGCGGCGGCGACCTGAGCGGCTTCCTCGGCTCGCTCGGCGACCCCGTCTCCGGCAAGTTCGGCAAGGGCACCGTCTTCTCCACCCGGCTGATCAACGCCCTGATCACGGACAACGGCAAGGTGTACGTCGGCGCCGTGGACAAGGCGGCACTGCTGAAGGCGGCCAACGCGGGCTAGCCCGGGGTGGCACGGGTGCGGTAAGCAGCCTTTGCCGTACGACGAATCGAGGGAGCCGATGGACCGACCGTCCGCCACGGAACGGGAGCCGGAGGCCCCGGAGGACCCCGGATCCCCGGGAGATCCCGGGGATCCGGGGGAGCGCGCTCCGGTGGGAGCGGGTGTCATCGACACCCGCGGCCTCACCAAGCGCTACCGCGGCGGACAGCTCGCCGTGGACGGTCTCGACCTGTCCGTCCCCGCGGGCAGCGTCTTCGGCTTCCTCGGCCCGAACGGCTCCGGCAAGACCACCACCATCCGCATGCTGATGGGCCTGATCGCGCCCACCTCGGGCACCGCCCGCGTCCTCGGCCACCCGATGCCGCGCGCGTCCCGCGTCGTACTGCCCCAGGTCGGCGCCCTCATCGAGGGCCCGGCGCTGTACGGCTTCCTCTCCGGCCGCGACAACCTGCTGCGGTACGACGCCGCCGACCCGGCCGCCGACCCCCGCACCCGGCGCGCACGCGTCGAGGCCGCGCTGGACCGGGTCGGCCTCGCGGCCGCCGCGGCGAAGAAGGCGAAGGCCTACTCCCTCGGGATGAAGCAGCGCCTGGGCCTTGCCGCCGCGCTGCTCCAGCCCCGCAAGCTGCTGGTCCTGGACGAGCCGACCAACGGCCTCGACCCGCAGGGCATGCGGGAGATCCGCGCCCTGGTCCGGGAACTGGCCGGGGACGGCACGACCGTGTTCCTCTCCTCCCACCTCCTCGACGAGATCGAGCAGGTCTGCACCCACGCGGCCGTGATGGCGCAGGGCCGGCTGATCGCCCAGGGCGCGGTGGCCGACCTGGTGGCCGGGGCCCGCGGCCGGCTCGTGGTGACCACCCCGGACCCCCTGGAGGCGGCCCGGGTGCTCAAGGAACAGGGCGTCGCGGACGTCGTCGTCGCCGAGGACCGGGTGACCGGCGAGCCGCCCGAGCGCGACCTCGCCGAGGTGAACGCGGCGCTCGTCACGGCGGGCGTCCGGGTCCGCGGCTTCACCGTGGAACGGGCCTCGCTGGAGGACGCGTTCGTGGCACTGACCGGAGAGGGCTTCGATGTCGCAGGCTGACCTGGCCGTCGTCGAGACAGCGGCCGTGCGGCCGAACCCGCTGTGGAGCCTCGGTCTGCTGCGCAGCGAACTCGTCACCACGTTCCGGCGCTGGCGCACCCTCGTGCTGCTGGGCGTACTGGCGGCGGTGCCGATCCTCGTCGGCGTCTCCGTCAGGATCGAGACCCGGGGCGGCGGGCAGGCCGGCCGCGGCGGCGGCGAGGGCCCGGCGTTCATCGCCGAGGTCACCAACAACGGACTGTTCCTGGTGTTCACGGCGCTGGCCGCGACCCTCCCGTTCTTCCTGCCGATGGCCGTCGGGGTGGTGGCCGGGGACGCGGTCGCGGGCGAGGCCGACGCGGGCACACTGCGCTATCTGCTGGTCGCCCCGGCGGGCCGCACCCGCCTCCTGCTCGCCAAGTACGCGACGACGATGGCCTTCTGCCTGGTCGCGACCCTGGTGGTGGCCGCCTCCGCGCTCGCCGTCGGCGCGCTCCTCTTCCCGCTCGGTGACCTGACGACGATCTCCGGCACCCGGATATCCTTCGCCGACGGCCTCGGCCGCGCCCTGCTGATCGCCCTGGTGGTCGCCGTGTCCCTGGCCGGTATCGCCGCCCTCGGCCTGTTCGTGTCCACGCTGACCAACAGCGGCATCGCGGCGATGGCGACGACCGTGGGCCTGCTCATCACGGTCCAGATCCTCGACCAGATCCCCCAGCTGCACGCGCTCCAGCCGTACTTCTTCTCCCACTACTGGCTGTCCTTCGCCGACCTGATGCGCGACCCCGTCTACTGGGACGACCTGGTCAAGAACCTGGAGCTGCAGGCCCTGTACACGGCGGTGTTCGGATCGGCGGCCTGGGCGCGGTTCACGACGAGGGACATCACCGCCTAGCCCCGGGCGGGGAGGTACGTACGTTCGTACATGTTCGTACGTCCGTACGGTCCGGGTCCGCGGGCGCCCCGCCGGGTGTCCCTTCCTGGTGCGAGGCTGTGACGTCGCGGTGACGTGGGAGCCGCGCCGAGCGGCGAGACTGGACAGTACGCACGAGTACGACCGGACGCACGACCGGATGGTGACGCCGGGGGAATGAGGGCCGATGTCCCGACTCAGCCGCGAGGAGAAGCGGGAAGTCCAGCAGGAGGGGCGCCTGGTACCGGTCGACGTCCGGGTGGCGGGCGCGGCCGCGTCCGTGGACGGCGTACCGCTGCTCACGGGCCCCGGCGAGGAACCCCAGCAGGCGGTCCTCAACCACCTCCAGCGCCTCGCCCGCGCCACCGGCCGCCCGGTCCTCGCCACCGTCCACGACACCCGTATCGGTTACGTCGTCCCCCTCCAGGTGGACCTGGACGGCTCCAGCAGCTTCACCGGCGACCCGGTAAGGCTGGCCGCACCGGCCGCCGAACCCAAGGGGCAGTCCGCGCCGAGGGAAGCCGCGCCGAGGGAGCCCGCGCCGGAGGCGGCGCCGGCGTTCCCCCTGCGGGCGGTACCGCAGCCGCCCGCCGCCCCGCCGGCACCGTCCGTACCGCCGGCCCCGCCCCTGCCGCCCGCGCCGGGCACCGTCCAGCCCCCTACCGGCGTCTTCGGCCCGCCGCCAGTGATGAGCACCCCGGCCCCGGCCCCGGCCCCTGAGGCGGCCCCCGTTGCCGCCCTCGTAACCGAAGAGCCGCCCTCCGACCCGGACCTCGACCTTCGCTCCACCCCCACACCCACCCCCGCCCGAGGTTTCGACGCGGTCGCCGAGGAGGTGCTCGGGGACGAGCCCGTGACGCTGACGGCGGAAGGGGCCGCGCTGCTCACCGAGCCGGTGGCGCGGATCAACGAGGCAGTCCGGACGGGCCGTATCGAGGCGGCGGCCGAGCTCGCGGAGCGCACCGTCGCCGAGGCCGCCGCGGTCCTCGGCGACGACCACACCGAGGTGCTGCACCTGGGCGAGCTGACCGCGTACATCTCCTACCTGGCGGGCGATCCGGAGCGGGCCTTCCACCTCTCCCTCGACCTGGCCCGGCAGCGCCGGCAGGCGCGGGACGGCGAGGCGGCGTACGGGAATGTGCGGAGCGCGGCGACCGCCTGGCGCGCGGTGCGTGATCCCGAGCACGGGCTGAGCCTCGGCCGCGAGCTGATCGACCTGTGGTCGCGGCTCACCACCGAGGACGGCCCGGCGGCCGACGACATCGAGGAACTGGAGTCGGCCCGCGCCCGGATGGCCCGGCTCACGGAACGCGCCCGCCGAGCCGCCGCCCGGAACGCCTGAGCGCCGTCCTCACAACCCCGTCGTCACAGCACGCAGAACTCGTTGCCCTCCGGGTCGGCCATCACGGTCCACGCGCCGGCCGGCTCGGAGACGTGCCGCACCACGGTCGCGCCCAGCGCCTCAAGGCGTGCCACCTCGTCCGCCCGCTTCCCGTCCCCGGCGTGCAGGTCGATGTGGAGCCGGTTCTTCCCGGACTTCGCCTCCGGCACCCGCTGGAAGAGCAGCCGCCGCCCCAGCCCGGTCCCGCGCTCCTCGTCGTAGGGATCGTCCGGGTGCCGTACGGCGATCAGGTCACGGAAGGCGGCACGGCCGTGGTACTCCAGGGTGGCCGCGCCGGGCAGCGCGCCCAGCTCCAGGAGTCGTTCGACGAGCGCGCTGTTGTCCTCGGCCACGTAGTGCAGCGCGGCGGCCCAGAAGTCGGCCTGCGCGTGCGGGTCGCGGGCGTCGATGACGAGCTTCCAGTGCAGGGGTGCGGGCGTCTGCGTCATGCCGCCCACTTATAGCCGACGGCTCTGACAGTCACACCTGACTTGCGGGAGTCTCCGCGACCGGGGCCGCCGGCCGTGGTACGGGCGCCGCCGCGAGTGCCCGCGCGGCCCGGCGGGCGGTGCGCAGCGCGTCCCAGGTGAGCAGGGCGAGGGCGAGCCAGACCAGGGCGAAGCCGGCCCAGCGCTCGGCGGGCATCGCCTCGTGGAAGTAGAGGATGCCGAGCAGGAACTGGAAGACCGGCGCCAGGTACTGCAGCAGGCCGAGCGTGGAGAGCGGGACGCGGATCGCGGCGGCGCCGAAGCAGACCAGCGGGACGGCGGTGACGATGCCGGTGGAGGCCAGCAGGGCCGCGTGCCCGGCGCCGTCGTTGACGAAGCTGGACTCGCCGTGGCCGGCCAGCCACAGCAGATAGCCGAGCGCGGGCAGGAACTGGATCGCGGTCTCCGCGGCGAGTGACTCGATACCGCCGAGGTTGACCTTCTTCTTGACGAGCCCGTAGGTGGCGAAGGAGAAGGCGAGGACGAGGGAGATCCACGGCGGCTGCCCGTAGCCCACGGCCAGCACCACGACGGCGGCGAAACCGACGCCCACCGCCGCCCACTGCGCGGGCCGCAGCCGTTCCTTCAGCAGCAGCACGCCCATCGCGATGGTGACGAGCGGGTTGATGAAGTAGCCGAGCGAGGCCTCGACCACGTGCCCGGCGTTCACGGCCCAGATGTAGACGCCCCAGTTGACGGTGATCACGGCGGCGGCGACCGTCACCAGGGCCAGCCGGCGCGGCTGCCGCAGCAGTTCACCTGCCCAGGCCCAGCGCCGTACGAAGACGAGTGCGACGGCGACGAAGACCAGGGACCACACCATCCGGTGGGCCAGGATCTCGATCGACTCGGCGGGCTTCAGCAGCGGCCAGAACAGGGGGACCAGCCCCCACATCCCGTAGGCCGCGAAGCCGTTCACCAGTCCTGTCCGCCGCTCACCCTTCGATATGTCGGCCACCGGCCCTCCTCACGCCCAGCTTCTTCAGCACACCGGGATGAAGGTAGCGCCGAGCACCCCGCTCTGTCATGGCCGTATCGGTATACGGTCATGACAGAGCGGGGTGCGGTCTTCTCGGACCCGGGCGGCTTACTTGAGCGCGGCGGTGATCGCCTCGGAGATCGGGGAGGTCGGGCGGCCGGCCAGGCGGGAGAGGTCGCCGGAGTCGACGACCAGCTCGCCCTTGGCGATCGACGCGTCGACGTCGACCAGGATCGCGGCAAACGGCTCCGGCAGGCCGGCGCCCGTCAGGATGCCCTGGAGCACCTCGCCGGGCACGGAGTTGTAGGCGATCTCCTTGCCGGTCTGCTTCGTGAGCTCGGCCGCGTACTCGGCGAAGCTCCAGGCGACGTCGCCGCCCAGCTCGTACGTCTGGTTCTCGTGGTCCTCACCGGTCAGCACGGCGACCGCGGCGGCCGCGTAGTCGGCGCGGGAGGCCGAGGAGACCCGGCCCTCGCCGGCGGCCGTGACGACGGCGTCGTGCGCGAGGACCGGGGCGAGGTTCTCGGTGTAGTTCTCGTGGTACCAGCCGTTGCGCAGCAGGGCGTACGGCAGGCCGGAGGCGAGCAGCACCTCCTCGGTGGCGCGGTGGTCGTCCGCCAGCGAGGCGTGCAGGCTGCCCGGGGCGCTGGTGTACGCCAGCAGGGCCACGCCGGCCGCCTTGGCGGCGTCGATGACGACCTTGTGCTGGGCGGGGCGGCCCTTGTCGAACTCGTTGCCGGAGATCAGCAGCACCTTGTCGCCGGCGGCGAAGAGGCCGTCGAAGGTCTCGGGGGCGTTGTAGTCCGCGACGGCGATCTTCACGCCCGCGGCGGCGAAGTCGGCGG
This sequence comes from Streptomyces hyaluromycini, assembly GCF_002217755.1. Taxonomy (GTDB): domain Bacteria; phylum Actinomycetota; class Actinomycetes; order Streptomycetales; family Streptomycetaceae; genus Streptomyces; species Streptomyces hyaluromycini. The sequence continues at coordinate 1,463,479 of NZ_BCFL01000016.1, read as the reverse complement.
CCTTGGCCTCGTCGCGTACGACGGCGGTGATCTGCTCGGCCGGGACCTTCTCCAGCAGCTGCGTCACGACGTGACGGCCGAGGTGTCCGGTAGCTCCGGTGACAACGATGCTCATGGTGTGCGATCTCCTTGTGGGGTTCCGATATCACTAACCCTAGGGGGTGCGCTAACCAGAAGAAAGTACCCACTTTGAAGTAAGGTACCGGCATGACCGTAAGTGCCGCTGAAGTCGATCCGCCGAAGGCCGGGAAGTACGTCGTCGGCGCGGAGATGTGCCCGTACCGCCTGGTCCTGGAGCACGTCACCAGCCGCTGGGGCGTCCTGGTCCTGATCGAGCTCCTCGACCGCCCCCACCGCTTCAGCGAACTGCGCCGCGCGATCGGCCGGGTCAGCGAGAAGATGCTCACCCAGACCCTGCAGACCCTGGAACGCGACGGCCTCGTCCACCGGGACGCCAAGCCCGTCATCCCGCCCCGCGTCGACTACTCCCTCACCGACCTCGGCCGCGAGGCCGCCCAGCAGGTGCGGGACCTGGCGCTGTGGACCGAGCGGCGGATGGCGGACGTGGAGCGGGCCCGGACGGCGTACGACGACGCGAAGCGCGCCTGAGGCCGCTTGAACCCCGGGGACACGAGTGGGGCCCGGACGGCACGGTCCGGGCCCCACCCAGGGCTTCCTCGGGTCCTCGGGTCCTCGGGTCTTTGGGGCCTTGGGTCAGCCCGCGACCGTCCAGGTGTCCCCGCCGGCCAGCAGCGCCGCCAGGTCGCCCTTGCCGTGCTGTTCGACGGCGGTGTCCAGCTGCTCGGACATCCGGACGTCGTAGACGGGCCGTTCCACCGAGCGGAAGACGCCGAGGGGCGTGTGGTGCAGAGTGTCGGGGTCGGCCAGCCGGGACAGCGCGAAGGCCGTGGTGGGGGAGGGGGAGCGGGCGTCGTGCACGAGGACCTCGGACTCGTTCTCCGCGCTCACGTCGACCACTTTCAGATCGCCGGTGAGCCGGTCCCGTACGACACCGCGCGCACCGTCCGCGCCGAAGCGGACGGGCTGCCCGTGCTCCAGACGGATCACCGCCTCGTCCGCCGACTGCCTGTCCTTGAGAGCGTCGAAGGCGCCGTCGTTGAAGATGTTGCAGTTCTGGTAGATCTCGATCAGGGCCGTGCCCGGGTGGGCGGCGGCCGCGCGCAGCACCTCCGTCAGGTGCCTGCGGTCGGAGTCGATCGTGCGTGCCACGAAGGACGCCTCCGCGCCGATCGCCAGCGACACCGGGTTGAACGGGGCGTCCAGCGAGCCCATCGGCGTCGACTTGGTGATCTTGCCGACCTCGGACGTCGGCGAGTACTGCCCCTTCGTCAACCCGTAGATCCGGTTGTTGAACAGCAGGATCTTCAAGTTGACGTTGCGGCGCAGGGCATGGATCAGGTGATTGCCGCCGATGGACAGCGCGTCACCGTCACCGGTCACCACCCACACGGACAGGTCCCGCCGGCTGGTCGCCAGCCCGGTCGCGATCGCGGGAGCGCGGCCGTGGATGGAGTGCATTCCGTACGTGTTCATGTAGTACGGGAAACGTGACGAGCAGCCGATGCCCGAGACGAAGACGATGTTCTCCCTCGCCAGTCCCAGCTCCGGCATGAACCCCTGCACGGCCGCCAGGATCGCGTAGTCACCGCAGCCCGGGCACCAGCGCACCTCCTGGTCGGACTTGAAGTCCTTCATGGACTGCTTGGCCTCGGCCTTGGGGACGAGCTGCAGCAGTCCGTCGGTGGCGTCGGTCATGGCGTCAGTCATGGATGGCCTCCTTGAGCGCCGTGGCAAGCTGCTCGGCCTTGAACGGCATGCCGTTGACCTGGTTGTACGAATGCGCGTCCACCAGGTACTTCGCCCGGATGAGGGTGGCGAGCTGACCGAGGTTCATCTCGGGGATCACCACCTTGTCGTAACCCCTCAGCACAGAACCGAGATTCCTCGGGAACGGGTTGAGGTGGCGCAGATGCGCCTGCGCGATCGGCTCGCCGGCCGCCCGCAGCCGCCGTACCGCCGCCGTGATCGGCCCGTACGTCGACCCCCAGCCCAGCACCAGCGTGCGCGCCCCCTCCGGGTCGTCCACCTCCAGATCCGGTACGTCGATGCCGTCGATCTTGGCCTGCCGGGTGCGGACCATGAAATCGTGGTTGGCCGGGTCGTAGGAGATGCTGCCCGAGCCGTCCTGCTTCTCGATACCGCCGATCCGGTGCTCGAGACCCGGCGTGCCCGGGACCGCCCACGGCCGGGCCAGGGTCTGCGGATCCCGCTTGTACGGCCAGAAGACCTCAGTACCGTCCTCCAGGGTGTGGTTCGGTCCGCTCGCGAACTGCACCCGCAGATCCGGGAGCTCCTCCAGCTCCGGGATCCGCCAGGGCTCGGAGCCGTTGGCCAGATACCCGTCGGAGAGCAGCATCACGGGAGTCCGGTACGCCAGCGCGATCCGCGCCGCCTCCAGCGCCGCATCGAAACAGTCCGCCGGCGTCCGCGGCGCGATCACCGGGACCGGCGCCTCACCGTTACGCCCGAACATCGCCTGCAGCAGGTCGGCCTGCTCGGTCTTGGTCGGCAGCCCCGTCGACGGCCCGCCCCGCTGGACGTCGATCACCAGCAGCGGCAGCTCCAGCGAGACCGCCAAGCCGACCGTCTCCGCCTTCAACGCGATTCCCGGACCCGACGTCGTCGTCACGCCCAGCGCACCGCCGAACGCCGCGCCCAGCGCCGCACCGACACCGGCGATCTCGTCCTCCGCCTGGAACGTACGCACACCGAAATTCTTGTGCCTGGACAACTCATGCAGAATGTCCGACGCCGGGGTGATCGGGTACGACCCGAGGAACAACGGCAGACCCGCCAGCCGGGACGCGGCAACCAGCCCGTACGCCAGCGCCAGGTTCCCGGAAATGTTCCGGTACGTACCCACCGGGAAAGCGGTGGTCGCCGGGGCGACCTCGTAGGAGACGGCGAAGTCCTCGGTCGTCTCGCCGAAGTTCCAGCCCGCCCGGAAAGCCGCCAGATTCGCCTCGGCGATGGCCGGCTTCTTAGCGAACTTCCGCCGCAGGAAGGCCTCCGTGCCCTCGGTCGGCCGGTGGTACATCCATGACAAGAGGCCGAGCGCGAACATGTTCTTGCTGCGCTCGGCCTCCTTGCGGGTGAGGTCGAATTCCTTCAGTGCCTCCACGGTCAGCGTGGTCAGCGGCACCGGGTGGAGGCTGTAGCCGTCGAGTGACCCGTCCTCCAGGGGTGAGGTGTCGTAGCCGACCTTCTGCATCGCCCGTTTGGTGAACTCGTCCGTGTTGACGATGATCTCCGCCCCGCGCGGCAGGTCCCCGATGTTCGCCTTCAACGCGGCCGGGTTCATGGCCACCAGTACGTTCGGCGCATCGCCGGGGGTGAGGATGTCGTGGTCGGCGAAGTGCAACTGGAACGAGGAAACCCCCGGCAGAGTGCCTGCGGGGGCCCGGATCTCGGCCGGGAAATTCGGAAGGGTCGACAGATCGTTGCCGAAGGACGCGGTCTCCGACGTGAACCGGTCACCGGTGAGCTGCATACCGTCACCCGAGTCCCCCGCGAACCGGATGATCACCCGATCGAGGCGCCGGACGGCCTTCACGCCGCCCGGCTTGCGCTGCTCTCCAACGACGGTTCCGTCGGCCTGTTCCGTTGTCCTGCTGACCTGGCTGGTCACTGAACTGGACCTCCTTCGAGGCGGCTGTCCGGGAGCGGTCGTCCCACGGACCATCCCGTAATCAACCCTACGTCGGTTAGGGTCGCCTTCTCGTGCCCGCTCGCATGCTGGACGGGGATCTGAGACGACCTGTCGCCCTGACTTGTCATGATTTTCCCTCCCCCTGGCTGCCTTCCGGTGCCGACACGGTGCCGTCGGCCCGTCAGGAGTTCAGATACGTCAGAACGGCCAGAACACGACGGTGGTCACCGTCGCTCTGGGAGAGCCCGAGCTTGAGGAAGATGTTGCTGACGTGCTTCTCGACGGCTCCGTCGCTCACGACCAGCTGCCGCGCGATCGCCGAGTTCGTCCGCCCCTCGGCCATCAGCCCCAGCACCTCCCGCTCCCGCGGGGTGAGGCCCGCAAGGACGTCCTGCTTCCGGCTCCGGCCCAGCAGCTGTGCGACGACCTCCGGGTCCAGCGCCGTACCGCCCTCGGCGACCCGCACCACGGCGTCCACGAACTCCCGCACCTCGGCGACCCGGTCCTTCAGCAGATACCCCACGCCCCTGCTGGAACCGGCCAGCAGTTCGGTGGCGTAGCGCTCCTCCACGTACTGCGACAGCACCAGCACCCCGAGCCCCGGATGCGCCTTCCGCAGCCGTACGGCGGCCCGCACACCCTCGTCGGTGTGCGTCGGCGGCATCCGCACATCCGCGACGACGACGTCCGGCAGCGCGTCCTGCGCATCCAGCTCCGCGATGGTCTTGACCAGCGCCTCCGCGTCCCCGACGCCCGCTACGACGTCATGCCCCCGGTCGGTCAACAGCCGGGTCAGCCCCTCCCTGAGCAGCACGGAATCCTCGGCGATGACCACCCGCACCCTGTCCTCCACGATCTCCCGGCCCCCCACACCCCGTCCGGCGTACATGCCTGCCCTGTCCGAAAGTCCAGCATTCCAGCATTCGGATCGGAGCGCGTGCGGGTAACGAGAGGAGGCGAACCAAATCAGGCCGCCCGCAGAGTGAGACCGAGAGCCGGCCCGCACCCCGACCGGCCCGTTCGGCGTTTGAGACCGAGAGCCCGCCCGTACCCCGACCGGCCCGTTCGGCGTTTGATGACGAGAGCCGGTCTGCACCCCCGTCTGGCCCGTTCGGCGTTCGAGGACGAGGCCCGGCCGCACCCCCCACCCACCGGCCCGTCCGGCGTTTGAGGACGAGGCCGTTCAGGCCGATGCGGGGGTGCGGGGGCGGCAGCCCCCGGAACGGGCGGTCGAAGGGGGTCCACCCCCTGGAGGACGGGACGGGTAGGGGCGGCGGGGGCGAGAACCCGCCCTCAGCCACGCCAGGGCAGCTCCGCCGTCACCCGCGTAGGCCCACCCGCCGGCGAGTCCACCACCAGAATCCCGTCGACCGCGTCGAGCCGCTCGGCCAGCCCCGCCAGCCCCGACCCCCTCGCCGTGTCCGCACCCCCCACCCCGTCGTCCACGACCTGCAGCATCAACCGGTCCTCACTGCGCCACACATCCACGGCCGCCCCACTCGCCCGCGCATGCTTGCTGATGTTCTGCAGCAACTCGGACACCGTGAAGTAGGCGATCCCCTCGATCGCCGCCGCCGGCCGCTCCGCCAGATCGACCTCCACCCGCACCGGCACCGTGCACCGCGAGGCCACCGCGGACAGCGCCGCGTCCAGCCCCCGGTCGGTCAGCACGGCGGGATGGATCCCGCGGGCCAGGTCCCGCAGCTCCTGCAGCGCGGTCTTCACCTCACCGTGCGCCTCGTCCACCATCCGCGCCGCGGCCTGCGGATCCTCCTGCAGCTTCTCCTTCGCCAGCCCCAGATCCATGGCTAGCGCCACCAGCCGCGCCTGCGCCCCGTCGTGCAGATCCCGCTCGATCCGCCGCAGATCGGCGGCCGCCGCGTCCACGACGATCCCCCGGTCGGACTCCAGCTCCACCACCCGCGACGCCAGCTTCGACGGCCCCAGCAGCCCGTGCACCATCAGCCGGTCCACCAGCGTCAGCGCCCGTACGATCCACGGCGTGGCCAGCGTGAACAGCAGTCCCACCAGCGACGTCACCGTGATCTCGAACGGGTTGTCCAGGTAGACGCTGTGGTGCGCGTCGCCGTACAGCTGGAGCCCGCCCTGCCCGGCCCACACCGGGAACACCCAGAACCACAGCGGGTACGTCAGCAGGGCCCAGCCGTACGCCCAGAAGTTGAGGGCGACGACGAAGGAGAACATCGACCAGGGAAACTGGAGGACCGCGTACAGCAGATGACGCCAGGACGTGCCGCTCTTCAGCACCGCGCCGACCCAGGCGAAGAACCCGGGCTTGCGCATCCGCAGCGGCTCCGGGTCGGCCACCGTCAGCTTCAGCAGCCCACGCGCGCGTGCCCGTTCCAGCGCCCCGAAGCCACGGCATCCGGCGAGGGCCACCGCCAGCAGCGGGATCCCGATGAAGGTCACCAGCAGACCGACGCCGAGGGACAGCATCGTCACGGCCCAGACGAACAGCGTGACGCCGACCGGCAGACCCAGCAGGACATAGCCGAACTCACGCCAGCTGCGCGCCTCGAACGGCGCCCGCAGCACGGCCGGCACCCGATGCCGACGCTCACCGTACGGCTCGTACGGCTCGTACGGCTCGTACGGCTCGTACGGCTCGTACGGCTCGTCGCCGTACCCCTGCTCCTGCGCGTACCCGTGTCCGTACTCCGTGGCCATCGGCGTCGTCCCGTCCCGTCCTGTCCCAGTCTCACCGGCCCTGTCCTGCCGTACCTTCACTCTGCTGTGCCGCAGGTCGAGGGACCATGGAGGTCATCGGAGTCTTGAGAGGGGGGTTTTCCCCACCCCCTGCGCTACGCCCGGTCGCGCCAGGGCAGCTCCGCGGTGACCGTCGTGGGACCGCCGGCCGGTGAGTTCACGACGAACAGGCCGTCCACCGCGCCCAGCCGCTCCGCGAGCCCGCGCATCCCGGAGCCGCTGTCCAGGCTCGCCCCGCCGCGCCCGTCGTCCCGTACCTGGATCAGCAGCCGGTCGTCGGCCCGCCACACGTCCACCGAGGCGGTACGCGCCCCGCTGTGCTTGCTGATGTTCTGCAGCAGCTCGGAGACGGTGAAATAGGCGATGCCCTCGATCGCGGGTGCCGGTCTGGACGGCAGGTCGGCGGTCACCTGGACCGGCACCGTGCAGCGCGAGGCGACCGACGACAGCGCCGCGTCCAGCCCCCGGTCGGTCAGCACCGCCGGATGGATGCCCCGGGCGAGATCCCTGAGTTCCTGCAGCGCCAGCTTCACCTCGCCGTGCGCCTCCTCGACCATCGCGGCGGCCGCGTCGGGATCCTCCAGCAGTTTCTCCTTCGCCAGGCCGAGCCCCATCGCCAGATTGACGAGCCGGGCCTGCGCGCCGTCGTGCAGATCACGCTCGATGCGCCGCAGGTCGGCGGCGGCCGTGTCGACGACCACTCCCCGATCCGACTCCAGTTCGGCGATACGGCGTTCCAGCTCGTCGGAGGGCGACAGCAGGCCGCGCACCATCGCCCGGTCCACGTTCGCCAGCCCGCGCGCGACGAACGGCAGAACCGGCCACAGCACGAACAGCGAGACCAGCGTGACGCAGAAGGTGAGGACGCCCCACGGCAGCCGGATGAAGTCGTACAGCAGCGTCCGCCAGCCCACCGGGTCCTTCAACGTCATCCACAGCCGCTGGGTGCCCGCACCGCGCCTGGCCCACGGCAGTGGGGTCGGCTCCTCCACCCGCACCCCGAGCAGCGCACGCGCGCGTCCCCGCTCCAGCTTCCCCAGCTGCCGGGCGCCCAGCAGGGTCGCGGCGAGCAGGGGTATGCCGATCACCGTCAGCGTCAGGACACCGCTCACCCACACCGTCGTGGAGACGTACACGAAGCCGAAGAGCGACATCGGCAGGTTCAGCAGGAGGTGCGCGATCTCCTTCCAGGTGTGAACGTCGTAGGCGAAGCGCACGGGCGGCAGCCGCTCGCGGTCTTCTCCGCCGTCGGCGAGACTGAGGGATCGGGGTGCTGGTGCGGTCATATGCGCCAGCGTGCCGTGTGCCGTGGCGCGACGCCATGGAGTTCGCCGCCCGGGCCGTCCTGGGGAAAACCCCACCAGCCGGCCCCCGTCCCGTGCCCCACGCTGTCCCACCGTGTGACGGCCCGCTTACCGTGTCCTTATCAGGGCCTAGACTCCCGTGCGTACAGATCGTCGAATCAAGAGTTGACTGAGGTCACGGCACCGGGCCGGTCGGGCCTATGGTCTGTCGAGGGAGTGAGGGACGGGCGATGCGGGAGACGGTGGGCGGTGAACCGACCGCGGTCGTCGCCGCGGACTACTTCGCGTCCTACTCGGTCGTGGGACTGCTGATGCTCGTCGGCGTGCTCTTCGTCGCCGTCGCCTTCGGCGCCGGCCGGCTGCTGCGCCCGGTGGTCCCCACGCCCGAGAAACTCCTCACCTACGAGTGCGGTGTCGACCCCGTCGGCGAGGGCTGGGCCCATACCCAGGTCCGCTACTACGTCTACGCCTTCCTCTACGTCATCTTCGCCGTCGACTCGATCTTCCTGTTCCCCTGGGCGACGGTCTTCGCCGCCCCCGGCTACGGCGCTACCACGCTCGTGGAGATGTTCATCTTCCTCGGCTTCCTCGCCGTCGGCCTGCTGTACGCATACAAGAAGGGCGTCCTGACATGGACGTGACGCCGGAGCCCGTGCCGCTGCCGGAGCCGCAAAGGCTGGGCGCGCTCGCCCGCCTCGCCCCCGAACCGATGAAGGTCGTCCTCAACTGGGGCCGCCGCTACTCGCTCTGGGTCTTCAACTTCGGTCTCGCCTGCTGCGCGATCGAGTTCATCGCCGCGTCGATGGCCCGCCACGACTTCATCCGCCTCGGCGTGATCCCCTTCGCACCGGGCCCCCGCCAGGCCGACCTGATGGTGGTCTCGGGCACGGTCACGGACAAGATGGCCCCGGCGGTCAAGCGCCTGTACGAGCAGATGCCCGAACCGAAGTACGTCATCTCCTTCGGCGCCTGCTCGAACTGCGGCGGCCCCTACTGGGACTCCTACTCCGTCACCAAGGGCGTCGACCAGATCATCCCCGTCGACGTCTACGTCCCCGGCTGCCCGCCGCGCCCCGAGGCGCTCCTCCAGGGCATCCTCAAACTCCAGGAGAAGATCGCCGCGGAGTCCCTGAGCGAGCGCTACGGCACGCCCCGCCCCTCCGCCGCGGCCCTCCAGAGCGGCCTGGTCCGGCCCCCGGCCCCCACGGCGAACGACGGCGAGGGGGACACGCCATGACCGCCCCGACCGGCTGGCTGCCGGCCCCAGCCGAGGAACTCTTCGGCAGCGACGCCACCGCCGACGAGTCCTACGACGTCCTGACGGTCGACGTCCCTCCCTCCTCCTGGCTCGCCGCCCTGGAGATCGCCCGTACGACCCTCTCCTGCACCTACTTCGACTGGCTGAGCGCGGTCGACGAACCCGGCACCGGCTTCCGCGTCTCCGCCCACGTCGTCGCCCTCGCCCCGGTCCGCCGCCTGCTCCTGCGCACGACCGTCCCGCACTCCGCCCCCGAACTCCCGTCCGCCGTCGGCGTCTTCGCGGGCGCCCGCTGGCACGAACGCGAGACCCACGAGATGTTCGGCGTCCGCTTCACCGGCCACCCCGGCCTGGACCACCTCCTCCTCCCGGAGACCTTCGAAGGCCACCCCCTCCGCAAGGACTTCGTCCTCGCGGCCCGCGTCGCCAAGGCCTGGCCCGGTGCCAAGGAACCGGGCGAGTCCGACCACGGCGGCCCCAAGCGCCGCCAGATGCTCCCCCCAGGCGTCCCCGACCCCAATGAGTGGGGCCCCCTCAAGGGCCAGCTCCCGGCCGCCCCCGCCCGCCCGGCGCGAGCCGCAGCGGGCCGCGCCGCCGGCGACCGCCCGGCCCGTGTGACCGGCGACCGGCCGGTACGCCGCTCACGTACGGCCGGGGAGGGCTCGGCGAGCCAGACCGCCGGGGCGACCGAGCCGACCGAGGTGGCCGAGCCGGCCAAGGCGGCAGAGACGGCTGCCGAGGGCACTGCGGGACCGACGGCCACTCCACGCCGGGCACGGAGCGCGAGCGAGGGATCCGCTACCCAGCGGACGGTCTCCGGTACGGAGACAGCGCCTGCTGAGGGGAGCGCCGCGGAAGGCACCGGTGTGGAGGCGACCGCCCCTGCCGCCGGGCCGTCGGCTGCTCCCCGGGGGCCGCGCCGGGCACGTACTGCCTCGGGTGGCTCCGCTTCGCAGCGTGCGCAGGAGACCGAGACGCCGACGCCACCGGCCACCCCGGCCCGCCCCGCGACCTCCCGCAGCTCGGACGCGCCGTGGCACCACGCCCGTCCGGCCTTCGAGGAGCCGGGGACGGGGGAGCCGACGGCACCGGGGCCGGCCGAGTCGAGCCCTGCCGCACCCGAAGAGCCCGAATCGGCCCCGGCCGAACCTGAGGCATCCGAGAACGCCGAACCTTCGGCATCCGAGGACACCGGCCCTGAACCGTCCGGCGCTGAACCGTCCGGCTCCGAGGCCCCGGCTTCCGACGCCCCGCCCAACCCCGACGCCCCGAACCCCGCCGCCGGCCCCGAACACCCAGCCCCCCACGACGACCCACCAGGAGGTCCGCAGTGAACGTCGCCCTGCGACTCCTCGTCGTGTTCGTCGTCTTCCTCACCTTCCCTCTGATCGTCGGTCAGACCGAGCACAAGGTGATGGCCCATATGCAGGGCCGCCTCGGTCCGATGTACGCCGGTGGCTTCCACGGCTGGGCCCAGCTGATCGCCGACGGCGTGAAGTTCGCGCAGAAGGAGGACGTGGTCCCGGCGGGCGCGGACCGCCGTGTCTTCCAGCTGGCCCCCGCGGTGTCCCTCCTTCCGTATCTGCTCGTGCTGCTCGCCATCCCGATCGGCCCCGGGGAGGGCGCGGTCGGCCAGGTCCTGGACGCGGGTGTGTTCTTCGTGCTGGCCGTGATGGGCGTCGGCGTCCTCGGCTCGCTCATGGCCGGCTGGGCCAGCGCCAACAAGTTCTCCCTCCTCGGCGGCCTGCGCACGGCCGCCCAGCTCCTCGCCTACGAACTCCCGATGCTGCTCGCCGCCGCCTCCGTGGCGATGGCGGCCGGTACCGTCTCCCTGCCGGGCATCGTGGGCTCCTTCCACTGGTGGTGGCTGCCCTGGCAGCTCACCGGCGGCTTGGTCTTCTTCGTCGCCGGCCTCGCGGAACTCCAGCGGCCCCCGTTCGACATGCCCGTCGCCGACTCGGAGATCATCTTCGGCGCGTACACCGAGTACACCGGCCTGCGCTTCGCCCTGTTCCTGCTCGCCGAGTACGCCGGGATCGTCGTCTTGTGCGGCCTGACCACCGTTCTCTTCCTGGGCGGCTGGCACGGCCCGTGGGGTGCCGACGGCCTCGGCTGGCTGTGGACCCTCCTGAAGACGGCGCTCCTCGCCTTCGTCGTCATCTGGCTCCGCGTGACCTACCCCCGGCTGCGCGAGGACCAGTTGCAGAAGTTCTCCTGGACCCTCCTTGTCCCCCTTTCTCTCGCCCAGATCGCCCTCACCGGCATCGTCAAGGTGGTGATCTCCTAACCGTGGCTCCCATTCCCGGCAGTGGCCTCGCCAAGGGCCTGGCCGTCACCCTGCGCACGATGACCCGGAAGTCGGTCACCGAGCAGTACCCGGACGCCCTTCCCGACCTCCCGCCCCGCACCCGCGGTGTGATCGGGCTGTTCGAGGAGAACTGCACGGTCTGCATGCTCTGCGCCCGTGAGTGCCCCGATTGGTGCATCTACATCGACTCCCACAAGGAGACCGTCCCGGCGGCGGCCCCGGGCGGCCGCGAACGCAGCCGTAACGTCCTGGACCGCTTCGCCATCGACTTCTCCCTGTGCATGTACTGCGGTATCTGCATCGAGGTCTGTCCTTTCGACGCGCTGTTCTGGTCCCCGGAGTTCGAGTACGCCGAGACCGACATCCACGAACTCACCCACGAGCGCGACAAGCTCCGCGAGTGGATGTGGACGGTCCCGGCCCCGCCCGCCCTCGACCCCGGCGCGGAGGAACCGAAGGAGATCGCCGCCGCACGCAAGACCGCCGAGAAGCTCGCGGCCGCGCAGACCCCGCAGGCCGCGCAGACCCCGCAGGCCGCGCAGGACGAGTCGGCCGCCGCCCCGGCCGAGCCGCGGGAGGGGGAGCGGTGACTCCTCTCGCCCAAGCACCGCACGGCTTCCTGTCGCCGACCGGTGTCGAGATCGCCTTCCTCCTCGTCGGCCTGGTCACCTTCGGCGCCGCCCTTGTCACGGTCACCACCCGCCAGCTGGTGCACGCCGCCCTGTGGCTGGTGGTCGCCCTCGGCGGGCTCGCCGTCGAATACCTGCTGCTCACCGCCGAGTTCATCGCCTGGGTGCAGGTCCTCATCTATGTGGGTTCCGTCGTCGTCCTCCTTCTCTTCGGTCTGATGCTCACCAAGGCCCCGATCGGCCGCTCCCCGGACGCCGACTCCGGAAACCGCTGGGTCGCGCTGGTCGTGGCCGTCGCCGCCGCGGCCGCCCTGGTCTGGGTGGTCGTGGACGCCTTCCGCACCACCTGGATCAACCTGGACGGCGCCGCCGCCGGCTCGACGAAGGTCACCGGCGCGAGCCTCTTCCAGAACTGGGTCCTGCCCTTCGAGGCCCTCTCCGTCCTCCTCCTCGCGGCCCTGGTCGGCGCGATCGTCCTGTCCCGGAAGGCGAAGGCGGAGTCGGCCCCGCCCCCTGTGAACGGCCGGGCCGTCACGCAGAGTTCCCCATCCGTCACCGGTTCCGGGATTCACCCGATCGTGCAAAGGGCCGAGAAGAAAACCGAGAAGAAAACCGAGCAGGAATCCGAGCAGGAAGGCGCCCGCTGATGCACCTCGCCTATCCCGCCGTTCTCTCCGCTCTCCTCTTCTGCACCGGCCTGTACGGCGTCCTCGCCCGCCGCAACGCGATCCTGGTCCTGATGTCGGTCGAGCTGATGCTCAACGCCGTCAACCTCAACCTCGTCGCCTTCGACGTCTGGCTGAGCAAGACCGCCCGGGACACCCTGCACTCCGGCCAGGCCCTGACCCTGTTCACCATCGCCATCGCCGCCGCAGAGATCGGCATCGGCCTGGCGATCGTCCTCGCCGTCTACCGCAACCGCGGCACCTCCGACATCGACCGGCTCCGCGACACCGCCGAGGGCCACGAGGACGGCACGCCCCCGGACGAGGCGGCCGACGAGAAGGCTGAGGCCACCGCGTGACCACGACCACCCTCGCCGTCCTCGTCCCCCTCCTGCCGTTCCTCGGCGCCGCCGCCGGTCTGCTCCTGGGGCGCACCGCGCCTGGTTTCGTCCGCCCGCTCGCGGTCCTGCCGGCGCTCGCCGCGCTGGCCCTCGCCTGCACGGTCGCCGCCGACCAGGGCGGCGGCCAAGCCGTGGACGCCCACACCGAGCTCACTTCGACCGGCTCGGTCCCGATCGAACTCGCCCTGCACATCGACGGCTTCGCCGCCCTCGTCGCCGTCCTGGTCGCGTTCGTCGCCACCTGCGTGCAGATCTACTCGACCGGCTACCTGCGTGACGACCCGCGCTACCCCTCGTACGCGGCCCTCGTCTCCCTGTTCACCTCCGCGATGCTGCTGGTCGTCTACTCCGGCGACCTGATCGTGCTGCTGGTCGGCTGGGAAGTCATGGGCATCTGCTCCTACTTCCTGGTCGGGCACTACTGGGAGACCCCCGAGGCGCGCGCCGCCTCCGTCAAGGCCTTCCTGGTCACCAAACTCGGCGACGTACCGTTCCTGATCGGCCTGTTCGCGCTGGCCACCGACGCCGGGTCGTTCCGCATCACCACGGTCCTCGCCACCGTCGCGAACGGCGGGCTGCACCATCCCACCCTGATCGGCCTGCTGCTCCTGTGCGGTGTGGCCGGCAAGTCCGCGCAGTTCCCGCTGCACACCTGGCTCCCCGACGCCATGGCCGGCCCGACCCCCGTCTCCGCGCTGATCCACGCCGCGACGATGGTCGCCGCCGGCGTCTACTTCGTCGCCCGTCTCCTGCCGGTCTTCGAGGCCAGCGCGGCCGTGATGGTCGTCCTCGCCGTCATGGGTGCCGTCACGATGGTCGGTTCGGCCCTCGCCGCGCTCGCCCAGGACGACATCAAACGCGTCCTCGCCTACTCGACGATCGGCCAGCTCGGCTACATGACCGGCGCCCTCGCCGTCGGCGACCGCGGTGCCGCCGTCTTCCACCTCCTGTCCCACGGCGCCTTCAAGGCGCTGCTGTTCCTCGCGGCCGGCGTGATCATCCACGCCGCCGGCACCAACTCGCTGGCCGTCATGTCCCGTACCTCCGGCCTGCGCGACCGTGTCCCGGACGCCTACTGGACGATGACCGTGGCCCTGCTCGCGCTCGCCGCGATCCCTCCCTTCAGCGGCTTCTTCTCGAAGGAGTCCGTCCTCGGCGCCGCCGAGCACGTCGCCACCGGCCACACCGAGCACGCCCCCGGCAGCGCCGGCTGGATCGTCCTGGTCGCGGGCCTGGCCACCGCCCTGCTCACCGCCGCGTACGCGACCCGGCTGTGGCTGCTCACCTTCCGGGGCCGAGGGGCCGAGGCACCTGACCACGGCAGGCAGCCGCGGTCCATGACCGTGGTCCTGTGGGTCCTGGCCGTGCCCTCCCTTGCGTTCGGCGGGTTCGCCTACCGGTCGCTGCCCGACTGGTTCGACGGCCGCACCCTCACCCCGACCCTCACCACGTCGGTCCTCGGCACCGGCCTCGCGCTCGTCGGCGGACTCGTCACCTACGGTGCCTGGCAGCGCACCCGAGCACTGGCCGCCCGCACTCCGCTGGGTGCCGTCGCCGCCCACTCGGAGGCCGACGCCGGACTGGTCGAAGCCGAGGTCATCGCCGCCCACAAGCCCGTGTTCGGCGACGTGGCCTACGCACCCGACCCGGCGGATCCCGGCCGACTGCTGCTCGGTCCGCTGTACCGGCACGCGGCCGAAGGCTTCCACCTGGACGCCGTCTACGACGCGCTGTTCGTCCGCCCGGTACTGGCCGCCGCCACTCTCGTCCAGTTCCTCGACCGCGAGGTCGTCGACACCTACGTGCGTGGAGCGGGCGCTCTACCCCGCCTGCTCGGCGCCGCCGTACGGCGAACCCAGACAGGCAACGTCCAGACCTATGTGAGCGCGCTGCTCGCCGGCACCGTCGTCCTGGCGGTCGCCGTCCTCCTCGTCGCCACGGGAGTGTGAGCAGGCGTGATCGATATCAGCGAGTCCGTGATGCAGTTCCTTCTGGCATTGATCGTCGTCGGCCCGCTTCTCGGCGCCGTCGCCGCCCTGCTGCCCGCCCCGCCCGGGCTGAAGGGGAAGTCGCCCGAGCAGGCCGTGCTCCGCCACGGCGTGACCGTGACCGGCGCGATCCTCATCGCCGCGATCGTCCTCGCGCTCGGCTTCGACCAGGACCATCCGTCGAGGATGCAGGCCACGACCGACATCAGCTGGATCCCCGCACTCGACGTGCGCATCCACCTCGGCATCGACGGCATCTCCCTCCCCCTCGTGGTCCTGACCGCGCTGCTGACCTTCCTCTGCGCGCTCTACTCGTACTTCAACCCCCCCGCGGGCCCGTCCCCGAAGGCCTTCGTCGCACTGATCCTCGTCCTGGAGTCCGGCACCCTCGCGAGCTTCGCCGTCCTCGACCTGCTGCTGTTCTTCCTCGCGTTCGAGACCGTGCTCATCCCGATGTACTTCCTCATCGCCCGCTGGGGCGGCGCGGGGCGGACCCGGGCCGCCTGGAAGTTCATCCTCTTCACCCTGCTCGGGTCCGTCGTCATGCTGCTCGGCCTGCTCCTGATCGGAATCAAGGCGGGCACGTTCGACATGGTGGCACTCGCCACTGACAACGGCCGGTCGCTGACCACATCCGTGCAGGTCATCGCCGTTCTGGCGATCGGGATCGGGCTCGCGGTCAAGACCCCGATGTGGCCCCTGCACAGCTGGCTGCCGGACGCCCACACCGCCGCGCCGACCGTTGGCTCGGTCCTGCTCGCCGGTGTCATGCTCAAGATGGGCACGTACGGGTTCGTCAGGATCCTGCTGCCGGTCGCGCCGGACGGATTCCGCACCTTCGCGCCGTACCTCGCCGCCTTCGCGGTCGTCGGGATCATCTACGGGTCCCTGGCCTGCCTGAACCTGGCCAAGCGGGGCGCGAAGGGCGACCTCAAACGGCTGATCGCCTACTCCTCCGTCGGCCACATGGGCTTCGTCCTGCTCGGCATCGCCACCATGACCCCGACCGGCGTCAACGGCGCCCTGTTCGCCAACATCGCCCACGGCCTCATCACCGGCCTGCTGTTCTTCCTGGTCGGCGGCCTGAAGGACCGCACCGGCACCACCGACCTGGACACCCTGGCCGAGGAGACGGGAGCCGCGCTGTACGGCAAGGCACCGCGGCTCGGCGGACTGCTCGCGTTCGCCGCCGTCGCCTCGCTCGGCCTGCCCGGACTGGCCGGGTTCTGGGGCGAGATGCTGGCCCTCTTCGGCGCGTTCAAGCCCGCCGCCGGCCTCAGCCGCCCGGCCTTCCTGACCTTCATGGCGATCGCCGCCTTCGGCACCCTGCTGACGGCCGCCTACATGCTGGCCGTGGTCCGCCGCGTCTGCATGGGCGCCGTACCGCAGGACACGCCGGAACTCGCCGACGTCCGCACCTACGAGTTCGCGGCCTGGACCCCGCTCGTCGCCCTCACCGTCGTCGCCGGACTGTGGCCGAAGGCCCTGCTCGGTCTGACCGACCCGGCCGTGCAGCAACTCCTCGCAGGAGGCACCCGATGAGCGCCCTGGCCCAGCCGCTGGCCGCGAACCTCGTCCAGTCCGTCGACTGGCTCGCCATCGCCCCGCCCACCCTCACCGCGGTCGTCGGCCTGATCGTCCTGGTCGCCGACCTGTTCGTACCCGAGGCGAGGAAACCGCTCCTCGGCTGGGTCTCGGTCGCCGGACTCGCCGCGGCCGCCCTCCTGCTGCTCCCGCTCCTCGACCACGACCGCAGCACCTTCTGCCTGACCGGCACCACACGCGCGTGCAGCTACACGGCCGACCGCTTCACCCTGGTCGTGCAGTTCCTCGTCCTCGGCGGCGCACTGCTCACGGCCCTGCTGTCCGTCACCACCCTGAAGGACGGAAACCGCCGCTACCCCCAGGGCGAGTTCTGGTTCCTGCTGCTCTCCTCGGCCGCCGGCGCCGCCCTGCTGCCCGCCTCCCGCGACCTCGCCACCCTGATCGTCGCCCTGGAGGTCGCCTCCCTGCCCGCCTTCGCCCTCGTCGGCATCCGGCACGGCGACAAGAGGTCCTCCGAAGCGGCCCTGAAGTTCTTCCTGTCCTCGGTGACCGCGACCGCCGTCAGCCTCATGGGCGTCAGCTTCGTGTACGCCACCACCGGCAGCCTCTACCTCACCCAGGTCGCCGACCGGATCCAGCACGTCGACGGACAGCTGCACACGCTCGCCCAGACGGGTGTCGTCCTCACCCTCGTGGGTTTCGCGTTCAAGACGGCCGCCGTCCCGTTCCACTTCTGGGTGCCCGACACCTACGTCGGCGCCCCGCTCCCGATCGCCGCCTACCTGTCGGTCGTCGGCAAGGCCGTCGGCTTCTCGGGCCTGATCCTGGTCACTGTCGTCGCCTTCCCGTCGTACGCCGACGTCTGGGGACCCGCGCTCGCCGCCCTGGCCGCCCTCACCATGAGCGTCGGCAACGTGGCGGCCCTGCGCCAGCAGGCCACGCGCGCGTACAGCGCGGTACGACTGCTCGCCTGGTCGTCGGTGGGCCAGGCCGGCTATCTGCTGGTGCCGATCGCCGCCGCCGGATACACCGAGGACGCCCAGAAGGCCGTCGGCTCCACCGTCGCCTACGCCCTCATGTACGCGGCCGTGAACCTCGGGGCCTTCGCGGTGGCCGCCGTTGTCGCCCGTACCGCACGGCTCAACCGGATCTCCGACTACCGCGGCCTGTACGCCAGGAATCCGCTCACCGCGCTGCTCCTCACGTTCTTCCTGCTGTGCCTAGCCGGACTCCCGCCCGGCATCATCGGCCTGTTCGCGAAGGTCACCGTCTTCTCGACGGCCGTCGACGCCGGCCTCGGCTGGCTCGCCGTCGTCATGGCCGTCAACGTCGTGATCGCCCTCTACTACTACCTCCAGTGGACGGCCCTGCTGTTCCGCGCCCCCGAGGGTGAGCCCGCCAGGCACCGTCTCCCGGCCCCCCTCACGGCCGCGCTCGCCCTCACCGGCACCCTCGGCGTCGTCCTCTCCGGGGCACCACAGCTGGTGCTCCGCTTCGCCGCCACCGGCCTGTTCTGACGTTCGCCACGCGCGCCCGGTGCGGCTCTCACCCGGACGGCTCACCCGGCGCACAGCGGGCACAAGGGAACTAGTGGCCGTCGCCTGGCGTTGACCAGTGCGAAAGGGTCCACTGGACGTGACACCACGACACCGGTGGCATCGCAGATCGGAAGGCAGCACCGCAGGCAAAGGGTTCCCCTGCCGCACGACTTGGAGGGCGTACCGTGCACCGCCGGCACAACGGGCTCAGGACCGCAGTTCTCCTCGGGGGACTGTCGGCACTCATCATCGTCATCGGCAGCTTCTTCGGCCGAACGGGTCTGATCGTCGCGGTCCTCGTCGCCCTCGGGACGAACGCGTACGCGTACTGGAACAGCGACAAACTGGCGCTACGCGCGATGCGCGCGCGCCCGGTGAGCGAATTCGAGGCCCCGGCCCTGTACCGGATGGTCCGCGACCTCTCCACCCAGGCCCGCCAGCCCATGCCCCGCCTGTACATCTCCCCGACGGAGGCACCGAACGCCTTCGCCACGGGCCGCAATCCGCGCAACGCCGCCGTGTGCTGCACGGAGGGCATCCTGCGCATCCTGGACGAGCGTGAACTGCGCGGTGTCATCGGCCACGAACTCAGCCACGTCTACAACCGCGACATCCTCATCTCGTCGGTCGCCGGCGCCCTCGCCTCGGTGATCATGTTCCTGGTCAACTTCGCGTGGCTGATCCCGGTCGGCCGTTCGGACGACGACGACGGCCCCGGCTTCCTCGGCCTGCTGCTGATCATGATCCTGGGCCCGCTCGCCGCCAGCCTCATCCAGCTCGCCATCAGCCGCTCCCGGGAGTACGAGGCGGACGCCTCCGGCGCCCAGCTCACCGGGGACCCGCTCGCCCTCGCCAGCGCCCTGCGCAAGCTGGACGCCGGCACCAAGCAACTCCCGCTGCCCCCCGAGCCCCGGATCGAGACCGCGAGCCACATGATGATCGCGAACCCCTTCCGTCCGGGCCAGGGACTGTCCAAGATGTTCTCGACGCACCCGCCCATGGCGGAACGGATCGCCCGGCTAGAGAAGATGGCAGGTCGCCCGCAGTGAAGACCATCCTGAACATCATTTGGCTCGTCCTGAGCGGCTTCTGGCTGTTCCTCGGCTACCTGCTCGCGGGCGTGATCCTCTGCATCACGATCATCGGTATTCCATTTGGCATAGCGGCGTTCCGTATCGGCGTGTACGCCCTGTGGCCCTTCGGGTACACGACCGTGGAGCGACGCGACGCGGGTGCCCCGTCCTGCATCGGCAATGTCCTGTGGCTGGTCCTCGCGGGCTGGTGGCTGGCCCTCGCCCACATCGTCACCGGCATCGCCATGTGCCTGACGATCATCGGGATCCCGTTCGGCATCGCCAACTTCAAGCTGATCCCGGTCTCCCTGCTCCCGCTCGGACGCGAGATCGTTCCCACGGACCAGCCGTTCGCGACCCGCTGACCGCTCCTCGTCCCCCCAAAGAAAACCGACCTCATCCGACGTCTCCGGCCGAGGAGTTGTCCACAGGCCGGAGCGTCGGCGGGAGGTTGTCCACAGGCCGGCCCGGTTGTCAGTGGCGGCCTGCATCATGAAGCCATGACCGAGATCGAGCAGTTGCTGACACGGGTGACCGAGCAGGCCCGCAACTCCCGCCCGTGGGGCTGGCCTTCGCTCCCCGCGCCCGTCGACGCCGCCACGCTCGACCGCGCCGGTCAGGCCCTGGGCTTCCCTCTGCCGCCCCTCCTCGCCGCGCTCTACGAGCGAGTGGGCGACGGCGGCTTCGGCCCGTCGTACGGCCTGCTGCCCCTGCTCGACGCAGCGCCCTCGGGTGAACCGGCCGCCGTCGCCCAGTACCTCAGCAACCGTGAGTACGGCCGCAGGAACCCGGACTGGCCCTGGCCCGAGGGCATCCTGCCGATATCCCACTGGGGTTGCGGTATGTACGCGTGCGTGGACTGCCGGACCCCGCAGGCCACGGTCCTGCTCTACGAGCCGAACGCCGACGACGCCGACGGCGCCTGGTTCGTGGACGCGCCCAGCCTCACCGACTGGCTGTGCGTATGGCTGGAGGGCACGGGCTGGTACGAGGAGACCGACGAGGGCACGGACCTGGCGCCCTGGGCCGACTTCCGGATACGCACGGCCCCGCAGCAGACCTCCTGAGAGACGGGACCTTTCGAGCGCGGCCGCCACCGTCCTGCGCCGGAGGCCGCGGCAGCGGTAGCGGTCACCGTGGCTACCGGGCCGCAGTCCACCGCCGTACGGCGTACGCCGCCGCACCCACCGCCAGTACGGCCGCCCCCGTGGCCACCGACGTCACCGGCAGCGCGAACGCGAGGATCACGCACCCCAGCAGTCCCACCACCGGAACCAGCCGCGCCCGCGGCGCCGGATCCAGCGTCCACGCCGAGGCGTTGGCCACCGCGTAGTACGCCAGCACACCGAAGGAGGAGAACCCGATGGCCCCCCGGACGTCCGCGGTCGCCGCGACCACGGCGACCACCGCGCCGACGGCCAGTTCGGCGCGGTGCGGGACCTGGAAACGCGGGTGCACGGCGGCCAGCGCCGGAGGCAGATGACCGTCGCGGGCCATGGCCAGCGTCGTCCGCGACACGCCCAGGATCAGGGCCAGCAGCGAGCCGAGCGCGGCCACCGCGGCCCCCGCCCGCACCACGGGCACCAGCCCCGGCGCCCCGGCCGCCCGCACCGCGTCGGCCAGCGGCGCGGCCGCCCGCCCGAGCCCGTCCGTGCCCAGCACCGAGAGCGCGGCCACCGCCACCCACGCGTACACGACCAGCGTGATCCCCAGGGCCAGCGGGATCGCACGCGGGATGGTGTGCGCCGGATCCCGCACCTCCTCGCCGAGGGTCGCGATCCGCGCGTACCCGGCGAACGCGAAGAACAGCAGGCCGGCCGCCTGAAGCACCCCGCCCACGCCCGACGACAGCCCGATGTCCAGCCGCCCCGCGTCCGCCGCCCCGGACGTCAGGCACACGACCACCACGGAAGCGAGGACCGCCAGCACCACGGCCACGATCACCCGCGTCAGCCAGGCCGACTTCTGGATGCCGCCGTAGTTCACGGCGGTCAGCGCCACCACGGCCGCGACCGCCACCGCGTGCGCCTGCCCCGGCCAGACGTACGCGCCCACGGTGAGCGCCATCGCGGCGCAGGACGCCGTCTTGCCGACGACGAACGCCCAGCCAGCGAGATACCCCCAGAAGGCGCCGAGCCGCTCCCGCCCGTACACGTAGGTGCCGCCCGACTGCGGGTACCGCGCGGCCAGGCGCGCCGAGGACAGGGCGTTGCAGTAGGCGACCAGGGCGGCGACGGCCAGACCGGGAAGCAGCCCGGACCCGGCCGCGCGGGCCGCGGGACCCAGGGCGGAGAACACGCCGGCCCCGACCATCGAGCCGAGTCCGACGACCACGGCGTCGCGCACGCCCAGCGTGCGCCGCAGACCGGAAGAGGAGGAAACCACGAACCGCACCCTACTGATCACCGCAACCGCGCAGTGTCGCCCAGGCGTCCTCGTCATCGACAAGGCACGAACACACGCGCGACGGACACATATGGACGGCTCGGACAGCCCGTCCGGCGCAACCCGTCCGGCACAGCCGGCCCAGACCGAAGTCACAGGGCCGGAACAGTGCGAACACAGCGCGGAAGGGCAGGTTCAGGTCATGGGCATCATCAGCTGGATCATCCTGGGACTGTTGGCCGGCGCCATCGCCAAGGTCCTGCTGCCGGGACGCGACCCGGGCGGCTTCATCGGCACGACCCTCATCGGCATCGTGGGTGCGTTCCTCGGCGGCTGGATATCGGCCCGCTGGCTGGACCACCCGATCACCAAGAACTTCTACGACGGCGCGACCTGGGCGGCCGCGATCGGCGGCTCGCTGGTCCTGCTGATCGCCTATCGCATCCTGTTCGGCAACTCGCGCGACTGACCACCCCCGGCCGGAGCCGGCGCACGAGAGGGCACGGGAAGGGCGGGCACCACGAGGTACCCGCCCTTCTCGTGCTTCGACGGCGCTGCCTACCGGTAGTTCACGAACTGGAGCGCGAAGTCGAAGTCCTGGCCCTTCAGGAGCGCGATCACGACCTGGAGGTCGTCGCGGCTCTTGGAGCTGACACGCAGTTCGTCGCCCTGGACCTGGGCCTTGACACCCTTGGGGCCCTCGTCGCGGATGATCTTCGCGACCTTCTTCGCGTTCTCCTGGGAGATGCCCTCCTCGATCGACGCGAAGATCTTGTACTCCTTGCCGGAGAGCTGCGGCTCACCCGCGTCCAGCGCCTTCAGCGAGATGCCACGCTTGATCAGCTTCGACTGGAAGACGTCGAGGATCGCCTTGACCCGCTCCTCGGAGTTCGCCTGCATCAGGATCTTCTCGCCGGACCAGGCGATCGAGGCGTCCACACCCTTGAAGTCGTAGCGCTGCGAGACCTCCTTGGCGGCCTGGTTGAGGGCGTTGTCGACCTCCTGCCGCTCGACCTTCGAGACGATGTCGAAACTGGAGTCGGCCATGTCCTGTGGCTCCTTGTATCGGGGGGCGTAACGGGATGCGTTCCGGCGCGCGGCGGCAGCCGCCGAGCCCGGTGCGGGGACCGGGCCGCATCCTCACCAGCCTAGCCATCCCGCGTCCCGCGGGCGGCGATCAATCGGGTGGCGGAGCACCCCTGTGGATCGGGTATTGTTTACGTCGTTGCCAGGGAGCACCGCCAGAAAGCGGTTCGAGCTGGTGGCAAAACCCCGGCGGTGTGCCCGAGCGGCCAAAGGGAGCAGACTGTAAATCTGCCGGCTCAGCCTTCCCAGGTTCGAATCCTGGCGCCGCCACACGGGAACGAAGGGCCCGTGACCTGCTGTCGAGCAGGTCACGGGCCCTTCGTCATGTGTCCGTGTGTACGCCTTCACGGGGAACCGGGCCGCGTGGACGCGGGGGCATGCGAAGGCGTGATGAAGATCATGTAGGTGCTTCGGCGGTGCTGCGGCCGCGGGCCGGTGGACCGTCGTGTGGGCCACGCTCCGGGGCACACTGAACGCATGTCCTCCCTACGTAGAACCTGCCCGGTGTGCCGCCGTGAAATCGCCGTCGTGGCGGGCCGTTTCACGCGGCACGACCCGCCCGGGGCGCGTGAGAACGGGGAACTGGTCTCGTGCTCGGGCTCGCGGCAGCAGGCCCGGATCGATGCCGTACAGCCCGTGTTGGACGGTTACGTCGTGCCCGAGTTCCCCGGACAACTGCCGTTGTTCTGAGAACGGGAACTCAGTTCCCGGCCACCGACTTCACGGCCACCGTGACCGGCGTCGACCCGCCGATCAGCTCCAGGGTCAGGCCGGCCGTCGCCGAGGTGTCCACCAACTCCGCGAGTACGGCGGCCACGTCGTCGCGCGGGACCGCACCCCGGCCGGTGTGCGCCTCCAGACGTACCAGACCGGTGCCCGGCGTGTCCGTCAGCGCACCGGGACGCAGGATCGTCCAGTCCAGGGCACTCTGCCGGGTCACATGCGCGTCGGCCTCGCCCTTGGCCCGCAGGTACGCATCGAAGACCTCGTCACCCTGGTGCGCCGGGTCCGCGCCCATTCCGGAGACGACCACGAAACGGCGTACGCCCGCGCGCACGGCCGCGTCCGCGAACAGCACCGCCGCGCCCTTGTCGACCGTCTCCTTGCGGGCCGCACCGCTGCCCGGGCCCGCGCCCGCCGCGAACACCGCCGCGTCCGCTCCCTGCAGATGCGTCGCGACCTCCTCGACCGACGCCGACTCCAGGTCCAGCAGCACCGGTTCGGCACCGGCCGCCCGCAGGTCGTCGCCCTGCTCGGCTCTCCGGATGATCCCAGCGACCTCGTCTCCGCGCGCGGAGAGCAGCCGCTCCAGCCGCAGCGCGATCTGACCATGACCACCAGCGATGACAATGCGCATGTCTCAGACCGTACGCCCGAAGCCCCGCATCCGCCGCACGACTTCATGCGCCCCACACGCACGCGTGGTTCCACCGAGCGCGCCCGTCCGGTTCGAGCTTCCTGCGGGGGCGCCTCGCTCCGTGCCGCGCGCTCCCGTGCCCCACCTGCCCGCCGACGCCCGCGCTTCCGCCATGCGCCCGCGTCGCGCCCGCGTCCCTCAGGACAACTCGCCCCGCCCCTGCCGCGGCAGGCCCAGCTCCGCCGCCACCGCCGAGTTGCAGTACTCGCGGACTGCGCTCGTGCGTGCCACCACGCGCCCCCGGTGCACCACGATCCGGCTGTAGGCGAGGGAGAGCGCGCCGGCCAGGTGGTCGCCGCGTACGGCGAGGAGCTCGGCGGGGAAGCCGGCCTCCACGCGGACCTCGGGGAGGCCGAGGGCGGCGCGGGCGGCCGCGCTCACGGTGTCGTAGGCGTCCTCGGGGCGCAGGCCGTGGCGGGAGGCCAGGAGGTAGGCCGCCTCCAGCGGGTCGCCGCGGCCGACGGGGTTCGACAGGTCGCGCAGGGCGCCGCTGCCGGCGGCGACCCGCACCCCGGCCGCGCGCAACAGCCGTACCGGGGCCGTGCCGCGGCGGTCGACGGAGCCGCAGCCGCCCTGTGGCAGGCACACCACCGTGATGCCGGCCGCGGCGAGCTGGTCCGCGACCCGCGCGGCCACCTCGGCGGGCAGGCGTGCGAGCCCGGCGCACGGGCCGAGGACCACGCCGGGGCGCATTCCGCCGGCCATCGCCGCGAGCCTGGCCAGCCGGGCCGGATCGGCGGCGTCCGTGTGCAGGTCGACAGGGCAGCCGTGTTCGGAGGCCACCTCCAGGACGGCTTCCGCATAGCCCGTCGGATCGGGGTCCAGGTCCGGGCAGCCGCCCACCACGGACGCGCCCATCTTCGCGGCGTCCCGCAGTATCGCGAGCCCCTCGGCGCCGGCGATCCCGGTCAGCACGCGTGGCATGGCGACCGCCGTGAGCTCCGCGAGTCCGCGCAGCGAACGGCGCGCCTGGAGGACGGCGGCAAGGGCGCCGAGCCCCTGGACGTCGCCCATGCGCACGTGCGCGCGCACCGCCGTCGCGCCGTGCCCGAGTTGGAGCAGGGCCGCCTCGGTGGCGCGGCGCTGGACGTCCTCGGGTTCGTAGGAGACGGGGCCGCCGTGTTCGGCGGAGAGCGCGGTGTCGCCGTGGGCGTGCGGTTCGGCGGGGGCCGGGAGGAGCAGGTAGCCGGTCAGGTCCACACGCGTGCCGCCCGCGCGGGGCGGGCCCGGTGTCAGGCTGCCGGCCGTACCCACCGCCTCGATGCGTCCGCAGCCCAGCCGTACGTCCACGGTCCGGCCGTCGGTGAGCCGCGCCCCGCACAGCAGGAGCGCGGCCGGGTCGGACTGGCCCGAGGAACCCTGCGGGTCGGACGACGACGAGGGCGGCTGCGGCTGGCTGTCGGGCATCGCGCTCCATGAGGGTCGGTCCAGGCATGGGACTCAAGATCACGCAGAGTGAGTCGAGCCTAGGACGGCGAGCCGCGTGCGGCGGGGAGGAGCGCAATAGTCGTACCGCAGCCGTCGGACCTGCGGGGAACGGTTGGCCGCGCGCGTGCGGGGAGTTCCGGAAGGGGTCCGGGAGGCTGCCGTGAGCCGTGCGGAAGGGGCCTGGAAGGGCGGCGGGAAACGGATTTGGGTGAACGGCGGCCGAGCGTGTAATGTCTTCATCGCTCGCCCCAATAGCTCAGTCGGCAGAGCGTCTCCATGGTAAGGAGAAGGTCTACGGTTCGATTCCGTATTGGGGCTCTGGTGTGAGAGGTTCCCGTCGCGAGACGGGGGCCGATCTCATCAAAGCGGTGTAGCTCAGTCGGTAGAGCAAGCGGCTCATAATCGCTGTGTCACCGGTTCAAGTCCGGTCACCGCTACTGACAGTAGCCGATTGCGGGGTCGGTCCTTCGATCGGCTACTCTTTTATGCGTTAAACCATCCCACCCGTTCGTCAAGGAGCACTCACGTGGCTGCCACCGACGTCCGCCCGAAGATCACGCTGGCCTGCGTGGAGTGCAAGGAGCGGAACTACATCACCAAGAAGAACCGGCGTAACAACCCGGACCGTCTTGAGATGAAGAAGCACTGCCCGCGTTGCAATGCGCACACTGCGCACCGCGAGACGCGATAACAACAGGCTCGTTCGTGAGGCCGTCCCCACTCGGGGGCGGCCTCACGGCGTTTCGGGGGACGGCTTTCCCGCTAGTTTGTGGGGCATCACAGCAGACATCAGGAGGTACCGGGCCAATGGCGCTCGACCAGTCCTTCGTGGGACGGACCTACCCACCCACCGAGCCCTACGAGGTGGGGCGGGAGAAGATCCGTGAGTTCGCCGAGGCGGTGGGCGACGCCAACCCCGTGTACACGGACGCGGAGGCCGCCAAGGCGCTCGGCCATTCCGATGTGATCGCCCCGCCGACCTTTGTCTTCTCGATCACCTTCCGCGCGGCCGGACAGGTCGTCGAGGACCCGCAGCTCGGCCTGGACTACAGCCGGGTGGTGCACGGCGACCAGAAGTTCGCCTACCGGCGCCCGGTGCGCGCCGGCGACCGGCTGACGGTGACCTCGACCATCGAGGCCATCAAGTCCCTCGCGGGCAACGACGTCATCGACATCCGCGGCGACGTCCACGACGAGGCGGGCGAGCTCGTGGTGAGCGCCCTGACCAAGCTGGTGGCCCGCGCGGCGGACGTGGAAGAGGGGGCGTGAGGATCCGATGACGGCGAAGATCGCTTACGAGGACGTCGAGGTCGGCACCGAACTCCCGGCGCAGACCTTCCCCGTGACCCGCGCCACGCTGGTGCGGTACGCGGGCGCCTCCGGGGACTTCAACCCGATCCACTGGAACGAGAAGTTCGCCAAGGAGGTCGGCCTGCCGGACGTCATCGCGCACGGCATGTTCACCATGGCCGAGGCGATCCGGGTGGTGACCGACTGGACCGGCGACCCGGGCGCGGTCGTCGACTACGGCGTCCGCTTCACCAAGCCCGTCGTCGTCCCGAACGACGACCAGGGCGCCCTGATCGAGGTCAGCGGCAAGGTCGCGGCCAAGCTCGACGACAACACCGTGCGCGTCGACCTGACGGCGATGAGCGCCGGGCAGAAGGTGCTGGGCATGTCGCGTGCGGTCGTGCGGCTGGGCTGAGCCCGGCGACTCGGTAAGGGGCGCCCTCCATTGCGGGGCGCTCCTTACGCGTATGCGGTCCCCGTAGTGCAGCGGTCGGGACCCCCTTGACGTAGTTAGTGATTGAGTACTAACTTTCTCGCATGGTCAGGATGAGCGCAGAGGAGCGGCGCGAGAGCGTCATCCGCGCGGCGATCGCAGAGTTCGCACAGAGGGGCTACTACGGCACCTCCACCGAGGCGATCGCCAAGCGGGTCGGGGTCTCGCAGCCGTACCTCTTCCGGCTCTTCCCGGGCAAGAAGGCGATGTTCGCCGCGGCTTCGCAGCGCTGCATCGACGACATGCGCGAGGTCTTCGAGAAGACGGCCGAGGGGCTGAAGGGCGAGGAGGCCCTGCGCGCCATGGGCGAGGCGTATGTGCGGCTGATCCAGGAGAGGCCGGAGCGGCTCCAGATGCAGATGCAGACGTACATCACCGTCGCGGCCGCGGAGGCGGAGGGCGAGCACGAGTTCGGTGAGCTGGTGCGGGACGGCTGGATGCGGCTCTGGGACGCCGTCCATCTGCTCTCGGGGGTCGACGTCGACGCCACCACGGCCTTCCTGGCCAAGGGGATGCTCATCAACACCTACTCGGCCATGGGGTTTCCGCCCGAACACCGGGTCTGGCAGGGGATGTTCCCGGATGCCGGGGCCACGGGACGGCTGGAGAAGTGCAACGACGGGTGACGGGGCGGTCCGCCTTTCCCGACCAGGGCCTTTTCTTGGGCCAGAAATTTAGTGATCACTAACTAACCAACGCAGAGCATGCTCTGGGGGAGCGATGTCACAAGAGACCGCACGCCGCGGGGGCGCCGGATGGGCGCTCGTCATCACCAGCGTCGCCGGATTCATGGCGGCCCTCGACAACCTCGTCGTCACCACCGCCCTGCCCTCCATCCGCAAGGACCTCGGCGGAGCCCTGGACGACCTCGAATGGACCGTGAGCGCCTACACGCTCACCTTCGCCGTCCTGCTGATGTTCGGCGCCGCCCTGGGCGACCGCTTCGGCCGGCGCCGGCTCTTCCTCGCCGGGCTCACCGTCTTCACCGGCGCCTCCGCCGCCGCGGCCATGGCGCCCGGCATCGACTCCCTGATCGCCGCCCGCGCGGTGCAGGGCGTCGGCGCGGCGATCATGATGCCGCTCACCCTCACCCTGCTGACGGCGGCCGTGCCCGAGGCCAAACGCGGGATGGCGTACGGCATCTGGGGTGCCGTCAACGGGCTCGCGGTCGCCTCCGGGCCGCTCATCGGCGGCAGCCTCACCGAACACGTGTCCTGGCACTGGATCTTCTGGCTGAACGTGCCGCTCGGCCTCGCCCTGCTGCCGCTCGCCCGCCTCCGCCTCGCCGAGTCCCACGGCACCGGCGCCCCGCTCGACATACCCGGCACCCTGCTCGCCAGCGGCGGTCTCTTCGGGATCGTCTACGGCCTGGTGCGCGGCCCCGCCGACGGCTGGACCGGCCCGCTCGTGCTCACCGGGCTGTTCGCGGGCACCGCCCTGCTCGTCGGCTTCGTCTTCCACGGCAGCCGCGCCAAGAACCCCATGCTGCCGATGCGGCTCTTCCGCTCCCGCGCCTTCTCCGGGATCAACGCGGCCAGCCTGCTGATGTTCCTCGGGATGTTCGGGTCGATCTTCCTGCTCAGCCAGTACATGCAGGGCGTGCTCGGCTACTCGCCCACCGAGGCGGGCCTCAGGATGCTGCCCTGGACCGGCATGCCGATGATCGTCGCGCCGATCGCGGGCATCCTGTCCGACCGCGTAGGCGGCCGCCCGGTCGTCGCGGCCGGACTCTTCCTGCAGGCCGCCGGGCTCGGCTACCTGGCCTCCGTCGTCACCGCCGACGCCTCCTACGCCGCCCAGCTGCCCGGCCTGATCATCAGCGGCATCGGCATGGCCCTGTACTTCGCCCCGGCCGCCAACCTGGTGATGTCCGCCGTACGGCCGCAGGAACAGGGCATCGCCTCCGGCGCCAACAACGCGCTGCGCGAGGTCGGCGGCGCACTCGGCGTCGCGGTCATGTCGTCCATCTTCTCCGCCCAGGGCGGCTACGAGAGCGCCCAGAGCTTCGTGGACGGACTGAAGCCCGCCCTGTTCACCGGCTCGGCCGTGGTGGTCCTCGCCGGGATCGCGGCCCTGGCCATCCCCGGCCGGCGGCGCGCCGCGCGGCTCGTCGCCGAGGGGGAGCCGGCCCCGGCGCTGGAGACCGTCGGCGGCTGACGACGGCTGACGGCACGCGCGCGTGGGGCCCCGTTCTCGGCGGACGGGGCCCCACGCGCGCGTGCCGCTCTTGGCGGTGGGACTGTCGGTGGCGTCTCGTAGTCTTGGGCGCGTGCAGGAACTCCACGACGCCCCCCTCGCCCCCCTCACCACCTTCCGGCTCGGCGGCCCCGCCACCCGGCTGGTCACCGCCACCACCGACGCCGAGGTCGTCGCCGCCGTCCGCGCGGCCGACGACAGCGGGACCCCGCTGCTGGTCATCGGCGGCGGCTCGAACCTGGTCATCGGCGACAAGGGCTTCGACGGCACCGCCCTGCGCATCGCCACCACCGGCTTCGAACTGCGCGGCACGACGCTGGAGCTGGCGGCCGGCGAGGTGTGGACCGACGCGGTCGCCCGCACCGTAGAGGCCGGCCTCGCGGGCATCGAGTGCCTCGCCGGGATCCCGGGCTCCGCCGGGGCCACGCCCATCCAGAACGTGGGGGCGTACGGCCAGGAGGTCTCCGCGACCGTCACCGAGGTCGTCGCGTACGACCGGCGGAGCGGCGAGACGGTGACGCTGGCCAACGAGGAGTGCGCGTTTTCATACCGGCACAGCCGCTTCAAGGCCGACCCCGAGCGCTACGTCGTCCTGCGCGTCCGGTTCGGACTGGAGGACGCCGGCGGGCTGTCGGCGCCGGTGCGGTACGCGGAGGCCGCGCGAGCGCTCGGGGTGGAGCCGGGGGACCGGGCGCCGCTCGCCGAGGTCCGCGAGGCGGTGCTCAAGCTGCGCGCCGGGAAGGGGATGGTGCTGGATCCCGAGGACCACGACACCTGGTCGGCGGGGTCCTTCTTCACCAACCCGATCCTCACGGACGAGCAGTTCGCCGCCTTCCACGCGCGCGTGCGGGAGCGGCTGGGGGACACGGCCGAGCCACCCGCCTACCCGGCGGGGGACGGGCGTACCAAGACCTCGGCGGCCTGGCTGATCGACAAGGCCGGGTTCACCAAGGGGTACGGCAGTGGCGCGGCCAGGATCTCCACGAAGCACACGCTGGCGCTGACCAACCGGGGCGGGGCCACGACCGAGGATCTGCTGGCGCTGGCTCGGGAGGTCGTCGCCGGGGTCCGGGAGGCCTTCGGCGTGACCCTGGTCAACGAGCCGGTGACCGTCGGCGTGAGCCTCTAGAGAGGGCGTGAGCCTCCAGAGAGGCAGGAGCCGCGAGCCGGAGGCTCAGTACGCCACTCCCACCCCCTGCTTCACCGTCCCGGCGTCCTCGATCATCGCCAGCATCGCGTGGGCCACGTCCGCCCGCGCGATGAAGCGTCCCTTGCGCGGGAAGCCGCCCACCACCGTGCGGTAGGTACCGGTCAGCGGCTTGTCCTGCAGGCGCGGCGGGCGTACGGAGGTCCAGTCGGTGCCGCTGCGGGACAGTTCGGCCTCCATCTCGCGCAGGTCGTCGTAGACCGGCTTGAGGACGGTGGAGACCAGACCGCGCATGGAGCGGTCCAGGAGGCCGTCGTCCGGTTCCGGGCCCACCGGCGCGGCGCTGACCACCACCAGCCGTCGTACGGCCTCCGCCTCCATGGCGGCCAGGACCGTGCGGGTCAGCCGGGCGGCGACGCCGGCGTCGCCCCGGCCGCGCGGGCCCAGGCCGGACAGGACCGCGTTCCGGCCGCTCAGCGCCGGGCGGATCACCTCGGGGTCGGTGAGGTCCGCGCGGACCACCTCCAGGCCCGTACCGGTCACGGTCAGCCGGGCGGGGTCGCGGACCACCGCCGTGACCCGGTGGCCGGACGCCAGCGCCTGACGGACCAGCTCCCGGCCGATCCCGCCGGTCGCGCCGAACACAGTGAGATTCATGACTGCTCCCGTTCCAGGACAGCAAGAGTGGCGGCAAGAGTGGTGGGTGAGTGTTCACTCACCTCTGTCTCCTCCTAGAGTGGGTAAGTATTCACTCACCAGTCAAGGCCCTTCGGGGAAGTCCGTCGAAGCCGCAGGAAGGGGCATGTGATCCTTGGATGCCATGGAGCAGAAACCGGCCCGCGTCCGCATCCTCGACGCCGCTCACGAGCTGATGCGCACCGTCGGGCTCGCCCGTGCCACCACCAAGGAGATCGCCAGGGCGGCCGGCTGTTCCGAGGCGGCCCTCTACAAGTACTTCCCCAGCAAGGAAGAACTGTTCGTGCACGTCCTGACCGAGCGGCTGCCGCGGCTTCTCCCGCTCCTCGGCGAGCTCACCGTGGAACCCGGCCGGGGCAGCCTGGAGGACAACCTCACTCAGATCGCCCGTCAGGCCGCCCTCTTCTACGAGGCGAGCTTCCCGATCGCCGCCTCCCTCTACGCCGAGCAGCAGCTCAAGCGGAAGCTCGACGACAAACTGCGCACCATCGGCGCGGGACCGCATGTGCCGATGAGAGCCCTCGACGCCTACCTGTGCGCCGAGAAGGCGGTCGGCCGGATCCGCCCCGACGCCGACACCACCGCGGCCGCCGCCCTCCTCCTCGGCGCCTGTGTCCAGCGCGTCTTCGCCTACGAGGCGACCTCGACCGGCGAGCGCCCGCCGGTCGACACGTTCGCCGCCCGCATCGCCCGCACCCTGCTGGGCGGGCTCTCCGTCGCCGAGGAGCGCGCCCGCCCTGCCACCGGGGCGTGACCGGCAATCAGGACACCGGCGCGACCAGCCAGGCGTCGATGTCCGCCAGAAGCCCGGACTTCACGTCCTCCGGTGCAGCCGAGCCCCGGACCGACTGGCGGGCCAGTTCCGCCAGTTCGGCGTCCGTGAAGGCGTGGTGCACGCGCGCGATGTCGTACTGCGCGGCAAGCCGGGAGCCGAACAGGAGCGGGTCGTCGGCGCCCAGGGCCAGCGGCACGCCCGCCTCGAAGAGGGTGCGCAGCGGCACGTCCTCGGGCTTCTCGTAGACGCCCAGGGCCACGTTGGAGGCCGGGCACACCTCGCAGGTGATCTCCCGGTCCGCCAGGCGCTTGAGCAGCCTCGGGTCCTCCGCCGCCCGCACGCCGTGCCCGATCCGGGAGGCGTGCAGGTCGTCCAGGCAGTCCCGCACCGACGCCGGGCCGGTCAGCTCGCCGCCGTGCGGGGCCGCCAGCAGGCCGCCCTCGCGCGCGATGTGGAACGCCCGGTCGAAGTCCCGCGCCATGCCCCGTCGCTCGTCGTTCGACAGCCCGAAGCCGACCACGCCCCGGTCCGCGTACCGGACGGCGAGCCGGGCCAGCGTCCGCGCGTCCAAGGGGTGCTTCATACGGTTCGCGGCCACCAGGACACGCATGCCGAGGCCGGTCTCCCGGGAGGTCGTCTCGACCGCGTCCAGGATGATCTCCAGGGCCGGGATCAGACCGCCGAGCCGCGGGGCGTACGACGTCGGGTCCACCTGGATCTCCAGCCAGCGCGAGCCGTCCTTCAGATCCTCCTCGGCGGCCTCCCGGACCAGGCGCCGGATGTCCTCGGGCTCTCTCAGGCAGGAGCGAGCGGCGTCGTACAGCCGCTGGAAGCGGAACCAGCCCCGCTCGTCGGTGGCCCGTAGTCTCGGTGGTTCGCCGCTGGTCAGGGCGTCGGTGAGCGCCTCGGGGAGGCGCACGCCGTATTTGTCGGCCAGTTCCAGGACGGTTGCCGGCCGCATCGAACCGGTGAAGTGCAGATGCAGATGAGCTTTCGGCAGCTCAGAGACATCACGTACGTGCTCCATTCCAGGATCCTGCCGTACGCGGCTGTCCTACCGGTAGCGGATTCCCCGTTAGTGGCCTTGCTCGCACACGAGAGCGCACCGAGGACCGGACACGAGAACGGGCCGCCTCCCCGTGGGAGACGGCCCGTACGCGCGCGTGGAGCGTGCTTTCGCGGAGAGGGTCAGTCCTTGGCTTCCGACAGGAGCTTCTGCATCCGGCTCACGCCCTCGACGAGGTCCTCGTCACCCAGCGCGTACGACAGGCGCAGGTAGCCGGGCGTGCCGAAGGCCTCGCCGGGGACGACGGCGACCTCTGCCTCCTCCAGGATCAGCTCGGCCAGCTCCACCGAGGAGGCCGGGCGCTTGCCGCGGATCTCCTTGCCGAGCAGCGCCTTGACCGACGGGTAAGCGTAGAAGGCGCCCTCGGGCTCCGGGCAGAGCACGCCGTCGATCTCGTTGAGCATCCGCACGATCGTCTGGCGGCGCCGGTCGAAGGCCTCGCGCATCGTCGCCACGGCCTCCAGGTCGCCGGAGACGGCGGCCAGGGCGGCGACCTGCGCCACGTTGGAGACGTTGGAGGTGGCGTGCGACTGGAGGTTGGTGGCCGCCTTGACGACGTCCTTGGGGCCGATGACCCAGCCCACCCGCCAGCCGGTCATGGCGTACGTCTTCGCCACACCGTTGACCACGATGCACTTGTCGCGCAGCTCGGGCAGGATCGCCGGCAGCGAGGTGAACTTCGCGTCGCCGTAGACCAGGTGCTCGTAGATCTCGTCCGTGAGGACCCACAGACCGTGCTCCACGGCCCAGCGGCCGATCGCCTCGGTCTCGGCCTCGCTGTAGACCGCGCCGGTCGGGTTGGACGGGGAGACGAAGAGCACGACCTTCGTCTTCTCGGTGCGGGCCGCCTCCAGCTGCTCCACGGAGACGCGGTAGCCGGTGGTCTCGTCCGCGACGACCTCGACCGGGACACCGCCGGCCAGGCGGATGGACTCCGGGTACGTGGTCCAGTACGGGGCGGGGACGATGACCTCGTCGCCCGGGTCGAGGATCGCGGCGAAGGCCTCGTAGATGGCCTGCTTGCCGCCGTTGGTGACGAGGACCTGGGAGGCGTCCACCTCGTAGCCCGAGTCGCGCAGCGTCTTCGCGGCGATCGCGTTCTTCAGCTCGGGCAGACCGCCGGCCGGGGTGTAGCGGTGGTACTTCGGGTTCTTGCAGGCCTCGATGGCGGCCTCGACGATGTAGTCCGGCGTCGGGAAGTCGGGCTCACCGGCGCCGAAGCCGATCACCGGGCGCCCGGCGGCCTTGAGGGCCTTTGCCTTGGCGTCCACGGCGAGGGTGGCGGACTCGGAGATCGCGCCGACTCGGGCGGAGACCCGGCGCTCGGTGGGAGGGGTTGCAGCGCTCATGGGCCCCATCGTTTCAGACCGGAAACCTGCCCGGCACGCCGGTTTCACAGACTGAACAAGTACGGGCCGAACCATGAACAAGCGTGCGGATCCGGCCCCCGGCCAGGACGATCTTCCGTACGGTCGCCCCGACTGCCACTTTCTGTTCGACGCGGCGCCGCGGAGCACGTACACTCTCACCTCGTTGGCCTTCAACAGCCGTGCCTGAGCGGGTGCACACCGAGCACCCGGCCGGATGCGGTACGTTGGGGGACACACAAAGGGTCGTAGCTCAATTGGTAGAGCACCGGTCTCCAAAACCGGCGGTTGGGGGTTCAAGTCCCTCCGGCCCTGCTACACACACCGCCAGGATGTGTGCGCATGTACGTACAAGCATTGCACCGCCGTGCGGCTCCAGAAACCGGGCGCGGCACGGCCATGACCCGGGACCAGGTGAGGACGAATGACGGACGCCGTGGGCTCCATCGACACGCCTGATGCCGATGAGGTGCAGGAGTCCAAGAAGAAGGGCCGCAAGGGCGGCAAGCGTGCCAAGAAGGGCCCGCTGAAGCGCCTCGGTACCTTCTACCGCCAGATCATCGCGGAACTCCGCAAGGTCGTCTGGCCGACTCGTAACCAGCTGACGTCGTACACCACCGTGGTGATCTTCTTCGTCGCCATCATGATCGCTCTGGTGACCGTGATTGACTATGGACTCAACCACGCGGCCAAGTACGTCTTCGGCTGAGCACAGAGCGAAGGGCGCCGTGGTACCGGCGCCCGATTTCGCATGTTCCACCCCTATGTATCCAGGAAGAAGCAGCCATCGTGTCTGACCCGAACCTGAACGACGCCGTCGAGGCCGTCGAGCCCGAAGAGGCCGTCGAAGACGAGCTGGACATCGTCGAGGGCGCGGACGAGCAGGACGAGTTCGAGGCTGCCGAGGCCGAACTGGGGGAGCCGGCCGAGGAGACCGCGGTCCACGTCGAGGACGAGGACGAGCTCGCCGAGGATGCGGAAGACGAGGACGCCGAGGACGCCGAAGACGAGGCCGTCGAGGACGAGCTCGTCGAGGAGGAGCCCGCCGAGCCGGTCGACCCCGTCCAGGCGCTCCGCGAGGAGCTGCGCCTGCTGCCGGGCGAGTGGTACGTCATCCACACCTACGCCGGCTACGAGAACCGCGTGAAGACCAACCTGGAGCAGCGCGCCGTCTCGCTGAACGTCGAGGACTACATCTTCCAGGCCGAGGTGCCGCAGGAAGAGGTCGTCCAGATCAAGAACGGCGACCGCAAGACCATCAAGCAGAACAAGCTGCCCGGTTATGTGCTCGTCCGCATGGACCTGACCAACGAGTCGTGGGGTGTCGTCCGCAACACCCCCGGCGTCACCGGCTTCGTCGGCAACGCGTACGACCCCTACCCGCTGACCCTGGACGAGATCGTCAAGATGCTCGCGCCGGAGGCCGAGGAGAAGGCGGCACGCGAGGCGGCGGAGGCCGAGGGCAAGCCGGCGCCGCAGCGCAAGGTCGAGGTCCAGGTGCTGGACTTCGAGGTGGGCGACTCGGTGACGGTGACCGACGGTCCGTTCGCCACGTTGCAGGCCACGATCAACGAGATCAACCCGGACTCCAAGAAGGTCAAGGGTCTGGTGGAGATCTTCGGGCGTGAGACGCCGGTCGAGCTTTCGTTCGACCAGATTCAGAAGAACTGAGTCGGTCGTTCGTCGGCTGCGGGCCGGTGGGGGTTGTTCGCGCTCACGCGGCGGTAGCCGCAAATTGATACAGCCCCGCGCCCCTAGGTAAGTCAGGTCAGGTTGGCCTCAAGCGGGCCCCCTGACCTGCTTCGTTTTTGGCCGCGCATCTATACCCGTTATCGTTGTGCGGTATGCCTGCGTTCGGGTTGGTCCCCTCGCGCAGGCAGGACCCGAAATGAAAGGACCCGGAGAGCTATGCCTCCCAAGAAGAAGAAGGTCACGGGGCTCATCAAGCTCCAGATCAACGCCGGTGCGGCGAACCCGGCTCCGCCGGTCGGCCCCGCGCTCGGTCAGCACGGCGTCAACATCATGGAGTTCTGCAAGGCCTACAACGCCGCGACCGAGTCGCAGCGCGGTTGGGTCATCCCGGTGGAGATCACGGTCTACGACGACCGTTCCTTCACCTTCGTCACCAAGACCCCGCCGGCCGCCAAGATGATCCTCAAGGCCGCTGGTGTCGAGAAGGGCTCCGGCGAGCCGCACAAGACCAAGGTCGCCAAGATCACCGAGGCGCAGGTCCGCGAGATCGCCCAGACCAAGCTGCCCGACCTCAACGCCAACGACCTGGACGCCGCGTCGAAGATCATCGCCGGCACCGCCCGTTCCATGGGCATCACGGTCGAGGGCTGAACCCCACCTTCGTAGAACCACCGTGGTAGGGCCTGCTCGGCCCGTACACCACGACTCCTTCAGAACACACAGGAGCAAGTTGTGAGCAAGCGCAGCAAGGCCCTTCGCGCTGCGGACGAGAAGATCGACCGGGAGAAGCTGTACGCCCCGCTCGAGGCCGTCCGTCTCGCCAAGGAGACCTCCACGACCAAGTTCGACGGCACCGTCGAGGTCGCCTTCCGCCTGGGTGTCGACCCGCGCAAGGCCGACCAGATGGTCCGTGGCACCGTGAACCTCCCGCACGGCACCGGCAAGACCGCCCGGGTCCTGGTCTTCGCGACCGGTGACCGTGCCGAGGCCGCGCGTGCCGCGGGCGCCGACATCGTCGGCGCCGACGAACTGATCGACGAGGTGGCGAAGGGCCGTCTGGACTTCGACGCCGTCGTCGCCACCCCGGACCTCATGGGCAAGGTCGGCCGCCTCGGCCGCGTCCTCGGCCCGCGTGGTCTGATGCCGAACCCGAAGACCGGCACCGTGACCCCCGACACGGCCAAGGCCGTCACGGAGATCAAGGGCGGCAAGATCGAGTTCCGCGTCGACAAGCACTCGAACCTGCACTTCATCATCGGCAAGACGTCCTTCGAGGACGACAAGCTGGTGGAGAACTACGGCGCCGCGCTGGAGGAGATCCTCCGTCTGAAGCCGTCCGCCGCCAAGGGCCGTTACATCAAGAAGGCCGCCATCAGCACCACGATGGGCCCCGGCATTCCGGTCGACTCGAACCGCACCCGCAACCTCCTCGTCGAGGAGGACCCGGCCGCCGTCTGAGCCCCGCGCTCGCTCCGGTAGCCGCGTCAGGGACGCGACAGCACCAGGACGGGCCCCGCAACCGAAAGGGTTGCGGGGCCCGTCCTGCTGTTTGTGCGACTCCCGGCGCACTGTCAGTGCCCTGGGTTAGCGTCGGGGTACGGGACCTTCACGGGGGTGGGCGGGATGAAGAGCAGGCAGGTGCGTCGTACGGCCGTCTCGATCGCGGTGGCGGCCGCGCTGACCGGGGTGGCCGCCTGCAGCTCCGCGGGCGGTTCGGGAAGCTCGGGAGGCTCCGGCAAGGAGGACCGGGCCGGTTCCCGCGCCGCGACCCGGGTCAGCCCCGTCGCCGCGCTGCGCTCCGCGGAGAGGTCCACCGACAGCGCCGACTCCGCCCGGGTCCGCTCCACCACGACCATGGGCTCCCTGCTGTCCATGACGACGAACGGCAGCCTCGCCTGGGACGACGGCATAACCGGCACGGTCACCATCACCTACACCGGCGGCAGCACCGCCGAGCTGATGCGCCGGCTCGGTACGACGTCGATGGAGGCCCGCTATCTGCCCGACGCCTACTACGCGAAGATGAGCGACACGTTCGCCGCACAGACCGGCGGCAAGCACTGGATCCGGTACGGGTACGGCGACCTGGCCTCCGTCGCGGGCGGCTCGGGCGCGCTGCTCAAGGACCAGATGCAGAACACCACGCCCAACAAGTCCGTGCAGATGCTGCTGGCCTCCGGCGACGTGAAGAGGGTCGGCGAGGAGAAGGTCGACGGCCAGGCCACCACCCACTACGCGGGCACGGTGAACGTGGCCGACCTGGCCGGGCAGAGCAGCAGCCTCACGGCGAGCCAGCTGGCCGGCCTGAAGAAGCAGCTCACCCAGGCCGGCGTCAGCACCGAGACCGTCGACATCTGGGTCAACGCCCAGGACCTGCTGGTCAAGAAGACCGAGAAGGCCGACACGGCGAACGGCACGATGACCCAGACCGCGCACTACAGCGACTACGGCGTGAAGGTCAGCGCGCGGAAGCCCCCGGCCGGCGACACCGCGGACTTCAAGACGCTGCTCAAGACGCAGGGCGCGAGCGGGCTGACCTCCTGAGCCGCCGGGCCGATCCCCTGGTCCGCCGGTGACCGACCGGGGCCGATTTGCTCGACGGCGCACCGGTCCCGTACTCTCCTGGAGAAGCCAAAGACCGCTGGTCG
The DNA here is from genome assembly GCF_002217755.1 of Streptomyces hyaluromycini. Lineage (GTDB taxonomy): Bacteria > Actinomycetota > Actinomycetes > Streptomycetales > Streptomycetaceae > Streptomyces > Streptomyces hyaluromycini. Next base: position 1,424,627 of record NZ_BCFL01000016.1, on the reverse strand, counting down.
TTGCCGTGTGCTCGTAAGAGTGTGCGGCGGCCGAAGGATCCGCTGAACCGCGGACGACCCGCGCAGGTGACTGTGGAAGTGCTCCCGGAGACGCATGCATCGCGTGTGTGACTTCGGTCGAGCTACGCCCCGTGCGCCTGCGCCGGGGCGTTTCGTTTTCCCCAGCCCCTTCTGAGCGGTCCTCATCACCCGGAAGGAGGCCGACGCTCTATGGCAAGGCCCGACAAGGCTGCCGCGGTAGCCGAGCTGACGGAGCAGTTCCGCAGCTCGAACGCCGCCGTGCTGACCGAGTACCGGGGTCTCACCGTGGCGCAGCTCAAGACGCTGCGCCGGTCGCTCGGTGAGAACGCCCAGTACGCCGTGGTGAAGAACACGCTGACCAAGATTGCGGCCAACGAGGCCGGGATCACGACGCTCGACGACCTGTTCAACGGTCCGACGGCGGTCGCCTTCGTCACCGGTGACCCGGTGGAGTCGGCGAAGGGTCTTCGTGACTTCGCCAAGGACAACCCGAACCTCGTCATCAAGGGCGGTGTCCTTGACGGCAAGGCGCTGTCCGCCGACGAGATCAAGAAGCTTGCGGACCTTGAGTCCCGCGAGGTTCTGCTCGCCAAGCTGGCGGGCGCCATGAAGGGCAAGCAGACGCAGGCTGCACAGCTCTTCCAGGCGCTCCCGTCGAAGTTCGTCCGCACCGTGGACGCGCTTCGCGCCAAGCAGGACGAGCAGGGCGGTGCCGAGTAACTCGGCTCGCGAAATGACCGCCGCCTGAGGCCCAGCGCCTGAGGCAGAGGTCGTAGCGGGCCGAACGTACGCCCGCCAGACATGTACATCCGGCACCAGCCGAATTAGTGGAAGGAAAGCCATCGTGGCTCTCACCCAGGACGAACTGCTCGCCGAGTTCGAGACGATGACCCTGATCCAGCTCTCCGAGTTCGTGAAGGCGTTCGAGGAGAAGTTCGACGTCACCGCCGCCGCCGCGGTCGCCGTTGCGGGCCCCGCCGCCCCGGGCGCCCCGGTCGAGGCCGCTGAGGAGCAGGACGAGTTCGACGTCGTCCTCACCGGCGCCGGCGACAAGAAGATCCAGGTCATCAAGGTCGTGCGTGAGCTGACCTCCCTCGGCCTGAAGGAGGCCAAGGACCTCGTGGACGGCGCCCCGAAGCCCGTTCTCGAGAAGGTCGCCAAGGAGGCCGCGGAGAAGGCCGCCGAGTCCCTCAAGGCCGCCGGCGCCTCCGTCGAGGTCAAGTAAGGCCTCTGAGGTCGAGCAGACCTCTGTGTGCTGAAACACCCCCTCGGGGGCTGTAACGCGCAGACCGCGAAGAGCGATCATCCATCCGGGTGGTCGCTCTTCGGCGTTCCTGGAAGGCCGACCACGGTTGCCTTGCACCTGTGACGGCGGGGGGTATGGTGATCTTCGTTGTGTCTCCGGCGCACCGGGTTTGCGCAGAGGGGCCTTGACGAACCGCACGCAGCGCGCAATTCTCAGGACGCGTCGCCAGAACGGTCCGAATCCGAGGCATGGATCGGCGACGAAGAGGGCAGTATCAACGTGCGTTGAGGGCAGGCATGACGCAGGCGTTGACGATGAAGAGGGTCTCAGAAAATGGAGACTGGACATCAGTGTGCCAAGTGGCTACACTGACCCTTTGCGCTGCCTGTTAGCCTTCCCCTGCCCGTCACCAGGGGTCTGCCCTCACCCGAACGCCGACGACCGAACCTCCTCTGAACTGGGGTTTCTGTCTCTGTGTCCGGGAAGGGACCGGGGAGCGCGTAGTGAGTCCGAGCCCTCGGAAGGACCCCCTCTTGGCCGCCTCGCGCACTGCCTCGAACGCGAATATGAACAACGGCGCCAGCACTGCCCCGCTGCGCATCTCTTTTGCAAAGATCAAGGAGCCTCTCGAGGTTCCCAACCTGCTCGCGCTGCAGACCGAGAGCTTTGACTGGCTGCTCGGGAACACCGCCTGGCAGAGTCGGGTCGAGGAGGCTCTGGAGTCCGGTCAGGACGTCCCCACCAAGTCCGGTCTGGAGGAGATCTTCGAGGAGATCTCCCCGATCGAGGACTTCTCCGGGTCGATGTCGCTGACGTTCCGCGACCACCGCTTCGAGCCGCCGAAGAACAGCATCGACGAGTGCAAGGAGCGCGACTTCACGTACGCCGCCCCGCTCTTCGTCACGGCCGAGTTCACCAACAACGAGACCGGCGAGATCAAGTCCCAGACGGTCTTCATGGGCGACTTCCCGCTCATGACGCACAAGGGCACCTTCGTCATCAACGGCACCGAGCGTGTCGTCGTGTCGCAGCTGGTCCGCTCGCCCGGTGTCTACTTCGACTCCTCCATCGACAAGACGTCCGACAAGGACATCTTCTCCGCCAAGATCATCCCGTCCCGGGGTGCCTGGCTGGAGATGGAGATCGACAAGCGCGACATGGTCGGTGTCCGTATCGACCGCAAGCGCAAGCAGTCCGTCACCGTCCTCCTGAAGGCGCTCGGCTGGACCACCGAGCAGATTCTCGAGGAGTTCGGCGAGTACGAGTCGATGCGCGCCACCCTGGAGAAGGACCACACCCAGGGCCAGGACGACGCGCTGCTCGACATCTACCGCAAGCTGCGTCCGGGCGAGCCCCCCACGCGTGAGGCCGCGCAGACGCTCCTGGAGAACCTGTACTTCAACCCCAAGCGCTACGACCTCGCCAAGGTCGGCCGCTACAAGGTCAACAAGAAGCTGGGTGCGGAGGCTCCGCTGGACGCGGGCGTCCTGACCGTCGAGGACGTCATCTCGACGATCAAGTACCTGGTGAAGCTGCACGCCGGCGAGACCGAGACCGTCGGTGACAGCGGCGTGAACATCGTCGTCGAGACCGACGACATCGACCACTTCGGCAACCGTCGTCTGCGCAGCGTCGGCGAGCTCATCCAGAACCAGGTCCGCACGGGTCTGGCCCGTATGGAGCGCGTCGTGCGTGAGCGCATGACGACCCAGGACGTCGAGGCGATCACGCCGCAGACCCTGATCAACATCCGGCCGGTCGTCGCCTCCATCAAGGAGTTCTTCGGCACCAGCCAGCTGTCCCAGTTCATGGACCAGAACAACCCGCTGTCGGGTCTCACCCACAAGCGCCGTCTGTCGGCTCTTGGCCCGGGTGGTCTCTCCCGTGAGCGGGCCGGCTTCGAGGTCCGTGACGTGCACCCGTCGCACTACGGCCGTATGTGCCCGATCGAGACCCCCGAAGGCCCGAACATCGGTCTGATCGGCTCGCTCGCCTCCTACGGTCGCGTCAACGCGTTCGGTTTCGTCGAGACCCCGTACCGCAAGGTCGTCGACGGCCAGGTCACCGACGAGGTGGACTACCTGACCGCCGACGAGGAGGACCGGTTCGTCATCGCGCAGGCCAACGCCGGCCTCAACGACGACATGCGCTTCTCCGAGGCCCGGGTGCTCGTCCGCCGTCGTGGCGGCGAGGTCGACTACGTCGCCGGTGACGACGTGGACTACATGGACGTCTCGCCGCGCCAGATGGTGTCGGTCGCGACCGCCATGATCCCGTTCCTCGAGCACGACGACGCCAACCGTGCCCTCATGGGCGCGAACATGATGCGGCAGGCCGTGCCGCTGATCAAGAGCGAGTCCCCGCTCGTCGGCACCGGCATGGAGTACCGCTCCGCCGTCGACGCCGGCGACGTGGTCAAGGCCGAGAAGGCGGGTGTGGTCCAGGAGGTCTCCGCGGACTACATCACCACCGCCAACGACGACGGCACGTACATCACGTACCGCCTGGCCAAGTTCGCCCGCTCCAACCAGGGCACCTCGGTCAACCAGAAGGTCATCGTCGACGAGGGCGACCGGATCATCGAGGGCCAGGTCCTGGCCGACGGCCCGGCCACCGAGAACGGCGAGATGGCCCTCGGCAAGAACCTGCTCGTGGCGTTCATGCCGTGGGAGGGTCACAACTACGAGGACGCGATCATCCTGTCGCAGCGCCTCGTGCAGGACGACGTCCTCTCCTCGATCCACATCGAGGAGCACGAGGTCGACGCCCGTGACACCAAGCTCGGCCCCGAGGAGATCACCCGGGACATCCCGAACGTCTCCGAGGAGGTCCTCGCCGACCTCGACGAGCGCGGCATCATCCGGATCGGTGCCGAGGTCGTCGCCGGTGACATCCTCGTCGGCAAGGTCACGCCCAAGGGCGAGACCGAGCTGACGCCGGAGGAGCGCCTGCTCCGCGCGATCTTCGGTGAGAAGGCCCGTGAGGTCCGCGACACCTCGCTGAAGGTGCCGCACGGCGAGATCGGCAAGATCATCGGCGTGCGCGTCTTCGACCGCGAGGAGGGCGACGAGCTGCCGCCGGGCGTGAACCAGCTGGTCCGCGTCTACGTCGCGCAGAAGCGCAAGATCACCGACGGTGACAAGCTCGCCGGCCGCCACGGCAACAAGGGTGTCATCTCGAAGATCCTTCCCATCGAGGACATGCCGTTCCTCGAGGACGGAACTCCGGTCGACATCATCCTCAACCCGCTCGGTGTCCCGTCCCGAATGAACCCGGGACAGGTCCTGGAGATCCACCTCGGCTGGCTCGCCAGCCGCGGCTGGGACGTCTCCGGCCTCGCCGACGACTGGGCCCAGCGGCTCCAGGTCATCGGCGCCGACCAGGTCGCCCCGCGCACCAACGTCGCCACCCCGGTCTTCGACGGTGCCCGCGAGGACGAGCTGGCGGGTCTGCTCCAGCACACCATCCCGAACCGCGACGGCGACCGCCTGGTGCAGCCGACCGGTAAGGCGCGGCTGTTCGACGGCCGTTCCGGTGAGCCGTTCCCGGACCCGATCTCCATCGGCTACATGTACATCCTCAAGCTCCACCACCTGGTCGACGACAAGCTGCACGCCCGTTCGACCGGCCCGTACTCGATGATCACCCAGCAGCCGCTGGGCGGTAAGGCCCAGTTCGGCGGCCAGCGGTTCGGCGAGATGGAGGTGTGGGCGCTGGAGGCGTACGGCGCCGCCTACGCCCTCCAGGAGCTGCTGACCATCAAGTCCGACGACGTCACCGGCCGCGTGAAGGTCTACGAGGCCATCGTCAAGGGCGAGAACATCCCCGAGCCCGGCATCCCCGAGTCCTTCAAGGTCCTCATCAAGGAGATGCAGTCGCTCTGCCTGAACGTGGAGGTGCTGTCCAGCGACGGTATGTCCATCGAGATGCGTGACACCGACGAGGACGTCTTCCGCGCTGCGGAGGAGCTCGGCATCGACCTGTCCCGGCGCGAGCCGAGCAGCGTCGAAGAGGTCTGACGGGAGTCCGGTAGGGGCCTCGCCACCGTGTGAGGCCCCCGCCGACCCCCAGGCCCCCGTTCAGACCAAAGACTCACAACCCTGAGAGGGATTGACGCATAGTGCTCGACGTCAACTTCTTCGACGAGCTCCGGATCGGCCTGGCCACCGCTGACGACATCCGTCAGTGGAGCCACGGCGAGGTCAAGAAGCCCGAGACCATCAACTACCGCACCCTCAAGCCGGAAAAGGACGGGCTCTTCTGCGAGAAGATCTTCGGCCCCACCCGGGACTGGGAGTGCTACTGCGGCAAGTACAAGCGCGTCCGCTTCAAGGGCATCATCTGTGAGCGCTGCGGCGTCGAGGTGACCCGCGCCAAGGTGCGCCGCGAGCGGATGGGCCACATCGAGCTGGCCGCTCCCGTCACGCACATCTGGTACTTCAAGGGTGTCCCGAGCCGGCTGGGCTACCTGCTCGACCTGGCTCCCAAGGACCTCGAGAAGGTCATCTACTTCGCGGCGTACATGATCACGTTCGTCGACGAGGAGCGTCGTACCCGCGACCTGCCCTCTCTGGAGGCGCATGTCTCCGTGGAGCGCCAGCAGGTCGAGAACCGCCGGGACGCCGACCTGGAGGCCCGTGCCAAGAAGCTGGAAAGCGACCTGGCCGAGCTGGAGGCCGAGGGCGCCAAGGCCGACGTGCGCCGCAAGGTGCGCGAGGGCGCCGAGCGTGAGATGAAGCAGCTGCGCGACCGTTCGCAGCGCGAGATCGACCGCCTCGACGAGGTGTGGACCCGCTTCAAGAACCTCAAGGTCCAGGACCTGGAGGGCGACGAGCTCCTCTACCGCGAGCTGCGTGACCGCTTCGGCACGTACTTCGACGGCTCGATGGGTGCCGCGGCGCTGCAGAAGCGCCTGGAGTCCTTCGACCTCGACGAGGAGGCCGAGAGGCTCCGCGAGATCATCCGTACCGGCAAGGGCCAGAAGAAGACCCGTGCGCTCAAGCGCCTGAAGGTCGTCTCCGCGTTCCTGCAGACCAGCAACAGCCCCAAGGGCATGGTGCTCGACTGCGTCCCGGTCATCCCGCCGGACCTTCGCCCGATGGTGCAGCTGGACGGTGGCCGCTTCGCGACCTCCGACCTGAACGACCTGTACCGCCGTGTGATCAACCGCAACAACCGCCTGAAGCGCCTTCTCGACCTCGGTGCGCCCGAGATCATCGTCAACAACGAGAAGCGCATGCTCCAGGAGGCCGTCGACGCGCTCTTCGACAACGGCCGTCGTGGCCGCCCGGTGACGGGCCCCGGCAACCGTCCGCTGAAGTCGCTGTCCGACATGCTCAAGGGCAAGCAGGGTCGCTTCCGTCAGAACCTGCTCGGCAAGCGTGTGGACTACTCCGCGCGTTCCGTGATCGTCGTCGGTCCGCAGCTGAAGCTGCACCAGTGCGGTCTGCCCAAGGCGATGGCGCTGGAGCTCTTCAAGCCGTTCGTGATGAAGCGGCTCGTGGACCTCAACCACGCGCAGAACATCAAGAGCGCCAAGCGCATGGTGGAGCGCGGCCGCACCGTCGTGTACGACGTCCTCGAAGAGGTCATCGCCGAGCACCCGGTGCTGCTGAACCGTGCGCCCACCCTGCACCGCCTCGGCATCCAGGCCTTCGAGCCGCAGCTGGTCGAGGGCAAGGCCATCCAGATCCACCCGCTCGTCTGCACCGCGTTCAACGCGGACTTCGACGGTGACCAGATGGCCGTGCACCTGCCGCTGTCCGCGGAGGCGCAGGCCGAGGCCCGCATCCTGATGCTGTCCTCGAACAACATCCTCAAGCCCGCCGACGGCCGTCCGGTGACGATGCCGACCCAGGACATGGTCCTCGGTCTGTTCTTCCTCACCACCGACGGCGAGCTGCGTGACACCAAGGGCGAGGGCCGGTCCTTCGGCTCCACGGCCGAGGCGATCATGGCGTTCGACGCAGGTGAGCTCGCGCTCCAGTCGCCGATCGACATCCGCTTCCCGGTGGGCACCATCCCGCCGCGCGGCTGGACCCCGCCGGTCGTCGAGGAGGGCGAGCCGGAGTACCAGACCGGTGACACCTTCCGGCTGCGCACCACCCTGGGCCGCGCGCTCTTCAACGAGCTGCTGCCCGAGGACTACCCGTTCGTGGACTACTCGGTGGGCAAGAAGCAGCTCTCCGAGATCGTCAACGACCTGGCCGAGCGCTACCCCAAGGTCATCGTGGCGGCGACGCTCGACAACCTGAAGGCGGCCGGCTTCTACTGGGCGACCCGTTCCGGTGTCACCGTGGCCATCTCCGACGTCGTCGTTCCCGAGGCGAAGAAGGAGATCGTCCGCGGCTACGAGGCGCAGGACGAGAAGGTCCAGAAGCAGTACGAGCGCGGTCTGATCACCAAGGAAGAGCGCACGCAGGAGCTCATCGCGATCTGGACCAAGGCGACCAACGAGGTCGCCGAGGCGATGAACGCGAACTTCCCCAAGACGAACCCCATCTTCATGATGGTTGACTCGGGTGCCCGAGGAAACATGATGCAGATGCGGCAGATCGCCGGTATGCGTGGTCTGGTGTCGAACGCGAAGAACGAGACCATCCCGCGTCCGATCAAGGCGTCCTTCCGCGAGGGCCTCTCCGTCCTTGAGTACTTCATCTCCACGCACGGTGCCCGTAAGGGTCTCGCCGACACCGCCCTGCGTACCGCCGACTCGGGTTACCTGACCCGTCGTCTGGTGGACGTCTCGCAGGACGTCATCATCCGCGAGGAGGACTGCGGCACCGAGCGCGGCCTCAAGCTGCACATCGCGGAGGTCGGCGCGGACGGCGTGCTGCGCAAGGCGGAGAACGTCGAGACCAGCGTGTACGCCCGTGCGCTGGCCGAGGACATCGTCGTGGACGGCGTGGTGCTGGCCCCGGCCAACACCGACCTCGGTGACGTCCTCATCGAGGAGCTCGTGGCCCGTGGCGTCTCCGAGGTCAAGACCCGCTCGGTCCTGACCTGCGAGTCCGCCGTCGGCACCTGCGCCATGTGCTACGGCCGCTCGCTGGCCACCGGCAAGCTGGTCGACATCGGTGAGGCGGTCGGCATCATCGCCGCCCAGTCCATCGGTGAGCCCGGTACCCAGCTGACGATGCGTACCTTCCACACCGGTGGTGTGGCCGGTGACGACATCACCCAGGGTCTGCCGCGTGTCGTCGAGCTCTTCGAGGCCCGTACCCCGAAGGGTGTCGCCCCGATCTCCGAGGCCCAGGGCCGCGTGCGGATCGAGGAGACCGAGAAGACCAAGAAGATCGTCATCACGCCGGACGACGGCAGCGACGAGACGGCGTTCCCGATCTCGAAGCGCGCCCGTCTCCTGGTCAGCGAGGGCGAGCACGTCGAGGTGGGCCAGAAGCTCACCGTGGGTGCCACCAACCCGCACGACGTGCTGCGCATCCTGGGTCAGCGTGCCGTCCAGGTCCACCTGGTCGGCGAGGTCCAGAAGGTGTACAACTCGCAGGGTGTGTCGATCCACGACAAGCACATCGAGATCATCATCCGGCAGATGCTGCGCCGCGTGACGATCATCGAGTCCGGCGACGCCGAGCTGCTGCCCGGCGAGCTGGTCGAGCGCTCGAAGTTCGAGCACGAGAACCGTCGTGTGGTCCAGGAGGGCGGTCACCCGGCTTCGGGTCGTCCGCAGCTCATGGGTATCACCAAGGCCTCGCTGGCGACGGAGTCCTGGCTGTCGGCCGCCTCCTTCCAGGAGACGACCCGAGTCCTGACGGATGCGGCGATCAACGCCAAGTCCGACAGCCTCATCGGCCTCAAGGAGAACGTCATCATCGGTAAGCTCATCCCGGCCGGTACGGGTCTGTCCCGCTACCGCAACATCCGGGTCGAGCCGACCGAGGAGGCGAAGGCCGCGATGTACTCGGCCGTCGGCTACGACGACATCGACTACTCGCCGTTCGGCACCGGCTCCGGCCAGGCCGTCCCGCTGGAGGACTACGACTACGGTCCGTACAACCAGTAGTAGTGGGTTCTGAAGGGCGGTCACCCCGTTTCGTACGGGGTGACCGCCCTTCGGCGTTGTCTCAGCGTGCGGTGATCTCCAGCGCCGTGACGACCACCGTCGCCACGGCGGCGAGCGCGCCGATGCTCGCCAGCGGCCACCGCGTCCGCTCCAGGGCGTCCAGCCGCTGCTCGTGGTCGGCGAGCTGCCGGTCGGTCTGGTCGCTGCGCTGGACGAGAAGCGCGAGCGAGCCGTCGACCCGGGCGAACCCGGCCTCCAGCGTGCCGCGCAGCCGCTCCAGTTCCAGGGCGACGGTGATCGGGTCGTTCGGATCAGGATCGGTCATCGGCACCTCCCGTCCGCAGCCACGAGGGCAGCAGCGCCTGTACGGCGGGCACGGCCATCACCCTGGTGACCGCGGCGGCGACGGCGAGCGCGCCGGCGGCCCAGGGCAGGGTGGCCGGGATGCCGGCGGCGTCGACGACCGCCGGCAGCAGGACACACAGGCCGACAGCGGTCTGTACGACGGTACGGAGGGTGTGCCTGGCGGCCTCTGACATCGTGCACCTCGTTTCTTCGAACAGCGTTCAGGAGCTGTGGGGGACCTTGAGCGCCGCCCAGGACTTCGCCCCCGGCCAGCCGTCGGCCGACGCGCCGGTGTAGCCGAGCTTGCGCTGCCACTTCGCGTACGACGCCCGGTCGGCGTCGGTCCACTGCGGGCCGGGGCCGTCGGCGTACGCGGAGCAGCCGTTGGCGACCAGCCGCCTGCCCATCGCGGTGACGATCGCCGACCGCGGGCTCTTCCTGAACCAGTCGGCGCCGGGGAAGGGCTGGTAGGCGGGCGTACCGGGCGAGGTCTTCGGCTGCAGCCTGGCGGCGACCCGGCTCCGGAAGTCGGCCATCGCGAAGCCCTTGGGGTCGATCTTGGTGTTCGTCCACTCCTTGTGGCCGATCACCGACCGCGCGCTCCAGCCGTGCGCCCGGCACAGCGCGGCCGACGCCCGGACCATGGCGTCCAGCTGGACGTCGGGCCAGGGGTCCTTGCCGTCGCCGAGGTTGACGCACTCGAAGCCGTAGAAGTGGACGTTGCCGTCGGTGTCGTTCCGGTTCGGCGCCGGCAGGGTGGCGCTCTCGGCGACGACGGCGGCGAGGACGTGGCCGTCGCCGCTGCCGGCGTGGTTGGCGCGGCCGTTGCCGACGAGGTGGACCGTGCCGTCCTTGGCGATGACGCCGTGGCAGAGCGGGCCGGGCAGGTCGGAGCGGCCGTTGAAGCACATGCTCACGGAGGTGGTGGTGCCGGAGGTGACGGTGTGGTGGATGATCACGCCGTTCACCGGGCCCCAGGCGCCGTGGCCCGCGCGGTTGTGGGTGCGCCAGCCGTCGTGCTCGACGACGGTGACGCCTTCGGCTTGGAGGGCGGTGAGGAGGGCGTCTGCGGAGAGGGGTGTGGCCATGGGCGGGTCCTTCTGGGCTTGGCGGGCATGAAAAAACCCGGGCCGGGGTGGGCGGCTCGGGTGGGGTTCGGGGTGCGGGTGGGTGGGGGCTGGTCGCGCCCACGCGGCGGAGCCGCATATCGATAGCAGCCCCGCGCCCCTAGAAGGCGGCTGCGCCGCCAGAACGAGCGGCTGCGCCGCCTTATGAGGCGTCGGTGTCGGTGGGGGTCCACGTCGTGCACAGGGTGCTGTAAGCCGCCCTGTTCTGGTCGAAGTTGGTGAGGGCCGCGGCCACCGCGCGCTGGATCGCGGTCTGGTCGGGGACCACCGGGTCCGTGCCGAGCGGCAGGACGGTGACGCGGCCGATGCCGCGCAGCACGGAGTTGTTCGTGCCGGCCTCGGCGAACTGGGCGGTGATGTTGACGGGCGAGTACGTGCCGGTGATCGGGTCCGGACCGATGATGTCGCTCAGGCTGCTGTCGGAGACGTTGACGTGGATGGTGTGACCGGCCTCGTCGACGGTGGCCCGGCCGGCGAAGTCGATGGCGAGGCCCCAGGGCTGGGTGGTGTCGATGTCCATGAGTTCCTCTCTCAGGTCTGGCGGCCGTGCATCAGCACGGGGTTGACGTAGACGGTGCCGCCGCTGGCGACCTGGGCCTGGACCTCGACCTTGAGCAGCGTGCCGAAGACCGCGTCGAAGTCCGAGCTGATCAGGCCCGTGTAGTCGAAGCCCAGGGTGGCGTCGACGGTGCTGCCCCACTGGGCGCCGTTGACGAGCACCTGGACCGAGCCGGCGTAGCCGGAGGTGACGCGGGTGTTCATCAGGAGCCGCATCTTCGGCTGCCAGGCGATGTTGTAGGACATCGCGATCGTGGTCATGCTGGCGGACGTGGTCTGCGGCCAGCGGGTGTACGTGGAGTCCTGCGGCGGGAGCATGCTCAGCCAGGGCCGGGAGAGGCCGCCCTGGCTGACGTCGTCCGAGACGATCTCGTTGCCGTGGGCGTCGTAGACACGCAGCGGTTGCAGCCCGGTGGCGGTCTGGTCGCCGTTGTACAGGCTGACGGCCAGCTCGCCGGTCTGGCGGCGCATCGCCAGGCCGTACTCGGCGCCGGTCCACTTGCCGACCGCGAAGATGGCGGGACCGCCGGAGGGCGGCCGGACGGCCAGCGAGCCGCCGCCGGTGATCTCCACGGCGCCGCCCGTGACCGTGTTCTGGGCGGGCCGGCTGTTGACTGCCGTGGACAGCTGCTGGATGCGGCGTTCCATCTGGGTCAGCCGGTCGATGATGTCTTCGGGGAGCTGGGGCATCAGGCGGCCTCCTCCAGGTAGAGCTCGGCGGTGTCGGGACGGCCGCGCTGGGCCGGGCTGACCTTGACGCCGATGATCCGGTAGCTGGTGTCGAGGCCCTCGGTGAACCACTCGTCGGTGATCCGGATGCGCGCGGTACGGCCGAGCAGCGCGGTCGGCACCAGGTCGTCGAGCCGCACGCTGATCTCGGGGATCACCACCGCGCCGGTGGCCGCGGCCAGTTCGGCACGGGCGAGGGCGTTCAGGGTGTTCTTGTCGGAGATGTCGTTGTGGTCGGAGGTCAGGTCGATGCGCGGATAGCCGCCGTGGCCTTCCGCGGTGCCGATCAGCCGGTCGGCGATCGCGACGTCGGAGGCCAGCGGCCGGGACTCGGTGGCCTGGTCGGTGTTGATGGACGCGCCGCGGGCCCGGGCGGTGGTGCCGCCGCGGGTGGCGTCGCGCGGGAAGGAGTACGACAGGATCGTGCCGGGCCGGTCCAGGACCAGGGGGGTGGAGCCGGTCTCGATCCTCGGATGGTCCAGCACCAGCCGGCGCACCCGGCTCCCGGAGACCGGGTCGGTGTAGACGGTGACGTGGTACTCGAAGCCGTCCTCCAGCGCGGCCAGCGAGTCGAGGGCGTCCAGGTAGGAGGTCTCGTCGCCGTCCTCATAGGTGACGGTGCGCCTCACACCGGAGGTCTCGGCACCGACGCTGACGAGGATGTCCCCGCCGTCCAGCGTGGTCTGCATGTCGGTCCACAGGCCCCGGGCGATCTCCAGCTGGTCCTTGTCGGAGAAGGCCAGCTTCGCGGGGACGTCGGGGTCGGGGTCGGTGTCGGTCTTCACGGGGCGGATCATCCGCCGCCCCGCGTACGACTCGAAGGTCGCCGCCTGGATGCCGAGGGTGAGGACGCCCTGGTCGTCGCTCTGCAGGGTGCTGGTCCAGATGATCCCGCCCCACCACAGGTCGGTGCCGCGCTGGAGGTAGACCGAGGTGCGGCCCTCCTCGATGCGGCGGACGCGGGCGGCCATCGCCGCGTTCGGGACGGGGACGGTGCCGGAGAGCGAGCCGGCCTTGCCGATGTAGTCGTCGACGGTGACGTCGCGCAGCGGCAGGATGTCGATGGTGCGGTCGGTGAGCAGGTCGCAGAAGATCGCCCGGTAGGGCGTGTCCGTGGTCATGGGCTGTCAGCTCCTCAGAGCACGAAGCAGGTGGAGACGCGCACGTTGTTGCCGACCTGGATCACGCCGCTGGTCGCCCAGGTGATGAGGTAGACGGAGCCGTCGGTGGTGATCCGGGCCGCACCGCTGGCGTATCCGTCGGTGACGACGGCGTAGCTGTCGACCGCCGGCCGCCAGCCGGCGGGCAGCGTGCCCATCAGTTCGTCGGTGACGTTGCCCGGGTTGGTGGTGCCGGCCGCGGTCGCGGTGAGGCTGCTCGTCGTGCGGCTGAAGGAGAGGGTGAACGAGCAGACACCGCGCGTGCGCCGGGCGGCGAAGGACGACAGGGTCCAGCTGCCGGTCGCGGTGGCGCCGGTCGTGGTGGTCTCCACCACGAGGGGCGGCTGGTAGTCGGCCCAGGCGGTGCCGGACCAGCGCTGGAGCACGCCGCCGGCGTCCCGGTACTGGCCCGGGTAGGCGCCGTTGCTGGTGTCGCTGGTGACCGGGAGGATGCCGCCGAGGCCGACGGTGGCGGTCCGCATGCCGGTGATCCCGGCGGTCCAGTCGATGGCGTTGGCGCCGGCGCTCGCGCCCTTGGGCACGGTGACCTGGTACAGCGGGACCGACAGGGCCGGTGTCGCGGGGACGGCCGGGGTGGCGGCGGGGGTGCCCTGGACGATCTCGACGGCGGCCTCGGCGCGGCCGGAGCCGTCGTAGGTGTCGTCGTAGACGCGCAGCACGACCAGGTCGACCCTGCCGTACTGGGCGTCGCCGGCGGCGAAGACGAGGGGCAGGTACTCGGTCAGGGCGACCGGGTAGGCGCCCTGGGCGTCGGAGCCCTGGACGACGGCCCGGCCGGGGCTGACGGTGGCGGTCATGGTGCCGGTGGCACCGGTGAGGGTGAATCCGGAGATCCGGTACTGGCCGTCGGGCGAGCCCGGCAGGATGCCGGAGCGGGTGGCCAGGGTGGAGGTCGGGGTGAGGGCGCCGAGTGAGACGAGCCGGGTGTCCTCACGGGTCTGGCTGTCCGAGGACAGCCAGCCGGAGCGTACGGGCATGGTGAACTCCTGTGCGGGGAGGGAAGGTCAGCAGGCCGGGTCGATCCGCCCGTACTGGGCGTCGCCCGCGGCGAAGACGAGGTCGACCTGTTCGGTGACGGTGACCGGGGTGAGCGCGCCGGCCTGGTTGGTACGGGTGTCCTCCCGGCCATGGCCGTCCGGGGACAGCCATGCGGTGCGTACGGTCACGAAGGCGACCCCCGTGGTCAGGAAGCGGATTCGTAGGTGCCGTGGATGGACAGCACGTCACCGGAGGCCCAGACGAAGGGCAGGGACTTGTCCCACAGACCGGTGCTGAACCCGAGGGTGTCGCGCAGCGAGCGGACGATGCCGCCGCTCGTCGTCGCGAGCAGGCCGGTGCCCTGGTAGAACAGCAAGGCGGAGGAGTCGAACGCCTCCGCGGTCAGCACCCGCCCGTCCAGCTTCCACGCGGTGGAGACCGGCGCGGCCGGCAGCGAGAACGTCCAGTTGCCGTCGGTGGCCTGGGCGGAGAGGTTGGTCGTCGACCCGATCTTCAGATAGATCCGGACGTGCACGACGGTGCCGGTCTTCACGTACGACCCGGCGAGCGTGCCGTTGCCGATCGTCGGCGCGGTACCGGACTCGGCGCCCCAGACCGGCGTGTAGTCGGTCCAGCTCGGCACCGGCTGGTACGACACCCACGCCGAGCCGTTCCAGCGCTGCAGCAGCCCGCCGGACGAGTCCCGGTACTGCCCGGTGTAGCTCGCGGTGGTGACCGCGCCGGCCGGTGCGATGCCGCCCAGCGCGCTCGGGTACGGCACCCACGCCGAGCCGTCCCAGCGCTGCAGCGCGCCGCCGGAGTCGCGGTACTGGCCCGGGTAGGCGCCGTCGCCGGTCTCCCCGTACACCGGCAGGATGCCGCCGACCGCCACGGTGGGGGTGCGCAGGTCGGTGAGGACAGCGGCCCAGTCGAGGCCGCCCTTGCCGGCGCTGGCCCCGGCGGGGACCTTGACCTGGTAGATCGGCAGCGCGATGGCCGGGGCGGCGGGCGCGACCGGGGTGGCGGCCGGGGTGCCCTGGACGATCTCCAGGGCCGGCTTGGTCTGCCCGGAGTTGTCGTACAGCGAGTCGTAGATCCGCACCACGACGAGGTCGATGCGCGGGTTGGCGGCGTCGCCGTCGGCGAAGGTGAGGCTCGCCGGCTCCGGCAGGGTGACCGGATAGGCGCCCTGGGTGGCGCCGGCCGCGATGACCGCCCGGCCCTCGTGGACGGTGGCCTTCATGGCCCCCGAGGTGCCCTCCATCCAGAAGCCGGACATCCGGTAGAGGCCGTCGTAGGACCCCGGCAGGATGCCGGAGCGGACTTCGATCGGGTTGACCGGGGTGGTCGCGCCCAGCTGGGTCAGCCGGGTGTCCTCGCGGGTCTGGCCGGTCTCGGCCACCCATGAGCTGCGCAGGTTCATATCCGGGTCTCCTGTGATCTCGTGGCTCGGGCGCGGGGGTCGGTCACCACTCCGCCGAGCGCCAGCGGACGGCGAGCCGGGCGCCGGTGTCGTAGGTGTCGGGGCGGAACGCCAGCTGGGCCTGGCCCGGTTCGAAGGCGAACAGTTCCTCGGGGCCGCTGTCGGCGGCGGCGGTGTGGCGGCGGGAGGCGGTGGCGTTGAGGGTGACGGTGCCCTCCGCGGTGTCGACGACCAGCTCGTCACCGGCCGCGAGTTCGATCTCGTAGCGCAGCCTGCGCCCCGAAGTCCGGTCGGTGACGGTCGGGTTGGCGCAGGGCCCGGTGAAGGTGAGGACCGGATGGGTCGGGGCCGAGCCGGTGTTGTCGGCGTTGACGTCACCGGTCGAATCCGCCTGCCCCCAGTACAGCGGCCAGGTCAGCGGCCACGTCAGCCCGCTCTCCGGCTGCGGTGCGCCGGTCACCGCCGCCTGCTCGTCGACGGCGTAGCGGCGCGGGTCGGTGGCGTACCACTGCACGGACGCCCTGGCGACGCCCTGGGTGGTGTACGTCCGGTCGGTGGCGAGCACCCGCTGGCTGACCCGGGCCCGCACGGCGAGGATCTCGCCGTGCAGCCGCACCGCGAGCCAGCGCTCCTGGTCACCGAGGAGCAGGGCCTGGCGCAGGGCGCGCGTCGCGGAGAGGTAGGAGGCGGTGTCGTCGGACGGCGGTACGGTCCACAACGTGCCGCCGACCCTGCGGGGCTTGGCGTACCGCGCGCCCGGCCAGGCGCCGTGCGCGGTGGGGTGGTCGGCGTCGGTGGTGTCGTAGTCCGGGAGGTCCTCCCAGCCGGTGAGCCCGTCACTGCCGATCTCGTACGGCGTACCGGGGCCCAGCAGCAGACCGGCCCACTGCATCTGCCCGTCGCGGGTGATGAGTGAGCCGGGGGGAACGTCGTCGGTGTATGCGGTTGTGGTCAGGTCGGCCATCGGCCTTCACCTCACTGTCGTCGGTGCTGTCATGCGCAGGCGTGTGCGGAGGCCAGGAAGAGCAGGTCGGTCGCGGTGGCGTGGGCGCCGGCGCCGTGGCTCTCGTGGAACTCCTCGATGCGGTGCGGGCGTTGGGCCGCCGGGGTGGGGTGTCTGCGGGCGAGGGCGGTGAGAGGGAGCACCTTGCCCGTCCGGGCCGCGCCGGGGACGGCGATCCCGCCCTCCGCCAGCATCGGGATCCTGCCGAGATGCACGCCGAACTTCTTGCCGAAGAAGCTGAAGCTGAGCTTGTTCAGCCCGTCGATCACCCAGTTGGCGAAGGCGATGAGCCCCTGGATCGGGCCCTTGATCACCCCGGCGACGGTCTGCGCACCGGTGGTGACGAACTGGCCCATCGCGGTGAGGGTGCGGGAGGTGGCGTCCTTGATCCGGGAGAAGCCGCGGGGGATGTCCCTCGTGATCCAGTCCAGCACGGGCTTCACGGCACTCCTGAACCCGTTCCAGACCGCCGACACCTTGCCGCTCAGCGCCCGGGTGTCGCCGGTGGTGAGGGCCTTGAGGACGGCGAAGCCGGTGCCGATGAGGGTGCCGAGGGCGGTGAGGACACCGGTGATGAGGGTGAGGTAGCCGGTGACGTACGTGTTCACCGCGCTCGCGATGGCCTTGATGATCGGGGTGAGGATGGTCAGGCAGCTCTGTACGTACTGGAGGATCAGCTCGGCAAGCTGGCCCGTCAGCCGCTGCCCGGTCTCGGAGTTGAGGGCGAGGCCGATCAGATAGCCGGCCAGCGGTACCAGCAGGGCGAGCACGAACCCGAACGGGTTGGCCCGCATGCCGACGTTGATGGCGTCCATGGCGATCGAGCCGACGGTCATGGCCACCCCGAGGGCGGTCATCAGCGTGGCCACCGGTCCGGTGACGGTGACGAGCCCGCCGAGCAGGGCCAGGGCACCGCCGACGCCCAGGGCCAGCTTTCCGAGGGAGTCCCTGCCGCCGCCGGCCTTGTCGGCCGCGGCCTTGACGCCGGTGGCGGCGCCGGCGGCGGCGCGGCCCGCCTCGGCCAGCGCCGTGTCGGCGGACCCGGCGCGGGCCTTGGCCTCGCGGAGTGCGGTGGTGTCCTCCTCGGCGGCCGAGCGGATCCGGTCGGCGGCGGTGGCGGCGTCCTTGAACGGGGCGACGGACGACGTGAGGGTCCGTGCGGTCGCCTCGGCCGCGCTCCGCATACGGCGCAGCGCCCCCGTGCTCCCTTCCAGCCCCGTGCGGTCTTCCGCGCCGCTCATCCGCGCGCCTTCGCCAGGAACATCAGCGCGTCGGCGGTGCGCTGCGGGCTGCTGGTCTCGGCCGCGTAGTAGTGCTCGATGTGCAGCGCGCCGCCGTCGGCGCCGGCGCTGCTCGCGGTACCCCGCGCGGCCGCGCGCTTCAGCAGCCGGTCGAGCTTGCTGAGCGGCAGCACGGCCTCGGCCTCACCGGCTTCGGCGAGCAGCGCCGGGACCCCGCCCGAGCGGGGCAGGACGACACCGCCGGTGGCCAGCGCGGGGATCCTCGGCAGGCTGACGCCGAAGGTCTTGCCGCCGACCATCGGCACCCAGCCCGGGATGGAGACGTGGATGCCGTTGAGGGCGCCGATCGCGGAGTTGATGATCCCGATGACTCCGTTGATCGGGCCGCGGACCGCGCCCTTGATGCCGTCGAAGGCGCGGCTCGCGATGCCCTTGAGGCTGCCCCAGACGCTGGACAGCCGGTCCTTGACGGCCTGGAAGGCGCTGGGGATCGCGGACCTGATCCAGCCGACCACCGGCGAGATGACGTTCTTGATGCCCTTCCACACCCCGGAGACGACCGAGCGGATCGCGTTGAGGGCGCCGCTGATGATCGTCTTCCACATGTTGACGTAGGTGCGGATGACGGTGGCGACGGCCTTCACGACGTTGGTGATCGCCGTCTTGACGCCGCTCCAGACCGACTTGATCAGCTTGCCGGCGTTCGTCATGATCGGCCCGACGGCCTTCATGACATTGCTGATCACGGTGTGGATGACCTCGAAGGCCTCCTTCATGATCTTCTGCATGGTTTTCGAACGGAGGGCCATGTCGACGACCATGCCGATCAGCGGGGAGAGGAGTCCGAGCAGCACGCCGATGACATTGCCCTTCATCGACTTGTTCAGCCCGTTCATTCCCGTCCCGGCCTTGTCGGCCCCGGACTTGAACCTGCCGAGCAGTCCGCCGCTCCGCTCTCCGGTCTTGCCGGCCTTGCCGACGGACCGTTCCGCCTGCTCGGCGGCGGTCCTGAGCCCCTTCAGCCCCTGGGACGAACCCTCGGCCGCGCCTTTGAGCCGGTTGAGGCCGCCCTCACTGGTCCGTGCCTTGTCCCCGATGCTCCTCGCGGCGCCTGCTGCGCCCTCGGCCTGCGTCCTGAACCGCTGGAGCGCGGTCGTGGATCTGCCGAACGCTGCGACAAGAGACATGTGTTGCTCCTCTTCTCGATGCTTTCGCCTGACGGCCCGAAAGGCGCGGATCAGGCGGTGCCGATCGTCCTTTCAAGGGCCTCGGCCCTCACCCTGATCTGCTCCAGCTCGCCAGTCAGCCTGTTCAGGTCCTCCGCGGTTTGGCGGTACCTTTCCGTGTTCTCGGCCTTGAAGCGGCCGTCGTGCGAACGCCGCTCCGCCTCATGGGCCTGTCCGGATGCGCTGACCCGGGCGGTCTCGGCGAGGTGCGCCTGCCCGTGCAGCAGCTCCCTGACCGAGCCTTCGAGGGTTCCGAGGCGCTCGCCGTGCCTGTCGCTCGTCTGTTTCAGTTCTTTTGTGTCGACGGATTCCCGGCCCAGCAACCGCTCGATGTGCTTGACCCAGGGAAACTGGATCTGGGCGCCCAGGATGCTGACGCCGCCTTCGGTGACCGCGATGGCGCTGGGATTCCATGTGAACCACTGATTGCTTGCGTAGATGGCCTGGTCGGTTGCGGAGATGTCCTTTCCGAAGAACGAGCTGAGAACCGACTCGAGATGGTCCACCGGGGATTGGTCGGCCTTTTTCGTCAAGTCCTTCTTGATCTCCGAGATCTGCCTGCTGAACTGGCTGTTCAGTGTTTTGGAGGCGTTCTCCGAGCTTTTCGAGATATCGGACTCGACGTCGGCCAGTCGGTGTTCCAGTTCCGCGTGCGTGACATACGTGCCCATCTGTTCACCTTCTTCTGGTGGGCGAAATGGAGCGGAAATCCATGCGAAGGCCGTCCTGGTGCTGTAGATTGCCGCTGTGAAACCCGGAACGATAGTCCTTAATGTCCTTCTTTTGGCGATTTGGGTTGTTGTGGCATGGGTGAGTTTTCTGCCGGCGTGGCGGATGTATCTGGTCGGCCGCAAAGGCGTGAAGAGTGACGGCGAGTGTGTCGGCCATGCCCGTGGGCAGGTGGGCAAGGTGTTCGCCGTCTACGAGTACGCGGATGCCGCCGGTGCGCGTCACCGGATGACTGCGGTGGACGGCTCGTCGGTCCGGACGGGGGATCGGCATGACGTCGTCTACAACCCGCGCAAGCCGAATACGGCTTTCCTGTGGCCGGTTTCGATGAAATCCGTCAGGAATCATGTGCTGGGCGGAGCGGCACTGACGCTCATGCTCTGCCTCACGTCCTACAGCATCTCCGGGGGAACGCTCTGAACCGCTTTCCCCGGGAAATCGGTTCACTTCGTCGTGCCGGGGAAAATGCGCCGTGAGCGGCAATGCCGCTGCGGTACACGCTCCTCGGGTGCGTCAGCGGCGGCTGCGGCGGGCCTCCGTGAGCGCGTCCGTCCAGCCGGCCGCGTAGGCGCGGGACTCACGGGTGAGCAGTTCCTCGTACAGCCGGTCGAGCAGTGCCTCGCGGTCGGGCGCGGGGGAGTGCAGGAGGTGAGCGAGACGGGAGTAGGTGTCGATCGGCTGCTGCGGGAAGTTGCTCGTGCCAGTCGCCATGTCTGTCGGCCTGCTTTCCGGTCTGTCCGCTGGGCTGGTGGTACAGGTGTGCGCTCCTGACGCGCTCGAAGCGTCCGTTCGAACTAGTGTACGAGTAATCTGTTGGTGTCGCTCCGTGTTTGGCGAACCCGATTTGTTTCACTCTCCGTTGCCGTCCGGTCCGGACCTGCGGTGTTGCGAGGGTGCAGTGGATGTTGTGTCAGATGCGTGGAGTAGGATCCGGCCGTTCTCCCGTCGGTGAATCGAAGGTGAACGGTGCGGCCTGGCAAGGGGCCTGAAGGCCTGTCATACGACGGTGGACGGCCACCGGGCGGCCGTCCTCGCGCGGGCCGCCGTACGGCGTGGTCAGCCGAAGAAGCGGGCCAGCTGTACGGCCGACGGTCTCGCATCGGAGGGGGCCGGCTCCGGAGCCGGTTCGGCCACCGGCGGTTCCCCGTCGTCGTACGACGGCCTCGGCACCGGCGCCGGGGGCTCCGGCTGGTCGCCCTCCTCCGAGTTGACGCTGGCGAACATCCAGTTCGCGGCCGCCAGATGGTCCACCGCGGCGGCGAGGAGATGGTCGGACACCGACCACTCGGCGGCCTCGCCGTGCAGCTCCCTGTTCAGCGCGCTGTCGTGCGGCAGGTGCTTGACGAGCAGCGCGAGACGCCGTGCGGACAGCGTCTCGCGGTGCCAGTCGAGCAGGTCGATGCCGTAGTAGCGGAGCAGGTCCGCTTCGAGGGCCTCGGCGTGTTCGTCCACGAACCCGACGAGGCTCAGCCTTCCCCCAGGCCGAGCCCCGTCTCCTTGCCGTAGGCCTCCAGGACGGCGGCGATGTCCTGCATGGTGACCTCGTGCTGTTCGAAGCGGCCGAACTGCTTCTCGCCGAGCAGCAGGCGCAGCAGCCCGTCCACGTCGTTGTCGTCGAGCTTGCGCAGGGCCTTCGCGGTCGCGCGGGTCAGCTCGGTGGGCAGGGTGTAGCTCTCGCCGTCGAGTTCGAACGACCAGGTACGGCCGAGGGCTTCGAGGCGCTGGGCGCGGGCGGCGTTGACGTCGAAACGGGCCATGGTGACTCCTTGAGCAGAGAAACAGGGACGCGGTGCGGGTCCGGGGTGGGGCGGACGGGCGCGTCCGCCCCACCCCGGCGGGTCAGGACGCGGCGTACGCCGCGTCCTTCATCACGAAGCTGGCCAGCGCCGAGCCGTCGGCGGCGGCCATCGCCGTGTAGGTGATGCCGAGCTGGGCCGCGGACTTGCGGGCCAGCTTGATGTCGTCGGCCGCGGTGACCTGGCCGCGCGGGATGCCGAAGCGGTAGGTGACGGTGGTGCCGTCGCTCGCCTTGACGTCCGTGAACTCCAGGCCGAGGGCGCGCACGTCGGCGAACGGGCGGTCGGCGATGTCGTACTTGTAGACACCGGTCGAACCCGTCACCGCGTCCACCGTGCCGCCGCCCATGAAGAACGGCAGCGTGTCCTTGTTGAACTGCATCAGCGAGAACTTCAGGGTCAGGTCGCGGTCCGAGTACACGAAGTGCACCGGGCTGACGGCCTGCCACACGTCGACCGGCTCCAGCTTGTCCTTCTTGGAGAAGGTGACGCCGTCACCGGAGGTGAAGCCGAGGTTCTTCCAGCTCGCCCAGTCGGTGGCGGTGTCGGTGGAGAAGGCCGTCGGCACCTTGGTGTCGGCGGTGGCGACGTAGAGGCGGCCTACGCCGGCGATGCGGATCTCGGAGGAGTTGGTTCCTGCCATGGTGGTTTCTCCTTGTCATCGGGGGTTGGTGCCGTATCCGGCGGTGTCCGGGTACGACGAAAGCCCCGCCGGGGTGGCGGGGCCTTCGGTCTGTGGGGTGGAGCGTCCGGCTGGTCGGTCAGTAGACGTCCACGTACACCTTCATCACGGTGACGTAGCGGTTGGCGGCCGAGTAGAGGTAGTCGGGCAGCCAGCGCGGGCCGTCCTGCTCCTCGACCTCCGTGACGAGGTTCGTGCCGTAGCGGTGGTCGGCCATCGACAGCAGGATCTGGCGGGCGTCGTTGGCCAGGACGTGCGCGGCCTGCTTCGTCGGGCCGTACACCTCCAGCTCGATCAGCGGCTGGTCGACGTGGCGTTCGCCGACCCAGGCGCCGCCGCGGCGGTTCACGAAGACGGCGGCGGTCGTGCCGTCGAAACCGGTCTGCGCCTGTACGGCGACGGTGGCGCCGGAGAGGCGGGAGTCGTCCTTCAGGACGTCGACGATCATGGCCTCCACGTCGGGGAATGACGCGGGCGGGGTGGGTGTGGTCATGCCGGATCACCTCGGGGCAGCGGGTGGGATGAGGGCGGCCGGCCTGCGGGCACAGCTCCGCCGCTGCACCAACTGTGACAGGGAGCGTGCTCGCACGCAACTAAATCTGGAGGTTCGTGCGCGGAGGCAGAGGCTGGAGCCTCGTGCGCGGAGAGGGAGGGGCTGAGGGTGGGGGTTCGCTGCGGGCGGGTGGGGGGCTGGTCGCGCAGTTCCCCGCGCCCCTTCGGGGCGCTCTGCGCCACCCCCGTGAAGAAACACCCGTCGGCCCACGGGTGTCCTCGATGGCGCGTCCGGCGATGGAGGGGTGGAGCTCAGTCCGCGGTCGTCGTTGCCGCGTCCGCCAGGGGGTGGGGGTCCTCCTGGTCCCGGGGGTCGTTCGGCAGGAACTGCTCCACCACCCGCACGAACATCTCCCGTCGGTCCGCCGGCACCCCCAGCAGGTCGGCCACCTCCTCCAGTGTGGGCCGCCGGGCGAACTCCGCACTCGGTGCCGGTGCGGCCAAGTAGTCGTGCGGGTCGGCGAGTTCCTCTGCCGTGAGGCGGCCGGACCGGATGAGCATCTCGCGGACCGGGACGCCCAGTACGCGGGCGAGCCTGCGTGTGGTCTCCAGGTCCGGCATGCTCTGGCGCTGCAGCAGGCGGGTGACGGCGGCCCGGTGGACCCCCGCCTCGTCCGCTATCCGCGACTTGCCGCCGCCGCGTGGACTGTCGATGTCGTAGCCGCGGTCGCGCATCAGGTCTTCGACCCACGCGGCGAACGCGTCCAGATCCTGGCTGGTCATCTGAGGGCTCGCTTCCTTTGGGGGAGGGCAGCAAGTTTAGCTTGCTTGCGCGCACGGAATTACGTGCTCTCGTGCAAGCACCGAGGAACGTTCGCGTGATGCGGGGAGGTCGGGTGGCGGCGGGTGTCCGGGTGGTCCCGATCTTTCCATGATCCTCCGAAAGGGCCCCTGGCATATTTGTTGCGAGCGCGCGCGCAATCTGTAAGTCTGGACGGCGCTCGCCTCACACCAGCCCCACCGGAGTCACCTTGGGAGGCCCCATGTCCGTCACCGGAAACCCATGCCCACCGCCCGCCTGGCAGGCCGCGGCCGCCTGCACCGGGCTCCCGCCCCGTGTCGTCTTCTCGAAGAAGGTCACGGAAGCCGCCCCCGCCCTGCGGGCCTGCACCCGCTGCCCGGTCCGGCGCGCCTGCGAGGAGGCCGTCGCCCCCGCCGACAACTGGTTCGACGGCGTCTGCGGTGGCCGGCTCTGGCGCCGGGGCCGCCCGGTCGAGATCCCCGCCCAGCTCCTCCCGGCCATGCAGAGCCCGGTCGTACAGGGCGCCCTGCGCCGCGGAGGCTCCGTTGCCTGACCGTCGTACGACCATCGCAAAGCCTCCTTCCACCCCGGTACGCCCGCCCTCCGAAGGCCGCCCCGCCGATCAGGCCGCCCTCTGGATCGGCCTGCTCCTCCAGCAGTTCCCCGAGCTGGCCGTCGAGCTCGCCCCCGGCCGCGGCACCTCCCCGGCCCGCCGTCCGACGCCGGCCCCGCCCGCCGCGGACCTCGCCGACCGGCTCCGCGCGGAGCGCGCCGAGGCCCTGCTCCTCCAGCAGGCCCAGGGGCTCGTCGCCCCCGGTCACAGCGCCGCACCTCTGCGGCTGCACATCTCCGACACCATCCGCGACATCACCGACGGCGTCGTCGAGCTGGAAGAAGCCGTCCGCGACCGGCTCGGGCTGCCCCGCGTCCGCCGTGCCTCCGTGCCCGAGCGGCTGCGCCGGATCGGCGGGCTCCTCGACGGCATCGCCGCAGACCCCGTACTCGCCGCCCACGTCCGGGACGAGACCCGCCGCATGGCCCGGCGCTGCGCCCGCGCCCTGGGCGACACCGAGACCGTCGTCCGCGTCACCGGGCGCTGCCCCTGGTGCGACTCCGTCTCCCTGCGCGCCTTCCCGGACCGCGCCGCCGTCCTCTGCGTCAACCCGGCCTGCCGGTGCGCCGATCCCGACTGCGGCTGCCACGACGACCCGGCCTACCGGCACACCTGGGACGAGGGGGAGTGGAGCCACCGATGACGTCCACGCCCGGTGGGCTGCCCACCCTCGTTCCCGGTCCCCTCGCCGCCCAGGAGGCCGGCGTCGCCCCGGCGACCATCCGGAAGTGGGTCCAGCTCGGCCGCCTCAAGGCCGCCGGCAGGGCGGGCCGGGCCGCGCTCTTCCGCCTGGAGGACGTGTTCGCGGCGGAACGCGCGGCCGCCCGCCGCCCATAGCGGACGGCACGGCCCAGGGGCGGGGCCACCCCGGCCTCCGGCCCTACGGCTCCCGGCCTCCGGCCCTACGGCTCCCGGCCTCCGGCCCTACGGCTCCCGGCCTCCGGCCTCCGGCTCCCGGCCTCCGGCCTCCGGCTCCCGGCCTCCGGCCTCCGGCTCCCGGCCTCCGGCCTCCGGCTCCCGGCCTCCGGCCCTACGGCTCCCGGCCTCCGGCCTCCGGCTCCCGGCCCCCGGCCTCCGGCCTCCGGCCTCCGGCCCTACGGAATCCCCAGCTCGAAGATCACGTAGTGCGCGTACCACCCCGACGCCACCGCGGCCGTCGCGAAGAAGACCACCAGGCTCGGCCACCTCAGCCGCGCCATCGCCGCCGCCGGGGCCAGGAGCAGCGGGAAGACGGGGAGCAGATAGCGCGGGGTGTTCCCGAACATCTGCTGGGTGCCGAGGATCGTGACGATCGAGGCGAGGGCGTATGCCGTCAGCACCAGCGGCGGCCGCTTCCGCAGCATGAGCGCGACCAGGAACGGCAGCGCCACCACCATCTGCACGGCGATCAGGTCCGGGACGGAGTAGGCGAAGAGATAGTCGCCGTGCCCCACCGCCACGTTCCGCAGCACGTCCAGGGTGTAGGCGCCGAAGTCGAAGTAATGGGCCCAGGCCTTGTGCTGGAGAGCGAAGTACGCGCCCGGGTCCCCCATCGACCAGCCCACCCAGGCGATGTAGGTGAGGAGGCCGAGGGGCGCCGCGACCGCCGCGTAGAGCGGGGCCGCGACGCCCTGCTCGCGCCGGCTGTCCCGGCGTACCAGCGTCACCAGGGCCGCCAGGCCGACCGCTCCGATCAGTACGGCCGCCGTCGGGCGGCTCAGGCCGGACAGGAAGGCGAGCAGGCCGGCCGTCACCCAGCGGCGCTTCAGCACGGCGTGGCAGGTCCAGGCGGCGATCGCCACGAACAGGGACTCCGTGTAGACCGCCCACTCGACGCCGGCGGCGGGGGCCACGGCCCACAGCCCGGCCGCGACGGTGCCGGCCCGGGTGCCCGCGAGCATCGAGGTCACCGCGTAGATGCCGGCCGCCGCCACGAACGAACACACCACCGAGACGAGGATCGCCGCGCCGTACAGGCCGAGGCCGGTGACTTCCGAGACGGCCCGGACCAGGCCGGGGTAGAGGGGGAAGAAGGCGACCGAGTTCTGTTCCGCCGTGAACTGGCCGCCCGGTGCGAGCGGCTTGAGCGGCCCGGGATGGTAGCCCTTCTGCGCCACCTGGAGGTACCACCAGCCGTCCCAGGTGGACAGGACGTCCCACCAGTGGGTGCCGCCGCCGAAGCGGGGGTCCTTGTGGCGGTAGTCGCCGGCGTACGCGAGGAGCCAGGCGAAGACCAGGAGGCCGGTGAGCTTGGCGGCGCCGTAGAGGGCGAGGGGCGGGAGGTAGGGGCGGGCGGCCGGGGGGAGACGGGGACGCGGCGCCGGCTCGGCCGTGGTCGCGGTGCTGCTCTGAGCTGTGCTCATGCGTGATTCCCCCTGAAGAACGCCGTGGAGTGCCTCGCGTGGTCGTCGGGCGGCCGCGGGTTCGTTGTGGCTGGTCGCGCCCACGCGGCGGAGCCGCAAATCTATACAGCCCCGCGCCCCCGAGGGGGCGCTGAAGGGGACCGGCGATCAGAAGATCTGATCAGCGTGGCACAGGCGCCGGACCGACCCCCGACACCCTGCGCCCTCTTCCGTTCGCGTGTCGTTCGTCTCCGTGGTATATCGGGAGGCGCCTCAAAATCGCAGCTCATGCCCCCCGCAACCGGTCCCCGTCCCTTTGTTTTGACCGGAGTGATTGCGCTAGGTACGCTCAGACCTTGTGCCTGGGGTGTGCCCTGACCCTCGTGCGTGCCTTCAAACCGCACCGGAGTGACGAGTGGCCACCGCGATCCGCGCCCCCTTCTGCCTTGCGGCAGGAGTCCACGGAATCCGACACACCCGACCGCGTGGGTCGGCGATGTTCCAGGTTAGCTTCACCATTCGGCACACAGAAACCGGAGAAGTAGTGCCTACGATCCAGCAGCTGGTCCGCAAGGGCCGGCAGGACAAGGTCGAGAAGAACAAGACGCCCGCACTCGAGGGTTCCCCTCAGCGTCGTGGCGTCTGCACGCGTGTGTTCACGACCACCCCGAAGAAGCCGAACTCGGCCCTGCGTAAGGTCGCGCGTGTGCGTCTGACCAGCGGTATCGAGGTCACTGCTTACATTCCGGGTGAGGGAC
This sequence comes from Streptomyces hyaluromycini, assembly GCF_002217755.1. GTDB lineage: Bacteria > Actinomycetota > Actinomycetes > Streptomycetales > Streptomycetaceae > Streptomyces > Streptomyces hyaluromycini. The sequence goes on along the minus strand of NZ_BCFL01000016.1, from coordinate 1,397,336 downwards.
ACAACCTGCAGGAGCACTCCATCGTGCTCGTGCGCGGCGGCCGTGTGAAGGACCTGCCCGGTGTTCGCTACAAGATCATCCGCGGCTCGCTCGACACCCAGGGTGTCAAGAACCGCAAGCAGGCCCGCAGCCGCTACGGCGCCAAGAAGGAGAAGTAAGAATGCCTCGTAAGGGCCCTGCCCCGAAGCGCCCGGTCATCATCGACCCGGTCTACGGTTCTCCTCTTGTCACCTCGCTCATCAACAAGGTGCTGCTGAACGGCAAGCGCTCCACCGCCGAGCGCATCGTGTACGGCGCCATGGAGGGCCTGCGCGAGAAGACCAGCAACGACCCGGTCATCACGCTCAAGCGCGCGCTGGAGAACATCAAGCCCACGCTTGAGGTCAAGTCCCGCCGTGTCGGTGGCGCCACCTACCAGGTGCCGGTCGAGGTCAAGCCCGGCCGCGCCAACACCCTGGCGCTGCGCTGGCTGGTCGGCTACTCCCGCGCCCGTCGCGAGAAGACCATGACCGAGCGTCTGCTCAACGAGCTTCTCGACGCTTCGAACGGCCTCGGTGCGGCCGTCAAGAAGCGCGAGGACACGCACAAGATGGCCGAGTCCAACAAGGCCTTCGCGCACTACCGCTGGTAGTCGCAGTCCACATCGAGACCGAGAGAAGACTGAAGCCTTATGGCTACCACTTCGCTTGACCTGGCCAAGGTCCGCAACATTGGGATCATGGCCCACATCGACGCGGGCAAGACGACCACCACCGAGCGCATCCTGTTCTACACCGGTGTGTCGTACAAGATCGGTGAGGTCCACGACGGTGCTGCCACCATGGACTGGATGGAGCAGGAGCAGGAGCGTGGCATCACGATCACCTCTGCTGCCACCACCTGTCACTGGCCGCTCGAAGACGTCGACCACACGATCAACATCATCGACACCCCGGGTCACGTCGACTTCACCGTCGAGGTGGAGCGTTCGCTCCGCGTCCTCGACGGCGCCGTGACGGTGTTCGACGGCGTTGCCGGCGTGGAGCCCCAGTCCGAGACGGTTTGGCGTCAGGCGGACCGCTACGGCGTCCCGCGTATCTGCTTCGTCAACAAGCTCGACCGGACCGGTGCCGAGTTCCACCGCTGCGTGGACATGATCAAGGACCGTCTGGGCGCGCAGCCGATCGTGATGCAGCTCCCGATCGGTGCCGAGGCCGACTTCCAGGGCGTCGTGGACCTCGTCCGCATGAAGGCGCTCGTCTGGTCCGCCGAGGCCACCAAGGGCGAGATGTACGACGTCGTCGACATCCCGGCCACCCACACCGAGGCTGCCGAGGAGTACCGCGGCAAGCTTCTGGAGGCCGTGGCCGAGAACGACGAAGAGATCATGGAGCTGTACCTGGAGGGCGAGGAGCCCTCCGAGGAGCAGCTGTACGCCGCGATCCGTCGTATCACCATCGCGTCCGGCAAGTCCAAGGACATCACCGTCACCCCGGTGTTCTGCGGTACCGCGTTCAAGAACAAGGGCGTTCAGCCCCTGCTCGACGCGGTCGTGCGCTACCTCCCCTCCCCGCTTGACGTCGAGGCCATCGAGGGCCACGCCGTCAACAACCCGGAGGAGGTCGTCAAGCGCAGGCCGTCCGACGACGAGCCGCTGTCCGCGCTGGCGTTCAAGATCATGAGCGACCCGCACCTCGGCAAGCTCACCTTCGTCCGGGTCTACTCGGGCCGCCTGGAGTCCGGCACCGCCGTGCTGAACTCCGTCAAGGGCAAGAAGGAGCGCATCGGCAAGATCTACCGCATGCACGCGAACAAGCGTGAGGAGATCGAGTCGGTGGGCGCCGGCGACATCATCGCCGTCATGGGTCTGAAGCAGACCACGACCGGTGAGACGCTGTGCGACGACAAGGCCCCGGTGATCCTGGAGTCCATGGACTTCCCGGCGCCGGTCATCCAGGTCGCCATCGAGCCCAAGTCGAAGGGCGACCAGGAGAAGCTGGGCATCGCGATCCAGCGCCTGGCCGAGGAGGACCCGTCCTTCCAGGTCCACTCGGACGAGGAGACCGGCCAGACCATCATCGGTGGTATGGGCGAGCTGCACCTTGAGGTGCTGGTCGACCGTATGCGCCGTGAGTTCAAGGTCGAGGCCAACGTCGGCAAGCCGCAGGTCGCGTACCGCGAGACGATCCGCAAGGCCGTCGAGCGCGTCGACTACACCCACAAGAAGCAGACCGGTGGTACCGGTCAGTTCGCCAAGGTGCAGATCGCGATCGAGCCCCTTGAGGGTGGCGACACCTCGTACGAGTTCGTGAACAAGGTGACCGGTGGCCGTATCCCGAAGGAGTACATCCCTTCGGTGGACGCCGGTGCGCAGGAGGCCATGCAGTTCGGCATCCTCGCCGGCTACGAGATGACGGGCGTCCGCGTCACGCTTCTCGACGGCGCCTACCACGAGGTCGACTCCTCCGAGCTCGCCTTCAAGATCGCCGGTTCGCAGGCCTTCAAGGAGGCCGCGCGCAAGGCGTCCCCCGTGCTCCTTGAGCCGATGATGGCCGTCGAGGTCACCACGCCCGAGGACTACATGGGTGAGGTCATCGGCGACATCAACTCCCGCCGTGGCCAGATCCAGGCCATGGAGGAGCGGGCCGGTGCCCGCGTCGTGAAGGGCCTCGTGCCCCTCTCGGAGATGTTCGGTTACGTCGGCGACCTGCGCAGCAAGACGTCCGGCCGGGCCAGCTACTCCATGCAGTTCGACTCCTACGCCGAGGTTCCCCGGAACGTCGCCGAGGAGATCATCGCGAAGGCCAAGGGCGAGTAGCGCACCGCGTTCAACGCACCGCGCGCACACGCTTTAGGCTTGACCCCGGAGCCTCACGGGCCGTTCCTCCGCATTCGTGGCGGAATGGCCCGGGGCCCGGGACCTAACAGCAAAGATCACCTGGCGCCGATCGAGTCAAGGCGTACAGAACCACTTCCAGGAGGACCCCAGTGGCGAAGGCGAAGTTCGAGCGGACTAAGCCGCACGTCAACATCGGCACCATCGGTCACATCGACCACGGTAAGACGACCCTCACGGCCGCCATTACCAAGGTGCTGCACGACGCGTACCCGGACCTGAACGAGGCGACCGCGTTCGACAACATCGACAAGGCGCCCGAGGAGCGTCAGCGCGGTATCACCATCTCCATCGCGCACGTCGAGTACCAGACGGAGACCCGTCACTACGCCCACGTCGACTGCCCGGGTCACGCGGACTACATCAAGAACATGATCACCGGTGCCGCGCAGATGGACGGCGCGATCCTGGTCGTGGCCGCCACCGACGGCCCGATGCCGCAGACCAAGGAGCACGTGCTCCTGGCCCGCCAGGTCGGCGTTCCGTACATCGTTGTCGCCCTGAACAAGGCCGACATGGTGGACGACGAGGAGATCATGGAGCTCGTCGAGCTTGAGGTCCGTGAGCTGCTCTCCGAGTACGAGTTCCCGGGCGACGACCTCCCGGTCGTCCGCGTCTCCGCGCTGAAGGCGCTGGAGGGCGACGCCGAGTGGACGCAGTCCGTGCTCGACCTCATGAACGCTGTCGACGAGAACATCCCGCAGCCCGAGCGTGACGTCGACAAGCCGTTCCTGATGCCGATCGAGGACGTCTTCACGATCACCGGTCGTGGCACCGTCGTCACCGGTCGTATCGAGCGTGGTGTCCTCAAGGTCAACGAGACCGTCGACATCATCGGCATCAAGACCGAGAAGACCACCACCACGGTCACCGGCATCGAGATGTTCCGCAAGCTGCTCGACGAGGGCCAGGCCGGTGAGAACGTCGGTCTGCTGCTCCGTGGCATCAAGCGCGAGGACGTCGAGCGCGGCCAGGTCATCATCAAGCCGGGCTCGGTCACCCCGCACACCGAGTTCGAGGCGCAGGCCTACATCCTCTCCAAGGACGAGGGTGGCCGCCACACGCCGTTCTTCAACAACTACCGTCCGCAGTTCTACTTCCGTACGACGGACGTGACCGGCGTCGTGACCCTCCCCGAGGGCACCGAGATGGTCATGCCGGGTGACAACACCGAGATGAAGGTGGAGCTCATCCAGCCCGTCGCCATGGAAGAGGGCCTGAAGTTCGCCATCCGTGAGGGTGGCCGCACGGTCGGCGCCGGCCAGGTCACCAAGATCAACAAGTGATCTCGGCCCGCAAGGGCTGACCCGGTGGGTATCTGAAGGGGCCCGTACGACTTCGGTCGTACGGGCCCTTTCGGCATCCCCGGGGTGCGGTGCGGGGCGTCTCGGGGCCTCGAAACTATTCGGCGCGTACGACCCCTGGTTCCCCCGGGGCCGCTCACCCACCATTTGTCATGCCGCTGACCAAATTCGGGTGGAGTCGGGTGGAGGGGTGAGCCATGTCTGTCAGCCGGAGGGCTGTGCTGGGCGCAGGTGCCGCCGCGGTGCCGGTGCTGTCGTCGGGGATCGCGCGGGGTGCCCCGGATTCCGGGCTCCGCACGACGGACCCCGGCGCCTGCATCTCCTTCACCTCGGGGGCGTTCTCCCTGGTCGGCGCCCCGGTCGTGGTGAGCGCCGACGACCATCCCGGGGTCGTACGGGTGGCGGGCGACCTCCGCGACGACATCGGGCGGGTGACGGGGGTACGGCCGGCCGCGACGATCGCCCGGCGTGCGGTGCTGGTCGGCACGATCGGCCGCAGCCCGCTGATCGACGGCCTGGTGGCGTCCGGAAAGCTGGACGTGACGGGGATCCGGGACCGCTGGGAGACCTCGCTCCAGACGGTGGTCGACCACCCCCTGCCGGGTGTCGACCAGGCCTTCGTCATCGCGGGCAGCGACCCGCGCGGCACGATCTTCGGGGCGTACGACGTCTCGTACGGCATCGGGGTCTCGCCCTGGTACTGGTGGGACGACGTACCGCCGGTCCACCGCGACGAGGTCTGGGTGCTGCCGGGCCGCCACACGCAGGGCACCCCGGCGGTGAAGTACCGCGGCTTCTTCATCAACGACGAGAACCCGGCGCTCGGCACCTGGGCCCCGGCCCGCTTCGGCCCGGGCAAGGCCCCCGGCCATCCCGGCGGCTTCAACGCGGACTTCTACGCGAAGGTCTTCGAGGTCCTGCTGCGGCTGAAGGGCAACTACCTCTGGCCGGCCGTCTGGGGAAGGGCGTTCGCGGAGGACGACCCGGAGAACCACAGGCGGGCCGCCGAATACGGTGTTGTCATGGGCACGTCTCATGAGGCGCCCATGATGCGGGGCATCGAGGAGTGGAACCGCCACGCGGCGGGCGGCACCGACCCCTACGGGGGCACCGGCGAATGGTCCTACCTCCGCAACGCCGAGGCGATCCGGGCCTATTGGCGGGCCGGCATCCAGCGCATGGCCGACGAGGGGTTCGAGGGCGTGGTCACCCTCGGCATGCGCGGCAACGGCGACACCGGCCTCCCCGACGGCGACGGCATCGAGCTGATGCGGGAGATCATCGCGGCGCAACGGCAGATCATCGAGGAGGTGACGGGCAGGCCGGCCGCCGAGACCCCCCAGGTCTGGACCCTGTACAAGGAGGTCCAGCGCTACTGGGACCGCGGCCTGCGCGCACCGGACGACGTGACCGTGGTCCTCACGGACGACAACTGGGGCAACATCCGCAAGCACCCCTCCCCGCAGGAGCCGCGCACCGGCGGATACGGCCTCTACTACCACTTCGACTACGTGGGAGCCGGCCGCAACTACAAGTGGGTCGACACCGCCAACCTCCGCAACGTCTGGGACCAGCTCCACCAGGCGCACGCCTACGGCAACCACGGCCTGTGGGTGGCCAACGTGGGCGACCTGAAGGGCAACGAACTGCCGACCGAGTTCTTCCTGAACTACGCCTGGGATCCCGAGCGTTGGAGCTTCGACCGGTTGGGGGAGTGGGAACGGCGGTACGCCAGGCAGAACTTCGGCGCGGCGGCGGCGCCGGAGATCGCCGAACTGCTCGCGCGCTACGGCCAGTTGCAGGCGCGCCGCAAACCGGAGCTGCTGAACCGCCGGATCACGCTCGGGGACGACGGCCAGGTGGTGTACGACGACCGGCAGACGCCCTTCTCCTTCGGCCACGGTGAGCTGGAGCGGGTCACGGAGGAGTGGCGGGAGCTGGGAAGACGGGCGGCGCGGATCGCGCGCCGGCTGCCGGCGGCCGCCCAGGACGCGTGGTTCGAACTGGTCGGGTACGAAGTCGCGGCGACCGCCAACCTGTACGCGCTGCGGGAGGCCGAGTTCACGAACCTGCTCTACGCCCGCCAGGGCAGGGCGGCGACGAACGACCGCGCGGCGGAGGCTGAGCAGGGCCTGCTCCGGGACTTCGCCCTGGCCGACCGCTTCAACTCCCGGGTGGCGGACGGCAAGTGGCAGGGCTTCCAGACCCAGCCGCACATCGACTACGGGGACGTGGACCGCTACGGCCCCAACGCGCCCTGGCAGCAGCCGGAGAAGGACAACGTGGCGCTCCCGGACGTGCTCTTCCCGGCGGTACGGCGGATCGAGGTGCCGCGGGCGGCGGGGCTGGGGGTGTCGGTGGACCCCGACGAGGAGGGGGCCATGACCCTGCCGCCGTTCAGCCCCCACCAGACCCGGCCACAGCAGTACGTGGAGGTCTTCAACCGGGGTCGCACGCCCTTCGACTACCGGGTGGAGACATCGGCACCCTGGCTGACGGTGGACCGTCCCCGTGGCCGGGTGGCGCAGCAGGTCAGGGTGGAGGTGCGGGTGGACTGGTCCCGGGCGCCGGACGGCCGCGCGGAGGGGACGCTCACGGTGAGCGGGGCGGGGGAGTCGGTGACGGTGGCGTGCGTCGCGGAGAAGCCGTCGGCACGGGGGCTGAGGGGATTCGTCGAGGCGGGCGGCTGTGCGGCGATCGACGCGGAGCACTACGACCGGTCGGCCGGGGAGTGGCGCCGGCTGGCGGGGATCGGCCGCACCGGGGCGGGGATGACGGCATGGCCGGTCACGGGAGGCTGGGGCGACTCCCCGGACTCCTGGCCCCGGCTGGAGTACGAGGTGAGCCTGCTCTCGGCGGGGGAGGTGACGGTGTGGGCGTACCTGTCACCGCGGAATCCGACGCTGCCGACGGGCGCCGGCCTGCGCTACGCGCTGTCCTTCGACGACGACGAGCCCCAGCGGGTCGACATCACCGCGGGCGCCGACGACGGCCTGCTCAACGCGGTCTGGGCGCGCAACACCTCCGACAACGTCAACCGGACGGCGACCCGCCACACGCTGGCATCCGGGGTCCACCGCCTGAAGTTCTGGTCGGTGGACCCCACGGTGGTGCTGCAGCGGCTGGTGCTCGACACGGGCGGACTGACACCGACGTATCTGGGCCCGCCGGAGAGCCGGCGGCTCTAGGGCCTGTCTGACAATTCCCGTCTGCCTCGCGACGCCATGCACGCACTCTCGCCGCACCGGGCGCAGACCCAAGTACGTCCAGTACGAGGGCCTACGCCCGGCACGCCGAGAGCACGCACCTGACGCCGCGAGGCCGCCCTCCGGGCGACGACGGGAATTGTCAGACAGGCCCTAGGCGAGGGTCAGCGGGCGGACCGCAGCAGCGCCACCGCCCGGTCGAACGCGGAGTCCCGCCCCTTCGTGAACTCCTCGTCCGTGAAGACCGGTTCGCCGATCTGCGGCGGGATCCCGGTCCCGTCGAAGGTGTGGTCGTCCCGTGTCAGGTACTCCTCGTTCGGGAGCCAGACCGCCATGCCGTCGGGGAGGCCGCGGGTCATGACGTCCGAGAAGACGCCCTGGGTCGGCCGGCCGATGCGGACCGTACGGCCGGGGCGGTCGATCAGGGCCTGGGTGAAGGTCTCGCCGGCGCTGACGGTGGAGCCGCCGGTGAGCAGGGCGACCGGGCCGGTGGAGCGGGGCTTGGGCGAGGGGTTCACGGGGATCGGCTCGGGGCGGGTGTGCTCGGCCGGGTCGGCCGGGTCGTTGCGGGCGCGCTTGGAGTAGGCGACGTACGGCGTGTCCGTCAGGCGTGCGCCGCTCAGGCCTGCGGCGCGAAGAGCAGGTTGCGGGTGTGCGGCGGCCTGGGTTCCTTCCAGTGCACCAGCGAACCGTCGTGCTCGGCGATCCAGTGGACGTCGTAGCCGAGGGGTTCGAACTCGGCGACGAGGTCGTCGAGGGCGGCGTCGACCAGGGCCTCCATCACCAGGGTCGGCCGGTCGCGCCGCAGCACCCGCCGGGCCCCGCGCAGCACCGACATCTCGTGCCCCTCCACGTCGATCTTGACGAGGTCCAGCCTGGTCTCGGCGAACACCTCGTCCAGCGTGAGCAGCGGAATGCGCTTGAGCTGGGCGTCGGGTGCGGCGCCCTCCAAGGTGGAGCCGGTGGACAGCAGGTTCCCGGAGAACCGGACACTGATGTCGGCCCAGCCGGGCTCGCTCGACACGCCCGCCTGGTGGAGCTTGACGTTCTGGACGCCGTTGGAACGGACGTTCACCGACAGCCGGGCGTGGATCTGGTCGACCGGCTCGAAGGAGTGCACCTTCGCCTTCGGGTTGGCATGCGCGGCGATCATCGAGAAGTAGCCGACGTGCGCGCCGACATCGGCGATCGTCGTGCTCCGCGCGGCCAGCCGGGACCAGGAGGCGAGCGTGCCGGGCTCGTAGCCGAACGTCCCGTTCCACAGGGTGTCCATGGCCACCGCATCGTCGTTCACGCAGAACATCACGAACGGCGGACAGTACGGAGAGTCGATCTCGACGAAGCCCCGGTAGGGAAACTTCTTGCGGTGCACCCGGATGATGTCCCCGGTCGCAACGGGCCGGACCGATGGCGCGTGGGCCAGCATGCGGGCGTTGGCTGCTTCGACCTCGGAAATACGCATTGCGCGATGGTAAAGCCAAGGCCAGGTAATTCAAAGGGCTTGGAAATGATCTGAAAGGGTGGCTCACAGGCTTTCGTGATCGGCATTTCCAGAGGTTGTTCATTCCGAATAACCGGGAATTAACCTGCCCTTTTTCTCGGGCTGCTCACTCTTCCACGTCGGCGAAGAGCTCGGCCTTGGTGGTGGCCGTGGCGGCCCGGGTCAGCCAGGCGGTGAGGGTGTCGTGGTCGTCGCAGGAGGTGATGCGGTCGCGGGCTGCGTCGCTGATGTCGACGCCACGGCCGCTCAGAACGACGAGGAGGGCTTCGGAGAGACCTTCGGAGAGGCCTTCGGCGCGCAGGGCCTGGGCCGTCTGGGACTGGAAGATGGAGAGGCCGACGGCCATGAGGTGCCTCCAGAGATCCGCGGCCGGCGGCGTCTCGTCCAGGCCTTGTTCGGTGAGCTCGATGTAGATGCTCGCGGTGTCTTCGCCGTCGGCCTGCGGGCCCTTCAGGGCGGCTGCCAGTGACTTCAGTTTGGCACCGGCCTCCGGGGCACGGCTGTGCAGCGTGGAGGACAGCACCGCGAGCGGAATGTCCTTGGCGGCTGCTTCCGGGGTGTCGATGACGGGCACGGTGTCCGGACCCAGAACGAGGGGACGCAGGGTGAGGGTGGGCCACTGGGGTGGCCCGATACTGAACTGCTGCGTGGCCCACGTGGCCGTGTGCCTGTCCCGGCAGACGACGAGCAGGAAGCTGCCGTCGGCCGCCGTGTCCAGACGGAGAAGGGTGTCCACCCGGCGTTCCAGGGGGCGGATTTCCGTCAGGTCGGTGTAGGCAGGTGCTGGTCAGGAGGCCGTTGGCAGCGGCTGGGGCGCACGGCAGTCCCGGCAGCGTCCCGGTCCGGCTGCGCGGAACGGGCGGTCGCAGCCGTCGCAGTCCTGGAAGGGGAGCGGGCGGGGCGGCGCGGGAGGCAACGGCGGTGGCAGGTGCTCGGTGAGGCGGTGAGCCACCAGGCCCGCTGGGCGGAGGAGCGGCTCGGCCGGGAGGCCGGACGTCAGGGCGCGTCGTACGGCCTCGGGGGAGGCCCCGCGTTCGAGCCAGGCGTCGACGGCCGGGGCGAGCCGCACCACCTCGCGTTCGGCGAGGAGGAGGCGGGGGTCCTCGTGGTGGAGGCGGGAGAGGAGGTCGGTGGCCGTATGCCTGCGCGTCGGATCGGCTGGGGTGGTGGCGGGTTCCGGGAGCGGTGGCTTCGAGGGGCGCGGAGGCTGTGTCCGCTTCGGGCGGGGTGACGGTGGTGGTGGCGTAACCCCTCGTACGTCCTCCGCCCCCATCGGCTGGTTGTACGACACCGTCCGCGAGACCATCCGGCCGTTCGGCAGTCGCTCGCGTGTCCGGGACAGGTAGCCGTGGGCCTCCAGTTCGCGCAGCGCCGCCGCGATCCGCACCTCGCCTTCCGGGAAACGCGCGGTCAGCGACTTGATGTCCACGCGGGCGCCGGTCGGCAGCGACTGGATGTGGCCCGCGAGGCCGATCGCGGTGAGGGAGAGTCCGCGGTGCTGGAGGAGGCGGTTGTCGACCACCGTGTACCGCGTGGTGAGCCGGACGTTGACGTGGGTCACCCCGGACGAGGGGTTCGCCCCGGGAACGGCTGACCGGGCGCGCGAGGGCGCGCTAGTGTGCTGTGCATCCATCGGGAAGGTCTGACTTCCTAGGTGGTCAGGCCCTCGATCGGGATCGCTAGTCCCGGCCGGGGGCCGTCGTATGTGCGTCGCGGGTGACCGTGTGTTGCCCTGGCCGTCACCCGGTGTTGTCGCGGCGAGCATATGCCGGGCAACCGGCACCGAATCCAGCCCAGTTGGCCATGTTCACTCCGGAGAGTGACGGGCGGCGGCGGGGAGGCGGGTGGGGTTGGGGAGGGGGATTTCCCTGGGTTTCTTAACTACTTGGCGGCGGGCGTCACCGCCTCGCGGCGGACCGCGTGACGGTGACGCCGAAGACGCGGATCGGGCGGTCGGGGGGTGGAGATTCCCCAGTTCACGTCACTCCGCGTGGCCGCGCGCGCCTACCGTGAACAGTGACGGAGTCGTTGCGTACGGTCACTGTCCGCTGCTTGTCCGGCGCTGTCCGGGCTGTCGAATGCGGCCGTACGGGTAGGGCGTCGTCGTGGCACGGTCGTACGACGGAGGGGTGCGGGATGAGTGTGGACGGTGCGGTGGGGCGGCTCAAGAGCGAGGCGGACGAGCCGGGTTGGGAGGTGGATCCCGACGACGAGTGGGGCGTCGCGGTCATCGCGACCGTCGGGCGGCAGCTGAAGCTGCGGCGGGAGGCGGTGGGGATGCGGGCCGCCGAGTTCGGGGTGGCGGTCGGGTACGGGGAAGACATGGTCTACAAGATCGAGGGCGGGAAGCGGATTCCCCGGCCGGAGTATCTGGACAGGGCGGACGAGGTGCTGGGGGCGGATGGGCTGCTCTCGGCGATGAAGGAGGACGTACGGCGGGTTCGGTACCCCAAGAAGGTGCGTGACCTGGCGCAGCTGGAGGCGCGGGCGGTCGAGCTCCAGCTCTACGACCCGCTCCACATCCACGGGCTGTTGCAGACGCCCGAATACGCACGCGGGCTGCTCCTGATGCGTCGCCCGGCGTACAGCGGGGACGAGGTGGAGCGGTTCATCGCCGCGCGCGTGGCCCGTAAGGCCGTCTTCGAGCGGGACCCGGCGCCCGAACTCAGCTTCGTGCTGGAGGAATGGACGCTTCGGCGTCCGCTCGGCGGGCGGGCGGTGCTCCGTCAGCAGCTGGAACACCTGCTGGAGGCAGGCCACTTGCGGAACGTCGAGCTTCAGGTGATGCCGATGGATCGTGACGAGCACGCCGGGGTCGACGGCGGAATCGAGGTGCTGAAGTCCGAGGACGGCTCGGCGGTGGGGCGTTCGCCGGCAGTGGCCAACGGCCGACCGGTGTCCGATTCGAAGCAGCTCCGTATCCTTGAACTGCGGTATGGCATCATCCGGGCGCAGGCGCTCACGCCACGTGAGTCGACGGCCTTCATCGAACAACTGCTGGGGGAGACATGATCCGCAGGACCTCGGCCGAGGACGCCTCCGGTCTGACGTGGTTCAAGAGCAGTTACAGCAGTGGCAGTGAAGGCGACTCCTGCGTCGAAGTCGCCACCACCCCCGTCACCATCCATATCCGCGACTCCAAGAACACCGCGACTCCGTTCCGCGGCCCCCACCTCACCTTCCCGCCCGCCACCTGGACGGCTTTCCTCTCCCACGCGGCCGCCACCGGCGAGTGAGATACGCCCGCGAGCTGTTCGCACCGCTCGGGGCGGTCGTGGCCGTGGGCGCGCTGAACGCCACCGGCACCTGGTCGTTCGCCGATGTCTCGGTCGGCGAGTTCCTGGAGGGCAGGCGGCAACAGTGGGACGGCCTCTTCGCCGCCGTCTGCTCGCTCTGTGCCTTCGACGGCGACGAGGCCAGGGCGACCGCCGACGAGATGGGCTACTTCCGGGACTACGACCTGTACGCGCCGATCCTCGTCCTCTGGTCCGCCGGAGTGACGGGGACCGAGAGCCTCCACGACCCGTCGCCGTCGGTCGTACGCCGCATGTGCCGCATGGCGGCCGACCTCCAACTGACCGAGTTCCTGGACATGTTGGTGGCGGTCGCCCTCGACGCCGGTACGGACGCCGCCACGGGCGCATCCCAGGTCACCGAGGTCCTCGCCAACGCCTGCGACCTGGCGGACCCGACCGGGAACGTCACCCCGCACCACGTCCACCGCATGTGGCGAGTCGCCCGTCTGCCGTCGGTGCTCCGCCCGGACTCACCCACTCCGGACCACGTCAAGGCGGGACTCCGGTCGTACGACGGGACGCTGGAGGAACTGCTCGGCGAGGGCCCACCGGAGCGCGGCTACCGCTACGTCGGCCCCGCCGAACTCGCCGTCACGGCACGGCAATCCACGGCCACCGGAACCCGGATCGCGTCCGTGGTCGACTTCGAGTCGTGGGCCGGACGCCAGTCACAGGCTGAGCTGGCCGAACCGTTCACGTACGTCGTTGGCCTCGACGGGTTGCTACGGCTGGCCGCCCGCCGTAGCGAGCACGTGGCCTGCGCGGGCGGAGCGGCCGTACTCGGCGCCGGGGAGATCACCTTCGTATGCGTACGCGAGGCGGGTCGCTGGACGGTGGACGAGGTCAGCAACCAGTCGACGGGCTACTGCCCCGACGTCACGTCGTGGCCTGCGGTGGCCCGCGCACTCGACCGCATTCCGCTCCGCCGCCCCACCGCCTTCACACACGAGGTGGTGTTCCGCCGCTGCCCGGCCTGCGCGGAACACAACATCGTCCGAGAGGCCGACTTCGTCTGCGTCTTCTGCGGCGTCGAGCTGCCGCAGGCATGGAACATCGTGGACGAAGCCGGCCGTTCAGCTCGCGAGTGAGGCGTCGAAGCGGATCTCCGCCGCCGGAGCGACGGTGACCGACCTGCCCGCGTACTGGATGACCGAGAAGATTCCGTTGTGGTGCGCGACGATCTGTGCGGCCGTGGGCCGGGCGCCGGCCGGGCGTTCCATCGTGGTGTGGCCGTCGGCGACGAGGACGAGGTCGTAGCCGTGGGAGAGGGTGCTGCGGCTGATGGAGTCGACGCAGTAGTCGGAGGCGTAGCCGGTGACGACGAGACGGTGTACGGCCAGTTCGGCCAGGACCTCGCCGAGCGCCGTGCCGAGGAAGGAGTCCGCGCTGTCCTTGTCGAGGACGACGTCCCCCGGCTGAGGCGTCAGCGTCGGATGGACTTCCAGCCACTCCGCGGGCACCTGATCGAACTGCTGCCGTAGGTAGACGACCGGTACCCCCGCCGCGCGGGCCCGATCCGCAAGCTCGGCGACCCGCCCCAGGCAGACGTCACCGTCGTAGGCGTCCTTCAACAGGGCACGCTGCATGTCGATGACGAGCAGTGCGGTGTCCGGCATACCGTGAGCTTATCCGCAAGGAACGCGACTACTCGGACTATGCGGACTACACGGACTACACGGACTACTCCGCCTTGTTTCCGCCACCGCTCTGCGGTTGCTGCTGCCCCTCCGGCCGTACCGCGTCCTTCGCCTTCTTCGCGAGGTCGTCGTCCAGCTTCTTGAACTCGCGGACCACTGTGTCGGACATGTCGGCGAGCGAATCGATCTGCTTGGTGATGTCCTCGCGGCCGTCGTGCCAGTTGGACTCGAAGTCGTCGAGGGCGTCGTAGACCGTGCCGCTGCCGACGTCGTCCTTGTAGGACTCGAACATCTTCTTGGTGTGGTTGAGACGTTCCTTGATGGAGCGCAGCTTGCGGCCGTAGTCCTCAAGCTCGCTCAGCGGTATGGCGAGATCGCTCTTGCCGTTGCCCACGTGACCGTCCCCCGTTCGCGCGTCTCGTAGTCTGGGCCGCACCGTATATCAGATCATCGGGGGAGGGGTGGCGTACAGCATGGCCCGCTACATGGAGACGCTCACGATCGAGCGCGGCGGATTCCGGATCAAGGTGCCGGAGTCGTGGTGGGAGTTCGACGTGCGGCCGGAGTCGCGGGACGACTCGATCCGGCGGATGGTGAACGAGCGCATCGCCCAGTACCCGGAGCTGGCGCAGTACCGGGACACGTACGTCGGCTTCCTGCGCAGGTCCGCGGCCGACGCGTGGAAGTCGGGCGCGATGTACTGCGGCTGCATGGCGGAGAGCTTCGGCGGGGACACCCCGATCACCGGCTCGGTCACGGTGTCGCTGGTCGGCGGCCGTACCCGCGAGGGCGCGCCCCTCTCCAACGACCCGGCCGCCATCGCTGCCCAGCTCGCTCCCAAGGAGGCCCACCGGGAGGGCGACTCCTGGCGCAAGGTGACGACCGTCGACATCCCCGGCGTCGGCCCCGCCGCGCGCACCTATGGCATCGAGGACATCCCGATCCCGGAGGACAGCCTCAACCGCACGATCCGCGCGGTCCTGATGCAGACGTTCATCCCGGTCCCCGGCCAGGAGGGCAAGGTCGCCCTGGTCGCCGGCAGCAGCCAGGTCCTCGACCTTGCCGACTCCTTCTTCGACATCTTCGACGCGATCACGTCGACGTTCCGGTTCGCGGACTGATCCTTTGCGGTGGGAGACGGGCGAGGGGCTGCTGGGGCTCGCCGACCCTGCGGAATGGGACGCCGCGTTCGAACGCGGAGAGGACCACCTCGGCACGGCGGTGATCGGGCTGGCGTTCCACTGCCCGCTGGAGGAGGCGTCGCCCCGGATCGTCCAGGTGATGGGGTTCCCGGACGGCCTCCAGCGCATGAACGCCTTCGTCGCGGCCGGGCACGCGGCACGGCTCAACCAGCGCCTGACCCCGGAACTGTTCGCGGCCTTGCGCGCCGAAGGCCTCGGGGGCGTCGCCGAGCACCCGATCAGGGACACGCTGACCTTCGTGCCGTACCGGGACCTGCCGCCCTGGTTCAAACGCCGATGGGTGTACCTGACGGTGCGCAACAAGCTGGAGTACTGGTGGCTGAGCTCCGTGGACGCGATCGAAGACGGCCGTCGGGCCCTGCGTGGCCGCCGCCACCGCTGAATGCATGGAGACGCAGTGACGACGACCGCACGCGAAGAGCTGCTACGACTCGTACCGCCACCACCACCGTCCGCGGACGCGACCGTGGACGACACCGTCGACTGGGAGCGAGTGGAGGACGAACTCGGTGTCCCCCTGCCCGACGACTACAAGTGGCTGTCGGAGCGGTACGGGCCGGGCGGCTTCGAGGACTTCATGACCATCCTGCACCCGCGTTCGGAGTTCTGGCCGACACGCCTCGTCGACCCGCCGAACGCGCCGCCGAGTTGCTGGGGCAGATGCCGGAGAGCTTGCAGAAGGAAGTCCCGAGGATCGATCACCTACTCGCGGTCGGCAGGACCGACAACGGAGACACGATCTACTGGGTCACCGAACCCGAGGCAGCCCCGGACGAGTGGACCGTCACCGCGAAGGGGGCACGCAACACCAAGTGGCCTTGCTCCGACGGTGGAATCGTGGAGTTCCTCGTGTCCGTCCTGGCCGGCGCAACCCGCATGGACGTGTTCCCCGGCGACTTCCCCAGCGCCCGTCCCGCCTTCGCACCGGAGCCTGATCCGGAAACCGTCCGCCGTCGACCGAGGACGCGGCGCCCTGACCACTCGACGCCAGAAGGGGCACCGGGGTGAGAACCCAGGAATTTCTTGTGGAACTCGATGAAGGGATGCTCGAGTTCTTTCGGGCCATCGCCGAAGTGCTGGTGACCAGGTTCGGCATTTCTCCCCCAGAGGCGGTTGCGCGGGTCAACGCGGCCTATGAAGGCGCTGAGATAGAACCCTATCCGGATCTCATGTGCCATGAGTTTCCCGAGTTCTGGGCCTACCGGCTCTACTTTGAGCCCATTGAGTGGCGGACACCGGACGGAGATCCCGAAGAGGACCTGTCCGGCTGGAACGCGCGCCCGGCTCCGCCGAAGGATTCACGCTTCTGGACCATCAGCGACCGTCCCGGCGCCTGAGAGCCCGGCCCACGACCGGCCTGCGCGCCGGGCTTCACCTCGAACGACAGTTCCTTGTAAGTTCGCGTGTGCACAGGTGTGTTGACGGGTCGTACGCGACGGGGGTTGCGGGACATGGTGGGGTACCGACCGGCGGACTGGCATCCACTCGGCCTCGACAGGGACCCGACCCCCGGTGACCCGCAGCGCGTCCGCACCCTGGCCACCCAGCTGCACGATTTCGCCGACGACGTCTCCGACGCGCTCCGCCTGGTCAAGGGCATGGCCGGCGAGGACACCCTCCTCCAATGGGCCGGCAAGTCGGCAGAGGTGTTCAAGGAGCAGTTCAAGGACGTCCCGAAGAACCTGAAGAAGCTCAAGAAGTCCTACGAGATGTGCGGCGACGCCCTCGCGGACTACTGGCCGAAGCTGGAGCGGGCGCAGGCGCTGGCCGACAAGGCGCTCGCCAAGGCGAAGGAAGCCCAGGCCGACCTCTCCTCCGCCAAGTCCCGGCTGTCCTCCGCCGATTCGTGGGTCACGCGGGCGACGAAGGAAGCGGACAAGTACAAGGACGATCCCACCGGCAGCAAGTCCAGCGCCGACAAGCCGGACGAGGGGAAGGTGCGGGCCGCCACCCGGGACGTGCAGAGCGCCAAGTCCGCGCACACCCAGGCCCAGTCGGACGTCACCACCGCCCAGAACGCCCTCGATGCGGCGAAGAAGATGGCCGAGGACGCCCGCAAGATGCGGGACGACGCGGCGGGTGAGGCGAAGCGGAAGATCGACGAAGCGTCCGACGCCGGGATCCCGAACCGGCACTGGTGGCAGGACGTCGGTCACTGGTTCGAGGACAACTGGGACACCATCGTCACGGTCTGCAAGGTGGTCGTGGCGGTCGTCGGGATCATCGCGATGATCATCGGCGGGCCGATCCTCGGCGCGATCGTGCTGGTCGCGGCCCTCGTCGTGCTCGCGGACACGCTCTACAAATACTCCCAAGGGCAAGCGACCCTATGGGACGTGGCATTCGCCGCCCTGGACTGCATACCCGGCGGCAAGGGCATCACCAGCCTCGGCAAACTCGCCAAGGGCCTCAAGGAGATGAAGAACCTCCGCGGCGGCATGAAGGCGATGGCTGGAGGTCTACGGGGCCTCAAGTCCGCCCGAGGATTGCTCGCGGAAGGCTCAAAGGGCGCCTACAGCAGGCTGAAAGGCCTGATCAAAGGATGCGGCGACCCGGTCGACCCGGCTACGGGCCATATGTACCTGGCGCAGACCGATGTCGCGTTGCCGGGGACCCTGGCCTTCGACTTCACCCGCCGCGCTTCGTCGGGTGGTCGCTCGGGCCGGTGGTTCGGGCCCAGTTGGTCCTCCACTGTCGACCAGCGTCTCGAAATCGACGAGCAAGGGGTCGTGTTCGTCACCGAGGACGGCATGCTGCTGGCCTATCCGCACCCCGAGGGGCCCGCGGTTTCCGTATCTCCTGAGAGCGGCCCTCTCTGGCCTCTGACCCGGCTGGACACGGGTGGCTACCTCATCACCGAGCCGCTCACGGGCATCAGCCGCCGCTTCGCCGCTCCTGCCGGTGGCGTGGCACTCCTGGAGCGAATGGCCGACCGCAACGACAACACCGTCGACTTCGACTATGACGACGAGGGTGCCCCTCAGGCCATCCGCCACTCCGGTGGATACCACCTCAAGCTCACCGTCGAAGACGGGCGCGTCATCGCGCTGGGCCTGGCCGGCGCGGGCGAAGACGGGCGAGACGTCACGGTCAAGCGGTACGGCTACACCGCCGGGAACCTCACCGAAGTCGCCGACTCGGCAGCCACACCGACGCGATTCACCTACGACGAGCGGCAGCGCATCACGTCGTGGCAGGACACGAACCTCCGCCGTTATTCGTACACCTACGACGAGCAGGACCGGTGCATCGCCCAAGGCGGTGAGGCCGGGCACATGGCCAACACCTTCGCCTATGACCAGGCCGCCCCTGCCTGGCCTGACTGCCGTGTCACGGAGATCATCAGCGCGGACGGCGCCACCAGCCGTTTCGTCGTCGACGAGCGTTGCCTCGTCATCGCCGAGATCGACCCGCTGGGCGGCATGGTGCGCACCGACCATGACACCCACCAGCACGTCACCTCGACGACGGATCAGCTCGGCCACACCACGCGGATCAGCGTCAACGAACTGGGGCAGCCGGTCGCGATCACGGGGCCCGACGGTGTCACGGTCCGCTACGAGTACAACGATCTCCATCTCACTGCGTGCGTGAACCTGCCGGACGGGACCTCATGGCGGTACTCCTACGACGAACGCGGCAACTGCACATCGATCACTGATCCAAGCGGGGCAACATCTCGCAGCACCTACACACCGGAAGGTCATCCCCTTACCGTCACCGATCCTTTGGGCCGCCCGACCACCGTGCGTTGCGATCGTGCGGGCGTGCCTCTTGAGGTCACCGACCAGCTGGGTGCCACCGGCTGGGAACGAGACGCGTTCGGGAACCCCGTCACCATCACCGACGAGCTGGGGCACACCACGCGACTGGCCTGGTCGACGGAGGGCCGGCTTCTGCGCCGTGTCACACCGGACGGTGCTGTGGAGGAGTGGAGCTACGACGGCGAGGGCAACTGCACGAGCCACACCGATCAGTTGGGGCAGGTATCCCGTTCCGACTACACCCACTTCGACCTGCTCGCGGCCCGCACAGGTCCGGACGGGGCTCGCCACGAGTTCTCCTACGACGCGTCCCTGCGCCTCATCCGCGTCACCAACCCCCTGGGTATGGCCTGGAGCTACGACTACGACCAGGCCGGTCGACTGACATCGGAGACCGACTTCGACGGCAGCGTTCTCACGTATGTCCACGATGCCGCCGGGCGCCTCGTCTCCCGCACCGATGCACTCGACCAGACCATCACCTTCACCTACGACGTCCTTGGCCAGCTGATACGCAAGGACTCGTGCGGGACCGTCACCACCTGGGCGTACGACCAAGTCGGCAACCTCACGCACGCCGCCGGACCCGACTCCGCGCTCACCCTCGAGCGCGACAGCGTCGGCCGTCTCCTGGCCGAGACGGTCAACGGACGGACCGTGACCTATTCCTATGACGCGGCGGGGCAGCTCGTGGGCCGTGTCACTCCTTCCGGCGCCACCAGCAGCCGTACCTACGCCGAAGCAGGGCGGCTCACCCGTCTCGTCACCTCCGGGCGAGTCATCGAATTCGAGCACGATTCGGCGGGCCGAGAGGTGACGCGGCGCATCGGCACCGCCGCGACCCTGGCCCAGGCGTTCGACGATTTGGGGCGCCTGACGAGCCAGACGATCACGCGCACCGACGTCCGGCCCGTCCTGCACCGGTCTTTCGCCTACCGGGCCGACGGGAATCTGACCGGGGTCGACGCCTCGGTCCTCGGAAGCCGTCGTTTCGATCTGGACGCGGCCGGGCGGGTCACCGCGGTGCGGGCGGAGAACTGGACCGAGACCTACGCCTACGACAGCGCCGGTAACCAGACCCAGGCCGACTGGCCCCACACCCACCCCGGCCACGAAGCCACCGGAGACCGCGCCTACCGCGGCACTCGTCTCACGCGGGCCGGGAAGGTCCGCTACGAACATGACGACCTCGGCCGGGTGACCCTGCGGCAGAAGACACGTCTGTCCCGCAAGCCCGACACCTGGCGCTACACCTGGGACGCCGAGGACCGGCTCGTCTCGGTCGTCACACCCGACGGCACGCGCTGGCGGTACACGTATGACCCACTAGGGCGCAGGACGGCAAAACTGCGTCTTGCCGACGACGGTGTCACCGTGGTCGAACAGGTCGATTTCACCTGGGACGGCACCGCTCTCTGTGAACAGACCACCACGTCGACGTCGCTCGACACCTCGGTCACCCTCACCTGGGACCACTACGGCCTGGCGCCGATAGCCCAGACGGAGCGGAAGTCGGCCGCGGACGCACCTCAGGACGAGATCGATTCCCGCTTCTTCGCCATCGTCACCGACGTCGTCGGCACTCCCACCGAACTCGTCGACGAAACCGGGAACGTCGCCGGGCGGGCCCGCAGCGCCCTGTGGGGCGTCACCGCGTGGGCGGCGGACGGCACTGCTCACACACCGCTCCGCTTTCCAGGTCAGTACCACGACCTGGAAACGGGCCTGCACTACAACTTCTTTCGCCACTACGACCCTGAAACGGCCCTCTACCTCACCCAGGACCCGCTCGGACTGGAGCCCGCCCCAAACCCCGTTGCATATGTTCATAATCCGCATACATGGGGTGATCCTCTCGGTCTGACCCCCTGCGCGATCGCGGCCCGGAAGAGTGCGACGGAGCTTCGCAATTCTCCGGGCATGGTCACAGGAGGTGACCGGCTTCCGGATATCACCGGTAAGTGGTTGAGGGGGAGCCATGGAAATGCGGGGAGAATTCCAGGACAGGTGGCCCGAGGGCTGCAGGGGCGCGAGTTCAAGAGTTTTGACCACTTCAGGGCGGCGTTCTGGGAAGAGGTCTCGAAGAATCCGGAACTGGCCGGACAGTTCAAGAAGTCCGGCCAGACGGCTATGGCCGAGGGGAAGGCGCCTTTCACCGCTGTCGATCAGGCCATTCCGGGCCAGGGCCGTTACGTGCTGCATCACGTCCAGCCCATCGGGCGAGGCGGCGGTGTATACGACCTCGACAACCTTGTGGTCGTAACACCGCGATACCATAAGGAGGTGCTGGACGGTGGTTACCATTTCGGCAGTTAGCAGGATCAGGTCGAGAGGAAGTATTACGTGATCTCGAAAACGCGTGAAGAACTCATTCAGATGGTTCAGCAGCTCATTGACGCACGTCTGCCCGAGGCGGAGGAAGACGCGTTGGTGGAGGAGCTGAAGCGGAGTGTGCCGCATCCTCGGGTAACCGATCTGATCTACTACTCGGACCGGGATCTCACGGCTGAGGAAGTGGTGGATCAGGCACTGGCCTACCGGCCGATCGAGTTGTGAGCCGGGCGTTCTCCCGGCGGCGTGCGGAGCGACGGTGACCCTGGCCGACCCGGACACCCCACGGGGAACCATGGATCTCCAGTCCACCGTCACCGCGTTCCCGCGGGCCACGCCGATCGACGGCCTGGACCGTGCCTGGACGTGGCGGCTGAACCCGGTGCTGAACTTCGCGGGGGCGCCGACCGGCGACGGCACCCGGCTTCTCCAGATGAACCAGGTGCGCCGGCGCGACGATGCGCTGGCGCGTGCGGTCCTGGCCTTCGCCCGCGCGCACGAGCCGGAGCTGACCGCCGAGGGGCGCTTCCTGACCTTCGTCGGCGGCTTCGAGGCTCCCGGATACTCCTTCGACGCCGTCGCGGCCACCGTTCCCGGGGTGCACGGTCACCACCGGGTCCGCAACTCCGACCTCACGCCTCTGACCACCATCGTCTTTCCCGCGTACCGGTGCGAGTTCTCGGGGCGGGAGACGCTGGAGACCATCCTGCTGGAGACCGGCGAGCACGAGATGCATGCGGCCGCGCGCCGGTTCCTCGTGGAATTCGGTCAGGTCGGGATTGCCTGCCGCGCCCCTGCGGACACCATGCCGTGGACGGACTTCAGGCTGGACCCGCTCCTCGCGATGTGGGACGCCGAGATCCTCGACGACCTCGGGGAGCAGGCCGGAGCCGATCTCTACCCGGTCGGCATGGTCGACCGCCGGAACCGTTACCTGGCGATCGCGGCGGACGGCGCGGTCTACACGGGCATGGACTCGGTCTCCCTGTGGGCGACCACCCCCGACGAGGCCCTGGAAAAGCTCGCCAGGCCGGTCCGCCCCGAAGCGCTGTACTGATCACGGCCCGGACGCGGGGCGCGCCCGGCCACCCGCCGGCCGTACGAATCCACCCACGCCGACCGGTTCCCGGGAGCCGCGGAGCGTCGGGCGGCAGACCGACGGCGAGCCGGCCGGCGCCACGCACGCCGTGCCGGACACTGCCCACCGGACGGCATAAGGACGACTCCATGACCTCTGACCCGACCTCCGCACCGACCTCCGCACCGAGCCCCTCGGTCCCTTCGGCCGTGTACCGCCTCCTGGCCGGCACGCGGAGCCTGAGGACGCTGCGCCTGGGCGATTCGCTGATCGATCTGAAGCGCCGGCAGTTCCAGGGACCGCAGGTCGCTCTGCAGGACTCGTTCGAGGCCGAGTGGACGGGTGATCCCAAGGCGCGCAAGGTCGACTTCGCCTCCGACTATCCGGGCGCGCCGATGCTGAGCCGAGGCCTCGTCGACCGGGTCGGGCAGGAGCGGTTGGAGCGGGCCGGTCGGCTGGTCCCCGTCCGCACACCGGGCCCCGAGCCGGACGACTACGCCCTGTACGTGGTGGAGCCTCTCGTGGACTGCGTGGACACCCGCAGGTCGGCCCAGCCGAAGAAGGCCACCGGAGAGATGCGGAAGACGATCTTCCGCCCGGAGGCGGTGCCTGCCGAGCTGCCGGCGTTCCGGGTTCCGCAGTTTCCCGTCGGGGTGTGCTGGACCGGCTGGATGCGTGATCTGCTCGACGAGATCCTCGGCGGCGATCTGGAGGCCCGCCTACTGTGGTCACCGGAGCCGTCGGCCGCTCCGCACCCCGATCCGCGGGGGTTGTGATCCCGGCACGCGCGGCGCTCCCGATCGGCCGGTCCGCTGGCCCGCATGGATGGTGACGCGATGTCTGGCAGCGCCCGACCGGGCCCGGCGGTCTACCGGCTTCTGCCGAGCCTGAGCGGCTACGGGACGCTGCGTCTGAACGGCAAGGACGAGAGCCGGCTCATGCGCTGGCAGCGGCTGGGCGGCGAAGAGGGGCGACCCACCGGGGTGCGTGCCGAATGGCTGGACGACGACGGCACCCCCAAGAACGAGTTTCCCAGCGGCAGCCCCGGCGCCCCTGTGCTCAGCCTTCGGCTGGCCGAACGGTCCGGGGACGAGTTGTTGACGGCCGGAAGCCTGGTGCCTGTCCAGATCGACAAGGCCGAGGGCGACGACTACGTCCTCTACCTGGTCGACCAGGTGGTCGACTGTCTGGACCTGTACAGGTCGTCCAGGCCGAAGCGGAACGGTGAGGTCAAGAGGCCCGTGTACCGCCCCGAGGCACTGCCGGCTCGGCTGCCTGCCTGCCTTCCGCCTGCCGCAGCTCGTGCCGTCCAGTGGCACGGCTGGGCCGTCGATCGGCTGCTCGACCTCACGGGGGACCAGATCGAGGCCCGTCTGACCTGGTCGGAGGAGCCCGGGGTCAAGGTTCACCCTGAGCCATGGGGATTCTGAGCCCGACCGGCGAGGCGGTCCCGACGCGTTCACTCGAGCCTGTGTTTGACGTCTGCCCCCCTGGGGGTATCCTCTCCGGCCCCGATTGGCCAGCCCCCTGCCCTCTGTGGCAGACTGTCGGAGTTGCTCGGTCGAGTGTTGATGCTGTGCGCCTCCCGCCGGGAGGACCGGAAGCGAGTCCCACAGTACTCGTCGCCCTAACTGCCTGCTGGCAGCACTGGGGCGGACGTACGGGAATCTTTCGGGAAGTGCGGTGCGGCACCGGCCAGGCACCCGGTGGGCCTTCCGTCCCCGGCTTGCGGTTCCGGAAGGGCCGTGCTTTCCCAGCAGGGATGCTCGAACAAGGGGCATCTGTGTCGGCGAGAGCGCGACACACCCGACCGCGTGGGTCGGAGAAGAGAAGCAGTCACCGGGTTCCAGAGCGTGCAAAGACAGGACTACTGAGTAGCCATGGCGGGACAGAAGATCCGCATCCGGCTCAAGGCCTACGACCACGAGGTCATCGACTCCTCGGCGAAGAAGATCGTCGAGACGGTGACCCGCACTGGTGCGTCGGTCGCGGGCCCGGTGCCGCTGCCCACTGAGAAGAACGTGTACTGCGTCATCAAGTCGCCGCACAAGTACAAGGACTCGCGCGAGCACTTCGAGATGCGTACCCACAAGCGCCTGATCGACATTCTCGACCCCACCCCCAAGACCGTTGACTCTCTGATGCGACTCGACCTCCCGGCCGGTGTCGACATCGAGATCAAGCTCTGAGGGTCGGTGAGCTGAGAATGGCTAAGCAGATCAAGGGCATCCTGGGCGAGAAGCTCGGCATGACGCAGGTGTGGGACGAGAACAACCGTGTTGTTCCGGTCACCGTCGTCAAGGCCGGCCCCAACGTCGTCACCCAGGTCCGTACCAACGACGTCGACGGCTACGAGTCGGTCCAGATCGCCTTCGGCGAGATCGACCCGCGCAAGGTGAACAAGCCCCTCAAGGGCCACTTCGCCAAGGCCGACGTCACCCCCCGCCGTCACCTTGTCGAGATCCGTACGGCCGACGCCTCCGAGTACACCCTCGGCCAGGAAGTCACCGCCGAGGTCTTCGAGGCCGGCGTGAAGGTCGACGTCACCGGCAAGAGCAAGGGCAAGGGCTTCGCCGGTGTCATGAAGCGTCACAACTTCAAGGGCCTCGGCGCCGGTCACGGCACCCAGCGCAAGCACCGCTCGCCCGGTTCCATCGGTGGCTGCGCCACCCCGGGCCGCGTGTTCAAGGGCCTCCGCATGGCGGGTCGCATGGGCAACGAGCGTGTCACCACCCAGAACCTGACCGTCCACGCCGTTGACGCGGAGAAGGGTCTGCTGCTCATCAAGGGCGCGGTTCCCGGTCCGAACGGCGGCCTCGTCCTGGTCCGCACCGCGGCCAAGGGGGCCTGAGGTAACCGATGAGCACTGTTGACATCCTTTCGCCTGCCGGCGAGAAGACCGGTAGCGTCGAGCTCCCCGCGGAGATCTTCGGCGTGGAGAAGGTCAGCATCCCGCTGATCCACCAGGTCGTCGTCGCGCAGAACGCGGCCGCCCGCCAGGGCACGCACAAGACGAAGACCCGTGGCGAGGTCCGTGGTGGTGGCAAGAAGCCTTACCGCCAGAAGGGCACCGGCCGCGCCCGTCAGGGCTCGACCCGCGCGCCGCAGTTCGCCGGCGGTGGCGTCGTCCACGGCCCGCAGCCGCGTGACTACTCGCAGCGCACCCCGAAGAAGATGAAGGCTGCCGCTCTGCGTCACGCCCTCACCGACCGGGCGCGTCACAACCGCATCCACGTCGTCACCGGCGTGATCGAGGGCGAGACCCCCAGCACCAAGGCCGCTCGCACGCTGTTCGGCAAGATCTCGGAGCGCAAGAACCTGCTCCTGGTCATCGACCGTGCCGACGAGGCCGCGTGGCTGTCCGCCCGCAACCTGCCCCAGGTCCACATCCTGGAGCCGGGCCAGCTGAACACGTACGACGTGATCGTCTCGGACGACGTGGTCTTCACCCAGGCCGCCTTCGAGTCCTTCGTCGCCGGCCCGAAGGCCAACGACACCGAAGGGACCGAGGTCTGATGGCTACCCGTCACCCGAGCATCGCCTCGAAGGCTGCCAAGGCCGCCAAGGCCGCGCGCGTCGCCAAGGCGCGCCGCCACGCCACCGAGGGCAAGAACACCGTCGAGACCCCGCTCAGCAAGTCGTACACGGACCCCCGTGACGTGCTGCTGAAGCCGGTCGTCTCGGAGAAGAGCTACGCGCTCCTCGACGAGAACAAGTACACGTTCATCGTTGCCCCGGACGCCAACAAGACCCAGATCAAGCAGGCCGTCCAGGCGGTCTTCTCGGTCAAGGTCACCGGGGTCAACACCCTCAACCGCCAGGGCAAGCGCAAGCGCACCAAGACCGGTTTCGGTCAGCGCGCGGGCTCCAAGCGCGCGATCGTGACCCTCGCCGAGGGCGACCGTATCGACATCTTCGGCGGTCCGACCGCGTAAGCGGGTCGGATCGTCCGATATCGGACGAGGACTGAGAAATGGGAATCCGCAAGTACAAGCCGACTACGCCGGGCCGTCGTGGCGCCAGCGTCGCCGACTTCGTCGAGGTCACGCGGTCCACGCCGGAGAAGTCGCTGGTCCGCCCGCTGCACAGCAAGGGCGGCCGTAACAACGCCGGTCGTGTGACCGTTCGCCACCAGGGTGGCGGACACAAGCGCGCCTTCCGAGTGATCGACTTCCGTCGTCACGACAAGGACGGCGTGCCGGCGAAGGTCGCGCACATCGAGTACGACCCCAACCGCACCGCGCGCATCGCGCTGCTGCACTACGCGGACGGCGAGAAGCGCTACATCCTCGCCCCGCGCAACCTGCAGCAGGGCGACACCGTGGAGAACGGTCCCGGGGCCGACATCAAGCCGGGCAACAACCTGGCCCTCCGCAACATCCCGGTCGGTACCACGGTCCACGCGATCGAGCTCCGTCCCGGCGGTGGCGCCAAGTTCGCCCGCTCCGCGGGTGCCTCGGTGCAGCTGCTCGCCCGTGAGGGCGCCATGGCGACCCTCCGTATGCCGTCCGGCGAGATCCGCATGGTGGACGCGCGCTGCCGCGCCACCGTCGGTGAGGTCGGCAACGCCGAGCAGTCGAACATCAACTGGGGCAAGGCCGGCCGCAAGCGGTGGCTGGGCGTTCGCCCGACCGTCCGTGGTGTCGTCATGAACCCGGTCGACCACCCGCACGGTGGTGGTGAGGGCCGGACGTCCGGTGGTCGTCACCCCGTCTCCCCGTGGGGCAAGAAGGAAGGTCGTACTCGTTCGCCCAAGAAGGCGTCGAACAAGTACATCGTCCGCCGCCGCAAGACGAACAAGAAGCGTTAAGGACTGGTTGAGATGCCTCGTAGCTTGAAGAAGGGGCCCTTCGTCGACGACCACCTGATCAAGAAGGTGGACGCCCAGAACGAAGCCGGCACCAAGAACGTCATCAAGACCTGGTCCCGCCGCTCGATGATCGTCCCGGCCATGCTGGGGCACACCCTCGCGGTGCACAACGGCAAGACCCACATCCCGGTGTTCGTCACCGAGTCGATGGTCGGCCACAAGCTCGGCGAGTTCTCGCCGACCCGCACCTTCCGGGGCCACGTCAAGGACGACCGGAAGTCGAAGCGCCGCTAGTAGCGGATCGCATTCAGACACGTAAGTAACTGAGAGGGACAACCATGGAAGCCAGGGCCCAGGCGCGGTACATCCGCGTTACGCCCATGAAGGCCCGCCGCGTGGTGGACCTTATCCGTGGCATGGATGCCACGGAGGCTCAGGCTGTTCTGCGATTCGCTCCGCAGGCAGCCTCCGTGCCGGTCGGCAAGGTGCTCGACAGCGCCATCGCCAACGCCGCGCACAACTACGACCACACCGACGCCGACAGCCTCTTCATCTCCGAGGCGTACGTCGACGAGGGTCCGACCCTGAAGCGGTTCCGGCCGCGCGCCCAGGGCCGTGCCTACCGGATCCGCAAGCGGACCAGCCACATCACCGTGGTCGTCAGCAGCAAGGAAGGAACCCGGTAATGGGCCAGAAGGTAAACCCGCATGGGTTCCGGCTCGGCATCACCACGGACTTCAAGTCCCGGTGGTACGCCGACAAGCTGTACAAGGACTACGTCAAGGAAGACGTCGCCATCCGTCGGATGATGACGTCCGGCATGGAGCGCGCCGGTATCTCGAAGGTTGAGATCGAGCGCACCCGCGACCGTGTCCGCGTGGACATCCACACCGCGCGTCCGGGCATCGTCATCGGCCGCCGCGGCGCCGAGGCCGACCGCATCCGCGGTGACCTGGAGAAGCTGACCGGCAAGCAGGTCCAGCTGAACATCCTCGAGGTCAAGAACCCGGAGACGGACGCTCAGCTGGTGGCCCAGGCCGTCGCCGAGCAGCTCTCCTCCCGCGTCTCCTTCCGCCGTGCCATGCGCAAGAGCATGCAGTCGGCGATGAAGGCCGGCGCCAAGGGCATCAAGATCCAGTGCGGTGGCCGCCTCGGCGGCGCCGAGATGTCCCGCTCGGAGTTCTACCGCGAGGGCCGTGTGCCCCTGCACACGCTCCGCGCGAACGTGGACTACGGCTTCTTCGAGGCCAAGACGACCTTCGGCCGTATCGGTGTGAAGGTCTGGATCTACAAGGGCGACGTCAAGAACATCGCCGAGGTCCGCGCCGAGAACGCCGCAGCCCGTGCCGGCAACCGCCCGGCCCGTGGTGGCGGCGCTGCCGACCGTCCGGCCCGTGGTGGCCGCGGTGGCGAGCGGCGCGGTCGCAAGCCGCAGCAGGCTGCCGGCACCGAAGCCCCCAAGGCTGAGGCCCCCGCCGCCGCTCCGGCTGAGAGCACCGGAACGGAGGCCTGACCGACATGCTGATCCCCCGTAGGGTCAAGCACCGCAAGCAGCACCACCCGAAGCGTCGCGGTGAGGCCAAGGGCGGTACGACGGTCGCGTTCGGCGAGTACGGCATCCAGGCCCTCACGCCGGCGTACGTGACCAACCGCCAGATCGAGGCGGCCCGTATCGCGATGACCCGCCACATCAAGCGTGGCGGCAAGGTCTGGATCAACATCTACCCGGACCGCCCGCTCACGAAGAAGCCCGCCGAGACCCGCATGGGTTCCGGTAAGGGCTCTCCGGAGTGGTGGATCGCGAACGTGCACCCGGGCCGGGTCATGTTCGAGCTGTCCTACCCCAACGAGAAGATCGCCCGTGAGGCCCTGACTCGCGCAGCCCACAAGCTGCCGATGAAGTGCCGGATCGTCAAGCGCGAGGCAGGTGAAGCGTGATGTCGGCCGGTACCAAGGCGTCCGAGCTGCGCGAGCTGGGCAACGAGGAGCTTCTCGGCAAGCTCCGCGAGGCCAAGGAAGAGCTGTTCAACCTCCGCTTCCAGGCGGCGACGGGTCAGCTCGAGAACCACGGTCGGCTCAAGGCCGTCCGTAAGGACATCGCGCGGATCTACACCCTGATGCGTGAGCGCGAGCTGGGCATCGAGACGGTGGAGAGCGCCTGATGAGCGAGAGCAACGTGACTGAGAACACTGAGGCGCGCGACAGCTTCCGCAAGACCCGTGAGGGTCTCGTCGTCAGCGACAAGATGGACAAGACCGTCGTCGTCGCCGTCGAGGACCGCGTCAAGCACGCGCTGTACGGCAAGGTCATCCGCCGTACGAACAAGCTCAAGGCGCACGACGAGCAGAACGCCGCGGGTGTCGGCGACCGCGTCCTCCTCATGGAGACCCGGCCGCTGTCCGCGACGAAGCGCTGGCGCGTCGTCGAGATCCTCGAGAAGGCCAAGTAATTCCTGCGGGGCAGACCCCGCAGGACAGTTCCGCCAGGCTCGGGGCGGGTGAGTTGGTTACTTACTTACTCACCCGTCCCGGGAACCGGCAGACAAACAGGAGATAGACGTGATCCAGCAGGAGTCGCGACTGCGTGTCGCCGACAACACTGGTGCGAAGGAGATCCTTTGCATCCGTGTGCTCGGTGGCTCCGGTCGCCGCTACGCGGGCATCGGTGACGTCATCGTCGCCACCGTCAAGGACGCGATCCCCGGCGGCAACGTGAAGAAGGGTGACGTCATCAAGGCGGTCATCGTTCGCACCGTCAAGGAGCGCCGCCGTCCGGACGGCTCGTACATCCGCTTCGACGAGAACGCCGCTGTCATTCTGAAGAACGACGGCGACCCTCGTGGCACCCGTATCTTCGGCCCGGTCGGCCGTGAGCTGCGCGAGAAGAAGTTCATGAAGATCATCTCGCTGGCTCCGGAGGTGCTGTAAGCATGAAGATCAAGAAGGGCGACCTGGTCCAGGTCATCACCGGTAAGGACAAGGGCAAGCAGGGCAAGGTCATCGCGGCCTACCCCCGCGAGGACCGCGTCCTGGTCGAGGGTGTCAACCGGGTCAAGAAGCACACCAAGGCCGGCCCGACCGCTCGCGGTTCGCAGGCCGGCGGCATCGTCACGACCGAGGCGCCCGTCCACGTCTCCAACGTCCAGCTGGTCGTTGAGAAGGACGGCAACAAGGTCGTCACGCGTGTCGGTTACCGCTTCGACGACGAAGGCAACAAGATCCGCGTTGCCAAGCGGACGGGTGAGGACATCTGATGGCTACCACCACTGCTCCGCGTCTGAAGCTGAAGTACCGCGAGGAGATCGCGGGCAAGCTGCGTGACGAGTTCAAGTACGAGAACGTCATGCAGATCCCCGGCCTCGTCAAGATCGTGGTCAACATGGGTGTCGGCGACGCCGCCCGTGACTCGAAGCTGATCGATGGCGCGATCCGCGACCTGACCACGATCACCGGTCAGAAGCCGGCCGTCACCAAGGCCCGCAAGTCCATCGCGCAGTTCAAGCTGCGTGAGGGTCAGCCGATCGGTGCCCACGTCACGCTCCGTGGCGACCGCATGTGGGAGTTCCTGGACCGCACCCTGTCGCTCGCGCTCCCGCGCATCCGCGACTTCCGTGGTCTGTCCCCCAAGCAGTTCGACGGCCGTGGCAACTACACCTTCGGTCTCACGGAGCAGGTCATGTTCCACGAGATCGACCAGGACAAGATCGACCGTACCCGGGGTATGGACATCACCGTGGTCACCACGGCGACCAACGACGCTGAGGGCCGCGCGCTCCTTCGTCACCTCGGCTTCCCGTTCAAGGAGGCGTGAGCGAGATGGCGAAGAAGGCTCTGATTGCCAAGGCTGCTCGCAAGCCCAAGTTCGGTGTGCGTGGCTACACGCGCTGCCAGCGCTGCGGCCGTCCGCACTCCGTGTACCGCAAGTTCGGCCTGTGCCGCGTGTGCCTTCGTGAGATGGCTCACCGTGGCGAGCTGCCGGGCGTGACCAAGAGCTCCTGGTAATCCCCCTTTTAGGGATTCCGGAGGCTCTCGGTAAGCAATGGGCGTGTCAGGTGCCCACCCCTTCATGGCTTAGGCTTGGAGGGTTGGGCGCCTGACGGTCGCCCGTACGACTTACTACGCCGTAGGTCCACCGCGCCGCACCCGCCCCGTCTCGGATCGAGGAGAGGGATGGCGCACCAGGAAACCCCGGCGAGAGAGGCCACAGGCCAATTCATGACCATGACTGATCCGATCGCAGACATGCTGACGCGTCTGCGGAACGCGAACTCGGCGTACCACGACTCCGTGACGATGCCGGCGTCCAAGATCAAGTCTCACATCGCGGAGATCCTCCAGCAGGAGGGCTTCATCACGGGCTGGAAGGTCGAGGACGCCGAGGTCGGCAAGAACCTCGTCCTGGACCTGAAGTTCGGTCCCAACCGTGAGCGCTCCATCGCGGGCATCAAGCGGATCTCCAAGCCCGGTCTCCGGGTGTACGCGAAGTCCACCTCCCTGCCCAAGGTGCTGGGCGGCCTCGGCGTGGCGATCATCTCCACGTCGCACGGGCTCCTCACCGACAAGCAGGCCGGCAAGAAGGGCGTAGGCGGGGAAGTCCTCGCCTACGTCTGGTAGCAGAAGGGAACGGAGGAAACAGCTATGTCGCGTATCGGCAAGCTCCCCATCGCGGTTCCCGCCGGCGTGGACGTCACCATCGACGGCCGCACGGTGCAGGTCAAGGGCCCCAAGGGCGAGCTGACCCACACCATCGTGGCTCCGATCGACATCGCCAAGGGCGAGGACGGCACTCTCGCGGTGACCCGCCCCAACGACGAGCGTCAGAGCAAGGCCCTGCACGGCCTGTCCCGCACGCTGGTGGCGAACATGATCACCGGCGTGACCCAGGGTTACGTGAAGAAGCTCGAGATCAGCGGTGTCGGTTACCGCGTGACCGCCAAGGGCTCGAACCTCGAGTTCGCGCTCGGTTACAGCCACCCGATCCTGGTCGAGGCCCCCGAGGGCATCACCTTCAAGGTCGAGGCTCCGACCCGTTTCTCGGTCGAGGGCATCGACAAGCAGAAGGTCGGCGAGGTCGCGGCCAACATCCGCAAGCTGCGCAAGCCCGACCCGTACAAGGCCAAGGGCGTCAAGTACGAGGGCGAAGTCATCCGCCGCAAGGTCGGAAAGGCGGGTAAGTAAGCCATGGCATACGGACAGAAGATCCTCAAGGGCGACGCCTACAAGCGCGCCGCGATCAAGCGCCGTCACATCCGGATTCGTAAGAACATCTCCGGTACGGCGGAGCGTCCCCGTCTGGTCGTTACCCGCTCGAACCGCCACATCGTGGCCCAGGTGATCGACGACATCAAGGGTCACACCCTGGCGTCGGCGTCCACGCTGGACACCTCGGTGCGTGGTGGCGAGGGTGACAAGTCCGCGCAGGCCAAGCAGGTCGGCGCCCTGGTCGCCGAGCGTGCCAAGGCCGCCGGTGTCGAGGCCGTGGTGTTCGACCGTGGTGGTAACCAGTACGCCGGGCGCATCGCCGCCCTGGCGGACGCCGCCCGCGAGGCCGGGCTCAAGTTCTGAGCCGCTTGTAGCTAGCGGAAAGAGAGAGGTAATCCAATGGCTGGACCCCAGCGCCGCGGTGGCGGTGCCGGTGGCGGCGAGCGGCGGGACCGGAAGGGCCGTGACGGCGGCGCTGCTGCCGCCGAGAAGACCGCGTACGTTGAGCGCGTTGTCGCGATCAACCGCGTCGCCAAGGTTGTGAAGGGTGGTCGTCGCTTCAGCTTCACCGCGCTGGTCGTGGTGGGTGACGGTGACGGCACCGTGGGTGTCGGTTACGGCAAGGCCAAGGAGGTGCCGGCCGCCATCGCCAAGGGCGTTGAGGAGGCCAAGAAGCACTTCTTCAAGGTCCCGCGTATCCAGGGCACCATCCCGCACCCGATCCAGGGTGAGAAGGCTGCCGGCGTCGTTCTCCTCAAGCCGGCTTCGCCGGGTACCGGTGTGATCGCCGGTGGTCCCGTGCGTGCCGTCCTGGAGTGCGCCGGTATCCACGACGTGCTGTCGAAGTCGCTCGGCTCCGACAACGCGATCAACATCGTGCACGCGACCGTGGAGGCCCTGAAGGGCCTGCAGCGTCCCGAGGAGATCGCGGCCCGCCGTGGTCTGCCGCTTGAGGACGTCGCCCCCGCGGCTCTGCTTCGTGCGCGTGCGGGAGCGGGTGCGTAATGGCTCGCCTCAAGGTCACGCAGACGAAGTCGTACATCGGCAGCAAGCAGAACCACCGTGACACCCTGCGGTCCCTTGGTCTCAAGGGGATCAACACCGTGGTCGTCAAGGAGGACCGCCCCGAGTTCCGCGGCATGGTGCACACCGTCCGCCACCTCGTGACGGTTGAGGAGGTCGACTGATCATGGCGGAGAACAGCCCGCTCAAGATCCACAACCTCCGTCCCGCCCCGGGCGCCAAGACCGCCAAGACCCGTGTCGGTCGTGGTGAGGCGTCCAAGGGTAAGACGGCCGGTCGTGGTACCAAGGGTACGAAGGCCCGTTACCAGGTTCCGGAGCGCTTCGAGGGTGGCCAGATGCCCCTCCACATGCGTCTTCCGAAGCTGAAGGGCTTCAAGAACCCGTTCAAGACCGAGTACCAGGTCGTGAACCTCGACAAGCTGGCCGCGCTGTACCCGGAGGGTGGCGAGGTCACCGTCGAGGGTCTCGTCGCCAAGGGTGCCGTTCGCAAGAACAGCCTCGTCAAGGTCCTCGGCCAGGGTGAGGTCTCCGTGGCGCTGCAGGTGACGGTCGACGCCGTCTCCGGCTCCGCCAAGGAGAAGATCACCGCCGCCGGCGGCACCGTCACCGAGCTCGTCTGAGTTTTTCGGACGTCTCGATGACGTAAGCACCTCCCGACCGGGGATACCTCACAATGGGGTATCCCCGGTTGGTCGTTCCTAGGGGGGCAGTACGGCCGGTAAGGTGGCCAGCACTGTTCTTTTTCCCATTCGTCGAACCTCAAGACCGTCACCCTTGACGCAGTTGCGCGGGGGTCGCAGGAGGCACCGTGCTCACCGCGTTCGCCCGGGCGTTCAGGACGCCCGACCTGCGCAAGAAGCTGCTCTTCACGCTCGGCATCATCGTGGTGTACCGGGTCGGTACCCACATTCCGATCCCCGGCGTCAACTACAAAGCCGTTCAGACGTGTGTCGGCGAGGCGTCCGGCAACCAGGGCCTGTTCGGTCTCGTGAACATGTTCAGCGGTGGCGCGCTGCTCCAGATCACGATCTTCGCGCTCGGCATCATGCCGTACATCACGGCCAGCATCATCCTTCAGCTGCTGACCGTGGTCATCCCGCGTCTGGAAGCCCTGAAGAAGGAGGGCCAGGCGGGTACGGCGAAGATCACGCAGTACACCCGTTACCTGACGGTGGCGCTCGCGATCCTGCAGGGCACCGGCCTGGTGGCCACCGCCCGCAGCGGTGCGCTCTTCTCCGGCTGCACGGTCGCCTCCAGCATCGTCCCGGACCAGGCGATCTTCACCACCATCACCATGGTCATCTGCATGACCGCCGGTACGGCCGTCGTCATGTGGCTCGGCGAGCTGATCACCGACCGCGGCATCGGCAACGGCATGTCGATCCTGATGTTCATCTCGATCGCCGCGACCTTCCCGTCCGCGCTGTGGACGATCAAGAAGCAGGGCACCCTGGCCGGCGGCTGGATCGAGTTCGGCTCGGTCATCGCGGTGGGTCTGGTCATGGTCGCGCTGGTGGTCTTCGTCGAGCAGGCCCAGCGCCGCATCCCGGTGCAGTACGCGAAGCGCATGATCGGCCGCCGTTCCTACGGCGGTACGTCTACGTACATCCCGCTCAAGGTGAACCAGGCCGGTGTGATCCCGGTCATCTTCGCCTCTTCGCTGCTCTACATTCCGGCGCTCGTGGCGCAGTTCGCCGGCGGTAGCTCGGGCTGGAAGGACTGGATCACCCAGAACCTGACCAAGGGTGACCACCCGATTTACATCGTTTCGTACTTCTTGCTCATCGTTTTCTTCGCGTTCTTCTATGTGGCTATCTCCTTCAACCCCGAGGAAGTAGCCGACAACATGAAGAAGTATGGTGGCTTCATCCCGGGCATCCGGGCTGGCCGACCGACCGCTGAGTACCTGTCGTACGTGCTCAACCGGATCACCTGGCCGGGTTCGCTGTATCTGGGGCTGATCGCTCTCGTACCGACGATGGCGTTGGTTGGCTTTGGGGCAAGCAACAACTTCCCGTTCGGTGGTACCAGCATCCTCATCATCGTGGGTGTGGGCCTGGAGACGGTGAAGCAGATCGAGAGCCAGCTTCAGCAGCGCAATTACGAAGGGTTCCTCCGCTGATGCGAATCGTCCTCGTCGGGCCGCCTGGCGCCGGTAAGGGAACGCAAGCCGTTCGCCTTGCCAAGGAGCTGCAGATCCCGCACATCTCCACGGGCGACCTGTTCCGCGCCAACATCAGCCAGAAGACGGAGCTCGGGAAACTCGCGAAGTCCTACATGGACGCCGGCAATCTCGTCCCCGACGAGGTCACCATCGCCATGGCCAAGGACCGCATGGAGCAGGAGGACGCCGTGAACGGCTTCCTGCTGGACGGTTTCCCGCGCAACGTCTCGCAGGCCGAGGCGCTCGACGAACTGCTGAAGGCCGAGAAGATCAAGCTGGACGCCGTGCTCGACCTCGAAGTCCCCGAGGAAGAGGTCGTCAAGCGGATCGCCGGGCGGCGCCTGTGCCGCAACAAGGCGGACCACGTGTTCCACGTGACGTACAGCCCGCCGAAGGTCGAGGGTGTCTGCGACATCTGCGGCGGCGAGCTCTACCAGCGCGACGACGACTCCGAGGACACCGTCCGCACGCGGCTTGAGGTCTACCACACGCAGACCGAGCCGATCATCGACTACTACAAGGCGCAGGGCCTGGTCGCGACGATCTCCGCCCTGGGGCCGGTGGACGAGGTCACCAAGCGCGCGCTGGACGCGCTGGGGCGTGACGAGGACGACGAGAAGTAGTTCCCCGGCGGTTCTGGCCGCGGTGCCCCCACGGGTGCCGCGGCCGTACTGTTGTGTTCGTGTTCGGTTGACGCCGACGTTGACGTTGTCGTGAGTGATGGAGGCGCAGGCCACCCATGGTGCAGATCAAGACCCCCGAGCAGATCGCCAAGATGCGGGCGGCGGGCCTGGTCGTGGCGGCCATCCATGCGGCCACCCGCGAGGCGGCGGTCCCCGGTGCCAGCACCAAGGACCTCGACGAGGTGGCGCGCAAGGTCCTCGCGGAGCACAACGCGAAGCCGAACTTCCTCGGCTACGGCGGGTTCCCCGCCACCATCTGCACGTCCGTCAACGACGTGGTCGTCCACGGCATCCCCTCCGAGGACGTCGTTCTCAAGGACGGCGACATCATCTCCATCGACTGCGGCGCGATCATCGACGGCTGGCACGGCGACGCGGCCTACACCGCCTTCGTGGGCTCGGGCCACGCTCCGGAGCTGATCGAGCTCTCCCGGGTGACCGAGGAGTCGATGTGGGCCGGCATCGCGGCGATGAAGCAGGGCAACCGCCTGGTCGACGTCTCCCGGGCGATCGAGACGTACATCCGCCGCCAACCGAAGCCCGGCGGCGGCAAGTACGGGATCATCGAGGACTACGGCGGCCACGGCATCGGCACCGAGATGCACATGGACCCGCACCTGCTGAACTACGTCGACCGGCGGCGGGGCAAGGGGCCGAAGCTGGTGCCCGGGTTCTGCCTGGCCATCGAGCCGATGGTGTCGCTGGGGACGCCCCGCACCAAGGTCCTGTCGGACGACTGGACCGTGATCACGACGGACGGTACGTGGTCGTCGCACTGGGAGCACAGTGTTGCGCTGACCGAGGAGGGTCCGCTGGTGCTGACGTCTCCCGACGGGGGCAAGGCGAAGCTCGCCGAGCTTGGGATCACGGCTGCGCCGGATCCGCTGGGCTGAGCACGGCTCTGAGCCGCGGCCCCGGTGGGGGCTGGGCGCGCCCGCGCGGCGGAGCCGCACATGTATACAGCCCCGCGCCCCTATCGGGGCGCTGCAGACGGGGCGCCTCAGATAGGGCGCTCCAGAATGCTGCGCGCTTAATGATCTGTCTTCTGGGGCAGGCTTTCTCGATTCGTCTTTCCGGGTGCGCTGACGTAGACTGACTCGTCGGCTCTCGTGCACCCGCATGTCCGCATGCACCCGTAAGGGGAAGCATGGGAGTCGATCAAGGTAGTCGATTCGAAGGGCGAAGCGTGGCCAAGAAGCAAGGTGCCATCGAGATCGAGGGCACTGTCGTCGAGTCTCTTCCGAACGCCATGTTCAAGGTCGAGCTCCAGAACGGCCACCAGGTCCTGGCACACATCAGCGGCAAGATGCGTATGCACTACATCCGCATCCTCCCTGACGACCGGGTCGTGGTGGAGTTGTCTCCGTACGACCTGACGCGTGGCCGGATCGTCTACCGATACAAGTAGATCTTGCCCACGTCCCGCGTGAGCGGGGCCGCCGGCAACTGACCCGGAGAACCTCAATCCCATGAAGGTCAAGCCGAGCGTCAAGAAGATCTGCGACAAGTGCAGGGTGATCCGCCGTCACGGTCGGGTCATGGTCATCTGCGAGAACCCGCGCCACAAGCAGCGCCAGGGCTGACGCACGACCAATCCCTCTGCATCGACATCGCAGAGATTCGCGCGACGCGAGCTGAATATGTTCATACGCAGGACCCGGGCGCCGAAGGCGCCTGACACCCCCGGTTCGGAGGCCGGGGACCCAGTTCGTACCTGGTACGGCGGCTGGGAACCGGTTCTGCAGAAGACCTCCGACGATCACCAGGAGCCATTGAAGTGGCACGCGTTTCCGGTGTTGACATCCCGCGCGAAAAGCGTGTGGAGGTCGCGCTCACCTACGTGTTCGGCATCGGCCGGACGCTCTCCCAGCTGACGCTGGCCGAGACCGGTATCGACCCGAACACCCGCGTTCGCGACCTGACCGAAGAGCAGCTGGTCGCCATCCGCGAGTACGTCGACAACAACATCAAGACCGAGGGTGACCTCCGTCGCGAGATCCAGGCCGACATCCGCCGCAAGGTCGAGATCGGCTGCTACCAGGGTCTCCGTCACCGTCGCGGTCTGCCCGTCCGCGGTCAGCGCACCAGCACCAACGCCCGCACCCGCAAGGGCCCGCGTCGCGCCATCGCCGGTAAGAAGAAGCCGGGCAAGA
This sequence comes from Streptomyces hyaluromycini, assembly GCF_002217755.1. Taxonomy (GTDB): domain Bacteria; phylum Actinomycetota; class Actinomycetes; order Streptomycetales; family Streptomycetaceae; genus Streptomyces; species Streptomyces hyaluromycini. Next base: position 1,359,106 of record NZ_BCFL01000016.1, on the reverse strand, counting down.
AGTAGTCCGCAGCGGACAACGCTTCATCAGCGGTCTTCGCTGTAGGACCGACCACCTCCCCGTAGGAGTTAGTAGATGCCCCCCAAGGGTCGTCAGGGCGCTGCCAAGAAGGTGCGCCGCAAGGAAAAGAAGAACGTCGCTCACGGCCACGCGCACATCAAGAGCACGTTCAACAACACGATCGTCTCCATCACGGACCCGTCCGGCAACGTGATCTCCTGGGCCTCCGCCGGCCACGTCGGCTTCAAGGGCTCCCGGAAGTCCACGCCGTTCGCCGCGCAGATGGCCGCCGAGTCGGCTGCCCGCCGCGCTCAGGAGCACGGCATGCGCAAGGTCGACGTGTTCGTGAAGGGCCCGGGTTCCGGTCGTGAGACCGCGATCCGCTCCCTGCAGGCCACGGGCCTCGAGGTCGGCTCCATCCAGGACGTCACCCCGACCCCGCACAACGGCTGCCGTCCGCCGAAGCGTCGTCGCGTCTGACCTCGCTTCGCAGGGCTGCTCGGGCGGTACGGCTCCGTAGGGGACGTGCCGCCCGTACGCTTGCAATACCCGCACCTTTACGGGTGCGGTTCCGTCGGGCGTCAAATAGCGGGCGTCCACGAAAGAAGGATCTGATCCACACATGCTGATCGCTCAGCGTCCCTCGTTGACCGAAGAGGTCGTCGACGAGTTCCGTTCCCGGTTCGTGATCGAGCCGCTGGAGCCGGGCTTCGGCTACACCCTCGGCAACTCCCTTCGCCGTACCCTCCTGTCCTCGATCCCCGGCGCGGCTGTCACGTCGATCCGGATCGACGGCGTGCTGCACGAGTTCACCACCGTGCCGGGCGTCAAGGAGGACGTCACCGACCTGATCCTCAACATCAAGCAGCTCGTCGTGAGCAGCGAGCACGACGAGCCGGTCGTGATGTACCTGCGCAAGCAGGGTCCGGGTCTGGTCACCGCCGCCGACATCGCGCCTCCGGCCGGTGTCGAGGTGCACAACCCCGACCTCGTCCTGGCCACGCTCAACGGCAAGGGCAAGCTGGAGATGGAGCTGACGGTCGAGCGTGGCCGCGGTTATGTCTCCGCCGTGCAGAACAAGCAGGTGGGCCAGGAGATCGGCCGTATCCCGGTCGACTCCATCTACTCGCCGGTGCTGAAGGTCACGTACAAGGTCGAGGCGACCCGTGTCGAGCAGCGCACCGACTTCGACAAGCTGATCGTCGACGTCGAGACCAAGCAGGCGATGCGTCCGCGTGACGCCATGGCCTCCGCCGGCAAGACCCTGGTCGAGCTGTTCGGTCTCGCCCGCGAGCTGAACATCGACGCCGAGGGCATCGACATGGGCCCGTCCCCCACGGACGCCGCCCTCGCCGCCGACCTGGCGCTGCCGATCGAGGAGCTGGAGCTCACGGTCCGTTCCTACAACTGCCTCAAGCGTGAGGGCATCCACTCCGTGGGTGAGCTCGTGGCGCGCTCCGAGGCGGACCTCCTGGACATCCGCAACTTCGGTGCGAAGTCCATCGACGAGGTCAAGGCGAAGCTGGCCGGCATGGGCCTGGCCCTCAAGGACAGCCCGCCCGGATTCGACCCGACCGCTGCGGCTGACGCCTTCGGGGCCGATGACGATGCGGACGCGGGCTTCGTGGAGACTGAGCAGTACTAAGAGCTCGGGCCGCACGGTCCGTACTCGGGTGCGGGTGCGCTGTGCTTGATCGCGCAGTTCCCCGCGCCCCTTCCGGAGGCGCCCCTGCGGGGCTGCCTCCGGATCTCCGACAGACAACCGTCTGCTCGGATACTGACTCCGGTACCTGATACGGCCGGGGCAGACACACAGGAGAAGAACCATGCCGAAGCCCACCAAGGGTGCCCGTCTGGGCGGCAGCGCCGCGCACGAGAAGCTGCTCCTCGCGAACCTCGCGAAGTCGCTCTTCGAGCACGGTCGTATCACCACCACCGAGGCGAAGGCCCGCCGCCTGCGTCCGTACGCCGAGCGTCTGGTCACCAAGGCGAAGAAGGGCGACCTTCACAACCGCCGTCAGGTGCTCCAGGTCATCACGGACAAGAGCATCGTGCACACGCTCTTCACCGAGATCGGCCCGCGGTACGAGAACCGTCCCGGTGGCTACACCCGTATCACCAAGATCGGTAACCGTCGTGGCGACAACGCGCCCATGGCTGTCATCGAGCTTGTCGAGGCGCTGACGGTTGCCCAGCAGGCGACCGGTGAGGCCGAGGCCGCGACGAAGCGTGCGGTCAAGGAGGCCGAGGAGACCAAGGTCGAGGAGACCAAGGTCGACGAGGTCGTCGAGGACGCGAAGCCGGAGGCCGAGGAGGCGTAAGCCGTCCTTTGGCTGCCGGTCCGTTGTGGCTGGTCGCGCAGTTCCCCGCGCCCCTTATGGGGCGCGTCGGTGGGCCCGTTCCTTTCGAGGGACGGGCCCGCTTTTCTTGCCCTGAGAGGATTCTCCTGTGAGTGACGAAGTTCAGCCCGGCCAGGTGCGGGTCCGTCTCGACCTGTCCTACGACGGGACCCACTTCCACGGCTGGGCCAAGCAGGCCGGTGGGAAGCGGACCGTGCAGGGGGAGATCGAGGACGCGCTGCGGGTCGTCACGCGGTCGCAGGACACGGTGTACGAGCTGACCGTGGCCGGGCGGACGGATGCCGGGGTGCACGCGCGAGGGCAGGTGGCGCATGTCGATCTGCCGGCCGGGGTGTGGGAGGAGCAGCGGGAGAAGCTGCTGAAGCGGCTCGCGGGGCGGCTGCCGAAGGACGTGCGGGTGTGGTCGGTCGGCGAGGCGCCGGCGGGGTTCAACGCGCGGTTCGCGGCGCTGTGGCGGCGGTACGTGTACCGGGTCGGGGACCGGCCCGGAGGCGTGGACCCGCTGCTGCGCAACCACGTGCTGTGGCACGACTGGGAGCTGGACGTCGCCGTGATGGACGCGGCCGCGAAGTCGCTCGTCGGGGAGCACGACTTCGCCGCCTATGCGAAGAAGCGCGAAGGGGCGACGACGATCCGGGAGATCCTCGGCTTCGGGGTGAGCCGGCGCGCGGACGGGGTCGTCGAGATCGAGGTCAGGGCCGACGCCTTCTGCCACAACCAGGTGCGGTCGATGGTCGGCGCGCTGCTGTTCGTGGGGGACGGGCACCGGGGCGTGGAGTGGCCGCGGAAGGTGCTGGACGCGGGGGTGCGGGACAGCGCCGTGCATGTCGTACGGCCGCACGGGCTGACCCTGGAGGAGGTCGCGTACCCGGCGGCCGACCAGCTGCTGGAACGGCAGCGGCAGGCACGCCGGGTACGGGTGCGGACGGTCTGAGGGTCAGCCGGCGAGGGCCTTCCTGAAGGTCGGCTCCAGGAACGGTTCGAGGGACTTGGCGTAGCCGCCGGTCATGTGGCTGTTGTCCCAGTAGACGACGTGCCCGCCGATCACCGCCGGGCAGTAGCCGTTCGCGCAGAAGGCGGGGAGCGGGTTGATGACCGTGGCCCCGTACTCCTCGGCGACCTCGCGTTCCAGCTTGCGGAAGTCGGGCAGGTCGACGGCGGTCTCGGACTTCAGGGTGCACTCGGCGGGGTGGGCCGAGTTCTCCGCCAGGCAGTCCGGGATGTTGAAGGTCGGCTTCGGGGTGTCGGCCAGGTAGACCAGGTCCGAGCCCATGGCCTTGAGCTTCTTGAACGTGTCCACGGCGCCCTCGCGCACGGTCGTGTACTGCACGCGGTTGGCCACCACGATGACGTCCGGCTTGAGCTTCTTGATGTAGGCGAGGGCGGTCTTCCGCCACTGCGGGCACTCCGTGTACTCGCGTCCCAGGTCTTCGCGAGTGATCTTGTACACCTCGGGGGAGCAGCCGCTCTTGATGACCGTGACGACCTTGACGTGCAGCTTGAGGCCGAGCGTGTTGAAGGCGTTGCCCCACTGGTAGGCGTGCGAGTCGCCGAGCAGCACCATGGTCCGCTCCGACGTCTTGTCGCCGATCACGCAGTCGTCGTGCGGGGTGAAGCTGGTGACCAGCAGCTGGTCGATGCAGCCGTAGTCGCCCCGGTCGTTCGGCGACTTCAGCAGCGTGCTCTCGCTGACCTTGGGGGCGCTGCGTTCGCTCACCGCCTGCTCCACGGACTTGGTGCCGTCGAACCCGGTGAGGGCGGCGGCGGTGCCCGCGGTGCCGAAGGACAGGTTGAGCGGTACCTGGAGCGCGACCACCATGGCGACGGCGGAGGTGGCCGTGAGGGTGCCGCCGGTGAGGATGCCCCGCCAGGGGCGGACGACGAGCTTCACGTTCTCCCTGAACCGCTTCTCGACGACGTAGTGCGTCGCGATGGCGATGAGGAAGGAGAGGACCGCCACCCGGAAGCGGTCGGAGTAGCCGAACTCCCAGCCGATGATGTGCGGCCAGAGGATCAGCAGCGGCCAGTGCCACAGGTACCAGCCGTAGCTGACCTTGCCGATGAAGTCGAAGACCGGGTTGTCGAGGAGCCGCTCCACGCCGAGGCGGGGGTTGGCGCAGCCGCCGGCGATGATCAGCCACGCGCCGAGCACGGGACCGAGGACGGCGTATCCCGGCAGCGGGGTGTTCTCCGTGATCAGCAGGCCGGTGACCAGGGTGGTGGCCAGGCCGAGCCAGGAGACGACCGCGGCGAGCCCCCGCGGCATACGGGAGATGACCGGGGCCCAGAGGGCGAGCAGGACACCGAAGGCGAGTTCCCAGATGCGGGACTGGGTGCCGAAGTAAGCCAGTGGCTGGTTGGTGGTGGTCTCGGTGTAGCCCAGGTAGAACGAGCCGCCCACCACGGCCATCAGGACCACGCCGACCAGGATGCGGTTGCGGCGGAACACGAGCCGGCTGAGCCAGGCCACCACGACGAGCACGATCGGGGTGGCGAGGTAGAACTGCTCCTCGATGCCCAGCGACCAGAAGTGCTGGTACGGCGACTGGCTGCCGTCGTTGGCGAAGTAGTCGGTGCCGTTCTCGGCCAGCCGCCAGTTGATGACGCTCAGTGATGCGGCGAGTCCGTCGTCCATGTAGCCGCGGAAGCTGAACGGGCTCGCGTAGAGCCAGGACAGGACGCCGGTGACGACGATGGTGAGGGCGGCGCCCGGTGCCAGGCGGCGGAACCGGCGGGCCCAGAACTTGCTCAGGGACACCTTGCCGGTCTTGTCGATCTCGGCGAGCAGCTGGCTGCCGATGAGGAAGCCGCTGAGCACGAAGCTGACGTCCACACCGCCGTGGATGTCGAGGATGCCGGTGTGCATGCAGACGACCATGATGATGGCGACGGCACGCAGGCCCTGGATGTCCGGCCGGTACTTGCGAAGACGCTCTGTCTCCGCGGCCGTTGAACGATGGCTGGTCACGTCTCTCCAGTAATCCGGTAACTGTCCGGGCCGGGCGGCGGCTTCAGTGGACCGTCGGGCAGGCGTCAGCGGTACCGCTGACGCGCACGCCCTGAGCGGGGATGCGGATGCCGCACGACAGCCGCAGCTGGGCGGGCAGTTCGTTCTGGGCCCCGACGTGCGTGTGGCAGCCCACGACGACCTCACGAAGAATCGATTCGCTGCCGATCGTGGAGTCGTGGTCCACCACGGACTCGTGCACCCGGGCGCCCTCGGCGACGGTGACGTTGGCGCCGATGATGGAGCGGTCGACGACCACGCGCGGGCCGATGACGGCATGCGGGCCGACCGTCGAGCCGCCGGTCACGCGTGCGGTCGGAGCCACCACGGCCGTGGGATCGATCAGGGCCTCGGCAGGCCGTCCCACCAGGGGCGAGGCCGCCCTGCCGGTGATCAGGTCGGCGGAGCCGTGCACGAAGGCCAGCGGGGTGCCGAGGTCGCGCCAGTAGTCGTCGGTGGTGTGGCCGAAGACCCGCCCGCCGCCCGCGACGAGCCGAGGGAAGGTCTCCTGCTCGACGGAGACCTCCCGGTCGCCCGGGATGGCGTCCAGGACGGACCGGCGGAAGACGTAGCAGCCGGCGTTGATCTGGTCGGTGACGCACTCCTCCGGTGTCTTCGGCTTCTCCAGGAAGGAGAGCACCCGGCCCGCCTCGTCGGTGGGGACCAGGCCGAAGGCGCGCGGGTCGGCGACCCGGGTGAGATGCAGCGTCACGTCCGCGTCCCGGGCCTCGTGGCGGGCCAGCAGGGCGCGCAGGTCGGCGCCGGACAGGATGTCGCCGTTGAGGACGAGGACCGGGGCGTCCGGCGCGGTGCCGCGCAGCAGGCGGCCGGCGTTGCGGATCGCCCCGCCCGTGCCGAGGGGGACCTCCTCCACGGCGTACGAGATCGCCAGGTCCTGGGAGAAGTCCTTGAACTCCTCCTCGAAGAGGCTCGCGAGATACGAGGTCGCGAAGACCACGTGCTCGACGCCTGCGGCCGTCAGCTTGGCGATCTGGTGCCGGATGAAGGAGGCACCCGCGACCCGGAGCAGCGGCTTGGGGGTGTGGTTGGTCAGCGGTCGCAGGCGGGTTCCCTTGCCGCCCACGAGGATGATGGCTTCCTGCATGATTCCTCGCTCGGTCAGCTCGTGGTGCCGGTGCCGGGGCCCGCGTAGTCGGAGGCGAAACAGGTCTTGATGGCCTTCTCGCTGAGAGGGCGGCCGGCGAAGTCGAGCCGGGAGGCCGTCTTGTCGTCGGGCGGGGTGTTCGGGTCGTCCTCGAAGTGGATCGACCACCAGTACACGCCCTGCATGTGCCGCTCCTGGACGACCTGGCAGACGGCCGTGTACCAGTTGGCCTGCACCTTCGTGTTGACCTTGCGGTGGCTGTAGAAGTCGCCCGGGGCGTGGTAGGCCCCGTTCATGGCACCGATGCCGGACTCGGAGACGAGGATGTTCGGCAGCGAGCCCGTCGCCTTCCTGTCCAGCCACTTGTCCCAGCCGTCGACCAGGTCCTTGACGGGTGCGGTGTCCGGGACCTTGACGGGGAAGTAGGCGTCGACGCCGAGGTGGTTGACCGGCATGTTGATCCGGCCGGTGACGTAGTTGTCCCAGTTGGCGTCGTAGGCGATCTCGCCGGAGAAGGTCTTCTCGGCGGAGTCGACCAGGGTGCTCCAGCCCGGGTCGCCCTCCAGGGAGTTGAGTTCGGTGCCGATCACGAAGGTGTTCGTCCTCGCCTCGCCGGCGGCTTCGAGGTACGGGGTGACGAGGTTCTTGTACGAGGCGAACCAGGCGGAGCGGGAGGCGGGTTCGACGTCGCCGCGCCAGCCGTCCTCGGGCTTCAGGGACGACTCGTCCATGATCGGGCGCAGCCGGGTGCGGAAACCGGCGTCCTTGAACACCTTCAGGACCCGCTCCAGCCGCTGTGGGGTCGGGGTCTTGGCACCGGCCCACACCTCGTCGGACGTGCCGTTCTTGGTGTAGAAGGGGAAGGAGACCGACACCGAGTTGGCGCCCAGCCCGATCAGGTACTCGGCCTGCTTGCGGGCCTGCTTCTCGATGAAGTCGTCGGAGAGTTTCTTCCTGTCGTCCTCCCAGTAGATCTGCACGCCCCACTGCGGCATGCCCGCCTTCCAGGGCTTGGCGACCTGGAGGGCGTCGGCGGACGCGGAGGGGGAGGCGGATGTCGTACCGGGGCGGGTGCCGTCGTCCGAGGTGGTGGACTCGTCGGAGTCGCCGAGGGCGAGGCGGGGCAGGGCCGAGCCGGCTTCCCAGCGCACCGGGTGGTCGCCGAGAACGAACGGGGTGCCCAGCACGACGGTGAGGACGGCCACCGGGAAGATGGCGAGCAGGGGCAGTCGCGAACGCATGTCAGTGGGTGTCTTCCGAGAGGTCAGGCGGGCTTGGCGATCACGACGAACTTGTTCTCCTCGCGCCGGACGAACTTCATGAAGCCCTTGAAGCCGCCGAGCCCTTCCAGCACGGAGAAGACGGGGATGCAGGCGACCACGACGATCGGTTCCCACCACTTGCGTCGGCCGCTGACCGAGGCGAGCGCGTTCAGCCGCAGCCCCTCCCAGTACGTCCAGATCACGTAGGCGAAGTTCAGGGCCCAGAGAAGGATGATCGACTGGGTCACCGGTGAGGTGTTCATGTCGTTGAACAGCCAGCCCACGAGCAGCACGGCGCCGATGTGCTGGAGCGGACCGAGGATCCAGGTGGCCACGCAGATCGACAGGAACCAGCGGTAGCGCAGCGGCACCTTGCGGTTGAAGCAGAGGGCCACCAGGCCCCATGCCCAGCGTTCGCGCTGCTTGATGAAGTCGGCCGCGTTGGCGGGCGAGGCGCCGTAGCAGCGGCCGTTGAACCAGTCGCTGCGGCCCGGGTACTTGCGGCAGAAGGTCAGGGCGAGCCGGGCGTCCTCGACGATCTCCTTGGGGCCGAAGTCCCAGCCGATCTCGGCCTCGATGGACGCGCGTAGCACAAGCAGCTCGCCGTGTACACCGGCTGCGGGGGTGCCGAGGCCGGTCAGGGCCCGGAAGCGGGCGATGTCGTCGGCGGGGCGCACCGCGTCGGCGAGCCAGGTGAAGAGGCTCACCGCGTTCTCGCGGGGGTAGGTCAGGATGCCCTGGGCCATGTGCTTGGCCTCGTCGGGGTGGGCGCGGCGCTGCCGGTTGATGAACTGGGCGAGCGAGGCCGCGGTGTCCGGGCCGACGCCGGTGTCGTCGTCCATGTGCAGCACCCAGACGTATTCCAGGGCCTCGCCCTCCGCGATGCGCAGCTCGTGGGCGTAGTGGTTGGCACGGGCCTTGAAGCGGGTGCCGTTGGCCGGGACGTAGTCCTTGGGGACGGTGATCACCCGGATCAGCGGGTGGGAGTCGGCGAGCCGGTCGATGTCCGCCGCGGCCTCGCAGCCCTCCTCGGTGAGGATGTCGACCCGCATGTACGGGAAGAACTCCGGGAGGTGCTCGACGTAGGAGAGGATCGAGCGTTCCAGGGCCGGGTAGGTGTCGTGGCGGCCGATGGTCGGGCACAGCGCGATCAGGAAGTCCTGCTCGGCCGGGGCGGGCGGGGTCATCCGGTCGCTCTTGCGGACCCGGCGGCGGATCAGCAGGGCGCCCTGGAGACCGATCAGCACGCCGGCCGCCGGCAGGGACCAGACGATCGTCAGGATCCAGCTCATCAGCGAGGAGCTGGGCCGGTAGGACCACAGTCCGAAGACGACCAGCAGGACGAACGGCAGCAGGAACGGCAGGATGCCGGGTTTCCACGAGGCGGTGCGCTTGGCCAGCTTCGCGTTGTGTCGCGAATGCGGGGTTCCCCCGTCGACCACTGTCGATGCCATACGGCTACATGCTCTTCCGTGAGTTCGGCGGCTGCCGGACGGCATGGCTCGGTGACGGGTGCGGGTGACACGAGAAACCTCGTCTCATCCGCCCCGCTCCGGGCCGTGATGTTGCCCCCCGGCGCCTTCTTCGGCGTTCTGCGGCCGGCTCAGATGCCCCCCCGGGCGACCTGCGCCACCGGCCGAGTAAGAAAACAAATCCTGCCACGTAAGAATCAGCCATGAAGCATGGGTGAGCAAGATGTAGTGGGAAAGTAATAAACCTATGTCTTGTGCAACGAAGCCCAGTCGAAACCCGTCCGTCCGCTTCCGCCGCCGGTGATGACCTGCGAAGACGTGTAAGTCGCTTTCACGTCTTCTGCGGTGTTCTTTCCGGTCGGACTGGAGACGTTGGCGTATGTCAGGGCCTGCCCCCATACCGTCCAGAGCACCCAGGGGGTGTCCGAAAGTGTTCTGTGCTGAGCGGAGCCGAGCGGAACGTGGAAGGACTCGGCCATGACGCGGGGCCGGTCGTAGCGCTCCAGGCCCCGGTACCAGACCTCGGTCCAGGGCCTGCCCCGGAACGGCCGCTGCGGGGTGTCGGTGTAGTCGTCCACGCCCACGACGTCGACGTACCGCCCGCCCGGGTAGTAGTCGCCGGGCTCCCGGGCGAAGGTGCCCTCCCAGGCGCTGGGTGACCAGACGAAGAGGAGGTTGTGCAGGCCGCGGCTGCCCACGAGGTAGTCGTATGTGACATGCCACAGCTTCCGGTAGGCGGCCGGATCCTGCCCCGCCCACCAGAATCCGTGCCCCGGCCTGGCGTTCATCTCGTGGTACGGCCGCAGCAGGACCGGCACCCCGTGCGCCGCGAGGTACCCCAGGTGGTCGGCGAGATAGCCGAGGTCCAGCAGCAGGGCCTGGTGCTCGACGGTGCCCGGGGTGACCACCCGGCCGAACCAGCCGCTGTCCCGGACCGCGGGGGAGTTCTGGTACCGGGTCTGCTCGAAGCCCTTGACGGTGCTGCCCGGGTAGGGCTGGTGGAAGGAGAAGCCGACGATGCCCGCCGGGCCGCCCCCGTTGCCGGGCAGGCTCACCCGGGTCCCGGAGGCGCAGTCGACGTGTGTGCCCGAGGGGTGGTACGACCCGTCCGCCGGCCGGGGCAGCCCGGCCCAGACCCCGAGCGCCAGGTCCACCGCGTCGTCGACGTACCCCCAGCACCTGCGGCAGCTCGGCCACGAGGAGCGGGAGTATGAGCGCTGCTCGCCCACAGCCCAGCCCGGCTGCCCGTACCCGGGCCCCAGGTCCACCTCCACGAACCCCGGGAACCTGCCGGTGATGTCGTGGGCCTTCTTGTAGTAGTAGCCGGGCTGCTTGGTGCCCCGGTAGTCGCCGTACGACGCGTTGTAACGCTCGTTGTGCAGCTCGACGTGCTGGCCGATGACCGTCCGGGACGGCTCGCCGCGCCGCGCCCGGTTCTCCAGGCCGGCGAGCAGGGCGTAGACCCGGCGGGCGGCGGGAGTCGCGTGCGGGTCGCGGGTGCGCAGGTCGGCGGGGACCGGGCGCGGGCCGCCGGCGGCCTCGGGCCGGGTGGCCCACCATGTCAGGGGAGCGAGCAGTCCCGCCGCCACCCCGGCCCCGACGAGCCGGACCCGCCCGCGCATGTCCATCTCCCCGACCCCTCCCCGGCCAACCCTGTGCACGCCGATTCTGCCTCGCGGCGGAAAGGGCCTGCCGAGTCGTGCCTGTTCGGAGGGGGGGGCTGAGCACTCCGCTGGAAGTGCCGCGATATGCCGTCAGTCGACCGCGGCGCCGTCGTGGCTGGTCGCGCAGTTCCCCGCGCCCCTTACGGGGCGCTGCCGGATTAGCCCGGGGCTAGCCCTGGGCCGCCGCCGACGCCTGGGCCTCGCCGCGGCGGCGGATCTGGCGGAAGGTGAACTCGGCCAGGTCGTCACCGGTCTGGAAGACCTTGGTGTCCTTGGTGGTGACGTCCTTGCCGTTGAGGAAGCCGGCGGTGGTGAAGTAGGCGTAGCGGCCGTACGAATTGGTCGTCGTACGGCAGACGCCGGAGTCGCAGAAGGCCTTCACGCCGGAGCCGGCCAGGGTGCTGACGAAGCCCTTCTTGTCGGCCTCGGTCTTGGCCTTGCTCGCCTGCGCCTCGGTGTCGAAGACGGCCACACCGACCGTGACCGCGACGCCGTCCTTGAAGTAGGTGACGCGCAGCAGGCGGGTGCAGCCGTCCTTGGTGAGGATGCTCGGGAGGGTGCCCTTGGCGGCCGTGGCGCACTTCTTCGTGTCGGCCGTGGCGCCCTTCTTGTACACCGTCTCGCCCATGGTCAGCTGGGTGCCCGGGAAGAGGGTCTCGGCGCTGAGCGGCGCCGTGTCCTTCTTCACGTTGCCTATGAACTCCTCCGGGTCCAGCGGCGGCGGCGCGCTGGTCGGCGCGAAGGACGGCGCCGAGTCGGCCGAGTCGCTGGGCAGCGAGGCGCTCGCGGGCAGGTTGGTGGGCGTGCCGGAGGCGTTGTTGTCGCCGTTCGCGGACACCACGGCCATGGCGACGGCGGTGCCGATCGCCAGCGTGGCGACCACGCCGCCGCCGATGAAGAACACTCTGCGCCGCTTGTTCCGGGTTTCCGAGGCCTCGGCGAGCGATGCCCAGTCCGGAGTCTGCCCGGTGCTACTGCTCCAGGGCTGCTGAGACTGCGGTTTCCACGGATCCCACTGGGACTGAGGTCCCCCCTGCCCATAACTCATGGGGCGCATCTTAGACGGGGGCCGGGGGGTACCGGTGCGACTGTACGAACGGTGATAGGGGACCTTTGCGGGCAGGACGGCGCATCCCGGCCGCGCCGGGTGCCCCGGGTTCGCGCCAATGTCGACGACGGCTCGTCCGGATGTCGGCGGGAGCTCGTTTTGACCCGTCCGGGGGCAGCCTTGTAGGCTTGCTCTTCGTTGTGTATTGGCTCGCTCATTCTCACGGGAGTGGCCTCTACCTAGGTTCCCTGGAGCAGTTACCAGTGGGCGGCATACGGGCAGCGTCCCCGGCATTGTCGTCCCCAGCTGCACGATCGCTTCAGTGATGCCATGTGTCAGCACCCATCCACTGAAGAAGAAGGCTGCGAAGTGCGTACGTACAGCCCCAAGCCCGGCGATGTGACTCGCCAGTGGCACGTCATTGACGCCCAGGACGTCGTCCTGGGCCGTCTCGCCACCACCGCCGCGTCCCTTCTCCGCGGCAAGCACAAGCCGATCTACGCCCCCCACGTCGACACCGGTGACTTCGTCATCATCATCAACGCCGACAAGGTGCACCTGTCCGGCAACAAGCGGACCCAGAAGATGGCGTACCGCCACTCCGGCTACCCGGGTGGTCTGCGCTCCGTCCGCTACGACGAGCTGCTGGACAAGAACCCCGAGAAGGCCATCGAGAAGGCCGTCAAGGGCATGCTCCCGAAGAACACGCTGGGCCGTCAGATGCTCTCGAAGCTGAAGGTCTACAAGGGTGACGTGCACCCCCACGCTGCGCAGCAGCCGGTGCCGTTCGAGATCACCCAGGTCGCGCAGTAGTTCCGGCCACCCCCTAAGACTGAAGAGAATCTGAGGAGCATCGTGGCCGAGACCACTGCCGAGCAGCCGCTCGAAGAGCTTGACATCGACAGCTACACCACGGAGTCGGACGTCCCCGTCGAGGGCGAGTACACCTCCGAGTCCCTCGCGTCCCGCTTCGGCGAGCCGCAGCCGGCCGCCGGCCTGGGCCGTCGCAAGAACGCCATCGCCCGCGTCCGGATCGTCCCGGGCACCGGCAAGTGGAAGATCAACGGTCGCACCCTTGAGGACTACTTCCCCAACAAGGTGCACCAGCAGGAAGTCAACGAGCCCTTCAAGGTGCTGGAGCTCGAAGGCCGTTACGACGTCATCGCCCGTATCGCCGGTGGCGGTGTCTCCGGTCAGGCCGGTGCGCTCCGTCTCGGTGTCGCCCGCGCGCTGAACGAGGCCGACGTCGACAACAACCGCGGCCCGCTCAAGAAGGCCGGCTTCCTCAAGCGCGACGACCGTGCGGTCGAGCGCAAGAAGGCCGGTCTGAAGAAGGCCCGCAAGGCCCCGCAGTACAGCAAGCGCTAATCACCAGCTGCCTGCACGTACTCCGAACGCCCCGGCGGCACGCCACATGTGCCGTCGGGGCGTTCGTTTATCCCAGCCAAGGGCGTATAACGACACAAGACGCTCAAAGGCTGGTGTGATCGAGTGACTAAGCGCCTGCCATCATTTCCTGGCAGCAAGGACGCTTCTTCAGGAGGACAAGTGGGACGACTCTTCGGCACGGACGGCGTGCGCGGTGTCGCCAACGCGGACCTGACCGCCGAAATGGCGCTCGGGCTGTCCGTCGCGGCGGCGCACGTGCTGGCCGAGGCGGGGACGTTCGAGGGCCACCGGCCGACGGCGGTCGTCGGACGGGATCCGCGCGCGTCCGGGGAGTTCCTGGAGGCGGCCGTGGTCGCGGGCCTGGCCAGCGCCGGCGTCGACGTCCTGACCGTGGGGGTCCTCCCGACGCCCGCCGTCGCGTTCCTGACCGGCGCGCTCGGCGCCGACCTCGGTGTCATGCTCTCCGCCAGCCACAACGCCATGCCCGACAACGGCATCAAGTTCCTCGCCCGCGGCGGGCACAAGCTCGACGACGAGCTGGAGGAGCGGATCGAGGCGGTGTACGAGTCCCACCGGCACGGCGAGCCCTGGGAGCGGCCCACCGGCGCGGGCGTCGGCCGGGTCCGGCCGTACGACGAGGGCTCCGAGCAGTACGTCACCCATCTCCTCGGCGTGCTCCCGAACCGGCTCGACGGACTGAAGATCGTCCTGGACGAAGCGCACGGCGCGGCCGCGGGGGTCTCGCCGGAGGTGTTCCGCCGGGCCGGCGCCGAGATCGTCACCATCGGCGCGGAGCCGGACGGGCTCAACATCAACGACGGCTGCGGGTCGACCCACCTCGGTCCCCTGAAGGCCGCGGTCGTCGAGCACGGGGCCGACTTCGGTATCGCGCACGACGGGGACGCGGACCGGTGCCTGGCCGTCGACCACACCGGCGAGGAGGTCGACGGCGACCAGATCATGGCCGTACTCGCCCTCGCGATGCGGGAGCGGGGCGCGCTGCGCGCCGACACCGTCGTCGCCACCGTCATGTCCAACCTCGGCTTCAAGCTGGCGCTGGAGCGGGAGGGGCTGCACCTCGTGCAGACCGCGGTCGGCGACCGGTACGTCCTGGAGGAGATGAAGGAGCACGGGTACGCCCTCGGCGGCGAGCAGTCCGGCCACGTCATCATCCTCGACCACGCGACGACCGGTGACGGCACGCTGACCGGGCTGCTGCTGGCGGCGCGGGTCGCCGGGACCGGGCGGTCGCTGCGGGAGCTGGCCGGCGTGATGGAGCGGCTGCCGCAGGTGCTGATCAATGTGCCGGACGTGGACAGGTCACGGGTGAAGACGTCCGGGGACCTGGCGGCGGCCGTGGCCGAGGCGGAGCGGGAGCTGGGGGAGACGGGGCGGGTACTGCTTCGCCCTTCGGGCACCGAGCCGTTGGTGCGGGTGATGGTCGAGGCGGCCGACATCGAGCAGGCCCGGTCGGTGGCGGGGCGGTTGGCGGACGCCGTGAAGTCCGCGCTGGGGTAGTTGCTTTCGGGTTCGGGGTGCCGGGGAAGGCGCGTTGCGGGCTGACGGTTCGTCGTGGCTGGTCGCGCCGTTCCCCGCGCCCCTGACGGGGCGCTTTGCCGACCGGGGCCTTACAGCTTCCGCAGCCTCAGTCGCTGCACCTTGTGGTCCGGGCCCTTTCTGACGACCAGGGTGGCGCGGCCGCGGGTCGGGGCGATGTTCTCCACCAGGTTGGGCTTGTTGATGGTGCGCCAGAGACCGCGGGCGTAGTCGACGGCCTCCTCCTCGGACACCTGGGTGTACTTCGTGAAGTACGAGTCCGGGTTCTGGAAGGCGGTCGCACGCAGCTTGCGGAACCGGTTCAGATACCAGCGCTCGATGTCCTCGGTGCTCGCGTCGACGTACACGCTGAAGTCGAAGTAGTCGGCGAGGCCCACCCGGGTGCGGCCGTCCTGGCCGGGCAGGGCGGGCTGGAGGACGTTGAGGCCCTCGACGATCAGGATGTCCGGGCGGCGGACCGTGAGCCTGCGGTCCGGGACGATGTCGTAGATGAGGTGGGAGTAGACGGGGGCGGTGACCTCGTCCTTGCCGGCCTTGATGTCGGCGACGAAGCGGGTCAGGGCCCGGCGGTCGTACGACTCGGGGAAGCCCTTGCGCGACATCAGGCCGCGGGTTTCGAGTTCCCTGGTCGGCAGCAGGAAGCCGTCCGTCGTCACCAGCTCGACGCGGGGGTGCTCGGGCCAGCGCGAGAGCAGGGCCTGGAGGAGGCGGGCGACGGTGGACTTCCCGACGGCCACCGAGCCGGCGACGCCTATGACGAACGGGGTGCCGGACTGGGAGCCCTGCTCGCCGAGGAAGGTGTTCAGGGCGCTTCGCAGGCCGTCCGTGGCGCCGACGTACAGGTTGAGCAGGCGCGACAGCGGGAGATAGATGTCGCGGACCTCGTCGAGGTCGATGACGTCGCCGAGGCCGCGCAGCTTCTCGACCTCCTCGGCGGTGAGCGGCAGCGGCGTCTTGTCGCGCAGCGCGCTCCACTCGGAACGGGTGAGGTCGACGTAGGGAGTCGCCTCCGGCCTGTGCCGGTGGGCGCTCCGGGAGATCGGGGAGACCGGAGAGATCACATTCCATTGTTAACGGAGTTTGAACGGGGTGGGGGGTGGGGTCGGTCACGTGGGGTTGTGATCATGTGAAGTCGCATACGCGAGGTGGACGCCACAGACCCGGCACCGGCGGAGGTACACGGTCTCGGCTTCCGGACGGAGCGGGCAGGGTTCTGCGTCCAGAACGCCGAACCCTGCCATGTGTCGGTTCTCCGGAAGGTCAGCTCAGACTCTGCCGGCACTCATTGAGCGCGAACTCTCCGAAACTGTCCGCAAGTTTCTCCATGCGTCCACCATCTGGAATCCCGGGGTTCCACGCGTAAACCGGGTACTCGCCGTGCTGGTCCGGTTCGGAAGAGTCGAGGACGACCACGTCCCAGACGTCGTCGTGCTTGACGACCATGAAACGGCGCGGGAGCGCCATCCTTTCGCGGTCCTCCAGCGTGTAGGCGGGAGATCCCAGCAGTTTGTCCCCCCGGGCCGGCGTCCGGTACACGCCTGGGAACTCCGCAGGCGGCACCTCCCAGACTCCGAACTCCTCGATCAGGCGCCGGTACGAGGGAGGAAACGTAAGCCCCATCTCCGCCTCTGCCCTGGCGATCACCTCTGGGGGGCAGCCGTCACCATGATGCGCCACGTCCTCGTTGGCGCGTACCAGCCCGATCACCTGCTCGGCTGCCTGTAGACCGCTCGTCATTCGAAGTCCTTCGCCCTGTTCTGCCCGTATGCTTTCTTCCGCTTCTCGAACTCGGGCCGATCGATTCCGCTGGGAATCTTGGTGCCCGACTTCCAGTGAAGCTCGCCGTAGTTGTCGAAGTGCATCGCATCCGTCACCTCGGCGATCGGCCCGTCCCGCCACTCGCTGTCCTGCCCGGACCCATGGGGGCGATCCCCTGCTGCATGCGCTTCAGGTTGGTGCGACCGTAGGGATGGCGAGTGAAGTGGCATGAAGTCGCTCACTGTTGGGGGTGTGAGGTTGGCCGGTTCTAAACCCCGGTTTAATTTCCGATTTCGGGCATGCTGAGCCGTGTTCGGGCGGGGTTCGGCACTTAGGCTGCCGCCCATGTGCGGAATCGTGGGATACGTGGGGGCGCAGTCGGCGCTCGATGTGGTGGTCGCCGGACTCAAGCGGCTGGAGTACCGGGGGTACGACTCGGCGGGCGTCGCCGTGCTCGCGGACGGCGGGCTGGCCTCGGCGAAGAAGGCCGGGAAACTGGTGAACCTGGAGAAGGAACTGACGGAGCGGCCGCTGCCGGCCGGTGCCACCGGCATCGGGCACACCCGCTGGGCCACGCACGGCGGGCCGACGGACGCCAACGCCCATCCGCACCTCGACAACGCGGGCCGGGTCGCCGTCGTCCACAACGGGATCATCGAGAACTTCGCCGCGCTGCGCGGCGAGTTGGCGGAGCGCGGGCACGACCTCGCGTCCGAGACGGACACCGAGGTGGTCGCGCACCTGCTGGCGGAGGAGTTCTCCGGCACCGCCGATCTCGCCGAGGCGATGCGGCTGGTGTGCCGGCGCCTGGAGGGCGCGTTCACGCTGGTCGCGGTGCACGCCGACGAGCCGGACGTGGTCGTGGGCGCGCGCCGGAACTCCCCGCTCGTGGTGGGCGTTGGAGAGGGCGAGGCCTTTCTCGCCTCGGACGTCGCCGCGTTCATCGCCCACACGCGGTCGGCGGTCGAGCTGGGCCAGGACCAGGTGGTGGAGCTGCGCCGGGACGGCGTGACGGTGACGGGCTTCGACGGCGCCCCGGCGGACGTCCGCTCGTACCACGTCGACTGGGACGCGTCGGCAGCGGAAAAGGGGGGTTATGACTACTTCATGCTCAAGGAGATCGCCGAGCAGCCCAAGGCGGTCGCCGATACGCTCCTGGGCCGCATCGACACGAACGGCTCGCTGACGCTGGACGAGGTCCGGATCGGCGCCGCCGAGCTCCGGGAGATCGACAAGGTCGTCATCGTCGCGTGCGGTACGGCCTTCCACGCCGGCCTGATCGCCAAGTACGCCATCGAGCACTGGACGCGGATCCCGTGCGAGGTGGAGCTGGCGAGCGAATTCCGGTACCGGGACCCGATCCTGGACTCGCGCTCGCTGGTCATCGCCATCTCCCAGTCGGGCGAGACCATGGACACGCTCATGGCGCTCAGGCACGCCCGCGAGCAGGGCTCCAGGGTGCTGGCGATCTGCAACACCAACGGCTCGACGATCCCGCGCGAGTCGGACGCGGTGCTGTACACGCACGCCGGGCCGGAGGTCGCGGTCGCCTCGACGAAGGCGTTCCTGACCCAGCTGGTGGCCTGCTACCTGGTGGCGCTGTACCTCGGCCAGGTGCGGGGCACCAAGTGGGGCGACGAGATCAGCGCGGTGATCCGGGACCTCTCGCACATCTCCGGCGAGGTCGAGCGGGTGCTGGAGACCATGGAGCCGGTACGGGCGCTGGCGCGCTCCCTCGCCGACAAGAAGACGGTGCTGTTCCTCGGCCGGCACGTCGGATACCCGGTCGCCCTCGAAGGCGCCCTGAAGCTCAAGGAGCTGGCGTACATGCACGCCGAGGGCTTCGCGGCGGGCGAGCTGAAGCACGGGCCGATCGCGCTGATCGAGGAGGACCTGCCGGTGGTGGTCGTGGTCCCGTCCCCGCGCGGCCGGTCCGTCCTGCACGACAAGATCGTGTCCAACATCCAGGAGATCCGGGCCCGGGGCGCCCGCACCATCGTGATCGCGGAGGAGGGCGACGAGGCGGTCGTACCGTACGCCGACCACCTGATCCGGATCCCGGCCACCCCGACCCTGCTCCAGCCGCTGGTCGCCACGGTCCCGCTCCAGGTCTTCGCGTGCGAACTGGCCACGGCCCGGGGCAACGAGGTGGACCAGCCGCGCAACCTCGCCAAGTCGGTGACGGTGGAGTGAGGAGACCGGGCCGTCGGCGAGGACCTCGGCCTCGCCGACGGCCCGGCGAGGGTCACAGCCGTGTGGCCGTGCGGATCAGCGCGGCGAGGGCGAGGGAGCGGCTGTGCGCGGGCCACGCGATGTGGGTGACGACGGGCGGGGCGTCGGTCAGCGGGACGGCGGTGTGCTCGGCCCACAGCCACGCGCGGGCCGAGTCGGGCAGGACGGTCACGGTGCGTCCCAGGGCGATCAGCTGGGCCAGCTGTGTCTGGTCGTGGATCTCGGGGCCCGGGCCGGGTGGGTAGGTGCCGTGGCGGGGCCAGCGGGCGAGCGGAAGACCGGGGATGTCGCCGACGTCGGCCAGGGCCAGCGTCCTGCGTGCGGCGAGCGGGTGCCCGGCGGGCAGGACGGCGATCTGACCCTCGGTCGTCAGTTCCTCGCTGTCGAACCCGGCGAGGGAGTTGAACGGCGTGTGCATCAGCGCCACATCGGCGCGGCCGTCGCGCAGCATCCCTTCCTGCTCGCACAAACCGCTCGGCAGCACCTCGATCTCGGCGGCGCCCGGCTCGGCCGCGTAGGCGTCGAGGAGCTTGTGCAGCAGTTCGTGAGAGGCGCCGGCCTTCACCGCCAGCACCAGGCGGTCGCGGGGGCCGTCCGGGCTGCCGGCGGCACCGGCACGACGGGTGCGGCGAACGGCGGCGGTGGTCGCGTCGAGGGCTGCCCGGCCCTCGTGCAGCAGCACCTCTCCGGCGCCGGTCAGCGAGACGCCGCGGCGGTTGCGTTTCAGCAGACAGACGCCGAGGCGCCGCTCCAGCTGCTGGATCGCCCGGGACAACGGCGGCTGGGCCATGCCGAGGCGCTCGGCGGCGCGGCCGAAGTGCAGTTCCTCGGCGACGGCCAGGAAGTACCTCAGCTCGCGGGTCTCCAAGGTGTCCACGGCCACAACCTACCTCCGTGATACCCGCCGGGTATGACAGTGCACCGCGGCGGTATTGGATGCGCCGCCTGTCCGCGGGCGAACATCGACGGCATGACCGTGAACACACCCTCCGCGTCACTGCCCGGCGGTACCTGGACCCTGGGCGATCTGACCGTCACCCGCCTCGGCTACGGCGCCATGCAGCTCGCCGGCCCCGGAGTCATGGGTCCGCCCGCCGACCACGACGGCGCGCTCGCCGTCCTGCGCGAGGCCGCCCGCCTCGGCATCACCCACGTGGACACCGCCGGTGCATACGGGCCACGTGTCACCAACCGGTTGATCCGTGAAGCGCTGCACCCCTATACCGCGTCGCTGCACATCGTGACCAAGGTCGGCGCGGTCCGCGACCAGCAGGGCGGCTGGCTTCCCGCCCGGCAGCCCGAGGACCTGCGCCGCGCCGTTCACGAGAACCTGGAGGACCTCGGCCTCGACTCGCTCGACGTGGTCAACCTCCGGCTCGGCGACGCCCGGGGACTCCAGCCCGGCTCGCTCGCCGAGCCCTTCGAGGCCCTCGCCGAACTCCGGCGGCAGGGCCTGGTCAGGCACCTCGGAGTCAGCAATGTGACGGCGGAACAGATCGCCGAGGCGCAGACGATCGCGCCGATCGTGTGCGTCCAGAACATGTACAACCTCGCCTACCGCCAGGACGACGACCTGATCGACGATCTCGCCGCCCAGGGCATCGCCTACGTGCCCTTCTTCCCGCTCGGCGGCTTCACCCCGCTGCAGTCCACGGCACTCTCCGCCGTGGCCGCCAGGCTGGACGCGACGCCGATGTCGGTCGCCCTGGCCTGGCTGCTGCGGCGGTCGCCGAACATCCTGCTCATTCCCGGCACCTCGTCGGTGGCGCACCTGCGCGAGAACGCCGCCGGCGCGGGACTCCGGCTCTCCGACGCGGACCTCGCCGAGCTGGACAAGATCGGCCACTGGCGGGACACGGCCCGGCCCGCGGGTGCCTGACGGGTCGTAAGGTGCTTCGGTGAGCATCATCGGAGTGGGTATCGACGTCGCCGAGATCGACCGGTTCCGGGAGTCGCTGGAGCGGACCCCCGGGCTGGCCGGGCGGCTCTTCGTCGAGCGGGAGCTGTTCCTGCCGAGCGGGGAGCGGCGCGGTGTCGCCTCGCTGGCGGCGCGGTTCGCGGCCAAGGAGGCGTTGGCCAAGGCTTTGGGGGCGCCGCCCGGGCTGCTCTGGACGGACGCGGAGGTCGTCGTCGAGGACAACGGACGGCCGCGCCTGCAGGTGAAGGGGAGCGTGGCCGCCTGCGCGGCGGAACTCGGCGTGCGGTCGTGGCATGTGTCGCTCAGTCACGACGCCGGCGTGGCGTCGGCGGTGGTGATCGCGGAGGGGTGACACGGGCGGGGCGGGGCGGATGCGCGTCCCGCCGGTTCCGGGGGAGACTCGGGGCATGCGGACTGCTTACAGCGTGGAGACGGTACGGGCGGCCGAGCGGGAGTTGATGGCGCGGCTGCCGGAAGGGGCGCTGATGCAGCGGGCCGCCGCCGGGCTGGCCGCCGCCTGCGCCGACCTGCTCGGACGGGTGTACGGCAGCCGGGTGGTCCTGCTGGTCGGCAGCGGCGACAACGGCGGGGACGCGCTGTACGCCGGGGCGCGGCTGGCGCGGAGAGGCGCGGGGGTCGCGGCGGTGCTGCTCGCGCCGGAGCGCACGCACGCGGGCGGGCTGGTGGCGCTGCGCCGGGCCGGGGGGACCGTGGTACGGGACGGTGGCGCCGAGGAGTCGGTCCTGCGGGCCGATCTCGTCGTCGACGGGATCGTGGGGATCGGCGGGAAGGGCGGGCTGCGGCCCGACGCGGCGGGGCTGGTGGCGGTCGTGGAGCGGTCGCGGGCCGCCGTCGTCGCCGTGGACCTGCCGAGCGGGGTGGAGGCGGACACCGGCGAGGTGCGGGGGGCGGCCGTACGGGCCGACCTCACCGTGACGTTCGGGACGCACAAGCCGGGGCTGCTGATCGATCCGGCGCGGGAGTACGCCGGTTCGGTACGGCTGGTCGACATCGGTCTTGAACTGCCCGCCGAGGCCGAGCTGGAGGCGTTGCAGGACGTGGACGTGGCGCGGCTGCTGCCGGCGCCGTCGGCGGAGAGCGACAAGTACCGGCGGGGGGTGGTGGGCATCGTGGCCGGGTCGGCGCGGTATCCGGGGGCGGCCGTGCTGGCCGTCGCGGGGGCGTTGCGGGGCGGGGCCGGCGCCGTGCGGTACGTCGGGCCGGCCAAGGACGAGGTGCTGGCCCGCTTTCCCGAGACGCTGGTGTCGGACGGGGGGCCGCGCAAGGCCGGGCGGGTGCAGGCGTGGGTGGCAGGACCGGGGGTCGGGGACGACGCCGAGGCCGTCGCCGAGGCGCTGGCGGAGGAGGTGCCGGTGCTGGTCGACGCCGACGGGCTGCGGCTCGCCGACCGGGACGCGGTGCGCGGTCGTACGGCGCCGACGCTGATGACGCCGCACGCCGGGGAGGCGGCCGCCCTGTTGGGGGTACGACGGGACGAGGTCGAGGCCGGCCGGCTCGCGGCGGTGCGGGAGCTGGCGGCGGCCTATCGGGCCACCGTGCTGCTGAAGGGGTCGACGACGCTGGTGGCGGCGGACCGGGGAGGGGCGGCCGTTCGCGTGAACGCGACGGGGACGCCCTGGCTCGCCACCGCCGGGAGCGGGGACGTGCTGTCGGGGCTGGCGGGGTCGTTGCTGGCGTCAGGGCTTTCGGGGAGGGACGCGGGGAGTGTGGCGGCTTATCTGCACGGGCTCGCGGGGCGGTTCGCGGCGGAGGGGGCGCCGACGGTTGCGCACGCCGTGGCCGAGCAGGTGCCGGCGGCTTGGCGGGGAGTCTTCCCACCCGCCCACCCGACTCGGTAGGCCGGGCCCGCACCGGCACGGGGCTCCGCCCCGGACCCCGTAGGTCTGGGGTCCGGGTGCGGGTGGGTGGGGGCTGAGCGCGCCCACGCGGCGGCAGCCGCAAATCGATACAGCCCCGCGCCCCTTGCGGGGCGCTGCGCCCGCCCTGCATCCCCCGGGTGACCTCACCGCGCGGCACCCCTGGATCCCGGGCCCTGCGGGGTTGTCTGATCGCATGATCAGTGGACGAATCGTGTGCAAGCGGGGTGGTCTTGCGAGGGGTGCCGCAGGGACCCTCGTCGCCGCCGTGGCCGTTCTCTCGCTCGGCGCCGGAACGGGGGTCGCGGACACCGGCGCGCCCGAACCGACCGCCGCCGTCCCCGAGTCGGACCTGGTGCCGGGGGTCGCGCCCGGACCCTCGCAGCCCTGGCAGATCGACACCCCCGACCAGAGGCTGGCGCCCAAGGTGTACACGCCCAGCGCCAAGGAGGACGCCGTCGAGCCGAAGGCGGCGGCGCCGGGGACGTACGACCTCATCGAGTACGTGCCGCTCAGCGACGCCGTCTCCAAGGTGAGCTGCTCCAAGCTGACCGGGCCGTACCAGAAGCAGATCGAGCAGTGGCTGAAGCTGAAGGTGGACGGGAAGCAGTCCACCGCCGACTGCAAGGCCGTCCAGACGTTCCAGAAGCAGTACAAGATCCAGCCGGCGATCGGGTTCGCGGGGCCCGTGACCTGGTACCAGATGATGCTCCTCTCGGCGAAGAAGAACCCGAACGCCAAGAAGAGCTGCCCCGTGAAGTCGTACCGGGTCACCTGCGTCGATCTCAACCGGCAGGTCACCTGGGTGCAGAAGGGCAGCAAGGTGATCTACGGGCCCGTGCAGATGCGGAGCGGGCGGAAGGGGTACGCGACCCGGGCCGGGTGGCACGCCGTCTACTGGCGGCACAAGAACCACTGGTCGACCCTGTACAACTCGCCCATGCCGTACGCCCAGTTCTTCGACGGCGGACAGGCCTTCCACGCCGTCTACGGCTCCATCTACACCACCATCGGCTCCTGGGGCTGCGTGAACCTCAAGCTCGGCGACGCCAAGAAGCTGTGGAGCGTGCTGAAGAAGGGGGACAAGGTGTACGTGTGGGGTCACCGTACGGGCACCTGAGCCCTGTACCAGGGGCTGTGCCGGAGGGTTGTCGGAGGCCTCTGAGACACTGGGGGCGCGATGAGTGATACACCGACTGCGCAGACTGCACCGACGGCGCCCCTGCGCGCCCGCGCCGAGATCGATCTGGCCGCCCTGCGGGCCAACGCGCGGACCCTGCGTGCCCTCGCGCCGGACGCGGCCCTGATGGCCGTGGTGAAGTCCGACGCATACGGCCACGGGGCCGTCCGGTGTGCCCGCGCCGCCGTCGAGGCGGGCGCGAGCTGGCTCGGTACGGCCACCCCGGAGGAGGCCCTGGCGCTGCGCGCGGACCCCGGGCTGCCGGCGGACGTGCGGATCATGTGCTGGCTGTGGACGCCGGGCGGCCCGTGGCGGGAGGCGATCGAGGCCGGTCTCGACGTGTCGGTGAGCGGGATGTGGGCCCTGCGGGAGGTGACCGAGGCGGCCGGGGAAGCCGGTCGCCCCGCGCGCGTGCAGCTCAAGGCCGACACCGGGCTCGGGCGCAACGGCTGTCAGCCCGCCGACTGGCCCGAGCTGGTCCGCGAGGCGCTGCGCGCCGAGGCGGCGGGGCTGGTCCGGATCACCGGACTGTGGTCGCACTTCGCCTGCGCCGACGAGCCCGGCCATCCCTCCGTCGCCGCCCAGCTCACCCTCTTCCGCGAGCTGCTCGGGTACGCCGAGGAGCAGGGCGTGCGCCCCGAGGTGCGGCACATCGCCAACTCGCCGGCCACCCTCACCCTCCCCGAGGCCCACTTCGACCTGGTCCGTACGGGCATCGCGCTCTACGGCCTCTCGCCCAGCCCCGAGCTGGGCAGCGCGGCCGACTTCGGCCTGCGCCCCGTGATGACGCTGTCCGCCTCCCTCGCCCTGGTGAAGCACGTACCGGGCGGGCACGGGGTCAGCTATGGACACCACTACGTCACGCCCGGCGAGACCACCCTCGGACTCGTCCCCGTCGGCTACGCGGACGGCATCCCGCGCCACGCCTCCGGCAGCGGGCCCGTGCTGGTCGGCGGCAAGTGGCGGACGGCCGCCGGGCGCATCGCCATGGACCAGTTCGTCGTGGACCTCGGCGGCGACGAGCCCGAAGTCGGAGCGGAGGCCGTGCTGTTCGGTCCGGGCGACCGGGGCGAGCCCACCGCCGAGGACTGGGCCCAGGCCGCGGGCACGATCGCATACGAAATCGTCACCCGCATCGGAACCCGGGTTCCCCGCGTCTATGTGAACGAGGAACCGAGTGGGCAAGAACCAGGGGACGGCGCCTGACCCTCGGGGTTCGACGGCGGCACAACCCGGTTACACCTGTAACAGCAGTGACACCTGCAACAGCCATCTCGTCAGCATCACCCGTGTCACCGAAGCAGCGAACTGCAGTACGGCGAAGAGGAGCGGTACGTGAGCGAGAGCAGTGCGGAGGCCGTAGCGGACGCCGCCGCGGCGGCCGTCGTCGCCTCGGCCACGGGGGCGGCCTCCGGCAGCTGGCGCAAGGTGACGGGCGTCGCCGGAGCCGCCATAGGAGTGCTCGCCGCCGGCGCGGCCGCCGGGGTCGCCGTGGAGCGGATGACCGTAGGCCGCGGGATGCGCCGCAAGGCCCGCCTCGCACTGGACTCGGCGGGCCCCTACGGCACCCTGCGCGGCACGCCCGGCAAGGCGTACGCCGACGACGGCACCGAGCTGTACTACGAGGTCGACGAGGTGGAACCCGACCTCGGCCCCGCCGTCTCGCCGCGCCGCCGCCGGCTCTTCGGCCGCAAGGCGCCCGCGCCCGTGACCGTCGTCTTCAGCCACGGCTACTGCCTCAACCAGGACTCCTGGCACTTCCAGCGGGCGGCCCTGCGCGGGGTCGTCCGCACCGTGCACTGGGACCAGCGCAGCCACGGCCGCTCCGGGCGGGGCGTCGCCCAGCACGAGGACGGGGTGGAGCTCACCATCGACCAGCTGGGCCGGGACCTGAAGGCCGTCCTGGACGCGGCCGTGCCGGAGGGGCCGATCGTGCTGGTCGGGCACTCCATGGGCGGCATGACCGTGATGGCGCTGGCCGCGCAGTATCCCGAGCTGATCCGGGACCGGGTGGTCGCCACCGCCTTCGTCGGTACGTCGTCCGGGCGGCTCGGCGAGGTCAACTTCGGGCTGCCGGTCGCCGGCGTCAACGTGGTGCGCCGGGTGCTCCCCGGGGTGCTGAAGGCGCTGGGTACACAGGCCGCGCTGGTGGAGAAGGGGCGGCGGGTCACCGCCGATCTCTTCGCCGGGATCATCAAGCGGTACTCGTTCGCGTCCAAGGACGTCGACCCGGCCGTGGAGCGGTTCGCGGAGCGGATGATCGAGTCGACGCCGATCGACGTGGTCGCCGAGTTCTATCCGGCCTTCGTCGACCACGACAAGACGGCCGCGCTCGCCTACTTCCAGGATCTGCCGGTACTGGTGCTGGCCGGGGTGCAGGACCTCGTCACGCCCAGCGAGCACAGCGAGGTCATCGCCGACCTGCTGCCCGACGCCGAACTGGTGCTCGTCCCGGACGCCGGGCACCTCGTCATGCTGGAGCACCCGGAAGTGGTCACCGACCGCCTCGCCGACCTGCTCACCCGCGCGGGTGCCGTGCCGGCAGGGGCTACGGTAAGTGGCTATGGAAGCACCAGCAGCACGGCACAGCCAGGCTGAGACCGAGTTGATCGTGACCTCCCCCGAGCAGATGGGGGAGCTGGGCCGCCGCCTGGCGAAGTTGCTGCGCGCCGGTGACCTCGTGTTGCTCAGCGGGGAGCTCGGCGCCGGCAAGACGACGCTGACGCGGGGACTGGGCGAGGGGCTCGGTGTGCGCGGGGCCGTCACGTCGCCGACGTTCGTCATCGCCCGTGTGCATCCGTCCCTGGGGGGCGGGCCGCCGCTCGTCCACGTCGACGCGTACCGCCTGGGCGGCGGGCTGGACGAGATGGAGGACCTGGACCTCGACGTCTCGCTGCCCGAGTCCGTGATCGTCGTGGAGTGGGGCGAGGGCAAGGTCGAGGAGCTGACCGACGACCGGCTCGTGGTCCGGATCCACCGGGCGGTCGGGGACACCACGGACGAGGTACGGCACGTGACCCTGGCGGGGCTGGGGGCGCGGTGGGGCGCGGTGGACCTCGGGGTGGTGTCGGCCTGAGGGCCGTGTGAACGTTCCGACAAGGCGTCGGCAAGATATTGCGCCGGACGTATCGGGCGTGGTCACATGGTATCCAGTCCGTAGTTAGGTGTACCTAACTACGTCCGCCCCCGCACTTCAGGAGGCGCCAGTGTCCGTGTCCCAGTCCGAGGAGCGGCGACCGGTCGCGGTCGCCGGGGTTCCCGGGGTCTCCATGCGTGAGCTTCTGGCGTCCTGCGCGTGCGCTGACGCGGTGTCTCGGCCGCCGAGAGCGCCGGAGCTGCCGGTGAAGCCGGTTGAACAGGACCGTAAGGCTGCGTAGGCGGGGCCCTCGAAGCCCGCTGCGGCTCGGCAGCGCCCCGTAAGGGGCGCGGGGAACTGCGCGACCAGCCACGACGGCGCGGCAGTCGGCAGATCGCAGCGCTTCCCGCGGAGCGCTTGGGCCGGTTCGGCCGGTGGGTCCGTGCGAGTCGGTGGGGGCTGGTCGCGCCCACGCGGCGGTAGCCGCATATCAAACACAGCCCCGCGCCCCTGACGGGGCGCTTCCCTCGCGGCGTTTTCAAGATCCGCTCAGCGGATCACGATCACCTTTACGCCGATCGTCGCGAAGTTCCACATCGCGTTGCCGTCCGGGCGGGTTTCGCGGATGCCGCCCGTTTTCACCGTGGGGTCGGGGGGCGCGGCGGCGCGTTGTGCGGTGACCGCGCTGAAGCCGATGGCCGAGCCGTCCTTCGTGGTGGTGAAGCGGACCACGTGTTCGATGGGGAGGCCGTCCGTGCCCGTGATCGCCTTGGAGCGGGACGTCACCCAGTAGGCGCCCGTGGCCGGGTCGACGGTGCCGGGGTTCACCTTGAAGGTGCGCTCGACGCGGCCCCGCTCGTTGACGAGCCAGACCCGGTCGTCGTCCACCGAGTACACCACCCGTTCACCCGTGCCGGAACTGTTCGGCAGGGCCCTGGGGTGGCGGTGGTCCCGGGGTGCCTTGGTGGCCGGCGCTCCGGGCGCGGGGCTCGCCGCCGACCTGCCGCCGAGGCCGGGCGGGACGGTGGCCGAGGCCTGGTAGGCGAGGAAACCGACCACCCCGACGGCCGCAGCGGTGAGGCCGGCCACGACTCCCGAGCTGGTCCCTGCCACGTGCGCCACCTCTGCCTGCCGTAGAGCCTCACGTAGAGCCTCGCCGTATATGTCGTACTTCGTACAGACCGTAGCAGCCAGTGACCGTCGGTCCCCGGCGGCCGTGCTCGCGGCGCCGGAGCCGTAGGCTGTTCGCGTGCTCTTGCTCGCTCTGGATACCGCCACCCCCGCCGTCACCGTCGCCCTGCACGACGGTGCGGCCGTCATCGCCTCGTCGAGCCAGGTGGACGCGCGCCGGCACGGCGAGCTGCTGCTGCCGGCCGTCGACCGCGTCCTCGCCGAGGCAGGGGTCAAGCTGGACGCCGTCACCGGGATCGTCACAGGCATCGGTCCCGGCCCCTACACCGGCCTGCGGGTCGGTCTGATGACCGCGGACACCTTCGGGCTCGCGCTCGGCGTGCCCGTCCACGGCCTGTGCACGCTCGACGGGCTCGCCTACGCGGCCGACATCGAGAAGGGCCCGTTCGTCGTCGCGACCGACGCCCGCCGCAAAGAGGTCTACTGGGCGGTGTACGAGGACTCACGCACCCGGCGCACGGATCCCGCCGTCGACCGGCCCGCCGACATCGCCGAGCAGGTGGCCGGGCTGCCCGCCGTCGGCGCCGGGGCGCTCCTCTACCCCGACACCTTCCCGGTCGCGCACGAGCCCGAGCACGTCTCCGCCGCGGCCCTGGCGTCGCTCGCCGCCGAGAAGCTGGCCGCCGGGGAGGAACTGCCCGAGCCCCGGCCGCTGTATCTGCGCCGGCCGGACGCCCAGGTGCCCAAGAACTACAAGGTGGTCACGCCCAAGTGACCGCACAGCTGCGCGAGATGCGCTGGTGGGACATCGACCCGGTCCTGGAGCTGGAGAAGGACCTGTTCCCCGAGGACGCCTGGTCGCGGGGGATGTTCTGGTCCGAACTGGCGCATGCCAGGGGCCCCGAGGCGACCCGGCGGTACGTGGTGGCCCTGGAGGACGACCGGGTCGTCGGGTACGGGGGGCTCGCCGCCCAGGGCGGCACCGCCTCCGACACCGGCACCGCCTCCGACACCGGCACCGCCGCGGTGGGCGACATCCAGACCATCGCCGTACGCCGTGACCAGTGGGGCACCGGGCTCGGTGGGGAGCTGCTCACCGAGCTGCTGCGGGCCGCGACCGCCTTCGAGTGCGCCGAGGTCCTGCTCGAATGCCGGGTCGACAACATCCGCGCCCAGAAGCTCTACGAGCGGTTCGGCTTCGAGCCCATCGGGTTCAGACGCGGCTACTACCAGCCGGGGAACGTGGACGCCCTGGTGATGCGCCTGACGACCGGGCAGCCCGGCAGTGGCTCCGCCACCGGGCCCACCGACGAAGAAGGAACCGAGACCAATGGCTGACGAACCCCTGGTGCTGGGGATCGAGACCTCCTGCGACGAGACCGGCGTCGGCATCGTCCGGGGTACCACCCTGCTCGCCGACGCCGTCGCCTCCTCCGTCGACGAGCACGCCCGCTTCGGCGGGGTCGTCCCCGAGGTGGCGTCCAGGGCGCATCTGGAGGCGATGGTCCCGACCATCGAGCGGGCCCTGAAGGACGCCGGGGTGAGCGCCAGGGACCTCGACGGCATCGCGGTCACGGCCGGCCCCGGCCTGGCCGGCGCGCTGCTGGTCGGCGTCTCGGCGGCGAAGGCGTACGCGTACGCGCTCGGCAAGCCGCTCTACGGCGTCAACCACCTCGCCGCCCACATCTGCGTCGACCAGCTGGAACACGGTCCGCTGCCCGAGCCGACGATGGCGCTGCTGGTCTCCGGCGGCCACTCCTCCCTCCTCCTCTCCTCGGACATCACCTCCGACGTACGACCGCTCGGCGCGACCATCGACGACGCGGCCGGCGAGGCCTTCGACAAGATCGCGCGCGTGCTGAACCTGGGCTTCCCGGGCGGCCCGGTCATCGACCGGTACGCGAAGGAGGGCGACCCCTCGGCGATCGCCTTCCCGCGCGGCCTCACCGGCCCGCGCGACCCCGCCTACGACTTCTCCTTCTCCGGTCTCAAGACGGCGGTGGCCCGCTGGATCGAGGCCAAGCGGGCGGCCGGCGAGGAGGTCCCGGTCCGCGACGTGTCCGCTTCCTTCCAGGAGGCGGTCGTGGACGTCCTGACCCGCAAGGCCGTCCGGGCCTGCCGTGACGAGGGCGTCGACCACCTGATGATCGGCGGCGGCGTCGCCGCCAACTCCCGGCTGCGCGCCCTTGCGCAGGAGCGCTGCGAGGCGGCCGGCATCCAGCTCCGGGTGCCGCGCATGAAGTTGTGCACGGACAACGGCGCGATGGTGGCCGCGCTCGGCGCGGAGATGGTCGCGCGCAACCGGACCCCGTCCGGCTGGGACCTCTCGGCGGACAGCTCCCTGCCGGTGACCGACCCGCACGTCCCCGGCAACCACGACCATGACCACGACCATGTGCACGAGGTCAGCAAGGAGAACCTCTACTCGTGACGGTCGCGCTGATGTGGGAGGCGCGGGCGGCGGAGGACCGGGGCGCGGAACTGGTCGCGTGGGCGCGCGACCAGAAGCTCCCCGAGGCCCCGTTGCGCCGGGAGACCTTCCGGGCACCGCAGGACCGGGTGCTGGTCATCACGTGGTGGGAGGCGTCGTACGACGACTCGGACATCCCCGAACTCCCCGATCCGCCCGGTGACTTGGCCACCCGGCCGGTACACCGCTGGCGGTTCGAGTCGGTGGGCGACACCCCCTAGAGGGCAGCGGCGAGTTCTCGGACGGCTGTCACGCGGGCAGCGCCAAAAGGCTGAGCCGCACCCGACACGACGTCGGTCACCCGAGCGCCGGACGGGCGAGATGGATAACTGGATTTCCACACAACCAGTGAGCCGCCCGCCCTCGCAGTGTGGCTTCGCGACTTGGCCTAACGGGTCGGCTCACCGACCCGTTAGGAGGGTAGATGCACGTACCCCGCGCCTTGCGTCCGATCGTTGCCGTCGCCTCGGTGGGAGCGGCTCTGATGGCCTCCCCGGCGTGGTCCGCCACGCCGGCCGCCGGCACCGTACCCAAGCCCACCGTCCATACGGGGGCCACTCGGTCCCCTGACTCCGGCCCCGCGGTGCACCATGACACCTCGCCACCGCTGCGAGAGCTGTGGCAGAGATCCAGGACGTTTCGGTCCACCCCTCAGGTCGTGCCCCGCGGAAAGGCGTCGCGCCCGCCCCTCGCCAAGGCCGGCGGCCGGGACCGGATCCGGCTGGGCGTCAATTTCGAGGGCATCCGGGAAGGTGGCGGCACCCCACCCGACCCCAACGCCTCGGTGGGCTCCCGCCAGCTCGTGGAGATCACCAACTTCGAACTCGCGGTGTACTCCAAGTCCGGTGCCACGCTGCTGGGACCGCTCACGACCCAGACCCTGTTCAAAGGGTTCGGCGGACCGTGCGAGAACGCTTCGACCGAGGCCCTCGGGGACCCCGAAGTCCGCTGGGACTCCTTGGCCCACCGCTGGATCATCAACCAGTTCGCCAGCGACGTGGCGACCAACACGAACCGGCTGTGCGTGGCCGTGTCCCGCACCGAGGATGCGACCGGCCAGTACTACCGCTACGCCTTCGGGTACCGGAACCTCCCCGACCATCCGAAGTTCGCGGTGTGGCCGGACGCCTACTACGTGAACGCCACCGCGGCCGGTTCGCTCTTCGAGTCGTGCGCCTGGGACCGGAAGAGGATGCTGCGCGGAGCCGACGCCGACCAGCAGTGCTTCAACGTCCCGGCATCGACCATCCCGATCGGCTCGGACCTCGACGGCACGACCCCGCCCCCGCGGGGCGAGCCCAACCTGCTGATCAACCTCGGCCCCACGCACGACAGCCTGCAGTACTGGCGGTTCCACGTGGACTGGAAGAACCAGAACCGCACCACCCTCGCGGGACCGTACCGACTGCGGGTGGCCCCCTACACCCCGGCCTGCGCGAGCACCGATCCCACCCAGTGCGTCCCGCAGGCCGGCACCACCCAGAAACTGGACTCGCTCTCCTACTCGCCGATGTACCGGTTCGCGTACCGCAACTTCGGCGACCACGAGTCCCTGGTCGTCAACCACGCGGTCGACGCCCGCGGCGGCGTCGGCGTGCGCTGGTACGAACTGGGGCTGCGCAACGGCCGGCCGGTCGTCCGCCAGCAGAACACCTACGCCCCGGACTCCACCTACCGGTGGATGGGCTCCGCGGCCATGAACAGGAACGGCGACATCGCCCTCGGATACTCGCAGTCGTCCTCCCGGACGCATCCCTCGATCCGCATCACCGGACGTCTGGCGAACGACCCGCCGAACCTGATGACGTTCCGCGAAACCACCGTGTGGACCGGCGCGGGCTCCCAGACCGGGAGCAACCGCTGGGGCGACTACACCTCCATGGCGATCGACCCGGTGGACGACTGTACGTTCTGGTACACCAACCAGTACCAACCGGCCGACGGCACCGGAAACTGGAACACCAGGATCGCTTCCTTCCGGCTCTCCGACTGCCACGCACACAGCCGTCTGCACGGCCACGGGTGACAACCCCCTAGTCGGCCGGGAGCCGGGCCGAAGGACTGGGCCAGGTCAGGCGGATCTGGGCGTCGGTCATCGCGGACGTCCGGGCCGTCGGGGCCTGTTCCAGGCCGAAGCCGACCATCAGGACCTCGGCGTAGCGGCGCCAGGCGTCGGGGGCGATGTCGTGGGTGCGGTCGACGACGGCGCCGACCATGTACAGGTAGGCGTACACATCGGCGCTGGCGAAGTCCTCGCGCACTGCACCCGCGGCCACGGCCCGCTCCACCAGGCCGTCCACATGACGCCCGAGTTCGTCGCGCATCCCGGCGAGCGGGCGGGCGTCGAGGTCGGCATGGGCGAGGATGACGTCCAGCGCCCGGTCCCCGGCCCGCCACTGCGCCGCCTCCAGCAGGTAGTGGCGCAGCGCCTGACCGGGGTCCGCGTGCTCCTCGGCCGCCGCCGCGAGCGCGAGGAACGTGGTGAACCGCTCCGTGAACAGCGTGTCGACCAGTGCCTGGAGGTCGGGAAAGCGGCGGTACACGGTGCCGACCCCGACGCCCGCCTCGCGTGCGATCTCGTTGAGGGTGGCGACGGCCCCCCGCTCCGCGAACAGCCGGTCGGCGGTGTCCATGATGAGCCGACGGTTTCGTTCCGCGTCCGCGCGCAGCGGGCGTTGCTTGTCCGGGGTCACACCGGGACATTCTCCAGCACGGCCGGGCGGGGCAGGCGCCCGGCCAGGAGCAGGGTGCCGGTCACGGCGCTCCACAGCAGCCAGGAGTAGATCCCGCCGCGTTCGAACGCTCCGGCCGTACCGGTCGAGATGGCCACGCCCAGCTCGCTCAGCAGGCCCAGCACGCCGACCGTCACGCTGAAGACGCGGTACGGCCGCGCCAGGCCGAGGCTCCGCAGGCGTCCCGCCACGATCACCACCGTGTTGGCGCACAGGATGCCGGCAATGGCCGCGCCTACATGGATGACCAGGTTGTACTTCGGCCCCTCCGCGGAGCCGTGGAAGATGCCGACGAGCACGAAGGCCACTCCGTGGGTGACGCCGAGGACGGTCACGACGCGCCGCGCACGCCCCTCGATCAGGCTGGCCAGCAGGACGACCCCGGCCGCGAACAGGATCCCCTGGAGCGCGAACGACGCGTCCATCAGCGTGTGCGCGGGTGAGCAGATCTCCCGCCCCTGGAACCGCGCACCGCAGTCGGGCACGCCGAGGTCGCTTATGTAGTTCCGGGCGTAGCTGTAGGGCGGATCGTTCCAGGCGGCGGCGGTGACGGCTTCTGCGATCACCCATTGCAGGGCGTTCACCACCAGGATGACGGCGCCCAATGACAGCCGGCGACTGCGTGACATGGGGACTCCTCAGGGTTCGGACCACGTCGGCGGGCACCACCGTAACACTAAGCGGATAAATTTATCCGCTTGCGTGATGTGGCTGCGGGCCGCCTCGACGTCGGTCACTCTGAGTGCATGACTGGTGGCGTTGAGGTAGGTAGCGAGCCCGAGTCGTCGGACAGCATGAAGACGTTCGGGGCGTTCGTGCAGGGGCTGCGGGAGCATGCGGGGCTTAGCCGGGAGGAGTTCGGGGCGAGGGTGCACCTGTCCAAGCACACGGTCGCTTCGATTGAGTTGGGGCGAAGGTTGGCGGACTAGGGGTTTGTGGATGCGGCGGAGGGGGTGCTCGGGAACACCGGTGCGTTGCGGAAAGCGTTTGGGCGGGTGGCACGGCAACCCGGGTTCGCAGCGTGGTTCCGGAAGTGGGCGGATCTGGAGCGGCAGGCGATCAGCTTCGATACGTATGAGTGCAGGCTGGTGCCCGGACTGCTCCAACCCGAGCTTTACGTCCGTGCGGTGTACGAGAACGCGCTTCCGCCGCCTACTGATGGGGAGGTGGAGGCACAGGTGGCTCGCCGTATGGAGCGTCAGCAACTTTTGCAGGGTCGGCCGAATACGGCGTTCAGCTTCATCATCGAAGAGAGCGTTCTGCTTAGGGAGCTGGGTGGTCCCGAGGTGACGCGCTCCGTGCTAGACCAGATGTTGGAGTACGCAGACCTGCGGAACGTGGATCTGCAGATCATGCCGCTGCAACGCAAGCAACACGCCAGCCTGGCAGGCCCGTTGCAGATTGTGGAGACGGCTGAGGGGCGCCGATTTGCCTATGTGGAGGGGCACATGAGCGGCTGGCTGATCACCGAGCCGAAGGACGTGACTGCCCTCCACCAGCGCTATGCGAGACTGCGCTCGCCGGCCCTCACCCCCGAGGACTCCGCGAGCCTGCTGGAGCGACTGCGAGGAGACCTATGAGTACCCCCCGACTCGCCTGGTTCAAGTCCAGCTACAGCACGGATCAGGGCGACAGCTGCATAGAAGTCGCCCTGACCTGGCGTAAGTCCACCTACAGCAGCGCCCAAGGCGACAGCTGCATAGAAGTAGCCGCAGCCCCCACCACCATCCGCATCCGCGACTCCAAAGACCGCACCCGCCCCCACCTCGCCCTCACCCCCGCCGCCTGGGCCCCCTTCGTCGTGCACGTTGCCGCCGTCTGACGGTCAGTTCACGGTCGTCTCGCAGCGCAGCGCCCGGTCGGGGCCCAACCGGCGTACCGGGCCCGTCAGTTGGAGGCGGGTCACGGACCGTACCTCCGCGCTCGAAGCCGCCACCCGCAGCTCCAGGGCCCCCGGCTCCACCACCCGCGCCCCTTCCCGGTCCGTGAACGCTGACAGGTCCGCGTGGAAATGGAAGGTCAGCCTTTTCGACTCGCCCGGGGCCAGTGCCACGCGCTGGTAGCCGATCAGTCGGACGTCCGGGCGGGTCACCGACGCCACCGGGTCGTGCAGGTAGAGCTGTACGACCTCGGCACCCTCGCGGTCGCCGGTGTTGCGGACGGTGAGGGTCACGTCGTGGGAGCCGTCCGTGGGGAGTTCGGCCGATGAGGGCGATGCCGGCTCCCACGCGAAGCTCGTGTAGGAGCGGCCGTGCCCGAACGGGTACAGCGGGGTCGGGTCCAGGTTGCTGACCTCGCCCGCGAGGCCCAGCGGGGGCTGGAGATAGGTCCACGGCTGGCCCCCCGGCACGCGCGGCATGCTCACCGGCAGCCTTCCCGACGGGTTGACGCGGCCCGACAGCACTCCCGCCACCGCCGGGCCGCCCTCCTCCCCGGGGAAGAACGCCTGCACCACCGCGCCGAGCCGGCCGTGCCAGCGGCCCAGTGCGTACGGGCGGCCGGTGAGGAGGACGAGGACCACCGGGACGCCCGTCGCGAGCAGTGCGTCCAGCAGGCCGGCCTGGACGCCCGGCAGCTCCAGGTCCGTGACGTCGCAGCCCTCGCCCGACGTGCCCCGCCCGAAGAGGCCCGCCCGGTCGCCCAGTACCGCCACGCACACGTCCGCCTCGGAGGCGCGGGCCACCGCCTCCTCGAAGCCCGAGGTGTCGGGGTCCGAGACGTCGCAGCCCTCGGCGAACGTGACCTTCGCGTCCGGGAGTTCGGCGCGCAGGGAGTCGAGGACGGTCGGGATGGCGATGCCCAGGTCGACCTCGGGGTGGTGGGTCAGGACGTGGGACGGGAAGGAGTAGCAGCCGAGCATCGCCAGGGCGTCCGCGGCGCGCGGGCCCACCACCGCCATGCGGGTGTCGGGGGCGAGGGGGAGCGCGCCGTCCGGGTTGTCCAGGAGGACCACGGACTCCTCGGCCAGGCGGCGGGCCAGCGCGCGGTTCGCCGTCGAGTCGAGGTCGATCGGGCCTTCCCGCGCGGGCTCCGGGGTCCAGTCCTCGTCCAGCAGGCCCAGTTCGCACTTCTGGAGCAGGACCCGGCGGGCCGCGCGGTCGACGAGTGACTCCGGGATCGTGCCTTCCCTGACCGCCGCCACCAGTGGGCGGCCGTAGCACTTCAGCGTCGGCAGTTCGACGTCGATGCCGGCGGCCAGGGCGAGATGGGCCGCCTCCGCCTCCGTGCCGGCGACGCGGTGGAGTGTCTGGAGGAAGCCGATGCCGAAGTAGTCGGCGACGACCGTGCCGTCGAAGTCCCAGTCCGTGCGGAGGAGTTCGGTCAGCAGGCGGGGGTCGGCGGACGCGGGCACGCCGTCCGTCTCGTTGTACGCCGCCATCACCGAGCGGGCCCCGCCCTCCCGGAGCGCCATCTCGAACGGGGGCAGGGTGACGTCGGCGAACTCCCGTACCCCCGCCCGGACCGGGGCGAGGTTGCGGGCGCCGGTGGAGGAGGCGTAGCCGGCGAAGTGCTTGAGGGTGGCGATGACTCCCGCCGACTCCAGGCCCCGGACGTATGCGGCGCCGACCGTGCCGACCAGGTACGGGTCCTCTCCCATCGTCTCCTCGACCCGTCCCCAGCGCGGGTCGCGGACCACGTCCAGGACGGGGGCCAGGCCCTGGTGGACGCCGACCGAACGGAGGTCGTGGCCGATGTGCCGGCCCAGCTCCTCGACCAGCGGCGGATCGAAGGCGGCGCCCCAGGCGAGCGGAACCGGGTAGGCCGTTGCCTGCCAGGCCGTGAAGCCGGCCAGGCACTCCTCGTGGGCGATCGCCGGGATGCCGAAGCGGCCGGCCGCGGTGATCCGGCGCTGGGCGCGGGCCAGTGCTCGCGCGCCCAGCGCCGGGTCCACCGGGGCGGTGCCGAAGGAACGGGTCAGCTGGCCGAGGCCGAGAGTGATCAGCTCGTCCCAGTCGTAGTCCGCGGTCATCTCCCGCTGCAGCGGGGCGACTCCGTCGCCGTCCGTGGCGGCGCCCACCCACACCCCGTACAGCTGGGCGGTCTTCTCCTCCAGGGTCATCCGGGTGAGCAGGTCGTCGACGCGGGCGGCGGCGGGCAGTGCGGGGTCGCGCCAAGGAGCGGTGGTCATGAAACTCCCGTCTCTGCTCTCTGCGGGCTTCTCTGCTACGAACGCTGCTACGAATGTTTCGTACCACACACCGAATGTTCCGGGAACCTATGGCGTGCGAAGGTCTTCGTCAAGGGGGAGCGCAGGGATACGATCGCGGGCATGACGCCTCCGAAGCCCGCAGAAACGCAGACGGCGACGCTCGCCGAAATCGCCCGTGAGGCCGGCGTGTCCGCTCCGACTGTTTCGAAGGTCCTGAACGGGCGTGCCGACGTCGCCCCGGCGACCCGCACCCGGGTCGAGGAGCTGCTGCGCGCCTACGGCTACCGGCGCCGCCGCGCCGAGGCCTCCCGGTCGCCGCTGATCGACCTGGTCTTCCACGAGCTGGAGAGCGCGTGGGCGATGGAGGTCATCCGGGGGGTGGAGAACGTGGCCCGGGACGCCGGGCTGAGTGTCGTCCTGAGCGAGAGCGCCGGGCGGCTGACTCCCGGGCGGACCTGGGCGGACCAGGTGGCGGCGCGGCGGCCGCACGGGGTGGTGCTGGTGCTGTCGGGTCTTGACGAGTCGCAGCGGGCGCTGCTGATGAGCCGGTCGATCCCGTTCGTGGTGATGGACCCGGCGGGGGACCCG
The DNA here is from genome assembly GCF_002217755.1 of Streptomyces hyaluromycini. Taxonomy (GTDB): domain Bacteria; phylum Actinomycetota; class Actinomycetes; order Streptomycetales; family Streptomycetaceae; genus Streptomyces; species Streptomyces hyaluromycini. The sequence goes on along the minus strand of NZ_BCFL01000016.1, from coordinate 1,321,130 downwards.
GGGCCGGACGTGCCGTCCATCGGGGCCACCAACTGGCAGGGCGGGCTCGCCGCCACCCGGCACCTGGTCGAGCTGGGGCACCGGCGCATCGGAGCGATCAGCGGGCCGTCCCGGATGATGTGCAGCCGGGCCCGGGTGGACGGGTACCGGGCCGCGCTGGAGACCGCCGGGCTTCCGGTGGACCAGGCTCTGATCAAGACCGGCGACTTCCACCACGACGCCGGCTACCGGCTCGGCCTGGAGCTGCTGCGCATGCCCGACCGGCCGACCGCGATCTTCACCGGCAACGACCTCCAGGCGCTCGGGCTCTACGAGGCCGCGCGCGAGCTGGGGCTGCGCATCCCGGAGGACGTGAGCATCGTCGGGTTCGACGATCTGCCGGTGGCCCGCTGGGTGGGGCCGCCGCTGACGACCGTACGGCAGCCGCTGACCGAGATGGCCGAGGCGGCGGCGCGGCTGGTCCTTGAGATGGGGCGGGCGGAGGAGGCCACGACGGCTACGCGGGTGGAGCTGGCGACGAGCCTGGTGGTGCGCAGCAGTACGGCGGCGCCCGCCGCTCCGTGAGGGGAGTGGCCGGATGTTGACGTATTGACGGGTGGTGCGGGCGTCTCCACACTCCTCCGAAGCCAATCGGTTGCACGACCGAATCTTTCGGAGGCACCCGCAATGAGATCTCTGAGGACAGGCTTATCGCTGGCCGCACTCGTCACCGGCGCCGCCCTGCTGTTCACGGCGCCCGCGGCGCACGCCGCCGACACCCCGCTGCGCGACCTCGCCGCCACCAAGGGCAAGGTCATCGGCACCGCGGTCACCGGCTCCAAGCTCACCGGCACCTACGGCGACCTGGCCGGCGGCCAGTTCAGCTCGCTGACCCCGGGCAACGCCATGAAGTGGGGGACGGTCGAGCCCACGCAGGGCACCTTCAACTGGAGCGAGGCCGACCAGATCGTCGCCTTCGCCCAGGCCCACAACCAGCAGGTGCGCGGCCACACCCTGGTCTGGCACAGCCAGAACCCGAGCTGGCTGACGAACGGCACCTGGACGTCCGCCCAGCTGAGCAGCCTCCTGCAGAACCACATCAGCACCGAGGTGGGCCGCTACAAGGGGAAGATCGCGGCCTGGGACGTCGTCAACGAACCCTTCAACGAGGACGGCACCTACCGCTCCACCCTCTGGTACAACGGCCTCGGTTCCGACTACATCGCCAATGCCCTGACCTGGGCCCACGCGGCCGACCCGGACGCCAAGCTGTACATCAACGACTACAACGTCGAGGGCGTCAACGCGAAGAGCACGGCCCTGTACAACCTGGTGAAGTCGCTCAAGGCGGCCGGCGTCCCGATCGACGGGGTCGGGCTCCAGGCCCACCTCATCCTCGGCCAGGTGCCGGCCACCCTCCAGCAGAACATCCAGCGCTTCGCCGACCTGGGCGTCGACGTGGCGATCACCGAGCTGGACATCCGGATGGCGCTGCCCTCCGACAGCACCAAGCTCGCCCAGCAGAAGGCCGACTTCAAGTCGGTGGTGGCCGCGTGCGTGGCGGTGAGCCGCTGCGTCAACGTCACCGTGTGGGGCTTCACCGACTCCGACTCGTGGGTGGACAGCACCTTCCCGGGCTACGGCGCGGCGACCCCGTACGACGCGAACTACGCGCCGAAACCGGCGTACTACGGCATCGCGGAGGCGCTCGGCGGGACCACGACCACCCCGCCGCCGACCGGTGCCTGCACCGCCGCCTACAGCGTGGGCAGCCAGTGGAACACCGGGTTCACCGGCCAGGTGACCATCTCCTGCTCGGGCGCCTCGCTCTCGTCCTGGCAGGTGAGCTGGACGTACGGCGCAGGGCAGCAGATCACGCAGGCCTGGAACGCAGTCTGCACCCAGTCGGGCGCGGCCGTGTCCTGCGCCAACGCCTCCTACAACGGGACGGTGGCGGACGGGAGTTCGGTGTCGTTCGGGTTCAACGCGTCCTGGAGCGGGAGCAATCCGGTGCCCGTCGTCACCCTGGGCTGAACCCGGACTGAGAAGGGTGAGATTTTCCGAAGAAAACCCCTTCGCGGCGCTCGCGCTAACAGTCCCCTAATAATTCGGACTTACGTTCCTGCCTTGTGACGGGACACGAGGAGCAAGGCGACGCGGTCAGACGGGTGGGCCGGCGGTCGAGAGTGCTGAAGATCGTCGGCCTCACCCTGGCGGGGGTCATGACGCTCGGCATCGCGGGCGCGGGGTGGGTCTACTGGCACCTCAACGACAACATCAAGAGCGTCGACATCAACAGCGCGCTCGGGGACGACCGCCCGGCGAAGGCGGTGACGACGCCGACGGCCGCCGCGTCCGCGTCCGCCTCCGCGTCGCCGCTGCCCACCGGCTCGGTGAACATCCTGGTGCTGGGCTCGGACTCGCGCAGCGGCAAGGAGAACAAGAAGCTCGGCGGCGGCAGCAGCTCGGGTGCCCGCTCCGACACCGCGATGGTCGTCCACATCGACGCCGGCCGGACCTCGGCCACCGTCGTCAGCATTCCGCGCGACACCCTGGTCACCCGGCCCTCCTGCCCGCTGTCCTCCGGCGGCTCGACGTCCGTCGCCTACAACGCGATGTTCAACAGCGCCTACTCGGTGGGCGGGGCGGTGTGCGCGGTCAAGACGGTCGAGTCGATCACCGGTGTCCGCATGGACCACTACCTGGAGATCGACTTCTCGGGCTTCGCGAAGCTGGTCGACGCGCTCGGCGGGGTGACCGTGACCACCGACCAGGACATCGACGACGACGACAGCCACCTGCACCTGAAGAAGGGCACCCACCACCTGAACGGCACCCAGGCCCTGGCGCTCGCCCGCACCCGGCACGGCATAGGCGACGGCAGCGACCTGGGCCGGATAGGCCTGCAGCAGAAGCTGGTGAAGGCCCTCCTCGACCAGATGGCCTCCAGCAGCCTGCTGACCAACCCGGCCAAGCTCTACGAGGTCGCCGACGCGGTCACCTCCAGCCTCACCACCGACACCGGCCTGGACTCGCTGAGCGAACTGATGCGGCTGGGCCAGAGCCTCAAGGGCCTCACCTCGGACAACGTCAAGACGGTGATGATGCCCGTGGTGACCGCGCCCTCCGACCACAACCGGGTGATCGCGAAGGAGCCGGCGGCGAGCGACCTGTGGGAGTCGTTGCGGTAGCGGACGGCCTTGAGAGCCGCCGACGCGCCTGATCCGGCGACAAGCCACGGAGCCATGGGGAGGCCGGGGCGCCCTGCGCGAAGGCGGCATCCGGGTTTCTGCCCTGAGACGGGGAGACAGCGGAAGGATGATGGTTTTGAGTTCCGGGGCGGCTCGGCAGCATGTTGCCGAGCTCCTGGGACCTCGGCGCCCCGCACGGCTCCGCCTTGTTCGTGACGTGTCGCCGGCCGGCGTGGCACTGGCCTCCGTCGGCCTGGCGGTCTGCATGCTGGTCGACCAGCAGAGCGCCATCAACGTGGCCACCATCGCCGGCCTGTTCCTGGGCATCCCGTACCTGCCGGGAGGCCGGTTGTGGCAACCGCAGGGCACTGGTTGGGCACCTCGGCCGTGGCCGCTGGGCGCGGTGCACCGGCGAGCCCATGGCTCCCCGCGAGGTGATGCTGCTCGTTGGCCATAACGCCTCCGTACTCACCGTTGACTTCAACTCGGACGGCAGCCGACTGGCAAGCGCCAGTGCCGATTGGACCGTTCGGCTGTGGGATGTCAGTGGCCTGCGGTGACTTCCCGTCCACGTCCGTGTCTCGAAGCTCAGTCTTCGGGGCGACGCTTCCGAGTTGACCGCGCTCCTGCTCCTCCCTGACGGAGTCCGTCGCGCACGTCGTCGCTTGAGCTTCGGAGGTCGGGATCCGAGACCCTTTTTGTAAGGAATGGGTGGGTGGTCTCACCTCACCCGCCCTCCCAAGTCGCCCGCTGGCCAGGCGAGATGACTTTTCGTGATCGGGTCGCGCCGCAGCGTCGCGGGCGTGTAGCGTGCGCCACGAAAGCATCGACCCCCGGCTGGCGTTGTCGGCCGGGGGGTGCGGCGCACTGGAGGAGAGCGCGGCGGAATGGTTCGCGCGGGGCGCGAGCGAGGCGCAGCTCGTGCAGGCGATGAGCGCCGGGCTGCCGGAACACGTGGCGCATGCGTACGGGTTCGTACGCGCCCGGCTCGACGTGAAGCTCCCGCCGGAGCCGGAGCCTCAACCGCCCACCCGGTACGAGGTCGTGTGCACCGCGTGCACCGCGTGCACCGCGTGCGCCGAGCCGGCGGCCGGGGCCTCGCTGCGCGGCGGGCTCTGCGAGGGCTGCCGGGGAGGGCGGTCCGGCCTCACTGCCGACCAGGTCCACGCGCACGTGGGGCGACTGCGTGCCGCCCTGCGCACCCGGCCTCGTACACGGAAAGGAGCAGACGCATGACGACCTTGCAGCACGGGCCGCCCGCGGCCGGGGCAGGATGGAGGGGAGGAGGCGACGCCATGACCCCCAGTACTGCCGACCGGCCCCAGATGCTCGTCGAGGAATTCGAGGAGCTCGCCCGCCATGCGCCGGAGTCGGCGCGCCTGGAGTTCCTGAACGGGAAGATCGGGGTCAAGCCCATGCCGGACGGCAACCACGGCGAGATCGTCGCCTGGCTCCTCAAACGGTGCATGCAGTACCGGCCCGAGTTGTTCCTCTATCCGGAACAGGGACTGAAGGTCGAGGCCTACCGCAAGGGGAGGGCCAAGCCGGACGGTGCCCTGGCGCCCGAGGAGTACTTCGTCGGCAAGGGCGAGTGGGCCGAGCCGGACGGTGTCCTGATGGTCGTCGAGGTCACCTCCCACGACCGGGACGCCGACAAGCGGGACCGGGTGGAGAAGCCCGACGGCTACGCGGCCGCCGGCATCCCCATGTACCTCCTCGTCGACCGGGACCTGACGAGCGTGATCGTCTACTCCGACCCGGAGGGCGGCGTCTATCGTTCCGTCACCAGCCGGGCCTTCGGCGCCGTGATCGAGCTCCCGGATCCCGTCGGTTTCAGCCTGGAGACGGAGAAGCTCAAGGACTTCACTGACTGATCTGACCTTGTCCGGCCTTGGCTGACCTGCGGAAACGCTCATTGGGAAATAATCTTCGAAGAGATTTCGCGAACGTGTCGATCCGCCCGTCCGCCGTTCGACGCATGGGTGAGCGGCGAGGAAAAGCCCCGCCGCATCGGAACGAGACCGAGGAGTCACCATGCCCCGTTACCTGTCGCTCGTGCGGATCGACGAGACCGCCGTCCCCGCCGAGGGGCCCAGCCAGGAGCTGATGCAGCGGATGGGCGAGCTGATCGAGGAGATCACCAAGGCCGGCGTGATGCTGGACACCGCAGGGCTCACGCCGACCTCCCAGGGCACTCGGGTGCACTGGGAGGGCGGCAAGATCTCCGTCACCGACGGGCCGTTCACCGAGTCCAAGGAGGTCATCGGCGGTTACGCGCTCATGCAGTGCAAGGACAAGGCCGAGGCCCTGGAGTGGACCAAGCGGTTCCTCAAGGTGCACGAGGAGTTCTGGACCGTGACCTGCGAGGTCCGGGAGATCGCGGAGGGCTGACCTTCGCCGGCCTTCGCCGACCTTCCTGGCGTGCGTCCTGCGGTGGGTGTTGCATGGGGGGCTGTGAGCACACAGCCCCCCGCCGAGGCCGACGCCCCCGCCGAGCCCGACCCCCGGCACGCCATCGAGACCGTCTTCCGGCTCGAATCGCCCCGCGTGATCGCCGGCGTCGCCCGGATCGTCCGGGACGTCGGCATCGCGGAGGAGCTGGCGCAGGACGCGCTCGTCGCCGCCCTGGAGCAGTGGCCCCGGGAGGGCGTGCCCGACAACCCGGGCGCCTGGCTCATGGCCACCGCCCGCCACCGCGCCGTCGACCTGGTCCGGCGCCGGGAGAACTACGCCCGCAAGCTCGCGGAGATCGGCCGCAGCACGGAGACGACGGCCCCGCCCGAGGAGCCCGCCGACCCGGACGACATCGACGACGACCTGCTCCGCCTGGTCTTCACCACCTGCCATCCGGTGCTGTCGCCCGAGGCCCGCACGGCCCTCACCCTGCGCCTCCTCGGCGGCCTGACCACGGCCGAGATCGCCCGCGCCTTCCTGGTCCCCGAACCGACGGTCGCCCAGCGCATCGTCCGCGCCAAGCGCACCCTCGCGACGAAGAACATCGCCTTCGAGGTGCCGTACGGCCCCGACCGCGAGGCCCGGCTCGGCTCGGTCCTGGACGTCATCTACCTGATCTACAACGAGGGCTACGCGGCCACGGCGGGCGACGACTGGCTGCGCCCCTCGCTGTGCGAGGACGCGCTGCGGCTGGCGCGCGTGCTCTCGGGGCTGATGCCGAAGGAGCCGGAGGTGCACGCCCTCGCCTCCCTCCTGGAGTTCCAGTCCTCCCGGACGGCCGCCCGTACCGGCCCCGAGGGCGAACCGGTCCTTCTCCGGGACCAGAACCGACGCCGCTGGAACCGCATGCTCATCGCCCGCGGCATCAGGGCCTTCGCCCGCGCGGACGCCACGGCGACCGGCGCCCCGGGGCCGTACGCCCTCCAGGCGGCCATCGCGGCCTGCCACGCGCACGCGTACACGTACGAGGAGACCGACTGGACCGCCATCGCCACCCTGTACGGCCTGCTGGCGGCCCGGTCCCCGTCCCCGGTGGTGGAGCTGAACCGGGCGGTGGCCGTGTCGATGGCGGACGGCCCGGCGGCGGCCCTGGCGATCGTGGACCCGCTGACCGCCGAACCCGCCCTGCGCGACTACCACCTGCTGCCGAGCGTGCGCGGCGACCTGCTGGCCCGCCTGGGGCGCAGTGCCGAGGCCCGCGCGGAGTTCGAACGGGCCGCGGGCCTGGCCCGCAACGAGCGGGAACGGGAGCTTCTGCTGCGGCGGGCGCGGGAGATCTGAGCACGTCGGTTCAACAGCGCCCCGAAGGGGCGCGGGGCAGTATCAATATGCGGCTCCGCCGGGCGGGCGCGACCAGCCACGACGGCGCGGCGGACGCTCGACGGCACATCGCGGCACATCCAGCGGAGCGCTCAGGGACGTGCCGGGTGGCCCAGCAGCATGGTCGGGGCGCCCGCCACCCGGGTCAGGAAGACGATCGCCGTGTTGCGTCCCTGCGGCTTCGGCAGGGCCTTCCTGCGCAGCTCCTCCGGCTCCACCGCCGACCCGCGCTTCTTGACGGTCAGGTTCCCGACCTCGCGCTCGCGCAGGAGTGCCTTCAGCTTCTTGACGTTGAAGGGGAGTTCGTCGGTGATCTCGTACGCCGTCGCGTAGGGGGTGGCGCTAAGCGTGTCGGCCGTGATGTACGCGATCGTCGGGTCGACCAGACCGCCGGCGAGCTCCTCGGCGACCTCGGCGACCAGGTGGGCGCGGATGACGGCGCCGTCCGGCTCGTAGAGGTAGCGGCCGACCGGCCGGACCGCGGGGTCGGGGAGGCCGCGGCCGAGCAGGGTGCGCGGGCCCGGGAGGAGGGTGGCGCGAACGGCTCCCGGGGCACCGGTGCCGAACCAGAGGACGGCCTCCTTCACGTCACCCGCGTCCGAGATCCACTCCGCCTCGGCGGCCGCCGGGACCGCCTCGTGCGGGATGCCGGGGGCGATCTTCAGCGCGGCCGCGCGGGCCGTCGACGCGGCCTCGACCGCCCAGGACAGGGGCGGTGAGTAGGCCTCCGGGTCGAAGATGCGGCCGCGGCCGCCGCGCCGGGCCGGGTCGACGAAGACGGCGTCGTGGCCGGCCGTGTCCACCTCCTGGACGTCCGCCTCCCTGACCTCGATCAGGCCGGCGAGCCCGAGCGCGTCGGCGTTCGCCCGCGCGGTGGCCGCCGTCACCGGATCCCGGTCCACGGCGAGGACGCGGATGCCGGCCCGCGCCAGCGCGATCGCGTCGCCCCCGATCCCGCAGCACAGGTCGGCCACCGAGGTCACCCCGAGCTCCTTCAGCCGCTGAGCCCGGTACGTGGCGACACTCGCCCGCGTCGACTGCTCGACCCCGTTCGGCGTGAAGAACATGCGGCCCGCGTCCGCCTCCCCGAACTTCGCCGCCGCCCGCTGCCGCAGCCGGGCCTGGGCCAGCGCCGCCGACACCAGCTCGGCGGGGTGCGCGCGGCGCAGCCGGGTGGCCACGGCGAGCTCGTCGGCGGGCGCGGTGCCGCGCACCTCGTCGAGGAGGGCGCGGCCCTCGGGGGTGAGGAGGGGGGAGAGGTGGTCGTTCACCGGGTCATTGTCGGCCAGTCGGTGGATGGTTCGCCTCCGGCCGAGGTGTCTGCCCGGGTTCGGGGGAGGTGCCTGGAAGGATCCGACGCCATGCGAGCAGTCGTACAAAATGACAAAAATAGGGCAGTGCTGGCCGTTGCCGCCCTCTCCGCCGTCGCCGTCGTCTCCGGCTGCGCCGGACCGGGGAGCGAGGCGGAGGTCCGCCCCGCCGCGGGCCAGCAGGCCCACCGGGGTGCTGCTCCCGACTCCCCCGCCGCCCTTGCCGCCGCCGCCCGGCGCTGGGGGCTGGACGCGGTCCCGCTGCGGCCCCCGGCTCCGCCGAAGTACAAGCCGAGGATCACCGCTCGCGACGGCTTCGAGGTGGACGGCCAGGTGGAGGACGACCTGCCCCCTGTCTTCACCACGATCCCGACCAGGAAGAAGGTCGTCTTCCTCACCATCGACGACGGCGCCGAGAAGGACCCGGACTTCCTGCGGATGATGAGCGAGCTGCGGATCCCCTACAGCGCGTTCCTCAGCAACTACCTGGTCAAGGACGACTACGGCTACTTCCGCCGGATGCAGGCCGAGGGCCACACCCTCAACAACCACACCCTCACCCACCCCTACCTGCCGGGCCTGACCTACGACGAGCAGAAGCGCGAGATCTGCGGCATGCAGGAGATCATGAAGAAGCAGTTCGGCAAGGCGCCGACGGTCTTCCGCCCGCCCTACGGCAACTACAACGGCGACACCCTGCGCGCCGCCAAGGCCTGCGGCATCAAGTACGCGCCGATCTGGGACGAGGAGGTGTTCGTCGACCACTGGGAGTACCGCGAGTGGGACCGCGGACTGCACCCCGGTGACATCGTCCTCACGCACTTCCGGGGCCGGAACGACTGGGACGGCACCATGGTCGACGACATGCGCCGCTTTCTGAACAAGGTCACCCGCGACGGCTATGCGGTGGCGCGCCTGGAGGACTACCTGTGAGCCGACCGAGGGCGACGGCCGCGCTGCTGGCCGCCGCCCTCCTCCTGTCGGCCTGCGCCCCGTCCGTCGACCCCATCGAACGGCTCGGCAGGAAGGCGGCCGACCGGGTACGCCCGCACGGCCCGGCCGGCGTGCCCGCGTACCGCCAGTGGGGCCTGGCCGCGCCCCTCTCCCCGGCTCCCCGCCCGCCGCTGCACCCGCTGGCCTTCCGCACCGCCCTGCCGCCGGTCGTCGACCACATCCCCACGTCCGACCGGGTCGTCTTCCTCACCTACGACGACGGTGCCGAGAAGGACCCCCGCTTCGTCGACATGGTCCGCGAACTGCGCCTGCCGGTGAGCATGTTCCTCACGGACAGCGTGGTCGGCCCCGGCTACGGCCACTTCGCCCGCCTCCAGTCGGTCGGCGCGAGCGTCCAGAACCACACCCTCGACCACCCGGCCATGCCCGGTCTGCCGTACGCGGGCCAGCGCGCCGAGATCTGCGGCCAGCAGGAGAAGCTGAAGTCCCGCTTCGGTATCCGCCCCCGCCTCTTCCGCCCGCCCTACGGCACCTACGACACCACCACCCTGCGCGCGGCCGCCGACTGCGGTGTCACCGCGGTGGTCCTGTGGCGGGCGGCGATGACACCCGACGGCATCACCTACCGGAACGGGGACAAGCAGCTCCGCCCCGGCGACATCATCCTGGTGGGCCCCGACGAGGCCCTCGGACCGAGCCTCAGAGAGCGCACCACCCGGCTGCTGCGCCGGGTGCAGGCGAGCGGGCTGACGGTGGGCCGTCTCGAGGACTACCTCTAGCTGTCTCTGGCTCCTTATAGCTTTAATCATCAAGTCAATGTCGGCGCTCTCGTCCACCAATTACGTGCAAGACGGATCCGTGTTAACTTGAATATTCACGTCAATGGATCCCCGCGCGGAGCAGGTGGCACAACATGAGCGCACTACTGACACCCGGTGTGGAGGTGCGGCGCGCTGACGCGCGGCTCGCGAGCCGGCTGTCCTGGCTCGACTCGAAGCACTCGTTCTCCCTCGGCACGCACCGGCCGGACCCGGCCAACACGCACCACGGGGTGCTGCTGGTCAACAACGAGGACGTGGTGCAGCCGGGCACGGGCTTCGAGACCCATCCGCACCGGGACATGGAGATCGTCACCTGGGTGCTCCAGGGCTCCCTGGTCCACCAGGACTCCGGCGGCCACTCCGGCGTGATCTACCCGGGCCTGGCCCAGCGGATGAGCGCCGGCACCGGCATCCTGCACTCGGAGAAGAACGACACCCACCGGGCCGCCGGCCGGCCGCCCGCCGACCCCGTGCACTTCGTCCAGATGTGGGTCGTCCCCGACGAGGCCGGCGTCACCCCGGGCTACGAACAGCTGGAGATCGACGCCGAACTGCTGTCCGGCGGGCTGGTCACGGTGGCGTCCGGAATGGACCGGCACAAGGACGCGAGCGCCATCCGGATCCGGAACCGGCACGCCGCGCTGTACGCGGCACGGCTGCGCCCCGGCGGGCAGGTGACCCTTCCCGAGGCGCCGTACCTGCACCTGTTCGTCGCCCGCGGTGCGGTGGACCTGGAGGGTGTCGGGGTGCTCGGCGAGGGGGACGCCGCTCGTTTCACGGCCACCGGCGGGCACCGGGTGACGGCCTCGGGGCCCGCCGAGATCCTGGTGTGGGAGATGCACGCCGCCGTCGCTCTGTGACGTCCGAGGGGGCCGATTCCGGCGGCGCGCCGACCGCAATTGGCACTCCGCTTGACCGAGTGCTAATCGCGGTCATAGTCTCGGCTCTGGCACTCGGCAGACGAGAGTGCCAACAACGCGACGGGCAGGTCCGGCACCCGCGACGACGGATCGACCTGGTCGCCACCTCAGACAGTTAACCCCGTGAGATCTCCGAAGGGGGAGGTCGGATCGTGACGACCGCCAGCTCCAAGGTTGCCATCAAGCCGCTTGAGGACCGCATCGTGGTCCAGCCGCTCGACGCCGAGCAGACCACGGCCTCCGGCCTGGTCATCCCGGACACCGCGAAGGAGAAGCCCCAGGAGGGCGCCGTCCTCGCCGTGGGCCCGGGCCGTTTCGAGAACGGCGAGCGCCTGCCGCTCGACGTCAAGGTCGGCGACGTCGTTCTGTACAGCAAGTACGGCGGCACCGAGGTGAAGTACAACGGCGACGAGTACCTCGTCCTCTCGGCTCGCGACGTGCTCGCGATCATCGAGAAGTAATTCACCCGAAGCACATTCTGCTTTGAGCTGCGCCCCTGGCCCCCGCGACCTTATGAAGCCGGGCGTCGGGGGCGCGGTTCGTTTCACCCACGCTTTCCGAGAGGGCTGAACCGCTCCCATGGCGAAGATCCTGAAGTTCGACGAGGACGCCCGTCGCGCCCTTGAGCGCGGCGTCAACAAGCTTGCCGACACGGTGAAGGTGACGATCGGCCCCAAGGGCCGCAACGTCGTCATCGACAAGAAGTTCGGCGCCCCCACCATCACCAACGACGGTGTCACCATCGCCCGCGAGGTCGAGCTCGACGACCCGTACGAGAACCTCGGCGCCCAGCTGGTGAAGGAGGTGGCGACCAAGACCAACGACATCGCGGGTGACGGTACGACCACCGCCACCGTGCTGGCCCAGGCGCTCGTCCGCGAGGGCCTGAAGAACGTCGCCGCGGGTGCCTCCCCGGCCGCCCTGAAGAAGGGCATCGACGCCGCCGTCGCCGCCGTCTCCGACGAGCTGCTCTCCTCCGCCCGTCCGATCGAGGACAAGGCCGACATCGCCGCCGTCGCCGCGCTGTCCGCCCAGGACACGCAGGTCGGCGAGCTCATCGCCGAGGCGATGGACAAGGTCGGCAAGGACGGTGTCATCACCGTCGAGGAGTCCAACACCTTCGGTCTGGAGCTGGACTTCACCGAGGGCATGGCCTTCGACAAGGGCTACCTGTCCCCGTACTTCGTGACGGACCAGGAGCGCATGGAGGCCGTCCTCGAGGACCCGTACATCCTCATCAACCAGGGCAAGGTCTCCTCCATCGCCGACCTGCTCCCGCTGCTGGAGAAGGTCATCCAGGCGGGTGCCTCCCGGCCGCTGCTGATCATCGCCGAGGACGTCGAGGGCGAGGCCCTCTCCACCCTCGTCGTCAACAAGATCCGCGGCACCTTCAACGCGGTCGCGGTCAAGGCCCCCGGCTTCGGCGACCGCCGTAAGGCGATGCTGGAGGACCTGGCCACCCTCACCGGCGGCACGGTCGTGTCCGAGGAGGTCGGCCTCAAGCTCGACCAGGTCGGCCTGGACGTGCTCGGCTCCGCCCGCCGTGTCACCGTCACCAAGGACGACACCACGGTCGTCGACGGTGCCGGCGACTCCTCGGCCGTCACGGGCCGCGTCGCCCAGATCAAGGCCGAGATCGAGAACACCGACTCCGACTGGGACCGCGAGAAGCTCCAGGAGCGCCTCGCGAAGCTGGCCGGCGGCGTGTGCGTGATCAAGGTCGGCGCCGCCACCGAGGTGGAGCTGAAGGAGAAGAAGCACCGTCTGGAGGACGCCATCTCCGCGACCCGCGCCGCGGTCGAGGAGGGCATCGTCTCCGGTGGCGGCTCCGCGCTCGTCCACGCCGCGAAGGTCCTGGAGGACGGCCTCGGCAAGACGGGCGACGAGGCGACCGGTGTGGCCGTCGTCCGCCGCGCCGTCGTCGAGCCGCTGCGCTGGATCGCCGAGAACGCCGGCCTGGAGGGCTACGTCATCACCTCCAAGGTCGCCGAGCTCGACAAGGGCCAGGGCTTCAACGCCGCCACCGGCGAGTACGGCGACCTGGTCAAGGCCGGCGTCATCGACCCGGTCAAGGTCACCCGCTCCGCCCTGGAGAACGCCGCCTCCATCGCCTCCCTGCTCCTGACGACCGAGACCCTGGTCGTCGAGAAGAAGGAAGAGGAAGAGGCCGCCGCCGCGGGCCACTCCCACGGCCACTCGCACTGAGGCAGCAGTCTCTGAGGAAGCCCCCGTCCCCGGTCGTCCGCCGGGCACGGGGGCTTCGCCCCTCGCGGGTACTTCGATGGTCGGCCTAGTTCTCCAGCGCGTCCAGCGCACCCAGCTGCGCCAGCAGTCCCATCCGGTCGTACTGCAGCCAGCCCTCGGCCATCTTCCCGCCGGCGTCGAAGCGGTGGACCGTCGTCCCGGCCATGGTGACCTGCCGGCCGGTGTTCGGCACCCCCATGAACTCCGCCTGCTGCACCCCCGTCCAGAGCCACCTGGTGCACACCCGGTCGCCCTGGGCGATCTGGTCCTCGATGAGGAACGAGAAGTCGAAGGCCCGCCGCCACATCTCCAGCTTGCGCCGCATCGCGTCCATGCCGATGGTGTCCTGGCCCTCGACCGGATCGTGGTCGTGGTAGTCCTCGGCGAGCAGACCGTCCAGCGGTGCCAGCGCGCCGGGCTCCGCGATCGTGTCGAAGAACCGCCGCGCGGTGTCCGCGTACAACCCCTCGTCACGCACCACGTCCAGATCGGTGAACGTCGGCGTCCCCTCGCAGAGCGCCAGCAGCTCGTGGAACACCTTGTCGGTCTCCGGGAGACGCGAGTTCCGCATCGCCTCCTCGTACGACGGGAACTCCACGATCTCCACGACGTGCTGCGCGTCGGTGCGGTCCTTGCCGACCAGCGTGTGCGTCGCCGTCCGCTTCCCCTTGGTCTGCTCGACCCACCTGTCCATCAGCCGGTCCATCTCGTCGAACCGCCTGGTCCTGCACTCGATGAGCTGCACGAACGTCATGAAACCGCCTCCGGCCCCCCTGCGGGCGCGACCGAACGACACCATCGTCTCACCGGCCCCGTTCCGGTGTGTCCCGATGTGTCCCGGCCGGCTCCCTACTGCGGCCCGTACTTGCGGCCCGTCTTCGAGGTGATCCCGCCCAGCAGACCGCGCGGTGCCACCTTCGCCAGACCCGTCAGCACCTTGTAGCGGGGATCCGGGACCGACAGCGTCTTCCCGCGCGCGAGGTCGGCCAGCGCCGCCGAGACCAGCTTGTCGGCGTCCAGCCACATCCAGCCCGGGATGTTGTCCGTGCCCATCCCGGCCCGCTCATGGAACTCCGTACGGACGAAACCCGGTGCCAGCGCCATCAGCCGGACCCCGCTGCCGGCGAGATCGCGCGCCGCGCCCTGGGTGAACTGCACGACCCACGCCTTGGAGGCGCCGTACGTCCCGCGCGGCACGAACGCCGCCACCGACGCCACGTTGACCACCCCACCGCGGCCGCGCTCCCGCATCGCGTCGGCCGCCGCAGCCGTCAGCCGCAGCACTGCCTCGCAGTGCACCTTGAGCATGCGCAGCTCGTCGGCCATCGGCACGTCGAGGAAATGGCCCTTGTTGCCGAAGCCGGCGTTGTTGACCAGCAGGTCGACCGGGTTCTTGCGGTCGGCGAGCCGGGCGGTGACCGACTCGATGCCGGCGTCCTCGGCCAGGTCGGCGGTGAGCACCTCCGCCTCGATGCCGTGCCGGTCGTGCAGCTCGGTCGCCTGCTCGCGCAGCCGCTTGGTGTCCCGGGCCACCAGGACGAGGTTGTGCCCGTCGGCCGCCAGCCGCCGCGCGAACGCGGCACCGATCCCCGCGGTCGATCCCGTAATCAGAGCCGTTGTCATGACCCAAGGGTAGTTACCCGGACTGACGGCGTCCGCTGTGCGCACCGGCTCTCCCGAAGGGTGAAGCACCGGTGAACGGCCTGCGTGTGACGGCCGGTCAGCCGCCCTGCGCCGCCACGTACTTCCGCGCCTGTGCCAGCGCCTCCGGGTGCAGCGCCGCGCCCGCCGCGAGCAACCGGGGCAGCAGCTCCCGCTCGGTCGTCGTCGCGCGGAACTCCATCGCCGCCGTCACCCCGTGCTCCGGCCGGAGCACGATCTCGATCGGGTCGCCGGCCCTGATCTCACCCGGTTCGATCACCCGGAGGTAGGCACCGCTGGCACCCTTCCGCGTGAACCTCTTCACCCATCCCCGCTCGCCCAGATGGCCCTGAAAAGTACGGCACGGGATGCGCCCGGAGGTGACCTCCAGTACGACCTCTGAGCCGATCCGCCAGCGCTCGCCGATCAGCGCGTCCGACACGTTCAGCCCGTTTGTCGTGAGGTTCTCACCGAAACAGCCGTTCGGCAGGGGGCGGCCGAGCTCCTTCTCCCAGTCGTCGAGGTCCTCGCGCGCGAACGCGTACACCGCCTGGTCGTCGCCGCCGTGATGGCGCAGATCGCACACCTTGTCCCCGGCCAGCCCGCTGCCCGCGACGCCCTTCGGCCCGGGCGCCGCCACCCGCACCGGCCCGTCCACCGGCCGCTTGTCGATACCGGTCACACCGTCGGCCTGGTCCGTGTGCGGAGACGGCGTCGCACGGCCGAGGTTCACCGAGAGAAGCTCCATGCTCCGACGGTACGGGACCGCCCTCAAAGCGTCGACGCGTTATTGGGTGCTCTGCCCAAGCCCGCCTTATGCTCCAGGGGTGATCGAGGCACGTCATCTCCGCGTCCTGCGCGCCGTCGCCACCACCGGTTCCTTCTCGGCGGCGGGGCGCGAACTGGGGTGCACGCAGCCCGCCGTCAGCCAGCAGATGAAGGCCCTGGAGACCTCCGTGGGCACCCCGCTGCTGGTCCGCAACGGCCGCGAGATGCGCCTGACCCAGGCCGGCGAGGCCCTGGTCCGGCATGCCTCCGGGATCCTCGCCGGGCTCACCGCCGCCGAGGAGGAGGTCGCCGCGATCGCCGGGCTGCGGGCCGGCCGGGTGCGCCTGGTCTCCTTCCCGAGCGGCAGCTCCACCCTGGTCCCGACGGCCCTCGCCGCCCTGCGCGCCGCCCACCCCGGCACCCGCGTCTCCCTGGAGGAGGCCGAGCCGCCGGAGTCCGTGGAGCTGCTGCGCGCGGGCGACTGCGACATCGCGCTCGCCTTCCGCTACGAGGGCGCGGCGGGGGCCGGGGAGTGGGACGACCTGGTGGTGCGGCCGCTGCTGAGCGACCGTCTCGTCGGCCTGGTGCCCGAGCGGCACCGGCTCGCCCGCGCGGAGTCCGTGGCCCTCGGCGAACTCGCCGACGAGTCCTGGATCGCGGGCTGCCCGCGCTGCCGGGGACAGCTCGTCCAGGCGTGCGAGAGCGCGGGCTTCACGCCCCGCATCGACTTCGCCACCGACGACTACCCGGCCGTGGTCGGCCTGGTCGGCGCGGGTCTGGGCGTCGCCGTGCTGCCCCGGCTGGCGATCGAGTCGGTACGGCCGAGAGGCGCGCGCACGGTGGTGCTGGAGCCCGCGGTGCGGCGGGAGATCGTCGCTCTCACCCTGCCCGACCTGGCACAGGTGCCGGCCGTGGCGGCGACGCTGGAACAGCTGGGCCGGGCGGCCCGGCGGGCATGACGAAAGGCGCCGGGCGCGCGTGAAGGCGCCGGGCACGCCCGCGTGCCCCGGCGGCTGCGGATCGCCAACGGATTGTCAACAGATTGAAGAAACGTTCTTTCACGTGTCGGAGGCGGAGTCGCCACTGGTTGTCGACGCCGACACCAGCCTGTTGCGCGCCCGCCCCATGAGCTCTTCGCGCTCGTCCTCGGTCAGGCCGCCCCACACGCCGTACGGCTCGCGGACCGCCAGCGCGTGCGCCGCGCACTCCGCGCGGACCGGGCACCTCATGCAGACTTCCTTGGCCGAGTTCTCACGGGCACTCCGAGCCGCCCCGCGCTCGCCCTCGGGATGGAAGAAGAGCGAGCTGTCGACCCCACGGCAGGCAGCCAGGAGCTGCCAGTCCCACAGGTCCGCGTTCGGTCCGGGAAGGCGGGAGAAATCTGCCATTACGTGACCCCTTGTAGCCGTTCTGGGCGGATACGGTGCCAACGACCGTACATCTCCGGTCTAGAGAGATGAAAATATGACTCATTGGCAATCTAGCCCCAGACACTGTGAAACAGGAAGAAAAAGGGCTAAATGGGGCATTGGTTGTGATGAAAAGTTGAGGGTCTGACGTCCATGTCTGCACCGTGTCCGCCCCCTCACGTAGAGTGCCGAAGACGGCATGCAGCCCCGTAACTCTTTCGAGTGACCGTCGTTGAGAGTGCGGTGGCGGTTGAAGCAACAAGCGCTCGGGCAGGCGTCCGAGACGTTCGACCGCACAGGTGACGATTCCGTACCAGCCTGGAGGCTCAAGGTGACGCGCATCAGCTGCGGAGGGCGGTCATGACATCCGTCCTCGTCTGCGACGACTCCCCGCTTGCCCGAGAGGCGCTGCGCCGCGCGGTGGCGACCGTGCCCGGCGTCGAGCGTGTGACGACGGCGGCCAACGGCGAGGAAGTCCTCCGCCGCTGGGGTGCCGACCGATCCGACCTGATCCTGATGGATGTGCGCATGCCCGGACTGGGCGGCGTCGAGACCGTGCGCCGGCTGCTGTCCGCCGACCCCGGCGCGCGCATCATCATGCTCACGGTCGCCGAGGACCTGGACGGCGTGGCCCTGGCCGTCGCCGCCGGCGCCCGCGGTTACCTGCACAAGGACGCCTCGCGCGCCGAACTGCGGGCCACCGTGACCCAGGCCCTCGCCGACCCGACCTGGCGGCTGGCCCCGCGCCGGCTGCGCTCGGCCGAGATGGGCGCCGCGCCCACGCTCACCGCGCGCGAGATCCAGGTTCTGGAGGGCATGAGCCACGGCCGCTCCAACGCCGAGATCGGCCGCGAGCTGTTCCTCTCCGAGGACACCGTGAAGACGCACGCCCGGCGCCTGTTCAAGAAGCTCGGAGCCTCCGACCGCGCCCACGCGGTTGCTCTCGGCTTCCGCTGGGGACTGGTTCGTTAGCAGGGCGGTGAGCTGCGCCGCAGCGGGGAAGCGGACCGACCGGACGCCCCCGCCTACCCCACGGTGGGCGGGGTCCGCAAGGCCGGGTGCCGGAGGCCCGCTGCTCGTTTCGGCGCGGATGCCGCATCCTTGAGGTGTGGAGTCTCTCGGGGACGAGTCGTTCGAGCGGAAGGGGAGGGCGCAGGAGATGAGTTCCGGCGCACCTGCTCATAACGCTTCGGTGCACAACGACGGACGCGATGCCACGCCGCCGACGGCAGCAGGGCACCATGGACCGATGCGCGACGACGAGGCGGTCACTGCCGTAGGGACGATCGGCGCTCTCGTCCATCGCGCCGTAGACGGGGACGAGCAGGCCACGCACGACCTGCTCGCCCATGTCCACCCCCTCGCGCTGCGCTACTGCCGTACCCGGCTGTCCCGCCTCCCGGGCGATGCCCGGCACTTCGTCGAGGACCTCGCCCAGGAAGTCTGCGTGGCGGTCCTGCTGGCCCTGCCCCGCTACCGCGACACCGGCCGCCCCTTCGAGGCCTTCGTCTTCGCGATCGCCTCCCACAAGGTCGCCGACCTGCAGCGCGCCGCGATGCGCCACCCGGGGTCCACGGCCGTCCCCTCGGACGAGATGCCGGAACGCCCCGACGACTCCCTCGGCCCCGAGGAGCGCGCGCTGCTCAGCAGCGACGCCGAATGGGCCAAGAAACTCCTGGCCAACCTCCCGGAGAACCAGCGCGAGCTGCTGCTGCTCCGGATCGCCGTGGGTCTCACGGCCGAGGAGACCGGCCAGATGTTGGGAATGTCACCGGGTGCGGTGCGAGTGGCCCAGCACCGGGCCCTGAGCCGGTTGCGGGCGCTGGCGGAGCAGTAGGCCGAGCCCTCTTCCGCTCCGGCCCGCCGGCCTGCGGCAGCTTCTTCCCAGCCGCCACGGCGCACGGCCACGACGGCGTTTTCCGGCGCTGCCGAACCCGCGCCCGCCCCTGCCACGGCCTCACACCTGCGCCCTAGATGAACAGGTGCACGCCCGTTTCCGTACGAACATACGAAGCCCGGAGCTGAGTCGTACCGTGGAATTTGGGACCCGTGCTTCCCGTTAGCATGGGCATCCGCACCGTTCAAGGCCATTTGGGGAAGGTGTCATGACTGCCAACGTCGACGGAGTGCCCGACAAATTCGCGACACTCGGGCTGACCTACGACGACGTGCTGCTGCTGCCGGGCGCATCCGAAGTGCTCCCCAACGCGGTCGACACCTCGTCCCGCATCTCCCGCAACGTCCGGGTCAACATCCCGCTGCTCTCCGCGGCGATGGACAAGGTGACCGAGTCCCGCATGGCCATCGCGATGGCCCGGCTCGGCGGTGTCGGCGTGCTGCACCGCAACCTCTCCGTCGAGGACCAGGTCAACCAGGTCGACCTCGTCAAGCGGTCCGAGTCCGGCATGGTCACCGACCCGATCACGGTGCACCCGGAGGCGACCCTCGCCGAGGCCGACGCGCTGTGCGCCAAGTTCCGCATCAGCGGCGTGCCCGTCACCGACCCGGCCGGCAAGCTGCTCGGCATCGTCACCAACCGTGACATGGCCTTCGAGTCCGACCGCACCCGTCAGGTGCGCGAGGTCATGACCCCGATGCCGCTGATCACCGCCAAGGTCGGCACCTCCGGCGTCGAGGCCATGGAGCTGCTGCGCAAGCACAAGATCGAGAAGCTTCCGCTGGTCGACGACGAGGGCGTCCTCAAGGGCCTGATCACGGTCAAGGACTTCGTCAAGGCCGAGAAGTACCCGAACGCCGCCAAGGACTCCGAGGGCCGCCTGCTCGTCGGTGCCGCCGTGGGCGCCAGCCCCGAGGCCCTGGAGCGGGCCCAGGCGCTCGCCGAGGCCGGCGTGGACTTCCTGGTCGTCGACACCTCGCACGGCCACAACAGCAACGCCCTCAGCTGGATGGCGAAGATCAAGTCCAGCGTGAACGTCGACGTGATCGGCGGCAACGTCGCCACCCGCGACGGCGCGCAGGCGCTGATCGACGCCGGCGTCGACGGCATCAAGGTCGGTGTGGGCCCCGGCTCGATCTGCACCACCCGCGTGGTCGCCGGTATCGGCGTCCCGCAGGTCACCGCCATCTACGAGGCGTCGCTCGCCGCCCGCCCGGCCGGCATCCCGCTCATCGGCGACGGCGGCCTGCAGTACTCCGGCGACATCGGCAAGGCCCTCGCGGCCGGTGCCGACACCGTGATGCTCGGCAGCCTGCTCGCGGGCTGCGAGGAGTCGCCCGGCGAACTGCTCTTCATCAACGGCAAGCAGTTCAAGTCGTACCGCGGCATGGGCTCGCTCGGCGCCATGCAGTCGCGCGGCCAGGGCCGCTCGTACTCCAAGGACCGCTACTTCCAGGCCGAGGTCTCCTCCGACGACAAGCTCGTCCCCGAGGGCGTCGAGGGCCAGGTGCCCTACCGCGGCCCGCTGGCCAACGTGCTGCACCAGCTGGTCGGCGGTCTGCGCCAGACCATGGGCTACGTGGGCGCGGCCACCATCGACGAGATGGAGTCCAAGGGCCGGTTCGTCCGGATCACCTCCGCGGGCCTCAAGGAGAGCCACCCGCACGACATCCAGATGACGGTCGAGGCGCCGAACTACAGCCGCAAGTAGTCGCCACGGCCTTTCCAGGGCGGTCCCGGGTGCACCGGGGCCGCCCTTGCCGTACCCGTCGGCGATACTGGAAGACGCTGAAACGCAGAGGGAAAGGCCACAGACGTGACTGAGATCGAGATCGGGCGCGGCAAGCGCGGCCGCCGGGCGTACGCCTTCGACGACATCGCCGTCGTCCCCAGCCGCCGTACGCGGGACCCGAAGGAGGTCTCGATCGCCTGGCAGATCGACGCCTACCGCTTCGAGCTGCCGTTCCTGGCCGCACCCATGGACTCGGTCGTCTCCCCGGCCACCGCGATCCGCATCGGCGAGCTCGGCGGCCTCGGCGTGCTGAACCTCGAAGGCCTGTGGACCCGGTACGAGGACCCGCAGCCCCTCCTCGACGAGATCGTCGAGCTGGACGCCGACACCGCCACCCGCCGCCTCCAGGAGATCTACTCCGCCCCCATCAAGGAGGAGCTGATCGGCGCGCGCATCAAGGAGGTGCGCGACTCCGGCGTGGTCACGGCGGCCGCGCTCTCCCCGCAGCGCACCGCGCAGTTCTCCAAGGCGGTCGTGGACGCGGGCGTGGACATCTTCGTCATCCGCGGTACGACGGTCTCCGCGGAGCACGTCTCGTCCTCGCACGAGCCGCTGAACCTGAAGCAGTTCATCTACGAGCTCGACGTCCCGGTGATCGTCGGCGGTTGCGCCACCTACACGGCGGCCCTGCACCTGATGCGCACGGGCGCGGCGGGCGTGCTCGTCGGCTTCGGCGGCGGCGCCGCCCACACCACGCGCAACGTGCTCGGCATCCAGGTCCCCATGGCCACCGCGGTCGCGGACGTGGCCGCCGCCCGCCGCGACTACATGGACGAGTCCGGCGGCCGCTACGTCCACGTGATCGCCGACGGCGGTGTCGGCTGGTCCGGCGACCTCCCCAAGGCGATCGCCTGCGGCGCCGACTCGGTGATGATGGGCTCCCCGCTGGCCCGCGCGACCGACGGTCCCGGCAAGGGCCACCACTGGGGCATGGAGGCCGTCAACGAGGAGCTCCCGCGCGGCAAGAAGGTCGACCTCGGCACGGTCGGCACCATCGAGGAGATCCTCACCGGCCCGTCCCACACCCCCGACGGTTCGATGAACCTCTTCGGCGCCCTGCGCCGGGCCATGGCCACGACCGGCTACAGCGAGCTGAAGGAGTTCCAGCGCGTCGAGGTGACGGTCGCGGACTCGCAGCACAAGCGGTAGCCCGTACGGCGAACGGAGGGCCGGTCACCCGGGGCGGGTGACCGGCCTTTTCGCGCACTGGCGCCGGGCCCTTTCGCACGCGGGCTCCGGGCCCGCTCAGAGCCGGTGCGCCGCCCCCGTCGGGGTCGCCCCGCGCGTGTCCAGCAGCAACTGGGCCTTCACCGAAAGGCCCTGAAGGTCGTACGTACGGTGCTGTTGGACCAGGATCGTCAGGTCGGCGTCGGCGGCCGCCTCGTAGAGGGAGTCCGCGCGCGGGACCGGGCGGTCCAGGACGCTCCAGGACGAGATGTGCGGGTCGTGGTAGCTGACCGAGGCGCCGAGCTCCATGAGGCGGATCGCGAGCTCCTGGGCGGGGCTGTTCTGCTGGTCGGCGAGGTCGGCCTTGTAGGTGACCCCGAGCAGCAGCACGCGCGCGCCGCGCGCCGACTTGCCGTGCTCGTTGAGGAGGGCGGCGGCGCGCTGGACGACGTACCCCGGCATCCGGCTGTTGACCTGCTGGGCCAGTTCCACCATGCGCAGGCCGCGGCTCGCGAGGCCGGACAGGTCCTGGGCGACGCCGTGCCCGCCGATGCCGGGGCCGGGGCGGAAGGCCTGGAAGCCGAACGGCTTGGTCTCCGCGCAGCGGATGACGTCCCACAGGTCGACGCCCAGGTCGTGGCAGAGGACGGCCATCTCGTTGACGAGGGCGATGTTGACGTGACGGAAGTTGGTCTCCAGGAGCTGCACGGTCTCGGCTTCGCGGGGGCCACGCGCGCGTACGACCTTGTCGGTGAGCCGGCTGTAGAACGTGGCGGCCGACTCCGTGCACGCGGGCGTGAAGCCGCCGATGACCTTCGGGGTGTTGGCCGGAGTGAAGTCGCGGTTGCCGGGATCCACCCGGCTGGGCGAATAGGCGAGGTGGAAGTCGCGGCCCGCGCGCAGGCCCGAGCCCTTCTCCAGCAGGGGCCGCAGGAAGTCCTCCGTCGTCCCCGGGTGGACCGGCGACTCCAGGATCACCGTCGTGTGCGGACGCAGCCGCGCGGCCAGGGTGCGCGCGGCGGCCTCCACCTGGCTCAGGTCGAGCCCGCCGTCGGCGCCGCGCGGGGTCGGCGCGCAGATCACCGCGGTCCGCACCCGCCCCAGCTGGGCCGGGTCCTCCACCACCCGGAAGCCTTTCGCGAGCATCCGGCGCAGCTCGGCGGGGCTGAGCGAGCCCGCCTCGGGGCCGGTGGCATAGCCGATCGTGGGCATGCCGGCGGCCACGGCGGCCTGGGCCAGGGGCAGGCCGTAGGGACCGAGTCCGATGACGGCGAGGTCTGCGGGCATGGCGTGGGCCGTCCTTCCCAGTAACCGAAGCGGGACAGGTGCGCAAGCCCTGTGGACAGGATGAGCGAGGCGCACTGTCAGACTAGGAGTAAATATGACCGTTATGCGGGATTGTGTTCATGTGTCTTCCGTGGGTTCGGTGACCGTTGTCCACAGGCTGGGGGTGAGTGGTGGCTGAAGTCGGGCAAGCCGGTCAGAATTTGGGCAGGGGCCACGCCCGCCGGGCGCGGCCGACGTGACCGACGACGACCGGTGACCCGCGGTGAGCGATGGCCGTGGCGAGCGATGGCCGATGGCGGCAGAGCGGGAGGCAGCGGTGAGGACAGCGACACTGGGGCCGGAGCAGCGTGCGGAGTCCCTGGCGGCCATGGCCGAGCGCGAGTTGGACGTGCTGGTGGTGGGCGGCGGAGTGGTCGGCGCGGGCACCGCGCTGGACGCGGCCACCCGGGGCCTGAACACCGGCATCGTGGAGGCCCGCGACTGGGCGTCCGGCACCTCCAGCAGGTCCAGCAAGCTGATCCACGGCGGCCTGCGCTATCTGGAGATGCTCGACTTCGCCCTGGTCCGCGAGGCCCTCAAGGAGCGCGGCCTGCTCCTGGAGCGCCTCGCCCCGCACCTGGTCAAGCCGGTGCCCTTCCTCTACCCGCTCCAGCACCAGGGCTGGGAGCGCCTGTACGCCGGCTCGGGCGTCGCGCTCTACGACGCGATGTCGATGGCCCGCGGCCACGGCCGGGGCCTGCCCGCCCACCGTCACCTGAGCCGCCGCCACGCCCTGCGGGTCGCGCCCGCGCTGCGCAAGGACGCCCTGGTCGGCGCCATCCAGTACTACGACGCCCAGATGGACGACGCCCGCTACACGGCGACCCTGGTGCGCACGGCGGTGTCCTACGGCGCCAAGGCGGCCAACCGCGCGCGGGTGACCGGGTTCCTGCGCGAGGGCGAGCGGGTCGTCGGGGCCCGGGTGCAGGACGTGGAGGGCGGCGGGGAGTACGAGATCCGCGCCCAGCAGGTCGTCAACGCGACCGGGGTGTGGACCGACGACACGCAGGCGATGGTCGGCGAGCGCGGCCAGTTCCACGTCCGTGCCTCCAAGGGCATCCACCTGGTCGTCCCCAGGGACCGCATCCACTCCACGACCGGCCTGATCCTGCGCACCGAGAAGTCGGTCCTGTTCGTCATCCCCTGGGGCCGGCACTGGATCGTCGGCACCACCGACACCGACTGGGACCTGGACAAGGCCCACCCGGCCGCCTCCAGCGCCGACATCGACTACCTCCTCAACCACGTCAACTCGGTGCTCGCGGTCCCGCTGTCGCGCGACGACGTCCAGGGCGTCTACGCCGGACTGCGTCCGCTGCTGGCCGGCGAGTCCGACGCCACCAGCAAGCTCTCGCGCGAGCACACGGTCGCGCATCCGGTGCCGGGGCTCGTGGTCGTCGCGGGCGGCAAGTACACGACGTACCGGGTGATGGCCAAGGACGCCGTCGACGAGGCGGTGCACGGGCTCGACATGCGGGTCGCGGAGTGCGTCACCGAGGACATCCCGCTGCTCGGCGCGGAGGGCTACCGGGCGATGTGGAACGCCCGGGCCCGGATCGCCGCCCGCACCGGCCTGCACGTGGTGCGCGTCGAGCACCTGCTCAACCGGTACGGCTCGATGGCGGACGAGGTGCTCGAACTCATCGCCGCCGACCCGGGCCTGGGCGAGCCGCTCTCGGCCGCCGACGACTACCTGCGCGCCGAGGTCGTGTACGCCGCCTCCCACGAGGGCGCCCGCCACCTCGACGACGTCCTGACCCGCCGCACCCGTATCTCCATCGAGACCTTCGACCGCGGCACCCGCAGCGCCCGCGAGGCCGCCGAGCTGATGGCACCGGTCCTCGGCTGGGACAAGGACCAGATCGAGCGGGAGGTCGAGCACTACGAGAAGCGCGTGGAGGCGGAACGCGAATCCCAGCTCCAGCCGGACGACCTGACGGCGGACGCGGCAAGGCTGGGAGCGCCGGACATCGTGCCGCGGTAGGTGGCGGTCGGGCGGGGGGCTATGGCCGCGGGGCCATGGCCGGGTGCAGTCTGCCGGGTGCCGGGTGCCGGGTGCCGGGTGCCGGGTGCCGGGTGCCGGGTGCCGGGTGCCGCCTGCCGGTGCCGGGCGCCGCAGCACGTGGTTCCCGGTCCTACTTGCCGGTCGGCCGCCGGAAACCCTTCTCCGCCGCAAGGGCGCCGAGTCACGACGCCGGTGTCCGGCGGTGCCGGACCGGCCGCGCCGCTCGGCCCTCGGGCCGCACCCGATCGAGTGACCCGGTGTCGGGATCTTCCTTCGGTCCCCGGCCGTTCTACCCGGTGCGAGGGCAGAACTCGGCGGCGAGCAGTGCGGGTTCGAGGTCAGGGTCCGCGATCGCCGTCGTGTTCACCCGGAACGTGAGGACGTGCCGGCCGCCGATCGAGGCAGCGCTGCGCACATAGCTGCCCGCGATCCGGCCGTTGTGCCCCCACACCGTGGTCCCGCACGGCAGCTTCACAGGAAAGATCCCCAGACCGTACGCGCCCTGTGCGGCACGGGTGTCGAGCATCTCGCGCAGCCGGCGCGGGGGCAGCAGCTCGCCATCCAGCAGCGCCGCGTAGAAGCGGTCCAGGTCGTCGAGCGTGGTCACCAGCTCGCCCGCCGCGCCGGCCACGCGCGGGTCGAGCTCGGTGACGTCGGAGCCGTCGGCCGCGTAGGCGCGGCCGTGCGGGAAGGGCAGGGTGGTGCGGGCGCCCGGGAGGGACGTGCCCGTCAGACGGAGGGGGGTGATGATGCGGCGCCGGACCTCGGTGGCGTACGAGCGGCCGGTGACCTGGCGGATGACCATGCCGAGTACGACGTAGCCGGTGCTGGAGTACGCGTAGCGACCCGGCCGGGTCGAAGGAAGGGAGAGCGAGACGCGTACGGCCTGAAGCGGGGTCAGGGGGACGGCACCCCGGGTGACCGCGGTGAAGTCGGCGAGCCCCGCGGTGTGGCTGAGCAGGGCCCGCAGGGTGATCCTGCGCCCGTCGACGCCGCGTGCGCGCAGCAGCCCCGGCAGGTACCGCTCCACGGGGTCGGACAGGGAGAGCCGGTGTTCCGCGGCCAGTTGCAGGACGACGGTGGCGATGAAGGTCTTCGTGATGCTGCCGGCGCGGAAGCGGTCGGCACGGGCGATGCCCCGGCCGGCGGCCGCATAGCGGACGTCGTCGCCGTCGCGGTCCAGGAGAGCGGCGGCGGGTGCTCCGCCTTTGGTGACGAACTGTGACAGGAGCGGGTCCGTGGCCTCCGTCGAGGATGCCGAACCGGCCGTCAGCGGGGCGAACAGCAGGGCAAGAGAGACCGGTATGGCCACCAGTGTCCGAAGCGACGGCATCCGGGTTCCTCCCTTCTGGCAGCCCATCATCCCGGCCCGCGTGACGCCCTCGTCACCGGGGGTTCCGGTCGGCCGGCCCCGATGCGCGGTCAGGGGGCCCCAGGGCGTTGGGCACTTGTCGGGTGAGGGACAATGAAGGCTCTGTCAGGGCGGGTTGTCATGAGGGGACGCATGTCGGAGGCGGAGCGGGCGGGGACTTCTCGTCAGGAGACTCGTCAGGGCAACAGCGAGCGTCTTCTCGCCGGGCGGTACCGGCTGGGAGGAGTGCTCGGCCGCGGCGGCATGGGCACGGTGTGGCGGGCCGAGGACGAGACCCTCGGCCGGACGGTGGCCGTCAAGGAGCTGCGGTTCCCGTCGAACATCGACGAGGAGGAGAAGCGGCGCCTGATCACGCGCACCCTGCGCGAGGCCAAGGCGATCGCCCGGATCCGCAACAACAGCGCGGTGACGGTCTTCGACGTGGTCGACGAGGACGACCGGCCCTGGATCGTGATGGAGCTGGTCGAGGGCAAGTCGCTGGCCGAGGTCATCCGGGAGGACGGCCTGCTGGACCCGAAGCGGGCGGCCGAGGTCGGGCTGGCGGTCCTGGACGTGCTGCGGTCGGCGCACCGCGAGGGCATCCTGCACCGGGACGTGAAGCCGTCCAACGTGCTGATCTCCGAGGGCGACGGCCGGGTCGTGCTCACCGACTTCGGCATCGCCCAGGTCGAGGGCGACCCGTCCATCACCTCCACCGGCATGCTCGTCGGCGCCCCCTCCTACATCTCCCCGGAGCGGGCCCGCGGTCACAAGCCCGGCCCGGCGGCCGACCTGTGGTCGCTGGGCGGCCTGCTGTACGCGGCGGTCGAGGGCGCACCGCCGTACGACAAGGGGTCGGCGATCGCCACGCTGACGGCCGTGATGACCGAGCAGCTGGAGGAGCCCAAGAACGCGGGACCGCTGAAGGACGTCATCTACGGGCTGCTCAACAAGGACCCGGCCAAGCGGCTGGACGACGCGGGCGCGCGGGCGATGCTCAACGCGGTCATCAACGCGCCGGAGGAGGCGCCCGCGGACGCCACCCGGGTCGTACCGCTGCCTCCGCAGCCCGACGCGCCGCAGGAGGAGAAGGGCGCCGGGACCAAGCGGGGCGAGGAGGCCGGGGAGAAGCTGCGCGGGGCGCTGCGGTCGGTGCGGAAGGCCGCGGGGGCGGCGGGTGCCGCGGCCGCGACCCGGACGAAGAGCGCAGGCGCGGGCGCCGAGGCGGGCGCCGCCGCGGCCCCGGTCGTCACCGGTTCGGCCTCGGAGCCGGTCGGAGGTGCGCGTCCGGCCGCTGCCGGCGGGTCCGGCGCTGCCACCGCCCCGGCGGGGACCAAGCCCACGGCAGGCAAGGCCAGTTCGGGGTGGCCCGTGATGCCGCCGCCGGATCTGGACCTGGCGCCCCGGCCCGTGCCCAAGGCGCCGCTCACCGATGTGGTGCCGAAGCGCACCCTGGTGATCATCGCCGTGGTGGTGGTGCTCGCGGTGCTCGGCACCGTGCTCGCCATCGTGCTGAACGGCGACGACGGGCAGAGCAAGGGGAGCGGCAAGAGCGGCGGTTCCAAGGCGGTGGCGACCTCCGGGGCGAGCGCGAGCGCCGGTTCCGGTTCTGGTTCGAAGTCCGGTTCCGGGAACTCCACCAAGGAGGACACGAGCGGCGGCACGGTGGCGGACGGGGACGCGTCGGCGGCCCAGACCGCCGGGAGCGACGGCTCGGACGAGTCCGGCGACGACGCGTCGGCGTCGAACTCCAGTGGCAGTGGCAGTGGCAGTGGCAGTGGCAGTGGCAGTGGCAGTGGCAGCGCGCCGGTGGTGCTGAAGTACAAGGGCGACCAGGGGTACTCCATCGGGCTGCCCAAGGGCTGGAAGTTCCAGACCAGCAGTTCCGCCGGGGACCGGTTCACCGGGCCCGACGGGCAGAAGCTGCTGATCGCCTGGACGAGCACGCCCAAGGACGACCCGGTGGCGGACTGGAAGAACCAGGAGCGCTACATGGTGCGCTCCCAGTACCAGAAGATCCGCATAGCCGCGGTGAGCTACCGGGGCTGGAACACGGCCGACTGGGAGTTCACTTACGTCGACGGCGGCACCAAGTACCACACGATCGACCGGGGGTTCGTCGTCAGCTCCACGCAGGGGTACGCGCTGATGTACACCGCGAAGGCCGACGACTGGAGCAGCGAGCTGCGCAAGGACACCTGGAAGACGCTGACGGCGTCCTTCGACCCGAAGTGACAAATTCGCATCCCCACAATGCGAATTGCCTCCGGCACGTATCGTGAGTGGTTGCGGACCGTACGCATCCAGGTATGCATACAGAACGGGCCGCGAAACGAACGGATTTGACCAACCGGGCGGCCGGGGGAGGCAACGTGGACGACTACGCGGGTCGGGTACTCGCCGACCGCTACCGCCTGCCGCTGCCCCCCTCCGACGAGTACGAACACACCGAGACGCGGGCCTTCGACACCTACAGCGGGCAGGAGGTGTTCGTCCGGCAGGTGCCGTTGCCGGAGGTCGTCGAGGCGGAGGTGCTGGACGCCGAGGGGTTGCCGGAGGGGTTCACGGCGCGTGACCGCGGCGCCCGCCGGCCGCCGACGGCACGGACCGCGACACGCCGGCCCAGCGACCCGGTGGTGCGGCGCGCCGTGGAGGCCGCGCAGGCCGCCGCCCGGATCCCCGACCATCCCCGGCTCGACCAGGTCTTCGACGTGTTCGCCGAGGGCGGTTCGCTGTGGATCGTCAGCGAGTCGGTCGCCGCGCGGTCGCTGGCGGCGGTCCTCGCCGAGCAGCCGCTGAGCCCGTACCGGGCGGCCGAGGTCGCCTCCGACGTGCTGATGGCGCTCCGGGTCCTGCACGCCCACGGCTGGGTGCACCGCAACATCACCGCCCGCACGGTCCTCGTCTGCGACGACGGCCGGGTGATGCTGACCGGCCTCGCGGTCGGGGCGGCGGAGGAGGCGCTGTGCGGGTACGACCCGGTGCCGCCGCAGGAGGGCGAGGGCGGCGAGGGTGGCGGGAGCGGCGTGGCGGCCGCCGCCGGTGGTCGGCGGGTCGGGGAGGCGGAAGGTTCCGCCACGCCCGGCAACCGGACCGACAACCGGGCCGGTAACCCGCTCGGCAACCCGCCCGGCACCCCGGCCGGTTCGCCCGGTTCGGGTGTTTCGGGCGGTTCGGCCGGCTCGGGTGCTGTCGCCGTCGGGGGCATCGGGAGCGTCGGTGGTACGGCCGGTGGTACGGGCGGCGCGCAGCGGGCGCCCGGCGCGCCGGAGGCCGATCCCGAGGCCGCTCGGCGTGCGGCGATTCAGGCGCGGGTGGCCGGCGGGCTGCCGGGGGCCGGTCCGGACGAGGGACCGGGCGGTTCCGGTCCGGCCGGTTCTGCTCCGGGCGGTGCCGGTACGGGTGCGGTGGAGCGGCGGGCGCTGGAGACCGGTGCGGACATCCGGGCCGCCAGGGCCGGGGCGATCGCCGCGTACCGGGCTGGCGCCAGGGCCGCCGCCCGGGTCCAGGAGGCCCAGCAGAACGGGCGGGCCGCGCTGCCCGGTGCCCGGCCGTCGGCCGAGGGCGAGACCGCGGCGCCCGCACCGCAGCCGCCGTACGGCCCCGGGGGCCCGGGGCATGCCAACGGGGCGGCCCAGCAGCCGTATGCCAACGGCGTGGCGCAACCGTCGTACGCGAACGGGCAGGCGCAGGCCCCGGGCGGGGAGCAGCAGGGAGCCGGGGTGCCGCCCGGCCGGATAGCCGACCCGTACGGGGTGGGCGGCGCGCCGTCGCCCTGGCACGGCGCCGCTCCCCGCCCCGGCACGCCCCCGGTGGCGGCCCCCGGCCAGGAACGCACCGTGCTCCCGGCCGCCGGACCCGGTGCGGGCACGCCCCTGGCCGGTACCGGCGCGACCGCCCCGCGGACCGGCGCCGAACTCCAGGGCGTCCAAGGACAGCCGCACGTCGTCGTGCCCGCGCAGGGCACCGGTCCCGCCGCCCGCTGGGGCGAGCCCGCCGCCGTCGTACCCGGGCGGCGGGGGCCCGCCACCGCGCTGGCCGCCGAACGGGCGCGGCAGGTGCGGATGACCGTGGTGGGGCCGGTGACCGAGCGCTGGGCGCCGGAGCAGGCCGTTCCCGTGCACGAGAACTGGCAGCTGGCGGCACCCATCGGCCCGGCCACCGACCTGTGGGCGCTGGGCGCGCTGCTGTTCCGGGCGGTGCAGGGGCACGCGCCGTATCCGGAGGAGTCGACGGCCGAGCTGGTGCAGCTGGTGTGCTCGGAGCCGCCCGCCTTCGCGGAGGAGTGCGGGTCGCTCCGGCCGGTCGTGGAGTCGTTGCTGCGTCAGGACCCCATCGAGCGGCTGGACTTCGAGGAGCTGCGCGGCTGGCTGCGCTCGCTGGTGCGGTCCGCGCCCGAGCCGGACGCCGGTACTTATGTCGTCGCCGCCCCGCCTGCCGACCCCAAACGGCTGCCGATCATCCGGCGCCGCGGTGAGCTGGTGCGCAGGCGCCGGGCCGGGCTGCCGGCGACGCACGGCCGGCACAAGCGGGCCCGGCAGGAGGCCAAGTCCCCGCGCAGACTGGGCCGTACGCTGCTTCTGCTGGTCCTGCTCCTGCTGGCCGCGGCGGTCGCGTACGCCATGCTGTTCCTGCCGAAGAAGGGCAGCGCGGACGACGGCGCGGCGTCCGGCGACCGGACGGGCGCGGCCGGCGAGGCGAGCCCCGCACCGGGCCGGAGTGCGAAGCCCACGCCGACACCGACGCCGACGCCCACCTCGACTCCGTCCACCGAGACCCAGACCACCGCCGGTTCGGCCGGAGGCGCCGACGCCGCCGACGGGTTCACCCTGCGCGACGACCCGAACGGCTTCCGGATCGCCGTCGCCAAGGGCTGGAGCCGCACCCCGAGGAACGGCAGCGGCCAGGTGATCTACTCGCACGGGAAGTTCGAGCTGATCGTCGTGGCCGGACGGGACAGCGCGGCGAGCTACGGCAGCGACCCGATGGCGTACCAGCGGGACAAGGAACCGGAGTTGCAGCCGTACCGGGACTCCAGCTGGGCCACGGCGGGCGGGCTGCGGACCATCACGGTGGGCCAGCAGGTGTCGGCGGAGGGGCAGTTCACCTGGACGGACAGCCAGGAGGGCGACCTGTTCGTGCGCAACATGGTCTTCCTGATCAACGGGAGGTACCACATCGTGCAGGTGCGCGGTCCGGAGGCGGACCGGGACGAGGTCACCACGCTGTACGAGCAGGCGTCGTCGACGTACAAGTACACGGGCTGAGCGGCGGTAACGCGTTCAGGGACGGTTGGTTCCATTTCAGGCGCGGGGATCGCGTTCACATCCGGTGCCGAAAGCGAAAACCGTCACAGTGCTGTCTCCGTGGGACCCCACCCGTTCCATGACCGCAGGCCGGTCCTTAGTCTGGCCCTGACAAGAGCATTGCGGGGCAACGTGAATCAGATGCAGGGCCTGCTCATCGCGGGCCGCTACCGGCTGGCCGACATCATCGGCAGCGGCGGCATGGGCCGGGTGTGGCGCGCCCACGACGAGGTGCTGCACCGGGCGGTCGCCATCAAGGAGTTGACGGCCGCGCTCTACGTTTCCGAGAGCGACCAGCCCATCCTGCTGGCCCGCACCCGGGCCGAGGCCCGGGCCGCGGCGCGCATCAACCACTCCGCCGTCGTCACCGTCCACGACGTACTCGAACACGACGGCCGCCCGTGGATCGTCATGGAGCTGGTCGAGGGCTACTCGCTGGCAGACGCGGTCAAGGAGCAGGGGCGCATCGAGCCGCGGGAGGCCGCGCGGATCGGGCTGTGGGTGCTGCGCGCGCTGCGCGCCGCGCACAGCGCCGGAGTGCTGCACCGGGACGTCAAGCCGGGCAACGTGCTGCTCGGCCGTGACGGCCGGGTCCTGCTCACCGACTTCGGCATCGCGCAGATCGAGGGCGACACGACCATCACCCGTACCGGCGAGGTCGTGGGATCCGTCGACTATCTCGCGCCGGAGCGCGTGCGCGGGCACGATCCGGGTCCCTCCTCCGACCTGTGGGCGCTGGGCGCCACGCTGTACACGGCGGTGGAGGGGCGCTCGCCGTTCCGCCGCACCTCGCCGCTGACCACCATGCAGGCGGTCGTCGAGGACGAGGCCGCCGAGCCGTTCAGCGCGGGCCCGCTGGAACCGGTCATCACCGGGCTGCTGCGCAAGGAACCGGCCGAGCGGCCCGGCCCCGAGGAACTGGAGCAGATGCTCGCCGAGGCGGCGGAGGGACGACGGCCGAGCGGGGCGCAGGCGTATGTGCCGACGGGGCGGTCGGGGTACGACATCACGGGGATGGGGACCGGTACCGGTACCCGGGTGCAGTCGGCCGCCGGCACGCCGTATCCGCCGGTGACGGTCGGGCCCGTGCCCGTGCCCGCGCCCGCGAAGCGGTTCCGCCTGCGTACGTTCGCCCTGGTCGTCGCCCTCGCGGCGGTCGGCGGCGGGGGCGTCGCGGTCGCGCTGCAGCAGTTCGGCACGGACAGCCCCGGCGGCTCCGTCTCCGCCTCGTCGACTCCGGGTGCCAGTGCCGGCGCCAGTGCTTCGCCGAGCGACGGGGGCGGTCAGGGGGCGGTTCCCGCCGGCTGGGAGCGGCGCAAGGACCCGGTGGGCTTCAGTATCTCCTTGCCCAAGGGGTGGAAGCGGTCTGTCTCCATCGACCAGGACGGCCTCCAGCAGGTCGACTACTCGCCCGACAAGGGCAAGCACCTCGTACGGGTCGCCGTCGACACCGCGCCGGACTTCAGCACCTCGTACGAGCACATGAAGGACCTGGACCAACGGGTCTCGGACCGGCTGCTCGACTACAAGAAGCTGAGCCTCAAGCAGGAGCTCTTCCGGGACCAGCCGGGCGTCCGCTGGGAGTACACCTGGAACGCGCTGGCCAAGGACGCGCCCCACTACTTCCCGGGGCCCTACCACGCGATCGACGTCGGGTACATGAACAGCGCCGGCACCGAGTACGCCATCTACGCGGCCTCGCCGGCCGACGACTGGGACACCACCAGCAAGCAGTTCGAGGTGATCCTGCGGGGCTTCCAGGAGGGCTGACCCGAGTGGAACAGCGCGCCGCCGTCCTTCCCGGGGCGGCGGCGCGCTCGGCCGCCCTCCGCGAAGGCTCAGGCGTAGTCGGTGCAGGAACGGACTATCGTGCTTCCTTCTATGACCGCCACCTGCGCGCCGATGTAGTCGAGCGAATCACCCGAGGGCGCCGCGTAAGTGGTGAAGCTGCTTTTCTGGTCGTTCCCGTCGTATTCGGAATGCCAGCCCCACTCCGTGACGTATCCAGTGCTGTCGTCTATGGAAACGAGGCGAATGGCCACATGGTGGCCATCGGCGGCGGTGTCCTTGATCCAACCGCTGATGTCCACGTAGTGGGCTGACCAGTTGGTGAACGTGAGACTCCCCGTGGCGCCCGTCACCGAGCACGCGGCTCCGCCGCTCGCCGCGCTGGCATTGGTGACCGTGCCCGCGGCGAATATCGCCACCGCCGCGACACCCGTTACGGAAAGGCGCTTCAATGTGTTTCCCATAAAGGAAAGATAAGGCTTCCATGATTCACTTGACAGCATGATTCCAGTCGTCCGATTCACCTTTTATGGGGCGTATGATCTTGCTGTTTGCCATGCTTTGCGTCCGTTTTGAAACCGGTCATGGCTGAAAACAATCGCCCCTGAAGTCGGGTGGCGGCGCACTTGGCCGGTCACCGCGCCGGAAGGGGTCCGTCCGGTGCGGCATCATGGGGCCATGGGGACCGACGGGGACGCCGTCCGTCTGATCGCGGGGCGTTATCGCCTGGGAACGCGGCTCGGGCGGGGTGGGATGGGTGTCGTATGGCGGGCGACCGACCAGTTACTGGGACGGCAGGTCGCCGTCAAGGAGCTCACCGTCGACGACTCCCGTTCGGACGACGACGCCCGGCTGCGCCGCGAACGCACCCTGCGTGAGGCGCAGGCCGTCGCCCAGTTGCACCACCCGCACATCATCGTCGTGCACGACGTGGTCGAGGACGGCGGACGGCCTTACATCGTCATGGAGTTGATCGACGGCGGTTCGCTCGCCGACCGGATCTCGCGGAGCGGGCCGGTGGACGTCGGTGAGGCCGCGCGGATCGGGATCGCCCTGCTGAGCGCGGTCCGGGCGGCGCACGGGGCGGGGGTGCTGCACCGGGACATCAAACCGGCGAACGTGCTCGTCGAGGCGGCCACCGGGCGTGTCGTGCTCACCGACTTCGGCATCGCCCAGGTCGCGGGCGCCACCACGCTCACCGAGACCGGTTCGTTCGTCGGCTCGCCCGAGTACACCGCGCCAGAGCGGATGTCCGGCTCGCGGTCCGGCCCGGCGGCCGACCTGTGGTCGCTGGGCGCGCTGCTGTGCGCGGCGCTCAGCGGCGAGTCGCCGTTCCGGCGCGACTCGCTCGGCGGGATCCTGCACGCCGTGGTCTCCGACGAGATCCGGCCACCTGCCCAGGCCGAGCCGCTGCTGCCGGTCGTACGGGGGCTGCTGGAGCGGGATCCCGAGCGGCGGCTGGGCGCGGCGGAGGCCGAGCGGATGCTGCGCGGGTTCCTGGAGACGGGGACCGTGGCGGACGCCGGTACGACGCAGG
Organism: Streptomyces hyaluromycini; assembly: GCF_002217755.1. GTDB lineage: Bacteria > Actinomycetota > Actinomycetes > Streptomycetales > Streptomycetaceae > Streptomyces > Streptomyces hyaluromycini. The sequence goes on along the minus strand of NZ_BCFL01000016.1, from coordinate 1,285,950 downwards.
GCGCGGGCGCGGCGTCGTACACGCCGACCCAGCGGGACGTTCCGTTGCCGTCGGCTCCGGCCCCGGAACCGGCCGGGCCGCCCCGGCCCACCTCCACGCGCGGGGTGCTGGTCGCCGCGCTGCTCGTCGCCGCGATGACCGGGGCGGGCGTGTCGGCGGCCACGCTGCTGTTCAACGGCGGCGGGGGCGGCACCACCCCGGGCCCCGGGGGTACGACGGCCGTCTCCGCCTCGCACCCGGCGACCGCCTCGCCCACCGGGCTCCCCGCGACCGCCCTGCCCTCCGCCACCCTCACCCCCTCCTCGACCGCCCTGCCGCCCCCCACCGCCCACTCCAGCACCGCGCCCTCCGGCTACCGCCTCGCGCGGGACCCGGCCGGTTTCGCCCTCGCCGTACCGGAGGGCTTCACCCGCGACCCGCAGGGCGAGCGCGTCTTCTACATGTCGCCGGGGCAGACCTTCCGGCTCGGCATCAAGGTCTCCGAGCCGCAGACGGGCGGACCGGGCGGGGTGATGCGGCGGGCGGCGGCCGACGGGCCGAGCACCAACCCCGGGTACCACGACGGCCGGGTCACGGACACCACCCACTCCGGACACCCCGCCGCGTTCTGGGAGTTCACCTGGAAGGGCTTCAGCGCGACGGAGGGACCGCGGCACACCTACGACATCTGCTGGGAGGAGAGCGGGCAGATGTACGACGTGTGGGTGTCGGCGCCGGTCGGGAAGGTGCGGGAGGCGCGGGAGTACTTCGATGTCGCGGTGGACACGTTCACGGCCAACTCGGCCTGACACGCACCGACATGGGACGGCCGTGGGGCAGCCGTGGGGCAGCCGTGGGCACTTCCACAGGAAGGGGCCCGCGGCCGGCGGACCTCTGACCGCGCCGCTTCGACAAGGGCATGGTGCGCAAGGTACTCATGTGACATGAGTGAAGACGGCGAACAGCCGGTCGAGGGGCGTCTGATCGGCGGGCGCTATCGGCTCGCCGAGCGCATCGGCTCCGGGCCCACCAGCACGGTGTGGCGCGCCCGTGACGAGCAGGTCGCGCGGGACGGTCAGGGCGTGCGCGGCGGTCAGGGCGCGCTGGACGGCCGGGACTCGCTGGACGGCCGGGACCCGGCGGATCGTCCGGGCTCGGCGGACCGCCCTGACGCTCGGTACGTCGCCGTCAAGGAGCTGCGTCTGACCGGTGAGCCTGCGGACGAGGAGCGGCAACGGGCCGCGCACCGGCTGCTGCACGAGGCCCGCGCCGCCGCCCGCGTCGACCATCCGGCCGCCGTCGCCATCCACGACGTACTCCTGGACGGCGAACGCCCCTGGATCGTCATGGAGCTGGTGACGGGGGAGTCGCTGCAGGCCGCCCTCGCCGCCCGCGGCCCGTTGCCGTCCGCCGAGGCCGCCCGGATCGGGCTGGCCGTCCTCGGTGCCCTGCACGCCGCCCACTGCGTCGGCATCGTCCACCGCGACCTCAGGCCCTCCAACGTCCTCCTCGAAGCCGGCGGCGAGCGCGTCGTCGTCACCGACTTCGGCATCGGCGCGGCGCAGCAGGAGCCGTGCGGCGGCGACTTCGTGGCTCCGGAGTGCGGTGCGGGGCGCGGCGCCGGGCCCGCCTCCGACCTGTGGTCCCTGGGTGCCCTGCTCCGTGCGGTCACGGAGAGCACCGAGGGGCCCCTCGGCCCGCTGCTGCAGCGACTGCGCGCCCCCGAACCGGACGCCCGGCCGGCGGCCGCCGACGTCGCCGAGGCGCTGGCCGGGGCCGCCGGCGTGAGCCTGCCGGAGTGGGCGACCGCGCCCCCGGCCCCCGTCCCGTCCGCGCCCGTCCCGTCCGCGCCCGTCCCGTCCGCTCCCGCCTCGGCCATCCCCGCCGCCGCTGTCCCGCCCCCGACGGCCCCCGAACCCCGCCGCCTCACCCCGCTCGCCGCCCTCGGCCTGCTCCTCGCCAAAAAACCGGAACGCGGCTGACCGGCGCTGATCGTCCCCGTCCAACCTCCTGATCAGCACATTCTCTGCCAGTGATCACTGGCGGTGTGTGTGCGGTCCGTGAAACCGAGTTACCCACGGGTACCCAAAGGCCCCGCTCCCGAATACCCTGCGGCTCATGACGGACTCGCAGGCCCCGGCCCACGCACCGGCCCCCACCGGCACGAACCCGCTCGCCCCCGCCCCCGCAGGGGCTCGAACCGCTGCCGACGTGGTCACGCCCGAGGTGGTCGCCCAGCTCACCAAGGGCGTCGCCGGCTCCGGACGTACGGCCAACCACACGCCCTTCACCGGCGAGAAGCTGGCCGACCTGCCCGAGTCCACCCCCGAGGACGTGGCCAAGGCCTTCGACGCGGCCCGCGCCGCGCAGGCCGTGTGGGCGAAGGTGCCGGTACGGCAGCGCGCCGCCGTCCTGCTCCGCTTCCACGACCTGATCCTGGCCCGCCAGGCCGAGGTCCTCGACCTCATCCAGCTGGAGACCGGCAAGGCCCGCCTGCACGCCCACGAAGAGGTGCAGGCCGTCGCGGTCGCCGCCCGGCACTACGGCCGCAAGGCCCCCGCCTACCTCCGCCCCAAGCGGCACGCGGGCGCCATGCCCACCCTCACCCGCGTGACCGAACTGCGTCACCCGCGGGGCGTGGTCGGCCAGATAGCCCCCTGGAACTACCCCCTCGAACTCTCCGTCGGCGACGCGCTCCCCGCCTTCGCCGCGGGCAACGCGGTCGTCATGAAGCCGGACACCGAGACCTGCCTGACCGCCCTGTGGGCCCGCGATCTCCTCATCGAGGCGGGGCTGCCCGCCGACGTCTTCCAGGTCGTCCTCGGCGAGGGCCCGGTCGTCGGCCCCGAGGTCGTCCGGCACGCCGACTACGTCTCCTTCACCGGCTCCACCCGTACCGGGCGCGAGGTCGCGCAGGGCGCGGCGGCCCGCCTGGTCGGCGTCTCCCTCGAACTCGGCGGCAAGAACGCCATGCTGGTCCTGGACGACGCCGACATCGAGAAGGCGGCCGCCGGCGCGGTCCGCGCCTGCTTCTCCTCCGCCGGACAGCTCTGCATCTCCATCGAGCGGTTGTACGTCCACGAGTCGATCGCCGACGCCTTCGTCGAGCGGTTCGCCGCCCGCACCAAGGCCATGCGCCTCGGCAGGTCCCTCGCCTACGGCGCCGACATGGGGTCCCTGGTCGGGGAACGGCAGCTGGAGACCGTCACCCGGCATGTCGACGAGGCCGTGGAGAAGGGCGCGACCGTCGTCGCCGGCGGTACCGCCCGCCCGGACATCGGCCCCTACTTCTACGAGCCCACCATCCTCGACGGTGTCGAGGACGCGATGGCCGTCTGCACGGAGGAGACCTTCGGCCCGGTCGTCTCGATCTACCGTTTCAAGACGGAGGACGAGGCCGTCGAGCACGCCAACGGCACGCCGTACGGCCTCAATTCCTCGGTCTGGACGAAGAACGGCAGCCGCGGCCGCGCCGTCGCCGCCCGCCTGCGCACCGGCACCGTGAACGTCAACGAGGGCTACGCCCCCGCCTACGGCAGCGTCCAGTCCCCGATGGGCGGCATGAAGGACTCGGGCCTGGGCCGCCGACACGGCTCGGAGGGCATCCTCAAGTACACGGAGGCGCAGACCGTGGCACAGCAGAGGCTCCTTCCCATGGCCCCCTCACTGGGCATGGACGACGAGAAGTACGCGGCCTTCATGAGCACCAGCCTCCGGGTGATGAAGGCACTGAGGCTGCGATAGCCGACCCGTCTTTTTCGGGGGCGCGGGGAACTGCGCGATCAACCACACACGGCCCGCACGCGAAACTCAACGAGGAGCACCCGTGCCCCAGGACACCTACGACTACGACGTCATAGTCGTCGGATCAGGATTCGGCGGATCGGTAACCGCCCTGCGCCTGACAGAAAAGGGCTACACCGTAGGCGTCCTGGAAGCCGGCCGCCGCTTCACCCGAGAAGCCCTCCCCAAGAACTCCTGGGACATCAAGAACTACCTCTGGGCCCCGCAGCTCGGCTGCTACGGCATCCAGCGCATCCACCTCCTCGGCAACGTCATGGTGCTGGCCGGCGCGGGCGTCGGCGGCGGCTCGCTCAACTACGCCAACACCCTCTACGTCCCGCCGAAGCCCTTCTTCGACGACCCCCAGTGGCGTGACATCACGGACTGGCAGGACGAGCTGAAGCCGTACTACGACCAGGCGCAGCGCATGCTCGGCGTACGGCTCAACCCGACGATGACCCCGTCCGACGTGCACCTGAAGGCGGCGGCGCAACGCATGGGCGTCGGCGACACCTTCCACCTCGCCCCGGTCGGCGTCTTCTTCGGCGACGGCAAGGACGCCGACGGCGAGGCGAAGGCGGCCCCCGGCGACCAGGTCACCGACCCCTACTTCGGCGGCGCGGGCCCCGCCCGCAACGCCTGCACCGAGTGCGGCGAGTGCATGACCGGCTGCCGGCACGGCGCGAAGAACACCCTCAACGAGAACTACCTCCACCTCGCCGAGCAGGCGGGCGCGGTGGTGCACCCGATGACGACGGTCGTCTCCGTCACCGACGACTCGCAGGGCGGCTACGCCGTCGCGACCCTGCCCACGGACGACCGGAAGAAGGCCGAGGGCCGTGTCCTCAAGGCCCGCCGGGTCGTCATCGCCGCCGGCACCTACGGCACCCAGACCCTTCTGCACCGCATGAAGGCCGGCGGTCAACTGCCGTACCTCTCCGACCGTCTGGGTGACCTCACCCGCACCAACTCCGAGGCCCTGGTCGGCGCCCAGACCGACAACCGCCGCTACCGCAAGGCACACGGCACGCCCAAGGCCGACTTCACCCGGGGCGTCGCGATCACGTCCTCCGTCCACCCGGACGAGAACACGCACATCGAGCCGGTCCGCTACGGCAAGGGCTCCAACGCGATGGGCGGCCTGTCGATCCTCCAGGTCCCGTACGCGGAGGGCTCCTCCCGCGTCCTCGGCTGGCTGGCGAACGCGGCCCGCCACCCCCTCCTGGTGCTGCGCTCGCTCTCCAACCGGCGCTGGTCGGAGCGGACCATCATCGGCCTGGTCATGCAGTCGCTGGACAACTCCCTGACGACGTACCTGAAACCGGACGGCGTCGGCAAGGGCCTGCTCACCGCTCGGCAGGGCCACGGCGCCCCCAACCCCAAGCAGATCAAGGCAGCTTCGGAGGCGGCCACCGTGCTCGCCGAGGAGATCAACGGCTTCGCCGGCAGCAACGTCGGCGAGCTGATGGGCACCCCGCTCACCGCCCACTTCCTCGGCGGCTGCCCCATCGGCGACTCGCGCGAGACCGGGGTCATCGACCCGTACCACCGGCTCTACGGCCACCCGGGCATCTCGGTCGTGGACGGCGCCGCGGTCTCGGCGAACCTCGGTGTGAACCCGTCCCTCACCATCACGGCGCAGGCCGAGCGCGCGATGTCGTACTGGCCCAACAAGGGCGAGACGGACCCGCGGCCGCGGCAGGGCGAGCCGTACGAACGCCTCCGGCCGGTCGAGCCGCTCCGTCCGGCGGTCCCGGCCGAGGCCTTCGGCGCGCTGCGGCTGCCGTTCCTCGGGATTCCGGCCGTACCGCCGAAGAAGTAGGCCCGAGAAGCAGGCCGACAAGGTAAGCCGAAGAAGTGGCCGGACACCGAAGAGGGACCTGTGCCCCCCTCCGAGCCCAGGTCCCTCTTCGATCGGTGCGCGACCGCCGCCTTACGACGGTTCGCGCGACCTTGCTCTGTGCGGCTCAGGCGTCCGTGCCCGTGCCTGCCTTCCGCCGCCGTACCAGGACCACCGCGCCGGCGCCGACCACGACGGCGACCCCGCCGACCAGGCCGATGACCGGGAGCGCCGAGCTGGAGCCGGTGTCGGCGAGGTTGCCGGTGGGCAGGTCGGAGACGTTGCCCTGCGGCTTCTTCACGGAGTCCTTGCCGCCGTCGTCGCTCGGCGTGGCCGTACCCGGGTCCGGGTTGGACGAGCCGGCCTTGAGGACCGTGAAGTCGTACTGGGCCCAGCCCTCGGCGATGCAGTCCTGGCCGTCGACCTTGTCGAGGTAGGCGCCGGAGCCGAAGGAGTAGGCGTCACCGGCGGGCGCCTTGGCGTCGATGGAGACCCGCAGGTCGACCGACTTGCTCGCGCCGGACTTCAGCTTCGGCACGTAGAAGAAGTAGTCGCCGGCCCAGTCGTCGCTGCCGATCCGGTCCCAGGAACCGGTGTCGGGGTTCTTGAACTCCAGGTCGACGTACGGGCTGAGGTACTTCGACTCGTCGAGCTCGTAGTTCTCGATCTCGGCGTAGAAGGCGACGCCCTCGACATCCGTCTTGGACTCGTTCGTCACGACCAGCTCGAAGCCGTGGAAGCCGTCGCCCGCGACGATCTTGCCGGGCAGGCCCTTGATGTCGGCGGACACCTTGGCGTCGCCGAAGTTCTCGTCGAGGTCCTCGCAGTACGGCACGTCCGGGTCGGACGGGTCCTCGCTGGGCTCGGCCGACTCGGACGGCTCGGCAGAGGAGGACGCCGATGCCGACGCCGATGCGCCGGTGCTCGCGCTGTCGCTGGGCGAGGCGGAGGCCGGCGCGGACTCGGACGCCGACGCGCTGTCGCTCGGCGCGACGGAGTCGGACGGCGAGGCCGAGGCCGTGTCGCTCGGTATCTCGCTCGGTGCGCTCTCCGACGTCTCCGACGCCGACGGCGACTCGTCCGCGAACGCGGCCGGCGCGGACAGCAGGGCGACCGGCGCGATGACGGCCGTGACGGCCGCCGCGGCCATGACCCGGCGAAGCTTCATGAGGACCCCCGTGCATCAGCTGCGGTGGATGGATGTCACCGCTGGTTCCGCTGATGTGACCGGCAAGTCGTGTGAATGGTTGCCTCCACATTCACACATCTCCATGTGGCGTAGGTCACTCGATCTCGGGGGCGCCGCCGCTCGATACCAATTGCCGGGCATGGCATGGACACAGCCGATTCCAAGGCTATTCTCGCCCCCGTCGAACGGCCGAGCGAGAGAGTGTCATGTCTGACAGACGGTCCGAAGAATCGTCGGGGGACGAGCCGTCGTCCTCCTCCATATCCGACGAGGTGTGGGAGCAGTTCCTCCAGGACACCGAACGGGACATCCGCAAGTCCGCCCCCAAGGAGCCCTCCGCACGTGCCCGCGAGGTGACCGAGCGGCTCAAGGGGCGCAAGGGGGAGCCCGAGGGGTGGCGGACCGGGCCCGCCTGGCAGGAGATGAACGGGCGGGCCGCCCGCCGCCGCAGAGCATGGGCGGTCATCGGCGTTCCGCTGGCGATCGCCGTGGCCGTCGTGGCGATGCGGCCCTCCCTGATCCCCGGCGATCCCTTCGGCTCGACCGCCGGCACGGACACCGCCACCACGCCCCTGCCCGCCGAGACCACCACGCCGACCGCCGCGCCCTCCGCGGCCGCCCCCGGCACACCCACGCTCGCCCGTCCGTTCGCCGGTTCCCCGGCGCTGCGCTGGGCCGACGGCGCGGCCGGCATCGTGCTGCCGAAGGCCACCGCGCTCGGCGCCATCCCGAAGGACCGCGTCGAACTGGCCCTCCAGCAGACCAGGAAGCTGCTGGTCGACGCCAACCTCAGCCCCGACGTGGTGGCCGGCGGCCGTCCCGGGGCCGCCCTCTCGGTGCTCGACCCCAAGCAGCCCGACGTGCTCGACAACCTCGAGACCTCGCTGCGCAGCCCGAGCAAGACCCACGACCCGCTGTTCCTCTTCAGCCGCTTCGACCCGAAGGACGTGAAGCAGGCCGGGAAGGTCGTCAAGGTGCGCGGCCGGATCACCTTCGCGAAGGGCAAGTTCGGGGGCGTGGCCGTGCACGCCGACTACACCTTCGTCTACCCGGTCGTCCGCGCCGGCGGTTCCACCGAGGTCACCCGCACGATCGTGCGCCGCGTGATCGACGCCGAACTCCCCGACCCCACGCGGTACCAGGTCACTCCCGGCCGGCTGACCCTCCTGCGCTACGACGAGGACGCCGGCAACTCGGCCTGCGACATCAACGACGGCTATCTGCACCCGCAGTTCCCGTCCCAGGCCCCGACCGGCAGCGCCGCCCCGAGCGGCCCGTCCATCGACCCGTACGACCGCAGCCGCGACATCGGCAAGCAGGAGGCCTGCGGCACGGTCAGCCGTACGTAACTTTCTGCGACTTTCTGCGGCTTTGTGTGCAGACAGGCGAAGGGCCCCGCGGGTCGGAGCCGCGGGGCCCTTCTTTCGTCAGCACCGACGTCAGGGCAGCGTCGGTGCCTGGAAGCGGCGCCGGGGGGTTGCGCCGCTGGTCTCTGCGCCCTGTACCACCGTCCGAGCCTCGGGTCGGCGCCCCGGCGCGCTCGGGGCGTACGGCAGGTCTCGACCTTCGACGGACGGTCGGCACACGGCAATTCCGTTGCCTGAACTGGGACTTGGGAACTCCGAAGACCCTTGCGGGCCTTCTACGCATCGTGCTGGATGTACGCGGCCTCCGCAACCGTTTGACCCAGCCCTTGTGCATTTTTGCAATTTTCCGCCGGTCGGCCCCGGGCGTCCCCGGAGCCGGCCGTCTCTTGGGTGACCGGGCTGCTGTCCCCTGCCGTCCGGTCACTTGACTGGAGCGAGGTCCCACGACGCACGGCACGTTCCGTACGCCTCATCGCCCCAGCGAAGCCACGCGTGGTTCTTTCGGGCCCGCCCCTGGCTGACACGGACACCCCACCAACGAAGCGGTTCGCGGGCCGGTCACGCGCCGTACGGGTGAGAAGGACCCCGAACTCAGATCCGCCCGACTCAGATGCGACCCCGGCACAGCTCCAGGAGCGTCATGGCGAGGGCGGTGCCGGGCTTGCCGAGCGCCGTGCTGTAGTGGCCGAGGATCTCCATCTCCCGGGAGAGGTTCACCCGGCGGCCGCCGGAGGTGATCCGTGCCTCCTGGACAACGGCGGAGACGGCCATCCGTTCCTGGATCAGGCCGATGATCCGGTCGTCGAGCGCGTCGATGCGCTCCCGCGCACCGCTGATCACCTCGGCGGCCTCGGGGGTACGGGCACCGGTCACGTCGATCGCGTTCATGGGGGCTCCTCGTCGGAAGGGGTGCGGCGCCCCGAAGCGACAGGATCCGGAGAAACACCAGGCGCCCCGGACCTTGTCGGCCCGGGGCGCCTGGGGAAGTCGCTTGTCAGTAGCTCAAGCAGCACGACCATGGCAGCCGGTGGGCCGGTTGCCATAGGTAAAGAGGAAGGTCGTCTGGGTGAGCATGGGGGCGAGTATGCCACAGAACCGTCCCGGCGGACCGGGGGTCCGGGGGCGGAGCTCCCGGCGTACGGCGAGGTGCCCGACAGCCGCAACGTTAGAATCGGTGACACAGACCCCCGCCCGACCGCCGGAAGGCACCCCGTGTCATCAGCGACTCCCGCTGCCGCCGCTCCCGACACCGTCCTGGTCGTCGACTTCGGCGCGCAGTACGCCCAGCTCATCGCCCGCCGCGTCCGCGAGGCCCGGGTCTACAGCGAGATCGTGCCCAGCACCATGCCGGTCGCCGAGATGCTCGCCAAGAACCCGGCGGCGATCATCCTCTCCGGCGGCCCCTCGTCCGTGTACGAGGAGGGCGCCCCCCGCCTGGACCGCGAGCTCTTCGAGGCCGGCGTCCCCGTCTTCGGCATGTGCTACGGCTTCCAGCTGATGGCGCAGGTCCTCGGCGGCACCGTCGACAACACCGGCGCCCGCGAGTACGGCCGTACCGACCTGCACGTCTCCAAGACGGCCTCCACCCTGTTCGAGGGCACCCCCGCCGAGCAGCACGTGTGGATGTCGCACGGCGACGCCTGCTCCGCCGCCCCCGAGGGCTTCACCGTCAGCGCGTCCACGGACGTCGTCCCGGTCGCCGCCTTCGAGAACGACGAGAAGAAGCTCTACGGCGTCCAGTACCACCCCGAGGTCATGCACTCCACGCACGGCCAGCAGGTCCTGGAGCACTTCCTCTACCGGGGCGCGGGCCTGAAGCCCACCTGGACCACCGGCAACGTCATCGACGAGCAGGTCGCCGCGATCCGCGAGCTGGTCGGCGACAAGCGCGCCATCTGCGGCCTGTCCGGCGGCGTCGACTCCGCGGTGGCCGCGGCCCTCGTCCAGAAGGCCATCGGCTCCCAGCTGACCTGCGTGTACGTCGACCACGGCCTGATGCGCAAGGGCGAGACCGAGCAGGTCGAGAAGGACTTCGTGGCCGCGACCGGCGTCCAGCTGAAGGTCGTCGACGCGGAGGCCCGCTTCCTCGACGCCCTCGCCGGCGTCTCCGACCCGGAGCAGAAGCGGAAGATCATCGGCCGCGAGTTCATCCGGGTCTTCGAGCAGGCCCAGGCCGAGATCATCGCCGACGCCGGCCCGGCCGTGGAGTTCCTGGTCCAGGGCACCCTCTACCCGGACGTCGTGGAGTCCGGCGGCGGCACCGGCACCGCGAACATCAAGTCGCACCACAACGTCGGCGGCCTGCCGGAAGACCTTGAGTTCAAGCTGATCGAGCCGCTCCGCAAGCTGTTCAAGGACGAGGTCCGGATGGTCGGCCAGGAGCTCGGCCTGCCGGAGGAGATCGTCCAGCGCCAGCCGTTCCCGGGTCCGGGTCTCGGCATCCGGATCGTCGGCGAGGTCACCAAGGAGCGCCTGGACCTGCTCCGCGAGGCCGACGCGATCGCCCGCGAGGAGCTGACCGCGGCCGGCCTCGACCGCGACATCTGGCAGTGCCCGGTGGTCCTGCTCGCGGACGTCCGCAGCGTCGGCGTCCAGGGCGACGGCCGCACCTACGGCCACCCGATCGTCCTGCGCCCGGTCTCCTCCGAGGACGCCATGACGGCCGACTGGTCCCGCCTGCCGTACGAGGCCCTCGCGAAGATCTCCACCCGGATCACCAACGAGGTCCGGGACGTCAACCGGGTCGTCCTCGACGTCACCTCGAAGCCGCCGGGCACCATCGAGTGGGAGTAGTCCCGGGCGCGTCCGATCGCGCCCGGTGCGGAAGAAGAAGCTGAGGAAGAGATGGCACGGCTCCGGCGGTGCCGCCTCTTCGACGTGTGCCGTACGGGCCACTGAGCCGTCGAATCCCGACATCTTCTGTCGCGATCTGCTCGCGCGCGTCATCTTTACAGAACAGCTCTGTTTTCCTGCACTGACCGGCGGTAACTTCCGGCCGTAACACAAACCCAGTGCTGGAGGACCTATGCACGGGCCGACCCCGCCCCTTCCGCTGCCCACCGACCAGCTTCAGTTCGCGATGCCGCCGATGTACGACTCGCTCGACGACGAGCGCCGGCATCGCAAGGAGCGGCTCGCCGGCGCGCTGCGGATCTTCGGCCGGGCCGGACTGGAGGACGGGGTGTCGGGGCACATCACCACCCGCGACCCCGAATACTCGAACTGCTTCTGGGTCAACCCGTTCGGCATGCCGTTCAAGCACGTCACCGTCGGCGACCTGGTCCTGGCCAACCAGGACGGCCAGGTGATCGAGGGCCGCTACCACGTCAACCAGGCCGCCTTCACCGTCCACGTCCAGGTGCACGCGGCCCGCCCGGACGTCGTCGCCGTCGCTCACTGCCACTCCGTGCACGGCCGCGCCCTGTCCGCCCTCGGTGACCTGCTCGACCCGATCAGCCAGGAGAGCTGCGCCTTCTACGAGGACCACGCCCTCTACGACTCCTACACCGGCGTCGCCGTCGACGCCGAGGAGGGCAGCCGCATCGCCGCCGCCCTCGGCTCCCGCAAGGCGCTGGTGCTGCGCAACCACGGGCTGCTGACCGTCGGCGACTCGGTGGACGCGGCCGCCTGGTGGTTCCTCTCCATGGAGCGGTCCGCGCAGGTCCAGCTGACCGCGAAGGCGGCCGGCCGCCCGCTGCTCATCGACCACAAGCTCGCCGTCGCCACCCGGGAACAGCTCGGCGGCGACCTGGTGGCCTGGATCAACTACCAGCCCCTGTGGCAGGACATCAGCCGCAGCGAACCGGACCTGCTCAGCTAGGCGCTCCGCTGGAAGGGCCGCGATCTGTTCGTCTGCGGCGCCGTCGTGGCTGGTCGCGCAGTTCCTCCCCCAGCCTTCGGCTGGGGTACCCCCGGCGCCCCTTACGGGGCGCTGTCGAACCGCCGGCTCAGAAGCTCCGCAGCACCGCTGCCTTCGTCAGCGCGAACTCCTCGTCCGTGAGCACCCCGTCCCGGTGCAGTTCGCCCAGCTCCCGGAGCCGGCGCAGCAGGACGTCGTGGTGGTCGGCCGGCCGGCGCGGCACCGGCACCGCGGGCCGGTCCCGGTCGGTGTACTCCGTGCCCGGCCGGGTCGACGGATGCGGCAGCCGGGCCGTGACCGCCGCCGCGACCAGCGCCGTCAGCAGGTCGCGGCGGACGCTGCCCCACAGGTCGAGGGCGTACGGGTCGCGCTCGGCCGGCAGCTTCGAGAACACCGTCTCCCGGGTCACGAACCGCAGGAAGCCGTCCTCGTGACCGGAGTTGGGCAGCCACTCCACCTGCACCAGATCGCCGACGCCGATGATCCGGGGCCCGGTGGCCCGCTTGACCCGGTCGGAGGTGTCGGCCCAGTCGACGCGCACCTGCGTACCGTCGAACGACACCGTGCCGTCCGACGACCGCACCGACACCGGCACCGGCGGCCCCGGCAGCAGATACGTCTTCGTCGGCTCCTTCGGGACCTGGTCCAGCAGCAGCGACTGCCGGATCTCCGCCGCGACGTACTCGGCCACCCCGGACCGGTCCCCGTCCACCGTCAGCCGGTACGGATCTGCCGCCTCCGGCAACCGCCCGCCCGTCGCCTGCAACAACGGGTCCGCTCCCTCGCGCAGCCGCATCCTCAGCCGCCCCCGCTTGCGCTCCGGCTCGTACACCACCCCGGACACCGCTTCCAGGGGTACGGCGATCTCGCCGTAGGTCTGCCGGAACAGCGGCACGGAACGGTGGCGTCCAGGCGTGATCCGGACCGTGCTGCCGTCGAAGGCCCAGGTCCCGTCCCGCTGGATGATCTCGGCCATGGGGAAATTCTCGCAGTCGGGTCAACACGTCTGCCGTACCTTCACTCGTCGTGACCAACCTGCTGCTCGCGAATGGCGTGGCGTAGGGCACAATTCGCTCTCGACACAAGGGAGTTGCACGGCGTCGTCGGGCCCCGGGGAGGGCCCTGCGCGGCGTGCCCCGGGCGTGGGGAAGGCGGGCGTCGGGCGTGGCGGTGCAGGAGGCGAGGCAGGGCACCGGTTCGGGTGTCCACGGGGGTGGCTGCGCGTGCGGGGACTGTCCGCACGGGGCACGCGAGGGGCACCGGCGGGCGGTCGCCGAATTCCTCCTCAAACGCGACGAGTTCGCGGCCGGGCAGGGGCTGCCCGCGGCCGTGGCCCATTCGGCCTCCGCCTCCCGCCAGTGGGTGTCCGAGGAACTCACCCAGTCCGCCGAGGCGGTTGCCGAACGCGGCCGCGCCGAGGGCGAGGCCTGGCTCGCCCGCCTCTGGCTGCGCACCGCGTGCACCGTCTGGGCAGCCGTCGTGATCATGCTCCTCACCCAGTCCCTCACCGCCATCGGCGCGGGCTGGACCAGCGCCCGCACCGCCGGACTGCTCGCCGCCCTGGTCGTGGCCCTCGCTCTCACCGCCGCCTCCTGGTTCCACCGCTCTCGCGGCGGAGTGCTCGCCCCCGTCATCGGCGAGGACAACCGCATGTCCACCTCCCGCACCGTCGCCGCCTCCTGGGTCCTGTTCGTCGTGTATGCCGTCCTCGTCCTGGCCGGCCGCCTGGCCGCCGCCTCCTCTCCCGCCGAACGTGACGCCCTCATCTCCGGTCTCGACCTTGCCCGTGGCGCCGGTGCGGTGACCGTCCTCGCCGTGGTCTGCGGCATCGCGGTCCTGGTGCGCCGGGTGGTCGGCCTGCGCATCGTGGGCCAGCGTCTGCAGAAGGTGCGCGCCCACCGCCCCCGCGCCGCCGACCTGCTCACCGACGACGCCGGCCGCGGCACCTTCGCCGACATCCAGTACGTCGTCATCAGCGCCGTCGCCCTGCTCTTCGCCGCCGTACGGCTCGCCCGCCGCCCCGACCAGCTCCCCGACCTGCCCTGGGGCCTCGCGACGGTGGTCCTGATCTCCGCCGCGACCTACCTTGCCGGCAAGTACGCCGAGGGCGGCCGCCCGGTGATCCTCTCCGTCGTCCGGGCCCGCGAGGCCGGTGACCTGGACGCTCCGATCCGCACCGGCGACGACATCGAGATCCGCGGCACCGGCTTCGTCCCGCCCGGCGCCCAGACCGCCGACCGCCTCTCCCGCATGGTCGTCCGTATCGGCGCCGTCAACGTCCACGTCCCCCTGGTCCCCGTCACCGGCGGCTTCAGCAACCCCACGGACCACGTCCTCACCGTCCCGGTCCCGGCCGACGTGGAGCCCGGCTGGGTCGAGGTCCAGGTGGTGACGGCGGCCGGAGTGGCGACCAACCGGTGCGCGGTCGAGGTGACGGAGTGACCGGACCGGCCGACGAGCCGACGCCCTGTCGCGACTGAGCCGCCGACGACCCGACACCCCCCGTGAGTGGCTGAACCGCCGGGGGTGACGGATCGCCCGTCTCCGTCGTCCCCCCGTCACCTCTTCGGGCCTCCCGGACCGGAACCGGTCGAGTCCACTTCTGACCCTTCTTGCCCTCCTTTCTCCCCCTTCCCTGGTGTCTGGGTCCGGCCGAAATTCGGAAAAACGTCCGGGAGAGGGTTGAGCGGGCCGGGGTTGTCGTACGTATGGTCTGTTGAGGGGCCTGGGCACAGCGGCGAGAGGCGGCTACTGGCGATGACTCACGGCATTCGTTCGGACACGCACCCCCCGTATCTCGACGGCGACCGCGGACTGCGGGACACCGCCACCCGGTACGCCCTCCTTCCCTTGCGGATCTTCCTGGGCGTCACCTTCATCTACGCCGGCCTGGACAAGCTGACCGACAGCGCCTTCCTGAAATCCGGCGGGTCCGGGTCCATCGGCGACACCATGCGCGCGGTCCGTGACTCCGCCGCGATCCCGGCCCTGGTCGACCTGGCCCTGAAGAACCCCGTCGGCTTCGGCACCGCGATCGCCATCGGCGAGCTGGCCGTGGGCCTCGGCACCCTCTTCGGCCTCCTGGCCCGCCTGGCCGCGCTCGGCGGCGCGCTGATCTCGCTCAGCCTCTGGCTGACCATCAGCTGGGCCAACTCCCCGTACTACTACGGCAACGACCTCGCCTACCTGATGGCCTGGCTGCCCCTGGTCCTCGCCGGCGCCCCCTACCTCTCCCTGGACGCGATGCTCCGCGCCCGACGCCGACACCGCTCCGCACGGGCCTCACTGGGCCTCTAGGGCCTGTCGTTTGGATCATGCCGGCGTCCGGCTCGGCTCCTAGCTTTCCGGTGTACCGCGGCGCCTGCGTATCGCCCGGGTCAGGGCCGCGGTCACCCCTGCCAGGAAGAGGCCGGCCACCATCACCGGGATGACCGCGAACCACTCGGTGTCCCACCAGCCGCCCGCGTCTCCGGCGTAGGCGATCCCCGCCGCCGTCAGGAAGACACCGACGACCAGCCGTCCGGGCTGGAACTCATGCCGCAGCACGGGTCACCTCCACCTGTCCCGCGCCGACCTGGAGATCCAGGTCCAGCGTCCCCGCGTTCTTCGCTCCGCTCGTCGGCGGCAGCGTCACGTCCTTGTGCTTGCCCGGCTCCACGTCCACGTCCTTCTTGTCGTCCCCCGGCAACTGGATGTCGCCCACCCCCACGTCGATGCTCATCCGCACGGTCGCGTCCGTCGGCACGACGATCTTCAGCTGCCCGGCGCCCACCTCGGCCGATGTCGACACCGTCTGCCCCTCGGCGATGCGTATGTGTGTCAGGTCCAGCGTGGCCACGCCCGTCCCGAGGTCGTAGGCCGCCGACACCTCCGCCGCCGTGGCCGGGGTCCAGGACATCCGCCTCCAGTGGGTGCTGATGTCGGACGGCAGGGCCGTCGCGACCGCCAGCAGGGCCGCCGTGAGCAGTGCCAGGAACAGCGAGCCGGCCCCCGTGCGCCCCAGGAACGAGCTGAGTGCCGTCCCCAGCCCGAACACGATCAGCGCGCAGGCCAGACCGGTCTGCAGGCTGGTGCCCAGCGGGTGCGTGTCCCACGTCAGGCCCGTGCCCAGGCCGCCCGCCACCAGAGCGAACAGGAAGATCCAGCCGCCGATCCAGCGCGGTCCGCGCGGCTTCGGGGGCGGGCTCTGCCGGGCGCGGGTGTCCTGGCCGTGGACCCACGGGGTGCTCAGCCGGAAGTCGAGTCCCGGGGCGTCCCGGCCGCGGGCGTCGCCCGGGCCCCACAGATAGCCGGTACCTCCGACATGCGTGCCGTCCTTGACGATCGGGTCGCGCCACCACGAGGGGTACGAGATCTGGATCGGCGGTGCCTGGGCCTCCGGCGGGGCGTCGGCGACGGCCTGGGCGGACAGCGGGTCGGGGTCGGGGGCGCCGCGCCGCCGCGACCAGTACCCGGCACCGGCCAGCAGCAGGGAGAGGACGACGGCGAACGCCAGCACCTGGCCGTTCCCGATCATGGTCAGCAGCACCCCGCAGCCGATCAGCGCGAACAGCACGGCCGCCAGGGCCTGCCCGTCGACCCGGCCGGTCAGCAGCTTGCGGACCTCGTTCTCCTCGTCGTCCTCGTACGGCACGAAGAGCCAGGCGAAGCCGTAGAAGAGGAGGCCGATGCCGCCGGTCGCGGCCAGCACGGCCAGGGTGATGCGGAAGATCACCGGGTCCAGGTCGGTGTGGCGCCCGAGCCCCGCGCACACGCCCGCGATCATCTTGTGCCGGCGGTCGCGCCGGAACCGCGGGGAGGCCGCGTCGACGGCCTCCGCACCGGCGCCGGCGGCGCCGGCCCCCGTCGCGGCCGTCTCCGTCGCGGCGGGCGCGGCATCCGACGGCCCGGTGCCCGCAGCGGGCCGCGGGCCGGGGCCGGGTCCCGGACCCGTCGCGGCGTGCTCGTGATCAGTCATGAGTCAATGGTGACCGCCGGGCCGCCGCAGCGGCAGTCGGGATGACCCTGGCCGAACCCTGAAATCGGCCCCGAGGCCGGGCCGGGAAGCGTTCGAACGGCGCCGCGGCGACGGAGACCCGGGCCTGCGCCGCAGGAGAACCGGCAGGAGAACCGGCAGGAGGACGCGCAGGAGAACGAGGAGTCGGCGCGGGGAAACCGGAAGATCAGGGGAGTCTCGGGGGCCGACCCTGATGCTCCGCAACTCCGGGCGTGTGAACATCGATGGCATGCCGGAAGCCGCAGCAGTGCCCCTCGACGACCCGCGGCCGCCGCGCAAGCTCTACCGAAGCAGCGACGGCCGCTGGCTCGGCGGAGTGGCGCGGGGCCTCGCCGGGCATCTCGGCCTGCCCGTGGTCTGGGTGCGGCTCGTCTTCGTCGGCCTGTTCATGGCCAACGGCCTCGGCGCGCTGCTGTACGCCGCGTTCTGGTTCTTCGTACCCCTCGGCGTCGGCGGGGTCGGCGGCCAGAAGCCGCCGTCCCTGGTCGCCACCGAGACCTTGGCGGACGGCCGCCGCAGACTCGTCGCCCGCAAACCGGACCGGGGCCAGATCGTCGCCCTGCTCCTCATGGTCGTCGTGTCCATGGTGTTCGTGGGCAGTGTCAACCTGACCGGCGGCGCCAAGGCCTATCTCCTTCCCACGGTCCTGGTCGCAGCCGGTGTCGCCCTGGTCTGGCGCCAGGCGGACAACGCCCGCCGGGCCCGCTGGGTCGAGGTCGGCAGCCGGCGCCGTACGCTCACCCTGCTGCGCGCGGGCGTCGGTGTCCTGCTCGTCACCGCGGGCGTCTCGGGCGTCTTCGTCATGCAGGGCTCCGCCGCACACATCGGCGCGGTGCTCCAGGCGGCCCTCGCCGTGCTCGTCGGCATCACGCTGCTCGCCGGGCCGTATCTCGTGCGGATGACCCAGGACCTCTCCGAGGAGCGGCTGATGCGCATCCGCGCCCAGGAGCGCGCCGAGGTCGCCGCCCATGTCCACGACTCCGTGCTGCACACCCTCACCCTGATCCAGCGCAACGCGGAGAACGCGGGCGAGGTGCGCCGCCTCGCCCGTGCCCAGGAGCGCGACCTGCGCACCTGGCTCTACAAACCCGAGGGCACCGGCAAGGACGAGGCCGACGAGCCCACCACCCTCGCCGACGCGGTCCGGCGCAACGCGGCGGAGGTGGAGGACAAGCACGGCGTCCCCATCGAGGTGGTGGTGGTCGGCGACTGCCCGCTCGACGAACGGACGGGGGCGCAGATGCAGGCCGCGCGCGAGGCGATGGTCAACGCGGCCAAGT
The DNA here is from genome assembly GCF_002217755.1 of Streptomyces hyaluromycini. Lineage (GTDB taxonomy): Bacteria > Actinomycetota > Actinomycetes > Streptomycetales > Streptomycetaceae > Streptomyces > Streptomyces hyaluromycini. The sequence continues at coordinate 1,267,657 of NZ_BCFL01000016.1, read as the reverse complement.
ACGGTGGCGACGGCGGCGCCGTCCAGGTCTACGCCGAAGTCGAGGGCAGGACGGTCTTCGTGTCCGTCCGCGACCGTGGTCCCGGCTTCGACCTCGACTCGATACCCGCCGACCGCATGGGTGTCAGAGAATCGGTCATCGGCCGCATGGAGCGCCACGGCGGCACCGCACGGCTGCGGTCCGTGCCGGGCGGCGGCACGGAGGTCGAGCTGGAGATGGAGAGGGCGGAGAAGACGTCATGAGCGACGCGACCGAGGCGAACGGCCCGGCGAACGGCCCGGCGAACGGTCCGGCGGAAGGCGCGGACAAGGCCGGGCGTCGGGTGCGTGTGGTCCTCGTCGACGACCACCGGATGTTCCGGACGGGCGTCCAGGCCGAGATCGGCCAGACCGAGCAGACCGGCGTCGAGGTGGTCGGCGAGGCCGCCGACGTCGACCAGGCGGTCTCGGTGATCACCGCGACCCGGCCCGAGGTGGTCCTCCTCGACGTGCACCTGCCGGGCGGCGGCGGGGTCGAGGTGCTGCGCAGGTGCGCCCCGTTGATGGCGGACGCCGAGCAGCCGGTGCGCTTCCTCGCGCTGTCCGTCTCGGACGCGGCCGAGGACGTGATCGGCGTGATCCGGGGCGGTGCCCGCGGCTACGTCACCAAGACGATCACCGGCACCGACCTGGTCGACTCGATCTTCCGGGTCCAGGAGGGCGACGCCGTCTTCTCGCCACGGCTCGCGGGGTTCGTCCTGGACGCCTTCGCCTCCACCGACGCCCCGCCGGTCGACGAGGACCTCGACCGCCTCACCCAGCGCGAGCGCGAGGTCCTGCGCCTCATCGCGCGCGGCTACGCCTACAAGGAGATCGCCAAGCAGCTGTTCATCTCCGTCAAGACGGTCGAGTCCCATGTGTCGGCGGTCCTGCGGAAGCTGCAGCTGTCGAACCGGCACGAGCTGACCCGCTGGGCGACGGCGCGTCGCCTGGTCTGATGCGGGCCCCGAGGGGCCTGCGTTCACCGAGACCCGCCGGTGGCGGTGGCGGTGGCGGTGGCGGGGGCTCACACGACCCGTGTCGCCCCCGCGAACGGCATCTCGTCGATCGGGGCGATCCGCACCGGCGCCGACGGGTTGGGCGCGTGGATCATCTGGCCGTTGCCGATGTAGATGCCGACGTGGCTGATGCCGGAGTAGAAGAACACCAGGTCGCCCGGCTGGAGTTCGGAGCGGGAGACGCGGTGGCCGGCGTCGATCTGGGCATAGGTGGTGCGGGGGATGGAGACGCCGGCGGAGCGGTAGGCGGCCTGGGCGAGGCCCGAGCAGTCGAAGGCGTCGGGGCCGGTCGCGCCCCAGACGTAGGGGCTGCCGAGCTTCGAGTAGGCGTACGCGACGGCGGCCGCGGCACGGGAGTCGGGGGCGGCGACGCTGCCGGCGGTCAGGGGGGCGCGGCCGTCCGACGCCGAGCGTGAGGCGCGTCCGGTGCCGTCGTCCGCCGTGACCGCCGCCCGCTGCCCCGGCGGCAGCTGTGACAGCAGCTGCCGGGCCTCGCCGAGCTTGCCGTTGACGGCGGTCTTCTGCCGCTTCAGCTCGGCCTGCCGGGACCGCAGCGAGGTCAGCTCCACATGCGCCGTGCCGCGCAGCTGCTCGATCTCCCGCAGCTGCCGGCGCACCCGCGCCACCGCTCCGGCCTGCCGGTCGCCGACCCGCTCGGCGAGTGCCGCGTCGTCCAGGTACCGGTCGGGGTCGCTGGACAGCGCCAGCTGCCAGGCCGGATCGATGCCACCGTCGCGGTACTGCGCGGCCGCTGTCGAACCGAGCGCGTCCCGGGCGGAGTTGAGCTTCTCCTGCGCGCGGGCGGTCTCGTCCTGCAGCGACTTCAGTCGTCGCTCGGCCGTGTCGGCCTTGTCCTTCGCTCCGTCGTACTTCTGGGTGGCCGCCTCGGCCTCCTGGTACAGCTGGTCCACCTTGGCCTTCACCTGCGCCGGTGTCAGTTGCGGCTCGGCGTTTCCGATCCCTTCGAAAGCCGTCGCGGTGGCCGCGCCCGCCAGGGCGAGGGTGACGGCCGTGCGGGCCGTGTTGCCGCTGAGCGAGCGCTGTCGGGGCTTGCGGTGCGCTGCCACCTGGACTGTCCCGTCCTTTCGTACGACCGCCGTCCCGTCCGTCCGAACGCCGGGAGGGCGCCCGTACGGCCGCGGGGGAGTGCGGATTGCGCGTCCGGCGGCGGCCCGCACAGGGGGAACGGGCCGCCGCCGGACCTTCTCGGCGGAGGTGTCCGACTGCCGCCCCTGGCCCGGGCGGCGGTGGGGAGTCGGTCACCTGGGGGAGGACGCTAGGCCCGCGTGTGTCGGCTCGGTAACGCGATGCGCGGAATTGGCGTGACCGGATCGTTACCCGGTGAAATGTGACCGGGATTCCGGTCCGGAGCCGTCGGCTTCTCGGGGCGGGATGACCGAAGAGGCCGTTCCGGGGCTGACGGGGGACGCGGGGTGCTATGGGGTGCATATATGCGGTGCGGCGGGCGCCGAGGGAGGGGCCGGTGCCCGGTGCCCCGTACGGCCCTGATTAGGCTCCGGGGTCATGGGCGTACTCATCCATCTCTTTGTCGGCCTGCACATCATCGGCATCGCCGCGCTCCTCGGCGGCTTCCTCACCCAGATGAAGGCGATGGGCCAGGGCACGGCCCGGTTCGTCCCCGGGATGCTGCACGGCGCGTTCACCATGCTCGCGACCGGCGTGATCCTGGTCGGTCTCAACGAGGCCGACGACCACCACGTCAACACCATCAAGATCGGAGTGAAGCTCGCCCTGCTGATCGTGATCCTCGGGCTCGTCTACGTGAAACGGGACGACGAGAAGGTGGAGAAGGGCGTCTTCGGGCTGGTGGGGCTGCTCACGGTGGCGAACATCTTCATCGCCGTCCTGTGGACCTGATCCCCGGCGTCCTCAGCGGGTCTTCCTGAGGCCGGCACGGGCGGCCGCCGCCGCGCCGGCGGCCACCGTCAGCCAGGCCGCCACCGTGACCCACACCAGCACCCGCCCCGGCCACTTCAACCACGGGCCGCCGACGGCGGCCGCGACCGAGAGCGTCGCCGTCGCCGTCATCCCCATCGGGAACACCGTCGCCCAGCGGCGCACGTCGTAACGGAGCCGGGGCCACGCCGCCTCCGCGGCCAGCAGGACGACGTACCAGGCCAGGTCCAGGACCAGCAACGCCACCGTCACCGTGCGCAGGACACCGCGGTCGTCGTCGTTCCACAGGTACAGCCGCGCACTGTCTGCGGCCAGCAGACCCGCCCCGGCCAGCGCGGAGATCGCGAGCGCACCGCCCGCCACCCACTGGTCACCGGGCCCCTCGGCGATCTGCCGCCACTCGAACCGGGGCACGGCGAGCCCGTACATCGCCAGCCCCAGCCAGAAGAGGACCAGCGAGAGGTGGGCGAGCCACGCCGTCGTCACGGCCGCCGCCAGCGTCGCTCCCAGTACGGCCAGGCCCTGCGTGGCCACACAGGCCAGGAACACCGCGCCGGGCATCCGCGGCTTCCAGTGCCGCACGACGAGGACCAGCAGCGGCGGCCACAGCACCGCCGACAGCGCCAGCACAGCCTCGGCGAGGGTCTGCCACCCGAGCGCCGAGAACCGCGTCCCCAGCACCGTCGTCGCGGCCACGGCGGTGAGCGCGCCCGGCGTCCGCGCCTCCGCCGCCCACCGCCGGCGATCGAGCGCCAGCCGTACGACGAAGTCCGCGGCCAGCCCCGCCCACATCACGCAGGCCGGCACCAGCGTCACCCGGGACAGGGTCTCCGCCCCCGCCAGGTGCAGTCCCACCGACATGATGGCGGTGGCCATCACAGCCGCTCCGGCCGCCGGCGGACGCTGCGCCCACCAGGCGCGGAGGGGGGAAATACCGGACATGCCGCTGATGCTAGGGAGGGCCGACCGCAGCACGAACGGGCCACGCGCGCGTGCAGCCCGAAAAGCCCGCGGTCGCGGGACAGGGGCGCGAGCGCGCGCCGCTCGGGCTCGGTGAGGTGCGAGGGGGCGTGGCGAGAAGGGCGGGGGCGCGTATGGGGGGATGTGCTCGGTGGTGCTCAGAGTGCTGGGGGCGTGAGGGGAGTGGTCCGAGGCGCGTGAGGAGGGGGATGCGCGAGGTGGTGCTCGGATCGTTGGGGTGAGGGCAGGTGTGGGGGAGTGCTCGGGGGCGCCTGGAGGGGGGCGGGCATCCCCGTGGGTCAGGCCGGGCGTACCACGCTGTGGATGATCGACTCGCCGCCGTAGTAGATCGACTCCTCCCGGACGTACGCGCCGGGCTTGGGGGCGTGGATCATCATGCCGTTGCCGATGTAGATGCCTACGTGGCTGACGTCGTCGTAGAAGAAGACCAGGTCGCCGGGTCGGGCGTCGGCGAGGGAGACGGTGGTGCCGGCGTTCACCTGGTCGTAGGTGGTGCGCGGCAGGGAGACGCCCGCGGCCTTCCAGGCGGCCTGGGAGAGCCCGGAGCAGTCGTAGGAGCCGGGGCCGGTGGCGCCCCACACGTACGGCTTGCCGATCTGCGCGCGGGCGAAGGCGATGGCCTTGGCGGCCTTGGTGGCGTAGGCGGAGGAAGAACTGGAGGAGGAGCCGGAGGAGGAGCCGCTCGACGTCGAGGACGACGAGGACGACGAGGCCTCCTGGTCGGCGGCCGCGGCCTGCTGCTTCGCCAGCTCCGCCGCCTTGCGGGCCGCCGCTTCCTCCTGCTGCTTCTCGATCGCCGCCAGCCGGGCCTTCTCCGCGGCCGTCAGCTGCGACAGCAGCTCCCGCGCGGAGGCCAGCTTCGTCTGGACGGTGGTCTTCGCGGTCTTGAGGTCGTCCTGCGTCTCGGTGAGCGTTTCGAGGCTTCGGGCGGCCTCCTGACGCTTCTTCATGGTCGCGGACTGCTGTGTGACGTAGTCGTCGACCGCGTCCTTCTCGCGCGAGGTCAGCCGGCTCATCAGCTGCGTCTGGTCGAAGTAGTCCTGCGGAGTGTCCGCGAGCAGGAAGGTCGCCGTGTCGGGGGCGTCGGCCCCGGTCCGGTACTGGGCCGCGGCGAACGAACCCAGCTCCTCACGCGCTTTGTTCAGCCGGTCCGTGCGCTCGGCGACGTCGTCGAGCAGGGTGTCGACCTGCTTGCGCTGCTTGCCGGTGCGCTCCTTGGCCGCGTTGTACTTCTCGGTCGCCGACTCCGCCTGCCGGTAGAGGGCGTCGACCTTCTTCTCCACCTCCTCCAGGCTCGGCTTGCCGTCCGCGGAGGGTGCGGCCTCGGCCGTCTGGGAGAACAGGGCCACGGAGGTGAGGGCGGCGGTGGCCAGCGCGGGGGTGCGTATGCCCGCCGCGCGCGTTCCTGAGGGCCGGGACTTGCGGTGCGACGCCAACTGAGGCGACTCCTTCCAATGTTCCGCCTACCGAGTTAGCTGTCGGGTTCGGGCGGGTGGTTCGGAAGGGTTGCCCTACGGTCCGCTCCCCGGAGGGGAGTCGGAACCGATTCACCCCGGGATCGGTGTGGGTCCCCGGCTCCGGATGCGCGTCGGCGCCCCGGACTCGGCGGAGGCCGTGCGGCCCGGCGTTGTTCGCCGGTGGAGGTCGTACGGCCTGCCCGGCACGCTAACCAACTCGTGTGGCGTCTGTGAAGGTTGATGTGCGATATGCCCGATACATTTTCGTGACCTTGTTGTTGGGGCTTGTTCAGGTGGGGCTATCTGGGATGGTATGGGTGACTTGTCCGGAAGGGGGCCCGTGGTTCGCGGTGGGTGCTCGCGCGTCCGTGGTGTGCGTCGGCCTGCCGTGACGGAGTGGATCTGTCCGGTTACCCGGGCGAGTTTTCGGGGCGGCGGCCGGTTGTCGGTGGGGCGCCCTAGACTCGGAGAGCGATGAGCAGCCTCTTTGACGACAGCTTCCTGGCGAACCTCCAGGCCCCCCGCGGCCATGACGAGGAACCTCCGCCACCGCCCGAGGACGAGCACGCTCCGGAGCCGATTCCGGACGATCTGTTCGGCGGGAAGTTCGACGTGCCCCCGGACCGGGACGCCTACTACCGCGACGGCGCCGCCCGCCCGGCCCTGGACCCGGCCGCCCTCCTGGACGGGCTGAACGAGAACCAGCGGGCGGCCGTCGTGCACGCAGGCTCCCCGCTGCTCATCGTGGCCGGCGCCGGTTCCGGCAAGACCCGGGTGCTCACCCACCGCATCGCCCACCTGCTCGGCGCGCGCCAGGTGCACCCGGGCCAGATCCTCGCGATCACCTTCACCAACAAGGCCGCGGGCGAGATGAAGGAGCGGGTCGAGCACCTCGTCGGCCCGCGCGCCAACGCGATGTGGGTGATGACCTTCCACAGCGCGTGCGTGCGGATCCTCCGGCGGGAGAGCAAGAAGCTCGGCTTCACCTCCTCCTTCTCGATCTACGACGCGGCCGACTCCAAGCGCCTGATGGCCCTGGTCTGCCGCGACCTGGACCTCGACCCGAAGCGCTACCCGCCGAAGTCCTTCAGCGCCAAGATCAGCAACCTGAAGAACGAGCTGATCGACGAGGAGGACTTCGCCGCCCAGGCCACTGGGGGCACCTCCCAGACGGAGTCTGGGGGAGGCTTCGAGAAGACCCTCGCCCAGGCCTACGCCATGTACCAGTCGCGGCTGCGCGAGGCGAACGCCCTCGACTTCGACGACCTGATCATGACGACGGTCAACCTGCTGCGCGCCTTCCCGGACGTCGCCGAGCACTACCGCCGCCGCTTCCGGCACGTCCTGGTCGACGAGTACCAGGACACCAACCACGCCCAGTACGCCCTCGTACGCGAACTGGTCGGCACCGGCGAGCCTGACCTGCCCCCCGCCGAGCTCTGTGTCGTCGGTGACGCCGACCAGTCGATCTACGCCTTCCGGGGCGCGACGATCCGCAACATCCTCCAGTTCGAGGAGGACTACCCGAACGCGACGACGATCCTCCTTGAGCAGAACTACCGCTCCACACAGACGATCCTCTCCGCCGCCAACGCGGTCATCGAGCGCAACGAGTCCCGCCGCCCGAAGAACCTGTGGACCAATGCGGGCGCGGGCGCGCAGATCACCGGCTACGTCGCCGACACCGAGCACGACGAGGCGCAGTTCGTCGCCGAGGAGATAGACCGTCTGACGGACGCGGGCGAGGCGAAGGCCGGCGATGTCGCCGTCTTCTACCGCACCAACGCGCAGTCCCGTGTCTTCGAGGAGATCTTCATCCGCGTCGGCCTGCCCTACAAGGTCGTGGGCGGAGTCCGCTTCTATGAGCGCAAGGAGGTCCGGGACGTCCTGGCCTACCTGCGGGTGCTGGCCAACCCGGAGGACTCCGTCCCGCTCCGGCGCATCCTCAACGTCCCCAAGCGCGGTATCGGCGACCGCGCGGAGGCGATGATCGACGCCCTCGCCCAGCGCGAGAAGATCAGCTTCCCGCAGGCGCTCAAGCGCGTCGACGAGGCGTACGGCATGGCCGCGCGGTCGACGAACGCGGTCAAGCGGTTCAACACGCTGATGGAGGACCTCCGTACGGTCGTGGAGTCCGGCGCCGGACCGGCCACGGTTCTGGAGGCGATCTACGAACGCACCGGGTACCTGGCCGAGTTGCAGAACTCGACGGACCCGCAGGACGAGACCCGCATCGAGAACCTCCAGGAACTCGCCTCCGTGGCGCTGGAGTTCGAGCAGGACTCCGGCGAGGGCGAGGGCGAGCAGCCGGCCGGGCTCGCCGCCTTCCTGGAGCGGGTGGCCCTGGTCGCCGACTCCGACCAGATCCCCGACGAGGACGAGAACGGCGACGGCGTCATCACCCTGATGACCCTGCACACCGCCAAGGGCCTCGAATTCCCGGTGGTGTTCCTGACCGGCATGGAGGACGGCGTCTTCCCGCACATGCGCGCCCTCGGCCAGACCAAGGAACTGGAGGAGGAGCGGCGGCTCGCCTACGTCGGCATCACGCGCGCGCGGGAGCGGCTGTACCTCACCCGTTCGTCGATGCGCAGCGCCTGGGGCCAGCCGTCGTACAACCCGCCCTCGCGCTTCCTGGAGGAGATCCCGGGCGCGTATCTGGAGTGGAAGCGGACCGGGGCGATGGCGCCGGTCTCCGCCGGGCCCGCGGCGGGTGTGGCCGCCTCGCTCTCCTCGACCCGCTCGCGCTCCTCGGCCTCGGGTGCGTCCGGCTTCGCCACCCGGCGGAGCGCGGAGAAGCCGGTGGTCTCGGTGGCCGTCGGCGACCGCGTCACCCACGACCAGTTCGGCCTCGGCACGGTCGTCGCGGTGAAGGGCACGGGCGGGAACGCGGAGGCGACGATCGACTTCGGCGACGCCAAGCCGAAGCGGCTGCTGCTGCGGTACGCGCCGGTGGAGAAGCTGTAGTACCGGGCCCCGCTGCGGCGGGGCCCGCCGGTATCGGCCTGGTCAGGTCGGGTCGAGCCCGTGGCTGCGCAGCCACGGCAGCGGGTCTATGGCGGCGCCTCCGGCCGGCCTCACCTCGAAGTGCAGGTGCGGACCGGTCGAGTTGCCCGAGTTCCCGGAGTACGCGATCGGATCGCCGGCCTTCACGGTCGTACCGGCGGCGACACGGTACGACGAGAGGTGGCAGTACCACGTCTCCGTGCCGTCCTTCGCCGTCACGATCATCATGTTGCCGTAGGCGCTGTTCCACTTGGTGGAGACGACGCCGTCGGTCGCGGCCATCACCGTCGTGCCGTAGGAGACGGGGAAGTCGATGCCCGTGTGGACGGACATCCAGTTCACGCCGGCCTGGCCGAAGTAGGCGCTGAGCCCTCTCTGCGTGACCGGCAGCACGTACTTCGGGCGCAGCCGCTCCTTGCGGGCCGCCTCGGCCGCGGCCTTCTTCTTCTCGGACTCCTGCTGGGCCTTGAGGTCGATGCGCTCCTGCGTCCGGCTGGCCCGGTCGGCGAAGTCGTCGGCACCCGCCGAGAGCGTCCGCAGCTGGGCGTCCAGCTTGCTGTTGGCGGCGGACGGTTTCACCGACTGGGCGTCGGAGGCGGAGGCCGTGGTGTCCTTGCCGTCGTCGGTCAGGCTGCCGACGGAGGCGGCCGCGATCCCGGCGACCCCCATCACACACACCGAGGGCACGGCGACGGTCAGCAGCGCGGACCGCTTGGGAGGCGTACGGCGGCGGGAACGCGCCCCCGCGCGGGTCGTCGCCGACGGCGTGACCGGGGTGGCCGGGGTGACCTCTTCCTGGTCGTCCAGCAGTGGCGTTACTTCAGGCAGTTCGCCGGTCCCGGTCAGCTCCCCGTGGTCCGGGAAGTTCTCCGTGGACTCCTCGAACTCGCCGAGCTCCTCGTAGGGGAGCTGCTCGAACATCTGGGTCGCCGACTCGTCGGAGGAGCCGGCGGTCTGTACCGGGGTGCCGTCGGAGTTCCACTGCGTGGCGTCGTACACGCCGGTGTCGAACGCCTGGGTGCCCCACTCCCACTGCTGGGTCGCACCGGCCATGGCCGGCTGGTCGGGCTGGAGCCAGGCGTTCGCGTCCCAGTGGCCGCCGGTGTCGGCGACCGTCTCCTGCGCCGGTGCCGGGACGGTCCACGCGGTGCTGTCGTAGGCGCCGGAGTCGTAGGCGGCGTGGTGCTGGGCCGCGTACGGGTCGTAGTTCAGCGTCTGGCCGCCGGCCGTCTGCCACTGCGTGGCGTCGTACGCGCCGGAGGCCTGGCCCTCGCCCGGGAGGCTGCCGAAGAGCGGGTCGCTGTGGAACGAGGCGCCGGTGGCGGTGTGGTCGCCGTACGTGGTGAAGCCGCCGTACTGGGCTTCCTGGGTGCCGTACGGCGCGTAGTGCGCCGGATCGGCGTCGGAAGCCGGGGCCGGGGTGGTCATGGTCCCCGACGGGTGACGGTCGTTCACCAACTTCTCTTTCGCCTCGACAACAGGGGCTGCCAGAGCAGTGCGGCGACTGTACCCGGCGGTATACGGGCGCGACAATCTTCAACAGGTTTCGCTGTTTCGGGAAACGGGCATTCGGCCGTGTTTCGGGGGACGACGGGCGCGGGTTTGGCCTTGTGTTCGAGGAGTGTTCGAGCGAGGGTGGGGCCAAATGGGCTCTGCCGAACGGTCCTCGCCCGCCCGGTTCGCCCTCAGGCCACCGTCAGACCGCCCGCGATCCGCTCCTCCGCATGTGTTTCGTCGAGGGCCTGCCGTATGCCGGACGCGATCGCCGGGTGGACGGGCAGGGCGAGGTGACCGATCCCGGTCACCCGCACGTTCGTCGCCATGAGGTCCGGGTGGTCGATACGGGCCGTCTCCACCGGCTCCATCACCGAGTCGAGGTCGCTCCAGAAGCTCACGAACCGGGTACGGCAGCCGGGTGCGGGCCTGGTCAGCTCCTCGATCACCTCCGAACCGGGGCGCATCTGCCGCACGATCGGGTGCGCGTCCGCGAGCGGCACCACCCGGGTGCCGGAGTGCGGGGTGCCGAGCGTCACCAGGGTGCGGACGCGCAGGTCGCCGCCGAGGCGCTGGACGTAGTAGCGCGCGATCAGCCCGCCGAGGCTGTGCCCGACGATGTCGACCCGACCGCTGCCGGTGCGCTCGCAGATCTCCTCTATGTGCCGGCCGAGCAGTTCGGCGGCGGTGCGGATGTCGCAGGTCAGCGGCGAGTAGTTGAGCGACTCGACGCGCTGGCCGCCGTGCTGGGCGAGGGTGCGGCGCAGCAGGACGAAGACCGAGCGGTTGTCGATGAAGCCGTGCAGCAGCACGACCGGCGGAGCCGGCCGGACCGGCAGCCGGACCGTGCCGTCAGGCTCCGCGGACGGTGCCGGCGGTGCGGGCGGGCGGCGCTCCGGGGTGAGGCCCGTCGGGTAGAGCAGGAGATGCCCGGCCAGGATCGCGGCCTCCAGGGCGGTCGACTTCAGGAAGGCCAGCGACAGGCCGGTGAGACTGCTGGGCAGGAGGCGGCGGCAGAACGGAAGAAAAGGGTCCAGTACCTCGGTGACCTTCATCGGCCGACCTCCTGTCGGCACGCCGAGGACAGCTCCGTCCCCCGTGTGCCCTCATGGGGAGGCCGGGCGGAGGCGGCGGAGGTGGCCGAGTACGACGACTTGCCGCGTCGCGTGCCCGTACCGTCCCCGCGGACCACGCTGCGGCTCCCTGACGTGTCCCGCTGTGTGTGATTTCCCCCTCTGTAACCTCCGCGAAACTGCCGGTTGCGGGATGCTGGAGATAACGTTCGTTCACTCGAGACGGGTGGCGGAACGCGCCGAATGTGCGGTACTTCTCGGTACGGATGGATGTTGGCGTGTTCGTTGCATGGTCATGGAGGCAGTGATGGGTGTGGCAGCCGGCCCGATCCGTGTGGTGGTGGCCAAACCGGGGCTCGACGGCCACGACCGCGGAGCCAAGGTCATCGCGCGGGCGCTGCGCGACGCGGGCATGGAGGTCATCTACACCGGGCTCCACCAGACGCCGGAGCAGATCGTCGACACGGCCATCCAGGAGGACGCCGACGCCATCGGCCTCTCCATCCTCTCCGGCGCCCACAACACCCTGTTCGCCGCGGTCATCGACCTCCTCAAGCAGCGCGATGCCGAGGACATCCTCGTCTTCGGCGGCGGCATCATCCCCGAGGACGACATCGCCCCCCTCAAGGAGAAGGGCGTCGCCGCGATCTTCACGCCGGGGGCGACGATGGCGTCGATCGTGGAGTGGGTGCGGGAGAACGTCCGGCAGCCGACTGGGGCGTAGGCCGCGTTCGCGGGGTGCCGGCTTTGGGGGTGCGGGTCGGGTGTGGGCTGCGGCGCCGTCGTGGCTGGTCGCGCCCACGCGGCGGAGCCGCATATCGGCACAGCCCCGCGCCCCTTTCGGGGCGCCTCTCGGGCGCCCCTTACGGGGCGGGTGGGTTCAGCTCTGTGAGCATTGCTGCTCGTAGTCTCAGTGTTGTCACCAGGCGCTGGAACGCCTCCGCCCAGTAGCCGCCGGCTCCCGGTGACGCGTCCTCCCGTTCGTCCGGTACCGCCAGGAGCGCGTCCAGTCGGCCGGCTTCCGCGGGATCCAGGCAGCGCTCGGCCAGGCCCATCACCCCGCTGAAGCTCCAGGGGTAACTCCCCGCATCACGGGCGATGTTGAGGGCGTCCACCACGGACCGGCCGAGCGACGCCGACCACGGTACGGCGCACACGCCGAGCAGCTGGAACGCTTCTGACAGGCCGTGCGCCGCGATGAAGCCCGCCACCCAGCCGGCCCGCTCCGGGCCCTCCAGCGTGCCCAGCAGCTTGGCCCGCTCGGCGAGGGACACCGCGCCAGGACCGCCCGCCTCCGGTGCCGCCGGAACCCCGAGCAGCGCTCTCGCCCACTCGGCGTCCCGCTGCCGTACGGCGGCCCGGCACCAGGCCGCGTGCAGCTCGCCCTGCCAGCCGTCCGCCACCGGCAGCGCCACGATCTCCCCGGGCGTACGGCCGCCCAGCCGCGCCGGCCAGGTGGAGAGCGGGGTCGCCTCCACCAACTGCCCCAGCCACCACGACCGTTCCCCCCGCCCGGCCGGGGGTTTGGCCACCACCCCGTCGCGCTCCATCCCCGGGTCGCACTCCGGCGGTGCCTCCACCGCGATCGCCGGGCCGTCCCCGGTGTGGTCGACCGCCACGCACGATCCGGCCCGCGCCGCCATCCGCCCGGCGAGTGCCGAGCCTGGCAGCGCGGACAGCAGCTCCGCCGCCGTCGTCCGCACGTTACGGCTCCGGTCCGACAGCGCCTGCTCCAGGAACGGCTCGTCCCCGGCGGCCAGTCCCGAGCGCAGCGAGTCCAGGAACATCAGCCGGTCCTCGGCCCGCTCCGTCGCCCAGGTCCCGGCCAGCAGCTCGCGTGCCGCCTCGGGCGCCCGGGCCCGTAGCGCGGCCAGCAACGCGACCCGCTCGGCGAACAGCCCCTCCTGCCACAGCCGCTGTATCGCGTCGGTGTCCTCGGGGCCGGGCAGGTCCGCGCCGCCGCCCGGGGCCGCGCGCAGGGCGAACCGCCAGTCCTGGTTGAGCCGGGCCAGCCACAGGGCGCGCGGTCCGGCGAAGGCCAGCGCGGCGGGCCGCAGGTCGGTACGGCCCCGGGCCGCGTCCAGCAGTGCGGGCAGCGTCTGCGGGGGTGCGGCGAACCCGCGTGCGTTGGCCGCCGCGAGCCACTGCGGCAGCAGCTCCATCAGGTCGGGCGAGGTGCCCCGGCGGCTGCCGGCCGCGATGCCGGGACGGTCGGAGAGCAGCATCGCCAGCCGGCGGGCCGCGGCGGCCGGCAGCGCGGGACGCAGGTCCTCGGCGGCCGGTTCGGGGCGGGGCTCGGCCGGTGCCGGACGCAGCCCGGCCCGCCGTCGCACGGTCGCCACGGCCGCCTCGTCCAGCAGGGCCGCCGGAGCGTCCCGGCCCGGTCCGCCGGTCGCCGGCGGACGCCGGTCCGTGCCCAGCAGAGCCGTGGTGACGAGATCCTCCCAAGTGCTCACGGGGTTCCCCTTCCGTTTCCCTGAGTTCCGCGAGTTCCGCGAGCCGGTTCGGGTGCGGTGCGGTGGTGCCGGGTCGGTTCGGGTGCCGGCCGGGTCAGCACAGCGGTACCGCCTCGCCCGCTGTCTGAGGCCAGGCCGTCAGCGGGGTGAAGCCGCGGTGGCCGCACTCGCCGAAGACCGTGACCGGGGCGCCGCCCGAGAGCGCGGCCAGCCGCCACAGCCCCGGCCCCGAACGGGCGGCGGGAGCGAGCGGCAGCGCGGACTCGCCCTCGGCGTCCGCCAGTTGCCAGGAGTCGCCGTCCCGGACCGGCACCACCCGGGCCAGCGTCACCGGCACCGAATCCAGCCACGGGTCCTCGCGCAGCGCCTCCCCGTACCGGGCCACCGCCTGCGCCGTCGGCACGCCCGGCGGCCGTGTCGACAGGGGCGCGGGTGCGGCGAACCGCTCACCCAGCGCCGCCCGGTGCTGCCCCGCGCCCGGATAGGCGGACAGCTCCGCCTCCAGGGCGAGGCCGACCGGCAGCGCCAGCTCGGGGGCGCGGCCGGCCGCGCCGTAGGAGAGGAGCAGTGCCGTACGGCCCGAGTCGGCGCCGTGCAGCCAGATCCGGCGGGTCGTCAGCTTCGCGTCCGCCGTGTCGTACTGGGCGAGGACCAGCCAGCGGTCGCGCACCGGCGGGCCGTCCGCCGGGGCGGGCAGGCCGACACGGGAGCGGACCGTGGCCGCGAGGCCCGCCGGGAGCCGGTCCCGGCGCAGCCAGCCCTGGACGAGGAGGTGCAGCAGCGCACACTCCTCAAGGAGCCGCACCGGCCAGCCCGGACCCGAGCCCGGTATCGCCCCCAACTCCCGTACCCGTGCGGCCAGTCCGGGGGCCTGGGCGTCGACCATGCGGGCCGCCGTCTCCTCCCACAGTCCGTACCCCGCCTGTTCGGCCGCGGCCAGGCCGCCGCGCAGCAGGTCGGACAGGCGCTGCTCCAGCTCCGTGGCACCCGCCGTGACCCGCGCGGCCCGCTTCTCCGCCCGCCGCCGGGCCCCCTCCGGATCAGCGGCGGCCGGGGAACTCCCGCCGTCCGCCGGCCGTTTGTCCTCCGCGCGCCTGCGCCGGCCCGCGATCCACTGCTCGGCCCAGTCCGGCGGCTGCCGCACCGCCGGCACGGAGTCGTCCTCGCCCGCCCAGAGCAGGAGCAGTCCGAGGGCGTGCTTGCAGGGGAACTTCCGGCTCGGGCAACTGCACTTGTAGGCGGGACCCGCCGGGTCGGCGATGTCCACGATCGTCTGGTACGGCTTGCTGCCGCTGCCCTTGCACAGTCCCCATACCGTCCCCTCCTCACAACTCCCGGCCCCGGACCACGGCCCGGCCGCTCCGAGTTTGCTTCCCGCTTTGCGTGACGCGGCGTCAGGCGCCAAGGCCAGCACCTGGTCCGCACTCCAGCGCACCCCCTGCTGAGTCATGTCATCGAAGGTAGATCCCGCCACTGACAATCACCCCGACGAGCGTGTTTGTGCAGGTCAGAGCGATTGTCAGTGGCGTGGTGCACGGTGGACACCAGATCCGAACCGGCCGAGCTGGAGGGGGCCTCAGCCATGACTGTGTCCGTGGAACCGACCGACCCGACGACCATCGAGAGTGCGCTGCGACCGCACGCCGAGCACGCCTTCGCGGCCGAACTGGCGGCGCTGGCCGCGCAGGACGACCGGCCGCGCCCGGCCCGCTGGAAGATGTCGCCGTGGGCGGTCGCCACCTATCTGCTCGGCGGCACACTGCCGGACGGCACGGTGATCACACCGAAGTACGTCGGTCCGCGCCGCATCGTCGAGGTCGCCGTCACCACCCTCGCCACCGACCGCGCCCTGCTCCTGCTCGGCGTGCCCGGCACCGCCAAGACCTGGGTCTCCGAGCACCTGGCGGCCGCCGTCAGCGGCGACTCGACCCTGCTGGTGCAGGGCACGGCCGGCACCCCTGAGGAGGCCATCCGCTACGGCTGGAACTACGCGCAGCTGCTGGCCCACGGCCCGAGCCGGGACGCCCTCGTGCCGAGCCCGGTCATGCGGGCCATGGCGGAGGGGATGACGGCGAGAGTCGAGGAGCTGACCCGGATCCCCGCCGACGTGCAGGACACACTGATCACGATCCTGTCCGAGAAGACCCTGCCCGTTCCCGAGCTCGGCCAGGAGGTGCAGGCGGTCCGCGGCTTCAACCTGATCGCCACCGCCAACGACCGCGACCGGGGTGTCAACGACCTCTCCAGCGCCCTGCGCCGCCGCTTCAACACCGTGGTGCTGCCGCTGCCGGAGAGCCCGGACGCCGAGGTCGACATCGTCGCCCGCCGCGTCGACCAGCTCGGCCGCTCCCTGGACCTGCCGGCCGTGCCCGACGGCATCGAGGAGATCCGCCGGGTCGTCACCGTCTTCCGCGAGCTGCGCGACGGCGTCACCGCCGACGGCCGCACCAAGCTCAAGTCGCCGAGCGGCACGCTCTCCACGGCCGAGGCGATCTCCGTCGTCACGGGCGGCCTCGCCCTGGCGGCCCACTTCGGGGACGGCGTGCTGCGGGCCGGCGACGTCGCGGCCGGCATCCTCGGGGCCGTCGTCCGCGACCCGGCCGCCGACCGGGTCATCTGGCAGGAGTACCTGGAGACGGTCGTCCGCGAGCGGGACGGCTGGAAGGACTTCTACCGCGCCTGCCGAGAGGTGAGCGCATGAGCGACGACACGGCGTGGCGGCGGTCGCCCGGCCCCGGGCCGCTGCTGCTCGGGGTACGGCACCACGGGCCCGGCTCCGCGCGGGCGGTGCGGGCCGCGCTGGACGCCGCCCGGCCGCGGGCCGTGCTGATCGAGGGACCGCCCGAGGCCGACGCGCTCATCCCGCTGGCCGCCGACCCGGAGATGCGGCCACCGGTCGCGCTCCTCGCGCACGCCGTGGACGAGCCCGGCCGCTCCGCGTTCTGGCCGCTGGCCGACTTCAGCCCCGAGTGGGTGGCGGTCCGCTGGGCCCTGGAGCACGAGGTCCCGGCCCGCTTCATCGACCTGCCGGCCACGCACACGCTGGCCTGGGGGAGGGAGGAAGGGGAAGCGGTCGCGATCCCCGGCACAGAGCCCGACGAGCCCGGCGCCGGGCGGCAGGAGCCCGATGCAGCCGAAGAGCCCGACGGCAGGGGGCGGAAGCCCGACGCGGCAGACGAGTCGCCCACCGACCGGCAGTTGCGCGTCGACCCCCTCGCCGCCCTCGCCGAGGCCGCCGGTTACGACGATCCCGAGCGTTGGTGGGAGGACGTCGTCGAGCACCGGGGCGGGACCGGGGAGCGGGACGTGTTCGCGCCGTTCGCCGCGGTGGAGGAGGCGATGGGGGCGCTGCGGGAGACATACGGGGCCGGCGGCCGCGACCGGGATCCCGTGCGGGAGGCCCATATGCGCCAGCGACTGCGCGCCGCGCAGCGGGAGTTCGGGGAGCGGGTCGCGGTGGTGTGCGGGGCGTGGCACGTGCCGGCGCTGCGCGCGAAGACCACCGTCGCCGCCGACCGGGAGCTGCTGAAGGGGCTGCCCAAGGTCAGGACGGACATGACCTGGGTGCCGTGGACGAACCGCCGGCTGGCCCGGGCGAGCGGATACGGCGCCGGCGTCGACTCGCCGGGCTGGTACGGACATCTGTTCCGCGCCCCGGACCGGCCGGTGGAGCGGTGGCTCACCAAGGTGGCCGGACTGCTGCGCGAGGAGGACCGGATCGTCTCCTCGGCCCATGTCATCGAAGCGGTACGGCTGGCCGAGACGCTGGCCGTGATGCGCGGCCGCCCGCTGCCCGGCCTCGGCGAGACCACCGACGCGGTGCGGGCGGTGCTGTGCGAGGGCTCGGACGTCCCGCTGGCGCTGGTGCACGACCGGCTGGTGGTCGGGGACGTGCTGGGGGAGGTGCCGGAGGCGGCGCCCGCGGTGCCGTTGCAGCGGGACCTGGTCCGGGAGCAGCGCCGGCTCAGGCTCAAGCCGGAGGCGCTGGAGCGGGAGCTGGAGCTCGACCTGCGCAAGGACACCGACGCCGGGCGCAGCCGGCTGCTGCACCGGCTGCGGCTGCTCGGCATCGACTGGGGCGAGCCGGCCGAGTCACGGGGGAGCACGGGCACGTTCCGGGAGACGTGGCGGCTGCGCTGGGAGCCGGAGCTGTCGGTGCGGGTGGCCGAGGCCGGGGTGTGGGGGACGACCGTCGAGGGCGCGGCGACGGCCAGGGCCGAGGCCGACGCGGAGCACGCGAGTGCCCTCGCCGATGTCACGGGGCTCGCCGAGCACTGCCTGCTCGCCGGGTTGCCGGACGCACTGCCGGTGGTGATGCGGGCGCTCGCCGACCGGGCCGCGCTGGACACGGACGTCGGCCATCTCGCCCAGGCCCTGCCGGCCCTGGTCCGCTCCCTGCGCTACGGCGACGTCCGGGGCACCGACACCCGCGCGCTCGCCGAGGTCGCCGCGGGCCTCGCCGAGCGGGTCTTCGTCGGGCTCCCACCGGCCTGCGCCGCCCTCGACGCGGACGCGGCGGAGGAGATGCGGGGCCATGTGGACGCGGTGCACACGGCGGTGGGGCTGCTCGGCGAGACGGCGCCGCAGACGCAGACCGCGGCGGCATCGGCGGACGGCACCGGTGTCCTGTCCCCTTCCGGCCAGTCCCCTTCCGGCCACCGTGACCTGCGGCGCCGCTGGCGGGCCGTGCTGCGCACGCTGTCCGGGCGGGAGACCGTGCCCGGGGTGCTGCGCGGGCGGGCCGTGCGGATTCTGCTGGACGAGGGGGAGCTGGGGCCGGAGGAGGTGGCGCGGCTGATGGGGCTGGTGCTCTCGCCGGGGACCCCGCCGGCGGACGCGGCCGCCTGGATCGAGGGGTTCGTGGGCGGCAGCGGCGGGGGCGGGATGCTGCTGGTGCACGACGAGCGGCTGCTCGGCCTGGTCGACTCCTGGCTGACCGGGGTGCCGGCGGAGGCGTTCACGGACGTGCTGCCGCTGCTGCGGCGGACGTTCTCGGTGTACGAGCCGGGGGTGCGCCGGACGATCGGCGAACTGGTGCGCCGCGGGCCGGGGGAGCGGCTCCAGGGGGGAGCGGCGCAGACCGGCGGGACACCGGGCTTCGGTGCCGAGGCGGACGCCGGGCGCGCCGACGCCGTGCTGCCGGTGCTGCGCCTGCTGCTCGGCCTCGATGTGCTCGATGTACTCGATGCGGACAATGACCTTGTGGGGGCGGGGAGATGACCACGGACGTGACGGACACCGGCACCGGCGCCGAAACCGGCGGTCCCGCGCGGGAGCGGCTGCGGCGGTGGCGGCTGGTGCTCGGGGGCGAGGCCGCCGACGGCACCGGGTGCGCCCTGTCGGGCCGGGACGCGGCGATGGACGGGACGCTGGCCGCGCTGTACGGGAAAGGGGACAGACCGCAGTCGGGGCGGGAGCGTTCGGCGGGGCTCGGCGCGTCGGCGCCGTCGGTGGCGCGCTGGCTCGGGGACATCCGGACCTACTTCCCGTCCTCCGTCGTCCAGGTCATGCAGCGTGACGCCATCGACCGGCTGGGGCTGGCCTCGCTGCTGCTCGAACCGGAGATGCTGGAGGCGGTGGAGGCGGACGTGCACCTGGTCGGCACCCTGCTCTCGCTCAACAAGGCGATGCCGGAGACGACGAAGGAGACGGCACGGGCGGTCGTGCGCAAGGTCGTCGAGGACCTGGAGAAGCGGCTGGCCACCCGCACCCGGGCCACCCTCACCGGCGCCCTCGACCGCAGCGCCCGCATCAACCGGCCGCGCCACCACGACATCGACTGGAACCGCACCATCGCGGCCAACCTCAAGCACTACCTGCCGGAGTACCGGACGATCGTGCCGGAGCGGCTGATCGGGTACGGGCGGGCGTCGCAGTCGGTGAAGAAGGAGGTGGTGCTCTGCATCGACCAGTCCGGGTCGATGGCCGCGTCGGTGGTGTACGCCTCGGTGTTCGGGGCGGTGCTGGCGTCCATGCGGTCGATCGACACCCGGCTCGTCGTCTTCGACACCGCGGTGGTCGACCTCACCGACCAGCTGGACGACCCGGTGGACGTCCTGTTCGGCACCCAGCTCGGCGGCGGTACGGACATCAACCGGGCGCTGGCGTACTGCCAGTCGCAGATCACCCGGCCTGCGGAGACCGTCGTCGTTCTCATCAGCGACCTCTACGAGGGCGGGATACGGAACGAGATGCTGAAGCGGGTCGCGGCGATGAAGGCGTCGGGGGTGCAGTTCGTGGCGCTGCTGGCACTGTCGGACGAGGGGGCGCCGGCCTACGACCGGGAGCACGCGGCCGCGCTCGCGGCGCTGGGGGCACCGGCGTTCGCCTGCACGCCCGATCTCTTCCCCGAGGTGATGGCGGCGGCGATCGAGAAGCGGCCGATTCCGGTGCCGGACACCGTGTGATGCCGCGCCCGGGGGGGGGTGACTTGTCGACTCGGCGATGTCCGGCACCGGCCACCAAAACGGACATGACTGTCCATCGGTAACGGGGGCTTGCGCAACCTCGGGAGTCCCGTGCAAGGATCGAAGTCTCCACGGCTCTTTCACCGGCCTTCACGCCGTTGGGCCCCCTCTGCTCTGTTCCGCCGCACGGGAGGATCCTCCCCGTCTTGACCTCGCCAGCAGTTGTGTCCGGTGCCGTCGTGCGCGTGTTGCGCACGGCGCCGGAACGGCGTGCGCTGCAACTGGCGCTGCTGGTCGGCGGACTCCTCGCGCTCGGCTTCCTCTGCGGGCAGCAGGCGCAGGCGGCCGAGGGGGTGCCTTCGACTCCGTCGTTGACGTCGGTCGTGCCCCAGAAGGCGTCGCCGCGGGATGCGGTGACGCCCCATCGGGTGCCGGTGACGCCGGTGGTGGCCGGCGTCCACGAGGTCGTCCGGTCCGTGACCGACACGGTGGCCGCGACCGTGAACTCTCCCGTCACCTCGGCCCTGACCGAGACGCTCACCGAGACGGTGCGGCAGGTGACGGAGCTGCCCGTGGTTCTGGTGGTTCAGGTGCCGGAGCTTCCCGTCGTCTCCGAGCCACCGGTCGATTCGGCACCGACACCGGCACCGGTGACGTCGGCGCCCGGCCCCGCGCAGCCGCGGACGCCGGTCACGCACAACGCCGGGCACGGCAAGTCCCGCACGGAAAAGAAAGCGGCGGCGACCACCGTCGTGTCGTACGGGCCGCGGAGCACCGCCGTGGCCTTCGCGCCCGGCACGGCGGCACACACCGGCGGCCACCGTGCCGCCCGCGCCGCCGACGTTCCCACCCGCCCCGCGCCCACCGGAGACCCGGACGGCGCGCTGGGCAAGTCGGCGGTCGACGCCGGCCCCTCCCGGCACGGTGACGCGTACGCCGTGACCTTCACGGACCGGGTGCCGCTCAGGCTCGCGCCCGGTGCCGCCGCGCGTCTCGACGCGGCCGGGACCCCGGACAGATACCGGGACATCCCCCTGTTCCCCGGCTAGGACCGGCGACCCCCTTCCCCGCCACAGACCTGTCGCGCGGGGGCGGAACAGGTCTGCCCACCCGTCCGGACCCCGGAGGAACCCCTCCCTCGGCTCCTCCTCCGAGCCCCTTCCGGACGGCGATGTCCCCAGCCGCGCTTCCGGCACCCCCCGGAAGCCTCCCGGCTCCGCGTCCCGAACGCACCGGAGCCCCGAAGGACTGACGTACGTATGAACAAGAACATCCGCCGCTCCGTCTTCACACCCGCCGCCGGACCGGAGGCCGCCACCGGCCAGGCAGGCCGCACCGCCACCGCCGAGATCCGGGCCGCCGAGGCCATCTACGGCGCCCGGGCAGCCCGCGCGGCAAAGGCAAGGGAGAGGGAAAGGGCGAAGGAAAGGACGAGGGAGAGCACCGCCTCCCCGGCTGCCCCCGGGGACGGCGTCGACCACCTGTTCGGCCCCCTTCCCTCCTTCGTTCCCGAGGCCGTGAGCCCGGAGTGCGTCGGCGGTCCGCAGGACGCCGGGACGTACTCCGTCTGACTCCGGGGGGTGGTCGCCCGGACGGCCGAACGCCGTCGGTCCGGCCGGTCTGCCACCCCCCGGTACGGGCGGCCGGTCCCCGTGGGGCGGGGACCGGCCGCCCATCCCCGAGAGGGGCCTGAGGCCTCACCGGGCCAACCCCAGCCCGGTGAGGCCTCGCACATCGCACGCAAGACGGCACGCCGTGCCACGAGAACCCGGGATACCCGGCATCATGTGACAGGTATCACCGCTCAGGTGTGACTCCCGATTTAGAGACCCCCAGCGAGCGGCGATAATCTGCGAGACGGACATGCCGCGCGCTCGGACACCGTGTGCGCCCCCCTTGTGACACACGCGGACGTCACGTTGCCCTTCGCGGCACGCCCACGCATCCAACGAACCGCGAGATCACTGATAGGGACGGAAGCGCGTGGACCTGTTCGAGTACCAGGCGAGGGACCTCTTCGCCAAGCACGATGTACCGGTGCTGGCCGGTGAAGTCATCGACACGCCTGAGGCGGCGCGCGCGATCACCGAGCGGCTGGGCGGCAAGTCCGTCGTCAAGGCGCAGGTGAAGGTCGGTGGCCGCGGCAAGGCCGGTGGCGTCAAGCTGGCCGCCTCCGCGGACGAGGCCGTCGCCCGGGCGACGGACATCCTCGGCATGGACATCAAGGGCCACACGGTCCACAAGGTGATGATCGCCGAGACCGCCCCGGAGATCCTCGAGGAGTACTACGTCTCCTTCCTCCTCGACCGTGCCAACCGCACCTTCCTCTCCATCGCCTCCGTCGAGGGCGGCATGGAGATCGAGGAGGTGGCGGCCACCCGCCCCGACGCCGTGGCCCAGACCCCGATCGACGCGATCGACGGTGTGGACCTGGCCAAGGCCAAGGAGATCGTCGCCGCGGCGAAGTTCCCGGCCGAGGTCGCCGACAAGGTCGCCGACGTGCTGGTCACGCTGTGGGACACCTTCATCAAGGAGGACGCCCTCCTCGTCGAGGTGAACCCGCTGGCGAAGGTCGCCTCCGGTGACGTCATCGCCCTGGACGGCAAGGTGTCGCTGGACGACAACGCCGAGTTCCGCCACGCGGACTGGGCGGAGCTCCACGACAAGGCCGCGGCCAACCCGCTCGAGGCCGCCGCCAAGGAGAAGAACCTCAACTACGTCAAGCTCGACGGCGAGGTCGGCATCATCGGCAACGGCGCGGGTCTCGTCATGAGCACCCTGGACGTCGTGGCGTACGCCGGTGAGAAGCACGGCGGCGTCAAGCCCGCCAACTTCCTCGACATCGGCGGCGGCGCCTCCGCCCAGGTCATGGCCAACGGCCTGGAGATCATCCTCGGCGACCCCGACGTCAAGTCGGTCTTCGTCAACGTCTTCGGTGGCATCACCGCCTGCGACGAGGTCGCCAACGGCATCGTGCAGGCCCTGAAGCTTCTGGAGGACCGCGGCGAGGACGTCTCCAAGCCGCTCGTCGTCCGCCTCGACGGCAACAACGCCGAGCTGGGCCGCAAGATCCTCACCGACGCCAACCACCCGCTGGTGCAGCGCGTCGACACCATGGACGGCGCCGCCGACAAGGCCGCCGAGCTGGCAAACGCCGCCAAGTAAGCACTCAGGACGAGGACACAACACACCATGGCTATCTGGCTCAACAAGGACAGCAAGGTCATCGTCCAGGGCATGACCGGCGCCACGGGCATGAAGCACACCAAGCTCATGCTGGCCGACGGCACCAACGTCGTGGGCGGCGTGAACCCGCGCAAGGCGGGACAGAAGGTCGACTTCGACGGTACCGAGGTACCGGTCTTCGGCACGGTCAAGGAGGCCATCGAGGCCACCGGCGCCAACGTCTCCGTCATCTTCGTGCCGGAGAAGTTCACCAAGGACGCGGTCGTCGAGGCCATCGACGCCGAGATCCCGCTGGCCGTCGTGATCACCGAGGGCATCGCCGTGCACGACTCGGCGTCGTTCTGGGCGTACGCCGGCAAGAAGGGCAACAAGACCCGGATCATCGGCCCGAACTGCCCCGGCATCATCACCGTCGGCCAGTCCAACGTCGGCATCATCCCGGGCGACATCACCAAGCCGGGCCGTATCGGCCTGGTCTCGAAGTCCGGCACGCTGACGTACCAGATGATGTACGAGCTCCGGGACATCGGCTTCTCGACCGCCGTCGGCATCGGTGGCGACCCGATCATCGGCACCACGCACATCGACGCGCTCGCCGCGTTCGAGGCCGACCCCGACACCGACCTGATCGTGATGATCGGTGAGATCGGTGGCGACGCCGAGGAGCGGGCCGCCGACTTCATCGCGAAGAACGTGACCAAGCCGGTCGTCGGCTACGTCGCGGGCTTCACCGCGCCCGAGGGCAAGACGATGGGCCACGCCGGCGCCATCGTCTCCGGTTCGTCCGGTACCGCCCAGGCGAAGAAGGAGGCCCTGGAGGCCGCGGGCGTCAAGGTCGGCAAGACCCCGACCGAGACGGCGAAGCTGGCGCGCGAGATCCTCGCCGGCTGAACAACGCCATAGAGGTACGCCGGTAGGCCCGTCCCCGGGGTGGGGGCGGGCCTACCGACGTTTGCGCCGGCCACGCTGGATGGGTGCCTCCCCCAGAGGGGGGACCCCCAGCGCCCACCCGTGCCGCCTGGGGGCACCTCCCAGGCCCTTGAGGCACTGGGGGAGGCACGACTGCCCGCGGCTGAGGCGCCCCTTCAGGGGCGCGGGGAACTGCGCGACCAGCCCCCACCCACCCGCACCCGAACGCGCTACCTCGCCACCGGCACCAGTCTCTCCGGTCCGTTCTCGGCAGACTTCCGCAGCTTCGCCTGCAGTGACCGCTCCCCGGCGGACAGCGGTCCCAGTCCCACCTCCGCCGGGACCCCGCTGATCGCCTGGGCCGGACCGATCGGTGCCTCGTAGTGCGTCGGCGCCGTCCGCAACGTGAGGGTCGTCGCCGCGATGATCGCCGCCGTGAAGGCGAGCGCGGACCGGGTCCAGAAACGGGTCTGCCGTTCGGCGTAGGTCCGCACCGTGGGCGGCGGCTGGGCCGCCCGCAGCCGCTCCGTGGAGGCCAGTTCGGCGAGCCGGCGGTTCAGCGCGGCGGGGTCGGCGAGTTCCGGCACCCGGTCGGCGACCAGCCGCCGCGCGCGGGTCAGCCGGTTGGCCGCCGCCGGTGTGCTCGCCTCCGTCTCCGCCGCGGTCTCCGGCAGGTCGAGGCCGACGCCGTCGTACAACAGCAGCGTGCGGCGGTACGTCGACGGCAGTTTCAGCAGTGCCTCCAGGAGCGCGCGGTCGGCCGCGTCGGCCGGCGGGGGTTCGGGGTGGCGGTGGCGCAGGCGGAAGCGGTGCCAGGGGGAGAGCGCGCACTCGTGCGCCACCGCCCGCACCCAGCCGGCCGGGTCCCGGTCGCGGGCCACCTGCGGCCAGTTCTGCCAGGCGAGTTGGAAGGCCCGCTCGACCGCCTCCTGCGCCAGCTCCCGGCGGCCGGTGAGCAGGTAGGTCTGCCGTACCAGGGCCGGGGCGCAGAACGCGTAGAGCGCGTCGAAGGCCTGAGCGGGCGTCAGAGCGGTGGACGGTCCGGCCTCGTCGGTACGGGCAGAGCTCTGCGTCATCGGGCGCACCTCCCTATGAAAAAGCACATAAACATATATTGAGCGACACTTCGGCTGTTCGCCGGTTACGACGGGAAAGCGCGTGTCGTTGGGAGCATGGCGGTCGTGATTCGGATGACCGCCCGCCGACCGTCGTTGCCGTCCCGCCGACCGTCGTTGTCGCCTCTGCTCAGCCGATTGCGCGACCGTTCCCCAGGACTGGCCGCCGGCCTGGCGGCCGGCGCGCTCGCTGCCGGGCTCGGGCTGGGCGCGTTCGCCGTCCTGGCGATCGCGCTGTGGGTCAGCTCGCCGTACCCCGACAGCGGTCCGGGCGGCGCGCTGCACGTCGCGGCGGCGCTGTGGCTGCTCGCCCACGGCGTCGAACTGGTCCGCACCGACACGCTGTCGGCGGTACCGGCTCCCGTCGGGGTGACGCCGTTGCTGCTGCCCGCCCTGCCGGCGCTGCTGGTGTACCGGGGCGCGCGGGACGCGGTGGACGCGCCACACGGCGACGACGCCGGCGTACCGCCGCCGGTCCGCGCCCGTACCGCATGGACCGGGGTCGTCGTCGGCTACCTCGGCATCGGCGGCTGTGCCGCTCTCTACGCGTCCGGCGGCGAACTGCGGCCCCAGTGGGCATGGGTGGCGGTGTGTCTGCCGCTGCTCGCGACGGCCGCGGCGGGCGCCGGGGTGTGGACGGCATACGGCCGTCCGCGTGAACCACTGCTGACAATGGTGCCGGTGCTGCCCGCGGCGGCACGCCGGCTGCTGCTCGGGCACGACACGCGGGTGCGGTGGGGTACGGCCGTCCGCGCGTCCCTGGCCGGGACGGCCGTGTTCTTCGGGGGCGGCACGCTGCTGCTCGCGGTGTCACTGGTGGGGCACGGCGGCGCGGCCCGGTCGTCGTTCCTCCAGCTGACGGAGGGCTGGTCGGGCCGGTGCGCGGTCCTGCTCCTGTGCGTCTCGCTGATCCCGAACGCGGCGGTGTGGTCGGCGTCGTACGCCGCGGGCCCCGGCTTCGCGCTCGGCGCCGGGCATCTTGTGAACCCCCTGGCCTCGGATCCGGCACCGCTGCTCCCGCCCTTCCCGCTGCTGGCGGCGGTGCCGCAGCACGGTCCCGGAACTCCGGCGAACTGGCCGGCCGGGGTGGTGCCGGTGGCGGCCGGGGTGACGGTGGCGTGGTTCGTGGCGGCGAGGGCGGCCAGGCGGCGCTGGTCGGCCGGGCGCACGGCCAAGGTGGTGGCACTGGCGGCGCTGCTGTGCGCGCTGCTGCTCGCGGCGCTCGCCGAGCTGGCCGGCGGCCCGCTGGGCGTCGGCGCGCTCACCCGCTTCGGCCCGGTCTGGTGGCAGACGGGCATGGCGACCGGCGGCTGGCTGCTCGCGGTGGGCGTTCCGGGAGCCCTGGGGCTGCGGGCCTGGCGGAGGGAGGGCGCCGCCTCGCTCGCCGCATGGCTGGGCTTCGCGAGGAGAGAGCCGGGGGAGGAGCACACCGCCGAGAAGCGGAGGAAGCGGAGGAAGCAGGGGACACAGGGGAAGCAGGGAAAGCGAGGGGCGCAGAGCAAGCAGAGGAAGCAGGGGAGCCACCCGCCGTCGGCCGCGGCTCCGGCCTCGCTGTCGACCCCGACCCCGGCCTCGGCCCAGGTCGTGGTGGTCGGGCTGCCGCCCGATCAGGGCGACGGCGACAGGTCCGAGCGGTACGAGGCGCTGCCGGCCGAGCCGCACGAGGTGCTGCCCGGGGACCCGCTGCCCGGATTCTGGGAGGACGAGGCGGCCCGCAGGGCCCGCTGGACGGCGTTGCGGAAGCCGTCCGAACCGGCCGCCGAGGACACCGACGGCCCCTGACCCTCCGGTCGTGCCGTCAGCTGTTCCCGCTCCCCAGCACGTTGCGCAGCTCCTGCGGCAGCAGGTGGTCGCAGGACTGCTTGGCCTCGTTGGTGAGGGCGTCCGAGACACAGGTGTAGTAGTCGCGGTAGACCATCTGAGCCGTGAAGTTCGCCGCCACCAGGGCCAGCGCCAGGGACGCCGTGACCAGGCCGCTGATCGCCGCCGTCGTCTGGGGGCGGCCGGTGGTGGCCTCGTCGGGGGTGCGGGGCTTGGCGCGGAGCGCGCTGATGCCCCAGTAGACGGCCAGGACACCGAGCAGCAGCGCCACGTACGGCCAGCTGAAGAGCGCGAAGAGGAAGGCCCACATGCCGCACAGCAGGGCGTACCGCGCCCGCCGCTGGGCCGGGTCGGTCGGGTCCCAGCGCATGCCGGGGCCGCCGGGCCCGCCGGGCCCGCCCTGACCGCCGCCGCTCGGGCCGCCGTCGGGACGCTCGCCGAACCCGCCGGGCTGCCGGCCGGGCTGGCGGTCGCTCCACTGGCTGCCCCAGGGCGCCCCCTGATCGTCGTCACCGGCCGGGCGGCGCGGCCGCCAGGGCGTGTCCGGCGTGCCCTCCGGCGGCGGGGCGAAGGGGTTGTCGTCCTGCTGGTCGCCCTTCGGCCGGTCCGAGGGCGCGTCCGGCGGTGACGCCGGCCGCTCCCGTAGCAGCACGGCAGAACGCGTCCCCCCCAGTACCGACTGCGGGGGGAGCATACGAAGTCCCAGGCTGCGGTCCGGCATCAAGTGAGCGTCTTCCCCTAGATCAAGATGAACAGAACAGAGCTGATGGATCGACTGAATACGACTGGATACGGCTGGATACGAATGGATTCGGCTGGACAGGACTCGATACGGCTGGATACGGCGGCTGGCTGCGGGTGATCGGCACAGCAGCCGAAACGACTGCCTGTTCCGTGAACGCGCCGTATCCCGGACGCGTTCCCGCCTCGGTACCTCCCAGACGCTACCTTCCGGCCACGCCCCCGTCCCGTGGGGGCCGCCCGGTGTGCCGGTATCGTTGCTGACGGTCGGCCGCTTCGTAGACTTCCCCGTATCCCGGGGCGCGAAGCACTCGTACGAATGTACAAAGCGGGTACGAGTCCGGCCGCCGTACCGACGCTCCCCCGAGAAAGGGCCCCCACCGTGGCCGCCAAGCCCGTGGCCAAGCGCCTCGTCGTGCTGGTCTCCGGATCCGGCACCAACCTCCAGGCGCTCCTGGACGCGATCGCCGAGAACGGCGTCGAGGCCTACGGCGCCGAGGTCGTCGCCGTGGGCGCCGACCGTGCCGGCATCGAGGGGCTCGCGCGTGCCGAGCGGGCCGGGATCCCGACGTTCGTGACCAGGGTGAAGGACTTCGGGAACCGGGAGGAGTGGGACCGGGCGCTGGCCGACGCCGTGGCCGCCCACGCACCCGACCTCGTCGTCTCCGCCGGGTTCATGAAGATCGTCGGCAAGGAGTTCCTGGCGCGGTTCGGGGGGCGGACCGTCAACACGCATCCCGCCCTGCTGCCTAGTTTCCCCGGGGCCCACGGCGTACGGGACGCGCTCGCGTACGGCGCCAGGGTCACCGGCTGCACCGTCCACTTCGTCGACGACGGCGTCGACACCGGGCCGATCATCGCTCAGGGCGTGGTGGAGGTCCGGGACGAGGACGACGAGAGCGCTCTGCACGAGCGCATCAAGGACGTCGAGCGAAGGCTGCTCGTCGAGGTCGTGGGGCGGATCGCCCGCAACGGCTATCGCATTGAGGGACGAAAGGTAGTTATCCAGTGACCGCCACCGCCGAGAGCAACAAGCGGCCCATCCGGCGCGCGCTCGTCAGCGTCTACGACAAGACCGGGCTCGAAGAGCTCGCCCGCGGACTGCACGAGGCCGGTGTCGCGCTCGTCTCCACCGGCTCCACCGCCTCCCGTATCGCCGCCGCCGGCGTCCCCGTCACCAAGGTCGAGGAGCTCACCGGCTTCCCGGAGTGCCTGGACGGCCGGGTCAAGACCCTGCACCCCAGGGTGCACGCCGGCATCCTCGCCGACCTGCGCCTGGAGGACCATCGGCGGCAGCTCGAAGAGCTCGGCGTCGAGCCGTTCGACCTCGTGGTCAGCAACCTCTATCCGTTCCGCGAGACCGTCGCCTCCGGCGCCACGCCCGACGAGTGCGTCGAGCAGATCGACATCGGCGGCCCCTCCATGGTCCGCGCCGCCGCCAAGAACCACCCCTCGGTCGCGATCGTCACCAGCCCCGCGCGGTACGCCGACGTTCTCAAGGCCGTCGCCGAGGGCGGCTTCGACCTCGCCACCCGCAAGCGGCTCGCCGCCGAGGCCTTCCAGCACACCGCGTCGTACGACGTGGCGGTCGCGAGCTGGTTCGCCTCCGAGTACGCGCCCGTGGACGAGTCGCAGTTCCCCGACTTCCTCGGTGCCACCTGGGAGCGCGAGAACACCCTGCGCTACGGCGAGAACCCGCACCAGCCTGCCGCCCTCTACGTCGACGCCAGCGGTGGCGGCCTCGCCAAGGCCGAGCAGCTGCACGGCAAGGAGATGTCGTACAACAACTACACGGACACGGACGCCGCGCGTCGTGCCGCGTACGACCACGACGAGCCGTGCGTCGCGATCATCAAGCACGCCAACCCCTGTGGCATCGCGGTCGGTTCGGACGTCGCCGAGGCGCACCGCAAGGCGCACGCCTGTGACCCGCTGTCGGCGTTCGGCGGGGTCATCGCCGTCAACCGGCCGGTGAGCAAGGAGATGGCCGAGCAGGTCGCGGAGATCTTCACCGAGGTCATCGTCGCGCCCGACTACGAGGAGGGGGCTCTCGAGGCCCTCGCCAAGAAGAAGAACATCCGGGTGCTGAGGGCGCCGGGCGCCCCCGCCAACCCGGTCGAGGTCAAGCCCGTCGACGGCGGCGTCCTGCTCCAGGTCACCGACCGCCTCCAGGCCGACGGCGACGACCCGGCCAACTGGACCCTCGCGACCGGCGAGGCGCTCAGCCCGGAGGAACTGGCCGAGCTCGCGTTCGCCTGGAAGGCCTGCCGGGCCGTGAAGTCCAACGCCAT
Source organism: Streptomyces hyaluromycini (assembly GCF_002217755.1). Lineage (GTDB taxonomy): Bacteria > Actinomycetota > Actinomycetes > Streptomycetales > Streptomycetaceae > Streptomyces > Streptomyces hyaluromycini. The sequence goes on along the minus strand of NZ_BCFL01000016.1, from coordinate 1,237,767 downwards.
CCTGCTCGCCAAGGACGGCGCCTCGGTCGGCGTCGGCATGGGCCAGGTCAACCGCGTCGACTCCTGCAAACTCGCCATCGCGCGGGCCGGTGAGGAGCGGGCGCGCGGTTCCTATGCCGCGTCGGACGCCTACTTCCCGTTCCCGGACAACATCGACGTCCTGAGCGCGGCCGGGATCAAGGCGATTGTGCAGCCCGGAGGATCGATCCGGGATGAACTCGTCGTCGAGGCCGCGAAGAAGGCGGGCGTGACGATGTACTTCACCGGCACGCGGCACTTCTTCCACTGAGCCGTCGCACGGAGAACGCAGACACCAGGGCCGTGTCCCCGACGCGGGGACACGGCCCTTGGAGTACCGGCGAACGCTCAGTTGCTGCGGATCACGATCGTGCCGCAGACCTTGTCGGCGAACGTCTGGCGCTTGGAGTCCCACGCCGGCCACAGCCAGCCCAGGTAGCAGGCGAGGCTGTCCAGGATGTGCGCGATACGGCGCACGAACGCCATGCCGACGCCGATCGGCTGGCCGGTGGCCTCCTTGACCAGGCGGATGCCCAGCGCCTTCTTCCCGACCGTCTGGCCGGTGCGGCCCTCCATGATCAGCTGCCAGATGGCGACACCGAGGACGGCGAGGAGGCCGATCGCCCGGATCGCCCCGTTGTTCCGGCCGACGATCACCAGGATGTACGGCACCAGGAAGACCAGACCGTCGACGATGGTGCCACCGAAGCGCTGACCCCAGTTCGCGTAGGGCGGAGTCGCGCCGTACCCCTGCTGCGGGTAGCCGTAGCCGCCCTGCTGGGGGTAGCCGGGCTGCTGCGGGTAGCCCGGCTGCTGGGGGTAGCCGTAGCCCTGCTGCGGCGGCACGCCCTGCGGGGCCTGCTGGTAGCCGGGCTGCTGCGGGTATCCGTAGCCGGGCTGACCCTGCTGCGGGTCCTGCGGCTGACCATAGGGGTTGTTGGGCGAGCCGAAACTCATGACGCGTTTCCTCCGTTGGACCTGCGGGGACGACGCGGACAAGGACGGAGGTACGTCATGATCTGAGCGGTTTGCCCCCCACCGGACCGCGATACTGCGCCGCTCATCGTTTAGTACGGGCGTGTTGTTGTCCACCCCGATTCGCGATGTGTTGTGCAAGTGCAACATCATTGATCATGACCGCACACCCGACTGGAACCGGGAGACCGGCATCCGCGAGGATGGAGCCATGACCGCCCAGATTCTCGATGGCAAGGCCACCGCAGCCGCGATCAAGTCCGATCTGACCGCCCGCGTGGCGGCGCTGAAGGAGAAGGGCGTCACGCCCGGCCTCGGCACGATCCTCGTCGGGGACGACCCCGGCAGCCAGAAGTACGTCGCCGGCAAGCACCGCGACTGCGCGCAGGTCGGCATCGCCTCCATCCAGCGCGAACTCCCGGCCACCGCGACCCAGGAGGAGATCGAGGCGGTCGTCCGCGAGCTCAACGACGACCCCGCCTGCACCGGCTACATCGTCCAGCTCCCGCTGCCCAAGGGCATCGACGAGAACCGCATCCTGGAACTGATGGACCCGCACAAGGACGCGGACGGCCTGCACCCGATGAACCTCGGCCGGCTGGTGCTCGGCGAGCCGGCGCCGCTGCCCTGCACCCCCAACGGCGTGCTCACCCTGCTGCGCCGCCACGGCGTCGAGATCAAGGGCGCCGAGGTCGTGGTCGTCGGCCGCGGCGTGACCATCGGGCGCCCGATGCCGCTGCTCCTCACCCGGCGCAGCGAGAACGCGACGGTCACGCAGTGCCACACCGGTACGCGCGATCTCGCCTCGCACCTCAAGCGCGCCGACATCATCGTCGCCGCCGCCGGTTCCCCGCACCTGATCCGTCCCGAGGACGTCAAGCCGGGCGCGGCCGTCCTCGACGTCGGCGTCTCCCGCAACGCCGAGGGCAAGATCGTCGGCGATGTGCACCCCGGGGTCGCCGAGGTCGCCGGATGGATCTCCCCGAACCCCGGCGGTGTCGGGCCGATGACCCGGGCCCAGCTGCTCGTCAACGTGGTCGAGGCGGCGGAGCGCAGTGTCGGCTGACGGCGGTCACGAGCGGGGCGCGGGGCGCCGGGCGACCCGGCGCTTCCCGCTGTTCACCCGGGACACGGCACGCCCCGAAGGGGGCGGCAGGGCCGCGTCGGGGGATCTGCCGGCGCCGGCCCGGCAGTGGCCGATGCTGGTCGTGCTGGCGGCCGTCGGGGTGGGGCTGCTGCTGACCTCGCTGGACCAGTTCCGGATCGGCGCGCTGCTGATCGGGGCGGCGCTGCTGGCCGGGGCGGTGATGCGGTGGATACTGCCGAGCGTGGGGATGCTCGCGGTCCGGTCGCGGTTCACGGACATCGCGACGTACGGGGTGCTGGGGCTGGCGATCGTGCTGCTGGCGTTGATGGCGCAGCCGAAGCCGTGGCTGGTCATCCCCTATCTGAAGGACACGCTGCATTTCACGATGAAGAGCTGAGGATTCGTTGTCGGCTGCGGGTGCGCTGTGGCCGTTCGCGCAGTTCCCCGCGCCCCTGTCGGGGCGCTGATGTCACCGGTGCTTGAAATGGGCCAGCCTCTTCCCCGGTGAGTGCGGGTGCGGGCTCGTGGGGCTGGGCGCGCCCACGCGGCGGTAGCCGCACATGCGACACAGCCCCGCGCCCCTGTCGGGGCGCTGATGTCACCGGTGCTTGAAATGGGCCAGCCTCTTCCCCGGTGAGTGCGGGTGCGGGCTCGTGGGGCTGGGCGCGCCCACGCGGCGGTAGCCGCACATGCGACACAGCCCCGCGCCCCTGTCGGGGCGCTGATGTCACCGGTGCTTGAAATGGGCCCGCACCTCCCCCGGTGGGTGCGGGCCTCCTCCCCCGGTTCGAAGGTAGGGGGCCGGCTTCGTCCGCGAATCCCACTCCCGGTTGAACCTCCTACAACTTCCGCGGTACGTCCGGCGATTGACTCGCCCTCCCCGGGCCCCGGGCTACGCTGCGGCGATGCGACTGCGGAACCCGCCCCCACTCGCCGTCGACACGCTGATCGCGTGCATGACGGTCGTGATGGCCGTGTTGCTGGGGCGGGAGTCGCCCACGCAGGGGTGGCCGCAGCCGGACGCGCGGGCGTATGCGCTGATCGGGCTGGCACAGCTGCCCGTCGCCCTGCGCGGGCGGTGGCCGGTCGCGGTCTTCGCCGTCATGCAGGGTGCCTCGATCGTCTACGTCAGCCTCGGCTTCTGGCCCGTGGTGTGCACCTTCGGCTCCATGCTGGCGCTGTACACGATCGCGTCGGTACGGCCGGTCCGGGTCGCCGTCGGCTGCGCGGCCTGCATGACCGGCATGTGGCTGTACGCGGGGATCGTCACCGACGACTCCTCGATGCCGTCGGTCGTCATGCAGGCACTGCTGTACTGCTCGGTGCTGGTCTGGTTCGGGCATCTCGCACAGCGGTCCGCCGCGCTCACCCGGCATCTGCGGGCCGAGCAGACCGAGCGGGCACGGCGGGCGGTGGTCGAGGAACGCGGGCGGATCGCACGGGAGTTGCACGACGTCGTCGCCCATCACATGTCGGTGATCTCCGTGCAGGCGGGGCTCGCCAGATTCGTCTTCGAGTCCGATCCGGCGAAGGCGCGCGGGGCGCTCGGCACCATCGCCGACACCAGCGGGGAGGCCCTGGACGAGCTGCGGCGCATGCTCCAGGTGCTCAGGGACGAGGATCCGCACGCCGCCGAGCGCGCTCCCATGCCGACCCTGGCGCGCCTGGTCGAGCTCGTCGAGAGGGTGCGGGCCGGCGGGCTGCCCGTCGAGTTCGTGGTCGAGGGGGACCCCCGGCCGCTGCCGCCCGGCGTGGAGCTGTGCGCCTACCGCGTCGTCCAGGAGGCGCTCACCAACGTCCTCAAGCACGCCGGCCGCGCCCACGCGCTCGTGCTGCTCCGGTACGGGACGAACGAGCTGACCGTGTCCGTCCGCGACGACGGAGAGGGGGTGAATCCGGACAGAGTGCGAACGGGCGCCGGACATGGCTTGATTGGCATGCGGGAGCGGGCCAAGCTCTACGGCGGGACGATCAGCGTCGGCCCACGCTCCGAGGGCGGCTTCGCGGTCGAGCTGACCCTGCCGACATCGGCCGCACTCGCACGGCGGGGGGACGACCGTACCGGATGACCAGAGTGCTCGTGGTCGACGACCAGTTCCTCATCCGCGCGGGCCTGGTGGGCCTGCTGGAGGCCGCCCCCGGGTTCGAGGTGGCCGGCGAGGCGGGGGACGGTGCGGAGGCGGTGCGGCTGGCCGCCGAGACCCGGCCCGACGTCGTCCTCATGGACATCCGGATGCCGGGGGTCAACGGCATCGAGGCCACCGAGCGCATCCTCGCCCGGGCGGAGGGCCCCGCACCCCGCATCCTCGTCCTCACCACCTTCGACCTTGACGAGTACGTGTACGGCGCGCTGCGCGCCGGCGCCTCCGGGTTTCTCCTCAAGGACTCCGGCCCCGAACGGCTGCTGGCCGCGGTCACCGCGGTGGCCGGCGGTGACGCCCTGTTCGCGCCCAGCGTCACCCGGCGCCTGGTCGAGGCCTTCGCCCACCGGCACGGCCCCGGCCCCGACGCCGGACCGCCGCCCGACCTCGACGTGCTGACCTCCCGCGAGGTCGAGGTCCTCAAGCTCACCGCGCGGGGGCTGTCCAACCTGGAGATCGCCGACCGCCTCTACATCAGCGAGGCGACCGTGAAGACGCACCTCAACCGCACCATGACCAAGCTCGACCTGGGCAGCCGGGCGCAGGCGGTGGTGGTGGCGTACGAGACGGGGCTGGTGACCCCGGGCGGACCGGCGAACTGACCGGCGACCCGCCCGGCGGGAAGCGTCCGACGTGATCTGACCGACGTGATCTGTCCGACCGGATCTGTCCGACCGGATCTGCCCGGCGGGACCTAACCGACCGGACCCGTCCGCCGGATCTGTCCGAAAGGCGGCCCGTCCCCTCCCCCGAGCAGGACGGACCGCCGTCCGGAATCAGCCTTCCCACCGTGCCGCGGCTGTTCAACGGCTGTCCGTCGGCGGTGGCAGAGATGTGACAGTTCCGCCACGGGCCGCCCGTACTGCCACAGCCTGCGGGAACCGTCGGGACGCCCGCCGTCGTCACCCGCTCTGAACTGGCAACAAACTGGCAACGAGGCAGGCCGTGGAGGTGTGTGATGGGCGGCTGGCAGCCGCTGCCGGAGGGGCTCCCGCCGGAGGTGCGGCACTTCGTGGAGCAGCTGCGGCTCCTCAAGGACGACACCGGTCTCAGCCTGGTCGCGCTGGGCGCCCGCACCGCGTACAGCAAGTCCTCCTGGCAGCGCTATCTCAACGCCGTGCAGCCGCCGCCCCGTCAGGCCGTCGTCGCACTGTGCCGGGTCGCGGGCCTGGCCGGCGCCGACGCCGAACGGCACGCCGTGCGCTGGGAACTCGCCGTCCAGGCCTGGCCGCGCCCCGCGACCGCGCCGGACCGCCCGGCGGGCGCGGGGGAGGCGGAGGGGTACGAGGACGACCCGACCCTCCCGTGGTGGGACCGGCCGGAGCCGGACCCGGCGCCCCGCCCGCACGGCCGACTGCTGCTGTACGCGGTCCTGCTGCTGCTCGTGCTGCTCCTGGTGGCGGTCGTCGGCGCCGTGGCTCTCGGGTGAGCTGAGCGCCCTGTGGCCTGCGAGGTCACGGCTGGATGACCGGTGTGTCGATGTGTTGACAAGTTCGCGGATATGTCACGAAGCCGACTCACAGCCGGGCTAACGTGTCCAATCTGGACGAGTCGGCGGCCCGTTGGACCGTACGGCGGCCGGCGTGCAACGGTGCATGCCGGACGGGTCGATGCTCCTGTGCGCCCCCTGCTCGGGGACTGTCCGCCGGGGCCGCCGCATCCCGGTGGGTAGCCAGAACGGGGACCCGGCGCGGGGCACCGCGCAGGGGGGAAACGCGGAGGAAGACACGGCACCGAACCGGGGGAAAGAGGACCGGGGGAAAGAGGGGGGAAGCAATGCCTCGTTGGAAAGCCCTGCCGGATGAACTCGATCCGCAGGTCAAGGAGTTCGCGACCCAGCTGCGGCGGCTCGTGGACCGCGGCGGGCTGAGCGTCGCGGCGCTGTCCGACCGCACCGGCTACGCCAAGACGTCCTGGGAGCGCTATCTCAACGGCCGTCTGCTGGCGCCCAAGGGCGCGGTCGTCGCGCTCGCCGAGGTCACCGACACCGATCCCGTCCACCTCACGACCATGTGGGAGCTGGCCGAACGGGCCTGGAGCCGTTCGGAGATGCGGCACGACATGACCATGGAGGCGATCCGGATCTCCCAGGCGCGGGCCGCGCTGGGGGAGTTCGGGGCGCCGCCGGCCACGTCCGCGACCGCCGCCGGCGGCAAGGCGCCGCGCCGGGCGGGCAGCGCCGTGGCGATGCCGGGGATCGCCGGGCCGGCGGGCGTCTCGCCCACCATCCCGCCCCAGCCGACGGCGCCCGACGCGAACCGCCGCGAGGGCACGGGCTCCCGCGGCCCGGCCGCGCCCCCGGCCCCGCCCGGCGGCGGCAGGCGGCGGCTGACGATGTTCCTCGCCGGGGTCGTCGGCGTGGTCGTGGTCATCGCCGCGGTCCTCTTCCTCACCGGAGGCGACGGCGGCGGGAAGAAGAACCAGGGCAACGGCGCCGCGGCCACCCCCTCCACCGGCACCAGCAGCCACCTCCCGGCCGGGGTGAAGTGCGCGGGCGCCGGGTGCACCGGCAAGGACGCGGAGGCCATGGGGTGCAGCGGCGACCTCGTGACCACCGCCAAGACCGTCGCGGTCGGCGCGACCACCCTGGAGGTCCGCTACAGCAGGACCTGCGGCGCCGCGTGGGGCCGTATCACCGGGGCCGCCCAGGGCGACTCGGTCCGGGTCACGGCCGGGACCACCACGGAGCGCGGCTCCATCACGGCCACCGGCGACACGATCGCGTACACGCCGATGGTGGCGGTGCGGGACGCGGCACAGGCGAAGGCGTGCGCGACGCTGGCCTCGGGGCAGCAGGGGTGCACGACGTAGAAAGCGTGACCAGAACAGCCCGTCCGGCGACCGAGGACGAGACCGAAGGCCGACAGCGGGGGGCGGGGGCGGCAGCCCCCGGACCTCGCGGCAACGCCGGCCGGCGAAGAAACCGGCGGAACACAGGAATGCCGGCCTCCTTCCTGGGCACGCGAGGTGTATCCCCCCACGGGAGTCCGGAAACCGGTACCCCCGAGTGGCGGCCGCCCTGTCCACCCTCTCCCGGACAGGCGGCCGCCTCTTTTGTGGGGTGAGCCACACGGACCCCTCGACCTCCGGCATCCTTGATGCGCGATAGCCTGACCGGTGGATCTCTTGATACCAAGAGATCGATCATTTGTACGTCCGCACCCCAGGGCACCCAGGGCAAGGACGCCCACCGCCAGCTGTCATACGGAGAACGCCATGACCCGCACTCCCGTGAACGTCACCGTCACCGGCGCGGCCGGCCAGATCGGTTACGCCCTGCTCTTCCGCATCGCCTCCGGCCAGCTGCTCGGCGCGGACGTGCCGGTCCGGCTCCGCCTCCTGGAGATCACCCCCGCGCTCAAGGCCGCCGAGGGCACCGCCATGGAGCTCGACGACTGCGCCTTCCCGCTCCTTGAGGGCATCGACATCTCCGACGACCCGAACGTCGCCTTCGACGGCGCCAACGTCGCCCTCCTGGTCGGCGCCCGCCCCCGCACCAAGGGCATGGAGCGCGGTGACCTCCTGGAGGCCAACGGCGGCATCTTCAAGCCGCAGGGCAAGGCCATCAACGACCACGCCGCGGACGACATCAAGGTCCTGGTCGTCGGCAACCCGGCCAACACCAACGCGCTGATCGCCCAGGCCGCCGCGCCGGACGTACCGGCCGAGCGCTTCACCGCGATGACCCGCCTCGACCACAACCGCGCGCTGACCCAGCTCGCGAAGAAGACGGGCTCGACGGTCGCCGACATCAAGCGCCTGACCATCTGGGGCAACCACTCCGCCACCCAGTACCCCGACATCTTCCACGCCACGGTCGCCGGCAAGAACGCCGCCGAGGTCGTGGGCGACGAGAAGTGGCTGGCCGAGGAGTTCATCCCGACCGTCGCCAAGCGCGGCGCGGCCATCATCGAGGCCCGCGGTGCCTCCTCCGCGGCCTCTGCCGCCAACGCCGCCGTCGACCACGTGCACACCTGGGTCAACGGCACCGCCGACGGCGACTGGACCTCCATGGGCATCCCGTCGGACGGTTCCTACGGCGTCCCGGAGGGCCTGATCTCCTCCTTCCCGGTCACCACCAAGGACGGCGTCTACGAGATCGTCCAGGGCCTGGAGATCAGCGAGTTCTCCCGCGCCCGCATCGACGCGTCGGTGCAGGAGCTGGCGGAGGAGCGCGACGCGGTCCGCGCCCTCGGCCTCATCTGAGCCCCCCGCACCCCACGGGCCCCGTTCCGGACTCCTCCGGAACGGGGCCCGTTGCCGTCTGCGGAGTCACTCCATCCCGCGCTTGCCCGGCGTCCAGAACGGCTTGGTGAGGACCGCACGCCGGTCCCATCCCGCCTCCTGGACCAGCACCTTCCGCACCGCCTGCACGGCCCGCGCCTCCCCGGCGACGTAGGCGACCCCGCCGGGTTCGGGAGCGAGCCGGCGTACCGCCTCCGGCAGCGAGGTCCCGGCCCTGAGCACCCAGTCGAGGCGCTCCGCGTGGGGGAGGGGCAGCCGGTCCGCGGCCGTCTCCGTCTCGACGCACCCGGAGATCCGGGCCTCCTCGGGCAGCGCCGCGAGCATCGCGCCGAAGGCGACCGCGGCCGTCTCGTCGCCGACGAAGACGTGGTGGGCGGCGTCGGGGCGCAGCGTGAAGGTGCCCTCGGGCCTGCGCAGCCGTACCGGCTCGCCCGCCTCGACGGTCCGGCCCCACCGGGCGCCCGGCCCGCCCTCGGAGTGGTCGAGGACGCACAACTCGACGACGCCGGAAGGGTCGTAGCGCCAGACCGAGTACGTCCGCAGGGTCAGGCCGGTGACCAGGACCCGGACCTGCTGGCCGGGCCGGACGTCGAGGCCGGCGAGCTGCTCGCCGTCGATGCGCAGGCGGCGCATGCGGGCGGTGATCTGCTCGGCCTCGGTGACGGTGCCGCGCAGGGTCAGCAGGTCGAGGACGGGGTTCAGGAGGGCGGGCATCGGGGGCTCCTCAACGGGCCGTAGTGTGCGGGGAGTTGCTCAGGCGTCGGTAGAACGCGATAGTACGCGTTCCGAGTTGGACGCGATAGAGCGTGTCGGGGTGCGGCGGCCGTAACCGGCCACCACGAGCGCCGTCGCCGCGAGGACCAGCAGCGCGACGGTACGCAGGGCCGGGCCCATCCCGGAGGCGAGGTCGCCGTGCGCGGACAGGATCGTGCCGGTGACCGCGACCCCGAGGGCCGCGCCGGTCTCGCGGGCCGTGGTGCCGAGCCCGGAGCCGAGGCCCGCCTGGTGGGGCGGGAGCGAGCTGACCACGCCGAGGGTGAGGGCGGGCATGGACAGACCGGTGCCCGCCGAGATGACCAGCAGCCAGCAGGCGTACGTCCAGTACGGCGTGGCCGCGTCGACGGTGGACGCGCCGAGCAGCCCGAGGCCGATCAGGGTGAGCCCGGCGCCGACGACCGCGCGCGGGTGGCCCGCCCAGCGGGCGGCGAGCCTCGGGACCAGGGCCATGCCGATCGTCAGCGGCATGATCGCGACGCCGGTGACGGCCGCGTCGTAGCCCTTGACGCCCTGCAGGTACTGCGAGTTGACGAAGAAGAGGGAGAAGAGGCCGAAGAAGCCGGCCGCCGTGCCGAGGGACGCCGAGCGCAGCCGGGCGGAGGCGAAGACGCGGGGGTCGAAGAGGGGGCGCGGCGAGCGCAGGGCGTGCGCGGTGAAGAGGGCGGTCAGTACGGCGCCCGCCGCGAAGGAGCCGAGGATGGGCGCCGACGTCCAGCCGTAGGTGGTGCCCTCGATGATGCCGAACAGCACCGCCACCAGGCCCGCCGTGAGGAGCAGAGTGCCGAGCGGGTCGAGGTTGCTGTGCGCGGAGCGTTCGGTGCGCGGGGTGACGACGGCGACGGCCAGGGCGAACAGCGCGGCCAGCGGGACCATGGCGGCGAACAGGGCCCGCCAGGACAGGAACTGGCCGACCAGGCCGCCGCCCAGGTTGCCGGCCGCGCCGCCCAGGCCCAGTGCCAGGGTCCAGGAGGCGAGGGCGCGGGCGCGCCGCTCGGGCGCGGACAGGTGGACCAGGATCGACAGGGTGGCCGGGGTGATCAGGGCGGCTCCGGCGCCGGACAGGCCGCGGCCCGCTATCAGTACGGCGGGGTCCGGCGCGAGTGCGCTGGTGGCCGCGCCCGCCGCGAACAGGGCGAGCCCCGCGAGCAGGGCGCCCTTGCGGCCGTACCGGTCGCCGAGCGCGCCGGCCGGGATGAGCAGGGCCGCGAAGGCGATGACATAGGCGTCGACGGTCCACAGGATCTCGCTGTGCGAGGGATGCAGGGCCGACGCGGCCAGTTCGGGGATGAGGAGGTTGATGGCGGCGACCATGCTCTGCGCGACCAGCACGCAGGCGCACAGCACGAGCAGGACAGGGCGTTTCAGGGCGTGCGCGGGCACGGCTCCTCCCGGGGAGCTGGTGGGTGGTGTGGGATGCCCTGTCACCGTAGGGTCGGCGCTGACCTGCTTTCCAGTGCAACCTTTGCAAGGGACGACTGCGTATGACGCAATCCACCGGTTCCCCCGGCAGCCTCGACCTGAATCTGCTGGTCGCGCTGGACGTCCTCCTCGAAGAGCAGAGCGTGCAGGGGGCCGCGCGGCGGCTGCATCTGTCCGAACCGGCCATGAGCCGTACCCTCGGCCGGATCCGCAGAGCCCTCGGCGACCCGGTGCTGGTGCGGGCCGGACGCGGGATGGTGCCGACCCCGCACGCACTGGCCGTGCGCGCCGAGGTGAGCGCGGTGGTGGAGCGGGCGCGGGCGCTGTTCGCGCCGGGCCGGGACACCGATCTGCGCACCGTCTCCCGGACGTTCACGATCATCGGCTCCGACGCGATCGCCGGCACCCAGGCCGCCACCCTCTTCGCCCGGGCCGCCGCGGAGGCGCCCGGCATCCGCATCCGCTTCCTCGCCGAGGCCCACGTGGACCTGCCGTACCTGCGGCAGGGCACGGCCGATCTGGAGGTCGGGGCGATCGACACCACCGCGCCCGAGGTGCGGGTGGAGCAGCTCCACGAGGACCGCATGCTCGGCGTCGTACGGTCCGGACACCCGCTGCTGGCCGGCGATCTGACGCCCGAGCGGTACGCGACCGCGGCCGGTCACCTGAACGTCTCGCGGCGCGGCAAGCTGCACGGCCCCGTCGACGCCGCGTTGGCCGAACTCGGCCTGGAACGCGATGTGGTGGGGACCGTCGGCACCTTCCCGGCCTCCCTCTTCGTGCTGCGCGACTCCGACCTGATCGGCCTGATCAGCTCCTGGGGAGTCCCGCTGGCCACCGCCCTGGGCCTCGCCACCTTCGAAGTCCCCCTGCCGCTGCCGCCGATCCCCCTCGGCCTGGCCTGGCACCCGCGCCACGACGCCGACCCCGCACACGCCTGGCTGCGGCGCTGCGTAAGGGAGTTGCTGGCCGCCAACGGGAACTGAACGACCAGCGGTTCGGGGGCCGTTGTCAGTGGCGGGTCGTAGCTTTAGGGGCATGACTGATGACACCCGGTCGGCCGTCTGGTGGGAACCGCCCGTCGCCGGAACGGAACTCGACACCCTGATCGGATCCCTGGAGCGGCAGCGGCGCACCTTCGCCTGGAAGAGCGAGGGGCTCGACGGGGCGGCGCTCGGACATCGGCTCGCGCCCTCCGCGCTCACCCTCGGCGGGCTGCTGAAGCACCTCGCCCTGGTGGAGGACCAGTACTTCACCGTGCGGCTGCTGGGCGAGAAGCTCCCCGCCCCGTGGGACGCGGTGGACTGGGACGCCGAGCCCGACTGGGAGTGGGGATCGGCCGCCGCCGACAGCCCCGAGGAGCTGTACGGGCTGTGGGAGGCGGCGGTGGCCCGGTCCCGGGCCGCGATACGGCGGGCGGCGGCCGACGGGGACGCCGGTGCCCTGATCGCGTACACCTCCCGCAGCGGCGCGCGGCCCAGCCTGCGCCGGCTGCTGGCCGACATGATCGAGGAGTACGCCCGGCACGTCGGACAGGCCGACCTGATCCGGGAGTCGATCGACGGACGCGTGGGAGAGGACCCGCCGGCCGACTTCTGACCTGCGGCGTCCTCCTCACCGGCTCCCGCGCCCCGGCCGCCGCACCGGTCAGATCGTCATTCATCTAATTCCGCTATTCACGGAGCGTGATCCCGCGCATATTCACAATTTATTCAATTGTAAATCGGTAGGTATTCTATAACTTCTCTTCCGGGTGACTAAATTCCCCCGAACGCTCCAACTCCCGCCCCGTGTGACGGTCGTTAGGTGACCGTGACGCGATTGGACTGGTGCGCAGCCGAAGATCATCCGACAACCGTGCTGCGTTGGCCCGGTGGTATGGATATCACCTCATGCTCGGACCTGCTCGATGATTTCCTGACGAGAATCAATGCGATGGAAAAAGAATATAGGCGGACCCTGGCGGATCTGTACGCAGCGTTCTGAGACAGGGTGCGGAGGTTAATCGATGGACGGGATTCAGCACGACCCGGGTCCGGGGTTCTACGACCACACCGGCTTCTACGACCATCCCGGTCTCTATGACCACGCCTGGGGTGTCCCGGAGTCGGACGTCGCACCGAACGACTGGGACCCGGTCGAGGAGCTGGCGCAGATACTGTCCGCACCGACCGCTGCGGCCGCGGCCCCCACCCTGGTGGACGTGCCGTCCCAGCGCCGGGGCAGCCGCCGGCGGGTCCGGCACGGCTCCCACCTGCTCGACGGCGGCCGGAGCGTCACCCACATCACGCTCCTGATCGTGGCGGTCTCACTGTGCGCGGTGTCCATGCTGGCCTGGTCCGTCTGCTACTCCTATGCGCAGCTGCGCGGCATCGCCTCGTCGGTGCTCCCCGGGGGGCTGGCGCGGTACTGGCCGCTGACGGTCTACGGCCCGTGGTTCGTGGCGGCGCTGTCCGTCCTGCGGGCCACCGCGCAGCGCCGGAGCGCGCGGCGGTCCTGGTGTGTCGTGCTGGTCGCCTCCGTCGTGGCGGTGGGGCTGTGCATCAGCCACTCCTCGCATGCACTGCTGTCCTTAGTGATCTTCGGGATTCCGCCCGTCACCGCCCTGGTCTGTTTCTGGGAGCTCGTGGGGCAGATCTCGACCAAGGGCCGGCCCCGGCACGCCATGCCCGCCGAATCGGCGAGCGCCGCGCCCTCATCTGAGCGCGGCCGCATGTGACCGCCCTTCGTAGGGTGTTTTGTTCCGTTCTGTCCGACTGTTCAGTGACGCCGCACACTTTCGGCCGACGATTGCGCATGCAATCCGAGGCCGAGGGCAGGCGTCGGCAGTCCCCGAGTGTGACCTGTATGTCACCCAGGGGCACCGAACAGGAACGGAAGGCAATACCGATCATGGCGGACAGCACGGCACGAGCGACCATTCATGCCGGAGGCGAGTGGCTGGCAGCCGCCTCCGGCGCAACGCGCGAGATCATCGACCCCGCGGACGGCCTGCCCTTCGCTGTGGTCGCCGAGGGCGACGAGAAGGACGCGGAGGCGGCGGTGGCCGCCGCCCGGCGCGCCTTCGACACCGGCGACTGGCCCCGGACCCCCGTCGCCGAGCGCGCCGCCCTGCTCCGCCGGGTGGCCGACCTCCTCGTACGCGATCGCGAACAGCTCGGGCTCCTGGAGAGCCGGGACGCGGGCAAGACCGCCGAGGAGGGCCGCGTCGACATCGACTGTGTCGCCGACGCCTTCCGCTACTTCGCCGACCTGGTGGCGGCGGAGGGCGCGGGCCGGGTGGTCGACGCGGGCTCGGCCGACATCCACAGTGTCGTCGTATCCGAACCGGTGGGCGTCTGCGCGTTGATCACGCCCTGGAACTACCCCCTCCTCCAGGCGAGTTGGAAGATCGCCCCGGCGCTCGCGGCCGGCAACACGTTCGTGGTCAAGCCGAGCGAGCTGACCCCGCTGACGACGGTCGCGCTGATCGGACTGCTGGCCGAGGCCGGGCTGCCCGCCGGGGCCGCCAACCTCGTCACCGGCCCCGGCCACACCGTCGGCGCCCGCCTCTGCGGGCACCCCGACGTCGACCTGGTCTCCTTCACCGGTGGCCTGGCCAGCGGGGTCAAGGTGGCGCAGGCGGCCGCCGTGTCGGTCAAGAAGGTCGCCCTCGAACTGGGCGGCAAGAACCCCAACGTCGTCTTCGCCGACGCCTGCGCCACGCAGGAGGGCTTCGACACCGCCGTGGACCAGGCCCTGAACGCCGCGTTCATCCACAGCGGCCAGGTCTGCTCGGCCGGCGCCCGGCTGATCGTCGAGGAGCCGGTGCGGGAGCGGTTCGTCGCCGAACTCGCCCGCCGGGCGGCCGGGATCCGGCTCGGCCGGGGCACCGCGGACGGCGTCGAGTGCGGCCCGCTCGTCTCCGCGCAGCAGCGCGCCAAGGTCGAGGCGTACGTGGCGTCGGCGCTGGCGGAGGGTGCGGTGCTGCGCGCGGGCGGCAAGCGCCCCGAACCGTCCGCCGACCGCCCCGCCACCGGCTACTTCTACGAGCCCACCGTCCTCGACCAGTGCCACCGCGAGATGAGGGCCGTACGCGAGGAGGTCTTCGGCCCGGTCCTCACCGTCGAGACGTTCCGCACCGAGGACGAGGCGGTCGCCCTCGCCAACGACACCGAGTACGGCCTCGCCGGCGCGGTGTGGAGCACGGATGCCGGGAAGGCCCGCCGGGTCGCGGGGCGGCTGCGGCACGGCACCGTCTGGATCAACGACTACCACCCCTACCTCCCGCAGGCGGAGTGGGGCGGCTTCGGAAAGAGCGGGACCGGCCGCGAGCTGGGGCCCGCCGGGCTCGCCGAGTACCGCGAGACCAAGCACGTCTACCAGAACCTCGCGCCGAGGCCGGTGCGCTGGTTCGCCGGCTGAGCCGCTCCGTAGCCCGTCCGAAGTCCATCCGACCGTCGGCGCGAGAAGCCTTCGCAGTAAGCCCTTTGGAGCACCCCCCCATGTCCCACCACACCTACGACTACGTCGTCATCGGCGGCGGAACCGCCGGTTCCGTCATAGCCTCCCGCCTCACCGAGAACCCGGACGTCACCGTCGCCGTCATCGAGGGCGGGCCCAGTGACGTGGGCCGCGACGACGTCCTCACCCTGCGCCGCTGGACGGGCCTGCTCGGCGGCGAGCTGGACTACGACTACCCGACCACCGAACAGCCGCGCGGCAACTCCCACATCCGGCACAGCCGCGCCCGGGTGCTGGGCGGCTGCTCCAGCCACAACACCCTCATCGCCTTCAAGCCGCTGCCCTCCGACTGGGACGAGTGGGAGGAAGCCGGCGCCAAGGGCTGGGGCGCGGTGCCGATGGAGGCCTACTACGCCCGCCTCCTCAACAACATCGTTCCGGTCCACGAGAAGGACCGGAACGCCGTCGCCCGCGACTTCGTCGACGCGGCCCAGGAGGCGCTGGGCGTCCCGCGCGTGGAGGGCTTCAACCGCAGGCCGTTCACCGAGGGCGTCGGCTTCTTCGACCTCGCCTACCACCCCGAGACCAACAAGCGGTCCAGCGCGTCGGTGGCCTACCTCCACCCGGTGCTGGACGAGCGCCCCAACCTGACGATCCTGCTGGAGACCTGGGCGTACCGGCTGGAGCTGGACGGCACCCGCGCCGAGGGCGTGCACGTCCGCACCAAGGACGGCGAGGAGCTGCTGATACGGGCCCGGAACGAGGTCGTCCTGTGCGCCGGCGCCGTCGACTCCCCGCGCCTGCTGCTCCATTCGGGCATAGGCCCGGCCCAGGACCTCGAAGCCCTCGGCATCCCGGTCGCGCACGACCTTCCGGGCGTCGGCGAGAACCTCCTCGACCACCCCGAGTCGGTGATCGTCTGGGAGACGCACGGCCCGATCCCGGAGAACTCCGCGATGGACTCCGACGCGGGTCTCTTCGTCCACCGCGACCCCGCACACGCGGGCCCTGACCTGATGTTCCACTTCTACCAGGTCCCGTTCACGGACAACCCCGAGCGCCTCGGCTACGAACGCCCCGCGCACGGCGTCTCGATGACCCCGAACATCCCCAAGCCCCGCAGCCGCGGCCGCCTCTGCCTGACCAGCGCCGACCCGTCCGTGAAGCCCGCGCTCGACTTCCGCTACTTCACCGACGAGGACGACTACGACGGCCGCACCCTCGTCGACGGCATCCGCATCGCCCGCGAGATCGCGAAGACCGAGCCGCTGGCGGGCTGGCTGAAGCGCGAGGTGTGCCCGGGCCCGGAGATCCTCGGCGACGCCGAGCTCAGCGAGTACGCCCGCAAGGTCGCCCACACGGTCTACCACCCGGCGGGCACCTGCCGGATGGGCGCGGCCGACGACCGACTGGCCGTGGTGGACCCGGAGTTGCGGATCCGCGGCCTGGACGGCATCCGGGTCGCCGACGCCTCTGTCTTCCCGGCCATGCCGGCGGTGAACCCGATGATCGGGGTGCTGATGGTCGGCGAGAAAGCCGTGGACCTGCTGAAGGGCGGTGCGTGATGAGTAGTACGACCCCTGTCTTCTCCGTCGGCGGCCTGTGGAAGGTCTTCGGCCCCAAGGCCGAACGCGTCCCGGCGGACCCCGGACTGACCGGCCTGCCCGCGGCCGAACTCCGCACCCGCACCGGCTGCACGGCCGCGGTCCGCGACGTCTCCTTCGACGTCCGCAAGGGCGAGGTCTTCGTGGTGATGGGCCTGTCCGGCTCCGGGAAGTCGACCCTGGTCCGCTGCCTGACCCGGCTCATCGAGCCGACGGCCGGCCGGATCGCCATCGACGGCGAGGACGTCCGGGCGATGGACAAGGGCCGGCTGCGGGAGCTGCGCCGGCACCGGGCCGCGATGGTCTTCCAGCACTTCGGGCTCCTCCCGCACCGCTCCGTGCTCGACAACGTGGCGTACGGCCTGGAGATCCAGGGCGTGCGCAGGTCCGAGCGGCGCGCGCGGGCCGCCGAGGTCGTCGCCAAGGTCGGCCTGGAGGGCATGGAGCAGCGCCGCCCCGGCCAGCTGTCCGGTGGCCAGCGGCAACGTGTCGGCCTCGCCCGGGCGTTGGCCGTCGACCCCGAGGTCCTCCTCTTCGACGAGCCGTTCAGCGCGCTGGATCCGCTGATCCGGCGGGACATGCAGGATGAGGTGGTCCGC
Organism: Streptomyces hyaluromycini; assembly: GCF_002217755.1. GTDB lineage: Bacteria > Actinomycetota > Actinomycetes > Streptomycetales > Streptomycetaceae > Streptomyces > Streptomyces hyaluromycini. Next base: position 1,220,459 of record NZ_BCFL01000016.1, on the reverse strand, counting down.
CTGCACCGCGAGGAGGGCCGCACGATGGTCTTCATCACCCACGACCTCTCCGAGGCGCTGAAAATCGGCGACCGCATCGCCCTGATGCGGGACGGCCGGGTGGTCCAGCTGGGCACCCCGGAGGAGATCGTCGGCTCCCCGGCCGACGACTACGTCCGGGAGTTCGTCCGGGACGTGCCGCGCGAGCAGGTCCTGACGGTCCGCGCCGCCATGCGGGCGCCCGGGGGGATCGGGGAGACCGGTCCCGAGGTCAGCCCGGAAGCGACGGTCGCCGAGGCGATCGACGTGGTCGCGGCGGCCGGTGTCCCGGCGCGGGTCGTGGAGGACGACCGGTGCGTCGGCATGGTCGACGCGGACACGCTGCTCGGCGTGGTGGCGAAGGGGGGTACGGGCGCTACTTCGGCCGCGGGCGGTCGTGGGCCGGTCGCGCAGTTCCCCGCGCCCCTGGGTGGGGATGCGCAGCGTTCGCTGGAAGGTCCCGCAGCCGGGGGCGGTCCTTCGGCCGCGGGCGGTCGTGGGCCGGTCGCGCAGTTCCCCGCGCCCCTGGGTGGGGATGCGCAGCGTTCGCTGGAAGGTCCCGCAGCCGGGGGCGGTCCTTCGGCCGCGGGCGGTCGTGGGCCGGTCGCGCAGTTCCCCGCGCCCCTGGGTGGGGATGCGCAGCCCTCGCAGGAAGGCACCCCAGCCGCCGACACCGCCCGAGCCACGGGCGTCGCCGACACCGCCCGAGCCACGGGCGTCGCCGACACCGCCCCAGCCACGGGCGTCGCCGACACCGCCCGAGCCACGGGCGTCGCCGACACCGCCCGAGCCACGGGCGTCGCCGACACCGCCCCAGCCACGGGCGTCGCTGACACCGACTCAGCCGCGGGCAGTCGTGCCGCTGGGGCGGCACGGGTGGGCGCGGCGGCACCCCGCGGGCGCGGGCAAGTGAAACCCCCTGCCGCGCGCACCAGTCCGGAGGGCGTCTGATGGCAACGATCACTGTCCCGAGCCCTCGTCGAGTGGCGCTCCCCACCAGCCGAGCCGCCCGCAAGCTCCTCACCCTGGCCGTGGCCGCCGCGATCCTCGTCCCCCTCGCCAACTCCCGCGGGGCGTCCGCCGCCTGGCCCCACCACCTCACCGTCGGCCTCGCCTCCCCCCTCTCCTCCGCCAGCAACTGGGTCATCGACAACCGCGACACCCACCCCCTCTTCCTCTACTTCTTCGGCTACATCAGCAACGCCGTCGTCCTCACCGTCCGCGCCGTCTACCTCGCCCTCCTCGCCGCGGGCTGGCCCGGTGTCACCGTGCTCGCCGCCGCCGTCGCCCATCGCGTCGCGGGGACCAGGCTCGCCGTCGCAACGGCCGCCGCCTTCCTCGCCTGCGGTGCCCTCGGCATGTGGGTGCCGACGATGCAGACCCTCGCGCTGATGGTCGTGGCCGTGCTCGCGTCCGTCGCGGTCGGTTTCGTCCTCGGCCTCGGTGCCGGTCTCTCCGACCGGCTGCACCGCGCCCTGCGCCCGGTCCTCGACACCATGCAGGTGCTGCCCGCCTTCGCCTACCTCCTCCCCGTCGTCCTGGTCTTCGGCATCGGCGTCCCCGCGGCCGTCCTCGCCACCGTCGTCTACGCCGCCCCGCCCATGGCCCGGCTCACCGCCCTCGGCCTGCGCGGCGCCGACCCCGAAGTCCTGGAGGCCGTGGAGTCGTTGGGGGCCACGAGCCGGCAGCGACTGCTGACCGCCCGTCTTCCGCTGGCCCGCAGGGAACTCCTCCTCGGCCTCAACCAGACGATCATGATGGCGTTGTCGATGGCGGTCATCGCCTCCGTGATCGGCGCCGGCGGCCTCGGCGACCGCGTCTACCAGGCGCTCGCCTCGGTCGACGTCGGCGCGGCCCTCGCCGCCGGTATCCCGATCGTGCTCCTCGCGGTCGTCCTGGACCGCATCACCGCGGCGGCGGGCGACCGCGGCGACACCCGGCAGGCTCCCGTCGGCCTCCTGTACGCCCTCGCCGCCACCGTCGCCGTCGCGCTCGCCGCCCGGCTCCTCGGCCGCCTCGACTGGCCCGCCGCCTGGACCCTGGACTTCGCCGAACCGGTCAACCGCGCCGTCGACTGGATGACCGCCCACCTGTACTCGGGCGTGCCGGTCGTCGGCGGTACGGCGGACTGGGCGGGGCACTTCACCACCTGGGTCCTCGACCCTCTCCGGGACGGGCTGCAGTGGCTGCCCTGGTGGGCGGTGCTGCTGGTCGTCGCCGCCCTGGCCTGGCTGATCGGCACCTGGCGCACCGCGCTCACCGCCGTCCTCGCGATGGCCGCGATCGGCGTGCTGGGGGTGTGGGAGCCGGCGCTGGACACGCTGTCCCAGGTGCTCGCGGCTGTCGCCGTGACGCTCGTGCTCGGCTTCGCGACCGGCGTCGCCGCCGCCCGCAGCGACCGGGTAGAGCGCGCGCTGCGGCCCGTCCTGGACGTCTTCCAGACCATGCCGCAGTTCGTGTACCTGATCCCGGTCGTCGCGTTGTTCGGCGTCGGCCGGGCGCCCGCCGTGGCCGCCGCCGTCGTCTACGCGCTGCCGGCCGTCGTACGGATCACCGCGCAGGGGCTGCGCCAGGTGGACCCGGCCGCCCTGGAGTCCGCGCGCTCGCTCGGCGCGACCGGGCGCCAGCAGCTGTGGCAGGTCCAGCTCCCGCTCGCCCGGCCCGCGCTGCTGCTCGCCCTCAACCAGGGTGTGGTGCTCGTCCTCGCCGTCGTCATCATCGGCGGGCTGGTGGGCGGTGGCGCCCTCGGCTACGACGTCGCCCTCGGTCTCGCCCAGGGCGACCTGGCCACCGGGCTGGTCGCCGGTGCCGCCATCGTCTGCCTGGGGCTGATGCTCGACCGGGTCACCCAGCCCACGGAACGCCGTACGGGGAAGGGAGCGTGACCATGCGCCGCATCACGATCACGGCCGCCTCCGCACTGCTGGTCCTCGCGACCGGGTGCGGTGCCGCCGACATGACCAAGCAGGCCTCGCCGTTCGCCGACGCGCGGGGGGCGAAGACCGTGACCCTGTCCGTGCAGTCCTGGGTCGGCGCGCAGTCCGATGTCGCCGTCGCCCAGTACATCCTGGAGCACAAGCTGGGCTATCGCGTCGACACCGTGCAGGTCGACGAGGTACCCGCGTGGGACGCGCTCAGCCAGGGACGCGTCGACGCGATCCTGGAGGACTGGGGGCACCCGGACCAGGAGAAGCGGTACGTCGAGGAGAAGAAGACCATCAGCCGCGCGGGGGACCTCGGGGTCACCGGGCACATCGGGTGGTTCGTGCCGACCTATCTCGTCAGGCAGCACCCGGACATCACGGACTGGAAGAACCTGAACAAGTACGCCTCCCTCTTCCGCACCGCGGAGAGCGGCGGCAAGGGGCAGCTGCTCGACGGCTCGCCGTCGTACGTCACCAACGACAAGGCGCTGGTCAGCAACCTGAAGCTGGACTACCAGGTCGTCTTCGCCGGTTCCGAGGCCGCCCAGATCACCCAGATCAAGCAGTTCGCCAAGGAGAAGAAGCCCTTCCTGACGTACTGGTACGCGCCGCAGTGGCTGTTCAAGAAGGTGCCCATGACGGAGGTGCGGCTCCCGGCGTACCAGGAGGGCTGCGACGCCGACGCGGGCAAGGTCGCCTGCGCCTATCCGCACACCCCGCTGCAGAAGTACCTCAACACCGGCTTCGCGCACAGCGGCGGCCGGGCCGCGGCCTTCCTGAAGAAGTTCCGGTGGACGACCGAGGACCAGGACCAGGTCTCCCTGCTGATCGCCGACCGGAAGCTGAGCCCTCAGGAGGCCGCGAAGACGTGGGTGGAGAGCCATCCGTCGGTGTGGAAGAAGTGGCTCTCCTAGGCCAGGCCCTCCTGGACCAGGACCTGCTGGACCAGGACCTGCTGGACCAGGACCTGCTGGACCAGGACCTGCTGGACCAGGACCTGCTGGATCCTAGGCCAGTACCTGTTGGACCGACCGCAGTGCCAGCCGCAGCAGTCCCGGGCCGAACGTGATCCTCGTGGCGCCGAGTTCGCCGAGCTCGGCGGGCGCGGGGCTCGCGCCGTCCGGGCGGGCGTACATGTTCAGCGGGCCCTCGACACCGGAGCGGAGGAGGGGGAGTACGGCGGTCGGGGCCTCGATCGGGTAGACGCAGTCGGCGCCGGCCGCCACGTACAGCGCGGCCCGCTCGATCGTCCGGTCGGGGTCGGCGACCCCGCGTGCGAAGGTGTCGACGCGGGCGTTGAGGAAGAGCCGGTCACCGGCCGCCGAACGGACCTCGGCGAGCCACTCGGCGTGCTCGTGCGGGTCCTTGAGGACGCCCCCGGCGGAGTCCTCCAGGTTGCAGCCGACCGCCCCGGCCTCCAGCAGCCGCTCGACCAGCTCCTTCGGCGCCAGCCCGTAGCCGTCCTCCACGTCCGCGGACACCGGCACCTCAACGGCCCGCGTGATCCGCGCGACCGCCGCGAACATCTCCGCCGCCGGGGTCTCGCCGTCCGCGTACCCCAGACTCGCCGCGACCCCGGCGCTGGGCGTCGCCAGCGCCGGGAAACCGGCCGCCACCAGGGCCCGGGCGCTCGCCGCGTCCCACGGGCCGGGCAGGACCAGAGGGTCACCGGGCGGGCGCCCGTGATGCAGGGCCCGGAAGGCGTCGGCCTTGCTCACCCGTGCTGCCCCGGCGTGTAGTGCCCGGGGACCATCCGGGTCGTCACGGCGAACCGGTTCCAGGAGTTGATCACGATGATCGAGGCGATCAGCTGCGTCAGCTGCACCTCGTCGAACTGCTTGGCGGCCCGCTCGTAGACCTCGTCCGGCACGAAGCCGTCGGTCAGCACGGTGACCGCCTCGGTCAGCTCGATCGCCGCGATCTCCTGCTCGGTGTAGAAGTGCTTCGACTCCTCCCACGCGCTGAGCTGAACGATGCGCTGGATGCTCTCGCCCGCCGCGAGCGCGTCCTTGGTGTGCATGTCGAGGCAGTACGCACAGTGGTTGAGCTGCGAGGCGCGGATCTTCACCAGCTCGAACAGCTTGGCGTCCAGCCCCTTACGAGCGGCCCCGTCCAACCGGACCATCGCCTTGTAGACCTCGGGCGCGTGCTGGGCCCAGGGGAGGCGGGGGGTGTGCTCGGGGGCGTACTCGGCGTTTTCCTGATTGCTCATGATGCCGACACTAGGTGCCAGGCAGCCCAGGGGTATGGTCCATTTCCATGGAGAAAACGTGGGCCACTCGGGCTGCCCGGGCCACTCTGGGCATCGATCTCCACCTGGAGCCGGCCGCCGGTCCGGGCCTGCGCCGGGGCCTGACCGACGCCCTGCGCGAGGCCGTGCGCAGCGGCCGGCTGCTCCCCGGCACCCGGCTGCCCTCCTCCCGCTCGCTCGCCGCCGACCTGGCCATCGCCCGCAACACCGTCGCCGACGCCTATGCCGACCTGGTCGCCGAGGGCTGGCTCACCGCCCGGCAGGGCTCCGGCACCCGGGTCGCGACGGGCGTGGTGCCGGTGCGGCAGGCGGAGACCCCCGCGGGTACGTCCGCCCACCGGCCCGCCTACGACCTGCGGGCCGGCTTCCCCGACGTCTCCGCCTTCCCGCGCACCGAGTGGCTCAGGGCCGCCCGCCGCGCCCTCACCGCCGCACCCAACGAGGCCTTCGGCTACGGCGATCCACGCGGCCGCGCCGAACTGCGCACCGCGCTCGCCGCCTACCTCGCCCGCGCCCGGGGGGTCCGCGCCGACCCCGAACGCATCGTGATCTGCGCCGGGTTCGCACACGGCCTGAGCCTGCTCGGCCGGCTGCTGCGGGACCGCGGGGCGGACACGGTCGCCGTGGAGTCGTACGGCCTCGACGAGCACTGGCAGCTGCTGACGGCGGCCGGTCTCCGCCAGGTCCCGCTGCCCTTCGACGAACTCGGCACGGACACCCGGGAGTTGACCCAGGGGTCGGCCGCCGTACTGCTGACCCCCTCCCACCAGTTCCCGATGGGCGTACCGCTGCACCACGACCGGCGGGCGGCCGTCGTGGAGTGGGCGCGGCGCACCGGCGGCCTGGTCCTGGAGGACGACTACGACGGCGAGTTCCGCTACGACCGCCGGCCCGTCGGCGCCCTCCAGGGCCTCGCCCCCGACGAGGTGGTCTACCTGGGCACCGCCAGCAAGTCCCTGGCGCCGGGGCTGCGGCTGGCCTGGATGGTGCTGCCGCCGGCCGTGGCCCGGGAGGTCACGGCGGCCAAGGGCGGCGTGGACACCTGCGGGGCGCTGGACCAGCTGACGCTGGCCGAGTTCATCGTCTCCGGCGCCTACGACCGCCACGTCCGCGCGGCCCGCTCCCGCTACCGGCGGCGCCGGGACGCCCTCGTCCGGGCCCTCGCCGAGCGCGCCCCGGCGATCCGGGTCACCGGCATCGCGGCGGGCCTGCACGTTGTGCTGCGGCTGCCGCCCGGTACCCAACGCCGGGTGATCCGCGCCGCCGAGGCCCGAGGCCTCGCCGTCGAGGGACTCGTCCCGCGTCACCGCCACCCCGAGGCCGCCGTCGAGGCCCCGGACGCCCTCGTCCTCGGCTACGGCACCCCGCCCGACCACGCCTGGTCGGGAGCGCTGGACATCCTGTGCGCGGTGCTGTCCGACCCGGCTGTGACCGGCGTCGCCTGAATTCCCCGGCAACGGCTCCCGTGATCGGCCCCCGTAATTCAATTACGGAGGCTAGAGTCTTCTTATGAGCAATGGCGATCAGATTTCCCGCGTGGCCCTCAAGAAAATCACCCCGGACGTCTCCTCGGCCATGGGTTCCCTGCATGCCGCCGCCGTCGCCGCGGCCCAGGACGCCAAGGTCGAACCGGAAATCCTCGAACTCGTCAGAATACGCGCCTCCCAGCTGAACGGCTGCGCGTTCTGCCTCGACATGCACACGAAGGACGCTCGCGCGCAGGGCGAGACCGAGCAGCGCATCTACGCCCTGAACGCGTGGCGGGAGACCCCCTTCTTCACCGAACGGGAGCGTGCCGCACTGGCGTTGACCGAGGCGGTCACCCTTGTCGCCGACGGTCACGTACCGGACGACGTCTACGCGGAGGCCGCCGGGGTCTTCGACGAGGCCCAGCTGGCGGCGCTCGTCTGGGCGGCGACCGTCATCAACGCGTACAACCGGATCGCCATTGCGACGCGGATGGTGCCGGGGGCTTATCAGCCCAAGCGGAATTAAGGGGCGGGCCGAAAAGAAGAAACCTCATGTCCGGCCCGGCGAAATAATGCCGGGCCGGTTTTGATTGGCGTTGCGTTGGGCCGGTAGTTTTTCGGCTGCGGGTGCGTGGGGGCTGGTCGCGCCCACGCGGCGGAGCCGCATATCGATACAGCCCCGCGCCCCTAAAAGAAGGGGCGCTACTCAGCCGCTTCTCTCCAGAGGCTCCAGTGCCTCCCCGTCCAGCCACTCCCGCCACTCCGGCGCCCGTGCCGCCGCGCCGATCCCCGTCGGCCCTCCCACCCAACGCGTCACCGGTCTGAGCCCGTGCAGGGAGTTCACCAGCCACACCTCGCGGTCCGCCAGTTCGGCGAGGGTCCGTTCGCGGTGGGCTACGCGGATGCCGGTGCGCTCCGCGCGCTCCTGGATCAGGGCGAGGGTCACCCCGGGGAGCACCGGCAGCCGAGGCGGTGGCAGGCACAGGGTGTCGTTCTCCCACCAGAGGACGCTCGTGGTGGCCGCCTCAAGGACCACTCCGGACGGCCCCACCAGCACCGCCTCCTGGGCCCCCGCCTCGACCGCCCGCGCCCGCAGCCGGGCCAGGGTGTCCAGGTCGGGGCCCTTGCGGCGGGGCAGGATACGCGGGTCGGGCTGGCCGACCGCCCAGACCTCGACCTCCGAGCCGAGCGGCGGCGCGTGCCGCAGCCGCAACCTCACGTGGTGGGGCGTGAGCTCGACGCGGGGGAACCACTCGCCGGTGCGGGGCAGCGCGGCCGTCATGTCCCGCCAGAACTCCAGCAGCTGGTACGCCGGCGGCCCGTCGCACTCGCCGCAGGACCGCACGAAGCGGTCCCGGTGCCGGTCCAGGCCGCGCACCCTGCCGTCCCGCACCAGCCAGGAGTCCGCGACCAGCAGCGGTTCGTCCGCGTCCGCGACGGGCCGCAGCCCGGCACGCGGCGACCACGTCAGCAGGCCTTCGGCCACGGCCGGTGGTGTCATGACTCCTCCTTCTCCCTCGCCGCGCTCAGTATTTCCGGCCCGCCAGCGCCGGTGCCCCGCCCCGCGGTCCGTACGGCGCGTGCTCCAGCCAGGATCCGCAGGACGGCAGGACCGGTGCCAGCGCCGCCGCCGCGCGCTGCCGCAGCCGTACGATCCGCCGCCGGGGCCGCAGATGGTCCAGGGCGGCCCCCGCCGCCTCGCTGTTGAAAAGCGCGGCGGCCCGCCGTACCGCCGCGAAGTCCGCCACCGTGCCCTGCGCGACCGCATCTGCCGCCGCTGCCGCGACCGCATCTGCCGCCGCTGCCGCGACCGCATCTGCCGCCGCTGCCGCGTCGGCGATTCCGCTGTTCATGCCCCGCGCCCCGAAGGGCGGGAACAGATGCGCGGCCTCCCCGGCGAGCAGCACCCGCCGGTGCGGGTCGGTGAAGGAGGCCGCGACCTTGCGCAGGAAGCGGTACGTCGACACCCACAGGATCCGGTCCGCATACCCCTCGCCCACCACCCCGGGCAGCCAGCGGCGGACGGCGTCCTCGGTGCCGTACTCCTCCGTCCGGTCGTCCGCGTGGCACTGGAGGTCCACCTGGAAGCCCCCGGTGAACGGCACCCGCAGCACGGTGCGGCCGCCGACGGCGGGGTGCTCGTAGTGGAAGACCCGTTCGAGGGGCAGTTCGGCGCCCGGCCGGTCCGCCACGTCGACGACCACGTGGAAGCCCTCGCCGTGCGTGCCCTCCATGGGGATGCCGAGCCCGGCCCGGACGGCGGACCGGGCGCCGTCCGCCGCGATCACGTACCCGCACGTCAGCTCCCGGCCGTCCGCGCAGCTCAGCGACACGTCCGTGGCGGTGGTGCGGACGCCGATCACGCGCGCGTTCCACGCGAACTCCACGCCCGCCGCCGCGCACGCCTCCCGCAGGAACCGTTCGGTGTCCACCTGGCGCAGGCTGGTGAAGGGCGGCCGGCCGGACGGGGGCGGAAAGGTGCGGGAGTACACCTCCCGCCCCCGGTACAGGGTCCGTCGGGTGTGCCAGGTCCGGCCGTACGAGGTGATCTGCTCGGCGAGTCCCGGCCGCATCCCGTCGAGCAGCGCGAGGGTCTCGCGGTGCACGAACAGGGCCCGGCTGCCCGGCCGTTCGCGGTCCTCGGGGTCGGCTTCGAGGAGCAGCACCGGCAGTCCGTGCGCCCGCAGCGCGAGCGCCGCCGACAGGCCCACAGGACCGGCGCCGACCACGACGACCGGGGTCACGCGCGGACACCCGCCGCCAGCATCCGGGTGATCTCCACCCGCTTCACCTTCCAGGTCGCCGTCATCGGCAGCTCCTCGAACCGCCACTGCCGGGGCTCCGCCATCGCGGGCAGGTCGGCGGTCGCCTGCCGCCAGCGCTCCGGGTCCAGCGGCCGTTCCCCGCGCACGCACACCACCGGGACCGGCTCCCGGTCCGCGCCCGGCACGATGACCACCTCACGCAGCTCCTCCAGCCGGTCCATGAGGGTGTCCTCGACCTCCAGGTTGCTGTGCACGGAGTCGATCCGGTCGATCTCCCGGTCGATCAGGTACAGCGCGCCCAGCCGGTTCCGGTACCCCATGTCGCCCATCTGCCACCACTCGCCGTCCAGCTGCCGCTCGTACTGCTCGCGGGCGCCGAGGTAGGTGAGGATGCGGCCCCGGGTGCGGGCCTCGATCCGGCCGGGGGTGCCGGGCGCGGCCGGCAGGCCGTCGGGGCCGGTGACCCGCACGCGGGTGAAGCCGGGGATCCCGATGCCGACCCGCCGCCCGTCGGCGCGGGCCACGCTCCGCCGCGTGAACCACTGGAAGGCGACCGGCCCGGTCTCGCTCTGCCCGTACAACTGGAGCAGCCACGGGCTGCGGCGCTTCGAGGCGTCGAGCAGCCGTCGTACCGTGCGCGGGTGGATGGCGTCGAACGTCGAGCCGTACGACTTCACGCGCGACAGCGGGGCGCCGGGCGCTTCGGCCAGTTCCTCCCAGAGCACGAAGGTGTTGGGGTGGGTCTCGACGATGCCGGGGCGGTGCCGGGCCAGCATCGGGCCGACCTTCGCCGGGTCCGGGTCGGTGATCAGCAGCAGCGGGCTGCCGTAGTGCAGCAGCACGCCGAGCAGGTGGTAGAAGCGGGAGTGCACGAAGGACATGTGCAGGGCCGCGACCTCGCCGCGGGTGGGCCGGCCCATCGCCTGCTGCGGGACCAGGCGGTTCCACATGGTCTGCGGGCAGTGCACGGCGAGTTTGGGGACGCCGGTGGTGCCGGAGCTGTGGGTGATCAGGGCGGGTTCGCGCGGGTGCAGCCGGATCGCCGGCGGGACCTTGGCACCAGTGTGCTCGGTCAGGGACACCACGCCGGGCACGCTGTCCACGGTGAGCGTCTGCCGGACCAGGCCTCTGACCTCCAGGTCCGCCAGTTTCGCCCCGTCCGTGACCAGCCACGGCTGCTGCAGTCTGGTGAGCAGCTTGCCGATCGTCTCGCCGGCCAGCGCGGGGGAGAGCAGCACGGGCACCGCGCCGATCCGGGAGACCGCGCAGGTCAGCAGCACGATGTCGACGTTGTCGGTCTTGTGCACGACGACCTGCTCGGCGGGCCGCACCCCGGCTGCCCACAGCCGTGCCGACAACTCCTCGACCGCGTCGGCCAGTTCCGGGTAGCTGAGGCGGACGCCGAGGTCCGGGTGGGTGTCCAGGGGCCGGTCCAGGGTGACGAACACCCCGCCGTGCCGGTCGGCCGCCCGCCGGAAGAGCGGGCCGAGGTAGAACCCGCGGTCGCCGATGAGGGACTCCTGCATGGGGACGTTCCTTTCAGTCGGGTCGGTCGGGGCCGGGGTCACCACGCGCCCCGGCGGACCAGATGGCGGCGGAGCTTCCCGGTCGGGGTGCGGGGCAGGGAGGGCAGGAGGCTGACGCTGCGGGGGACCTTGAAGGCCGCCAGGTGCTCCCGGGCCAGCGCCAGCAGCTCGTCCTGGAGCCCGGTCGGCGCCGGGGTGGCGGCGGGGACGACGAAGGCCCGCAGCCGCCCGGTGCCGGTCGCGTCCGGGACCGCCGCCACCGCGACCTCGCGCACCGCCGGATGGGTGCGCAGCACGGCCTCCACCTCCAGCGGGGAGACGGTGATCCCGCCGACCATCTCCAGGTCGTCGGTGCGGCCCAGATGCCGGTAGGCGCCGTCGGGTTCGCGGACCGCCCGGTCACGGGTGTTCAGCCAGCCGCCGACCAGGGTGCGCGCGGTCTCCTCGGGCCGGTTGAGGTAGCCGGGCGTCACCGTCGGCCCGCGCACCCACAGCTCGCCCTCGTGGCCGTCCGGCACCGGACGCCCGTCACGGTCGCGCAGCTCCACCTCGAAGCCGGGGACGGGACGGCCGACGGTACCGGGGTGGTGGTGGCCGAGGCTGTTGGCGCAGAAGGCGTGCCCGGCCTCGGTGGAGCCGATCTGCTCAAGGACCGGCGCGCCCAGCAGCTCGGTGACCCGCTCCCCGAGCCCGTCCGGCAGGCCCTCGCCCGCCGACACGGCGGCCCGTACCGAGGCGAAGCACGCCCGGTGCCCGGTGCCCCGGTCGGCGACCAGCGCCGCGTACGCGGACGGCACCGAGTACAGCAGGGTCACCCGGTGCCGGGCGACCAGCTCGTCCACGGCGGCGGGCGCCGGGCGCCGGTCCACCAGGACCGCGCTCGACCCCGAGAACAGCGGGAAGACGAACGCGTTCCCGAAGCCGTAGGCGAAGTACAGCTTGGACACCGACAGGGTGACGTCGTCCGGGGTGACGCCGAGCAGCCGCCGCCCGATCAGGTCGTGGTACGCGGCCGGGTGGGCGTGGGTGTGGACGACACCCTTGGGGCGGCCGGTGGTGCCGGACGTGTACTGGACATACAGCGGGCTGTCCGCGTCGACCGGGTGCGCGGGCGCCGGTTCCGCGGCCGGGGCGAGTGCGAGGAACTGGTCGGCGCCGAGCCGGGGACGGTTGGCGAAACGGTCCTCCACGCCCGGTCCCGTCAGGCAGAGCACCGCCTCCGTGTCGGCGGCCATGAACGCGTGGTCGGCCGCGGGCAGTTCGGGGTTGACCAGGACGGCCACGGCACCGAGCCGGGCGACCGCGAGAAAGGCCACCACCCAGGCGATCCCGTCCGGCAGCGCGAGCACCACCCGGTCGCCGGGGGCCACCCCCTGCGCGGCGAGGACGGTGGCGGCCCGCGCCCCGAGGTCGTGCACCTCGCCGTGGGTCCAGGCGCGGTGGCCCTGGTGGAAGGCGGGACGGTCCTGCCAGCCGTGCCGCCCGGAGAGGTCGGCGACACGGGAGGCGAGGTTGGCGGTGGCGGTGAGGGCGGGTGCCTGGGTCATCGGGCGGCCTCCTCAACGGCGTCCGCCGCGGCCGGCGCCGTGTGCCCCCGCAGGGCCCGCATCTGCGCGGCCGTCTTCAGGAGCATCTCGTCGTACTCGGCGGCCGGGTCGGAGTCCAGGACGATCGCCCCGCCCGCGCCCAGCTGCATCCGGCCGCCCGCGATCACGGCCGTACGGATGACGATGTTCAGGTCCGCGCCGCCGCTGCACCCGAGGTAGCCGAGCGCCCCCGAGTACACGCCCCGGGCCTCGGTCTCCAGCGTGTCGATGATCTCCATCGTGCGCAGCTTCGGGGCGCCGGTCATCGACCCGCCCGGGAAGCAGGCGCGCACGCAGTCCACGGCGTCCGTCCCGGCCCGCAGCCGCCCGGTCACGGTGGAGACCAGCTGGTGCACGGTCGCGTACGACTCGGTGGCCATGAGGCGGGGGACCCGGACGGTTCCGGTACGGCAGACCCGGCCCAGGTCGTTGCGGAGCAGGTCGACGATCATCAGGTTCTCGGCACGGGTCTTGGCGTCCGTCGCCAGCGCGTCCCGCAGCCGCTCGTCCTCGAACGGCGTCGCCCCGCGCGGCGCGGTCCCCTTGACGGGCCTCGCCTCGGCCACCCCGTCCCGGGTGATCCGCAGGAACCGCTCCGGCGAGGAACCGGCCACGTCCAGGTCGCCGAAGCGCAGGAAGGCCGCGTACGGCGCCGGGTTGACGCGGCGCAGCTCCCGGTAGAAGGCGTACGGGTCGGGCGGGGCGGGCAGCCGGGCCGCGTCGGTCAGGCAGACCTCGTAGCTGGTGCCGGCCCGCAGCTCCCGCCCGCAGGTCTCGATGTCGGCGAGGTAGGCGGCCCGGTCGCGCACCAGCCACGGCTCGGCGGCCTCCAGGTCCGGCTCCCCGGCGGCGGGCGGGGCCTGCCGGGGCGCGGCCGGTGCCAGGAAACTGAGCTGGGCCAGCGTGTCCGCCAGCCAGTCCGCGGCCGCCCGCGCGGCCTGCGGGGTGTCCTCCGCCAGGCAGACCGCGTAGGTGACGTCCTCCTCGTGGTCCACGGCGATCAGCCGGTCGACGAACAGCCAGCAGGCGTCCGGGGTTTCGGCGCGATGCCGGTTCGGGGAGCCGCAGTCGGCCTTGGTCTCGTAGCCGAAGTAGCCGACATAGCCGCCGGTGAAGTCGAAGGGCAGCCCGTCCGCGTCCACCCGGCGGCTGCTCAACTGCCGTTTCAGATAGTCGAAGACGCTCGCGGACACCTTGCGCGCCGGCCGTCCGGCCCGCTCGACCGCACACCGTCCGGCCGTGACGTCGTACCGCACGAACTCGGCGAGCGGGCCGCTGTCGTCGCCCAGGAAGGAGAAGCGCGAGCGGCCCTCCTCGACGAGGGAGCTGTCCAGCCAGAACGCGCGGGGCGAGGCGGCGAAGAGGCGGGTGAAGGCGGCCTCCGTGTCGACGGCGCCGGCGACCTGGCGGGTGTGCAGGCGGTAGGCGGGCACGTCGCCGGGCCGCGGCCGGGGGATCGCCGTGCCGGTGCCGGTGCCGGTGCCGGAACCGGGCCGGGGCCCCGCCGTCCGGGCCGGGTGCCTCGAACGGGAGACGGCAGCCGGGACCCCGGACCCGGCCGCGCCCGCCGCGCCCGTCGCGGACCGCGGCCGGGGGATCGCCGCCTCGGCCGGCGGGACGGCGGTGTTCTTGGTACGTGCTCTGCGGGCCCGGCGGGCGGTCAGGTTGCGGAAGTTCACCAGCATGCGGTGGCCGTACTCGGTGAGCACCGACTCGGGGTGGAACTGCACGCCCCACAGCGGCCGTTCGCGGTGCCGCAGCCCCATCAGGACGCCGTCCTCGGCCCAGGCGGTGGCCTCCAGGGCGGCCGGCAGCGGCTCCTGCACCGCGAGGGAGTGGTAGCGGACGGCGGTGAAGTCCTGGGTCAGCCCCTCGAAGAGGTCCCGCCCGTCGTGCCGCACCCTGGTCAGGTGCCCGTGCCGCGGCTGCGGGGCGGGCACCACCCGGGCCCGCTCCCCGAGCGCGATGCCCTGGTGGCCCAGGCACACCCCGAGGACGGGGACCGTGGCCTCGGCGATCATCCGGGCGCTGATGCCGAAGTCACGGCCGTCGCCCGGATGCCCCGGCCCCGGAGACACCACCATGTTGTCGAACCCCGCGAGAGCGGGCGGCGCCGGCTCGTCATTGCGGATCACCACCGGTTCCTCGCCGTTGACCTCGGCGATCAGCTGGAACAGGTTGTAGGTGTACGAGTCGTAATTGTCGATGAGCAGGGTCTTCACCCGCCCACCTCCCTCGGGTCGTTCCCGGGCCTATGCGGCCCGTCGTTTGTGCCGCCCGCGCAGCGCCTGGAGCGGGGGATACAGCCATTTCTTGAAGAAACGCTGTAGTCGCGGCATGAGAATCCACGTGACAAGCGCTGTCACGCAGAGGCAGAGCACCAGAGTGCGAATGAGCGGATTGACGCCGCCGAGATAGGGCAGCACGATCAGGTTGAACATCAGGACCGGCGGAAACACCGCGCTCATGTTGATGAACCACAGTTTCCATTTCGCCGGCGGGGTCGGCGGCGGCGGTGCGGGCGGCGGCCCGGTCAGCGAGTCGAACCACGCCTTCGACCCCCGTACGCTACGACGTCCGGTGGGCCGGGCTATGCCGTCCGCGCGGATCTCCCACTCTCCGCGATCCGGGGAGTTCTCCCAGGCCAGCGCAGAGTCTTCGGTGGCGAAGCGATACACGACATGCCATTCCGCCTCCTGGTCGACTAGGACGCCGCCACCGAGGAACCCCGGCCGGCGGGCGCTCGCGCCCAGCATGGCCCACCCCCACGAATGGAAGTCGGCCTCGCGACCCGGCATCACGTGATAGGCCACGGTGACGGTGACGGGATTACTGGTCACGGTGTCCTTTACGGAATGGACACATGTCGCGTTCAAAGATTCAACGAGTTTTTTGTGTCCGGATCGTAACTCTTTATAGCGCTTTCTATGGGCTTGCCGTGGTCTGCCGTCGGCTACTTCTGGTAACTCCTCCGTAATTCCGGAAAGTGCTTGCCGGGTCGGCCGTGAAAGTTGCACGATCGCCGTCCCAGAACGAAGGAGGACGCCATGTCGAGGTACGTCTGGAATTTGACCGATGAGGGTCGACAGGCAATCGATCAAGCGCGTTCCGTGATCGAATCGGCGCGAAAAGAAGTGACCGCGCACCCGCTTTACCAGCGAATATCCGACCGGGAAGGCCTGGCCGCCTTCATGGCCCACCACGTGTTCGCGGTCTGGGACTTCATGTCCCTGCTCAAGTCGCTCCAGCGGGAGCTGACCTGCGTAGACGTCCCCTGGGTGCCCCGCGGCTCCGCGGTGGCCCGCCGGCTCATCAACGACATCGTGCTGGTCGAGGAGAGCGACGCCCTGAACGGCGGCTTCACCAGCCACTTCGAGCTGTACCGCGCGGCCATGACCGAGGCCGCGGCCGACACCGCCCCCGTCGACACCTTCGTCGCGCTTCTCGCCGAGGGCCACGACGTGCCGGCGGCCCTGCGGGTGGCCCGGGTCCCCGCCCCGGCGGCCGAGTTCGTGCGCACGACCTTCGGCATCATCGCCGACCGCCCGCTGCACTGCCGGGCCGCCGCCTTCGCCTTCTCCCGCGAGGACCTGATCCCGGACATGTTCGACCAGGTCGTCAGGGAGGAGGGCACCGACCGCTTCCCGCTCTTCCGGGACTACCTCGCCCGCCACATCGAGGTCGACGGCGAGGAGCACACCCCCATGGCCCTCCAGATGGTCGCCGACCTGTGCGGCACCGACGACCGGCGCTGGCACGAGGCCACCGAGACCGTCCTCGTCGCCCTGGAGGCCAGGTCCCGGCTGTGGGACGGGATCGTGACGGCCATGGGGTGAGTGCGCGCGGGGGCGGGGCCGCGCTCCGGGTGTCAGGCGAGGGCGCGGCCGAGGAAGTCGCGGATGTGCCCGGTGATGGTGCCGAGGTGGCTCTCCAGGGCGAAGTGGCCGGTGTCGAGGAGGTGGATCTCGGCGTCGGGCAGGTCCTGGCGGAACGCCTCCGCGCCCTCGGGGCCGAAGATCCCGTCGCCCGCGCCCCAGACCGCCAGCAGCGGGACCTGGGAGTCGCGGAAGTACTGATGGACCCGCGGGTAGAGGTCCACGTTGGCGGGGTAGTCGCGGAAGAGCCCGAGCTGGACCTCGTCGTTGCCCGGGCGGTCAAGCAGTGCCTGGTCATGAACCCAGTTGTCGGGGCTGACCAGGGTCGGGTCGGCGACTCCGTTGAGGTACTGCCAGCGGGTGCTCTCGACGCTCAGCGCGCCCCGCATCGGCGCCTCCGTCTCCGGCCCCGGGTTCGCGGCGTAGGCGAAGACGGCGGTCCAGAACGGCTTGACGAACCCCTCTTCGTAGGCGTTGCCGTTCTGCGTGATGATCGCGCTGACGCGGTCCGGTGCCCGGAGGGCGAGCCGCCAGCCGATGGGGGCGCCGTAGTCCTGCACGTACATGGCGAACCGGTCGACAGCCAGGTGCCGGAGCAGGCCGGAGGTGACGTCGGTGAGGGCGTTGAAGGTGTAGGGGAAGTCCCGCAGGGCGGGCATCGCGGACTGGCCGAACCCGATGTGGTCGGGGGCGATCACGTGATAGCGGTCGGCGAGCGCCGGGACGAGGCCGCGGAACATGTGCGAGCTGGTCGGGAAGCCGTGCAGGAGGACGACCACGGGTGCCTTCGGGTCGCCGGCCTCCCGGTAGAAGACCTCCAGGCCGTCGACGGTGGCGGTGCGGTGGTGGACTGCGATCTCCATCTTCCTAACCCTTCTGTCGATCCTGGGCGGTTATATATCCAGTCGAGCACGCCGTGTCTAACCTGTCAAGGCGGGTGAAGAGGTTAGGTGCGAGGCGGCTCGTGTAACCTGTCAAATGAATCGATACGGTTAGGAGGGGTGACGGTGGCCGACCCCGAACAGCGGGACCAGCAGGAGGCGTTGCTGCTGGAGCTCCTCAACAGCACGCCGGTGGTCAACGGCGTCGCCGAGGACCGGCTGGCGGACCCGGGGGAGGCCCGGTCCTGGCAGCGGGCGCACGGCGGCAGCGGAACCGCGGCCGAACTGCGCACTCTCGTGGCCGCTCGCGACGCCCTTCAGGAGGTGGTGCGCGGTACCCGGCCCGCCACTTCGCTGGCGCCGCTGCTGGAAGACGTCGTCTCCCGCCCGCGCCTCTCGCCGTCGGGGGTCTCATGGCAGCTGGACGCACCCGCGGAACGCCGGATGGCGGCGGCGGCGATCATGGCGTGGAGCGCGGTGCAGGAGACGATGCCCGGCCGGCTGCGGCCGTGCGCCAACCCGGAGTGCCGGCTGTTCCTCGTCGACCGCAGCAGGACCAACAAGGCCCGCTGGTGTTCGATGGCCGTGTGCGGCAACCGCATGAAGGCGAGACGCCACTACCAGCGCACCCGTGACGCCGTGGCCGACTGACGCCCCGGCGGCCTGGACGCGGCCGACCGCTCACCCTTCCTCGGCCGTGACCGGCGCCTCCCCGAACCGGCCCAGCGCCAGCGCCCCCGCCACCGCCACCGCGAAACCGAGCACCGCGAGCCAGGCCAGCCCTTCGCGCGTGCGGTCCCCGAGCCACACCACCCCCACCGCCGCCGGGCCGAGCGTCTCGCCGATGACCATGCCGGCCGTCGCCGTGGTCACCGAGCCCCGCTGGAGGGCCGAGGTCAGCAGCATGAAGGCGCCGCCGCCCCCGATCAGCAGCGCATAGGTCGCGGGGTTGGCGAGCAGCTCGGCCGGCCGCAGCGTGTCGATCAGCCGCACCGACACCTCCACCACCCCGAACCCGAACCCCGCCCCGAGGCCCAGGACCAGCGCCCGCCCCCTCCCGGTCAGCCGCCCGCCGGCCAGGCCGAGGAGCAGTACCCCCACGGCCGTCCCCAGCATCACCCACTTCAACGTCATGGTCCCGGCCCGGTCCCCCTCCGGCCCCGACGCCAGCCCCAGCATCGCGAGCCCCGCGCACACCACTCCCACCGCGGCCCACTCCATCCCGCTCAGCCGCACCCGCAGCAGCCGCGCCGCGACCACCGCCGTCACGGCGAGGCTCGACGCCAGGGCCGCGCTCACCGCGTAGATGGGGAGCGACCGCAGCGCGAGGATCTGGAACACGAACCCGAGCCCGTCCAGCCCCAGCCCGACGACATACCGCCACTGCCGCACGGCCCGCAGCAGCAGCGCGGCCTCCCCGCCGGCGCCGTCACCGGCCGCGCGCGCGGCCATCGCCTGCAGGACCGTCGCCGTACCGAAGCAGATCGCGGCCGCGAGGGCACACACCATTCCGAAGAGCACAAAGGGACTGTAGGCGAGGGGAGCATGCGGTGATCGGGAGGGGAGTAAGAGAAGCGGGCCCGGGGCGACCCCGGACCCGCTCCTTCCCTTTGTGCCCCCGTGCCCCCGTGCCCGTGGGCCCCTCGGCCCTCTCGGACGTCAGCTCGCGCCGGCCAGCCAGGCGGTGGCGTTGAGGGCGAGGGCGGCGTTGGTGGCGCCGGTGTCGTTCCAGCCGTCGTACAGCGTGTTGCCGGACTGGCCGGTGCCGTCGTCGATCGGGGAGCTGTCGCCCCAGAACGCGACCCGCCCGCTGCCGAACGTCGACGTCAGGAAGAAGGCTCCGGTGTTCCCGGAGTAACCGCTGCGGTACACCAGGCCCTTGACGGCGGAGTTGTCGGAGGGCTTGAGCGTCGCCGTCGTCCCGTTGGCGATCAGGCTCTTGGTGACGGTTCCGAAGCCGCCGTGCAGCACCGCGTTGCTGCTGTCGCTGATGGCGGCCGGGTAGCCGGAGCTGATGTTCAGCGAGTCGATGGAGAAGCCGAACGGGTCGGTCGAGTCCACGCTGTTGTTGGTCATCAGGTCGTTGAGGATCTCGACCGCGTCGTACCCGTCGCTGTTGCGGTCGGCCCCGGTGTGGTCGGAGATCATGAACAGCCCGCCGCCGGCCTTCACGAAGTTCATGATCGCGGTCTTCTCGGCGGTCGTGAACAGCGTGTTCGGCTCCGGCAGCACGAGCGCGTTGAACTTCGACAGGTCGGTGGTCGACGAACCCCCGTAGGTGAGGGCACTGGTCGCGGTCTTCAGGCTGTAGTTGCCGGTCTTCTGCAGGGCGATGCCCCACGACGACAGCGCGCCCGTCCAGTCCTTGTCGGAGGACGGGGAGGAGTTCTGGGAGAGCGGGTCGGGCTTGCTGGTGGAGATGATCCAGTCCGCGTTGCCGGCCTCCTCGGCGTGGCCGTCGTCGAACAGGACCTTGTAGGTGGTGGCCGCGTGGGCGGGGGTCGCGGCGCTGGTGGCCTGGACGGCGGCACCGGCGGTGAGCAGGCCGAGCACGGCCAGGGCCGTGGTGAGTTTGCGGCGCGGGATGGCGAAGCCGGGCATCTGTCATTCCTCCATCGGTGGGGGGTGCGAGAGGGATGGCGGTGCGGGTGGTGCGTCACGAGTCGTTCTGCGCGCGTAGAGAGAAACGCGGTTCTGCGGGGTAGGACTTGTTCTGCGCGCGTAGAGTCCGAAGTTGATCGTTCACCTGAGGACAGCTGGACGGTACCGGCGGGACGCGGTGCGCCGACAGGATCCCCGCGGCTTCACATGATTTTCTTACCTGGACATGACAAGTCGGCGGCTTCCGGCGGTGGCTCGAAACCGCTCGTCTAAGCTGTCGCCGGACATCGCACCGCACGGGGGAGCGCGAACATGGCAGACGCACGCCGGCAACTGCGCTCGGGCACGGTCGTCCTCGGCGGTATGGGCCTGCTGGCCGCCGCCCTGACCGCCTGCTCCTCCGACCCCGACAAGCGCTGCGTCGACCGCGACAGCTACACCGCCGCCAAGGGCTACCAGGTCGTCTCCGACAAGAACTGCACCTCCGTCAAGTCCGCCGTCAATGCGGGCTACTACTACGGCGGCAAGAAGAAGGGCGGCTGGGTCGGCGGCGGCTCCTTCACCAAGCCGCGCAGCGGTTCGGGCGGCTCCGCCGGTGGTGGCCACAGCGTCAAGCGGGGCGGCTTCGGCGGCGGCCACGGCAGCTCCGGCGGCTGACCGCGCCGTGGAACGCCGTACGACCGAACCCCGCCCCGACTGGCAGCGGACCGTCGAGGAGCAGGGGCTGATCTACCCCCTCACCCGCCACCCCGACGGCACCCACCGGCCCGCAGCCGACTACGCACCGGTCCGCCCGCTACGCGCTCAGCACCTCCCACAACTGCTCCACCCCCCACTCCAGATCCTCCTCCTCCACCACCAGCGGCGGAGCCACCCGCACCGTCACCCCGTGCGTGTCCTTCACCAGCACCCCCCGCTCCATCAGCCGCTCCGAGACCGCCCGCCCCGACCCCACCTCCGGATCCACGTCCACCCCCGCCCACAGCCCCCGCCCCCGCACCGCCGTCACCTGCCCGCTCCCGGTCATCTCCGCCAGCCGCCGGTGCAGCAGCTCCCCCAGCTCGGCCGCCCGCTCCTGGAACTCCCCGGTCCGCAGCATCGCGATCACCTCCAGTGCCACCGCGCAGGCCAGTGGATTCCCCCCGAAGGTCGAGCCGTGCTCCCCGGGCCGGAACACCCCGAGCACCTCCGCGCTCGCCACCACCGCCGACACCGGCAGCACCCCGCCCCCGAGCGCCTTCCCGAGCACGTACACATCCGGTACGACCCCCTCGTGCTCGCACGCGAACGTCCGTCCGGTCCGGCCCAGCCCCGACTGGATCTCGTCGGCGACGAACAGCACGTTCCGCTCCCGGGTCAGCTCCCGAACCCCCGCCAGATAGCCCGCCGGCGGCACGATGACCCCCGACTCGCCCTGGATCGGCTCCAGCAGCACCGCGACGGTGTTCTCGGTCACCGCGCCGCGCATCGCGGTCAGGTCGCCGTACGGCACGATCTCGAACCCCGGGGTGTACGGCCCGAAGTCCGCCCGCGCCTCCGGATCCGTGGAGAAGCTGATCACGGTCGTCGTACGCCCGTGGAAGTTCCCGCCCGCCACCACGACCTTCGCCATCTCCGCCGGTACGCCCTTGACCCGGTACCCCCACTTCCGGGCGGTCTTCACCGCCGTCTCCACGGCCTCCACCCCCGTGTTCATCGGCAGCACCATCTCCATCCCGCACAGCTCGGCCAGCTGGGTGCAGAACGCGGCGAACCGGTCGTGGTGGAAGGCCCGGGACGTCAGTGTCACCCGCTCCAGCTGCGCCTTCGCCGCGGCGACCAGACGCGGGTGGCCGTGCCCGAAGTTCAGCGCCGAGTAGCCGGCCAGGAAGTCCAGGTACCGGCGGCCCCCGACGTCCGTCATCCAGGCGCCGTCGGCCGTCGCGATCACCACCGGCAGCGGGTGGTAGTTGTGCGCGCTGTGCGCGTCGGCGGCGGCGATGAGGGCTTCCGCAGTGGTCACGGCGACTCCAGGGGACGCGGTGGGAATGCCCCCTTTCCTACCCTCTGCTCCTGCCCGACTGGTGGACGCCACGGCCCTCGGGCCCGGCGTGCCCGGTAATGTGATCCACGGGCCGTGACTGGCGCGCTGGGATGGGACCGACCATCGGGGAGCGGCCCGCGTCGTGACCGAGTGCCGTGCGCCTGGGCCGAACCGTGAATGCCGAACGCCATGTCCGGAGGTCCCGAATGTCTGACACGTCTGCGCCCCTGTCCACCGAGTCCAAGGCCTACCGCGCCGCCCTCGACGTGATCCGCGCGGTCGAGCCGCGCGTCGCGGACGCCATCGGCCAGGAGGTCGCCGACCAGCGCGAGATGCTCAAGCTGATCGCCTCCGAGAACTACGCCTCCCCGGCGACCCTGCTCGCGATGGGCAACTGGTTCAGCGACAAGTACGCCGAGGGCACCGTCGGCCGCCGCTTCTACGCCGGCTGCCGCAACGTCGACACCGTCGAGGCGCTCGCCGCCGAGCACGCCCGCGAGCTGTTCGGCGCGCAGCACGCCTACGTCCAGCCGCACTCCGGCATCGACGCCAACCTGGTCGCCTTCTGGGCCGTCCTCGCCGACCGCGTCGAGGTCCCCTTCCTGGCGAAGGCCGGCGCCCGCCAGGTCAACGACCTCTCCGAGGCCGACTGGGCCGAGCTGCGCCAGGCCTTCGGCAACCAGCGGATGCTCGGCATGTCCCTGGACGCGGGCGGCCACCTCACCCACGGCTTCCGCCCCAACATCTCCGGCAAGATGTTCGACCAGCGCTCCTACGGCACCGACCCGGCCACCGGCCTGATCGACTACGACGCGCTGCGCGCCCAGGCCCGTGACTTCAAGCCGCTGATCCTCGTCGCGGGCTACTCGGCGTACCCCCGGCTGGTGAACTTCCGGATCATGCGGGAGATCGCCGACGAGGTCGGCGCGACCCTCATGGTCGACATGGCGCACTTCGCGGGCCTGGTCGCCGGCAAGGTCCTGACCGGCGACTTCGATCCGGTCCCGCACGCCCAGATCGTGACCACGACCACCCACAAGTCGCTGCGCGGCCCGCGCGGCGGCATGGTCCTGTGCGACGACTCCCTCAAGGACCAGGTCGACCGCGGCTGCCCGATGGTCCTCGGCGGCCCCCTCCCGCACGTCATGGCCGCCAAGGCCGTCGCCCTCTCCGAGGCCCGGCAGCCCGCCTTCCAGGACTACGCCCAGCGCATCGTCGACAACTCGCGCGCGCTGGCCGAGGGCCTGATGCGCCGGGGCGCCACCCTGGTCACCGGCGGCACCGACAACCACCTCAACCTGATCGACGTCGAGACGTCGTACGGCCTCACCGGCCGCCAGGCCGAGACCGCCCTCCTCGACTCCGGCATCGTCACCAACCGCAACGCGATCCCCGCCGACCCGAACGGTGCCTGGTACACCTCCGGCATCCGCATCGGCACCCCGGCGCTCACCACCCGTGGCCTCGGTACGGCCGAGATGGACGAGGTCGCAGGCCTGATCGACCGCGTCCTGACGGCGACCGAGCCGGGCACCACGAAGTCGGGCGCCGCGTCGAAGGCCTCCCACGTCCTGGACGAGAAGGTCTCGACGGAGATCGCCCAGCGCGCGACGGACCTGGTCGCCGGCTTCCCGCTGTACCCGGAGATCGACCTCGGCTGATCGACACCGGTCAGGGGCAGCGCCCCTGAAAGGGGCGCGGGGAACTGCGCGACAAGCCCCCACCGGGCCCGCAGTCCCCCGCGCTCCGAAACCACCCCACCCCTCACGGGCCGACCACCCCCTCCCCCTCTGAGAGAATGGTGAACATGGCCTCTGACCGACCCCGCGTGCTCTCCGGCATCCAGCCCACCGCCGGCTCGTTCCACCTGGGCAACTACCTCGGCGCCGTCCGCCAGTG
Organism: Streptomyces hyaluromycini; assembly: GCF_002217755.1. GTDB lineage: Bacteria > Actinomycetota > Actinomycetes > Streptomycetales > Streptomycetaceae > Streptomyces > Streptomyces hyaluromycini. The sequence continues at coordinate 1,196,641 of NZ_BCFL01000016.1, read as the reverse complement.
GGTAGCCCTCCAGGAGTCCCACGACGCCTTCTACATGGTCGTGGACCTGCACGCGATCACGGTCCCGCAGGACCCCGCGGACCTGCGCGCCAACACCCGGCTCGCCACCGCCCAGCTGCTCGCGGCCGGCCTGGACCCGGACCGCTGCACCCTCTTCGTGCAGAGCCATGTCCCCGAGCACGCCCAGCTCGCCTGGGTCATGAACTGCCTCACCGGCTTCGGCGAGGCCAGCCGGATGACCCAGTTCAAGGACAAGGCGGCCAAGCAGGGCGCGGACCGCGCGAGCGTCGGCCTGTTCACGTACCCCATCCTCCAGGTCGCCGACATCCTGCTCTACCAGGCCAACGAGGTCCCCGTCGGCGAGGACCAGCGCCAGCACGTCGAGCTCACCCGCGACCTCGCCGAGCGCTTCAACGGCCGCTTCGGCGCGACCTTCACCATCCCGAAGCCGTACATCCTCAAGGAGACGGCGAAGATCTACGACCTCCAGGACCCGTCGATCAAGATGAGCAAGTCGGCGTCCACGCCGAAGGGCCTCATCAACCTCCTCGACGACCCGAAGGCGACCGCGAAGAAGGTCAAGAGCGCGGTCACCGACACGGAGACGGTGATCCGCTACGACGCCGAGAACAAGCCGGGCGTCTCCAACCTCCTCACCATCCACTCCACCCTCACCGGCAAGTCGATCGCCGAGCTGGAGCAGGAGTACGAGGGCAAGATGTACGGCGCGCTCAAGACGGACCTCGCCGAGATCATGGTCGACTTCGTCACCCCGTTCCGGGAGCGCACCCAGCAGTACCTGGACGACTCGGAGACCCTCGACTCGATCCTGGCCAAGGGCGCGGAGAAGGCCCGTGCCGTCGCGGCCGAGACCCTGGCCCAGGCCTACGACAGGGTCGGTTTCCTGCCCGCCAAGCACTGAGCGAAGCGAAGCGCTGCACATCACTTCGGCCACGGCTGCCCGCGAGGCGGCCGTGGCCGTACAGTCGATAGCCGGACGCCCGGGTACGAACCCGACATGCGTCCGCCCACCACGACCGACGGGAGATGACGTGGGGACCGTAACGATCGGCGTGTCGATCGCGGTCCCGGAGCCTCATGGCAGCCTGCTCCAGGAGCGGCGCGCGGGCTTCGGCGACGCCGCGGCCCACGGCATCCCCACGCACGTCACGCTGTTGCCTCCGGCGGAGATCGCCGAAGGGTCGCTGGCCGCTGTGGAAGCCCACCTGAGCGAGGTCGCCGCGGTCGGCCGGCCGTTCCCGATGCGGCTGTGCGGTACGGGTACGTTCCGGCCGCTGTCGCCGGTGGTCTATGTCAGGGTCGTCCGGGGGGCCGAGGACTGTGCCTGGCTCCAGGCACGGGTGCGGGACGAGGCGGGGCCGCTCGCCAGGGAACTGCAGTTCCCGTACCACCCGCATGTGACTGTCGCTCATGGGATCGACGAGGCCGCGATGGACCGGGCGTTCGCCGAGCTTGCGGACTACGAGGCCGAGTGGCCCTGTACCGGGTTCGCGTTGTACGAGCAGGGTGCGGACGGTGTGTGGCGGAAGCTGCGTGACTACGTCTTCGGGGGCTCTGTTGTTCCGCCTCAGGTGGGGCATGTGGAGCGGGGGAGCATCGCCAGTCGGTAGCTGCGGGTCGTGTGTGGTTGCTCGCGCAGTTCCTCCCCCAGCCTTCGGCCGGGGGTACCCCCAGCGCCCCTGACGGGGCGCCACAGCTGGCCGGAACTAGATCGGCAGCCTTCTGAAGACCGACCGCGGCGCGTGCCTCAGCGCCGACATGACCACCCTCAACGCCCCCGGCACCCACACCACCTCCGAGCGCCTGCGCAGCCCCACCTCGATCGCCGTCGCGACCGCCTCCGGGGTGGTGGCGAGCGGGGCTTCCTCCAGGCCTCTGGTCATCTTCGACCGCACGAACCCCGGCCGTACGACCATGACGTGCACGCCCGTGCCGTGCAGGGCGTCGCCCAGCCCCTGGGTGAACGCGTCCAGGCCCGCCTTGCTGGAGCCGTAGATGAAGTTGGAGCGGCGGGCGCGTTCACCGGCGACCGAGGAGAGGACGACCAGGGAGCCGTGGCCCTGCGCCTGCAAGGCCCTCGCGCTGACCAGGCCCGCCGAGACGGCGCCGGTGTAGTTGGTCTGGGCGACGCGCACGGCGTTCACCGGTTCGCGTTCGTCGGTCGCCTGGTCGCCGAGGATGCCGAAGGCGAGCAGGACCAGGTCGACGTCGCCGTTGGCGAAGACCTTGCCGAGGGCCGTCTCGTGGGACTCGGGGTCGAGCGCGTCGAAGGGGACGGTGTGGACGTCGGGTCCGAGGGCGCGCAGCTGCTCGGCGGCCTGTTCGAGGGCGGGGGAGGGGCGGCCGGCCAGCCAGACCGTGCGGGTGCGGCGGGCGATCAGCCGGCGCGCGGTGGCCAGCGCGATCTCCGACGTACCGCCGAGGACGAGCAGGGACTGGGGCATTCCGAAGGCGTCCTTCACTGCGACTCCTGAGGTCTGGAGGAGGTCTGGAGGAGGTCTAGAGACCGAGACGGCGGGACAGGTCGGAGACGAAGACTCCGCGTGGGTCCAGCTCCGCGCGCAGGGCGCGGAAGTCGGGGAGCCGTGGGTACATCGCGGTGAGCAGGTCGGGGCGGAGCCGGGCGTCCTTGGCGAGGTAGACGCGGCCGCCGGCGCCCGCGACCTCCTCGTCCAGTTCGTCGAGGAAGGCGGAGAGGCCGGGCAGCGCGGCGGGGATGTCGAGGGCGAGGGTCCAGCCGGGCACCGGGAAGGAGAGCCAGCCGGGGTCGGCGTCGCCGAAGCGTTTGAGGACGGCGAGGAAGGACGGGCAGCGGCGTTCGGAGATCCGGGCCACGATCCGGCGCAGGGCGGCCTCCTGGCCGTGTCCGACGGCGAACTGGTACTGGACGAAGCCGGCCCGGCCGTAGACGCGGTTCCAGTGCGGGACGCCGTCCAGGGGGTGGAAGAAGGATGAGATGCGCTGGAGTTGGCCGACGCGGGCGCGGGGCGCCTTGCGGTACCAGAGCTCGTTGAAGAGGCCTACGGTGGTGCGGCCCAGGAGACCGTCGGGGACGTGGGCGGGGGCGGGTGGGAGGGTGCGGGGGCGGAAGGCGAGGGGGGCGCGCCCGGCGCGGGTGCCCTTGCCGAGCGCTTCCCGGGGCGCGTGGTCGCCGCGGGTGAGCACCGCGCGCCCGGTCGCCGCCCCGCGCGCCAGCAGGTCGATCCAGGCGACCGAGTAGCGGTAGCGGTGGTCGGTGGCGGTCAGACGGGCCATTAGGTCGTCGAGGTCGGTGGCGCGTTCGGTGTCGACGGACATGTACGACGTCTCGACGGGGAGGAGGCGGACGGTCGCCGTGAGGATCACTCCGGTCAGACCCATGCCGCCGGCCGTCGCGTCGAACAGCGGGGTGCCGCGGCTCACCGTGCGGACCTGGCCGTCGGCGGTGAGGAGTTCGAAGGACAGCACGTGACGGGAGAACGATCCCGAGACATGGTGGTTCTTGCCGTGGATGTCGGCGCCGATCGCGCCGCCCACCGTCACCTGCCGGGTCCCCGGGGTCACCGGGACGAACCAGCCGAGCGGCAGCAGCACCTCCATCAGGCGGTGCAACGAGACCCCGGCGTCGCACAGCACGGTGCCGCCGTCCGCGTCGATGGCGTGGATGCGGTCGAGGCCCGTCATGTCGAGCACGGCACCGCCGGCGTTCTGCGCCGCGTCGCCGTAGGCCCGCCCGAGGCCCCGCGCGATACCGCCGCGCGCCCCGCAGGTCCGGATCGCGTTCGCCGCCTCCTGATAGGTCCGGGGGCGGATCAGGCGGGCGGCGGTGGGGGCGGTGCGGCCCCAGCCGGTGACGGCGACGGTGGTCTCGGGCGCGGCGGGACCTGCGGGCCCTTCAGGCTTTCCAGGCATAGGGACGACCGTATCGCTGCCGTATGGGTGTTATGCGAGCTATAGGTTATTGGTTACGGAAGATCACCTGACTCCCCGAAACGGGTGATTATCGGAATGTCGCTCAATATGGTCGTAGCTTTGGCGGGGTGAAGGTGAACAGTGAGTCCAATGGACGACATGGACCACCGGATCCTCTCCGCACTGCACGCCTGCGGCGCCGATCCACGCGTCGCGTCGGCCGCGCGCGGTCTCTCCCTCGCCGGTGAGCACGGCGCGCTCTGGCTCGCGGCGGGCCTCGCCGGTGCCGCCGTGGACGGCGCGCGGCGCGGCGCCTGGTTGCGCGGCACGGCGCTCGTCGCGGGCGCGCACCTGGGCAGCATGGGCGTCAAACGGGTCGTGCGCCGGGCGCGCCCCGCGCATGTCCGGCCCCGGATGCGCACCGCGGGCGGGCACTCCTTCCCCAGCTCGCACGCCACCTCCGCCGCGGCCGCCGCCGTCGCCTTCGGGGCGCTCGGCGTGCCCGCCCTCGGGCCCCTCGCTGCCGCCATGTGCCTGTCCCGGCTGGTCGTCGGCGTGCACTTCCCGACGGACGTGGCGGCGGGCGCGGCCCTGGGGGCGCTCACGGCCCGCGCCGGGGCGCGCTGGATGAGCGGAGGCGTGGCGTGACCGAGACCGCACAGGCCGCAGCCGAGGGCGTTGCCGAGACGGCGCAAGGGAAGGGGCTGGCCGAGGGCGTTGCTGAAACGACTCTGCACGAGCAGCGCGCCCGCACCGCACGGCCGCCCGCGCCGCCCCGGGCCCCCGTCACCCTCCCCGGCGTCCTGCGCGGCCTGCTGAAGACCACCCGCCCCAAGCAGTGGGTCAAGAACACCCTCGTCATCGCCGCCCCGGCCGCCGCCGGCCGGCTCTTCTCGATGCCCTCGCTCCTCCGCCTCGGCCTGACCTTCGCCCTCTTCACGGCCTGCGCCGCCGCCGTCTACCTGATCAACGACGCCCGGGACGCCGAGGCCGACCGCGCCCACCCCGTCAAGTGCCGCCGCCCGGTCGCCGCCGGTCAGGTCCCGGTCCCCGTCGCCTACGCCGTGGGCGGCGTCCTCGCGGTCCTGGGCCCGCTGCTCGCGGCCCGGCTGACCCCGCCGCTCGTCCCCGTCCTGCTGACCGCCTACCTGGGCATGCAACTGGCGTACTGCGTAGCCCTGAAGCACGTCCTCGTCGTCGACCTCGTCGTCGTCACCACCGGCTTCCTGATGCGGGCGATGATCGGCGGGGTCGCCCTGGGCATCCCGCTGTCCCGCTGGTTCCTGATCACCACCGGCTTCGGCGCGCTCTTCATGGTGGCGGCCAAGCGCTACTCCGAGGCCGTGCAGATGGCCGGGAAGGCGGGCGCCACGCGCGCGCTGCTCACCGAGTACACCACCGGCTACCTCCGCTTCGTCTGGCAGCTGGCCGCCGGAGTCGCCGTCCTCGCCTACTGCCTGTGGGCCCTGGAGGGCCACCGCGGGCCCGCCGCCGGCCTGCTGCCCTGGCGCCAGCTGTCCATGGTCGCCTTCATCCTGGCGATCCTGCGGTACGCCGTCTTCGCCGACCGGGGCACCGCCGGCGAACCCGAGGACGTCGTCCTGGGCGACCGCGCCCTCGCCCTGATCGGCCTGGCCTGGCTGGCGATGTACGGCCTCGCCGTGGCGCACTGGTGAGCACGGACCGGCGCGAGCTGATCGGCTTCGCCGCCGTCGGTCTGCTCGCCTACACCGCCGACCTCGGCCTCTTCAGCTGGCTGCGCGGTCCGGCCGCCCTCGACCCGCTCACCGCCAAGTCCCTGTCCTTCGTGGCGGGCTGCACGGTCGCCTACCTCGGCAACGCCTGCGGCACCTACCGTCACGCGCGTGCAACCGGGGTGCGCCCCTACGCCGTCTTCGTCGCCGTGAACCTCGCCGGCGCCCTGGTCCAGCTGATCTGCCTCGCGGTCAGCCACTACGGACTCGGGCTCACCTCGCAGCGCGCCGACACCGTCTCCGGCACGGTCGTCGGGATGGCGCTGGCCACGATCCTGCGCTTCTGGGGTACCCGTACATTGGTGTTCCGCGGAGGGGGCAGAGTCGGATCATGGACTGGCTGAGAAGACTCCCCGTCGTCGGCCCGCTCGTGGGCTGGCTCATGACCACGCACGTGTGGCGGTCGTACGAGCGGCTCGACCGGGTGAAGTGGTCCCGGCTGGCGGCCGCCATGACCTTCATCAGCTTCATCTCGATCTTCCCGCTGCTGACCGTGGGCGCCGCGATCGGGGCTGCCACGCTCAGCGAGTCGCGGCAGCAGGACCTCCAGAAGAAGATCGCCGACCAGGTGCCCGGCATCTCCGACCAGCTGGACATCCACTCCCTGGTCCAGAACGCCGGCACGGTCGGCCTGATCGCCGGCGCCGTCCTGCTGTTCACCGGCATCAACTGGGTCGGCCAGATGCGGGACTGCCTGCGCGCGGTGTGGCAGCTGCCCGACAAGGACCAGAACCCGATCCTCGCCAAGGCCAAGGACGGCGTGATCCTGATCGGCTTCGGCGGCGCCGTGCTCGTCACGATCGCCGTGTCCACGATCGCCTCGGCGGCGGTCGGCTGGGCCGCCGGGCAGCTCGGCATAGCCCAACACAGCTGGGGCAGCCTCCTGCTCCGTGTCGCCGCGTTCGTCGTCGCCGTGACGGCCGACTTCCTGCTCCTGCTCTACGTCCTCACCCTGCTGCCCGGCGTAGAACCGCCGCGCCGCCGCCTGCTGGTCGCGGCCCTGATCGGCGCCGTCGGTTTCGAACTCCTCAAGCTCCTGCTCAGCGGCTACATCCAGGGCGTCGCCGGGAAGAGCATGTACGGCGCGTTCGGCGTCCCGGTGGCCCTGCTGCTGTGGATCAACTTCACGGCCAGGATCGTCCTGTACTGCGCCGCCTGGACGGCGGAGGAGAGCAGCACCGAGTTCAGGGACGAGTCCGTCGGCGCACCAGATCCGGCAGCGGCCAACGGCGGTTGACCAGGAACGCCGCGCCCAGCAGCAGCACCAGCGCCCCGCCCGTGATCGCCAGCGCGACCCCGATCCCGCCGGAGCCGTTGGCGGAGGAGGCGGCCACCGGCTTCGAGCTCGCGCCGTCGTCCTTCCCGACGGCGGTGGCCCGCGGCGTGGCACTGGAGCCCACGGCCCCCTTGGGCGGCACCAGCTCACCCACCGGAGTCACCTTGCCGGCCGCCTGGAAACCCCAGTCGAACAGCCTGGCGGTCTCCTTGTAGACCTCGTTGTGCTCCTTCTTCTCCGGGTTCATCACGGTGACCAGCAGCACCCTGCCGTCGCGCTCGGCGACCCCGGTGAAGGTGGCGCCCGCGTTGGTGGTGTTGCCGTTCTTCACGCCCGCGATGCCCTGGTACACCGGGATGTCGGTGTCACCGCTCAGCAGCCGGTTGGTGTTCTGGATCTCGAAGGACCCACGGACCGACTTGCCCTTCGCGTTCTTCGTCGTGTCGCCCGGGAAACTGGCCCGCACGGTCGAGCAGTACTCCCGGAAGTCCTTCTTCTGCAGTCCGGAACGCGCGAACAGCGACAGGTCGTACGCCGACGACACCTGCCCCGGCTGGTCGTACCCGTCCGGAGTCACCACATGGGTGTCCAGCGCCTGGAGCTCGTCGGCGTGGTCTTGCATGTCCCGGACGGTCTGCTCGACCCCGCCGTTCATCGCGGACAGCACATGCACGGCGTCGTTGCCGGAGCGCAGGAACACGCCGAGCCAGAGGTCGTGGACCGTGTAGGTCTGGCCCTCCTTTATCCCGACCATGCTGGAACCGGCGCCGATGCCCGCGAGGTCGGCCGACACCACCTGGTGCGGGGTCGACTTCGGGAACCGGGGCAGCACGGTGTCCGCGAAGAGCATCTTCAGGGTGCTCGCCGGGGGCAGCCGCCAGTGCGCGTTGTGCGCGGCGAGCACCTCGCCCGACTCGGCGTCGGAGACGATCCAGGAGCGCCCCGTGATGTCCTTCGGCAGCACCGGCACCCCGGCGGCCAGGTTCACCTGGGTACCGGGGTGCCCCAGCCGGGTACCGCCCACCGTCGACATGTCCGCCGGGGGAGTGGCCGACGGAGTCGTCGAGGGGGTCGGCGCGGCGAGCGCGGCCGGCGCGGTGAGCGACAGGGACATCAGGGCGGCGGAGGTGACCAGCAGAACACGGCTGGCCTTCGGCTTCGGAGCGGGCACGGACGAGAACGTACCTGCCCCGGAGGGCGAAGTCCCGTCACCGACCCCACCCCGGAACCGGAACCGGACAGGGGACAGAGATACTGAACGCATGAAGCTCAGCCGTCCGGTCTCCTGGTTCCTGCTCGTGTTCGGGGTGTGGAGCTGGTTCATCTGGATCACTTTCGTCAAGAACCTCGTCAAGGACGGCAGCGGACTGGCCTTCGACAACGGCCATCCCACGGCGTACTTCTGGATCCACCTGACGCTCGCCGTCGTGTCCTTCGTATTGGGGACGGTCATCGGGGTCATCGGGTTGCGCGGAGTCCGCGCACTGCGCCGCACGTCATAGCAACGGCAGAGGAAGAGGAGACGGCAGGGTGATCATCGTCTTCGGGTTTCTCGCCCTGGCCGTGGTGACGGCTCTGTACTGGTACCTGTGGCGCCGCCTGGTGCGCGACACGACCACGGGGTGGGGCCTGCCGCGCCAACTGGGCACCACATTGTTCGTCGTCGGCCCGGTCCTGATGTTCGCGGCCCTGTTCGCAGAGGTGGGCCACGCCCCGTTCGTGCTCCAGCGCGCCCTCGCCTGGCCCGGCTTCCTGTGGATGGTCCTGTCCCTGTACCTGCTGCTGGCGGTGGTCGCGGGGGAGGCGGTACGACCGCTGCTGACCCGCATCCTGCAACGCCGTGCAGCGGGGCGCCCCGAACCGGAGCACGCCGAATCAGAGCGCCCCGAACGTGAGCGCCCCGAAAGGGGCGCGGGGCTGTATTCGATTTGCGGCCACCGCCGCGTGGGCGCGACCAGCCCAGACGGCGAGCAACTGTCCCCACAAACCGAACCACACCTGAAACAACTCACCCGCACCCAAAATCCCACCTCCACCCCCACCCCGGCTCCCTCCCGCTGCCTCTTCGTCTCCCGCGTCGTCGGCGGCGCAGCCGCAACCGCCGCCACAGCCACCGTCGGCTACGGCACCTACGGCGTCCTCCGCGGCCCGCGCGTGAAACGCGTCACCGTTCCCCTGGCCAAACTCCCCCGCGCCGCCCACGGTTACCGCGTCGCCGTCGTGAGCGACATCCACCTGGGCCCCATCCTCGGCCGCGGCTTCGCGCAGCGGGTCGTCGACACGATCAACGCCACCCAGCCCGACCTGATCGCGGTGGTCGGCGACCTCGTCGACGGCAGCGTGAAGGACCTCGGCCCCGCGGCCGCCCCCCTGGCAAGCTGTCGGCACGCCACGGCAGCTACTTCGTCACCGGGAACCAAGCTTAAGAATACTGCGCAGCCCCACCCCCAACTATGGGGCGGGGCTGGAGAGTTGCCTGGTTGGTGCGGCGTTTGGCCATCGGTGCGGAGAGGGGACTGCTGAGGAACTGCTAGCCCCCAGCGGTCGTACGCGTTCCCTCGCCGCCCGTGTGCCCTGTGTACGTATCACGCCGGGTGGAAGGCCGTCCCCGCCTTCCACCCGGCACCGGAACGCCTCCGCTCGAAGCGTGCCGGGGACAAGGGGCTCAGGACGAGGGGGCCTCGATGCCGGCGGCGAGGGCGCTGAGCACCTGCCTGAGCCGTGCGACGGCTTCGGTGTCGTCGGCGGGGTGGGTCTCGGCGAAGCGGGTCACCGAGCCGGGTATCGCGAGTTTGGCGTCCTCCAGGACGGTGGCGCCGGCGATACCGGCGGACTTGCGGGCGTCGTCCTGGGCCCACACGCCGCCGTACTGACCGAAGGCGGTGCCGACGACGGCGGTCGGCGAACCAGTCAGGGCGCCGGCGCCGAACGGGCGGGACAGCCAGTCGATGGCGTTCTTCAGCACGGCGGGCATGGTGCCGTTGTACTCGGGGGTGACGAGCAGGAAGGCGTCGGCGCGCGCGGCGGTCTCGCGCAGGCGAGTAGCAGCGGCGGGGCGGTGCTCGTCGGTGTCGATGTCCTCGTTGTAGAAGGGCACCTCGGCCAGGCCCTCGTAAAGGGTGACCTCGACGCCCTCCGGGGCGTGCTTGGCGGCGGCCTCGGCGAGCTGGCGGTTGTGCGAGCCGGAGCGCAGGCTTCCGACGAGGGCGAGGATGTGGACGGACATGGGTTCTCCAGACGTGGGAATGCCGAGGGGGACAAACAGGTATCGCGCGAAGGGTGCGGATCTCGGTGCGCGGCGGCGGGCGTCGCTACTCGCGCATGGTCACGCCGCCGTCCACCGACAGGATCTGGCCGGTGATCCAGCTGGCCTCCGCGGACAGCAGGAAGACGATCATGGAGGCCAGGTCCTCGGGCTCGCCGAGCCGGGGGAGCGCGGTCTTCTCCAGCAGGGCCTCGCGGACCTCGGGGGGCGTGCCGGTGCGGACGTTCTCGGTGAGGACGACCCCGGGGGCTACGGCGTTGACCCGGATGTTCTTCCGGCCCCACTCATGCGCGGTGTGACGGGTGAGCGCGTGCAGGGCGATCTTGGACGAGGCGTACGCGGTGAGCCATGCCTCGCGCTGCCATGCCGCCAGGGAGGAGACGTTGACGATCGAGCCGCCGCCCGCGGCGACCAGCGCGGGCAGGCTCTCGCGGATCACGAGTCCGGTGCCGGTGACGTTGATCCGCATCATGTCGGCCCACACCTCGGGGTCCATGGTGTCCACGCCCTGGTCGCGGGCCATGAGGTCCGCGCTGACGGCGGCGGCGACGTTGGCGACGCCGTCGAGCCGGCCGAAGTGGTCGGTGGTCCGGGCGACCAGGGAGGCGATGGAAGCCTCGTCCCGGAGATCGAACGGGACGGTGAGCAGCCGGTCGGCGGCGTCCGCCGCCTGGGCGCGGGTCCGCGCGAGCTTGTCGGGATTGGTGCCGGCCGCGGTCACCCGGGCGCCTTCGGCCAGCAGCCGCCGCACGGTGACCGCGCCGATGCCGGATCCGCCGCCGGTGACGATGAAGACCTTGTCCTTGAGCCCTTCCATGGCTGGGCACATCCTTTTCGCTAGTGGGGGTGCGGCGCTGGTGCGGCAGGCGTGAACAGTGCCGGAGCGACGGGGCGGGAATACGCTGGAAGTGCCCGGCGGTTGCCGCCCTGTGCGCAGAGCGACCGCTTTGACCAGTGCTTTGGCACCTGGCGCGGAGCCCACTGTGCAGGAATGCGGCGAACGTTACAAAAGGCATGTCTATGTTCCCGAGGAACATCGGAAGGGCGTCTCCATGAGTGACGACGAGAGCCGGGTGGCTTCCGCCGGGACGCGGGCGAACGTACTGCGCCTCTCGGGCCCGTGCGCGCGCTGGGACGAGCGGGACGCGGACTTCATCCGCGAGACCCTCGACCTGGTGGGCGACAAGTGGAGCATGCTGGTCATCGGCGCTCTGGCCGCCGGCGACGCCCGCTACTCGGACCTCGACACCGAGATCCCCGCCGTTTCCCGGCGCATGCTCACCCTCACCCTCAAGCGCCTCCAGCGCAGCGGGCTGGTCGACCGTACCGCCCATGCGGAGGTGCCGCCCCGCGTCGAGTACTCCCTCACCGGCCTCGGCGCTTCCCTGCTCTCGGCCGTTGAATACCTGGCCGCCTGGAGCTCGGAACATCACACCGAGATCCGACGCCACCAGGACACGTACGACAGGAGCGCCACAGAAGGCAGGCGACCGGCGTGAGGCGGAGTGGATCCCGACCCATGCGTTGCCGGTGCAGCTCAAGCGCCAGGCCATTCGCCGCGGTGTCTTCAAGTCGGGGACGCCCGAGTTTCAGACAAGCCCTGTGAGGGATCCCGGCTCACGCGAGCCGGGCCCCTTCGAACGGGCGTGGACTACCGGTTGATGCGGCTCATGTCGGCGTACCGGTCGCCGACCGGCGCCGCTACCTCGGACAGCTGCTCCAGCTGCTCGGCCGAGAGCACCAGTTCGTCCGCCACCACGTTCTGCTCCAGGTTGGCGACCCGGCGCGTACCGGGTATGGGCGCGATGTCGTCGCCCTGCGCGAGCAGCCACGCGAGCGCAACCTGGGCGGGCGTCGCGCCGAGCTGCCTGGCGACGTCGTCCACCTGCTCCACGATCCGGATGTTCGCCTCCAGGTTGTCCTCCTCGAAGCGCGGGTTGGACCGGCGCCAGTCTTCGGCGTCGAGCTGGTCGAGCGAGCGGATCGTGCCGGTGAGAAAACCACGGCCGAGCGGCGAGTAGGGCACGAAGCCGATGCCGAGCTCGCGCACGGTGGGGAGCACTTCGGCCTCGGGGTCGCGCGTCCACAGCGAGTACTCGGTCTGCAGGGCGGCCACGGGGTGCACGGCGTGCGCACGCCGGATGGTGGCGGGCGCCGCCTCCGACAGCCCGTAGTGGCGGATCTTGCCTTCCGCGATCAGCTCGGAGAGCGTCCCGACCGTGTCCTCGATCGGCGTCTCCGGGTCTATCCGGTGCTGGTAGTAGAGGTCGATGTAGTCGGTGTTCAGACGTCGCAGCGAGCCCTCGACCGCCCGCCGCACATTCTCGGGGGTGCCGTTCAGCCCGAGGACCGGCAGCCCGTTCTCCTCGGGCACGAGGTGGTTGATCTGACCGAACTTGGTGGCGATGACCACCTCGTCCCGGTGGCCGGCGAACGCCTTGGCGAGCAGTTCCTCGTTCGTGTACGGACCGTAGATCTCGGCCGTGTCGAAATAGGTGACGCCCAGCTCCATGGCGCGATGGATCGTGGCGATCGACCCGGACTCGTCGGTGCCGGCGCCGGTGTAGCCCCCGGACATACCCATGCAGCCGAGGCCCAGACGCGAGACTTCGAGCGCCTCGGATCCCAGGGTGATCTTCTTCATGCGGACAGCCTTTCCTGATAAATGCCGATCTTGTGATTGATGGCGGCGAGGCTCGCCGTCACCTCTTCGAGCTGGCGCTCGACGTTCATCCGGTGGACGAGCAGCAGGTCGAGCCGTTCCGCGGTGCTGTCGTCGCCCTGGCGGGCGAGTTCGACGTATTCGCGGATCTTGGCGATGGGCATCGAGGTCATGCGCAGCTTGGTGAGAAAGGTGACCCAGTTGAGGTCGGCCTCGGTGTACCGGCGATGCGTCGACGACGCCCGGTCGACGGGCGCGAACATGAGCCCTTCGCGCTCGTAGTAGCGCAGCGTGTGCGTCGAGAGTCCAGTGCGTTCGGCGACGTCGGAAATCGACATCGTGCCCGCGTGCTCGCCCCCTGCTGATTCGGTCATATCAGCCACCGTAGGACTTAAACCACGCTCTAAGTCAATCGGTCTGTATTAGGAACATCAAAGTCACTGTGGCGCCATCGAGGGAGCCGTGCCGCGTCCACCGAATCCGCCATCGACCTCTTGTTTTGGCGGCGACGCCCGGCTTCCGCGATGGCGGATTGTGAGGGTGGGTCGCCAATGAGGAGCAGGGGATTCCTGCCGTTCTGTCGAACAATGATTCGACGCCTCGTTTGCGGAGCAGATCCCGGATGCCCGCAACCCAGAGTCACCTCGGCGCCGGCCGACCGGGCATCGGCATCTCCAGCCGTTCGGCGGGAAGTCGGCTCGACCGGTGCATGCCCCCGAGCTTCTTCGGCGGGGGCTTGAGCGTCTCGGGCCGACGGCACACCGCGGCGAAGGGCCTCGGGAAGTTCTGGAGCCACCGACGGTCAGATCCCGACCGGGAACCAGGCTTAAGAATACTCGCGGTCCTCACCCCCCAACTAGGTGTCACAACTGAGGAGTTGGCTGTTCAGTGCTGCTTGCGGGGCCGGTATTTTGACCGCTCGTACCGTCTGGCTCAACTCTCCGGGCTTGGGCATGGTTCGCGCCCGTTGCTTGGGTCTGGTGGCGGTCGGTCGTAGGCACGGAGGGGCTGCTGCACTTCACTGCTGCACGGCACCCCGGGAAGGTCTGCCTGGACGGGACAGCATGACGGCCGGCGCTTGCGTGATCATGAGCAAATGGAATCGTGGACGATCAAACACTTCTCGCAGGCCAACCCAGCGGGAACCGGGCAGGATGACGTGCCTGCGCTGCTCCGTAGAGTCGCAGACTCGATCGAAAGCCTTGGCTTGGTTCAGGTTCAGGATCTCGTCATGCATACGGAGATCACTGCGGACGGCGATCGGCCGAGTCTTACGGTCTACTTCCACGACGCCGAAGACTGATCCGGGCTGTACACGGACGCTTTGCATGTCGTCCGCTTCCTTATCAGGTCGATCACCCGGGATTACCGACGTCGACCAACCGGGCCAGAGCCTCGGCCGATCGTCTACTGGAGTCTGACGTCGACCACTGCTGTTCGCGCTTGTTGGTGTCAGCCACTTGGTGTCAGCCGACGCGCGCAGTCTTGACAAGCGCGGCCATTTTCTCCGCCCTGCCGGGGACCGCCCCCGTCATCTCCGGCGACTCCTGTGAGAATGCCGCGACGGTGACGCCAGTCATGAGGCGGGGGGAGGAGGAACGGCGTGCTTCTCTGTGGGGTGCTCACACTGATCGCGGGCGGCGCTTTCATCGTGGTGGCCTGTGGCTATCGAGGCGTGGACATCTGGGTGTGGGACTGGGCAGACGTGACCTTTTCACCGCGTTACAGGACGCGATGGGGGTCGCCCTGGAAGAGCCTTGAACGCATGAGACTGCAGCTCGGATTCATGGGAGTCGCGTTGGTGATCCTCGGACTGGTGACCGTGACGCGCTGAGAGCGCGGTAGCGGTCGACCCTCTGCTTTTCGTCCGCGCGTCAGGCTTACCGCCGCCTGCTCGCCCTCCTCTTCCTCGACCCACCACCTCCCCCAGCTCCCATCCCGTCCGCCGTCGACCCACACACCGTGGAGCGGGCGTGGTTCATGGCGTCCAGGTGGAGCGCGCCACTGTACGAACGCCCTGTACGCCATTGGCCCAGGGCGCGCTCACCCGACGCGACAGCCAGGCCCTCGGACTGCCCACCACCAGCCCACCAGCCCGAAACGTCTGCCACCTGCGCTGACGAGCCGTCACGAAGATCGAGGCCAATGCGCACTTGCCTCAACGAGGCGGCGATCAGCACTCGTTGCCGGGGCGGTCGGCTACGGAAATTTCTACGGCAGGCTTGACCGCGGCATTGGTCTAGGCCTTACCTTGGTGACGCTCGCCACTGTTCACGTGAACAGAACTTGTTCATCTACGTGAACTCTCTCCCTCGTCAGCTCGTGCCGCGCTGCATCTGGAGGACCCATGCGTCGAATCAGCCGATACGTGCTGGGCATTGCCGCCACGCTCAGCACTACGGTCGCTGTCCTTGCCGCCCCGGCATCTGCCGCCCCGGCCGTAGCCAACCCGGGCCCTGGCTTCCCTGCTCGGTACTCGGCGCCTTACGCGGAAACATGGAACTCCCCGTCGGCGCTCGCCAACGCCCGCAACGCCACGGGGCAGAAGTACTTCACCCTGGCCTTTGTCATCGCCGGGAGCGGCTGCACCGCAACCTTCAACGGTGACACGTCCATCACCGACGCCTCCTGGACCTCCGCCATCAACTCGCTGCGCGCGGCGGGCGGAGACGTCATCGTTTCCTTCGGAGGTGCTTCAGGGACGGAACTGGGTGCTGCCTGTACCTCGGTCTCCTCTCTCAAGGCCCAGTACAAGCGGGTGGTGGACAACCTCAACCTCACCCGCATCGACCTCGACATCGAAGGCTCGACACTCGACAACACCGCTGCCAACGACCGGCGGAACAAGGCTCTCGCGCAATTGCAGAGCGATTACGCGGCAGCGGGACGCCATCTCGACGTCCAATACACGCTCCCCGTCAATCCCACCGGCCTGGAGCAGAACTCCATCTCGCTGCTCAACAATGCGAAGAGCAACGGGCTGACCGTGAACCTCGTCAACATCATGACGATGGACTACGGATCGGCCATGGACATGGGCAAGGCCGCAACCGATGCGGCAACTGCTCTGCACACCCAGCTCGGCAAGATCTGGACGACCAAGACCTCCGCGCAGCTGTGGGCCATGGAGGGAAACACTCCGATGATCGGGGTCAACGACACCCAGTCCGAAGTGTTCTCCACCGCCAACGCGTCCACGCTCGCCAACTTCGCAGCCTCCAAGGGCATCCAGGAGCTCTCCTTCTGGTCGTTGGGCCGGGACAAGGCCTGCTCGTCCAACGGGCAGCTCTCCGACAGCTGCAGTGGCACCTCCCAGAGCTCCTACCAGTTCACCCGCACCCTCCGATGACCCGCGGCTCACCAGCCCCTCAGAAGCCGTATCTCAACCGACCTTGGAACGTGTGGGGCGAACGGAGTTCCTGGTCGCGTGATCTTCCGGCGGTACGCGCATGAAAGCAGGGCCTCCTGGCAGCTCGGGGGTGCAACCCCATTCCGAGCGGTTCCCGGAGGCCCTGTTGTCGTTCTTGTATGCGCCTGAGCCCGCCTGTCTCAACTCGCCCGCTGTGTCATGCGATTGCCCCTCGTCGCACGGATCTGCCGTACGTGTCCTTTGTGTGTGCTACCCATTGGTGCTTGGGCGTTCAGCCCGTGCCAGGGGAAGGGCAGCCGACCGCGCAAGATGGCTACAGCTCCTGACCCGAAGGTTACGAGCCATGCGATGGCAATACGGATCCAGTCGATAATGTCCGCCAACGCCTCGCCGTCGCTCGCGGACGGTGCACCGCCGTCCAGGAGCCTGAGCGCCCCCGCCCGAGGCCGGCTCTGTCGTCCGGTAACCCGTCCGTATGGTCTGGGCGGGCACGCAGGGCTGCGTACCTGCTGGGCTGGCGGCACACCGTGGCGAAGGGCCTCAGGAAGGTTTCGAACCGTCGGCGGTCAGTTCCCGACCGGGAACCACGAGTACTTCTCCGGCGCCCGGCAGTGGGTCGAGGAGGTCCGCACCCTCGGCCTGCACCCCCTGGAGAACGCCCGCATCGAACTGGCCGGGTTCGACCTCGCCGGAGTGAACGACATCGCCGGCGAAAGCACAGGCCAGGGCCCGGATTTCGACCGTGCCCTGGCCGGCCGCGACCCGGCCCGCGCCTGCGTGCTCCTCGCCCATCAGCCCGTCCAGATCCACGAGGCCGTCCGTCACCACGTCGACCTCCAGCTCTCCGGCCACACCCACGGCGGCCAGCTCTGGCCGGGCAACTTCATCGCGGCGGCGGCCAACCCGACCGTCGCCGGTCTGGACCGCTACGGCGACACCCAGTTGTACGTCTCCCGGGGCGCCGGCGCCTGGGGTCCGCCCACCCGGGTGGGCGCCCCGTCGGACATCACGGTCATCGAACTGGCGTCGAAACAGGCCTGACCGAAACCGCCTCGCACTCCGCTCGCACTCGCTGTGGAGGAGCTGTGAAATCCGGCGGAAACAAGCCCTCGGTAAGTTCTTCCTCATCTAGTCAGATCACTCTTCCCCCACATGAAACACCTGTGATTAGGTGAGCCGCGTCACTTAGGGGAGTGGCATTTGCGGAGGGCCTGGGTAGGGCCTGGAGCGGACCCGTGCTGGTCCTGGGGAGGGCACCAACCATGCGATCTGTTCGCATGCGGATTCTCGTGACACTTGTCGTCCTGGCGGTCGTGGGAATCGGCGGCTGGCAGTTGCTGCCGTCGCAGCAGAACAAGAACAAGACGATCACCGTCGGCACGACCGACGCCGTCACCTCGCTCGACCCGGCCGGCGCCTACGACGCCGGTTCCTGGGCGCTGTTCAACAATGTCTTCCAGACACTGCTGACCTTCGAGCCCAGCGGTGTCCAGCCGGTCCCGGACGCCGCCAAGAGCTGTGACTTCACGGACTCCGGCCTCCGGACGTACCGCTGCGTGATGCGCGACGGGATCACCTTCCCGAGCGGCAGGGAGATGACCGCCGAGGACGTGAAGTACTCCTTCGACCGGGTCAAGAAGATCAACTCCGATGTCGGCCCGGCTTCCCTGCTCTCGACGCTCGGCTCGGTGACCGCCTCCGGCAAGACCGTCACCTTCCACCTGTCGTCCCCGGACGCGACGTTCCCGTTCAAGGTGGCCACCGGCGCCGGCGCGATCGTCGACAAGGACAAGTACCCGGCGGACAAGCTGCGCACCGACAACTCGGTGGACGGCACCGGCCCCTACACCCTGACGTCGTACACGAAGGACAAGCAGGCCATCCTGCGGCCCAACGGCGACTACAAGGGTGAGCTGAGCGGCACCGGCCGCCCCATCGAGCTGGACTACTACGCCGACTCGGCCAAGCTCGCCAGCGCGTACAAGGCCAAGCAGATCGACGTGGCGACCCGGACGCTGCCGCCCGGCATGGTCTCCAAGCTCTCGCCGAGCGACCCCAACCAGCGCGTCCTGAAGGCGGACAGCTCCGAGACCCGCAACCTGTACCTGAACACCCGCAAGAGCTCGCCCCTGCACGACGTACTGGTCCGCCGGGCCCTCGCCTGGCTGATCAACCGCGAGGACCTGGCCTCGACCGTGTACGACGGCACGGTGTCGCCGCTGTACTCGCTGATCCCGGCCGGCCTCACCGGCCACACCACGTCCTTCTTCGACACCTACCCGACCCAGAGCGTCGCCAAGGCGAAGGCGCTGCTGGAGGAGGCCGGCGTCAGCACCCCCGTCACCTTCTCCTTCGGCTACGGCATCGGCCACGGCGCGGGAGCCGAGGAGGCGGCCGCACTGAAGGAGCAGCTGGAGGCGGGCGGCCTGTTCAAGGTCGACGTCAAGGGATACGAGTGGACCGACTTCCAGAAGTCGTGGGCCCAGGGGAAGATGGACGCCTGGGCCGTCGGCTGGGTCGCCGACTACCCCGACCCGGACACCTTCGGCGCCTCTCTGGTCGGCAGCGATTCGGTGATGAGCACCGGCTACAGCAACAAGGCCGTCGACAACCTCCTCCAGAACAGCCAGCAGTACGCCGACCGCAGCCGGGCCGAGCAGGACTTCCGCAACGTCCAGACGGACGTGGCGAACGACGTCCCGCTGATCCCGCTGTGGCAGCGCACGGACTACGTCCTCAGCAGCGAGGACGTGGGTGGAGCCCAGTACCTCACGGACAGTACGGGCATCTTCCGCCTATGGAGTCTGAGCTGGATCTGACGGGCTGACACCCTGCGCGCACCAGGTGACTCAGGTGCGCGCGGGGTGAGGAGCAGACGTGCTGAGACGCAACGCCTTCCGGCTCCCCCGGCACCCGGCGTCCATCGGCCTGGCCCGGCACCGGGTCCGGGACCATCTGGCCGCGTGGGGGCACGGCCCGGACACCCCGGCGGTCGGCGACGCCCTGCTCCTCGTCTCCGAACTCGCCACCAACGTCGTTCGCCACGGCCCCCTGCTGGAGCGGGAGTTCGAGGTGGCGGTGACGGCCCTGGCGGACGGCTCCTGCCTGATAGAGGTCTCGGACGAGGGCCGCGTCGAGCCCAGGCTGCGCCTCGTGAGAGAGGACGACGAGACGGGCCGGGGCCTGCACCTGGTGGAGACGATCGCGGCGGCGTGGGGGGTGTGGAGCAGAGGGAGTCACGGCAAGACCGTCTGGGCGCTGGTCTTGGCCGACCCGTAGTGCAGCGGCCCGTAAGGGGCGCGGAGTGTATCGATGTGCGGCTGCGGCGCCGTCGTGGTTGCTCGCGCAGTTCCCCGCGCCCCTAAAGGGGCGCGGGGCTGTGTCGATTTGCGGCTGCCGCCGCGTGGGCGCGACCAGCCCCCACCCACCCGCACCCGAAACTCAGCCACAACGCAACGTCACCGTCACCGCCAGCCCCTCCCCAGGAGAAGTCCGCACACACACCTCACCCCCATGCGCCTCCACCACCCCCTGCACGATCGCCATCCCCAGCCCGCTCCCCTCCGCACTCCCCACCCGGAAGAACCGGTCGAAGATCCGCCCCGCGTCCTCCTTCCCGAGCCCCGGCCCCTCGTCGGCCACACACACCCGCACCACCCCGTCCGACCGCTCCACCCCCAACCGCACGGCCGCCTCCACCGGAGTGTGCGCACGGACGTTGGCCATCAGGTTCCCCAGCACCTGCCGCAGCCCCGACTCGTCGGCCCGCACCAGCACCGCCCCGTCGGCCTCCACGGCCACCGGCCGACCCGGCTGCTGCGCCCGCAGGTCCTCCGCCGCGTCCCGCACCAGCCGGCTCACGTCGACGTTCCGGAACCGGATCTCCGGCCGCTGGTCGAGCCGCGCGAGCAGCAGCAGCTCGTCCACAAGGCGGCCCATCCGGTCCACTTCCCCGTGCATCCGGCCCCAGGCCCGCCGCCGCTCCCCGGGCTCGCTCAGCATCCCCTTCTCGTACAGCTGGAGATAGCCGCGGATGGCGGCGAGCGGGGTGCGCAGCTCGTGCGAGGCGTCGCCGACGAACCGGCGCAGCTGGGCCGCGCTGTGCTCGCGGGTCCGGTAGGCCGTCTCCACCTGGTGCAGCATGGCGTTGAGGGCGAGCCGCAGCTGTTCGACCTCCTCCGTCGGATGCTGGCTGGAGGGCACCCGCCGGGTCAGGTCGCCCTCGGCGATCGCCGACGACGTCTCCACCATGTCCTCCAGCGGCAGCAGCCGTTGCCGCACGCTGTACATGGTCAGGCAGCACAGCAGTGCGAGCAGCAGCGAGCCGACCGCGAAGTCGAGCTTGAGCGCCTTGGCGATGCCCTTGTGCAGCAGTTCGGTCGAGGTGGCCAGCAGGATGTAGGGGCCGTCGGCGAGCCGGGTCGCCGTCACCCGGTAGGACGCGCCGTGCACGTCGATGTCGTGCGGGTCGGGTGCGGCGGCGAGGGCGCGCGGGTCGGACACGGCGGCGGCGAGGGAGCGCTGGGCCTCGGTCGGCTTCATGTCGAAGAGGGAGATCGCGTCGCCCTTGGTGTCGATGACCGCGAAGATCGAGTCCGGTGTCGGGTCGGACTCGGTGGGGATGATCCGGTCGCGGATCACACCGAGCGCGCTCAGCGAGTCGACCTGCCGCAGCGTCAGTCCCGAACTCCCCAGTGACGTACGCATCTTCAGCAGCTCGGAGTCCACCTGGTCGAGCAGGTACAGCCGCATGCCCATGATGCTCACGGTGGTCGCCACCACGATGCCGACGGCGAGCAGCCCCACGTTGGCCAGGGTGAGCTTGCCGCGCAGCGAGTGCAGTCCGTGCCGGTGCCGGCGTTTGCCGAGGCTCATGTCAGGCCGTATCCGACACCCCGCCGGGTGGTGATCACCGGCGCTCCCAGGGCGTCGAGCTTGCGCCGCAGATAGCTGATGTAGGTCTCCACGACGGTCGACTCGGACGGTATGTGCTCGTACTGCCAGACGTGCTTGAGCAACTGCTCCTTCGGCACGATCCGGCCGCCGTTGCGCACCAGGAAGCGCAGCAGCGCGTACTCGGTCGGGGTCAGCTCGACCGTGCGGCCGGCGCGGTGCACCGAGTACGTCGCCTCGTCCAGCTCCAGGTCGCCGTAGCGCAGCGGCGGGCGCTGCTGGATGACGTCCGCCGGGCGGGTGCGGCGCAGCACGGCGCCGATCCGGGCGACGACCTCGTCGATGTTGAACGGCTTGGTGATGTAGTCGTCGCCGTAGCCGAGCGCCCCGACTATCTCGGCGGGCGCGTCCCGCGCGGTCAGGAACACCAGCGCCAGGTCCGGCCGCCGGGCACGCAGTTCCCGCCCCAACGCCCGCCCGTCGCCGTCCGGCAGCATCACGTCGAGCAGGGCCGCGTCCGGCCGGGTGCGCTCGGCCAGTGCGAGGGCGTCCCGGACCGTGCCGGCCGTCATCACCTCGAACCGGTGGTAGCGCAGGGCGATGGCGAGGACGTCCGCGATGCTCGGCTCGTCCTCCACGATCAGCACGGTGCTGCCTGGAGCCGTCATGCCCCCAGTATCGGCGCCGCCACCGACAGCGGGGGGCGCGCAGCTTTGGAGTTCCTTGAGAGTCATGCGCGCCCCGTGTCCCGGCGCGCCGCCCGCTGCCGATCCTGTTGCCCAGGACCTGGGGGACCAACCGACCGAAGTGATCTACGACAAGGAGCTGTTGAGCGTGACGGCATTGGCACGGTGGTGCTATCGGCACCGGCTGGTGGTCCTGTTGGTGTGGGTGGGGGCACTCCTCGGCCTGGGCTTCTCGGCCTCGGCGGCGGGCACGAACTACGCGAACGTGTTCTCCCTCCCCGACACGGACTCCAAGAGCGCGTACGACCTGATGGAGAAGGCCTTCCCGAACACCTCCGGTGACACGGACACCGTGGTGTGGAAGGTAGACAGCGGCTCGGTGACGGACAAGGCGGTCCAGGGCCGCGTCCAGCCGGCCCTCGACAAGATCGCGAAGCTGCCCGGCGTGGGCGCGGTCACCAGCCCCTACGCCGGCGCCCGGGGGTCGGCGCAGATCAGCAAGGACGGCACGATCGCCTACGCCCAGCTGACCTTCACCAAGCGGGCGAACGAGATACCCAAGGAGCAGGTGCAGAAGGTCCTCGACACCGCGCAGGCCGCCGAACGGTCCGGTCTGCAGGTGGAGCTGGGCGGCCAGGCCATCCAGCGCGTCCAGGAGCCGCCGCAGGGCCTCTCCGAGATGGTCGGCATCATCGCGGCGGCCGTCGTCCTCTTCCTGGCCTTCGGCTCCTTCTTCGCGATGACCCTGCCCATCGCGATCGCCGTCTTCGGCGTCGGCATGGGCCTGTTCTCCACCCAGTTGCTCAGCCACACCACCGACATCCCCGACATCGCCCCGCTGCTGGCCTCCCTGATCGGCCTCGGCGTCGGCATCGACTACGCGCTGTTCATCGTCACCCGGCACCGGCGCGGCATCCTGCGCGGCATGGACCCGGAGGAGTCGGCGGTCACCGCACTCAACACCTCCGGCCGGGCGGTGCTGTTCGCGGGCGGCACGGTCTGCATAGCCCTGGCCGGCATGCTGGTCACGAGGCTGCGCTTCCTGGACGGCGTGGTCATCGGCACGTCCCTCACGGTCGTGCTGAGCGTCCTCGCGGCCACCACCCTCCTCCCGGCCCTCCTCGGCTTCCTCGGCCCGCGCGTCCTCAGCCGCCGCCAGCGCCGCCGGCTGGCCGCCGAGGGCCCGGAGCCGGAGAAGGCGAGCGGACTCGCGGCCCGCTGGTCGGCGAACGTGCAGAAGCGCCCGCGCCGCATCGCGGCGATCGCGGTGGTCGTCATGGCCGTGCTGGCCATCCCGGTCCTCTCCCTCCGCCTCGGCGCCACCGACCAGGGCAACGACGACGCGTCCACGACCACCAGGAAGGCCTACGACCTGCTCGCCGAGGGCTTCGGCCCCGGCTTCAACGGCCCCCTCCAGGTGGTCAGCGTCGGCGGCGACACGGCGAAGCTGGTCCAGGGCCTGCAGTCGACCCCGGGCGTCGCCCAGGTGGCCGAGCTGCCCCCGTCCCAGGGCGTCACCGTCATCCAGGTCGTCCCGACCACCTCCCCGCAGTCCAAGGAGACGGACGACCTCATCGACACCCTGCGCGACAAGGTGATCCCGCAGGCGGGCGCGGAGGCCCACGTGGGCGGGGTGACGGCGGTGTCCAAGGACTTCGCCTCCGTCACCGGCGACCGCCTGCCCCTCTTCATCGCCACGATCATCGCCCTGGGCTTCCTGCTCCTCCTGGTCGCCTTCCGCTCCCTGGTCGTCCCGCTGACGGCCGCCCTGATGAACCTGATCGCGGCGGCGGCCTCCTTCGGCGTCCTGGTGGCGGTCTTCCAGTGGGGCTGGGGCCTGGACCTGCTGGGCCTCGGCAAGGAGGGACCGATCAACGCGTTCCTCCCGGTCATCATGCTCTCCCTGCTCTTCGGCCTCTCCATGGACTACCAGGTGTTCCTGGTGAGCCGGATGCACGAGGAGTGGGTGCACACGAAGGACAACGCACGGGCGGTCCGGGTCGGCCTCGCGGAGACCAGCCGCGTCATCAACAGCGCGGCCCTGATCATGGTCTGCGTCTTCCTGGCCTTCGTCCTGAGCGGCGACTCGGGCGCGGCGACGGCGGGCGTGGGCCTGGCGGCCGCGGTCGCCCTGGACGCCTTCATCCTCCGTACGGCCCTGGTCCCGGCGGCGATGCACCTGCTGGGCAACTCCAACTGGTGGCTGCCGGCCTGGCTGGACAAGCGGCTCCCGCACCTGGCGGTGGAACCGCAGGAGACGGCTTCTCCGGAGCCGAC
The DNA here is from genome assembly GCF_002217755.1 of Streptomyces hyaluromycini. Classification (GTDB taxonomy): domain Bacteria; phylum Actinomycetota; class Actinomycetes; order Streptomycetales; family Streptomycetaceae; genus Streptomyces; species Streptomyces hyaluromycini. Next base: position 1,172,546 of record NZ_BCFL01000016.1, on the reverse strand, counting down.
CGAGCCCACCGGCCCGGCCACGGTGATCCACGGCTTCGTCCGCACGACGGACGGCGACCCGGTGGAGGAGGCGTCGGTGACCCTGATGTCCAAGGGAGGCCGCCAACTGGACCGGGTGACGTCCCTCGCGGACGGCTCCTACATCGTGTCGGTACCGGCGCCGGGCGCGTATCTGCTGGCGGTGACGTCATCGACGCACGGCTCGAAGGCCCGGCAGGTGACGGTGGCGGAGGGGCCGGTGGTGTACGACGTGGAACTCGCCGAGGGTGAGGTGGACGCGGTCAATTGACCTTGGGCTGCCCGGCTTTGAGGATCTGATCAACGTCGAGGGTGACCTTGGCGCCGATGGAGTCGGGCAGAGTGACGACCTCGCCGGGGGCGTGCACGCGGCGGTTCGCGTACTCGTCTCCGGTGGGATCGGTCATCACGTGGAGACGCTGGTGTTTGCGGTCGACGACCACGTACACGGGGACCTTGGCCTCGGCATACGCGGAGACCTTGGTCAGAAGATCCCCCGCCCACTGGGTCGAGGTGACTTCCAGAACCAGCCGGAAGCAGACGGCCTCGTAGCAGTTGAGCTTGACCAGGTGATCATCGAAGTCGTTGTCGACCACGGCCAGGTCGGGAACAGCGAATTGCGGGTTCTCCTGCTCGGGCAGCCAGAGGCCGACGCCTTGAACCACGCTCGTCTCTTCTTCATCGAGGCCTGCCGCGATGAACGGGCGCATGAGCTTCGTCAGGGCGCGGGCATGTGCGCCGTCCGGGGGCGGGGACACGATGATCTGGTCTCCGATGATCTCGACGCGATAGCCCGGCATCCGGTCCATGATGTCGATGGCCACGGCCAAGAGCGTCCTCGGACGACCCTCGTGTGGCATCTCGACAGGTACAGCGGACATCACATGCCTCCTGTGGCTGGTGTCGAGACCATCATCGTAGGCAGCTGAGCCCCCCGCTGTCCCGTTCGACCCCCTTCACCCGAAAGTGATCACTTGCCCTTCGCCTTGACCGCGGGGTCGGGCAGTACCCGCGTCATCCCCGGCAGGAAGTCCGTGAACAGTTCGTGGACCTCAAGCACCAGCGGCCGCAGCACCCGGAACCGCGCGAGCGACACCCCACGGGCCGTCAGCCGCGCGCCCCGCTCGGCCAGCCGATAGCTCCGCTCGCGCCCCTCGGTCCGGTCGAAGATCCAGTACAGCACCAGCCCCATCTGCGAGAGCCACATCAACTCCGGAAGCACGTCCCGCAGTTCAGGGGCGACCTTCGTCTTCGCGCCCGCCAGCACCTCCCGGTGCACGCGGATCGCCTCCTCGCGCGCGTGCTCGCTCTCCGGGGAGAAGGGGCTGAGCGGGCTGTCGGGGTCGGCGGCGTTCTTGAAGAAGTGGACCGCGAACTCGTGGTACGGCCGGGCGATGTCCAGCCACACCTTGAGCACCCCCGCGAGCCTCGCCTCCAGGTCGGTCTCCTTGTCCAGGACCTCGCGGACCGCCACCCGGTGTTCGGCGGCGAGCTGGTCGTAGAAGCCCTGGATCAGGTGTTCCTTGCCGGCGAAGTAGTAGTACGCGTTGCCGACGGAGACCCCGGCCTCGGTGGCGATCGCCCGCATCGTGGTCTTCTCGTAGCCCCGCTCCCGGAACAGCCGCATCGCCGTCTCCAGGATCAGCGCGCGGGTCTGCTCGGACTTGCTCTGGGCACCGGCCTCGACGGGACCGTCGTTCTTCGCGGACACGGACAGAGCCTAACCAGTGGTGCAGACGCCGCCGTCACAGCCCGGAGGGGAGTAGATCCACCCGATACCGGGTTCGTACGCCCACCCGTCCTCCCGGCGGAAGGTCTTCCCGGTCCCCAGCCCGCCCCGCCACCAGGCTGCCGCGAGTACCGCGCCCCGTGCCAGCCGGGCCCCGGCCGGTGTGCTCAGCCGGTGGGCCAGCGGCCGCTGCTCTCGCAGGGCCCACAGCACGACGATCCACGCGGCGGTGTCCCGGTACACCTGCCCGCCGTCGCCGACGACGGTGACCTCGTCGAGGGTGGCGGAGTGGTCGAGTCCGGGGAACCGGGTCCGGGCCTCGTCCGAGCCGGCGGGCACGAGGGTGAGCGGCACCAGCTGCGGCTGGCGCCCGAGCCAGTCGCGCAGGTGGGTGCAGAGGGTGCACTCCGCGTCGTAGAGGACGGTGAGCCCGCGGACCGGGACGCGCACGGCGCCCCGGTCCACCGTTGCCGGCACGGCGCTCACGCCCCGGCCGCCGGTGCGGTCCAGCCCTGCGGCGGGACCGGCGGGAACTGCTCCTTCTCCATGATTCCGCGCCGCCGTATCCGGTTCAGCACGTACACGTTGCCGAGGTGCATCACGCCGAGCACCAGCAGCACCACCCCGAGCTTGGCGGACAGCGCCTCGAAGATGCCCCGGGTGTCCTCGACCGTGTCGCTGGTGTGCAGGTAGAGCGCGACGAAGCCCAGGTTGACGAGGTAGAAGCCGACCACCAGCAGGTGGTTGACGGCGTCGGCGAGCTGCTCGTTCCCGTGCAGGACGTCGGAGAGGAAGATCCGCCCGTTGCGGCTGAGCGTGCGGGCCACCCAGATGGTCAGACCGATGCTGACGATCAGGTAGATGACGTAGGCGATGACGGTACGGTCCATGCCCCACCCCTTCTTGAACGCGTTCAAAAAGCTGACAGGGATGACTGTAGACCTGCTTTTGAACACGTTCAACTCGGTTGTGGGGTGATCCCGTTCACGCTCGCCGCGCCAGCTCCGGCCGTTTGCTGTAGTCCGTGAAGCCGAGGATGTTCCCCCAGGGATCGGCGACCTCGACGGTCCAGCCGGTGGCCACGGAGAACGGCTCGTCGAGGACGGCGATCCCGGCCTCCTTGAACCGCTCGGCCGCGGCCCGCGCGTCCGGCACCTCCAGCCATACGCGCGGCGACGCCCACACCGCCGGCCGGTGCCCCAGCCCCTCCTCGGCGCGCAACAGGATCCCGGGCGTCTCGCCCCCGACCTTCAGCAGGGCGATCCCGCCCTCGTCGAACCGGAACCCGACCGTGAACCCGGCCCGCTCGTAGAAGGCGACGGCATCCGCGAGCCTCCCGACGGGCATCACGACGTTGTCGAACCCGAGCAGTTCGTACGACTCGTCATCTGACATGCGATCAGATTAGGAGTGGAGATGACCGTTGCCGGGCGGGCTGACCGTCGGGTCACTCAATGGGCCGAGAAGGGGGCCGCCGCGTCGGTACGCTGAGCCGTCGTCGGTGCCGGGCGAGCGAGGGGGCGGGGATGGCTCCGGGAGCAGAGGCCTTCCACGGCGAGGCGCGGGCGGCTTTCGCCGAGGTCGCGCGGCGGCTGGGCCTGGACGGGCCGGGCGGCGGGGAAGGGGACCGGTATCTCGCCGTCGCGACCTACGCCGGCTCGGGAGTGACCTACAAGGCGGTCCTCGGCCTGTGGCAGGGGGACGTCGAGATCCACGTCTGCCGCACGACCCCGCTGACCGAGTGCAAGGTCGGCATCGAGGGGCTGGCGGTCACGGCAGGCGTCGTGGACCGCCGTGGCGGGGTCTCCTTCGGCGCCCGCAGCCTCCGCCGGCTGCGCAGGTCCCTGGCCGGCCAGGTCCGTTACGTCGAACTCGTGCACCCCCTGGTCTCCGGCGACCCGGACCGGGCCCTGTCGCTGATGCGCGCGGCGGGCGCCCGGGAATGGCGCAGACCGGCCGTGAGCTGACTCCGGGTACGGCGAAGGCCCCGTTCCCTTCGCGGGAACGGGGCCTTGGCCGTCGTGGCGGAGCGGAGCTCAGAAGCGGCGCGTGATCAGCGCTCGCTTCACCTCCTGGATCGCCTTGGTGACCTCGATACCGCGCGGGCAGGCGTCCGTGCAGTTGAAGGTCGTGCGGCAGCGCCAGACGCCGTCGCGGTCGTTCAGGATCTCCAGGCGCTGCTCGGCGGCCTCGTCACGCGAGTCGAAGATGAAGCGGTGCGCGTTGACGATGGCGGCCGGACCGAAGTACTGGCCGTCGTTCCAGAAGACCGGGCAGGAGGACGTGCAGGCCGCGCAGAGGATGCACTTCGTCGTGTCGTCGAAGCGCTCGCGGTCCTCGGCCGACTGCAGACGCTCGCGCGTCGGCTCGTTCGTCTCCTTGGTGATCAGGAACGGCATCACGTCCCGGTACGCCTGGAAGAACGGCTCCATGTCCACGACCAGGTCCTTCAGGACCGTGAGGCCCTTGATGGGCTCGACCGTGATCGGCTTCTCGGGGTTGATGTCCTTGATCAGCGTCTTGCAGGCGAGACGGTTCTTGCCGTTGATCCGCATGGCGTCCGAGCCGCAGATGCCGTGGGCGCAGGAGCGGCGGAAGGTCAGCGTGCCGTCGACATCCCACTTGATCTTGTGGAGGCCGTCGAGGACGCGCTCCTTCGGGTCGATCTCCAGCTGGAAGTCTTCCCAGACGGCGTCCGCGGAGACCTCCGGGTTGAAGCGGCGGACCCGGAAGGTGACCGTGATGAGGTGGTCCGAGGCCGCGGCCTCCGCCTCCACCTTGTCCAGAACGGGAGTTGCCATCAGTACTTACGCTCCATCGGCTGGTAGCGGGTCTGGACGACCGGCTTGTAATCGAGACGGATGGACTCGGCGCCGTCGTCGCCCACCTCGCGGTACGCCATGGTGTGGCGCATGAAGTTGACGTCGTCGCGGTTGGGGTAGTCCTCGCGGTAGTGACCGCCGCGGGACTCCTTGCGGGCCAGCGCGGAGACCGCCATGACCTCGGCGAGGTCGAGCAGGTTGCCCAGCTCGATGGCCTCCAGCAGGTCCGTGTTGAACCGCCTGCCCTTGTCCTGGATCGAGACGTTCTTGTAGCGCTCGCGCAGCTCCGCGATCTTCTCGACCGCCGTCTTGATCGTCTGCTCGGTACGGAACACCATGACGTTGGCGTCCATGGTCTCCTGCAGCTCCCTGCGGAGCGTGCCGACCCGCTCGTTGCCCGTCGAGGTGCGCAGCCGCTCGATCTGGGAGACGACGAACTCGGCCGGGTTCTCCGGGAGTTCGACGAAGCCGACGGTGTGCGCGTATTCGGCGGCCGCGATGCCCGCCCGGCGGCCGAACACGTTGATGTCCAGGAGCGAGTTGGTGCCGAGGCGGTTGGCGCCGTGCACCGAGACGCAGGCGACCTCGCCGGCGGCGTACAGACCGGGGACGACGGTCGTGTTGTCGCTCAGCACCTCACCCTCGACGTTGGTCGGGATGCCGCCCATGGCGTAGTGCGCGGTGGGCTGGATCGGGATCGGGTCCGTGTACGGCTCGATGCCGAGGTAGGTGCGCGCGAACTCGGTGATGTCCGGGAGCTTCGCGTCCAGCTGCTCCGGCGGAAGGTGCGTGAGGTCGAGGTAGACGTGGTCGCCCTCGGGACCGCAGCCGCGGCCCTCACGGATCTCCGTGTAGATGGAGCGGGACACGACGTCACGGGACGCGAGGTCCTTCATGACCGGCGCGTACTTCTCCATGAAGCGCTCGCCGTCCTTGTTGCGGAGGATGCCGCCCTCACCGCGGGCGCCCTCCGTCAGCAGGATGCCCATGCGCCAGATGCCGGTCGGGTGGAACTGGAAGAACTCCATGTCCTCCAGCGGCAGGCCGCGACGGTAGACCGCCGCCTGGCCGTCGCCCGTCAGCGTGTGCGCGTTCGACGTCACCTTGAAGAACTTGCCGGTGCCGCCGGAGGCGTAGATGACGGCCTTCGCCTGGAAGATGTGGATCTCACCGGTGGCGAGCTCGTAGGCGACCACACCGGCCGACTTCTTGACGCCGTCTTCCTCGGTGATCAGCTGGTCCAGGACGTAGAACTCGTTGAAGAACTCCACGCCCTCCTTCACGCAGTTCTGGTACAGCGTCTGGAGGATCATGTGGCCGGTGCGGTCGGCCGCGTAGCAGGACCGGCGGACCGGCGCCTCGCCGTGGTTGCGGGAGTGACCGCCGAACCGGCGCTGGTCGATCGTCCCGTTGGGCGTCCGGTTGAACGGCAGGCCCATCTTCTCCAGGTCGAGGACGGCGTCGATGGCCTCCTTCGCCAGGATCTCGGCGGCGTCCTGGTCGACCAGGTAGTCACCGCCCTTGACCGTGTCGAAGGTGTGCCACTCCCAGTTGTCCTCCTCCACGTTGGCGAGCGCGGCGGCCATACCGCCCTGCGCGGCGCCCGTGTGGGAGCGGGTGGGGTAGAGCTTGGTCAGGACCGCGGTGCGGCTGCGCTTCGTGGACTCGATGGCCGCGCGCATGCCCGCGCCGCCGGCGCCGACGATGACGGTGTCGTACTTGTGGATCTTCATGTCGTTAGTACCTCAGCCCCGTGCCTAGCGGATGTTCGGGTCGAAGGTGAAGATCACCAGCGAGCCCAGCAGGATGGTGAACACCGTGGCCGTGTAGAGCAGGCCCTTGAGCCACAGCCGGGTGTTCGCGCGCTCCGCGTAGTCGTTGATGATCGTGCGCAGGCCGTTCGCGCCGTGCAGCATCGCGAGCCAGAGCATCAGCAGGTCCCAGACCTGCCAGAAGGGGCTCGCCCAGCGGCCGGCCACGAACGCGAAGCCGATCTTGGACACGCCGCCGTCGAGCACCAGCTGGATCAGCAGGTGGCCGAGGACCAGGACGACCAGCACGACACCGGACAGGCGCATGAACAGCCAGGCGGCCATCTCGAAGTTGCCCCGGGTGGACCGCGGGGTCTTCGTGGTGCGCTTGCGCGGGGCCTCGATGAGGGGGGCCGGGTTGTCCACGTTGAAGAGGGGAGCGCCCTCGACGGGGCCTACGCCGGATGCGGTGGTTTCAGTGGTCGACATCTGCGTCAGCTCCCGAACAGGACACGAGCGGCGTGGCCGAGAACGGGGTAAACGGCCCCGGCCATCAGGACGACCCAGACACCGACGACCGTCCAGAGCATCTGCTTCTGGTAGCGCGGGCCCTTCGACCAGAAGTCGACGGCGATGACGCGCAGGCCGTTGAGGGCGTGGAAGAGGATGGCGGCCACGAGGCCGTACTCCAGCAGTGCGACGATCGGCGTCTTGTACGTGGCTACGACCTTGTCGTAGTCCTCGGGGGAGACGCGGACGAGAGCGGTGTCCAGCACGTGAACGAACAGGAAGAAGAAAATGAGGACGCCGGTGACTCGGTGAGCCACCCAGGACCACATTCCTTCCCGGCCGCGGTACAGCGTTCCAGCCGGCACGGAAGTCCCTCCGGGAGCGGGGATTGGGGCCGCGCCGGCTTGTGCTGTCGGTCGGGCCCGGCCGGGTACGGTCCACCGGCCCCCAGCATCGTAGCGATGCGCCGGCGCTGGGCTTACGCCGGGCCTACCGGTGTGATCAAAGTGGCACGCGTATGGGTTAGCCGGGCGGCATCTGGGGTGGGGTGTCCTGTTATTTGCCGGGTGCGGGCCGTGCGTGGCTGGTCGCGCCCCGCGGCGGAGCCGCTGATGGACACTGCCCCGCGCCCCTTAGGTGGGACATCAGCCGTCCGCTTGCAAGGCGGCGGAGTTCCTCGGCCGCGATGACCCGTTCTTCCTCCGGATCGTTTGTCAAACGTGACCGGATGCCTTCCAGGACGCGGTCCAGGGACTCGGCGGGCGGCATGTCGCCCAGGTAGATGACGAAGACGTGTCCGAACTTGGCCTCGTAGGCCGCGTGGGCCGCCGTCAGGGCCGTGTGGGCCGCCGAGTACGTGTCCTCGGGCAGCTCCGGGAGGCACTCGCCGGTCAAGGCCTCCGACAGGTCCGCCGGGGACAGGTCGTACGCCGCCTCGTCCGCCGCCGCGAGGAGGGACTCCACGTCGGGGTAGGGGCGGTGGTCGGCGATGCGGCGGGACCAGCGCAGGCTGTGCAGGCAGTGCAGGAGCAGCGCGTCGGCCTCGTCGTCGGGAGCGGCGTTGAAGACGTCGAGCGGGGTGGGGAGGTGGGGCAGGCGGTGGGCGGGCAGCGTGGGTCCTCGCGTCACATGCGGCGTGGCAGGGGATGCTGTGAGAGCTGTGAGAGATGTGTCGTTGACGTTATCGAGGACGTTCACGAGGTGTCCGTCGGTTGCCTGAATTTCACCCGAACGGGAGAGTTTCGGATTGGGTCGGTGACGGCTGCGCGGCTGATGCGTCGTAAGTTGTAGCTGTGAGCCAGCACAGGCGCAGGCCGTCGACACGGCAGGTCGTGCGGAGACGGGCGGTGTTGGTCGCCGCGGCCTTCGTGGGGACCGTCGCGCTCGGCACGGGCATCGGCGTATGGGCCTCCTCGGGCGGCGGTGACGGCAGCAGCGCCGGAGCGGCCCGGCAGCCCTCCGGCAGCGCACCGGCGGCCTCCTCCGCGGCGCACTCCGGGGCGGCGACCCCCACTCCCACGCCCACCTACCCCCTCTCCCAGGCCCCCCGCACCATCCCCGCCGTCCGCTCCCACGCCGCCGCCCGTGGCCCCGGCTGGCGTCCGCAGCAGGGCGGCCGGGTCGTGGTGAGCAACGCGGCGCTGGCCGACGAGGGGCGGCTGACCGCGGGCGAGCTGGGGCTCTCGTACGCCGGGCAGAAGGGCGCGAACGAGGACGTCAGGCCCGGCGACCTGCGGCTCGACCTCGGCGGCACGGGGGACCCGGAGTCGTACACCATGACCGTGCGCGGCGGGTCGGTGCGGATCAGCGGGCCCGGTGACGCGGGCGTCTTCTACGGCACCCGGACGCTGAAGCAGGAGGTGCACGGCGGCGGTACGGCCCCGGAGGGGGTCGTACGGGACCAGCCGGCCAAGCCGCAGCGCGGGTTCATGCTGGACATCGCCCGCAAACCGTTCACCGCGGGCTGGATAGAGTCCCGGATACGAGAACTCGGCGACCTGAAGTTCAACCAGTTCGGGCTGCACTTCTCCGACGACCAGGGCTTCCGGATCGAGTCCGGCACCCACCCCGAGATCGTCTCCAGGGACCACCTGACCAAGGCACAGGTGAAGGAGATCGTCGCGGTCGCCGCGAGCCGGCACATCCAGGTCGTGCCGGAGATCGACTCGCCGGGACACCTCGGTGCCGTCCTCGCCGCCCACCCGGAGCTGCAGCTGCGCAACGCGCAGGGCGTGGCCACCAGGGGCGCCGTCGACATCTCCAAGGACGCCTCGGCGAAGCTCGTCGACGACCTGCTCAACGAGTACGCCGACCTGTTCCCCGGCTCCTACTGGAACCTCGGCGGCGACGAGTACCAGGCGCTGACCGTCGCGAACCCGCAGGCCTCCTACCCGCAGCTCGCGGCCGCCGCCCGGCAGGCGTACGGCGCCTCGGGCACCGTCGCCGACCTCACCACCGGCTGGCTGAACGCCCGCGCGGTCACCGTCCGAGCCCACGAGCGGACCATGCGGGCCTGGAACGACGGCTTCCTGAGGGGCACCTCCGTGCAGCCCGCCCCGGACCTCCAGGTCGCCTACTGGACCGGCAAGGAGAACGGCGCCCGGCAGCCCGTGGAGTACCTGAGGGCGGGCCGCAAGGTGCTCAACTACAACGACGAGTACCTGTACTACGTCCTCGGCGAGCCCAACACCTTCGTCTATCCGACCGGACAGCGGATCTACGAGCAGTGGATCCCGCGCGTGCTGCGCGGCACCACCGCCGTCGCCGCGCGGTACGAACCCCAGGTCCTCGGCGGCTCCTTCGCCGTCTGGTGCGACCTCGCGGGCTCCCAGACCCAGGACCAGGTCGCGGCCGGCATCCGCATGCCGCTGCGGGCCACGATCCAGAAGCTGTGGGACCCGGGCACTCCGACGATGTCCTGGACGGACTTCAGGAACCTCGCGAACAAGCTGGGCTGATCCCGAGATCGCGGTGGACGTACGGCGGTGACGGGCCGTATGTTCCGCATTCCGCGCGCGGGCCTGGGGAGGGTTCCGTGCCCTTCTGCGTCCCGGGGGACCCGTCTTGATCTGCGCCCGCTGCCACCACTTCGCCGCCGCTCCCGGCGCCGCCCTGTGCCATCGCTGCCTGGGCGACTCGCCGGAACCGGCCCCGGTCTTCGGCAGCACGCCGGGCCTGTGGCTGCGCTCGCCCGTGGGCCTCGGCTGGGCCGCCGCCGTCCTGCTCGGGGTGGTCGTCGCCGCCGACCTGTTCGCCGTCTGGGCGGACTTCCTGAAGTACGACGTCATGGGCGACCTCATGGACGGCGAGACCGGTTCCGGGGTGTTCCTGCGGGCCGACCGTGCCGACCGGCTGGTCCGCCTCGCCGCCGGTGCCCATTCCGTCTCGATAGTCGCCTGCGTGATCGTGTACCTGTGCTGGTTCCGGCGGGTGCGGGCCAACGCCCAGGTGTTCGACCCGCTCCGGCAGAGCATGTCGCCGGGCTGGGCGATCGGCGGCTGGTTCGTGCCGGTCGCGAGCCTGTGGTTCCCGCGCCGGATCACCCTCGACATCTGGGACGCCAGCAGCCCGTGGGGGACGACCCGTTCGCACGCGCTGGTCAACGCCTGGTGGACCTTGTGGCTGCTCTCGCTGCTCGTCGGCCGCATGAGCAGCCTCGACTCCGGCGACGACCTGGGCGTGGCCTGGGACCATGCCGTCACCGGGGAGATGCTCGTCGCGGACGCCCTCGACATCGCCGCCGCCGTCCTCGCGATCCTCGTCGTGGTGCGACTGACCCGGATGCAGCACGAGAAGGCGATGGCGGGCGCCGTTCCGGCCGCGCTCTGACGCACCGTCGCACGCGTCTGGTGGACCCCCGTACGCCCGTGGTGTATTCGGCACGGGACTACCGAGTGGGGGACGGACATGGGCTACTGGGGGTATTTCGTCGTCGGCCGGGGCGAACCGGCGTCCGGCGGGGGCATCCTGCGGACCTCGGCCCCCGGCGGCTGGCACCTGTGGCAGTACGACAGCCCCGACGCCGACGTCGGCAGCATGAACGCCCTCGCCGCGCGCACCGGTGCGCCCGCGCTGTTCGGCTATGTGATGGACGGCGCCTGCGTGGTCGTCGAGGCGGCGGCGCCGGAGAGCGGCGGCTGGACCACCTGCCTGGGCCGGGCGGCCGCGGCCCGCCTCCTGGCGGTCGACGAGCAGGGACTCTCCCTGGACGACTACTTCCTCGAACCCCGCGACGCCGCCGACCGCGCCGTAGCCTGGGCCGCCGAGGCCGGGCACACCGTCGGCGCCGACGCGCTCCTCGCCGTACTGACCGCCGACCCCGACCCGGACGCGCCGTTGGCCGAAAACCCTTTATTCGGACTCCTCCGGGTCCTGGGTGTCCTGCCCGTGTGACACTGCCGTACCGTCGCACGCAGTTAGGGAAAGTACGGGCTCCGGGCAAATGGGCGCCTTGGTATGTACCGATTCTGGGAGGCGTGGGATGAGCCTGGTGGAGCTGATCGCTCAGGCCGATGAACGCGGACTGGCCGCCAGCGGGTTGGCCTGTTTGGATCGGTGCGTGCCCTTGCTGGGCGGGGACGACCTGGTGCTGCGGCCGCTGTGGGCGAGCCTCGCCGACGGTTCCGACTGGAGCGAGGGCCTGGAGAAGGCGCGCGGCTCGCTCGGCACCGGCGAGGCGACCGGCGAAGGGATCGGCAAGGGGGGCGGCGAGGGGACCGGCGAGAACGCCGACGAGGCCGAGATGCTCGCCCGGCGGATGCTCGCCGCCGCGCCCGCGTCGCAGGAGGCCGCCGGCATCCGCCTGTGGGCCGACGCCTGTTCCGTCGCCTCGCTGCAGATCCACCGGCTCCTCGACCCCGCCGAGGACAGGGCACCCTCGGTGGACAGCCGCCGGGAGGGCGGCACCGAGGGCATGTCCCCGCTGGTCGCCGCCGAACTGCGCCGCCAGGTCACGGTCCTCGAACTGCTCGCGGGGCACGGCGCGGCCGGGCTGCGCCGCGCGCTGGACATATCCACCGAGGGCCGCCGGGTGCTGCGCGCGGTGGTGTCGCGGCGGGCCCGCGGGCTCGGGTGAACCATTCGTGAGGGCGGTGCGCGGGTCCTGCGCCGGTTGCCGGAACACCCCCGGATCCGGGTGACGAAACCGCCGCCTGCCTCGCTCTTCCCTGTGTGACCTATGTGACCCGTGCGACAGCCCACCATGTGACACCCCGCCAGGGGACCGCGCAGCAGCAGACCAGGCCGCACGCCGCCGCCAGACCGGCCCGGTGGGCGGCGGACGCGGTGGCGATGATGCGCGAAGGCGCCCGGGTCCGGCTCGACTACTCGGCGCAGAGCCTGTGGCGGGTCGACCGGGTGATCGAGGAGATACGCCGGGAGGGCGCGCCGTACGACGCCGTGCGGGAGACGCTGCGCGGTCTCGGGGCCTACGCCGGTGAGGTGATCGTCCGTCACACCGGCGCCGAGTGGTGGGCGTCCGGCGGCGACCACTGGATCCGCACCCCCGACGGCCGGCTCTGGGACCCGATCGACGAGGCCCGGCGGTGCTACGGCGGCCACGGCTCGCTGCGGCTGCTGTGCCGGGACGCCCTGGGGTAACGGGAGGGGCCGGGGCGGCGGGAGGCTCGGCAAAAAAACCGAAATAGGAGACGCGGGCGTTCCCAAGTGGTCGGTGGGGGAGCACGATTGGCCCATGGCCGACAACCGACGCTGGTGGGCCCTCGTCGTCATCGCACTGGCCCAGCTGATGGTCGTGCTCGACATGACCATCGTCAACATCGCGCTCCCCTCCGCCCAGGTCGCCCTGCACATGTCCGACGGCAACCGGCAATGGGTGATCACCTCCTACACCCTCGCCTTCGGCGGACTGCTGCTGCTCGGCGGCCGGATCGCCGACCTCGCCGGCCGCAGGGTCGCGTTCATGACCGGCCTGGTCGGCTTCGCGGCCGCCTCCGCGCTCGGCGGGGCCGCGGTGAACCAGGGGATGCTGTTCGGGGCGCGGGCCCTGCAGGGCGTGTTCGCCGCACTGCTCGCCCCGGCCGCGCTGTCGCTGCTCGCGACGACGTTCACCGACCCGAAGGACCGCGGGAAGGCGTTCGGCATCTTCGGCGCCATCATCGGCGCGGGCGCCGCGGTCGGGCTGCTCGCGGGCGGCTTCCTCACCCAGTACCTGGACTGGCGCTGGTGCCTGTACGTCAACGTGCCGATCGCCCTGGTGGCCTTCGCCGGCGCCTGGGTCCTGCTGCCCGGCGGCGGCCGCCATCCCGACGCCCGCCTCGACGTCCCCGGCGCCCTGCTCGGCTCGGCCGGCATGCTCGCCCTGGTCTACGGCTTCTCCGAGGCGGAGTCCCGGAGCTGGACCGACGGCCTGGTCCTGGCGCTGCTGATCGGCGGGGTCGCGCTGCTCGGCCTCTTCGGTTTCTGGCAGACCCGCGCCCCGGTCCCGCTGCTCCCGATGACCGTCGTACGGGACCGGCAGCGCATCGGCGCGTTCCTCACCGTGCTGCTGGTGACCGTCGGCATGTTCGGCGTCTTCCTCTTCCTGACGTACTACATGCAACGCGTCCTCGGCTACTCGCCCGTGAAGACCGGCGTCGCCTATCTCCCCCTCACCGTCGGCATGGTCACCGGCTCCACCCAGGTCGCCGCCCGGCTGCTGAACCGGGTCCCGCCCCGCGTGCTGATCGTGCCCGGACTGCTGCTGGCCGCCGGCGCGCTGGCGCTGATAGCCCAGGTCGGGGTCGAGCCGGCGTACGCCTCGCACATCCTGCCCGGCATGCTGATGCTCGGCCTCGGCATGGGCACGGCGATGATGACCTCCGTCTCCCTGGCCACCGGCAACGTCGCCCCACGGGACTCGGGCGCGGCCTCGGCCACCTTCAACACCGCCCAGCAGGTGGGCGGTTCGATCGGCACGGCACTCCTCAACACCATCGCCGCGAGCGTCACCACCCGGTACGCCACTGCGCACGCCGCGACCATCCCGGACCGGACGCTGCTGGCGGCGAAGGCCGCGGTGCACGGCTTCAACGTGGCCACCTGGTGGGCGATGGCCGCGCTGCTGCTGGGCGCCCTGATCGCCGGCGTGGTCGTGAACGCGGACCGGGCGCCCGTCCCGCAAACCGCGCAGGAGCGGACGCCCGAACCGGTGGACTCGGCCACCTGAGCTACTTGATGTAGACCAGGCCGTCCGTCGTGACCGTCGGGCGGCCGCTGGTGCCGACCACGACGATCTTCACGGTGTGCTTGGCGCTGCTCGACCAGGTCTTGGTCCAGATTGCCTGGCGGTACGAGGTGGTCGAGGACTTCAGGTCGACGGTCGTGACCTTGGTGCCGTCGACGTACACGTACGCCTGACCCGACGTGGACGCCCGTGAGACCACCCAGGACGCGGACCGGCCGGTGAAGGTCCAGCTCAGGCTCGCGCCCTTGGACGTGCTGGAGTACGACTTGCCGCCCAGGTAGTTGGTGGACGAACGGGCCGTCCAGGTACCGGACCTGACGGCCGAGGTCTCCTGCAGGATCACCGGCGTGAAGGACGGGGACGAGGTACGGGTGTTGCCCGCGTAGTCGTACGCCTTCATCGACCAGGTGGCGGCCGAGCCGGACTTGGCGGTGCGGCTGGAGCCGGTCGTGGTCGGGCCGAAGGTGGCCGTGGTCGGGGAGAGCAGGCTCACCGACTTCAGGGCCGCGTCGTCGGCGGCCTTCCAGCCGAGGGTGACCGGGACGGCGGTGGTGCTGACCGTGCCGGTGCGCAGGGAGAGCTTCGGCGCGGTGGTGAAGGTGGGCGCGGTGGTGTCGGTGACGACGGTCAGCGCGGCGGTCGTCGTGTTCCTGCCCGACTGGTGCACGGCCCGTACGGCGACGGTGTGGCTGCCCGCGCCGAGCGTGGCGCTCGCCGAGGTGGCCGTGCCGGAGGCGGTGGCGGCGGCCTTGCCGTCCACCAGCACCTCGAACTTCGAGATCAGCGAACCCGGCGTGGTGGTCGACCACTTCGCGGTGATCGTGCCCTTTGTGTAGTACGTCGAGCCGGACAGGGCCGCGCCGGACAGCGAGGTGAGCTTCAGGTCCTGCACCGGGCCGGCCGCCCAGGCGCGGATCGTGGGCAGCTGGGGGTAGAGGGAGTTGCCGGGGCACTGGGTGTTGTAGCCGTCGCGGTGACCGGAGATCCGGTTGAACGTGTACGCGGTACCCGAAGTGAAGCTGGTGCCGAAGAAGTTCGTCTGGGTCGCGCCCGCCGTGAGCTTGACGGTGCCGGCGGGGTCGGCGCCGTACTGCCCGAGCTTCCAGGCGGCGATCCGGGCGACCGATTCCAGGGCCGCGTCCGTGGCGCCGGCGTCGGTGTAGTCACCGAGCACCGCGATACCGGCCGACTCCCGGTTCCAGCCGTAGGTGTGCGCGCCGAGCACCGGCTTGTCGACACCGCCCTTGCGGCCCTCGAAGATCGTGCCGCACTTGTCGACCAGGAAGTTGTAGCCGATGTCGTTCCAGTGCTCGGTCTGCGTGTGGTACGCGTAGATGGCCCGGACGATCGCCGGGGATTCCGAGCACGTGTAGTCGTTGGTGCCGTCCGTGTGGTGGACGAAGACGGCCTTCACGTCGGCGTTGTAGTCCGACGGGTCCGGGCTCAGCGACTCGTCGGCGCCCCAGCCGGCGCGGGAGACGATCGGCGGCTCGGGGACGGTGGACGGCGGCGCGCTGGGCGTGGTGGCCGACGGGCTCGCGGACGCGCTCTGCGAAGCCGACGACGAGGGGGACGCGGACGCGGAGGCCGAGTCGCTCGGTGCCGCCGACGCGCTGTCACTCGGGGAAGCCGGGGCGGAGGCCGTCACGGACTCGCCGGGCGAGGCGGAGTCGGCGGGCGACGCGCTGTCGGCGGGCGACGCGCTGTCGCTCGGGGTGCCCTCCGCCACGTACGCGGCCGGTTCGGCCTTCGTCTCCGCGGCGGTCGCCACCCCGGGGTCGACCAGGTTCACCTGGAGCCCCTTGGGCAGACCGGTGCTGGTGGAGCCGTCCTGGTGGACGACCTGGACCTGGACACCGTCGGAGGGGCCGACCCACAGCGGCTCGGACGCGCCGCGCGCGTCGGGCCCGGCCTCCGGGTCCTCCAGCGGGTCGGCCGCCTCCAGGTCCTGCCAGGCGGTCCACTCCCCGGTGCCGACGCTCCGGGTGCGCACCTGGGCCGTGCCGTGCAGCCGCTTCGTCGACCCCGTCCAGGACACACCGAGCAACGAGAACTGCTCGGTGTCCGTACGCGGCAGCTCCCGCTCGCCAATCGCACCGCCCTTCAGCGCCAGGTCGTAGATCTTCACCGGCCGCTTGGCCCGCCCCTCGGCGCCGTGGCCGGCGGACGGGCTGGCGACGGCGTACGTCACCACACCCCCGCCGCCCAGGACCACCGCACCGAGCGTCAGCCACGCCCGTCGCTTCATGCTCAACGGCCTGTACGCACGCTTTGCGCGTGGACTCACTCGTCCCCACCCCTAGAAAGACACTCATGACTGTCGGACCTGTCACACCTGTCGCACAGGTGACCCGTAGACACAGCGTCCGGTCCTGACCAAACGTCACTCACCGAGGGCGGCCGACGTGAAAGCGGCCAGGCGCGGAATCCGTGCGCATGGGCCGGCTCGCCGTGGCTCCGGCCGCAGGGGTCTCGGGCAGTGAGAGGGACCACACGCCGGGCCGAACCATGGCCCAGTACGGCAAGCGCTCAGCCGCAGGGGCCCGCAAGCCGGCGTCCGGGGCGGCTTGGGGCAACGTGCTGGACAAGATCAGATGAAGCGTTCGGCCCGCTGGTCGCGCGCTGGTCGCGAGGGTCCCGAAATCCGCGCAAAACCCCAGATCGGAGCGGTAGAACCGAAGCAACGGCCGGGGCCGCCACCCCTGGCCCGACCAGGCAATAAAGGCCCTTTGACCTGGCACTTTCCTGTCTGGGGGCAGGGTCTCATCTACTGCCGGGATTGGCCCTCATCTGGGTGTTCCTGACTGTTCCTGACTGCTGTTGGTCACGCGTTGGTCATGCGGCAAACCATCGTGTGTTGGTGGGCAGGTGTAAATCCAGTATCCCGATTTTTGTCGAAGTACACTTAGACATAATCCGTCGCAGTCGATGTGTATGTGTAGGAGGGCGAGTGAAGGTGAGCCTGCTGACCAAGCCGGACGACGTGGTCGACCGGAGCCGGGAGTGGGATCTCCTCGCGGAGTTCCTGACCGATCCGGATCCGGCGATGCGGCTCGGCATCGTGTCGGGGCGGCGGCGACATGGGAAGTCGTACCTTCTGCAGGCCCTGTCCGAGCGGGTCGGTGGCCTGTACGTCACAGCGGTGCGGGAGGAGGGACGGCTGCCCGCGATCCAGCGGTTCAGTGACGCGGTCGCCGTCCATGCCGGCCTGAGGCCGGGAAGCCTGCGTCTGACCGACTGGCGTGACGTCCTCTCCAACGCCCTTGATGTGACCGCCCGTTCGTCCCACCCGCTCTTGGTGATCGACGAGTTGCCGTACTTGCTCCAGCACTCACCTGAAATCCCGGGGCTGCTGCAGCAGCTCTATGACGAGCGCCAGCGGGGTGCCCGGCCTGGTGCCGGGTCGGGGCCGCGGCTGATCCTGTGCGGCTCCGCGATGAGCGTCATGCACGAACTGCTTTCGGGGACCAAGCCGCTGCGAGGACGTGCCGTGGTCGATCTGCGGCTGGGTGCCTTCGACTACCGGGACAGCCGGGCCTTCTGGCAGATCACCGACCCCCTGACCGCGCTGAAGGTGCACGCGGTCCTGGGTGGAGCCCCCGGCTACCGGCCGGTGGCTGCCCGGCCGCATCCGGACGACGGCTTCGACGCTTGGCTCACCCGGACGCTGCTGGATCCGGGGCGGGCGGTGTACTCGCGTACCGAGACCGAGTACCTGCTGCGTGAGGACCCGAGGATCACGCAGCACACGCTGTACTACGACATCCTCACCGCGATCGCGAACGGGGCCAGCACACCCAGCAAGATCGGTGCCGCCCTGGAGCGCCCCCGCAACGCCGTCGCTCACCCGCTCGGAGTGCTCGAATCCACCGGCTACATCCGGCGGGAACAGGACATCCTCCGCTCCAGGCACCCCGTCATCACCCTCGCCGACCCCGTCATCCGCTTCAACCAGCTCATCACCCTCCCGCAGGCCGCCGCCGTGGAGCAGGGCTTCGCCGAGCAGGTGTGGCAGCAGGCCGCTCCGACCTTCAACTCCAAGATTCTCGGGCCGCACTTCGAGGACTTGGCCCGCGACTTCACCCGTCGTTACGCCCACACCGTGCTGCCCGGTGGGCTGCCCGGCCCTGTCGGCACCACGGAGGTTGCCGACCAGGCCGCCCGGACGAAGCACGAGGTCGATGTCATCGCCCTTGCCGCTGGTGAGCGCCCGCAGGCTCCCCGCGCCAGGATCGCGCTGTTGGGCGAGGCCAAGGCGACGGCCGCCCGGCGAGGGAGCGGTGACCTGGAGCGCCTGGAACGTATCCGTGGGCTGCTCGGGGACCAGGGATACGACATCACGGCCACCACCCTGGCCTTGTACTCGCTGCACGGCTTCTACCCCGACCTGGTCGAGCTCGCCGATCGTCGTGACGATCTGCTTCTGATCGATCTCCCCGCCCTCTACGGCGGCTGACACCAAGAACGGCCGGTCTTCGAACCAGGCGGGCGCGAGTGTCTGCAGGTAGGCGGTCGGGGGCCTGACGACATGCGGCGCTCGGGTCGAAGCCCGCCGAGCCACCAGTGGAACTTCGTCATGCGGGACTACGTACAACGGCTGTCGGAGCGCTTCTGGCCTTTCGGACCACCTGCCTTTGCTTCTTGAGCCGAAGGGTTCCAGATTCCGCGCGCAAGCGGCGTGAATCATCCACCCGGGACCTGGCACATGCCGCTTTCTTCTCTGACAGGGGTCGACCGGTGCGGAAGGAATTCGCCGTCGTGCACGGAGGCGTCACCGAGACGGCCAGGTGCGGGCACACAGTCAGTTACCGGGGCCAACTGACTGTATCGCCAGGGCTACCAGACGTGTGAAACTCGCTATCTGGATCTGCACACGGGGGAGGGACGTTGACGAGTAGCCATCCCATCGCGGACCAGCAGGAGAGTGCCGCGGCCATGCGCTTACTCAAAGCCATCGCCGTGGCTCACCTCCGCAACCAGCGGGCGCAGACTCTGAGCTTGGGCGTCTCGATCGCCTTGGCTGTCGCCGGCCTGCTGACCGGCTCGGGTTCGCGGTACGGCACCGCCATTACCCTCGGTGGCACTCTCTGGGCCGCGCTTTACGTGGGAGTGATGGCCCCCTGGGCCGAGCGATACCTCCGGATCGCTGCGACTCTTCAGGAGATGTTCGACGCCGACGTGCTCGGCCTGCCGTGGAACAGCGTGGCGGTCGGTAACCGGATCGGCGACGACGAGGTGAGCCGACTCAGTCGGCGATTTCGCGGTGGCGAGGACCGGCTGAGGGGCTACTACCTCGTAGTGGACGCCGCCGAGCCCTACGACGTGCTCTTCTGCCTGGAACAGAATCTGGCGTGGGGATCCCGGATTCGGCTTCGCTTCGCCCAACTGATGCTCGGTGTGCTGGTGGTGTGGTCCACGGCGGGTGTCCTGCTTTCCTTCGCCACCGGAGCGTCGGTAAGCCGCCTGGTCACCGGATGGTTCGTGCCCTCGCTCGGCCTGCTGCTCCTGTGCCTGGAGATGTACCGCACTCAGATGGCGAGCATTCAGGAGCGGCTGCGCGTCCTGGGGCTGGTGCGTGCGGTCATCGACGACCCCGCGTCCCCAGTGATCGCCACTCAGGCCGCGCTGACCTGCTTTGCCCGCCAGGTACAGGACACGCTCTACCAGATGCGGAGGCTGCAGCCGCGTCTGCCGGCCTGGTACTTCCGGCGCTACCACGACCAGGACAAGGGCGATTTCCAGATCAGGATGCAGGAACTGGCAACGAGGTTCCCCCGGTCATGACCGCCTTGGAAGAACTGACTCGCGAGTTCGGAAGCGCTGCCGTCGCGTCGGCCATCGTCGAGTCGCTGTTCGACAGCGGCTTGGAGATCCAGAGCCGCAGCGTCAGGACACTGCGTCGCGGCCACACCGGAGCGCGGCTTGCGAAGGCTGTGTTGGCCAACGTCGAGCAGCCGCGCAGACCGCGGTGGTGCGTGATCAAATATTGTCCGCCGGTGCAGGTGAGCCGCCGACGGGAAAGCCGACTCCATTCTGCGGCCCTGCGGGCGGAGCCCCGAGAATTCGGCGAGGGACATCTCACTGGTATCGCCTTTCCACCAGTCACCTGTCCTCAGGGTGTCCTCGTCATCGGCCAGTCCAAGGCTGACGGCATTCCGCTGGGGACGGTGGAACTCGACCAACTCGCGGACGCCTGCGAGACGATCTGGCGCGAAATGCTCTTCACGTGGACCGGTGACCGGTACGACTACAGACAGTCGACTGTGGCCGAGCTGCTGAAGTGTGAACTGGGCGACAGCTTCGGAACCGACGGGTGGCTACGCCGCTGGGCGCAACAGCGCGGCCTGCTGGCGCCCGCCTTCCTGAAACTGCCGGACGAGCAAACGCCGCTGCCCAACCCGTGGCGACTGTTCACCGAGGACACACCCGAGGCACAGAGAGAGATCGACTATCTGGTCGGCCGCACGCATGGCGACCTGCACGGGGACAACATCCTCGTACCCGAGCGCAACAAGATCGTCGATCCGGCCCGCTTCCGGCTGATCGACCTTGCCACCTACGACCCACAGGCACCGCTGAGCCGCGATCTCGCGACCCTGCTGATCTCGCTCTGCTGGCACCAGATCGGGGCGTCCTCTCCGGACAGCCGGTCGACGTTTCTGGCCTATCTGGAGGGCGACCAGCGCGACAAGCGCCTCAATGACGGCATGCCGGGCAAAGTGCGAAAGATCATTGATGCGCTTCGGGAGCCCGCACTCCAATTCGTCGAGGATATGAGCTGGGATTCGGAGCAGTGGTTCGGACAGGTGAAGGTGTCCCTGCTTGCCCAGGCGATGCTGCACAGCGCATACGAGACCGGCCCGCCGGACGCTCGTCGCTGGTGCGCGCGGTTGGCCGGCCGGCTCACCCGGGCTCTGCTCGGGCCGATGGACCCGCAGGCAGCCCTGTCGAAGCACTTCGACGCGGGAGAGGACCTCAAGGCGACTGGCATGGTGGCGCCACCGACAACCGGTCGGCCGACGCCGGGCAGATCCCTCTTCGTCGACCGCACAGATCAGCGAAGTCGTCTTCGAGCGGCCTTGGACGACCAGGTCACCTCCGTCATCGTGGTCAGCGGTCCGCCCGGGATAGGCAAGACGGCACTGGTGCGCGAGGTGCTCACCGAGTTGCGCTGGGCCGATCCGGACGAGGAGTCCTCGGCTGTACGGTGGCACGACGCCACACCGTACGGTGAAATCGGTGTACCGACCCTCGTCAAGGACATCGAACCGCCCGGGTCGGGCCAGATAGCCGGCCGCTATGCACGGGCACGCCTGGAGATCGCTCTGGACGTCCTTGAGGAAACGGGCGGCATCCGGCCGGTGATCGTGCTCGACTCGGCGGAAAACCTCCTCAAGGACAGGCATGTCCTGCGCGACTCGGAGCTCGACCTGGCACTGGAAGCTGTCCAACGTCGACCGCACCCCCTCGTCAAGGTCGTCTTCGTGACGCAGCACGTGCCCGAAGCGACATCGGGCGTGGCGTGGACGGAGGAAGCGTGCCGGATCAGCCTGGGGGGACTTGAGGCACCGTCGCTGCGGGAGTACTTCGCCGTACTTGATCCGAGCAACAAGTACGGCCTGGCCGCCCTGCCGGAGGACGATCTGCGCCGCGTTCACGGCCGCCTGGCCGGTAACCCGCGGCTTGCCGAACTGCTCCATGCGGCCCTGAGCAGCAATCCGACCTGGCTACCGGTCCGTGAGATCGGAGCATGGCTGTCGTCCATGTCGGCGAGCGAGGTGCATCAGCGCCTGGTGCACAAGCTCGTCGACCATCTTCCCGCTGAACAACAGCGGGCGGCAGAGGGTTTGGCAGCGCTCGGTGTCCCGGCCGACACCGAGGCCGTCATCGGCGTCCTGGAGACGTACCTGCCGGGGCCGCGAATCGAGCCGGCCCTGCGAGCGCTCGTAGCGGCCGGACTCGTCCTGGAGCGGCGGGACGGCCGCAGGTACCTGCGAAAGAGCGAGATCGGGGCGATCCTCGGTCGCCTGGCCGGAGATGATCGGTGGGCGGACGAAGGCGAGCCTCCGACGCGGCGCGAACTCCTCGCGCGAGCGGCCGCGGTGTTGCGCAACATGCAGAAGGACGAAGACGATGTCCACGGCATGGTCGATCTGGACATGCACTTCGCGCGCGTCGACCTCTGGCTCCGGGCCGGAATGTACCAAGAGGCACACAGCGTCATCGACTCGATGGATGCTCTGGTACGTCACTGGGGCAGCGGGGCCGAGCTGCGTACCCAGCGGGAAGCTCTACGTGGCCGACTCGGCGACGATCGACAGAGCGCGATGATGAACCTGGCCGCACTGGGGGACATCTACTCGTACAGCGGCGAATTCTCCTCTGCCCAGTCGGTCTACACGGACGCGCTTGCCATCGCCAAGGGAGACCAGAATCGCGAGGCGATACGCAAAATCCACATAAACATGGGCTACATGTTCTGGGAACACGGCCACCTCGCGGAGGCTGAGGAGCGCTATGGGTGGGCGTTGGGGCTGGCCGGCGAGGACGACGACGATGACGGCGACCGTGCCGCGGCATTGACCGGACTGGCCGAGTGCAGACAGCGGCAGGGCGACTACCGACACGCGATCATGGATGCTCTCTCGGCTTTCGAGGCAGCCTGCGAGGCTGATCCCGAAGCGGCGTACGATGTCGCGCTGCGCCTGGCCAAGTGGTACGCCGATCTGGACAGAATTCCGGACGCCTTGACGATGCTGGCCAGGTGCGATGAGCTGGTCGCGGCCCGCCCCAATCCCTTGAGACAGGCAAAGCTGCTCAGTTTGAAGGCCGAGCTGTACATCTACCGGGACAGGTACGGAGAGGCGCGATCGGCGGCTGAGCGGGCAATCGACATCGCGCGCAGCCGCCGAGATCCGGTCACCCTGAGACGGGCGCTCACCGTATTGGCACTCACCTATATGCACATGAGAGATTTTCCGGCCGCCCGAAAGGAGATCGAGGAGTCGGCCCGCTATCGGGTGGCGGGCAAGGAAATCTCGGATCTCGCTTTGCGGGGGATCATCGCGCACCGCTGCGGTTCCCCGGGCACCGCGAGGGATCTCTTCCACCAACTCCGCGACGAGACGAACAATCGCACCAGGGCGGATGCGAACGACCTGGTCGCATGGGACTTCACGGGTATCGCCCAGTGTTATTCGGTCCTCGTCGACGGTGAGGAACCTGAGAGGGCGCTGGAGGCGTTTCGCCGGGCACGCCCGGAGTCGGCTGAGGAAACGCCCGGACTGGACGACCTGCTGAGGTTCATGGTAGAGACCCTGGCCAAGGGTGACCCGCGCCTTGAGCCAGTACTTACGGAACTGGCACGCATGCGACCAGGTCGTGCCGGCTAGTTCTCGAACCAGCCTTTGTCGTATGCCAACATGACGGCCTCCAGGCGGGTACTGACACCGATTTTCTGGTAAAGCGCGCGGAGCAGCCGATACATCGCTCGCTCCGAGTAGCCGGCCTCCAAGGCCAGCCGGGCCACGGTCCAACCGTCCGAGAGTTGGCGCAACCAGGCGATCTGCTCCGCGGAGGGAGCCGGGCCGCGTGGTGTCCGGCCGCCCCTGCCGGTCACCAGGAGGTCGGCCACATCGGCCGGCATGACAGCCTCGCCGGCAAGGGTTGCCGATACCGTCCGTTGCAACGTCGACGCCGTCGCCTCGCGCGCCGCCACCGATCGGGCACCGGCTCGCATGGCACGCACGCCCAGTGACGCATCGTCAGCGGGCGACAGTGCGACAACAAGTGGGCGGGGCCGCAGACGGCAGAGAGTGGTCAGGCGGTCCAGGTCCTCTGCGGAGCGGAGGGTCAGCAGCACCACCCCGCCCGGACGTTCGCGCACCCAGGCTTCGGCGTTCGCAGGCTCCTCCACCAGGTGCCCCAGGTTCGACAACGACGCTGCGACGCCATGCCGGAACATCGGCAAGGGGTCTAGGACCGCGACATGAACGGTTGCCGTGGCCTGCCCCTCCCTGTGACCGCCGCGCTACCGGCCGGAACGCAGCCGACAGCTTAGGGCCGGGCAGGAACCCGCCAGCGGGCAGTCATGGTTGCGCACGATCAGTCGTGGACCTGCACCGCTCCGTCCGCCTAGCGTCAGATCAACCGACGACGCTTGGGGGAGGCGTGCGTGGTCTACTTCGACGATTCTGGTAATCGAATCTATCGGCGCATCCGGCGCCGCATCCCACCAGCCGAGGGCGGACCGGACGACGCCAAGACCCGATACATCCGCCAGGTCGCTGAGGACAACCCCGGGTCCACGCCCGACGAGGTGTACGCAGAGATCTATTACGTCCGGCGTCGTCACGACATCCCCAGGGACATGGTGCGCAAAGTCCTCGCCAAGCCTCGCCCTAAACGCTCGCTGTGGCCCTTCGGCCGTTGACGATGGCTTGGGGCCCGACGGTTTCCGATGCGGAGCGGTAAGCGGTCGTGAGTCCGATGTCCAATCCGGCGGCGAGCCGCGCGTAGGCGTCACCACATCGCAGGTGCGGCAGGGAGAGCAGGGCCGGACGCGCGACGGAAAGCCGCCACTACCGCACTCCGATTCCCTCCTGCCGGGCGGTCAGTCGTCCTGTCGGGAACCCGTCTGCCAGGGAGCTTCGTCGTTGCGCAGAACGACCCAGCTCACGATGAGTCCCTCAGTTTTGGGAAAGGCTCACTGGTCGGACCGGGCTGTGGCCCAGCACGACGACCGCCGAACCGAAGGGGCCCGAGAGCCGGCATCCGGGATATTCCGGCGCTTCGTGCTGGATAGGAGTACGTGAGGCGTCCGGCCGGTTGGCTACGCGTTGGCCACGGATGCCACGCACCGTCGCAGGTCAGAGCCCCGAAACCGAAGCAACGGCCGGGGCCGCCACCCCCCACAGGAGAGGCCCCGGCCGTCGCGCGGCACGGACCGCGCGGCGGCCCGTACTCTGTTCAGCGCCATGACTGCGTTTTCTGTCACACCCCACGGCGTCACGAGTTAGTTGCACTTTGTACGGGCGTGGACGGCGAGCGGTTTCAGGTCGTAACGTGCCTTTCGCGTCGAGCGCGATTGAATGACCACTGCAACGATCGGCGGCTGCGTCGTAGCCGCGACCGACCACTTACTGAGGAACCACGGGTGCTGGGGGACGACGCGGAGTTGACCGCCGCGGTACGTGCGGCACAGGACGGGGACGAGACCGCGTTCCGCGTCGTCTACCGCGCGGTGCAGCCCCGCCTGCTCGGATACGTCCGCACGCTGGTCGGCGATCCGGACGCCGAGGACGTCGCCTCCGAGGCCTGGCTGCAGATAGCCCGCGACCTCGACCGGTTCAGCGGTGACGCGGACCGGTTCCGCGGCTGGGCCGCCCGGATCGCCCGCAACCGCGCCCTCGACCACATACGGATGCGCGGCCGCCGCCCCGCGATCGGCGGCGACGAGACGGAACTGGCCGGCTGGGCCGCAGACTCGGACACCGCCGGCGAGGCCATCGAGGCGCTGACCACCGACTCCACCCTCTCCCTCATCGCCCGGCTGCCGCAGGACCAGGCCGAGGCGGTCGTCCTCAGGGTCGTCATGGGGCTCGACGCCAAGACCGCCGCCGAGACCCTCGGCAAACGCGCAGGCGCCGTCCGTACGGCCGCCCACCGCGGCCTGAAGAGACTCGCGGAACTGCTCGGTGCCGACCCGGAGAAGGCGGGCATCCTCGAAGCGCTTCCGCCCCAGCGAGAACCGAATGAACGTGCGGTGACGTCCGCGAGTGTGACGCATACGCGTTCGCGGACGCAGAAGGACATGTGATGGCCGACGAGCAGTACAAGTGGCTGAACCGGGTGACGGCGGAACGTCTGCTGCGCGGTGAGTCGCTCGAAGCCGTCGATGCCTCCGCCCGTGACCAGGCAGAACGCCTCGCCAGGACGCTCGGCGCGCTCCCCGCACGGGCCACGCCGGACACCGCCGAACTCCCCGGTGAGGAAGCCGCGTTGGCTGCCTTCCGCAAAGCGCGCGAAGCCGCCGAGGACGCACGGACCGCCGCGGCCGTGCGGGCCGGTGCGGCAGCGCGGCCGGCGAAGGGCGGGCGGGACGCCGACGCGGACCTCTTCCGCATCGGCGCCGGTTCCCGGTCGCCCCGGGTCCCGGGCTGGGCCCGCCCCGCACGGCTCGGCCTCGCCGCCGCGCTGACCGCCGGCATGCTCGGCGGGGTGGCGGTGGCCGCCGGCACCGGAGTGCTGCCGACGCCGTTCGACGACAACCATCCCGGACCGGCCGCCTCGGTCTCGGCCGCCGGCACCCCGGCACGCCCGGGAGGCTCGTCCTCGCCCGAGTCCCTGCTCGGCGGCGAGACCGGCACACCCTCCTCCGGTACCGCGTCCGGCGGCTCCGGGCAGACCTCGCCCACCCCGTCCGGCAAGCCGAAGACCAGGAACACCGGCTCGCCCGGCCTCTCGGTCGGCGGCTGGAGCGGTGCGCTGACGTCCTGCCGCGCGATCCAGAACGGCAGGACCCTGGGCGCCGACCGCAAGCTCGCCCTGGAAGGCCTGGCGGGCGGCGCCGGCCGGGTCGACAAGTTCTGCAAGGCCGTCCTCGGCACCGGACCGAACGGCAAGGGCGACGTCTCCGGCGACGGCAAGGGCGACGGCAACAGCCAGGGCGGCCAGAACGACGGCCAGGGCGGCAACAACGGCCAGGGCGGCGACGAGGGCTGGCCCGGCAGTGGCAGTGGCACTGGCAGTGGCACTGGCAGTGGCACCGGCGCGGGCGGCGGCAAGGGCAACGACCCGCGCCAGAACGGCGCGGCCACACCCGCCCCCACCTCCTTCGTGCCCCTGCTGCCGAACCAGCCCGTCACCTCGCCCAGCCCCACGTACAGCGCACTTTGACCTTTACGCACCGCTGTGACCTGCGATTTTGGAAGTCGCTGAACTTTTTTCCCGCAGGGTGTGACGTTTTCGGCGGCGACGGCGCAGTACTGAGTGAGCCGACTGGTCATCGGCCGTCGCACAGAGCCGGGGTTCCCCCCGTACCCGTGGCTCGTGCATCGGCGCGGGCGGGACACGTTCCCCCGGTCCCGCCCGCGCCCCGTACGTCCTTCGCAGGTCACCCGCTCACCAGTAGACGACGACCTTGTCGCCGCTGCGCACCTGTGCGAACAGATCCGCGATCGCCGCCTCGTCCCGCACGTTGACGCACCCGTGCGAGCCGCCCGCGTAGCCCCGGGCCGCGAAGTCGTAGGAGTAGTGCACCGCCTGGCCGCCGCTGAAGAACATCGCGTACGGCATCGAGGAGTGGTAGAGCGTCGACACGTGGTGGCGGGACTTCCAGTAGACGTGGAACACACCCTCACGGGTCGGGGTGTACTGCGCCCCGAACCGCACCGACATCGTCGACACCGTGCGCCCGTCGATCATCCAGCGCAGCGTCCTGCTGGTCTTGCTGATGCACAGCACCCGCCCGGTCAGGCACCGCGGATCGGGCGCGGCGGCCGGCTGCCCGCCCATCAGGTACAGCTCCCACTTGCCCGGCTTGTGCGTCATCCGCACCAGCCGCCGCCAGGTCACGGCGTCGGTCTCACCCGTCTGCGGCAGCCCGCGCTTGCCCTGGAAGCCCTTGACGGCCTGGGCCGTGAGGTCGTCGTAGGTCCCCGTCGGCCCGTCGAACAGCCAGGCGACCTGGCGCAGCCGGGCCTGGAGCTCACGGACGCCGGTGCCGGTGTCGCCGCGGGTGAAGACGATGTGCGGCGGGACGGTCTCGACGGGGGACGGGGTCGGGGTGGGGGTGCCGGCGGTTGTCCTGCCGGCCGTCCCGCCGGGCGCCGTGCTGTGCGGGAGGTCGATGTGGACGGGCGAGCGCCCTTTGGCGTCCCCGCCGCCCGGCGGCTGCACGGTGCACCCGCACAGCACGGTCAGTGCGGCGGCCAGGATCCCTGCGTACCCCGAGACCTTCATGCCGAGGATGCTTCCCCGCGTGACCGCCGCCGAACTAGGGGGCATGGTGGGAACTGGCAGATGTACCGGGATAGTGCCGTATCGGCGTACTGGCTTACAGCGGAGGTCACCCACATGGTCCGTGAGTCGGAGTCCGGACTGCCCGTCGAGCCGGTCTACGGCCCCGAGGACCTGGCGGGCTGGGACCCGGCCGGGAAACTCGGCGACCCGGGGGCCTACCCCTTCACCCGGGGCGTCTACCCGACGATGTACACCGGCCGCCCCTGGACCATGCGCCAGTACGCCGGTTTCGGTACGGCCGCGGAGTCCAACGCCCGCTACCGGCAGCTCATCGCGCACGGCACCACCGGCCTCTCCGTCGCCTTCGACCTGCCCACCCAGATGGGCCACGACTCCGACGCGCCCCTCGCGCACGGCGAGGTCGGCAAGGTGGGCGTGGCGATCGACTCGGTCGACGACATGCGGGTGCTGTTCGGCGGGATCCCGCTGGACCGGGTCTCCACGTCGATGACGATCAACGCCCCGGCGGCCGTGCTGTTGCTGCTGTACCAGCTGGTGGCGGAGGAGCAGGGCGTCGGCGCGGACCGGCTGACCGGCACGATCCAGAACGACGTCCTGAAGGAGTACATCGCGCGCGGCACGTACATCTTCCCGCCGAAGCCCTCCCTGCGGCTGACCGCGGACATCTTCAGGTACTGCCGGGCGGAGATGCCCAGGTGGAACACCATCTCCATCTCCGGCTACCACATGGCCGAGGCCGGGGCGTCCCCCGCACAGGAGATCGCCTTCACACTCGCCGACGGCATCGAGTACGTGCGCACGGCGGTCGCGGCCGGCATGGACGTCGACGGCTTCGCACCCCGGCTGTCCTTCTTCTTCGTGGCCCGTACGACCCTCCTGGAGGAGGTCGCCAAGTTCCGTGCGGCGCGCCGGATCTGGGCACGGGTGATGCGCGAGGAGTTCGGCGCGCGGGACCCCAGGTCGCTGATGCTCCGCTTCCACACCCAGACCGCGGGGGTCCAGCTGACGGCCCAGCAGCCGGAGGCGAACCTGGTCCGGGTGGCCGTGCAGGCCCTGGCCGCGGTCCTCGGCGGCACCCAGTCCCTGCACACCAACTCCTTCGACGAGGCGATCGCCCTGCCGACGGACAAGAGCGCGCGGCTGGCGCTGCGCACCCAGCAGGTACTGGCGTACGAGACCGACGTGACGGCGACCGTGGACCCCTTCGCGGGTTCGTACGCCGTGGAGCGGATGACGGACGACCTGGAGGAGGCGGCCGTCGGGCTGATGCGGCAGGTCGAGGACCTGGGCGGCGCGGTGGCGGCGATCGAGCACGGTTTCCAGAAGGCCGAGATCGAACGCAACGCCTACCGCATCGCCCAGGAGACGGACGCCGGCGACCGGGTGGTGGTCGGCGTCAACCGCTTCCGGCTCGACGAGGAGGAACCGTACGAGCCGCTCCGCGTCGACCCGGCCATCGAGGCCCGGCAGATCGAACGCCTCGCGCGGTTGCGCGCCGACCGCGACCGGGCGGCCGTCGCCTCGGCCCTCACGGCCCTGAAGAAGGCCGCCGAGGGCGACGACAACGTCCTTCCTCCGATGAAGGAGGCGCTGCGGGCGCGGGCGACGGTGGGGGAGGTGTGCAACGCGCTGCGGGAGGTGTGGGGGGTGTACGTCCCGACGGACGCCTTCTGACGAACGGCACCCGGGGCGTTGTCGGACCCGCGTGCGAGACTACTTCTCATGTTCGGCGTCATCGATCTCCCCACCTATCTGGCAGGACTCGTCCTGATCGTCCTGCTGCCCGGCCCCAACTCCCTGTACGTGCTGTCCGTCGCCGCCCGGCAGGGGATCCGCGCCGGATACACCGCCGCCGCGGGCGTGTGGTGCGGGGACACCGTGCTGATGACGCTGTCCGCGGCCGGGGTCGCCTCGTTGCTCAAGGCCAACGCCGTGCTGTTCGGGATCGTGAAGTACGCGGGCGCCGGCTATCTCACCTGGCTGGCGATAGGGATGCTGCGGGCGGCCTGGTCGATGTGGCGGTCGCGGAAGGAGCAGGCGGCCGGGCAGGAGGCGCCGGTCGCCGCGCCGGCGCAGGAGCGCCCCTACCGCCGCGCCCTGGTGATCAGCCTCTTCAACCCGAAGGCGATCCTGTTCTTCATCGCCTTCTTCGTGCAGTTCGTCGACCCGGGGTACGCCTATCCGGCCGTGTCCTTCGTCGTCCTCGGCGCCTTCGCCCAGCTGGCCAGCTTCCTCTACCTCAGCGCCCTGATATTCAGCGGCACCAGGCTGGCCGACGCGTTCCGCCGCCGCAAGCGGATGTCGGCGACGGCCACTTCGGCGGCCGGGGTGCTGTTCCTCGGGTTCGCGGTGAAGCTGACGCTGGCCAGCGCCTGAGCCGACGGGCGGCCCCGGGCGCCGGGGTCACAGGTGTTCGGTGAGCCGTTCCGCGGCCCAGTCGGCCCAATCCGCAGAGGTCGTCGACCCGCGCAGGCCGTATTCGAGGATCAGCCAGCCGCAGATCTGCACCGGGTCGCCGACCCATTCGACGTTGTCCCGCACGGCTTCCAGCGCGGCGAGGCGCTCGCGGTTGATGCGGGCGAAGTTCTCCAGGTAGTCGACGCCCTCCTCGCGGCTGAGCGTCCACAGGAAGAAGACCCGCAGCAGGGCGGCGCTGCGGAAGGCGAAGTCGGTGCCGGGTTCGGTGAGCCAGCCGCGCAGTTCCGCGCGCCCGGCGTCGGTGATGCCGTACTCGCGGCGCTGCCGTGCGCCGGTCCCGGTGACCTCGATCAGCCCCTTCTCGCTGAGCTTCGCCAACTCGCCGTAGACCTGGCTCTTCTGGGCGGGCCACACGGCGGACAGGCCCGACTCGAACCGCTTGAGCAGGTCGTATCCACTGGCGGGCTGCTCGGCCAGGAGACCGAGGAGTGCGTGGGGCAAGCTCATGACCTCACCCTACCTTTCCGGAATTCACCCGTCACGGCTGGACAGAGCAAGATCGACCGGCCATTCTTGGACCGTCCAACATTGGACTCTCGGTCTGTCCCGAAGGAGACACCCGGTGAATTACGTCCGCGGTTTCGCGCCCTGGCTGTGTTACGCGGCCCTGAGCCCGGTCGACTGGCGACTGGGCACGAGCGCCGCCGCCCTGGCCGCGCTGTATCTGCTCTCCCGGCAGCTCCGCGCCCGCACGGTCGACCTTCTGGGGGCCGCCACCTGCGGGTTCTTCGTGGTCATGGCCGGTATCGCACTGGCCGATCCCGGCACCGGCCTCCAGCACTGGATCTGCGCCCTGGCGAACGCCACCCTGGCGGCCACGGCCCTGGCCTCCCTCGCCGTCCGCCGCCCGTTCACCCTGACCTTCGCCCGGGCCGAGGTGCCCCGGGAGTTCTGGGACTCCCCCCGGTTCCTCAGGGTCAACATGGTGCTGACCGCCATCTGGGCGGCCGGGTTCACCCTCGGCGCGCTCGCCTGTGCCGCCGTCGTCGGCTACGACCACTCCGCGACGGTGCCGCTCGTCACCGCCCAGATCCTGGCGTTCGTCCTCCCCTTCGCCGTCGGCGGCCGGTACGCGGCACGGGCCAGGGAGGGCGCCGCGCAGGCCCTGGCCTGACGTCCACAGCTCCGCACGCTCCTGTACGGCTCTACACGAGGAAGCAGTCGAACATGCCCGACACCCGCGCGCAGCACACCGCCGGGCCCCAGCACCGGACCGAGAACACCGAGGAGGACCCCGGCCCCGGAGGCCGGCCGGCCAGTCCGGAGCGGCTGATCTACTTCTCGGACGCCGTGGTGGCCATCGCCATCACCCTGCTCGCCCTGGAACTGCCGGTCCCCACCGGGGAGGTCCACGGCAACTCCGGCGTCCTGCACTTCCTGCGCGAGCACCTCGCGGAGTACACCGCGTTCCTGGTCAGCTTCTGGGCCGTCGCCATCCACTGGATGATCCATCAGCGCCTGTTCCGGTACGCGACCGGACTCTCGGGCGGTGCCATCCGGTGGAACCTGCTGTGGCTGCTCGCGATCGTCCTCATGCCGTTCACGACGAAGCTGCTGACCAGTGAGGCCGACGCGTACCAGGTCCAGCTCATCGTGTACGCGGCCAACCAGGTCCTGGCCTGCCTGTTCTTCCGGCTGGCCTTCGCGGACCTGCGCAGGTCGGGCCTGCTCAGCGCCTCCGACTCGTCGGAGGCCGTGTCGAACACCCTGGGCTGGCTGACCGCGATGATGCTGGCCTTCCTCATCTCCATACCGGTCGCGCTGGTCACCCACTGGGCGTCCCTGTGCTGGGCTCTGCTCCCTGTCATAAGGATCGGCCTGCGGGGCCTCCGGCGAAGTCCGGGGTTGGGCAGCGCCCCGTAAGGGGCGCGGGGCCCTGTCCGATATGCGGCTACCGCCGCGTGGGCGCGACCAGCCACCACGGCGCCGCAGGCGCGAGACGACCCGATGCGGCCCTCCCAGCGGAGCGCTTAGGCGGGGTCGAAGACCCCCGTGCGCGCCGCGTACGTCCGCAGCCCCTCGGCCGTCTCGCCCGCCCAGCCCACATAGCCGTCCGGGCGGACCAGGAACACACCCGGGCCGTACGACTCCGGTGCCCGCAGGCTGCGGATGTCGGCCACCGGTTCCGGTGTCAGCAGGGTCCAGTGCGGCCCCCGGAAGGCGTCGAACATCCGCACCCCGTCCGCGTTCCGCCCGTCCGGTGCGCGGTCGCCCGCCCGTACCGGACCCGGGTGCGCCCGGGTCTCCTCCGTCAGCGAGGACTCCCGGTAGCCGAGCGCCAGCTGGACCGTCGCCCCGCCCCGCCGTACCTCGCCGTGGTGGACGCTCGTCGAGAGGCCCAGCATGGCGGCGGCGTTGGGGCGGCGCTCCTCCTCATAGGTGTCGAGGAGAGCTTCCGGGGCCCTGCCGGCGAGGACCGCGGCCAGCTTCCAGCCGAGGTTGTAGGCGTCCTGGACGCTGGTGTTCAGGCCCTGGCCGCCGGCCGGGGAGTGGACATGGGCCGCGTCTCCGGCCAGGAAGACCCGGCCCGCCCGGAACCGGTCGGCCAGTGCGGCGCGGGGGCGGAAGTCGGAGGCCCAGCGCACCTCGGTGATGTCCGCCGCGTCGAGGTGGCTGTACGTCGTCACCAGCCGGCGCAGACCCTCCAGGGACAGGTCGATCCGCGTGCCCTCGGGCAGCCGGGCGCCCAGCTGGAAGTCGTCGGTCCCGGCCAGCGGGCACAGCGCCACACCGCAGCCGTCGTCGCCGACGAAGGTGTGCCAGTGGTCGCGGTCGAGGCCCCGCACCCGCAGGTCGGCCACCAGGAAGGGGCTCGGGTCGACCGACTCGCCGGTCATCCCGACGCCCACCGCACGCCGTACGGTCGAACGGCCGCCGTCCGCCGCCACCACGTACCGCGCGCGAACCGCCGTACCGTCGGCGAAACCGGCCGTCACGCCCTGCGCGTCCTGCTCCAGACCCGTCAGCGCGCGCCCGAACCCGACCCGGCCGCCCAGCTCCCGCAGCCGCGCGTACAGCACCTCCTGGGTGCGCCACTGCGCGACCATCAGCGGTTCGGTGTACGGCGCCCCTTCGTCCGCCGGCACCGGGTCGAACATCGGCTTCGTCTCGACGGGCTCGCCGTTCTTCCAGAGCAGCGTGGGCGGGTAGGGGCCGCCGGCCGCGCGCATCGCGTCGAGCACGCCGAGGTCGTCGTAGACCTCCTGGGTGCGGGGCTGGATCCCCTTGCCGCGCGAGCCGGGGAACAGCTTCCCGCCCGCCTCCACGACCAGCGCGTCCACCCCGCGCCGGGCGAGGTCGATACCGAGGGCGAGCCCGGTGGGCCCGGCGCCGACGACCAGTACATCTACCGAATCCATCACATTTCCCCTTAACGTTGTTAAGTGCCGTTGACGACAAGGCTGCACTTAACGCTGTTAAGCTGTCAAGCGTGAGTACGGAACGACGCGCCCCCCTCGACCGCCGCCGGGTCGCCGACACGGCCCTGCGCCTGCTCAACGAGGTCGGCCTGGAGGGACTGACCCTCCGGGCCATCGCCAAGGAGCTGGACGTCAAGGCCCCGGCCCTCTACTGGCACTTCAAGGACAAGCAGGCGCTGCTCGACGAGATGGCGACGGAGATGTACCGCCGCATGGTCGCGGGCACCCGGCTCGACCTCGCCGGCACCTGGCAGGACGGGCTGCGCACGGCGGGCCGGAGGCTGCGCACCGCCCTGCTCGGCTACCGCGACGGCGCCAGGGTCTACAGCGGCTCACGCTTCACGGGCATCGACCACGCCCCGGAGCAGGAGGCGTACCTGCGCATCATGACGGAGGCCGGCTTCACCCTCGCCCAGGCGGCCCAGGCGGGCATGACGACGAACGCCTACACCATCGGCTTCGTGACCGAGGAACAGGGCGTCGAACCCCTCCCGGGCCAACGCCGGGAGGGCTACGACGTGGACGAACGAGCCCGCATCCTGGCCGACTTCCCCTTGTCGGCAGCAGCGGGCCGAGAACTCTTCACCGACTACGACCGCCAGTTCGAGGAAGGGCTGGAGTTGGTGATTGCGGGGATCGGGGTCCGGTACCTGTAGCGCCCTGGTCGGGGCCGGGCGGTCCTCAGGGACTTCCCCGGCTGAGACCGACGTGAGGTCCTGGTTGTGGAACTCGGGGATTCGATTCCGCCGACGTGCGGGCTCGCGTCGAACGTGGCTACTTTCGAGACCAGTGTCGGAACTCGGAGCCGACTCCAGTGTGGCGCGCGGAGCAGTGCTGCGAACCGGGAGCAGCGAACACGGCAGTCTTGCGGATCTTCAAGCGTGGAGAACTCAGCAATCCACAAGTGCCGTGCTCACCCGTCCGGCATCGCCCCGGTCCTGCACGATCAAATCAGCCGGACGTCACTTTCTTCGTGGGCGCTGAGGGTTAGCAGGGGAAGTACCAGCCGCTCCAGACATTCGTAGAGTAATTGTCCGTGTTGCACCACAGGTTGTGGCTCTCGACGAGAAAGTAGACGGTCTTCTGGGAAGAGTCTTCGTCCCACCCGTAGAGCTCAACCGCTGTGCCATTACCGGGCATTTCTTTCCATCCGCCTGCGCCGGACCATGTGTGCCAGATGCTTCCGGACGGCGCTACGCCGAAGCATTCGTCCGGCCCGTACTTCCAGTCGATCTTCGTAAAGCCCCACTCGTTGAAATTTCCCGTGTAGCCGAAGCATGTTCCGGATACCGACGCGGCGGCAGAAGCCGGCGAGACGGCAAGAGTCATGGCTCCCAGAATTCCCGCTGAGACAGCAGCTGCAGCGATGGTGCGACGTACCTTGGACAAAATCTCTCCTTGTGGTCGCTGTAACGCGCCGCCCGAAAATGGCGCGCTTAAGTCGATATTATGAGGAGATGATCTCGGTATCGAGTGAATTTTGAGCCACTCGGGAGTCAGGGTGGATGCCTCATTGCGAGGGAGGCTCGGAGCGTGGAATTAGTGGACCTGTCATCCTCTGTCTTCCTTCGCGTTGAGTGCTCCCGACTTGAATCGTGAGGAGTCGGAAATTTCGACACACGGTAACGTGTTCGATCTCACGTGGCCGCAATTTTCGCATGGAGGACTATTGTGATGTTTCTGCTGGCTTAGGATAGCCTCGCATTTTGCGTCGCCCGGAGAGTCATGCGAGGTAACGGGCATCCGCGCAATGAGGGCCTGGATGCTGCTGGCGGCGCGCGCCGTGCTGGCGTGATCAGGCATCCCAAGTGTGGCGAACTTCGTGATCACAAGGGTCCGTGCGCGCTCCACATTCCGGGCCGATTCGACGGCGCCTGATCAAACCGGATCGGCGACTCTCCGGAGCTCTGTGTGGAGGCGCCGGGCGATCCGCTCGTCGCGACTGTTCATGCCGATGCGTGGTTCTTTCCCTTCCTGAGCCCTCATTGTCCGTTTCGGCTCCTCCGCATCGTCTTCGGCTACGCCGTGAAATTCACGGACCGGGAATGCGGGTGGGAGCTGCCTCATCGCCTGCAGAATGGCCCGTGATGATCACCAGCGATGGCAGGGTCGGAGGCTCGGGTGCGGGTGTCGGCTCCTCCGGGATGTCCGCGGCGTAGCGGGGCAGTTGGACTCCGCTGCCCGCATGGCCTTCGGCTTCAGCTGTATGGTCCGGTGCCTCGCCGTGTCCTCCATGCTCAGATGGCAGTCGGTTTCGGTCTGCATTGTCGAGTTGGGCCCCATGTGTGTCGGCCGGTGCGGTGATCGCGCTCTTCCCCATCTGACGCTTTGCGGGCGCCTGACGACTGCCCTCCCGGCAGCCGGGATGAGCACATGGCCCATCCGGTACAGGTGCAAGATGTTCCGTGCGGCGTTGCGGTCGGCATTGCCGGACCAGCCGCAGTCTTCGTTCTTGCATACGAACACAGCCTGGTACTCCCTGCTGCCCGGTGTGGTGAAGCCGCACATCGAGCAGCGCCGGGAAGTACCGGGAGCGGAAACCTTGTGCAGGGTGCCGCCGTGGCGGGCGGCCTTGTACGTCAGCATCGTCACCGTGCGTCCCCACGCCTCTTGGCTGACGGAGCGGTTGAGAGCGGACTTCTGCGCGACGTTCTTCCTCGGGTTCTCTACGGTGCCTCTGGCACTCTTGACCATGTTGGGGATGTCCAGTTCATCCACCACGATCCCGCTGTACGCGCGGGCGAGTTCGGTGGGTGGTCCGGTGCTGCCAGTCACTCGCCCTGCGTTTGGCTGTCGCGTGGAGGCTTGCCATCTGGTCGTAGGTCCGCTTCAGCCGGGTGGAGGTTTTCCGGCCCGGCTTGCGGAAGCTCTTGCGGTGCGCAGCCCGCTGCTTCAGGCGGAGCAGCTTGGCCTTCTCGTCGGGGTTCAGCCAATCGTCCCGGTCGGCCGTGCCGTTCGGGAGCCGTGCGGGGCGGCCGTGATTCTGATGGTCGCCGTCGGACAGGGCGAGAGGGACGTTGACTCCGGCGTCGATGACGGACGGGATACTGACGCGCTGCGAAGAGATCATGAGGGAGGTCTGCGAGGGCTTTGAGGCCGAACTGAAGCAATTCAACGGCGAAGAGGACTACTGGCCTTCAAAGCGTGGTGTCGGCAGGGGCTGACGGCTCGTGATCCCTGCGGTATGCCGACTGCATGAGGTATGCGCAGGGAGGCGGACTGACCGACGAGCGGCGGGCTTTCCGCGAGAAGCTGAGGATGGTGGCTGCCGATTGGTTCGTCCAGGGCGACGAGAACGCGGTTATCGCGCGCGACCTGCGGGTCAGCATTCGGTCGGTGCAACGCTGGCGCAGGGCCTGGTCCCAGGGCGGGCCGAGAGCTTTGACCTCCAAGGGGCCGGCCTCGTTGCCCATACTCAGTGACGAGTTGTTCGTCGTGCTGGAGGCGGAGCTGCTCAAGGGGCCGGTGGCGCACGGCTGGCCGGACCAGACTTGGACCCTGTCACGGATCAAGACGCTCATCGGGCGCCGGTTCCACAAGAGCTACACCATCCAGGGCCTCGCTGCCCTGCTCAAACGTCACGACTGGTCCTGCCAGGTCCCCGCCCGCCGTGCAGTGGAACGCAATGAGACGGCGGTGGCCGGGTAGGTGAAGGAGCCCTGGCCGCAGGTGAAAGGACCGTGGCGGCGCTCGGCGCCTGGCTCGTCTTCGAGGACGAGGTCGGCTTCTCGATGACGCCGCCGACCGCCCGTACCTGGTCCCGCCGCGGCCGCACTCCCGTCGTGCGCGTGCGGGGCCGCTCCCGCCGACGCTTGTCCGTCGCCGCCCTGGCCTGCTACAAACCCGGCCGTCGCTCCCGGCTGATCTATCGGCCCTGCCCGGACGCTCGGCCCGACGGACGCAAGAGCTTCTCCTGGAAGGACTACCGCGACCTGGTCCAGACCGCGCACCAGCAGCTCGGCGGCCCGATCGTGCTGGGCTGGGACAACTTGAACACCCGACAGCCGGGACGCGCCGCTACATCGCCGAACGGGACTGGCTCACCGTCTACCAACTCCCGCCCTACGCACCCGACCTGAACCCGGGCGAGGGCATCTGGTCGGTACTGCGGCGCACCACCACGGTCAACCGCGCGTTCGCAGACCCGCATGACCTGATCACCGTCGTCCGGCGGGCCTTACGCCAGCTCCAGTACCGCCACGACGTTCTCGACGGCTGCCTCACCGGCACCGGACTGGCGCCCGCCCCACCATGACGACATCACGCATTCAAGGTCAGTATGTCCACCTGCTGTGCACTACCCGCCCAAAGTCCAGCTCTCCAAGCTGGTCAACTCGCTCAAGGGCGTCTCCTCCCGCTACCTGCGGCAGGAGTACGACGCTCACGTCCGCCGCTACCTGTGGGGTGGCCACTTCTGATCCGGCTCCTACTTCGCCGGAAGCTGTGGCGAGGCGGCGCTGACCGTTGTTCGCCAATACATCGAGAACCAGCAGCGCCCGTGCGACGGCTGTCGTGGGCGCGGGGCAACGGCGCGGATCCGTGCTGGCAGTCGGGGGCAGAACAGTCCTGAGACGTGCCTCACCTCCACCCTGAAGGCCGGGGCGCTGCCCAGGATCAAAGGCAGACCCCGACCTCAAGCAGGTCGCCCCGCGTTCCGGCGGCTTCCTGGCGGCTCAGGAAGCCTGTGAGAA
Organism: Streptomyces hyaluromycini; assembly: GCF_002217755.1. Taxonomy (GTDB): domain Bacteria; phylum Actinomycetota; class Actinomycetes; order Streptomycetales; family Streptomycetaceae; genus Streptomyces; species Streptomyces hyaluromycini. The sequence continues at coordinate 1,133,962 of NZ_BCFL01000016.1, read as the reverse complement.
CCCTGCGGAACTCCTGTGCACAACAGGGCTCTACGGTGCCTGCCCGCCCTGCATCTCCGAAACCAACGGAGAGGTGAACGACGGGCCAACTTCCCAAAGTGAACGAGAGGTGAATCAGAAGCGAATCACGACGTCCGCAGGGCCCTTTTCAGTCTTGGCCCGAACGGTGTCTCCACGAACCGGTGGATCAGCCAGGCCAGTCCGAGCATCCCGCACACCGTGATCAACAGCGTCGGCCATGGCGGAATTCCCCACCCCCGGTGCAGCACCCGGATCACGAACCATCCGATGTGTTCGTGGACCAGGTAGAAGGGGTAGGTCAGCGCCCCGGCCGTGGTCAGCCAGGGCCAGGCCGCCCGTCGTGTCCAGCCCGCCGCCACCGCCGCGACCGCGGCGTACGCCAGGGTGACGACGAGCATCACGACGTACGGGTTCCGGGGGGCGCCCGGGTGCCACAGCCCCTCGGTGGCGGTGCGCAGCCCGAGGATCCAGGAGAGCGCCACGATGCCCCAGGGCAGCAGCCGGCCGCCGAAGCGGTGCACGAGGTAGAGGGCCAGGCCGCCGACGAAGTACGGGGCGTACCGGGGCATCACGACCAGCTCGGTCCACGACCCGTCGCCGGCCGCGGTGGACAGGACGGCGGCCAGGGTCCACACCGAGCAGAACAGCACCACCCTGCGGTAGGTGACGCCCGGCAGGACGACCGTCAGCGCGAACAGGGCGTAGAAGCGGACCTCCACCCAGAGCGTCCAGCAGACGCCCAGGACGCGGGGTGCGCCCATCGGCTGTTGCAGCATCGTCAGGTTGACCAGGAACTCGTCGGGGCGCACGGCGCGGACGACGGCCGGCAGTACCAGGGACGCGCCGGTGACCAGCACCAGGGCGACCCAGTAGGCGGGGTAGAGGCGGGCGACGCGGGAGCGGAAGAAGTCGCCGAGGGGGCGGCCCCAGCTGCTCATGCAGATGACGAAGCCGCTGATGACGAAGAAGAACTCGACGCCGAGGCAGCCGTAGGCGGCCGGCCGGGACAGGGTCGGGAAGACGTGGTCGGGGTTCTGGTGCCAGGACGCGGAGACGACTCCGCCGCGTCCGGCGTAGTGGTAGAGGCAGACCATCAGGGCGGCGGCGAGCCGCAGTCCGTCGAGGGCGAGAAGTCGGCTACGGGGGTGTCCGGGTGGGGCCGGGACGACCGGGGTCTTCGCAGGCGGGGGCGCCAGTGTGGGGGTCGCGAGTGACATGGTCCGGGACCCCTACCCGGGTCCGGGAGGTTAATCATCCGATCTGTTCGTGAAGTCCCCGGGATGTGGGAAGCCCAATACCGTCACCTGGGGGAATCATAGGAAGTGTGCGGTGAACCTGCTAACCATTCTCTTACCCGTCGGTGTTCGTTAACCATATGGTCGTTTTGGCTTCCTAGTTTCTCCATCCATCCCCCCTGGTGCGGGTCACCTCACCACACACAGCCATTACACAAGTTTTGCTTGGCAAAATCAGGAGAGCTATGACGAGGGTCCAGAACAGGCGGGCACCTGCGCGCGGAGGGGAGCTGGACGACTGCCTGCACGCCTGCGCCGTGCACAGCGGCAAAGTGGTCGGCAGCCTCGACCGCCGTCGCGCGGAGCTGGCGGAGCAGCTGCGCAAGCTGCTGGTGGTCGTCGCCACGGAGGGCACGACCACACCCGCTCCTGCCTCGGCCGGCGGTGCGACGGCGCTTCTGAAGCGCGCCGTCAAGGGCGCGGCGAGTCCCTCGGGCGGGATCAACAACGACCTGCTGGACGCTCTGCTCGCGGTCGCCAACAAGGCCCTGGAGTGCGGTTACAACGACGAGCTGAACCTCGCCCTGGTGATCAGCGACACCGTCCTCGCCCAGCGCAAGAACTCCCGCGCCGGCTGGCGGCTGCGCGCCCGCATCCTGGAGGGCCTCGGCGAGGAGCGCGAGGCCGTCGAGGCCTACGAGCGCTACCTCGAACTCACCACCGACGACGGCTTCGGCGTCGCCAACCGGGTCTCGGGCATGCGCCGCGCCGCCGAACGCGAAGGCGAACTGCTCGGCCTCCTGAAGCGTCAGGTACCCGACGCCGCGGACCACGTCCGCGCGCCCTCCACCGCCACCTGGGCCGAGGGCCTCGCCCTGCAGGCCGCCGGCGACTGGCGGGCCGCCGAGCCCCGCCTGGTCGGCGCGCTGCTCGCCCTCGCCGAGGACGAGGCACCGGTGAACGACCGCCAGGAGCTGCTCAGCCAGTACCTGGACCTGCGCCTCGCCGAGGGCAACGACGCCGGTCTCGCGGAGGCCGTCGCGCTCTACGCCGAGCAGCGCCGGATCCGGATGCGCGGCCCGGTCGCCAACCCGACCGTCGACGGCGTGCAGTGGATCAGCCTCGGCGAGTTCCGCAACCAGATCGCCGGCAAGTCGGTCTGCCTGATCGCCAACTCGGGCCGAGTGGGCGCCGGCGGCATCGGCAAGCAGATCGACGACTACGACCTGGTCGTGCGCTTCAACTCGTACAAGATCGACCCGAAGCACACCGGCAGCCGCACCGACATCCACGTCAGCATCCACAAGCACGCCTTCAACTGGGAGAAGCCGGTGACCACCCGGCTGATCTTCGGCGGCGTCTCGGGCGACTGGAAGCACTCGCTGCGCAACAAGCTGGTGCCCGGCGCGCAGAAGTACCTCGGCGACGAGTCGCTGCGCTGGCCGATGCGCAACATCGGGCAGATCAGCACCGACACCTGGTCGGGCATCCCGACGTCCGGCTTCAACATGCTGTGGCTGCTGGACTTCCTGGACGTCAGCCCGACCCTGGACCTGATCGGCTTCGACTTCTACGAGAGCGGCGCCTACCGCGTGCAGGAGGCCATGAAGCTGGCCATCACCTCCGTGCACGAATACACCAGCGAGAAGGATTGGGTCATGCAGCGGGCCCAGAGCGTGACCGACATGAGGATCTCCCTGCGATGACGACCACCTTCACCCCGGCGGTGCCCAACACCGACGCGAGCGCCCTCACCAAGAAGCGCCGGATAGCCTTCGCGTCCTACGTGGACGAGAACTACCTGCCCGGCTTCCTGGTCCTGCTGCGCAGCCTCGCCCTGTCCAACCCGGGCGTCTGCGAGGACTTCGTCGTGCTCTACGACGACCTGCGCCCGGCCTCCATCGCCAAGATCCGCGCCCTGCACCCCCGGATCGTGCTGCAGCGGGTCAACGACACGCACTACGACTCGTACGTCAAGGGCGACCAGGACAACTACCTGGTCCGCAAGGCGTACTTCATCCTCGACATCTTCCGGCTGCGCGACTACGACACGGTCATCACCCTGGACACCGACATGGTCGTCCTCGGCGGCCTCGGCGAGCTCCTGGAGCTGCGCGAGGGTCTCGCGGCCGTGCCCCAGTTCTTCTACGGGCAGCACAAGCTGAACTCCGGCCTTCTGGTGATCCAGAAGGAGTACCTGTCCGACGAGTTCTGCGCGAAGATCGACAAGACCGGCCGCAGCGGCGACTACGAGCTGGACAAGCACGACCAGGGCATCCTGAACGCCGTCCTGGACGGCGACTTCGTCCGCCTCGACGCCAAGTACAACTTCGTCAAGCGGCGGCTCTCCGGCGACCTCCCGGTCCCCGAGGAGACGAAGATCCTGCACTTCACCGGGCGGCACAAGCCCTGGCAGGGCGGCGAGTCCGGCTATGCGCAGGCCGAGGACCGCTGGCGCGAGTTCGAGCTGACCGACGCGGAGTTCCACGCGGCCTACTTCGCCGCCCCCGGCGGCCTCCACCACGACCTGGTGGTCCACTTCGGCACCCCGCACGTCAAGCGCACCGGTGACGTCGAGATCGCCCGCAAGGTGGCCGCCGCGCACATCGCAGGCGGCGACTACCAGGACGCCGTCGACGTCATGAGCAGCGTGCACATCCCGCTGGACGAGGCCTGGCCGCACGAGGTGCTCGGCCACGCCCTGATGAGCGTCTCCCGCTACGACGAGGCCAAGACCCAGCTGCTGCTCGCCAGCGCCGCCCCCAACCGGGCCGCGACCGCCTTCGCGCGGCTCGCCCAGATGGCCTGGGTGCACGGCGACAACACCGAGGCCCTCAGGTACGCCACCGCCGGCCTCACCGTGGACCCCACGCACCGCTCCAGCCGCCTGTGGGCGCAGCGCGCGGCCGCCGTCCCCTCCCAGGAGCAGGGCAGCGCCGAGGACCAGCTGGCGCACGTCGCGTTCTACATGGACCGGCAGGGCAACGCGGGCGACAAGCTGCTCCCGGAGACCGTCCGGCTCGGCTTCGGCCCGGACACCACCTCCCGGCGCTGGCACTCCGTGCACGCCCACCGCTACTTCGACAAGGCCGCCCTGGAGCGCGTCAACGCCCGCCGCGGTCTGGTCATCGGCGGCGGCGGTCTGTTCATCCCGGACACCATGCCCAACGGCAACAGCGCGTGGCAGTGGAACGTCCCGGACGAGCACCTGCGCGCCATCGACGTCCCGATCATGGTCTACGCGGTCGGCTTCAACGCCTTCGACGGCCAGTCCTACCGGGCCAACCGGTTCAACGAGAGCCTGCGGCTGCTGGTCGAGAAGTCCTCCTTCTTCGGCCTGCGCAACCACGGCTCCATCGCCAAGGTCCGCGGCATGCTTCCGCCGGAGCTCCAGGACAAGGTCGTCTTCCAGCCCTGTCCCACCACGGTCATGCGCCAGCTGGTGGTCGGCTGGACCGACCCGGCGTACCGCGAGGACACGGTGATGCTCAACGCGGCCTACGACCGCGCGGGGCTGCGCTTCGGCCACGACTACGCGCACTTCCTCGCCGAGATGGCCAAGGCCGTCCGCAAGATCGGCGAGCACACCGAGGTCAAGTGCGTCGCGCACTCCCTCGACGACGAGAAGATCGCCTTCGACCTGCGCCGCGAGCACGGCATCTCGCTCCCGGTGATCCCGATGTACGACTTCTCCAACGACGAGATCCGCGAGACGTACGCCAAGACCCGCCTGGTCATCGGCATGCGCGGGCACGCCGGCATGATCCCGTTCGGGGTCGGCACGCCGATCATCTCGCTGATCTCGCACCCGAAGATGGCGTACTTCCTGAACGACATCGAGCGGCCCGAGTGGGGCGTCTCGGTGCACGAGCGGGACCTCGGCGACATCCTCACCGAGCGCGCGGTCGGCATCCTCGACAACCACAGCCGCACCGTCGCCGACGTGCACGACCGCCAGCAGCAGCTGTGGAAGGTCACCGAGGAGAACGCCGCCACGATCAAGAAGATCCTGGGCAGGTGACACCGAAGGGGCGGGCCCGGAGATCCGGACCCGCCCCATCGAGAAGCGGCACGTCAGCGCCCCGTTAGGGGCGCGGGGAACTGCGCGACCAGCCACAACGGCGCCGCAGACGACACACTGCCGAGCGCTCAGCGGCGCACGCCCCTGCGTAGGTTGCGCGCCTTGCGGGCCATCCGGCGGACGGTCGCGTTGCGCAGCGGGAACGTGAGCTGGGACGGCACCCCGCCGGGCATGCCGAGCGAGGTCAGGCGCTTGCGCTTGAAGTAGCGGATGGTTGTGTCGTTCAGGTGCTTGGTCAGGTAGCGCTCGGTCTCGGCGCGCAGCTGCGGGTAGATCTTCGGCTGCATCGCGAAGCCGACCGCGCGGATCAGCTCGCCGAGGGCCTCGACGCTCATCCGCGGGCGCTGTGCCTCGACCGCCTTGCGGTCGGTGAGCTGGGGGATCAGCGCGTCGACGACGGTGACCGGCACGCGGTTGCTGTTCTCGTACGGGGTGAGCTTGTCGAGGAGGGTGTCGGTGCCGACGCAGGCGGTCGGCAGGCCGTACAGCGCGGACGCGGTGAGCAGCGCCGTGGAGAAGCAGCCGACGACCAGGGCGGGACGCATCCGCTGGTAGAGCACCTCGGCGAGGACCGTGGTGTCCAGGACGGTGAGGTCGACCTTGAGCTTCTCGGCCTCCTGCTCCAGGGTGCGGGCGAACCGGGCCGGGGCGGAAGGGTGCGGCTTGAACACGACCTTGGTGTGGCCGAGTTCGACGGCGCCCTTGAGCATCCTGACGTGCAGGTTCTCCTCCTGCTCGGGGGAGAGGATGCCGAGTGCGGAGAGGTACTGGCCGAGCAGCAGGGCCGGTTCCTCGATCTGCGGCAGCTCGTCGCCGCTGGGCGCGAGTTCGGCGAGCACCTTGGTGAACGCGGGGGTCGGCACGACCTCGCCGGGGACGCCGAACTCGGTGAGCAGCATGGGCTGCAGGCCGGGCACCAGGTCGAGGTGGAGGACCCGGTCGACGCGGGTGCCGACCAGCGGGTCGATCTTGTTGCGGGTCGGGCCGTAGCTCATCAGGCCGTCGGCGTAGACCGTGACCGGGGCGCCGGTGAAGATCTGGGTGAGGCTGAGCGAGGGGTTGACCTGGATCGACTCGACGGCGAACTCGACGTCGTCGTCGCCCAGCTGCCACTCGTGGCGCAGGAAGCGTTCCCACAGCGGGAAGTCGTCCATGCGCGGGGCCCAGCCGCCGGGGTGGAACGGGAAGATCGTCTCGTTGTACGAGATCACCTCGTCGAAGCGGTCGCGCAGCCGCTCGAAGCCGGGCGACTCGTCCAGGCCCGGGGTGGTCTCCGGGGTCGCCGCGTTGTTGCAGACCAGCAGGATGCGCCGGTCGGCCGGGCGGAAGGCGCCGGAGTCCAGGGCGGCGGCCAGGGTGGCGGTGCCGTAGAGGGTGGACGCCTGGAAGATCTGGGTGGTCACGCGGCGGCTCCCGCGGGGGCGGGACGGCGGCGCAGCCGGCGCAGCTTGGTGGCGCGCTGGAGGTCCATGGAGTCCAGGGCCTCGTCCAGCACGTCCTGCGGCATGCGCCGCAGTGCGGCCGCGCTCATGGATTTCAGCTTCTTCGCCACCGCGGGCTCGAACCTTTCGATGGATCCCAGGTGATGGGAAATGATGGCGCAATACGTACGGACGGCCTTCGGCAGGAGTTCCTTCGCGTCGGCGTCCTGTGCGGTTTCCTCGATCACCTGGTCGAACGCGCGAATGAAATCGAGCTGACGGACGTCGCCGATCTGCGTGAGTGACGAGGCTACGCCACGCCGGTAGAAGACGCCGAGCAGGTTCACCGCGGCGAAGGACTCGGCCTCCCGGTGCAGCTTCCAGATCCACGGCCGGTCCTCGGCCGTGCGCAGCCCGTCCGTGAAATGCACGAGCCCCTTGTCCACCAGTCGGCGGTGGTAGACGCCCGCCCAGGCGTAGGCGTAGTCGACGGAGGTGGACCGGTCGGCGGGCAGGATGGCGTCCCGCGGGTTCATCACGACGTTCCGGCGGCCGACCGGCACCCGGGTCACGGTCCGGGCCCGCGCGGTGCACTGCACATGGTCGGTACGGACGAAGTCGCAGTTCAGCGACTCGATGGCGTCGACGAGCTGAGGGTAGTAGCCCGGTGCCAGCCAGTCGTCGCCGTCCAGGAAGGTCACGTACTCGCCGCGCGCTTTGTCGATGCCGGTGTTGCGCGCGGTGGCCAGCCCCCCGTTCTGCTCGTGTCTGACATGGACCGCGCCTGGGAGCTCGCGCTCGGCTCGCGCGAGAATCTCTGGTGTCCCGTCGGTCGAGCAGTCGTCGACGAGAATGAATTCGAAGTCCTCACGCGCGTTCGCGCGCAGGCTCCTCAGGGTGTCGGGCGCGTATTGCTGCACGTTGTAGAACGGCACGATGACGGAGAGCTTGACCACGTGGAGGACGTTAGGCGGACGCCCGTCATCCGTCTTGGCCGTCTCCTTGATTCGAGGTGAACGACACGTGGCGAAGCTGTGAACCGGCTGAATTTGAGGGCTTATCCCGAGCTGATTCGCCATCCGGCGATGTGTTGTTAACCTTTTGTTGGATTCGGGTTCGGGAGTTCCTCGGAATGGCTTCCTAGCGTCTTCGACGTGCCAGCAAGTGCAACGAAGTCCCTGCGGGTGGCCGTCCTGGCGGATTCCGATACTCGGTGGAAGTGGGGGGCGCTCACCGCGAAGCGCCTGATTCCCAACGAAAGCGACAATTCGGACGTCCGGCTCGACGGTTACCTTCTGCGCGGCCGTGCCACCCCCACCGCCCGCCAGCTCCAGGAAGTCGGCGTCCACGCGGACTCGCTCCGCGAAGTGACGGCCGTCGAGTTCCTGAGAGACATGGAACAGCAGTCGTACGACATCCTCGTCCTCTCCCTCGTCGGCGGCGGGACGCAGGCCATGCTGCACGGGCTGCGCAGCGCCTGGGCCGGCCGGGAGAAGCGGCCCGTCGTCGTCACCGGCTACGTCGGCGTCGTCTACGAGAAGCTCGCCGACGGCCTGCTGCTGCGGCACGGCGCGGACCTCGTCCTCGCCAACTCCCGTCAGGACGCCGATCGTTTCCGGGCGGTGTACGACGGGGTCGGCGCCGACTCCTCGTCGGTGACCGAGGTCGCGCTGCCGTTCCTCGGCGGGGCGCCCTACGAAGGCGAACACGACCCCTACACCGTGGTCTTCGCCGCCCAGCCCTCGGTCCCCGACAGCCGCAAGGACCGTACCTACCTGCTCAACCGGCTGATCCAGCACGCCCGCAAGCACCCCGAGCGGGAAGTGCTGCTCAAGCTGCGCTCCAAGCCCGGCGAGCACACCACCCACATCGAGGAACTGCCGTACCAGAAGCTGGTCCAGGGCAAGGACGTGCCCGCCAACTTCCGGCTGGTCTACGGCCACATGGGCGAGGTGCTCGACCGCACCGACCTCCTGGTCACGATGAGCTCGACGGCCGCCCTGGAGTCCCTGCACCGCCGGATCCCGACCGTGGTCCTCACCGACCTCGGCATCCGCGAGGCGCTCGGCAACCACCACTTCGTCGGCTCCGGCTGCCTCGCCTCCTGGGACCAGCTCGACGCCGGACACCGCCCGGTGCCCGACGCCGAGTGGGTCTCACGGCAGGGCGTCGCCGCTGGGGGTACCCCCTCTGGGGGAGGCAGCTATGAGAGGGCCTTCGACGCGGCCCGCGAACGCATCGCGAAGCTGCTCGGACGGCCCGGCGGGCTGCCGCCCCTGAACCCGTACTACACACCCGAGACCGCGTCCGGTTACCTGCCCGGCATCCTGGCCCGCCACCACCTCGGCCCCGACGGCGCCCCGCTCCCGGGCGCGCCCGCCGCCGACAAGGCCCCGGGCCCCGTCCGCCAGATCGTGCGCCGGGCCGCACGCGGCGCCTACCGCCACGGCGTCCAGCGGGTGGCCCCCGTGATCCGACGAATGGGAGAGCTGTGAGCGACCGGATCCCGCACCAGGCGCAGTCAGAGCCGTCTGCGCCAGTGTCTGCCGAAGGAACAGAGCCGATGTCCCACCCCGAAGCGACCGCACTGCCCCGCGTCCTCGCCGTGATCCCCGCCCGCGGCGGCTCCAAGGGCGTGCCCGCCAAGAACCTCGCCCCGGTCGGCGGCGTCCCGCTGGTCGCCCGCGCGGTCCGCGAGTGCGTCGCCTCCCGCCTGGTCACCGACGTGGTCGTCTCCACCGACGACCAGGCGATCGCCGCGGCCGCCCGGTCCGCCGGCGCCGAGGTCGTGCTGCGCCCCGCCGCCATCGCCGGCGACACCGCCACCTCCGAGGCCGCCGTCCTGCACGCCATGGACGCCCACGAGGCGCTGCACGGCGCCACGGTCGACGTGGTCCTCCTCGTGCAGTGCACCAGCCCGTTCATCGTCCGCGAGGACATCGACGGGGTGGCCGGCGCGATCGTCCAGAACGGCGCCGACACGGCCCTGACCGTGGCCCCCTTCCACGGCTTCGTCTGGCGCGACGAGGTGCACGCCCCGGTGCCGGTGCCGGCTGTGGGTGACGCCGACGAGGCCTCCGCCAGCGGCGGCTTCGGCGTCAACCACGACAAGTCGTTCCGCCCGCGCCGCCAGGACCGCCCCCAGGACTTCCTGGAGACCGGCGCCGCCTACGCGATGCGCGCCGACGGCTTCCGCGAGCACCAGCACCGCTTCTTCGGCCACACCGAGCTGGTGCGGACCGACCCCGCGCGCGTCCTGGAGATCGACGACCCGCACGAGCTGGCCCGCGCCCGCGCCCTGGCCCCGCTCTTCGACGCGGACCGCCCCGGCGCGCTCCCGACCGCCGACGACGTCGACGCGGTCGTACTGGACTTCGACGGCACCCAGACCGACGACCGGGTGCTGATCGACGCCGATGGAAAGGAGTTCGTCTCCGTGCACCGCGGCGACGGACTCGGCATCGCCGCCCTGCGCAAGAGCGGGCTGAAGATGCTGATCCTCTCCACGGAGCAGAACCCGGTCGTCGCCGCCCGGGCCCGGAAGCTACAGATTCCGGTCCTGCACGGCATCGACCGAAAGGACCTCGCCCTCAAGCAGTGGTGCGAGGAGCAGGGCATCGCTCCCGAGCGCGTGCTCTACGTCGGAAACGACGTCAATGACCTCCCGTGCTTCGCCGTCGCCGGCTGGCCCGTGGCGGTCGCGAGCGCCCACGACGTCGTACGCGGCGCCGCACGCGCGGTCACCACCCTCCCCGGCGGTGACGGCGCGATCCGAGAGATCGCCAGCTGGATCCTCGGCCCCTCTCTCGATTCCCTCCCGAAGTAAGGAAACCCCACAGTCATGAGCAACTCCCGTCTGCGCACGTTCGGTTCCCGTGAGGTCGGTCCCGGCCAGCCCGTCTACATCTGCGGCGAGATCGGCATCAACCACAACGGTGAGCTGGAGAACGCCTTCAAGCTGATCGACGTGGCCGCCGAGGCCGGCTGCGACGCCGTCAAGTTCCAGAAGCGCACCCCGGAGATCTGCACCCCGCGCGACCAGTGGGACATCGAGCGCGACACCCCCTGGGGCCGCATGACCTACATCGACTACCGCCACCGCGTGGAGTTCGGTGAGGACGAGTACCGCCAGATCGACGAGTACTGCAAGAGCAAGAACATCGCCTGGTTCGCCTCCCCGTGGGACACCGAGGCCGTCGCCTTCCTGGAGAAGTTCGACGTCCCCGCCCACAAGGTCGCCTCCGCGTCCCTCACGGACGACGAGCTCCTCAAGGCGCTGCGCGCCACCGGCCGCTCGGTCATCCTCTCCACCGGCATGTCCACCCCGAAGCAGATCCGCCACGCGGTCGAGGTCCTCGGCTCGGACAACATCCTGCTCTGCCACGCCACGTCGACGTACCCCGCGAAGGCCGAGGAGCTCAACCTCCGCGTGATCAACACGCTGGAGAAGGAGTACCCGAACGTCCCGATCGGCTACTCCGGCCACGAGACCGGCCTGCAGACCACCCTCGCCGCGGTCGCCCTCGGCGCCACCTTCGTCGAGCGCCACATCACCCTCGACCGCGCCATGTGGGGCTCCGACCAGGCCGCCTCCGTCGAGCCGCAGGGCCTGACCCGCCTGGTCCGCGACATCCGCACCATCTCGGCCTCCCTGGGCGACGGCGTCAAGAAGGTCTACGACTCCGAGCTCGGCCCGATGAAGAAGCTGCGCCGCGTCACCGGCGTCGTCGCCGAGGCGGAGATCGCCGCGGCCGCCGGCGAGCCGGTCCAGGTCTGACACCTCTGTTGTTACGACGACGGGACGGTCGTACGTCGATGAGCCCCCGCGCCGGGAACACCGGCCCCCACACACTCGCGTTCGTCGAGAGTCCGGTGCAGCTGCTGAACGTGCTGGAGTGGGCGCATGTCCACGCCCTGCGCGGGTCGGCGGACCCGATGCCGGCCGTACCCGGCCAGGTACGGCGCACGGCATCCGGCATATCAGCACCCGGCGCGGAACTCACGATCGTCGTCCTGTCCCCGACGGACCCCATGACCCGGGGCCAGCTGCGCCGCATGGCCGACCTGGCCCGGGACGAGGGATACCGGGTCCGCTGGGAGGAGGCACGGGGCGGCACCACCGCCCCCTTCCAGACGATCGGCGGCCTGGCGGGCTCGCTGCGCCGGGCCGACCGCATCGTGATGGGAGACCCGTTCTCCCGCTACGTACAACTGCTCCTGACCATCACCCGCGCCCGCGACCTGGTCGTGGTCGACGACGGCACGGCGACGATGGAGTTCGTCGCCCAGCTGGCGCGCGGCGAACGCCTGGTCCGCTGGCACCGCAAGGGCGGCCGCCCGGGCGCCAGGGACCTGCTGTTCGCCCCGGTCTCCTCCTCCGCCCGCCGCCGTCTGACGCCCAGCGCCCGCCGCCGGGTGGAGGTCTTCTCCTCCATGCCGATGACGGAGACGCCGGCGGGGGTGACGGTCACCGCGAACGACTTCGGCTGGACCCGCGCCCGCTTCGGCCCGCCGCGCATCACCAAGGGCGCCGACATGGTCGGTACCTCCCTGGTGGAGACGGGCGTCGTGGACGGCGACCGCTACCTGGAGGCCGTCCAGACCCTGGCCAAGACCCACGGCGCGACCCGCTACTTCGCCCACCGCCGCGAGAGCACGGAGAAACTCCACCGCCTGGCGGCCGAGACGGGCCTGGAGATAGTCCGCCCGGACCTCCCCCTGGAACTGATCGCCCGCCGCGGCCCCATCGGCCGCACGATCCTGAGCTTCCCGTCGACCGTCGTCCACACCCTGCCCCTGGCCCTGGCGGGCACGGGCGTCCGGGTGGCCGTCTGCGACATCGACCCGACCTGGCTGACGGAGACCGCGTCACCGCGGGCGCAGGGCTTCCTGTCGGGCGTCACGGGCACGGCGAAGGACGTCCACCGGCTGGCGGCGGTGGTCGGCCCGGCCTGAGCGGGGCAGGCGAAGTCCGCTGCGGTTCCGCAGCGCCCCAAAGGGGCGCGGGGCTGTATCCATATGCGGCTCCGCCGCGTGGGCGCGACCAGCCACGACGGCGCCGCAGACGGCACATCGCGGCACTTCCAGCGGAGCGCTTCGCTCAGAAGGGGTAGTGGGCGTGCTGGGTGGCGATGGTCACCCAGCGGGTGTTGGAGAACGCCTCGATGCCCCAGCGCCCGCCGAAGCGGCCGTAACCGGAGGCCTGTACGCCGCCGAACGGGGCCTGTGGCTCGTCGGCGACGGACTGGTCGTTGATGTGCACGATGCCGGTGCGGACACGCCGGGCCACGGCCAGTCCATGGGTGGCGTTCTCGGTGATGATGCCGCAGGTCAGACCCTGGTTCGTGGCGTTGGCGAGGGCCACGGCCGTGTCGTCGTCGGGGAAGCTCTCGATGACGCAGACCGGGCCGAAGACCTCCGCGTGATAGAGGTCCGCGGCCTCGGGTACGTCGGTGAGCACGGTCGCCGGGTGCAGCGCGCCCACCGGTTCCCCGCCGCCGGCCAGCACCGTGGCCCCCTTCGCCACCGCGTCCCCGACCAGCCTCGCCACCCGGTGCGCGGAACGCGCGCTGACCAGCGGGCCGACCACGGTTCCCGGATCGCCCGGGTCGCCCGCCCGCAGCGAGGCGGCCTTCGCGGTGAACCTGCGGGAGAACGCGTCCGCCAGTGACTCGTGGACCAGGATGCGGTCGCCGGACATGCAGATCTGCCCGGAGTTCATGAACACGCTGAACGCGACCGCGTCGACCGCGTAGTCCACGTCCGCGTCCGCCAGCACGATCACCGCGTTCTTGCCGCCCAGCTCCAGCACGGCGGGCTTGAGATGGCGGGCCGCGTGACCGCCGATGATCCGGCCCACCTCGGTGGAGCCGGTGAAGTTCACCGCCCGCACCCGCGGGTCGGCGATGAGCACCTCGGCGATCTCGGGCGCGTCCTCGCGGGCGTTGGTGACCACGTTGAGCACGCCGTCGGGCAGCCCGGCCGCCCGCAGCACGTCGGCCACCAGCAGTCCGCAGGCGATCGGCGCGTCCTCACTCGGTTTCACCACCACCGTGTTCCCGGCCGCCAGCGGCGCCGCCACCGCCCGGATGCCGAGGATGACCGGCGCGTTCCACGGCGCGAACGCGGCGACCACGCCCAGCGGTTCGCGCACCGCGAGGCCCAGCGCACCCTGCTCCTGGGCGCTCAGCACCTCCCCGCGCGGGGCGGTGACCGCGGCCGCCGCCTCACGCAGGATGTTCGCGCCGAGCGCGACGTTGAAGTAGGCCCAGGGGCGGGTGCCGCCGGCCTCGTCCGCCATCAGTCCGGCCACCTCCTCGGCCCGTGCGTCCAGCAGGTCGGCGGCCCTGAGGAAGATCGCCCGGCGGGCGAAGGGCGCGAGCGCCGCCCACTCGGCGAACGCCGCGTCGGCGGCGTCCACGGCCCGCCGTACGTCCTCCGGCCCGGCGGCGGCGACGGTCGCGTACACCTCGCCGGTGTACGGGTTGATGTCCTCCTCGGTACGGCCGGACGCGGCGGGCACGTCCTTGCCGCCGATGAACAGGTCACGGGCGATGGTCATGAGAGCTCCTTGGGGGCGAGGCGGGAGTCGGGTGCGAGCGGCCGGTCGGGACGCACGGCCACTTCCAGCAGGAGTGGTTCGGTGCGGTGCGCCAGGTCCGGCAGCAGGGCGTCGAGTTCGGCGAGCAGGGCGGGACCGTCGGTCACCCGGCGGGCCGGGCAGCCCAGTGAGCGGGCCAGTCCGCAGACGCTGATCTCCTCGAAGGCCGGCCAGGGCGGCTTGCCGCCGTGCCGGTCGGCGAGCTGGTCCATGACCGCGTAGCGGCCGTTGGCCAGTACGACGAAGAGTGCGCCGACGCCGTAGTGGGCCGCCGTCCACAGAGACTGGATCTGGTAGAGCGAGGATCCGTCGCCGACGACCGCGACCACCGGCCGCTCCGGAGCGGCCATGCGGACCCCGATCGCGGCGGGCAGCGCGAAGCCGAGCCCGCCCTGCGCCGCGCTGAGGAAGCCGAGCGGCTGCCGGGCCGGTACGAGCGCGTGCAGGTCGGGGCGGCTGGACGGGGTCTCCTCCACCAGGACGGTGTGCGGTGGCAGCCGTTCGGCGAGGGCGGCCAGGACCTGGGGGGCGCGCAGGTCCTCGCCCGCGCGCGGCGGGCGGGGCGCGGCCGGCCGGTCAAGGACCGGCGGCCGGGCCTCGGAGCGGGCCCGCACACCGGCGGCCAGCTCTCCGCAGAACGCCGGCAGCGGCGTGACGACGGCCAGGTCGACGGGCGCGCGCTGTGCCTCGGCCGGGTCGTCGGTCACGATCGCCAGCCGCGTCCCGGCGCCGGCCAGGGGTCCGTCCTCGTACAGGTTCTGGCGCAGCACCGGAGCGCCGACGGCCAGCACCAGGTCGTACGGGAAGAGCGTGGCGCGCAGCCGCCCGCGTTCGGCGGGCAGATGCCCGGCGAACAGCGGGTGGTCCTGCGGGAAGCCGGCGCGCGCCCCGAACGGCTCCTGCCACACCGGGCAGCGCAGCCGTTCGGCCAGCGCGGTGAGCGCCCGCCAGGTCGCCGCGTCGTCCGCGCCGGCTCCGACGACGAGCGCGGGACTGGCGGCCGCGTCCAGCAGGGCGGCCACCTCCCGGACCGTGCCGGCGTCGGCGCCGGTGGCCTGCCGCAGCGCGCTCGGGGCGGGCACCGGGAGGCCGTCCGCCGGCTGCGCCCAGTCGTCCATCGGCACCACCACCAGCGCCGGGCCCCGCCCGATGCGCGCCGCGTGGGCCGCCCGGCCGATCGCGCCGGGTACGTCCTGGGCGCGCGCCGGTGTCTCCACCCGTACCGGATAGTCACCGGCCAGTCCCGCCAGCCGCCCGGCGAGGAAGGGCTCCTGGGCGAGGTGGCGGCGGTCCTGCTGGCCGACCAGTACCACCAGCGGCGCCCGGTTCTCCCGGGCGGTGGCCAGGGCGCCGACGGCGTTGCCCAGTCCGGCCGTGGTGTGCAGCAGGACCAGGGCGGGCTCCTGGCGGGCGATGGCCCAGCCGGTGGCGGCGCCGACCACCGACCCCTCGTGCAGGGCCAGGACGAAGTGCAGGTCGTCCGGCAGGTCGGTGAGCAGCGCCACCTCGGTCGAACCCGGGTTGGCGAAGAGGGTGGTGAGGCCGTGCAGGCGCAGGACGTCGAAGGCGGCGTCTCGCACAGTTCGCATGGTGGGGGGTTCCTCTTTCGTGACGGGGTTTCGGGCGCCGGGACCGGGATCTCCGGCGCCGTGACACGGGTTTCCGGACGGGTCGGCCATCAGGTCGGCGTACCGCCGCCGCGGCGCGGGTCGCGTACCGGTATCAGCAGGCAGAACCCGGCGACGATGATCGCGGCGTCCAGCCACACCGCCGCCGTCCAGCCACCGGTCTGGTCGCGCAGCACCCCGCCGACGGCGGGCGACAGCACGGCGCCCGTCTCCCCGATGAGGTTCTGCATGCCGAAGGCCGAACCGCGCAGCCGCGGCGGGGCGAGCTCGGCGGTGAGGGCGTGTCCGATGGGCTGCAGCGCGTTGAAGAACAGGCTCGCGGTGAACAGCAGCACCCCCATGACCAGCAGCGACGGCTTGCCGGCGGCGGCGAGGTACCAGGCGAACACCACGGTGAGCACGGCCTGTATGCCGGTGAAGGACAGCAGCATGGGCTTGCGGCCCCAGCCGCGGCGTACCGCGAGATCCGAGAGCCAGCCGCCGGTCGGGAAGCCGAGGATGCCGGCGCCCGCGTTGAAACCCGCGGTCAGCGCGGCGTTGGCGAAGGAGGAGTGGGCGGCGCCCGCGACGATCGACACCGACCAGAAGCTCAAG
The DNA here is from genome assembly GCF_002217755.1 of Streptomyces hyaluromycini. Lineage (GTDB taxonomy): Bacteria > Actinomycetota > Actinomycetes > Streptomycetales > Streptomycetaceae > Streptomyces > Streptomyces hyaluromycini. The sequence continues at coordinate 1,117,382 of NZ_BCFL01000016.1, read as the reverse complement.
AACCACAGGTTCCACAGCACCGCGATGTACGAGAGGTAGATCAGGAAGAGGCTGCGGTTCTTCAGGACCGGCCCGAGTTCCTCGCCCTTGCGGGCCAGGGCGAACAGCACCACGCCGACGGCGAGGACGACCTCCAGCACGGCGATCCACAGATCCGAAAGACCGGCCCGGGTGCCCAGCAGGTAGACGGCCATGATCAGGGCGAGGGAGACCGCGGAGTATCCGGCCAGGTGCAGCGTGGCGCGCCCCACCACGCGGGCGCTCAGGTCCCTGCGGAACCGCCAGGCGAGGGCGGCGGCCGCCAGCAGGGTGGCGGTGCCGAGGATGTAGAAGGTCATCCGCCAGGCGTCGACGTCGGGCAGCCACAGCTTGCCCAGGTCGATGAAGTCCGGCGTGAAGACGGTGGCGATGGTGATGCCGAGGGCCAGACCGGTGATGACCACGCCCAGGCCGAGGCTGCGCTGGCGTTCCGGGGTCGTCTCGGTGATGACCGTGCGGTCGTTGGAGTAGTAGGCGCCTTCCCCGAGGCCGGTGACGACGCGTACGACGATGAACGTCACGAGTCCGCCGATGAGCCCGGTGACCAGGGTGGCGATACCGGCCCAGACGAGGCTGACCACGATCAGGGTCCGGTGGCCGTACCGGTCGCCCAGGTAGCCGCCGGGGAACTGGGTGAGCATGTAGCCGGCGAAGAACAGGCCGCCGATCAGACCGCCCAGCGCGTAGGGGCGGTCGGCGTCGGCGAGGAAGCCGACGTTGTTGTCGATCATCCAGGTGACGACAGGTCCGGTGACGGAGCGGTCGGCCGCGCTCACCGTCCAGCCGAGCATCAGCAGCAGCCACAGGCTGTGCCAGGGCCTGATCCTCCGGCCGGGTGCGTCGACGGCTCGGTCCGGCTCGGCCGGCGCCACGGGGGGTGGGGTGTCTGCGGTTTCGGACTGCATGGCGGCTCTCCAGGGCGGGCGGGGACGGTCGGTGCCTTTCGTGGGCCTACCGTAGGAAGTACTCCCACCTTGCGGAACAATGCCGACTAGTATTTCTGCTATGCCGAAAAGCGACTCTGCGTCAGACACGTCCGCCCGGGACCCCTACGGCGCCGCCTCCGTGGCCAACGCCCTGCGCACGCTGCTGTTTCTGCGCGGGCGCGAGTCCGTGCGGCTCACGGACGTCAGCGATCACCTGGGCATCGCGCGTTCGACGGCACACCGCCTGCTGTCCACCCTGCGCACGCACGGCTTCGTGGAGCAGGAGCTAGGTGGAAAGCGGTACCGGCTCGGTCCCGCGCTGCTCGCGCTGGCGCGCGGCATGGTCGACGAACGGGCGCTGATCCGGGTCGCGCGCCCGCATCTGGAGGCGCTGCGCGAGGCCACCCAGGAGACGGCCAACCTGCTCGTCCTCGACGGGCCCGACGCCTTCTTCCTCGACGGGGCGGAAGGTCCGCGCACGCTGCGGGTCGCCGCGCGCACGGGTGACCATCTGGCGGCGTACGGTGCGGCCGGAGGCAAGGCGCTGCTCGCCGAACTGCCCCCCGAGACGGTACGGATGCGCTACCCGCAGGGCCTCAGCCGCCTCACCCCCCGCACTCTCCCCGACCTCGAAGCCCTCCTGGCCGACCTGGCCGTCAGCCGGGCCCGGGGATACGCCCTCAACTTCGACGAGAGCGTCGCCGAGGTGCATGCGATCGGCATGCCGGTCCGTGACCCGGCCGGAGTGTGCGTGGCCGCGGTCACCGTCTCGGCGCCGGGCACCCGGCTCGGGCACGCCGACATCGAGGGACTTCTTCCGCCGCTGCGCGCGGCCGCCGCCGGCATCGCCACCGACCTGGGGTGATGCCCGCGGCGCAGGCCGCCGGCGTCCTCACGCCACGGTGATCACGGCCTTGCCGCGGCCGTGGCCCTGTTCCACGTGCCGGACGCCCGCGGCCGTTTCGGCCAGCGGGTACGTCCGGTCGACCACCGGGGTGACCCGGCCGGCCTCGATGAGCGCGGTCACGGCGAGCAGGTCCTGGTGCACCGGCCCGTCCGGGACCGTGGGGACGAGCGGCCGCAGTCGCTGCCGGACGAACGGGTCGGTCGCGACGACCCGCAGCAGTGAGCCCATCGCCCCGAAGACGTGACCGGGCGAGCCGCCGCCGTTGGCCACCAGCGTTCCGCGCGGGGTGAGGGCCCGGCGGAGCCGGCCGAGCGGGCGGCCGCCCACGTTGTCGAGGATCAGGTCGTAGCGCTCGCCCCGGCCGGTGAAGTCCTCCCGCGTGTAATCGACGACGTGCGCCGCGCCCAGCGAGCGCACCAGTTCGGCGTTGCGCGCACTGCACACGCCGGTGACCTCGGCGCCGAGGTCCGCGGCGATCTGCACGGCGAAGGTGCCGATGCCACCGCCGGCCCCGTTGACCAGCACCCGCTGCCCGGCCCGCGCCCGGCCCACGGTGCGGATCCCGCGCAGCGCGGTCACCGCCGCCATCGGCACGGCCGCGGCTTCCTCGAAGGTGAGCCCGGCGGGTTTCGGCACCAGCAGGCCGGGGGTGGTGCACGCGAACTCGGCGAAGGCACCCGGGCAGAAGCCCAGCACCTCGTCGCCGGGCCGCACTCCGTCCACACCGGCACCGACCGCCACCACCTCCCCGGCTGCGTCGATCCCGGCCACCAGGGACTTCGGCCGGGTCAGCCCCACGCCCCCCAGCAGCCGGGCGACGTACGGGTCGCCGCGCAGCAGATGCCAGTCGTACGGGTTGACGGCCGCTGCCCGCACCCGCACCAGCACCTGTCCCGGACCGGCCTGCGGCGCCTCGATCTCCGCCGGCCGCAGCACCTCCGGCGGCCCGAACCGCTCCTGCACGATCGCCTTCATCGGGATCTCCCCCCTGTGGTGTACGGCGTACACCCCCTTGAGGGCAAGGTAGGTGTACGCCGTACACCCGTCAAGGGACGGGGATCGGGATCGGGTGCGGGTTCAACGGGATCGGGTGCGGGTCCGAAAGGCGTTCAGGAAGCGTTCCGGAGCAGCCGCTCAAGGCCGTCGAGCGTCAGGTCCAGGGCGAACTCGAACTCGAACTGGTCGTCGCAGCCGGAGCCGACGACCGACTCCGGGTCGTGGGCGACCGCCATGGCCAGTTCGGCGAGGTGCGGGAAGCGCGCGGCCATCTCCTCGGCCGGCAGCGCATCCGTGTCCGGGGCCCGCCCGGGCCTGTCCTCGAACAGCTCCTGCGAGAAGCCAAGCAGCCGGCTGCCCATCACATGCAGGGCGTGATGGACCAGGCCGATCGGGAACCCGCCGCCCCGGAAGATCCCGACCATCGAGTCCAGGTACTCCAGCAGGGCCGGGGTCGGGGTGGCCCGCGCCTTCATCCGGGCCTCGATGACCTCGGGCGCCCACGGGTGGCGCAGCAGCATCCGGCGGGCCGACAGCACGCGGCGACGGACGGCCGACTTCCAGTCGGTGCCCTCGGCCGGCGGATCGATCTCCCCGACGAGGACGTCGATCATGCCGTCCAGCAGCTCGTTCTTGCTGGTCACGTGCTTGTACAGCGCCATGGGGACGACACCGAGCGCCTGCGCGATCCTGCGCATGCTGAGCGCGTCCACGCCCCCTTCGTCGGCGAGGGCGACGGCCGCGCCCAGCACCCTTGTCCGGCTCAGCGGCACCCGCGGCTGCGCGACGGCACCAGCCTGCGTGGCCATCTCGACCAACCCCTCTCACCGGCCCTCCGGTGAATCTACAGGGCCTGCCGAACGCTTCGGCCCGATCAGTGCCAGGCAGGCATGACCGCGGCCGGGTAGCGGGAACCGGCCGCTCCCCGCGGCAGGATCTCCTGGATCCGGGCGAGGTCCCCGGGCGTGAGGGTGACGTCCGCCGCGGCCACGTTCTCCTCCAGCCGCCGCGGGCTGCGGGTGCCCGGGATCGGCACGATGTCGTCGCCCTGCGCGAGCAGCCAGGCCAGCGCCAGCTGGGTGACGGTGCTGCCCTTGGTCTCCGCGAGAGCGGTCAGCTCCTGGACCGCGGCGACGTTCTTCTCGTAGTTGCCGGGCCGCCAGCGCTCGTCCAGGGTGTGCCGCATGTCGTCGGCGTCGTACTCCGCGGCCGGCTTGACGGCGCCGGTGAGGAAGCCGCGCCCGAGCGGGGAGTACGGCACGAAACCGATGCCCAGTTCCCGGACCACGGGCAGCACCTCGGCCTCCACGGCCCGTTCGAACACCGAGTACTCGGTCTGGAGCACCGAGACGGGGTGGACGGCATGGGCGCGGCGGATGGTCTCGGGCCCGGCCTCGCTCAGCCCGAAGTAGCGGACCTTGCCTTCGGCGATCAGCTCGCCGACCGTGCCCGCCACGTCCTCGATGGGGACGTCCGGGTCCACGCGGTGCTGGTACAGCACGTCGATACGGTCCGTGCCCAGGTGCCGCAGGCTGCTCTCGGTCACCTCCCGGATGTGCTCGGGACGGCTGTCCAGCGCGTGTCCGATCCGGGTGGGGTCGGAGAGGTCGAAGCCGAACTTGGTGGCGATCAGGATCTCGTCGCGGAAGCCCTTCACCGCGCGCCCCAGCAACTGCTCGTTGCTGCCGGTACCGAGGCCGTACAGCTCGGCCGTGTCGAAGAGGGTGACCCCGAGCTCGTGGGCCCGGTGGAGGGTGGCGATGCTGCTCCGCTCGTCCGGGGTGCCGTACGCCATCGTCATGCCCATGGTGCCGAGACCGATCGCCCCGGCTGTGAGGCCCTGGGTGCCGAGGGTGCGCCGGGGAAGGTGTGTGGTGTGCTCTGCCATGCCGTCGACGCTAGGCAGGCGACGCCCGGGAAACATGGGCCACTGCTCGCATAGAATTGCCTGATCCTCTCAGGAGCGGAGTGCGCTGTGCTGGACCGACTCGTCGAGGCCATCGACCGGCACTGTGTGGCGTCGGGCACGGACACCGCGGTTCCCCGGCTCTCCCTGGCCGCGGTCGACGAGCCCGTCGAGCCCGCCCATCTCCTCTACGAACCGGCGATCTGCTTCGTCGCCGACGGCACGAAACGCACCACTGCGGGCGAGCTGGTCCGGGTCGCCCGCCCCGGCGAGATGCTGCTCACCACCATCGACCTGCCCGTCACCGCCGACCTGGAGCAGGTGCCGTACCGGTCCGCGTCCCTGCGTCTGGACGGCGAGGCGTTCGCAGAACTGCTGGTGGAGCTGGACGAGACGGGCCCGTCCGCCCCGGCGGCCGGCTCCGCGCACGTCACCGCGCCGATGTCCCCCGAACTCGCCGACGCGGTCACCCGCTGGGTCGAGCTCCTCGACACCCCCGACGACATCCGCCCCCTCGCCGCCCGCGTCGAGAGCGAGATCCTCTACCGGCTGCTGCGCAGCTCCCTCGGCCCCGTCCTGCGCCAGTGGTCGCTGGCCGACTCCACCACGACCCGGGTGCGCGAGGTGGCCCGGTGGATCCGCGCCCGGTACGCGGAGCCGCTCAGCATCGACGAGATCGCCGCGGCGGCGCACATGAGTGCCGCGAGCCTGCACCGGCACTTCAAGGCGGCCACCGGCATGAGCCCGCTCAGGTACCAGAAGCACCTGCGCCTCCAGGAGGCCCGGCGCCGCCTGGCCGCCGGCGACGCCACAGCGGCCCAGATCGCCCAGGCCGTCGGCTATGTCAGCCCCACCCAGTTCAACCGCGAGTACCGCACCGCCTACGGCCTCCCGCCCGTCCAGGACGCGGCCCGCCTGCGCGCCGGACTCGCCCGGACCGGCCCCGCGCCGACGCGACTGTGACCGCGCTCACGCCACTCGTCGTCACATCTCCCTCCCGGGGTCCGTCAGTGCAGTGACAGCGACACCGAAGCGCTCACTGAGGAGACGGCGATGGAAGCACGTTCGATCACGGCAGAGGTTCCGACGGCCCCGCGGATGTCCGACGATCCCGCACAGCTCGTCCCCGAGTTGGCGGACGTGTCGGCGGCGCTGTTCCGGGCCGCCGGCAACGGCTCGGTACCGCGCCCGACGATCGGCCTGGTCCAGCTGCGGGCCGGTCAGATCGTCGGCAGCACGTACCTGACGGTCCTGCACACGGGGTTCCTGCGGAAGGCGGGGGAGTCGGAGGAACGGATCACGTCGGTGGCGTCGTGGCAGGACTCGCCGTACTTCACGGTCGCGGAACGGGCGGCGCTGGCCCTGACGGAGGCGGTGCTCCAGCCCCCGGCGGACGGCGAGCGGGTCCCCGACGAGCTGTACGCACAGGCGGCCGAGGTGTACGAGCCGAAAGCCCTCGCCACGCTGATGTTCGTGATCGGCCAGGTCAACTTCTTCATCCCGATCGCCCTGATCGCCAAGCCGGTACCGGGGCGGGCGTTCAACGCGCCGTGGAGGTGACGACCTCGCCTCCCGGGCGGCGCAGGGCGGAGCATGTGCGTTTCCGGCCCATGGCTCGGGCTGACCGTATTGGGCATACTGTCGGCTGATCGTTTGATCGCCGTGTGGTCGCCGTCCCGGGGCCGGCCGGAAAGCGGTGGTCTCCGGAAGCGCGCGGAGTGGGGGATTGTCGTGGGGCTGATGGACCGCATCCGCGGTGAGTTCATCGACATCATCGAGTGGACCGACGACGGCCGGGACACCATCGTGTGGCGCTTTCCGCGCTACGGCAACGAGATCAAGATGGGTGCCCGGCTGGTGGTGCGCGAGTCGCAGGTGGCCGTCTTCGTCAACGAGGGCCGGCTGGCCGATGTCTACCAGCCCGGCACGTACACCCTCTCGACCCAGAACATGCCGGTCCTGTCCACCCTGAAGGGCTGGAAGCACGGCTTCGAGTCGCCGTTCAAGGCCGAGGTCTACTTCGTCACCACCCGGCAGTTCACCGACTTCAAGTGGGGCACCCAGAACCCGGTGATCCTGCGGGACGCCGAGTTCGGCATGGTCCGGGTCCGTGCCTTCGGCACCTTCGCCGCCCAGGTGGTGGACGCCGCCGCGCTGCTGCGCGAACTCGTCGGCACCGACCCGCAGTTCCGCACCGAGGAGGTCGGCGAGCACCTGCGGCAGCTGATCGTCTCCAAGCTGGGCTCGGCCTTGGGCGCGGCCGGCGTGCCGCTCCTTGACCTCGCCGCCCGGCAGGACGGCATCGGGCAGCAGCTGGCCAAGGCGCTGACCCTGGAGCTGTCCGCCACCGGCATCGCCATCCCCCGGTTCTACATCGAGAACATCAGCGTCCCGCCGGAGGTCGAGGCGGCGATCGACACCCGCTCCCGGATGGCGATCACCGGCAACCTGGACGACTACGCCAAGCTGCAGGCGGCCGACGCGATCCCGCTCGCCGCCGCCAACCCCGGCACCGGCGGTGACGCGGTGGGGCTGGGCGTGGGCATGGCGCTGGGCCAGCGGATCGTGCAGAGCACGTCCGGAGCGGCGGCCGCCCCGGCAGCGCAGGCCCCGGCGCAGCCCGCTCCCGCTCCCGCCCCCTCCGACGTGCCGCCGCCGCTGCCCACCGCTCCGCGCTGGTTCATCGCGGTCGGCGGACAGCAGCAGGGCCCGTACGACGAGAGCGCGCTGGCCGGGCAGGTGGCGGCCGGCAACCTGACCCGCACCACGCTGGTCTGGCGCAGCGGGCAGGCCGCCTGGCAGCCCGCGGACCAGGTCCCGGAGCTGGCCCCGCTGCTCGCCGACGTCCCGCCGCCGCTGCCCCCGCAGGGCTGAGATCGGAGAAGTGAGTTGACGGATCAGGACGTCGTGCCGGCGCCCGACCGGGCGTTCCAGTGCGAGGCGTGCGGCGGGGTCAGCGAGTACGCGCCCGGGACGTACGCGCTGCGCTGCCCGTACTGCAAGCACGAGCAGGACATCACGCCGGTACCGCGGCAGGTGACCGAGCACCCGATCGAGGAGCTGGCCGCGCTGCCCCGCCGGACGGCCGCGCCGGACCGGGTGAAGGTGTACACCTGCCCCGGCTGCCACGCGGTCACCGAGAGCGACACGCTCAGCGACAAGTGCCAGTTCTGCGCCACTCCGCTGGTCTCGGACGCCTCCGGCACCGAGCGGGTGGTGCCCGAGGCCGTACTGCCCTTCGGCGTGGGCCGCGAGCAGGCCCGCGAGGCGCTGGCGAAGTGGACCAAGTCCCGCTGGTTCGCGCCCGACGTGCTGAAGAAGGTCACCGAGGCGGAGACCTTCCGGGGCAGCTACCTGCCGCACTGGACGTACGACGCGCAGACCACCACCCAGTACACCGGCGAGCGCGGCGAGCACTACTGGGTCGAGGAGGAGGACTCCGAGGGCAACAAGCGGCAGGTGCGGCACACCCGCTGGCACCACACGTCCGGGACGGTCGGCCGGTTCTTCGACGACGTGCTGGTGCCCGGCAGCGGTCAGGTCCCGGTGAAGCAACTGGACAAGCTGACCCCCTGGCCGCTGGAGGAGACGGTTCCCTACCAGGAGGAGTACCTGGCGGGCTTCCGCACCGTCCGGTACGACGTCGAGCCGGAGGCCGGCCTGGAGGCGGCGAAGGCGCGGATGGCACCGGTGATCCGCGCCGACTGCAAGCGGGACATCGGCGGCGACGAGCAGCGGGTGCACTCGGTCTCCACCTTCTACAGCGACCTCACCTACAAGCTGGTGCTGCTGCCGGTCTGGTTCCTGACCTATGTCCACGCCGGCAAGGCGTGGCCGGTGATGGTCAACGCCCGTACCGGCGAGGTCATCGGCGAACGGCCGTACAGCGCGCTGAAGATCACCCTGGCGTCGGTGGCCGCCGCGCTGCTGATCGCCCTGGTGGTGCTGCTCGTGGTGATGCTGCGCAACTAGGGCGCCGATGAGTTTCGGTGTGCCGGACGGTCCGAGTCGGCACACCTGACAAAGGGAGAACCCGATGGGCAAGACGCGCTTGCATCCGATGACTCACATCGCCCGTCGCATGTTCGAGCTCCTGGAGCCGATCTGCCTGGTCACCTACATGGCCGACGAGTGCAACGAGGAGCTGGCCGCACTCGGCCACCGCACCTACTGGGACGGCTACTTCGCCAGCCGCGCCGCACCACTGGGACGGGTGCCGGCCCAGGTCGTGCACGCAGCCTTCTACAACTTCGCCGACGGGGAAGCCGCACGGCACATCCCCAGCGCCTGGGAGACAATCCCGCCCGAGGCCTCCGTCGCCGCGCGGGAGCGGGGCAGCGCGGCCTCCCTACGGCGCATCCTCGGCGACGAGCTGGCCGACTCCCCGGGCCTGGTGCGCGCCGCAGACCTGACCACCAAGGCCGCGACGAGCGCCCCCACCGAAGGCCGGGTGATGTACGCGGGCATGCGCACCCTTGAGGTGCCCAGCGACCCCGTCGCCCGGCTGTGGCATTCCGCGACCATGCTGCGCGAGCACCGCGGCGACGGGCACATCGCTGCTCTCGTCGGCGCGCGCATCGGCGGCACGGAGGCCCACGTGCTCTCCGCTCTGGAACAGGGCATCCACCCACCGGAGTCGTTCGGACGCATCCATCACCTGCCGAAAGAGCGCCTGGCCGCGGTCATGGACGGCATGCGCGAACGCGGACTCGTCGACACCGACGGCCACTTCACCGACGCCGGCCGCGCGACCAGACAACGCATCGAAACCCTCACCGACGAACTCGCCACTCCGCCCTACGAGGCACTGTCCCCCGCCGAACTCGACGAACTGATCACCGAGCTCGAACCCATCACCGCGACCCTGGCGGCCACAGGCTCGCAGTGACACGCAGACATTGCCACAGATCTTCGTGATCAGAGAAGGCACAGGACACCGACGACCCTACGGAGGACACGGGTTTCCACACCCGCCCGTCCTGCGTGGGTGATCAGCGCAGAATCGTCGGATGGATGACTACCGGGATCCGCCGTCGTTCGAGGTCGACCGCGCGCTGACCCAGCTCACCCGCTCCCGGGCGCTCGACGGTGTGCGCGGCGTCGCGCTCGGCCAGTTCACAGGCTTCGAGCGCGACGCCGACGATCCGACGCTGGGCGGATGGGGCATCCACGATGTCCTACGCGACCGACTGGCCGCACTCGGTGTTCCAGTTCTGGGCGGGCTTCCCGCCGGGCACGGCAAGAACCCCCCGACGATCCCCCTTAGTACCCAGGCGACGATCGACGCAGCCACGGGAACACTGACCGTCCTCTCGGCCGTCGTCTAGGGGCTGCGTGTTGTGAAGGTGCTGGTCACAGCCACTCGTTGAGGACTTGCGGCCAGCACGGTCGCCTCGTAGCGGACGGCGAGCTTGTCATATCTCGTGGCCACGACCCGGTTACCCGACCAATGGCGAGGCATCGCCACCCGCCACGAGAAGACAGCCACCATCCAGCGATGATCCAATCGAAACCGCCCAGGGGTGCGGTACGACCTTGAGGGCTTCGACGAAGGGGGCGAAGGACGCGGGCGGGAAGGTGAGGGTGCCGGCGGAGGGGTCCTTGGAGTCGCGGATGGATATGCGGGTGGGGGAGTTCGCTGTCTCCACGCAGGAGTCGCCGTCGCCGAAGCTTGAGTAGGACGACTTCTGCCAACGGTCGGGGTCGGGCATCACAGTTCCTTCGCCACGCGGTTGATCAAGTCTCGTGACTTGTCGGGGTTGAGCGACGCGGCTTCCAGCTTACGGAGAAGTGTTCGAAGGGCGGTGAGTTGGCCGTCGGAGTCGATGTAGGCGGCGCCGTTCGGCCCGTCCCGCACGACGGTGTCCAGCTTGGATACGGCGCCGCCCGCGTACAGCATGGCGCTCGCGGCGCCCGCGAACCCCTCCTCGGCAAAGGGGATGACCCGCACGGTCACGTTCTCCGCCTCGGAGGCTTCTAGTACCTCGCTCAGCTGGGATCGCGAGGCTGCGCGGTCGCCGACCATGATGCGCAGTGCCGCCTCATGGATGATGGCGTCGAACGGTGCGCCGTCGAGGACCGCCCTGCGGCGCAGCCGGTGCTGCACACGCAACTCCAGCTCCTTCGGCGGTAGTTCCGGGACGCGGTAGGCGTACACGGCGCGGGCGTAGTCCTCCGTCTGGAGCAGGCCGGGGATGTACAGGAACTGTGCCTCTCGCAGGAACGTGGCGTGGTGTTCCAGTTCGGCGAGATCGAGGAAGGGTGCCGGCAGCAGGTCCCGGTACTCCTCCCACCAGCCCCGTGTGCGGTCCTTCGTCATGGCCGCCAGAGCTTCGATCAACTCGTCGTCCGTGCAGGAGTAGTTGGCGGCGAGAAGCCGAAGCCGTCTCTCGCTCACTCCGGCGAGGCCGGACTCGATCTGGCTGATCTGCGGTGCGTTCACCCCGAGCAGTGCGGCGGCCTCCCGCGAGGTAAGGCCCGCCGCGTCCCGCAACCGGCGCAGTTCGACCGCCAGGCGTAGCTGGCGTGCCGTTGGCTCGATCCTCTTCGCCACCGCCTGGGCCTCCCAACACGCCGTCGAGCGCGACTCTTTCGGGGTCAGATTACGCGACCGGCTTGCGGGATCGAAATGTTGCCCCCTACCGTCGGTGACGTAATGCACACGCTGCGGAAGTGCACCGCACCGTTGCCGTGCGGCGATGCCACCCTGCGTGAAATCCCCTTCATCTGACCGGAGTTGATGACGCATGCCCGAGACCTGGGACTACACGCTCTACATCCCCAACGACCTCAGAGCGGTGACGATCTGCCGTCGCACCCTGCGTCTGATCCTGACGATGCACGGGTTGATCGGCCTCGCCGACACTGCAGAACTGCTCGCTGCGGAGCTGGTCTCCAATGCCGTACGGCATACGAAGGGGCCGGCCGCGCTGAGGGTCCGGCGTTCCCCGGAGGGTGTGGTGTGGATCGGGGCGTGGGATGCGGATCCGGTGCCTCCGGAGCCGCCGGGGTCGTTGGAGGCGGTGGCGGACGTTGGCGAGGCGGGGCGGGGGTTGGGGCTGGTGGTGGCGTGTGCGGACTGCTGGGGCTGGCAGCCGTCGGCTCGGTTCGGGGAGCGGGGCAAGTTCGTGTGGTGTGAGTTGGGGGTGGCGTGATGGTGGGGTCGTCGCATGAGGCGTTGCACCGGATCTTCCAGAAGGAGCCGGGGTTGCTGACCAAGGCGTTACAGCGGGCGGCGATGAACGTGGATCTGACGGAGATCGAGCCGGTCGAGCGGCGGGTGGACACGTTGTTGCGGGCGGAGACGGACGAGGGGACGTATCTCCTGGTCGTCGAGTCGCAGGGGCAGCCGGACGACCGTAAGCGGGGGAGCTGGCCGTACTACCTGTCCTACCTCTACGAGAAGTACCGGTGTGAGCCGGTGCTGATCGTGACCACGCAGAGCCGTGCGACGGCGAAGTGGGCGGCGCAGCCGATCCAGCTCGGGCGGGCGCGGAGGCAGGTGTCTCATGGCGCCGTCTGGGAAGTCGGTGGGTACAGCCTGCCGCGTATGGTCGCGGCGTGGACGGAGGGCGGCCTCAGGTGCGTACCGTCGGAGTGGAGGAAGAGCTTCTGCTCGTCGACCCGGTGACCGGCGAGCCCAAGGCGTCGGCCGCGGCCGTGCTGGCGCGGGCCTCGCTGGCCGATCCCGGGCAGGACGTGTTCGAGAAGGAGCTCTACGGGCAGATGCTGGAGTTCGCCACCCAGCCGCAGTCGGACATGGCCGAGCTGGGGGAGGAGATCATCCGGTGTCGTAAGGAGGCCGCCCGGCTCGCCGGGGAGCTCGGGTGTGCCGTCGTCGCGCTTGCCTCTTCGCCGCTGCCCGTCAGCCCCTCCATCAGCGTGAACCCGCGCTACCAGTGGCTGGCCGGGCAGTACGGCATCGCCACCCGGGACCAGCTGGTGTGCGGATGCCATGTGCACGTTGCCGTGGAGTCCGACGAGGAGGGGGTGGCGGTGCTCGACCGCATGCGGCCGTGGCTGCCGGTGCTCGTCGCGATCAGCGCCAACTCGCCCTTCTGGCAGGGCAGCGACACCGGGTACGCCAGCTATCGCAGCCGGGTGTGGTCGCGCTGGCCGTCGGCCGGTCCGGTGGAGCTCTTCCGGTCCGCCGAGCGCTACCACCGGCTGGTGGCGGACATGGTGGCCACCGGCGTCATCCTGGACGAGGGGATGGTCTACTTCGACGCCCGGCTGGCCCGGCGCTATCCGACCGTGGAGATCCGGGTCGCGGATGTGTGCCTGCGTGCCCGGACCGCCGTCCTCGTGGCCACCCTCGCCCGTGCGCTGGTGGAGACCGCCGGGAGGGAGTGGCGGGGCGGGCGCGAACCCGTCGATCACGGGGTGGGGCTGCAGCGGCTGGCCGCCTGGCAGGCCGCTCGGTCGGGGCTCGGCGGGGAGCTGCTGGATCCCGGCACACTGCGGCCCCGGGCGGCACCCGCCGTACTGGACGCACTGCTCGCGCACACCGGGGACGCCCTCGCCGGCAGCGGTGACCTTGCGGCCGTGGAGGAGGGCGTCGAGCGGCTGCTGCGGTGCGGCAACGGCGCCGAGGAGCAGCGGGAGCTGCTGGCGGGCACCGGGAGCCTCCGGGACGTCGTCACCGGGTGCGTGCAGCGCACCCAGGAATGACGCGCCCCGCGCCTCGCCCCCGCATCTCGCCTCGCCCCCGCGCCTCGCCTCGCCCCCGCATCTCGCCTCGCCCCCGCATCTCGCCTCGCCCCCGCATCTCGCCTCGCCCCCGCGCCTCGCCTCGCCCCCGCGCCTCGCCTCGCCCCCGCATCTCGCCTCGCCCCCGCATCTCGCCTCGCCCCCGCGCCTCGCCTCGCCCCCGCATCTCGCCTCGCCCCCGCATCTCGCCTCGCCCCCGCATCTCGCCTCGCCCCCGCATCTCGCCTCGCCCCCGCGCCTCGCCTCGCCCGGCGCGCGCTCAGCCCGGCTTGCGGGCCAGGACGAATGCGCGGGGCCACTTCTCCGACTCCACCGGCTCCCGGATCAGGGTCGCCGCCACGTCCAGGCCGGCCTTGGCGAGCATGTCGCCGACCGCGTACGCGGGGCGCCAGTAGTAGCGCAGGTCGATCTCGTGGCCGAAGCGTTCGGTGAGGTGGAGGCTGGGTGTCTCGCCCTTCTGGAAGGCCAGCAGGACGTGGCCGCCGGGGACCAGGGCGCGGTGGAAGCCGGCGAAGGTCGCCGGGAGGTGGTCGTCCGGGACGTGGATGATCGAGTAGAGGGCGAGGATGCCGCCGAGGGTCTCGTCGGGCAGCTCCAGGGACGTCATGGAGCCCCGGTGGAAGCGCACGGCGGGGTGGGCCTCCCGGGCCAGGGTGATCATGGCGGGGGAGAGGTCGATGCCGAAGGCCGGGACTCCCAGGTCGTTGAGGTGGGCCGTGATGTCGCCGGGGCCGCTGCCCAGGTCGGCCACCGGGGCGCTGCTGTTCGCCTTCACCAGCGTGGCGAAGGCGGAAATCATGGACATGTCCACCGGCCGTTCGGGGAGGCCGGGGAAGGCTGCGGTGTAGTCCTTGGCGATCGTGTCGTAGGACGTACGGGTGGTCTGTATGAAGTCGGGCGTCTCCGAGTCCGTCACGGTCGCGCACGCTACCGGGCGGGCGTGGCCCGCGTGGCGAAGTCGCGGTTGCGGCTCGGTCCCGGCTCGGTCCCGTTTCGGTAGGTGGACAGGACCGGCGTGATCGTCGCCGGGCGTGGTATGCGTGGAAGAGGAAACATAGGTGTTACCCAACCACGTCCGAGGTCATGCGTCCGCGGTCAGATTTTCTTCCCCTAACGGGCTGAACTTTTGTTGATCTCGGGTCAGTTGACCCTTCGGGCGTCCTACCCTTCAGAGGGTGAACCAATTGATGTCCACAGAGACCGAGGCCGACCTTCCCGGGGATGTGCTCCCCGGCGTGCTCAGCGAGGAACTGCACGCCGAACTCGTCGCCTTCCGCCGCGACCTGCACATGCACCCCGAGCTAGGGAACCAGGAGTTCCGCACCACGGCCGCCATCAAGGAACGGCTGGAAAAGGCCGGTCTCCGGCCGCGCGTCCTCCCGTCGGGGACCGGACTCATCTGTGACATCGGGCCGGTCGGGGACGGGCTTCCGGTGCTCGCCCTGCGCGCCGACATCGACGCCCTGCCCATCCCGGACATGAAGACCGAGTGCTCGTACCGGTCCACCGTGCCGGACCGGGCGCACGCCTGTGGGCATGACGTGCATACGACGGTGGTGCTGGGCGCCGGACTGGTCCTTGCCGACCTGCACGCGCGCGGGCAGCTGCCGCGGCCCGTACGGCTGCTCTTCCAGCCCGCCGAGGAGGTGCTGCCCGGCGGTGCCGCCGACGCCATCGAGGCCGGGGTGCTGGACGGGGTGGGGCGGATCATCGCCGTGCACTGCGACCCCCGGGTGGACGTGGGGCGGATCGGGCTCAGGACCGGTGCCATCACCAGCGCCTGCGACCGGATCGAGGTGTCCCTGGACGGGCCCGGCGGCCACACCGCGCGCCCGCATCTGACGACCGACCTGGTCACCGCCGCCGCCCGGGTCGCCGTCGACGTGCCCGCGCTCATCGGGCGGCGCGTGGACACCCGCAGCGGGCTCGCCGTGACCTGGGGCCGGATCGAGTGCGGGCACGCGCCCAACGTGATCCCCCAGCACGCCGAGCTGTCCGGGACCGTGCGCTGCCTGGACCTGGAGGCCTGGCGGACGGCGCCGGACGTCGTGCACGCGGCGATCGACGAGATCGCGACCCTGCACCGGGCCAAGTCCGAGATCAACTACGTGCGCGGGGTGCCGCCGGTCGTCAACGACCCGGTGATCACCGAGCTGCTGCGGGACGCGATGACCGCCCGGCGCGGCACCGAGTCCATCGAGACCACCGAGCAGAGCCTCGGCGGCGAGGACTTCTCCTGGTACCTGGAGCACGTGCCGGGCGCGCTGGCGCGGCTCGGGGTGCGCACGCCGGGCGAGCGGACCGCGCGCGATCTGCACCAGGGTGACTTCGACGCCGACGAGCGGGCCATCACCGTCGGGGTGGAGCTGTTCACGGCCGCCGCCCTGATCGACTCGACCATGTAGTCGTACCGACGGAAGTCGTATCAGACGGCGGGAGAAACGGTCAGCTTGCCGCATCCGCCGCCGTACTGCCCGCAGGGGGCGAAGGGGTGCCCGGTCGGTGCCCTTTCGCCCTCTTGTGTCACCCCGCCGTAACCGTTGGTCTCCACTTGTAACCCGGAGTCGGCACGGTTCGATAACGGCCCGGAGAAACCCCGTTCCCCTCCCCTTCTACGCGCGTTACTGTGCGCCGAAATCGCCACCGAGGGTGGACGGTTGGGGAAGCGGACCGATGACGGTGCCGTGGGGACGAAGGGGTGCTTGCTGTGCGTTATATCTCGGGTCGGAAAACTCGGTTCTCCCAAGCTGCGGTGACCGTTGCCGTCATCGCCCTCGCGGCCGCCGGATGCGGCAAGTCCAGCTCGGACAGTGGTGCCACCAGCACCAACTCGTCCGGCAAGTACAACGGCAAGGGCATCGGCCTCGCCTACGACATCGGCGGCAAGGGCGACCAGTCCTTCAACGACGCCGCCTACGCCGGCTTCCAGAAGGCCGAGAAGGACTTCGGCATCGCCGGCCGGGACATCGAGCCGCAGGACGGCGAGTCCGACGCCGACAAGGTGCAGCGCCTCGACACGCTCGCCAAGGCCGGCTACAACCCGATCATCGGGGTCGGCTACTCCTACGCGCCCGCCGTCAAGGAGGTCGCGGCCAAGTACCCCAAGATCACCTTCGGCATCATCGACGACAACGAGGTGACGGCGAGCAACGTCGTCGACATGGTCTTCGCGGCGGAGCAGTCGTCGTACCTCGCGGGTGTGGCCGCGGCGTCCGCCACCAAGAAGGACCACATCGGCTTCATCGGCGGCGTCGACATCCCGCTCATCCACACCTTCGAGGCGGGCTTCGACCAGGGCGCCAAGTCGGTCAACCCCAAGATCAAGATCGAGTCGCAGTACCTGACCCAGACGGCCCAGGAGGGCGGCTTCTCCAGCCCCGACAAGGGCAAGGCCGCCGCGCAGGGGCAGATCGACGCCGGTGCCGACGTCATCTACCACGCGGCCGGTCTCTCCGGCCAGGGCGTGATCGAGGCCGCCTCCACCGCCAAGGTGTGGGCGATCGGTGTCGACTCCGACCAGTACAGCCAGAGCGCGCTCGCGAAGTACAAGGACTACATCCTCGGCTCCGCACTGAAGAACGTCGGCGGCGCCGTGTACGACCTGGTGAAGTCGGTCCACGAGGGCAAGCCGGAGAGCGGTGTCGTCAACGGCACCCTCAAGACCGGTGGCGTCGGCTTCGCGGACACCAACCCCAAGTACAAGGCCATGACCAAGGTCGTCGCCGCGGTGGAGAAGGCCAAGCAGGACATCATCGACGGCAAGGTCACCGTCAACACCAAGTAATGCGACATATATATACGGCCGGGTGATCACCCGGCCGTATACGGACGGCCGGACAGCGGCCGAAGGGCGGCCGGAGGAACGGCCGCCTGCGCTCCCTTGCAGTTCCCGCGCCCCTTGCCTACCGCAAGGGGCGTACTGCTGTGCGTAGCCCTGGCCGTGACTGTGGCCACAGCTAGATAACGGACCGGACATTGGGGGTTTTCCGTCTGGTCTACGCGCGTTACGCTGCCGCGGAACCAGCGCCTGGTTTGGGCGCTTGCACGAAGGAGTCTCGTTCCATGCGCCGGGTGTCCCGTATTGCCGTTGCAGGCGTTGCAACCGCAGCCCTCGCCGTCACCGTTTCAGCGTGCGGCAGCTCGTCCAGCTCGTCCACCGGCAAGGGGGGCGCGTCCAAGGGCGTCGGCCTCGCGTACGACGTCGGTGGCAAGGGCGACCAGTCCTTCAACGACGCCGCCTACGCCGGCTTCCAGAAGGCCAACAAGGAGTTCGGCGTCACCGGCCGGGACATCGAGCCGCAGGACGGCGAGTCGGACGCGGACAAGGTGCAGCGGCTGGAGACCCTGGCCAAGTCCGGCTACAACCCGGTCATAGGCGTCGGCTTCGCCTACGCGCCCGCCGTCAAGGAGGCCGCCGCGAAGTTCCCGAAGGTCAGCTTCGGCATCATCGACGACAACGAGGACCAGGCGAGCAACGTCGCCGACATGGTCTTCCACGAGGAGCAGTCCTCGTACCTGGCCGGCGTCACCGCCGCGCTGACCACCAAGTCGAACACCGTCGGCTTCATCGGCGGCGTGGACGTCCCGCTGATCCACAAGTTCGAGGCGGGCTTCGAGCAGGGCGTCAAGGACACCAAGAAGAACGTCACGGTCAAGGCCCAGTACCTGACCCAGACCGCGGCCGAGGGCGGCTTCTCCAGCCCCGACAAGGGCGAGGCCGCCGCGGAGGGCCAGATCGGCGCGGGCGCGGACGTGGTCTACGCCGCCGCCGGCCTCTCCGGCCAGGGCGTCATCAAGGCCGCCGCCGCGCACAAGGTGTGGGCGATCGGCGTCGACTCCGACCAGTACAACCAGGCCGCGCTGTCGAAGTACAAGAACTACATCCTGACCTCGGCCCTCAAGAACGTCGAGGGTGCGGTGTACGACCTCGCCAAGTCCGTGATCAAGGACAAGAAGCCGCTGTCCGGTGACATTCGCGGCTCCCTGACCAACGGCGGCGTCGGCCTGGCCGACTCCAACCCGGTCTTCAAGAACAACGCCACCCTGCAGGCCGCGCTCAAGAAGGCCGAGGCCGGCATCAAGGACGGCTCCATCACGGTCAAGACCTCCTGACCCAGGGGTCACATGGCCTTGTCGTAGGCATGGTCAAAAGAACGCTGTAATGGCAGCGTTACGGCCACGGAACGGGGTGCGGGAAGGATGTTCTTCCCGCGCCCCCTGCCATGATCCGGGGACCCGGACGGGGCCCCGGCGCGGATCCGAGAGTTCGGTCAGGAATCTCGGGTACGGGTCCGGGGGATCGGCGGCAGGGGCAACCCCCGTTCGCGCGGCAGAATGCTCGGAACGGATCGAGAGTCGAAAAAGCTCGGTCAGGTCCGGGCACTATTTAAAGCAGGGGCGCTACGCGCGTAGAGCGACCCCTTTCTCTAGGAGAGTGCGCCATCGACGCGTCCAGCAGCCCTCCGCTCACCGCAGAGACGACAGCCGCGGTCGAGCTGGCGGGGATCACCAAGCGATTCCCGGGTGTCGTAGCCAACCACGACATCCACCTGTCCGTCCGCAAGGGCACCGTGCATGCCCTGGTCGGCGAGAACGGTGCCGGCAAGTCGACCCTGATGAAGATCCTCTACGGCATGCAGAAGCCGGACGAGGGCACCATCGCGATCGACGGCGAGCAGGTCTCCTTCTCGTCCCCGGCCGACGCCATCGCGCGCGGCATCGGCATGGTCCACCAGCACTTCATGCTGGCGGACAACCTGACGGTCCTCGAGAACGTCGTGCTGGGCAGCGAGAAGCTGTACGGCATCGGCGGCAACGCGAGGAAGAAGATCGCCGAGATCTCCGACCGCTACGGCCTCGGCATCCGCCCGGACGTCCTGGTCGAGGACCTCGGCGTCGCCGACCGGCAGCGCGTGGAGATCCTCAAGGTCCTCTTCCGCGGCGCCAAGACCCTGATCCTCGACGAGCCCACCGCCGTCCTCGTCCCGCAGGAGGTCGACGCACTCTTCGACAACCTGCGCGAGCTGAAGTCCGAGGGCCTGTCGGTCATCTTCATCTCCCACAAGCTCGGCGAGGTGCTGTCCGTCGCCGACGACATCACCGTCATCCGCCGCGGTACGACGGTCGGGACCGCGATCCCCTCCGAGACCACCCCCCGCCAGCTCGCCGAGCTGATGGTCGGCAGCGAGCTGCCCACGCCGGAGACCGCCGAGTCCACGGTCACCGACAAGCCCGTGGTCACCGTCAAGAACCTCACCGTCTACGCCGGCGGCGGCATCGCCTCCCTCGGCGAGGTCGGCGCGCAGCCAGAGACCGCGACCGTCGGCTCGTCCGGTGCCGCGCCGGGTGCCGACGTGCTCACCGAGGCCACCACCCCCGGCGCCGCCAAGCGCGTCCTCGACGACGTCTCCTTCACCATCCACGCCGGCGAGGTCATGGGCATCGCCGGTGTCGAGGGCAACGGCCAGACCGAGCTGATCGACGCGCTGATCGGCACCAAGCACGCCGACTCCGGCGCGATCGAGTTCCTCGGCGAGGACATCACCGGCTGGCAGACCCGCAAGCGCCGCGAGTCCGGCGTCGGCTACATCCCCGAGGACCGGCACCGCCAGGGCCTGCTCCTGGAGTCCCCGCTCTGGGAGAACCGCATCCTCGGCCACGTCACCGAGAAGCCCAACGCCAAGGGCTTCTGGCTGGACATCAAGGGCGCCCAGGCCGACACCCGCCGGATCGTCGAGGAGTTCGACGTCCGCACCCCCGGCATCGACGTCACCGCCGCCTCCCTCTCCGGCGGCAACCAGCAGAAGCTGATCGTCGGCCGCGAGATGAGCCACAACCCCAAGTTCCTGATCGCCGCCCACCCCACCCGCGGTGTGGACGTCGGCGCCCAGGCGCAGATCTGGGACCGCATCCGGGAGGCCCGCCGCGAGGGCCTGGCCGTGCTGCTGATCTCCGCCGACCTGGACGAGCTGATCGGCCTGTCGGACACCCTGCGCGTGATCTACGACGGAAAGCTGGTCGCGGACGCCGACCCGGCCACCATCACCCCGGAGGAGCTGGGCTCCGCCATGACGGGTGCCGCGTCCGGCCACCTGGAACATGTAGACACCGCCCCAGAAGGACACGAAGGCGCCGCTGGTCCGGAGGACGAGGCCCGATGAAGAAGTTCGACAAGGAGCGGGTGCTCCTCGCGGTGGCCGGCCCGGTCATCGCGCTCGTCCTGGCGATCGCCCTGACCTCGATCGTCCTGCTGGCCTCGAACCGCAACCCGTTCGAGCCGTACGTGCTGATGCTCCAGCAGCTGCCGTACTCGGACATCCAGGTCCTGATCATCAACCAGGCGGCGATGTACTACATCGCGGCCATCGCGGTCGCCCTCGGCTTCCGGATGAACCTGTTCAACATCGGCGTCGACGGCCAGTACCGCCTCGCCGCCGTGATGACGGCCGTGGTCGGCGCCAACGTGGGCCTGCCCGCCTTCCTGCAGATCCCGATGCTGCTCCTGGTCGCCATGCTCACCGGCGCCTTCTGGGCCGGTATCGCGGGCGTCCTCAAGGTCACCCGGGGGGTCAGCGAGGTCGTCGCCACGATCATGCTGAACGCCATCGCCACCAGCGTCATCGGCTACATCACCCTCGCCAACGTGTGGGGCGTCCAGGTCGGCAACAACATGACGACCGGCGTGATGAAGAAGTCCGGCTGGTTCCCGGGCATCAACCTGGGCTCCGACGTCGGCGAGATCTACGGCATGGTCTTCGTCGCCATCGCCCTCGGCATCGGCTACTGGGTCGTCCTCAACCGCACCCGCTTCGGCTTCGACCTGCGCGCCACCGGCGCCTCCGAGTCCGCCGCGGCCGCCTCCGGCGTCGACGCCAAGCGCATGGTCCTGGTCTCCATGCTGATCTCCGGCGCCGTCTCCGGCCTCGCGGGCCTCCCGCTGCTGCTCGGCGACTCGCACACCTACAGCCTCGACTTCCCGGCCGGCCTCGGCTTCACCGCCATCGGCATCGCCCTGCTCGGCCGCAACAACCCGGGCGGCATCGCCTTCGCCGCCCTGCTGTGGGCCTTCCTCGACAAGGCCTCGCCCGCCCTCGACTACGCGACCCCGGTGGCGTACGAGAAGGAGATCGCCACGATCATGCAGGGCCTGATCGTCTTCTCCGTCGTCATCTCCTACGAAGCCGTACGGCAGTGGGGTCTGCGCCGCCAGCAGCGCCAGGTCGGCGCGGAGCTCGCCGCGGCCGCCGCCCAGAACACCAAGAAGGAGGTGGCGGCCTGATGTCCACCGCGACCATCGCCAAGCCGCAGGCGAAGCAGCCCGGCAAGGGCGGCCGCCGAATGTCGCTCCCGGTACTCCTGCTGGTCATCGCCGGCGTACTGATCCTGACCTCGGCCGTGCGCCTGATCACCGGCGCCGACGGCATCACCTCGACCGGCCAGATGTCCACCGCGCTGCGCCTCGCCGTCCCGATCGGCCTCGCCGGTCTCGGCGGTCTGTGGGCCGAGCGCGCGGGCGTCGTCAACATCGGCCTCGAAGGCATGATGATCCTCGGCACCTGGTTCGGTGCCTGGGCCGGCTACCAGTGGGGTCCCTGGGTCGGTGTGGTCTTCGGCATCCTCGGCGGCGCGCTCGGCGCCCTGCTGCACGCCGTCGCCACCGTCACCTTCAACGTCAACCACATCGTCTCCGGTGTGGCCCTGAACATCCTCGCCCTGGGCGCCACCCGCTACCTCTCCAAGTTCACCTTCGAGAACACCGAGGGCGGCTCCTCCAAGCAGTCCCCGCCGATCGACTCACTCGGCACGTTCAGCGTCCCCGGCCTGTCCGACTGGCTGAACACGCTCAACGAGAAGCACTGGTTCCTGATCTCGGACATCGGCGGCCTGGTCGGCGGCCTGCTGACCGACCTGTCCCCGCTGACGGTCGTCGCCGTCGCCCTCGTCCCGATCACGTGGTGGGTCCTGTGGCGCACCGCCTTCGGCCTGCGCCTGCGCTCCTGCGGCGAGAACCCGGTCGCGGCCGAGTCCCTCGGCGTCAACGTCTACAAGTACAAGTACATCGCGGTGCTCATCAGCGGTGGCTTCGCGGGCCTGGGCGGCGCCTTCCTCTCCATCGTCGCCTCCAACGTGTACCTCGACGGCCAGACGGCCGGCCGCGGTTACATCGGTCTCGCCGCGATGATCTTCGGCAACTGGATGCCGGGCGGCCTCGCCCTCGGCGCGGGCCTGTTCGGCTACACCGACAGCCTCAACCTGCGCGGCGGCACGGTGAACGTCCACGCGCTGATCCTGCTGATCGCGATCCTGCTGGTGTTCGGCGCCGCCTACCTGGCCTGGCGCAAGAAGTACGTCCCGGCAATCATCACGATCGTCATCTCGGTCCTGATGTTCATCTGGTACGCCTCCACCAACGAGGTCCCGCGCCAGCTCGTGACGGCGACCCCCTACATCGTCACCCTCCTCGTCCTCTCGCTGTCCGCGCAGTCCCTGCGGATGCCGAAGGCGGACGGCCTGCCGTACCGGAAGGGACAGGGCAAGTGACCACCGCGGCCGCCGGCTTCGACTGGGAGTCCCTGCGCACGGAGGCCCGCGAGGCCATGTCCCACGCGTACGCCCCGTACTCCGGCTTCCCGGTCGGGGTCGCCGCCCTGGTGGACGACGGCCGCACGGTCTCCGGCTGCAACGTGGAGAACGCGTCGTACGGCCTCGGCCTGTGCGCCGAGTGCGGACTGGTCTCCGAGCTCCAGCGCACGGGCGGCGGCCGCCTCACGCACTTCACCTGCGTGGACGGCACGGGCGGACTGCTCGTCCCGTGCGGCCGGTGCCGCCAGCTGCTCTACGAGTTCGGCGGCCCGGACCTCCTCCTGGACACCCCGGAGGGCGTCCTGCCCCTCTCCGAGATGCTGCCCCAGGCCTTCGGCCCGGCCCATCTCACCAAGTAACTCCCGTACGGCCCCTCCGCGTTCGGAGGGGCCGTACGCTTCGCACTTCTTCGAAGGGAACGCCATGGCCACCATGGACGCCATCTCCGTCATCCGCACCAAGCGGGACCGCGGTGAGCTCAGCGACGAGCAGATCGACTGGGTCATCGACGCGTACACGCGCGCCGAGGTCGCCGACGAACAGATGTCGTCGCTCGCGATGGCCATCCTCCTCAACGGCATGAACCGCCGTGAGATCGCCCGCTGGACCGCGGCGATGATCGCGTCCGGCGAGCGCATGGACTTCTCCTCCCTGTCCCGCCCGACGGCCGACAAGCACTCCACGGGCGGCGTGGGCGACAAGATCACCCTCCCGCTCGCGCCCCTCGTCGCCGCCTGCGGCGCGGCCGTCCCCCAGCTCTCCGGCCGCGGCCTCGGCCACACCGGAGGCACCCTGGACAAGCTGGAGTCGATCCCCGGCTGGCGCGCCCTGCTCTCCAACGAGGAGATGCTGAACGTCCTCGACACCACCGGCGCGGTGATCTGCGCGGCGGGCGACGGCCTGGCCCCCGCCGACAAGAAGCTCTACGCGCTCCGCGACGTCACCGGCACGGTCGAGGCGATTCCCCTGATCGCCTCCTCGATCATGTCGAAGAAGATCGCCGAGGGCACCGGCTCCCTGGTCCTGGACGTGAAGGTCGGCACCGGCGCCTTCATGAAGACCATCGAGGACGCCCGCGAGCTCGCCTCGACCATGGTGGGCCTCGGCACCGACCACGGCGTGAAGACGGTCGCGCTCCTCACGGACATGTCCACCCCCCTCGGCCTCACGGCCGGCAACGCCCTGGAGGTCCGCGAGTCGGTGGAGGTCCTGGCCGGCGGCGGCCCCGCGGACGTGGTGGAGCTGACGATCGCCCTGGCGCGCGAAATGCTGGACGCGGCGGGCGTCCGGGACGCCGACCCGGCGAAGGCGCTGGCCGACGGCTCGGCGATGGACGTCTGGCGCCGGATGATCGCGGCCCAGGGCGGCGACCCGGACGCCGTGCTCCCGGTGGCGAAGGAACAGCACGTGATCAAGGCGCCGTCGTCCGGCGTCCTGACCCGCCTCGACGCCTACGGCATCGGCGTCGCCGCCTGGCGCCTGGGCGCGGGGCGCGCCCGCAAGGAGGACCCGGTGCAGGCCGGCGCGGGCGTCGAACTCCACGCCAAGCCCGGCGACACGGTGACGGCGGGCCAGCCCCTCCTCACCCTGCACACGGACACCCCGGAACGCTTCGAGTACGCGCTCCAGGCGGTCGAGGGGTCGTACGACATCGGGGCGCCGGGTACGGCGTTCACGGCGTCGCCCGTCGTACTGGAACGTATCGCCTGACCAGGGGATTGCTCGATCGAGTGAACGGGACCGGTGGACCTGCACCGGTCCCGTTCGGCATGCTGGGATCGGTGACGCACCGATAGGAGACCGCCGTGAGCGCACTCACCATCAGCCAGGACCCCGACCAGAACTGGGACGACCTCGTCCGGTACTGGGAGGAGATGGAATGGCCCGAGGGCAGCAAGGTGGAGATCATCGAGGGGATCATCACCGTGTCACCTGCTCCCGCCGTCCGCCACAACGTGATCGCGGCACGTATCCAGCGTCGCCTCTACTCAGTGATCCCGGAGGAGTGGGAGGTCTTCCAGACCTTGGCGATCTCCGTGCCGTCCCGGCTCGGCATGCTCATCCCGGACCTGGTGGTGACCCAACTGCCGGAGCACCCCGAGGCGGAGTCCCACATCCCGGCCGCGCCGGCCGAGTTGGTCGTCGAGGTGACCTCCAAGTCCAACGCCCGCCACGACCGCGTCAGCAAGCCTTCCGCCTATGCCACCGCGGGCATTCCGCTCTACCTCCTCATCGACCGCTGGGCCCCAGGCGGCCCCACCGCGACGCTCTACGGTGAGCCGAAAGGTGATGTCTACCGGGTCCTCAGCGCGGTCAAGTTCGGCGACCCCCTCAAGCTGCCGGAGCCGTTCGACCTCACGATCGACACTGCCGAGTTCCCCGCCGACTGACCCCCGCCACGCCGATCGTCGTACGTCCCACGCCCCAGTGCCGTACGACGCCCACCGCCGCTGCCGTGCTCAGGGCCGTCACCAGGAGGCGGCTGGAGAAGATCACCGCCAGGTCGGCCTTCGCGAGGGTGGTGAAGAGCAGGGCGGGGGAGGCGACGTGGAAGGCGAGCTTCGTGAGGACCTCGCGGCCGTTCGCCCTCAGGTGGCCGCCGCGGCCGAGGACGTAGCCGACGGCGATGACGATCGCGATCACCGCGAAGCCGCTCAGCACCCCCTGCACGGGACCCCCTTACGGGGGAGGAGACCGTAGGGCGTACCGGGCGCTGCTGATCCGTGGGGCATGCAGCCAACCCTCTGGGTCGGTCAGGTGCAGGTCAACGGTGTGATGCTTGTGATCTGCGCGACCGTGCGGGAGCACGCCGTATCTACCGATGAGTTATCAGGGCGTCACCGGTCTACCGCCTCGTGGATGCCGTGACCCCCGCCGTGCTCGTGCTGTCGGGCCCCGCCGCCAGGGACGAGGTGCCGGGGCTGTGCGACGACGTGTGCGAGCTGCTGGCGGTCACCGGCGCTGGAGTCGTCGTCTGCGACGTGGCCGGTCTCGGACCGCCGGGCCTGGCCGCCGTCGACCTGCTGGCCCGGCTGGAGCTGGCGGCCCGGAGGGCAGGAGGGCGGATACGACTCCGCGACCCCGACCCCGCCCTACGCTCCCTCCTCCGTTTCGTCGGCCTTCACCTCCAGGTGGAGGGGGAGATCGAAGAGCGGGAACCAGCGCTTGGTGTCCAGGAAGAAGTGGAACCCGGTCAGCCGGCCGTCTGAGATCTCCAGGACCTGGACGGACCAGGGGCTCCAGCCGCCGGTGTCCGGGTCGGGCTTGTACTGGGCGAACCCGGGCAGGCCGTTGACCTGGACCGGGAACAACCGCGAGCCCTCGCAGGCGGAGCCGATGGTGATCATGAAGCCGGTGATGTCGTCGTGACCAGTGAGCCACAGGTCGAACGGCGGCATCGTCATGACGGCGTCCTCGTGGAGCAGCGCCGTGAGCGCCGTCATGTCGTAGCCCTCGAAGGCGGCGACATAGCGCTCCAGGAGCTTCTGCTGCTCCTCGTCTAGCGGGTCGGAGACCTCGGCGCCGGCGCCCGACTGCCGCTGCTCGGCCAGCGTGGCCCGGGCCCGCTGCAACGCGCTGTTGACCGACGCGACCGAGGTGTCGAGCAGCTCCGCCACCTCGGTCGCCCGCCAGGCCAGCACCTCGCGCAGGATCAGCACCACCCGCTGTTTGGGCGGCAGCTGCTGGAGCGCGGCCATGAAGGCCAGCCGGATCGACTCCTTGGCCACGGCCGCCTCCGCCGGGTCGTCCACCGTCGGCAGCACGCGCGCGTCCGGCACCGGCTCCAGCCAGGTGTTGTCGGGCCGGGGGGAGAGCGCCGCCCGGGCGAGCGGCGTCGACTCGCTCAGGTCCATCGGCCGGGCCCGCTTGCTGCCCGCGCTGAGCATGTCCAGGCACACGTTCGTCGCGATCCGGTACAGCCACGACCGCAGGCTGGAACGGCCCTCGAACTTCTCGTAGCTCCGCCAGGCCCGCACCAGGGTGTCCTGCACCGCGTCCTCGGCCTCGAAGGACGAGCCGAGCATGCGGTAGCAGTACCCGGTCAGCTCGGTCCGGTACTTCTCCAGTGCGACGTCCAGCTCCGCCGTCGCCGTGCCGTCGGTCATCTTTCGTCCACCCACCCCTGTGGCCGTTCCTGTCCGCGCGCCGTTGCGCTCCAGCACTTCGGAAGGTATCGCAGGGGACTGACAATGGCGTCCGGAGTGGGGAAACGTGCAGGTGAGGGATGGGGAGCGCCTAAGGGGGTGGGGGGTGCGGTTCACGGCGGGTGCGGCTGTGTCGTGGTTGATCGCGCCCACGCGGCGGTAGCCGCATATCCAATACAGCCCCGCGCCCCTGACGGGGCGCTTCAGCGAGGGCGCTGATCAGTGAGCGTTGGCCAGGACCTGCCTGCGCGCCGCCACCGAGCCCAGGACAGTGATCGTCACCACGCCCAGGATCGCGAGCAGTCCCACGCCGACCGTCCCCGCCCAGCCCTCCGCGTGGAAGGCCAGCGCGCCGACCGTGCTGCCCGCGCTGGAGCCGATGTAGTACGCGGACTGGTAGAGGGCCGAGGCCTGGGCCCTGCCGTGGGTGGCCGCCTTGCTGACCGCCGAGGAGGCCACCGCGTGGCCCGCGAAGAAGCCCGCGGTGATCAGGACGAGGCCCAGCAGGACCAGGGGGAGCGAGTCGGCCAGGGAGATCAGGAGGCCGGTGGCCGTCGTGCCGCCGGCCAGGTAGAGGGATCCGCGGCGGCCGAGCCGGCCGACCAGGCGGCCCGCCGTCGACGCCGACACCGTGCCGACCAGGTACACCAGGAAGATCGAGCCGATGACGCCCTGGGGGAGCGAGAAGGGCTCCTCGGTCAGTCGGTAGCCGATCACCGTGTAGACGCCGCCGAACACGGTCATGAACAGCGCGCCGATCGCGTACAGGCGGCGCAGCAGCGGGTCGGCCAGGTGGTCGCGGACCGTGCCGAGCAGCCGGCGCGGGTGCAGCGAGCCCGCCTTGAAGTGCCGCGGGGCGGGGAGGAGGAGGCGGAAGGCCACCGCGCAGCCGACGGCGATCACGCCGATGACGCCCACGGCGACCCGCCAGCCCCACTCCTGCGCGACCCAGCCGGTGATGACCCGGCCGCTCATCCCGCCGACGCTGTTGCCCGCGACGAACAGGCCGATGGCCGTGACCAGCGCCTTCGGGCGGACCTCCTCCGCCAGATACGCGGTCGCCGACGCCGGCAGGCCGGCCAGCGCCGCGCCCTGGACGCCGCGCAGCACCACCAGTACGCCGAGGGACGGCGCGAAGGGGACCAGCAGCCCGACGGTCACCGCCACCGCCAGCGAGGCCGTCATGACCGTACGACGCCCGAAGCGCTCGGAGAGCGCGCTCATCGGGATGACGAACAGCGCCAGGCCCCCGGTCGCCGCCGCCACCGTCCAGCTCGCGTCGCTCGCGGACACGCCGTAGCCGTCCGAGATCAGCGGGAGCAGGGCCTGCGTGGAGTAGAGGAGGGCGAAGGTCGCGACACCGGCGAGGAAGAGCGCGAAGCTCATCCGGCGGTAGCCGGGACCGCCCGGGGTCAGACGCGAGTCGGAGGCGGGGACGGACGGGACGGCGTCCACGACGGCGGACGCCCCGGTACTGGCGGGAGACATGCTTCGAACGTACGGACCCCCACGCTGATCCGTCCAATGCATGGAATCGCCATAATCGTTCCCATGGAGCATCAGCAGAGGTCAGCGGGGCGCCTGTCGCCGTACAGTGACACAGAAGACATGACGATGTTGCTCGCGCCCCGCCTCGCGTACTTCGCCGGCGTGGCCCGCACGGAGCATGTCACCAGGGCCGCCCAGGAGCTCGACGTCCCTCAGTCCACCCTGTCCCGCGCGATGGTCCGCCTGGAACAGGACCTGGGCGTCGACCTCTTTACCCGGCACGGCCGCACCGTCTCCCTCACCCCCGCCGGCCGCACCTTCCTCACCTCGGTCGAACGCGCCCTCGGCGAGGTGCAGCGTGCCGCCGACGAGGTACGCGCCGACGCCGACCCCACGACGGGCAAGGTCGCCTTCGGATTCCTGCACACCATGGGCGCGGAGACCGTACCCGGCCTCCTCCAGGCCTTCCGCGTCGACCATCCCCGCATCCGCTTCAGCCTCGTCCAGAACTACGGCGAGGCGATGATCGAGAAGCTGCGGGCGGGCGAGCTGGACCTGTGTCTGACCTCCCCGGTACCGGACGCCCCGGACCTGGCCGCCCGCCGCCTCGACGAACAGAAGCTGCGCCTGGTGGTGCCCGCGGATCATCCGCTGGCCGGCCGCAGGCGCGTCCGCCTCGCCGAGGCGGCCGACGAGACCTTCGTGACCCTGGAACCGGGCTACGGCCTGCGCCGCATCACGGACGACGTGTGCAGGGAGGCGGGCTTCAAGCCGAGGATCGCCTTCGAGGGAGAGGAAGCGGAGACGTTGAGGGGCCTGGTCGCGGCCGGGCTGGGGGTCGCGTTGCTCCCCCCACCCGCCTTTCCCCGCCCGGGAGTCGTGGAACTGACGGTCACGGCCCCAAGAGCGGCCAGAGAAATCGGCGTGGCCTGGCTGGAGGGCCACCCGGACACGCCCCCAGTGGCCGCCTTCAAGAAGTTCCTGCTTTCAAGGCGCGGGAGTCTCCTTCCCTAGGGCCTGTCTGACAATTCCCGTCTGCCTCGCGACGCCATGCACGCACTCTCGCCGCACCGGGCGCAGACCCAAGTACGTCCAGTACGAGGGCCTACCCCCGGCACGCCGAGAGCACGCACCTGACGCCGCGAGGCCGCCCTCCGGGCGACGACGGGAATTGTCAGACAGGCCCTAGGGGCGCGGGGAACTGCGCAAAACCACCTACAACCCGCACCCCGTAACCGGACATCAGCCCCTACGAAGCGACCGGCCGAAGTCCGCGGCAAGTGGCATCCGCAACCCGATCGGCGGCGGCGCAGCCAACGCGTCCTCCACCGGCCGCGACACCGCCCGCCCGTACAGCGCCCCCATGACGAAGTCCGAAGCGAGAGCGAGGACTTCGTCCCGGTGCTGATGCAACCCGTGGCCGTCCGAGTGCACCTCGAACCGGCACACCTCCCGATTCGCCTTCTTCGCCCGCGCCGCCAGCCGGAACGACAGCTCCGGGTCGGTCCGTTCGTCGTTCGTGCCGTGCACGATCAACACCCGCCGCCCCACCAGCTGGCGAACCGGTTCCTCGGGCGCCGCCACGTCCGCCTCGGGCAGCCAGGGGGCGATGGAGACAACGGAGTTGACGGCCTCGTGCCCGCCCGCGTGCAGCGCGGCCCGCCCGCCCATCCCGACGCCGAGCAGGCACACCGGCACATCGCCGTAGCGCCGTACCACCTCGTCCGCCGCCCAGGTCGCGTCCCCCGCGAGATGTGCCTCGCTGCCGTTCCAGCCGCGATAGCGGTAGTGGACGACGTGCGCGGCCAGCCCCTCGCCGCGGCCGTCGCGGGCGAGCCGGCGGCCGAGCGCGCGGACGAGGGCCGTCGCCCATACGAGGGACGGCTTGCGCGCGGAGACCTCCTCCCCGCCGGGGAGGAGCAGGACCGCTCCGGTCGCCGTCGTCGGTTCCTGGCCGACTGCCCTGCTCAGGCTGGCCGTTCGGGCCGGCGTCGCTTGCTGTGCCATGACAGAACAGTGTCAGAAGAGGCGGTGTACGCGACCCGTGCGTGCGGTCACCATTGCGTATCGACGGAAACGGGAATCTCCGAGTACCGAGCGATCTACGCGCGTAGGAGTTACAGTGCGGAAATGACGAGCCAGAGCACCGCGAACATCCCGACGCCGGACCAGATCCGCCGGGCGCCGAAGGTTCTGCTGCACGACCACCTCGACGGCGGCCTGCGTCCGGGCACCGTCGCCGACCTCGCCCGGGAGACCGGGTACTCCGGCCTCCCCGAGGCCGACCCGGACAAGCTCGGCATCTGGTTCCGCGAGGCCGCCGACTCCGGTTCGCTGGAGCGGTACCTGGAGACGTTCTCGCACACCGTCGGTGTCATGCAGACCCGGGACGCCCTCGTCCGGGTCGCCCGCGAGTGCGCCGAGGACCTCGCCGAGGACGGCGTCGTCTACGCCGAGGTGCGGTACGCCCCCGAGCAGCACCTGGAGCAGGGCCTCTCCCTCGAAGAGGTCGTCGAGGCCGTCAACGAGGGCTTCCGGCAGGGCGAGGCCCTGGCCCGGGAGAACGGCCGGCGGATCCGGGTCGGCGCCCTGCTCACCGCCATGCGGCACGCGGCCCGCTCCCTGGAGATCGCCGAGCTCGCCAACCGCTACCGGGACCTGGGCGTGGTGGGCTTCGACATCGCCGGGGCGGAGGCGGGCTACCCGCCCACCCGGCACCTCGACGCCTTCGAGTACCTCAAGCGGGAGAACAACCACTTCACCATCCACGCCGGCGAGGCCTTCGGGCTGCCGTCCATCTGGCAGGCGCTCCAGTGGTGCGGTGCCGACCGGCTCGGCCACGGGGTGCGGATCATCGACGACATCCAGGTCCACGAGGACGGCACGGTCAAGCTCGGCCGGCTGGCGTCGTACGTCCGCGACAAGCGGATCCCGCTGGAGCTGTGCCCCAGCTCCAACCTCCAGACCGGGGCCGCCGACTCCTATGCCGGGCATCCGATCGGACTGCTGCGCCGGCTGCACTTCCGGGCCACCGTGAACACCGACAACCGGCTGATGTCCGGGACCAGCATGACCCGGGAATTCGAGCACCTCGTCGAGGCGTTCGGTTACACGCTCGAAGACCTGCAGTGGTTCTCCGTCAATGCGATGAAATCAGCGTTCATTCCTTTCGATGAACGGCTTGCCATGATCAATGACGTCGTCAAGCCCGGTTATGCGGAGCTGAAATCCGAATGGCTGTTCCGGCAGACCGCCTCCACCAGCGGTTCTGCCGATCCGGAGGGCTGATCGGCAATCCGGGCGGGGAACGGAATGCGGACGGACCTTCACCGTCCGTCCGCATTTCGGTGTTTGCGGCGGGCGGCCCGGCATGTTTACGGTCGAGGACCGCTCAGCGCGTTATCGATCCCCGTCACCGCATTCCAAGGACGCATTTAACGATGAAGCAGTCTGCTGCCAAGACCCTCGGTGTCGCCGCCCTCGGTGCCGCCTTCGCCGCCGTCGGCGCGGGCGCGGCCAACGCGGCCCCGGCCGTCCCGGACGCCTCGCAGGCCCTGGGCACCGTCACCAAGACGCTGCCGGCCGAGAACGTCGCCAAGGCCCTGCCGGGTGCCGGCGGGGCCCTCGCGCAGGGGCAGACCGCCCTGGGTGCCGGCCTGACCGCCGTCCAGCCCGCCGTCGAGCAGGTCCTCGCCGACGGCCCGGCCAAGCCCGTCGCCGGCCGCCTCGGCGGACTGCCGGTCCAGGGCCTGCCCACGCACGGCCTGCCGATCAACGGGATTCCGCTCGGCTGACCTCTCCCCGGTCGATCGGACCGCCGTTGGGGCGCCCCGGTGTCTACCGGAGCGCCCCAACGGCTTTTTCGTACCAGGGGATTACCAGGCCGTGGCCTTCTCCTCGGAGGGGAGGAGGATCCACAGCGCTATGTAGAGCAGGAACTGCGGGCCCGGCAGCAGGCAGGACAGCAGGAAGATCACCCGCATCGTGGTCGCGGAGGTGCCGAAGCGCCGGGCCAGCGCGGCGCACACTCCGCCGATCATGCGGCCATGGGTGGGGCGGGCGAGGCTGGACATCTGCGGCTCCTTCGTGAGCGTCCGGTGCGAGGCGGCCCGTGCGGCCCCTCGTCTGGCCTCCACACTACGGAGACGAACCGGGTCGAAGCGTCGCTCTACGGGGCGATCCCGACCCTGGGAATCGTCGGGGTACGACCCTGAGCCGCTTCCTCCTGGGGGAGGGCGGCCGGCCGCCGCCGCTCACCCCGCCGACGGAGCCGGGCGCGGGCCGCCGGAACCACCGCCAGATGCGCGACGACGACGCCGGCCGTGTTGAGGAGTATCGAGTCGACGTCCACCACACGGCCGGGCACCCCGGTCTGCAGCAGGGCTATGCCCAGCGAGATCATGGCGCCCGCGGCGGCCGAACTGATCAGGGAGGCGAGCGGGGAGACCCGGAGTTTCCCGTGCGTCATCGGCAGCAGCACACCCAGCGGGGCCAGCAGCGCGAGACCCTCGCCGATCCGGTGCGCCGCCTCGCGCCAGCCCAGCGCCAGGTCGGCACGGATACCGGCGAAGGGGTGCAGGTTCGCGGGCATCACCCAGGGCACGTCCAGCGGCCGCAGCATCAGCCAGGCGACGAACACGAGATGTGCGACAAGGAGGACACCCCCTGCCACACGGACGCGGATCGCGGCGCTGCCGCCGATGGAGCCTTGACGCTGCACGCCCCCCAAGACGCGCCCGCGCACACGATCGGTTCCGGATGCGAGAGTGAGGCCTCAAACACACACCCCTGACGAACCGCCCCTGACGAACCGCCCCTGACGAACCGTCCCTATCGAGGCGCCCCAGGAGACGCGCCCCAAAGGGGCGCGGGGCTGTATCAATATGCGGCTCCGCCGCGTGGGCGCGAGCAACCACCCACAACCCGCACTCGCCCCACACCCTTGAGCGGCGCCCCCTCAGGCGCCCAGAACACCCCTCACCCAGAAGCCACCTCAGTGGACGGCGGCCGATTCCCACTCGGCGCATTACGCACGGCGTCTGTGCACTCGTACCGCCGCAACGCCTCCCTCCCCGGCCCGCCCAGGATCACCGACCCGTCCCCCTCCGCGGCCGCCGAGTCGGACAGCGTGCACACGATCTGGGCGAGCGCGTACGACGTCAGCTGCGGCGGCGACGTACTCAGCCGCAGCGTGTCGTCGGGATCCCCGGCCCGAGGCCCCCAGACGCTCATCCCGCCCCGCACGGACGTCGTGTAGCCGGCCTCCTTCTCGGCGGCCGACGGCGTCTCGGCGAGCTGGTCGAGCAGCCCCTGGGCGACTGTCACCCGCCGCTTGGCGTCCGCCGAACCGTCGGGGACGCGCACCTCCCGGTCGACGGTCACCAGTGAGGAACCGCACAGCAGGAACACCTGCACCGGCACCCCGTGCTCGTCCTGCGCCGACAGATCCGGCTGGGTCATCGAGCACGGCACCCGCGAGGGCGCCCCGCCGAAGTCGGTCGGCACCTCGGTGGCCCGGATCCCGCACCCGGAGAGCGCGAGCGCGAGCCCGGCGACGGCCAGCACCGGCCCGCCCCGCCGTCGTACCGCCCGGAGTCCTCGTACCTGCATCAGGCGCCCTTCTCCCCGGAGTCGTTGCTCTCCTCCGCCAGCTGTGAGGCGTCCCGGGGCAGCCGGAGCGTGAACACCGCGCCGCCCTCCGGGGAGTTCGCGGCGGTGATCGAGCCGCCGTGGATGCGGGCGTTCTCCGTCGCGATGGACAGGCCCAGGCCGCTGCCCTCGGAGCGCGGCCGGGAGGCGCTGGCCTTGTAGAACCGGTCGAAGACATGCGGGAGCACGTCCTCCGGGATCCCCGGACCGTGGTCCCGTACGGCGATGACCAGTACCTCTGCGTCGATCCGCACCGACACCCGCACCGGCGAACCGCCGTGCTTGAGCGCGTTGCCGATCAGGTTGGCGAGGATGACGTCGAGGCGGCGCGGGTCGAGGCGGGCGTGGACGCCGCGCTCGGCGTCCAGATCCACCGCGTCCAGCCACGCGCGGGCGTCGATGCAGGCGGTGATCTGGTCGGCGATGTCGACGTCGTCCAGGACCAGACGGGCCGTGCCGGCGTCGAAGCGGGTGACCTCCATCAGGTTCTCGACGAGGTCGTTGAGGCGGCGCGTCTCGCTGACGACCAGGCGGACGGCGGGCTCGATCATCGGGTCCACCGAGCCGGACTCCGCCTCCAGTTCCTCCTCCAGGATCTCCGTCACGGCGGTGATCGCGGTGAGCGGAGTACGCAGTTCATGGCTCATGTCCGCGACGAACCGCCGTGACGCGTCGTCCCGCGCGGCCATGTCGTCGACGCGTTTCTCCAGCGCCTCGGCCGCGTCGTTGAACGTCCGGGACAGATCCGCGAGTTCGTCCGTCCCCGACACCCGCAGCCGGGTGTCCAGCTTGCCCTCGCCGAGCCGCCGCGCGGCGACTCCCAGCCGGTGCACCGGCTTCAGCACGGTCGTGGCGGCGGCCTGCGCCAGCAGCGCCGAGCCGATCAGCGCCAGCCCGGTCGCGATCCCCAGCGACCACGCCAGCGAGTTGAGGTCCTTCGCCTCCGGCTCCAGGGACTTCATCATGTAGCCGGTCGGCCCGCCGCCGATCAGCCGCGTCCCGGCGACGAGATACGGCGTGCCGTGGTCGACGACCCGCTGCCAGTACAGGTGGTACGTCGCCTTGTTGCTGTCCGTCACCTTCTGCTGCTTGTCGACGGCCTTCCGCAGCGACGTCGGCACGTCGTCGAGCGCGAACGCGCTGAGCCCGTCCGAACTGCCGTACACCGTCTTGCCGTTGGTGTCGTCGCCGACCAGCAGCACGCTGAACCGCTGGCTGCTGTTGGCCATCTGCCCGGCCGTGCGCTGGAGTTCGTCCTGCGTCGGATGCACGGGCAGCGCGCCGGCCCGGTTCTGCATCTCCTGCTGGAAGTCGCGCAGCACCGCGTCCTGGGTACGGGTGAGCACGGCCTCGCGGTTGAGCCAGTACGCGATGCCGGACGCGGACACGGCGGCGGTCAGCGCGACGAGCCCGAAGACGACGACGAGCCGGAGCCGCAGACTGGTGAAGCGCAGCCGGGACATGGCTCCCTTGCGATCCGCGGCCCAGCCGCGGAGACCCCCTTGCCGGTCCGTCACTGAGGGGCGTCCAGGCGGTAGCCGACACCGCGCACGGTACGGATCAGGGTCGGGGACGAGGGCACGTCCTCCACCTTGGCGCGCAGCCGCTGCACACACGCGTCCACGAGCCGCGAGTCACCGAGGTAGTCGTGCTCCCAGACCAGCCGCAGCAACTGCTGCCGGGACAGCGCCTGCCCCGGCCGCCGGCTCAGTTCGAGCAGCAGCCGCAGCTCGGTGGGCGTCAGCTGGAGGTCCTCGCCGTTCTTCGTCACGGTCATCGCGGACCGGTCGATGACGACGTTGCCGTAGGTCGCCGAGTCGCTGGACTCCCGCTCCCCACGGCGCAGCACGGCCCGGATCCGGGCGTCGAGCACCCGGCCCTGGACGGGTTTGACGACATAGTCGTCGGCCCCGGACTCCAGCCCGACCACCACGTCGATGTCGTCACTGCGCGCGGTCAGCAGAATGATCGGCAACTGGTCCGTGCGCCGGATCCGCCGGCACACCTCGAACCCGTCGATGCCGGGCAGCATGACATCGAGGACGATCAGATCGGGCCGCTGCTCACGCAACAGCTTCAGACCGTCCTCACCGGTCGCAGCGGTGGCCACCCGGTGTCCCTGGCGCGTCAGTGAGAGCTCCAGGGCCGTACGGATGGCGTCGTCGTCCTCGATCAGCAACAGGGAAGGCACGGGCTCATTCTGGCCCATGCAGGGCCCGTCGTACGACCTGTGCGGCCCGCAGCTCTCCGCAAACCTCTGTAGCGCCACCGCCTGTGCATGGTCTGTGGACGCTCTGTGCCGGACCCCTGTGACAGGTCTGTGACAGTCGGCGGATACGGCCGTGAAGGTGGCCCGGCAGAGTTCTCGGCACAGGCAACCGCGCAAGCGGACGGCCTGGGCAAGCCGAACTACCGGAAGTCCACGACGGGGGGCGCGAGATGAACACGCTGATCAGCCACAGCACCAGCGCAGTGATCACGCGTCTGCACGACGTGAACCGGGGTTCCGAGAAGTCCGGTGCCGTGAGCGGGCGGGGGTGCGCTCGCGGCAC
Source organism: Streptomyces hyaluromycini (assembly GCF_002217755.1). Taxonomy (GTDB): domain Bacteria; phylum Actinomycetota; class Actinomycetes; order Streptomycetales; family Streptomycetaceae; genus Streptomyces; species Streptomyces hyaluromycini. Next base: position 1,080,483 of record NZ_BCFL01000016.1, on the reverse strand, counting down.
CGGACGTCAGCACACCGGCTACATGACGGTGGTTGACAGCTTCACGGGGGAAGCACACGGGGGATCCGCGTACGGGGAGGACACGGGGGAGCGCCGCTCGCTGACCGAGGCGGAGTTCACCGCCTACGTCCAGGAGCGCCGCGCCTCCCTGTACGCGACCGCCTACCACCTGACCGGTGACCGCTACGAGGCCGAGGACCTGCTGCAGAGCGCGCTGTTCTCGACGTACCGGGCATGGGACCGCATCAGCGACAAGGCGGCCGTGGGCGGTTACCTGCGACGCACGATGACCAACCTGCACATCAGCGCCTGGCGGCGCCGCAAGCTCAACGAGTACCCGACCGAGGAACTGCCGGAGACGCCCGGCGACACGGACGCGATGAGCGGCACCGAGCTGCGCGCGGTCCTGTGGCAGGCGCTCGCCCGGCTCCCCGAACTCCAGCGCACCATGCTGGTCCTGCGCTACTACGAGGGCCGCACGGACCCGGAGATCGCGGAGATCCTCGACATCAGTGTCGGCACGGTGAAGTCCAGCATCTGGCGGTCGCTCCGCCGGCTGCGCGAGGACGAGGTCCTCAGCTTCGGCCGTGACGAGGAGAACGCCTTCGGGGAGCTTGTCGCCTGAGGGTAAGGGGATCCGGGGGGATCCTGACGGGGGAAACCGGGGGAAACGGGGGACCTGGGGGAGGGTCCGGGGGGACCCACGGGAAACACGGGGGAAAGCGGGTCCGGGGGGACCTGGGGGAAGCACGGGGGAGCTCCGCCACGGGGGACACGGGGGTGTTCGGCGGAGCGACGGGGGAAGCGGGACTGGAGGGCCGGGGGGTCCATCCAGTCCCGCTTTCTTCGTTCGCCGCGACGGTCGGGCGACCAGGCGGTCAGGCGGCCGGTGTCCGGTCCTGGGTCTGCCGGCCCACCGCGGCCGCCGCCATCCGGCCCAGCGCCTCGTCCCGGTCGCACGGGTACGCGCCCAGGGACACCTGGCGGGCCACGATCGTGCGCTCCGCCCGCATCAGCCGCCAGCCGCGCCGCAGCAGGAACGGCACCGACTTGCGGCCCTCCTTGAGATCGCGCAGGAAACGGCGGCGGAACGTCTTCACCGGACCCCGGCTCAGGCAGAGCGCATCGGCCAGGAGCCCCAGCTCGCGGCAGCGGTCCACGATCTCGGCGGCGAAGATGCCCTCGGCGATGAACAGGGGGGTGCGGCCGATGTCCAGTGTCTCGGCGCCGGTGCGGGCGCTCAGTGCTATGTCATATACCGGTACGGGCGTCGACCCCGTCGCGCACAGCCGCCCGATCGCCTCGACCGCGACCTCCGCGTCCCAGGACTCCGGATGGTCCCAGTCGATGTCCGAACTCCCCGCCACCAACGGCAGAGTCGGGTCGTCGCCCTCCTTGTAGAAGTCGTCGAGGCGCAGGACGGGGAGCCCGGAACGGGCTGCGACGAGTGACTTGCCCGAGCCCGAAGGGCCGCACAGCAGCACGACGCGGGCGGGGGACGGGGGATGAATGCTCACGGAACACCAGTTTGACGTATGGGGAGCCTCCTGCCGACCCCGCGGGTCGGCTTTGGAGCGTGAGTCACACCTCAACTACCCTGTGCGCCGACACGATTACCCTGCGCACCAGAAGGTGGCACCAGTGATGCCCCGACACGCGTCCTCCCCGACCCCGACCGCCCGGCGCGCCCTGGCCGCCCTCGCCACGGCAGGTGTGGCGCTCGGCGCGGGCGCCGCGACGGCCGCCGCGGACACCCGGCCCGTGGTGGACGTGGTGCGGACCCGGCCCACCTCGCTCGGCCAGATCGACCCGCAGGCGGGCATGCAGGCACTGGGCGGCGTACTGCCGTACGTCACGGGCCCGGTGACGGGTCTGAAGCCCAACCCGCTCGCGGGCACGGGTGTCGACCCGCTGGACAACGGGGTGGGGACGCAGCTGGCCGACTTCAAGCCGCTGACGTCGAAGATGCTGACGGGGCCGCTGGCGCAGGCGCCGTCGATCGGCTCGATTCCGGTGGTGGGCCAGCTGCTGGGCTCGGTGCACTGAGCGCCCCGTAAGGGGCGCGGGCCGTGGTCGATATGCGGCTGGCGCCGCGTGGGCGCGACCGGCCACGAACGGCCCGCAGTTCCCCACCCGGAGGGAGTGGATCAGTACGAAGACCCCGACGCGCCCAGCGAGCCCGTCGGATGCCACACCGTCTTCGTCTCCAGGAACGCCGTCAGGCGGTCGAGGCCCGGTGTCGCCGTCCAGTCGTCCACAGGCTGTGGACGGAGGACGCGCTTCAGATTGTCGGCCGCCGCGATCTCCAGCTCCTTCGCCAGCACCTCGTCGGCGCCCGCGAGGTCGATCGCGTTGACGTCCTGGTGCGCGGCCAGCGGCGCCGCGATCTCCGCGGTACGGCCGGAGAGGACGTTGACGACTCCGCCGGGGACGTCGGAGGTGGCGAGCACCTCGGCGAGGGAGAGGGCCGGGAGCGGCGCCTTCTCGCTCGCGACGACGACGGCCGTGTTGCCGGTGGCGATCACGGGCGCGACCACCGACACCAGGCCCAGGAACGACGACTCCTGGGGGGCGACGACCGCCACCACACCCGTCGGCTCCGGCGTCGAGAGGTTGAAGAACGGGCCCGCGACCGGGTTGCCGCCGCCGACCACCTGGGCGATCTTGTCGGTCCAGCCCGCGTACCAGACCCAGCGGTCGACGGTCGCGTCCACGACGGCGGCGGCCTTGGACTTGCCGAGGCCCTCGGCGTCCGCGACCTCGCGCACGAACTGGTCCCGACGGCCCTCCAGCATCTCCGCGACGCGGTAGAGGACCTGGCCGCGGTTGTAGGCCGTGGCCCCGGACCAGCCGCCGAACGCCTTGCGCGCGGCGACGACCGCGTCCCGGGCGTCCTTACGGCTGGCCTGCGGTGCGTTGGCCAGCCACTTGCCCTTCGAGTCGGTCACCTCGTACACCCGGCCGCTCTCGGAACGCGGGAACTTCCCGCCGACGTACAGCTTGTAGGTCTTGAAGACAGTCAGGCGCTCATTGGTGCGGTCAACTGTGCTCATTTATCGCTTGCCCTCCGGGCTCGACGGGGCGAGGTATGCCTCCAGGCCGTGGCGACCGCCCTCGCGGCCGAAGCCCGACTCCTTGTACCCGCCGAACGGCGAGGTGGGGTCGAACTTGTTGAACGTGTTGGACCAGACGACGCCGGCGCGCAGCTTGCCCGCGACCGCCAGGATCCTCGACCCCTTCTCGGTCCAGATGCCGGCGGAGAGGCCGTACTGCGTGTTGTTGGCCTTCGCCACCGCCTCGTCCGGGGTGCGGAAGGTCAGGACCGAAAGGACCGGGCCGAAGATCTCGTCGCGGGCGATGGTGTGCGCCTGGGTGACGTTCGTGAAGAGAGTCGGGGCGAACCAGTAGCCGGAGGACGGGAGTTCGCAGGCCGGGGACCAGCGCTCGGCGCCCTCCGCCTCGCCCTGGTCGGCGAGCGTGGTGATCCGGGCCAGCTGCTCGGCGGAGTTGATCGCGCCGATGTCCGTGTTCTTGTCCAGCGGGTCGCCGAGCCGGAGCGTCGACAGCCGGCGCTTCAGGGAGTCGAGCAGCTCGTCGTGGATCGACTCCTGGACGAGGAGCCGGGAGCCCGCGCAGCAGACCTGGCCCTGGTTGAAGAAGATCCCGGTGACGATGCCTTCGACGGCCTGGTCGATCGGGGCGTCGTCGAAGACGATGTTGGCGCCCTTGCCGCCCAGCTCCAGGGTGACCTTCTTGCGGGTGCCCGCGACCGTGCGCGCGATCTCCTTGCCGACGGCGGTGGAGCCGGTGAAGGCGACCTTGTCGACGTCGGGGTGCGCGACGAGCGCGGCGCCCGCGTCGCCGTAGCCGGGGAGGATGTTGACGACGCCCTTGGGCAGGCCCGCCTGGCGGCAGATGTCCGCGAAGAAGAGCGCGGAGAGGGGGGTCGTCTCGGCGGGCTTGAGGACCACCGTGTTGCCGGTGGCCAGCGCCGGGGCGATCTTCCACGCCAGCATCAGGAGCGGGAAGTTCCACGGGATGACCTGGCCGGCCACGCCGAGCGGCCGCGGGTTCGCGCCGAAGCCGGCGTGGTCGAGCTTGTCGGCCCAGCCCGCGTAGTAGAAGAAGTGCGCGGCGACCAGGGGCAGGTCGGCGTCGCGGGTCTCCTTGATCGGCTTGCCGTTGTCCAGGGTCTCCAGGACGGCCAGCTCACGGCTGCGCTCCTGGATGATCCGGGCGATCCGGAAGAGGTACTTGGCGCGCTCGGAGCCCGGCAGCGCGGACCACTTCTCGAAGGCCTTGCGGGCGGCCTTCACGGCGCGCTCGACGTCCTCGGCGCCGGCCCGGGCGACCTCGGACAGCACCTCCTCGGTGCTCGGGCTGACCGTCTTGAAGACCTTGCCGTCGGCGGCCTCCGTGAACTCGCCGTCGATGAAGAGGCCGTAGGAGGGCGCGATGTCGACGACGGAGCGGGACTCGGGCGCCGGTGCGTACTCGAATGCGGTGGTCATCTTTTCCTTGGCCATGGTGATCAGTCCACCGTCACGTAGTCGGGGCCGGAGTAGCGGCCGGTGGCCAGCTTCTGACGCTGCATCAGCAGGTCGTTCAGGAGCGAGGAGGCGCCGAAGCGGAACCAGTGGTTGTCCAGCCAGTCCGCGCCCGCGGTCTCGTTCACCAGGACGAGGAACTTGATCGCGTCCTTGCTGGTCCGGATGCCGCCGGCGGGCTTGACGCCGACCTGGACGCCGGTCTGCGCCCGGAAGTCGCGCACGGCCTCCAGCATGAGGAGGGTGTTCGCCGGGGTGGCGTTGACGGCGACCTTGCCGGTCGACGTCTTGATGAAGTCGGCGCCCGCGAGCATGCCCAGCCAGGACGCCCGCCGGATGTTGTCGTACGTCGACAGCTCGCCGGTCTCGAAGATGACCTTCAGGCGGGCGGCGCCCGAGGCCTCCTTCACGGCGGTGATCTCTTCGTACACCTTCATGTAGTTGCCGGCGAGGAACGCGCCGCGGTCGATGACCATGTCGATCTCGTCGGCGCCGGCGCTCACGGCGTCGCGCACGTCGGCGAGCTTGACGTCGAGCGCCGCGCGGCCGGCCGGGAAGGCGGTGGCCACGGACGCGACCTTGACGGACGAGCCGGCGACGGCCTCCTTGGCGACGGCCACCATGTCGGGATAGACGCAGACGGCGGCCGTGGCGGGCGTCGTACGGTCCGTCGGGTCCGGGTGGACCGCCTTGGCGCCGAGCGCCCGGACCTTGCCCGGGGTGTCCGCGCCTTCCAGCGTCGTCAGGTCGACCATCGAGATGGCGAGGTCGATGGCGTACGCCTTCGCGGTGGTCTTGATGGAACGGGTGCCGAGGGAGGCGGCACGCGCCTCCAGGCCGACCGCGTCGACGCCGGGCAGCCCGTGGAGGAAGCGGCGCAGCGTGCTGTGGGACGCGGTGACGTCAGCAAGTGCGTGGGGTGCGGTGGTGGGCATGGTCACCAGCCGAGCATATCTACGCGCGTAGCGGCTGTACACCCCGAGGGAACGGTTCTTCTTGAGGCGGGGGATCTGCCCTGCCTCAAGGGGCGCCGGGGGTACCCCCGGCCGAAGGGCTGGGGGGGGAACCGCGCGGGCAACCATATTCGACCCGCACTCGCACACATTCGATGATGCCCCCACGGCGCCGATGCGAACGTCTGGGGCAGAATCGGCGCTATGACCACGCCCCTCGTCAAGGACCGCATCTACCGATCGCCCCAGGCGCTGATCGGCGGCGTACTGCTCCTCGCCATCGTCGGCTGGCTCGGCATCGACGCGCTGTTCCGGGGACACGGCCGTACCCCCTGGCTGGCCCTCGCCGCGCTCATCCTCCTCGTGCCGCTGGTCGTCGCCTTCACCCTGCGCCCCGCGGTGTTCGCGGGCGAGGACCGGCTGCGGGTGCGGAACCCGTTCCGGGTGATCACGCTGCCATGGGGGGAGATCGCCTCCCTGCGGTCCGGTTACTCGAACGAGGTGATCGCCAAGTCCGGTGCGAAGTACCAGCTGTGGGCGATCCCGGTGTCCCTGCGGAACCGCAAGAAGGCGGCGCGCCGGACGGCGAAGGCACAGGCGGACGCGCAGCGCGGGCGGCCGGGGGGCGCCGGGCGCGGGCTCGGCGGGTTCGGCGGGTTCGGTGCGTCCGGGGGGTTCGGGGGGCATGTCGAGCCCGAGCACGCGAGCGGGCCGATGCGCGCGGAGACCGACAAGGTCATGGACGACCTGCGGGAGATGCTGGAGAGCAGGGGGCCGGCGGAGTCGGCGCAGGGTGAGATCACGGTGCGGTGGGCGTACGAGGTGGCCGCGCCGGCGGTGGCGGGGGCGGTGTTGCTGGCGATTCTGCTGGCGGTGGGGTAGGCCGAAGGGGGGGCCGAGGGAGTGCGGGTGGTCGCCCGGGTGCGGCCCGGTGGGGGCCGTTCGCGCCCGCGCGGCGGAGCCGTACATGTCACAGCTCCGCGCCCCTGGGGGTTGCCGGTGCCGTGTGCCGGAGAGGTCCGGGCGCTTCAGGCCTCCTGACAGAAGTGGTGGGCTCGACCTGGGACCTGGCCGGCCGCGTAATCGCCCGCGGCAAACCCGGCGACGTCGGCGATCGTCCCCGGGATACTGGTCGCCCATGGATGAGGTCGAAGTCGTCGTCGCCCATTCCGAGCGCGCGACTCTGCGCGTCGGTGACGTGTTCCTGAAGGTGGACGCCGATCAGGCGCGCATCGACGTCGAGGTCGAGGTGATGTCCCTTGCGCCGGTCCCGACCCCTGAGGTCCTGTGGCGCAAGCCGCCCGTGCTCGCGCTCGCCGCACTCCCGGGGACGACGCTCGGGCGCCTCGGCGGGCCGTCGACCGGGTCGCCGACGGCGTGGGCCGCGGCGGGCGCCGCCATCCGGAAGCTGCACGACGCGCCCCTGCCGCCCCGGACGGGCCGGGCCGGCCGGAGCGTCGCCGCACTGGCGGCGGAACTCGACGACGAGTGCGAGCTGCTCGTGGCGAACGGCCTCCTGCCCGCCGGCCTGGTCACCCGCAACCGACAGGTCGCCGAGGCCGCGCTCCGGCCGTGGACTGCGGCGTTCACGCACGGCGACCTGCAGATCGCGCACGTCTTCGTCGACGGCGACGAGGTCACGGGCATCATCGACTGGTCCGAGGCGGGCCAGGGCGATGCCCTGTACGACCTCGCCACCTTCACGCTCGGCCACGAGGAGCACCTCGACGACGTCGTCGCCGGCTATGGCACCGACATCGACCTCGACGTGATCCACGCGTGGTGGTCGTTGCGCAGCCTGCTGATAGTTCGCTGGCTGGCCGAGCACGGCTTCGACCCGTTCGCGCCGGGCTGTGAGGTCGACGTGCTGAGATCCCGGATGTGAGACTGCGCGGGCCCGGTGCGGGGCGAAAGCGCGAGGCGGCACACGACTCGGCATGCCGAGGCCTAGGGTTCTCGTATGGGGGAGTTCATAGTGGAGGCGCTGCTCAGCGCGGTGTTCGCCGGCGCCACCGTTGCCGTAGGGCGCGATGCCCGGCGAGTTCACGGAGTTCGTCGGCGTGGGATCCGGACGACCGGCATCGTCATCGACATCCGGGAGACGACGGACGGCGACGGGGACGCGCAGCTGTACCCCCAGGTCCGCTACACGCTCCCGGACGGCCGAAAGGTCACGGGTGAGGGCGGAGGACACGCGATACGCAGCCCACTGTCAGAGGGCGACGGAGTAGAGCTTCTGTACCGGCCGGAGGATCCCGAGCGGATCATCCTGATCGCCTACGACAGACACATGAACATCTGGGTCTACGGTGGGCTGTCCCTGCTCCTGGGAGCCATGGCACTGCTCTGTGCACTCTCGGCGGTTGTCTCCCTGTCGCAGTCCGCCTGAGCGGGTTCCCGCGGGGCCGCCCTGCGTGCCGGCCGTCAGTCGTCGGTCTTGATCTTCTTCATGGCGAGGTGGGACCCGACGCGCAGGATGCCGGGGAGGCCGGTGAGTTTGCCGGTGAGGAAGGTGTTGTACGCCGCGTCGTCGGCGACGGCGACGCCGACGTTGGCGCCGCAACAACGCCCTGCTGAGCATCATCGGCGGCACCGTCGTCAGCGTGGCCCTGGCCGGCACCCTCTTCGCCGGCTGAGCCCATAGAGTGGACTGTACGGTCCACTGTGCGGAGGTCGGGCGATGCGGGGCAGGGAACTGACGGCCAAGGGGAAGGCCACCCGGGGCCGGATCGTCGCGGGGGCCGCCGGGGTGCTGCGGGAACGGGGGGTCGGCTCGGTGACCCTCGACGACGTCATGGCGCGGACCGGCACCAGCAAGAGCCAGCTCTTCCACTACTTCCCGGACGGCAAGGACGGACTGCTGCTCGCCGTCGCGCGGTTCGAGGCGGAGCAGGTGCTGGAGGACCAGCAGCCGTATCTCGGCCGCCTCGCATCCTGGGAGGACTGGGAACGGTGGCGGGACGCCGTGATCGCCCGCTACGAGGCGCAGGGCGACACCTGCCCGCTCGGGTCGCTGTTCCTCCAGGTCGGGCGGTCGACGCCGGGTGCGCGGGCGATCGTGGTCGAGCTGATGCGGAAGTGGCAGGAGAGCCTGGCGGCGGGCATCCGCGCGGTGCAGGCGAACGTCGGTCCCGGGACCGACGTGGACGTCGACGCACGGGCCGCCGCCCTGCTCGCCGCGATCCAGGGCGGGGTGTCCATCCTCCTGTCGACGGGGCGGTCCGCCCATCTGCGGGCCGCCCTCGACCAGGGGATCGCGGACCTGCGGCGCGACCTGGAGCCGGCCGGGGCGGCTAGGCCGCGATGACGGCAGCGGTCGTGCGGCCGCCGTCCACGTCGAGCACGATGCCGTGCACGAACGACGACTCGTCGGCCGCCAGATACACCGCCGCGCTCGCGATCTCGTCCGGCGTGCCCATCCGGCCCGCCGGCGTCCCCTTCATCATGACCTCGGCGAGGCTGGCGTCCTCGGCGTCCGCCGCCAGCACCACACCCGGCGAGATCGCGTTCACCCGTACCCCCCGCGGCCCGAACTCCGCGGCCCAGGCGCGGGTCAGCGTCTCCACGGCCCCCTTGGTGGAGCTGTAGAGCGCGCCGACGGGGATGCCGAGGCGCGCGATCCAGGACCCCAGATTGACGATCGCCCCGCCGCCGGCCTCCGCCATGGCGGGCGCGACGGCCGCCGTCAGGAAGAACGGGGCCTTGACGTTGACCGCGTAGACCTGGTCGAAGGTCTTCTCGTCGGTGGCGGTGGTCGCGTCGCCGGGATAGATGCCCGCGTTGTTGACGAGGACGTCGATACGGCCGCCCAGGACCCGCGTCGCCTCTTCGGCGAGCGCCCGCGAGGCGGCGGCGCTGCCGTCCAGGTCGGCCCGCACGAAGTCGGCACGGCCGCCGCGGGAACGGATCCCCTCGACCACCTCCGCCCCACGCACGCCACTACGCCCCGAGACGACGACATGCGCCCCCTCGGCGGCAAAGGCCTCCGCGATCGCCCGCCCGATGTTGCTGGTCGCACCGGTCACCAGCGCGGTCCTGCCCGTCAGCCGCATGGTCATGATCAACCCTCCGTGTCACTCGCTGTCCCCGTCGGACGCGGCCCACTGTGCGCCCGGGAAAATGGACTAGCAAGTCCAGAAAACGGGGAGCTCGAATCCGGCGGGCGTCTCCGGCCTCACGGCAGTAGGCGGCTCGGACGGCCGATTCCCGCCAGAGTCGGGTCGGCGTCGACGTCCTCGCCGTGATCCCTGGTCAGCGCGGCCAGCAGCTCGGGGTCGGAGTAGACCTCGGCGGTGTGCTGCCAGGCGATGAGCAACTGGGCGACGGAGGCACTGTTGCCGACCGAGTCGGCGGCGCGCATGGTGTCGACCAGTTCGACGGCGAAGGCGTGGAGATCGGGCTCGGGCAGGAAGCGGACCCAGGGGAAGGCGTCCGGCAGTATGTCGAGAAGCAGTTCCATGCTGCCGGGTTCCCGGCGCGCCATCGCGGCCAGCATCCGGGTGGCCGCGGACACCACGGTCTGGTCCTGCTCGGCTCGCGCGGCGGTGGTGAGAACCAGGTCCTCACCGTCTCTGCGGTGCAGGAGCAGTCTCGGTGAATCCTGGAGCCGGGCGAGTGTCTGCTTGTTCTTGTTCACCAGCTCGGAGAAGTTCACGGCTGCGCTCTCGGCACTCATGACTTTGAAACTACTTCGAAACTCGCTCGGGCGCCATCGCACGTACGAGTGATCACGCCGCCGTCGATCCGGCATGGAGGATCTTGTGATGCGCGGCGGTACGTTGTGCTGATGCCTGATTCCCTGCCACCCGGCGGTGCCGTTCTCGACGCTGACGAACTGACCGCCCGCTGGGCGGACCCGTGGCGGCCGGAACAGGTCGCGGCCCGCTTGGGTGGGGTCGGCGTGCCCTGGTGTGTTGCGGCCGGGTGGGCTCTGGACCTTTTCCGTGGCGGGCAGTCGAGGCCCCACGGCGATCTGGAGATCGCCATTCCTGCGGCCGGGTTCGCGGAGGTGCGGGACCGCTTCCCCGAGTACGTGTTTGACGCGGTGGGCTCGGGACGGGTCTGGGAAAGGGCAGAAGACGAGGTGCTCGCGGCAACGCACCAGACGTGGCTGCGGGATCCGGCGAGCGGGCGGTTCCTCTTCGACGTCTTCCGCGAGCCGCACGAGGGCGGGACATGGATCTGCCGACGGGACGAAAGCCTGCGGCTGCCGTACGCCGCGGTCATCGACAGGAGTGCGGACGGCGTCCCCTACCTTGTCCCGGAGCTGGTGCTGTTGTTCAAGGCGAAGGAGACACGGCCCAAGGACCACGCCGACTTCGACGGGGTGCTGCCGCTGCTGAGCCGGACACGGCGCGAAGCTCTCAACGGGTGGCTGACGCGCATACATCCCGGACACCCCTGGCTGGTGAGGCTGGCCATGCAGTGACGAGGACCAACTGCCCCGCGCTCAGCGGCCCGGTTGCGCCGTGTACGAGACGAAGTCCGCCCAGGCGGTGGGCCGGAGGGTGAGGTGAGGGCCGGAGGGGTATTTGGAGTCGCGTATGTGGATCGTGGTCGGGGTGGGGGCTATCTCGACGCACGAGGATGCTTCCTCGCTGTAGGTGGACTTCTGCCAGGTGAGTTCTGTCATGGCTCGGCTCTCAGGTGTCCTGTGCGATGCGGTGGATGAGGTCGCGGGAATCCTCGGGCTCCAGGGTGGACTCCTGCATGCGGTCGAGGATGAGTCGGTACTTGGCCAACTGTGCTGCCGAGTCAACGAGTTCGCTGCCGTGGGCGGCGTCGAGCTGCGCCGTGTCCAGGGCGGGGACGGGGCCGTAGGCGTAGTCGAGCCCGTGGCCCACCGTGGGGAACGCGGTGCCGTCGAACGGGATCACCCGGACAGTGACGTGCGGGAGTTCGCTCATCTTCGCCAAGTGGTCCAACTGGGCTCGGGCTACGTCCCGGCCACCGAATCGCATGCGCAGAGCGGCCTCGTGAATGATCGCCGTGTACGGGGTCGGTCGCTCGCGGTGGAGGGCGGCCTGGCGCTTGATGCGATGGGAGATGCGGTACTCGATCTCGTGCGGTCGCAACTCGGGGACCACCTGGCGGAACAGTGTGCGGGCCTGCTCCGGGGTCTGGAGCAGGCCAGGGATGTTGATGACCTGGGCCACTCGCAGGGCGACGGCGTGGTGCTCCATCTCCGCAAGGTCCAGTGAGTGAGGCGGCAGAGTGCCCCGGTACTCCTCCCACCAGCCGCGGTCCCGGTGGCCCGCCATGGCCACGAGTGCGTCGATCAGGGCCGAGTCTGTACAGCTGTAGTTGTCGGCGAGTGTGCGGACACGCTGTTCGCTGAGGCCGAAGCGGCCCGTCTCGATGTTGCTGATGCGTGCCTGGTTCGCGCCGATCATCTCGCCGGCTTCCCGGGCGGTGAGACCCGTTTTCTCGCGGAGCTTGCGCAGCTCGGCGCCCAGGCGCAGCTGCCGTGCCGTGGGTGTCTGCCGTGGCGGCATGTTCTTCCGCTCCTTCGCCTTGCTTCGTACACGGTCACCCACAGGAGTGCAGCGTCGCATGTATCGGCAGATTTCGTAGAAACCATTCTACGGCTACCGCTACGGTGAAACCCGAGCCGCTCAACTCCCGCCCCATAAGCCGGAAGCGCACCGCGCCGCCCTGTCCGCGCGCGGCACTGCCACCGCCCGGTCGGATTGTCGAGGGAACCGAGTCCTCCCACCGTAGGAGCCGTTCATGGTCACCGTAGCCCCGCACGACACCTGGGTGTACGCCCTCCGCCTGCCCCATGACCCCCGCGCCGCACGTGTCGCACGTATGACCGTACGGTCCGTGTTGGACAGTCACGGCAGAGGTGAAGTCCTTGATGCTGTACAGCTGTTGACGTCCGAACTCGTCGCCAATGCCTACCTGTACAGCGGCGGACCCGTTTCGCTGCGCCTCACCGCGCTCGCGGACGGGCGGCTGCGGGTCGGGGTCTGGGACAGTCATCCGCATGTCCCCGCCCCTTTCGGCGAACCGCCCTGGAATCGGGTGCCGCCCGTGCCGGCGGACGCTGAGAGCGGGCGTGGGCTGTGTCTGGTGACGGAGTACGCCGACCGATGGGGTGGCCTGGCGCTGGGGGACGGCCCCCTGAAGTGCGGCGCCGGGAAGCTGCTCTGGTTCGAGGTGGGCGGGAAGGGGAGCCCGTGACGGAGTGTCTCGTGTGCGGCGTCGAGGGTCGGGGATCGCCAGGTCCTCTCGCCAGGCCCTACAGGTGCGGCTCCGGTCGCAGGACGAGGTCGAGCAGTCCCGGGAAGCGCGCCTCGAACTCCGCTCGCCGCAGGCGGTTGACCCGGCGCGGCCCCTCGTCCCGCTGTTCGACGAGGCCGGCCGCCCGCAGTACGGAGAAGTGGTGGCTGAGGGCGGCCTTGCCGACGGGCACGTCGAAGCTGCCGCAGCTGCGGGACCACTCGGCGTCGGCGGCCAGCTCCCTGACGAGCGTGAGGCGTACAGGGTCGGCGAGCGCGGCGAGCGCGGTGAGGACGGGTACCTCGTCGGGGTGGGTGTGCTCGGGGGCGGCCCGATGGCTCGTGCCGGCCATGCCGTCCTCCTCACTGCCGTGTTCTGCTTGCCGAGTGTTCGATGAAAACCATACACTCCCGAGTGTTCGATTCATGTTGAACACTCGCTGAGGGGTGTGTGCCATGCGCGCGGTCGAGTTGCAGGAATACGGCGGTCCTGAGGTCCTGAAGGCGGTGGCGGCGGACGTCCCCGAGCCGGGCCCGGGTGAGGTGAGCATCGACGTGGCGTACGCGGGCGTGAACTTCGCCGACCTCAAGGCACGTTCGGAGGGCTACCGCGTGCCGGGCCTGCCGTTCCGCCCGGGACTGGAGGTCTCGGGCCGGGTCAGGGCCCTCGGCGCCGGCGTCACGGACCTCGCCGTCGGCCAGGAGGTGGCCGCGCTGACACAGGGCGGCGCCTACGCGGACGTGGCCGTGACGGAGGCGGCGACGGTCTTCGCGCTGCCGGCAGGGGCGGACCTGCGCACCGGAGCCACGCTCCCGTCCGTCCTGCCGACGGCATACGCCCTCGTCCACACCGTCGGGCGCCTCCAGCCCGGCGAGACCGTCCTCGTGCAGGGTGCGGCGGGCGGGGTCGGCACGGCGGCCGGGCAACTGGCGAAGGCGGCGGGCGCGGCCGCGGTGTACGGCGTGGTGTCGAGCGCGGCGAAGGCGGCGTATGCGCGGGACCACGGCTACGACGAGGTCTTCGTCGGCGACTTCGAGGAGCCGGTCCAGGAGGCCACCGGCGGCCGGGGCGTCGACCTGGCCCTCGACCCCGTCGGCGGCAGGACGCTGCGCGCGAGCCTGTCGTCCCTGGCCCGCTTCGGCCGCCTGGTCTCCTACGGCAACGCGAGCGGCGAACCGGCCTGGACGGCGGGCCAGCCGGAGCTGTATCCGCGGGGCCTGTCGGTCGCCGGTTTCTCCATCCTGACGCTCGCCCAGACGGCGCCGGACGTGCTGCGGGAGCTGTCCGCCCGGGCCTTCGCGAAGGCGGTGGACGGCACGGTGACCCTGCCGGTCACGGCCGAGTTCGCGCTGGAGGAGGCGGCGGAGGCGCACCGCCTGATGGGCGCCCGGACGAGCACGGGGAAGCTCCTGTTGCGGGTCGCGGGCTAGCGGGCCAACGGAAGCTGCTCCGGTTCGAAGTCGGCGGTCGGCGGAGCCGTTTGTGGTGACGCCCCAATTGGCAACGTTGTCCCGGTCCGGGTGGGAGCGCTTTCTCTGTGTCTTGCCTACGGGTTACCTAGGGGATACCTCTACATGAAGCGTGGCCGCGGCAGTCAGTTTTGTCCGGGCGTTGCCACCCGCGCCTCAGTAGATTGCTGCTGCCGCCCCAGAGTGCCGTACCTGCGGATTTTACTAACCGATTGGGCGGCGGGGGTGGGACATGGAGCGGTCCGAGAGGGCGGCAAGACCTGCCGCCGGGGCAGCGGGCATGAGATGCCAGGTGGACATCGACGGGCAGGGCAGGTTCGGCTGGCGTCTGGTGGCGCCGAACGGCAGATCGGTGGCGGTCTCGCTCACCTCGCACGACAGCCATGCCCGATGTCGTGCCGCGTTTCATCGCATGTGCGCGTTGCACTCCCGTACCGGGGGCGGGGTGCAGCACGGTTCCGACGGCGGCGGCTGGGTGTGGGTGGTCTGGGACGACTCCGGCCGCCATCTGGCGGGCTCGGCGCGGACGTACGAGAGGCATGCCACCTGCCGTGCGTCCTACGACCGGTTCCGCGCGACGATCGCCGAACTGGTATATGCCGGGCCCGAGTTATGGGGCGAGTAGGCAAGGGCTGATCCCTCAGGTCAACCGGGGCGGCAGAGGCCCTGGTCGGGGGTGAGGCATGCCCGTGCGGCCGGGGCCGATGTTGCCCTTAGGGAACCCGTAGTTCACACCTCGGGATGTGCATGTCAACCGATGGCACGGAGTGTCGGGACCGTGCCTTCGCTGAGAAGAACCAGACAGCCGCAGCCCGTGATCGCGGGCGTCGGCTCCACCGACGCCGGAGACCCCGACGTACGGAGACGCCTGTACGCCGATCCCGGGCTGCCCGACCGGGTGTTCCGCGCGGTGCTGCGCTCCGGCGGCGGTCTCGTGCTGGCCGTGATGCTGCTCGTCGGCGGCTTCCTGCTCTACCGGGCCTGGCTGGCGCTGGACAAGGCCGGCTGGTCGTTTCTGACCACCGCCGACTGGGAGCCCGGCAGCGGGAAGTTCGGCATCGCGGCCGTCATCGTCGGGACCATCCTGATCGCGACCGTCGCGGTGTTCGTGGCCGTGCCCCTGGCCACCGGCGCCGCGCTGTACATCTCCGAGTACGCCTCGCCGCGGCTGCGCCGGACGCTGATCAGCGTCGTCGACCTGATGGCCGCCGTACCGTCCGTGGTCTACGGCCTGTGGGGCGTCTTCTTCCTCCAGGACAAGGTCCTGCCGATCGCCCGCTGGATCTCCGCCTACTTCGGCTGGATCCCCGTCTTCGACGTGCAGGGCGCCGACCCGAACGACCCGCTCGCGCCCGAGAGCATCTACACGTCCTCGACGTTCATCGCGGGACTGGTCGTCGGCATGATGATCGCGCCCATCATCTGCTCGATCATGCGCGAGGTCTTCTCGCAGGCGCCCGCCGGTGAGCGCGAGGGCGCCTACGCGCTCGGCGCCACCCGCTGGGGCATGATCCGCAGCGTGGTGCTGCCCTTCGGGCGCGGCGGGATGATCGGCGGCACGATGCTCGGGCTCGGCCGCGCGCTGGGCG
Source organism: Streptomyces hyaluromycini (assembly GCF_002217755.1). GTDB lineage: Bacteria > Actinomycetota > Actinomycetes > Streptomycetales > Streptomycetaceae > Streptomyces > Streptomyces hyaluromycini. The sequence goes on along the minus strand of NZ_BCFL01000016.1, from coordinate 1,064,701 downwards.
AGACGATCGCCGTCTTCATGATCATCTCGGTGACCTTCCAGGTCCAGTGGCACATCCTGCAGTCCGGTACCAGCTCGGTCTCCTCGCTGATCGCCCTGCGCTACGGCGAGGCCGGCGAGTTCAGCATGTCCGCGCTGATGGCGGCCGGCTTCTCGCTGTTCGTCATGACGCTGATCGTCAACTTCGCCGCCTCGTCCATCGTCGCCCGCTCCCGCTCGGGCGCGACGAGCGACGCCTGAGCACCCACGGCGCCCGCACGTCCCCTACGCCACACAGGTACGCCACACAGGAATGAGCGACCATGACCGTTGCCCCTGAAGCGCCCGGCGCGCGTCAGGCGACCGGACGCCCGGGCACCACGCTGCCGGGCCCGTCCCGCGGCGCCGGCCCGGCCGGTGAGCGCCGCCGCGCCCTGACGCAGCTGCACGCCACCGACGTGTACGCCATGGTCGGAGCCGCCACCGCCGCGCTGTCGATCACCTGGCTGCTGTTCCACTGGCTGCTCCCGTTCAACGGCGCCGTCGGCTTCGTCGTCATCGCGTACGGCCTCTTCCTGCTGATGTACGCCCTGCTGGTCTCCTTCGACGAGGACGGGCCCGCGATCGTCGACCGGATCGCGGCGGCGATCGTGCGGTCGATGGGTCTGCTGCTCGTCGTGATCCTCGCGTTCGTCGTCTGCTACGCGCTCATCCAGGGCCGCAAGGCGCTGGTGCACCTGAACTTCTTCACCCAGAGCATGGAGCTGGCCGGCCCGCTGCAGCCGCTCAGCGTGGGCGGCGCCCTGCACGCGGCGGCCGGCACCCTGATCATGATCACGATCGCGCTGCTGATCACCGTGCCGGCCGGACTGGTCTGCGCGGTGTTCCTCAACGAGGTGCCCGGCGCCTACGCCCGGTTCGTGCGCACCATCGTCGAGGCGATGACGGCGTTGCCGTCGGTCGTCGCCGGCCTGTTCATCTACGCGACCGTGATCCTCGGCCTGGGCCTGGACCAGTCCGGTCTCGCCGCCGGGCTCGCCCTCTCGGTGATGATGCTGCCGATCATCATCAGGGCCGCGGACGTCGTCATCCGGCTGGTCCCCGGCACCCTGCGCGAGGCCAGCTACGCGATGGGGACGAGCCGCTGGCGCACGGTCTGGCACGTGGTCCTGCCGACCTGCCGCTCGGGTCTGACCACCGCCGTGATCCTCGGCACCGCGCGCGGCATCGGCGAGACCTCCCCGGTCCTGCTGACCGCCGGCTTCACCAACGAGCTCAACCTCAACCCGTTCCACGACCCGATGGTCTCCCTGCCGCTGGTCACCTTCGAGTTCGTCAAGTCGCCCGAGCCGAACATGATCTCGCGCGGTTTCGGTACGGCGGCCCTGCTCATGGCGCTGGTGCTGCTGCTGTTCGTCGCCGCCCGCATCCTCGGCGGCCGCGGCCCCGGCCACCTCACGCGCCGCCAGGAACACCGGCGCGTCCTCGCGTCCCGGCGTGACGCGCGTCGATTCGCCGAGCGTGTCCCGGGTCCGGCCGCGGCACCTGCCCCGGCCGAGGCCCCGGCCCCTGTCTCCGCCCCGCACTCCACCGTCCGTACCGAAAACGGGAGTTCGTCGTGAAACCCGCCACTCGTTTCCGTCTGGCGGCCACCGTGCTGTCACTGCTGTGCGCCCTGCTCGCCGTCCAACCGCCGCCCGCCGCGGCCGCCTCCTACGCCAAGATCACCGGCTCCGGTTCGACCTGGAGCTCCAACGCCGTCCAGCAGTGGGTCCGCAACGTCAAGGCCAACTACGGTATGACGGTCAACTTCACGGCCAACGGCTCCTCCCAGGGCCGTGAGCAGTTCAAGAACAACACCGTGGACTTCGCGGTCTCGGAGATCCCCTACGGCCTCAAGGAACAGGGCGTCACGGACACGCCGCCGAGCCGCGGCTACGCCTACATGCCGATCGTGGCCGGCGGTACGGCGTTCATGTACAACCTCAAGATCAACGGCAAGATGGTGACCAACCTCCGGCTGTCCGGGGACGTCGTCACCAAGATCTTCACCGGGAAGATCACCCGCTGGAACGACCCCGCGATCGCCGCGGACAACCCGGGCCTGAACATGCCGGCCCGCGCCATCGTCCCGGTCGTCCGCTCCGACGGCTCCGGTACCAGCGCCCAGTTCACGATGTGGATGTCGAAGCAGTACGGCTCCCTGTGGGCCGACTACTGCTCCCGCACCGGACGCGGCAGCGGCAACTGCGGCATGACCTCCAACTACCCGCTGCTCAGCGGCTCCACGATGATCGCCAAGTCCGGCTCGCTCGGCGTCTCCGGCCATGTCCGCCAGCCCTCCGGAGAGGGCGCCATCACCTACGTCGAGTACTCCTACGCCAAGAACACCGGCTTCCCGGTGGCCAAGGTGCTCAACAAGGACGGCTACTACGTCGAGCCGACCGCCGCGAGCGTCGCGGTGGCCCTGACCAAGGCCGGGATCAACGAGAACAAGGCGTCGGTCAACTACCTCACCCAGATCCTCGACGGCGTCTACACCAACGCCGACGCCCGCACCTACCCGCTGTCCAGCTACAGCTACATGATCCTGCCGACGAAGGTGGAGTCCGGCTTCACCGCGGCCAAGGGCAACTCGCTGGGCACGTTCGGCCGTTACTTCCTGTGCGACGGGCAGCAGCAGGCGGACGACCTCGGCTACTCGCCGCTGCCGAAGAACCTCGTCCAGGCGGGCTTCGACCAGCTCCGCAAGGTTCCGGGCGCACCCACCAGCAGCATCAACATCAACACCTGCCGCAACCCCACCTTCTCCGGCGGGGTCAACACCCTGATCAAGAACGCCCCCTACCCCAAGTCCTGCGACAAGAAGGGGCCGACGCAGTGCACCACCGGCACGGCCGGAGCGGCGGGCACCGACACCCCGGTGAAGCAGGGCGCGACCGGCGGTAGCTCCTCGGGCGGCTCCGGTTCGTCGACCGGCGGCTCGTCGACCGGCGGTTCCTCGGCCACGGGCGGCAGCGGCACCGGTGGCACGGACACCAATGGCGACGGAACGCCCGACGCGAGCGCGAGCGCCGCGTCCGGCGGCACCTCGGGGGCGAGCATCGACCCCGACACCGGCGAGGTGGTCAGCGGCGACGGGACGGGCACCGGTGATGCGAACGTGGCCGCCAATCCCGTCGCCCTCGCCTCCGACAACAGCCTCGGGATGCGCGGCGCCCTGATGGCACTCTCCGCCGTCCTGCTGGTCGCGGTCGTCGTCGGGCCGCCACTCACCGCGCGGCTGCTCGCCGGACGTTCGCGCCGTCGCAAGGGGGAGCTGTGATGAGAAGACGGCTGACGCCACGGATGTCTCCCGGCCGGCGCCGGGTGACCGCGGGAGTGGGCTGCCTGCTGTCCGCGCTGGTGCTGGCGGTGCTGCCGCTGCCCAAGGGGGCGGATCAGGCGCAGGCGGCCACCACGGAGAGTTCCGCGGTCACCAAGAGCGGGGCGAAGGGGGTGTACGGCGACGACTTCTCCGATCTGAAGGTCACCGTGCACCAGACGAAGAACCTGTCCGGTCAGGCCGTGCGGGTGACCTGGACGGGCGGGAAGCCGGCCACCGACACGTCGGGGACGAACTCTCTGTCGATCATGCAGTGCTGGGGGGACGAGGAGTCCGGGCCGGACCGTACCCAGTGCGAGTACGGCCTGTCGTCGGGCTCGCAGCCGGGCGGCCAGCGGTTTGTGTATCTGACCGGGAACGGCTCCGTGAGCGATCCGCTGGAGACCGGTTCGGCGACTCCGGTCGACAAGAACGGCACCCACTACGTGCCGTTCCGGCCGGTGGCGGGACAGGGGGACGCCACTGCCGGCGGCACCGACACCACGTACTTCACCTCGGAGGACACGAACGCGGTCCCGTACGTGCCGAACGACGGGGACGGCGGCGGGGACGTGGCGTTCGAAGTGAAGTCGGCAGTGGAGCAGCCCGCCCTGGGGTGCGGTGCCCGCAAGACGTCGTCGGGTGAGATCCAGCCGTGCTGGCTGGTGGCCGTGCCCCGCGGCACGCACGACCCGGACGGAACAGCGCACCAGCCGAGCAACCAGCTCGCGTCCTCGCTCAGCCAGTCGACCTGGGACCAGCGCATTGTCTTCAGGCTGGGCTTCGCCCCGGTCACGGACAACTGCGACCCCGACAAGCCCGAGCGCGGAATCATGGGGTCGGAACTGGCCACCGATGCCATCACGTCGTGGCAGAGCGCGCTGTGCAAGACCGGAACCTACCGGTTCAACTTCACCCAGTCCGGTGAGGGGCAGGCCAGGGACGCCGTGACCTCGGGTGACTCGGCGGCGGGACTCGCCATGACGGTGGATCCGGTGGAGCCGGTCGACGGGGCGCCACAGGTGGTCCATGCCCCCGTCGTGGTCACGGGGCTGACCATCGGGTTTGTCTGGATGTACGACACCTCGACCAGCAGCCTGCCGCTGACGGAACTCAAGCTCGACCAGAGGCTGCTGGCCAAGGTACTCACGCAGTCCTATCCCTACAGCGTGATCATGCCGCAGGAAGGTGCTCCCGACTACCTGTCCGGCAACCCCTTGTCCATTGTCCAGGACCCTGAATTCCTCAAGCTGAATCCCGGTCTTGCCGGCCAGGCGGCCGTCAACAGCCCATTGGGTCTGGCGGTTACCGTGGACAACACCGACTCCGCCCGCCTGGTATGGAAGTACATATTGGCCAACAGCGACGCCAAGGACTTTGTCGAGGGGAAGTCCGATCCCTGGGGGATGAAGATCAACCCTGCGTACAAGGACGGGGTGATATCGGATTCCCTGGACTTCTTCCCCAAGGCGGATCTCACGCCCACGCAGGTGGACTGCACCGCCGGCAAAGTGACGCGCACCGCGCAGGACGTGGTCCCTTATGTCAATGACATGCATGACGGGTCGCTGAAGGTACGCCGTGGTTCCATCGGAACCGCATATACGTGTGCGACCGGCGATCCGCTGCCGAGACTGTCGGCGGAAGCCCGTCCGATTCCCACGAAACAGCGCCAGTTCGGCATCGTCGATAACGCGTCCGCCATGCGTTACCAGCTGGGTGCCGCTGCCCTGCCCAACGCTGACGGGGACTACGTCAAGCCGACCAGCGCCTCCCTGCTCAAAGCGGTCGCCGAGATGCCCGAGTCGGACGTGGCCGGTGTCAAGGCGCCGGACCCCGCGAAGATGAAGGACGGCGCCTACCCGCTGACCGCCGTGGTCTACGCGGCGGCCTCGCTGGACCAGGCCAAGGACGCCCGGCAGGACTACGCCAAGGTGATGCGCTACGCGGCCGGCGCGGGGCAGACCCAGGGCACCGCGAAGGGTGAACTGCCGTACGGCTACGCGCCGTTGCCCACCGCCATGCGTACGCAGGCGAAGCAGGCCGCCGACCAGCTGGAGAAGGGCGCGCCGGACGCCGACTCGTCGTCCGGCGGCACGTCCGGAGGCGGCGACGACCTGAGCGGCACCGGCAGCGGCGGCGCGGCGGGCGGCAGCGCGGCCGGCGGCGGCTCCACCGGGACGTCGGGCGCCGCGGCCGGTGGTGCCGGTACGTCGGACACCGCCCAGCCCTCCACCGCCCCGAGCGAGACCGACCCGGCCAAGCAGAACGTGGCCCAGTCCGGCGGCTACACCCCGTCGGAGGTCCTCGGGCTGATCCGCTGGGTGCTGCTCGGGGTCCTCGTCGCTGGCGGAGCAGCGGCCCTCGCGGGGCCGGTGATGCTGCGGCTGTCGGTGCGCAGGACGGCCCCGACGGATTTCCAGGGAGGGGAACTCGAATAATCGCCGGATTTCCATTGGCGGGGCGTATTCGGGCCCCGGGGGATCCGCATACCGCCGGGTGAGTTCCCTTGGATTCACCTAGGCAATGGATTCGTAACCTGATGACCGGCTGGAATTAGTGGCCGGGGATGCGGGTCTGCGGAATTGTTCTGCGTGGCCGGCCGACGGGTCGGTGGTGAAAAAAAAAGAATCCGGATTTGCTTGCACGTCCATTGCTTGATCCGTTTCAACGGAGGAGAAATCAAGTGAACGTCAAGTCCCGCGTGCGTATCGGTGCCGCTGTCGGTGCGGTTGCCCTGGGCCTGGGTGCCCTGGCCGCTCCCGCCGCCTACGCCGACCCGACCTCGGCCACCGACTACCGTCAGCTGGCCGGTGTCGGCTCCGACACGACCCAGGACGTGATGAACGCTCTGGGCAACGCGATCACGAACGGCAGCGGCAAGGTCATCGCCTCGTGGAACGCCACGGGCACCAGCCCGATCACGACCAAGGCCAGCGGCAGCTGCACGATCACCCGCCCCGACGGCTCCGGCGCCGGCATCACCGCGCTGAACACCGCCCTGGACGGCAGCACCGGCTGTGTGGACTTCGCCCGTTCCTCGCGTGGCCCGAACAACACCACCACCACGGACCTGACCTTCATCCCGTACGCCAAGGACGCGGTGTCCTGGGTGAAGCAGGACGGCAGCGCGCTGCCCGACGACCTGACGACCGCCCAGCTCAAGGCCATCTACGAGTGCACCCTGACCTCGCTCAACGGTGTCACCCTCACCCCGATCCTGCCGCAGTCGGCCTCGGGTACCCGCGCCTTCTTCCTCAGCTCCATCGGCGTGACGACCCCCGGCTCCTGCGTCACCTCGGACTCCACCATTCAGGAGAACAACGGCTCGGTCGTCGACAGCGCGGGCGACATCTTCCCGTACTCCGTGGCCCAGTACACCGCCCAGGAGACCTCCGTGGTGGACGACCGCCGCGGTGACGCCGTGCTCGGCTCGGTGAACGGCGTCGTTCCGCGGAACGAGGACGACCTGTCGCTGAACCTCTCCTTCCCCTACCTGCGGAACGTCTACAACGTCGTCCCGACCGCCAAGCTGTCGGACTCGCTGATCACGGACACCTTCGTGGGCACCGGCTCGAAGGTCTGCACGAACACCAGCATCATCACCGACTACGGCTTCGGCACCCTCGGCAGCGACTGCGGCAGCACGACCCTCAAGGGCGAGAGCTGATCACCGTCCCATAGCCGCACAACGGCCGGGCACCCCATGGGTGTCCGGCCCTGTCGGCGTATTCGTCCACCACCCGGACCCAGACCCCGCGGGGGGACCACCACATGAATCACCGTCTCGCACAACTCAGATCACCGGTAGCGCTGCTGACCGGCATCGCCCTGCTGTGCGCCGCCCTGGCCGGGGTCCTCGCCTTCTCGGGCCGGGCCCACGCCGCCACCCAGCTCGGCAAGTTCACGCTCACACCCACCACGGGCAGCATCTCGACCTACCCCATGGTCACGTCGGTGACGACGACCGCCGGCTGCCCGGACGACACCGTCGGCAAGGCGGCCATCCTCAAGGTGTTCAACCCCACGAGCGACACCACGCAGGCCACCCTCGGCCAGGGCGCCACCAAGATCGTGGCCGGTACGGCTCCCTTCACGATGAACGTGACGACCCTGGCCGCCGCGAAGAGCCTGGAGGCGCGGCTGCGCACGTGGATCCCCGACGGATCCCTCGACGGCACGTACACCCTGGGTCTGGGCTGCGGCGGCGGTACCGACGTCCCGGTCTTCCTCGCCAAGGTCCGGGTCACGGGCGACACCTGGTCCCTGCTCGAACAGCAGGCCACGACGCTCGCGGTGGGCGCGGCCTCCGGCGTCGCCGTGGGCGGCGACCTCAAGCTCACCGCCACGGTGTCGCCCTCGACGGCAGCCGGCTCCGTGGAGTTCAAGAACGGTGACACGTCGCTCGGCACCGCGCAGGTCACCAACGGCACGGCCGAACTCACGGTCAAGGCACCCGCGATCGGCGGCCCGCTGCCCTTCAGCGCCGTGTTCACCCCCACCGATGCCGACTCCTACTCCAGTGCCGAGGCCAGTGGGACCGCGAACATCGACTACGTCGTCTCCGCCAAGGACGCCGACGGCACCGCCCTCGGCGACAAGCCGACCCTGTCCGTCGGCCAGAAGGTGAAGGTCACCGTCAAGGGGTTCACCCCGGCGGCCGCCGCACACGTGACCCTCACCAACTCCACCGCGACCTTCGCGGACGTGACAGCGAACGCCGACGGCGCCGTCGCGGACTACGCGTTCACCGTGCCCAACGCCCTGACCAACGGCGACCACACCCTGAACTTCTCCGAGAAGTCGGGCATCTACGCCGCCTTCGACTTCGTCAGCACCGACGAGGTCTCCGCCAGCCCCTCCCCCTCGGACAACCCCGACCTCACCGTCACCGACGAGGACGGCAACACCCTCGGCGCCGACCCGAACCTCGAAGCCGGGCAGAAGGTGAAGATCACCGCCCGTGGATACACCGCGAGCGCCGCGGTCAAGGTCACCCTCGTCGACAGCGAATCGACGTTCGACGACGCCAAGGCGAACGCCGACGGCACCGTGGAGAACTACGCGTTCACGGTCCCGAAGGACATCGCGGACGGCGACCACACGCTCACCCTCGCCGAGGACAAGACCGACGGGCACAGCGTCGACTTCGCCTTCACGACCGGCTCCGGCGACTCCAGCGAGTCCCCCGAGCCCAGCGCGTCCGCGTCGGACTCCAGCGGCACGGACACGGGCGGCACCGGCAGCGGCGGTTCGGACACCGGTGGTTCGACCGGTGGTGACAGCGGCGGCTCCGGCAGCGGCGGCGGCTCCATGGCCTCGACCGGCGCCCAGGTCGGCGCGATCGGCCTGGCCTCCCTCGCGTTCCTGGCCGCCGGCGGTGCGCTCGTGCTCCACATGCGCCGCAAGGGCCTGCTGACCTTCGGCGGTGACACCCCGCAGCACCACTGACCGACCGGGCGGCCGACCCGGCCGACGGGACGGCCCGGGGGCGCGCGCCGACGCGCCTGCGGGCCCGCCCCGTCCCCACAGCAAGCCGTAGAACACCCTCCGCTTCGAGGAGCGCAGCCCGTGACCACCCTCGCCCCGCCGCCGGCCGGCGCGTCGGCGCCCGCCGACGGACCGCCCGACCCGCCACCGCCCCCGCCGACCACCGAGCCGCGCCGGCAGACCCCACGGCCCCCCGCCCGCCCCGGGCTCGCGCTCGCCGGGGCGGCCCTGTGCGTTCTCGCCGCCGTGCTCCTCGGCTTCGCCGCGAACCTCACGATCGTCGGCCACCTCCAGCACGCCCGCGACCAGCAGACCGCCTACGACGAGCTGCGCAAGGAACTCGCCCTGGGCACCGCCCCGGTGGGCCAGCGGGACTACGAGGGCAAGCTGCTGAAGCCGGGCGCGCCCGTCGCCCTGCTGCGCATCCCCGCCCTCGGCTTCAAGGAGGTCGTCGCCGAGGGGACCACCTCCGAGGTGCTGATGGCGGGCCCCGGCCACCGCCGGGACACCCCGCTGCCCGGCCAGGCCGGCACCGCGGTCGTCATGGGTCGCCAGTGGGGATACGGCAGCCCGTTCCACGACCTGCACCGGCTGCCCGTCGGCAGCCGCATCGAGATCACCACCGGCCAGGGCAAGGCGGTCTACGAGGTCACCGGCATCCGCCAGGCCGGCGACGCACTGCCCGCCCCGGTCGCCGAGGGGCAGGGCCGGCTGACCCTCATCACCGCGACCGGGGCGCCGTACACCCCGAGCGGGGTCCTCCGGGTCGACGCCAAGCTGGTCACGGCCGTGCAGCCCAACCCGCCGCGGGACCTGCGGGCGGGCTGGATCGCCGACTCCGAACAGGCCCTCGGCACCGACTCCGGTGCCTGGCTCGGCGTCTTCCTGTGGACCCAGGGCCTGCTGCTCGCCTCGCTGCTCGCGGTGGTCTCCTTCCGCGTCTGGGGCCGCTGGCAGACCTGGATCTGCGCGGGCCCGCTGCTGCTCGCGCTGGGCCTCGCCGACTCCCAGTCCATCACGGCACTGCTGCCGAACCTGCTCTGAACCCCCGGCCTTCGCAAGGAAGTTGACCAACCGTATGTCCGAGAACACCGATCTTGTCGACACCGTCGTCCAGCCGCCCGTCGAGAGCGGCCAGGACGGCGGCCCTCGCTTCGGCGACGGCCCCGCCACCCTGCGCGCCGACGGCGTCTCCGCCTGGTTCGGCGACCACAAGGTCCTCGACCGGGTCTCGCTCACCATGCCCGCGCGCCAGGTCACCGCGCTCATCGGCCCCTCCGGCTGCGGCAAGTCGACCTTCCTGCGCATCCTCAACCGGATGCATGAGCTCATCGGCTCGGCCTCGCTGGCCGGCCGCGTGCTCCTCGACGAGGTGGACATCTACGATCGCGGCCGGCGCATCACCCACGCCCGCCGCGAGATCGGCATGGTCTTCCAGAAGCCCAACCCCTTCCCGGCCATGTCGATCTACGACAACGTCGTCGCCGGCCTCAAGCTCAACGCCATCAGGGCGAGCCGCGACGGCAAGGACGGCCTGGTCGAGGAGTGCCTCACCAAGGCGGGCCTGTGGAAGGAGGTCAGGGACCGGCTCCGGCAGCCCGGCGGCGCGCTCTCCGGCGGCCAGCAGCAGCGGCTGTGCATCGCGCGGTCGCTCGCCGTACGGCCGCGGGTGCTGCTGATGGACGAGCCGTGCTCGGCGCTCGACCCGACGTCCACCCGCCGTATCGAGGAGACCATCCACGACCTCAAGGACGAGGTGACGATCGTCATCGTCACCCACAACATGCAGCAGGCCGCCCGCGTCTCCGACAACTGCGCCTTCTTCCTCGCCTCGCACGGCACGCCCGGTGTGATCGTCGAGCACGGTGACACCCACGCGATGTTCAACTCGCCCCAGGACGAGAGGACTTCGGACTACGTGAACGGACGTTTCGGGTGACGGGGCGGCGGCGGCCGGGGGCCGGCCGGGTCGCCGGGGTGCCGGTGGCGGTCGTGGCGGCGGTGCTGGTCGCCGGATGCGGCCCCGGGGAGAGGGCAGGGGCGGGGGCGCGGGTCCCGGACACCGCGGACCGGGTGTCCGCGGACTCGGCGCCGGTGACGCGGTCCCCGTCTCCGTCGCCTTCGTCGCCGGCCCCCTCGGTGTCCGCCTCCGCACCGGGCTCCCTCGCTCCGCCCGTGCGTCGTGGCCCGCGGCCCGGGACGTCCCGTGCCTCCGCGAGCGCGGGCGGCCGGGTGCCGGGGCCGGATCTGTCCCGTCGGGTGCCGGTCACGTCGTCCCGGCGTCCGACCGCCTCCGCGTCCGCGTCCGCGCCGCCGAAGGCAGTCACGGGTGCGGCCGGCCGGGCGGGCGGCACCACCATCCGGATCGGCGCCTGGTCCGCGGGCGTGATCCGCGGCGGGCAGGAGGAGGTGGACGCCTGCGAGGACGCCGTGCAGTGGGCGGGTCCCACCATCGGCACCGAGGACGGCTACGAGATGCGGACCGTCGTGATCGTCGGTCACGACTACTGCGGCTTCGACCTGTTCGCCACCCTCCGTGTCGGCACCCGGGTCACGATCGGCACCCCGCGCGGCACCTGGTCGTACACCGTGTACGCCAACTACGTCACCCCGGGCCGCGGCGCGCCGGCCGCCGGGCTCTACTGGGGCGACCTCACCCTGCAGTCGTGCGTGGGGCCGGACACGGGGTTCAGCTACCTCGTGCGGGACTGACCGCTCACGGTGCGCTCGGCCACACCAGCAGCATGTACGCCCCGCAGTACGCCGAGCCCGCGACGGCCGTCGTCAGGACGAGTACACGTACGCGTGTCGAGGCGCGGGCGAGGTGGCCGGCCACCGGGAGCAGCAACGGGAAGCCGGGGAGGAGGAAGCGGGCGCGGGGGAAGTAGACGCCGCCGCTGGCCGCCACGATCAGCAGCAGGACCGCGCTGAACACCAGGAGCGGGAGCGGCTGCCGGTCCGCCGCCGAGAGTCCGAACAGGACGACGGAGACCAGCATCGTCAGGCTCACCACCACCAGGAACAGCTCGGGGCGCGAGACCTGCCCGAACAGGTGCCGCAGCCAGCGCAGGGTCTCCGCGCCGCCGTCCAGCTCGTTGTGCCACATCCGCTGTACGGCGAAGTAGCCGTCCCAGCGGCCCAGTCTGACGCCCACCCAGCCGACGTACGCGCACCAGCCGAGAGGGGCGGTCAGCGCCGCCGTCAGGGCGCGGGCCGAGAAGCGGTAGCGGAGGGAGAGCAGCGCGGCGACCGTCACGGCGGCGGCCACGGCGATGCCCGTCGGTCGGGTCAGTCCGGCCAGTACCGAGCCGGCCGCCGCGTACAGCCAGCGCTCGGTCAGCACCGCGTACAGCGTCCAGGCGGCGAACGCCGTGAACAGGGACTCCGTGTAGCCCATCCACTGGACCAGGCCCACCGGGTACGCCGCCCACAGCACGGTGAGCAGCACCCCGACGCGGCGGCCGGCCAGCCGGTCGCCCACCGCGAACACGCCCCAGGCGGCGATCAGGGACGCCAGCCAGGCGAGCGCCAGGCCGGTACTGGCCCGGGTGCCCGGCGTCAGGACCGCGACCGCTTTGACCAGGAGCGGATACAGGGGGAAGAACGCCAGGTTGTTGTGGTCGTAGGCGGTGCCGAGTGCGTGGGCGTACCCGTGGTCCGCGATGCCCAGGTACCAGCGGGAGTCCCACTGCGTCGCCAGCATCGGCCACACCCCGTGGTGCCGCCGGTGCGCCCACACGGCGAGGAACACCAGTCCGGTGAGCCGTACGGCGAGGTACGCGGCGAGTGCGGGAGCCGCCCGGCGCAGGGCGTGCCGGGGGGCGGCGGTCGCGGCGGGGTGGTGGGGTCGTCGGGTGCCCGGGATGTGCCCGCGGGGGGCGGTGTCGGGGGCGGTCGAGGACACGGCGGCGGCTCCAGTACGACGGCTGCTTCGGCGGGTGTTACCCGTTCACCGTTTCCCGGCCGCCCGGGCGGTGCGCGGAGCCCGCGTCAACTGCCGCCGGTAAATCACCCGATGGGGTGCTAGGGGCCCGTACATGGGTCAACGCGGACGGTACGGTCCGGTCGGTATTCGCCGCCCGAGGGGTTGGGCGTGGAGCAGGCCGGGGGCGCCCGCCGCGTGGGCGCCCCCGGGGTGTCAGATACCGGCTGCCGCGGACAGGTCCCGCTTGATGGCCGTGAGCAGGTCGGCTGCGGTGGCGCGGGCCGTGGGGAGGCCGGCGTGCGTCGACACGGGGACGACCACCTCCAGGTAGCACTTCAGCTTGGGCTCGGTGCCGCTGGGGCGGACGATCACCCGGGCGCCGGTGAGGGTGTAGCGGAGGCCGTCGGTGGGGGGCAGGCTCTCGGTGCCCTGGGTGAGGTCCTCGGCCCTGGTGACGGGGAGGCCCGCGAGGTCGGCGGGGGGCTGCTCGCGGAGGCGCTGCATCGCGTCGGCGATGAGGGAGAGGTCCTGGACGCGGACCGAGAGCTGGTCGGTGGCGTGCAGGCCGTGCTCCACGGCGAGGTCGTCGAGGAGGTCGAGGAGGGTGCGGCCCTCCTCCTTGAGGACCGAGGCCAGCTCGGTGATCAGGAGCGCGGCGGTGATGCCGTCCTTGTCGCGGACGCCGTCGGGGTCGACGCAGTAGCCGAGGGCCTCCTCGTAGCCGTAGCGCAGGCCGTCGACGCGGGCGATCCACTTGAAGCCGGTGAGGGTCTCCTCGTACGGCAGGCCGGCCTTCTCGGCGATGCGGCCGAGGAGGGAGGAGGAGACGATCGACTCGGCGAAGACGCCGGTGGCGCCGCGGCGGACCAGGTGGGCGGCGAGGAGGGAGCCGACCTCGTCGCCGCGGAGCATGCGCCAGGTGCCGTTGTCCTTGACGGCCGCGGCACAGCGGTCGGCGTCCGGGTCGTTCGCGATGATCAAGTCGGGGTCCGTCTCGCGGGCCTTCGCGAAGGCGAGGTCCATCGCGCCGGGCTCTTCCGGGTTGGGGAAGGCGACGGTCGGGAAGTCGGGGTCCGGGTCGGCCTGTTCGCTGACGAGGGCGGGGGCGGGGAAGCCGGCGCGGGCGAAGGCGGCGAGGAGGGTGTCCTTGCCGACGCCGTGCATGGCCGTGTAGACCGTGCGGGCGGTGCGGGGGGAGCCGGGGGCCAGGACGGCGTCGGTACGGGCCAGGTAGGCGTCCAGGACGGTGTCGTCGAGGGTTTCCCAGCCGGTGTCGGGGCGGGGGACTTCGTGGAGGGTGGTGATTGCCTGGATTTCGGCGGCGATCTCCGCGTCGGCGGGCGGGACGATCTGGGAGCCGTCGCCCAGGTAGACCTTGTAGCCGTTGTCGCGGGGCGGGTTGTGGCTGGCGGTGACCTCCACGCCGGCGACCGCGCCCAGGTGCCGTATGGCGAACGCCAGGACCGGGGTGGGGAGGGGGCGGGGGAGTACGACGGCCCGGAGGCCGGCGCCGGTCATCACGGCGGCGGTGTCGCGGGCGAAGTCGGCGGACTTGTGGCGGGCGTCGTAGCCGATCACTACGGTGCCGGTGGCCTGGCCGTGGTTTTTCAGGTAGGCGGCGAGGCCGGCGGCGGCTCGGACGACGACGGAGCGGTTCATGCGCATCGGGCCGGCGCCGAGCTCGCCGCGCAGGCCGGCGGTGCCGAACTGGAGGGTGCCGCTGAAGCGGGCCGACAGTTCGGTGAGGTCACCGGCCTCGATGAGCTTGGCGAGCTCGTCGCGGGTTTCCGGGTCGGGGTCCTCGGCCAGCCAGGTCCTGGCTCGGGCGATGAGATCGTCTTGCACGGTCGTCGTCCAACCTCTCGTGGTGTGCCTGCGGCGCCTGTGCTGCTTCGGTGGGGGTGCGCGTAGCGCCTACGGGTGGTGGTGGGTCGGGGCCGGGGCGGGGAGTCTCCGTCCTCGGGCCGGCGGTGGTGCATCTCGGATGGCGCGGGCCGACGAACGCCGGCCGCTGCGGGCGGAAACTCCCCGCCCCGTCCCCTTGCGATCACTTGCGACGGACGGCAGTCGCAGCCTCCCGTCCCGATCCTGGCATGGGGTGACTGCAGCGCCCCGAAAGGGGCGCGGGGAACTGCGCGACCAGCCGCGACGGACCCGCGGGCGCACTCGGGCCGCAGGTGGCAACCCGGATGGCGTTCTCAGAGCCTGCCCAGTACCTGCGCCAGCAGCTCGCCCATCCGTGCCGCCGAGTCGCGGCCCGCCTGGAGGACCTCCTCGTGGTTGAGGGGCTCGCCCGTCATGCCCGCGGCGAGGTTCGTCACCAGGGAGATACCCAGGACCTCGGCGCCCGCCTCGCGCGCAGCGATCGCTTCGAGGACAGTCGACATGCCCACCAGGTCCGCGCCGATGACGCGGGCCATCCGGATCTCGGCCGGGGTCTCGTAGTGCGGGCCGGGGAACTGCGCGTAGACGCCCTCTTCGAGGCTGGGGTCGATCTCCTTGCACAGGGCGCGCAGGCGGGGGGAGTAGAGGTCGGTGAGGTCGACGAAGTTGGCGCCGATGATGGGGGAGGTCGCCGTCAGGTTGATGTGGTCGCTGATGAGGACCGGCTGGCCGGGGCGCATGCCCTCGCGCAGGCCGCCGCAGCCGTTGGTGAGGATGATCGTCTTGCAGCCGGCGGCCACGGCGGTGCGGACGCCGTGTGCGACGGAGGCGACGCCCCGGCCCTCGTAGTAGTGCGTGCGGCCCAGGAAGACCAGCGCGCGCTTGTCACCGGAGGAGTACGAGCGGATCTTGCCGCCGTGTCCCTCCACGGCCGGCGGCGGGAAGCCGGGCAGCTCGGTGACCTGGAACTCGGCGTCGGGGGCGCCCAGGGCGTCGACGGCCGGAGCCCAGCCGGAGCCCATCACGAGGGCGACGTCGTGGGTCTCGGCGCCCGTGAGCTCGCGCAGGCGAGCGGCGGCCGCGTCGGCGGCGGCGTGGGGGTCGCCCTGGATGTCGTCCGGAAGAAGAGATGCGTTCACGCGCATGAGAGTAGCTGGTCTGGGCCTACGCGCGTAGATGACGGAGCTCATGGGATTGCGATCGTTGTCTTGTCGTTTCCGATCAGGGGTGTGACGCGGGTAACTTTTGGGTGGGCTGTGGGTGGTCTGTGGGGCTTGGGATCTCAGCAGGGGCGCTTGCGGAGTTCCATCACGTAGTCGTGGGGGGCACCCGCGGACTCGGCCGCGTCGGCGATCTCACCCAGGTAGCGGGCGGAGGGCAGGCCGCCCTCGTAGCCGTTGAGGACGTAGAGCCAGGCGCTCTCCTCGCCCTCCAGGGTGTGCACGCGGACCCGGGCGCGGCGGTAGATGCCCATGGCGACGCCCTCCCAGCGGTCCATGGACTCCTCGTCCATCGGGGCGATGTCGTACAGGCCGACGAAGACCTGGGAGACGGGGTCCTCGACGATCGTCGCCAGGGAGCCCTCCCAGCCCATCTGCTCGCCGCCGAAGGTCAGCCGCCATCCGTTCAGCCAGCCGGTGGCGCGCAGGGGGGAGTGGGGGGCGCGGCGGGACATCAGCCGCGCGTCGAGATTGCCGGCGTACGCGGCGTAGAGCGACGACATGGAGAGAGGGTACGGCAGGCGTCACGGGTGTCACTCCCGTCCCGGGAAGCGCCGGGCGCGGCCCCCGGGCATTAGCACCTTGAAGCGTGCGGGACAATGGAGTACGTGACTCGGATCGTGATCATCGGTGGCGGACCCGGCGGCTATGAAGCGGCGCTGGTGGCCGCGCAGCTCGGCGCGGAGGTGACCGTCGTCGACTGCGACGGTCTGGGCGGAGCGTCGGTGCTGACCGACTGCGTGCCGTCGAAGACCCTTATCGCTACGGCCGAGGTCATGACGACCTTTGATTCGTCGTACGAAGAGCTGGGGATCATCGTCGCCGACGACACCCCGCCGCTGGAGCAGGCGGCACGGGTGGTGGGGGTCGACCTGGGGAAGGTCAACCGGCGTGTGAAGCGGCTTGCCCTTGCCCAGTCGCACGACATCACGGCCTCGGTGACGCGCGCCGGTGCGCGGGTCATGCGGGGACGGGGGCGGCTGGAGGGCATGCAGGCGCTCGACGGGTCCCGGAAGGTCGTGGTCGCGGCTGCGGACGGGAGTGAGGAGACGCTTGTCGCGGATGCGGTGCTGATCGCGACCGGAGGGCATCCGCGTGAGGTGCCCGACGCCCAGCCCGACGGCGAGCGCATTCTGAACTGGACCCAGGTCTATGACCTCACCGAGCTGCCCGAGGAGCTCATCGTGGTCGGGTCCGGTGTGACCGGTGCCGAGTTCGCGGGCGCCTACCAGGCGCTGGGGTCGAGGGTCACGCTGGTGTCGTCGCGGGACCGCGTGCTGCCGGGTGAGGACCCGGACGCGGCCGCCGTTCTGGAGGACGTCTTCCGGCGCCGTGGCATGAACGTCATGGCGCGGTCGCGGGCCGCCGCCGCCAAGCGGGTCGGGGACCGGGTGGAGGTGACGCTGGCCGACGGCCGGGTGATCAGCGGTTCGCACTGTCTGATGGCCGTCGGTGCCATTCCGAACAGCGCGGGGCTGGGGCTGGAGGAGGCCGGCGTCAAGCTGCGCGACTCCGGGCACATCTGGACCGACAAGGTGTCGCGGACGACGGCTCCGGGGGTGTACGCCGCCGGTGACGTCACGGGCGTGTTCGCCCTGGCGTCGGTGGCCGCCATGCAGGGGCGTATCGCGATGTACCACTTCCTGGGCGACGCGGTGGCTCCGCTGAACCTGAAGACGGTGTCGTCGAATGTCTTCACCGATCCGGAGATCGCGACGGTGGGGTACACGCAGGCGGACGTGGATGCCGGGAAGATCGACGCCCGGGTGGTGAAGCTGCCCCTGCTGCGCAACCCGCGCGCGAAGATGCAGGGCATCCGGGACGGCTTCGTGAAGATGTTCTGCCGGCCGGGGACCGGGATCGTGGTGGGCGGTGTGGTGGTTTCGCCGCGGGCCTCGGAACTGATCCATCCGATCTCGATCGCCGTCGACAACAATCTGACGGTCGAACAGATCGCGAACGCGTTCACCGTCTACCCCTCTCTTTCGGGGTCGATCGCCGAGGTGGCGCGGCAGCTGCACACGCGGAAGACCGGCAGCGAGCTCTGACGGCCGGAACCGACTCCCCGCTGGTCACGGGGAGTTGCCGGTCATGCGTGCGGCATAGGCGGGATGGATAGCCCTATACCACTCCCGACCCTACTGTGCGAACAACTTCTGCTATTCGGCGCAAACTGCTGAAAGCAGACGGTCGTTGGGGTTACTGTCAGTTTCGTGTTCGCTGCAGAACGTCGCCAATTGATCCTCGAAATGGTGCGAGCGAACGGGGCCGTGTCGCTCCGTGAGCTCGCCCGCGTCGTCCAGACCTCCGAAGTGACCGTACGGCGGGACGTGCGCGCACTGGAGGCAGAAGGACTCCTCGACCGCCGGCACGGCGGTGCGGTACTGCCGGGCGGGTTCACGCGGGAGTCCGGCTTTCCGCAGAAGTCTCATCTCGCGACCGCCGAGAAGACGGCCATCGCCGATCTCGCCGCGGGCCTCGTCGAAGAGGGCGAGGCCATCGTGGTCGGGGCGGGTACCACCACGCAGGAGCTCGCCCGCCGGCTGGCGAGAGTGCCCGGCCTCAC
This sequence comes from Streptomyces hyaluromycini, assembly GCF_002217755.1. Lineage (GTDB taxonomy): Bacteria > Actinomycetota > Actinomycetes > Streptomycetales > Streptomycetaceae > Streptomyces > Streptomyces hyaluromycini. Next base: position 1,046,274 of record NZ_BCFL01000016.1, on the reverse strand, counting down.
CGTCGTCACCAACTCGCTGCTGGTGGCACAGGCCCTGGCCCATGCCAACCGGGTCGAGGTCGTGATGACCGGCGGTACCCTGCGGGGCTCCAACTACGCGCTCGTCGGCTCCGGTGCGGAGCAGTCCCTCCAGGGGCTGCGCGTCTCGAAGGCCTTCCTGTCCGGGAGCGGCCTGACGGCCGAGCGGGGGCTGTCCACGTCCAACATGCTGTCGGCTTCCGTCGACCGGGCGCTGGTGCAGGCCGCCGCGGAGGTCGTGATCCTCGCCGACCACACCAAGCTCGGTACGGACACCATGTTCCAGACCGTGCCGACCGATGTCATCACCCGGCTGGTCACGGACGAGCCGCCGGCCCACGACGACCGTGCGGTCACCGAGCTGCAGGCCCTTGCCGATCAGGGGGTGCAGATCGCCGTGGCCGGGGCGTCGGGGAACCCGGGGGGTGACCAGGTCCCGGCGCGCCAGCAGCATCAGCAACAGCGCCGGGACGTCGCCCTGCCGGGGCCGCGGCGGAGTCAGGGGCCGGGGGCGGGGTTGCGGTCGGCGTCGATGCTGGGCGCGGAGCCGCCGACGGGGGCTGAGCGGGGGCGGGTTGCTGATATGCGGCGCAGGTGAGGGGCTTGAGTGCCTAGGCGCCGTAGGGGTGCATATGAATGGGCGGGTGCGGGTTGTATGTGGTTGCTCGCGCCGTTCCCCGCGCCCCTAGGGGGGTTAGTGCTTCAGTCCGTTCAGAGTCAAGGTCAGCAATCTGTCCGCCAAGTGCGGGTCTCCCGGGGATTCCTCCGCTGCCAGGGCGATGGCGTGGGTGAGTTGGAGGAGGTCGGTGATCTGTACGTCTTCTCGTACGGTGCCTTGCTCCTGAGCGCGGGTCAGCAAGGCCTCGCCCGCCTCGCGCATCGGGGTGCCGCAGCGGGACAGGGCCGAGTCCGGCGACGCTGACATCAGGGCCCTCGACAGGCCCCGGTACGCCGCCGCGTGGACGACCACCTCGTGGAGCCAGGTCAGCAGGGCCTGGCACGGGTTGGGAGCGGTCCGCAACTCGCGGGCCCTGGCCAGGAGTTCGTTCACCGCGTCCTCGAAGACCGCGCTCATCAGGGCGTGCCGGTTCGGGAAGTGGCGGTAGAGGGTGCCGATGCCCACGCCCGCCCGGCGGGCGACGTCCTCCAGGGAGGCGTCCGTGCCGTGCTCGGCGAAGACGGTGCGGGCCTCGGCGAGCAGCCGGTCGTGGTTGCGGCGGGCGTCGGCGCGCATGGGCCGTTCCGGAAGGTCGGACGCCCGGCGAACGCGGTGACGTTCGCCGGGCGATGCCGTACGGGGTGTCGTCAGTCCTTGATCTCGCAGATCACGGCGCCGGAGGTGAGGGACGCGCCGACCTCGGCGGCGAGGCCCTTGACGGTGCCGGCCTTGTGCGCGTTCAGCGGCTGCTCCATCTTCATGGCCTCCAGGACGACGATCAGGTCGCCCTCCTTGACCTCCTGGCCCTCCTCGACCGCGACCTTGACGATCGTGCCCTGCATCGGCGAGGCGAGGGTGTCGCCGGAGGCGACCGGGCCGGACTTCTTGGCGGCGCGGCGCTTCGGCTTGGCGCCCGCGGCGAGGCCGGTGCGGGCCAGGGTCATGCCCAGGGACGCCGGGAGCGAGACCTCAAGGCGCTTGCCGCCGACCTCGACGACGACCGTCTCGCGGCCGGCCTCCTCCTCGGCCTCGGCGTCGGCCGGGGCGGCGAAGGGCTTGATCTCGTTGACGAACTCGGTCTCGATCCAGCGGGTGTGGACCGTGAAGGGGTCCTCGGAGCCGGTGAGCTCGGGGGCGAACGCCGGGTCCCGGACGACGACGCGGTGGAACGGGATGGCCGTGGCCATGCCCTCCACCTGGAACTCGTCCAGGGCGCGGGCGGCCCGCTGCAGGGCCTCGGCGCGGGTGCGGCCGGTGACGATCAGCTTGGCCAGGAGGGAGTCCCAGGCGGGGCCGATGACCGAGCCGGCCTCCACGCCCGCGTCCAGGCGGACGCCGGGGCCGGAGGGGGCGTCGAAGCGGGTGACCGTGCCGGGGGCGGGCAGGAAGTTGCGGCCCGGGTCCTCGCCGTTGATGCGGAACTCGAACGAGTGACCGCGCAGCTCGGGGTCGCCGTAGCCGAGTTCCTCGCCGTCGGCGATCCGGAACATCTCGCGGACCAGGTCGATGCCGGCGACCTCCTCGGTCACCGGGTGCTCGACCTGGAGGCGGGTGTTGACCTCTAGGAAGGAGATCGTGCCGTCCTGGCCGACCAGGAACTCGCAGGTGCCGGCGCCGACGTAGCCGGCCTCCTTGAGGATGGCCTTGGAGGCGCGGTACAGCTCGGCGACCTGGGCCTCGGAGAGGAAGGGCGCGGGGGCCTCCTCGACCAGCTTCTGGTGGCGGCGCTGGAGCGAGCAGTCACGGGTGGAGACGACCACCACGTTGCCGTGGGTGTCGGCCAGGCACTGGGTCTCCACGTGCCGGGGGCGGTCCAGGTAGCGCTCCACGAAGCACTCGCCGCGGCCGAAGGCGGCCACCGCCTCACGGACGGCGGAGTCGTACAGCTCCGGGACCTCTTCGAGGGTGCGGGCGACCTTCAGGCCGCGTCCGCCGCCGCCGAAGGCCGCCTTGATGGCGATCGGCAGGCCGTGCTCCTCGGCGAAGGCCACGACCTCGTCGGCACCGGAGACCGGGTCCGGGGTGCCGGCCACCAGCGGGGCGCCGGCGCGCTGGGCGATGTGCCGGGCGGCCACCTTGTCGCCCAGGTCGCGGATCGCCTGCGGCGGCGGGCCGATCCAGGTCAGGCCCGCGTCCAGGACCGCCTGCGCGAACTCGGCGTTCTCGGAGAGGAAGCCGTAGCCCGGGTGGATGGCGTCCGCGCCTGCTTCGCGGGCGGCGTTGAGCACCTTCTGGATGTCCAGGTAGCTGGTGGCGGGGGTGTCACCGCCCAGGGCGAACGCCTCATCCGCGGCGCGGACATGCAGAGCGTCCCGGTCCGGGTCCGCGTAGACGGCCACGCTCGCGATCCCGGCGTCCCGGCAGGCCCGGGCCACGCGGACAGCGATTTCGCCACGGTTGGCGATGAGCACCTTGCGCACGATTGAGGCTCCCTCCTTGAAACAAGCCGAGTTTAGGGACTGCCGACACGGCACTTCGACCCGTCCCCGGTGGTGAGCTTGCCCACACGGAGCGTGATGCGAGGCTCACCCGACCCGCGAAATCCCTTGTCGCACCTCAGTACGCAGGACTCCTTCGGGAAACCCTAGCTCCGTCATGTGGTCAAGGTCTCTGTGAGAGCGTGCCGCGCCCCACTCCGTTTCTTTGTTGAGTCCCTACGAATGGCCCAACGTTTCTTTGCTGCCGACCGGACCCTTGTCCCGCGGTTTACCCGTTAGTAGCGTTCGCGATGTCTTGAACGTACTTCAAGTAACACCGGCTCGGTCGAGCCGTGATCGAAAGTGGGTGGGACCCGGTGGTGCGCAGACCGGTGGCGTGGGTCGTGGCGGTCATACTCTTCGTCGAGGCATTCGGGATCGCGGCACTCAACTGGTTCATGGGAGTGGTCGTCGACCGCCAGGACATGTCCCTGGCCGGCCTCGACCCGGACAGGATGTCGATGTCCGCGAAGGCGGGCGCCGTCGTCTTCGGGCTCTACTTCGCGTTGTGCGGCCTGGTGGCCCTGCTGGTCGCCGTACGCAACCGTGCGCCCGCCGGCCTGGGCCGGGTGCTCCTGGTCAGCGTCGCGGTCGTACACGGCCTGCTGGGCGCCTTTGCGTGGGGCCTGATCGGCTGGACCGCGTTCCTGTACATGGTGGTCGTCCTCGCGCTCGTGGTGCTGCTGCTGATGACGTACGACCAAGTGGCGGACGGGGCCGGTGGTGCCGGGGCGGCGGGCGGCGACGGGGGCGGGGCCGGTTCCGGCTCCGAGAGCGCCCCGGAACCGGAGCCCGAGCCGGAGGCGAAGAACGACACGCCGCCCGCGGCACCGTTCACTCCGCCGGCGCCCACAACTCCGTGATGCCGACGCCGAGCTCCGCCAGCAGCCGGCGGACCAGGGGCAGGCTGATGCCGATCACGTTGCCGTGGTCGCCGTCGATGCCCTCGATGAACGGCGCGCTGCGGCCGTCCAGGGTGAACGCTCCCGCGACGTAGAGGGGTTCGCCCGAGGCGACGTACGCGGCGATCTCCTCGTCGGTGGGCTCGCCGAACCGTACGACGGTGGACGCGGTCGCCGACACCCAGCGCTTGCTCGCCGTGTCCCACACGCAGTGCCCGGTCTGCAGGGTGCCGACCCGGCCGCGCATCGACTTCCAGCGGGCGGTGGCCTCCTCGGCGTCCGCCGGCTTGCCGATGGCCTGGCCGTCGAGGTCCAGCACCGAGTCGCAGCCGATCACGATCGCGCCCTGGACGTCGGGGCGGGCGGCGACGACGGACGCCTTCGCCTCCGCGAGGGCGAGGGCCAGGTCGGCCGGGGTGGGCGCGGTGACGGCCTCCTCGTCGACACCGCTGACGATCACCTCGGGAGCGAGGCCCGCCTGGCGCAGCAGGTTCAGCCGGGCGGGGGACTGGGAGGCGAGGACGAGTCTGCGCATGGGGGCAGCGTATCGGTGCGGGCCGACAGGGGGCCGCTCACCTCACGCCGAGCACGATCATCAGCACCACCATGACCAGGGCCAGGAAGATGCCGAGCCGCCGGAGGGTGTTCTGCATGTCCTGCAGGTCCTTCGGCGGCTCGTCTTCGGGGTCCGACCACAGCATGTCACTAGCGTGGGGCTTGGCCGGGGTGGGCGCCTGAGTAGGGGTACTCAGATTGGTGCCCGGGGTTCCGCTTGGGTGCGCCCACGCGGCGGAGCCGCATATCGATACAGCCCCGCGCCCCTGACTTTGTTGCCCTTAGGCCGGCCAGTAAGTGCGGGTCCATGCGCTCGGGCTCGGCTGGGGCAGCCGTTGGCGGGCGATGCGGCCCGGGTCGGACCAGGCGTCCTTCGCTGCGGGAGTGCCGTCGGGGACGGCCGCCACGGCCGCTGCGCGTGCCCTGACGACCGCCAGGGCGGCGGCCAGCTCCTCCGGGGTCGGGTTGCCCCGTATGACCTTGATCGTCACAGCGGCTCCTTACAGGGGGATGTTGCCGTGCTTCTTCGGGGGCAGGGACTCGCGCTTGGTGCGGAGCTGGCGCAGGCCCCGTACGACGTGGCGCCGGGTGTCCGACGGCATGATGACGGCGTCGATGTAGCCGCGTTCGGCCGCCGTGTAGGGGTTGAGGAGGGCGTCCTCGTACTCCTGGATGAGCTGGGCCCGGGTGGCCTCGCCGGTTCCGGCGGCCTCGGCCTCGGCGATGGTGCGGCGGTGCAGGATGTTGACGGCGCCCTGGGCGCCCATGACGGCGATCTGGGCGGTGGGCCAGGCGAGGTTGAGGTCGGCGCCCAGGTGCTTGGAGCCCATGACGTCGTAGGCGCCGCCGAAGGCCTTGCGGGTGATGACGGTGATGAGGGGGACGGTGGCCTCGGCGTAGGCGTAGATCAGCTTGGCGCCGCGGCGGATGATGCCGTCGTGCTCCTGGTCGACGCCGGGCAGGAAGCCGGGGACGTCGACGAAGGTGATGACCGGGACGTTGAAGGCGTCGCAGGTGCGGACGAAGCGGGAGGCCTTCTCGCTCGCCTTGATGTCGAGGCAGCCGGCGTACTGCATCGGCTGGTTGGCGACGATGCCGACCGGGTGGCCCTCCACGCGGCCGAAGCCGGTGACGATGTTCGGCGCGAACAGGGCCTGTGTCTCGAAGAACTCACCGTCGTCGAGGACGTGTTCGATCACCGTGTGGATGTCGTACGGCTGGTTCGCGCTGTCCGGGACCAGGGTGTCCAGCTCGCGGTCCTCGTCGGTGACGGCGAGGTCGGCCTCCTCGGGGAAGACCGGGGGCTCGGAGAGGTTGTTGGACGGCAGGTACGACAGCAGCTGCTTGACGTACTCGACGGCGTCCTTCTCGTCGCCGGCCATGTGGTGGGCCACGCCGGAGACGGAGTTGTGGGTCCGGGCGCCGCCCAGCTCCTCGAAGCCGACGTCCTCGCCGGTGACCGTCTTGATGACGTCCGGTCCTGTGATGAACATGTGGGACGTCTGGTCGACCATGACCGTGAAGTCGGTGATGGCGGGGGAGTAGACCGCGCCGCCGGCGCAGGGGCCGACGACGAGCGAGACTTGCGGGATCACGCCGGAGGCGTGGGTGTTGCGGCGGAAGATCTCGCCGTAGGCACCGAGGGAGGCGACCCCCTCCTGGATCCGGGCGCCGCCGGAGTCGTTGATGCCGATGACCGGGCAGCCGGTCTTCAGGGCGAAGTCCATCACCTTCACGATCTTCTGGCCGTAGACCTCGCCGAGGGCGCCGCCGAAGACGGTGAAGTCCTGCGAGAAGACGGCGACGGGACGGCCGTCGACCGTGCCGTACCCGGTGACCACGCCGTCCCCGTAGGGGCGGTTCTTGTCCAGGCCGAAGTTGGTGGAGCGGTGCCGGGCGAACTCGTCCAGCTCGATGAAGGAGCCCTCGTCGAGGAGCAGCTCGATCCGTTCACGGGCCGTCAGTTTGCCCTTGGAGTGCTGCTTTTCGACCGCGCGCTCCGAACCGGCGTGTGTCGCTTCGTGGACACGGCGCTGGAGATCCGCGAGCTTTCCCGCGGTCGTGTGAATGTCGATCTCTTCCGGCTCGGACATCGGGATGCGGCTCCCTGCCTGCTCAAAAGGGGGGACGGTTACTCATCCGTAGCGTAGTGGGGCGCCTACCAAACGGCAGTGCGGCGTACAACACACCTAGGGTGACTTGCATGACGTCCCGAGATGCAGCAGATGCGAACAACAATCGTTGGTCCGACCTGGACCGTCCACCGCTGAACGCGGCGGGGCTGGGCAAGGCCCTGGTGCGGGACGGCGGCAACGGGGGCCTGTACCGCGACATCGAGGTCGTGGACCGCACCGGCTCCACCAATTCCGACCTCGTGGCGCGGGCCGTCGCGGGAGGCGTCGACGAGGGTGTGGTGCTGGTCGCCGAGGAGCAGACGGCGGGGCGTGGCCGGCTGGACCGGCAGTGGACGGCGCCGCCGCGCTCGGGTCTGTTCTTCTCGGTGCTGCTGAAGCCGGCCGAGGTGCCGGTGGCCCGCTGGGGCTGGCTGCCGCTGCTCACGGGGGTGGCGGTGGCGACGGGGCTGGCGCGGGCGGCGGGCGTCGACACGGCGCTCAAGTGGCCGAACGACCTTCTGGTCACCGTGGGTGACACGGAGCGCAAGACCGGGGGCATCCTCGCGGAGCGGGCCGGCGAGGACGGTGTGGTGGTCGGCGTCGGCATCAACGTCACGCTCCGTGCGGCGGAGCTGCCGGTGCCGCAGGCGGGGTCGCTGGCGCTGGCCGGGGCGGTGAGCACGGACCGGGAGACGTTGCTGAGGGCGGTCCTGCGGTCCCTGGAGGACTGGTACGGGCGCTGGCGCGAGGCAGGCGGCGATCCGGCCGCGAGCGGGCTCCAGGAGGCGTACGCGGCGGGGTGCGCGACGCTGGGGCGCTCGGTGCGGGCGGAGCTGCCCGGGGACCGGTCGCTGGTCGGGGAGGCGGTGGCGATCGACGGCGACGGGAGGCTGGTGATCGCCACGGGCGAAGGGGTTCAGGAGCCGGTGGGGGCGGGGGACATCGTGCACTTGCGGTCGGCGTGAGGGTGGTGCGGGTGGGCTGGGGCCGGGGGCGGGTTCGCTCACCGGCGCTGGCAGGGTGCCTCCCCCAGAGGGGGGATCCCCAGCGCCCACCCGTGCCGCCCTGCGGCACGCCTGTCCGCAGCTATGTAGGACGCGGCTGGGCAGTGCCCCGTAAGGGGCGCGGGGAACTGCGCGGCCAGCCCCCGCCCACCCGCACCCGGAACTCGACCCTTCACCCCTGAAGTCGGCTTACCTCACGAAGTGAGCTACCGCACAGCTGCCGTAGAGTTGAGGCCGGTCGGTATGCGACCGCGGTAGATCGGAAGGGCAGCAGGCGTGACCGTCGACGACACGGGCTCCGGCGCGGGCGCGGACGCCGCCGACTCCGGCGAGGATCCTCTCGCGCTGCGTCTCGAAGGCCTGATCCTCGGGGCGGAGCGCCGCTACACCCCCTTCCAGGCGGCCCGCAGCGCCGGTGTCTCCATGGAGCTGGCGTCGAGGTTCTGGCGGGCGATGGGCTTCGCCGACATCGGGCAGGCCAAGGCGCTGACGGAGGCCGACGTGCTGGCCCTGCGCCGGCTCGCCGGCCTCGTCGAGGCGGGGCTGCTCAGCGAGGCCATGGCCGTGCAGGTGGCGCGGTCCACGGGACAGACCACCGCCCGTCTGGCCGAGTGGCAGATGGATTCCTTCCTGGAGGGCCTGACCGAGCCGCCCGAGCCGGGTATGACCCGCACCGAGGTCACGTACCCGATCGTCGAACTGCTCCTGCCCGAGCTGGAGGAGTTCCTCGTCTACGTCTGGCGCCGCCAGCTCGCCGCCTCGGCCGGCCGGGTCGTGCAGGCCACCGACGACGAGGAGATGGTCGACCGCCGGCTGGCCGTCGGCTTCGCCGACCTCGTGGGGTTCACCCGGCTGACCCGGCGCATGGAGGAGGAGGAGCTCGGCGAGCTGGTCGAGGCCTTCGAGACCACCGCCGCCGACCTGGTGGCGGCCCGCGGCGGCCGGCTCATCAAGACCCTGGGCGACGAGGTCCTGTACGCCGCCGACGACGCCGGTATCGCGGCCGACATCGCGCTGCGCCTGGTCGAGACCATGGCGAACGACGAGACGATGCCGGAGCTGCGCGTCGGCATGGCCTTCGGCACGGTGACCACCCGAATGGGCGATGTCTTCGGCACGACCGTGAACCTCGCCTCCCGCCTCACCTCGATAGCGCCGCGCGACGCCGTGCTCGTCGACAGCGCGTTCGCGGAGGAGCTGATCCGGGTGAGGGAGGCGCCGGCCTCGGAGGCGGCCGCCGCGGAGGAGGCGGCGACCGCCGAGAAGGAGGGCGAGGAGCCCCCGTCGTACCGCTTCGCGCTCCAGCCGATGTGGCAGCGCCCGGTGCGCGGCCTGGGGGTCGTGGAGCCGTGGCTGCTCACCCGGCGGGAGGCTCCGCCGACCGCCCCGTGACCTCCGCGAGGCCGTCGGCGACTTCCCGCACATCCGGCGAGGCGTGCCCGGCCGCCCGCCGCACCGGCGCGGCGAGCACCTCCCGTGCCCGCATCGCCTCCAGTGCCTGGGCGAGCCTGCGGTAGGTGTCGTCGGCGTGCTCGTCGTCGGCCAGGCCCCCGGGCCTTCGGTGAGTTCCGTGCCCGCGGTCGGCCCTAGGGGCCGACGCACAGGCCGATGACCGGGACGCAGAGGCCGGGGTGGGCGGGGGTGGAGGGCTGGGGTGTGGGGGTGGCGGGGGGTGTGGTGCGGGGTGGTGCCGGGTTCGGCCGTGGGGTGGTCGAGGGGGCCGGTGTGTTCGGGGACTCGGGAATGGTGGTCGTGCCCGGGGTGGCTTGTGCGGTGGCCGGGGGCGTGGCCGGCAGGGGTACGAGGGTGGCGGCCGTCGTCGGTGCCGTGCTCACCCCGCCCGTCACCGAGGCCGGCGAGGGGCTCACCCGGGGGATGGTGGTGGCGGTGGCGACCGTGACGGCGGCGGGGGCCGGCCGGTCCGTCCCGGTGCCCGCATCCAGCCGGGGTTCGGCCTCGGCGGCGCCGGGGCCGCCGACGCCCGGATGGACGCTCACCCGGACGAGGCTCAGGGCCCCAGCGGCCAGCGCGATACCGCCGGCGACGAGCAGGACCCTGCGGGGGCGGGGGCGACGATGCCGGCCGCGGTGGCGGGGGGTGAAGAGGCGCGGGCCGGTCTGGGCGGTGTCCGTGGCGGGCCGGGCCGTGGGCGCCGGGCCGGTCCGAGCCGTCGGCTGGGTGGTGTCCGTGGCCGGCGTCGTCGGTACCGGCCGTGTCGGCCGTGTCGGCTCTGCGGCCGTGAGGTCGGTGTCTCGCGTCGGCTGCGTCGACGTCTCGGTCATCACGATCCCTCCCCGATGCGCTCGCGCCCCCGATGCGCCGCGGCGAGGGCACGTTATGCGCTCCCTTGGGGCGTGCGCCGGGAGTCTCCCGGGATGTCACTCGAACGGGGGTGTCCAGGCGGGCCGGTGCCCCTTTCCCCGGCCTGCCCCGGCTGCGATGATCGGGGAGTTAACAGGCGTTAACTCGTAGGCGAGTCGAGCGGAGGGTGACATGAGCGGGAGCGAGGAGCGGTACGGGGAGTTCGTGCTGGTGAGGCGGCACGGACACGTCGCGGAGCTCGTGCTGGACCGGCCCAAGGCGATGAACGCGGTGTCGATGGCGATGGCCTGCTCGGTCATCGCCGCGTGCGCTGCGCTCGGCGGCGACCGGGACGCGCGCGTGGTGGTGGTGACCTCGTCGCACGAGCGGGCGTTCTGCGTGGGCGCCGACCTGAAGGAGCGCAACGGGATGAGCGACGCGGAGCTGCTCCGGTCCCGGCCGCTGTCGCGCGGCGCGTACACCGGCGTGCTGGAGCTGCCGATGCCGACGATCGCCGCCGTGCACGGCTACGCGCTCGGCGGGGGCTTCGAGCTGGCGCTGTCCTGCGATGTGATCGTGGCCGACGGTACGGCCGTGGTGGGCCTGCCCGAGGTGTCGGTGGGCGTGATTCCGGGAGGCGGCGGCACGCAGTTGCTGCCCCGCCGGGTCGGAGCGGCCCGCGCGGCCGAGCTGGTCTTCTCGGCGCGCCGGGTGGAGGCGCCGGAGGCGCGTGCACTGGGCCTGGTCGACGAGCTGGTGGAGGCGGGGCAGGACCGGGAGGCTGCGCTGGCGCTGGCGGCCCGGATGGCGGCGAACTCGCCGGTGGGGCTGCGGGCGGCGAAGCGGGCGTTGCGGCTGGGCCATGGGCTGGACCTGCGGACGGGGCTTGAGGTCGAGGACGCGGCGTGGCGGACGGTGGCGTTCTCCGGGGACCGGGCGGAGGGCGTGGCGGCGTTCAACGAGAAGCGGTCGCCGCAGTGGCCGGGGGAGTGAGGAGCGGGTGGGCCGGGGCGGGGGGTGGGGACGCTTACCGGCGCTGGCAGGGTGCCGCCGCGCCCACCCGTGCCGCCCTGCGGCACGCCTGCCCGCAGCTATGTAGGACGCGGCTGGGCAGCGCCCCGTAAGGGGCGCGGGGAACTGCGCGAGCAACCCCCACCGGGCCGCAGGCCGCGACGACACACTCGCCCCGCAACACCTGTTCGCCGCCCCAATGTTCCGAATGTGCAGAATAATCCCTAACCTGGAGTGATGGGTGAGGACAACCGGCTCGCTGCCGTCGTGGCGCTGGCGCAGGGCATGGCTGCGGCTCACACCCCACGTGAGTGCTGGCACGCCGCCGCGGCCGGCGCCTGCCGTGCGCTGGACGGCAGCTTCGCCGCGCTCTCCGTCTGGGAGCGCGAACTCGGCCGGCTGCGGGTCCTGGTGAACGTCGGGGAGCGCGCCCCGGGCGAGGAGGAGTTCCCGGAGGCCGAGGCCTATCCGGTGCACCAGTTCCCGGAGATCACCGAGTTCCTCCACGAACGCTGGGCGGGCGGCGGCGGCCCCAACGCCTGGGTCGAGACGGCCGAGGGCGCCGCCGCCGGCCGCCCTGGTTACTCCCACCAGCGCGTCGCCGCGCTGCGCCGCCGGGGCCGCGGCTGCTGCCTGGTCGCCCCGATCGTGCTGCACGGCAGGGCCTGGGGCGAGCTGTACGTGGCCCGCGCCGCCCAGGCCTGCGTCTTCGGCCGTGCCGACGCCGACTTCGCCACCGTCCTCGCCTCCGTCGTCGCCGCCGGGATCGCGCAGACCGAGCAGTTGGAGGAGGCCCGCCGGCTCGCGTACACCGACGCGCTGACCGGGCTCGCCAACCGCCGTGCCGTCGACGTACGCCTCGACGAGGCGGTCGAGCAGCACCGTGCGGACGGGGCCGTGGTCAGCCTCGTCGTCTGTGACCTCAACGGGCTCAAGAAGGTGAACGACACCCGCGGGCACGCCGTCGGCGACCGTCTTCTCGAACGCTTCGGCTCGGTGCTGTCGCTGTGCGGGGCGATGCTCCCGGGTGCGCTCGCCGCGCGGCTCGGCGGGGACGAGTTCTGTCTGCTGGCGGTCGGGCCGTCGGCCGACGACGTGGTCAAGGCGGCCGACGAACTCTGCCGCCGGGCAGGGGAGTTGGAGCTGGGCGAGGGGGTCGCGTGCGGGGTCGCCTCGACCGCGGACCCGATCGGGCCGGTGCGCTCGGCCCGCCGGCTGTTCCGGCTCGCCGACGCGGCCCAGTACCGGGCGAAGGCGCTGCGCGCGGACCGGCCGGTGGTGGCCGGGCGGGAGGGGCCGGACGATCCCGTCGTACGGCTGGCCGACGCGCCGCCACCGGAGCGGGCCGAGCGGCGGAGCTTCCGTGGGCGCCGGGGACTGTGACATGCGAGCTGTGACGTACAAGTAAGGGGCAACCCCGCACCCCGCTAGTGACAGCGGGCGCATTCACTGCGTACGCTCCTGAATATGGATATGCACACTGTGGTGGTGGGGACGTCCGGTGTCACCGCGTCCGACGTTCTCGCCGTGGCGCGCGGCGGCGCCCGGATCGAACTCTCGGCGGAGGCGGTCGCGGCGCTCGCCGCGGCCCGCGAGATCGTGGACGCGCTGGCGGCCAAGCCGGACCCGGTCTACGGCGTCAGCACCGGCTTCGGCGCCCTGGCGACCCGGCACATCAGCCAGGAGCTGCGGGCCCAGCTGCAGCGCAACATCGTCCGTTCGCACGCGGCCGGCATGGGGCCGCGGGTGGAGCGCGAGGTCGTACGGGCCCTGATGTTCCTGCGGCTGAAGACCGTCTGCTCCGGACACACCGGTGTGCGTCCCGAGGTCGCCCAGACCATGGCCGACGTGCTGAACGCCGGCATCACCCCGGGCGTGCACGAGTACGGCTCCCTCGGCTGCTCCGGGGACCTGGCCCCGCTCTCCCACTGCGCCCTCACGCTCATGGGCGAGGGGGACGCCGAGGGCCCCGACGGCGTCGTCCGGCCCGCCGGCGAGCTGCTCGCCGAGCACGGGATCGCCCCCGTCGAACTGCGCGAGAAGGAGGGGCTCGCGCTCCTCAACGGCACCGACGGCATGCTCGGCATGCTGGTCATGGCCCTCGCCGACCTGGACATGCTGTACAAGTCCGCCGATGTCACGGCCGCGTTGAGCCTTGAGGGGCTGCTCGGTACGGACAAGGTGCTCGCGCCCGAGCTGCACGCCATCCGCCCGCACCCGGGGCAGGGTGACAGCGCCGCCAACATGCTCGCCGTGCTCCAGGGCTCCCAGCTGACCGGGCACCACCAGGACGACGCGCCGCGCGTCCAGGACGCGTACTCGGTGCGGTGTGCTCCGCAGGTCGCCGGGGCCGGGCGGGACACGATGGCGCATGCGCGGCTGGTGGCCGAGCGGGAGCTGGCGTCGGCCGTCGACAACCCGGTTGTGCTGCCTGGGGGCACCTCCCAGGCTTTCGGCACTGGGGGAGGCAGGGTGGAGTCGAACGGCAACTTCCACGGTGCGCCGGTCGCCTACGTCCTCGACTTCCTCGCCATCGCCGTGGCCGACCTCGGGTCCATCGCCGAGCGGCGGACGGACCGGCTGCTGGACAAGAACCGCAGCCACGGTCTGCCGCCGTTCCTCGCGGACGACGCGGGTGTCGACTCGGGGCTGATGATCGCCCAGTACACGCAGGCGGCGCTGGTGAGCGAGCTGAAGCGGCTTGCCGTTCCGGCGTCGGCCGACTCGATTCCGTCCTCGGCGATGCAGGAGGACCACGTGTCGATGGGGTGGTCGGCGGCGCGCAAGCTGCGGACGGCGGTGGGCAATCTGGCGCGGGTCATCGCCGTCGAGCTGTATGCGGCCACCCGGGCCATCGAGTTGCGGGAGGGCCTGGCACCGGCGCCGGCCTCGCAGGCGGTGATCGACGCGGTGCGCTCCGCGGGGGTGCAGGGGCCTGGGCCCGACCGGTACTTGGCTCCTGACCTCGCTGCGGCGGAGGAGTTCGTGCGGGGCGGGGGCGTTGTCGCGGCGGCGGAGAAGGTGACCGGGGCGCTGCGGTAGTTCGTCGGCCGCGGGTGCGTGGGGGCTGGTCGCGCCCACGCGGCGGCAGCCGCATATCGATACAGCCCCGCGCCCCCTGGTTTCTCCTCGCGCCCTCCTTGGAAGCGCGGGGCACGTGGTGCTCCCCAAGATGCGCAGTTCCTCGCGCCCCTTGGGTTTCTCCCCGCGCCCCTGTTCAAGGGGCGCGGGGAACTGCGCGATCACCCCAGCTTTGCCGACTGGGCCTTGATCACCGCCGTCGGCACTGTGTACGTCTTCCCGGTCATCATCGCGCCGATGTTCATGGTGAAGTACGTCGCGACCGTGTTGCCGTAGCGGACCACCTCCGCGTGCAGGGAGCCCTTGTCGCCGTCCATGTCGGTGGTCGCGGTGAAGGCGACCGACTCGTCGCCCAGTCCCGACGCCTTCGTGGGCGTCACCCTGGTGACCTTCTGTTCGTCGCCGGAGGCGCCGCCGGTGAAGCCGGTCGGGCAGTTCCCGAGGGCTGTCGAGACGGCCCGGAGGGCCTCCTGGGCGCCGTTCCCGTCGTACGACGACAGGTCGAGGGAGGTGATGTCCAGGTTCAGGGAGTCCTTGAGCGCGTTCTCGAACTTGCCGTCGGCCATGTCGTCGAGGGAGGTCGCGTCGTCGGTGGGGTCCTTCTTGTCCTTCCGCACCGTGCGGCCGATCTCGGTGGCCGGGGCGGCCGGGGCGAGGCCGGTGAGGACGTAGGCCAGCGGGCGGCACTTCGCGTCGCTGGACTTGATGGTGCTCCGGGCCGGCGCGGCCTCGCCGACCGGGTTGACCTTGTAGCCGTCCACCTCGCCCTGCGCGAGGATCCGCTGCTTCAACTCCCCGGTGCTCAGCGCCCTGACGGTGGACGCCTCCCGCGCGGTGCCCGCGGTGTCCTCGGAACTCCCGCCGGAGCAGCCCGCGATGAGGGCGAGGGACAGCGCGCCGCCGACGGCGAGGGCGCGGTTCCGCACGCCCGGTGATCTCTTCATGAGGGGACTGTGAGCCCCGGGTCAAAGGGCGGTCAAGTTATTTAAAATTCCAGCCGTTCCCGGCGGACCGAATAGGCGACGAAGCCCGCGCCGACGGCGAGGAAAAGGGTGCCGCCGACGACGTACGGCGTGGTGTCCGGGCTGCCGGTGTCGGCGAGTTGGGTGGCGTCCCCGGTCGCCTCGGAGGTGGCCTCGGACAGCGCCCGGGCCTGCTGGGTGATACGGGTCGCCGTACCCTCCGACGTGCCGGTTCTCGCCGGGGCGTCCTGTGACGCGTTGGCGGACGGGACGAACCACAGCGCGCACAGGAGCGTGCCTGCGGCGGTGGCGGTCAGCAACGGGCGGCGAGCGGATGACACGGAATATCGATCCCCTTGTGGCGCTGGCGAATTGGCCGTGTGGGGCGATGTTAGTGAAAATCGCGGGTCACGGGAAAGTCACGGGACGATTCGGCCGTACGCTCCCGCCATGAGCACTCCAGAGACATCACGATTTGTGCGGCTTCGGGTGGAGCTGGTCCTTGAGGTCGAGGACGCCGACGAGGTCACCAAGGCCGCACTCAGCCGGATCGCCGGGGATCCCGAGCTGCCGGCCGACGAGCGGGCACAGGCCGAGGTGGCTGTGACGGAAGACACCGCCGAGGCCCTCGCCTATCTCGTCGATCCGTTCGACCTGGTCAGCGAGGTGCCCGGGATCGAGCTCCAGCAGGCTTCCTGGTCCAGCGAGCCGATTTCCTATGATCCGGATTCGCCGGACTGGGATCTCGACGAGGATGATGACCGGCGCGACGACGAAGAAGAGGGCGGCATCGGCTGAGCGATCCGGGGAACCGGTGACCCCGGGCGGCGACCGCCGCCCGGGGTTTCGTCGTCTCAGAGGGCGCGCGGGCCCTCCCCTCCCGCATCGGCCGCCCCTGTGGACGTGGTGTGCCCCACAGATCCGAAGAATGTGGAACGGCACGACGCGGCCGTAGCGTTGGGCTTTCTTGACGGGGACTCTCGGTGTGTTCGCGGACTCGGCAACGATGGAGAAGCGTGTGATGACGGACAGTAAGCGGCGCAAGGGTCTGATGGCCGCGTCCGCACTGCTCGGCGGTGTACTGGTGCTCACGGCGTGTTCCGGCAGCGACGACAAGGCGTCCGGCAGCGGTGAGAGCTCGCAGTCCCAGGCGGACGCGGCGGCGGCCAAGAAGTCGTCCCAGGCCGACATCACGATCACGCCCAAGGACGGCTCGGACAACGCGTCCATCAACAACTCGGCCGCCGTCACCGTCAGCAAGGGCACTCTCACCGGCGTGACCATGACCACCGCCGACGGCACCGCGGTCGCCGGCACGCTGTCCGCCGACAAGACGAGCTGGAAGCCCGACGCCCAGCTGGAGCGGTCCACCACCTACAAGGTCGCCGCCGAGGCCAAGGACTCCGCCGGCCTGGTCGCCAGCGAGAACGCCTCGTTCACCACGGTCTCACCGTCCAACAGCTTCATAGGCACCTTCACCCCGGAGGACGGCTCGACCGTCGGCGTCGGCATGCCCGTGTCGATCAACTTCGACAAGCAGATCACCGACAAGGCCGCCGTCCAGAAGGGCATCACGGTCACCTCCAGCAGCGGCCAGGAGGTCGTCTGCCACTGGTTCTCCACCCAGCGCATGGACTGCCGCCCCGAGGACTACTGGAAGGAGAACTCCACCGTCACACTGAAGCTCGCGCTCGACGGTGTCCAGGGCGCCTCCGGTGTCTACGGCGTCCAGCAGAAGACGGTCACCTTCCACATCGGCCGCAACCAGGTCTCCTACGTCGACGCCAAGACCAAGGAGATGAAGGTCACCGAGGACGGCAAGACCATCAAGACCATCCCGATCTCGGCCGGTTCGCCGGAGCACACGACGTACGAGGGCATCATGGTGATGTCCGAGAAGTACAAGCAGACGCGCATGAACGGCACGACCGTCGGCTTCACCGACAACGACGGCAAGGCCGAGTACGACATCAAGGACGTGCCGCACGCCATACGCCTCACCAGCTCCGGCACCTTCCTGCACGGCAACTACTGGGGCGCCAAGTCCGTCTTCGGCGCCGTGAACACCAGTCACGGCTGTGTCGGCCTGTCCGACACCAAGGGCGCCAACGACACCACCACGCCCGCCTACTGGATGTACACCCACTCGATCATCGGTGACGTCGTGGTCGTCTCCAACACCGGCGACAAGACCGTGGCCCCCGACAACGGCCTCAACGGCTGGAACATGAACTGGACGCAGTGGAAGGCCGGTTCGGCCGTCTGAGCCACCCGCATCCCACACGCCGCACGGAAGGCGGCCGCCCTCGGGGCGGCCGCCTTCCGCGTTCCGCGAGCAGGGCCGGGATGCCGTCGGCGGTGACACCGCTGCGCGGCGGCATGCGGCCGAGGCGGCGGTTCGTCAGGCCGTGGGCGTGGTCGCGTGCCTGGTGCGCCAGGTCTGCTTCTTGGCCTGGTTGCCGCAGGTCTCCATCGAGCACCAGCGGCGGTTCCCCGGGCGGGATGTGTCGAGGAACCAGGCGGCGCAGTGCGGTCCGGAGCAGGCCCGCACCCGGTCCAGGGCGGGCGAGGTCGCCAGCGCGAGCGCGTCCCGTGCGATGTCGGCGAGGACCGCGCCCACCGGATCCGCGGCGGTCCAGGCCACCGTGCCGTCCGCGGCGAGCACCGGAACCGGGGGAGCCGCGGCCGCGGCCCGGTTCAGCAACTCCCGCTCCCCGGACGGGCAGCCGGCCGGGCCGGCGGGCGAGCGGGCCGCCGTCAGCAGCGCGTACACCGCCTCCCGTACCGCCTGTGCCCCGCGGAGCACGTCAGGGGCCGGGGCCGGGACGGCCGTGCCGTCGGGATAGGGGCCCAGCTGGGCGACCCAGGCGGTCAGGGCCTCGGGGGTGTCCAGTTCCTCGGTGGCGCCGTCCATGCCGCGCAGCCGGAGCGTGCGCATGAAGTCCAGGCAGATCCGGCCCGCGCCGCTACGGAAGCGGGGGGCCGTGGGCGCGGGCGTGTCGGGCATGGCAACCACCCTACTGCGGAACCGGTTTTACTGGTACCGTCGATGAACCGGTTAAAGCGGTTCCCTGTGGAGTTCGCGGCTCCGCCCCTCTTCCCCGTCTCTGTCCCCTTCCTCGCCAGAGGTGTGCCGTGTCCGCTGGGCCTCTTTCCCCCTCGCCGCCGACGCTGAGCCGGCGCCTGATCCTGCTGCTCTCCGTCGCCTGCGGCGTCGCGGTGGCCGACATCTACTTCCCGCAGGCGATCAGCCCGCTCATCGCCGACGACCTGCACGTCTCCCCGGAGTCCGCGGCCGTCGTGGTCACCTGCGCCCAACTCGGTTACGCGGCCGGCATCTTCCTGCTGGTCCCGCTCGGCGACCGGCTGCGCCACCGCGGCCTGGTCACCGTCCTGCTGCTGGTGACCTGCGCCGGTCTGGTGCTCGCGGGCACCGCCACCGCCCTGCCGGTCCTCGCCGTCGCCGGCGCCCTGGTCGGTCTGACCACCGTGGTCCCGCAGATCCTCATCCCCATGGCGGCCGGCCTGACCGCGCCGGAGCGCCGCGGCGCGGTCACCGGCACCCTGCTGTCGGGCCTGATCGGCGGGATCCTGCTGGCCCGCGCCTTCTCCGGCACTCTCGGCGAGTGGCTGGGCTGGCGCGCCCCCTACCTGGTCGCCGCCGGCCTGGTGCTCGTCCTCGCCCTGGCCCTGGCTGTCGCGCTCCCCGCCACCACGCCGAGCACCGACCAGCCCTACCCGGCGCTGCTCGCGGCCTCCCTGCGCCTGCTGCGCACCGAGCCGCAGTTGCGCCGCTCGGCCCTCAACCAGGTGCTGGTGTTCGCCGCCTTCAGCGCCGCGTGGACCGCCCTCGCGCTGTACATCACCGGCCCGGCCTGCCACCTGGGCACCCCGGCCGTCGGCGTGCTCGCCCTGGTGGGCGCGGCCAGCATGTTCGCCACCCCGGTCGCCGGGCGCCGCACCGACCGTCAGGGCCCCGACGCCGTCAACCTGGTGTGCATGGTGGGCGCCATCGCCGCCGGCGCCCTGCTGCTGACCGGTCAGTTCGGCGGCCCCGTCGGCCTGGTGGGCCTGGGCGCGGGCATGCTCCTGCTCGACGTGGCCATGCAGTCCGGCCAGGTCGCCAACCAGGCGCGCATCTTCGCGCTCCGCCCCGAGGCCCGCGCCCGTCTCAACACCGCGTACATGACCTGCGCGTTCCTCGGCGGCAGCGCCGGTTCATGGCTGGGCGTGCGCGCGTACTCCGCCTTCGGCTGGAACGGCGTCTGCGGCCTGGTCATGATCCTGGCCGGTCTGGCCCTCCTCCGCCACGTGCTGCGCGCCCGTCCGACCGCGGCCGCGGCGCCGGAACAGGTCACCGCCGCCGGCTCCGCCCCCGCCGCCGGTCCGGACGGCGTGCCCGCCGCCCGCTGACAGCCCGGTGCGGGGCCATTCCTGGCCTCCGTACAGCCTTCTCATGCATCTCTTATTTAGGCCTTATCGAGCCATCACGGTGCGTCCCTACCTTGCGGTCATGTTCTTCACCTACCTGAGGCGCGAACTGCGCCGCCGCAGAAAGGCGGCTCTCGTCGTCGCCTCCGGCCTCGCGCTGGGCATCGCACTGGTCATCGTGGTCAACTCCGTGTCCAACGGCATGGGGAAGGCGCAGGACAAGGTCCTCCAGTCGCTGTACGGCCTGGGTACGGACATGACGGTCACCAAGGCCGCGTCGGCGTCCACGAGCGCCTCCCAGCGGCCCCGCTTCAACTTCGACGCGCAGAACAACGGCTCGTCGAGCACGCAGAGCAGTGACCGCGTCATGGTGCAGGGCTTCACCACCCTCGCCTCCACCACCGTCACCAAGGTCGGCGACCAGAAGGGCGTCGCGACCGCGGTCGGCGGGCTGAACCTCAACGTGGTCAAGATCAGTGGCCAGTTCACCCGGGGTCAGTTCCAGCAGAACCAGGGCTCCGGCAGCACCGGCGGCACCCGCGGCGGCGGTGGCACCGGAGCGCCGCAGGGTGAAGTCCAGGGCGGCGGCGCCAACTTCGACGTCAACTCGTACACGGTCTACGGCACCGACGTCACCCAGACCGCGGTCGGCCCGCTGACCTCGTCGAAGATCACCAGCGGCCGTACCTTCAAGACCACCGAGACGAACTCCAAGGTGCTGGTCGCCGACTCGGCGTACGCCAAGGAGAAGAAGTACAAGGTCGGTTCGACCGTCACCATCAACAAGGTCAAGTTCACGATCATCGGCATCGCGACGGCCGACAGCGGTGACGCGGCGGCCAACCTGTACATGCCGCTGAAGCAGGCGCAGACGCTGGCCGACGAGAAGAACAAGGTCACCACGATCTACGTCAAGGCGACCGACTCCAAGCAGATCTCCTCGGTGAAGAAGACCATCCAGAGCAACGTCTCGGGTACGACGGTCACCACCTCCGCCGACCTCGCGGACACCGTCTCCGGCTCGCTGTCCACGGCGTCCTCGCTCGCCACCAACGTCGGCAAGTGGCTGTCCATCGCGGTGCTCGTGGCCGCGTTCCTGGTCGCCGGCCTGCTCACCTCCTCGGCGGTCTCCCGCCGCGTCCGTGAGTTCGGCACGCTGAAGGCGCTGGGCTGGAAGTCCGGCCGGGTCACCCGGCAGGTCATCGGCGAGGCCATGGTCAACGGCCTGGTCGGCGGTGCGCTCGGGATCGGGCTCGGTCTGGTCGGCGCGTACGTGGTCACCGCGATCAGCCCCACGCTGGACGCCTCCGTCGGCAGCGGCGGTGGTGGCGGCACCGGTGGCGGCGGCTTCGGCGGCGGCGGTGGTGGCGGCGGCTTCGCCGGCGGTCCCGGCCGGCAGGCCGCGAAGACCCTGGAGGTCGCCCTCACGGCTCCGGTCAGCGTGACGACGATCGCGCTGGCGGTGGGCCTCGCGGTGGCCGGCGGCCTGATCGCGGGCGCGTTCGGCGGCTGGCGCGCATCAAGGTTGCGGCCGGCGGATGCACTTCGGCGCGTCGAGTAGCTGACGTCGGCTGTGGCTGGGGTGGGGGTGGGGACGCTCACCGGCGCTTGCCGGGTGCCGCCCGCGCCCACCCGTGCCGCCCCAGCGGCACGACTGCCCGCGGCTGTACGAGCCACGGCCACCCGACCGCCCCACCCCGAACACCCTCCAGGAGCCACCATGTACGAACTCAGAAACGTCACCAAGCTCTACACGCGCGGCAAGGACACCGTCCGGGCCCTCGACGGCATCGATCTCACCATCGCCGACGGTGACCGCCTGGTCATCCAGGGGCCCACGGGCGGCGGCAAGTCCACCCTCCTGCAGATGCTGGGCGGCCTGGACCGGCCGACGTCCGGTGAAGTCGTCCTGGACGGCACCGACCTGGCCAAGCTCTCCGAGAGCAAGCTGACCCGGGTCCGCAGCGAGAACATCGGCTTCGTCTTCCAGTCCTTCAACCTCATCCCGACGCTCACCGCCCAGGAGAACGTCGAGACCGCCCTCGTCCCGCTCGGCGTCAAGACCAAGGAACGGCGCGAACGCGCCGCCGAGGCGCTGACGTCGGTCGGTCTCGGCGAGCGCCTCGGCCACCTGCCCGGCGAGATGTCCGGCGGCCAGCAGCAGCGCGTCGCCATCGCCCGGGCCCTCGTCAAGCAGCCCAAGGTGCTGCTCGCCGACGAGCCCACCGGCAACCTCGACGAGGGCATGCGCGACGAGATCATGGACGTACTGGAGAGCATGTGGAAGGAGCACGGGCTGACCTTCATCATGGTCACCCACGACTCCGCGATCGCGAAGAAGGCCCCGCGCCTCGCGACCATCCGCAAGGGCAAGATCACCGTCAAGGAGAACGCCGGCGCATAACACCGGCGCGCCGTGTACAACCGCGCGGTTGTGTAACGGTGTTCACCCCGGCGCGTAACAGTTGGCCCGCACTCTTCTTACCGGCCTCTCATCTCTTGAGCCCGCTGATCACCCCCCGGCATACTCCGTATTCCGGGGGGTTGACGTATGTGCGTACGGGACTGCCCCCGGCCGGGTGAACGGGGAATTCGCCCGGCACATCGTCTCCTGGGGGAGTCTTGCGCAGACAAGTGAAAAGAGCTGCCGCGGCCACCGTGGCCACCGCAGCAGCCGTCGCGCTCGCCGCGGGCATGACCAGCCCGGCATCGGCGAAGCCGGAACAGCGCGCCGCCACGGCCGCCGCTGCCTCTTCGCTCACCGCCAAGCACCACGTCACCCTGATCACCGGCGACCGGGTCGCCCTGGACGCCAAGGGCCGCGTCGTCGGCCTGGAGCGGGCCAAGGGGCGCCAGCACATACCCTTCCGGATCAGCAAGGTCGACGGGCACACCCTCGTCGTCCCCGGTGACGCCGTCCAGCTGGTGGCCTCCGGCAAGCTGGACCAACGGCTCTTCGACGTCACCGAGTTGAACAAGGCCGCGACCCGCAAGGCGCAGAAGAACGGCCTCAAGGTCATCGTCGGCTACAGCGGTGCCGCCACGGCCACCAAGGCCGACGTCCGGGACGCGGGCACCCTGCGGCACAGCCTCAAGACGCTCAACGCCGACGCCGTGCAGACCCCGGTCAAGGACACGCCCGAGCTCTGGGACGCGGTCACCAACGGGGACAAGGCCGCCGCCGGCATCGCGCACGTCTGGCTCGACGGCGTCCGCAAGGCCAGCCTGGACAAGTCCGTGCCGCAGATCGGCGCGCCCACGGCCTGGAAGGCCGGCTACAACGGCAAGGGCGTCAAGATCGCCGTCCTGGACACCGGTGTCGACACGACCCACCCGGACCTCAAGGACCAGGTGATCGAGTCCAAGAACTTCAGCGCGGCCGCCGACGCCTCGGACCACTTCGGCCACGGCACGCACGTCGCGTCCATCGCGGCGGGCACCGGCGCCAAGTCGCACGGCAAGTACACGGGTGTCGCGCCCGGCGCGAAGATCCTCAACGGCAAGGTCCTGGACGACACCGGCTCCGGTGACGACTCCGGCATCCTCGCCGGCATGGAGTGGGCGGCGGCCGAGGGCGCCGACATCGTCAACCTCAGCCTCGGGGGCTTCGACACCCCCGAGATCGACCCGCTCGAAGCCGAGGTCAACAAGCTCTCCGAGCAGAAGGGCATCCTGTTCGCGATCGCCGCGGGCAACGAGGGCCCCGAGTCGATCGGTTCGCCGGGCAGCGCCGCCGACGCGCTCACCGTCGGCGCCGTCGACGGCAACGACAAGCTCGCCGACTTCTCCTCCACCGGCCCCGCCGCCGACGGCTCCATCAAGCCGGACGTCACCGCGCCCGGCGTCGACATCACCGCGGCCGCGGCCAAGGGCAGCGTCATCGACCAGGAGGTCGGCGAGAACCCGCCCGGCTACCTGACCATCTCCGGTACGTCGATGGCGACCCCGCACGTCGCGGGTGCCGCGGCGATCCTCAAGCAGGAGCACCCCGACTGGGGCTACCAGGATCTGAAGGCGGCCCTGACCGGCTCCGCGAAGGGCGGCAAGTACACGCCGTTCCAGCAGGGCTCGGGCCGGATCGCCGTCGACAAGGCCATCAAGCAGACCGTGCTCGCCGACCCGGTGTCGGTGAACTTCGGGGTGCAGCAGTGGCCGCACACCGACGACACCCCGGTCACCAAGCAGCTGACCTACCGCAACACCGGCACCAAGGACGTCACCCTCAGTCTCGCGGCGACCGCCACCGACCCCAAGGGCGCGGCGGCCCCGGCCGGCTTCTTCAAGCTCGGCGCGACCAAGGTGACCGTCCCGGCGGGCGGCACGGCCGCCGTCGACGTCACCGTCAACACCAAGCTGGGCGGCACCCTCGACGGCGCCTACTCGGCGTACGTCACGGCGACCGGCGGCGGACAGAGCATCCGCACGGCGGCCGCGGTCACGCGCGAGGTGCAGTCGTACACCGTCACCGTCAAGCACATCGGGCGCGACGGCAACCCGACCGGTGTCTACGCCACCGACCTCGCGGGCTACTCGGGCCTCGGCAACGGCCGCGACTACGTCGTGCCGGTCTCCGACTCCGGGACCGCCAGCTTCCGGGTGCCGAAGGGCACGTATCTGCTGGACGCCTGGATCGCCAAGGACTTCACCACCTTCGACGGCGGTCTGGACTGGCTGGTCAACCCGAAGCTGAGCGTCACCAAGGACCTCACGCTCACCATCGACGCCCGCACCACCAAGGCCGCCGACATCACCGTGCCGGACGCCCAGGCCACCCCGCACTCGGCGACCGTCGACTACATGTACGACCCGGCCGGCATCGGGTTCGGGGTCGGCTTCGACACCTTCGCCGACATCCGGCTCGCACCGCTCGGCGGTGAGGTCGCGAGCGGTCTGACCCAGACCTGGAGCGGCCAGTTCACCAAGGGCGCCGACGAGGAGTACGACGTCGCCACCAGCGCCCAGGTCAAGAAGATCCAGGGCGACAAGGTCCGGCACTTCAAGACCGGTGAGCTCGCCACGGTCAAGAACGCCGTCGGCGCCTCCGCCTCCAACAAGAGCGGCTCGGTCGCGCCGTGGGGTGTGGTCGGCGAGGACCTCGTCATGGGCGACGCGGTGGAGCAGAAGCTGCCCGGCACCCGCACCTTCCACGTCTCCACCGTGGACAACGCCCAGTGGGCCTTCGACGCCATGCAGTACTCCGGCCACGACCCCCAGGGCCTGCCGATCATCGACGCGTACTACACGCTGGGCAACCCGAGGACGTACAAGGCCGGCAACTCCTACCGGAACACCTTCAACACGGCGGTCTTCGGCCCGCACCTGACGTCCGAGTACGGCCTGTACCGCGACGGCAACCAGATCTTCGGCATCGTCCCGCTGTTCTCCGACGGCGCCAAGCACGCCGGATCCTCCGACTTCCTGTCCGTGAACACCACTCTGTACCGCAACGGCACCAAGGTGGGCTCCAACAAGGACCCGCTGTTCGGTGACGGCGTCTTCAACGTGCCGTCCGGTGACGCCGAGTACAAGCTGACCACCTCGGTCATCCGCTCGGTCAAGGTCGCCGCCGCCTCCACCCGGATCGACGCGAGCTGGACCTTCCACTCGAAGAAGCCGGGCAGCAGCACCGTGCTGGCCCAGCTCCCGGCCTCCACCGTCCACTTCGGCGCCAAGACCGGCCTGGACAGCCGCGTCGAGGCGGGCAAGAAGGTCACCTTCCCGGTCACCGTCGAGGGCGCGGCCGCCGGCCGCAACCTGAAGTCCCTCGCGGTCTGGGTGTCGTACGACTACGGCCAGACCTGGAAGAAGCTGACGGTCAGCCACGGCAAGATCACCGTCAAGAACCCGGCCAAGGGCAAGGCCATCTCGTTCCACGCCAAGATCGCCGACAAGAAGGGCAACAAGTCGACGATCTCCATCTACAACGCGTACTACGCCAAGTGAGCGCGTCGGTCGCCGAGTAGAACCCCAGCGAGCGGCCCGTCGGAAGCGCGGCTTCCGGCGGGCCGTTCTCCATGCGCGGGCTCAGGCGGCGGGCTCGGGCGGCGGGTTCAGGCGGTGGGGGCGACCCGGGTCGCGTCCGTGCCCCAGCTGGCCAGCAGGCGCAGCGCCTGGGCCGACGCCGAGCCCGGTTCCGCGTGGTACGTGACCAGGGCCTGGTCCTGGTCGCCGGGCATGCGGAACGACTCGTAGTTCAGGGACAGCTCACCCACCAGCGAGTGGTGCATCCGCTTCACCCCGTACGACTTCTCCTTGACGTCGTGGGTCGCCCACAGCCGGCGGAACTCCCCGCTCTTCACCGAGAGCTCGCCCACCAGCGCGGACAGCCGGGGGTCGTCCGGATAGCAGCCCGCGTCCATCCGCAGCTGGCACACGATGTCGGTCGCCTTCTGCTCCCAGTCGACGAAGAGCTCGCGGTAGTCGGGCCGCAGGAACGTCAGCCGGGCCCAGTTGCGTTCCGCCACCGGCAGCTCCGCCCAGTCACCGAAGAGCGCCGCCGCCATCCGGTTCCACGCCAGGATCTCCGAGCGCCGCCCCACGATGTACGCCGGCACGCCCTCCATCGACTCCAGCAGCTGCCCCAGCGACGCCCGCACCTGCTGTGGCCGCGCCGACGCCTTCTTCTTGTGCTGCTTGCCCTTGGCGAGATGCGCGAGATGCGCGTGCTCGGCGTCGGTGAGCCGCAGCGCACGGGCGATCGAGTCCAGCACCTCCGCCGACACGTTCCGCCCGTTGCCCTGCTCCAGGCGCGTGTAGTACGCCACCGACACCCCGGCCAGCTGCGCCAGCTCCTCGCGCCGCAGCCCCGGCACCCTGCGGTGCCGCCCGAAGTCCGGCAGCCCCACGTCGGAGGGGTGCAGCCGGGCCCGCCGGGTGCGCAGGAACTCGCTGAGCTCGGCACGCCGGTCCAGGGGCGGGGAGGAGGGCAGGGGGTGGTCTTCCATACATCCAGTATTCACGGTCGTACGCACCGGAACCTGACCCCGCCAGTGGTAGGCACGGCAGACGTACGCAGAGGCGGGGGCTGGGTGACGGACGTAGCGTGGAGGAGTCTGGATGCGTGCCCGGGACGGAAGAAGGCGACCGGGTGCGAAGACACCTCTAGGAGAACCCCCCTCATGACCACTGTTGCTGCTTACGCCGCGCCTGCCGCGAAGGCCCCGCTGGAGCGGACCACGATCGAGCGGCGCGCGGTCGGCGAGTTCGACGTCCTCATCGACATCCAGTTCGCCGGTATCTGTCACTCCGACATCCACCAGGCCCGGGAGGGCTGGGGTACGGCGATCTTCCCGATGGTGCCCGGTCACGAGATCGCGGGCGTCGTCTCGGAGGTCGGCCCGGGTGTCACGAAGTACGCGGTGGGGGACCGGGTGGGCGTCGGCTGCATGGTCGACTCCTGCCGTGAGTGCGACAACTGCAAGGCCGGGCTCCAGCAGTACTGCACCGGCGGCGGCCCGACCTGGACGTACAACGCCGTCGGCAAGGACGGGCAGCCCACCTACGGCGGCTACGCGCAGAAGGTAGTCGTCGACGAGAACTACGTCGTCCGCATCCCCGACGGTCTCCCCCTCGACGTGGCGGCCCCCCTGCTCTGCGCCGGCATCACCACGTACTCCCCGCTCAAGCACTGGAACGCCGGTCCCGGCAAGAAGGTCGCGGTCGTCGGCCTCGGCGGCCTGGGCCACATGGGCGTGAAGATCGCCGCCGCCCTGGGCGCGGAGGTCACCGTCCTGTCCCAGTCCCTCCGCAAGAAGGACGACGGCCTGAAGCTGGGCGCCACGCACTACCACGCGACCAGCGACCCGAAGACCTTCGAGGAGCTCAAGGGCACCTTCGACATCATCCTCAACACGGTGTCCGCCCCGCTCGACTTCGACGCGTACCTGTCGCTGCTGAAGACCGACGGCGCCATGGTGAACGTCGGCATCCCCGAGGAGCCCGTCCACATCCTCCTCTCCTCCGTCTTCGGCAACCGCCGCAGCCTGAGCAGCTCCGGCATCGGCGGTATCCCGGAGACCCAGGAGATGCTCGACTTCTGCGCCGAGCACCACCTGGGCGCCGAGATCGAGCTGATCAGCGCCGACCAGATCAACGAGGCGTACGAGCGGGTCGTGAACAGCGACGTCCGCTACCGCTTCGTGATCGACACGGCGACGATCTGAGTCAGTGCTTCGGCCTGCGGCCGAGGAGATAGAGCAGATAGGGGCCGCCGACCAGGGAGGTCAGCGCACCGACCGGGATCTCCAGCGGAGGGACCAGGGTGCGGGCCACCAGGTCGGCGGTCACCAGCACGAGTGCGCCCGTCAGCGCCGAGCAGACCAGCGGCAGCTGGGGGGTGCGGGTGAGCCGCCTGGCCAGCTGCGGCGCGGTCAGGGCGACGAACCCGATCGGCCCGGCGGCACCGGTCGCGGTGGCGGCGAGCACGACGCCGAGGGCGGTGAGACCGAGCCGGGCCCGGTCGACCCGGAGGCCGAGCGCGGCGGCGGTGTCGGCGTCGAGCCCGAGCGGCCGCGCCGCCCGGGCCGCCCACACCAGCCCCGGCAGGGCGAGGACGAGGACGACGGCGAGCGGCCCGGCCTGCTCCCACCCGCGCCCGTTCAGACTCCCGGTCAGCCACAGCTTGACCTGCTCGGCGGCGTCCAGCTCGCTGTCGGTGAGATACAGCTGGACGACGGCGGACAGGGCGACGCCGACACCGACGCCGGTGAGCACGAAACGGCTGGGCTGCATGCCGTGCCGCCAGGCGAGCACGTACACGAGGGCGGCGGCACCGAGGCCGCCGGCCACGGACACGGCGGGCATCGCGGAGGGCGCTGCGACGGCCCCCGTGGCCAGCGCGAGCACGGTCGCGGCGGCGGCGCCGTGCCCGACGCCGATGACGTCCGGGCTGGCCAGCGGATTCCGGGTGACGGTCTGCACCAGCGCCCCGGCGAGCCCGAGTGAGCAGCCGACGAGAGCACCGAGCACGATGCGCGGCACGCGCAGTTCGTTGACGACCAGGTCGTAGGGGGTGGGGGCGCCGCGGAGGGTGCGCCAGACGTCGGCGGGGGAGATGTAGGTCTGGCCGAGGGAGGCGGAGGCGGTCATGGCGACGGCGAGGAGGCCGAGAAGCGCGAGGGCGACGAGAATCGAACGTTTGTGGAGGACGAGGGAGAAGCGGGGGTGGGGCCGTAGTACGACGACTGCGGGCCGGCGGGGGCTGATCGCGCAGTTCCCCGCGCCCCTGAAGGGGCGCCTCAGCCGCGGGCGCCTTGTCAGCTGACCCAGCCTGCGGGCAGTCGTGCCGCTTGGGGCGGCACGGGTGGGCGCTGGGGGTCCCCCCTCTGGGGGAGGCACCCGGCCAGCGCCGGTAAGCGAAACCCCCCGCCCCCGGCCCCCACCCCGGGTACGCCTCACGACACGGCCCCTTTCCTCCGTACCAGGGCCACCAGCACCGGTACCCCCACCAACGCCGTCATCACCCCGGCCGGCACCTCCGCAGGAGCCCGCACCACCCGCCCCAGCACATCCGCGGCCACCAACAACCCCGCTCCCAGCAGCGCCGACAGCGGCAGTACACGGCCGTACCCGCCGCCCCTGACCAACCGCCTCGCCAGATGCGGCACCACCAGCCCCACGAACGCGATCGGTCCGGCCGCCGCCACCGCGGACGCGGTCAGCAGGGTCGCCCCCAGTGCCGCGCACCCCCGTACGACATGGACCCGGTGCCCGAGCGCACGCGCCGTCTCGTCGCCGAGGGCCAGCGCGTCCAGCCCCCGGGCACAGGACAGCACCAGCACGGCGCCCGCCGCCAGGAACGGCAGCATCCGTACGACCGTCCCCGCGTCCCGCCCGCTGAGCGCCCCCACCTGCCAGAACCGGAACTGGTCGAGGGTGGCGGAGCTGGAGGTGAGGACGACCGTCGTGGCGCCCGCGGTCATCGCGGACAGGGCCGTGCCGGCCAGCGCGAGCTTCACCGGGGACGCCCCGCCCCGTCCCCGCGCCGCGATGCCGTACACCAGGCACGCGGCGACGACGGCGCCGGTGAAGGCGTACCAGACGTAGGCCCCGAAGCCGTACCCGGTGCCGCCGAGGACGATGGCGAGCACGACCCCGGCCGCCGCCCCCTGGCTCAGACCGAGGATGCCGGGGTCGGCGAGCGGGTTGCGGGTGACCGCCTGGAGTGCGGCGCCGGCGAGGCCCAGCGCGGCGCCCGCGGTGAGGCCGACCTCGGTGCGGGGCAGGCGGAGGGAGCGGACGACGAGCGCGTCGGGTGACGTCCCGCCGTGCAGCAGGGCGTCGAACACGGCGGCCGGCGGTACGGCACGGGTGCCGACGGCGAGGCTGAGCACGGCGACGACGGCCACCACGAGGGCGGCCGTCGGCCAGACGAGGGCGCGGCGCACTTACCGGAGGTGTTCGGCGAGCTGTCGTACGACCAGACGCGCCGCCGTGGGACCGGCGTTGAGGTACCAGGGGTCGTCGTCGACCTGCACGGCGTGCCCGGCCCCGACCGCCTTCATGGACTTCCACAGCGGTCCGGCGAGCACGGTCGCCGCGTCCGTCTTCGCCGCGTCGCCCTGCACGGAGTAGAAGATCCAGTCACCGTCGGCGGTGTCGACCTTCTCCGCGCTGATGTCCTGCGAAATGGCGTTGAATTCTTGTGACTTGGGGCGGGACAGGCCCATGTCGACGGCTATCGAGCCGGTGAAGGAGGACACCCCGAACATCCGGGTGCGGTCGGGCGTGAAGCGGACCATGGACACGGTGGCCGAGCCGTTCAGGGCGGACCCGCTGGCCTTCGCGTTGTCGACGATGTCGGCGAGCAGTTCCTGCGCCTTCTGTCCTTCGCCGACCGCGTCCCCGACCAGCAGCAGGTCCCGCTTCCAGTTGATGCCCTGGCCCGCGGTGACCACGGTGGGCGCGATCTTCGACAGCTGCGGGTAGAGGTCGCCGAGCGAGTCGTTGACCAGGATCAGGTCGGGCCTGGCGGCGGCCAGGGACTCCAGGTTGGGGGACTGGCGGGTGCCCGCGTCGGTCATCGCGGCGAGCTTCTTCTTGTACTGCGGGAAGGCGTCGGCGAGGTAGTCGGGGACCAGTCCGGCGTTCTCCGCGCGGGTGCCGGCGGTCGGGACGATGCCGAGGGTGAGCAGGTCGTCGAGCTGCCCGGTGCTGAGCACCGCGATCCTCTTCGGCTCGGCCTTGATGGTGGTCCTGCCCTCGAAGTGGGTGACCGTGCGCGGGAAGACGCCGTCGGTGTCGGTGTCGGAGCCCATCCCGTCGGCGAGGGCGCTCGGCGCGGCGGAGGGGCCCTCGGAGGCGCCGGCGACCTTGTTCACGGTGCCGTCGCCGTGCGCGGTACCGGCGTCGTCGCCACCGCCGGACGACGAGCAGCCGGCCAGCAGACCGCCCACGACGGACACGGCGGACACGGCCAGGACGGTCCTCAACCTCAACGCGCGCACGACTAGCTCTTCCGATCGGTGACTAAGGCGAGCCTTACCTTAGCTGGTGCCGGGAGTACGTTGGACAGGAGGAGGTCCCACGATGACCGTGAACCTGAACCACACCATCGTCGCCGCACACGACAAGCACGCGTCGGCCCGGTTCCTCGCCGACATCCTCGGACTGCAAGTCAGCCCGGACTACGGCCCGTTCGTCCCGGTCGCGCTGCCGAACGGCGTCACCCTCGACTTCATGGACACCCCGGGGGACATCCCGCCGCAGCACTACGCCTTCCTGGTCTCCGAGGACGACTTCGACGAGATCTTCACTCGCGTCAGGGCGGCCGGCATCGGTTACTGGGCCGACCCGCACCACAGCCGTCCCGGCGAGATCAACTCCAACGACGGCGGCCGCGGCACCTACTTCGACGACCCCGACGGCCACCGTCTGGAGATCCTCACCCGCCCCTACGGCAGCGGCGGCTGACCCAGCGGGACGGACTCACCGGGCGCGTACGACCGTACGACCGCTCCCGCCGCGGCACCGGTATCCGCGTCGCCGGTATCCGCAGGGCGCACGACATGGACGCGCCCGCGCCCGCCGACCCGGCCCGTCGCGCCGGTCGCCTCCAGCACGGTGTTCTCGTCGATCGCCACGCCGTACGGCACCGACCCCCGCGACACGGCCGCCACCAGCCGCCCCAGCGTGCCCCACTGGGCCGCGTGCACGTCCACCGCGAAGGGCACAAGACCCAGCCCCGGCCGTACCTCGACCTCTTCGAGATCCTCGGCGGTGTCCGGCGGGCAGACCGGAACACCGTCCGCCAGCCAGCCGCCGACCACGGCCCGCCGGGCGGCGAGCACGGCACCGGCGGAGAACCCGGCGTAGGGGATGCCGCGTTCGGCGAGCAGCCCGGTCAGCCGGCCGGCACACTCCGCGAACGCGTCCTGGTACGCGGGCGTGAGCCCACCGCACACCAGCAGCCCGTCCAGACCGTCCTTCAGCAGCCCGTCCTTCAGCAGAGAGTCCGGCTCGAAGCGTCCCCCGAGCGGCACCAGCAGCGGTACCGCCGCCTCCGCGCCCGCCCCCGCGCTCCGCAACGCTTCCGCGTACCGCGCGAACTGCTCCTCGCCGTCCCCCTCGTCGAGGATCACGCACCCGATACGGCCGCCCCCCGAGGCCCGCAGCAACGGCCCGTACACCTCGGGCGCGTCCCAGCCGCCACCGATCAGAAAAGTCCCGCCACCCACGAAGAGGTCCCTCCCGTGCCCTGCGTCCCGGTCAGGCCCGCAGACCCTTGAGCCCGTCCTGGGCGGCCATGATCAGCTCGATGCCCCGGTTGTCGGCGGCGGGTTCGCGCATCTGGTTCGTCACGTACGCGATCGCCAGCCGCTCGTCGGGGTCGGCCCAGACCAGCGCGCCGCCCCAGCCGCCCCAGCCGAGGGCGCTGCCGAAGAGGCCGTAGCCGAGGCCGTACCGGGTCGGCATGCCGAGGACGCGGTCCTCGCCGTCGAACTGCAACTCCCGGGCCCGCGCGCACCCTTCCGGGGACAGCACCCGCACCCCGCCGACGGTTCCGCCGCAGGCGAGCAGCGACTGGACGAGGGCGACCGAGCGGGCGTTGCCGTAGCCGCTCGCCGCGGGGATCTGCGCGCGGCGCCAGGCGAGGCTGTTGCCGTCCCGGACGCGGATGGGGGTGGCGGCGGTGGGTGCGGTGGGTGCGGGCGCGTCGCGGCCCGGTGCGCTGGCCGTGTAGTCCTCGTCCTTGCCCGGCGGCGGCACGGTCGGCGCCACCCGCGGGTCGTGCTCGGGGCCGAGGCCGATGTGGAAGTCCGCGCCCAGCGGACCGGCCACCTCCGCGGCGAAGAACTCGCCCACGCTCCGCCCGGTGATCCGGCGCAGCACCTCACCCACCAGGAACCCCTGGGTGAGCGAGTGATACCCGGCCGCCGTCCCCGGTTCCCACTGCGGGGCCTGCCCGGCGAGCCGGGCCGTGGCGGCCGTCCAGTCGTACAGCTCCTCGACCGGCCCCTCCCAGTCGGGCAGCCCGGCGGTGTGCGACAGCAGATGCCGCACCAGCACGTGACGCTTGCCGGCCGCGGCGAACTCGGGCCAGTACCGGGCGACGGGCGCGTCCGGATCCAGCCTGCCCCGGTCGATCAGGACGAGCGCGCACAGCGCGGTCATCGTCTTGGTCACGGAGAACACGTTGACGATCGTGTCCCGCTCCCAGGCCCGGGTCCGGCCGGCATCGGCGAAGCCGGCCCACACGTCCACCACGGGCTCCCCGTCGACGAAGACGGCCACGGCACCTCCCACGTCGCCGTCGTCGATCAGTCCGGCGAGTGTGGTGGGCACGGCGGTGAACAGCTCGTCGTACGAGCCTTGGATGTCGGCCATGTACGCCATTGAGCCCGCGGGAGCGCCGCTCCGGCAACCGAATATCCGTGCACCGGCTCTAATGCATCAACCCGACGAACATCGTCCGGTGCAGGGTCTCCACGTGGCGGCGTGCGATGTCGGCCGCCCGGGCCGCGTCACCCGCGCGGAGCGCGGCCACCAGGGCCCGGTGCTCGTCGTTGGACTCGCGCAGGGCGGCGAGGGGGTAGGGGAGGTAGTACGCGTAGAGCCGGCGCAGCACGGTCCCGTAGGTCTGCACGCTCGCGTCGAGGCCGGTGGCGTGGGCCACGGCGAGGTGGAACCGCTCGTCGCAGGAGTGGAACTCCGCCCAGCTCTCCGCCCGGTCCATGGCCACGACCAGCAGGTCGAGCTCGTCGAGGGCGGCGGGGGACGCGGCGCCGGTCGCGAGATGGGCGATCCCGCACTCCAGGACGGTCCGCTCGTCGATCAGGCGGTGCACCTCCGCGGTCTGCCCGTGGTACGCCTCGGCCGCGTCGACGACCCCCCGGGTCGGCTGCTCGGCGACGAGGGTGCCGCCGTTGCGGCCGCGCCTGCGCTCCAGGACGCCGTCCGTGCACAGGGAGCTCAGCGCCCGGCGCACGGTGATCTCCCCGACGCCGAGCGCCTCGGCTATGGCGTCGGTCTGGGGCAGCCGCTCGCCGGGGGAGAGCAGCCCGAGGTCGACCGCCATGGCGATCCGGGCGCGCACCGTGTCCAGCGCGGTGAGCCGGCGGATCCCGTTCAGCTTGGGCGAGTTGAGGGCGAGGACGGTCCCCTCGGGGTGCGCGGGTGCGGATCCGTTCGGGGTGCCGGTCATGCCCTCAATGTAGCGGCCATTAAAACTGCTCATAATGAGACCATTGTATAAGGACTCATATTGAGTTAATTTCCTGGCCATGTCCCGACCCCTCCCCGTCGCCCTGGTCCAGGCCCCTCCCCGCCTGGCCACGGACCCGCTGTCCGGCTTCGCCGAAGACGTCGCGGGAGTGCTGGCGCGCTTCCCGCAGACCCGCCTCGTCGCCTACCCGGAGCTGCACCTGTGCGGCACCGACGGCCCGCCCGCCGAGTCGGAGAGCCGGCTGCGGGACGCGGCCGAGCCGCTCGACGGCCCCCGCGTGCGACAGCTCGCCGAACTCGCGGGCGACCTGGGTGTATGGCTGTTCCCGGGCACCGTCTGCGAGCGCGGTCCGGCCGGCGAGCTCTTCAACACCGCCCTCGCCTTCTCCCCGCAGGGGCGGCTCGCCGCCCACTACCGCAAGGTCTTCCCGTGGCGGCCCTTCGAGCCGTACGCCCCCGGCGACCGCTTCGTCGTCCTGGACCTCCCGGACACCGGCCGCGTCGGCTTCGCCATCTGCTACGACGCCTGGTTCCCGGAAGTGGCCAGGCACCTGGCCTGGATGGGCGCCGAGGTCATCGTCAACCCGGTCATGACCACCTCCGCGGACCGCGCCCAGGAACTCGTCCTCGCCCGCGCCAACGCCATCGTCAACCAGGTCTACGTGGTCAGCGTGAACACCGCGGGCCCCCTCGGTACCGGGCGCAGCCTGGTGGTCGACCCCGAAGGACGCGTCCGCGTCCAGGCCGCCGACTCCGCGCCCACCGTGCTGACCGACGTCCTCGACCTGGACGACGTCACCCGCGTACGGACCTTCGGCACCGCCGGCCTCAACCGCATGTGGAACCAGTTCACCGAGGCCGACGCCCCCATCGACCTCCCGCTCTACGACGGCCGCCTGGACCCCCGCCGCTGGCGGATCGCCGACAACTGAGCCTCCGCCTGCCTGTTCTCCCCCCTGTTCTCCCCCCTCTCCCCGTCCCCTCGGCACAAGGAACGCCATGTCCGCTCCCGCCTCTCCGCCCACCCTCTCCCGCACCCTGACCCTCAGATCCGTCGTGCTCTTCGGGCTCGCCTACATGGCCCCGATCATCGTCCTGGGCACCTACGGCGTCGTCGCCGACAGCACCCACGGCTCCGTCCCGACGGCCTACCTGCTGGCCCTCGGCGCCATGCTCTTCACCGCGCACAGCTACGGGAAGATGGCCGCGGCCCACCCCGTCGCCGGGTCCGCCTACACCTACGTGCGGCGCTCCATAGACTCCCGGATCGGCTTCCTCGTCGGCTGGGCCACCCTGCTGGACTACTTCTTCCTGCCCATGGTCATCTGGCTCATCGGCGGGGCCTATCTCCAGGCCGAGTACCCCTCGGTGCCGTTCTGGGTGTGGATCATCGCGTTCATCACCGTCACCACCGCGCTCAACATCCGGGGCATCAAGACCGCGGAGCGGGTGAACGACCTGCTGATGGTCTTCCAGGTCCTGGTCGTCGCGATCTTCGCGCTGCTCTGTCTGCGGCACGTCTTCCAGCACCAGGGAGCGGCGGGACTCGTCAGCGGCACACCGTTCACGAACCACGCGACCAGCCTCGCGGGCATCTCCGCGGGCGCCGCCATCGCCGCCTACTCCTTCCTCGGGTTCGACGCCGTCACCACGCTGACCGAGGAGACCGTCGAACCGCAGCGCACCATCCCCCGCGCCATCATGCTGACCGCGCTGCTCGGCGGCGGCATCTTCGTCGTCGTCGCCTACGCCACCCAGCTGGCACACCCCGGGTACGCGTTCACCGACTCCAGCTCCGCCGCGTTCGAGATCGCCAAGGCGATCGGCGGCGACGTGTTCTCCTCCGTGTTCCTGGCCGGCCTGATCGTCGCCCAGTTCGCCTCCGGGATCGCGGCGCAGGCCAGCACGGCACGGCTGCTCTACGCGATGGGCCGCGACTCGGTACTGCCCAAGAAGGTCTTCGGCAGCATCCACCCCAAGTACCACACCCCCGCCCTGAACATCCTCCTCGCCGGAGCGGTCGGCCTGATCGCGCTGCACCTGAACGTCGCCACGTCCACCTCCTTCATCAACTTCGGCGCCTTCACCGCCTTCACCTTCGTCAACCTCTCCGTCATCGCGACCTACGTCCGGGAGCGCCGCGCGGGCCGCCGTCCCGCCGTGTGGTCGTACGTCCTGCTCCCGGCGATCGGCGCCGTCGTCGACGTGTGGCTGCTGTGCCACCTCGACGACAAGGCCCGCACCCTCGGTCTGATCTGGCTGGCCATCGGCGTCTGCTACCTCGCCTACCTCACCAGGGGCTTCCGCAAGGCCCCGCCGGAGATGACCTTCGACGAGGACCCGGCCCCGGCGGCCGATCCGCAGCCGGCCCACTGACCCCGACCGCGCCCCGCTCCTGCGGACAGGAGCGGGGCGCGGAATCGACGGGAACCCTCCTGCGTTGTGGAGGGTGGGCATCGGACGCCGGTGGTGTGCGAGCCGGGTAGCCCGAATGACCAGGCCGACGAGTATTGGAGGGGCCGCGATGACTGTGCAGACGCAGAGGGCCGTGCTGGCGGGCGGATGTTTCTGGGGGATGCAGGATCTGATCCGCAGGCAGCCGGGCGTGACGGCGACCCGGGTCGGCTACACCGGGGGTGACGTGCCGAACGCGACGTACCGCAACCACGGCACGCACGCGGAGGCCATCGAGATCCTCTTCGACCCCACGAAGACCGACTACCGGGCGCTCCTGGAGTTCTTCTTCCAGATCCACGACCCGAGCACCAGGAACCGCCAGGGCAACGACATCGGCCTCAGCTACCGCTCGGCGATCTACTACGTGGACGACGAGCAGAAGCGGATCGCCGAGGACACCATCGCGGACGTGAACGCCTCCAAGCTGTGGCCGGGCGAGGTCGTCACCGAGGTGGAGCCGGTCGGCCCGTTCTGGGAGGCCGAGCCCGAGCACCAGGACTACCTGGAGCGCTACCCGGACGGCTACACCTGCCACTTCCCCCGACCCGGCTGGAAGCTGCCCGCCCGCGCGCAGGGCTGACCAGGCAGGTCCGACGGCGGGCCGGCCGAGACCGACCGTCCCGTTCGGCGGACGTGGCGAGGACCACGTCCGCCCCGTCGCCGTCATGTGACCCCTGTCGGACGATACGGGTGCCAGGGCTTCAGGACTTCAGGACTTCAGGGCTTCAGGACTTGTGGACGGGAGCCGGACCCACCCAGCGGTGATAGGCGTCCACGTCCACGTTGCTGCCGCACACGACGGTGACCACGTGCCGGCCGGCGAAGCGGGCGCGGTCCTCGAGGATCGCCGCGACGCCGAGCGCCGCCGACGGCTCCACGACGAGGCCGGCGTGGTCGAGGAGCATCCGCATTCCGGCGACGATCGACTCCTCCCGGACCAGGACGACGTCGTCGGCGACCAGGAGAAGGTCGTCCAGGACGGCCGCGATGGGATACCGGCCGGCGACGCCGTCGGCGATGGTGTCGGCCGATTCGGTGGTGACGACGCGCCGCCGGCGCCACGAGTACGTCATCGCCGGTGCGCCCAGCGGCTGGACGCAGATCACCTCGACTCCGGGTGCCAGCGCCTTCATCACATGACCCACGCCGGTGGCCAGCGCCCCGCCACCGAGAGCGATCAGGACGGTGTCGAACGACGGCGCGCTGTCCACCAGCTCCAGACCGATGGTCGCCGCGCCCTCGCAGGTCTCGATGTCCAGGCTGTCCTCGACCAGCCGGATGCCGCCGTCCCGGGCGAGGGCCGCCGCCCGCTCGCGAGCCATCTCGTGGTCGCCGTCCACCAGTTCCAGCCTGGCGCCCAGCGCGCGGATGCGATCGAGCTTGGCCGCGGTCGCGAAGCGGGAGGCCACGACGGTCACGTCGAGCCCCCGGCCGCGACCGGACCAGGCGAGGGCCTGGCCGAGGTTGCCCGAGCTCGCGCACACCACGGCCGGCGCCCCGTGCCCGGCGAGCAGGCTCGTGACCACCTCGGTGCCGCGGGCCTTGAAGCTGCGGACCGGGTTCGCCGTTTCGAGCTTGATGCTCACCGCGCACCCGAGGCCGGGTTCCAGGGCCTCGCAGCGGTACAGCGGCGTGTCGCGGAAAACCGGGTCGATCACCCGGTGAGCCGCCTGGATACGAGCAGTGTCGAGGCGCGTCTCCTGCATGACACGGCAGCGTAGCGGCGCCGGCTCAGCGCCCTGGTCTGTCTCCGAGCCTGTGGAGGTCCGCGGTCATGCGGGCGGCAGCGGCTGCTCCGTCCAGACGGTCTTGCCGTCGTGGGTGTAGCGCGTGCCCCACCGCTCCGTGAGCTGTGCGACCAGGAAGAGCCCACGGCCGCCCTCGTCCGTGCTGAGGGCGCGCCGGAGGTGCGGGGAGGTGTGGCTGGTGTCGGACACCTCGCAGATCAGGCAGTGCGTACGGATGAGGCGCAGGGTGGCGGGGCCGGTCGCGTACCGGTAGGCGTTGGTGACGAGCTCGCTGGCGACCAGCTCGGTGGTGAAGGCCAGTTCGGGCAGCCCCCATTCGGTCAGCTGCGCCGTGGTCAGCTCCCTGGCACGGGCGGCGGCGGTGGCTTCCAGGGGCAGCTGCCACGAGGCGACGTTCTGCGGCCGCAGCACCCGGGTACGGGCGATGAGCAGCGCGATGTCGTCGATGGGCCGGTGGTCCTTGGGCAGCAGCGTTTCGACCACGGTGTGGCAGGTCTGCTCCAGCGGGTCGGTGACCTGGGCCAGACATGCGTGCAGGTCCTTCAGCGCGGCGTCGATGTCGCCGTTGCGTGCCTCCAGCAGACCGTTGGTGTAGAGCGTGAGCAGGCTGCCCTCGGGGAGGTCGAGATCGAACGTCTCGAACGGCAGTCCGCCCAGGCCCAGCGGCGGCCCCGCGGGCAGATCGAGCACGGTCACCTCGCCGTCCGGGGTGGACACCAACGGCGCCGGGTGGCCGGCGCGGGCCAGCGAGCAGTGCTGGGAGACCGGGTCGTAGACCGCGTAGAGGCAGGTGGCCCCGAGCACCTGCTCGATCGCCGAGTGGTTGCCTTCGGCGTTCGCCTCCAGCTCGGTGGCCAGCAGGCTGACCAGATCGTCCAGCCGCGCCACCACCTCGTCCGGTTCCAGGTCGAGGCTGGCCAGGGTGCGCGCGGAGGCCCGCAGCCGGCCCATCGAGGCCGCGGCGTGGATCCCGTGGCCGACCACGTCCCCCACCACGAGGGCGACCCGGGCCCCTGACAGCGGGATCACGTCGTACCAGTCGCCGCCGATGCCCGGTTCACCGCTGGCGGGAAGGTACCGGCAGGCCACCTCCACGGCCGGCAGGTCGGACGCCACGCTCGGCAGCAGACTGCGCTGGAGCGTCAGAGCGGCGCTCTGCTGCTGGGTGAAGCGGCGCGCGTTGTCGATGGAGACGGCCGCCCGCGAGGAGAGTTCCTGGGCCACCGCGGCGTCGCCGTCCTCGAAGGGCTCCGAATTGCGCGACCGCCACAGGCTGACCACGCCCAGCACGAGCCCGCGCGCGACCAGGGGCACCGCGATCAGCGAATGAACGCCGAGACCCGTGGCGATCTCGATCCGCCGCCGGTCCATGGCGTACCACTCGGGGCGCAGGGACAGCAGCCCTTCGAGGATCGGGCGACGCTCGGCCAGGCACCGCGCCTGCGGGGATTCCGGCAGCAGCGGGACCACATCGCCCTCCTGGAACGGGACCCGGCGCTCCGGTGGCGCGAGGGCGGCCCGGAGCAGCGGACCTGCCGTGCCGGAAACCGGTTCGTCGCCGAGCGTCACCGGTTCGAGGAGGTCCACCGAGCAGTAGTCGGCGAGGCCCTGCACGGCCACCCCGGCCAGTTCCCGGGCGGTCTGCGTCACGTCCAGCGAGGTTCCGATCAGGGCGCTCGCCTCGTTCAGCAGGGCGAGCCTGCGCTGCGCCCGGTGCCGGTCGGTCACGTCCTCGATCGTCTCCGCCACGCCGAGAACCCGGCCCTCGGGGTCTTCCATCCGGAACGCCGACACGGACACGATCCGTTCCCGGCCCGGATCGTGGCGCGACCGGGCGGACTGCTCGGTGAAGATCAACGGCTCGCCGGTCTCCAGCACGTGCCGTACCCGCTCGTCGGCCGGGCCGGCGTCCTCGTCGACCATGAATTCGCGGGGACGATGGCCCACCGGCGCCTCGGCCGGGACGCCGCTCGCCTTCTCGACCGCACGGTTGACCCGGATCACCGCCCGGTCCGGGCCGTACGTGACCAGACCGATCGGGGAGCGGCGGTACAGGCCGTCCAGCAGCGCGCGGTCCCGCTGCCAGGCGATGACCTCCGCGGCCGGAGCACCGACCAGGAGCCACTCCCGACCGCCCCCCTCCCGGGCGATCGCACGGGCCCGGAAACCCATCTCCACACGGCGTCCGTCACGGCGCCGGACAGGCAGGACACCGAACCAGCCCCCCGCCTTCACGGCGGCCACGACGACGGACCGCACGACAGGCAGGTCACCGGCGTCCACCAGGAGGTCC
This sequence comes from Streptomyces hyaluromycini, assembly GCF_002217755.1. Taxonomy (GTDB): domain Bacteria; phylum Actinomycetota; class Actinomycetes; order Streptomycetales; family Streptomycetaceae; genus Streptomyces; species Streptomyces hyaluromycini. The sequence continues at coordinate 1,005,601 of NZ_BCFL01000016.1, read as the reverse complement.
TGCCACGCCCGGCCGAGCACCTTCCCGGCCGGATAGCCCAGCAACTCCTGCGCACGTACGCTCCAGCCGACCACGGTGCCGCGATTGTCGAGCACCGCCGAGGCCGCACGCCCGAGGGCGAACGGATCCTCGGGACTCTCGCTGAAATGCGTCGACGGCGTCCCCATAGCCACCACCTTGCTTGCCTCCGTGCCTTCCAGGTTCCTCCCCGCGCTCTCCGTCCGCGACTCTCCCGTTCCTCCCGGCCCGGAGCCTCGGCGCGCCGGCGGCCGGGTCAGGCCGGCTGTGGGGTCAGGCCGACTGCGGGGTCGGCGGCAGCAGTGCCCGTAGCGGGCCGGTGTCGGGGCGGTCGGCCAGCGCGGCCGTCACCGCGGCGTGCAGCGCGGCCTCCGTGCCCGACTCGCCGTCGAGGTCGGAGGCGGAACCGGGCAGCCGTACCGCCGCCGGCCGCGACCAGGAGAACTCCCAGTGCAGCAGCGACCGCGCACTGAACTCGGCCAGCACCATGCTCTGCAGCGCGTCCCGCAGCACCGGCCGTACGGCCTCCCGGAACTCCCGGTCCCGCCCGGCCGTCGCCAGGTCCGGCGGTGGCAGCCGCCGGGCCAGCTGCCACAGCCGGCCCTCGTCGATCACCGCGAGCAGCGCGGGCAGTGTCGGCAGGCCCTCCGTGTAGCAGGCGAGCGCCCGGTGCAGCGGGGTGTCGAGCGAGGCCAGCCCCACGGCCATCGACGAGCTCAGCAGCTGTCCCCACTCCCCGGCGCGCTCGAACTGCCCCACCTCGTCGCTCAGTACCGCGTCCTCCAGCGCGGCCAGCGTCCGGGCCGGGTCGGCCAGCAGTGCGAGGGCCGGGCCGCCGTCCTCCGAGCCGCGCCCGTCGGCGGGCAGTGCCTCGATCCGCCGCACCCGGTCGGCGATCGGCGGATGCGAGTCGTACGGCGATCCCGGCTCCGAAGGCAGTTCCTCCCGCAGCCCCGCAAGCTCCGTCTCACGCGCCGTGAGCATCCGGCCGAAGCCGCCGAAGAACTGCCCGCGCGGCGGCAGTTGCCGGGCGGGCAGGCCGAGCGTCGCGTACGAGCCGAGGTAGAAGTCGTGGGCGGCGGACAGGACGGGGATCTCGCGGAGCGCCGTCGCCGTCGCGTCCCGGCCCGCGATCCGCGCGGCGGCCAGGTCGGCGGCGTACTCCTGCGCGCGGGCCATCGGCAGCGTGGCCCGCATGCAGAGCCTCGCGTACGCCGTGTAGACCGCCGCCGTCAGCCGGTACATGATCCCGGCCCCGACGGTGTCGATCTCCTCGACCCGCCTGCCCTTCGCGATCCGCTCGGCGGCGGCCTTCTCCTGCCGGGCACGCTCGGCCGCCTCCTCGCCGTCGGCCCGCCCGTGGCAGTGCCCGACCGTCCGCCCGATCTGCACCCGGCCGCGCACGGCGAGCGCCGACAGCCGGGTGTCACCGCCGGTGAAGTGCCCGTACTCATGGGCGAGTACGGCCTTCAGCCCGGCCTCGGTCAACCCGGTCAGCAGCGGCACGCCCAGGTACAGGCGGCGGGGTCCGGGATGGAGGCCGGGCAGCCGGGGCTCCTCGCTGACCGCCGCGTCGACGTCACCGGTGAGCACGACGGCGTCCGGCGCGCGCGTGCCCGTGGCCGCCGCGAGCTCCCGCACCAGCGCCCACAGCCGGGGCTCGTCGGCCTCCGTCACCGGGAGACCGGGCGGGCCCTCACCCCTGGGCGCCCGGAGCATGGACATGCCCCTCACCACCGGGATCGCCAGCAGGACGAGGCTCAGCAGATGGAAACCACAGAGCAGAACAAGGGCGCGCAGCGCCCGCAGAGTTGCGCCCATCGGGCAGATCCCCCCACCGGACCCCGGGAAACAGGGCCGACTACGACACGGAGAACGAACGGGAAGGTGGGGGTTGCGGAGCCGGTCAAGCGTCCTCGACGTCCGTGCCCCGAAAGGGGCGCGGGGAACTGCGCGACCGGCCCCCACCGGCCCGCAGCCGACACACGACGTGTCTTTTCGTCGGCCCCCTCAGCTGTGCAGCGTCGCCGGGCTCCCGCCGTTCGCCTCGTACCCCGCCACCGCCAGCGCACGGTAGAGGGCGAACTCGGCGGCCGGGTCCGCGGACAGCGTCCACGGCAGAGCCCCCACATGCCCGTCGACGCGTATCAGCTCGCCCATGGCCTCCGCCCAGCGCTCCGAGCGCACCAGGAAGAAGACCAGCAGATGACGGACGTGCGCGAGCATCGGATCGTCCTGGCGGGCCGAGTGCACCGCGTGCAGCGCGCCGTGGACGGCCTTGGTGACGACCTCGCTCTGGTAGAAGCTCGCCACCAGGTTCACCTCGGGCAGGTGCTCGAAGACCGCGAACAGCGGCATCGCGGCCAGCAGCGAGCCCCGCGGGGCACGGGCGGCGGCGGCCTCGGCGAAGGAGTACGCCAGCTCGCGCGAGCCGTGCCACTTCTCGCACCAGTAGTGCAGCGCCGCCAGATGCGCCCCCATGTGCGCGGGCGCGCGATCCAGGATCTTCAGCCACAACTGCTCGAACTCGGACTGCGCGTAGTTCAGCCCGCGCGCCACCGACAGCTCGATGACGTACGGCACCGGGTCCCCGGGGGAGAGCAGCGCCGCCTGCCCGCAGGCGTCCCTCGCCTCCTCCATGATGATCCGGAAGTCGTCGGTGCCCGGCGTCGACGTCCGCCACGCCTGCTGGACCAGGAACTCCGCGTGCACGGCCGCGCCGCCGGCGTCCTTGGGCTGCTCGGCCCGCCAGACCCGCAGCCACTGCCCGCCCGGCGTCTCACTGACCCCGCCCGGCCGCCGCTGGAGCTCCAGCGCCGCCGCGCCGGCGAAGGCCTGCACGCGCTGCCAGCGCAGCTCGCCCGCGATCTCCGTGCCCGCGAGCAGCTGCGAGGCCGCGCGGTGGTCCTGGGTGCGCTGCACGACGTCGAGGACGTCCAGCAGGTCCTGGTCGGGGCCCGGCATGCGGATGTCCAGGTCCTCCTCGCGCACGAAGCCGTAGTCCGCCGGGTCGGCGGCGTCCGGGTGGCCCGGGTGGACCTGCTCGATCATGCCGCGCCGCCGCCGCAGGACGGGGAGCAGCGCGAAGCTCAGCAGGAGCGCCGCCATCAGGGCCCAGAGAATCGCCATGCGTCAAGCGAACCAGACGGCGCCGACAATTGGCCAACCGGTGCCCTGACCTGTGGACAACCGCTGCCCCGGCCTGTGGACGACGCACGGGGCCCGTCGGAGCACTAGGCTCGTCAACCATGAGCGACAGGCACCACATCAGTCAGCACTTCGAGACGCTCGCCATCCACGCGGGCAACACGGCGGACCCCCTCACCGGTGCGGTCGTGCCGCCGATCTACCAGGTCTCGACCTACAAGCAGGACGGCGTCGGCGGCCTGCGCGGCGGCTACGAGTACAGCCGTAGCGCCAACCCCACCAGGACCGCGCTGGAGGAGAACCTCGCCGCCCTGGAAGGCGGCCGGCGCGGCCTCGCGTTCGCGTCCGGGCTGGCGGCCGAGGACGCCCTGCTGCGCACGCTGCTCAGCCCCGGTGACCACGTGGTCATCCCGAACGACGCCTACGGCGGCACGTTCCGGCTGTTCGCGAAGGTCGTCTCCCGGTGGGGCGTGGAGTGGTCCGTCGCCGACACCAGCGACCCGTCCGCCGTGCGTGCCGCGATCACCCCGAAGACCAAGGCGGTGTGGGTGGAGACCCCCTCCAACCCGCTGCTCGGCATCACCGACATCGCCGCCGTCGCCCAGGTCGCCCACGACGCGGGCGCCCGGCTCGTCGTCGACAACACCTTCGCCACGCCCTACCTCCAGCAGCCGCTCTCGCTCGGCGCGGACGTCGTCGTGCACTCGCTGACGAAGTACATGGGCGGTCACTCGGACGTGGTCGGCGGCGCGTTGATCGTGTCGGACCAGACGCTCGGCGAGGAACTGGCGTACCACCAGAACGCGATGGGCGCGGTCGCCGGGCCGTTCGACTCGTGGCTGGTGCTGCGCGGCACCAAGACGCTCGCGGTGCGCATGGACCGCCACAGTGAGAACGCCACGAAGATCGCCGACATGCTGAGCCGGCACGCGCGCGTGACCCGGGTCCTGTACCCGGGCCTGCCCGAGCACCCGGGGCACGAGACCGCCGCCAAGCAGATGAAGGCGTTCGGCGGCATGGTGTCCTTCCAGGTCACGGGCGGCGAGGAAGCGGCCGTCGAGGTCTGCAACCGCGCGAAGGTGTTCACGCTCGGCGAGTCCCTGGGCGGCGTCGAGTCCCTGATCGAGCACCCGGGGCGGATGACGCACGCCTCGGCGGCCGGTTCCGCCCTGGAGGTGCCCGCCGACCTGGTGCGCCTGTCCGTGGGCATCGAGAACGTCGACGACCTGCTGGAAGACCTCCAGCAGGCGCTCGGCTGATCGTTTCACCAGCCGACGATGGGCGGAGTCGTCGTGGACGGCGGCTCCACCCACGGATGCACCGTCGCCGCCCAGACCGCGAACGCCACCGCCGCCGCGCCGAGCAGCAGCCACAGCAGGCGGCGCGCCCGGCGCCGGCGCCGCAGCATCCGGCCGCCCCGGCGCAGCACCTCGCCGTAGAGGTCGGGCGGTACCGGGGGCGGTGCCTGCTCCATGATCCGCCGGGCCGCGGCCTCGCGTTCCACGCGGTTCACGACGGTGCCACCTTCGCCACCGGCACCGGGGGCGCCGCCTTGCGCGGCGGATGCAGCAGGGTGGCCGTCGCCCGGTCGCAGAGGGCGTGCACGCGCTCCGTCGGCAGGCCGAGCAGCGCCGCCGTCTGCTCCTCGGCGACCCCCTCGTACAGCCGCAGCACCAGGATCAGGCGTTCCCGGGGCGTGAGCACGGCCAGGGCGCTGCGGGGGTGCGGGCGGGTGCGGCTGAGCGGGCCGCCGTACTGGTGCCACGCGGAGTTCGCGAAGCGCAGGGCGAGGTACTGACGGGCCCGGTCGTACGGATCCTCGCCGCGCAGCCGGTCCCAGCACGCGTACGTGTGCGCGAGCGCGAGGGCCAGCAGGCGTCGCGCGCGGGGGTTGGCGTCCGGCGCCTCGGCGGTCAGCAGGGTGGCGGCATGCAGCAGCCGTCCTGCCGCGCCCGCGACGAACGCCTCGAACTCCCGGGCCCGGCGGGCGTCCTGCGACACCTGCCGATCGCGCACCGTGCCTCCCCGACTGCGGGCCCCGGACACGGGTACGACGGGGCCCGGTCTCATATGAGGCCAGGGGCGGGCCCACGGTCAAGAGTCGCGCGGCACCCGCGCGTGGCCGATGCGGACGGTCAGGAGGCCGGCGGGACGTCCGTGCCCGGCGGCACGGCCATCCGCGCGGACAGCGCGCTGTTGAAGCGGGTGAGCAGCGCGCAGAACGTCTCGCGCTCCGCCGGCTCCCAGTCCTGCGTCAACTCCGCCATCAACTGGCGCCGGGACGAACGCACTTCCTCCAGCCGCGACAGCCCGCGCGGGGACAGCTGGAGCACCACGGCCCGGCCGTCCTCGGGGTGCGAGGTGCGCTTGACGAGCCCGGTGTCGACGAGCGGAGCCACCTGCCGGGTGACCGTCGACGAGTCGATCCCCATGCTCGCGGCGAGCGCCTTGACCCCCATGGGGCCTTCCTTGTCGAGGCGGTTGAGCAGCAGATACGCGGCGCGGTCCATGGAGTTGCGCACCTGCCCGACGCCGCCTAGCCGGGTCTGTTCGGCACGGCGGGCGAACACCGCCACCTCGTGCTGCAGCGTGTCGAGAAGACCGCTGTCACCGACGGTCGTCATGTCCATCGACATTTCAGGTGTTGTGGGCATGGCCGGGGGCTCACTTCATGAAAGGAGTGCTGATGTGGGGGACAGAGTACGCGGACAGGGGGCGAGCCGTACCGGCGCTGCGCAAACCGGTCTCGGAGCTTGGTCACACCCGCGCCTTCGGCCTGTGAACTGCGAGACTTGAGTCATGAGCTACAGCACGGCTGACTCCTTGCGCCCCGTCACCCTCGACGACGTACGCGGCGCCCAGAAGATGCTCACGGGCGTGGCGCGGGTGACCGCGATGGAAAGCAGCAGGCATCTGTCCCAGCTGGTCGGCTCGCCGGTGCACCTCAAGTGCGAGAACCTCCAGCGGACCGGTTCCTTCAAGCTGCGCGGCGCCTACGTCCGGATCGCCGGGCTGCTGCCCGAGGAGCGCGCCGCCGGAGTCGTGGCCGCGAGCGCCGGGAACCACGCGCAGGGCGTGGCGCTGGCCTCGTCGCTGCTCGGGGTGCACGCGACGGTGTTCATGCCCAAGGGCGCCCCGCTGCCCAAGATCAGCGCCACCCGGGAGTACGGCGCGGAGGTGCGGCTGCACGGTCAGGTGGTCGACGAGACGCTGGCCGCCGCCCAGGAGTACGCGGCCGAGACGGGTGCGGTGTTCATCCACCCCTTCGACCACCCGGACATCATCGCAGGTCAGGGCACGGTCGGGCTGGAGATCCTGGACCAGTGCCCCGAGGTCGGCACGATCGTCGTCGGTATCGGCGGCGGCGGGCTCGCGGCGGGGATCGCGGTCGCCGTGAAGGCGGTCAGGCCGGACGTGCGGATCGTCGGCGTCCAGGCGGAGGGCGCGGCCGCGTATCCGCCCTCGCTGGCGGCCGGGCGCCCGGTCACGGTGGCGAACCCGGCGACGATGGCCGACGGCATCAAGGTCGGACGGCCGGGTGACGTGCCGTTCGCGCTCGTCGAGGAACTGGTCGACGAGGTCCGCACGGTCAGCGAGGACCAGCTGTCCGCCGCGCTGCTGCTGTGCCTGGAGCGGGCCAAGATGGTCGTGGAACCGGCCGGGGCCAGCCCGGTCGCGGCGCTGCTGGGCGAACCCGGCGCCTTCCCCGGCCCCGTCGTCGCCGTGCTGTCCGGCGGCAACGTCGACCCGGTGCTGCTGCAGCGGGTGCTGCGGCACGGCATGGCCGCGCAGGGCCGCTACCTGGCCGTACGGCTGCGGCTGACCGACCGCCCCGGCGCCCTCGCCACGCTCCTCGGGGTGCTGTCGGTGGCGGACGCCAACGTCCTCGACGTGGGCCACGTCAGGACCGACCCCCGGCTCGGGCTCACCGAGGCGGAGGTGGAGCTGCTCCTGGAGACCAAGGGCCCGGAGCACTGCGTCGAGGTCCAGCAGGCTCTGCGCGAGGCCGGTTACACGGTCATCGACTGAGGGGCGGCAGGGGGCGGCCGCACCGCCGACGGTGTCGGCGGCTCCCGCTCGCGGCGGTGAACGTCCAGGTCAGCCGCTGTTCATTCACTCGTTCGGGAAAACCTGTGAAAACCTGTCGACGGACGCGATACATCGCGTTATGGTGTGTCGCGTGGTCACGGCTGCCCCGCCTCGCCTGCCGTCGCGCAGGCGGAAAACCATAGGCGGGCCGAGGGCCGCATATCTACCCTTCTTCGCAGAATCCCCGACGACGTGGAGACCCATATGCCAGGCGCCATCTATGCCGAAGGCCTGGTCAAGACCTTCGGTGACGTAAGGGCTTTGGACGGCGTCGACCTCGACGTCCCCGAAGGCACGGTCCTCGGACTGCTCGGGCCGAACGGCGCGGGCAAGACGACGGCCGTCCGTTGCCTGACGACCCTGCTCCGCCCCGACAGCGGCCGGGCCGTCGTCGCGGGCATAGACGTGCTCGGGCAACCGGACGCGGTACGCCGCTCCATCGGCCTGTCCGGACAGTTCGCGGCGGTCGACGAATACCTCACCGGCCGCGAGAACCTGCAGATGGTCGGCCAGCTCTACCAGATGCGGGCCAAGCAGGCGAAGGCCCGCGCGGTCGAGCTGCTGGAGCAGTTCAACCTCACCGACGCCGCCGACCGCCCCACCAAGACCTACTCCGGCGGCATGCGCCGCCGCCTCGACCTCGCCGCCGCCCTCGTCGTCTCCCCGCCGGTCATGTTCATGGACGAGCCGACCACCGGCCTCGACCCCCGCAACCGCCAGCAGCTGTGGGAGGTCATCCAGCAACTGGTCTCCGGCGGCACGACCCTGCTGCTCACCACCCAGTACCTGGAAGAGGCGGACCACCTCGCCCACGACATCGCGGTGGTCGACCACGGCAAGGTCATCGCCCAGGGCACCTCCGACGAGCTCAAGGCCCGCACCGGCGGCGAGCGCGTCGAGGTCGTGGTGCACGAGCGCGGGCACATGGGGACCGCGGCGGAGGTGCTGCGCGGCTTCGGCAAGGGCGACACCACCGTCGAGGACCACACCCGCAGGCTCACCGTGCCCGTCACCGGCGGCGCCAAGCTGCTCGCCGAGGTCATCCGCGAGCTGGACTCCCGGGGCATCGAGATCGACGACATCGCCCTGCGCCGCCCCACCCTCGACGACGTCTTCCTGTCCCTGACCGGACACGTGGCCGAGGAGAAGCCCGAGGGCAATGGCGAGCAGGGACGCAGGAAGAACACCCGCAAGGAGGCCGTGAAGTGAGTGCCGTCAGCGACACCGCGCGGGTGCCGGCCGCCCCCGGCAACGCCGTGACCCAGTCGTTCCGCGACTCGATGGTGGTCGCAAAACGCAACCTGATCCGCATGTCCCGGATCCCCGAGATGATCATCTACGGGCTGATCCAGCCCATCATGTTCGTGGTGCTGTTCACCTACGTCTTCGGCGGTTCCATGCAGATCGGCGGCAGCACCAGCGCCACCGACTACAAGAACTTCCTGATGGCCGGCATCTTCGCGCAGACCGTCACCTTCGCGACGGCCAGCTCCGGAGCCGGCATCGCCGACGACATGCACAAGGGCCTCATCGACCGCTTCCGCTCCCTGCCCATGGCGCGCGGTGCGGTGCTGACCGGGCGCACGCTCGCCGACCTGGTGCAGACGGCGCTGACCCTGGTGGTCCTCGCCGTGGTCGCCCTGATCGTCGGCTGGAGGGTGGGAACGAACGGCGACACCAACGCCGGCAAGGTCCTCGCCGCCTTCGCCCTGCTGCTCCTGCTCGGCTACGCGTTCACCTGGATCGGCGCCCTGATCGGCATGTCCGTCCGCACCCCCGAGGCGGCCACCTCCAGCGGACTGATCTGGCTGTTCCCGGTCACCTTCATCTCGAACGCGTTCGTGGACACCAGCCATATGACCCCGTGGCTGCGGCACATCGCCGAGTGGAACCCGTTCAGCGCCACCGTGCAGGCCGCCCGGGTGCTCTTCGGCAACCCCGGCCAGTCCCTGTCGGGCGCCTGGCCGATGCAGCACCCGGTGTGGGCGTCGCTGATCTACTCGGTCCTGATCATCGCGATATTCCGGACGCTGGCGGTCCGCAAGTACCGCTCCGCCACCGCCTGACGCACGGCACGACAAAGCCCCCGGCGTCCCGCGGACGCCGGGGGCCTGTCCTTGTTCGCGTCAGCCCGAGTAGGGCTCGGCCTTCAGGATCTTCACCGAGGCCTTCTTGCCGTTGGGCAGCTCGTACTCCGCGTTCTCGCCCACCTTGTGGCCGATCACCCCGGTGCCCAGGGGCGACTGCGGGGAGTAGGTCTCGATGTCGGCGCTGGCGTACTCGCGGGAGGCGAGGAGGAACGTCATGGTGTCGTCCTCGTCGCCGTCGAAGGCGATGGTCACCACCATGCCGGGCGCGACGGCGCCGTCCGCAGACGCCGGGGCCTCGCCGACCTTGGCGGTCTCCAGAAGCTGGGTCAGCTGGCGCACACGGAGCTCCTGCTTGCCCTGCTCCTCCTTGGCCGCGTGGTACCCGCCGTTCTCGCGCAGGTCGCCCTCCTCGCGCGCGGCCGCGATCTTGGCGACGACCTCAGCGCGCGCGGGACCAGACAGGTACTCCAGCTCGGCCTTGAGCTGGTTGTACGCCTCCTGGGTCAGCCAGGTGACGTTCTCGCTGGTCTGGGTCACAGGTGCTCCTCGTCGGTACTGGGAATACAAAGCATCGCCCTACCCAGAAGCATGTTCCTTCATGGAAGGGCGAAACCACGAGCCTAACAATTCAACGGCGGAAGGGGGAGGACATAAGCCATCAGAATTACGTCAACGCAGGTCAGCGCCTACGTATTGTGGCTGACGTCAGTCGGCGTGGCAGCCGAGCAGCTCCGCCGTGGTGCCCCGGGCCGTCGTACGGAGCGTGACGACCCTGTCGATCTCGGTCGCGGAACCCGTGAAGTGGAAGTCCGCCCGGCCCACCTCGGAGCCGTCCGCCGCCTGGGAGCGCAGCGTGCAGTAGCCGGAGGCGCCGGAGTCCTTGTGGACCTCCAGATGCACCTGGACCGCGTCGGCAGAGGCGTCGAAGGTGACGACCTGGGCGCTGATCTTGTTCTGTACGACGTAGTGGTAGGCCCAGTAGCCGACCAGCACGAGCAGCAGCGCACCCAGGACCGCACCGGCGACCTTGAGTCTGCGGTCGGCGCGCTCGTCCGAGGAGCTGCCGTAACGGCCCTCGGGCAGACGCGTGCTCGCGGTACTCATGATCGTCCTCCGGACCCCGGAATTATTCGCCTCCCGATTCGGTCACTATAGAAGCCGCCGATTGCCCCCGAGCTACCGGGGCGCCGACTTACCAAGGATTGAGTCTTGACTGACCAGCTGCGACTGATGGCCGTCCATGCCCACCCCGACGACGAGTCGAGCAAGGGCGCGGCCACCATGGCGAAGTACGTGTCCGAGGGGGTGGACGTGCTGGTCGTGACCTGCACGGGCGGGGAGCGCGGCTCCATCCTCAATCCCAAGCTGCAGGGCGACAAGTACATCGAGGAGCACATCCACGAGGTACGCAAGAAGGAGATGGACGAGGCCCGCGAGATCCTCGGCGTCAAGCAGGAGTGGCTCGGCTTCGTCGACTCCGGCCTGCCCGAGGGCGACCCGCTGCCGCCGCTGCCCGAGGGCTGCTTCGCCCTGGAGGACGTCGACAAGGCGGCCGGCGAGCTGGTCCGCAAGATCCGCGCGTTCCGCCCGCAGGTGATCACCACCTACGACGAGAACGGCGGCTACCCGCACCCCGACCACATCATGACCCACAAGATCTCGATGGTGGCCTTCGAGGGCGCGGCGGACGCCGAGAAGTACCCCGAGGCCGAGTTCGGGCCGGTCTTCCAGCCGCAGAAGCTGTACTACAACCAGGGCTTCAACCGTCCGCGCACCGAGGCGCTGCACAACGCCATGCTGGACCGCGGCCTGGAGTCGCCGTACGGGGACTGGCTGAAGCGGTGGAACGAGTTCGAGCGCACCGAGCGCACCCTGACCACGCACATCCCGTGCGCGGACTTCTTCGAGATCCGTGACAAGGCGCTGATCGCGCACGCCACGCAGATCGACCCGGACGGCGGCTGGTTCAAGGTGCCCATGGACCTCCAGAGGAAGGTCTGGCCGACCGAGGAGTACGAGCTCGCGAAGTCCCTCGTCGATACCTCCCTCCCCGAGGACGATCTCTTTGCGGGCATCCGCGACAATGCCTGACATGAGCGCAAGCCTGGCACTGACGCACCTCGTCCCCCTCGCCAAGGAGGTCGACGAGAACAAGGTCACCCCCGGAGTCCTCGGCTTCATCGTCTTCGCGGTGATGGCCGTGGCGGTCTGGGGCCTGATGAAGTCCATGAACAAGCACATGCAGAAGGTCGACTTCAAGGAGTCCGCCCAGACCGGGGCGGACTCCAAGGCGCCGGCGGCCGATCCCAAGAGCTGACCGGCGTCACGCCCCGGCCGGCACCGGCACGCCCATCACCTCGCGGGCGTGGCGGCTGGGCACCATGCCCAGCCGCCAGGCCTGCCAGCCCGACTCCAGCTGGACCCCGCGCTCCAGGAGCAGGCCGTACGCCGTGACGTACTCGGTCAGCTTCTCGTCGCGCAGCGGGTGGGCGGTGCGGGCCAGCTGGGCCAGCTCCTCCTGGGCGACGGCGGTCCCCACCTCCACGCCGCCGGGCGCGGCGTAGGGGAGCAGGGTGCAGCGCAGGAAGCGGGCCCAGTCCTCGCCGCGCCGGTCACCGTACGACGTGAACAGGGCAACCGCCTCGTCGCACAGGGCGAGGGCCTGCTGGGCGCGGGCGTTGCCGGCGTCGACGACGGCCAGCTCCAGGCAGGTCCAGGCCTCGCCGTGGACCACGCCCATGCGCTGGAAGTCGGCGCGGGCGTCGACGAGGAGCTGGCGGGCGAAACCCGAGTTGCGCAGCGAGCCCGTCTGCGCCGCCCTCTGGTCGCGGGTGACGCGGGCCGAGTGGTGGCGGGCGCAGGCCAGGCCGTAGACGTCCCGCATCCGGGAGAACATCGTGCGCGAGCGCTCCAGTTCGCGGACCGCCTGGTCCAGGGTGCCGGTCTCCTCCAGGGCCTGGCCCAGGTAGTACACCGTCCAGGCCTCGCCGCGCGCGTCCTCGTTCTCCCGGTGCCGGGCCGCCGCCGCCCGCAGGCCGTCGACCGCCGGGGACGCGTCGCCGTCCACCAGCCGGGCCCGGGCCAGCTGGGTCAGCGCCCAGGCCTCGCCACGGGCGTCGCGCGTACGGCCGTAGCGATCCAGCGCCGCCCGCAGCTCCCGCTCCGCCTGCGGTACGTCGCCCATGCGCAGCGCCAGCTGGCCGAGCTGGAAGTGCGCCCAGGCCTCGCCGTGCACCGAACCGCCCTCCCGGTGCAGCACGAGCGAGCGGGTGAGCAGGTCGAGGGCCTCCGACAGCCGGGCCCGGTCGCGCTGCACCGCCGCCAGTGCGTGCATCGTCCACGCCCGGTCGGTGGCCAGCTCGGGGGGAGCCTGCAGGTCCAGGGCCTCCTGGAGCCTGGCCGCCGCCTCGGTGAGGTTGCCCTGGTGGTGCAGGGTGATCCCGAGCGAACACAGCGCGCGGGCCGCACCGGCGTCGTGATGCGCCTCCAGGTAGAGGTCGACGACCGAGGTGAGGGTGGTGCGGGCCTTGTCCAGCTCGCCCAGCTGACGGGCCGCGATACCGGTACGCCACTGCACCGAGCGCACAAGGAGGCCCTGGTCCACCGCCTGCGCCAGCTCGCTGATCTCGCCGAGCCGGTAGAGGTCGCCGCGCAGCAGGCAGTAGTCGCACAGCGCGCCCAGCAGGTTCTGCACGGCCGCCTGGTCGACGCCCTCCGCGTGCCGCAGGGCCGCCGTGATGAAGCTCGACTCGTCGTCCAGCCAGCGCAGCGCCTCGTCGAGCGAGGTGAAGCCGTGCGGGCTGAACCGGTCCGAGCGGGTCGACATGTTCCCGTCGACCAGACGCAGCACCGAGTCGGCGAGCTCCCCGTAGTTCACGATCAGCCGCTCCTGCGCCGCCGTGCGGTCGGCCGGGGTCTCCTCGTCCAGGAGACGGGACTGGGCGAAGGAGCGGACCAGGTCGTGCAGGCGGTAGCGGCTGCCGCGGACATGGTCGATCAGACCGGCCTGGGCGAGCGTGACCAGATGCCGGGTCGCCTCCACCTCGTCGGCGCCCAGCAGGGCGGCCGCGGCCGCCGCGCCCATCGAGGCCCGGCCCGCCAGCGCCAGCCTTCTCAGCAGCCGGCGCCCGGTCTCCGACTGGTCGGTGTACCGCAACCACAGCACCCGCTCCACCGGCCCGACCGGACCGTACGCGCCCAGGTCCGTGGCGAGTTGGAGCGGCGAACGCGGGCCCAGCGACGAACCCGCCACCCGCAGCGCCAGCGGCAGCCCGCCGCACAGCTCCCGGATCCGGTCCGCGGACTGCGCGTCGTACGGCCCCGACGCGTCCTGGGCCGACGCGTCCAGCAGCTCCTCCGCGCCGGCCGCGTCCAGCGCCGTGACCGGCAGCCGGTGCACCCAGGCCGGCAGGTCGGCGGGCAGGTCCAGCTGGTCCCGGGCGGTGACCAGGACCAGGCTGTCGGAACGCTCCGGCACCAGGGTGCGCACCTGCTCGGGGTCCGAGGCGTCGTCCAGCACGATCGTCACCGGAAGACCCGTCAGGTGCTGGTGGTACAGCTCGCTCAGCCGCTTGACCTGCTGGTCGGCGGAGGAACGCTCACGGAACAGCAGCTGCTCACGCGGCGCGCCCAGCCGGTTGAGCAGATGCAGCAGGGCGTCCCGGGTGGGCAGCGGCGGCTCCTCCTGGCTGTCGCCGCGCAGATCCACGACGACCGCACCCCGGAAGAAGTCCCTCAGCTCATGGGTGGCCCGGACCGCGAGCGCGGTCCGGCCGGAACCGGGCTCCCCGTGCAGGACCACGACCGTCGGACGGGTCTCGGTGGCCGCCCGGGCCGCCTGCGCCCACTGCCGGATCCGCGCCAGCTCCTGCTGCCGGCCGGCGAACGGGCCGTCCGGAGTGGGCAGTTGGCCGAACGACTGCTGCAGCACCGTACGCCTGCGGGCCGCCGCGCTCTTGTCCGCGCCGCGCAGCCCCGGACCCTGCTTCTTCGGTCCGGTGGAGGCGCTGAGCACCCGCTGCTGGTCGAGGAACGGCCGGATGCCCCGCACCTCCAGCGCGGTCAGCCACTGCAGCCGCAGCTGCTCGGGACCGCCGGGCTGACCGGCCGCGCCGGCGTGGTGATGGGCGGCGGGCAGATGGGAACCGGCGACCTTGACGACCGTGGCGGCCGCGCCGACCACCCCCGCGGCCACGCCCGCGCCGAGAGCGGTGGCCGCCCCGGTGCCCAGGGAGAGGTCGGCGACGGTGGCGGCGACCGCCGCGACGGCCGCGACCAGCAGGGGAGTTCCGGAGCCCTCCTTGGCGTAGCGCCGGCCGAAGCTCGGCCGGCCCGCCTCCGTCTCGTCGAGGGCGACGGTGTACGCCGCGTACTCCTCGGCGGCCGTCCGCTCCATCTCCTCCAGCCCGCCGCGCGCGCGGGACAGCAGCACCTGTCCGTCGACACGGCCGCCCGAACGGCGGACCTCCTCCTCGACGGCCCGCACCAGCAGCCGATCGGCTTCCGCCCGGTGGGCGTCCCGCATGTCCCGTCCCCCTCCAGCGGCAACTCCATTGTCTACAAGTGTCCTTGCGAAGGGTCGCGATGGCGAGGGGGCGACGATCAGGCGATCGGTGAGGGTTCGGTGGTGGTCCCGGCTACTGGACGGCCCGGCCCGGCTGGGGAGCCATCCGGCCCCACCCCTTCGACAGGGCCAGGTACACGCAGGCCGCCGCCAGCCCCGCCTCCGCCACGGCGCTGCCCAGCGCCTCCAGCAGTGCCGTGCCCATCGGCGACGTCGTTATGTCGAACCACGCGTCCAGGACCGCGACCGATGCCGTCGCGGAGGCGGTGAGGCGGGCCCGGGCGTCGCCGCGCAGGCCCAGCACCGCCGTGGCCGCGCAGCCCGCCGCCATCAGGACGTCCAGCCCGATCCAGGCCAGCGACCAGTTGTGCACCTCGGTCCTGGTGGGCAGCGTCTGTGCCAGCACCACCATCCACGGTACGAGCAGCACGGCGGACGATCCGAGAAGGATCAGTGCCCACCGCTTCAGCCGCCTCATCCGCCTCGTCCTTCGGGTCTGCATCGCCGTTAAGCGGTCCAACATCTGATCCCCCTCGTCTTGTTCCGGATCCGTGGCTGTGGAACCTGTGAATCGCCCGGCACTTCCGCCATGCCCCCACGCTAGACCGCAGAGAAATTTCTGCAAAGAAAATTCGGCAGACATCAGGGAGGGGTCCGGGGAAGGGTCAGGGATGTCTCAGGGTTCTCGGGGCCGGGGTTACCGTGGCCGCATGACCGACGGCACGCCCCCGACGGCCGGAGCACCCGAGCCCGCCGCAGACCCCGAGACGCCCGCCGCACCCGCCGAGCTGACCAGCCTGGAGCGCACCGCCCTCTACAAGTCCCTCGGCAACCCCCTGCGCCGCCGGATCCTCGACTACCTCGGCCGGCACGGCGAGGCGAACTCCACCGTGCTCGCCCGCGAACTCGGCGAGAGTTCCGGCACCACCAGCTACCACCTGCGCAAACTCGCCGAGCAGAAGCTCATCGAGGAGATCCCGGAGAAGTCGGGCGGCCGGGAGCGCTGGTGGCGGAGCCTGCCCTTCAGCCACACCGCACCCGACCCTGCGACGATGACGACGGAGGAGTTCGAGGCCGCCAGGCACCTCGCCCTGCTGAAGATCGACATCGACACCCGGCTGTTCCGTCGCGCCCACGAGGAGTACCGCGGCCCGGACGGCTGGGCTCATGTCCAGCGCCACGGCACCTGGCTGACCAGGGACGAGCTCACCGCGTTCATGCGTGAGTACCGCGCCCTGCTCGACCACTACGGGCACTCGCGCGAG
The DNA here is from genome assembly GCF_002217755.1 of Streptomyces hyaluromycini. Classification (GTDB taxonomy): domain Bacteria; phylum Actinomycetota; class Actinomycetes; order Streptomycetales; family Streptomycetaceae; genus Streptomyces; species Streptomyces hyaluromycini. The sequence goes on along the minus strand of NZ_BCFL01000016.1, from coordinate 989,429 downwards.
ACCGCCCCCGAAGGGGCGCGCCCCGTCAACATGCGTTTCTACGCCGTGGCCGAGCCCATGGGAGAGTGGAACGGTGAACCGACTGGCCCATGAGACGTCCCCGTACCTCCTCCAGCACGCCGACAACCCCGTCGACTGGTGGCCCTGGTCGGCCGAAGCCTTCGAGGCCGCGCGGACCGCGAACAAGCCCGTACTGCTGAGCGTCGGGTACAGCTCTTGCCACTGGTGTCATGTGATGGCCCACGAGTCCTTCGAGGACGAGGCCACCGCCGGCTACCTCAACGAGCACTTCGTCAGCGTCAAGGTCGACCGTGAGGAGCGGCCGGACGTCGACGCCGTCTATATGGAGGCCGTGCAGGCCGCCACGGGGCAGGGCGGCTGGCCCATGACCGTGTTTCTCACCCCGGACGCCGAACCCTTCTACTTCGGCACCTACTTCCCGCCCGCCCCCCGCCACGGCATGCCCTCCTTCCGGCAGGTGCTGGAGGGGGTCCGGGCCGCCTGGGACGACCGGCGGGACGAGGTCGCCGAGGTCGCCGGGAAGATCGTCCGCGATCTCGCCCAGCGGGAGCTCGGCCACCAGGGCGGCCGGCCGCCCGGTGAGCAGGAGCTCGCCCAGGCGCTGCTCGGGCTCACCCGCGAGTACGACCCGCAGCGCGGCGGATTCGGCGGTGCCCCCAAGTTTCCGCCGTCCATGGTGATCGAGTTCCTGCTTCGGCACCACGCCCGGACGGGTTCCGAGGGCGCGCTGCAGATGGCCGTGGACACCTGTGAGCGGATGGCCCGCGGCGGCCTCTACGACCAGCTCGGCGGCGGCTTCGCCCGTTACTCCGTGGACCGCGACTGGGTTGTGCCGCACTTCGAGAAGATGCTGTACGACAACGCCCTGCTGTGCCGGGTGTACGCCCACCTGTGGCGGGCCACCGGATCCGAGCTGGCCCGCCGGGTCGCCCTGGAGACCGCCGACTTCATGGTCCGCGAACTGCGCACCGCCGAGGGCGGGTTCGCCTCCGCGCTGGACGCCGACAGCGACGACGGGAGCGGACGGCACGTCGAGGGCGCGTACTACGCGTGGACGCCCGCACAGCTCCGCGAGGTCCTCGGCGAGGACGACGCGGACCTGGCCGCCCGGTACTTCGGGGTCACCGCGGAGGGCACCTTCGAGGAGGGGCAGTCCGTGCTGCAACTCCCCCAGCAGGAGGGCGTGTTCGACGCCGAGCGGATCGAGTCCGTCAAACGGCGGCTGCTGGCCGCACGGGCCGAACGCCCGGCCCCGGGCCGGGACGACAAGGTCGTCGCCGCCTGGAACGGCCTCGCCGTCGCCGCTCTCGCCGAGACCGGCGCCTACTTCGACCGCCCCGACCTGGTCGAGGCCGCCGTCGGCGCGGCGGATCTCCTCGTACGGCTGCATCTCGACGACCACGCGCGGCTCGCCCGCACCAGCCGGGACGGCAGGGTCGGCGCCAACGCGGGCGTGCTGGAGGACTACGGCGACGTCGCCGAGGGCTTCCTCGCGCTCGCGTCCGTGACCGGCGAGGGCGTCTGGCTGGAGTTCGCCGGGCTCCTCCTCGACCATGTGCTGGCTCGCTTCACCGACGAGGAGAACCCGGAGACCGGTGCCCTCTACGACACGGCCGCCGACGCCGAGCAGCTGATCCGCCGGCCGCAGGATCCGACCGACAACGCCACGCCCTCCGGGTGGACCGCCGCCGCCGGCGCCCTGCTCGGCTACGCGGCCCACACCGGTGCCGAATCTCATCGCACCGCCGCGGAAAGGGCGTTGGGGATCGTCGGCACGCTCGGACCGCGCGTGCCGCGCTTCATCGGGTGGGGGCTCGCCGTCGCCGAGGCGCTGCTGGACGGTCCGCGCGAGGTGGCGATCGTGGGGCCGGACGCAACGGACCCCCGCACGACCGCCCTGCATCGCACCGCACTTCTGGGTACAGCGCCCGGTGCTGTCGTGGCCGTGGGCACGCCGGAGAGTGACGAGTTCCCGTTGCTCGCGGGGCGGCCGCTGGTCGGCGGGGAGGCGGCCGCGTACGTGTGCCGCAACTTCACGTGTGACGCGCCGACCGTCGACCCGGAGCGGCTGCGGGCGGCACTCGGGGGCTGAGGTCCGCCGAAGTCCGCCGAATTCTGTGGGCACGTTGTCGGCTGCGGGTGCGTGGGGGCTGGTCGCACCCACGCGCTGGTCGCGCCCACGCGGCGGCAGCCGCATATCGACAACAGCCCCGCGCCCCTGTCGGGGCGCTCACACTGGGCGCATCTTCGAATAGGGCGCGCTTTCCGGTCGTTGGGCCGAAACATGCCATTTATCAGCCGAGTTCACGCTCTTCACATCACCCTCATAGGATCCCCTCATTGCCGTGACGGGTGTGACCCGCCGTCACGGTTGGGGCGGGATGGGTGTGAAGACTCTGTAAGTGAAGTTCGAGCTTTGTGTGATCGCTGTTCACCCATGAGCCCCTAGCATCGCTGGAGCAGTGCCCGGTTCTGTCTTATTTCGGGCCGTGGCAGTCGTGTCATGTGGGGGGAGAGCGCAACTTTGTCCGAGTTCTTCGACCAGGTCTGGTCGTGGATCGTCGAGGCTGTGGGGGAAACTTCGTGGCGAGAGCTGATGCCGCTGGGGCTTGCCGGACTGTTCGTCTGGGCGCTCTGGCTGTACCGAGCGGTGCTCTCCCGGTTCGCCAAGCCAGTCGTCAACAACTTCCGTACCAGCGTGTCCGTGGTGGTCCCGGCCTATAGGGAAGACCCGGAGATCCTGCTGGAATGCCTGGAGACCTGGCTCGCCCAGGATCCCGCCGAGATCATCATCGTCCCCGACGTCGAGGACCACGAGGTACTGCACCGGCTGTCGCTGGTGGAGGACCCCCGGGTCCGGGTGCTCGCCTTCGAACACAGGGGGAAACGTTCCGCCCTGGGGGTCGGCATACGGGCCGCCACCAGCGAGCTCCTCGTCCTGGTGGACTCCGACACCCGCTGGGAGCCGGGTCTCCTTGACGCCGTGCAGATGCCGTTCGAGGACCCGACGGTCGGCGGCGTGGGCACCCAGCAGAACGTCTACCAGCGCACCACCAGCGTCTGGCGCCGCATCGCCGACTGGCTGGTCAACCTCCGTTACTACGACTACGTTCCGGCCATGGGCCGGGCCGGAGCGGTGGCCTGTCTGTCCGGCCGTACCGCCGCCTACCGCCGCACGGCGGTCCTGCCCGTGCTGGAGAACCTGGAGAACGAGTTCTTCCTCGGCCGCCGCTGTGTGGCGGGCGACGACGGCCGGCTGACCTGGCTGGTGCTCGCCTCGGGCTACAAGACCGTGCACCAGTCCTCCGCGCGGGCGATCTCCATGTTCCCGTCGTCCTTCCGGGCCTTCGTGAAGCAGCGCGTCCGGTGGAGCCGCAACTCCTACCGGTGCTACCTGACCGCGCTCTACAAGGGCTGGCTGTGGCGGGTCCCGCTGGTCACCAAGATCACCGTGCTGCAGATCCTGCTGACCCCGGTGACCATGGGCATGGCCCTCGGCTATCTGCTGCTGAGCCGGCTGGACTTCAGCGGCCGCGGCATCGTCCTCACCCTGGTCTGGCTGCTGCTGGGCCGGGCCGTCCGCGGCTACTCGCACCTGCGCAGGCACCCACAGGAGATCTTCCTGCTGCCGCTGACGGCCCTCGTGGTCATCATGATCTCGCTGCCGATCAAGCTGTACGCCTTCGTCACCATGAACAAGCAGGGCTGGCTCACCCGCAACAGCACCAGCATCGGGGGCGAGGGCCAGAGCGCGGCCACGCTCTCCGGATCCGCCGGCGGCGGCCAGAGCCACTCCGCCCTCCAGCCCGAGGTGATCTGACGCCATGACCACCCCCCTCATGACGCAACCCATGACGAAGAGAAGACCCGGCCCCGGCACCCGGCTGCGCCGGGCCGGTGCCGGAGCGGTGGCCGTGCTGGGCGCCTTCGCGGTGGCGGCGACGCTGCTGCTGGGCGCCTCGGCCACGGCGCACGCCGACGGGGACGGCGACAAGAAGCAGAAACTGGCCGCCGAGGACGCGGAGACCCAGGCTGCGCTGGTCGCCGACGAGGACCACCGGCTCAACCAGGTACGGGCGTTCAGCTCGGTGGCGCCCCTGCAGAGCACCAAGTGGACCGTGCCGTACCGGCTGGACACCGACAACGGGTACACCCTGGTACTCACCGAGCGCAGCAACGCCTACACCATCGCCGACCTGCTGAAACTCGCCCCGCAGACCTTCCTGCGGCGCAAGGACGGCTCGTATCTGCTGACCGAGAACATCTACCTCAACGTCGGCGCCAAGCTGAAGCTGTCCAACCCGGGCGGCCTCACCCTGCGGATGGCCAGCAACCGCACCGGCTTCGTCTCCATCGTCTCCTTCGGCGGCGAACTGACCCTCCAGGGCACCGCCCAGGCGCCGCTGACCATCACCAGCTGGGACCCGCAGGCCAACAAGGCCGACAGCGACGTCCGGGACGGCCGCGCCTACATCCGCACCATCGGCGGCCAGTTCGAGATGACGCACGCCAAACTCGCGAACCTGGGGTTCTGGAGCGGCCGCACCGGCGGGCTCAGCCTCACCGGCACCGACCGGCCGAACACCGGCTCCCTTGAGGACACCGGCCAGGTGCACGGCAAGACCGCGCGCGAGCGGGCCGACCAGCAGGGCAACCAGGACGACCAGAACACCAGCAGCGGTGACGTCACGGCCATGCCCTCGGGCGCACTGACCACTCCCGACGCCCGCTTCTCGACCGGCGGCCTCTCCTACGTCTCCGGGTCGATCACGCACTCGACCATCACCGGCAACGCTTTCGGGATCTTCATCTCCAGCGCGACGGGGATCGAGATCAGTGACACGACCGTGGCGGACAGCCTGGAGGACGGGGTGGTGATGCACCGGTTCGTCTCCAGCTCGCTCGTGCAGCGCACGGTCGCGAAGGACAACGGCGGCGACGGCTTCATCCTCTCCCGGGCCACCCAGCAGGTGCGGGTCAGCGGCTGCACCGCCGAGGGCAACGGCGGCAACGGCTACACGCTCAGCGGCAAGCCCCTCGCGGACGGCCCGTCCGCCTCCGGGCAGGCCGTCGACAGCTACGGCTCCAACTCGGTGGCCAACAGCGTGGCCAAGGACAACGGCCGGTACGGTGTCGAGGTGCTCGGCGGTTTCGACGTCGGCGTGCAGAACAACCGCATCGAGGGTGGTGACATGGGCATCGTGGCCCGCCTGGCGGCGGACAAGGTGTCCATCACCGGCAACCGCCTGACCGGCCAGAACCGGCAGGGCATCTCGGTACGCGACGGGGTCACCGGCGCCACCGTCACCGGCAACATCATCGACGGGCCCGAGACCGGCGTGTACGTCCGCGACTCGGCCGCCGAGATACGCGGCAACACCGTCCAGGACGCCACCAACCACGGGGTCAGCCTGGTCGGCGGCGTGGACGGCACGACGGTCTCCTACAACGTGATCGGCGGGGTCGGCCCCAGCGCGGTGGACTCCAGCCGCTCGCACGGCGGTGCCGACATCAAGGAGAACCAGACCTTCGCCTGGTACGACACCAGCTCCTTCTGGGTCAAGGTCAAGCACTACGCGAGCCCGATGACCCTGCTGTGGACGGGCATCCTGCTGCTCATCCTGTTCTCGGCCGCCATGGGCCGGCGCAGGCGGCGGGCGAGCGGGCGGGGCGCCGGCATCGTCCACCCGTACTCCGACAAGGCACCGCTGCCCGCCCCGCCGCCGGACGAGATCGCCGTGGCGGGCCGCCGACGGGAGCCGGTGATGAGCGAATGAGCGACGACGTCCCGGCTGCCGCCGGTGGTGACGGCGCACCCGGTGACGGCGGGCCGGGCGGCGGCGGCTCTCCGGCGGGCGAGCCCGTCGCGGAGCGGCTGCGCCGGATCTGGCTCTCCGGCGGGCCGCCGCTGTGGGTGGCCTCGGCCGCCCTGGTGATCTCGGTGGTGGCGCTGATCGTGGCGGGGGTCTCCGCCGGTGACGACCGGCCCGTCGTGTACGGCGCCGGTCCCACCGCCGGTCCCACCATCCCGGTCGCCGAGCCGACCGACGACACCGACGGCACGGACGGCTCCGGTACCACGGCCTCCGACCCGGCAGCGAGCGGAACGGCGGCCACCGACGAGCCGGCCACGCCCACCGCGACCGGCTCGGCCGCGGCCGTGGCCGCCGGACCGGTGAAGTGCCCGGCCGCCACCGTCACCGTCAGCGACGCCAAGTCCCTGAAGGACGCGCTGGACCAGGCCCGGCCCGGCGATGTCATCAAGATGCAGGACGGGGTCTACTCGGACCGCTTCACCGCCGCCGCCCCCGGTACGGCGGACCGCCCGATCTTCCTGTGCGGCGGCCCCGGCGCGGTGATCGACGCGGGGGGCGTCGACGGCGGCTACGCCTTCCACCTGGACGGCGCCAGCCACTGGCGGCTGATCGGCTTCACCGTGCGCAACGGCCAGAAGGGGGTCATGGCCGACGGGGTCCAGGGCACCGTCATCCAGGGCCTGACCGTCGAGAACATCGGCGACGAGGGCATCCACCTGCGCGACTTCAGCTCCGGCAACGTGGTCGAGGACAACACCGTCCGCGCCACGGGCAAGCGCAAGGAGACGTTCGGCGAGGGGATCTACGTCGGCTCCGCGCAGTCCAACTGGTGCACCGTCACCGACTGCAAGCCCGACAAGAGCGACGACAACGTGATCCGCGGCAACCACGTCAGCGACACCACCGCGGAGTCCGTCGACATCAAGGAGGGCACCACAGGGGGCTCTCTCATCGGCAACACCTTCGACGGCGCCGACCTCAGCGGCGGTCACAACGACTCCTGGGTCGACGTCAAGGGCAACAACTGGCTGATCAAGGGCAACGTCGGCAGCCACTCCCGTGAGGACGGCTTCCAGACCCACCGGATCCTCGACGGCTGGGGCACCGGAAACGTGTTCCAGGCCAACACCGCGCAGGTGGACGGCCCCGGCTACGGCTTCCACTTCGCGCCCGTCGAGAACAACAAGGTCACCTGCGACAACAAGGTCAGCGACGCGGCGAAGGGCCTCGCCAACGTCGCCTGCTCCTCCTGACGGCGAGGGGCCCGGTCCGCACCCGGGCCCCACGCGACCGCAGTTCCCTCTCCTTCACCGACTTCACCCACTTCACCCACGTGCGTCTTCGGCATGCGCACTTTCCGCTCGGACATCCCCTCGGAGGCATCATGGACACTCTTCCCGACAGCACCGGCGCTCCCCGTCTTCCCCGTCTCACCGTCATCGGCACCGGCTACCTGGGCGCCACGCACGCCGTGTGCATGGCGGAGCTCGGCTACGAGGTGCTCGGCGTCGACGTCGATCCCGGCAAGATCGAGCTGCTGAGAGCCGGGCAGGTACCGTTCTTCGAGCCAGGGCTGCCCGAACTCCTGGTCAAGGCCCAGGAATCCGGCCGGCTGCACTTCACGACCAGCCTCGCGGAGGCCGCGGAGTTCGGCGACATCCACTTCGTCTGCGTGGGCACCCCGCAGCAGCCCGGTTCCTACGCCGCGGACCTGCGCTACGTGGAGGGTGCGGTGACCGAGCTGGCCCGGCACCTGAACCGCCGGGCCCTGGTGGTCGGGAAGTCGACGGTGCCGGTGGGCACCGCGGCCCGCCTCGCGGAGCTGGTCCGGAGCACCGCCCCGGCCGGGGACGCCGTGGAGCTGGCCTGGAACCCGGAGTTCCTGCGGGAGGGCTTCGCGGTGGACGACACCCTGCACCCCGACCGGCTGGTGTTCGGCACCGAGTCCGCGTGGGCGGAGCAGCAGCTGCGCGCGGCGTTCGCGCCCGTCATCGCCCAGGGCACCCCGGTGGTGGTCGCCGACCTGCCGACCGCCGAACTGGTCAAGGTCGCCGCCAACTCCTTCCTGGCCACGAAGATCTCGTACATCAACGCCATGGCGGAGGTCTGCGAGGCCACCGGCGCCGACGTGCACCGGCTCGCGGAGGCGCTGGCCTACGACGACCGGATCGGGGGCCGGTTCCTGAAGCCGGGGCTGGGCTTCGGCGGCGGCTGCCTGCCCAAGGACATCAGGGCGTTCATCCACCGCGCCGAGGAACTGGACGTCGCCCAGGCGGTCGCCTTCCTGCGCGAGGTGGACGCGATCAACCAGCGCCGCCGGGCCCGCACCGTGGACCTGGTCCGCGAGCTGGTCGGCGGCGATCTCGCCGGGAAGAAGGTGGCCGCCCTGGGGGCGGCCTTCAAACCCAACTCCGACGACATCCGGGACGCCCCGGCGCTGGACGTCGCCGCCACGCTGCACCGGGCCGGCGCGCAGGTGACGGTCTACGACCCGGTGGCGATGGACAACGCCCGCCGCGTCCACCCCGAACTGGACTACGGGACCGACGCGCTGCAGACCGCCGCAGGCGCCGATGTCGTGGTCCTGCTCACCGAGTGGACGCAGTTCCGGGAGATCGACCCGGAGGCCATGGGCTCCGTGGTGAGCCGGCGCCGGGTCGTGGACGGCCGGCACGCCCTCGACCCGGCCCAGTGGCGCGCGGCCGGCTGGGAGTACCGGGCGCTGGGCCGCAACTGACCCCGGACCGGCGCCGGTTCAGGTTCAGGCGAACTCGGCGAGGGCGCGTGCCACGATGGCCTCCAGCTGCTGGTGGTGCGCGCCCTTCCAGTACGCGCGGCCGCACTCCGCGCACTGCGCGAAGACGTCGTACGACTTCTGCGTCCCGCCCTTCAGCTGGTCCGCCACCTCGTCCTTCGTCGCCTCCCTGAGCAGGCCGTTGCAGGCGGTGCAGCGGGTCCAGGGGCGCAGGTCGGGGGCGAACCGGTCGAGGACGTCGCGGAGTTGGTCGTCGGGGCCGGTGCTGTAGACGTAGCCGCCGGCCCAGAGTTCGCGGCGGCGCAGCAGGCCCCGGTCGCGGCTCAGCAGCACGCGCTTCTCGGCCGCCGAGCGGGCGGCGAGGGCCGGGTCGCCGATGTCCGTCGACTCGTACGCCGTGTCCACGCCGAGCAGGCGGAGGCGGCGGGCCAGGGTGCCGAGGTGGACGTCGAGGAGGAAGCGGAGCGGGGCGCCGGGGACACGCTGGGGGCGGGTGACCGGGCGTACGGTCACCCGCTCGCCGTGTGCCGGGATGTGGGCCACGGGGACCTCGTGGCCGTCCACCACCAGGGTGCCCACCTCGGTCAGGGGGACGCCCAGGGACTCGATGACGTGGCCGAGGGTCGAGACGCCGTCGACGGTGAGGGGGTGGACGCCGACCCGGCGGGCGTGCGGGACGAACAGGGCCAGCTCGGGAGCGACTTCGACCTGGATCTCGGAAGCGTTCACCTGGTCAGGATGGCACGGGTGACGGCCGTGGCCTCAGTGGTTTTCCGGGGGCAGGCCGTGCTCGATGACGTTCAGCGCACGGTCGATGAGGGCGTCGTAGTCGGGCTCGTGCTCCTGCTCCGCCCAGTACATCGAGGTCTCCAGCAGGCCGCCGACGATGGACATCGCGTAGACCCGTACCTCCAGGCTGTCCGGGTCGAGGCCGGTGCGCTCGCCGATGGCCTGGCGGAGCATGCGGCCGGTGCTCGACATGCTCTCCATCATCCGCGAGCGCACCGCCGGTACCTCGACCATCAGCCGGGTGCGCAGCCGGGAGACCACGGGGTCCTCCTTCATGCCCATCCTGATCGCCCGGTGCATCACATGGCGGAGGGAGACCGGCCACGGCTCGTCGGCGGGCCGCGCCCGGAGCTCCGCCATGATGAGCGGGTCGTACTCGTCCGTGAGGACGATGTCCTCCTTGGTCGGGAAGTACCGGTAGACCGTCGACGGCGACACCTCGGCCCGCTCGGCGATCTGCTCGATCGTCGTCGCGTCGTACCCCTGCTCCGCGACCAGCGCGTACATCGCGGTACGGATCGCCTCGCGCGTCTTGATCTTCTTGCGTTCGCGCAGGCCGAGCCGGGGGTTGTCGGCGGGGGAGAAGGAGGTGTGCGGTGCCGTCATGCCGGTCATTGTCCGGCATCGGCGGTGGCGGGGGCCACGGCCGGGGACTCGTTCCCTTCGGTGCGGTGCCCGGTCGGGGTGTTGGGCAGGAGCGCGGCGGCCAGCAGCGCGGTGGCGAGCGCGGCGATGCCGCACACCATCAGGACCAGGCCCATGCCGTGGACGTACGAGGCGTTCGCGGAGGCGACGAGGTGGGCGGAGCCGGTCTTCCCGGCGACCAGGTGGGCGGCGACCACCGACTCACCGGCGGTGTGGCCGAGCGGGGCGGGCAGGCCGGTCACGTCCAGGCGGTCGCGGAAGGTACTGGCCAGCAGGCTGCCGAGCAGGGCGATGCCGATCGCGCCGCCGACCTGGCGCGTGGTCATCAGCAGCCCGGAGCCGCTGCCGGCCCGGTCCGCGGGCAGCGCGCCGAGGGCGCCGTCCATGGAGGGGACCACCGAGAAGCCGAAGCCGAGGCCCGCGACGGCCAGCCACAGTGCGGTGAAGCCGTAGCCGTCGCTCACCGAGGTGCGGCTGCCGAGCAGGGCGGCGAAGGCGAGGACGACCAGGCCGGCGGCGACCACGGCGCGGGCGCCGAAGCGGGCGACGACCGGCTGGGCGGCGCGCGCTGCGATGATCAGGCCGCCCATCATGGGCAGCAGCCGCAGGCCGGTGCCGAAGGCGTCGTTGCCGAGGACCGCCTGGAGGTACTGCGGCAGCACGAACAGCAGGCCGGACAGCACGAACATCACCAGGGTCGCCGCGAGGGTGTTCAGCAGGAAGCCGCGGTGGGTGAGGAGCCCCATGTCGAGCATCGGGCGCTCGGCCCGGCGTTCGCGCAGTACCAGGGCCGTGACGAGGACGACGGCGACCGCGAACAGAGCCAGCACCAGCGGGTCGCCCCAGCCGCGGTCGGGAGCCTCGATGATCGCGTAGACCAGGGCGCCGAGGCCGATCGCGGTGAGCGCGGTGGAGAGGGCGTCGACCTTGGGGGAGGCGGGGTCGCTGGTCTCGGGGAGCAGGAAGACGCAGGCGGCGACGCCGATGGCGGCCATCGGCACGTTGATCAGGAAGACCGAGCCCCACCAGAAGTGGTTGAGCAGGAAGCCGCCGATGATCGGGCCGAGCGGCAGGCCGAGCGCCGAGGCGGCCGAGACGATGCCGACGGCCCGGGTGCGCTCGGCGGGTCCGAACAGCGAGGGCAGCACGGACATCGCGAGCGGCATCACCAGCGCCGCGCCGACGCCCATGGCCGCGCGGGCGGCGATCACCCAGTTCACGTCGCCGGCCAGCGAGCCCAGCACCGAGCCCGCGAGGAAGATCAGCAGGCCCACGACGAGCATCCGGCGGCGGCCGAAGCGGTCGCCGAGGAGTCCGGCGGGGAGCATCAGCGACGCGAAGACGATGACGTACGCGTCCGCCATCCACTGCTGCTGACTGGTGGTGGCGCCGAGCTCCCCGGCCATCGTCGGGAGCGCCACGTTGAGGATCGTCGTGTCGAAGCCGAGCACCAGCATGCTCGCGACCAGGGCGCCCAGGGCCCACCAGCGGCGGGGGTTCTGATGTGTCTCTTCAAGGTGAGTGACAGTAGCCATGAAATGAGAGTAGCTCTCAAAATCCAGTAGCTGTCAATGGCGAGTTGGTGTCGTAATATGGAGACGGGTCTGGGGGAGGCCGTGGGGGAGGGCATGAAAAAAGTGGCCACGGCTCGGAAGCCGTGGCCACTCGGGGGAGCGGCGGTGGGGGCTACGCGTGCTGGTAGGCCACCAGGGAGATGCCGACGTAGTGGACGACGAAGGCGGCCAGCGTGAGGGAGTGGAACACCTCGTGGAACCCGAAGTAGCGCGGTGACGGGTTGGGGCGCTTGATGCCGTAGATCACGCCGCCCGCGCTGTAGAGGAGGCCGCCGACGACCACCAGGACCAGGACCGCGATACCGCCGGTGCGCATGAAGTCGGGCAGGAAGAAGACCGCCGCCCAGCCCATCGCTATGTAGCAGGGCGTGTACAGCCAGCGCGGTGCGCCGACCCAGAAGACCCGGAAGGCGATGCCCGCGGCCGCCGCGCCCCAGATGCCCCACAGCAGCCACTGCCCCTTGGCTCCGGGCAGCAGCAGCATGGTCAGGGGTGTGTAGGTGCCCGCGATGATCAGGAAGATGTTGGCGTGGTCGAGTCTGCGCAGGATGCCGTCCATGCGCGGGCTCCAATTGCCCCGGTGGTACAGGGCGCTCACGCCGAACAGCAGGCATGCCGTCAGGGCGAAGATCCCGCAGGCGATGCGGCCGCGCGGCGAGTCGGCGAGTGCGGTGAGAACGAGGCCCGCGACGAGTACGGCCGGGAACATGCCCAGGTGCAGCCAGCCGCGCAGCTTGGGCTTGACCTGCTGTGACAGGGAGGAGAGCGCGGCGGGGCCACGGCCGGCGGCCGGCGAGTCCGTGGGCGCGTCGGGGACGGGCGCAGTCATGAGGGGCATCGTACCTACGGAACCGTAAGTTACGGATCAGTCTCGCTCGATGACCGCCGAAGAGTGGCCATCGTCTCACGGAGCCCCGGTTGCGCTCGCATCGGTCTGCAAAAAGACCTTGAGGCGAACTCAATGTGGACGCAAAGAAACGCAGGTGGGCGCAGAAACCGTGGCCTTCCTCACGTCGCTCATCTGTGACTCCCTCTGGACAGATGGGTGATCGAGTCGGAGGATCAAATGAGTGCGGTCGGCACCGGATGAGCGGCTACGAAGCATCCGGGTCGCAGCCCCCACGGGGCAACAAGGCCTGAAAAACGGCCACAAGATCAAAAATCCCTCATTTAGGAGCAATCGTGGCGCGCGACAACGCGGCTCCCACCGTCATCCCCACCCACCATCAGGAACTGGTCTCGTGGGTCAACGAGATCGCCGAACTGACGCAACCGGACAGCGTGGTCTGGTGTGACGGATCCGAGGCCGAGTACGAGCGACTGTGCGAAGAGCTCGTGGCGAAGGGCACCTTCAAGAAGCTCGACCCGATCAAGCGCCCTCACTCCTACTACGCGGCCTCCGACCCGACCGACGTCGCCCGGGTCGAGGACCGCACGTTCATCTGCTCCGAGCGGGAGCAGGACGCCGGCCCGACCAACCACTGGAAGGCCCCCGCCGAGATGCGGGAGATCTTCGCCGGCGAGAAGGGCCTGTTCCGCGGCTCGATGAAGGGCCGGACGATGTACGTCGTCCCGTTCTGCATGGGCCCCCTCGGCTCGCCGCTGTCCGCCCTCGGCGTGGAGATCACGGACTCGGCCTACGTCGCCGTCTCGATGCGCACGATGACGCGCATGGGCCAGGCCGTCCTCGACGAACTCGGCTCCGACGGCTTCTTCGTGAAGGCCGTCCACACCCTCGGCGCGCCGCTCGCGGAAGGAGAGGCGGACGTGGCCTGGCCGTGCAACCAGACCAAGTACATCTCGCACTTCCCCGAGTCGCGCGAGATCTGGTCCTACGGCTCCGGCTACGGCGGCAACGCCCTGCTCGGCAAGAAGTGCTACGCCCTGCGCATCGCGTCCGTCATGGCGCGCGACGAGGGCTGGCTCGCCGAGCACATGCTGATCCTCAAGCTGACCCCGCCGCAGGGCGAGTCCAAGTACGTCGCCGCAGCCTTCCCGAGCGCCTGCGGCAAGACGAACCTCGCCATGCTGGAGCCCACCGTCTCCGGGTGGACCGTCGAGACGATCGGCGACGACATAGCCTGGATGCGGTTCGCCGAGGACGGCCGCCTCTACGCCATCAACCCCGAGGCCGGCTTCTTCGGCGTCGCGCCCGGCACCGGTGAGCACACCAACGCCAACGCGATGAAGACGCTGTGGGGCAACGCAGTCTTTACCAACGTGGCGCTCACCGACGACGACGACATCTGGTGGGAGGGCATGACGGAGGAGACTCCGGCCCACCTCACGGACTGGAAGGGCAACGACTGGACGCCGGCGTCCGACACCCCGGCCGCCCACCCCAACGCCCGCTTCACCGTGCCCGCCGCGCAGTGCCCGATCATCGCGCCGGAGTGGGAGGACCCGAAGGGCGTGCCGATCTCGGCGATCCTCTTCGGCGGCCGCCGCGCCACCGCCGTACCGCTGGTGACCGAGTCCTTCGACTGGAACCACGGCGTCTTCCTGGGCGCCAACGTGGCGTCCGAGAAGACCGCCGCCGCCGAGGGCAAGGTCGGCGAGCTGCGCCGCGACCCGTTCGCGATGCTGCCGTTCTGCGGCTACAACATGGGCGACTACATGGCCCACTGGATCGACGTGGCCAAGGACAAGGACCAGTCCAAGCTGCCCAAGATCTACTACGTCAACTGGTTCCGCAAGAACGACCAGGGCAAGTTCGTCTGGCCCGGCTTCGGCGAGAACTCCCGCGTCCTGAAGTGGATCGTGGAGCGGCTGGACGGCAGGGCCGAGGGTGTGGAGACGCCGATCGGTGTGCTGCCGACCCGGGACGCCCTCGACACCAACGGGCTCGACCTCGCCGACAGCGACCTCGACTTCCTGCTGACCGTCGACAAGGAGGTCTGGCGGGAGGAGGCGGCACTCGTCCCCGACCACCTGAACACCTTCGGCGAGCACACGCCGAAGGAGCTGTGGGCCGAGTACCGGGCGCTGGTGGAGCGGCTGGGCTGAGTTCCCGGGTTGAAGACTCCGCGGCCGGTACGGGTGTGCCCTGACCAGCGATCGTCACGACCGGCCGCGGTGTGAACCGGCGAGGCCGCGCACAACGGCGTGTGCGGCTCCTGGGCCTGTCGTCACCCAGTCCGTCCGCCCCGACGGACACGGGCGACGGCAGGCCTTCGCCTGTGTGCGGGGCCTCACCCACGCGGGTGGATTCCTGCGGCCGGTGAGCGCAAGACGGCTCGTGGCGAGCTGACCCGCGGACCGGCGCCGGAACGCTGTCGCCCATGTTCACACCCCATGTTCGATCGTTCACACCTGGTGTTCGATCGCTCACGATCCGGGCCGGAACCGTGGCAGCCACCCTCCTGGCGCTGCTCCTGGCCCTGCCCGGCACCGCGGTCGCCGCCCCCGGCGACCTGGACAACGGTTTCGGCGGCGCCGGCACGGTCCTCACCGACCTCGGCGGCACCGACTCCGCCAACGACGTGGCGGTGCAGTCCGACGGCAAGATCGTCTCCGTCGGCTCCTCCGCCTCCGACACGGTGCCGGAGAGCGACTTCGCGCTGACCCGGCACAACGCCGACGGCACCCTGGACACCAGCTTCGGCGGCGACGGCAGGGTCACGACCCCCGTCAACAACATGATCCCGCCCGAGGAGCTCCAGTGGAGCGAGGCCCACGCCGTGGCGCTCCAGCCCGACGGCAAGATCGTCGTGGCGGGCGGCAGTTGGCGAGGGTACGAGAACTGCTGCTGGTTCACCGTGGCCCGGTACAACACCGACGGCACGCTGGACACGGGTTTCGGCGGCGGTGACGGCCGGGTGTTCACCGACTTCGGCACCCCCGAAGAGGCCACGGACGTCGCGGTGCAGCCGGACGGCAGGATCGTCGCCGCGGGCTATGTCGGCGGCCGGGCCGCGGTGGCCCGTTACCAGTCCGACGGCACCCTGGACACCAGCTTCGGCGGTGACGGCATGGTGACCACCGATCCCTCGCCGTCTCCCGAGGAGGGCGGCGACGTGCGCGCCCTGGCCCTCCAGCCCGACGGCAGGATCGTGGTCGCGGGCCAGGTCGGAACGACCCGCTTCGACTTCTCGCTCATCCGCTACAACGCCGACGGCAGCCTCGACACCGGGTTCGGCAGCGGCGGCATCCAGCGCACCGACTTCGGCGACTACGACACCGCGGAGGCGCTCGCGGTCCAGCCCGACGGCAAGATCGTCGCGGCCGGCGCGGGCGGCGGCGGGTTCGCGCTCGCCCGCTACAACACCAACGGCACTCTGGACACGACCTTCGACGGCAACGGCCTGGCCGTCACCCCCGGCGGAAGCGCCCAGGACATGAAACTGCAGAGCGACGGGCGGATCGTCGTCGCCGGCAGCGGGGCCGGCGGCTTCGCGGTCCTGCGGTACAACACCGACGGCAGCCTGGACAGCGGCTTCGGCACCGGCGGCCGGGTGACCACGGGCTTCGGCGGCACCGACACGGCCCACGGCGTGGCGCTCCAGTCCGACGGCAGGATCGTCGCCGCAGGGCAGGGCGGACCGGACAACGACTTCGCGCTCGCCCGCTACCTGGGCGGAGGCGGCAGCACACCCCCGCCCAGTGCCGACCTCTCCGTCACCAAGACCGGCCCGACGTCCGTCACCATCGGCGACCGCGCCACCTACACCGTCCGCGTGACCAACGCGGCCGGCTCCACCGCGGCCGCCACCGGAGTCACCCTCACCGACACGCTCTCCGGAGCGGGCGCGACCCTGGTCTCCGCCACCCCCGCCCAGGGCAGCTGCACCACCACCGCGACCGGCGCCACCTGCGCCCTCGGCACGCTGGCCCCGGGCGCGAGCACCACGGTCACGGTCGTCGCCGAACCCCGCGCCACCGGCACCATCGGCAACACCGCCACGGTCACGGCCACCCCGGCCGACCCGGCGACCGGCAACAACACCGCCACGGCGACCGGTGCCGTCAGCAACTCCCGGGGCTGCACGATCATCGGCACCAGCGGGGCCGACACCCTCAACGGCACCTTCCGCAACGACGTGATCTGCGGCCTGGGCGGCAACGACACCCTCCGCGGCAACGACGGCACCGACACCGTCTACGGCGACTACGGCGACGACAACCTCGACGGGGGCAACGCCAACGACACCCTGTACGGCGGCCCCGGCAACGACACCGTGAACGGTTCCGCCGGCAACGACCGGCTGATCACCACCGACGGTGTCTCCGGCAACGACACGGCCAACGGCGGCCCCGGCACCGACACCTGCACCACCGACCCGGGCGACATCCGCATCAGCTGTCCCTGACCCCCCGCACCGGCCTCCCGCACGCGGGAGGCCGGCCTCAGTTGTTGCGGTCCTCCAGATACCGGGTGTGCGTCTCCTGACGCCGGGCCTCGGCGTCCCTGAGGTCGGCCGCCAGGCGCTCCGCCTCCTCCTTCAGGAGGGCCAGCTGGCGCTCCAGGTGCCGCTCCGGTGGCTCCTGGCCGGGTGCCCGACGCGTCCACCACCGGGTGCGTACGAAGCTGTCGACCGCCTCCGGGACGTCCTGCCGTACCGTCCGCGAGAGGACGTGGACGCCCTCCGGGTCCTGGGCCAGCAGCTCGGCCGCCCAGCCCGGGTCCAGCAACGCGGTCAGCAGGTCCGTCAGTTCGCCGAGCCGCGCCTCGGTCGGGGCCGGCAGTCCGACCTCCGCCAGGTAGGTCTCCAGTTTGCGGAAGTCGGCCCGCACCTCCTCCAGCTGCGCCGACGGCGTCGGGAACTCCGGCAGCGGAGGGCGTTCCGGCGGGGCGATCAGCGCGCCCGCGCCGTACAGACCCGCCACCACCACCGGCCAGTACGGGCCGGCCACGCCCGTGAACGTCAGGACCAGGCCGAGCAGGCCGCCCGCCGAACCGGTGAGGTTCTTACGGGATTCGAGGTAGGCGAGGGCCTTACTGGTAGCCACGGATCTCCTCGAAGGCGCCGTCCAGCGAGCCCTGCCGGGCGTCGAAGAGACGGCCGCCGGTCAGGTCGGCGATGTGCTGGAGTTCGGCGCGCGAGGAGTCGCCGAAGAGGATGGGGAAGACCGGGATGTTCCGCTGCGCGAGCGGCAGGCCGCGGTAGAAGCCGTCGAAGTCGCCGGCCTTGGCGCCCGCGGTGTTCTCGCCGTCCGTCATCAGCACGATCGAGGTGAAGGTGTCCCGTTCGACGCGCAGGTTGTCGTACGCCTTCTCCAGCGAGGTGTAGATGGCGGTGCTGCCGTCGGCGGTGAGGGCCGCGGTGTCCTGGCGGATGCCGTCCAGACCGGCCCGCTTGTCCCTGGGGTCGACCACGTGGGTGCGCACGCTCTTCACGCCCGACGCGAACGGCATCAGGGTGATCTCCTCGCGGTTGCGGAAGTCGCTGGTGAGGTCGGTGAGGGCCGTCTTCAGCCGGGAGAGCCGGTCACCCTTCATCGAGCCCGAGGTGTCCAGGACGTAGATCGTGCGGGAGGGGCGGCGCAGGTCGTTCTCGAAGGCCGAGATGAGCCCGTCGGCCACCGACTTGGTGCCGGGGAAGGGGAGTTCGCGGCGCCGGGTGGTGTCCAGGCCGGCGGCCGGCGGGACGGAGGCCACCACCGGGCGGCGGCGGGTGGTGTCCGTGATGAGCTTCTGCACGGCCGTGGTGCGCAGGTCCTGCGTCACCCTGCGGACGTCCTCACGGGTGGCGGAGGAGGTCGAGGCCAGGGAGGAGAACGGGTAGTCGGCGGTGAGCACGCCGTCGCTCGGGCGGATCACGGTGAGGTCCGGGATGCCCTTGAGGACGGACTCGTAGTTGAGCAGGGCGTCGACGTCGGTGCGGCGCTGGTAGGCGGTGGCCAGCCAGCCGGAGGAGCCCGAGGTCAGCTTCTGGCCCTTGAAGAACTTCCGCAGCCGCGGGGTCGCCTTCAGCACGTCGTCGTCCGTGAGCGCCGACTGGGCGCCGGAGAGCGCGGAGGCCACCGAGACCAGGGTGGAGAAGCCGGAGTTGGAACGGGCCGGGTCGGTCATGCCGTACGTCAGCTTCCCGGCTTCGACGGCCTGTTCGATCTGGGACCAGGTGACGTCGGCCGGCTTCCAGCCGAGCGCCTTGACGGTGGCCGGCCTGACGCCGATCGCGACCGGGCTGGACATGATCGAGGTCTCGGAGACGACCTTCTTCGCCGCCTGAGGACGCAGCCGCAGATAGTCGTCGGAGGACAGCCACAGGGCGTCGTACTTCCCGTCGGCCTTCCCCTTGGCCAGCAGGTCGATGGCGTCCAGCGTGCCCATGTAGGTCGGACGGATCGTGACCCCGGTGTCCTTGCGGACGCGGTCGAAGACGGCCGTCATGTCGCTGAGTTCGGAGGAGGCGAGGACCCGGAGAGTGCCGGGCTTCGGCGCCGTGGAGTCGTCGCCGTGGTCCTCGGTGGTGCAGCCGGCCAGGACCACGGCCGCCGCCGCGAGAAGGGCCGGGAGAACGCGTCTGTTCATGCGAGGCCGCCCTCCAGCGCACCCTTGGCACGGCTGCGCTCCAGATAGGCGCTCGCCTGCTGGAGCTCGTCCGTCAGGGACTGCACGGTGTTCGCCATCGCCTCGGTCGCCTGCACCTTGTAGGTGTCGATGGCGTCGAGGGTGCGGTAGATCTGCTGGAACGCGGCCCGCAGCGTCTCGGCGCCCACGGCCGGGTCGGCGGCGATCCGCTGGATCTCCCCGCTCTGGCTCGCGAGCATCTCGGCATTGCCCCGGATCAGGTCCTCGGTCGTCCCGCGCAACGCGTTGACCTGCTCGATCACCTTCTTCTGGGTGTCCAGCGCCGAGGCCAGCATCACGGAGATGCGCAGGGCGGACACGGTGGTGGTGGCCGCGCGTTCGACACCCTTGATCAGCTCGTCGTTGTTGCGCCGTACGACGTCCATCGCGAGGTAGCCCTGCGCGGACACCGCGAGCTGGGTGAGCAGGTCCTGGTGCTTCTGCCGGACCGGGAACAGCACGTCCGCCCGTACGGCGTCGGCCTCCTGGGGGTCCGGGATCCGGGCCACGTGCTGCTCGACGGCGGTGTCCAGGGCCTGGGTGAGCACGACGTACTCCTGGAGCTTGCCCATGGTCTCCCAGAGCCGCACCCGCTCCGTCTGCAACGCCGCGTTGTCCCGCCGCAGTTCGTCCTGGCCGCCGCGCAGCGAACCCACGATCTTGTTCAACGTGCCCTGTGCGGAGGCGTACTTGGCGACATGGTCGCGGAGCCTGTTGCCGCCGGGCAGCCGGGAGAGGAACTTGCGGCCCTTGCCCGCGGGCAGGTCGCGCGGGTCCAGGTCCTCGACGACCCGGCGCAGCTCGACCAGCGAGCCGGCCACCTTGGCCTGGGCGTCGCCGCCCTTGTCCGGCAGGCTGCGGACGGCCCGCTCCAGCATGCGGTTGGACTGCGAGGCGGCGGTGCGCATCTCACCGGCGCCGAGGCCGGTGATCTCGCCGACCTTGCTCGCGAACTCCGGCGACCGGGCGTCCAGGGCGGCGAGGTCCCGGACGTAGTCGGAGGCCTTCCGCGCCATGTCCGTACGGACACCGTCGTCGACGGGCACGAGTCCGCCGGCCTTCTCCCGGGGCACAGGCGCGACCGCCTCCGGCGGGGTCAGCGTGAAGACGTCGTCACCGCTGAGCGTGGGCGTGGGCTCACCGCCGCTCGGCACCATCTTGTCGAAGTTGCTCACAGGGTCCCCCCGTCAGCCGCGCGCCCGGCGGGCCATCTCGTGCAGCACCGCGGAGGTGGGCACGGGCGCCTGCCGGACGCCGGTCAGTGTCTGGTTGAGGTAGGCGGCGCGGTCGGCTGTGGCCCTGACGAACTCGGCGGAGTCGCCCTGGGGTCGGAAGCCGTGCCTGACGGCGAGTCTGCGCAGGGTCGGGTCGGTGCTGAGGAGTTCGCCGAGTGCCCGGCCGGCGTCGTCGAGCGGCACGACGGTGTGGTCGCTGTTGACGGTGGTGTCCGGGTAGAGGACGACGAGGTCGTCGGAGCCGTGCTGTTCCGCGAGCAGCGACACGACCTGTGACTCGTACAGGCACACCAGCGGGTTGCCGGCGCCGCTGATGAAGTCCCGGAACACCGAGTCGCTGCTGGGCTGTTGAGCCCCCTGCACGCTGACCAGCTTGTGCAGCAGCGGTGCCGTCCTGGTGACGTCGGCGGTACTCGCCACCACCCGTCCCCCGTTGGCGACATAGGAGGCGGCGGCGAGGTACAGGGCGCCGGAGTTGGAGGTCTCCGGGTCGGTGCTGGTGATGTACAGCGTCCCGGTCAACTCCCCGTACGCCTTGGCCCCCTTGAGCTGCTGCCAGGTCCGGTCGTGCCGGGCGGCGTCCAGATAGGAGGCCATCTTCAGGGTGCCCTTGCCCTTCCCGTCGAGCACGGCGAGGCCGTTGGCGGCCAGCACCCGGGCCGCGCTGCGGTGGGCCACCACCACGAGGGGCGAGTAGAAGGGCCGGGGGAGGGGCTGGCGGGCGTGGTACTTCTCGGCCAGCTCGTCGGCGGGCGCCGAGCTGGACGGGAAGGCGAAGTCATAGCCCTTCAGGTCCAGGCCGTCCATGGCCCAGGAACCCGACGCCTCCGTCTTCACGGTGTAGCCCTTGGCGGCGAGGGCCTTCACCACATCGGGATCGGCGAAGAAGTCCGACTTCTCCGAACCGATCACACCACGCACGGTCTTCGTTGCCGTGCCCTTGTCGTCCCCTTGCCGGCCTGCGACGACGGCAGCCACCACGCCACCGATCAGCAGCACCGCGAGGACGATTCCCGCGATACGTCTCACGAAGGGGAGAGTGCTCCCGGAATCCCTCACTCCTGGGTGGAACGGGTGAACGAGGGGTGAAGGGGGCGCCCCGGAACGAAACCGGAGCGCGGAGCTCCGCCGGGCGCCGTCAGGCGACCTCGGTGTGCGGAGTGAGGGCAACCCGGTCCGCGCGTCGCTGCGGGAGCGCGCGGACCGGGGCCGTTCGGGGGGCGGGGGTCAGCCGGCCGTGGTGAGGGCGGTGGCCGCCGCGTGGGCGTCCATGCGTTCCGCCGCGAGGATCGCCGCCGCGGTGTCCGCCCGGGACGCCGCGACCACCAGCGCACGCCCGGCGAGCGCGTGCGCGCGCTCGTGCAGCGCGGCCGGCTCCTGGACCGCCGTCAGTGACGCGCGGACCGGTGTGCGTCCGTCCCGCAGCCGGGCCACCTGCTCGGCCAGCCGGGTCGCGGCCGCGTCGAGGTCGGTGGACGGCGTGAGCGCGCGCAGCTCGTCGGTGACGGCCAGCAGTGCCGCGAGGTGTCCCGCGAGCTGGATGTCCAGCTCCTCCTCGCGCGTCCGGTGCGGGAAGTCGGAGGGCGTGCCGGCCATCGTGCTGTGGACGGACCCCTTGCGGGAGGAAGGGGTGCGGATCGGTTCGTACATGGGAGATGGCCTCCTGTGCTCTGACAGGAAGCCATCCTAGCTTAGATTTCGTCTAAAGTAGACCCGGTCCACGGACGGTGGCGCGTCGGCTGCCTACGGCTGGCCGTACCCGTCCAGGAACCGCCCGATCCGCGTGATCGCGTCCCGCAGATCCCCCACCGTCGGCAGGGTCACCACCCGGAAGTGGTCCGGCTCCGGCCAGTTGAAGCCGCTGCCCTGGACGACCATGATCTTCTCCTGCCGCAGCAGGTCCAGGACCATCTGCCGGTCGTCCTTGATCTTGAAGACCTGGGGGTCGAGGCGCGGGAAGAGGTACAGCGCGCCCTTGGGGCGCACGCAGCTCACGCCCGGGATCTGGGTGAGCAGGTCGTAGGCGAGATCCACCTGCTCCTTGAGCCGCCCGCCCGGCAGCACGAGGTCGTTGATCGTCTGGCGTCCGCTGAGCGCGGCCACCACGCCGTGCTGGCCGGGCATGTTCGCGCACAGCCGCATGTTCGCGAGGATCGTCAGGCCCTCGATGTAGGAGTCGGCGTGCGCCCGGGGCCCGGAGATGGCCATCCAGCCCACCCGGTAGCCGGCCACCCGGTACGCCTTGGACATGCCGTTGAAGGTGAGCGTGAGCAGGTCCGGGGCGACGGCGGCGGTCGGCGTGTGCGTGGCGCCGTCGTAGAGGATCTTGTCGTAGATCTCGTCCGAGCAGACGAGCAGGTTGTGGCGGCGGGCGATGTCGGTCAGCCCGCGCAGCATCGCCTCGTCGTACACCGCGCCCGTCGGGTTGTTCGGGTTGATGATGACGATCGCCTTGGTGCGGTCGGAGACCTTGCGCTCGATGTCGGCGAGGTCGGGCATCCAGTCCGACTGCTCGTCGCAGCGGTAGTGCACGGCCGTGCCGCCCGAGAGGGAGACGGCCGCGGTCCACAGCGGGTAGTCCGGGGCCGGGACGAGAACCTCGTCGCCGTCGTCCAGGAGCCCCTGCATCGCCATCACGATCAGCTCGGAGACCCCGTTGCCGATGAAGACGTGCTCGACGTCGGTCTCGATGCCGATGGTCTGGTTGTGCATGACGACCGCGCGCCGGGCGGCCAGCAGCCCCTTCGCGTCGCCGTAGCCGTGCGCCGTGGAGACGTTGCGGAGGATGTCCTCCAGGATCTCCGGCGGGCACTCGAAGCCGAAGGCGGCCGGGTTGCCGGTGTTGAGCTTGAGGATGCGGTGCCCCGCCGCCTCTAGCCGCATCGCCTCCTCGAGAACCGGACCCCGGATCTCGTAACAGACATTGGCGAGCTTGGTCGACTGGATCACCTGCATGTCGGTGAGCTTACGGGGCGGTAACGCCCGCCGGGTCGTGTTTTCCACCACGTGAGACACGTGTGGGGGACAGCTGGGGCCGGGGCGAGGCTCGGCGATTTGGCCTGTTATCGCCGGTAGCTGTCTCAAAGGCCTCTCCTCTCCCTACAATCCGCGTTCATGCCGAGACCTGCCGAGGACGAGACCGGAGAGCCCCACGTCTACCGACCCGAGGGCGGACCGGCCCCCGCGTACGACGAGTACCGGGACCCGGCGACCGCGCACGGCTGGCTCAACGCATACGACGAGACGCGCGAACTGCCCCGGATCGCCCCCGCCGCGGCGGGACCGGGCCGGGCCGACCGGCGGCGGGCGGCCCGCGGTGCGCGCGGCCGGCGCGGCACGTATGCGGTGGGAGCGGTGGGAGCGGTGGGCGCCGCGTCCGTGCTCGCGCTGATCGTGGGCCTTCCCTTCTCCTCGTCCACCGACGGCACACCCGGTGGGCAGGGCGGTACGAAGCACTCGGCCGGCGAGTCGTCGGCGGCGGCGCCCGAGCGGAGTCCGCGCACCGAGTCCGTCGCCTCCTCGCCGAAGTCGGCCGCACCGGCCACGACGTCGCCGTCGGCCCGGTCCGGCGCGTCGGCGGGCGCCTCTCCCGGCGCCTCCGCGACTGCCACCGCGACCGGTGGGACGAGCACGACACCTTCGCCGACCGCCACCGTCACCGCCGGCACGACGCCGACGGCGTCCTACTCGGGCGGGGGGCACGGCTGGGGGCACGGAAGGGGTGGCGGCGGCAGGTCCCACTAAGCGCTCCGCCGGAAGTGGCGCGATGTGCCGTCTGCCGTCTGCGGCGCCGTCGTGGCTGGTCGCGCAGTTCCTCCCCCAGCCTTCGGCTGGGGGTACCCCCAGCCTTCGGCTGGGGGTACCCCCAGCGCCCCTTCGGGGCGCTGCCGAACCGCACCGGACTTCGCCCGGCCCGCTTAGGGCTTGTCCGCGCCCGGACGAAGCCGCCGGGTTCACCGATCTCGCGGCCCGAGCGGCGTGCGCGGAAATCCGCCAACGCCGGTCCTGAAACAACTCCTTGCCCGGGTGGACCCTTGTGATGAGAATGTGCATGACAAAGAAGCGGGTGGCCGGAAGATCTCCGGTCACCTCGTCGTATAGAGGGGACCCCCACATGAACAAGCCTCTCGTCGCCGCGCTCGCCTCCCTGGCCATCACCGGGATCGGCACGGCTCCGGCGGTCGCCGCGCCGCAGACGGCAAAGGCCGCGGCGGTGACCGTCAACTTCGCGGGCACCGTCTCGCTCAGCAACTGCTCCGGCTCCGTCATCCGCTTCCCGAACTCCGCGGACAGCGACCCCGCACTGGTCCTCACCAACGGCCACTGCCTGGAGACCGGCTTCCCCGCGGCCGGCGAGGTCATCACCGGCCAGTCCTCCAGCCGTACCTTCGGCCTGCTGAACTCCGCCGGCACCAAGGTCGCCACGCTCCGCGCCAACCAGGTCGTCTACTCGACGATGACCGACACCGACATCACGATCTACCGCACCACCACGACGTACGCCGCGATCAAGAGCTCCTACGGCATCAGCCCGCTGACCGTCAGCGCGAGCCACCCCGTCGCCGGCAGCGCCATCAAGGTCGTCTCCGGCTACTGGAAGACGATCTACAGCTGCAACATCGACGGGTTCGTGTACCGGCTCAAGGAGGGCGACTGGACCTGGAAGGACTCGGTCCGTTACACCTCCGCGTGCAACACGATCGGCGGGACGTCGGGGTCGCCGGTGATCGACACCAGCACGGGCCAGGTCGTCGCCGTCAACAACACGGGCAACGAGGACGGGGAGACGTGCACCGTCGACAACCCGTGCGAGGTGGACGAGAACGGGAACGTGACGGTCCGGCAGGGGATCAACTACGCCGAGGAGACGTACATCATTCCGGCGTGCTTCACGACGGGGAACGTGCTGAGCCTGAGTGCGAGTGGTTGCACCCTGCCTAAGCCGTAAGGGGTGCCTGGCCGCCGTTTTCGGCTGCGGGCCCGTCGTGGCTGGTCGCGCAGTTCCCCGCGCCCCTAAAGGGGCGCGTTACGGACCGACCTACCTGCCAACTCGTCCGTCCTGTGGCCGTTCTCGATTACGAAGCGGCCGTTGATCAGGACGTGTGGGATGCCTGTCGGGAGGGTGCGGGGCTGGTCGAACGTCGAGCCCGCCGCCACCGTCTCCGGGTCGAAGAGGACGACGTCGGCCCGGTAGCCCTCGCGTACGAGGCCGCGGTCCGGCAGGCGCAGCCGGGCCGCGGGGCGGGACGTGAGGTGGGCGACGCACTCCTCCAGGGTGAGGACTCCCAGCTCACGTACGTAGTGGCCGAGGTAGTGCGGGAAGGTGCCGTAGGCGCGGGGGTGGGGTTTCGTGCCCTGGAGGATGCCGTCCGAGCCGCCGGTGTGGACCGGGTGGCGCATGATCGTGCGGACGTTCTCCTCGTGGCCCACGTGCTGGAGGATCGTGGTGCCCAGGCGGCCGGCGACGAGGAGGCGGCGGGCCGTCGTCCAGGGGGACTCCCCGCGGGCGTCCGCCGACTCCTGGACCGTACGGCCGACGTAGTCCGTGAGGGCCGGGTCGGTCACGCCCGAGATCTCGATCGTGTCCCATTCGACAGGGACGCCGTGGCAGCCGTCGGAGCCGACGGACTCCAGGTGGTGGCGGACACGTCCGGACGTCTCGTCGTCCGCCAGCCGGGCCAGGGCCGCCGCCGGGCCGCCCTCGTTCGCCCAGCTCGGCAGCAGCGCCGCGAGGGTCGTGCTGCCGGGGGTGTAGGGGTAGGTGTCGAGGGTGATGTCGGCGCCGGCGGCGAGGGCCTCGTCGAGGAGGGCCAGCAGTTCGGGGGCCCGGCCCTCGTTCACGCCGAAGTTCATGGTGGCGTGGGCCAGGTGGAGCGGGCAGTCCGCCTCCCGGGCCAGGGTCACCATCTCCGCGTACGCCTCCAGGGCGCCCGCGCCGTAGGAGCGGTGGTGCGGGCAGTAGTAGCCGCCGTACTCCGCCACCACCCGGCACAGCTCGGTCAGTTCGGCGTCCGGCGCGTACATGCCCGGGGTGTAGGTGAGCCCGGAGGACAGGCCGACCGCGCCCTGTGCCATGCCCTCGGCCACCAGCCGGCGCATGCGGTCCAGTTCGGCCGGGGTCGCCTCGCGGTCCTCCCAGCCGACGGCGAGCGCGCGGACCGTGCCCTGGGGGATCAGGTAGGCCGCGTTGACGGCGATGCCGCGGTCGAGGCGGTCCAGGTACTCGCCGACCGACCGCCAGTCGAAGTCGATGTCGTCCCCGTGGCCGTTCCAGCCGGCGATCGCCCGGCGGACCTCCGCCAGTGTGCGGTCGTCGACGGGGGCGTACGACAGCCCGTCCTGGCCCAGCACCTCCAGGGTCACCCCCTGCGCGGCCTTGGCGCTGTGGTCGGGGTCGCGCAGCAGGGCCAGGTCGCTGTGGGCGTGCATGTCGATGAAGCCGGGGGAGAGGACCAGGCCCTCCGCGTCCAGCTCGCGTACCGCGCGCGGGCGCTGGCAGCCCGCGGCGGCGGCCTCCTTGACGATCGAGACGATCCGGCCGCCGTCGACGACCACGTCCGCGCGGTAGGAGGGCGCGCCGCTGCCGTCGATGACGTCCGCGTCCCGGATGACGAGCTGCTCCACGATCCCTCCTAGAAGAACGTACGGACGTAGTCGACGACCGTCCCGTCCGCCTCGGCCACCGGGATCAGCTGCCACTTGTCGAACGACGTGCACGGGTGGGAGAGACCGAGTCCGATCCAGTCCCCGACCTCCAGGTCGGCCCCGGGGTCCGTGCGCAGCCAGGCGTGCTGGTCGGACAGGCCGGTGACCGAGACTCCGGTCGCCGGGCGCTCGGTGCCAGCCCGGCGGATCACCTGGGCGAAGGGGAGGTCGAGGTCGTAGGCCGCGTCCCGCTTGCCCGCGTTGGCGAAGGCCTGCTCCGGGGAGGGGCGGGAGACGATCTGCGCCCAGAGCCGGAAGGCCGGCTCCAGGGCGCCCTCCTCGGGAACGCGGTTGAAGGGGGTGACCTCGCGGTAGCGGCCGTCGTCGTGCGAGACGTACGCGCCCGAGCGGAGCAACTTCAGGACAGGGAGCGAGAGTTCGGGGATCCCGGCGAAGACGTCCGCGACCGCGTCGAACCAGGCACTGCCGCCGGCGCTCACCACGATCTCCGCGAGGCCCGCGAACCGGCCCGCCTTGTCGAACTCGGCGGCGAGGGCGACCAGCCGGCGCAGATAGGCGTGCACCCGGTCCGGGTCGGCCTGCGGGACCTCCCCCTCGTACCCGGCCACCCCGACCAGCCGCAGGGTCTCCGTCCCGGCCACCGCCTCCGCGACCGCCGCGCACTCCGCCTCCGTACGGACGCCGGTCCGGGCGCCCTCCCCGGCGGCGAGCTCGACGACGACGTCCACTCGGTGCGAGGCCCCCGTCGGCCGCAGCGCCGCGTCCATCAGCTCGACCCCGCGCACGGAGTCGACGTAGCAGATGAAACGGAAGTCCGGGTCGCGCTCCAGCTCCGCGGCGGTCCAGCGGAGCGCCGCCGCGTCCACGAGCTCGTTCGCGAGGAAGACCCGCCGGGTGCCGAACGCCCGCGCCACCCGCACCTGGTGCGGCACGGCGAGGGTGATGCCCCACGCCCCGCGCTCGGTCTGCCGCCGGAAGAGCTGCGGGGCCATGGAGGTCTTGCCGTGCGGGGCGAAGGCGAGGCCGT
The DNA here is from genome assembly GCF_002217755.1 of Streptomyces hyaluromycini. Taxonomy (GTDB): domain Bacteria; phylum Actinomycetota; class Actinomycetes; order Streptomycetales; family Streptomycetaceae; genus Streptomyces; species Streptomyces hyaluromycini. The sequence continues at coordinate 961,388 of NZ_BCFL01000016.1, read as the reverse complement.
GCCGTTCGGTGTACGTCTCCATCAGCGCGAGGTTGTGCTCCAGGCGCTCGGCGGAGAGGGCCAGTACCGGGGTCGCGAAGCCGTCGGAGAACAGGTTGCGGCGCTGGGCGGCCAGCTCGCCGACGGTGAGGCCTTCGGCGTCCGGCGGGAGGCCCTTGAAACGGTGGTCGACGCGTTCCTCCGCGAGCCGGGCGAGCGCTTCGGTGCCGGTGTCGAGGGACACGGAGCCTCCCTGATCGGTTCGGTTGCATGATGTGCAACGTCCATTGCGTATATCGCTTACCGCTGTCTAACATCCACGCCAACGCCGGGTCAATGGAGCCCGCAGCGACCCGGACGACGAGGAGCCACCGCCATCGTGAAGGCCACGGACGCCGTTGACGTCGTTGACGCCCCGGACGTCGTCGCGCTCGGCGAGTCCATGGTCACGTTCCTGCCCACCCGGCCGGGGCGCCTCGCGGACGTACCGTCCTTCGACCGCGCGATCGGCGGCGCGGAGTCCAACGTGGCCTGTGCGCTGGCCGCCGCCGGGCACGCCGTGCGGTGGGTCAGCCGGGTCGGCGCGGACGGGTTCGGCGATCACCTGGTGGAGACCGTCGCCTCGTACGGCGTCGACGTCTCGTCCGTCGGCCGTGATCCCGTGCGTCCTACGGGGGTGTACTTCCGTACGGCGGGGGACCGGGCGACCGAGGCGCACGAGGTCGCCTACTACCGGGCGGGGTCCGCGGCGTCGGCGATGTCGACGGCGACGGTGGATCTCGCGGCGGCGCGCGCGGGACGGATCCTGCACCTGTCGGGGATCACGGCGGCGTTGTCGGAGGGGTGCCTCGGACTGCTGCGGGAGCTGACGGCTCCCGCCGGGGGGCGCCCGGTGGTGTCCTTCGACGTCAACTACCGGGCGGGGCTGTGGGGTTTGGGTGACGGCTCGCACGTCCTGCTGGAGTTGGCACGGCGGGCCGACATCGTCTTTGTGGGGGAGGACGAGGCGGAGGAGGCGTGGGGGGTGACGGGAGGGCCGTCGGCGGTCCGCGAGTTGCTGCCGGAGCCGGAGGTGCTGGTGGTGAAGCAGGGCGGGGTGGGGGCGACGGCATTCGTGTCGGGTGCGGGTGCGTGGGGGCTGGTCGCGCCCACGCGGCGGCAGCCGCAAATCAAATACAGCCCCGCGCCCCTTTCGGGGCGCTTCCCAGCCGCTCCTCTCACAGCTACTCAGCTGCGGGCAGGCGTGCCGCAGGGCGGCACGGGTGGGCGATGGGGGTCCCCCCGCTCAAGCGAAGCCGAGGGTGGGGGAGGCACCCTGCCAGCGCCGGTAAGCGAAAACCCCGCCCTCGCCCCCACCCCGCCCGCCTTCGAACCCGCCCCCGCCGTCGACGTCGTGGCCCCCGTCGGCGCCGGTGACGCCTTCGCCGCCGGTTTTCTCTCCGGCACCCTGCGTGGACTGCCGGTCGGGCAGACGCTCAGGCTCGGCCACCTCTTCGCCGCCGCCGCCCTCACCACCCCCGCCGACCTCGCCCCGCCCCCCGCCCGCGACACCACCGACCGCCTGACCGCCCTCGACGACAGCGGGTGGGAGAGACTTCGACTCGGCCCCGGCTGGACGCAAGCCGACGCGGCCGAAGAGGAGGTACGCACCCCATGAGCCAGACCGTCGACCGAGCGCTCAGCATCCTGCCCCTGCTCGCCGAGGGCCCCGCCGACCTCGGCCAGGTCGCCGACCGCCTCGGTGTGCACAAGTCGACCGCGCTGCGGCTGCTGCGCACCCTCCACGCGCACGGGCTCGTCTACCGCCAGTCCGACCAGCGCTACCGCCTCGGCGCCCGTCTCTTCGCCCTCGCCCAGGAGGCGATGGAGAACCTCGACGTCCGCGAGATCGCCCACCCCCACCTGGCCCGCCTCAACGCGGCCTGCGGACACACCGTGCACCTCGCCGTGTTCGAGGAGGGCGAGGTCCTCTACATCGACAAGGTCGAGAGCCGCTACCCGGTGCGCATGTACTCGCGGATCGGCAAGCCCGTCGCCATCACCGTCGCCGCCGTCGCCAAGCTGCTCCTCGCCGACCTGCCCGAGCCCGAACGGCGGGCCCTCGCCGACAAGCTCGACTACCCCATGTACACGGCCCGTTCGACGCCGAACGCGGAGGCGTTCCGCAGGGAACTGGCCAAGGTGCGCGAACAGGGCTGGGCCACCGACCTCGGCGGCCACGAGGAGTCCATCAACTGCGTCGCGGCCCCCATCCGCGGCGCCGACGGCCGGGTCGTCGCCGCCATGTCGGTCTCCGCGCCCAACGTTGTCGTGACCGCCGACGAACTCCTCACCCTGCTCCCGCAGGTGCGCCGTACGGCGGACGCGATCAGCGGCGAGTACTCAGGCAGAACCCCGATCAAGGAAGCCGGCAACCGATGACCGAGAAGATCGCCCTCACCCCCACGACCCACACCACCCCGCCCGCCAAGTTCTCGCACGGCGTCCGGAAGGGCAACATCCTCCAGGTCGCCGGCCAGGTCGGCTTCCTGCCCGCAGAGGAGGGGAAGCCCCCGACCCCGGCCGGCCCCACCCTGCGCGAACAGACCCTCCAGACCCTCGCCAACGTCAAGGCGATCCTCGAAGAGGGCGGCGCCACCTGGGACGACGTCATGATGATCCGCGTCTATCTGACGGACCCGAGTCACTTCGCGGAGATGAACGAGACATACGACCGCTATTTCGAGGAGCAGGGACTCACGCAGGCTCCGCCCGCTCGTACGACGGTGTATGTCGGTCTTCCCAAGGGACTGTTGGTCGAGATAGACGGCCTGGCCGTTCTCGACTGATTGACCGGAACTCGAACCCGTGACCTTTTCGACCCGGCTCCGTTGATCTGACCGGCGGAGCCAACGGGGAGGGAACCATGGGCGAGAAGATGACGCGACGTCGTGGTTTCCGTGCTCGTCTGGCTTTGACAGCTACCCAAGTTGATGCGCTTGACCAGCAGGCGCATGCCGCGAGGGCGCTGTGGAACCTGTTGCACGAGTTGTTCACTCTCTCCGGGGACCGGTGGCCTCCCCGCTCTTACGTGGATGGTGAGATTCGTTGGGCGCGCGCCAACGTCGACTGGTTGGCGGTGCTCCCAGCGCAAGCGGCGCAGGCGGTACTGAGGACATACCGTCAGGCCTGGGTGAACTGCTGGGAAGGAAGGGCTGAGGCGCCGACGTACAAGGCTCGCCTCCGTACGGTGCTGGCGGTGGACATTCCGCAGGGGTGGGACGGGACCTCCACGTAGCCAGGGTCCACCGACGCTGGGGCGTCGTGAATATTCCGAAACTGGGTCGAGTGCGGTTCCGCTGGACGAGGGATCTGCCCGGTGCCCGCCTCATCAAAGATGCGCTCGGCTGGCACATTGTCTTCCGTACGGTTCACGAGGTGTCTGTGTCCATGCGCGGACTTGAAGCAGACTCACATGTCGGGATTGATCGGGGCATCGCTGTTCCACTTGCCCTGTCCGACGGCGACACCTATGTCCATGGGCCATGGCTGGATGAGAAGGAAGAAGCTCGTCTGCTGTGCACTCAGCAGCGGGCCGAACACAGGAAGCAATACAGGAAGCCGGGGCGGCGGTGTTCAAAGAAGCTGTCCACCGCGTACGACCAGATTCGGGACCTGCGTGCGAGAGCCAAGCGCCGGGTGCTCGACTGGCAGCACAAGACCACCTCTGTCATCGCCAAGAAATACGCTCTGGTATCGGTGGAAGAACTCCACATCATGAACATGGTGAGATCGGCAAAGGGAACTCTCGGCACGCCCGGAGTCAACGTGGCGCAAAAATCCGGACGGAACCGTGCGATTGCTGGGGAAGCATGGGGACGTACTGTGGAGCTGCTGGCCTACAAGATTGATGATCAGGGCGGTATTCTGATCAGCGTGCCAGCGCCTGGAACGTCGCTGCGCTGCTCTGAGTGCGGTGTAGTAACAACGGGCAGCCGTGAATCGCAGGCGCGATTCGTGTGCCGAAATCCTGAGTGTGGCTGGACTGGCAACGCCGACTTCAATGCAAGCCGCAACATCGATCAGGCAGGTCTCGTACTTGCCTCGGCTGCCGGGAGGGCAGTCGTCAGGCAGACCTGAGTGCTGTCGAACTCCCCAGAGCGATCCAGGGGAGAGTCTCTTGCCCGGTGGTGAGAGAGAACTCCAACTGACGGATGTGGACCAACCTGACCGGACGAGGTCGATCTTCGCCTCGCACGTCAACGACGGCGCCCGCGCCCGGAGGGCGCCGATGGATGCAGCTGGATGGTGGCCAAGTACTTCGGCATCAGCGAGCGCGACACCCTGAGGACCTGGACCGTGCTGGAGACGGTGCTGTCGGTGGTGGGGTTCGGGGTGGCGGGTGTGGTGAGTGTGTTCGTGTAGGGGGTCCCGGCGTCTTCGTGTAGGCGTCTGATAACGAAGTCCGGGGCCGGCTGTGTCCGGCACAGGTTCTTGGACCATACTGCCCGCTGTGGAGCAGCGCATAGGAGCCAACAGCCAGCCCCTGGAAGGCGCCGGATTCGACCCGGCCTTCATCCCCGGGCTCACCTCACCCGCGTCCGCCGAGCCGGCCGACGCGAAGCCGGAGGATGCCCGGCCGGAGGAGGCCGCGGAGGCCGAGGACGTGAAGGCGGCGGCGGCACCGGCGGCCGAGGCCGAGGCCGAAGCCACGGCGGACGCCGACGACGCCGCGGACGAGGAGGAGACCCCCGAGGGTCCCGCCTTCGAGGCCGCCGACCGCCGCGCCCGGATAGTGGCCGACCACCAGGGCGTGCGCCTCAGCCTCGACGAGGAGAAGTGCGAGTTCCGCTGGGACGAGATCGGCGCGATCGAGACCGAGGCCCCGCGCTTCGGCAAGCGATTCACGATCACCGTCCACACCCCGGACCGCCGCTGGTACCCGATCGAGATCGAGGCGACGTCCCGCTCCCGCTTCAAGGAGTGGGAGGAGCAGCTGGACGAGGTCCTCGACGCGTACTTCGACGAAGGCGCGGAAGAGGACGAGGAAGACGTCCTGGAGGCGGAAGCGGAGACGGAGACGGAAGCGGAGAACAAGGCCGCGGACGAAGCCGAAACCGAAGCCGAGGACAAGGCCGTCGACAAGGCCGCGGACAAGGACAAGGACAAGGCCCTCCGCGAGGAGTAGCCCCGTCCCTCCCACGACCCGGCCGCTCCGGCCCTGGCGGCTGCCCCAGGGCCGGGAGGGGCTCACCCGTCGGGCCCCCGGTCGGCTAACCGCAGTACTGCGCTTCCTTCCCGATCGACCGGTACATGCAGTCCGCGTTCTCCAGCAGTTGGAACACCGCGTCCCGGTTCCGGGAGGTCTCCCGCTCGATCACCTCGTCGGGCGGGTAGAAGCCGCCCCCGGAACTGGACGTCGGGTACATCTCGAAGGTGTAGTCGAAGATCTTCTGGGTGCCCCACAGATAGTCGTCGATCGAGCCGTCGGTGATGTACAGATCGCTCGACTGCTCCGGCGTGTAGCCGTTGCTCGCCGCCATCTTCTGCCCGACCGCCTTGAACGCGGCGGCGTCGTCCGCGGTCATCCCGGTGGCCGTGTCGGCGGTCGTGTAGCCGAACGGCCACAGCACCAGCTCGCTGTACGTGTGGAAGTCGATCCCCGCCTTGATCTGCTGCTTGCCGCCGACGACCCGGCTGCGCACGAAGTCGGCGACCACCTTCACCTCCGGCGCCGACTCGGCGGCCGCGCCCCGGTAGGTCTCCGAGGACGTGGAGCCCGAGGATCCGCCGCAGCAGCCGAACTTGTAGTTCCAGTTCCGGTTCAGGTCCGTACCGACGTACGACGAACCGGAGTTGGGCTGCCGGTTCTTGCGCCACGAGCGGTACGAGCCGGTGGCGATGTCGTACTCGCCGCCGTCGGGGTTGAGATCGGGGACGATCCAGATCTCCCGGCTGTTGACGATGTCGGTGACCCGGGAGTCCGATCCGTATCCCGCGCCCAGTTCCCGCAGCAGGTACAGCGCCATCTCCACCGTGAGGTGCTCGCGCGCGTGCTGGTGGAAGGTGAGGAGGACCTCGGGCTCGTTCTCGTCCGTCGCCACGTTGTCGCTGACCTTGATCGCGACGATGTCCCGGCCCTGGTACGACTTGCCGATCACCTGCTTGCTCATGATCGACGGGTAGGCGGCGAGCCGCTGGTCGATCTCGGCGTTCGCCTCGGCGTAGTTGTGGTACTTCGAGTCGGCCGTCGGGAAGTCGAACAGGCGCAGCTGGTCGGCGGCGGACGACCGGTCCGGGGCCGCGCCGAGCGGCGTGACGTCGTAGCCGAGGCGCTTCAGCGCGGTGATCTGCGCGGGCCGTCCGGAGACGACCACCGTTTCCTCGTCGGCCTCGTCCACGGAGACGCCGGTCCGCTGGATCGCGGCGCGGGTCACCGGGGTGGTGCTCTGGTGGATCTCGTACTGCCGGACGTCGTCGGCCGAGGGGGCGGACGGCCGGGCGCTGTCGGCGGTCGCGTGGGTCGCGGTCGCCGACACGGGGGCCGCGAGGGCGAGGGCCAGCAGGGCGCCGAGCGCGGCGGTCCGTCTGCCGCCGCGGGCTCCGGAGCCGCGGGTGCGAAGTCGCATGAAGTCTCCTGGGGGAGAGGTGGGGGTGGTTCAGTGCGACGTGCCTGTGCGGGTGCTGTGTGTGGACTGTGCGGGCTGTGCGGTGCCGCCCATCGTCCAAGGAATGGCATGAACAGGTCAAGACCGTAAAATCAGCCGCGCACGTCGGCCTGGCGGGTTCGGCCGCGCACATCACCCGTGCACATCACCCGAGTTCGCCGGCCACGCGAACCGGCCGCGCAGTGTACGCGCGTACCCGCCGCCGCAAGCGGCCCCCGCCGAAGTGCACCCACCCGCGTGACGTCCGTGTGCGTTCTCCCGGTCCGCCGGGAGACCGTGGTCGGACGGCCAAGAGGAGGGCTGGCTGATCATGGGCGGACCGGCGCCGCGCGGGGGCTGTCATCTGCCGGTCGAGGCGACCAGCTTCGTCGACCGGAGAGACGAACAGGCCGCGGGCCGCGAGCTGTTGGCCAAGGCCCGCCTCGGCACGTTCACCGGCCGCGGCGCCCCGCGCGAGGGCCGCTGCCGGCTCGACCGCGCCCTCGAAGCCAGCCCTGGGCAGACCGTCGGCCGCGCCCGCGCCCTCCGGGGCTCCGCCCTGCTCGCCGGCAGCCCCGGCGACCTCACCCGGGGCCTGCGCCGCGCCCGCGAGGCCCGTGCCCTCGCCGAGCGGCTCGGCGGCCCGGCGGAGGCCGCGCACGCCGACCACGTCATCGGTGCCGGCCGGCTCTTCGCCGACGACCCGGGCGCCGCCCGCGCCCACCACGCGACCACCCTCGCCCGTGGCCCCATACCCGGCCGGCACCTCGGCCCGCACGGCCCGGACCTGGCCGGACTCGCCCGCCGCACCGCCGAGGGCCATGCGGAACGCATCCTCGGCACGCCCGCCTTCAGCAACCGCAGCCAGATCGCCGCCCGGGTGACGACCGCCCGGCGCTGACGCACAGGAGACCCGATGAGTACCAGTACGGGCGCGCGCCCCGCCGCCGCCCAGGGGCAGTTCGACCACCGGATGGCCGTGTTCGGCTCGGACGACGCGTTCGTCGCGGCCGCCCTGCCCTTCCTCGCCGAGGGCCTCGCCGCCCCGGACGAGCCCCCGCCCGTCGCCATCGCCGCCCCCGGCCTGCTGGCCGTCCTGCGCGACGCGCTCGGCGCCGACGCCCGGGACGTCGGCTTCATCGACCACGCCGACTGGTACACCGGCACGGCGGCCAACGCCGTGGCCCAGGGCGCCGGTTACCTCGCGGCGAACGCGGGGCCCGGCGGCCGTGTCCACCTCCTCATGGAGCCCGACTGGGCCGGGCGCGCGGGGCGTTCGGCGCGGGAGAGCACCGAGTGGATCCGCTACGAGTCCCTCGCCAACCTCCTGTTCGCCCCCTTCGCCACCACCGCCCTGTGCGCGTACGACACCCGGACGGCGGGCCCGGCCGTCGTCGACGCGGCCCGCCGTGCCCACCCGGGTACCGGGGTGTACGAGCAGCCGCCGGTCCTGGTGCGCGAGCTGGACGCCGTACCGCTGGCCCCGCCGCCGCAGTCGGCGGCCCGGCTGCCCGCGCCGGAGGCGGTCCGCGCCTGGGCCGCCGGGCGGGGGCTCCCGGCGGTGGACGCCGGGCGGTTCGGCCGTGCCGTCGAGGCGGCGGCGGCCGCGCACGGGCCGGTGGTCGAGGTCCGCGCCTGGGGTGAGGCGCCGGCCTGCGTCTGCGAGCTGCGGCTGTGCCGGGCGGTGGCGGATCCGCTGGCCGGGTTCGTGCCGCCGCCCGGCGGGGAGCCGGAGCCGGGGCAGGGGCTGTGGTTCACCCGCCAGGTGTGCGCGTACGTCGATGTCCGGGACGGGGCGGCGGGGGACGGGGCGAAGATCCGCGTCCAGTACGCGTGAGCGAGATGCCGTACGCGCGTACCCCCGCGGCGGCGCATACGCGGGTACCGGATCAGGTGTTGCTCCCCGTGTGCGGGGAGACGGGCACGGGCCCGCCGGGGGGAGCCGTGCCGCAGCCCTCCGGGAGCCGGCTCCCGGATCCCGGCCCGCAGTACGCCGCGTACCCGCAGCCCCCGGCCCGGGCCGGTCGTCTGAGCGTCGAGTACGACCCCCGGCCCACGGCGGCCGGCGAGGCGCGCGCGGTGGTGCGGCGGCAGCTGGAGGAATGGGGGCTCGCGGAGCAGGACGAGGTGGCCTACGTGTGCGAGCTGCTGGCCGGCGAGCTGGCCGCGAACGCCCTCTGTCATGCGGCGACCCGGTTCCGGCTCACCCTGGCGGCCTCGCACGGGGTGCTGCGCTGCGAGGTCGCCGACGAGGACCGCCGCCCGCCGCGGGTCCTGGAAGCGGGCCTCGCGGAGAGCGGCAGAGGGATGTACCTGGTGGCCGCGCTCGCCCGGCGCTGGGGCTGCCACCAGGACGGGCCGGGCAAGACCGTGTGGTTCGAGCTCGGTACCTGCGGGAGCGAGTAGCTCCGCCGGGCGGGCCGCGACGCTTTGCGTGGGTCGCGGCCCGTCCTACGGGTGCGTGCGGGCCGGTGGGGGCTGGTCGCGCCCACGCGGCGGAGCCGCACATGTCTCGGGCCCGCGCCCCTTCGGGGCGCCGGGGATCCCTACGGCAGTGCGTGCACGTGGGCGCCCACCGAGGACGACCACGCGTTGCCGGCCGCCGCGTCCCAGTTCGTCGACCAGGTCATCGCGCCCCGCAGGTCGGGGTACGCGGTCGACGGCTTGAAGGAGCCGCAGTTGGTGAGCTTGGTCAGGCAGTCGAGGGCGTTGTTGACCACGGTCGGTGAGACGTAGCCGCTGCCCGCCGCGCTGGTCGACGCCGGCAGGCCGAGGCCCACCTGGGACGGCGACAGACCGCCCTGGAGCTGGATGCAGGCGAGCGCGGTGAGGAAGTCCACCGAGCCCTGGCTGTACACCTTGCCGTCGCAGCCCAGCATGGAACCGCTGTTGTAGTACTGCATGTTGACGACCGTGAGGATGTCCTTGATGTTCAGGGCCGTCTGGAAGTACCCGTTGGACGTCGACTGCATGTCGATCGTCTGCGGGGCCATCGTGATGACGAGCGACGAGCCCGCCTTCGACGACAGGGAGCGCAGCGCCTGGCTCATGTAGGTGGCGTTGATGCCGTTCTCCAGGTCGATGTCGACGCCGTCGAAGCCGTACGTCTGCATCAGCGAATAGACGGAGTTGGCGAAGTTCGTCGCGGACGCCGAGTCGCTCACCGAGATCGTGCCGTTCTGGCCGCCGATGGAGATGATGACCTTCTTGCCGGCCGCCTGCTTGGCCTTGATGTCGGCCTTGAACTGGTCGACCGTGTACCCGCCGAGGCCGGAGGAGTCGAGGGTGAAGCTGACCGCGCCCGGGGTGCTGGTCGCGTCCGCGAAGGCGACGGCGATGATGTCGTACGAGGACGGCACGTCCGAGATCTTCTGGACGGTGGCGCCGTTGTTGAAGTTCTGCCAGTAGCCCGTCACCGCGTGCTTGGGCAGCGAGCCGCCGCCGCTGCCGCCGGACGCGGTCGTGGTCGCCGTCACCGCCGTCGACTTCGCCGACTCACCGGCCGAGTTGGTCGCGGTGACCTGGAACGAGTACGACGTCGAGGCCGCGAGTCCGGTGATCGTCGCCGAGGCACCGGTGACCGCCGAGACCTTGGTGCCGTTCTGGTAGACGTTGTAGCCGGTCGCGCCCGACACCGCGCTCCAGGACAGCGACGCGGAGGACGACGTCGTACCGGAGACCGCGAGGCCGGTGGGGGTCGCGGGGACGGTCGGGGCCGGGTCGGAGCCGCCCCCGCCGTCGGGGCCGTAGACAGAGACGTCGTCGGCGTAGTAGGCGGCCTGGCCGTACCAGCCGTGCGTCCAGACCGTCACCGAGGTGGTCGAGGCGCCGGTGGTGAAGGTCGTCGACAGCTGCGTCCAGGACGTGTTCGGGGTCCAGGTCGACACGTCCGTGGTGCCGGTGCCGGTCACACCGAGGTAGGTGTAGGAGCCCTGCACCCACGCGCTCAGCGTGTAGGTGGAGTTGGCCTTCACCGCCACCGTCTGGCTGCACTGGGCGTAGTCCTGCCCGGCCGGGGTCGCCTTCAGCGCGGCGGCGCCGGAGTGCACGGGGGAGGAGACCGTCGTACCGCTGCTCGCGGAACAGGTCCAGTTGGACAGGCCCGACTCGAAGCCGGGGTTCTTCACGTTGTTGACGTCGGCGGCGGAGGCCGGCGCGGAGGCCAGGCCCGCCATCGCGAGTGCCGTGGCGAGGGCGGCCACGGCCGACCAGGTGCGGATGCGTCGCTGTCCGGCATGCCGGGACACGAGCCGGGGGATGAGTCTGGGCATGACAATCAAGGTGGTCCAGACCAATTCACGTGTCAATAGGTCCAGACCAAATTCAAAGGTCCGGGGAGGCGGAACGGGCCCCGGTCATATGCTCAACCTGTCCCGGTTTGACGTTACTTGTGCGGTCACGGATCCCAGACAGCTACACAAACGCTGTTCTCCGGTCACAGGTGCGTGGTTACAGTGCTGAGGAAGTCACGCAATGAAGTCGTCCCGGCTCATTGGAGTAACACCGGTGGGCCGCCGGGTGTGAAGAGCGGGGAGCTGCGCGTGCCAACTGCCATTGCCGTGACCAGTGCCGACATGGCGCTGCCGGTCCAGGACGAGCGGACCATGCCCGCGGTCGTGCTCCGGGACCTCGACCGGCGCCCGCTCGAACAGACCCTCGCCGAGTTCGTGGCCCTCATCGAGCAGTACGGACATGTGGTCGTCCTGTACTCGGACGCCGTACCGGAGGCCGTGACCAGGCGGCTCCACACCCTCCGTTCCCTCCTGGAGAGCGACCGGATCGCGCTGTTCCGCCCCGACCTGCCGCCGCTCGGCATCGCCGTCCTGGCCCGGCAGTTGCGCCAGCTGGCCTCCTGCGACCTCAGCCCCGGCGTGCTCGCGTCGGCCGGCCGGCTGCTCACCCACTACATCCACTCCGGCGCCGTCCTCGGCTCCGTCGCCAAGCTGGACCGCGTCCCGGTCGGCCTCAAGGCGCACGCCAAGTCCTGGATGCCCGGCACCCAGTTCGGGATCGTCGCCCACCCCGAGCCGCAACTGGTCCGGATCGCACCGGAGGCCGTACTGAGCGGCCCCGAGTTCAGCACCTGGATGCTGGTCGCCAGGGGACAGCTGCAGTCCGACTGGATCGGCGGCCTCGCCAAGGCCTGGGGCGCGCACGGCCTGCGCGAGACCCCGCTGCCCGCCGAGTCGTCCGTGTGGTGGGGCACCGGCCGGATGATCGAGTTCACCAGCTACCTCGCCGACCTGTCGGTCCTCTACCAACTGGTCACCTCGGTACGGCAGACCAGCTGCCACTGGTGCGGCATCGACGTCATCGGCGACCGCTGCGTCTTCTGCTCCGCCACCCCGCCCGTCTACGACCCGCCGCCGCCCCGCGCGCTGGAACAGCGGACGCCCGCCTGACCCGTACCGCCCACCGCCATCGCTCGGTTCCCCCACTTTCCCCCACTTTCCCCCGCTTCCCCGATGAGGTCGCACGGTCCATGAACTCCCGTCAGCGCCGCGGCGTGATACTCCTGATCCTGTCGGTGATCTGCGCGCTCGGCGCGTTCGCCGGCGTGCTCTCGGTCATCGACAACGCGAAGTCCGAGGTCGGCCCGAAGGTCACCGCGTACGAACTCCGGTCCGACGTCGCGCCGTACACCACGTTGAGCGCGAGCCAGTTCAAGAAGATCTCGATGCCCAAGCGGTGGCTGTCCGCCAACGCCGTCACCAGCCTCAGCCAGATCCATGGCAAGATCGCGATCACCACGCTGAAGGAGGGCTCGCTCCTCCAGACCGACATGATCGTCGACCAGCCCGAACTCAAGGCGGGCCAGCAGGAGGTCGCGATCCTGATCGACGCGGCCACCGGGGTCGCCGGCAAGATCACCCCGGGCTCGCTGGTCAACGTCTACGCCACCTTCGAGGGCAAGCAGCAGACCGACCCCGACCAGTCGAAGATCATCGTGACCAACGCCCGGGTCCTGGACGTCGGCAAACTCACCTCGCTGGAACCGGACAACAAGAACCAGCAGCCCACCGACGCCGTCCCCATCACCTTCGCGCTGTCCACGCTCGACGCCCAGCGCCTCACCTACGCGGAGTCCTTCGCCCAGCGGGTCCGGCTCGCCCTGGTCGCCCCCGGTACGACGACCACCGTGCCGGACAAGGACCGTACCTACGAACTCGCGACGGACAAGTGAGAGGCGCCCTCCATGCCCATCAGGATCCTCCCCGCCGTCGGTGACGCGGACGCCGTCCGCTCCCTGGTCTCCCTGCTCAGCCAGCTCCCGGACGCCGAACCGCTGGCCCCCGTCGTCGACTCCACCGGGCTCGTCGACACCCTCGCCCGGGCCGCCGCCGAGTCCGTCGACGAACTCCCCGAGGTCGTCGTCGTCCACGAACGCATCGGCCCCGTCCCGGCCCTCGAACTGATCCGCGAGGTCGCCCTGCGCTTCCCCGCCGTGGGCGTCGTCCTCGTCACCACCGACACCAGCCCCGGCCTGTTCGCCGCCGCGATGGACTCCGGCGCCCGCGGCCTGGTCGGCCTTCCGCTGAGCTACGAGGAGCTGGCCGGCCGCGTCCAGGCCGTCGCCCAGTGGTCCACCGGCGTACGACGCCATCTCGGCCACGGCGCCGACGTGTTCGCCGGCGTCGGCGGCACCGTCGTCACCGTCAGCGGCGCGAAGGGCGGGACCGGCGCGACCCTCGTCGCGGTCCAGATCGCCCTCGCCGCGCAGGCCTCCGGCCACTCCACCGCCCTCGTGGACCTCGACCTCCAGACCGGCGACATCGCCTCCTACCTGGACGTCCAGTTCCGCCGCTCGGTCGCCGACCTCGCCGCGGTCAACGACATCTCCCCGCGGGTGATGGCCGAGGCCGTCTTCCGCCACGACTCCGGGCTGGCACTGCTGCTGGCTCCGGCCGAGGGCGAACGCGGCGAGGAGGTCACCGACCGCGCCGCCCGCCAGATCCTCAGCGCCCTGCGCTCCCGCCACGAGATGGTGATCGTCGACTGCGGCGCGCAGCTCGGCGGGGCGGGTGCGGCGGCCGTGGAGACCGCAGACCTCGCCCTGCTGGTCACCACGCCGGACGTGGTCGCCGTACGGGCGGCGAAGCGGACGGTGCGGATGTGGGACCGGCTGCAGATCCGCAAGGCCGAGGAGACGACGGTGGTGGTCAACCGGTACACGCGCGGTACGGAGATCCAGCCGGCGCTGATCCAGCGGATCACCGGGACCGCACTGGCGGGCACCCCGATCCCGGCGAACTTCAAGGAGCTCCAGGGGGCGGTGGACGCGGGCCGGATGCACGAACTGGACTCGCGCAGCACGGTGAAGCAGGCGCTGTGGGGGCTGGCCGGGGAGCTGGGGCTGGTCCGGACGGAGGAGGGCGCACCGCCACGCCGGTCCGGGACACGGGCCCGGGGCGGGGAGCGGGCGGCGGTGGGGTTCCGGCGGCGGAAGGAGCTGCCGTGAGAGGCCGTCGGTCGGGTTCGGGGGCGACAGGTCGTGGGTCGCGTGCCGGTGCGTGGGGGCCGAGCGCGCAGTTCCCCGCGCCCCTACGGGGCGCTCAGCGCCCCTTCAGGGGCGCGGGGAACTGCGCGACCAGCCACGACGGCGCCGCACCCGACCGACGACTGCGCGACCGCGGACAGGTCTCCATAGAACTCCTCGGCATGACCCCGGTCATCATCCTCACCCTGGTGCTGATGTGGCAGGCCGTCCTCGTGGGGTACGCCTTCACCCTCGCGGGGAACGCTGCCGACGAAGGCGTACGGGCGGGCACGGCCGTACCCCGGGGGGAACGGTTCGGCGTCTGCCAGCGCGCCGCGCTGGAGGACCTCTCCGGGGCCTGGCGGGAGGGAGCGAGCGTGGACCAGTGCGGCGGCACCGGCACGGTGACCGCGGACGTCTCCCTGCACGTCCCGGTCCTGTTCCCCGGCTCCATCGACTTCCCCGTCACCGTGCACGGCCACGCCGGCACCGTGGAGGAGGTGAAGCGCTGAGATGTCGTACCCCCGTACACGCGCCCTTCTTGCCGGCGGTCGCCGCGACCGCGGCCAAGTCGCCATCGAATACCTCGGCTTCCTCCCGATCCTCCTCATCGTCGGGCTGGCCGGCATCCAGCTCGGCGCCGTCGCCTACGCCGCCGAGCAGGCCGGGACGGCGGCCCGCGCGGGGGCCCGCGCCGCCTCGCTGGAAGAGGACGTCGGCGCCGCCTGCTCGTCCGCGGTCAGCAGCGGCATCGACGTGAGCTGCGCGTCCTCCGGCGGCGGCGACTCGGTCACCGTCACCGCCACGGTCCGCATCCCGAAGATCGTCTGGGACCTAGGCAACGCCACCAAGTCCGCCACGATGCCCGTCGACCACTGAACGAGGAGCACGGCAACCATGAGCCTGCGGGCACGCATCAACTCCCCCGAGGAGCACGGCAGCCGGGGCGAGGACGGCCACCTGGTCTCCTCCTACCGGGCCAAGCTCCTGGAGGAGATCGACCTCGCGGAGATGAGCGCGCTGGCCGCCGCCGAGCGCCGGGCCCGTCTCGAACGCGTCCTCGGCCACATCCTCAGCCGCGAGGGCCCGGTCCTGTCCACCGTCGAACGCTCCCAGCTGATCCGCCGGGTCGTCGACGAGGCCCTCGGCCTCGGCATCCTGGAACCGCTCCTCGAAGACGCGTCGATCACCGAGATCATGGTGAACGGCCCGGACGCGATCTTCGTCGAACGCGGCGGCCGGGTCGAACAGCTGCCGCTCCGCTTCGTCTCGGCGGACCAGCTGATGCAGACCATCGAACGCATCGTCTCCACGGTCAACCGCCGCGTCGACGAGTCGAACCCCATGGTCGACGCCCGCCTCCCCTCCGGCGAACGCGTCAACGTCATCATCCCCCCGCTCTCCCTGACCGGCCCCACCCTCACCATCCGCCGCTTCCCGCGCTCCTTCACCCTCCACGAGCTGATCGGCTTCGGCTCGCTCGACGAGCACATGGTGTTCCTGCTGGCCGGCCTGGTGCAGGCGAAGTTCAACATCATCGTCTCCGGCGCCACCGGCACCGGAAAGACCACCCTGCTGAACGCCCTCTCCGGCCTGATCCCGGCCCACGAACGCATCATCACCATCGAGGACTCCGCCGAACTCCAGCTCCAGCAGACCCACGTGGTCCGCCTGGAGTCCCGCCCGGCGAACGTCGAGGGCAAGGGCCAGGTCACCATCCGCGACCTGGTCCGCAACTCGCTGCGGATGCGTCCCGACCGGATCGTGGTCGGCGAGGTCCGCGGCGGCGAGTCCCTCGACATGCTGCAGGCCATGTCCACCGGCCACGACGGCTCGCTCGCCACCGTCCACGCCAACAGCGCCGAGGACGCCCTGACCCGGCTCCAGACCCTGGCCTCCATGTCGGACGTCGAGGTCCCCTTCGTCGCCCTGCACGACCAGATCAACAGCGCGGTCGAGGTCATCGTCCAGCTGACCCGGTTCGCCGACGGCGCTCGCCGGATCACCGAGATCGCCGTGCTCGACAGCCACGGCAGCGAGCCGTACCGGCTGGCGACGGTGGCCCGCTTCGACGCCCAGCCCATGACCCACGACGGCCGGGTCTACGGCGCCTTCCAGTACTTCCCGCTGCCACGCCGCACCGCCGACCGCCTCTACATGGCGAGCCAGCCGATCCCGCAGGCCTTCGGCGTGGCCCAGCACCTCGACCAGCTCACCACCCGAGAAGCCCGGTAGGCGGCCCATGTCCCTCCACGACCTCGTCTCCCTCACCACCGGCATCACGCTGCTGGCCTGCATCCTGGCCGTGGTGGGCCTGCACACCTACGCCTCCGGCCGGGCCCAGCGCGCCGCCCTGGTGGACCGCCTCTCCTACACCGGCCAGGTCCCGCTCACCGGCCGCCGGCGTCGCTTCCGCAACCTGGACCGGCGCCTGCGCGGCACGTCGATCGGCCGCCGCCTGGAACTCCGCCTGGCGGCAACGGGCCTGGACGTGACGCCCGGCGAGTTCTTCGTCTACATGCTCGCCACCGTCGCGGCCCTCTGGCTCATCGGCCAGGCCGCCCTCGCCCCCTTCTTCGGCCCGATCGCCGGCCTGCTGGGTGTCTTCGCCGCCGTCCAGTTCCTCAACTGGCAGCGGCAGAAGCGCATCGAGCGGTTCATCGCCCAACTCCCGGAACTCGCCCGCATTCTGGCCAACGCCACCCACGCCGGCCTCGCCCTGCGCACCGCGATCGGCATGGCGGCGGAGGAGCTGGAGGCCCCCGCGGGCGAGGAACTGGGCCGGGTCGCCGACCAGTTGGCGATCGGCCACTCCATGGACGACGCGCTCGGCGAGCTCGCCGAGCGGCTTCCCTCCCGCGAACTGGTCGTCCTCGTCACCACGCTCGTGCTCTCCAACCGGGCGGGCGGCCAGGTGGTCTCCGCCCTGCGGAACCTGACCGAGACCCTGGAGGAGCGCAAGGAGACCCGCCGGGAGATCCGCACCCAGCTCTCCCAGGTGACGATGACGTCGTACGCCGTCCCGGTGCTCGGCGTCGGCGCCCTGTTCCTGATGAACGGGGTCAAGGACGACACCCTGGCACGCATGACCGGCACCGGGCTCGGCCAGGCGGCCGTGATCGTCGCGTTCGGGCTGTACGTCGTCGGGTTCGTCCTCATCCGCCGCCTGAGCCGCATCGACGTATAGGTGGTATGTCACATGGCACTCCTCCTGGCCCTCCTCATGGCCCTCGCCGTCTACGGCGTCTTCGCGGGCGTCCGCATGTACCGAGCCGACGCGAAGCTTCCCGCAGACCTGGCGATCGCCCTGGAGGTGGGCGCCACCCGCACCGGCGCCGCCAACTCCCTCATCGACCGCATGGGCATGCGGTACGCCCCCGCCGTGCTCCGCCTGATGGGCCCGCGCCAGGTGGCCAAGTACCGCCGCAGGATCGACCTGGCGGGCAACCCCGGCGGCCTGACCATCGACCGCTACGCGGCCCGTCGCGCCGTCTACGGCGCCCTCGGCGGCACCGGCTTCCTGGTCTTCCTCCTCCGCGGCCAGTGGCTGGTCGCCGTCCTGCTCCTCCTCTTCGGCGCGTTCTGGACGGAGGTCGGCATCTGGTCGGCGATCCGCATCCGCAAGGACGTCATCGAACGCACCCTGCCGGACTTCCTTGACGTCCTCGCGGTGGTGGTCGGCGCCGGCCTCGGCTTCCGCCAGGCCCTGGACCGGGTGGCCACGCACTACGAGGGCCCCTGGGCCGACGAACTCCGCATCACCCTCCGCCAGATGGACCTCGGCATGAGCCGCCGCCAGGCCTTCGCGGAACTGCGCCGGCGCAACGACTCCGAACAGGTGGCGATGTTCGTGACGGCGTTGCAGCAGGGCGAGGAACTGGGCGCGCCGATCGTCGACACCCTGGTCGCGCTGGCCAAGGACATGCGCCGCACCGACGCCCAGAACGCCCGCCGCAAGGCGGCCCGGGCGGTACCGAGGGCCACCCTCATGATCACCACGTTCATGGTCCCGGCGACGATGCTGCTGCTGGCCGCGGGCCTGCTGCTGGGCTCGGGGACCGACTTCGGGTCGGTCACGGGAAAGTAGGCGGAGGTGACGACCGTGGCGGCCAACGAGGCCGGGAAGAAGACCGAGCCCCGCCCCACCGGCGAGGCGGCGTTCCGCGCCGCTGGAGCGGACGGCGAAGAGTCCGCGATCCGGGCCACCGGTGTGCACGGCGAGAAGGCCGCGTTGCGCGCCACCGGGGTGGACGGCGAGAAGGCCGCGTTGCGCGCCACCGGAGTGGACGGCGAGAAGGCCGCGTTGCGCGCCACCGGGGTGGACGGCGAGAAGGCCGCGTTGCGCGCCACCGGAGTGGATGGCGAGAAGGTCGAGATCCGTGCCCTTCAGGCGATGTGCCGCCAGGTCTTCGGCCTTCGCCTGGCGATGATCGCCGTGGCGACCCCCGCCGCCCTCCTCAACGCCACCCCCGGCCTGGGCGCCCGGCTGGTCGGCTCGGCCGTGGTCGTCACGTTCATGGTCTCGTACGTCCTCTTCCGGGACTGGCAGCGCTTCGGCCCCCTCCTCCTGCGCCACCCCACCCTCCTGGCCGCCGACACCCTCTTCGGCTCCCTCCTCCTGATCTCGGCGGGCCCCGACACCACCCTCGCGTACGTCAGCGTCTGCACCCCCCTCCTCGCCGGCCTCCTCTACAGCTGGCGCGGAGCGGCGGTCTTCGCCTCACTCCAGTCGCTGATCCTCCTGGTGGCGCAGGAAACGCTGAAGCACCACTCGGTACTGGCCGAGTCCCTTCTCCTCCCCGGCCTCTGCGTCATCACCGGCGCGATGGGCTCGACCCTGCGCAACCTGATGCTCCGCTTCGGCGCCGCCACCGAGGCCCTGACCGAGACCCGGGCCCGCCTGGCCGCGACCGAGGCGGCGAGCGCGGAACGCGCCCGGCTGGCCCGCGAGATGCACGACTCGGTGACCAAGACGCTGTACGGCGTGGCGCTGGTCGCCGACGGCCTCGCCGCGTCGGCGGCCGCGCCCCCGGACCGTCTGGACCCGGCCCTGATCCGACAGCAGGCGGAGCTGCTGGCGAGGGCGGCGCGCAGGGCCGCGGCGGAGTCCCGCGAACTCCTGACGGACCTGCGCGGCGGGACGGAGGCCGACGACGTACTGCCCCGACTGGAGTCGCTGACGACGGGCTTCACCGCGCGCACGGCCCTCCCCGCGAACTACGACGGCCCCGCCGCCCCGGTCCCGCTGCCGCCCCCCACCGCCCGCCAGCTGCTGGGCATCGCGGCGGAGGCCCTGGAGAACGCGCACCGCCACGCGGAGGCGACGAGGGTCGACGTCCGTGCGTCCGCCACCCCCACCCACCTGGTGGTGACGATCCACGACGACGGCCGGGGCCTGCCCCCGGACACGACTCTCGAAGACCTGCGCCGCACCGGCCACTTCGGCCTGCTCGGCATGACGGAACGGGCGGCGTCGGTGGGCGCCCGTATCCAACTGACCACCGACAAGGGCACGGAGGTCCGAGTGGAGGTGCCGCTGTTATGACCGACGACTTGACCGATGACTTGACCGATGACTTGGCCGACGAGCCGGCGGGACTGCGCGTCCTGGTGGCCGACGACAACCCGGTGATCCGGGCGGGCCTGACGGCCGTCCTCTCCGCGGCGGACGACCTCACGGTGGTGGCGGAGGCCGAGGACGGCCGCGCGGCCTACAAGGCGGCCCTGCACCACCGTCCCGACGTCATCCTCCTGGACGTCCGCATGCCCGGCGTGGACGGCATCGCGGCCCTGCCCCACCTGGTCCGCGTAGCCCCGGTCATGATGCTGACGTACAGCGACGAGACGGACCTCGTGCAGGAGGCGGTCCGGCTCGGCGCCGGGGGCTACCTGGTCCACGGCGAGTTCACGACCCAGCAGCTGACCCAGGCGGTACGGGACGTGGGCCGGGGCCGCCCGCACTTCACACCGACGGCGACGAACGCGTTGCTGGCGCACGTCAGAGGCAACGCAACTGCACACGCGAGACCGGAACTACGAGCCCTACCTAAGGAATCACCTCTCAAGGGGCTTTCGCAATTGCAATCAACTATGGGACAGTCGTCTCAGTCCCGGTTTCAACTGAGCGGCAGGGAGGCGGAGATCATGGACCTCATCGTGTCCGGCATGAACAACCAGCAGATCGCCGCCGTCTGTTTCATCAGCGAGAAGACGGTCAAGAACCACATCAACCGCATCTTCGCCAAGCTCCACACCACCACCCGCGCCCAGGCGACGGCCAAGTGGCTGGGGGTGGCCTGAGATGAACCGGGTGAACTGGGTCCGGATTTGGGTCCTGGGACCCTCCGCCGATGGGTATGTTCCGCAATACGCTGCCAGGATCGGAACCGAACCCGGAGGGGAGCACCATGAGCGACCTGATGCTGAGGATGCTTGTCGCAATGCAGCGCCGTGCCGACGACCGGGGACAGACCGCGGTCGAGTATCTGGGGATCATCGCGGTGGTGGTGGCGATCGTGCTGGCCGTCACCGGTACCAGCATCGGCAGTCACATCCTGGAGAAGATACTCGCGCAGATCGACAAAATCGTGTGATGCGTCTTCGCCGTTACGGCGATTCAGGGCAGGCCTTCCCCATCTACATCACGGTAGTGGGAGGCCTGCTCTTTCTCGCGTTCGCATACCTCGCGGTCGGCCAGGCCGCGGTGAACCGGAACGGTGCCCAGACAGCGGCCGACGCGGCGGCCCTCGCCGCGGCCATGAACACGCGTGACGAGCTTGCGGACCAGTGGGTGAAGGACGTACTCGACCCGACCAAGTGGCAGGACATATTCGACGGCAACGTGAATGTCGCGGATTCCTGCTGGCGCGCCGCCCAACTGGCGTCCCAGAACGACGCGACGGCTCAGTGCACATCCGAACCGCCACTGAGTTACAAGGTCGATGCCGAGACGAACAAGACCGTGGGCGACTCCGTCGTGCCGGGGACCGAGAACATGAGGTCGACGGCACACGCCACCGCCGTGATCGAGCCACTCTGCACGTTCACACTGTCCGGTGCGGGCGGAGTACTGCCCGAACTCACCTGCAGGGACCGGAACTGGACCCTGGACCCGGCCGACCTCACCGATCTCCCGGGACCCGAGGACCTCTTCGACGTCCACCTGGCCGACTGACAAGCGAATCGACGAGTGAAGAAGGAAGCGGAGCGATGAGCATTCGGTTCACTGCGAAGGCTCGCAGGGGGATGGTCGCGCTGGCCGTCACGGCCGGTCTGGCTCTCGGTGCGGCCGGATGCGGCGGCGGTGGCGGCGACGGCGGTGGCGACAAGAAGCCCGGCGCGTCGGCATCGGCCTCCCCGACCGGTGGGTCCCAGCCGAGTGCGCAGGAGGGGCAGTCAGCGGCACCCCTCGCCGAACTCAACGGACCCTCTGGCCTGATCCTTCAAGTGACCTCCGCCATCCGGGATTCGGGCGGCTTCCTCACCGTCAACGCGAACCTGAAGAACGACGGTTCCCAGTCGGTCGTGGTCCCCGTGGCCCTCCGGGGTGACGAGACGGAGATCGTCCAGCACGGTACGTCGTTCGGCGGTGCCACCCTCGTGGACTCCAAGGGGAAGAAGCGGTACTACGTGCTGCGGGACACCGACGGCCGGCCGCTCACCACGACCGATCTGTCCTCGATCGAGGCCGGCCAGACCATCCCCGTCTTCATGCAGTTCCCCGCCCCGCCGGCGGACACCACCGAAGTGACCCTCCAACTCCCCACCTTCTCCAGCGGCACCATCAAGATCTCCGGGTGAGGCCGAAGTGACCACACCACGCCTTCCCCTGACCCTGGGCGCCGCGACGCTCCTCCTCGTCACGAATCTCTACGGCGCGACGACCGCCCGTGCCGACGGCGGCGACCCGAGCGTCCCCCCGGGCACGGAGCCCTCCGCCAGCGCCCCCGTGAAGATCGATCCGACCGACCCCGACCTGAAGCTCCCCGAGGGCGCCACCCTCGCCGCGCCCAAGGTCCTGGACATCAAGTCGGTCGTCGAGGACCAGAGCGGTGACGAGCGCCGTACGGACACCAACACGGACGTGACGTTCGCCCTCCAGGCCGAGGTGCTGTTCAGCAAGGACAGCGCCAAGCTGAGCGAGGCCGCGAAGGCGCGGATCGGGGCGATCGCCGACGAGATCAGGAAGCAGAACCCGACCCAGGTCCGCGTCTTCGGCTTCACCGACAACCTGGGCACCTCGGCCCACGGGGACGTCCTCTCCCGCCAGCGCGCCAACGCCGTACAGGGCGTCCTGGACCAGGACCTGAACGACCCGAACATCATGTTCGACGTCCGCGGTTACGGCGAGCAGTACCCGATCGCCGACAACTCGACGGAGGAGGGAAGGAAGAAGAACCGCCGGGTGGAGGTCACGTTCCCGCGGACCGGTTCCTGAAGACCTTCCAAGGCACGGCCACCAACGTCCGCCACCCCTCCCCGACACCCACCCCTCCGCCCGGACGCGGGGTCATCCAGCCGGCTCCTCCTCGACACTCACATTCACACTCACCCTCGCCCCGGCCTCCACACCCCACCCCGCCATCGCCCCGGCCTCCGCCTCCAGCACATGCCGGGAACGGAGCCGGGGCAGTCCGAGTCGCCCCGGCCGCATGGTGCGTACGGCGATGACCTTGAGTCGGCGATCCAGATAGGCGACATCGATCCCCATCCGCATCCGAAAGGTGTGGATCCCGTTGGCGGGCGACAGCAGAATCGCGCCGTCAAGACCATCACGCCCCAGCAGCCCCCTGGTACGCGCACGATAGGAGGCGGCGATCTCCAACGGAACAGCCTTCACCCCACCCCCACCACCATGCACGACCAACGTCCCGCGCCCGTCCCGCCAGCGCCCCACGTTCCACCCCTTCCATGGCTCCGCCACAGGTGTTCGCACCGACGGTATCCACAATGCGGGTGACAGGTGATGTGGCGACCGATCTCCTGGCCGAGGCGAGGCTCCTCGGGCCTCTCCGAGGTCTGGACACATGTAACCCGAGTCCGCGGACATCGTTGAGCGGATCAAGAGACCTCTGGCCCCACCTGGAGTCCCCCTTTGAACCGCCCCGTCCGGCTTCCCTCAGCCGTGCCCGCCACCTCTGCGGTCCTGCTTCCGGCCGCCTGCAGTTCCTCTGACCCGGAGACCCACGTGAAGAGGAATGCACATGGCTGACCGTCTGAAGGTCGACGGCACCGAACTGGACAGGTTTTTCAGGGACTTGAAGAAGGCGCAGGAGTCGTTCACAGCGTTGCAGAAGGTGTTGCACGACCCAGGGGTCAACGGCCTAGGTACGGACGACCTGGACAAGGCGTGCGACCGGTTCCAGGAGGACTGGCACTACGGGGCGAAGGAGATCGCCGAGCAGATCGGGGAGCTCACGGACATCACGAAGAAGGCGAAGGACGACTTCCACGAGGTGGACGTAGCTCTGGAGAAGGCGTTGGAGAAGGCCCGGAGCAAGGGCGGGGGCAAGTGACGGCCGCGAGCCCCTACCCCCATCTCGGCTTCAACCCGGCGCCCGGCAGCACCGACCTGGTGCGGGACATCCACCGCAGGTTGTCCGACTGCGCCAAGGAGATGGAGAGGGCGCACTCCAAGGTCACGAAGCTGATGAACGGCAGCTACTGGGAGGGTGACGCCGCCGTCGCCTTCCGGGAGCAGCTGGAGGGCGGCCCGTTGCCGCTCAACCTGAAGAACGGCGCCCATTCCGTCGACAAGGCGGCGAGGCAGCTGGATCTCTGGGGCTCGGAGCTGGAGGAGTTCCAGCGGCGCGCGAAGAAACTCGACGGCGAGGCCAAGGACGCCCGCGAGGCGTTGCAGCGGGCCCAGGGGCACGCGGCCGAGGTGGAGAGAACCGCGGGCAAGAGCAAAGCGCATGATGGCGCCGACCCGGCCCTGCACAGGGCGAACAGCAAGGTCACCACGGCGCAGGGGGACCTGGACGACGTACTGGGGCGCGCCCGTTCCCTCGCCGGCGAGCATGACGAGACCGCGCGCAAGCGGGCCCGGCACATCAGCGATGCCACACACAAGCTGGCGCCGCACAAACCGAACGCGTGGGACAGGTTCACCGACTGGCTGGGCGACAACCTCCCCGACATCCTCAGTGCGTGTGCCGCCGTGCTGGGCGTGATCGCACTGCTGGGCCTCACGGCCGTCGCACCCTGGATGCTGTTCCTGGCGGCGGGCCTGCTCAGCGGAATGGCCTTCGGCCTGCGGGTCAGCGACCCCGAAGTCCTGGCATCGCTGGAGGACGGCTTCACCAAGGGTGAACTGGACGTCGATTTCTGGGGCAACCTGCTGGGGGTCGCGGGGGATTTCCTGGGGATGCTGCCGGGGTTGGGGGTAGTGGCCAAGGGCAGCTACCTCGGACTTCGCTCCGTGGGGGAGTCGGGCGAACTGCTTTCGCTTGCGGCAGAGGGTGACGAAGCGCTAACCCTCGGGCAGAGGCTGGGGAGGGCCGGAGCCAATGTCGGAACCTCGTTCAAATCGGTCGGCTCCTCGATCAAGTCAGAGGCCGCGGCCGCCGGCGGGGCAGCCAGCCTGCTGGCCCATTCCCGGGTGTTCGGCGGCAGGCTTGCGCCGATCGTGGAGAAGATCGACAGGCCTGCGACGATCTTGGGGGCCAGTACGGCTGTCTATGGCGTGACGAGCAGCTTTGTCGACACCCTGGACAACGACGCGGCCAAGACGGTTAGCAACCTCCTCGACGGACCCAGAACCCTGGGCATCGACGTCCCAGCGACTATGGGCGCCCTTCACTTCCTCTTGCGCGGTGTGGGTGAAGCATCATGAACGGTGCTCGCTACGTGATCGATGACTCGGCCAGGAACGTGGACGCCGATATCTGGTTCGCGTTGCCCCCGGGCTTCATCCCGCTTCCCCTCCAGGAACTGACGACGGCCGAGCCTGAACCGGCAGAGACGGCAGCGCCGTTGGCCGGACTCGGTCCGGTGCTCCGGCTGGCCCAACTACTTCTCGCAGCAGGAGCGGTGCACTGCTGCCTTGGTCTGCATGCGGATGACGAGGGAGACGGCAGTCCACTGCTGTCTCTCTACACGCTTGCCTGGCGGGACACAGAATGGGCTCCGCGCAGCGTACTCGCGGCGCGCGCGGCGGCCGGCACGGACACCGCGGAGTGCATCGAGATGCTGGATCTGCCGTGCGGCCCGGCCGCGCTCGTGCAGACACGCATGACCGCGCCACCGGAACTGAACCTCGGTGCCCCGTGCGAACTGCTCCAGGCCACGGCCTACGTGCCATGTGTCGACGGCCGACGCATCGCGATTCTCTCGCTCGCCACGGCATCCGTCACACGAGCGAGGCAGTACCGTGCCCTGCTCAAGGAGATCGCCGGTACGGTCAGTTTCGAAAACCCCCTTCCGGACGTAGCCGATGATGTATCCGACAAGGACTGACATGCCGCCCACTCACTCCACGGCTTGGGACGATCAGGCGACCCGCCGGGCCTGGACGAAGTTGTTGATCTGTGCCGCCCTCGGCCAGGTCCTGTGGCCTGCTGCCTGGGTGGCATTGCTGGCGTGGTACGTGAGCATGTCGATCACCTGGACCTTGTGGCTTTTCTTCGTCCCGATGGCCTACACCTTCTACCGGACATTTCTCCAATGGGCCTATTGGCGGGGAGCGTTTCGCACGCGGCTTCTCCTGCGTCAGTACCCCTGGCAGATGTACGAAGCTCCGGAGAGCGGGATCGGCAACATCCCCGGTGTCCGCAATGGCTACGCCTGGCTGAAGTTCCCCAACCCCGAGATGTCGGACCAGCAGGTGACGATGGTGATGCACTCACACGTGCGCTCCGTCTGGTGGGGTGGACGCCTGGGCAAGCGGGCCAAAGCCGAACGGAAGGCACAGGTACGGGAGATCTGGTTCGCCGGCGATCCTCGCTTCGCGGCGGTGCTGGCGGTACCAGGCCCCCGCCGCCTCTACGTCATCCATCAGCGCCCGAGCTATAACCCTGGGCTCCCCGCTGACGCCCATGGAGCTGGCCCTCAGGCACTGGAACTCGCCCGCCGAGCCGGGATCCGTGTTCCGGACGTCAGCTCGATCGGCCCGTGACACCGACCCTTGGCCTGCGGGAACGCAATTCAGTTGTGACGGAGTCGGCCCCCGGGTAAGACCTCCCCCATGACATCACTCGGCGCTGTCTTCCGTCCGCAGCTTCCCCCCGAGCGGTTGCGGGACGTCGTTCGGGTTGCTGACGGGGTGGGGCTCGAAGAGTTGTGGTTGTGGGAGGACTGTTTTCGGGAGGGTGGGATTTCCGGGGCCGCGGCCGCTCTTGCCTGGTCGGAGCGGGTGCGGGTCGGGGTCGGGCTGCTGCCGGTGCCGTTGCGGAACGTCGCCGTCACCGCCATGGAGGTCGCCGCGCTGCACCGGATGTTCCCGGGGCGCGCGATCGTCGGCGTCGGGCACGGTGTGCAGGACTGGATGGGCCAGGTCGGCGCCCGCGCCGACTCCCCGCTGACCCTGCTGCGCGAGCATCTCGACGCCCTGCGCGCGCTGTTGCGCGGGGAACGGCTCACCGTCAGCGGGCGGTACGTCCACCTCGACGGCGTCGCGCTCGACTGGCCGCCCGCCGGCCCGGTCGAGGTCCTCGCCGGCGCCGAGGGCCCCCGTACGCTGCGCCTCTCCGGTGCCGCCGCCGACGGGACCGTTCTCACCGCCGCCACCTCGCCCGACCGCGTCCGCCGGGCCCTGCGGCTCATCAAGGAGGGGCGGCTGGCCGCGGGGCGCGACGCGGGCGAGCCGCACAGGGTCGTCGTCTATCTGCTCACCGCCACCGGCCCCGACGCCCCCGCCCGGCTCCGTGCCGAACTCGTCGCGGAGGGGCTGGAGTCCGTCCCCGACCTCGGTGTCGCCGGGGACGCGGGCGCCGTCGCCAAGGCCGTGCAGCGGCTCGTGGAGGCCGGCGCCGACACCGTCATCCTCCAGCCGACGGCGGACGAGCCCGACCCCGAGGCCTTCGTACGGTTCACCGCGGAGGAGGTCCGGCCGCTGGTGCCGTAAAGGGTCGTGTAAGGGGTGGTGTGAGGGGGGTGTAAGGGGTGACCGGAGCCGGTCGCCTGTCGTTGTCAGTGGTGGGTGCCACACTCGCCGGTATGACGACCAACGACGTCCGGCTGCGGTCCGTACGGGACGACGATCTCGAGATCTTCCTCGCCTACGAGCACGACCCGGAGGCCGTCCGGCGGTCGAGGTTCACGCCCCGGCCGCGGGATGCCTTCCTCCGGCACTGGAGGGAGCGGGTGCTCGGCGATCCGACCGGTCTGGTGCGGACCGTCGTCGTGGACGGAGAGGTCGCGGGGAACATCGTCGCCTGGTGGGAGGGCGAGCGCCGGTTCACCGGGTACTGGCTCGGGCGGGCCTACTGGGGGAGAGGCGTCGGCAGCCGCGCCCTCGCCCTCTTCCTCCGGGAGGAGACCGTACGGCCCCTGTTCGCCGACCTCTTCGCCGAGAACACCGCCTCCGTACGCCTCCTGGAGAAGAGCGGCTTCGTGCCGTACGACGACCCGCGGCACCCCGTGGACGAGGGGTATGTGCTGCTCGTGCTGAGCGAGGACGAGGACGGCAGGGGGCGCCCCGAACCCCTCGACGCGTAGACGGCGGCCGGGGGCCCACCGGGCGCCCGTGGCCGCCCGGCCCTATGACCTGGTCATGCCGTTCCGGCGGCGCGCGGATGGTCGCCCGTGGCCCCGTCGACCAGTTCCCGCACGATGTCCATGTGCCCCGCGTGCCGCGCCGTCTCCTCGATCATGTGGACGAGGACCCAGCGCAGGGAGACGGAGTGGTCCCGCCAGTCCGGGTGGCCCAGGGCGTCCAGCGGGCGTCCGGTGATCACCGTGTCGGCCGCGGCGCGCGCACGGCCGTAGAAGTCGATGATCTGCCGCGTCGTCTCACCGGGGCCGACGGTCAGGTCGTCGTCGGTGCTCGGGTCGAACCACAGCGGCTCGACCTCGCCGCCGAAGCTCGACACGAACCACGCGTACTCCACCGACGCCAGATGCTTCACCAGCCCCAGCAGGTTCGTCCCCGACGGGGTCATCGGACGGCGGAGCTGTTCGTCGTCCAGGCCCTGCAGTTTCCACAGGACCGCGTCCCGGTGCCGGTCCAGGCTCGCGTGCAGGGTTTCCTTCTCACCGGCGGTGTACATCTCATCGGTCTTCATGGCGGGCGAAATTAGCAGCGGGCACCGACAACCCGCTGCGATTATGCGGGCCATGACAGAGCCACAGACGCCCCGCACCTTCGAGGAACTCGTCGCCGAGGGCGCCGCCGTGCCGACCGAGGGGTGGGACTTCTCCTGGTTCGACGGGCGGGCCACCGAGACCCGCCCCACCTGGGGGTACGCCCGTGCGGCCGGCCGGCGCCTGGCCCGCGCCTCGGCCGCGCTCGACATCCAGACCGGCGGCGGCGAGGTGTTCGACTTCGCCCTCGGTACGGCGGCCCCGGACCGGCCCCGGCTGCTCGCCGCCACCGAGGGGTGGCCGCCGAACGTCACGAAGGCGAGCGCCCTGCTGAGCGCGCGCGGTGCCGTGGTCGTCGCCTTGCCCGAGGACGCCCCGCTGCCGTTCGCCGACGAGACCTTCGACCTGGTCCTCAGCCGGCATCCGGTGCGGGCGCACTGGGCCGAGATCGCGCGCGTGCTGTGCCCGGGCGGCTCGTACTTCGCGCAGCACGTCGGGCCCGCCAGCGTCTTCGAGCTCGTCGAGTTCTTCCTCGGCCCGCAGCCGGAGGCGGTCCGCGGCGGCCGGCACCCCGACGGCGAGCGCGCGGCGGCGCAGGCGGCCGGGCTGGAGGTCGTCGGTCTGCGGGCGGAGCGGCTGCGGATGGAGTTCCGCGACATCGCGGCCGTCGTGTACTTCCTGCGGAAGGTCGTGTGGATGGTCCCCGGCTTCACGGTCGAGGAGTACGAGCCCCGACTCCGCGCCCTGCACCGGCGGATCGAGACCGAGGGCCCGTTCGTCGCGTACAGCTCGCGGCACCTCTTCGACGCCCGCAGACCGGCGCGCCGGCCGTGATCCATCGGCCTTGCAATGCCAGGCGGCGAAGAATGGCCAAGAACTGCCGTCCCGGCTTCCGGGCGTCCGACCGGCCGTAAGGGAAGCCAGGCGATCAAGGCGGGGCATGTCGTGACGTGCCAGATCAATACGGTCAACTCATGACCTAGGTCGCGGATCTGCGCATAAGCGAACGCGGACCTCTTCTGTTCATCCTCCGTCTTCACGGTGTTCTCACATCGTTACCTCTTTCGTTTCGTGTCACCCGGTTGGCTCACGTAAGTTCAGACCAAGGCAATTCGCGTGAGCAAAGCTGCGCGGGCGGTACCGCGCAGTGGAGGGGGCTGCGCGGTGCCGTAACGCCCCACTCGCTCCCGTCAAGTCATCGTTCGCGCCCGGGGTAGCCCGTCGGGGGGACGGAAGCACAACTCGCCGAGGCATCCCCAAGACGGCTCAAACCCTCTTGATCTCCCCGTAAGCGACTACTTTTCCTGGGATTCCGCTGTGAATCGGCCAATCGGGACCCGTGAATCCAGCGTTTCAGGCCCGTCGGGGCGTCGTCGGGCGACTCCGGAGAGTAGTTGATGCGTGCTGATGCACGCAGCATCACTTACGAAGGGTTATGGTGGAAGCCCCCCCTCGGGCCGGTCCGTCTCCCCCCCACGGACCGGCCCGTTTTTTTGTCCGCAGGTCTCACCCACTTCTCAAGCGACCTGGGCACCACCAACCCAGGGGCGCGGGGCAGTATCGATATGCGGCTCCGCCGCGTGGGCGCGACCAGCCCCAACCCGCCCGCACTCGCCAAACGGCACAAGCCCCCACCCCTGTCGGGCGCCATCCCCACCGCGCCTCCCTCAACTCCCAGCGGGGTAGGCTTCGGCGGGCGGACCCCCGCATCCGAATCACGAGGGGCGGACTCAAGTGAACCTGCGCGACAAGCTGCGCGGCCTGCTCGTCAGGCTCTACGCACGCCGGGTGGAAGGCCACCTGGACCACGCTCAGGTGCCCAAGCACATCGGCGTCATCATGGATGGCAACCGCCGCTGGGCGAAGGCCGCGGGATCCACCACGGTGCACGGTCACCGCGCCGGCGCCGAGAAGATCGAGGAGTTCCTCGGCTGGTGCTCCGAGACCGACGTCGAGGTCGTCACCCTCTGGCTGCTCTCCACGGACAACTTCGACCGCGCCAAGGAAGAGCTGGTCCCCCTTCTCGGCATCATCGAGGACGTCGTCCGCACCCTCGCCGCCGACGGCCGCTGGCGCGTCCACCACGTCGGCACCCCCGACCTGCTGCCCTCCCCGATGCAGACCGCGCTGAAGGAGGCCGAGGAGGCCACCGCGCACGTCGACGGAATACTGGTGAACGTCGCCATCGGCTACGGCGGCCGCCAGGAGATCGCCGACGCCGTCCGCTCGATGATCCTGGACGCCCACGACAAGGGCGTCGAGATGGAGGACCTCGCCGACTCCGTCACCGTCGACGCGATCGGCCGTCATCTCTACACCGGCGACCAGCCCGACCCGGACCTGGTGATCCGCACCAGCGGCGAGCAGCGGCTGTCCGGATTCATGCTCTGGCAGACCGCCCACGCCGAGTACTACTTCTGCGAGGTCTTCTGGCCCGCGTTCCGCAAGGTCGACTTCCTGCGCGCCCTGCGTGACTACGCGGCCCGGCACCGCCGCTACGGCGGGTGACGTCATCGTGACGGCGGACGTCAACACGGCACACGCCCCCCACCACCGCCGCCACGCTGGATAACCCCGTCGTCACGGTGGATTACCCCACCCCGCCCATGAGGCGTAAATCACCCATATTGGGGCGCGAGTAACACGGAGTTCACTTTCCCGTCGTTGCGGACCGTGGCATGGTGTCGCATGTTCGAGGGCATAAGCCAAGCAGGTCGATGCCCGAACCACGGGCATCGGTTCTCAGTGGGCGGCTCGGGGCCGCCCGCCCGGGAGGCCCTTTGCACCAGCCCGACCGTGCGGTCACGGCACGGAAGAAGCAGCGGGGGGCCGGTTTTCGGCCCGTGCAGGGTGGCCGTCAACCGGTCGGGTTTTTCCCGCCCTCCCGGCCCAGCTCTGCCTTCGTCGCTCCCCGACCTCATCCGAGGGGGTACGTCCTTCCGTGGTGACCAGCACAACGCGCCGCAAGTCCGACCGGCGCACCTATGTTCTCGACACCAGCGTCCTGCTGGCCGACCCGAACGCCATGGCCCGCTTCGAGGAGCACGAGGTCGTGCTCCCGATCGTCGTGGTCACGGAACTCGAGGCCAAGCGGCACCATCCCGAACTCGGTTACTTCGCCAGGCAGGCGCTGCGCCTGCTCGACGACTACCGGGTCCGGCACGGCCGTCTGGACGCCCCGATCCCGATCGGGGACCTCGGCGGCACGATCCGTGTCGAGCTCAATCACTCGGACCCCAGCGTGTTGCCCAGCGGCTACCGCCTGGGGGACAACGACTCCCGCATCCTCGCGGTCGCCCGCAACCTGCAGGCCGAGGGGTACGACGTCACCGTCGTCTCCAAGGACCTGCCGCTCAGGATCAAGGCATCGTCGGTCGGCCTCCTCGCCGAGGAGTACCGCGCCGAACTCGCCATCACGGGCGCCTCCGGCTGGACCGGAATGTCCGAACTGACGCTGTCCGGCGAACAGGTGGACCTCCTCTTCGAGGAAGGGCACGTGTACGTCCCGGAGGCCTCCGACCTCCCCGTGCACACCGGCCTGACCATCCAATCCGAGCGCGGCAAGGCGCTGGGCCGGGTGACGGCCGAGGGCAACGTCCGTGTGGTGCGCGGCGACCGTGAGGCGTTCGGCATCAAGGGCCGCAGTGCCGAGCAGCGCATTGCGCTCGACCTGCTGCTCGACCCGGATGTCGGGATCGTGTCGATGGGCGGCCGGGCCGGCACCGGCAAGAGCGCGCTGGCGCTGTGCGCGGGCCTGGAGGCGGTACTGGAGCGCCGCCAGCACCAGAAGGTGATGGTCTTCCGTCCGCTGTACGCGGTCGGCGGGCAGGAGCTGGGCTATCTGCCGGGCTCCGAGTCGGAGAAGATGAGCCCTTGGGCGCAGGCGGTCTTCGACACCCTCTCGGCGGTCACCAGCCGCGAGGTCATCGAGGAGGTCACCGCCCGCGGGATGCTGGAGGTGCTGCCGCTCACCCACATCCGCGGCCGCTCCCTGCACGACGCGTACGTGATCGTGGACGAGGCCCAGTCGCTGGAGCGGAATGTCCTGCTGACCGTTCTGTCCCGGATCGGCGCTAATTCACGGGTGGTTCTGACCCACGATGTGGCGCAAAGGGATAATCTGCGCGTCGGACGTTACGACGGTGTGGTCGCCGTCGTGGAGAAGCTGAAGGGGCATCCGCTGTTCGCGCATGTCACCCTCACCCGGTCCGAGAGGTCCCAGATCGCCGCTCTTGTGACCGAAATGCTGGAGGACGGACACATCTGAGCCATCTGATCCCTGTGTCCAACTTGGGCTGATTACCCATCCGTTGGTGCCGTCCGGCAAAGGCCCCGAGCCTAGTCGGGCGGCGCCTTCGTGTGTGGCGGTTTCCTGAAATCCCCTGGGAGAAACCGGATGTGAGCTTTCACACGCAACTCTGAATTGCCACCCGGCGTCTGGTTACGGCAGAGTCTCACTCCTGTCAGGCCCCGCATACGACACACCTGTACCCCCAGCGGTACGGAACAACAGAAGCATCACTGCTAATTCCATAGCGACGTCGTATGCCGCCCGAGCACCATGCGGCGCTCCCTTGCAGGAGTTGCCCACCGGGCCCGTGTCTCCCGTGACCCAGTAGTGAGGAGACCAGTGTCAGGGGCACGATTGCGTCCGCCAGGGTCACCGAAGCGGTCGATGCTGGAAGGAAACCGTGTGAGCCGGATCTCGGTCCGGGGATTCGCAGTGGCTTCGGCCACCGCGGTCACCGCCGTCGGAAGCGTCGTGGGTGTGGCCTCGGGCAGTGTTGCCCAGCCGAACAACGACGCCGAGGCTACGGCAGCCGACACCACGCTCCTCGCGGATCTGCCCGCGGGTGAGCAGGCCCAGGTGCAGACCGCGTCCCTGACGCAGCAGGCCGACGCCGTGGCGATCCAGGCGGACGCCTCCGCCAAGAAGGACGCCGAGCAGGCCGCCCGGGTGGCCGCAGCCAAGACCGCCGAGGCCAAGAAGGCCGAGGCCGAGAAGGCGGCGAAGGAAGCCAAGGAGCGCGCCCAGGCGAAGGAAGCGGCCAGCAGGTCCTCCTCCAGCTTCCCGGTCCAGAGCTCGTACACCGTGGCGCAGATCCAGGCGATGGCGCAGCAGATGGTGGCCAGCGGCCAGTACCAGTGCTTCAGCAACATCGTGGACCACGAGTCCAGTTGGAACTACCAGGCGGTCAACGCCTCCTCCGGCGCCTACGGCCTCTTCCAGGCTCTGCCCGGCTCCAAGATGTCCTCCGTGGGCGCCGACTGGCAGACCAACCCGGCCACGCAGATCAAGTGGGGCCTCAACTACATGAACTCGCGGTACGGCAGCCCTTGCGAGGCCTGGTCGTTCTGGCAGGCGAACCACTGGTATTAGGCGTTCCGCCGGGTTCGCCCGACAAACGGCGCTGCGGTTCGTGGTGTCTGAGGTTCGTCGGCGTCCGCGGGTCGTGTGTGGCTGAGCGCGCAGTTCGCCGCGCCCCTTCGGGGCGCTTGCTGTAGCGGGCTCTTCTCAACCTTCGACAGCCCCTCCCCGTCCTAGGGGGAGGGGCTGTTGCCCTGTACGGTCGGACCGGACGACTCCAGGGGGGAGTGGTGGGGAGAGGGCGGATCATGTCGCGCGTGCCTGAGTGGCTCGGCCGCATCGGTGCTGGACTGACCGAGATGGGCGAGCGGTTGGGCGAGCGCCGGGCCGAGGTGGAGCGGGAGCACACCGCGCCGGAGCCGCCCGCTCCGGCCGTGTCCGTTCCGGCGCCCGCACCGGCCCCCGACCCGGCGCCGCCGGTCCCCGCACCCGTCCGGAAGCCGGTGCCGCGTCCCGACCCGGTGACGGCCGTCCCCTGGGGTGTGCGCGTCGCCGCCGAGGCCGGCTGGCGGCTGCTGGTGCTGGCCGGTGCGGTCTGGATCCTGATGCGGGTCATCAGCTCCGTGCAACTGGTCGTCTTCGCCTTCGTCGTCGCCCTGCTCATCACCGCCCTGCTCCAGCCCACGGTCGCCCGCCTGCGCCGCTACGGCGTACCGCGCGGCCCCGCCACCGCGCTCACCGCCATCTCCGGGTTCGTGGTGATCGGCCTGATGGGCTGGTTCGTGACCTGGCAGGTCATGGAGAACATCGACACCCTCTCCACCCAGATCCAGAGCGGCATCGACGATCTGCGCAACTGGCTGCTGAAGAGCCCCTTCCATGTCACCGACAAGCAGATCAACCAGATCGCCAAGAACCTCCGCGAGGCGATCGGCGCCAACACCGACCAGATCACGTCGTTCGGCCTGGAGGGCGTGCAGGTCGTCGTGGAGGCCCTGACCGGCATCCTGCTGGTCTTCTTCTCGACGCTCTTCCTGCTGTACGACGGCGACCGCATCTGGCAGTGGTTCCTCAAACTGGTCCCCGCCGCCGCCCGCGAGGGGGTGGCCGGCGCCGGTCCGCGCGCCTGGCGCACGCTCACGGCCTACGTCCGGGGCACGGTCCTGGTCGCCCTCATCGACGCCATCTTCATCGGCATCGGCATCTACTTCCTGCATGTCCCGATGGCCGTGCCGCTGGCCGTCTTCATCTTCCTGTTCTCGTTCATCCCGCTCGTCGGCGCCGTCGCCTCCGGCGCGCTGGCGGTGATCGTGGCGCTGGTCACCCAGGGCGTCGTCACCGCGGTGCTGACCCTGGCCGTCGTCCTCGCGGTCCAGCAGATCGAGGGCCACATCCTCCAGCCGTTCATCCTGGGCCGCGCGGTCCGCGTCCACCCCCTCGCCGTGGTCCTCTCGGTCACGGCCGGCAGCCTGGTGGCGGGCCTGGGCGGCGCGGTGGTCGCGGTACCGCTGGTCGCGGTGACCAACACGGTCGTCAGCTACCTGCACCGCTACTCGCAGGAACGGTACGCGGGCACCGAACCCGACGAATCCGATCAGCCACCCGACCCAGCCCGTCCGGCGCCTGACGACGGTGATCAGCCGCATCAATCGCCCCGTCCTGCGCCCGATGATGCCGATCAGCCACATCAGTCACTACGTCCCGCGCTCGACGATGGCGATCAGCCGCATCCGATCAGCCCGTCCGGCGTTTGAGGACGAGGCCGTTCAGGCCGAAGGGGGGTCTGGGGGCGCAGCCCCCAGGGATGCGGCGGACCCCGCCCACCAGCAGTGAGCGGGGTCTGCGGAGCGGCGGTGCCTACTCGGTGCGCAGCCCGTCCGGGCGCATCAGGCGCAGCAGCGCCGGCAGACTGAGCAGGGTCACGGCGAGGACGATCGCCGCGCCGAACCCGGTCATCGACAGCACGCTCGGCCAGTCCACGCGCAGCGGTACGGCCGTCATCTTCATCAGCACCCCGCCGAGCGTCAGCCCGACCACCACGGCCAGCAGCAGGCCCAGGGTGATGGGGATCGTCGTCTGCCAGAGCACGGACAGGGTGAGGGTGCGGCGCCGGGTGCCGAAGGCGATCAGCGACGACAGCAGCTTCTTGCGCTCGCGCAACTGCTCCAGCTGGGAGACCAGCAGGCTCGCCCCGATGAGGGCGAGGACGGCGGCCGCGCCCACGAACAGGCCGGTGCGGATGGTGTCGTACCGGGTGGAACGCTGGGTCGACTGCCAGGTCCACACGTTGGCCAGCGGGGCGGCCCTGAGGGCCGCGGTCCGTACCTCCTCGGTGGCGTCCGATTCCGGGACCTTCGGGTCCAGCAGGAGGTAGACGCTGCTGCTCAGGCTCGGGCGGGCCTTG
The DNA here is from genome assembly GCF_002217755.1 of Streptomyces hyaluromycini. GTDB lineage: Bacteria > Actinomycetota > Actinomycetes > Streptomycetales > Streptomycetaceae > Streptomyces > Streptomyces hyaluromycini. The sequence continues at coordinate 925,353 of NZ_BCFL01000016.1, read as the reverse complement.
GCCGGCAGGGCGGACGGGGTGACCAGCAGGCCCGTGAGGTCGGTGCGCAGGGCGTCCTTGCGGACCTGCGCCCGGCCCAGTTCGGCCGGCAGTGTCCAGCGGGCCTCGACCCCCTTCGTGCCGCCGGAGTAGGTGGGGTCGACCCAGACCGTGTGCCCCGGCGTCATCAGCTTGCGGGAGGCGGGATCGGCGAACGCGGCACTGGAGACGAAGACGTCACCGTCGCGGCAGGCGGAGATCTTGACCAGTTCCCGCAGGGCCGTGCAGTCGCCGACCATGATCTGCACGGTGTCCTCGGTGCCCGCGGGCCGGCCCGCGAACGAGGTCTCCGACAGGGCCACGGCCTGCCGTACGCCCCGGGTCTCCCGCAGCTTGCCCGCGATGCCGTCCGGAGCCGTGGCGCTGCCCAGGTCGACCTCCATCTGGGTGCGGGACGGGTCCTTCCCGGTCGACTTGGTGTAGTCCGCGTCGACGCCGGAGAACAGCATCTGGAGCGCGATCGCCCCGGCCACCGCCACCGCGATGCCGTTCACCATCCGGGCCGCCGTACCGCTGCTCAACTGGAGCCTGCGGACCGCCAGTTGCCAGGAGACCGGGCCGCCGTCCAGGCGGCCGACGACCCGCTCCACCACCCACGGCAGCAGCGCGGTGATGCCGACCAGCAGGGCCAGCACGCCGAAGGACACCAGGTAGGGGTTGAAGTTGCCGCCGCTGTTGCCCTTCCCGATCATCGGGGCGAGCATCAGCAGGCCCAGCAGCGGCAGCAGCAGCCGCCACCACAGCCGGCGCCGCCCGGGTCCGGACGTGCGCACCACGCCCAGCGGTTCGATGACGACCCGGCGCAGCGAGAACAGGGTGACCAGCACGGCGGTCGCCGGGACCGCGACGGCCACCAGCAGCGCCAGGACGGGCGACGGGGTGAGGTAGTCCGGGAAGATGCTGATGCCGAACAGCTCGATCGACCCGGCGAGCTGGGCACCGGCCAGGAAGAAGCCGACGCCGAACGCCAGACCCAGCACGGAGCCCGCGAGCGCCTCGCCCGCCGCGATCCGCCGGGCCATCCCGCCGTCGCAGCCGATCAGCCGCAGCGCCGCGAGCCGCCGGTCGCGCTGCTCGCCGCCGAACCGCACGGCGGTGGCGACGAAGATGGCGACCGGGGTGAGCAGCACCACGAACACCATCAGGACGAGCAGCAGCAGGACCGGGTCCAGCGGTTCGGAGCCCTGGTCGGAGGTGTCCCCGAAGTGGTCGATCCGCTCCACCGAGGCCTTGCCGATCAGCGGGGCCAGGTGCTCGGAGCCCGCGTAGTAGGCGAGTTCGTGGGAGCCGATGAGCCCGGAGTCCCCGATGGTGCCGACGACCTTGCCGGGCAGCCGCTCGTGCAGCAGTCCGGTCCCGGAGGACTTCAGCAGGTCGGCCAGCGCGGGGGAGACGTACATCTCGCCCACGGCCGGGAACCGGTCGATTCCCGGCGGCAGGGGTGCCTTGGCGCCCTCCGGCTGGAGCAGCCGGCCGCGCACGTCCTGGTCGTGCCAGACGGTGTCGGTGTGGGCGACCACGACGGTGTCGTCGGCCGCCGGGATCTTCGCGGGGGACAGCAGGTAGTCCTGCCGGGCCGCCTCGCGCTGGTGCCGGGTGTCGAGGATGCTGGGCACCGCCGCCGTGAGCAGCAGCAGTGCCACCCCGAGCCCGACGCCGACGCCCGTCAGCAGCGCCCGGATCCAGCCCTCGCGCCCGCCCGTGAAGGCGAACCGCGCCCCCATGGCCAGATCCCCGGCCCAGCGCCCCCGGCTCATACGGCCCGCTCCATGTCCCGGGATTTGCCGTCCCGTACGACGATCTCGCGGTCGGAGTAGGCGGCCACCCGTGCCTCGTGCGTGACGAGGACGACGGCCGCGTTGGTGGACCGGGCGGCGTCCGTCAGCAGCTCCATCACCCGCTCGCCGTTGAGCGAGTCGAGCGCGCCGGTCGGCTCGTCCGCGAACAGCACCCGCGGCCCGGTCACCAGCGAGCGTGCCACCGCGACCCGCTGCCCCTGCCCGCCGGAGACCTCGCCGGGCCGCTTCTTCGCGAGGTCGTCGACCTCCAGGCGCCGCATCCAGTCCAGCGCGGTCTTCTCGGCCTCCTTGCGGGAGGTGCCGTTCAGCCGCAGCGGCAGCGCGACGTTCTCCACGCAGGTCAGTTCGGGCACCAGCTGGCCGAACTGGAAGACGAACCCGAACTCGCTGCGCCGCAGCGCGCTGCGCTCGGCGTCGTTCATGGTCGCCATCTCGCGGCCGGCGTACATGATCGACCCGGAGTCGGGCGGCACGATCCCGGCGAGGCAGTGCAGCAGCGTCGACTTGCCGGACCCGGAGGGGCCCATCACGGCGACGACCTCGCCCGGATGTATGGAGAACCCGGCCCCGTCGAGGGCGAGGGTCGGGCCGTAGGCCTTGCGCAGTTCCTCGGCGGTGAGCAGCGAACCGGCCGGAGCGGCGGGGGCGTTCACTCGGCCACCTCCGCGCGGAGCTTGTCGAGCCGGGCCGCGGTCAGTTCCAGCCAGCGCAGGTCCGCCTCCAGGTGGAACAGGGCGTGGTCGCAGACGAGCTGGTCGGCGAGGTCGCCATGGCGCTTGCGGTCGGTGAGGATGCGCATGCTGCGCAGATGCTCGGAGCGCTGGCTGTCGAGGACGTCGCCGGCGTTGCGGTGCGTCAGCAGCGCGAGCACGACCTTGGTGTACAGGGTCGACTGGAGGTACTCCTCCGGCTTCTCCGGAGTCGCGAGCCACCGCTCGACGTCGGTGACCCCGGCGTCGGTGATGGCGTACCGCTTCCGCTCCGGCCCGCCGCCCGCCTCGATGCCGTCGACTTCCACGAGCCCGTTCTTCAGCAGCCGGGACATCGTCGAGTAGACCTGGCCGTAGTGCAGCGGCCGGTCGTGACCGAACTTCTCGTCGAAGGCCCGCTTCAGGTCGTAACCGTGGCGCGGGCCGGACTCCAGGAGCCCCAAAAGGGTGTGACCGATGGACATGACGAGCACTCTACACACGGTGTATACGCCGCATGTATACGCGGAGTGTGTAGGTCATGGCGGGGCGTGTGAACGCGCACGTGGGAGCCGATTGTCACGGTTCTGCGACAGCGCGATGTCACAGGAGCACGGGTCTGTCCCGTCTCCGGTCCGGGAGCCGGTTCCCGGTTCCGGAACGCATCAGGAAGGTGATGACCGTGCGGGTGTTCGTGGCAGGCGGCAGTGGGGTTCTGGGACGGCGGCTGGTGCCGCGACTGGTGGCGCGGGGGCACCGGGTGACGGCTACGACGACCAGCGCGGCCAAGCTGGGACTGCTGAGGGAACTGGGCGCGGACGGAGTCGTCATGGACGGCCTGGACGCGCTGTCGGTCGGCGCGGCGGTGGCCGAGGCCCGCCCGGACGTGATCGTCCATCAGCTGACCGCGATCTCCCCGGTGCACGCCGGCAAGCCGGACATCAGGCATCCCGACCGCTGGTTCGCCCTCACCAACCGGCTGCGCACCGAGGGCACGGACCATCTGCTCGCCGCCGCCGAGGCGACCGGCGTCCCCCATGTCGTCGCGCAGAGCCACGCCAGCTGGAACGGCGTCCGCGAGGGCGGCTGGGTGAAGTCGGAGGAGGACCCGCTGGACCTGATGCCGGGAACGCCCGCGCACGGCGGCATGCTGGCACTGCGCCACCTGGAGGACGCCGTGCTCGACGCGGGCGGCGCGGCCCTGCGCTACGGCGCGTTCTACGGACCCGGCGCCATCGACGACCAGGTGGAGCTGGTCCGCAGGCGCCAGTACCCCCTGGTCGGCCGCGCCACCGGCCACAGCAGCTGGATCCATCTCGACGACGCGGCGAGCGCCACCGTGCTGGCCGTCGAGCAGAAGGTGCGGGGTGTCTTCAACATCGTCGACGACGAACCGGCGCCGGCCGCCGCATGGCTGCCGTATCTCGCCGAGTGCGCCGGGGCGAGGCGGCCGCTGCGGGTGCCGGTGTGGCTGGCCCGCCTCCTGGCCGGCGAACAGGCGGTCGTCATCATGACCCAGGGGCGCGGCTTCTCCAACGCCAAGGCGAAGCGGGAGCTCGGCTGGGAGCTGCGGTACCCGTCCTGGCGGCAGGGGTTCAAGGAGGAGCTGGCGTGAGCCCGGCGGAGGAGCGCGAGGGGCCGCGCCCGCCGCTGTTCGCGATCTCGTACCGGATCCCGGGCGACGCATGGGCACTCGCCGGGAAGGCGGGCGAGCCCACCGGCTGAGGGCCGGCGCGGCCGGGGCCGGTCACCCCGGGGAGGGCCGGCGGGCGGAGCCCCCCCGGCGGCCGGCCACGGCGCGGCAGCGGGCCGGGATCCTCCGGCAGGCGTCCCGCGTCGGCCGGCGCCTGCCGCAGCAGGAACTCGATCTGTGCGTTGGCCGACCGGAGTTCGTCCCCGGCCCACCGCGCCAGCGCCTCGTGCACCGCCGGATCCAGCCGCAGCAGCACCTGCTTGCGCCGCCGTGCCGAGGCGTCGGGCGCGGACATGGATGCCTCCGGGCTGTGCGGTTCTGACCGTCTTCGTCCTGTTCAGGGGTATCCAAGTGATATCACTTGACGGCGTCCGGCAACCCTTCGTCCTCCCCGCTCGTCGGTTCCGTTGGGTGGGGGTGCTGATTGTCACGTCCGAAAAAGGGCAGATCGTGCGTCCTTTGCCATAGCGAGCGGTGTTAGTTTTCTGGACTGACCTGAGCCACGTACCTGTGTGACACCCGTACACACGTGTGACAGCCGAGACGAAGCGGAGCAGACGGACTCATGGGACGAGCGGACGAGAGAAGAGCGCGACAGCGTGGCGGCCGCCGCGCCGTGCCCCGGCACCGCACGTCCGAGCAGGCCGAGCTCGAGACGCCGGCGTCGGCGGAGGGCGGGACCACGACGGTGGTCGAGTCACCGGCCGCCGAGGGAGCCGAGGGCGCCACCCGCGCGGAGCGCCGCCGGGCCGCCGCCAAGAAGCCGGGCAAGCCCGGGAATCCCGGGAACGGTGCGCCGGGCAAGCCCGCCAAGGGCCGCATACGCAGGCTGTTCACCTGGAAGAAGATGCTCGGCGCCTTCTTCACCGTCTGCCTGCTGGGCATCGGCTCCTTCATCGCGCTGTACATGATGGTGAGCGTCCCCGAGGGCAACGCGCTCGCGCAGACGCAGAGCAACGTCTACAAGTACAGCGACGGCTCGGTCCTCGCCCGCAAGGGCACCGTCAATCGCGAGATAGTCGACCTCTCCAAGGTCCCGAAGGCCGTCCAGCACACCTTCGTCGCGGCGGAGAACAAGACCTTCTACACGGACAACGGCATCGACCTCAGGGGCATGGCCCGCGGCCTCTACAACACCGCGCGGGGCCGCGGTACCCAGGGCGGCTCGACGATCACCCAGCAGTACGTCAAGAACTACTACCTCAGCCAGGACCAGACCGTCACGCGCAAGCTGAAGGAACTGGTCATCTCGCTGAAGGTGGACCGCGAGAAGACCAAGGACGAGATCCTCGCGGGCTACATCAACACCAGCTACTACGGCCGCGGCGCCTACGGCATCCAGGCCGCCGCCCAGGCCTACTACCGGGTCGACGCCGAGAAGCTCTCGGTCCAGCAGGGCGCCTATCTGGCCGCGCTGCTCCAGGCGCCCAGCCAGTACGACTGGGCGGTGGCGGGCCCCGTCGGCAAGAAGCTGGTGCAGGAACGCTGGAACTACGTCCTGGACAACATGGTCGGCCAGAAGTGGCTGGACAAGACCGAGCGTGACGCCATGAAGTTCCCGATACCCAAGGCGCCGAAGGCGGCCTCCGGCCTGGAGGGCCAGAAGGGCTATCTGGTCGAACTGGCCAACACCCAGCTGGAGAACCAGCTGATGAAGTCGCAGGGCATCTCCCGGTCCGAGGCGGAGGCCCAGGTCGTCGACCAGGGCTGGACGATCACCCTGAACATCGACCCGAAGCGGCAGGCGAAGCTGGAGGCGGCCGTCAAGAGCCAGCTCACCAGCAAGCTGGACGGCAAGAAGCGCAAGGTCGACAAGAACGTCCAGGCCGGCGCCGTCTCCGTCGACCCCAAGACCGGGAAGATCCTCGCCCTCTATGGCGGTGTGGACTACTACAAGCACTACACCGACAACGCCACCCGCGCCGACTACCAGCCGGCGTCCACCTTCAAGCCGATCATCCTCGCCGCCGCCCTGGACCAGGACGCCAAGACGCAGAGCGGCAAGGACATCAACGCCAACACGATCTACGACGGCACCAGCGGCCGTGCGGTCAAGGGCAGCGACATCGCCTTCTCACCGCCGAACGAGGACGACGCCGACTACGGCAACATCACCGTGCAGACGGCGATGAACAAGTCCGTCAACTCGGTGTTCGCGCAGATGGGCGTGGACGTCGGCATGAAGAACGTGCTGAAGACCGCCGACGACCTCGGCCTGGACACCACGGACCTGCAGGCGGTGCCCGCGATGACCCTGGGCACCATGGGCGCGAGCCCGCTGGAGATGGCCTCGGCGTACGCCACCCTCGACAACCACGGCCAGAAGGTCACCCCGTCGATCCTCGCGTCGGCGGAGAAGACCGGCCGCAAGGTCGACCTGCCGGACCCGATCGGCGAACAGGTCATCAACCGTGAGGCGGCCGACCAGGTGACGTCGGTCCTGACCGGTGTGGTCGACGACGGTACGGCCAAGGTATCGGTGGCCCAGAACCCGCTGCGCAAGGGCCAGCAGGTGGCCGGCAAGACGGGTACGTCCGACTACAACAGGTCGGCCTGGTTCACCGGTTACACGCCGGACCTGGTCACCTCGGTCGGGCTGTTCGGCGAGGACGCCAAGACCCACAACCAGGTCCCGCTGACCGGCGCCACGGGCCTGATCCCCGGCACCGGCCGTATCAACGGTGGCGGTTACCCGGCGCAGATCTGGGCGGCGTACACCTTCGGCGTCACGAAGAAGGCCAAGTTCGACCTGAACACCGACCTGGGCGCGGCCGTCAAGCCGTCGGAGACGCCGACCCCCAGCTCGACCCCGTCCGAGACGCCCTCGGAGACCCCGAGCTCGACCCCGACGAAGTCCGCGACCCCGTCCCAGACCCCGTCCCAGACCCCGAGCTCGACCCCGACGAAGTCTCCGACCCCGACGACCAGCGCTCCGTCGACCCCGGCGGAGACCCCGACGGACGGCACCACGGACAACCCGCTGGACCCGGCGAACGAGCAGTAACCGAGCCCCCGCACCCGGTACGTCGCCGGGTGCGGGGCATGGTGGTTGCTCGCGCCCCTGAAGGGGCGCGGGGCTGTATCGGTTTGCGGCTGCCGTCGCGTGGGCGCGACCAGCCACAGCCGGTCCGCAGCTCCCCGACAACCTGAAGCCCTGCGGCGCTATCGGTTCAGCTCGAACCAGACGACCTTCCCGGTGCTGAGCCGGGTCGCTCCCCACCGTCTGGCCAGTCTGTTGACGAGGTAAAGGCCCCGGCCGCCCTCGTCCGTCGCCCGCGCCTGCCGCAACCGCGGCAACTGCGGCACGTCGTCGCCGACCTCGCACCGCAGCACATCCGTCCGCAGCAACCGCAACGTCACCGGCCGCGACGCGTACCGCACCGCGTTCGTGACGACCTCGCTGACCAACAGCTCGACGGAGTCGGTGAGTTCCTCAAGCCCCCAGCGGGCCAGGGCCCGGCGCGCCAGCCGCCGGGCACGCCCCGGTGCCGCGTCCTCCGGCTCCAGGAACCAGTACGCCACGTCGCTCGGCGCGATGCCGTCGAACCGGGCGGCGAGCAGCGCGATGTCGTCGTCGCGGTCACCCGGCCCGAGCATGTCGAGCACCTCGTCGCACAGCGCTTCAAGGGGCGGGGGGTGGTCCGGCCCGGTCAGCTGCGCGGTCGCGGCGAGCTTCTCGCGCAGCTGCTCTATGCCGGTCCACACGTCCCGCAGCCGGGACTCCACCAGCCCGTCGGTGTACAGCAGCAGCGTCGCCCCGGCCGGCGCGTCCAGCTCCACCGCCTCGAAGTCGACCCCGCCGACGCCGATCGGCGCCCCGGCCGGCACCCGCAGCACCTCGGCACGGCCGCCCAGGTGCAGCAGCACCGGCGGCGGATGGCCGGCGTTGGCGATGGTGATGCGATGCGAGACCGGGTCGTAGACGGCGTACAGGCAGGTCGCCATCCGGTCGCTGCCCAGCCGCTGGGCCTGCTCGTCCAGGTGGTGCAGGACCTCCTGCGGCGGCAGATCAAGGCCCGCCAGCGTCTGCGCGGTCGTCCGCAACTGGCCCATGATCGCCGCCGACGTCATCGAGTGGCCCATGACGTCGCCGACGACCAGCGCCACCCGGCTGCCGGGCAGCGGGATCGCGTCGTACCAGTCACCGCCCACCCGGGCGGTCTCGGCGGCCGGGAGGTAGCGGGACGCCAGCCGCACGCCCGTCGCGCTCGGCAGGTTCTCCGGCAGCATGGTCCGCTGCAGCTCGTCGGCGATGTAGGCCTCCCGGCCGTACAGCACCGCCTTGTCGATGCCGAGCGCGCTGTGCGTGGCCAGCTGGGCGGCGACCAGCAGGTCGTCGGCCTCGAACGCCAGCCGCTCCGGGCGGCGCAGGAACAGGGCCGCGCCGATCACCCGGCGCCGGCCGCGCAGCGGGGCGAGGATCGCGTGCTGGGCACCGGGTACGTGGGACTCGTTGCCCTCGCCGAGGAGTTCGGGGAGGGCGGCACGGGCGGCGGGCGAGTCGGCGAACACCGGCCGTACGCCCCGCAGCACCTCGTTGAGCGCACCGCCCGGCCGTACCTCGCACAGCTCCGCGGTGAGCGCGGCCAGGCCGATGTCGGCCGGATCCGGCTCCGGGACCGGCACCGGCAGGAAGCCGCCGTCGGTGTCCCGTTCCTCCGGGATCCGGTCGGTGCGGCGCAGCCGCAGCACCACCGGGCCGACGGGCCGCTCGTCACCGACCGGCAGCGGGTCGCGCAGATAGACCAGGATCGCGTCCGAGAAGGTCGGCACGGTCGCCCGGCACAGCCCCATCACGATCTCGTCCAGGTCGATGCCCCGGGCGATCCGGCGGGTCGCGGCACCCACGAAGCGCAGCCGGTCGCCGTCCCGCCGCATCGGCATCGGCCGGCCGGGCGGCAGCCCGCGTCCGGTACGGCGCTCCTGGGAGCCCACCGCCCGCTCCGGCTCGGCGCCGGGCTGCGGCGGGATGCCCTCCGGGGTGGGGCGCGGCCGGTGCGGATCGGGCTCAGCGCTGGTGGGCTGGGCGTGCTCGGGGCCGTTGACGGAGTGCTCCTTGGACGTGCTGGTACCGGGACCGGAGGGAGTCTCGCCCGCGCGGGCCTGTGCCGGTAAGGCGGTGCCGCCGCGCGGACAGGGCTGCGGTTGTCCCTCTCCCTGGTGGCCCTGGTGGCCCTGGTGTCCCTGTGTCTGCACCTGCGGCTGCGGGGAACGCAGGAGCGCCCCGCGGGCCTCCGCGGGGTCGACGCCCGGCTGTGGGCGCTCGTAGGAGGTGGGGTGCTCCGTCACGCGTGTCGAATCCGTCCGTCCGGGGCTGCGCGCCGGGCGCGCAGGTGGTCCCGCCGAAGTGCCGATACCCGGATTAGGTGTCCCAGGAACGGAATTTCGGCGTGGCTGGAGGCTGTTCCTGTGCCACCGGCGAACGATCTGCGGCCCGCGCACCGCTCGCCGGTGTTGCCCTCGTACCCCTCGCTCACGTCCTGCCGCCCCTCGGTGACGTTCGGTCAAGCCCGGCGCATGCTCCGGGAGTTGTGCTCACGTTTCCTTGCGGAGGACGATCCTACGGTTGTGGACCGGGGGCGCATCAAGGGTCTCATGAGGACACGTGCGCGGGCGTACGGTCCCAGTCCTCCGGCAGTGACGGTACCGCCCAGGACGGGTCCGGGCGCCAATGCTGCCAGCCGTCCGAGAAGGGCGCCTCCCAGGCCTCGACGGCGGCCACCGCGGCCCTGCCCGCCGTCCGCACGTCCGCGGCCGTCTCCGCGTCCATCAGGCCGTCCCGCTGGGCCTGCGCGAACTCGTCCTCGTCGAGCCAGCGCCAACTGCGGTCCGGGTGCACGGAGATGTCCAGAAAGTAGTCCTCGGAGTCCACTCCGCCGCCCCAGCGGACCAGCGGCTGCTCAAGGTTGACGTACCAGTTCTTGAACTGCCAGCCCGGCTCCCAGAACAGCCACACCGACCAGGGCTGACCGGGCCGGGCCAGCTTCAGCACGCCGGTGCCGCGCCAGTGGCCGTGCGTGACGGACCGGGGTTTGGTGTAGCGGGACTCCAGCGGTTCCTCGCCGAGCGACGAGCCGTCGGCGAGCACGGGCCTGACGCACTCGGTGCCGGGAGCCAGCCAGACGGCGAGCAGCTCCTCGTCGTCCCGGACGACGGTGACGGGGCGCGCGATGTGGAAGCCGTCCCCGGCGTTCTCCCGGTACCGCCACAGGATCTGGCTCCCCGGAGTCCAGAAGCCGGACCCGTCACCGGTCGCACCGCCCGTTTCCCCGCGCATCACGCGTCTCACCGCTCCACCGTCTGCCATGCACAGATATTAGGTGCCGTAGGCATACGACGCTGCGGCGGACGTCACGGTTCTGGCCGGGCGGCGCGAAACGTTCGCACCCGGTTACGGCCGTGTCATCCGCAGGACATCAAGCGCCTCGTCCAGCTGCTCGACGCTCAGATCGCCCCGCTCGACGTACCCGCCCTCAAGGACGACCTGGCGGATCGTCTTCCGCTCCGCCAGCGCCTTCTTGGCGACCTTGGCGGCCTCCTCGTACCCGATGTACTTGTTGAGCGGCGTGACCACGGACGGCGACGACTCGGCGTACTCCCGCGCCCGCTCCCGGTGCGCGATGACCCCGTCCACCGTCCGGTCGGCGAGCAGCCGCGAGACGTTGGCCAGCAGCCGGACGGACTCCAGCACGTTCTTCCCGATGACCGGAAGCATCACGTTGAGCTCGAAGTTCCCGGCCGCGCCGGCCACGGCGATCGTCTGGTCGTTGCCGATGACCTGAGCGGCCACCATCAACAAGGCTTCCGGAATGACCGGGTTGACCTTCCCCGGCATGATCGAGGACCCCGGCTGGAGGTCGGGCAGCGCGATCTCGGCGAGCCCCGTCCGCGGCCCCGAGGACATCCACCGCAGGTCATTGGCGATCTTCGTGAGCCCGACCGCGACGGTCCGCAGCTGCCCGCTGGTCTCCACGATCCCGTCCCGGGCGCCCTGCGCCTCGAAGTGGTTCCGCGCCTCCGTGAACGGCAGTCCGGTGACCCGGGCGACCTCCTCGATCACCGCGGCGGAGAACCCGGGCGGCGTGTTGATCCCGGTGCCCACCGCCGTCCCCCCGAGCGGCAGCTCCGCGAGCCGGGGCAGCGAGGCCCGCAGCCGCTCGACGCCGTACCGCACCTGCGCCGCGTACCCCCCGAACTCCTGCCCCAGGGTCACCGGCGTCGCATCCATCAAATGCGTCCGTCCGGACTTCACCACATCGGCGAACTCCTCGGACTTCCTGGTCAGGGAGTCGGCGAGATGGTCGAGCGCCGGAATCAGGTCCCGGGTGACGGCGGCGGTGGCGGCGATGTGGATGGACGACGGGAACACGTCGTTGGAGGACTGCGAGGCGTTCACATGGTCGTTGGGATGGACGTCCCGCCCCAGCCGCTCGGTCGCCAGCGTCGCGATGACCTCGTTGGCGTTCATGTTCGACGAGGTGCCGGAGCCGGTCTGGAACACGTCGACGGGGAAGTGCTCGTCCCACTTCCCCTCGGCGACCTCCTCGGCCGCCTCCTGGATCGCCTGCGCGATGTCCTTGTCGACCACCCCCAGCTCGGCGTTCACCTTGGCCGCCGCGCCCTTGATCCGGGCCAGCGCCTCGATGTGCGCGCGCTCGATCCGCTGGCCGGAGACGGGGAAGTTCTCGACGGCGCGCTGGGTCTGGGCCCGCCACTTGGCGTGGGCGGGGACCCGGACCTCGCCCATGGAGTCGTGTTCGATGCGGTAGTCGCTCATGCCCTTGTCAGCGATCGGGGCGCGGCGGTTGTTCCGGCCTGCTGCATTGGCACCACCGACGTCACCGGGTCGGGGGACTGCGCCCCCGGCCACCGAGCCAGACATCACGGATAAATGTGACTATCGGCCCAAGGTGATGAGGCGATTCCCGCCATCACCACGGCTGGCAGGAGGACCGACCGATGAACTTCACTCCAAAGGGCCTGTTCGGCGCCGTCGCGGCGGTGTCCATAGGCGCGGCGACGCTGCTGGGCGCGGGAGCCGGCACCGCCGGCGCCGCCGGCCGCGCCCACTGCGACCGCGCCGAACGGCCCGTCTGGAGCGGCGATCCCAGCCGCAACGTGACCGCCCACGGCTGCACCCTGCCGTCCGGCGACCGCCGCTGGTACCGCATCGAGGTCGACGACCTGGTGGAGCCCCACCACAAGACGGAGTACCTCAACGGCCCGGTCGACCGCACCGAGAAGCTGCACGACAGAACCCTCAGGTGCATGGGCTACACAGCCGACGGCAACACGGTGAACTGGTTCGGCTGCATGCCCCACTGACGCCCACCGGCTTGTCCGGCGAACACCACAACTCAGCCCGTCCGGTGCCTGAGGCCGAGACCCGGTCCGCACCCCCCTCTCAGCCCGTCCGGTGCCTGGGGCCGAGACCCGGTCCGCACCCCCTCTCAGCCCGTCCGGCGTTTGAGGACGAGGCCGTTCAGGCCGATGCGGGGGTCCGGGGGCGGCAGCCCCCGAAGCGGGCGGTCGAAGGGGGCCCACCCCCTGGAGGACGGGACGGGTAGGGGCGGCGGGGGCGACATCCTTCCCCCGCCGCGCCGGACGCACTACGCCAGCCCGGGGCCCCGGACCGGGATCGAGGTGAACGTCGGAGCCGGAGCGGGGTCCTGGAAGAAGTCGTTGCCCTTGTCGTCGACGACGACGAACGCCGGGAAGTCCTCGACCTCGATCTTCCAGACCGCCTCCATACCGAGCTCCTCGTACTCGACGACCTCGACCTTCTTGATGCAGTCCTGCGCGAGCCGGGCGGCGGGGCCGCCGATGGAGCCGAGGTAGAAGCCGCCGTGCGCGTCACACGCGTCGGTGACCTGCTTGCTGCGGTTGCCCTTGGCGAGCATCACCTTGGACCCGCCGGCGGCCTGGAACTGCTCGACGTAGGAGTCCATCCGCCCGGCCGTCGTCGGGCCGAAGGAACCGGAGGCGTAGCCCTCGGGCGTCTTGGCCGGACCGGCGTAGTACACCGGGTGGTCCTTCAGGTACTGCGGCATCTCCTCGCCCGCGTCCAGCCGCTCCTTGATCTTGGCGTGCGCGATGTCCCGCGCCACCACCAGCGGACCGGTGAGCGAGAGACGGGTCTTGACCGGGTACTTGGTCAGCTCCGCGAGGATCGTGTCCATCGGCTGGTTGAGGTCGATCCTCACCACGTCCGACGACTCGTCGAGGTGCTCGTCGGTGGTCTCCGGGAGGAAACGGGCCGGGTCCGTCTCCAGCTGCTCCAGGAAGACGCCCTCGGCGGTGATCTTCGCGACGGCCTGCCGGTCGGCGGAGCAGGAGACCGCGATGGCGACGGGGCAGGACGCGCCGTGCCGTGGCAGCCGCACCACGCGCACGTCGTGGCAGAAGTACTTGCCGCCGAACTGCGCGCCGATCCCGATCTTCTGCGTCAGCTCGAAGACCTTCTGCTCCAGGTCCTTGTCCCGGAAGCCGTGCCCGAGCTCCGAGCCCTCGGCCGGAATCTCGTCCAGGTAGTGCGCGGAGGCGTACTTGGCGGTCTTCAGCGCGTACTCGGCGCTCGTACCGCCCACCACGATCGCCAGGTGGTACGGCGGGCACGCGGCCGTACCGAGCGAACGGATCTTCGCCTCCAGGAACTTCATCATGGAGGCCTCGTTGAGGACGGCCTTCGTCTCCTGGTAGAGGAACGACTTGTTGGCGGAGCCGCCGCCCTTCGCCATGAAGAGGAACTTGTAGGCGCCGCCGTCGGTGGCGTACAGCTCGATCTGGGCCGGCAGGTTCGACCCGGTGTTCTTCTCCTCCCACATGGTCAGCGGAGCCATCTGGGAGTAGCGGAGGTTGAGGTTCAGATAGGCGTCGTAGATGCCGCGGCTCAGGGCCGCCTCGTCGCCGCCCTCGGTCAGCACGTTCTGCCCGCGCTTGCCCATGACGATGGCCGTGCCGGTGTCCTGGCACATGGGCAGCACGCCGGCCGCCGCGATGTTCGCGTTCTTCAGCAGGTCGAGCGCGACGAACTTGTCGTTGGCCGACGCCTCCGGGTCGTCGATGATCCGCCGGAGCTGGGCGAGGTGGGCGGGCCGCAGGTAGTGCTGGATGTCGTGGATCGCCTCTTCGGCCAGCTTGCGCAGCGCCTCGGGCTCCACCTTGAGGAACGTCCGCCCGTCCGGTCCCTCGACGGTGGACACACCCTCCGAGGTCACCAGCCGGTACGGGGTGGTGTCCTCGCCCTGGGGGAGCAGATCGGTATACGCGAACTCAGGCATCTCAGCCCATTCCTCACTCTGACGGACGGCCGCCCGCCGACGCTGGCGGGCGCATCCAGCGTAGAACCTGCCACTGACGGGGAGCCTGTGAGGTAAGGCTCAGTTCGGGGACCGTACGGGTTTTCCACAGGTGGCGATGAGGGGTAGTCGCGATCTATCGCGTTTCGGTACCCTGCTGCCGTGGACCTTCAGAAGCAGCCCCCTCGTGAGCCCGCCGGAGCACCGGTCGCCGAGCTGCGCGCCTCGGACGCCGACCGTGACCGCGTCGCCGACATCCTGCGGGAGGCCCTCGCCGAGGGGCGCCTGACCGCCGACGAGCACGCCGAGCGCGTGGAGGGGGTGCTGAACGCCAAGACGGTGGGTGAGCTGGAGATCTTCATACGGGACCTGCCCGCGGCCCACGCCGGCCCGGCCGCCCCGGGCTACACGCCGGTGCCGCCCCGGCCGACGCCCGGCGCGATCCCGGTCGAGGCGGACAGCAACGTGGTGGCGGTCTTCAGCAGCGCCCGCCGCCGGGGCCGCTGGCGGGCGGGCCGCCGGCTGCACGCCTACGCCGTCTTCGGCTCCATCGAGCTCGACCTCACCGAGGCGATCTTCGAGTACCAGCAGGTCGTCATCAAGGCGGTCTCGGTCTTCGGTGACGTCCAGATCCGCGTCCCGGAGAACGTGTCGCTGCGCGGCACCGGCGGCGGTGTGCTGGGCAACTTCGAGGCGGACACGCTGGATTCGGTCGACTCCGACGCGCCGGTCGTCTACGTCGACGGCTGGGCCGTCCTCGGCAACGTGGAGGCGCGGCCGAAGCGCGGAAAGCTCATCGAGGACATCCTGGACCGGGTTCAGGACAAGGTCGACAGGAAGTTGCGCAAACACCTGGACCGTTGACGGTCGCGAATCACTCCCGGCCCGGCGGCCCCAGGGGTCGTGAACAAGCCGCCGGAGTACGGCTGTTGAGGACGCTGTGCATAGGCCCGCGCACAGCGGGTAGGCCTTGCTGCATCGTCTCTCGCTCGCGAAGCCGTCGTCAGGAGTAGACCCGTGCTGCAACCGCCGCATTCGTCCCTGCAGGTCGCTGCCGTTCCGGCCCAGCGGGTGCCAGTGCGGGACAGGGACCAAGACGCCCCCTGGCACACCGAGGCGGTGTGCCGGCGCGACGAGGCAGGCCTGTTCTTCGCACCCTCCAAGGAACCCACCGCCGCCCGGCTGTCCCGGGAGGAGGCGGCCAAGCGGGTCTGTGCCCGCTGTCCGGTGATGGTCGAGTGCCGCGAACACGCGCTGCTCCAGCCCGAGCCCTACGGCGTCTGGGGCGGCCTCACCGCCGCCGAACGCCGCGTGGTCCTGGCCCGCCGCAGGCGCCGCGACATGGAACTGAAGAAGGCGGCGAGGGCGGCGGCGGCAAACCGGATAGCGCAGGCAGGCTGACAAAAAGGCGCCCTCTCCGCACCGAGGGCGCCTTTTGCCAGTGCCCCGCAAGGGGCGCGGGGCCGTGCCGATGTGCGGCTGCCGCCGCGTGAGCGCGACCGGCCACAGCGCACCTGTGGCCGCGCACGGTCGGCAGCCCCCTCTCCGTGGGCGCTACTTCGCCTTGTCGAAATCGACCGAGCTGTAGGCCCGCAGCTTGCGCAGCCGGTGCTCGGAGTCGATCCGCCGCACCGTCCCCGACTTCGACCGCATCACGATCGACTCGGTCAGCGCGGTCTCCGACCGATACCGCACGCCCCGCAGCAGCTCCCCGTCGGTGATGCCGGTGGCGACGAAGAACACGTTCTCCCCGGTCACCAGGTCCTCCGTCGTCAGGACCCGGTCCAGGTCGTGCCCGGCGTCGATGGCCCGCTGCCGCTCCGCGTCGTCCTTGGGCCACAGCTTGCCCTGGATGGTTCCGCCCAGGCACTTGACCGCGCACGCCGAGATGATGCCCTCGGGCGTGCCGCCGATGCCGAGCAGCATGTCGACGCCCGTGCCCTCGCGCAGCGCGTAGATCGACCCGGCGACGTCACCGTCGGAGATCAGCTTGATGCGCGCGCCGGCCTCCCGGATCTCCTTGATGATCCCTTCGTGCCGCGGCCGGTCGAGGATGACGACGGTCACGTCCTCCGGCGTGGCCCGCTTCGCCTTGGCGACCCGCCGGATGTTGACGGAGACGGGCGCGTTGATGTCGACGAAGTCCGCCGCTTCCGGGCCCGTGACCAGCTTGTCCATGTAGAAGACGGCGGACGGGTCGAACATGGCCCCGCGCTCGGCCGCGGCCAGCACGGAGATCGCGTTGGGCATGCCCTTCGCGGTCAGCGTCGTCCCGTCGATCGGGTCGACGGCGATGTCGACCTCGGGCCCGGTGCCGTCACCGATGCGCTCTCCGTTGAAGAGCATCGGGGCCTCGTCCTTCTCGCCCTCGCCGATGACGACCACGCCGTTCATCGACACGGTGGAGACGAGGGTCCGCATCGCGCGGACCGCGGCGCCGTCGGCGCCGTTCTTGTCGCCGCGGCCCACCCAGCGTCCCGCGGCCATCGCCGCGGCCTCGGTCACCCGGACGAGCTCCAGGGCGAGGTTGCGGTCGGGGGCCTCGGAGGGGACATCGAGTTCGGACGGCAGGTGATGATGATTCTCGGTCATCGGAGCGCACCTTTCTGATACGACGACGGCCGGATGAGGGTTTTCCCGTCGACTCTATCGCCAGGCTGACAAAATGAGCAGGGGACCCCACGGATGAGCGCAGCGGGCACCTGCGACGATAGGGGGCGTGGCAGGCACGAACGGCAAGCAGAAGACGGTCCGGGACATGATCCTCTCCCTGGCCCTGATCGGCCTCGCGGCGGGCTTCATCTACCTGCTCGTCCCGCACGACGATCACGCTCCCGACCTTCCGAGGGTCGACTACCGGGTCGAGTTGCTGACGGCACGGCGCGCCGCGACCTATCCGGTGGCCGCGCCCGAGGGCCTGTCCGGCGCCTGGAAGGCCACCTCGGTCCGTTTCCAGGGCGAGGACGGGGATCGCTGGCACCTCGGCTACCAGACCCCCGACGGTCAGTACGTCCAGGTCGAGCAGTCGACTCAGAAGCGCGCCGACTTCATCACCGACGCCAGTCAGGGCGCGTCGGCCACGAAGACGACCGAGAAGATCGGCGACCGCACCTGGACGCACTACACCGGCGGCCGCTACGACGCGCTGGTGCTGGACGGCACCTCCGGCTCGACCACGGTGGTGGCCG
Organism: Streptomyces hyaluromycini; assembly: GCF_002217755.1. Classification (GTDB taxonomy): domain Bacteria; phylum Actinomycetota; class Actinomycetes; order Streptomycetales; family Streptomycetaceae; genus Streptomyces; species Streptomyces hyaluromycini. The sequence continues at coordinate 907,647 of NZ_BCFL01000016.1, read as the reverse complement.
GCACGGCCTCCTTCACCCAGCTGACGAAGATGGCGGCGGCGCTGAAGATGTCCTGACGCGGGCGTCGCGACGCGCGAGCAGGAGAGGCCCCCGGCGCCGTCTTGAGTTCTAGTGGTCGTTGCAACACCCCAGTTCGGCCGCCCACACTCCCCAGGACCTGGCGGCCGTCGCCGCCGAACTCAACAGCCGCCCACGCAAAACGCTCGGCTGGGAAACCCCAGCCGAGCGCCTCGCTAAGCTCCTGGCCACAGCCAGTTGATCACCTGTGTTGCAACGACCCCTGGAATCCGCCCCGTTGCCGGGGGCCTCTCGCGCATCTGCGGCGTGCCTCAGACGGTCGTGACGACGTCGTCGTAGGACAGGCGCGGGGAGCGCGGGAACCAGGCGTCCTCGCCCGGCTTGCCGATGTTGACGACCATCAGCGGGGTGTGGTCGTCGTCCAGGAACTCCTTCTGGATGCCCGCGGCGTCGTAACCGCCCATCGGGCCGGCGGCGAGACCGGCGGCGCGGACGCCGATGATGAAGTAGGCGGCCTGGAGGGCGGCGTTCAGGGCCGCGCTGCCCTCACGCACCGCGCGGTCGCCGAAGACGGCGTCCTTGGCCTGCGGGAAGTGCGGGAAGAGCTGCGGCAGCTCCTCGTGGAACTCGTTGTCCGCGGCGAGGATCGCGACCAGCGGGGCGCCGGCGGTCTTCTTCTGGTTGCCCTCGGCCATGTGCTGCACCAGGCGCTCACGGGCCTCGGGGGAGCGGACCAGGACCACGCGCAGCGGCGACTGGTTCATGGAGGTCGGGCCGTACTTGACCAGGTCGTAGATCGCCTGTACCTGCTCGTCGGACACCGGCTCGTCGGTGAAGGTGTTGGCGGTGCGGGCCTCGCGGAACAGCAGGTCCTGTGCGTTGGGGTCGAGAACGAGAGACATGGTTGAACTTCCTAGAGGTCGCGTCCCGGTTCGTATCCGGACCGCGGTCCGGATAGGCTGACGGCACGACCATACGCGAGGGAAGATTCAAGCTTCAACAAAAACCGGACCGTGGTGATCCGCCTCACACCGGCCGCCCCGCTCAGTCCTCCTCTTCGGCCTCTCCGGCCGCTTCCTCCTCGGCCAGCGCCGCGTCCAGCCGGGCCCGCGCCCCCTCCAGCCACTGCCGGCACACCCTGGCCAGCTCCTCGCCCCGCTCCCAGAGCGCGAGGGACTGCTCAAGGCTCGTCCCGCCGGCCTCCAGCCGCCGCACGGTCTCGATCAGCTCGTCCCGCGCCTGCTCGTACGAGAGGGCGGCCTCTTCCGTCTTGCTGCTCATGCACTGACCTTTCTCATCGACTCGTACGACACGGCGTCAGCCGTCGACCCGCACCGTGAACTCGCCCTCGGCGACCCGCGCCCGCAGCGCCTCGCCCGGCGCCACATCCCCCGGATCCCGCACCACATGACCGCCGTCCTTCTGCAGCACGGCGTAACCGCGCTTCAGCGTGGCGGCGGGGGAGAGGGCCACCACGCGCGCGTGCGTGTGCGTCAGCTCGGAGTCGGCGCGGTCGAGCAGATGCCCGACGGTGCGCCGCGAACGGTCGACCAGCGAGGCGACGTGATCGGCGCGTTCGTCGACCATCCGGTGCGGATCCTCCATGGCCGGCCGCGCGAGCGCATGCGCCAGCCCCCGCTCCTCCCGCGCCACCAGCGCGTCGACGCTGCGCCGGCCCCGGTCCCGCAGCATCCGCACCCGCTCCAGCTCCTCCCCGACATCCGGGACGACCCGCTTGGCCGCGTCGGTGGGGGTGGAGGCCCGCAGGTCGGCGACGTAGTCGAGCAGCGGGTTGTCGGGCTCGTGCCCGATGGCGGACACCACGGGCGTACGGCACCCGGCGACCGTCCGCACCAGCTGCTCGTCGGAGAACGGCAGCAGATCCTCCACGCTGCCGCCGCCGCGCGCGACGATGATCACATCCACCTCGTCGAGCGCGTCGAGCTCCTTCACGGCCTGCACGACCTGCGGCACCGCGTGCACGCCCTGCACCGGCACGTTCCGCACCTCGAACCGCACCGCCGGCCACCGGTGCCGGGCGTTCTCCAGCACGTCCCGCTCGGCGGCCGAGGCCCGCCCGCACACCAGCCCGATCAACTGCGGCAGAAACGGCAACGGCTTCTTCCGCTCGGCGGCGAACAGCCCCTCCGCGGCCAGCGCCTTCTTCAGCATCTCCAGCCGCGCCAGCAGCTCCCCGACCCCGACCGGCCTTATCTCGGCGGCCCGCAGGGACAACTGCCCACGCGGCGCGTACCACTCGGGCTTCGCGTGCACGACGACCCGGGCCCCCTCGCCGACCACGTCGGCCACCGCGTCGAACACCTGCCGGTAACAGGTGACGCCGATCGAGATGTCGTGCGACGGATCCCGCAACGTCAGAAACACGACGCCCGCCCCCGGCCGCCGCGAGAGCTGCGTGATCTGCCCCTCGACCCAGACGGCCCCGAGCCGATCGATCCACCCACCGATCAGCCGGGAGATCTCACCGACGGGAACGGGAGCTTCGGCAGACGTGTTCAAAGCCATGCGCCGAGAGTAACGGCGCGCACCGACAGGACCCCCCTCCGTTCGTCCGCCCCGGGCGGGGGTGCCGTCGCCGTGCCGGTCTCGGACGCCAGTGCCTCCCGCGGCCGTATGCCCGGCACACCCCCGGTCTTCCGCCGATTTCCGCGGGATCGTCACCCGGACGCGATCTTCGACCCCCCGAACGCGGCCTTACGATGGGTGCCATGACTGCTTCGCCTGGCCGCCGTGTCCTGCTCGCCGCCCCCCGTGGCTACTGCGCGGGTGTGGACCGCGCCGTGATCGCCGTCGAGAAGGCCCTGGAGCAGTACGGGGCCCCGATCTACGTCCGGCACGAGATCGTGCACAACAAGTACGTCGTGCAGACCCTGGAGAAGAAGGGCGCGATCTTCGTCGAGCGGACCGAGGAGGTCCCGCCGGGGAACATCGTGATGTTCTCCGCGCACGGCGTCGCCCCCGTCGTCCACGAGGAGGCCGAGCGCGGCCGCCTCGCCACCATCGACGCGACCTGCCCGCTGGTCACCAAGGTCCACAAGGAAGCCGTCCGCTTCGCAGGCGAGGACTACGACATCCTGCTGATCGGCCACGAGGGCCACGAGGAGGTCATCGGCACCTCCGGCGAGGCCCCCGACCACATCCAGCTGGTCGACGGCCCGGCCGACGTCGCCAAGGTCGAGGTCCGCGACGAGTCCAAGGTCGTCTGGCTCTCCCAGACCACCCTCTCCGTCGACGAGACGATGGAGACCGTCGACGCCCTGAAGGAGAAGTTCCCGCAGCTGATCTCCCCGCCGAGCGACGACATCTGCTACGCCACGCAGAACCGCCAGCTCGCGGTCAAGCAGATGGGCGCCGAGGCCGAACTGGTCATCGTGGTCGGCTCCCGCAACTCCTCCAACTCCAAGCGGCTCGTCGAGGTCGCCAAGCTGGCCGGCTCCCGCGCCGCCCACCTGGTCGACTTCGCCAGCGAGATCGACGCGGCCTGGCTGGACGGCGTGACGACCGTCGGCGTCACCTCCGGTGCCTCCGTACCCGAGGTACTGGTCGAGCAGGTCCTGGACTGGCTCGCCGAGCGCGGCTACGGCGACGTCGAGATCGTCAAGGCGGCCGAGGAGTCCATCACCTTCTCACTCCCCAAGGAACTCCGCCGTGACCTGCGCGAAGAGGCGGCCACCCTGGTCGCCGAACGCGGCGGCACCGGCGCCGGGGCGTAAGGACCGTCCGTACGGTCCTCCGACGTCGTGACTGTCAGTCGTACGACGTAACGTGTAGCCATGCAGATCTTCGGCGTGGACATCGGTGGTTCCGGGATCAAGGGCGCTCCCGTGGACCTGGACAAGGGCGACCTGGCCCAGGAGCGGTGCAAGGTGCTCACCCCGCACCCGGCGACGCCCGACAGCGTCGCCGACGGGGTCAAGCAGGTGGTCGACCACTTCGGCTGGAGCGGCCCGGTCGGGCTCACCTTCCCCGGTGTGATCACCGACGGCACTCACATCCGCACGGCGGCGAACGTCGACAAGAGCTGGATCGACACCGACGCGCGCACGCTGTTCAGCGAGCGGCTCGGCGGACTCCCGGTGACCGTGGTCAACGACGCGGACGCGGCCGGTGTGGCCGAGATGGAGTTCGGCGCCGGCCGGGACCGCAAGGGCGTGGTCCTCCTGCTCACCTTCGGCACCGGCATCGGCAGTGCCCTGTTCGTCGACGGCGAGCTGGTCCCCAACACCGAGCTGGGCCACCTGGAGCTGGAGGGCCACGACGCGGAGAAGAAGGCGTCCAGCAAGGCCAAGGAGGACGAGGGCCTGAGCTGGGAGCACTGGGCGCACCGGGTCAACAAGTACCTGGCGCACGTCGAGATGCTCTTCACCCCGAGCCTGTTCATCATCGGCGGCGGGGTGAGCCGCAAGGCCGACAAGTTCCTGCCGTACATCGAGGGCATCAAGGCCGAGATCGTCCCGGCCCAGCTGCAGAACAACGCGGGGATCGTGGGCGCGGCGATGCGCGCGGCGCACCACGCCAAGTAGGCGCCGCCACGGCAAGTAGGCGCCACCACGGCAAGTGGGCGCCACCACGGCGCGCGGGCGGGCACGGCACGCGCGCCGGGGTCAGGCTCTGCGGCGGCGCCGGATCAGCCGGATCCGGCGGACGATGACGATCACCCCGGCGATCAGCGTCCCGCCGTAGAGCCAGCCGGCCTGCGTGGACAGGGCTGTCACCAGGCCCATCACGCCGCCCAGGAAACCGCCGCCGCCGTCGGCGACGGCCAGCAGGCCGACGGCGAAGGCGATCGGGACGACGACGGGTGCGGTCAGCAGATCGCCCCCGCGCACCCACAGCGCGGTCAGCGCGGACACGGGCAGGAACAGCACGCCGTACACGGTCAGGGACGCCCCGAGAAGCAGGTCGTCCAGGAAGCCGAGCAGGAACATCGCGGCCATGCAGAAGAGGCCGCAGCCGAGCCCCGTGAGCCGTGGACCCGGCAGCCGCGCGGGCCCCGCCACCGGTGCCGGACGCGACCTTCCCGGAGCGGGCCGGCGCCCGGGCGTCCCCGGCCGCCGTCTCGCCTGCGGCGGCAGCGGCGCGCGGGGGGCGCCTCGGCGCGGTCCGGGTTGTCGGGGTCGGGTCCTGTGATGCTCCACCGGACCAACTTAGGTCGGTTAATGTGCCCAATCGCGGCCCAGACACGCCGAAACCAAGCCGAAGAGGAGAGCTTGGCCAGGTGTTCGACGCGGCCGCCGGCCAGGGGGCCCGAACCCCGTAAACTGGTGGATCGGCCGGCCCGCCGGCACTGGCAGCCCCTGGCCCACTCACCCTCTCACTACGGGAAGTCGCAACGTGTCGCTCACGATCGGAATCGTCGGCCTGCCCAATGTCGGCAAGTCGACCCTGTTCAACGCCCTGACCAAGAACGACGTGCTGGCGGCCAACTACCCGTTCGCCACGATCGAGCCCAACGTGGGTGTCGTCGGCGTCCCCGACGCCCGTCTGGCCAAGCTGGCGTCGATCTTCAAGTCGGAGCGCATCCTCCCCGCGACGGTCGACTTCGTCGACATCGCCGGTATCGTGCGCGGCGCCTCGGAGGGGGAGGGCCTGGGCAACAAGTTCCTCGCGAACATCCGGGAGTCCGACGCGATCTGCCAGGTGATCCGTGCCTTCAAGGACGAGAACGTCGTGCACGTCGACGGCAAGGTCTCGCCGAAGGACGACATCGAGACGATCAACACCGAGCTGATCCTCGCCGACCTCCAGACGATCGAGAAGGTCCTCCCGCGCCTCCAGAAGGAGTCGCGCATCAAGAAGGACGTGGCCCCCAAGGCCAAGGCCGTCGAGGAGGCCAAGGAGATCCTGGAGAAGGGCGACACGCTCTTCGCCCACGGCATCGTCCAGGGCACCGAGCGCAACGAGCTCCTGCACGACCTGCACCTCCTCACCACCAAGCCGTTCCTCTACGTCTTCAACGTCGACGAGGACGAGCTGCTCGACGAGGACTTCAAGACCGAGCAGCGCGCCCTGGTCGCCCCCGCCGAGGCGATCTTCCTCAACGCCAAGCTGGAGCAGGACCTCGCCGAGCTCGACGAGGAGGACGCCCTGGAGCTCCTGGAGTCGGTCGGCGCCGAGGAGCCCGGCCTCGCCACCCTCGCCCGCGTCGGCTTCGACACCCTCGGCCTGCAGACCTACCTCACGGCCGGCCCCAAGGAATCCCGCGCCTGGACCATCAAGAAGGGCGCCACGGCCCCCGAGGCGGCCGGCGTGATCCACACCGACTTCCAGAAGGGCTTCATCAAGGCCGAGGTCATCTCCTTCGCCGATCTGGTCGAAACCGGCTCGGTGGCCGAGGCCCGCGCCAAGGGCAAGGCCCGCATGGAGGGCAAGGACTACGTGATGCAGGACGGGGACGTGGTGGAGTTCCGCTTCAACGTCTGAGTCCGTGAACCGCTCTCCGTTCTGGAAAGCGAGAGCTTGAGAAAGGGCTCACCTTCGAGGGTGAGCCCTTCGCTTGTTCGGGAAGAGCGGCCGCCCGCCGCTGCGCGCCGGCCCGCGCGATCGGACGTCGGAGGTGATCGGTGGTCAGACGGTACGGATGGCAGGGGCGGGCTTGATGTCCTGGGCGTCGATGAGGGCGCGGATGTCGTCCGGGTCCGAGGTCCAGATGATGGCGCCGAGACTGGCTGCCATGGTCACGACGGTGGCGTCGACGATGTCGGAGGTGCCGGCCTTGCCGCAGAGAATGCCTGCGGCTTTGGCGGTTTCGAGGCCGGCGGGTACGACGTGGCACCCGGCGAGGAACTTGCCGAGTCTGACCTGGCGGCGGGAGTCCCGCCATGCCTGGCTGACGACGACGGACGGGACGTGGATGTCCCGGCCGTCCTCCAGTGCCAGGCTGTGGCGGGCCCACATGCGCCGGTCGTCGTTGTCGATGGCGATGAGTACCCCGGCGTCGTACAGGTAGGGGATGTTCACGCGGCCGAGGCTCCCGAACGGCTGAGGTGCTCGGCGTCGGCGGCAGCCAACTCCGCGCGGGCGGCGGCGAGCTCCTCCGGGGTAAAGGCGCCGTGCTCCGCCTGCCACTCCTGGATGACGGCCCGGCCTGCCCGCAGCCGCAGCTCCCGCTCAGCTGCGCCGGCAACGAGTCGGGAGAGCGGGATGCCTTCCTCCTCCGCGGCTCCGGCCAGGGCTTCAACCAGGGATTCGTCGAGAGTGATAGTCACCTTCTTGGTTGCCATACATCAACCATAGCGTGGTATGGCCTGGGTGGGAGTGGTCTTCGGAGCTGACGGGGTACTGGTGGCCCAGCGACGGTGGCCTCGATGGACGACGAAGCGATGGTGCTGCTCACCGGCTCCCACCACGCCGCCGCCGGAGGAGACGGCCGACGCGCAGGTGGCCTTGCGGGTGCTGGCGTAGCCGTCTGATGCCGACCGCCGTGGACGACTTCGGTTGCTGAAAATCGTCCAGCCCATCGGCAGAGGCGTCATCGGCACAGGACGCAAAGCCGTTGCTGTTGTATGAGCAACCGATCGAGGACCGGTTACCGCCTGGCTCGGGACCGCAGAAGTCCCACCCCGCCGCTGCGTTGTTGTTGCGTGCTCGGTCAATCGGTTTGCACGCGATGTCGATGCCCTCCCTAGCGAGCCGCGGAAGACTGGACGCCTCCTTCTGGACCGATGAGGAGGCGGCGCGCGGTGCGGATCGTCTGTGTCGACGGTGGACGCGAGTGGGACGTGGAGGTGCGTTTCGGCCGACCGGACGCCACCCTCGCCGATCTGGGTGCGGCCGTGGGCATGTCAGGCCAGGTGCTTGCTGTCGACGGCCGGGTGATGCCCCCCGAGACAGTCGTGAACGAGTCCGGCCTCGTACACGGTTCGCGGGTGGCCGGTGCCCGCGGGCGTGTGGCCGGTGGACCCGGTGGACCCGGTGGACCCGGTGGACCACGGAAGCCGACGGCCGTCCTACGGCTGGTGGGGGGTCTGGAGGCGGGCCGTAGCGTTCCGCTGGCGGTGGGCCGCACGGTCGTCGGGCGTGGAGCGGAAGCGGACGTCCGCGTTGCGGCCACGGGCGTCTCACGGCTCCACGCCGCATTCGACGTCCTGCCCGACGGCCAGGTCACCGTCACCGACCTCGGCTCGGCGAACGGTACGGACGTCGACGGCGCCAGGATTCGCGAGGTGGTCCCCGTCCATGCCGACGACGTCGTGTCGCTCGGCGGTGAACTGCTTCTGCGTGTCCTGCCCGCCGGCCGGCTCGGCCCGGTGCAGCGGATCAACGCCGTCCGCGAGGCCGGGCCCGGCGGGACGCTGCCGTTCAACCGCCCGCCGCGGGGCGGGCGTCCGGCTGACACAGCACGGATTGCCGTCCCCACGCCGCCGGCTCGCACGCACAAGGCACCCTTCAGCGTCGCAGCCCTGCTCGGCCCGCTGGCCATGGCCGCCGCGACCGTCATGCTGACCGGCGACCCGCGCTACGCGGCCATCGCGGCGCTCACCCCGCTGATGTTCCTGGCCAACTTCGCCGAGGAACGCCTGCGCGGCAGGTCCGCGCTGCGCCGGGGGAGCCGTGAATACGCTGCCCGGCTGGCGGAGTTCGAGAGGGCGGTGGAGCGCAGGCACATCGAAGAGATGCGGTCCCGCCGTGCGGCCCACCCCGATCCGGCCGAGGTGCTCTACCGGGCATCCGCCCCGGGGACCGCGCTGTGGGAGCGGCGTCCGGCCGCGGACGACTTCCTCCAGCTCGTGGTTGGGACGGCTGACCTGCCCTGGAGTCTGCCGTTGGACCGGGGCTCCGCCGAGCCGGCACCGGAACCGGAGGCCCTGCTCGCGCGCAGGTCCGTGCTGCCGCAGGCGCCCGTGGTGGTGGGTGTCTCGGCAGGTGAGGCCGTGGGCTTCGAGGGAAACCGGAAGGCGTGCCTGGCCGTCGCCCGGTCCCTGCTGTGCCAGGCCGTGGTGGGCAGCGGGCCCGCGGACGTCACGATCGCGGTGTTCACCGACGCCGATCGGCTCGCCGAATGGGACTGGACCAAGTGGCTGCCGCACGGAGCCGATTTACGATCCGGGACGGCACGGCTGGTGGCGGTAGGTCCGGAGCAGGCCGACACGCTGGCCCAGCACCTGCTCACCGCAGGGCCGCCCGCGCAGGCCGCGGCCGGTCAGCCCGCCACAGGTCCGGTGCTGCTCGTGGTCGTGGACGGTGCCACCTTGCTGGAAGGCCGCCCCAACCGACTGCGGGACCTGATCGCGGGCACCGCGGTACGCTGCGGGGCGCTGGTGCTCACCACCCGTCTGCCGGCACTGTGCACTTCCGTGGTCACCGCCTCGCCGGAGGGCGTCGGACAGGTCCGTGACGTGGCCCTGGGCGTCACGGTGGAGCAGGTGCTGTTGGACGGCATGCAGGCGGCCGAAGCGCGGGAGACGGCCAGGGCGCTGGCCTGCTTCGAGGACCCGGAACTGCGGATCGAGGGCGCCGGACTGCCCGACCGGATCTCCCTGCTTCCCCTGCTGGGCCTGGAGCACGTGGACGGCGCCGTCGTCGCCGCCCACTGGCAGAAACGGGTGCCCGAGCTGCGGGTCCGGGCAGCGCTGGGCGTCACCGAACGCGACCTGTTCACCGTCGACCTCGACGATGACGGACCGCACGCGCTCATCGCCGGGACGACCGGTTCCGGCAAGAGCGAGCTGCTGCGCACGCTCATCGCGAGCATGGCGGCCGACGCGGACCCGGAGCACCTCACCCTCGCGCTGATCGACTACAAGGGCGGCGGCGCCCTGGACGAGTGCGCCGCCCTGCCGCACACCGTCGGCCTGGTCACCGACCTCGACGAGCAGCTCAGCGAACGCGCCCTGCGCTGCCTGGAGGCCGAACTGCACCACCGCGAGCGGTTGCTGCGCGAGACGGGCCTGAGTCACGTACGCGATTACCAGCGGCTGCGTGACACCGGGCGGACCGAACTACAGCCGATGCCGCGACTCGCCGTGGTCATCGACGAGTTCGCCACGCTGATCAAGGCACTCCCGGACTTCGTGGATGCCCTGGTCGGCATCGCGCAGCGCGGCCGCAGTCTGGGCGTGCACCTGATCATTGCGACGCAGCGGCCCGCGGACTCCGTCAACGACGCGATCAAGAACAACGTCAAGCTCCGCATCGCGCTCCGGCTGGAATCCACCGGCGACTCGCAGGACGTCATCGACAATCCGGCCGCCGCGGCGATCGGCAGCCGGCAGTGGGGTCGCGCCTTCTACCGGCTCAGCGCTCGTGAAGTCGTGCCGGTGCAGACCGCTCTGTCCACTGGCGTCACCCCCAGGACGGCCGTCACGGCTCCGGCGACCGCCGGCCCCTTCCTGCTGGCCCTGCCCGCCGCCGAGCCGGGCGCGGCGGAAACCGACGGGGCAACCGACCTGCAGCGCCTGGTCGCGGCCGCCCGGGACGCGGCGGGGCTGGCCGGTTTCGCCGAGCCGCGCCGGCCCTGGCCCGACCCCCTGCCTGCCGTCGTACGCACCGCCGATCTGCCGCCCGTCGCGGAACGCGGTCTGCAGACGGAAGCCGCCGGCCTGCCCGCGTACGCTCTCGCCGACGACCCCGAGCGGCAGCGGCAGTATGCGGTCGGCTGGGATCCCGCGGCGGGGAACATCCTGGTCTACGGCAGCGGCGGCTCGGGCACCTCCACCGCTCTGGCCGCCCTCGCCCTGGCCTCGGCCGGCTCCCGGCCGCCAGAGAGGTGCCACCTCTTCGCCCTCGACATGGGTGCGGGCGACCTGGCGCCGCTGGGAAGCCTGCCGCACACCGGGGCCCACATCGGGCCTGCCGAACGCGAGCGGCAGATCCGCCTCATCCGGCTGCTGCGCCGGGAACTCGACGAGCGCAAGACGCGAGGCGTCGCTGCGCCCGGGGTGCTGCCGGCCCCGGACTGGCTGGTGCTCATCGACAACCTCGGAGCGCTGCTGTCGGACTTCGACAAGGACATCGCCGGGATGAACCTCATCGACGAACTGGCCCGGGTCTACGCGGACGGGCCGGCCGTCGGCATCCGCTTCGCCGTCGCCGCGGACCGGTCCGGCGCGGTGCCGTCCGCGTGGGCTGCACTGACCCAGCAGAAGCTGCTGATGGGCATGGCCGACCGCGGCGAATACGGCTACTTCGACGTGCCTCGCGGTGCGGTCCCCGCCTATGTTCCCGGGCGCGCGCTGGTGGCCGCGACGCGCCAGGTGATCCAGATCGGTCTGCCCGCGGAGGACCTCGGTGCCGCGGTGGCCGCCTGCTCCGCCCGGTGGCCCGGCGCCGCCACCACCGCGCCCCGTGTCGGCCTGCTGCCCGCCGAGATCACCCTCGGTGCCCTCGCGGCACCGGCTGCGGCGACCGCCGAGCCCTGGTACGTCCCGGTCGGTCTGGACGCGGACACCCTCGGCGGCACGGCCCTGCGGCTGTACGAGCAGGAGCACGCGCTGATCGCCGGACCGCAGCGGTCCGGCCGCTCCACCGCCCTGTGCACGATCGCCCGCCAGGTGACCGCCGCGGCGGACCCGCCGGCGGTCGTCGCGTTCGCCGCTCGCCGCTCGCCGCTGCGCGAACTGCCCGGGCTGACCGCGCTCGTCACCGAGTACGGCGGCCTCGAAGCGGTCCTCGCCCCGCACCCGGGCCCCACCCTCCTCCTCGTCGACGACGCCGACACGGTCGAGGACGAACTCGGGGTCCTGGACCGCTGGCTGTCCGCGGCCGGGCCCGGACACCACCTTGTCGCCGCCGGGCGCGCCGACGCCCTCCGCCGCACCTACGGCCACTGGACGCAGCGCGCCCGCGACAGCCGCTGCGGCATCCTGCTCGTCCCGGACCACGACCTCGACGGCGACCTGCTCGGCACGACCCTGCCCCGCCACGACCGCCTCGCACCCCTCCCGGGGCGTGGCTACCTCGTCACGGACGGCATCGCGGGCGGGGTGCAGGTGGCGCGGTGACAAGCCCTGCGCGCAGTGTCAACGGGTCTGCGCTGCACATCAACGACAGGGCGACTTCGGCGGCGGAGACTTTTCACGACAGCAGAGGCCTGTGAGAGGAGAAGGAAATGGCGGTAATTTCCACCGATGCCGCGCACCAGGAAGTCGCGAGGATGATGGCCCTCATCACGAACGAGTTTCCTGCGCTCATAGGGAAACTCAACGGCCACGGCCGGGCCCTCAGCGACCCCAAGCACTGGGACGGCCCGTTGGCGCAGAAGTTCCGCGGTGAGGTGTGGCCCCAGGCCAGCAAAGACCTGGACAAGATGCACAACTCGCTGCGAGAACTCCAGCAGCAGGTGCAGAGGATCCTCACTGCTATCGACAGGGCCGGCGGCATGCATTAGACCTCATCGGTCGCGCAGAGCCCGCAGACCAGGCTCAGGAGATCACTGATGTCCGAGACAGATCCGGCGAAGCCCGCCACAACCGGCGGGCGAAGCCGCGGCCGGGACGCGCCAGTCGCGTAACGCCTGGCGAGCGAGATCGGGCAGGCACCTACCGCGATCACCGCTGTGGCATCGCCCACCGCGACCTCGAACCATCCCACATCGATCACCCAACTTCCATCGAGGTCCGCGCGTTGAGGGACCAGAGCCAATGGGACGGCAATCGCAGAGCCGAGTTCCGGATTGCTTGGCGCAGCGTGTATGCCGACCTCAAGAAGGCTGGTGAATTCCATGGTCGCGCCAACCGACCACGCCAACTACGACTTCGGCGCGGCTGATCGGCTCAGTTGGGCGTTGTTGAAGGCGCACGAGAAGATTGAGACCTTCACCCGGCTGCGGGCCTCCCGTCGGTCCGAACTGCTGGGCAGCCGCAAGAGCGACAACTGGTCGGGCTGCAGGCGTGACACCTTCGAGAAGCATTTCACCGATCAGCAACGCGCCCTGCGCCAGTTGGCCGATGAGATAAGCCGACTCAAGGGCGCCGTCGACCGGGCCACGAACGAGGCCCTGCAACAGAACAGCGCTCGCCCGCGCAAGAGCCCGCGGTAGGAGGGGGGCGGGATATGCCTCACGAGCCCAAGGTGTCCGCGATTCCGGCAAATCTGTACAGCTACTCCAACCAGTGCTCCCAGGCTGCGCAGGAACTTCAGAACTGGGTGCGGAGCGTGCTGATTTCCGCACTGCAGGACTACACGCGGCAGGTGAACGTGAGCGTTGAGATCTCGGCGGTCACCAAGAGGACCGAAGTCGTCGAGCGCGATCTTCCACAGCAGATCGCGTCCGCGTACTACACCGACCACGACGTCCGGCTCACCGGCCTGGACTTTCAGGAGGCCGGCGGCGGGCCGTCCCACAACGCGCCACCCAGCCGGCCGATCAAGGTGCTGGAGAAGGACCTGCGGGCGGCGCAGGTGATGGACGTGACCGGCGCGGCAGTCGGGGCCATGGCAGCGTTGGAGATGAAGGACTACTACCCGCGACTCAAAGGCGCCAAGTGGATCACCGACCGACTGGCCGCTCACGCCGACAACCCGGCGTTCTGTGCCGCGTTCCTCAACGCCCTCACAACCGAACAACTCAAGCAGTACCTGATCCTGAACCGGGCAACCGATCCGGCCGTCGTCAGCGCGCTGCGCAGCGGAATGCTGACGCGGAGCGTGATCAACGAGATCACCGAAAAGCTGGTCGCGGCTCCGGCGACGGAGCCGCCGAGCGGCGACGACCCGGTGACCTTCTACACTGATCTCAACACCGACCCGACGGCGGCAGCCCGCTTTGCGAAGTCGCTCAGCGCCGAACAGCTCCTCCACCTGTTCAACTCCGCGCCCCCGTACTGGAAGTCGTCGCAGTACGGAAATTGCTGCATCCAGATCGGCCTGCTCCAGGTGCTCACGACGGCGACGGGCCAATTGCGTACGCCGGAGGAGACCAAGGAACTGCTGGACAAGGCCGCTCGCTGGTTCGAGACCGTGCCGGCCGCCGGGCAGAGCCAGATGAACGCGATGATTCACCCCCTGGCGGACTTCCTGGGCGCCGCCGGGTCGAATCTGATGATGATGCCGCCGCCACTGACAGGGAACGAGGCAGTGGACGACCGCACGATCGGCCGGTGGGCGCGCGACAACGGGGCCAACCTCGCCTGGCTCAAACCGTTCACAGAGTGGATCGCGGCCGGAGATGAGGCGGAGGCGAAACTGACGGAGGAGGAAGCCGGCGGATTCGCGGAGTTTGGCATCGACCTGCTCTGTGACGTGGTCCTGGAACACATCCTTCCCGAGGGGGGAAAGCTCTCCACCCGCATTCTCGACCCGGTCCTCCACGCCGCTATCGGGACCGCCGCGGTCAAGACCTTCGAGCCGGCCATCGCCAAGCTCATCACTGCGGATGGCATGGAGACTCTCGACCGCGCACTGGCGAAGCAGGTGGCGGCGGACACCAGCGGGAAGGATCCCGCGGAGGCGGCCAACGAACTCCTCTGGTACAAATCCCGTGCCACGACCATCACGTTGGTCTTCAACTCCTACCAGGTCCACCGGATCTCCGACGGCAAGCAGGTCGACCTCGCCGCGGCGCTCGGCCTCAAGGGCGCCGACGCTCACGACCCGAAGAAGCTCTCAGAGGCTCTCGCACACGTATCCGGACCACACAGTGACTGGGTCAGCAACTACGACATCCGGAACAAGAGTGGTCACGTCTCGAACCTCTTCAACATCCTGAATGACCTGCGCGCGGGCTTTCCCGGTGTCTCGGACAAGTAGACGCCGCCGAGGCAGCGAGGAGACACCGGGGCGACGTACTGCAGGAGGTGTCGGTGTCCCTGCGCCCCCCCCAGACGCCCGGCCATCGCTACTGCTCGGAGCCGATCGCCCGCCTCGCCCACAAGAACGCGACCGGCCCAGTGGACCGGAGACTGGCGCGGTGGCGCTCCAGAGCCCAGTCGTTCTCGCGGTTCCATCCGATGTGATCACGCTGTGCCGGGGGTGGTCAGGTGCCGCCCTGGCACGGGGTGCGGTCCCGGTCCGGATGCGGGAGGCATCCTCTGTGAAGGTCACATCGCGCACAATCCTGGCGCTGGCATTCGCTGCGTGCAGTGTCAACGGGTCTGCGCTGGACATCAACGACAGGGCGGATGCGGCGGCGGAGAATTTTCGTGACAGCACTGGCCTGTGAAGGGAGAAGGACATGACGGTCACGTCCACCGACACCCCACACCAGGAAGCCACGAAGATGATGAGCACCACGGAGCAGCAGGTGCAGAGGATCCTCCACATCATCGACAAGGCCGGCGGCGATTAGGCATCGTCGGCCGGCGCAGGACCCGCAGACCAGGCCCAGGGGATCACTGATGTCCGAGAGAGAACCGGCGAAGCCCGCCACCGGCGGGCAGCACACGACTGAGACGCCGATGGCCGAACTGTCCGCGGACGACCTGGCGCTGCTCGGCGCCGAGCCATTACGCCGGACCGACCCGCCGGACATCGGCCCCTACCGGGTGCTCGCCCGGCTGGGCGGCGGGGGGATGGGCCGGCTGTACCTCGGGCGAGCGGCCGACACCGAGGGGACGTACGGGGCGGGGTCACTCGTCGCGGTCAAGGTGATCCGCTCGGAGTACGCCGAGGACGAGCGGTTCCGCCGTCGCTTCGAGCGCGAAATCGAGGCTGTACGCCGGGTGCACGGGACGTACACCGCCGAACTGCTCGACTCCGGCTTCGGCCGCGACGAGCTCCTGTGGATGGCGACCGCCTACGTGCCCGGGCTCAGCCTGGCCGACGCCATCGAGCGGTGCGGGTCCCTGCCCGCGCCGGTCGGGTGGCGGCTGGCGCGCGAGATCGGGCAGGCGCTCACCGCGATCGCCGCCGTGGGCATCGTCCACCGCGACCTCAAACCGTCCAACGTCCTGCTGGGGCCGGATGGTGCGCGCGTCATCGACTTCGGGGTCGCGCACACCGCGGACGCCAGTTCGCTCACCCTGACCGGTCAGCACCTGGGCACACCGGCCTTCATGTCTCCGGAGCAGGCGGACGGCCGCGAAGCGGGCACGGCCTCGGACGTGTTCTCTCTCGGCTCGGTCCTCGCCGCGGCGGTCACGGGCTCGGCCCCCTTCGGCGAGGGCACCACTGGTGACGTCATCCACCGGATCATCTACTCGCCACCGAACGAGCAGGTGATCGCCGAGGTCGCCCGGAGCGATCCCGACCTCGCCGAACTGATCGGCCGGTGCCTGGACAAGGACTCTTCGCGGCGGCCGAGCCCGCAGGACGTCGTCGAGGCCACGCGGGGGCATGCCCCCGCCGGGAAGTGGCCTGATGCGGTCGCCGGGACCGCTGCCGCGCGGGCGGGTTGGCACGGGAAGGCAGTGGCGGTGCCGTCCATGGACCAGCTGACGATTCTGCGCCGCACCAAGCCCGAGGACCCGAAGGAGGCGTCCGGCCGACGCCGGTGGCCGCTCGTGGTGGGCGCGGCGGCAGCCGTGGCGATCGCGGGAGCGGCCATCGCCTTGGCGGCCTCCGGAGAAGACGCCGCCCGCCGGCAGGCCGCGATCACCCCCGCCGGGTCGCACTCCTCCGCCACCACCACGAACTCCCCGCACCCCACGCCCGCCTCTCCCCGGCCCACGACGGCGGTGACCGCAACGGTCACGGCTCCGCCCCCGTCGGGGAACCAGCCGACCGGTGGCGCCACGGTCCCGGTCCGGCCGCAACAGCCGTACGACCCTCCGTCGAACGCGTCGCCCACCCGCTCCACGACCACGAAAGCCGCTCCGCCCGCCACCCCGGCCGAGCCCTGGAAGTCCTGTACGTACTACTCCGGTACAAAGCTCACCCAGTACGACGATCACGGGACGAATGTGAAGGAGGTGCAGTGCATCCTCAAAGCCCGCGGCTACAACATCGGTCCCAGTGGCGTGGACGGCATCTTCGGCTACGACACCCTGACCGAGGTCAAGAAGTTCCAGAGCAATCATGATCTGAGGGTCGATGGTCAGGTGGGCCCACAGACCTGGTCGGCGCTGCGCTCTTGAGCGGCCGGGGGTTCCGCATCACTGCGGCAGCCGCTGCCTGCGGTAGGCGCCGGGCGCGATCCCGTAGGCCGACTTGAACGTCCGGTTGAACACCGCGGGGTCACGGAAGCCCCATCGCCTGGCGATTTCGCACACACGCCGCTGCGACTGGGCCGGATCGGACAGGTCCGCCCTGCAGTGTTCCAGACGACGTTCGCGCAGGAACGCCCCGACGCTGAGCCCGTCCCGCTGGAAGAGATGGTGCAGGTAGCGCAGCGAGATGTGGCCGGCGGCCGCGATGGATGCCGGCGACAGGTCGGGGTCGCGCAGGTGTCGCTCGATGTACCCCTTGATGTCGCGCAGCAGCAGGTCGGTCCCTGACAGGGAAAGGCCGGGCACCGCCGGGGTCGGTTGTGGGCGGGTCCCGCCGTGGTGGAACGCGGTGTCGCCGTCGAGGAAGGCCGACGCGAGGTTGACCGCGGCGGTGCCCAACCACGCGGTGTGCCGGGCATCGGCGGACGGCGCGTGCGCGGCGAGCCCGGACACGAAGGAGGCGAGGAGGGCGGCGGGCCCCGACCTGGTCGGTGTGGGACGCCCGGACAACTCGTGCAGCACCTCGCCAGGCAGCGCCAAGGCTGCTTCAGGCACATGCAGGATCAGCGCGCGGACGGAGGGGGCGGCCGTGGCGGCGGAGAGTTGGAAGAGCCCGGAGGGTTCCCGCAGCACGATGCTGCCGGGCTCCAGCCGGACAAGCTGCTGATCGCGGGTGAGGACCAGTGGCCCGCGAGTCGCGAAGACCAGGTGCCAGGTCCGCGGGAGGCCGTCGGTGTACCGGCCCGTAACCTCCAGCACGTCCGGTGGCGCGGGTGGGCTCAGCAGCGACAGCTGTACCGGCCCCAGGTCGACGTGGTGATGGTCCGTCCGATCGGCTGCCGCAGTCCGTGCCCGGACCGGACCATCGCCGGGCAGGACTGCCTCCGGGGCTGCCGGGCCGTCGGCCGCAGCGCCGTTCTGCCGCCACTCACGCATGCCCGTCCTGCCGACGGGGGGCTGGTGACGGAACCTGCCGGTGGCGGCCGCCGTAGTGGTCGTGATCTCGCACTCGTGCGGGCCGGACGAACTGCCGTGAGCTGTCATTCTCTGATTCCCCTGTAGCGTGCATGAGGCGCCATGCGCACCCGCGGCGCCGAGACGGCGGCCGGGTTCGAATCCCGCGACATGGACCGGGACTTCGGTGCGCACAGGTGCTGATCCGAGTCTGGATCTGGCGGACAACAGCTGCCAGCGCTGCCCGCCAGGTGCGCCAAACCTGGGACGACCTGCCCTCTGACCTGCTGGGACACCCGGCGGTCGGGCTACGGAGCGGGACGGTCCTGGGATGGGTGCGGCTCTTCTTGCGGGAGGTTCCCCATCAGGCGGTGAACTGGTGGCGACGCCGGTCGGGGCGGTCGCGGATCAGATGCCGGCTCGCTGCTTCGGGGCCCGGCCGTGCAGGACCGTGGTGAGGCGGCCCGCGACACACGTTCACCACTGGTACGCAGTGACCCCGAACAGTGCTTTGTATGCCAACTCGAGTGCGTTCCTCGCCAATGACGCGACTGACGCCGTGACGGAATGCTGCAGGGAGCAAGCCGGGGTTCAGCCGGTTCGCCGGCCCCCAGATGCGAGCCTCCGGGCAGCGTCGATGACCTTCTCGCCCAGGAGTGCCGCAGTGCGGGCCGGGTCGGCGCGGTCCACCTCGCCCCGGCCCGCACCGCCAAGGCTCAACACCAAGACCCGAGACCGCCCCGCAGCAGGTGGGCGGAGGACTTCATGGGGGAAACGACATGACCGTACGGAAGCGGACCGTAATCGGTGCCGTCGCACTCGTGATCAGCAGTGGACTCGCAGTTGCGCCCCCGGCGTCGGCGAGTGTCTCGCAGGGCTACATCGGCGGGACAGGCTCGCTGAGCGACGACTGGGGCGACGAGGGCCTGCTCTCCACCAGCAGCCACGCCCACAGCAATGCGACCGCGCTGTGGCAGGCGGTCCTCTGGGCCGACGGCGCCCGCGAATCGAACGGCACCTACTTCGACTACTCGGACATCGACTGCCGCTTCGGGGCCAACACCAAGGCCACCACGAAGTACTGGCAGAAAGTGCACGATCTGCCCCAGGACGGCGTCGTGGGCCCTCGTGCATTCGGCAGGGCGGACAACCAGCTCTGGCACGACGGCGGCAACGTCGTCAAGTACTTCGGCCATGTGCATTCCGTCTGGTTGAAGCGCGTCAACGGCCAGTACGAGATCCGCGTCAAGGTGAGCGCGGGCTACCGCGTCGCCTACTACAACAAGGCCACCGTCTGCTGAACACGTCCCCTGTGTCCCTGGCCGAATGATCCCTGTGCGCGCTCGGCCAATGCCAACGCGCACAGAGCACATCCTTGGCCGGACAGCAATGGATCGGGGTGAAGAGAAGAGAGCGGTTGGCTCCGGCGAAAGGCGGCCCTCATTGCGGTTCCCATCACGTGCGTCTCAACGGTCTGCGTTCAAGCTGTCGGCAGTCCTGTTCACCGCGCTGCTCATGGCCATGGGGCTCACAGGGCAGCAGTCGGCCTCGGCGTCGGTGCCCCATGTGCCAAGCGCCAACGTCATCAACAACGTGCGGAACAACCCACGTTGCGAATATCAGGCTCGCTTCTCACCCGTCGGTGACCCGGGAAAGTACCTCGCGGTCGCCGGCAGCGGCGGCCAGGGCACCAGGGTCCTGCTGTGGTCCGCCACTGGCGGCCAGGAGCAAGTATGGTGCGAGCAGTTCAACCGCGACGGCACATCTGTCCTGCATCCGTCGTACAACCTCAGCCTCTGCCTCGACGTGCAGGGAGGCCCGAGTCATTTCCACCCTGGCGCACCGCTGCAGGTGTGGAAGTGCAACGGTGGCACCAACCAGGCGTTCCTCCGGACCTATCCGGTCTTCCACAGCGGCATCGTCCGTTGGGAACGTCCCTGGATCCCGGACAACTTGTGTCTGAGCAACGGCAACTACAGCCGAGGAAACGTCGTCACACTCGCCGGATGCGGCTCCGGACGAAGCCAGCAGTGGTACGCCCGGAGTACAGATGGCTCAGATTCCAACGGCCTGGGGGAGCAAGTCGCCTGGAGTGACTGGCAGCACCTCGGCCAGACCTGCTACACAAGCCCGCTGCCCTTCCAGAACTGCATCCGTGACTGGTGCACGTACTGGTCGCGGTATGTCTGGCGAGCCAACGCCGTCCAGGGCACCGGCATCCTGACCGGTCAGGCTCCGTCGTTCGCGGATGGCCCCACCGACAGTCACAACGTGCCCGACGGCCGGGGTTACGCGACCGCGTACCACGCCTGGGACAGCCAGCCACGGGTCGGTGATGCCCTGGTGTGGCAGGACGAGTCGAACGACAACGAGCGCGGCCAGCGTATCCACGCGGAGATCGTCGTGTGGGTCGATCCTTCGAACCCGAAGTCCATTGAGACGATCGGCGGGGCGGAAGGCCACATCTTCGGCGGAGCCTGGGACAAGATCTTCGTCCGGGGCGGCAACCAAGCCGACCACGGGCAGTCCTCTGCCCCCATCGGCGGCTGGAAGGGCTACGACTGGACGCAGGGCCTTTCCAACGGCTGGAAGGTCTACGAGGGGTTCGTTCGCCCGATCAACAGCACCACCACGATGTGACTGAAACGGATGCAGTACCGGCCTCGCCTCGGCCATCGCAGATCTCTGGTAGGCACTCGTCACCCGGCCCCGGCAGCGGATCTCCCGGCCGGGGCCGGCCCTTGTTCCGGCCTCGGAGAACAAGGCGTCGTTACCAGCTCTCCGTCTGATGGGCAGCTTCCTCAAGAAGTCTCGTATCCCCGTGGGATAGTGGCCGTGCGGGAGAAGGGGGATGCCGTCGTGGGACGCTGGCAGCCATTGACGGGCGACCCGCCCGCCGAGGTGGTCCGGCTGGTGCGAGAACTGCGCCGGTACGTGGACCGGTGCGAGATGAACACCGCGACCGTCGCAGCGAAGACCGGCTACAGCCGCAGCTCCTGGTTGCGTTACCTCAACGGCCGGAGGTTGCCTCCCTGGGAGGCGGTTGCGGAGCTGGGAAGACTGGCGCAGGCCGATGCCGAGCACCTACGCGTGCTGTGGGAATCGGCGGCTCACGCCTGGTCGCGCGAGGACGCGACCGGCGGCCTGGGTACGCCACCCGCCCCGCGGCGTCCGGTAGGAAGCGCGGAGGCCCGGAACGCACCGGTAACCGGCCTGCCACCGGCAGCGGACCCACCGTACCTGTCAACCCGGGCACGACGCGCGGGCGTACTGACCGCTGCCGCCGCGGCCTGCTCGCTGTTGGCGGCTGTCCTGCTCGCCTGGCCCTGGAGTACCCGGACGGACGCCGGCCGCCCGCCGGACGGCGCTCCTTCCGGAGCGCCGGCCTGGCCATGGCCGTTGCGCAGCGCAGTGGATCAGGCGGCCGCCGCGTGCCGGTTGGCCGGTTGCCGGGGCCTGGATCCGTACCGAGAGGGGTGCGACCGCGATGGTGTCGCCGTCCACCGTCTGCGCGCGTACGGCCATGTCCTGACCCTTCAGTACAGTCCGGCCTGCCTGGCGAGTTGGGCAGAGGTCGATACTCCGGTGGGGACGGCAGGGTTACGGATCGCCACGACCGGCGGGGATCAGCAAGCGGCTACCACGGGCGGGGCGTACACGGCGATGGTGGGAAGCGGGCCGGACGCGGCGCGTGCCACGGTCGTCGTCGATGGCCACCAACTCGGAGTCGCCCGTTACGACAGCTGGATCGACGCCGTCACCGGCAGCGAGTGAGTGTGACGGCGTTTGTACGCAGTCGGCGGAACCGCCCCGCGTCGTAGACCTCGTAGACGTCATACCGGTCCGAGCGCAGCGGAAGATCGTAGTGTTCGCCCTGGTAGACCAGCCACGGGCCGGCGGGGACGATACGGTGCGCCGCCGCTCCCCAGGTGGCCGCCCCGACGATCCCGTCCGCGGACAGGTGGTGGTTGCTCTGCCAGGTGCGGGTGGCTTCGGCGGTGGCCTCGTCGTAGGTGCAGGTGACTCCGGAGCGAGCGGAGTATCCGTCGGCCCACAGCATGCTCTGCCACAGGCCGATCAGGTCGCTGCGCTGGGTGCGGCCCACTGCGAGCTGTTCTGCGGAAGGCAGCCCGCCGACGATGAGCATGTCGTCATGACGGGCGCCGGACCGGTGGTCCTTGGGGCCCTCGGCCCCCGCGCACACCACTCCCAGGACCAGTACGCACAGCGCGGCGCGCGCCGCGGCCCCTCGGCTCATGGCACCGTCATAACGCCAACTGTGCTTCGTATGTGGCCAGTTACACGAAACCATTGCTACGAGTCCGCCCACTCTGGATACGCTGGGGAGGAAAGCAATGAACATCATGTAGAGGGCGCAACGTATTGGGGCACGGAGGACGTGCTTGACTGACTGGAAGCCGTTACCCGAGGGCCTCGCCTCGGACGTCCGCCTTCTGGTGGTCGAACTGAGGGGGCTGAAGGACCGCTCTGGGCTGAGCCTGGCTGTCCTCGCCAGGCGCACCCCGCACAGCAAGTCTTCCTGGGAACGCTATCTCAACGGCAAGGCACTGCCGCCGCAGCATGCGGTGACCGCACTCGGCAAGCTGGCCGACTCCGATCCGGCCCGGCTCGTGCGGCTCTGGGATCTGGCGAACACCGCTTGGCACGACCAAGAAGCCCCCTACATCCGTGATGGGCAGGCTGAGGCATCTGTCGTCGTGACCGAGCGCACTCCTGTCACTGGAGCAGGGGAGCCGCCCTCGGGCCGTCGCCTCGGCAGACGGACGCTGGTCTGGGCCGGGGCCGCTCTTGCCGCTGCCGCTGCGTCATGTGCCGCCCTGTTCAGCGTGTTCGGCGGGCCCTCGCACACGCACGCCGACCCCGACGCCACACCGGGAACGGGCACACCGGCCAGGCAGCTGGACGTCAACTGCTTCTCGGACAGCTGCGCCGGCAAGAACCCCAAGCAAACCGGCTGCGGTGGCGACGCATGGACCGCTGCCCTGTACAAGATCGCCGGGGTCTATGTGGAGCTGCGCTACAGCGACGCCTGCAAAGCCGCATGGTCCCGTATCAGCTGGGGACGTCCCGGCGACATCGCACGGGTCGTCAGCGAGGGCGGCCGGACGTACCAGAACAGAGTCCACTACGACACAGACACGTTCACCGCGATGGTCGCTGCCCCCAGCCCCTCAACGGCCAAAGCCTGTGTCCAGCTTACCTCCGGGGTGCACGCCTGCACCGGTCCGGGCGGCACCCAACACCTCACGGAGCCCCCGAACCCGCCCTCCTCATCCCCGCCCGCCGCGGCGAACTCCCCGAAGTGAGGACACCACCCGGAAGTCACGCCCTGACCACCGTCCTCCTTGCACCACCGCCGACCGTCGGTTCGTCGCGGCAGCAGCGCATGCTCAGCACCTGTCAGTCGGACGGGGACTCCGTGTCGACCGAGCGGCACCCTCTCGGCCTGAACACCCCCGTCCAGGACCCGGAGGCTCGTAGGGGGCGCTGGTGGTCGCGGCCGGTGCGGCGGAGGGTGGCGGCATACGAAGCCGATCAGTCCGGCCTCCAGCCAGTAGATCCCACGCCAGTCCATGCAATTGAGGGCCGGCGAGCAGCCGATGGTTCCCGGGCTGATCTGCGGCCCCTTGTCACGGTCCCCGATGACGAGGCAGGACACGGAGATGACGGTCGCGGCGGACAGCAGACACCACCGGATCCGCCGTGTTCCCCACCACGACAGGATCCAGCCGACGATGGTCACCGCCGGCAGGGTCCACACATAGCCACTGATCATTGCCACACTGCATCGGTCCGCGACATCGAGTTCTGGCCGGTCTGCCGTTGGGTGCCGTGGTTGACCATGTCGATCAGCCCTACCAAGGGGTGCTTGATGGCCGACAGGTCGCCCGCCGGCTTCCGTGTCGCCACCTCCAGGCCCAGATCGAGCCGGTCACCGGACTTGAGCTTCACCGTTGTGCTCCAGTGGGTTTCGAACAACGACGCGGTCCGGGCACGCGAAAGGAGTCGTACACCGGAGTCGTGCACCTTGTGATTGAGCCGGGCGGTGGCGACTTTGACGTCGCTCACGATCTGGGGGTCCAGCGCGACGGAGAAGGACGCGGCGGCAGGGGCCGGGCCCGGTCCAGGTCGCGTGGATAGAGCACGGGGTACGCGGTTCCCACGGCGACCACCGGATCACTGCCCGCGGCGACGGTTTCGGACTGGGTGACCGTGCAGGTCGCGAGCGTCGTCCTGGGGTCGGTGGTGATCGTGCTCGTCGTGCGCAGCCGACGGTCGTCGATGGTGGCCACCGCGGCGGGCAGCGGGGAGTAGAGCCGAGGGTCGTAGGTGACGGCCACTTCGGTCCCGGCCGGAAGATCCGCGCCCGTGTGCTGGACCTGCACAGCCAACTGTCTTGGGAACGCTGCCGGTTGGACACCGACGCCCGAAAGGACCGAGACCGGGCTCGCCCCGACCGGCAGCAGCGCCACATCGGCGGCGGAATCGGCCCGTGCAGGGCCTCCGAGGCCGACGACGGTGACGGCGGCGACGCCCAGTGTCAGACCTCCGAGAGCCAGGACCTGCCGACGGGTGTCCTTCGGGTCGTTCATGTCACGTACTCGATTCGTCATGAGCAGTACTGGAGGATGGCGTCGCGGAATGCCGTCGCCACACCGCCCAGTGCGTCGGCGGACATGAACTCAGGAGAGGGGCAGGTCACCGATCCGAACTGATCGAACCAGAAGGCTGCTCGGATGGCGGCCGTCTCGGCGGTGCCGCGGACCATCGCACTCACGGCCGCCGATCCCAATGTGTCGGTCGAACTGCCGAACCGGAGCGCGTAGAACGCCTTGCGCCGCGCGACGGAAGCGGCAGGCGACGCGTAGTTCGCCTGGAATGCCGCGGACAGCGTTTGGCCGGAATCCTGCAGGGCGGCGTGGCCCAGGACCCGTGCGTCGATATCGGCGAGGACGTCGCCGAGCGAGAAGTACGTGCCGTCGGCCTTGCCGGCGATCAAACCGGCGGCGAAATCGTATGCCTGGTCGTCGGACAGCCCGCTCTGGTGGAACTGCCCCAGCACGCTGACGAGATCGCCGCCCCAGCTCCCGAAGTCCGCCAGGCTGGCCGATGTGAGGTCGTCATCAAGACCGGTGGTGAGGACGGCGCCGAAAGACGCACCGAAGTGATCGACGTCGGAATCCCACAGCAGGCCGGGGTCGCGCAGCGGGCCCGCGAACGGCTCGTCGGGATAGCCGTTCACGAAGTTGACGAAATCCTGGTCGAGCGAGCCGAAGGTGGTGTCGGCACCCGTGAACTTGTAGAGCCCGTCACGTGCTCGGAGGTACTGCGCGACCAGTTCGGGTGCGGACCGGTCGGTGTGCCCCTGGTCGATCCACTGGCCGGCCCTGGCTTCGAGCCGGATCAGGTAGGTGTAGAAGGCGTCGTTGGGGTCGCGCGGCCGGGTCACGCTGTCGATGCCCGGATCCCGGCCGGAGGCGATGTCGTTGTCGATCTCCACTGCGCCGCTGGTGCCGGCGGCCGGCGTGAAATCCTTGATCTGGTCGAAGGCCCAGTTGTCCGGGAGCGGGTAGCCGAGATTGCCGCTGTAGCCGGTCGACATGCCGCTGACGAAGCTCCGGGTGGTGAGACCCTCGGCTTCGAGGCGGATGCAGGTGTTGCGGCACCCGTACACACCGATCGCGTACTGGCTGCCCATCGCGCCGATTCCGTCACGAACGCCTTGGAAGTGCGGGATGATCGCGCTGGTGATATCCGCGTCGGTCGCGTCGATGGCGTGCTCGACGCAGACGACGCACACTTCTTCGCCTCGATCGCCTTGGCTCACGGTGTGCCGATCCACGAGGTCTCGCGCCGGCCGGGCCATCAGTCGATCAAGACCACGATCGACATCTACGGACAGCTGCTTCCGAGTGAGGCACCTCTTCGTGATGAGCGCAGGTCGCGACGGGGTGAACGCCGTGTCGGCGGACCCTGCGAACACGTGACCCGGCCTCCTGCGTCAAGCGATCCTCCGCCCGTACGCAGATGAGGATCGCGGCGCACAGCAGACGCCGGCGGCAGGGCCGGAGCCGGGAATCAAGTGCCTGGTCGACGTTGACCGGAGCCGACCGCCGGTTCCCCGCTCCGGAACCGAATCGGCTCGGCCGGTGCCCGCACCACCCGGCGGGACGCGACCGGCCACAGGGCGACTCGAGCATGTCTCCAGAGGACCACTGTGAGCTTGGCGCACGCTGGTGTCGACGAGGGCGGGAGCCAGAGTGACTCATGTAGACAGCTTCGGCGTCTCATCAAATGACGGAGCAGACCACAAAGGAGAGGTCGATCCGGTCCTGCGACTTGTTGACGACGTGTACAACGGCCATCGCTTCGACCGGCTCGACCACTACTACAGGGAGGGTCATCAGGAGCATGACCCACGGGTCGCCCCTGGACACGAGGGTCTGAGCAGGTTCTGGAGTGAACTGACACACGGTTTTCCGGATCTTTCGGTGGCCGTGGACGCCCTGCTCGCCGACGGTGACCGCGTCATGGCGTTCATGACCTGGGAGGGGCAGCACACCGGCAGTTTCGCCGGGCAGTGCGCCAGCGGCCGGAAGCTGGAACTGCGTACCAGCGAACTCTTCCGGATGGAGGCGGGCCGCGTCGCCGAGCACTGGGCCGTCGTGGACTACTCCGTCCTCAGGATGTTCGGCGCGCTGCCCTTACAGGGGCCTGGGCCGCAGGAGCCGAGGCTGCTCGGGACGCACAGCGCTCTCGAGCGGGCGAACTCGGCCACCGTGTTGAGCGCCTACCGGGAGGTGATGACCGAGCACCGGCTGGATCGGGCGGGGGCCTACTACGAACGGGATTACCTGCACCACAATGCGCAGATGCCCGCCGTTCCGCACGGAGTCGAGGCGTTCAAGGAGTACTTCGCCGGGAACTTCGCCGCGTTTCCCGACCTGACCGCCACCGTGGACCATCTGCTCGCCGACAGGGACAAGGTGATGGTGTTCGCCACCTGGCGTGGGCACTTCACCGGTACGTCACGCGGACGGACACCGACGGGACGCCGACTGCTGATGCGTACCTCCGACCAGTTCCGCCTGGTCGACGGGAAGGTCGCGGAGCACTGGGAGGTCGTGGACTACTCCGGGCTGCAGGACGCCGGTATCCCGGTGCGTCCGCTTCCGGGTGCCTGAGCCCAGGGGACGGACCACGGGACCACGGCCGGTGCGGCCGTGGTCCCGTGGTCCGTCCGGGTCCGCGTGGGAGCCGTCAGTCGACCTCCGCGAGTGCCTGGCTGAACTGTGCCGCGTACAGGCGGGCGTAGGCGCCACGGGCGGCCAGCAGTTCGGTGTGGCTGCCCTGCTCCACGATCCTGCCGGAATCCATCACCAGGATCACGTCGGCGTCCCGGATGGTGGAGAGCCGGTGGGCGATGACGAAGCTGGTCCTGCCCTGGCGTAATGAGTGCATGGCGTTCTGGATCAGGAGCTCGGTGCGAGTGTCCACCGAGCTGGTCGCCTCGTCGAGGATCAGGACGGCCGGATCCGAGAGGAAGGCTCGGGCGATGGTGATCAGCTGCTTCTCACCGACGCTGACACTGTTCGTACCCTCGCCCAGAACGGTGTCGTAGCCATCCGGGAGAGTACGCACGAAGTGGTCGACATGGGTGGCCATGGCTGCCTCGACGACCTGCTCGTGAGTCGGGTCCGTTCCCCCGTAGGCGATGTTCTCCGCGATTGTCCCGCCGAACAGCCAGGTGTCCTGGAGCACCATGCCGAAGTTCGAGCGCAGGTCGTCCCGGGACATGGTGGCGATGTCCACCCCGTCCAGGGTGATGCGTCCCGCGGTGACCTCGTAGAACCGCATGAGCAGGTTGACCAGAGTGGTCTTGCCCGCCCCGGTGGGGCCGACGATGGCTACCGTCCGGCCTGGTTCGACCGCGAGCGAGAGGTCCTCGATCAGCGGAGTCTCAGGTGTGTAGCCGAAGCTGACGCTCTCGAACCGGATGCGTCCGTCCACCCGATCCGGGCGCGCGGGTGCGGCCGGATCGGGAGCCAGCTCGGGTTCGTCGAGGAAGGCGAAGACGCGTTCGGCGGAGGCGACGCCGGACTGGATCACGCCGGCCATGCTCGCCATCTGGGTGAGGGGAGCGCTGAACTGGCGGGAGTACTGCATGAAGGCCTGCACGTCGCCGATGGACAGACCGCCGGCGGCGATGCGCAGACCGCCCAGCACGGCGATCAGCACGTAGTTGAGGTTGCCGATGAAGAGCATCGCGGGCTGCATCGTCCCGGAGACGAACTGGGCCTTGGCACTCACCGCGTAGAGGGCGTCGTTGTGCTCCTTGAAGGTGACAGCCGCCTCCTTCTGCCGCCCGAAGACCTTCACCAGGTCATGGCCCGTGTACATCTCCTCGACGTGACCGTTGAGCCGGCCGGTGATGGCCCACTGCTGGGCGAACCTGCCCTGGGCCCGTTTGCCGATCACGGCGGCGACGTAGATGGAGACCGGTACCGTGACCGCGGCGACCAGCGCGAGCAACGGAGAGATCAGGCACATCACGGTCAGCACACCGACGACCGTGAGAACGGAGTTCACGATCTGGCTGAAGGTCTGCTGCAACGTCTGGCTGACGTTGTCGATGTCGTTGGTGACACGGCTCAGCACCTCGCCGTGCGGCTGTCGGTCGAAGTAGCCGAGCGGCAGCCGTGACAGCTTCGACTGGGCGAACTCTCGCAGGCGGAAGGTCGACCGCTGCACGATGACCGCGGTGAGACGCCCCTGGACGAGGATCAGCAGGGCGCTGACGCCGTACATGACCGCCGCGAGAAGGAGGACGCCGCCGACCCGGTCGAAGTCGATGCCCGCCCCGGGCACGGCGTGCATGGAGGCGATGGCGTCGGCCTGCGCGTCGTCGCCCTGTGCGCGCAGGGCACGGATGGCTTCCGCGGTGGTCGTACCGGAGGGCAGGTGGCTGCTGACGACTCCGGAGAAGACGACGTCCGTGGCGTGGCCGAGGATCTTCGTGCCGATCACCGAGAGGGCGACGCTGATGGTGCACACGGCGAGCGTGGCGGTCATCAGCGCTCGTTCGGGACGGAGCACGGCGAGCAGCCGGCGGCCGGTGCCCCAGAAGTCGTCGGCCGGCCGGGACCGGCCGCGGCCGTGGCCACCGGATCCGCCGGGCCGGGGGGTGCTCTCCCGCGCGGGGGGCCGACCGGAGGTTGGGGGACTGCTCATCAGACGGACTCGCTCTCGGTGAACTGGGACGACACGATCTCCTGGTAGACCGGGTTGCCGCCGAGCAACTCGGCGTGGGTGCCGGTGCCGACGACGCGCCCCTCGTCGAGGATGACGATGCGGTCGGCGTCCCGGATGGTGCTGATGCGCTGAGCGACCAGCACGATCGCGGAGTCGGCCGTCTCCCGGGCCAGTGCTGCGCGCAGGGCGGCGTCGGTGGAGGCGTCGAGTGCGGAGAAGGAGTCGTCGAAGAGGTAGATACGGGGACGGTGGACCAGAGCGCGGGCGATGGCGAGTCGCTGGCGCTGGCCCCCGGAGACATTGGTGCCGCCCTGGGAGATCTCCGACTGAAGCCCGTCGGGCATGCCCTCGACGAACGCGCGGGCCTGCGCGGTCTCCAGGGCGTGCCACAGTTCCTCGTCCGTGGCGTCGGGTTTGCCGTAGCGGAGATTGGAGGCGACGGTGCCCGAGAAGAGGTACGGCCGTTGCGGGACAAGGCCGATCGTGGACGAGACGGAGTCGGGGCCGAGCGTGCGGACATCCAGTCCGTCGATGCGTACGCAGCCGGCGGTGGCATCGATCAGCCGGGGGACCAGACGCAGCAGCGTGCTCTTGCCGCTGCCGGTGCGCCCGATGACGGCGGTGGTCTCGCCGGGGCGGGCGATCAGGTCGATGCCGCTGAGCACCGGCTGTTCGGCGCCGGGGAAGCGGAACTCCACGTCGGTGAGCTCCAGTTCGCCACGGGGGGTGGCAGGCGCGACGGGTTGCGCCGGCGGTGTGACGCTGGTTTCCGTGCCGAGCACCTCGACGATACGTTCCGCGCAGACCTCGGCTCTGGGGATCGTCATCAGCATGAAGGTCGCCTGGACCACCGACATCAGGATCAGCACCAGATAGGTGAGGAAAGCGGTCAGGGACCCGACCTGCATGTCCCCGGAGGCGATGCGGTGTCCGCCGAACCACAGGACGGCCACGGACGAGCCGTTCATCACCACCAGGACCGTCGGATACATCACCGCCATCAGCCGGCCGACCCGCAGGTTCACCTCGGACACCTCGGTGTTGACCTCTTCGAAGCGCCGGCGCTCCCGCAGGTCGCGGACGAAGGCCCGGATCACCCTGGCTCCGGTGATCTGCTCCCGCAGTACGCCGGTGACCCGGTCGATACGGCTCTGCATGAGGCGGAACTGCGGGTTCAGCCTGCTGACGATCACGGCGATGGCGGCGGCCAGGATCGGGACGGCGATGAGCAGGACGACCGAGCTGGCGGCGTCCTGCCGCAGCGCCAGCACGATGCCGCCCAGGCAGGTGAAGGGCGCCACGACCATGAGTGTGAGCGTCATGAGTACGACGGTCTGCACCTGCTGCACGTCGTTGGTGGTACGGGTGATCAGCGACGAGGCGCCGAACCGATCAAGTTCTCGGGCGGAGAACGTCTGCACGTGGTCGAAGACCTCCGCCCGTACGTCGCGCCCGATGGCCATGGCGACGGTGGCGCCGAAGTACACGGCGACCAGGGAACAGGCGATCTGGAGGAACGCCACGGCGACCATGAAGCCGCCGGTGCGGAGAATGTACGGGGTGTCTCCCGCCACCACACCCTTGTTGATCAGGTCGGCGTTCAGAGTGGGCAGGTAGAGGGCCGCCGCCGACTGCGCCAACTGCAGTACCAGGATGGCGGCGAGGGCTTTGCGATGGGGAGGCAGATGGGCTCGTAAGACCCTGATCAGCACGATGGGGCTCCGGAAGTGTGGCGGCCGGTGTCGGCCGAAGTCGGTGGCACGAGGCCGAGTTCGGTGGAGAAGCGCTCCACTGCGGTACGCAGGAAGCGGCGGACGACCGGCTCGTCGGCCGGGTCGACGTGGTCGAAGAACCCCTCGAAGACACGGGACAACTCGGCGTCGGACACCGACAGGCGCTGCCGCCCGGCTTCGGTCAGATGGAGCCGGACCACTCTTCGGTCGACCTCCGAGCGGCGCCGCTCGATCAGCCCGTCCTTCTCCAGGGTGTCGACGACGCCGGTCAGGGTGGAAGCCGCGACCATGGTCGCGGCAGCGATCTCCTTCGATGTCTGGCCGTCCGCCTCGCCGAGCCGGCGAAGGACGTTGAACGCGGTCCATCCGATCCCCAGGCGCTCGTTCAGCAGCCGAACCCAGGTGCTGCCGGACAGCCGTGCCGCAAGTGCGAACAGCTGTCCGATGGGTGCGTCGCCGCCGAGGGGCTGAGGGGCCTCCGGCTCTGATCCCTCAATATACTTCATGGCCTCATGATTAGGTACCGAAATATATTGGGTCAAGTGGGTACCGTGCGGCCCGTCGGCGTCCTGCGGTCAGACCTCGGGCCTGCCTCCATTCGTGAACTCCCTGAGGAGGAGCAGCTCCAGCTCGCTCAGAGGCTCATCGGGGACCAGACGTTCGGGGCCGCCGGGCGGCGGGGCACCGAGAAGGTATCCGCCTACGGACAGCGCACAGACACCTGTTTGCATGGCGCCGTACGCGACCAGGCTCTGCCAGAGCGAACGGGCACAACGGCGCAGGAAGGTCTTCATGCCTGCCGACCCTTTCGTGGCACCGGCCGGAGCGGATCCTCGCCCGGCGGATCCAGAGTGAACGTGGTGGTGTGGGGCAGACCGTCGCCCCAGCCGGTCCGGTGTTCCAGGAAGTCGGGCTGGGCGGTGACGACGACCAGGAGCGGAACCTCGCCGGCCGTACGCACGGTGCTGTCGATGAAGCCCAACAGCGTGTCGTCAGCCCGGTGCAGGTCTTCGAAGACTGTGATCAGCGGGCGCACCGCAGATGCCTGTCGCAGCACGCTCCGCCAGGCGATGAAGGCCTCGTCCACGTGTGCGCCCGGACGCGCATGGACGCCTGCCACGAGAGGGTCCAGGGTTTTCAGCGTGTTCGCCAGTACGGTGAGGCCGACCGGCCGTTCGTGGCCGCGGGGCGGCATCCGGCCGACAACACACCGCACCGCTCCCTCGTCCTGGCGGACGGCATTTCGGAGGCGGGCGACCAGCCGGCTCTTCCCCGCGTGCGGACGGCCCAGGACGGTGACGAGGTGCGGCTGCCGCCGACGCCGTACGAGATCCAGCACGCCGAGCAGCATGCCGAGTTCCGGATCGGTGCGTACGGGGCGGCTCCCGGACCGTCCTGCGGTCGTCGGCCTGAGCGAAGACGGTCCCCTCCCGCCGCCCCCGGCCGTCACCGCGATCGTTCCTGGCGCCGACGGAGCCAGGGCTCGATCGTGGTTCAGGATGGCCCGCTCCAACTCCCGCAGACCGTGGCCCGGCTCAAGTCCCAGCCCTTCGAGCAGGGCGGCACGGTGCCGGTGGTAGACGCGCAGGGCGTCGACCTGCCGGCCGCAGTGATACAGCGCGCGCATCAGCAGGCCGCACATCCGCTCCCGCAAGGGGTCCTGGTCGACCGCCGCCTGTAGTTCTCCCACGACCTCGTGATGGCGACGGCAGGCCAGTTCCGCCTCGTAGCAGTCCTCGCGCGTGGCCATCCGCTCACTGTGCAGACCGGCCAGCTCCGCCCAGGCGACGCCGGACTCGGCAAGATCCTCCAGCGCCGGGCCCCGCCACATCGCGAGGGCCTCTCGCAACAGCCGTGCCGCGCTGCCGAACGAGCCGACCGACAGTTGTGTCCGGCCCCGGGCGGCGGCTCGTCGGAATGAGACGAGATCCAGGCATCCGGGATCCAGCCGCAGAGTGTATCCGGGGCCGCGGCTCACCAGGGCCGTGGCGTCGGCGTGCACTTCGTACTGCCTGAGGGTGCCACGCAGCCCGGAGACCGCGTTCTGCAGCATCTTGCGCGCCGTGCGGGGTGCTTCGGCCGGCCACAACGCCGTCACCAGATCACGGGTGGTGACGGCGTGGTTGGCATGCAGGAGCAGGAATCCCAGGGTGGCGCGTTGCGTGAATCCGCGTACGGGCAGGATGCGCTCGCCGCTCACGACCTCCAGCGGGCCCAGTATCCGGAACCCGACCGCGTGCTCACCTGCGGTGGGTGGACATACGGTGCGTGCCAGCAGTCCGTCCACGGGGGCACTCCTCGTCAGTCGGCGTCGGGAGCGGCGGACCGCTCGGCCAGGGACCGCAGCTGCCGGCGGTCCACCTTCCCGGAGACGGCCAGTGGCAGTTCGGCGTGGAAAGTGATCCGAGCCGGAACGTGCAGTGGTGTGAGTACGGAGGCCACGTGGCGGCGCAGTTGCTCCGCGGTGCACCCGGCCCCTGGCCGCAGAGCCACGTCCGCGTGCACGTGCTCCAGCTCGTCCGAGTCCCGTACGCCGTACACGACGGCGTTCGCGACGCCCTCGTGGGAAGCCAGTGCCTTCTCCACCGTCGCGGGGTGGATCTTGGTCGCGCGGGACTTGATCACGTCGCTGAGCCGCCCGGTGAGGTGCAAATAGCCCTTGGCGTCCAGATGACCGAGGTCACCGGTACGCAGCCAGCCGTGCCGCAGCGTTCTCGCGGTCAGAGCGGGATCGCCGACGTAGCCGGACATCATGTTCGGGGATTTCATCCACACCTCGCCGGTGCGCCCCGGAGGCAGTTCCTGCTCGGTCTCCGGATCGCGGACGCTCAGGTCGACCTCGGGGAACGGGCGGCCCACCGTGGACAGCAACTCCGGGCTGTGGTGGTCCCGCGGGCCGAGCAACGTGATTCTCCCGCCCTCGCTCGTACCGTAGTTCTGCATCAGGGCGTCGCCGAAGAACCGGACGGCCTGGGCGAGGCGTTCCGGCGAGGCGGGGCAGCCGCCGTACATGAGCTGGCGCAGCGAGGAGACGTCGGTGTCCGCGAGCGCGTGGTGGTCGAGCAGGGCGTACAGCTGGGGCACCGCCATATAGGTGCCGGTGATCCGCTCAGCCTCGATCGCCCGGATGGTCTGTCCCGGTTCGAAACGCTCGTGCAGTACGACGGTGCCGCCGGCGGCGAGCACGATGTCCAGGATCACGCCGACGGCGTGGCTGACCGGGGTGACGACCAGGAACGTGACTTTCCCCGCGTTCCGAAGCGCTGGGTAGGCGGACAGCACCGTGCTGTTCCAGCCGGTGAACGACTGGCGGATGCCTTTCGGCCGGCCGGTGCTGCCGCTGGTGTAGGTCACGACTGCGAGGTCGGGCTCGTGTGCCGGAGCCGGTCGGTCCGCGGGGACGTCCGCCGCGGTGAGAGTGGGGATCCCCGCCCCGCACTCGCCGAAGCCGGCCAGGCGGACCGGAGGGGACAACAGGTTTGCCGCGGCCTGCCCGGTCCGGGCGTTCGCGGGGTCGACCACCAGCAGGTCTGCGCCCGTCTCGCGGAGGATCTCCGCCTGGTCGGCGGCCGGCAGGGCGGGGGCCTGTGGTCCGGGGTTCGTCGAGCGCACGTACACGACTGTCGCGCCGAGCAGGTGCGCGGCGTAGCGAGCGGTCAGTGCCAGGGGGCTGTTGGCCTCCGTCAGCACGCCGACCGTGGTGCCCGGGCCCACGCCCAGCCGGCGCAGGCCCTCCGTCGCGAGGCCGATGTCCCGGTGGAGGCCGCGTGCGGAGACCGATGTGCCGCGCCAGCGCAACGCCGTGTCGTCCCCGCGGAGCCACAGGCTCCTGAGGATGGCCTGCACGTAGTGGGTCGTATCGCGCTCCGGCTCTCCGGTGGACACGGGAATGAGTGCTGCCACGGTGATCCAATCTCGGGAGGGTGGGACGGGCCCGAATCGGGTGATGGGCATCGCGGACGGCCCATGGTGTCCGGCGGCTCTCGAGATTCGATGGGGAAGGGCTGGTGGGGTGATGCCGGCCGGACTGGCCGGGACCTGCGCAACTGCGGTCCCGGCCGGCCCCGTTCGGGGGCGGCGGCGCGTCGAGGTGCTATTCCTGGACGCGGGCGATCTCCAGCTCGCGCCAGATCTGGTCCAGGACCTCCACGAATTTCTGCACGTCGCTGAGTGTGTGCACGGCGGCCGGCGCGACCCGCAGGATCTCCTGGCCGGTCCGCACGCTGGGAGCGTTGATCGCCTGCACGTAGATGCCATGGCGATCGAGGAGCAGCCGGGAGGCCTGCTTGCTGGTCGCGTCGTCACCGATGAACACCGACACGATGTGGGAACCGTCGGAGAGGAAGGGGATGCCCCGTTCGGTGAGCAGACGGTGGAGCAGGCGGGCGTTCTTCGCGAGGGCGTCACGTTCCCGTTCCGATGCCCTGAGGTGCCGGACCGCGGCGAGCGCACCCGCGGCGACGGCCGGCGGCAGGGACGTGGTGAAGATGAACGAGCGGGAGAAGGCGCGGATGGCGTCGACGAGCGGCGTCGGCCCGGCGATGTATCCCCCCGCGGTGCCGAACCCCTTTGCCAGAGTTCCCATGATGACGGTGAAGTCGTCGGCGATCCCCTCGCGCGCCGCGATACCGGCGCCCTGGGGGCCGTACATTCCCACGGCGTGCACCTCGTCGAGGAACGTGGTCGCCTTGTACCGCTTCGCGATGTCGCTGATCTCGGCGAGCGGCGCCACGTCGCCCGACATCGAGTAGACCGATTCGAGGACGATCATCTTGGGTCGTTCGGGGTCGGCGGCCGACAGCAGTTCCGCCAGATGTGCCGGATCGCTGTGGCGGAAGATGCGCTTCTCCGCACCACTGTGCCGAAGGCCATCGATGATGGAGGCATGATTGAGCTCGTCCGAGAAGACCAGGCAATCCTTCATCCGGCCGGCGAGAACCGACAGTGAGCCGTCGTTGGCAGTGTATCCGGATGTGAAGAGCAGGGCGTCTTCCTTGCCGTGCAGATCTGCCAGTTCCTTTTCCAGCAGCACGTGGTAGTGGTTGGTACCGCCGATGTTCCGTGAACCGCCGGAGCCGGCGCCGAATTCGTCGACGGCACGCTTCACCGCTTCCAGTACGTCCGGGTGCTGTCCCATACCCAGGTAGTCGTTGCTGCACCAGACGCTGATGTCGGAGGTGTCTTCAGTGCCCCTGTTCCAGGTGCGGGCACTCGGGAACCTTCCTGCCCTGCGGCCTATCTCAAGGAACTCCCTTTTCCTTTCGGCTATTTCTTCGATCTGCTCCGAGAAGAGGTCAAGATGCTGCGGCACGGTGATGACTCGCTTTCTGTCGAGTGAGTACCTTCGCGGCTTGCACGGACCTCAATGACGGTAGAGAGATGCTGTGCGGCCTGTAAAGGCGGATGTTCCGCTGCGCGTCCAGTGCCGGGTAACCCGTCGTCCATCGTGCTTTCCCGGCCCGATTACCGGGCAATTGACGGCCGACTGAACATTCCGCTCAACAGAATCCGGATATGCATGCCATGCTCATGGGCCTCGGTCGTGCATGCTCTTAAAATTTCCCGCGCGGAGGTCAACATGTCCCTCTCAGTGGCTGCCATCCTCGCCGAATCCGCTCTGCGCCGCCCGGATCATCCGGCGCTCGTCTTCGGCGCCGCCCGCATCACCTACCGGGAACTGTGGGGCGGGGCAGCACGGTATGCGGCGGTCCTGCGCGAACACGGGATCGGCCCCGGCGACCGGATCGCGTTGCTGCTGCCCAACACGCCTCATTTCCCGATGGTCTACTTCGGCGCGCTCGCCCGCGGAGCGACGGTGGTCCCCGTGCACGCCCTGCTGCGCGCGGACGAGATCGCCTACGTGCTGCGGGACTCGGCGGCCAAGGTCCTGGTGTGCGCGGCGCCGTTGCTGCCGGAGGGCGGTCCCGCCGCGCGTTCGGCGGGAGTCCCGCTGCTGACGGTGATGGCGGAGGAGGACGACGCGGCCCCGCGTCTTGATGTGCTCGCCGAGCGTGCCGTTCCAGTCGAGCGCCCCGTTCCGTGCGAGCCCGGCGACGTGGCGGTGGTCCTCTACACCTCCGGCACCACGGGACGTCCCAAGGGCGCGATGCTCACGCACCTGAACATCACCATGAACGTGGACACGACTATGCTGTCGCCCTTCGATCTCCGTGCCGACGACGTCCTGCTCGGTGCGCTGCCCCTGTTCCACACCTTCGGTCAGATCTGCGGCATGAACACGTGCTTCCGTGCCGGCGCGACGCTGGTTCTCATGCCGAGGTTCGACGGGCGACAGGCCCTGGAACTCAT
This sequence comes from Streptomyces hyaluromycini, assembly GCF_002217755.1. Taxonomy (GTDB): domain Bacteria; phylum Actinomycetota; class Actinomycetes; order Streptomycetales; family Streptomycetaceae; genus Streptomyces; species Streptomyces hyaluromycini. The sequence goes on along the minus strand of NZ_BCFL01000016.1, from coordinate 870,314 downwards.
GGTGCGCGAGCAGTGCACCGTCTTCATGGGCGTCCCGACCATGTACACGGCGTTGCTGGAAGCCGCCGAGACCAGCCCGGCCCGGCCTCCCCTCGACCGTGTCTTCTCCGGCGGCTCGCCCCTGCCGGTCGTGCTCCTGGAGAAGGTCGAGGAAACGTTCGGGTGCCCCGTCTACGAGGGGTACGGGCTGACCGAGACCTCACCGGTGGTCGCCTACAACCAGAAGGCGTGGCCGTGCAAACCGGGCACGGTGGGCCGGCCGATCTGGGGTGTCGAGGTCGGCATCGCGCGTGCCGACGTCGAGGGCAGGATCGAACTTCTTCCCGACGGGGACCTGGGGGAGATCGTCATACGCGGCCACAACGTGATGGCCGGCTACCTCAACCGGCCGGAGGCCACCGCCGAGGTACTGGTCGACGGCTGGTTCCGCTCCGGCGACCTCGGCAGGAAGGACGCCGACGGCTGTCTGGTGGTGGTCGACCGCAAGAAGGACATGGTGCTGCGGGGCGGCTACAACGTGTACCCGCGCGAGGTGGAGGAGGTACTGGTCCGCCATCCGGCCATCGCGCAGGTCGCGGTCATCGGTGTTCCGGACGAGGCGCACGGTGAGGAAGTGTGCGCCGTGGTGGTGGCACGAGGAGGCGTCCGCACGGACACGGAGCTCGCCGGGCGGATCGTGGCGTGGAGCAGGAGTCGTCTGGGCGCGCACAAGTACCCGCGCCGGGTGGAGTTCGTAGAAGGCTTCCCCCTCGGCCCGAGCGGCAAGGTCCTCAAACGCGAGCTGGCCCTCCGCTTCGGCGGTTCCCGGGCCGCCTGACCCGAGGCTTCTGGAGGCGGGCTCGATACCAGGTGGTGGGAGCGTCCACGGCGGTCGTCCGCGCGCGAAGGCCTGGGAGCCTCGGTGTCGGAACAGCCACTCGTCGAATGCACTCAGACACGGGGAGCGTAGTCATGCTGCCAATCACGCCGGTTCCCTCCTCCCACCTGCTCGGGAACGCATCGCGCTCCCGGGCCGCCGGTACCAGCACCCTGCTGTCCCAGCTCCTCCTGGCCACGGGGGCCACGAACGTGGCGGAGTGCGGATCCGCCGAGGGGGACCTCACGGTCCGGATCGCCCAGACCCTGAGCGCCAACGGCCGTGGGCAGGTGATCGGTTGCGAAGCCGACCGACAGCGGGCCGGGCGGGCCCGAGGCACGCTGGAACGAGTGGGACTGACGGCGTACGGCCGTGTGGTGCCGGGCGTGCCCGGGGATCTGCTGGCCGCCGTCGAGGGCCCCGTCGATCTGCTGGTGCTCGGGGGTGAACCCAGCCAGTTCCTGCCCGCGCTCCGTCTGTTCGAGCCCCGGCTGCTGCCGGGTGCGGTGATCGTGACCCGCACCGGCGCGGCCGGTGCGGAGGACGCCGCGGGCCTTCTGGTCCGCCTTCGTGCCGCTGACAGCGGCTACGTCTCTCTCCCTCTGACGCTCGACGGCGGTCTGGAGCTGTCCGTCCGTGTGGACTGACCTTTCACCATCGCAGAAAGCGGGGTACGTGCGGATGACATCCGAACAGCAGGCGACCACGCCCGGGACACGGCTGCGGGTCGCCGAAATCGAGTGCCTCTACGGCGCGATGCTCGACTGCCTTACGCCGCCACCGGCGGAGTGGCCCGACAGGACCGCGGATCACGATTCTTTCAGACTCGCTCGAGCAGTCCTCCAGATCGTGACCGCACCGTGGTCCCCGCAGCAGGCCTTCTGAAGATTCCGAGGAGAGTTGTCATGAGCGATGCTTGGCTCGTCGGTACCTGGAACACCCAGCTCGACGACGACGGCAGGGCCGTCCCGGGGCTCGTCACCTTCTCCGCCGACGGTGGGGTCGTGTCCGTTCAGGCGAACACCAAGAGCGTGGGCCTGGGCGCGTGGCGGTCCACGGGGCCCAACACCTTCGCGTACGAGTTCCGCATCCTCGCCGTGAACGACGAGGGACAGCATGTGGGGCAGGCCCACGTCAGGGTGGAAGGGGAGTTCGTTTCCGCTTCCAGCTGGCACGGCACCGGAGGCGCCGAATTCCACGACCCGCAGGGCACCAGGCTTCGTGGTCACTCCGGCTCGAAGGTCACTGCCGACAAACTCGGTGCCTCCGAATGAGGCTGCGAGAACGCCTCAGCGGCGATCTGATCCTCCCCGGCGACCCCGGCTACCCGCTGGCCCGTCAGGTACAGAACACAGAGTACGACGCGATCCTTCCGGCAGCCGTCGCGTACTGCGAGACCCCGGAGGACGTCAGCGCGTGCGTACGACACGCCGCAGAGAACGGACTGCGCACACATGTGCGCAGCGGTGGGCACAGTTTCAACGGCTGGTCCACCGGGACCGGACTGGTGATCGACGTCTCCCGGATGCACCTGGTGGCCGCCGACGGTCCGACGGTGCGGCTGGGAGCCGGCACGCAGTCACTCGACGCGCTGGACGCCCTGAAAGAGCGGGGACGCCAGATCGTGACAGGCACCTTTCCCACGGTCGGCGCCGCCGGCTTCCTCACCGGTGGTGGCATCGGCTGGCAGACCAGGAAGTTCGGGGTCGGCAGCGATCGTATGGTCTCCGCCCGGGTGGTGCTGGCCGACGGCACGGCCGTGCGCTGCTCCGCGGATGAACACCCCGATCTTTTCTGGGCGTTGCGGGGCGGCGGAGGCGGCACCTTCGGGATCGTCACCGAGATCGAGGTACGGCCGATCGACGCGCCGCTCCTCATCGGCTACGAGACGCTCTGGGCGTACGACGACGCGGTCCAGGTCCTCGCGGCCTGGCAGGCCTGGTGCGTCGAGGGTGCCGACGAGCTCGGCTCGTCCCTGGTCGTTCTGCCCGGCATGTTCGGTCCGGGCGGCAGGCCGGTGGTCCGGATCTGGGGCGTCCACCTGGGGCCGGCCGAGGTCCTCGAACGAGCGCTTGACGAGCTCACCGAGCGGGCCGGCAGCAAGCCGATGAGCCGGACCGTGGGCACCCGCGGGCCGTACGCCGACGTGCTGCACGAGGCGATGTGCGGCTCCAAGACCGTCGCCCAGTGCCACCGTACGGGAACCGGTCCCGAGGCGGAGGGCCATCGGCATCCCTGGACCCGGCAGAGCTACCGCCTCACCTCACGGGCCGTCACCGAGTCCGAGGCGACGTCCCTCCTTGCGGCCTGGAACCCGGAATCGGATCAGGAACGGTATCTGCTGTGCATCGCCGTCGGCGGCGCCGCGAACCGGGTGGACGCCACGGAGACGGCGTACGCGCACCGCACCGCACAGTTCCTCACGGGCTATCAGCTCGCGTGCCGGGACCCCGAGCCGGCCCCCGGCACCGTTGCCGAGTTCACGGCCTGGGCCGACCGCTGCGCCGCTGCCCTCGCCCCGCTCGCCTGCGGCTCCTACATCAATTTCCCCAGTTCACGGGTGACACCGGGCTGGGAGGCGGACTACTACGGTGCGAACCACGACCGGCTGTCCCGGGTGAAGAGGACCTATGACCCGGAGGACTTCTTCCGGCACGGGCAGAGCATCGGCAGTCTGCCACTCACCACGGAGGCGCGCTCATGAAGACCGATCTACGCGACAAAGTGGTGCTGGTCACGGGGGCGTCCTCGGGTATCGGACGCGCCACCGCCGTGGCGTACGGTGCCGAGGGCGCGCGCGTCGCCGTCACGTACCACACCGGAGAGGAGCGCGCGCAGGAGACGGCCCGGCTGGTGGCCGAGGCGGGCGGCACTCCGCTGGTCCTGCGCTACGACCTTGCCGACGAACGGTCCGTCCGCGACGCGGTGTCCCGGATCGCCGAGGAATGGGGCCGGATCGATGTCCTCGTGGCGAATGCCGTCGTGTGGAGCGAGGCGATCCCCCGTCCCGGCAGACCGGTTCCACGCTTCGAGGACATCCCGCCCAAGCAGTGGCAGGAGGTGCTGCGGACCTCGGTCGACGCCGTGTTCCACACGATCCAGGCTGTGCTGCCCCTGATGCGCGGGTGTCCCTGGGGCCGCATCGTGATGATCGGCGCGGGGCTGGCGGACACGGGCAAGTCCGGTGCCGGCGCGTACGGGGCGGCCAAGTCGGCGCTGTACGGGCTGACACGCAGCCTCGCCTGGGAGCTGGGTCCGGAGGGCATTCTCGTCAACATGGTCGTCCCCGGGCAGACGCTCACCGAGACGGTACTCGCCAACGTCCCCGCCTCCTTCCCGGAGGAGAAGGGCAGGTCCCTGCCGTCGGGGCGGATGTCGCTGCCGGAGGACGTGGCGAACGCCGTGGTCTTCCTGGGCTCCGCGGCGAACGGGAACACCCATGGGGAGACCCTCCGGGTCACCGGGGGTGCCTGATGGACGTACGCGCTCTGGACGGGGACGCCCCGGCCACGATCGCCGTACTGCTTCCCGGGTTCCGGGAGACCATGCGGCGTGAGCTTCCCGCCGATCCTCCGGTGACCGCGGAACTGCTCGCGCGCCTGCTCCAACGCCGGCACGGTGCCGACCGCATCCTGCTGGTCGCCTTCGACGGGGCGGAGCCCGCTGGAATCGTCAAGCTCGGCCTCGACCTGGCGGATCCTGACGGTCCCGGGCATGGCTCCCTGTGGGTCTTCCCGGGCTTCCGGCGCCGGGGGTACGGCCGGGCACTCGTGGATGCCGCTCTGGCTGCCCTGCGAGAGCGTGGACGTGGTCCGCTCCTGGTGGACGCCCCACAAGGAAAGGCGGCAGACGGCTTCGCCGCCCTCGTGGGCGCGCGGTGCACGGCGGTGAACGCGCGCAACCGGCTGGTGCTGCGGGGACCCGCGCACGCGGCGCTCGGGGCCGCCGCCGCCCGGCCGGTTCCCGGTCACGGGTTGAGGCGCTGGGCGGGCCGTTGCCCCGACGACCTGGTCGACTCCTACGCCCGCACCTGGGGAGCGCTCGACGCCCGGGTGAACGGGCAGGCCAAGGTGCGTGAACCGACCGTCGAGGACGTACGTGCCAGGGAGGCCGAGGCAGAACGGGCGGGACACCGGCAGTACGTCACGGCGGCCGTCCGCACCGACGGTGACGTCGTGGCCTACAGCACCCTCTACGTGCGGGCCAGCCCGATGGCCGACACGGGGGAGACCTTCGTGGTGCCGGACCTGCGCCGACGTTCGCTGGCCACCTGGGTCAAGGCCGACCTCCTGCTCACGGCCGCCCGCGAGAACGCTCACCTGGCCGTGGTCCAGGCCTTCAACGAGACCACCAACGCCGCCGTCATCGCGCTCAACCGAAGGCTCGGTTTCAAGGCCGACTCCCACTGGGCGACCTATGCGCTCGCAGACCTGGAAGGATCTCCGCGATGAGTTCCAGCGACACCTCCGTGCTGATCGTGGGTGGCAGCCTGGTCGGGTTGTCCACCGCGCTGTTCCTCACCCACCACGGCATCGCGTGCACCATGGTCGAACGCCATCCGGGCACGTCGATCCACCCCCGTGCGGTCGGCTACTACCCGCGTACCGGTGAGCTGTTGCGCCAGGCCGGTGCGGAGGAGGCGGCCAAGCGGGCCGCATCGGGGTTCGAGAACCACCGGACGCGTGCCGGAGTGGAATCGCTCGCCGGTGAAGTGCTTTTCAGCCGTGAGGAGTTGGCGGGTGCGGACGATCTGGGTGACGTCACCCCGGCGCGATTGCTGTTGCTTCCGCAGGACCGGCTGGAACCCGTGTTGCGTGCTCGTGCCGAGGAGCTCGGCGCCCGCCTCCTGTTCGGCACCGAACTTCTCTCGTTCGAGGAGGACCCCGAGGGCGTCACAGCGGTGCTCGGCGCTGCCGACGGCACCTCCCGTACGGTGCGCAGCGACTTCCTGGTGGCCTGTGACGGCCCGGACAGCATGGTGCGCGAGACCCTCAAGGTGCCCCGGCACGGCCGCGGCGTGCTCTCCCGGCATGTGAGCATCGCCTTCGGCGCCGACCTGAAACAGGTGCTCGGGGACCGTCGTTACAGCGTTGTCCACGTCAAGAACCCACAGGTCACCGGGATCCTGGTGCATGACGACACGCTCACCGGCGGGACCCTGATCGTCGGCCGCGACGCGGAGCACGAGGAAGGTCTCGACACCTTCACCGACGCTCGCTGTGCCGAGCTGGTAAGCGCGGCCGTCGGTGCGCCGGGAGTCGAAGTGACGATCCGCTCCCGCTTTCCCTGGGACATGGCCGAGCAGATCGCCGAGGGGTACGTGCACGGGAGGGTGCTGCTGGCCGGCGACGCGGCCCATGTCATCCCGCCGACCGGTGGATACGGCGCCAACACGGGCATCGCCGATGCGCACAACCTGGCCTGGAAGCTCGCGCTGGTGCTCCAGGGCTCGGCGGGTACGGCCCTCCTGGACACCTACGACGCAGAGCGCAGGCCCGTGGGCGAGTACACGGCACAGCAGGCGTCGCTCCAGCTGGCCGTGCGCTCGGGAACCGCCACCCCGGAACAGCGCGCCGAGCTGGTCGACGAGCTCACGGTGACGATGGGACAGTCCTATCGATCCACCGCAATCGTCCCCGAGGCGGGGCACGAGCAGTGCCCGGACCCGTGCGATCCCCGTACCCTGCGAGGCGCCCCGGGCACGCGTGCGCCGTACGTGATACTCGAAGGCCGAGGCGGCCCGGTTTCCACGCTCGACCTGTTCGGAGAGGGCTTCGTCCTGCTGGCCGGTGAACGCGGCACGCCCTGGGCCGTGGCCGCAACGGCCGGTGCGCGGCGGTGGGACGCCGACGTCACCGCCTGGCGAGTGGTCGCGGAGAGAGCGGACGAGGCGGGAGTCCTCAAGGATCCGGAGGGGCTCTGGGCCGACCGGTACGGAGTGGGAGCCGAGGGCGCCGTGCTCGTCCGGCCCGACGGGTACGTGGCCTGGAGGTCGGACGGCGCCGAGCCCGCCGGCGACGAGACCGGGGTGCTGACGGAGGTACTGCGCGCCGTACTGGCGCGAATCTGACGGACGCGGGTCCCGCGCGGGTCACCGGGGCCCGCCCTCGTGCGCTGCTATCCGGATTCCGTGCCGTGCGGCAGGTGCGCCAGGGCGTCCACGTACTTGATCAGCAGGCGGGCGAACTCCAGCCGCTCCCCTTCCGGCCACGCTCGGGTGATGTGCTCGTACGCCGCTCTTTGGTGGCGGCGGAAGCCCGCGAGCATCTCCTTGCCGAGGTCGGTGAGTTGCAGGATCGTGCGACGGCCGTCGAGCTGCGAGGCCGCGCGGGCCAGATAGCCCGCAGAGATGCAGTCGGACACCATGCGGCTGGCCACCGAAGGGTCCACGGCCAGCCGCTCACCGATCACACCCACGGTGACTTCCTGTCCGTCAGGGCTCGGCCCCTCCTCCACGAGCCCCAGTACCAGGGTCCTGCTGAGGTCTTTGCGGGACAGCGGCCGCTGTGCGTTGAGCGCGGCGGCGCGCCGCAGCCGGGAGAAGGCCGGGCCAACGGCATCGAGCAACTCGGCGGCAGCCGGCGGCGAGGGCGAGGGGTCCATGGAAGACATCCTAGGCGAGCTCTTTGAACCTCGTCTGCATATGCGTAACGATAAGCAATTGCATGCCAATGTGCATATGATTCTCATGTCCCCCTCCCAGAAAGGCTGATCCATGACATCCGACCAGGACTTCGACGTGCTCATCGTCGGCGGTGGTCCGGTGGGTATGCTCCTCGCCGCCGAACTGCGGCTCGCGGGAGTTCGCCCGGTTGTCCTCGAACGGCTGCCGGAGCGCTCGCCGCATTCCAAGGCGTTCGGGCTGCACGCCCGCTCACTGGAGTCGCTCGACCGGCGCGGTCTGCTCGCCCGGTTCCGTGACGGAGCCCGTTCCTGGAACAACGGACACTTCGCCGGGCTGGACGAGTGGGTGGACTTCTCTCTGCTCGACAGCAGGCACGGCTATGCGCTGCTGTCCGAGCAGACGCGGACCGAGCGGCTTCTCGAGGAACACGCCCGTGGCCGTGGTGCCGAGATACGCCGCGGGCACGAGGTCACGGCGGTGCGCCAGGACGCGGACGGCGTCGTGGCCGACATCGTCGCCCCCGGGGGTGCCTACACGCTGCGCGCCGCATACGCCGTGGGCTGCGACGGCGGACGCAGCCTGGTTCGGCGAGCCGCCGGCATCGGATTTCCGGGTACCGGAGGGCGGGTCACCGCCCGGCTCGGTGACGTCGTGCTGGCCGATCCGGAGCACGCCCCGATGGGGATGGAGCGCACCGGGCGGGGGCTGCTGTTCTGCGTGCGTCTGGACGACACGTACCACCGTGTCGCCACCTTTGACTTCGAGCGGGGAAAGAACCCCGACGACGACCTCGACCTGGAGGAGCTGAGCGCCAGCCTGCGGGAGATCTGGGGCGACGACCTGGGCGCGCACTCTCCGCGCTGGCTGTCCTGGTTCACCGACTCGGCCTGCCAGGCCGAGCGGTACCGGGAAGGACGGATCCTCCTCGCGGGCGACGCCGCGCACACCCACTTCCCGGTCGGTGGGCAAGGGGTCAATCTCGGTCTCCAGGACGCCTTCAACCTCGGCTGGAAGCTCGCCGCCGAGATCCACGGCTGGGCCCCGGAAGGGCTCCTCGACAGTTACGACCGGGAACGCCAGGTGCCCGCGCGCAAGGTCCTGGAGAACACCCGCGCACAGATCGCGCTGATGAACCCCGATCCCTACGTCACCGACCTGCGCCTCCTCTTCACCGATCTCATGCGCAGGGAACAGGTCAACCGCCACCTCGCCGAGATGCTGAGCGGCGTCACCGTCAGGTATCCCGTCGAGGGACCCGGGCACCGACTTCTCGGTGACTTCGCCCGGGACCTCGACCTTCGGACGGGCGACGGCAAGTGCACCCTCCCGGAACTGCTGCACGAGGGCGCGGGCGTGCTGCTCGATCTCGACGGGACCGGCCGGATCGGGGAGGCGTTCGAGGAGTGGGGTGGGTCGGTCTCGGCGCCGGCCCGGGTGCGTCATGTGCGGGCCGAGTGCGATGAGGAGCCGGACCTGGCGGGCCTGCTGGTGCGCCCTGATGGCTATGTGGCGTGGGCCGCGGACCGTGCTGCGTCCGACGGCGAGGTCGGCGACGGGCTCCGGGCCGCGCTCCGGGCCTGGTTCGGGACGGTCTGAGAGCCGCCGCAGATACGAGTGGTGACCGCCTGCAAACATGTGTATGCTTGCAGACAAGTGCTTGAAAGCATATAAATGTAACCCGCATGTCGGGCGGAGTCCCAGGCTGTGACCCGGGACTCGAGAGACCTCCTGAGTTGGGAGAAATCATGCGTATCGTCCGCCACGACGAGCACGGGGCTCCGGCAGTGCTGCGCGTCGAAGAGGTGGAGAAGCCGCAGCCCGGTCCGGGCGAGGTGCTGATCCGCGCGGAAGCCATCGGAGTGACATTCGCCGAGGTCCAGCGCCGTCGGGGAATTCCGATCGGCGGTCATGCGGATCTGCCGGGATCTCCGGGTGGTGACGTGGCCGGCGTCGTCGAGGCGGTCGGCGAGGGCGTCACCAACGTCATGGTGGGAGACCGTGTGGTCGCCGATGTGGACCGAGGCGCCTACGCCGACTATGTCGTCGCGGACAGTGCCTGGCTCATCGCCCTGCCCGAGGCCATCGACGCGGCCGAGGCCACGCTGCTGCCCAGCCCCGCCCAGACCGCCTACCACGCGATCAAGGAGTCCGGTCAGCTCAAGCCGGGCGAGACCATTCTGATCGACGCCGCGTCCGGCGGGGTAGGGCACCTCGCGGTGCAGATCGCCAAGGTCATGGGTGCGGGCAAGGTCATCGCGACGGCCAGCACTCAGGCCAAGCTGGACTTCGTGCGCGACCTCGGAGCCGATGTCACCATCAACTACACCGACGACGACTGGGACGAGCAGGTCAAGGCCGCGACCGACGGTCGGGGCGCCGATGTCGTCCTGGAGACCGTGGGCGGGGACATCCTGACCAAGAGCGTCCAGCTCACCGCCCAGTTCGGGCGGTTGGTCTTCTACGGCTCGGCCAGCGGAACCATGCAGCCGATCCACCCGCTGGCCCTCAGCCGGATGAAGACCGTCGCCGGATTCGCCCTGTACGCGATGCTGTACAACCGTCCGGAGGCCATCGCGGCCGGACAGCGCGATCTGTTCGACATGATCCTCAGCGGCAAGGTCCGACCGGTCGTGCACGAGCGCCTCGCCCTCACGGACGCCGTGAAGGCGCACGAGCTGATGGAGGCCCGGGCGCACATCGGCAAGATCGTTCTGGTTCCCTGACCCGTACGAGCTGCGGCCGACCGTCGTAATCCCCCGAGGCGGTCGGCCGCTTCGTCATGCCCGAACCGGATACCGGGCGGATCCGCGCCGTGCCCGGGCCGGCCGGGCGCACGGCTTCAGAACTCTTCGAGCCCTCCTCGAACCCTGCCGACCATGGTGTTCACACAGCAACACCCCGGACGTCGACAGGCTGCCAGGAGGCACATGTGACCACGACCGAGAATCCGACGACAGAGGAAGCGATCGATCCCGGCCCGTTGATCAAGCTCACCATCGCGGACTGTGCCGCCAAAGCCCTGCACAGCGCCCTCGCGCTCGGGGTGTTCGAGGCGTTGGCCGAGGGGCCTGCCGACCTGGCCGGAACGGCCCAGCGCGCCGGTCTGCACCCTCGCATGGCTGCCGACTTCCTCGACGTCCTGGTCGGCCTCGGTCTGCTGGAGCGTGCCGGTGACCGGTACGGCAACTCTGCTCTGGCGCAGGCCTACCTCGTGCCCGGCTCGGCCTCGTACCTCGGTGGGTTCGTCGAGCTCACCAACGAGACCCTGTACGGGACATGGGGCCGCCTCACGGAAGGGCTGCGCACCGGCGAACCCCAGCATCTCGACCCGGACAAGGGCGGGTTCGTGGGGGACAGGCATCAGGACCCCGCCAAGATGAAGCGTTTCCTGGCCGGCCTCGACGCCTACAGCGATCGGATGGGCACGGAGCTGGCCCGTCGCGTCGACTGGCAGGGTTACCGGTCGTTCCTGGACCTGGGAGGCGCACGCGGAAATCTCGCCGCCGTTCTGGTCCGGGCGCATCCCCACCTTGAGGCGATGTGCTTCGACCTGGAGCGCACCAGGCCCCTGTTCACCGAGCACATCCGCGGGCTGGGCCTCGAAGGCCGGATCGGGTACACGGGGGGCGACTTCTTCACCGACCCTCTGCCCGAGGCCGATGTGGTCGTTCTCGGGCACATCCTGCACGGATTCGACACCGCTCGACGGCGCGCCCTGCTGCGCCGGGTGTTCGACGCCGTCCGGCCGGGCGGCGCGGTGCTTGTGTACGACCGGATGATCGACGACGACCGCAGCGACCCGGAACGGCTGCTCAGCAGCCTGCACATGAGGCTGGTCAGCCCCGAAGGATCCGAGTACCGGGCGGCGGACTGCCGGAACTGGCTCCGCGAGGCGGGCTTCGCCGAGGGGCGCACCGAGGCGATGCTCGGCACGCACACCCTCGTGACGGCCTACCGGTGACCACGCCCTCAACCAGCCCCGCAGACTCCCCCAGGAGACAGGACATGAAGCAGGAGAACGCGCCCGTCGTCATCATCGGAGGCGGGCTCACCGGACTGTCGGCCGCCGTCTTCCTCGCCCGGTGCGGGGTGCGGGCGACGCTGCTCGAACGGCATCCGCACACGTCCACCCACCCCAAGGCCCGGGCCATCAACCCGCGCACCATGGAGCTCTTCCGGTCGGTCGGCATGGAGGAACGAATCCGGGCGGGCCGTTCGCCGATCACAGGCAACACCGACCTGATCCACGTCGTGACGTTGGCCGGTGAAGAACGTGTGCGCATGCCCAACGCCTCGATCGAGGACATCGGGCGCATCAGTCCCGCGACGTGGACGCTCATCGACCAGAACCAGCTGGAACCGATCCTGCGCGAGCGTGCCGTGGAAGTCGGTGCCGACCTGCGCTTCCACACCCGGGTCGATGCCCTGGAGGAGGACGCCGACGGTGTCGTGGTCCACACCACCGACATGGCGACGGGCGACACCGGACGCATACACGCGGCGTACGTGATCGCCGCGGACGGCAGCCGCAGCCCGATGCGTGAGCACCTCGGCATCGGTGCGCACGGCCGGGGCACCATCACCAATCTCGTCAGCTTCTTCTTCGAGGCCGATCTGGAGTCCGCCCTCAAGGGCAGGAAGATCATCGCCGCCTACGTCAACAACCCCGAGGTGCGCGGCACGATCATTCCGATCGACAACGACCGGCGCTGGGTCATCAACGTCTCCTTCTTTCCCGAAAAGGGGCAGAGCGCGGCGGACTTCACCGAGGAACGCTGCGTCGACCTGGTCCGGGCCGCCGTAGGCACCTCCGACCTGCCCTTGAAGATCGAGTCCGTGAACATGCCCCCCTGGGACATCTCCGCCCGCGTCGCGGACCGCTTCGCCACCGGACGGATCTTCATCGCCGGCGACGCGGCCCACGTCATGCCCCCCACCGGGGCCTTCGGGGCGAGCACGGGTATTCAGGACGCCTACAACCTTGCCTGGAAGATCGGCCTCGTACTGTCCGGTGCCGCCAGTCCCGGGCTGCTGGAGAGTTACGACGCCGAACGGCGGCCGGTCGCGGAGGCGACCGTCGAGCAGGCGTTGCTGCGCTTCGCCGTGCGGGAGGGCAAGCAGTTCCGGGAAGTCGCCGACCGGCTGCTGGACGAGACGACCATGACCTTCGGCTACTGCTACCCCGTCGGTGCTTTCGCGGCCGAGGCCGGCGCCCCCGACACGGTGATCGAGAACCCCGACCAGCCGAGCGGCCGTCCGGGGAGCCGTGCGCCGCACGTCGCCCTGGACAGTGCGGACGGTCCGGTGTCCACGATCGACCTCTTCGGTAACGGGTTCACCTTGTTCGCCGGGGCCGCCGCACGGCAGTGGACCGGCTCGGCCGTGGCCGCCGCACAGCGGCTCGGCGTCGAGTTGACGGCGCACACCGTGGGCAGCGGCGCCGAATTCACCGACCCGACAGGCCAGTTCAGCAAGCGTTACGGCCTTGAGGACGGCGGAGCCACGCTCGTACGGCCCGACGGGTTCGTCTGCTGGCGGGCGACGACGGACCGGAACGGCGGCTGGGCAGACGCGGTCACCGACGCTCTGCGCGACATACTCGACCGCCGCTGATCAAACTGCCCCGTACGCCTCGGCGCGCCTCCGTGGAGGCGCGCCGAGAGCATGTCCGGGAGGTGCGGGGGTTCACCCGGCGCGGCACAGGATCCGGTCGAGGACCGAAGAGAGCTCCGCGCCCGCGGAGAGCGGCCCTTCCGAGGTACGCCAGGCGATGAAGCCGTCGGGCCGTATGAGGACCGCCCCCTCCTCGCCCACGCCGTACGCCTTGGCGAAGCGCTCCGAGACCTCGGACGGCTCAGCGATACCGATCCGGTGGAAGGCGACGGCGAGTCCGGTGGCGGTGCGCACTTCCGCGAGTGCTGGGCCCCATGCGCTGCCGCCGGGGCCGGCCATCAGCAGGAACCCTCCGTCGAGCAGGTCGTGCAGGGGAGTGCCCTCTCCTCCCTCGGCCTTGCCCAGCGGCAGATGAGGGGCCCTCGTCCCCGGCCGGCCGGAGGGGAGCGCGGGGTCCTCCACGGGGGAAGCGTCGTCCATGCAGGTTTCCCCCACGACCGCCCCGGAGCGGTAGACATGGCCGAACAACACGGTGGTCTCCGGCTGATGCCGGGCCGCCGCCTCCTCGTCCAGCCCGCTGCGTTGCAGATACCGGATGACACCCTGGTCCACGGTGAACTCCGCGACCGGCGCCCGCTCCTGCTCGTAGCTGTCCAGCAGCCCGGGACCGGCCTGACCGCGCAACACCAGCGAGAGCTTCCACGCCAGGTTGTGCGCGTCCTGCACACCCATGTTGCCGCCGAACCCGCCGGTGGGCGGCATCACATGTGCGCAGTCGCCGGCCAGCAGCACTCGGCCCGAACGGAACCGGTCGGCCACCCACGCCCCGATCTCCCAACTGGTGGACGACTCCACGGTCACCGCGAGGCCCGGCACCCCCGTGGCCGCACGCACCAGATCCACGCATGCCTGTGTGTCGTACTCCTGATGGCTGTCCTCGGGCGGCAGGCTGGGCGCCAGCACCCAGCGGTCGGATCGCTCCCCGCCCAGCTTCCCCAGCACACCCTTGACCTGGGCATTGCTCACGAAGCACAGGAAGAAGGTACGCCCGGCGACGTGCGCGTCGAGATCCGCGTGGAAGACGATGTTCATCTGGCGCCCGAAGACGCCCGGACCGTGCACACCGATGCCCAGCCGCTCCCGGATCGGAGAACGAAAACCGTCCGTGGCGACGAGATAGCGGGCGCGTACCGAACGCTCCGTACCGTCGGAGACATTTCGGAGGATCGCATCGACACCTGAATCGTCCTGGGAGAACGAGACCAGCTCGGTGGCGAACCTGAGGTCCGCCCCGAGCGCTTCGGCGCGGGCCCGGAGGACGGGTTCGAACTTGTCCTGACCGATCAGGGTCCAGCCGGTGGCGGCCACCTCGCTGGGGTCGTGGCGGAACGGGCCCCTGAACCGCCCGAGTTCGCGGCCGGCGAGGGATTCGGCCTGAAGAATGTCCCCGTACTGGGCGTGCGGGTTCTCGTTGGCGCGCACCTCGTCCTCAAGTCCTAGCGCCCTCATCAGTTCCATGGTGCGCGGGCTCACGGCCTGGGCGCGTGGATGGGCCGAGAGATGCTGGTGACGTTCCACCAGCACCGGCCGCACGCCCTGCTGGGCGAGGAACAGGGCCGTGGACAGCCCCACCATGCTGCCGCCCACGATGAGCACCTCGACTGTCTCGTCCGCCATTGAAGACTCCTTCGGATGAGTCGGGACCACACCGACCGAGGTAACGCGGCACGCATCGAGCCCGGCTGGGGCGAGGCGCCAGCCGATGGAGGTGCCGGGTGGCGGGACACCAGGGGGAATCGAGTGGACTCCCAGATTCGACTGCGAATGTTCGATCCGCCGACGCGGATGAGCTGCCGCGATGGCGGACGGGACGGACCGACGAGAGGGACTGACCGTGGTGGAGGCGCTGAGTGTGCTGGTGCTGCTGGGCACCGGGCTGGTGGCGGGGGTGCTGTTCGCAGTAGCGGTGAGCGTGATGCCCGCGCTGATCGCCATGCCGCCCGACCGATATGTGATCACGCACAAACTGCTCGGCCGGCACTACGACCGGATCATGCCGTTCATCGTCACCGGGTCCGTCGTGATCGACACGGTCCTCGCCTTCCGGGGATCCGGCACCGGTCAGGTGCTGTTCGCCGCGGCAGCCCTGTGCATGGCCGGCGTGGCTGTGATCTCCCAGACCAGGAACGTTCCGATCAACAAACGGGTGAAGGGCACGCGACCCGAGGACCTTGGACCGGACTGGGAGGATCCGCGGATCCAGTGGCGTGACTGGCACCTGGTACGCACCTGCTGTGCTGTCGCCGGGTGCGCACTGACCGCTGCGGCGGTGGTGCTGTCGTGAGCTCGGTCGTCGAACGGGCGCTGCCCGACGAGAAGGACAGGGCCGAGACGGACGCTCGGATGCGTGAGCTGCTGTCGAGGCCCGCACCCGGGCCGGTTGCCGAACGCATCGCACTGCTGCACTTCGTCGGCAGGCGCACGGGCCGTCCGTACATCGTGCCGGCGGGCGTGCACGCCCTCGGGAACCGGCTGGTCGTGGCGACGGGAAGTGCCTGGCGGCACAACTTCGCGGGCGGCGCCGACGGTGAGCTGACCTGGCGGGGCGAGCGCCGGAAGGTCGGTTTCGCTCTGCTGAGCGACACCGCGCTGACCGCCCGTGGCTATCTGGAGCTCTATGAGAGGTACGGCGACCAGGCGGAGCGGCGCCTGGGGATCGTGGTGCGCGGCGTGACGCCGCCGGGCCTCGACGACTTCCGGGAAGCCGTCGAGCACCGCGGACTGTCGCTGGTGGAGGTCCGGCAGTCCGGCGACACGACCGTGCCCCCCAACACCCTTGTCGCGAACGAGAGGACACCACGATGAGCGGAATCGCAGGCTGGGCGGACTTCGAACGGGACCTGGTTCCCGAAGCGAGGACGGTACGGGCGATGGCAGGGACACTCGCCCATCGCGGGCCGGACGGCGAAGGAGAGTGGATCAAGGGTCATGTCGCTCTGGCCCATCGCCGGCTGAACCTGCTCGATGACGAGCACGCACAGCAGCCGGCCGTCGTGTCGTCCGGGAGCGGCCCCGCGGCCGTGCTGGTGATCGACGGTGCGCTGACGAACGGTCCCGAGCTGAGCCGCCACTTGGCGGCCAAGGGGCACCGGCTCACCGGCCACGGCGACGCCGAGCTCGCCCTGCACGCCTACCTGGAGTGGGGCTCCGGCTTCCCGAATCATCTGGAGGGGCTGTTCGCGCTCGCCGTGTGGGACGAGCGGCGACAGGAGTTGCTGCTCGTTCGTGACCGGCTCGGAGTCAAGCCGCTGTGCTACTTCCGTACCCCGTCCGGTCTGTTGTTCGCCTCTGAACCGAAGGCTCTGCTCGCCCACCCGGCAGTCGAACCGGTGGTGGACGCCGACGGGCTTCGTGAACTGTTCGCCCACAGCCGCAAACCCGGCACAGCCGTGTACCGGGGAGTGCATGAGGTGCTGCCCGGTCATACCGTCGTCGCCCACCGCTCCGGCGTGGAACAGCGCCGATACTGGCAACTGGCCGCCCAACCGCACACCGACGACCTGGAGACGACGGTCGCCACAGTGCGCACGCTGCTGTCGGAGGCTGTCGCCTCCCACCTGCACGCCGACGTTCCGGTGGGCGCGATGCTCTCCGGGGGCATCGACTCAAGCGCGCTGAGTGCTCTGGCCGCCGCGTCGCTGCGGGACTCGAACTCCGGACCACTGCGGACCTTCTCCGTCAACTTCACCGGTTACGCGGAGAACTTCGAACCGCACCCGACGATGCGGGCAACGCCCGACGCCCCCTTCGCCGAGCTGGCCGCCCGGCACATCGGTACCGAGCACACCGAGATCCTCCTTGACACCGGAGCCCTCGTCGAACCCGAGGTGCACCTGGCCGCACTCCGCAGCCAGGACGCTCCGTCACCCCTGGGCGACATGGACGTCTCCCTGCTTCGCTTCTTCGAGGCCGTGCGACGCGCAGGGGTGACGGCGGTGCTGTCGGGAGAGACGGCGGACGAGGTCTTCAACGGGTACTTCTGGGCCTACGACCCGCAGCACAGCAACTCCCGGACGTTCCCGTGGATCTCCTTCGAACGTGGTCACGACGCTGCGGCCGGCGGGCTCGGCTGTTCCCTGGTGGACCGGACGCTGCGCAAGGAACTGGACTTCATGGAGTATGCGGACCAGCACTATCGGGACGCACTCACGGAGGTGCCGCACGTGGCCGGCGAGAGTCCCGAGGAGCGAAGGGCCCGTGAGATCACTTATCTCGCGCTCACCCGCTGGGCGCCGACGCACCTCGACCGGGCAGACCGGATGAGCATGGCGCACGGCGTACAACTGCGCCCACCGTTCTGCGACCGGGCCCTCGTCGAGTACGTGTACAACGTGCCGGCGGCGATGAAGCGGGTGAACGGGCAGGAGAAGAGCCTGCTGCGTGCCGCAGTCGCCGACCTGCTGCCCAAGCCCGTGCTGGATCGGCGCAAGAGCGCCTATCCCACCACGCAGGAAGCGGCCTACGGTGAGTCCGTCCGCAGCCGTTTCGTAGAGCTGACACGAGACCGTGGTTCCCGTGTCGCCGCGCTGCTGGACACCAGGGCCACCGATGCCGTGCTGACGTCGGAAGCCGCACCGAGCGGCGCTTTCGCGTGGGTGGAGCGCGCGAGTATGGAGATGATGCTGCAGCTCGATGCCTGGCTGGCTGACTACAATATCGAGCTGCGTCTGTAATTCTTATATTCTCGACAGTCGGTCTAAGAGGCTGACCGTCTGGTCCATTCCAATGGAACCGATCGGCGTGACATGTGTCACGTTTGTGTTGGTGAGCGGAGTGCTGGACGGAGTCACCGGCCCGCATGTTTCTCCGATACGGAAAGAACCTGGCCATCCGTCCCTTGCCCTGGTGACACTGACGGGTAAGTGTGAGTAGGTTCGCGGATGGCCAAGGCCCCATCACGACAGGATGGTTCAACTAGGCTGCGGGGGAGTGTGTTGATAGAGATCGATTTACTGGGCGCGTTCCGAATACGACGAGACGAGTTGGAGGTCACGCCGTCTGCCCCGAAACTCCGTCAGGTGCTTGCCCTCCTGGTGCTCAATGTCAATACCCTGGTGACGGCCGACCAGATATGCGAGGAGTTGTGGGGAGAATATCCCCCGGTCAGTGCACTGACCACTCTGCAGACCTACATCTACCAACTCCGCCGTAAGCTCCGGTTGTCCACAGGACAGTCCGGTGCGGCTTTCGGTTCCCGGCCCTCGCGGGAATTGCCGGCCCTCCTGACCAGAGTGGGCGGCTACGAACTGCGTTTGCGGAACAAGGCAGCCGTGGACGCATACCGCTTCGAGCGGCTTGCGGAACAGGGCATGACCGAATATCGCGCAGGTGCGGGCGAAACGGCCGTCCGAACGCTGCGGGAGGCGTTGGCGGTCTGGCGAGGAGAGGCGCTCGTGGACGTATCGGGCGGCCACCGGCTCTCGGCCTGGTCGACGCAGTTGGAGGAACGGCGCAAGAGCACGTTGGAGAAGCGATTCGCCATCGCGCTGGAGCTGGGCCATCACCAAGCGGTGGTCGAAGAGTTGTCCGCCGTCGTGCGCACGTACCCCACCGATGAGATCTTCGCGGGGCAGCTCATGCGAGTCCTGCAGCACTGCGGTCGCCGTCCGGAAGCGCTCGACGTCTTCCGCGTGCTGCGGTCCCGGCTCGTCAACGAGTTGGGGCTGGAGCCCTCTGCGCCGCTTCAGAAGCTGCACCAGGAGGTGCTGGCGGACCGGGGGCATCTGGTCAAGCAGGACCGACTGAAGTCCGTCCCCGCCGCGTCGGCCCGGCTGGCCGCCCCCAGGCCCGCGCAGCTTCCCGCTGACGTGAGCGATTTCGTGGGCAGGGAAGCGGAGCTGGACCAGGTGGAGGCATACCTGTGCGGCGACGCCTCCCCCGAGACGGGGTTGCGCCTCCTTGAGGTTCACGGCCCGCCCGGAGTGGGCAAGACCGCCTTTGCCACCAGAGCCGCGCACCGGCTGCGCAGGTATTTTCCCGACGGGCAGCTCTTCATCGACCTCACCCACGTGGACAACGGTGCCTCTCAACTCGCCGATGCGCTGGCCGCGAGTCTGAGCGCGTGCGGCATGGCCCGGGAGAAGCTGCCCACGGGGCTCGACGAGCTGGGTCAGCTGTTCCGCAGCGTGACCGCCGACCGTCGAGTCCTGCTGGTGATCGACGACGTGCTCGTAGCGTCGCAGTTGCGTGCCCTCCTGCCGGGCGGTTCCAGTTGCTCGGTCATCACCACCAACCGCTATCGCACGCAGGGCCTCGCCACCGGCCGGAAGATCGCGCTCTCCGCGCTCTCCCCCGGAGAGTCGCTCCAGCTGTTCGACGGGTTGGTCGGTGGCGGCAGCCAGGGCAACGAGGCCGCCGCCGTACGTGAACTGATGCGCATGTGCGACGGCCTGCCGCTGGCCGTGCGGGGCGTGGGCACCCGCCTCGCCGCGCGGCCGACCTGGTCCGCCACGCGGTTGATGGCCCGACTGCGCCGTGACCATGGTCTGCTGCTCGAACTTCAGGCAGGCACCCAGTCCTTGCTGAGCACCGTCGAGTCGAGCTACCGCTTGCTGCCGGAGCGGCACCGGCTGCTGCTGTACCTCATGGCCGAGAGCGGCCGTAGGCGGTGGCGCCTGGACGAGGTCGGCCGGCTGTTGCCCGGGGACGACATCGAGACGCTGGTCGAGTCCCTGGTCGACGTGCACCTGGTCAACGAGTCCCTCGGCCTGGAACGCCTGTCCGGGCGGCAGTCGGAGAACGAGCCGGTCTACACCCTGTCCAGCCTCAACCGGCAAGCCGTACTCAGGCTGTACCCGGAGCGGGGCAGGCCGGGCCCGGTGAGCCTCACGAAGGCACGCGGCGTCGTGCGTCCGCGTCGTTCCACCGTGCCGAGCCGGCCGTCCTCCTGATCGCTGGTGCCAGAACCGAACGGCCCTTCACACCTCCCGGTGTGAAGGGCCGTTCGGTTCTGCTCGCACCGCACCACCGCCGCCGGGTGGCACCAGCATCCTTCGAGACTCCTTCGAACCCCGCCGACCAGGGTGAACCAGGAACCAAGCAGCTGGAGGGCATCGTGCATCGAACGCTGATCGTGGCGAGGATGGACCTCACCGACGCACAACAGGTCGCGGAGATCTTCGCCGACTCGGACCGGACCGAACTGCCGCGCATGGTGGGGGTGTCCCGGCGAACCCTGTTCGCTTTCCACAACCTCTACTTCCACTTGGTGGAAGCCGACGAGGACATCGCACCCAACCTCTACAAGGCGCGCAGTCATCCCCTCTACGGCGAGATCAACACCCGTCTCGGCCAGTTCATCTCCCCGTACGACCCTGACTGGCAGGAGCCCAAGGACGCCATGGCTGTCCCCTTCTACTCGTGGACGCCGGACCAGGGGCCGCTGATCACCGAGCCGACCGGTGCGAACCGGGGAGGCGCCGCGTGACCGACTCACCTGCCACCACCAAGGTCGCCGTGGACTCCGTGCCGGCCAACACCAAGCGCGGCGGTGACATACGCGTGACCCTGAGCCCGAAGACGGTGGGGTGCGGCTCCGGCTTCGGGGGAGTGCTGAGGCTGGCGCCCGGAGAGTTCGTGACCGAGCATCTCCACCCGTACTCCGAGGAGTTCCTGCACATCGTCCAGGGGCACGTGGAAATGAGCCTGGACGGAGTGCCGGTGAGGCTGGAACCGGGTGACTCGTTGCTGGTACCGATCGGCGTCCGGCACCGGCTCGTGAACACCGGTACCGTCTCCGCCGAAGCGGTCTTCCACCTGTCTCCGCTCGCGCCTCGCCCCGAACTCGGCCACGTGGACATCGAGCAGCCGGTACACGTGGACGCCGGTGACCCGAGTGTCGGCGGCTCCCGATGAGCCGCCGCGCTGTCATCACCGGCGTGGGGGTGGTCGCGCCGGGCGGTGTCGGGCATGACGCCTACTGGGACCTGCTCACCGCCGGGCGCACCGCGACCCGAGCCATCAGCCTCTTCGACGCCTCCGGCTTCAGGTCCCGGGTTGCCGCGGAGTGTGACTTCGATCCGCTGGCGGCGGGACTGTCGCCGCAAGAGGTGCGGCGCATGGACCGTGCTGCGCAGTTCGCGGTCGTCGCGGCGCGTGAAGCGATCGAGGACAGCGGGTTGGAGCTGTCGTCGGCCGACCCCGGCCGGGTCGGGGTGAGCATCGGGAGCGCGGTGGGCTGCACCATGGGCCTTGAGGACGAGTACGCCGTGATCTCCGACGGCGGACGGGACTGGCTCGTCGACCACACCTACGGGGTTCCGCACCTCTACGGCTACATGGTCCCCAGCACGCTGGCCGTCGAGGTCGCGTGGCAGGCAGGGGCCGAAGGCCCGGTCGCCCTGATCTCCACAGGATGCACGTCGGGTCTTGACGCGATCGGTCACGGCGTCCAGCTGATCGAGGAGGGCGGCGCCGACATCGTCCTGGCAGGTGCCACCGATGCCCCGCTGTCCCCCATCACCTCCGCCTGCTTCGACGCGATCAAGGCGACCACCCCCGACAACGACGATCCCGCACACGCCTCGCGTCCCTTCGACGGGCGGCGCAACGGGTTCGTACTCGGCGAGGGGTCGGCTGTGATGGTGCTGGAGGAGGCCGAGGCGGCGCGGCGCCGCGGCGCATCCGTCTACGCGGAGATCCTCGGATTCGCCGGTCGTAGCAATGCCTTCCACATGACGGGGCTCAAGCCGGACGGCAGGGAGATGGCCGAGGCCATCCGGGTCGCTCTGGACCGGGCGCGGCTCGATCCGGACGACATCGACTACATCAACGCCCATGGCTCTGGTACCAAGCAGAACGACCGCCACGAGACGGCAGCGTTCAAACGCAGCCTCGGAGAGCGCGCGTACCGCGTTCCGGTCAGCTCGATCAAGTCGATGATCGGGCACTCGCTCGGTGCGATCGGCTCGCTGGAGGTCGCCGCCTGTGCCCTGGCACTGCGGCACCAGGTCGTGCCGCCGACCGCCAACCTTTCAGTGTCCGACCCGGAGTGCGACCTGGACTACGTGCCCAGGGACGCGCGTGAGCACCGGATGGAGCGGGTGCTGACCGTCGGCAGCGGATTCGGCGGATTCCAGACCGCGATGGCCCTGGGCAGGCCCCGTACCCAGCGGGAGGTGGCATGAGCGCATCAGGTCTGCGATCCGGTCACCATCCACCACCGGTGGTCACCGGGCTCGGCGTGGTCGCGCCGACCGGGATCGGCGTGCGCCGGCACTGGGAGTCGGTACTGGCCGGCAAGAGCGGCCTGGGCCGTATCACCCGCTTC
The DNA here is from genome assembly GCF_002217755.1 of Streptomyces hyaluromycini. Classification (GTDB taxonomy): domain Bacteria; phylum Actinomycetota; class Actinomycetes; order Streptomycetales; family Streptomycetaceae; genus Streptomyces; species Streptomyces hyaluromycini. The sequence continues at coordinate 847,892 of NZ_BCFL01000016.1, read as the reverse complement.
GACCCTTCGCGGTATCCGGTTCAAGTGGCGGGTGAGATCCCCGGGTTCGACGCCGGACGCCTGGTGCCCGGACGTCTCGTCCCGCAGACCGACCGGTTCACCCATGTCGCCCTGATCGCCGCGGAGGCCGCGCTCGACGACGCGCGCGCCGAACCCCGGTCGCTTCCCGAGTACGAGATGGCCGTGGTCACCGCCAGTTCCTCCGGCGGCACGGAGTTCGGTCAGCACGAGATGGAGCGGCTCTACCAGAAGGGATCCTCCTGGGTCAGCGCCTACCAGTCGATCGCCTGGTTCTACGCGGCGACCACCGGGCAGGTCTCCATCCGGCACGGCATGCGTGGCCCCTGCGGCGTGCTGTGCTGCGAGCAGGCGGGCGGCCTGGAGGCGCTCGCCCAGTCCCGTCGGTTGCTGAACAGCGGCTCCAGACTGGTTCTCAGCGGCGGCACCGACGCCTCCTTGTGCCCGTACGGTCTGGTGGCTCAGATGGCCACAGGAAATCTGTCGACCGAGGACGACCCGGCGCGGGCTTACAAACCCTTCGACGTGGCCGCCTCGGGCCAGGTACCGGGCGAGGGCGGTGCGTTCCTGGTGGTCGAGAGCGCCGCCTCCGCCCGGGAGCGGGGCGTCGGCCACTACGGGACGCTGCTCGGGCACGCGGCCGGGTTCGACCCGCCCCCCGGATCCGGGCGGCCGCCGGTGCTCGCCTCGGTGATCCGGCAGGCACTCGCCAATGCCGAGGTGGGACCGGAGGAAGTCGACGTCGTCTTCGCCGACGCCTCCGGTGTTCCGGCACACGACCTCGCCGAAGCCCGCGCCATCACCGAGGTGTTCGGGCCGGGCGGAGTCCCGGTCACCGCACCCAAGACCCTCACCGGACGCCTCTACGCGGGTGGTGCGGCTCTGGACACCGTCACCGCGCTGCTCGCTCTGACCAGCGGCGTCGTGCCGCACACCGCCGGGCTCGAACGTCAGGCCCCCGGCTGCGACCTCGCCCTGGTCCGCGACCGGCCGCGCCGGACCGACCCGCGTGTCGCGGTGGTGCTCGCGCGGGGCCACGGCGGCTTCACCTCCGCGCTGGTGGCGGGCCGCGGCGACCGTACGGACATAGGGCAGTGAACCGGCCGACATCCCACAACAGCGATCCACGAAAGGGGCCGAAGATGGCCAAGTTCACGGTGGACGACTTCACACGGATCCTGCGTACCGGCGCCGGAGTCGACCAGCAGACCAACCTGGACGACGAGCGCGCCGCCGACACCTCGCTCGTCGACCTCGGCTACGACTCGCTGGCGGTCCTCGAACTCACCAGCCGGATCGAGCGTGAATACGACATCGCCATACCGGACGGCGATCTGGCGCACACCCTGACGCCGCGCGAGGCCGCCACCTACGTCGCCTCCCGGATCGCGGAGGTGCAGGTCTGATGGCCGGGCACGTCGACAACGAGATCGTCATCAACGCGCCCATGGAGTTGGTGTGGTCGATGACCAACGACGTGGCCTCGTGGCCGCAGCTGTTCAACGAATACGCGTCCGCCGAGATCATCGAGCGCCGTGGGGAGACCGTCACCTTCCGGCTTGCGCTGCACCCCGACGAAACCGGCACGGTGTGGAGCTGGGTCTCCGAGCGTACGGCGGATCAGACGACCCGTACCGTGCAGGCTCACCGTGTGGAGACCGGCCCCTTCGCGTACATGAACATCCGCTGGGAGTACGAGCAGCGGCCTGAAGGCGTCCGGATGCGCTGGATCCAGGACTTCGCGATGAAACCCGGTGCACTGCTCGACGACGCGGGCATGACCGAGCGCCTCAATCGCAACACGCGTGTTCAGATGCGGATCATCAGGAACAAGGTGGAGACCGCCGCACGGGCGGACCGGCAGCTGGCCGGTCGTCGCATCCTGGTCACCGGCGGCACGCGGGGCATCGGGCGGGGGATCGTACTGGCCGCCGCGCGGGCCGGCGCGCAAGTGGTCACCTGTTACCGAAAGCCCGGCGAGGCCGTCACCACGCTGGAGCACGAGCTGGCGCGAGTCTCTGGCAAACACACGGTACTGCGGGCCGACGTCTGCGACGAGAACGACGTCGACCGGCTTCTCGCCGAGTGCCAAGCGAGTCTCGGCGGACTCGACGCGGTGGTCAACAACGCGGGCGCCTTCGTCCCGAAGCCCTACGAGGAGCTGGACACCGCCGATTGGTCGGACACCCTGCGCGGCAATCTGACAGCCGCACACCTGGTCAGCAAGGGCGCCATCCCGCTGCTGGGGCAGGGATCCTCCATCGTGAACATCGGTTCCACCGTGGCGTCCATCGGTATGACCGGCGGCGTCCACTACACGGCAGTCAAGTCCGCGCTGGTGGGCATGACCCGTTCACTCGCCCGTGAACTCGGCCCGCGGGGCATCCGCGTCAACACGGTCTCACCGGGCCGGATCGCCACGGAGGCACTGGACGCCCTGCCGCAGGACGTCGCCGACCAGCAGCGGCGGATCTTCTCCTCGTTCGCGGCGCTGGGCCGGCTGGGCACAGTCGAAGAGGTCGCCCACGCCGTGCTCTTCCTCATCAGCGAGCACGCGACGTACGTCACCGGTCAGAACATCCACGTCGACGGCTGCGTGTGAGCAACGCCCATTCTCCAGAAGGGAACACCCCAGTGGAACTCGCCCTGCACGGCAAGAAGGTCCTCATCACCGGCGGAACCCGCGGTATCGGCCGTGGGATCGTCCTCGCTGCCGCACAGGCCGGCGCAGATGTGCTCACCTGCCACCGGCAGGACGGCGCAGCCGTCGACAGCCTGGTCCAGGCGCTGAAGGAGACCGAAGGCGATCACCACGTGATACGGGCCGACGTCGGCGATCTCGACCAGGTCGACCGGCTCGTCAACGAGGCCAAGGACCGCTTCGGACGGCTCGACGGCGTCGTCAACAACGCCGGGGTGATCAGTCACGTTCCGTTCGCGGAACTCCCCGCGGCGGAGTGGTCGCGGATCCTCGACACCAACCTCACCGCCTCGTACCGCGTCATCCAGCAGGCCCTGCCGTTGCTCGGGGCGGGTTCCTCGGTGATCAACATCGGGTCACGAGGTGCGGCCGCCGGTATACCGCTACGGGCCCACTACACGGCGGCCAAAGCAGCATTGATCGGCCTCACCCGGTCACTCGCCAAGGAACTCGGACCACAGGGCATCCGCGTCAACGTCGTCGCTCCTGGTGTCATCGAGACGGAGGCGTTCGACGACATGCCCGCCGACCGCGCCGCGGGCCTGCGGGCCACCTATGCGCAGAAGACCGCCCTGGCGCGGCTCGGCACCGTGGACGAACTCGCGGGGCCTGTTCTGTTCCTGCTCAGCGATCTGTCGACGTACGTCACCGGTGAGACCGTCAACGTCGACGGAGGGATCTGAGATGGATGACGTCGTTTTCCGGGTGATGCTCCGGATGGAGATCAGGGCCGGTATGGAAACCGACTTCGAACGGGTGTGGCGCGAAGTGGGGGACTCGGTCACGGGCCATCCCGCGAACCTCGGACAATGGCTGTCCCGCAGTGCCGAGGAAGACGGCATCTACTACATCGTCAGCGACTGGGTGGACGAGCCGCAGTTCCGGGAGTTCGAGACCAGCGACCGGCATCTGGCGCACCGCACAAAGCTGCACCCCTATCGACGCGGCGGCTCCATGACGACCATGCATGTGGTCGCGGCACTGGCCGGTGCCGCCGGCGACCGGTCGTGACGTCGGGTGCGGTGGAGGTGGTGCTCTACCACCTCAGCGAGGACTCGGACCAGGTACTCACCGCGTACCACGAGTCGAGCCGCCGGATGGCAGGCACGCCTGGACTCCTGGGCAACCAGCTGCTGACCCGGGCGGACGATCCTCGGGCGTTCGTGGTGATCAGCCACTGGACGGACTGGAACGCCTTCGCGGCGTGGGAGGGCGCGGCCGCGCACAAGGAGCAGACAGCACCGCTGCGCCCGTTCCGTGACACCGCCCGGGAGCGCCCGTTCGAAATCTATCGAGAACTTGCCCACTACGGCCCTGGCCGGTTCGGACCAGTCGGAAAAGGAGCATGAGATGACGGAAGCCAATACGTCGTCGCCCCCGCTCGAACTGTTCACGCCCACGTTCTTCCAGCAGCCGCACGACGTGCTCGCGGAGCTGCGACAGGCCGGGCCCGCACTGCCGGTGACCACTCCGAACGGGCTGCGCACCTGGCTGGTCACACGCTATGAGGATGCCCGGACGCTTCTCGCCGATCCGCGGTTGAGCAAGGACATGCGCATCGGCCGGGACCTCATCCCGCGCAACTTCGCGGACCCGGCGAAACGGGAGGAGTTCCTGAAGGAGGCCGGCGACCAGAGCCAGTTCCCCCATGTGCTGAGCGTGCACATGCTCGACAGCGATCCCCCCGACCACACACGGCTGCGGCGACTGGTGGGCAGGGCGTTCACGGCCCGCCGGGTGGCCTCGCTACGGCCGAGGATCGCCGAACTCACCGACGAACTGCTGGAAGGAATCGCTCGGCACCAGCGGACCGACCTCATGGAAGCACTGGCGTTCCCCGTTCCGTTCACGGTGATCTGCTGGCTGCTCGGTGTCCCTCCGGACGACCGGACCGAGTTCCGCCGGTGGTCGAATCTGCTGGTGTCCGGTGCGGGCACGGACGAGGTGAGGCAGGCCAGTGCCGACATGATCGGCTATCTGCGGGCTCTGATCGACGCCAAGCGCGCTACGGCGGACGACGACTTGCTCTCCGACCTCGTCCACGCCACGGACGAGGGGGATCAGTTGACACCGGACGAACTGATCTCCATGGCCTTCCTGCTCCTGGTCGCCGGGCACGAGACCACGGTGAACCTCATCGGCAACGGTGCACTCGCCCTGCTTCGCCATCCGCGGGTACGTGAGCAGCTCGCCGCGGACGAAGCGTCATGGCCTGCGGCGATCGAGGAGTTCCTGCGTTACGACGGTCCGGTGACCAACGCAACGTGGCGCTTCACGACCGAGCCTGTCGAGGTGGGCGATGTCGTCATACCCGCAGGGGAGTTCGTGACGATCTCCCTGGGCGCCGCAGCCCGTGATCCGCGACGCTACGAGGACCCGGACCGGTTGGACATCGGCCGCGACAACTCCGGAGGGCTTGCTTTCGGCCACGGCGTGCACCACTGCCTGGGAGCTCCTCTCGCCCGGTTGGAAGGGCACATCGTGCTCAGCCGGCTCTTCACACGGTTCCCGGGACTGCGGCTCGCGGAGGCCCCGGACGCGCTGCGCTGGCGCAGCAGCCTGATGATGCGTGGACTGGAGAAACTGCCCGTGTCCACGGCCTGAGCCTTCCGCCGGACACCTCGGCTGTCGGCGACGCCTGAACCGTGGTCCTGGATCACTCCCAGCGCCAGGGCCACGGTGACACACGGAAACCGCGGTCATGAACGTCCGTGGGTGACGTACTCCTCCAGGCGGCCACCCTCCTCACCGACCAGGTGCTGTCCGCCCACCTGTCTGGGTGGGCACCTTGCCGGCGATCTTCGCGAACCGGAGAGGAGGGCGGCGGCACGAGGCCTCCTTCGCCTCGACCGCCGTGGCCCACGGTGTTCCCAGCCACGAGGTCTCGCGCCTGCGGCCCTGACTGCGTGATCGCTTTCCCCGGATGCCAAGCCTCTGGTGCAGCCCCACGCACACCGGAACCTGAGCGGGGCGGGGAGGCGGATCCAAGCGGGCCCGCGTCGACGATGCCGGTGGCGGTCGGCGAGGAGCTTGCCGCCGGGCCGCCGGGTCCGCCCGTCTCCGCGCAGCCCCGCTGTCGGATCCCGGGCCTATGTTCTCACCCATGACTCCTGAACTGATGGGCCGGCTCACGCCGTTCCGTGAGGAAGCGCTGAGGCGCGGGATACCGCTCCAGGACGTCGAGCGGTGGATCGCCGCCGCCCGTCCGTCCGGAACGCTCGTCACGCGTGGGGAGGGGCCGGTGGCCGGCCGGTTCGGCGGCTCCCTGATGCTGCCCGCTGATGCCCCCGATCCCTGGTACCCGCTGCTCGCCACCCTCGACTGCGCGGCCCTGCCCGAGGCGGTGACGGGCCTTCCGCTGCCGGCCGACGGTCACCTGCTGTTCTTCGGCTTCCCCGAGATGACGTACTACGGCGACAGCGCCGGTGAGGTCGTGTACATCCCTGCCGGGACGCCCGTCGAGGAGCGGCGGACGAAGTACCCCTGCGTCCACGGCGAGGAGGGGGACGGGTTGGACGACGAGACGCTCCGCATCCACGAGCAGTTCCCCCAGGACGACCTGCGCCTCTCGGCCGACGTCTCCCTGCCGTACCACTTCCTGGTCCCGTCCCCGGAGCCCGGCCAGGAGGACGCTCCGCTCCCCGGCCATCCCCGCGCCTGGGAACTGGCCGAGGCGTGGACGGACACGTGCGACGGCATCGTCGTCGACGGCCCCCTGCACATCGGCGGGTACGCCTCCCACGAGTGCACGGAAACGGACCCGGTCGCGGACGCCGCGCAGGACGCGGAGCGGGCGCGACGGCACCGGACCGCGGGGGCGCACGAACCCGTGGACGCCGCGGAACTGCCCGCCCCCGACCAGTGGACGCTGCTCGCCCAGTGGGACATCGGACTCACCGGGCGGGAGGGCGCCACCTTGCACTGGGTGATCCCGCGACAGGACCTGGCCGAGCGCCGCTTCGAGCGCGCGCATGTCTCGTTCTTCTGGAATCCCTGAGCCGACTCGTACCCTGCGCGCCGGGAACCCTCCTTCCGAAGCCATGGCGCCGGCCGGACGTCTCGGACGGCGGCAACCGGCGAGAGCCGGCGCGAGGGGAGGGCGCGGCTCGCGGGACGTCCCGGAGGCGGGGCAACGGCTGGGCCGGATCGACGACTGGTGCGAACAGGCGGGCGGCGCACGGGAACACCGGCGGGTGCCGGGGAGTGGTACTGCTGTTCCCACCCTCGCGACTGGCGGCCGGTCGATCGCCCGGCGGATGATCGAACAAGCGAACTACGGCCGGGTCCGCAGCGTTCGGCACAGGGCACGGCACCATCAGACCGGAGACCGTCATGACCATGGCCTACCTCGCCCAGCCCGACCAGCAGCAGCGCCTCGAATGGCTCGACGGCGGGGAGTTCGCCGTACTCCTGGACAGCGCGGCCACCGCCGGACAGCTGACCGTCGGACGGTTCTCCGTCAGCAAGGGCGAAGCGCCGCCGTACCACACGCACACCCGTGAGGACGAGGTCTTCATGCTGGTCAAGGGCAGTGCGCTGCTGTGGTGCGACGACCAGGAGATGGAGCTGTCGGAGGGCGGCATCGTCTTCCTGCCCCGGAACGTCCCGCACGGCTACCGGATCACTTCCGACACCGCCGACCTGCTGATGATCTGTACCCCCGGCGGTATCGAAGGCATGTTCCGGCACGCCGGACGTGACCTGGCCACCCCGCGTCCCGAAGGCTTCGCGATCTCACGGGACCTGATGGCCGAAGCCGCCGACAGGTACGGCCAGATCATCGTCGGGCCGCCGCGCTGACCGCCCGCGACTGCGCGCCGGTCACCGCTCTGCCGTACGCACGGCACCCACCGGAACCCACCGGAACCACGAAAGGCACCGCCATGTCCCGGTCACAGCGCCAGACCCTCGACGACCTGCTGCGGCACGGCCCGCTCGACCTCGGCGGCGACGTCGCCGAACAGCGCGCCGTCTTCCACGACATGATGACGTCCCTGCCCTTGCCCGCCGATGTCCTGACCACGGCGGGTGAGCTGGGCGGCGTACCCGTCGTCACCGTGGGGACGCCGGCGGACGACCCGGCGACCGTGCTGCTGTACCTGCACGGCGGCGCGTACGCCATCGGCTCGGCGGCCGACGCCGCGGGCCTGGCCGGGGACGTCGCCCGGCGCGCCGGCGCCCGCGCCGTGTGCGTGGACTACCGGCTGGCCCCCGAGAACCCGTTCCCCGCGGCCGTCGACGACGCGCTGGCCGTCTACCGCGCGCTGCTCGACGGCGGCGTGCCCAGCTCCGCCGTCGCCTTCGTCGGCGAGTCGGCGGGCGGCGGTCTCGCCGTCGCGACCCTGGTCGCCGCCAGGGACGCGGGCCTGCCGCAGCCCTCGTCGGCCGCGGTCTTCTCCCCGTGGGCCGATCTGAGCGTGTCCGGCGACAGCGCCGTCGGCAAGGCCGCCGTCGATCCCGCGCTGACCGCCGAAGGCCTGCGCAGGCGTGCCCGCGACTACCTGCGCGACACGGATCCCGCCACGCCGCATGCCAGCCCCGTCTTCGCCGACCTGACCGGCCTGGCGCCCCTGCTCATCCAGGTCGGCTCGCACGAGATCCTGCTGGACGACGCCGTACGGCTGGCCGCGCGCGCCGCCGAGTGCGACGTCCACGTCGAACTGCAGGTCTGGCCCCGGGTACCGCACGTCTTCCAGGCGTTCGCCGCGATGCTGGACGAAGCCGACGCCGCGCTGCGGGCCGCCGCCGCCTTCACCCGCGCGCACTGGGCCGCCACCGATGCCGACGACGTGTCCGGCGAGGTGTCCGGCGAGGTGCTGCCGGGGGGTAAAGAGTCTGTTGTGCGGCAGTAGAACCACCGTGCAGGTCACGGCAGTTGGACGACGATGACCTGCATGGAACCGACGAACCACTTCGGCATCGCGCTGCGGGGCTGGCGTGAACGCGTGTCGCCGCAGGACGGCGGACCGGAGACGGGCGCGGTCCGGCGCATCCCCGGACTGCGCCGCGAGGAACTCGCCCGGCTGGCCGGGCTGTCGGTCGACTACGTGGTCCGGCTGGAACAGGGCCGCGCCCGGCACCCCTCTGGCCAGGTGGTCGCCGCCCTGGCCAGAGCGCTGCGCCTCGACCCGTCCGAGCGCGACCATCTGTTCCGCTGCGCCCGGCTCGCACCGCCCGCCACCGGGAACGTGTCCCGGCAGGTGCCCGCGCGGGTACAGCGGCTGGTGAGCCGGTTGGGGGACTTCCCCACCGCGGTCTTCGCCGCCGACTGGACCATCGTCGGCTGGAACGGGATGTGGTCCGCCACGATCGGCGATCCCCGGACGTACGGCTGGGACGAGCGCAGTCTCGTCGCCGGGATGTTCCGGCCGGGCGCGGGCCGGGCCCGGCAGCCGATCGCGGCATGGCCCGTGCTGTCCTGGGCGGGCGACGAGGCGGAGGAGGAGAACCTCGTCGCGGACCTGAGGGTGACGGCGGCCGCCCATCCTCACGACGGGCGGCTCGCCGCGTTCGTCGAGCACCTGCGGCGGAACAACTCCCGTTTCGCGCGACTGTGGTCCAACGGCACCGCCCGTACCCAGGGCGGTGACCGCAAGACCGTCCAACACCCGCTGGTGGGTGACATCGCACTCGACCTCGACGTCCTGACGGCCGCCGGCACCGACCTCAGGGTCGTCACCTACACGGCCGAGGCCGACTCCGCCGACGAGCAGAAACTGAACACCCTGCGTGCCACCTGCCGGCCGCGCCCTGCCTCGTCGGACACCTCCGCCGCTGAGCCTGACTCCGGCGAGGATCTCGGAGGCGCCGAAGCCGTCCGCTGGTGACCCGCCAGGTCTTCGGCCGGGGGTCCGCGTGCCGAACCGTGCTGATTCTGCGCGGGCCCGGATCACTCGGAGGTGCGCGGCGGCACTCGGTGGCGCGGCCGCCGCTCGCGCAGGTCCGCGGCAGCCGCCCGGCACGCCCCGCGCGGTCAGTCGTAGTGGAGGAAACGGGGCCACAGGGCGTGCCACGGCCGGACCGGGTCGTGGCAGAGGTAGACGGCGCGGTGCTGTTCCTCGGTGTCGATGCGGTAGCCGCTGTCCAGCCGGCCCTCGACGCGGCAGTCGGCGAACTGGGCGGACAGCCAGGCCCGGTCGTCGTAGCCGACGACGACGGCCGTACGGGCGGAGTCGGGGGGAGTGCCCAGGGTGCGCAGGGCGTTCTGCCCGCTGTAGAGGACCTGCCGGGGAATGCCGTGGGCGGCGCCGTAGCGGTCGAGGGCGCCGTACTCGCCGTAGTTGCCGGTGACGATGATCGCGCCCGGGCGGTAGACGGCGGCGATCTGGGAGACGTAGCGCGGCCAGCCGATCTCGTCGCCGAGGCCCTGGTCGGCCTCGGCGAGGTGCAGGCTCTGCTGGCTGCGGAGGGAGACCACCGGCAGGGCGAACGCCGCCGAGACCACCAGGTTGAGTCCGAGGAGCAGGGCGAACAGCGCCCGGCTGTGCCGCCGTTCGGCCAGCGCCCGCGCCACCGGCACGGAACCCACCGCGTGCAGGGTCAGCACCGTGCCCATGGCGTAGTAGGGCTGTGCGGCGACGGCGCAGAGCAGCACCAGCAGCAGGAGGTATCCGACGCCGAAGGCGCGCAGGGGCCCCAGCACCGGATCGCGGAACACCCGGAGCAGGCCCGCCACGGCGATGTACGACAGGGGCAGCCCTACCGTCAGGAAGAAGAACGGGATGTTCAGCACGCCGCCCAGGGCGCCCTTGTCCGAGCGGAGGGCACCGGCCATGGTGAGCGCCGGGAAGTGGTGGGTGGCCTGGTAGACGAGGTTCGGTGCGCCGATCAGCGCGGCCAGCCCCATGCCCGCCCACGGCCACCGCGACAGCAGCACCCGGCGCGGTCCGACCGCCAGCAGGCCGGCGCCCAGCGTGGCCAGAAGCAGCAGGACCAGCAGCTTGTTGTACAGCCCCACGCCGACCACCGCGCCGACGGCGAGCCACCACCGCGGCCGGTCGCGCAGCAGAGCCCGGAAGGCGAACAGCGCGACGGCGAGCCACACGACCATGTCCAGCGACGTGGTCACGAACAGATGCCCGAAGGTCAGCACGAGCGTCCCCGAGGAGGCCGCGGCCGCCAGCGTCTGCGCGCCGGGGCCGCCGCCGACCTCACGGGCGATCAGCGCACACAGGTACGCCACCGCTCCCGCCGCCAGGACCGCCGGGACCCGGAGGCCGCGCACGGTGTCCCCGAACAGGGCGATCGACGCGCGGGTGAGCAGCGGGGTGCCGGGCGGCTGGTCGACGTATCCCCACGCGGGATGCCGGCCCAGCACCCGGAAGTACAGCTCGTCCCGGTGATAGCCGTACCGCGAGGCGAACATCAGCAGCAACGCCGTCACCGCGAGCGCCACCACCGAGACCGGGAGCCAGGCGAATCCACGACGCTGCGGGCCGGTGTCCGTCACGGCGAGAACGTAGCGGCGCCCGCGATGCGTACGGAAGCGGCATGCCGCAAGTGGTATGCGACTCCGTCAGTTGTGACACCGGTCCGAGGAGCCGGCGCATGATCGTCGAGGAGGAACAGGCGCGTCTGGGCATGACGGCCCCGGACCGCGTCGAGAGAGCCGACGCCTGACACCTGGAGAAGACAGAACGCGGTGCTCCGGCCTCATCGCCGTCGAGCCCTGAGCCCGGTCCCCCCTACGCCGACTCGCGCACCCGCAGTTCCGCCCCCACCGTCAGCTGGTCGGAGTGGAGCGGGCCGGTGCCGGTCAGCAGCCGGGCCGCCTGTTCGACGGCGAGCGCGCCGAGACTGCGGGTGTCCAGGGCCACCGTGGTCAGCTGCGGCTCGACCAGCGTGCCGAGCCGCAGGCCGTCGAAGCCGATCAGGGCCAGGTCCCGGGGGACCTGCCGGCCCAGCCGGCGCGCGGCGCGCAACGCCCCTATGGCGATGATGTCGTTGAACGTGAACACGGCGGTCAGGTCCGGGTGCCGGGCGAGGAGTTCCTGGAGCGCCCGCTCGCCGCCCTCGACGCTCTGGTCCGCGCGGGCCACCGAACCGGAGTCCAGCCCGCACGCGGACATCGCGGCGTCGAACCACTCGTGCCGGACGCTCGGCTCGGAGCGTTCCGCGTGGTCGAGCATGCCGATGTGCCGGTGCCCGGCCGCGGTCAGGTGCCGTATCGCCGCGTGCACGCCCGCCTCGCCGTCGATCAGGATCGAGCTGAAGCGTTCCGAGCGGTGCTTGCGGTCGATGAGGACGACGGGGAGCCCCCGGGTGAGCCGTGCGATCTCGTCCTCCGGCAGGCTCAGGTAGCCCACCACCGCGTCCACCTGGGAGGCGATCACCTCCAGGGTGCCGCGCTCCTCCTCGACCCGGTCGCCGGTGTCGTACACGACCACATGCCAGCCGCGTCCCCGTGCCGCGTCCAGCGCGGCGGCGGCGACCTCGGTGAAGAACGGGTTGAGCAGGTCGGGGATGACCAGGCCGACGCTGAACGTGTCCTGCCTCACCAGCCCCCTGGCGAACCGGCTCGGCCGGTACCCCAGCGCGAGGGCCGCGTCCAGGACGCGCTGCTTCGTGGAGACGCCGATCTCGCCCTTGTCGTTGAGCGCCCGTGACACGGTCTGCCGGGAGACTCCGGCGGCCTCGGCCACATCGTCGATCGTCACCCTGCGGGGTCCGGTTCCCGACGACGCCATCGCGCACCTCCGTGAAATTGCCGACGCGCCCGCGTCGCAGGGACACCGAGTATGCCCGGGTCCGACGTCATGAGCCTTGACACTCCGGCGGACCGGAGCTCACACTCCCAATCAACTTCCCGTTACCGCTCCCGTGAGCGCTCACGTTACCGCTCACGGACCCTTATTCCAACCAGCAGGCAGCCGCCTCCAGGAGTCAACGTCGACCCGCCTGACCACCTTCGCCAGGCGTTCTCTGGAACGGAAGATATGAGCAGCACAGTCACGCGCACCCGCCTCGCCGTCGCAGCGGCCACGGCCGGCATCGTCGTACTCGCCGGGTGTTCCTCGTCCGGTTCGTCGGACAAGGCGTCCGCATCCTCCTGCGAGCCCGCGAAGGGCAAGGTCACCCTCCAGTACTGGAACACCGTTCCGGGCATGGACAAGGTCGTCGACCTCTGGAACAAGCAGCATCCGAACGTCCAGGTGGAGATCAAGAACATCTCCAACGACCAGTACGGCATCCTCGGCAACGCCCTCAAGGCGAACAAGGCCCCGGACCTCGCCCAGGTCGGCTACGACGAACTGCCCAACCTGCGCACCCAGAGCGCCTTCGTGGACGCCTCCGCCTGCAAGGCGGCCACCGCGGCCAAGTCGAAGTTCGTGCCGTGGACCTGGTCGCAGACCAGCTTCGGCGGCACCGGGGTGTTCGCGATCCCGCAGGACACCGGACCGATGGCGCTCTACGTCCGCAGCGATCTCTTCAAGAAGTACAACGTCGCCGTGCCCACCACCTGGGACGAGTACGCGACGGCCGCCGAGAAGCTGCACAAGGCGGACCCGAACCTCGACATCACGTTCTTCGACCCGAACAACGCCGAGTGGTTCAACGGGCTCCTCTGGCAGAACGACGCCAAGATGTACGGCTACTCCGGCGACAAGTGGCAGGTCAGCGTCGACTCGGCGCAGAGCAAGCAGGTCGCCGACTACTGGCAGAAGCTGATCTCCGAGAAGGTCGTGCGCACCGACCTCGCCCACGGCTCGACCCAGATGTACGCGGCGTACCAGAAGGACCAGATCGCCACCTACGTCGGCGCCGCCTGGGGCTACAGCATGTTCCGCGACAACCTGCCCAAGCAGGCCGGGAAGTGGACCATCGTCCCGATGCCGACATGGGGTGCGAACGGCTCCTCCGGTGACTGGGGCGGCTCGACCGTCGCGTTCATGAAGGGCAGCCGGCACCTCTACGAGTCGGTGGAGTTCAACACCTGGCTGAACTCCGACCCGGACGCCCTGGCGCTGGAGAACAAGCTGGGCGGCCTCTACCCGGCGGCCACCGCGGGCCTGGACCTGCCCGCGCTGCAGCAGGGCGTGCCGTACTACGACAACGAGAAGATCTTCGACGTCTTCGCCGACGCCTCCAAGAAGATCGACACCAGCTTCGCCTGGGGCCCCACGCAGAAGACCGTGAACCTGGCCCTCCAGGACGCGATGGCCAAGGCCGCGGCCGGCAGCGGCACCCTCACCGACGCGCTCGCGACCGCCCAGGCCGCCGCGCTGAAGTCGATGAAGGACCAGGCGATCCCGGCGACGGCGGGCAAGTGACCGTTCGATGACCGACCTCGCAACCCGCTCGGCCGGCGTGCGAACCACGCCCGGAGGCCGCCGTCGCCCGAACGGCGGCGGCCCCCGGGCGGCCACCGTCGCCGCCTTCGTGACCCCGTTCTTCCTGCCGTTCCTGCTCTTCTACCTGGTGCCGGTCGGCTACGCCCTCTGGCAGAGCTTCCGCGTCGTGCGCCGCTCCGGCGGCCAGTACGGGACGTCGTACACGACCTTCGGCGGCTTCGAGCAGTACGGGCAGGTGCTCCAGAACACCGAGTTCTGGTCCAGCATCGGCCGCATCGGCCTGTTCGGCATCGTGCAGGTGCCGGTCATGCTGTTCGTGGCCCTGATCATCGCGCTGCTGCTCGACACGCCCCTGCTGCGGGCCAAGGGGTTCTTCCGCATCGTCGCGTTCATGCCGTACGCGGTGCCCGGCGTCATCGCCGCCATCATGTGGTCGTACCTCTACTCGCCCCAGCTCAGCCCGGTCGTCGATCTGCTGAACGGCATCGGGCTGCACCCCGACTTCCTCGGCCCGGGTGCCGTCCTGTGGTCGGCCGCGAACGTCTCCACCTGGCTGTGGACCGGCTACAACATGCTGATCATGTTCTCGGCGCTCCAGTCGATCCCGCAGGAGCTCTACGAGGCCGCCAAGATCGACGGCGCCTCCAACTGGGCCATCGCCTGGCGGATCAAGGTCCCGATCATCGCCCCGTCGATCGTCCTGACCACCGTCTTCTCGATCATCGGCACGCTCCAGCTGTACGCCGAGCCGGCGGTGCTGCGGCAGATCTCCTCGAACATCTCCAGCACGTTCACCCCGAACATGCTCGCCTACACGGTGGCCTCCGGGAACAACTACCAGCAGGCCGCGGCCATCTCCGTCGTCATCGCCGTCATCACCTTCGTCTTGAGCTTCGGGTTCATGCGACTGACCTCGAAGAAGGCGGGACTGTGAGCAACCCGACCACTACTCGCGAAAGCCGGGTCAGCCGTACCGCCGCCATGGGGCTGATGCTGCTCCTGGCCGTCTACTTCCTGCTGCCGGTGTACTTCCTGGTCGTCGCCTCGACCAAGCCGCAGGGCGACCTCGCCGCCACCAACGGCCTGGTGTTCTCGCACTTCAGCCTGTTCGAGAACCTCCGGACCCTGTTCACCCGCAGCGACGGCATCTTCGGCCGCTGGGCCCTCAACACCGTCCTGTACGCGGTGCTGGGCGCGGCCGTGGGCACCCTGATCTCCGCGCTGTGCGGCTACGCCCTCGCCAAGTTCACCTTCCGCGGCCGGGAGTTCCTGTTCTCCGTCATCCTCGGCGGCGTCCTGGTGCCCACCACCGCGCTCGCCCTGCCGCTGTTCCTGCTGTTCTCGGCGACCGGTCTCGTCAACACCTACTTCGCCGTCTTCCTGCCCAGCATCGTCAGCCCGTTCGGCGTCTACCTGGCGCGGATCTTCGCCAACGCCTCCGTGCCGCAGGAGCTGATCGAGTCGGCGCGGCTGGACGGGGCCGGCGAGTTCCGGATCTTCTTCTCGGTGGGCTTCCGGCTGATGACACCGGCCCTGGTGACCATCTTCCTGTTCCAGTTCGTGGCCATCTGGAACAACTTCTTCCTGCCGATGGTCATGCTCCAGAAGGAGTCCCTCTTCCCGATCACCCTCGGCCTGTACGAGTGGAACGGCCAGACCGCCCGCGCCCCGCTGCTCCAGGAGTCCATCATCACCGGCTCACTGGTGTCGATCCTGCCGGTGATCGTCGTCTTCATCCTCCTCCAGCGGTTCTGGCGCACCGGCCTCGCCGCCGGCTCGCTCAAGTGACCCCCCACGCACAGAAGGTGTTCCCCACCATGCCCAACCCGGCTGTCTTCGTGCCCCACTTCCACTGGGACCGGGAGTGGTACGAGCCGTTCCAGGTGTTCCGGCACCGCCTTGTCGCCGCCCTCGACACCGTGCTGGAGACGGCCGAGGCCGACCCCGGCTTCCGGTTCACCGTCGACGGGCAGATGGCCGCGGTCGAGGACTACCTGGAGATGCGGCCCGAGAACCGCGACCGGGTCGCGGCCCTGGTCCGCGAGGGCCGGCTGGCCGTCGGGCCGTGGCTGATCCTGCTCGACGAGTTCCTCTGCTCCGGCGAGACCGTCGTCCGCAACCTCCAGATGGGCTGGGCGGCCGCCGAACGGCTCGGCGGTGCGATGCCGATCGGTTATCTGCCGGACATGTTCGGCCACATCGCGCAGATGCCGCAGATCCTGGCCCGCGCCGGCATCGAGCACGCGGCGCTGTGGCGCGGGGTGCCCGGCACGGTCGACGGACACGCCTTCCGCTGGCGCGCGCCCGACGGCTCCGAGGTGCGCACCGAGTTCCTCTTCGACGGATACGACAACGGTCTCGACGTGCTGCTGGTACCGGACCGGATCCGGCACGCGCTCGGCGAGTACGCCGAGATGACGGCGGACCGGTGGGGCGACGACCCGGTGCTCGCCATGGCCGGCACCGACCACAACGCCCCGGACCCGCGGCTGGCGGACTGGCTGCGCAAGGCCTCCGGGGAGGAGCGGCCGATCACCGTAGCCACCCTCGACGAGTACATCCGGGGGCACGTGCGGGACGAGGTGACCGCCGTCGTCACCGGTGAACTGCGCAGCCATGTGCGGGGCAACATCCTCCCGGGCGTGCTGTCGGTCCGGCTCGGGCTCAAGCAGCGGATGGCCGCCGCCGAGCGGACGGTCGACCACGCCGAGCGGATGAACGCCCTGTGGTCCGGCCGCGACGAGTCCGGCTTCCTCGCCCTCGCCTGGCACAAGATCATCGAGTCCACCGCGCACGACTCGGTGGTCGGCTCCGGCACCGACGAGACCTGCGACCAGGTCGCGGCCCGCCTCGCCGAGGCCGCGCAGACCGCCCGCGCGGTCCGGGACGCGGCCCTCGCCGAGCCCGCCGCCGGGGTGCCCGGCGACGCCTACCTGGTCGCCAACCCGCTGCCGGCGCCGCGGACCGCACTGGTCGAGGTGGACGTCGTCGCCGCACCTGAGGGGAGCACGCTGGTCGCCACCACCGCCGACGGCTCCGCGCACCCCGTACAGCTGGTCTCCCAGGCCCCCACCGTCCTCAGCGACGAGCAGCTCGACGCCTCCCAGCTGGAACGCGTCCTGCGCCGCATCCACCGCCGCGAGCTGTTCGGCCTGCTGATCAACGGCTACGAACTCACCCCGAACTCCCTGGTCTTCCACCTCGCCGAGGTCCCGGAAGGACCCTTCGACCTGATGACCCTGCGCGGCGAGGTCGCGGCCGCGGCCGCGGCGCATCCGGGGGAGTGGCGGGTGCGGACCCTGGCCCAGGCCCGGGCCACCGCACTGGTGGCGGTGCCCGTCCCCGCCGCCGGGCTGGCCGCCTTCCGGGTCGAGGCGGGCGACGACCGGCCCGCCGCCCCCGCGCCGCGGGGCGCGACGGCGACGGCGGACACCCTCTCCAACGGCCTGGTCCGGGTCGCCGTGGCCGCCGACGGCACCCTGGACGTGACCGGCGCCGACGGCACCGTCCTGTCCGGCGTCGGCCGCCTGGTGGACGGCGGTGACCGAGGCGACAGCTACAACTACGCCCCGCCCGCCCACGACGTCCTGGTGTCCGGGCCGACCCGTGTCGCGGTCGATCTCCTCGAAAGCGGCCCGCTGCGGGCCCGGTTGCGCGTCACCCGCGTCTACGACTGGCCGGAAGCGCTCGCCGACGGCGACCGGGACCGGCGCAGCGGCCGTACCGTCCCGACCCCCGTGGAGATGCTCGTGGAGGTCCGTGCGGGCGAGCCCTTCGTCCGGGTCTCCACGGCGTTCCTGAACCGGTCCGCCGACCACCGGCTGCGCCTCCACGTCCCGCTGCCCGTGCCCGTCACCGGCTCCGCGTCGGCCGGGCAGTTCGCCGTCACCGAGCGCGGGCTGACCGCCGAGGGCGGCTGGGGCGAGTACCCGCTCCCGACGTTCCCGGCGAGCACCTTCGTGTCGGCGGGCCCGGCCACCGTCCTGCTCGACCACTCCGCCGAGTACGAACTCGTCGACGACGGCTCCGCGCTCGCCCTCACCCTGCTGCGCGCCATCGGCTCCATCAGCGTCAACATCCACCCCCTGCGCGACGAACCCGCCGCGAGCGAGATCCCGGCCCCGGGCGCCCAGGACCTGGGCATGCGCATCGAGAACCGGTTCGCCGTGCTGCCCTGGGCGGCCGGCTGGCAGGGCGCGAACGCGGTCGCCCTCGCCGAGGAGTTCCGGAACGACTGCCTCGTCACCCGCGGCACCGCGCCCGGCGGCGCCCCGCTGCCCCCCGACGCGGCCGGCGTGCAGGTCGACGGCCGGGACGTGCACGTGTCGAGCATCCGCCGCGTCACCGACCCCGAGCACGGGCCCGGCACCGAGGTCCGGCTGGCCGCGATGCGCGACACCGCGACGGCCGTCCGCGTGACCGGCGCCTTCACCGAGGCGACCACCGTGGACCTGCTCGGCCGGCCCATCGCCCCCGAACCGGTGCGGGACGGCCTCGAACTCGTCCTGGGCCCCTGGGAGATCCGCACGGTGGTGCTCCGCTGGTAGGGCCGCGATGTGCCGTCTGTCGTCTGCCGGTCCGTCGTGGCTGGTCGCGCCCACGCGGCGGAGCCGCATATTGACACAGCCCCGCGCCCCTTCGGGCGCGCTGTAGCTCCCCCCATCATCAAGAAAGTTGTGACCCCTTGCCCTCCCAGCTCACCGCGTACGTATCGGACCCCGCCCCCTGGCACGGCGCCCTGCGCCCGGCCCGCTCCTGGCTGCACTCCGACGCCCCGTCCCTGTCGCTGAACGGCCCCTGGCGCTTCCGGCTGTCGCCCACGGCGGCCGTCGCCGAGGAGTTCACGACCGAGGACTTCGACGACCAGGGCTGGGACGGCATCCCGGTGCCGGCCCACTGGGTGCTGGAGGGCGACGGCGCCTACGGCCGGCCTGCCTACACGAACATCCAGTTCCCGTTCCCGATCGACCCCCCGCACGCCCCCGACGAGAACCCCACCGGCGACTACCGCCGCCACTTCGGCCTCCCCGCCGACTGGGCGGACGCCGAACGGGTCGTGCTGCGGTTCGACGGCGTCGAGTCGCTCTTCAAGGTGTGGGTGAACGGCGTCGAGATCGGCAGCGCGAGCGGCAGCCGGCTGGCCCACGAGTTCGACGTGACCTCCGCGGTCCGCCCCGGTGACAACGTCGTCGCGGTACGGGTGCACCAGTGGTCGGCGGCCAGCTACCTGGAGGACCAGGACCAGTGGTGGCTCCCGGGCATCTTCCGGGACGTCACCCTGCTGGCCCGCCCGGCCGGGGGCATCGAGGACGTCTGGCTGCGCACCGGCTACGACGGCGGGCGCGGGCGCCTCGACCCGGAGGTCACCGCCGGCGCGGCCGCGTTCCCGGTCACCCTGCGCATCCCCGAACTGGGCGTGGAACGGGTCTGGCAGACGGCGGCCGACGTGGCGCCCGTCGACGTCCCGGAGGTGGAGCCGTGGTCGGCCGAGCGGCCCCGGCTGTACGACGTGACCGTGTCCTCGGCCGCCGAGACCATCGCCCTGCGGACCGGTTTCCGCACGGTCGAGATCCGCGGCGACCAGTTCCTGGTCAACGGCCGCAAGGTCGTCTTCCACGGCATGAACCGGCACGAGGCCCACCCCGAGCGCGGCCGGGTCTTCGACGAGGCGCACGCCCGCGCCGACCTGGCCCGGATGAAGCGGTTCAACGTGAACGCCATCCGCACCAGCCACTACCCGCCGCACCCCCGGCTGCTCGACCTCGCCGACGAACTCGGCTTCTGGGTCGTCCTCGAATGCGACCTGGAGACCCACGGCTTCGACAAGGTCGGCTGGGTGGGCAACCCGACCGACGACCCGGCCTGGCGCGCGGCCTGCCTGGACCGCATCGAGCGCACCGTCGAGCGGGACAAGAACCACCCCGGCGTCGTGATGTGGTCGCTCGGCAACGAGGCCGGCACTGGCGCCAACCTCGCCGCCATGTCCGCCTGGGTGCACGCCCGCGACCCCGAGCGCCCCGTCCACTACGAGGGCGACTACACCGGCGAGTACACCGACGTGTACTCCCGGATGTACGCGACGGTGCCGGAGACCGAGCAGATCGGCACGGACGGCTCCACCGCGCCGCTGCTCGGCTGCACCCCCGCCCAGGGCGCCCGGCAGCGCACCAAGCCGTTCCTGCTGTGCGAGTACGCCCACGCCATGGGCAACGGTCCGGGCGCCCTCGACCAGTACGAGGAACTCGTCCACCGCCACCCCCGGCTGCACGGCGGCTTCGTCTGGGAGTGGCGCGACCACGGCATCCTGGCCACCACCCCCGACGGGACGCCGTACTACGCCTACGGCGGCGACTTCGGGGAGGTCGTGCACGACGGCAACTTCGTGATGGACGGCATGGTGCTCAGCGACGACGTGCCGACACCCGGCCTGCACGAGTTCAAGGCGGTCGTCCAGCCGGTCCGGTTCGCCTTCGACGGCGACAAGCTCGCCATCACCAACCTGCGGCACTCGGCCGACACCTCCGACCTGCGCTTCCGCTGGCGCGTCGAGTTCGACGGCATCCCCGTGGAAGCGGGGGAGCTGGAGACCCCCCTGCTCGCGGCCGGCGAGTCGGGACGGGTGCCGCTGCCCGCGATCGCGACGGCCGCGGACGCCGAGACCTGGCTGACCGTCGAGGCGGTGCTGGCGACGGACACGGCCTGGGCCCCCGCCGGGCACGAGGTCGCCACCGCCCAGCTGGACTGCTCGGTACGGCGGCCGGTGCCTGCCGTCCGGCCCCGGTCCGGCTGGCGGCCGGGCGGCGGAACCCGCACCCTCGGCATCGCCGAGTTCACCGACGGCTCCCTCACCCGGCTCGCCGGGCGGCCCGTGACCGGGCCGCGGCTGGAGCTGTTCCGCGCCCCGACCGACAACGACGAGGGCACGGCCGACCGGCTGGAGGGCAGCGACGCCAGCGCCGAAGGGGTGTCCAGCGCCGAGCTGTGGCGCCGGGACGGACTCGACCGCCTCACCGCACGGCGGATCGGTGTGGAACACGCCACGGACGCCCTGCGCACCGTCGACCGGGTCTCCGCCGCGGACTCCGCGCTCTCGGTGACCGTGGAGTCGGTCTGGTCGGTCGAGGACGGCCGGCTGGAACTGCGCGTCGAGATCGAGCCCGCGCGCGGCTGGGCGACGGTGTGGCCGCGGATCGGCGTGCACTTCGAACTCCCCGACGGGCCGGCCCCCGTGGACGGCGCCGAGTGGTTCGGCCTCGGCCCGCTGGAGTCCTACCCCGACAGCCTCCGGGCGGCCCGCACCGGCCGCTTCTCGGCCACCGTCCGCGACCTGTCGGTGGACTACGCGCGCCCCCAGGAGACCGGCCACCGCTCCCAGGTCCGCCACCTCACACTGAACAGCGGCGACACCGAGGCACTGCGTGTCGAGGCGCTCCCCGACACCCGCGGGCGGCGCCCCGGCTTCACCCTCGCCCGCCACACCCCGCAGCAACTCGCCCGGGCCGCCCACCCCTTCGAACTCCCGGAGTCCACCACGAGCCACCTCATCATCGACGCGGCCCAGCACGGCCTCGGCTCCCGCGCCTGCGGACCGGACGTGTGGCCCGAGTTCGCGCTGCGCCCCGAGGCCCGCACCATCAGGCTGCGCTTCACGGCAGGCGCCTGAGCAACCGGACCTGACAGCCCGACAGCTCCTTCACAGTCCGCACCCACGCGTCTCACGGCCGGGAGGTGGACGGTCACCGGCCATGAAGTTATCCACCGGTACCCCACGGATCCTGGTCGTGGACGACGAGAAGGACCTGACCGACCTGCTGGTGACGGTGCTGCGGGCCGAGGGCTGGCGGACCGAGCCGGCACCGGACGGCACGACGGCCCTGCGGGCGGCCCGCGGCTTCCGGCCCGACGCGGTCGTCCTGGACCGCGGGCTGCCCGACCTGGAGGGCCTGGAGGTGCTGCGGCGGCTCCGGGCCTGGCGGCCGGACCTCCCCGTGCTGTTCCTGACCGCCCGGGAGAGCGTGGAGGACCGGGTCGCCGGCCTGTGCGCGGGCGCCGACGACTACGTGCCCAAGCCGTTCGACCTCGACGAGGTCGTGGTCCGGCTGCGCGCCCTGCTGCGCCGCTGCGACGCGGGCGGCGCGGGCGGCTCGCTGCTCGTCGTCGGCGACCTGACCCTCGACGAGGAGACCCGGCAGGTGCACCGGTCCGGCAGCCCGGTCCGGCTCACCGCCCGGGAGTTCGAGCTGCTGCGCTACCTGATGCGGCACACCGGCCGGGTCCTCGGCCGGGCGGAGCTCCTCGACAACGTCTGGGCCGACGAGGCCGACCGGCACCTGAACATCGTCGAGAGCTACGTCAGCTACCTGCGCCGCAAGATCGAGCACGACCGGTCCGTCCTCATCCACACCGTGCGCGGCGTCGGCTACCTGATGAAGCCCGCCGAAGCGAAGCGATGAGACGCGGCCCGCGCCGGCCGCGCAGCCTGCGTTCCCGGATGATCCTCTCCAGCAGCCTGCTGCTGGCCGCGCTCTCCGTCGCGATCATCGCCATCACCGGGCTGACCATGCGCACCTACCTGATGGCCGGACTCGACCAGCGCCTGGACGCCCTCGCCGAGCACTCGTCGGCCGCCCGCGGCCAGATCGGCGCCCCGACCAGCGGCCTGCCCTACCTCAGGGCGTTCGGGGTCCCGGCGGGCACCATCGGCGTCTCCGTGGCCGGCCGGCACGGCGCGGGCACGGTCCGGCACGCGGCGGTGGTGACCGGCTCCGGGGAGCTGACCGCCCCGACCGCCGGCCAGCGGCGGATCCTCGCCACGGTCGAGGCCGACGGCCACCGCCACACCCTGGAGCTGCCCGGCCGCGGCACGTACCGGGTCAAGGCCGTGCGCGCCGACACCCGGACCACCGAGATCACCGTGGTCACCGCGCTGTCGGTGCGCCCGGTGGACCGGATGCTCGGCCGGCTGCTGGCCGTCGAGTCGGCGATCGCGGCCGCCGCGCTCGCCGTCGCCGCGCTGATCGGGGCCACCGTGATCGGCCGTCAGCTACGGCCCCTGCAACGCGTCGTCGCCACCGCCACCCGCATCTCCCGCGAACCGCTCGGACACGGCGAGGTCCGTGCCCTGGAGCGGGTTCCTGAGGCCGACTGCGGCACCGAGACCGGCCGGCTCGCCGAGGCCGTCAACCGGCTGCTCGGACACGTCGAGAGCGCCCTCGCCGACCGCTACGCCACCGAGCTGCGCATGCGGGACTTCCTCGCCGACGCCGGCCACGAACTGCGCACCCCGCTCGCCTCCGTCGCCGGCCACCTCCAACTGGTGCGCCGCGCACCGAAGTCGGCGGCTCCGCAGGCCGAGTACGCGCTGGGCCGCATGGAGTCCGGCATCGGCCGGATGCGCACCCTCGTCGAGGACCTGCTGCTCCTCGCCCGCCTGGACACCGGCCGCCCGCTGGCCCACGAGGAGGTGGGCCTCGGCCCGCTGCTCGCCGAGGCCGTGGCCGACGCCCGCGCGGCCGGACCCGACCACCGCTGGGAGTTCCTGATGCCGGGCGACCTGGTGCTGGTCGAGGGCGACCCGGACCGCCTCCACCAGGTCGTCGCCAACCTCCTCGCCAACGCCCGCACCCACACCCCGCCCGGCACCAGGGTCACCGTGACCGTCCGGACCGTCGGCGACCAGGCGGTGGTCCGGGTCGCCGACGACGGCCCCGGCATCCCGCCCGAGCTGCTGCCCCGCGTCTTCGAGCGGTTCGCCCGCGGCGACGCCTCCCGCTCCCGGGCCACCGGCAGCAGCGGCCTCGGCCTCGCGATCGTCGCCGCCGTGTCCGCCGCCCACGCGGGCCGCGCGGAGGTCAGCAGCGAACCGGGCCGCACGGTGTTCACCGTACGGCTGCCGCTGCTCACGGCGTACGCCGGTGAGGTGAACCCGCCGCGGAAACCCATTGGACGTGAACTCCCTTTCGGGTAAGGGTGGTTGGCTGAGCACACCACGAAGGACCGGGAGACGGCGTATGAGCAGGGTCTGGCTGATCACCGGCGCGAGCAGCGGCTTCGGCCGGGCGCTCGCCGAGGCCGCGCTCGCCGCGGGCGACACCGTGGTCGGGGCGGCCCGGCGCCCCGAGGCACTGGCGGAGCTGGCCGCCGCCCACCCCGGCCGGGTGGACCCGGTCCGCCTGGACGTCACGGACACGGCGGCGATCGGGCCCGCCGTGGCGGACCTGATCGCCCGGCACGGGCGGATCGACGTCCTGGTCAACAATGCGGGCCGCACCCACGTCGGCGCCTTCGAGGAGACCACCGACGCCGAACTGCGCGACCTGTTCGACCTGCATGTGTTCGGCCCGGCCGCGCTGGTCCGGGCGGTCCTGCCGCACCTGCGCGCCCAGCGCTCGGGAGCCGTCGTCCAGATGAGCAGCATGGGCGGGCAGATGTCCTTCGCGGGCTTCTCGGCCTACAGCGGCACGAAGTTCGCGCTGGAGGGCATGTCCGAGGGTCTCGCCGACGAGGTGAAGGAGTTCGGGATCAAGGTGCTGATCGTGGAGCCGGGCGCCTTCCGCACGTCGCTCTTCGATGCCGGTCGGGCCGGGGTCAGTTCCGACACCGGCGTGTACGCCAAGGTCGCCGAGACCCGCGGCTTCGTGGAGGGCGGCGACGGCAGCCAGCCCGGCGACCCGGCCAAGGCGGCCGCCCTGATCCTGGCCGCCCTGAACGCCGAGGAGACCCCGCTGCACCTCCCCCTGGGCGACGACGCGGTAACCGCCGTACTGACCCAACTGGACGCCGTACGAGGGGACATCGCCGCCTGGGAGAAGCGCACGCGGGCCACTGATTTCAGCTGAGCATCAGCGCCCCGTAAGGGGCGCGGGGAACTGCGCGACCAGCCACGACGGCGCCGCAGCCGAACGACGGCGCATCGCGGCACTTACAGCCGGCCCACGGCTGTCGGCTCCGTAACCCACCCCGCCGCCAGCACCAGCCGCGTCTGCCGGTGCACAGCAAGGAAGCCGAACGGCCGGTCGAAGGCGGCCCGCACCACCGTGGACTCGTGCCGGTGCTGCGCCGGCCCGCCGCCCGGCGCCGCCACCACGGCGGTGACCGCGGCGGCCCGGAAGCCCAGCGGCCCGAACTCCGCGACCGCGGACTGCCCGGCCGCCCCGATGGCGAGCGGCGCGGCGCTGATCCCGGGGAAGTGCCCCTCGCGGGCGTCCGCGGCCGTGGAGAGCCCGAACAGCCCGTGGAGCTGGAGCAGATCGTGGTCGGCGCGGACCGCGAAGCCCGGGGTGGTCACATCGAGCCGTATCGGGTCCGGGGCCACGGACGGCTGCCGCTCCACGACCACACCCGGCCCCGCGGGCCCGTACGGCAGCTGTCCGCCGGTCGTCACCGGCAGGGCCCGCTCCAGGACGCCGATGCCGGTGTGCAGCACCTGCCCGGGAGCCATCCCCTCCGCGCCGAGCACCAGGTGCACGTCGAGGCCGTTGTCCCCGAGGACCTTCAGCGTGGTGACGTGCCCGTCCGGGCCCGCGGTCACGCCGATCCGGTCCAGGCGGACACTGCTGCGGTGCAGACCGGCCAGGTCCCGCCCCTGCCAGGGCCCGGAGCCGGGCCGCAGCGTCGTCTCCCGGAACGGGTGCTGCCAGTCCGTGCGCAGCGCCAGCGCGGTCGCCAGCACCATCCGGGCGCCCTCGGCCGGCCGGACCGGCATCCGCTCGACCAGCCCCTCGGTGCGCTTCGCCGCCCACGCGTCCAGCGCCTCCTGGGAGGCGGCGAGATCGGCGCCGAGCACCCCGTGCGCGTCGGCGGGCAGCCTCGCCGCCCACTGCTCGCGCAGTTCCAGCGTCCGGTCGGTCCACAGCCCCAGAGCCGAGCCGACGCCCGGCATCGAGTCGAGCCCCGTGAGTAACTCCCGCGCACCGGCGGCGGCCTGGTCCGCTTGCATCCCCACGGCCCGGGTCAGTTCGTCCCGGGCCGGGCCCGCGGCGCCGTCGGCGAGAAGGGCCAGCAGCGGCCAGACACCGGCGGCCGAGAAGACCGTGCTCTGTCTGGTCTGCCGCGCCCAGCGTGCGGTGAGCGCGTTGACGGCGCGGACGGTGTCGTTCATTCGTCGTGCTCCCAGGGGTACTAGGGGAAGGGCGGGGGATCCGTCACCCGGCCCGCCGCGAGGACGAGCCGGGAGTGCCGGTGCAGGGCGGGGAAGCCGAGGGGGCGGTCGAAGGCGGCGCTGATCCGGGTGGTGACGGGACGACGCCCGGGCGGGGGTCCCGCTGCGGCCGTTCCCGCCGGCAGCGGCCCCGCCCCGGCCGCCGGGAACACCGTGCCGCCCTCCGCCGCGGCAGCCCGGTGCGCGGTCGGGCCGTTCACCGCGCGCACGGCCGCCTTCCCCACCCTCATTCCGCCCCCGTTCACGGCGCGCTTACGATGCGCGCAGTCGTACGTCAGTTCAGCCGTCCGTTTCCGCGCGGCCCGACGCCCCCTCAGGAGCACGGTACCGGTGTCCATACCTCCGCCCCCCGGCCCCCACCAGCCACAAGGGCCCTACCCACCGCCCCAGTCGGGCCAGCCGCAGTACCCGCAGTACCCGCAGGGACCGTACGGGCAGCAGCCGCCGTACCCCGGGCCGTACCAGCCGTGGGGGCAGGGCTACGGCCCCTACGCCGCCCAGCCGCCCGTCAACGGGCTCGCCATCGCCTCC
This sequence comes from Streptomyces hyaluromycini, assembly GCF_002217755.1. GTDB lineage: Bacteria > Actinomycetota > Actinomycetes > Streptomycetales > Streptomycetaceae > Streptomyces > Streptomyces hyaluromycini. Next base: position 821,191 of record NZ_BCFL01000016.1, on the reverse strand, counting down.
CTCGTGCTCGGGCTGCTGTGCTGTCTGCCGGGGGTGGGGCTGGTGCTGGGGCTGATCGGGCTGAGCCAGATCCGCAAGCGCGGTGAGCGCGGCAAGGCGATGGCGGTCACCGGGTCGGTGTTCTCCTCGGTCGGGCTGGCCCTGTGGGTGCTGCTGCTGGCCACCGGCGGGGCGGGCGAGTTCTGGGACGGCGTCAAGGAGGGCGTGAACGACAGCTCCAGCCTCTCCCTCTCCACCGGCGACTGCTTCGACACCCCCGACGGCACGCTCACCGGCGACCTGGTCTCCGACGTCACCGTCGTGGACTGCGAGAAGGCGCACGACGGCGAGGTCTTCGCCACCTACAGGCTCAAGGGCTCGTCCTACCCGGGCGACGACAGCGTCGGCGACTCCGCCGACCGGCGCTGCTACGCCCTGGAGGACGGCTACGCGATGGACGGCTGGGCGATCCCCGGCGACGTCGACGTGTACTACTTCACGCCCAGCGAGGACAGTTGGAAGTACGGCGACCGGGAGGTCGCCTGCGTCTTCGGCAACACGACCGAGGGCCGCACCCTGTCCGGCTCGCTGCGCAACGACGAGAGCGTGCTCGACGCCGACCAGGTCGCCTACCTCCACGCCGCGCACGTCCTCAACTCCGCCCTCGCCACGGTGCCCGAGGCCGAGTACGTCGAGGACGACCTGCCCGGCTACCGGCAGTGGGCGGACCGGGTGACCACGGCCATCGGCAAGCAGACCGCGATGCTCCGCGCGCACGGCTGGGGCCCGGACGCGAAGCGGCCGGTGAACGACCTGGTCACGGAGCTCGACCGGGCGAAGGCGGAGTGGGCGAAGGCCGCGAAGGCCACGGACGCGGACACGTACTACGCGCACTACGACAAGGGTTCGGCGCTGCTCGACCCGAAGCGGACCGTCACCGCGCGCAAGGCTCTGGGCCTCGCCACGACCCCGCCCTCGTACGACGACGGGGGCGCGGGCTCCGGCAGCGGAGGAAGCGGCTCCGGCCTGGAGGTGTGATCGCGGCCATAGCGGGGAGAAAGTGCCTGCGTAAAGCCTCCCCCGGCCATATGTCATCACATCGAGTGATTCTCTGGCCTTTGCTTGCACCGCTCAACCCACGGTTGCCACGCTGTTGCTGTCTGTACAACCTGATGGGAGCGGCCAGTGACTTTCGGTGAGCAGCCGGCGTATCTACGTGTCGCGGGTGATCTCCGCAAGAAGATCGTCGACGGTTCGCTGCCGCCTCACACCCGGCTGCCCTCCCAGGCCCGCATCCGCGAGGAGTACGGCGTCTCGGACACGGTCGCCCTGGAGGCCCGCAAGGTGCTGATGGCCGAGGGGCTGGTCGAGGGCCGCTCCGGCTCCGGGACCTATGTGCGCGAGCGGCCCGTGCCCCGGCGGGTGGCCCGCTCCGGGTTCCGCCCGGTCGGCGGTGCCACCCCGTTCCGGCAGGAGCAGTCGGACGCGGCCGCGCGCGGCACCTGGGAGTCCAGCAGCGAGCAGGCCGAGGCCGGCGCCGCGATCGCCGACCGGCTCGCCATCCACCTCGGCGACCGCGTGATGCGCACCCGGTACCTGTTCCGGGACGCGGGCGAGCCGATGATGCTCTCCACCTCCTGGGAGCCCCTCGCCGTCACCGGCCGCACCCCTGTGATGCTGCCCGAGGAGGGGCCGCTCGGCGGGATGGGCGTGGTCGAGCGGATGCGCGCCATCGACGTCGTCGTGGACAACGTCACCGAGGAGGTCGGCGCCCGCCCCGGCCTCGCCGAGGAACTGCTCACCCTGGGCGGGGTGCCCGGCCATGTCGTCCTGGTGATCCAGCGGACGTACTACGCCTCCGGCCGCCCGGTGGAGACCGCGGACGTCGTCATCCCGGCCGACCGCTACCGGGCGTCCTACCATCTGCCGGTGAAGTAGCGCGCGTACCACCTCTGCGTGAAGTAGCGCACACCCTTGCGATGGTTGACGCCTTCACCACTCAGGTCCGGGCCTGCGCCCGGGCGCTGGAATCCGGCCGTTCTCCCAGGTGGCCCCGGCTGTCCCCGGTATGCTCGCGACCCGAAGTGTGGGGCGTGCGAACGGCGCGTTCGTCACCGTGCGCCCCCACCGTTCTGGCTGGTTGCGTACCTCTTTGTGAAAAGGCGTATTCGCTGCGTAAAGGTTAGGCGTACGCTCGGGCATATGCGGAGTGCGGTTTCCTTAGCGGGGCGGGGATGGGCGGGAGCCGGGAGATGCGGAGGGGCGCGATGACGGAAGGCACGGTCTCTCTCCCCTGGCTCGTCATACGGCAGGACGACAACGGCAATCGCTACCGCGTCGGCCGGTACGCGACCCGGGCCGAGGCGCAGAAGATCGCCGACAGTCTCGACGACCGCGGACACAAGCAGCTCTACTGGGTCGAGCGCATCGGCCACAGCAACGGGGACGGGGCCAGCCGGAACTGACCCTCCCGTAGGCTCCGGCCCATGAGCGAACGGATCGTGGTGGTCGGAGCCGCCCTGCTCGACGCCGGCCGCCTCCTCGCGGCCCGCCGCAGCGCACCCCCCGAACTGGCCGGCCGCTGGGAACTCCCCGGCGGCAAGGTCGAGCCCGGCGAGACCCCCGAGCACGCCCTGGTGCGCGAACTGCGCGAGGAGTTGGGCGTCGAGGCGGAGGTGCTGACACGGGTGCCGGGGGAGTGGCCGCTGCGTGAGCCGTACGTCCTCCAGGTGTGGACGGCCTGCCTCCACCCCGGCTCGCCCGCCCCCAAGCCCCTCCAGGACCACGACGAGCTGCGCTGGCTGTCACCGGAGGAGCTCTGGACCGTGCCCTGGCTGGACCAGGACGTCCCGGCGGTACGCGAGGTGGCCGCGCTGGTGGGACACGGGGCTGTATGAGTCCGGGGCGCAGCCCCGGCGAACAGGGGCGCGGGGAACTGCGCGACAAGCCACAACGCACCCGCAGCCGCCCGACCCCCGCGCCCCCCGAGCTCCTAGGCGCCCGGCCCTCCCGGCGTAAGCCGTTCGCACCACAGTGCGCCCTCCCGTGCGGTACTGCCTCCCGGTAATCGGGTATGTGCCCATTAACCCCACGAAACCGGACAGGGGCGGGCTCGCAGCCAGGAAAGCGACTGGGAAGTGATCGGTGTGATCGACACCGAAGGTGACACCGCCGAGTGGACCTTTCCCGCGGAACCGGACGCCGTGCGCACCGCCCGGACCGCGGTCCGTGACCAACTGCGTGGCTGGGGTCTCGACCCCCTCGCCGACATCACCGCCCTGCTGGTCAGCGAGCTGGTCACCAACTCGCTGCGGCACGCCACGGGCCCCATCGGCGTCCGCCTGGTGCGGCCCCCCGGCCTCGGCGACACGCTCCGCGTCGAGGTCTCGGACCCCCTCCCGGACCCGCCCCGCGAACGCGCCGTCGGCCCCGACGACGAGAACGGCCGCGGCCTGCAACTCGTCGCGGGCTCCTCGCGCAGCTGGGGCACCCGGCCCGGAGTCAACGGCAAGACGGTCTGGTTCGAGCTGGCCGTACCCGGGTGAACGGGGTGTACACGCGGTGCTACGCCGTCCACCCGCGAGAGTGGCTGATCAACACGTGCCGGAGTACGTGATTCGACGGCGTGTTCCCTGGTTAGAAGACTGGAAGTGTTGTCACGGTCCGGTCCGGAAATCGTCGGGACCGTGCTGTGATCGTGAACACCGTGTCAGGCGGCGCCGTAGTGCTGGATACTGCGGGCAGCCGCACCCGGTGACCGGTGCCGGACGCGGTGAGCTGGAGGGGACGGTTCGCGTGAGCGAGATACCAGCTAAGGCCACGGAGTCCGAGGACCCGTCGGACGGCGCGAGGGCGGGGACCGCGGAGACAGCCGCGGCGGCCCCTGGCGACGCCATGTGGCAGAGCAGCCCGCCCGGCTCGATCTACGACTACATCAAGGTCGCCTCGTTCTCCATCGGCGCCGGCGGCCTGGTCGACCAGTGGAGCCTGCGCGCCGAGCAGATCTTCGGCATCCCCGCCGAGCGCGCGGTCGGCATGGACCCCATCGAGGCGTTCATAGACTCGGACCTGCGCGAACGCGGCCAGCGGAAGATGGCCGAGATCCTGGACGGGCGGGAGTGGACCGGCGTGGTCCCGTTCCGGATGCCCGACACGGCGGACGGCGAGCGCGGCGAGGAGGGCATCGCCGAGGTCTACGTCATGCCCACCCGCACCGCCGAGGGCGAGAACGCGGCCGTGTGCATCGTGGTCGACGTCCGCACCCTACGCAGCATCGAGACCGACCTCGCGGCCTCGCAGTCGATATTCGGTCAATCTCCGTTCGGCTTCCTGCTGATCGACACCGACCTGCGGATCCGCCGTGCCAACGTACGGTTCTCCTCCATCTTCGGCGGCACCCCCGACGACCACCGCGGCAAGGGCGTCCACGACTATCTGCCGCGCTCCGAGGCCGAGCGGGTGGCGGCCACCCTGCGCCGGGTCCTGGAGACCGGCAACTCCATCACCGACATGCACGTCACAGGCTTCGTACCGGGATCCGAGGAGCGCCGGCACTGGTCCATCAACCTCTACCGGGTGCACAGCGGCACCGGCCGCCCCATCGGCATCGCCTGGCTCGGCCTCGACATCACCGCCCGCCGCGCCGCCGCCCGCGAGGCCGCCGCAGCCCGGCGGAATCTCGCCCTCCTGAACGAGGCCGGTGCCCGCATAGGCAACTCCCTCGACCTGGAGACCACCGCCCGCGAACTCCTCGACGTGGTCGTGCCCGGCTTCTGCGACCTCGCCACCGTCGACCTCTACCAGGGCCTGCTGGCGGGCGACGAGCGGCCGCCGGGGCTCTCCGACGGCAGCGCGGAGCTGCGCCGGGTCGCGTTCGCCAGCGCGGTCTCCGACGCGCCCTTCGTGGGCGGCGGCGTCCCGGTGGCCGTCGGCGCGGTCCACCACTACCCCTTCAACTCCCCGTGCGCGGACGCCCTGCGCACCGCCCGCCCGCAGCACGTGCCGGCGACGGACGGCGGCCTCGTCCAGTCCACGCTGGCCGTGCCCATGGTCGCCCACGACACGGTCGTCGGCCTCGCCCAGTTCGCCCGCACCAAGGGCAGCGAGCCGTTCGGCGACCGGGACCGGGACCTCGCCGTGGAGCTGGCCGCCCGCGCCGCCGTCTGTATCGACAACGCCCGCCTCTACCGGCGCGAGCACGAACGCGCGCTGATACTGCAACGGTCCCTGCTCCCGCCCGGCGACCCGGAGGCCTCGGGCCTGGACATCGCCTGCCGTTACCTCCCCGGCAACGCGGCCACCGAGGTCGGCGGCGACTGGTTCGACGTCATCGAACTCCCCGGCCACCGCACGGCGCTGGTGGTGGGCGACGTGATGGGCCGGGGTCTACGCGCGGCGGTCGCGATGGGCGAACTCCGCACGGCGGTCCGCACGCTGGCCCTGCTCGACCTCGAACCGGCCGAGGTCCTCTCCGCGCTGGACGAGATCGCCCGCGGTCTGGGCACCCCCGGCGGGGTCCAGCAGGCCACCCGCACCGCCCGCCAGCCCCGCGACGCCGACCTCTCCGAGGTCTACCTCGCGACCTGTGTGTACGCCGTCTACGACTCCGTCACCCGGCGCTGTACGTTCGCCAACGCCGGCCACCTGCCCCCGGTCCTGGTCGAACCCGGCGAGGACGCCCTGATGCTCGACGTCCCGCCCGGCATGCCGCTCGGCGTCGGCGGCGAGCCCTTCGAGGAGGTCGAGGTCGAGCTCCCCGAGGGTGCGTTGCTGGCGCTCTACACCGACGGCCTGGTCGAGTCCCGCGACCACCCCCTGGACGAGGGCCTCCAGGCCTTCGTCGGAGCCCTCACCGACCCGTCCCAGCCCCTGGAGGACGTCTGCGACCACGTCCTCAGCACCCTCGACACGCACCACGGCGAGGACGACATCGCGCTGCTGATGGCACGTGTACAGGGGTTGCCGGCCGAGTCGGTCGGCGACTGGACGCTGCCGCGCGAGCCGCGCAGTGTGGGCCGCGCCCGTGAGTACGCCCGCGGCCAGCTGGTCACGTGGGGCCTGGAGCCGCTGGTCGACACGGCGGAACTCCTGGTCAGCGAACTGGTCACGAACGCCCTGCGGTACGGCGAGGGCGAGATAAGGCTACGGCTGTTGCTCGACCGCACGCTGGTGTGCGAGGTGTGGGACTCGGGCCTGGTCCAGCCGAGGCGCCGTAGGGCGCGGGACACCGACGAGGGCGGGCGTGGACTGCAACTGGTCGGCCTGCTCAGCGCGGCGTGGGGCTCACGCCGGACGCCGCGCGGGAAGACGGTGTGGTTCGAACTCCCGCTGCCGGACGGGGAGACGGGCCTGACGGACCCTGCGGAGGCTCTGCTCAGCCTGTTCTGAGGAGGGGCCCTCCGGCCGGTGGTTCGGCGCGGCGCCGTGGGGGCCTGTCGCGCAGTTCCCCGCGCCCCTAAAGGGGCGCTTCGACTGACGTCCACGGGAACGCGCCCCAAAGGGGCGTTTCGACTGACGTCCGCTGGAACGCGCCCCAAAGGGGCGCGGGGCTGTGTCTGATATGCGGCTCCGCCGCGTGGGCGCGAACAGCGAAACGCCCCGTAAGGGGCGCGGGGAACTGCGCGACAAGCCCCCACTCACCCGCAGCCGCCCACGGCCCCCCCGTGGCACCCCCTGACGCGCTACCCCAGCCGCCCCCTGCTCTCCGGCCCCCCGAAGGCCACCACCGGCCCCCCGTCGCCCTCCTCGCCCAGCAGCACACCCCCGAGCACCGCCCCCGCCACCCCACTCCCGTGCACCGCCTCCCCGGCGAACGGGTTCCCGTGCGCGCGCACATCCCGCTCCGCCAGCTCCCGCGCCTTCCGGGCGAGCCGGTCCGTATCCGTCGGCCCCGCGCCCCGCGCCGCCGCCAGCAACGCCCGCGCCTCCGCCCCCACCGCCGCCCGATGCGTCCCGGCGAAGTCGTCCGCCGCCCCCAGCGCGCTCCGCGCCACCAGCCCCGCCCCCGCCGCGATCACCCCGGACCGCCCGCCCCCCGTCCCCTCCACCGCCCGCACGACCCGGCGCAGGGCGTCCAACGGGTCGTACGGCCCGCCGGTCATCTCCTCCCGTACGGCGGCCAGCACGGTGTCGGCATGCGCCAGCCGCGCCGGCAGGGCCGTCCCCCGCAGACCCGCCAGCTCCGCCTCCGCGCCCGTCAGGGCGGCCGGCAGCAGCTCCGCCGCCGTCCGCAGCTCCCGCACCAGCCGTTCCACCCCGCCCAGCAGCACCCCGGCCTGCGCCACGGCCCCCTCGGCGGCCCGCACCCCCCGCCGGAACCCGTCGCCGTCGCCCGAATCGGCGTCCTGGCGGGCCCGGTTGAGCCGTGAGGTCGCGAACACCAGCCGGTCCTTGGCCTGTTCGACGTGTCCGACGACGGAGGCGACCGCCGTCGCGCCGTACCGCTCGCCCGCCTCGGCCAGCCCGCCCGCCACCCCGCCGGTCCGCCCCGCCAGCTGCCGGAACCGCCCCTCGGCCACCGCCAGCGCATCCCCCGCGTCCCACTCGGCGTCGAACTCCGCCGCCCCTGCGTCCAGTTGCCGCCCCGCCTCCGCGGACCGCCCTATCACCCCCACCAGGGCCTGACGCCGGCCGGCGTCGTCCCCCGGGACCCCCTCCTCGTACCGCCGCCATATCGCGAACGCGGCCGCCAGCTCGGTCTCGGCCGCCCGCAGGGCCCGTACGACGGACTCGCCCCCGTCGACGTACCCGAGCGCCTCCCGGCTGGTGCGTACGCAGTCGTCGGCCAGGACCAGGGAGGCGCGGGCCTGCCGCTCGACGTCGACGGGCGACGGAGCCGGCGGGGCGGGGGAGAGGATCCCCGGCGTGGTGCGGGAGCGGGCCCGCCGTGTCCGGCGTACGTACCCGTAGCCGCCCAGGGCGCCGGCGGCCGCGACGGCGACGAGCGGCAGGACGTAATCGGTGGCCGACGCCCCGTCCGCCGCCTGGGCCGCGGCGACCGTTCCGCCGCCCGTCACGGGAACCGGATCTTGAGTGGCGCTCGTCATCACCGGCAACACCAGCCAGACCGCCCCGGCCACCCCGCCCAGCACCGCATGCCCCACCCGCACACCTATGTGCCCGGTGGCATGCCTCGGCCGACCCCGGATCAAGGATGACGTCACATTTCGGAGCGTATGGGCAGCCAGTCGCCTTCGCGACCGGGGCGGAGACAGCCGGGGGACGACGCGAAAAGGGGGACAGACCATGAAACGGAGCCCAAACCCGGAGAGAGACCCCACAACCACCGACAAACCGAACTCCACCCAGCCGCCACCCGCACCCGCCGACGGCCGGAACTCCGAGCAGGCGTCACCCTCACCCGCCGACGGACCGGTCTCCGCGCAGGCCTCGCCCGCACCCGCCGACGGCCGGAACTCCGAGCAGGCGTCACCCTCACCCGCCGACGGACCGGTCTCCGAGCAGGCCTCGCCCGCACCCGCCGACGGACCGGTCTCCGCGCAGCCGTCACCCGCACCCGCCGACAGACCGGACCCCCTGTCGGTCTCCGCCGCGGCCGCCGACGCGCCCGCACCCCCGCAGGGGCCACCCGCACCCGACGACGAGAGCCGCACGGGCCGGGCGGGTGGGAAAACGAAAGTCGGCAGATGGACGCTGCGCGTCCTCCTCGTGCTGCTGGTCCCCCTCCTCATCGCCGAGACCGCCCTCCGCATCAACTACACCGGCGACCCGAAGGCCGGTACCCACAGCAGGAGCCGGGACGCCCTCTGGCTCGGTCACGCCTGGGTCGACGGCCGTAAGACCGACGCCGATGTCACCGCCCTCGCCGCCCGGCTCGCGGACACCGGCATACGCGACCTCTACGTCCATGCCGGACCACTGGAGCACAACGGCACGCTGCCCAAATCGGCCTACCCCAAGGCTCGTTGGCTGATAACGGCCGTGCATCGAAAACTCCCCGGCGTCCGGGTGCAGGCCTGGCTCGGGGACGAGGTCGCGCCCGAGAAGCCGTATGCCATGCATCTGGAGAGGAGGGCGACGCGGGACGCCGTCGTCGCGTCGGCCCGGCAGGTCGTCGGCGCCGGGTTCGACGGCGTGCACTTCGACCTGGAGCCCCTGCACTCCGGCGACCCGAACTACCTCGCCCTCCTCGACGCCCTGCGCCCCGCAACCCCGCTGCTCTCCGTCGCCGCACACCAGATCGATCCGCTCCCGGCCTTTCACTCCTTCTGGGGTACCGTCACCGGTCATCCCAAATGGTGGTCGCAGGAGTATTTCGGGCAAGTCGCTCGTCGGGTGGATCAGATCGCGGTGATGTCGTACGACACCATGCAGCCCCTGCAGAGCCTGTACGGCGGCTACGTCGCGCAGCAGACCAGCCTCGCGCTGGAGGTCACGCCCAGGTCGACCGAGCTCCTGATGGGGCTGCCCTTCTACCACGAGAACCGGTTCGGGCACTGGGCGCACGCCGAGACCGTGCCGGCGGCCGTGCGCGGGGTTCGGCTGGGATTGTCACGGACGGACGCGGATCGCGCTAACTTCGGCGTCGCCCTGTACGTCGACTTCGCCGCCACCGACGATGACTGGACCTCTTATCGGAAGGACTGGGTTCGTACGTCATGACAACCGCTCGTGCCCACCTCACCCGTGACGACCTCGCGTCGCTCTCCCGCGAGGCCCTCGGCCGTGCCCCCGCCGCGGTCACCCGGCTGCGCGGAGGGAGCAAGAAAGGCGTCTACCGGCTCGCCCTCGACAACGGCCGCAGCGCGATCGCCTACGTCTGGTCCCCGGAGGAGGACTACTGGGGGCCCGCCGACGCCGACATCCGCGACCCCTTCGCACACGCCTCGGGTCTCGGCCTCTTCCTGTCCGCCCACGACCTGCTGACCGAACTCGGCGTGCGCACCCCGCGCCTGCTGTTCGCCGACGAGGACGCCGCACACCTGCCCGCCTACGCCGCGGTCGTCGAGGACGTCCGCGGCGGCAGCCTGGAGGTGCTGCTGCGCAGCGACCCGGGCGCCGCACGGGTGCCGCTGGCCCGGCTGGCGGGAACGCTCGGCGTGCTCCGCGAGTGCGTCTCCGCCGGGTACGGCAAGGCCGCCCTGGTGGAGGAGGGCGGGAAGCCGCTCGGCAACTCCTGCGAACAGGTCGTCGCGGACCGTGCGATGCGCGACATCGCGGAGGTGGCCGAGCGGGACCCCCGGGTGCGCGAGGTACGGCAGGCGCTGGCCGAGCGGGTGCACGAGCTCTACGACGCGGTCGAACCGCGCGAGCACGCCTCCCTCGTGCACGGCGAACTCGGCCCGGACCACGTCCTGGTGACCGAGGAGGGCGATCCCGCGCTCATCGACATCGAAGGCCTGATGTACTTCGACGCCGAATGGGAGCACGTCTTCCTCGACCTCCGCTTCGGGCCCGCCTACGACGTGCTGCGCACCGCCGACCTCGACGAGGACCGGACGGCGCTGTACCGGCTGGCGATGCACCTCAACCTCGTGGCGGGGCCGCTGCGGCTGCTGGACGGCGACTTCCCGGAGCGGGAACCGATGCAGGACATCGCCGAGTCCAACCTCCGGCAGGTGCTCAGCCTCCTGCGGGGCGCCTCCTGATCTTCGAGCCGAGCCACACGAGGGGGTCGTACTTGCGGTCGACCGCCCGCTCCTTCAGGGGGATCAGGGCGTTGTCCGTGATGTGGATGCCCTCCGGGCAGACCTCCGTGCAGCACTTGGTGATGTTGCAGTAGCCGAGACCGTGTTCGTCCTGGGCCGTGCGCTTGCGGTCCAGGCCGGAGGCTTCCGCCGCGTCCAGCGGGTGCATGTCCAGTTCGGCGACCCGCATGAGGAAACGCGGCCCGGCGAAGGCCGTCTTGTTCTCCTCGTGGTCGCGGACGACGTGACAGGTGTCCTGGCACAGGAAGCACTCGATGCACTTGCGGAACTCCTGCGAGCGGTCCACGTCCTCCTGGTACATGCGGTACTCGCCCGGGCCGAGGTCGGCGGGCGGCACGAAGGACGGGACCTCCCTGGCCTTCTGGTAGTTGAAGCCGACGTCCGTGACCAGGTCGCGGATGACCGGGAAGGCGCGCAGCGGGGTGACCGTGATGGTCTCGTCCTGCTCGAAGACGGACATCCGGGTCATGCACAGCAGGCGCGGGCGGCCGTTGATCTCCGCCGAGCACGAACCGCACTTGCCCGCCTTGCAGTTCCAGCGGACGGCCAGGTCGGCGGCCTGGGTGGCCTGGATGCGGTGGATGATGTCCAGGACCACCTCGCCGTCGTTCACCTCGACCTTGAAGTCCTCCAGGCCGCCGCCCTCGACGTCGCCCCGCCACACCCGGAAGTGGGCCGTGTAGCCGCTCATTCGTACAGCTCCTCTTCGGCGAGGTACTTGACCAGCTCCTCCTTCTCGAAGAGGGCGAGCAGGTCGGCTCGGATGGGGTCGGTGCTCTCACGGGTGAGGTCGATCTGGTCGCGCTCCGGGTCGGCGGCGGCCAACCCGCCCGTGGGGTCGGCCAGTCGGCAGAGCAGGTTGACGGGACGCCACCGGCGGTCCATGACCGGGTGGTCCTCGCGGGTGTGGCCGCCGCGCGACTCGGTGCGCTCCAGCGCGGCGCGGGCCACGCACTCGCTGACCAGCAGCATGTTCCTGAGGTCCAGGGCGAGGTGCCAGCCCGGGTTGAACTGCCGGTGCCCCTCCACCCCGGCCCGGCGCGCCCGTACCCGCAGCCCGGCGAGGTTCTCCAGGGCCTGCTCCATCTCGCCCTCCCGGCGGATGATGCCGACCAGGTCGTTCATGGACTGCTGGAGCGCCTGGTGGAGGGTGTACGGGTTCTCCGGCGGGCCGGAGTCCGGTTCCTGGCCCTCGGCGGAGAAGGGCCGCAGCGCCTCGGCCGCGGCCGCGTCGATCTGCTCGTCGTCCACCGCCGGCCGCTCGTCGAGGTCCGCCGCGTGGTCGGCCGCGTGCCAGCCCGCCCGGCGCCCGAACACCAGCAGGTCGGAGAGCGAGTTGCCGCCGAGCCGGTTGGAGCCGTGCATCCCGCCGGCCACCTCACCGGCGGCGAACAGCCCCGGTACGCCACGGGCGGCGGCGGTGTCGGAGTCCACCGCGACCCCGCCCATCACGTAGTGGCAGGTCGGCCCGACCTCCATCGCCTCCGCCGTGATGTCGACGTCCGCCAGCTCCTTGAACTGGTGGTACATCGACGGCAGCCGGCGCCGGATCACCTCGGCCGGCATCCGCGTCGACACGTCCAGGAAGACCCCGCCGTGCGGGGAGCCGCGGCCCGCCTTCACCTCGGAGTTGATCGCGCGGGCGACCTCGTCGCGGGGGAGCAGCTCCGGGGGGCGCCGGTTGTGGTCCGGGTCCTCGTACCAGCGGTCGCCCTCCTCCTCGGACTCGGCGTACTTCTCCTTGAAGACGTCCGGGATGTAGTCGAACATGAACCGCTTGCCCTCGGAGTTGCGCAGCACCCCTCCGTCGCCGCGCACCGACTCCGTGACCAGGATCCCCTTCACCGACGGCGGCCAGACCATACCGGTCGGGTGGAACTGCACGAACTCCATGTTCAGCAGCGGTGCCCCGGCCAGCAGGGCCAGCGCGTGCCCGTCGCCGGTGTACTCCCACGAGTTCGACGTCACCTTGAACGACTTGCCGATGCCACCGGTGGCGATGACGACGGCGGGCGCTTCGAGGACGAAGAAACGTCCGGTCTCCCGCTCGTACGCGAAGACCCCGGAGACCCGTGTGCCGTCCTTGAGGATCCGGGTGACCGTGCACTCCTGGAAGACCTTGAGCCGGGACTCGTAGTCGCCGGTCTCCTTCTCGTCCTCCTGCTGGAGGGAGACGATCTTCTGCTGGAGGGTGCGGATCAGTTCGAGGCCCGTGCGGTCGCCGACGTGGGCGAGGCGCGGGTACTCGTGGCCGCCGAAGTTGCGCTGGGAGATCTTCCCGTCCTTCGTGCGGTCGAAGAGGGCGCCCCAGGTCTCCAGCTCCCAGACCCGGTCCGGGGCCTCCTTGGCGTGCAGTTCGGCCATCCGCCACTGGTTGAGGAACTTGCCGCCGCGCAGGGTGTCGCGGAAGTGGACCTGCCAGTTGTCGTGCTCGTTGACGTTGGCCATGGCCGCCGCGATACCGCCCTCGGCCATCACCGTGTGCGCCTTGCCGAACAGCGACTTGCAGATCACCGCCGTACGGGCGCCCCGCTCGCGCGCCTCGATCGCGGCGCGCAGCCCGGCCCCGCCGGCGCCGACGACCACGACGTCCCACTGCTGCCGCTCCACCGCTGACATCAGAAGCCCCTGTCTCAAAAGAATCGCGGATCGTCGAAGACACCGGACGCGAGCAGATAGACGTAGAAGTCGGCGAGCGCCACGCTCACCAACGACGCCCAGGCGAGCTGCATGTGCCGGGCGTTGAGCCGGCCGACGAACTGCCACGCCTTGTAGCGCACGGGGTGTTTGGAGAAGTGCTTGAGCTTGCCGCCGACGATGTGCCGGCAGGAGTGGCAGGACAGGGTGTACGCCCAGATCAGCACGATGTTGACCAGGAAGACGAGGGTGCCGAGGCCCATGTGGCCCCAGTTCTCGTGCGTGTCCCGGAACGACAGGACCGTGTCGTAGGTCAGCACGCCGGCGACCAGCAGGGCGAAGTAGAAGAAGTACCGGTGGACGTTCTGCAGGATCAGCGGGAAGCGGGTCTCACCGGTGTACTTCGCGTGCGGCTCGGCCACCGCGCAGGCCGGCGGGGACGCCCAGAAGCTGCGGTAGTACGCCTTGCGGTAGTAGTAGCAGGTCAGGCGGAAGCCCAGCGGGAAGATCAGGATGATGATCGCCGGGGAGATCGCCCACCAGCTGCCGAAGAGGTCGGCGTTCGGGCCGGACGGCATGGTCCTGCAGTTTTCGGCCAGACACGGCGAGTAGAACGGCGAGACGTACGGCGCCGAGTAGTAGTGCGCGTTCGAGAAGGCCCGCCAGGTCGAGTAGACGACGAACGCGAACAGACCGGCCGCGGTGACAGCGGGTGCCAGCCACCAGCGGTCGGTCCGCAGATGCGGGGCGGAGATCGCGGCGCGCGTACGGGTGCGTACGCCGCCGCTGTTCTGATGTGGTTCCGTACCAGTGGCCAACGGATGACTCCGGTCGGGTCGGGGGTCGGGTCCCTGCGGGCGGCGCTCCTAGGGGGCGTGCCGGTCGCGGGCGCCGAGACCCTCGTCGTCCGTGTCCGTCCACAGGTTGATGTCGTACGGATCGTCGGAGATGGTGACGAGCTCGGGGCGTTTGCTCGGGGCGCCGGAGTTGGCCGCCTCCCGCAGCAGTGCCACGCTCTCGCGCAGGTGAGCGGCGTCGGCCCGGACGCGGCGCATCTCCAGTCCGCCGCTCCCGAGCTGCTGCTCCAGGCGGCCGACGGACCGGTTCAGGTCCTCTAGGCAGCGCTGGACTGACGTCAGGTCGTCGTGCACGGACATGACGTGACCTCACTTCCGGACCCCGTGGTCCAAGGCGGCAACGTTCATGCGCCTGCGAGTGTTGCGCGTCACACCTACTGATGTGAAGCCATGTGCAGCGATTGGCGGATTGCGTGCCTCCGTCGCGCGCCCGCACGCGCTCTGTGTGCGCCGGGGAAGACACCGCATTGCGCCGCACGGGTGGCCTTTGGCAGCCCCCGCCGCCGTGTCGTCCCCGGCCGACGGACCCCGTCCATTTCAGTGGGGTCCGTACTTCTGACGTACATGTGATCAACTCCAAAATACCCCCAAATGTGAACAGACCGCACCCTTGTCACGGGGCCTCCCGGAGGTAAGCAGAGATGTCTCACCACGGCGTCAGCCGTAGCGCCCCTTCAGGGGCGCGGGGCGTTCTTGAATTTGCGGCTACCGCCGCGCGGGCGCGACCAGCCACAACGGCGCTGCAGCTGAAGGACGGCCCATCGCGCCGCCTCCAGCGAAGCGCCCTCGCCTTTCTCGCCGCAGGCGCGCTCGCGGTGCCTCTCCTCGCCGGCTGCGGTTCCGACGACGAGGGGAGCAAGCCGCTGGCCGGGCAGGACATCGTGCCGGTCGCCCGGGACGCGGTCGCCGAGGGCGGCACCCTGAAGATCGCCGTGGACGCCGTACCGGAGACCCTCAACACCTTCCAGGCCGACGCCGACGCGGGCACCACCCGGGTCGCCCAGGCCGTCCTGCCGTCGATGTTCACCATCGACGCCACCGGGAAGCCGGTCCGCAACCCCGACTACCTGGAGTCGGCGAAGGTCATCGAGACCGAGCCCCGCCAGGTCGTCCTGTACAAGCTCGACCAGCGGGCCGTCTGGAGCGACGGCCGGGAGATCGGCGCCGCCGACTTCGCCGCCCAGTGGCGCGCCCTGTCCGGCAAGGACTCCGCCTACTGGACCGCCCGCAACGCCGGCTACGACCGCATCGCCCAGATCGAGCGCGGCGCCAACGACCTGGAGGTCCGGGTCACCTTCGACCGGCCGTACGCCGACTGGAAGTCGCTGTTCTCGCCGCTGTACCCGAAGGACGTCATGGGCACCCCGGACGCCTTCAACGACGGCGCCCGCCGCAAGCTCACCGTCAGCGCGGGCCCCTTCCGGGTCGACAAGGTCGACACCGTCAAGAAGGACGTCGTCCTCACCCGCAACCCGCGCTGGTGGGGCCGCCCCGCCAAGCTCGACGAGATCGACCTGCACGCCGTGGACCGCGAGAAGCGGGCGACCGCGCTCGCCGCCGGCACGGTCGACGTCGCCGACATCGACGCCTCCGAGGCCGAGCGGATCAGCATCGCCGGCCGCGAGAAGGGCACCGGCCTGCCGTTGCAGGGCGCCGGGAAGACCTCCGCGAAGAAGCTGCGGTCCTGGGCGCTGACCCTCGGCATGGACGAGGAGAAGCTCCCCGAGGGGCCGAAGAAGCTCCGCAGGAGCATCGCCAAGTGGCTGGAGCAGCAGCACGAGCTGCGCGACTTCGAGGTCCGCAAGTCGCTGGAGCCCGCCTTCACCCAGCTCGCCCTCAACGGCTCCGAGGGCCCGCTCGCCGACGACCGGGTGCGCCGGGCCGTCGCCCGCGCCCTCGACCGCAAGGCGCTCGCCAAGCTGGTGCTCACCCCGCTGGGGCTGCCCGCGGTGCCGGTCGGCAGCCATGTCGCCCTGTCCGGGCAGCCCGCCTACACCGACGGCAGCGGGGCCGTCGGCGGCCTCGACACCCACGAGGCGCAGGCGCTGCTCGCCGACGCGGGCTGGGTGGCCGGCGGGCCGGTCAAGACCGGCGGCAAGGCGGCCGGCGCGCAGGACGAGAAGAAGGGCGACAAGGGCGACGAGTCGGACGGCGGGCACGACGGGCAGTACATCGTCGGGGAGGACGACAAGGCCCACGACAAGGACACCCGCGACCACCAGAAGGACCACGCCCACGGGGCGCCGGGGGCGTACGCGCCGAAGGGCACGGCGGCACCCGGGGGAGGGGCGCCGGCCGGGCCGCTGGCCAAGGACGGCAAGGCGCTCTCGCTGCGGTTCGTGCTGCCGTCGGGGCCGGGCTCGCAGACGCTCCAGACGGTCGCCGACCAGATCTCGAAGATGCTGGACAAGGTGGGGATCGCGACCGAGATCCACAAGGTCTCGGACGACAGCTACTTCAAGGACCACATCGCGTCCGGGCAGTACGACCTCGCGCTGTACTCGTGGCCGTCGTCGGCGTTCCCGGCGACGGACGCCCGGCCGATCTACGCGAAGCCGGTGGTGGCGGCCGACGGGTCGCTGAACGTGGAGCAGAACTACACGCGGGTCGGCACCGACCAGGTGGACCAGCTCTTCGACCAGGCGCTGGGCACGCTGGACGAGGACGAGGCGGACGGGCTGCTGCGCAAGGCGGACTCCAGGATCTGGGCGGCGGCGGGGTCGCTGCCGCTGTACCAGCGGCCGCAGATCGTGGGCGCCCGCAAGGACCTGGTGAACGTGGGCGCCTTCGGCTTCCAGACGCCGGTCTACCAGGACATGGGCTTCCTGAAGAAGGGCGCGAAGGTGTCGCCGAGCCCCAGCAAGTGACTGACCGCCGTGGGCAGGCGTTCCGCAGGGCGGAACGGGTGGGCACGGCGAGCAGCGCCGGGTGCGTAGAAAACCAAGCTGAAGTGCACATACGTATCCCGGCGCGCCCTAGTGGCAGCGGCCCCGTACCATGGGGTGAGGCCGTGGCGTGTTCAGCCCGGCAGGGTCCGCGTAACACCGACGTACGCGCAGGCCCCTTCCTCACACTCTGGGAGTACGCCGCACTATGGCCACGCGCCACGACATCCGCAATGTCGCCATCGTCGCTCACGTCGACCACGGCAAGACGACCATCGTCGACGGCATGCTGAAGCAGGCCGGCGCGTTCGCAGCGCACCAGCTCGAAGGCGTCGACGACCGCATGATGGACTCGAACGACCTGGAGCGTGAGAAGGGCATCACGATCCTGGCCAAGAACACGGCGGTGAAGTACCACCCCAAGGACGGGGGGGACGTCATCACCATCAACATCATCGACACCCCCGGCCACGCCGACTTCGGTGGCGAGGTCGAGCGCGGTCTGTCGATGGTCGACGGTGTCGTCCTGCTCGTCGACGCCTCCGAGGGTCCGCTGCCGCAGACCCGGTTCGTGCTGCGCAAGGCGCTCCAGCAGCGCCTGCCCGTCATCCTGTGCATCAACAAGACGGACCGCCCGGACTCCCGCATCGACGAGGTCGTCAACGAGACCTACGACCTCTTCCTCGACCTGGACGCGGACGAGGAGCAGATCGAGTTCCCGATCGTCTACGCCTGCGGCCGTGACGGCATCGCCTCGCTGACCAAGCCGGAGAACGGTACGGTTCCGGCCGACTCCACCAGCCTGGAGCCGTTCTTCTCCACGATCCTGGAGCACATCCCGGCCCCGACCTACGACGAGGAGGCCCCGCTCCAGGCCCACGTCACCAACCTGGACGCCGACAACTTCCTCGGCCGGATCGCGCTGCTCCGCGTCGAGCAGGGCGAGCTGCGCAAGGGCCAGACCGTCACGTGGATCAAGCGTGACGGCACGATGTCCAACGTGCGCATCACCGAGCTGCTGATGACCGAGGCGCTCACCCGCAAGCCCGCCGAGAAGGCCGGCCCGGGTGACATCTGTGCCGTCGCCGGTATCCCGGACATCATGATCGGCGAGACCCTCGCCGACCCCGAGAACCCGATCCCGCTGCCGCTGATCACGGTCGACGAGCCGGCGATCTCCATGACCATCGGCACCAACACCTCGCCGCTGGTCGGCCGTGGCGGTACCGGCAAGGGCGCCGACAACAAGGCGGCCGTCAAGGACCGCAAGGTCACCGCCCGCCAGGTCAAGGACCGCCTCGACCGCGAGCTGGTCGGTAACGTCTCCCTCCGCGTGCTGGACACCGAGCGTCCGGACGCCTGGGAGGTCCAGGGCCGCGGTGAGCTGGCGCTCGCCATCCTGGTCGAGCAGATGCGCCGCGAGGGCTTCGAGCTCACCATCGGCAAGCCGCAGGTCGTCACGAAGGACGTCGACGGCAAGACCTACGAGCCGGTCGAGCGCATGACGGTCGACGTGCCCGAGGAGCACATGGGCGCCGTCACCCAGCTCATGGGTGTCCGCAAGGGCCGTATGGACAACATGTCGAACCACGGCTCCGGCTGGGTCCGCATGGAGTTCGTGGTGCCCTCGCGCGGTCTCATCGGCTTCCGGACCGAGTTCCTGACCCAGACCCGCGGCACCGGCATCGGCCACTCGATCCACGAGGGCTTCGAGCCCTGGTTCGGCACCCTGCAGACCCGTAACAACGGCTCGCTGGTCGCCGACCGCGCCGGTGCCGTCACCGCCTTCGCGATGACGAACCTCCAGGAGCGCGGCGTGCTCTTCACGGACCCGGGCACCGAGGTGTACGAGGGCATGATCGTCGGTGAGAACTCCCGCTCCGACGACATGGACGTCAACATCACCAAGGAGAAGAAGCTCACCAACATGCGGTCTTCGTCGGCCGACTCCTTCGAGGCGATCGTGCCGCCGCGCAAGCTCTCGCTGGAGCAGTCGCTGGAGTTCTGCCGTGACGACGAGTGCGTCGAGGTGACCCCGGAGGCCGTTCGCATTCGCAAGGTGAACCTGGACGCCCGCGAGCGGGCCCGCGCCGCCAGCCGCGCCAAGCACGGCTGATCGCAGGACACCTGAGCCCGGGTGCCCCCATCATGGGGGTGCCCGGGTTTTTTGCAACCCTTTTTCGGGCGGGCGGAAGTCGGCCATCCTCGACCCGGTGTACGAAATGCGGAGATCCGCGCCCGATACCCATGTAACAAGTCCGTTTCGCGGCCTTCTCCCGTCGAACGCTTTGTCCATTTTTCGGAAGAACTACGCGCCAGCTGTGACTGAATTGAGATTTAAAGACAGTGGTCGGCACCTGGCTCATGGCAGATAGTTAGCCGCGTAGCGCTCGGGTCAATGGGTCTCGCGCTGTGGGGACAGCGCCCGACTCACGAGCACCAGGGGGTGTCTGACCCTCCGTCAGGGGTGTCGGAGGGTATGGACGGAAGCCTCCTGTTGGTGAACACGTGAAGTCATGAGGAGAAGTCCCATGTGCAGTGTCACAGGCACCAGGTGGGTTCCATCGTCCGTTCCGTCCGTGCCGTCCGTTCCGTTCGACCGCCCTTGCCCGTCCGGCGGTTCGTCCTGAAGCAGCGGTCGGCCGTGTAGCGCCGTCGCTCGCCTACGCGCGTCCGGCTGCGGCATTCCCGCTCACCGCGGGCTGCCCTGACGCTTCATCGGATCACCGCTCATCGGATCACGCCTCGGTGGCCGCGCACCCGCGCCGGTCGCCGGTTCGGCACACCCATACCTGTGAATTGGACCAACTGTGACAAGTCCTACGGACATTGAGGGCGGCGGAAGGTCGGCCGTCGTGGACGGCGGACCCGAGCCCGACACGAACACCGGGACGGTGAAGGTCGAGGGCCGGTCGCCGGGACAGCTGATGTGGATCCGCTTCAAGCGCGACCGCACCGGCGTCATCTCGGCGTTCGTCGTGGCCTTCTTCTTCCTCGTCGCGGCGGCGGCCCCGCTGATCTCGAAGCTGTACGGCAAGGACCCGTACACCATCTACGCCGACGTACGCCCGGAACTCTTCGACAGCGCGGGTGTGCCGGTGCAGCCCAACGGCGGCATCAGCAGCGAGTTCTGGTTCGGCCTCGAACCGGGCAACGGCTACGACGTGTTCACCAAGCTGATCTACGGCATCCGGACCTCGCTGATGATCTCCTTGGCGGTCACTGTCGCGGTCGTCCTCACCGGAATCCTCCTCGGTGTCACGGCCGGCTACCTCGGCGGCAAGACCGACTTCTTCATCGGCCGGCTCATCGACTTCCTGCTCGCCTTCCCCTCGCAGCTGTTCTTCATCGCGAGCATGCCGGTCGTGGTCTCGCTGTTCGTCAGCCCGCGCGACCAGACGCCGACCTACGTGCGCGTCGTCGCGCTGATCGCCGTCCAATGGGTGCTCGGCTGGATGAGCCTCGCCCGCATCCTGCGCGGCACGACACTCGCCCTGCGGGAACGGGAGTTCATCGAGGCGGCCAAGGTGAGCGGCGCCTCGCCGTGGCGGATCATCCGCAGGGAGATCCTGCCGAACGTGGTGACACCGCTGCTGGTGCAGACCACGTACACGCTTCCGTACCTCGTCACGGGCGAGGCGGGCCTGTCGTTCCTCGGCGTCGGCATCGTCGAGCCCACCCCCGACTGGGGCCAGATGTTCTCCAAGGCCTCGACCGAGCTCGTCCTGCAGAACGACATCACGTACATGTTCTTCCCCGGCGTCTCGATGGTCGTCTTCATCGTCGCCTTCAACCTGCTCGGGGACTCGGTCCGGGACGCCTTCGATCCCAAGACGGCGCGCTGACCGGGAGCTTGTGGGCGTCCTCGCCCGGATACCGCACGGCCATTTCCTTCGCACCGGCGTACACACAGATGGGTGGAGACTTCAGTGATGAGTAGGGGCGGACGCCGTACATACGCCGCTTTGTCGATATTCGCGGCCGGGGCACTCGTGCTCAGCGGTTGCAGCAAAGGCGGCAGCAATGCCAGCGACAACAACAAGAAGGACCAGCAGAACGCCAAGCGGCAGCAGGCGTCGATCAAGTTCGGTGGGGCGGCGGACTCGACAGGACCCGCGGCCGCCGTGCCGGGCGCGAAGACCGGCGGCACCCTGGAAGTGCTGCAGCGCGACTCCTACGCCCACCTCGACCCCGGGCAGATCTACGTCTCCGACGAGGGCTCGCTCGCGACGCTGATCCACAGAGGTCTCACCGGCTACAAGGCCACCAACAACAAGGGCAGCGGCCACGAGGTCGTCGGCGACCTGGCCACCGACTCCGGCACCACCACGGACGGCGGCAAGACCTGGAAGTACACGCTCAAGGACGGCATCAAGTTCTCCGACGGGACGCCGATCACCTCCGCGGACTTCCGCCAGACCTTCGAGCGGCTCTTCGCGTCCTTCATCAACCAGGGCCCCACGTACCTCCAGCAGTGGATGGCCGACACCAACGGCGCCGACTACCGCAAGCTGCTCCCGGACGGCCCCTACAAGGGCAAGCACCTGCCGAACAGCATCCTGGAGACGCCCGACAGCAAGACCGTCATCTTCCACTTCAAGACCCCGCACCCGGACCTGCCCTACGCGCTCGCGATGGCGGGCTACGCCGTCGTCTCCAAGAAGGGCGACACGAAGGAGAAGTACGACAAGGCCCCGGTGACGACCGGCCCGTACAAGATCCAGTCGTTCAAGTCCGGCAAGTCGATGGTGCTGGTCAAGAACCCCAACTGGGACCCGAAGACGGACCCGATCCGCAACCAGTACGTGGACCAGATGGACTTCTCCTTCAACGTCCAGTACGAGGACTCCACCAAGGCGCTCCTGGCCGACACGGGCGCCGACCAGACCGGCATCAGCTTCAACAACTCGGTGGACGCCGGCAACATTTCCGCGGTCCTCGGCGGCGACGCGGCCGTCAAGGCCCGTACGGTCGCCGGCTACCAGCCCTACGTCGGCCAGATCAACATCAACCAGTCCCACGCGGCGCTCCAGGACAAGACGGTCCGCGAGGCCATCGCCTACGCCCTGCCGATCACCCCGATCATCCGTGCCTTCGGCGGTAGTTCGGCCGCGGAGGTCGCCGGCGGCTACATCAGCCCGACCGTCAGCGGCTACGACGCCTCCTTCGACCCGTGGGGCAAGAAGAAGAACCCGGGCGGTGACGCGGCCAAGGCCAAGGCGCTGCTGAAGAAGGCCGGCAAGCTCGGTCTGAAGCTGACCTACGGCTACCAGAACACGCCCGAGGGCCAGCAGTACTCCACCGCCATCGCCGCCGCCCTGAAGAACGCCGGCTTCAACGTGCAGCGCCAGGACATCCCGGCCGAGACGTACTACGACCAGGTCGGCAAGATCGACAACAACTACGACATCTACGCCTCCGCCTGGGGCGCCGACTGGCCGTCCGCCTCGACCGTGATCCCGCCGCTGTTCGACGGCCGCGCGATCGCCGACGGTTCGCCCAACTACTCGCACGTCAACGACGCCAAGGTCAACGCCGACATCGACGCCGCCAACAAGATCAGCGACCCGGTCAAGTCGGCCGCCGCGTGGGAGAAGATCGACCAGTACCTGGTCAAGGACGTCATCAACGCCGTTCCCACCATCGACTACAAGCAGGTCCAGATCGCCGGTTCCAAGGTCGGCGGCCTGGTCTACGACGACGTGATCGGCGGCATCGACCCGCGTCGCCTGTACATCAAGTAACCCCACCAGTCCGACCGGTACCCGGTGCGCCAGCCCGTCGGGGCGGCAGCGCACCGGGTACCGCCCGGCCCGCCGACGTCAGAAAGCCCCTCGCATGCTGCGCTTCCTCGTCCGCCGGATCCTCGGTGCCGTCGTCATCCTCTTTCTGTTGAGCATCGTGACGTTCTTGCTGTTCTTCGGGATGCCACGCGACCCGGCGCTGCTGATGTGCGGCAAGACCTGCAATCCGACCAGCCTCGCCAACATCCACCATGTGCTCGGCCTCGACAAGTCGATCCCCGAGCAGTACTGGATCTTCCTGCACAACCTGATCCTGGGCAGCAACCAGTTCGCGCAGGGCCCCTGCCCCGCCCCCTGTTTCGGGTACTCGTACCACACCAACGACCCGGTCTGGGCCACCATGATGGACCGGCTGCCCACCACGGTCTCGCTCACCCTGGGTGCCGCGGTGGTGTTCCTGATCGTGGGTCTGGGCACCGGGATGGTCGCCGCGTGGAAGCGGGGGACACTGCTCGACAAGACGGTCACCGCCGGTTCGATGGTGATCAGTTCGATGCAGATCTACTTCCTCGGACCGCTGGCCCTCGCCGTCCTTGTCTACCAGTCCCACCTCTTCGACAAGCCCGCCTACAACAACTTCACCGCGAACCCGGTCACCTGGTTCTCCGGGCTGATCATCCCGTGGGTGGTGCTCTCCACGATCTTCGCCTCGCAGTACACCCGTATGGCGCGCTCGTCGATGATCGAGCAGCTCCAGGAGGAACACGTCCGCACCGCCCGCGCCAAGGGCATGTCCCGCAGATACGTCTTCTTCCGCTACGCCTGGCGCGGCTCGCTGATCCCGATCATCACCATCTTCGGTATCGACCTCGGCACGCTGCTCGGCGGCGCCATCATCACGGAGTACACCTTCGGACTGCCCGGCCTCGGGCGCCTCGCGGTGGAATCCGTGCAGTTCAGCGATCTGCCGCTGCTGCTGGGCGTCATGCTGTTCTCCGCCTCCATGATCCTGCTGTGCAACCTCATCGTCGACGCGGCCTACGCGTTCATCGACCCGCGCGTCCGGCTCGCCTAGGCCGGGCAAGAGGAGAACCGTCGTGACCACTCTGACCAAGGACGCCGGCACCCCCGCACCGGCCGACGCGGGTGCCTTCCTCTCGGTGCGGGACCTGCACGTCAGCTTCAAGACCGAGGACGGCGTGGTACGGGCCGTGGACGGGCTGTCGTTCGACGTGGAGCGGGGCAAGACCCTCGGGATCGTCGGCGAGTCGGGCTCCGGGAAGTCGGTCACCAACCTGACCATCCTCGGCCTGCACAACCCCCAGTTCACCACCGTCGAGGGCGAGATCCTCCTGGACGGCCAGGAGTTGATCACCGCCCGCGAGTCCGAACTGGAGAAGGTACGCGGCAACAAGGCCGCCATGATCTTCCAGGACCCGCTCACCGCGCTGTCGCCGTACTACACGGTCGGCCGGCAGATCGCCGAGCCGTTCATGAAGCACCGGGGCGCCTCCAAGCGCGCGGCCTGGGACCGGGCGGTCGAGATGCTCGCCAAGGTCGGCATCCCCAACCCGAAGGAGCGGGCGAAGGACTACCCGCACCAGTTCTCCGGCGGTATGCGCCAGCGCGCGATGATCGCGATGGCCCTGGTCTGCGACCCCGACCTGCTCATCGCCGACGAGCCGACCACCGCCCTGGACGTGACCGTCCAGGCGCAGATCCTGGATCTGCTCAAGGACCTCCAGCAGGAGTTCGGATCGGGCATCATCTTCATCACCCACGACCTGGGGGTGATCGCCGACATGGCCGACGACATCATGGTGATGTACGCGGGCAGCGCGGTGGAGCGCGGCACGACGAACGAGGTCCTGCGCGCGCCCCAGCACCCGTACACCTGGGGTCTGCTGAACTCGATGCCGCGTCTGGACTCCGACCTGGGCATGCCGCTGAACCCGATCCCCGGCGCCCCGCCCTCCCTGCTGACCCCGCCCTCCGGCTGCCGCTTCCACCCGCGCTGCACCTTCCAGGACCGGGTCGGCGGCACCCGCTGTGTCACCGAACGCCCCCTGCTGGCCCCCGACCGCGCCTCGGCATGCCACCTCACGGCGGACCAGAAACGCACCATCTTCCTCGAAGAGATCAAACCCCGACTGGCCTAGGTCCTGGAGGACACGTCATGACAGAGGACATGGTCCTCCCGGCTCAGCACAATCCCGTCACCGTGGGGGAGCCTCTCCTGGAGGTCTCCGGGCTGACCAAGTACTTCCCGGTCAAGGGCGGTTTCCCGATCCGGCGCACGATCGGGCACGTCCAGGCGGTGGACGGCATCGACCTCACCGTGCGGGTGGGGGAGAGCTTCGGCCTGGTCGGCGAGTCCGGCTGCGGCAAGTCCACGACCGGCCGGCTGATCACCCGCCTGCTGGAACCGACGAACGGCTCGATCAGCTACCGCGGCCAGGACATCAGCCACGCCTCGCGCAGGGAGCTGGCGCCGGTCCGCTCCGAGATCCAGATGATCTTCCAGGACCCGTACTCGTCACTGAACCCGCGCCAGACGGTCGGCAAGATCATCTCGGGCCCGATGGAGATCAACGGGATAGAACCGGACGGCGGCCGCGAGAAGCGGGTACGGGAGCTGCTGGAGATCGTCGGCCTCAACCCCGAGCACTACAACCGCTTCCCGCACGAGTTCTCCGGCGGCCAGCGCCAGCGCATCGGCGTGGCCCGTGCCCTGGCCCTGGAACCGAAGCTGATCGTCGCCGACGAACCGGTCTCGGCGCTCGACGTCTCCATCCAGGCCCAGGTGGTCAACCTCCTCCAGGAGGTACAGAGGGAACTGGGCATCGCGTTCCTGTTCATCGCCCACGACCTGGCGGTGGTACGGCACTTCTCGCAGCGCGTCGCGGTGATGTACCTCGGCAAGATCATCGAGGTCGGCGACCGGGAGGCGATCTACACCCGCCCCCGCCACCCCTACACCCACGCCCTCCTGTCCGCCGTCCCCGAGGTCAGCCTCACGGACGACGGCGACTCGGCCGGCCGTGAACGCATCCGCCTGGCCGGCGACGTCCCGTCCCCCATCTCCCCGCCGTCCGGCTGCCGCTTCCGCACCCGCTGCTGGAAGGCCCAGGACAAGTGCGCGACGGAGGAACCCCCGCTGGTCCAGATCTCCGGCAACCACGCGGGCCACCTCACGGCCTGCCACTTCCCGGAGGACCCGACGACGGAGGCCCGGGACGAGGACATCGTGCTGGATCCGGCGCTGGCCGCGCTGGAGGAGGAGGGCTAGGGCCTGTCTGACAATTCCCGTCTGCCTCGCGACGCCATGCACGCACTCTCGCCGCACCGGGCGCAGACCCAAGTACGTCCAGTACGAGGGCCTACGCCCGGCACGCCGAGAGCACGCACCTGACGCCGCGAGGCCGCCCTCCGGGCGACGACGGGAATGGTCAGACAGGCCCTAGGGCGCCCGTGTGAGGGAGGCGGAGAGGCCCTGGTCCGAGCCCGTCGGTAACCTCAAGGACCCGATCCGCTGCATCACACCTTGGGCGACGCATGACGAGCACGGAAGTCAAGATCACGACACGCCCGTCCCGGAGGACGGGCGTGCTCCTCGCCCTGGCGTACCTCGCAGCGGTCTTCGGTCTCGACTACCTGAGCGTCGAACGCGGCCTGGACGCCGCGACCGCGGCCGTCACCGTCATCACCTTCCCCTCGGGCGTCGTGACGACGATCCTGTTCCTCCTCGGCGCGGTGGTCTTCGGCTACGACGACTACAGCCCCGGCCCCGACACGTACGCCCCGTCCGTCCACGCCGTCGCGGGCATCGTCCAGGTCGTCCTGGTCCGGCTGGTCCTGAGGCTGCTGCGGAAGCGCCAGGAGAACAACCGGAAGAACACCCACCGCGGCCTGGTGTCCACGGGCCTCAGGCGCGTCGGGCGACCGTGATGATCTCGGGGCTGCCGGGGGACAGCGGCCCGCGCGCCCAGTCGCCGTACTGCTCGACGACCTCCAGACCGGCACCGCCCAGGAAACCGGCGAGGGCGTCGGGCCCGAGGAAACGCAGGGTGGACCGGCACACCTGAGGCTGTGTCCAGGTCCCGCCCTCGTACGTCTCGGTGAAGGTCACCCGTTCCCCGCTCGGCGGCCCCTCGACCTCGTGCCAGACCCGGACGGCACAGCCGTCCGGGCCGGCGATCTGACGCACCCGGTCGGGGGTCCAGCCCTCCCAGGCCCGGGCGGCGGGGTTACGGGTCTCGAACACGAAGCGCCCCGTCGCGGACAGCGCACAACGCACGGCGGTCAGCGCCGCCCTCAACTCCTCGTCCCCGAGCAGCTCCTGGAACGCGTGACCGGTCATCACGACGAGATCGAAGTCGTCGGTGTCCCAGCGGCGGGTACGCAGATCGCCGAGCACCCACTCGACGGCGGGTTCGGCCCGACGCGCCTGTACGAGCATCGCCGCGGCCGGCTCCAGCCCCGTCAGCCGCCCGCCGTGCCCTTCGGCCCGCGCCCCGCGCAGCAACCGCCCGGTACCGCAGCCGACATCGAGCACGGACCCGGCCGCCATCACCAGGTCCAGGTAGAAGTCGTCACCCGGCCCCCACGGGTTGAGGCTGTCGTAGAGCGCGGCGAGCGAGAGATCCGCGTACGAATGATCGACCACCGCGGCAGTGTGCCACATGATGTTGAACGACGGGTCAGGAACGGCTTACTTCTTGAGCATCTATCAACTTCCTGTGGAACCAGGCACTTTGAGCCCCGCGAGAAAGCCCGCGAAGGCGGCGGCGGGGAAGGTGAGGGCGGCTCTGGCGGGGGCTTTGGAGTCACGGACGGATATGTGGGCGGGGTGGTGGGCTACCTCGACGCAGTTGTTGCCGTCGCCGCTTCCCGAGTAGGACGACCTGCGCCACTTGTCAGGGGCCACGGTGTGCCTCACAGCTCTTTCGTCAGGTTGTGGATGAAGTCGCGCGACCGCTCGGGGTCGAGGGACGCGGACTCCACCTTACGGAAGAGCGTTCGAAAAGACCCGAGTTGGGCCTCCGAGTCGATGAACCCCGCGCCCTGCGGCGCATCGCGTACCGCTGTGTCCAGCTTGGGCACGGCGCCGCCCGCGTACATCATGGCGTTCGTCGCTCCGGCGAAGCCGTCCAGGTCGAACGGAATGACCCGGACGGTGATGTGGGGTGCTTCGGAGAACTCCAGGATGCGGTCGAGCTGGGCACGCGTGGCGGCCCGGTCGCAGACCCTGATGCGCAGGGCTGCCTCGTGGATGACGGCCTCGTAGGGAACACGGGCCGGCTCTTCGATGACTGCCTTGCGTGCCATGCGGTGACGGACGCGCAGCTCAAGCTCGTCCGCGGGGAGTTCGGGGACCCGGTACGAGAAGATGGCGCGGGCGTGGTCCTCCGTCTGGAACAGACCGGGGATGTGCAGGAACTCCACGTCGAGGCGGTACGAGGAGTGGTACTCCAGCTCGGCGAGATCCAGAAACGGCGTCGGCAGCAGACCCCGGTACTCCTCCCACCACCCCCGGGTCCGGTCGGTCGCCACCGACACCAGCGCCTCGATCAACTCCGCGTCCGTGCAGGAGTAATGGGCGGCCAGTCGCCGTACGCGCTCCTCGCTCACGCCTGCCGTGCCGAACTCGATCTGGCTGATCTGAGCCGAGTCGGTCCCGAGCAGTGCGGCAGCTTCCAGCCCTTTCAGCCCCGCGGCCTCGCGGAGCTTGCGCAACTCGGAACCCAGGCGCGCCTGACGTGCAGTGGGTTGTTTCCTGCGCGTCATGTCTTCCTCCTCGCCGAGAACTGCCGCGAAGCAGCACCTCGTTCGAGGGGAAGATTACGGCAGCGACTTGCACCGTCCCAAATTATGACTCTACTGTCGGTGACGTAACGCACACGCTGCGGAAGTGCACCGCACCGTTCTCGTGCGGCGATGCCACCCTGCGTGAAATCCCCTTCATCCGCCTGGAGTTGATGACGCATGCCCGAGACCTGGGACTACACGCTCTACATCCCCAACGACCCCAGAGCGGTGACGATCTGCCGTCGCACCCTGCGTCTGATCCTGACGATGCACGGGTTGATCGGCCTCGCCGACACCGCAGAGCTGCTCGCTGCGGAGCTGGTCTCCAATGCCGTACGGCACACGAAGGGGCCGGCGGCACTCAGGGTCCGGCGCTCCCCGGAGGGCGTCGTGTGGATCGGGGCGTGGGATGCGGATCCCGTGCCTCCGGAGCCGCCGGGGTCGTTGGAGGTGGTGACGGACCGGGAGCAGGGGCGGGGGTTGGGGCTGGTGGTGGCGTGTGCGGACTGCTGGGGCTGGCAGCCGTCGGCCCGGTTCGGGGAGCGGGGCAAGTACGT
The DNA here is from genome assembly GCF_002217755.1 of Streptomyces hyaluromycini. Classification (GTDB taxonomy): domain Bacteria; phylum Actinomycetota; class Actinomycetes; order Streptomycetales; family Streptomycetaceae; genus Streptomyces; species Streptomyces hyaluromycini. Next base: position 792,057 of record NZ_BCFL01000016.1, on the reverse strand, counting down.
GTGGTGTGAGTTGGGGGTGGCGTGATGGTGGGGTCGTCGCATGAGGCGTTGCACCGGATCTTCCAGAAGGAGCCGGGGTTGCTGACCAAGGCCTTACGGCAGGTCTTGGCTCTGCCGTTTCCGGAACCTCTGAAGTTCGCCGCGCTGAACGTGGATCTCACGGAGGCCCAGCCGGTCGAGCGCCGGGTGGATACGTTGCTGCGGGCGGAGACGGAGCAGGGGACGTATCTGCTGGTCGTCGAGTCACAGGGGAAGATCGATGACCGCAAGCGCGGAAGCTGGCCTTACTACCTGTCGTATCTCTACGAGAAGCCCCGCTGTGAGCCGGTGCTCATCGTCATCACGCAGAGCAGTGCGACGGCGCAGTGGGCGTCGCGCCCCATCCAGCTGGGGTTCCCAGGATGGGATTCGCTGACGGTACGGCCGTTGGTGCTGGGGCCGGACAACGTGCCGGTGATCGCGGACAAGCGGCAGGCCGAGAGCGACGTATCTCTTGCGGCGCTTTCGGCCATGACACACGGGCGGGGTCCGCGGGCCGCGGCCATACTGGAATCCCTGGCAGCCGCCTTGAAAACCATCGACCGTGACAGTGCCGCGGTCCTCGTGCAGTTCGTCGACTCGTGCCTGGCTGATTCCAAGGCGAAGCAGATGTGGAGGGACCTGATGACGGAGATCCAGTACTTCTGGAGGCACGAACTGGCCGAGCAGGTGCGCGAGGAAGGCCGCGAGGAAGGCCGCGAGGAGGGCCGCGAGGAAGGCCGCCAGGAAGGGCGTCGGGAAGGGCGCGAGCAAGGCTGGGCCGAGGCCAAGGCCGAGACGGTTCTCCAGATCTTGCAGTGGCGCGGCATGCCGGTGACCTTCGCTGTCCGCGAGCGGGTGAAGGCCTGTACGGACCTGGACCAGCTGGAAGCCTGGACGCAACGGGCGATGCACGTCACGGACGCTGCGGAGTTGTTCGCCGGAGAGTGAGTGTTGGGGCCGCCTGCCTCTGGGGGCAGAGCTGTGTTTCCGCGAACCAAGTCGAGGGTGCCGCGACCCTCCGATCACCCTTGGCCATGGCTCACTGCCGCGGGGGAAAGCGAGTGGGCGGCCAGTAGAGGCTGTCGCTGCCGGGCGGTCGGTAGTCGGACGGAGTGGACTAGGAGGAGCCGGGTGACGGGGATTCAGTACTTCTGGCGGCATCCGCTGGCGGAGCAGGTGCGCGAGGAAGGACGTGTGGAGGGCCGGCGAGAGGCTCAGAGCGAGGCCCGGAGCGAGGGCTGGGAGGAAGGATTCCGGGCCGGGCGCCTTCGGGAGCGTTACGAGATGGTCGTGAGCGTCTTGGAATGGCGCGGCATCTCGGTTGGTGACGATGTTCGTGCGCGGGTGAACGCCAGCAAGGACCCGGATGAGCTCACAACCTGGGTGATCCGGGCCTTGCGCGCGAATGACGCCGAGGAAATCTTCGTCGACGTATGAGAAGGGCCCGCACCTGGGGAGGTGCGGGCCCTTGCTCCCCTGGAGCGGACGTTCAGGGCTCGGGTCAATGGGCCGGTGAAAGTCCGATCCGCAGGCGGCGGCTGACGGAAAAAGGGGTGTGTCAGGCCGCTGCCTCGGGGTCCTTGGAGAGGCGCGGGGCGGGAACCGTGTCCCGCACCTCGGGGTAGTGGCAGGCGGTGAGGTGGCCGGGCTTGTTGCCGTCGGCCTGGACCAGCGGCGGAGCCTCCGTCGCGCACTTCTCCGTCGCCTTCCAGCAACGGGTGCGGAAGCGGCAGCCGGACGGCGGGTTGATCGGCGACGGCACGTCTCCGACCAGGCGGATCCGCTCGCGCGGCTCCGCGTCCACCGTCGCCTCGGGCACGGCGGACAGCAGGGCCCGCGTGTAGGGGTGGCGCGGGTTGTCGTACAGGTCCTCGCGATCGGCGATCTCGACGATCTTACCGAGGTACATGACCGCGACGCGCTGTGAGAAGTGCCGCACGATCGCCAGGTCGTGGGCGATGAAGACGAACGCGATGCCCAGTTCCTTCTGGACCTTCTGGAGAAGGTTCACGACCTGGGCCTGGATGGAGACGTCGAGCGCCGAGACCGGTTCGTCGGCGACGATCAGCTTCGGCTGCAGGGCCAGGGCGCGGGCCACGCCGATGCGCTGGCGCTGGCCGCCGGAGAACTCGTGCGGGAAGCGGTTGTAGTGCTCGGGGTTGAGGCCGACAATCTCCAGCAGCTCCCGGACCCGGTTCTCACGACCGCCGGCCGGGTTGACGTTGTTGATCTCCATCGGGCCGGAGATGATCTTGCCGACCGTGTGGCGGGGGTTCAGCGAGGCGTACGGGTCCTGGAAGATCATCTGGATCTCGGACCGGATCGGCGCCAGTTCCTTGCGGTTGGCGTGCGTGATGTCCTGGCCCCGGTAGCTGACCTTGCCGGCGGTCGGTTCCAGCAGGCGGGTGATCAGCCGGCCGGTCGTGGACTTGCCGCAGCCGGACTCGCCGACCAGGCCGAGGCTCTCGCCCTCGGCGACCTGGAAGTCCAGGCCGTCGACGGCCTGGACCGCGCCGACCGTGCGCCGGATCGGGAAGCCGCCCTTGATCGGGAAGTGCTTGGTCAGCCCGGAGACGTCCAGGAGGGGAGTGGTGCTGCTCATGGTGGTGATGTCCCGTCTCTTGTACGTCAGTGGTGCTTGGCCGCGGTCAGGTCGGCGAGGTGCTCGGTCCGCTGCTCGTCGGTCAGGTGGCAGGCACTGCCCCGGCCGTCCGTGATCTCAAGGACCGGGCTCTCCGTGGCACACCGGTTGCCGCCCACCTTCTCGGCGAAGGCGCAGCGCGGGTGGAAACGGCAGCCGGAGGGCGGGTTGAGAAGGGAGGGCGGGGAACCGGGGATCGGGTTCAGCGGGACGTCCACCGGGCCGTCCAGGCTCGGCATGGAAGCCAGCAGGCCCCACGTGTACGGGTGCTGCGGGCTGCGCAGCACCTCCTTCTTCGTGCCGCGCTCCACGCACCGGCCGCCATACATGACCAGGACCTCGTCGGCGATGTCGGCGATCACGCCCAGGTCGTGGGTGATGAAGATGATCGCGGTGCCGAACTCCCGCTGGAGGTCCTTGAGCAGGTCCATGATCTGGGCCTGGACCGTCACGTCGAGCGCGGTGGTCGGCTCGTCGGCGATCAGCAGTTCGGGGTCGCAGACCAGGGCCATGGCGATCATCGCCCGCTGGCGCATACCGCCGGAGAACTCGTGCGGGTAGTTGTCCACCCGGCTCTCCGGCTGCGGGATACCGACCCGCCGGAGCATCTCGATGGCCCGCTCGCGGGCCTCCTTCTTGGAGGCGCCCTTGTGCTTGCGGTACACCTCGCCGATCTGCGCGCCGATGGTGTGGTACGGCGACAGCGAGGCCAGGGCGTCCTGGAAGATCATCGCCATCTTGTTGCCGCGGAGGTGCTCCAGCGTCTTCTCCGGGGCGCCGTTCAGCTCCTGGCCGTCCAGCTCGATGGAGCCCTCGACCGCGGTGCTGTCCGGGTTGTGCAGGCCCAGGATGGTCAGGTTGGTGACCGACTTGCCGGACCCCGACTCACCCACGATGCCCAGCGTCTTGCCGCGCATGAGGTCGAAGGAGAGGCCGTCGACGGCCTTGACGACGCCGTCCTCGGTCGAGAAGTGCACCTTCAGGTCCTTGACGGACAGGAAGGGCTGCTGATCGGTGCTCGTCACGGGGACGCTCCAGAGGGGGGTGATGCGGGGTGCTGGTAGGGGCGGGCGCGGTCAGGCGAGCCGGATGCGCGGGTCGATGAGACCGTAGACGGCGTCAACGATGATGTTGGCGATCACCACGAACGACGACGTGATCACCATGATGCCGAGCAGCATGGGCAGGTCGTTGGTCTGCACCGACTTCACGGACAGCAGGCCGATGCCCTGGAGGCTGAAGGTGTACTCGGTGATCATCGCGCCGCCGAGCAGGGTGCCCAGGTCGATGCCGAAGATCGTGACGATCGGGGCCATCGCGCCGCGCCAGGCGAAGCGGAAGAAGACGTTGCGCCGCGACATGCCCTTGGCCCGGGCGGTGCGCACATAGTCCTCGGTGAGCGTCTCGACCAGTTGGGAGCGCGTCATACGCGTGTAGTTGGCGGTCCAGATCAGGGCCAGCACCAGCCAGGGCACCAGGAGACCGTTCGCCCAGGAGAGCGGGTCGCCGAGGAAGCTGTTGTACGACGGCTGGTCGAGGATGTGGAACTGGTACACGAGGAAGTACAGGGCCAGCGGGCCGACGAAGTAGATCTGCATCGACGAGGCGACCAGGGACGCGCTGCTGGCGATCTTGTCGAGGGCCTTGCCCTGCTTGACCGCGGCGAGCATGCCGGTGCCGATACCGAAGATCAGGAACACCACGGCGGAACCGAGGGCGAGCGAGACCGTCGTCGGGAAGCGGTCCGCGATCGTGGAGAGCACGGGCTCGCGGTTCACGAACGAGTAGCCCAGGCACGGGGCGTTGCAGTGGCCGAAGCCCGGGTACTCGCGCCCCAGGAAAATGCCCGTGATCCAGTGCCAGTACTGGACCGGCAGCGCCTCGTCGATTCCCATGTTGTGGCGGATCAGCTGGAGCGTCTCCGGCGTGCAGAGCTTGCCGCAGGCCATCCGCGCCGGGTCACGAGGCACCGCATAGAAGAGCATGAAGGTGATCGCGCTGATGATGAACAGCGTGATCACGGCGCCGAGGATTCGGCGGACGAGGAAGCGAAACATGGGGAGTGGCTTTCCTGGGAGGGCCGTCGTGCGGATCGGGCCGTGCCGGGGTGACCGGAGGTCCGGTGGACGAGCCGAGGGTGGGGCGGCCGGTAGCCGCCCCACCTCTCAGGTGATGGATCAGGCCTTGACGTACAGCTTGTAGAGCATGCAACCGTCGAAGTTCGGGTCCATCTTCACGTTCCCGAGCTTGGAGCCGTGCAGGTACAGACGGCGCATGTAGACGTCCGGGATGAACGCGCCGGTCTCGGTGACCTGCTTGTCCAGGGCGGCCCACATGGCGTTCGCCTTGTCGTTGTCGGTCTCGGCGGTGGCGGCCTTGATGGCGGCGTCCACAGCCGGGTCCTTCAGGTGCGAGTAGTTCGAGCCGCCGTCGGCGATCGCCTTGCTGTCGAACAGCGGCTGGAAGACCGAGTAACCGGTCGGCCAGTCGGAGGACCAGCCACCCCAGTAGATGTCGTACGGGTTGGCGATCTTGCCGGTCTGGTCGTACCAGGTGGTGGAGTCGATGCCCTTGGAGACGACGTCGAAGCCGGCCGCCTTGAGGGCGTTCTCCACGACGACCTTGATCTTCGCCTGGGTCGGGTCCTGCTGGTACGCGTAGACGACCTTGGCGCCGGTCTTGCCGGCCTTCTCCAGGATCTTCTTCGCGGCCGCCGGGTCGCCCGCCGGGTTCTTCAGCTTGCCCCAGACGTCCTGCGACTTGTAGCCGGCGACGAGCGGGCTCATGACGCCGGTCGCGTAGTCACCGCGGACCGAGCCACCCTGCAGCTGACGGATCGCGGCGGTCGGCCAGGCCTTGATGATGGCCTCGCGGACGTCCTTGTCGGTGATCCGGGTGGTGTTGATCCAGTAGAGGCTGACGCCGCTGCTCAGACCCTGGAAGATGCGGTCCTTGGCGTCGGTCTGCGCCTTCTGGACGCGCTCCTGCGGGATGGTGCGCCAGGAGACGGCGTACTGGTCGTTGCCGGAGTCGGCCAGCAGGCGGTCGATCGCCGTGAGCTGCTCGATACCGAAGGAGAAGTCGAACTCGTCCGGGTAGGCGTTGCGGATCGGGTCCGTGCTCGCGTCCCAGTGCTCGTTGCGGACGAGAACCATCGACTTGTCGGTGTCGTGCGACTTGACCTTGTAGGGGCCGTTCGAGAACGGCTTCTTGTCGTAGTTCTGCTTGGTGTCGTGCTTCACCGGGGTCGGCGCGTACGTCTGCATCGCGACGACGTAGTTGAAGTCCGGGCGAGCCTCGGAGAGGTGGAAGGTGATGGTCTTCCCGCTCGTCGTGATCGACTTCAGGTGCTTGCCCGAGTACGGACCCGAGTAGGACTTGCGGTAGTCGGTGGAGCCCGTCAGCCACGACTGGACGTACATGGCGCCCTCGGTGATGTAGCTGGCGAAGGCGCGCTCGAAACCGTGGCGGACGTCGTCGACGGTGACGTCGGAGCCGTCCTCCCACTTGACGCCGTCCTTCAGGGTGAAGGACCAGGTCTTGCCGCCGTCCTTCATCGTTCCCGTGTCGGTGGCGAGGTCGCCGACGAGGGTCTGGGAGCCGTCGTCCGCGATCTTGTAACCGGTCAGGGCGCGGTTGATGACGATGACCGCGAGCGAGTTCCAGGCGTAGTAGACGCGCTGCGGGTCGAGGTGCGAGAAGTCGTCGTCGTTCAGAAGGTAGACCTTGCCGCCCTTCTTCGCGCCGGAGACCTCGGGAGCCGGGCCCTTGGAGTCCTCCGCCGTGCCGATCTTGACCGTGGTGGTCTGGGCCTTGGCGGCCTCCTGCTTGCCACCGCTGGAGCCACCGCTGGAGTCACCGCTGCTGCACGCGGTCAGCACGGAGCCCGCCGCGGCGGCGACACCGGTGGCTATCAGGAAGTTTCTGCGCGAGAAAGACATCGCATCCTGCCTTGATGTGGGTTGGTGAGAGAAATCCGGCACCCGGCGCCTTTGCCGTGGTCCTGAAGAAGCCGGAGATCAGCGCTTGGTCTTCGGGTCGAGCGCGTCACGCATCGAGTCACCGAGAAGGTTGAACGCCAGCACGAAGATCACCATGGCCACGCCCGGGAAGAGCAGGAAGGTGATGTCGTCCTGGTAGAACTTGGCGGCGTATCCGATCATGACGCCCCAGTCGGGGGTCGGGTCCTGAAGACCGACACCGAGGAACGCGAGACCCGCCTCCGTGGTGACCATCGCCGGGAGCGTGAGCGTTCCCTGGATGAGGATCGGTGTCCACAGGTTGGGCAGCAGTTCCTTGAAGATGATGCGTGCCGGAGACGCACCCGTGACCTTGGCCGCCTCGACGAACTCCCGTTCGCGCAGGGCCAGTACCTGACCGCGCAGCAGCCGGGCGATGGAGGCCCAGCCGAAGGCCGTCAGGAGGCCGATGAGGCAGACGACGACGAGCCAGGTCGGGGTGTTCTCGTTGTCCGGCACGAACAAGGAGACGACGACGGGGGTGAAGGCCACGAAGAACAGCTGCTGCGGGAAGGCGAGCAGGATGTCGATGACCCGGCCGAAGAACCAGTCCGTCTTGCCGCCCATGTAGCCGGCGGTCACGCCGACCACCACACCGAGGACCACGACGAAGAGCGTGATGCCGACGGAGATCAACAGCGAGTTGCGGATCGCGTAGAGCAGGAAGGTGAAGACGTCACGGCCGAGCTGCGGGTCGATACCGAACCAGAAGTCCGGGCTGATGCCGCCGTTGGGCTTGACCGGGAAGCCGTTGTCCCCGAGCAGTCCAGGCGTGTTCAGCCCGTACGTGGTGTACGGATCCTTCCCGTACAGCTTGGCGATGAGCGGAGCGGCCAGCGCGATCACGAAGAAGAAGATCACGATGATCGCCGATATGACGCCCGTGCGGTCCCGCTTGAAGCGGCGCCACGCGAGCTGTCCCGGGGACCTGCTCTCGCTGCCCTTCGAGCCGTCCGAAGTGATCGACTTCTTCTCGGTCTCGTCGGTCACCTCGAGCGGGGCAGCCGCGGATGGAGTTGGGGGGGTCATGGTGCTCCTGGCCCAAGGGAGGGTCTGATGACTCCGCAGGGACACACTCCCCTACGGGCTACGCCGGACTTTTTCAACGCAATTCATTCAAGGTCAATAAATTCTCGGTCGGCTTGGGCTTGTCTTTACTTTCTTTGCCTGGGCTTGACCGTTCCGTAGCTACGCGGGTAGCGCCTCGTGATCGCACCGTGCTTTAGTTCGGGCGAACTACGCGAAACGGGCAAGGAGTTCGTTATGCGGACGCCTGGGTGCCGAAATGCGTACATCGCCGGGTGGCAATCCAACGTTTCGGCATCGTTGCGCGGAGATCCATTGCGTCGCCTCCACAAGATCCTCAAGAGGGTCCCGGAGGGGCGTCTGCAATCGGGTGACGTGTCCCTCTAAAGGTCGGCATGGGGCCCTCGGGGGGCCGCCGTTCGGGGCAGTGGGTGAGCGATATCGGCCTATTGGGTCGATATTGACCGATAGCGGAACATCCACGGATCAAGCGATCTCGACGGATCAGGCGATCCCGACGGATCAACGGATCTGGACGGATCAACGGATCTCGACAGATCGACGGATCTCGACGGATCACCTTTCACGGAGGAGGCACGCCATGCGTTCAGCCACGCACGCCCGAGGGGCGGCCTGCGCGGTGGTGGTGGCGCTCGCCGCCACGGCCTGCGGGGGCGGCGGCAGCGGCGGGGGCGGCGGAGGCGAGAGCGGCGTGCTCAGCTCCTCCTGGGGCGACCCGCAGAACCCCCTGGAGCCGTCCAACACCAACGAGGTCCAGGGCGGCAAGGTCCTCGACATGATCTTCCGCGGCCTGAAGAAGTACGACCCGAAGACCGGCAAGGCCACGGACATGCTCGCCCAGAAGATCGACACGAGCGACTCGCAGAACTTCACGATCACGCTCAAGGACGGCTGGACCTTCTCCAACGGCGAGAAGGTGACCGCCAAGTCGTTCGTCGACGCCTGGAACTACGGAGCGAGCCTCAAGAACAACCAGAAGAACGCCTACTTCTTCGGCTACATCCAGGGCTACGACAAGGTCCACCCGGACAGCGGCTCCCAGAGCGCCGACACGCTCTCCGGCCTGAAGGTCGTCGACGACAGCACCTTCACCGTCGCGCTCAACCAGAAGTTCTCCAGCTTTCCCGACACCCTCGGCTACGCGGCCTTCGCCCCGCTGCCGCAGTCCTTCTTCACCGACCACGCCGGCTGGCTGAAGCAACCGGTCGGCGACGGGCCCTACAGCATCGAGTCGTACACCAAGGGCTCGCAGATGGCCCTGAAGAAGTGGGACGGCTATCCCGGTGCCGACAAGGCACAGAACGCCGGGGTGACCCTCAAGGTCTACACGGACAACGACACCGCCTACACGGACCTCATCGCCGGCAACCTCGACCTTGTCGACGACGTTCCCGCCTCGCAGCTCAAGAACGTCAAGAACGACCTCGGTGACCGTTACATCAACACCCCGGCCGGCATCATCCAGACGCTCGCCTTCCCCTACTACGACAGCGCCTGGAACAAGAGCGGATCGGAGAAGGTCCGCACCGGCCTCTCCATGGCCATCAACCGGAAGCAGATCACCGACACCATCTTCCAGAACACCCGCACCCCGGCCACCGACTGGACCTCGCCGGTGCTGGGCACGGCGGGCGGCTTCAAGGAGGGGCTGTGCGGGAGCGCCTGCGACTACGACCCCGCCCAGGCCAAGAAGCTCATCCAGGAGGGCGGGGGACTGCCCGGCGGACAGCTCAAGATCACATACAACGCCGACACCGGCTCGCACAGGATGTGGGTGGACGCCGTGTGCAACTCCATCAACAACGCGCTGGGCAACGACAAGGCGTGCGTCGGGAATCCGATCGGTACTTTCGCCGACTTCCGCAACCAGATCGGCCAGCACAAGATGACCGGACCGTTCCGCGCGGGCTGGCAGATGGACTACCCGCTCATCCAGAACTTCCTCCAGCCGCTCTACTACACGAACGCCTCCTCCAACGACGGCAAATGGTCCAACAAGGACTTCGACAAGCTCGTCGACCAGGCGAACGCCCAGACCGACACCGCCAAGGCCGTGTCCACCTTCCAGCAGGCCGAAGGGGTTGTCCGCGACAACATGGCCGCCATTCCGCTCTGGTACCAGAACGGCAGCGCCGGATACTCCGCGCGGCTGTCGAACGTGGCCCTCAATCCGTTCAGCGTCCCCGTCTACAACGAGATCAAGGTCAGCTGAACCGGCATGGGACGCTATGTCGTCCGGCGGCTGCTCCAGATGATCCCGGTGTTCATCGGGGCCACGCTGCTGATCTTCCTCATGGTCAATGTGATGGGCGATCCGATCGCCGGCCTGTGCGGTGAACGGGCCTGCGATCCGGCGACCGCCGCCCAGCTGAAGAAGGAGTTCGGACTCGACAAGCCGGTGTGGCAGCAATACCTCACCTATATGGGGAACGTCTTCACCGGGGACTTCGGTACGGCGTTCAACGGGCAGCCGGTCACCGAGCTGATGTCCACCGCGTTCCCCGTCACCATCCGGCTCACCGTCGTGGCGATCCTCTTCGAGATCGTCATCGGCATCACGCTGGGGGTGGTGACCGGTCTGCGGCGCGGCCGGCCCGTCGACACGGGGGTGCTGCTCGCCACCCTGGTCGTCATCTCCGTGCCGACCTTCGTCACCGGCCTGCTGCTCCAGCTGCTCCTGGGCGTGGAATGGGGCTGGATCAAACCCTCCGTCTCCCCGGACGCCACCTTCGGCGAGCTGATCGTGCCGGGACTCGTCCTCGCCTCCGTGTCGCTCGCCTATGTCACCCGGCTGACCCGGACCTCCATCGCCGAGAACAAACGGAGCGACTACGTCCGTACGGCCGTCGCCAAAGGGCTGCCCAGGCACCGGGTCATCACACGGCACCTGCTGCGCAACTCCCTCATCCCCGTCGTCACCTTCATCGGCACCGACATCGGCGCGCTCATGGGCGGCGCGATCGTCACCGAGCGGATCTTCAACATCCACGGCGTCGGCTACCAGCTCTACCAGGGGATCCTGCGGCAGAACACCCAGACGGTGGTGGGCTTCGTGACCGTACTGGTCCTGGTGTTCCTGGTGGCCAACCTCCTGGTGGACCTGCTCTACGCCGTACTCGACCCGAGGATCCGCTATGCCTGAGCAGCCGTTCGAGCCCGACCGGGCGATCGCGGGGACCGGGGCGGGCGGGGCGATGGACCTCGCGACGAGCGAGGCGCAGACGCTGGAGACGACCCCGGGCGGACCGCTGGGCACGGGGCCGGCGGCCAAGCCGCGCTCGCTCTGGTCCGACGCCTGGCGGGACCTGCGCCGCAACCCCGTCTTCCTCGTCTCCGCGCTCGTCATCCTCTTCCTCGTCGTCATCTCCCTGTGGCCGTCCCTGATCGCCTCCGGCTCCCCCCTCAAGTGCGACCTGGCCAAGGCCCAGGAGGGCTCCCAGCCGGGCGCTCCCTTCGGCTACGACGGACAGGGCTGCAACGTCTACACGCGGACCGTCTACGGGGCCCGTACGTCCGTCACGGTGGGCGTCTGCGCCACGCTCGGGGTCGCGCTGCTCGGGTCGGTCCTCGGCGGGCTCGCCGGGTTCTTCGGCGGGTTCTGGGACTCGGTGCTCTCCCGGATCACCGACGTCTTCTTCGCGATCCCGGTCGTCCTCGGCGGTCTCGTCCTCCTCTCGGTGGTGACGAGTAATACGGTCTGGCCGGTCATCGGGTTCATGGTGCTGCTCGGCTGGCCGCAGATCTCCCGGATCGCCCGCGGCTCGGTGATCACCGCCAAACAGAACGACTACGTCCAGGCCGCCCGCGCCCTCGGCGCCTCCAACTCCCGCATCCTGCTGCGGCACATCGCGCCCAACGCGGTGGCCCCCGTGATCGTCGTCGCGACCATCGCGCTCGGCACCTACATCGCCCTGGAGGCGACCCTGTCGTACCTCGGCGTCGGCCTGAAGCCGCCCAGCGTCTCCTGGGGCATCGACATCTCCGCCGCGTCGCCCTACATCCGCAACGCCCCGCACGCGCTGCTGTGGCCCTCCGGAGCCCTCGCGCTCACCGTCCTGGCCTTCATCATGCTCGGCGACGCGGTGCGCGACGCCCTCGACCCGAAGCTGAGGTGAGCGCCGCCGTGCTGCTCGAAGTGCGCGACCTGCACGTGGAGTTCCGGACCAGAGACGGGGTCGCGAAGGCGGTCAACGGCGTCTCGTACGCCGTCGACGCGGGGGAGACGCTGGCCGTGCTGGGCGAGTCGGGGTCCGGCAAGTCGGTGACCGCCCAGGCCGTGATGGGGATCCTCGACATGCCGCCCGGGCGGATCGGCGGCGGCGAGATCCTCTTCCGGGGGCGCGATCTGCTGAAGCTGAAAGAAGAGGAGAGACGGAAGATCCGGGGCGCCGAGATGGCGATGATCTTCCAGGACGCGTTGTCGGCGCTGAACCCGGTGCTGAGCGTGGGCGACCAGCTCGCCGAGATGTTCGTCGTGCACCGCGGGATGTCGAAGAAGGACGCGCGGGCCAAGGCCGTCGAGCTGATGGACCGGGTGCGGATCCCGGGCGCCGCCCAGCGGGTGCGGGACTATCCGCACCAGTTCTCCGGCGGCATGCGCCAGCGCATCATGATCGCCATGGCGCTGGCCCTGGAACCGGCGCTCATCATCGCCGACGAGCCGACGACGGCGTTGGACGTGACGGTTCAGGCCCAGGTCATGGACCTGCTCGCCGAGTTGCAGCGCGAGTACCACATGGGGCTGATCCTGATCACCCACGACCTGGGCGTGGTCGCGGACGTCGCCGACCGGATCGCCGTCATGTACGCGGGGCGGATCGTGGAGTCCGCGCCCGTGCACGACATCTACAAGGCGCCGGCGCACCCGTACACGCGTGGGCTGCTCGACTCCATCCCGCGCCTCGACCAGAAGGGCCAGGAGCTCTACGCCATCAAGGGCCTGCCGCCCAACCTCATGAACATCCCTCCGGGCTGCGCCTTCAACCCGCGCTGCCCCATGGCCCAGGACGTGTGCCGCACCGACGAACCACCGCTGTACGAGGTGGACCGGCACCGGGGCAGTGCCTGTCACTTCTGGAGGGAGTGCCTCAATGGTTGACGCGGTGGTTGAGCCGATCCTGGAAGTGAGTGGACTGGTCAAGCACTACCCCTTGACCCAGGGCATCTTGATCAAGAAAGTGATCGGTGCCGTCAAGGCCGTTGACGGTGTTGACTTCACGCTCAACAAAGGAGAGACCCTCGGCATCGTCGGGGAGTCCGGCTGCGGCAAGTCAACAGTTGCCAAGATGCTCGTCAATCTTGAGCGGCCGACGGCGGGGTTGATCAAGTACAAGGGCGAGGACATCACCAGGCTGGGCGGCCGTGCGCTCAAGGCGGTGCGCCGCAACATCCAGATGGTCTTCCAGGACCCGTACACCTCCCTCAACCCCCGTATGACCGTCGGCGACATCATCGGGGAGCCGTACGAGATCCATCCGGAGGCGGCTCCCAAGGGCGACCGGCGCAGGCGGGTCCAGGAGCTCCTGGACGTCGTGGGACTCAACCCCGAGTACATCAACCGCTATCCGCACCAGTTCTCCGGCGGCCAGCGGCAGCGCATCGGTATCGCACGGGGGCTGGCACTGCGCCCCGAGGTGATCGTCGCCGACGAGCCGGTGTCCGCGCTCGACGTCTCGGTGCAGGCCCAGGTGATCAACCTGCTGGACCGGCTCCAGAACGACTTCGACCTGTCGTACGTCTTCATCGCCCACGACCTCTCGATCGTGCGGCACATCTCGGACCGGGTCGGGGTGATGTACCTCGGGCGGATCGTGGAGATCGGCAAGGACGAGGAGATCTACGACCACCCGACCCACCCCTACACCCAGGCGCTGCTCTCCGCGGTGCCGGTACCGGACCCGGAGGCGCGGGAGCGCCGGGAGCGGATCATCCTGAGCGGGGACGTCCCGTCGCCGACGAACATTCCGTCGGGGTGCCGGTTCCGCACGCGGTGCTGGAAGGCGCAGGAGCGCTGCGCGCTTGAGGTGCCGTTGCTCGCGGTGCCCGCCGTGTTCCGGCTGGTGCCGGGGCCGGCGGCGCATGACTCGGCCTGCCACTTTGCGGAAGAGAAGCAGGTGGTGCCGCCGGAGGAGCCGACGGACGATCTTGGTAACGGGGGTGCATAGCGGGGCGTATGCGGGTCAATCGCGTTAACACGCAGGCAACTTCACCGACCCGGTCTCGATATACGGACGCGGCACGCTTAACAGCGTACGGCCGTGCGGGTGCCGTAAACGGGCCGGAGCGCGCCATGTCGCTCCGGCCCGTTGCCGTGTGCGGGTGTGCGGGGGCTGATCGCGCAGTTCCCCGCGCCCCTTTGGGGCGCGTTATGCCAAGCCCAGTGACCTCTTCAGGAAGTCCAGCTGGAGCAGCAAGAGGTTCTCCGCCACCTGTTCCTGCGGGGTCATGTGGGTCACGCCCGACAGGGGGAGGACCTCGTGCGGGCGGCCCGCTGCCAGCAGGGCGCTGGACAGGCGCAGGGAGTGGGCCACCACCACGTTGTCGTCCGCCAGGCCGTGGATGATCATCATCGGGCGGTGGGGTTCGGCGGCGTCGACCAGGCCGGTGTCGTCGATCACCGAGTTGCGGCGGTAGACCTCCGGCTGTTCGGCCGGGTGGCCGAGGTAGCGCTCCTGGTAGTGGGTGTCGTACAGGCGCAGGTCGGTCACCGGGGCGCCCACCACCGCCGCGTGGAAGACGTCCGGGCGGCGCAGGGCCGCGAGGGCGGCGAGGTAGCCGCCGAAGGACCAGCCGCGGATCGCCACCTTGGTCAGGTCGAGGGGGAAGTCGGCGGCGAGTGCCTGGAGCGCGTCGACCTGGTCCTGGAGGACGATCGCCGCGATGTCGTCCTTGACGGACTTCTCCCAGGCCGGGGAGTGGCCGGGAGTGCCCCGCCCGTCGGCGACGACCACCGCGAAGCCCTGGTCGGCGAACCACTGCGAGGTGAGGTGGGCGTTGTGCGCGGCGACCACCCGCTGGCCGTGCGGACCCCCGTAGGGGTCGAGCAAAACCGGAAGGGGAGTGTCTCCGTGGTAGTCCTGTGGCATAAGCACGGCGCACGGAATTCGGCGTGCGCCCCCCACAGTGAGCGTCACGCGCGGGGACAAACCGGGGTCTTCGGCGTACGACGTGACAGTTGCCAGATGCTTTCCGTCGCGCAGCACCTGGACCCGGGCGCCCGGGCTGTCCAGGGTGGCGGAGACCAGTACGGTCACGCCCCCGGCGCGCACCGCCGTGTGCACGCCGGGCTCCTGCGACACGCGCTCCACGCCGAGCTCGTTCACGCGGTAGACGTGCACCTCGCCGATCTCGGGGGACTCCGCCTCCTCGCCGGCGGACGCGGAAACCAGCACGTCATCGGCGGTCACGTCGAGAACCGCGCGGATGTGCAACTGGGGTCCCGTGAGCGGCCGTTCACCCACCGCGAGCACCCGGGCGCCGCCCTCGTCGGCGATCCGGACCAGCTGTCCCGAGGGGCTCCAGCAGGGCACTCCACCGAAAAGTTCAAGCCATGTTGGATCTTCGTCGGCGTGCACCATCCGGGTCGCCCCCGACCCCGGGTCCACGGCCAGGAACAGCTGGCTGCGCTGGTCGCGCGCCTGTACGAGCAGCAGCGGGGCACCCGCCTCTGACCAGTGCACATGCGCCAGGTACGGATAGCGCGCCCGGTCCCAGGAGACCTCCGTGCGCTCCCCTCCGAGGTCGTGCACGAACAGGCGTACGTCCGCGTTCTCGGTGCCCGCCGCCGGGTAGGCGACATGATGTGGCTCACGCTCCGGGTGGGCGGGGTCGGCGATCCACCACCGCCGTACCGGCGTGTCGTCCACGCGCGCCACGAGCAGCCGGTCGGACCGCGGCGACCACCAGAAGCCGCGCGATCGCCCCATCTCCTCGGCCGCGATGAACTCGGCCAATCCGTAGGTGACCTGTTCCGACTCCGGCTCGGCGAGCGCCCGGTCGCCCTCGCCCTCGGCGCCCACCACGCGCAGGGCGCCCTCCGCGACGTACGCGACATGACGGCCGTCGGGGGACGGACGCGGGTCGATCACCGGCCCGGGGACCGGGAGTTCGCGCGCCGTGCCGACCCTGAGCTCGGCCGTGAAAAGCCGCCCTGACAAGGCGAAAGACGCCAACTCCAGGGCCGCGTCGGTGGCGTAGCCGACGATGCCGGCACCGCCCTCACGGCTGCGTTCGCGACGGGCCCGCTCCTGGGGCGAGAGGTGCTCGTCGGCACCGCCGAGCAGGGTGCGCGGGTCCGCCGCGAGACGTTCCTCGCCGGTCGGTACATCAAGGACCCAGAGGGAGTTGGCGCGGTCGGTGCCGGAACCGGAGCGCAGAAACGCCACGCGGGAGCCGTCGGGGGCCACGGTGAACGCGCGCGGCGCGCCGAGCGTGAAACGCTGGGTGCGGGCGTGCCGGCGGGGGAATGAGACAGCCTCGGTCGTCATCCCCCGACCATATTGGCCATGCGCCCCCTTGTGCGGCCGTGCGCCGAGCGATGCGCGAGCACGCATAGTTATGATCACTACCGCTGAGTGGGTATGAACCTGCTGGCATGCGCATGGATTTGCTGTACCGATCTACAACCCCCATACCCGAACCCCCCTCGTCCCTGGGATCTTTGGAGGTGAGCCGCCGTGGCACTCTCGATTTCGGCGGTGGTGCTGCTGGCGATCATCGTCTTCTTGTTGATCAAGAAGTCAGGTCTGAAAGGCGGTCATGCGGTCGTCTGCATGCTGCTCGGTTTCTATCTCGCCTCCTCGACCATCGCACCGACGATCAGCGATCTGACGACGAACGTCGCCAGCATGATCGGCAGCATCAAGTTCTGACCCCGATCACTTTTCGCACCGGTCGACCGGGGCTGCGCGGCACTGTCGGTGTCGTTTCGTAGGGTGGGCACATGACGGAACTGCCTACCCGGCGTCTGTTGCTCGTGCACGCGCACCCGGACGACGAGTCGATCAACAACGGCGCCACCATGGCCCGCTATGCGGCCCAGGGCGTCCATGTGACGCTGGTCACCTGCACCCTCGGCGAGGGCGGCGAGGTCATCCCGCCCGAGCTGCAGCATCTCACCGGCCCCGCCCTGGGCGAGTACCGGCTGGGCGAGCTCACCACCGCCATGCGCGAGCTCGGTGTGGACGACTTCCGGCTGCTCGGCGGCCCCGGCCGCTACCGCGACTCCGGAATGATGGGCCTGCCCGACAACGACGCGCCCGACTGCTTCTGGCAGGCCGACCTCGACGAGGCCGCCGGACACCTGGCCGAGGTGATCCTGGAGACCCGCCCCCACGTCCTCGTCACCTACGACGACAACGGCGGATACGGCCACCCGGACCACATCCAGGCGCACCGCGTCGCCATGCGAGCAGTCGAACTGGCGGCCGAGGCCGGCCACCGCATCCCCAAGGTCTACTGGAACCGCGTCCCGCGCACGGTCGCCGAGGCCGCCTTCACCCGGCTCCAGGAGGACCTGTCGGGGCTGCCCTTCGGCAAGTCCGCCGCCGTCGACGACGTACCGGGCGTGGTCGACGACCGCCGTGTCACCACCGAGATCGACGGCACCTCGTACGCCGGTGCGAAGACCGCCGCGATGGCCGCCCACGCCACCCAGGTCGAGGTGGCACCGCACGGCGCCCGCTACTTCGCGCTCTCCAACGAACTGGCGCAGCCCGTGTTCACCACGGAGTTCTACGAGTTGGTGGGCGGCGAGCCGGGCGCCGCGCGCGAGACCGATCTCTTCGCGGGCCTCGGGGAGGCGTCATGAGTTCCGGCGGACGCGGGTCGGCGCTCGCGCAACCCCTGCAGGCGCCCTCGGCCGGCCGGGTCGCGGCTCTCCTCGGGCTGGTCGTGCTCGGGGCCGTGGTCGGCGTCGCAGGGGCCCTCGTCCAGGCCGGCTGGTTCCCGGGCGGGCTGCTGCTCGCCCTGGCCGGCGCCGCCGGGCTCTTCCTCGGCGGGGCCCGGGCCATGGTGAGCCGCTCGGGGGCCGTCGCACCCGCGTTCGGCTGGGTCGTCGCCGTCATCTTCCTCACCGCCAGCCGCCCGGAAGGCGACTTCCTGTTCGGCGCGGGAGTCGGCTCGTACCTCTTCCTGCTCGGTGGCATGGCGCTGGCTGTGATCTGCGCCACAATGGGTTTGGGGCGGCAACCTGAAGCGGACGGCGCCCGACTTGGCAAGTGACGTACCACTTCGCCGTGGGGCGCCCGTGGGAGTCCGGTGTGGGTTTCCCCAGCGGTCATGGGATAAGCGTGAGAAGTGGCCAGTATGGTGGTGCGCGCCGCCGAGCCGCCTGAGCAAGGTCGTCACCGGCGGTGGAGCCAACCGGGAGAACCTGCCTTGAGTCGTGAAACTGACACTCCGTCCTCCGGGCCCAACGGGCGCGGAGGATCCGCATACCCTTCGGGCACGCCGCCGTACGGGACCCCCATGGCTTCCGACGACGGTACGGACGCGGCCCGTTCGGCCGCGCAGCCGGAGGAACGCAAGACCGAGACCACGCTGACGACCCGGATCCGGATCAACATCCCCGGTTCCCGGCCGATTCCGCCCGTGGTCGTCCGTACCCCCGTCGCGGACGTCGACGGCGCCGCCGCCGGTGCGACCGGCACGGGCGGCACCGGCGAGGAGACGGGCACGCACACGCTGCCGACGGGCGCCGCCACGTCCACCGGCATCGTCGAGCCGCCCGCCGCCGAGCCGGCGCCCGCGCCCGCCGCCGACGAGAAGGCCAGCGACTGGTTCGCGCCGCGCAAGTCCGGCCCGGCCAAGGGCGGTCCGCGCGGCGGCGCCACGAACGGCGGCGGAGCGCCCGGCGGTTCCCCCGCCGCGGCGCCGAGCGCGCCGAACGGCCCGGCGACCCTGGGCGGTGCGCGTCCGGGCGGCGGCCGTCCCGGCGGTGTCGTCGGCTCCATGAGCGTGCCCGGCACGTCCCGGCCCGGCGCGACCAACGGCGCGGGGCTGCCCACGGGAGCCACCGGCGGCCCGGTGGCTCCCGGCCACGGTGGCGGCACCGGCTCCTTCGACGTGACCGAGGCGCTCGCCGCGGGCCCCCTCGGTGGCCCCCGGGGCGGCGCGAAGGGCGGCGGCGACGGCCGCCGCGACGACCTGCCGTACTTCTCGGACAACGGCGGCCAGAACGGCGCCCAGACCGGTCCCGGCGCGCCCGGCGGCGGCCCGGCCGGACCTGGCGGCCCCAGCGGCTTCAACGGACCGGGCGGACCCGGCGGCCTCGGCGGCCCGCAGGGCCCGGCAGGCCCCACCGGCGGCCCGGTCACCGGGGACGGCCCGTTCGTCCCGCCGGTCAACGGCGGCGAGCCCTTCGGCGGCCCGGCCGTCCCCAACGGAACGGGCGGCCCCGGCGCGGCCTTCGGCGGCGGTGAGCCGTTCGGCACCCCGGGCGGTCCCGCGGGCCCCGGCGGCGGCCCCGCCCGCCCCGGTGGTCCCGGCGGCCCGCGCGCCCGTGCCGCCCAGGCCCGGCCCGGCGCGCGCACCGCCCCCGCCGGCCTCCCCGGCGGCGGCCTGAGCGACGACACCGCGATCCTCACCCCGCAGAAGCCCGCCCCCGAACCGGGCACGCCCGGCTACGGCTCCCCGGCGCACAACGTCTCCGGGCACACCGTCACCAGCGGCATCCCGGTCGTGCCGCCGGGCGCCAACTCCCCGTTCGCGCCCGGCGCGCCCACCGACGGGCCGCTGCCGCACACGCCCCCGAAGCTGCCCGAACCGGTCTCGCCGCCCCCGGCCGAGGCCAAGTCCAAGGGCAAGGCGAAGGCCAAGAAGAAGCGCGGCAAGCTGCCGCTGCTCGGCGGCGTCGTGGTGGTCGCCGGCATCGGCGTCTACGGCGCCGGGCTGCTCATGAACCACTCCGACGTGCCCAAGGGCACCACCGTGCTCGGCGTCGACATCGGCGGCGGCACCCGGGACGACGCCGTCAGGAAGCTCGACGACGCCTTCGGCAAGCACGTGAACCAGCCGCTGAAGCTGTCCGTCGACGGCAAGACCGTCTCGCTGCCGCCGGACCAGGCGGGCCTCCAGTTCGACATGCAGAACACCGTCGAGGCGGCCGCCAAGAGCGACTACAACCCGATCTCCGTGATCGGCTCCCTGTTCGGCCAGAAGCGGGTCGTCGACCCCGCCATGCCGGTCGACGAGGAGAAGCTCCAGGCCGCCCTCAAGGACCTCGGCAGCAGCTCCGGCTCGGTCACCGAGGGCACGATCAAGTTCACCTCCGGCAAGGCCGTCGCGGTCTACGGCAAGGCGGGCAAGGGCATCGACGCGGCCGCCTCCACGCAGGCGGTGAAGCAGGCGTACGAGACGATGGTCGAGACCGGCACCGCCACCGCGGTGAACGTGCCGACGACCACCGTGCAGCCGACGGTCTCCAACGCCGAGGTCGACCGCGAGATGAAGGCGTTCGCGCAGCCGGCGATGTCGGCGCTGGTCACGGTGAAGACGGACACCGGCGTCCAGGTGCCGATGAGCCCGCAGAACTCCCTGTGGAAGTTCCTCCGGGTCAAGGTCGTCGACGGCAAGCTCGTCGACAGCCCGGATCTGAACGCGCTCAAGAACCTCTACGGCAACGCCTTCGACGGCGTCAAGATCACCCGCGCCAGCGGCGAGAAGACGGCCGTCACCCCGCAGGACGTCTACGTCGCCCTGCGCCAGGCCCTGCTCAGCAAGACCAACCGGGTGGGCGTCATCGACACCAACCCGAGCTGACGCGCGGCGAAGGGGCGCCCGGTGCTCACCGGGCGCCCCTTCGCGCTTGTCACGCGCCGCTCATGACATCTGTCATGCGGCTCTCCGGACGACCGGCACTGCCCCCGGCCAGGGGCTCGCCGACAGCATGGAGGCATGACAACGACAGCGGCGACGACGGCCACCGGGACCCCGGTGGTGGTCGGGTTCGACCAAGTGAGCAAGACCTACGGGAACGTGCGGGCCGTCGACGGGCTCTCGCTGCGGCTGCACCCGGGGGAGACCGTGGCCCTGCTCGGGCCCAACGGCGCGGGCAAGTCGACCACGCTCGACCTGCTGCTCGGCCTCAAGCAGGCCGACACCGGCACGGTGAGCGTGTTCGGTCTGAGCCCGCGCGAGGCCATCGTCGCCGGACGCGTGGGCGCGATGCTGCAGAGCGGCGGCCTGATGGACGAGGTCACGGTCGCCGAGCTCGTCAAGCTCGCCTGCCAGCTGCACCCCAAGCCCTACAAGGTCACCGACGTCCTCGCCCGCGCGGGCATCTCGCAGATCGCCGACCGCAAGGTCAACAAGCTCTCCGGCGGCCAGTCCCAGCGCGTCCGCTTCGCCCTCGCCACCGCCGGTGACAGCGACCTGATCGTCCTGGACGAGCCCACCACCGGCATGGACGTCTCCGCCCGCCAGGCGTTCTGGGCCACCATGCGCGAACAGGCCGACCAGGGCCGTACCGTCCTGTTCGCCACCCACTACCTCGAAGAGGCCGACGCCATCGCCGACCGGGTGCTGGTGCTGCACCGGGGGCGGCTGCTGGCCGACGGGACGGCCGCCGAGATCAAGGCGAAGGCCGGAGCGAGAAGGATCTCCTTCGACCTGGAGGGCGAGATCGACGAGGCCCCGCTGCGGGCGCTGCCCTTCCTCACCGCCGCCACTGTGTCAAAAAGCGGCTCCGCCGCGGGGAGCGGCCAGACCGTCCGTATGCAGTCGTCCGACGCCGACGCCACCGTCCACGCCCTCTACGGCCTGGGGCTCTACCCCCGCAACCTCGAAGTCGCCGGGCTCGGCCTTGAGCAGGCGTTCGTCGCCATCACGGAGGCCGAAGAGGCCAAGGAGGCCACGCAGTCATGAACGCCCTGATCAAGCTGGAGCTCGCCCGCGCCCTGCGCAACCGCAAGTTCCTGTTCTTCTCGGTGATCTACCCCTCGATCATCTTCCTGCTGGTCGCGAGCCAGGGCGGCACCGGCGCCACCGTGGACAACTCCGGCCTGTCCGTCGCCGCCTACGTCATGGTCTCCATGGCCTCCTTCGGCGCCCTCACCGCCGTCCTGATGGGCAACAGCGAGCGCATCGCCAAGGAACGGGAGAGCGGCTGGGTACGGCAGCTGCGGCTGACCACGCTGCCCGGGCGCGGCTACGTCCTCGCCAAGACCGCGAGCGCCGCCGTGGTGAGCCTGCCCTCCATCGTGGTCGTCTTCCTGGTCGCCGCCTCGGTCAAGCACGTACGCCTGGACGCCTGGCAGTGGTTCGCCCTCACCGGTGCGATCTGGGCCGGCAGCCTGGTCTTCGCCGCGCTCGGCGTGGCCATCGGCTACCTCGCCTCCGGGGACGCGGTCCGTCCGATCACGATGATCACCTACTTCGGCCTGTCGATCCTCGGCGGCCTGTGGTGGCCGTCCTCGTCCTTCCCGACCTGGCTCCAGGACATCGCGAAGTGGCTGCCCACGCACGCGTACGCTGCACTCGGGCGGGCCATCGAGCAGAGCCAGGCCCCGAAAGCCCAGGACATCGCCATCCTCGTCGTCTTCTTCGCCCTCTTCGTCGGCGGCGCGGCCTGGCTGTACCGGAAGGACACGCTGAAGGCGTGAGCACCATGACGGAAGACCTGCGACCCGGCGACGAAGCCCGGGCGGAACGGCTGGTGCGCATCGGCCGGCCGCCCCGCAACCGGAGCGAGGCGATGCGCAAGCTGGTGTGGGTCCTGCCCTGGCTGGTCTTCCTGGCCTCCCCGGCGCAGGACCTGGCCTCCGGCCACCACACCACCGGAGCCACGGCGGCCGGCTGGGCGGGCCTGACGGCCTTCGTCGGGATCTACCTGACCATCGTCTTCCGCTCCATGGGCCGGCCCTACCGCGGCGGGATCGTCACCGCCGCGATCGTCGTGGAGGCGACGCTCGCGGTCACTCTGGCCTTCACCCTCGGCGGCTCCTGGTTCGGCCTGTTCGTGTACGTCTCCGTGATGTGCGGAGTGACCTTCCCGCTGCGGGCCGCCTACTGGACGATCCCGCTGACCACCGCCGCCATGATGCTGGCGGGCTGGTACGTCCACGACATGGACGAGGCGTGGGGCCTGTTCCTGGTGGTGCTGCTGGTCGGCTTCTCCATGACCGGCGTACGGCAACTCGTCGCCACCACCATCGAGTTGCGCAAGGCCCGCGCCACCGTCGCCCAACTGGCCGCCAACGAGGAGCGGTTGCGCCTCGCCCGCGACCTGCACGACCTGCTCGGCCACTCCCTCTCCCTGATCACCCTGAAGAGCGAGCTGGCCGGCCGGATGCTCCCCGACCACCCCGACAAGGCGGCTCAGCAGGTCTCCGACATCGAACAGGTCAGCCGCCAGGCCCTGGTGGACGTCCGCGAGGCGGTCACCGGCTACCGGCGGCCCCGGCTCGCCGCCGAACTGGCGGGCGCCCAGGTCGCCCTGACCGCCGCCGCGGTCACCGCCGACGTCCCGGCCGACCCCGACCTGGCCGGCGTACCCGACGACGGCGAGGCGGCCCTGGCGTGGGCGCTGCGGGAGGCGATCACCAACGTCGTACGGCACAGCGGTGCGAGTGTCTGCACGGTGGAGCTGCTGCGCCGTCAGACCCTGGACGGCCCGGTCCTCGAACTCGCCGTCGAGGACAACGGTTCGGGCGGCGCGGGCAAGGGCCCCGGCAACGGGCTCACCGGGCTCACCGAGCGGCTGGAGAAGGCGGGCGGCACGCTGGAGGCGGGCCGTGCGAAGCGCGGTTTCCGGCTGGTCGCCCGGGTCCCGCTCGGCTCCGGCATGGCCGTAGGATCCGGGGCATGAGCAGCACGATCAAGGTCCTCCTCGCGGAGGACCAGTCGATGGTCCGCGAGGCGCTGGCCGCCCTGCTGGGCCTGGAGGACGACATCGAGGTCGTCGCTCAAGTCGCCCGCGGCGACGAGGTGTTGCCGACGGCCCGGCAGCACGACATCGACGTCGCCCTGCTCGACATCGAGATGCCGGGCTGTACGGGCATCGAGGCGGCGGCCCAGCTCCACAAGGCGCTGCCGACGGTGAAACTGGTCGTCCTCACCACCTTCGGCCGGCCCGGCTACCTCCGCAGCGCGATGGAGGCGGGCGCCGACGCGTTCCTCGTCAAGGACGCCCCCGCCGCCCAGCTCGCCGAGGCCGTCCGCAAGGTCCTCGCCGGCGAACGCGTCATCGACCCCACGCTCGCGGCGGCGGCCCTCGCCGAGGGCGCCAACCCCCTGACCGACCGCGAACGCGAGGTCCTCCGCGCGGCGGCCGACGGCTCGACCAACGCGGAACTGGCGGCTGCGCTGCACCTCTCCCAGGGGACGGTACGGAACTACCTCTCGACGGCGATCCAGAAGCTCGCGGTACGGAACAGGGCGGAAGCGGTCCGGATCGCGAGAGAGAAGGGCTGGCTCTAGAGGGCGACCGGTGGGTTGAGGGCGACCGGCGGGGCTCAGTTGAGACGAGCCCGTGCCGCCCGGGCCTCCCCCCGCACCTTCTCCGCCGCCCCCTCGTCGACCACGTCGATCAGCCCCGCGTACTCCTCCAACTCCTCGGCGCCGTCCGCGAACTCACCTCGTTCCACCAGCAACCGCGCCCGCTCGTAGCGCAGTCGCGCCGGATGCGACGGCATCAGCAGGGACAGGTCCACCCCCCACAGGCCCACGTCCGACCGCTCCGGGCGGGTCGCCGCCCACGCCCGCACGTTGTTCAGAATCCGCCGTACGACGTCCAGGGCATCGGCCGGCTCCAGCATCGCCGGCTCCAGCGGCACCCCCGCCGCCCCCACCACCAGCAGCTCCGCGTCCGCCCCGGTCAGCACCCGCCCCCCGTCGAACGGATCGGCCAGCACCTGCTCCTCCGCCGCCCCGAACCCGACCACGAAGTGCCCCGGCAGCGCGACCCCGTACACCGGCGCCCCCGCCCGCCGGGTGACCTCCAGCCACACCACGGACAGCAGGATCGGCAGCCCGCGCCGCCGCCGCAGCACCTCGTGCAGCAGCGAGGACTCCAGCCGCTGGTAGTCCGCGGGGGTGCCCCGGAAGCCGAAGCGTTCGCCAAGGACCCGGTGCGCCGCGGTAGCCCACGCGTGCGGCCCGCCCGGCCGGTACGGCAGCTGCCCGGCCAGCCGGTCCAGTTCCATCTGCGCCGCGTCGATCCCGGCCTCGTCCAGCGAGCCGTCGGCCGCCGCGCCCAGCAGCAGACACAGCGTCGCCAGATCGGGCCGCTCGGACCGCGCCTCCTCGGCGAACCGCCGCCGTACCTCGGCGGCCCGCCCCGACGACGGCGGACGTGGGTGTGGCTGACCGGAAGCCATAGCTGTCTCGTGCCCCTTCGGAATGATCGGTACCGCCTCGACGCCAGGATTCAGGAGCCGTCCGCCCCCGGCGCCCGGTAGTGGTGGTACGCGTGATGCGCCGCGAAACCAAGCCGCCCGTACAGCTCCCGCGCCCCCTCGTTGTCCGTCTCCACCTGCAGCCAGGCCGCCGACGCGCCCTCCTCCAGCGCCCGGCGCGCGAGCGCGGCCATGACCTCGGTGGCCAGCCCCCGCCGCCGCAGCCCCGGATCCACCTCCACGGCGGCGAACCCGGCCCACCTGCCGTCCACCACCAGCCGCCCGATGGCCGCAGGGGCACCTCCCTCGGCTCCCGGCACGGTCGCGAACCACACCGACGGCCCGCTCCCCAGCACCTTCAGCGCAACCTCGCTCACCCCCTTGCGCTGGTACCGCGCCAGCCACTCCTCGCCGGCCTCCCGGTCGAGCAGCACCCCGGCCCCGGCCGCCCGGTCCGCGACCGGCGCCAGCCCGCCGGTCCACAGCTCGGCGCTCACCTCGCGCACCCACCCGCGCCGCTCCAGCTCCGCGCAGAGCAGCTCCTGCGTGCCCTCGGCGCCGGTCGCGGTCTGCACGTACGCGGGCAGCCCCCGCTCGCCGTACCAGCGCCGTACGGCCGCCAGCGCCGCGTCCAGCGGCAGCCCGGGATCACCGAGCGGCAGCACGCTGTTCGCCCGCCGGGTGAACCCCGCGGCGGCGCGCAGCTCCCACTCGCCGAGCCGCTCGCTCTCCACCGGGCGCCAGCCGCGCGCGGCGACACGCGCGAGTTCCCGATAGGTCGCCGCGGGTCCCCGGCGGCGCGCCGGAGCGGCCGGCACCACCTTCCCCGCCACCAGCGCGGACTCCGGTATCCGGACGGTCTCCCCGTCCCGCCGTGTGATCGTCAGCATGCCGTCGTCGTCCCATGATGTGAGAACACCCACCGTGTCGGTGAACTTCTCCGTGGCGACACCATTTCCGGTCAAACGGCGCACGGATACTCGTTTACCCACGTCAGCAGCGGTGATACGGACCTCGAAGCGTCCTGCGGCAGAGATTTCCACTGGTCAGTTCACCCCTCCTGTTCGGATCATGCCCAGGAACGGAGATACTAGGGGCGGGCATCGACGACGCCGCGCTCCCGCGCGCCAGGCGGCGGAGCCTACGGAGGCCCGCCAGCGCCCATTCGAGGAGGAACGACAGCGTGACCTACGTCATCGCGCAGCCTTGTGTCGACGTGAAGGACAAGGCGTGCATCGAAGAGTGCCCGGTCGACTGCATCTACGAGGGCCAGCGGTCCTTGTACATCCACCCGGACGAATGCGTCGACTGCGGCGCCTGTGAACCGGTCTGCCCGGTCGAGGCGATCTTCTACGAGGACGACACTCCGGAGGAGTGGAAGGACTACTACAAGGCCAACGTCGAGTTCTTCGACGACCTCGGCTCCCCGGGCGGCGCCAGCAAGCTGGGCCTGATCGAGCGGGACCACCCGTTCATCGCCGCGCTGCCCCCGCAGGCCGAGTAGTCCGCACCGGCGGCCCGCCGCATCACCGTGCCGCCTCGGTCCCGTACGGCCTGATCACGCCCGATCGGCGCCGTACGGGGCCGAGGCGTTTGCCGTACCGGCCGTTGTCGGCTGTACCGGCTGTACCGGCTGTACCGGCTGTACCGGCTGTACCGGTCGTACCGAAGAAAGTGAGCAAGGAACCGTGTCCGCAGTCTCCGACCGTCTGCCCACCTTCCCCTGGGACAAGCTGGAGCCGTACAAAACGACGGCAGCGGCGCACCCGGACGGCATAGTCGACCTGTCGGTCGGCACCCCGGTGGACCCGGTCCCCGACCTGATCCAGAAGGCCCTGATCGACGCGGCCGACTCGCCCGGCTACCCCACGGTCTGGGGCACCCCGGCGCTGCGCGACGCGATCACCGCCTGGGTCACCCGCCGCCTCGGCGCCAGGGACGTCACCCACCGCCACGTCCTGCCGATCGTCGGCTCCAAGGAACTCGTCGCCTGGCTCCCCACCCAGCTGGGCCTCGGTCCCGGTGACAAGGTGGCCTACCCGCGCCTCGCGTACCCCACCTACGAGGTCGGTGCCCGCCTTGCCCGCGCCGGCTACGAGGTCTACGACGACCCGCGCGACCTGGACCCGGCCGGCCTGAAGCTCCTCTGGCTGAACTCCCCGTCCAACCCGACCGGCAAGGTCCTCGCGAAGCAGGAGCTCACGGAGACCGTCGCCTGGGCCCGTGCAAACGGCGTGCTGCTCTTCTCCGACGAGTGCTACCTGGAGCTGGGCTGGGAGGCCGACCCGGTCTCGGTCCTGCACCCGGACGTCAACGGCGGCTCGTACGACGGCATCGTGGCCGTCCACTCCCTCTCCAAGCGCTCCAACCTCGCCGGCTACCGCGCGGCCTTCCTGGCGGGAGACCCGGCGGTCCTCGGCCCCCTCCTGGAGATCCGCAAGCACGGCGGCATGATGACGTCGACCCCGACCCAGGCGGCGGTGGTGGCGGCCCTGTCCGACGACACCCACGTCCACGAACAGCGCGAGCGCTACGCCTTGCGCCGCAGCCTCCTCCGCGAGGCCCTCCTCTCCCACGGCTTCCGCATCGAACACAGCGAGGCGAGCCTCTACCTGTGGGCGACAAGGGACGAGTCCTGCTGGCAGACGGTGTCCCACCTGGCCGACCTCGGCATCCTGGTGGCACCGGGCGACTTCTACGGCAAGGCCGGCGAAAACTTCGTACGCGTGGCCCTGACGGCAACGGACGAGCGAGTGCGAGCGGCGGTGGAGCGGCTCTCGTAGCGCCCCGCAAAGCGCCCCGTGAGGGGCGCGGGGCTGTATCACTTTGCGGCTCCGCCGCGTGGGCGCGACCAGCCCCCACCCACCCGCAGCCGAAGCACAACGGAAAGGGACCCAGGGAAAACCCCGGGTCCCTTTCAACCACCGGTCAGGCAACTCAGCCCAGCGGCAGACCCTTGACGGGCAGCCCACCCTTGGCGAGCCCGTCCGTCGGCAGCCCACCCTTCGTCGCGGTGGACGCCGTGTCACCCAGCAGCCCACCGGCGGAGCCGGCCGCGTCGCCCGCGGTGTGCTGCACCACCGGCGCCGCCTTCTTGACGGTCTTGCCGCCGGTCTTGCCCGCGGCCGGCACCGCCGACTCGACCGCCTTGCCGCCGGTGTGGCCGACGACCCCGGTGACGTGCTGCGCCGCACCGTCGGCGGTGTTGCCGACGTTCGCCCCGTCCAGCGCGGTCAGACCGCCCAGGTTCGGGGTGGCCGGCAGACTCGGGGCCGCACTGGCGGAGCCGGCCGCACCGACCCCGGCAGCCGCTCCCGCTGCGACGAGCAGCGCGGCACGGGCGATCCGGCGGGTCAGGGGGAGAGACATGGTGCTCCATTCGACGGGAGGGAACGTGATCGCCGTGACTACCGCTCGAAGCCCGCAAAGGTTGCGGAGGCCCAAGGTAAAGAATTGATAACGCATCGCATTATCGGGTGTGGAGAAAAACGGGCAAACAGTGCCTTGCCGGTGGATCCGCAGAATCCTTACGGCTCAGTGTTCCCAAGGGGATTCACGCATGCGCGAGTGACCGTGCGGAAACGTGGGCGCACCACGCATGCGTCGCGTCCCGGCTGACCCGCCGGAGGGAATCCCCGAACTACTGCCCGGTCACGATCCGCACCGAGCCCGCGGACTTCTCCGCTCCGCCCGTGCCCTGCGTGCCGGACGCCGTCTCCCACTGGCTGTCCGTGCTCCCGGCGGCCCACTCCCGGCCCGCGTACGACACCCGCTGGATGTGCAGCGCCGAGGAGTTGGCCACCGCCCAGTGCGCCAGCTGCCAGCCGCGCTCGCTCTCGGTACGGCCCGACTTGTCCTTCTTCTTCCCCTCCGGCACCGGCACGGTCACGGTCCGCCCGTGCGCCGTGGCGGTCACGCTCGGCGTCGGCGTCGGCGAACTCGCGGACGAGCCGCTCACCTCCGCGCCGGCCTCCTCGACCGCGTCCCGCCCGAAGTCCCGTACGAGCGCGGTCCGTACCGCGTCCGTACCCGTACCGGTACTCGTCGTCGCCGTCGTCGTCACCGTCTCCGTGCGGGCCGCCGGGCGCCCGTCGCAGGTCAGCGTGGCCGCCGCCTGCCCGGTCAGGGCCGCCGCGAGCAGTGTGGCGTCGGTCTCGTGCTTGGCGTACGCCTGCGGGTAACCGCTGCGCTGGACGCGCTGTGCGGCCACTGTCAGCGGCAGGGTCTCGTAGTCGGGCACCTTGGCCAGGTGGGCGTAGAACATGCCCGCCGCGTACGCCGGGTCCAGGATCTGCTTCTCGGTGCCCCAGCCCTGCGAGGGCCGCTGCTGGAACAGGCCCAGCGAATCGCGGTCGCCGTGTTCGATGTTGAGCAGCCCGGACTCCTGGATCGCGGTCGCCAGGGCGATGGCCACCGCCCGCTCGGGCATACCGCGGTCGGTGCCGACGGCGGCGATCGTCGCCGCGTTCACCGCCTGCTCGGGCGTGAACTCGTACGACTCGCCGTCGCTTCGGCCCGAGACGACCTTGCAGCCCTCGGCGCCACCGCCGCCGGTGACGTACTGGACGACCAGGTAGGCCGCGACGGCGCACAGAATGAGCAAGCCCGACACGAAACGCAGGACACGGCTGCGACGCTTGGGGCGGATGGGGGACGGCTCTGGCACGCGTACAACATACTGGACAGTACGAGCCGCTCACCCCCGGGTCCGGAAGCCTGTGAACCAGCCCGTGGGCCGACGGGCGCTAGGGTCGAGGCCATGGCCGACACCTCGCTTGACCTCACGCTGGACGCCGCCGCGCTCACCGCGCGGCTCGTCGACCTCCCCTCCGAGAGCGGCACCGAGAAGCCGCTCGCGGACGCGATCGAGAGCGCGCTGCGTGTCCTGCCGCACCTGACGGTCGACCGGTACGGCAACAACGTGATCGCCCGGACCGACCTCGGCCGCCCCGAGCGCGTGATCCTGGCCGGCCACATCGACACCGTCCCCATCGCGGAGAACGTGCCCTCCCGCCTCGACGAGGACGGCGTGCTGTGGGGCTGCGGCACCTGCGACATGAAGTCGGGCGTCGCGGTCCAGCTGCGCATCGCGGCCACCGTCCCGGCCCCCAACCGCGACCTGACCTTCGTCTTCTACGACAACGAGGAGGTCGCCGCCGACCTCAACGGCCTCAAGCACGTCGCCGAGGCCCGCCCCGAGTGGCTGGCGGGCGACTTCGCGGTGCTGCTGGAACCCTCGAACGGCGAGGTCGAAGGCGGCTGCCAGGGCACCCTGCGCGTGCTGCTGAAGACCTCGGGCGAGCGGGCCCACTCGGCGCGCTCCTGGATGGGCTCCAACGCGATCCACGCGGCCGCCCCGATCCTGGCCCGCCTCGCCGCCTACGAGCCGCGCTACCCGGTCATCGACGGCCTGGAGTACCGCGAGGGTCTCAACGCGGTCGGCATCTCGGGCGGGGTGGCGGGCAACGTCATCCCCGACGCGTGCGTGGTCACCGTCAACTTCCGGTACGCCCCCGACCGTTCCGAGGCCGAGGCCATCGCCCACGTCCGCGAGGTCTTCGCCGACTGCGGGGTCGAGGAGTTCGTGGTCGACGACCACAGCCCCGGCGCGCTGCCCGGCCTCTCCCACCCGGCCGCGGCCGCCTTCATCGAGGCGGTCGGCGGTACGCCGATGCCCAAGTACGGCTGGACCGACGTCTCCCGCTTCTCGTCCCTGGGCGTCCCCGCGGTCAACTACGGCCCCGGCAATCCGCACTTGGCTCACAAGCGGGACGAAAGGGTGGAAACCGCCAAGATCCTGGCGGGCGAGGCGCGGCTGCGCACCTGGCTGACCAGCTGAGCCGCACGACGGCGCTGCGCACCCGACATGCCGACGTCCCGCGCCTGTAACCCGCGCGGATCTACGCTGGGGCGGATACACCTGCAAGCGGAGGGAGCGCACATATGCCTACCGGGAACCCCGAGGGGAAGAAGGTGCCGCCGGACGAGCAGCGCCTGGGACCGGTCCTCCGACGGCGCGGCCAGGTGACCGCGAGCACGACAGACCAGCGTCTCCTGGACGCGGGCGGCCCCTCCGACTGGGTGCACACGGACCCCTGGCGGGTGCTGCGCATCCAGTCGGAGTTCATCGAGGGCTTCGGCACGCTCGCCGAACTGCCGCCCGCGATCAGCGTGTTCGGCTCTGCGCGAACGCCGGTCGACTCGGCCGAGTACGACGCGGGCGTGAAGTTGGGCCGGGGCCTGGTCGAGGCCGGCTGGGCGGTCATCACGGGCGGCGGGCCCGGCGCCATGGAGGCGGCGAACAAGGGTGCCCTCGAAGCGGGCGGTGTCTCGGTCGGCCTCGGCATCGAGCTCCCCTTCGAACAGGGCCTCAACCAGTACGTCGACATCGGCCTCAACTTCCGCTACTTCTTCGTGCGGAAGATGATGTTCGTCAAGTACGCGCAGGGCTTCGTGGTCCTGCCCGGCGGCCTCGGCACCCTCGACGAACTCTTCGAGGCCCTCACCCTCGTCCAGACCCAGAAGGTCACCCGCTTCCCGATCGTCCTGTTCGGCAGCGGCTACTGGGGCGGCCTCGTCGAGTGGCTGAAGAACACGCTGGTCGCCCAGGGCAAGGCGGCGGAGAAGGACCTCCTCCTCTTCCACGTCACGGACGACGTGGAGGAGGCCGTGGGCCTGGTCTCGAAGGAAGCGGGCCGCTAGGACCGGCGGTTGCCCACCCGCCCACCCGACTCGGTCTCTTGAGGAGTGGACCTCGAACGGTCTTTCTGCCTCGTCTTTTCAATCGACCGAGTCGGGTGGTGGGTGGGCGAGGAAACCGGGGGGGCTGGGGGCGGAGCCCCCAGGACGCTACGCCAGCCCCCGCCGGGCCACCGCCGGAGGCCGGTGCCCGGCGATCGACGCCACCATGTCCAGCACCTGCCGCGTCTCGGCGACCTCGTGCACCCGGTACACCTGAGCCCCCAGCCACGCCGACACCGCCGTCGTCGCCAGCGTGCCGATCACCCGTTCCTTCAGCGGCCGGTCCAGGGTCTCGCCCACGAAGTCCTTGTTGGACAGGGAGACCAGCACCGGCCACCCCGTCTCCACCATCTCCCCGAGCCGCCGCGTCGCCTCCAGGCTGTGCCGGGTGTTCTTGCCGAAGTCGTGCCCGGGATCGATCAGCACCGACTCCCGCGGCACCCCCAGCGCGACGGCCCGCTCGGCCAGCCCCAGGGTCACCCGCAGGATGTCGGCCACGACGTCGTCGTACGTCACCCGGTGCGGCCGCGTCCGCGGCTCGGCCCCGCCCGCATGCGTGCACACCAGCCCCACCCGGTACCGCGCCGCGACCTCCGCCAATCCCGGGTCGACCCCGCCCCACGCGTCGTTCAGCAGATCCGCCCCGGCCTCGCAGGCGGCCTCCCCGACCGACGCCCGCCAGGTGTCCACGCTGATCACGACGTCCGGGAAGCGTCTGCGCACCTCCGCGACGAACCCGACGATGCGCCGCGCCTCCTCCTCGGCGCCGACCTCCTCGCCCGGCCCGGCCTTCACCCCGCCGATGTCGATGATCGCGGCCCCTTCGGCGACCGCCTGCTCCACGCGCGCGAGGGCCGGCTCGTCGCGAAAGGTCGCCCCCTGGTCGTAGAAGGAGTCCGGCGTCCGGTTCACGATGGCCATGATCACCGGTTCGTACGGCCCGAATTCCCGCCTGCCCAGCCTGAGCATCGCCTGTGACCTCTCGTAGTAATTCCCTCGGTAAGACCGCCTGCGACCCTAACTGTCAGACTCGCATGGCACGATCGGACGCAGACACATTCGACACCGAGCACACTGAGCACAACGAGTGCTGCTGCACCGAGCTTCATCGAGCCTGGGGGCCCACCGCGATGGTTATGTTCCTGTTCCTCGTCGTCGCGCTCGCGGTCGTGGTCGCCGCGGTCACCCTCTCCGTGGTGAGCGGCGGCGAGAGCGGACCGCTGCCCGAGGTGGCGCCCGAGCGGTTCCAGGACCCGCTGCCCCCGGACCGCCCGGTGAACCGCGCGGACGTGGAGAGCATCCGCTTCCCGCTGGTCCCGCGCGGCTACCGCATGGCGGACGTCGACGACGCGCTGAGCCGTCTCGGCGCCGAGCTCGCGGAGCGTGACGCCCGGATCAACGACCTGGAGTCCGCGCTGGCCGGCGCCCAGGCCGCGCCGCACACCCCGCACACCTCGCTGGACAAGCCCGAGCCGGAGGACCGGCCATGACCGACGCGCCCGACGTGCCAAACGTCATCGACGGAGCGGCGGTGGCCGGCCCGGACGGCAGGCTGCGCTGCCCCTGGGCGCTGTCCACCGAGGACTACGTGGCGTACCACGACGAGGAGTGGGGCCGCCCGGTCCACGGCGACGAAGCCCTCTACGAACGCCTCAGCCTGGAGGCCTTCCAGTCCGGCCTCTCCTGGATCACGATCCTCCGCCGCCGCCCCGGCTTCCGGGCCGCCTTCGCCGGCTTCCACATCGAGAAGGTGGCCGCGTTCACCGACGAGGACCGCGAACGCCTGCTGGCCGACCCCGGCATCATCCGCAACAGAGCGAAGATCGACGCGACGATGGCCAACGCCAGGGTCCTGGCGGAGTGGGCCCCGGGCGAGCTGGACGCCCTGATCTGGTCGCACGCCCCGGAGCCGGGCACGTATCCCGCACCGAAGACCATCGCCGACGTGCAGGCGGTGACCCCCGAGTCGACGGCCCTGTCCAAGGCCCTCAAGAAACGGGGCCTGCGCTTCATCGGCCCGACGACGGCGTACGCCCTGATGCAGGCGTGCGGGTTGGTCAACGACCATCTCGAAACCTGCGTAGCCCGGAAAACCCCGTAGGCGGCAGCGCCCCGTGAGGGGCGCGGGGCCGCATCGATATGCGGCTCCGCCGCGCGGGCGCGACCAGCCCCCACCGGCCCGCAGTTCCCCCCAACCGTCACCGCCCCAAATACTTCGGCTTCTCCTTGTTCACGAACGCCTGCACGGCGATCCCGTGATCCTCGGACGCCCCGGCCCGAGCCTGCAGCTCGTCCTCCTTGTCGAGCGTCTCGTCGAGGGAGTGCGTGAGCCCGTAGGCGACGGCCTCCTTCAGCGCCGCGTACGCCACGGTCGGCCCGTCGGCCAGTTTCCGTGCCACCTTCTCGGCCTCGGCCCGCAGCTCGGCCGAGGGCACCACCTTGTTCGCGATGCCCAGCTCATACGCGTCCTGCGCACCGATGCTCCGCGGAAAGAGCAGCAGGTCGGCCGCGCGCCCCGGCCCCACAACCCGCGGCAGTGTCCACGACACCCCGGAGTCCGCGGTCAGCGCGACCCCCGCGAACGACGTGTTGAACGCGGCCGTGTCGGCGACCACCCGGTAGTCCGCGGCGAGCGCGAAACCGAACCCGGCCCCGGCCGCGACCCCGTTCACGCCGGCCACCACCGGCTTCGGCGCTCCCGCCAGCGCCCGGACGATCGGGTTGTAGTGCTCCCGAACCGTCGTCATCGTCTGCCCCGCCCCGGTCTCCCGGTCGGACGCGAGCAGCGTGATGTGCTCCTTGAGGTCCTGGCCCACACAGAACGCCCGGTCCCCGGCGGCGGTCAGCAGGATCGCCCGGACGGCCGTGTCGGCCGACGCTTCCTGCGCGGCCTCCCGAAGAGCCACCTTCGTCGCGATGTTCAGCGCGTTCATCGCCTCGGGGCGGTTCAGCGTGATCGTCGCGAGCCCGTCGCTCACCTCGTAGAGCACGGTGTCGGTCATGGTGCGTCCCCTCCGTCGTCTCCGTCGTCGCGGCTGACGTACCGCTCAGTACGTCGATGTCCGAAGGACAGCATGGCGGAGATCGCCGTCGGGGGACCGGACCCGGCGTGTGACCTGCGTCAAAGAATTCCGGAGCCGACTCGGTCGGCGTAAGGACGCAGGGTGGCGGAGTATCGCAGTCACATCGCCGAATTGGGTGGTTTTGCTCGCGTGCGTTGCCCAAGCGATGCCGACTGATGTTGGTCATCGGGTCCTGAGATGCGGGATAATGGCTTGGAAGCAATGTGTTCGATG
The DNA here is from genome assembly GCF_002217755.1 of Streptomyces hyaluromycini. Classification (GTDB taxonomy): domain Bacteria; phylum Actinomycetota; class Actinomycetes; order Streptomycetales; family Streptomycetaceae; genus Streptomyces; species Streptomyces hyaluromycini. The sequence continues at coordinate 756,959 of NZ_BCFL01000016.1, read as the reverse complement.
CCGGTGTCGCGTGTCCCGTGAGGATCACGCGTGCCCTCCAGGGCCGTCGGTAGACGATGAGCTGTTTTGAGGAAGGGGACGAGCATGGCGGCCATGAAGCCGCGAACGGGTGATGGCCCGCTCGAGGTGACCAAGGAGGGGCGGGGCATCGTCATGCGCGTTCCGCTCGAAGGCGGCGGTCGGCTCGTCGTCGAGCTGACCCCTGACGAGGCCGCGGCGCTTGCCGACGCCCTCAAGAACGTCGTCGGCTGAGGCGTCAGCGACCATACCCTTTCGGCCGCCCCGGCACCCCAAGAGGTGCCGGGGCGTTGCCGTCTTTCCGGTCCCTGTCCGCCCGGTCCCTGTCCGCCGGGACCCTGTCCGCCGGGACCCGGTCCCTGCCCGTGAGGGCTATCGCTTGACCGCGCACAGCAGTCCGTCGCCCACCGGCAGCAGCGACGGCACCAGCTCCTGGCTCTCCCGTACCGTGCGCAGCAGTTCGCGCAGCCGCAGTACCTCGGTCGGCTGCGGCCCCGAGTCGACGGTGCGGCCGTTGGCGAAGACGCCCTCGAAGACCACCAGGCCACCCGGACGCAGCAGGCGCAACGATTCAGCGAGATAGTCGGAGTATTCCTGGCGGTCGCCGTCGCAGAAGACGAGGTCGTAGCCGGCGTCCGCGAGGCGGGGGAGCACGTCGAGGGCGCGGCCGGGGATGAAGCGGGCCCGGTTGCTGGCGAAACCGCAGGCGCGGAAGGCCTGCCGGGCGAACTGCTGGTGTTCGGGCTCGGGATCCACGGTGGTCAGCACGCCGTCCGGGCGCATGCCGTGCAGCAGATACATCCCGGACACCCCGCACCCGGTGCCGATCTCGGCGACCGCCTTGGCGTCCACGGAGGCGGCGAGCATGCGCAGCGCGGCGCCCGTGCCGGGCGACACCGAGCGCAGCCCTGCCTCGCGGGCCCGGTCACGGGCCCACCGCAGTGCTTCGTCCTCGGCGACAAAGGCGTCGGCGAACGCCCAGCTCGTCTGCCGGTTGCCGGTAATGACCCTCTCCTGTCCCCGTGGTTGCCTGGGCGTGACTGTATCCGTTGGCACCGGGAACCCGCAGATGGGACCAGGCGTTTAGAGGGGTGGAAGACAGGGCGGGGGGACACGAATGGATCACGATGACGAGACGGTGGTCGAGCAGCTGCTGGCGCGGTCGGACGAGCCCCATCAGCAGAGATCAAATTCTCGTAAAACCGCTTATCCGGTGCTAACGGGCGAGGTGGCTATGGTAGGGGCTCCACTGGACACCACCAGAGCCGACAGGGGAGGTGCGGCTGCGCCTGGGGATCGGGGAGGAGTGCTGCGGCGCTTCCTCGGATCGGCAGGCAGGCCGAAATCCGTGAACGACACCGCTGCTGACCCCAGCCACGCCGCCGCGCTCGCCATGGGCGAGGACCGGACCGCGACCTTCTCCACCGACGCGGACGGGCAGGCATGGACTCCGCCCACGTGGGAGGAGATCGTCAGCACGCACAGCGGCCGCGTCTACCGCCTGGCCTACCGCCTGACCGGTAACCAGCACGACGCCGAGGACCTCACCCAGGAGGTCTTCGTCCGCGTCTTCCGCTCGCTGTCGACGTACTCTCCGGGCACCTTCGAGGGCTGGCTGCACCGCATCACCACCAACCTGTTCCTCGACATGGTCCGCCGCAAGCAGCGCATCCGCTTCGACGCCCTCGGCGAGGACGCGGCCGAGCGCCTGCCCAGCCGCGAGCCCACCCCCTCGCAGGCATTCAACGACGCGCACTTCGACGCCGACGTCCAGCAGGCCCTGGACACCCTCGCGCCCGAGTTCCGCGCCGCCGTCGTGCTCTGCGACATCGAGGGCCTGTCGTACGAGGAGATCGCCGCGACCCTCGGCGTGAAGCTCGGCACGGTCCGCTCCCGTATCCACCGCGGCCGCTCCCAGCTGCGCAAGGCTCTCGCGCACCGCTCCCCGGAGGCCCGCAAGGCCGAGCGCCGTTCCTTCGTGCCCCGTGTTCCCGCACTGGGAGGAGGGGGCGCGACCGCGTGAGTGGATCACGACCGAAACCGGCCGAGCGACAGCTCGCCGAGCAGCACCTGGGAGACCGACTCTCCGCTCTGGTGGACGGAGAGCTCGGTCATGAGACGCGTGAGCGCGTCCTGGCCCACCTGGCGACCTGCGCCCGGTGCAAGGCCGAGGCGGACGCGCAGCGCGCCCTGAAGAACGTCTTCGCGGCGGCCGCCCCGCCCCCGCCCTCCGAGAGCTTCCTGGCCCGCCTCCAGGGGCTGCCCGCGGGCGGCGACCCGGACGGCGGCGGTTCGCCGTTCGGCGGGGGAGACCCCGCGGGACGCGGATCCGACAGCGGGGTCTTCGACCTGAGCCGGGACGACCGCTTCGAGTTCGGCTATGTCCCCGCCCGCCCCCACGACCCGGCCGCGGCCGCCGGCCGGGGCTTCCGCATCCACCCCGTCGGCCGCCCGGACAGTGACCGCTCCGCCTCGCGCGGCATGCGGTTCGCGTTCGTCGCCGCCGGCGCGGTCTCGCTGGCCGCGGTCGCCCTCGGCGGGGTCACCGCCGGCCTGCCCGGCGCCCCGGCCGCCGACGCCCGCAGCGGCACCGGCGGCGGCAGTGTCGCCCCGGCCGGCACGGCGGGCTCCGGCACCAGCGGGACCGCCGACACGCAGCGCCGCCGCCTGCTCACCCCGCTGCTGTCGTCCGGCACGCTGCTCGGCGGCGCCGCCCCCGCCATGCCCACCTCGGTGTCCGCGCCGTTGCTGCCCGGAGTGCCCTCCCCGGCCGCCGCCCAGCAGAAGCTGCGGGAACTGACCGCACCGGTGATGGCCGGCGCGGCCGCGGTCTCCCCCTTGATACGGCCGCTGAGTGCCAACCCGCCGTTCGCCCTCACCTCGTGGACCAGCACCCCCGAGGCGACCGGTACCGGCCTGCTCGCCGCACCCGTCCCCGACACGACCTCCGCACCCTCCCCGTCCCCGTCCCGCTCCTACCGCGCCGCCCACTGACCGGGCCCTGCCCACCTGCTGAACGGCCCTGCGCGGCGACTCGCGAACCTGGTTGAATCCTGTGAATCAGCCATGCCCGTGGCACCACCGCGGGCACGGAGCCGACCTTCCGCGAGCCGCCGGTGCACGGCGGCCGCGGTGAGCCCGCGAGGAGACCATGGACGAGGGGATACCGACGTCACCGACGACACCCGGCGACACCACCGGCAGCACCCCGTCCCTGCCGCAGGGCGATGCGGCCGGGGCCGCGGCAGGGCGGCGGCGGTCGCGGAGCCGGCGGACGCTCGTCGTGGGGGCGCTGGTGCTCTCCGTGCTCTCCGGTGCGGCCGGCGGGCTGCTCGGCGGCTATCTGGTGCGCACCGGCGGCGTGGAGGCCGTACAGCTGCCCCAGCCGGGCCCGCCGCCGCCCGGGCGGCCGCCCGGCGATGCCGCCGGGATCGCCGCGCGGGCGCTGCCCAGCGTCGTCACCCTGCACGTCACCGGCACCGGTACCCGTGCCGGTGAACAGGCCACCGGCACCGGCTTCGTCCTCGACACCCGCGGGCGCATCCTCACCAACCACCACGTCGTCGCCCCCGCGGTCTCCGCGGGCGGCCGGATCACCGTGACGTTCAGCAGCGGAGCCACCGCCCGGGCGACCGTCGTCCGCCTGGACGCCGGCTACGACCTCGCCGTCCTCCAGGTGTACGGCGTGCACGGCCTCACCCCGCTGACGCTCGACGGCCCCGGCGACCGCCCCGGCTCCTCGGACAGGAACTGACAGAAACCTCACAGGCAGGGCCCCACTCGTGCCCCGACTAGGCAAACAACCCGGAAAACCGGTCGTACACACGCAGTCGGACACCTCGGGGCAGTACCGGTCGGACAGGTGCGCCGGGTACCGTGGACCCGGCCCGGACCACGGAACAGCCGCAACAGCGACCGGAGGGCCGAGGACCGAGGACATCGCAAGGAGCTTCAGGTGTTCAATGACATAGGACCACTCGAGCTGGTGACGATCATTGTGCTCGCCGTGCTCGTCTTCGGTCCGGACAAGCTCCCGAAGGTCATCCAGGACGTCATGCGGACCATCCGCAAGATCCGGGAGTTCTCGGAGAGCGCCAAAGAGGACATCAGGCAGGAACTCGGCCCGGAGTTCAAGGACTTCGAGCTGGAGGACCTCAACCCCAAGACCTTCATCCGCAAGCACCTGGACAGTGACGAGCTGGGGCTGAAGGAGATCCGCAACGGCTTCGACCTGAAGAAGGAGATGGCCGAGGTCACGGAAGCGGTGCACAGCCGCGACACCGACCCCTCGCCCTCGTCCTCCGGAAGCGGTTCTTCGGGGAGCGGCCGGATCGACATGACCAAGAAGCCGGACGACCCGGGCAAGGAAGACCGTCCGCCCTTCGACGCGGACGCCACCTGAGCCCGGATCGCCGATCCGCGCATGAGCGGCGCACGTGACGCGTTTCATACCGCGTGTGCGCCGCCCATACGTCTCTTAGGGCCCGAACCCGCCGCCCGTGCGACCCACGCACCGGGCGGTTTCGCTGCTGGTCCCAGCGGGGTCGATATGCTGCCGAGTTGTTGTGCGGACCGGACGAGTGCGCCCGAAGGGGGGCGGGCCGCCCCGGACCGACCAGAGCTAGGAGGCGTCGGGGCTGATGGAGACGACAAGTCAGGTGGACGGACAGGCACCGGTCGCGGAGGGCGAACGGCAGGTCCCCTCCGTTCGCCGCACGGTCGACGGCTACCTGGAGGCCGCCTTCCCCTGGTACGGCCTCGACGAGGCGTTCACGGGGCAGCGCTGGCTGATGCAGGTGGGTACGGCGGCCGACGGTGCGGTGGAGCACGGGTCGATCGGGCACGGCGACGAGCCGTCGGTGCGGAACGAACACCTCGCCTCGGCCGTCGGTGAGCCGCGGGAGAAGTTCGCGGTGGTCGTGACCGTCGCGGCGAGTCCGTCCCGGAGGAGTGCCGACGGGACGGGGCTGCTGGAGGCCACGTCGGTGTCGTCCGCCGCCTGGCTGGCCGGGGTCGGGCTGCTGTCCTTCACCTGGCCGGGGCAGATGGACCACAGCCTGCGGGACGACTGGCTGGAGCAGCAGACCGAGACGGCGTGGGAGCTGGCCGACGATCTGGCCGGGCCCGAGTGGTCGGCACTCTCGCTGCCGGTGGACGGGGTGTCGACGCCGTTCCACTACCGGGAGTCGGAGTTCGGGTGGGTACTCGCCGGGTCGACCGGGGAGGGCGTGCATCTGGGGGCGTACGGGCGGGGGATGTCGGCGTACGGGCTGGGGTTCGCGGTGATCAAGGACATCACGACGTACGCGTAGGGAAAGGGCCTTGGTGCGAGTCGCGCGCCCGGGCCCAGGCGCATGCTGCCTCAGCGGTGGGCCAACGTATGCCAGAGCCCCACGGCTGCCACTACTTGGGCCAAGATCCAGCCGACGTGTGTCGAGAAGCCCCGCACCTGGTAGATCGACAGAAGCAGGGCGACTCGACTGCTCCACAATTCCTGCTCGTGTTTGAAGGTCGCCGTGTCCAGCCAAATGCTGGTGAGTGCGAGCGTGATGAGCATGAGCAGGAGATAGAGAAGTACGTGGCCGAAAGGTGCATCGGTGATCCTGATGATCAGCAGCGCGAGGCAGATCGGCAACGCGGATGCCAATGTCAGGCTCCAGGCGCGTACCGGACTGCGGTGCCCGGGCAACAGGCGCCACAACGCCCCGAGGGCGAATCCGGCGCCGGTCCATGCCAGCTGATAGAGCAAGAAACGCGCGACGAATTCCGGAATCCCGGTGGCCTGGTAGGTGTATTGCGTAACATTCCGGTCGTCCTGTAGATCGAGAAACACAAGGGCCGCACTGGCCGGGAGTCCGAAACAGAACGCCAGGCGTGCGGCATGCACGGCATTCGACCACCAGTGCCCCTGTGGACCCCAGGCGAGCGCGACGTCCAGTACGGAAATGTGCTCGGGCGGACTCTCCCCGCCGCACGCGTCGACCAGCCATCGATGCAGTCCATGCAGCTCGTCCTCCAGCTGCTGACGTGTAGCGCTGCCCCCATGGCCCTGGTCCAACAGGTGCAGTTGGTGGTTCAGGCTGCGATAGCGCTGCGCCTTCGACAGCAGTTCGGGTCGACGTTTTTTGCTGTTCAGTTGCCTTCCGTGGAAGCAAGCTCGCAGCTGGCCCAATACCGAGTATCGTCGACCCATAGCGAGAACCAGGTACAGCGAGCCGATGTTCAGCGGGATCCAGGCGCTGCCGTACAAGGCGCTGGCACCTGCGAAGCTTCCCCCTGGCACGCCCACGAGGAAGGCGAATACGGCTGCGATCAACAGGAGTTCGGGAGTTCCCGGCCACAAAGAGGCCTGCTCCTGTTTGTTCCGAGCCTGCTCCTGCTGTGTCCTGACGCGAAGATACAAAAGCGCTACCAAAGCGACCACGGTCAAAATCCAGCTGTGCGAGAAGACCCAAATCAGGTCCGAGAAGGAGAAATCCGCCATGAGCTGGTTGACGTACGGCGCCTTGGCGAACGAGGTTTCGCCGGTGAGCCAATTGGCGCGCGCCCACTGCCGATAGCTCGACCACAAGGCACACCCGAGCAGGGTCAACGTGACCCCCACCAGCAGGATTCCGACCGTTGCGGTGCAGCGGCCCGGCGCGCGATCCCATGCGGCGGCCCAGGCGCGTGCCAGACCTCCCTCGCGCGCAAAGCGCCAGGCCCAGGCGGTCATCGCGGCGAGCCACAGCCACACGGTCGCCAGTCCCAGCAATGTGAGCCCGAACAGGCCCAGAACGGTCGGTGGCGCTTTCGGCACCAGGTTCGCCGGCAAGCCGAAGAGCCCATGGCCCAGGAGTACCAGCAGGCCGACGGCCGTGGCCACGGCCGCGGCCACGGCCACGGCGTGGATCTGGCGGCGCTGGACATCATCCGGATCAGCGGCCCCCTCCGCCTCTGTGTCTGCCGCGACCGGTGACCCACCGCGCTTCCAGGGGCGGGCGACGAAGAGCAGAGCCAGACCCGCGCCCATGCAGATGAGGCTGCGCCACTTGCGGGGGATGGAGTTCTCGGGAATGACCAGAATCAACGTAACGACAACGGCTGTGCTGAGCACGGCCCATTGGAGCGTCGTCCCCACAGGACTCTCGATTCGGATGACGTCGGACCGCCACCCGGGTGTCCGCGAACTCTGGCCTGATGCACCTTGGGTGGCAGAAGAGTACGACTGCCGGCTGCGAAGTGCGGCCAGCGCCATCACGCAGGAAGCGGACACCCACCACGTGGCGACACCCGCTTTGCTCAAGAACGACTCAGTGAAAACCAGTGTCACAGAATGCTGGAAGGGAATATCGAAATCGACCTTGACATCTTTGGGCATTTCATGGTCCCACTCCAGTCCGTTCGCGTCCGAAGATTTCACATCCCGTGTGGAGTGATTGTCGAAGTCCAGTCCGTCCAGTTGCACTCCGATATGCTTCCAGGCGAACCCATCGAGGCTCGGCGGTTGAAGCGCGACCTCCCAATGGTGTTTCTTCAGGGCCGAAACCCGCCAAGGGCCGAGCTGGAAGATGCCGTATCTGTCAATCCAGGTGTATGCATCGTACTGTACGGTGACCAGGCCGTCCTTTGCGGTCACTCTAGGGTTGCTGGACCGCCATTCCCTGTCACTCGCCACGCCCTTTTTGCCGAGTAGCAGGCAGTGTATTGCCCTTCGGTAATCCCCGGAACTGTCGCTGAATGTGAGGTTCTTTGCAAGGTCCCATTTCATGGGTACCTTGATCGTCATGTCGGAATACATCTTGATGTAAGTCTGGTGGTGCTGTGTGAACCGGATGTCTGCAGTCACCTCACTCGCCCGAAGTTGATCCGTCAAGCAGCGGTCGGGGCTGCCTTCCCGCGCCTCCGCAGGGGAGCACCCCCACCACACCACCGCCAACACCATCAGCGACACCAGTCGCCACCACCTGAGCTCCGGCAAGTTCCAGCACCTCCTGCCCGGAGAATTTAGACACATGTTCCACGTGTCACACCCAGGCGCACTGTGGAGCAGGGGCAACCCCACCCCTTCGTCCCAGTCTCCCGAATTGCAGGAAAGCAGTCAGTGACTGATAATGGAATCCGATCACCGTCAGCTATTCGACGGAGGGGTTATGGCTGACATAAACGTTTCCGCGCCGAGAAGTTCGCTTCCCGGTTTCGAGGAGGCCGAGGCGCTAGGCCCTCAGGACGCCGAGTTCGTGCGGGATCTGGCCGCGGTACTGGCCAAGCACGGCAATCTGAACCGGTTCGGTCTGTGCCTGCTGCACGATCATTTCCCGATCGCCGCCGACGAGGTACTGGTGGAGACCAACGACCCCCGAACCCGCACCCTCCACGCCCATGTGGAGAAGGCGGACGGTACTCGCCACACCAAGGCCTCGCAGTGGCGGTTCCTGCCGCATACCGAGGCCGCTGAAGGTGGCCGCTATGAGGTGATCCAGCTCTGCACTCCGCTCGACCTCTGCCCGGGACGGGCGGCGGAGTAGCCGGCGGAGTAGCACGACGAAGGGGGCGCCGTCCGTGACGGACGGCGCCCCCTTCGTCGTAGCGGCTCTAGAACTTGTTCTTCGGGGTGATCCCCAGCGAGAGGCCCGACAGGCCCCGCTGCCGTCCTCCCAGCTTCCCCGCGATGCCCCGCAGTGCCGCGCCCGCCGGGCTGTCCGGGTCGGTCAGGACGACCGGCTTGCCCTCGTCGCCGCCCTCGCGGAGGCGGACGTCGATGGGGATGTTGCCGAGGACCGGGACGGTCGTGCCCGTCGTACGGGTGAGGCCGTCCGCGACCAGCTGGCCGCCGCCCGTGCCGAAGATGTCGACCATCTCGCCGCAGTGCGGGCAGGGGAGGCCGGACATGTTCTCGACGACGCCGACGATCTTCTGGTGGGTCTGGACCGCGATGGAGCCGGCCCGCTCCGCGACCTCTGCCGCCGCCTGCTGGGGCGTCGTGACGACCAGGATCTCGGCGTTCGGGACCAGCTGGGCGACCGAGATGGCGATGTCGCCGGTGCCGGGCGGGAGGTCGAGGAGGAGGACGTCCAGGTCGCCCCAGTAGACGTCGGCGAGGAACTGCTGCAACGCCCTGTGCAGCATCGGGCCGCGCCAGACGACCGGGGTGTTGCCCGGGGTGAACATGCCGATGGAGATGACCTTCACGCCGTGCGCCGACGGCGGCATGATCATGTTCTCGACCTGGGTCGGGCTGCCGTCCGCGCCGAGCATCCGCGGAACGGAGTGGCCGTAGATGTCCGCGTCGACCACGCCCACCTTGAGGCCGTCGGCGGCCATCGAGGCGGCCAGGTTGACCGTCACCGACGACTTGCCGACGCCGCCCTTGCCCGAGGCGACCGCATAGACGCGGGTGAGGCTGCCGGGCTTGGCGAAGGGGACCTCGCGCTCGGCCTGGCCGCCGCGCAGGGCGGTGGCCAGCTCCTTGCGCTGCTCGTCGCTCATCACGTCCAGGGTGACGTCGACCCGCGTGACGCCCTCGACCCGGGAGACCGCCTCGGTGACGCGCTGGGTGATCGTGTCCCGCATGGGGCAGCCGGAGACCGTCAGGTACACGGTGACCGCGACCGCGCCGTCCTCCCCGATCGCCACCGATTTGACCATCCCCAGTTCGGTGATGGGTCGGTTGATCTCGGGGTCGTTCACCGTCGCCAGTGCCTCGCGCACCGCGTCTTCGCTAGCCATACAGAGATGGTACGGCGAGGCGCAGTGCCCCTATAACGCCCCTCAGCGGTCGTCTACGTCACGCCGTGCCGACCGTTCTGCCGGGAATACGACATGCCCGTCCCGTCGCTCGTCCGTCATCTCCCTGAGGAGGTCCTGTAGCTCGGAGCGGATCCAGTCCCGGGTCGCCACCTCGCCCAGGCCCATGCGCAGGGCGGCGATCTCCCTGGTCAGGTACTCGGTGTCGGCGATGGACCGTTCGTTCTGCTTGCGGTCCTGTTCGAGGTTGACCCGGTCCCGGTCGTCCTGCCTGTTCTGCGCGAGCAGGATCAGCGGGGCCGCGTAGGACGCCTGCAGGGACAGAGCCAGCGTCAGGAAGATGAACGGGTACTCGTCGAAGCGGAGCTTGCCGGGTGCGGCGATGTTCCAGATCACCCAGAGGATGATCACGAACGTCATCCAGACGATGAACCGCCCGGTGCCCAGGAACCGCGCGATGCGCTCGGAGAGCCGTCCGAAGGCTTCCGGGTCCCACTCGGGCAGCAGCCTGCGCCGCGGCGGGCGCGGCTGGTCCAGGCGGGTGCGCGACCGGCCGGCGGCGGTGGCGCCGGCCGGCGTCCGCTCTCGCGTGCCCTCCCGCTCAGCCGCCATGGATCCCCGCCCCCTTCTCCGGCGCCTTCTCCTCCGCCGGCTCCCCTTCGTCCAGGTGGAACTCGGTCTCCCGCCAGTCCTCCGGCAGCATGTGGTCGAGCACGTCGTCCACGGTCACCGCGCCGACGAGCGACCCCGCCTCGTCCACCACGGGCGCCGCGACCATGTCGTACGTGGCGAAGAACCCGGCGATGACCGGGAGCGTGGCGTCGGGGGCCAGGGGCTGCAGATCGTCGTCGACGACCAGCGAACTGACCAGGGTGTACGGAGGATCGCGCAGCAGCCGCTGGAAGTGGACGGTGCCGAGGTACTTGCCGGTCGGGGTCTCGTCGGGCGGCCGGCAGACGTAGACCTGGGCGGCGAGGGCCGGGGAGAGGTCGGCGTTGCGGACCCGGGCGAGGGCGTCGGCGACGGTGGCGTCCGGGCGCAGCACGATCGGCTCGGTGGTCATCAGACCGCCCGCCGTGTGCTCCTCGTACGACATCAGGCGCCGCATCTCGGCCGCGTCCGCCGGCTCCATCAGGCTCAGCAGCCGTTCCTTGTCCTGTTCGGGGAGTTCGGCGAGCAGGTCGGCCGCGTCGTCCGGGTCCATGGCCTCCAGGACGTCCGCCGCCCGCTCCTCCTTCAGCTTGCCGAGGATCTCGATCTGGTCGTCCTCGGGGAGTTCCTCCAGTACGTCGGCCAGGCGGTCGTCGTCGAGGGCCGCGGCCACCTCGGCGCGGCGCTTGGGGGAGAGGTGGTGCAGCACGTTGGCGAGGTCGGCGGGGCGCAGCTGCTCGAAGGTGGCCAGCAGGCTCTCGGCACCCTGGCCGTGTTCCTCCAGGGAGAACCCGGTGACCTGCGACCACTCGACGGTGAGCGTCTCGCCCCTGGTCCGCCGGAAGGTGCCGGTGCGGCCCTTGCGGACGAAGACCCGGTCGATCTCCCAGTCCCGGCGGGCCGGCAGCTGCTGCACGGCCAGATCCAGGACGGTGACCTCCTCGCCGGTCTCGACCAGCTGGACGCGGCGGTCGAGGAGCTCGCCGAAGACCAGGCGTTCGGTGGGGCGCTGCTCGAAGCGGCGGACGTTGACCACACCGGTGGTGATGACCTGGCCGGACTCGACGCCGGTCACCCGGGTCATGGGCAGGAAGATGCGGCGCCGGGTGGACAGTTCGACGACCAGGCCGAGCAGCCGCGGGGGCTTGCGGCCGACGCGCAGCATGACGACGAGGTCCCGGACGCGGCCCACCTGGTCGCCGTTGGGGTCGAAGACGGGGATGCCGGCGAGGTGCGAGACGAAGATGCGGGGAGCGCCGGCTGCCATGGGGTTGCTTCCTTTGCCTACCGAAGTTCTGCTTGCGTTGTTTTCAGTCCCTTTTGACCGCTCGGTGGGCTTCAGGCTAGCCCGTACCGATCGGATATGCCCTGGTGGGCGGTCCGGACGGACTGGCTCCGCCGGGCGGGTGGGGCACCGGTACGCTGCGGTACGCCGTGCCGGACCCCTCAGAAAGGTGGCCCTGTCTGTGACCGCGATTGCTCCGGGCCGTACTCGCCACACCGCACTGGTCACCGCCGTGTGCGCACTGGCCGTCCTCACCGGGTGCAGCGGGGATCCGGACGCCGGGACGAACGGGGTGGGCAAGCTGTCGCCGGCCGTGATCCAGTCGAAGACGCGGGCGGCGGCGGCGTCGGTGGCGACGGTGCGGATGGCGGGGACGGTGGTCACGAGCGGGCGTACGTACGAGCTGGACATGCGCCTGAACAAGGACGGCGGGACCGGGTCGGTCACGTCGAAGGGGTCTACCTTCCAGCTCGTCCGGGTCGGCGCCACGCTGTATCTGCAGGCCGACTCGGGGTTCTGGAACCACGCCGACGGCAGCGACACGACGGCCGCGACCAAGCTCGACGGCAAGTACGTCAAGGTGCCGCGGACGGATCCCGCGTACAAGAAGTTCAGCGGTTTCACGGACAAGGACGTCCTCCTCTCGGGCCTCCTGACCCTGCACGGCTCGCTCTCCGTGGCCGGTCACCACGAGCAGTCCGGTACCCGCACGATCCGCATCGCCGGCGACAAGGGCTCCGGCGGCACCCTGGACGTCTCCCTCGAAGGCAAGCCGTACCCCCTCCGCCTGGAACGCGGCGGCGGCGCCGGCACCCTCACCTTCTCGGACTGGGGCAAGGACTTCAGCGTGGCCGAACCGGAGAAGAGCGAGACGGTCGACTACGGCAAGCAGCTGCCCACGTCGTAGGGGGCGGCGGAATGGGGGCACTGGGACTTCGGCGGGTTCGGCACCGCCGACCGGTGCCGCGGGGGCTGAGCGCCGTTGCTGCGGATCCAGAAGACCGCTGGATCCAGAAGACCGGCGGATCCGTGGGATCTGCCGGACTGGCGGGGTTGCCTGGTCGGCAGGTCGGCAGGTCGGCAGGTCGGCAGGTCGGCAGGTCGGCAGGTCGGCAGGTCTGCCGGGTTGGTGGAGCTGTGGGGCCGGTCGTTTCGCAGGTTGGATCATCGGGCTTGTGGAACGGGCGGTCGAGACGACGGCCGACGGCCCCCGAATCCCGCCGCGACGGCGATCCGCCACGACGGTCGTGTCCGGCGGTGCCGAACTTGGCTCAGGTGTCCGCTACTTGCGCTTCCGGCGTCTGGAAAGCAACCGTGGCAGGGCGGCCGGGACCGCGCGCCGGGTCGTTGCCGGGGAGGGGAGCGGGGCCGCTGCCAGGTTCTCCTTTGGCAGTGGCGATGTCGCTCCCGTCGGTGTCAGGCGCAGCACCCTGCACTCCCTCGCCCAGCGGCCGGTCATCGCCTCGCCGTCGGGGGCGTTGAGGCGCTTGCCCTTCAGTTCCGCGACCGCGGCGTCCCACTCCGGGGTGCCGGCGGGCAGTTCCGTGACCGTCGCCGTCCAGGTGACCAGCCGGCCGCCCTTGTCCTTGCTGCGGACGGTCACCTCCGCCGACCCCCCGTCGACCAGCTCGCCCAGCGGCTGCTCGGCTCCGTCGCCGACCAGGCACACGCCCCCGTCGGCCCACGCGTGCCACACCGCACGCGCGGCCGCCGCCCCCGCGCCCCGCACCCAGATGAGGCCCGACTTCTTCGTGGCCTCCTCGACGAGGGCCTGGTCGAGCAGCTCGCTTGTCATGGCGCCAGCCTATCCAGGGCCGCTCAGAGCCAGCCGTTGCGCTTCAGCGTCCGGTGGATGCCGAGGCAGATGCAGACCGTGATGCCCATGATCACCGGGTAGCCGTACTTCCAGTGCAGCTCCGGCATGTACTTGAAGTTCATGCCGTACACACCGCACACCATCGTCGGTACGGCGATGATCGCGGCCCATGCCGTGATCTTCCGCATGTCCTCGTTCTGCGCCACGGACGCCTGCGCGAGGTTGGCCTGGAGGATCGAGTTGAGGAGTTCGTCGAAGCCGACGACCTGCTCCTGGACGCGGGCGAGGTGGTCGGCGACGTCCCGGAAGTACTTCTGGATGTCGGGGTCGACCAGCCGCATCGGCCGCTCGCTCAGCAGCTGCATGGGGCGCAGGAGGGGCGAGACGGCGCGCTTGAACTCCAGCACCTCGCGCTTGAGTTGGTAGATCCGCGCCGAGTCCACACCACGGGAGACCCCGCCCCTGCGGGCCGGCGTGAAGACCTCGGTCTCCACCTCGTCGATGTCGTCCTGGACGGCGTCGGCGACCGCGACATAGCCGTCGACGACGTGGTCGGCGATGGCGTGCAGCACGGCCGAGGGGCCCTTGGCGAGCAGTTCGGGGTCGTCCTGGAGCCGGTGCCGCAGCGCCCGCAGCGAGCCCTGCCCGCCGTGCCGGACGGTGATGAAGAAGTCCCGGCCGGTGAAGCACATGACCTCACCGGTCTCCACGACCTCGCTGTTGGCGGTGAGCTGGTCGTGCTCGACGTAGTGGATGGTCTTGAAGACGGTGAAGAGGGAGTCGTCGTACCGCTCCAGCTTCGGGCGCTGGTGGGCCTGGACGGCGTCCTCCACTGCCAGCGGGTGGAGCCCGAACTCGCTCGCGATACCGGCGAATTCGGCCTCGGTCGGCTCGTGCAGGCCGATCCACACGAACCCGCCGTCACGGCGCACCAGCCGCATCGCCTCGTGCGGGGTGAGCGGCTTGCCGGTCTCGACCCGGGCGCCGTCGCGGTAGACGGCGCAGTCGACGACGGCCGACGGCGTACCGGGGTCGCGGGTGGTGTCGTACGCGCCGTTGTCCGGACGCAGGCTCTTGCGCATCGAGGGGCGGGAGGGGCGGACCACGGCACGGAGGTCGCGGATCATCGACATGGGCAGGCTCCTTCGCGACAGGCAGCGGAAGATCGCATGCGAACGAGTGGAACTACCCGGAATGAGGACGTCCTGACTGCGGATGTTTGGCACGTCCACAAAGCGGGGAGCACCGCACCGTTGCGGTGGCGACTTCGCTACTGATTCAGATCAGACGAACGGATCCAGACAGATCCGGAACGGACCGGTCAGAAGGATCAGGCAAGCGAAACGAAGTGCTCTTCCGAACGACAACGCGCACGAGAAGGCGGCAGCCAGCCAGAGAAGAAATCAGAGGCCGGAAGAGCGAGTGGTACTGCACGGGTGACTTCGATCCATGACAGCCCCACCTCCTCCAGCCGGTCCCTCGTAAGGGAGTCCTGTCGGCGTCGGATATGGCCGCGACGCGCTGCGTGCTGCCCCGAACCGCCGCGGTCAGAGTAGCAGCAGCCCTCAGTGTCAAGGCGCCGCTTTGCCCGGTACTGACGAGTTCTATGCTCACGACATGGCTGAAGTTCTTCCTCTGGTCGAGGCCCGGTTGACCACCACGCTGGGCGAACCGGACGCGCGCGCGGCGGTCACCTTCCTCGGTACGGACCCCATTGAGGTGCTCCGTTTCCACGAGGACCTCCAGGGCGAGGACGTCGTCCGGTACGCCACGCTCGGCATGTCCGCGCACCCCATGACCGACCCCACCGCGATGGTCGCGGACCCCGTCAAGGGACCGCGTGCCGAACTGGTCCTGTCGGTCCGGGCCGGGCTCGCCGAGACCGACAAGGTGCTCCGCGCGCTCGCCGTACTCGCCGCGTCCCCGCAGGTGGAGGGCCTGGTCGTGGCGCCGGGCGCGTCGCTGGACGTCGGTGACCCGCTGTGGCCGGGGGCGCCCTTCACCTCCGTCCTGGTCGGCGAGCCGGGCGGCCTCGTCGAGGATCTGGAGCTGGACGAGCCCCTCGACCCCGTACGGTTCCTGCCGTTGCTGCCGATGACACCGAACGAGGCCGCCTGGAAGCGCGTGCACGGTGCCGGTGCCCTCCAGGAGCGCTGGCTCGCGAACGGGACGGACCTCCGGGACCCGCACCGGAAATCCGCCCCGCTGGACTGAACCGGACCGAACGGGCGGGGTGAGCAAGCTCACCAAGCACCGCTCGGGGAGAGTCAGTTGGCAAAGACCGTGACGCCGTCCTCGGTGGCGTGCCGAGGTTCCAGCTGCTCGGCGTCGTGAGTGAGGGCGTTGCGTCGTACGAGCACCACGACCGCGCCCAGGACCGCGGTGACCGCCGCCACCACGAACGGGATGTGGATGTCGCTCCACTCCTCGATCTTCGGCGCGAAGTAGGGAGCCGCCGCCGCGGCGAACCAGCGGACGAAGTTGTAGCCCGCGCTCGCCACCGGGCGCGGCGCGTCCGACACTCCGAGGGCCAGTTCGGTGTAGACGGTGTTGTTCACGCCGATGAACGCGCCGGACAGGATCGTGCAGACGACGGCGGTGGTGTGGTCGCCGTAGCCGAGGACGAGGACGTCGGCGGCGAGCAGGACGAGCGAGCCGCCGAGCACCTTCAGGGAGCCGAACCGCCGCTGCATGCGCGGGGCGACCACCACCGAGAAGAGCGCGAGCAGTACGCCCCAGGCGAAGAACACGGCGCCCGATCGGTACGGGGTCATGTTCAGCACGAACGGGGTGAAGGCCAGCACGGTGAAGAACGTGTAGTTGTAGAAGAAGGCGGAGGCGGCCGCGGAGGCGAGGCCGCCGTGGCCCAGCGCCCGGACGGGGTCCAGGACCGAGGTCTTGCGGGCCGGCTTCGGCTGCTCCTTCAGGAACGCCGTGATGCACAGGAAGCCGATCGCCATCAGGGTGGCGGTGCCGAAGAACGGGTAGCGCCAGCTGATGTTGCCGAGTACCGCGCCCAGCAGCGGGCCGCACGCCATGCCGAGGCCGAGCGCGGACTCGTAGAGCAGGATCGCGGCGGCGCTGCCGCCGGCCGCCGCGCCGACGATGACGGCGAGGGCGGTGGAGACGAAGAGGGCGTTGCCGAGGCCCCAGCCGGCCCGGAAGCCGACCAGCTGGCCGACCGTGTCCGAGGTGCCGGCGAGTCCGGCGAAGACCACGACGAACGCGAGGCCGAGCAGCAGTGTCCGGCGGCCGCCGATGCGGCTGGAGGCGAAGCCGGTGAACAGCATCGCCACGGCGGTGATCAGGAAGTACGAGGTGAAGAGCAGGGAGACCTGGCCGGCCGTGGCGTCCAGGCCCTTGGCTATGGAGGGCAGGATCGGGTCGACGAGTCCGATGCCCATGAAGGCGACGACGGACGCGCCGGCGGTCGCCCACACGGCCTTCGGCTGTCGCAGGATGCTGCCCGCTCCCGCGTCGAATGGGTCGTCCATGCGCTTCCTCCGCTCAGACGGATTTAGTTGGTATATGCACATAGTAAGTTAGGGCAGCTAATTAATGCAAGATGCATCTAGTCCCCCTCGGTGAACGGGTCCGCCCGGACGGGTGATCGTCCTTGACGTGGACGATTCCGGGTAGGACCGTGGGGCCCTATGAGGGGCGAACCCAGTTGCCCGAAGTGTGGTGGCCGGGTCAGGGCTCCCGGACTCTTCGCCGACACCTGGCAGTGCGATGTGCACGGGACTGTGCATCCGGTACAGCCCGTGATCCCGCCCAGCGTCGAGGCCCTCGGTGTGGTGGTGCACCGCACCCAGGTTCCGGTGTGGATGCCCTGGCCGTTGCCGGTCGGCTGGCTGTTCACGGGTGTCGCGTGCGCCGGTGACGACCGCAGTGGCGGGCGCGCGACCGCCGTCGCCTGCTCCGGACCCGCGCCGCTCGGCGGCATAGGGGAGATGATCCTGATCGCCGAGGAGCTGGGTGTCGGCCTCGGAGCCCGGTACGCGGGGATCGACGGGCCGGACCCCGGGCCGTTGATGAACGTGGAGAAGCCGCCGCAGGCGAAGGTGCTGGCGGCGGGGCGGCCGGCGCCGCTCTGGCATGTCTCCGGTGCGCCGGACGACAGGGCCGTCTTCCTGGGCGAGGCGCGGGGGCTGTGGCTCTGGATCGTGGTGTGGCCCGAGCAGACGGGGCTGCTGATGTACGACGAGTTGGTGCTGACCGACCTGCGGGACGCGGGGGCGGAGCTGGACCTGGTGCCCTGCGGGGCGTTGTCGCCGCGGTTGCTGGAGCCGTAGGGGGGTGCCGTGCGTGGGCGGCTGCGGCGCCGTCATGGCTTGTCGCGCCCACGCGGCGGAGCCGCATATCGATACAGCCCCGCGCCCCCAAAGGGGGCGTGTTGTCCTGTGCGTTGGCTGTATGGGGCGCCGCCTGCTTTTGGGTGTGACAGGACACCCTCTGTCGGCGGCTATCCTTGACGCGTTCCCTTCCGTTCCGTCCCGTTGGAGTCTGTGTCGTGCGCATCGATCTGCACTGCCACTCCACCGCGTCCGACGGTACGGACACCCCGGCCGAGCTGGTGCGCAACGCCGCCGCTGCCGGTCTTGACGTCGTCGCGCTGACCGATCACGACAGCACCCGTGGGTACGCCGAGGCGATTGCCGCGCTGCCCGAGGGACTCACCCTGGTCACCGGCGCCGAGCTGTCGTGCCGGATCGACGGCGTCTCCATGCACATGCTGGCCTACCTCTTCGACCCCGAGGAGCCCGGTCTGCTCGCCGAGCGCGAGCTGGTCCGGGACGACCGGGTGCCGCGCGCCCAGGGCATGATCGCCAAGCTGAACGCGCTGGGGGTGCCGGTCACCTGGGAGCAGGTCAAGCGGATCGCCGGGGACGGCTCGGTCGGGCGGCCGCATGTCGCCTCCGCGCTGGTCGAGCTCGGCGTCGTACCGACCGTGAGCGACGCCTTCACGCAGGAGTGGCTGGCCGACGGCGGCCGGGCCTTCGTGGAGAAGCACGAGACCGACCCCTTCGAGGCGATCCGGCTGGTCAAGGGGGCCGGCGGAGTGTGCGTGTTCGCGCACCCCGCGGCCGCCAAGCGCGGGCGTACGGTGCCCGAGTCGGCGATCGCCGAGATGGCCGCGGCCGGCCTCGACGGCATCGAGGTCGACCACATGGACCACGACGAGGACACGCGCACCCGGCTGCGGGGGCTCGCCGGGGACCTGGGGCTGCTGGTCACGGGGTCGTCCGACTACCACGGCAGCCGCAAGACCGTGACGCTGGGCGAGTACACCACCGACCCCGAGGTGTACGGCGAGATCACGCGCCGGGCGACCGGTGCGTTTCCCGTCCCGGGAACCGGCGGACTCTGAGGCTCGGCCCTCGCCCGTCCAAGTCCCTCACTCCCGCAAGGCCTGTGGCACCACCATGTTCGATCTCGCCGTCTTCGGCTCCCTCTTCCTGACCCTGTTCGTCATCATGGATCCCCCCGGGATCACCCCGATCTTCCTCGCCCTCACCGCCGGCCGGCCCGGCAAGGTGCAGAAGCGGATGGCCTTCCAGGCCGTGTGCGTGGCCGGCGGCGTGATCACGGTCTTCGGACTGCTGGGGCACCAGATCCTGGACTACCTGCACGTCTCCGTGCCCGCGCTGATGATCGCGGGCGGGCTGCTGCTCCTGCTCATCGCCCTGGACCTGCTCACCGGCAAGAACGACGAGCCGAAGCAGACCAAGGACGTCAACGTGGCGCTGGTGCCGCTGGGCATGCCGCTGCTGGCCGGTCCCGGTGCGATCGTGTCGGTCATCCTCGCCGTGCAGAAGGCCGACAGCGTGGCCATGCAGGTGTCCGTGTGGACCGCGATCCTCGCCATCCATGTCGTGCTGTGGCTGGTGATGCGCTACTCGCTGCTGATCATCCGGGTCATCAAGGACGGCGGCGTGGTCCTGGTGACGCGGCTCGCGGGCATGATGCTCTCCGCGATCGCCGTGCAGCAGATCATCAACGGCGTCACCCAGGTGATCAAGGGCGGGTAGGGGGCGCGGGTCCACAGGGCTCCGAACGCAGAACCCCCGCACGGCGTCGGTGCCGTACGGGGGCTCTGAAGACTGTGCGGTGTTCCGCGTGTCGTCGGTGTGGCTGCTGCTCGTCTGTCGTATCGCGTCGTCGTGCGGTGAAGCCTCGTTGCGAAGCCTCGTTGCGAAGCCTCGTTACGAAGCCTGGGTCTCGGCCGGTCGGATCCACAGGCGCTGCCCCACGGCGGCGGCCTGCTGCACGATCCTGCTGACGGAGGCGGCGTCCACGACAGTGCTGTCCACGGTGGTGCCGTCGACCTCGTCGAGTCGCATGATTTCGAAGCGCATGGCCTCTCCCTTCGTCGTCCTGTTCCGTAGGAGTCAACGGCTTGCGTGTTACAAACATTCCCTACGCTAAAGAAATTTTTCGAACGTCTAATTACCGACCGGTACAAGTCTCAAGGAGACTGACCGGGACCGGTTGTGTTCGCAGCGTGACCGCCGGGACAATGGAGGCGATGAACGACGACCTCGCCGCCCTCCGGGCCCGTATCGACCGCACGAACGAGCTGCTCACCCGCATGCTCGCCGAAGTGGCGAAGACGCCCTCGACCCACGCGATCTTCGTCGACGCGGGTTACCTCTACGCGGCCACGGGCCGGCTCGTCGCCGGGACGGAGGACCGTCGCGCCTTCGACCTCGACGCCGAAGGGCTGATCGAGGCGCTCATCGACAAGGCACGCCAGATCTTCGCCGACAGCCGGCTGCTGCGCGTCTACTGGTACGACGGTGCCCGCCGCCGCATCCACACCGCCGAGCAGCAGACCATCGCCGAACTGCCCGACGTGAAGGTCCGCCTCGGCAACCTCAACGCCAACAACCAGCAGAAGGGCGTCGACTCCCTGATCCGCACCGACCTGGAGTCACTCGCCCGGCACCGCGCCATCAGCGACGCGGCCCTGCTCGGCGGCGACGAGGACCTGGTCTCCGCGGTCGAGGCCGCCCAGGGGTACGGCGCCCGCGTCCACCTGTGGGGCATCGAGGCTCCCGAGGGCCGCAACCAGGCCGAGCCGCTGCTCTGGGAGGTCGACAGCCAGCGCACCCTCGACCTCGAATTCTTCAAGCCGTACGTCTCCCGGCGCACCGCCCCCGCCTACGAGGCCGGCACCACCAGACCCACCCGCGAGGACGTCCGGTTCGTCGGTGCGCAGATCGCCGCGAAGTGGCTGTCCTCGCGGGGGCGCGAGGCGCTCGTCGAACTCCTGCCCGGCCACCCCTACCTGCCGGGTTCCGTCGACCAGGACCTCCTCGTCGAGGCCGAGGGGATGCTCCAGTACTCCCTGCGCGGCCAGGCCGACCTGCGCCGTGCCCTGCGGGACGGCTTCTGGGAACACCTCCAGACGCAGTACTAGCCCTGGTTCTGGTCCACTAGCCCTGGTTCTGGTCCGCGGGGCCGGTGCTGTCCCAGAAGGCGGCTGTCGCCTCGGCGGTGGCGGCCGGCCGGTCGGTGTTGGGCGAGTGCTCCGCCCCCGCGACGACCGTCCGGTGTGCGCGCAGCCGCAGCGCCATGTCGTCCAGCAGCGGCACCGGCCAGGTGTCGTCCCGGGCGCCCGACAGGACGTGGAACGGCAGCGGTACGGCGGCGAGTTCCGCGACGCGGTCCGGCTCGGTGCACAACTGGCGGCCGGTGGCGATGAGTTGGGCAGGCTTGTTGCCCAGCCAGCGGCGCCGCAGATCCTCGCCGTCCTCCAGGCCCTCCGCCGGGGCGTCCGGTTCCTCCAGCTCCTCCGGTGCCTCCATGGCCTGCATGGCGTCCCACACCTCGGCCATCGACATCACGGCGAGCGCGTCCCGCAGCAGCTTCACGCGCTGCTGCTGGGAGGAGGAGATCTGCGCCGGGCCCGAGGCCATCAGGGTCAGCGAGCGGAACGGTGCGCGGTCGAGGAGCACGGCGGCACGCGCGATCTGACCGCCGAGGGAGTGCCCCAGCAGATGCACCGGCCGGCCCGCGCCGACCGTCGCCGCCTGCGCGAGCACGTCCCGCGCCAACTCCTCCTGGGCGTAAGCCGATTCGTCGTCCACAGGCCCGTCCGACTCGAACTGCCCGCGCCCGTCCACGGCGACCGTCCGGTAACCGCGCCGGCCCAGTGCCTCGTGCAGCAGGTTGAAGTCCTCCTTGCTCCCGGTGAACCCGGGCAGCAACAGCGCGACCCCCCTCGGCTCGACCCCGGCGGCCACGGGCGCGTCGACGACGGCGAACTCACCCCGGTCGGTGGCGAGCGCATACGCACGGGCACCGGCGGGCGGGACGAAGGTACGAGGCCTGCTCATGGGGGAGAGGGTATCCGGAGCGGGGTGACCGACCGGGAGCCGGTGGGTGCATCCCGGCGCCGATGCGCGCCGAGCGCCGCGGAGCGGGTGGCGACCCGCGGCGCGTGAGGTCGCGTGGGGTTGGGGTGGGGTGAAGGGGGGGCGGGTGGGGCGGGTGATGCGGAAACGCCGACGGCCCGGACCACACGGGGTGGTCCGGGCCGTCGCGTGACGGGCTCAGGCCTCGGGAGCCGCGGCGGTGGCCTTCCGGGTCCGGCGGACCTTCGGCTTCGCCTCCGCGTCGGCCGCCTCGGCGGATCCGGCGGTCTCCGGTGCCTCGGTGGCCTTGCGGGTGGTGCGTCGCCTCGGCTTGGCCGCCGGCTCCTCAGTGGCCTGCGCCGGGATCTCCGCGGTGACGGCGGCTGCCGTCGTCCTGCGGGTGCGGCGGGGCTTGGCCTCGGTGCCTTCGGCGGTGTCGACGGCGGCCTCGGCAGTGGCAGCCGTCTTCCGGGTCCGGCGCGGCTTGGGCGCGGCCTCGGCTTCGGCCTCGGCGGTCTTCTCCGGGGCGGCCGCGGCCGTCTTCCGGGTCCGGCGGGGCTTCGCCTCGGCGACTGCCTCGGTCGTCTCCGTGTCGGCGGCGGGTGCGGTCGCCTTGCGGGTGCGGCGGGGCTTGGCCTCGACGGCTTCGACGGTGTCCACCGCGGTCTCGGCGGCTGCGGCCGTCTTGCGGGTGCGGCGGGGCTTGGCCTCGACGGTCTCGGCGGTGTCCACCGCGGCTTCGGCGGCTGCTGCCGTCTTCCGCGTGCGGCGCGGCTTCGGCTCGGCCACCGTTTCGACCGCCTCGACGGCTGCCGCGGGTGCGGTCGCCTTGCGGGTGCGGCGGGGCTTGGCCTCGACGGTCTCGGCGGTGTCCACCGCGGTCTCGGCGGCTGCGGCCGTCTTGCGGGTCCGGCGCGGCGTGGCCTCGGTGGCTGCCTCGGTCGTCTCCGTGTCGGCGGCTGCGGCCGTCTTGCGGGTGCGGCGGGGCTTGGCCTCGACGGCTTCGGCGGTGTCCACCGCGGCTTCGGCGGCTGCTGCCGTCTTCCGCGTGCGGCGCGGCTTCGGCTCGGCCACCGTTTCGACCGCCTCGACGGCCGCCGCGGGTGCGGCGGCTGCCTCCGGAGCCTCGGCCGTCTTGCGGGTGCGGCGGCGTACGGGGGCTGTCGGCGCCTCCTCGGCCTCCGGAGCCTCGGTCACCGGCGTCGTCGCCTCCGCAACCGGCGCGGTCTCCGCGGACCTGCGGGTGCGACGGCGGCGCGGCTGCTCGGCCGCGGCCGGTTCGACCACGGCCTCGACCGTCTCGACGACGGCCTCGGGCGTCACGGTCACCGGAGCGGCGGCCGCCACCGGCTCCTGCGGCGCACCGTTGCGCGTACGGCGACGGCGGCGCGGGGTCCGGGTGGCCGTCGGCTCCGACGCCGCGAGGGCGTCGTCGGCGGAGACGGGCGGCGCGGACTCGGCGGCCGGCGCCGTGGACGCCGTACCGGATGCCTGCTCCAGGGCCGTACCGCCACGTGTGCGACGGCGGCGGCGCGGGGTGCGGGCCGGACGCTCGCGCTCCTCGGCACGGGCCTCGGCGCGGGGCTCAGGGCGGCCGCCCCGGCCACCGCGACCACGGCTACCGCGGCCGCCGGTCTCGCCCAGGTCCTCCAGCTCCTCGGCCTCCAGCCCGGCGCGGGTGCGCTCCGAGCGCGGCAGGACACCCTTGGTGCCCGCGGGGATCTTGAGGTCCTCGAAGAAGTGCGGGGAGGTCGAGTACGTCTCCACCGGGTCGGGGAACTTCAGGTCCAGCGCCTTGTTGATGAGCTGCCAGCGCGGGATGTCGTCCCAGTCGACGAAGGTGATCGCCGTACCCGAGGCGCCGGCGCGGCCGGTACGGCCGACCCGGTGCAGGTACGTCTTCTCGTCCTCGGGGGACTGGTAGTTGATGACGTGGGTCACGCCCTCGACGTCGATGCCGCGCGCGGCGACGTCGGTGCAGACGAGGACGTCCACCTTGCCGTTGCGGAACGCGCGCAGCGCCTGCTCGCGCGCGCCCTGGCCGAGGTCGCCGTGGACGGCGCCGGAGGCGAAGCCGCGGCGCTCCAGCTGCTCGGCGATGTCGGCGGCGGTGCGCTTGGTGCGGCAGAAGACCATCGCGAGCCCGCGGCCGTCGGCCTGCAGTATGCGCGCGATCATCTCCGGCTTGTCCATGGAGTGCGCGCGGTAGACGAACTGCGCGATGTTCGCGACGGTCGCGCCCTCGTCGTCCGGCGCGGTGGCGCGGATGTGGGTGGGCTGGCTCATGTACCGGCGCGCCAGGCCGATGACCGCGCCCGGCATGGTCGCCGAGAACAGCATGGTCTGGCGCTTGGCCGGAAGCATGGCGATGATCTTCTCGACGTCGGGCAGGAAGCCCAGGTCGAGCATCTCGTCGGCCTCGTCGAGGACGAGCGACTTGATGTGCTTGAGGTTGAGCTTCTTCTGGCCCGCGAGGTCGAGCAGGCGGCCCGGGGTGCCGACGACCACGTCGACGCCCTTCTTCAGGGCCTCGACCTGCGGCTCGTAGGCGCGGCCGCCGTAGATGGCGAGAACGCGTACGTTACGGACCTTGCCGGCCGTCAGCAGGTCGTTGGTGACCTGGGTGCAGAGCTCGCGCGTGGGGACGACGACGAGCGCCTGGGGGGCCTCGGTGAGGGCCTCGGGGGCGGCGCGGCCGGCCTCCACGTCGGCGGGGACGGTGACGCGCTCCAGGAGCGGCAGACCGAAGCCGAGGGTCTTGCCGGTGCCGGTCTTGGCCTGGCCGATGACGTCGGTGCCGGACAGGGCGACCGGGAGTGTCATCTCCTGGATGGGGAAGGGGTTGATGATGCCGACGGCTTCCAGGGCCTCGGCGGTCTCGGGAAGGATTCCGAGTTCACGAAACGTCGTAGTCAGGGTGCTGCCTCTTCTGTGTGGCGCGGCGCGAGGCGAGCGCGGGGGTCTTTGACGGACCGTGCCGGGGGACGTCGGCTGCCTTACGTGCGGGCCGTGGGGGGCACGCCGTACTGCACGGGACCTCTGCCGACGCTCTAGCGCTCGTACCGCTGAGGGTGTGTCCCTCCGGTCGTCGTACGCACAGTGCCGTACGAACCGGGAGGGCTGTCAGGTCGGAGCCGATCGGGCCACCGACCGGGCATCCTCATACGTGCGGCCTGTCGAGGTACGTCGAAAATCGACGGCGTACCAGCAGGCGCATTACCACCATACCCCGGAATCGTGCACATGCGATGGCCGATTTGGTCACGTCGTGGTAGTCACAGTGGTTGACCAGGGGGTTCGCGAAGACTTCCGGTGGCCTTACGGGACTTCCCCGGGGGTTCCCCAGGGCTTCCCCGGCGCGGCGGGCGGGCTATTGTGCGCTTCATGACGAGCTCTGACAAGCCTGAGACCGCTTCCGCCGAACCGACCGGTGTCGCCGCCCAGGACTGGGCGACGGCGGCTGCCGACCCGCACTACCGTGCCGCGGTCGTGGACCTGCTCGGCGCGCTCGCGTACGGCGAGCTCGCGGCGTTCGAGCGGCTCGCGGAGGACGCCAAGCTGGCGCCCTCGCTGGCGGACAAGGCCGAGCTGGCGAAGATGGCGTCGGCCGAGTTCCACCACTTCGAGCGGCTGCGCGACCGGCTGGCGGAGATCGGCGAGGACGCGACGCAGGCGATGGAGCCGTTCGTCGCGGCCCTTGACGGCTTCCACCGGCAGACGGCGCCGTCGGACTGGCTGGAGGGTCTGGTCAAGGCGTACGTCGGCGACTCGATCGCCAGTGACTTCTACCGGGAGGTCGCGGCCCGCCTCGACTCCGACACGCGCGAGCTGGTGCTGGCCGTCCTCGACGACACCGGGCATGCCGGGTTCGCGGTGGAGAAGGTCCGGGCGGCCATCGACGCCGACCCCCGGGTGGGCGGCCGACTGGCTTTGTGGGCGCGGCGGTTGATGGGTGAGGCGCTGTCGCAGTCGCAGCGGGTGGTGGCCGACCGGGACGCGCTGTCGACCATGTTGGTCGGGGGCGTGGCCGACGGGTTCGATCTCGCCGAGGTGGGGCGGATGTTCTCGCGGATCACGGAGGCGCACACCAAGCGGATGGCTGCGCTGGGGTTGGCGGCGTAGCGCTCTGAGGGGGGTGGCTGCGGGGGTTGCGCGGCCTTCCGGCCGGTGGGGGCTGGTCGCGCCCACGCGGCGGAGCCGCACATCGACACAGCCCCGCGCCCCTTCGGGGCGCGCCTCGGTTCGGGGCGTTGAAGAGTCCGGGGCGTTCGAGGAGTGCGGCGTGCTCGACGGGCTACGCCGGGATCGATCGTCGGCGGAGTCGGCGGCCCGCCGGGCGGAGCAGCAGCGACAGGGACGCCGCCGAGACGATCGCCGCGCCCAGGAGAGTGACCAGGACCGCGCCGGGGCCGAGTGCGCTGTGGGTGACGAAGTCGCCGAAGAGGGCTCCCGCGACACCCGTGGAGAACACCAGGGGGCGGGCCGGGAGCCGGTGGGACAGGCGGCTGGTCGCGGCCCACGACAAGGCCAGGCCGAGCAGGGCGGATCCTAGGACTTCCAGGAGCATCACGAGGGGTCCCTCCCACGGCTGGCCGGCGCTTCACGGTCGTAGCCCGTCCTACCCGTGACCTGCGGAATGCAATCCTCCCCTGTGGACGACTTGTGGGCCACATGTGGAGGGCCGACACGCGGAGGGGCCGGGCGGACACACGTCCACCCGGCCCCTCCGCGCTGCTGTGGTCAGACCGCGCTGAAGCCGACCTTGCGCACGGTCGGCTCACCGAGCTCGATGTACGCCAGCCGGTCCGTCGGGACCAGGACCTTGCGGCCGCGCTCGTCCTCCAGGGACAGCACCTGCGACTTGCCGGCCAGCGCGTCGGCGACGAGACGCTCGACCTCCTCGGCGTTCAGACCGCTCTCCAGCACGATCTCGCGGGGCGCGTGCTGCACGCCGATCTTGACCTCCACGGCTATGTCCCTCCGACGGTCAGTTAAGTGCGCGACCTTCCGCGCCGTACGCTGCACACATTAGCCCGGTGAGGGGACGTACACGCTGCGGGCGTGCACGCCAGGAGCGAACAGCGAACGGGAATGCCGCGCGGGTCCGTCAGTGGTGGGAGTCGATCCCGTGCAGCGGGAAGCCGGCGATGCCCCGCCATGCCAGCGAGGTCAGCAGCTGTACCGCCTGGTCGCGCGGGACGCTGCGGTCGCTGTGCAGCCAGGACCGCGCCACCACCTGGGCGAGTCCGCCGAGGCCCGAGGCCAGCAGCATCGACTCGGCGCTCGGCAGACCGGTGTCCTCGGCGATGACCTCGCAGATCGCCTCGGCGCACTGGGTGGTGACCTTGTCGACGCGCTCGCGCACCGCGGGCTCGTTCGTCAGGTCGGACTCGAAGACCAGGCGGAAGGCCCCGCCGTCGTCCTCGACGTACGCGAAGTACGCGTCCATGGTCGCCCGGACCCGCTGCTTGTTGTCGGTCGTCGACGCGAGCGCGCCGCGCACCGCCTGGATCAGCGCTTCGCAGTGCTGGTCCAGCAGGGCCAGGTAGAGGTCGAGCTTGCCCGGGAAGTGCTGGTAGAGGACCGGCTTGCTGACGCCGGCACGCTCGGCGATGTCGTCCATCGCGGCCGCGTGGTACCCCTGTGCGACGAACACTTCCTGGGCGGCGCCCAGCAACTGGTTCCGTCGGGCACGGCGCGGCAGGCGAGTGCCCCGCGGGCGTGCCGCCTCTGTCTGCTCGATGGCTGTCACGCCGCGCCTCCCAAAGTCGTCCACATGCGGATCGCTCCGCGCGGCCATCGTACTTTTCGGTAACCGTGCTGTGCGCGGTGCGAGCGCAGAATTTCACGTACCGGACGACGGCGAAAGCCGCACCGGGAAATGCGGACGGGCCAGGTGGGCCCGCCGGAGGCCGGTTCCGGTCAGCGGTAGTCCTCCTCGTCGAGGGAGACCACACGTGCCTGTTCGATGAGATCGGCCTCGTTCGCGCGGCCCGGGTCACCGGTGAGCGGGTCGTCGTGGGACGGTGTGACGTCCGTGTGCTGCTCGGCTGAGTCGCCCTCGGGAGCCTCGACACCGATCTCCGGGGCGTCCTCCGCCTCCAGATCGTCGAGCACGTCGGGGTCGGTGGGGTCATGGGCCATGGTGGGCTCCCTTCCTTCGAACATCCCTGCGGAAGCAGGGGGCCACAAACGGGTGCCCTGTGTACGAGCGTAGGAGACACCGGATGCGGGCGCTATGCCATCCGGGACCGTTCGTTCCGGACGGCCGGTGGCCGGTCACTCCGGCCGGTGCGCGGTTCGTACGCGGCTCGCCCGGCTGGTCCTGTGACGGCGAACACATGAATCACAGTGTGATCGTCTCGTAACATTGGCCCATGTCTTCGACCGAGCTGCCCTCCGTGCCGCCCACCAGCGTGCTCTCCGGGGCGGAGGCAGTCAGAGTCGCGGAGGGCGAGCGGCTGCGGTCGGTGGGACTGCCCGGCGTCACCCTCACCGTCCGTTCGCGGCCGCCCGCGCGCGCGGGCCTGCCGCCCGCGCTGTACATCCACGGGCTCGGCGGCTCCTCGCAGAACTGGTCGGACCTGATGGAGCGGCTCGAAGGCGTCGTGGACGGCGAGGCGGTCGACCTGCCGGGCTTCGGCGACTCGCCGCCGCCGGACGACGGGGACTACTCCGTCACCGGGCACGCGCGCGCGGTCATCCGCTATCTCGACGCGGTCGGCCGCGGCCCCGTCCACCTCTTCGGCAACTCCCTCGGCGGTGCGGTCGCCACCCGCGTCGCCGCCGTCCGCCCGGACCTCGTCCGCACCCTCACGCTCGTCTCTCCGGCCCTGCCCGAGCTGCGCGTCCAGCGCACGGCCGTGCCGACGGTCATCCTCGGCCTCCCCGGCGTCGCCGGGCTCCTCACCCGCACGACCGGCAAGTGGACCGCCGAACAGCGGGTACGGGGCGTCCTGGCCCTCTGCTACGGCGATCCCGGCCGGGTGACGCCCGAGGCGTTCGAGCACGCGGTGGCGGAGCTGGAGCGGCGGCTGCGGCTGCCGTACTTCTGGGACGCGATGGCGCGGTCCGCGCGCGGGATCGTCAACGCCTACACGCTGGGCGGCCAGCACGGGCTCTGGCGCCAGGCCGAGCGCGTCCTCGCCCCCACCCTGCTGATCTACGGCGGCCGCGACCAGCTCGTCAGCTACCGCATGGCCCAGAAGGCCGCGCGCAGCTTCCGCCACTCCCGGCTGCTGTCCATGCCGGACGCCGGGCACGTGGCGATGATGGAGTACCCGGAGGCGGTGGCCGGGGCGTTCCGTGAACTTCTCGCGTCTGCCGACGAGTTGGCCGGCGGACCGGCTGCCGGGACCATCGGCGGCCGACCGGTCGCGCCGGGCGCGGGGAGCTGAGGGGCGAGTGGGACGCCACAGCCGCCGCGGCCCGGCACCCAAAGGTGACGACGCGGACATAGCGGACGTGCGTGCGGCCCGGAAACAGGGCCCAGGAGGCGGGGAGCGCGGGCCCGCGGGCACGACGGTGCCACATCCGGCCGACGGGACACCCTCGGGCGGGCCGCCCCGGTTCGCGGACGGTACGCCTGCCCAGGGCGTCCCGCGAATACCCGACGGCACGCCTGTGCGAGGAGTGCCGCGGATCGCCGACGGCACGCCGGCGAATGGCGTGCCTCGCTACTCGGACGGGACCCCGGCCCACGGCGTCCACCGCCTCCCCGACGGGACCCCGGCCCACGGCGTCCCCCGGGTCCGTGGTGGTCACCCCCAGCAGCGTGAAGCGGGCGGTGGCTGGGGAGAGTTGGGCGGGCAGGCCGGTGTTGCAGGGGTGGCCGGTGCTGCTGGTGCTGCCGGGGTGTCGATACCGCGGCAGCGGCGGAGCGGGCCCGGTGGGCCCCGGCAGGACTACGTCGACGCCTTCGACGAGGACGTCGACGTCTTCGCGCCCCGCCCCGGCATCGGCGCCCAGCGTGCGGAAACGTATCCGCCCTTCTCCGGCCCGCACGCCTCACCGCTCCCGTCCGGGACGGACGACGGCGATGACGACGCGCCGCCCACCGGTGAACCGGCCGCCCAGCCCAAGGGCGGCAAGGGCCGTGCCTTCACCGGGATCGCGGCCGCCGCCGTCACCACCGTGCTCGCGGTGATCGTCGCCGGGCAGGTCGTCGACGGCCGCGACGGCAGCGCCGTACGGTCGCAGTCGGCCGCGGGCGGTACACGGGCCACCGACGGCGCCGCCTCGCGCGGAAACAGCCGTACGACGCCGTCCGTCTCCGCCTCGCCGAGCGTGGCGACGCTCTCGTACGAGCAGGCGATGGGCGAGAAGTACCCGCTCAGCGCCAAGCTGGCCGGGTCCGGGAAGTTCACCACCGTGCCCGGGAGCGCGAAGGCGCCGGGCAAGGGACGGAAGTACACCTACCGCGTCGACGTGGAGCAGGGGCTCGGGCTGGACGGGAAACTGTTCGCCGAGGCCGTGCAGAAGACACTCAACGACGACCGCAGCTGGGCCCACGACGGCGCCCGCACCTTCGAGCGCGTCTCCTCGGGCAAGCCCGACTTCGTGATCACGCTCGCCAGCCCCGGCACCACCGCCAAGTGGTGCGCCAAGTCCGGCCTCGACACGACCGAGGACAACGTGTCCTGCGACTCGGCCTCCACGGAACGCGTCATGATCAACGCGTACAGGTGGGCCCAGGGCAGCAAGACGTACGGCGACAAGATCCACGCCTACCGGCAGATGCTGATCAACCACGAGGTCGGCCACCGACTCGGCTACGGCCATGTGACCTGCGAGAAGGACGGCGAGCTGGCGCCGGTCATGCAGCAGCAGACGAAGTTCCTCGACCATGACGGAATCCACTGTCTGCCCAATCCCTGGCCATACCCCAAGAGTTGACAGGTGGCTCATACATCACGTTGACATGCGCAGAAAGTTCGTACATATTTCTGGGCATGTCGTCCCTTCACGCCTCCGCGCGCGCCGCCATCGAGCTGGCGCTCATCGGCGTGACCGCGCTCTGCGTGGCCGACATCGACTGTCGCTGACGCCCGCCCTCAGGCGTTCGCGTCGCGATCTCCTTCTGTTGCCGTGACCTGGGTCACGGCTCTTTCGACGACCTGACGCCGGGGCAGACGTGTGTTCACTTTCGTCTCACTCCTCGTCAATCTGTCTCACCAATCGAGACTCGCCTTCCGAGAGGTCGTCATTCCGATGCGTCACCCGTCCGTAACCAGCGCCCGCGCGGCGTACGTTTCGCTTGCCCTGGTCGTGGCAGCGGGCGCCGCCGCCTGCGGGCCGAAGGACAACGATGCCAACGGCTCCAGTGGCGACTCCACGCCGCACAAGGGCGGCACGCTCACCGTCCTGAACTCCGACCCCCAGACGGACTTCGACCCGGCCCGCCTGTACACCTCCGGCGGCGGCAACGTGCCCTCCCTGGTCTTCCGCACGCTCACCACCCGCAACCGCGCGGACGGCGCCGCCGGCACCAAGGTCGTCCCCGACCTGGCCACCGACACCGGGCGCCCCAGCAAGAACGCGACCGTGTGGACGTACACCCTGAAGAAGGGCCTCAAGTACGAGGACGGCACCGCGATCACGTCCGCCGACATCAAGTACGGCATCGAGCGCTCCTTCGCCCCCGAGCTCTCCGGCGGCGCCCCCTACCTGCGGGACTGGCTGGTCGGCGCCGCCGACTACCAGGGGCCGTACAAGGACAAGAAGGGGCTGTCGGCGATCGAGACGCCGGACGACCGCACCATCGTCTTCCACCTGAACAAGCCCGAGGGCGAGTTCCCGTTCCTGGCCACGCAGACGCAGTTCACGCCCGTCCCGCAGGCCAAGGACACCGGCACCAAGTACGAGGAGCACCCGGTCTCGTCCGGCCCCTACAAGGTCGTGAAGAACGAGAACGACGGTGAGCACCTGGTCCTGGAGCGGAACAAGTACTGGTCCGCGGCCGTCGACGACCAGCGCAAGGCGTACCCGGACACGATCGACGTGCAGTCCGGGCTCGACTCGTCCGTGATCAACCAGCGGCTGTCGGCGTCCCAGGGGACGGACGCGGCCGCCGTGACGACGGACACCAACCTCGGCCCGGCCGAACTCGCCAAGGTGACCGGCGACAAGGAACTCGCCGCGCGCGTCGGCACCGGCCACTTCGGCTACACGAACTACATAGCGTTCAATCCGAAGGTCAAGCCGTTCGACAACCCCAAGGTGCGGCAGGCGATCTCGTACGCCGTCGACCGGTCGTCCGTGGTCAACGCGGCGGGCGGCAGTGCCCTCGCCGAGCCCGCGACCACCTTCCTGCCCAACCAGAAGTCTTTCGGCTACACCCCGTACGACCTCTTCCCGGCCGGTGACACCGGCAACGCGGCCAAGGCCAAGGAGCTGCTGAAGGAAGCCGGTTACCCGAACGGGCTCACCGTCACGCTGACCCACGACAACGCCGACAACTTCAAGACGAGCCCCGAGATCGCGACCGCGATCCAGGACGCCCTCAAGAAGGCCGGTATCACGGTCAAGCTCCAGGGCCTGGAGGACAACAACTACTCCGACACGGTCCACAGCGTGAAGACCGAGCCGGGCTTCTTCCTCGCCGCGTGGGGTGCCGACTGGCCCTCCGGCGGTCCCTTCCTCGCCCCGATCTTCGACGGCCGGCAGATCGTCAAGGACGGCGCGAACTTCAACGCCTCCCAGCTCAACGATGCTTCGGTCAATGCCGAGATTGACGCGATCAACAAGTTGACCGACCTTGACGCGGCCGCCCAGCGCTGGGGTGCACTGGACAAGAAGATCGGCGCGCAGGCGCTGACCGTGCCGCTGTTCCACCCGGTCTACAAGCGGCTCGTCGGCAAGGACATCAAGAACGTCGTGATCAGCGACTGGACCGGTGTCCTGGACATCTCCCAGGTCGCGGTGAAGTAGCGCCGTGAGCGAGGCACTTGTCGCCACCCAGGCCCCCGAGGCGCTCGCCTCGGGGGCTTCGGGGGCTCGTCAGTTCTGGCGGCGGCTGCGTACGCAGCGGGCCGCCACGGTCGCGGCGGGGATCGTCGCGCTGCTCGTCCTGGTCGCGCTCGCCGCGCCGCTGCTCACCGCGCTGGAGGGCCAGGACCCGACCACCTACCACCCCTCCCTCATCGACTCCGCGCGCGGCGGCGTGCCGACCGGCTCCCTCGGCGGCATCTCCGGCCACCACTGGCTGGGCGTGGAGCCGCAGACAGGGCGTGATCTGTTCGCGCGGCTGGTGTACGGGGCCCGGGTCTCCCTGGGCGTCGCGTTCTCGGCGACCGTGATCCAGGTCTTCGTCGGGCTGGTCGTCGGGGTGGCGGCCGCGCTCGGCGGCCGATGGATTGATCAACTGTTGAGCCGGATCACGGACATCTTCGTCGCACTGCCCCTGATGATCATGTCGCTGGCGCTGCTCGCGATCGTGCCGCAGAGCTTCCCCCGGCCCGTCCTGGTCACCCTCGTCATCGGGCTCATCTCCTGGGGCAGCATCGCGAAGATCGTGCGCGCCCAGACCCTCACCCTGAAGGGGCTCGACTACGTCGCCGCCGCGCGGCTCAGCGGCTGGGGTGCCTGGCGCATCGCCCGCCGCGAGCTGCTGCCCGGCCTGGCCGCGCCGGTCATCACGTACGCCTCGATCCTCATCCCGGTCAACATCAGCGTCGAGGCGGCCCTGTCCTTCCTCGGCGTCGGCGTGAAGCCGCCGACGCCCTCCTGGGGCCAGATGCTCACCGCCGCCGACGTCTGGTACCAGGCGGCCCCGCAGTACCTGCTCCTGCCGGCCGGCGCGCTGTTCGTGACCGTCCTCGCGCTGGCCGTCCTCGGCGACGGCGTCCGCACCGCCCTGGACCCGCGCGCCGCCTCCCGGCTCGGCGTCGGCACCGGTCGCGGGCGCGGGCGCGGGCGCGAGGCCGTGACGACGGCGAAGGAGGAATCCGCGTGAACGGCTTCGGCGGCTTCCTGCTCCGCCGCACCATAGGCACCCTGGCGACCCTGCTCGCCATCTCGGTGATCGTCTACGTCGTCTTCTACGTCACCCCGGGCAACGTCGCCCAGATCACCTGCGGCCCGCGCTGCTCCCCGGAGCAGGTTCACCAGGTGGCCCAGCAACTGCACCTCGACGACCCCCTGTACGTGCGCTACTGGCACTTCCTGCAGGGCCTGGTCGTCGGCCAGGACTACTCCACCGGCACCTCCGTGGAGCACTGCTCCGCGCCCTGCCTCGGCCTCTCCTACCAGACCGACCAGCAGGTCCTGAGCATCATCCTGACCAGGCTTCCGGTCAGCCTCTCGCTGGTGACCGGAGCGATGGTGCTGTGGCTGGTCCTGGGCGTCGGCACCGGCGTGCTCTCCGTCTGGCGGCGCGGCCGGCTCACCGAGCGGGTGCTGACCGGCCTCACGCTGGCGGGCTGGGCCACGCCGGTCTTCGTCATCGGCCTGGTCCTGATGATCGTCGTCTGCGGCGAACTGCAGCTGCTGCCCTTCCCGCAGTACGTGAAGTTCACCGACGACCCCGAACAGTGGGCGTGGAACCTGCTGCTGCCCTGGTTCTCCCTCGCCCTCATCGAATCCGCCGCGTTCGCCCGGATGACCCGCTCGTCGATGCTGGAGACCCTGGCC
The DNA here is from genome assembly GCF_002217755.1 of Streptomyces hyaluromycini. Classification (GTDB taxonomy): domain Bacteria; phylum Actinomycetota; class Actinomycetes; order Streptomycetales; family Streptomycetaceae; genus Streptomyces; species Streptomyces hyaluromycini. The sequence goes on along the minus strand of NZ_BCFL01000016.1, from coordinate 722,473 downwards.
GAGGACCACATCCGCACCTTCCGCGCGTACGGCGTCGGCGAGCGGTCGATCGTCGGGCGGCACGCCCTGCGCGGGGCGCTCGCGCCGGTCATCGCGCTGAACGCCAACAACTTCGGCTCGGCCGTCGGCGGTGCCGTGCTCACCGAGACGCTGTTCGGACTGCCCGGCCTCGGCCAGGAACTCGTGCACGCCGTCAGCGTGGTCGACCTGCCCGTCGTCGTCGGCGTGGTCCTCGTCGTCGGCTTCTTCGTGGTCCTCGCCAACGCCGTCGCGGACGTGCTGTACGCGGTGGCCGACCGACGGGTGGTACTGACGTGAGTCTCGTCCAAGTCACTGATCTGACCGTCGAGTTCGGCGACCTGCGGGCCGTGGACGGGCTGTCGTTCACCCTGGAGCGCGGCGCCGCCCTCGCCCTGGTCGGCGAGTCCGGTTCCGGCAAGTCCACGGTCGCCTCGGCCCTGCTGGGCCTGCACCACGGCACGGGAGCGCGGCTCGGCGGTTCGATCGAGGTCGCCGGCACCGACGTACAGGACGCCTCCGACGCCGAACTGCGGAAGCTGCGCGGCGCGAAGGCGGCGATGGTCTTCCAGGACCCGCTGTCGTCCCTCGACCCGTACTACGCGATCGGCGACCAGATCGCCGAGGTGTACCGCGTGCACACACGCGCGTCACGACGGGCCGCACGCGCGCGTGCCGTGGAGGTGCTCGACCGGGTCGGCATCCCGGACGCGCGGTCCCGGTCCCGGTCCCGCCCGCACGAGTTCAGCGGCGGCATGCGCCAGCGCGCGCTGATCGCCATGGCGCTCGCCTGCGAACCCGAGCTGCTGATCGCCGACGAGCCCACCACCGCCCTCGACGTGACCGTCCAGGCCCAGATCCTCGACCTGCTGCACACGCTGCGCGAGGAGACCGGCATGGGCCTGCTGCTCGTCACCCACGACGTGGGCGTCGCCGCCGAGAGCGTCGACCGGGTGCTCGTCATGCGGCACGGGCGCGTGGTCGAACAGGGCCCGGTCGCCGGCGTGCTCGGCGCGCCCACGCAGCCGTACACCCGGGAACTGCTCTCCGCCGTCCCGCGCGTGGACGCGGCGCGCGTGCCCTCACAGGCGTCCGAGGGGGTCGTCCTGGAGGCGTCCGGCCTGCGGCGCGAGTTCGGGCGCGGCAAGCGGGCGTTCGCGGCCGTCGACGACGTGTCGCTGACCGTGCACCGGGGCGAGACCCTCGGCGTCGTCGGCGAGAGCGGCAGCGGCAAGACCACCCTCGGCCGGATGCTGGTCGGACTGCTGGAGCCGACGGCGGGGGAGGTCCGTTACGACGGCCACGCGCGCGTGGGTGTGAACCCGGCCGTCCAGATGGTCTTCCAGGACCCGGTGTCCTCCCTCAACCCGCGGCGCAGCGTCGGAGAGTCGATCGCCGACCCGCTGCGGGCGCGGGGCGAACACGACGAGGGGCGCATCCGGGGGCGCGTGACAGAACTGCTGGAGCGTGTGGGGCTCGAAGGGGCGCACTATCAGCGCTATCCGCACGAGTTCAGCGGCGGCCAGCGCCAGCGCGTGGGCATCGCGCGGGCGCTCGCGGCCGACCCACGTGTCATCGTCTGCGACGAGCCGGTCTCCGCGCTGGACGTCACCACCCAGGCCCAGGTCGTGGCCCTGCTCGGTGAACTCCAGCGCGAACTCGGGCTCGCGCTCGTCTTCGTCGCCCACGATCTCGCCGTCGTGCGGCAGGTCAGCGACCGGGTCGCGGTCATGCGCCGCGGCCGGATCGTCGAGACCGGGCCCGCCGACGAGGTCTACGACAACCCGCAGGACCCGTACACCAGGCAGCTCCTGGCCGCCGTGCCCGCCCTCGACCCGGAGGTCGCGGCCCGGCGGCGGGCGGCGCGCCGGGAACTGGCGTCGGCGTGACGTTTCCACAGATCTGGACACGGATCCGGGCGTGACGTTCCGGCTCCGTTGGGCTGCTTAGCGCGACCGAACGCGACCCGCACGGGAAAGTTACGACCGTTCACCCCTTTTGGTGGCGCGATGGACAACCGTCCATCGCGCCACCGCCTTGTCCGCATACGTTCGTCCCGCTGCGAGCCGCCGAGCCACGGTGGCTCCCCATACGGGAGATCGATCGGGGGTGCACACGTGCGCATCGGACTGGTTACGGAGGGTGGCTATCCGTATGTGAGCGGTGATGCCAGGCTCTGGTGCGACCGGCTCGTGCGCGGGCTCGGGCGGCACGAGTTCGACCTCTACGCGCTCAGCCGCACCCGGCGTCAGGAGGACGAGGGCTGGCTGCCGCTGCCGCCGCACGTCAGCCGGGTACGGACAGCTCCCCTGTGGACCGCCGAGGAGGACGGGGCCAGGTACGGACGGCGCGCGCGCCGGCGCTTCGCGGAGAGCTACGGCGAGCTCGCGGGGGTGCTGTGTGCCGGCCCGGGACCGAACGGCACGGAGGACTCGCACGGCTCGACCGGCGCGGCGGGCTCAGGTGCCGCGGGCGGCTTTGGTGCCGGGCCCGGTTCTCTGGCGGACCGTTTCGGCAGCGCGCTCCACGGACTCGCCGAACTCGCCCGCGACGAGGGCGGACTGGTCGGCGCGCTCCGCTCCGACACCGCCGTACGCGCACTGGAGCGCGCCTGCCGCGCGCCCGGCGCACTCGGTACGGCACGCGAGGCACGCGTGCCCGACCTGCTCGCCGTCGCCGCCCACCTCGAACGCGCCCTGCGCCCCCTCTCCCTGGACTGGTACGGCGACGACGGCCTCGGCGCGGCCGATCTCTGCCACGCCACCGCCGGCGGCCCCGCCGCTCTGGCCGGCCTGCTCGCCGGACACTTCTCCGGCGTGCCGCTGCTGGTCACCGAGTACGGCATGCGACTGCGCTCGCACTACCTCGCCTCGGGCCCCGACGTGGCCGCCCCCGCCGTACGCGCGCTGCTCGCGGCCTTCCACGGCCGGCTCGCCGCCGAGGTCTACCGCCGCGCCGCGATCATCACCCCGGGCAACGCGCACACCCGCCGCTGGCAGGAGCGCTGCGGCGCCGACCGCGCCCGTATCCGGACCGTGCACCCCGGCATGGAGGCCGCCCGCTTCACCGAGGTGGGCGAGGCCCCGGACCGCGCCGACCCGGACACCCTCGTCTGGGTCGGCCGTATCGAACCGGCCAAGGATCTGGTGTCGTTGCTGCACGCCTTCGCCGAGGTCCGCAAGGAGGAGCCCAAGACGCGACTGCGGGTCGTGGGCGTCCCGGCGGGGCCGGAGGGCGAGGCCTATCTGGGGCACTGCAGGGCGCTCGCCGCACAGCTCTTCCCCGACGAGGCCGAAGGGGTGCACGCCGTCGGCGACAACCCGGTCTCCTTCGAGGAGATAGGCGGCCCGGAGGCACCGACCCTCGCCGACGCCTACGCGTCCGGCGCGGTCGTCGTTCTCTCCAGCGTCGTCGAGGGCTTCCCGGTGGGACTCGTCGAGGCGATGTTCTGCGGCCGGGCGACCGTCTCCACGGACGTCGGCGCCGTGGTGGAGGTCATCGGCGGCACCGGGCTCGTCGTACCCCCGCGCAATCCGCGGGCGCTCGCTGAGGCGTGCGTGACGCTGCTGCGCGACTCCGAGCGCCGTGAGCGCCTCGGAGCCGCCGCGCGCGCCCGCGCGCTCGAACTGTTCACCGTCGAGCAGAACATCGCGGCATTTCACGGCATTTACCTGGAGATCGTCTCGCACTGCCCGGTGCGCCGGATCGTCCTCGACCAGGCGGGCGAGCCCCTGCCGTTCGCCGTCCCGGCCGAGGTCCATGTGCCCGGCCGCTGGACCGGGCCCACGGCCCGCGTCGCGCATCGCGCCGGGCCCGGCCGGGCCCTGGGCGCCGCGCTGCGGCCCGCCCCGGTACGGGCCACCCCGCTCGCGGCCACCGAGGGGGCGCTGTGAACGGCGAGGAAGGCGGCGCGGTGAACGCCGGTCCGGGGGAGCTGGACCGGCCCGGGCGGCCCGGCGCGGCCGACGCCTGGGACACGAGGTCGGAGGAATGGCTCCTGGGGGCGGACCAGCCCGGCTCGGTGGACGCCTTCCCCGGGGGCGGGTCGCCGGCGCCCGGCGGGGACTCTCCGGGGAGCCGGGCCGCGGCCGAGGACACCGCCGGCAGCCGCGGATCCACCCCCCGCCGGGGCGCCGCCGCCGACCCGGTGAAGACGCTGATGCACCGTCACCGTGAGCTCTGCGAGCGGGCCGTGGACCCCCTGGAGATCGCGGCCGGCCTCGAAGTGCACGGTGTCACCGACCGCACCGCCGCCCGCTTCCGGCACCGTGACGTCTTCTCGCTCGCCGAAGAGCTCTACGCGCGCGTGCCCCGCGACGGCGACCGGCGCCCGCCCCCCGAACCGGTGCCCGCGCCCCGCGTGCGCGCCGACTGGGCACTGCTCACGCTCCTCCCGGGCACCGTGTGCGCGGCGGCCGTGACCGGCGTACGGCTCACCGAGGGCCGCCCGCGCCTCGTGGCGGCAGCCGTCGGCGTGCTCGCCGTCGCCCTCGCCGTACGCCCGGCCCTGCGCCGCGGCCCGCTGGCCCTGCCCGTCCGTACCCCCGCCCGGCACACCGCCACCGGCACGCGCGCGTGGACCTGCTGGCTCCTCGCCTACGCCCTCCTCGGCGACGGCCTGCTGCGGGCCGTCATGCACGGCGGTCCCGACGGACTCCCGACCGGCGCCGCCCACGGCCCCTGGCCGGTGACCACGACCCCCGTCCTCGCCCTCACCCTGGCCTGCGCCCCGGCGGCCTGGAGTGCCCACCTCCTCACGGCGGGCGCCCGCCGCAGGCTCGCGAGCAGCCGCGGCCTGGAGGAGTTCACCGGCGCCGTACAGCCGTTGCTGCTCGGCACGTTCGCCCTCTTTCTCGGCGCCCTCACCGCCCTGCTCGCCCTGTGCGGCGCCGCCCTCGGCGAACCCGCCGGCTACCCGGCGGCCCTCGCCCTCGGCGCCCTCCTGCTGCTCGCCCGCCTCCTCGCCGTCCACAACGTCCCGCAGGGCCCCACCCTCGCCGCCGCGGCCGCCACGGAAGCGGCGGCCGTGGCCCTCGTCCTGGCCGGCCGGCTGCCCGGCTGCGCCTTCCTGGCCGCCCCCGTCGACGCCCTGGCCGACGCCTGGGGCGCGGGCAGCGTCCCGGCCCTCGGCTGCGGCGCCGCCGCCCTGGCGCTGCTGTTGCGGGCGACCCGCACCCTCACCCGGGCCTCGGCCCACGCGCCGACGGGAGACCCGCAGTGAGCAGAGCCGCCGATGTCCTCGCACGCCTCGCCGAGCCGTCCCGGCGGCAGGCGCCCGGCACCCCGCCGGAGGCAACCGCACCACCCCTCGAAGGAGACCACCAGATGACCACCTCCCGACCCGGACCCGGAGCGTCCGGAACCACCGGAGGCACCGGAGCCACCGGAGTCGCCGGAGCGCACACCCCGGGAGCCGCACGATGAGGGTTCTGCTGATCGGAGCCAACGGATACCTCGGCCGCTTCGTCGCCGACCGGCTGCTCGCCGACCCGGCCGTCCAGCTCACCGCGCTCGGCCGTGGCGACGACGCCGACGTCCGCTTCGACCTCGCCACCGGCAGCCCCGGCGCGCTCACCCGGTTCCTCGACGCGGTCCACCCGGGCGTCATCGTGAACTGCGCAGGTGCCACCCGCGGCGGCGCCCGGGAACTCACCCGGCACAACACCGTCGCCGTCGCCACCGTCTGCGAGGCCCTGCGGCGCAGCGGCTGCGGCGCCCGCCTGGTGCAGGTCGGCTGCAGCTCCGAGTACGGCCCGAGCCAGCCCGGCTCCTCCACCGCCGAGGACGCCGTGCCGCGCCCCGGCGGCCCGTACGGCGTCAGCAAGCTCGCCGCCACCGAACTCGTCCTCGGCTCCGGGCTGGACGCCGTCGTCCTGCGCGTCTTCTCGCCCGCCGGTCCTGGCACCCCGGCCGGCTCACCGCTCGGCCGCCTGGCCGAGGCCATGCGCCGCGCCATGCAGTCCGGCGACGGCGAACTCAAACTCGGCGGCCTCGGCGCCCAGCGCGACTTCGTCGACGTACGCGACGTCGCCCGCGCCGTCCACGCGGCCTCGCTCTCCGCCGCCCAGGGCGTCATCAACATCGGCTCCGGCCGCGCCGTCCGGCTCCGTGACGCCGCCGCCGTCCTCGCCCGGGTCGCCGGATACGGCGGCGCCCTGCACGAACTCGACGGCCCGCCCGGCCCCCCGCTGCGCAGCCCCATCGGCCACCCCCGCCTGGACCCCGACCACGCGGCCCCGGTCGCGTACCCGTACCCGGACGGCTGCGGCAGCTGGCAGCAGGCCGACGTGCGCTGCGCCCGCGACCGGCTCGGCTGGCGGCCCCGCATCAACCTCGAAGAGTCCCTCGCGGACATCTGGATGGAGGCGGCGTGCCGCATCTGACCAGCACCCGGGCGGGCGCCGCGACCACCGGCGTCCGCACCGCCGTCGGCATCCCCGGCTACGCCCACCCGCTCCTCGCCCCCGCCCAGTGGGCCGAACTCACCCGCCCCGGCACCCCTTTGCACTGGGTCGTCCTCAACGTGGCGAACGGCCCCGGCAGCCGCCCCGACCCGCACTGCCTGGAGGCGGCCGGCCGGCTCCGCAACGCGGGCGTCCGCGTCCTCGGTCGCCTGGACACCACCTACGGCGCCCGCCCCCATGGCGACCTGCTCACCGACGCCCGCCACTTCCACGACTGGTACCGCATCGACGGCTTCCTGCTGGACCGCTGTCCCGCCGAGCGCACCGCGCTCCCCGAGATCCGCCGCGCGGTCGCCGCGCTCCGCACCATAGGCGACGACCCCCACATCGTCCTCGGCCATGGCACCCACCCCCACCCGGGCTACGCCGAGAACGCCGACCAGCTGGTGACCTTCGCCGGGCCCTGGAGCGACTACCGCTGGTCCCAGGTCGCCGAGTGGACCGCCGACTACCCGCCCGACCGCTTCTGCCACTTCGTGCACGGCGTGCCCCTCGGCCACCTCGACGAGGCACTGCGCATCGCCCGCTGGCAGGGCGCCGCCACGATCTACTTCACCGACCGGACCGACCGCTGGGGCCGGGCGGACCCCTGGGAGACGATGCCCGGCTACTGGGACGAAATCGTCTCGCGGATCGGAACAGGTGTCTCGGAATGAAGAAGCCCGTGGCAGTGTTACAGGGAGAACAATTGTAGTGATTGACCGATCAACGGAGTCCCCGTGTCGCTGCCACCCCTGGTCGAGCCAGCTGCTGAGCTCACCGTAGACGAGGTCCGCAGGTACTCCCGCCACCTGATCATCCCCGACGTCGGGATGGACGGGCAGAAGCGGCTGAAGAACGCCAAGGTGCTGTGTGTGGGCGCCGGCGGCCTGGGCTCGCCGGCGCTGATGTACCTGGCCGCCGCGGGCGTCGGCACCCTTGGCATCGTGGAGTTCGACGAGGTCGACGAGTCGAACCTGCAGCGCCAGATCATCCACAGCCAGGCCGACATCGGCCGCTCCAAGGCCGAGTCCGCCCGTGACTCCGTCCTCGGCATCAACCCGTACGTGAACGTGGTCCTTCACGAAGAGCGGCTCGAGGCCGAGAACGTGATGGACATCTTCAGCCAGTACGACCTGATCGTCGACGGCACGGACAACTTCGCCACCCGCTACCTGGTCAACGACGCCTGCGTGCTGCTGAACAAGCCGTACGTCTGGGGCTCCATCTACCGCTTCGACGGCCAGGCCTCGGTCTTCTGGTCCGAGTACGGCCCCTGCTACCGCTGCCTCTACCCGGAGCCCCCGCCGCCGGGCATGGTCCCCTCCTGCGCCGAGGGCGGCGTCCTGGGCGTGCTGTGCGCGTCCATCGGCTCCATCCAGGTCACCGAGGCCATCAAGGTCCTCACCGGCACCGGCGAGCCCCTCGTCGGCCGCCTGATGATCTACGACGCCCTGGAGATGCAGTACCGCCAGGTCAAGGTCCGCAAGGACCCGAACTGCGCGGTCTGCGGCGAGAACCCGACCGTCACCGAGCTCATCGACTACGAGGCCTTCTGCGGCGTCGTCTCCGAGGAGGCCCAGCAGGCGGCCGCCGGCTCGACGATCACTCCCAAGCAGCTCAAGGAGTGGATCGACGACGGCGAGAACATCGAGATCATCGACGTCCGCGAGCCGAACGAGTACGAGATCGTCTCCATCCCCGGCGCCAAGCTGATCCCGAAGAACGAGTTCCTGCTCGGCACCGCCCTGGAGGGCCTGCCCCAGGACAAGAGGATCGTCCTGCACTGCAAGACGGGTGTCCGCAGCGCGGAGGTCCTCGCGGTCCTGAAGTCCGCGGGCTTCGCGGACGCGGTCCACGTCGGCGGCGGTGTGATCGGCTGGGTCAACCAGATCGAGCCCCAGAAGCCGGTCTACTGAGCACAGGCTCCGCGAAGGGCGGGGGCTCCGGGCGGCACGGCAGGTGCCCGGGGCCCCCGCCTTCGTCATGAGCAGACCTTGCCGTCCTTCGGGACCGTGCCGTCCAGCAGATAGGCGTTCACCGTCGAGTCCACGCAGTCGCTGCCGCTGCCGTACGCGCCGTGGCCCTCGCCCTTCCAGGTCAGCTCGACGCCGACCCCCTTGCCCAGCTCGTCGGCCATCCTGCGGGCGCCCTCGTACGGGGTCGCCGGGTCGCCGGTGTTGCCGACCAGCAGCACCGGTGCCGCGCCCGGTGCGCTCACGTCCGGGGTGTCCCACTGCCCGGCCACCGGCCAGTCGTGGCACCAGCCGGCCGAGTCCCAGCCCAGGAAGTCCCCGAAGACGGGCGAGACCTTCTCGAACTCCGGCAGCAGCTTCTTCGTCTCGGCGAGCGTCGGCCGCTCCTTGTCGTCCAGGCACGATATGACCCGCTGGGAGTGGGTGGTCGTGCCGTAGTGCCCCGAGGAGTCCCGCTCGTTGTACTGGTCCGCGAGCGACAGCAGCTCCGAGCCGTCGCCCTCCTCGGCCGCCTTCAGCGCGCTGGTCAGCGTCGGCCAGCTGTCCTGGCTGTACAGCGGCAGCACGATGCCGGTGACCGCGAGGGTCTGGGTCAGCTTCCGCCCGGACGACGTGGGCAGCGGCGTGGCGTCGAGCCTCTTCAGCAGATCGCCGATCTTCAGCGAGCCCTGCTTCGGGTCCTGGCCGGTGGACTTGAGGTAGTCGTCCAGGGCCCGCTGGAATCCGGCGGCCTGGTTCTTCTCCTGGCCGACCGAGTCGGCCGTCGGGTCCACCACCGCGTCCAGGATCAGCCGCCCCACGTTCTTCGGGAACAGGTGGGCGTACACGCCGCCCAGTTCGGTGCCGTACGAGATGCCGAAGTAGTGCATCTTCGGGTCACCGAGGACCTGGCGCATCAGGTCCATGTCGCGGGCCGTGTCGGTCGTCGAGACATGTGCGATCAGCGTGCCGGCGGCCTTCTCACAGCCCTTGCCGAAGGCGGCGGCGTCCTGGAAGTACGCCGTCTCCTCCACCGCGGTGTCCGGTGTCGCGTCGATCGACTCGGCGCTCTGGATGTCCTTGTCGCTGCGGCACCGGATCCCCTCACTGGCTCCCACCCCGCGCGGGTCCCAGCTCACCAGGTCGTACCGCTCGCGCAGCGCGGAGACGGTGGACGCGTAGTACGGCATCGTCGAGACGCCGGAGCCGCCCGGCCCGCCGAAGTTGAACAGCAGCGAGCCGATCCGCTTCCCCGAACCCCCGCTCGCCTGCTCCCGGATGAGCGCCAGCCCGATGGTCTCCCCGTCCGGCTTCGACCAGTCCAGCGGCACCTTGAGCGTCGCACACCGCCACTCGTCCCCGGGTGCGGCGGAGTCCGAAGTGGCCTTGCAGCGGCTCCAGTCGAGCTTCTGGCCGGTGAGGGACGCGGGCAGGGCGGCCGAGCCGCTGGTGGCGGCCGACGGCTGTCGGGACGCGACCTTCCCTTCGTCCGAGCCCCCGCCCGACGCCCCACCGCTGCACCCGGCCACGAGCAGCCCCGCCGCAACAGCAGCCGCCCACCGTACATGTCGCAACATCCGCGCACACCCCCCACACAGGCTCTCCGCAGGTTCGTCGCGGAAAGCGGTCAGGCCATAGTAGGCGGATCGACCGAAGGCCGTTGCGGCCTGTGGATAACCCTTTGACCTGCGTGTTTACAGCGCCCCGATATGGGCGCGGCACTCTCGGCGCGTCCTCACGTACAGACCGTTCCCGCCTTCGGCACCGTCCCCTCCAGCAAATAGCCGTTCACGGCACCCTGCACGCACTTGTTCTTGCTGTCGTACGCCCCGTGTCCCTGCCCCTGGTACGTCAGCTCGACCCCGACGCCCTTCCCGAGCGCGTCTACCATCCTCTTCGCGCCCTCGTACGGCGTCGCCGGATCCCCCGTGTTGCCCACGACCAGGATCGGCGCCGACCCGGGCGCGCTGACGTCGGGGTGGTCGGCGGCGCCCGGCACCGCCCAGTTCGTGCAGCTGACCATCCCCCAGGCGAGGTAGTCGCCGAACAGCGGGGAGGCGGCGCGGAACTCGGGCAGTTTCTGCTGGACGTACTCGGGGGTGTACCGCGGCTTCTCGTCGGCGCAGTTGATGGCGATGTTCGCCGCCGTGATGTTGCTGTACTCGCCGTTCTGGCTGCGGCCGTTCATCGAGTCGGACAGCAGCATCAGGATCCTCCCGTCGCCGTCGTACGCCTCTTCGAGCCCCTCGGTGAGGTACTCCCAGAAGTCCTTGGAGTACAGGGACTGGGCGATGCCGTTGGTTGCGACGGTCTGGGTGAGCTGGCGGGGCAGGACGCCCGGGATCGGCTTCTTGTCGAGGTCCGCGAGGAGCTTGGCGATACGGTCCTTCACGTCCTGCGGGGTGTCTCCGATCGGGCACTCTGTCTTCTTCGACGTGCAGTCCGCGGCGAAGTTGTCGAGCGCGAGCTGGAAGCCCTTGGCCTGCCCGAGCGAGCTCTGCTCCGGGTCCTGGGTGGGGTCGACGACGGCGTCGAAGACCGCCCGGCCCACGTTCTTCGGGAACAGGTGGGCGTAGACGCCGCCGAGTTCGGTGCCGTAGGAGATGCCGAAGTAGTGCAGCTGCCGGTCGCCGAGGACCTGGCGCATCAGGTCCATGTCGCGGGCGGCGTCGGTGGTGCGGACCTGCGGCAGGATCGTCCTGGAGTTCTTCTCGCAGGCGGCGTTGAACTGCTTGGTGCGGTTGATCAGCTGGGTGCGTTCGGCGCTGGTGTCGGGCGTCGCGTCCTGCTGGAAGTAGTCGTCGAGCTGCGTGTCGCTCTCGCACTCGACAGGGTCGCTGCGGCCGACTCCGCGCGGGTCGAAGCTGACGAGGTCGTAGCGGGTACGCAGGGCCGCGTAGTCCTCACCGAACGCGGGGAGGGTGGTGACGCCGCTGCCGCCGGGTCCGCCGAAGTTGAAGACCAGGGAGCCGATCCGCTTGCTCGGGTCGCCGCTGGCCCTGGCCCGGATCAGCGCGAGCCCGATGGTGGCGCCCTTCGGCTTCGACCAGTCCAGGGGTGCCTTCATGGTGGCGCACTGCCAGGTGCCGCCGCCGGGCAGCGGTGACGGCGCGTCGCCGCCGCCCTCGGCCTCGTCGGGTGCCGGGCAGTTCTTCCAGTCCAGCTTCTGCGCCGTCAGATCCCCGTCGTTGGAACCGTCGCTGCACCCGGCCAGCACAGAGGACAGCGCCAGGGCTGCGGCCAGGGCGGCGACGCGGATCCGGAAGGGGTTCGGCATGCTCCCATCCTGGCGTCGCCCACGGCCACGCGCGCGGGGCGCGAGCCGTCCGAGGTACGCCCCTAGAGCGCGCCCTTGCGCGAGAGATGGTTGAAGGCCAGCCAGCCCGGCAGGACCGGCAGCCACAGGGTCAGCAGCCGGTACAGCAGGACGGCGGGCGCCGCGACCTCCTTGGGGAGGCCGATGGCGATCAGGCCGACGGTCAGGGTCGCCTCGACCGCACCGACACCGCCCGGGGTCGGCGCCGCGGAGCCGAGCGCGTTGCCGGCGAGGAAGACGACGGCGACGCTGGCGATGCTGAGCGAGGTCGACTGGTCGCCGAAGGCCCGGATGGAGGCGTCCAGGCACATCACGAAGCAGGCGGTCAGCAGCAGCATGCCGCCGATGCCGGTGACGAGCTTCTGCGGCCGCTGGAGCACGTCCAGCATGCGCGGCACGACGCCCGCGAAGAGCGACCGCACGCGCGTGCTGACGAACTTGCGCAGGAGCGGCACCGAGGTCACCACGAGGACCAGTACGGCGACGGTCAGCAGGCCCGCGATGACCGTCCGGGACGGCGACAGCGAAGGCGTCTTCTCGGTGCCCGTCAGATAGCCGAACGACAGCAGCATGAGGATGTGACAGCCGAGCCCGAACAGCTGTGAGGCGCCGACGCTCGCCACCGCGAGCCCTGGGCGCACACCCGCGCGCTGCAGGAAGCGCGTGTTGAGGGCCACACCGCCGACCGCGGCGGGCGCCACGATCTTCACGAACGACCCGGCGAGCTGCGCCGCCACGGTCCGCACGAAGGGGACCCGCTCGGGCACGAACCCGAGCAGCGACATCGCGGCGGCCACATAGCTGAGCGCCGAGAACAGCACCGCGGCGATCACCCAGCCCCACTGGGCGTTCGCGACCAGGGGGCCGAACTCGATGTGGGTGAGCTGGGTCAGCAGGTAGTACCCGCCGATCGCGCCGGCGAAGACGCTGATCAGTGTGCGCGGCCGCACCCGCTCCAGACGGGCCGGCTCGACGGGCGCCTGCGGCCTGATCCGCAGCACCTGGTGCCGGATCTGGGTGAGCAGGTCCTCCTCACGGGCCTCTTCCAGCGCGTCGTCCAGGGCGCGCTTCTCGGCCCGCTGCTCGGCGCGCACGGTCTTCTTGTCGGGCTTCTCGGCCTCCTCCACACGGGCCTGCTTGACCTGCCGGGACGCCTCCAGGACCGCGTCCCGCTCGCGCTGGGCGCGCTCCCTGGCCAGTCTTCGCAGCGTCGCGCGCGTGGAGCGCGTCAGCGCGATCGGCTGGAGCATCGGCAGACAGTCGGCGACCGCGTCGGGTCCGAGGACGCCGACCGCCGAGGCCACCGCCCGCTCGGCGCCCACCCGCAGGCCGAGCGTGGTGACCAGCTGGGCGACGTCCATGCGCAGCAGCAGTTCACCGGCTGCGATCTCGCCGCCGCGCAGGTCGGTGAGGATCACCGTGCCGGAACGATCCACCAGGATGGCGTCCCCCGCGAGCCGGCGGTGCGCGATCCGGCGCGACTGCAATGCCTGCACCTGGTGCCAGGTGTGGCGCAGCAGTTCGTCGGTGATCTCCTCGTCGGCCAGCGAGTCGAGGGTACGGCCGCCGGTGTGCTCGTAGACGAGCATCACGGCGTCCGGGCCCAGCTCGGAGGTGGCGATCAGCTTGGGGGCGTTGGCGCCGGCCGCGATCGCCGCGTACGCCAGCAGGGCCTCCTGCTCCAGGGCCTGGCGCAGGGACTGGAGGCTGGAGCGGGTGGCGAAGCCGCGCAGGGTCAGGTTGCGCCACACCCGGTAGAAGAAGCCCTGGGCCTGCTGTTCCCGGTCGACGACCGTGACGTCCAGCGGTGGGCCGTCCTCCAGGGTGACGAAGTAGCGCCGGCCCCGGTCGCCGTTCTCGGTGTCCAGGGCCTCCTCGCGGGCCGCGCCGACCGGGTGGAAGCCGACGTGCCTGAGGCCGGCCAGCAGGGTCCGGCCGGTGGGGCGGACGTTGGGGGAGCCGACGGCGTACAGCGTGCCGTAGGCGACGGTCCAGCCGATCAGCACCGTGAGGATGATCGAGAACGGTGTCGTGTAGCCGGTGACGAGCATGGAGAACGCGTCGAGCAGCAGCACGATCCACAGCACCGAGCGCCATCTCGGCCGCCGGGACATGCCGACGGCCGTCATGTAGGCGATGACGGGCGCGAGATAGCCGTGCACCGGGTCGGTGAGGGCGTGGATGTCGCCGGGGGAGGGCTGGGTCAGCGCCTCCTGGATGGAGCCCGGGGCGGCCCTGGCCACCCACAGGTCGGTGGCGAGGGTCACGCCGTGCGCGAGAACGGCCGCGAGCACCCCGTCGGCGATGCGCAGCCCGTCCCGCTTGATCAGCCGCTCGATCGCGAACGCGACCGGCACCAGCAGGATCGCGATGCTGGAGGCCAGCCCCGCGAACCTGATCAGCAGGTCGGGGGCCTGTCCGGTGCCCTTGTTGATGTCCTGTTCGAGCCCGGAGGTGGTGCCGTGCGCGAACGCGGCGATGCCGAGCAGTACGGCGATGGCGAGGACCCCGACCAGGAGCCGCATGAGGTCGGAGGGGCGGTGCACGCGCGCGGGGAGCAGCGGTTCGTCGCCCTCCACCTCGTCGGCGTGCGTTTCGTCGCACTCCGCGGGGTCCGGTTCGACGACGCCCGACTGCACGGCTGCCGGCTGTGCGGCGTCGGCGTTCTCGGCGGCCGGATCCGTGGTGTCGGGTTTCGCGGCGGCCGGCTCTGTGGTGTCCGGGCGCACGGTGTCGGACTGGGGCGCGTCCGGGTGCGGTGGCGTGCCGGACTCCGCCGTGTCCGGGCGTGCGGCGGCGTCAGAGGTGCCGGCTCCGCCCTCGGAGCGCACGCCCTGCTGTTCGGTCGTCTCTTCTTGATCTCGTATCACCAGTCACCGCCCGCACGATGGTGGCATGCTCCACCGACACCCTGGGGCATCAGGGTGCAGATGCGGGGGCGCACAGTCTGCCCCAAGCGCGGCGAGAGGGCGAGGCGCAGGCCTGCCGCGGACCGCGCGGGTTGTCGGTGAGGTGCGGCAGGATGGGGCGAATGAGCGAGCAGAGCCTTCCCGAAGACACCCGGGAGGGGTACGCGGACGAGTTGCCCGAGTATGCCGAGCGGGTCCTGGAGGTCGCCGAGCGGATTCCGCCCGGGCGCGTGATGACGTACGGCGACGTCGCGGAGTGGCTGGAGGAGGGAGGCCCGCGCCAGGTGGGGCGGGTGATGTCCCTCTACGGCGGTGCCGTCCCGTGGTGGCGGGTGGTGCGCGCCGACGGGGCGCTGCTCCCGGGGCACGAGCTGAGCGCGCTGGACCACTACCGCGCCGAGGGCACCCCGCTGAAGGAGGCGAGCAGGGCCGCGGAGGGCCATCTGCCGCGGCTCGACATGAAGCGGGCGCGGTGGGACGGCGGCGCGGACGCGGGGGCTCACACCTGACAGCTTCCGCCATCGGAGGCCCTCGGGGGGAACCGGTGGCCCGTACGAGGGACACCGGGGACGTCCGTGGCATGACGTACGTTCGTGAGATGTGCGGCGCGCGTGCCGCGAGGGCCGTCCGGGGCGGACGGGAAGAAGCGGAAGCCCTGCTTCCGTCCGGTTCGTCGGCGTAGCGTCGGCTGCGCGTGTCCCGCTCACCCCGCGGCCACCCCTGCGCACGCGCGACCGCGAACCGACCAGCACACCCACCAGGACCGGCGAACCACGTGAGCTCCTCTTCCTCCACCCGGCACCTGCCGCACCTCCCGGTGCGGCAGGGGAACCGTGGCGCTTACCGACTGGTCCGTACCCCGCCGGCCGATGTGGATCCCCCTCGTCTGGACGCCGCACAGCGCGCCGTGGTTGACCACGGGTCCGGCCCGCTGCTCGTCCTCGCGGGCCCAGGCACCGGCAAGACCACCACCCTGGTGGAGTCGGTGGCCGCGCGGATCGCCCGTGGCGCGGACCCCGAGCGGCTCCTGGTGCTGACGTTCAGCCGCAAGGCCGCCGTCGAACTGCGCGACCGCATGGCCCTGCGGGTGGGCGCCGCCCGCGCACCGCGGGCGACCACCTTCCACTCGTACTGCTACGCCCTGGTCCGCGCCCACCAGGACAGCGGTCGGTTCGCGGACCCGCTGCGGCTGCTGTCCGGCCCCGAGCAGGACGTCGCCGTCCGCGACCTGCTGGCCGGCCAGCCCGACCTGGAGCGGCTCGGGCTGAACCATGTGCGCTGGCCCGACGACCTGCGCGCCTGTCTGACCACCCGGGGCTTCGCCGACGAGGTCCGCGCGGTCCTCGCCCGCAGCCGCGAGCTGGGCCTGGACCCGGCCGCCCTGGACGCCTTCGCCCGCCGTATCGGCCGCCCCGACTGGCGGGCCGCGGCCGCCTTCCTCGCCGAGTACCTCGACGTCCTCGACCTCCAGGGCGTCCTCGACTACGCCGAACTCGTCCACCGCGCGGTGCTGCTCGCCCACCGTCCCGAGGTCGCCCTGGACCTCGCCGGCCGCTACGACGCCGTGTACGTCGACGAGTACCAGGACACCGACCCGGCCCAGGTGCGCCTGCTGCACTCACTGGCCGGCCACGGCCGCACCCTGGTCGCGTTCGGCGACCCGGACCAGTCGATCTACACGTTCCGGGGCGCCGACGTGAACGGCATCCTGGACTTCCCGTCGGCCTTCGCGCGCGTGGACGGCCGTCCCGCCCCCGTGGAAGTGCTGCGCACGTCCCGCCGCTCCGGCGCCGGCCTGCTGGCCGCGACCCGGCTGCTGACCCAGCGGATGCCGCTGACCCGGCTGCCCGCCGAGAAGGTACGCGCGCACCGCGAGCTGACCGCCGCGCGGGACGACGGCCGCGTCGAGGTCTACACGTACCCGACGCCCGGCACCGAGCTGGACAACATCGCCGACATCCTGCGCCGCGCGCACCTGGAGGACGGCGTCCGCTGGAGCGACATGGCCGTCCTGGTGCGCGCCGGCTCCCACACCATCCCGACGGTCCGCCGGGCCCTCACCGCGGCCGGCGTGCCCCTGGACATCGACGGCGACGACATGCCGCTGCGCCACGAACCGGCGGTGGCGCCCCTGCTGACGGCGCTCCGGGCGGTGGCGGAGGCGGAAGCGGCGCCCGACGCAGGAGAGGGCGCCTGCTGGCTCGACACCGAGACCGCGCTCACCCTGCTCGGCTCCCCCCTCGCCGGCATGGACGCGTCCGACCTGCGCCGCCTCGGCCGTGCCCTGCGCGACGAGGAGCGGGCGGCCGGCAACGCGCTCCCGCCCCCGTCCGACGAACTGCTCGCGCGGGCGCTCGCCGAGCCCGAGCGCCTGGCCGTCCACGACCCCGGGTACGCCCGCGGGGCGCAGCGGCTCGGCGCGCTGCTCGGCCGGGCCAGGGAGCGCCTCACGAGCGGCGGTACGGCCGAGGAGGCGCTGTGGGTCCTGTGGAACGGCACACCCTGGCCCTCGCGCCTGGAGCGTGCCGCCCGCCGCGGGGGCGCGGCCGGCCGCAACGCCGACCGGGACCTGGACGCCGTGTGCGCCCTTTTCGCCACCGCCGCCCGCGCGGAGGAGCGCAGCGGCGGCCGGGGCGCGCTGAACTTCCTGGCGGAGATCGAGGCCGAGGACATCGCCGCCGACACCCTCGCCGGCCGCGCGGTACGCCCCGACGCCGTCCGCCTGATGACCGCGCACCGCGCCAAGGGCCTGGAGTGGCGCCTGGTCGTCGTGGCCGGCGTCCAGGAGGGCCTGTGGCCGGACCTGCGCCGCCGCGGCTCGCTCCTGGAGGCCGACCGCATCGGCCGTGACGGGCTCGCCGAGCCGCTCACCCCGGGCGCGCTGCTCGCCGAGGAACGCCGCCTGTTCTACGTCGCCGCCACGCGCGCGTGTGAACGCCTCGTCGTCACCGCCGTGAAGGCCCCCGCGGACGACGGCGACCAGCCCTCCCGGTTCCTCGCCGAACTGGGCGTCGAACCCCAGGACGTCACCGGACGGCCCCGCCGTCCGCTCGCCGTGGCCGCCCTGGTCGCCGAGCTGCGCGCGACCACCGTCGACCCGCGCGCGTCGGACGCCCTGCGGGAGGCGGCCGCCCGCCGGCTGGCCCGGCTGGCCGCGCTCGCCGACGAGGACGGGCGCCCCCTGGTGCCGTCCGCCCACCCCTACCGCTGGTGGGGCATGTTCGAGCCGACCGAGAGCAAGGTGCCGCTGCGCGACCGCGACCAGCCCGTGGTGCTCTCCGGCAGCGCCCTCGATCAGCTCGCCAACACCTGCAGCCTGCAGTGGTTCCTGGGCCGCGAGGTGAAGGCCGACGCGCCCGCCACCACCGCCCAGGGCTTCGGCAACGTCGTGCACGTCCTCGCCGACGAGGTCGCCTCCGGCCGCACCCCCGCCGACCTCGCCGTCCTCATGGAGCGGCTGGAGTCGGTGTGGAACGCGCTCGCCTTCGACGCGCCCTGGAAGTCGGCGCAGGAGAAGGACAACGCGCGCGTGGCGCTCGAACGCTTCCTGAAGTGGCACGTCCTGGACCGCACCGCACGCACCCCGGTGGTCAGTGAGCAGGACTTCGACGTCACCCTCGAAGCAGGCGACTACGAGGTGCGCATCCGCGGCCAGATGGACCGGGTGGAGGCGGACGGCGAGGGCCGCGCGTACGTCGTCGACTTCAAGACCGGCAAACAGGCGCCCAGCGCGGCCGAGGTGGCCAGGCATCCGCAGCTCGCCGTCTACCAGCTCGCGGTCCGCGAGGGCGCCGTGGACGAGGCCTTCGACGGTGTACGGCCCGAGCCCGGCGGCGCCGAGCTGGTCCACCTCAGACAGGGCGCGGCCCGGCGCGACGGCGGCGAGACCCTGCCCAAGGTGCAGGCGCAGGAGCCGCTGGAGGGGGAGTGGGTCGGAGACCTGCTGGCCACCGCAGCCGGCAAGGTCCTCGACGAACGGTTCGCACCGACCACCGGCCAGCACTGCACCCACTGCGCCTTCCGCGCGTCGTGCAGCGCGCGGCCGGAGGGGCGGCACGTGGTGGAGTGAGCGCTGTGTCATCGATTGCGCTGTTTTATCGATTGTCAGTGCCCGCCGCTAGCCTCTTTCCTCATGCCCGCCCGTATCACCGACCCCGAGCAGCTCAAAGAGCTCCTCGGCATCCCGTTCACCCCGGAGCAGACGGCCTGCATCACCGCGCCGCCCGCCCCGCAGGTGATCGTGGCCGGAGCCGGTTCGGGCAAGACGACGGTGATGGCGGCCCGCGTGGTCTGGCTCGTCGGCACCGGGCAGGTGGCCCCGGAGCAGGTCCTCGGCCTGACCTTCACCAACAAGGCGGCCGGTGAGCTCGCCGAACGCGTCCGCAAGGCACTCGTCAGGGCCGGCGTCACCGACCCCGATGTCATCGGCCCGGACCACCCGCCCGGCGAGCCGGTCATCTCCACCTACCACGCCTTCGCCGGCCGGCTGCTGACCGACCACGGCCTGCGCATCGGCCTGGAGCCGACCTCCCGACTGCTCGCCGACGCCACCCGCTACCAGCTCGCCGCGCGCGTGCTGCGCGAGGCCCCCGGCCCCTACCCGGCCCTCACCCGCTCCTTCGCCGACCTGGTCAGCGACCTGCTCACCCTCGACTCCGAGCTCGCCGAACACCTGGTGCGCCCCGAGGACCTGCGGGCCTGGGACGCCGGTCTGCTGAACACCCTGGCAGGCGTCAAGCTCGGCAACGCCGACCTGCGCAAGGTCCCCGAGACGGCCGCCGCGCGCCGGGAACTGGCCGAGCTGGTCCTGCGCTACCGGGCCGCCAAGCGCGAGCGGGACCTGCTCGACTTCGGCGACCAGATCGCGCTGTCCGCGGCGCTGGCCGGCATCGCCGAAGTGGGCCGGCTGCTGCGCGACGAGTTCCGGGTCGTACTCCTCGACGAGTACCAGGACACCTCGGTCGCCCAACGCGTACTGCTGGCGGGCCTGTTCGGCGGCGGCACCGGCCACCCCGTGACCGCGGTCGGCGACCCCTGCCAGGCCATCTACGGCTGGCGCGGCGCCTCCGTCGCCAACCTGGACGACTTCCCCGAGCACTTCGCGCACGCAGACGGGCGCCCGGCCACCCGCCAGGCGCTCAGCGAGAACCGCCGCAGCGGCGGCCGCCTCCTCGACCTCGCCAACGGCCTCGCCGAGCCGCTGCGCGCCCTGCACGCGGGCGTGGAGGCCCTCCGTCCCGCTCCGGGCGCCGAGCGGGACGGCACGGTCCGCTGCGCCCTGCTGCGCACCCACGCCGAGGAGATGGACTGGATCGCCGACTCGGTCGCCCACCTCGTCCGCACCGGCACCGCCCCCGGCGAGATCGCGGTCCTGTGCCGCACGGCGACCGACTTCGCGGAGATCCAGGGCGCCCTCGTCGCCCGCGACGTCCCCGTCGAGGTGGTCGGTCTCTCCGGGCTGCTGCACCTGCCCGAGGTCGCCGACCTCGTCGCCGTCTGCGAGGTGCTCCAGGACCCGGGCGCCAACGCCTCCCTGGTCCGGCTGCTGACCGGCCCGCGCTGGCGCATCGGCCCGCGCGACCTCGCCCTCCTCGGCCGCCGCGCCCGGCGGCTGGTGTCCCACGCGCGCGTGGGCGACGCCGACGACGCGGACCGCAGGCTCGCCGAGGCCGTCGAGGGGGTCGACCCCGCCGAGGTGATTTCCCTCGCGGACGCCCTGGACACGTTCCTGGAGCTGCCGTTCGACGGCGACCGGCCCGGACAGGGGGACGACGGGCTGCCGTTCTCGCCGGACGCGCGCGTGCGCTTCGCCCGGCTCGCCACCGAGCTGCGCGAGCTGCGCCGCTCCCTGTCCGACCCGCTGATGGACGTCCTGCACCGCGTCCTCGCGGTCACCGGCCTGGAGGTGGAGCTGTCGGCGTCCCCGCACGCGCTGGCCGCCCGCCGCCGCGAGACCCTGTCCAACTTCCTGGACGTCGCCGCCTCCTTCGCGGCGGGCGACCAGGAGGCGACCCTGCTCGCCTTCCTCGGCTTCCTGCGCACCGCCGCCCAGTACGAGAAGGGCCTCGACAACGCCCTGCCCGGCGGCGAGAACACCGTCAAGGTCCTCACCGCGCACAAGTCCAAGGGCCTGGAGTGGGACGTCGTCGCCGTCCCCGGACTGGTCAAGGGCACCTTCCCGAGCAGCCAGGGCCGCGAGAAGTGGACCGCCCAGGCCAAGGTGCTCCCGCACGCCCTGCGCGGCGACACCGCCACCCTGCCCGACGTCGAGGCCTGGGACTCGCGGGGCATGAAGGCCTTCCACGAGGCCATGAAGGACCACCAGCACACCGAGGAACTCCGCCTCGGCTACGTCACCTTCACCCGGCCCCGCTCCCTGCTCCTCGGCTCCGGCCACTGGTGGGGCCCCAGTCAGAAGAAGCCGCGCGGCCCCTCCGACTTCCTCCAGGCCCTCTACGACCACTGCGCCGGCGGACACGGCGAGATCGAGGCCTGGACCGACGAGCCGGAGGAGGACGAGGAGAACCCGGCCCTGCACACGGCGAGCGCCGACCAGGTGTGGCCGCTGCCCCTGGACGCGGCTGCCCTGGCCCGCCGCCGAGCGGCCGCCGAGACCGTGCTCGCCCACCTGGACGCCCTCAACGCCGAGGCGGACGGAGGCGCTCCCGCCGGCCACGACCCGGCCGCCGGCGAGGACCCGGACTGGCCCCCGCCGCCCGAGGACGACGAGCCCGAACCCTACGAGGACGCCTTCGCGGACCCGGACGCCGCCGACTGGGACTCCTGGAGCACCGACCGCCCGACGGTCCCGCACCAGGCCACGCCCGCCGAGCACATGCCCGCCGAGCGCACGCCCCCGCGCACACCGGCACCCGAGCGCACCCCCCTCACCCCCGAGGAAGCCCGCGCCGTCGCCTCCTGGGACCGCGACCTCGACGCGCTCACCGGCGAGCTGCTGCGCGCCCGCCGGAACGTCACCGACGTCCCCCTGCCGGCCACGCTGTCCGCGACCCAGCTGATGCGGCTGGCCGAGGACCCGGACGGGCTCGCGCAGGAACTCGCGCGCCCCATGCCACACCCTCCGCAGCCCGCCGCGCGCCGGGGCACCCGCTTCCACGCCTGGGTCGAGGCACGCTTCGAGGAGCTCACGCTGCCCATGCTGGAGCCCGACGAGCTGCCCGGCAGCGACGCCGAGATCGCCGACGAACGCGACCTCGAAGCCCTCAAGGAGGCCTTCGAACGCACCGAGTACGCGCACCGCACGCCCTACCGCGTCGAGGCCCCCTTCCAGCTCTCCCTCGCGGGCCGGGTCGTCAGGGGCCGTATCGACGCCGTCTACCGGACGGACCACGGCGACGGGGCGACGTACGAGATCGTCGACTGGAAGACCAGCCGCACCCGCGCCGCCGACCCGCTCCAGCTGGCGATCTACCGGATCGGCTGGGCCGAGCAGCAGGGCGTGCCGCCCGAGTCGGTCACGGCCGCGTTCGTGCACGTGCGCACCGGCGAGGTCGAACGCCCCGACGGCCTGCCGGACCGGGCCGCCCTGGAAAGGCTGATCGTCGGACAAGCCGAGTGTGACGAACCGCCCGCCGAGGATGTCGGTCCGGGCCGATAGGCTCGTGACCATGAGCCAGACCCCGGACAGCGCCGTCCGTACGTACATCGAGCAGCACCGCACCGCCTTCCTCGCCGACCTCGCCGAGTGGCTGCGCATCCCCTCCGTGTCGGCCCAGCCCGACCACGCCCCCGATGTACGCCGCAGCGCCGACTGGCTCGCCGCCAAACTGACGGAGACCGGCTTCCCGACCGCCGAGGTCTGGGAGACACCGGGCTCCCCGGCGGTCTTCGCCCAGTGGCCCGCCGACGACCCCGAGGCGCCCACGGTCCTCGTCTACGGCCACCACGACGTGCAGCCCGCCGCCCGCGAGGACGGCTGGGACAGCGACCCCTTCGAGCCCGTCGTCCGCGAGAACCGCCTCTACGCGCGCGGGGCGGCCGACGACAAGGGCCAGGTGTTCTTCCACACACTCGGTGTCCGTGCCCACCTCGCCGCCACCGGCCGCACGGCCCCCGCGGTCAACCTGAAGCTGCTGATCGAGGGCGAGGAGGAGTCCGGCTCCCCGCACTTCCGCGCTCTCGTCGAGGAGCACGCCGAGCGGCTCGCCGCCGACGCCGTGATCGTCTCCGACACCGGCATGTGGTCCGAGGACACCCCCACGGTGTGCACGGGCATGCGCGGGCTCGCCGAGTGCGAGATCGTCCTGCACGGCCCCGACCAGGACATCCACTCCGGCGCCTTCGGCGGCGCCGTCCCCAACCCGGCCACCGTCGCCGCCCGCCTGGTCGCCGCGCTGCACGACGAGCACGCGCGCGTGGCGATCCCCGGCTTCTACGACGGCATCGTGGAGCTGAGCGACCGCGAACGGCAGCTCTGGGCCGAGCTGCCGTTCGACGAGCAGAGCTGGCTGCGCGAAGCGCATTCGTACGCCACCGAGGGCGAGGCCGGGCACACCACCCTGGAGCGTGTCTGGGCCCGCCCCACCGCCGAGGTCAACGGCATCGGCGGCGGCTACCAGGGCCCCGGCAGCAAGACGATCATCCCGTCCTCGGCGCTGCTGAAGCTGTCGTTCCGGCTGGTCGCCGGGCAGGACCCCGACCGCATCGAGAAGATCGTCCACGCCTGGGCCGCCGAACGGATCCCCGCCGGGATCCGGGCCGAGATCACGTTCCTGCCGGCCACGCGCCCGTGCCTGACCCCGCTCGACCACCCCGGTCTCCAGTCGCTGGCCCGCGCCATGGGCCGGGCCTTCGAGGGACCGGTCAGGTTCACCCGTTCGGGTGGCTCGGGGCCCGCCGCGGACCTCCAGGACGTCCTCGGCGCACCCGTCCTCTTCCTGGGCATCTCCGTCCCCTCCGACGGCTGGCACGCCCCGAACGAGAAGGTCGAGCTGGACCTCCTCCTCAAAGGCGTCGAGACCAGCGCCTACCTCTGGGGCGACCTCGCCGAGAACTGGCGCCATGCCCCCTGAGCCACCGACAGCGTCAGGAGCGGTACCGCCGACGGGGCACACTGGAAGGACCGTCCCGTCCGCCCCGCCCCCGCCCGACCCGGTCTCCTCCCGCCCTACGTCCCGCTGAACCGCCCGATGAAACATCCGTTGCACTGGGGGAGTTGGAAGCACCCGTGACCACCTGGACCGACCACACCGCCGACCGCCCCATCTCGCTCACCGCCCCGAGCGGCATCGACCGCGCCGCCCACCACCGGCTCGACGAGGCCTGGCTCGCGGCGGCGTGGAGCCACCCCGACACCCGCTGTTTCGTGGTCTCCGGCGGCCAGGTCCTCATCGACGAGACGCCCGAGGGCCGCACCGAACTCGTCATGACGCCCTCCTTCGAGGCCCCCCTCACCGAGGCGCACCGCTACTTCCTGGGCACCGACGAGGACGGCGTCAGCTACTTCGCCCTCCAGAAGGACGCCCTGCCCGGCCGCATCGACCAGTCCGCGCGCCCCGCGGGCCTGCGCGAGGCCGGACTGCTGCTGTCACCGCGCGACGTGGGCCTGATGGTGCACGCGGTCGGCCTGGAGAACTGGCAGCGCACCCACCGCTTCTGCTCCCGCTGCGGCGAGCGCACGGTCATCGCCGCCGCCGGCCACATCCGCCGCTGCCCCGCCTGCGGTGCCGAGCACTACCCGCGCACCGACCCCGCCGTGATCATGGCCGTCACCGACGAGGACGACCGCATCCTGCTCGGCCGCCAGGTCCACTGGCCCGAGGGCCGCTTCTCCACGCTCGCCGGCTTCGTGGAGCCCGGCGAGTCCATCGAGCACGCGGTACGCCGCGAGGTCTTCGAGGAGGCCGGGATCACCGTCGGCCCGGTCGAGTACGTCGCCAGCCAGCCCTGGCCGTTCCCGTCCAGCCTGATGCTCGGCTTCATGGCCCGCGCCACCTCGACCGAGATCAACGTCGACGGCGACGAGATCCACGAGGCCCGCTGGTTCTCCCGCGACGAACTCGGCGCAGCCTTCGACTCCGGCGACGTCCTGCCGCCGTACGGCATCTCGATCGCGGCCCGCCTGATCGAGATGTGGTACGGCAAGCCGCTGCCGACGAGGAGCTTCGTCTGAGACGGCCGTCATGAGCACAGAGGAGTACTGGAACCACAACGTCCACTACCACCCCGTGGTGCTGGACGCGGTACCGGACGGCTGCCGCACCGCCCTGGACGTCGGCTGCGGTGACGGCCTGCTGGCCGCCAAGCTCGCGGCCAGGGCGCAGTCGGTGACCGGCGTGGACCGGTCGGCGGAGATGATCAGGCAGGCGCGCAAGCGGGCCCCCGCGAACGTCACCTTCCTGGAAGGCGACTACCTCGACGGCGCCGCCCTCGACGAGGAGGGCTACGACTTCGTCAGCGCGGTCGCCGTCCTCCACCACGCCCCCTTCGACGACGCGATCGACCGGCTGGTGGGACTGCTCGCGCCCGGCGGCCGGCTGGTCGTCGTCGGCATGGCACACGACCACACCCTGCTGGACCGGGTGATCAGTTGCTGCGGAGTCCCCGCGAACCTGCTGACCGCGCTTCGGCACGGCGGCGAGCAGGGCCCGGCCGAGATGCCCGTCGAGGACCCGATCATGACCTGGGGAGAGGTCCGGCAGTCCACCGCGCACCGGCTCCCCGGCCGCCGGTACCAACGGCGCCTGCTGTGGCGCTACACGCTGGTGTGGGACAAACCGGCCTGAACATGCGAAGGCGGCCCCTGATTGACTCAGGGGCCGCCGTGCGCCGGGAAACCTACGCGCCGACCTTCTGCTTCACCTGGGCCAGCGACGGGTTCGTGAGCGTCGAGCCGTCGGCGAAGAGCACCGTGGGGACCGTCTGGTTTCCGCCATTCGCCTTCTCCACGAACGCGGCCGACTCCGGGTCCTGCTCGATGTTGATCTCGGTGTAAGCGATGCCCTCGCGGTCCAGCTGGCTCTTGAGCCGGCGGCAGTAGCCGCACCACGTGGTGCTGTACATCGTCACAGTGCCCTGCATCTCGCTCGCACTCCTTCGGCAGGTCGGGGAAGGTCGTCCAGGAGAGGAACGTACGCAACCTGCCCGCCATTCCCGCAGCACGGGCCCCGAGCATTCCCGCAGCGCGGGCCCGAGCGTGACGCCTGCCGCATTAGTACGACTGCGTGGGGCTGCCTGTGGACAACCGGCACAGCCGTCCCGGGCGACCTGGCAGCATGGCCATGTGACAGCAGCAACGCACTCCTCCCTCTTCCCGCCGGTACCGGACTCTGCCGACGCGGTGCTCGAAGGGCTCGACCCCGAGCAGCGCGCGGTGGCGACCGCCCTGCACGGTCCCGTGTGCGTGCTGGCCGGAGCCGGTACCGGCAAGACCCGGGCGATCACCCACCGGATCGCCTACGGGGTGCGGGCCGGCATCCTCCAGCCGTCCAGCGTGCTCGCCGTCACCTTCACCAACCGCGCTGCCGGGGAGATGCGCGGCCGGCTGCGCCAGCTCGGCGCCCAGGGTGTGCAGGCCCGCACCTTCCACTCCGCGGCGCTGCGTCAGCTGCAGTTCTTCTGGCCGAAAGCGATCGGTGGGTCCCTGCCCCGGCTCGTCGACCGCAAGATCCAGCTCGTCGCCGACGCGGCCGCCGCCTGCCGCATCCGCCTCGACCGGGGCGAGCTGCGGGACGTCACCGCCGAGATCGAATGGTCCAAGGTCACCCGGACCGTCCCCGCCGACTACCCGCCGGCCGCCCTGAAGGCCGGC
This sequence comes from Streptomyces hyaluromycini, assembly GCF_002217755.1. Lineage (GTDB taxonomy): Bacteria > Actinomycetota > Actinomycetes > Streptomycetales > Streptomycetaceae > Streptomyces > Streptomyces hyaluromycini. The sequence continues at coordinate 696,062 of NZ_BCFL01000016.1, read as the reverse complement.
CGGGAGGCCCCCCGCGACCCCGCCGAGATCGCCCAGCTCTACTCGGTCTACGAGGACCTCAAGCGTGATCGCGGGGTCATCGACTTCGAGGACGTCCTGCTGCTGACCGTCGGCATCCTGCAGGACCGGCTCGACATCGCCGACCAGGTCCGCGCCCAGTACCAGCACTTCGTCGTCGACGAGTACCAGGACGTCAGCCCGCTCCAGCAGCGGCTGCTGGAACTGTGGCTCGGCGAGCGCGACAGCCTGTGCGTCGTCGGCGACGCGAGCCAGACCATCTACTCGTTCACAGGAGCAACTCCCGACCATCTGCTCGACTTCCGCACCCGCCACCCCGGGGCCACCGTCGTCAAGCTGGTCCGCGACTACCGCTCCACACCCCAGGTCGTCCACCTCGCCAACGGCCTGCTGGCCCAGGCCAGCGGACGGGCCGCCGACCACCGCCTGGAGCTGGTCTCCCAACGCCCCGCCGGACCCGAGCCCGTGTACACCGAGTACACCGACGAGCCCGCCGAGGCCGAGGGCGCCGCCCGCCGCATCCGGGAGCTGGTCGCCGCCGGGGTGCCGGCCGCCGAGATCGCCGTGCTGTTCCGCACCAACGCCCAGTCCGAGACGTACGAGCAGGCCCTCGCGGACGCCGGGGTGCCCTACCAGCTGCGCGGTGCCGAGCGGTTCTTCGACCGGCCCGAGGTGCGCAAGGCGGGCGTCGCCCTGCGCGCCGCGGCCCGCTTCGGCGGCAACGACGCGCTGCTCGACGACACCGTGGACCTGCCCTCGCAGGTGCGCGCGGTCCTCTCCGGGGAGGGCTGGACCACCTCGCCCCCGGCCGGCTCCGGCGCGGTCCGGGAGCGCTGGGAGTCGCTGGCCGCTCTGGTCAACCTCGCCCAGGACGTCGCCGCCGCCCGGCCCGCCGCCACCCTCGCCGACTTCGTCGCCGAACTCGACGAGCGCGCGGGCGCCCAGCACGCCCCGACCGTCCAGGGCGTCACCCTCGCCTCCCTGCACTCGGCGAAAGGCCTGGAGTGGGACGTCGTCTTCCTGGTGGGCGTCGCCGAGGGCATGATGCCGATCACCTATGCGAAGACCGACGAACAGATCGAGGAGGAGCGCCGGCTCCTCTATGTCGGCGTGACCCGCGCCAGGGAACGGCTGCATGTCTCCTGGTCCCTCTCCCGCACCCCCGGCGGCAGACCCGGCCGCAGGCCCAGCCACTTCCTGGACGGTCTGCGCCCCGGCTCCACCGGCACCGTCGGCCGGGCCGGCGGCGCCGGTGGCGGAGGCGTCGAACGCGGCTTCACCGGCGGCCCCGCGGCCGCACCCCGGCGCACCCAGCGCACCCCCGCCCGCTGCCGGGTCTGCGGACGCACGCTGACCGACGCCGGCGAGATGAAGCTGATGCGCTGCGACGGCTGCCCCTCCGACATGGACGAGGGCCTCTACGAGCGGCTGCGCGAGTGGCGTGCGGACCAGGCCCGGCTCAGCGGCCAGCCCGCCTTCTGCGTCTTCACCGACAGGACGCTGATGGCCATCGCCGAGAGCGCCCCGGACGACGACCGCGAGTTGGCCCGCATCCCTGGTGTCGGCACGCGCAAGCTCAACCGTTACGGCGCCGATGTTCTGGCCATCTGCGCAGGCCAGGAGCCCGAGGGAGAAGAAGTGGGGGGCTGATGCCAACTCGTCGAAAAAATAGTTTGCGCATGCCCCGGCAATCCCCATAGGTTCTAGGCACGGAAGCGGCGGCCTTCTCGAAGGCCCGGTTCCGTGTTGTACTTGCATATCCGAGCGGATCGGCTCAACACCGGTCCCCTAGACGCCGAGAGGAGGCGAGTCCAGTGATCAGCATCAAGACCAACATCAGCGCGGCCAAAATGACCGATCTCTCGGCCGTCTCCGTGTGCATGCTCGGCGTCTCGAACCTGGGCACCGGTCTGTCCGGCATTGCCGTGCGTCCGGCGTCCTCCGTTTCTCTCGCGGGTCTTCCTGTCCGTGAGCGGAATGAGCGACCGACCAAGGCACTGGAAGCAGTAGCGGCACGGGCGCAGGCCTATGCCTTTACGGCAGCCGGTGCCGGTAGCCGGAAGCAGACGACGCAGCACCACCTGATGTGGGCCTTCCGTGGGCCAGAACCCTGGAGTGATCCAGCCTGATCGATCAGGCCGGCGCCTTCAGGGCCGCGGAACCCCATCCGGGATCCGCGGCCCTTCTGTTTTCCCCGAACGGGGAGAGCGGAGCGAAGGGGCCTCGGGACAAGAGCAGAACCCGGTACCAGCCGCCAACCGGTCCAACCCGACCGGCACGACCAGACGAGGAAGAACAACCGTGCAACTCGAAGCGCACGCCCCGTCCGTACCGCCTTCCGAAACGATCCCCCCGCCCGGCCTCACGGAGGACTCCACCTTGATCCCGCTCACCGCGCTCACCGCGCTCGACGACGCCATCGAGAACCTCGGCGTACCCGTCCCCTGCCGCTCCTACGACCCGGAGGTCTTCTTCGCCGAGTCGCCGGCGGACGTCGAGTACGCCAAGTCCCTCTGCCGCACCTGCCCGCTGATCGAGGCCTGCCTCGCCGGGGCCAAGGAGAGGCGTGAGCCCTGGGGCGTCTGGGGTGGCGAGCTGTTCGTCCAGGGTGTCGTCGTCGCCCGCAAGCGGCCGCGTGGCCGCCCGCGCAAGAACCCGGTCACGGCATGAACATCCACGGAACGATCGACCGCCCCCTCACGCACGATCCCAAGAAGCAGGCCCCGATGAAGCCGTCCGTCAGCGAGCCCGCAGGCTCCGCGATCCCAGACTTCACCACCGCCGGTACCGCCACCGGCTCGCGTCAGAACAGGACCCGAGAGATGCAACTCATCCCAGAAGCCTTGGCTCGTGCGCATATGCACGAGCGACTGCACGAGGCCGAGCGGGAACGCCGGGCCGTGCGCCTGGCGACCGCTCGCCGGATGCAGCGCCGGGCCGAGCGCGCGTCGATGCGCGCCCGCCGTGCGCTCGCCATGGCCGTGATGCAGTAACCCAGTACACCTGAAGCGGTGGCCTCCCGACCCCGGGAGGCGAATGCTCCCCGCGGGGGCCGGTCCGGCCGAACGGACCGGCCCCCGCGGTGCGTTGTCCCGGCGGATCCGCGCCGCGGAGTTATCGTCACCGGGTGACAAGTCTTTCCGGAGGCAGTGATCACGGCGGCTCCACCACGGAGCCCCACCCGCTCGTGTGCGCCTGCTGCGGCACCCCGGCCGACGGCCCCCAGCCCACCACCTGGACGTGCTCCGTGGAGAACGGCGTCCGCCAGTTCTTCTGCGACACATGCTCCAGGGAGAACCTCAGAGCGATCGAGGGCCGGCTCGATTCGTCCTGGTGGTGAACACCGCCCCCTACTGCGCCTCCACGGCCGCCTCGGTCTCTTCTTCGAGCTCCTCGGGCACGAACCCGGGCAGCCACGCCTCCAGCTCCTCCCGCAGCCGTACCGTCGCACCCAGCTGGCACAGCACGCCGATGGTGCTCAGGGTCACCCGGTGTATGAGGAGGTAGGCCGGCGGCAGGTTGAGCTGCTTGCCCAGCTGGTGGGCGGGGTTGCGGGGGTCTGCGATGCGGGCCGCCTGGCTGCGCATCCAGTTGCGGGTGAAGGTGAACTCGTCGACCTGGGCCGGTTCGATGATCGGCAGCAGATAGTCCAGGACGGCGTCGGGGTCCAGCTCTATGGACTCCTTGACGAACCCTTCCGCGCACAGCAGCTCGTAGACCGCCTCGGCGTCACCGTCCAGCGTCATCCGCAGGGAGTCGCCGATCGGGCTGGGCAGGCCGCCGGAGAGGCGGTCGACGGTGCCGAAGTCCAGCACACCGAGGCGCCACTCCTCCTCGTCCTCCGGTGCACCGGGCAGCAGGCGGAAATTGCCGGGGTGCGGGTCGGCGTGCAGAAGGCCGGTGCGGGCCGGGCCCGAGAACAGGAACCGGGCCAGGAGCTGACCGGCCCGGTCGCGCTGCTCCTGGGTACCCGCCGAGATGATCTCGGAGAGCGGTATCCCGTCGATCCACTCCGTGACCAGGACCTGGTCGCACTGGTGCACCACCGCGGGCACCACCACATCGGGGTCGCCCTCGAACTCCTCCGCGTGCGCCGTCTGGGCCTGCGCCTCCAGGGAGTAGTCCAGCTCCTCGGAGACCCGGTCGCGCAGCTCCGCGATCAGCGGCTTGATGTCCATACCGGGGATCAGCGGACCCAACAGGCGGGCGAAGCGGCTCAGTTGTCCCAGGTCGGACAGGAGGGCCTCGCCGGCTCCCGGGTACTGCACCTTGACCGCCACCACCCGGCCGTCCTGCCACACCGCCCGGTGCACCTGACCGATCGAGGCCGCCGCCGAGGGCTTGTCCTCGAACTCCAGGAACAGCTCCCGCCAGTCCTCCCCGAGACGCTCGGTGAGCACCGAGTGCACGGTGCGGGTGGGCATCGGCGGCGCGGCGTCCTGGAGTTTCGTGAGAGCCGCCCGGTAGGGGCCGGCGACCTCCTCCGGGAGGGCCGACTCGAAGACGGACATGGCCTGCCCGAACTTCATCGCCCCTCCCTTCAACTCGCCCAGGACTTTGAACAGTTGCTCCGCGGTGCGCTGTTGCAGCTCCCGGCCGACGATCTCCGCGGACTCGCCCACGATGCGCTTGCCCAGACCCCAGGTCGCCCGGCCGGCGAAGCCGAGCGGGAGCGCGGCGAGCTTGGCGGTCCGGGTGACCGCCTTCCGGGGAAGATCAGACATGCGCCCTCCAAGTCCCAGTCGGCCGTGCCGCGTCCGCGTGCTGTCCTCGCTCCGCCGACGGCCGTTGCACCACCATTGTCGCGTGTGGATCCCCGTTGGTTGAGGAGTGTTCCCCCTTAGCTTTCTCCGCGGCCCCGCACGGGCATGCGGGGTGCGGCCAGACCGGCCGCGCGTGCCAGTGCAGAGCCGGCACGGACACCTCCCAGCGCGCCCCGGCGCCGGCCGGCGATTCTCCGTCGAGGAAGGCCAGGGCGTGCGAGGCGGCCAGCCCGGCCACGGCCGTCGCCAGCGTCAGATCGCAGGCGGCCACCCGGCGGGCCTGCCCGGACCGCCACTGGGCGATCAGGCGCGGCCAGGCCGGATCCCGGTCCGTGCGGTGCTCGTGCAGGCAGCGGGCGCACCCTGTCCCACCGGGCAGGACGAGGGGGCCGACCACGCCGGTGCCCTCCACGACTCCCGTGTAGAGATGGGGGGTCCCCGAGGCCATGAGCGGTTCGGCGGCGCGCGCGTCCGGGGCGTGCACCAGCACGTCGTCGCGCGGGGCGATGATCACCAGTGCGAGGCCCGGCTCCTCCGCCGACGGGTCCGGGCGGCGGGGCGGGCGGTCCGGGGCCGCCCGGCGGACGACTCTGCGCGCGGCCTCGTCGCGGCGCTCGCCGATCGCCTCCGCGGGCAGCCCGCCCGACGCCACGTCCCATGGCTGGACGCGACCCACGTCCCGCACGTCGACCTCGCCGACGCCCGCGCCCGACAGCAGCGCGGCCAGCGTGACACCGACCCGGCCCGCGCCCTGCACCCGCACCCGCAGCGCGCGCCGGGCCGCCAGCCGGCCGATCGCGCCACCGGGCTCCGGAGTGATCAGGGAGAGCGAGGCGAGATCGGGACGCAGCCGCTCCAGCACCTCCTTCTTCTCGCGCAACGCCTGCGCCGCCGGCCCGCCGCCGAGTGCGTCGTCGACGAGCCCGGCCCGGGACAGCCGTTCCACCAGAGCGTCGACATGACCGTCCGGCAGGTCCATGCGGCGTCCCTCCTCGCGCAGCAGCGCGAGCCCCCGGGCGCCGTTGAGCAGGTCCAGGAAGCTCCCGGTCGCCGTGTCCATCGGCCCCAGTGTCATCGCGTGCGCGGGAGTCATCCCGAACTGCACGGTGTTGAGATCGCGCCAGCCGCGCCGCAGCGCGGGCTTCACCAACGGATGCATGACAGGCCCCCGTATCTGTCGAAAGGTCACAGAACATCCCCGAGTGCCGATGGAGCCGGTCACGCTCCGCCGACGAGTGCCAGCATGCCCGGGCCTCCCGGTGGGTGCCGAAAGTTGTCCACAGGTAGTGGGTATTCGTCGTACAAATCAAACGCATGGTGGGGGATCGGCACCGAACCGTCCCGGACCCGGGACTTCCCGCATGTGCAGCGGGTAACGTCGGGGCGTGCCCGCCGACCCACTGCACCGCGCCGGAAAGCCACAGCGCAGCACGACGAGCCAGCCGCCCAGCGGCTTGGGGGCGAGCGCGATCGAGGTTCGCAGAAGCGCCCGGCGCCGCCGGACCGTTTCCGCGTACCGCGAGGGCGATCGCACCGTCGTGCTGATCCCCGCCCGGATGTCCGAGGCGGAGGAAAAACGCTGGGTGACCGTCATGCTCAACAAACTCGCCGCCCAGGAGAGCAGGCGAGTGCTGGGCGACGCCGAACTGGCCGAGCGCGCCGAGCGGCTGTCGGCCCAGTACTTCGGCGGCCGGGCCCGCCCCGCCTCGGTGCGCTGGGTCACCAACCAGAACACCCGCTGGGGCTCGTGCACCCCGTCCGAGGGCAGCATCCGTCTCTCGCACCGGCTCCAGGGCATGCCCGAGTACGTCGTCGACTACGTGCTCTGCCATGAACTGGCGCATCTGCTGGTGCCCGGGCACGGCCCCGGGTTCTGGCGGCTGCTGGAGGCGTACCCGCGGACCGAGCGGGCCCGCGGCTACCTCGAAGGGGTGGTCGCGGCCGACCGGCTGCCCCAGGTGCCCGGCGCGCGTGATGAGTGACACACCCCGGAAGCGCTCCCTCCGGGGTCGCTGAGCGCGGTTGTGTACCGGGTCTGTACCGACTTCTTCCGATGTCCGAGTTAGCCGTTAGCCTGGCGCGACGCACTCACATTCGGGATGGGGGACGGTCGTAACGCATGGCCAGGGAATTCCAACGCGGCCACAAGGCCAGGATCAGTGACCTCACGGCGGGCACGGATCTGTACGTAGGCGTGCAGATCGCCGGCCCCGGACTGACCTTCGACATCAGTTGCTTCGGCCTCGACGCCGACGAACGGCTGTCGGACGACCGGTACTTCGTCTTCTTCAACCAGCCGAAGTCGCCCGAGGAGTCCATCCAGCTGCTGGGTGCGCAGGCGGGCGACACCGAGTCCTTCCGGGTCACGCTGGACCGGATCCCGTCGCAGATCCAGAAGCTGGCGTTCACGGCGACCATCGACGGTGCCGGGCAGATGTCGCAGGTCGCGCCCGGATACATCCGGATCGTCGCGGGCGGCGAGGAGGTGGCCCGGTACTCCTTCAACGGCTCGGAGTTCTCCACCGAGCGCGCCGTGATGCTCGGCGACTTCTACCTGAAGGACGTGTGGCGCTTCGCCGCCGTCGGCCAGGGCTTCGACGGTGGTCTGGAGGCGCTCCTGAAGAACTTCGGCGGCGAGGTGGCGGAGGACGAGGCGCCCGCCGCGCCGGAACCGCAGCAGCCGCAGACCGGGTCCGCGCCCGGCTTCGCGCCGCCGGCGTTCGGGGCTCCCTCCGCGCCGACGCCGGCTCCCGCGTCCACCCCGACGCCCGCGCCCGCCCCCCAGGGCTTCACCCCGCCGCCGGCCCCCGGTCCGGTGCCGGCTTCGAACGTGCACCATGCGCCCACCATCATCGCCCCGTTGACCCCGTCGGCGCCCGGCATGGTGCCGCCCCCGTCCCCGGCGCCCGCACCCTACGGTCAGCCGCCCGCCCCGCCCGGCTACGGGCAGCACCCGGCGCCCCCGCAGGCTCCGGGCCCGCCGCCCGGATACCCGCAGGCGCCCCAGGCCCCGACCCCGCCCCCGGGCTACGGTCAGCAGCCGCCGTTCGGCCAGGTCCCCGTGCAGGGGCAGCAGACCTACGCGGTCCCGCAGGGCGCTCCCCAGGGCGGTGCCGGTGTCGGTGCGGCGCTCCAGAAGTTCAAGGAGACGCCCACCGGGCAGCGCTGGACCCCGCAGAACAGCAAGCTCATCCGCGTCGACCTCGGCATCGGCGGCCAGCCGGTGCTGGCCCGGCAGGGCAGCATGGTGCTCTACCAGGGCAAGGTCGACTTCAGCTACAAGGGCGCCGGATTCGCCGGCCGGATCGTCGGCAACGCCACCGGCCAGGAGATGCAGCTGATGCGCTGCACCGGCAACGGCCAGGTGTTCTACGCCGAGAACTCCGCGAATCTGCACCCCGTCGAACTCCAGGGTGACGCGATCTGCGTCTCCGCCGAAAGCGTCCTCGCCTTCGACGAGAGCCTCCAGTACGAGGTCCGCCGGATCGAGGGACACGGCATCCCCGGCGGCGCGCTGTTCACGATGCAGTTCCAGGGCACCGGCACGATCGTCGTCAAGACACACGGCACGCCCGTGGTGCTGCCCGTGACCCCGACGACCTTCGCCGACTGCAACGCGGTCGTCGCCTGGTCGGCCGCCTCGCAGGTGATCGTCTCCAGTCAGGTCCGGATGCGCCGCAACGCCTACCCGGGTGACACCGGAGAGAGCGTCAACCTCCAGTTCCGTGGCGCGCCCGGCAACTTCATCGTCGTCCAGCCGTACGAGGTCTGAGGGAGCCCGTCATGAACCAGCCGCTCGCGGGCTACGCCCCCGCACCCGTCACCGCCCGCATGGACAACCACGGCGACCACATGCTCAAGGTCGCCATGCAGACCGGGAACGACCTCCTCGCGCGCGTGGGGTCGATGGTCGCCTACGAGGGCTTCGTGCAGTACGAACCCAACCCGCCGGCCGTGCGCCAGATCGCCCGGGACTGGATGACCGGCGAAGGCGCGCCGCTGATGAAGTGCTCCGGCGACGGTCTGCTCTACCTCGCCGACTACGGCGCGAACGTCGTCGTCATCAACCTCAACGGCGACGGCATCTCCGTCAACGCCACCAACCTGCTCGCCTTCGACGCGCATCTGACGTGGGGCGTGGAGCGGGTCAAGGGCCTGGCGAAGTTCGCCGGTCAGGGCCTGTGGAACACCAAGATCTCCGGCCAGGGCTGGGTCGCGCTGACCTCCCGGGGCAAGCCGATCGTCGTCGACTGCGGAGGCGGCGAGGACGAGACGTACGTCGACCCGGACGCGCTGGTCGCCTGGTCCCCGAACCTCAAGGTCAAGGGCAAGCGCAGCTTCAAGGCGCAGTCGCTGATCGGCCGGGGCAGCGGCGAGGCCTACCAGATGGCCTTCTCCGGCCAGGGCATCGTCGTCGTCCAGCCCAGCGAGGACAGCACCGACCGCCTCCGGTTCCGGGGCTGAGGGGGAGTCAGGAAACCATGCAGAGCCCGCTTTTCGCCTTCAACGACTCCCAGGCCCCAGGCCGCTACAGCCTGCAGAACAAGCAGATGCTGCGGGTCGTCCTGGAGGGCCATGACGACATCCTCGCCCGCAAGGGCACCATGGTCGCCTACCAGGGGCTCGTCGAGTTCGACGCCGAGTACCAGGGCCACAACCAGGCACGCGCGCGTGCGTACACCGGCGAGGGCCTGGACCTGATGCGCTGCCACGGGCAGGGCACGGTCTACTTCGCCAACCTCGCCCAGCACATCCACGTCCTGGACGTCGAGCAGGACGGCCTGACCGTGGACAGCGGCTACGTCCTCGCCATGGACTCCTCGCTGCACTACGAGGTCGTCGCCGTCGACAGCCTCTACGGCATCTCCGGGTCCGGGAAGTACCAGCTCAACATCACCGGACGCGGCCAGGTCGCCCTGATGACCTCCGGCGCGCCGCTGCTGATGCAGGTCACGCCCGACAAGTACGTCAACTGCGACGCCGACGCGATCGTCGCCTGGTCCACCGGGCTGCGCGTCCAGATGCAGGCCCAGACGCACTCCTCGGGCGTGTGGCGGCGCCGGGGCAGCAGCGGGGAGGGCTGGGAGCTGAGCTTCATGGGAAGTGGCTTCGCGTTGGTCCAGCCGAGTGAACTGCTGCCTCCGCAGCACGCCCAGATCGGTCAGGGCGTCGCCGCCCAGTTCGGCATGGGCCAGCAGGGTGCGCGCGGCATGAACCAGGGCAACGTCTGGAGCTGAGAGCCCGAAAGGGCCCCTGAAGGGCCTGAAAGGTAAGGGGCGCCCACCAGTGCGGGCGCCCCTTACACATGCGCCGATGTCTCCAGAAGCTCCAGGTCAGAGCCGCGGGCGGGTCTCTTCCAGCAGCCGTACGACCGAGTCGTCGGCGACCTCCGGCACCTCGTCGTAGGCGAACCAGCGCAGGTCGAGGGACTCGTCGCTGATCGCGTGGGCGGCGCCCCGCGGGGCGAGGGCCGCGTACTGGACGTCGAAGTGCCAGTGACACGGCGCCGGGATCGGGTGCCGGTCCAGGCGGACCGGGCCGCCCGGCAGCAGCGTCAGCCCGGAGACGCCGGACTCCTCGGTCGCCTCCCGGAGGGCCGCCGCCGCCAGGGTGGTGTCGCCCGGCTCGCAGTGACCGCCCATCTGCAGCCACATCCGCAGTTTCCTGTGGAGGGTCAGCAGCACCCGGCCGTGCTCGGGGTCGACGACCAGCGCGCTCGCCGTGACATGGCCGGCGTGACAGGCCTTCCACATGCCGTCCGGGTGTGCCGCGAGGTGGTCCAGGTAGGCCTGGCGCAGCTCGTCCTGGCCCTCGTATCCCTTGAGGACGAGGACCGCGTCGTCGTACAGGCTCACTCGGTGTCGTCGCCCTTTGCCTGGTCCTCCTGGTCGTCCTTCTTGTGCAGGTCGGGCTTCTGCGCGGCCTCACCGAGCATCTTGTCGAGCTCGGAGAAGTCCAGCTGCTCGCGGTGGACGAAGCCGTCCGGGTCGTCCAGGTCGCTCGCCGTCGGCAGCATGTCGGGGTGCGCCCACAGCGCGTCCCGGCCGTCGACACCGCGCGCGTCCGTGAGCGAGGCCCACAGGCGGGAGGCGTCGCGCAGCCGGCGCGGGCGCAGCTCCAGGCCGATCAGGGTGGCGAAGGTCTGCTCCGCGGGGCCGCCCGTGGCGCGGCGGCGGCGCAGGGTCTCGCGGAGCGCGTCGGCGGACGACAGGCGCGGCTTCGCGGCCGCGTGGACCACCGCGTCGACCCAGCCCTCGACGAGCGCCAGAGCCGTCTCCAGACGGGCCAGGGCGGCCTTCTGCTCGGGCGTGTCCTCCGGCTGGAACATGCCCTGCTGGAGGGCGTCCTGGAGCTGCTCGGGGTTCTGCGGGTCGAACTGGCCGACCACGTCCTCCAGCTTGGCCGTGTCGACCTTGATCCCGCGCGCGTACCCGTCGACCGCGCCGAACAGGTGCGAGCGCAGCCACGGCACGTGCGCGAACAGGCGCTGGTGGGCCGCCTCGCGCAGCGCGAGGTACAGCCGCACCTCCTCCTTCGGCACGCCGAGGTCCTTGCCGAACGCCTCGATGTTCACCGGCAGCAGCGCGGCCTTGCCGGCCGGGCTCAGCGGCAGGCCGATGTCGGTCGAGCCGACGACCTCGCCCGCGAGCACGCCCACGGCCTGCCCGATCTGGGTGCCGAACATGGCGCCGCCCATCGAGCGCATCATGCCGATCAGCGGGCCGGCCATGGCCTGCATCTCCTCCGGCAGGACGTCGCCCATCGCGGCGCCGACCCGCTCGGCGACCGGGTCGACCAGCTCCTGCCAGGCGGGCAGCGTCGCCTCGACCCACTCCGCGCGCGACCACGCCACGGCCGAACCGGAACCGGACGGCAGCGACGTCGCGTCGTCCAGCCACAGGTCGGCCAGTCGGACGGCCTCCTGGACCGCGGTGCGCTCGGCGGGACCGACGCTCGCGTCCTTGACGCCGTCCGCGGTGCCCTGGGAGACCGTCTGGCGGGCGATCTGCTTGGCCATGTCCCAGTTCACCGGGCCGCCCTCGTACGAGAGCATCTGGCCCAGCTGCTGGAAGGCCGCGCCCAGGTCGGTGGGGTTCAGCGAACCGAACATGGCAGCGAACGGATTGTCGGCACCGGGGCCGCCGAAGCCGCCGCCTCCGGGCGTGCCGAAACCGAACGGGTTGGCCGGTCCCTGCCCACCACCGCTCTGCTGGTCCTTCTTCTTGCCCTCGTCGCCGTCTTCCGGCTCCTCCGGCGGAAGGCCGAAACCGAATGGGGTGTCACTCACGGGAATCCTCGGCTGGTAAGGCCACCGGTTCTCTCCGGCGGCGCGGCTGCCCGACAACACCACCCAGCGTAGACACCCCGACCCGATCGGGCCTCGGTGCTTCGCCGACAGTCGGCCTGCGGCAGGATGGATGCCACCTGGTACGTACGCGTCACACGCGCTCGTACTGAAGACAACCGCTGGAGACGCCCGGTGAGTTCCCCAGATCCGCAGGTTCGCGCAGCGCGAAACCACTCAACCCCTCCCGCGGTGCGCGGGCCCGTCGTCGCCGTGACCGGCGCCGCGACCGGGGTCGGCGCGCTGCTCACCGAGCGGCTGGCCGCGTCCCAGGAGATCAGACAGGTCATCGCCATCGACGAGCGGCGCGGGGAGTGCGCCGACGCCCAGTGGCACATCCTGGACGTGCGGGATCCGGCCATCGCGGACAAGCTCCGTGGGGCCGATGTGGTGGTGCATCTCGCGCTCGACCTTGATCTGGAGACCGATTCGGCCGCTCGTACGGCCTACAACGTGCGGGGGACGCAGACCGTGCTGACGGCGGCGGCCGCCGCCGGGGTGCACCGCGTGGTGCTGTGCACCTCCGCGATGGTCTACGGCGCGCTTCCGGACAACGAGCTGCCGTTGTCGGAGGATGCGGAGTTGCGTGCCACCGCGGAGGCCACCGGGGTCGGCGACCTGCTGGAGATCGAGCGGCTCGCACGCCGGGCGCCCCGCGCGCACCCCGGGCTCAATGTCACCGTCGTGCGCCCCGGGGTGCTGGTCGGGGGCACCGACACCGCGCTGACCAGGTACTTCGAGTCGCCTCGGCTGCTTGTCGTCGCGGGGTCGCGGCCCGCGTGGCAGTTCTGTCACGTCGAGGATCTGTGCAGCGCGCTGGAGTACGCCGTCCTGGAGAAGGTCGACGGGGAACTCGCCGTCGGCTGCGACGGGTGGCTGGAGCAGGAGGAGGTCGAGGAGCTCAGCGGGATCCGGCGGATGGAGCTGCCGTCGGCGGTGGCGCTGGGCGCCGCGGCTCGGCTGCACCGGATCGGGCTGACGCCGTCGCCGGCCGGGGATCTCGCGTACACGATGTATCCGTGGGTGGTGAGCGGGAGCCGGCTGCATGACGCCGGGTGGCGGCCGGGGTGGACGAACGAGGAGGTGCTGGCCGAGTTGCTGGAGGAGGTGGCCGGGCGGCACACGGTGGTGGGGCGGCGGCTGGGGCGCAAGGATGCGACGGCTGCCGGTGCGGCGGGAGCGACGGTCGCGTTGCTGGGGGCGGCGGCCGTGGTGCGGCGGGCTCGGAAGGCGCGGCGGCGGATCTGAGGGGGAGTTTCGCCCCCGCCGCCCCTACCCGTCCCGTCATCCAGGGGGCGGGCCCCCTTCGCCCCCCCGTCCCTGGGGGCGGCGCCCCCAGACCCCCGCTTCGGCCTGAACGGCCTCGTCCTCAAACGCCGGACGGGCTGGAGAGTGGGGGTGCGGGCCGGCTGTCGTCCTCGAACGTCGGACGGGCTGGAGAGTGGGGGTGCGGGCCGGCTGTCGTTCTCGATCGTCGGACGGGCTGGAAGACACCACACTGTACGAGTCTCCAAAGCCGTACGCGTGTGTGCCTGGTGATAGCGGTATTCCGTGTGGTCCTGGGCTTGCGGCACGATGGGGGTATGGCTGTTGTGAGTGATCATCCTGGGGAGCGGGGCGCCGTCGATCCCGTGAAGTTGATCGGGATTCGGGAGAGTGCGCTCTCCTTGGACGAGGTCTTCGCGGCCGTGGGGGACGACGCGGCCGGCGGGATCGCGCTGTTCGTGGGGACCGTGCGGAATCACGACGGGGGCGCTGACGTGGACGCGCTCGGCTATTCGTGTCATCCCAGTGCCGAGAGCGAGATGCGGCGGATCGCCGAGAAGGTCGTCGCCGAGTACCCGGTGCGGGCGCTGGCCGCCGTGCATCGGGTGGGGGACCTGCGGGTGGGTGATCTCGCTGTGGTCGTCGGCGTGTCGTGTCCGCATCGGGGCGACGCCTTTGAAGCCTGTCGGAAGCTGATCGACGACCTCAAGCACGAGGTGCCCATCTGGAAGCACCAGAAGTTCTCGGATGGGACGGAGGAATGGGTCGGGGCCTGCTGAAGGGCCCCTGTCCGGCCTCCGCTTGCGTAACCGTACCCCTCGCGTGAGCGTTGTCAGTGCGGGTGATTAATCTGCTGATCAGTCAGTCGCGGACGCTCATGAGGTTGGAGGTCGGCATGGCGGCGCTCGTCTGGTTGCTGATTCCGCTTGTGGCGGCGGTCGGTGCCGGTCTGTGGGGCAGCTGGGCCAACCGGACGAGGAGGGCGCGCAGCGACGGGCCGGAGCTCGACGGGTACGCGCGCTTCCGCGAGGCCATGGAGAAGTCCCGCTCCGGCGGCTGAGGCGCGTGTGACGGGTGGCCCTGACGGTGCGCTGACAGACCCGTCCCGTACTGTCTTTGCATGCCACGCCGCACCGCGACGATGCTCGCCTCCACTCTGATGCTGATCGCGCTCCTGTGCGCCGGAGTGCTCATCAACGTGCCGTACTCGGAGATGTCTCCCGGCCCGACCGTGAACACGCTCGGGGACCACGACGGCGAGCCGGTGCTGCAGATCTCCGGTCACAAGACCTACACGACCTCCGGGCATCTGAACATGACCACGGTGAGGGTCACCAGCGCCGACTACAAGATGAATCTTGTCGAGGCGGTCTACGGATGGCTCTCGCACGACAACAAGGTCGTGCCGCACGACACGCTGTACCCGGACGGCAAGACGGAGCAGCAGTCGACGCAGGAGAACGCCGAGGAGTTCAGCGAGTCCCAGGAGAGCGCGAAGGTCGCCGCCCTGAAGGAGCTGGATGTCCCGGTGAAGTCCTGGGTGATCGTGTCGACGGTCCTCAAGGGCTCGCCTTCCGAGGGCAGGCTGCACGCCGGTGACGTGATCAAGGCCGTCGACGGCACGGCGGTCAAGCAGCCGGCCGACGTCGCCACCCTGGTGACCAAGCACAAGCCCGGCGAGAAGGTCGTCTTCACCGTCGTCCCGGCCAAGGAGCAGGCCGCCGCCGTGAAGGCGAACAAGACGGCGACCAAGACGCAGAACGTCACCATCACCACCGCCACCTCCGACGACAGCGGCCAGAAGCGCGCCATCGTCGGGATCTCCGCCGGGACCGATCACACGTTCCCGTTCTCCATCGACATCAAGCTCGCCGATGTCGGCGGGCCGAGCGCGGGGCTGATGTTCTCGCTCGGGATCTACGACAAGCTCACCCCGGGCAGCCTCACCGGCGGCAAGTTCGTCGCCGGTACCGGCACGATCGACGACGACGGCAAGGTCGGTCCGATCGGCGGCATCTCGTTGAAGACCATCGGCGCGCGCAGCAAGGGCGCCCAGTACTTCCTGACCCCGGCAGACAACTGCGCCGAGGCCGCCAAGGACACCCCCGGCGGGCTCACCCTGGTCAAGGTCAAGACCATCGACGACGCCCTCGGCGCCCTCAAGGACATCCGCAGCGGAGACACCGGCGCCCTGCCGAAGTGCACCACCAAGGGCTGAGCCGGCGGATACGCGGCCGGGGGCGCCCTTCCTGACGAGGGGCGCCCCCGGTGCCCCGGGTGCGGTCCGGCGACGGTCTCAGTCCTCGAAGGTCGCCTTCAGCGCGTCCGCCAGGCCCGGGACCAGCTCGGGGCCGGTGAGGACCTCCGTCGGCGAGTCCTTCTCGCGCAGGCGTACCGCCGAGTCGCGGCTGCCGTCGCGCAGCACGGCAACCGTCATCCGGACCTCCTGGCGGTCGGGGTGGCTCGCCACCCACTTGGCCAGCCTGGCCTCGCTCATCCCCTCGGGGACCTGGGACTCGGCGGACGGCGGCAGCATCAGCCGCTCCACCGTGAGCGCGCAGCCGACCACCGCGTCCGGCCAGGCGATGGTGCCGAGGAACTCGTCCAGCCCCTTGTCCGTTGGCACTTCGTCCTGCTCGATCGGGGTGAGACCGGTGGTCGCGGGCTCGTCCTCCAGACCGAGCTGGGCGGCGAGAGCCGGTTCCTGGGTGCGCAGCCGTGCGGTGTCGACGAGGGCGAAGAGGCGAGCGGGCTGGTCCCAGCCGAGGCCGGAGGCGTACTCGTCGATCTCGAGGACGGCCCGGGTGAGCGGGTTCGCTGCCATGGGAGTGTTGGACATGGTCACAATCCTGCCTCGTTCATGGCCGGAATCGGGAACCGAGTAAGCCGTGAGTAAGTTGCATAGGTGTGGCCTCGCGATCACGGGGGGCCACGGACGGCCCCCGATCACGGGGGCCTGACGGAACAAAAGCGGATCAACAGCGGATCAACAGCGACTTCGAGGTGCGCACCTTGGCTTTCCAGATGCCGGACCGCGGCGGAGGCCCGACGGGGCCACGGATCAGAGCGACCGGACGTCCGTCCCGGCGGGTCCGGACCCTGCTGCTGACACTGGGCGTCCTTGCCGTGCTCGGCATGGCGTTCACCATGTTCGCGGGCTTCTGGACGGACTGGCTCTGGTACCGGTCGGTGCACTACTCCTCGGTGTTCACCACCACCCTGTGGACCAAGATCGGGCTGTTCTCCGTCTTCGGCCTGCTGATGGCGGCCGCCGTGGGCTTCAACATCTGGCTGGCGCACCGGCTGCGGCCCCCGCTGAGCGCCATGTCCATGGAGCAGCAGAGTCTCGACCGCTACCGGATGGGCATCGCGCCGTACAAGAAGTGGCTGCTGCTCGCGGTCACCGCGCTGGTCGGGCTGATCGCCGGCGCCTCCGCGGCCGGCCAGTGGCGCACCTGGCTGATGTGGGTCAACGGCGTGCCCTTCCACCAGAAGGACCCGCAGTTCCACCTCGACGTCTCCTTCTACGCCTTCGACCTGCCCTGGTACCGCTTCCTGCTGGGGTTCGGCTTCGCCACCGCGATCCTCTCCCTGATCGCCGCCGCGCTCACCCACTACCTGTACGGCGGGCTGCGCGTCACCAGCCCCGGCGCGCGCGCCACCGGTGCCGCGACCGGCCACCTGTCGGTGCTGCTCGGCATCTTCGTCGCCCTCAAGGCGGTCGCCTACTGGCTCGACCGCTACGGACTCGCCGTCAAGTCCAGCGACTTCAAGGCCACCGACAACTGGACCGGACTGCGGTACGTCGACGCGAACGCGTATCTGCCGGCCAAGACGATCCTGTTCTGCATCGCCGTCATCTGCGCGCTGCTGTTCTTCGCCACCCTGTGGCGGCGCACCTGGCAGCTGCCCGTCATCGGCTTCGGCCTGATGGTCCTGTCCGCGATCCTCATCGGCGGCCTCTATCCGGCGATCGTCCAGAAGTTCCAGGTCCAGCCCAACGAGCAGGCCAAGGAAGCCCCGTACGTCCAGAAGAACCTCAAGGCGACCCGCGAGGCGTACGGAATCGACGACACCCAGGTCACCGAGTACACGGGCAAGAGCAGCACCACGGACAAGGCCAGGCTCCGGGGCGACGTCGACACCACGGCGAGCATCCGGATCATGGACCCGAACATCGTGTCGCCCACGTTCCAGCAGCTCCAGCAGATGCGGAACTACTACGCGTTCCCGACCAACCTGGACGTGGACCGCTACACCAAGGACGGCAAGGTCCAGGACACCGTCATCGGGCTGCGCGAGCTGAACCTGGCCGGCATCCCGAAGAACAACTGGATCAACGACCACTTCCGCTACACGCACGGCTACGGCGTGGTCGCCGCCAAGGGCACCGAGGCCGACGACCAGGGCCAGCCGGTCTTCACCGAGTCCGACCTGCCGTCCACGGGCTCCCTGGGCACGTACCAGCAGCGGGTCTACTACGGCGAGAAGACGACCACGTACTCGATCGTCGGCGGTCCCCAGAAGGAGATCGACTACTCCGACGACAACGGCGAGAAGACCACCAGTTACGCGGGCAAGAGCGGGGTCAGCCTCTCCAGCCCGATCAACCGGGCCGCGTACGCGGTGGCGTTCAACGAGCCGCAGATCCTGTACTCCGGCGCGATCGGCAAGGGTTCGCGGATCCTGTACAACCGCACGCCCAAGGAGCGCGTGGAGGCGGTCGCCCCCTGGCTGACCATCGACGGCGACGCCTACCCGGCCGTGGTGAAGGGCCGTATCCAGTGGATCGTCGACGCGTACACGACGTCGAACGGCTACCCCTACGCCTCGCGTACGACCCTCGGTGACACGACGGCCGACTCGCTGACCGCGACCAACAACTCGCGCGCGGTGGTCGCCCAGCAGAACCAGGTCAACTACATCCGCAACTCGGTGAAGGCGACCGTCGACGCGTACACCGGCGAGGTCAAGCTCTACCAGTGGGACACCGAGGACCCGGTGCTGAAGACCTGGATGAAGGCCTTCCCGGGCACCGTGCAGCCGAAGAGCGCCATCTCGCAGGACCTGATGGACCATCTCCGGTACCCGCAGGACCTGTTCAAGGTCCAGCGCGAGCTGCTCACCCGCTACCACGTGACGGACGCCCAGACGTTCCTGACCGGCAGCGAGGTGTGGCAGGTGCCCGACGACCCGACCAACAACTCGGGCGACGCGGTGCCGCCGTACTACCTGAGCATGAAGATGCCCGACCAGAGCGCGCAGGCGTTCTCGCTGTCGACGACGTTCACGCCCAACGGCCGGGACAACCTCAGTGCGTTCATGTCGGTCGACTCCGAGGCCGGTTCCAAGGACTACGGCAAGATCAGAATCCTGAAACTGCCGACCAGCACGACCGTCGACGGGCCCAAACAGGTCCAGAGCAAGTTCAACTCCGAACAGGACATCGCCGCCGCCATCAAACTCCTCAAGGGCGGCGACTCCGAGGTGGAGTACGGCAATCTGCTGACCGTGCCGCTGGACGACGGCCTGCTGTACGCGGAGCCCGTCTACGTACGCGGTGCCGGGGTCAAGTACCCGCTGCTGCGCAAGGTTCTGGTGACCTACGAGGGCAGGACCGCCTTCGAGAACACCCTCGACGAGGCGCTCAACAAGGTGTTCGGGACGAACAGTTCGGACACGGGATCTTCGGACACCGGGACGACCACACCACCGACGTCCGGCAACCCCACGGTCCAAGAGGCGCTGAACGATGCCCAGAAAGCCTTCGAAGCGGGCCAGGAGGCCCTGAAGAAGGGCGACTGGACGGCGTACGGCAAGGCTCAGGACGAGCTGCAGGACGCGCTCAAGCGGGCCGAGGAGGCACAGTCCAAGGCCGGCAAGACCGGTGGGGGCACGACGCCGAGCAGCAGTCCCAGCCCCAGTGCCAGTGCCGGCGCCAGCGCCAGTCCGAGTGCCACCGCGAGCAGCAGTCCCAGCGGATGATCAAGACCAGGTGATCAAGGCCAGGTGATCCAGAGCAGGTGATCCAGAGCGGATGATCGAACCGGCTCCGCGCCGTGGTACGGTTGAGTCACAACGGCGCGGGGTGGAGCAGCTCGGTAGCTCGCTGGGCTCATAACCCAGAGGTCGCAGGTTCAAATCCTGTCCCCGCTACTGGAATCGAAGGCCCGGATCCTTTTGGATCCGGGCCTTCGTGTGTCCGGGGGCAGGTCTGCCCGGCCGGACGGCTCCCGGTGTCCGGACGGGCGGCGAACGCATGTACCGGTGGGCGGGGTCGCCGCGCCGCTGTGGGGAGTTGGCGGAGTTGTGTTTGACTTGTCGTTCTGTGGGCATGTCGACAAAACGCTGAAGTGACCTCACGGTCTGCGGTATACGTGGTGTACCCAGGTTGCAGGTGGTGCGACGATGAACGTTATGGGGGACAAGGCAACTCTGTTCGAGACAGGGCGATTTGTGCAGCCTTCGGGCGAGGAGCCTACCCGCGACGAGGCCGCCGAGGCCGCCGAGGAGGCGCGCCGCCGGCTCCAGGCCGAGGCAGGTGACGTCGAGTCGATGAGTGTGCTCGGCGCCATGCTGCTGCGCCGTGGCGACCTCGACGGAGCCGAGCCCCAGCTGCGCGCGGCCACCGCCGCCGGTGACCGGGCCGCCGCGAACAACCTGGGTGTCCTGCTGCACCAGCGCGGCTACCCGGACGAGGCGGCCGGCTGGTGGCGGATCGCCGCCGTCGCCGGATCCGCGGCCGCCGCCCACGCGCTGGGCCGCCACCACCGCGAACGCGGCGACGAACCCGCCGCCGAGTACTGGCTGCGCCAGTCCGCCGAGCAGGGCCACGCGCTCGGCGCCTACGCGCTGGCCGACCTGCTGGAGCACCGGGGGGACGCGGACGCCGGACAGTGGATGCGGGCCGCCGCCGAGCGGGGGCACCGGGAGGCGGCGTACCGGCTGGCGCGCGCGCTGGACCGCAGGGCGGGCGTGGGCGAGGGCGAGACCGGGCCCGACAATGTCGACACGGAGACTCCGGCCGGGGCTCCGGAGGCCGACGAGGCCGAGCAGTGGTACCGGCAGGCCGCTGCCCGCGGGCACCGGAGGGCCGCGCTGCACCTCGGCGCGATCCTGGAGCGGCGCGGCGAGCTCAGGGAGGCCGGGCGCTGGTACCTGACCTCCGCCAAGGACGGCGAGGCCCGGGCCGCCTGCGCGCTCGGCTTCCTGCTGCGCGACGCCGGGGACACCGAGAGTGCCGCCGTGTGGTGGCTGCGGGCCGCGCAGGACGGCGACGGCAACGCGGCGAACGCGCTTGGCGCGCTGCACGCCGAGCGCGGCGAGACGCAGACCGCGGAGCGCTGGTACCGGGCGGCGATGGACGCCGGCGACGACAACGGGGCGTACAACCTCGGGCTGCTCTGCGCCGAGCAGGGGCGGACCGCGCAGGCCGAGCAGTGGTACCGGCGGGCCGCGTACGCGGGGCACCGCGAGGCCGCGAACGCGCTCGCCATCCTGCTGCTCCAGGTCGGAGACACGAGCGGCGCCGAGCCGTGGTTCTCCAAGGCCGCGGAGGCGGGGAGCGTGGACGCCGCGTTCAACCTGGGGATTCTCTACGCCGGACGGGGCGAGGAGCGGGTCGCGCTGCGCTGCTACGAG
Organism: Streptomyces hyaluromycini; assembly: GCF_002217755.1. GTDB lineage: Bacteria > Actinomycetota > Actinomycetes > Streptomycetales > Streptomycetaceae > Streptomyces > Streptomyces hyaluromycini. The sequence goes on along the minus strand of NZ_BCFL01000016.1, from coordinate 675,029 downwards.
CAGGCGGCCGCCGCCGGGCACACGGAGGCGGCGCTGCAGGTCGGCATCGCGCGGCTGCGCGAGGGCGACGAGGCCGCCGCCGAGCGCCATCTGCGGTGTGCGGCGGGCGGGGGCAGTGCCGAGGCCGCCTACCGGCTCGCCGCCGTCCTCGACGCGCGCCGGCCGGCGGTGTCCGAGCATGAACTCGGGGAGTCGTCCCTGAACGTGAAGACCGAGTGCGAGGAGTGGTACGAGCGGGCCGCCTCGCAGGGGCACCGGCGGGCCCAGGTGCGGGTCGGGATGCTGGCCGCGGCGCGCGGGGATGTGGTGGAGGCGGCGCGCTGGTACCGGGCGGCGGCCGAGGCCGGGTCGCGCAACGGCGCGTTCAACCTCGGGCTGCTGCTGGCCCGGGAGGGGAGCGAACCGGAGGCGGCCGTGTGGTGGGAGCGGGCCGCGGACGCGGGGCACGGGCGGGCGGCGTTGCGGCTCGCCCTGGTCTACGCGCGTCGTGGCGAGCTGGCGGTGGGGCAGCGGTGGGCCGACCGGGCGGTGGCGCTGGGGCCGGCGGAGGTGACCGAGCGGGCGGGGCGGCTCCGGGACGCGCTGCGGGAGGAGCTGTCGGCGTAGGCCGGTGCGTTTCCGCAGGTCAGGTGGGCTGACCGGTATTGATTTGCTTCTGTCCGTGTCCCTCACGTAGTGTTCAGTTCATCGACGCGGGGTGGAGCAGCTCGGTAGCTCGCTGGGCTCATAACCCAGAGGTCGCAGGTTCAAATCCTGTCCCCGCTACTGAAGGCCGAGGGCCGGAGTCCGGAAACGGACTCCGGCCCTCGGTTTTTTGTGCCCGGGTGCCCGGTGCCCGGGTGCTCCGGAGGCCCGCAGAGTACGACGAAGGCCCCGGCGCTCATCACGAGTGACGAGTGCCGGGGCCTTCGGAAACGTTTGTCAGACGGCTGCCGCGCAGTCCGGGCACAGGCCGCGGTACGTCACCTCGACGTCGGAGACCGTGAAGCCGAAGCGCTCCGAGGCGGGCAGGTCGGCCATCGGGTTGCCGGTCGGGTGGACGTCACGGATCGAGCCGCAGCGGGCGCAGACCAGGTGATGGTGCGGCCGGTGCGCGTTCGGGTCGTACCGCTTGGCGCGCTTGTCCGTCGAGACCTCGATGACCTCACCGAGCGAGACCAGCTCGCCCAGCGTGTTGTAGACGGTCGCCCGGGAGATCTCGGGCAGCTTGACGACGGCCTTGGCGTGGACCTCGTCGGCCGTCATGTGGACGTGCTCGCCGTCCAGGACCTCGGCCACGACGCGTCGCTGCGCGGTCATGCGCCATCCGCGTCCACGCAGCCGTTCCAGAAGGTCACTCATGGCATTCAGCCTAACAGCAGGGGCCCCTTTTTCCGAACAGGTGTGACTTTGGAGCTCTGCTTGACTTGGACTTAGTCCAATGTAGGATCGAGTTCGGGGCCAGCAAAGTGACAGGAATGGTGTGAAATGACGCAGGAGACAGGTGTGACGCAGGGGCCGTTGACCACGGAGGCGGGGGCGCCGGTGGCCGACAACCAGAACAGCGAGACCGCGGGCATCGGCGGTCCGGTCCTGGTCCAGGACCAGCTCCTGCTGGAGAAGCTCGCCCACTTCAACCGTGAGCGCATCCCGGAGCGGGTGGTGCACGCGCGCGGTGCGGGCGCCTACGGCACCTTCACGGTGACCGCCGACGTCACGCCGTACACGCGCGCCGCCTTCCTCTCCGAGGTCGGCAGGCAGACCGAGACGTTCCTGCGGGTCTCGACCGTGGCCGGCAGCCTCGGTTCGGCCGACGCCGTGCGCGACCCGCGTGGCTGGGCGCTGAAGTTCTACACCGAGGAGGGCAACTACGACCTCGTCGGCAACAACACTCCGGTGTTCTTCATCAAGGACGCCATCAAGTTCCCCGACTTCATCCACACCCAGAAGCGCGACCCGTACACGGGCAGCCAGGAGGCGGACAACGTCTGGGACTTCTGGGGGCTCAGCCCCGAGGCCACGCACCAGGTGACCTGGCTGTTCGGCGACCGCGGCATCCCGGCGTCGTACCGCCACATGAACGGCTACGGCTCGCACACCTACCAGTGGAACAACGCGGCCGGCGAGGTCTTCTGGGTCAAGTACCACTTCAAGACCGACCAGGGGATCAGGAACCTCACCCAGGCCGAGGCCGACAGGCTCGCCGGTGAGGACCCCGACAGCCACCAGCGCGACCTGCGCGAGGCCATCGAGCGCGGGGACTTCCCGACCTGGACCGTGCAGGCGCAGATCATGCCGGCGGCGGACGCGGCGACTTACCGCTTCAACCCGTTCGACCTCACCAAGGTGTGGCCGCACGAGGACTACCCGCCGATCGAGATCGGCAGGCTGGAGCTGAACCGCAACCCGCAGAACGTCTTCGCCGAGGTCGAGCAGTCGATCTTCTCCCCGGCGCACTTCGTGCCCGGCATCGGCCCGTCCCCCGACAAGATGCTCCAGGGCCGCCTCTTCGCCTACGGCGACGCGCACCGCTACCGCGTCGGCATCAACGCCGACCACCTGCCGGTCAACCGCCCGCACGCCGTCGAGGCGCGCACCTACTCCCGGGACGGCTCCCTGTACGACGGCCGGCACGGCGGCGCGAAGAACTACGAGCCGAACAGCTTCGGCGGACCGGCGCAGACCGGTCGTCCGCTGTGGCAGCCGTACGACGCTCTCGCCGGCGGCACCGGCAACCACCCCGCACCCGTGCACGCCGAGGACGACGACTTCGTGCAGGCGGGCAACCTCTACCGCCTGATGTCCGCGGACGAGCAGGAGCGGCTGATCGGGAACCTGGCCGGCTTCATCGCCAAGGTGTCGCGCGACGACATCGCCGAGCGCGCGATCAACAACTTCCGTCAGGCCGACGGAGACTTCGGCAAGCGACTGGAGGCCGCGGTCCAGGCCCTGCGTGGCTGACATTCCAGTACTGGACAAGTGCTGGGCCAGTACTGGACCGCTTGTCGTGGGCGGGCGGGCCGGATCCCCGGGAGGTCGGGGTCCGGCCCGTTCGGCATGCCCGCAGGGGCCGCTACACGGGCTGCGGTGCGCGGGCCGGGGCCCAGCAGCGGATGATGTCGCGGACCGAGACGATGCCGGCCGGTTCGCCGCCGTCCAGGACGATCAGATGGCGGAAGCCGCCGTGGGCCATCGCCCGGGCCGCCTCCTCCAGCGTCCAGGTCGGGGTGGCGAAGACGACGTCGTTGGTGGTGTGGGCGTGGATGGGCTCCGTGTCCGGGTTCTGGCCGAGGCCCACGGAGTTGAGGATGTCGCGTTCGGTGAGGATTCCGATGCCACCGGCGTCCGGGTCGTGGACGATCGCCGCGCCCACGCGGCGCGCGGACATCAGGGCGGCTGCCTGGCGGAGGGTGTGGGCGGGGCCGACGGTGAGGACCACCGTGCTCATGGCGTCGCGGACGAGCATGAAGGGTGCCACCTCCTAGGGAACCGCCGGGATAGTGCGGCGATTCACAAATGCACAAGTGAGGGTTCTCTCAGGGTGGCAGGTAAAGCGGGGGTCAACAAGGGGGTGCGTGCATCCAATTGAGGGCGCACGCGCTCATATGTGCCGGGGTCGGTAACCCCGTTCAGCCCCGTTGTGCCTCAGAAGACCGTTTCAGTAACGCTGGGCGAGGTACGACAGCAGCTCGTCGTGGAGCAGACCGTTGGACGCGGCCGCGTTGCCGCTGTGCGGGCCCGGACGGCCGTCGAGGCCGGTGAAGGTGCCGCCGGCCTCCGTCACCACGATCGCGTTGGCCGCCATGTCCCACAGGGACAGCTCCGGCTCGGCGCAGATGTCCACGGACCCCTCGGCGACCATCATGTACGGCCAGAAGTCGCCGTACGCGCGCGTGCGCCACACGTCGCGGGTGAGGTCCAGGAACCCGTTCAGGTGCCCCCGCTCCTCCCAGCCGCCCAGCGAGGAGTACGCGAAGGACGCGTCAGCCAGCTTCGAGACCCTGGAGACGTGCAGGCGGGTCGCCGAGGACAGACTGCGGCCGGTGAAGGCGCCGTGCCCCTTCGCGGCCCACCAGCGGCGGCCCAGCGCGGGCGCGGAGACCAGGCCGACGACCGGCTGGTAGCCGCCCTCGGCCGCCTCCATCAGGGAGATCAGGGTCGCCCAGACCGGGACGCCGCGCACGTAGTTCTTGGTGCCGTCGATCGGGTCGATCACCCAGCGGCGCGGGCCGGTGCCCTCGATGCCGTACTCCTCGCCGAGGATCGCGTCCCGCGGGCGGGCGCGCTGCAACTGGCCGCGGATCAGCTCCTCGGCGGCCTTGTCCGCCTCGCTCACCGGGGTCAGGTCCGGCTTGGTCTCGACCTTGAGGTCGAGGGCCTTGAAGCGGTCCATGGTGACGGCGTCGGCCGCGTCCGCGAGCACGTGGGCGAGACGCAGGTCATCGAGGTAGTCCGGCATGTGACGAACGGTATCTGCAGGGGTGGGGGTGGGGCTACCAGGGGAGGCCTGGTGATGCCGGCAAGTGATCGGGCGTGTGTTGGCCGAAGGGCGCCCCCCGATGCCTTCGCGAACCCTTGACAGTGGATTCGTGCGCGTCAAATCTGGGCGCAGAGCCGCTCGCCCCAGGGAGGCGATGATGCCTGCAGCCCGGGAATCCCTTCTGGACGCCGCGTACGCGGCGCTTGCGCGCCGGCCGTGGGCTGCCGTGCGGATGGTCGACGTGGCGGCCGCGGCCGGGGTGTCCCGGCAGACGCTGTACAACGAGTTCGGCAGCAAGGAAGGCCTGGCGAGGGCGCTGGTGCGCCGGGAGGCGGACGGGTATCTCGCAGGGGTCGAACGGGCGTTGGGGAGCCATGCCGAGGCGCGCGAGCGGCTCACCGCGACCGCCGAGTGGATGACCTCCACGGCCCGCGAGAACGCGCTCGTCCGGGCCATGCTCACCGGCTGCTGGAGCGAGCGCCTGCCCGCGCCGACGCTCTCCGCCGTGCCGTCCTCCTCCGCGGTGCCCGCGCAGCGCCGGGCGGACGGGCCGCTGCCCTCGCCCGGCGACTTCGTGCAGATGGTGCGGGACCGGGCGGTGGCCGTGCTCTCCGGGACCGGCGCGGCCAGGACGGACGGCGAGCTGGCCCGCTCCTGCGAGCTGGCCGTACGGCTCGCCCTGTCCTGCGTGGCCGCGCCCCCGGCGGACGGCGCGGTGGCGGACCTGGTCCGCGGAGCCCTCCACCGGCAGCCCGTGCAGGACAGGGTCGGGTGAGCCGGCCCGCCTTCGTGCGGAGTCCGCCGCCAGGACGGGGCTATTTGAGCCAGCCCACCTTCGTGTAGTCGTCGGAGGCCAGTCCGGTCGCGCCGAAGTTCGCCAGGTCGGAGCGGACCGCCAGCACCTGCGGGCGCTGGTAGAGCGGGATGGAGTGGCCCAGCGCCCAGATCTTCGCGTCGGCCTCGTTGTACAGCTTGTTCGCGGCGGCGGTGTCCGTGGTCTCGCCCGCCTTCGTCAGCAGCGCGTCGATCTCCGGCGAGCCCACCGAGCCGTAGTTCTCGTAGAGGTTCTTGCCCGACGGCTGCCGGTAGATCGGGTACGCCTGGGAGCGGAACGTCTGGTCGACCCAGCGGAAGCTGGTCAGGTCGAAGTTGCCGATGGTGACGTACTTGGAGAAGTAGTCGTCGCTCGGCACCTTCTGGATGTCGACCTTGATGCCGACCTGCGCCAGCTGCGCCTGGACCAGCTCGGACTGGTCGACCTGCGCGGAGGTGGAGCCGGCGCTGAGCGTGTAGCCGAGGGTGAGCTGCCTGCCGTCCTTGACGCGCTTGTCGCCCTGGAGCTTCCAGCCCGCCGCGTCCAGCAGCTCGCCCGCCTTCTTCAGGTCGTATGTGGCGTAGCCGCCGGAGTTGTCCTGGTAGCCGGCCTGGTTGGGCATGAAGAAGTGGTTGCCGTACGTCTTCAGTTCGACCGGGAGATCCTTGCCGAAGGCGGTGGCGATGGCCTTGCGGTCGATGGCGTGCTGGAGGGCCTGGCGGACCCGGACGTCCTTGAGCGGCCCGTGCGCGCCGTTGAGCTCGATGTGCACCTCGTCCCAGCGGGCGCCGACCCGGATGTCGGTGCCGGCCGCCTTGTTGAGCCGCTTGTAGTCCTCGGGGAGGATCGCGGAGGCGTAGTCGATCTCCTTGTTGAGGTAGGCGTCCGTCCAGGCCGTGTAGTCCAGGGCGCGGAAGACGATCGAGTCCAGCTTGGGCCTGGTTCCCCACCAGTTCGGATCGGGGACCGCCGTGATCGTCTGGGCCGTCCTGTCGTACGCCGAGATCTTGAACGCGTTGCCGGTGACCGGGATCTTCTCGGTCCAGCCCTTGTTGAACTTGTCGGGTGTGTCGATCGCGGCGGCCGGCAGCAGCGGGTCGAACAGCCGCTGCCAGTCGGCGTACCGGCCGGCGAAGACGACCTTGACCTGGTGGGCGTCGGCGCCCTGCTCGACCGTGGTGATCTGCTCGTATCCGGAGGTGTCGGCGGCCTCGTACGCCTTGTTCTTCCCGTTCTGCGCCTGCCATACGGCCTTGAAGTCGCGCCAGCTCAGGGGCTTTCCGTCGGACCACCGGGCCTTCGGGTTGAGCTTGTAGACGACCGTCTGCGGACTGGTCGAGGTGACCTCGGCGGAGACGAGGAAGTTCTTGTTGATGTGGCTGTCGCCTTGCGCGTCCGCGTCGAACAGGTCTGGTTCGACCAGTTCATTGATGCTGGCGGCGTCGCCCTGGTTGCCGTTGGCGGTGTAGCGGTTGAAGTCGGCGATCCACTGCGAGATGGGCAGCTTGAGGGTGCCGCCCTGCTTGATGTCGCCCAGCGGGTGGGCGTTGATCTGCTGGCTGCCGGCCGGGGCCGCGCTCTTCTGGGCGGCGGGTCTGCCGTCGTCCGAGGAGCCGCAGCCGGTCACCAGCAATGCCGTCGCCGCGGTGGCGGCGAGCCAGGCAGTGGCGGTGGTGGAGCGCAGGGGCGGGCGCATGTGGGGGTCCTTCGCGGAGAACGGGAGCGGATGCGCCGAACGTAGAACGGGTCACGACCGCCGGGGGAGGGCTCCCGGATTTCTGACATGTTCTCTTCATGATGTGGCAACAGGAGGACTACACCATTTCTTCTGTGCCTGCCTACCTGGCCAAACGCCTCGGCTACTACGCCGTGCTGCTGCTGGCCGCCGTCTGCCTCTCCTACCTGCTGGCGTCCCTCGCGCTCGACCCGCGCGCGTACTACGCCGGCCGGCAGCCGCCGATCCCCGCGGCCTCGGTGAACCATCACCTGACCGAGATCGGCGTCAACGACCACGACCCGCTGCTCTCCCGCTTCCTGCACTGGGCGGGCCACGCGGTGCGCGGCGACCTCGGGCAGACCATCGACGGCACCTCCGTCAACGCCGAGTTCGGCCGCCGGCTCGGCGTCAGCCTGCGGCTGCTGCTGGCCGGCACCGTCCTCGGCACGGTCGCGGGCGTCCTGGCCGGCGCCTGGACGGCCGTACGGCAGTACCGGCTCAGCGACCGCGCGGTCACCGTCGCCTCCTTCGCGCTGCTCTCCACGCCGGTGTTCCTGCTGGCCATCCTGCTCAAGACCGGCGCGATCTGGTTCAACCAGAGCACCGGCACCGATCTCATCCAGTTCACGGGGGAGAGGAGCCCCGGTCTGACCGGCGGCTTCTGGACGATCCTGAAGGACCGCTCCGTGCACCTCCTGCTGCCCACCCTCTCCGTCGCCCTCTTCGCCGTCGCGAGCTACAGCCGCTACCAGCGCAACACCATGCTCGACGTCCTCGGCTCCGACTATCTGCGCACCGCGCGGGCCAAGGGGCTGGGACGGCGGACGGTGCTGCTCAAGCACGGCCTGCGCACCGCGCTCATCCCCATGTCGACCTACTTCTCCTACGGCTTCCTCGCCCTGTTCACCGGCGCCACCTTCACCGAGACGATCTTCGGCTGGCACGGCATGGGCGAGTGGTTCATCGACTCCATTGGCAAGAACGACGTCAGCTCGGTCGTCGCCGTCAACGTCTTCGCCGCCGTCACCGTGCTCCTGTCCGGCTTCCTGGCCGACCTGCTGCACGCCGCCCTCGACCCGCGCATCCGGCAGGCGTCATGAGCACCGCTCTCGAAACACCCCCGGAGGGACTCGAACCGCAGGGCCCCGAAAAGGCGGTCCCGGACAAGGCCCCGGCCGGCCGCGGCACCGTCGTCCTGCGCCGCTTCCTGCGCGACCGCACCGCCCTCGCCGGCGCCGTCGTCCTGCTGCTGCTCTTCCTGCTGGCCTTCGCCGGCCCGTACGTCACCCCCTGGTCGTACAGCCACATCGACTACACCGCGCTGCGCGCCGCGCCGAGTGCCGACCACTGGTGGGGGACGAACCGGATCGGCCAGGACGTGTTCGCGCAGACCGTGCGCGGACTCCAGAAGTCCCTGGTCATCGGGTTGCTGGTGGCTGTGCTCGCCACCGGGCTCGCCTCGCTGGTCGGCGCCTGCGCGGGCTATTTCGGGGGCTGGACCGACCGGCTGCTGATGTTCTTCGTCGACCTGCTGCTGGTCTTCCCCTCCTTCCTGGTCATCGCGATCATCTCGCCCAGACTGCGCTCCGGCGGCTGGTTCGCCTTCGTCGGGCTGCTCGCCGTCTTCGGCTGGATGATCACCGCACGCGTGGTGCGGTCCATGACCCTGTCCCTCAAGGAGCGCGAGTTCGTGCGCGCCGCCCGCTTCATGGGCGTCGGCCCCTTCCGGATCATCTGGCGGCACATCCTGCCCAACATCGCCTCCTTCCTCATCATCGACGCGACCATCCAGGTCGGCGGCGCCGTGATGAGCGAGACCGCGCTGTCCTACTTCGGCTTCGGCGTCCAGCCGCCCGACGTGTCCCTGGGCACCCTGATCGCCTCCGGGACGAGCGCTGCGGTGACCTATCCCTGGATGTTCTTCTTCGCCGCCGGGCTGCTGGTGCTGTTCGTGCTGGCCGTGAACCTGGTGGGCGACGGCCTGCGGGACGCACTGGACCCGACCGCCCGGCGAGGAACCCGATGAGCACCACGCCCCTGCTCGAAGTGGCCGGTCTGGATGTCGACTTCGACGGACGCCCGGCGGTGCGCGAGCTCGGCCTCACCCTCCGCCGGGGTGAAGTCCTGGGTCTCGTCGGGGAGTCGGGGTCCGGGAAGTCCGCGACCGCCCTGGCCGTCCTCGGACTGCTGCCCGGCAACGCGGCCGTGCGCGGTTCCGTACGACTGGACGGAACCGAGCTTCTCGGCCTGCCCGAACGGGAGTTGACCCGGATCCGCGGCCGCCGCGTCTCCATGGTCTTCCAGGACCCGCTCTCCGCGTTCACGCCCGTCTACCGCCTCGGCGACCAGATCGCCGAGGCCGTACGCGCCCACCAGGACGTGTCCCGGGAGCGGGCGGCCGAGCGTGCCGTCGAACTCCTCGACCTGGTCGGGATCCCGGAGCCCGCCCTGCGCGCCAGGTCGTTCCCGCACGAGTTCTCCGGCGGCATGCGCCAACGCGCGATGATCGCCATGGCGATGGCCAACGACCCCGACCTGATCCTCGCCGACGAACCGACCACCGCCCTCGACGTCACCATCCAGGCCCAGGTCCTGGACGTGCTGCGGACCGCCCGGCAGGCGACGGGGGCGGCGCTGCTGCTGGTCAGCCACGACCTCGGGGTCATCGCCGGGACGGCCGACCGGGTCGCCGTGATGCGCGACGGGCGGGTCGTCGAGCAGGGCACCGTGGACGACGTCTTCCGGCGGCCCCGGGAGCCGTACACCCGGGAACTCCTGGCCGCGGTGCCCCGCCTGGACGCGACGCGCCGGCCCCGGCCGGGCAGCGGGGAGCCGGTGCTCAGGGTGCGCGGACTGACCCGCACCTTCCCCGTCCTCAAGGGCACCGCCTTCCGGCGCCGCGTCGGCACCGTGTACGCGGTGGACGGCGTCGATCTGGAGGTGCGGCGGGGCGAGACGCTCGCGCTGGTCGGCGAGTCGGGGTCCGGGAAGTCGACGACCCTCTTCGAACTGCTGGAACTCGCCCGGCCGGAGGGCGGCTCGATCGAGTTGTTCGGACAGCAGCCGGGCACGCTGGGCAAGGCGGCGGCCAGGGCGCTGCGCCGGCGGATCCAGATCGTCTTCCAGGACCCGATGGCCTCGCTCGATCCCCGGATGCCGGTCGGGGACATCGTCGCCGAGCCGCTGCGGACGCAGGGAGCCGGCCGGGCCGCCGCCGGGCGGCGGGTACGGGAGCTGCTGGCGCAGGTCGGGCTCGATCCGGCGGACGCGGAGCGGTACCCGCACGAGTTCTCCGGCGGGCAACGGCAGCGGATCGGCATCGCCCGCGCGCTGTCCGTGGAGCCGGAACTGCTCGTGCTGGACGAGCCGGTGTCCGCGCTGGACGTCTCCGTCCAGGCGGGGGTGCTCGAACTGCTGCAGCGGCTGAAGGACGAGCTGGGGCTGGCGTATCTCTTCGTCTCGCACGACCTGTCCGTGGTGCGGAACATCGCCGACCGGGTGAGCGTGATGTATCTCGGCCGCACGGTCGAGGCCGGGCCGGTGGACGAGGTGTTCGCGGCGCCCCGGCATCCGTACACACAGGCCCTGCTGTCGGCCGTGCCGCTGCCCGATCCGGAGCTGGAGCGGAAGCGGACGCGGATCCTGCTGGCGGGGGATCCGCCCAGTCCCACGCGCAGGTACGAGGGGTGCCGGTTCCGGGGGCGGTGTCCGTTGTACGCGGAACTGGCGGAGCAGGAGCGGAAGAGATGCGCCGTCGACGTGCCGGTGTTCGAGGGGGACGGGGTCGCCTGTCACTTCCCCCGGGTGCGCTCGGTCGTGTGAGGCCGGGCCCCGGCCCGGGGGCCGGGGCTCAGTGGGCCGCGTCTCAGTGGGCCGAGCCCGACAGCTGGAGGCCGATCACGCCCACGATCACCAGGCTGATCGAGACGAGCTTCAGCGTCGAGACCAGGTCGCCCAGGAAGACCATGCCGTAGATCGCGGTGCCCGCCGCGCCGATGCCGGTCCACACCGCGTACGCCGGGCCCACGTCCAGCTTTCTCAGGGAGAGGGTCAGGAGGCCGAAGCTGCCCAGGGCGAAGGACGCGAACGCCACCGTCGGCCACAGCCGGGTGAAGCCGTGGGAGAGCTTGAGGCACACGGCGAAACCGGTCTCCAGGATCCCGGCCACGATCACCAGCAGCCACGCCATGTGCTGTCCTCCCGTATGTCCAGCTCGGTGCGATTATGCACTTACCGAACTCGGGTCATGACAAACACCCCGGTGGTCAGTCGCCTTCCTTGCGCTCCCGCGTCGACAGCAGCCGGCGCAGCGAGTACAGGCGGGCAGGATCCGCGTGGCCCTCGGCGACCCAGGCGTCCAGCGCGCAGTCCGGCTCGTCGTGGCTGCACGCACGCGGGCAGTTCACCGTGCCGGGCTCCAGGTCGGGGAACGCGAGGATCACCCGGGACGGGTCGATGTGGGCCAGGCCGAAGGAACGGATGCCCGGGGTGTCGATGACCCAGCCCCCGTCGTCGGACAGGGGGAGGGCGAGAGCGGAGGTCGTGGTGTGGCGGCCCCGGCCCGTCACCGCGTTCACATGTCCGGTCGAACGGCGGCGGTCCTGCGGGACCAGGGCGTTCACCAGCGTCGTCTTGCCGACGCCCGAGTGGCCGACGAACGCCGTGATCTTGCCGTCGAGATGCTGCCGGACCCGGTCGGCGGCGTCGCCCGTCACCAGTTCCTCGCGGCTCGTGACCACGTAGGGGATCTCCAGGTCGCCGTACAGCTCCAGGAGCTTGTCCGGCGAGGCCAGGTCCGACTTGGTCATGACCAGCAGCGGGGTGAGGCCGCCGTCGAAGGCCGCGACCAGGCAGCGGTCGATGAGCCGGGGGCGGGGTTCCGGGTCGGCCAGGGCCGTGACGATCGCCAGCTGGTCGGCGTTGGCGACGACCACCCGCTCGAACGGGTCGTCGTCATCGGCGGTACGGCGGAGCAGGGACGTGCGGTCCTCGATGCGCACGATACGGGCGAGGGTGTCCTTCTTGCCGGACATGTCGCCGACCAGGGCCACCCGGTCGCCGACCACCGCCGCCTTGCGGCCCAGCTCACGGGCCTTCATCGCCAGGACCGTACGGTCCTCGACCAGGCAGGTCAGGCGGCCCCGGTCCACGGTGAGGACCATGCCCTCGGCGGCGTCCTCGTGTGCGGGGCGGATGTTCGTCCGGGGCCGGGTGCCCTTGCGGTTGGGACGGCTGCGGATGTCGTCCTCGTCGGTGTGCTTGCCGTAGCGGCGCATGTCGTACGCCCCTAGGCCCCGTCGCTCCCGAGCATCCCGGTCCACAGGTCGGGGAAGTCCGGCAGGGTCTTCGCCGTCGTCGCCACGTTCTCGATCTGCACGCCGGCCACGGCCAGGCCGATGATCGCACCGGCCGTCGCCATGCGGTGGTCCTCGTAGGTGTGGAAGACGCCGCCGTGCAGCTTGCGCGGGCGGATGCGCAGCCCGTCGGCGGTCTCGGTGACGTCACCGCCGAGCTCGTTGATCTCCTTGGTGAGCGCGGCCAGCCGGTCCGTCTCGTGCAGCCGGAGGTGCGAGACCCCGCGCAGCGTGGAGGGGGTGTCCGCGAGGGCGGCGACCGCCGCGATGCCGGGGGTCAGCTCGCCGACGTCACCCAGGTCGACATCGATGCCGTGGATCCGGCCCGAGCCGGTGAACTCCAGGCCGTACTCGGTCAGTTCGCAGGAGCCACCCATCTCGGTGAAGATCTCGCGCAGCCGGTCGCCCGGCTGGGTCGTCCGGGACGGCCAGTCCGGGATCAGCACCCTGCCGCCCGTCACCAGGGCCGCGGCGAGGAACGGCTGGGCGTTCGAGAGGTCCGGCTCGACGGTGAGGTCCCGGCCGAGCAGGGCGCCCGGGGTGACCCGCCAGACGTTCGGCTCGCCGCCCGACTCCGGGGTGTCCACCTGGGCGCCGACCGCGCGCAGCATGTCGACGGTCATCCGGATGTGGGGGAGGGAGGGGAGGCTCCGGCCGGTGTGGCGGACCTCGACGCCCTGGTTGAAGCGCGGGCCGGAGAGCAGGAGGGCCGACACGAACTGGGAGGAGGACGAGGCGTCGATGGACACCGGGCCGCCGTCCAGCGCGCCGCCGCCGTGCACGGTCAGCGGGAGCGCGCCCCGGGCGTCGTCGTCGATCCGGGCGCCGAGGACGCGCAGGGCGTCGATCACGCCGTGCAGGGGGCGCTCGTAGGAGCGGGGGTCGCCGTCGAAGCGGATGTCGCCTGCGGCGAGGGCGGCGACGGGCGGGAGGAAGCGCATCACGGTGCCGGCGTTGCCGACGTCGACGGTGGCGGGGCCGCGGAGCCCTGCGGGGAGCACCCGCCAGGCCTCGCCGGAGCCGTCCGGGCCCACGCCCTCGTCGATGCCGACGCCCATCGCGCGCAGGGCGCCGGCCATCAGCAGGGTGTCGCGGGAGCGGAGGGGGCGGCGCAGCCAGCCCGGTTCGGAGGCGAGGGCGGCGAGGACGAGGGCGCGGTTGGTGACCGACTTGGACCCCGGCACGTGAACCGTCGCGTCGACGGCTCCGCGCGCGTGGGGGGCGGGCCAGAGGGCGGTTGGTGCGGTGGGGTTTGCGGCCATGGGGTCACTTTAGTGGCAGGGGGCGGTATGAGCCGGTGGGCGGGCGGCCGGGGAGCGGGTGCGGCGCCGCTCTGCGGGGAGGCCGGTGGTCGGGTGCGGCGCCGTGGGGGTCGGTGGTCGGGTGCGGCGCCGTGGGGGTCGGTGGTCGGGTGCGGCGCCGTGGGGGCTGAGCGCGCAGTTCCCCGCGCCCCTTTGGGTTGGCTGCGCTGCCGTTGGCTGTGAGGTGCTGGTCGCGCCCGCGCGGCGGAGCCGCAAGTCGAATACAGCCCCGCGCCCCTTTGGGTTGGCTGCGCTGCCGTCGGCTGCGATGTGCTGGTCACATACCGAGCAGCCAGCGTCCGCCGCCGATCAGTGAGCACAGGGACACCGTGTGGAACAGGAACAGCCATACGCCCGCCGGGAGATGGGTCAGCCTCGACAGCTGGTCCGCGTCCGAGTCGCCGGCGCCGCCGCGGGAGCGCTTCGCCTGGAGTTCGAATGCCGGACGGACTCCGCCCAGCAGCAGGAACCACACCACGGCGTACGCGAACGCCGCCTGTACCTGGGGGCCCGCCAGCCAGGACACCAGCAGGAAGGTGCCGCCCGCCAGGAACACCGTCAGGACGCCGTACGCGTTGCGGATCATCACCAGCATCACGACGAGCAGGGCGGTGGCGAGCCAGAGCAGGAGGGTGATGCGGCCGGCGCCGAGGAGGGCCGCGCCGCCCAGGCCGAGCAGCGGGGGCGCCGTGTAGCCCGCAGCCGCCGTGAGGATCATGCCGATGCCGTGCGGCTTGCCCCGGCTGAGCGTGAGGCCGCTGGTGTCGGAGTGCAGCCGGATGCCGGTGAGCTGGCGGCCGGTGAGCAGGGCGGTCAGGCCGTGGCCGCCCTCGTGGGCGATCGTGATGGCGTTGCGGGATATCCGCCACGGGTTGTGCGGGACGACCACCGCGAGCGCGGCGACCAGTGTCGCGAGCACCACCCACAGATCGGGGTCGGACTGGGTGCCCGTCAGACGGTCCCAGAGGTCGGGCAGCGCGAGGGCGGCGATGCTGTCCATGGTGCGGCGGTTGCTCCCTCTGGTCAGTCGGAAGGTGTCGGCGCGTAGCGCCGTCGTTGTGAGGTGGTGGTCGGGCGACGGGTGGGCCTGGCAGTGTTGCACGTATGTGCGGACGGTATGCATCCAGTCGTAGGCCCGAGGATCTCGCAGGAGTCTTTGAAATAGAGAAGTGGGAGCCCGAGGAGACCCTGGGACCGGACTACAACGTGGCTCCGACCAAGGAGGTCTACGCCGTTCTCGACCGTCCGTTGAAAGACGCCGACGACCGCCGTCCGGTTCGCCAGCTGCGCCGGCTCAAGTGGGGGCTGGTGCCCTCCTGGGCCAAGTCGCCCGAGGGCGGCGCCCGGATGATCAACGCGCGGGCCGAGACCGTGCACGAGAAGCCGTCGTACCGCCGTGCCTTCGCCGCCCGCCGCTGCATCCTGCCCGCCGACGGCTACTACGAGTGGGTCACGGCGAAGGAGGAGCGGGACCTGGAGGTCGAGGGGAGGAAGAAGCGGCCGCGCAAGCAGCCGTACTTCGTGCTCCCGGCCGACGGCTCGGTGTTCGCGATGGCCGGGCTGTACGAGTTCTGGCGCGACCGTACGCTGCCCGACGAGCACCCGCTGGCCTGGTGGGCGACCTGCTCGGTGATCACCACGGAGGCGGAGACCGCGCCGCTGGCCGTGGCGCCCGCCGAGGGGCCGCGGACGTTGTCCGACATCCATCCCCGGATGCCGCTGATGCTGACCCCCGACCGGTGGGACGCCTGGCTCGACCCGGCCCGGACGGACGCCGAGGACCTGCGCTCGCTGCTCGCCCCGCCGCCGGAGGGCCTGATGCGGGCCTACCCGGTCTCCACGGCGGTCAGCAACGTCCGCAACAACGGCCCGGAGCTGCTGACGGAGCTGGAGGCGCCCGAGGAGGGCACACTCTTCTAGCCTTCGGGTGTGACCACAGCGAAGATCGTCGGTACGGAGGCGGGGGACGCCCGCATCACCTGGCACGAGGCGGAGCAGGCGCGGCTGGTGCTCGCCCTCGGCCATGGGGCGGGTGGTGGCATCGAGGCACGGGATCTCCGGGCGATCGCAGCGGTCCTGCCGGAGCACGGCGTGACCGTCGCACTCGTCGAGCAGCCCTGGCGGGTCGCCGGGAAGAAGGTCGCGCCCGCGCCGAAGACGCTCGACGTGGGCTGGCGGGGGGTGTGGCCCGCGCTCGCCGCGCCGGGGCTGCCGGTGGTGTCGGGCGGGCGCAGTGCCGGAGCCCGGGTCGCCTGCCGGACAGCGACGGAGCTGGGGGCGGCCGCCGTCCTCGCCCTCGGTTTTCCGCTGCACCCGCCGGGCAGGCCGGAGAAGTCGCGGGCCGAGGAGCTGCTGGGTGCCGGGGTGCCCACGCTCGTCGTGCAGGGCGGGAACGACCCGTTCGGGAAGCCGGCCGAGTTCCCGGACGGGGCGTACGAACTCGTCGAGGTGCCGGGCGGCGATCACGGTTTCGCCGTGCCCAAACGTGCGGAGATCGGGCAGGAACGGGCAGTGACCATCATCACGGACGCGGTCCTCGCGTGGACCGTGGCACTCGGGTAACGCCCGGGAATGTTGTGCAACGGACCACTGTTGAGGCGGACAGAAGTGCTGGGGCACCAGCGCCGACGCCGAAGGAGAGGAAGTCCGCCGCATGGGTTCGACCATCTGCCCGAGCCGCGACAGCCGCGTTGACCTGGACTGGTCGGTGCTGCACGCGGCCAAGACCGCTCCTATTCGAGCGGCGGCAGGCACGGGTCGTGTTCTATCCTCCGAGACGAGTGGGATCGGTTTCGGTCCTGCCCGGGAACTTGAGGAGGTGGGTCCGGTCACCGGTACCGACGCAGGGACCGACAACGGCCAGGCGGAGCTGCCCGAGGGCCAGGGCGTCAGCGCGGAGTCGACCTCGGAGCGCACCGCGCGCTTCGAACGCGACGCGCTCGAATTCCTCGACCAGATGTACTCGGCCGCGCTGCGCATGACCCGCAACCCGGCCGACGCCGAGGACCTGGTGCAGGAGACCTACGCCAAGGCGTACGCGTCCTTCCACCAGTTCCGCGAGGGCACCAACCTCAAGGCCTGGCTGTACCGCATTCTCACGAACACCTTCATCAACTCGTACCGCAAGAAGCAGCGCGAGCCCCAGCGCTCCGCGGCCGAGGAGATCGAGGACTGGCAGCTCGCCCGCGCCGAGTCGCACATGTCGACCGGTCTGCGCTCCGCGGAGTCGCAGGCGCTCGACCACCTGCCCGACTCGGACGTGAAGGAAGCGCTGCAGGCGATCCCCGAGGAATTCCGCATCGCCGTCTATCTCGCCGACGTCGAGGGCTTTGCGTACAAGGAGATCGCGGACATCATGGGGACACCCATCGGTACGGTGATGTCCCGGCTGCACCGGGGCCGCCGTCAACTGCGCGGCATGCTGGAGGACTACGCGCGTGAGCGCGGGCTCGTCCCGGCCGGTGCCGGAGAGTCGAACGAAGCGAAAGGCTCGGGCTCATGAGCTGCGGAGAGCCGCACGAGACGGACTGCAGTGAGGTACTCGATCATCTGTACGAGTTCCTCGACAGTGAGATGCCGGACGTCGATCGCGTCAAGTTCAGGCAGCACTTCGACGAGTGCTCCCCGTGCCTGGAGAAGTACGGGCTTGAGCAGGCCGTGAAGAAGCTGGTCAAGCGGTGCTGCGGGCATGACGACGTGCCCAGTGACCTGCGGGCCAAGGTGCTCGGGCGGCTGGATCTGATCCGCTCGGGCCAGACCGTCCCGGAACACGACGTCGCGGCTGCCCAGGCCGCTCCGGCCGCGCAGGTCACCCCGGTCGCTCCGGAGAGCTGACCGCGGCGGCGCCGGGCCGTTCGCGCCCCGGTGTCCCGTCACCCGAACGTGCTAATCCTCCGGTCATAAGCCCCCGCACCCTCCGGCTCCCGCCCTAGGCTCCGGAGCCTGGACGGGCATGGTCGGGGGAGGGGCGAGATGGAGGCGGTTCCGGCACGGGTACGCGCGTACGTGACCTGTGTCGCCCTTGCCGCCCTGCTCTGTGTACTGCATCTGCCGGGCGTCCGTACGCCGTGGCGGGCAGTCACGCCGTGGTGGGCTGTCACGCCGTGGTGGGTCGTCGCGCTCCTCGCCGCGCTGTACGCGGCCTGCGAGCACGTCGTACGGCGCCGTCTCGGCGGCACCTTCTACCCGGTGCTGCTCGCCGGCGCCTTCCTGCTGCCACCGCCGGCCGCGGCGCTCGTACCGCTGCCGGGTGCGCTGCTCTCGCGCGCCGAGCAACGCCCGCAGGCACTGCGCCGGACCTGGCGGGCGGCCGAGCTGGCGCTCGCGGTGTGGGGCGCGGGGCGTGTGCACTGGGCGCTGGGCGGGCGGGACGCGGTGGTGGACTCCGACTTCCCGTACGCACTGCTGCCCTGCGGCGCGGCCGTGCTGGCCTTCTGCGCGGTCCTCGCCCTGCTGGACGGCGGGATTCTCGCGGTGGCCGAGAGGGTGCCGGTACGCCGGGCCTGGCGCGGTCTGCTGTCCCGCTCCCTCGCCCCGGTCGGGGTGCACGGGCTGGCGGGGCTGATGATGGCCGTGCTCTGGCGCAGCCCGTACGGTCCCGTCGCCGCGCTGCTCGTCCTGCTGCCGATGTGCGTGTCCTGGTGGGTGTTCGCCCAGTACCACCGGGAGCGCGCCGCCCACCAGGCCACCATCCGCGCGCTCGTCCAGGCCGTCGACATCAAGGACGGGTACACCCGCGGGCACAGCGAGCGGGTCGGACAGGCCTCCGTGATGATCGCCCGCGAGCTGGGCCTGGACGACGACCGGGTGGAGGTGCTCCGCTTCGCCGGCATCCTCCACGACGTGGGAAAGCTGGGCGTGCCCACCCGGCTGCTCCGCAAGAACGGGCCGCTCACTCCGGAGGAACGGCGGATCATCGAACTGCACCCCGAGTACGGCCACGAGATGGTGCGCGGGATCTCCTTCCTTGGCGAGGCCCGCGCGGCGATCCTCCACCACCACGAGCGCATCGACGGCAGCGGCTACCCCTACGGACTGGTGGGCACCCAGATCCCGGAATCCGCCCGCGTGGTCGCCGTCGCCGACGCCTTCGACGCGATGACGTCGACCCGCTCCTACAGCCGGGCCCGGCCGGTGGCCGTCGCGGTGGCGGAGTTACGGCGGTGCGCCGGGCGGCACTTCGACACGGGGGTCGTCGACGCCCTGGCGCGAGCGCTGGCCAGGCACGGCTGGCACCCCGCGGTCACCGCCGACGTCCAGCCGTCCGACGCGTCCGACGCGTCCGGCCCGTCCGTCTCCGGTCCGCCGGACGGTGACCGCGAAAGCGTCGGGCGAGGTGCCCTGTGATGCCCGGTGAGCCGGCGTTCGCCCCGGGACCGGCCGGCCGCGGCTTCGCACAGGCGAGCAGCGGCTCTGTCGGCGACGGCTCGGCCGGTCCGGCCGGTTTGGCCCCGGGACCCGGCTTCCGCCGTCTCGCCGCGCTCGGATGCATCCGCCTCGCCGCCCTGCTGCTCGCCCTCGGCTGTCTCGCCGGCACCCTCTGGGAGGGCCTCGGCGACCGCGGCATCGCCCTCGCCTTCGGTGTGCTCGTCGGCATCGGGGAGCGGGCCCGGTGGACCGGCGCCGAGGTGCGGGAGGCCGCCCCGCTCGGGGCCGCCGGCGGGCTCGCCTACGCCCTGCTCGGCGCCGACGCCGGGGTGGCCACACACGACGGGGCCTTCCAGGTCGTCACCGTCGTCTGCGCGGCCTCGCTGCTCGGCAGCGTCCCGCACATAGCCGGCGGGCGGCGGCCCACCCTCGACCATCTCGCCCGCCGCGTCCTCACCGTCGGCTTCGCCGCCGTCTGCTTCCAACCCCTCTACAGCAGGGGCGTGTTGGAGCAGTGGGGCGGACCGGCGTACGCGCTGCTGCTCGTCGCGCTGCTCGTGCTCACCGCGTTGTGCGACGCCGTGCTCGCAGCCGGGCAGGCCCACTCCCGCACGGGGTGGCCGTTCGGGCCGCTGCTGCGGGACGAGCTGCGCGGGCTGCTCGGCATCGGGTCCGCCGTCTGCGCCACCGGGGCGGTGATGGCGCTGGCCGTCGCCGTCGTCGGGCTGTGGGCGCTGCCCGTCTTCTGTCTGCCCCTGCTCCTCACCCAGCTGTCCCTGCGCCGGTACGCGGCCGTCCGGGCCACCTACCGGCAGACCATCGCCTCCCTCGCCCGCGCCACCGAGATAGCGGGATACACCCCGGCCGGGCACGCCCGCCGGGTGGCCACGCTGAGCCAGGCCGTCGGGCGGGACCTGGGGCTGTCCCAAGCGGAGCTCACCGTGCTGGAGTACGCGGCGCTGATGCACGACATCGGCCAGCTCAGTCTTGTCGACCCGATGCCCGCCGGGGCCACCGCCGGGCTGCCGGCGGCGGAGCAGCGGCGGATAGCCCTGCTCGGCGGGGCCGTCGTGCGGCAGACCGGGGTGGACGCGGCGGTCGCCGTGGTCGTGGAGCGGCAGGCCGACCCGTACCGGGAGCAGCCGGTCGCCGCGCGGATCGTGCGGGCCGTCAACGCGTACGAGGAGAAGGCCCGGGATTCCGGGCCCGGCGGGCCGCTGACCGCGCTGGAGGAGTTACGCCTGGCCACTGCCGGGGACTACGCTCCCGAGGTCGTGGAGTCACTGGCCCGCGTGCTCTCCAGGGACTGTCTGACCTTGCGCGCGGCTGGGTAACCCATGGGTAATGAGCGGCCCTCCCGTCGTACGTGGTTGGATGCGAAGGAGAGGGTGATGTCCGGG
Source organism: Streptomyces hyaluromycini (assembly GCF_002217755.1). Taxonomy (GTDB): domain Bacteria; phylum Actinomycetota; class Actinomycetes; order Streptomycetales; family Streptomycetaceae; genus Streptomyces; species Streptomyces hyaluromycini. The sequence continues at coordinate 654,617 of NZ_BCFL01000016.1, read as the reverse complement.
GGCACAAGCCAGCCCACTGTGCGGAAATGGAACTGGCAGGCGGGAATCGTGAGGATCTTCGGCAAGGGACGGCACCGGCCCTCCGCCTCCTGGCGGCAGGCCACCGACCGCGCGTTCACGCTGATCGGCGACGGCCGGTACGAGGACGCGGGCGAGCTGCTGACGCGCGCAGCCGACCTGGAACCCTGGCTGTCGGAGTCCTGGTTCAACCTCGCCCTGCTGCACAAGTTCCGGCACGACTGGGAGCAGGCGCGGGCGGCCGGGCTGCGGGCGGTGGCCCTGCTCGACCGGGAGACCGGGGCACCCGACTGGTGGAACGTGGGCATCGCGGCGACCGCGCTGCAGGACTGGCCGCTGGCCCGGCGGGCCTGGCAGGCGTACGGGCTGCGGGTGCCGGGAGGCGCCACCGCGTCCGGTGAGCCGGACGGCATGGACCTGGGCAGTGCCGCCGTACGGCTGTCCCCGGAAGGGGAGGCCGAGGTGGTGTGGGGGCGGCGGCTGGACCCCGCCCGTATCGAGGTGCAGTCCATTCCGCTGCCCTCGTCGGGGCGGCGCTGGGGCGAGGTGGTCCTCCACGACGGGGTGCCGCACGGCGAGCGGACCACGGCGACCGGGCACGCGTACCCCGTCTTCGACGAGATCGAGCTGTGGGCGCCGTCGCCGGTGCCGACCTGGGTGGTGCTGCTGGAGGCGGCGACCGAGTCGGACCGGGACGCGCTGGAGCAGCTGGCGGGGGATGCCGGGTTCGCGGCGGAGGACTGGTCCTCCTCGGTGCGGCTGCTGTGCCGGATGTGCTCGGAGTCGCGGATGCCGTCCGACGAGGGGGACGGGGTGCACCTCGATCCCCACGACCACAGTGAGCCGGGGCATCCGGGGCCGCTGGGGCACCGGACGGACGGGCAGCTGTGGGTGCCGGAGCGGGAGTGCGGGGTGGCTGCGCCGGCTGCGCTGGTGAGGGGGTTGCTGGACGGGTGGGTTGCGGACAGCCCTGACTCCCGGGACTGGCGGGATTTGGAAGAGGTCTGTTGAGCGTCGCTCGTCGGGTGCGGGCCGGTGGGGGCTGGTCGCGCCCACGCGGCGGCAGCCGCATATCGGATACAGTCCCGCGCCCCTGACGGGGCGCATCCACGTACCCTGTATCAGCAACATCTCCCCTGTTTTACCTAGGAAGGCTTACGTCGGTCATGGCCCAGCAGGACACCGATCAGCAGCACGCGGGCGTGCTCCCCGTGGATGACGAGGGCTTCGTCGTCGACACCGAGGGGACCGAGGAGCGCGAGAACGCCTGGCGTGAGCGGGGGACCTCGCGGCCCATCACCGTCGTCGGGAACCCGGTGCTGCACAAGGAGTGCAAGGACGTCACCGAGTTCGGGGCGGAGCTGGACCAGCTCGTCGCCGACATGTTCGCGAGTCAGCGGACCGCCGAGGGCGTCGGCCTCGCCGCCAACCAGATCGGCGTCGACCTGAAGGTCTTCGTCTACGACTGCCAGGACGACGCGGGCGCCCGGCACGTGGGTGTCGTCTGCAACCCGAAGCTGGTCGACCTGCCGGCGGACAAGCGGCGGCTGGACGACAGCAACGAAGGGTGCCTGTCGGTGCCCACCGCCTACGCCCCGCTCGCCCGGCCCGACTACGCCGAGGTCACCGGGCAGGACGAGAAGGGCAACCCGATCAAGGTGCGCGGCACCGGCTACTTCGCTCGGTGTTTGCAGCACGAGACCGACCACCTGTACGGCTACCTGTACATCGACCGGCTCTCCAAGCGCGAGCGCAAGGACGCGCTGCGGCAGATGGCCGAGAACGAGCCACGCTACCCCGTGGTCGCCAACGACTGATACGCAGGGAACGCTGCAGGACAGCTGTGACGCCTGGTCGGGAACCCTCCGACCAGGCGTTCGTCATGTTCGATCGGACTCGCTCGTCTGTGCGTCGCACATTCGATCCTTTGTGCACCCCTAACGATCCTTAATCAGTCACACAAGGGGAGATTCTCGGCACTGTGGGGTAGTGAGTGAAGCAAATCCGTTCCCAGAGCGGTCAGTTGTGGTGCTGAATGGGGACTGCGGGGATACGCAACGGCGCACGCCCGGCACAGCGGGAGGGGCGTGCGCACCTGGCTCGGCTGAGAGGGGTTTGTTCGTGCATGCTTTCCCACACAGCACCACATCGACGCCGACGGCGGTCGCGGTTCCACCGCAACTCGCCCTCCCGGTGATCGAGGCCGAGTTTCCCCGGCAACTGCATCCGTATTGGCCGCAGCTACAGGAGAAGACCCGCCTCTGGCTGCTGGAAAAGCGGCTGATGCCGGCCGGCAAGGTACAGGAATATGCCGACGGCCTTTGCTACACAGACCTGATGGCGGGGTACTACCTGGGGGCGTCCGACGAGGTCATCCAGGCGATATGCGACTACAGCGCCTGGTTCTTCGTCTGGGACGACCGGCACGACCGTGACGTCGTGCACGGCAGGCCGGCCGACTGGCGGCGGCTGCGGTTCCGGCTGCACGCGGCCCTCGATGCGCCCCTGCACCACCTGCACCACCCGGACACCCTGGTCGCGGGGTTCGCGGACAGCGTCGCGCGGCTGTACTCGTTCCTGCCGGTGACCTGGAACCAGCGCTTCGCCCGGCACTTCCACGCGGTGGTCGAGGCCTACGACCGCGAGTTCCGCAACCGTAGGTCGGGATACGTTCCCAGGGTCGAGGAATACCTGGCCCTGCGGCGCCTCACCTTCGCCCACTGGATATGGACGGACCTGCTGGAGCCGAGTGCCGGGACCGAACTCCCGGACGCCGTGCGGAAAAACCCGGCGTACCGCCGGCCGGCGCTGCTCAGTCAGGAATTCGCCGCCTGGTACAACGACTTGTGCTCGCTGCCGAAGGAAATAGCGGGCGACGAGGTGCACAATCTCGGAATCAGTCTTGTCACCCATGAGGGAATGAGTCTGGAACAGGCGGTCGAGGAAGTAAGGCGACGCGTCGAGGGATGCATTCGCGAATTCCTGGTCGCCGAGCGGACCGCACTGCGGTTCGCCGACCGGCTCGACGACGGCACCGTGCGCGGAAAAGAACTCGGCGCCGCCGTCACGGCCTGTGTCGGCAATATGCGGAACTGGTTCAGTTCCGTCTACTGGTTCCACCACGAATCCGGCCGTTACATGGTCGACAGCTGGGACGACCGGTCCACGCCCCCGTACGTCAACAACGAAGCGGCAGGTGAGAAATGACCGTCGAGTCCGTGAACCCCGCGACCGCGGAGGCTTCCGAACACAGTCAACTGCGCGAACCGCCCCTCGCCGGCGGCGGTGTGCCGGTCCTCGGGCACGGCTGGCGGCTGGTCCGCGACCCGCTCGCCTTCATGTCCCGACTCCGTGCCCACGGCGACATGGTGCGCCTCAGGCTCGGCCCCAAGGAGGTGTACGCCGTCACCACCCCGGAGCTCACCGGCGCCCTCGCCCTGAACCCCGACTTCGTCATCGCCGGCCCGCTGTGGGAGTCCCTGGAGGGGCTGCTCGGCAAGGAGGGCGTGGCCACCGCCAACGGCCCCCGCCACCGGCGCCAGCGCCGCACCATCCAGCCCGCGTTCAACCTCTCCGCGATCCCGGACTACGGGCCGGTCATGGAGGAGGAGGCGCACGCGCTGACCGAACGCTGGCAGCCCGGCTCCACCGTCGACTGCACCTCGGAGTCCTTCCGGGTCGCCGTCCGCATCGCCGCCCGCTGCCTGCTGCGCGGCGAGTACATGGACGAGCGCGCGGAGCGGCTCAGCGTCGACCTCGCGAGCGTCTTCCGCGGTATGTACCGGCGGATGGTCGTACCGCTCGGCCCGCTGTACCGGCTGCCGTTGCCGGCCAACCGCGAATTCAACCGGGCGCTGGCCGATTTGCATCTCCTCGTCGACGAGATCGTCGCCGAGCGCCGGGCATCTGGTCAAAAGCCGGACGATTTGCTGACGGCATTGCTCGCGGCGAAGGACGAGAATGGCGAGCCCATCGGGGAACAGGAGATCCACGACCAGGTGGTCGCGATACTCACCCCCGGCAGCGAAACAGTCGCCTCCACGATCATGTGGCTGCTCCAGGTGCTCGCCGAACACCCGGAACACGCCGAGAAGGTACGGACCGAGGTCGAATCGGTGACGGGCGGTCAACCGGTTGGTTTTGAGCACGTTCGCCGGCTCACGCACACCAACAATGTCGTCGTCGAGGCGATGCGTTTGCGGCCCGCCGTATGGATATTGACGCGGCGCGCCAAGGCGGACACCGAGCTCGGCGGGTATCGCATTCCGGCCGGGGCCGACATCGTCTACAGCCCCTACGCCATCCAGCGCGACCCGGACTCCTACGCCGGGCACCTCGACTTCGACCCGGACCGCTGGCTGCCGGAGCGGGCCAAGGACGTACCCAAGTACGCCATGAGCCCCTTCAGCGTCGGCAACCGCAAGTGCCCCAGCGACCACTTCTCCATGACCCAGCTCAGCCTGATCACAGCGGCCCTGTGCGCCAAGTACCGCTTCGAACAGGTCGCCGGGTCGAACGACACCACCCGGGTGGGCATCACCCTGCGCCCGCACCGGCTGCTGCTCGCACCCGTGCCCTGGTGACCTGCCGACCGGCGGGTCACGCCTGATACCGGCGCGCGCTCAGGCGGCCTCAGGGCCCCGGAACGCGCGCCGGTAGGCGTTCGGCGTCGTACCCAGCGACCTCACGAACTGGTGCCGCAGCGCGGCCGCCGTCCCGAAGCCGGTCCGGCCAGCGATGGCGTCCATCGTCTCGTCCGTCCCCTCCAGCAACTCCTGTGCCAGCAGCACCCGTTGCCGCAGGATCCAGCGGTACGGGGTGGTGCCGGTCTCCTGCTGGAAGCGGCGGGCGAAGGTGCGCGGGGCCATCAGGGCGCGGGCGGCCAGCTGCTCGACGGTGACCTCCTCGTCGAGGTGCTCCGTCATCCAGGCCAGCACCCCGCCGACCGTGTCGCAGGGGCCCTCCGGCAGCGGACGCTCGATGTACTGGGCCTGGCCGCCGTCCCGGTGCGGGGGCACCACCATCCGCCGGGCGATCTTCGTCGCCACCTCCGGGCCCTGCTCCTTGCGCACGATGTGCAGACAGGCGTCGATACCGGCCGAGGTGCCCGCCGAGGTGATCACCGGATCCTCGTCGACGTACAGCACGTCCGGCTCGACCCGGGTCCGCGGGAAGCGGCGGGCCAGCAGGTCCGCGTGCCGCCAGTGCGCGGCGCACCGGCGCCCGTCCAGCAGCCCGGCCGCGCCGAGCACGAAGACGCCGGAGCAGACGCTGAGCACCCTGGCCCCCCGGTCCACCGCCCGGCGAAGGGCGGCGAGCAACTCAGGGGGATACTCCCGGGCGACGTTGGCGTCCGAGGCCGGCACCGCGATCAGATCGGCCTCGTCGAGGCGGTCCAGGCCGTACGGCGTGGAGACGGTGAGGCCCGGCACATGGGTGCCGAGCGCCGGCCCCTCCGCCGAGACCACCGCGAAGTCGTACACCGGCAGCCCCTCGTCGGAGCGGTCGAGGCCGAAGACCTCGCAGACCACTCCGAGCTCGAAGGGGTGCACACCGTCGAGAAGCACTGTGGCCACGTTCTTCAGCATGCTGCCAGTGTGCCTCGCCCCTGGCAGTAATTCGAGGGTGTGTGGCAGTGCTGCCACTCACGGTAAGGAGTATCCGGCCTGAGACTGGTGTCCATGAACGGAAACCAGATCGAAGGTCTCATCGGAATGGTCCTGGTCCTCGGCATCCTGGTCCTCATGGCCCTCCCGTCCGTGCTCGGCGTCCTGCGCGACAGGCGCATCGACCGGCAGATCAGGGAGGCCCATGAGGACCGCGGGGAGCGGGATACCCCGAAGGCTCAGCAGGCTCAGAAGTCCTCGTCCAGGTCGACGGTGCCCTCCACCGCCACCTGGTACGCGGACGGGCGCCGCTCGAAGAAGTTCGTCAGCTCCTGAACGCCCTGCAGCTCCATGAAGGAGAACGGGTTCTCCGAGCCGTAGACCGGGGCGAAGCCCAGGCGGCCCAGCCGCTGGTCGGCGACGCACTCCAGGTACTGGCGCATCGAGTCGGTGTTCATGCCCGGCAGGCCGTCACCGCACAGGTCCCGGCCGAACTGCAGCTCCGCCTCCACGGCCTCCCGCAGCATGTCGGTGACCTGCTGCCGGAGCTCGTCGTCGAAGAGCTCCGGCTCCTCCTTGCGGACGGTGTCCACGACGTCGAACGCGAAGCTCATGTGCATCGTCTCGTCACGGAACACCCAGTTGGTGCCGGTGGCGAGACCGTGCAGCAGACCCCGGCTGCGGAACCAGTAGACGTACGCGAAGGCGCCGTAGAAGAACAGGCCCTCGATGCACGCGGCGAAGCAGATCAGGTTGAGCAGGAAGCGGCGGCGGTCGGCCTTGGACTCCAGGCGGTCCAGGTTGTCCACCGAGTCCATCCACTTGAAGCAGAACTCGGCCTTCTCGCGGATGGAGGCGATGTTCTCCACGGCGGCGAACGCGGCGGCACGGTCGTCCGGGTCGGGGAGGTAGGTGTCCAGCAGCGTCAGATAGAACTGGACGTGCACGGCCTCCTCGAAGAGCTGGCGCGACAGGTACAGGCGCGCCTCCGGGGAGTTGATGTGCTTGTACAGCGTCAGCACCAGGTTGTTCGCCACGATCGAGTCGCCCGTCGCGAAGAAGGCGACCAGACGGCCGATCATGTGCTGCTCGGCGGGCGTGAGCTTCGCGAGGTCGGCCACGTCCGAGTGGAGGTCGACCTCCTCCACGGTCCAGGTGTTCTTGATGGCGTCCCGGTAGCGCTCGTAGAAGTCCGGGTAGCGCATGGGGCGGAGAGTCAGCTCGAAGCCGGGGTCGAGGAGATTCTGGTTACGGACGGACATTACTGGCAGGCCTCGCAGGACTCGGGGTTTTCCAGGGAGCAGGCGACGGCGTCCTCGGGAGCCGTCTGCTGCACGGGGACGGTGGCTCGGGCCGCGCGGGCGATCCGGGTCGCCGGGCGGGAGCGCAGGTAGTACGTCGTCTTCAGGCCCGACTTCCAGGCGTACGCGTACATCGAGGAGAGCTTGCCGATGGTCGGCGTCTCCAGGAAGAGGTTCAGGGACTGGGCCTGGTCCAGGTACGGGGTCCGGGCGGCGGCCATGTCGATCAGTCCGCGCTGCGGGATCTCCCACGCCGTGCGGTAGAGCCGTCGTACGTCCTGCGGGATCCACGCGAAGTCCTGCACCGAGCCGTTGGCCTCGCGCAGCGCCTCGCGGGTGCGGGCGTCCCAGACGCCGAGGTCCTTGAGGTCCTGCACCAGGTAGGAGTTGACCTGGAGGAACTCACCGGAGAGCGTCTCGCGCTTGAAGAGGTTCGAGACCTGCGGCTCGATGCACTCGTAGACACCGGCGATGGACGCGATGGTGGCCGTCGGCGCGATGGCGAGCAGCAGGCTGTTGCGCAGGCCGGTCGTGGCGATCCGCGCGCGCAGCGCCGCCCAGCGCTCCGGCCAGGTGAACTCGACGCCGTAGTGGTCGGGGTGCAGCACACCTTGCGCGGTACGGGTCTTCTCCCAGGCCGGCAGCGGGCCGCTGCGCTCGGCGAGGTCGGCCGAGGCCTCGTACGCGGCGAGCATGATCCGCTCGGCGATCCGGGTGGAGAGTGCCGTGGCCTCGGGGGAGTCGAAGGGCAGGCGCAGTCTGAAGAAGACGTCCTGGAGGCCCATCGCGCCCAGCCCGACCGGCCGCCACCTGGCGTTCGACCGGCCCGCCTGCTCGGTCGGGTAGAAGTTGATGTCGACGACCCGGTCGAGGAAGGTGACGGCGGTGCGGACGGTCTCGTCCAGCCGCTCCCAGTCGATGTCACCGCCCGCCGTGTCGACGAAGGCGCCGAGGTTGACCGAACCGAGGTTGCAGACCGCCGTCTCGCCGTCGTCCGTGACCTCCAGGATCTCCGTGCAGAGGTTGGAGGAGTGGATGACGTGACCGGGCAGGGCCGTCTGGTTCGCGGTGCGGTTGGCCGCGTCCTTGAAGGTCATCCAGCCGTTGCCGGTCTGCGCGAGGGCACGCATCATCCGGCCGTACAGGTCACGGGCCGGGATGGTCCTGCGCGCGAGGCCCTTGTCCTCCGCCGCCCGGTAGGCCGCGTCGAACTCGGCGCCCCACAGGTCCACCAGCTCCGGCACGTCGGCGGGGGAGAACAGGGACCACGGCTCGTCGGCGTTCACCCGGCGCATGAACTCGTCCGGAACCCAGTGCGCGAGGTTCAGGTTGTGCGTACGCCGGGCGTCCTCGCCGGTGTTGTCGCGCAGCTCCAGGAACTCCTCGATGTCGGAGTGCCAGGTCTCCAGGTAGACCGCGGCCGCGCCCTTGCGCCGGCCGCCCTGGTTCACGGCGGCGACCGAGGCGTCCAGCGTCTTCAGGAACGGCACGATGCCGTTGGAGTGCCCGTTGGTGCCGCGGATCAGCGAACCCCGGCTGCGGATCCGGGAGTACGAGAGGCCGATGCCGCCGGCGTGCTTCGAGAGCCGGGCGACCTGGTGGTAGCGGTCGTAGATGGAGTCCAGCTCGTCCTTCGGGGAGTCGAGGAGGTAGCAGGACGACATCTGGGGGTGCCGGGTGCCGGAGTTGAAGAGGGTGGGGGAGGACGGGAGGTAGTCGAGGCGGCTCATCAGGCCGTAGAGCGCGGCGACTTCGTCCAGGGCGCGGGCGGTGTCTCCCCCAGAGGGGGCACCCCCATCCGCCAGGCCGGCGGCGACCCGGAGCATGAAGTGCTGGGGGGTCTCGATGACCTTGCGGGTGATCGGGTGCCGGAGCAGGTACCGGCTGTGCAGGGTGCGCAGGCCGAAGTAGCCGAAGCGGTCGTCGGCGCCGGGGTCGACGAGGGCGTCGAGGCGGGCCGCGTGCAGCCGTACGAACTCGGCGGTCCGGTCGGCGATGAGCCCCTCCCGGTGCCCCACGGCGACGGACTCGGTGAAGGACGTCACGCCCTGCGAGGCGGCCTCGGCACGGACGGAGACCGTCAGCAGCCGGGCGGCGAGCCTGGAGTAGGCGGGGTCCTCGGAGATGAGACCGGCGGCGGCCTCGGTGGCCAGCTCGCGCAACTCCGCCTCGTCGGCCCGGGCGGACCGGCCGCGCAGCGCGGCGGCGGCGACCCGGCCGGGTTCGGCGTCGGGGAGGTCGGCGGTCAGCTCGGCCAGGGTCCGCAGCAGCGCGGTACCGGGACCGTCCTCTTCCACAGAGATGGTCGCTGAGGCCGGGTCGGCTGGCGCGATGGTCACGTGGGGCTCTCCCTCGCTGGGCTCGGGGCCTGGCGGAGGGCAGGGGGCAGCACGAGCGCACGTGGGCACGCGTCGAGACCCTGGCCCACTCCACGAGGCCCGGACGTCAGAACGCCCTCGCCGGGTGGCTGGGCGTGCTGTCGGCAGGTCCTCGGACTGACTCCTGTGCACGAACATGCACAAGTACACCGTTGCGGGACAGTTCCGGATTCGCACCGGATTCCCCTGCGGCGACAGCGAGCATGAGCATACATCTAGTGCCGGGTTGTCACGTCACCCCCAGATGTTGTGTCGCGGTGGTGTCAGAGCGTCAACTGATAGGTGAGGAGAGTGAGGTCGTCCAGGTGCGGCACGGGATTCCAGTCCCGCTCCGGTGTGCGGACGAAGCCCAGGCGTTCGTAGATGCGGTGGGCGGTGTGCATGCTTCGCTGGGTCGACAGGACAACGGCCGTGCAGCCCTCGGTGGCCCGTGCGCGGTCGACGCAGGCACGGACGAGGGCCTCGCCGGCGCCCTGGCCGCGGGCGGCCCGGCCGACGGCGAGCATGCGGATCTCGGCCTCCGCGGGGGCGGCGAGGTCGGCCATCGGGCCGGGGCCCGGGACGAAGGTGACACCGCCGAGGAGGGTGGTGCCGCGAACGGCGACGAGAACGCCGGCCGCGGCTGCCCGCTTTGCCACGTCCTTGAGTTCGGTGAGATATGAGTCGCTCTCACCGAAGTCCAGGAGGCCGTCCTGGAGGTAGGCCTGGGCGGTTGTCTCGCCGAGGGCGTCGTATTCGGCCGGGCGCACTTCCCGGATGACGAAGTCCATGCGGGTGAGTGTGTACGACAGCGGGCCGCCGAGGGTGGGATTTCCCGGTGGCCCGCTGCGGGTTGTGGGTGGTTGCTCGCGCCCATGCGGCGGAGCCGCACATCGATACAGCCCCGCGCCCCTAAAGGGGCGCGACAGCCGGAGGCAGTTCCACTTCCACTTCCGGGTCGCCCGCGTCCGCCGTGTAGTCCTCGGGGCTGGTCTGGTCGATGCCCTCGGGGGCCTTCAGCGCCTTCAGGGCGAAGGTCAGGACCACCGTGACCACCACGTTCAGCACGAACGCCGTCAGGCCGATGTAGCCGATCTCGCCGATGCCGGGGATCTCCTTCGAGGAGCCGCCGAAGTGCTTCTGGGTGGGAGAGGCCACGCCGTACGCGGCGGCCGTGCCGTAGACCATGCCGACCGCCCAGCCCGCCAGCAGGGCCCAGCGGTGGAACCAGCGGGTGAACAGGCCGCCCACCAGGGACGGGAAGGTCTGCAGGATCCAGATGCCGCCCAGCAGCTGGAAGTTGATGGCGACCGTCTTGTCCATGGTGAGGACGAAGACCAGCGCGCCGACCTTCACCAGCAGGGACACCAGCTTGGAGACCTGGGCCTCCTGTTTCGGCGTGGCGTCCGGCTTGATGAAGTCCCGGTAGATGTTGCGGGTGAAGAGGTTCGCGGCCGCGATGGACATGATGGCCGCGGGGACCAGGGCGCCGATGCCGATCGCGGCGAAGGCGACGCCCGCGAACCAGTCCGGGAACATGTTCTCGAACAGCTGCGGGATGGCCAGCTGGCCGTTGGTGACCTTGACGCCGGCCGCGATGGCCATGAAGCCCAGCAGGGCGAGCAGGCCCAGCATCAGGGAGTACAGCGGCAGGATCGTGGTGTTGCGGCGGATCACGTCACGGCTCTTCGAGGAGAGCGTCGCGGTGATCGAGTGCGGGTACATGAAGAGGGCGAGCGCGGAGCCCAGCGCCAGGGTGGCGTACGTCCACTGGCCGGCCGGGGCCGGGACCAGGCCGCCCGCTCCCGCCGCCGTGAACTTGTCGCCCGCCTTGGCGAAGATGTCGTCGAAGCCGCCCAGTTTGATCGGGATGTAGATGATCGCCACCGCGATGACGATGTAGATCAGCGCGTCCTTCACGAACGCGATCAGGGCGGGGGCGCGCAGGCCGGAGGAGTAGGTGTAGGCCGCGAGCACGCCGAAGGCGATGAGGAGCGGGAGGTCCTTCAGGAACCAGTTGGTGCCGTCGCTGCCGCCGACGCCCATCACGTCGAGCACCGCCTGGATGCCCACGAGCTGCAGGGCGATGTATGGCATCGTTGCCAGGATGCCGGTCAGGGCGACGGCGAGCGAGAGGCCACGCGAGCCGAAGCGGCCGCGCACGAAGTCCGAGGTCGTCACGTAGCCGTGCTTGTGGGAGACCGACCACAGGCGGGGCAGGAACGTGAAGATCAGCGGGTAGACCAGGATCGTGTACGGCACCGCGAAGAAGCCGGCCGCTCCCGCCGCGTAGATCGCCGCCGGTACGGCGACGAAGGTGTAGGCCGTGTACAGGTCGCCGCCGAGCAGGAACCAGGTGATCCAGGTTCCGAACGACCGGCCGCCGAGGCCCCATTCGTCGAGGGAGTGCTCGTTCTCGGCCTTGCGCCAGCGCGCGGCCAGGAAGCCGATGGCCGTGACGGCCAGGAAGAAGAAGACGAAGACGCCGAGCGCGACGCCGTTCACACCGTCCTTCACTTCGCCGCACCCCCGTCCGTGCTCGTGGCGGCCTTGCGTGCGCGCTGGTCACGCTGCCACAGCTGGTAGGCGGTCATGGTGAGCGCGGTGGAGAGCAGCACCCACAGCATCTGGTACCAGTAGAAGAACGGGATCCCGATGAACACGGGGTCCGTCTTGGCGTACGAGCCCACCCACAGCATCGCCACGAAGGGCGCTATCAGGCAGAGGGCGATGGCGACGCGCACAGGCGTCATCACCGCCGCTTTGGTCACATCGGACGCATCTGACATCTCGCGGCTCCGTCCCCTCACTGACCGCACGGCGATCACCGTTGTTCACCTGTGTAATGCGCAGGCAATCATGGCGAACGCGTGAGGTCAGTGGAAGACCTCATCCGCATATCGGTATGTCGATTTGGTGGAGAAGCGTGATGAGCCGTCAGGAGGGACGGGATGTGAACGGCCTCAGTCCTGGGGCCTCTTGAGCCGCGCCACGCTGCGTTGTCCCGGGGGGTAACCCCCGGACCCCCAGCCGACCACACGCCCGGGTGGGCGTCAGTCCTGGGGCCGCTTGAGCCGCGCCACGCTGCGTTGTCCCGGGGGGTAACCCCCGGACCCCCAGCCGACCACACGCCCGGGTGGGCGTCAGTCCTGGGGCCGCTTGAGCCGCGCCACGCTGCGTTGTCCCGGGGGGTAACCCCCGGACCCCCAGCCGACCACACGCCCGGGTGGGCGTCAGTCCTGCGGCCTCTTGAGCCGCGCCACGAACTTGTAGCGGTCGCCGCGGTACACCGAGCGCACCCATTCCACCGGCTGGCCCTCGCGGTCCAGGGAGTGGCGGGAGAGCATCAGCATCGGCAGGCCCACGTCGGTGCCGAGCAGGCCGGCCTCGCGCGGGGTCGCGAGGGAGGTCTCGATGGTCTCCTCGGCCTCGGCGAGATGGACGTCGTACACCTCGGCGAGGGCGGTGTACAGGGACGTGTACTTGACGAGGGAGCGGCGCAGCGCCGGGAAGCGCTTCGCGCTGAGGTGCGTGGTCTCGATCGCCATCGGCTCGCCGTTCGCCATGCGCAACCGCTCGATGCGCAGCACCCGCCCGCCTGCCGTTATGTCGAGCAGGCCGGCGAGCCGGTCGTCGGCGGTGATGTAGCCGATGTCCAGCAGCTGCGAGGTCGGCTCCAGACCCTGGGCGCGCATGTCCTCGGTGTACGAGGTGAGCTGGAGCGCCTGGGAGACCTTGGGCTTGGCGACGAAGGTGCCCTTGCCCTGGATGCGCTCCAGGCGGCCCTCGACGACGAGTTCCTGCAGGGCCTGGCGGACGGTGGTGCGGGAGGTGTCGAACTCGGCGGCCAGGGTGCGCTCGGGCGGGACCGGGGTGCCGGGGGCCTGTGTCTCGGTCATTTCGAGCAGGTGCTTCTTCAGGCGGTAGTACTTGGGCACACGCGCGGTACGGACGGCTGTCCCGCTCTCGTTCTCCGCACTGCTGACGTCGGTGCTCATGCTCCGCCTTCCCGGCTACTGGTACTGCTCGCCACGTGGCACGGCAGCGTACCGGGGTTTCCGCTGCACGCTGCGTGATCCCTTCTGTATACCGTCGCAGGCCCTTCTGGTCTAGTCCATCGCTGGAGTGGTCTACCGGAATTGTCTCGTCCGCGCCTCGGGTTTTCGAGGGGTTCTTACTTAAAGGTTCCTGCATATGTAGGTCGCATAACGGCTGGTCGGAGCTCATTCGGCCACCCTTGACAGGCCTACTGGTCTGGGCCAAGCTTCCCGCACTGGTCTACACCATTGGTCCAGGTCCCGGCCCAACGCTCGTGCGGGGAGGCAGGGGGGTTTGTGGCATCCCTGAGGAGGGTGGCGTGAAGCGCAAGCTGATAGCCGCGATTGGTATCGCGGGCATGGTCTTCTCGGTCGCGGCGTGTGGCAGTGACAACAAGGACGACAACAAGGCCCAGGGGTCGGACGCCAAGGCGCTGACCGTCTGGCTCACGGTGGACGCGCAGAACAACTGGCCCGACCTGGTGAAGGCCGCCGACGCCGCCGTGCAGAAGAAGCACCCCGGCATCAAGATCAAGCACGAGTACTACGGCTGGCCCGACAAGAACACCAAGCTGGACGCCGTCCTCGCCACGGACAAGGCCCCCGACGTGGTCGAGATGGGCAACACCGAGATGCTCGGCTACATGGTCAAGGGCGCCTTCGCCCCCGTCGACGCCTCCCAGTTCACCAGCTCCGACCAGTGGCTCGACGGCCTCAAGGCCTCCGTCACCTACCAGGGCAAGACCTACGGTGTGCCGTACTACGCCGGTGGCCGCGTCGCCAACTGGCGCAAGGACATCGCCGCCTCGGCCGGCATCAAGACCACGCCGAAGACCTACACCGAGCTGACCGCCGACCTGGACAAGATCCAGAAGAAGGAAGGCGACAAGTTCAGCGCCTGGTACCAGCCCACCCGTGACTGGTACGCGGCCATGTCCTTCGTCTACGACGCCGGCGGCTCCATCGCCGTCGAGAACGGCGGCAAGTGGCAGGGCAACCTCTCCTCGCCGGAGTCCATCAAGGGCCTCAACGAGTTCAAGAGCGTCATCGACAAGTACATGCACGGTGACAAGACCAAGGACGAGTCCGACCGCTACATCGTCTACGGCCAGGGCAAGTCGGCCATGATCTTCGGTGCCGCCTGGGAGGGCGCGACCGCGGCCGACCCGAAGAACGACAAGACCGGCGGCAAGCTGAAGGACAACCTCGTCAACTTCGTGATGCCCGGCCCGTCCGGCAAGAACATGCCGGTCTTCCTGGGCGGCTCCGACCTCGCCATCCCGGTGAAGTCCAAGGCGCAGGCCGTCGCCGCCGAGTGGATCAACGCGTTCACCGGCCCCTCCGGCCAGAAGGGCCTGATGGCCAAGGGCAACCTGCCCAACAACAAGACCGACCTCGCCACGCTGAAGAACGACCCGGCGACGGCGGTGCCGGCCACCGCGGCCGAGTCCAACTGGTTCGTGCCGATGGCGCCGGGCTGGGGTCAGGTCGAGAAGGCCCAGGTGCTCCAGACGATGCTGCAGAACATCGGCACCGGCAAGGAGTCGGTCGAGGCGGCGGCCAAGGAGGCCGACGCGGCGATCGACAAGGTCATCAACACCCCGTAGTGGCCTGCGGTCGGGCCTGGCCGACGGGGGGCCGGGCCCGGCAGGTGGGTGATGTCAGAAGGTGCCGCGATGGGTTGGTGGGTTGGTGCCGGTTCGTTGTGGCTGGTCGCGCAGTTCCCCGCGCCCCTGACGGGGCGCGAGACGCGCCCCCTGACGGGGCGCAGGGCGTGTCCCCTGAAGGGGCGCGTTGCTGCGGGCCTCTCTCGATCTGTTTGAGGAGCGCACGATGAGTGCCGTTGATACGACCACACCCGCCAAGGTGCCGGCACCTCCACCGGACTCCCCGCAAAGACCTCGTGCGAACCGGCGCTCGGGCGGTCCCGCCGTCCCCTGGCTGCTGCTCGCCCCCTGCCTGCTGATCCTGGCGCTCGTCCTCGGCTATCCCCTCTACCGGCTGGTCACCCTCTCCTTCCAGGACTTCGGGCAGTCCCAGCTGTGGGGGTTCAAGCCGGCCGAGTGGACCGGGTTCGGGAACTTCTCCAAGGTGCTCGGCGACAGCGAGTTCTGGCAGGTCGTGCTGCGCACGATCGTCTTCGCGGCCGGCTGCGTCGTCTTCACCATGGTCGTCGGCATGCTCGTCGCCCTGCTGCTGCAGCGCGTCTCCGGCTGGGTGAAGACGCTGGTCAACATCGCGCTGGTGGCCAGCTGGGGCATGCCGGTCATCGTCGCCACCACGGTCTTCAAGTGGCTCTTCGACTCCGACTACGGCGTCCTCAACGCCGTGCTCAGCAAGCTCCCCGGGGTCGACATGGTCGGCCACAACTGGTTCGCCAGCGGGCCCGAGGGGCTCGCGGTGATCATGCTCCTGGTGGTCTGGGGAGCGATCCCCTTCGTGGTCATCACGCTCAGCGCCGGACTCACCCAGGTTCCGCAGGAACTGGAGGAGGCCGCCCGGCTCGACGGCGCCGGTCCCTGGGGCGTCTTCCGTTACGTCACGCTGCCCATCCTCAAGCCGGTCATCGTGATGCTCACGACCCTCTCGGTCATCTGGGACATGGGCGTCTTCCCGCAGGTCTTCGTGATGCGCGGCGGCCACCCCGAGGCCGAGTTCCAGCTGCTGACCACCTGGTCCTACGACCGCGCCTTCGTCGTCAACGACTACGGGCAGGGCTCCGCGATCGCCCTGCTCACCGTGCTCCTCCTGCTCGGCGTCGTCGCCGTGTACATGCGCCAGATGCTGAAGATCGGAGAGGTCGAATGAGCACCGTCGCCACCCCCGGCCGCAGGAAGGCGAAGGCCGGCTGGAACCTCCTCGGCCTCCTCGTCTTCGTCGTCGCGGGCTTCCCGGTCTACTGGATGCTGAACACGGCGTTCAAGCCCGCGAAGGACGCCATCGACCCGGACCCGAGCCTGCTGCCCACCGGCATCACCCTGTCCAACTTCAGCCGCGCCCTGGACATCGCCGACTTCTGGGGCCCGGTCGGCCGCAGCCTGATCGTGTCCCTCTCCGTCGTGGTGATCGGCATGGTCGTCGGACTGCTGGCCGCCCTGGCCATCTCCCGGTTCGCCTTCCGCGGCCGGAAGATCGTGATCGTCGGCATCCTCGCGGTCCAGATGATCCCGCTGGTCGCCATGATCATCCCGGTCTTCCTGCTCCTCAACGACCTGGACCAGTACGACAAGCTCAGCGGCCTGATCATCACCTACCTGACGTTCATCCTGCCCTTCACGGTGTGGACCCTGCGCGGCTTCATCGTCAACATCCCGAAGGAGCTGGAGGAGGCCGCCATGGTCGACGGCTGCTCCCGCACCGGCGCCTTCGTCCGGGTGGTCTTCCCGCTGCTCGCCCCCGGCCTCGTCGCCACCTCGGTCTACGGCTTCATCCAGGCCTGGAACGAGTACCTCTACGCCCTGATGCTGCTCAGCCAGGACCACCAGACGGCGACCGTCTGGCTGGCCAACTTCACCACGCAGCACGGCACCGAATACGCCCCGATGATGGCCGGCGCCACCATGCTCGCCGTGCCGATCGTCGCCCTGTTCCTCCTCGTCCAGCGGAAGATGGCCGCAGGCCTCACCGCGGGCGCCGTGAAGGGATAACCCCCTCCGATGACTACATACGCCAGCGGCACCGACACGCTCACCCGCGACGCGCTGACGGTCCTCCAGCCGGGCTTCACCGGCACCACCGCCCCCGACTGGCTGCTGCGCCGGCTCGGCGAAGGCCTCGCCTCCGTGGGCGTGTTCGGCCGCAACATCATCTCGGCCGAGCAACTCGGCGCACTCACCGCCCAGTTGCGTGCCGAGCGGGACGACGTCCTGGTCGCGATCGACGAGGAGGGCGGTGACGTCACCCGCCTTGAGGTGCGCACCGGTTCCTCCTTCCCCGGCAACAACGCCCTCGGCGCCGTCGACGACCCGGAGCTGACCCGGCAGGTCGCCCTCGAACTGGGCCGCCGCCTCGCCGCCTGCGGGGTCAACTTCAGCTGGGCCCCGGTCGCCGACGTGAACTCCAACTCCGCCAACCCGGTCATCGGCGTCCGCTCCTTCGGCGCCGACCAGGACCTGGTCGCCCGCCACACGGCGGCCTACGTCACCGGCCTCCAGGCGGCCGGGGTGGCGGCCTGCACCAAGCACTTCCCGGGCCACGGTGACACCGCCGTCGACTCCCACCTCGCCGTGCCCCGCATCGACGTGACCGCCGAGGTCCTGCACTCCCGCGAACTGGTGCCCTTCCGCGCCGCCATCGCGGCCGGCACCCGCGCCGTGATGAGCGCGCACATCCTGGTCCCCGCCCTGGACCCGTCCCGGCCCGGGACGCTGTCCCACCGCGTCCTCACCGAACTCCTCCGCGGGGAACTCGGCTACGACGGCCTGATCGTCACCGACGGCATGGAGATGCAGGCCATCGCCGGGACCTACGGCATCGAGCACGGCTGCGTCCTGGCGCTCGCCGCCGGAGCCGACGCGATCTGCGTGGGCGGCGGCCTCTCGGACGACGAGACGGTACGACGGCTGCGCGACGCCCTGGTCGCGGCGGTCCGCTCCGGCGAACTCCCCGAGGAACGCCTGGCGGATGCGGCGCAGCGGGTACGGGCACTGGCGGCCTGGACGGCCACGACGGAAGTGGCCGAGCCGGACCCGACCCTCACGGACATCGGTCTCGTCGCCGCCCGCCGCGCGCTTCATGTGACGCGCGTCGACCCGTACACGCCCCCGACCGAGCCGCTCTTCGTCGCCTCCCTCACCCCCGAGACCAACATCGCGGTGGGCACGGAGACCCCGTGGGGCGTGTCCGCCGAACTGACCCGTCTGCTGCCCGGCACCGAGACCGGCAGCTTCGCGGGCGAGGACGCGGGCCACGCGGCGATCGTGGCGGCGGGGGAGCGCCGTATCGTCGCGGTGGTGCGCGACGAACACCGGCACCCCTGGATGACCACGGCCCTGGACATCCTGCTCAAGGCCCGCCCCGACACGATCGTGGTGGAGATGGGCCTGCCCCAGGCCCCGCCCCGGGGCAACCTGCACATCGCGACACACGGCGCGGCGAGGGTCTGCGGCGTGGCGGCGGCCGAGGCCGTCGCGGGCGTGACCGCGTAGCGCAATTCACCGGGGTGCGGTCATCCGCCGGACGGTGTCACCGGGCCGATGACCGCACCCCGAACCACTGCTCGGCGCCGTACGCCTCGAATCGCTCCAGCTCGGTGAAGCCGAGCTTCGCCGCGAGGCGCATCGAGCGGACGTTGGCGGTCTGGGTGTAGAGCACCACCGGCTCACCGGGAAGCACACCGGAAAACCAGTCGAGTGCCGCCGCGCACGCCTCGCCGGCGTACCCGTGTCCCCACGCGTCCGGCAGGAACAGGTAGCCGAGGTGGGTCTCCCCGGCCTCCCGGCGGTGGACCGGAGTCCCGGGGTTCTGCGGGTCGAGCTGGACCGTGCCGATCGCCGCCCCGTCGAGCTCGACCACGAAGAAGCCGGGGCGCCGTCCGGGCACCTCGGGCACCGTGCGTTCGAGCTCTGCACGCGG
The DNA here is from genome assembly GCF_002217755.1 of Streptomyces hyaluromycini. Lineage (GTDB taxonomy): Bacteria > Actinomycetota > Actinomycetes > Streptomycetales > Streptomycetaceae > Streptomyces > Streptomyces hyaluromycini. The sequence goes on along the minus strand of NZ_BCFL01000016.1, from coordinate 635,724 downwards.
TCGGGGGCCACCGAGGTAGGTGCCCACCTCCGGCGAGGCGCCCAGCTCGATGACCGCCGCCCGGTCCCGAGCCTCGGACCCCCGCAGCACGAGCCGCTCGGTCCTGATCGGGGCGGGCGGCCAGACGTCGGGCCCTAATACAGTCATGGCGGGCAACCTACCCGAGGCCCCCGCGCTCCCGCGCCCCAAAGGGGCGCGGGGAACTGCGCGAGCAACCCCCACACACGATCAGTCCGAATCGAACCGAACCCGGCAGACGAATCCGCTAAATCCCCTGCCACCCCGGCTTGTTGGAAAAGGTGTACCGGAAGTAGTCCGCGAACTTCAGCTTGGACGCGGCGCCCTCGTCGACGACCACCGTGGCATGCGGATGCAGCTGCAGCGCCGACGCCGGGCACACCGCGGCGACCGGCCCCTCCACCGTCGCCGCGACCGCGTCGGCCTTCCCCTCACCCGTGGCCAGCAGCACCAGGTGCCGCGCCTCCAGGATGGTCCCGATCCCCTGGGTGATGACGTGGTGCGGCACCTGCGCGATGTCCCCGTCGAAGAACCGCGCGTTGTCGACCCGGGTCTGCTCGGTCAGCGTCTTGATCCGGGTCCGCGAGGCCAGCGAGGAACACGGCTCGTTGAAGCCGATGTGCCCGTCGGTCCCGATCCCGAGCAACTGCAGGTCCACGCCGCCCGCCCGCGTCAGCTCCGCGTCGTAGGCCTTGCAGGCGGCCTGCACGTCCTCCGCCGCGCCGTCGGGGCCGAGGAACGCGCCCATCCCGATCCCGAGCGGCTCCAGCACCTCGCGCTGCAGCACCGACCGGTACGACTCCGGATGCTCGGCCGGCAGCCCCACGTACTCGTCGAGCTGGGCTATCCGCGCCCGCGAGGTGTCCACGGCACCGGCCCGGACCTTGGCGGTGAGCGCCTGGTAGATGGGCAGCGGGGTCGAGCCCGTGGCCACCCCGAGCAGCGCGTCCGGCTTCTGCCGGATCAGCTGGGCCATGGCCTCGGCGATCAGCTCGCCACCCGCGGCGGCGTCCGGAACGATGACAACTTCCACGCTGGGCCTGCCGTTCTGAAGAGGGCTGGAGGGTCTGGAACGTCTATGTGGTTTAGACCAATCCGATGGGACCAATCTAACAGAACCGGTCCCTGTCCCCGCGGGCCGGGCGCAGGGAAAGGGGACAAGTGCGAGGTTACGTGAATACGTCAGATGGGGTGAATTAAGGATAATTTCCGCGACTCGCCACGGCCTCCTCCTGGGGCCGAGGGAAATTGCCCTGACCAACCGCCCCCACGGCCCATCCCGGCGGGCTAGGCTGCGACCGCATCAACTGTGAACAGTCTCCAACGCATGGACACACACCGTGGTCTAGTCCACAATTGCGTACGAGGGCTGAACGAGTACGGCATCAGCCGTACGGCACAGTCACACTCTTCCGTCTTCCCCGCACAGGAAGGCGGACCGAGGAACCGGAGCTCTCTGCCCTGACTGCCCCGGATCCTCACCTTCGGCCGGTCGGGACCGCACACCCCGCGGCCGTTGCTGCTCCGGGCTGCGGTGCCGGGAGGGTTGAGGGTCCCTCCCAGGCGCCGCGGCCCGCGGGTGTTTCCGGGCCCGCCGTCTCGCCTGGCCCCGCTCTTCCTGGACCCGCTGTTTTTCGGCCATCCACATACCCCCAGGTACGCTCACAGACGTGCCCTCCATGAACGAACTGGTCCGCCAGCACACCGCCCTCGACGACTCCGACCTCGAGTGGCTCCATCTGCTGGTCTCGGAGTGGCAGCTGCTCTCCGACCTCTCCTTCGCCGACCTGGTCCTGTGGGTCCCCACCCGGGACGGCACCCGGTACGTCTCGGTGGCGCAGATGCGCCCCAACACCGGCCCCACCTCCTACCAGGACGACATGGTCGGCCATCTGGTCCCGCGCGGCCGCCGGCCCATGCTGGACATCGCCCATGACGAGGGCCGGATCGTCCGCGAGGGCGACCCGGAGTGGCGTGAAGAGGTCCCCGTACGGGTCGAGTCCATCCCGGTGCGGCGCGAGGGCCGGATCCTCGGGGTCATCGCGCGCAACACCAACCTGCTGACCGTGCGTACCCCGAGCCGCCTTGAGCTCACCTACCTCCAGAGCGCCTCAGACCTGGCGCAGATGATCGCCGCCGGATCGTTTCCCTTCCCGAACCAGCAGGTCGACATGGACGCCTCGCCGCGCGTCGGCGACGGTCTGATCCGGGTGGACGGCGACGGCATCGTCCAGTACGCCTCCCCGAACGCCCTCTCCGCCTACCACCGCCTCGGCCTCGCCGCCGACCTGCTCGGCCATCACCTCGGCCAGACGACCGCCGAACTCGCCCCGACCAAGGGTCCGGTGGACGAGGCGCTCGCCAAACTCGCCAGCGGCTGGGCGCCGCGCGAGTTCGAGATCGAGTCCGAGGACGGCGTCATCCAGTTCCGGGCGATCCCGCTCAAGCCCAAGGGCACCCGGATCGGTTCCCTGGTGCTGCTCCGGGACGTCACCGAACTGCGGCGCCGCGAGCGGGAGTTGATCACCAAGGACGCGACCATCCGGGAGATCCACCACCGGGTGAAGAACAACCTCCAGACGGTCGCCGCGCTGCTGCGGCTCCAGGCCCGGCGCATCGAGTCGGACCGCGGCCGGGAGGCCCTGGAGGAGGCCGTACGGCGGGTCGGCTCCATCGCCATCGTGCATGAGACGCTGTCTCAGAACCTGGATGAGCGGGTGGAGTTCGACGAGATCGCGGACCGGGTGCTCGCCATGGTCGCCGAGATCTCGCCGGGGAAGGTCACCGGCCGGCGCAGCGGCCGCTTCGGGATACTCGATGCGGAGGTCGCCACCCCGCTGTCGATGGTTCTCACCGAAATTCTGCAGAACGCCCTCGAACACGGCTTCCGCGAGGGCGACACCGGCACCGTCGAGGTCACGGCGGTCCGCGGCGGCACCACCAAGGAGGCCCGGCTCCTCGTCACCGTCCAGGACGACGGCGTCGGCCTGCCCGAGGGCTTCGACCCGCACCGCTCCGGCAACCTCGGCCTGCAGATCGTACGGACGCTGGTGGAGGGCGAGTTGGGCGGCACGTTCGACATGGTGCCGGCGCCGGAGCGGGGGACCCGGGTGATCCTGGACGTACCGGTGCGTCCGCAGAAATAGGCCCCCAGGATGGGGCCTTCTGGAACAGGCCTTCAGGATCAGGCCTTTCGGGCAGCAAAGAGCCCCGGACCTGGTGGGTCCGGGGCTGCTCGCTCGTTGCTGCTCGTACTAAGCGCATCGGGGGTACTGCGCGCTGCGGCTCGGGGGCGGGAGATGCGTACTCGCTGTACGCGCCGCCAAGCTCAGGCTGTCACCAGGGGTGGGACTGTCAGGCGGTGGCCTGACGGGCCCGGTTGCGGGCGGCACGGCGCTTCATCGCGCGACGCTCGTCCTCGCTGAGACCACCCCAGACGCCGGAGTCCTGGCCGGACTCAAGCGCCCACTGCAGACACTGATCCATAACGGGGCAGCGACGGCAGACGGCCTTGGCTTCCTCGATCTGCAGCAGCGCAGGACCGGTGTTGCCGATGGGGAAGAAGAGCTCGGGGTCTTCCTCGCGGCAAACGGCGTTGTGACGCCAGTCCATGGCTGCTACCTCTCCTTGGTATTACATGCACGTTGCTTGTGAATGTGAACGCTTTCACGAATCCCTCAACAAGTGAAGGGCCGACCGCCAGGTTCCCTGGCAGGGGTCCTGTGAGTTGAAGTGGGATTCCGGTGATCAGTGGAGGCCGGTCTTGCGGGCCGTCCCGATCGCCACGTAGAGCCTCGCAAACCTCAGCGACGGATACAACCCCTTCCGGAAAGTTTTTTTTGATTCCTCGGTGTCGACTGGGTCACAGCCGTACTTCCATGGGGTGGACCCTGGCCTAAACGTTCGAGTGAAAGGACTTTAGCCCGTTCCGCTCACACAATCACACGCAGTGCACTGCGTACGCCTGTGAACGTCACGCTCGTACGCAGTCCTAGGTGGTCGCCGTCCATCTGAAGGGGGAGGGGGACCTTCGAATGCAAGGTGAACTGGTCCAGGTCGTGCAGCGACACCGCATGCTTGCCGTGGGGTCCGCGCTCGGGGGACGAAGTGAGCAACTGCGTGCCATACCGGGCAACCGCGGCGGTCGACAGGCGGCTGAGGCCGAGTACGTCGATGCCTTTATCGAACGAGGCCTTAGGTGACGTGTACATCGGGCGATTGCCGAGATACGTCCAGGGCGAGGTGTTCGAGACTATCGCGACGACGAGATCGTTGATCGGGTCGGCGCCGGGCCGTTCGAGGGTGATCGTGCCGTGCCGCCGGTGCTGCTCGCCGAAGAACTGCCGGACCACCTGACGGACGTACAGCGCGTGCGTCGACTTCTTGCCGAGCTCGCGCTGCTGCTCGACCCGGCCGACCACGCCCGCGTCGAAGCCGAGTCCCGCGTTGAAGGTGAACCAGCGGGCCGGGACCGCTTCGTCCTCGGTGCCGGGTGTGCCGGCGGTCAGACCGAGGCCGACGAGGCGCTCGCGTTTCTCGCGCAGCGCGTCCAGCAGGTCGCCGGTGGCCTCGACCGGGTCGTTGGGCAGCCCCAGGGCGCGGGCGAAGACGTTGGTGGAGCCGCCGGGGACCACCGCGAGGCCGGGCAGCCGGTCCGGGTCGGGGCCGTTGTGGAGCAGGCCGTTGACCACCTCGTTGACCGTGCCGTCGCCGCCGAGCGCCACGACGAGGTCGATGTCGTCGCTCTCCGCCGCGAGCCGCGCCAGGTCGCGGGCGTGGCCGCGGTACTCGGTGGTGACCGCCTCCAGCTTCACTTCGCTCGCGAGCGCGTGGATGAGGACGTCGCGCCTACGTGCGCTTGTGGTGGTTGCCGCCGGGTTGACCACGAGAAGTGCACGCATGGATTGCAGCGTACCTACTGGAAAGTACCGGGCCCAGACCGAGTTAGGGATCCGGTAAGAGACAGGGGCGTGAGTCTCGACACTCGGGTGCGAGGGGCGCGGGTCCCGCCGCGGGGCCGAGGGCTACCCTTTCCGGCGTGAGCAGTGAGCATGTGCCTACGGCCGAGAGCGCCGACGGAATCGACGGACCCCGCCCGCGACGGCTGACGTATGCCGCCGCGCTGGCCGGGCTGGAAGGGCTCGCGCTGGTCGTCGGCGGGGTGTGGCTGGCGGTGCTCGGGTTCACCGGGGATCCGGACGACCGCGGGCAGGCGATCACCGGGGGTGTCACCGTGATCGTGCTGGCGCTGCTGCCGCTGATCGCTGCGCGCGGGCTGCTGCTGCGGAAGAGCTGGAGCCGGGGGCCGGCGGTGATCACGCAGATCATGGCGCTGCCGGTGGCGTACAACCTGTTGCAGGCCGACAGTCTGGCGATTCCGGTGGGGATCGTGCTGGCGGTGGTGGCTGTGGCTTCGCTGGTGTTGCTGGTGAACTCTGCTACTACCCAGGCCCTTGGGATCAAAGGGCCGGGTCGTAGCTGACCTGCGGGCCGGTGGGGGCTGAGCGCGCCCACGCGGCGGAGCCGCATATTGATACAGCCCCGCGCCCCTTTGGGGCGCGCTCGGCCCCGGGGCGCTTGAAACTACTCCTCGACGAGCAACTTCTCCCGCAGCTGCGCCAAGGTCCTCGCCAGCAGCCGTGAGACGTGCATCTGGCTGATGCCGACCTCCTGGGCGATCTGGGACTGGGTCATGTTGCCGAAGAAGCGGAGGAGAAGGATCCGCTTCTCTCGGGGCGGGAGGTCTTCCAGCAGGGGCTTGAGGGACTCGCGGTACTCGACGCCCTCCAGGGCCTCGTCCTCCGCGCCGAGGGTGTCGGCGACCGCCGGCGACTCGTCGTCGGTGTCGGGGACGTCCAGGGACAGCGTGGAGTACGCGTTGGCCGACTCCAGGCCCTCCAGGACCTCCTCCTCCGAGATCGCGAGCTTCTCGGCCAGCTCGTGGACCGTGGGAGAGCGGCCGTGCTGCTGGGACAGCTCCGCCGTGGCGGTGGTGAGCGCGAGGCGCAGCTCCTGCAGCCGGCGCGGGACGCGGACCGCCCAGCCCTTGTCGCGGAAGTGGCGCTTGATCTCGCCGACCACGGTCGGGGTGGCGTACGTCGAGAACTCCACGCCCCGGTCCGGGTCGAACCGGTCCACCGACTTGATCAGGCCGATGGTGGCGACCTGGGTGAGGTCGTCCAGCGGCTCGCCGCGGTTGCGGAACCGGCGCGCGAGGTGCTCCACGAGCGGCAGATGCATCCGGACCAGCCGATTGCGCAGCTCCGCGTACTCGGCGCTGCCCTCCTTCAGTCCGCGCAGCTCGACGAACAGGGCGCGCGCGCCGCTGCGGTCCTGAGGCTGGCTGCGTTCCTGAGGTTCGTGCTGGGTCGCCTGCACCACCTCCGCGGCCAGCGCCTGGTCCTCGGCGTATCGCTCGTGCTCGCTCATCGTCCCGCCCGTCGCCCTTCCACGAGCCTTCGCCCCGGCTCGGTGCGGGGCCGCGACCCCGTTCCGACCTTCCGGGGGCGCGCTCTGCACGGCACCCTCCAGACCGACCTGCGCGGAGGCGTCCTCCGGGTGCGGCCTGGCCTGTTCCGGGATGCCGTCGATGCCGTCAGCCATGCGGCGGGAGCCGGCCTCGGGGCCTTCGCCCCCGGCCGGCAGCTCCCGTGTGCCGCGCTCTTCGTCCCGCACCGGCCCGTCCCCGTTCCTCACGCCGGCCCGGGTCCCGCGCCGCGCTGTTTGTAGAGGCTGATCGACACGGTCTTGTCCTCGTCGACGGCCGACGAGACCTTGCCCGCCAGGGCCGAGAGCACGGTCCAGGCGAAAGTGTCGCGCGAGGGGGCGTGGCCGTCCGTGGTCGGGGCGGAGACCGTGACCTCCAGCGAGTCGTCGACGAGGCGGAAGACACAGCTGAGCACCGAGCCGGGAACGGCCTGCTGGAGCAGGATCGCGCAGGCCTCGTCGACCGCGATGCGCAGATCCTCGATTTCGTCCAGGGTGAAGTCCAAGCGGGCGGCGAGACCGGCCGTGGCCGTGCGCAGCACCGACAGGTAGGCACCCGCAGCCGGCAGCCGGACTTCCACGAAGTCCTGGGTCGCGGGCTCGCCTGCGATCTGGGACACCCTCACCTCCATGGTGGTACAAGCTTTTCGGGGCCGAGGGTCGCCCCTCGGGGTAACGCACTACGTGGTTCAGCGGTGACGCTACCGCGCTCCGAACTTTTCTGTCCCCGGGACCCCAACCCCCTGGACGTCACTCACAGTAAACCTGTGGATACGCTCCGTGTCTAGGGGTCTGCCTTGCCCAATTGGGAAGAGCGCGCGCCGGGTTGACGTACCCCGGCGTCGAACCGTCGAACCGTCGGCGCTGTCGTCTTCAGCGGCCGTAGTGCAGTGTCACACGAGCACGTGGTCGACAAAGCACCAGCGCCAGTCCTCGCCGGGCTCGAACGTCCGCATTATGGGGTGGCCGGACGTCTCGTGGTGGCCTGTCGCATGTCTTCCCGGCGACGAGTCGCAGCAGGCGACGTGGCCACAGGTCAGACAGAGCCGCAGCTGTACCGGGTGCCACCCCTTGGCGAGACACTCCGGGCACGTCTCGTTCAGCGGGTCGGGTTCCGGGTGCGGCAGCGCCTCGCGGTGCGTGCACTGTTTCATGATTGCCAGATTACGACGGGTGTGCGGGTGGCCGCGCGAAAAACGAGGGCGGGCGAGGATCATGGACGTGATGCCACTGCTGTTGCTGGTGGCGGGGAGCGCCGCGATCGCGGCGGCGGCCCGGCGCACTCCGGTGCCGGCGCCCCTGCTCCTGGTGGCCGTCGGGCTGGTGGTGTCGTACATCCCCGGCATCCCGGACTACACCCTCGACCCCGAGGTCGTCCTGCCGCTGCTGCTGCCGCCGCTCCTCTACACCTCGGCGTCCGACAGTTCCTATCTCGACCTGCGTGCCCAGATGCGGCCGGTCGCGCTGCTCTCGGTCGGATACGTGCTCTTCGCGACCTTCGTGGTCGGCTGGGCGGTCTACCTGCTCGTCCCGGGCATGCCGCTGCCGGCCGCCCTGGTGCTGGGCGCGGTGGTGGCCCCGCCGGACGCGGTGGCGGCGACGGCGGTCGCGCGACGGGTGGGCCTGCCGTCCCGGATCACGACGATCCTCCAGGGCGAGTCGCTGCTGAACGACGCCACCGCGATCACCGCCTACAAGGTCGCCCTGGCGGCGGCCGTCGGCGCGGGCGCCACCTGGATCGGCGGCATCGAGGAGTTCCTGCTCGCGGCGGTGGGCGGGGTGGGCGTCGGCCTGATCCTGATGGCGCCGCTGCACTGGCTGCGCACCCACCTCAAGGAGCCGCTCCTCCAGAACACCCTCTCCCTGCTGATCCCCTTCGTCGCCTACGGCGTCGCCGAGCAGTTCCACGCCTCCGGAGTCCTCGCCGTCGTGGTCGTCGCGCTCTATCTCGGCCACCGCGCGTGGGAGGTCGACTTCGCCACCCGGCTCCAGGAGGAAGCGGTGTGGAAGATGGTCGCCTTCATCCTGGAGTCGGCGGTCTTCGCCCTGATCGGCCTGCAACTGCCGATCGTGCTCAGGGGACTCGGGCAGTACGCGGGCGTGCAGGCCGCCTGGTACGCGGTGGTCGTCTTCCTGGTGGTGGTCGCGGCCCGGTTCGCCTGGGTGTACCCGGGGACCTTCGTGCCCCGGATCCTGTCCGCGCGGATCCGGGAGCGCGAGCCGAACCCCACCTGGAGGGGTGCGATGGTGACCTCCTGGGCCGGGATGCGCGGGGTGGTCTCCCTGGCCATCGCCTTCTCGATCCCGGTCACCGTGCACGGCGGCGGCGCCTTCCCGCACCGCAACCTGATCCTGTTCCTGACCTTCACCACCGTGATCGGCACGCTGGTCGTACAGGGACTGACCCTGCCCCCGCTGATCCGCCGCCTGAGCTTCCCCGGCCGCGACCCGCAGGCCGAGACCCTCGCCGAGGCCAACGCCCAGGCCCAGGCCTCCCGTTCGGCCGAGGCCCGCCTCGACGAACTCCTCACCGACGACCGCAACGAACTCCCGCCACCGCTCGCCGACCGCCTCCGCTCGGTCCTGGAGCGCCGCCGCAACGCCGTCTGGGAACGCCTGGGCCAGACCAACCCCGTCACCGGCGAGTCGGTCGACGACACCTACCGCCGCCTCTCCCGCGAGATGATCAGCGCCGAACGCACGGTCTTCGTCCGGCTCCGCGACCACCGCTACATCGACGACGAGATGCTGCGCACCCTGCTGCGCCGGCTGGACCTGGAGGAGGCCGCCGCATACCGGGAGGCCGGGTGAGCCGGCGCGTTCCGAGTCGGCGCATTCACCCCCTGCCGCCGGTCCGGCGGGGGATCATTGGAGCGACGCGGCCGAAACGTGGGGACAGGGTGGCCCGGGGGGATCGATGACCGACACTGACACCGACGCGCACGCGCAGCGGTTCCTCATCAGCCTGAACAGGAAGCGCCAGGCCCAGAAGCTCCGGAAACTCCGCACGTCCAGGTCCGCCCACTGATCAGGCCGTCAGCACCGCCACCACGTCCACGCCCCGCCCCAGGCCGCCCTCCCGGGCCAGCTCGACCAGCCCGTACAGCAACTTGGCGACATACAGCCGCTCCACCCGCACCCCGTGCCGCTCCTCGAAGTCCTCCGCGAAGGCGTCGAGTTCCGGTGCCGTACGCCCGTACCCGCCGAAGTGGAACCGCTCGTCGAGCGACCACCGTCCGCGCCGCCCCCCGAACGCCTCCTCCTGCAACCGCCGTATCTCCCCCGCCAGGAACCCGCCCCGCAGCACCGGCACCCCCAACGCCCGCTGCCCCGCCCCCAGTCCGGCCGCCAGACCGGCCAGGGTGCCCCCGGTCCCGCAGGCGATCGCCACCACGTCGGCCCGCCCCCGCAGCTCCGCGCCGAGGGCAACGCAGCCGCGTACCGCGGCCGCGTTGCTGCCGCCCTCCGGCACCACGTACGCGCCCTCGGCCGCCACCGCCCGCAGCAGACCGGCCAGCACGTCCGGCTCGGCCTTGCGCCGGTAGGTCGGCCTGTCGACGAAGTGCAGCCGCATCCCGTCGGCCGCACACCGCGCCAGTGCGGGATTCAGCGGCCGGCCGGCCAGTTCGTCGCCCCGCACCACGCCCACCGTGGGGAAGCCGAGGAGGCGGCCGGCGGCGGCCGTGGCGCGCAGGTGGTTGGAGTACGCCCCGCCGAAGGTGACGAGCGGACGGCCGGCCGCCGCCTCGATGTTGGGGACCAGCTTCCGCCACTTGTTGCCGATCAGCTCCGGGTGGATCAGGTCGTCCCGCTTGAGCAGGAGACGGACGCCGTGCCGGGCGAACCGGTCGTCGGTCACCTCCTGGAGCGGGGAGGGGAGCCGGGGGGTGAGTATGTCGGCGCTGGTCACGTCGTCATTGTCGCCCGGGGCGGTCGCACGGGCTCACTTCAGCCGGTCCCGGACGCGCTCGCGCAGCCAGGCCATCGAGAAGCCGCGCGGGTCCGCCTTTCCCGGCTGCCACTCCAGGTGCCCGATCACCGACCGCTCCGACCAGCCGTGCTGCCGGCACACCGCCGCGGCCACCTTCTCGATCGCCTCCAGCTGGGCCTCGGGCCAGGGGTCCTCGCCGTCGCCCAGGTTCTCGCACTCGAAGCCGTAGAAGTGCCGGTTGCCGTCGGTGTTCGCCTCGTTGTCGGGGGGCAGGGCCTTCTCGGCGATCACCGCGCGCAGCACGTCGTCGTCGCCCGGGCCCGCGTGGTTGGCGCGGCCGTAGCCGACGAGGTGGACCGTGCCGTCCTTGGTGACGACGCCGTGGCACAGCGGTCCGGGGAGGTCGGGGCGGCCGTCGTAGCAGATCCGGACCGTGCGCTCGGCGCCGTGGGTCACCGTGTGGTGGATCATCACGCCGTGGACGGGCCCCCAGGGGCCCTTGTGGTTCCGGTTGTGTTCTCTCCAGTCGCCGACCTCGACGACCGTGACGCCCTCGTCCCGCAACACGTCGAGGAAAGTGCCCGCGGACATGGGTGGGGCCATGACCGCCTCCTTCGCATCTGAACTGCCTGCACTGTCCGAGCTGTCTGCACTGTCTGAGCTATCCGGATCTTCCAAATCTTCTGGGCTTTCTACAGAAGTCGGGCTTTCCGGGCCAGCCTTGTTCGAACGCGTTCGGATCTCGTGCGAGTAGATCAGGACAAGTCGTCATATCGAGGGGCGGCGGATGGCGGGATGTGTCGGCATGCCCAGTAGTCCGATGATCCATTCCCGCTCTTTCGGGTAATGGTCCCAGCACGCTCCGTGATGAAAGGGTGACCCGTGAGACCGATGCGTGGGCAGTTCGGCGCCCGCGCAGGTATGGGAGGGCATTTCCTTATGTCGGTAGGCGAAGAGGTCCGCACGGATCAGGGCAAGCCGCAGCAGTCTCTGGACACGGCGGCAGCGCGGAACCTGGCCACCACGACCAAGTCCGCGCCACAGATGCAGGAGATCAGCTCCCGCTGGCTGCTGCGGACACTGCCCTGGGTCGACGTCCAGGGCGGCACGTACCGGGTGAACCGACGGCTCACCTACACGGTCGGCGACGGCCGTATCACCTTCCTGAAGACCGGCGACCGCGTCGAGGTCATCCCCGCGGAGCTGGGCGAGCTGCCCGTGCTGCGCTCGTACGAGGACGAGGAGGTGCTGGCCGAGCTGGCCCAGCGCTGCCGGCAGCGCGACTTCGCCCCGGGCGAGGTCATCGCCTCGTTCGGCAACGGGGCGGACGAGGTCCACCTGCTCGCCCACGGCCGCGTCGAGAAGATCGGCACCGGCCCCTACGGCGACGACGCGGTGCTCGGTGTCCTCGCCGACGGCGCTTACTTCGGCGAGCAGGGCCTGCTCGACCCGGACGCCATCTGGGAGTACACCGCCCGCGCGGACACGGCCTGCACCGTGCTGACCCTGTCCCGGCAGGACTTCGAGCAGGTCGCCGAGCGCGCCGACTCACTGCGCGAGCACCTTCAGCAGCTGCGCGCGATCCCCGAACAGCGCACCAACAAGTACGGCGAGAAGGAGGTCGCCCTCGCGGCCGGCCACAGCGGCGAGCCCGACATCCCGCACACCTTCGTCGACTACGAGGCCCGGCCGCGTGAGTACGAGCTGAGCATCGCCCAGACCGTGCTGCGTATCCACACCCGCGTGGCCGACCTCTACAACCAGCCGATGAACCAGACCGAGCACCAGCTGCGGCTCACCGTCGAGGCGTTGAAGGAGCGCCAGGAGCACGAGCTCATCAACAACCGGGAGTTCGGCCTGCTCAGCAACTGCCAGTACGACCAGCGGCTGCAGCCGCACGACGGCGTGCCCAGCCCGGACGACATGGACGAGCTGCTCAGCCGGCGGCGCGGCACCAAGTTCTTCCTCGCCCACCCGCGCGCGATCGCCGCCTTCGGCCGTGAGCTCAACAAGCGCGGACTGGTCCCGGAGACGGTCGAGATCGGCGGCAACCGCATCCCGACCTGGCGCGGCGTCCCGATCTACCCCTGCAACAAGATCCCGGTCACCGAGGCCCGGACCACCTCGATCATCGCCATGCGTATCGGCGAGAACGACCAGGGCGTCATCGGACTCCGGCAGTCCGGGATCCCCGACGAGATCGAGCCGAGCCTCTCGGTCCGCTTCATGGGCATCAACGAGCAGGCGATCATCAGTTACCTGGTCACGGCCTACTACTCGGCCGCCGTTCTGGTCCCGGACGCCCTCGGTGTGCTGGAGAACGTCGAGATCGGCCGCTGGAGGTGACGTTTCCGCACTTGGTGGCCGTGTCCCCGCCCTCCGGGGCGGGTACACCCTCGGGGTACGTGCCGAGCCGGGGCGAACACGCCACGGTACGCGCACTCCGCGAGGGGGAGGTCATGGCCGAGTTCGTGACGGAACGGCAGCAGCGTGCCACGCAGTTGCCGCCGGGGAGGTCGGAGCCGCTCGACGGGTCCGAGGCGACGGCGATCCTGGAGCGGGTCCGGGCGTCCGTCGACCCCGAACTGCGCACCGCCGTGGCCTCGTTGCCCGCTTCGATGGGGCGGATCGCGCGCTACCACTTCGGCTGGGAGCACGCGGACGGCACCCCGGCGGACGGCAACGCGGGCAAGGCCATCAGGCCCGCGCTGGTCCTCGCCGCCGCCGACGCGCTCGGCGGACCGGCGGCCCGCGCGGCCGCCGTACGGGCCGCGGCCGCCGTGGAGCTGGTGCACAACTTCACCCTGCTGCACGACGACGTCATGGACCGGGACACCTCCCGCAGGCACCGGCCCACCGCATGGACCGTGTTCGGCGACGCCGACGCGATCCTCGCCGGGGACGCCCTCCAGGCGCTGGCCCTCAGGCTGCTCGCCGAGGACCCCCACCCGGCGTCCGGGACGGCCGCCGCCCGGCTCGCGGACTGCGTCCTCGAACTGTGCGCGGGACAGCACACGGACACGGCCATGGAGGACCGGGCGCCCGACGAGGTCACCCTCGACGAGGTGCTCGCCATGGCCGAGGCCAAGACCGGCGCGCTGCTCGGCTGCGCCTGCGCGCTGGGCGCGCTGTACGCGGGGGCGGGAGCGGCGGAGGTGGCGGCGCTCGACGGCTTCGGCCGCCAGGCCGGGCTGGCCTTCCAGCTGATCGACGACGTCATCGGGATATGGGGTGATCCACGGCGCACCGGCAAGCCGGCCGGCGCGGACCTGGCCGCCCGCAAGAAGTCCCTGCCGGTCGTCGCGGCCCTCACCTCCGGCACCCCGGCCGCCGCCGAACTCGCCGAGCTGTACGCCATACCGCATGTGCGGGCCGACGCCGACGAGATCGCGCGTACCGCACTGGCAGTGGAGAGGGCGGGCGGACGTGACTGGGCGCAGTCCGAGGCGGCCGACCGGATGGCACGGGCGATGCAGGAGCTCACCCGTGCCGTGCCCGATCCGGAGGAGGCCGGCGGACTGCTCGCGCTCGCCGAGTTCGTGACCCGGCGCAGCCGGTGAGGACCCCGGAGTCCCCGGGACCGCGCGGCTCCTGACCCCGCACGGTTCTCCGGGGGCTCCGGCCCGATGGGTCCCGCACATCCCCACGGTGTGCGGGGCCCGCCGATTCCCGTCCGGCGGCGGGCGCGACCGCCGGGCCCGGCCTACGCTGGGGGCATGGACAGCCAGGACCAGGTCTGTCCGGTCTGCGGACAGGCCGTCGAGCGCGTGGTGCGGCGGCACAAGACCCTGGGAGCCTGGGTTCCGGTCTGGGGACCCGGTCCCTGCCGCAACCCCCGCTGCGGCGAGCGCACCGCCCCGCCGGGCCCGCAGGAGGCGTCACCGCCCAGGCCCCCGCCGCCCGAGTCCGCCGGGCCGAGACCGTAGCGTGTCCGCATGACCGGACTCCCGAACATCCTGCACATCACCGAGCGCTCCCTGTGGGAGGAGGCCCGCGCGCGGGGCGGCTACGAGATGTCCACCCGCGGCCGCACCCTCCAGGAGGAGGGCTTCATCCACTGCTCCACCCGCGACCAGCTCCCGCGCGTGGCGGCCTTCCTGTACGGCTCCTACGACGGCCCGGACGAGCTGGTGGTCCTGGTCGTGGACCCGGCACGGGTCGGTGCCCCCGTGAAGTGGGAGGCGCCGGAGCCGGGCGCGGAGGAGTTCCCGCACATTTACGGACCGATACCGGTCGCGGCCGTGGTCGACGTGGAGCCCTGGACCCAGCCCCCCGTCGCTTAGCCCCTAACCGCGGCTCGGGGGAGGCCGCCGGTCTCCGGGTCGCGGCCGGTCAGGCAGTAGACGCCGCCCGCCGGGTCGCGCATCACCGTCCAGTGGCGGCCGTCGGCCACGTGCACGGCGCCGAGCTCCTCGTGCCGGGCGCGGGTCGCCGGGATGTCCGCGCAGGCCAGGTCGAGGTGGGCGGCGGCGGGCTGTTCGGCGTCCAGCCGCTGGAGCAGGATCCGCACGGGCAGGCCGGCCGGCGGCCTGAGCACCCGGAACTCCGGCAGCGCGCCGGTCAGCAGCTCCCAGCCGGTCAGTTCCGCCCAGAACGCGGTCTCCGCCTCGTAGGCGGACGGCGGGATGTCGAGGCTGACCTGGTCCAGCCGGCTGCCCGCCACGACCGGCGGCCGTACCGACTCCCCGTGCCAGGGTGCTGCGCACCACAACTGCCCGGCGGGCGACCGCAGGACGGCCCACCCGTCGTGCTCGGCGACCGTCTCGGCACCGAGTTCCCGGGCCCGCTTCACGAGGCCGGGCACGTCCTCGACGCAGAGGTCCAGGTGGGCTCCGCCGGGGCCGGACCAGACGCCCTGGAGCTTGACGCAGGCGTCGACGCCGGAGGCCGGCAGCAGCGTCACGAACTCGTCGTCCTCGCCACGGGGTGCGGAGAGGAAGGTGCCGGTGACGGCCGTCCAGAACGCCTGGGCGGAGGCGAGGTGCGCGGCGGGGCGGTCGGCGAAGACGTACGTCCAGCGGATGCTCATGCGGTGATCGTAAATGTGCTACTCGGCTGCCCGGCGTTCCGTGAAGCGCAGCAGGTTGCCCGCCGGGTCCCGGAACGCGCAGTCCCGCACCCCCCAGTGCTGGTCCGTCGGCTCCTGGATCACGTCGCCGCCGTGCTCCCGCACCCGCTCGTACAGCGCGTCGCAGTCGCTGGTGGAGAAGATCACCCCGCGCAGCATGCCCTTGGCGAGCAGCTCGGCCATGGCCTGCCGGTCGGCGGGGGAGGCGTCCGGGTTGGCGCCCGGCGGCTCCAGCACGATCTCCACGCCCGGCTGCTGCGGCGACCCGACGGTCACCCAGCGCATCCCCTCGAACTCCACGTCGTTGTGGACCTCCAGGCCGAGGACGTCACGGTAGAAGGCCAGCGCCTTGTCGTGGTCGTCGACGGCGATGAAACACTGCGCGAGTTTTACGTCCATGGGGCCAGGCTAGGAGGAAACGTCCGGCCGCGCGTGCGGTCGGTTCCGTGCTGTCGGTTCCGTGCGGTCAGTTGTGTGCGGTCAGTACGGCCTGCGGCGTGGGCGGGTGAACGTACGGGCCACGCAGGACGGGATCACCGTGCTCTCCTCGTGGTCCCGCGCCCGGTACGCGCTCGGCGTCTCCCCGACCAGCTCGGTGAACCGCGAGCTGAAGGACCCCAGTGACGTACAGCCGACCGCCATGCACACCTCCGTCACCGTGAGGTCGCCGCGGCGCAGCAGCGCCTTGGCCCGCTCGACCCGCCGGGTCATGAGATAGCTGTACGGCGTCTCCCCGAAGGCCTTGCGGAAGCTGCGCTGGAAATGGCCGGGGGACATGACCGCGGTGCGGGCCAGTTCGGCCATGTCGAGCGGCTCGGCGTACTCGCGGTCCATGCGGTCGCGCGCCCGGCGCAGCCGCCGCAGATCCTCCAGGGTCATTCGCCCAGCATGGCATGCACATCACGCACACGAGCGGGGTCTGTTTTTGGACGGCCGTTTGCCTCTGATTCTCGCGCAATTGATCCGCCCTTGTTTGCATAAAGGAATGGACCACATCACGTTCCTCGTGGCGGTCGTGATCGTCACTGCACTTGCGTTCGACTTCACCAACGGGTTTCACGACACGGCGAACGCGATGGCCACGTCCATCGCGACCGGCGCGCTCAAACCGAAGACAGCCGTTCTGATCAGTGGCGTTCTGAACCTGGTCGGAGCCTTCCTCTCGACGGAGGTCGCCAAGACGATCTCCGGCGGCATTGTGAACGACGCCAAGGTGACCCCAGCGATGATCTTCGCGGGCCTCGTGGGGGCGATCCTGTGGAATCTGGTGACCTGGCTGGTAGGGCTGCCCTCCAGCTCCTCGCACGCGCTGTTCGGCGGCCTGATCGGCGCCGTGTGGGTCGGCGCGGGCTCCGGCGCGATCAACTTCGACAAGGTTGTCGAGAAGATCATCATCCCTGCGTTCGCCTCGCCGGTGGTGGCGGGCGTCGCCGCGCTGATCGCGACGTACTGCGCCTACAAGCTCACCGCCCGCAGCCGTGCGGACTCCGTGACCAAGGGCTTCCGGCTCGGGCAGATCGGCTCGGCCTCGCTGGTCTCGCTCGCGCACGGCACCAACGACGCCCAGAAGACCATGGGCATCATCACCCTGACCCTGATCTCGGTCGGCGCGCTCCCGGGCGACGCCGGCCCGCCGGTCTGGGTCATCTTCACCGCCGGTCTCGCCATCGCCCTCGGCACCTACATCGGCGGCTGGCGGATCATCCGCACCATGGGCAAGGGGCTGACCGAGATCCAGTCCCCGCAGGGCTTCGCGGCGGAGACCGCCTCCACGGCGGTCATCCTGACCTCCGCGCACATGGGCTTCGCGCTGTCCACCACGCAGGTCGCCTCCGGTTCCATCCTCGGCGCGGGCGTCGGCCGGCGGCTCGCGGAGGTCCGCTGGGGCGTCGCCGGCCGTATGGTGGCCGCCTGGGTGATCACCCTGCCCTCCGCGGGGCTGGTCGGCGGCATCTCCGCGGCCGCCGTCAAGCACGGCGGCAACTTCGGCACGGTCGTGGTCGCGCTGGTCGGCGCCGCGCTCGCGACGGGCATCGTCCTGCTGTCGCGTCGTAACCCGATCGACGCCAAGAACGTGAACGACGGCCACGAGGTCGCCGTCCGCACCACGCCCCCGTCCAACGTCGGCACCGCCGCCTGAGTGAGGGAGTACCCATGAGCATCGACTGGACCGCGCTCGGCGAGGTCACCGCGGTGAGCATCGGAGTTACATTCGCAGTGGTGGTTGTCTTCGCCCTGGGCGTCCTCGGGCTCGCCCGCCACGAGGGCGCCAAGGAGCAGGGCGGCACCAGCGCGGTCGGCGCCGCCCAGGCAGGGCTGTGCTTCCTCGCCTGCGTGGCGGTGGTGGCGTACGGCATCTACCTGATCGTGCCGCAGTTCCACTGACCCACCGACCCACAAGCCGCTGAGGAGGACTGGATGACGACGCCGGACCTGCTGTCCGACCTGGCCGACCTGAAGGTCGACTACAGCGACCCGGACGACCCCGTACTCATCCGCCCGGACGGATCCCCGATCGACACCTGGCGGGAGAACTACCCGTACGCGTCGCGCATGGTGCGCAAGGAGTACGAGTGGCACAAGCGGCTCCAGCAGATCGAGCTGCTGAAGCTGCAGACCTGGATCAAGGAGACGGGGCGCCGGATCGTCATCGTCTTCGAGGGCCGGGACGCCGCGGGCAAGGGCGGCACCATCAAGCGCTTCACGGAGCACCTGAACCCCCGTGGCGCGCGCGTGGTGGCACTGGAGAAGCCCACGGAACGCGAGAGCGGTCAGTGGTACTTCCAGCGCTACGTCGAACACCTGCCGACCGCCGGTGAGATCGTGATGTTCGACCGCTCCTGGTACAACCGGGCCGGCGTCGAGCGGGTCATGGGCTTCTGCTCGGACGACGAGTACCGGCGCTTCATGCGGCAGGCCCCGCTGTTCGAGCGGATGCTGGTGGACGACGGGGTGGACCTGGTGAAGTTCTGGTTCTCGGTCTCGCAGGGCGAGCAGCGGACCCGCTTCACCATCCGCCAGGTCGACCCGGTACGGCAGTGGAAGCTCAGCCCGATGGATCTGGCCTCGCTGGATCTCTGGGACACCTACACGGCCGCGAAGGTCGCGATGTTCCGCGAGACGGACACGGAGTACGCGCCCTGGACCGTGGTGAAGAGCAACGACAAGAAGCGGGCCCGTGTCGAGGCCATGCGCAGCGTGCTGGCCCGCTTCGACTACGCCAACAAGGACGAGGAGGTCGTCGGCAGCCCGGACCCGCGGATCGTGGGTGCGGCGGCCGGCCTGCTGGAGGCGGGCGAGGACGACCACGGCGGGCACTGATCCCGTCACCAGGCGGAGGGCCGGTCGGACATCCGACCGGCCCTTCCTCGTGTCCCGCCCCCGCACCTCCCGCGCGTGCCCGTCGACTTGGCGCAAAATCGCCCCGACATGGCCGGTGGGCTCGCCAATGATGGACGCCATGATCCAGATTGCGCTCGTGAACGGCCCTGCCGAGAACCGTGTGACGGGGCGGGCGACCCGGGCGTGAGCACTCGCGGCGCGTCCACGACCATCGCGCGGGCGGCGCTGCCGCTGTACGTGTCCACCCTCGCCGCGGCGGCGGCCTCGCTCGTCGACACGGCGCTCCTGGGCCGCCATGCCACCGTCTCCCTGGCCGCGTTCGCCGTCACGGTGGCCGTCTTCAGCCGGCCACGGCCGCGGTGGCGGGTGCGCTGCGCGCGGTGATGCCCTTCGTCGCGCCGCACCGGGACGACCCCGAGGAGCTGCTGCCGGTGGTCCTGGCCGTGGTGGTCACCGATGCCCTGCAGGCGGTCGCGGGCTTCGGGCTCGTCGGACTCAAGCGCGCCGGGCCGAGCCTGGTGTCGACGGCGGTGTGGTTCGGGATCCTGGCCGCGGTGTCCGTACCGGTCGCCGACGCGGCCGGACTGCCCGGGCTGTGGACCGCCCTGGCGTGGCCAACCTGCTCCAGGCCGTCACCAAGACGATCTCCTTCCGGCGGCACGCCGGCCGCCTCGCCGCGGCCGCCGTGCCGGCGGGGGAGCGGGTGCGAGCGGATGGACAGGAATCGGCCCGGTGACCCATGATCCCTTGCATGATCCGCGCCGCCACCGAGAACGACGTCACCGAGATCCGCGCCATGATCCGTGAACTCGCCGCGTACGAACGGGCCGTGGAGCAGGCCCGGGCCACCGAGGCACAGCTCCGCGAAGCGCTGTTCGGCCCCCACCCGGCGGCCTACGCGCTGGTCGCCGAGGACGACACCACGGGTGAACTCGCGGGCTACGCACTGTGGTTCCCGAGCTTCTCGACCTGGACCGGAACCCGGGGCATGCACCTGGAGGACCTCTACGTACGCCCGCACGCCCGCGGCGGCGGCCATGGCAGAGCCCTGCTCGCCGCCCTCGCCGCGCTCTGCCTGAGCAGCGGTTTCGAGCGCTTCGAGTGGTGGGTGCTGGCCTGGAACGAGCCGGCGATCGGCTTCTACCGGTCGCTCGGGGCGGAGTTCCTCGACGAGTGGCGGATCTGCCGCCTGACCGGCGCCCCGCTCAAGGAACTGGCCGCCGCCTCGTAGACCGCCGTCGGTGGAGTGGTCGCGGCCGGTGCCGTAACAGCCCGCTGCCGCCAGGTGCGAATCAGGGACCGGCTCTGACAGGGTGTGCCTCGGGCACCCGGGAGCAGGTCTCGAAGGCAGAGAAATACCAGGTCATCCGCGACTTCTTGGGTCAGCGGGCGGAGTAGTGTGAAGGCACCGGGAGTTCTTCGCGCACCGGCTCCGCTGCGGGTGCCGTTTCCGGTGATCGACGACGCCGGGTCGCACCCATGGGCCCGGGGATCGGTTCGCGGCATGCCCGTGACCATTGACCGCACGACATCGAGCAGGCCCGCGCCGTCGGTCCGGCTGTCCCTGACGCCCGGGCCGGGCGGGCTGGACGGCATGTGGTGGCCTCGCTCCCGTGCCCTCACCCGTGAGCTGCCACTCCTGACGGCGGCATTGGGCGACCTCTGGGGCCGCATCACAGGTGTCACGCTGAACCCCGCTTACTGGCCCGTCATGCCGCATCGGGTGTCCGTCGCCGGGCGCACCGTGGATGTGGGCTGGTCCACCGAAGAGCAGGATCCGCACAGACTCACCCTTTTCTTCGCCGACGGCCGCCGGGACGTGCTGGTGATTCCGCCGGAGACCGGTGCGGATGCCGCCGCACAGCTGATGGCCGGCGCCGACATCGATGCCCCGACCCGGGAGGGGGCGGCAGAAAGGATCGATGCCCGGGGCAGGGAAGAAGCGTGGGAGACCGATGGCGGACTACGTCCGACGTCGTCCCTGTCCCGGCCCGTGGGTTCGACAGGGCGGCTGCCCGCCCGCCGGCGGAGGTGAGAGGACCATGACACTCGTCGCCGTGGCGGTGTTGCTGGTCGTGATCGCCGTCGGAGTCGTTCTCATCCACCTGCTCAACGTCCAGCACGACGAACGCATCGCTGCCTTCCACTACAGCGACGCTCTGCCGGGGATCGGCCGCCGGCTCCGCAGGCACCGCCGGCGGACCGCGGACGGGACCGCCGACCCGCCCGACGGCGACAGCGACCGCGACCGCGGATGACATCGCTTCGGGCCCGACCGGGGCAGGCGGTCCGCACGTCCGTCGCAGATCGACTCCCCGTCGGCCCGGACGCTAGATGCGGGCGAACTTCTCGGTCTGCTGGGAGAATTCCTGGGCCATGGCGGCGCTGACCGTGGGCTTGGTGTCGGTGATCGTGTCCAGGTAGTCGTCCGTGGTGGGCGCGGTCCGGGTTCCGGTGTCGAAGGTGCGCTCGAACTGGGCCTGGGAGACGGTTCGCGCGGCGTGGGCGATGTCGGCGGGGGTGAACCCCTCGCTGGCGGACGCGAGTACCGCGCTGTCGGCTCGCGCGCCCGCTCGGGCCAGGTAGCTCTCCCACAGCGCGGTCCTGGCGGTGTGGTCGGGAGGGCCGATCGGCAGCACGTAGTCGAAGCGGCCGTGTCGCAGGAACGCGGAGTCGAGCGTGGTCACGTTGTTCGTGGCGCAGACGAGCAGCCGTCCGTCCTGGCCTCGGAACCGGACGATCGCCTTGAGCAGTTCGTTGACGACGCCGACCGCGGTCGCGTCCGCGCCGCCGCGTTCGCCGGCGATCTCCTCGACCTCGTCGATGAAGACCAGGACGTGGTCGAGCCGGGCGATCTCGTCGAAGCGCCGGTTCAGCCCGGTCGCCAGACCGTACTCGGCGGCCAGACGGGCGGGGAACAGTTCGAGGAAGGGCCAGCCCAGGCGGCTGGCGATCGCGTGCGCGAACGTGCTCTTGCCGGTCCCGGGCGGGCCGAACAGCATCACCGCCCGGGGCGGTTCCACTCCGTGCTGGGCGGCCAGTTCGGGATGGGCCAGCGGCAGGACCAGGCGCCGCTCGATGAGCTGTTTCTCCCGTTGCATGCCCGCGACCTTCTGCCACAGTCCCCCCGGCGGCAGCTCCGCTCCGAGCGAGGACAGGGTGTCGGCCGACTGCGGGGTCACCGGCCCGCGCTTCTCGAAGAAGACCAGCCCGGGGCGGGCGCCGAAGTCGCAGTTGTGCAGAGCGACGGCACCGGTCTCGCCCTCGGGCAGGACGGCGTGCACCGCCCGGACGCCGGCGGCGAAGAGCCGTTGCTCAAGGGCGGTGATCAGGGCACTGCCCAGCCCGCGCTGCCGCCGGCCGGGCGCCATGCAGATGCGCAGGATCCATGCCTGTTCGCCCTCCACCCTGCTCACCGCGGCGCCGATCAGCGCGTCGTCCGCCGTGGCCACCACGGCGGGGTGGCGGGCCTGGAGAGCCGTCACGGCGTCCGCGAGCGGGAAGAGCGGCGGCTCCTGGGTCGTGCTGCTCTCCATGTCGACTCGGATCAGGGCTTCGAGATCGTCCGGGGTGTAGTCCCTGACCCGCCAACCCGTCATGATCAGCTCCGCGTGTTCGGCCGTACTCCCATCATCGGCCGATGCCGGGGGGACGCGCGCGACAGCCGGCGGCCACGAGTCCGCCCTGGCGGCCCGGACCGCTCGCACGCACCTTCACCGCGGTACGCGGGGTGATGCCGCGGGCCGCGGCCGGGCGGGGGAAAGACCGCACCCGGACCGCCGTGGACGCCGTGCTCGGCGGCCTGCGGGCCGGGTGCGGGGAGGGTGACGCTGCAACTGAAGTAATCGCAGGTCAGAAGGCATGAATAATGATCAGGCCTTCTTGGTCTCCCAGAAGATCTTGTCGATCTCGGCGATGAGCTCCAGGGCCTTCTCGCCGGTCTTCGGGTCCGTGGACGCCTTGGCGGCGGACAGGGCCTTCAGGGTGTCGTTCACCAGCACGTGCAGCTGGGGGTACTTCTCGAAGTGCGGCGGCTTGAAGTAGTCGCTCCAGAGCACCGAGACGTGGTGCTTGGCGAGCTCGGCGCGCTGTTCCTTGATGACGGTGGCGCGCGCCTGGAAGTGCGGGTCGTCGTTGGCGGCCATCTTTTCCTGCACGGCCTTCACCGACTCCGCCTCGATGCGGGCCTGGGCCGGGTCGTACACACCGCAGGGCAGGTCGCAGTGCGCGCTGACCTTGACCTTGGGGGCAAACAGGCGGGAAAGCATGGAGCATTCCTTCCTCGTGATCGTCTTCTCAGGTGGGACATTACTCCCTGGGAAGCCCGTTTTCGCGAGTGCCCCCATGGGCTTAGGACAAAAGTCCAGGGTCAGACTGAGACTGGTGGAGGAACGGACCGGGGAGGTGCCGGGGATGCCGGAGCTGTCGCAGGAGACCGAGCGGGGGAGGGGCGCCGCGCCCTATGGACTGGCCGAGGTGACCGGCCCGTCCATGGTGCCCACGCTGTACCAGGGGGATCAGCTCCTGGTGCGGTACGGGGCCCGGGTACGGGCCGGTGACGTCGTCGTCCTGCGCCACCCTTTCCAGCAGGACCTGCTGGTCGTCAAGCGGGCCGTGGAGCTGCGCGAGGGCGGCTGGTGGGTGCTCGGGGACAACGCGTACGCGGGCGGGGACAGCACGGACTACGGGACCGTGCCGGACGAGCTCATCCTCGGCCGGGCCCTGTTCCGCTGGCGGCCGCGCAGGGCGGATCAGCGTTCGCCGCTGGCGCTGGTGCGCTGGGCGCTCTCGGCCGCCAGGCCGGTGCTGTCGTCCGACCGTTCGGGCCGCTCCGCCTCCAGGCGCTTGCGGGCCCGGTAGGCGGCCACGTTCGCACGGGTCGCGCAGCGGTCCGAGCAGTAGCGCCGGGAGCGGTTGGTCGAGGTGTCGAGGTAGGCGTTGCGGCAGGGCGCCGCCTCGCACAGGCCGAGCCGGTCGACGCCGTACTCGGTGAGGTGGAAGGCCAGGCCCATCGCCGCGATCGCCGTGTAGCCGGCGGTGGCGTTGGAGGGGTGGTCGGCCAGGTGCATGTGCCACAGCGGGCGGCCGTCCTCGTCCCGGAAGTCGTGCCCGGAGATCTGCGGGCTGACCGGGAACTCCAGCAGGAGTGAGTTCAGCAGGTCCACGGCGAGGGTCTCCTCGCCCTTGTCGGCCGCCTCGAAGACCGCGCGCAGCCGGGCCCGGACCGAGCGGAAGCGGGTGAGGTCGGCGTCGGTGGCGCGCCGGGCGGCCTGCTGGTTGCCGGCGAAGAGATCGCGGACGGCCTCGACCGAGGTCAGGGAGTCCTTGCCCCGGGCCGGTTCCTCGCTGTTGACGAGCCGGACGGCGTAATCCGAGTAATAGGCCAGTTCCACTTGTAGTCCTTACGCGGGCACTCTATGGTCGGTCGTGCGGTCGGGTAATAGCCGGTCGTGCTTCCAGGGTATTACGAGGCTTGTGCGGTGGAGGGTTGCCATGACGGATGCGCCGACGACCATGACTACGACCGGGGCCGACTGGGGTGCCTGGCAGGAGAGCTGGGACCGGCAGCAGGAGTGGTACATGCCGGACCGCGAGGAGCGGTTCAGGATCATGCTCGACATGGTGGAGGCACTCGTCGGTACGGCACCCCGGGTCCTCGACCTCGCGTGCGGCACCGGCAGCATCACCACCCGGCTGCTCGCCCGCTTCCCGGACGCGGTGAGCACCGGGGTCGACCTCGACCCGGCCCTCCTCGCCATCGCCGAGGGCACCTTCGCGGGCGACGACCGGGTCACGTTCGTCACCGCCGACCTCAAGGACCCGGAGTGGTCCGCGAGGCTGCCGTACGACTCGTACGACGCGGTCCTCACCGCCACGGCCCTGCACTGGCTGCACAGCGAACCCCTCGCGGCCCTCTACGGTCAGGTCGCGGGACTCGTCCGCGACGGCGGTCTCTTCATGAACGCGGACCACATGATCGACGACAGCACGCCCCGGATCAATGCGGCGGAACGGGCGCAGCGGCATCGCCGTATGGATCAGGCCAAGGCGGCGGGGGCGCTGGACTGGGCCGAGTGGTGGCAGCTGGCGGCGCAGGACCCGGCGCTGGCCGGGCCGACGGCCCGCCGCTTCGAGATCTACGGCGAGCACGCGGACGGCGACATGCCCCCGGCGGCCTGGCACGCGCGCGTGCTGCGTGAGAAGGGGTTCGGGGAGGCGCGGGCGGTGTGGTGCTCGCCGTCGGACACCCTGCTGCTCGCCCTCAAGTAGACAGGCCGAAGGGGCGGTACGAGAGGAGTCGTACCGCCCCTTCGGCGTCGTGAGCCGTGGTCCCTACAGCACCTTCGACAGGAACGACTTCGTCCGGTCGTGCTGGGGGTTGGTCAGGACGTCGCGCGGGTGGCCGGACTCGACCACCACGCCGTCGTCCATGAAGACCAGGCTGTCGCCGACCTCGCGGGCGAAGCCCATCTCGTGCGTGACGACGATCATCGTCATGCCGTCCTCGGCCAGGTCCCGCATCACGTCCAGGACCTCGCCGACCAGCTCCGGGTCGAGCGCGGAGGTCGGCTCGTCGAAGAGCATCAGCTTCGGCTGCATGGCGAGCGCGCGGGCGATCGCGACGCGCTGCTGCTGGCCGCCGGAGAGCTGCGCCGGGTAGTGCCCGGTGCGGTCGCCGAGGCCGACCCGGTCAAGGAGGCGCTGTGCCCGCTCACGGGCCACCGCCTTGGACTCGCGCTTGACCTGGACCGGCGCCTCCATGACGTTCTCCAGGGCCGTCATGTGCGGGAAGAGGTTGAAGCGCTGGAACACCATGCCGATGTCCCGCCGCTGCGCCGCGACCTCCTTCTCCTTCAGCTCGTAGAGCTTGTCGCCGTGCTGGCGGTAGCCGACCAGGTGGCCGTCGACGTACAGCCGGCCGGCGCTGATCTTCTCAAGATGGTTGATGCACCGCAGGAACGTGCTCTTGCCGGAACCGGACGGGCCGATCAGGCAGAACACCTCGCGCGGCAGCACCTCCAGGTCGATGCCCTTGAGGATGTGCGCAAGACCGAACGACTTGTGCACGCCCTCGGCCTTGACCATCGGCGCCCCGCTGCTCGGCGGGGTGATGTCCTTCGCGAGACCGCTCATCGGGCCACCTCCGGGCGACGGAACGAGCCCCACCGGGACAGGTTCTTCCGCAGCCGCTGCAACGGCGTCGGCGGCAGGCTGCGCGACGAACCGCGGGCGTAATGGCGCTCGATGTAGTACTGGACGATGCTGAAGATCGTGGTGAGGAACAGGTACCAGATGCACGCCACGAAGTACATCTCGACCACCGCGAGCGAGGTGCTGGAGATGTCCGTGGCCCGTTTGATCAGCTCGGGGAACTGGACCACGGACGCCAGCGACGACGTCTTCAGCATGTTGATGTACTCGTTGCCCGTCGGCGGCACGATGACCCGCATCGCCTGCGGCAGGATCACCCGGCGCAGCGTCTGGGGCTGGGTCATGCCCAGCGCGTGCGAGGCCTCCGTCTGGCCCTCGTCGACCGACTGGATACCGGCCCGGACGATCTCCGACATGTAGGCGGCCTCGTTCAGGCCCAGGCCCAGGAGCGCCGCCAGGAACGGCGTCATCACCTGGTTCATCTCGTCCTTGTAGAACCCCAGGTTGAGGATGGGGAACACGAGCGCGATGTTGTACCAGAGCAGCAACTGGACCAGGACCGGGGTGCCCCGGAAGAACCAGATGTAGAACCAGGCAACCGTGCTGGTGACCGGGTTCGACGACATCCGCATGATCGCGAGGATCACACCCAGGACCAGGCCCAGCACCATGGCCAGTACCGAGATGTACAGCGTGTGCCAGGCACCCGACAGGATCGTCCCGTCGGTGACGTAGTCCGGGATGATGCCGTAGTTGATGTCCGCGTTGGAGAACGCCATGCCGATCAGCACCAGGATGGCGATGACCACCGCGGCGGCCACCCAGCGCCCGTAGTGGCGCACCGGGATGGCCTTGATCTGCTCCGGCGGCACGGACGGCGCCGGGGTCTTGTCGACCGTGTCAGTCACAGTGACGGCCCTTCAGTCGTGACCGGGGATGGTCAGGAGCCGCCGTTGATCTTCGACTCGGTCACCGCGCCCTGCGTGACGTTCCACTTCTCCAGGATCTTCTGGTAGTCGCCGTTCTTGATGATGGCGGCCACGGCGGCCTGGATCGCGTCGCGCAGCTGGGTGTTCTCCTTGCTGACCGCGATGCCGTACGGGCCGGCCTCGATCTGGTCGCCGACGACCTCGAAGTCCTTGCCGCTGCCGGACGTCTTGGCGTTGTAGGCGGCCACCGGGAAGTCGTTGAGGTCGGCGACGGAGGCGCCCTGCTTCAGACGGAGCAGCGCCTCGGGGTCGGTGTCGAAGGTCTGCAGCGTGATGGCCTTCTTGCCGTCCTTCGTACACTTCGTGCTCTGCGTCTTGGCGATGCCCTCGGACGTGGTGCCCTTCTGCAGTGCCACGACCTGGCCGCACAGGTCGTCCAGGGACTTGATGCCCTTCGGGTTGCCCTTCTGGACCAGGATCGAGGTGCCGGCGGTGAAGTAGTCGACGAAGTCGACGCCGTTGCCCACCTTCTTGCCGGTGTCGGAGTCGACGCCGTCCTGGCGGGCCTTCGTGTCGTTCATCGCCGACATGATCGCGTTGAAGCGGTTGGCCTGCAGACCCACGATGAGCTGGTCGAACTTGCCGTTCTGGAAATCGAACTTGACGCCCAGCTGCTTGCCCAGGGCGTCCGCGATGTCCGGGTCGACACCGACGGCCTTGCCGTTCTCCATGTACTCGACCGGCGGGTAGGCGATGTCGGAGCCCACCTTGATCACGCCGGCCTTGCGGATGTCGGCCGGCAGCTTGCTCGCCAGCGGGGCCGAGGACGTCGAGGAAGAGCCGCTGTCGCCGCCCTTGTCGGTCTGGTCACCGCAGCCGGTGAGGACCAGGGTGCCGGCGACCGCGATCGCACCGAACGCGGCAATCCTGGAGCGCGAGGCGGTGGTACGACGGGTGAAGCGTGCGGTCATGGTGGGTTCCTCCGGCGGTGGGTAGGACAAGCCGATATACCGATGTGTCTGATATGTCGATATGCCGTTGGGTCGACGGAAACACACACCTTCGGGTGTCGCGACCTCGTGGGTTTACGGCATCCTGCCATTGGGATTGCTCCAAGCAGACGTGTCACCATGTCAAAATCGGATAACGGGTGACCCCCGTGACGCGTCAGGCCGGTCCTTCCTCGACCCGCCGCCCCGCACATCTGCGGGAATCCGACCTTTTGGCCGGAAGATCTACGGTTCACCGCCGGTACATCTCAGGCTCCGCCCCGTGGTCGTCCACCGGTCACTCGGCCGCTCATCTGTCGGTTACCTACGACATCCGTGATGTGACCTTGCGCCTATTCGACTCGTCGGGAGCGCCGTCCGTCCGGTAAGAAGGTTCTTTACACCCCTCATCCGGGGCTCAGGGCGCGTGTGCGGCGCGTCCGTCGCGCAGGTGCTCGTACGTGCCACTCGTACGTATCAGTGATCGGGCCCTGCGCGGTGCCCGCCCACTCCCTCACCGGGAGTGGCCGACCCTCAAACCATGCATACCTAAGGGGTAAGACAAGTGGCAGCGGAGATCGTCAATCCTCGCAGCGACAGCGCGTCGGGCAATACGGACCAGGACGGCGGGGCCGAGCCCCTCGATTCCTTCGATCCAGTGTTCGCGCTGCACCGCGGCGGCAAGATGGCCGTGCAGGCCACCGTGCCGATCCGTGACAAGGACGACCTTTCCCTCGCGTACACGCCCGGAGTCGCGCGCGTGTGCACCGCGATCGCGGAACAGCCCGAGCTGGTCAACGACTACACATGGAAGTCGTCCGTCGTGGCCGTCGTCACCGACGGTACGGCCGTGCTCGGCCTCGGGGACATCGGTCCCGAGGCCTCCCTCCCCGTGATGGAGGGCAAGGCGATCCTCTTCAAGCAGTTCGGCGGCGTGGACGCGGTTCCCATCGCCCTCGCCTGCACCGACGTCGACGAGATCGTGGAGACCGTCGTCCGGCTCGCCCCCTCCTTCGGCGGGGTCAACCTGGAGGACATCTCGGCGCCGCGGTGCTTCGAGATCGAGCGCAAGCTCCAGGAGCGGCTCGACATCCCGGTCTTCCACGACGACCAGCACGGTACGGCCGTCGTGACGCTGGCGGCGCTGCGGAACGCGGCGCGGCTCAGCCGGCGGGAGATCGGGCAGCTGCGGGCGGTGATCTCGGGCGCCGGCGCGGCCGGGGTCGCCATCGCCAAGATGCTGGTCGAGGCCGGCATCGGGGACGTCGCCCTCGCCGACCGCAAGGGCATCATCTCGGCCGACCGCGACGACCTCACCGCGGTCAAGCGCGAGGTCGCCGGGTTCACCAACAAGGCCGGGCTCAAGGGCACCCTGGAGGACGCGCTGGCCGGCGCCGACGTCTTCATCGGCGTCTCCGGCGGTACGGTCCCGGAGGAGGCCGTCGCCTCGATGGCCGAGGGAGCCTTCGTCTTCGCGATGGCCAACCCGAACCCGGAGGTGCACCCCGACGTCGCCCACAAGTACGCGGCGGTCGTGGCGACCGGGCGGTCGGACTTCCCGAACCAGATCAACAACGTGCTGGCGTTCCCCGGGATCTTCGCGGGCGCGCTCCAGGTGCGGGCCTCCCGGATCACCGAGGGGATGAAGATCGCGGCGGCGGAGGCGCTGGCGTCGGTCGTCGGGGATGATCTTGCCGCCGACTACGTCATTCCCTCTCCGTTCGACGAGCGGGTTGCGCCTGCGGTGACCGCGGCGGTGGCCGCGGCTGCGCGGGCCGAAGGGGTTGCCCGGCGGTGACTCGAATGGCCTCGCTCTTCTTGGGCGGGGCCATTTCTTTGCCCACCGGCCCACCCGATGGGGTGCCTGCGAGGTGAGCGTTGTTCTGGGGGCTGCCGCCCCCAGACCCCCCGCGGATGGGGGGTGGAGACGGTCGTCTTCGGGTGCCGGTCGGTGGGGGGCTGGGCGCGCCCACGCGGCGGAGCCGCATATCGAATACAGCCCCGCGCCCCTTACGGGGCGCTTGTGCGCGGCCCTGTGGGCGGGGCGCCGTGCGCAAGAGGGGATGTGTCACAGCGGCGTCCGGTTTCGCGGTCGCCGCCGGGAACCTATCGTCGGCCCTATGTTCGCCGTCTACGCCGCCCGAATCGACCGCGACCAGCCGCTCTCCGGCCTTGAGTTGGGGGAGCGACCCGCCCCCGAGGCCCGGCCCGGCTGGAGTACCGTCGATGTTCGGGCCGCCTCCCTCAACCATCACGACCTCTGGTCCCTGCGCGGCGTCGGTCTGCCCGAGGAACGGCTGCCGATGATCCTCGGCTGTGACGCCGCCGGCGTCGACCAGGACGGCAACGAGGTCGTCCTGCACTCCGTGATCGGGCAGAGCGGCCACGGGGTCGGGCCGAACGAGCCCCGGTCCATCCTCACCGAGCGCTACCAGGGCACCTTCGCCGAGCAGGTCGCCGTGCCCACCTGGAACATCCTGCCCAAGCCCCGGGAGCTCTCCTTCGCCGAGGCCGCCTGCCTGCCCACCGCCTGGCTGACGGCCTACCGGATGCTGTTCACCAACGCGGGCGTACGCCCCGGCGACTCGGTCCTCGTGCAGGGCGCGGGCGGCGGTGTCGCCACGGCCGCGATCGTGCTCGGCAAGGCCGCCGGGCTGAGGGTCTTCGCCACCAGCCGCGACGAGGCGAAGCG
This sequence comes from Streptomyces hyaluromycini, assembly GCF_002217755.1. Lineage (GTDB taxonomy): Bacteria > Actinomycetota > Actinomycetes > Streptomycetales > Streptomycetaceae > Streptomyces > Streptomyces hyaluromycini. Next base: position 605,117 of record NZ_BCFL01000016.1, on the reverse strand, counting down.
GAAGCGGGCCCTGGAACTGGGGGCCGTCGAAGCGGTGGAGCCGGGGGCCCGGCTGCCACAGCGGGTGGACGCCGTCATCGAGACCGTCGGCGCCGCCACCTGGTCCCACTCGGTGAAGTCGCTGCGGCCCGGCGGCACCCTCGTCATCTCCGGCGCCACCAGCGGCGACCGTCCCTCGCACGCCGAGCTGACCCGGATCTTCTTCCTGGAACTGAAGGTCGTCGGCTCGACCATGGGGACCAAGGACGAGCTGGAGGATCTGCTCGCCTTCTGCGCCGCCACCGGAGTACGCCCTGTCATCGACGAGCTGCTCCCGCTCGACCGCGCCCGCGAGGGCTTCGAACGGCTGGAGTCCGGCGACCAGTTCGGGAAGATCGTGCTGACCGGCTCCTGAGCGGGCGGCGCCGCTCCTCAGGGCTTCGGGCCGCGCAGCAGCGCTCCTATGTGTGCCGCCGCCGTCGACAGGTGGCGGCGGGCCTCGCGGAGCTGGTCCGTGGTGACGCCGTGGTCACGGGCCGCGTCGCGGATGTCGTCGCGGAAACGGTCCAGGAGCCGGTCGAGGTCGCGGGCCGGGTCGCCGGTGCCGGTCTCGTCGCCGTGCGCCCACGCGGGGGCGTACTGCGCCGGGAAGTCCTCCGGGGTCTGCGAGTACTCCGGGGCCGGTGCGGGGGGCGGCTTGCGCAGGTCCGGGCCGGTGCCGGCACCGGTGTCGGTGTCGGGGGTCGGCTCGGTGCGGCCGGCGAAGCCGAAGTCCTTGCCGAAGTCCTTGCCGTAGTCCTTGCCGAACTCGCCGAACTCCTTGGCGAGTTCGGTGAGGCCCTCGCGGACTCCCGTCGGCCAGTCGCCGCGCGTGAAGTGGTCCTGGACGTGCTCCTGCACCCGGCGGGCGATGCGCTGCATCTCCTCCTGGGCCTGGGCCCGCGCCCGGGCCTGGGCCTCCTGGGCCTGCCGGCGGGCCCGCTGGGCCTCGTCACGGGCCCGGCGGCTCTCGTCCTTGGCGCGGCGGGCCTGCTCCTTCCACTCCTGCTTGACCCGGCGCATCTCCTCCTTGGCGGCCCGCCACGACTCCTTGTCGCCGGGGTCGCCGTACTCCCCGGTGCCCGTCGCGCCGCCGTGCCGGGCCTCGGAGGCGGCCGCGCGCACCTCGCGGCGCAGATCGCCGGCCGCGCCGCGCACGTCGGCCCTTATCTCGGCGGCCAGTTCCGCCACCGACTCGCGGATCTCCAGCTCCAGGTCGGCCAGTTCGCCGCTGCGGTCAGCCAGTTCGGCCCGGCCGGCGTCCGTGATGGCGTAGACCTTGCGACCGCCCTCGGTGGTGTGGGTGACCAGGCCCTCGGCCTCCAGCTTGGCGAGGCGGGGGTAGACGGTGCCCGCCGACGGGGCGTACAGGCCCTGGAAGCGCTCTTCCAGCAGCCGGATCACCTCGTAGCCGTGGCGCGGGGCCTCGTCCAGCAGCTTGAGGAGGTAGAGGCGGAGGCGGCCGTGGGCGAAGACGGGAGGCATGTCAGAGCACCTTCTTTTCGGTCGTGCCGCCGGTCGTGTCGTCGGTGGCGCCGTCCGAGGTGCCGTCGTCGTCCTCCTTGGGCGGGCGGCGCAGCAGGGCGATGGAGCCGGAGACCGTGGTGGCGCGGAGCTTGCCGGTGCCCGCGCCGAGGCGGCCGGTGATCTTGTGGGCGCCCCACTGGCCGTGCACCCGCAGTCCGTCGAAGGCGTTGGAGATCGTGCCGCTCGCGGTGTTGGCCTCGACCTCGGCGTCGGCCGGGTGCGGCAGCCTGATGGCGATCTCGCCGGAGACGCTGGTCAGCCGGACGTCGGTCGGGCCGTCCGGGTCCAGGTCGATGATCATCGAGCCGCTGACCGAGTCGGCCCGCACGGCGGAGCCCGAGCCCTCGACGACGGTCAGGTCGCCGGAGACGGAGTTGAACCGCAGGTTGCCGGTGACGGCCTGGGCCTCCAGGTTCCCGGACACCGTGTCCGCGCGGACCTCGCCGGAGAGGGCGACCAGGGTGGTGTCACCGGTGACGCCCTTGACCACCGAGGTGCCGGTGATGCCGGAGACGACGGCCGCCGCGCCGACCACGCCCACCTCCACCCGGGTGTCCGCCGGGACGGCCAGGGAGACCACCGCGCTGCGCCGCCAGCCCTTGCGGTCGAGCCACTTGAGGAAGCCCTTCCAGGGGAGGTCCTCATAGGCCACCGTGAGGGTGCCGCTCTCGTGCGTGACGATCAGGGGCGGGCCCTCGATCTCGGTGACTTCCAGGCGGGTGGAACCCTCGTCGGTGCCCACGACGTTGACTGTTCCGTTGACGATGCGGACGTGCAGGTCGCTCACGGGGGTGTCGAAGTCGAGCTTCCTGGGCTCGGCGACGGACCACTCGGACTTGGACATGGTGCGGACCTCCTAGGACCGGACACGACGGCTGGACGCGAACGCGATTGCCCGGCTCGCGCCATATCGCGTCTTCCATGAAACACGATATATCGCGGCCGGGGGAAGTCAAGACACTCTTCCGAGTGATGGGGGCGGGCTCGAACTTGACCTCAATGGGTCCGGTGAAGCCCTATATCAGGCGATAAGCGGGTGAATTGCTTAGCGTGTGTTCATGCCGACGGACGAATCGAAGGCCGTCTCCCGGCCTGCCTCCGCCCCCTCTTCCGGCGCCCTGCTGCTCTGCCGGGCCGCTCCCGACGCCGTCACCCCGCTCGCGGCCCTGCTGCGGCAACGGATGCTGCTGACCGAGGCCGGCGAGTGGAGCCTCCTCGTCCCCGAGGGCACGCCATGGCTGCGCGCGGGCGAGCCCGTCGACCGCGTCCTGACCGGCTGGGCCACCGCGCTCGCCGTGGGGTCCGCGTGGCCGGTGCTCGGGCTGTGGTGGGACGCCGACCGCGCCGGCTTCACCCTCGCCGCCGGATTCCGCCGCCCGGTCGGCTACGCGTGGCTCGCCGACGGCACGCCGGCCGGGGAGACCGGGGCGATGCACACGTTCGCGGCGCGCCTGGGGCTGGATTCGGTGCTGGACATGCAGTACCTCGACCGGCTGGCCACGCCGGATCCGGCGGCCGACGCGGGCGCGCGGCTGCGGGGGCTGACCGCTGTCCTCACGCGCGCGGGGCTGGAACTGCCGGAGGAGCTCGCGCCCGGCGAACCGGCCGAACGTCTCTGCGAGCTGGCCGGCGCCGGGGCCCACGTGAGGCATGTCGAGGGCGTGGGGGCCGGCCGGGCGGAGGGCGGGATGCCGAGGGCTCATCGGCTGGCTCTGGCAGAGGTGGTGGTGGGGCTGCCGGCCGCCGCGTGGGGGATGCGGCGGCGCAGCGTGGGGTGGGCCGCCGTGGGAGCGGTGCTGATGGTGCACGGGGCGCTGGAGCTGTCGTACGAGACGGTGTTTCCGCGGGACTGACCGGCGATCGGTCCCGGGCAGGGCCGTACTTCGGCTGCGGGCCGGTGAGGGCCGGTCGCGCTCACGCGCCGGAGCCGCACATCGATTCAGCCCCGCGCCCCTGACGGGGCGCTGATCGTGTCCGGCGTCAGCCGGGCGCGGCCCCCGGGGCGCCAAGGGCCTGCTACTCCTCGTCCTCGTCGTCCAGTCGCGCCAGCCAGGTCGCCAGGCGCTCCACCGGGACCTCGAAGTCGGGGTTGAGATCGACGAACGTGCGGAGCTGTTCCGCGAGCCACTCGAAGGTGACCTCTTCCTCGCCGCGTCGCTTCTCCAGCTCCTCGATGCCTCGGTCGGTGAAGTACATGGGTTGCTCTCCTGCGAACCTGTGTCGGTGCCCGTTGACGGGTTCCTACCAGCCTAATGTCCCGGGTTCGCGCGTCGGATCACGAGCGGGAGATGCCGCAAGGGCCCGGCCCCCGCAACGGGGACCGGGCCCTTCACCGCGTGCCGGAGGCCTAGGCCTCGAAGACCTCGCGCACCAGCTGCTCCTGCTCGGCCTGGTGGCGCTTGGCCGAACCCACCGCCGGGGACGAGGAGTGCGGGCGGGAGATGCGGCGCAGGCGCTCGCCGGCCGGGACGTCGGCGCCGACCGCCAGGTCCAGGTGGTCGATCAGGTTGAGCGCGATGAACGGCCAGGCACCCTGGTTCGCCGGCTCCTCCTGGGTCCACAGGTACTTCTCGGCGTTCGGGTACTTGTTGACCTCGGCCTGGAGCTCCGCACCCGGCAGCGGGTACAGGCGCTCCAGACGGATGATCGCCGTGTCCGTGACACCGCGCTTCTGCCGCTCGGCCTCAAGGTCGTAGTAGACCTTGCCGGTGCAGAAGACGACCTTGCGGACCGCGGCCGGGTCGACCGAGGCGTCGCCGATGACGGGGCGGAACTGCCCGCTCGTGAACTCCTCCGCCTTCGAGGCCGCCGCCTTGAGGCGCAGCATCGACTTCGGGGTGAAGACGACCAGCGGCTTGTGGTGCGGGTTGTGCACCTGCCACCGCAGGAGGTGGAAGTAGTTCGAGGGGAGGGTCGGCATCGCGACCGTCATGTTGTTCTGCGCGCACAGCTGCAGGAAGCGCTCGATGCGGGCCGAGGAGTGGTCCGGGCCCTGGCCCTCGTAGCCGTGCGGGAGGAGGAGGGTGACGCCACTGGTCTGGCCCCACTTCTGCTCCGCCGCCGAGATGTACTCGTCGATGACCGACTGGGCGCCGTTGGTGAAGTCACCGAACTGCGCCTCCCACATCACCAGCGCGTCCGGACGGGCCAGCGAGTAGCCGTACTCGAAGCCCATCACCGCGTACTCGGAGAGCAGCGAGTTGTAGACGTTGTAGCGGGCCTGGTCCTCGGACAGGTAGAGGAGCGGGGTGTAGTCCGCGCCCGTCTCCCGGTCGATCAGGACCGCGTGGCGCTGGCCGAAGGTGCCGCGCTGGGAGTCCTGGCCGGAGAGGCGCACCGGGGTGCCCTCCATCAGCAGCGAGCCGATGGCGAGGGTCTCGCCCATGCCCCAGTCGATCGTGCCGTCCTCGATCATCGCCGCCCGGCGCTGCAGCTGCGGCAGCAGACGCGGGTGGACGGTGAAGTAGTCCGGGATGTTGACCTGGGACTCGGCGATGCGCTTGACGGCCTCCGTGGAGATCGCCGTCGGCACGGCCACCGGGAAGCCGTCCTGCGGCTCGTGGGCGTCCGCGGCGGTCGGCTGCGAGGTGGCCTCGCGGACCTCCGTGAAGACCTTCTCCAGCTGGCCCTGGTAGTCCTGCAGGGCCTGCTCGGCCTCTTCCAGGGTGATGTCGCCGCGACCGATCAGGGACTCGGTGTAGAGCTTGCGCACCGAGCGCTTCTTGTCGATCAGGTCGTACATCAGCGGCTGGGTGAAGGCCGGGTTGTCCGACTCGTTGTGACCGCGGCGGCGGTAGCAGATGAGGTCGATCACCACGTCCTTGTTGAACGCCTGGCGGAACTCGAAGGCCAGACGCGCGACGCGCACGACGGCCTCGGGGTCGTCGCCGTTCACGTGGAAGATCGGGGCCTCGATCATGCGGGCCACGTCGGTCGCGTACATCGAGGAGCGCGAGGACTCCGGGGCGGCGGTGAAGCCGACCTGGTTGTTGATGACGATGTGGACCGTGCCGCCGGTGCGGTAGCCGCGCAGCTGCGACATGTTCAGGGTCTCGGCCACCACGCCCTGGCCCGCGAAGGCCGCGTCGCCGTGCAGCGCGACCGGCAGGACCGTGAAGTCCGTGCCGCCCTTGTTGATGATGTCCTGCTTGGCGCGGGCGATGCCCTCGATGACCGGGTCGACCGTCTCCAGGTGGGACGGGTTGGCGGCCAGCGAGACCTTGATCTGCTCGCCGTCCAGGCCGGTGAAGGTGCCCTCGGCGCCCAGGTGGTACTTCACGTCGCCGGAGCCGTGCATCGACTTCGGGTCGAGGTTGCCCTCGAACTCGCGGAAGATCTGGGCGTACGACTTGCCGACGATGTTCGCGAGGATGTTCAGGCGGCCGCGGTGGGCCATGCCGATGATGACCTCGTCCAGGCGGGACTCGGCCGCGGAGTCGATCACCGCGTCGAGCAGCGGGATGACGGACTCGCCGCCCTCCAGGGAGAAGCGCTTCTGGCCGACGTACTTCGTCTGCAGGAAGGTCTCGAAGGCCTCCGCCGCGTTCAGGCGGCGCAGGATCCGCAGCTGCTCCTCGCGCTCCATCTTGGAGTGCGGGCGCTCCACGCGGTCCTGGATCCACTTGCGCTGCTTGGGGTCCTGGATGTGCATGAACTCGATGCCGGTGGTGCGGCAGTACGAGTCGCGCAGCACGCCGAGGATGTCGCGCAGCTTCATCATCGACTTGCCGGCGAAGCCGCCGACCGCGAACTCGCGCTCCAGGTCCCACAGGGTGAGGCCGTGCTCGGTGATGTCCAGGTCGGGGTGCTTGCGCTGCTTGTACTCCAGCGGGTCGGTGTCGGCCATGACGTGGCCGCGGACCCGGTAGGAGTGGATCAGCTCGAAGACGCGGGCGGCCTTCGTGACGTCGTCGTCGTGGGAGGCGTCGATGTCCCGCAGCCAGCGGACCGGCTCGTACGGGATGCGCAGGGCCTCGAAGATGTCGTCGTAGAAGCCGTTCTCGCCGAGGAGGAGGTTCGCGACGCCGCGCAGGAACTCGCCGGAGGCGGCGCCCTGGATGACCCGGTGGTCGTAGGTCGACGTGAGCGTCATGACCTTCGAGATGCCGAGCTTGTTCAGGGTGTCCTGGCTGGTGCCCTGGAACTCCGCGGGGTAGTCCATGGAGCCGACGCCCATGATGACCGACTGGCCGGGCATCAGACGCGGGACCGAGTGGACGGTGCCGAGGCCGCCGGGGTTGGTCAGGGAGACCGTGACGCCGGTGAAGTCGTCCATCGTCAGCTTGTTGTCGCGGGCGCGACGGACGATGTCCTCGTAGGCCTGCCAGAACTCGAAGAAGTTCAGCGTCTCGGCCTTCTTGATGCCGGCCACGACGAGCTGGCGGTCGCCGTTGGGCTTCACCAGGTCGATGGCCAGGCCGAAGTTCACGTGCGGCGGCTTGACCAGGGTCGGCTTGCCGTCCTTCTCCGCGAACGAGTAGTTCATCGACGGCATGGCCTTGAGGGCCTGCACCATCGCGAAGCCGATCAGGTGCGTGAAGGAGATCTTCCCGCCCCGGGCGCGCTTGAGGTGGTTGTTGATGACGATGCGGTTGTCGAACAGCAGCTTCACCGGGACCGCGCGGACCGAGGTGGCGGTCGGCACGTCCAGCGAGGCGCTCATGTTCTTCGCGACGGCGGCGGCGGGACCACGCAGGGTGACCAGGTCGGGACCGTCGGGCGCCGCGGCGGCGGGCGCGGCCTTCGCGGCAGCGGCGGCCGGCTTCGCGGCGGCCGGAGCCGGGGCGGCGGCCGGCTTCGCGGGCGCTGCGGCCTGCGGAGCGGCAGGCGCGACCGGAGCGGGCGCGGCGGGCGCCTGGGCGACGGGCGCGGCCGCGACGGGCGCCGGAGCCGCCGGCTGGGCCGGCGCGGGTGTCGTGGAGGTGGTGCCCGCGGCCCCCGCGGCCGCGGTACCCGCCGGAGCCGAGGCGGCGGGCGCCCCCGGCTTGTAGTCGGCGAAGAAGTCCCACCAGGCTCGGTCTACCGAATTCGGGTCCTGGAGGTACTGCTGATAGATCTCGTCGACGAGCCACTCGTTCGGTCCGAACGCGGCTGCGGGGTTCTTGCCCGCTTGGTCTGCGTCGGTCGAGATGCTCGAGTTACTGGGGGACTGTGGCGACACGGCGGCAACCGCCCTCTTCCGCTTCACAAGGTTATGGACAGCGGGAATAAAGGCTACGCCTCCAAGACCGCGAAGGTCAGGTCGGGCCGGTTCATCGTCGCGTAAGTCACACCGAAAACCGTGTTTCAGGGCTTGATATGGCGGGAAACAAACGCGGTTGCGCTGTGAGAGGACGGAACCGGGCATGGCTCCGCACCGCCGGTGATCACCTCGCCCCGGCACCCGGCCCGACACGCGCGGGTGCCGCACCTGATCACACGTGTCCGGCTGTGCGGACGGCCGTGCGGACCACAGATGGATCTTGAGGCTCCGGATCGAACTTTACGTCAACTTGGAACGGAGGAAAGCCCCGGGAGAGTGACGATAATCCTGCAGCCCCGCTCGGATTCGGCCACGCCGATCCGGCCGCCGTGCAGATCCACCGCCCACCGGGCGATCGCCAGCCCGAGTCCGGTGCCGCCGTCGCTGCCCGGTCCGTGCGGCCGCCGTACGGCGCCGCGGTTGAAGCGCTCGAAGACGCGGTGCCACTCCGAGCGCGGGATGCCCGGGCCCTCGTCCAGGATCTCCAGCTCCAGCGACTCCGGCTGCGGCCCGCGCCGCGCCTTCACGGTCACCCGGCCGTGCGCCGGGCTGTGCTTGACCGCGTTGTCGATGAGGTTCGCCACGACCTGGTGGATGCGCTCCGGGTCGGCGTGCGCGGTCAGCTCGGGCGGGGAGACGTCGAGGTGCAGATGGACGTCGGTACGGGTGTGGTTCCCGGAGCCCGAGGTCATGCCCCCGCGCGCCCCGGCGACCATGTTGGCCTCCTTCAGCACGCCCGAGAGGTACGGCCACACCTCGAAACGGCGCTGCCGCAGGGGGACGACGCCGTTGTCGAGCCGGGACAGGTCGAGGAGGGTCTCGACCAGGCGCCCGAGGCGCTCGGTCTGCTTCAGCGCCGTGCGCATGGTCTCGGTGTCCGGCTCGGCGATGCCGTCGACGACGTTCTCCAGGACGGCCCGCAGGCCCGCGATGGGCGTGCGCAGCTCGTGCGAGACGTTCGCGACCAGCTCCTTGCGCTGGCGGTCCTGGGCCTCCAGCTCGTCGGCCATGACGTTGATCGTCTCGGCCAGGTCGCCCAGCTCGTCCCGGCGGTTCTCCCGCACCCGGCGCGTGTAGTCGCCCTGCGATATCGACCGGGCGACCGCGTTCATGTCGTCCAGCGGCGCGGTGAGCGAATGCGCCACGAACTGCGTTATCAACAGTGTGGCGATCATCGAGAAGACCGTGATGAAGCGCAGCTCCGTCTTGGTGTGCACCGCGACGATCGACAGACCGGTGGTGATCAGTACCGAGACGACGACGAGCGCGCCCAGCTTGGTCTTGATCGAGAACGGGCGTACGGCGCCCCAGGGCTCCTCCCCGGGGCCTCTCGGTCCGGCCGGCCCCCCGCTCATGGCGTCGGTGTCTCCAGGGCGTAGCCCACACCGTGCACGGTGCGGATCCGCTCGGCGCCGATCTTCCGGCGCAGCGCCTTGATGTGGCTGTCGACCGTGCGGGTGCCGGAGGCGTCCGCCCAGTCCCACACCTCGGCGAGCAGCTGCTCACGGGAGAGCACTGCGCGCGGGGTGTTCGCCAGGCACACCAGGAGGTCGAACTCGGTGGGGGTGAGGTGGACGTCCTCGCTGCGTACCCGGACCCGGCGCTGTGCGTGGTCGATCTCCAGCTCGCCGAGGCGCAGGATGCCCGAGCGCGGGGTGGAGGCCGCGATGGCCGCCCGCTCGACCCGCCGCAGCAGTACGTGCACGCGCGCCGCCAGTTCCCGCATGGAGAACGGCTTGGTCATGTAGTCGTCGGCGCCGACCCCGAGGCCGACCAGCATGTCGGTCTCGTCGTCCCGCGCGGTGAGCATCAGCACCGGCACCGGCCGCGCGGCCTGCACGCGCCGGCAGACCTCCAGACCGTCGAAGCCGGGCAGCATGATGTCGAGGATCAGCAGGTCGGGCTGCCAGGCCTCGGCGGTGTCGACGGCCGCCGGACCGTCGCCCGCCGTTTGCACGAGGAACCCCTCGGCGCGCAGGCGGGCCGCGATGGCGTCGACGATCGTGGGGTCGTCCTCGACGACCAGAACCCGGCGCTGGGCGCCCGGAGTCGCCGTGGCCGTGCCGTTGTGCGAGGTGTGTGTCTGCTCCATCGCCCGCCCCTGTGTGCTTTCCGGAACCAGTGGGGTGATCCCATGACTGCGATTGACGCTTGAATGATCCGCGTCAGGGATGCACATTACGGTGACAGGAGGCGCACTCGCTATCCAGGGCGGACGGCAAGGTGAACGACGTCCGGAACGCCCCGGGCAACCGGGATCTCTTCGGTACGCACCTGCTTGAACCCGGCATTCCGCAAGGATTCTTCGAATTCCGCGGAGGGCTGCGCCGACCATACGGCCAGTACCCCGCCCGGCCTCAACACCCTTGCGCAGCCCGCGAGTCCGGCCGGTGAGTAGAGCCCCTCGTTGCCCTTGTCGACGGTCCAGCCGGGGCCGTTGTCGATGTCCAGGCACAGTGCGTCGAACGTGTCCGATGTCTCATTGACGTAAGTGACGAGATCTCTCTGGACGATCGTAGTGCGCGGATCGGCGAACGCGCGGGCGGAGAGCGCCGAGAGCGGGCCGTCCCGGTGCCAGTCGACGACCGCCGCCTCCCGCTCCACGACCGTGATCCGCCCCCAGTGGGGGTCCTGTGCGGCATGGGCGAGCGAGAACCCGACGCCCAGCCCGCCGATCAGCACCGCCGGCTCGCTCCGCCCGTCCAGCGCCTGGCGGGCGGCGTCCACGAGCAACCGTTCCGAGCGCCCGTCGGAGGTGTCCATCAGGAAGCAGCCGTTGGCGATGATCTGCAGGAGTTCGCCGTGTCTGCGCAGCACCACCTCGCCGTACGGCCCGTCGCGCCGGTCCAGGACCACAGGGGAACCAGGGGAACCGGCGTACGCGGAGGCCGCGGAGCTCGCGGAGGCTGAGCTGGTCATGGCGGCCATCCTGCCCCAACAGGGCTTTGCGGCCACGCGAATTACGGGTGGCGGGCAGCCGCACGGGTGTCACCCGTTCGAGGGGCCGTCCGGCGCTTCGCGCCCAGGGGTGACCGGATACGGCTCGTATGGTTCCTCGTGACCCCTCTTGGTTCTTCAGAAAATCCTGTGAATCGTCCCCCGGGTGGCCCCGGTCACAGACAGCGGCTCGTGGGACGGCGAAGGGTGGGGTGAAACGGAAGGAGCGCCTCACCGTGGAACGGACCGTGAGGGCCGCAGCGACGCCCACGCCCGAGCCCCTTCCCGCCGGGGACGTCGCCGCCCTGCTCGACGGCGTACCGCGCCAGCGCGGCCCGGTCGCGGCCCCCGCGCCGGAGACGGCCCGCCCCGCCCTCCGTCCGTACCTCTGGCGCCCGATGGCCCGGCGGCTGCTGCCCTGGCGGCTGCTCCCCACCCCCACCGGCACCCCGGTCACCTTCGCCTACACGGCGATCCTGGCCCTCACCTCGCTCTTCGCGAGCTACGCGAGTCCCGGCCTGCTGGACACGCTCTACCAGGACTCCAGCACCGATGTCGCCCATCTGCTGCGTACCCCGGTCTTCGTCCTGCTGGCCAGCGCGCTGTGGATCGCGGGCGGGCTGCTGTCGCCGTTCGCGCTGGCCTTCGTGCTCGTCCTGACCGCGCTGGAGCGGCGGATAGGCGGTGCCCGCGCGATCCTCGTCTTCCTGACGGGCCATGTCCTGGCGACCCTCGCGACCGAGATCCCGGTCGGTCTCGCGGTCCTGGTCGGCCGCCTCCCCGACACCTCCCTGCACCGTCTCGACTACGGCATCAGCTTCGGCGTGGCCGCCAGCATCGGTGCGCTCTCCGGTCTCCTGGCCCCCTGGCTGCGCTGGCCGTTGCTCGCGCTGGTCGGCTACAGCCTCGTCACCGACCTCATCGCCTTCCAGGACCCGATGACCGACTGGGGGCACCTGATCGCGCTGGCCATCGGGACCGGGCTCTGGCCGGTGGTACGACGCTGGCGGCGGGAGCGGGCCCAGGACCCGGCCCAGGACCCGGCCCTCGCCGTCGCCGCCTGACCACTCAGGCGCGCCGCGCCGCCGCCTGACCACTCACGCGCGCCGCGCCGCCGCCCGGACACTCACGCGCGCCGCGCCGCCGCCAGGCTCTTCGCCGACTCCGGGACGCCGAGGGCCGCTTCCTGTTCGGCCGTGGCGCCGTGCAGGCGGTTGGTGAGCTGGTACGGGTCGGCGGCCAGGTCGTAGAACTCGCGGAAGAGGACCGCGCCGTCGCCCTGCGTGGGCCGGCCCTGCCCATCGAGGCGGGTGCGGTAGTACTCCGTGTACTGCGTGGACCTGCCGACGTGAGTGGCCCAGGTGTGGATCGGCTCCTGGTCCTGCCGGTTCCACCACCACTCGGCGAGGAGCAGGTCGCGGTCGTTGCGGGGGTCGAGGAGCGAGTGGCCGTCGTGCGGGGTGTCCGGGGTGATGCCGGCCGCGTCCAGGAAGGTCGGGGCGATGTCGACATGGCCGGTGAGCCGGTCGTCGACGGTGCCCCGGCCCAGGCCGTGCGCCGGCCAGGACAGCCAGAACGGCACCTCCAGACTCGGCCGGTACGGCACCGACTTGCGCAGCCAGCCGTGGTCCGCCCAGCACAGCCCGTGGTCGCTGGTGAACAGCACGAGCGTGTTCTCCAGCTGCCCCAGCGCACGCAGCTTGTCCTGGAAGTCCCGCATCGCGTCGTCCACCGACAGCAGGGTGCGCAACTGGCGCCCGCGCAGCGCCTTTCCCTGGTCGTACGTGTGCTTCGCCGTGCGCAGGAACGGCGGCTTGTCGCTCTTGTCGCCCTCGTAGACGGAGGGCCGGCCCGGCCACTCCGGCACGCGCGCGTGCGCGTACTTCCGCTCCGGGATGTTGAGTTCGTGCGCGCTGCGGGTGGCGACGTACGCGAACCAGGGCCGGGTGTCGGTGCGCGATTCGTCGATGAAGGCGAGGGTGCGGTCCCTGATGACGTGGGTGTCGTAGCCGGGGATGTTCCGGACCGTGCCGTTGTCGTTGTAGTGGCCGTTGTAGTACGCCACCGGTTCCTGGAGGAGCCACTCGTCGAAGTGCGGCGGGTTGTCGCCGGTGTGCCAGTAGTTGAGGTACTTGCCGAACAGCCCGGTGCGGTAGCCGGCCTCGTGCAACTGGCGCTGCACGGTGGTGTGCTGGTCGAGGTGGTACGGGTGGCGGGTGTCGAGGACGCCGTGGTGGTGCGCGTACCGCCCCGACATGATCGAGGCTCGGGAGGGCGCGCAGAGCGGGGTGTTGGCATGCGCCCGAGCGAAGGTCACCCCCTGCCCGCCCAGCCAGTCGGCGGTACGGCGGATCGCCCAGTCCGTCTCCTTCGGCTGGTCGTCGGTGAGGACCAGGAGGATGTTGGGGCGCGGGTCGGTGCGGGGGAGGGGCGAGGCCGAGGACGCCGACGACGCCGGGGGGCGGCTCGCGGCGGGGGCGGCGGGGGCGGTGCGGGCGGGGGCGGGGGAGCCGGCCCCGTCGTCGTCCACGGCCCGCAGGGTCAACGGGACGGCGGCGCCGGCCGCGACGACGGCGGCGCCGGTGAGCACGGTGCGCCGTGCCGGCCGCTTGGGCGTCGGCTGCTTCTCACCCATGTTTTCCCCCGAGCCCCGTTGTGTGCCGCCGCCGTTCACTGTGAATCTGCTGGCAGTTTCGGCTCTTTTCCTGTGAGTTGCGTTGCGGGGGTGTGGCGATGCCCTTGCGGAGTCATGGCAGTCGCATTGGAGGGCGGATACCGGCCCTTCTTCTCTTCCCGCCGCAACGGTGCTCAGCGCCGACGGCGTTGTTTGGCGGTGCCGGGCCTGCCGGGGCCACTCGCCGTAGTGGGTGCCGGGCGGTTGCCGGGTGCGGCATCGTCGTGGCTGGTCGCGCAGTTCCCCGCGCCCCTTTGGGGCGCGCTGCGGGCCGGGGTGGCATCGTCGTGGCTGGTCGCGCCCTCGCGGCGGTAGCCGCATATCGAATACAGCCCCGCGCCCCTTTGGGGCGCGTTTCAGTGGGCCGGGGCCCAGACGTACGGCGTTGTTGTCGTCACCGCTGTGAAGCCCAGGCGTTTCAGGATCGGGGCGCTGTCGTCCGAGGCCTCCACGAGGAGGTAGGGGGCGTTCCGGGTTGCCGCGCGGGTCGCCCGGAGGGCCACCAGCGCGCGGTAGATGCCCCTGCCGCGCCACTCGGCCAGCGTGGAGCCGCCCAGCAGCATGGCGAAGTCGGTGCCGGGCCGGAAGGCCACCCAGGCCGCCGAGACGACCTCCCCGGCCGCCTCGGCGACGTAGATCTCGGTGCCGTCCGGGTCCACCGCGAGCCGGCCCCTCAGGTACCCGGCGATCCACGTCATGTCCTCGCCCCACACCGCGGTCTCCAGCGCGGCGATCCGGTCCAGGTCCGCGTCGGCGGTGACCCGGCGCAGGGTCACCTCCGGGGGGAGGCCGGGGGTCGGTACGGCCAGGTCCTCGACCAGGGCGATCACGACCGTCTCCCGTGGCTCGGGCACGAAGCCCGCCGCGCGCAGCCGGTCGGGCAGATCCGCCGGCTCGTCGTGCCCGCGCGTCTTCCACTCCACCGCCTCGCCGCGCGCCGCGAAGAAGTCCCGCTGCCGGGCGATCAGCGCGTCCAGCTCGGGGCCGCGCACGCCGCCCCAGTCGCGCGGCCCGGTCACGAAGCCGCGGTGCTGGCCGACGACCCGGAGGGCGGGGCCGTCGTGTTCGTAGGTGATCCCGGGCGCGGGGACGGGCTGGACGGCGCGCATCTGCGCGTCGTAGGCGGCCAGCAGGGCCGCGGTGTTGTCGGTGTCGGTCATCGGCCGACCGTACGGGGAATGGGCCCGTGCCGATCAACTGTTTTTGCAGGCGTGGACCTCGGCTGCTTTCCCCGTCGTACACCCCGTACGACCAGGTCAGCAGCCGATCGCTCACAGCGAACGCATCCCTGGGAACATTCGGTGGCTCACATGCATTGAGTCGGCATAACTCAAGTTGACTGCCGAAGGGGAGATCATGGCTTCGACGTCCGCATCACTCACCCTCCCTGTGCTGCCTCTCGACGGCGAGGTCGTGCTGCCCGGGATGGTGGTCCCGCTGGACCTGAAGGACCCTGATGTACGCGCCGCCGTGGAGGCTGCGCAGGCCGCCGCCCGCACCGAACCCGGCAAGCCCAAGGTGCTGCTGGTGCCGCGTGTCGACGGGACCTACCCGGGCACCGGTGTGCTCGGCACCGTGGAACAGGTCGGCCGCCTCGCGGACGGCGACCCGGGCGCGCTGATCCGCGGCCGGTACCGGGTGCGCATCGGCGCCGGTACCACCGGCCCGGGTGCCGCCCTGTGGGTGGAGGGCACCCGCATCGACGAGAACGTCCCGGACCCGGTGCCCGGTCATGTCACCGAACTGGTCAAGGAGTACAAGGCCCTCGCCACCGCCTGGCTGCGCAAGCGCGGCGCCTGGCAGGTCGTGGACCGCGTCCAGGCCATCGACGAGGTGTCCCAGCTCGCCGACAACTCCGGGTACTCGCCCTTCCTGACGACCGAACAGAAGACCGAGCTCCTGGAGACCACCGACCCGGTCGCCCGGCTCAAGCTCGCCACCCAGCAGCTCCGCGACCACCTCGCCGAGCAGGACGTGGCCGAGACCATCGCCAAGGACGTCCAGGAGGGCGTCGACAAGCAGCAGCGCGAGTTCCTGCTCCGCCGCCAGCTGGAGGCGGTCCGCAAGGAGCTGCGCGAGCTGAACGGCGACGCCGCGAAGGACGGCGAGGAGTCCGACGACTACCGCGCCCGCGTGGAGGCCGCCGACCTGCCCGAGAAGGTCCGCGAGGCCGCCCTCAAGGAGGTCGACAAGCTGGAGCGGTCCAGCGACCAGTCGCCCGAGGGCTCGTGGATCCGCACCTGGCTGGACACGGTGCTCGAACTGCCGTGGAACGAGCGAACCGATGACACTGGCGCGTACGACATCCAGGGCGCCAAGGCGATCCTGGACGCCGAGCACGCCGGTCTGGAGGACGTGAAGGAGCGGATCACCGAGTACCTGGCGGTGCGCAAGCGCCGTAACGACCGGGGGCTCGGGGTCATCGGCGGCCGCCGTGGCGGTGCCGTCCTCGCCCTCGTCGGTCCGCCCGGCGTCGGCAAGACCTCGCTCGGCGAGTCGGTCGCGCACGCCATGGGCCGCAAGTTCGTCCGGGTCGCCCTCGGCGGCGTCCGGGACGAGGCCGAGATCCGCGGTCACCGCCGTACGTACGTCGGCGCGCTGCCCGGCCGGATCGTGCGGGCCATCAAGGAGGCCGGTTCGATGAACCCGGTCGTCCTGCTCGACGAGATCGACAAGGTGGGCTCCGACTTCCGCGGCGACCCGGCCGCGGCCCTGCTCGAAGTCCTGGACCCGGCGCAGAACCACACCTTCCGCGACCACTACCTGGAAGTCGAACTCGACCTGTCCGACGTCGTCTTCCTCGCCACCGCCAACGTCCTGGAGGCGATCCCGGAGGCCCTGCTCGACCGCATGGAGCTGGTCCGCCTGGACGGCTACACCGAGGACGAGAAGGTCGTCATCGCCCGTGACCACCTGCTCCCGCGCCAGCTGGACCGGGCCGGTCTCGGCAAGGACGAGGTGATCCTCGACGAGAGCGCGCTGCGCAAGCTCGCCGGCGAGTACACCCGCGAGGCGGGCGTCCGCACCCTGGAGCGCTCGATCGCCCGGCTGCTCCGCAAGGTGGCCGCGCAGCACGAACTGGGCGACCGGGAGCTGCCGTTCACCATCAGGGACGAGGACCTGCGCGCCCTGATCGGCCGCCCGCACCACGTGCCGGAGTCCGCGCAGGACCCGGCCGAGCGCCGCACGGCGGTCCCGGGTGTCGCCACCGGCCTCGCGGTCACCGGCGCCGGCGGCGACGTCCTCTTCGTCGAGGCGTCCCTCGCCGACCCGGAGACGGGCGCGGCGGGTCTGACCCTCACCGGTCAGCTGGGCGACGTGATGAAGGAGTCGGCGCAGATCGCCCTGTCCTTCCTCCGCTCGCACGGCGCCGAACTGGAGCTTCCGGTCGGCGACCTGAAGGACCGGGGCGTGCACATCCACTTCCCGGCGGGCGCGGTCCCGAAGGACGGCCCGAGCGCCGGCGTCACCATGACAACGGCCCTCGCGTCGCTGCTCTCCGGGCGGCTGGTCCGCACGGACGTGGCGATGACCGGTGAGGTCTCGCTGACCGGCCGGGTGCTGCCCATCGGCGGCGTGAAGCAGAAGCTGCTCGCCGCCCAGCGCGCCGGGGTGACGACCGTCATCATCCCGAAGCGCAACGAGGCCGACCTGGACGACGTCCCGGCCGAGGTGCTGGACAAGCTCGACGTCCACGCCGTGACCGACGTCCGGCAGGTCCTGGAGCTGGCGCTCGCGCCCGCCACGAACGGCGCGGCGCCGGAGGTTCCGGTAGCGGCGTGACGGACGCTGCCGGATGCAGAAGGCCCGGGTCCCCGCGAGGGGGCCCGGGCCTTCGCCCTGTGCGCCGTCATTCGTCCGCGGCGCCGTCGTGGCTGGTCGCGCCCACGCGGCGGAGCCGCACATTGCTACAGCCCCGCGCCCCTTCGGGGCGCTGCAGAACAGCGGCGGACTTCACCCGGTCTGCTCAGCCGTTGGCGAATGCGTCCACCTTGTCGACGGCCCCGTTGAACTTGTCGTGGTCCCCGACCGTCGGTCCGGTCGACGTGTACTGCCACATCGTGTACTCCGACCAGCCGGCCGGCAGCGTGCCCACGTCCGAGGCGTACCGGGCGACCCACAGCGGGTTGGCGGCGCCGAAACCGCTGTAGTTGCCGGTGCAGTCCTTCCACCAGCTGGTCGCCGTGTAGACGACCGCGGGCCGGCCCGTCCGGGCCTTGTACCGGTTCAGGAAGTCGGTGATCCAGGTGACCATCCCGCTCGCGGATTTGCCGTAGCACGCTGCGCCGTACGGGTTCCACTCGATGTCCAGGACGCCGGGGAGGGTCCGGCCGTCCTTGGACCAGCCGCCGCCGTGGTCGACGAAGTAGTCGGCCTGGGTGGCGCCGCCCGTGGTGTCCGGGGTCGCGAAGTGGTAGGCGCCGCGGATCATGCCGACGTCGTAGGAGCCGTTGTACTGCTGGGCGAAGTAGGGGTTCGTGTAGTACGTGCCTTCCGTGGCCTTGGTGTACGCCCATCTGACCCCGCTGCTCAGCAGGGTCGACCAGGCGACGTCGCCCTGGTAGCTGGCGACGTCGACACCCTCGGTCTGGGTGGCGAGGCCGGTCTTGGGCGTGCCGCTCTGGCCGTCGTGGGCCAGGACGCCCATGCCCATGTACGCCGAGCCGCGGACCGGGACGGCCGGGCCGGAGTCGTCACCGTGGGCGTCGGCGCGGGCGGAGGTCGGGGAGAGCGCCGCCAGCAGCAGCGCGAGCAGGGCGGTGAGGAGTGTGGGGGCGGGTCTGTGCACGGGCATGACGTGCCTCCGTGGGGTGAGGTGGGGTCCCAGGTATGCCAGAGGCGGTCCGTCTACGCGGCGCGACACGACGCGGTGTCACACGGCGTGACCCCACCTGTTGGCGTGGGCATGCCATCAATGGCCTCGGTGTGGACGCTCCGCACGGGGCGGAGCGCCGGGAAGGGGGTCCGGAGGCCGCCGTTGGTCTGAGCCTGCGGAATACTTGGCGAGCTGCGGCGATGACGGGGCTTGACGGAAACTTTCAGGACTGCGAAACCGATCAGGGGTGCTGACGTGCACGAGGACGAACAGGGCGACGAACAGCGCGCCGCCGCCGGGTTGACGCCGAGCGGTGCGGACCAGGAGTTCCTGGCCCTGGAACGCGAGTTGACGGTGCTGCTGCGCCGCGCCCGGGCCAGCCAGGGCGAGATGGCCCGGGAGGTCCACCCCGACCTGGAGTCCGCCGCGTACGGACTGCTCGTGCGGCTCGACGAGTGCGGCGGCCAGCGCGCCACCGAACTGGCCGCCTACATCGGCGTCGGCAAGGCCACCATGTCCCGCCAGCTGCGCGCCCTGGAGGAGCTGGGCCTGATCGCCCGGGAGCCCGACCCGGCCGACGGGCGGGCCTGGCTGGTCGCCCTCACCGACGAGGGCCGGCGCCGGGTCGGCACGGTCCGCGAGGCCCGCCGCGGCCGTTACGTCCGCCAGCTCGCCCACTGGCCCCGCCTGGAGGTCGCGGAACTGGCCCGGCTGCTCCACCAGTTGAACGGCGTCATGGAGAAGTAGCCGTCACGCCGTCACCGGGTGCCTCACAGCTCGACGTACACCACCGTCGCGTCGTCGTGCGTCTTGCTCCGCCGCAGGAACACCCGCTCCTCCCGGTCGGCCGCCTCCAGCTCCCGCACCCGGTCGACCAGTGCCCGCGCCCCCTCCTTGCGGACGACGCCGAGAAGGGCCGTCCAGTCGCCCTCGCGGAACTTCTCCGTCCAGCGGGTCGCCCCGTCCGTGAGGGCGGCCAGCGCGCGGACCTCGGCGCGGGGCACGGTCCCGGTGACGGCGCGGTCGGCCACCGAGGGGTCGGCGGCGGCCGTGAAGAAGCCGCCCTCCCTGTTGCGGACCGTGGCGTCGGCGATCGTGTCCGACGCCAGCGAGGCGCGGGGTACGCGGTCGAGCCGGTCGTCCAGGACCGGGGTGACCGTGCCGTCGGGGGATCTCAGGAGCAGCGCGGAGTCGGACAGGACCAGGAACTCCACGGTCTCCTCGGACCAGCGGCTCAGCACGACCGTCGCCTGGGGCGTACGCGGGTGAGAAAGGTCACAGGTGTCACCATGTGCGGCGGCTGTGCGGTCGATCGCCCGTTCGAGGATCTCTCGCAGCGTCAGATCTCCTCGCGAAACGGTCAGTTCGGTCAGCGCGCCGCCCAGCCGTGCGGTGAACCAGGGGACGGAATGCAGACACCCGGTGCCGTCCCGCGGCGGGGTGACCCCGTCCAGGACGATCACACAACCCCCCTGCCCCGAGGCGGGAAGCCCGACACCGGCGAAGTCCTCGTTGGGGCGCTCGGGGGTGCCGGGTTCCGAAACGACTTCAGTACGCATTCGGCCAGTCTGCACGACCCCTGCACAGGCTTCACCAAAGGCTGGCAACGGCCTTGGAATTGACGCGGTTCCGCAGGTCAGCCGCCTGTTTTGGGGTGGAATGGCGCACTCCGGGAAGCTGCGGTGGCGAATCCTGCCAAAGCCTGCCGTCCGCGTCCAACCGGCCAGCCGGAAAAGGACCCCGCACGGTCCGCCGGAACTTGCCCGCCAACTCCCCTCCGATGTTCACTCCTTCGGGTGGCGGGTGGGTCGATGTGAGTCCACTGCCCACCGGCGCTGGGAGGGTCGGGGACCGTACGAATCGGGTGCACGCACCACTGGGCACCGAAATGCCGGGGATTATGACGGGGTGCCACCCAGCCCCTTGGGTACACGAGTTCAGGAATGCGAGCACCGGTGCAGAAGACGCGGCCTCGGCGCACAGGCAAGACGACGGCCTCCGAAACGGGCGCCGCGGCCCCCGTCGGCACCGGCCGCCCCAAGCACGTCCGCACCCGGCTGATCCTGGCCGTGGCCGTGGTCGCCGCCGCGATCGCGGGGGCCGGAGCGCCCGCCCTGCTCACCGCCTCCGGGCAGCTGAGCGACTCACAGGACCTGGTGACCCTGGCCGGCCGGACCCAGGACGCGCTGGCCCTCGCCAACTCGCTGGCCGACGAGCGCGACGACGTCACCTCCTACATCGCGGCGGGCCGCCCCAAGTCCAAGGCGCCCTCGGAGGACCGCAGCGCCCGTGTCGACCGCCAGGTCGAGGACCTGCGCGCGGACACCGACGCCCCCGGCTGGCTCCGTACCGACCTGGACGGCATCGCCGCCGTCCGCCGCGCGGCGCTCACCGGCAAGAGCACGGCCCTCGAAACCCACGAGGCGTACTCGGGGACCATCACCGAACTGCACCGGCTCGCCGAGGAACTGGCCGAGCAGATGCCCCCCAGGGCCGGCTCCGGCGCCTACGCGCTCGCCGAACTGGACTCCGCCGTCCAGCAGTCCGCGGCGGCCCGGGGCCTCCTGCTCGCCGCCCTGAACATCCCGAGCACCACCCAGACCACGATCGACCCGATCACCGGTCTGCCCACCACCAGCACCACCACCTCCGCGGCCGACAAGAAGCAGCGCGACGCGCTCACCGCCGCCGCCCAGCAGGCCAGGCTGCGCGCCGACGCGGCCCTCGCCGACTTCCGCGACACCGCGCCCAAGGCGGCGGTCGACTCGTACGACTCCACGGTCACCGGCAACGACGTCAACAACGCCGACAAGTACCTGGCCGCCCTCACCGACCAGCCGACCCTC
This sequence comes from Streptomyces hyaluromycini, assembly GCF_002217755.1. GTDB lineage: Bacteria > Actinomycetota > Actinomycetes > Streptomycetales > Streptomycetaceae > Streptomyces > Streptomyces hyaluromycini. The sequence continues at coordinate 584,058 of NZ_BCFL01000016.1, read as the reverse complement.
TCCGACGACGACCTCGGCACCGGCACCAAGAAGCTGGACGCGGCGCTGTCCGCCCGGGTCGAGCTGATGCGGGGCGTGGAGTCGGCCCTCTACGACCACCGCACCAAGGACCTCGCGGTGCTCCGCGACGACGACGTCACCGCGCTGGAGATCCGGGTCGCGGTGCTCGGCGCCCTGATGCTGGTCGCGGTCGGCATCGCCACGGCCATGGCCCGCACCCTCACCCGCCCCCTCTCCGTGCTCCGCCGGGGCTCGGCCCGCCTCGCCGAGGCCGAGGACCCGCGCACCGCGGAACCGGTCGCCTTCACCGGCCGCAACGACGAGTTCGCCCAGGTCGTCCGCTCCGTCAACGCCCTGCACGCGCACGCCGCCGAGCTCTACGACCGCATCGCCACCCTGGAGACCGACCGCAAGCACCTGGTCGGCCAGCGCCAGAAGATGGCCGACGCCCGCGAAGAGCTGCGCGCCGAGGTCACCGACGCCGCGGACCAGCTGGAGCGGCTGCGCACCAGCATCGGTTCCACCTTCGTCAACCTCGCGCTGCGCACGCTCGGCCTGGTGGAACGTCAGCTGGCGGTCATCGAGACCCTGGAGGAGCGCGAACAGGACCCGGACCGCCTGTCGACCCTCTTCAAACTCGACCACTTCGCCACGGTCATGCGCCGTCACAGCGAGAACCTCCTGGTCCTCGCCGGCACCGAGCACGTCCAGCAGCACGCGGGCCCGATCCCGCTGGTGGACGTCGTCCGGGCGGCGGTCAGCGAGATCGAGCGCTACGAGCGGGTCCGGATCGCCTCCCTTCCCCCGCACGCGCACGTGGCCGGCTTCGCGGCCGACGACCTCTCCCACCTCCTCGCCGAACTGATGGAGAACGCCACCGCGTCCTCCCCGCCCGACGTCCCCGTCGAGGTCTCCGGCTGGCTGCTGGAGAGCGGCGAGGTCATGCTCTCCGTCCAGGACGAGGGCATCGGCATGACCGCCGACCGCATGGTCCGCCTCAACGGCCGACTCGCCGCATTCGACCCCGAGTCGCCCTACGACCAGGAGGGCGAGGACGGTCTCGGCCTCGGCCTCTACGTGGTGGCCCGGCTGGCCCACCGGCACGGCGCCCGCGTCCAGCTGCGCGAGCAGAAGCAGGGCGGGGTGGCGGCGGTCGTGGTCCTGCCCCAGCCGCTGCTGGCCCAGGCCCCGCCGACGGCGGTCCCCTCGGCCACCACGGCCCCGGGCGGCGCCCACGCCTTCTCCCTCCCCGGCGCGGACGCGGAGGTCAACTCCAACGTCCTGTACGGCCGCTCCACGTCCGGCGACCCCCTGGTGACGCTGGCGGAGAAGGCGGTGCGGGAGGCGGACGAGCACGGTTCGGCCGTGCGGGGGGCCGGCGAAGAGGCGGTGCTGCCGGTACGGAGGGCCGACGACGACGCCGTGCACGAGCAGTCTGCCCCGCCGAAGCCGGAGGCCACCGAGCCGACGGCTCGCCCGAAGGTTCCGGCGGAGACGTTCGCCGAGACGACGATGGAACTGCTGGTCCCGCTGGAGCCGGAGGCGGGGACGGCGAAGGAGCAGGCGCACCCTGCCGACGCCGGTGCTCACGCGCGCCCGCTGCCCGCGGCCGCCGACGGCGAGCACGCCCCACTGGGGCCACCGGCACCCGACCACGAAAGCCGCACGGGTGGTGCGGGTGGGGACGAAACCGCCGAAGGCGAAGCCGAGGACCCGGTCACCAGCAAGGGCCTCCCCAAGCGCACCCCCAAGATCACCGCTCCCGCCCCACCGCCCCGTCAGCGCAGCACCGGCGTCGACGCGGATGCCCTCCGCCGCAGGCTCGGCGGCTTCCGCAGGGGCGCCGACGCCGGCCGGCGTGACGTCGAGGCGGAGATCGCCGAGCAGACGGGGCAGAACAAGGTGCCGAGCACCGTACGAGCCGTACCCGGAACAGCCGTTTCCGAAGAAGCCACGGGGGGCACTGTCGAGGAGGCAAGCAGTTGACCGCGCCCAGTACCTTCGGACTGAGCAGTGAGGCTCGTAACCTGCACTGGCTGCTGAGCAACCTCATCGAGGAGGTGCCCGGTATCCAGTCGGTCGCCGTGGTCTCCTCGGACGGACTGCTCCTGCTCTCCTCGGACCCCGGCCAGAACGAAGCGGCCCGCGAGGCCAGGAACGAGAAGCGGAAGGGCCCGCGCGGCTCCGCCGCCGACCTCGCCACCATCGTCTCCGGCATCGGCAGCCTCACCGTCGGCACCGCCAAGCTGATGGACTTCGGTCCGGTCAAGCACACGATGGTCGCGATGGACGAGGGCAGCCTCTTCGTGATGTCGATCAGCGACGGCTCGCTGCTGGGTGTGCACGGCAGCGCGGAGTGCGACATGAGCGTGGTGGCATATCACATGGCACTGTTCGTCGGCCGGGCCGGCCACGTCCTCACCCCCGAACTCCGCACCGAGCTACGCCAGTCCCTGGAGGCCGACGCGCCGAGGAGTGGCCGATGAGCAACGCGCCGAAGGACCGCAGGCAGAACCTCCCGGTACGCGGCGGCGACCGCAAACCCGCCCGCGTCCGCCCCTACTCGCTCACCGGCGGCCGTACCCGCTTCGGCCACGTCCTCCTCGTGGAGACGTTCGTGGCGGCCCTGGAGGCCCCGGAGGAGCGCAAGGAACTGACGAATGGTTCCCTCAACACCCGGGTGATGCCGGAGATGCGGGCCATCGTCGAACTGTGCCGCCGCATGCGCACGGTGGCCGAGATCGCCGCGCTGCTGAAGATGCCGCTCGGCGTGGTCCGGGTCCTGCTCAGTGACCTCGCGGACCAGGGAAAGATCCGTGTGTACGGCACCGGGACCGGTCACGGCGCCGGCCGCCCGGACCGCGCTCTGCTGGAAAGGGTGCTGAGTGGACTACGCCGTCTCTGACGCCACCGGCGTCAACCCGCTCCTCGACGGGGAGGAGCACATACGGTCCTGGCAGACGGACCGCAGCCGGGCCCCCATCGCCACGAAGATAGTCGTGGCCGGCGGCTTCGGTGTCGGCAAGACCACGCTGGTCACCGCCGTCTCGGAGATCACGCCCCTGCAGACCGAGGCGCTGATGACCGAGGCGAGCGAGGAGACCGACGACCTCACCGCCACGCCCGGCAAGACGACCACCACCGTGGCCATGGACTTCGGCCGCATCACGCTCGACGACGACCTGGTGCTCTACCTGTTCGGCACGCCGGGCCAGCAGCGCTTCTGGTTCATGTGGGACGACCTGGTGCGCGGCGCGATCGGCGCCGTCGTCCTCGCGGACACCCGGCGCCTGAAGGACTGCTTCCCGGCGCTGGACTACTTCGAGAGCTGCGGACTGCCGTACGTCGTCGCGGTCAACCACTTCGACGGCAGCGAGCGCTTCGAACCCGAGGACGTGCGCGAGGCATTGACGATTCCTCCGCACATACCTGTAATGATCATGGACGCCCGCCGTCGGATCTCGGCCATCGAGACACTGCTGTCCCTGGTCGCCCACGCGCTGGACGAAACCCCCGAGTAGCACCCCGGGTAGATCTTCTGAACCCTTAGGAGCCACCACCGCATGCGGAAGATACTCGTCGTGGGGGCCGGCCAGGCCGGTCTCCAGCTCGCCCTCGGCCTCCAGTCGCACGGCTACGAGGTCACCCTGATGTCGAACCGGACCGCGGACGAGATCCGCTCCGGCCGGGTCATGTCGACGCAGTGCATGTTCCACACGGCACTGCAGCACGAGCGCGATCTCCAGCTGAACTTCTGGGAGTCCCAGGCCCCGAAGATCGAAGGACTCGGTGTCTCGGTCGCCGCCCCCGGCTCCTGGGCCGAGGGCCCCGCGGCCCGTGCGATCGACTGGGTGGGCAAGCTCGACGGGTACGCGCAGTCGGTCGACCAGCGGGTGAAGATGGCCGGCTGGATGGAGACCTTCGCGCAGCGCGGCGGCCAGCTGGTCATCCACGGCGCGGCGGTCGGCGACCTGGACTACTTCGCCCGTACCTACGACCTGGTGCTGGTCTCGGCCGGCAAGGGCGAGCTGGTCCAGATGTTCGGCCGCGACGCCTCCCGCTCTCCCTACACGGAGCCGCAGCGGGCCCTGGCCGTCTCCTACGTCCACGGCCTCGGCCCCCGCCCCGAGCACCCGGACTACTACGCGGTCCGCTGCAACCTGGTCCCGGGCGTCGGCGAGCTCTTCGTCATGCCGACGCTGACGACCTCCGGCCCCGCCGACATCCTCTTCTGGGAGGGCATACCCGGCGGCCCGCTGGACGTCTTCAACGGCGTCAAGGACCCCTCGGAGCACCTCTCCCTGACCCTGGAACTCATGGAGCGGTACACGCCCTGGGAGCACGCGCGGGCCACCAAGGTCGAACTGACCGACGCCGGCGGCACCCTCGCCGGCCGTTACGCCCCCACCGTCCGCAACCCGATCGGCCGCCTCCCCGGCGGGGGCCTGGTCCTCGGCGTCGCGGACGTCGTCGTGGCCAACGACCCGATCACGGGCCAGGGTTCCAACTCCGCAGCCAAGTGCGCCGCCTCCTACCTCGCCTCGATCCTCGAGAACGGCGAGAAGGAGTTCGACGAGACCTGGATGCAGGAGACGTTCGACCGCTACTGGAACACGGCCCAGCACGTCACCAAGTGGACGAACGCCATGCTGGCGCCGCCGCCGGAGCACATCCTCAACCTGATCGGCGCCGCGGGCCAGCTCCAGCCGGTCGCCGACCGCTTCGCCAACGGCTTCAACGACCCCTCCGACTACGAGAACTTCTTCTACGAGCCGGACAAGACGGAGGCCTACCTGGCGTCGGTGGCCGGGGCCGCCTGAGCAGGCCGGTTTTCGGCCGCGGGCGCGTGGTGGCTGGTCGCGCAGTTCCCCGCGCCCCTTCGGGGGCGCGTTGCCGTAGCGCCCCGTCAGGGGCGCGGGGAACTGCGCGAGCAACCACGATGGCGCCGCACCCGACCGACGGCCCCTCCCGGCACGGCGGCCGTCGCGGCGCTCCCAGCCCAGCGCATACGCTGATCGCATGACCCCGCAGGCCGCCACCCCCGCCTACCGCAGGCTGTCCGTCGAGGAGCGGCGCAGCCAGCTGCTCGACGCGGCCCTCTCCCTCTTCGCGCACCGTGCGCCCGAGGACGTCTCGCTCGACGACGTGGCGGAGGCGGCCGGGGTCTCCCGCCCTCTGGTGTACCGCTACTTCCCCGGCGGCAAGCAGCAGCTCTACGAGGCCGCCCTCAGGTCGGCCGCCGAGGAACTCGAACACTGCTTCGACGAGCCCCGTGAGGGCGCCCTCCTGCCCCGGCTGGCCCGCGCCCTCGACCGCTACCTCGCCTTCGTCGACCAGCACGACGCCGGCTTCAGCGCCCTGCTCCAGGGCGGCAGCGTGGTGGAGACCTCGCGGACGACGGCGATCGTGGACGGCGTACGGCGGGCCGCCGCACAGCACATTCTCAGCCACCTGGCCATCGCCGACCCGGGCCCCCGGCTGCGGATGACCGTCCGGATGTGGATCACCGCCGTCGAGGCGGCCTCCCTCATCTGGCTCGACGAGGACAAGCAGCCGCCCCTCGACGAGCTGCGGGACTGGCTGGTCGACCAGTTCGTCGCCGTACTCAGCGTGACCGCGCGCCGTGACCCGCAGACCGCCGCCCTCGTCGACGCCCTCGCGGCGGATGGCTGAAACTGGTGCCGTGAAGAGTCAGGACACTCCCTTCGAGGGCGGCCCCATGGACGGGCGGGTGCTCCCCGTGCTGCTCGGCATGACGGGCCACCCCCCGAAGATCTACCGCATCCCGGTCCCGGACCCGGCCGGCGGGCCGCCCACGGTCCTGGTCTACCGCCGCGTGCCCCGCGGTCAGAGCAAGCGTCTGGGGCTGTCCCAGGGCTGGAAGTACGAGTACGACCCGACGGGCAGGGGCGGCGGGACGGGCGGCGGCAGGCAGAAGTGGCCGTGGTCGAAGCCGGACCCCGCCCCCGCACCGGACGCGAGGCCGCCCGGCGGGCCGGACGACACCGACGGGTGACATGACTACGCCGAATCGCGCACATGCGCCGCGCGGACCACGCATACACGTCTGATTATCACGTGATCATCGCGATGTGGAACGGAGAGACCGTCCCGCATTGGAGGTGATGACGTGCCAGGAAGGTTCCTGCGTCTGGCCTGTACGGCCGCGGTGGCGGCGGCCCAGGCCGTCCTCACGCCCCTGCCCGCACTCGCCGCACCCGACCCCGGGCGGCCGGTCGCCGAGCTGCTGACGGACCTTCAGCAGGCGTACCGGCAGGCCGAACAGGCCACCGAGACCTACAACGCGGCCGCGGAACGGCTGAACCGGCAGCGCACCGAGGTGACCCGGCTGGACGGGGAGCTGGCCGAGGCCCGGCTCTCCCTGCACGGCAGCAAGGACGAGGCGGGCCGGCTGGCCCGGCAGCAGTACCAGAACGCCACCGGGCTCTCCCCGTACCTCCGCCTGCTCCTCGCCCGGGACCCGCAGCACGCGCTCGACGAGGGCCATGTCATCGGCGAGCTGGCGCGCGAGCGGGCGAAGACGGTGGGCCGGCTGGCCGACGACGAGCGGAGGCAGACCGCCCTGACCCGCCGGGCCCGCGAGGCACTCGACACCCGGCTCGCCCTCGCCGAGCAGCAGAAGAAGCAGCGTGACGAGGTACGGGCCCGCCTCTCCGACGTGGAGCGCATGCTGGCCGCCCTCACCCCCGGCCAGCTCACCGCCCTGGCGGACCTGGAGCGGACCGAGACGGCGGACGCCCAGCGGAGCCTCACCACGTCCGGCGCCCTGGGCACCACCACGCCGCCCCCCTCCCCGGAAGGCGACCGCGCGGTGCGCTACGCGGTGCAGCAGCTGGGGAAGCCGTACCAGTGGGGAGCGGCGGGCCCGGCGTCGTACGACTGCTCGGGCCTGACCTCGCAGGCCTGGGACCACGCCGGTACGCCCATCCCGAGGACCAGCCAGGAGCAGTGGGCCGACCTGCCCCACGTCCCCCTGGACAGCCTCCGCCCCGGCGACCTGGTCGTCTACTTCCCCGAGGCCACCCACGTCGCCCTCTACCTCGGCGACGGCAAGGTGGTCCAGGCCCCCCGCCCCGGCGCGAAGATCAAGGTCTCCCCGATCGCCGCCAACCCGATCCTGGGCGCGGTACGGCCTGACTCCAAGGCCCAGCCCCTGGCTCACTACACGCCCCCGACGATCCCGAAGACGGCGACAGAGGGCCCGGACGAAAGCTTCGGAACTCTGCCGCCGACGGCGCCGACTTCTACCTAGGGGCGCGGGGCTGTATCGACATGCGACGCGGACACCTACCAAGGGGCGCGGGGCTGTATCCGATATGCGGCTCCGCCGCGTGGGCGCGACAAGCCCCCACCGGCCCGCACCCGAAACTCAAGCCAGCAGCCCCGAGCTCTTCCACAACCGCCGCCCCGCCCCCCGGAGAACCCCGATGTCATCCAGAAAGTCGGTCAGCCGCTTCGCGCCCGTCTGCATGACCTCCCGCCGATGCCCGCTGGCCCGCACCTGCGCCACGGCCTCCCGCCGGTCCAGCCCCACGTTCGTGTAGACCTCCGGATTGACGAAGGCGACCGAGAACACCCGCGCGAACTCACCGGAGGTGACCCGCGTGAACTCCTGCGACCACCGCGGCGCCGTCACCATCTGCCGGCGCAGCTCCTCGCGGGCGTACCGCACATGCCGGGCCTCCTCGACCACATGGATCCGGGTGACCCCGCGGACCAGCGGCTGGACCCGCTCGTCGGGGAAGGTCAGCCGCTGCATCCAGTCCAGGACCTCCTCGCCCAGCAGAGTGGCCGTGAAGGAGCCGGGGGTCGTGGAGATCGTCTTGAAGAGGCGGCCCAGGTTCTGGTGGGCCCGGCTCACCGGGTACCAGGGCGCGTCACCGCGTGCTATCAGCCGCGCGAACATCTTCGAGTGCCGGCACTCGTCCTCGATCTCGGTCAGCGCGTAGCGCACATGCGCACTCGTCGCCGCCTTGTCGTAGATGTGCCGGACCAGCAGCTGCATCAGGATCAGCTCGAACCAGATGCCCAGCGAGGCCAGTGCGGCGGCCTCGTGCTGGGAGAGCAGGATCCGCTGTTCCTCGGACATCCGCTGCCACATCGGCGTGCCGTACAGCGACACCAGCTCCGGCGGCCAGAACCACTTGCCCTCCTCGAAGGGCGCGTCCCAGTCCAGCTCCTTGTCCGGGTCGAAGGAGTGCTTCGCGGAGGAGACGAGCAGCCGTTCGGCCACCTGCTCGCGGTCCTTGAGCAGGCCGAGCGCGTCCCGCAGTCCGTCGACCGCGTCGGCTTCCGTCAGGGTCGTCATGGCTCCCTCACCTCGTTACCCGGGGGTATGTCGTCGTCCGCTCTTATGAGACCGCCTGTCAGCAAGCCGGTCAATCCCTCGCGCGCGACTTGTTGACTCCGCGTCTACCCCGGTACCGGACCCCTCAGAAGCCGAGCACCGCCCGCATCACCGCCCGGGCGATCGGCGCCGCGTCCCCGCCCCCGCTGATGTCCGAGCGTTCGGCCGCCGCGTCCTCGACCACCACCGCCACCGCGACCTTCGGCTCCAGGTCGTCGTCCGCCTGCGCCCAGGACACGAACCAGGCGTACGGCACCCCGGAGTTGCCGAGGCCGTGCTGCGCGGTGCCGGTCTTGCCGCCGACCGTGGCACCGCGGATCGCCGCGTTCGTGCCGGTGCCCTCCCGGACCACGTCGACCATGAGTTCCTTCATCCGCACGGCCGTCGCGGGACTCATCACCTGCCGCACCTGCCCCGCACCGCCCGTGCCCACCGTCTCACCGGTCCGCCGCACGGTCCGCTCCACCAGATACGGCGGATGCGCGAGCCCCCCGTCCGCCACCGCCGCCGCGACCATCGCCATCTGCAGCGGCGTGGCCCGGGTGTTGTACTGCCCGATCGAGGACAGGGCCAGCTGCGCCTTGTCCACGCTCGTGTCGAAGGTGCTCGGCGCGGCGGTGAACGGGATGCGCAGCCGGGTGTCGTTGAAGCCGAACGCCTCCGCCGTCGCCGTCATGTCCGCCGCCCCCACGTCCACGCCCAGCTTCGCGAAGACCGTGTTGCAGGACCACTCGAAGGCCGCCCGCAGCGAGGCGTCCGCGCAGCCGTCGCCCTCGTTGGTCAGCCGGGTCGTGGTGCCCGGCAGCCGGTAGGGGTCGGGGGAGTCGGTCGGCGCGTCCAGGTCGGTGACCACGCCCGCGTCGAGGGCGGCGGCCGCCGTCACCACCTTGAAGGTCGAGCCCGGCGGATACGTCTGCCGTACCGCCCGGTTGAGCATCGGCTTCTCCGGGTCGCCGTTCAGCCGCGACCAGGCCGCGGTCACCGCCGCGCCGTTGCCGGACAGCTGGGAGGGGTCGTACGACGGGGTGGAGACCAGGGCGAGGATCCGGCCGGTCGCCGGTTCGATCGCGGCCACCGCGCCCTTGCGCGAGCCGAGCCCCCGGTAGGCGGCCTCCTGGGCGTACCGGTTCAGGGTCGTGACGACGTTCCCGCCCGGGTTCACCGCCCGGCCCGTGTCGTTCCACAGCGGGAACGGCGCCAGCATCGGGTCGGTCCCGGAGAGCACTCCGTCCTCGGCGTGCTCCAGGAACGTCGTGCCGTACAGCTGGGAGGCGAAGCCGGTGACCGGGGCGTACAACGGGCCCTGCGGATACGTGCGTTCGTAGCGCAGCTGCTCCCCGCTGTCCCGGGAGCCGGTGACCGGCACACCGCCGACCAGGATGTCGCCGCGGGGGAGGCCGTAACGGGCGATGGAGTTACGGCGGTTGGCGGGGTTGTCGTCGTAACTGCGCGCCAGGACCACCTGGACACGGGCCGCGTTGACGAGGAGGGCGAACAGCAGCAGGGCGCAGAGGGCGCGGGCCCGCCGGACGTACCTGGCCATGCCGCCCCGTCGGCGGCCGTACCCGGTGGTCATGGGGCCACCTGTCCGTCGTAGTGGCGGCGGGCCGAGTCGCTCACCCGGATCAGCAGGGCCACGATCGCCCAGTTGGTGACGACCGAGGAGCCGCCCTGGGCGAGGAACGGCATCGCCATGCCGGTCAGCGGGATCAGCCCGGTCACGCCGCCCGCGATCACGAACACCTGGAGGGCCAGGATCGAGGCGAGCCCGACCGCGAGAAGCCGGCCGAAGGGGTCGCGCAGGGCGAGACCGGCCCGGTAGCCGCGCTCCACGAGCAGACCGTAGAGGAGGAAGATCGCGGAGAGTCCGGCGAGACCGAGTTCCTCGCCCGCCGTGGCCAGGATGAAGTCCGACTTGGCGGCGAAGCCGATGAGGACGGAGTGGCCGAGGCCCAGTCCGGTGCCGAGGACCCCGCCGGCCGCGAACGCGAAGAGCGACTGGGCGAGTTGGTTCGGCCCCTGGCCCGCGTCGATCGAGGCGAAGGGGTGCAGCCAGTCCTCGATACGGCCGTGCACATGCGGCTCCAGACGGCCGACGGCGAGCGCGCCGAACACGGCGAGCAGCAGGCCGACGGCGATCCAGCCGGTGCGCCCGGTGGCCACGTACAGCATCACGACGAAGAGGCCGAAGAAGAGGAGTGAGGTGCCGAGGTCGCGTTCGAGGATCAGGACGCCGACGCTCACCAGCCAGATGGTGACGATCGGGCCGAGCACCCGGCCCGTCGGGAACTGCATGAACCACAGCCGGCGGCCGGCGTAGGCGAGCGCGTTGCGGTTGGCGGCGAGGTACGCGGCGAAGAACACCGCGAGCAGCACCTTCGCGAACTCGCCGGGCTGGATGGAGAATCCGGCGAACCGGATCCAGATCCGGGCCCCGTTGACGGCCGGGAAGAGGATCGGCAGGAGCAGCAGGACGAGCGCGGCGGCGACGCAGACGTACGCGTAGCGCTGGAGCACGCGGTGGTCGCGGAGCATCAGCACGACCAGGATGAAGAGGCCGACGCCCAGGGTGGACCAGACGAGTTGGGCGGGGGCCGCCCGGTCGCCGGGGGTCTGCAGGTCCAGCCGGTAGATCAGGACCAGGCCGATTCCGTTGAGCAGCACGCCGATCGGCAGGGGCAGCGGGTCGGCGTACGGGGCACGCAGGCGTACGGCGAGGTGGGCGACGAGCGCGAGCACCCCGAGGCCGGCGCCGTAACCGGCGGCGCCGGGCGGGACGGTGCCGGTCTTTGCCAGGCCGACCGCGCAGTAGCCGTACACGGAGAGCAGGACGGCCAGCACGATCAGGGCGAGTTCGATGCCACGGCGCCGGGGGAGGCGTACGGCGTAGGTGGGGGTCGCGGTCGCCGCCAGGGTGGTTCCGGCCTTGGTCATGTCCGGAACTTACCCAAATAGCGTGAGTTGCGGGTCTTGCTGGTCAGCACCAGCGTGGCGTGCGCCCGAGGGTGTCGATGTCGCGGGCGGGGCCCCAGGCCCAGGTGCCGTCGGTGAGCAGGTACCAGACGCGGTCGCCGTCGACGGGGTCGCCGGTGGCCCGGCAGTAGATGGAGACCTCCTCGCCGTTCGCGACGAACCGGACCCGCCGGCTGCCCCGCTCCGGCTGGTCGCGCAGCCAGACGCCGTCCCGTGCGGTGACGACGCCCCGGTAGCGGGCGGGGGCGTTGCCCCCTGGGTCGTCGGTGCCGCCGGGGCCGAGGAAGTCGTCGGCGCCGGCGGTGTTGCCGGTGTTGCCGACGCCGTCGAGGTGGTCGGGGTCGTGGGGGTCGCCGTACTGGCCGGTCCCCGGGTCGGCACTGTCCCAGCCGTCGTCGGCGAGGGCGGGCGAGGTGCCGCAGAGGGTGACGAGGGCGGCTATCGCGAAGCCGCGGGTGAGCGTGGAGCGCAGGGGCATGGGGGTCTCCGAACGGGACGGGGTGCAGGTGGATAGGGGAACCTGACTATTCGCCACGTTAGGAGGGGTGTGAGTTGGGCGCCTTTTGCGTTGAGCCGAAGGGGGAGTGACGGAGAGTGGTGCATGTGCCGGCCGGTGGGGGTTGCTCGCGCCCACGCGGCGGTAGCCGCATATCCAATGCAGCCCCGCGCCCCTAAAAGCCCCTTTAGGGGCGCGGGGAACTGCGCGACCAGCCACACACCACCCGCGGCCGCGCGCACCACCCGCATCCCCCTACGGGAGCGTCAGCGTCGCCACCGCCCCGCCATCGATCGCGTTCGCGAACGACAGCCGCGCCCCCAGCACCTCCGCCTGCCCCACCGCGATCGTCAGCCCCAGCCCGTGCCCCTTGGTCCCGCCCTCCGTCCGGAACCGCTGCGGGCCGTGTGCCACCAGGTACTCGGGATAGCCGGCCCCGTGGTCCCGCACGGTGACCTCCTTCCCCTCCACCGTCAGCACCACGGGCCCCCGCCCGTGCCGGTGCGCGTTGGCGATCAGGTTCCCCAGCACCCGCTCCAGCCGCCGCCGGTCGGTCTCCACCCACACGTCCCGTACGACCTTCACCTCGGTCTCCGTCCCGGACGCCCGCACCACCCGCTCGGCCAGCGTGCCCAGCGCCTCCGCGTCGGTCTCCAGCCGCTCCCGGCCCGCGTCGAGGCGGGAGATCTCCAGCAGGTCCTCGGTGAGCGTGCGCAGCGCGGCCACCCGGTCCCGCACCAGTTCCGTCGGCCGCCCCGGAGGCAGCAGTTCCGCCGCCGCGTGCAGCCCCGTCAGCGGCGTCCGCAGCTCGTGCGCCACGTCGGCCGTGAACCGCTGCTCGCTCAGCAGCTTGCTCTGCAGCGACGCGGCCATCCCGTCCAGCGCGGCGGCGACCGCGGCCACCTCGTCCTGCGGGCGGGTCGGGTCCTTGGTCCGGGGGTCGTGCACACGGGCGTCCAGGTCCCCGGCGCTGATCCGCCGGGCCACCTGGGCGGTGCCGTGCAGCCGCCGGGTCACCCGGGTCACCGCGAACGCGCCGACCAGCAGGGTCGCCCCGATGGCGAGCGCCGACGACCAGAGGATGGAGCGGTCCAGGCCGGCGATGGTGCTGGCCTGCTGGGAGTAGTCGACGGCCACCGCGAGCGACCGGTTCCGGTCGGCCGGGCCCGCCGCCCACATCACGGGATGACCGTCGTCCTCGTCCCGGGCGACCATCGTGCCGCGCTCCCCGGTCAGCGCCAGCGCCCGCAGCCGCGGCGGCAGCCCGCGCGGGTCGACGCGGGCGCCCCGCGGCAGCGCGTCGCCCGCCTCGTAGGCGGTCGTCGCCTCCGCCAGCCGGGCCAGCGCCTGATCGCGGGCCTGTGCGACGGTCTGGTCGGTCACCGACACATGCACCAGGACGCCGAGCAGCGCGGCCAGCGCACAGCACATCACCGTGATGAACGCCGCCGACTTCGCCGCGAGCGTCCCGGCCCAGTGCGGGAGCCTCATCGCGCGCCCGCCGAAGCCGATGCCGATGCCGATGCCGATGCCGACGGCACCGGGGTGTGGGTGTGCCGGCCCTTGCCGGTGCGCAGGAACTCGTCCCGGGAGAACACCATCGCCTTGCGCTCCGGGTCCCACGCCCAGGTCGTCCGGTACTCGTACCCGCTGATCCCGGCCGGCGACCGCACGATCACCGTCCGCCCGGCCAGCTCCACGCCGATGATCGCGTCGTTGTCGTCGAGGACCTGCACCAGCCGGTGCTTCGCGACGGTGTACACACGCAGCGCGGTCTGGTTCGTCGGATACAGCCGGAAGCCGAGCGTGAGCTCGTCCCGCCCGTCCCCGGTGAGGTCCCGGTAGTACGGCTTCAGCAGCGGACACCGCGCCCCGCCGCCGCCCGCCGAGCACTCCTTCATCCGGTCCGCGGTCTCGTGGTACGCCCCCGTGGCCCCGTAGTCCGCCGGATCCGAGGCGATCTCCGCCCGTACGACGGCCACCGGATCCACCCCGCGGATGTCGTCGCCGGGAACCGTGATCCCCTTGACGGTCTCCGTGCTGCCCTCGTCGTAGGGCCAGGCCGGGCTGGACGCCGGCCGCAGGTCGGGCCAGAGCTTCGCGGGGCTGATCGCGGTCGGGGCCGCCCCTGCCGCGCGCAGCCCGCCGGAGTCGCCGCAGCCGGCCGCGGTCACCGTCAGCAGCGCGACGGCGGCCGCGGTCACGGCGGCACGGACGGGACGACGGGCTGGCACGCTGCTCCTGGCTCGGCGGGGTCGGTGGGCGGGGGACGGCCCCGTACACCCTATTCGTGGATTCGTAGGGAAGTCCTTTTTGCACCTCGGGGGCGGTGCAGGGGCCGGTGCAGGGGAGAGGCTACTCGGCGAGCTCCTCCAGGAGCCGGGCGGTGGACAGACCGGCCCGCAGATAGGCCACGAACAGTTCGTTGTGCAGCGCCCAGGGCGAGCGCCGGGCCCGCACCAGCCGGATCGCCTCCTCCGTCGTACGCCCCTGGTGCACCAGCGCCTGCGCGACCACGAGCCCGGACCGGTTGTACCCGCTGTAGCAGCGCACCAGCACCGACCGCCCCGTGTCCAGGGCCTCGCTGGCCGCCAGCGCGAGGCGCATCACCCCCGCCAGCTGGGTGCCGTCCAGCGGCCCGTCCGGTATCGGCCACACATGGTGCTCGATCCCGGCGTCCGGACCGTGCCCGGGCAGCCGCAGCAGACTCTGCACCAGGTCGAACTCGTCCCGCACCACGGCGGGCTCCAGCCGCCCCGAAGGCCCCCGGAACTCGTGACCGCCCATCCACAGCCCGGGCAGCACCTCGCTCCAGGGACTGTCCGGAGCCGGCACGTCGTACTGCTCCCCACGGATCCGCACCCGGCGCCTCCCCGCTGCGCGCGCCAACCCCTGTCAAAGGTAGCGGGGTTCTTGCCCCTGGAGCACCCCGCCTGTTCCCATGGTCGAGGGGTGATGACGCAATGAGCGGACTGCGCGTCGTGCCGACCTGGCGGCACGGTCAGGAGCGACTGTACGTATGCCTCACGGACGGAAGGAACATCGCCTGGTACGACCGTGAGGCGGGCCGGGTCAACCTGCTCAGCGAGGAGCGGCGGGACGACGTACTGGAGACCCTGAGGCCGTTCCTGACCGGCTCGGTCACGATCGGGCCGCCACCCGTGCCGACCCCCGCGGAACTGGCGCGGCTGACCCTGCATCCCGACGACGACCTGGCGCCCAACCGCCCCGGCGAGGCGCTGCTGGTCGCGCTCGACCGGGACCCCGGTCCGGCCCACCGTCTGCGCCCCGACCCGCGCCGCCGTTCCCTGACCGCGGAACAGACCGTCGGCGACGCGCTGGACCAGTTGGACGGAGCCGGCTGGCACGCCCTGCACTCCGTCCCGCTGCCCGGCGGCGACCGCCTGCACCACCTGCTGATCGGGCCCGGCGGCCTGTTCTGCGTGTACTCCCTCTACGCCCGCAAGCAGAAGGTCCTGGTCGCCGACCCGATGATCACGCTGGGGCGCCGTGACCCCCAGCCTCTCCTGCGCCGCCTGCGGGCGGACGCCGACCGGGCCTCGTACGCCCTCACGGCGGAGGTCCGTCCGGTCCTGGCCCTGATCGAGCCGGCGGACGTCAGGCTGACGGCCCCGCCGCGCGAGGTCCACATCCTCCGCGACCGGGACCTGGACAGCCTGTCCCGCCTGGGCGGCGTCCTCAAGCCGGCGGACGTGGAGGCCCTGCACGCCATGGCGAGGGACCGCAACACGTGGGCGAGGGTGTAGGGCTCCGCAGGGCGACGGCCCCTCAGGGCAGTGCCGCCGCGCGCTCCGCGTCCAGCAGCGGGGCCAGCAGGTCCCCGTGGTCCTGGACGCGCGGCATGATGTCCCCCGCCCGGAACGCCAGCTGGCCCGCGGCCCGGCACTCCGCGACCTCCTGCCACGTCACCGGCGCCGACACCGTCGGCTCCCGCCGTGCCCGCAGCGTGTACGGCGTGGCCGTCGTCTTCCGTGCCGCGTTCTGGCTCCAGTCCACGAACACCTTCCCCGGCCGCAGACTCCGCGTCATCCGGTGCACCACCAGCCGCGGCATCGCCCGCTCCGCCGCCACGGCCAGCTCCTTCGCGTACTCGCTCACCCGCTCGCTGGACGCCCCCCGCACCGCCGCCAGCAGATGCAGCCCCTTCGAACCGGCCGTCTTGGCATACGCCTCGATCCCGTCCGCCGCCAGCCGCTCCCGGAGCCAGAGCGCGACCTCGCAGCACTGCACCACCGTCGCCGGGGCGCCGGGGTCCAGGTCGAGGACGATCCGGTCGGCCTCGTCCGGTGTCCGCACCAGCCACTGGTGCGTGTGGAACTCGGTGACCAGGTTCGCCGCCCAGATCAGACTCGCGAGGTCCTGCACCAGCACCATCCGGGCCGCCCCATCCGACCGCGGCACCTCGGCGGTCGTGACCCACTCGGGCGTACCCGGCGGCACGTTCTTGGTGAAGAACACCTGGCCTTCAGGACCGTCCGGGTACCGCAGGAAGGACACCGGCCGGTCCCGCAGATGCGGCAGCAGGACCCCGGACGTCGTCGCGTAGTAGTGCAGCAGCTCGCCCTTGGTGAACCCGGTCGCCGGATAGAGCACCTTCTCCAGGTTGCTGAGCGCGACCCTTCGCCCGTCCACCTCCGTGATCGGCGTCATACGATGACAATCTCACACAAAGGTGTACACCCTGGACGGAGGGAAGCCGCACGTGCGATCCATCTGGAACGGCGCGATCTCCTTCGGGCTCGTCAGCATCCCGATCAAGCTGGTGAACGCCACGGAGAGCCACTCGATCTCCTTCCGCCAGGTCCACACCGAGGACAACGGCCGCATCCGCTACCGCAAGTTCTGCGAGCTGGAGGACCGTGAGGTCACCCAGTCGGAGATCGGCAAGGGATACGAGGACGCCGACGGCACGATCGTCCCGATCACCGACGACGACCTGTCCCACCTGCCCATCCCCACCGCCCGCACGATCGAGATCGTCGCGTTCGTCCCCGCCGACCGGATCGATCCGCTCCAGATGGACGCGGCGTACTACCTGGCGGCCTCGGGCGCCCCCGCGGCGAAGCCGTACATCCTCCTGCGGGAGGCCCTGAAGCGCAGCCGCAAGGTGGCCATCGCGAAGTACGCGCTGCGCGGCCGCGAACGCCTCGGCATGCTCCGGGTGGTGGGCGACGCCATCGCCATGCACGGCCTGCTCTGGCCGGACGAGGTGCGCGCTCCCGAGGGTGTCGCCCCCGACGCCGACGTCACCGTCCGCGACAAGGAACTCGACCTCGCGGACGCCCTGATGGACACCCTGGGCGAGGTCGACCTGGAGGACCTGCACGACGAGTACCGGGAGGCCCTGGAGGAGGTCGTCGCCGCGAAGGCGGCCGGCGAGACCCCGCCGGAGGCCCCCGGGCCGGCGCCGGGCGGCAAGGTCCTCGACCTGATGGCGGCCCTGGAGAAGAGCGTGCGGGCGGCGAAGGAGTCGAGGGGGGAGGGCGTGGAGGGCGTGGAGGGCGTGGAGGGCGCGGAGGTCACGCCGCTGCCGAGCACGAGCGGCAAGAGGCCGGGGGCGGCTGCGAAGGAGACGGCGGCCAGGAAGCAGGCGGCGACGAGGACGGCGACGACGACGGCGACGAGGACGGCGACGAAGGCGGCGACGAGGACGGCGACGAGGACGGCGACGGCGACGGCGACGAGGACGGCGACGAGGACGGCGACGAAGGCGGCGACCTCGCCGAAGAGGGCGACGGCGGTGAAGACGACCACCGCGAAGTCTGTGGCGGAGGAGTCCACGGCCAAGAAGTCCGCGGCCAGGAAGTCGACGGCGAAGACATCGGAGGAGAAGAGGGCGGCGGCCAAGAAGACGTCGGCCAAAAAGACGTCGGCCAAAAAGACGGCGTCGGCTCGCAAACGCTCCGCGTGAGAGGCCCCGGCCGGTGGTGCACGGGCATGTATCCGGTGCGCGCCTCCATCCGCCTGACGATCCGTCACCGTGGTTGCCCCTTCGGTGTCGTTCGGATCCTCGTCGCGGCGCCCTGGGCGGTCGTGCCCCCGGGCGGTCGCGTCACCGGGCTGCGCCGTGTCCCCTCGGCCGGGCCGGTTATCGCCGATCGAAATAGTGCATATTTCAACATGTCATTGGTTATGACGACGTGATGGCGCAATGCTGGGTGGTGGGGGAGGGCCCGCCGCAGGGCGGGCAGACCGGCTTGTCCCCACCTGTGAAGGCATTGTCATGCGTGCACTGCATTTCCACCCCTTCGGCAGAACCCATCTCCTGTCACTGACCCAGCTACGCGCCCCTGCGGCCCCCGTCGCCCCCGCCGCGGAGCGCCGCAGGCCCCCCGATCAGCCCAGGACCGCCTCGGGCCCGCCGGGCGGGACGCACGCCGCCGGTCCGGTTGCCCGGCTGTCCGCCGCCGAGTGCGGGCTGCTGCTGATCAGGCTGACCTTCGGGCTGCTGATCGCCGGTCACGGTGCGCAGAAGCTGTTCGGCATCTTCGGCGGGCCGGGCCTGGCGGCGACCGGCAGAAGCTTCGACACCCTCGGCTACCACCCCGGCAAGCTCTTCGCCGTGATCGGAGGCCTCTCCGAACTCGCCGGAGGCCTCGGTCTGGCCGTCGGCCTGTTCACTCCGCTAGCGGCCGCCGCCGTCATCGGCGTGATGATCAACGCCATGGCGACCGTGAGCGGCGCGCACGGCCTGTGGATCCAGAACGGCGGAGTCGAGTACAGCGTCGCCATCTGCGTCGTCGCCTTCGCCCTCGCCGCCATCGGCCCGGGCCGGCTGTCCGTCGACCGGTTCTTCCCCTGGCGTTCGGACGGCTGGCCCGCCGCCGCCGTCGCGCTCGGTCTGGGCGGCATCGGTGCCGCGATCGCACTGAGCATCTGAACATCTGAGCAGCGGGACTGCCGCCATCCGTGTGGAAGCCCGGCCGACCGGAGTGGTTGCCGCCGCCGCGTGCGCGTGGCACGCCGAACGGCCGGCCCGCCCCTCCTACATTTCTCCTGCATTCCGGCCGTACATCCCGGCCCCGCCGGGCGTGGCACCGCCGTCCGGTCGCTCGGTTCTTCTGGGAGAGATGTGACCCGGTCCCGCATGCGTTCCTCGCCGGCCCTGCCGGTCGCCGGCCTGCTCCTCGCCACCGGCTGGCTGGCCGGCTGCGGGGACCTGACACCTGCCGGAGACCCCATCGGCACCCGGCAGCCCGCGCCGGAGGCCGGCCACCGCCCCGCGGCCGGACCACGGCTGCAGGACCCGCCGGAACTGGTCAGCCACGACGGCCTCCTCAAGGCGGCCATCGTGGTGGAACGCCGCAAGGTGCAGGTCGGCGACCGGCACCTGTACGCCACCACCTACAACGGGGCGTACATGCCGCCCACACTGCGCGTACGGCCCGGCGACCGCATCGACCTGACCATGACCAACCGAATCGCCGACGACACCAACGTGCACACGCACGGTCTGCACGTCTCCCCGCGCAGCCCCTCCGACGACGTCTTCATCGCCCTCAAGTACAACCAGTCGTACCACTACTCGTACCGGTTGCCGTTCAACCATCCGACCGGCACGTTCTGGTACCACTCGCACGCGGACATGATGTCCGCGCAGCAGGTCGCCGGCGGCGAGTCGGGGGTCATCATCGTCGAGGGCCTCCAGCAGCACCTGCCCCCGTCCCTGCGGGGCATCACCGAACACACCATCGCGTTCAAGGACTTCCAGGTCGAAGGCGACTCGATCAAGACGCACCCCCTCAAGATCGGGGCGCCCACGAACCGCACCGTCAACGGCCGGCAGAACCCGGTGATCGACATCAGGCCGGGGGAGACCCAGCTCTGGCGGCTCGCCAACATCGGCGCCAACATCTACTACAAGCTGCACCTCCCCGGCTTCCGCTTCCGTGTGATCGCCCAGGACGGCATCCCCGTCCGCAAGGCGTACGACCGGGACACGCTCGTGATCGCGGCCGGGGCGCGGTTCGACGTCCTGGTCCAGGGCGGCAGGCCCGGCACCACGCGCCTGGAGACCCTCAAGTACGACACCGGCCCGGCCGGAAACAAGTTCCCCCGGGCCGACCTCGCCACCGTCGTCACCGGCGGCACGCCCGTGCGCCGCGCCGTCCTGCCGACCGGCATCGCCCCGCACGAGGACCTGAGCAACGCGAGGATCGCGGCCCGCAGGACCGTCGTCCTCACGGAGAACAAGGCGGGCACGAAGTTCTACATCAACGGCCGGCTGTACGACCCGCACCGGATCGACTTCACCGGCACCCTCGACACCGTCGAGGAGTGGACCATCCGCAACGACTCCGACGAGATCCACTCCTTCCACATCCACACCAACGACTTCCAGCTGATGAGCATCGACGGGAAGCCCCAGGACCCTGCCCACGGCTGGTACGACACCATCGACGTGCCCGTGCGCGGCAAGGCGGTCATCCGCATGCACTACACCGACTTCACCGGGAAGACCGTGGTGCACTGCCACATCCTCAACCACGAGGACATGGGGATGATGGCCGTCCTGGACATCGTCGCGCCCCGCGGGGACTCGCCCGGCAAGTGACCGTTCGCGCCGGGCGGCGGTCCGATGCGGCCGACGCGGCCACGCTGGTGGCGCCGCGAACCCGGCAGCGGTCCCGCCACCAGCCGCCCACCGCCAAGGCCCCGACCCCGGCGTGACGGCTACGGCGTGACGGCTAGGGCATGACGGCTAGGGCGTCCTCATCCGATGGCGTATGCCCGGTACACCGTCTCCACCGAACGGTCCCCGGCGGCGTCCGTCACCTCGGAGCGCAGGGCGACGGCGCCGGAGGCCGGGTTGTGGACGGCGGCCTGCCAGGTCGTGCCGGAGTGCTTGACGGTCGCCGACTTCCAGGTCTTGCCGCCGTCGGCGGACGACCAGACCCGGACGGACTTGGCGGTCACCTTGGTGAGCTTCAGGTCGGGGCCCTGGGAGCCGTGCCCGGCACTGACGTCGACGGTCGTGGTGCTGTCCGGTGCGGCCTGGTTGTGGCTGTTCAGCCCGGTGGGCAGGAACCGGGTCAGGAAGACGGGTGCGACCAACGACTTGTCCGGGTCGGCCTTGAAGTACCAGTCGAGGGTGGCGCGCGGCGACAGCATGCCGGTGGGGAAGGTGATCCCCGGCCGGTAGCGACGGGCGTCGACGGTCAGCCGGTACCAGCCGGCCGAGCGGACGGCACCGGAGAACTCGGCGTCGCCGGTACCCCAGTTGGTCAGGGTCTTCTTCTTGATGGTGGTGCTTCCCTTGGAGAGCACCACCGTCTCCTTCGTCGGGTCGGCCCCGCTGGTGCCGACGTCGGGGTCGCCGATCAGGGCGTCCGGAATGAAGGTGACGGACTTGTCCCCGAGCATCGGCAGGTAGTGCAGTGGACTCCACACGGCCCGGCCGAAGGACTGGGTGACACTCTGTCCCGCCGTCAGCGTCCTGACCTTCGGGAATCCGCCGCTGACACCTTCGCCGTCGCTCGCGGTGATGTTGTCGCGCGGCTGCCAGGTCCCGGGAGTCACATGGACGGTGGCGCTGTACGGTGCGTCGTCGTCGCGGACGTCGGCCATCAGGTCGGTCGTGCAGTCGTCGACCTTCGGCACCGCCTGGACCGCGGTGCCGGTCTGACGGCCCATCTGCGTACCGCTGCGTACCGAGAAGCGCACCGTCGCCAGCTTCGACCGCTTGAACGACCCACCGGGCGAGGTCGGAATGCCGGTGCTGTTCTTCACGGCGACGTAGCTGTCGTCGCCCGACCACTGCGCCAGGTACCCGAACTGCAGCAGCTTGGAGGAGTTCGGGATGGCGTAGAGGGCCCCCTCGTCGTTCCAGCCGCCCGCGCTGTAGGCGGAAGGCATGTCGCCGACACCGGCTGCGCACACCTGCGCGCTGATCCGCGCCGGGCCGGTCACGTCGGCGGGCGTGTCGAGCGAGACCTTGACGGCCTTGCCCTTGCGCGCGTCGAGCGTCACCGACTTGCTGCCCGACACCTGTACGACCTGGGCGCCGATGGTGTCGGTGCCCAGCCCCTCCGTGGCGCTCTCGTAGATGTCGGTCATCGCGATGTAGCGCCCCGACGGCAGGCTGAGCCGTTTGCCGGACTTGACGCTGTACGTCTGACCGGACGACACCGCGACGACGGTGACCGTCGTCGAGACCTTCCCACCGTGCCGCCCCAGCGTGGTGACGGTCAGCGACCCCGACGCCGCCCGCGCGGAAGCGGCGGAGACAACCAACGGCACCAGCGCGGCCACCCCGACGAAAGCGAGCGATCTCCGTCGCACCATCATCAACTCCCCCTCGAACCCCCGAAGTCAGCCAATCATAGGTGTGCCACGGACATGACAGACCAGGTAGGGGGCCTCCGCCTGATCAAGCCGCGGCAAGGAAGGATCACGTGGTCACCGGCACACGCGAAGAGCTGGCGCAGACAGGGATACGACGTGCAGTGTCGCGCGTCCGCGGACGTGCTGTCAGCTCCTTGTGCCGGCGCGCGCCTGGCTAAGCGAGGGCACTCCCGCGTGGTGCCGGGGCGAACGGGACCGGCGAGCGTGTCCCGCCCGGCAGGCCCAGCGCCGACGCCGTGCCGAAGCAGGCACCGCCGCGCGCGGCCTACGCGGTCATGGGCATTGATGGTGGCTCGTTGTGTGCGAGCGGACTGGGCAAGCAGCGGGCCGGGGATACTGACCCGCATGACGGACTGGCTCATACTCGTCGGCTGTCTGGTGATCGCGTTGACGGCCATGGCGGTCGACGGCATCGGGCGCGCGAATGCCGAAGACGCCCGGCTGGAAGCGTTCGTGGCCGAAGACCGCCGCAGCGCGTTCGTCGAGCCGGACACCGTGGAACGACTCGGTCCGGTGGAGTTGGGCTGTCTGAGCGGCTCGGGCTCTAGGTCGGCGAAGCAGGGGGCAGTGGCCAGACTGGTGGCCGATGGCGTGCTCCACCGCTTGCCGCCCGACGGGCCCGGGCCCCAGCGTTGGGTCGCCCGCGGCCGGTTGCCCGAGGACGCCGACGAGTTCGAACGCGAGCTGTGGACCGCGGCGGCACCGGGCCGGGCCCACTCCGTCGGCCGGCGGGGCCACTACTTGTGGGCCCTGCCGGATCCCGTGGGCCTCGCGCGTGCGGCGGAGGCGCGGTTGATCAGCGAAGGCTATGCGCGGCAGCCGGGAGAACTCCTTCCCAGCGGCGGGCAGCGGCACCGGGGTCGGTGGTCGACGGCTGCCGCGGCGCTGGCGGTGCCGGCGGTGACCGTACTGCTCCTCGACCATGCCTGGATCCGAGCCGTGCTGGCGCTGCTCATCGGCGCGTTCACGCTGGGGGCGGCGTCGAATTCGAGCGACTCGATCCTCCCGCGGAGGCTGCCCGCCAGAACCGCCAACGGGGAGCTGCTGCTCCACCTGGCGCGTGAACGGTTCGCGGACCTGAATCCGGCGACGCGTCCGGCGTCGAAGGCGTACGACCCCCGCACGGTGCGCATGGCGGTCGCGCTCTTCGGCGCCACGGTACTCGAACGCATCGACGACGGGATCCTGGCCGACTGGCACAAGCCGACGGCCGATCCCGACGGCCCCGGAGAGTGATCCCGAGCCGTCCTGCGCTGCCCCCACTGCAGGGAACCCGGCTTCGGGTCGCTTGCGTCGGACCGGCCGGGGTGACGGCCGCAGCGGGCAGACCGGAAGCCGACGCCCGCCGACCGGCCAAGTCACGGTCCGTATGTGAGACACCGGAGCCGCGCCGCGCTGCTGCCGGCTGCCATCGCCAGGGATGTGCGCGGGCCCGGCCCGGCCGAGGCCTCACTTCGGGCAGGGAACAGTGTTGAGGTTCTCCTGTCCCTGTCCGCGAAGTGTCTCCAAGGCCGGCGGAGCGCAGCGTTCAGTACTGCTCGGTCTCCACGAAGCCCGCGTCCGCGTCGTCGGCGCCGAAGGCGTCGGCGGCGGCGATCGGGTTGAATCCGGGCGGGCTGTCCTTGAGGCCGAGGCCCATGCCGGCGAGCTTTTCCTTGACCTCGTCGATGGACTTCGCACCGAAGTTGCGGATGTCCAGGAGGTCCGCCTCGGAGCGCGCGATCAGTTCGCCCACCGAGTGGACGCCCTCGCGCTTGAGGCAGTTGTAGGAGCGGACCGTGAGCTCCAGCTCCTCGATCGGCAGTGCCATGTCGGCGGCGAGGGCGGCGTCCGTGGGGGTCGGGCCCATGTCGATGCCCTCGGCGTCGATGTTCAGCTCACGGGCGAGACCGAACAGCTCGACCAGGGTCTTGCCGGCGGAGGCCATGGCGTCACGCGGACGCATCGCCTGCTTGGTCTCGACGTCGACGATCAGCTTGTCGAAGTCGGTGCGCTGCTCGACACGGGTCGCCTCGACCTTGTACGTGACCTTCAGCACCGGCGAGTAGATGGAGTCGACCGGGATACGGCCGATCTCCTGGCCCACCTGCTTGTTCTGCACGGCGGAGACGTAACCGCGGCCACGCTCGACCGTCAGCTCCATCTCCAGCTTGCCCTTGCCGTTGAGCGTGGCCAGGACGAGGTCGGGGTTGTGCACCTCGACACCGGCCGGCGGCGCGATGTCGGCGGCGGTGACCAGACCCGGACCCTGCTTGCGCAGGTACATCACGACCGGCTCGTCGTGCTCGCTGCTCACGACGAGCTGCTTGATGTTGAGGATCAGGTCGGTGACGTCCTCCTTGACGCCCGGCACGGTGGTGAACTCGTGCAGCACGCCGTCGATCCGGATCGACGTGACAGCCGCGCCGGGGATCGAGGACAGGAGGGTACGGCGAAGGGAGTTGCCGAGGGTGTAGCCGAAGCCCGGCTCCAGCGGCTCGATCACGAACCGGGAACGGAACTCGTCGACGACCTCTTCGGTCAGGGACGGACGCTGAGCGATCAGCACGAGGTGTTGCCTCCAGAGGTTCGGCGCCCGCTGTATGACGCCATAGACCCTATGAAGGGTACGTGCCACAGGGCCTCAGCAGGCCGAACCCTCTGCCTCCAACCCGGTGAGGTGCCTTGTCGTTCCTCGATCCGGCGGCCTCGGCCAAGCGGCGGAACAGCATGGCGGACGCGTTGGCGAGTGTCGTTCCCGTCCTGGTCAAACCGACGCGGGGGCGGCCTGCCCCGGACGCGCTCCGGCGGGCGCTGCGTTCGTACGTCCTGCCGGTTCCTCGACGGGGCCGGGAGCGGCCGGAGCAGATTGCCACGGCCGTTCGGTGGATCGAGAAAGCGTCGCCACCGGCGGGGAACTCCAGGAGATCGCCCGGGCGTAACCCTTCCGGCGTCAGATTGGGGCCGGATCGAGTTGGCGGAGACCCGGCCCACGGCTGGAAAGGCATCGGAGGCCGTTTGTCGGGCGCGCACCGCTCTCGGTTGCCGGCGTCAGACTTTGATGACGGTGATGCGAGAGCCGCACAGGGCGGTGAGATCCTCGGGGTCTGAGGTGAGGACCGTCGCCGGACCGGGGGCGGCGAGGGCTGTGGCGCCGAGTATGGCGTCGACGGCGTACTTGTGGCCGTGCAGGCCGGCGTCGGCGAGGAGGGTGGCGGCGTGACGGGCGATGGGCTCGGTGACCGGCTCGATGACGAGGCGGGACAGGGTCCATTCCAGGGCCGGGCGGTTGATCCGCGGGTGGATCACTTCCACGAGGGTGGCCGCGGAAGTGATCACCCGCAGGTCGTCGGCGCGGGCGAGGGCGAGCCAGCCGGTGACCGTACGGTCGCGCAGTACGGCCTTGGTCAGCCCTTCGCTGTCGAGAACCAGGGTGCCGCCAGGGATGGCGGGGGACGGGGTCACGCGGCGCTCGCCCCGCCTTGGGTCTGTTGCTCTCGGGCTTCGTGGAGTTGGTCGCGCAGGGCCTGGATCTCTTCGTCGGTGACGGGGCCGTGTTCGGCCTCCGCGACCGTGATGAGTTCGTTGAGGTTGTCCCGCTCGATCTGACGGGCAACGGCCGCGGCGACGTAAGCGGACAGTCCGGAGGGACCGCTGCGGGCTTTGGCTGCTTCGGCGATGTCGCGCGGCATGGTGATCGAGTATTTGCCGGTAGGCTCGCTCATGCTACGTATCCTACCTTGAATCCTCCCGGCGGCTTCGTGGAGCTGGAAGGGAGATGTGCCTGCGCTGCGTGCTCTGACGTGAGCTCCAGTCCGGGCTCCCAGAAAGCGGTGCTGACCTGTCACAAGGCCCGTCAAGATCATTGCGTTGTCATTGCGTGATCACTGTCATGGGGTTGCATCGAGCCGCATCCGCCTGCGCATACAAAAAGACCCCGCACTCAGCCGACTAGCTGGCGGCGGGGTCTTTAGACGTCATTTCAGTTGGTGAGTCGGCGGTGGCATATGAGGGTCGCGGCGATGGCGGTGAAGGCGAGGAAGTGTTCCGGCTTCCGCTCGTAGCGGCGGTGGAGGCGCTGGCAGCCGGACAGCCAGGACGCCGTCCGCTCTACGACCCAGCGGTGCCGGCCCAGGCGCCGGGACGACTCGATGCCCTTGCGGGCGAGGCGGTGCCGGATGCCGCGGGAGGACAGTCGGCGCCGCAGGTGCCGGTAGTCGTATCCCTTGTCCCCGTGCAGTTTGCCGGGCCTGCGGCGTCGTGGGCCGCGGCGTGAGCGGATGGGCGGGATGCCGCGGACCAGCGGGATCAGGGCCTGGCTGTCGTGGAGGTTCGCCGCGGAGATGCCGATCGACAGAGGCAGCCCACGGCGGTCCATGATGAGGTGGATTTTTGACCCTTCTTGCCGCGGTCGGTCGGATTCGGTCCCGTCAGCTGCCCCCTTTGAGGGCCCGGACGCTGACCGAGTCGATCGCGCAACGCGACCAGTCCAGACCACCTCGGGAACCGAGTTCGTCCAGGACCAGGCGGTGGAGTTTGGCCCACACACGGGCCTCGGTCCACTCGGTGAACCGGCGGAAGGCGGTTACCCCCGACAGCCCGAAGCCCGGCGGCAGTTGGTTCCAGGTGCAGCCCGAGGTCGCGACGAAGATGATCGCGGCCAGCACCTCACGGTCCCCTCGCCGACGATGTCCACCGCCCTGCGGGCGTTCCGGAGCCGGCGAGACCACCCGCTGGAACAACTCCCACAGGTCTTCCGGCGCCAGCCGTGCGACAAGCGCAGCAGTCATCACCTCAGACTGCCGCAAGATCACGCCAACTGAATTGGCTTCTAAATAGGGGTCGTCCCGGAACGGACACGCGATGAGGAGGTTCACCTTCTCCGACGCCTGGCCTTTTACACTTTCGCCGTCACACAGCGTGAGAGATGACGTGAGAAAGACAAATGAAATGCTGCGTATGCGTATGTATGGGCCCCCACGCCCCCTTGTGCTCCGTGCGGTGCTTATCACCACGCTCGTCGTGCAGTCGGCTGTGCTCATCGCCCAGGACTCGCAGATCGACAATCTGCGGACGCAGCACGTCGACCTCGAGACGCAAAGCGTCGTAGCCGGCCCCTCCGGCCCGCCAGGCCCGTCGGGTCCGGCTGGCCCTGCCGGCCCGCCAGGAAGAAACGGGCAGGATGGGAGGAACGGGCAGGAGGGCAGGAACGGGCAGGAGGGGAGACCTGGCAAGGATGGCAAGGACGGCAAGGACGGCAAGGACGCTGTTGCCACTCCAAGGCCTACCGTCACCGTCACCCTGCACAGCTGATCCCCGCGGTCACCATGGGGACGTCAAGGACGGGGCTCTCTCGGGCATTTCCTCCGCCACGCTGGATGTTCAACCAGCGTATAACCGGACGGGGATACTTGCGGTTGCGGCCGGCCATACACGACGAATCGCGATACCAGCCCGGTACTCCGCGGACGAGCGCGTATGCCGCGTGTCGGGAACGCGTCTGCGGGCCCCCTGGTCCCTACCTTTCCAACGTCCCCGCGGGATCTGGTGCGCTAGTGGTGCGAGTCGCCCTTCCTCCATCAACTTCCGCGGGGTGGCCATCGGTCGAGCAGCCTCTAGTGCCGCCTCGGGGCCTTGGGCGGCGCTCATCCTCGCTCGCGCTTCGCCTCGATGACGGGCTTCACTGCCTCCGTGCGGTGATCGACAAGCTCGCGGCGTCCGGGGCCGTTCTGGGGCAGGCGCGCGACGAGGAGGACAGCCTCTGTCCACTCCTTTCCATTTAAACCTTTCCGTCACGTAGCGTGAGGGACGACGTGAGAAACGTAAAAGAGAAACTGCTTAAGTGGCGCCCCCTCGGGCTTGGTGCCGCCCTGATCATCGCGCTTGTCGCACAGTCGACCGCGCTCGTCACCCATCAAATGCAGATCGACGATATGTGGGCACGGAACGTCCAGCTCCAGACGCACGGCGTCGAGGTGGGCCCTTCCGGTCCGCCAGGCCGCTCCGGTCCCCCCGGTCCGCCCGGCCCCGCCGGTCCGCCGGGCAGAAACGGGACGGACGGGCGGGCCGGGAGAGGCGGGGACGATGGGGACGATGGGCCCAATGGGAGGATGGGGCGTCACGGAAGAAACGGTGTAGTGCTGGCACCCAAGTAACAACGCCGTTCTTCCGTCGCGGCGTGGCGTCCACACGTGAGTGTGTCGCGTGTATCGCAGATGGTGCGTGGACGCTGAGAGACAGTGAAAAAGGGCGGGAGTCAGTGAGACTGACTCCCGCCCTTTCATGTCGGCATTCGCACTGGTCAGAGCATGATTCTTGCTGGCTGACCGGCGAGTGCCCCCGGCAGGATTCGAACCTGCGCACACGGCTCCGGAGGCCGGGCAGTTCCCAGGCGTTTTAGCAGGTCAGCGGCTTGACTGACTAACTGTCAGGCTCGTCGTCCCGCGCATGTCCCGCGAAAGTGAAATGCCCTGCTTTTCTGTCTTGTCTTAGTTGTCACCTGGTGCCCGTCGGCCGCGGTGGTGCCGCCGAACAGACGGATCCTGTCCGTTGAGTCACGGTGCGCCCCGACGGTCTGTAGTCATTCTTCGGCTGGCTGCTTCGGCCGGCCGCGCCCCGTGTTGGGCAGGCCCTCCTGAGGGAGGGGCTTGACGGGTCCGTTGGGCGAGCGAGTTGCTCCGGCTCCATCATGCAGGTGCAAGATGCGGCAGTCCGAGTGCTGCGACAGCGTCCGCCAGCTCCTTGTCGTAGGTGACGAAACCGTCCAGCTCTCGGTGCAGAGGGACGGCTGTTGCCAGGTGAATGGCGTCCAGAGTGCCGAGTCTTTGCACCTCGAAACCGGCAGCGCGGGCCAGAACGTCGTCACCGAGGATGATCTGGTCTATCCCGGTGAGCGTATTGCCGACCAGGAACGGCACTCGCTGCCGATCGACACCAGCTCGCCGGAACGTGCGCGCGATCTCAACCCCGGCCAGCTGGGAGGTCACGAGACGACCGTCGATGCCCAGTCCTGCCCGCCAGCTGCGAAGCGCCTGCGTCTCTGCCTCCTGCTGTACGAACTTCAGCAGAGCGCAGGTGTCCATGTAGTAGAGGCTCAACGCGTGCGCTCCCGGTCGCGCTCGGCGATCAGCGCATCCGACAGCGAAGGCAGCTCGGCCAGATCGCCGATCAGCTCGGGCAGTGTGCCTGGATTCACCGCGCGACGCACCTGGCCGGTCGCAATCAGCTGGTCCAGGGCCGATGTGGGCTCTTCGGCGGGGGACATGCGGATGACAGGCTTGCCGTGCTCAGTGACGACGAGCGTCTCACCTGCGCGAACCCTCGCTGTGACTTTCGACGGATGGTGGTTCAGCTCTCCGAGCGGGATGGTCTCCATGCGATAAAGGTACACAAAAAATGTGTACAACGGGAAGCTGAAGTGAGACGGGTCTTCTGCGGGCAGGATCAAACTTTGATCACGGTGGCCCGTCCGCCGCATAGCGCGGTCAGGACCTCGGGGTCCGAGGTGAGGATGGTGACGGGGCCGGGGGCGGCCAGTGCCGTGGCGCTGAGCATGGCGTCGATGGCGTACTTGTGGCCGTGCAGGCCGGCGTCGGCGAGGAGGGCGGCGGCGTGACGGGCAATGGGCTCGGTGACCGGTTCGATGACGAGGCGGGAGAGGGCCCACTCCAGGGCCGGGCGGTTGATCCGGGGGTGGACCACTTCCACGAGGGTGGCCGCGGAAGTGATCACCCGCAGGTCGTCGGCGCGAGCGAGGGCGAGCCAGCCGGTGACGGTGCGGTCGCGAAGGACGGCCTTGGCCGGCCCTTCGCTATCGAGGACCAGGGTGCCGCCGGGGGTAGCGGCGGAGGAGCGGGTCATGCGGTGTTCGCCCCGCCTTGCGTTGGCTGCTGGCGGGCCTGGTGGAGCTGGTCGCGTAGGGCCTGGATCTCTTCGTCGGTGATGGGCCCGTGCTCGGCCTCGGCGACCTGGATGAGCTCGTTGAGATTGTCCCGCTCGATCTGGCGCGCGACGGCGGCGGCGACGTAGGCAGACAGACCTGAAGGGCCGCTGCGGGCCTTGGCGGCTTCGGCGATGTCGCGGGGCATGGTGATCGAGTATTTGCCGGTACGACCACTCATGCTAGCTATCCTACCTCTGATCCTCCCTGGTCGAGTGGAGCTGGCGCAGGGAACCGTAGAGTCGCTCGCTGCGGATGGCTCCATCCTTGTCTGGGGGTGCGCAGAGGGGACCGCAGCGCCGTCGTTGCTGCTGAGGCTTGATGTGGGCATCCAGGACGTTCACCTGAACAGAAAGGTGGTGGACGTCATGAGGAACTCGAAATCTCAGGCGCGCGGCGTCCCCGGGAGGAGGCGAGGCCGGAGGGCCGTGGCTGGCCGACGCTCAGGGGGTGCTACGGACGTCAGGGCGCTGACCGATGACCTTGGTGCCGCGCTCCTCCGCGTTGTTCGGCCAGGCTCTGCGGATAAGCCGCCTGTGGGGACCAGTCATGGTTCGCCGCAAGGGCGCGCGGCCGGGGTCAGCTGGTACGCCTTTGCTCTGGAGTACATGGAGATGAGGTGGCCCCTGATCGCGGCGAAGACCCGGGACGAGATCAACGACGCACTGTGTGCTATCACCCAGGCGATGCTCCGGGACGTGCGGGGCCGTCCGAGCGATGAGCTGCTGCGACGGGCGATGCGGGGCTGGGCGTTCGTCTTCCCGCGGCCGGAGCCGCGTGAGATGCCGGCTGATGTCCGGTTGGCTCTGCGCTGGGTGGCTGGAGCCTCACGCCCGCTGGCCGATCTGATGGATCCGGCCGTGATGCGGTCCGTGCTGACAGCCCTGCGGCTCAAGAAGGATGGCGCGGTCGCAGCGGCCGAGACGCAGCGGCACAAGCACAAGGTCATGGTCAACGCCGTGCGGTATGCCGTCGAGCAGCACAGATTGCCCGCCGACCCGCTTGCTCCCATCAAGTGGAGCGTGGCTGAGACTGCTGACCAAGTCGACCCGCGGGTGGTCGCCAACCCCAGTCAGGCGCGTTCCCTGCTGTGCGCGGTCTCCTACGTCGGCGGTTTCCGGCGGGCGCGCGGACGGCGGCTGGTCGGGCTGTTCGCCGGGATGTACTACGCCGGGCTTCGGCCCGCCGAAGCGGTAGCGGTGACTTTGCCCAACTGTGTGCTGCCTGCCGAGGGCTGGGGCCAGGTGACCCTGCACCGCACCCTGCCGCAGGCGGGCAGGCGGTGGACCGACACCGGAAGAGCCCATGACGAGCGCGGTCTCAAGAGCCGTCCAGCCGACGACACTCGGCCCGTACCGTTGCCGCCCGAGCTGGTGTCGCTCTGGCGGGAGAGCATAGACACCTTCGGCACCGCGGACGACGGGCGGCTGTTCTTCAACGAGCGCGACGGCATCGTCGGGTCCAGTGCCTACGATCGCGTCTGGCACGAGGCCCGTGAACTTGCCCTCTCGCCGGACCTGGTGCGCTCGCTGCTGGCAGGCCGTCCTTATGACCTGCGGCACTCGGCTTTGTCCACCTGGCTCAACGCTGGCGTCGATCCCGCCGAGGTTGCCGAACGCGCAGGCAACAGCGTTGAGGTCCTCATGACCTGCTACGCCAAGTGCCTGTATGGACGGCAAGCGATCGCCAGCCAGCGCATCGAAAGGCTGTTGCGCGAGTACGGGTAAGCCCGCTTCGGGTGGCATCTCGGATGTCGCCGCCGGTAGCGAAGTGCTTCGTGCCTTCGGGCCGTGGGATGTCAACGCATTCGACTCACCCGCAGAGTTGGAGGAGCAGGGCGCCCCATGCCCAGTCAAGGGCCTGACCACCCGTCGTGAATCAGGCCCCTGACCTGGTGTTTACCTAGTCGATTTCGGTGAACAGTTCGACCTCGTAGGCCCGTTGAGCTGTAGGACGGACCGGCTTCCAAAGCCGACCGCGCCGTGCAACCGAGGTCGGCTCGGGAGCGGGCTGCGGCGTCGGGCGGGGCCTCCGACGGCGGCGAGGTGGCACCGTTGCCTTGACCCTTCGCCTGGATGAGGGGCGGCTGGTGCCACGCTGGACGTGCTTTCGCTGTATGGACTTCATGGGTTTCTCCCTACGTTTCGTTACCTAGTGGTCGGGTTTGTGCCCTTAGGGCACCTTTCCGGATTCGAGTGTCGTCGTGCCCTGCTGCACACACCCCGAGGTATTCCGGCGATCCGTCGGAATGAGTGGGGTGGGGTGATTGCAGCGTGGCAGATCGGTCGAGCAATCGCCAAGCGGCGTGCGTTAGTCGAACGTTAATGGGTGTCCGATGCTCCGTGGCATGCTTTCTCGTGCCGGCCGATGTGGCCGATCGCGGCGTGGGCCGCGGGGATATGAGGGTTGGCGATCATGGAATTTCGAGTACTGGGACCGGTGGTTGCGCTGCGGGCGGGATTGCCGGTCAGGATGAAGTCGGCGAAGTCTCTCGAGCTCCTCGCTGTTCTGCTTATGGAGCCCGGTCATCGTGCCTCGCACGCTAGCGTTACGCGCTACCTGTGGCCGGGGAAGGAAGCGAATGCTAATCGAATTCGCCAGTGTTTTCATCAATTACGGCAATCGTTGCCAGATATCGCCCAGCGGAACGAGCGGGGATACTGCCAGATACAGGCTGATCCGCTGAGTGTCGACTATCTTCGCTTCCGTGAATTCCGCCGCGCTGCAGATGCCGCAGAGAGCACGTCGATGCGGCTCAAGGCACTCAGATCGGCGCTCGGCGAGTGGCGGGGAACACCCCTGGAAGACATGCCGGATGAAGGATTTGAACGAAAGCGCGGCGAACTCATCACCGAGCTGAGGGATGCGATGGCGGCGTGTGTCCTCGCCGAGTTGGAGTGCGGGAAGGCGCCTGCTGCGCTCGATCGGGCCAGCTCCGCGCTGGTCCGCTGGCCGGAGAGCGAGACGCTACTCGAACTCAAGGTGCGTGCCCTGCGTGCCCTCGGCAGGCATGACCAGATCGAGTCGCTGCTCGCCCGCTGGGAGCGGCAGTTTGGGCGGCCCACTGTTCACCTGCTGCTTGTCGGCGAAGCCGAAGAAGCAGGCTCAGCAGAGACTGGCAGCTCGCTGTTGTCAGTGCGTGCGAAGCCCCGGCAGCTCCCACCGCAGCCCGTCGAACTGATCGGCCGTCAGCCTCAGATCGGCCGAGTGGTGAAGACTCTGCTGGGACATACGGCTGGGCGGAGCAAGGTCGTCGTGCTCACCGGCATGCCCGGTGTCGGGAAGACCTTCCTCGCTGTGCGAGCGGCTGCCCAGGTAGAGGAGAGCTTCCCGGACGGGATCCTCTATGCCGACCTCGGCGGATTCTCGCCAAGGGAGCCGGAGCGGCATGGCCCCGTCCTTGCCAGGTTCCTGAACGATCTCGGAGTGCGCCCCTCGACTCCGACGATGGACGGCATGGTCTCGGCTTACCGGACCGCACTTGTGGACCGTGCGGTCCTGCTGATCCTGGACAACGCGCGTGATGAGGAGCATGTCCGGCTGCTGCTTCCCGGACTCGGGGCCAGTGCGGCGATCGTCACCAGCCGTCGCCAGTTACATGGGCTGGCGATCCGAGAGGGAGCGGAGCTCGTAGACCTCCCTCCGCTGGGTCGGCAGGACGCGACCGAACTGTTGAGGACACGGCTGGGTGAAGACCGAATGCGCATGGCCATTCCGTTCGCCGACGACCTGGTCGAGCACTGCGGCGGGGTGCCGCTGGCGCTCGGGATCATGGCCGCCCGAATCTTGCAACGCCCTCCCCAGGCACTCGCAGGCATGGTCCGTGAATTGCGAAAGGAGAGCACCAGGCTGCGTTCCCTTGACATGGGCTCGGAGAACTTGAGTGTTCGCCTGTCGCTGGAAGCGTCCCACAAGCTGCTGTCGGAGCCGGCGGCGAGGCTCCTTTGGCAACTGGCGGTTCACCCGGGGCCGACGGTCAGTTGGGCGGCACTGCGGGCGCTCGAATCGGACAATGCCGTCGGCGTCAGTAACGCGATGGATGACCTGAGGCGGATGAGCCTGGTGACTGAGCCGACCTTCGAACGCTACTCCCTGCATGACCTGATCCGCGTCTATGCCGGCGAACTGGCGGCTCGGCAGGATGAAGCCGAGCGGGTCCGGGTGGTGGAGCGAGTGCTGCATTTTCTGCTGCACAACGCGTGGGTCTGTGACCGGAAGCTGGATCCTGGCCGTCGACTGCCCATTGGGGAACCTCGGGACGTCGAGGTCGTGGCTCCGACTGGCGCGGCGGATGCGATGTCCTGGTTCGAGAGCGAGTACTCGACGCTGACTGCTGCGGTCGGGCTTGCCGAGGATCGTGGACTCGACCGCTACACATGGCTGCTGTCGATGGTCCTGGTGACCTTCCAGTGGCGCTCGGGCCGCAATCTGGATGCGCTCAAGTACCTGACCAGCGCCGTCGATGCCGCGAGGCGGGAGGCGAGTCCTGCGGACGTGGCCATGGTTCACCGGATGCTTGGCGGTACTCACCGGGGCCTCGGGAATCTGGCTCAGGCAACGCAAGAACTGCGCAGGGCGGTACGGGTGAGCGAGGACGACGTGGACGTTCCCGGTGTTGCCATGGGGCGTTATGTTCTAGGCGTTCTGCTGCGCGAGAGCGGCGCACCGAGCGAGGCGCTGGAACATTTCATGGCCGCCTTGTCTGCCTTCGAACAACTTGGCGACCCCCTGGGCAGCGGGGCCGCCCTCAACGGCATTGGAAGTGCCCGCTACGACTTGGGTCAGTACGACGAGGGGCTGGAGCACTGCCTGCGGTCGCTGGCCCTGCTGGACACTACGGATGACGTAAACGGGCGGGCACATGTGTTGTTCAGCCTGGGCCGGATCCGGGTGGCACTGGCGGAGTACGAGGCCGCCGTCATGGACTTTGAGCAAGCCCGCGACCTCTACCAGTCGCTGACCTATGGGAGTCGGGAGGCCAGGACGCTGGTCTGGCTTGCGGATGCGCTCTGCGGTGCCGGTCGGCCTCGGGAAGCTGAGGAGGCGATCGAGCGGGCTCAGGCCCTCCTGGGCGAACTGGGAGAGAGCGACCTCGACGCTGCGGTCGAGCAGTTGAGGTGCCTGCCGTGACAGCGAGTTCTCAAGAGAGGATCACGATCCGGACAGTCCGAGCCGGTACGGGGCCGTCGGGTCGGGACGGGTGGCCTTCGGGGACGAGGCGGAGCCAGGCGTGGGCAGTATCGGCCGTAGATAGCCCAACACCTCGGCCACGCCGTTCGGCCGCTCGTGCGGATCGACCGAGACCATGGCGAGCGCGAGACTCCAGAGTGTGCCGGGGATCTCGGCACGGAAGTCCTCTGGGAAGGCTGAGGCGGTGTCCTCGGGCGGACTCTCCCGGCCGCTGTACGGCAACTCTGACACGGTCATCGCGAACAACATTGCACCGAGGGAGAAGACATCGGCCTGTGGGGTGAGTACTGAGGCCGGGTCGTACTGCTCCGGAGCGGCGTATCCGAGAGTGCCGCGAGGATCGGCGTTCACCTCTCCGACCGGGACAGAGATGCCCACGTCCAGCAGCCGGACCCGGCCGTCGGATTGCATCATCACGTTGTTCGGTGTGACGTCCCGGTGGACATACCTCTCTGCGTGCACGCCTTTCAGAATCTCGCAGAGCTGTGCGACAACCGACACCGCTGCAGCGGCTGGAACGGGATGGTGCTCGTTGATCCACGACGCAACCGTGATGCCCTCGACGAGTTCCATCACGATGTACCGGCGTTTGCTCCACCCATAGCGGCCGTTCCCCAACACCTCCGGGATTCCTGGCACGTTCGACATGAATCGAAGTCGTTCTAGTTCCTCGTCCAGATGCCGACCGAAATAGGAGTAGCTGGTTGTCGATTCGAAGGTGCGGGGGAATTGCGATTTGACCGCCACGTCCTGGCGGAGGTGCTCGTCCCGAGCGACGAAGATCTCACCCTCACCGCCATGGCCGAGCCTTCGCAAAATCCGGTAACGGCCGTCAAGAAGAGTTCCAGGAAGCAATGCATCCGCTCCATGCCAGAAGGGAACCCCCGGTCGGCTCGATCACACGCCCCGGGGCTCAGAGAAGTGAGGGTATTATGGCAGCGAGTTGGCCCCCTGACGGCCTGGTTGGGGATTCCGACGTCATTGAGGTACGCCTCGGCATGTTCGGTCCGGAGCGGTACCGATGCCCGGCGTCCGATGTGTTCAGAGCTCGCGGACTACGGCCGCGCGAGCGGGCCGTTTGGAAGCCCGAGATGCTGAACCCGTTCCCCAACGGCCCCTTCATGGACGCGGCTGACAAACTCGAATGGCCGGTGAATGAGCCGCCGCCGAGCGCGCCCCGCGGTGGTCGGCGGCGTCCGCTGCACGACGGCGTACAGCGGTGGACCGAGCATGCGCTCCGGATGTACCAGGAGGCGTTCCCTGCGGATCCGAACCTCCGACTGACCCCTCGCCCTTGGGTATACAGGTACCATCGCCCGAGCAGCGACGGCCGGGGCACTGTGGAGTACCGGATCACAGCATGGGGACGCTGCTTAGAGCACGGCGACGGTCGCCTGCGTGAGCTACGCCTGCCGGTCAACCGGCTTCGTAAGCGCAGTGCGGCGGAGCGCGCCGTGGCTGCATTGGTCGTGGCGGAGGGGAATTTCGATCCCCGGCTCGAACGGATCAAGGTTATCCAGTTCGCGCTCTCCGACGGCCGAACGGACACGATTTTCGACGGCACTCGGGACGAGGCGTTGGCCTTGTACCGGGCCGCCGGGGCGCCGGCCGTACGCGCACTGCTCGACAGCCAGGAGTACCGCCCCGGTACTGCATGCACTGCGTGTACCGCCGCGCCCGTCTGCCCGGCACTTCCAAGGGCCGAAGGGCTGCTCGGGCTAGCCGATCTGAGCCGGCCACGACGCAGTTGGTCCTCGACCACAGGGCGGGGGCACCAGGGTTGTCCGGCCCGGAGCTATCTGCGCGGCCTTCGGATCCCAGCCGATGACACCGTGGAGCGGAGTGCAGCCGTCGAGCGTGGGCGGGCGGTCCACGCGTTCCTCGCCGAGCGGCATGGCCGACGTCCGCATAAGTCGTGTACCCCCGAGATCCCGGTGGACTGGGTGCCTGAGGGCTACCGACTTCCCGACGAGGAGCGGCAGCTCGGGGCCGAGCTATTGCGTCATCACGCAGAAGTGTGCCCACTCCGTACGGCTGAACCGCGATCGGAGATCCAGACTGAGCCCAGGCTGGTGTTCGACGACACAGCGGCGGACTTGCTGGTCCTGGCGGAGCCCGACCTGCTGTACCGGGACGCGGGCTCCTGGGTCTGGCGGGAGACCAAGACCTCCGCCAGTGACCGGACGCGCCGCAACATACTGGCTACCTACCCTCAACTGGCCCTGGGCGTCCGGATCATCGGCGGTGGCGTGCTGCCCAGGCCGCAGGCCGGAGGACGGGTCGAACTGGAACTGCTGCACCCCGGAGGCGTCGATCTGCGCATCCTCGACCCGTCTGCTCCGGAGACCCAGGCCGCTGCCGAATCGGTGCTGCGTGAGCAAGTTTCGGGCTGGCACGCGGAGACGCTCTTCGAGGCCGTCCCCGGTCCCGAGTGCGCCACCTGTGAAGTGGCTAGATGGTGCTCTGCACGGCAGCCGCAGGGGGATGGAGCGGGGGCAAGCCCGTGAGTGGCGATGAGTGGACGGACGTTGACCTCCTCGCGGAGGTGGCCCGTGGTGTGATCGAACTGACCTCAGTGGACCGGTCGTCGGCATTCCGGCTGCCGTACCCGGCGAGCCTCCAGCTGGCTCTGGACCGCGTGGTGCTGGTGGGGCTGACGCATGGACAACCGGTGCCCCTCGGAGTGCCGGAGTTGCTGTCTTGGTGCAGGGAACGAGGGCTGTCGGAATGGCCGATGACATTGCCAAGCGGTTTCTTCACCGACGATGCCCGCCTGATCGATCCCGCGGCGCGCGAGCCGACCCTGACCTGCGCCGAACTGGCCTCCCATGGCCCGCGCGGCATGCTGGAGCAGGAGGCCGAGACCCTGCTCGCTGAACTCGCTGATACCTGCGGCACCGTGGAGCGGTTCGGCCTGTGCCGTGACTTCCTCATCAAGCGGCCTGTCATCTTCCGGTTCGACCCGATGGAGATGCTCCAGCCGACTGTGGCTCAGACTTGGAAGCTGGTCAAAGACCTCTACGGCCCCCTGCCGGACCGCTTCCCGATCGACGGGCTGGTGCACCGCTGCAAGAGCTGTCTGTTGCTTGCCAAGCCCGTGACGAGGGCCGGTCCCTGGTGCGAGGGCGGTTGTCCACCGGGGGACCGCGAATTCGAATCGTCGCAACAGCTCGGGCACGCCCTGGCTCTGCCGTTCGGGCTCAGGCTTTTCCTGGCGCTCCCCGGCCGCACCGAACATACCGTCCGTTCCCGTCTCGCATCGCAGGCCCAGTTGCTCCCGCTGGGCCTGGGCGTCCACCGCGTCGTCGGCCACGACGGGACACTCCTCACCTTTCAGGTCCACGACAGGGAACAGCCCGCTCCAGCCGCCCTGCGGGCAGCGGATGTCGCTGCCCGGCTCGGCGGACCTCTTGACGTCGTAGTCCCAGACAAGCTTGCGGCGCGCCCCGGGTACCGGCAGGACTTCGACCGTGCGATGCCTGCCGACGCACGGGTGCGCCTGATGTCCGCGAGCGAGTTCACCACGCCGAAGCCGACCGGCCGAGCGAGGAGGAATCATGCGTAGCACCGCCCAGTCGCTGGGTGAGGTGGTCGACTGGCTGTTGAAAGCCGCACCGCAGCTGAAGAGAGCCCGGTTGGTCTCCCTTTGTGAGATCGAGGTCGGTCTCCTCCTCCAGGAGCGATTTGCTGTCGGCGCGCCGGCAGCGGATGCCTGGACGCTCTTCAGCGGGTACCCGTTCGCGTGGGCCTGGGAAGCCGTAGATGCGGCCGGGCAACGAACCCTCCGCACGGCCCGGCACACACTATGGACCTGGGGCCGTCGTCTGGCCTGGACCGAGGCGCTTGAGGAGTACCAGCGGCTTGACCGCCAGCTCCGTGCCTACGAGGTTGCCGATCCGGGCCTTCCGGCCGTCCGGCGCTCCTCGTTGTCTGTGGCGCCGGACCGTTGGGAGACCTACGAGCTGCTGCTGCGCGAGGCACCGGTGTTTGCCGGACGGCCCTTGGCGTTCGCGAAGGCCGGCCGACATGCCTTCCCGATCGGTCGGCATCTGACCACCGTCCAGTTCCCCGAACAAACCCTTCCGCCACCGATCGGCCATGACCTCGCGGCGCACCCGGCGAACGGGGGTGAGCCGCTGACCTTCCAGTGGGACGACCTGGTGAGGACCGCGGAGTTCATGGACTCGGTGAAGTCCGAGAATTGGGCCGGACGGCTGGATGCGATTCACCTTTTCACACGCCAAGCCGGGAGGTTCGAATGCGCGGACACTTTCGAGGTAGCGGGGATCCAGCATCTGCTGGGCATCGTCGGTGCCGGCAAGAGCACTCTGCGAGACGTGTTGGCCGTGCACCTGGCCAAGCGGGGCCATCGGACGACCGTCGTCGTTGGGGACGTCGCCGAGCAGCTCAAACTGGTTCAGCTGTACAACACGTACGTCCCGGGTTCGGCCGCCCCGGTGCTCGGCGCGACGGGCCGTCAACAGCACGCTGAACGGCTGCACCGGCGACTGGTCGGTCGTGGCGCGCGCAATCTGCTCGCCCACGACGACGCTGGGTTCGCGTACCTGAGCACGTCCTGCGTCCTGAACGCGTTGCGGCGCACGGATGGCCAACTCGCCCACGACCTGCTGGGTTTCGGCGAGGCGCCGTGCACCAGGCTGCAACCGCCCGGCAGCCGTGGCGATTACGCGGACGACCTGTGGGTACGGCGCCGGGTGGCCTGCCCGTTCTGGTCGGGCTGCCCCCGTCATCACGGCGCCCGCGAACTGGTCGATGCGGCTGTCTGGGTCGCCACACCCCCCAGCCTGATCGACTCGGCGGTGCCACACGTCCAGAACCATGAGCGCATCCGCTACCTCGAACTCGCTTGTCGGCGCAGCGACCTGGTGATTGTCGACGAGGCAGACCGGGTCCAGATGCAACTCGACCGGATGTTCGCGCCAGGCATCCCGCTGATCGGCGGCGGTCCCGACACCCGGTCCTTCCTCGACGATGTCAACCAGCATCGCATCCGTGAGTTGGCCGGTGCAGGACGGATCCAGCTGTCGGACCGAGACGTCGAGAACTGGTCGGCCGCTGTCAACACCACACAGACCGCTGCCGACCGTCTGGTCGCCATGCTGGTCAGCGATGTCGGCCTGCGTGATTGGGTCAGGACGGGTTACTTCAGCGCCTGGACGCTCCAGCTCCGCCTGTTGGAGGAGCGGTACCCGTTGCTGGAGGACTACGACGGCACTCAGACCGAGGCGACGGAGTCCGGCGCCGAGCGTGCCCTTCGGGAGTCGCGACGCCGACTGACCGAGATCCTTGACGGCTTCCGAGAGAACCCTTTCGGCGACCGGCGCCCGGTCCCCGAGGACGGCAACGCACTTACTGGCCTGCTGAGCGAGCTTCTGCACACCAACTACCGTGAGCACACGCGCAGTCGGCTGGAGAAGGTGCTCCGCGACCTCTTCGATCTCGATCCGCTCCTGGAGTCGACCGACGAGAGCCGGGAGCGCTACCAGGAGCTACGCGCCCGCGCCCATGGTGAGCGGGGGCGGAAACCTGCGCAGCGTGCCACGAGCCGCAAGACGTCCAGGCGTCAGCGGAAGGACCGCCTGCCAGAGAATCCGGACCAGTGGCTGAATCTGCTGATGACCCGCTTCGAATTCACTTTGTTGCTCAGCGCGCTGGAGCCCAAACTCTCTCTGATCAACGCCATGTGGCCGCGCGTCGCGGCGGCACTCAATCTGGGTTTCAATGAGATGTACCGCAGACCGCTCGACTACGGCCCGATGGTGCCCGAGGCGCCAATGGGCAATGTGATCGGCTTTCAGTTCCTGATGGAAGGCCCGGACCTCGGTGGAGCGCGCACTGGAGAGTTGCGCTTCTTCCGCTGTAGCGGGGTCGGCCGGGAACTGCTCCGTGCGATGCCTGACCTGCCGACGGTGGACGGTCGGCCCGGCACCAACGTCCTGCTGATGTCGGGCAGCAGCTGGGCCGGGAGTTCCAGTCGCTACCACATCCCGGTACCCATCGGCGTGATCATCGAGCCGGATCCGAAGGAACTGAAACGGATCGCTGAACAGAGCGAGTTCCGCTTCGAGTTCGTCCGCGACGACTGTCAGTGCCGTGTGGCTTGCGATTGCCAGGTACCCAACGAGGCAGAGCGGCTCTCCGGTGAGCCGCTCGACCAGCGAGCCGCCATCCTGCGCCGAATGGCCATTGCCCTTGGTAAGGACGACACCGGAATCAGCCGTCTCCAGGAGGAGCTGAGGCTTCTCCCGGAGAGCCGCCGCCATATCCTCCTGCTTGTCGGCAGCTATGAGGAAGCCAAGCTCGTGGCGGACACCCTGCACACCCTCAACAAGCGCTGGAGGGGCAGAGTCCGTCGTTTGGTGTCCGACGACGACCCCGATGCCGGCACTTGGCCGGGCGACGACGAAAACCATGCTCCCGTTCTGCGCCGCGGCGATGTGGAGACGCTGGCCAACACCAGTGCCGAGATCTTGGTGGCACCCCTGCTCGCGGTGGAACGCGGACACAACATCCTCGATATCGACCGCCGGC
This sequence comes from Streptomyces hyaluromycini, assembly GCF_002217755.1. Taxonomy (GTDB): domain Bacteria; phylum Actinomycetota; class Actinomycetes; order Streptomycetales; family Streptomycetaceae; genus Streptomyces; species Streptomyces hyaluromycini. The sequence continues at coordinate 542,196 of NZ_BCFL01000016.1, read as the reverse complement.
ACGCCGCAATCGGCTCGATCTACTTCCTCGCTCGGCCCAACCCGCGTCCCGACGACCTCGGCCTCGCGGTGCACGCGATCAACGACTGGATCGTGCGTGCCATCGACGGCGGGGAGTTCGCCGACTGGGTCCGAGGCGAGCTCACCCTGGGTCTGGGCGCTCGCAAGGTCAGGGACCTGGCCCGTTCTCAGTGGTACCGGGTACTGGCCAGAAGCATGGCCTGGAGCCGTCTGAGCGACGACGACCGGAAGCAGGTCACCTGGGATCTACTCGTGCTGATCTGGCAGGTGATCGGCCGCTCCGTGCGCGGCGCGGTGCCCACCCGGGTCGCATTCGTCGACGCCGCGTTCGCGCCCAACCTGGCCACCGGCCAGTCGCCAGGTCAGCTGGACACCCCGACGACCAGTCTCCTGCACAGCATCCATGCCGTGCTCAAGCCCTACTTCACCCCGGACGATCTTGTGCCCGCGGCCGACCGGCACATCGTTCAGGCGCTCTACCGGCCGATGTGGGCTGCCCTTGACCGCTGCCTCACCCAGTTCGCCGACGAAGGGAACACCGCATGCACCGCCTGATCAGCACCACCGCCTACGAACCGGACCCGCAGGCCGGAGCCTGGGCCGAGCAATATCGCGTCATGAGTTTTCCTGAGGAGTGGCGGACCGAGTTCATGGACCTTTATCGGCGACGGTGGCGTCGCCGGGAACAACCGGTTGGCCTGCCGATCAGCAAGCTCAATGACCTGCTTCGGGCCACAGCCCCGGGCCTAGTGGCCACCGGGCGGGGAGCCGGAAACAGTGCCGAGTCGCCCTGGTTCTACGCGTCCGAGGAGATGCCAGCCGAGTTGGTCGCCCCGCTGCTGGTGTCCTGGGTGATGACCCTGCCGCCCGGCGCCGACTCCGATGCCGAGCGTACGGCCGACCACCAGGCGGCTCTGGATCGGGCACTGGCGTTGATCGACCAGCACACCCCGCAGTGGCGGTACGAGTCTGTGGACCTCACCGCAGCAGAGATCTCCCCGGGTGGCACGGCACAGCCTGACAGGAGGCTCTACCACCTGCTGCCCGAGTGGATCGGCGCCAGGCTCGCCGCCAGCCCTCTCCACCTTAACGGCGTCCACCTCTCCTTCCGGCTGGTCACCCGAGACCAGGGAGTCGAGCTGGTCAGCTGGCCGCCACGGACGTACACGCGAGGAAAACGCGCCTGGTACTACTCGGGTCTGGTGACCATCACCCTCCAGACGGTGCCGTTCGCCGCGCGATTCCGGGTGCATGTCTCGTACGGGATCCGCCGTTGGGCCACCGGATCGCCCGTACGGCTGCCAGAGGGCCGAGGTGCGACTGCCCTGCTCGACGCACCACTGCCCTGGCCTGGGGCTGCCGGTTCGCGCCGACGGCTCACCGCCAACTCCCTGACCTTCGACCGCAGCCTTGGAGTGCTTGCCTGGAGTCGGCATAGCCTGGTCGACCTGCTGCCCGAACTTGACGTGCTTCGCGCCTACCCCAAGCCGACCGAGTTGATCACCGAACCGGTCGACTGGATCGAGGGCCGCGACGGAGTTGCCGCAGGCATCCTGCACAGCACGGCGATGGGTCGGCACGGCGTCGGCACTGGACTCATGCCACTTGAACGTTCGCTCCTCGACCGTTGGTTTGAGGAGAGCCTTCGCCCCGTCCTTCGTCGGGTGCCCAACCTGGAACGCGCGCACCGGAAGGCCAAGCCCGTCCTGCTGCCCACCTCGCAGGCGAAGGATCTGGAGAAGCAGGAGATGCGCTCCCGACAACGCGTGCGAGCCCGGCGCGATGCGGTACGTGCGGCGCTCGACGGGCAGCCGCTGCTCGTGGACATGGTCTGGCAGACCGAGGAGACCCGGGACGAGTTGGTCGCGGCGCTCTGTGAGTGGTTGGGACTGCCGACCGGTTCCGGAGGAGCGGAAGACGACCGTGAGTGGCAGGACGGAGACCTGCATGTTGTGCTCCGTGCCCGGCCGCTCGGGGCTCTGGGTGCTCCGCTGGAGGTCATCCGGAAACCCGGTCGGTCACGGGCCCAAGCACTGGCCGAGGCCGTGCAAGAGCGGGCCGCGCGAACAGCTGCCCAGTTGGGCCCCGGAACCGGGGTGGTAGGGCTGGCGATTGTGGAGACACTAGGCCCCGATCGGTTCTCAGCGCAGGACTCCGACCCTAAGCCGGCACTGCGGCACGGCTGCGCCGCGGCCCGGCGGGTCAGCCAGTTCATCGTCGTACCGGAGGACTCCGACGGGGCCGTGGCGCTACGCGCCCGGTCCGCCCTGGCGGACGGGATGCGCCAGCTCGGCGCCGTGGTCCCGCCGGATCAGCGGCTGGACGAGGTATTCGCGGACGATCTCCAGTACCTCGCGCTCTGGCACGTCCGGCGACAGGCCAACGGGCCAACCCGGAAGACCGGACAGCGCCTGGTCGCCCTCCGGATCCGCCCACATGATCCGGTGCACCCCGTACGAGGGTGGGACGACGTCCGCAAGGAATGGGTGCCTTACGCCCAGCTGCTCCTCACCATAGCCACTGATGGTGCAGTTGCGGATGCCGCCGCAGCGAGGACCCGATCAGGCCCATCCGCCTCGACCACCGAGGAGCGGCGCGAAGAGGTCGAGCGCCAGATCAGGTCGTTGCTCTATCAGGTGCGTGACCGGCCGACCCTACTGCTGGCGAACAGCGGCAATCTGCGTGAGGCTTGGCCCGGCCTCAACAACGGCCAGTTGGGCAGGGACATGATTAAGTTCCACGGTGAGCCGCCTGCCCGGCTCGCGCTCTTCGGGAGGGACCTGCGGATGGTGTTGCTTCGGGACGCTAACAGCCGTGGCGAGACACCCCAGTGGTACGCACCCGCCGAGACCGATGAGGAGACGCCGGGGTTCTCCGCCGGTCTGTGGGCGGCACCGGACGCAGGCCCGGACGGCCGGGTGTTCATCAGTACCGTCGGCAAGCCGCCATCCGCAGGCACGGTGCGGAACGACCTGCGCAAGCTGGTGCCCGACAAGGACTGGCCACACGGCCCTGCAGCCACGGCCTGGAACCCGCAAGCTCTGGAACTCACAGTGCTCGGCTGCCTGTCCGCGTCGGCCCTGGCGGCCGCAGGACGCACCGGCATAGCTCCGGACCGGCCCGCAGTGGTAGCGGCGGTCGCCCACCAGCTGCGCTTTCACGATGAGTACCATCCCCTCTCTCGACCGCTCCCACTTCACCTTGCGAAGCTGGCCGAGGAGTACTTCCTGCCGCTTGCAGTGGGCCATGGCTCCGGCGACCGGGCAGGACTCTGAGTAGCCGCCTGCGACGTGATGCTGGCCGCTTCACGGTTCGCTCGAACTGTGAAGCGGCATCCGGTCGTCTCCACCGGGAGCGGAAAGGCCCCGTATCAGCAGGAGCTTTGCCGCTGGTGCCGAGGATCGTGGCGCTCCATGGGATCTGAAGCCCGTAAGGCACTCGGTTCCAGGTTCCTGCACTCTGTCGGAACGCCTGCCGTGTTGTCCTCCGGGCAGCTGGACGGGCTCAAACAGCTGGCTGACCCCGGGGTCCAGGAAAGTGGAACGGCCTGTTCCTCCATATGTTTTCCGAACGCGCATGCGGGAAAACGTGCAGGTCATAGCAAGTGTCCGCCGGTGTCGGCTCCGCTTTTCGGCGTTCCCGTCCCGCATATGTCCCGCGCGGGCGATTTCACGGGATCGGACATTTGGGATTCCGTTCGTCCTGAGCCGCAAAGCCGCAGGTTGACGCCTTCTGGGACGAGTGGTTACGGCGAGGTAGGCCGTGTGCGTTTTGGCATGCACAAGAAAAGCCCTGACCGGCGTTTCCGCTGGTCAGGGCCTTAATCCGGAGTGCCCCCGGCAGGATTCGAACCTGCGCACACGGCTCCGGAGGCCGTTGCTCTATCCCCTGAGCTACGGGGGCGTCTGGCGTTGAGCTGTTGCTCGCGGCGACGGGTAGAACACTACCAGCTCGGTCGGGGTGATCAGGAACGGGTTTCCGGGGGTGCTCCCCCGCAGGGGGCGGAAGTCGGGAAAACCCGGACGCGGTGGCCGGTCCGGACCTACTCTCGAGTTGTGCCAGGGGCGTCGGGTCGGGTGCTTGTTGTGGACGACAACAAGGTCATCCGGCAGCTGATCAGGGTCAATCTCGAACTGGAGGGTATCGAGGTCGTGACCGCGGCCGACGGTGCCGAGTGTCTGGATGTCGTTCATCGGGTGCGCCCCGACGTGATCACCCTCGACGTCGTGATGCCCCGGCTCGACGGGCTGCGGACCGCCGCCCAGTTGCGTGCCGACCCCCGGACCCACGATCTGCCGCTCGCCATCGTCAGTGCCTGTACGCAGTACGAGGTCGAGACCGGTCTTGACGTCGGCGTCGACGCCTTTCTCGCCAAACCCTTCGAACCTGCCGAACTCGTCCAACTGGTGCGGGAGTTGATCGAGCGGCGGCGAGGCGGCGCGACGGGGGAGGAAGAGGGCGTGGGCGACGAGGTCCACTTCTCGGGGGAGCGGGCCGGGGGCAACCCCGCCTATCCGTGACCTCTGAGGATCCGCAGGGATCCGCAGGCCTGTGGACCCACCCGTCCACATCCCGGACTCGGCCCTGACCGGCTCGCCTACCCACCCCCCTCCTCCCCTACGCTTGTCCCGTGACCCCCGTCGAGCTCTCCCGTACCGTGCTGCGCGCGGTGCGTCGTGCCGTGGACGAGGGAGAGCTCAGTGTGAGCGTGCCCGAGCGGGCCGTGGTGACGCCGCCGGGGCCCGGGGGCTGCGGGGACTACGCCACCAACATCGCGCTGCAGCTCGCCCGGCCCGCCGGACAGCCGCCGCTGCGGGTCGCCGAGATCCTGGTGCCTCGTCTCGCGGAGTGCGCCGGCGTCGAGGACGTCGTCGTCACCGGGCCCGGGTTCCTCAACATCTCCCTCAGCTCCGCCTCGTCGCCGACCGCCACCCTGGTCGGGGAGATCCACGGCCTCGGGGCCGCCTACGGCCACGGCGCCGCCCTCGCCGGGCAGGTCGTCGCGCTGCGGGTGCCGTACGACGTCCGGGCCGAGGTCGTCGCCGACGCGGTGGTGAGGATCGTTGCGACCCAGGGCGGCCGCGGCGAGGTCGGTCACGGCGAGCCCGTCGGTCTGCGGCCCGTGCCGGCGCCGGAGGACCCCGCCCCGCTCGGGCCCGACGCCGCCCAGTGGGCGCTGCTGTATCCGGCGGCGCACGACCGGCCGAGGATCACCGCCGACCATCTCGTGCAGCGGGAGAGCAATCCGCTGTTCCGGGTGCGGTACGCGCACGCCCGGGTGCGGGCCGTCGGGCGGGGGGCGGGGCGGCTCGGGTTCGCCGCCGTGCCCGGCGACGTTCCCGACGCTCCGAGCGCCCTGGTCACCGCCCTCGCCGACTACCCCCGCATCCTCCTCGGCGCGGCCACCCACCGCGCCCCCGACCGGCTCGCCCGGCACCTCGTCACCGTCGCGGATGCCGTCCTGCCGTTCCTGCCGACCGTGCTGCCCCACGGCGAGGAGAAACCCTCGGCCGCCCACCGTGCCCGGCTCGCCCTCGCCGCAGCCGCCGGGACGGTGCTGGCCGGCGGTCTGTCCCTGCTCGGCATCGACGCACCCGATCACCTCTGAAGAGAGCGCCAGAAGAGCAATGAGCCGTTCCGCACATCCCGCCGGGCCCCGGCACGCCGATGTCCTGCCCGAGGGCCACTATGCCGCCCCGCCCAACGACCTCAACGCCCTCGACGCGAAGGTGTGGGCCCAGACCGTCACCCGGGACGCCGACGGGGTCGTCACCGTCGGCGGTGTCGACGTGAAGACCCTCGCCGAGGAGTTCGGCACTCCCGCCTACGTCCTCGACGAGGCCGACTTCCGGGCCCGGGCGCGTGCCTGGCGGACCGCCTTCGGGCCGGACGCCGACGTGTTCTACGCAGGCAAGGCGTTCCTGTCGCGGGCCGTCGTGCGCTGGCTGCACGAGGAGGGGCTCAACCTGGATGTGTGCTCCGGGGGCGAGCTGGCCACCGCCCTCTCCGCCGGTATGCCCGCCGACCGCATCGCCTTCCACGGCAACAACAAGTCCGGGGCGGAGATCCGCAGGGCCGTCGAGGCCGGCGTGGGGCGGATCGTGCTCGACTCGTTCCAGGAGATCGTGCGGGTCGCTCACATCGCGCAGGAACTCGGCACGCGGCAGCGCGTGCAGATTCGTATCACCGTGGGCGTCGAGGCGCACACGCACGAGTTCATCGCCACCGCGCACGAGGACCAGAAGTTCGGGATTCCGCTGGCGGGCGGGCAGGCCGCGGAGGCCGTGCGGCGGGCCCTTCAGCTCGACGGCCTCGAACTGATCGGCATCCACTCGCACATCGGGTCGCAGATCTTCGACATGTCGGGGTTCGAGGTCGCCGCGCACCGGGTCGTGGGGCTGCTCAAGGACATCCGGGACGAGCACGGGGTCGAGCTGCCCGAGATCGACCTGGGGGGCGGGCTCGGGATCGCGTACACGAGCGACGACGACCCGCGTGAGCCGCACGAGATCGCCAAGGCGCTCACCGAGATCGTGACGCGGGAGTGCGAGGCCGCGAAGCTGCGGACGCCCCGGATCTCCGTGGAGCCGGGTCGGGCCATCGTCGGCCCTACCGCCTTCACGCTCTACGAGGTCGGCACCATCAAGCCCCTCGACGGGCTGCGGACCTATGTGTCGGTCGACGGAGGCATGTCGGACAACATCCGGACCGCGCTCTACGACGCCGAGTACAGCGTCGCCCTGGTGTCCCGGACCAGCGACGCCGAGCCGATGCTCGCCCGCGTCGTCGGCAAGCACTGCGAGAGCGGGGACATCGTGGTGAAGGACGCGTTCCTGCCGGGCGACCTGGCACCCGGTGACCTCATCGCCGTACCGGCCACCGGCGCCTACTGCCGGTCCATGGCCAGCAACTACAACCACGTGCTGCGGCCGCCCGTCGTCGCCGTGCGCGAGGGCGAAGCCCGGGTGATCGTCCGGCGGGAGACGGAGGAGGACCTGCTGCGTCTCGACGTCGGGTGACACGGATGGAAGATCTCCTGTCTGCCATCCTCACAGAATGAAATAGATGTCTCACGATCCGGACGAAGGGTAGAAACTCCCGTCCGGTGAGTGAGACTGGTGCAACCGTAGACGGTATGAGGAAACGAGGTCGGATGATGCGTACGCGTCCGCTGAAGGTGGCGCTGCTGGGCTGTGGGGTTGTCGGCTCAGAGGTGGCGCGCATCATGACGACGCACGCCGACGATCTCGCCCAGCGGATCGGCGCTCCGATCGAGCTGGCCGGTGTCGCCGTACGACGGCCCTCCAGGGTCCGCGAGGGCATCGACCCGGGCCTGGTCACCACCGACGCCACCGCCCTCGTGAAACGCGGCGACATCGACGTGGTGGTCGAGGTCATCGGCGGGATCGAGCCCGCCCGCACCCTCATCACCACCGCCTTCGAGCACGGCGCGTCGGTCGTGTCGGCGAACAAGGCGCTGCTCGCCCAGGACGGCGCCGCCCTGCACGCCGTCGCCGAGCAGCACGGCAAGGACCTCTACTACGAGGCCGCCGTCGCCGGAGCCATCCCGCTGATCCGCCCGCTGCGCGAGTCCCTCGCCGGCGACAAGGTCAACCGGGTGCTCGGGATCGTCAACGGGACGACCAACTTCATCCTCGACAAGATGGACTCCACGGGGGCCGGGTACCAGGAGGCCCTCGACGAGGCCACCGCGCTCGGGTACGCGGAAGCCGATCCGACCGCCGACGTGGAGGGCTTCGACGCCGCCGCCAAGGCCGCCATCCTCGCCGGCATCGCGTTCCACTCGCGGGTGCGGCTCGACGACGTCTACCGCGAGGGCATGACCGAGGTCACCGCCGCCGACTTCGCCTCCGCCAAGAACATGGGCTGCACCATCAAGCTGCTCGCCATCTGCGAGCGCGCCGGGGACGGTGGCTCGGTGACGGCCCGCGTGCACCCCGCCATGATTCCGCTGACCCACCCGCTCGCCTCCGTGCGCGGCGCGTACAACGCCGTCTTCGTGGAGTCGGACGCGTCCGGTCAGCTGATGTTCTACGGGCCCGGCGCCGGCGGTGCGCCCACGGCCTCCGCGGTCCTCGGCGACCTGGTCGCCGTCTGCCGCAACCGGCTCAGCGGGGCAACGGGGCCCGGCGAGTCGGCGTACGCCGCCCTGCCCGTGTCGCCGATGGGCGATGTCGTCACGCGCTATCACATCAGCCTCGACGTCGCCGACAAACCGGGTGTTCTCGCCCAGGTCGCCACCGTGTTCGCCGAGCACGGGGTTTCCATCGATACGGTGCGGCAGCACGGACGGCAGGACGGGGACGGCGAGGCCTCCCTCGTCGTCGTCACCCACCGGGCCTCCGACGCCTCCCTCTCGGGGACCGTCGAGGCGCTGCGCAAGCTCGACACCGTGCGGGGTGTCGCCAGCATCATGCGGGTTGAAGGAGAGTAACCAGCAATGACCCACCAGTGGCGCGGAATCATCGAGGAGTACCGGGATCGACTCCCGGTGTCCGACACCACGCCGGTCGTGACGCTCCGCGAGGGCGGCACGCCCCTCGTGCCCGCGCAGGTGCTCTCCGAGCGCACGGGCTGCGAGGTCCACCTCAAGGTGGAGGGCGCCAACCCGACCGGGTCCTTCAAGGACCGCGGGATGACCATGGCGATCAGCAAGGCCAAGGAGGAGGGCGCGCAGGCGGTCATCTGCGCCTCCACCGGCAACACCTCGGCCTCCGCCGCCGCGTACGCCGTGCGCGCCGGGATGGTCTCCGCCGTGCTCGTGCCCCGGGGCAAGATCGCGCTCGGCAAGATGGGCCAGGCCCTCGTGCACGGCGCGAAGATCCTCCAGGTCGACGGCAACTTCGACGACTGCCTCACCCTCGCCCGCAACCTGAGCGAGAACTACCCGGTGGCGCTGGTCAATTCGGTCAACCCGGTGCGCATCGAGGGCCAGAAGACCGCCGCCTTCGAGATCGTGGACATGCTCGGCGACGCACCCGACATCCACGTCCTGCCGGTCGGCAACGCGGGCAACATCACCGCGTACTGGAAGGGGTACAAGGAGTACGCCGCCGACGGCATCTCCACCGGGACGCCCCGGATGTGGGGTTTCCAGGCCTCCGGCAGCGCCCCGATCGTGCGCGGCGAGATCGTCAAGGACCCCTCGACCATCGCCACCGCGATCCGCATCGGCAACCCCGCCTCCTGGCAGTTCGCCCTTGCGGCCCGGGACGAGTCCGGCGGCTTCATCGACGAGGTGACGGACCGTGAGATCCTGCGCGCCTACCGGCTGTTGGCCGCGCAGGAGGGCGTCTTCGTGGAGCCCGCCTCCGCCGCGTCCGTGGCCGGTCTGCTGAAGGCCGCCGAGCAGGGCAAGGTCGACCCCGGCCAGCGCATCGTCTGCACGGTCACCGGCAACGGCCTGAAGGACCCCGACTGGGCCGTCGCCGGCGCCCCGCAGCCGGCCACCGTGCCGGTCGACGCGGCAGCCGCGGCGGAGCGCCTCGGCCTCGGCTAGAGAACGGCTCAAGGGGCGTCCCGGACGCTCATGGGGAGTTCCCGGACAGGGAACTCCCTAAGGAGGGGGCACAGGGGGCTTACGACACGCATCGTGCGCCTCCTGTGCGCCCTATGTCGCCACAGAACCTTCCTTCGATAGGCTGTACCGAACCCGCCCGCTGCATATGCCTCCGCATATGGCGCGGTGCCGCGCCGTCTCCACGGCCCGAGGGTCCCTCACGTACCTATCGAATGTCATTCGACCATCACGCAGCTCAAGGAGAGTCATCGAGCGATGGCCGGTCCAGCGTTCCGCGCCGCCGCCGTCCGGGTGCGCGTCCCCGCCACCAGCGCCAACCTCGGCCCGGGCTTCGACGCCCTGGGCCTCGCGCTGGGGCTCTACGACGACGTCGTCGTCCGGGTGGCCGACTCAGGGCTGCACATCGACATCGCGGGGGAGGGCAGCGAGACGCTGCCGCGTGACGAGAGCCACCTCCTCGTCCGCTCCCTGCGCACCGCCTTCGACCTGCTGGGCGGACAGCCCCGCGGCCTGGAGATCGTGTGCGCCAACCGCATCCCGCACGGCCGTGGCCTCGGCTCCTCCTCCGCCGCCATCTGCGCCGGCATCGTCGCCGCCCGTGCGGTGACCATAGGCGGCGAGGGCAGACTCGACGACGCGGCCCTGCTGGAGCTCGCGACCGAGATCGAGGGCCACCCCGACAACGTGGCGGCCTGTCTGCTCGGCGGCTTCACGCTCTCCTGGATGGAGTCCGGCGCCGCCCGGGCGATCAGGATGGAGCCCAACGATTCCATCGTTCCGGTGGTTTTCGTGCCCGGGAAGCCGGTCCTCACCGAGACCGCGCGCGGACTGCTCCCGCGCACCGTGCCGCACGTCGACGCCGCCACCAACGCGGGCCGTGCCGCCCTGCTCGTCGAGGCCCTCACCCGGCGCCCCGAGCTGCTGCTGCCCGCCACCGAGGACCGTCTGCACCAGGAGTACCGCGCCCCCGCCATGCCGGAGAGCGCCGCCCTGGTGGAGCGGCTGCGCGCCGACGGCATCCCGGCCGTGATCTCCGGTGCCGGCCCCACCGTGATGGCGCTCGCCGACGCCGGCAGCGCCGACAAGGTGCAGGCCCTGGCCGGTCCGGGCTGGGCCGCCAACCGGCTGAACCTCGACGTCCAGGGAGCGAGTGTGCTGCCGCTCGCGCCCGCCAATGACAATTCCGGCGACATGTGACGCGCACGATTGCCGGATTTGGAGAGGGGGAATGTTTGTTGGATCCGGTAGTGTTAACCTCAAGTCTGCACCCGACCCCACCATGGCGAGGTGCATCGTGTCCCCGTCGGGGACAGACATTCTTCCGGGAGTCTCCCAAGCCACTCAGCGTTCTGTATGACGTACCTGGGCAGTACGCCGTACCCGGGCACTGAGCGGGCCGCTGGGCACGCTCCGGAATGGGTGCTACCACGCTTCGTGACACCGGGTGCCACGGCTGAGGAAGCGCCGTCATCAGAAATTCTCTCCGCCGTTTAGGCGGACCACCGCCCCGGCACGGTCCACACAGCAAGGACCGAAGCCGGACAGCACAACCGGTCGCCGAGCCAGACAGGCCGACGTCCGCTCCAGGGAAGGACCCTTCGTGAGCGACACCACCGATCTGATGGGCGCACGTGTCGAGGAGACCGCTGCCGCGCCCGCCACGGACGCCTCCGCGCCTGCCTCCGGTGCCGGCTCCCGGCGGCGCCGCGGTACCGGCCTTGAGGGCATGGTGCTGGCCGAGCTTCAGCAGGTCGCATCCGGCCTCGGCATCAGGGGCACCGCGCGCATGCGCAAGAGCCAGCTGATCGAGGTCATCAAGGAGGCGCAGGCTGGGGGCACCTCCCAGGCCCTTTCGGGCTCTGGGGGAGGGGGAGCCCCCGCCAAGGCCGAGACCGCCACCGAGACCAAGCCGAAGCGCCGGGCCACCTCCAAGGCCCGTACGGGCGAGGAGGCCGCCGAGAAGAAGGCGGAGCAGGCCGCCGAGGCCCCCGCCGAGAAGGCCGTGGCCCAGCAGCAGATCGAGATCCCCGGCCAGCCGGCCGGCGGTACCTCCCGCACCGGCGAGGCCGAGCGCGGCGGGGACGACGCCCCGGCCGAGCGCCGCCGTCGCCGGGCCACCGCCGAGGCCGGCAGCCCCACCGCCACCGGCGCCGAGACGATCGCCGCCGAGGCGAAGACCGAGCCGAAGGCCGAGACGCCCGCGCAGCCCCAGCAGCAGGGCGAGGCCAGGGCCGACGCCGGTGACGACGGCCGTGGCCGCCGTGACCGCCGTGACCGCGGCCGTGACCGGCGCAACAAGGGCGACGAGCAGCAGGGCGGCGGCCAGGGCGGCCGCCAGGACCGGCAGCAGGACCGCCAGGACCGTCAGGACCGTCAGCCGCAGCAGCCGCAGCAGCAGGGCGGCGGCCGGCAGGACCGCAACGTCGGTCCGCAGGACGACGACGAGTTCGGCGACGGCCGCCGTGGCCGTCGCGGCCGCTACCGCGACCGTCGTGGCCGTCGTGGCCGTGACGAGATCGGCGGCTCCGAGCCGCAGCTCGCCGAGGACGACGTCCTGATCCCCGTCGCGGGCATCCTCGACATCCTCGACAACTACGCGTTCATCCGGACCTCCGGCTACCTGCCCGGTCCGAACGACGTGTACGTCTCCCTCGCCCAGGTCCGCAAGAGCGGTCTGCGCAAGGGTGACCACGTCACCGGTGCGGTCCGCCAGCCCAAGGAGGGCGAGCGCCGCGAGAAGTTCAACGCGCTGGTCCGCCTCGACTCCGTCAACGGCATGGCGCCCGAACAGGGCCGTGGCCGCCCGGAGTTCAACAAGCTGACGCCGCTGTACCCGCAGGACCGGCTCCGTCTGGAGACGGACCCGGGCGTGCTGACCACCCGCATCATCGACCTCGTCGCGCCGATCGGTAAGGGCCAGCGCGGTCTGATCGTGGCCCCGCCGAAGACCGGCAAGACCATGATCATGCAGGCGATCGCCAACGCGATCACGCACAACAACCCCGAGTGCCACCTGATGGTCGTCCTCGTCGACGAGCGTCCGGAAGAGGTCACCGACATGCAGCGGTCGGTCAAGGGCGAGGTCATCTCCTCGACCTTCGACCGTCCGGCCGAGGACCACACCACGGTTGCCGAGCTGGCGATCGAGCGCGCCAAGCGCCTGGTGGAGCTGGGCCACGACGTCGTCGTGCTGCTCGACTCGATCACGCGTCTGGGCCGTGCGTACAACCTCGCGGCGCCGGCCTCCGGCCGCATCCTGTCCGGTGGTGTCGACTCGACCGCCCTGTACCCGCCGAAGCGCTTCTTCGGTGCGGCCCGCAACATCGAGGACGGCGGCTCGCTGACCATCCTCGCCACCGCCCTGGTGGACACCGGGTCCCGCATGGACGAGGTGATCTTCGAGGAGTTCAAGGGCACGGGCAACGCCGAGCTCAAGCTCGACCGGAAGCTCGCCGACAAGCGCATCTTCCCGGCGGTGGACGTCGACGCGTCCGGCACCCGTAAGGAAGAGATCCTGCTCGCCAGCGACGAGCTTGCCATCGTCTGGAAGCTGCGCCGGGTGCTGCACGCCCTCGACCAGCAGCAGGCGGTCGAACTGCTCCTCGACAAGATGAAGCAGACGAAGTCGAACGCCGAATTCCTGATGCAGATCCAGAAGACGACGCCGACACCCGGTAACGGGGACTGACGGTAAGGAAAAGAACCGCCTCCTGCAGTGCGCAGGGGGCGGTTCTTTGCGTTTTCCTCCTCGGTGTACGATCGCGCCCTTCGGTCAATTGACCGAATGTCGAACTCCTTATCCCGAGGGGGGACTTAGGTGGGTACACCCACGTCCGGGAGCGGTCGTCACAGACGTCGGATACGTTTTGCGCTGCCCGTCGCCGCGGCCGGAATCGCCGCCGCCGTCACGGCCGCACTGATCTCGACCTCCGCCAGCGCGGCCACCCAGCCGGCGCCCACGGTCAAGCCGTCCGTCAGCACGGCCTCGCAGGCCACGCTGAACGAGCGCATCGCCGGCGCCCTGGCCACCTCCGGCACGACCAGCACCACGAAGTCGTCCGGCTCCGCCGTCTCGCCGAAGATCATCGGTGGCAACGAGACCACCATCTCCACGGCGCCCTGGATGGCCCAGCTCTGGTACTACGACGACAAGGGCACCACCAGCACCAGCGACGACGAGGGCTTCTTCTGCGGCGGCTCGGTCGTCTCGCCGACGAAGATCCTCACTGCCGCGCACTGCGTCTGGGACGAGACGAACAACAAGCCTTACAACTGGAAGGCCAACGGCGCCGTCATCACCGGCACCGCGTCCCTGCCCACCAGCAACAGCGACGGCAGCGCCAACCTGCACGGGGGCACCGCCACCGCCGTACTGCGCCAGTGGAACAACCCGTCGTACAACCCGTCGACCATCAACAACGACGTCGCCGTGCTGACCCTGGGTGCCCCGGTCAAGGCCACCCCGATCAAGCTGACGACCAACACCGACACGACCTCGTACAAGGCCGGCACCAGTGCCAAGGTCTACGGGTGGGGCCGCACCAGCTCCACCTCGGACGACATCTCCGAGACGCTGAAGACGGCCACGCTGCCGGTCCAGTCCGACAGCACCTGCTCGACCTACTTCGGCAGCCTGTTCATCAAGGGCCACATGGTCTGCGCGGGCAACCCCGCCACCGGCTCCGACACCGGCACCACCGCCACCTGCAACGGCGACTCCGGCGGCCCGCTGGTCGTCGGCGGCCGCGTCGTCGGCGTGGTCTCCTGGGGTGTCACGGACAACGGCGTCGACTGCGTCGTGCAGGGCTCCTACAGCGTCTTCACGAAGGTCAGCACCTACGTCGGTGCCGTCTACGCGCAGATCGCCGACTCCAACCTGAGCTACACCGACGGCAAGGCCGACCTGTTCGCCCGCAAGTCGTCGAGCAAGGTCGGCTACGAGCTGGACTCCAAGGGCACCTCGCTCGCCTCCCGCGTCTCCCTGGGCGACTGGAGCGGCGTCAACGCCGTCCTGCAGGCCGACCTCAACCGGGACGGCTTCCAGGACTTTGTCTACCGGCTCTCCTCCGGTGACGTCTACTGGGACCACTTCGTGCTGAACAGCGCGGGCACCGGCGGCTCCTGGGCCTCGAAGAAGATCTTCACCAACTGGAAGACCCGCAAGGCCATCGTGATCCCCGGTGACCTCACCGGCGACTACCTGCCCGACGTGCTGTCCGAGGACTCCGCCGGTGTGCTGTGGCTGTACCCGGGCAAGGGCGACGGCACCTTCGGCGCCCGCGTCCGCATCGGCGGCGGCTGGAGCCAGTACAACCAGCTGCGCGGCGTCGGCGACTTCAACGGCGACGGCAAGGCCGACCTGCTGGCCCGCAAGAGCAGCGGCGGCGACCTGTACCTCTACAAGGGCACCGGCAAGTCCGGCACCGGCCTCTTCTCGGCCCGCGTGAAGGTCCGCTCCGCCTGGACCGGCTTCAACACCCTCGCCGCGGTCGGCGACCTGACCGGCGACGGCAAGGCCGACCTGCTGGCCCGGACGACCGGCGGCACGCTGTACCTCTACCCGGGCACCGGCAAGGGGACCAGTGAGATCTTCGGCACAAGGAAGTCGCTCGGTACCGGTTTCCAGCAGTACGACATCTTCGGCTGACATACCTGGTGAGCGGGGGTTCGCCCCACTTGCCCGATGACGTCCGATCACTCAGTGTGCCCATCGCTCCACGCGGTGGGCACACTGCGTTGTGCAACCCTTTCCCGAGTTTCGCCGTCTGACGAGGCGGAGCGACGATGGTCCGGTACGTGCCGATGATCCGGGTACGCCGGGCCTGACCCTGAAAGCAGGGGATAACCGAGAAGTCGTACGAGAACAGAGGAGCCCATGTCCCCCGAGAGCACGCCGGAGCCGGTCATACCCGAGGCCGGAGCGAGCCGCGGCAGAGGCCGCCGCCGCAAGGCCCCCGGCAAGGGCCGCAGGGCGCTGCTCGTCACCGCCTGGACGGCGGCCGGCATCCTCGTCCTCGGCGGCACCGGTGTCGGCTACCTGTACTTCAAGCTCAACGGCAACCTCAAGACCGTCGACATCAACCAGGCGCTCGGCACCGACCGGCCCACCAAGGTCGACAACGGCTCCGAGAACATCCTGGTCCTCGGCTCGGACACGCGTTCCGGCGCCAACAAGAAGCTCGCCGGCGGCGCGGACGACGGCAGCGCACGCTCCGACACGGCGATGATCATCCACGTCTACAAGGGCCACAAGAAGGCCGCCGTGGTCTCCGTCCCCCGTGACACCCTGGTCGACCGCCCCTCCTGCACCGACGCGCACGGCACCACCCACTCCGCCGCGACCGGCGTGATGTTCAACTCCGCGTACTCCACGGGCGGCGCGGCCTGTGCGGTCAAGACCGTCGAATCGCTCACCGGCATCCGCATGGACCACTACCTGGAGGTCGACTTCTCGGGCTTCCAGAAGCTCGTCGACGAGCTCGGCGGGGTCACGGTCACCACGACGAAGAACATCGACGACCGGGAGAGCCACCTCGACCTCAAGGCCGGCACACACACGCTGACCGGCAAGCAGGCCCTCGGCCTGGTGCGCACCCGGCACGGCGTCGGCGACGGCTCCGACCTGGGCCGCATCCAGCTCCAGCAGGCCTTCGTCAAGGCCCTGATCGACCAGGTCAAGCAGGTGGGCGTCTTCACCAGCCCCAAGAAGCTGTACGACCTGGCCGACACCGCGACGAAGACGGTCACCACCGACTCCGACATCGGCTCGGTGAACTCCCTGATCGGCTTCGCGGACGGGCTGAAGTCCATCAGCTCCAAGAACATGCACATGGTGACGATGCCGGTCGAGTACGACCCGGCGAACCCGAACAGGGTGATCGTGGCCGAGGCGAAGGCGAAGCTGGTCTGGAAGGCCCTGAAGAACGACAGGCCGATCCCGGCGAGCGCCACGAAGGGCACGGCGACGGGGCAGGCCAAGGGGGTCGTGACGTCGTCGTGAGGGTGCGGCTCGGTGGGGGCTGATCGCGCCCACGCGGCGGAGCCGCACATCGATACAGCCCCGCGCCCCTGAAAGACAGGTGGGACCAGCTGACCTGCTTTTCAGGGGCGCGGGGAACTGCGCGACAAGCCCCCACTCGCCCGCAGGGAATAGATCACCGAAGCCCCCGGTTTTGGGCTATGCGTCCAGCCCTGGCAGACTGGTACGTCGGCCCCGGTTCACGCCCCGCAAGCCCGCGTAGGCGACCCGGTGCCCTCCCGATATCTAGGAGACACCTTGAAGCGCGAGATCCACCCCGAGTACGTCGAGACGCAGGTCAGCTGCACCTGTGGCGCGTCGTTCACCACCCGTAGCACGATCACCAGCGGCACCATCCGTGCCGAGGTCTGCTCCGAGTGCCACCCGTTCTACACGGGCAAGCAGAAGATCCTCGACACCGGTGGCCGCGTGGCCCGCTTCGAGGCCCGCTTCGGCAAGGCTGCTGCCGGCTCCAAGAAGTAGCGAGCCCCATTTCGCCGGTCCACGGCCACGCTCCGACGAGGGCGTGCCCGGGACCGGCGTTTTTGGTCGCCCGCCTTCCCTTCCGTACGCAGTATCAGGAGCCCAAAATGTTCGAGGCCGTCGAGGAACTCGTCGTCGAGCACGCAGACCTGGAGAAGAAGCTCGCCGACCCGTCGGTCCACGCCGACCAGGCCAACGCGCGCAAGCTGAACAAGCGCTACGCCGAACTCACTCCGATCGTCGCCACGTTCCGCTCCTGGAAGCAGACCGGCGAGGACATCGAGACCGCGCGTGAACTGGCCGCCGACGACCCCGACTTCGCCGCCGAGGTCAAGGAACTGGACAAGCAGCGCGACGAGCTCACCGAGAAGCTGCGCCTGCTGCTCGTGCCCAGGGACCCGTCCGACGACAAGGACGTCATCCTGGAGATCAAGGCGGGGGCGGGCGGAGACGAGTCCGCCCTGTTCGCCGGCGATCTTCTGCGCATGTACCTCCGGTACGCCGAGCGCGTCGGCTGGAAGACAGAGATCATCGACTCCACCGAGTCCGAGCTCGGCGGCTACAAGGACGTCCAGGTCGCCGTGAAGACCAAGGGCGGCCAGGGCGCCACCGAGCCCGGCCAGGGTGTCTGGGCGCGGCTGAAGTACGAGGGCGGCGTGCACCGCGTGCAGCGGGTGCCGGCGACCGAGTCGCAGGGCCGTATCCACACCTCGGCGGCCGGTGTGCTCGTCACGCCGGAGGCGGAGGAGGTCGACGTCGAGATCAACCCGAACGACCTCCGGATCGACGTCTACCGGTCCTCCGGGCCCGGCGGGCAGTCCGTCAACACCACCGACTCCGCCGTGCGCATCACGCACATTCCCACCGGAGTCGTCGCCTCCTGCCAGAACGAGAAGAGCCAGCTGCAGAACAAGGAGCAGGCCTTGCGTATCCTGCGCTCCAGGCTGCTCGCCGCGGCGCAGGAGGAGGCGGAGAAGGAGGCCGCCGACGCCCGCCGCAGCCAGGTCCGCACCGTCGACCGCTCCGAGAAGATCCGCACGTACAACTTCCCGGAGAATCGCCTCTCGGACCACCGCGTGGGCTTCAAGGCGTACAACCTGGACCAGGTCCTGGACGGCGACCTCGACGCGGTGATCCAGGCCTGCGTCGACGCGGACTCGGCCGCCAAGCTCGCGGCCGCGTAAGCCATGCACGACTGAGTACGACACGGAGGACCAGCGTGAACCTGCTGCTCGCCGAGGTGGCCCAGGCCACCCAGCGGCTGGCCGACGCCGGCGTGCCCTCGCCGCGCAACGACGCGGAGGAGCTCGCCGCGTTCGTGCACGGCGTGAAGCGGGGCGCGCTGCACTCCGTCAAGGACTCCGACTTCGACGCCCGCTACTGGGAGGTCATCGCCCGCCGGGAGCAGCGCGAGCCGCTCCAGCACATCACCGGGCGGGCGTATTTCCGGTACCTCGAACTCCAGGTGGGTCCCGGCGTGTTCGTGCCGCGCCCCGAGACCGAGTCCGTGGTCGGCTGGGCCATAGACGCCGTGCGCGCCATGGACGTGGTCGAGCCCCGCATCGTCGACCTGTGCACCGGATCCGGCGCCATCGCGCTCGCCCTCGCCCAGGAGGTCCCGCGCTCGCGCGTGCACGCCGTGGAGCTGTCCGAGGAGGCGCTCCAGTGGACCCGCAAGAACATGGCGGGCTCCAGGGTCGACCTGCGCCAGGGGAACGCCCTGGACGCCTTCCACGACCTCGACGGCCATGTCGACCTGGTCATCTCCAACCCTCCGTACATCCCGCTCACCGAGTGGGAGTACGTCGCCCCCGAGGCCCGCGACTACGACCCGGAGCTGGCCCTGTTCTCCGGCGAGGACGGCCTGGACCTGATCCGGGGCATCGAACGCACCGCGCACCGGCTGCTGCGCCCCGGCGGTGTCGTCGTCATCGAGCACGCCGACACCCAGGGCGGCCAGGTGCCGTGGATCTTCACCGAGGAGCGGGGCTGGGCCGACGCGGCCGACCACCCGGACCTCAACAACCGCCCCCGCTTCGCGACCGCCCGCAAGGCGCTGCCGTGAGCACCCCGCAGGCAGTGTTTTCCGAAGTCCAGAATTACGTGTACGAGGAGGCCCGCTAGACATGGCACGGCGATACGACACCAACGACGCGACCGACCGCGTGACGGGTCTGCGCGAGGCCGCGTCCGCCGTCCGCCGGGGCGAACTGGTGGTGCTGCCGACCGACACGGTGTACGGCATCGGCGCCGACGCGTTCACCTCGGAGGCGGTCGCCGACCTCCTCGACGCCAAGGGCCGGGGCCGCAACATGCCCACCCCGGTGCTGATCGGGTCCCCGAACACGCTCCACGGTCTCGTCACCGACTTCTCCGAGCTGGCCTGGGAACTGGTCGACGCGTTCTGGCCGGGCGCCCTCACGCTGGTCGCCAAGCACCAGCCGTCCCTGCAGTGGGACCTGGGCGACACCCGGGGCTCGGTGGCCGTCCGGATGCCCCTGCACCCCGTCGCCATCGAGCTGCTCACCGAGGTCGGCCCGATGGCCGTCTCCTCCGCCAACCTCACCGGCCACCCGTCCCCGGAGACCTGTGACGCCGCGCAGGAGATGCTCGGCGACTCCGTCTCCGTGTACCTCGACGGCGGCCCGACCCCCGGCAACGTCCCCTCGTCGATCGTCGACGTCACCCGCGAAGTTCCGTTGCTGCTGCGCGCGGGCGCGATCTCGGCGGAGGAGCTGCGGAAGGTCGTACCCGACCTTGAGGTGGCGAATTGACAGCCCCTGACGCGGGGCGTGGCATAGGCAACGGGGAAAGCGCGGCGGAGATCACGACGACGTTCGTGGGGCTGCCGCGCGACAGCTTCCGCATCCTCCACGTCAGCACCGGCAACGTGTGCCGCTCGCCGATCACCGAGCGGCTGACCCGCCATCTCGTGACGGACCGGCTCGGCGCCTTCCTCGGCGGCGGGCTGGTCGTGGAGAGCGCGGGCACCTGGGGCCATGAGGGCGCGCCCATGGAAGCCAACGCGGAGGCTGTCCTCGCCGACTTCGGTGCGGACGCCTCCGGTTTCGTGGGGCGCGAACTGCTCGACGAGCACGTGATCCGGGCCGACCTGGTCCTGACCGCCACCCGCGACCACCGGGCCCAGGTCATCTCCATGGGCCACTCGGCGGGCCTGCGCACCTTCACGCTGAAGGAGTTCACCCGGCTGGTCCGCGCGATAGACCCGGCGACCCTGCCGCCGACGTCGGAAGGCGTGGTCGTCCGGGCGCGTGCGCTGGTCCGTGCGGCGGCGGCGCTACGCGGGTGGCTGCTGGCGCCCACGGCGGAGGCGGACGAGGTCTACGACCCGTACGGCGCCCCGCTCCCCTTCTTCCGCTCGATCGGCGACGAGATACACGAGGCGCTGGACCCGGTGGTCACAGCGCTGACGGGCGTCCCGGCGCGGATGTAAGCCCCCGTTTCTCACATCGGCACCCGGCGCTGTCGGCCGTGCCCACCCGTTCCGCCCTGCGGAACGCCTGCCCACGGCGGTTGCGGAAGCGGATGCCCACGGCGGAGCGCCCCGTAAGGGGCGCGGGGAACTGCGCGGGCAACCCCCACGCACCCGCACTCGCGCGACCGGCCGCAATCACCCCTCCCGCAGCGAAACCACCAGCACCACGGTCGTACGCACAAACCGCGCGTCCACCCCATACCGGGCCTACATTGGTCATACGTCACCGTCGACCGCCCGGAGCCTGTCATGTCGGTCACCCCTGCCCTCCTCCAGGGCGATCTGCTGCGGCGGCAGGATCCGGAGCTGGCCGAGATCCTGCTGGGAGAGCTGGCCCGGCAGTCGACGTCGCTGCAGCTGATCGCCGCCGAGAACTTCACCTCCCCGGCCGTGCTGGCCGCGCTGGGATCGCCGCTGGCCAACAAGTACGCCGAGGGGTATCCGGGCGCCCGGCACCACGGCGGCTGCGAGATCGTGGACGTCGCCGAGCGGCTCGCCGTGGACCGGGCCAAGGCCCTGTTCGGCGCCGCGCACGCCAATGTGCAGTCCCACTCGGGGTCGTCGGCCGTCCTGGCCGCGTACGCCGCCCTGCTGCGCCCCGGGGACACCGTGCTCGCCCTGGGGCTGCCCTACGGCGGCCATCTCACGCACGGTTCGCCGGCCAACTTCTCCGGCCGCTGGTTCGACTTCGTCGGGTACGGGGTGGACGCCGAGAGCGGGTTCATCGACTACGACCAGGTGCGGGCACTGGCCCGCTCGCACCGGCCCAAGGCGATCGTGTGCGGGTCCATCGCCTATCCCCGGCACATCGACTACGCCTTCTTCCGCGAGGTCGCCGACGAGGTGGGCGCCTACCTCATCGCCGACGCCGCCCATCCCATCGGGCTCGTCGCCGGGGGAGCGGCACCGAACCCGGTGCCGTACGCCGACGTGGTGTGCGCGACGACACACAAGGTGCTGCGCGGGCCGCGCGGCGGGATGCTGCTGTGCGGTTCGCCGGAGCTGGCCGAGCGGCTCGACCGGGCGGTGTTCCCGTTCACGCAGGGCGGCGCCCAGATGCACACCATCGCCGCGAAGGCGGTCGCGTTCGGGGAGGCGGCAACACCGGCGTTCACCGCGTACGCCCATCAGGTGGTCGCCAATGCGAGGGTTCTCGCGTCCGGGCTGGAGGAGGCGGGGCTCGTCGTCACCACGGGCGGCACGGACACCCATCTGATCACCGTCGACCCGGCGCCGCTCGGGGCCGAGGGGAAGGCCGCCCGGGGACGGCTCGCGGCCGCCGGGATCGTCCTCGACTGCTGTGCCCTGCCGCACGGTGACGCGCGGGGGCTGCGGCTGGGCACCGCCGCCGTGACCACACAGGGCATGGGGGAGACGGAGATGGCCCGGATCGCGGTGCTGCTGGCGGGCGTGGTGAGCGGTGTCACGGACCCGGGGAGGGCGCGTGACGAGGTGCGCGAGCTCACCGGTAGATTTCCGCCGTACCCCGGGTGAGAGGGGGTGGGCGCAGCGTCGTACACCCGTTGTACGCCCGGCTCACAGCCATCCGTGCAACCATCGTCGCTACCCGGAAGTCCCCACACATATGCGTCCCTCGCTAGGGTGTGGGGCTGTGATGGCCAGCGAGACATGTGGGGAAGCCTGTGCGTGAATACCTGCTGACGCTCTGCATCACGGCCGCGGTGACGTACCTGCTGACAGGGCCGGTACGGAAGTTCGCGATCGTGGCAGGGGCCATGCCGGAGATCCGGGCGCGTGACGTGCACCGGGAGCCCACTCCGCGGCTCGGCGGGATCGCGATGTTCTTCGGCCTGTGCGCGGGGCTGCTGGTCGCCGACCACATGTCCAACCTCAACGAGGTCTTCGAGAACTCGAACGAGCCGCGGGCGCTGCTCTCCGGCGCGGCCCTGATCTGGCTGATCGGTGTGCTCGACGACAAGTTCGAGATCGACGCGCTGATCAAGCTGGGCGGTCAGATGATCGCCGCGGGCGTCATGGTCATGCAGGGTCTGACGATCCTGTGGCTGCCGGTGCCGCTCGTCGGCACGGTGGCGCTGACCCCGTGGCAGGGCACCCTGCTGACGGTGGCCCTGGTGGTCATCACCATCAACGCGGTGAACTTCGTCGACGGCCTGGACGGCCTGGCCTCCGGCATGGTGTGCATCGCGGCCGCGGCGTTCTTCATGTACGCCTACCGGATCTGGTACTCGTACGGCATCGAGGCCGCCGCCCCGGCGACGCTGTTCTCGGCGATCCTGATGGGCATGTGCCTGGGCTTCCTGCCGCACAACATGCACCCCGCCCGGATCTTCATGGGCGACTCCGGGTCGATGCTGATCGGCCTGGTGCTGGCCGCCGGGGCGATCTCGGTCACGGGCCAGGTCGACCCGGACGCGATGAAGCTGTTCGCCGGGTCCGAGCGCAACACCGTCCACCAGATGGTGCCGGTCTACATCCCGCTGCTGCTGCCGCTGACCATCATCGCGGTGCCGGCCGCCGACCTGGTGCTGGCGATCGTGCGGCGCACCTGGCGCGGCCAGTCGCCGTTCGCGGCGGACCGCGGGCACCTGCACCACCGGCTGCTGGAAGTCGGTCACTCGCACAGCAGGGCCGTGCTGATCATGTACTTCTGGGCGGCCCTGATCGCCTTCGGGGCGCTGGCCTACTCCGTGAACTCCGCGTCCATGTGGATCGTGCTCGGTGTGGTGTTCCTCAGCGCGATCGGCCTGGGGCTGCTCCTGCTGCCGCGGTTCACGCCGCGGGCCCCGATGTGGGCGCAGGCCATCGTGCCGCCCCGCTACCGGCGCCGCGGGACGGTCCAGCCGGCCGAGGAGCCGGCGGCGGCAACTGTCGGGGCGGCGGAGTCCGTTGAGCTGGAGGAGCCGGAGAAGCCGAGCGACGAGCACCGCTCCCCGGTGACCGCCGCAGTGGCCTCGGCGAACGGCGCGACGGCGCCCTCGGTCAACGGTGCGACCGCCATCGGCGCCCGTTCGCGCCTCCTGGATCGGCGCACTTCCGAGACGTCCCGCTGACTCCGCCAAGGTAAGAATCTGACTAGAGCATTGCCAAGTCGTGGGGGACCAAAGCCCCCTAATACCAGACACAACGGCTCGGTTTTTGCTCAGACGCGCAGGTTCGCTCTCATGTGTGACGGCGAGCACACCTACCAGGTAAAGACCTCATCAAATAGTTTGTGATACGGTTCACGAGAACCCCGGACAGAGTCGAAGGACCCGACTGCGACGGTCCGTCAGCGTGAGGTCTTCGACCCTCCGACCGGGACTACGCTCGTCCATGACGACACCTGCCCCCCTGTGAAAGCGGAGTTGCCGCCATGCCGTCCAATGACGCCCGGATCCTGGCCCAGGTCGCCGTACCCACGGCCGCTGTCGGCGTGCTCGCAGCCGTCGTCAGCGGAGTGGTCGCGGGCGGCAAGGGGGCGATCGGGGCGATCGTCGGGACGGTGATCGTGATCCTCTTCATGGGGATCGGTCTCTACGTCCTGCAGCGCACGGCCAAATCCATGCCGCAGCTCTTCCAGATGATGGGCCTGATGCTCTACGCGGCCCAGCTTCTGCTGCTGTTCATCTTCATGGCCGTGTTCAAGAACACGACGCTGTTCAACCCCCGGGCCTTCGCCATCACGCTCGTGGCCGCCACGCTCACGTGGATCGCGGCACAGACCCGTGCCCACATGAAGGCCAAGATCCTCTACGTCGAACCCGAGAAGTCCGAGAAGTCCGAGAAGTCCGGACAATCGTCGTGAGAGGTAGGGCCGGGATAAAGGCGTACGAGAGATGCTGCTATCGTCCGGTGCCAACTGCGGCATCGCGGGCGCGGGCATCTGAGCTGACGCCTGCTCAATCGCGAGGCGAGATGCCCCCCAGCCGCCCCCACATCCGTAACACCAGTCCCGTGCCGAACCGCGGCCCTGCGCCGCGCCGACACAACGAGGTTGCCGTACCTATGCGCCACGCTGAAGGAGCCCGCGGTGAGTGCTGACCCGACGCAGACGCTCGCTTTCGACACGAGCTGTCACCTGTTCGGAAACGACGGGTGCGGTTTCGACACGGTCGCTCCGGGCCTGCACTCGTTCCTGTTCAAGCCGCTTTGGGGCGGCGCGGACAGCAACGTGTACTTCAACAAGACGATGCTGCTGGCGCTGCTCGGGTCGATCATCGTCATCGGCTTCTTCTGGGCCGCCTTCGCCAGGCCGAAGGTCGTCCCGGGCAAGCTCCAGATGGTGGCCGAGGCCGGATACGACTTCGTCCGCCGCGGTGTCGTCTACGAGACCATCGGCAAGAAGGAAGGCGAGAAGTACGTCCCGCTCGTCGTCTCGCTCTTCTTCTTCATCTGGATGATGAACCTCTGGTCGATCATCCCGATCGCCCAGTTCCCGGTGACCGCGATCATCTCGTACCCCGCCGCCCTGGCCGCGATCGTCTACATCCTGTGGGTCTCGCTGACCTTCAAGCGGCACGGCTTCGTCGGCGCCTTCAAGAACTTCACCGGCTATGACAAGTCGCTCGGCGCGGTTCTCCCGCTGTCGATGACGATCGAGCTCTTCTCGAACCTGCTCGTGCGGCCCTTCACCCACGCCGTCCGGCTCTTCGCGAACATGTTCGCCGGCCACACCCTGCTGCTGCTCTTCACCGTTGCCAGCTGGTACATGCTCAACGGCGTCGGCATCGCCTACTCCGGTGTCTCGTTCGTGATGGTCCTCGTGATGACGGCCTTCGAGCTCTTCATCCAGGCTGTCCAGGCCTACGTCTTCGTACTGCTGACCTGCAGCTTCATTCAGGGCGCGCTCGCCGAGTCCCACTGAGCGCCAACCCGACCCACCACCCATGACATCCGGTGGCCAACCCCCACCGGTCATTGAAAGAGAAGGAAGAACCGGCATGTCCGTTCTGCACGAGACCCTGGCCGCTGTCCAGATCAAGGGCAACCTCGGCTCCATCGGTTACGGCCTCGCCGCGATCGGCCCGGGCGTCGGCGTCGGCATCATCTTCGGTAACGGCACCCAGGCCCTCGCCCGCCAGCCCGAGGCGGCCGGCCTGATCCGCGCCAACCAGATCCTCGGCTTCGCCTTCTGTGAGGCGCTCGCCCTGATCGGTCTGGTCATGCCGTTCGTCTACCCGGCCTCCTGACCCGACCGCAGCGCACGTTTAGACGAAAGGCACTGATATGAGCCCCCTGGTTCAGCTGGCGGCGGAGGAGGCCGAGAACCCCCTCATCCCGCCGATCCCAGAGCTCGTCATCGGCCTCATCGCCTTCGTCATCGTCTTCGGCTTCCTCGCCAAGAAGCTCCTTCCGAACATCAACAAGGTTCTGGAGCAGCGCCGCGAGGCGATCGAGGGCGGTATCGAGAAGGCCGAGGCCGCCCAGACCGAGGCCCAGAGCGTCCTTGAGCAGTACAAGGCGCAGCTGGCCGAGGCCCGGCACGAGGCCGCGCGCCTGCGCCAGGAGGCTCAGGAGCAGGGCGCCACGCTCATCGCTGAGATGCGCGCCGAGGGCCAGCGGCAGCGTGAGGAGATCGTCGCCGCCGGTCACGCGCAGATCGAGGCCGACCGCAAGTCCGCCGCGCAGGCGCTCCGTCAGGACGTCGGCCACCTGGCCACCGACCTGGCCGGCAAGCTCGTCGGCGAGTCCCTTGAGGACCACGCCCGTCAGAGCCGCGTGATCGACCGCTTCCTCGACGAGCTTGAGGAGAAGGCCGAGGCGGCGCGATGAACGGAGCGAGCCGCGAGGCCCTGGCAGCCGCACGTGAGCGTCTCGACGCGCTGACGGACTCCACGTCCGTGGACGCGACGCGGCTCGCCGACGAGCTGGCGGCCGTCACCGCGCTGCTCCACCGTGAGGGAGGCCTGCGCCGGGTCCTCACCGACCCGGCACAGGCCGGCGAGGCGAAGGCCGAGCTGGTCCGGCGCCTGATCGGCGGCCAGGTCTCCGAGACCACCGCCGACCTGGTGTCCGGCCTGGTCCGCTCCCGCTGGTCGCAGCCCCGCGACCTGGTGGACGCGCTGGAGCAGCTGGCGAACACCGCCGACCTCACGGCCGCGGAGAAGTCCGGCGCGCTGGACGACGCCGAGGACGAGCTGTTCCGGTTCGGCCGGATCGTCTCCTCCAGCACCGAGCTGCGCGCCGCGCTCACCGACCGCAAGGCCACCGTCGCCGCGAAGACCGAGCTGCTGCACCGGCTGCTCGGCGGCCGTGCCAAGCCGGTCACCGAGCGTCTGGTCACGCGCCTTGTGACCGTGCCGCGGGGACGTAGCCTGGAAGCGGGCCTGGAGGCCCTGTCGAAGCTGGCCGCGGAGCGTCGCAGCCGTGTGGTCGCCGTGGTCACCTCGGCGGTGCCGCTGAGCGAGCCGCAGAAGCAGCGCCTGGGCGCCGCCCTCGCGAAGCTCTACGGCCGCACGATGCACCTCAACCTCGACGTCGACCCCGCGGTCGTCGGCGGGATCCGGGTGCAGGTCGGTGACGAGGTCATCAACGGTTCCATCGCGGACCGGCTGGAGGACGCGGCCCGCCGCATGGCGAGCTAGCACCTCGGTGGTCGAGAACAAGCAGTACGTACTTACGACGGCCCGGGTTGGGCCGTACATGAAGAATCCTGGGGGTCGCCCCCAGACCCCCCAAGTGAAACTTCGGGCCCAACAAGGAGAGCAGGGAACCCAGATGGCGGAGCTCACGATCCGGCCGGAGGAGATCCGGGACGCGCTGGAGAACTTCGTCCAGTCGTACAAGCCGGACGCGGCCTCGCGCGAGGAGGTCGGTACGGTCACCCTTGCCGGCGACGGCATCGCGAAGGTCGAGGGCCTCCCCTCGGCCATGGCCAACGAACTGCTGAAGTTCGAGGACGGCACCCTCGGCCTCGCGCTCAACCTGGAAGAGCGCGAGATCGGCGCCATCGTCCTCGGTGAGTTCAGCGGCATCGAGGAGGGGCAGCCGGTGCAGCGCACCGGTGAGGTCCTCTCCGTCGCGGTGGGCGAGGGCTACCTCGGCCGCGTCGTCGACCCGCTCGGCAACCCGATCGACGGCCTCGGCGAGATCGAGACGTCCGGCCGCCGCGCCCTGGAGCTGCAGGCTCCCGGCGTCATGGCCCGTAAGTCGGTGCACGAGCCGATGGAGACCGGCTACAAGGCCGTCGACGCGATGACCCCGGTCGGCCGCGGCCAGCGCCAGCTGATCATCGGTGACCGCCAGACCGGCAAGACCGCCCTGGCCGTCGACACGATCATCAACCAGCGCGACAACTGGCGCTCGGGCGACCCGAAGAAGCAGGTCCGCTGCGTCTACGTCGCCATCGGCCAGAAGGGCTCGACCATCGCCTCCGTGCGTGGCGCCCTCGAAGAGGCCGGCGCGCTGGAGTACACGACCATCGTCGCCGCCCCGGCGTCCGACCCGGCCGGCTTCAAGTACCTGGCGCCGTACACCGGCTCGGCCATCGGCCAGCACTGGATGTACGACGGCAAGCACGTCCTCATCATCTTCGACGACCTCTCGAAGCAGGCCGACGCCTACCGCGCCGTCTCCCTGCTGCTGCGCCGCCCGCCGGGCCGTGAGGCCTACCCGGGTGACGTCTTCTACCTGCACTCCCGTCTCCTTGAGCGCTGCGCCAAGCTCTCCGACGAGATGGGCGCTGGCTCGATGACCGGTCTGCCGATCGTCGAGACCAAGGCCAACGACGTCTCGGCGTTCATCCCGACCAACGTCATCTCCATCACCGACGGCCAGTGCTTCCTGGAGTCGGACCTGTTCAACGCCGGTCAGCGCCCCGCGCTGAACGTCGGTATCTCCGTCTCCCGAGTCGGCGGTTCCGCGCAGCACAAGGCGATGAAGCAGGTCTCCGGCCGCCTCCGTCTGGACCTCGCCCAGTACCGCGAGCTGGAGGCGTTCGCCGCCTTCGGTTCCGACCTGGACGCCGCGTCGAAGTCGCAGCTGGAGCGTGGTTCCCGACTGGTCGAGCTGCTCAAGCAGGCTCAGTACCAGCCGATGTCCACCGAGGACCAGGTCGTCTCCGTGTGGGCCGGCACCACCGGCAAGATGGACGACGTCCCGGTCTCCGACATCCGCCGCTTCGAGAAGGAGCTCCTGGAGTACCTGCACCGCAAGGAGCAGGGCCTCATGACCTCCATCAAGGAGGGCGGCAAGATGTCGGACGACACCCTCACCGCTGTTGCCGACGCCATCGCCGAGTTCAAGAAGCAGTTCGAGACCTCGGACGGCAAGCTTCTCGGCGAGGACGCCCCGGCCGCGGCCAAGTGACGTAAGGAAGGGACCTGACTCATGGGAGCCCAGCTCCGGGTCTACAAGCGTCGCATCCGATCCGTCACCGCGACCAAGAAGATCACCAAGGCGATGGAGATGATCGCCGCCTCGCGTGTCGTCAAGGCGCAGCGCAAGGTGCGGGCCTCCGCGCCGTACGCGACCGAGCTCACCCGCGCGGTCACGGCGGTCGGTACGGGGTCGAACACCAAGCACCCGCTGACCACCGAGGCTCAGACGCCGACCCGTTCCGCGGTGCTGCTCCTCACGAGCGACCGCGGTCTGGCCGGTGCCTTCAACTCCAACGCCATCAAGTCCGCCGAGCAGCTGACGGCGCGCCTTGAGGCGGAGGGCAAGGAGGTCGACACGTACATCGTCGGCCGCCGCGGTCTGGCCCACTACAACTTCCGCGAGCGCAAGGTCGTGGAGTCGTGGTCGGGCTTCACCGACGAGCCCTCGTACGCGGATGCCAAGAAGGTCGCGGCGCCGCTGATCGAGGCCATCGAGACGGAGACGGCGGACGGCGGGGTGGACGAACTCCACATCGTCTACACCGAGTTCGTGTCGATGATGACGCAGACGGCGCTCGATGCCCGGCTGCTGCCGCTGCGCCTCGAAGAGGTCGCGGAGGAGAAGCCCCAGGGCGAGATCCTTCCGCTGTACGACTTCGAGCCCTCGGCGGAGGACGTCCTCGACGCCCTGCTGCCGCGCTACGTGGAGAGCCGTATCTACAACGCGCTGCTCCAGTCGGCGGCTTCGAAGCACGCTGCCACGCGGCGCGCGATGAAGTCGGCCACCGACAACGCGGGCGAGCTGATCAACACGCTCTCCCGGCTTGCCAACGCGGCCCGCCAGGCCGAAATCACCCAGGAAATCAGCGAGATCGTCGGTGGCGCCAGCGCCCTGGCCGACGCGACCGCGGGGAGTGACCGCTAATGACCACCACTGTTGAGACCGCGACGGCCACGGGCCGCGTCGCCCGGGTCATCGGCCCGGTCGTCGACGTGGAGTTCCCCGTCGACGCGATGCCGGAGATCTACAACGCGCTGCACGTCGAGGTGGCCGACCCGGCCAACGCCGGCGAGAAGAAGACGCTGACCCTGGAGGTCGCCCAGCACCTGGGTGACGGCCTGGTCCGCACCATCTCCATGCAGCCCACCGACGGCCTGGTCCGCCAGGCCCCGGTCACCGACACCGGCGACGGCATCACCGTCCCGGTCGGCGACTTCACCAAGGGTAAGGTGTTCAACACCCTCGGTGAGGTGCTGAACGTCGACGAGCAGTACGACGGCGAGCGCTGGTCCATCCACCGCAAGGCCCCGAACTTCGACGAGCTTGAGTCGAAGACCGAGATGTTCGAGACCGGCGTCAAGGTCATCGACCTGCTCACCCCGTACGTCAAGGGTGGCAAGATCGGTCTGTTCGGCGGTGCCGGCGTCGGCAAGACGGTGCTCATCCAGGAGATGATCTACCGCGTCGCCAACAACCACGACGGTGTCTCCGTGTTCGCCGGTGTCGGCGAGCGCACCCGTGAGGGCAACGACCTCATCGAGGAGATGGCCGACTCGGGCGTCATCGACAAGACCGCCCTGGTCTTCGGCCAGATGGACGAGCCCCCGGGCACCCGTCTGCGCGTGGCCCTCGCGGGTCTGACCATGGCGGAGTACTTCCGCGATGTGCAGAAGCAGGACGTGCTGTTCTTCATCGACAACATCTTCCGCTTCACGCAGGCCGGTTCCGAGGTCTCGACCCTGCTCGGCCGGATGCCCTCCGCGGTGGGCTACCAGCCGAACCTGGCCGACGAGATGGGTCTCCTCCAGGAGCGCATCACCTCGACCCGCGGTCACTCGATCACCTCGATGCAGGCGATCTACGTCCCCGCGGACGACCTGACCGACCCGGCCCCGGCCACCACCTTCGCCCACCTCGACGCGACGACGGTGCTCTCCCGTCCGATCTCGGAGAAGGGCATCTACCCGGCCGTGGACCCGCTGGACTCCACGTCCCGGATCCTGGACCCGCGCTACATCGCGGCGGACCACTACAACACCGCCATGCGCGTGAAGACGGTCCTCCAGAAGTACAAGGACCTCCAGGACATCATCGCGATCCTCGGTATCGACGAGCTGGGCGAGGAGGACAAGCTCACCGTCCACCGTGCCCGTCGCGTGGAGCGCTTCCTGTCCCAGAACACCCACGTCGCCAAGCAGTTCACCGGCGTCGACGGGTCGGACGTCCCGCTGGAGGAGTCGATCGCCGCGTTCAACGCGATCATCGACGGCGAGTACGACCACTTCCCGGAGCAGGCGTTCTTCCTGTGCGGTGGCATTGAGGACCTCAAGGCCAACGCCAAGGAGCTGGGCGTCTCCTGAACACCCTGAGTTCTTCCGAACTCATTGCGTTCTTCGGGTGAGGGGGCGGGCGCGTCCCGCCCCCTCACTCACGCCTACTAGAATTGACCCCAACACCCGGCACCCCTGCCGGGTGGTGACCCGAGGAGCCACCCTTGGCTGCTGAGCTGCACGTCGAGCTCGTCGCCGCGGACCGCCAGGTCTGGTCCGGCGAGGCCACCCTGGTCGTCGCACGCACCACGTCCGGCGACATCGGCGTCATGCCCGGTCACCAGCCGCTGCTCGGTGTGCTGGAGTCGGGCCCGGTGACCATCCGTACGAGTGATGGTGGAACGGTCGTCGCCGCGGTGCACGGCGGTTTCATCTCGTTCGCGGACAACAAGCTCTCGCTGCTGGCCGAGACCGCCGAGCTGTCGGACGAGATCGACGTCCAGCGCGAGCAGCGCGAGCTGGAGCGCGCGAAGGCGGAGGGCGACGCCACCGCCGAGCGGCGCGCCGACGTCCGTCTGCGGGCGGCGACAGCGCGCTGACACACTGCGCGTATGCGTTGACGTAACTCAGCCGCGGCTGGGGCCGGAGCCATTCCGGACCCAGCCGCGGCTGAGGTAGATCTGGGTCTTTTTACGTTCCATTACCTAGGAGACGAGGAGGTCGGTGCCGATGGTCCTCGCTCTGACTGTGGCCGGAATCGTGGTCGCGCTGGTGGTGGTGGGACTCTTCCTGTTCGGCCTGCGCCGCAGACTGATCCAGCGCTCCGGCGGCACCTTCGACTGTTCCCTGCGCTGGGAGGTCCCCGAGAAGACGGACACCAGCGGCAAGGGCTGGAGCTACGGCGTCGCCCGCTACAACGGCGACAGCGTCGAGTGGTACCGCGTCTTCTCCTACGCCTACCGCCCCCGCCGGGTCCTGGAGCGCGACCGGATCGAGGTGGCCGGCCGCCGTCTCCCCGAGGGGGAGGAGGAGCTGGCCCTGCTCTCCGACGCCGTCATCCTCGCCTGCACCCATCGCGGCACCCGTCTCGAACTCGCCATGAGCGAGGACGCGTTGACGGGCTTCCTCGCCTGGCTGGAGGCGGCCCCGCCCGGACAGCGGGTGAACGTCGCCTAGTTCCTCGCCACCCGACACAGGGGGTTCGGGGTGTCGGCGCCCTGACCTACGGCGACCGTGTGCGGTTCAGGGCTGAGTGACACCGTGAAGTTGAGGGGCGAGGCGGCCAGGAGGGCCGCGAGGGTCGCCCCGGTGAACACCCCCAACGAGGTCGCCCTGGAGGTGACCGGCCGTTCTCCGGAGCCGGCCGGCCGTGCCGCCGGTCCGGACGGGTGCGCCCTGTTCTGCCTGCGCTTCATTCTTTCCCCCGAATGAATCGTTCCGCTTGTCTTCTGGAGACATCGATTCTTCCCGGCCGACGGCCCTCTTTCAGCCGCCGACCGGCCTGCCCGCAGGGCCGAACGTCCCCTTCCGCGCACGCGGGGGGCGTGCGAGGGGTGAAACGCGCCGTCGCGGACGGCCCGAAGGCCGCCCGCGACGGGGTGGGGGGTTGGGGATGGAGCGAAGGGGTCAGCTCAGCCCGGAGTTGATGGCACTCACCAGCTCACCGTCGCTGGTGTCACCGCTGAACTCCCAGAAGAACGCGCCGCCGAGGCCCTGGGTCTTGGCCCAGCTCATCTTCCCGGCGATCGTCGACGGGGTGTCGTACGACCACCAGTTGGTGCCGCAGTGGGCGTATGCCGTGCCCGCGATGGTGCCGGTGACCGGGCAGGACGTCTTGAGGACCTTGTAGTCCTCGATGCCCTGTTCGTACGTTCCGGTCGCTGCACCCGTGGCCGTGCCGCCCGGCGCGTCCTGGGTGACGCCGGTCCAGCCTCTGCCGTAGAACCCGATGCCGATCAGCAGCTTGCTCGCCGGCACGCCCTGCGCCTTGAACTTGGCCATCGCGTCGGCCGTGTCGAAGCCGGCGGTCGGGATGCCCGTGTACGAGGTGAGCGGGGAGTGCGGGGCGGTCGGGCCGGTGGTCGCCCAGGCGCCGAAGAAGTCGTACGACATCACGTTGTACCAGTCGACGTACTGGGAGGCGCCCGCGTAGTCGGTGGCGTCGATCTTGCCGCCGGAGGAGCCGTCGGCCGTGGTGGCCGCGGTGACCAGGGCGGAGGAGCCGAACTTGGCGCGCAGCGCGGACATCAGGTTCTTGAAGGCCGCCGAGCCGCTGGTGTCGCAGCTCAGACCGCAGGCGTTCGGGTACTCCCAGTCGATGTCGATGCCGTCGAAGACATCGGCCCAGCGCGGGTCCTTGACCAGGTTGTAGCAGGAGTCCGCGAACGCGGTCGGGTTGGCCGCCGCCTGTGCGAAGCCGCCGGACCAGGTCCAGCCGCCGAAGGACCAGAGGATCTTGATGTTCGGGTACTTGGCCTTCAGCTCGCGCAGCTGGTTGAAGTTGCCGGCCAGCGGCTGGTCCCAGGTGTCGGCGACGCCGCTGACCGACGTGTCGGCGGTGAACGTCTTCTGGTAGTCGGCGTAGGCGTCGCCGATCGCGCACTGACCGTTCGTCACGTTCCCGAAGGCGTAGTTGATGTGCGTGATCTTCGCCGCGGACCCGGACGTCACCAGGTTCTTCACCTGGTAGTTGCGGCCGTAGATGCCCCACTCGGTGAAGTAGCCGAGCTTGACCTTGGAGCCGGTGGTCGGGGGAGTGGTCGTACCGCCGGTGGTGTGCACCGCGACCGCGCCGCTGACCGGGCCGGTCTGGTTCGCGGTGTCGCGGGCCTGGACGGTGTAGGAGTAGTCGGTGCCGGCCGTCAGACCCGTGTCGGTGTACGAGGTCGTGGTCACCGTGGAGACCACCTTGCCGTCGCGCAGGACGTCGTAGTTCTTGACGCCGTTGTCGTCGGTGGCGGCGGACCAGTTCAGCTGCACCGAGGTGTTGGTGATGCCGGACGCGGTCGGGGTGCCGGGCGCGGAGGGCGCCGCGTCACCGGGGACGGTGGTGCCGCCGTCACAACTGGCGCCGTTGAGCAGACAGTTGCTCGGTGATCCCGAACCGGCGCCGTTGAAGCCGAAGGAGACGGAGGCGCCGGGGGCGATGGAGCCGTTGTAGGACTTGTTCTTGGCGGTCCAGTGGGTGCCGGAGGAGGTGACGTCCGCGTCCCACGCGGAGGTGACCGACGTTCCGGAGGGGTAGTCCCACTCGACGGTCCACGAACTGATGGTGGTGGTACCGGTGTTCTTGACGGTCCACTGGCCGCCGAAGCCGGTACCCCAGTCCGAGGTCTTGGCATAGGTCGCGGTGGCGGACGTCGCGGCCTGGGCGGGGCTCGCGAGACCGACCAGACCGGCCAGGGGGAGCACCAGCGTCGCGAGCCCTGCCGCGACTCTGTGTCTGAAGCGCATGCTGCGCCTCCCTCTCGATCGGGGGTGACGTGGGCATGACTGAGCCTTCATGCCCATGGTGCCGCGAGAATAGAAAGGTCTGGACCACCGGTCAATAGGTCTGGACCACTCCGTATACGGCTGTCAGCTCCCCAACTCCCGTGCCCCGACGGCCG
This sequence comes from Streptomyces hyaluromycini, assembly GCF_002217755.1. Lineage (GTDB taxonomy): Bacteria > Actinomycetota > Actinomycetes > Streptomycetales > Streptomycetaceae > Streptomyces > Streptomyces hyaluromycini. Next base: position 507,480 of record NZ_BCFL01000016.1, on the reverse strand, counting down.
TTACCGCTCCCCGCCGGGCACCCACAGCACGTCCCCGACCTCCTTGTTGGCCGTGCGGGCGAGAATGAACAGCAGGTCCGACAGGCGGTTGAGGTAGGTCGCGGTCAGCGGGTTCATCGCCTCGCCGTGCGCCTCCAGCGCGGTCCACGTCGACCGCTCGGCCCGCCGTACGACCGTGCAGGCCTGGTGGAGCAGGGCCGCGCCCGGGGTGCCGCCCGGGAGGATGAAGGAGCGGAGCTTCTCCAGCCGCTCGTTGAAGCGGTCGCAGTCCGCCTCCAGCTTGTCGACGTAGAACTGCTCGACCCGCAGGGGCGGGAACTGCGGGTTCTCCACCACCGGAGTCGACAGGTCCGCGCCGACGTCGAAGAGGTCGTTCTGCACCCGGGTGAGCACCTTGACGACCTCCTCCGCCAGCCCGCCCAGCGCGATCGCCGTCCCGATCACCGCGTTCGCCTCGTTGGCGTCGGCGTACGCCGAGATCCGCAGATCCGTCTTGGCGACCCGGCTCATGTCCCCGAGAGCGGTGGTGCCACGGTCGCCGGTCCTGGTGTAGATGCGCGTCAGATTGACCATGCGGCCAGCGTAAAGGTGTCCCGGGGAAGCCGGGCCGCGCGGTACGTGGCGCGAAACGGACCGTGCCGTCGGGGGTGCCTGACGGGACGTGACGGTTGTCTCACGTCCTGAGACCGTGACACGCGTTACTTACCGGGTTTCCGGGCCCCCGACGAGCGCTAGGGTCCCGCCCAAGAGGCATACCTCAACAGCGTGTAAGGGGAGCGGAGTGGCACGGAAGCTTGCCGTCATCGGGGCCGGCCTGATGGGTTCCGGTATCGCCCAGGTCGCCGCACAGGCCGGCTGGGACGTGGTCCTGCGAGACGTCACCGACGAGGCGCTGGACCGTGCGGTCGGCGGCATCCAGGCTTCGTACGACAAGTTCGTGAGCAAGGGCCGGCTGGAGGCGCACGACGCCGACGCCGCCCTGGCCCGCATCACCACGACCACCGACCTGGACGCGGTCGCGGACGCGGACATCGTGGTCGAGGCCGTCTTCGAGAAGCTGGAAGTCAAGCACGAGATCTTCCGCGCCCTCGACAAGATCGTGCGCCCGGACGCCGTACTCGCCTCCAACACCTCCGCCATCCCGATCACCAAGATCGCGGCGGCCACCGAGCACCCCGAGCGGGTCGTCGGCGTCCACTTCTTCTCGCCGGTGCCGATGATGCAGCTCGTGGAGCTGGTCCGCGGCTACAAGACCAGCGACGAAACCCTCGCCACCGCGCGGGAGTTCGCCGAGTCCACCGGCAAGACCTGCATCGTCGTCAACCGGGACGTCGCCGGCTTCGTGACGACCCGGCTGATCTCGGCGCTCGTCGTCGAGGCCACCAAGCTGTACGAGTCGGGCGTCGCCACCGCCGAGGACATCGACCTCGCCTGCAAGCTGGGCTTCGGTCACGCCATGGGCCCGCTGGCCACGGCCGACCTCACCGGCGTCGACATCCTGCTGCACGCCACGAGCAACATCTACACCGAGTCGCAGGACGAGAAGTTCGCCCCTCCGGAGCTGATGCGCCGGATGGTTGACGCCGGTGACATCGGGCGCAAGAGCGGGCAGGGCTTCTACACGTACTGAACATCAGTACGTAGCCCCCCTGACCACCTCTCAAAACGTACAAACCCCGGGGTTTTCACCCTCGGGGGTGAATTCGGTATCGGTTCGCTTACAGATGGCAACCTCTGACCGGCGAACGCAGTCAGAGGTTGCATTACCGGACATCACTTTCACGGAGTAGGACACGCACTCTCGGGGAGCGCATATGTACATCAGGGGCGACCACGCCGAGCTGGTCGTCGGGGGCCGCCTCGACGTACGCAGCGCGGCGGACGCCCGTACGGTCCTGCACTCGGCCGTCGACGACGGAGTCGGCGACCTGGTGCTGGACCTGTCCGAGCTGGACTCCTGGGACGCCACCGGACTCGGGGTGATCATGGGGGCCCACCGGCGGGCCGGCCGCTGCGGCCGCCGCCTGGTGCTGCGCGGCGTACCGCCGCAGATGCAGCGCCTGCTGGTGGCCACCCGGCTGCACCGGATCCTGGCGATCGAGGGGGGTATCGGGGTGGAGTCGCTGCCCCGGGTGTGACACCGGGACCGGTGCCGGGCCGTGCGGCGGCGAGCCGCCGGGACACGGCACACCATGGGGACACGGCGATCCGGTGTGAACCGGGCGACGGGGGTGACCCGGTCGGACGGCGCGCAAGCGCACGTCAGACGCAATCCTCACGAGACTGTGATGTCTCGGACGGCGCGGTACCCCGGACTGTCGTAGATACTGTGCCAAGGTTTAAGGTTCGGTCGCCCGCCGCCCTTGCCACCCTTCGAGCGCGGGCCCGGACCAGAAGCGACAGCGCAGTGTGCAACAGGCCGGGAGGGGCCGGAATTCACGGCACACGACGCTTTTGGGGGGCTAGGAACCTATGGACCCGAACAACCCGGGACCCGAGGGGTACGGCCAGGACGGCGACGGCAGCACGCCGCGCCAGCGCCCGCCCAGGGAATCCCTCACCAACGACTTCGGCCAGAGCGTGCCGGCGACGGCCCGCACCACGCGGCTGGTCACCGGCGACTTCCTGCTGACCGTCAACCCCGTCGACGGCAGTGAGATAGAACCCTGCCCGCCGACCGAACGCCCCGCCAGACCCGAGAAGCGCACCGCCGCCGAGCGTGCCGAGTACGAGCGCGGCGTCCGGCCGCCGGTTCCGCCCGGTCCCGCCCAGCCCGAGCTGCCGCTCCTGGAACGCCAGGACGACCGCGAGCGGCTCGTCCGGCTCCTCGCCCGCGGCCGCTCCGTGCGCCTCACCGGCCCCTCGGGCTCCGGCCGCACCGCGCTCCTCGACCTGGTCGCCGACGACTGCTCCGACCTCGCCCCCGACGGCGTGGTCCGCCTCAACGGCTTCCACCGCACGTCCGAGGACCTGCTCCACGACCTCTTCCGCGCCGTCTACAAGGCGCCCGCGCACCGCCCCGGACCCGACGAGCTCCTCGAACTGGTCCGTGACATCGGCGCGGTCGTCGTCCTCGACGACATCGAGTTCGGCGGCGCCGGGCTCGACGAGCTGATCGACGCCACCCCCGAGTGCGCCTTCCTGATCGGCGCCACCCCGGACGTGCCGGCGCCCACCGCCGACTCCGCGGTCGAGGAGGTCTTCCTCAGCGGCCTGGAGCGGGCCGGCGGCGTCGACATCCTGGAGCGCGCGGTCGGCCGGGTGCTCACCGAGGAGGAGGCCAACTGGGCCGGAGACCTCTGGTTCGAGTCCGAGGGCCTGCCGCTGCGCTTCGTCCAGGCGGGGGCGCTGCTGCGCCAGCGCGACCAGGTGCGCGCCAGCGCGGGCGCCGTTGACGAGTTCGGCGTCTTCGCATCCAACCTGTCCGATCTCGCCGATCTGCCGGCCGACGCGCCCCTCGACGCCGAGGCGACCGAAGAGGTCCCGCTCCCGTCCCTCGGCGAGGCCGCCGCGCCCGCCCCGCTGCTCGCCTCCCGGCTCAGCGGCTCCGCCCGGGCCACCCTGCGCTTCGCGGTCGCCCTCGGCGGCGAGGTGCCGAACCAGGCGCATCTGCCGGCCCTCGTCGGCGACACCCACGCGGACGCCGCCCTCGGCGAACTGGCGGGCTGCGGACTGGTCTCCCCGGTGGGCTCCCGCTACCGGCTCGCCGCGGGCGTCCTGCAGCAGCTGGAGGCCGCCGGATACGCCGACGACGCGACGGCCCAGGCACTCACGGCCGCCCAGCACTACAGCTGGTGGGCCGGGCACCCCTCGGTCTCCCCGGAGCGGGTCTGCGCGGAGGCTGACGCGGTCCTCGCCGCGCTGACGCTGCTGGTGCCCGAGACGGTCGCGCCGGCGGAGGACGAGGACAGCACGCCGGTACGACTGGCCCGTACGGCCGCGCCCGCGTTTGCGGCGGGGCTGCACTGGAGCGCCTGGGAACGGGTGCTGCGGGCCGGCGCGGAGGCCTCCCGGCTCGCCGGTGAGGTGGGCGAACAGGCCTACTTCCACCACGAGCTCGGCATCCTCGCGCTCTGCGGCGACCAGCTGGACCGCGCGCGGGCCGAGTTGGAGGCCTCGATCGGCCTGCGCGGGGCGCTCGCCGACAAGCGGGGTACGACGGCCGGCCGACGGGCCCTCGCCCTGGTGGCGGACCGCTCGGGCGAGGTCATCCCGGCCGTCGCCGCGATGGCCGGCGACGAGATTCCCGACGCCCGGCACGAGGAGTCCATATCCCCGGCGGGCGGCGTCACGAGGCCCTTCCCGGCGGTCCACTCGCCGGTTTCGGACACCCTGGTGACCCACAGGGTCCCGGGGCAGCCGGCGCCGGCCCAGGGCGGCGGGGGCGGCCTTGTCCGCATGGCCCGCCGGAACCTGGTGGCGGTGGGTGCGGGGGTGCTTCTGACGGCCGTCCTGGGCACCGTGGTCACCCTCGGCATGACCTCCAACAACAACGCCGACAACCCGTCCAACGACGTGAGCGTCAACCCGTCGGCGAGCGAGGGCACGGGCGACGGCAGCCTCGGCGCCGACCCCGGGCAGACGCCGGGCACGGGCGACACCGGCACGGCGACGGCCAAGCCGACGGACCCGGGCCCCGACGGCACCCTGGGCACGTCGGACGACCCGACGCCCCCCTCGGACACGAAGACGCCTTCGGCTTCGGCTTCTGGGACCAAGGGGTCGTCTAGCGGCGGTACGACGAGCTCGCCGTCGAAGTCGCCGACACCGACGCCGTCGACTTCGAAGTCGGCATCGCCGAGCCCGTCGAAGTCCGAGTCCCCGTCGGCGAGCCCGTCGCCGTCACCCTCGTCCTCGGCCCCGACCGACACTCCGTCCACCAGCAACTCGGCGAGCGGTCCCGCGTCCAGTGCTCCGGCGGCGTCGAGCAGCTCGGCGGCGGCATCGGAGAGCAGCAGCACGGGAACGTCGACCGGCACGCTGATCTGAGCTCCTGGGGCGTCCCGTCCTCCGTGCGCGGGACGCCCACCTCGGATACCGACTCCCAGGCCGACACCGGCCACTCGCCGGGCAAGCCGACACCGGGCGTCCGCCTGGCGGGTCTGCGTGGGGCGCTTGCCTTGGGGGCCGGAGTCGAGCCCGCCTCGGATGCCCGCGTTGATTTCCACGCCGCCCACCCCACTACCGCCGCGACGGCGCTCGGCCCCTACGGCGGTGACCGGCGGTTCCGGACCGGCCCGGGCCGAGTTCGGCACCGCCGGTTCGCGCCATCGTGGTGGAGCGCCGTCGCGGCGGTATCGGGGTGGGCTGCTCAGGGGCGTCGGCCCGGCCTGCCCAGGTCGGTCAGAACAGGCGGAGTTTGTCGTCCTCGATGCCGCGCAGGGCGTTGTAGTCGAGGATCGTGCAGCCGATGCCGCGGTCGGTGGCGAGGACCTTTGCCTGGGGCTTGATCTCCTGGGCCGCGAAGATGCCGCGGACGGGGGCGAGATGGGGGTCGCGGTTGAGGAGTTCCAGGTAGCGGGTGAGCTGTTCGACGCCGTCGATCTCGCCACGACGTTTGATCTCGATGGCCACGGTCCGGCCCTCGGCGTCGCGGCACAGGATGTCCACGGGGCCGATCGCCGTCATGTACTCGCGGCGGATGAGGGTGTAGCCGTCGCCGAGGGTCTCGATGCGGTCGGCCAGCAGCTCCTGGAGGTGCGCTTCCACGCCGTCCTTGATCAGGCCCGGGTCGACGCCCAGCTCGTGCGAGGAGTCGTGCAGGACCTCCTCCATCGTGATGATGAGCTTCTCGCCCGCCTTGTTGATGACGGTCCAGACGCCCTCCTCGTCACCCGTTCCCTCCTTGAGGGTGCACGGCGGCGACATCCAGTTGAGGGGCTTGTAGGCCCGGTCGTCCGCGTGGATCGAGACACTGCCGTCCGCCTTGACCAGGATCAGACGGGGAGCGGAGGGAAGGTGGGCGGTGAGCCGGCCGGCGTAGTCGACGGAGCACCGGGCGATGACGAGACGCATGGTCGGCAACGCTACTCGACGCCCCGCCCTCCACGCGATTCGCCCAGCCCCCCTCACAGCGGCCCCCGCGACCGGTCCTGCAGAGTCGCCTGCACACGCCTGTTCAAACCTGGCCGATTGTGTGCCTAAAGGGACCGGCGCATATACGCATTCTCCTGGTGGGGTCACCGTCCGTTGCCTACCGTAGTAAACGGGAGGTCGCGAAGTGTGTACTCAGCGTGTTCGGTATCGCGAACTCCCTTACCTGTCCGCCAACCCCTGTTGTTCGGGGGTGCGAGAGGAGTACCCATGTCGCTCGACGTCTCACCGGCCCTACTCGAACAGGCCGAGCGAGGCGAGGTCGACGAAGCGGATTTCGTCGACTGCGTCCGGACCTCCCTGCCCTATGCATGGGAGATGATCAGCTCCCTGGTGGCCCAGCTGAAGGTGGACGGCGGAGACTTCGCCGACAACCAGACGCCCCCGCCGGACGAGCAGGCACGCGGTCAGCTGCTGCGTGCGCTCGCGAGTGACGCCATACGCGGCGCCCTGCAGCGGCACTTCGGTGTGCGGCTGGCCTTCCAGAACTGCCACCGCGTGGCGGTGTTCCCGCTGGACGCCTCGGTCGACGAGACGCTGGCCCGCTTCACCTCGGTGCGCAATCAGCTGCTGAACCAGTCCCCGGAACTGCGGGACTGCTGACGCCATGCTCCGTTACTGCTGACGCAGTGAGCCGCTTGCTTGCCGCTCCACACGCGGGAGGTGCATCAGTCACTGGGGCGGCAAGCTCCCCGCGGCGGTGAGATCACCGGAGGTGCGGCAGCACCTCGGCACCCAGCCGTCGTACGTTCTCCTCCGTGGCCGCCAGATCCCCCGAGCCCTCCGTCAGCAGGGCGAAACGGGAGATGCCGGTCCGCTCGGAGGTGGCGGCGAGCCGGTCGACGCACAGCCGCGGGGTACCCACCGGGTGGAGTCCGCAGAGCAGTTCGGTGTACGCGAGCGGGTCCCGCATCGAGCGGAACCGGCCGTCCACCGTCATATGGGCCTCCAGGCCCTGTTTCAGCCAGCCCGGCATCGCCTTCGTCAGGGTCTCCGCGGCGTCGGTGCGGCTGTCCGCGATCTGGCAGACGCCGGCCGAGACATGGGCCGCCCCGGCGATCTCGTCGCCCGGCCGCCCGGCCGCCCGCGCGTGCTGCCGCCACAACGCGACCATCTCGGCCTTCTCCTCGTCGCCGACGTGCATCCCGAGCAGCATCGGCAGCCCCCGCTCGGCCGCCAGCCGGATGCTCGCCGCAGAGGTGCAGGCGACCACGACCTCCGGCCCCGGTACCTCCGTCAGCGCCTCCGACGGGCGAGGTACGACGGGGACCTCACGGAACGAGAAGCGCGGGCCGGAGGCCGACACGGCCGGTTCGCGCAGCCAGCGCATCAGCAGATCGAGTGACTCGGGGAAGCCCTGTTCGTACGCCTCCAGGCCGGAGCCGAAGACCTCCAGATCAACCCAGGGCCCGCCCCGCCCCACGCCGAGCGTGAAGCGGCCGCCGCTCGTCACATGCAGCAGTGCGGCCTGCTCGCCGAGCGCCACCGGATGGACCGTGGGCAGTACGCTCACCGCCGTACCGACCCGCAGACGCCGGGTGCGACCCAGCAGTAAAGCCGCCAGCGTGACCGCCGACGGACACGTGCCGTACGGCACGAAGTGGTGCTCGGCCAGCCAGACCGCGTCCAGACCGGACTCCTCGGCCACCTCCGCCGTGCGCACCGCCCGGTGCAGGGCTTCCCCCTGACCCTGGCCCGGGAACTGGGCGGCCAGCACAAAACTACCTACGCGCATCGCTTCTTCCTGCTTTCCTGGCTCCGACCCGGAGCTCCCCCACCGGGCATAACCGTCTGACACGTGCCGAGGACACGGCCTGGCGGAGAGATTTGCGGATTGTCTGGAGAATGGGTCGCCCTGGAGGGGGACTTGTGTGGGTTGGTGCCCTACGCGTACCCCCGTGCGCGCGTCGTAGGCTGGACACAGCCCGTGCTTCCTGTATAGCCCCGAGAGGTGCCCCGTGTCCCCGCGTCGCAACCGACCCAAAGGCCTGAACGGATCGGACTCGTCCGGCCGGAGCGCCGAGGACGACCGCGCGGACCGCTACGGCGGCTGGCAGTCCACCGAGAACTGGCAGGGCGAGGAGTGGAGCGTCCGGCATGTGGCGGGCGCCAGCGCGGTCGGCAAGACGTACCGCTGCCCGGGCTGCGACCAGGTGATCGCCTCCGGCGTCCCGCACGTGGTGGCCTGGCCCGAGCACTCGGGCGTGGACGAGCGCCGGCACTGGCACAAGGCCTGCTGGAACGCGAAGGACCGCCGCACCACACGGGTGCAGCGGCCCAGGAACGCGCCGAAGTTCTGACAGCCGTACGGCCTACACGTCCCGCTTCTCCAGCAGCGCGTACGCGCCCGCGAACGCGACGGCCGTCACACCCAGGATGATCCACAGCGGGTCCCAGCCCGAAGGGCCGGAATCGCTGAGGGAGTTGGAGTAGAAGACGCTCAGCTGGTTCGGGATCGAGTACTCGAACAGGGCGTTGCGCACCTTCTCCAGCGACGAGGAGAACATGAACAGGGCGATCACCAGCGGGGCGAGCACCGCGCCGATCATGATGGTGATGGCGCCCGCCGAGTGCCGGATGATCGAGCCGATGATCAGCGAGAGCAGTCCGAGCAGCGCGATGTAGAGGCTGACGCCGACGGTCCCCTTCAGCCATTCCCCGCCGGTCGGCGTCCGGGCGACGTCGTTCAGCATCGACACCTGCGTCATGGCCACGAACGCGCTGGCCGCGAGGGTGATCACGAAGGCGACCGCGAAGAAGACGATCGCCTTCGCCGCGAGCACGCGCGCGCGGGAGGGGCAGGCGACCATCGTCGTACGGATCATGCCCGTGCCGTACTCCGAGGCGGTCGTCAGCACGCCGAGCGTGATGATGCACATGCTGCCGAGCAGCAGCCCGAAGAAGCCGAGCGAGAGCGCGTTGCTGCCGGACAGGTCGTCGGGCGAGGAGGCGGAGTTGCTGACCACGGCGCCGGCAAGCAGGCCGATGCCGATCACCAGGAGAACGAAGACGCCGAGCGTCCAGATCGTGGAACGCACCGACCTGATCTTCGTCCACTCGGACGTGATCGCGTGCCCGAGGTGGGTGCGCACCACCGGGATCGGCGACACGTAGCCGGGGTACGAACCGCCGGGCGCCGCCTGCCATTCGGGCGCGGCCGGGGCCGCCTGCTGCAGCGGAGGCTGGTGGGTGCTCATCGGGCGTCCTCGGGCTTGGTCAGGTCGGCGGGGGCGGGAGCGGAGGCGGGGGCAGGTTCAGCGGCCGGCGCGGGTGCGGCGGCGGGCGCCGGAGCAGGCGCCGGAGCGGGCGCCGGCTGTGCGTAGGGGTTCGGGGCGGCCTGGGGAGCCCCGTACGGGCCCTGCGGGGCGCCGTAACCGCCGGCGGGCGCCGCGGGCGGGTACGGCGCCCCGGGTGCCCCGGGTGCTCCGTACAGCCCGGCCGGCCGGCCGCCCGGCGGGGGCGGCGGCGGGGCGTACCAGCCCGGCTGGCCCTGCCCGGGCACCGGCATCGGCGGCTGGGCGCCGGGCGGCAGGGGCTGCTGGAGGCCTGCCTTCTGGTCGATCGAGGACCGGTAGTCGACGGCGCCCTGTGTCATCCGCATGTACGCCTCCTCCAGCGAGGCCTGGTGCGGGGACAGCTCCCACAGCCGTACGTCCGCCTCGTGCGCGAGGTCGCTGATCCGGGGCAGCGGCAGCCCGGTCACCCGGAGCGCCCCGTCCTGCTCCGGCAGGACGTGGCCGCCGGCCTCGGTCAGCGCGGAGCTGAGCTTCTCGCGCAGCTGCGGGTCGGTGTCCGGGGTGCGGACGCGCGCGAAGTCGGCGGAGTTGGCCGAAATGAAGTCGGTCACGCTCATGTCGGCGAGCAGCTGGCCCCGGCCGATGACGATGAGGTGGTCGGCGGTCAGCGCCATCTCGCTCATGAGGTGCGAGGAGACGAAGACCGTCCGGCCCTCGGCGGCCAGGGACTTCATCAGGTTGCGCACCCAGAGGATGCCCTCGGGGTCGAGGCCGTTGACCGGCTCGTCGAAGAGCAGCACCTGGGGATCGCCGAGGAGTGCGGCGGCGATGCCGAGGCGCTGGCCCATGCCGAGCGAGAAGCCCTTGGAGCGCTTTCCGGCCACGTCCTGGAGGCCCACCACCCGGAGCACCTCGTCGACCCGGCGGGCCGGGATGGCGGACAGCTGGGCCAGCGAGAGCAGGTGGTTGCGGGCGGACCGGCCGCCGTGCACCGCCTTGGCGTCGAGCAGCGCGCCGACCTGGCGGGCGGCGTTCGGGAGCTTGCGGTACGGGAAGCCGCCGATCGTCACCGAACCGGCGGTCGGGTTGTCCAGTCCCAGGATCATCCGCATGGTCGTCGACTTGCCTGAGCCGTTCGGCCCGAGGAAGCCGGTGACGGCTCCGGGTCGTACCTGGAAGGAAAGGTTGTACACGGCGGTCTTGTCGCCGTAGCGCTTGGTCAGGCCTACAGCCTCGATCATGCTCCGCACCCATCGAAAGGATCAGGACAGCGGGGCAGACGCCCCCCGTAAGGGTTAGGAGGATATCGGGGAGCTGACGGTTCCGCCCAAGAGCATGCAAAGACTTCCGGCGACGGACCCGGCGACGGACCCGGCGACGGACCCGGTCACGGACCCGGTCAAGGACTCGGTCACTGGGCGTCGCGCCGCTTCAGCAGGACGTACCCGCCGGCCAGCGCCGCGATCACCCACAGCCCCATGATCCCGAGCCCGCCCCAGGGCCCGTACGGGACGTCGTCACCGGCCCTCGGCACCACCTGCATGATGTGGCTGCCCGCCTGGTCCGGCAGGAACCGGCCGATCTTCTTGGTCGCGTCGACGTTGCCGAGGATGTTGGAGATCAGGAAGAAGAACGGCATCAGGATGCCCAGCGACAGCATCGGCGAGCGCAGCATCGCGGCCACGCCCATGGAGAACATCGCGATGAGCGTCATGTAGAGCCCGCCGCCGACGACCGCGCGCAGCACCCCGGGGTCACCGAGGTGGGCCCGGTGGGACCCGAGCATGGCCTGCCCGAGGAAGAAGGCGGCGAAGCTGGTCACCATGCCGACCACCAGCACCAGAACCGCCGCCACCGCGATCTTGCTGAACAGGAAGGTGGCCCGCTGCGGCACGGCGGCCAGCGAGACCCTGATCATCCCGGTGCTGTACTCGTTGGAGACGACGAGCACCCCGAACACGATCATCGCCAGCTGGCCGAGGGTCATCCCGGCGAAGCTGATGTTCGTCGGGTCGAAGGAGAGCCGTTCGCGCGCCGGCATCCTGGAGAACTGGCTGTTCGCCAGCGCGGAGAGCAGCATCCCGAGGGCCACCGTGACCACCACGGCCAGGGACAGCGTCCACACCGTCGAGGCGACGGACCGGATCTTGGTCCACTCGGACTGTACGACCTGCGTGACGACGGCCATGTCATGCCCCCTTGTCCCAGCCGGAGCCCCAGGCCAGTGGCACCGGGGGCGAGTCGGCGTGCGCGTGGTACTCCACGGACTCCGCCGTCAGTTGCATGAACGCCTCCTCCAGCGAGGCCTGCTGGATGCTCAGCTCGTGCAGCACGATCCCGTTCTGCGCGGCCAGCTCCCCGATCGGCTCGGCCTTCCCGCCCTCCACCTCCAGGGCTCCGGCCCCCGTCTCGACGACGGTGATCCCGGCCCCGTGCAGCACGTCGAGCAGCCGCTCGCGCTGCGGGGAGCGGACCCGGACGTACGACCGTGAGTTCGTCCGGATGAAATCCGCCATGGAGGTGTCGGCGAGCAGCCGCCCCTGTCCGATGACCACGAGGTGGTCGGCAGTCAGCGCCATCTCGCTCATGAGGTGCGAGGAGACGAACACGGTCCGGCCCTGGGCGGCCAGCGACTTCATCAGGTTCCGGATCCAGTGGATGCCCTCGGGGTCGAGCCCGTTCACCGGCTCGTCGAACATCAGGATCCGCGGGTCGCCGAGCAGCGCCCCCGCGATTCCGAGCCGCTGCCCCATCCCGAGCGAGAACCCCTTGGCCTTCTTCCGCGCCACCGCCGTCAGCCCGACGGTGTCGAGGACCTCGGCCACCCGTGCCTGCGGAATCCCGTTGCTCTGCGCGAGGCACAGCAGATGGTTGAAGGCACTGCGCCCGCCGTGCACGGCCTTGGCGTCGAGCAGCGCCCCGATGTACGTCAGCGGGTCCTTGAGCTGCTCGTACCGCTTGCCGTCGATCCGCACCCGGCCGGCCGTGGGGTGGTCGAGCCCGAGGATCATCCGCATGGTGGTGGACTTCCCGGCACCGTTGGGCCCGAGGAACCCGGTCACGATGCCGGGCCGGACGGTGAACGTGAGGTCGTCGACCGCCGTCTTGTCCCCGTAGCGCTTGGTCAGGCTCGCCAGCTCGATCATGCGGCCACGCTAAGACCGGCCTACGGGGGCTGCCACTTGAGGGGGGCCGGTGTCTCCTACTCCTCCGGCTCCCAGGCCAGCAGCTGGTCGAACAGCCGTCGGTCCCCGTCGAGTTTCAGGGAGTCCACCGGGACCCGGTCGTACAGGGCGAGGACCAGCTCGCCGGCCGTGCCCCGCAGGGACGCATCGGCCGCGGGCTCCGTGTCCGGCGTCGCGAGACGGGCGGTCCGTGCGCCGTCGGCGGAGAGCCACAGGCGCCAGGAGCGGCCCTCGGTGGCGTGGTAGTCGACGGTGGCGGGCCGGTGCGGCCAGGGGGCCGTGGTCGCGCAGCAGGTGTGCAGGAACTCGTCGACGCCGTCGAGTGCCACCTCGTCCGGCAGCGGCTGCGGGGCGCCCGCGGCGAGCTGGGCGTCGTAGGTGTGCAGCGCGATCTCCTGGAGCTGGTGCCGGGCGCCGGCACCGGCGGTCTGCGGCGACTGCGACGCGGGCCACCACGTCCAGCAGCCGCGGTCCGGGCCGGACTCCCGCAGCGCGTCCAGCAGCTGCCGCGCCGACGCGGTCCACCAGTCCAGCAGGGCCTCGCGCTCCCGAGGCGCCGCCGGGGTGTCCCAGGCGGACTTGGCCGGGGGAGCGCCGGCGGGCCCCGTTCCGACGATGACGGCCCACTTGCGACGCCCCTCGCCCAGGTGCCGCACCAGATCGAACAGCGTCCACTCGGGGCAGGTGGGCACCCGCACGTCGAGGTCGGGCGCGGCGGCGACCGCGGCACGGAAGGCGGTCGACCGTTCGTCTATCAGGCGCAGCAGGTCGGAGAAGTCCAGAGTCGTTTCCACCCCGGATCTCTATCACCCGGCTCCGGCGGCCGGACAGCGATTTTCCCGGCCGACGCGCCCCGAACCCGGCGGTGTACAAGCAACCGCCCGCAACCCACCCGCACGAACGAAGGCCCGCACCCCCCGGAGGGACATGCGGGCCTTCGTTCGTGCGACGTCGGGAGTCGCCTCCTGGCGCGGTGAGTTACCGGGACTGCTGAGCCGGCACCCCGCGGGAGATCGGCTCGTCCTCCGCCGGGGAGCTGGCGGCGGCCACCGCGGCACCGGTCAGCGTGGCCAGCATCTCGCGGACGTTGGTCAGCTGGGCGTTGATGCTGTCGCGGCGGTTCGTCAGCGCGGCGAGCTCACGCTCGGATTCCGAACGGATCCGGTCGGCCTTGGCGTTCGCGTCCGCGACGATGTCCTCGGCCTGGCGCTGAGCCGTCTCGACGGTCTGACGGGCGCGGCGCTCGGCGTCGGTGCGCAGCTTCTCGGCCTCCAGGCGCAGCTGCTCCGCGCGGTGCTCGATCTCCGCGAGGCGCTTCTCGGCCTTCTGCTGGCGGGACGCCAGGTCACGCTCGGACTGCTCGCGGCGCTTCGCGAGGTTCGTCTCGAAGTCGGCGGCGGCCTGCGCGGCCTTCGCACGGGTCTCCTCGAAGAGGGCGTCCGCCTCCTCGCGCTTGGACTGCGCGTCCTTCTGGGCCTCGGAGCGCAGCTGCGACGCGTCGCTCTTGGCCTTCTCGACGATCCGGACGCCCTCGTCCTCGGCCTTGGCCTTGCGCTCCGCAGCGAACGATTCTGCGTCGTTGCGCACCTGCTGGGCCGCCGACTCGGCGAGCTCACGGTGCTGCTCGGCCGCCCGGCGGGCCTCCTCGCGCAGGTCCTTCGCCTCCTCCTCGGCGAGGCGGAGGATCTTCTCGACACGCGCGCCGAGACCGGCGTACGACGGCTCCGCGTCGGTGACCTGAGCCTGGGCGTTCTGCGTCTCGAGGTGGAGCTCCTCGATGCGCTTCTCCAGAGCGGTGATGCGGGCGAGAGCACTGTCACGGTCGGAGACGAGCTTGGAGATGCGTTCGTCCACCTGAGCGCGGTCGTACCCACGCCGCACAAGCTCGAAGCCGTAGGGGGAAGTGTCGCTCATGGGTTTCCTGTCGAGTGAGACCGGTGAGGTGATAGGTGGAATCCTAGGGGCCGATGCGGTGTGTCATCGAGCGGATGCGTGTTTGATCTGGAGAATGACACCACTTTTGGGTGGCCGGCTGTGAGATCGCTTGCCAAAGCCTCTGCCAAAGGTTCACGTAAAAGCCCCAGAATGCTACAGACCGGACTTTCGTCTCTAGCCTTCTGAGGACTTGCCACCCGATCGGGGTGCCCCCACCGTACTGCCCGCCTTGACGCCGCCGTCCTTGGCCGACGACGGGGTCTCGAAGGATTCCAACGCCTCCAGGACGTCCTGGACACGGGAGATCTCGCCGTTGATGTTCTCCCGCCGACGCTCCAGGATCTCCAGTTCGCGCTTTCCTTCCTCGACCGTGCGGCGCGCCTCGCGGATCGCCTCGGCCTTGAGCTCCTCGGCCTCCCGGACCAGCGTGGCCTTCTTCTGCTCGGCCTCCTTGAGCAGCCCCTCGGCCTTCTTGACGGCGGCGATCCGGACCTTGCCCGCCTCGGAGTTCGCCTCCGAGACCAGGTCCTTGGCCTTGGCCTGGGCCTTGGCGAGCTGCTCCTCGGCGGCCTTGATCAGCGCGTCGCAGCGGTCGCCGGTGGACTTCATGGTCTCGGCGGCCTCGCGGCGGGCCCGCTCGTGCAGCCCCTCGATCTCGGTGGTGATGCGCTCGCGCAGCTCCTCCGCGCGTTCCCTTATGGCGGTGGCGTCCCGGCGGGCGCCGACGAGCAGCTCGTCCGCGTCCGTACGGGCCTTCTCCACCATCGAGTTGCCCTCGACCGTGGCCTCGGAGACCAGCCGGTCGGCCTCGCTGCGGGCCGCGCCCACCATGGTGTCGGCCTGCGACTCGGCGTCCGCGGTGGTCTTCATCGCCTGCTGCTGTGCCTCGGTGAGCAGCTTGTCGGCCTCGGCGGTCGTCTCGTTGATGAGCGTGTCGACCTGCTCGGCCACGTCCTGGCGCCGCTTGTTGGCGTCCTTGCGGGCCTCGTCGAGGGTCCGCTCGGCCTCCTCGCGCGCGGAGTTGAGCATGCGCTCGACCGCCGCCTCCGCGTCCGCCTTGAGCCGCTCGGCGTCGGCGCGGGTCCGGTCGGCGTGCAGCTGGGCGGAGCCGACCGTCTCGGCGGCCTCGGCGCGCAGCCGCTCCGCATCGCCGGTGGCGTCCGCGATCAGCTTCTCCGCCTTGGCGATGGCGTCGGCGCGGACCCGGTCGGCCTCGGCGATGGTCTCGTTCTGGAGCAGCTCCGCCTCGTTGCGCGCCTCGGTGATGAGGGTGTCGGCCTGGGTCGCCGCGTCCGAACGCATCCGGTTGGCGTCCTCGCGCGCCTCGGCACGCGTGCGCGAAGCGTCCTGGTCGGCCTGGGCGACCGCGTCGGAGACCTCGGTGCGCACCCGCTGGGCATGGGCGGCCGCCTCGGACCGCAGCCGCTCCGACTCGGTCATCGCGTCGGCGACGGTCCGCTCGGCGAGCGCCTTCGCCGCCTCGGACGCCTCGGCCGCCTCGCGCCGGATCCGGGTCGCGTCCTCGCTGGCCCGCTCCCGCTCGGCGTAGGCGTCGGCGCGGACCCGGTCGGACTCTTCCTCGGCCTCCCGCCGGGTACGGTCGGCGGCGTGCTCGGCGGCCGAGCGCAGCCCGGTGATCTCCTGCTGCGCCTGCTCGTGCAGCCCGGAGACCGAGTCCCGTACCTGCTGGGCGTGGAGTTCGGCGGCCGACACCATCTCGGTGGCCCGCCGGTCCGCCTCCTCGACCAGCCGTACGGCCTCGGCCTGCGCCTCCTCGACGCGGTTGCGCGCCTGAGCCAGCAGGTCCTCGCTCTGCTCGCGGGCCCGCTCCCGCTCCTGGCCGGCCTCCTCGCGCGCCGAACCGAGCAGATCCTCGGCCTCCCGGCGGCGGCGGGCGGCCTCCTCCTGGGCGGCGGCCAGCGTCTCGGACGCCTCCGTGGACAGCCGCTCGGCGGCCGCCTGCGCCTCGGCACGCACCCGGTCGGCGGTGTCCTGGGCCTCCAGCTTGAGCCGCTCCGCCTCCGCGGCGGCCTCGGACCGCAGCCGTACGGCGATGCTCTCGCCCTCCGCGCGGGATGCCGACGCGTCGGCGGCGGCCTCGTCGCGCAGCCGCTCGGCCTCGGTCTCGGCCTGCTGCTGGAGCGTACGGATCCGCTCCGCGGCCTCGCCGCGCAGCCGGTCGGTCTCCTCGGCGGCCTCCCGGCGGATCCGCCCGGCCTCCTCGCGCGCCTCGGTCAGCGACTGCTCGGCACTCGTCAGCCGGTCCTCGGCCTCGGTGTGCAGCCGGGTCAGCTCGTCGGCGGCCTCCGCGCGCCGGGCCTCGACGCCCCGCTCGGTCTCCTCGCGCAGCTCGGCCGCGGCCCGCTCGGCGTCCGCCTTGAGCCCCTCGGACTGCTCCAGGACCTCCTCGCGGTGCCGGTCGGCCTCCTGCCGGGTGCGCTCCAGGGTCTCCTCGGCCTGCCGGCGCAGCGCGGTCGCGCGCTCGATGGCCTCGGTGCGGACCTTCTCGCTGTCCGTGGTCGCGGTCTGCCGCAGTTCGTCGGCGTCGGCCTTGGCCTTGGCGAGCAGTTCCTCGGCGGACCTGGCCGCCTCCTCGATCTGCTGGACGGTCTCGCGCCGGGCCTCGGCCCGGATCGACTCGCCCTCGGCGACCGCGTCGGTGCGCAGCTGCTCGGCCTCGCCGCGCAGCCGGCGGGCCTCCTCCTGCAGCTCGACCGTCTTGGCGCGGTACTCCTTGGTGTCGTCCTTCGCCGTGCCCTTGAGCTGCTCGGCGATGTCGTGCGCCTCGGCGCGCAGCCGGTCCGCCTCGGTCTCCGCCTCGGTGCGGATCCGTTCGGCCTCCTCGACCGCGCCCTTGGTGGTCTGCCTGGCCTCCTCGGAGGCCCTGTTCAGGACGTCCTCGGCGGTCTTGGCCGCCTTCGCCAGCTGGGAGGCGCTCTCCTCGGCGGTGAGGCTGCGGGCCTTCTCGGAAGCCTCCGCGGTGATCTTCTCGGCCTCGGCCCTGGCGTCCGCGACGATCTGCTCGGCGCTCGCCTTGGTGGCCTCCGCCTCCTTGGTGGCCTCGCTGACCAGCCGGGCGACCTGCTCCTTGGCGGTCTGGGTGCGCTGCTGGTTGGTGGCCTCGGCGCTGGAGAGGGCCTTGGTGGCGTTCGCCTCGGCCTCGGTGACCAGCTTCTCCGCCTCGGACTGCGCCTTGCGCAGCGCCTCCTCGGCCTCCGCCATCCGCTCCTCGGCGGCCCGGCTCAGCTCGCCCGCCTGCCGGCGGGCCGAGTCCGACTCCGTCGCGGTGGAGTTGCGCAGCTGCTCGGCGTGGTCGGTGGCCTCCTGGGCCTGCGTCGACGCGGCGTTCAGCAGCCGCTCGGCGTCCCGGCGGGCGCGCAGCAGGATCTGCTCGGCCTCCGCACGGGCCGCCTCGGCGTCGCCGGTCAGCCGCTGCCGGGCCTCGTCGGTCAGCCGCTGGGCCTCGGCCCGGGCGGCGGCCATGGCCTGCTCGGCCTCGGCCCGCGACTCGTCGAGCAGCCGCCGGGCCTGCGACTCGGTGCGCGCCCGCAGCTGCTCGGCCCACGACACGTTCTCGTTGACGTGCGACTCGACGGTCTGCCGGCGCTCGGCCAGCTCCTGGTCCAGCTGCTGGCGGCGGGTCACCGCCTCCTGGTGCAGCTCGGCCTGGAGCCGCGCGGCCTGCTCGGCGTGCTCCTGGAGGATCCGCTGGGTCTGCGCCCGGGCCTCCGCGGCCACCCGGTCCGCCTCCTGGCGGATCTGGTCGGCCTGCACCTGGGCGTTACGCAGCAGCTGCTCGGCGTGGTAGCCGATGTCACCGCCGTCGAACGCGGGCCGGGACATGATGGTGCGGCGCGCCTCGTGCAACTTGGCGCGCAGCACCTCGACCTGGTAGCCGAGGTCCTCGGCATGCTGGATCGCCTTTTCCCGCTCGGTCTTCAGCCGTTTCATCTCGGCTTCGAAACGAGTGAGGTGGTCGACGTCAGCCGCCGGCTCTCGCTCCTGGCTCTCGTAGCCCCGCACTGCGCGGTCCCATCCGTCCCCTGGTCGCAACCTTTTCCGAACGAGCTCCGTCCATCCGCCGAACGGGGCCCCCGGGGAATGGTGTCAGATCAACGGCGGAGCACGGGCTGCTGCCCCGACGCTCGTCCCCCGAAACCCGGACCCCGGCATGCGGCCGCCCCGGCCCTGCGAACCTGCGAAGGGACGACCGCCCCCAACCCTACCGGCCCATATGTACGAGGGTCAGTGCTCAGGTGACTCAACAGCCGCCGAAGTGACCAGTTCTGTCAGTACGCCGTGGCAATCCTTGGGGTGCAGGAAGGTGATCCGCGACCCCATGGAGCCGATCCGTGGCTCCTCGTACAGAACGCGTACGCCCTTGGCACGGATGTCGGCCGCGTCCCCGTCCACATCCGCCGTACCGAAGGCGATGTGATGCACGCCCTCGCCGTTCTTCGCGAGCCACTTGCCGACCGCCGAGTCCTCCCGGGTCGGCTCAAGGAGCTGCAGGTAGGAGGCGCCGCCGTCGGACGTCTCGTTGATCTTGAGCATGGCCTCCCGCACGCCCTGTTCCTCGTTGACCTCGGTGTGGAACACCTCGAAGCCGTACGTGGCCCGGTAGAACTCGACAGTCGCGTCGAGGTCGTGGCAGGCGATCCCGATGTGGTCGATTCGCGTCAGCATGGATTCAGTGCAGCGCCACGGCGATGGTTACGCAACGTGCCAGCGATCACACTGACGGCCCGATGACGGCACGGAGTGCCACGCAATACATTCGAAGTAAACCCTCGTTCACTCCTCGGCAGTGCAGCCGGTAAGGGGATTCGCAGCTCATGACCTCTGGAACCTCTGGCACCACCTCGGTGATCGTCGCGGGCGCGCGTACGCCCATGGGACGACTGCTGGGCTCGCTGAAGTCCTTCTCCGGAGCCGACCTCGGCGGCTTCGCGATCAAGGCCGCCCTCGACCGTGCGGGGATCGGGGGCGACCAGGTGCAGTACGTGATCATGGGGCAGGTGCTCCAGGCCGGCGCCGGGCAGATCCCGGCCCGCCAGGCCGCCGTGAAGGCCGGCATCCCGATGAGCGTCCCGGCGCTCACGATCAACAAGGTCTGCCTCTCCGGCCTCGACGCCATCGCCCTCGCCGACCAGCTGATCCGCGCGGGCGAGTTCGACATCGTGGTCGCGGGCGGCCAGGAGTCCATGACCAACGCCCCGCACCTGCTCCCGAAGTCCCGCGAGGGCTTCAAGTACGGCTCGATCGAGATGCTCGACGCGATGGCGTACGACGGCCTGACCGACGCCTGGGAGAACGTCCCGATGGGCGAGTCGACCGAGAAGCACAACACGCGCCTCGGCATCCTGCGCCCCGAGCAGGACGAGATCGCCGCGCTGTCCCACCAGCGGGCCGCGGCCGCGCAGAAGAACGGCATCTTCGAGGCCGAGATCACCCCGGTCGAGATCCCGCAGCGCAAGGGCGAGCCGGTCGTCTTCAGCAAGGACGAGGGCATCCGCGGCGACACCACGGCGGAGTCGCTGGGCAAGCTGCGGCCCGCGTTCACCCGCGACGGCACGATCACGGCCGGCACCTCCTCGCAGATCTCGGACGGTGCGGCGGCCGTGGTCGTGATGAGCAAGGCCAAGGCGGAGGAGCTGGGCCTGGAGTGGCTCGCCGAGATCGGCGCCCACGGCAACGTGGCGGGACCGGACAACTCCCTCCAGTCCCAGCCGTCCAACGCCATCAACCACGCCCTGAAGAAGGAGGGCCTGGAGGCCGGCGACCTGGACCTCATCGAGATCAACGAGGCCTTCGCCGCTGTCGCCGTCCAGTCAATGAAGGACCTCGGGGTGTCCACCGAAAAGGTGAACGTGAACGGCGGAGCCATCGCCCTGGGCCACCCCATCGGCATGTCCGGCGCCCGGCTCGTCCTGCACCTGGCCCTGGAGCTCAAGCGCCGGGGCGGCGGGGTCGGCGCGGCCGCGCTGTGCGGTGGCGGCGGCCAGGGTGACGCACTGATCGTGCGGGTACCGAAGGCCTGAGCAGGTTTCACCGAGCGAACGGAAGCGAGCGGAGCTGTGATGCAGGACGTCTCCTCACTGGTGGCCCAGGCCAGGGAGGGCCGACCGCGTGCGGTGGCCCGTCTGATCTCCCTGGTGGAGGGGGCGTCCCCGCAGCTCAGGGAGGTCATGGCGGCGCTCGCACCGCTGACCGGGAACGCGTATGTGGTGGGCCTGACGGGGTCCCCGGGGGTCGGTAAGTCGACCTCGACCTCGGCGCTCGTCAGTGCCTATCGCAAACAGGGAAAGCGGGTCGGCGTCCTGGCCGTCGACCCGTCCTCCCCCTTCTCCGGGGGCGCCCTGCTCGGCGACCGCGTCCGGATGTCCGACCATGCCTCCGACCCCGGCGTCTACATCCGCTCGATGGCGACGCGGGGCCACCTGGGCGGCCTCGCCTGGGCGGCGCCCCAGGCCATCCGCGTCCTGGACGCGGCCGGCTGCGAGGTGATCCTGGTGGAGACGGTCGGCGTCGGCCAGTCGGAGGTCGAGATCGCCTCCCAGGCCGACACCTCGGTCGTGCTGCTAGCCCCCGGCATGGGCGACGGCATCCAGGCGGCCAAGGCCGGCATCCTCGAAATCGGCGACGTGTACGTGGTCAACAAGGCCGACCGGGACGGCGCGGACGCCACGGCGCGCGAACTGAACCACATGCTGGGCCTCGGCGAGTCCCGTGGCCCGGGCGACTGGCGCCCGCCCATCGTCAAGACGGTCGCCGCCCGCGCCGAAGGCATCGACGAGCTGGTGGAGGCCCTGGAGAAGCACCGCGCCTGGATGGAGGAGCGGGGTGTCCTGACGGAGCGCCGCGTGGCCCGTGCCGCCCGCGAGGTCGAGACCATCGCGGTGACGGCCCTGCGCGCACGCATCGGCGACCTCCACGGCGACCGCCACATCGACGCCCTCGCCGACCGCATCGTGGCCGGCGACCTGGACCCGTACCGCGCGGCCGACGAGTTGGTGGCGAGCCTGACGGAGAGCTGACGATGGCCAGTCCCCGGTCGCCGCTGCTAACTTGACCGGCATGTTCCTCTCCTTGGCGTAAGAGCGCACCCCGCGCCACCGGCACGTGAACGCCCCGTGCCGTGGCGCGCCCAGGTGTCCCCTCTTCCGCCTCCGATCGAGGAACTCACCCATGTCCGCGTCGACTTCGTCGCGTCCTTCGCATGCCCTGCGGCCGTCCTACGCCGCCGTCCTGCGCGTCCCGCACGCGCGCCGCACCTTCCTGGCCGCCCTCGCGGCCCGTCTCTCCTACGGCACGGTCTCGCTGTCCGTTCTGCTGTCCGTGACCGGGGCGACCGGCTCCTATGCCGTCTCCGGCCTGGTGATGGCCCTGTTCGGCGGCACGGTGGTCGTCCTGCTGCCCGTCCGGGCGACCCTGGTGGACCGCTACGGCCCCCGGCGCGCCCTGCCGCCTCTGGCAGCCGTCTACAGCGCGCTGCTCTGCCTCCTGGCCGCCCTGACCTGGCGACCCGGCGCCCCACCGGCGGCCCTCGCCACGGCCGCCGCGCTCACCGGCTGCGTCGCGCCGCCGCTCGGCCCCACGATGCGGGCGGTGTGGGGCCGGCTGGTCGACGACCCCGGCCTGCTGCGGCGGGCGTACAGCCTGGACGGAGTCGCCGAGGAAGTGCTGTTCGTGTCCGGTCCGGCGCTGGTGGGCCTGCTGCTGCGCTTCGGCCCGCCGCCGGCGGGGCTGCTGCTGAGCGCGGTGCTGATGCCGGCCGGCACGTGTGTGTTCGTGATGTCACCGGCGGTGCGGGGAGTGGTCCCGCCGAAGAGGGAGAAGGGTCGCTCGCCCGGTCGCTTCCCGGCGGCGCCGGTGCTCGCGGCTGCCGGTCTCGGCCTGGCGCTGAGCGCGGCGGACCTGCTGGTGATGGCGTTCGCGGAGCAGCGGTCGTACGGCGACGGGGTCGTCCCCTGGGTACTGGCCGCGCTCTCCGCGGGCAGCGCGGTGGGAGGGCTGTTGAACGGGGCGGTGGAGTGGCGCCGCCCGGCGGGGGAGCGGCTGGCGTGGCTGGCGGTGGGACTGGGGGTGGTCCTGCTGGGCGCAGGGTTCGCGCCCGGGATGTGGACGCTGGCCGGGGCCATGGCGGTGGCGGGGGCGTTCGTGGCTCCGACCCTGACGACGGCGTATCTGCTGGCCGACGAGACGGCGGGGGAGGGGGAGCGGACGCGGGCCGGGGCGTGGGTGAACGCGGCGGTGAACGCCGGGAGTTCGGGTGGCTCGGTGGTGGCGGGGGTGCTGGTGGGGTCGGTGCCGCTGTGGGTGTGCTTCGCGCTGTCGGGTGGCGCTGCGGTGGTCGCCGCCGTAGCGGTGCGGGCTGTCCTCGGGCTGCGGCTGGGTGGGGGCTGGTCGCGCAGTTCCCCGCGCCCCTAAGGGGCGCCACGGCAAGCGGCGGACAAGACCTGAACCCTTGTCCGCCGCCTTCAGATGCCGTCTGTCGTCACGGTCGCCCGCGCTGCCCCCGCAGGTGTTCCGCGATCGGCTTCAGGCCCTTGTCCAGCTCTATGAGTGCCTCCGGCGACAGCAGGTCGATGAAGTGCCGCCGCACGGAGGCGACATGATGTGGCGCCACCTTCTTCATCGTCTCCATGCCGTGCTCGGTGAGGACGGCGAACAGCCCGCGGCGGTCGGACTCGCAGTTCTCGCGGCGGACCAGGTTCGCGTTCTCCATGCGGGTGATCTGGTGGGACAGCCGGCTCTTGGACTGGAGGGTGGCGGAGGCGAGGTCGCTCATCCGCATCCGGTAGTCCTCCGACTCGGACAGGTTCACCAGGATCTCGTAGTCGTTCATCGTCAGGCCGAACGGCTGCAGATCCTTTTCGAGCTGGTACGTCAACAGCCTGTTGACCTCCAGGTGGGTGCGCCAGGCGCACTGCTCCGCATCGGTCAGCCAGCGCGTGGCCGTCTCGGTCTCCATGAATCAAGTCTACCTAAAATGTTGAAAGGCGAACTAGTGAGGGTGGTGTGACTGTGCGCACGCGTTCGACGTCACACTCCGCAGACTACCGCTCACAGCCCGAAGCGACGCTGGAGGTCCCCCAGCTGTCCGGGAAGGCGCGGTGTGCCCGGTTGCTGTGGATGGCCTGTGGAGGGGATGCCTCCGCCGGGCACTCCGGGCTCGTGCGGAACCGCTCCCGTGGCCTGCTCGGCCATCAGGGTCTCGGTGGACTGGAGCAGGACCGTGCCGGCCCCTACGAACTCGAACTGGTGCTCCTCTCCGGAGGCCCCGCCGAGGCCTGTCAGCGCACGTAGACCGCCCATCACGCCGGTCATGTACCCGTGGTCGTAGTGGTGGCACGGGGAGGGGCAGTCGGCCCACCCCACCAGTGCCTGCGGGTCCACCCGGATGGGGGGTTCCATGAACACCACCGGACCGTTAGATGCGGCCACAAACTTTCCGGTTCCGATAAGGGTCAGAAAACCGGGAACGATTGATTGCTTCAGCGCAAGACTTGGCTGAAAAGCGAGCAGGTTGCCGGAGCGAATGGTCAGGTTGCCGTCTTCGAGGTCGTACGAGTTCACATCGAACGCCCGGTCGGCGAGGAGCATCCGGCCCGAGCCCTCCGCCACCACCCAGTCGCTCGCGTGCAGTGGCGAATGGAAGGAAGTGCGGACCAGGCGGTCGAGACGGCCGTGTCCGATGCCGTTGAAGTCGATCGAGCCGTAGTAGGCGATCATCTTCCCCTTCTGCAGGAACCACTGGCCGCTCTTGAGCTCCACGCAGAAGGTGTACTTGTTGACGTTGTCGTCGACGGGGAGGGTCATGGGGTCGTACACGACCGGTCCGGCTGCTCCGTATGTGCTCACAGCTTCTCCTCCGACGCCTGCACGTACACCATGCCGTTGCCGCTGAGCTCCAGCTGGAACGCCTCGCCGGAGCCGCGGCCCACCATGTCCCGCCAGCCGAGCGCGGACGACAGCTTGTTGCGCACGTCGCCGTGGTGGGCGACGTAGGCCTGCGGGTCGACATGGACCGGGCGCTGCGGAGTGATCGGGATCTCGAAGACCCCGCCGTGGGCCATCACGGCGACCGCGCCGTGGCCCTTGAGGGTGGTGGTGAACAGGCCCTGGCCGGTGACCTGGCCGCGCACCATGCCCATCACGCCGCCCTGGGAGCCCATGAACATGGTGCCCTGCTGCAGCGTGCCCTCGAAGGCGAGCAGCCGGTCCGCCTCGACGTAGAGGGTGTCGCCGGTGAGGGTGATGACCTGGACGTGGTGGCCGCCGTGCCCGAAGAAGACCGTGCCGCTGCCCTCGACGGTCATGAGGGGGGTCGCCTCGCCGGCGACCCGGCGGCCGAGCATCGACATCAGCCCGCCCTGGCCGCCCTGGATGTTGGGTGTGAAGGACACCTCGCCCTTGTAGGCGAGCATCGCCCCGCGCTGGCTGTACAGCCGCTGCCCGGGGACGACCGTCGCCTCGACCATCTTCGAGTTCACCTCGCGCAGGGCCATGTCAGACGTCCCCCGCGATCGTGTTCCGCTCGCTCGGCTGCACGTACACCAGGCCGTCCCCCTCGAACCGGATCTGGAAGGCCTCCCCGCCGCCCTCCCCGAGCAGCGTGCGGAAGGTCACACCCGACTGGAAGGACTGGCGGAGGCTGCCCTGGTGGGCGATGTAGGCGCCCGGGTCCACGGTCAGCGGGTACTGCGGGCTGACTCTCAGCACCACCGCCGGGCCGTCCGACATGATCGCCGCCTGGCCGTGGCCCTCGACCGTGGTGGTGAACAGGCCGTTGCCCTGCGAGGCGCCGCGCAGGCCCGTGAACGTCGTGCCGGTGCGCAGGCCGGCGTCGGTCGCGAGCAGGTTGCTCGACTCGACGTACAGCTTGTCGCCCTGGAGGCCGACCAGGTTGATCTCGGACGCCCGGTCCGCGAACCAGCACGTCCCGTGCCCCTTCACCTCCATCACCGTCATCTGCTCGCCGGTGAGCCGCCGGGTCACCATCCCGCGCAGCCCCTCGCCGCCGCCGCTCAGCTTCTTGAACGCCATCTGCCCGTCGTACGCGACCATCGAGCCGTTCTTCGCCTTCACGGCGTCCCCGGTCATCTCGACGGCGAGCACCTTGCTGCCCTGCAGTCGGAACATCGCCACGCTGCGAAGGTAGCCGCAGGCAGACGGCGGCGACAGGTCCCGTAGGTGGACATCACCCCGGATCGGTCCCCTAGGGCCTGTCTGACCATTCCCGTCTGCCTCGCGACGCCATGCACGCACTCTCGCCGCACCGGGCGCAGACCCAAGTACGTCCAGTACGAGGGCCTACGCCCGGCACGCCGAGAGCACGCACCTGACGCCGCGAGGCCGCCCTCCGGGCGACGACGGGAATTGTCAGACAGGCCCTAGGGGGCGGCCGGACACCGGCAGCGCGCCGGCCCCACCTCCCACCCCCGCGCGGGGACCGGCAGGCTCCTTTGCCACAATGGCTGAACGTTTGTGCTCGCGTTCACAAAGAGTGGACGTCTCTCCCACCGAAGGTGACTCGTGGACATCAAGACCGCCACCGCCATCCGACGCCTCCGCCTGGTCTCCGCCCCGGAGGCCGTCTCCTTCCTGATCCTCCTCGTCTGCTCGGTGCTGAAGCGGACCACGGACTTCAACGCGGTGCCCGTGATGGGCGCGATCCACGGTGTCCTGTTCATCCTCTACGTGATCTTCTGGGCCGACGCCTGGAGCCGCGCCAAGTGGTCCGCGGGGACCGCCGCCTTCTACTTCGTCCTCTCCGTCCTGCCGACCGGCGGTTTCTTCGCCGAGCGCAAGCTGCGCCGCGAGTCCGAGAACGCGGTCATCGCGGCCCGCGCCCGTCAGGAAGGGGCGGTGAAGGCATGATCGTCGCTTTCTCCGTGACGCCGCTCGGCGTCGGCGAGGACGTCGGGGAGTACGTCGCCGACGCGGTCCGGGTGGTCCGCGAGTCGGGGCTGCCCAACCGCACCGACGCGATGTTTACTTCGATCGAGGGCGAGTGGGACCAAGTGATGGACGTGGTCAAGCGCGCCGTCGCCGTCGTCGAGGAGCGTGCCCCGCGCGTCTCCCTGGTCCTCAAGGCGGACATCCGGCCCGGCGTCGGCGACGGGCTCACCAGCAAGGTGGCGACGGTCGAGCGGTACCTCGCCGAGTAGCCGAGTAGCCGAGTAGCCGAGCCGGCAGTCGGCGGAACCCCGGTCCTCCAGGGCCGGGGTTTTCCTCTGCCCCGCGATTGAGCGATCGCTCAAAAAAGGGTAACTTCATCTCGGGAGTTTTGAGCGATCGCTCAAAATGAGCTCAAAGGACCAGGTGACGGGGGTACGACACCAATGGGGCTCTACATAGAGGCGCACATCCGCGCCGACCTCGACGAACTGTGGGCACGCACCCAGGACCCCGGGCAGCACCAGCG
Source organism: Streptomyces hyaluromycini (assembly GCF_002217755.1). Taxonomy (GTDB): domain Bacteria; phylum Actinomycetota; class Actinomycetes; order Streptomycetales; family Streptomycetaceae; genus Streptomyces; species Streptomyces hyaluromycini. The sequence goes on along the minus strand of NZ_BCFL01000016.1, from coordinate 480,601 downwards.
CTGGGACCTGAGGTTCACCGAGATCACCTACCTCCCGCGTGCGGAGGGCGAACCGCGGCGCTTCCGTTACGCCACGCGCGTGCTGCCGTTCCTGACGGTCGCCGGTACCGGCGTCTCCGCGGGGGAGAGGGAACGCCCCGACGGCACCCGCACCTCCGCCCTGCGCTTCGCCTCCCCGGACCCGCTCTCGCTGCTCGCCGAGGGCAGCGGGTACTGGCGGTACGTACCGGTCCCCGGGGGCGTCCGTTTCCTCACCGGCTACGACTACCGGCCCCGGTGGGGCGCCGTCGGCGCGCTCGCCGACCGGCTGGTCCTCCGCCCCCTGATGGGCTGGGCGACCGCCTGGTCCTTCGACCGGCTGCGGCTGTGGCTGGAGCGCGGGATCACCCCGGAACGGGCACGGTGGAACTGGCTCGCCGAGATGGCGGCCCGGGCGCTGACGATCGCCGGCTGCGGCACCGGCCTGAGCCGGGGCCCGGTCCTCGGCACCCTCGCGCCCACCGTCGCCTTCCTGGTCCCGCTCCTCCTGGTCGTCGCCCTCTTCCTGGCCCTCGTCAAGTCTCCGCTCGCCACCACCCCGGCCGCCCGCCGCTGCCTGCGCACCCCGCCCGCCCGAGTGACCGCCCCGCGCATCCTGCGCACCCTGGAGAAGCAGCCGTGACCTCGATGTTCCGCACCGTGCTCGGCCCCGACTTCGACCGGCTGCACCCGCAGCTCCAGCGCCGCTTCTCGGTCGGCCTGGCGAGCGGCGAGGCCTGCACCGGCCACGGCGTGATGGACCGGATCTGGCACGGCGGGGCCTTCGTGAAGCCGTTCCTGGCGCTCGGCACCACCCGCAACATCCTGGTTCCGAAGGCCGCGAGGAACGTCCCCTTCAAGATCGAGAATGTGCCCTACGCGGACAGCTACGGCCGTGAGACGGTGACCTTCGTGCGCACCTTCGACCTGCCCGGCCGCCCCCGCCGCTTCGACGCCCAGATGGTGCTCAGCCCCAAGGGCGACCGCATCCTCGACTACCTCGGCACCCATCAGCACCTCGCCAGCGAACTGCACTTCCACGCCGAGCCCGACGGCTCCCTGCTGATCCGCTCCGGCGAACACCGCTTCAGGGAGGGTCCGGTGGACGTCCGCGTCCCCGAGCTCGTCGGCGCCACCGCCGAGGTGCGCGAGTCCTACGACGACCGGGCCGGCCGCTTCCGCATCCGGGTGCGGGTCGTGAACCGGTACTTCGGGCCGCTCTTCGGCTACCAGGGCACCTTCGAGGCGTCGTACACCGGCATCCGCGGCTGCGGGGTGCGGCCCGGGCTGCGGCCCGTCCGTGAGGAGCCGCGCGCGTGAGCCCGGAGACCGCCAAGTCCCTGGAGACGAAGACCAAGCTGCTGGAGGGCGCGCTGCGGACGCTCACCGAGCAGGGGATCGCCAAGACCTCGGCCCGAACGGTGGCGGCGGCCGCCGGGGTCAACCAGGCACTGGTCTTCTACCACTTCGGATCCGTGGACGAACTGCTCGCCGCGGCCTGCCGGTACGGTGCCGAGCAGGCCGTCGCCCGCTTCCGTCCCCGGCTCGCCGCCGTCGGCTCGTTCGCCGAACTGCTCACCGTGGGGCGGCAGATCCACGAGGAGGCGCGGGTGGGCGGCCATGTCGCCCTGCTCGGGCAGCTGCTGGCCGGCGCGCAGACCCACGAGGCGCTCCGGCCCGCCACGGCGGCCGGGCTCGACCTGTGGATCGCCGAGATAGAGAAGGTGCTCGTCCGGGTCCTCGCGGCCACGCCCTTCGGGGAGTTCACCGACCCGGCCGGGCTCGCCCGCACGGTCGCCGCGTCCTTCGTCGGCATCGAGCTGTACGAGGGCGTCGACGCGGCCGGCGCCCACGCGGCCCTGGACGCCCTGGAGCAACTCGGCGCGCTGGTGGCCGCGTTGGAGGACCTCGGCCCGGTGGCCCAGCGCGCGGTCCGGCACCGTCTGCGCCGCGCCGGCCGCGGTTAGCGCTGCCGCGGCTCGGGCGGCAGGTGTGCGACCAGCAGGGCGACGGCCTCCTCGGCCGTCGCGGCCTCGCCCAGTTCGGTGAAGTCGGACGAGTGGACCGTGTACGGCGGCGGGCCGTAGAGGACGTGCGGAAGGCGCTCGCCGGGACGTACCTCGCCGGGCAGACCGCGCAGGAAGTGCAGGCCGCCGTGGCTCGGGAAGGGGTACAGGGCGCGCAGCCGCGGTTCGGCGTGGGCCGCGTGCACGATCTCCACCAGTTCGTCGGTCATGTAGCCACGGGTGTTCGGACGTCGTTCGAGCAGCCACCGCCAGGCAGTGGCCGCGTCGGGTGCTTCCGGCATGGGCCTCATCGTGGCACGGGTCAGCCGCGCGGCGGCCCCGAAGCCAGCGTGATGCCCAGCGGGGTCCGCTCGTACAGCACCTGGTGGCCGTAGCGGTGGCGGGTGAGCAGCCCCGCGTCGCGCAGGACCGCAAGGTGCGCGGAGACCGAGGAGGGAGCGAGGCGCAGCCGGTGGGCGAGGGCGGTGGTGGTGGCCGGTTCGGTCAGCGCGGCCAGGACGGCGGCGCGGCCCCGGCCCAGCAGCCGTACCAGGGCGTCGGGGGTGGTGTCGGCCGGGTCGGTCCACAGGCCGCCGATGCCCCGGGCCGGGTAGACCAGCGTGGGCCTGGCCGGCGGGTCGAAGGTGCTGATGACGTCCGGCCAGGTGAACACGCTCGGCATCAGCACCAGGCCCTGCCCGCCGAGCCGCCGCTCGTACGCTCCGGGCGACTGAACGGTCAGCGTCCCGGACCGCCAGCCGCAGCGGCGGTGGATCTCCGGCAGCAGCCCGCCCAGGCCGACCTCCGCGAGCCGCCGGGAGTGGAAGGCGATGTCCGCCTCCAGCAGGGCGCGCAGCCTGGGCCAGTCCGGGGCCACCAGGACCCGCCAGGCCGCCTCCAGCGCATCCGTGAGCTCCCGGATCATGCGCGGCGGATCGGCCAGCCAGGCCCGGGCCGTCGGCGAGTCCGACGCGCCCGGCGTGTCCGCGAGCGACCGTGCGGTGTCCGCCCGGGCCGTCGCCGGGTCCACCGCCCGCAGGGCCGCCAGCTCCTCCTCGACGGAGGCCGCCGGGCCGGTCGGCGGCGGCAGCAGCCAGTCGGGGGAGTGACCGCCCCGGGGCATCAGCAGCCACAGCGGGGTCAGGTCGAGACCGGCCGCCACCGCCCTGATCCGCCGCAGCCAGGGCGCGTGATAGCCGTGCCGGTCCGGCCGCCGCAGCGTGCGCACCGCCTCCTGCGTCTCCCACAGCGGTGACACGGCGAACCGGCACCGGAGGAAGTCGTCCTCGTCGAAGTGGAGGTGGGAGGGCATGGCGGGGTCCCGGGCGGAGGAGCGGAAGATTCGGCTGGTGCCGAAACTCTAAGCGGGCGGCCGTGACGCGGGCACGCTGCCCTCCATGTCCGCGCCTGCCCTGGAGCGACCCGCCGGCTACGGCCGGGTCCTCGCCGTACCCGAGTTCCGTGCCGTCTTCGCCGCCCATGTGCTGTCCATGCTCGGCGTGATCGTCAGCGAGATCGCGCTCTCCGTGCTGGTGTACGACCTCACGGGATCGCCGCTGCTCAGCGCCCTGACCTTCGCGCTGGGCTTTCTGCCCTACCTGGTCGGCGGCACGCTGCTGGCCCCGGTGGCCGACCGGTTCCCGGCCCGCCGGGTGCTGGTGGTGTGCGACCTGGTGTGCGCGGGGTGCGTCGCCGTGATGGCGGTCCCGGGAACCGGCATCGGGGTGCTGCTCGGGCTGCGCTGCGCGCTCGCCGTCGTCTCGCCGGTGTTCGCCGGCACCCGGATGGCGACCCTCTCCGACGTCCTCGGCGGCGGCGAGCTGTTCGTGCTCGGCCGCTCCCTGCTGCGGATCGTCGCGCAGAGCGCGCTGCTGGCCGGTTACGGCCTCGGCGGGCTGCTCCTCACCGTCCTCGCCCCGCGGCACGCCCTGCTGATCACCGTCGGCACCTTCCTCGCCTCGGCCGCGCTGCTGCGCCTCGGCACCCGGCACCGCCCCGCCCGCGTCCGGGCCGCGGAGCGCGGCGGGGACGCTGCGGGCACCCGGCGGCTGCTCGCCGACCGCCGCGTCCGCCGCCTGCTCCTCCTCTTCTGGATCCCGGCGATGTTCGCCGTCGTCCCCGAGGCGCTCGCCGCCCCCTACGCCGACATGCTCGGCACCGGATCCCCGGGGCTCGGCCTGCTGATGTGCGCGCTGCCGGTCGGCACGATCGCCGGGGAGCTGTACGCCGGCGCCCGGCTCGGCCCGGCCGCCCGGGAGCGGATCGCCCTCCCGCTGGTCTGCCTCACCCTGCTGCCGTACCTGGGCTACGCCCTGCACCCGTCCCTCGCGCTCTCGCTGCTGCTCCTGGTGGCGGCGGGGGCGGGGTCGGCGTACGCGCTGGGCCTGGACCAGTGGTTCGTGCGGGCGGTGCCCGAGGAGCTGCGCGGCCGGGCCATGACCGTGCTCAGCGCCGGGCTGATGACCGTCCAGGGCGTCGGCATGACGCTGGCGGGGGTGGCCGCGGAGGCGGTGGGGGTACGGGCCGCGGTGGCGGGGGCCGGGGCGGTGGGGGCGGTGTGCTGCTGCGGGCTCGCGGCGGCGACCCGGCGGACACCGCGGCGGCTGCCGTAGCGACTGTCGTAGCGACTGCCCTGGCGGGCGTGCCCTCGGTTCCGCAACGGCTGCCCCGGCAGGCGTGCCGGCTGACGTGCCGTCGGTGCCCGTTGCAAAGGTGACCGAAAGCCGAGACACGGCTGACCGCTATATGACCGGCCGGTAGGGTCGGTGACGTGCCCAAGCCTCTCAGTCTTCCCTTCGACCCCATCGCCCGAGCCGACGACCTCTGGAAGCAGCGCTGGGGAAGCGTCCCGTCGATGGCCGCGATCACGTCGATCATGCGGGCCCAGCAGATCCTGCTGGCCGAGGTGGACGCGGTGGTCAAGCCGTACGGGCTGACGTTCGCGCGCTACGAGGCGCTGGTGCTGCTCACCTTCTCCAAGGCCGGCGAGCTGCCGATGTCGAAGATCGGCGAGCGGCTGATGGTGCACCCGACCTCGGTGACGAACACCGTCGACCGGCTGGTGAAGTCCGGTCTGGTCGACAAGCGGCCCAACCCCAACGACGGGCGCGGCACGCTCGCCACGATCACCGAGAAGGGCCGCGAGGTCGTCGAGGCGGCCACCCGGGACCTGATGGAGATGGACTTCGGGCTCGGGGTGTACGACGCCGAGGAGTGCGGGGAGATCTTCGCGATGCTGCGGCCGCTGCGGGTCGCCGCGAACGACTTCGACGAGGACTGAACCCGCCCTCCGCGCAGGAGTGACCCGGGACAAGATCTCCCGGAACGGGTGGTTACGCTCGTCCCCATGAAAAAGAGCGTGCTGACCCGCTACCGCGTCCTGGCCTACGTCACCGGTGTGCTGCTGGTGCTGCTGTGCCTGAGCATGATCGCCAAGTACGGGCTGGACATCGACGGTGCGGCCGACGTCACGCGCGTCGTCGCCATCGCGCACGGCTGGCTCTACGTCGTCTACCTGGTCTTCGCCTTCGACCTGGGCTCCAAGGCGAAGTGGCCGGTCGGCAAGCAGCTGTGGGTGCTGCTGGCGGGCACGATCCCGACCGCCGCCTTCTTCGTGGAGCGCAAGGTCACCCGTGAGCTGGACGCCAAGGTCACCGACGGTTCTCCGGTGGCCGCGAAGGTCCAGGCCTAGGCCGTAGACCCCCGGGTCGTACCGCCGTACGGACACCCGTGCGGCGGTTCTCCATCGACATTTACTTGGACGTCCTAGTAAATTCGAGGGTATGGACGCTGACGCCATCGAGGAGGGCCGCCGACGCTGGCAGGCCCGTTACGACGCGGCCCGCAAGCGGGACGCGGACTTCACCACGCTCTCCGGGGACCCCGTGGAGCCGGTGTACGGGCCCCGACCAGGGGACACATACGAGGGATTCGAGCGGATCGGCTGGCCGGGGGAGTACCCCTTCACCCGCGGGCTGTATCCGACCGGCTACCGCGGGCGGACCTGGACCATCCGCCAGTTCGCCGGGTTCGGCAACGCCGAGCAGACCAACGAGCGCTACAAGATGATCCTCGCCAACGGCGGCGGCGGTCTCTCCGTGGCCTTCGACATGCCGACCCTCATGGGACGGGACTCGGACGACGCGCGGTCGCTGGGCGAGGTCGGGCACTGCGGGGTCGCCATCGACTCCGCCGCCGACATGGAGGTCCTGTTCAAGGACATCCCGCTGGGCGACGTCACGACGTCCATGACGATCAGCGGGCCCGCCGTGCCCGTCTTCTGCATGTACCTCGTCGCCGCCGAACGGCAGGGCGTCGACCCGTCGGTCCTCAACGGCACGCTCCAGACCGACATCTTCAAGGAGTACATCGCCCAGAAGGAGTGGCTGTTCCAGCCCGAACCCCATCTGCGGCTGATCGGCGACCTGATGGAGTACTGCGCGGCCGGCATCCCCGCGTACAAGCCGCTGTCCGTGTCCGGCTACCACATCCGCGAGGCGGGTGCGACGGCCGCGCAGGAGCTGGCCTACACGCTCGCGGACGGCTTCGGGTACGTGGAGCTGGGGCTGAGCCGAGGGCTCGACGTGGACGTGTTCGCGCCCGGTCTCTCGTTCTTCTTCGACGCGCACGTCGACTTCTTCGAGGAGATCGCCAAGTTCCGCGCCGCGCGCCGGATCTGGGCGCGGTGGATGCGGGACGTGTACGGGTCCCGGTCGGACAAGTCGCAGTGGCTGCGCTTCCACACGCAGACAGCCGGTGTCTCGCTGACCGCGCAGCAGCCGTACAACAACGTGGTGCGGACGGCCGTGGAGGCGCTGGCGGCCGTGCTCGGCGGCACCAACTCGCTGCACACCAACGCCCTCGACGAGACCCTCGCCCTGCCGAGCGAGCAGGCCGCAGAGATCGCGCTGCGCACCCAGCAGGTGCTCATGGAGGAGACCGGGGTCGCCAACGTGGCGGACCCGCTGGGCGGTTCCTGGTACGTCGAGCAGCTCACCGACCGGATCGAGGCCGACGCCGAGAAGATCTTCGACCAGATCAAGGAGCGGGGGCTGCGGGCCCGTCCGGACGGCCGGCACCCGATCGGGCCGGTCACGTCCGGGATCCTGCGGGGCATCGAGGACGGCTGGTTCACCGGCGAGATCGCCGAGTCGGCCTTCCAGTACCAGCGGTCGCTGGAGAAGGGCGACAAGCGGGTCGTCGGCGTCAACGTGCACACCGGGTCGGTCACCGGGGACCTGGAGATCCTGCGGGTCTCGCACGAGGTCGAGCGGGAGCAGGTACGGGTGCTGGGCGCACGGCGGGCGGCGCGGGACGAGGGCGCGGTGCGTGCCGCCCTGGACGCGATGCTGGGCGCTGCCCGGTCCGGCGCCAACATGATCGAGCCCATGCTCGACGCCGTGCGCGCTGAGGCGACCCTCGGTGAGATCTGCGGGGTGCTGCGGGACGAGTGGGGGGTGTACACGGAGCCGGCGGGGTTCTAGGGCCTGTCTGACAATTCCCGTCTGCCTCGCGACGCCATGCACGCACTCTCGCCGCACCGGGCGCAGACCCAGGTACGGTCCAGTACGAGGGCCTACGCCCGGCACGCCGAGAGCACGCACCTGACGCCGCGAGGCCGCCCTCCGGGCGACGACGGGAATTGTCAGACAGGCCCTAGCCGCGTACCAGGGGGCTCCGCCCCCTGGACCCCCGGGACCTGTACCCACCCACCACCAGACTCGGTCGGCCGGGAAGTGGGCACCTTGGCCGGCTCGGCGTGGCTAGGGCGTCTCGGGCGACTGGGAGGCGAGGCCCAGCAGCAGGACCCGGGTGAAGTCGCGTACCCACGCCTCGTCCGCCGGCTTGCCGCTCATCAGGGTGCGGTGGACCACCGCACCCGCCACCATGTCGAAGATCAGGTCCACTGTGCGGGCGGCCTCCTCCGGGTCCGGCTCGGAGGGGAGTTCGCCCCGGCACTGCGCCCGGGCCCGGCCCTCCAGGACCAGCCGCTTCTGGCGGTCCACGATGGAGGCGCGGATACGTTCCCGCAGCGCGTCGTCGCGGGTCGACTCGGCGACCGCCGCCATCAGGCCGCTGCGGGCCTCCGGGCGGTCCAGGATCGCCGCGAACTGCAGCACCACGCCCTCGATGTCGTTCGCCAGGCTGCCGCGGTCGGGGAGTTCGAGTTCGTCGAACAGTTCCGCCACCGCGTCGACGACGAGCTCGTTCTTGCCCGCCCAGCGACGGTAGAGGGTCGTTTTTGCAACCCCGGCCCGCGTGGCCACGTCTCCCAGGGTGAGCTTGGACCAGCCCAGTTCGACCAGCGCCTGCCGCGTCGCCTCCAGGATCGCCGCGTCCGCGGCGGCGCTGCGCGGGCGGCCGGTACGGCCTGCGGGGGTACGGCTCTGCATCCCATGACCATAACCGGCGGTTCATGTGATGCCGTGAGGGAGATCACCGGAATGTGGTGTCGCGCGGACCTCCGATGGCATTACGCTACGAGTCGTAGCGAAAGCTCGTGGGTGACCGCACGGGCGACGACCACGGCGTGGGGTGGGGACCCGGCGCCCGATGAAGAGCTTGAGACAGGGAACGGCCGGGGGTCCGGGGGGTTGTCCCCGGGCTGTGGGGCACACACGCGCGGGAACGGGGGAGGATAGACGCATGCAGCCACGGAACATGTCCATGAGCGGCGTCGTCGACCTCGCCGCGGTCAAGGCGGCCCAGGAGGCCAAGACCAAGGCCGAGCAGGCGCGCGCCGAAACGGCCCGGCACGGTGGGGCCGGTGCCGTCTCCCCGGCCGATCTGGTCATCGACGTCGACGAAGCCGGCTTCGAGCGCGATGTCCTTCAGCGGTCCGCCGAAGTCCCTGTCGTCATCGACTTCTGGGCCGAGTGGTGTCAGCCCTGCAAGCAGCTGAGCCCGGTCCTGGAGCGCCTCGCCGTCGAGTACAGCGGCCGCTTCCTGCTGGCGAAGATCGATGTCGACGCCAACCAGATGCTGATGCAGCAGTTCGGGGTCCAGGGGATCCCGGCGGTGTTCGCCGTCGTCGCCGGGCAGGCACTGCCGCTCTTCCAGGGCGCGGCCCCCGAGCAGCAGATCCGCGAGACGCTGGACCAGCTGGTGCAGGTCGCCGAGCAGCGGTTCGGCCTGACCGGGCTCGTCGTCGATCCCGACGCGGAGCCGGGCGCCCAGCCGGAGCCCGCGGTGCCGGCGGGTCCGTACGACGCGCTCCTCGAAGCCGCCGTCCAGGCGCTGGACGCGGGTGACTTCGGCGGTGCGGTCCAGGCGTACAAGAACGTGCTGGGCGACGACCCGGGCAACAGCGAGGCCAAGCTGGGCCTCGCGCAGGCCGAGTTGCTCCAGCGGGTGCAGGGGATGGACCCGCAGGCGGTGCGCAGGGACGCGGCCGAGAAGCCGGCCGACGCCGAGGCGCAGATCGCCGCCGCCGACCTGGATCTGGTGGGCGGGCATGTCGAGGACGCCTTCGGGCGGCTGATCGAGACCGTGCAGCGGACGGCCGGGGACGACCGGGATGCCGTACGGCGGCGGCTTCTTGAGCTCTTCGAGGTCGTGGGCATCGACGACCCCCGGGTCGTGGGGGCGCGCCGGGCGCTGGCGCGGGCGCTGTTCTGAATCACGGTCTGAACACGGTTCTGACCAGTCGCTAAACGTCACGTCCTGTGATGCCCGAGTGAAAGATTTGCCGACGCGGGGCCACAGCGGCCGCTCTTTACCAAATCTTGGTAATCGCGGCCGCTGTTACTCGGAGTAAATCAGGGCTGTTGATGTGTCTGGTTCTGTCCAGCCGTCAACCGTTTTGCTCCACCCTTGGATGCCACCCAGAGTTGCTCTCCGAGACCGCTGGGTCCTCCTTCGGTTATCCGCCCGTTACTACCCAGTAACGAAGCCCCTTGTGCGGGCGGCGAGAATGCACCACGATCGGCGACGCTCGGTCCATTCCCGTACCCCGACAGCCGGTCGGGCCGCGGGTTCATGTGGGTCCCCACCGAGCAGAGTCGGCGGCAGTGACGCCGGCTCTTGGGCAGGGGGGTCTTCGCTCTGCGGCGAAGCCTGTCCAGCAAGGTTGTGCGTGATGCGTGTCAGGCGCGACCAGTGGTTGTCGCTCGGGGGTGATCGCCGGTGATCGAGGTGCGTTTCGTGCCTCCGAGTGCGGGCGCTCCCCTTCCGAGGACGTAGCACTTCTCCCATCCCTGCCCGGCCGAGCCGCCGTTGGGGGCGATACCGGGCCAGGAGATGTACGTCCGAGAAGGAGGAAATATGGAGTCCCAGGTGCGTGGCGGGACCAGATGGAAGCGGTTCGCTGTGGTCATGGTGCCCAGCGTGGCCGCCACGGCGTGTATAGGTGTCGCCCTCGCGCAGGGCGCTCTCGCCGCGTCGTTCAGTGTGTCGGGCCAGCAGTTCAAGGTCTCGGCCGACTCGCTGGAAGGTGACGGCTTCGTTCAGTACGGTGCGGTGGACTCGGGCTACACCCTCGCGGGCAAGAGCACGATCCACCCGGTGGCGGTCTCGGCGTTCAACAGCGCGGAGATCACCAACCTGTGCCAGTCCGTGGTCACCCCGAACGTCCCGATCTTCGGCAACGTCAGCCTGATCCTGCACGCGGGCACCGACGCGAAGAAGCCGGTCGAGGCGACCAAGCTGTACATCGACCTCGACGACCTCACCGCCGACGCGACGTTCACCAACATCAACATCGGTGTCGCCGCCAAGGACTCGACCAAGGGTCCGGGCGTCAAGTCGAGCGAGGTCAGCAACCAGCAGACGAACCCGTACGGGTTCGCGCAGGAGGCGGACCACGCCTCGCTGTCCGGCGTGAAGCAGACGGCGTGGGCCACCACCGCCGGAACCTTCAAGCTCAGCGGTCTGCACATGTCGATCTCGACGTCGGGAGCGGAGTGCTACTAAGCACTCTGTGACGGGCGGGGGAGCCGACGGCACCCCCGCCCTCCACCTTCTCCCCACAGTCTTCACGCGCGGTACAAGGAACCACCACCGCACCACACAACATCACCACCACAGCAACGCCGCACCAGGGAGCTGTTTTCCATGAGCGCCGAGACTCCTGCCGCACCCGGCCAGTTCACCCGCCGGAGGCTGCAGTTCCGCTCCTGGCGGGGCACACGGCCGTTCTGGGCCGGTCTGTACATCCTGCTCGCCGGTTTCCCGATCATGTACTTCCCGTACGCGCATCTCCAGATCGGCAACCTCACGGTGGCGATGGCGACCACCGCGGGTGCCGGATCCCTGATCATCGGCGTGCTGCTCGTCGTCCTGGGCATCAGCCTCTGGTACCAGAAGCACATCCGCACGTTCGCGGGAATCGCCGCGATCCTGCTGGCGCTGGTGTCCCTCCCCGTGTCCAACTTCGGTGGCTTCGTCATGGGCTTCCTGCTCGCCCTCGTCGGCGGTGCGATGGCCGTGGCCTGGTCCCCGGGCGCGCCCCCGAAGCCGCAGCCGGAGGGCGAGATCCCGCCGGCCAGGGACGACGCTCCGGAGGAGGCCGCCTACTTCACGGGTGCTGCGGACGGCGTGGACGAGTCGAACGACCTGTCAGGAACGAGCCCGGTGAACGGGGCGAACGGGAGGCACAGTGCCGGCTGACGAGGTGACCCACGGGACTGATGTGGACGAGTCCCGTGTGAGAACCGGGCCGCGCCATGCGGCACCCAAGAAGCCGCTGTTCACCAGGTTCCACATGCCGGCGGGCAAGGCGATAGCCTCCGTGGCGATGCCGACGGCCGTGCTCATGGGCTTCGGGTTCACGTCGACGCTCGCGATCGCCGACACCAACAGCACGTCGTCGGCGTCGTCGAAGAGCCTCGCCGAGGACTACAAGGACTGCGTCGCGGCCCTGGACTCGGCCTCGCCCTCCGCCTCGGCGAGCGCGAGCGACGGTGCCACGGACTCGGCCACGCCGTCCGCCACGGCCTCGTCCGACTCGCAGGACGCGACGTCGTCCGGCAAGTCCTCCTCGTCGGATTCAGGTTCCGGCGATGCGGCCACGCCGACGCCGTCCGCCTCCAAGTCGTCCTCGTCCTCGGGCGATTCGGGTTCCTCGGACTCGTCGGGTTCCTCCGGTTCGTCGGACTCCGGCAGCACGGCCACCCCGTCGCCGTCCGCCTCCGAGAGCAGCAGCAGCGGTGGCGGCCTGCTGGACTCGATCGGGAACGCGATCGGCAGCATCCTCAGCGGCGGCAGCACGACGAGCTCGTCCTCGTCGGACTCCACCGCGAGCCCGTCGCCGTCGGCCTCCGCCTCGGCGGACTCGTCGTCGTCCTCGTCGTCCTCGTCCTCCTCGGACAAGTCGTCGAGCAGCGACAGCGGCAGCAGCGACTCCGGCTCGGCCTCGGACACCGTCTCCAAGACCGCCAAGACGGTCACGGACACCGTGAAGGACACCACCGACACGGCGACCAAGGCGGCGGACGCGGCCACCAAGGCGGCCGCGGACGCCACGTCCAGCGCCTCGCCGAGCGCCTCCGCCAGCTCCAGCGCGTCGGCCGCCAACTGCGACGCCGCCACCGACGACACGAGCGGTGTCGACAACAAGGTGCCGGTGGCGGACGACCCCTGGTACCTCAGCGCCAGCTCGCTGACGCTGAAGAGCGCCGACTACCAGGGCATCGTCGAGGTGAAGACGGCCAGCGGCGAGACGAAGAAGGTGCTGAAGTACGTCATCTCGGGCGGCACCGACATCGGTGACCTGCACCAGACGGTCAAGGACACGAACATCGGCAAGACCTACCACGTGCAGGCCGCGTCCGGTTCCACGTCCACGATCCGCAACGGCTCCACGACGATGTACACGGAGTCCATCTCCGGCAACCTCTTCGGCCTGATCCCGATCACGTTCGACGTGAACAACCCGCCGCCGCTGAACATCCCGCTGATCTACTTCACCAACGTCAAGGTCACCCAGGCCGCCCAGTTCGGCGGCACCTTGCACATCCCCGGGATGCACGTCTACACGACCGACGGAACCGGCTGACCGCCGCCACAGACCCGTCCGGGAGCCGCAAAGCGACTGTGCCCCGCCGAGTACCGACTCGGCGGGGCACAGTCGTGTCCTGCGTTCAAGACCCGCTACCGGTGCGTCACTTGCTGCCGGTGTCGCCGATGTGGTGGACGCGGAGCATGTTGGTGGTGCCGGAGACGCCGGGGGGCGAACCGGCCGTGATGATGACGGTGTCGCCCGGGTTGAAGCGGTTGATCTTGGCGATCTCCTGGTCGACCATGTCGACCATCTCGTCCGTGCTGTTCACGAACGGCACCACGTGCGACTCCACGCCCCAGCTGAGGGTGAGCTGGTTGCGGGTGTTCTCGTCGGTGGTGAAGGCGATGATCGGCTGCTGTGCGCGGTAGCGCGACAGCCGGCGGGCGGTGTCGCCGGACTGGGTGAAGGCCACCAGGCCGCGGCCGCCGAGGAAGTCGGCGATCTCGCATGCGGCACGGGCCACCGAACCGCCCTGGGTGCGCGGCTTCTTGCCCGGGACGAGCGGCTGCAGACCCTTGCTGAGCAGCTCCTGCTCGGCCGCCTTGACGATCTTCGACATCGTCTTCACGGTCTCCACCGGGTACGCGCCGACGGAGGACTCCGCCGAGAGCATCACCGCGTCCGCGCCGTCCAGGATCGCGTTGGCCACGTCGGAGGCCTCGGCGCGGGTCGGACGGGAGTTGGTGATCATCGACTCCATCATCTGGGTCGCCACGATCACCGGCTTGGCGTTGCGCCGGCACAGCTCGATCAGGCGCTTCTGCACCATGGGGACCCGCTCCAGCGGGTACTCGACGGCGAGGTCGCCACGCGCGACCATCACACCGTCGAACGCCATCACGACGTCCTCCATGTTCTCCACCGCCTGCGGCTTCTCCACCTTGGCGATGACGGGGACCCGGCGGCCCTCCTCGTCCATGATCCGGTGGACGTCGTTGACGTCCTTGGCGTCCCGGACGAAGGACAGCGCGACCAGGTCGCAGCCCATGCGCAGCGCGAACCGGAGGTCCTCGATGTCCTTGTCGCTCAGCGCGGGCACGTTGACGGCCGTGCCGGGCAGGTTGATGCCCTTGTGGTCGGAGACGACACCGCCCTCGATGACGATCGTCTTCACCCGAGCGCCCTCGACGTCCAGGACCTTCAGCTCGACGTTGCCGTCGTTGATGAGGATCTGGTCGCCGCGCGAGACGTCGCCCGGCAGGCCCTTGTAGGTCGTACCGCAGATGGTCTTGTCGCCCGGGACGTCCTCGGTCGTGATGACGAACTCGTCACCGCGCTCCAGCTCCACCGGTCCCTCGGCGAAGGTCTCCAGACGGATCTTCGGGCCCTGCAGGTCGGCGAGGACGCCGATGGCACGGCCGGTCTCCTTGGCGGCGGCCCGGACGCGGTCGTACCGCCCCTGGTGCTCGGCGTGCGAGCCGTGGCTGAAGTTGAAACGGGCCACGTTCATGCCGGCCTCGATCATGGCGACGAGCATCTCGTGGGTGTCGACCGCGGGGCCGAGAGTACAGACGATTTTCGAACGGCGCATGGGGCGATCCTATCGGTTTGTTTCGCTACGGAATATTCCGTCTGGTGGAAGATACAAATGGGCGCTAATGTGCTCAGCTGTTATTTCCGACCGGTGCCGATCCGGTGCCGACGAGCGCGTACGTCTGGGTCGCGATCTCCAGTTCCTCGTCCGTCGGCACCACCGCGACGGCGACGCGCGCACCGGCCGGCGATATCAGCCGCGGCTCGTCCCCTCGTACGGCGTTCAGCCCCGGGTCGACCGCGAGCCCCAGTCCCTCCAGGCCCGCCACGGCCGCCTCCCGCACCGGGGCCGCGTTCTCGCCGACGCCTGCGGTGAAGGCCACCGCGTCGACCCGGCCGAGGACGGCGCAGTACGCGCCGATGTACTTCTTCAGGCGGTGAATGTAGATGTCGAAGGCGAGCTCTGCCTCTTCGTCGCCCTCGTCGATCCGGCGCCTGATCTCCCGCATGTCGTTGTCACCGCACAGACCGAACAAACCACTCCTCTTGTTGAGAAGAGTGTCGATCTCATCCATGGACATTTCGCCAACCCGGGCCAAATGGAAAATGACGGCCGGGTCCAGATCACCGGAACGGGTGCCCATCACCAGCCCCTCCAAAGGCGTCAGGCCCATGGAGGTGTCCACGCACCGGCCGCCCTGGACGGCCGACGCCGACGCCCCGTTGCCGAGGTGCAGCACGATGACGTTCACCTCTTCCGGTGTCTTTCCCAGCAGCCTCGCGGTCGCCCGGGACACGTACGCGTGCGAGGTGCCGTGGAAGCCGTAGCGGCGGATCCGGTACCGGTCGGCGATCCTCGGGTCGATCGCGTAACGCGCCGCGGACTCCGGCATGGTCGTGTGGAACGCCGTGTCGAAGACGGCGACCTGCGGCAGGTCCGGGCGCAGCGCCTGCGCGGTGCGGATCCCGGTCAGGTTGGCCGGGTTGTGCAGCGGGGCGACCGGGATCAGCCGCTCGATCTCGGCGAGCACCGCGTCGTCGATCACCGTCGGCTCGGTGAAGAACATCCCGCCGTGCACCACCCGGTGCCCGATCGCGGCCAGCTCCGGCGAGTCCAGCCCGAGCCCGTCCCTCCCCAGCTCCTCCGCCACGGCCTTCAGCGCGGCGTCGTGGTCGGCGATCGGCCCGACGGCCTCGCGGGTGTCACCGCTGCCGAGGCAGGTGTGCTTCAGCCGTGAGGTCTGCTCGCCGATCCGCTCGACCAGCCCCACCGCCAGCCGGCTGCTGTCCCGCATGTCCAGCAGCTGGTACTTCACCGACGAGGAGCCGGAGTTGAGGACGAGGACACGGGTCGGACGGTGGCTCACTGGGCGGTTGCCTTCTCGCTCGGGGACGCGGCCGGGGACTCGGCCGGGTGCTGGGCCTGGATCGCCGTGATGGCGACGGTGTTGACGATGTCCTGGACGAGGGCGCCCCGGGACAGGTCGTTGACGGGCTTGCGCAGCCCCTGGAGCACCGGCCCGACCGCGATCGCGCCGGCCGACCGCTGCACGGCCTTGTAGGTGTTGTTGCCGGTGTTGAGGTCCGGGAAGATCAGCACGCTGGCCTGCCCGGCGACCTCGGAGCCCGGCAGCTTGGTGGCGGCCACGGACGGTTCCACCGCCGCGTCGTACTGGATCGGCCCCTCGATCTTCAGATCGGGCCGCCGGGAGCGCGCCAGCTCGGTCGCCTCCCGCACCTTGTCCACGTCCGCCCCCGAACCCGACGTACCCGTGGAGTACGACAGCATCGCGATCCGCGGCTCCACCCCGAACCGGGCGGCCGTACCCGCCGCCTGGACGGCGATGTCGGCGAGCTGCTCGGCGTTCGGGTCCGGGTTCACCGCGCAGTCGCCGTAGACCAGCACCTTGTCGGCGAGGCACATGAAGAAGACGGACGAGACGATCGACGACCCCGGCTTGGTCTTGATGATCTCGAAGGCCGGCCGGATCGTCGCCGCCGTCGAGTGCACGGACCCGGAGACCATGCCGTCCGCCAGGCCCTCCTGCACCATCAGGGTGCCGAAGTAGTTGACGTCGGCGACCACGTCGTACGCCAGCTCCACGGTCACGCCCTTGTGGGCGCGCAGCAGGGCGTACTGCTCGGCGAAGGCGTCGCGCAGTTCCGAGGTGGCCGGGTCGATCAGCTGGGCGTCGCCGAGGTCGATGCCGAGGTCGGCGGCCTTCTTGCGGATCTGGTCGACGGGCCCGAGCAGTGTTATGTCACATACCCCCCGGCGCAGCAGCACCTCCGCCGCATGCAGCACCCGGGCCTCGGTGCCCTCCGGCAGCACGACCCGGCGCTTGTCGGAACGCGCCTGCTCCAGGAGCTTGTGCTCGAACATCATCGGGGTGAGCCGGCCGGTGCTCGGCGCCGAGACCCGCTTGTTGAGGCCGGCGGTGTCGACGTACCGCTCGAACAGGCCGAGCGCGGTCTCCGCCTTGCGCGGGGTGGCCGCGTTCAGTTTGCCCTCCAGGGAGAACAGCTGGGCGGCGGTGGGGAAGCTGTTGCCGGGCACGGATATCACCGGGGTGCCGGGGGCGAGCCGGGCGGCGAGGGTGAGGATCTCGTCGGTGGGCCGCTCGTTCAGGGTGAGCAGCACGCCGGCTATCGGCGGGGTGCCGGCGCTGTGCGCGGCCAGCGAGCCGACGACCAGGTCGGCGCGGTCGCCGGGCGTCACCACCAGACAGCCCGGGGTCAGGGCGGGCAGGAAGTTCGGCAGCATCGCGCCGCCGAACACGAAGTCCAGGGTGTCCCGGGCCAGCCCCGAGTCGTCGCCCAGCAGCACCTTCGCACCGAGCGCGTGGGCGATCTGCGCGACCGTCGGAGCGGACAGCGCGGGCTCGTCCGGCAGCACGTACACCGGCACCGGCAGCCGCCCGTCGATCCGCTCGGCTATCGCGTCGCGGTCCTCGCGGGCGACCCGGTTGGCGATCATCGCCAGCACGTCACAGCCCAGACCGTCGTACGCCCGGAACGCGTTCCGGGTCTCCGCCAGCACCGACTCCGCGCTCTGGTCGCGGCCGCCGACCACCGGGATCACCGAGGCACCGAACTCGTTGGCGAGCCGGGCGTTGAGGGACAGCTCGTCCGGGAACTGGGTGTCGGCGAAGTCGGTGCCGAGCACGAGAACGACGTCGTAGTCGCGGGCGACCAGGTGGAAGCGGTCGACGAGGGTGGAGACCAGCTCGTCGGCGCCGCGCTCGGCCTGGAGGGCGGAGGCCTCGTGGTAGTCCATGCCGTAGACGGTCGCCGGGTCCTGGGAGAGGCGGTACCGGGCACGCAGCAGTTCGAACAGGCGGTCGGGACCGTCATGGACGAGAGGGCGGAAGACACCGACCCGGTCGACCTGCCGGGTCAGCAGCTCCATCATGCCCAGCTCGACGACCTGGCGGCCGTCGCCGCGGTCGATCCCGGTCACGTACACGCTGCGCGTCACGTGTGCACTCCGTCTCTGTATAGGTCTCTGCGTACAGGTCTCTGTATAGCCGCACAAAAATCGCCCACCGGGGTGAGCGGAACCCTCTTGACAATACCCCCGGCGCCGGATAAGGCGCCCGTCAGGACTTCACCCGCCCGCGCGGCATGAAACAATCGGATCGGCTCATCGGTAACGACAGCGAGCAGGAGACACACCACCATGCGCATCGGAGTTCTCACCGCAGGCGGCGACTGCCCCGGCCTGAACGCCGTCATCCGATCGGTGGTGCATCGGGCTGTCGCACAGTACGACGACGAGGTCATCGGTTTCGAGGACGGCTTCCGGGGTCTGCTCGAAGGCCACTACGTCCCCCTCGACCTGGACGCGGTCGGCGGCATCCTGGCCCGCGGTGGCACGATCCTGGGCTCGTCGCGACTGGAGCGGGACCGTCTGCGCGAGGCCTGTGAGCGGGCCACCGACATGGCGGAGGAGTTCGGCATCGACGTGCTGATCCCGATCGGCGGCGAGGGCACGCTGACCGCGGCCCGCATGCTGTCCGACGCCGGCCTGCCCGTCGTCGGCGTCCCGAAGACCATCGACAACGACATCTCGTCCACCGACCGCACCTTCGGTTTCGACACGGCGGTGGGCGTCGCCACGGAGGCGATGGACCGCCTGAAGACCACCGCCGAGTCCCACCAGCGGGTGATGGTCGTCGAGGTGATGGGCCGGCACGCCGGCTGGATCGCCCTGGAATCCGGGATGGCGGCCGGCGCCCACGGCATCTGCCTCCCCGAGCGGCCCTTCGACCCCGCCCACCTGGTCAAGATGGTCGAGGAGCGCTTCGCCCGCGGCAAGAAGTTCGCCGTGGTCTGCGTGGCGGAGGGCGCGCACCCCGCCGAGGGCACGATGGACTACGGCAAGGGCGAGATCGACCTGTACGGCCACGAGCGCTTCCAGGGCATCGGCACGGCCCTGGCGTACGAACTGGAGCGGCGGCTCGGCAAGGAGGCCAAGCCGGTCATCCTCGGGCACGTGCAGCGGGGCGGTACGCCGACGGCCTACGACCGCGTCCTCGCGACGCGGTTCGGGTGGCATGCGGTGGAGGCGGCGCACCGGGGCGACTTCGGGAAGATGACGGCGCTGCGGGGGACGGACATCCAGATGGTGCCGCTCGCGGAGGCGGTGACCGAGTTGAAGACGGTGCCGAAGGATCGTATGGACGAGGCGGAGTCGGTGTTTTAAGGGGCGGTTCGGTGGTGGGGAGCTGCGGGCCGGTGGGGGTTGAGCGCGCAGTTCCCCGCGCCCCTTACGGGGCGCTGTCCATCCGCTCCCAGAAAAGGGTGACGATCCCCGTCAGGAAGTCCTTTCCCCTGTCCTCGGCCGACTCGGCTGTCGGGATGTTGCCCCAGGCCAGGGTTGCCGTCATCTGGCCCTGGTAGCTCTCGTGCAGATCGCGCAGCGTGTCCTCGATCAGGTGCTTGTCCAGGGGGACGACCTTGCCCACCTGGCGGACGTAGGCCTGCCAGCGGGTGGTGACCGCGCCCCGCAGCAGCTCCGCCAGTCTTTCCTCCTTGCCGGTGACGGTGACGAAGTCCGGCAGGGACAGCCGGAGGGCCTCGGCCAGGGCGGCGGACTGCCGTTCCGTGCCCTGCCACTCCTCGTCCTCCTCCATCGCGAGGTACCCGAGAAGGTCGAGGCCGACCGCCAGCGCCACGTCCTCCGGAGCCAGCCCGCGCGCGATCCGGTGCTCGCGCAGAGTCCGCGGCCGGCCGATCAGTTCGCCCGGGGCGCACCACAACACGCCCGCCAGCGCGGTGAGTTCGGGACTGCTGGGGATCACCGCGCCGCGCTCCCAGGCGAGGACGAGATCGGGCGTGGCGTACGGCAGCCCGTACGAGGCCCGCAGATCGTGGGCCACGTGTTCGGGACCCATGCCGAGAGCGGCACGGAGTCTGCGGGCGACAGGGGCGTTGAAGGGGGGACCTGGCTGGTTCGGCAGAGCTGGGGGTCGGCGCACAGCCGACAAGGTAGGGGCGGTCAAGGACATTGACTACGGTCCGTTCGGCCAGGAACACGGATTGTACGAACGTACGGTTTCCCTTGTACGTGTGACCTGTTCATCCCTTGACGGCGCCGCCCAGCGCGAATCCGCCGCCCAGCCGCCGCGCGACCAGGACGTACAGCAGGATCACCGGCGTCGAGTAGATGACGGAGAAGGCGGCGAGCTGGCCGTACGCGACGGTGCCGCGGTTGCCGAAGAAGTCGTTGATGCTGACCGAGGCGGGCATCTGGTCCGGCGAGAGCAGCAGCATGAACGGGACGAAGAAGTTGCCCCACATCATCACGAAGGCGAAGACGGTGACGACGGCGAGACCGGGTCCCATGAGCGGAAGCACGATCCGCACCAGCGACTGGGCGGAGTTGGCGCCGTCCGTCCACGCGGCCTCCTCCAGCTCCTTCGGTACGCCGTCCATGAAGTTCTTCATCAGCCAGATGGCGAAGGGGAGTTGGGAGGCGGCGAAGAACAGGATCGTGCCCTGCATGGTGTCGATGAGGTTGATCCGCACGAACAGCGCGTACACGGGCACCATGATCGCGGTGATGGGCAGGCTCGTCGCGAAGAGGATGGAGAGCAGGAACGGCCGGTTGAGCCGGGAGCGGTAGCGGGAGAGCGGGTAGGCGGCGAGGGCGGCGCACCCGACGGTGAGAGCGGTGGCGCCCCCGCACAGGATCAGGCTGTTGAGCAGCGGCGTGTAGGTGATGTCGGGGGTGAGGACCGCGTCGAAGTTCCCGAAGGTGAAGCCGTCCGGGATCCGCACCCGGAGATCGGCGTGCGGGTCGACGGCGGAGAGCAGCACCCAGGCGAGCGGCAGCACGAAGGCGGCGGCCACGACGAGGAGCCCGAGGTCGGCGGCGAGGCGGCGCGAGCGGTGGCGATTGCGAGGCATCTTTCGGCTCACACCTCCGTGCGCAGCAGCCGCATGTAGACGACGGAGAAGAGCGAGCCGACGAGGAGCAGCAGAAGGGCGACGGCGGTGCCGTACCCGATCATGCTGTTCTGGAAGGCCTGTTCGTACATGAAGAGGGGCAGGGTCTGGCTCCTGTCCCCCGGGCCGCCCCTGGTCATCACCCAGATCAGCCCGAAGACGGAGAGCGTCTGGAGGGTGTTGAGCATCAGGTTCGTGCCGATGGACCGCCGGATCATCGGCAGCGTGATGTGCCACATCCGCCGCCAGCCGCCGGCGCCGTCGACCTCCGCCGACTCCTCGATCTCGTTCGGTATCTCGTCGAGGGCGGCGGAGTAGACGAGCATCGAGAAGGCGGTGCCCCGCCACACGTTGGCGAACGACACGGCCAGGATGGGGAGCGTGAACAGCCAGTTCTGGGACGGGAGATGCAGGAAGTCGAGGATGGCGTTGAGCGTCCCCTCCCGCCGGAAGAAGGCGTACAGCAGAAACCCGGCGACGACCTCCGGCAGCACCCACGCCGTGATGACGATCCCGCCGGTGAGCGTCCGTACCGGCTTCGACGCCCGCCGCATCAGCGCGGCGAGCGCCAGCCCCAGCGTGTTCTGCCCGACGAGCGCGGACAGCACGGTGAAGACGAGGGTCAGCCAGACGGCGTTCAGGAAGGCGTCGTCGTGGAACGCCGCACGGAAGTTGGCGAAACCGACGAAGGAGGAGTGCGCCTGGCCGGTGAGCTGGAGGTCGGTGAAGGCGATCCAGGCGCAGTAGACGATGGGCCCGCCGAGGAAGAGGAGGAGCAGGACCAGGGCGGGGGTGAGGGGGAGAGCGCGGAACAGTCGCCGGCCGATCACAGGGTGACCGACCGACCGCTCCCCTGGCTGGCGCACTGCCTGACGCACTGCCTGACTCACTGGGTGACCACTTGGTTGCCGGTGACGTCCTTGAGCGTCGAATCGTAGGTACTCGCCGCCTTGTCGACCGACGCGTCACCGGTCGTCACGCTCTCCATGGCCTCCTGGATGGCGGTGGAGACCTTCGGGTAGGCCGGGTAGGCGGGCCGGTAGTGGGTACTGGCGACCAGGTCGGTGAAGAACTTGATGCCCGGCTGGGCGGATGTGTACGACGGATCGCTCGCGACGTCCTTGCGTACCGCGATCCCGGAGTTGGCGATGTACCACTTCTGGGCGTTCGCCTTGGTCTGCATGGTCTTGACGAAGTCGAAGGCGAGGTCGGGGTTGGCCGCCTTGCTGGGGATGGACCAGGTCCAGCCACCGGACATGCTGACCTGGCCGGGGGCCTGGCCGTGCTGGGTGGGCATGTAGGCGAGGCCGAGGTCCTTGGACCAGTCCGGCCACTCGTGCCCGCTGCCCTTCAGCCAGTCCTGCGGCAGCCAGGACCCGTCGAGGTCGATGCCGAGCTTGCCCTGGGGGAGGAGTTCACCGCGGACGGCGGTGCCGAAGTTGGGGTCGAGGGCGTCGGAGACGTCCGGCCCCAGCTTGTCCTTGTACACGGTCTCGACGAACGAGAGCGCGTCCTTGAACCCCTGGCTCCCGGCGATCCACTTCTTGCTCGTCCTGTCGTACAGCGGGTCGGTGGTCCCGTCGTTGGTGCCGTACAGCAGCATCTCGAAGCCCTGCATGGTGGCACCCTCGCCGACGGGCTTGCCCGTGTAGACGTTCAGCGGCGTGACGCCGGGGACCTTCTCCTTGACGGTCCGGGCGGCGGCGAGCACGTCGTCCCAGGTCTTCGGCTGCCAGTCGGTGGGCAGCCCGGCCTTCTTGAACACCCGCTTGTCGAACCAGAGCCCACGGGTGTCGGTCCCGTCCGGGACGCCGTACGTCTTCCCGTCCTCACCCTGGGCGGCCGCCTTGGCGGTGTCGACGAACTGCCCCCAGTCCTGCCACTTGGCGAGGTACGAGTCGAGGGGCTTGAGATACCCGCTGGTGATGTCGGAGTTGATGAGGAAGGTGTCCTCGTAGACCAGGTCGGGAGCGGTCCGGGGCGACCGGAGCATCTGTTGCAGCTTCGTGTAGTACTCGGAGTCCGGGGCCTTGATCGGAACGAGCTCGACCTTCTTCCCCGGGTACTCCTTCTCGAACTGCTTCTTGATGTCCGCGAGATACGTGTCCATCACCTTGATGGAGTTGTCCGTGGACTGCTTGAAAGAGATCTTCACGGTGTCGGGACTGCTCCCGGATCCGCTGCCGCACGCGGTGAGGGAAGCGGCGGCGGTGACGAGGGAGAGGGCAAGGATGCTGACGGCGGTGGGGCGCACGGGCACGACCTCCTCGGCGGCCACTGCACTGTGGCCTGGGGGTTCGTCTCTCTTGCCGTGTGAAGGTAAGTGGAGTGGTCTAGTCAGGTCAATGAGTCTGCGGGGGTTTGCTGGTTTGCTGGTTTGCTGGTTTGCTGGGACAGGGACGAGGCGAGGATGCCCCTATGTATTCCGTGGACCGCACAGGCAGGTTGGACGAGCACGTTCGTGAGCGGCTGCTGGCGCCGAACTTCTGGCATCTCGCGACCGTCGGGGCGGACGGTGTGCCGCAGGTGTCGCCCATGTGGGTGGACCTCGAAGGTGACCACGTCATGGTCAACACGGCGATCGGCCGCGTGAAGGAGGAGAACCTGCGGCGCAACCCCGCCGTCTCGCTCTCGCACCACGACCCGGACAACCCCTACGACCGGGTGGAGATCCGGGGGCGGGTGGTGCGGTTCGTGGAGGGGGAGGAGGCGGAGCGGTCCATGGACCGGCTGACCCGGAAGTACATCGGGGAGGACCGGTACCCGTGGCTGCTGCCGGGAGAGCGGCGGGTGATGCTGCTGATCGAGCCGGTGAGGGTACGCCGGGTGGTCGGGGTGGAGCCGTTCCGGCCGGGGGTGTTGGAGGGGGAGAGGGGCGAGTGAGGGGCTGGGCGGCTAGAGGAGGTGGTCGGCTCTGCCGGCCTTGATGTCGCGGACGAGGGCACGGAGGGCTTCGCGGGTGTCGGTGAGGTAGGTGTCCTCCTGGCCCGCGACGGCTATGTAGGCGTTGCCTTGGGGGTCGGTGCCCAGGCGGAAGCAGTTGGCTCCCTCGCCGCAGAAGGGTTCTTCCCAGGTGATGTCCGGCACGGGGTGCTCCTAGAGGTCGTCGGCGAGCGTGCGGATGAAGTCGCGGGAGGCGTCGGCGCCGAGGGCCACGCCCGCGGCCGCGTCGAGTTGGGCCCGGTACTTGCCCAGCTGTGCCTCCGTGTCGATGAACTCGGGACCGTGGGTGCTGTCCAGTTCGACGGTGTCGAGGCGGGGTACGGCGGCCTCGGCGTAGACGACGGACTGCCCGGCGCCGGGGAAGCCGCCCGCCTTGAACGGGATGACCCGAACGGTGACGCTGTCGCGCTCGGACATGCGCAGCAGGTGGTCGAGCTGTCGCCTCGCCACCTTCGGCCCGCCGAACTCCATACGCAGGGCCGCCTCGTGGAGGATCACGTCGAGGGCAGGGGGCTCGGCGCGGTCGAGAACCTGCTGCCGGTCCATGCGGTGGGCGGTGCGCAGGTCGATGTCGGCCGGGGCGAGGGGCGGGAAGACGGCGCCGAAGACCGCGCGTGCGTGCTCCTCGGTCTGGAGGAGTCCGGGCATGTGCACGGTAACCGCCATGCGCAGCCCCTCGGCGTGCCACTCCAGTTCCGCGATGTCCATGAAGCCGTCGCGGAGCTGCCCCCGGTACGACTCCCACCAGCCCTTCTCGCGGCTGCCCGCCATGGCTGCGAGTGCCGTGACGAGGGCCTGGTCCGTGCAGCCGTAGTTGTCCGCGAGGGTGCGGACGCGTTCGGGGCTGATGCCGGAGCGGCCGGACTCCATGTTGGGCACGTTGGTGCGCGGTACGGCCAGCAGGCCGGCGGCGTACTCCGTGGTCATCCCGGCCGCGATCCGCATCCTGCGTAACTCCTCGCCGAGGCGGCGCTGGCGTTCCGTCGGTGTGCTTCTCGGCGGCATGTGGTCCCTCGCGGCTGGCTGTTGACGGGGTCAGTCTGCCTTGCGGCGGGGGGTTGGTCCACCGGCCGGTTCCGTAGAGAGTAGTACGTGTACTCCTCAAATGCTCTACAGTCGGTGACGGGTCGCTTACGGATCGACGTCACCGGAAGTGCATCGCGCGAGCCTGCCCAGGTTCGCGCGACAGGCCACCGGTGGGGTCGGGTCGGCCTCTCAAGTCCCGTCTGATGAAGAGGAGTTACTCATGGCTACGTCCTGTCCCATCGCCACTGACGAGGTCTCGGAGATGGCGGCGCCGTCCCCGGACACGCTCGCCTACAGCTTCACGTTGCCTGCGGGGGCGGCCAGTTGCCGGGTCGCGCGGGCGGCCACCCGGGTCGTACTGAAGGTGCACGGGCTGGAGGGGCTGACGGACGCGGCCGTGCAGGTGGTGAGTGAACTGGCCGCGTGTGCGTGTCGGTTCACGCCGGGGGAGGACGTGTACGTGTCGCTGCGGTACCGGGAGGACGCGCTGCGGGTGATCCTCTACGACGGGCATCCTCGGCATCGTCACCCACGGGTCGCGGAGGCTTGCGAGGTGCGGAGGCGGGCCGCGCTGCGGGTGCTGGGGTGCGTGGTGCGGGCGTGTGAGGGGGAGTGGGGGTTCGGGGAGGGGCGGGAGCCTGGGGGTGGGACGCGGATGTGGGCGGTGTTGCCGGGGCGGGGGGCTCGGGGGTGGTGAGGGGGCTAGGCGAATTCGGCGGCCCAGGCGCGGGCTTGGGCGGCTTGGGTGGGGGCGTTGCCGCGGGTGTAGGCGTTGGCTGCCTGGAGTAGGCAGGCGCGCGCGTCGGCCGAGCGCTGGGCGGTCTCGTGGGCGAGGGCCAGGTTGAAGAGGGCCTGGCCAGCCCCGTACCAATCCCCGAACTCCTGATAGACGCGCAAAGCCTCGACATACGCCTCGATCGCCTCCTCCACCCGGCCCGCCTTCCGCAGGGCGATGCCGAGGTTGTTCCACGCGTTGGCCTTGCCGCGGCGGTCGTCGGTATCCCGGTGCAGGTCGCGGGCGTGGGTGTGGGCCTCGATCGCCTCCTCCACCCGGCCCACCTGCCCTAGGGCGAGCCCGAGATGGCCCCACGCGCTGGCCTCGCCGTGGCGGTCGTCGGCATCTTGGTGCAGGTCGCGGGCGTGGGTGTGGGCCTCGATCGCCTCCTCCACTCGGCCCGCCACATGGAGGGCGATGCCGAGGTTGTTCCACGTGCTGGCCTCGCCGTGGCGGTCGTCGGTATCCCGGTGCAGGTCGCGGGCGTGGGTGTGGGCCTCGATCGCCTCCTCCACCCGGCCCACCTCCCCCAGGGCGAGCCCGAGATGGCCCGACGCGATGGCTTCGCGACGTCGGTCCCCGGCACGGTGGGCGGCCTCCCGCGCGGCGCCGGCCACGGTGATCCAGTCGTCGAAATACCGTCGCCAGTCGAGATACTCCCCCAGCCGCAGAGCCAGCCGTACCGCCGCGCCCGCATACCGCTCCTCCCGAGCCCACCCGACCGCTGCCACCAGCCCTGCCCGCTCCCCGTCAAACCACGCCAACGCCGCACTCCGATCCCTGAAGCGCTCCGGCTCCACCATCCTCGGCAGCCACCGCAACCGAGCATCCGCTGCCCCTGCCCACCGGCAGTAGAACCCCAGCACCCTCTCCCGCGCTGCCTCCCCCTCCATCCGCAGCCTCACATCTCCCGCGACCACACTCACCCCGTACGCCCGCACCAGGTCATGCAACCGCCACCGCATCACCGAAGCCGCCCCCTCGCCGTCCCGGACCGGCGTGACGAGATGTGTGGCGGCCAAGTCCTCCAGCAAGGACAGCACCGTTTCCTGGTCCAGGTCAGCCAGTGCGGTCACCGCCTCCGTGCCGGTCTCCGCACCCGGTGCAAGGGCGAGCAGGCGCAGCAACCGAGCTTGATCAGGAGGCAGCCGGCGATACGAGGTCTCCAATACAGGCCGGAGGACGAGCGAACGTCCGTACTGATCCGTACCGCGACTGCCGTTGTCGAGGACGGTGGTCGGATCCCCGGTCTCCTTGATCTCGGCGACCAGCGAGGCGATGCTCCGGTGCCGGCGTCGGCGCAGCATCGCCGCGGCGATCTGGAGGGCCAAAGGCAAGTGGCCGCAGAGGTCGCCCAGTTCGCGTAGGGCGTCCGGTTCACGGGTGGGACGGTCGTCCCGCTCGTCGGTGTCGCACAGTGCCCGGCTGACCAGGGCGACGGAGTCGTCCGGATCGAGTGTCTCGAGGTCGATGAGGCGTACCGGCAGGGCGTCGGGGCGGTCCCGGGAGGTGATCAGCACGCGGTGGTGGTCCGTGCCCGGCAGTAGCGGGAGGTACTGGGAGGGATCCGAGGCGTTGTCCAGGATCAGCAGCATCCGGTCCTGCTGATCGGCGAGGAGCGCGCGGTAGGCGTCGTACTGGCGTTCCGTGGTCGGCGGCAGATCTGTCCCCCGGACGCCGAGAGCGTCGAGGAGGGCCAGGATCGCCTGGTCGGCGGTGACCGGGGCGTCGTCGTAGCCGCGCAGGTCCACGAAGAGCGTGCCGCCGGGGAACCACCCCTTCGCGCGCGCCCTATGCCCCGCCTCCACCGCCAGCGCGGTCTTGCCGATGCCTCCCATGCCGGTGACGGCGAAGATGAGGAGGGGGAGGGCGTCCTCGTCAGCCGTGTCTGGGGCGAGATGGGGGAGCAGGCGGTCCAGCTCCGCCGAGCGGCCGGTGAAGCCCAGCGGGCGCGGCGGCAGGGTGGCCGTCGCCTGGGGGACCGGGCCGTGGGCCGTGACCTTGCCGCTAGCGTCCGGTCTGCTTGCCGATGACGGGGCCGTGGAAGGTGCCGCCCCTGAAGTCGATGTGGTCGCCGCCGTACCGTACTTGGGGATCCTCCTCGGAGTCGGAGGACTCCCGGGGCTGGTGTTTGCGCAGGACCCCCACCGCCACCGACGCGGCCCGTTCGGCGGCGAGTGTCTGCGAGCCCGAGGCGTCGGCCGTGTGCTTGTCGGCGTTGGCGAGGTCGCTGATGCCGCGGATCACCAGGGCGTCCAACTGCCCGTTCAGGTGGGCCGCGTGGGCGGCGCCGGAGCCCTCCATCTCGATCGCGCAGGCGTCGTTGTAGTGGTGGCGGATGTGGGCGGCGAAGGCCGATCTGTCGTCGGCCAGGACGACATCGCCGACGGCGATCGCCTTGCGGTGCCCACGTACGTCCGGCATGTCCCGCAGGGCCGAGCGCGCCGCCTGCACCAGCCGGTGCGAGCCCTGCCAGACCTCGGGGCGTGCCTGAAAGCCTTCCGGTGTCTGCTTGCCGCCATGGATGGCGTACACCTTCGTGGCGACCACGACGTCACCGATCTCGATGTCGTCCTTGAGACCGCCCGCGACTCCGACGAAGAGCACCGCCTCGGGGTCGAGCCAGTCGACGATCTGCGTGGTGAGCGAGGCGGCGGTCAGGGCACCCACGCCCAGTTCGGCCAGCGCCACGGTCCAGGCGGTGTCCGCGAGCCGGCCGAGCTCGACCCGGGTGCCGCTCCTGGGGTGCACGATCTCCTCGGCGTCGACGAGATGGGCCCGCACGGCGTCGTACTCCTCCGGCAGAGCGGTGAGGACGACGGCTGCGGCGGTGGGACGCGGGTGCTTCGCGGGCATTTGTTTACGGTAGCGCCAAGTCGTACGGCGCATCGGCCTGTTGGGGCGTGCCGGGCTAGGAGCAGATCGGCGGGGGTATGGTCGACCGGCTGGAGTCGGCCCGTCGGGTGGGGGAGAGCCGTATGCCGGAGCAAGGGGTCACCGTCGGGCAGCTGCTGCTCGCCGAGTACCAGACGATCAAGGACGAGCAGAAGGCGCGGATCGGGTTCCGGGACAATCTGCTGTACGTGACACTCGGCGTGGTGGCCGCCGTCATCGCCGCGGCGGCGCAGGCGAAGCAGGCGTCGATGCTGCTGGCGCTGCCGCCGGTGTGTGTCGTGCTCGGGTGGACGTACCTGGTCAACGACGAGAAGATCTCGGCGATCGGGCTCTATGTGCGGGACGAGTTGGGGCCGAGGCTGGCGCAACTGGCCGCCGCAGACAGCGATTTCAGTACCTTCGGCTGGGAGGCGTACCACCGGAGCGACGTCCGGCGGCGGACCCGCAAGATGATCCAGGCTGTGATCGATCTGACGGCGTTCTGCGCGGTGCCGTTGGCGGCGCTGGTGGTGTTCTGGGCGGGCGGGGACCGTGGTGGGTTGCTGGTCGGGCTGTCGGTGCTGGAGGCGCTCGCTGTGGTGGGGCTCGGGGCGCAGGTGCTCCTGTACATGAGGCCGGCGAGACCGGCGCGGACGCCCGCTTGACGCCGTACCGTTGATGCCCATGCAGCAGGGGGCACCGGGGGACGGATCGGCGCATGAGAGCGGCTTTATCGGCTTTGCTGGCGGCCCTGGCCGAGGGCGCGGGTGGGGATGCCGGGCGGCGGGCGGTGGCGGAACTGGCGCGGCGGCTGGAGCGCGGCCCGGGTGCGTCGGCTGAGCTGCTCGCCGAGGCGGCTGGTGGTCCGGACGGGCGGGAGGTGCTACGGGGCTGGGGCGAGCGGGTGGCGGAGCTGCTCGCCGACGATCCGCAGGCCGCGGGTGCCGTCGCGACCGCAATGGAGCGGCTTGCGCCGGGCAGCGGGGCGCTCTGGTACGGCGGTGACCACGCCGACTTCAGCGGTGGGGTCTTCCTGGACAAGGTGGTCGGCCTCCAGGTCGTGATCCAACAGCGCGGGGCCGCTGCCGCACCAGAGGTACTGGCCTCGCTGCCGCCGAGGCCCGGAGGGTTCACCGGGCGGGCCGAGGAGATCGCCGAACTGCTGCGGGCGCTCGATGACTCCGCCGCGGTTCTCGTCACCGCCGTGTCCGGACTGGGCGGCATCGGCAAGACCGCACTTGCCGTCGAGGCCGCGTACCTGGCGTGTGGGAACGGGTGGTTCCCGGGCGGGGTGCTCTTCGTCGACCTGCATGGGTACGACGAGGAACCGGTCAGCGCCGATCAGGCCCTCCAGTCCCTGGTGCGGGCCCTCGGAGTGCCGCCGGAGCACATTCCGGCCACGACCGACGACCGTGCGGCTCTCTACCGGTCAGTGCTCGCCGAGCGGACGCGCGAACAGGGTGCGGTGCTCCTGCTGGCCGACAACGCGTCGTCGCCGGATCAGGTACGGCCGCTACTGCCGGGGGACAGCCGGCACCGGGTGCTGGTCACCTCCCGCGACCGACTGGCCCAACTCGGCGCCCGCCTGATGCCGTTGGATCAGCTCACCCCCGAAGACGCAATAGAACTCATCGATCTCGCGGTGCGAAACGCCAACCTTGAGGACAGCCGCGTGGCGGACGACGTCGAGGCTGCCACACAACTCGCCGACCTGTGCGGGCACCTGCCGCTGGCCCTCCAGATCGCGGCCGCCCTGCTGGCGGAGGACCGTGGCATGCCGGTCGCGGAACTCGTCGAAGGCCTTGAGTCCTCATACGACAGGCTCCTCCACCTCGACGACGGGGAGCGCAGCGTCCGAGCCGCCTTCGAGCTGTCGTACCGCCGTCTGCCGTCCGAGCAGGCCCGGCTGCTGCGTCTGCTTGCTCTTGCGCCTGGGCCTGAGGTGAGTGACGAGGTGGTCGCAGTGCTCACGGGGGCCGAGGCTTCGCCGCTGCGGAATCTGAGGACGCTGGCTCGTGCGCACCTCGTCGAGCGGGGGACCGGGCGAGGACAGTGGCGACTGCACGACCTGGTACGGGCGTTCGGGGCGGCTGTCGTGGCGCAGGACGTGGGGTTACGCGCGGAGGGAGAGGCCGCCCGGGACCGGGTGCTGGCGTTCTATTGCCAGTTGGCCGAGGCGGCCAACGACCGCTTCCGAGGGCTGCCGGGTACACCGGTGCCGGAGCGGTTCGCGGACCGGGCGGAGGCGCTTGCGTGGCTGGACAGGGAGCGGGCAGGTCTGGTGGCGGCGGTGATGTGGGCGCAGGAGAAGCGGTTCGCGGGCATGGCGGTGCAGCTGGCCGAGTTCCTCGCGGAGTACCTTGCCCGGCGACGGTACTTTGATGACCTGATCAGCGTCTGCGGTGCCGCGCTGGGGGCAGCACGCCGCGCGGGGGACCGATACCGCGAGGCCATCGCGTTGAACAACCTCGGCAACGCCCTGCAGACGGTGGGCCGGGCGGAGGAGGCGGTTGGCGTCCTCACTCTGGCCGGTGACCTCCACAACGCTGCCGGGAACAGGGTCGAAGAAGCCAGCACGTGGGTCAATCTCGGTATCGTCCTGCAGGAGTCGGGCCGGGCAGAGGAGGCGGTTGAGACCCTCACCAGAGCCGGTGACCTGTGCCGGGCAGCAGGGGATCGCGCAGGCGAGGCCGACGCGTGGGTCAATCTGGGAATCGTCCTGCAGACGGCGGGCCGGGCAGGCGAGGCCGTTGAGACCCTCACCCGGGCCCGCGACCTTTTCCAGGCCGTCGAGGACCGATACGGCGAGGCCAGGGCGTGGCACAGCTTCGCCATGGCCTCGCTGGCCGCAGGCCGGGTAGGGGATGAGATCGAGGCATATTGCAAGGCCCTGGAGATCTACCTCGAGTTCCAGGACTGGTACGGGGCAGGTCAGGTCCTGTGCGGTCTGGCCTTCGCCTACAGGTACGCTCTGCGCCCCGCCGAAGCCCGTGCCCACTACGCTCTGGCCGCCGACGCTTTCACCGTCGGAAACGCCCCCGCCGAAGCCGCCGAAGCCCGCGCCCTGGCCGAGACGCTCACCGTCGCCCCTCCCCCCGCCCCCACCGATAAACCAACTCCGGCCTCCCCACCTGCCCATACAACGGACTCCGCCCAGCCCGCCCCGCCTCCACCAAGTGCTCCAGATACCGCCGGGCCGTGATCCGCGAGATCCCCACGCTCTCCGCCAGCGCCGCCGCGGTCAGCCCCTCCTTCGACTCCCGCAACGCGAACGTCACGCGCTCCAAGGTCGGCGCACTCAAGCCCTTTGGCAAAGCCGCCGGCGACGGCGCCCGCAGTGCCGCCAGCGCCCGGTCCACCTCGTCCTGGCCGCTCGCCTCGCCCGCCGCCGCCCGGAACTCCGCGTACCGGGTCAGCCGGTCCCGGAGTGTCGCGAAGGTGAACGGCTTCAGGACGTACTGGACGACCCCCAGTGACACCCCCTCCCGCACCACCGCCAGGTCCCGTGCCGACGTCACCGCTATGACGTCCGCCTGATGCCCCGCCGCCCGCAGCGACCGCGCGAACTGCAGGCCGTGCACGTCCGGCAGGTGCAGGTCAAGGAGGAGCAGGTCCACCGGCGTACGGTCCAGGATCCGCCGCGCCTCCGCCCCGGTGTGCGCCTTGCCCACCGCCACGAACCCCGGAACCCGGCCCACGTACATCACATGCGCGTCCGCGGCCACCGGGTCGTCCTCGACGACCAGGACTCTGATCGGCTCCCCGGTCATCAGGCCTCGCCTCCCGCCACCGACGCCCGCAACGGCAGCCGTACCTCGAACACCGCTCCGCCCTCCGGCGCCTCCGTCACCGTCAGCGTGCCGTCCAGCCGTACGACCGCCTGCCGTACCAGGGCCAGCCCCAGCCCCCGCCCGCCCGGTCCCGCCGGCTTCGTCGAGAAGCCGCGCTGGAAGACCAGCTCGGCGTGGGCGGGGTCGACCCCCGCACCCGTGTCCGTCACCCGCATCACCAACTCGGCGTCCTCCGCGTACGCGGTCACCGTCACACGCGCCCTTACCGTCCCCTGGGCCGCGTCCACCGCGTTGTCGATCAGGTTGCCGAGGATGGTGACCAGATCGCGCGCCGACAGGCTCTCCGGTAGCAAACCGTCATCCAGCCGGCTCTCGTCCGAGACCACCAGCTCCACGCCCCGCTCGTTCGCCTGGGCGGTCTTGCCCAGCAGCAGGGCGGCGAGGACCGGTTCGCTGACCGCGGCCACCACCTGGTCCGTCAGCGCCTGCGCCAGCTCCAGCTCCGCGGTCGCGAAGTCCACCGCCTCCTCCGCCCGGCCCAGTTCGATGAGCGACACCACCGTGTGCAGGCGGTTCGCCGCCTCGTGGGCCTGGGACCTCAGGGCCTGCGTGAAGCCTCGCTCCGAGTCCAACTCGCCCATCAGGGACTGGAGTTCGGTGACGTCCCGGAGGGTGACCACCGTTCCTCGGCGCTCTCCGCCCGACACTGGCGACGTGTTCACCACCAGTACCCGGTCCGCCGTCAGGTGCACCTCGTCCACCCGGGGCTCGGAGGCGAGCAGCGCGCCGGTCAGAGGCGCGGGCAGCCCCAGCTCCGCCACCGACCGCCCCATGATCTCCCCCTCCGGGCCCACCCCCAGCAGCTCCCGACCCCCGTCGTTGATCAGCGCCACCCGGTACTGGCCGTCCAGCATCAGCAGCCCCTCGCGCACCGCGTGCAGCGCCGCCTGATGGTAGTCGTGCATGTGGCTCAGTTCCGCCGCGTTCATGCCGTGGGTGTGCCGGCGCAGGCGGGCGTTGATGACGTACGTGCCGAGCGCGCCCAGCGCCAGCGCGCTCGCCGCCACCCCCAGCAGCGCCGTCACCTGCTCCTGGGCGCGCTGGCTGATCGCCTCCACCTTGATGCCGGCGCTCACCAGGCCGATCACCCGGCCGTTCTCCCACACCGGGGTCACCGTGCGCACCGAGGCGCCGAGGGTGCCCTTGTAGGTCTCGCTGTGGGTCTGGCCGTGCTGGGCCGCCTCGATATGGCCCAGATAGTGCTTGCCGATCTCGTTCTGGTCGGGGTGGGTCCAGCGGATGCCCTCCGGGGTCATGATCGTGACGAAGTCGACGTCCGTGTCCCGCATCACCTGGAGGGCATAGGGCTGGAGCAGCCCCGAAGGGTTCTTCGTGTGGATCGCCGCGCGGACCGAGGGGGCGTCGGCTACCGACCGTGCCACCGCCGTCGCCTGCCGGGTCGCCGCCTCCTCCGCCTGGTGGCGGTCGCTGACGTACGTGAACAGCGCGTAACCGGCGACCAGTACCGCTATCAGCACGGCCTGCATGGCGAAGAGCTGGCCGGCCAGGCTGCGGGGGCGGGGGACGGACGGAAAACGCATGTCAGCAGTGTGCCTTCCGGGTCGGGCATGAACTCAATGAACGGAAGGGTGACCGCCCTCACACGG
Source organism: Streptomyces hyaluromycini (assembly GCF_002217755.1). Classification (GTDB taxonomy): domain Bacteria; phylum Actinomycetota; class Actinomycetes; order Streptomycetales; family Streptomycetaceae; genus Streptomyces; species Streptomyces hyaluromycini. The sequence goes on along the minus strand of NZ_BCFL01000016.1, from coordinate 446,579 downwards.
CAGGAGGATAGTCACCGCAGCGAGGAACGAACGGAAGCCGGACATTCGGTTCCGGCCATCACTTCCCGCCCTCGTGAGCCGCACCCCACCCCCCCATCCCCCGGACGTGAGCCGCACGCCGGTCATACCGACGAAGACGTCAAGGAGGCGAGCCGTGACGACGATGCCTGCGGCACCAGCCGCACCCGCTGTTAAGAGAGACCGCACCCACTACCTCTATATCGCGGTGATCGCTGCGGTCGCCCTCGGTATCGCGGTCGGCCTCATCTGGCCCGACACCGGAGTCGAGCTCAAGCCGCTCGGGACCGGCTTCGTCAACCTCATCAAGATGATGATCTCGCCGATCATCTTCTGCACGATCGTGCTCGGGATCGGGTCCGTGCGGAAGGCCGCCAAGGTCGGTGCCGTCGGCGGTATCGCGCTCGGCTACTTCCTGGTGATGTCCCTGGTCGCGCTGGGCATCGGTCTCGTCGTCGGCAACATCCTGCACCCGGGCGACGGGCTGCACCTCACCAACGCCCTCAAGGCCTCCGGACACAGCCAGGTCGACTCCGAGGCGCTCGGCCCGGTCGACTTCGTACTGTCGATCATCCCGACCACCTTCGTCTCCGCCTTCACCGAGGGCCAGGTGCTGCAGACGCTGCTCATCGCGCTGCTCGCCGGGTTCGCGCTGCAGGCCATGGGATCGGTCGGCCAGCCGGTGCTCCGCGGTGTCGAGCACATCCAGCGGCTCGTCTTCCGCATCCTGGGCATGATCATGTGGGCCGCGCCGGTCGGTGCGTTCGGTGCGATCGCCGCCGTCGTCGGGTCCGCCGGGCTCGACGCGCTCAAGAGTCTCGCCGTGCTGATGCTCGGCTTCTACGTGACCTGTGTGCTGTTCGTCTTCGTCGTGCTCGGCGCGCTGCTGCGGATCGTCGCCGGACTGAACATCCTCACGCTGTTCAAGTACCTCGCCCGTGAGTTCCTGCTGATCCTGTCCACCTCCTCCTCCGAGTCCGCGCTGCCGCGGCTCATCGCGAAGATGGAGCACCTGGGTGTCAGCAAGGCCGTGGTCGGTATCACCGTCCCGACCGGCTACTCCTTCAACCTCGACGGCACCATGATCTACATGACCATGGCGTCCCTGTACATCGCCGACGCCCTCGGTACGCCGATGTCGGTCGGCGAGCAGATCCCGCTGCTGCTCTTCCTGCTGCTGGCCTCGAAGGGTGCGGCCGGCGTCAGCGGCGCCGGGCTCGCCACGCTGGCCGGAGGTCTGCAGTCGCACAAGCCCGCGCTGGTGGACGGCGTCGGCCTGATCGTCGGCATCGACCGCTTCATGAGCGAGGCCCGCGCCCTGACGAACTTCGCGGGCAACTCCGTCGCCACCGTCCTGATCGGTACCTGGACCAAGGACATCGACAAGGCCCGGATGCAGCAGGTGCTCGCCGGTGAGCTGCCGTTCGACGAGACGACGCTGCTGGACGAGGGCGCGTCCGGCACGCCGGAACTGCCCGAGCAGCGCGAGGAACTGGCCAAGGCCTAGCTCCCAGGTCCGGCTTCCTCCGAAGGACCGCCGGACGTCCGGCCCGGCCTGAACCCGGGCCGGCCGTCCGGCCACCGCTCTCCGGGCGGCTGGGAACTCCCCCCGTTGCCCAGCCGCCCGGAGGCATGGTTCACCGCCGGCGGCCGCGCCGACCCCTCGGCCACGCCTGTCAGCCGTATCCACTAACGTGCCGTTCCTGTCCAACGGGAACGGCACGTCGGTATTTGGGAGGCACGGGGGATGGCGATCGACTGGGACCGTCGGCACTGCGCGCGCAAGGGGCATGTGACCTATGCCCCGGACGATCCGCGGCTGCGGGTGCGGCTGCACAGCCAGACCGCGGTCGGGGAGGCCTGGCGCTGTCTGCGCTGCGGCGACTTCGTGCTCGGCGAGCCGCACGGCTCGGGACCGGCCGGGGACGCCCCGCTGGTACCGCGCGGGAAGGTGCTGCGGGACCTGTTCATCCTGCGCTTCCTGGCGATCGAGCGTGCCGTGCGCGGGGTGTTCATCGTGCTGGTCGCGGTCGCGGTGTGGAAGTTCAGCAACAGCCAGGACGCTGTGCGCAGGCTCTTCAACGAGTACCTGGACACGTTCCGGCCGGTCTTCAGGCACTTCCACTACGACCTCGACCACTCACCGGTCGTCGGGTCGATCCAGAAGGCGTTCGGCTACAAGCACTCCACGCTGCTGCTGGTGGCCGGGCTGCTGCTGGCGTACGCGCTGATAGAACTCGTCGAGGCGGTCGGGCTCTGGTACGCCAAGCGGTGGGCGGAGTACCTGACGGTGGTCGCCACCGCCGCCTTCCTGCCTCTGGAGATCTACGAACTCACCGAGAAGGTCAGCTATCTGAAGATCGTGACTCTCGTGCTGAACATCCTCGCCGTGCTCTACATCGCCCTCGCCAAGCGGCTGTTCGGGCTGCGGGGCGGGCGTAAGGCCTTCGACGAGGAGCGGCAGAGCGCCTCGCTGCTGGAGGTCGAGGAGTCCGCGGGGGTCGAGCCGAGCTTGCCTTGACGTCGGCGTCAAGTCCTACGGTCACAGGTATGCGAATCGGCGAGCTGGCCGCACGGGCCGGGACCACCACGCGCGCCCTGCGGTACTACGAGGCGCGCGGGCTGCTGCCCGCGCGGCGGGCCGGGAACGGTCACCGGACGTACGACGAGAGCGATCTGAGGCTGCTCACACAGATCCGGACGCTGCAGGACTTCGGGTTCGAGCTGGAGGAGACCCGGCCGTTCGTGGAGTGTCTGCGGGCCGGGCATCCGGAGGGCGACACCTGTCCGGCGTCGCTCGCGGTCTACCGGCGCAAGCTGGCCGAGCTGGACTCGCTCATCGGCGAGCTGCAGGCCGTGCGGGCGAAGGTCGGGGTCCAGCTGGAGCGGGCGGAGCGGGCGCGGGACGTGCTGGCCGTCGAGGCGCTGGTTCCGGGGGGTCCGGAGCCGACCTGCGAACTGGGAGGACCCGGGCAATGATCAAGGCGGCGGGTGTGGCCGAGGTGACGGACGCGGACTTCGCGGCGGAGGTGATCGGGGCGGAACTGCCGGTGCTGGTGGAGTTCACCGCCGACTGGTGCCCGCCGTGCCGGCAGATGGGACCGGTGCTCACGGCCCTCGCGGCGGAGGAGAGCGGGCGGCTGAAGGTGGTGCAGCTGGACGTGGACACCAATCCGGAGACGACGAACGCCTACAAGGTGCTGTCGATGCCGACGTTCATGCTGTTCCGGGGCGGCGAGCCGGTGAGGTCGATGGTGGGCGCCCGGCCCAAGCGGCGGCTCCTTGAGGAGCTGTCCGACGTGCTGCTCTGAACCGGTCGGCTATACGAAGAATCCCCCGAGCAATTGCGCTCGGGGGATTTCTCTGCGTATATTCAACAGTTCGTGACTTCAAGTCGAACCGGAGTCGACGAGGTCACGGAGAAGTTCAGTGGGCACAGTATATCCGGGCGGGAGTGGAATTGTCAAACACCGAATTTCCGGACGATGAATTGCGTCACGAGCAGGAATTCATCGACGGACTGTACGCACGGGTGGACGCCCTGCGCGGCGACACCGAGGACTCGGTCGCGGACGCCCTCGCCCTCGGCGACAAGCCGATGCAGGCCCGCCTGGAGCGGGACATCCTGGTCGCCGAACGCTCCGGGCTGCTCGCCGCGCTGAACGCCGTGGACGGGTCCCTGTGCTTCGGGCGCATCGACCTGACCTCCGGTACGAAGCACCACATCGGGCGGATCGGGCTGCGCCTGGACGACGCCGAGCGCACCCCCGTCCTCATCGACTGGCGCGCCGAGGTCGCGCGCCCCTTCTACCTGGCCACCGGCCACACCCCGATGGGCCTGCGCCGCCGCCGGCACATCGCCACCGACGGCCGCCGGGTCGCCGCCCTGCACGACGAGATCCTCGACCTCGGCGACCGGGAGCGCACCGGCCACGAGGACCCCTCGGGCGACGCCGTGCTGCTCGCCGCGCTCAACTCGGCCCGCACCGGCCGGATGAGCGACATCGTGCAGACCATCCAGGCCGAGCAGGACGAGATCATCCGGGCGCCGTACCGCGGGGTCCTGGTCGTCGAGGGCGGCCCGGGTACGGGGAAGACGGCGGTCGCGCTGCACCGCGCCGCGTTTCTCCTCTACGAATACCGGGAACTGCTCGCCAAGCGGGCCGTGCTGATCGTCGGCCCCAACCCCGCCTTCCTCGGCTACATCGGCGAGGTGCTGCCCTCGCTGGGCGAGACGGGCGTGCTGCTGGCGACGGTCGGCGAGCTGTTCCCCGGCGTGCGGGCGACCGCCGCCGACACCCCCGAGGCGGCCGCCGTGAAGGGCCGGGCCGACATGGCCGACGTGCTGGCCGCCGTCGTACGCGACCGCCAGGCGCTGCCCGACCCGGTCCTCACGATCGAGCACGACCGCGAGGTGCTGATGCTCGACGACGGCCTGGTCAACATGGCCCGCGAACGCACCCGCGCCGCCCGGCTCCCGCACAACGTGGCCCGCGAGCACTTCGAGGGCCACATCCTCAACACCCTCACCGACCTGTACGCCGAACGCGTGGGCACCGACCCCTTCGACGGCAGCAGCCTGCTCGACCCCGCCGACATCACCCAGATCCGCGACGAACTCGCCGAGAACCCCGAGGTCTGGTCGGCCATCGACCAGCTGTGGCCGCGGGTGACCCCGCAGCGCCTGGTCGCCGACTTCCTCGCCGGTCCCGAGGGTTACGTGAGCGACGAGGACGCGGCCGCGATCCGCCGCCCGGTGACGCGGAAATGGACGGTCTCGGACGTGCCGCTGCTCGATGAGGCGGCGGAGCTCCTCGGCGTGGACGAGCGGGTCGCGCGGGCCCGCGCCGAGCGTGAGCGCGAGACCCAGATCGCCTACGCCCAGGGCGTCCTCGACGTCTCCTACGCCTCCCGCACCTACGAGTTCGACGACAAGGAGGACAGCGACCCGGAGGCCTCCGAGGTGCTGTCCGCGCACGACATCATCGACGCCGAGCGGTTCGCCGAGCGCCAGGAGGAGGAGGACTTCCGCAGCGCGGCCGAGCGGGCGGCGGCCGACCGCACCTGGGCGTTCGGGCACATCATCGTGGACGAGGCGCAGGAACTGTCGCCGATGGCCTGGCGGCTGCTGATGCGGCGCAGCCCGACCCGCTCGATGACCCTGGTCGGCGACCCGGCCCAGACCGCGGAGGCGGCGGGCGTCGGCTCCTGGGCGGACATCCTGCGGCCGTATGTCGAGGACCGCTGGGACCACACCCGCCTCGGCGTCAACTACCGCACCCCTTCCGAGATCATGGACCTCGCGGCGGCCGTGGTCCGCGCGGAGAACCCCGGCTTCGAGCCGCCGAGCTCGGTGCGCTCGACGGGCGTACGGCCGTGGGTGCGTTCCACGGACGACCTTCCCGGCGCCGTCGAGAAGGCCGTCGCCGAACTCGCCCCCGCCGAGGGCCGCCTGGCCGTCATCGCCCCGCGCGACCTGCACCGCTCCCTCGCCGCCCGCCTGGACGGCGTCACGGCCGGCACCGACCCCGACCTGACCCGGACCGTCGTCCTCCTCGACCCGCGCCAGGCCAAGGGTCTTGAATTCGACTCGGTACTGGTCGTGGAACCGGGCCGCTACGGCACCAGCGACCTGTACGTGGCCCTCACCCGGGCCACCCAGCGGCTGGGCGTGCTGCACACCGGCCCGCTGCCGAAGGGGCTGGATGCGGCGGCCTATACCGCTGATTGACCTCAAGGGCAAGAGAATTGAGGCGTGACCACCCGCCTGCATGGGGCGATCCTTTGTTCTGGCCTTCATGCGGGAGGGTGGGGTTCGCGGAAATTAGCATTTGAAAGATATGGCCCAAGCTGTACTGCGGGTGATGCTCAGGGTGCCAAGGTGGCCCTTGGGTGGGTGAACTCTCGCGGGATCGCTCTCTATGTTCTTCATATCTGTCACCGTTTGACATTCGGGCCGTCTTCCGGCGGGTGACGAGCCGTTTGTGGGGTGCTCGACTCCGGTTCGACACCTCGCAGTCGAGGTGCGAACCTCCTGCCATGAGCGATCCGAGTGACGACGAAGAGAAGCCTCTGGATAGAGTGCTGAGGCAGCTGGCCGAGGTGATGGGTCGGCTCGAGAAGATGGAACGGAGCCAGGTCAGGCGTGGAATATGGGCGGCCTGCCTCTCCATTCTTCTCTTCATTCTTGGACGCCTGTCCGATTTCTTCAGGAGTTGACCAAGGTTGACCTTGATCGGTCAGTTCTGATCGTAATACGTCATTCGCCTGATCCTGCTCTCATTCCCTCATACTGTATCTCTTCGGAGATTTGGGGGATTTGATGGCCGAAGTCGAGCGTCCGTTTCCACTGCCCGCCGCGCAGCAGGAGCAGGAGGAGTGGATCGAGGCGGTGCAGGCCACTCCGGGCGTCAACGTTCCGCGAGAGGCGCTGCAGAACATCGCGCCCTTCGTGGTGGAACCGGGCCGCCTTCTGGGCGCGGCCGATGGCGCGGGACGGCGCAGGCTGACGGAGAGCGCCCTGCGCCGGATCGGCACGGACGCCGGAGGCATGACGGTCGTCACCGTCCGCATGCACGGTGTCGGAGGCGTGGTCTGGGAGAACAACGAACGGATCAGCTCGGCGTGGCACTCGCTGGCCGATCCTTCCGAGGCCACCGAGGAGCGGCGCTCCCTGCCCCAGGTGCACGCCTGGACGCGGTCGGCTCCCGATGGCAGGGAACAGGCCTTCGCTGCGCTGCGAAGCTCCGTGGCGAGCAGGGCGGAACTGGTCGCCGATGTGGAGCTGGCCACCGAAGCCCTTGGCAAGCGTGTCGGGCATCGCCCCTACAACCTGCAGCAGGACCTCGTGCTCAACGGCCAGCTGGAGCCCGGGCTCTTCGTCGCGCAGCAGTTCCAGCTGGCTGAGGCGCCGCTCACGGACGACAACGGCCAGCCGCTGCACCCCGCCGAGTACTGGGGATGGATGGCCGTCCGCGGTAACAACCGGACGAAAGAGCGACAGGAGATCTTCGGAGTCAGCTCTGCCGAGGTGTTGACGGGCGTTCCCTTGAAACGGCTCGGCGGCGAGGGCGAGACCCTCGTCTTCGACCCCGAGGAATGGCTGGGGAAGCTCTCGGAAACCCTCAACGAGGAATACGCCACCGCAGCGGAGTGGGATCCCGAGAGTTCCTCCCGTGCGATCCGCGCGATGAAGGTGGCCGTCGTCGAGGCCCAGTTGGTGGTGGGCAGCACCGCTCCCCACCGGCTTTACCGCATTGCTCAGATGAGCAACCGGCGCGATCACGTTCACCCGCCGTTGGAATTCACTCAGAACGACCGCGGGCGAGCCCTCGCCCGTAGTGTTCTCGGTGCGTACGTGGCGGAGGGACTCCTGGACGAGAGGACCGCCGAAGTCCTCAGCGGGTCTGCGCCGGTCACCGACCTGCCCGGCGCGGCGAACAACGGCTCGGTGAGTGAACTCCGGGATCTACGCTCGATGCTGTTGCTGCGAGAACTCTTTCCCGCTGAGCGTGCCAAGCGCTTCGTCATCCGACGTGTGCTCAGCGAATCACCGCCGTCCCAACTCACCGCCACGGAAGTGAACCTGCGGGCCCGCGCCTGGTCTGCACTGACCTCGGAGAGCTATCCCAAGGCCTGGAATCCGCGTGTCGGCGAAGTGTTCCAGGCATCGGAGGTGCGCGACGGTGTCAAGCCGTCCGACCGCCCGCTGAGAGAGCTACTGGAGGCGGCCGACAAGGACGGCGCCGCGTTCGAGGAGATCGTGAGTTACCGCGCCGCGCACTGGCTTGCCGCCTTCGGCATCATCGAAGCCGACCGAGGCTCGTTGGCAGGTCAGAAAGCCGGCGACGAGGACGAGGGAAAGGAAGCGACCCGCGTACGACGCACCGTGCGCAATGCCCTGAACGCCCTGCGGAACAACAACCGTCAGCAGGCCGTCGCGGTGTTGAGGGAACTGGCCCGAGCCATGGACCAGGGCGACCGCAAACCGAGAAGGGTGAGTCAGTCCGGGGAAGCGCTGGTCGACCCCATGAACCGTACGTGGTTCAACCGTGAGTTCCCCAAGGCGACGGGGACGCGGTCCACCAAGGCCAAGGCCCCGGGCACGCAGGGTTCCCCTTCCCCTTCCCCTTCCCCTTCGCCGTCGCAGAGCGGAGGGGCGGTACCCGTTCCCACGGAGTCCTCCGCTGCGGACCAGGAGACCGCCTCGTCCGACGCCTCGACACCCCCACCGGGCCTGGCGGACGGCACCTCTCTGGAGCAGCTCGCGAAAGAACTGGTCGAGCAGGTCGGCAAGCTGCTCGACGAGTCGCGCCTGACGAAGGAACTGCTCGACCGGATGGCGGACCGGGCGCACCAAGAGGTGGCGCCGGTCGCGTTCAGCCGTGGCCAGGCCGACTCGATCGCTCGCGACGTGCCACGCACGCTCCGGATCCTCCGTGAACTACCCGAAATGGTCGAAGCGTTGGCCGAGCCCGGGGACTGACTCCGGGCCCGGTCGGTGATGTCAAGCCGGCCGCAGCCACACCGTGGCCAGCGGGGGCAGGGTCAGGCGGATGCTTGCCGGGCGGCCGTGGGCGGGCTGGTGCTCCGGTTTGACCGGGTCGGGGTTGGCGACGCCGCTGCCGCCGTACCGGGCCGCGTCCGTGTTGAGGGTCTCGTGCCAGGCGGGGATCTCGTCCGGGACGCCGAGGCGGTAGTCCTCGCGGACCACGGGGGAGAGGTTGGAGACGGAGAGGACAGGCGTGCCCTCGGCGTCCAGGCGGAGGAACGCGAACACGTTGTCCTCGGCCGCGTCCCCCGCGATCCACTGGAAACCGTCGGGTGCCGTGTCCCGCTGCCAGAGGGCCGGGGTCGCGCGGTACACCGTGTTGAGGTCGCGGACCAGGTCGCGCACGCCCCTGTGATCGGCCTCGGCGCCGTACCCCGGGTCGAGCAGCCACCAGTCGGGGCCGTGCGCCTCCGACCACTCCGCGCCCTGGGCGAACTCCTGGCCCATGAAGAGGAGCTGCTTGCCGGGGTGGGCCCACATGAAGGCCAGGTAGGCGCGGTCGTTCGCGCGCTGCTGCCACCAGTCGCCGGGCATCTTCGAGACGAGCGAGCGCTTGCCGTGCACGACCTCGTCGTGGGAGATGGGCAGGACGTAGTTCTCGCTGTACGCGTACACCATCGAGAAGGTCATCTCGTGGTGGTGGTACTTGCGGTGCACCGGCTCATGGGACATGTATGCGAGGGAGTCGTGCATCCAGCCCATGTTCCACTTCAGGCCGAAGCCGAGACCGCCGCCGTCGGTGGGGCGGGTCACGCCCTCCCAGGCCGTCGACTCCTCGGCGATGGTCACCACCCCGGGCGCCCGCCGGTAGACCGTCGCGTTCATCTCCTGCAGGAACGCCACCGCGTCCAGGTTCTCCCGGCCGCCGTGCTCGTTCGGCGTCCACTGGCCCGGCTCGCGCGAGTAGTCGAGGTAGAGCATCGAGGCGACGGCGTCCACCCGCAGCCCGTCGATGTGGAACTCCTCGCACCAGTACACGGCGTTCGCCACCAGGAAGTTGCGCACCTCGCGGCGGCCGAAGTCGAACTCCAGGGTGCCCCAGTCGGGGTGGGCGGCCCGGAGCGGGTCGGAGTGCTCGTACAGCGGCCGCCCGTCGAACTCCGCCAGCGCCCAGTCGTCCCGGGGGAAGTGCGCCGGCACCCAGTCCATCAGCACCCCGATGCCAGCCCGGTGCAGCGCGTCGACCAGGTACTTGAAGTCGTCGGGGGTGCCGAGCCGGGAGGTCGGCGCGTAGAAGCCGGTGACCTGGTAGCCCCAGGAGCCGCCGAAGGGATGCTCGGCGACCGGCATCAGCTCGACATGCGTGAAGCCCAGGTCGCTTACGTAGGCCGGTAGCTGGTCGGCCAGTTCGCGGTAGGTCAGGCCGGGGCGCCAGGACGGCAGGTGCACCTCGTAGACCGAGAAGGGGGCCTCGTGGACGGGGGTGTCGGCCCGGTGCGTCATCCACTCCGCGTCGGTCCACTCGTGGCGGGACGCGTGGACGATCGACGACGTGTGCGGCGGGACCTCCGTACGCCGGGCCATCGGATCCGCCCGCAGCGTCCGGGAGCCGTCCGGGCGGGTGATGTCGAACTTGTACAGCTCGCCCTCGCCGACGCCCGGCAGGAACAGTTCCCAGACCCCGGAGGAGCCGAGCGAGCGCATCGGGTACCCGGTGCCGTCCCAGAAGTTGAAACCGCCGGCCAGCCGCACGCCCCGCGCGTTCGGCGCCCACACCGAGAACCGGGTGCCCGGCACGCCCTGGTGGGTCGTCGGATGCGCGCCGAGCGCCTCCCACAGCCGCTCGTGCCGGCCCTCGCCGATCAGGTGCAGGTCCACGTCGCCCAGCGTGGGCAGGAAGCGGTACGCGTCCTCGGTCTCCTGGACCGTCCCGTCGTACTCCACCAGCAGGCGGTAGACCGGCACCTCGGAGAGGGGGAGCAGGGCGGAGAAGAAGCCGTCGCCGTCGTCGTGCAGTGCGGCCCGCAGGTCCTGCCCCGCGACGGCCGTCACCGCGCGGGCGTACGGGCGGAACGCGCGGACGGCGATCCCGCCCGGGACCGGATGTGCGCCGAGCACCGAGTGCGGGGCGTGGTGGGTGCCGTGCAGCAGCCGGTCACGGTCGTCTGCGGCCAGGGGCACGGGGTTCTTGGAGGTCACGGACGCGTCTCCCGGAGATCAGGTCGGGTCGGAGGTGGCGAGGCGTTGTACGGCCGACAGCGGGACGGGAAGCCAGTCAGGGCGGTGCCGGGCCTCGTAGACGACCTCGTAGACGGCCTTGTCGGTCTCGTAGGCCCGCAGCAGGACGGGATCGGTGCGCGGGTCGACGCCGGAGATCTCGGCATAGCCGGAACAGTAGGCCGCCCGGCACAGCCGCGCCCAGCCGGGGGCCGCCGGAGTCACCGAGTGGGCCGCGTAGTCGAAGGAGCGCAGCATCCCGGCGATGTCCCGCAGCGGCGGCTGCGGCATCCGGCGCTCGGCCAGCGGACGGGCCGGCTCCCCCTCGAAGTCGATCAGCGACCACTCCCCGGACGGTGCCCGCAGGCACTGCCCCAGGTGCAGGTCGCCGTGGATGCGCTGGGCGGTCCAGGTGCGGCCCTCGGTGGCCAGGTCGGCCAGCGCGGTGTAGGCGGACCGCAGCCCGTCCTCGTACGGCCGCAGCGCCGGTACCGCCTGTACGGCCGCCGCCAGCCGCTCGGTCATGCCCGCGACCTGAGGCTCCAGCTGACTGTGCCCGAGGGTGACGGTCGGCAGCGCCCGGGCCAGCGCCGTGTGCACCTCGGCTGTGGCCCGCCCCAGCGCCCGTGCCTCGGCTGTGAAGTCCTCGCCCTTGGCCAGCTCGCGCAACGCCAGCTCCCAGCCGTCGGTCGCGCCGCGTACGAAGGGCTGGAGCACGGCAAGCACGTACGGCTCGGCGGGCTCGTCGGCCAGCTCCGCCCGCAGCCAGGCCGTCGGGGCGGGTACCCGGGCGCAGCCCTCGCGGGCCAGGGCCAGCGGTAGCTCCAGGTCGGGGTTGACGCCGGGCACGACCCGGCGCAAAAGCTTCAGGATGAACGTATCTCCGTAGACGACCGAGGAGTTGGACTGTTCGGCGGTCATCAGCCGGGCCACCAGCCCGTCGCGTATCTCCCGGTCCGGGTCGCGCTCGAAGCGCAGCCCGCCGATGCGGGCCCGGGTGCGCAGGGCCTCCAGGAGCACCTCGGCGGGCCGGGGGTCGTACAGGGCGTCGTAGACCGTGTGTCCGGCCAGCGGGCCGTCGGTCACGTGTCCGATCAGCGCGGGCGCCAGCCGGGGCGGCAGCGCCTCGCGCACGCCTATGAGGAGCTGGTAGCAGTCGCCGGCCTCGGCGGGGGCCGGCGGCTGGTGGGCGCGGACCAGCAGGTGGTGCAGGCCCAGCCGGCCGTCCGACGGCAGGAGTTCGGTCTGGGCCACAGGGGAGAAGCCCGTGACCGGGCTGCCCTTGCCGGCGAACCAGCGCTGCCGGGGCAGCCACTCGCGCAGCAGGGGGTCGAGCGAGGCGAGGAGAGCGGGAGTGGACGGGCTGACCGTTTCCGCCATGGCGGTACGTCCTTTCCCCGGTCGTCGGGGGCGTTAGTGATGCGTGCCCCGGGCGGGCCGGAGGAAACCAACCGCCGCCGCCCGGGGTGGACTGTGCGTGAGCGCTCCGCTGGGTGTGCGGTTCTTCGTCTGCGGGCCGGTGGGGGCCGGTCGCGCAGTTCCCCGCGCCCCTACGGGGCGCTCCCCACCAGGTCCGCCGCTAGGCCGGCTCCGAGCGCAGCCGGAACCAGTAGAAGCCGTGCCCGGCCAGGGTCAGCAGGTACGGCAGTTCGCCGATCGCCGGGAACCGCACCCCGCCGAACAGCTCCACCGGATGCCGGCCGTTGAACCGCCTGAGGTCCAGCTCCGTCGGCTGCGCGAACCGGGAGAAGTTGTGCACACAGAGGACGAGGTCGTCCTCGTACTCCCGCAGGAAGGCGATCACCGCCGGGTTCGACGACTGCAGTTCGGTGTAGGACCCCAGTCCGAAGGCAGGATTCTGCTTGCGGATCTCGATCATCCGGCGGGTCCAGTGCAGCAGGGAGGACGGCGAGGACATGGAGGCCTCGACGTTGGTGACCTGGTAGCCGTAGACGGGGTCCATGATGGTCGGCAGGTAGAGCCGTCCGGGGTCGCAGGAGGAGAAGCCGGCGTTGCGGTCGGGGGTCCACTGCATGGGGGTGCGCACGGCGTCGCGGTCGCCGAGCCAGATGTTGTCGCCCATGCCGATCTCGTCGCCGTAGTAGAGGATCGGCGAGCCGGGCAGGGACAGCAGGAGCGCGGTGAAGAGCTCGATCTGGTTGCGGTCGTTGTCGAGGAGGGGGGCGAGCCGCCGCCTGATGCCGATGTTGGCGCGCATACGCGGGTCTTTGGCGTATTCGGCCCACATGTAGTCGCGTTCCTCGTCGGTGACCATTTCGAGGGTCAGCTCGTCGTGGTTGCGCAGGAAGATGCCCCACTGGCAGCCGGAGGGGATGGCGGGGGTCTTGGCGAGGATCTCCGAGACGGGGTAGCGGGACTCCCGGCGCACGGCCATGAAGATCCGCGGCATCACCGGGAAATGGAACGCCATGTGGCACTCGTCCCCGCCGCTGCGGTAGTCGCCGAAGTAGTCGACGACGTCCTCCGGCCACTGGTTCGCCTCGGCGAGCAGCACGGTGTCCGGATACTGCGTGTCGATCTCCTTGCGCACCCGCTTCAGGAAGTCATGCGTCGCGGGGAGGTTCTCGCAGTTGGTGCCCTCGCTCTGGTAGAGGTACGGCACCGCGTCCAGCCGGAAGCCGTCGATGCCCAGGTCCAGCCAGAACCGGAGCGCGGAGAGGATCTCCTCCTGGACGGCCGGGTTCTCGTAGTTGAGGTCCGGCTGGTGCGAGAAGAACCGGTGCCAGTAGTACTGCTTGCGGACTGGGTCGTAGGTCCAGTTGGAGACCTCGGTGTCGACGAAGATGATCCGCGCGCCCTGGTACTGCTTGTCGTCGTCCGCCCAGACGTAGTAGTCCCCGTAGGGGCCGTCGGGGTCCTTGCGCGACTCCTGGAACCACGGGTGCTGGTCGCTGGTGTGGTTCATGACGAAGTCGATGATGACGCGCATGCCGCGCTGGTGGGCGGCGTCGACGAACTCCACGAAGTCGGCGAGGTCACCGAACTCGGGGAGTACGGCGGTGTAGTCGGAGACGTCGTAACCGCCGTCCCGCAGCGGGGACTTGAAGAAGGGCGGCAGCCAGAGGCAGTCGACGCCGAGCCACTGCAGATAGTCGAGTTTCGCGGTCAGGCCCTTGAGGTCGCCGATGCCGTCGCCGTTGCTGTCCTGGAAGGAGCGGACCAGGACCTCGTAGAAGACGGCGCGTTTGAACCAGTCCGGGTCCCGGTCCTTGGCGGGGGTGTCCTCGAAGGTGTCCGGGACGGGTTCGTTGACGATCATTGTATGGGTGACCCTCCGATCTGCGGGGACGGTCGCAGGACGGTGAGGATGTGCGCGGTCCGGTGCCCCGGTTCCAGGCGCACATAGTTGGCCCTGCCCCAGTTGTAGGTTTCGCCGGTGAGCTCGTCGCGCACCGGCACCGACTCGTGCCAGTTCAGGCCGAGTTGCGGCATGTCCAACGAGACCGTGGCCTCCTGGGTGTGGTGGGGGTCGAGGTTGACGACCACCAGAACCGTGTTCGATCCGCTCCGCTTGCTGTAGACGATCACCGCTTCCTGGTCGGCGTGGTGGAAGTGGAGGTCGCGCAGCTGCCGCAGGGCCGGGCTGTTCCGTCGGACGGTGTTGAGGCGGGTGATGAGGGGGGCGATGCCGTCGGTGTCGGCGCGTGCCCAGTCGCGTGGCCTGAGTTGGTACTTCTCGGAGTCGAGGTACTCCTCGCTGTCTTCCTTCAGGGGGGTGTTCTCGCAGAGTTCGTAGCCGCTGTAGATGCCCCAGGTGGGGGAGAGGGTGGCGGCGAGCACGGCGCGGGCCTCGAAGGCGGGGCGGTGGCCGTGCTGGAGGTAGGCGTGCAGGATGTCCGGGGTGTTGGCGAAGAAGTTCGGCCGCATCCAGGCTGCGGACTCGCCGGACAGCTCGGTGAGGTACTCGGTGAGTTCCTGCTTGGTGTTGCGCCAGGTGAAGTAGGTGTAGGACTGCTGGAAGCCGGTCTGGGCCAGGATGCGCATCATCGCGGGCCGGGTGAAGGCCTCGGCGAGGAAGATCACGTCGGGGTCGGCCGCGTTGATCTCGGCGATCACCCGCTCCCAGAACACCACCGGTTTGGTGTGGGGGTTGTCGACGCGGAAGATCCGCACCCCGCAGTCCATCCAGTGCCGCAGCACCCGCACGGTCTCGGCGATCAGCCCGGGCATGTCGGCGTCGAAGGCGATCGGGTAGATGTCCTGGTACTTCTTGGGCGGGTTCTCGGCGTAGGCGATGGTGCCGTCGGGGCGGTGGTGGAACCACTCGGGGTGTTTCTCCACCCAGGGGTGGTCCGGCGAGCACTGCAGCGCGAAGTCCAGGGCGATCTCCAGGCCGTGGCGGCCGGCCTCCGCGACGAACCACTGGAAGTCCTCCAGGGTCCCCAGGTCGGGGTGGACGGCGTCGTGTCCGCCCTCGGGGGAGCCGATCGCCCAGGGCACACCGACGTCCTGCGGGCCCGGGTCGAGGGTGTTGTTGCGGCCCTTGCGGAAGGTGGTGCCGATGGGGTGGATCGGGGGGAGGTAGACGACGTCGAAGCCCATCTCCGCGATCTTCGGCAGGCGTCGGGCCGCTGTCCGGAACGTGCCGTGCGGCCGCTGTGGTGTCCCCTCGGAGCGGGGGAAGAACTCGTACCAGGAGCCGTACAGGGCCCGTTCGCGCTCCACGAGCAGCGGCAACGGCTCGGAGACGGTCACCAGCTCCCGCAGCGGATACCGCGCCAGGACCTTGTCGATCTCGGGTGTGAGGGCGGCGGCCAGGCGCCAGGGCGCGGGCCGTTCCTCGTCGCGGAGGGCGGCGACCGCGGTCAGCAGGATTTCCCGTTTTTTTGCCTTCGGGACCCCGGCGGCGGCCCGTTCGTAGAGCCGGGCGCCCTCCTCCAGGACCAGATCGGTGTCGATGCCCGCCGGGATCTTGATCTGCGCGTGGTGGCGCCAGGTGGTGACCGGATCTCCCCACGCCTCGACCTGGTAGGTCCAGCGGCCCGGTTTCCCGTCGACGGTGACGCTCGCGCCCCACCGGTCGGTGCCGGGGGCCAGCTCCCGCATCGGGGTCCAGGGGCCGGGCCGGCCCTTCGGGTCCTTCAGTACGACGTTGGCGGCGACGGCGTCATGGCCCTCGCGGAAGACGGTGGCGGTGACCTCGAACGACTCTCCGGTGACCGCCTTGGCGGGCCGGCGCCCCTGCTGGATCAGCGGGCGGACGTCGAGGACGGGTATGCGGCCGACGGCGGTGGCCTCGTCCGCGGGGGGTGGCGCGCCGGGTGACGTGCGCCGGGTCGGAGGTGCTGAGGAATGGTGCGTGGCGGGCATGACCGCTCCTGTCCGCGGCAACGAGGGTGTGGGCGGATGGATGGTGGGGAGGTGGGTCCTGCGGGTGTACCTGGTGTTTTACCGCTGAGTGGTGTCAGTGCTGTGTCTGTGGGGTGTACCGGAGGAGCCTTCCCACCCTATTCGGGTGGGCAATCCGGCACTTTGTTAACTACTCAGCCGTATGTCTACGCACAAGACCGGCCCCATTCTCGGCGAACGGGGCCGGTGGCGTGATCGCATACCAGAAACCGCTTTACGACTTCGGTACCCGGAGGAGTCTGTTCGGCGAGCCCGGCCCCGCACCGGACACCTTCCCGCCCGCCGCCCCCGCAATCAGGGCCTCGGCCACCTGGGCCGGGGTGGCCCTCCGGTGCCCGGCGAGATAGAGGGCGGCGGCGCCCGCCACGTGCGGTGCCGCCATCGACGTGCCCGAGTAGGTCGCCCTGCCGGTGTCGCTCGCGAACGAGTCCGAGGTGATCGCCACGCCCGGGGCGAACAGGTCGACCGCGGGACCGTAGTTGGAGAAGTCCGCGCGGGTGTCGCTGCGGTCGGTGGCGCCGACGGTGAGGGCCTGCGGCACGTCGGCCGGCGAGTAGCGGGCGGCCGGGAGGCCGTCGTTGCCGGCGGCGACCGAGTAGGTCACGCCGGCCCTGATCGAGTTCCGTACGGCGGTGTCGAGCTGGGCGCTGTGGTAGCCGCCCAGGCTGAGGTTGGCGACCGCGGGTCTGCGGGCGTGCGCGGTGACCCAGTCCACACCGGCGATGACCTGGGCGGTGGTGCCCGCCCCGGTGTCGTCCAGGACCCGCACGGAGACGATCCGGGCCTTCTTGGCGACGCCGTACCTGGTACCGGCGATGATGCCGGCGACATGGGTGCCGTGCCCGTTGCCGTCACCGGCGGACCTGTCGTTCCCGACGAAGTCCCAGCCGTAGCTTGCGCGTCCGCCGAAGTCGGCCTGAGTGATGCGGACACCGGTGTCGATCACGTACACGGTGACGCCGGCCCCCGCCGGCCCCGGCGAGGTGTACGACCTGTCGAGCGGCAGCGCCGCCTGGTCGACGCGGTCCAGGCCCCAGGACGGCGGGTTCTTCTGGGTCCGCTCCAGCCGCACCCGGCTGTCCTGGACGACGGAGGCGACCCGTGAGTCCGCGGCGAGCCGCCGGGCCTGTCTCGCGCTCGCCTCGACGGCGTAGCCGTTCAGCACACTGTCGTAAGTATGGCTTATTTTCGCCCCATACCGGGCGGCGACGTCCTTCCCGGCCGCCGACGCCCCCTTGATCCCCTCCTTGAGCGTCACCAGATAACTCCCGCCGACCGAACCGGCCCGGCCGACGTCGACGATGATCCCCTCCGGTACGGCGTGCGCGGGCAGGGTGGCCGTCGACAGCACCGCGGCCGTGACGACCGCGGTCAAGCCCCCCACCAGACGCAGACGCCGGGTACACGTCCGTGCCATGGCTGCGAGTCCCCCTCCTCAGCTCAGGGGGGCAGGGTCTCGCGGGGGGCCGGGCGCCACAAGACCGTGATGGCCCGGTTTCGTCGACTTGGGTGTTGTGCCTGGCAGTTGGGCCTATGATCGGCCGGACGTGACGTGATGAGGGTGAGGGTTGGGGGAGCCGGGCATGGAGTCCTATGCCGGGGAGCCGGCCGTTGCGGAGACCGCCGAGGAGCTGGAGTTCCTCGTGGTGGACGACGGGCCGGACGACGTACGCGACAAGTCCTTCGGCCGGCGCGGCGACGACGAGCCCCGGGTGCGCCGCCGCACGTTCAAACCGGCTGACCTGAACGCACAGCTGACCCGCACCCTCAACGGGCTCCGGGACGCCTTCGACGGACTCGACCGGGCCGGACCGGACGGCTGGGGCATCTCCGAGGTCCAGGTGTCCTGCCAGCTCACCGCCTCCGGACAGCTCGTCGTCCTCGGCGTCGGAACCCAGGCCCAGCGCACCGGGGGCATCCAGCTGACGCTGACCCCGCGGCCGGCCGGTGGTGACCGCTAGCGGACGCGGGCCGGACGGGCGGGAGCGGAGGTTCCGCGCGCTGCTGGTGGGCGTGGACCGGTACCGTGACCACACCTTCCGGTCCATGCCGTTCATCACCGGCGAGCTGCGCGCACTTGCCGAGGCGCTCAAGGAGTCCGGGTACCAGGAGCCGAAGGTCCTGGAGGCGGACGAACTGCACGCCCAGGTGATCGAGGAGGAGATCGAGCAGTTCGTGCGGAAGGCCGCGACCGGCGACCATCTGCTGCTGGTTCTGTCCGGCCACGGCTTCCACTCCGACGGCTCGGACTTCCTGGTGACCGGGCCGGCGCAGTACGACTCGCTGCGCTTCCAGAACCACTGCCTGAGGATCGAGTTCGGCGAGTTCCTCCTGGAGTCGAAGGCCACGCAGCTCGTCGTCGCCGTCGATGCGTGCCGGGAGCCCTTCGAGGAGCGTTCCAAGTCCCTGGGCTCCATCGCGAACTGGGGAAAGGGACACACCGGCTACGAAGACCGTGACGTGTCCGGACAGCCGCGATACGCGCATGTCTATGCCTGCACCCGCTACGAGACCGCGGGCTACGGCCGCGAGCCCGACGCGCCCGCCGACGACGAGACACGCGGATTCTCGTACTTCACCAGAGCTCTCACCGAGATCGCCCGCGACACGTCGGCGCCCGGCACTCTCGACGCGATGGAGACCCCGCTCGGCGAACGGGTCCGCGCGATCGCCCGGGACGACGGCTTCCACTCCGACCAGCGCGTGCAGATCACCTATGCCACCGGCAAGGAGGGCCTGCTGCTGTTTCCCGCGCATGGTGCGGGCCGGGCGGGACGGCAGGAGGGAGAACACCCCTGGCAGAAGGCCGCCGTCCAGCACGAGGCGTGGCACCGGGTGCGGCGTGGGGGCCTGACGGAGGCGCAACGGGACGAGGCGGTCGGCCAGGTGCGGGACGCTGTCGTCGCCCTGGTGGGCCGGTGGGGGCAGGAGACGGACAGCGCCGGAGCGTGGCTGGACGACTGCGGTGACATCTGGCGTCCGGCGGGGTGCGAGAGCCGGATGGCGAGCTGCGTGGCGGCGATGCTGCGCAGCGCCCCCGACCTCAGCCTCACCGAGGCCGCGCTGCTCGTCCTCGGCCCCTACCTCTACACCGCCTTCGGTACCCAACTCGCCTACCAGGCCCGGGACATCCGGCCGTGGACCCTGGTGGACGGCCCGCCCGCCGACCAGTCCCGTGCCTTCGGTACCCGTGCGGCCTTCGAACGCTACTTCTCCGGGCACACCGCCCTGAAGGACCGCGAGCGACGGGCCAGGCAACGCGGCCGGGACGGCGAGGCCCGCGCCGTCGCCTGGTGGCTGGCCCGGCAGTGGCTGCTGCGACTGCCGGCCGCGCGTGAGGAGGTCCGGCGGTCCGGACTCGCCGGGCTGGAGACACTGCCCTCCGACGCCGAGTTCGAGCCCGTGCTCGTCCGCCAGGTACTCGGGGCCGGCCGGCTGCGCAAGCTGGTCCACCTCATCGGCCTCGATCTCGAACAGACCCGTCCCCCGCAGTCGGAGACCGTCGCCGCACTGCAGCGCACGGAGCACACCGTCGACTGGGACCGGATCGGCACCCTGCTGACCGTCGCCCACCACATGGCGGCCGACCCCGTGCTGCTGCCGTCGCTGGTCGCCGAGCACCTCGGCATCAGTGAGCCGGTCAACGGCAAGGAGTTCCGGGAGACGCTGAGCAGCCTCGACTGGCAACCGGACGGCTCGCGCCGGGTCCTGTCCGTGGAGTGCCCGCACCAGTCCGTCGAACTCGCCCTGGGACAGCACATCGACGCCCTGGACCGTACGGTGCGTGCCGTCCTGGCAAGGCCGGACGGCGCCCGCGTCGCGGCCTGGGGCGTTCCGGCCGGCTTCGGCTCGGCCAAGGTCACACCCGCCCTCAACGATGACGAGACACCCCGGTACGAGGCCGTTGACGTGCGGTTCCGCCTCGACGGTGACCGGGTCCGCGATCTGCTCATGGGTGAGCAGCTGTACCGGGACCGTACGCTCGCGCTGCGCGAGCTGTACCAGAACGCGCTGGACGCGTGTCGGTACCGCCAAGCCCGCACCGAGCTGTGGAACCGCCGCAACCCGGACGAACCCGCCGACTGGCAGGGCGAGATCGTCTTCACCCAGGGGGTCGAGGACGGCCGCCCCTACATCGAGTGCCACGACAACGGCGTCGGCATGGGCCGCCATGAACTCCGTCGCCTGTTCGCCTTCGCGGGCAGCCGGTTCGTGGAGGAGCGGGACTTCCTGGCCGAGTGGGCGGAGTGGGAGAAGGAAGGGATCACCTTCCATCCGAACAGCCGGTTCGGGGTCGGCGTGCTCAGCTACTTCATGCTCGCCGACGAGATCCGGGTGACCACCACCAGGCTCGGGAAGAACATGCAGCCCGGTGAGCAGCTGGTGGTGCACATCGACGGGCCCGGCGCGTTGTTCAGCATCCAGTCCAAGAGGTCGGTGCTGCGGCCCGGGACCAAGGTGCGGCTCTATCTCCGTGACCCCGAGGAGAAGATCTCCTGCGGGGAGGTGCTGCGCAGACAGTTGTGGGTGTCGGACTTCTCGGTGCGGGTGGCGGAGGACGGCAAGGATCCCCTGGTGTGGGAGCCCCGCAGGCTGTCGGACTACGTCGGTTCGGGCTTTCCCGACCAGTACGCGGGGGCGTGGAAGTCCAGGGACGGCGAGACGGTGCCGGCCCAGGACGCCGGGGACGGCGTGTGGTGGTGCCCGGGCCTCGGCGCGGTCCTGGCAGACGGGCTGTGGGCGGGACAGGCCCGCTTCGGGGCCACGGTCAACCTCACCGGTGAGCAGGCGCCCAAGCTGAGCGTCGACCGGTCGACCATCCTCGACGACCACGAGGAGTACGTGGGCCGGCTCCTGGCCGAGAAGATCCCCGTGCTGTTCGAGGGGGATGGCCGGATTCTGTCGTTGGAGTGGCTGCAGGCGCTGATGATCGGCGGGTGGCCGCAGCGGGGTGGAAAGCTTCCTGATGGCAAAACACCGGCCGGACGGCAGGGGGAGCTCGCCGACCGCATCGCGGAACGCAGCGTGACCTGCGGCCATGAGTTTTCGATCCAGCCCTTCCTGGGGGCGGCTCTGCCGGTGGACACCGCCGTGGTGGGCTGCTCTCCGGCTGACCGGTGGCTGGTCGGGCTGGCAAGGATGGCCGGCGGGGCTATGGTCATCACGGGCGACAACACCGTCTTCAACGAATGGCGGGCGCGGGCCTGGTCTGCCGCCGATCCTGGTGCCGGAGTGGTACTTCGGCGTCCTCCGGTCCGCAAGGCCCGACCCACTGACGAGATGATTCTGGGGCGAGTCTCCGACCCGGACGAAGCTTTGACACCTGGCGAACTACTGGCGTGCTGCCTCGGCAGTGGCAGAACGCTGGCCTACGTGGTCGAGCGGCTTGGGGACTTCGGTGTACAGCTCCCCGATCAGGAGATTCTCAGTCGCCTGGCCGCAGTCGTCGACCGGGAGAAGGAGATGCCGCTTGCCCAGCTGGTGAAGATGCTCAGCCGGGACGCGGACGGCGTCGCGCCGTGGCTCCGTCCGGGCGACGAGGTGGACTTCACCCGCCTGAGCAGGCGCGGATTCGTCCTGCGGACGGCCGCGCGCCTGCTGGGCGGACTCGGGTTCCAGGTACCCGGCCACGAAGACATCGACAGGTTGACCTCGTCCGGTACGTGGCCCCCGCAGCGCAAGCACCTGCCCTGGATGGTGTTGTGCAGAAACCTTGATCCCCGTGCCGAACTCCCTCTCGACCAGCCTGTCCCGCGTACTCATTTGGCTGTCGCGGCGGGTGCGTTTCCCGGGCAGTCCGACAAGATCGCCGAGGCGCTGACCGCGGCCGGGCATCGTCTGCCGCGGGGCGCCGTCCCGGATCGGGCCGATCCCGTGGACCTCGCGCTCATCAGCGAGCGTGGCAACGGCCGGCCGCCGTGGCGCCGGGACGCCGGAGCTCTCCCTCTCCACCATGTCTTCGAGATCTCCCGGCAGACCGGAAGAGAAGTGGACGATCTGGCTCAGCGGGCGACCGCTCTCGGGTATGAACTCTCGGAGGTGCCGCGGGCGGAGGAACGGGACCTTTGCGCGCAGTTGGTCGAGGACATGACCAAGTACGCGGGCCTTCTCGACGCGGTGTTCCGTCTGCCCGCCGGCTTCGTGCTGGATCTGGCGAAGCACCACAGCCTGCCGGACCAAGAGATCGGGCGGCGACTGATTGATCTGGGATTCAACGTGTGTGCTCTGGACGAGCACCCGAGCCGGCCCCGAGACTACGGCGAGCTGATCTTGATGAGCCGTGACCTGAGAGGAGAGAAGCCCTGGCTGGACATGGCGCGTCCGGTTCCCTGGTACCACGTGCTGTGGGCGGCGCAGGACCAGCTAAGGGCACGGAAGGAGGTCATCGACGTGCTGACCCGCTGTGGCTACGACGTGGTCCCGGAGCCTCCGGCAGGGGACTGGACGAGCGCGGAGGATGCGACGCTTCTCCGCATCCTCCGCGGAGGGATGAACCATTGGCTCCGTGCAGGCTCGGCTGTCCCCCTCACCAACATTCTCCAGGCCGCCCACCGCCTCCGCCGTCCCCCCACCCAAGTCGCCCGCCGCCTCGAACAACTCGGTCACGTCCTCCCCGACGATCTGGAATTCGTCGAGCCCGGCATGCCCTGATCACCCACGCCAACCTCGAAGTAACGACTACCGTCGACGGGTACGACGGGACGCACAGCGCGGTGCGTCCCCCTCCGCACTCGCGTCGAGGTGGAATGTGAAGGCGATCCGTCGGTTCACCGTCCGTCCCGTTCTCCCCGAACCCCTCCGCCCCCTCAGTGACCTGGCCCGTAATCTGCGCTGGTCCTGGCACGCCGAGACACGTGACCTCTTCCAGGCCGTCGACCCCGAGCGCTGGGCAGCCTCGGAGGGCGACCCGGTGCGGCTGCTCGGCAGTGTGCCGCCGGCGCGGCTCGCCGAGCTGGCCGGGGACCGCCGGTTCCTGCGCCGGCTGACCGCGGTCGCCGACGACCTGGGCGACTATGTGACCGGCGACCGCTGGTACCAGACCCGGCCCCAGTCGGCCGAACTCCCGGCCGCGGTCGCCTACTTCTCACCCGAGTTCGGCATCACGGCCGCCCTGCCCCAGTACTCCGGCGGCCTCGGCATCCTGGCCGGCGACCACCTCAAGTCGGCCAGCGACCTCGGCGTGCCGCTGATCGGCGTCGGCCTGCTGTACCGGCACGGCTACTTCCGGCAGAGCCTGTCCCGGGACGGCTGGCAGCAGGAGCACTATCCCGTTCTCGACCCCAACGAACTTCCCGTGGCCCTGCTGAAGGAGGCCGACGGCACCCCCGCGCACGTCTCCCTCGCGCTGCCCGGCGGCAGACTGCTGCGCGCCCGTATCTGGCTGGCCCAGGTAGGCAGGGTGCCGTTGCTGATGCTGGACTCGGACGTCGAGGAGAACGACGTCGGCGAACGCGGGGTCACCGACCGGCTCTACGGCGGCGGCAGCGAGCACCGGCTGCTCCAGGAGATGCTGCTCGGGATAGGGGGTGTGCGGGCCGTACGGACGTACTGCCGGCTGACCGGCCACCCCGGGCCGGAGGTGTTCCACACCAACGAGGGCCACGCCGGCTTCCTGGGCCTGGAGCGGATCGCCGAGCTGGTCGCCGCCGGGCTGGACTTCGACTCCGCGCTGGAGGCGGTCCGGGCCGGCACGGTCTTCACGACCCACACGCCCGTCCCGGCCGGTATCGACCGCTTCGACCGGGAGCTGGTCGCCCACCACTTCGGGGCCGACGCCGAACTCCCCGGGATCGGCGTGGAGCACATCCTGCGGCTCGGCATGGAGACCTACCCCGGCGGCGAGCCCAACCTCTTCAACATGGCCGTGATGGGGCTGCGGCTGGCCCAGCGCGCCAACGGGGTCTCGCTGCTGCACGGGAACGTCAGCCGGGAGATGTTCTCCGGACTGTGGCCGGGATTCGACCCCGACGAGGTGCCGATCACCTCGGTGACCAACGGGGTGCACGCCCCGACCTGGGTGGCACCGGAGGTGGTCCGGCTGGGCGCCCGGCAGCTCGGCGACCGCCGTACCGAGGAGGCGCTGACCGTCGGCGGCCCGGAGCGCTGGGACGCGGTCGCCGAGGTCGCCGACCAGGAGATCTGGGAGCTGCGCCGCAGCCTGCGGGAGCAGCTGGTGCTGGAGGTGCGGGAGCGGCTGCGGGCGTCCTGGCGGCAGCGCGGCGCCGGTACCGCCGAGCTGGGCTGGATCGACGGCGTCCTCGACCCCGACGTCCTGACCATCGGATTCGCGCGGCGCGTCCCCTCGTACAAACGTCTTACGCTCATGCTGCGCGACCGCGACCGGCTGCTGGACCTGCTGACCCACCCGGACCGCCCGATCCAGATCGTGGTGGCCGGGAAGGCGCACCCGGCGGACGACGGCGGCAAGCGGCTGGTGCAGGAGCTGGTCCGGTTCGCCGACGATCCGCGGGTGCGGCACCGGATCGTCTTCCTGCCCGACTACGGCATGGCGATGGCGCAGAAGCTCGTGCCCGGCTGTGACATCTGGCTGAACAACCCGCTGCGCCCGCTGGAGGCGTGCGGGACGAGCGGGATGAAGGCGGCGCTCAACGGCGGCCTCAACCTCTCGGTGCTGGACGGCTGGTGGGACGAGTGGTTCCAGCCCGACTTCGGCTGGGCGATCCCGACGGCGGACGGCGCCGGCACCGATCCCGACCGCCGGGACGACATCGAGGCGGCCGCCCTCTACGACCTGCTGGAACAGCGGGTGACTCCCCGCTTCTACGAGCGCGGCCAGACCGGCCTGCCCGACCGCTGGATCGAGATGGTCCGGCAGACCCTGACCCTGCTCGGTCCCAAGGTGCTCGCGGGCCGGATGGTCCGCGAGTACGTCGAACGCCTCTACACCCCCGCGGCGCACGCCCATCGCTCGATGACCGAGGACACGGCCCGTGAACTGTCCGCCTGGAAGGGCAGGGTGCGGGCGGCCTGGCACGGGGTGTCGGTCGACCATGTCGCCACCACGGCCGCGACGGCCACCGCCGAACTGGGCACCACCCTCGCCCTGCGCGTCCGGGTCCGCCTGGGCGACCTCGCCCCGGACGACGTGGAGGTCCAGGCGGTCTCCGGCCGGGTCGACCCGGAAGACCGCATCACGGACGCGACGACGGTACCGCTGAAGCCGACGGGAGGCCCGGACCTGGAGGGTCACTGGACCTACGAGGGGCCGCTGGGGCTGGACCGCACGGGCCCCTACGGCTACACGGTCCGCATCCTCCCGTCCCACCGGCTCCTTGCCTCCGGGGCGGAGCTGGGGCTGGTGACGGCGCCGTCGGAGAGTGCGGCGGAGGGGGCGGGGGTGCTGCTGCGCTGACGCTCCGTCGGCTTCACAAGCCCCGACCCGGTGGTGGGGCCCTCTGCCGCATCGCGGCGGAGGGCCCGCGGGTTGGCCGAAGGCCACTGCCCCCCTGCCACGGCGGTCACGTCTGCCGTCCGTCCGGGGCGGTGAGGGTGACGACGGTGATGGTGCCGCTGTTGTCCGTTCGCCTTCTGGCTGCGTCGGCTTCCTGTGAGGTGAGGTAGTCGCGGTGGGTTCCGTCCGGCATCGTCAGCCGGTACACGGTGATCGTCCGGCGGGCGTGAGACTGTCCGCCGCAGTTGCAGCCCATGGTGGTTCTCCTTCATGGCCATGACGTTCCTGCTCGTCTCATTGGCCGCCGCCTTGGCCGGGGGGCTTGGCCAAGGCGGCGGTGATGTCGCCCCGCTGCCCCGGGTGCTGGGGCTCGGGGCCGTATGGTGCTGTCAGTCCGTTCCGGTCGGCGGATCAGCCGGGGCCGCGTAGTGCGAGAACTGGCTCGGGCTGCCGGCCGGAACGCTCGTACCGCCGAACGTGGCGATGGCGATGTCCACCGTGTCGACGCACGAGCTGGGGGCCATCGTGTGGGCCGGGGCCGTGAAGGTGACCTGGCTGGCTGAGGAGAAGACGGGTGCGGGCGTGACCGGGGTGCCCCCCACGGTGATGCCGGTGCCGGTGAGGAAGTGGTTCCGCACAGGGAGACCGAGGTTCCGCCGCCGGCCGGCCCGCAGGTGGTGTCCACACCTGTGACAGTCGGCTGGGCGCCAGGCCGAGACTCCGGGGGAAGAAGGCGCATCCCACAGCCGAGCCGGCTTGGACGAAACCTCTTCTGTCCATTTCTCCCATTCCATTCGAGTTTCGGGGTCACAAGCCGGGGATTACGCTCTTGGGGTCGGAAGGCAGCACGTAACGAGCGGGCCCGGTTCGGCCCTTGACGCTTGAGAGGTCGAAATTCCGGCGGTCGCGTTCACTGATCGCGAAAACCGGCCGGAGAAGCTCGTCCTTGTTCCCAAGAGGAACAGGGACGTCAGTCGAGCCAGAGCGACGCGACTCCGGACAGGTAGGACAAGGTCAGTGCCGCTGCGGGAATCTGAATCCATGGAGATTCACCGAGGTGGTAAGCCAGCGGTGCCACGCCGCCGGCGACCCAGATGCTGGTGCACCAAGTGCACGTCACGAGGTATGCGAGCTTGGACTCGTCGCCGAAACGGTCCGCGACCCGGATCCGGAAGCCGGCTGCGAGCGTGTCCTTGACGACGAATCTCGTTATGCGACAGGTGGAACCGAGCGCGAGTATGAATTGCGTGAGGTTCACGGCCCCCTCCAGGTTTTCGCCTTCGGGAATCGCGCGCTCGTGCGTCGATCGCGCCGAGCCCTGGGGCGGCGTCGGCCCGGCGATGGTTGGCGAGGACGGTGCACCGGTCGGCGCCGGCATCGCTCGGAGTTCAATTCTTCTGCGATGGGTCGGGTAGCGGAAGGGCGCATTCGGGCCCGAACAGAGCACCCGCGATGCATTGACGTATTGTAATTTAAGTTCCCGTGAGCGCCGTAGAGCGAGCACCGCGTGCGTTCTTGAGCGCCAGGCCGTGGTCTCGTCGGTGAACGATCCCTTCGGCGCCACGTCCTCGGCGTGCGGGCGGATACCTCGGCGTCCGTCCTGCCGATGTCCACACGGCGCAGCGGCTGTGCGGCACGTTCACGGATTTGCTCCCTCCCTTGCCGGACGACCGGGGTACCCCGTTCCAGGAGGGCCAGGGCGAAACAGGAATTCTGACGCACCGAAGGCGCGCCGTGCCGCTGGTCTGCGGCTCCGTCGCGTCGTCGCTCCCGGGGCGCGCCGCCGCGGCGAGCCGTCGTTCGGCAGAACCCTGTCACTCGTCCAGCAGCCGAGCGGATGCCGATCGTTATCCCCCAGCGCAGTCTGAGTCGTGGCTGCTACTCACGAACGCCTAAGGAGACACTTCGTGCGACCCGCGACCACGATCCGCGTTTTCATACCCGTCATGGTGCTGGTGGTATCGGCGGGGGCGTTTTCCGCCCCGGCGTCCGCCGACGAGAACCTAGTGAAGGAAGACGGCAGGAAGTCTGCCGTGGCCCCCGTGCCCTGCGGGAACGCGGCAGCCCTGGTCACCGCCGTCAGCAACGCCAACAGCGCCCCGGGAGGCGGGACCGTCGCACTGGCCACGGGGTGCGTGTACACGCTGACTTCAGTGGCGGCGACCGGCACCCACGGTCCCGACGGGCTGCCGATCATCACCGGGAACGTGACCATCTACGGCAGCGGAGCGACTGTCAAACGGGGTGCCTCGGCGCCGGACTTCCGGATCGCGGAGGTCGCCCACGGCGGGGAGCTCATGGTCAGCGGGGTCACCATCTCCGGCGGAAAGGCTGTTGACGGCGGCGGCATCCTCGACCTGGGGACGCTTACCCTGAGCCGGTCCCCTGTCACCGGCAACACCGCGAGCGGTATCGGCGGCGGCATCGAAGTCGACTCGGGCGGCACGGCGACCCTCTTGACGACCAATCTGACCGGCAACACGGCGGGGGACGGCGGCGGCATCCACGTCAATACGCCCGCCACGCTCACGTACTCCGGCGGAACGATCTCCGGTAATACCGCGATGTACACGGGCGGCGGTGTGGCGAGCTATGGAACCACGCTGCTGAGCAGCGCCACGATCCAGGGCAATGTCACGACCACCTTCGAGGGCGGCGGTGTCTTCGCCGGAGGCGGCAACCTCACCGTCAACGTCACCCGGATCACCGGAAACACCGCGGGGAGTTACGGCGGCGGTATCGCGAATTTCGGAAGCACCCTGAGGGTGTCGGCCAGCCCGGTATCGGGAAACACGGCCACGCTGAACGGCGGCGGAGTGTTCAGTCATGCCGGCACCACGCAATTGGTCGCGGCCGGCGTCACCGGAAACACGGCCAACGGCGGCCAAGGCGGCGGAATCTTCTCCGACGGCGGTACGGTGACGCTCACCGCGACCACGGTTTCCGGAAACCACCCGGACAACTGCGTCCCGGCGCTCGCCGGCTGCACGGGGTGAACCGTGAGGTGACCCCCTGAGGTTCGAAACGCCCCGCGCCCCTGGCATCTGCCAGGGGCGCGGGGCGTTTCGAACGCAGTCGATCGCGGGCTCCAGGGAGGAAAGGGGCGTACCCCGGCGTACGGAGTATAAGGCCGAAGCTTTTTCTTATAGTCGCACAAGCTTCCTGAAATCTCTTGTTCCACCTATCGCGCTTTTCTCTCTTTTGGTTCGCTCACATCAGGTGAGCGTTTCGGTAGCACCGGGACTCCGGTGCCCGTCCCGTTCCGCGCACGACTCGCCCTCTCGCACCAGACCAGGAGAGGCAACGAGTCCCGTCTCAAGTCGCCACCTCGCTCAGATGGCCTCCGGCCAAGGCCGTGGCGACCGGGGACCCGCAAGGGTCCGCATTCCCATCCCGCGATGTCACCCCACTTCTCCCGGCGTCTGTGCGCCGACGAGATCCGGTCCGTGGCCGCGGCCCTCATGCTCCCGGCGCACCCCTGCGCAGAGTGACACGAACAAAAGGAGAGACCCATGGCAGCAGTCATCACCTCAGTGGTGGACGAGACCAGCGGCACCAACCAGGGCAAGGTCGGCGACGTCGTCGACATCAACGGCACAGGGTTAGCCACCACCACCACGGTGAACTTCGGCGGGACCACCGTCACTCCGACGTCGGTCTCGAACATCCTGGTCAAGTTCGTGGTCCCCGCCACCGCCCCGTGCTCCGGCCAGGTCCAGGTCAGCGTGAAGCTCTCGAACGGAACCCTGAGCAACGGGCAGTCGTTCTTCGTCATCGCGGCGCCGAGCACCGTCTCGTCGAGTCCGGCGACCCTGTCTCCCGCAGGTGGCCTGCTCACGGTCCTGGGCACCGGCTTCGCGGCCGGAGGCCAGGTCACCGTGGGCTCTGCCGGCACGGTGGCCTTCGCCGCCGGCGGCAGCAACACCTCGGTCACCGTCACGGCGCCGGCGCACACCCCGGCGGGCTGCTCGGACTCCCAGCAGATCACGGTCACCACAGCCGGCGGCACGGGTACGGCGGGCACCTCGTTCGTCACCTACCAGAACCCGCCGACCCTCACGGGCACGGCTCCGACGTCGGGCACCGCCGGAGACCCGGTCACGATCAACGGCTCGTGCCTCGACAACCTCCTGTCGGTCACCTACACCGACTCGACGGGGACTCACACCGAGCCGGACCTCACCGCCTCCAGCTCCGGCACCTTCATCCTCAGCACCGTGCCCGGCGGCACGCTGGTCCCGGACCCCGTCAACCCGGGAACCATCACCGTGACCACCTCCGGCGGCACCGACACCATCCCCTTCACCATCACCTGACAGTTCTGGACGGGGGACTGGCGGCACCACGCACAGCCACCGTCGGCCGCGTCGCACGGCGCGGCCGACGGTGCCCTTCGCGCCCTGGCCAACAGTCATTGGTCAGGGCGCGGTCGTCCGCACGGCACAAGAAGGAGAAGAAGCATCATGGCACCCTTAGTGACCAGCGTCAGCCCCAGCCAAGGCAATCCGGCAGGAGGCACCGCCGTCACGATCAGCGGTTCCGGTTTCACCGGCGCCATCGCGGTCAGGTTCGGTTCACGCCTCGCCACCGACGTGGCCGTCGTGAGCGACACGCAGATCACGGCCACAACTCCGGCAGGGACCGGCACGGTCAGGGTGACGGTCACGGGGCCGACGGGAACCAGCACCCAGAACGTGACCTTCACCTACAGCGTTGTGCCGGCTCCGTCGATCACGAGTCTGGCTCCGCCGAG
>NZ_BCFL01000016.1:0-415564 GCF_002217755.1 Streptomyces hyaluromycini | reverse complement strand
CCGTCACCGCCCCCGCAGGGCCACCGTCCGCGGTGAACGTGACCGTGACCACGCCGGGGGGCACCAGTAACCCCCTGCCGTACATCTACGTCGCCGCCCCCGTCGTCATCGACGTGGAGCCGCACTCCGGTCCGGAGTCCGGCGGTACCAGCGTCGTCATCACCGGCAGCGGCCTGGCCCTCGCCACCGCCGTCGACTTCGGCGCGAACCCCGCCACCAGCTTCACGGTGGTCTCCGACAGTCAGGTGACGGCGATCGCCCCTGCCGGAACCGGCACGGTCGTGGTCACCGTGACCACACCCGGCGGCACCAGCACCTTGGGCCCGGGCAACCCGTACTTCACATACCTGGGCACCCCCACGATCACGGTTCTCATCCCGAACGAGGGCTCGACGTCGGGCGGTGACTCCGTCACCATCAGCGGCTCCAACCTCACCTTCACCGACTCCGTGACCTTCGGAGGAATCCCGGCCGCGTTCGTCGTGTTCTCGGACAGCGTCGTCGTCGCGACGGCTCCGGCCCACGCGGCCGGAACGGTCGGCGTCCAAGTCCACACCCCGGCCGGCAACAGCAACGCCGTCCCCTTCACCTACATCTGACCCACACGGTGAGCGGGCAGGGACAACCGGCCGAGCGGCAGGCCGCGGCCCCGCACGGCGATCTCTTCGCGGCGCCGACGGACGTGAAACGCCGGTCAGTCCTCGGCCGACTCTGCGCACAGTCTCCTGAGCACCGCCCCGCACCTCCGCGCATACGCGTGCTGCAGCCCCCGGGTCGCCGCGCCGCCCGCGCGGGCGTACCACTTGGCGGGTCTGCTGAAGGCCGCGACCGTGAGCCAGACCGTGCCGTCGCCGGTGCGGTCGACGACGAAGGCCTCCTCGCCGGATTCGGGGTGGCCGGTGAGGGTGCCGTAGGCCCAGCCGGCGCGGCGCGACTCCTCGGCCGTCCAGACGATGCGGCAGGGGGCCTTGATGAGGCCGGCCAGGGTGACGGTGACGTCGACGCCGGGGGCCGCGCGGTCGGCGGTGGCGTCGATGCCCACGCCGAGGGCGCGGTGGAGTTCCCAGGTGAGGACCGCCTCGGCGGCCCGGTGGAAGACTTCCTGGCCCTCGCCTATGCGCGTGCGCACGTGCAGCGGGTGGAAGCCCGGCGGGCAGGCGGCGAGGCTCTCGCGAGTGGCGCCGACCGCCTCGTACGTGAAGGACATGGGAGAGAGCGTAGGGCGGGCCCCCGGGACGCCTTCTCCCCGGGGGCCCGCCTGTACCGCTGGGGGCGGGGTCAGCTGACGTTGACCGCCGTCCAGGCCGCCGCCACCGCGTTGTACTCGGTGGAGCCGGAGCCGTACAGCGCGGCCGCCGCGGACAGCGTGCCGGTGCGGGCCGACTTGTAGTTGGTGGTCGACGTGAAGTACGTCGTCAGCGCCTTGTACCAGATCTGCAGCGCCTTGTCCCGGCCGATGCCGGTGACCGTGGAGCCGTTGTAGGTCGGGGAGTTGTAGGACACCCCGTTGATCGTCTTCGCGCCGCTGCCCTCGGACAGCAGGTAGAAGAAGTGGTTGGCGACGCCCGACGAGTAGTGCACGTCGAGGTTGCCGACCGAGGAGGACCAGTAGTTGGCGGAGCCGCCGTCCTTGCTGGGCTGGTCCATGTAGCGCAGCGGGGAGCCGTCGCCGTTGATGTCGATCTTCTCGCCGATGAGGTAGTCACCGGGGTCGGAGGCGTTGTTGGCGTAGAACTCGACACCCGTGCCGAAGATGTCCGAGGTGGCCTCGTTGAGGCCGCCGGACTCGCCGCTGTAGTTGAGGCCGGCGGTGTTGGCGGTGACGCCGTGGCTCATCTCGTGGCCGGCCACGTCCAGCGAGGTCAGCGGGTGGGTGTTGCTGGAGCCGTCGCCGTAGGTCATGCAGAAGCAGCTGTCGTCCCAGAACGCGTTCACGTAGGAGCTGCCGTAGTGGACGCGGGAGTAGGCGCCGACACCGTCGTTCTTGATGCCGCTGCGGCCGAAGGTGTTCTTGTAGAAGTCCCAGGTCTCCTGCGCGCCGTAGGCGGCGTCGGCGGCCGCGGTCACGTCGGTGGTGGAGCTGGAAGCGGCGCCGGTGCCCCAGGTGTTGGTGGTGTTGGTGAACAGGGTGCCGGTGCCGGAGCTCGTGGTGTGCTTCAGGTTGTACGTCTTGTGGCTGCCGCGGGAGGCGTCGGTCAGCGAGTACGTCGTGCCCGACAGCGTGGTGGTGAGGCTGACCGTGCCGGAGTACAGCGTCTTGCCGGTACCGGTGGCGTTCTCGATGCCCTGGTACTCGAAGAGCTTCTTGCCGGTGGCCGCGTCGGTGATGACGTGCAGCTGGTTGGGGGTGCCGTCGTCCTGGAAGCCGCCGACGATGGTCTCGTAGGCGAGGACGGGGGTGCCGTGGCCGGCCCAGATGACCTTGCGGGCGCCGTCGGCCGCGGACTTGGTGGAGCCCAGCGTCCTGGCGGCGGTGAGGGCCGCCTTCTCCGCCTTGGCGACGGTGAGCTGCGGCTTCAGGGAGGCCACCTTGATGGTCGCCTTGGTCGCCTTGGTGACGCCCTCGGTCTTGCCGGCCTTGGAGGTGTGCACGACGATGTCGCCGCCGAGGACGGGCAGGCCCGCGTAGGTGCGCTCGTAGCGCGTGTGGACGGTGCCGTCGACGTCCTTCACGACATCCTTGACGACCAGCTTCTCCTTGGTGCCGAGGCCTATCTGCTTGGCCGTCTCGGCGACGTTCGCGTCCGCCTTCTTGATCAGGGCGGTGCGGGCGGAGTTGGAGAGCAGCGTGGGGGCGGCGGCCAGCGGCTTCTTGTCGACGGCCGAGGCGTTCGCGGTCATACCTGTGGTCAGGAGGGCGCCGGCGGCGACAGCGGTGGCGATGGCGAGCGTCGTGCGCTTGTGACGCGCGTAGAGGGGGCTCACTCAAGCTCCTTCATGGTGTGGGGAGTCCGGGCGGAGTGGGGTTACCGGCCCGGCTGTGGGGATGTGAAGTTGCTGTGCTGTGCGACGGGTGATGGAAGAGTGACATCAAGGTCGCGTACATGTCAGGACCCTGAAGTGATGTTGGCCGAAAAGCAGGTGTTGGGTGAACGTTGCGGGCATGTAAAACGGGCGCCGCCCGAGGGGAGGATCCCCCCGGACGGCGCCCGTTGCCCGGCTCTGTTACCTGCGGTTAGGGGAAGGTCAGCTTCCACCCGTTGATCGTGCCGACGTCCTGCGCGGCCTGGTCCTGGACCTTCAACTGCCAGGTGCCATTGGCCGATTCGGATGAGGCGTTCACCGTGTAGGTGTCCGTCACGTTGTCCGCCGAGTCGGACGAGCTGAAGTTCTTCAGGCGGTACGACGTCCCGGACGGACCGACGAGGTCGATCACCAGGTCGCCACGCCACGTGTGGCTGATATTCGGCGTTACCTGCAAGTTGCTCGGCGCGTTGCCGGTCCGGCCGGAGACCGTGATCGACGAGGTGACCGCGGGCCCGTTGTCCGGAATCGACACAGGCGTGTTGCTCTCGTACGAGGTGCCCGTACCGCCACCGCCGCCGCCGGAGCGCGCGCCGACCGCCACGGCCGCCCAGGCGTCCTGCACCGCCTTGTACTCGGTGCTGGTGGTGCCGTACAGCTCGCCCGCCGCCGCGAGGGTGCCGGTGCGGGCGGCCGCGTAGTTGGTGGTCGAGGTGAACTTGGTGGTGAGCGCCCGGTACCAGATCTGCAGCGCCTTGTCCCGGCCGATGCCGGTGACCGGAAGGCCGTCCGACGTGGGCGAGTTGTAGCTGACGCCGTTGATGACCTTGGCGCCGCTGCCCTCGCTCAGCAGGTAGAAGAAGTGGTTGGCGACGCCGGACGAGTAGTGCACGTCGAGGTTGCCGACGCCGGAGTACCAGCTGTCCGCGGAGCCGCCGTCCTTGCTCGGCTTGTCCATGTAGCGCAGCGGGGTGCCGTCGCCGTTGATGTTGATCTTCTCGCCGATGAGGTAGTCGCCGACGTCGGTCGAGTTGGCCGCGTAGAACTCCACGCCGGTGCCGAAGATGTCCGAGGTGGCCTCGTTGAGGCCGCCGGACTCGCCGCTGTAGTTGAGGCCGGCGGTGTTGGCGGTGACGCCGTGGCTCATCTCGTGGCCGGCCACGTCGAGGGCGGTCAGCGGGTCCGCGTTGCCGGAGCCGTCGCCGTAGGTCATGCAGAAGCAGCCGTCGTCCCAGAAGGCGTTCACGTACGAGTTGCCGTAGTGGACGCGGGAGTAGGCGCCGACGCCGTTGTTCTTGATGCCGCTGCGGCCGAAGGTGTTCTTGTAGAAGTCCCAGGTCTCGGCGGCCCCGTAGTGCGCGTCGGCACCCGCGGTGGCGGCGTTCGACGTGGTGCTGTTGCCCCAGGTGTTGCTCGACTGCGAGAACAGCGTGCCGGTGCCCGAGGTGCCGTGGTTCAGGTTGTACGTCTTGTGGCCGCCGCGGTCGCCGTCGGTCAGGTTGTACGTCGAACCCGACTGGGTCGTCGACAGCGACACCGTCCCGCTGTACTGGGTGTTGCCGGTGCCGGTGACGTTCTCGATGCCCTGGTACTGGAAGAGCTTCTTGCCGGTGGCGGCATCGGTGATGACGTGCAGCTGGTTGGGGGTGCCGTCGTCCTGGAAGCCGCCGACGATGGTCTCGTAGGCGAGGACGGGGGTGCCGTGGCCGGCCCAGATGACCTTGCGGGCGCCGTCGGCCGCGGACTTGGTGGAACCCAGCGTCCTGGCGGCGGCGAGGGCCGTCTTCTCGGCGCTCGCCGCGCTCTTGGCCGGGGTCAGGTCGGCGACCTTGAGCGTGGCGTTGTTCGCCTTGACGACCCGCTCGGTGGCGCCCGACTTGGCGGTGTCGACGACCAGGTCGCCGCCGAGCACCGGCAGACCGGCGTAGGTGCGCTCGTAGCGGGTGTGCAGGGTGCCGTCGGCGTCCTTCACGACGTCCTTGACGACCAGCTTCTCCTTGGCGCCGAGGCCTATCGCCTTGGCGGTGGCGGCCCGTTCGCCGCTCGCGTCGCGGAGCAGTTCCGCGCGCTGCGAGGGGGAGAGCCTGACGGCCGCGTGGGCCGGGTTGACCCGGCCGAGCTGCGGGGCGGCCGGGGCGGCGCTGGCGGCGCCCGACTGGGCGGCCGCGGCGATCAGGGCGGTGACGCCCGCGAGGGCCACCGCTGCGGTGCGGCGGTACGTGCTGTGGGGGGTGCGTCTGCGAGAGGAAGTGCTGCTCAACACTGACTCCTTCTGCGTGGCCGCGGGTCACACGGCCAGGGGAGATCCGGACGGCGGGTGGGCCGGCCGGGCAGAACTGGGCGAAGCGCGGAACCGTGTGCGTGTGCAGTACCGGACTCGACAGCGGCGGCGGGGGTGAAGCTGTGGGGTTGCTGTGAGTCGGCCGTGGGAAGAGTGGCAGCAGAAAACGCCACCTGTCAGGACCGCGTCAGAAATTTGGCCGGAAATCGTTCGTTGACCGGATGTTCACGTCCGGTATGCGAACCGTTGTCGGGTGCGGTCCGAGCAGGGGGTGTCGTAAAACCCTCGTAAGTCCGAGGGGAAAGCCCGGTATGTGAGGGGAAGTTTGCGGGCGCGACATGCCCCCGGAACCACGGAGCAACACCAACGGGCGGATCCTGCCGTGCAATTCGGCGGTCTGCCGGACCGCCGCTCCCAGGAGGGGAGTTGACGGTGCAGTGATTCCTTATCCGAGTTGGCTGGACGCCGGGGACAACGCCTGGCAGCTCGTCGCCGCGACCCTGGTCGGGCTCATGAGCATTCCCGGCATCGCGATTCTTTACGGCGGTCTGGTCCAGCGCAAGTGGGTCGTGAACACCATGTTCATGGCCTTCACCGGCTTCTCGCTGGTGCTGGTGGGCTGGGTGCTGTGGGAGTTCAAGATGGGCTTCGGGGAGCCCCTGAACGCGCACTGGCCCGGGATCCTCGGTGCCTTCGTCGGCCGCCCCGGCACCATCGTCGGCTCGGCGAGCGAACAGCAGCAGGCCTACATCCCGCTCGTCAACGGCAACGACCTGATGCCGAGCTTCCACTTCCCGCAGTCCACGCTCGCCTACTTCCACTTCGCGTTCGCGGCGATCACACCCCTGCTCTTCATGGGCAGCGTCATCGGCCGCATGAACATCCGCGCCTGGCTGCTCTTCGTCCCGCTCTGGTCCACCCTCGTCTACACCGTCAACGCCTTCCTCCTGTGGGGCGGCGGCTGGTGGGCCGGCAAGGGCGCCCTCGACTACTCCGGCGGATACGTCATCCACCTCGCCGCCGGCACCTCCGGCTTCGTGGCCGCCGCCGTGATCGGCCCCCGCCTCGCCAAGGACCGCGCGCACGGCGTCCCCAACAACCTGCCCATGGTCGCGGTCGGCGCCGGCATCCTCTGGCTCGGCTGGAACGGCTTCAACGGCGGCGACATGTACTTCGGCGGCCACAACGCGGCCGCCGCCGTCCTCAACACCAACCTCTGCACGGCCGTCGCGCTGCTGGTCTGGGTCCTGTGGGACATGTTCGCCGGACCGCAGCGCAAACCGACCTTCCTCGGCGCGATCAACGGCATGATCGTCGGTCTCGTCGCCATCACCCCGGCGGCCGGGTTCGTCACCGGCATCGGCGCGATCTACATCGGCATCATCTCGTCGTCGATCGTCTGGCTCGCCTGGACCTACCTCCCGAGGATCAAGCCCTTCTCCAAGGTCGACGACGCGCTCGGCGTCGTCTACACCCACGGCATCGCGGGCCTGGCCGGCGGCATGCTCGTCGGCATCTTCGCCGACCCGGCCATGGCGGTGTACCTCAACAAGGACGGCTCCACCGCCTGGTCCACCAGCGGCTGGCTCTACGGCAACCTCGACCAGCTGTGGAAGCAGGCGGGCGCGGCCGGCACGGTCATCGTCTACGACGCCGTGATGACCTTCCTGATCCTCAGGGCCATCGGCCTGTTCGTGAAACTCCGGGCGCCGGACGCCGTCCTGGAGAGCGGCGACCTCGCCGTCCACGACGAGGAGGCCTACCCGGCGGAGACCGCGACGGCGGCCGGGGCGGAGCCGGTGGGGGTGGCCGCGGCGAGCGCCGCCGCACCGGCACCGACACAGGAGAAGGAGCGTGAGCCGGACTCCGGCTGAGGCGGCGGGAGTCGAGGACCGGAAGCCGTAGTAGCTGCCAGGCGAAGGGTTTTCCGTGAAACTCATCACCGCGGTCCTCCCCCCGCACCGCGTCCCCGACGTGATGAAGGCACTGCAGTCCTTCGGGGTACGGGGTGTGACCGTGACGGAGGTGCAGGCCTACACGCCCCGCCGGGTCCGGGTGGAGATCTACCGGGGCACCGAGTACCGCGTGGACCTCAGCCCGCAGCTCCGCCTCGACATCCTCACCCTCGACTTCGACGCCGCCGACCTGGTCCGCGTCATCCGTGCCGCGGGCGGCCGCGGCACGGGCGGCGGGACGGTGTGGGTGACGCCGGTGGAGGAGGTGGTCCGCATCAGGACGCGGGAGCGGGGGCCGGACGCCCTGTGAGGAGGGACGCCCGGTGCGGAGGGGAGCGGCGCGGGTGCCTCAGGAGGGGTCTCCGTGCCAGGTCGCCCACAGCGCCGCGTACGCCCCGCCCGCCGCCACCAGCTCCTCGTGCGTGCCGAGTTCGGTGAGGAGACCGTCCTCCATCACCGCCACCCGGTCGGCGTCATGGGCGGTGTGCAGCCGATGGGCGATGGCGATGACCGTACGGCCTTCGAGTACGGCCGCCAGGGCGCGCTCGGTGTGCCGGGCGGTGGTCGGGTCCAGCAGCGCGGTCGCCTCGTCCAGGATCAGCGTGTGCGGGTCGGCCAGCACCACCCGGGCCAGCGCGAGCTGCTGGGCCCGGGAGCCGTCGGTGGCCGTGCCGCCCGTGCCGAGCCGGGTGTCCAGGCCGTCGGGCAGGCCGCGCACCCAGTCGTCGGCGCCGACGGCGGTCAGCGCCGCCCACAGGTCGGCGTCGGCCGCGGCCGGTTCGGCGATCAGCAGGTTGTCCCGGACCGTGCCGAGGAAGACGTGATGCTCCTGGGTGACCAGGACGACCTGGCGGCGCAGCCGCTCCGGTTCCAGCCCCGCGATCGGCACCCCGCCCACGGTCACCGTGCCCGACCCGGGCGCGTCGACACCCGCCAGCAGCCGGCTCAGCGTCGACTTCCCGGCGCCGGACGGCCCGACCACCGCGAGCCGCTCCCCGGGCCGCACCGTGAGGTCCACCCCGCGCAGCACCTCACCGCCGCGTTCGTAGGCGTACCGCACCTGGCGCACGTCGATCCGGTCGTCCGCCGGAGCGGGTGCCCCGCCGTCCGCCGCCGCCCGCGGAGCCTGTGCCAGCCCCTCCACCCGCGCGAACGAGGCACCGCTGGACTGCAGTTGCTCCACCCGCATCAGGATCTGGTCCAGCGGCTCGGTGAACTGCCGCAGATACAGCGCCGCCGACACCACCACGCCGACGCCCGCGTGCAGCAGCCCGCCGACCAGCAGCATCCCGGCCACCGGCACCGTGTACGACACCTCGACCGCCGGGAAGAACACCGTCCGCAGCCGCAGGGTGTAGAACCGGGCCTTCCGGTTGGTCTCCAGGGCGTCCCGGCTCGCCTTGATCCGCTGCTCCTGGAGCCGGAACGCCTCCACGGTGCGGGCGCCCGTCACCGTCGCCGTGACGATCTCCGCGACGCCGGAGGTGGTGGCCCCCTCGGCGAGATAGCCGTCCCGGGCCCGGCGCAGATACCAGCGCAGCGCGATCCAGATCGGGGTCATCCCGAGCACTCCGAACGCGGCCAGCACCGGGTCCAGGACGAACACCGCGCCCATCACGAACAGCGCCTGCACCGTGTTGACCAGCAGTTCGGGCCCGGCGTCCCGCAGGGTGGTGCCGACGGTGCTCACGTCGCCCGTGCCGCGCGCGGTCAGGTCGCCGGTGCCGGCCCGCTCCACGACCGACGCGGGCAGCGCCAGCGCCCGGTCCACGAACTCCTCGCGGACCCGGGTCAGGGTGCGCTCGCCGAAGCGGTGGCCGAGGTAGCGCGCGGAGCGGGCGAGCAGCAGCTGGGCGAGGGAGCAGAGCAGGATCCACCGGGCGAGGTGGTCCACGGCGCCCACCCCGTGGCCGGCCCGTACCTCGTCCACGATCCGGCCGACCAGCCAGGGGCCGGCGAGGCCGGTGGCGGCGGCCGCCGCGTTCAGCAGCAGGGCGGCGGCGAAGGCCCCGCGGTCCGCCGCCACCAGGCGGAGGGTGGCCCGGCGTACGTCGGCGCGGCCG
Organism: Streptomyces hyaluromycini; assembly: GCF_002217755.1. Classification (GTDB taxonomy): domain Bacteria; phylum Actinomycetota; class Actinomycetes; order Streptomycetales; family Streptomycetaceae; genus Streptomyces; species Streptomyces hyaluromycini. The sequence goes on along the minus strand of NZ_BCFL01000016.1, from coordinate 406,301 downwards.
GCGACCGGAAGTTGGCTCGTCGTCACCTGGCGACCTCCTCCTCTTCCGTGTCCCTGGCCACGAGGGCGCGGTAGCCGGGTTCGTACTCCAGCAGTCCCTCGTGGGTGCCGGTCGCGGCGACCTTGCCGTCGACCAGGAAGATCACCTCGTCGGCGTGGGCCAGCACCAGGGGCGAGGTGGTGGTGAGGAGGGTGGTGCGGCCGTCGCGTGCGGTGCGGAGGCGCTCCGCTACGAGGGCCTCGGTGTGGGCGTCGAGGGCGGAGGTGGGTTCCACGGCGAGGAGGACCTCGGGGTCGGCGAGGAGGGCGCGGGCCAGGCGGATGCGTTGGCGTTGGCCGCCGGAGAGGTTGCGGGCCTGGGCGTCGATCCGGGAGTCGAGGCCGTGGGGGAGGGCCTGGACGATGTCGTTGGCCGCGGCGGCGTGGAGGGCGTGGGTTGTTTGCGCGTCGGGGGGTGCGGCGGGGGGTGCGTCGGCGGGTGCGGCGCCGTTGTGGCTGGTCGCGCAGTTCCCCGCGCCCCTATGGGGCGCGTCGGAACCGCGCATTTGATGTGGCCCCGCGCCCCTATGGGGCGCGCTCACGCCGCCCCCGATCGAATCGCGCAGGGTGTCGGCGAACAGATCGGCGTCGTTGTCGGCCACCAGGATGCGGGCGCGTACCTCCGGCAGGGGTACGGCGTCCAGCCGTACCCCTCCCCACGTCACGTCCGACGGGGTGTACCGGCCCAGGCGGTCCACCACCGCTCCCGTCTCCGTCGGGGCGGCGCTCACCAGGGCTGTCAGGCGGCGCGGGCGGAGACGTACTCCCGATTCCGGGTCGTGCAGGACGGCCGGCTCGGCCGGGGCCTGTGCGGTGCCCTCGTCCGGGGGCGGCTCGTGGCGCAGCAGGCGTACGACCCTGCGTGCGGCGACCACGCCCCGGCTCAGCTGGTAGCCCATGTCGAGGAGGAAGGCCACCGGGCCGACCAGGACCGCCACATAGCCGTACACCGACACCAGCTGGCCCACCGTGATGTCGCCCTGCGCGGCCATCCGGGCCGCGATCCAGGTGACCACCGCCAGGAACACCGTCGGCAGCCCCATGCCCAGCGCCTGGACCCAGCTGGCCACCGCGCCCACCCGGTAGCCCTGGGCGCGCAGGTGCTGGGAGTCACGGCGGAAGGCGTCCGCGAACAGGCCCTTGCCGCCGAGGCCGTTGAGGACGCGGAGGCCGCCCGCGAGGTCGCCGATGCGGGCCGTGAGCACGCTCTGGCGCTCCCGGTACTCGGTCTCCCTGCCCTGCAGCCGCCGGGCCAGCGGGCCCGCGAGGAGGGCCACCACCGGCACTCCGAGCAGCACCACGCCGGTCAGCAGGGGCGAGATCGTCATGAGGAGGCCGGCCACCACCGCGTACACGACGACCGCGCCCACCCCGGGGCCGACGACGGTCAGCGCCTGGGCGATGGTGTGCACGTCGCCGACGCCGATCGTGACGACCTCCCCGGCGTCGGCCCGGCGCGGCAGCTCGGCGCCGAGCCGTACCGCCTGCCCGACGAGCACCTTGATGGTGCGGAAGTAGGCGTCCATCCGTACCCGGGTCATCGTGCGGTGGCGCATGATGCTGATCCAGGCGTTGACCGCCCCGAGGACGAAGATCGCCGCCGACCAGCCGGCCAGCACCGCCATATGACCCGGCACCAGGCCGTCGTCCACGGCCCGGGCCATCATGTACGGCGTCCCGGCCATCAGCGTCAGCCAGGCACTGCCCAGCAGCGCCCCGGCCAGCGAGCGGCCCGGCTGGCAGGCCACCAGCCACCACAGATAGGACCAGCCGCCACGCGTGTCGGGCGTGCCCGGATCCTCGTACGCGTCGATCACCCGACGACCCCCGTTCTCTCGGCCTGTCGGCTAGGCCAGACTGTCCCGCCACGCGCGGTGCAGGTCCGCGAACCGGCCCGTACCAGCGATGAGTTCGGCCGGGCGGCCGTCCTCGACGATGCGGCCGTGCTCCATCACCAGCACCCGGTCGGCGATCTCCACGGTGGACAGCCGGTGTGCGATCACCACCGCCGTACGGCCCTTGAGCACGGTCGACATCGCGCGCTGCACGGCCCGTTCGCCGGGGATGTCCAGGGAACTGGTCGCCTCGTCGAGGATCAGCACCGCCGGGTCGGCGAGCAAGGCGCGTGCGAACGCGACCAGTTGGCGCTGCCCCGCCGAAATGCGCCCGCCGCGCTTGCGGACGTCCGTGTCGTAGCCGTCGGGCAGTGCGGCGATGAACTCGTGGGCGCCGATCGCCTTGGCCGCCTGCTCGATGTCCTCACGGGTGGCGTCCGGCCGGCCGATGGCGATGTTCTCGGCGACCGTGCCGGAGAACAGGAACGCCTCCTGGGTGACCATCACGACCCCGCGCCGCAGTTCGGGCACGGTCAGTTCGCGCAGGTCCACACCGTCGAGGAGGACCCGGCCGTCGGACGGGTCGTAGAAACGGGCGAGCAGTTTGGCGAGCGTCGACTTGCCGGCGCCGGTGGAGCCGACGACCGCGACCGTCTGCCCGGCCGGGAGGCCGAGGTCGAAGGTGGGCAGCACCTCGCCGCCGGTGCGGTAGGCGAAGCGGACACCGTCGAAGACGGCCTCGCGGCCGGGGAGTTCGGTCGGGAGCGGAGGCAGTTCCCTGGGGACCGAGGGCTCCGGCACGGACGGGGTCTGGGCCAGCAGGCCCGCGATCTTCTCCAGCGAGGCGGACGCCGACTGGTACGAGTTGAGGAACATGCCGAGGCGGTCGATCGGGTCGTACAGCCGCCGCAGGTAGAGAACGGCCGCGGCGAGGACACCCAGCTCCAGCGAGCCGGACGCCACCCGGTAGGCGCCCCACAGCACGATCACCGCGACCGAGGTGTTGGCGACCAGCCGGGAGCCGACCACGTACCGCGCCATCTCCAGGAGCGCGTCGCCGTTCGTCCGCTCGTGGCGGTGGTTCAGTACGGCGAACTCGGCGTCGTTGGCGGCCTCCCGGCGGAACGCGCGCACCGGGCGGATGCCGTTCATCGTCTCCACGAACTTCACGATGACCGCCGCGATCGCCGTGGACCGCGCCTTGTACACCCGCACCGCGCGCCGCTGGTACAGCCGCACGAGCAGGTACAGCGGAACGAAGCTCGCCACCGCGACCGCGCCGAGGCCCAGGTCCAGCCAGAGCAGCATCGCCGAGATGTAGAGGAAGGAGAGGATGACCGTGATCAGCTCCTGGAGGCCCTCGGCCAGGAGCTCGCGGAGCGACTCGACGTCCGTGGTGGAGCGGGAGATGAGGCGGCCGGACGTGTAGCGCTCGTGGAAGTCGATGCTCAGGGCCTGCGCGTGGCGGAAGATGCGGCCGCGCAGGTCGAGGAGGACGTCCTGGTTGACGCGGGCGGACGCCCGGACGAACGCGTACTGGAGGCCGCCGGAGAGCAGCGCGCTCAGACCGTAGCCGACCGCGACCGCGATCAGCGGGCCGTGGTCGTGACGGCGGAACGCCGGTACGGCCGTGTCGATGGCGTACGCCACCAGCAGCGGGCCCGCCTGGATCGCCGCCTGCTGGAGCAGCAGCAGGAGCGTGGTCACGGCGACCCGGGCCTTCATGGGGGCGAGAAGCGAGCGCAGCAGGGTGGCCGTGGCGCCGGGCGGGGTGGGCAGGACGTCGCGGTCGAAGGGGTCGTCGGCGGCCGGTTGGGTCGAGTCGGTGGCTTCGGCCGGATCCCGTCGGGGGCGTTCGTCCTCGTCGGGGGCGGGCAGGGAGGTGGCGGCGGTCATCGGCGGTGATCCTCCCCGGACATCAGGTGGGCGTACTCGGCGTTGGTGCGCAGCAGTTCGTGGTGGGTGCCGACGGCGGTGACCCGGCCGCCGGAGAGCAGGGCGACGCGGTCGGCGAGCAGGACGGTGGAGGGGCGGTGGGCGACGATCAGCGCGGTGGTGTCCGCGAGTACGTCGCGCAGGGCGGCCTCGACGGCGGCCTCCGTGTGCACGTCCAGGGCGGAGAGCGGGTCGTCGAGCACGAGGAAGCGGGGCCGGCCGACGACCGCCCGCGCGAGCGCGAGGCGCTGCCGCTGGCCGCCGGAGAGGCTGAGGCCCTGCTCGCCGACCTGGGTGCCGGTGCCCTGGGGGAGGGCGTGCGCGAAGTCGGCCTGAGCGACGGCGAGGGCACGGGCCAGCTCGGGCTCGCCGGCGCCGTCCTCGGCTCCCATGAGCACGTTCTCGCCGACGGAGGCGGAGAAGAGGGTGGGTTCCTCGAAGGCCATGGCCACCAGGGAGCGGAGTTCCTCACGGGGCATCGCGGTGATGTCCCGGCCGTCCAGGGTGATCCGGCCCGAGGTGGCCTCGTGCAGGCGGGGGATGAGGGCGGTGAGGGTGGTCTTGCCGCTGCCGGTGGCGCCGACGAGGGCCATGGACTCGCCCGGGCGGATGTGGAGGTCGATGTGAGCGAGGGTGGGGGCAGAGTCGGGGGCGGCGTCGGGGTAGCGGAACTGCACGTTCTCGAAGCGGATGCCGTCGGGTTCGGGAGCCGAGGGGAGGGGGCCGTCGTCGGCTGCGGGCCGGTGGGGGTTGACCGCGCCCGCGCGGCGGAGCCGCATATTGTCTCGCCCCGCGCCCCTTTCGGGGCGCTTCAGCGCAGCGCCCCAAAGGGGCGCGGGGAACTGCGCGACCAGCCCCGACGCACCCGCACTCGACAACGAATCGGCGCCCTCCTCCAACGCGTCCCGCACCTCGAAGTACCGCTCGGTGGCCGTCGCCGCCTCCTGGCTCATCGCCAGCAGGAAGCCGATCGACTCCACCGGCCATCTCAGTGCGAGGGCCGTCGACAGGAACGCCACCAGCGTCCCCGCGCTCAGTTCGTGCTCCGCGACCTGGATCGAACCCCACAGCAGTGCCGCCCCGATCGCCACCTCCGGCAGGGTCACGATGACGCCCCAGATCATCGCCAGCATGTGCGCCTTGCGCAGCTCCGTGCCCCGCAGGGTCCGTACCAGTTCGCGGAAGGCGCGGGCCTGGCTGCGGTGGCGGCCGAAGCCCTTGATGATGCGGATGCCGAGCACGCTCTCCTCGACCACCGTGGTGATGTCGCCGACCTGGTCCTGGGCGAGCCGGGCCACGTCCGCGTACCGGTTCTCGAAGATCACGCACGTCCAGACCACGGGGATCGTGGGGCCGAGGATGACCAGGCCCAGCGTCCAGTCCTGCGCCAGCATGATCAGCACGCCGACGAGGATCGTCACCCCGTTGACCAGCAGGAAGGTCAGCGGGAAGGCGAGGAACATGCGGAGCAGCATCAGGTCGGTGGTGGCCCGGGAGAGCAGCTGGCCGGAGGCCCAGCGGTCGTGGAAGGCGACCGGCAGGCGCTGGAGATGGCCGTACAGGTCCGCGCGCATCCCCGCCTCGACATGCGAGAGCGGTCTGGCCACCAGCCAGCGGCGCAGGCCGAAGAGCAGTGCCTCCGCGATGCCGAGCAGCAGCAGGTACAGCGCGCCGAGCCAGACCCCGGCCGGGTCGCGGTCGGCCACCGGGCCGTCCACCATCCACTTGAGGACGAGGGGGATCACGAGCCCCGTACAGGAGGCGACGATCGCCACGAGCGCGGCGACGGACAGCCGTATCCGCACCGGCCGTACGTACGGCCACAGGCGCAGCAGGGTGCGGACGGCGGAGCGTTCCTTGGTGGTTGCACGTGTCGGAGGCATCAGGGGCGAGCCTACGGACCGGCACTGACAACGCCCACCGAGTTTTGGCCGGACCGGAATCGGCCGCTGGACCTACGACCAGCAGGTTCGAGCGGTCGTACAGCTGGATCCGCGGCATCGGCCGATCGGTTGATGCCGGCTCCAGCGGGGCGGGCGATGTGGCGGACCCGGGCCGGACGGGACCCTCGGAGCATGCCAACCGTCATCGAAATGACAGACCTGCGGAAGTCGTACGGCGGCCGGGCCGTCGTCGACGGGGTGAGTCTCGCCGTCGAGGAGGGCGAGATCTTCGGGATCCTCGGGCCGAACGGCGCCGGCAAGACCACCACCGTGGAGTGCGTGGAGGGGCTGCGGGTGCCGGACGGGGGAAGGGTGCGGGTCACCGGGCTCGACCCCGTCGCCGACCACGACAAGGTCGCCCGCGTCCTCGGCGCCCAGCTCCAGGAGAGCGAGCTGCAGCCCAAGCTCACCGTCCGCGAGGCCCTTGAGCTGTACGCCTCCTTCTACCCGAGCCCGCTCGACTGGGCGCCGCTCGCCGAGCGCCTCGGGCTCACCGGCAAGCTCGCCACCCGGTTCGGCAAGCTGTCGGGCGGGCAGAAGCAACGCCTGTTCATCGCGCTGGCGTTGATCGGGAACCCGCGGGTCGTCGTCCTCGACGAACTGACCACCGGGCTCGACCCGCGGGCCCGGCGGGACACCTGGAAGCTGATCGAGGACGTCCGGGACCGCGGGGTCACCGTCCTGCTCGTCACCCACTTCATGGAGGAGGCGCAGCGGCTCTGCGACCGGATCGCGGTGATCGACAAGGGACGGGTGGCCGCCCTCGACACCCCGGCCGGGCTGATCCGCCGCAGCGCCGGCGCCACCGTCATCACCTTCACCCCGTCCGCCCCCCTGGACGACCACGACCTCGCCGCCCTCCCGGCCCTCGCCGCCATCGAGCGCAAGGACGGCCGGATCACGCTCTCCGGCACCGACGAGACCGTCAACGCCGTCATCACCCTGCTCGCCCGCAACCGCATCACCGCCCACCAGCTCCGGGTCGTGGACGCGACCCTCGACGACGCGTTCCTGGACCTGACGAAGGAGGAAGCAGCATGAACACCGCCGTCCTGCGCACCGAGTTCCGGCTGTTCCGCCGCGAACCGGGCGCCGTCTTCTGGGTCTTCCTGTTCCCGACCCTGCTTCTGGTGATCCTCGGCTCGATCCCCTCCTTCCGGGAGGCCGACAAGTCCCTGGGCGGGCTGCGCCCGGTCGACGCGTACGTTCCCATCGCCGTCCTGATCGCCCTGATCATGTCCGGGGTGCAGACCCTGCCCCAGGCGCTCACCGGCCACCGGGAGCGGGGCATCCTGCGCCGGATGCGGCTCACGCCCGTACGGCCCTCCGCGCTGCTGTCCGCGCAGATGGTGGTGCAGGGCACGGTCGCGCTGGGTTCGGCACTGCTCGCGCTCCTCGTCGGCCGGCTCGCCTTCGACGTACGACTGCCCAAGCAGCCGGGCGGGTACCTGCTGGCGCTGCTGCTCGCGGCCGCGGCCGCCCTCGCCCTCGGCTCCGTCGTCTCGTCGCTGTCCCGCACCACGAAGATCGCGGGCGCGATCGGCTCGGCGGTGTTCTTCCCGATGTTGTTCTGCGCGGGCGTGTGGATCCCGGTGCGGGAGATGCCGCACGCCATGGCCCGGGTCGTCCAGTTGACCCCGTTCGGCGCGGCCGCCCGCGCCCTGGACCGGGCCGCCGCCGGACAGTGGCCCGGCTGGGAGCACCTGGGCGTGCTCGCCCTCTGGACGGTCCTGCTGACGGCGGGTGCCGCCCGCTGGTTCCGCTGGGAGTAGGCGGCCGGCCGTGCAGACTGAGGACATGACCGCGGAGGACAGCCAGATCGAACGGCGCTGGGAGCAACTGCACACCTGGGGGCCGTACGGGTTCCTCGGCATCAGCATCGTCCTCGGGGTCGTCTCCGCCGACCCCCACACCGCCCAGGCCAAGTGGGCCACCGCCTGGTCCCTGGTCGGCGCCGCGGTCGTACTCCAACTGTGGTGGCACGCCACCGGGTTCCGCCGCCCCGACCGCGGCCGTACGCCCTCCCCGGCCGGGACGGCGTACTACGTGGTCCGCTGGGCCCTCGCCTTCGTGCTTGCCTGGCTCAGCCCGTTCTTCGCGTTCTACGCGGCTACCGGCTACATGGACGCCGACGAGCTGCTGCCGCGCCGGTGGCGGCGGCTCGGGCTGCTGGCGAGCGCGGTCACCGTGGCCGGTGCGCAGACGGGCGGGATGCCGTTCCGAAACGTGCTGCAGTGGCTCCTCTTCGCCGTGCTGCTGGCCGCCAACTCCGCACTCCAGGTGGGGATCGCCCATCTCAACGACCAGGAGAAACAGCGGTCCCGCGAGCGCACCGAGACCATCGCCGCCCTGCGCCAGGCCCTGGACGAGAACGCGGCCCTGCACGGCCAGCTCCTGGTCCAGGCGCGGGAGGCCGGGGTCGCCGACGAGCGCCGCCGCCTCGCCGCCGAGATCCACGACACCATCGCCCAGGGGCTGGCCGGGATCATCGCCCAGCTCCAGGTCGTCACCAACACCCCCGATCCGGCGGTGGCCGAGGAGCACGTGGGCCGCGCCCTGGCGCTGGCCCGGCACAGCCTGGGGGAGGCCCGCCGCTCCGTGCACAACCTGGCCCCGGTCGCCCTGGAGCACGACGGGCTGCCCGAGGCGTTGCAGAAGACGGTCGCCGAATGGGGCGAACGGACCGCCATACGAGCCGAGTTCACCCTCACCGGCACCGCCGAGCAACTCCACGAGGAGGTCGCGGCCACCCTGCTGCGCATCGTCCAGGAGGCACTCTCCAACGCCGCCCGGCACGCGCACGCCACCCGCGTCGGCGTCACCCTCTCCTACCTGGGCGACGAGGTCATCCTGGACATCCGCGACGACGGCACCGGCTTCGACCTGTGTGCCGTACCCGCCCGCAGCCGGGCCGGCGGCTTCGGCCTGGACGGCATGCGGGCCCGCGCCGAACGCATCGCCGGCTCCCTCACCGTGGAGTCCGAACCGGGGCTCGGCACCGCCCTGTCGGCGCGCGTACCGTTGGTCCGCCATGACAACTGAGCCCCCGATCTCGCTGCTCGTCGTCGACGACCACCCCGTCGTCCGCGACGGCCTGCGCGGCATGTTCGAGTCCGCCCCCGGCTTCACGGTCCTCGGCGAGGCGGCGAACGGCGCCGAAGCTGTCACCCTCGCCGGTCGTCTCGACCCCGACGTGATCCTCATGGACCTCCGCATGCCGGGCGGCGGCGGAGTCGACGCCATCCGCGAACTCACCCGACGCGGCGCCCGCGCCCAGGTCCTGGTCCTCACCACCTACGACACCGACTCCGACACCCTCCCCGCGATCGAGGCGGGCGCGACCGGCTACCTGCTCAAGGACGCCCCCCGCGAGGAGCTCTTCACCGCCGTCCGCGCCGCCGCCCAGGGCCGTACCGTCCTCTCCCCGGCCGTCGCCTCCCGCCTCGTCTCCGCCGTCCGCGCACCCACTGCCCCCGCCAACGAGCCTCTCTCCACCCGCGAACGCGAAGTCCTGGCCCTCGTCGCCCGGGGCACCTCCAACCGCGAGATCGCCCGCGAACTCTTCATCAGCGAGGCCACGGTGAAGACCCACCTCACCCACCTGTACACCAAGCTGGGCGTCAACGACCGTGCGGCGGCGGTGGCTACGGGGTACCAGCGGGGGATTCTGGGCTAGCGCGGTGCATCTCCGGCGGTCGTACAGGAATGAGGTCGGATGATTTCCCTTGCCCATTTGACAGATCTCGCGCGGCGATTCGAGGGTGATCTTTCCTTACCCGTCGAACCACTTCGAGTGGGGGATCGGGAAATCGATGTCGACACCACCCCCGCCATCATGGGATGCATCAACCTCTCTCAGGACTCCACCTATCGAGAGAGCGTCGCGACCTCGACCGAGTCCGCCGTCAGGAAAGGTCGCATCCTCGCGGCGCAAGGCGCCGATATCGTCGACATCGGCGCCGAGTCAAGCAATCCCCGCACTGGGCAGGTCTCCGCGCAGGAACAGGTGGCCGCCCTGGTGCCGGTCGTGAAAGGGCTCGCCTCGGAAGGTATCGCCGTATCGATCGAGACCTACGAGCCCGCCGTCGCCCGGTCGTGCCTGGACGCGGGGGCGCTCCTGATCAATTACTCCGGCGGTCTGGCATCGGACGGTGAGATGTTCCCCATGCTGGCCGACCATGAAGCGACAGTTGTCCTGTGCCATGTAGAGGGGAAGAACTCCCGGGACGTGCGCGCCAAGGGCATCGACCAAGACCCCATCCCCAGGATGCTCGACTACTTCGAGAGACGTGTGGATCACGCTCGCTCGGCCGGGGTCGATCGAATCGTCATCGACCCCGGGATCGGCTTCTCTCACGACAGACACATATCCGCTGATGCCCGTGTTCACTATCAGGGCCGTGCCCTCTTGAACACGTTCCGGCTTCGACGGCTAGGTCTTCCCATCTGCCATGCCTTGCCGCATGCCTTCAGCCTCTTCGAGGATGAGTTCCGCACCGCCGAAGGCTTCTTCACGGTTCTGGCGCATCTGGGGGGAACGGGCGTCTACCGTACTCACGAAGTTCCTCGGATAAGGGCGGTACTGGCTGCTCTCCGAGCACTCGGCCCTCAATCCTTCGCGCCCAGGGCCTGACCAGGGGAGAGGTCGGCCCCGGCGACGGCGGTGACCGCGCCGCCGCCGATGAGACCACCGAAGGTGCGACGGGATGGCTCAGCCATGGCACGGGATATCTCAACGTTGCCTCAGCTAACCACTCTCAGGAAGAGCACCGCCCGCCCCGGGACCGTGATCACCGTCCCCGCCTCGTGCACCACCCCCGGCTCCGCGTCCTGTTCCTCCAGTGAGGTGTCCACGAGCACCTCGTAGCGCTCCGCCCATGGCGGGCCCGGCAGCAGGAACTCGGCGGGGCGGGCGCCGGCGTGCAGGACGGTCAGGAAGCTGTCGTCGAGGACGGGGGCGCCGCGTTCGTCGCGGCCGGGGATGTCCCGGCCGGAGAGGTACATGCCGAGGGTGGCGGCGGGCGCGTACCAGTCGCCCGCGGTCATCTCCTCACCGCGGGCCGTGAACCAGGCCAGGTCGCGCAGGCCGTCCGCCGAGTGCGCGCGGCCGGAGAAGAAGGCGCGGCGGCGCAGCACCGGGTGGCGGTGGCGGAGCCGGATGAGGCGGGAGGTGAGGTCGAACAGCGGTCGCCAGGCGGGGTCGTCCAGCAGGCTCCAGTCCAGCCAGCTGATCTCGTTGTCCTGGCAGTAGGCGTTGTTGTTGCCGCGCTGGGTGCGGCCCAGTTCGTCGCCGGCGACCAGCATCGGGACACCCGTCGAGAGGAGAAGAGTGGTGAGGAGGTTCCGCAACTGGCGTCGACGCAGGGCCCGTACGCCCTCGTCGGCCGTCTCGCCCTCCGCGCCGCAGTTCCAGGAGCGGTTGTCGCCGGAGCCGTCCCGGTTGTTCTCGCCGTTGGCCTCGTTGTGCTTGTGCTCGTACGACACCAGGTCGCGCAGGGTGTAACCGTCGTGCGCGGTGATGAAGTTGACGGAGGCGTAGGGGCGGCGGCCGCCCCAGGCGTAGAGGTCGCTGGAGCCGGACAGGCGGTAGCCGAGGTCGCGCACGTCCGGCAGGGCGCCGCGCCAGAAGTCGCGGACGGCGTCGCGGTAGCGGTCGTTCCACTCGGTCCACAGGGGCGGGAAGGCGCCGACCTGGTAGCCGCCGGAGCCCACGTCCCACGGCTCGGCGATCAGCTTCACCCGGCGCAGCACCGGGTCCTGGGCGATCACGGCGAGGAAGGGGGAGAGCATGTCGACGTCGTGCATCGAGCGGGCCAGCGCGGCCGCCAGGTCGAAGCGGAAGCCGTCCACGCCCATTTCCGTGACCCAGTAGCGGAGGGAGTCGGTGATGAGGCGCAGCACGTGCGGGCGGACCACGTGCAGGGTGTTGCCACAGCCGGTGTAGTCGGCGAAGCGGCGGGCGTCGTGGTCCTGGAGGCGGTAGTAGCCCCGGTTGTCGATGCCCTTCAGGGAGAGCGTCGGGCCCAGCTCGCCCGCCTCCGCCGTGTGGTTGTAGACCACGTCGAGGATGACCTCGATCCCGGCCGCGTGCAGCGCCCGCACCATCCGCTTGAACTCGCCGACCTGCTGGCCCGTCGTCCCGGAGGCGGCGTAGGCCGCGTGCGGGGCGAAGTAGCCGACGGAGTTGTAGCCCCAGTAGTTCTTCAGGCCGCGCCGCAGCAGGTGGTCCTCGTGCGCGAACTGGTGGACGGGGAGCAGCTCCACGGCCGTCACGCCCAGCTTGACCAGGTGCTCGATCGCGGCCGGGTGGGCCAGTCCGGCATAGGTGCCGCGCAGCTCCTGCGGTATCCCGGGATGCAGTCTGGTGAATCCCCGCACGTGCAGCTCGTAGATGACGGAGTCCGCCCACGGCGTCTTCGGGCGGTGGTCGTCGGACCAGTCGTCGTCATCGTGGACGACCACGCCCTTCGGAACGTACGGCGCCGAGTCGCGGTCGTCGCGGACGGTGTCGGCGACCTGTTGGTCCGGCCAGTCCCGCACATGCCCGTACACCTCGGACGGCAGCGCGAACTCGCCGTCCACCGCCCGGGCGTACGGGTCCAGGAGCAGCTTCGCCGGGTTCCAGCGGGCGCCGGTCCACGGGTCCCAGCGGCCGTCGACCCGGTAGCCGTACCGCTGCCCCGGCAGCACACCGGGGACGAACCCGTGCCAGATCTCGTGCGTGAGTTCGGTCAGCGGGATACGGGTCTCCCGCCCCTGCTCGTCGAAGATGCACAGCCGGACCGCCTCCGCGCCCGCCGCCCACAGCGCGAAGTTGGTGCCCGCCACCCCGTCCGGGCCCACCCGGAACCGGGCGCCGAGCGGTGTCGACGCCCCCGGCCACGCCGACGGGACGGGGAGCGGCGTCCCGTTCACCCCGGGGCCGTCCACCGCGGGGCCGTCGACCCTCGGGGCCCGCGCCCGTGCCCCCTGCTGCTCGGCTGCGCTCGTCACCTGTCGGCCCCTTATTCGTGTCCCGCGGCTCGCCGACCACCGGGGCGCACGCACCCGCGCCCGAGCAGCCGACGGCGCCCGGACTCCCGGTCCCGGGCACGGTCGGCGGCTCGCTACGGACGTGCCCGCGACGGCTCTCGCGGGCACGGCGGCTCCCCAGCTCGTCGTCCTTCCCTCTGTTCTGCCCAGTGCCGGCGTCGCACTCACGTTTCCCAGGGGCATGCCCGCTCGTTGAGCCGCATGTGAGGCATGCAAAAGGGCGCGCACGGCGCGCGGGGGCCGCGTTGGCGGCGGTACTGACATGGGCGGCACTGCTCGCGGGAGCCGCCGGCTGCTCCTCGGACGACACGGGCGGGCTCGGCCTCGACCACGTCCTCGGAGCCAAACCCCCGGCCCCCGAGGACGTCATCCGCATCTCCCCGGACGACGGCACCAAGGCCGTACGGCCCGGCGACCGGCTGACGGTACGGGTGCCCCACGGCCACCTGGAGTCCGTCAACGTCGTCAGGTCCCAGGACGCCCAGGACTCCCCGGTCCCCGGGCACATCGGCCCGGACGGCACGACCTGGCGGCCCGACGACCCGAAACTCGCGCTCGCCGCCAAGTACACGGTCGACGCGGTCGCCCGGGACGGCGAGGGCCACCGCTCCGCCCGCCACACCACCTTCACCACGCTCGTCCCCGACGAACGCTTCATCGGATACGTCTCCCCGGAGAACCGGGCCACCGTCGGCACCGGCATGATCGTCTCCCTCGCCTTCAGCCGCGAGATCGAGGACCGCGCCGCCGTCGAACGCGCCGTCCAGGTCACCGCCAAGCCCGCGGTCGAGATCCGCCCGCACTGGTTCGGCAAGAACCGCCTCGACTTCCGCCCCGAGCACTACTGGCAGCCCGGCACGGTCGTCACCGTCGGCCTCGGGCTCCGCGACGTCGAGGGCGCCCGCGGTGTCTACGGCCTCCAGTACAAGACGTTCACCTTCACCATCGGCCGCAGCCAGGTCTCCCTCGTGGACGCGGCCGCCCACACCATGCAGGTCCGCCGGGACGGCGCACTGCTCGCCACCGTGCCGATCACCGCGGGGGCGCCCGAGCACACCACCTACAACGGGAAGATGGTGGTGATGGAGATGCACGACGTGACCCGCATGAACAGCCGCACGGTCGGCTTCGGCGGCGAGTACGACATCCCCGACGTCCCGCACGCCCTCAAACTCACCGACTCGGGCACCTTCCTGCACGGCAACTACTGGGCGCCGGACGCCCCCGGCCACGTCAACGTCAGCCACGGCTGCGTGGGTCTGCGCGACGTGAAGGGCGGCAGCTCGGACACGCCCGCGGGCTGGTTCTACGACCGCAGCCTGATCGGGGACGTGGTCGAAGTCGTCAACAGTAAGGACAAAACGGTCTCTCCCGACAACGGCCTCGGAGGGTGGAACATGGGATGGAAGGAGTGGAAGGCGGGCAGCACGCTCAAGTAGCCAGGTGGGGGGCGGGCCGGTGGGGGGCGAGAAGTTGCGACGCAACGGTGACATTCGCCCAACACCAAGCTCAAAACCCTGCGGTTACTATGCGCCAGATGCGCGCGCCTGACGCGCCGGGGTGGGCCTGACCAGGCCCTGGGAGGGGAGAACCACTTTGAACGAGCGGCCGATATCGGGGGCGTCGGTTCGGGGGACGCGGCGGAAGCAGGGGATGGCGGTCGTCGCCGGCGTCCTGCTCATGGCCGTCACCGCCTGCGGTGGCGGCTCCTCCTCCGGCAAGGGGACGGACGAGGGCAACGCCAAGGCCAAGGACTCCACCACCCAGGCGAGCAAGCAGTCCGTGGCCACCGTCAGCATCAGCCCCAAGTCCGGTGCGACCGGCGTGGACACCAGCGGCGCGCTCAAGGTCAGCGCCGCCAAGGGCAAGCTGACCGACGTCGAGGTCAAGGACGCCAAGGGCAAGGAGATAGCCGGGGCGATCGCCGCCGACGGCGCCAGCTGGACGCCCTCGACGCACCTCGCCAACTCCACGAAGTACACGGTGCACGCGGTCGCGAAGGACGCCGAGGGCCGTGAGTCGGCGGAGGACTCCAGCTTCACGACGCTGACCCCGAAGAACACGTTCATCGGCTACTTCACGCCGGAGGACGGTTCCACGGTCGGCGTCGGTATGCCGTTCTCCGTCCACTTCACCCGGGGCATCACCGACCCGGCCGCGGTCGAGAAGGCGATCACCATCAAGACCGAGCCGGCGGTCGACGTCGAAGGCCACTGGTTCGGCAACGACCGCCTCGACTTCCGCCCCGAGAACTACTGGAAGTCCGGCACGAAGGTCACCGTCTCCCTCAACCTCAACGGCGTCGAGGGCCGTGACGGGGTGTACGGCGAGCAGGCCAAGACCGTGAAGTTCACGATCGGCCGTAACCAGGTGTCGATCGTCGACGCCAAGAAGCACACGATGAAGGTCATGCAGGACGGCAAGGTCGTGAAGACCCTCGCGGTCACGACCGGCAAGCCGGGCTACGACACGTGGAACGGCCAGATGGTCATCAGCGAGAAGCTGCGCGTGACACGCATGAACGGCGAGACGGTCGGCTACGGCGGCGAGTACGACATCAAGGACGTGCCGGACGCGATGCGGCTGACCACGTCGGGGACGTTCATCCACGGCAACTATTGGGGCGGCGACGCGTTCGGCAACTACAACGCGAGCCACGGGTGCGTCGGCCTCCGGGACATCCGGGGTGGGGGTGACCGGGGGTTGCCTGCTGCCTGGTTCTTCGATCACTCGATCGTCGGGGACGTGGTGACCGTGAAGCACTCCAATGACCAGACGGTTTCGCCTGACAACGGGCTCAACGGGTGGAACATGTCTTGGAAGGCGTGGACTGCGTAGTCGGTTGTCTGCGGGTGCGTGGGGGCTGGTCGCGCCCACGCGGCGGAGCCGCATATCGATACAGCCCCGCGCCCCTATCGGGGCGCTGATGAACCGGCGTTAACCTGCTGGGCATGACTGTGACCCTCGAAGTCTCCGAAGGCGTCGGCACTCTCCGCCTCGACCGTCCGCCGATGAACGCGCTCGACGTCGCCACCCAGGATCGGATCAAGGAGCTGGCGGGAGAGGCCGCCCGTCGTGAAGACGTTCGTGCCGTCGTCATCTATGGCGGCGAGAAGGTCTTCGCGGCGGGAGCCGACATCAAGGAAATGCAGAACATGGACCATGCCGCCATGGTTCTGCGCTCCCGTGACCTCCAGGACTCCTTCACCGCCGTCGCCCGGATTCCCAAGCCGGTCGTCGCCGCCGTCACCGGCTACGCGCTCGGCGGCGGTTGCGAGCTCGCCCTCTGCGCGGACTATCGCATCGCCGCCGACAACGCCAAGCTCGGGCAGCCCGAGATCCTGCTCGGGCTGATCCCGGGGGCCGGCGGTACCCAGCGGCTGCCCCGGCTGATCGGTCCGTCCAAGGCCAAGGACCTGATCTTCACTGGCCGTATGGTCAAGGCGGACGAGGCGCTCGCCATCGGCCTCGTCGACCGGGTCGTACCCGCTGCCGACGTCTACACCGAGGCGCACGCCTGGGCGGCGAAACTGGCGCAGGGTCCGGCGATCGCGCTGCGGGCCGCCAAGGAGGCGATCGACACCGGCGTCGAGACCGACCTGGAGACGGGGCTCGCCGTCGAACGGAACTGGTTCGCCGGGCTGTTCGCCACCGAGGACCGGGAGCGCGGGATGCGGAGCTTCGTGGAAGAGGGGCCGGGCAAGGCCAAGTTCCTGTGATCTTCGCCCTGCTGTGAATGCCCCCGAACCACTTGCAATTGACGCGGTGTCTGATTCCAGGTCCCCCGATGGGGCGGATTATGAGAGCCTTAAGGCAACCCTAAGTCCGCCTTGTCGAGGGGGTCTGGCGATTGCCCGGAGATGGGGCGTCTTCGCAGGTCGGACCGACTGTTGAGGCTTCCGTAATGCCTTCGGCATATGCCATTAGCCCGGCATCGGACGGAAGTTTCCCGGGGGCTTATTCCTCGGGAACGGCCCCGGAGGGCACTCTGGGCGGCCATGATGGGGGCATGGCGGGGCTGGAGGGCATCGAACAGCCGCGGGGACACAGTCGTGCGGCCGCGGCGCGCTGGTCGCCTGCGGTCGAGGACGAGCGGGCACTCAAGGCGATCGAGCTGTTCGGCAATCCCGTGGACGCGGAGGTTCCGCTGCCGTCCCGCCCCGAGTCCGCGGCCACCGCCCGCCGGCTCGCGCAGGTCGTCGTTCTCCGCCAGTGGCGGCTCAGCCCCAAGATGACGGAGGACGCGGTTTTACTCGTCTCGGAACTGGTGGGCAACGCCGTACGGCACACGGGTGCCCGGGTGTTCGGCCTGCGGATGCGCCGCCGCCCCGGGTGGATCCGGGTGGAGGTGCGCGATCCGTCGCGGGGGCTGCCCTGTCTGATGCCGGTTCAGGAGACGGACATCAGCGGCCGCGGCCTGTTCCTGGTGGACAAACTGTCGGACCGGTGGGGCGTGGACCTGCTGCCCCGGGGCAAGACGACGTGGTTCGAGATGCGGGTCGCTGACCGATAGAGGCCAGGCGAAGCGCACCCCATAGGGGCGCGGGGCTGTATCGATGTGCGGCTGCCGCCGCGTGGGCGCGACCAGCCCCCACCGACCCGCAGCGTACAAACGCAACCCTTATCGGGTCAATAGCGCACTTTCTTACCAATCCCGCCTTAAATGGTGCAGGTGACCCCCACCCACCGACGCGACCTCCTCCGCGCAGGCGCCGCCCTCACCGCCGGAGGCACCTTTGTCACCGGTTGCGGCGCCACCGGTACGGCCACCGCAGCACCGCCCGCCACCACCCCCATGTCACCGTCACCGTCGGCCTCCCCGAACCGGCTCCCTTTCCAGGTCACCCACGGCCCCCGCGCCGTCGCCGCCGTCGCCCTCACCTTCCACGGCCAGGGCGACCCCGCCCTCGCCACCCGGCTCCTCACCACCGCCGAGCAGCACGGCGCCCACCTCACGGTCCTGGCCGTCGGCAGCTGGCTCGACGCGTACCCCGCCCTGGCCCGCCGCATCCTCGACGGCGGCCATGACCTGGGCAACCACACCCAGCGGCACATCTCCATCAACGCCATGGCGGAGGCGGACGCCCGCAAGGAGATCACCGCCTGCGCGGAGCGGCTCAAGCGGCTCACCGGATCGATCGGAAGCTGGTTCCGCCCCTCCCGGGCGCCCACCGCCTCGCCGCTCGTCGCCCGGCTCGCGGCCGAAGCCGGCTACCCGCACGTGCTGTCGTACGACGTCGACTCGCTCGACTACACCCGGCCCGGTGCGCCGGCCATCACCCGCAAGGTGCTCGCGGAGGTCACGGGCGGCTCGGTGGTGAGCATGCACTTCGGGTATCCGGACACGGTCGCCGCCCTCCCCGCCGTCCTCCAAGAACTGCACCGCCGTGGACTGCGCGCGGTCACCACCACGGAGCTGCTCAGCTGATGCGAACCACGAACGCCGCCCGTCTGCTGTCCGCCGGTGCCGTCCTCGCCGCCCTGGCGCTGCTGCCCGCGTGCAGCGGCGGATCCGAGAGCCCCGCGGCACCGGCCACCGGCACCACCGCGGCCGTGCAGCCGCCGGCGAAGAAGGCGGAGCAGGCCGTCGAAGGGCTGCAGGGCATGCCCCCGGTCCTCGACCCGAAGGACGTGTACGCCGCCGACCGCCCCGGCAACCTCTCACCCGTGGTCAAGGGGTTCCCGTCGCTGGTCTACGTCCCGAACACCAACTCCGACACGGTCTCGGTCATCGACCCCAAGACGTACAAGGTGATCGGGACCATCCGGGTCGGCCGGCAGCCGCAGCACGTCGTGCCGTCCTGGGACCTGAAGACCCTGTGGGTCAACAACGACCTGGGCAACAGCCTCACCCCCATCGACCCGAGGACCGGCCGGGCCGGCAAGCCGGTCGCCGTGCACGACCCGTACAACCTGTACTTCACGCCCAACGGCAGGTACGCCATCGTGATGGCGTCCAACGACCGTCAGCTGGTCTTCCGGGACGCGCACACCATGAAGACCGTCAAGGCAGTCCCGGTCGGCTGCTACGGCGTCAACCACGCCGACTTCTCCCTCGACGGCCGGTACTTCATCGTCTCCTGCGAGTTCAGCGGCGAACTGCTCAAGGTGGACACGGAGAAGATGGAGGTGCTTCGCCACGAGAAACTGCCGTTCCACGGCGCCATGCCGCAGGACGTCAAGGTCTCGCCGGACGGCAAGCGGTTCTACGTCGCCGACATGATGGCCGACGGGCTGTGGATCCTGAACGGCGACACCTTCGCCAAGCCGACCTTCCTGCACACCGGCAAGGGCGCCCACGGGCTCTACGTCAGCCGGGACTCGCGCTTGATGTACATCTCCAACCGGGGCGAGGGCACCATCTCCGTCTTCGACTTCGCCCGGAACCGGCTGACGGCGAAGTGGCGGCTGCCGGGCGGCGGCAGCCCCGACATGGGCGGGGTGTCGGCGGACGGCAAGGTGCTGTGGCTGTCCGGCCGGTACAACTCCGAGGTGTACGCCATCGACACGGGCACCGGCACCGAACTGGCCCGCATCCGCGTCGGCAGCGGCCCGCACGGCCTCGCCGTCTACCCGCAGCCGGGCCGGTACTCGCTCGGTCACACCGGCATCTTCCGCTGACCGCGGGCCGGTCGGACACGCCGCCGATCGAGTGACGATCCCCGGCACGCCGTCGTCGAACCGACATCGTGCTGCCCATGATCACCACTCGTCTGCGGCGGCGTGCCGCTGCCGCCGTCCTGTCCCTCGCCGCCGTCCTCGCGACCACGGCCGCCGTACCGTCGACCGCGGCGCCCGCCGTCTCCGCGAAGGCCGCCGCGCCCGCCTGTCCCCAGTTCGAGGACAAGATCAAGGCGGCCGCCGACCGCCGCGTCGACGTCGACCGCATCACCCCGACCCCCGTCTGGCGCACCACCTGCGGCACCCTCTACCGCAGCGACAGCCGGGCGCCCTCGGTCATCTTCGCGGAGGGCTTCCTGCCCAAGGACGTGGTGAACGGGCAGTACGACGTGGAGCAGTACGTCCTGGTCAACCAGCCGTCGCCGTACGTCTCCACGACCTACGACCACGACCTGTACAAGACCTGGTACAAGTCCGGCTACAACTACTACATCGACGCGCCCGGCGGCGTCGACGTCAACAAGACCATCGGTGACACCCACAAGTGGGCCGACCAGGTCGAGGTCGCCTTCCCCGGCGGGATCCTGCGCCAGTACGTCATCGGGGTCTGCCCGGTCGACAAGAAGACCAAGACCGAGATCATGGACGACTGCCAGGACAACCCGAACTACGTGCCCTGGCACTGAGGTTCAGGCCCTGAGGTTCAGGCCTTGAGGAGCAGCGCCTCGGCGCCGACCGGCACATAGCCGGCCGCCTGGAACGCCCGCATGCTGCGGGCGTTCCCCGGGGCGACCTGCGCCCACAGGGGCTCAGTGGCGAGGTGCCGGGCGGCGGTGACGAGGGCCCTGCCCAGCCCCCGCTGCCGTACCCCTCGTCCACCTCCGCGGAGACCTCAAGGCGTCCCGCGACCCCTCGGCCGAGCGTCACCACCCCGCCCGCCACGGCCCAGGCGCGCACCTCGTCCCGGCGGGCCCGGGCGTAGGCGACCCGGGAGTGGTCGGGTCCGGTGAGCTCGGTCAGGGCGAGGTCGGGGCGGCCGGGCAGCGGGCCGGCCACCAGCAGCGCGTCGATCGTCTCCTGTTCACGGCCCGTGCGGTCCATCAGGGCGGTCAGGAAACGCGAGTTCATCGACGCGGCCAGCGCGTCGCTGGGGGTCGCGCGCAGGGTGTCGTACACCCACTCCGGGTCCTCGTCGACGAAGACGACCGAGTGGGCGGTGAAGGAGAGGACCCCGGCGTCCCGCGGGGACGGCTGCGGTACGACCGTCGTACGGCCGTCGGGCGGCGGGAAGACGCCACGGGCCGCCGCGTCCAGAATGTCCCGCAGGGTCTCTGCCACCGTGCTCCTCGACTCCTCGACTCCTTGAGTCTCCACCCACTGGAAGGCCCACACTCACACACATGATCGACGACGGCACCGGACTTTTCACCATCGGCGAGCTGGCGAAGGCCACCGGGCTGACCGTGCGCACCATCCGCTACTGGTCCGACGAGGGCGTGCTCACCCCGGTGACCCGGTCGCCGGGCGGCTACCGGCTGTACGACGCCGAGTCCTTCGCCCGCCTGGAGCTGATCCGCACCCTGCGCGAGCTGGGGCTCGGCCTCGGGCATGTGCGGGCGGTGCTCTCCGGCGAGCAGACCGTGTCCGAGGTCGCGGCCGCGCACGTGGCGGCGCTGGACGCGCAGATCCTCCCCCAGAGGGGGGACCCCCAGCTGAAGGTGACCCGTGCGGTGCTGTCGACGGTGGCGCGACGCGGTTCGAGTGCGGAGGAGATGACCCTGATGAACAAGCTGGCACGGCTGTCGGCAGCCGAACGGAAACGGATCACGGAGGAGTTCGTGGCGGAGCTGTTCCACGGGCTCGACGCCGTGGACCCGGACATCGAGGAGCGGATGCGCTCCATCGCGGTGGACCTGCCGGAGGAGCCCACCCCCGAGCAGGTGGACGCCTGGGTGGAGCTGGCGGAGATGGTCCAGAACCCGGAGTTCCGGGCGGAGATGCGGAAAGTCTTCGAGTTCAACGTGTCGGACCAGGACCGCAGTGCCGTCCGCGGGCGGTCCACGTGGTTTCCCATGCGGCTGGTGCAGCTGGGCGCGGAGGCCCGTGAGCGCGGCATCGCCCCAGAGTCGCCGGAGGCGGAGGCGGAGGCGATCGTGTGGGAGGTACTGGGGGGCGGCGACCTGACCGTCGTACTCGAACGCATGGAGTCGGCCTCCAGCGACCGGCTCGCCCGGTACCGGGAGTTGCTGTCCACGCTGAAGGGCGGGAGCCCCGCGGCCGCCCACCGTGAGGAGTTCGCCTGGGTGGTCGCCGCACTGCGTGCTCGCGCGGCCGGTTAATCTGACCTCCGTCAACAGGCAGTAAAGCGTACGAAGGGGCGGATCCGGTGGCGGACATCGAGGAAGCACGCAAGCAGTTCGAGCGGATCGATACGGACGGTGACGGCGTCATCACCGCGGCCGAGTTCAAGACCGCCCTGGCGCAGGGGGGCGACTGGAACGTGACCGACACGGTCGCGGAGGCCATCATCAAGACCCGGGACCTCAACGGTGACAAGGTCCTGTCGTTCGACGAGTTCTGGGCCTACCTGAGCAAGTAGGCGCCAGGAGTGCAGGGGGCCCGGATCACGGGCCCCCTTTCTCATGCCCGGGGGCCCGACGCGGATGCGGCGGCGGAGCCGTTCGTGGGGCGGTCGGTGGATCTGCGGTACTGGCCCGGTGCCGTGCCGTACTCCCGCTTGAAGGCCTTGGCGAAGGCGAACTCCGACGTGTAGCCGGTGCGTTCGGCGATCTGGCGCAGGGTGAGGGTGTCGTCGCGCAGGAGCCGGCCCGCCGTGGTCATGCGCCACCAGGTGAGATAGCCGAGCGGGGGTTCGCCGACCAGGGCGGTGAAACGGCGGGCGAAGGCCGCGCGGGACAGGCCGCCGGCGGCGCCGAGTTCCCCGACCGTCCAGGGGTGGGCCGGGTCGCCGTGGATCGCGCGCAGGGCCGCCGCCACCGCGGGGTCGGCGAGCGCGCCCGCCCAGCCGCCGTCCCGGCCGGCCTCGCGTTCGTCCTCCCACCAGGCGCGCAGGATGTACAGCAGCAGGGTGTCGAGCAGCGAGGTGACGATCGCGTCCGTACCCGGCTCCCGGTCCTCCAACTCCATCCCGATCAGTTCCACGGCCGCACGCAGCGAGCGATGGCGGCCGACCCGGGCGGGGATGTGCACGATCTCGGGGAGCTCGGCGAGCAGCCGGTGGGAGCGGGTGCGGTCGAGGCGGTAGGTGCCGCACAGGGTGACCGTGTCGGGGCAGCCCGGCGGTGTCTCCCTGACGGGGAGCGGGGTCCAGGTGCCGTCCGGCAGCAGCCGTACCTCCTCCAGGGGCACGCCGGGACCGCTGGAGAGTGCGTGTCGTCCGCCGTGGGCGAGGAACACCACGTCACCCGGGGCCAGCCGGACCGGCTCGCCCTGCTCCGGGACGAGCCAGGCCGTGCCCCGCAGCACCACATGGAATCCGGCCTCGTCCGCCGCCGCGAACCGCACGCCCCACGGCGCGTACTTGTCGCGGCGCGCGGAGTGCGGCCGGCCGGTGCGCATCGCGGCCACCGCGTCACTGAGAACGTCCATGACGCCAACGTACGGGAGGGCGACGGCCGGAAGACGTACGGACAGGAAAGCGAGCCGGGCGGACATGGAGCGTCTTGATCGTGCCGCCTAGCGTCGACGGCATGACAACGACAACATCCGCACGGACAGTGCTTTTCCATGAACTCGGCGGCCCGGATGTGCTGACCGTCGAAGACGTCGAGCTTCCCGCGCCCGGGCCCGGTGAGGTGCTCGTCCGGGTCGAGGCGCTCGGGCTCAACCGGGCCGAGGCGATGTTCCGCTCCGGGATCTACTACTACCGGCCGGACCTGCCGGGCTCCCGCAACGGCTACGAGGCCGCGGGCGTGGTCGAGACGGCCGGCGCCGGGGTCACGGACTTCGCGCCGGGCGACCTCGTGCTGACGGCCGCCAACTTCAACCTCAGTGCCCACGGGGTGTACGGCGACCGGGTACTGCTGCCCGAGAGCGCGGTGGTGTCACGCCCCGCCGGGCTGGACGCGGTGACGGCGGCGGCCGTGTGGCTCACGTACACGACGGCCTACGGCGCGCTCGTCCGGCGGGCCGGGATGGCGGCCGGGGACCAGGTGCTGATCACGGGCGCGTCGAGCGGGGCCGGTACCGCCGCGATCCAGGTCGCCCGGCGGGCCGGGGCGGTACCGATCGCCACCACCCGCACCGCCGACAAGCGGCGGCGGCTGCTCGACCTGGGCGCGGAGCACGTCATCGTCAGCGACCGGGAGGACGTGGTCGCCGAGGCCCGGCGGCTGACCGGCGGGCGGGGTGTGGACGTCGTCCTGGACGCGGTCGGCGGTGCGTTCTTCCGCGAGCTCGGCGGGGCCGTGGTCCGCGATGGTCGGATGATCAGCTACGGCTGGCTGTCGGAAGGGCCGATCGAGCTGCCCCGGGCCTGGCCGCTGACCGTCCACGGCTACAACAACTTCGTCGTGACCGGCACCGCGGACGAGCGCCGCCGTGCCGCCCACTACATCGGCTCCGGGCTGGCCGACGGATCGCTGCGGCCGGTGGTGGGCGAGGTCTTCGACGGCCTGGACCGCATCCGGGACGCGCACCGACTGATGGAGTCCAACACCCACACCGGCAAGATCGTCGTACGGATCTGAGGGCCGGAACCGGGGCCTCACCCGGTTGGCTCAACGGCGGAATAGGCCATGCACGGCCGAGGTTGTTGCCGCACAGCAGTGTATGCATGCAGGTGCATGGACTCTCGAAAGGCCTGTCATGAAGATCGGCATCATCGGCGCGGGCAACATCGGCGGCAACCTCACCCGGCGGCTGACCGCCCTCGGTCACGACGTGTCCGTGGCGAACTCGCGGGGCCCCGAGACGCTCGCCGAACTGGCCGGGGAGACGGGAGCGACGGCGGTACGGGCCGACGAGGCCGCGCGCGGCGCGGAGGTCGTGGTCGTCACGGTCCCGGTGAAGGCGGTCCCGAACCTGCCGTCCGGCCTCCTGGACGGCGCCGCGGAGAACGTCGCCGTGATCGACACCGGCAACTACTACCCGCGGGAGCGGGACGGCCGGATCGCCGGTATCGAGGACGAGGGCATCGCCGAGAGCCGCTGGACCGAGCGGCAGATCGGCCACCCCGTGATCAAGGCCTTCAACGGCACCTTCGCCCAGGACATCCTGGACCGCCACCTCCCCGCGGGGGACCCCGACCGCCAGGCCGTCCCGGTCTCCGGCGACGACGAGGCGGCCAAGCGGGTCGTCCGCGCCCTGATCGACGAACTCGGCTTCGACACGGTCGACAACGGCGGCATGGACGACTCCTGGCGCCAGCAGCCGGGCACCCCGGTCTACGGCCTGCGGGCGGATGCCGAGGGCGTCCGGAAGGCCCTGGCGGAGGCGTCCCCGGAGCGTCCGGAGGGCTTCCGCGGCTGACGGCACGCCCGGATCGATTCGCCGGCCCGGGCCGCCCTGATCCGCCCGAGGCGCCTGAGGGAGGGGCTCAGTCCTCCTTCGACGCCCAGGCCTTGAGGGCGGACTTGTCGGCGAAGTCGGCGACGTCCTTGTCGTGCGGGTCGCTGGTGTACTGGTGGAAACGCCAGTCGGCCTCGATGCGGGGGTGGCCGGCGCTGACGTAGTCGGCGATCCACAGGCCGTCGCCCGCGTACGAGGTCGTATCGACTGTGAGCCAGTAGTTGCGATTCGTATAGAGAATCACCTGATGGTTCGGCCGCAGTTCCTTCACCCTGCGGATGAAGGAGTCCTTCTCGGCGTTGCTCGCGTGGGTGCCGTCGCCGGTGGTCTCCCAGTCGACGGCGAGGATCTCGCCCGCCTTCTCGGGGGCGTGCTGGACGAAGTACTCGGCCTGGGCGGTGAGGTTGCCGGGCCAGAGGAAGTGGTAGAAGCCGACGACCAGTCCGGCGTCGCGTCCGGTCTTGGTCTGGGCGGCGAGTTTGGGGTTCACGTACGAATGCCCCTCCGTCGCCTTGATGAAGACGAAGGAGAGGCCGTCCGTGTCGTAGCCGGAGGACTGGTACGCGCTCACGTCGATTCCGTGCAGCATGGGGGAACTCCCTGGGTGCCAGTGGGGTGACACGAGTTGCAACTGCGTATGTCGTATTCCCCGCCGCGCCGTGAGGGATCCGCGTGGGCGCGTGAATTGTCAGTTCCGGGCCGCCACCTCGCTGAGCACGGCCGCCGACTTCGTCGACCAGTCGGAGGTGATGATGCTGGCATGGTCGGCGGCGAGCAGCGCCAGCCGGGCCGCGACCTCGGCGTCGGTCGGCGCGGTCGAGGAGATCGCCGGTGAGACGTTGTAGGCGTCCGTCATGATCAGGATGTAGTGGTTCGCGGAGTAGAACGACGTGTCGTAGCCGTTGTTCACGTACGTCGCCGCGTCCCCGTCGAAGAACACGAACCAGGGCTGGATCGAGGCGTCGTACCTGCTGGTCCGGGGATCCCCGTTCGCGGCGCCCAGTACGGCCGGGAAGGCCTCGGCCTGGGAGATGTTCCCGGCCGCGTACAGGTCCCGCAGGTGGTCCCCGTACTCCTGGTCCGTCCAGTAGTGGTCGAACGGGTTGGCCTCCTCCACCGTGCCGGGGATCAGCTCGAAGATGAACTTGCCCTTGAGCTGGTCACGGGTGGGCCAGGCGTTGGCCTTCGCGGCGGCGTCGAGTGTGGAGTACGACGAGCCGAGCAGGTCGGCCGGCTTGTAGACGCTGCTGCCCAGCTTCTGCGAGACGAGCGTGTCGAACGCGGTGGGCCCGAGGCCGATGGTCTGGTTGAACCCGACCTTCATCTCGACCTTGACGACGACGGGCGCGTGGTCCGGGTGCAGTTGCTCCCAGGCCGCCATGTTGTCGAGGCAGCTGCCGAGGTCCTGGCTGGTGGCCTGGCTGTACAGCTTGCTGGGGGTGTTGGCGTATTCGCAGTTGTTGTCGTCGCCCCACGGGTTGCTGTGGCTGACCCGCCACCGCTTGGTGATGCTGTCGACGTAGACGTCCAGTTCGAGCAGCGAGGCGCCGGAGTCCAGGGCCTGCGCCCAGTAGGTGTACTTGCTCTTGTCGTACGCGTTGTGCGTGCCGATGCTGGTGGTCTCGGAGAACTTCGCCGCGTTCAGGCCGGTGTCCGCGTGTGCGGCGGAGCCCGCCATCACGAACAGGGCCCCGGCACCCACGACCGCCGCCAGCCGTCTCAGTACACGCATGACCCAACTCCCT
This sequence comes from Streptomyces hyaluromycini, assembly GCF_002217755.1. Taxonomy (GTDB): domain Bacteria; phylum Actinomycetota; class Actinomycetes; order Streptomycetales; family Streptomycetaceae; genus Streptomyces; species Streptomyces hyaluromycini. Next base: position 379,623 of record NZ_BCFL01000016.1, on the reverse strand, counting down.
TGGGTTGATGGTGAGTTGGCCGCAGCGTAGAAGCAATCGGTTACTGATCGGTAGCCCCTGGGGGAACATCCGCCTCCGGAACTCGCTCAGGACCCAGGAGGCCGCACGTACGCTGGGCGCATGCCGAGGCCGGAGGAGGCGCTGGTGGCGATGGGGCCGGTGGCGGGGCGGCGGCCCGAGGGCCTGTTCGTGGGGCTGTGCACCCTGGACGTCATCCAGCTGGTGGACCATGTACCGGGGCCGGACGAGAAGCTGACGGCCCGTGACCAGGTGGCCGCCGCGGGCGGTCCGGCCACCGGCGCGGCGGTGGCCTTCGGCCGTCTGGGCGGCCTGCCCCGGCTGCTCACGGGCCTCGGCTCGCATCCGCTGGCACTGGGCGTCCGGGCGGACCTCGACGCGCTCGGCGTACGCGTCATGGACCTGGCCGCCGAGCGCATGGACCCGCCCGCGGTGTCCTCGGTCCTGGTGACCGAGTCGACCGGAGAACGTGCGGTCGCCTCGACCAACGCGACCGGGCACCGGCTGCGGGCCCCGGCCGGCCTGGAGGAGCTGGTGGTGTCGTGCGACATCGCCGAGTTCGACGGGCATCACATGGACCTGGCCGTCGAGGTGGCGCACGCCGCCCGCTCGGCCGGCCGCCGCACCGTCCTCGACGCGGGCAGCTGGAAGGACGGCACGGAGAGGCTGCTGCCGTCGACCGACGTCGCCGTGTGCTCGGCGGACTTCCGCCCGCCCGGTACCGCCACGCCCGCCGAGACCCTGGAGTTCCTCCAGGACCACGGGGTGACCTGGGCGGCGGTCACCGCCGGCGGGGCGCCGATCCTGTGGGCGGGCCCCGGCGGCGGTGGCCTCGTCGGCGTTCCCGAAACCCGTGTGGTGGACACGCTGGGCGCGGGTGACGTGCTGCACGGTGCCCTCGCCCATCACCTGAGCGGGCACGACCGCATCGACGGGCCGGCCTTCGCGGAAGCCCTGGCGCGGGCCGCGGCGGTGGCCTCCCGCGCGTGCGCCTCGTTCGGCACGCGCGCGTGGCTGACCGCGGACTGACCGGCGACGTGCCCCACATCCCCCTGCGACAGGAACGGGCCACGGCCGGTCACTCACCCCGCTTCACCGACGTCGTCATGAACCACGACGCGGAACTCGACCTGCGGACGGTGAGCGTCAGCACTGGGCGTGGGGGCGGCCGTGGGGGTAGGCGTGGGCAGGTAGGTGGGTGAGGCCGGAGGGGAACGGTGGGGCGGCGGCACCTCGGGGGCGCGGGAGCGGGCGTGGGTCGGGGGCGGGGTCGTCGCCGGGTGCGAGCCGCCGCCGCTCCCGTTCCCCGCGGAGTCGCGGAGATTGCCCGTCGCCTCGACCGCGGCGCCGCAGACGAGCAACGCCACGGCCAGTGCGGTCAGTCCGACGGAGGCGCGCAGTGACCGGGACGCCGTGGAACGCGAGTCGACGACCGTCATCAGTCCACGTACTCCTGGGCGACCTGGACGTACTCGAAGCCCTTGACGTCGGTGGCGATCTGCATCTGACCGGTCTTCGACGAGGCGATCAGGGTGTTGAGCAGTCCGGTGATCGCCCCGCTCAGCGCCGACTCGGTGTCCGAACCGTCGGCGATGAACAGCGCCTTGGTCGCCACCTGTTCCAGCACGTCGCGTTTCGCGCCGCCGAAGCCATAGGCGATCACGTGCGGGTGGCGCGGCCAGTCCCTGTCCACCAGCTCACGGAAGGGGTTCTGCCAGTTCGCGTCGGTCGGACCGCCGTCGGTCAGGAAGAAAACAGTCGGTCGCAGCACGCTGAAGTTCTGCATCCTCAGGTTGTCGACATCCTGTTCGATGCACTCCCGCACCCGGTCGAAGGTCTTGCCGTACTCCGTGCGCCCGCCGCAGAGCACCTCGGGCATGGCCGGTACCTGCTCCATGTCCGACATCGGGATCACCACGTGCACGTCGGTGGAGAAGGCGACCACGCAGACCCGGGCGAACTCCGAGACGCGGGGATTCGTCGCCAGGTTGTAGTGCAGACGGGAGAGGGTCGCGTTGAGCACCGCCTCGTGCGGCTTCATCGACGTGGACGCGTCGATCACCACGTAGGTGGGTAGGCAGAGTGACATTTTCGCACCTCGGAGCTAGTGGTTGGCGGCGATGACGAAGAGCAGGATCAGGGCTATGACGAGCACGACAACCCACCCGTCGTGCGAGAAGGGCTCGGGCTTCTTCCCGTCGGGCGTTGTCGGGGGCTCCGGCTCGGGTTTCTCCACGGCCGTGGCGGTGACGGCGGGGGGCGGCGGGGGCAGCTCGGTGCGCGTCGGACGTGGCACGGTCCTGAGATAGGGCCCGCCGTTCAGAGCCTGGTTCAGCTGGGCGGCCGAGGGCCGTCGCTCGCGGTCGGTCGCGAGCAGCATGTCGAGCAGTACTTCGGAGGCGGCCGGCTGGTTCTCCCAGGGGGACGCGGCGACGGTGTGGAAGGCGCGCGCGTCACGTTGGCCCGTCATGCATTTGGCGACGAGCAGTGCGAGCCGGTAGCGGTCGGTGTACCCGTCCGCGTCGGTGCCCGGCGGCGTGAGCGGGTCGGCCCAGTTCGGCTGGTGGATGTCAGGCATCTTCTTGGGCTGGCAGCCGTCGACGTCGATGAGGTAGACGGAACGCCGGTCCGGGCTCCAGAAGGCGTTGGAGAACGACCAGTCCGAGTAGACCAGGCCCAGGCTCTCCAGGATCGCGGCGAGTTCCGTCAGCTGGCGACAGGCGGCCAGCCTGCCCGCGAGGCCGAGGGGAGGCAGGCCGACGCCCCGGTTCGAGTCGTCGGACTTCGCCAGCCAGTCGATCTCCACGAAGCGGCGCTCGCCGAACGTGCCGCGCCGCAGCTCGGCACGGTACTGCTCGGGTGCCATCGGGATCACACAGCCGACAGCCGGGTTGCCGGGCTCGTGGATCCGGGCCGCGGGCCAGCAGGTCCCGGCGTACAGGACCGCACGATCCGCCTCCGGCAGCGTGCCCGGAGCCGAGATCAGCAGGTCGAGCCGTTGAGCGTCCTCCGGGTGCTGGTCCGGGCGGTAGAGCTTGGCCAGCCAGCCCGGATGGTTCGTCAGCGGCTTCACGGCGACGGCCTGGCCGTTGTGTTCGGAGATCGGCTCGGCCATCGGTCCGAGATCGCTGACGCTCACGGTCCGTGGCAACATCCAGCCCCGCGGATCGGCCGCCCGGCCGTCGCCGTCGCCGGCATTGTCATCGGCGCCGTCGATGAGACGGGGTTCTGTCATGCCCGGTCACCGTTCCAGACCACCACGGCGGTGCGGTCGTCGAGGCACTGCGGTGCGTCGAAGCCGACGTCGGCGGTGAACCGCGTGGCCGGGACCGGCGAGCGCCAGGCGTTCGCGAAGTACTCGTTGACGTTGCCCGCCGGGTCCGCCCACGCGTCGCCGATCCCGTCCGTGACCAGGGCCAGGGCGGCGTCGGGAGCCAGCGTGACGTAGTGGTCCCTGGCCAGTTGCGGCGTGTCCGGCAGTCGCCCGGCGACCTCGTTCGAGACCACCGCGGCCGTGCGGTCCTTGGCATCGCCGGCGGAGATCCGCCACAGCGGGACGCGCGGATCGAGTGTCCAGGCCGAACTGTCGCCGAGCCACGCGACCCAGGCCTCCGCGACGCCGTTCGCGTCCGGCTCGGCGAGCACCGCGGTGATCAGCACGGTGGCCATGTGCGAGGTGCCGACACCGCGTCCGGCCGCTTGTGCGGCGACCGATTCCGCGATCCGCCCGTACAGCTCCTTGGCATCGAGCCCGCCGAAGCCCACTGTCTCGATCTGCTCGCGCAGCAGGGTGACGGCCTGGCTGGAGGCCGTGGTGGCCCCGGCGTCGGACCAGGCCGCGCTGGACAGGCCGTCGGCCACGGCCACGATCGCGTACCGGCTGTCCCGGCTTCGCCCGATCCGGTAGGAGTCCTGCCGCGGCTCGGCGGGCAGGTCGCAGCGGTGACCGGGCCCGATGACGGAGGCCGCGCGGATGGCGAAGGCACCGACCGTGGCCTCGTCGGCGGCGATCCCGTTCTGTGCCGTGCGCTCCGGCAGCAGCCAGGGGTAGCCCTGGGCACGGGCGCCGTCGCCGAAGCGCGGAACGCTCAGATCGGTCGGCCGCTCGCGCAGGAACGGCCGGGCCCTCGGGGGCTGGTGCTGCGGGGGCTGGGGCTGGTGCTGCGGCGCCGCCGGTCCGGTGACGTAGCGGCAGATCGGAACCGTCGTAGGGGGCTGGGGTTCCTGTGCGAGCCGATCACGCTGCCGGGCGAGCGTCGCGGCGGACTCGGACCCCAGCACGGCCGCCGCGCCGACGACACCCACTGCCGCGAGGGCGAACACATCCACCAGCAGGCCGTACCGCCGATGCTCCGTGCCGACCTCGACGAAGGCCCCGATGACGACGGCCACCAGCAGTACCGCCCGCACCCGTCCGTCCATCAGGTCGTCCCGCCGGCTGTCGCCCCGGCTCACGGCCGTTCCTCCGCATCGCGGGAATCGGAATCGCGGGAATTCGGCCCGGAGGCAAAGTGCTGATTACCGTGCTGCACCGCGAATACCTCACCTGAATCGGTGGCGGAATTGACCTGGATCACGATGTCCGGCCTTTCTGGGATGCGCAGCGAAGCCAGGGCCATGACGTCCTGGGCGAGATCCGGGTTCCGGTCGAGCAGCTGGGACAGGGCCTCGGTCCAGTACTCCACCGCCCCGGCGTCGACCGCTCCCCTCGTGGCGGTCGACGGCCGGTTCAGCGCGACGGACAGCTCGTTGCGACGGCTGCCGCGTGCCTGGGCGAGGACGCCGCTCATCAGCCTCTTCGCCTCCTGCCAGAGATCCGTGCCCATGGCGGAGACCAGAGCGGTGGCGCCTCTCGCGGCCAGCTCGGTGAGTTCCTCGTTCATCGGCGGGTGTCAGCCTCGGTCGTTGTGGCGGATGTACTGGTGGCCCCGCTGGACGGCGAAGACCGTGCCGTTTCCCGTGGCCTCGACGAGCTGCTCCGCGGTCCGCGCCTCGGGTTCCGCAGGCCGTTCGCCGGAGCCGGGATCCCGGCCGGGATCGACGCGTGGCCCGACGGGGCTGCCGGGGTACCAGAGCCAGGCCCGCGCGGCGTACTCCTTGACCCGGACGTCGGCCGAGGTGAAGGCATCGGCTTCGAGCCCGTCGTAGCCGTGCCCGACCGTCTCCTCGTAGAAGTGGTGCGAGAGGATCGCGGCCACCGGGGTGCCGCCGGTACCGGCCAGGGTCGCGTGCCGCAGCGGGGCCGAGTCGAGCAGCCGGGCCAGCGCCTCGAAGGGGGCGCCGGAGACGGTGTGCTCCGGATCGAACAGGAGCTCCCCCGCGTGCACCGCGACCCGCACCCGCAGCCGGGTGTCCGGGCCGGCGTGCCGGTTGTGCTCGCGGATCCGTGAACTCAGCTCCGGGAGCAGTGGGAACAGCAGCCTGGCCTTGGGCAACGCGGCCGGGGCGACGAGCCGGCAGCCGTCGCCGGTGTCGACGTACCCGAAGTCCCGCAGGTCCAGGTCCGCGCCGGCGAGGGCGCCCGACAGCGCGGACCGCAGAACACTGCGGATCTCCTGCAGCGGCTGCTGGCCGCGCCCCGCGGAGCCCGCGATGTCGCAGGCCAGCAGGGCTCGGTATTCATACCTCGGATTCACAATCCCTCCGCGATCACGACGAGGTCCGGCAATTCGAAGATCGATTTGCCGGACCGGTTATCCGGTGCCGACCAGATGATTGACGAGACCGTAGAGGAGGGGTCCTCGGGTAGAACGGCTACTAATACGGCTTGTGCGGTTTCGGCCGAACGAGGAGAGAGGTGTGGCCGATGAACAACACACGGGTTCGCGGGGCCGCGGTCTACTGGCCGCCCGCCGGGCTGCTCGGCCAGGTCGACGAGGCCGACCGCGCGATCCTGCTGGGACTCGGCCACCGCGTGGTCTACCCGGCCGGTCAGATCACCATCCGCGAGGCCGACACCTCGGTCTTCGCGCTGCTCCTGCTCGGCGGCACGGTGAAGGTCACCGCGCACGCGCAGGACGGCCGTGAGGCGCTGCTGGCCGTGCGGATGGCCGGGGACCTGGTCGGGGAGCTCGCCGGGATCGACGGTCAGCCGCGCATCGGCACCGTGACCGCCTGCGGCAGGGTGCTGGCCCGCTACATCCTGCGCTCCGAACTACTGGAGTGCACGAACCGGCACCCCGCCATAGGACGCGCACTCAGCGCGAGCGTGGTGGCCAAGCTGCGCACGGCGACCGGCCGGATCGTCGACTTCACCGGCTGCGACGTGCTCGGGCGGCTGGCCAGGATCCTGCACCACCTGGCCGTCACCTACGGGCGTCCCGGCCGGAACGAAGCCCAACTCCCGCTTTCGCAGCCGGAGATGGCCACCCTGGTCGGCGCGGCCGAGTCGTCGATCCACAAGGCCCTGCGGGCGTTGCGGGAGTCGGGCGCGGTCGTGACCGGCTACCGCAGGATCACGATCCTCGACCTGGATCACCTCGCCCGGATCGCCGTCGCGGCCGGGTCCGCCGGATCGCCGGCGATCTCGCCGAACACGTAATAACGCCGGGTTCGCACGACGGATCGGCGCCAGCCTGACCGAGTGCCGGGACCCGGGCGTTGGAGAGGACGGGGGAAGCAGATGTCAGAGAACAACGGTGCTCCGGAGGATTCCGGGCGGATCCGGGCCGGCGACGTGTCCGGAACGATGGTCATAGGCAGCCACAACACCGTGAGCAGTCTGAGGATCACCGCCGAGTCCGGTTCGACCATCACCGTGCACGGGGGACGGCTGCCGGATCCGGTCAGGCGTCAGCCGATATCCCAGCTGCCGCGGTCCGCCGCCGAGCCGCTGATCGGACGGGCGCGGGATGTGCACCTACTGCGACAGGCGATCGACGCACGGCAGTTGGTGCAGGTCTGGGGCGCGTCAGGGGTCGGCAAGAGTGCGCTGCTGCGCCACCTCGCGTGCGAGATGCCGCGCGGACCCGAAGGCGTGGCCTATGTCGAGGCCGGCGGACGTACGGCTGATGACATCGCTCAGGCGATTTTCGACATCAGCTTCGACGCGCCGAACTACAAGCCTTCGTCGGAGGTGCTGAAGGAGCATCTGAAGACCCTGCGGCTGCGGATCTACCTGGACGACGCGGGACTCGACGAGAAGGACCTGCGCCGACTCCTCGACATGGCCGGGCAGTCCACGTTCGTCTTCACCTCGCAGCAGCGGTCCGCGGTCGACGGTGTGCACGCGATCCGCCTCGAAGGGCTGACGGCCTCGGCGGCGGCGGAACTGGTGGAGGCGCTGCTCTCCCGCGAGTTGCGGCCCGACGAGGCGCCGATCGTGGAAGCGCTGTGCGACGCGGTGGACGGCAACCCGCTCCGGCTGCGGCGCATCGCCCTGTCGGCCGCGACCGGCAAGGGCCTGCCGGGCATCGCCGATCTCCCCGAACTGCTTCCCGCGCTGCTGAACAGGCTCCGGCCGCAGGAGCGCGACCTGCTGTACCTGCTCGGTTCGCTGTCCGGCGCCGAGTTGGCCGCCCGGCATCTCAATGATCTGCTCGGCCTGCCGGACACCGACGCGCTCGCCGGCGGTCTGGTGCGACACGGCCTGCTGCTCGCCTCGGAGACCGGCTACAGCTGTCCGCCGGACGTCGCCGAGTGCGTGCTGACCATGCGGAGGACCGTCTTCCCCGCCGATCGGCTCTGCCGGACGCTCACCGCGTGGGTCGAGGCCGGGGACACCACTCCGGACGACGTCGCGGCACACTTCCAGGCCCTGGACGTCGCGGTGCTGCGAGCGGAGAAGACCGGACACGCGCAGCTGGGCGCGGCGCTGGCCCGTGCCGCCTCGCCGAAACTCGCACTGTCCCGGCAGTTCGACGCGTGGGGCAGCCTGCTCGGTGTCGGCTGGGCAGCGGCGAAGAGCGCGGGGGACGAGGAGGCTGAGGAGTACTTCCTGCGCGAGGCGCGCACCCGCCGGAAGGCGATCGGGCGGGTCGCGCAGACGACGGCCCTGGTGCTGGAGGCGGAGGTGCTGTGGCACGAACTCACCGCCCTGCACGCGCACTCGGCGGCCCACCAGGTCGCCGGCGCGGCGTCGGCCACCGCCCCGCCGATTGCCACACCGCCGGTCCCCGCACCGCTGGTCCACCCGGTCGCTCCGGCGCACGGCGCGGTCCACACGCAGGCCATCGCCCACTCGACCGTCTCCACGTCCACCGCTTCTGCTCCGGCGCACGTGGCGAGGCCGGTGGTCGACCTCTCCCACGCCTCCGCGCGGTCGCACGTCGCCGTCAACACGGCCGGCGCACACTCGGCCGCACCCGTTCCTCAGCGGATCGACCTCTCGCCGGCGCACTCTTCCGTCACCTCGTCGACGCCCGCTGGGAGCACCACGACGACCGCGGCGAGTACAGGCCACACGGGGGTCGCCGCCGGTGCGACAGTCGTCAAGAGCGGAGTATCGGGACTGGCCCTCGCCTGCACGCTCGGCCTCGCGGCCGTGCTGGGCGTGGGTGTCATGGTCTCCGCGAACGATCAGCCGAATCCGTCTCCGGCCGCCACCTCGAACCCCTTCAGTACGCCAAGCCCGATCGACGACACCTCCGACGACACCTCCGACGACACCTCCGGCGGTACCTCCGACGGCACCTCGCCCGGTGTCGATCCCGTGTGCGCGACCGTGATCCCCGAACTGTCGTCGGAGACCCAGCAGTTCAACACCGACGCGGCCATCGCGTCCGACGCGGTCGACTCGTACAACAGCGACATGGACGCCTACAACGCGGGCGAGACATCCTCCGCTCCCGACGACAGCACGTTGCTCTCGGAGGTCGGCGCCGTCATCAGCGACCTGGACTCCGTCGAGTCCACGCTGCAGGGGGCCGTCTCGCAAGCTCAGGACAGCTCGGTGGAGTCGGATCTCAACGCCATGCTGACCGCCACTCAGCAGATCCGGAGTCAGTACCAGTCGTACGAGAACGATCCGGGAGCTTCCGACGTCGACACGTCGAGCGAGGCCTCGGCGATGAACTCGGCGTCGGACAGCCTGCAGACCGACTGCGGCGCCTGACCTCCCCTGAGACCCACCGAAAGAAAGGCAGGCCATGCCCACGGAATCCGCACACGGCGACATCCAGACCGGGGACGTCTCCGGCACCTTCATCGTCGGAGACAACAACCGCGTGACGAACACGACGCGTCACCCTGAACGGCCGCAGCCGCAGCAGCAGATCTCGGCGGAGGACCAGGCAGCCGTCTTCGCGGTCGGGCACGGCACCATGAACGTCACCTACAACGCCGGAGCCGAGCCCGAGGCAGAACGCTGAGAAACGCCGCGTGCCCCGGCCGACGACCGGCCGGGGCACGCAGCCTGCGATCCGCTCAGTCCCTGGCGGCCAGCAACTCCAGGTCCTGAGCACTCAGCGTCGCCGTCTTCAGCAGTTCTCTGATCAGGTTGACGCTGAGTGTCGAGCCGACAGGTTCGCCGACCTCGTCGCGCAGCAGTCCGCGCACGCCCCGGCGGTGCAGCCGTTCGCGCACGTCCTCGACCGTGTTCGCGACCGACTTGTAGGTCCAGGACTTCGTCGCGTAAGGGGAGGCGTTGACCAGACGGGCGGTGTCCTCCCAGGCCAGCGGGAGCGGGAAGGCGTCGTGGCCCTCTAGGTAGCGCCGGGCGAGCGCGGTGAGCACCAGCCGCTCCTGCGGGGAGAGTTCGTAGACCGTCTCGGGATCCACGGTCTCCGCACCGCTGGTGGAGCGGGGGTGCCGGTCGTCCTCGTCCACGACGCGTACCTCCACCAGGTGGGAACGCCGCTTTGACGAGTTGATCACCAGCGGGGTGTACCCGGACTCGATGAGCCGCTTGTGGCCGGTGAGCATCAGCACGCCGTCGGGCAGTTCGACCGGCAGATTGCCGGTGTTGAGCAGCCACCAGTCGCCGTCCGTGCCCGTGCAGGTGAACACGCCGTGCCGACGGCTGACGGTCGGGTCGTCGACACCGACCGGGACATGCACGTCCTCGCGGTCGCGCCCGAACAGCAGCGTGTACCTGCGCGGCGGCACCGCATACCCGCCCTCCGGACCCAGGACGAAGATCGTCCCCGGCGGCGCCGCGGGCACCCTGTCGGAGGGACTGCCCGGCGGCAGCATCTGGGGTGGGAAGTTTCCGTACGCCATATCGCCTACCTCCGGCTCGGATCGCGTCAGTGTATGAGCGCACCCCGAGGACCGGTCCTCCCGCACCTGGGGCATGGCCGCTGTCAACTCGCGTTGCAGGGCCCTGACTTGTTGGATAGCCTGCCCGCCGTGAGCGCGAGCGGCCGGGGAACTGCTGATGGTGGATAGCACGATCGCCGAACCGCTCGGCCCGGACGATCCGCAGGAGATCGGCAGCTTCACCATCATCGGCCTGCTCGGCGTCGGAGGCATGGGCGAGGTCTACCTCGGGGCGTCCGACAAGGGCTATGCCGCCGTCAAGCGCGTCCGGCCGCGGTTGGTCTCCAGCGAGCGCTTCGAACGCGAGGTCGGCATCCTCTACCGGGTGCCGTCCGGGGTCGGGCCGCGGGTGCTGGCGAGCGACGGTACGGCGGAACGTCCCTGGTTCGCCGCCGAGTACGTACCCGGACTCACCGTGGACGAGGCGGTCCGGCTGCGCGGTCCGCTGCCCGCCGAGGCGCTGTGGCTGCTGCTGGCCGAGGCGGCCGGCCAACTGTCGGACGTGCACGCGTGCGGGATCGCGCACCGCGACGTCAAGCCCGGCAACGTCATGCTGGTGCGGGACGGCGTGAAACTCATCGACTTCGGCATCGCGCGCGCCGCGGACCAGGCGAGGCTCACCAAGAGCGGTGGCAGCTACGGAACGCAGGGATTCTCGGCACCGGAACAGCAGGCCGGGGACGAGGACGTGGGCGCGCCCGCGGATGTCTACTCGCTCGGGGCACTCCTGCTCTTCGCGGCTTCGGGGCGCACGCCCGGCGTCGTCGCCGACGTCGAGCCGCTGCGTGCCGTGGACGCCGGCCTCGCCGCTGTCGTCGAGTCCTGTCTCGCGGCCGGCCCCGGAGCCCGCCCCACCGCCGGCGAGGTGACGGAGGCGGCCCGCGCGCGCCTGCCCGTTCCGCCGCCCTCCTGGCCTTCGGAGGTCATGTCCCGCATCGCCTCGCGACGTGCCTTCGCCGCGACGCCCGTCGGCAAGCTGGACACCGTCCCGCCGCCGGACCCGGACGCGGAACCGGCGCCCGGGACCGTGCCTCCGTCCGCGGTGTTACCTCGCCCCTCACGCAAACGCCTGCTGCTGCTCTCGACCGCCGCAGTGATCGCCCTCGGCGCCGTCGCGGCGTTCGTACTCACCCCGTCCGATTCCCCGCGGCACGGCGCTGCGCAGCCGTCCGGCAGCGCGTCGGCCAGTATCGAGTCCGCGGCCGGGACGGCACACACCTCCTCCGCGAGCCCGAGCCGTTCGGCGTCGCCCACCGCCAGGTCCGCGCGCGCGACCCCGGACGTCCCGGCCGGCACGCACACGGCCGCCCCGCCGAGCGCGGCCGGCGGGAGTTCGCCCTCCGGCACCGTCGCGACCACCGCGTCCTCCGCACCCGCCGAACACCTCACCTCGTCGTCGATGAGCGGTGTCAACGGCAGCGACGACCCGGCACAGGTCAAGGGCTCCGAGGCGGACACCTCCTGGTTCGGCAACGACGCCGCTTGCTCCGCCTGGCTGGACGACAACGGCTCCGGCGAACTCGCAGGGGTGCTCAACACCTCCCTGAACCAGAGCTGCGGCGCCGAGCTCTACCGCAGCGACGGCATCGCGTACACGTTCCAGGCCAACTGGGGTGCTGCCAAGACGAGTTTCATCTCCGACGTCGGCCACACGATGTGGATCTGCGTCTGGAACGCGAGCGACCGATCCGACGAACAGTGCTCCGCACGTTTCGGCATGAACGGCGGCACCCCCGTCAAGCAATGAGGCAGAAGGCACGGCACGGCCTGTCAGCACTCGATGATGTTCACCGCCAGCCCGCCCCGGGCCGTCTCCTTGTACTTGACGCTCATGTCGGCGCCGGTGTCCTTCATGGTCTTGATGACCTTGTCCAGGGACACCTTGTGGGAGCCGTCGCCGCGCATGGCCATGCGGGCCGCGGTGACCGCCTTGACCGCGGCCATGCCGTTGCGCTCGATGCACGGGATCTGGACCAGGCCGCCGACCGGGTCGCAGGTGAGGCCGAGGTTGTGCTCCATGCCGATCTCGGCCGCGTTCTCGACCTGTTCCGGGGAGCCGCCGAGGACCTCGGCCAGCGCGCCCGCCGCCATCGAGCAGGCCGAGCCGACCTCGCCCTGGCAGCCGACCTCGGCGCCGGAGATGGACGCGTTCTCCTTGAAAAGCATGCCGATCGCGCCGGCGGCGAGGAGGAAGCGGACGACTCCGTCCTCGTCGGCGCCGGGGACGAAGTTGATGTAGTAGTGCAGGACGGCGGGGATGATGCCGGCCGCGCCGTTCGTGGGCGCGGTCACGACCCGGCCGCCGGCCGCGTTCTCCTCGTTCACGGCCATCGCGTAGAGCGTGATCCACTCCATCGCGTGCGCCAGCGGGTCGCCCTCGGCGCGCAGCTGGCGGGCGGTCACGGCGGCCCTCCGCTTCACCCGGAGCCCGCCCGGCAGGATGCCCTCACGGGACATGCCGCGGGACACGCACGCCCCCATCACCCGCCAGATGTCCAGCAGGCCCTCGCGGATCTCCGCCTCGGTGCGCCAGGCCCGCTCGTTCTCCAGCATCAGCGCGGAGATCGACAGACCCGTGTCCTTCGTCAGGCGCAGCAGCTCGTCGCCCGTGCGGAAGGGGTACTTCAGGACCGTGTCGTCCAGCACGATGCGGTCCGCGCCGACCGCGTCCTCGTCGACGACGAACCCGCCGCCCACCGAGTAGTACGTCTTGGAGAGCAGTTCGACGCCCTGCGCGTCGTACGCCCAGACGGTCATGCCGTTCGCGTGGTACGGGAGCGCCTTGCGGCGGTGGAGTTTCAGGTCGTTGTCGAAGGAGAACGCGATCTCGTGCTCGCCGAGGAGTGACAGGCGCTTCGTGGCCTTGATCGCCTCGATGCGGTCGTCCGCCGTCTCCACGTCCACCGTGCGCGGCGAGGCGCCCTCCAGGCCGAGCAGCACCGCCTTCGGGGTGCCGTGGCCGTGGCCGGTCGCGCCCAGGGAGCCGTACAGCTCGCAGCGTATCGAGGCGACGGACTCCAGCAGCCCCTCGTTGCGCAGCCGGCGGGCGAACATACGGGCCGCGCGCATCGGCCCGACGGTGTGGGAGCTCGACGGGCCGATGCCGATCGAGAACAGGTCGAAGACCGAGATGGCCACGGGAACTCCTCCAAAGAGGGTGGGGGCACACGTCGTCGGATGCCCCCACCAGGGAACTACTTGTTCAGACCGGGGTAAAGCGGGTGCTTGTCGGTCAGGGCCCCGACCCGGGCCTTCAGGGCCGCCGCGTCGTAGGACGGCTTCAGGGTCTCCGCGATCACGTCCGCGACCTCGGCGAAGTCCTCGGCCGTGAAGCCGCGGGTGGCCAGCGCCGGGGTGCCGATCCGCAGACCCGAGGTGACCATCGGCGGCCGCGGGTCGTTGGGGACGGCGTTGCGGTTGACCGTGATGCCGACCTCGTGGAGGCGGTCCTCGGCCTGCTGCCCGTCCAGCTCGGACGCGCGCAGGTCGACGAGGATCAGGTGGACGTCCGTACCGCCGGAGAGGACGTTCACGCCGGCCTCCCGGGCGTCGGCGGCGGTGAGCCGCTCCGCCAGGATCCGCGCGCCCTCCACCGTACGACGCTGGCGCTCCTTGAAGTCCTCCGAGGCGGCGACCTTGAAGGAGACCGCCTTCGCCGCGATCACGTGCTCCAGGGGACCGCCCTGGAAGCCCGGGAAGACGGACGAGTTCAGCTTCTTCGCGAAGTCCTTGCGGGCCAGGATGATGCCGCCGCGCGGGCCGCCGAGCGTCTTGTGGGTGGTGGAGGTGACCACGTCCGCGTAGGGGACCGGGTTCGGGTGCAGCCCCGCCGCGACCAGACCGGCGAAGTGGGCCATGTCGACCCACAGGTACGCCTCGACCTCGTCGGCGATCCGGCGGAACTCCGCGAAGTCCAGCTGGCGCGGGTACGCCGACCAGCCCGCGATGATCACCTTCGGCCGGTGCTCCTTGGCGAGCCGCTCCACCTCGGCCATGTCGACAAGGCCGGAGTCGTCCACGTGGTAGGCCACGACATTGAACTGCTTGCCGGAGAAGTTCAGCCGCATGCCGTGGGTCAGGTGGCCGCCGTGGGCGAGGTCCAGACCCAGGATGGTGTCGCCGGGCTGGGCCAGCGCGAACAGGGCCGCCTGGTTGGCGGAGGCACCGGAGTGCGGCTGCACGTTGGCGTACTCGGCGCCGAACAGCTCCTTCACCCGGTCGATGGCGATCTGCTCGGTGACGTCGACGTGCTCGCAGCCGCCGTAGTAGCGGCGGCCCGGGTAGCCCTCGGCGTACTTGTTGGTGAGGACCGAGCCCTGTGCCTCCATGACCGCGAGCGGAGCGAAGTTCTCCGAGGCGATCATCTCCAGGGTGGACTGCTGGCGCGCCAGCTCGGCGTCGACCGCGGCGGCTACCTCCGGGTCGAGCTCGTGCAGGGGCGTGTTCAGAACGGACATCTGTTTCTACGACTCCTAGGCCGGGGTCTGCGGCGGCTCTCAGCCGGCGGTGAAGGCGGTGTACTCGTCGGCGGAGAGCAGGTCGCCCGGCTCGTCCGTGACGCGAACCTTGAACAGCCAGCCGCCCTCGAAGGGGGCCGAGTTCACCAGGGACGGGTCCTCGACGACGTCCTCGTTGACCGCGGTGATCTCACCGGTGACCGGCGCGTACAGGTCGGACACCGACTTGGTCGACTCCAGCTCGCCGCAGGACTCGCCCGCGGTCACCGTGTCGCCGACCGCCGGGAGCTGGACGAAGACGACGTCACCGAGCGCGTTGGCCGCGTGCTCCGTGATACCGACCGTCGCCACGCCGTCCTCGGCGGCCGTCAGCCACTCGTGCTCCTTGCTGTAACGCAGCTGCTGGGGGTTGCTCATGGCTTGAATTCTCCTGTACGCGAGGAAGTGCTGGTGAAGGGGGGAAGGCTGGAGACGTGCGTGACCTGCGGGGATGTGCGCAGGGTCACGCCCAGTGGCTACTTCTGGCGCTTGTAGAACGGCAGCGACACGACCTCGTGCGGCTCGTGACTGCCCCGGATGTCCACGCCGACGCCCGCCGTGCCCGGCGCCGAGTGCGCCGCGTCGACGTACGCCATGGCGATCGGCCTGCCCAGGGTGGGGGAGGGGGCGCCCGAGGTGACCTCGCCGATCACCTCGCCGCCGGCGACCACCGGGTATCCGGCCCGGGGCACCCGGCGGCCGTCGGCGACCAGGCCGACGAGGACGCGCGGCGGGTTCTGCTCCGCACGGGCGGCGGCCTCGGCCAGCGCGGCGCGCCCCACGAAGTCGCCCTCCTTCTCGAACTTCACCACCCGGCCGAGCCCGGCGTCGAAGGGGGTGAGCTCGGTGGTCAGCTCATGCCCGTAGAGCGGCATGCCCGCCTCCAGGCGGAGGGTGTCCCGGCAGGACAGCCCGCAGGGCACCAGGCCCGCCGACGAACCCGCCTCGGTCAGCGCCTGCCACAGCTCCACCGCGTGCTCCGGCTTCACGAACAGCTCGAAGCCGTCCTCGCCGGTGTAGCCGGTGCGCGCGATCAGCGCCGGGACGCCGGCGACGGTGCCGGGCAGCCCGGCGTAGTACTTCAGACCGTCCAGGTCCGCGTCGGTGAGCGACTTGAGGATCCCGGGCGACTCGGGGCCCTGTACGGCGATCAGCGCGTACGCGTCACGGTCGTCGCGGACCTCGGCGTCGAACCCGGCGGAACGCTCCACGAGCGCGTCGAGGACGACCTGGGCGTTGGAGGCGTTGGCGACGACCAGGTACTCGGTCTCCGCCAGCCGGTAGACGATCAGGTCGTCCAGGATGCCGCCGTCGGCCCGGCAGATCATGGTGTAGCGGGCGCGGCCCACGCCGACGGAGGCGATGTTCCCCACCAGGGCGTGGTTCAGCAGGTCGGCCGCGCACGGGCCGGTCACGGTGATCTCGCCCATGTGGGAGAGGTCGAAGAGCCCGGCCCTGGTCCGTACCGCGACGTGCTCGTCGCGCTCGGAGCCGTAGCGCAGGGGCATGTCCCAGCCGGCGAAGTCGGTCATGGTCGCGCCGAGCGAGCGGTGCAGGGCATCGAGCGCGGTGCGGCGGGGTGCGGCGGAATCGGTACTGCTCATCGGTCGGTCGTCTCCCAGAGGTCCCGAGGGCATGACAGGCGAGGGCTGTCCTCCCCATCTGTCATCGGAACCTGAGAGGTTCGCCCTGACCACGGACGTGGTCACGGCTTGCACCTTGGGTGGAGCCACTGACACAGCGGCCCGCTTTTCAGATGTGCCTCGCCCGCGCGGTAACGGGGGCCTGAGAGATTCAAGGGAGGGACTTGCTCCTTCGGCGCCCCAGCGAAGACGACTGGGGACTCTCCCGCGCGGATTCAAGCGGCCGGTATGCAGTTGGCGCGGACATCATTGCACGCCGCCCGGCCGCATGGCAGGCCGGACTTGTCCCTCCCGCCGCCCTCTCTCTTTGTAGCCGGGCTGTTGCCGGACGTGCACGGAATCGCGAGACACCGTGCATTACCTTCTCTTTACATTAAGCGGGGAGAAACTTTCCTGAACCCCCAGGGAGGACGGTCACGGTGACAAGGACCACGGCATACGCGACGACGACGGGCATCGCCCTGCCCCAGCAGCCGACGGCCCCGGCCCGCGAGCGGTGCGGTAAGCGACCCGCACCGGTCGTCCGCGACCTGCGCGACCGCGCCGGGCACAGCCCGCACGGCCTGCTCTTCGGCCCCCGCGACCTGGTGGTGGTCACCGGGCTGCCCGGCAGCGGCAAGTCCACCCTGATGCACCGCACCGTCCAGGGCATCCGCATCGACTCCCAGGACACCCGCGACCGCTGGGACGCCCGCCTGACCCGCCTCCTGCCCTACGCCGTCTACCGCCCGCTGGTCCGCCTCGCCCACTACGCCGGGCTGCGCCGGGCCCTCGGCACCGGCGAGGGCGTCGTCGTGCACGACTGCGGCACCCAGGCCTGGGTGCGCGACTGGCTGGCCCGGGAGGCCCGCCGCCGCGGCGGCACCCTGCACCTGCTCCTCCTGGACGTCACCGCCGGCACGGCACTGGACGGCCAGCGCGAGCGCGGCCGCGGCGTCTCCCGGTACGCCTTCCTGCGCCACCGCCGGGCGGCCGGCCGGCTGCTGCGCGCGGCGGAGAAGGGGAAACTGCCCGAGGGTGTCGGCTCGGCGGTGCTCCTCGACCGGGACGCGGCGGACGTACTGCGCCGGATCGCCTTCGCGGACGCCGAATCCACGGGTGGCTTTGTCGGTGCCACCCGCTAGCCTTTCCAGCCTCAGCAGTGGTTCCCAGCAGGCGGTAGGCAGATGGACTTCCCGGCGGACATTCCCGCGGACTTCCCGGCACAGGCGCACCCCCACCCGCACGGCGGGTGGCCCGGCAACGAACTGGAGGAGGTCCTGTCGGCCTCCCTAGGCGTGCCCGCGGCGGCGGGCCGGCTCATCGAGGTACTGGGCCGGAGTTTCCTCTGGATCCCGCTGCCGGAGGGCGGCGGCCCGCGCAGCGGCCCGCTGGACCTGCCCACCACGCAGATCGAGGGCCAGGTGTACGTGCCGGTCTTCAGCTCCGAGGAGCAGTTCCGTCTGGTGGCCGGCTCCCATCTGTCGTACACGATCGCCCCCGCCGTCGAGTTCGCCCGCGGCCTGCCCCCGCAGGTCGGCATCGCCGTGAACCCCGGGGGAGTGGTCGGTGTCCCGCTGCCGCCGGAGGCGGTCGCCCAGCTCTGCCGGGCCGGCCGCACCGAACTGGACGGCCCCGCCTCGGGCGGCCGGGTCCGCCTCTTCGAACCGGACTGGCAGGAAGACCCGATGGACTTCCTGGCCGCGGCGTCGGCGGAGTTCGCGGCGATCGGCGTGGTCGCCACGGCCCGCCGCTGCCTGGCCGCGGTCGAGACGGCGGACCCGGTGATGTTCGTGGGGGTCGAACTCTCCCAGTGGGAGGGCGACTTGCGCGCCGCGCCCCTGGAGGCGCTGGGCAAGGCCCTGGGCCAGGCCCCGGTGAAGTGGCCGGTGAACCTGGTCCTCCTGGACGTGGCGGACGACCCGGTGGGCCACTGGATGCGCGAGAACGTCCGCCCCTTCTATCAGTACGGCCACTGAAGCCCCCTTCCTGCGCAGCCGCCCCAGGGGCAGCCGGCCCAGGGGCGCGGGGAACTGCGCGACCAGCCACCAACGACCCGCACCCGCCGACGGACAATCGGCGCCACCCCCCTTGGCGCTTAAGCTGTCTCCAAACGCGGGGCGACCTCCATACGCGGGGCACCAGATGAAGGGGCGGTAACACGTGAGCGCCAGCGGCACCGCGGCGACCGGACAGGTCGAGCACATGCTGCGCCAGGTAACCCCCGGGCGCTACGACGCCTACGAGGCACTCCTCCGCGCCCTCGCCACGCCCTCCTCCGGCCAGATCTGGATGCTGCTCTGGCACGGCCAGGCCGGCTCCCCCGACGCCCAGTACGGGAACATGGAGGTCGACGGCCACGGCTACGCCCCCTGCGTGACCTCGGCCCAGGAACTCTCCGCGAGCGGCTGGAACCGCTCGTACGAAGTGGTCGACGGCATCGACGTGGCCCGCACCCTCTACCCCGACCACTTCGGCCTCTGGCTCAACCCGCACGCCCCGGGCGGCGGCGTCGGCATCCCCTGGCTGGACCTGCGCCGCATCGCCACCGGCCTGGACCGCCAGCCGGCCGGCCCGCTGCGGCTCGCCGAACCGTCCATCGAGATCCCGCAGTTCTACGCGCTGCTCGCGCAGAACGCCCACCGCACCCCCGCGGTCCGCTCGCTGCGCCGCGCCTGGGTGCAGCCGGCCCTCGGGGCGCCGTATCTCGCGATCGGCCTGGACGTGTACGACACCTCGCCGCCGGCCGTGGACTCGGTGCGGGCGATGATGCAGCAGTCGATCGGGGCGGTGCCGGACGGGCTGCCGGTGTCGACGGTGGCGATGACCGACGAGTACGACCCGGTCGTGATGTGGATGCGGGCGACGGCACGGCCGTTCTACGACCGCGAGGCGCACGCCCAGGCACCCGTCCAGGCCCCGGCGGCCGGCTACGGCTATCCGGGCCCCGGGGCCTACTGAGTGTGCTCTGTCACCCACGTCGGCCCCGTCGGCCGCGCCGTTCCGGAGCGGCGCGGCGGTGGGTGATGGACGGTTGACTCTCCGGGTCTGATCTTCGCGCGTAGATAAGGGTGAACTGCCGTGGTTCGCAGCCTTTGAGGGGTTCTGTTCCGTCCGCCCTCTGTGGCCAGCCGTCCGGATACCGGAAACCCTCATCGTCATCACGGTTGCGCATACTTTCTCCATCAGGCCTGGCGCGTGATCACCGGGGCATTGAAGACTCGCCTCTCAGACGCGAAGTCGGCGATCCTGCGAGCCGGTACGCAGTACCAGTCGAAGGGTCTTGTGGGCGGTCGGGCCGTAACCATTGGCGGCCACCGCACAACATGCAAGCGAACCAAGCCGCCCACCGCGGCGGACAAAAGCCGGTCACCGCCGGTGAGAGGGGTCAGGTCACTGTGACCGCACCGATCGAGACCACCGAGGCACAGCCGGAGGCTGTGCTGGAGGGTGCCGGTAAGGGGCAGATCGAGGGTCGTTCCCTCGGCCAGATCGCCTGGTCCCGGTTCAAGAGGGACAGGGTCGCCGTCGCGGGCGGCATCGTTGTCGTCCTGCTGATCGTCGTCGCGATCCTCGCCCGTCCCATCCAGGCCCTGTTCGGTCTCGACCCCAACGCCTTCCACCAGGACCTGATCGACGCCAACACCTCGCTGCCCAACGGCGGCTGGGGCGGCATGAGCCTGAGCCACCCGCTGGGCGTGGACCCGAAGTTCGGCCGCGACATCGCCACCCGCATCCTCGAAGGCTCCTGGGTGTCGCTGGTGGTGGCCTTCGGCTCGACCATCCTGTCCAACGTGATCGGCGCGATCATGGGTGTCGTCGCCGGTTACTACGGCGGCCGCGTGGACTCGGTCATCAGCCGGCTGATGGACACCTTCCTCGCCTTCCCCCTCCTGCTGTTCGCGATCGCCATCTCCGCCACCCTGCAGGGCGGCGCGTTCGGTCTGAACGGACTGCCGCTGCACCTGAGCGTGCTCATCTTCGTCATCGGCTTCTTCAACTGGCCCTACCTGGGCCGGATCGTGCGCGGCCAGACGCTCGCCCTCCGGGAGCGCGAGTTCGTCGACGCCTCCCGCGGCATGGGTGCCAAGGGCCCGTACATCCTGTTCCGCGAGCTGATGCCCAACCTGGTCGGCCCGATCATCGTCTACTCGACGCTGCTGATCCCGACCAACATCCTCTTCGAGGCGTCCCTCAGCTTCCTCGGCGTCGGCATCCAGCCCCCGCAGGCGTCCTGGGGCGGCATGCTCCGCGAAGCGGTGACGTACTACCAGGTCGATCCCGAGTACATGATCGTGCCCGGCCTTGCAATCTTCGTGACCGTGCTGGCGTTCAACCTGCTCGGTGACGGTCTCCGCGACGCTCTCGACCCACGCAGCCGCTGACGCCTGCTGTCACCCGAGAGCCCGAAAAGTTTCCGACAATGGAGGGGATCCCGCCCATCATGCGAAGGTCAGCGCTGGCCGCGATCGCGGCCATCGGCTCCGCCACCCTGCTGGTTGCAGGGTGCAGCAAGGCCGATGACAACAAGGACGGCAACAGCGGCGGCAGCTCCGCCGCGGCCAACGCCGCTACCAAGGGTGTCGTCAACGCGTCCGACAAGAAGGGCGGGACGGTCACCTACGAGCTGTCCGACGTCCCGGACTCGTTCGACCCCGGTAACACGTACTACGCGTACATGTACAACTTCAGCCGGCTCTACGCCCGCCCGCTGATGACGTTCGAGCCGGGCCCCGGTTCCAAGGGCAACACCCTGGTCCCGGACCTCGCCGCGAGCAAGGGCGTCCCGAGCGACGGCGGCAAGACCTGGACGTACAAGCTGCGCTCGGGCCTGAAGTACCAGGACGGCACGGCGATCACGTCCAAGGACGTCAAGTACGCCGTCGAGCGCTCCAACTTCGCGCGTGACGTGCTCTCCCTCGGCCCGAACTACTTCCAGCAGTTCCTGGTCGGCGGCGACAAGTACAAGGGTCCCTACAAGGACAAGAGCGCCAAGGGCCTCTCGTCCATCGAGACCCCGGACGACACCACGATCGTCTTCCACCTGAAGCAGGCCTTCCAGGAGTTCGACTACCTGGTCTCGGCCCCGCAGACGGCCCCGGTCCCGCAGGCCAAGGACACCGGCGTCGACTACGTCAAGAACATCGTGTCCTCGGGCTCGTACCAGTTCCAGAGCTACCAGGACGGCAAGCAGGCCGTGCTGGTCCGCAACAAGAACTGGGACGCGAAGACCGACCCGCTGCGCAAGCAGCTGCCGGACAAGATCGTCGTCAACCTGAAGGTGAACGCCGAGACGATCGACAAGGACGTCCTGGCCGGCGACGCGATCGACCTCGGCGGCACGGGTGTCCAGGCCGCCACGCAGGCCCAGGTGCTCACCGACTCCGCCAAGAAGGCCAACACGGACAACACCTACGGTGGCCGTCTGGTCTACATGGCGATCAACACCAAGCTGAAGCCGTTCGACAACGTCGCCTGCCGCAAGGCCGTCGAGTACGCGATCGACAAGGTCTCGGTGCAGACCGCCGAGGGCGGCCCGATCCGCGGTGACGTCGCCACCACGGTGCTGCCGCCGGACATCCCGGGCTACACCAAGGCGGACGTCTACGCCTCCACCGGCAACAAGGGTGACGCGGCCAAGGCCAAGGCGCAGCTGAAGGCCTGCGGCAAGACGTCGATCAACACCAACATCACGGCCCGCTCGGACCGTCCGCAGGAGATCGACGCCGCCACGGCGATCATCAACTCGCTGAAGGCCGTCGGCATCAACGCCACCCTCAAGCAGTACCCGTCGGGCAAGTACTTCACCGACTACGCGGGTGTCCCGAACTTCGCCAACAAGCAGAACGTCGGCCTGATGATGATGCAGTGGGGTGCCGACTGGCCCTCCGGCTACGGCTTCCTGCAGCAGATCCTGAACGGCCAGGCGATCAGCCAGTCCGGTAACACCAACCTGTCGCAGTACGACAACAAGTCGGTCAACACCCTGCTGGCCAAGGCGATCGGTACGCAGGACGACACCGAGCGCAACAGCATCTACACGCAGATCGACAAGCAGACCATGGACGACGCTGCCCTCGTGCCGTTGACCTACTTCAAGGTCCTGCTGGCCCGCCCGACCACCTTCACCAACCTGGTCTCCACGGCGGCCTTCAGCGGCCAGTACGACTACCTCAACATCGGCGTCGCGTCGAAGTAGCAGCCCCGGAAGGCAGGTGAAGGCATTGGTGCCCGCGGGCCGGAAGGCCCGCGGGCACCAGCGCCGATCCCCGTGATCTCGTACATCCTCCGTCGGACGCTCGCAGCGGTGATCCTGCTGCTGGTCGTCTCCGCGGTCACCTTCGCGATCTTCTTCGTGCTCCCACGTCTGGCCGGGCAGACCGCCGACCAGCTGGCGCAGCAGTACATCGGCAAGAGCCCGTCGAAGGCGGACATCGTCGCGGTCAAGCACAACCTCGGTCTGGACCAGCCCGTCTACGTCCAGTACTGGCACTTCATCAAGGGGATCGTCTCCGGCGCCACCTATGATCTGGGCCCCACCACGGTGCACTGCGACGCACCGTGTTTCGGCTACTCCTTCAAGACCCACCAGGCCGTCTGGCCGCAGCTCACCTCCCGGATGCCGGTGACCCTGTCGCTGGCCCTCGGTGCCGCGGTCCTGTGGCTGGTCTCGGGTGTCGCGATCGGCGTGGTCTCCGCGCTGAAGCCGCGCTCCTTCTTCGACCGCACCTTCATGGGTGTGGCCCTCGCCGGTGTCTCGCTGCCCATGTTCTTCACGGGCAACCTGGCGATCCTGCTCTTCACCTACCAGTGGCCGATCTTCGGCCGCACCTACGTCCCGTTGACAGAGAACCCGGCGCAGTGGGCCAACACCCTCATCCCCGCCTGGTGCTCGCTCGCTCTCCTCTATTCGGCCATCTACGCGCGGCTCACCCGCTCGGGCATGCTGGAGACGATGAACGAGGACTACATCCGCACGGCCCGCGCCAAGGGCCTGCGCGAGCGCAAGGTCGTCGTCCGGCACGGACTGCGCGCCGCGCTCACCCCGATCATCACCGTCTTCGGCATGGACCTTGGTCTGCTGCTCGGCGGCGCGGTGATCACCGAGACCGTGTTCTCGCTGCACGGCATCGGCCAGTACGCGGTGCAGGCCATCGACGACAACGACCTGCCCCCGATCCTCGGCGTGACCCTGCTGGCCGCCTTCTTCGTCGTGATCGCAAATCTCCTGGTGGACCTGCTCTACGCGGCCGCCGACCCGCGGGTGAGGCTCTCGTGACCGAACTCTCCAAGACCGGCGCCGCCGTGGGCGAGCCCACGCCGGCCAGCCCGTCCGACGCCTTCCTCGAAGTCCGCGACCTCAAGGTGCACTTCCCGACGGACGACGGCATCGTCAAGTCCGTCGACGGCCTCAGCTTCTCGCTGGAGAAGGGCAAGACCCTCTCCATCGTCGGCGAGTCCGGCTCCGGCAAGTCCGTCACCTCGCTGGCCATCATGGGCCTGCACCGGCTGGGCGCCCGCGGCAAGAACGTGCAGATGTCCGGCGAGATCTGGCTCGGCGGCAAGGAGCTGGTGAGCGCGTCCCCGGACGAGGTGCGCCGGCTGCGCGGCCGCGAGATGGCGATGATCTTCCAGGACCCGCTGTCCGCGATGCACCCGTACTACAAGGTCGGCGACCAGATCGTCGAGGCGTACCGGGTCCACCACAACGTCAGCAAGAAGGTCGCCCGCACCCGTGCCATCGAGATGCTCGACCGGGTCGGCATCCCCGAGCCCGCCAAGCGTGTCGACGGCTACCCGCACGAGTTCTCCGGCGGTATGCGCCAGCGTGCCATGATCGCCATGGCCCTGGTCAACAACCCCGAGCTGCTCATCGCGGACGAGCCGACCACCGCCCTCGACGTCACCGTCCAGGCGCAGATCCTCGACCTGATCCGCGACCTCCAGAAGGAGTTCGGCTCCGCGGTCATCCTCATCACCCACGACCTGGGTGTGGTGGCCGAGATCGCCGACGACGTCCTGGTGATGTACGGCGGCCGGTGCGTGGAGCGCGGCCCGGTCGACGAGATCTTCGAGAAGCCGCAGCACCCCTACACCTGGGGTCTGCTGGGTTCGATGCCGCGCATCGACCGGGAGACCTCCGACCGGCTCATTCCGGTCAAGGGCCAGCCGCCGAGCCTCATCAACGTCCCCTCGGGCTGCGCGTTCCATCCGCGCTGCCCGTACGCGGACCTTCCCAAGGGGAACGTCACCCGCACGGTCCGTCCCGAGCTGCAGCAGGTCGACGGCGGCCACTGGTCCGCCTGCCACCTCTCGCCCGAGGACCGTACGCGGATCTGGACCGAAGAGATTGCGCCGAAGCTGTGAGCGACACGAACAAGACCGGTGACACCGTCATCCCGCAGCAGGCGGCACCGTCCGGCGATCGTGAAGTGCTGCTGAAGGTCGAGGGCCTGGAGAAGCACTTCCCGATCAAGAAGGGCATCCTGCAGCGGCAGGTCGGCGCGGTGAAGGCCGTCGACGGCATCGACTTCGAGGTGCGCAAGGGCGAGACCCTGGGCGTGGTCGGCGAGTCGGGCTGCGGCAAGTCGACCATGGGCCGGGTCATCACCCGCCTCCAGGACCCGACCGGCGGCAAGGTCACCTTCGAGGGGCAGGACATCACGCACCTGTCCACCGCGAAGATGCGTCCGCTGCGCCGCGACATCCAGATGATCTTCCAGGACCCGTACGGCTCCCTGAACCCCCGGCACACCATCGGCTCCATCGTCTCCGCGCCGTTCCGGCTGCAGGGCGTCGAGCCCGAGGGCGGGGTCAAGAAGGAGGTCCAGCGCCTCCTGGAGCTGGTGGGCCTGAGCCCCGAGCACTACAACCGCTACCCGCACGAGTTCTCCGGCGGTCAGCGCCAGCGCATCGGCATCGCCCGTGCGCTCGCCCTGAAGCCGAAGCTGGTGGTGGCCGACGAGCCCGTCTCCGCCCTGGACGTCTCGATCCAGGCGCAGGTCGTCAACCTCATGGACGACCTCCAGGAGGAGCTGGGCCTGACCTACGTCATCATCGCCCACGACCTCTCCGTCGTCCGGCACGTCTCGGACCGGGTCGCGGTGATGTACCTGGGCAAGATCGTCGAACTCGCCGACAGCACCAAGCTGTACGAGTCGCCGATGCACCCGTACACCAAGGCGCTGATGTCGGCGGTGCCGGTCCCGGACCCGAAGCGCCGCGGGCAGAAGAGCGAGCGCATCCTGCTCCGTGGTGACGTGCCGTCGCCGATCGCGCCGCCGTCCGGCTGCCGCTTCCACACGCGGTGCTGGAAGGCGACGGAGATCTGCCGGACGACGGAGCCGCCGCTCCTCGAACTCCGCCCGGGGCAGCGGGTGGCCTGCCACCACCCGGAGAACTTCGCCGACCAGGCCCCGCAGGACACGGTCCTGCTGACCGCGGCGAAGGAGGCCTCGGAGCTGGTGGGCGAGGCGGTCCTGGAGGAGTCGGCCGAGCCGGCGAAGCCGGCGGCCGAAGCCGCGGAAGCGGAGCCGGAGCCCGCGGCTGAGCCCGAGGCTGAGGCCGCGGAGCCTGAGGCGTCGGCTGAGCCCGAGGCTGAGGCCGCGGAGCCTGAGGCGTCGGCTGAGCCCGAGGCTGAGGCCGCGGAGCCTGAGGCGTCGGCTGAGCCTGAGGCTGAGGCCGCGGAGCCTGAGGCGTCGGCTGAGCCTGAGGCTGAGGCCGCGGAGCCTGAGGCGTCGGCTGAGCCTGAGGCTGAGGCCGCGGAGCCTGAGGCGTCGGCTGAGCCTGAGGCTGAGGCCGCGGAGCCGGAGGCGCCGGCTGAGCCCGAGGCTGAGGCCGCGGAGCCCGAGGCGCCGGCTGAGCCTGAGGCTGAGGCCGCGGAGCCTGAGGCGCCGGCTGAGCCTGAGGCTGAGGCCGCGGAGCCCGAGGCGCCGGCCGAGTCGGAGTCGGAGCCGGACCCGGACCCGGAGCCGGAGTCGGACGCCCCGGCGGAGGAGCCGGAGGCCCCGGCGGAGGAGCCGGAGGCCGCTGCCGAATCCCTGGCGGAGCCGTCGGCCGACTCCACAGGCGAGGCACAGAAGTCACAGGAGCCAACCGGCAAGTAGCCCATGACACGACTTTGCAAAGTCATGTACATGCCTTAACGGGAGAGCGCAGAGTCGACCGTGTCCGTCCACTGACCGGCACGCTCGAAAGGGACGACTCATGCGCCTCTCCCGTTCGGCACGTCTGGCGGCCGTCGCAACCGCGGCGGCCGCCTCCTTCGTCATAGCCGCCGCCCCCGCCCCCACCCCGGGCGCCGACGGCATCGGCGACCCCTACTTCCCGCAGCTCGGCAACGGCGGCTTCGACGCCCGCCACTACGACCTCGACGTGGCCTACGCCCCGGACACCGGCCGCCTGGACGGCCGTACCACCCTCACCGCCCGCGCCACCCAGAACCTCTCCGCCTTCGACCTCGACCTGCAGAAGCTGGAGGTCACGAAGGTCGAAGTGAACGGCAGACGCGCCCAGTTCACCCGCACCGGCGACGAGATCACCGTCACCCCGCGGGACACGCTGGCCAAGGGCCGTGACTTCACCGTCTCCGTCACCTACGGCGGGATACCCGAGCCCCTCAACGGCCCCATCGTCTTCGGCTCCGACTACGGCTGGATGAAGACCACCGACGGCGTCTTCGTCGCCTGCGAGCCCAACGCCGCCTCCACCTGGTTCCCGTCCAGCGACCACCCCTCCGACAAGGCCAGCTACGACATCCGGATCAAGGCGCCCGAGGGCCTGACCGGGGTCTCCAACGGCCGGCTGGTCTCGACGTACGACAAGGGCGGCTCGACGTACACGCACTGGCGCGAGTCGAAGCCGATGGCGACCTACCTCGCCACCGCCACCATCGGGAAGTTCGACGTGCAGACCGGGAAGACCCCCTCCGGCATCCCGATCTACGTCGCCATCGACCCGGTCCTCGCGAACAGCAACAACGTCGACGTGTACGCCGTCACCGCCGCCGCCACCGACTACTGGTCGCAGGTCTTCGGGCCGTACCCCTTCGAGGAGACCGGGGCCATCGTCGACGACATGCCGGAGGCCGGGTTCTCGCTGGAGGTGCAGAGCAAGCCGGCCTACTCGGCGGTGCGCAACGAGTCGACGATCGTGCACGAGCTGGCCCACCAGTGGTTCGGCGACTCGGTGAGCGTGGCGCAGTGGAAGGACATCTGGCTCAACGAGGGCTTCGCCACCTACGCCCAGTGGCTGTGGGCGGAGCACCAGGGCACCAAGTCCGCCCACGACTCGTTCCTCACCGCCTACAACGCCCGGGCCGCCGACAACCCCTTCTGGCAGATCACCGTCGCCGACCCGCAGCGCGACACCATGTTCGCCTCGGCCGTCTACCAGCGCGGCGCGATGACCCTGCAGATGCTGCGTGAACGCATCGGCGACACGGCGTTCTTCAAGCTGCTCCCGGCCTGGACGAAGCTGCACCGCTACGGCAACGCCGACACCGCCGACTTCATCCGCCTCGCCGAGAAGACCAGCGGGCAGCAACTGGACGACCTGTTCCAGACCTGGCTGTTCACCACAGGAAAACCCACCCTGTAGGCCTGGGTTTGTAAGGTTCATGTGCCCTGACAGGACACAATGTCAGGGTGCAGCTCCAGCAACTCTTCTCTCCCTCCGTCCAGCACACGCTCGACGTCATCGGCATCTTCGTGTTCGCCATCTCCGGCGCGCTGCTGGCCGTCCGCAAGAACTTCGACGTCTTCGGCATCGGAGTGATGGCCGAGGTCACCGCGCTGGGCGGGGGGATCTTCCGGGACGTGATCATCGGGGCGGTACCCCCGGCCGCCTTCACGGACCTGGGGTACTTCATCACCCCGCTGATCGCCGCCCTGGTGGTGTTCTTCCTGCACCCGCACGTCGAGCGGATCCAGTCGGCGGTGCTGGTCTTCGACGCGGCCGGCCTCGGCCTGTTCGCCGTCAGCGGCACGACGAAGGCGTACTCCTACGGCCTCAACCTCACCGCCTCCGCCGCCCTGGGCCTGGCCACCGCGGTCGGCGGCGGTGTGCTCCGGGACGTGCTCGCCAACGAGGTTCCCTCGCTGCTGCGCTGGGACCGCGACCTGTACGCGGTCCCGGCGATCGTCGGGGCGACGACGGTGGTGCTGTGCATCCGCTACGACGCGCTGAACCCGTTCACCAGCGGGCTCGCGGTCGTCACCGCTTTCGTACTGCGCCTGCTCGCGATGCGCTACCACTGGCGAGCGCCGCGTGCGTGGAACCGGCGCTCGACGGTTCGAGAGGAGTAGTCCCGGCCCGGACGTGGCTCTGGCCCATGTTGACCGTGAGCCACTCGAAGACCGTCGGCACCTGGGGCCGCCACAGCGCCATGTTGTGGCCGCCCGCGCTGCGCGGCAGGTACACCACGTGCACGGTGGTCGGAGCCTTGGCGATCTGTTCGAGCGCGACTCCGGCCTGGTAGCCGTCACCGGACTCGCCGGAGATGTAGAGGGCGATCCGGGGCGGGGCGGCCGCCTTGCGCAGCAGCAGGTAGGGGTTGTTCTGCTCGCGCAGGGCCACGCTCTGCGCCGCGAGCGAGTTGCGTTCGCCGATCGGGTCGTTGTAGCCGGACAGGCTGATGGCGGCCCGGTAGCGGTCCGGATGGGCGACCGCCAGCTTGACCGCGCAGTGCGCGCCCGCCGAGTAGCCGGCCACGGCCCAGTTCGCGGGGGCGGCCGCGGCGCGGAAGTTGTCGGTCACCATCTTCGGCACGTCGATGCTGAGCCAGCTGTCCGCGTTGACCGTGCCCGGGATGTTGGCGCAGCCGGTGTCCACGCCGGCCAGCAGGTTGGTGCGCGGCGCGACCAGGATGAAGGGCGCGACCTTGCCGCTCCTCATCAGCGGCTCCAGCTGCTCGGTCACCTTCAGCGAACCGAACCAGGCCTTGGCCGAGCCGGGGTAGCCGGGCAGCAGCTCCACGACCGGGAAGCGGTGGTTGCGGTACTTCGCTTCGTGGTACTGGGGCGGCAGCCAGACGTAGACCTCGGCGTTGACGCCCGAGACCCGGCCCTTGAGCTGGGTGACCTCGACCCCGCCGGCCGCGCGCATACCCGGTCCGTCGGCCGCCGTGAAGGTCTGCTTCACCTTGGGCAGCCGTTTCAGCGCTATGCCGCCGGTACCGTCCTGGCCGAGGTTGGCGGCCTGCTGGACGTGGTTGCCGGTACCGAGGAGGTCGGCCCAGTTGTCGTACAGGTTGTTCTCGTTGTTGACCAGCACGAAGATCAGCGTCACCGCCGTGGCCTGCGCGAACAGCAGCATCAGGACCCGGGCAGCGGCCAGCACGGCCTTGGGCCCCCGCATCCTCGACCACAGGACGAGCGGCAGTATGAGGGCGACCACGGACAGGACGATGGTCGTGTAGAGGAACGGAGTCCCGGTGAGGCTCATGTCCCCATAGAGGGGAATCAAGGGTCCCGGGTTACGGACGTGTCCGGACACTTACCTAGAAATTGCCGGAACCTCACTCGACGGAGGGATCCCTTACCGGTCGGACCGCTGGTGTGTGGATCACAAAAGCTACCGCTTAGTAATCAACTCTTGTACTGTTCAGGCATGCCTGAAGCAGCATCCACGCGGGCCGTGATCGGTGACAGCGAGTTCGACCGCGACACCGCGGTCACCCGGCGCGCTCCCGGCGTCTACGACATCGACCTCTCGGCCGGCTGGACCATCATCAACGCCGTGAACGGCGGCTATCTCCTTGCCGTGCTCGGCCGGGCGCTCGCGGACACGCTGCCGCACCCGGACCCGTTCACCGTCTCCGCGCACTACCTGACCGCGTCCCAGCCGGGCCCCGCCGTGATCCGCACGGACACCGTCCGTACCGGCCGCACCCTCTCCACCGGCCAGGCCTCGCTCTTCCAGTACGACGACGAAGGCCACGAGGTCGAACGCATCCGCGTCCTCGCCTCCTACGGCGACCTCAGCGCCCTCCCCGACGACGTTCGTACGACGGCGACCCCGCCCGCGTTCCCGCCGATGGAGCACTGCTTCGGCCCCGAGGACGGTCCCGCCCCGGTCGACGGCAGCTCCGCCATCACCGAGCGCCTGATGCTCAAGCTGGACCCCGCCACCCTCGGCTGGGCCCTCGGCGCCCCCTCCGGCAAGGGTGAGATGCGCTCCTGGTTCGGCCTCGCGGACGGCCGTGACGCCGACCCGCTCTCCCTCCTGCTGGCGGTGGACGCGCTGCCGCCCACCGCGTTCGAGATCGGCCTCAAGGGCTGGGTTCCCACGGTCGAGCTGACCGTCCACGTCCGCCACCGCCCCGCCCCGGGCCCGCTGCGCGTCTCCATCACCACCCGCAACCTGGCCGGCGGCTTCCTGGAGGAGGACGCCGAGGTCTGGGACACCGCGGACCGCCTGGTCGCCCAGTCCCGCCAGCTGGCCCGGGTCCGGCTCGGCTGAACCCGGCCCGCGCGTCCCGGTTTCGACGGCGGGAACCCCGTTCTGTCACGGGCGTGTACCAGGGAGTAGGCGACCCCTCGGAGCGAACTGCCAGGTCAGCGCTGCTTCTTGGGGATCGCTTTACCTCTTTGACAGGCGGTGAACAGTGGGGGCCCAAGAATGCCTTAAGCGCCGTTGATTGAGTGCCACTCCTCAGGACTCCCTCATCCTCAATGGAGTTGTCTCTCATGAAGCGTGTACGTCTCGTCCCCGCCGTGGCTCTGCTCGCGCTGTCCCCGCTGCTGCTGACCGCGTGCGGCGGTTCGGGCGACTCGTCGTCGTCCGGCAGCGGCAACTCCGGCCAGCAGAGCTGTCAGCAGCCGACCGGCAACGCTTCGGGCCGGCCGAGCGGCGCCCCGACCGGCAACGCCTCGGGCGCTCCGAGCGGCGCTCCGAGCGGCGCCCCCACCGGTGCTCCGACCGGCAACGCCTCGGGCATGCCCAGCGGCGGCCCCGGCGCCGGCGGCCAGGGCGGCCCCGGCGGCGGCATGGGCGGCTGCGGCGGCGGCCAGGGCGGCCCCGGTGCCGGCGGCGCGGCGCCCAGCGGAGCGCCGACCGCGCAGTCGACGAAGAGCTGACCGCACGGCTCGTACGACAGGGGCGGCGCGTCCGGCAAACGGACGCGCCGCCCTTTCGTGCTGCCGCCGGACGCGCCCCAAAGGGGCGCGGGGCCGTATCCGATATGCGGCTGCCGCCGCGTGGGCGCGACCAGCCGCGACGGCGCCGCAGCCGACTGACGGCATATCGCGGCGCTTCCAGCGGAGCGCTCAGTCCAGCCAGTGCTGCCGGCCGAGGCTGATCAGCCGCATCTGGCGGGTGGCGACCTGGGCGACGCGCTGCCGCTCCGCCTCCGAGGGCTCCGGGGACTCCAGGGTCTCCAGGAACAGGGAGGCGGTGATGAGCATCTGGTCCACGTAGAGGTGGGCGAGCATCAGCAGGTCGTCCTCGTTCCATCCCGCGGCCTCGGGGTCCTTGGCCAGCTCGGCCCTGACCTCCTCGGCGAACCGGGCGAGTTGGTCCCGGATCGCCTCCCGCACCGGCTGCACCCCGCCGTGCCGCTCCCGGGCGATGAACCGGACGTGTGCCGGGTGCGCGGCCACATGGTCGGCGATCAGTCGCACGGCCCGGGTGATGCGCTCCGCGCCGGCCGTGGCGACCGTCGTACGGACCATCGGGTGCAGGCTGCCGAGCGCCTCGTCGACGAGGGCGACGCCGAGGTCGGCGGTGGAGCGGAAGTGCCGGTAGAAGGCGGTCGGGGCGACGCCCACGGCCCGGGTGACCTCGCGCAGTCCCAGGCTGCTCAGGCTCTGCTCCTCCAGCAGGGCGAGCGCCGCGTCCAGGAAGGCCTGGCGGGTCTTCTGCTTCTGGGCCTGTCGGATGCCGAGGGTGTGACTCATGTCATCCAGTTAACAACTGTTCTCCGGAATTGAAAAGCCGGGCGAGTTGCTAGACTCAAAGTCAGTGAACAAGTGTTACTACAACCGTTCACCCAAATGTAACGGAGGGGGATCGACCCCATGCTGTTCCTCGTCGCCGCACTCATGCTGCTCGGCGTGGTGCTGGGCACCGTGGCCCACGCGCCGCTCGACGTCACCGCGGGACTGGCCGCCGTGATCGTCGTCTGGCTGGCCGTCTTCGCACTCCGCGAGCGCCTCGCCCGCCGCCGCCACACCTCGGCCAACTGACCTTCCGCCCCCGCTCACTTCAGGAGCTGAGCATGATGCAACTCACCGCCCCCGCCACCCCCCGCACCCAGACCCGCACCCGTGACGCCGACGGTATGGCCGTGGCGTCCTTCATCCTCGGCCTCCTCGGCCTCCTGGTCCTGAACCTGTTCCTGGGCCCGGTCGCGATCATCCTGGCCCTGGTCTCCCTGTGGCGCGGCACGGCCCGCAAGGGCCGCGCATACCTGGGCCTGACCCTGGGCGTGGCCGACCTCGCGGTCCTGGCGATCGCCATGGCGGCCTCGAACACGGTCTCCTGGAGCCTGTAGACCTGATCTTTGAAGCGCCGTCCAGGACAGCGCCCCTTCAGGGGCGCGGGGAACTGCGCGACCAGCCACCGACGACCTGCACCCGCAAACGGCGATCGACCCCTACGGCGCTGGGCGACCCGCACCCCGCCCCCCGTAGAATCGACCCCACCATGGCCTACCTCGACCACGCCGCCACCACCCCGATGCTCCCGGAGGCAGCCGCGGCCCTCACCGCGCAGCTCGGCGTCACCGGCAACGCGTCCTCCCTGCACGCCTCCGGCCGCAAGGCCCGCCGCACGGTCGAGGAATCCAGGGAGACCCTCGCGGAAGCACTCGGCGCCCGCCCCAGCGAGGTCGTCCTCACCTCCGGCGGCACCGAGGCCGACAACCTCGCGGTCAAGGGCCTCTACTGGTCCCGCCGCGACGCCGACCCGGCCCGCACCCGGATCCTCGCCAGCCCCGTCGAACACCACGCGGTCCTGGACGCCGTCCACTGGCTCGGCGAACACGAGGGCGCCACGGTGGAGTACCTCCCCGTCGACACCTACGGCCGGGTCCACCCCGAGGCGCTGCGCGAGGCGATCGACCGCAACCCCGACGACGTGGCGCTCGCCACCGTCATGTGGGCCAACAACGAGATCGGCACGGTCCTGCCGATCCGCGAACTCGCCGCCGTCGCGAACGAGTTCGGCATCCCGCTGCACGCCGACGCGGTCCAGGCCTTCGGCCAGATCCCCGTGGACTTCGGCTCCTCCGGCCTCGCCGCGATGACCGTCTCCGGCCACAAGGTCGGCGGCCCGTACGGCATCGGCGCCCTGCTCCTCGGCCGTGAGTACACCCCCGTACCGGTCCTGCACGGCGGCGGCCAGGAGCGGCACGTCCGCTCCGGCACCCTCGACGTCCCGGCGATCGCCTCCTTCGCGGTCGCCTCCCGCCTCGCCGCCGAGCGCCGCGAGTGGTTCGCCCGCGAGATCGGCATCCTGCGCGACGCGCTCATCGACGCCGTCCGTACGGCCGTACCGGACGCGATCCTCGGCGGCGACCCGGTGGACCGCCTCCCGGCCAACGCGCACTTCACCTTCCCCGGCTGCGAGGGCGACTCGCTGCTCCTGCTGCTCGACGCCCAGGGCATCGAGTGCTCGACGGGCTCCGCGTGCACGGCCGGGGTCGCCCAGCCGAGCCACGTCCTGCTGGCCACCGGCACCGACCCCGACCTGGCCCGCGGCACCCTGCGCTTCTCCCTCGGCCACACCTCCACCCAGGCCGATGTCGAGGCGGTCGCGAAGGCGATCGGCCCGGTGGTGGAGCGGGCGCGGGCGGCCGGACTCAGCTGACCGGACCGGCCGTTCCGGAGCGCCCCCGCGACACGCGGAATTCGCGCCGACTCGGCTCCAAAGAAGGTGAGTTGGGGGTTTTGCCTCCAGGGATCTCACAGTGCGTGGCCATGGCCCGCCTCAGGTCGGTCCCTAAGTTCTCCTGACATGACAGACAACGCCTCTGCCTCCGGGCAGACCCCCGAGCCCGGCTCCGTCGACTCCGTCTCCGCCCAGTCGGGTCGTCACCGCACGGACAACACCATGAAGCGGCGGCGCGTGCTGATCGGCGGCGCCACCATCGCCGCGGCCGGCGGGCTGATGGCCGCGGGCCTCGCCTCCGCCGACACCACCACCTCGGAGACCGACTCCGACGCCTCCACCACCGTCACCAGCGACGCCTCCTCCGGCGTCTGCACCCTCACCTCGGAGGTCACCGAGGGCCCGTACTGGCTGGCCGGTGCGCTCGTCCGCGAGGACATCCGCGAGGACCGGGAGGGCGTCGAGGTCCAGTACACCTTCACCGTCGTCGACCAGGCCAACGACTGTGCCCCGCTGGAGAACGCGCTGGTCGAGATCTGGCACGCGGACGCCCTCGGCGAGTACTCCGGCTACGTCGGCAAGAACGGCCACACCGAGACCGACGACAGCACCTTCCTGCGGGGCGGTCAGACGACCGACTCCAATGGCCAGGTGAGCATCACCTCGATCTGGCCCGGCCACTACGTCTCCCGGGCCGTGCACGTCCACATGCGGGTGCACACCGACGTGACGCTGACCGACGACTCGTACACGGGCGGCTCGATCGTCCACACCGGGCAGCTCTTCTTCGACGCGGACATCAACTCCGAGATCCAGGCGACCTCGCCGTACTCCGACAACACCACCACGGAGACCCAGCTCGACGACGACACGATCTACGACGACGGCGGCGCCTCCTCCGGCCTGCTGACCCTGACCGCACTGGGTGACAGCGTCTCCGACGGGTACGCGGCGACGCTCACCGTGGGTGTCAGCTCCTCCTGAGGCCGACGGGCCCGGAGCACCTGACACCGCAGGCCCGGTGGCCGACCCGTCACGGCCACCGGGCCGGCCGCTCACCCGAGTTCGCGGACCAGCGCCCGGAGATCCTCGTCGGTGGCGAGGCGGTTCTCCCGGGACATCACCTGCTGTACCTGATCCAGCAGTTGGTCCAGGGCGGCCGACGGCAGCTCGATGCCGAGGGCTGCCGTCCGGTCGGCCAGGGTGTAGGGGCCGCTGTCCGGGGTGAAGGGGATCCGGCGCTCGTTGCCGACCAGGGAGGGCTCCACGCAGTTGTGGAGCAGCGGGTCGACCGCGGTCTCCTGGGTGATGAAGTCCAGGCCGCCCCAGCAGAAGGCGTCCGGGCCGGTCATCGGGTGGTTCCGGGCGGTCTGACAGCCGGTCAGTTCGGCGCCGTGCCGGGCGAGTTCGGTGAGGGTCTCGGTGCGGATGCCGGTGCGGACGCCGTAGACGGCCTCGAAGGCCATTGCGGTGGCGGCGAGATCGGCGTTGCCGGGGCCGCCGCAGTAGCCGTTGACCGACAGTTCGACGGCGCCGGCGCCGGCCCGGACGGCGGCGACCGCGCAGCCGACGGCCAGTCCGAAGGTGTTGTGCGGGTGCAGGCCCACCGCCACGTCCGGCGCCAACTCCCTGGTCCGGCGCACGAGATGGCCGTACGCCTCGGGGCTCAGCGCGCCCGGCCCGTCGAAGAGGGTCAGCTCGCCGGCCCCGGCCGCGGTGAGCGCCGCGACGGTCGTGGCGTGGTCCTCCTCCGTCAGGTACGACACCATCAGCATCGGCGCGATCACCTCCAGGCCCAGCGAGCGGGCGTACCCGATGAGGCGGGCGGCCCGGTCCAGCACGGCGGTCCGGTCGCGCGGGGTGTCCGGGGTGCGCCACTCCTCGCCCCGCCACGCGGCCGCGTACACGTCGGGCCGGTAGAGCAGTGCCGTCTCGCCGAAGCCCTGCACCCACACCTGCACGGCGTCGTAACCGGCCCGCGCGGCCCGGTCGATGTCGTCCGTCGAGCGCATCAGCGGGCAGATCACCCGGCACTCCGGGTTCTCGCCCTTGACCAGATCCACCTCCGCCTTCAGCACGTCCTCGGCGCGCCGGCCGGGTCCGGCGGTGACGACCTCCGGCACCCCGGTCGCCACCACCCGCCGCAGGAACGCCCGCTTCGCCCCGGCCGTGGCCGTGACGCCCGGCAGGGTCTCCAGGGAGCGCAGGGTCGCGTCCCGCAGCCGGACCGTCCCGGGCAGCGAACCCACCACGTCCGTACGGCGGTTGAGCGGGCTCACCGACCAGCGGCCGGGCTCGTGGGCGCCGGGCGCCCGCCGGGCGGCGAGCTCGGCGCGGAAGCGGGCGATCTCCTCCGGGGTGAAGACGGGGGGTTTCCGCACAGGGGTCCTCCAGGTTCTTCGCGTACGCCCCATACAAGCTCTCTGTCGACACCCTTGGCAAGAAGGTGCCGAGGATCCGCGTAACAAAGGTCTTGTGTTTACTTTGTGTCGACACTTGGCTATGACTGTCGGCAGGCTCCGTACCCCCATGGAGGGAGGCTCCTGTGCTTCAGGACACGCCAGAACACCCGCTCAGTGCCCGTTCCGGGCGGCTCGCCGGCAAGGTCGCCGTCATCGGCGGCGCCGGAAGCGTCGGCCCCGGCTGGGGCAACGGCCGTGCCGCCGCCGTGCTCTTCGCCCGCGAGGGCGCCACCGTCCTGCTCACCGACCGGGACAAGGACGCGCTGGAGGCCACCGCGGACCAGATCCGCGCCGAGGGCGGCACGGTCCGCACCGATCTCCTGGACGTCACCGAACCCGACGCCGTCCAGGCCTACTTCACCGATGCGGCCGCCCGGACCGGCCGCATCGACATCCTCGTCAACAACGTCGGCGGCTCCCGGCCGGGCGGGGTCGCCGAGCTGAGCCTCGCGGACTGGGAGAGCCAGCTGCGGACCAACCTCACCAGCGCCTTCCTCGCCTGCAAGCACGTCATCCCGGTCATGCGGCGGGGCGGGGGAGGGGCGATCGTCAACACCGCCTCCTGCTCCGGGCTGCGCTGGACCGGGGCCGCGCAGGTCGGGTACGCGACGGCCAAGGCGGCGGTCATCCAGCTGTCCAGGGTGACGGCCGTCCAGTACGCGCCGGACGGCATCCGCGTCAACACCGTCGTCCCGGGGCAACTGCACACCCCGATGGTCGAGGCCCGGCTGGCCGGGCAGCGCGCCGGCGGCGACGTGGCGAAACTGCTCGCCCAGCGCCGGGCCCGGATCCCGCTCGGCTTCATGGGGGACGGGCGGGACACGGCGTACGCGGCGCTGTTCCTGGCCTCGGACGAGGCGCGGTTCGTCACCGGCACCGAGATCGTCGTCGACGGCGGAATGACGGCGCGCTGTGACTGAACCCGCCGCGACCGCCCCGCCCCGCACGCCGTCACCCCGCGCCCCTTCACCGGGCTGTCCGCCCCCGCATCCCGCGCCCCGGGCGCCCAGGCTCCGGCTGCCGCCGGGCAGTTGCGACGCCCACTGCCATGTCTTCGGGCCCGCCGACGTCTTCCCCTACGCACCGGAGCGCACCTTCACCCCGCCGGACGCACCCAAGGAACAACTCCGGGCCCTGCACGCCCACCTGGGGCTGACGCGGGCGGTGGTCGTGCAGTCGTCCTGCCACGGCCGCGACCACCGGGTGCTGCTCGACGCCCTCGCGGCCGGGGAGGGCGGGATCCGGGGGGTGGCCCTGATCGGCGAGGCGACCGGCCGGGCCGAGGCCGAGGAACTGCACCGGGCGGGCGTACGGGCCTTCCGGCTCAACTTCCTGCCGCATCTGCGAAGCCGGCCCACCGGCGCGGAGATCGACGCCGTGCTGGAGCGCGTGGACGGCCTCGGCTGGGCCGCCCAGCTCCATGTACGGGGCGAGGACCTGCCGGGCCTGGAGAGCGTCGTACGCGCCCTGCCCGGCCGCGTGGTGATCGACCACATGGGCCGGGTCGACCTCGGCGCCGGGCGGGACGGCCCGGCGGTGCGCTGTCTGCGCGCGCTGCTCGACACGGGCGCGGTGTGGGTCAAGGTCAGCGGGGTCGACCGGGTCTCCGCGCAGGGGCCGCCGTACGCCGACGCCGTCGAACTCGCCGCGTCCTTGGTGGCGTACGCCCCCGAGCGGGTGGTGTGGGGCACCGACTACCCACACGTCAACATCACGGGTGCGGCCCCGGACGACGGCCTTCTGGTCGACCTCCTGGAACGCATCGCACCCAACCCCGCCCATCTGCAACGACTACTGGTGGACAACCCGGCCGAACTCTTCGACTTCGAGCCGATCCGATGAAGCGCCCGCAAGTGAAGCGCCCCAAAGGGGCGCGGGGAACTGCGCGACCAGCCCCCACGAAGCCGCACCCGAACGACGACCCAACCCGGCCTCCCCAGCAAAGCGCCTAGTGTCGCCAGAGATGCCAGATATTCCCGCCGCAGATGTCTTGTCGCCCCAAAGTGTCGACAGTATGGTCCCGGATGAAACGCGTGAGGAGACGGCCATGCACCAGCTGCCCCAGGGCACCCTCATCCGGCGCGGCGACACGGCCTACGAACGGGCCCGCCTCGACGCCGTCTGGAACGAACGCAAACCCGACCGCCACCCCGACGTCATCGTGCTCGCCGGGAGCGAGCGGGACGTCGTCGCGGCCGTCCGCCTGGCCCGCGCAGAGGGACGGCGGATCGGCATCCGCTCCGGCGGGCACAGCTGGGTCGGCAACGGCGTCCGCGACGGCGGCATGCTGCTCGACCTCTCGCGACTGACGGAGGTGACCGTCGACCCGGCCGGCCGGACGGCGACCGCACAGCCGGCGGCCACCGGACCCGACCTGCTCGAAGCCGCCGCCCCGCACGGCCTGTTCTTCCCCACCGGCCACGCCCCGACCGTCGGCCTCGGCGGCTTCCTGCTCGGCGGCGGCTACGGCTGGGACTCCCGCCATCTCGGGCCGGCCTGCCTGAGCATCCGGGCCGTGGACGTCGTCCTCGCCGACGGCACCCTGGTGCACGCCACCGACACCGACCACCCGGACCTGCTGTGGGCGGCGCGCGGCAGCGGCCCCGGCTTCTTCGGGGTCGTCACCCGCTTCCACCTCGACCTGCACCCGGCGCCGAGGCGGCTGCTGCGCACGCTCCACAGCTACCCCCTGGGCCTGCGGGACGAGGTCCTGGCCTGGGCGTACGACATGCTCGAACTGCTTCCGAAGGAGGTCGAGTTCTCGGCCAAGGTCGGCTTCGTGGAGGGCCTGGACCGGCACACCGTGTCGGTCACCGCGACCGCCTTCGCCCAGGACGACGACTCCGACCCGCTCGCGCTGCTGGAGACCGCGCCCTTCCGGGCCGAAGCGCTGCGCGCGGTCGGGAGCGCCCGGACGAGCATGGCCGAGCTGTACGGGCACGCCGACCGGATGACCCCGGCCGGGATGCGCTGGGCCCTCGACGGGATCTGGACCGACGAGCCGGTCGACAAGGTCCTGGACGCGGCCCGGCCGCTGTTCGACTCGGTGCCCGGCACCACCAGCCATGTCCTGTGGATGCTGTGGGGCGGCTTCCCGGAGCGTCCCGACGCCTGCTGGTCCAGCCAGGCCAAGCTCTACCTCTCGCCCAACGCGGGCTGGACCGACCCCGCCGAGGACCTCCGCCACGAGCGCTGGGCGCACGGTGAACTCGCTGCGATCCAGCACCTGTCGAAGGGGCTGCAGTTCTCCGACAACAACCTCGCGGACCGCTTCGACCACGGGCTGAGCCCCGCCAACGCGGCCCGCCTGGAGGAGATCCGGGGCGCCTACGACCCCGACGGCCTGTTCCGCACCTACCTGACCCCCGCCGAGTCCACCACCGCCTACGCCGCCGCGGGCCCCGCGCGGACGCATTGACCTTCCTCTCAAGGAGAGCCGTTCCATGCACACTTCGAGAATCCCGCGGCGCCGCACCCTCGTCCTCCTCACCGCCCTGGCCGCCACCGCGTCGCTGACGGCCACCGCCTGCGGCGGCGACTCGGCCGCCGGCGGCCAGACCGCCGACGGCAAGGCGAAGATCACCGTGCTGCGTTCCAACGGCGCCGTCTTCGAGCCGCTCTACATAGCCGAGCAGCAGGGCTACTTCAAGGACGCGGGCCTGGACGTCACCATCAAGGCCGGCGCCCAGGACACCTCGCAGAACGCGCCCTCCGTCCTCAACGGCGAGGCCCAGTTCGCGATGACGGACAGCTCCGGCTTCCTCAAGGGCGCGGCCCAGGGCCTGCCGATCCGGATCGTCACCGGCCTCCAGTCCGCGACGACGAAGACCGATCCCACCGACGGCCTGCTGGTGAAGAAGGACAGCGGGATCACCTCCTTCAAGGACCTGGAGGGCAAGACCGTCGGCGTCTCCGCGCTCGGCGGCACCATCCAGTTCATCTGCGAGTACCTGACCCAGCAGGCGGGCGGCGACCCGTCGAAGATCAAGTTCGTTGCTCTGCCGACCACTTCGCTCACCGACGCCGCCAAGTCCGGGAAGACCGACGCGGTGTTCTCCTTCGGCCCGTTCTACTTCGCCGCCAAGGACAGCGGCCTGCGCTCCGTCGGCAACGGCATGAACGACCTGCCCGGCATGGTCCAGGGCCTGCTGTTCGCCGGCCAGAAGTACCTGTCGGCCAACGCCGACACCGCGAAGAAGTTCATCGACGCCGTCGCCAGGGCCATCACCTACGCCGACGCGCACCCGGCCGCCGTCAAGGCGATCGACAAGAAGTACACGCAGGTGGACGCCAGTTTCATCGACTCGCACGACATCAGCTACTACGACAGGAACCTGAACAGGACGATGATGCGCACGGTGATCACGAAGATGCACGAGTTCGGCCTGCTCGACAAGGAGCCGGCCGACGACGACGTGTACTGGGACCAGGCACCCGTGGTGACCTCGTGAGGATCCTGAAGGTGCGCGGTCTCCAACTCGGCGCGCTGGTCGCGGTGGTGGCCCTGTGGGCGCTCGTCGCGGGGGCGGGCGTGGTGAGTCCGACCGCGCTGCCGGGCCCCGCCGCCGTGGCCGCCGCCCTGGGCGGCCTGCTGGGCAGCGGCACCTACTGGCAGGCCGTCGGCGACACCCTGGACGGCGCGGTCACCGGCCTCGCGGTGGCCGTCGCCGTCGGCATCCCGGTCGGCCTGGTCACCGGGGTGTACGCGGCGGCCGAGGAGTCCTCCCGGCTGCTGGTCGAGATCCTGCGCTCCTTCCCGGTGATCGCCCTGCTCCCGGTGTTCCTCCTGGTCCTCGGCTCGACGCCGGGCATGAAGGCCACGGTCGTCTTCATCGCCTGTGTCTTCCCGATCCTGCTCCAGTCCCAGTACGGCGCCCGCAGCGTGACCCCGTCCGTCCACGAGACCGTACGGGCCTACCGCATCCCCCGCCTGCTGCGCTTTCGCCGGGTGGTCCTGCCCGGTGCCGTTCCGTCGGTGATGACCGGCCTGCGTCTTGCCGCGACCACCTCCGTGCTGGTGGCCATCGGCGTCGAGGTGCTCACCACCCTCCCCGGCATCGGTCACATGATCATGGAGGCGCAGCAGGCCGGCGCCTCCGACCGGGCCTACGCCTACATCCTCACGGCCGGCGCGATCGGCTACTCGATCACCCTGCTCGCCCAGTACGCCGAACACCGGCTGCTGCGCCGGCGGCCCCCGGCGAGGGCGGGTGAGGCGGCATGACCGTCCGTGCGGCGATACGCCAACTCTGGCTGCCCGCCCTGGTGTTCGTGATCCTGTTGCTCTCCACCGCCGGCAGCACCAGCTTCTACTTCCCGCCCCTGACCACGGTCCTGCACACCCTGTGGGACCAGCTCGCGGGCGGCGGTCTCCTCGACGACCTCTGGTTCAGCCTCCGCAACATCGTCCTCGGCCTGGCCCTGGCCACCGTCGTCGGCATCGCCGCGGGCCTGGTGATCGGCGAGGTCCGCACCCTGCGCCTGGCCCTCGGCCCGCTCCTCGACTTCGCCCGCGCCACCCCGACCGTCGGCTTCGTGCCGGTCGTCATCCTGACCCTGGGCATCGGCTCGGGCCCCAAGATCTTCCTGATCTTCCTCGGCTCGCTCTGGCCGATCCTGCTCAACACCATCGCCGGGGTGGGGCAGATCAACCCCGCCGTGCACGAGACGTCCCGCAGTTACCGCGTCCCCTGGCACCTCCAACTGCGCCGGGTGGTCCTCCCGGGCGCCCTGCCGCAGATCTTCGCCGGCATCCGGGTCGCCCTGTCCATCGCCGTCGTCCTCATGGTCGTCAGCGAGATCTACGGCTCGCCGATCGGGCTCGGCAACTTCATCCTGCAGAGCGGATCCAGCTTCCACGTCGCCGAGACCTGGGCCGGCACCCTCCTCATCGGCGTCCTCGGCTACGGCCTGAGCGTGCTGCTCCTGCTCTGCGAGCACGCCCTGCTGGGCTGGTACCACCAGCGCGCCCCCCGGGCGAGCCGCCCCTCGCCCGCCCCGGCCATCGAGAAGAAGAGCAACGGAGTGGTCGTATGACCCGCGGATCCGCCCTCCACGTCGAGGACCTCTGCATGACGTTCGGCCGGGGCGGCCCGCAGGAGCACCGGGTGCTCGCCGGGCTGAGCCTGCGGGTGGACCCGGGGGAGTCCGTGTGCGTCGTCGGCCCGTCCGGCGCCGGCAAGACCACCCTGCTGCGCTGCCTCGCCGGACTCGCCCCGCCCACCTCCGGCACCGTCCGCTACGGCGACCAGCGCCTCACCGGGCCGCACGCCGACATCGCCGTGGTCTCCCAGGACTACCGGGGCTCCCTGCTGCCCTGGATGCGGGTGTGGGACAACGTGGCCTTCCCGCTCCAGGGGCGGGGCGTGAAGAAGGCCGCGCGCAAGGCGACGGCCCTGGAGTGCCTGGACGCCGTCGGCCTCGCGGACGTCGGCGACAAGTACCCCTGGCAGCTCTCCGGCGGCATGCAGCAGCGCGTCGCCATCGCGCGCGGCCTCGCCTACGACGCCCCGGTGCTGCTCATGGACGAGCCGTTCGGGTCGGTCGACGCCCAGTCCCGGTTCGACCTGGAGGACCTGACCCTCCAGCTGCGCCGCCGCCTCGGCATCACCGTCGTCGTGGTCACCCACGACATCGACGAGTCCGTCTACCTCGGCGACCGCGTCATCGTGCTCGGCGGCCGCCCCACGGCCGTACTCGACACCCTGACCGTCCCGTTCGGCACCGACCGCGACCAGCTCACCACCCGTGCCGACCCGCGCTTCGCGGAACTGCGCACGAGGGTGCTGGCCCGGATCCGCGGCGAGCGCCTCGACCAGGACGCCGAGCCCGCCCGCAACTGACCCACCACACCACCGAGCAGGGGGCGTGCGCCCACCGGCGCCACGCGTGGCTCACCCCTGCCCGGGCAACCCCGTGTCGCCGATCGGCGATGCCCCTGCCCGAAAACACCCGAAGACAAAGGAGTCCACAGTGCTGCCCACCAACAGGTCCACCAACAGGACCGACGACGAGCGGACTTCGTCCGTCACCGACCTGCTCGACCGGCCCGTCGCCAACCGGGCCCGCCCCCGCGCCCTCATCGTCGCGGTGGCCGCCGCCCTCGCCCCCACCCTGCTCGCCCCCGCCACCGCCCACGCCGCCAGTACCAAGAAGGCCAAGAAGGCCAAGGCGACCACGATCACCGTCGGCTCCGACGAGACCCTCACCCTCACCGCGACCACCACCGCGACCGAGCTGGTGATCGAGGAGGGCGGTGTCATCACCGTCGACGACGGCTACAGCCTCAGCCTCACCGTCAACGGCGTGGAGACCGGCAG
Organism: Streptomyces hyaluromycini; assembly: GCF_002217755.1. Classification (GTDB taxonomy): domain Bacteria; phylum Actinomycetota; class Actinomycetes; order Streptomycetales; family Streptomycetaceae; genus Streptomyces; species Streptomyces hyaluromycini. The sequence goes on along the minus strand of NZ_BCFL01000016.1, from coordinate 335,680 downwards.
CGAACTCGCCGCGCTCACCGACGGATACGGCGGCGTCGCCACCGCCATCGCGGCCGGCACCTACACCGGCACCATCGTCCTGAACGTCGCCGAGGCCACCGACGTCGCCTACTCCACCCTCACCTTCCCCTTCCGCCAGGCCGTCTACGTCGACGCCGACGGCGTGGACGAGGACAAGTCCGTCCCCTCCGACGTGCTGGACGGCACCGTCACCGACACCGGGGCCTCGGACATCACCCTGCTCTCCAACGGCGAGGCCTTCAACGGCGTCTACGTCGCCGGCGGCAGCTACACCCTCACCGACCCGACCATCGCCTTCGACGGCAACGGCCGCTGCGACTTCGTCGGCTACGGCGCCGCCGTGGTCGGCACCGGCTCGGGCACCACCCTCGTCCTCGATGGCGCGAACATCAGCAACGTGGGCGTGGTCCGTACGGCGGTGATCGCCGACGCCACCGCCAACGTGATCGTCAAGAACTCCACCATCAAGTGCGCCGACGGCGTCGTCCCCGACGAGTACCCGGCCGCCGGCACCGGCGACACCAAGTACATGATCACCGTGCCGTGGATGCTGGGCATCTCCGGCAACGTCCGCGCCACCAACCTGCTCGGCGCGAGCACCAAGGCGTCGTACATCAACTCCTCGATCTCCTCCGAGAAGTGGGGCGCCCTGTCGGTCGACGGCGGCAGCTACTGCACCCTCACCGCCATCAACAGCACCATCGCCAACACCGGCGGCCAGGGCTACGGCAGCTACGCCATCGGCAACGTCACCGAGCACTTCCTCGGCTGCGCCTTCGACGTCGGCGACTACGCCCTCATCCACTGGGGCGCCTCGGCGCACTACGGCGACAGCACCAAGGAGGCGGTCTCGGACCTCAACGACTCCCTCTCCCTCGGCCTCACCTCGGCCGAACTGGACGCCCTCCCGGTCCAGTCGACCACCATCGACGCGGGCCGCTTCATGGTCCTGTGGTACGCGGCCGGGTCGGTGGCCATCGACGGCGGCACCCAGGTCACCACCGGAGAGACCACCTTCATGTGCAAGGCGGTCGCGGGCACCGTCACCGTCGACGGCTCCGACGGCGCCACCGTCACCACCGGCAACGGCGTCCTCTTCCAGCTGATGGACACCGACCGCCCGAGCAGCGTCACGGTGTCCGGCAAACCCTGGTCCAGCGAGACGACCGGCACCTACACCGAGCCGACCGGTTCCCCCACCAAGTCGTCCAGCTGGGACCCGACCACCTCCCAGTCCACCGACGCGAAGGGAACCTTCACCGACATCGCCCTGACCGGCGACTTCTACAACTCGGTCCGGGGCGGCGGCAACGCGAGCCTCCAGGGCCAGAACCTCACCCTCGCCTTCACCCGCACCACGGTCGAGGGCGTGATCTCGGCGAGCACGGCCAAGCACAGCGTCTCCACGATCACCAAGACGGAGTACCGCGAGATCAGCGAGGTCACCAACACCCCGAGCGCGGTGGTCAACAACGGCGTCCGGGTGACCCTGGGCGAGTCGTCGACCTGGACGGTGACGGGAACGTCGTACCTCAGCGCCCTGACCCTGGCATCGACCGCGTCGATAACGCCCCCGACCGACAGGACGGTGACCCTGACGGTCGACGGTACGGCAGCGACCATCACCCCCGGCCAGAGCTACACCGGCGCCCTGACCCTGACGGTGTCGTAAGAAGACCGACAGAAGAGTTGCCGGCCCCCGGGGATGGATGCGAACCGAATCCCGGGGGCCGGAGCTTTTCAGAGCTTTTCAAAGGGGAAGGAGCGTCCCCACCTGCTTTTAGGGGCGCGGGGAACTGCGCGACAAGCCCCCACGCACCCGCACCCGAATCACAACGTTCTACGCCCCAATCATGTTGTATCCCCCATCAGCCACCAAGAAGCCCCCTGTGATGTGCCCGGCATCCTCGGTCGCCAGAAACAGAGCGGCACCGGCCAACTCCTCCGGCCCCGGAATCCGCCCCATGGGCGTATTGGCCCGCAACACATCCCCCCGCCCGCTCTTCCAGTCTTCGCGCCCCAGCGTCGCCGCGGTCTCGATGAACCCCGGCGCGAAGACGTTCACCCGCACCCTCGGCGCGAACGCATGCGCATAGGACTTGGTCAGCCCGATGATCCCGTACTTCGCGGCCGCGTACTGCGGCGCCCGCGCACTGCCCCGCACCACCACCGTCGACCCGATGTTCACCACCGCCCCGCCCCCCTCCTGCTCCAGCATCCGCCCCCCGAACTCGTGCGTGCACAGCAACGTCCCCTTGATGTCGACGGCGAGCACATGGTCGATCGACTCCTCCGTGATGTCCCGCCAGGACATCTGCTCACGGGCGACGTCCCCCACGTTGTTCACCGCCACGTCCAGCTGCCCGAAGTGCGCCCACACCTCCTCCGCGAGCCGGGTGATCTGGGCGCGCTCGGAGATGTCGGCCTGCACGACGAGCGCCTTGCGGCCGAGCGCGGTCACGCGCTCGGCGGTCGCCTCGGCCCCCTCGCGGGAACCGCGGTAGTGGACGGCGACATCGGCACCCTCCCGCGCCGCCCGCACCGCGATCTCGGCACCGAACCCGGTACCGGCGCCGGTGACGAGGACGGTCTTCCCGGCGAATCGTTCGAACACGGCGGTCACAAGGCCTCCAAAGCGATCGTTGATGGGAATTCAGACGAGCGTCCGCCCGCCGTCGACGTACAGCACCTGCCCGGTGACGAACGCCGCCGCATCGGACGCGAGGAAGAGCACGGGCCCGGTCAGGTCGGCTGGCCGGCCCAGTCGGCCCGCGGGGACGAGGGCCTCCAGGGACGCCCGGACCCCCGGCCCGGCGAGGTACTCACGGGTGAGGTCGGTCTCGGTGTAGCCGGGTGCGACCGCGTTGACGGTGACCCCGCACGCCGCCCACTCCCGGGCCATGACCCGCATCAGCTGGTCGACGCCCCCCTTGGTCGCCGCGTACGGCGCGTGGTCGGGGTGCGCCAGCAGCCCGGACACGGACGAGAGGTAGACGATCCGTCCGTACCCGGCCGCCACCATCACCCCGCCCACGGCCCGCCCCAGCCAGAACGCGCTGTCGAGGTTGACCGCGGTGATCCGCTCCCACACCTCGTCCGGGGTGTCGAGCACCGGCCGCCGGTCGTTCACCCCGACCGCGTGCACGAACACGTCGATGCCGCCGAGCAGTCGGACCGCGCTGTCGACGGCGTCCCGGCAGGCGTCCGCCGAAGTCAGGTCGGCACACAGCCCCTTGACGGAACCGGGCCCGGCCGACGCGGTCGCCTCGGCCGCCCTGCCCTCGTCGACGTCAAGGACGACCACCGCCGCACCCGCCCCGGCGAACCCGCCCGCGACCACCGCACCGATCCCGCCGGCCCCGGCGACCAGCACCCGGGCCCCAGCGAAGTCCCATGTCGTCCGCATGGTTCGGACGGTAGGTCACCGCACCGATTGGTGTCCACACTTTGCGCGCCTATTGACGATCAGGTGGCCTCAGGAGAGGCTGTCTGTCGACAGTTGAGGGAGGTCTGATGAAACTGGTGACGTTCTGCGACGGGCTGGACGACGGACTGGTGGGCCGGCTCGACGGAGACACCGTCGTGGAACTGGAGGTGCCCTCCACCCGCGCCTGGTTCGAGCGTGCGGGCCAAGTCGCCGAGACGGGGCGGACGTTCGCGCTCGCCGACGTCCGGCTGCGCGCCCCGATCGTGCCGAAGAAGTTCTTCCACACCGCCGGCAACTTCCGGGAGCACCACGAGGACCTGGCCCGCGTCGACTGGTCCCACCCGGTCAACAAGGGGATCGTCTTCTTCCAGAACGTCGACGCGATCATCGGCCCGGACGAGCCCATCGTGTATCCGGCGAACCTCACCCGGGAACTCGACTACGAACTCGAACTCGCCGTCGTCATCGGCAAGCCGGGCCGCTTCTTCTCCGCCGAACAGGCCGTCGAGCACATCGCCGGGTACGTCGTCTTCAACGACATCACCGCGCGGGACATCCAGCGCCGGGAGATGGAGTCCGGGGTCTTCTCCTTCTCCAAGGCCGTCGAGACCTTCTGCCCGGTCGGCCCGTACGTCGTCACCGCCGACGAGATCGACGACCCGCACGCCCTGGACATGGAGCTCAGGGTCAACGGCGACGTACGCCAGAAGTCCAACACCGGCCGGATGTCGGTCTCCCTCCCGCAGCTGGTCGCCTACCACTCCCCGCAGACCTACAGCGCGGGCGACCTCGTCACCACCGGCACCGTCGCGGGTGTGGCCGCGAGCACCGAGGACCCGTTCGCCAACTACCTCAGGCCCGGTGACGTGGTCGAGGCCGAGATCGAGGGCCTGGGCGTGCTGCGCAACCCGGTCGTCTCCTGGAGAGAGGCGTACGGCGAGGACGAGCCCCCCGCCGGGCACTGGGTGTGAGCCGCAGATGCGCATCGCCCGCCTCGCCGGCCGTACCGTCCTGCTGACCCCGGACGGCGCCATCGACGTACCGGCCGCCCTCGCCGCCGACCCCTTCGCCCGCTGGGACGACCTGCGCCTGTGGTCCGCCGCCGCGACCGGCGCCCGCCCGTACGACGAGGCCGACCTTGAGCCCCCGGTGCCGGCCCCCCGCCAGATCTTCGCCGTCGCCCTCAACTACCGCCCGCACACCGCCGAGGCGGGTTACGAGGAGCCCGAAGTCCCGCTCGTCTTCACCAAGTTCGCCACCTGCCTCACCGGCCCGTACACCACGGTCACGCTGCCGCCCGGCCATGTCGACTGGGAGCTGGAACTGGTCGCGGTCATCGGCCGGGAGGCCCACCAGGTGCCGGAGGAGAAGGGCTGGGACCCGGTCGTCGCGCTCACCGTCGGCCAGGACCTCTCCGAGCGGATCAGCCAACTCGCGGGCAGGCCCGCCCAGTTCTCGCTCGGAAAGTCCTACCCGGGCTTCGGCCCCGTCGGCCCCGCGCTCGTCAGCCTGGACGAGGTCGACGACCCGGACGACCTGGAGCTGACCTGCGAGCTGAACGGCGAGACCGTCCAGCACGACCGCACCGCCAACATGATCTTCCCGATCCCCCGGCTGGTCGCCCACCTCAGCCGGTTCTGCACGCTCCTGCCCGGTGACCTGATCTTCACCGGCACCCCCGCGGGCGTGGGCAACCGCCGGATCCCGCAGCGCTTCCTGACCCCCGAGGACGAACTGGTCAGCAGGATCGGGGGAGTCGGCGAGATGCGGCACCGCTTCTGGAGGCCGAGGAACCCATGACCGGCACGCTCTTCACCGACGTCCACGTCTTCGACGGCACGGGCCGCGAGCCGTTCCCCGCGCAGGTCCTGGTCGAGGGCAACCGCATCACCGCGGTCGCCGGGCACATCCCGCGCGACCTGACCGCCACGGCCCGCGTGCTCGACGGAGGGGGCGGCACCCTGCTCCCCGGACTCGTCGACGCCCACGCCCACCTCGGCTTCGGCTCCACCGTCGAGCACCTCTCCCGGCGCCGCGACGAACCGGACGAGGAGAAGGCCCTGCTCGTCGCGCACGCGGGGCGGGTCCTCCTCGACCACGGCATCACCAGCGCCTACTCCGGCGGCAACCGGCTGCCCGGCACGGAGGTCGCCGCCCGCAAGGCCTTCGCCGAGGGCTGGATGCCCGGCCCGCGCCTCAAGGCCGCCTCCTGGGAGGGCAGCGCGGGCATGGTCGAGCCGGGTGTCTACGACTTCCCGGGCATCGACGGCCGCGCCTCCGACCCGGAGTCGGTCGCCCGCTTCGTCGCCGACATGGCCGAACTCGGCGTCGACATCGTCAAGTTGTCCCTCTCCGGCGAGAGCGCCGTCGTACAAGGGACTTCGCGGATCGTGCAGTTCACCGACGAGGAGGTGGCCGCCGCCGCGTACACCGCCGAGAAGCACGGCGTCTGGCTCACCGCGCACGCGCACGCCGCCGAGTCGGTCAAGACGGCCGTACGGCACGGCATCCGCGCCGTCTACCACTGCACCTTCGCCGACGAGGAGGCCCTCGACCTCCTCCAGGCCGCCCGCGACCGGATCTTCGTCGCCCCCACCCCCGGCATCATCCACGCCAACCTCCACGAGGCCGGCGGCGAACCCGAGCCCGGCATGGAGGTCGAGGCCACCCGGGACGCGGTGTGCGCGGTCGTACCGGAACTCGTGGCGCGCGGCATCCGGGTCGTCCCCGGCGGCGACTACGGCTTCGCCTGGAACCCGGTCGGCCGCAATCTGCGGGACCTGGAGCTGTTCGTGGACTGGTTCGGCTTCACCCCGGCCGAGGCGCTGCGCGCGGCGACCGGGTACGGCGGCCAGGTGATGGGGATGGGGGAGGAGCTGGGACTGATCCGGGAGGGGTACCTCGCGGACCTGGTGCTGGTCGACGGCGACCCGCTGGCCGACATCCGGATCCTCCAGGACCGCGACCGACTGCGGGTGATCATGAAGAACGGCGTGCTGCACAAGGCGACCGGGTGATCAGGACCATCAGGGTCATCAGGGCCACGATCGGCGCCGGGCGGCTGGCAGGGGAGTACGACGGTGAGATCGGCGTCTTCCGGGGCATCCCCTTCGCCGAACCGCCGGTCGGAGAGCTCCGCTGGCGGCCCCCGCGGCCGCCCGCGCCCTGGGACGGCGAGCGCCGGGCCGACGCCTTCGGTCCGGCGCCGCTGCAGCCCCAGCCGCCCCGCGACTCGATCATGTACCACGCCAACTTCGCCGACCGGCGGGCGCTGGTGATGAGCGAGGACTGTCTCTACCTGAACGTGTGGACCCCGGACCCGGCGCCGGGCGCCCGGCTGCCCGTGATGGTGTGGATCCACGGCGGCGGCAACCGTTACGGCCACGGCGGCCAGGAGATCCACGACGGCCGTGCGCAGGCCCGGCGCGGCCTGGTCGTCGTCACCCTCAACCACCGGCTCGGCGCCCTCGGCTTCCTCGCCCATCCCGAACTCGCCGCCGAGGACGACCTGGGCGCCTCCGGCAACTACGGGCTGCTGGACATCGTCGCCGCCCTGACCTGGGTGCGCGAGAACATCACGGCCTTCGGCGGCGACCCCGGCCGGGTCACCCTCGCCGGCAACTCCGCCGGCGCCGCCCACATCTGCCACCTCATGGCCGCCCCGGCCGCCCGGCACCTCTTCCACGCGGCCATCGGCCAGAGCGCCTCGGGCATCGGCCGCGCGGAGGGCCCGCTGCCGGACCGGACCGCCGCGCAGAAACACGGGCTGCGCTGGGCGGAGGACCGCGGCCTCGATGTGCTGCGCCGCCTGGACGGCGTCGAACTCGTCCTCAAGGGCCACTTCGGGCCGGTCGTCGACGGCCGGGTCCTCACCGAACCGACCGACGCCGTCTTCGGCTCCGCCCGCCAGCACGCCGTCCCCCTTCTCGTCGGGACCAACGACGACGAGGGCTCGGTGTACGCCTCGCCGGACATCCTGCGCCGGCTGCCCGTCGAGCCCGGCACGGACGCCGTGTACCCGCTGCGGGACGGCGACGAAGTCCGCCGTACGGCACGGCGGTTCACGGGGGAGAGCCGGTTCGCCTACCCGGTGTGGCACTGGGCGCGGACCCACGCGGCCGTCGCACCCGCCTGGATGTACCGCTTCACCCGGACCCCGCCCCTGCCTCCCGGCCTTCCCCTCGCCCCGCCCCGCGACGGGCTCCCCGGCTACGGCGTCCACCACACCGCCGAACTGCCGTACACCCTCGACACGTTGGCGGCCCGCGCCTGGCCCTGGACCGACGCCGACCGGGAGCTGGCCCGCACCATGGCCGACACCTGGGCCCGCTTCGTCACCCGTCACGACCCGAACGGGGGCGCACTGCCCGCCTGGCCGGTGTTCACGGGCGAGCGGGCGATGGTGTTCGGAGCCGACGGGGTGGCGACGGGGCCGGTCCGGCGGCTCGACGCGCTGCGGCTGCTGGACCGGGTGCCCCGCCCCCTGCTCGACTGACGCGACCGCACGGACGGAAGGAACCCCATGGCACGACTCCCCGGCACCGAAGGCAGCGGCGAGATCGCCGACCGCGTCCGCGCCCGGCGCGGCGGCAGTCTGCACCCGCTCGACCGGATGCTGCTGCACAGCCCGCCGGTGGCCGACGGCTGGAACAGTCTGCTCGGTGCCGTACGGGAACGGATGTCGCTGCCCGCCGACCTCCGGGAACTGGTCATCCTGCGGATCGCGGTCCTCAACCGGGCGCCGTACGAATGGGCGGCCCACGAGCCGGAGGCGCGACGGGCCGGAGCGGACGACGGGCAGCTGGCCGAACTGCGCAAGGAGAAGCCGGAGTTCGAGGGACGCATCGCGCGGGTCATCGCCTACACCGACGCGATGACCCGGGACGTCCACGTCCCGGACCCGGTGTTCGACGCCCTGCGCGCCGACTTCGACGAGACCGGCCTCGCCGAACTGACGGCGACCGTGGCGGTGTACAACATGGTGTCCCGGTTCCTGGTCGCCCTGGACGTCCAGCCCTAGACGGCTGTGGCCCCGGTCGGCTGTGGCCCTGGTCGACTCTCGCCCCGGTCGGCCGCCGCTCCGGTCGGCTGTCGACAGACGGCCGGTGGTCGGTGTTCTGGGCGGTTCCGGAGTGCGATAGTGTCGACACCGATGGGTCCGCTGTGAACCCGGCACCGGGCCGGACGCGGGCCGGGAGGCCGCCGGATGACCGATCAGGACACGCATGTCGTGCTGGCCCGCCTGCTGCGGCTGCGGGACCGGCGGGAGCCGTTGGTCGCGCAGATCGCCGAGTGGGTGGGTGCCGGGATCATCGAGGGCCGGCTCGCGGCGGGCCAGGACCTCAACAGCGTCGATTTGTCACGGCGGTTCGACATCAGCCGGACCCCCGTGCGCGAGGCCCTGATGCTCCTTGAGCAGGAGGGCCTGGTCGAGATGAAGGCGCGCCGTCGGCCCCGGGTCGCCGCGCCCTCCCTCCAGGACATCCGGGACATCTACCAGGTCCGCCGCCAGCTCCTGGCGATGCTCGCCGCCCTGCTGGTGGAGCGGGCCACCGACGAGGAGATCGGCGAGCTGCGCGGCCGGGTCGAGAAGATGCGCGGACTGGCCGACGAGGGCGACGTGGACGCGTACTTCTGGAGCCATGTGCAGCTCCAGGAGCGGATGACCGAGATCGTCGGCAACGCCACCCTCAAGCAGATCCTCGACTCCCTGGCGCTGCGCACCCTCATGCTCCGCCACCTCAGCCTGACCCGCCCCGGCCGGCTCGCCTACAGCGTCGACGACCAGGAGCGGCTGATGCAGGCCTGCGAGGAGCGCGACGGCGAGCTGGCCTCCGCGCTGATCGCGGGGGCGACGGTCCGGGCGCTGCGCTCGGTCGAGGAGCAGATCCAGGAGCAGGAGGCCGGCCGCAAGCCGGCACGCCGGCGGCGCACCCCGTCGACGTGACGGCCCGGGGATCCCGGAGGCGGCCTACGGCCCCTCACTTCGCCGGTGCCCGGGGTCCCCTCACTTCGCCAGCACGCCGCCGTCCACCGGGAAGTTCCCGCCGGTGACCCACGCGGACTCGTCGGACGCCAGATAGACCGCGCACCAGGCGATGTCCTCGGGCGTGCCGACCCGGCCCAGCGGGATACGGGCGAGGAGGGCCGCCCGGGCGGCTCCCTCGTGCGCGCCGGCCGACTCGGTGGCCGGGGTGCGCACCATGCCGGGCGAGATGGTGTTGGCCCGGATCCCGGACGGCCCGCCCTCCACGGCCAGCTGGCGGGTCAGGCCGAGCACCGCCGACTTGCCCGCGCAGTGCGCGACCATGCCGAAGGTGCCGCTGCCCCGGAAGGCGTTCACCGAGGCGAAGTTGACGATCGAGCCGCCGCCGGAGGCCGCCAGGTGCGGCCAGGCCGCCCGCACCGGCAGGAACACCACGTCGACCTCGCCGCGCAGGGTCGGCGTCCACTGCTCGTCGAAGTCCATCTCCGCCGCGCTCGCCATGTGCGGGGCGATCGCGCCCGCCGTCACCAGGACGTCGATCCGGCCGTACCGCTCGAACACCGAGTCCGCGTACCGCTGGGCGTCCGCCGGGACCGTCATGTCCAGCGGGGCCATGACCTCGACCTTCGTCCCGCGTTCGGCGGCCAGTTCCCGGGTGCGTGCGGCCGCGTCCGTGTCGATGTCACAGCCGACCACGGTCGCGCCCTGCTCGGCGAAGAGCAGCGCGCAGCCCTGGCCGATCCCCGCGCCCGCGCCGGTCACGAGGGCGACCTTGCCCAAGAGGCGTTGTCCGGGCCGGGGATCGGTCATGGCGTTCTCCTCGTCGCGCGGAAGTTCCTTCAAGGTTCCTTCATCACCTGTCTAGTGTCGACAGTAAGCCTCGGTCAAGGGGTCTTGTGGCATTCACAGCCCTAGGTGTCGACACTGTTCCTCTCTTCGGGCAGACTGCGGGCTCAACGGGACGGACCGCGCTTCCGGCGCGGAACCTGCGTGCACGCGTCCAGAGAAGTCACAGGCCGGCATTGGCCGGAGCAAAGGCGCGCACCTTACGTTCCGTTGAAGGGCCGGTCACGCGGCGCGCTGTCCCCCTGAAATGCCGCGTGGTCGGCCGTCCCAGCCATCGAGTCGACGGAGGGCCGCCCCATGACCGTCGTACCACCGCACCAACAGCTGCTCAGCAGAAGGAAGTTGCTGCACGTCGCCGGCGCCTCGGCCGCCGCGCCGCTGGTCGGAGTACCGCTGGTCGGAGTCCCGCTGCCCGGCACGGCTCCGGCAGCCACAGCCACCACTGCCGAATCGGCGGCCGCGGCAGGCTCGGCGGCCGCGGCGGACTCGGTCACCGTCGCCGGGCAGACCCTGGTACCGGCCCCCGCGGACCCGGACTTCGTGTTCACGGCCGACCTGTCCAACACCGCCGGCGCCGGCGAGGCCTCGCCGATCGACTCGGCCTACTGGCTGGGGGCCTGCCAGGTCACCAACGCCCAGTACGCGGCCTTCCTCGACACGGACGCGGGTGCCGGCCACACCGTGCCGTCGTACTGGGACGACGGCACGGTCCCCACCGGCAGGGAGCAACACCCGGTCCTGGAGGTCGCGTTGGCGGACGCCGAGGCCTTCTGCGACTGGCTCACCGGGCAGGCGGACGGCTGGACCTTCCGGCTGCCGGCCGAGGCCGAGTGGGAGAGCGCGGCCCGCGGCCCCGACTCCTACGCCTACCCGTGGGGTGACACGGCCGGGACGACCTACACGGACTCCGTGCTCACCAGCAACTACAACTACAACGCGGTGTGCGCCGCGTACTACCTCGCGAACTACGGCTCCATCGAGGCCACTTACGACAACCCGGAGTCCACCCGGTACGGCGAGAGCGAGCCGGTCTCCGGGATCCTCACCGTCACCGCGACGGGTGGGGTGACCGGCTGGATCGACCACGACACCTGGACCGGGTTCGTCTACACGGACCTCTTCGACGCGCTGATGGCGACCGGCGGACTCACCTCGGCCGTGGGCGCGTACCCGGACGGCGTCAGCGCCTACGGCGCCTACGACATGGCCGGCAACTGCTTCGAGTGGACCTCCAGCGTCGTCACCGCCACCAACGGCCAGGAGGCCGGTCTGGACGTCAACGCCGTGCGCGGCGGCTCCTGGTACGCGACAGGGCGCAGCTGCACCACCCACTACCGCGGCGAGGGCCGGGACGGCAGCGGCGGCTACCCCACGGTCGGCTTCCGGGTCGCCGCCGACCAGGACTGAGCCGGTCGATGAAATCCCTTGAGCGGAAAGGAGGCAGGGCATGACACGGCGGACATCCCTGCGGATCGTCCTGGCCGGTGGGCTGGTCCTCGCCGGCGCGCTGCCCGCGACCCTCACGACCCCCGCCGTGGCCGCCGGCACCTCCTGCGTCCCGTCGTACGCCCTGACCGGCTCCGCCACCGCCGCCGCCAACACCCGGCATGTCGTCACCGCCGACCTGGACGGCGACGGCACGGTGGACGTGGTCGCCACCAACCTCGAAGGCGACTCGGTGACCGTGCTGCCCGGCGAGGGGGACGGGACGTTCGCCGCGGGCGGCACCTACGCGGTCGGGACGCACCCGTACCAGACCGTGGTCGCCGACTTCGACGGCGACGGCCGTCCGGACCTGGCGACCGCCGACTTCGGCGGGGCCCAGGTGAGCGTGGAACTGAACACCGGCGACGGCACCTTCGGTACGGCCTCGGCGATCGACGTGTCCGGGTCACCGCGGGCGCTGGCGACGGGGGATCTCAACGGGGACGGGCGGGCCGACCTGGTGGTCGCCGAGCAGCAGACCAGCACCGTGCGGGTGCTGCTCGGCAACGGCGACGGCACCTTCACCGACGCCGGCCAGACCGCCACCGGAAGCCAGCCGCACGGCATCGTCGTCGGCGACTTCGACGGCGACGGCGCCGCCGACGTGGCCACGGCGAGCGTGGGCGCCGACGGGGTGAGCGTGCTCCTCGGCGACGGCACCGGAGCCCTGGGTGCCGCCACCGAGTACGCCGCCACCGCGCGCCTCTACTCCCTCGCCGAGGGCGACTTCGACGGTGACGGCAGCCTCGACCTGGCCACGGTGAGCAACGGCGCCGACACCCTGGACGTACTGCCCGGCAACGGTGACGGCACCTTCGGTACGGCCACCGCCTACAGCACGCCCGCGCTGCCGGTCGCCGTGGGCGCCGCCGACCTGGACGGGGACGGCACCACGGACCTGCTGGTCTCTTCTCTTCAGGGCAACTCGGTCACGCCGTACACGGGCGACGGCTCGGGTACCCTCACCCGGCTGACCGACGTGCCCGCCACCGGCGCCTACGACGCGGCGGCGGCCGACCTGGACGGCGACGGCGTCCGCGACCTCGTGGTGGCGGACAGCACGGGCGGCCAGGTCGATGTGTTCCGGGGGAGCTGTCGGTGACCGGAACCTCGCGAACGGCTGCCGCCGGCACTTCCACTGCCGGCGGCAGCCTGCTCGGCAGGCCCGGGCGGCCGCTAGCTGTCCGTGACCATGAGGGACGCCATCATGCCCTCGTCCTCGTGCTGCAGCAGATGGCAGTGGAGCATGTACATGTACGTGTCGTCGGAGAAGTCGGTGAACTCCATGGCGATCTTGATGGAGCCGCCGCCGACCACCTCGTAGGTGTCGTACCAGCCGAGCTCGACGCCGGTCGGATCCGCGCCGTTGATGGAGATCAGCTGATACGGCACGTCGTGCAGATGGAACGAGTGCTCCAGCTGCGTGCTGTTCGTGATCGTCCAGATCTCCTTGGATCCCAGCGTGGTGCTGATCATGGCCATGGAGGACATGCTCGTGCCGGCCGACCCGTTGATCAGCATCTTCGTGCCGCTCTGGCCGAGGGTGATGGTCCGCGCGGTGAAGTCGCTGGTGTCGTACCGGTCGATGGTCCGCAGCGAGCTGGGCAGGTCGTCCGGGGTGTCGGTGCCGCTCGCGGTGACGGTCAGGAAGTCGTACGTGCCGCTGCCGCCGCGGACCCAGCCGGTGGTGACGACCGCCTGGAGGGTGACGTCGTCCGACATATCCATGACCATCTCGGCGCGGGCGCCGGCCACCAGCCGGATCGTGGTCACGTCCGCCGCCTCGGCCAGGTAGCCCTGGTCGGTGGCGATCTGCGTCATGGTGCCGCCGTCGCTGCGCTGGACGGTGATGATGTCCGACGGCGAGGCGTTGAGCAGTCGGAAGCGCGTCCGGGTCTTGGTAGCGGTGAAGGTGAGGGTGGTGTCGTCGACGTTGGTGCCGTTGACCAGCAGCGGGTAGCTCAGGCCGCTGCTGAGGTAGCCGGTCAGGTCGTACTTGATGTCACCGGCACTGTCGACGGCCAGGCACTGGAAGATCAGCGGGATGTCGTCCGTGCCGTAGGTGGTGGGCAGCGCGGCGCTGGTGGTGTTGTCGGCGTCATCGACGATGATCATGCCGGCCAGGCCGTGCACCGCCTGCTTCGCCGTGGTGCCCAGCGCGTGCGGGTGGTACCAGAGCGTCGTCGGGTCGTCCTTGACCGTGAAGGTCGGCGCCCAGGTGTCCCCGTCGGAGAAGGCGACCTGGGGACCGCCGTCCATCTTGGCCGGGACGTGCGCGCCGTGGAAGTGGACCGTGGTGTCCTCGCCCAGGCTGTTGGTGATGTTGAGCAGGGCCGTGTTGCCCTTGGTCCACTTCATGGTGGGGCCGAGGAACGACTGGTTGTAGCCGGCGGTGGTGCTGGTGACGCCGCTGAGCACCTCGGCGGTGCCGGTCTTCGCCTCCAGCGTGTAGGTGGTGGTGCTGTCGGAGGTGGTGCCCTCCAGGAGGTCCGGGATGGTCAGGGTGGCGGTGTTGGTGGCCGCGCCGGCCTTGTTGCCGTTCGCGTCGGTCAGCAGGGCGAAGGTGGAGCCGGCCGCGGCGACGGCGCCCAGACCGACCCCGGCCATGCCGCCGAGGAACTTCCGGCGGTGAACGCCCTTGCCGCGCTTGGCCGTTCCTTCCTTGGAGTGCTCGGCGTCCGTGGTGCGCTCGGCCTTGGAGTGCTCCGCCTTGGCGCCCTTGGCGCGACGGCGCCTGCCGCCGGTGACCTGCTCTTCTTCGTTGTTCGCCTCGAAGGCGGGATCTGTGGTGTGGGTCATGGCCCCGGATGTTTGTCCTGGGGTCTGTGTGAAATCTGAGGCGAATTTAGGAGCGAACCGGTGGAACTGTGAAGCGGCCATGGATGCTGGTAATGCTTAACTCCCTTGAAAAAGCGCCGAGTTGAGCAGACGCAGCTGGGGCCGGGGGCGCGGGACGCAACGGACACAGACGGCGCGCAGCGCGACCACAGGATAACGATTAAGTCACAGGTGGAACCGGGTGTCAGGCTTGTCCGACGCGCCGAACAAGCCCCATGTAACGCCCCCAGTCCCAGTGCTTGCCCGGGTCGGTGTGGTCCGTCCCCGGCACCTCCACATGACCGATCACGTGCTCGCGGTCCGTCGCCATGCCGTACCGCCGGCAGATCGCGGCCGTCAGCCGCGCCGAGGCCGCGTACATCGCGTCGGTGAAGTCCTCCGGACGGTCCACGAACCCCTCGTGCTCGATCCCGACACTCCGCTCGTTGTACGACCGGTTCCCCGCGTGGAACGCCACGTCCAGCTCGCGGACCAGCTGGGTGATCCGCCCGTCCTTGCGCACGATGTAGTGCGCCGCCGCCTCGTGCGCCGGGTCCTGGAAGGCCTTCACCGCGCTCGCGTAACCGCCCTGGGTGACATGGATGACCACCCGGTCGATCGGATAGTCGGCCGGCCGGTCCGCCGTCCGGTAGTTCGCGGGCGACGCGGCCACCCAGCGCGCACCCTTGAAGTCCACCGCGCCCGCCACCCGGGCCTTGCGCACCCCCGGCAGCCGCCAGTACAGCCGCGTCAGCTCGTCCCTGGTCAGCGCCACCGTGCCCACGGCCGCCGCCGCCCCGCCGACCAGCAGCGCCCGCCGCCCGATCCGCCGGTCCCGGTCCCCCGCCACTGCCTGATGTGCCCCCATGCGATCTCCAACGGATACTCGCGGGCCCCGGTTCCCGCGCCCCCGTACCCTGGAGGGGCTATGACTGACACCTCGCAGCGCACCCGCCCCCTCCGCGTCCTCGCCGCCATGTCGGGCGGCGTGGACTCCGCCGTCGCCGCCGCCCGCGCGGCCGAGGCCGGCCACGACGTCACCGGCGTCCATCTCGCGCTCTCCGCGAACCCGCAATCCTTCCGCACGGGCGCCCGGGGCTGTTGCACCATCGAGGACTCCCGCGACGCCCGCCGCGCCGCCGACGTCATCGGCATCCCGTTCTACGTCTGGGACCTCGCCGACCGCTTCCGCGAGGACGTCGTCGAGGACTTCGTCGCCGAGTACGAGGCGGGCCGCACCCCCAACCCGTGCCTGCGCTGCAACGAGAAGATCAAGTTCGCGGCCCTGCTCGACAAGGCCCTCGCTCTGGGCTTCGACGCCGTCTGCACCGGCCACTACGCGAAGATCGTGACGCACCCCGACGGCTCCCGCGAGCTGCACCGCGCTTCCGACATGGCGAAGGACCAGTCGTACGTCCTCGGTGTCCTGGACGACCGGCAGCTCGCCCACGCCCTCTTCCCGCTCGGCGACACCCTCACCACCAAGGACGAGATCCGCGCCGAGGCCGAGCGCCGGGGCCTCGCGGTCGCCAAGAAGCCCGACTCGCACGACATCTGCTTCATCGCCGACGGCGACACCCAGGGCTTCCTGGCCCAGCGGCTCGGCAAGGCCGAGGGCGACATCGTCGACGAGACGGGCGCGAAGCTCGGCACCCACGAGGGCGCCTACGGCTTCACGATCGGCCAGCGCAAGGGCCTGCGCATCGGCACGCCCGCCGCCGACGGCAAGCCGCGCTACGTCCTCGACATCTCGCCGGTGAACAACACGGTGACGGTCGGCCCGGCCGCCGCCCTCGACGTGACCGGACTGACCGCCATCAAGCCCCGCTGGTGCGGCGCCGCCCCCACCGGCCCCGGCGTCTACACCGCCCAGCTCCGCGCCCACGGCGGCGAGACCGAGGTGAGCGCGGCACTGACCGACGGCGAACTGCACGTCACGTTCACCGAGCCGGTCCGCGGCGTCGCCCCCGGCCAGGCGATCGTCCTGTACGACGACACCCGCGTCGTCGGCTCGGCGACCATCGCGTCGACGGTCCGGCGTCAGCCGGTGACGTCGACCTCGTAGAAGCAGAGGTGGTCCTTGATCTGGGCGACGTCGGGCTTGGGCTCGGGGTACGCCCAGACCAGGTCCGGCGCGTCCGGCAGGGACCAGTAGGAGGCGGTCCCCTTGAAGGGGCAGACGGTGTGCGTCTCGGAGGGCGTGAGCAGGTCGAGCCGCACGTCCTCGGCGGGGATGTAGTAGCGCACGGGAGAGCCGGTCTCGTGCAGGACGAGAGGCCGGTCGCTCTCGGCGAGGACCAGGTCCCCGTGCGTGACGCGGACGTGCTGCTGGGACTGCTCGATGGTGATCGTGTGTCCAGAGGCCATACGAGGTTGACGCTGACGGACGCCCACTTGTTCCCAAGGACCAGCTTCTTTGCCTAGGGGCGCGAGGAACTGCGCGACCAGCCACATACGGCCCGCACCCGCCAGACGGCAATGCCTACCCTTTCCCCATGCGAATCTGTGTCTTCCTCTCCGCGGCAGATCTCGACGACCGCTACACCCGCCCCGCCCGCGACTTCGCGGAACTCATCGGCAAGGGCGGCCACACCCTGGTCTGGGGCGGTTCCAACGTCGGCCTCATGAAGGTCGTCGCGGACGGCGTCCAGGAAGCCGGCGGCAAGCTGGTCGGCGTCTCCGTCGGCTTCCTCGCCAACAAGGCCCGCCCCGGCGCCGACGAGATGGTCGTCGCGGCCGACCTCGCGGAGCGCAAGCGGCTCCTCCTGGAGAAGGCCGACGCCGTGGTGATCATGGTCGGCGGCACCGGCACGCTCGACGAGGCCACCGAGATCCTGGAGCTGAAGAAGCACGGCCGCACCGACAAGCCCGTCGTCCTGCTCAACACCGCCGGCTTCTACGACGGCCTGAAGGAACAGTTCCACCGCATGGAGCAGGAGGGCTTCCTGCCCCGCCCCCTGGCGGAGCTGATGTTCTTCGCCGAGGAACCGGCACAGGCCCTGGCCCACCTGGAGCAGGGTCCCGGCGCCCGCTGATGCGAGCATGGGCCCCATGGCAACTCATGTGATCACCGGTGCCGGTTCCGGCATCGGCGCCGCCGTGGCCCGCCGCCTGCACGCGCGCGGGGACGAACTCGTGCTGCACGCGCGCGACGCGGGCCGCGCGAAGGAGCTGGCCGCCGAGTTCCCCGGCGCCCGCACCCTGGTCGGCGACCTGGCGGACCCGGACAAGCTCTCCTGGGCCTTCTCCCACCAGACCCTCCCGGACCGGGTGGACTCGCTGCTGCACATCGCGGGCGTCGTCGACCTGGGCGAGGTCGGCGAGCTGACCCCGAAGTCCTGGCGCCACCAGCTCAACGTCAACCTGGTCGCCCCGGCCGAGCTCACCCGCCACTTCCTGCCCCAGCTCCGTGCCGCCCGCGGCCACGTGCTGTTCGTGAACTCCGGCGCGGGACTCAACGCGCACGCGGGCTGGTCGGCGTACGCGGCCTCCAAGCACGGTCTGAAGGCCCTGGCCGACTCCCTCCGCGCCGAGGAGCACGGCAACGGCGTCCGGGTGACCTCGGTCTACCCGGGCCGCACGGCGAGCCCGATGCAGGCGAAGGTCCACCAGCAGGAGGGCAAGGAGTACGACCCGGCGCGCTGGATCGACCCGGAGTCGGTGGCGACCACGATCCTGACCGCCCTGGACCTGCCGGGGGACGCGGAGATCAACGACCTCACCGTGCGCCCCGGCCCGCTTCCCGGTTGAGCCTGTGCACAGCGCCCCGTAAGGGGCGCGGGGCTGTATGGGATGTGCGGCTGCCGCCGCGTGGGCGCGACCAGCCACGACGGCGCCGCGGACGAACGACGGCGCATCCGCTCACCGCAGCACCAGCCGCCCGTGGAAGTTCTCCGGCACCGGCGCGAACCGCAGGGCCATCGTGACCGCGTCCGGATCCGCCACGGTCAGCCGGTAGCGGGTGCACAGCAGGTGGCACAGGGCCATGAGCTGGACGACGGCGATGTTCGCGCCGATGCACTTCTTCGGCGCCCAGCCGAACGGCACGTAACTGGTCCGGTCGGCCGGGCCGTGCGGCGCGCCCGGGAGGAAGCGGTCCGGGTCGAAGACGTCGGGCTGTTTCCAGACCCGCTCGTCGCGGTGGATCAGGTGCGGGCTCAGCAGGTACCACTGCCCAGGCTCCAGCCGGGTCTTCCCCAGGTCGAACCCGAACGTGGAGCGGCGCACCAGCAGCAGCGGCGGGCTCCACATCCGCAGCACCTCCTTCACGAACCGGTGGGTGACCGGGGCCGCCCTGGTGGGCGCCGTACGGAACTCCACCGGGTCCACGGCGCACAGCTCGGCTTCGAGCCGGCGCTGCCACTCCGGGTGCCGGACGAACTCGTACAGCACGCTCGCGGCGGCGGTCCCGGGCGGGCCTCCGATGGCGGTGAGGACGGTGGTCACCACGTCCAGCGCGCGGTCCATGCCGAGCTCCGGCAGCAGGTCCACGAAGGGGTCGGCGAGGTCCGGCTCGCGCCCGCGCCGGCCACGGGCGCGCTGCCGCAGGACCCGGCGCACCACCAGCCCGGCCCGCACCTGGACGGCGACGTGCCGCAGATGGTGCAGGACGCCGCCCGGCGCGGGCGACACCAGCCGCGCCAGCTTCATCTCCAGGTCCCGGCGGACCAGATCCGCCTCGGCGCCGGTGAGTCCGCCGAGCGCGACGGGCAGCAGCGACCGCAGCGCCACGTCCTGCATCAGCAGGGTCAGGTCGGTGTCCTGCCCGGTCCGCGCGTCCAGCACCCGCTCCATGCGCTCGATCAGCAGGCCGTGCTGCTCCGCCGTCGCGAGGGCGTGCAGCTGGGTCATCCAGGCGGCGCGGATCCGGCTCCACCGCATCTCGGGGCTGCGCCGCCGGCGCACCATGTCGACGAGCCGGTCGTGCATGACGTACCTCTGCCAGTTGACGGCGCTGACCCGGCGGGCCGCCTCCGGCTCGAAGACCCCGAGCCGCTGGTCGTCGACCCAGAAGACGCCTTCCTCCTGGGCGCTGCGCCGCCGCATGGAACTCAGGAAGTCCTCGGGGTGCTGCGGGGTGGTCATCGTGGGCGTTCCCCTCGTGGGAGCGCGGGGAGCCGACCGGCTGTCGCCTCCCCGCGCGGGCCGGTCAGATGTGGTGGTACAGGTACCAGAACTGCCCGTACGAGCGTCGGACGTTGAGGACCGACTTCGTCTTGAGGTACAGCGCGCGCATGCTGGTTCACCTCCTCTCGGGACAGCCGTCGGGACGGCTCAGCGTCGCGGTGAACCGCGGCGGAGCCAGCGCCGGACCCACCTGGGGTCCGCCGCCGTCAGGGGTGACCGACACACGCCAGTCACGGGTGAGGAGGCCCACGAGGTCCTCCAGCAGCCGTACGGTGACGGTCGCGCCGGCGCAGGTGTGCGCACCGAGACCGAACGGCAGGTAGGCCCCGTCGGGCGCGCCCTCGGCCCAGCGCTCCGGGACGAACTCGTCGGGCCGCTCCCAGTACCCGGGGTGCCGGTGCACCAGGTAGCTGCACACCATCAGCCGGTCCCGGGGCGTGACCGGCGTCCCGCCCAGCTCCTGCGCACGGCTCGGGGTGCGGGCGAACAGCCACGCCACCGGCCACAGCCGCAGTGCCTCGCGGACGGTCCGGCCCGGGTCCGCCGCGGCCCGGTCCGGGTGCGTGCCGAGGAGCAGCACCGACCAGCCGAGCGCGAACCCGATCGAACCGGCCGTGGCGAACAGGAACGACAGGTAGACCTCGACGAGTTCGCGCGGATCCGCGGCCGGGCCGCCCCCGCCGACGACGACGTCGACGAGGTCGCGCGGCCCCGCCGGATGGTCCAGCGGCCGCGCCGCGCGCTGCCGGGCCCGTATCTCCGTGTGCAGGGCGTGCAGCGCACGGCGCCGGAACAGCAGCCGGGACGGCGCGGGGTGGCGCTGCCGGGCACCCGCCAGCACCGCGCGGGCGACGATCGCCTCCACCGTCCGGTGCAGCCCGGGCGGTGCGTCCGGGTGCAGCAGCACATCACGCAGATGCCGCAGGACGAGCAGGTTCCCGGCGTCCGGCCACTCGCTGCGCGGTGCCAGCCGCTCGGCGACCAGCCGGGGCAGGTCCGCCCGGTGGTCCAGAAGATGACGCTGTACGAGACTCCGGGCCGCGCGGCCGATCGTGAGCTGTGCCGAGCGCGGCCCGAAGACGCCGTGCCGGTGGTGGTAGAAGTCGGAGGTCTCCGCGACGACACCGTGCCGGTTGCCCATGACGGCCCGCGCCGCCTCGGGATCGGCCACGCACACCGCGCCGCCCAGCGCCGAGCGCCACACGTCGGACCCGGCCTCGAACTCCGCCTTCAGCAAGGAGAGTTCGTCGCCGGGCGCGGGAGGTTGCGGCGACGACGTCATGGGTGTCCTCCCTGAGCGGCGGCGGGGCCGGTCTGCGGTGCGGGGCGGGCGCCCCGGCCGACGGACCCAGCCTGCGCAGCGGGCCGCGCCCTGTCGCCCGTTGTGCCGTTGAGCGGAACGAATCGTGCGAGCTGGATGAATGGTGCGAGCGGAACGAGCGGAATGAGTGGGGTGATCGGGGTGATATGTTGCGCGGTCCGCCGGGCCGTGTCGGCGAGGCACTCCGGGAGGCACGGCCGCACACCGCACCGTCCGCCCCGCATAGGCTCCTCACGTGAACGCAATCTCCGACTTCGGCCCTGCCACCGGCATCGGCTCGCTCCCCGGCACCGACGCCCGCGAGGCCGCCAAGGCCGCGACCGGCAGCTTCGAGGACTTCCCCTTCCTGCCCGAGCTGCCCGCCCGCGGCCCCGGCGCCGACATGATCGGCCGCACCGCGGGCCTGCTCGCCGAGCTGTACGCGCGCGTGGAGCCCAGCGGCTGGCGGCTCGGCGACCGGCCGGGCCGGGACACCCGGCGGGCCCGGTCCTGGCTGGGCGAGGACCTGGACGCGCTGGAGGAGTTCACCCAGGAGTACGAGGGTCCGTTGAAGGTGCAGGCGGTCGGCCCCTGGACCCTCGCCGCCGCCCTGGAGCTGCGCAACGGCGAGTCGGTCCTCTCCGACCCCGGCGCCTGCCGTGACCTGGCCGCCTCCCTCGCCGAGGGCCTGCGCCTCCACCTGGCCGAGATGCAGCGGCGCATCCCCGGCGCCCGCCTGGTGCTCCAGCTCGACGAGCCGTCCCTCACCGCCGTACTGCGCGGTCAGGTGAAGACCGCCTCCGGCTACCGCACCCATCGCGCCGTCGACCGCCAGGTCGTCGAGTCCGCCCTGCGCGACGTGTTCGGCGTCCACCCCGACGGCCCGGTCGTCGTCCACTCCTGCGCCCCCGACGTCCCCTTCGCCCTGCTCCGCCGAGCCGGAGCGGCCGCGGTCTCCTTCGACTTCTCGCTCCTCACCGAACGTGACGACGATGTGATCGGCGAGGCCGTGGAAGGGGGGACCCGGCTCTTCGTCGGTGTCGTACCGGGCACGGACACGGCATTGTCAGACCCTGCCGGTAGCGTCATGGGTGTCAGGACGCTGTGGCGCAGGCTGGGGCTGCGACCGGGGCTTCTCGCGGAGTCCGTCACGGTCACTCCGGCGTGCGGGCTGGCGGGCGCTTCCCCCGCGTACGCCCGGCAGGCGCTCGCCCACTGCGTCCGGGCGGCGAGATCACTCGCGGACAACCCAGAGTAACGGGAGGAACACGGTGGCCGGCGACAAGCAGCAGGCGGAGACGGCAGTGCCCGCCGAGGCACGGGAGCAGCACGCGCGGCTCGCCGAGCAGATCGAGGAGCACCGCTTCCGGTACTACGTGAAGGACGCTCCGGTCGTCAGCGACGCGGAGTTCGACAAGCTCCTCAAGACCCTGGAGGCGCTGGAGGACGAGCACCCCGAGCTGCGCACGCCCGACTCTCCGACCCAGAAGGTCGCGGGGGCGTACGAGACGGAGTTCACGTCGGTCGAGCACCGCGAGCGGATGCTGTCGCTGGACAACACGTTCAACGACGACGACCTGGCCGCCTGGGCCGAGCGGATCCACAAGGAACTGGGCGACCAGGAGTACCACTTCCTGTGCGAGCTCAAGGTCGACGGCCTCGCCGTCAACCTCACCTACGAGCACGGCCGCCTCACCCGCGCGGCGACCCGCGGCGACGGCCGCGCCGGCGAGGACATCACGCCCAACGTCCGTACGATCGCCGAGATCCCGGACCGGCTGCACGGCGAGCGCGTCCCCGACCTGGTCGAGATCCGCGGCGAGGTCTACTTCCCGATGGAGAAGTTCGCCGAGCTCAACGAACGCCTGCTCGCGGCCGGCGACAAGCCGTTCGCCAACCCGCGCAACGCGGCGGCCGGTTCACTGCGCCAGAAGGACCCGCGGGTCACCGCCTCCCGCCCGCTGCACATGGTCGTGCACGGCATCGGCGCCCTGGAGGGCTTCGAGGGCCTCGGCCGGCTCTCCGAGGCCTACGACCTGCTCAAGACCTGGGGCCTGCCCACCTCCCCGCACAACAGGGTGGTCGACGACCTCGACGGCGTACGGGAGTTCATCGCCTACTACGGCGAGAACCGGCACTCCGTGGCGCACGAGATCGACGGTGTCGTGGTCAAGCTGGACGAGATCCGGCTCCAGGGGCGCCTCGGCTCGACGGCCCGGGCCCCCCGGTGGGCGATCGCGTACAAGTACGCGCCGGAAGAGGTCAACACCAGGCTGATCGACATCAAGGTGGGCGTCGGCCGCACCGGGCGCGTCACGCCGTACGCCCAGGTCGAGCCGGTCACCGTGGCCGGCAGCGAGGTGGAGTTCGCCACCCTGCACAACCAGGAGGTCGTCAAGGCCAAGGGTGTGCTGATCGGCGACATGGTGGTGCTGCGCAAGGCCGGTGACGTCATCCCGGAGATCCTCGGCCCGGTCGTCGACCTGCGGGACGGCAGCGAGCGGGAGTTCGTGATGCCGGCCGAGTGCCCCGAGTGCGGGACGCCGCTGCGGCCCATGAAGGAGGGCGACATCGACCTCCGCTGCCCCAACGCCCGTGCCTGCCCGGCCCAGCTGAGAGAGCGGGTGTCCTACCTCGCGGGCCGCGAGTGCCTGGACATCGAGCACTTCGGCGGGGTCGCGGCGGCGGCGCTCACCCGGCCGCTGGAGCCCGCCGCCCCGCCGCTGGTCGACGAGGGCGACCTCTTCGACCTCACCATCGAGAAGCTGCTGCCCATCAAGGCGTACGTCCTCGACCCGGACAGCGGGCTGCCCAAGCGCGATCCCAAGACCGGTGAGGAGAAGGTCGTCACGGTCTTCGCCAACCAGAAGGGCGAGCCCAAGAAGAACACCCTCGCCCTGCTCCAGAAGATCGAGGAGGCCAAGACCCGCCCGCTCGCCCGCTTCCTCAACGGCCTGTCCATCCGGCACGTCGGACCGGTCGCCGCCCAGGCACTGGCCCGCGAGTTCCGCTCCATCGACCGCATCGAGCAGGCCACCGAGGAGGAGCTGTCGAACATCGACGGCGTCGGCGGCATCATCGCGACCGCGCTCAAGGAGTGGTTCGCCGAGGAGTGGCACCGCGAGATCATCCGAAAGTGGAAGGCCGCTGGAGTTCCGCTGGAGGACGAGTCCACCGGAGAGGACGAGGGGCCGCGTCCGCTGGAGGGCCTCACCGTCGTCGTGACCGGCACCCTGGAGCACTACACCCGGGACGGCGCCAAGGATGCACTGCAGACCCGCGGGGCCAAGGTGACCGGTTCGGTGTCGAAGAAGACAGCGTTCGTGGTCGTGGGTGACAACCCCGGATCGAAGTACGACAAAGCGATGCAGCTGAAGGTTCCGGTTCTGAACGAGGATGGATTTGTCGTCCTTTTGGAGCAGGGGCCGGACGCGGCGGCCGAAGTCGCCCTTCCAACCGAGGAGTAGCGGTTGAAGGCCACCCGTTCGGCGCATATCAGATGCATACGGGTGGCCGGGGCGCAATCGGGCAACCGTAGACGACCGCTGCCCGTGGAAGCCTTCTGCGGCCTACTGTTGAGATGTGCACCTGCCGTGCCCAGCTGCGGTCGGGGCATCCCCGTGCTCCGGCTGGGCACGGACCGCATGGCGTGGGCACCGCCGGCTGTGAGAGGGACGGGAATGGAACCGACCGAGAGCGCCGCCCCGGGCGCGCGGCTGCCGCTGCGCCGTCGGGCGTGCGCGTGGCGGGGGAGCCGGTGG
The DNA here is from genome assembly GCF_002217755.1 of Streptomyces hyaluromycini. Classification (GTDB taxonomy): domain Bacteria; phylum Actinomycetota; class Actinomycetes; order Streptomycetales; family Streptomycetaceae; genus Streptomyces; species Streptomyces hyaluromycini. Next base: position 310,910 of record NZ_BCFL01000016.1, on the reverse strand, counting down.
ACGGTGCGAAGCGATCGGCGTCCCGGCCTGCCGGGCAGGCCGGCGGTGAGCGGCGCGGCGGACGCGCGCGACCCGCTGCCGCTGGCCGCCGTCGAGCCACCGCCCGGCCTGGTCGGCACCGATCACGAACGGCACCTGTCCTGGCCCGCGTTGCCCGCCGGGGTCGTCGCGGCCGCCGCGTTCGTCCTCGGCGCCGGTTTCTACCGCGCGTTCTCCGACAACCACGCCCTCTTCCCGTCCGGCACGGTCGGCTGGTCGCTGGCCGTGCTGACCGGCATCATCGTCGGCCACCTCGTCCTGCTCGGCCGCGCCCGCTGGTGGGGCGGCACCGGCTCCGGCGCCGCCCTCACCCTCGCCGTCCTCCTGCTCTACGGCTGGGTGCCCGCCGGCATGGTCAGCCTCACCGTCGTGGTCCTGGTCGGCATAGCCAGGCGCCACCGCTGGCGGCAGGGTGTCCTGCACGGCGCGGTGGACATCCTCGGCATCGGGGCCGGCGCGCTGGTGCTCGGCGTGTTCGGACGCGTCCCGACCGTCGAGTCGCCCTGGGACCCCGCCGGCTGGAGTGTCGCCGCCGCCCCCGAGGTCGTGCTCGTCGCGGCCGCCTACCTCGCCGTCACCCGGGCCCTGCTCTGGTACCTGCACGCACCGCGCGGCGGCGGCCTGCCCACCGTCGCCCGCACCGCCCTGATGCGCCAGGGTCTGGTCGCCGTCGCCCTGCTCGGCATCGCCCCGCTGATCTGCGTGGTCGCCGTCGCCCAGCCGCTGCTGCTGCCGCTGTTCTCCATCCCGCTGGTCGCCCTCGACTCCACCCTGTGGATAGCCCGGGCCCGCGCCGAGGAGCAGCTGCGCGACCCGCTGACCGGACTGCCCAACCGGCAGTGGCTCCTCGAACGGATCTGGACCGCTCTGGACGACGCCGAACGCATCGGCGCCCGCTCCGCCCTCATGCTGATCGACCTCGACCGGTTCCGTTCGGTCAATGACACGCTCGGTCATCTCGCCGGTGACCGGCTGCTCCTCCAGATAGCCGACCGGCTGCGGGCCGCGCTGCCGCGCGGTGCGGAGGCGGCCCGGCTCGGCGGCGACGAGTTCGCGGTGTTACTCCCGGTCGCCGACTCCACGACCTCGGCCACCCGGGTGGCCCGCGGCCTGGTGACGGCTCTCTCGTCCCCGCTCGACCTCGACGGACTCACCCTCGTCCTGGAGGCCAGCGCGGGTGTCGCCGTCTTCCCCGACCACGCGCTCGACGCGGAGGGGCTGCTGCGCCGGGCGGACGTGGCGATGTACCAGGCCAAGCGGGACCGTACCGGCGTCGAGGTGTACGAGTCCAAGCGGGACTCCAACACCCCCGACCGGCTGGGCCTGCTGGGCGATCTGCGGCGCGCCCTGGACGCCCACGAGGTGCAGCTGCACTACCAGCCGAAGGTGCGCTTCGACGGCCAGGTGGCCGGACTGGAGGCGCTCGTGCGGTGGGTGCACCCGGAGCGGGGGAAGGTGCCGCCGGACGAGTTCATAGCGATCGCCGAGTCGTCCGGGCTGATGCCCCATCTGACGGAGTACGTACTGGAGACCGCGCTCGGGCAGGTCGCCCGGTGGCGGGCGCAGGGGCTGCGGGTGCCGGTGGCGGTCAACGTCTCGCCGCGGGACGTCCACACGCCGGGGTTCGCGGGCCTGGTGGCGGCGCGGCTGGCGCGGCACGGGGTGCCGGCCGGGGCGCTGCAGCTGGAGATAACCGAGCATGTGCTTCTGGAGGACCCGCAGCGGGCCGCCGACACCCTCGCTGGGCTGCACGGGCACGGCGTGAAGATGTCGCTCGACGACTTCGGCACGGGGTATTCGTCGCTCGTGCATCTGCGGCGGCTGCCGGTGAGCGAGCTGAAGATCGACCGGTCCTTCGTGGCCCGGCTGGCCGTCGACAACGAGGACGCGGAGATCGTGCGCTGCACGGTCGACCTCGCGCATTCGCTGGGGCTGATGGTGGTCGCGGAGGGGGTGGAGGACGACGAGACGTGGGAGCGGCTGCGGGACCTCGGGTGTGACGCGGTGCAGGGGTGGCTGGTGGCCGCGGCAATGCCGCCGGAGGAGGCCACGGCGTGGCTGCTGGCGCGGGGGTCGCGGGGGTGGCAGCGGCCGCGGGCCGCGTTGCCGGCCGCCGAATAGTCGCCCACCCGCCCGCCCGTTCACCGTTTCCGGAGAGGCGAGCGTCTGCCGTGGGGGTGCGGTGGTGTCGGCGGGTGCGGGTGCGTTGTGGTTGCTCGCGCCCACGCGGCGGAGCCGCATATCAGACACAGCCTCGCGCCCCCAAAAAATGGGCCCTTACGGAGTTGTGAAGTGCCCGACCAGCAGCGCCAGCCTCGTCTCGTGGGCCTCCTCCGGCAGGCGGCCGCTGCGCATCAGGGTCACCAGGCCGTGCAGACCTGCCCAGAACGTCTCCGTCAGGGTGCCGGGGTCGTCGTCGCCCGTGACGGTCGGCTCGACCGCCTGCAACAGCTCACCGAACGCCGCCCACAGGGCCTTTGGGGCCTCCTGGGTCGCGAACGGCAGGTCCACCCGGTGCGTGAACATCGCGTCGTACAGCGCGGGGCGCCGACGGCCGAACGACGTGTAGGCCTCCGCCACCGCCGTCAGTGACTCCCGGGTGCCCTCCACCGCGGCTCGCGCCGCCCGCAGCTCCGCCGCCATCTCCGCGAAGCCCTGGACGGCCACTGCCGCCATGATCGCGTCCTTGCCCTTGAAGTGGCTGTAGAGGACCGGCTGGCTGTACTCGATCTCGGCGGCCAGGCGGCGGGTCGTCACCGCGTCCCAGCCCTCCGCCTCCGCGAGTTCCCGCGCGGCCGTGACGATCAGCTGCTCCCGCTCTGCCCGCTCGCGCTCCCGGCGCCCTTGAATCGACATGCTCTGGATTCTAGCAGTGCTAGCCAATCTGTCGATGCTCTGCTAGCTTCGCTATCAGTCCTAGCGCTGCTAGAAAAACGGAAACGGAGTGTCCGTCATGACTGTCACCGCCTACACCCTCGCCGTCGTGCTCGACCTGTTCGTCGCCTTCATCGGCGCGCGGTTCCTGTTCCAGCCCGGGCCCGCCGCGGCCGGCTACGGCGTCCCCGCCGACCCGAAGGGCGACGCCGCCGCCTACCTCACGATCAAGGGGGTCAGGGACGGCACGTTCGGCGTCATGGGCCTCGCCCTGCTCGCCTTCGCCGGCGCGCACGCCGAGGCCTGGTTCATGCTCTGCGTGGCACTCGTTCCGCTCTGCGACACGCTGATAGTCCTGCGGAACGGCGGGACGAAGGCGGTCGCCTACGGGATCCACTTCGCCACCGCGATCGTTGTGCTGATCAGCGCGGTGCTGCTGTTCCTCGTCTGACCGGTCGGCACGTCGTCATCAACAGGGGGTTCTGAAATGTCGTTGTTCGTACCGAAGTTCGATGAGTCCGTGATCGTGCGGGAGGCCGACGCCGAGGTGGTCGGCGGTGACCCCACCCGGGTCCGGCTGCTCGCCGACAGCAGCGCCACCGGCGGCGCGCTCTCCACCGTGCGGGTCACGCTGGGGGAGGGCGCCGACGGCGCCGTACCGCATCTGCACCGCAACTCCGCCGAGATGTTCTACCTGCTCGACGGCGCCGCCGACGTGCTCTCCGGCGACGACGTCGTCACCGCCGGACCCGGTGACCTGGTCGTCGTCCCGCCCGGCAAGCCGCACGCCTTCGCCGCGGTCCCCGGCAGCACCGCCGACATCCTCATCGTCATCACACCCGGCGTGGAGCGCTTCGAGTACTTCCGCCATCTCCAGCGGCTGCGCCTCGGCGAGGCCACCCTGGAGAGCCTCCTGGAGGTGCAGGAGCTGTACGACAACCACTACCTGCGGAGCGAGCCCTGGGACACCCGTCACTGAAACCGTTTAACGGCTGACCGGCACTGCCCCATAGGATTGGCTCCAAACCACACACACTCACCCCAGAGGAACGCTGCATGCCTGGCATCACGCGCGAGGAGGTCGCCCACCTCGCCCGGCTGGCGCGTCTGGAGCTGAAGCCCGAAGAACTCGAACACTTCGCAGGCCAGCTGGACGACATCATCGGCGCGGTCGCCCGCGTCAGCGAGGTCGCCGACCAAGACGTACCGCCGACCTCGCACCCGCTGCCGCTGACGAACGTCATGCGCGCGGACGAGGTCCGTCCCTCGCTCACCCCCGCGCAGGCGCTCTCCGGCGCCCCGGCCCAGGAGCAGCAGCGTTTCAAGGTGCCGCAGATCCTGGGGGAGGACTAGACAGCCATGACGGACATCATCAAGCTCGGCGCCGCCGACATCGCCGCGAAGATCGCCTCCGGCGAGCTCACGGCCGTCGAGGTCACCGAGGCACACCTCGCCCGCATCGAGGCCGTCGACGAGAAGGTGCACGCCTTCCTGCACGTCGACCGCGAGGGCGCCCTGGCGCAGGCCCGTGCCGTCGACGAGAAGAAGGCCCGGGGCGAGAAGCTCGGGCCGCTCGCCGGCGTCCCGCTCGCGCTCAAGGACATCTTCACCACCGAGGGCGTTCCGACGACCGTCGGCTCGAAGATCCTGGAAGGGTGGATCCCGCCCTATGACGCCACCCTCACCAAGCGCCTCAAGGCCGCCGACGTCGTCATCCTCGGCAAGACCAACATGGACGAGTTCGCCATGGGGTCCTCCACCGAGAACAGCGCGTACGGGCCGACCGGCAACCCGTGGGACCTCACCAAGATCCCCGGCGGCTCGGGCGGCGGTTCGTCCGCCGCGCTCGCCTCCTTCCAGGCGCCGCTCGCCATCGGCACCGACACCGGCGGCTCCATCCGCCAGCCGGCCGCCGTCACCGGCACGGTGGGCGTCAAGCCGACGTACGGCGCCGTCTCGCGGTACGGCATGGTCGCGTTCTCCAGCTCCCTGGACCAGGGCGGGCCGTGCGCCCGTACGGTCCTGGACGCGGCGCTGCTGCACGAGGTCATCGCCGGACACGACCCGCTGGACTCCACGTCGATCGACACGCCCGTCCCGCCGGTCGTCGAGGCCGCCCGCAACGGCAGCGTCGAGGGCATGCGCGTCGGTGTCGTCAAGCAGTTCCGCGGCGAGGGCTACCAGGCCGGTGTCATCCAGCGGTTCGACGAGTCCGTCGCGCTGCTGAAGGACCTGGGCGCCGAGATCGTCGAGCTGGACTGCCCGTCCTTCGACCTCGCGCTGTCGGCGTACTACCTCATCGCGCCGAGCGAGTGTTCGAGCAACCTCGCCCGCTTCGACGGCCTGCGCTACGGCCTGCGGACGGGCGACGACGGCGGCCACTCGGCCGAGGAGGTCACCTCCCTCACCCGTGAGGCGGGCTTCGGCCCCGAGGTCAAGCGCCGCATCATGCTCGGCACCTACGCCCTGTCGAGCGGGTACTACGACGCCTACTACGGCTCCGCCCAGAAGGTCCGCACGCTCATCACGCGCGACTTCGAGAAGGCCTTCGAGCAGGTGGACGTCATCGTGTCGCCCACGACGCCGACCACCGCCTTCGCGATCGGCGAGCGCGCCGACGACCCGATGGCGATGTACCTGGCCGACCTGTGCACCATCCCGACGAACCTCGCGGGCAACGCGGCGATGTCACTGCCCTGCGGTCTCGCCCCGGAGGACAACCTCCCGGTGGGCCTGCAGATCATCGCCCCGGCGCTGAAGGACGACCGGCTTTACAAGGTCGGCGCCGCCGTCGAGGCTGCCTTCGTGGAAAGGTGGGGCCACCCGCTCCTGGAGGAGGCACCGTCGCTGTGAGCAACGCACTGTCGAAGGCCAAGGGCTTCAAGAAGTCGAAGTCCGGTACGTACCTGTCCATGGCCACCACCGCGTTCGGCGCGGTCGGTGTCGCCAAGCAGATCAAGAAGGCCCGCGCCGAGCACGACACGCTCCGGCTCATCGACGCCACCGTGTCCGCCGTCGCGATCGTCACCGGTTTCGCCCTGCTGTACCGCGAGCTGAAGCGGCTGGGCGACGACGACGTCCTGCTGGGCTGAGAGGGAAGTTTCACCGTGACCACCACGATCGACCTGGTGTCGTACGAGGACGCGCTGGCGTCCTACGACCCCGTGATGGGCCTTGAGGTCCATGTCGAACTCGGCACCAGGACCAAGATGTTCTGCGGCTGTTCGACCGAGCTGGGCGCCGAGCCCAACTCGCAGACCTGCCCGACCTGCCTCGGCCTGCCCGGCGCGCTCCCGGTCGTCAACGCGACCGGAGTCGAGTCCGCGATCAAGATCGGCCTCGCGCTGAACTGCGAGATCGCCGAGTGGTGCCGCTTCGCCCGGAAGAACTACTTCTATCCGGACATGCCGAAGAACTTCCAGACCTCCCAGTACGACGAGCCGATCGCCTTCAACGGCTACCTCGACGTGCAGCTGGAGGACGGCACGTCCTTCCGTGTGGAGATCGAGCGCGCCCACATGGAGGAGGACACCGGCAAGTCGACGCACGTCGGCGGCGCCACGGGCCGTATCCACGGCGCGTCCCACTCCCTGCTCGACTACAACCGCGCGGGCATCCCGCTCATCGAGATCGTCACCAAGCCGATCGAGGGCGCGGGCGAGCGTGCTCCCGAGGTCGCGCGGGCGTACGTCCGTGAGCTGCGCGAGGTCATCCGGGCGCTCGGCGTCTCCGAGGCCCGCATGGAGATGGGCCAGATGCGCTGCGACGTGAACCTGTCGCTGCGTCCCAACGGCACCGAGAAGTTCGGCACGCGTTCCGAGACGAAGAACGTGAACTCGCTGCGGTCCGTCGAGCGCGCGGCCCGCTTCGAGATCATGCGGCACGCGGCCGTGCTCAACGGCGGCGGGACGATCATCCAGGAGACCCGGCACTTCCACGAGGACACCGGGTCGACGACCTCGGGCCGCGTGAAGGAGGAGGCCGAGGACTACCGGTACTTCCCGGAGCCCGACCTGGTCCCGGTCGCCCCGTCCCGTGAGTGGGTCGAGGAGATCCGCGCCGCGCTGCCGGAGCTGCCGCTGGCCCGCCGCAACCGGCTGCTCGCCGAGTGGGGCATCTCCGCGGTGGAGATGCAGGCGATCATCAACGCCGCCGCGCTGGACCCGATCGTCGCCACCATCGACGCCGGGGCCGACGCGGCCTCCGCCCGCAAGTGGTGGATGGGCGAACTGGCGCGCAGCGCCAACGAGTCGGGCACCTCGCTCGACGAGCTGGCGATCACCCCGGCGCAGGTCGCCCGGGTCACCGAGCTGGTCTCGAAGGGTGACCTGAACGACAAGCTGGCCCGCCAGGTCATCGAGGGCGTCCTCGCGGGCGAGGGCACCCCGGACGAGGTCGTCGAGAAGCGCGGTCTGAAGGTCGTCTCCGACGAGGGCGCGCTGACCGCCGCCGTCGAGGAGGCCATCGCCGGCAACCCGGGCGTCGCCGACAAGATCCGCGGCGGCAAGGTGGCCGCGGCCGGTGCCCTGGTCGGTGCGGTCATGAAGGCGACCCGCGGCCAGGCCGACGCGGCCCGCGTCAAGGAACTGATCCTGGAGAAGCTGGGCGTCAGCGAGGGCTGAGCAGCGGCACGCAGGTGATACGGCATACGGCCCCGGAGGCAGCGCTTCCGGGGCCGTACCGCGTCAGCGGCGGCGGCCCACGATCCGGGCGAAGCCGAGCAGTTGCCCCCGGTCCGCCCTCAGCAGCTCGACCGACTCCCGGGCCATCCGGGCCATCTCCGGGTACGGGCTCTCCGCGGCGCACACCTCGCTCCACAGCAGCCAGTCGCGCCAGCCGTCCTCCAGCCAGTCGGCGGCCTCGACCTGCACGGCCCCGCTGCGGGTCCAGTGCCGGTGCCACCAGCCGGCGGAGTGGAACGCCCAGAAACCGGGGTCCCAGTGTGCCTTGAGGTGCTCCGGAGGCTCGGCGCCGTCCAGTTCCTCGCGGACCGCGGGAACGACGATCCCGATCCGGCCGCCGGGCTTCAGCAGCCGGGTGAGCGTGGGCAGATAGAGGTCGGCGGTGCCGAAGTACTGGTACGCGTCGACCGAGACGATCGCGTCGAAGCTGCCCTCGGCGAAGGGCAGGTCGTGCGCTTCGGCGTGCACCGGCTGCACACGGTCGGCGAACCCCGCCTCGGCGATGCGCCCGGCGTTGTCGTCGGGCCTGATCCACAGGTCCGCGGCGGTGACCTGCGCGTGGAACTCCCTGGCCAGGAAGATCGAGGTCATCGCCCGGCCGCAGCCCAGGTCGAGCACGCGCGCACAGGGGTGAAGGGCGTCCAGGCCGAGGGCGGGGGCCAGCCATTCCAGCAGCCACAGGGCGTGCGGGCCCATCTGGTTCTCGACGGCCCAGCGGGCGTCGTAGGTACTGCTGAGCGGGTATCTGGGCAGGGTCAGACGGTCAGTGAGAGTGGCGTCCTTCGACGGTGCGGGAGAGACGGCGTCGGACATCGCTGAACGGGCTCCTTGTGATCTTCGTAGTGAAGGGCGATGCATAGGAGCTCATTCGGACCGTCAAACAATGCACCCGCTTCGGTCGTCGGCGAGGGGCCGATCAGGGCTGACCAGCGGAAGCTAGCAGTTGTCGACATGGTCCGCACCCGATTTCCTCAGCTGCGGGTACTACGCTCGCCCGCCATGACCGCAGACGCCGAATCCGACGACGAACCCGAGATAACCGAGGTGGAGGCCGCGGACGACGAGGGCGAAGACCTCTTCGAGGACGCCCGTCGGGCCCGCTGGACCGCCACCGTGACCGGGGTGCTGCTGGCACTCATGGGGCTCACCGCCGCGTCGATGAGAGTGGGCGGGGGCGTGCGCGCCCTGGTGCCGGCCGCCTACGGCTCCGGAGCCGCCGTGTGCGTGTTCGCGGGGGCGCTCGGATCCCGCGGCCGTACCCGCTGGGCCCTCTGGCTGATGATCCTGGGCACCATGGTGATGGCACTCGGAGACCAGTTCGACTGACGCACCCGCCCCGGACCGGCGTCGGGCCGCCCGAGTGCCGCGCCGCGCATGACAGGCTCGACGTGCTGGTCGAGGGCACGGTGGAACTGGAGAAGCACGATGTACGCGATATCCCTGGGTGACGACGGCGCCGAACTGCGCCCACTGGAGCCCTGGCACGCCGAGGAGTTCCTGGCCCACCTGGACCGCGGGCGGGAGTTCATCGGACAGTTCATCCCCTTCGGCTCCAAGGCGACGGACGTGCCCGCCGCACGGGCCATGCTCCAGCGCTACGCCGACATGCGCGCCGCCGACACCGGCTCCCTGCACGGCCTGTGGCTGGGGGGCACGCTCGTCGGCGGGGTGCTCTTCCTGAACTTCGACGCCGAACACGGGAACACCGAGGTCGGCTGCTGGCTGGAGCCGGCCGGAACCGGGCGCGGACTCGTCACGCGCGCGATGCGGGTACTGCTCGACTTCGCGGTCGAGCAGCGCGGCATCCACCGGATCGAGTGGGTCGCCGCCTCGGGCAACGAGCCCAGCCTGAACGTGGCCCGGCGGCTGGGGATGACCCGCGATGGCGTACGGCGGCAGGCGCACCCCTATGGTGGCCTACGGCACGACCTGGAAGTGTGGTCGATCCTCGCCCCGGAATGGCGCGAAGCACGCGCGCGTGCCGTAGAGAACGGTCATTAAGAAGCCTCTCAGACAGGATCCGTACGGTGCCGGACATGGGAACCAAGACAGCTGACGAGACCGGTGCCGAGACGGGCGCCGAGGCCACGACCGACGAGGAGAAGGTGAGCGTCACCAAGAGCGCCGACGACGTGTCGGAGTCCGGTTCCGAGGCCGGGGCCGAGCCGGAGGCGGCGGCCGCCGTCACCGAGGCCGCCGACGGCACGGACGCCGACCTCGACGCGGAGCACGCCGAGGACGCTGAGGACGCGGAGGACGCCGAGGACTTGGCGGACGACGCCGACCTTGCCGGGGACCTGGCCGAGGCCGAGGGTCCGTCCGGCGTCGGCCAGGGCGCCGGTGCCGTCGTCTCCGTCGCGCTCGGCCTGGTCTCCCTCACGGGTGGCTGGATCGGTACGGTGGCCGCGGCCCGCGAGACCCTCGTCGGCCAGCTCCAGACCTCGTCGACCGCGAGCGTCGCCACGCAGGTCAAGGAGGTGTACGGCGACGCGTGGCAGACCACCGCGCTGTGGGCCGGCCTGTTCGCGCTGGCCGGCCTGCTCACCGCCGTCGTGGTGCTGGCCCGGCCCGCCTTCGGCGCCCCCGGCAAGCCGCAGGCGCCGTGGATCAAGTCGGTCGCCTGGGCGGGTGTGGCGCTCGGCGTCATCGGCCTGCTGCTGGCCGTCCTCAAGTACTCCGATGCACTCCTCGGCCTGCCGTCGACCAGCTGACACAGCCGCGACAGCCCAGGTCAGAAGGGGCCTTAGGGCGTCCGTAAGCACCTTACGGACGTACTAAGGCCCCTTACGCGTGTCCGGGGGCCGGCGGCCCCGCGAAGATGCGGAACTCTCCCGATGTGGCGCACCCCCCTGGGAGACGAAGGTGGAGTCATCGCGGAAAGCGAAGCCCGACCACCCGCTCTCACAAAGGACACACCATGTTCGAGTTCGAACTCCACCGGATCCGCTCCGCCGAACTGCGCCGGCAGGCCGCGGACGCCCGCCTCGCCCGTGAGGCCGTCCGCTCCCGCCGCGCCGCTCGCCAGGAGGCCCGGGACGCCGCGGCGGTGCAGGAGGCCCATACCGACCGCCGTGGCCGGCGCCGGCTCCCGCGCGCCGCGTGAACACGGGGCGGCCGGGCGGCGCCGACCGCCCGGAGGCCGGGAACGGGGAAGCCCGGAACGGGGAAGCCCGGAACGGGGAAGCCGGTGGCCGTACGGGGGTCGGCCACCGGCTTTCCCCGTTGCTTCCCTCGCCGCCGTCCACCGGTACGACAAGCGCACTGGCGCTGTGGAAAACCGCTGCCGTGGGCTCCGAGGCCCATGCGATGCTCTGGCCTGTGGAAACCAGGTCCGTGAGTCCCGTGTTCGTAGGCCGCAGCGACGAGTTGGACACGCTGAACGACGCGCTCGCGCGTGCCGGGGCCGCCGAGCCGCAGGCGCTGCTGCTCGGCGGCGAGGCCGGCGTCGGCAAGACCCGGCTGGTCGAGGAGTTCGCCACGGCCGCCTGCCGCCAAGGCGCGGTCGTCGCTCTGGGCGGCTGCGTGGAGATCGGCGCCGACGGGCTGCCGTTCGCCCCCTTCTCCACCGCCCTGCGCGCGCTGCGGGCCGCCCTGCCCGACGAACTGGCCGCGGCCGCCGCCGGCCAGGAGGACGAGCTGGCCCGGCTGCTGCCCGAGCTGGGCGAGGCCACCTCCGGCCGCCACGACGAACAGGGCATGGCCCGCCTCTTCGAGCTCACCGCGCGCCTGCTGGAGCGGGTCGCCGCCGAGCGCACGGTGGTCGTCGCCCTGGAGGACCTGCACTGGGCCGACGCCTCCACCCGCCACCTCCTCGCCTACCTGCTGCGCACCCTGCGCACCGGCCGGCTCGTCGTCCTCGCCACCTACCGCTCCGACGACATCCACCGCCGCCACCCGCTGCGCCCCCTGCTCGCCGAACTCGACCGGCTGCGCACCGTCCGCCGCCTCGAACTCGCCCGTTTCACCCGCGAGGAGGTCGGCCGCCAGATCGCCGGCATCCTCGCCACCGAACCCGACCCCGCCCAGGTCGACGAGATCTTCGAACGCTCCGACGGCAACGCCTTCTTCGTCGAGGAACTCGCCGTGGCCGCCGTCGAGGGCTGCTGCACCGGGCTCACCGACTCCCTGCGCGACCTGCTCCTGGTCCGGGTCGAGGCACTGCCCGAGAGCGCCCAGCGGGTGGCCCGGATCGTCGCCGAGGGCGGCTCCACCGTCGAGTACCGGCTGCTCGCCGCCGTCGCCCGGCTCGCCGAGGACGACCTCATCGAGGCGCTGCGGGCCGCCGTCGGCGCCAACCTCCTCACCGCCACCCCCGCCGGCGACGGCTACCGCTTCCGGCACTCCCTGGTTCGCGAGGCCGTCGCCGACGACCTGCTGCCCGGCGAACGCTCCCGGCTCAACCGCCACTACGCCGAGGCCCTGGAGGCCGACCCGGGACTGGTGCCGGCCGAGGCGCGCGTGACCCGCCTGGCCAGCTACTGGTACCAGGCCCACGACCCGGCCAAGGCCCTGCCCGCCGTCCTCGACGCCTCCGTCGTGGCCCGCCGCCGGCACGCCTACAGCGAGCAACTGCGGCTCCTGGAGCGGGCGATGGAGCTGTGGGACATCGCCCCCGGGGAGATCCGCGCGGCCCTGCGCCCCGTCGACTACACCGACGTCTACCCTCCCTGTGGCTGCGATCCGGCAGCCGCTCCGCTGAGCTATCTCGACCTGATGGCGGAGGCGGCGGTCGCCGGCCGGTTCTGCGGGGAGCGCGAACGCGCCCTGAAGATCACCAAGAAGGCGCTGCGGATCCTCCAGGACGAGCACGACCCGCAGCGCGCCGCCTGGTTCTGGGTGCAGCGCTCCCGGCTGGTCCAGGGCCTGGCCCGCGGCGACGGCCGGCAGGAGCTCGCCAACGCCCAGGACCTGGTGCGCGGCCTGCCGCCGTCCGAGGTGCACGCGGACGTACTGGCCAACGTCGCGTCCTGGTCCATGCTGCACCGACCGGGCCCCGAGGCCTTCGCCGCCGCCGAACGGGCCGTGGAGTACGCGCGGATGGTGGGCGCCAGGGAGATCGAGCTCAACGCGCGCGTCACCCTCGGCTGCCTCATGGTCGACTCGGGTGACGTCGACAACGGACTGGCGGAGCTGTACCGGGTCAAGGAGGCCGTGCTCCAGGACGGTGTGGCCCATGTCGTCGGCCGGGCCTTCGTGAACCTGCCGTCCGAGCTGGAGTCGGTCGGCCGCTCCCGGGAGGCCGTGCCGATCCTGCGCGAGGGCGTCGACTTCACCCGCAGATACGGCCTGCTGGACTCCGAGGCATGGATCTGGGGCAACCTCTCCGAGTCGCTGTACTCGCTCGGTCAGTGGGACGAGGCTGTCGAAGCCGCCGCGGGCGTCCTCGGCTCCGCGGCCAGCGCCAAACCTCGGGGCGCCGGCGCCCTGCACCTCGCCCATATCTCCCTCGCCCGGGGCGACACGGCCGAGGCCGCCCGCCAACTGGCCATCGCCCAAGCCCACTACGGCACCCACGACCCGATGCCCCAAGCACAGCTGCCGGTCGCCCGGATCGCCATCGGCGTCGCCGCCGAGGAGGGCAGGCTCCTCGACGCGCGCGCCGAGCTGGACCGCGCCCTGGCGGCCGGCTTCCCGCCCGGCACGCACCGTTACGCCTGGCCCCTGCTGCTGGCCGCCGCCACCGCCGAGGCCGACGCCCGCGTCCTGCCCGCGGCGGCCGACGGTCGCGCCGAGGCTCTCGACCGGATCGCCGAGACCGCGCGCAAGCTCACCACCGGGACGCCCCTCTGGCAGGCGTACGAGCGCTGGACCCGCGCCGAGCTGCACCGCGCCCGGGGCACCGGCACCGCCGCCGTCTGGTCGGACGTGGTCACCGACTTCGAGTGCCTGGACCGCCCCTACGACCTCGCCCGGGTCCGCCGCCGCCTCGCCCAGACCCTGCTCGAAGAGGCCACCGGCGACGACGAACGCGACCGCGCGACGGAACTCCTCCGGCTGGCCGGAGCCGTCGCCGACCACCTGGGCGCCCGCCCGCTCGCCGAGGCCGTCGCCCTTCTCGCCCAGCGCGCCCGCCTCACCCTCACCACCCGCGCCTCCCCCCGGGCCCTCGACCCCGCCGAGAGCCTCGGCCTCACCAGCCGGGAGCGTGACGTCCTCCGCCTGGTCTCGGCCGGCCGCACCAACCGCCAGATCGCCGAGGAGCTCTTCATCTCCCCGAAGACCGCGAGCGTCCACGTCTCGAACATTTTGGGCAAGCTGGGCGTTGCAGGAAGGGGCGAGGCGGCGGCGGTGGCACACAGACTCGGACTGTTCCCCGTCGAGGCACTCGACCCGACCAGGTAAGGGGACCGGCACAGGAGGCACCGTGTTCAACATGTTCGAGGAGCTCTTCGCACCCGGTCGCAAACACACCCACGAGGAGCAGAAGCGGCTGGAGCTGACCCGGGAGGACGTGGGGGACACGGATCCGGGACGCGGCCCGATAGACCTCGCGTCCGGCAGGGTCGTCATACGGCTCCCGCAGGAGGAGGCCGCAGCGGAGTCCGAAGGGGATTCCGAGGGGGATTCCGAGGCGGCTTCCGAAGCGGGGCCCTCTGCGGACTCCGGGGACGACGAGGCGTGAGGGGCGTGGTCGCCGCCTACTTCACCTCCAGCTCCAGGATTCTGTCGTCGCCCGCCTTCGGCTTGCCCCGCCCGTCGGTGTTGCTGGTCACCAGCCACACCTTGTCGCCGACCGCCGCCACGACCGTGCGCAGGCGCCCGTACTCGCCGGTGAGGAAGGCCTGCGGTGCGGCGGCCGCGGTCGTGCCGTCCAGCGGGATGCGCCACAGCTGCTGGCCCTTCAGGCCGGCCATCCAGATCACGCCGTTGACGTAGGCGATGCCGCTGGGGGAGGCGTCGGCGGTGTGCCACTGGGCGATCGGGTTCACGTACTTCGGGTCGGACGACTTGCCCTCCGCGTTCGGCCAGCCGTAGTCGCCGCCGGGCTTGATGGCGTTCAGCTCGTCCCAGGTGTCCTGCCCGAACTCCGAGGCGAACAGCCGCTGCCGGTCGTCCCAGGCCAGGCCCTGCACATTGCGGTGGCCGTAGGTGTAGACGGGGGAGCCCGGGAACGGGTTTCCGGGGGCCGGGTCGCCCTCCGGTGTCAGCCGCAGGATCTTCCCGCCGAGTGAGCTCTTGTCCTGCGCCAGGCCCCGCTGTCCGCTCTCCCCGGTGCCCGCGTAGAGCATGCCGTCCGGGCCGAAGGCGATCCGGCCGCCGTTGTGGATGAACCCCTTCGGAATCCCCTTGAAGATCGTGTCGGGGGCGCCCAGCTGCTCCTTGGCCGGCTTGCTGTCGTCCCAGAGCAGGCGCACGATGCGGTTGTCGGAGGCCGACGTGAAGTAGGCGTAGATCATGTGGTCCGAGGCGAAGTCGGGGGAGAGGGCGATCCCCAGCAGACCCCCCTCACCGGCCGCGGACACCCCGGAGACGATGCCCAGCTCCGTGATCTTCCCGGTCTTCTCGTCGACCTTGCTGATCGTCCCGTCGTCCCGGTCGGACACCAGCAGCCCGGCCCCGTCCGGCAGCGGCGCCAGCCCCCAGGGCGACTTGAGCCCCTCGGTGACCGTACGCAGCACCTTGACCGACCCCGTGGCAGGCGCGGCGGACTCACTCGCCGGGGCGGACGCGGAACCCCGGGAGGCACTGGCCGACGACCCCTCGGCCCAGGGTGCCTTGGGCGCGCCCACACCACCGCCCCCGGAGGAACACCCGGCCACCACCAGGACCCCGACCACGGCCAACACGGCGGCCCCACCTCGACGTCGCACGCTCACGATCCCTTCGAAACGGCCCCGGCTCCTGCGACCGACGGTAGTACAACGCGCCCCGTCAGGGTCGTGGGACTGCCCGACGGTTCATGAAGCGAACGCCCGCCGACAGCGCCCCGTCAGGGGCGCGGGGCTGTATCCATATGCGGCTCCGCCGCGTGGGCGCGACCAGCCACAACGTCGCAGCACCCAACCACCGGCAGATCGCGGCACTCTCGACAACCGCTCAGTCCCACGAGCCCCGCGCAGCAGGCAGCCCGCCCAACTCCTCCAGATCCTCCGCAGTCAGCCGGACCTCCACCGCCCCCGCGTTTTCGGCCACCCACCGCCCCTGCTTCGTCCCCGGCACCGGCACCACATGCCGCCCCTGCGCCAGCACCCACGCCAGCGCCACCTGCGCGGCGGTGACCCCCTCCCCGTGCCGGCCGGCTATCCGCCGCAGCCCCGCCACGATCGGCTGGTTCGCCGCCATCATCTCCGCGGTGAACCTAGGGTGCCGCGCCCGCAGGTCGTCCGGCTCGAAGCCCTCACCCGGGGTGAGCGTCCCGGTCAGGAAGCCGTTGCCGAGCGGCATCGCCGCGAGGAACCCCACGCCCCGCGCCGCGCACCACGGCAGCAGCGCCTCCAGCGCCTCCGGCGACCACACCGACAGCTCCGCCTGCACCGCGCTCACCGGAAACACCTGCTGCACCCGCTGAAGCTGACGCAGGGTCGCGTCATGCAGTCGCGCGCCGGACCTGCGCCCCCCGCGCGCCCCCACGGCGCACAACCCCAGCGCCCGCACCTTCCCCGCCTGCACCAGTTCCGCCATCGCGCCCCAGGTCTCCTCCACGGGAACCTCGGGGTCGGCCCGGTGCAGCTGGTAGAGGTCTATGACATCGGCCTGGAGCCGGCGCAGCGACGCGTCGCACGCCCGCCTCACATAGCCGGGCCGGCCGTTCGCCACGATGTGCTGGTCGCCCACCAGCAGGCCCACCTTCGTCGACACGAAGGCCTCCGCGCGCCGCTCCTTGAGTATCCGTCCCAGCAGCAGCTCATTGGTGAACGGGCCGTACATGTCGGCCGTGTCCAGCAGCGTCACGCCGAGGTCCAGCGCCCGGTGCACCGTTCTCAGGGACTCGTCGCCCCGCTGCCGCGACCCGCTGTACGCCCAGCTCATCGGCATGCACCCGAGTCCGACGGCCCCCACCGCGAGCGCCCCCGCGCCGATCGTCCTGCGCTCCACCAGCCCGTGAACCTCCTTCTCCGGCCCCCAACCTAACCTCTGGGTCCCCACACCCCTGACCTAGGGCCTGCCCGCCGGGCCCTGCCGGAGACGCGGGGTGTGGCACGCTCTCCCCCACTGCCTCAAGGGCGTGGGGGGACCCCCAGCGGCGTTGTCGTCGGTTGTCGACGTCCCCCAGCCTTCGGCCGGGAGGTGCCCCCACCGCGTCGCCGCCCTCCTCCGCCTTGCAGCTGAACGCACCACACCCCGCTCACCTGCGTTGGTCACTTGCTGTCGATTTTCTCCGGCTGGACCCGCCGGGCAGGCCCTAGCCTCCTGAGCATGACCCAAGACGTGTGGCTCCCCATCCCGCCGGCCGAGATCCAGGGGCTCCCGGAAGGCCTCAATTACCTCTTCTGGGACGGCGACCAGGACTTTCCCGGCGACCCCGCCGACTGTGCGGTGTACGTCGTCCCCTACATGAAGCGGCAGCGGGTCAAGGTACGGCCGCTGGCGGGGATGCGGAACGTCCGGCTCATCCAGACCCTCACCGCCGGGGTCGACGACATGGTCGCCGCCATCGACCTCATCCCGCCCGGCGTGCAGTTGTGCAACGCGCGCGGAGTGCACGAGGCGAGCACCGCCGAGCTCGCCCTCGCCCTCACGCTGGCGTCCCTGCGCGGCATCCCGGGGTTCGTGCGCGCCCAGCAGCGGGAGCACTGGGAGAGCGGCTTCCACCCCGCCCTCGCCGACAAGTCCGTCCTCATCGTCGGCTACGGCGCCATCGGCGCGGCCATCGAGGACCGGCTCGTGCCGTTCGAGGTTGCGCGGGTGGCGCGCGTCGCGCGCTCCGGGCGCGCCTCGGCGCGCGGTCCCGTGCATCCGCTCACCGAACTGCCACATCTGCTTCCGGAAGCCGATGTCGTCATCCTTTCCACGCCCCTCACGGACACCACACGTGGCCTGGTCAACGCGGAGTTCCTCGCGCGGATGAAGGACGGCGCGCTCCTTGTGAACATCGCGCGCGGGGCCGTCGTGGACACCAAGGCCCTGCTCGCCGAGGTGGAGAGCGGCCGCCTCACCGCCGCCCTGGACGTCACCGACCCCGAGCCGCTGCCGGCCGGACACCCCTTGTGGCAGGCGCCGGGAGTGCTGATCAGCCCTCATGTCGGCGGCCCCACCTCGGCCTTCCTGCCGCGCGCCAAGCGCGTCGTCACCCAGCAGCTGAAGCGTTTCGTGAACCGGGAGCCGTTGCGAAACGTGATTTTGACGACGGGATCCACCGACAACTGACCATCGCGGCAATACGCGTGTAATCCGCTTCCGGTACGGTCCGCAACCTTCCGGGCGCGGTGCGTGCGCGCATAGTCGCCGATCGTCACGGAGCGTAGAGAAGCTATGTCCCTGAGTGACGAGACTGGTGTATCGTCCCGGAAGGGGCTGCGCCGTGCACCGTTCGGCGCCGGGGATGGACATTTCAGATTTGTGAGGGGGGCGACGGGCGATGCACGGCCTATGGACGAACGATCCGACGCGGCGGAGCCGCCGGCGGCGACCCTGGCGCACAGCTGCGCGCAGACGCGGCCACCACACCAGCCATCACCACCACCGCAGGCACAGCGCCCGCAAGAGGCATGCGCACCCAGCGCACCGGGACCCGAGGGACCCGGGAACGGCGCGGACCGGGAGGGTCCGGTGACAGCGCCGACGCCTGTGACGACCACCCTCCCCGGAGCGCTGCGGGCACAGCCTCCGGCGGGGATGCCGCACCCCCGGCCGCCGGTCACCGGCGGCGGGACCGGCGTGGTCCGCCAACTCGTCCTGGCCCTGCTCTGCGCGGGATACGCCGTCGGTTCCGCGTTCGACTGGGGCTCGAACCAGATCGCCCTGTTCATGGGCGACTTCGGTCTGACCGCGGCCGCCGGCACCGCCGCCGTGTCGTGCTTCCTGTACGCCCGCTCGCCGCGGGTCCGCTTTCGACCCGCCTGGCTGCTGTTCGCCCTCTCCTCGGCGATGGCGGCCCTGGGCAACGCGGTCTGGGGGTGGTACGAGGTCGTGCTCCAGCGGCCGGTACCCAGCCCCAGCTACGCCGACCTGTTCTTCCTGTGCTTCGCGCCGCCCGCCATCGTCGGTCTGCTGGTGCTGGCCAAGCGGCCGGTGACCAAGGCCGGCTGGATCTGCCTGGCGCTGGACGCGTGGCTGATCGGCGGCTCGCTGCTCACCCTGTCGTGGAGCCTCGCGCTCGCCCAGGCCGCCCGGTTCGACGGGCCCAGCGTCGCGCACACCGCGCTCTCGCTGGCGTACCCGCTGCTGGACATCGCCCTGGTCAGCATGGTGCTCGCGCTGCACTTCAGGCGCTCGCCGGGCAACCGCACCGCGGTGAACACCGCGATCGGCGCCCTCGCCCTGACCGTGATGTGCGACGCCCTGTTCACCTCGCCGCTGCTGCACAGCAGTTACCGCTCCGGCCAGCTGCTGGACGCGGGCTGGTTCGCCGGCTCGCTGCTGCTCGCGTACGCCCCCTGGGCCGCACCCCGGGCGACGGGCGCCCAGGATCCCGACGGGCACACGCGCGTGGTCCACGAGCACGTGCCCGGCGGCCGGGCCGCGGCGCCCAAGCAGCCGCCCGCGCCCGCGCCGGGAGGCGATCACAGCCGTTACCCGGCGGGCCGGCCGATCACCGGCTCGCTGGCCGCGCTCACCCCGTACCTGGCCGCCGCCGTGTGCACCCTGGGCATCCTCTACAACGTGCTGAACGGCCGCAGTCCGGACCACGTCGTCCTGATCACCGCCGGCTGTGTGGTCCTCGCGCTCGTCGTGCGCCAGGGCATCATGCTGCTCGACAACATCACCCTCACCCAGGAACTGGCGCAGCAGGAGAACCACTTCCGCTCCCTGGTGCAGGGCTCCAGCGACGTCATCATGATCGCCGCGCCCAACGGCATCCTCCGGTACGTCTCCCCGGCCGCCGCCGGGGTCTACGGACGCCCGGCCGAGGACATCGTGGGCTCGGAACTGGCCAACCTCATCCACCCGGAGGACCTGGGCTGCGTGGTGCACGAGGTGCGCCGCTTCCTCGCCGCCAGTTCCCAGGACGAACCGACCACCCGCATCGAGTGCCGGTTCCGCTCCGGCGAGGGCGGCTGGCTCAACGTCGAGTCCACCGTCAACCGCCACCACGGCGGCCTCATCTTCAACAGCCGGGACGTGACCGAAAGAGTGCGCCTGCAGGCGCAGCTCCAGCACAACGCCGAGCACGACCCGCTCACCGACCTGCCCAACCGCGCCCTGTTCACCCGGCGCGTGCAGCAGGCCCTGTCCGGCCGCCGCTCCTCCGACCGGGGCCCGGCCCTGCGGAACACGGCGGTGCTCTTCATCGACCTGGACGGGTTCAAGGCCGTCAACGACACGATCGGGCACCAGGCCGGCGACGAACTGCTCGTCCAGGCCGCGCGCAGACTCCAGGGCACGGTCCGCCACGGCGACACCGCGTCCCGGCTGGGCGGCGACGAGTTCGCGGCGCTGATCGTCGGTGACGGCACCCGTGACCGCAGTGCCCGGGAGCGGCACATCCTGGAGCTCGCCGACCGCCTCAGGACGACCCTCTCCCAGCCGTACGCCATTGACGGCAACGATGTCCGTGTCAACGCGTCCATCGGTGTCGCCTTCGCCGAACCGGGTCTCGGCGCGGGTGAGCTGCTGCGCAACGCCGACCTGGCGATGTACCGCGCCAAGTCGTCCGGAAAGGGCTGCGTCAAGCTGTACAAGCCGCAGATGCAGCAGGACGTCGTACGCAAGGCGGAACTGGCCACCCGGCTGCGGGCCGCTCTGCACGACGGCGAGTTCGCGCTGCTGCACCAGCCCGTGGTGTGCCTGGAGGACGGCCGGATCGAATCGGTCTCCGCGCAGGCGCGCTGGCGCTCCTCGCAGGGGGTGCTGTTCACGCCGGCCGAGTTCCTACGGGTGGCCGAGGACAGCGACAAGACCTCCGAGCTGGACCGCTGGATCCTCCAGGAGGCGGTCGAGCAGGCCGCCGAGCGGGCCGCGGGCGGGCTCGTGGTGCCGGTCGCCGTCCGGACGTCCGCCCGGCGGCTGCTCGACCGGTCCTCGCCGCTGAGCTCCGTGGAGGCCCTGCTCACCCGGTACGGGCTGCCCTCGGGGGCGCTGGTCCTGGAGCTGTCCGACACCGACCCCAGAGTCCCGCTGGACGAGCTGGAGCGGCGGCTGACCGCGCTCGGCCGGCACGGTGTCCGGATCGCGCTGGACGGCTTCGGCAGCGGCTACGCGGCGATCACGGCCCTCCGCAAGCTCCCCGTCGACGTGCTCAAGCTCGACCGCGGTCTGGTCGAGGGGGTCGTCGAGTCGGCCCGGCTGCACAAGATCACCAGCGGGCTGCTGCGGATCGCCTGCGATCTCGGCCTCCAGTCGGTGGCCGAGGGCGTGGACCTGCCCGAGCAGGTCACGGCGCTCCGCGCGATGGGGTGCACGCACGGGATGGGCATGGCCTTCTCCGGCCCGGTGGACGAGTACCGGCTGCGCCGGGCGCTCGGTTCCGGCCACTATCCCGTTCCGCACGCACCGGCCGAGCCGGCGTTCGCGGGCGGCGGCTCGGGGGTGTACACCAGTGGTGTCCCCGCCGGTGTACCCGCGGTGCTCGGAGGCGGTAGTGCCCTTCGCTCACATAATGAGACTCCCGTCCCACCCACTTGACACGTGGTGCGCGTCAGGGGGAGGGTCAGTCTCATGCGCACCCGAATTCTCGTACTTGGACAGCGCGTCGGCTGAGCTGGGACCCACCGGAGGACGATCCGGAATCCCCAGCGACCACACCGGCGCGCTCCCCTCGCTTGCCTTTTGGCACGAGGGGTTTTTTGTTGCACCAGCACCAGACGTACGGCAGCAGAAATCCGTACGAACCTCGCAAAAACCCTCAGCATCGAGAAGAGAATGCCGATGACCGAGCAGGCCACCGGGGCCCACCATCCGCAGCCGCGGCCCCGTTCCGGAGGACAGCAGTCCGCGCCCGTCGAGCACGTCACGGGTGCGAAGTCCCTCATCCGCTCGCTTGAGGAGGTCGGCGCTGACACGGTATTCGGCATCCCCGGTGGCGCGATCCTGCCCGCCTACGACCCGCTGATGGACTCCACCCGGGTGCGCCACGTCCTGTGCCGGCACGAGCAGGGCGCCGGGCACGCGGCCACCGGTTATGCGCAGGCCACCGGCAAGGTCGGCGTCTGCATGGCGACCTCGGGACCGGGCGCCACCAACCTGGTGACGCCGATCGCCGACGCGCACATGGACTCGGTGCCGCTCGTGGCGATCACCGGGCAGGTCGCGTCCTCCTCGATCGGCACGGACGCCTTCCAGGAGGCGGACATCGTCGGCATCACCATGCCGATCACCAAGCACAACTTCCTGGTCACCAAGGCCGAGGACATCCCCCGGGTGATCGCGCAGGCGTTCCACATCGCCTCGACCGGCCGCCCGGGCCCGGTCCTCGTCGACATCGCCAAGGACGCCCTCCAGGCGAAGACCACCTTCTCCTGGCCGCCGGTGATGGACCTGCCCGGCTACCGTCCGGTGACCAAGCCGCACGCCAAGCAGATCCGTGAGGCCGCCAGGCTGATCACTTCCGCTAAGCGGCCGGTCCTCTACGTCGGTGGCGGCGTCATCAAGGCGCACGCCACCGCCGAGCTCAAGGTCCTCGCCGAGCTCACCGGAGCGCCCGTCACCACCACCCTGATGGCGCTCGGCGCATTCCCCGACAGCCACCCGCTGCACGTGGGAATGCCGGGCATGCACGGTGCGGTCACCGCCGTCACCGCGCTGCAGAAGGCCGACCTGATCGTCGCCCTCGGAGCCCGCTTCGACGACCGCGTCACCGGCAAGCTGGACAGCTTCGCGCCGTACGCGAAGATCGTCCACGCCGACATCGACCCCGCGGAGATCGGCAAGAACCGCGCCGCCGACGTGCCGATCGTCGGTGACGCCCGCGAGGTCATCGCCGACCTGGTCCAGGCGGTGCAGAAGGAGCACAGCGAGGGCCAGCAGGGCGAGGCCGCCAAGTCGAAGTACGCGGCCTGGTGGAAGGACCTCAACCGCTGGCGCGAGACCTACCCGCTGGGCTACGACCTGCCCGACAACGGGTCGCTCTCGCCGCAGCAGGTCATCGAGCGCATCGGGCAGCTCGCCCCGGAGGGCACGATCTTCGCGGCGGGCGTCGGCCAGCACCAGATGTGGGCCGCGCACTACGTGCAGTACGAGAAGCCCGCCACCTGGCTGAACTCCGGCGGCGCCGGAACCATGGGCTACGCGGTCCCGGCCGCCATGGGCGCCAAGGCCGGCCAGCCCGGCAGGACCGTCTGGGCGATCGACGGCGACGGCTGCTTCCAGATGACCAACCAGGAACTGACCACCTGCGCCCTGAACAACATCCCGATCAAGGTCGCCATCATCAACAACGGCGCCCTCGGGATGGTCCGCCAGTGGCAGACCCTCTTCTACAACCAGCGGTACTCCAACACGGTGCTGCACTCCGGTCCTGACGACGTCAACCCGGACGCCCGCGGCACCCGGGTCCCCGACTTCGTCAAGCTGTCGGAGGCCATGGGCTGCTACTCCATCCGCTGCGAGTCCCCGGACGACCTCGACAAGGTCATCGAAGAGGCGAACTCCATCAACGACCGCCCGGTCGTCGTCGACTTCATCGTCCACGAGGACGCCATGGTGTGGCCGATGGTCGCCGCCGGCACCTCCAACGACGAGATCCTGGCCGCCCGGGACGTCCGCCCCGACTTCGGCGACAACGAAGACGACTGAGCGAGAGACGTAAGAGAGAGACGCAGAAGAAAATGTCCAAGCACACGCTCTCCGTCCTGGTGGAGAACAAGCCGGGCATCCTCGCCCGGATCGCCGCCCTGTTCTCCCGCCGCGGCTTCAACATCGACTCGCTCGCCGTCGGGGTCACCGAGCACGCCGACATCTCCCGCATCACGATCGTGGTGAGCGTCGAAGCCCTGCCGCTGGAGCAGGTCACCAAGCAGCTCAACAAGCTCGTCGAGGTGCTCAAGATCGTCGAACTGGAGCCGGGTTCGGCCGTTCAGCGGGAACTCGTTCTGGTGAAGGTGCGCGCCGACAACGAGACGCGTTCCCAGATCGTCGAGATCGTCCAGCTGTTCCGCGCCAAGACCGTCGACGTCTCCCCGGAGGCCGTCACCATCGAGGCCACCGGCAGCAGCGAGAAGCTGACCGCCATGCTCAAGATGCTGGAGCCGTTCGGCATCAAGGAGCTGGTGCAGTCCGGCACCATCGCGATCGGGCGCGGGGCCCGTTCGATCACCGACCGGTCGCTGCGCGCCCTCGACCGATCTGCGTAAGGCTTGAGCAAGGCTTGATACGGGCGGCCGACGGCCGTGACCGGCGCGCCGACCGCCCGTATGCCGAGACCCCGAGACTTCCCTTCCGCCCGCCGTCATACGGTGGGACGCAACACCTGCACACCAAGGAGAGAACCCAAAGTGGCCGAGCTGTTCTACGACGCCGACGCCGACCTGTCCATCATCCAGGGCCGCAAGGTCGCGGTCATCGGCTACGGCAGCCAGGGTCACGCCCACGCCCTGTCGCTGCGCGACTCGGGTGTCGACGTGCGTGTCGGTCTGCACGAGGGCTCCAAGTCCAAGGCGAAGGCCGAGGAGCAGGGCCTGCGCGTGGTGACCCCGGCCGAGGCCGCCGCCGAGGCCGACGTCATCATGATCCTGGTGCCGGACCCGATCCAGGCCCAGGTCTACGAGGAGTCCATCGCCCCCAACCTGAACGACGGCGACGCGCTGTTCTTCGGCCACGGCCTGAACATCCGCTTCGGCTTCATCAAGCCCCCGGCCGGCGTCGACGTCTGCATGGTCGCCCCGAAGGGCCCGGGCCACCTCGTCCGTCGTCAGTACGAGGAGGGCCGCGGCGTGCCCTGCATCGTGGCCGTCGAGCAGGACGCCACGGGCAACGGCTTCGCGCTGGCGCTGTCGTACGCGAAGGGCATCGGCGGCACCCGCGCCGGCGTCATCAAGACGACCTTCACCGAGGAGACCGAGACCGACCTGTTCGGTGAGCAGGCCGTCCTCTGCGGTGGTACCTCCGCCCTGGTCAAGGCCGGTTTCGAGACCCTGGTCGAGGCCGGCTACCAGCCGGAGATCGCCTACTTCGAGTGCCTGCACGAGCTGAAGCTCATCGTCGACCTGATGTACGAGGGCGGCCTGGAGAAGATGCGCTGGTCGGTCTCCGAGACCGCCGAGTGGGGCGACTACGTCACCGGCCCGCGGATCATCACCGACGCCACCAAGGCCGAGATGAAGCAGATCCTCGCCGAGATCCAGGACGGCACCTTCGCCAACAACTGGATGGACGAGTACCACGGCGGTCTGAAGAAGTACAACGAGTACAAGAAGCAGGACTCCGAGCACCTGCTGGAGACCACCGGCAAGCAGCTGCGCAAGCTGATGTCCTGGGTGAACGAAGACGCGTAAGCCCCAGGTGACAGGGCCGGGGCGAGCTGCCCCGGCCCTGTTGTCCGCCCCGTCGAATCTCGGACGGGTGATCCTTCCGCAGAGGCGCAGGACGCCCTCCGCCACGGCACTACACTGCCGTACTACATACGCGTCAGGCCCACAGCGTCGTGCGTCTCCACGCGGCTAGCCAACCTCCACCGCCTGCGGCCGTCGGGACGGCCGTCCGCATTGGACCTGTGAGGACTCACGTGAGCTCGAAACCTGTCGTACTCATCGCTGAAGAGCTGTCGCCCGCCACCGTCGACGCGCTGGGCCCGGACTTCGAGATCCGGCACACCAACGGAGCAGACCGAGCCGAGCTGCTCCCCGCCATCGCCGACGTGGACGCGATCCTGATCCGCTCCGCCACCAAGGTCGACGCCGAGGCGATCGCCGCGGCCAAGAAGCTGAAGGTCGTCGCACGAGCCGGCGTCGGCCTGGACAACGTCGACGTCTCCGCCGCCACCAAGGCCGGCGTGATGGTCGTCAACGCCCCGACCTCCAACATCGTGACCGCCGCCGAACTGGCCTGCGGTCTGCTGATCTCCAGCGCCCGCCACATCCCGCAGGCCAACTCCGCGCTGAAGAACGGCGAGTGGAAGCGCAGCAAGTACACCGGCGTCGAGCTCGCCGAGAAGACCCTCGGTGTCGTCGGCCTCGGCCGCATCGGCGCCCTGGTCGCGCAGCGCATGTCCGCTTTCGGCATGAAGGTCGTCGCGTACGACCCCTACATCCAGCCCGCCCGCGCCGCCCAGATGGGCGTCAAGGTGCTGTCGCTGGACGAGCTGCTCGAAGTCGCCGACTTCATCACCGTGCACCTTCCGAAGACCCCCGAGACGGTCGGTCTGATCGGCGACGAGGCGCTGCGCAAGGTCAAGCCGTCGGTGCGGATCGTCAACGCCGCGCGCGGTGGCATCGTCGACGAGGAGGCGCTGTACGCGGCGCTCAAGGAGGGCCGGGTCGCCGGCGCCGGCCTCGACGTCTACACCAAGGAGCCGTGCACCGACTCCCCGCTCTTCGAGCTGGACCAGGTCGTCTGCACCCCGCACCTCGGTGCCTCCACCGACGAGGCCCAGGAGAAGGCGGGCATCGCGGTCGCCAGGTCCGTCCGCCTCGCCCTCGCCGGCGAGCTGGTCCCGGACGCGGTCAACGTCCAGGGCGGTGTCATCGCCGAGGACGTCAAGCCGGGCCTGCCCCTCGCCGAGCGCCTCGGCCGCATCTTCACCGCGCTCGCCGGTGAGGTCGCGGTCCGCCTCGACGTCGAGGTCTACGGCGAGATCACCCAGCACGACGTGAAGGTGCTGGAGCTGTCCGCGCTCAAGGGCGTCTTCGAGGACGTCGTCGACGAGACGGTGTCGTACGTCAACGCGCCGCTGTTCGCGCAGGAGCGCGGTGTCGAGGTCCGCCTCACCACCAGCTCGGAGTCGGCCGACCACCGCAACGTCGTCACCGTGCGCGGCACCCTCGGCAACGGCGAGGAGGTCTCGGTCTCCGGCACGCTGTCCGGGCCGAAGAACCTCCAGAAGATCGTCGCGGTCGGCGACTACGACGTCGACCTCGCGATCGCCGACCACCTGCTGGTGCTGCGGTACGAGGACCGGCCGGGTGTTGTCGGCACCGTCGGCCGCATCCTGGGGGAGGCCGGGATCAACATCGCCGGTATGCAGGTGTCCCGGGCGGTGGCGGGCGGCGAGGCGCTCGCTGTTCTCACCGTCGATGACACGGTTGGCTCCGGCGTGCTGGCCGAGGTGGAAGCGGAGATCGGGGCGACGTCCGCTCGATCGGTGAACCTCGTCTGATTTTTTGCCCAACCGCCCACCCGACTCGGTGGGCTGGAAGGCTTGCGTCTTGTCCTCAAACGCCGGACGGGCTGGGAAACCAGCCCGTCCGGCGTTTGTGTGGTCACCTCCTTCGCAGCGTCGCCGCCGCTCCCACCGCCGCCAGCGTCAGCAGCACCGCCCCCGCGATCGCCGCCCCCTGCATCCCGCCGGTGAACGCCTCCCGTGCGGTCCGGGTCAGGGCCTCTCCCGCGGGCCCCGGCAGCCGGCTCGCCGTCGCCAGCGCACCGCCCAGCGTCTCGCGGGCCCCGGCCGGGGCCGTGGCCGGCATCTCGTGGTGGTAGACCGCCGTACCGATCGAGCCCAGCACGGCCATGCCGAGCGCACCGCCGAACTCCGCGGCCGTCTCAAGGAGCGAGGACGCCGTCCCGGCCCGCTCCACCGGTGCGCCGGTCAGCGCGAGGTCGGTCAGCTGGGACACGATCGCGACCATCCCGCAGGCGAGGACACCGGCCCCGGTCAGCACCAGCCACAGCGAGTCGGTGCCGATCAGGGCGAGCAGCGCGAACCCGGCCGCCATGGCCGCGAAGCCGCCCGCGACGACGTACCCCCGGTCGGCGCCCCGCTGGACCAGCTGTGCCGTGACCGGTCCGGCGACCCCGATGAACACCGAGGGCAGCAGGCTCCACAGCGCCGCCGCGAGCGGGCTCATCCCGAGGACCGACTGCAGATACTGCGTGGTGAAGATCGCCGAGCCCATCATGGCGAGCGAGGCGACGAGGTTCAGGACCAGCGCCGGGGTGAAGCCGTGGCCCTTCAGCAGGGCCGGCGGGATCAGCGGGGAGCCGGTGGTGCGCTGGCGGTGGACGAAGAGGGCGGCGAAGAGCAGGCCGACGGTGACCGAGACGACGTAGAGCGGGTGCCAGCCCTCGGAGGGGATCTCCTTGACGCCGTAGACCACGGGGAGCACGGCGGCCATCGAGAGCGGGACGCTCGGCCAGTCGAAGCGGCCGGGGGAGGGGTTCCTCGACTCGGGGAGCAGGAACGGGCCGAGCAGCAGGAGCAGGGCCATCGCCGGGAGATTGACCAGGAAGACCGAGCCCCACCAGAAGTGCTCGACGAGGATCCCGCTCATCACCGAGCCGAGCGCGATCCCGCCGGTCATCACCCCGGACCACAGACCGATCGCCTTCGCGCGCTGGCCGGGGTCGGTGAACATCGTGCGCAGCAGGGCCATCGTGGACGGCATCAGGGTCGCGCCGCCGATGCCGAGGACCGCGCGGGCGGCGATCAGGGTCCCGGCGCTGTCCGCGTACGCGGCGAGCAGCGAGGCGCCGCCGAAGGCCGCGGCGCCGAACAGGAGCAGACGCCGGCGGCCGATGCGGTCGCCCAGCGCACCCATCGTCATCAGCAGGCCGGCCAGGACGAAGCCGTAGATGTCGAGGATCCACAGCTGCTGGGTGCCGCTCGGTGCCAGGTCCGCGCCGATCGCCGGGAGGGCGAAGTAGAGGACCGAGACGTCCATCGAGACCAGGAGCAGCGGAAGCATCAGCACGCCGAGTGCGGTCCATTCGCGGCGCCCGGCCCGAGGTGGGGTGGTCGGTGGTGCGGTGGTGCTCGTCGGGTTCGTCGGGTTCGTCATGCCAGGAAATGTACGGGCGTCTTAAACGCTTGTCTAGAACGCTTGTATAATTCATGCGTCTAGGACGGTTGTATGGATCCCGGGTAGGGTGGTGCGCATGGGACACCGTGAGGATCTGCTGGAAGGCGCCAAGCGCTGCCTGCTGGAGAAGGGGTTCGCGCGGACGACGGCGCGCGACATCGTCAAGGAGTCGGGGACCAACCTCGCCTCGATCGGCTACCACTACGGCTCCAAGGACACGCTGCTCGCGCAGGCCTACATCGCACTGGTGGAGGAGATGTCCTTCGACGGCGGCGACGCCGGACTGACCGGCGCGCCCGGCTCCCTCGAACGGTTCCGGGAGGTGTGGTCGAACATCGTCGACAGCATGCGCGGGCCCGGCACGATGTGGCGGCTCAGCGTGGAGATCATGGCGATGGGCGATCAGATGCCGGAGGTGCGCGACCAGTTGGCGCGCGCCCAGCGCGAGGGCGGCCGGGGGCTGACCTCGCTGCTGATGGGCGTGCCGGAGGAGGACGTCTCCGACGAGACCGCCGACACCCTGGGCCGCTTCTACATGACCCTGATGTCCGGCCTCATCTCGCAGTGGACCTTCGACCCGAAGACCGCGCCCGACGGCGACGCGCTCGCCGCGGGGCTGCGCCAGATCGTCGAGGCCGCGAACCGGAGTTGACGCGGCGCGGACGCCGACGGCCGCGCGGCGCCGGTGCGCCGGGTCAGCCGAGCGGGTACGTCACCACGGCGCGGGCCGGGAACCGGAGCGCGTCGCCGTACAGCGGCGAGCGCTCGACGGTGACCCGGACGCCGTCGGCGGAGCCGTAGTGCCAGACGGGGCTCTGCAGGGCGGGTCCGCACAGGCCGTCCGGGAGCTTGTACGGCTCGCCGGCCACGCCGACGCTGCCGTGGCGTCTGTCGAACAGGTCCGCGCCCGCCGGCACGATGCCCGCACCGCGCAGGTAGTCCGAGAGCAGGCCGCTGCGGAAGGACAGGAC
Organism: Streptomyces hyaluromycini; assembly: GCF_002217755.1. Taxonomy (GTDB): domain Bacteria; phylum Actinomycetota; class Actinomycetes; order Streptomycetales; family Streptomycetaceae; genus Streptomyces; species Streptomyces hyaluromycini. The sequence continues at coordinate 281,351 of NZ_BCFL01000016.1, read as the reverse complement.
GGCGCGGCCGTTCCGGGTGAAGTAGTGGACGTCGGAGGCGTCCGAGGGAATCGGCGTGCCGTGCACGACGATCCGGTCCGGCAGCCGCTGGTCGCTTCCGGCGCAGGCGCGTCTGTCGCCGAGCGGGTGGGGCAGGTCGTCCCGGAAGAGCCAGACGGCTCCGGCGGCGAACCCCGCCAGGGCGAGTGCGGCGACCCCCAGCGCGGCCGACCGGCGGCCCGGCCCGGGTTGTCTGCCCGCCCCGCGCTCCTCCGCCGGCGGCGGAGCGGCCGCCGCGCCGTGCCGTATGTCCGGACCCGAATCGCCCATGTCCGCCCCCGCCGACATCCTTGATGTGAACACGCGGAGCATACGCCGACCGGCACCCGCACATGGCACGGAAAAGGCGCACCTCAGGCGAGCCGGGCCCCCTTCAGCGCCATGTGCAGCAGCAGGCGGTCCTCGCCGTCGTCCAGGTCGAGGCCGGTGAGCTGCTCGACGCGGGACAGGCGGTAGTACAGGGTCTGCCGGTGGATGCCGAGCGCGGTGGCCGTGCGGCCCGCCTGGCCCGCGTGGTCGAGGTAGACCTCGGCCGTGCGGGCCAGTTCGTGCTGGGCCGGGGTGAGGAGCGGGGCCACGGCCGGGTCCTGCGGGGTCTGCGGCGGCAGTGCGGTCAGCAGGCGGTACGGCCCGATGTCCGCCCACCGCGTGACCGGCCCGAACCGCGGCTCCGCCAGCGCGGCCCGGGCGGCCGCCGACGCCTCCTGCCAGACCGCGCCCAGTTCGGCCAGCCCCGTCCGGGCCTCGCCCACGCCCGCGGCGCAGTGCTGCGCGGCCGGGACCGGCCCCGTGAAGCCCGCGGCCACGGCCGCCGCCGTTCGCGCCCCGGCGCCGCGCGCCGCCGCCGACCGGGCCTCCTCCGCCTCCTTGAGGAGCCGGGCGGCGGCCGTCAGGGCCGGGGTGGCCGTGTCCGCGCTGCGCAGCCGGACCAGCACGGCGAGGCTGTGCCCGGTGGCCCCCCAGGGCAGTGCGCACAGCGCGGTGGCGTGCGGGACCGTACGCGGGGACGGGGCGTCGTCCGGGTCGGCGGACGGCCAGGGGGCGACACAGACCAGCGTGTGCGGGCCGTCCCCACGGGCGCCCAGGGCCGTACGGAGCTCGGCCACCGCCATGTCCCGCTGCCAGCCGCTCTCCGCCACCAGCACCGCCCGAAGCTCGCGGCCAAGGCCCGCCCCCGCCTGCGCCTCGTCCGCGAGCAGCGCCCCGATCCGCCCCGCCACCCCCATGGCGGCGGCCAGCTGGGCGTCCGTCGGACCCGGATCGGAGTCGAGCAGCCAGAGGTAGCCGAGGACGACACCCCGATGGCGTACCGGCAGGCAGATCCGCCCCCGGTACACCCCGGCCTCCGGGGTCGGCGGGATCCGGACCGGCCCGGTCGCCCGGGTGATGCCGAAGCCCTCGAACCAGGTGCGGACGGCCGCCGTGGAGCGCCGGGTCAGGATCGAGCGGGTGCGGACCGGGTCCAGCGCCGACGGATCGAGGTCGCCCTCACTGTCGTACACCCCGAAGGCGATCAGCTCGAAGTCGCGGTTCTCCAGGGTCGCCGGGACGCCCAGCAGCTCCGAGATCTCGTCGACCAGCTCCTGGTAGTCACCCTTGAATTCCGACGTCACCCGGGCATTCTCCCGCAATTCACGGACGCCTTCATACATCTGTCTGAGATCTGCGGCACGGATGCGTGACAGCTGTCGATGGCCCACGATCGGAGGGATCCTTGACTATCACGGTGGTTCCCCGTGCCGTATCCGAATCATCGGATCGCGGCCTGTCCGGCATGTGTTGTGGAGGTGCCCCGTGCTGGGTCCCGTGATTCTCGCCGCGTCGCGCAGCGACCGGATGCGACGTCTGATCTCGGCGGCCCCGGTGACGAAGCAGGTCGTCGACCGCTTCATCCCCGGCGAGTCGGTCACCGACATCGTCCCGATCATCGAGGAGCTGACGGGCCGCGGCCTGGAGCTGACGATGGACGTCGTCGGTGAGGACATCACCACCCCGGAGCAGGCCACCGCCGCCCGGGACGCCTACCTGGCACTCGTCGAACGCCTTCGCGGGCTGGGCCTGGGCGAGCGCGTCGAGATGTCGGTCAAGCTGTCGATGTTCGGGCAGGCGCTGGACGGCGGCCACGAGCTGGCGCTCGCCAACGTCCGCCCGGTCGTCGAGGCCGCCGCCGCCATCGGCACCACCGTCACCCTCGACGCCGAGGACCACACCACCCTCGACTCGATGTTCGCCATCCACGAGGAGCTGCGCCGGGACTTCCCGCAGACCGGCTGCGTCATCCAGGCCTACCTCTTCCGCACCGAGGCCGACGCCCGCCGCCTCGCCGAGGCCGGCAGCCGCGTCCGCCTGGTCAAGGGCGCCTACAAGGAGCCCGCCGAGGTCGCCTACCAGCAGAAGCACGAGATCGACAAGGCGTACGTGCGGATTCTGCGGACCCTGATGGAGGGCGAGGGCTACCCGATGGTCGGCTCCCATGACCCGCGCCTCATCTCCATCGCCCAGGAACTCGCCCGGCGCGCCGGCCGCAAGCCCGACGAGTACGAGTTCCAGATGCTGTACGGCATCCGCAGCGACGAACACCTGCGCCTCGCCGCCGAGGGCCACCGCATGCGCGTCTACACCGCCTACGGCACCGACTGGTACGGCTACTTCATGCGCAGGCTCGCGGAGAAGCCGGCGAACCTGCGCTTCTTCGCCCGCTCCATGCTCAGCAAGGGCTGAAGCGCCATCCCGCCCGCCCGCCGCCCTGCAACACCCGCTCACGTACAAGGAGTTACGGATCCCATGGACGCTGTGACCCAGGTCCCCACCCCCGTCAACGAGCCGGTGCACGGCTACGCCCCCGGCTCGCCCGAGCGCATCCGGCTGGAGGCGAAGCTCAAGGAGCTGGCCGAGAACCCGATCGAGCTGCCGATGACCATCGGCGGCGAGCAGCGGCTCGGCGGCGGGGAGCCCTTCCAGGTCGTGCAGCCGCACAACCACAAGGCCGTCATCGGCACCGGGCGCCATGCCACCCAGCAGGACGCCCAGGACGCGATCGACGCGGCCCTCGCCGCCGCGCCCGCCTGGCGCGCGATGTCCTTCGACGACCGGGCCGCGATCATCCTGCGCGCCGCCGAACTGCTCGCCGGCCCCTGGCGCGAGACCATCGCCGCCTCCACCATGCTCGGCCAGTCCAAGACCGCCCAGCAGGCCGAGATCGACAGCCCCTGCGAGCTGGTCGACTTCTGGCGGTTCAACGTCCACTACGCCCGCCAGATCCTGGCCGAGCAGCCCCCGGCCAACTCCCCGGGCGTCTGGAACCGCCTCGACCACCGCCCGCTGGAGGGCTTCGTCTACGCGATCACGCCGTTCAACTTCAGCGCGATCGCGGGCAACCTGCCGACGGCCCCGGCTCTCATGGGCAACGTCGTCGTCTGGAAGCCGTCTCCGACGCAGACCCACGCGGCCGTGCTGCTCATGCGGCTGCTGGAGGAGGCGGGTCTCCCCAAGGGCGTCATCAACCTCGTCACCGGCGACGGCATCGAGGTGTCGAAGGTCGCCCTGGTCCACCGGGACCTCGCCGGCATCCACTTCACCGGCTCCACCAAGACCTTCCAGTACCTGTGGAAGACGGTCGGCAACAACATCGAGAAGTACCGCTCCTACCCGCGTCTGGTGGGCGAGACGGGCGGCAAGGACTTCCTCGTCGCCCACCCGAGCGCCGACCGGGCCGTCCTCAAGACGGCGCTCACCCGCGGTGCCTTCGAGTACCAGGGCCAGAAGTGCTCGGCGACCTCCCGTGCCTACCTCCCCGCGTCCATCTGGAACGACGGCTTCCGTGAGGAGTTCGCGGCCGAGGTCGACTACCTGACCATGGGCGACGTCACCGACCTGTCGAACTTCATCGGCGCCGTGATCGACGACCGCGCGTTCGCCAAGAACAAGGCCGCGATCGACCGGGCGAAGACCGACCCGTCCTGCGAGATCGTCGCCGGCGGCTCCTACGACGACTCGGTCGGCTACTTCGTCCGCCCGACCGTCGTCGTCTGCAGCGACCCGGAGAACGAGGTCTTCCGCACCGAGTACTTCGGCCCGTTCCTCGCCGTGCACGTCTACGAGGACGACACGTACGACGAGATGCTGGCCCAGATGGAGTCGGTGTCGGACTACGCGCTGACGGGTTCGGTCATCTCCAACGACCGCGCCGCCGCCGCGTACACGATGGAGAAGCTGCGCTACGCGGCCGGCAACTTCTACATCAACGACAAGTCGACCGGTGCCGTCGTCGGCCAGCAGCCCTTCGGCGGCGGCCGCTCCTCCGGCACCAACGACAAGGCCGGCGCCCCGCAGAACCTGCTGCGCTGGACGCTGACCCGCGCGATCAAGGAAACGCTGGTCGCCCCGACCGACTACGCGTACCCGCACATGGGCTGACCCCCAGCCCCCCGAGCACGGGCCGGGAAGCCTGACCCACGAGCAGGCTTCCCGGCCCGTTCCCATGCCCGGCTCCGGTCCGTACCGCCCCGTCGCCCGGTGGTCCCGTACGACACTGGGGCCATGTCTCTCCATGTCGCCCACACCGCCGAGCTCGACCCCGCCGACCTGCGCGCCGCCCGCGCCCTCCTGCACGAGGCGTTCGGCGGGGACTTCGCCGACACCGACTGGGAGCACGGACTGGGCGGCCTGCACGCCCTCGTCCGCGACGAGGCCGGGATCGCCGCCCACGGCTCCGTCGTGATGCGCCGCGCCCGGCACCGGGGCCGCTGGCTGCGCGTCGGCTACGTCGAGGCGGTGGGCGTACGGCCCGACGCCCGCCGCCGGGGCCTGGGCGGGCAGGTGATGGCGGCGCTGGAGGGGATCGTCGACCGGGCGTACGACCTCGGTGCGCTGTCCGCCAGCGAGGACGGGGCCCGGCTCTACACCGTCCGGGGCTGGCGGCGCTGGGACGGCCGGGTCTGCGCCGTGTCCCCGGAGGAGGGGATCGTGCGGCTCGCGGACGAGGAGGGGGACGTGTACGTGTGGCCCGGCCTCGCCGGGGACGTCCTCGACCCGGCCCACGAGCTGATCTTCGACTGGCGGGACGGGGACGTCATGTAACCCGTTCGCCCCATCCGTCCCAACCGTCAAAACCCCAGCTCACGGCCGTGTGACCGGCTTCGCCGTCTCAGATAGTAGGAAGTCCGAGTAATTGTGCAGACAGAAGCGGGCCGCTCCCTTACTTTTGTAGGAGCCGAACGTCTCGCTCGATCAAGCGAATGGCGGTCGTGAGCCGGGCCCCGTGCAGGCAACCCCTGCGGCACCGCTCCCCGCCCCTTCCGGCGTCTCGTATCCCCCCTGCCGTACTCCGTGTACGTCGAAGGAGTCGATTCCCATGGCCGAGACGACCGTCCGCCGCCGAGTCCGCCACGTGTCCCGCACGAGCGAGTCCGAGCGCAAGAACGCCGCCGCCGCCCTCCAGCGCGCCCTCGACCGCCGTGACAACGGCGGCGAGACCGGCCACTGAGCGGCCGCCGGGCACCAGGCATCCACGCCGGTAGCACGTGTAACGCCCCCTCGACGGGAGCCGCACCCGCACGGGGTGCGGCGCGGCCGGGACAGCCGCGCCGTACCCTGCGGATCACTGTCCGCGCCGTACCTCGAAGTGGTCGATCCGCGCACCGCTCTGCGCCAGCGCCGACACCTTCAGCCTCGGGGCCGTACCCGCCTCCGCCTCGACCTTGAGGAAGGAGAAGCCGGTGTACCGCACCCGCGACCACTCCACCGTCTCCGCCACGTTGTGCTGCCCCTTCACCCAGTGGAAGCTGTCCACCGCGTCGTGCCGGGTGACGTGCCCCTCGTAACTGTCCTTGACCCCGGACGGGAACGAGTACAGGTTCCGCCCGCCGCCGCCCGCCGTGACGTACACGATCCCGTCCCGCGTCGGGTCGGTCGAGCCGCCGACCGGGACCGCGCGGCCGACCCCGCCGCCCCTCACCGCGTCCGTGCGCTCGTAGACGTGGTTGTGGCCGTTGATCACCAGGTCCACCTGGTACTCGGTGAACAGCGGCAGCCACGCCGCCCGGATCCCGCCGTCGGAGGCGTGCGAGGACGTCGAGTAGGCGCAGTGGTGGAAGAAGACGACGACGAAGTCCACGCCCTTCGCCGCCCGCAGCTCCTTCAGCTTCTTCTCCAGCCACCTGGTCTGCCGGCCGCCGCTGTAGCCGAGGTTGGCGGGGATCTCGTACGACACGTCGTTCGCGTCCAGCGCCACGAAGCCGACGTTGCCGTAGGTGAACGCGTACACGCCCGGCGCGCCGTGCGGGTCGAAGCCGTTGTCCGGGAGGGCGAAGCGGGCGTACTGGCCGCCGTAGCCGTCGGGGGAGTACCAGGCCTCCATGTCGTGGTTGCCGGTCGTCACCATCCACGGGACGGACCGCGCCACCGGGTCGTTCTGCTTCAGGAACCGGTCCCACTCCCGGGCGTCGTAGCCGTCCGAGGTCTTCCCGGCGCCGTTGCCGTCCGCGTAGCAGATGTCGCCGGCGTGCAGGTGGAAGGCGGGGTTCTGCTTCAGCAGCGCGTTGTCACTGGCCTTCCCGGCCTGGCTCACGCCCTGGTCGCCGAAGGCCGTGAACACGAACCGCTCCGGGCTCGCGGGCGCGGTGCGGAAGGGGGTGATGGCGGAGCGGTGGCCGGGGGCGGCCGGGTCCCAGCCGTCGTGGCCGACGCCGTAGTAGTACGTGGTGCCGGGCGTGAGGTCGTCCAGGGCCGCGTGGACGTAGTACTGCTCGACCACCGGGCGCACCCCCTGCACGCCGGGCGTGTGCAGGTGCCGGATCTCGGCGGCGACGCGCGTGCCCAGCTGGTCCGGGCGCGTCCCGATCCGCACGAACGGCTTCCGCACCGCGAACGGCACCTGCCAGGAGATCCGCATCTGCGTCCGCGGATCGGCGCCGAAGGCGAGATGGCGGCCGAACGGCACGACCGCCGCGCCCCGCACCGCCGAGGTGGCCGGCGCCGGGCTCGCCGACTTCGTCGCGCAGCCGGTGACCAGCCCGCCGCCCGCCACCGCGCCCGCCGTCACCAGGGTGCGGCGGCTCACCAGCCGGGCGCGCAGATACTCGTACTGCTCGGCCATGCTCATCCGGGCGGCCAGTCGCGGCGGGATGCCGAAGTCGGGGACGGGGGATTCGGGGGGTGTCCCCCTGGAAGGCACGGTCATGTCGGGAAAGATGCCCAGCGCAGGCCAACACCGGTCATACGTACGGGTGAACGCCCGTCGACGGAACGACCCGCCGTGTCCGTATGTCGGACGGTGTGTGTCATCCCGTGGGACGAGGAGTAGGGTGCCCGCATGTCTCGCAGCATCAGTCTCGCAGTGATCCCCGGTGACGGCATCGGGCAGGAAGTCGTGGCCGAAGGCCTCAAGGTCCTCTCCGCCGTCCTCCCGCAGGACGTGAAGCTGGAGACCAAGGAGTTCGACTTCGGCGCCCAGCGTTACCACGCCACCGGTGAGACCCTCACCGACGCCGACCTCGACGCGCTGAAGCAGCACGACGCCATCCTGCTGGGCGCCATCGGCGACCCGAGCGTCCCCTCCGGCGTCCTGGAGCGCGGCTTCCTGCTGAAGCTGCGCTTCGCCTTCGACCACCACGTCAACCTGCGTCCGTCGAAGCTGCTCCCGGGTGTCGCCACCCCGCTCGCGGGTGAGCCGCAGATCGACTTCGTCGTGGTCCGCGAGGGCACCGAGGGCCCGTACACCGGCAACGGCGGCACCATCCGCAAGGGCACCGAGCACGAGGTCGCCACCGAGGTCTCCGTCAACACGGCCTTCGGCGTCGAGCGCGTCGTCCGGGACGCCTTCGCCCGCGCCCAGGCCCGCCCGCGCAAGAAGCTCACGCTGGTCCACAAGAACAACGTGCTGACCTTCGCCGGGCACCTGTGGACGAACATCTTCAACAAGGTCGCCGCGGAGTTCCCCGAGGTCGCGACGGACTACATCCACGTCGACGCGGCGACGATCTACCTCGTCACCGACCCCGGTCGCTTCGACGTCATCGTCACCGACAACCTCTTCGGCGACATCATCACCGACCTCGCCGCGGCCGTCTCCGGCGGCATCGGCGTCGCGGCGAGCGGCAACATCAACCCGAGCCGCGAGTTCCCGTCGATGTTCGAGCCGGTCCACGGTTCCGCGCCCGACATCGCCGGCCAGGGCAAGGCCGACCCCACCGCCACGGTCCTGTCCGTCGCCCTGCTGCTCCGCCACCTCGGCTACGAGGCCGAGGCCGTTCGCGTCGAGGAGGCCGTCACCGCCGACCTCACCGCACGCCAGGGCGAGCCCGCCCGCTCCACCTCGGAGATCGGCGACGCGCTCGCCGTACGAGTAGCCGGCTGACCTGCCGAGCTTCTGCAGATCTTCGAAGCCGCCGGGTCGCATCAGCGCCCGGCGGCTTTCCCATGCCTGCCGCCGGGTGCCACCATCTACCCCGGTCCGCATTCACCCCGATTCCTTCCACCCCGGCCCCCGCGCGATAATCGAACGCGGAGCCGCGCCATGAGGGAATGCTCGGACGTCCTATGACAAGGGTGTGAGCGCGGCCCATCACTACAACCGGTGAAGGACACCTACCCATGACGACGCCCACGATCGAGCTCAAGCCGTCCGCGCACCCGCTCGCCGCCGCCGAGCGCGAGGCGATCCTGGCCAGCCCCGGATTCGGCCGCCACTTCACCGACCACATGGTGACGATCAAGTGGACCGAGGGCCGCGGCTGGCACGACGGCCAGCTCGTTCCGTACGCGCCGATCCCCCTCGACCCGGCCACCAACGTCCTGCACTACGCCCAGGAGATCTTCGAGGGCCTGAAGGCCTACCGTCGCCCCGACGGCTCGGTGGCCACCTTCCGCCCCGACCAGAACGCCAAGCGCTTCCAGCGTTCCGCCCGCCGGCTCGCCATGCCCGAGCTGCCGGTGGAGACCTTCATCGAGGCCTGTGACCTGCTGGTCCAGCAGGACAAGGAGTGGGTCCCGGCGCACGGCGGCGAGGAATCCCTCTACCTGCGCCCCTTCATGATCGCCACCGAGGTCGGCCTGGGCGTCAAGCCGGCCAACGAGTACCTCTTCCTGGTCATCGCCTCCCCGGCCGGCGCCTACTTCCCCGGCGGGGTCAGGCCGGTCTCCATCTGGGCCTCCGAGGACCGCGTCCGCGCCGTCCCCGGCGGCATGGGCGACGCCAAGACCGGCGGCAACTACGCGGCCTCCCTGCTCGCCCAGGCCGAGGCCGCGGCCCAGGGCTGCGACCAGGTCTGCTACCTCGACGCGGTCGAGCACAAGTGGGTCGAGGAGCTCGGCGGCATGAACCTGTACTTCGTGTACGGGGACAAGATCGTCACCCCGACCCTCACCGGTTCGATCCTCGAAGGCGTCACCCGCGACTCCCTCCTCACCGTCGCCCGCGACCTCGGCTACGAGTCCGAGGAGGCCCGGGTCTCCATCGAGCAGTGGCAGCGCGACTCGGAGAACGGCACCCTCACCGAGGTCTTCGCGTGCGGCACCGCCGCCGTGATCACCCCGGTCGGCACCGTCAAGCGCACGGACGCCGAGTGGCAGCAGTCGGGCGGCGAGCCCGGCGAGGTCACCCTCAGGCTCCGCGAGGCGCTCCTCGACATCCAGCGCGGCACGGTGGAGGACAAGCACGGCTGGATGCACCGGCTCGGCTGATCCGGCCGATCGCACCAACAGGCGATCTTCGGCTGGGCGTTCGACGCGTATCACCTCCCCCGTACGGGTATCTCCTGATTCCACACGGGGGAGGGAGCACGCGTGAGCGGACGGTCGCCGGTGCCTCGGCTGCGCTGGCTGATGCGCACGTTACGCACGCCGCGCCGCCCGCAGAGCCTCACGGTGCTCGCCCTGCTCACCGCCGTCGCGGGCCTGCTGCTGTGGCGGGCCTCGACGATGGACAACTACGGGCAGAACCTCGCCCTCAACCTCGGCACCGACATCGTCGGCGTGGTCGTCACCGTGTTCGTCATCGGCCCGCTGATATCCCGCGCCCAGGAGGGCCGGGTCCGCGAGCACACCCGACTGGACTACGAGTGGTTCGCCGCCCAGGTGCACGGCTCGACCTCCAACGTGAAGGTCCTGGACACCTTCTCCAACCTGTTCGGACCACAGTTCTCCGAGCGCCTGTTCCGGGGCGTCAGATCCGCCACCGCGAGCGGCGCCCGGGTGCAGATCCTGCTCCTGGACCCCGACTCCCTCGCGGTCATCCTGCGCGGCCGCGAACTGGGCGAGCAGAGTGCCGACATCCGCCGCGACATCATGCGCAACCTGCGCACCCTGGACGGGTTCGCCCGCCGCCTGGACGCCACCTCCCGGCAACTGCTCGAAGTACGGCTGTGCTCCACCTCCCCCGGTGTCACCCTCTACCGCTGGGACGAGCGCTGCCTGGTCTCCTTCCTGACCGTCGGCCGGCTCTCCGGCGAGGGCGTCCAGCTGGAGGTCGCGGTCCGTTCCCCGCTGGGCACCTTCGTGGAACAGCGCTTCGACGAACTCTGGCAGCAGGGCAAGCCGATGGAACGGTTCACCCGCCTTCCCGTCACCCTCGTCGACGCCACGGACGGGCGACGGGAGTTCGTCTGCCACTTCGTCTTCCTCGACGACCGCCTGTACGTCGCCGCCCCCGACCTCGTCACCTACCTGGCCCGCCGCCGGCTCGACCAACTCAGCGCCTACAGCGAGGCACTGAGCGGGTCCGGCGCGCACGACGTCATCGTCGTCGACGACGAGAGCGAGCTGCATCGGCGGCTCATCCACGTCTTCGGGGAGAAGTACGATGCGCAGGCGGCCGCCTTCGTGGAGTTGCGGCCGTCCACGGTCCTGGTCACGGAATGAACAGAGGGCCCCGCCACACATGAGCTCAGCGCACCACCCCCGCTTTCGCGCCTTCACGCCCCGTGACCTGGACGGTCTGCTCCGGCGTGTCCCTCTGACGGACGATCAGCGGCTGGCGCTGCGGGCGGTCTCCTCGGTACTGCCGTTCCGTACCAACGCGTATGTCGTCGACGAGCTGATCGACTGGTCGGCCGTGCCCGAGGACCCCGTCTTCCGGCTGACCTTCCCGCAGGCCGGGATGCTGCCCCCGCCCGACGTCCGCCGGATGGCCGACCTGCTGGCCGGGGACGCCCCACGCGCGGAGATCCAGCGCGCCGCGCACGAGATCCGGATGCGGCTCAACCCGCACCCCTCCGGCCAGCTCGACGCCAACGTCCCCGTGCACGAGGGGCAGCGGCTGACCGGCCTCCAGCACAAGTACCCGGAGACGGTGCTGGTCTTCCCCCGCCAGGGCCAGACCTGCCACGCCTACTGCACCTACTGCTTCCGCTGGCCGCAGTTCGTCGGCGAGGCGGACCTGCGCATCGCGACCGACGACATCGCGGCCACCGGCTCCTATCTGCGCGCCCACCCCGAGGTCGCCAGCATTCTGGTCACGGGCGGCGACCCCCTGGTGATGAGCACGGAGGTGCTGCGCCGCTACGTCGAGCCGTTGCTGCGGATCGACACCGTCCGCTCGATCCGCATCGGCACCAAGTCCCTCGCCTTCTGGCCGTACCGTTTCACCACCGACCGCGACGCCGACGATCTGCTGCGCCTCTTCGAGGAGGTGGTGGCGAGCGGCCGGCATCTGGCCCTGATGGCCCACTTCACCCATCCGCAGGAGCTCCGTCCGCCCGTCGTCCGGGAGGCGATGCGGCGCGTCCGCGACAGCGGGGCCGTGATCCGCTGCCAGGGCCCGCTGGTGGCCGGGATCAACGACAGCGCGGACGCCTGGGCCGAGCTCTGGGAGGAGACGACCACGCTCGGCGCGGTGCCGTACTACCAGTTCGTGGAGCGGGACACCGGCCCCCAGGGCTACTTCGGCGTTCCGCTGGCCCGCGGCCACGCCATCTTCCGCGACGCCTACGCCCGCGTGTCGGGCCTCGCCCGTACGGTCCGCGGTCCTGTGATGTCGGCGATGCCGGGCAAGGTCTGCGTGGACGGCGTCGCCGAGGTGGCCGGCGAGAAGGTCTTCGCGCTCCACCTGATCCAGGCCCGCGACCCGGACCTGGTCGGCCGCCCCTTCTTCGCCGCGTACGACGAGGGGGCGACGTGGTTCACGGACCTCAAACCGGCGTTCGGGGCGAGCCGGTTCCTGCCGGGGCTGGAGGCGGGCTGACCTGGTCAGCCCACCGCGCTGCCCGGCAGTCTGACGGTGAAGCAGGCGCCGCCCTCGGGTCCCTGGCCGCCGGCGGTGATGGTGCCGCCCAGCCGGGTGGTGAGGCGATGGGCGATGGCCAGGCCGAGGCCGCTGCCGACGGGGCGGATGTCCCGGTAGCGGTCGCGGAGCACGCCACGCTCGAACGCGACCGCGGCGTCGTCGTCGGACAGGCCGGGGCCGCCGTCGCGGACCTGGATGACGGCGTGACCGCCTTCGGCGCGCAGCGCCAGGACGAGGGGGCTGCCTTCCGGGGTGACGCGCAGGGCGTTCTCCAGCAGTCCGTCGGCGATCTGCCGTACGCGGAACCCGTCCGTGTCGGCGAGGACCGGGGAGTTCGGGCGCTCCAGGCGGAAGTCGACGTGGTGGCGTGCGCAGAGCCGCGACCAGGTTTCCGCGGCCTCCTCGACCAGGGCGCCCAGGTCGGTGCGCCGGATGGCGAGGTGGAAGTCGTCCGCTTCGAGGCGGGCGAGCCGCAGCAGGTCGCTGACGAAACCGTCGAGCCGCCGGGTCTCGGTCAGCAGGGTGCGTCCGACGGCGGGCAGTTCCCCGGCCGGCACGACGCCGTCGTCGAGGGCCTCCGCGTAGCCCTTCACGACGGTCAGGGGGGTGCGGATCTCGTGGGAGACGGACAGCAGGAACTCCCGCTGGCGGTTCTCGCTGCGGGTCAGCGCCTGGTCGAGCACGGTCAGCGAGCTGCCCAGTTCGACCGCCTCCGCGGGGCCGCCCGCCGGACCGTGCAGCCCGCGCTCGCCCGCGGCCAGCCGGTGCGCGACGGCCGCGGCCGAGGCCAGCGGCCGGGCGATGCGGCGGGCCAGGAACGCCCCGGCCAGTGCGGCGCCCACCAGTCCGGTGCCCATCGGCAGCAGCAGGCTCCTTTGCATCCGGGAGGCGGCCCGCCCCACGTCGGTCATCGGCTGGATGAGCACGACGGCGCCGCCCCCATGAGCCGGGTGCGCTTCGACCATGAAGTTCTTGCCGTCCAGGGTGGCGGTGGCGGACACGGGACGGCCGGACAGCAGCCGGTCGCGGTCGGCGTCGGTGAGTGCCGGGGCGGCCGGTCCGGCGACCCTGCCGTCCGGGGCGACGACGGCGAGCCGCACGCCGTTGGATCCGGCCAGCCGCTGCTCGTCCTCGCGGAGGAGCGAGGGGGGCGCCGGGACGCGGCTGAGGACCGCGGCCTGGCGGGCGAGCCGGTCGCGCTCCTGGGCCTCGGCATTCGCATGGGCCGTCTCCCCGGACACCAGCCCCGTCAGCATGACCGCGAGCGCCGCCACCAGTGTCGCCAGCAGGACGATGGCGCCGGCGAGCGAGCCGCGCACCGGCCACCGGGGCCTGAGCCGGTGCCGTACCGCCTTGTTCATGCCGGGTTCCTCACGCCGGGCCGGCGCTGTAGCCGACCCCGCGAACGGTGCGGATGGGGCCGGCGTCACCGAGCTTGCCGCGCAGCTGGGAGACGTAGACGTCGACGACCCGGCCGTCGCGGTAGTCGGCGTACCCCCAGACGTGGGACATCAGCTGCGCGCGGGTGAAGACCTGGCCGGGCCGGCGCATCAGATGGGCGAGCAGGTTGAACTCGGTCGTGGTCAGGTCGACCGGCCGGCTGTCGAGGTGGACGGTCCGGCGGGCCGGATCGAGGGTGAGCGCGCCCATCGTCAGCACCGGCTCGGCCGGCGGCCCGGCGGCCCGGCGCAGCACCGTCCTGATCCGGGCGACGAGCTCCCGCGGCGAGAACGGCTTGGTCAGGTAGTCGTCCGCGCCGAGCTCCAGGCCGATGATCCGGTCCGCTTCCTCGTCCCGGGCGGTGACCATCACCACCGGCGTCCAGTCGCCGCCGTCCCGCAGCAGACGGCAGAACTCCACGCCGTCGAGGCCGGGGAGGGTGAGGTCGAGCACGACGGCCACCGGGCGGAGCCGCCGGACCGCCGCCAGTCCGGCGCGGCCGTCGCTCTCCACGTGCACGCCGAAGCCGTCCCTGGTCAGGTAGAGCCGCTGCAGGTCGGCGATGTGCGCCTCGTCCTCCACGATCAGGACGAGACCTTTGTCCTGGGGCATGTGCACCGAGCCTAGCGGTCACGGCCCCCGCGCCCCGCCTCGTGCGGGCCGGTCCGCCGGTCCTTACGTTGCCCGAACAATCCACGAACACCCGCCTCGCACGGCCCGGCCATGCTCGGTGGCGGCCGGGAAGCGCCCGGTCCGCCGGCCACCGAGGGCGAGAGAGCCGACTCCTGAGGCCCTGAGGCCCTGGGGAACGCCCGTGCCCGGCGCTGCTGCTCGCCGGGCCCGGTCCGACAGGCAGGGCCCGCCGCGATGCCGAACATGTGAAAGAGGAACGTCATGGCCAAGTTCATGCTGGGCAGGACACTCGTCGGAGTGGCGGCCCTGGGACTCGCTCTCACCGCCTGTTCCACGGACGGTGAGACCACGGAGTCGGGCGCGGCCAGTGCCCAGCCGAGCAGCTGCCCCACCACCTCGGCACCGCAGGGCGGCGCGGGCGCCGGAGCCGGAGCTCCCGCCGGCGTCCCCTCCGGCGGGCCCGGCGGTGCGGGCGCCGGTGGCCAGCTTCCGGTGGCCTCGACCGTGGCCAAGCCCGACACCACCAACAGCAAGGTGATCACGGCCACGGGGGCACAGATCGAGTGCGGCGGGACCGAGGTGGAAACGCACGACGACATCGTGTACTCGACCCCCGGCGCGAACGGGAAGAAGACCGAGCTGAAGCTGGACATCACCGTGCCGAAGTCCGGCGGCGAGAAGCCCCTGGTCGTCTACATCCCCGGCGGCGGCTTCCTGGCGGCCCCGAAGGAGCAGGGGCTGAACCGGCGGACCTACATCGCCGAACACGGCTACGTGGTCGCCAGCGTCTCGTACCGCACCACCACGGACGGGGCCACCTACGCCGACGGCCTCGCCGACGTGAAGTCCGCGATCCGCTATTTGCGCGCCCACGCCGCCGCGTACCGGATCGATCCCGACCAGGTCGCCGTGTGGGGCGACTCGGCCGGCGGCTACCTCGCCGCCATGGCCGGCACCACCGGCGGGATCAAGAAGTTCGACGTCGGTGACAACCTCGACCAGAGCAGCGAGGTCCAGGCCGTCGTCGACGACTTCGGGCCGGCCGACCTCTCGAAGATCGGCGCGGACTACGACGACAAGACCAAGCAGGAGAACCTCGCCGTCGGCAACATGACGGCCAAATGGGTCTACGGTCCCGACACGAAGAAGTCCGTCGCCGAGTACACGGACGAGGTCAAGGCCGCCGACCCGGCCACGTACGCGGACGCCGGCGACCCGGCCTTCCTCATCTACCACGGCGACCAGGACCGCCTTGTCTCGCCCAGCGAGACCCTGGCGCTGAACAATGCGCTCCTGGCCAAGGGCGTCGACAGCACCCGTTACATCATCACGGGCGCCGGTCACGGCGACGGGGCCATAGGGATGCCCGCCTCGATGACCGAGCCCTGGACCACCCGGAAGGTCGTCGACCAGCTGGTCGGCTTCCTCGACGATCACCTGGGTTCCTGACGGGGGCGGTGCCGTAGGGGTGGCGGCCCTTGTCGGGGGCTGCGCCCCCGGACCCCCCTTCGGCCTGAACGGCCTCGTCCTCAAACGCCGGATGGGCTGGCGTGTGGTTCTGGTGGGCCTTTGTTCTCGGATGCGGGATGGGCTGGCGTGTGGTTCTGGTGGGCCTTTGTTCTCGGATGCCGGACGGGCTGGAGTGTGGTTCTGCGCGGCCTTCGTCCTCAGGCGCCGGACGGGCTGAGTGAACCTGGACCGGGTTGTCGCTGCTCCGGAGTTGCAGCAGCAGATAGACCGCGCCGCCCACCAGCCCTGACAGCAGGAAGCTGCAGTCCACCCCGCCCGTCAGTGACAGCAGCGGGCCCTCGTACGACGGGAGTGACACCGCCAGGAGTCCTACACCCGCGCCGAGCGCCCAGGACGCCGTGGCCCGGACGTTCCAGCCGGCCCGGTACCAGTAGATGCCGCCCCGCGAGCGGCGGTTGAAGACCTGGAGGGCGTCCGCGTCGTACACGCCCCGGCAGCGGGCGAAGCCGATCAGGGTGATGACCGCCCACGGGGTGCCGATGGCGGTGAGCAGGAGGACGAAGGACGTCATCGCGGACTGCGCGTTCCAGGCGATGGGGGTCCCCCCCGGGCGCGAGCGAAGCCGAGCGTTTGGGGGAGGCCGGCGAAGACGCAGGCCGTGGCGACGATCGCGACCGTGTAGGTGGCGCGGGCGCGGGACGCGCGGGGGAGGATCGTGTCCAGGTCGAGGCCCATGGAGTAGAGCATGAGGCCCGCGTTGCCCACCGAGCCGGCCGAGGCGGAGAGCAGGAGCGGTACCAGGTACCAGGCGGGGGAGGCGGACACCAGCGGGCCCGCGTAGTCCGCCGCCGCCCGCGCCGCGTACGCGGTGAACGTGCCGAAGAGCTGCGGGACCAGGAGGCCCAGGATCAGGCCCAGCCAGGTTCCGTGCAGGACCCGGCGGGAGATGTAGCGGGTGTAGTCGCCGAGGAGGGTGATGAGGGCGACCGGCCCGGACAGCCCGGCGGCCACCGCCGCCAGACACCACGTCGGCCAGAAGCCGCCCAGCAGGTAGCCGCCCGCCTCCGGCAGCGCGGAGGTGGTGAAGTGCGGGGCGTAGGCGAAGATCCCGAGGACCAGCAGGGCCGTCATGCCGACGGCGAGGACCTTGGACATGGCGAGCAGCACACGGTAGCCGTACACCGCGCCCGCCACCGTCGCCGCCGCGAGCACCGTGTAGACCACGGCGTACGCCGCCCCGTCCGCCGGCATTCCGAACAGCCGTCCCAGCACGCCCACCATCACGTCGCCGCCGATCCACACGGTCAGCGCGGTGTAGCCGAGGGCGAGCAGCAGGCCCACCACCGAGCCGACCAGCCGCCCGCGCACCCCGAACTGGGCGCCGGAGGAGGTGGACAGGTTGGTCGCGGTACGGAGGGAGACCAGGGCCAGCGGGGCCGTGAACACCGTGCCGATCAGCGTGCCCGCCACGATCGCGCTCACCGACGCCCACCAACCGAGCCCGAAGGACGGCGGCAGCCAGCCGAAGATGATCACGCCGAGGCAGAGGTTGGAGCCGAGCAGGATCGAGACCAGGTCCTTCGGCCCGCTGGTGCTCCCCCACGCTCTCAACTGCGTTCGAGCGCGGGAGGTACCCCCATCCCCTCCGGAATGGTGTCGACTCCGCGCTGTTCTATCGGCATGGCTGGTCTCCTTCGACGGCCACCTGAGACATCCGGGCTGATGGTTAGAGCGGCGTTCAATGTGGGCGACTCGCAAGTCGATGTCAATGGTTCCCTTCTCGTAATCCGACATTTAGAGTGGTGCTCTAAGTCGAGGATGCGAAGAAGGTGCCTGAACGTGCGACTGACCCCCACGGAACGTGACCGGCTGCTGCTCTTCGGAGCCGCCGAGCTGGCCCGCGCCCGCCGCGCCCGGGGCCTCAGGCTCAACGTGCCGGAGGCCACCGCGCTGATCGCGGACACCGTGTGCGAGGCTGCCCGGGACGGCCGGCGGCTCGCCGAGGCGATCGAGGCGGCCCGCTCCGTCCTCGGCCCCGCCGACGTGCTGCCCGGCGTCGCCGACGTCGTCACCGAGGTGCACGTCGAGGCCGTCTTCGACGACGGGTCCAGGCTCGCCGTCGTCACCGACCCGATCGGGCGCGGGGGACTGGGCGAGGACGCGCCCGGTGCGCTGCTGCCGGGGCCCGAGCACGCCGACCCGGAGGCGGTCGTACGGCTGACCGTCACCAACACCGCGACCGTGCCCGTCTCCGTCACCTCGCACTTCCACTTCTTCGAGGCCAACCCGCGCCTCGACTTCGACCGCGCCGCGGCCTACGGCCTGCGGCTCGCCGTGCCCGCCGGGTCGTCCGTGCGGTTTGGGCCGGGGGAGTCGCACGAGGTCGGTCTCGTGCCGATCGGCGGCGGCCGGGTCGCCATCGGCTTCGCCGGGCTCGTCGACGGGCCGCTGGACGCGCCCGGCGCCCGCGCGGAGGCCCTGCGCCGCGCCGCCGCCTGCGGATACCTGGGCGTAGGACAGACAGAGGAGGCCGAGCGATGAGCCGTCCCGGAGGGCATCCCGCCGAGGCCCGCCGTCTCACCCCGTACGAGTACGCGGCCACCCACGGCCCCCGGGCCGGCGACCGCGTCCGCCTCGGGGACTCGGGGCTCGTGATCCGCGTCGAGGACGACTCCCAGCGCTACGGCGACGAGTTCCTGGCCGGCTTCGGCAAGACGGCCAGGGACGGGCTGCACCTCAAGGCCGCCGCCGTCCGCGAGACCTGTGACGTCGTGATCAGCAACGTCGTCGTGATCGACGCCGTGCTCGGGATCCGGAAGGTGTCCATCGGCATCAGGGAGGGGCGGATCTGCTCGATCGGGCGGGCCGGGAACCCCGACACCCTCGACGGGGTCGACGTCGTGGTCGGCACCGGGACCTCGATCGTGTCCGGCGAGGGGCTCATCGCCACCGCCGGGGCCGTCGACACGCACGTCCATCTGCTGTCGCCGCGCATCATGGAGGCCTCGCTGGCCTCCGGCGTGACGACGATCATCGGGCAGGAGTTCGGGCCGGTGTGGGGCGTGGGCGTCAACTCGCCCTGGGCGCTGAAGCACGCGTTCAACGCCTTCGACGCCTGGCCGGTCAACATCGGCTTCCTCGGGCGGGGTTCGTCCTCGCACGCGGCTCCGCTGGTCGAGGCGCTGGCCGAGGGGGGCGCCTCGGGCTTCAAGGTGCACGAGGACATGGGCGCCCACACCCGCGCCCTGGACACCGCCCTGCGGGTCGCCGAGGAGCACGACGTCCAGGTCGCCCTGCACAGCGACGGCCTGAACGAGTGCCTGTCGGTCGAGGACACCCTCCGGGTGCTGGAGGGCCGCACCATCCACGCCTTCCACATCGAGGGCTGCGGCGGCGGACACGTGCCCAACGTCCTGAAGATGGCCGGTGTCCCCAACGTCATCGGCTCCTCCACCAACCCCACCCTGCCGTTCGGCCGGGACGCGGTCGCCGAGCACTACGGGATGATCGTCTCCGTCCACGACCTGAAGACCGACCTGCCCGGCGACGCCGCCATGGCCCGCGACCGCATCCGCGCCGGGACCATGGGAGCCGAGGACGTGCTGCACGACCTGGGCGCGATCGGCATCACCTCGTCCGACGCCCAGGGCATGGGCCGGGCGGGGGAGACCGTCCGCCGTACCTTCGCCATGGCCGGCAAGATGAAGGCCGAGCTCGGCGCCCCGGACGACGGCCACGACAACGAGCGCGTGCTGCGGTACATGGCCAAGCTGACCATCAACCCCGCGATCGCCCACGGCCTCGCCCACGAGGTCGGCTCGATCGAGGTGGGCAAGCTCGCCGACATCGTGCTGTGGGCGCCGGAGTACTTCGGGGCCAAGCCGCAGCTGGTGCTGAAGTCCGGCTTTCCCGCGTTCGGCGTCACCGGTGACCCGGGCGCGGCCACCGACACCTGCGAACCCCTCGTCCTGGGACCGCAGTTCGGGGCGTACGGCGCCACCCCCGCCGACATCTCCGTCGCGTTCGTGGCACAGGCCGCCCTCGACCAGGGCCACGACACCATGCCCACCCGGCGCCGCCGGGTCGCCGTCCGCGGCACCCGCGGCATCGGCCCGGCCGACCTGCGGCTCAACTCCCGTACCGGAGCGGTCGACGTCGACCGGCGCACCGGCCTGGTGACCCTCGACGGCGAGCCGCTGCGCTCGGAGCCCGCCGACTCCGTCTCCCTCAACCGCCTGTACTTCCTGTAAGGAGCACCGATGTCTGCTGCCTCCGACGGCTTCCGGATGCCCGCCGAGTGGACCCCGCACGAGCGCACCTGGATGGCGTGGCCGGGCCCCAACCCCACCTTCGACGACCCCGACGACCTCGTCGCCGCCCGGATGGCCTGGGCGTCGGTGGCCCGCGCCGTCCTCCGCTTCGAACCGGTGACGGTCGTGTGCGGCCCCGGCCAGTCGGCCGAGGCGCAGGCGCTGCTCGGCCCGGGCGTCGACACCGTCGAGCGCGACCTCGACGACGCCTGGATGCGCGACATCGGCCCCACCTTCCTCACCAACGGACGCGAACTGGCCGCCGTGGACTGGACGTTCAACGGCTGGGGCGCCCAGCACTGGGCCCGCTGGGAGCACGACGCGAAGATCGCCGCACATGTCTCGGACCTCGCGGGCGCGCGGACGTACGCCTCGAAGCTGGTGAACGAGGGCGGTGCGATCCACGTCGACGGCGAGGGGACCGTCCTGCTGACCGAGACCGTGCAGCTGGGCCCCGAGCGCAACCCGGGCTGGACGCGGGAAGAGGTCGAGGCGGAGATCCACGGGATGCTCGGCACCCGCAAGGCGATATGGCTGCCCCGCGGCCTCACCGGCGACTACCCCCCGTACGGGTTCGGCACCCTCGGGCACGTCGACATCGTCGCCGCCTTCGCCCGCCCGGGAGTCGTGGTGGCGCACTCCCAGCCCGACCCCGCGCACCCCGACCACGAGGTGACCAAGGAGGTCATCGGCCTGCTGCGGTCCCAGACGGACGCGCGCGGCCGGACGCTGGAGGTCGTCGAGGTGCCGGCCCCGACCGTCCTGGAGGCGGACGGCCACTGGGCCGACTACTCCTACATCAACCACTACCTGTGCAACGGCGGGGTCGTGCTGTGCGGCTTCGACGACCCGCGCGACGAGATCGCCGCCGGGATCTTCCGCCGTCTCTTCCCCGAGCGGACGGTCACGCTGGTGGACGCCCGTACGATCTTCGCGGGTGGTGGGGGTATCCACTGCATCACGCAGCAGCAGCCGAAGATCCAGTCGTAGTTCGAGGAGCCGAAGATGGCCGGTGGGCGCAGACAGGCCCCGCCCCGCGAGGAGGTGCTCGCCGCCGCCATGACGATGATCGCCGAACGGGGCCTGGAGAAGCTCACCATGGCCGCGCTCGGCCGCGAGGTCGGGATGAGCAGCGGCCACCTCCTCTACTACTTCCACTCCAAGGACGAACTGCTGCTCCAGGCCCTGGAGTGGAGCGAGGGCCGGCTGGGCGCCGAGCGCGGCCGGCTGCTCACCCGGCGCGGCACCGCCCGCGAGCGCCTCGACGCCTACGTCGACCTGTACGTCCCCGACGGGCACCGGGACCCGCACTGGACGCTCTGGCTGGAGGTCTGGAACCGCTCGCAGAGCGCTGCCGCCGATGCTGTGGCCCGCGACCGGCAGGCCGCCATCGAGGGCGCCTGGCACCGCGACCTGGTGGCGCTGCTCGCGGAGGGCATCTCGCGCGGCGAGTTCCGGCCCGTCGACCCAGACCGGTGCGCCGCCCGCCTGCGCGCCCTGCTCGACGGTTTCTCCATCCACGTGGCCATCGGGCTGCGCGGCACGGACCGGGCCCAGGTTCTCGGCCATGTACGCGAGTTCCTGGAAACGGATCTTCTCGCGGACGCGTGACCTTGCGACCGGCAACGGCGAACAGGACGCGTTCGTAAGGCATCCGCGGTAGCGGACCGTATCGCCTGTGGCGTATGTCACCGTCTGTGACGACCGCATCCTGAGACAGTTAGTGAGCCGGGGGCGGGGCTGTGTCAGACTGCCTCCGTGCTCTCGTTCGCCATGATTATTGGCAGCAGGCGCGCCGGTCCGCAGTGACCACCACGTACGACCAGGTACGGGTGGCCATCGTCGTCCTCGACCCGCGCGCAGACCTCTCGCACCCGCGAGGGGTTTTTTCGTTTTCCGGCCCACCTTCAGCCGGACGGCGAGGCGCGAGGGACCATTGAGGGACGGTGGAGCCGGTCATTCCGGTACGACCGAGAAAAGACATCAGGAGCCTAGGGACCATGACCGAGACGGAAACCCACGAGCTGGACGACTCGTTCCACGTCTTCGACACCACGCTGCGCGACGGCGCGCAGCGCGAGGGCATCAACCTCACCGTCGCGGACAAGCTGGCCATCGCACGGCACCTGGACGACTTCGGCGTGGGCTTCATCGAGGGCGGCTGGCCGGGCGCCAACCCCCGGGACACCGAGTTCTTCGCCCGCGCCCAGCAGGAGATCGACTTCAGGCACGCCCAGCTGGTCGCCTTCGGCGCCACCCGCCGGGCGAACGCCAAGGCGGCGGAGGACCCCCAGGTCAGGGCGTTGCTGGAGTCCGGCGCCCCGGTGATCACACTGGTCGCCAAGTCCCACGACCGGCATGTCGAGCTGGCGCTGCGCACCACCCTCGACGAGAACCTGGAGATGGTCCGCGACACGGTGTCCTTCCTGAAGGGCCAGGGCCGCCGGGTCTTCGTCGACTGCGAGCACTTCTTCGACGGCTACCGCGCCAACCCCGAGTACGCCAAGGCCGTCGTACGGGCCGCCGCCGAGGCCGGCGCCGACGTGGTGGTCCTCTGCGACACCAACGGCGGCATGCTCCCCGCCCAGGTCAACGCCGTCGTCTCCACCGTCCTCGCGGACACCGGCGCCCGGCTCGGCATCCACGCCCAGGACGACACCGGCTGCGCCGTCGCCAACACCCTGGCCGCCGTGGACGCCGGTGCCACCCACGTCCAGTGCACGGCGAACGGGTACGGCGAGCGGGTCGGCAACGCCAACCTGTTCCCGGTGGTCGCCGCCCTGGAGCTGAAGTACGGCAAGAAGGTGCTGCCGGAGGGCCGGCTCCGCGAGATGACCCGCATCTCGCACGCCATCGCCGAGGTCGTCAACCTCACGCCCTCCACCCACCAGCCCTATGTGGGTGTCTCGGCCTTCGCGCACAAGGCCGGCCTGCACGCCTCCGCGATCAAGGTCGACCCGGACCTGTACCAGCACACCGACCCCGCCCTCGTCGGCAACACCATGCGCATGCTGGTCTCCGACATGGCCGGCCGCGCCTCGGTGGAGCTCAAGGGCAAGGAGCTCGGCGTCGACCTCGGCGGCGACCGCGAACTGGTCGGCCGCGTCGTCGAGCGGGTCAAGGAGCGTGAGCTCCAGGGCTACACCTACGAGGCCGCCGACGCCTCCTTCGAGCTGCTCCTGCGCGCCGAGGTCGAGGGCGGACCGCGCTCGTACTTCCGCGTCGAGTCCTGGCGGGCCATCGTCGAGGACCGCCCCGACGGCACCCACGCCAACGAGGCCACGGTCAAGCTCTGGGCCAAGAGCGAGCGCATCGTCGCCACGGCCGAGGGCAACGGCCCGGTCAACGCCCTCGACCGGGCCCTGCGTGTGGGCCTCGAAAAGATCTACCCGCAGCTCGCCAAGCTGGACCTGGTCGACTACAAGGTCCGCATCCTGGAGGGCAAGCACGGCACCGAGTCCACGACCCGCGTGCTGATCTCCACCTCCGACGGCAGCGCCGAGTGGTCGACGGTCGGCGTCGCGGAGAACGTCATCGCCGCGTCCTGGCAGGCGCTGGAGGACGCGTACACGTACGGCCTGCTGCGCGCCGGTGTCGAACCGGCGGAGTAGGCCCCCGGTTCAGCAGGAGTCCTCGGCGAGCTTCTCGAACTCGCCGAGGCTCATGACCCGGCCGTCGGCCCAGACCCGGCCGGGTTTCAGCTTCTCGACGTCCTCGGCGGAGAAGTCGACGATCCCGTTGTAGGAGTCGCCGGTGATGTAGTGCCCGAAGGACAGCGTGTAGTGGTGCCCCGGCAGCAGCTTCTGCGCCCCGCGATGCCGGGCCCGCCACCGCTCGGGCGGCGAGAACAGCGGGAACCCGGCGTCCCCGGACCGCTCGCCCTTCACGTCCCAGCCGGTGGTGGCCGGGCCGTCCTGTGCCGCCCTGGCCCAGCCGTCGAGCGAGAGCCCCTGGTAGCGATCGTCTCCGCACGGCCGGATCAGCGCGTACGGTGTCCCGTCGGCCCCCGCCCGCACCCCGGCCAGCGGCAGGTCGACCGCCGCGCACCCGCTCAGCAGCAACGCACCGGCGGCCGTGCCCAGCACGGCCGCCGCCCCCGTGGTACGTCTCATGGCGCTCCTACTGCAGGTGCCACTTCTGGTTGGCGGCGCCCGAGCAGGACCAGATCTGCGCCCGGGCCCCGTTCGCCGACGAGTTGTCGGTGACGTCCAGGCACTTGTTCGCCGCCGTGTTCACCACATCACCGGTCGAAGAGTTGTACGACCACTGTTGCGCACCGGTTCCGTTGCAGTCGTACAACTGCACCTTGGCCCCGTCCGCCGTCGAGGCCGACGTCACGTCGAGGCACTTGCCGAGCGCCCGGACCGTGCCGTCGGACTGCACGGTCCACTGCTGGGCGGTGGAGCCGTTGCAGTCGTAGAGCTGGACGGCGGTGCCGTTCGTGGTCGAACCGCCCGCCACGTCCAGGCACTTGCTCGCGAGCCCCACGAACGCGCCGGTCTGGCTGGAGCCGCCCGACTGGGTGCCGGACCAGGTGAAGGTCGCCGAGGTCTTGCCGGGGAGCGAGTAGGCGGCGTGCTGGGAGCCCCAGTTGATGGTCACCGTCTGCGCGCTCGACGAGTCGTTGTAGGCGATCAGCGCCTTCGAGCCGTCCGGGTTGCGCCAGGCCACGTTCGGCACGGTGGTGGACGCGGTGGAGGCGATCCGCTGCGCGCCCGGCCGTACGAACTTGGTCAGGTGGCCCATGTCGTAGTACTCGACGGTGTAGTCGACCGTCCCGCTCGCCCCGTCACCGTTGTGCACGGTGATCAGGCCGGTGCAGGTGCCGCAGCCGCCGTTGTGCGGGCCCATGTTCTGGTCCACGGCCAGCGACCACTTGGTCACCGACTTCGCCCAGTTGCGGGTGTAGTCGATGATGTTGGACATGTCCTCCTTCTGCTGGTTGGCGACCCAGGTACCGCCGGAGTGCTCGGTTCCGAAGGCGTCCAGCGTGGGGTACTGGTTGTGCACGGTGGTCTGCTCGGCGACGTCACCGCCGTAGCCGTGCCAGGCGATCCCGCCGAAGTTGGGGTGGTTGCGGATCGTCGAGTCGTTGACGAGCGCGGCCGCGTAGGAGTCGTACACGTCCCAGTTCCAGTCGTGCGCGAGGACCTTGGTGGACAGGCCGGCCGACTGGAGCTGCGGCAGCAGGTCGTTCTTGAGGAAGTACTGCAGCCCGGAGGCGTTCCAGCTCATCGACGGGTAGCCGGAACAACAGGTCGGCTCGTTCTGCGGGGTCACGTAGGAGACGTTGACGCCCTGCGCCTGGTACGCCTGGAGGTACTTCACGAAGTACGCGGCGTAGGCGGCGTAGTCCTCCGACTTGAGCCAGCCCCCGTTCAGCGAGCCGCTGTCCTTCATCCAGGCCGGCGCCGTCCATGGCGAGGCCATGACAGTCAGAGAGGGGTTCAGCTGGAGCGCCTGCTTGGTGAGCGGCACGACGTCCGCGAGGTCGTGCGAGATGGAGAAGCTGTTGAGGTTCGGGTCGGTCTGCCCGGCGGCCACGTCGTCGTACGTGTACCCGTACCGGGCCAGGTCCGAGGCGCCCATCGGATTGCGCAGGAACGACAGCCCGATCCCGTTCGTCGGCGAGAACAGCTTCTGCATGGTGGCGTCCCGGGTGGCCTGGGACAGCGCCCCGCTGCTGTTCATCAGCCAGGCCGCGGTGTCCGTGAAGGACGCGCCGCCGCCGGTGAAGGTCTGGTAGCGGGTGTTCTCGTCGACGGTGATGTTCGTGCCGCTGCCGCCGGTCCCGGAGGAGAAGGCGAACGGCGTCTGCGCCTGGAGCCCGCGGGTGACATGGCGTCCGGCGGAGTCGTCGGTGGTGGTGAGGTACGCGGTGACCTGCTCGCCGGCCGCGTGCGCCGGCGGCACGACGGCGCTGAAGCCGGCCGCGGTGAGCAGCCCGGCCAGGAGCAGCCGCAGACCGCGGGGTGTTCTTCTCGTCGGCATGTGGGGGGTGCTTCTCATGGGCACATCGCCCTTCCTGACGGGACGTCTTGACGGGTGTGCGAGCCGTTAGTTAACTCACGACGTGATCTAAGCCATGAGTGAACTGTGAGAGCCCCGAGTGAACCAGAGAGTCGAGGGAAGGTCCATGCCAAGAGCCGCCCTGCTCGTCTCCACCGCCCTACTCGCCGCCCTGATCCCCCTGTCGGCCGCCAGCGCCGCCGACGACCCGGCCCCCACCCCCGTCGACCACTTCGAGGGCGAGGTCCCCTTCGCCTCCCAGCCCGCCGAGGGCATCTTCACCTGGGGAAGCGACAGCGACGACCCGCCCGCGCTCCAGTTCGCCGACCGCGCCGACGCCCCCGAGGGTGCCAAGGTCCTCTCGGGGACGTACGACATCAGCGGCTACGGGGGCTTCACCCACGACTTCGCCGCCGCCGAGCCCGCCCACGACTGGTCCGCCCACAAGGGCATCCGCTTCTGGTGGGACGGCCAGGACAACAGCAAGAAGATCGCCTTCGAGATCAAGGACGGCGGCGCCAACGGCGAGGCCTCGGAGCTCTGGACGACGTCGTTCACCGACGACTTCACCGGCTGGAAGCAGATCGAGATCCCGTTCACGGACTTCGTCTACCGGACCGACTACCAGCCCGTCGGCGGCATCGACCACGTCCTCGGCCTGACCCAGATGTGGGGCTACGCGGTCACCCTGCCCGTCGGGGTCAAGGGCCAGTTCGCCATGGACGACGTGGAGTTGTACGGCAAGGCCGACCAGGCGCTGCGCGCCTCCGTCACCACCGACGCGGCCGTCTACCCGGTCAAGGAGGGCGGTACGGCGGCCGTGAAGGTCACCGTCGCCACCACCGGATCCGCCCCGATCGACGACCCGGTCACCGTCGCCTACGAGACGACGGGCGGCACCGCCGACGCCGGCAAGGACTACCGGGCGGTCTCCGGCACCCTCACCTTCCCCGCGGGCACGGCCTCCGGCGCCACGCAGACCATCAAGGTGCCGACGCTGAAGGACCGTTCGGCCGAATCGGCCGAGACCATCCCGCTCAAGCTCACGGTCACCGGCGCCAAGGCCCCCGCCGAGACCCCGCAGGTCGTCATCGACGCCCACGGACTGCCGTACCTGGACAGCAAGTTGCCCGTGAAGAAGCGGGTCGCCGACCTCCTCTCCCGGATGTCCCTGGAGGAGAAGGCCGGCCAGATGACCCAGGCCGAGCGCGGTGCGGTGGGGACCGGCGGCGACGTCTCCGCGTACGACCTCGGCTCGCTGCTCTCCGGCGGCGGCTCGACCCCCACGCCCAACACGGCCGCGGCCTGGGCGCAGATGATCGACTCCTTCCAGCTCCGGGCGCAGGCGACCCGGTTCCAGATCCCGCTGATCTACGGCGTCGACGCGGTGCACGGCCACAACAACCTGGCCGGCGCCACGATCATGCCGCACAACATCGGCATCGGCGCGACCAGGGATCCCCAACTGGCCGAGAAGACCGGCGCGGTGACCGCCTCCGAGGTCCGCGCCACCGGCATCCCCTGGGACTTCGCCCCCTGCCTCTGCGTCAGCCGTGACGAACGCTGGGGCCGCTCCTACGAGTCCTTCGGCGAGGACCCGGCCCTGGTGAAGTCCATGGAGACCATCATCCAGGGCCTCCAGGGACGGGCAGACGGCCGCGACCTCAAGGACGACGACAAGGTCCTGGCCACCGCCAAGCACTTCGTCGGCGACGGCGGCACCGCCTACGGCTCGTCCACGACCGGCACGTACACCGTCGACCAGGGCGTCACCACGGTCACCCGGCAGCAGCTGGAGGCCATCCACCTGGCGCCGTTCCAGACCGCGGTGGACCGGGGCATCGGCACCGTCATGCCCTCCTACTCCTCCCTGGACATCGTCGGCGACGGCCAGGGCCCGGTGAAGATGCACGCCCGCGCCGACATGATCACCGGCGAGCTCAAGGGCCGGATGGGCTTCCAGGGCTTCGTGATCAGCGACTGGAACGCCATGGACCAGCTCCCCGGCGACTACGCCTCGCACGTGCGCACAGCCGTCAACGCGGGCGTCGACATGATGATGGTCCCGTACGGCTACAAGGACTTCACGGCGTCCCTGATCGACCAGGTCAAGGCGGGCACCGTCACCGAGCAGCGCATCGACGACGCGGTCTCCCGCATCCTCACCCAGAAGTTCAGGCTGGGGCTCTTCGAGCACCCGTACGCCGACACGTCCGGCGCCTCGAAGATCGGCTCCACCGCGCACCGGGCGGTGGCCCGGCAGGCGGCCGCCGAGTCGCAGGTGCTGCTGAAGAACGACGGCGACGTGCTGCCGCTGAAGAAGTCGGAGAAGGTGTACGTCGCCGGGTCCAACGCCGACGACCTCGGCAACCAGACCGGCGGCTGGACCCTCACCTGGCAGGGCGCGTCCGGCACCCACACCACCGGCACCACCATCCTCCAGGGCATGAAGAACGCCGGGGGAGACGTCACCTACTCCAAGGACGCCTCGGCGCCGACGAGCGGCTACGACGTGGGTGTGGTCGTGGTCGGCGAGACCCCCTACGCCGAGGGCGTCGGAGACGTCGGCAACGGCAACGACCTCACGCTGACCCCCGCCGACCAGGCCGCCGTGGACAAGGTGTGCGCGGCCATGAAGTGCGCGGTGCTGATCGTCTCCGGGCGCCCGCAGCTGGTCGGCGACCGGCTCGGCGAGATCGACTCCCTGGTGGCGTCCTGGCTGCCGGGCACCGAGGGCGACGGCGTGGCCGACGTGCTCTACGGAAAGCAGGCCTTCACCGGGCAGCTCCCGGTCACCTGGCCGAAGTCCGAGGCGCAGCTGCCGATCAACGTGGGCGACGCGTCGTACGACCCGCAGTACCCCTACGGCTGGGGTCTGACCACCCTGACCAGGGCCCCCAAGGGCGGCGAGGCCACCCTGAAGTCGCTCGGCGTGGCCGCGAAGGCGGCCGAACGGGCGGGCTCCGACGCGGCCGGCCGGAAGCTGGTCGCCAAGGCGCGGCTGCTGGTCCAGGCGAAGATCGGGCAGTCGATCACGGCCGCCGTCTCCAAGCCCTTCGCCGACGCGGACCACCTGCTGCTCACCGGCAGGTACGCGGCGGCGGTGGAGAAGCTGACGGAGGCGTACCGGGCGGCGTAGAGGGACAGCACTCCCGGGGAGGCTTCAGGGTAGTTTCGAAGCATGAACGCGGTGCGACGGACCACCCGAAGCCTCCCGGGGCTGCTGCTCATGGCGTGTGCGCTGGCGCTGGTCGCCCTGACTGCGCTCGCCCCGCGGGCGTCCGCGGTCACCGGCGTCTCGGCGATCGCGGACGCCCTCCGCAAGAACCCGGTGTACGTCGACCCGGCGGCCGCCGCCCAGCTCTCCACGGCCGACGCCGACAGCCTGGCCCGGCAGGTCAAGGACGCGAACAAACCGCTGTTCATCGCCGTCCTGCCGGCCGACTACCCCACCAAGAACCTCTTCACGGACCTGCGCACCGCCACCGGCATCACCGGCCTCTACGCGATCCGCCTCGGCGACCGCTTCGACGCCCGCGCCGACTCGTCCGTGCTCTCCCGCACGGCCGTGCAGAACCTGGTCACCAGCGTCCAGGGCGAGAGCGCCAAGGCCCAGCTGACCGACTTCACCGACCGGGCCCTGACCAACATGGGCGGCAAGGCCCCCTCGGCCTGGGGCGGCGGCAGCGCGGGCGGCTCGGGAGTGTCCAGTACGGCGCTGATCGCGATCGGAGCCGTGGTGGTGGCGGGCGGGGCGGGCGCGTACGCCCTGGTACGCCGGGGCCGCCGACGCCACGAGGAGGAGCAGCGGGCCGCCCTCGACCGGCTCCGGGTGGTCGTGGACGAGGACATCACCGCGTTCGGCGAGGAACTGGACCGCCTCGACTTCCACCCGGCCGAGCCGCGCGCCGACGACGCGATGCGCGCCGACTACGAGCGCGCGCTGAACGCCTACGACCAGGCGAAGTCCGCGATGGCCGACGCCCGCAGACCGGAGGACGTCCGGGCGGTCACCCAGGCCCTGGAGGACGGCCGTTTCTCGCTCGCCCAGCTGGCCGCCCGCCGCGAGGGCCGCCCGCTGCCGGAGCGCCGCCCGCCCTGCTTCTTCGACCCCCGGCACGGCCCCTCGGTCACGGACGCCATCTGGACCCCGTCCGGCGGCGCGCCCCGCGAGGTCCCGGTCTGCGCGGCCGACGCCGCCCGCCTCGCCGACGGCCGCGATCCCGCGATCCGCGAGGTCGACACCGACTACGGCCGCCGCCCCTACTGGGACGCGGGCCCGGCCTACGGCCCCTGGGCGGGCGGCTACTTCGGCGGCGGCATCCTCCCCGGCCTCCTCCTCGGCACCGCCCTGGGCGGCTGGATGTCCGCGCCCGCCTACGCGGCCGACTACGGCACCGGGTACGGAGACTTCGGCGCCGACGGCTACCAGGGCGGCGACGTGTCGGGCGCGGACTTCGACCCCGGGGACTTCGGGGACTTCGGCGGGGGCGGGGACTTCGGCGGCGGGGGCGGGGACAGCGGGGACTTCGGCGGCGGTTTCTGACCTACCCGGCATCTCCCAGCCGCTCCATCACGGCGGCGGCGAGCAGCAGCACCCCGCGCTCGGTCTCGCTCAACGCCCCGAACGCCCCTGCCAGCCAGGCGTCCCGCTGGGCCATGTCGGCCTCCAGCGCGCCCCGCCCCGCCCCGGTCAGGCTCAGCACGGACTGCCGCCGGTCGGACGGGTCCGGCGCCCGTCCGACCAGTCCCTCCGCCTCCAGCTCCGCGAAGACCCGGGTCAGCGACTGCGGCCGCTGCCGCTCGGCAGCCGCGACCTCGCCGGGCGTGGACGGCCCGTGCCGGTACAGATGCCCGAGCACCGTCAGCTGATTGGCACTGAGGCTGCCGTCCCCGCGCTCCTGGCGCAGCCGCCGGTTGAACCGGAGGACGGCACGACGGAAACGGGCGGCTTCGGCGAGGTGTTCCATAGGCCAGATCCTACGCGATTACTTACTATCTACTGCTCCTTTTCCCGTACTCTCGGTCGCGTGACCGCCAAACTCATACGCAACGCGTACGAAGCCGGGCTGACGATGACCGCCGTTCTGCTCTCCTGGGGAGCCGCGCTGGCACTGGAGGGGGCCGCCGGGCTGCACACCGACGTACTGGTCCTCGCGGTCGCCCTCACCCTGACCCTCGCCGCGACCCAGCGCACCGCCGACACCCGCCGCCGGCTCACCACGCTGGTGCTGCTGCCCGTCACGACGGGCGCCTCGATCTTTCTCGCCCGGCTGCTCGCCTCGCACTACGCGATCGGCGCCGCCGTCTACACGGCTGCGATGGCGCTGGCCATCTGGATCCGCCGCTACGGCCCCGCCGCCACCAAGGCCGGCACCCTGATCGCCCTCCCGCTGGTCGCCCTGCTCGTCGTGCCCGGCCCGGCCCTGCCGCCCGAGGCCCAGAGCGGGCTGGTGACCTGGGGCTGGTCGGCGCTGACCGGCGCGATGGCGTGCGCCGCTGTGTGGCTGGTGCAGGGGCTGGCGGACCACTTCGGACCCTGGCGCCCGGACCCGGCTCCCGCCGCACCGTCGCGCCGCTCCCGCCTCCACCCCCGCCCCAGCACCCGCATGGCACTCCAGATGGCCGCCGGGATCGCCGCCGCCTTCGCCCTCGGCCACCTGCTCTTCGACGACCACTGGCCCTGGGTCGTACTCACCGCCTACGTCGCCGCGAGCGGCAACCGCGGCCGTACCGACGTCCTGCGCAAGGGACTTGAGCGCCTGGCCGGCGCCTGCCTCGGCACGCTCCTGGCGACGGGCGTGGCGGCGGCCGGCGTCACCGGCCACACCGCGGTGGCCCTGATGTTCACGACCCTCGCGATCGCCCTCTGGCTGCGCCCCCTGAACTACGCCTACTGGGCCGCCGGCATGACCTGCGCCCTCTCCCTCCTCCTCGGCTACTTCGGCCAGGACGCCGACTCCCTGCTGCCGACCCGCCTGGAGGGCATCGCGGTGGGCGCGGTCCTGTCGGTGGCGTCGGCTTGGTGGCTGCTGCCGGTGCCACGCAGGAGGGTCGCGGCACGCTCCGAGGCACGGCTGAGCGAGGCTGACGACGTCGTCGGCCGTTGATGTTGAGCCGTGATGATCTGAGAGTTGGACTGGTGGCTGACTTGACGGGTCATCGGGCTGGCGAGCACGGGTTCGGTGCTCGGTTTGCGGCGGGTGGGCCGCTGGGCGGCTCGGTCGGAGACCAGGCCGGCGATGGCCCGGTGCATGGCCGGGTAGTGCTCGCGGCGGCCGAGGAAGCGCCGCAGCGGGCGCCACTGCTTGTGCTCGGCGTTGGCGTGTTCGACGCAGATCCGAGCCGAGGACTGGCGGCGCCGTTGCTCACGCCAGGCGTACTGGTCACCGAGCGGGGGGTCTTCCTTCGGCTTCCCCGGGTGAGGGTGGCGGCCCCCGGTTTTCGGACCGGGGGCCGTCGGACGGATTTCAGTTGGGCGGGTCGAGGGAGAACACCGAACGGACCCCCGGTGCTGGGGCTATGCGTTCATTGATGCCCCACAGGCGGCCGGAGGAGGGGGCCCAGGAGAGGTTCTGGATGAGCGGAGGGCCGTACGTGAGCACGTGCGGCGCGCTGCCGGGCTTCGCCCAGTGGATGCAGTACGGAAGATCGGCGGTCGCCGAGTCGTTGGGGTCCCGGTCCGCGTATTCAGGGCAGGTGCCGCTGAAGTAGAAGTATGTGCCGTCGGTCGCCGCTCCCTGCACCCCCCAGACCGGGGTCCGGTAGCCGGCTGTGGCGTGGACGGTGCCTTCGTAATTGGTCGTGCCGTCCGTGTCGAGCAGCGTGTCCGCGGCGTTCAGCGGCCAGCGCACGATCGGGGCGCCGCCCGCCGAACGGCGGAACTCGGACGTGATGAGCCCGTCCGTCCCGGTGCGGTCGAGGCTGAGGGAGGTCATGCACGGGTTGAGGTCCGTGCAGGGGTCGCCCTTGATTCCGTTGTCGTAGAAACCGATCATGGGCAGGACCCAGTTGTGCCAGCGAGCGGAGGACTTGCCGTCGCTGATCCCGACGGACTCGCGCGTGTTGTCCGACATCCGCCACAGGTGGCGCAGGTCGTAGACCTGGATCTGGTGTCCGCTCGCCACGAACAGCCTGTTGCCGTACCAGGCGATACCGTCGGCGTGACCGGCGAACGGGCTGCCGGCGGCGCCCACGGCCTGGAAGTTCCCCGTGGTCTGGGTCTCCATATAGGGATCGACCAGCATGATGTGGTTGTAGATCGTGTGGTCTCCGCCGTCGTTGTCCACGACGGAGATCCGGGCGAACTCGTTGCTGCCGGTGTTCCTGCTGTGCCAGGACGCGATGTAGACGTACTTGCCGAGCCACTTGCCGTCGGGCTGGGCGTCATGCGATCCGGTGATGCCCTGGGGCACCCAGTCGCCGGTGGTGTCGTCCGCCTGCTCCCAGCAGAAGCCGTCGACGCGGTAGGACGTGTTGAGGTTCTGGCTGCCGTGGCACAGGTACGGGCGGCCACTGTGCCCGCTCCCGCTGAGCAGGGGCGCCAGCGAGTTGTACGCGGTCACCTTGCCGCTCGCCTCGACGGCGTCGATGGCGCGCCAGCGAGACGCGAAGTCCCCGGCTGTGAGGGTCATCTTGCCGGGGTCGGATATCGGGTCCAGGGTGCTGGCCGCCGCGGCCGGCTGTGCTCTCGCCAGCATGAGCAGGAGCAATCCCAGAGTGAGCCCGACCGCCAGGTGAACTCTGAGTGTCCGCTGTGTGATTGGTATGTGCATGGCAGTGAAGAGTAGCCGGGCCGTGCGGCGGGCAATGCTGCGGGCCCGGGTGTTCCCTGAGTCCGAGCGGCCGTTCGCCTGCACGACGCAGGCGGGTCTGGGCCGGGACTCGGAGCGCCCGATGCCGCGCCGGAGACTTCGGACTTACGACTCCTAACAAACGGCGGCTGCATGCTCGCGGTGTGCTGCGCCTCGGTCATCGCATACGGTGACCGTCGATCCGCAGGGCGATGCCCCGCTCAGGCGGGGGGCCAAGCCCGGGCTTCCGGTGATCCAGCAGTTCCTGCAGATCCCGCTCGGCCTCGGCCTGGCCTTCACCCTGTGGCGGCCCGCAGGGCTGCTCCTGCGCCGACAACGCGTCCCGTCAGCCGGACCCACTCAGCCATAGGGGGCTGTGACTGAGCGGCGCCGGGGCGCCGGCAATCTCACCCGCTGGTCCCGGGAGTGTGGATGGTCGGCGTCGTCTCGGTTGATCCGGTCCCGCTCGCTGTCGTGACGACCGGCCTAAAATACGCCGACTTTTCGAGCTTTCTGTCACCCACGGCGGTTCCGGTCCTCGTGACAAAGCGCCAACTGTCGTGTCACAGCTCACTGCGCACGTTGTGGGCGCCGCAGGAGTGACAGATGTCGCGCCCAAGTGCCGGTCACCTCGCTCAATCACACCGCGGGGCCGCGGCGATCGCGAGCACGGGCGGCTTGTGCCACAGGACTTCCGCGGGTCGGCACCGGCGCCAAAGTCATCGCCTCGACCTGGACGTCGATGCGTGCCTGATCGGCGTCCACCTTCAGGAACACGTCGCCGACGCGCAGGGTCGCGCGCTCGGAATGGGCGCCGACGACCTTGACCTCCTCCATGGCGACCAATATCCCGGATGACCGTCGACGTCGCCGGGTTTATCGCGTGCGATTGCGCGGCTGACTGCATCCCGCCGCCCGGCGGCCTCGTGCCCGACACCGACCGCTGACCAGGCCAAGCCCAGCACTTTTGTCAGGAGTCCTTACTCGTCCCCCGGGGCTGCTGGGGAGTGCCCGATCTGGTCCAGGTCCCTGTGCGTCCAGGAACCGGAGCGCACCCCGGTCGGTGGCATCCTCGCCCAGCGCGTGCAACAGCTTGGGTCCTCAGCCACACGGTTCTGGCACTGATCTTTAGTAGCCGACAACGCCGTTGGTCAGGCGACGGTCACTTGGCCGTATGCCCGAGGAAGGCGGTCCAGGTGGCGGGGGAGACGGTGAGGCGGGCGCCGTCGGGGTTCTTGGAGTCACGAACGTGGACGGCGGCGGGGTGGGTGGCCACCTCTATGCAGTTGCCGCCCTCATTGCTGCTGTAGCTGGACTTGAACCAGGCAAGCGATGCTGCGGTGTTCATGACTCTCCTAGCAGTCCATTCAAGTAGCGCGCGCTCTCCTCGGGCGAGAGGGCCTGTGACCGCAGCATTCCATACTTGTGGTGATAGTCGCTGACCTCGTCGGGATCGTCGACGAGAAAGCTTGCTCGCTGAACCTCCAGGTAGACAAGGTAGTTGTGCTCTGGTGTCTCCAGTAGCGTCATGGGGCCCGCGAGCCCTGCGTGCGGCATCCGGTCCATGGGCATGATCTGCACGCTCATGTGGATCGGTTCGGTGTACTCCAGGATCTGGCGGACCTGCGCCCGCATTACTTCAC
Source organism: Streptomyces hyaluromycini (assembly GCF_002217755.1). GTDB lineage: Bacteria > Actinomycetota > Actinomycetes > Streptomycetales > Streptomycetaceae > Streptomyces > Streptomyces hyaluromycini. The sequence continues at coordinate 245,794 of NZ_BCFL01000016.1, read as the reverse complement.
GGCTGCCGACCTCTCGCCTGAGGATGCTCTCCTCCAGGATGAAATGCCCCACGGGCGGGCGGTCCCGCTGCCAGATCAACTGCCTCTCCATACGGGCGTCCACCCACTGCTCAGCCGTCTCGCTCCCGAGCGCGGGATAGCGAGAGTCGAAGGTGGCGCGGCAGTACTCCCTGGTCTGGAGCAGTCCAGGCACCAGCTGGATCTCGTACGACAGAACACCCATTGCTTCCTGCTCATGGTCGATGAGCCCCTGCGCGAACTGGACGATCCGCTCCCGCACCGGCATCTTCGCCACCAGCACGGCCAACGCCCCGCCCGTTCCGAGCAGTTCGTCGAACTGCTCCGCCCGGTCCGGTTGCAGGGCGAGCCGCCCCTGCTCAACAGAGCCCACCGTGTCGACGTGCAGGTTCGCGAGCTCGGCGAACCGCTCCTGCGTCAGCCGCGCCTGTTTGCGGTAGTGGGCGACCAGCGCTCCGACCGCATGCCACGAACCGACCTTCTTGGGCTTCCTCGCCACCTGCATGCGTGTCCCTTTCCCCCGTGTGCGCCCGAACCGCTCGTAGTGGACTCGTAGAAGTCAGAACTACGAGATCACTCACTGATCCATGTTAATCACTCACGGTGACACTCGCCTCATGAACCCGGAACCCCAACACCCCCACACCCGCGAGGCGTTCTACCGCCGGGACCGCAGATCCGTCGGCGTGGCCCGCGACTTCACACGCGCGGCCCTGGCCGACTGGGAGGTCGGCCCGCGCGCGGACGACGTACTGCTCTGCGTGAGCGAACTGACCACCAACGCGGTGCTCCACGGAGTGCCCCCGGGCCGGGGCTTCCGCCTCCGGCTGGCCCTGCACCCCGACGGAGTCCTCCGCGCCGAGGTCCACGACAGCGGCCCGGGTGAACTCCGCTTCGGCGACATGTCACCGGAGTCGGAACACGGCCGGGGCCTGCTGCTGGTCAGCCTGCTCGCGGACAAGTGGGGGGTGGGGGAGCGGCAGCCGGGGAAGGTGGTCTGGTGCGAGTTCGCGGTGACGGGTGCTTGAGCCCCGCCCCGTCATCCCTCCCTTTCGGGAAACGTACTTCCCGAAGTCGCGCCCCCGCCTCACGACGGGAGTGATCGAGGCCGCCGTCCTAGACTCGAAGGACCGCCACGGGGGGATGCCTACCCCAGGAGGACGCGATGGTGCGGCAGACGAGGCTGGTCGGGGAGTCCGAGGAGTATCTCGGTGCCCGCGAGGAGCTGCGGCTGGCCGAGATCGGGCTGATGCGGCGCCGGGAGGAGGTCGCGGCACTGCGGCGGGCGCTCCCGCAGGGGCCGGCCGTCGACGACTACGTCTTCCTGGAGGGGCCCGGCGACCTCGACGCCGGGGACACCCCGGTCCGCGAGGTCGCGTTGAGCGAGCTGTTCTCCGGACCCGAACGGCCGCTGATCGTCTACCACTTCATGTACGGCAAGCTCCAGACCAGCGCCTGCCCGATGTGCACGATGTGGATCGACGGCTACAACGGCATCGCCCACCACGTGGCCCGGAACGCGGACTTCGTCATCGCCGCGGCCGCCGACCCGCCCGCCCTCCGTCAGTACGCCCGCGATCGCGGCTGGCACCGGCTGCGGCTGCTCAGCTGTGGTGACAGCACGTTCAAGTACGACCTGGGCAGTGAGGACAAGGACGGTGCACAGGACTCCACGGTCTCCGTCTTCACCCGTACGGGTGACGGCACCGTCCGGCACACCTACTCCGCCCATCCACGGCTGGCCGACGACATCCAGGAGCGCGGCATCGACCTCCTGGCACCCGTCTGGCACCTCCTCGACCTCACCCCGCAGGGGAGAGGCGACTGGTACCCGACCATCGACTACTAAGCGCTCCGCTGGAAGTGCCGCGATGTGCCGTCTGCCGTCTGCCGTCTGCGGCGCCGTTGTGGCTGGTCGCGCAGTTCCTCCCCCAGCCTTCGGCTGGGGGTACCCCCAGCGCCCCTTCGGGGCGCTGCCGAACTGCACCGGACTTCGCCGGACCCGCTCAGGACACGCGCAGGATCTCCGGACATGGCCGAGCGCCGCCCTCAGGGGAGTGGAGGGCGGCGCTCAGCGGGCGTGGTCGGGGCCGGCGGTCCGGCGCCGCGGGCTCACGCGTTCTTGATCGCCGAGATGTCGAAGTTCAGCTTGATCTTGTCGGAGACGAGGACGCCACCGGTCTCCAGCGCCGCGTTCCAGGTGACGCCCCAGTCGGAGCGCTTGATCTCGGCCTTGCCCTCGAAGCCGACGCGCTCGTTGCCGAACGGGTCCTTGGCTACGCCGTTGAACTCCAGGTCGATGGTGACCGGCCGGGTGACACCGAGGATCGTGAGGTCGCCGGTGATGCGGTAGTCCTCGCCGCCGAGGGCCTCCGCCTCGGTGGAGCGGAAGGTCATCGTCGGGAACTCGTCGATCTTGAAGAAGTCTGCCGACTTCAGGTGACCGTCACGGTCGGGGCTGCCGGTGGTGATGCTGTCCATCTTGATGTCGAGCGAGGCGGTGGACTTCGACGGGTTCTCGCCGTCCAGGCGCAGCGTGCCCTCGAACTCCTGGAAGCTGCCCTTGACGTTGGTGACCATCGCGTGGCGGGCCACGAAGCCGAGCGTGGTGTGCGCCGGGTCGATCGTGTAGTCGCCGGTCAGCGCGGCGGTGTCGGCGCCGGTGCCGGCGGCGGTCGTCTCGTCGTTCTTGCGGCCGAAGATGCCCATGAGGTGCTCCTTGGGGGACGGGTCGCGGCTTCGAAGCGGTGGATGCGGAAGGCGCGGACTTGATGTTTAACGTTCAACGAACTCAACGAGAGACACCGTAGACCTATTCCATTCAACCTTCAACATCATCGGTCCGCGTGTCGCGGTCATTACTCACCGTAACGTCGCTTCGCCCGATACGGCGACCGGACCCGCTGGGGGGAGCGGCTAGGCTCCATGTGGGTGAACCGCCGTCCGGAGTCCTGTGTCACTCCGCGGGTGGTATGGGCCGGCGGGGAATGTGAGGCGTGTCTCAGCCGATGCCTTTGTGGTACCCCTACAACGGCGAAGCCCCCTGAGCAGTCGGAACGGCTGCATGCGGTTCTGGTTCTGTTCAGTGGTTCCAGGAAAACGCGTCGGAGACTGTACGGAGTCGACGTCTCTCATTCCTTGGTGTCCTTCGTAAGGTCGCTACATGACCGTTTTGGAAGAGACGACGGGCGAGCCCACCGGTGAGCCGACGGACGCGCGCGGGCGGGTCGCCGAGCTGCACGAGATCCGTGCGGCGGCCGTGGCGGGACCCAGCGAGAAGGCGACCGAGGCACAGCGCGCCAAGGGCAAGCTGACGGCCCGGGAGCGCATCGAGCTGCTCCTGGACCCGGGTTCCTTCCAGGAGGTCGAGCAGCTGCGCCGGCACCGCGCGGTCGGTTTCGGCCTGGAGGCCAAGAAGCCGTACACCGACGGTGTCATCACCGGCTGGGGCACGGTCGAGGGCCGTACCGTCTTCGTCTACGCCCATGACTTCCGGATCTTCGGCGGCGCGCTGGGCGAGGCGCACGCCACCAAGATCCACAAGATCATGGACATGGCCATCGCGGCCGGTGCCCCGCTGGTCTCGCTGAACGACGGCGCCGGCGCCCGCATCCAGGAGGGCGTCTCCGCGCTCGCCGGCTACGGCGGCATCTTCCAGCGCAACACGAAGGCGTCGGGCGTGATCCCGCAGATCTCCGTGATGCTCGGCCCGTGCGCGGGCGGCGCGGCCTACAGCCCCGCTCTCACCGACTTCGTCTTCATGGTCCGCGAGACCTCGCAGATGTTCATCACAGGACCGGACGTCGTCAAGGCGGTCACCGGCGAGGAGATCACCCAGAACGGGCTCGGCGGCGCCGACGTCCACGCGGAGACCTCCGGCGTCTGCCACTTCGCGTACGACGACGAGGAGACCTGCATCGCGGAGGTCCGCTACCTCCTCTCCCTCCTCCCGCAGAACAACCGCGAGAACCCGCCGCGCGTCGAGTCCACGGACCCGATCGACCGCCGCAGCGACGTGCTGCTCGACCTGGTCCCGGCCGACGGCAACCGGCCGTACGACATGGCCAAGGTCATCGAGGAGATCGTCGACGACGGCGAGTACCTGGAGGTCCACGAGCGCTGGGCGCGGAACATCATCTGCGCGCTGGCCCGGATCGACGGCCAGGTGGTGGGCATCGTCGCCAACCAGCCGCAGGTGCTGGCGGGCGTCCTGGACATCGAGGCGAGCGAAAAAGCTGCGCGCTTTGTTCAGATGTGTGACGCTTTCAATGTTCCGATCGTCACATTCCTGGACGTACCGGGCTTCCTCCCCGGTGTCGACCAGGAGCACGGCGGGATCATCCGCCACGGCGCGAAGCTCCTCTACGCCTACTGCAACGCGACCGTGCCCCGGATCTCCCTGATCCTGCGCAAGGCGTACGGAGGTGCCTACATCGTCATGGACTCCCAGTCGATCGGTGCCGACCTCACCTACGCCTGGCCGACCAACGAGATCGCGGTCATGGGCGCCGAGGGTGCCGCCAACGTGATCTTCCGCCGCCAGATCGCCTCGGCCGAGGACCCCGAGGCCATGCGGGCCCGCATGGTCAAGGAGTACAAGTCCGAGCTGATGCACCCCTACTACGCGGCCGAGCGCGGCCTCGTCGACGACGTCATCGACCCGGCCGAGACCCGTGAGGTGCTCGCCAAGTCCCTGGCGATGCTGCACACCAAGCACGCCGACCTGCCGTCCCGTAAGCACGGCAACCCCCCGCAGTAATCCTGCGGAAACCTCTCTCACGGAGACTGACACCCATGAACGTGCCTGACATCCGCGTCGAGAAGGGCAACGCCGACCCGGAGGAAGTCGCCGCCATAACGGCGGTCCTCCTGGCCCGCGCGGCCGCCCGGCCGACCGCCGACACCGAGCAGACCCACCGAGGCCGTGCCAAGGCAGGCTGGCGCCGCCTGGAGCGCGAGAACGGCTTCCGCGCCCCGCACAGCTGGCACTGAGCCCGTAGTACGGCGCTTGAGTACGACGACCGTCGGCCCCGTCACCCTCTCGGGTGGCGGGGCCGACGGCGTGTACGGCTGTCAGCAGCTGCCGCCGGCGTTGTCGCAGGCGGTCTGGGCCACCGCCTGCACCAGGGCCTGCTCGGCCTGCTCCAGCCACCACGGCGTCTCGTTCTGCAGGTCCACCGCCTGGCCGAACGCCTCGTCCATCCAGTTGGGCTCCGGACCGTCGTCACTGGCCGTGCAGTTGGAGACATGCTCGTTGTCGTTCTGTGCCACGCTGGCCAGTGCCTGGGCGAAGGCGCTGGAGGAGTCGTAGAACGACTGCTCCATCTGGGTGAACGCCTTGTCCACGCGCGGACTGCTGGGCGTCGCGGTCGCGGGGTCCACGCCCGAGTTCTGCAGCTCGCCCGCCCAGCGCTGGCTGTTGTTGCTGATCCAGCCCTTCATGAACTCCTTGAACGCGTCCTCGCCCGACGTCGCCAGCCAGCACGACCGTACGGTGTCGCCGCCGATGGGCGCACCCGCGGAACTCCCGGATCCCTGCGAGCAGTCGGACGTCCCGGTGCCGCCGAGGCCGACGGTGCCGGTCCCCGGGTTCACGACGGTGCCCGTGCCCGGCGCGCAGACCACCGCGTCGGCGACGGAGCCGATCTTCGTGGCGGAGGAGTGCCGGCCGGCGAGCTCGGGCAGGGCGCCGGAGGTCCTGAGGCCGACGCCCGTGCCGACGATCGCCGTGGCGGTGAGGAGGGCGGCGGTGATGCGCAGGGAGGGGCGCCTGAACAGGATGGACGGGCGCCGGGACAGGAAGTCGAACATGATTTCTCCTTGGGTTGTCAGTACCAGTGGTGGGTCTGCCAGAAGGCCCAGGCGGCGCAGGCGCTGCCGTAGCGGGCGGTGACGTAGGAGCGCATCCAGCGCAGCTGGGTGGCGGGATCCGTACGCCAGTCACCGCCGTAGCGGGCCATCTTCGAACCGGGCACGGCCTGCGCGAGGCCGTAGGCGCCGGACGTGGGATTGGTGGCGGTGGTACGCCAGCCGGACTCGCGGGTGATGATCTCGGCGGCGCAGCCGTACTGACCGCCGAAGACGGCGGCCGCGGCGTGGCGCGCCGAGCCGCCCGAGGGCGCCGCCGCGGAGGCCGGTGTCGCGGAGGCCGGTGTCGCGGTGGTGCGGGCGGCCGGCGTGCCGGCCGGGGCGTGGACGCGGACGTACGCGTCGACGGCGGCCGCGGCCGGCAGGGGCGCGTACCGGACCCGGGTGCCGGTGTGGGCGGCCTCGATGACCCGGCCGCCGCCCGCGTACAGCTGGACGTGGCCGAAGGAGTAGATGAAGACCAGGTCCCCCGGCCGGAGTTCGGCCCGGCTCGTACGGGATCCGGTGCGGGCCTGGGCGGCGGCCGTGCGCGGCAGCCGGACACCGGCCGCGTCCCAGGCGGCCCGGACCAGCCCCGAGCAGTCGTAGCCGCCGTTCCCGGTGCCGCCCCAGCGGTACGGGACGCCGAGCCGGCCGCGGGCGAACGCCACCGCGACGCTGCCCGCCGGGTCCCGGGCCGGGGCCGGGGTGGTGTGCGCCGTCGACCGGTGACCGCTCCCGGCGCCGGACGCGGGGATCGTCAGGCGGTCGCCGGCCCGGATCAGGGTGGAGGTGCCCAGGCGGTTGGCGCGTTGCAGGGCGGCGACCGTGGTGCCGTACCGGTGGGCCAGGCCCCAGAGGGTGTCTCCCGGGCGCAGCAGGACGGTACGGGCGGCGGGCCGGGCGGGGGAGTGCCGTTTCGCGGCGGGGCGCGGAGTGGGTCTGGCGGTGCCAGGGGAGGCGGTGGGCGCGTGCGGGCCGTGCGCAGTCGTGGCGGTGCCGTGCGCCGCCGCGGAGGCGCCCGTCAGGGAGAGGAGGAGAGCCAGGAGGACGGAGAGGAGGGGGACGCGGGTCAGGCGGACGGCGGTCATGGCGGGGTCTCCCGGAGAGCGGGGGGGGAAGGGGCGATGACTCCACTTGACGGCCCGGCGAATTGACGCACCAGCAGCTTTTGTTGACCGATTGACGGCGAACGAGGCCCGGTGCGGCGGCCGATGTCCGAGGTCAACTGATCAACAAACAACGCTGGTTGAGCGGCGAGCCCCTGCGTGGACTGGAAGCAGGACACCGAGACGAAGAGAGGTCCCCATGCAGAGCTCGCATCTGCCGCCCGCGTTCCGCAGAGCCGTCGCGTACGGCGCCGGAGCCCTCGCGGCGGTACTGACCGGAGCGGCGCTGTACGCGCTGCCCGGACCGGCAGACGCCCCGCACACGGCCCGGATCGCCGACGTGGCCGCCTCGTCGGTACCGTCCGCAGGCTCGGCGACACCGGCCGGCGACTCGCCGACACCGTCCACCGGCTCCGGCTCCGGCTCCGGCACGGCGTCGGCGGCCTGCGACACGTCGTCGGCGCCGACGCCGGGAACGCCCTCGGCCGGCCCCTTGACCAGCCCGGACATCGAACCGGCCACGCCCTCCGACGTCACCTCCGCCACGCCTTCGGACGTCACCTCCGCCACGCCTTCGGACGTCACCTCCGCCACGCCCTCCGCGACGACCTCGGCCGCTCCCTCCTTCCGCGGCGTCTACGCCTTCAGCGGCGGCAACACCCCAGACCTCGCCACCGACCCGGACGTGGCCGGACGGTCGCTCGTCTACTACTGGGCCCAACTGGAGCCGCGGCCGGGCCAGTACTGCTGGAACCTCATCGACCAGGACATGAAGCCCTGGGTGGCCGCGGGCAAGAAGGTCGTGCTGCGGGTGTCCGCGGCCGGCTGGGCGAAGTGGGACACCGCCGCGGACTCCGCGCACGGCACCCCGGCCTGGGTCTACGCCCAGGGCGTGAAGTCGGTGACCGAGCAGGACGGCGCGGTCATGCCCGAATACTGGAACCAGACCTTCGAGAGCGACCTGGACACGTTTCTGGCCGCCTTCGCCGCCCGCTACGACGGCGACGCGGCCGTCTCCGCCGTGGACATCTCCCTCGGCGTCGGCGGGGAGAGCAAGGCCGACAGCGAGAAGAACCCGGACCTGCTCTCGCTGTGGCAGGCCGTCGGCTACACCGACGAGCTGTGGTGGGGGTACGCCCAGCACACCATCGGTACGTACACGAACGTCTTCCACCGCACCCCGCTGGCGCTGATGCCGGACAAGACGTTCATCGGGGGCAGCGACGGCTACGACGAGAACAAGATCGTGAACTATGCGGTGGCCAAGGGAATCTGGCTCCAGGACAACGGCGTCGTCCCCGGCCGTACCCTGTCCGCGCCGTGGGGACGGACGCCCGTCATCGCCGAGATGCGCGGCGCCACGGGCGACACCGGCGACAACCTGGCCGACGACCTGCGGGCCGCCGTGGCCGAACACCCCGTCCTCATCCTCGTGTTCACCAGTGACATCACCGACGCCGACCGCGCCGTCCTGCACCAGGTCGCCGCGACCGCCGGCACCGGCGGCTGACCGCCCGTCATGGCCGGATCACGACGGCCACCGCACCGGCCGAGCACTAATATGACCGGACGGTGGTACCCGTGGGGCTGAGGGGCGGCGCGATGGGCAGACGGGAAGCTCCGGTTCCGGACGGTCCCTTGAAGGACTTCGCCGAGGGACTGCGTGAGCTGCGGGCCCAGGCACCCGGCTCGCCCACCTACCGGGAACTGGCGGCCCGCGCCCGCTACTCGTCCTCCGCCCTGTCGGACGCCGCGTCCGGACGCCGGCTGCCGTCGTGGGAGGTCACCGCCGCGTTCGTGACCGCCTGCGGCGGTGACGTGCGGCGCTGGCAGGACCGCTGGCGGGAACTGGACACCCGGCTGCGCAGCGGCCACGCCCCGGAGCTCCTGGCCGCCGTCGCTACGACGGACGCCGCTGCGACAGACGCTGTGACGACGGACGCCCCGGAACCCGGACCGGAGCTCACGGCCCCCGCCCCCTCTTCCGCCCCGCCCGTCACCCCCCTCTCCTCCTCCGACCCCGCGAAGGCGGGCCCTTACCGCCTCCTCGGTCGTCTCGGGGCCGGTTCGATGGGCGTGGTGTACCTGGGGGTGTCCCGGGCCGGGCGGCCGGTCGCCGTGAAGGTGGTGCGGGCGGACCTGGCCGAGGACCCGCACTTCCGGGAGCGGTTCACCGCGGAGGCGGCGGCGGCCCGCCGGGTGTCGGGGCCCTACACCGCGGCCGTGCTGGAGGCCGACACGGAGGCCGAACGGCCCTGGCTGGCCACCGAGTACCTGCCCGGACCGACCGTGGCGGAGGCCGTGGGGTCCGCCGGCGCGCTGCCTGCCGCGGTCGTGCTGGGCCTGGCCGCCGGCATCGCCGAGGCCCTGGCCGCCATCCACGGCGCCGGTGTGCTGCACCGCGACCTGACGCCCGGCAACGTCGTCCTGGACGACGACGGCCCCAAGGTCGTCGACTTCGGGGTGGCCCGCGCCGCGGACGCCGCCCGGCTGACCCGGACCGGTGTCCGCGTGGGCACGGTGCCGTTCATGGCGCCCGAGCAGGCCGACGGGCGGGCGGTCACCGCGGCCTCCGACGTGTTCGCCCTGGGCTGTGTGCTCGCCTACGCGGCCACCGGTGTGCCGCCGTTCGGCGACGGCACCAGTGGTGAGGTGCTGTACCGCATCGCGCACGCCGATCCGGACCCGGCCGCCCTCGACTGCGGTGACGACCGGCTGCGGGAGCTGATCGGGCGTTGCCTGGACAAGGATCCCGGGCGTCGCCCGACGCCCGAGGAGATCCTCGCGCTGTGCGGCGCCGACCGCCCGGAGGAGCTGGCCTGGCTGCCGACGGCCGCCGCCGCCCGGCTGGCCGCCCGGCGGAAGGAGGTCGACGACACCCTCGCCAGGGCCGCCACCCGCCGTACCGTGGTCCGCGTCCGGCTCACCGCCGTACCACTCGTCCTCGCCACCGGCATCGCCGTCGCCGTGGCCCTGAACGTCGGCCGCTCCGGGACCTCCACGCTCACCACCACGCCACCGGAGACCGGCGGCCCCACGGCCTCGGCCCCGGCCGCGGTGAGCCCGTCCGGCACGCCGTCACCCGGTGCCCGGCACTCGGCCACTCCCGGCCGCTCGGCCTCCGGGGCCGCCCTTTCGGGCCAGGGCGCCACCGGTACGCGGACGGCGTCGCCCTCCCCGAGCGCCCCGGGCGTCGCCACCAGCCGGACCCCGACGGTCACCTGGACCGGCTACGCGGGCACCGGCTGCGCCTCCGCGGGCGCGGCGAGAACCGGCTTCAACGCCAAGGAGGGGGCCTGGAAGGAGACCACGGGCGGTGCCTATCTCCACGGCTGCGGTGCCGCCAGGTACATCAACCTCTACGACGACCACGACGACGGCTGGACCGCCAACGCCGACTGGGTCTTCACCCCCGGCACCAAGGCCGACGCGTGCAGCTTCCGCATCCACGTGGCGACGGGCACCTGGGCCACCACGGCCCACTACAAGGTCTACGACGTGGACAGCACCGTCGACGGCCAGGCCGACTACAAGTACGCCTTCACCTTCGACCAGCACACCTACGACGCGGGCGGCTGGTACACCACCCGCACCTATCCCTTCCACACCGGCACCATCGACCTGACCCTGACCAACACGGGCCCTACGGGCGGCCGCGGAGTCGTCGCCGACATGGTGACGGCAACCTGCTCCTGACAAAAAACCGAGGGCCCCTTCAAAGAAGGGGCCCGAGGACGCGCCCCTTCAGGGGCGCGGGGCTCAATCTATGTGCGGCTCCGCCGCGTGGGCGCGACCAGCCACGATCTACCCGCAGTCGGCGTACGACCAGCCGTGGCAGCCCAGTCGCCGGAACTACCGGAGCCGAGCCATCAGGGCGTGCTCCACGAGAGTGATCAGCGCCGACTTCGCATCGGCACGATGCCTCGCGTCGGTCGTGATGATCGGCGTGTCCGGCCCGATCTGCAGGGCCTCGCGGACCTCTTCGGGGTTGTAGGGCTGGTTGCCGTCGAAGCCGTTGAGGGCGATGACGAAGGGCAGGCCCGAGTTCTCGAAGTAGTCGACCGCGGGGAAGCAGTCGGCGAGGCGGCGGGTGTCGACCAGGACGATCGCGCCGATCGCGCCTCGTACCAGGTCGTCCCACATGAACCAGAAGCGGTCCTGACCGGGGGTGCCGAACAGGTACAGGATCAGGTCCTGGTCCAGGGTGATACGGCCGAAGTCCATGGCGACCGTGGTGGTCGTCTTGTCCCCGGTGTGGGTGAGGTCGTCGATGCCGGCAGACGCGGACGTCATCACGGCCTCTGTGCGCAGCGGGTTGATCTCCGAGACGGCACCGACGAACGTGGTCTTGCCCACGCCGAAGCCGCCCGCCACCACGATCTTCGCGGAGGTGGTGGAGCGGGAAGGACCGCCGCTAGAGCTTGCGAAGTCCACTGAGCACCCTTTCGAGCAGTGTCACGTCTGGCTGGCCACCGGCGTTCTCGTCGCCGCCGGGCTGATGGATGGCGACCAGGCCCGCCTCCGCCAAGTCGGCGACGAGGATCCTGGCCACGCCGAGAGGGATCGACAGCAGGGCCGAGACTTCGGCCACCGACTTGATCTCCCGGCAGAGGTTGCAGATCCGCTGATGCTCGGGCAGCTGGCCCTGCATCTGGTGCGGCTGCGCGGTGGTGTGCACCAGCGCCTCGATGGCGAGCTGGTACCGCGGGCGGGTCCGGCCACCGGTCATGGCGTACGGACGCACCAGGGGGTTGTTGGACCCCGAGGCCGGCGCCGGCTCGGGGCGGCGCTGCGGCTGCACCGGCTGGATGCGCGGCGCCGGCGGCTGGTCGTACGGCGAGGGACCGGGGCCCTGCGGTGCGTACGGCTGCCGGTGGCTCGGCGTGGAGGGGAAGTTGTACCGGTTCCCGGAACCGTCGCCCTGGCCCTGCGCAGGCCCGTACGACCAGTTGCCGTTATTAGAACCGCCTGGGGGTGTTGCCACTTTCTCTCCTCCTCCGACCGTGCCGGGCACCCATCCTTGTGGAGCCGCGTCCCGAAACCTTACGGCCCCGGGACGCCAAAACGCACCGCCTGACTGTTAGTTGAGAAGGCTTCCTTGGAGTTCCGCACGCAGATCCGGGGTAAGTACCGTGCCTGCGCGGTCGACCAAAAGGGCCATCTCGTACCCAATCAGGCCGATGTCGGCCTCCGGGTGGGCCAGGACCGCCAGCGATGATCCATCGGAAACGGACATGATGAACAGGAATCCCCGCTCCATCTCCACAACCGTCTGATTCACGCTGCCACCCTCGAAGATCCGGGAGGCGCCTGCCGTCAGGGACGTCAGACCGGATGCGACGGCCGCGAGCTGGTCGGCGCGGTCGCGGGGGAAGCCTTCGGACATCGCCAGAAGGAGTCCGTCGGCGGAGACCACCACCGTGTGGGACACCCCCGGGGTGTTGTCCACGAAGTTGGTGATCAACCAGTTCAGGTTCTGTGCCGCCTGGCTCATCGGGCTCACACTAACGCTCCTGGTTGTAGGTGCTGTCAGGACCGAAGCCCTGGCCGTTCGTTTCACTGCCTGCGTTGCGTCCGCGCTCGACGCCGCGACGCAGGTTGCTCAGCCTGCCCCGGATGTCCTCCGGGGCGCGGGAGACCTGTGGGCCTCCCTGAGGGGTGCTCTCGGCGGCTCCCTCGACCAGGTTGGCCTTGGGTACCCGCCTCGGCAGGCCGGAGGAGGTGACCCCGCCCGCCTTGGGCCTCCGCAGCGCCGAGGCCTGCTGCCAGCGCTCGTCGTTCTGCGAACGCCAGGAGCTGTCGCCGACCGGCTCCGCAGCCGGGGCCGCCGGTGCCGGAGCCGCCGGTGCCGAGGCCTGCTGCACGGGACCCGCGCCGTTCGCGCCGCCGCCGGAGCCCCGGCGGGGCAGCCCGGCGTCGGTCAGCCGGTGGCCCGCGGAGGGGGCCGCTCCCGGACGGTCGAAGCCTACGCGGTTCCGCTCGCCCACGTCACCGGCCTGCGTCGACTCCGCTTCCGGAGCGTACTGGGCCGGGTAGCCGTTCGTGTAACCGTCCTGCTGCGGCCAGTCGTCCTGGTAGGGCTGCTCGCCGAAGGCCGCGAACGCCTCGGCGGCCGCGGCCTGCGCGGCCGCGGGCCCCTCCTGGACCGGCTCCGCATAAGCGGGCTCCGGGTAGCCGCCGTTCACGAACGCGTCGGGCGAGAACGTGTCGTTCTGCGGCAGGCCGCCGTTCGGCGCGTAGTACTGCTCGTCGTACGTGCTCTGCGGCTGCTCCTGGTACGCCGGCTGCCCGTCGTAGCCCGTGGGCTGCTCCTGGAAGCCCGTACCGTTCGTGCCGTAGCCCTGCCCGCCGCTGTCGAACTCGTCGACGTACGACGGGATCTCCGCGGTCTCCTGCGGGGCCTGGGGGGCCTGCGGGAGCTCTGTGCCCGGTGCGGGCTGCGCCTGGGCCTCCAGGGCCGCACGGCGCTCCTCACGCATCAGGGAGCGGCCCACGGGGTCGAGGTCGCGGATGTCGTCGGGGACTTCGATGTAGCGGCTGTCGTCGAAGCCGAGTTCGGCCGCCGTACGCATCGGCTGGAGCTGCGGCTGGCTGAAGCTCTCGGCCTGGAACTGCTGCTCCGGGATGATCTGCGAGACGGTGAACTCGTCGCGGTCCAGCTGCTGTTCGCCGCCACCGCCGTGGGTGATCGCGTCCGGCAGCATGACCAGCGAGGTGGTGCCGGCCTGCTCGCCGGAGGGGCGCAGCTGGACGCGGATGCCGTGCCGGTCGGACAGCCGGCCGACCACGAACAGGCCCATGCGCTGGGAGATCGCGGCGTCCACGGTCGGCGGGTTGGCCAGCTTGTGGTTGATGTCCGCGAAGTCCTCGGCGGTGAGGCCGATGCCCTTGTCGTGGATCTCGATCATGACGCGGCCGTCGGGGAGACGGGTCGCGGTGACGCGGACCTTGGTCTGCGGGGAGGAGAACGTGGTGGCGTTCTCCAGGAGCTCGGCGAGCAGGTGCACGAGGTCGGTGACCGCGCGGCCGTGGATCTCGGCCTCCGGGACGCCGGAGAGCTCGACGCGCTCGTACTGCTCCACCTCGGAGGAGGCGGCGCGCAACACGTCGACCAGCGGGACCGGCTGGTCCCAGCGGCGGCCGGGCTCCTCGCCGGCGAGGACCAGGAGGTTCTCGCCGTTGCGGCGCATACGGGTCGCGAGGTGGTCCAGGCGGAAGAGGTTCTCCAGCTGGTCCGGGTCGGCCTCGTTGTTCTCCAGGTCGGTGATCAGGGTCAGCTGGCCCTCGATCAGCGACTGGTTGCGGCGCGACAGGTTGGTGAAGATCGCGTTGATGTTGCCCCGCAGCAGGGCCTGCTCGGCGGCGAGCCGGACGGCCTCACGGTGGACCTGGTCGAACGCGCGGGCGACTTCGCCGATCTCGTCGGTCGTGGTGATCGGGATCGGCGCCACCCGGGTGTCGACCCGGCCGGGGTCGGTGCGGGAGAGCTGGTCGACCAGCATCGGCAGGCGCTGCTCGGCGATGCCGAAGGCGGCGTTGCGCAGCTGGCGCATCGAGCGGGACATCTGGCGGGCCACCATGCCGGCCAGGATGAACGCGGCGAGCAGGGCGACCATGACCGCGGCGGCGGTGATGAACGCGGAGGTCTTGGCGTCGTCGGCGATGCTGGAGGCCTCGCTCACCGCCTTGTCGGCCATGTCCGACTCGATCGTGCGGTAGGCCTGGTACTTGAGGGTGTTGACCGTCCACCAGTTCTCGGCGGTGATGCCCTGGGTGGCCAGCGCCTGGCGGGTGCTCGCGTCGGTGTTCGGCAGCGTCGCCAGCGCCGAGACCATCGCGTTGTCCTTGGACGGCGGGGCCACGTAGTTCGGGTCCTTGGCCTTGGCCTGCTGGACCAGCGTGGCGCCGTCGGTCTTGATCTTCTTCTCGAGGTCGGTCAGCTTCTGCGCGTCGGCCTCGGTACCACCGCCGACGTACTCCTCGACGGCGATGCCCTCAAGGTAGGCGTACGAGGAGAGGGCGACCCGCTGGGTGGCCAGGTTGCCGGCGTCCGGACCGGGCTTGACCAGCAGGTGCATGCCGATCGACCGCTCCAGCGACAGGGCCGCCTTGGTGAGCGAGATGGCGTAGACGGTACGGCCGTAGGAGGTGATGTTTCCGGTGCCCAGACCGAGCTCGTTGGCGAACTCCATCAGCGGGTGGGCGACCTGGGTGTAACCCTCTTCCGTCTTCACACCGCCGAGCTTGCTGGTGTACGCGGCGGCGCGCAGGTTCGTGAGGGTGGGCTCCGCCTCGCGGAACAGCTTCAGGCGGCGCTCCAGGCCCGGCTTCTGCGGCATGTTCTGCGCGGCCGCGTCGAAGGCGTCGGCGGCCTTGTCGGTCGCGGCACGCGCCTGGGTGACCGTCGCCTTGTTCTTGTCCAGGAGCAGTGGTGCCGCACTGACGTCACGCTCGGTGTAGAGGGCGTCGCCGTAGGTGAGGGCGGCGCGGACCAGGCGCGCGGTGTTCTCCGCGTCCCGGGCCTCCTGCCAGGTGTCGATCGAGCTCTTCACCTGGAAGCCGCCCATGACCAGGCCGACGACCACGGGTATGAGCAGAATCGCGTTCAGCCTGGTGGGCACTCGCCAGTTCCGCGGGGAGAAACGGCCGCCGCTCTTCGCGGGCGCGGCCGGTGGTTCCGCGGCTGGCACAGGGGTGGGCGCCGCAGCGCGCGGCGGCGGGGTGAAGTTGCCCCGTGCCGACGGCTCGGGACCGTTCTTGCTTCGCCTCACTCGACCAACAACCTCTCGGCGGCGGGCACCTATCGTCGTGCCGCAGTCTCTCAGAGCCCGGTGTGTCTCAGACCACTACTCAGTACGTCTTTGACTATTGGGCAGTTCAGGCATTCCAGCACGTGGTCCGGTGCACTTCCAAACAGTCCATTGGGGCAGAGAGCGCCGATGTAAGCCCCAGATAAAACGGTCATAAAGAGCGAGCCCCGCCAAAAGGCGGGGCCATTGTGAGCGCAGCGGCACCGCGCGACCGCGACGCGTGGCGATACCACTGGATTCCTCTGCCGAAACGTTATGAACACCGGAGCCGACCGTGTCAAAGGCCACAGTCGGCTCCGGTTTCCATACGACAACTGCCGTACCCGACGTTCGACTTGGGTACGGCTCCGCGACTACCGCAAGCGCGCCATGAGGGCGTGCTCCACCAGCGTGATCAGCGCGCTCTTCGCATCGGCGCGGTGCCGGGCGTCGGTCGTGATGATCGGTGCGTCCGGTCCGATCTGCAGCGCCTCGCGCACCTCTTCGGGTGTGTAGGGCTGGTGCCCGTCGAAGCCGTTGAGGGCTATGACGAACGGCAGACCGCTGTTCTCGAAGTAGTCCACCGCCGGGAAGCAGTCGGCCAGGCGCCGGGTGTCCACGAGCACCACCGCGCCGATGGCACCCCTGACCAGGTCGTCCCACATGAACCAGAAACGGTCCTGACCGGGCGTGCCGAACAGGTACAGGATCAGGTCCTGGTCGAGCGTGATACGGCCGAAGTCCATGGCCACCGTGGTGGTGGTCTTGTCCCCGGTGTGGGTCAGGTCGTCGATGCCCGCCGAGGCGGACGTCATCACGGCCTCCGTGCGCAGCGGGTTGATCTCGGAGACCGCTCCCACGAACGTGGTCTTGCCGACGCCGAAGCCGCCCGCCACCACGATCTTCGCGGAGGTCGTGGCCCGGCCTCCGTCAGAGCTTGCGAAGTCCACTGAGCACCCTTTCGAGCAGCGTCACGTCAGGTGCGCCACCGTTGTTCTCGTCGCCGCCCGGCTGGTGGATGGCGACCAGGCCGGCCTCGGCGAGGTCGGCCACCAGGATCCGGGCCACCCCGAGCGGCATGGCGAGCAGCGCCGAGACCTCGGCCACCGACTTCACCTCGCGGCACAGGTGGCAGATGCGCTGGTGCTCCGGGAGCAGCCCCATGAGCGCTGCCGGGTCGGCCGTCGTGCTGATCAGTGCCTCGATGGCGAGCTGATAGCGCGGCCGGGTCCGGCCGCCGGTCATCGCGTAAGGACGTACCAGCGGCTGGTCGCCCTCGTCCCCGTACGGCTCCGCGTACGGATCATGAGAGGCGGTGGGCGGGGTCATCGTTCCTCCGGGCGGGACAGCAAGTCGGTCAGTCGTGCCGTCGGACGTGGCCGGTGGGGGGAATGTGGCGGCCGGACGGTGATTTGGTGAGGTGGGTTGGATCCGGGCGGTCAGTGGAGCAGACTGCCTTGCAGTTCGGCACGCAGGTCGGGCGTGAGTACCGCGCCCGCGCGGTCGACCAGCAGCGCCATCTCGTAGCCGACGAGGCCGATGTCGCACTCGGGGTGGGCCAGCACGGCGAGGGACGAACCGTCGGAGACGGACATCAGGAAGAGAAATCCGCGTTCCATCTCGACGACCGTCTGCGCCACGTTGCCGCCCTCGAAGATCCGGGAGGCCCCGGCGGTCAGCGAGGTGAGCCCGGACGCGACGGCCGCCAGCTGGTCGGCACGGTCGCGCGGGAAGCCTTCGGACATCGCCAGAAGGAGACCGTCGGCGGACACGACGACGGTGTGGGACACACCTGGGGTGTTGTCCACGAAGTTGGTGATCAACCAGTTGAGGTTCTGTGCCGCCTGGCTCATCGGACTCAACTAACGCTCCTGCTGGTGAGTGGGGCTCGGGAAGCTGCCGGTCTGCGGGCCGGTGCCGGCCTGCCTACCCTGCGCGATACCCCGACGGAGATTGGTCAGCCGGCCGCGGACGTCATCAGGCGCACGCGAGACCTGCGGACCGGTGTGGTGCTGTTGCTGCTGAGCCGTGCCCGGGACGAGGTTCGCCCGGGGCACCCGGCGCGGCAGACCGGAGGTGGTGACACCGCCCGCCGCCGGCTGCCGTACACGCTCCGCCTGCCGGACGAGGTCGTCGTTCGGGGAGGTGCGCCAGGCTGCCTGGGCGGGACGCTGGGGGGCCGCGGCGGCGGGGGCCGGCGGCTGGGAGGGCACCGGCGGGACCGGCGGAATCGACGCCGCCGAGCCGTTGCCGTTGCTCTGCTGGTGCTGCTGCTCCTGCTGGCCGCCGTGGAACCAGTTGGTCTCCAGCGTGTCGTACAGCGGGGTACGACCGTCACCGGGACCGCTGGCCGGCGGCAGCGCCTCCGGCTCCTGGCGGACCGGCGGCGCGGGCGGGACCGGCGGACGCTGCGGCGCGCCGAAGTCCATGCCGCGGCCGTTGGTCCCCGGACGCTCGAACTGGCCCGTGCCGTACTGACCGTTGCCGTTCTGGCTCTGGCCGTTGCCCGGGTAGCCGTTCTGCCGGCCGGGCAGGGAGTGCTGCCCGGTGGAGCCGCCGTCGAAGGACGGCGCGGCGAACTGGCCGGTGGAGCCGTTGTCGTAGGCCTGCGGGGCCGCGAACTGCCCGGTGTTCTGGGAGCCGTTCTGCGGCCCGGTCGGTCCGCCGAAGACATCGGAACGCACGAACTGGCCGTTGTCCTGCTGGCCGTTCACGTTCGGGCGGGGGAACGACCCGGTGTCCTGCGGGCCCGTCGTACCCGGCCGCGGGAACGAGCCCGTGTCGTGCTGGCCGTTGACGTTCGGGCGGGGGAACGAGCCGGTGTCCTGCGGGCCGGTCGTACCCGGCCGCGGGAACGAGCCGGTGTTGTGCACGCCGTTCGGCGCGTTGAAGTCCGGGCGCGGGAACTCGCCGGTCGACGGAGCCTGGGGGATCGCCGGCATCTGCGAGGTGGCGCCGAGTCCCTGCCGGTCATCGATGCGGGGCATCGGCGCCGTGTGGGTCGGGTCCTGCTCGTCGTGGCCGCGCGGGGTGTCCAGCGAGGCACGGGAGAGCGGCGGCTGGGCGTTGTCGTCGCTCCAGCTGGGCCGGCCCGCCGGCGGGTTGCCGCCGGGCAGCTCGGCCCGCGGGCCGCCGCGCGGCGGCAGCTGGGGCTGACGGCCCTGGTCGGAGGGGTTCGCGGAGCGCTGCGGCGGAACCGGGGCGCGGTTGCCGAAGGCGTCCTGGCCGCCGAAGGGGTCCTGCGAGTTGCCGAACGCGTCCTGGTTGCCGAAGGCACCGGCACCCGGGTTCGGCCGGCCCTGCTGGCCGCGCGCACCGCCCGGCGCACCGGGACGGCCGCCGTTCTGGCCCGCGCCGGGCAGCGCGGCCCGGGGACCCTGGCCGGCGCCGACCTGGCCGCGCGGACCCGCGCCGGCACCGAGCAGCCCGCCACCGGAGGGAGCGCCGGAACCGAGGGCACCACCGCGTCCGCCGGGCGCACCGGCACCGCCGAGCGCCGGGGCGGGGGCACCCGCACCGAGCGAACCGGGACCGCCGCCCTGGCCGTTGCCCCGCCGGGCCGCGGCCGCACCGGCCGCGGCCTGCGCGGCGGCCGGACCGCCGGACGGCGCCGGGGCACCGGGCTTGCCGGGAGCGGGCTTCTTGCCGCCCTGGGCGACGTCGACCGGCAGCATGACCAGCGCTGTCGTACCTCCGGAGTCGGACGGGCGCAGCTGGATCCGGATGCCGTGGCGCTGCGACAGACGACCGACCACGAACAGACCCATGCGGCGGGAGACGGAGACGTCCACGGTGGGCGGCGAGGCGAGCCGCTCGTTGATCGCCGCGAGGTCCTCGGGGGAGAGGCCGATACCGGTGTCGTGGATCTCGATCAGGACGCGGCCGTCGGGCAGCGCGTGACCGGTGACCTTGACCTTGGTCTGCGGCGAGGAGAACGAGGTGGCGTTCTCGAGGAGCTCGGCGAGCAGGTGCACGAGGTCGTTGACCACGCGGCCGGCCACTTCGGTGGTCGGCACGGCGGCCAGCTCGATGCGCTCGTACTGCTCCACCTCGGACGCGGCGGCGCGGAGCACGTCGACCAGCGGGACCGGGCGGGTCCAGCGGCGGCCGGGCTCTTCACCGGCGAGGACGAGGAGGTTCTCACCGTTACGGCGCATACGCGTCGCGAGGTGGTCGAGCTTGAAGAGGGAGGACAGCTGGTCCGGGTCGGCCTCGCGGGACTCCAGCTCGGAGATGAGCGAGAGCTG
The DNA here is from genome assembly GCF_002217755.1 of Streptomyces hyaluromycini. Lineage (GTDB taxonomy): Bacteria > Actinomycetota > Actinomycetes > Streptomycetales > Streptomycetaceae > Streptomyces > Streptomyces hyaluromycini. The sequence goes on along the minus strand of NZ_BCFL01000016.1, from coordinate 225,784 downwards.
ACGCTGGATGAGGCCCTGGGAGCGGCGCGAGAGGTTGGTGAACATCGCGTTGACGTTGCCCCGCAGGAGGGCCTGCTCGGCGGCGAGGCGGACGGCCTCGCGGTGCACGTCGTCGAAGGCCGCGGCCACCTGGCCGATCTCGTCCCGGGAGTGCACACCGACCGACTCCACGGACGTGTCGACGTCCTGCGGGTCGGACTCGGAGAGCTGCTTGACCAGCTCGGGCAGGCGGTCCTGGGCGACCTTGGTGGCGGTCTCCTGGAGGCGGCGCAGCGAGCGGATCATGGAGCGGGCCACGATGAAGGCGCCGACCAGCGACACGCCGAGGACCAGCAGGATCAGCGCGCCGGAGATGATCGCGGACTGCTCGGAGGAGGCGCGCAGCTCGCGGGCCTTCTGCTCCATGTCCTCAAGCAGCGTGTGCTCGATCTTCTGCATCTGCTCGATCTTGGTCGAGCTGTCGTCGACCCAGTCGAGGTACGAGCGCTTGCTGAGCTCGTTCAGACCGTTCTGGGCGCCGAGCGCACGCTTGGCGTAGGTGTCCGCGGCCTCGATCGTCGGGTTGTTGCCGTCGATCGGGCTGAGCAGGTCGGCCGCGTTGCCGGCGTAGATCTTCCGGAAGATCGTCAGCTCGGAGGTCTCGCTCTCCTGGGCGGACTCGCCGTACAGGCGGTCGTTCTCGGAGAGGTCGCCGGGGCTCGTGCCGTTGGCGGGCAGGGCCGCGGCGATGACGGCGCGCTGCACGGACGCGTACTCCTTGGCGGTGGAGAACGCCGCCAGGGCGCGGGTGCGCTGGATCATCTCCGGGTTGCTGGAGGCCTGCGCCATGTCCTGGGAGAGGTCGATCAGCTGGGTGATCAGCCGGTGGTAGGCCTCGACCGTCTGGGTCGAGTTCTCCTTCTGCTGATAGGCGTCCTTGCGGATCTTCGCCAGGTCGTCCAGCTGGCCGGCCAGACCGACGAGGCTGTCGCGGACGCCCTGGAGCTGACCGTTCTTGCTCGCGGTGTCGATTTCCTCGGAGGCGTTGAGGAAGTTCTCGCGGGCGCGGTCGGTGTCGTTCTCGAGGCCCGTGACCGCGGGGCTCGTGGCCGACCCGCCGTGCGCCAGCGGACCGGCCGTCTTGTCGCGCTCGGCCTGGAGCGCGGTGGCCAGCTCGGTCGCCTGCGTGGTCATGTCCGTCAGCAGCTGCATGTTGTCGAGCTGCTGGATGGAGTCGAGCGACTGGTTGATGCGCACCGCGCCCAGCGTCGTCGCCGCCACCACGGGGAGCGCGAGCAGCGACACCAGACGCGTGGAGATGCGCCAGTTGCGCAGGGCTATGCGCGAGCCCGGGTTGGACGGACCCTTCGCGGGCTTGACCGTAGGAGTCGGTGTGTTGGCCGGTTGGGGGCCCGAAGACGCCGACACGGCGGGGCGCCCGGAGCGCTCACCGCCGTCACCACCACCGCCGACCGGGGTCGGGCCCGGGTTCTGGGCGTGCTGGGGCGAGGAACCGCGGTCGGTCCCGCCGTGCGCCTCCGGCTCCGCCGGAGCGCTGCCATCCCTCTTGAAACGTCCCTGCACTAGCGTCGCAACCTCTGGACCAGGCGCCCCTCCGGGAACGGAAGGACACGGTGTCGGCGTTGTACCGGGAGCGCCCTGAATGCGCCCCCTGTTGGTCGTGAGTGTGACCGGCGCTGGCTCCCCCTGTCTCGCCGCCACTCGGCGCTGCGTTGCGCCCCCTGCGCGCCGGCTCGATCCTGCGGCGGTTCCGTGGAATTCCAGCACAGTGCCGGATCTCCAACAAGGGCCGTGGACCGAGCTGTGACCTGTGTGACAGCGTGTGAGTGACACGTTACGAGATGTGGAAGCCGATCGCGTACATAAAGGGCGTATCCCTGTCAGCTGCCGGTGAGCGGGCCGTGTCCCAGTCGCCATGATCAGGAGCGGAATGACAGGTTCAGTTCGTCAATGTCCGTTTCGTTGCGGTGAGTTGTCGGCCGGATATGACCGGTTTGCCCCTGACTCCGTGAGCAAACTCACATGTGGATCCAGGCCTCTTGGCGGCTTCGGCCGGGAATTCGATGTTTAGCCTGGCGCTTTACAAGAGGGAAGTCTCTGCCAACCCACACACGACGGGGTCCACTGCAACCGTGAAGACGACGATGATGTTCCGCAACATAGCCAACCCCCGCCGCACCACCCTCGCCCACCTCAAGGACGCCGAGGAACTGCAGACCCCCGAGCTGCCCGAGCACTCCCTCGACCTCCCCGCCCAGACCGCCAACCCCCGGCGCACCATCCTCATGGAGCTCCCGGCCGGGGCCTCGGTCGCGGAGTAGTACGGGACCCGGCCGCCGTTCACTCACCCACCCGGTCACCGGGTTATTCCGCGGCGGCCACCCCTTACCGCGTTAGCCTGGAGCGTCAGACTCCAGCCGGCTCAGTGAGGGGCGCAAGGATCCCGTGCGCATCGCCAGGTTCTCCATCGACGGGAACGTCGCCTTCGGCGCCGTCGAGGGCGACAAGCAGGACGAACTCGTCCTCGACATCATCAAGGGCATTCCGTTCGCGGACTTCGAGCTCTCCGGTACGAAGGTCCCGCTGAGCAAGGTCCGCCTGCTCCCGCCGGTGCTCCCCAACAAGGTCGTCGCCTACGGCCGCAACTACGCGGAGCACGCGAAGGAGCTGGGCAACGAGGTCCCGGACGCCCCCTTCGCCTTCTTCAAGCCGTCCACCTCGGTGATCGGCTCCGGCGACGACATCCAGTACCCCTCCTTCTCCCAGGACCTCCACCACGAGGCCGAGCTGGCCGTGGTGATCGGCCGCATGTGCCGCGAGGTCCCGCGCGAGCGTGTCGCGGAGGTGATCCTCGGCTACACCTGCGCCAACGACGTCACCGCCCGCGACGTCCAGAAGCGCGAGAAGCAGTGGGCCCGGGCCAAGGGCTTCGACACCTCCTGCCCGCTCGGCCCCTGGGTGGAGACGGACCTGGACCTCGCCACCGCGTCCGACCTGACGATCCAGCTCACGGTCAACGGGGAACAGCGCCAGCTCGGCCGGACGAGCGAGATGATCCACTCCATCGCGGACCTGATCGTCAACATCACCGAGGCCATGACGCTGCTCCCCGGCGACGTGATCCTCACCGGCACCCCGGCAGGGGTCGGCCCCCTCAGCGTCGGCGACGAGGTCGCCGTCACCATCGAAGGCATCGGCACTCTCACCAACAAGGTTGTCAAGCGTGGCTAGCGCACCCTCCCCCAGGCACTCGACTTCGCTCGCGCTGGGGGTACCCCCACGCGTACGTTTCTGTCCCTCGCCCACCGGTAACCCCCATGTGGGCCTGGTCCGCACCGCCCTGTTCAACTGGGCGTTCGCCCGGCACCACCAGGGCACGCTCGTCTTCCGCATCGAGGACACCGACGCGGCCCGCGACTCCGAGGAGTCGTACAACCAGCTGCTCGACGCGATGCGCTGGCTGGGCTTCGACTGGGACGAGGGCCCCGAGGTCGGCGGCCCGCACGCGCCGTACCGCCAGTCGCAGCGCATGGACATCTACCAGGACGTCGCCGCCAAGCTGCTCGACGCCGGCCATGCCTACCACTGCTACTGCTCCCAGGAGGAGCTGGACACCCGCCGCGAGGCCGCCCGCGCCGCCGGCAAGCCGTCCGGCTACGACGGCCACTGCCGCGACCTCACCGCCGAGCAGGTCGAGGAGTACAAAGCCCAGGGCCGCACCCCGATCGTCCGCTTCCGGATGCCCGACGAGACGATCACCTTCACCGACCTGGTCCGCGGCGAGCTGACCTTCACCCCGGAGAACGTCCCGGACTACGGCATCGTCCGCGCCAACGGTGCCCCGCTGTACACGCTGGTCAACCCGGTCGACGACGCCCTGATGGAGATCACCCACGTCCTGCGCGGCGAGGACCTCCTCTCCTCCACCCCGCGCCAGATCGCCCTCTACAAGGCGCTCATCGACCTCGGCATCGCCCAGCAGGTCCCGGCCTTCGGCCACCTCCCCTATGTCATGGGCGAGGGCAACAAGAAGCTGTCGAAGCGGGACCCGCAGTCCTCCCTCAACCTCTACCGCGAGCGCGGCTTCCTGCCCGAGGGCCTGCTCAACTACCTCTCCCTGCTGGGCTGGTCGCTCTCCGCCGACCAGGACATCTTCTCGATCGACGAGATGGTCGCGGCCTTCGACATCGGCGACGTGAACCCCAACCCGGCCCGCTTCGACCTGAAGAAGTGCGAGTCGATCAACGCCGACCACATCCGTCTGCTGGACGTGAAGGACTTCACGGAGCGCTGCGCCCCCTGGCTGAAGGCCCCCTTCGCGCCCTGGGCCCCGGAGGACTTCGACGAGTCGAAGTGGGAGGCGATCGCCCCGCACGCCCAGACCCGTCTGAAGGTCCTCTCGGAGATCACCGAGAACGTCGACTTCCTGTTCCTGGCGGAGCCGGTCGAGGACGAGGCGTCCTGGACCAAGGCGATGAAGGAGGGCAGCGACGCCCTGCTGGCCACGGCCCGCGAGAAGCTGGAGTCGGCCGACTGGACCTCCCCGGAGTCCCTGAAGGAGGCCGTGCTGGCCGCCGGCGAGGCCCATGGCCTCAAGCTCGGCAAGGCCCAGGCCCCGGTCCGGGTGGCCGTCACCGGCCGTACGGTCGGCCTGCCGCTCTTCGAGTCCCTGGAGATCCTGGGCAAGGAGAAGACCCTGGCACGGATCGACACGGCACTGGCGAAGCTGAGCGCGTAACACGCGGACGTACGTGAAGGGGCGCCCCGGAGTCTCCGGGGCGCCCCCCGCGCGTCCCCGAGCCGTCCCCGAGCCGCCCCCGAGCCGTCTCCGGGAGTTAACCCCTACGGCCAAGCCCCGCTTGCTGTGTGACCGTTGGATGTCCCCTGTGCGCGTGATGTGCATGCGCATCCGGTACAGGGGGTGGGGGACGTGACCCGTTCACGGCACGAATCGATCCGTTCGCGGAGACTGGCCACGGCCGTCGTCGCCGGAGCAGCGGCTCTGACCTGCGTCGCGGCGACCTCGCCCGCGCAGGCCGGGCCCGCGGTCCCCCTGCCGGTCGGGTTCGTCACGCTCAGGTCGTGGGAGCCGGCCTACGTGTACTACATGTGGGCGGGGGCGTCCGGGTTCCAGTGGGAACCCCGGACCTCCATCGGCCCCGGCACCTGGGTCGGCTACCCGGACTTCGTCCCGCCCGCGCACGCCGGCCCGGACGATCTGGCCACCGGCACCGACGTGGTCAGCACCTGGGACGAGGGTGCCAAGGTGACCCAGCAGCACCGTTCCACCGGCGTGACGGCCACCGTCACCATCCCGGCGGGCCAGACCTACCGGACCACGTCCGGCTGGAGCGTGCTCACCCAGGACACCTCCGGCACCCCGCACGTCCTGCGCGCCGCGGCCGACGGCTCCACCACCGACCTCCCCGTGACCGGACTCCCCGCGGGCGCCCGGCCCACCGGTTACGTCCCGGGCGGCTCGGTCCGCCGCGCCGCGATCGTCTACACCCTGGACGGCACCACCTCCGTCGGCCTCGTGGACCTGAGCGACGGCACCTTCCGCACCTACGTCACGGGAGTGGCCGCCGAACCGCCGGTCCGCTTCAACGACCGCTGGCTGGTCGCCGACTGGAGGTACATCCGCGTCGACGCGGCCTCGGGCACCCAGCCCACCGGGATGACGCCCTGGGGCGCCGAGCTGGTGGCCGTCGTCGGTGACCAGCTCCTCACCGGCAACCCGGCCTTCGTCCTGGGCGGCACCAAGCCCGCGCTGACGGCCCGCTCGCTGACCACCGGAGAGACCCGCACCGTCCTCGCGAACTCCTCCGGGGGAATGGGCCCGACCCCGGACGGCGGCGCGCTCGCCACCGCCGGCACCTCCAGCTTCGACTGGTACGTCCACCGCATCACCCCCACCGCGGACGGCGGTACCGCCACCAGGAAAGTGGCCCAGGTCCCGGCCGAGCCGATACGGGCCGAGGGGCTGGCCATGGCCGGCGGCGAGCTGTTCCTGGACGGCAGGCAGGGCAACGGCCACGTGATCTCCAGCTTCGCGCTCAACGCCGTCGGCGCGCCGGCCGGGCCCCAGACCCGGCGCAGCCCCACCCTGGCCGACCCCACCTGCCTCCCGGGCGACGCCGCCTGCCCCCAGCTGGAGGCCCTCGGCGACGGACACGTCACCCACCTGTTCACCGACTCCTCCGGCCGGGAGTACGTGATCGAGACCGGCCTCGACACCACCTCCCTGCAGAACGTCCCGACCGGCGACTCCAGGGGCCGCATCGCCGGCGGCACCGGCCGCTACGTCCTCTACAACGGCGGTACGCCCGGCGTCCAGAAGATCGTCGACTTCCCGCGCGGCGCCACGGCAGGCAAGATCCTGCAGAGCCGGAACCGCACCACCGCGGCCCTGTGGGGCCAGGTCCTGTGGACGCCCGGCAGCACCGAGGGGTCCATCACCGGCCACGACCTGAAGACCGGTAGGACCACGACCACGGTCACCACCGGCTCCCGGTGCGTCCCCACCGACATCCAGGCCGTCAACAGCCGCCTCTACTGGAGCTGCGGCGCCTCCGGCCCGGCCGGGGTCTACGACCGGGCGGCCAAGCGGAACATCCCCGTCCCCGCCGGCCCCTCCCCGGCCCGCCTCGGCGACGGCTTCCTGGTGCGCGAGAACCGGACCACCCACCAACTGCTGCTCACCGACGTCCACACCGGGACCGCGCAGACCCACGTCGTGGCCGTGCTGCCCACGACCGACCAGAACACCGGAACCAGCAACGGCCGTTGGGCCGTGGACCGGTTCGGCGGCCAGATCGCCTACCTCGGCTACTACAAAAAGGTGTGGATCGTCCCCAGCGGCGTCCCCACCTCGCCGCTCGCCCAGATGGACGCGCAGATCTACTCGCCGTCCGTCATCACCAGGTCGGCGCCCTGGTCCCCGGTGTGGCAGCTGAACAAGCCGTCCACCTGGACCCTGACCCTCGCCACCCCCTCGGGCACGGTCCGGCGCACCCTGACCGGCGCCTCCACGGGCGCGGCCGTCCGCCCGGCCTGGGACGGCACGACCGACAGCGGGGCCGCCGCCCCGACCGGCAGGTACACCTGGAAGCTCACCGCCCGTCCCCGCGACGGCCAGGGCCGGACCCTGACCCTGACCGGCACGATGACCCTTGGCTGACGGCGTCCGCGGAGTACGGTCGGTGTCATGACGATCAGGGCCGTGGTCTGGGACGTGGACGACACTCTCTTCGACTACACGAGTGCCGACCGCGAGGGCATGCGGGCACATCTGGTGGCGGAGGGGCTGCTCGCCGGCTGGGCGAGCGCGGAGGCGGCGCTGGTGCGGTGGCGGGAGATCACCGACCAGCAGTGGGCGCGGTTCGCGGCGGGCGAGCTCTCCTTCGAGGACCAGCGCCGCGACCGGGTGCGGGTGTTCCTGGAGAGGGAGCTGACCGACGCCGAGGCCGACGACTGGTTCCGCCGGTACCTGACGCACTACGAGTCCGTCTGGTCCCTCTTCCCGGACGTCGTGCCCGCCCTGGACGCACTCGCGGCCGGCTACCGGCACGCCGTGCTGTCCAACTCCAGCCTGCACGTCCAGGACCGCAAGCTGCGCACGCTCGGGGTGCACGACCGCTTCGAGGCCGTCCTGTGCGCCGCCGAACTGGGCGTCTCCAAGCCCGCGGCCGGCGCCTTCCTGGCCGCCTGCGAGGCGCTGGAACTCGCCCCGCACCAGGTCGCGTACGTCGGCGACCACCCGGAGATCGACGGGCGCGGCGCCGCCGACGCCGGGCTGCTGTCGGTGTGGATCGACCGCCGCGGACCGGCCGCCGCACCGGCCGCCGCACCGGCCACCGGGGCCGACGCCCCCGTCGGCCCGCACCGGATCGCCTCCCTCGCCGAACTGCCCGCGATCCTCCGCGCCGATACCCGTTTTGGAGCCCCGTCCACCTTCAGGTAATGTTCTTCCTGCGCCGCCGGGGAGCGGGCCGAAAGGCCGGAACCGGAGGCGCGAAACTAGAACAAGATCCCCTCAGGGGCTTGCGTTCCAGTGGCCTATGGTGTAATTGGCAGCACGACTGATTCTGGTTCAGTTAGTCTTGGTTCGAGTCCAGGTAGGCCAGCTCGCAGAGCTCATCTGCAACGCCCCCGTTGTGTAGCGGCCTAGCACGCTGCCCTCTCAAGGCAGTAGCGCCGGTTCGAATCCGGTCGGGGGTACGGAGATCTTCCACGGATGATCGCTAGGGCCCCCGTTGTGTAGCGGCCTAGCACGCCGCCCTCTCAAGGCGGTAGCGCCGGTTCGAATCCGGTCGGGGGTACGAACTGGTCTAAACCACATTGGTCTATGGTGTAATTGGCAGCACGACTGATTCTGGTTCAGTTAGTCTTGGTTCGAGTCCAGGTAGACCAGCTCGGATCTGCGGAAACGCAGATCTTCGCCCCCGTTGTGTAGCGGCCTAGCACGCCGCCCTCTCAAGGCGGTAGCGCCGGTTCGAATCCGGTCGGGGGTACATACAGAAGGCCCTCCGCTTCGGCGGGGGGCCTTTGCCGTACCGTACGGCGCCCTACCCGAAGCCGTAGCGCCGGGCCGTCTCCTCCTCCTGGGCCAGCCGGTGCAGTGCCTGGAGCATCGGCTCCACCAGCACCGCGCTGGCCACCGCGGCCTCCACCTTCTCCTCCTCCGACGGATGCGTCTCCAGGAAGTCCAGGTCGGCGACGGCCGCCTGGTACATCAACTTCGCGCGCGGCAGGAGGAGTTCGGCGTCCCAGTCGTAACCGAGCCGGCGGAACGCGGCCAGCGCGACCACCAGCCGGCGGTACGCGGGAGAGATCGTCGTCAGCTGCTTGGCGTTCTCCCAGCCGAGGGCGTCAAGGAGGGCGTCGGCCTCCCGGTGCGCGGCCCGCACGTACTCGTCGTCCTCGTCCGGCTCCGGCAGCTGCGGCAGTGCCCACAGGGCGGCGCCCACCCGGATCGTGCGGCCCAGCGAGTCGTCGTCGACATGCCCGAGCACCTCGCGGACCGTCGCCACGGGGATCCGCCCCACCTGGATCATCGCCCGCACCAGCCGCAGCCGCCGCAGGTGCTCCTCGTCGTACTCCGCGGTCGTGGCGTTGACCTGGCGGCCCGGCGGCAACAGCCCCTCGCGCAGGTAGTACTTGATCGTCGCGGCGGACACCCCGCTGCGCTCGCTCAACTGGGCAAGCCGCATGTCTTGCGCGCCTCCTTGGTAAGTGCCACTATCCAAACACCGACAGAAGGATAGTGCCGCTATCCGACAGGTCTCCGGGGGTGTCGTTCCTCATGTTCACCAAACCGATTCCGGGCCGTACGACCGCTGCCCGCGAGGGCGACGCGGTGGTCCTGCTCATCGGCATGCGCATCAACCACTTCTGGGCGGTCCACCAGTGGCTCCCGGTCATGCTGTCGATGTTCCGCATGCTGAAGGAGCTCGCACGGGACCCCGGCCGGGGGCTGCTCGGCCGCATCCTGCTGACGGCTTCGCCGCGGACGTACTACGTCGTCCAGTACTGGGAGTCGAAGGAGAAGCTGTACGCGTACGCGAGTTCGCCGGAGATGCTCCACCACGGGATGTGGAGCATCGTGAACCGCAAGGAGCGGGCGGGGAAGCTGCGGGGCCACGTGGGCCTGTGGCACGAGACGTACGTGGCGCCCGAGGGCGCGTACGAGTCGATCTACTTCGACATGCCGGAGTTCGGCCTGGGCGCGGCGAGCGGAGTGCTGCCGCTGGAACGCCGGGGGCGGTACGCGAAGGACCGGTTCGCTTACAGGAGCGCCGACAGCAGCGCCCCGTAAGGGGCGCGGGGAACTGCGCGACCAGCCACGACGGCGCGGCAGACGACCGGCGGCCGCAGACGCTCCGCCGTGGGGGCTCCGGTCACTGGGCGAGTGCGGGCAGTATGGGGTTGGTCGCGCCCACGCGGCGGAGCCGCATATCGATACAGCCCCGCGCCCCTGGGTGGGGACAGTCCCCTGCGGAAAAAGTCTCACCCCCTGAGAAAGGGCCCGCCGCGGCGTTGAGGCCGGCCTCTTTCTCCGGGGGTGTCGGCTCTCAGCCGGTGCGGCGCAGCGCCTCCGACAGGCGGGCCGCCGCGTCGATCACGGCCTGGGCGTGCATGCGGCCGGGGTGGCGGGTCAGGCGCTCGATGGGGCCGGAGACGGAGACGGCCGCCACCACGCGGTTGGACGGCCCCCGCACCGGCGCCGACACCGACGCCACGCCCGGCTCACGCTCGCCGATGGACTGGGCCCAGCCGCGGCGGCGGACACCCGAGAGGGCCGTCGCCGTGAAGCGGGCGCCCTGGAGGCCGCGGTGCAGCCGCTCCGGTTCCTCCCAGGCCATCAGGATCTGCGCCGAGGAACCGGCCTTCATCGTGAGCGTCGAGCCGACCGGGACCGTGTCCCGAAGGCCGGACAACCGTTCCGCGGCGGCCACGCAGATGCGCATGTCGCCCTGGCGGCGATAGAGCTGCGCACTCTCTCCGGTGATGTCGCGGAGGTGCGTCAGCACCGGGCCCGCCGTCGCGAGCAGGCGGTCCTCACCGGCCGCCGCGGCCAGTTCCGCGAGTCGCGGACCGAGAATGAAACGGCCCTGCATGTCGCGTGCCACCATGCGGTGGTGTTCCAGAGCCACGGCCAGCCGGTGGGCCGTGGGTCGTGCCAGTCCGGTGGCCCCGACCAGACCCGCGAGGGTGGCCGGACCGGACTCCAGAGCGCTCAGGACAAGGGCCGCCTTGTCCAGAACGCCGACGCCGCTACTGTTGTCCATGCAACGATACTCACGTCTCACTCTGTGAAACGCAAGTTCAATTTTCCGTGGAACGCGCCACCCTGGAATCACACAGTGGCCCGCAGACCAACGGGCCCGGCGGCGGACGCCCGGAACCACGACTTCAGGGGCCCGGTACAACGGGCAGCCGCCTCCTCAAGATCTCTAGTTGGGCCGGTGCACGTCTGCCGGCCGGAGGGAAAGCGATGGGTAGGACACTCGCGGAGAAGGTCTGGGACGACCACGTCGTCCGGCGCGCCGAGGGCGAGCCCGACCTCCTCTTCATCGATCTGCACCTGCTGCACGAGGTGACCAGCCCGCAGGCCTTCGACGGGCTGCGCCAGAACGGCCGCCAGGTGCGCCGCCTCGACCTCACCATCGCGACCGAGGACCACAACACCCCGACCCTGGACATCGACAAGCCCATCGCGGACCCCGTCTCCCGCGCCCAGCTGGAGACGCTGCGCAAGAACTGCGCCGAGTTCGGGGTGCGCCTGCACCCGCTGGGCGACGTCGAGCAGGGCGTCGTGCACGTCGTCGGCCCGCAGCTGGGCCTGACCCAGCCCGGCACGACCGTCGTCTGCGGCGACTCCCACACCTCCACGCACGGCGCCTTCGGCGCGCTGGCGTTCGGCATCGGCACCTCCCAGGTGGAGCACGTGCTGGCCACCCAGACGCTGCCGCTGGCCCGCCCCAAGACCATGGCCATCACGGTCGACGGCGAGCTGCCCGACGGCGTCACCGCCAAGGACCTGATCCTGGCGATCATCGCCAAGATCGGTACCGGCGGCGGCCAGGGCTACATCCTGGAGTACCGCGGCTCCGCCATCGAGAAGCTCTCGATGGAGGCCCGGATGACCATCTGCAACATGTCGATCGAGGCCGGCGCCCGCGCGGGCATGATCGCCCCCGACGAGACCACCTTCGCGTACCTCAAGGGCCGCGCCCACGCCCCCGAGGGCGAGGACTGGGACGCGGCGGTCGCGTACTGGAAGACCCTGAAGACGGACGCGGACGCGGAATTCGACGCCGAGGTGCACATCGACGCCGCCGCGCTCTCGCCGTTCGTCACCTGGGGCACCAACCCGGGGCAGGGTGCGCCGCTTTCGGCGGACGTCCCCGACCCGGCTTCGTACGAAGACGCTTCGGAGCGCTTCGCCGCCGAAAAGGCCCTGGAGTACATGGGGTTGGAGGCCGGCCAGCCGCTGCGCTCGATCAACGTGGACACCGTCTTCGTAGGCTCCTGCACCAACGGCCGGATCGAGGACCTGCGCGCCGCGGCCGAGATCCTCAAGGACCGCAAAGTCGCCGACGGCGTACGGATGCTGGTCGTCCCCGGCTCCGCGCGGGTCGGCCTCCAGGCCGTCTCCGAGGGTCTGGACGTCGTCTTCAAGGACGCCGGCGCCGAATGGCGGCACGCGGGCTGCTCGATGTGCCTCGGCATGAACCCCGACCAGCTGGCCCCCGGTGAGCGCTCCGCGTCCACCTCCAACCGCAACTTCGAGGGCCGGCAGGGCAAGGGCGGGCGCACCCACCTGGTGTCGCCGCAGGTCGCGGCCGCCACGGCCGTCCTGGGCCACCTGGCCTCGCCCGCCGACCTGTCCGACGCCGACGTTCGCACGCCCGCTGGAGTCTGATCAGCCATGGAAGCATTCACCACGCACACCGGCCGGGCCGTCCCGCTGCGCCGCTCCAACGTCGACACCGACCAGATCATCCCTGCTCACTGGCTCAAGAAGGTCACCAGGGACGGCTTCGAGGACGGTCTGTTCGAGGCCTGGCGCAAGGACGAGAGCTTCATCCTCAACCGCCCCGAGCGGCAGGGCGCGACCGTCCTGGTCGCCGGCCCCGACTTCGGCACCGGCTCCTCCCGTGAGCACGCCGTCTGGGCGCTGCAGAACTACGGCTTCAAGACCGTGATCTCCTCCCGCTTCGCCGACATCTTCCGGGGCAACTCGCTGAAGAACGGCCTGCTCACGGTGGTCCTGGACCAGAAGATCGTGGAGGCGCTGCAGGAGCTCACCGAGAACGACCCGCAGGCCGAGATCACCGTCGACCTGGAGAACCGCGAGGTGCGCGCCGAGGGCGTCACCGCCTCCTTCGAGCTGGACGAGAACTCCCGCTGGCGGCTGCTGAACGGCCTGGACGACATCTCCATCACCCTCCGGAACGAGGCCGACATCGCCGAGTACGAGGCCAAGCGGCCGTCGTACAAGCCGCGGACGCTCCAGGTCTGAGCCGGAGCCCGTTTCGGCTTGAACCCTCACATCTGAATACGGCTGGTTTCAGCCACCGCAACACCCCGCCTGTACCCCCGATCGCCACGATTGGGGGTACAGCCATGTCTGCACCCGAACGGGCGCTCGCGTTGTCGCAGGTCTTGCCAACTTCCCACGTTAGGGCGGATGTTGTCGGGGTACGTGAGTGCTGTGTCCGCGGCTTCCGCAAGTGCTCGGAAGGCCATTTGAGGCGCCAGTTGCACCCTGCGCAGGCGACAACTCGCCCCAGATGGCACAATCTGTGCATGGAACACGACGGCCAACTCCAGCTCTATGCGGCGGTCGCGGGCCAACTCAAGGAAGCGCACACAAGAGTGCGCGCACTGCAAGTCCCGGAGGGCGTACGGATGGCGCTGACCCGGAAGCTGCTGGTCATTACGGCCGCGGCCAAACACGACGTCGCCGACGCGGCAAGGCGGCTCGAACGGTTCAACGCGGACCTCGACGCGGGTCGAATCCCCGAAGAGGACCGCTGACCGGACCGTACGAGCAGGCCGAGTCCGTTGCGGCACAAGGGTGATAAGCCCGTTTCGTGTTTGATTTGCGGTATATATCTGCCTAACGTGCGAAAAAGCTTGAACACATTCGTTCTGGCGATGTCTCCGAAGGGGAAGACGTGAACAAGGCGCAGCTCGTAGAAGCGATTGCCGACAAGATGGGCGGCCGCCAGCAGGCCGCCGAGGCTGTCGACCATGTCCTGGACGCCATCGTCCGCGCGGTCGTCGCGGGTGAGCGGGTCTCGGTCACCGGCTTCGGGTCCTTCGAGAAGGTGGACCGCCCCGCCCGCTACGCCCGCAACCCTCAGACGGGCGAGCGGGTTCGGGTCAAGAAGACCTCCGTGCCGCGCTTCCGCGCCGGTCAGGGCTTCAAGGACCTGGTGAGCGGCTCCAAGAAGCTGCCGCGCGGCGGTGAGGTCGCGGTCAAGAAGGCGCCCAAGGGCAGCCTGACCGGCGGCGCTTCGGCGACGGTCAAGAAGGCGGTGGCGAAGAAGACCACCGCCAAGAAGGCCACGGCGGTGGCGAAGAAGATCACCGCGAAGAAGACGGTGGCCAAGAAGACCACGGCCGCCGCGAAGAAGACCACCGCCGCGGCGGCGAAGAAGACCACCGCGAAGAAGACCACGGCGACGGCGAAGAAGACGGCCGCCAAGAAGGCGCCGGCCAAGAAGGTCACCGCCAAGAAGGCGCCGGCCAAGAAGTCGACGGCGCGCAAGGCTCCCGCCAAGAAGGCCACGGCCCGCTGACGCGGGGAGCGTCGAGGTACTCACGCGACGGGCCGGATTCCCTTGGGGAGTCCGGCCCGCGGTGTGTTCAGGGGATGCGTGGGTTTCTGGGCTCAGAGCGTCTGCAAAGTCACCAGGGTGATGCGGAGGCCGTCTCCGGTCCCCTCGGTCTCGATCCGTACCCTCTGACCCGGCCTGAGCAGGCGCAGTCCGCCCGCCTCGAACGCCGGCCCGTCGAAGGGCACCGGTGTCCCGTCGTCCAGGAGGACCTGGCCGGCGTGCGTCTCGGGGTCGTACGTGTATGCGGTCGCCTGCATGAGCGCAGCCTACTGGTCCGGGATCAGCAGGCGGGCCGCCACCGTGGCCGTGCGGGGGCCCACGCCCAGGGCCAGGGCCGCGCGCAGGTCGGCGCCGGTGTCCACGTCCTGGCGTACCGAATCCACGCCCGCCAGTCGCAGTTCCTCGGCGCCCGAGGCGGCATGGCGGGCGCGGGAATCCAGGCCGAATGCGGGCGCCAATTCATGGCCGGGGGCCGCCGCCAGCAGGGTGGTGCCGATTGCCGCCGCGTCCGGAAGAAAAGCGCGGGGGAATTCCGCGGCCGCATCGAGCACCCGGGCCAATTCCAGCGGCCGCACCGCCGGCAGATCGGCGTTCAGGGCCGCCACGGGGCTTTCCGGACGCGATGCCCGGACGGCCGCCGCGCCGTGCCGCAGCGCGGCGTTCAGGCCCCTCGCCGGCGTGTCCGGGACGATGCGCGCGCCCAGCGCCGACAGTTCGCGCCCGGCCAGCGTGTCGTCCGTGACGACCGCCACATCCTTCACCGACTGGCAGGCCAGGGCCGCCGCCACCGTGTCCTGGGCGAAGGCGAGGGCGAGTGACGGACGCAAACCGTCCGCCGCGGTGTCCGCGAGCCTGCTCTTGGCCTGGGCCAGAGGCTTGAGCGGGATGACCAGGGTCCACTGCACAGTCGTACCGTCCCTCCCTTGTTGCCTCATTGTCACCCGGGCTCACGGGGTGGTCGCGATGCCGAGGCGTACGGTGTTCTCGACAGGCCGGCGGGCCGGGGCCACACTTCTTCCCGATCCCAGGCCGGGAAGAAGTCCTAGAGGAAGGTGTCCGCGTGCCCCGCCGGAGAATCGGCTTCTGGTACCGCTTCGCTGCGGTTCTCTGCAAACCTCCGCTGGTGGTTCTGATCAAGCGGGACTGGCGCGGAATGGAGAACATTCCGGCCGAGGGTGGATTTATCACCGCGGTGAACCACAATTCCCACATCGATCCCTTCGCCTACGCGCACTATCAGTACAACACCGGCCGCGTTCCGCGATTCCTCGCGAAGAGCGGGCTTTTCAAGAAGGGATTCGTCGGCGCCGTGATGCGGGGCACCGGCCAGATCCCCGTCTACCGCGAGTCCACCGACGCGCTCAGCGCCTTCCGGGCCGCGATCGACGCCGTGGAGCGCGGCGAGTGCGTCGCCTTCTACCCTGAGGGAACGATCACCCGCGACCCGGACCAGTGGCCCATGACCGCCAAGACCGGTGCCGCCCGGGTCGCCCTGCAGACCAAGTGCCCGGTGATCCCGGTCGCCCAGTGGGGCGCCAACGAACTCCTCCCGCCGTACGCGAAGAAGCCCGACCTGCTGCCCCGCAAGACCCACCACGTCCTCGCGGGCCCGCCGGTCGACCTCACGCGCTTCTACGACAAGGAGATGACCCAGGACGTCCTCAAGGAGGCGACCGAGGTCATCATGGCGGCCATCACGCGCCAGCTGGAGGACATCCGCGGCGAGAAGGCTCCCGAGACCCCCTACGATCCACGCCAGGTGCGGATCGAGCAGCGGCGCCGGACGCGTGCGCAGAGCGGTCTGGAAGAGGAGAGCGGCAAGTGAGCAAGCCTGCCAAGGCGGCGGTCTTCAGCGCGGGTTCGTGGGGTACGGCCTTCGGGATGGTGCTCGCCGACGCCGGGTGCGAGGTCACCCTGTGGGCGCGGCGCGCGGAGGTGGCCGAGGCCGTCAACTCCGGCCGTACCAACCCCGACTATCTGCCGGGCGTGGAACTTCCCGAGAACCTGCGGGCCACGACCGACCCCGCCGAGGCGGCCGCCGGCGCCGACTTCACGTTCCTGTCGGTGCCGTCCCAGACCATGCGGGCCAACCTCGCCGAATGGGCGCCGCTGCTCGCGCCCGAGACGGTCCTCGTGTCCCTCATGAAGGGTGTCGAACTCGGCACCGTCATGCGGATGAGCGAGGTCATCCAGGACGTCACCAAGGTCGGCGCGGACCGCGTCGCCGTCGTCACCGGCCCCAACCTCGCCCGGGAGATCGCGGCCCGCATGCCGGCCGCCGCCGTGGTCGCCTGCACCGACGAGACGGTCGCCCGGCGGCTCCAGGCGGCCTGTCACACCCCGTACTTCCGGCCGTACACCGAGACCGACGTGGTCGGGTGCGAACTGGGCGGCTCGGTCAAGAACGTCATCGGCCTCGCCGTGGGCATCGCCGACGGCATGGGGCTCGGCGACAACGCCAAGGGCTCGCTCATCACGCGCGGTCTCGCGGAGACCGCGCGGCTCGGACTCGCCCTCGGCGCCGACCCGCTGACCTTCTCGGGACTCGCCGGGCTCGGCGACCTGGTGGCCACCTGCTCCTCCCCGCTCTCCCGCAACCACACCTTCGGCACCAACCTCGGCAAGGGCATGACCCTGGAGGAGACCATCGCGGTCACCAAGCAGACCGCCGAGGGCGTCAAGTCCTGCGAGTCGGTGGCCGATCTGGCCCGCCGGCACGGCGTGGAGATGCCGATCACCGAGACGGTCGTGGACATCGTGCACGAGGGCAAGCCCCCGGTGGTCGCCCTCAAGGAGCTGATGTCGCGCAGCGCGAAGCCCGAGCGACGCTGAGCAAACCCCCTGTTTTTTGCTCGTTCGCCTTCGGGGCGCCGCAGTGCCGAATATGCGGCTGCCGCCGCGGGACGGTGTCGAGACCACGATCGTGCTCAGCCCTTCGGGCCTCCGCGCGCTCGCGCCCTCGATACCGGCGCGCCCCTTCGGCTCACTCGCGCCCTGCCGACGCTGTCTCGGGGCCCTACCACCGGGTACTCTCAACGCGATATGAGCACCGAGAACCTCCCCCAGAGCCCTGAGCAGCCCGCTCGCAAGCCGCGCGTGGCCGTCGTCTTCGGCGGCCGCAGCTCCGAGCACGGGATCTCCACGGTCACCGCCGGAGCCGTCCTGAGCGCCATCGACCGGACGAAGTACGACGTCCTGCCGATCGGCATCACCAGGGAAGGCCGCTGGGTGCTCACGGCCGACGAACCCGAACGCATGGCCATCGCCGAGCGCCGCACCCCCGAGGTCGGCGACCTCGCCGAGTCCACCGAGGGCGGCGTGGTCCTCCCCGTCGACCCCGCCAGCCGCGAGGTCGTCTACAGCGAGCCAGGCTCGGTGCCCAAGGCGCTCGGCGAGGTCGACGTGGTCTTCCCGGTGCTGCACGGCCCGTACGGCGAGGACGGCACCCTGCAGGGCCTCCTGGAGCTCTCCGGCGTCCCGTACGTCGGCTCGGGCGTGCTCGCCTCGGCCGTCGGCCAGGACAAGGAGTACATGAAGCGGGTGTTCGCCTCCTTCGGGCTCGCCGTCGGCCCGTACCTGGTGATCCGCCCCCGCGAGTGGCAGCAGGACGAGTCCGCGGCCCGCAAGCGGATCGTCGACTTCGCCGGCGAGCACGGCTGGCCGCTGTTCGTGAAGCCCGCGCGCGCGGGTTCGTCGATCGGCATCACCAAGGTCGACGACCTGTCCGGGCTGGACGAGGCGATCGCCGAGGCCCAGTCCCACGACCCGAAGATCCTGATCGAGGCGGCCGTCCGCGGCCGTGAGATCGAGGTCGGCGTCCTGGAGTTCGAGGACGGTCCGCGCGCCTCGGTCCCGGCGGAGATCCCGCCGCCCTCCGAGCACGCGTACTACGACTTCGAGGCCAAGTACATCGACTCCACCCCCGGCATCGTCCCGGCTCCCCTCACCCCCGAGGAGACCGCCGATGTCCAGCGGCTCGCGGTGGACGCCTTCGAGGCCGCGTCCTGCGAGGGCCTGGTCCGCGCCGACTTCTTCCTCGCCGAGGACGGCGAATTCGTCATCAACGAGATCAACACGATGCCCGGCTTCACCCCGATCTCGATGTACCCCCAGATGTGGCAGGCGACCGGTGTCACCTACCCAGACCTCATCGACCGCCTGATCCAGGCCGCGCTCAACCGGTCAACGGGCCTGCGCTAGAAAACGCCCCGAGCTGAAGCGCCCCGAAAGGGGCGCGGGGAACTGCGCGAGCAACCACTGACGACCCGCAGCCGACAAGCGACCTTGAGTCCTACGGCGCCTAGTCGGCAATCCCCTCCGGAATCGCCTTCTTGATGGCAGGCGCCAAGCCCACCAACGGCGCCATGCCATCCCCGGTCCGCCCCGCAGGGATCGTCACCTCGACATACGCCTTCCGCAACGTCGTGGTGAACCGGAACGATTTGTCGGCCTCCTGCTCCAGCAGCCACCCCACCCCGTTCACCTCAACCCCGTCGGCTTCCGGGTCGGCCATCTTCGCGGGTCGCGAAACACCGCAGCGCAGTATGATCGCCGGGTCTCCCCAGCCCGCGGTCAGCGCGGACGAGGGCTCGGGGTCACGTCGGCCCAGCTTGTCGACCTTCTGCGGCAGCACCTCGTCGAGGTGCCGGCACAGCTCGGCGACCGCCCCGCCCGGGCTGGGAACCGCCGCCGAGGGGGCGTCGTCTGCTGATGAGCAGCCCGCTGCCGCGATCATCAGCGCGGCGAGCGCGGGCAGACCGGATGGCCGGTGACGGAAGAAGTTCACCGGCCAAGGGTAGACGGGGGCTACAGATGGACGACCGGGCAGGTCAGGGTGCGCGTGATGCCGTCCACTTGCTGGACCTTCGCGACCACCATGCGACCGAGTTCATCGACTGTGTCGGCTTGCGCGCGCACGATGACGTCGTACGGTCCTGTCACATCCTCGGCCTGGATGACTCCAGGGATCTTGCTGATCGTCTCGGCGACGGTCGACGCTTTGCCGACCTCCGTCTGGATCAGGATGTACGCCTGTACCACGGAACCTCCAGGGCGGCCACGAGGATCATGTGGGGAAAAGGAACGCCACGGTATCGCGTCGCCGCTCACCGCGGGGAGACCTGCGCGGACAGGGGCTTGCGCGCCGGGGTGCAGGCACGACAGATGTTGACGGTCACCTCGACCGTATCCACGACGACGGTGACGCGCGAGCGGGCACGGCAAGGCAGAGAAGGGGCGTAAGGGCAATGAAGGGCACTGTTGGTGAGCTGGGGGAGTTCGGGCTCATCAGGGAGCTCACCTCCCGTCTCACCACCACTCCGGCGGTCCGGGTCGGCCCCGGCGACGACGCCGCGGTGGTCGCCGCGCCCGACCGCCGGGTGGTGGCGAGCACCGACATCCTGCTGGAGGGCCGGCACTTCCGCCGCGACTGGTCCACGGCCTACGACGTCGGCCGCAAGGCGGCCGCGCAGAACCTCGCGGACATCGCGGCCATGGGCGCCGTGCCGACCGCCCTGCTGCTCGGCCTGGTCGTGCCGGCCGAGCTCCCGGTGACCTGGCCCAGTGAGCTGATGGACGGCCTGCGCGACGAGTGCCAGGTGGCCGGCGCCTCGGTGGTCGGCGGCGACGTGGTCCGCGGCGACACGATCATGGTGTCGATCACCGCGCTCGGCGATCTGCGCAACCAGGAGCCGGTCACCCGGGCCGGCGCCCAGCCCGGCGACCTGATCGCCGTCACGGGCTGGCTGGGCTGGTCCGCGGCCGGCTACGCGGTGCTCTCCCGCGGCTTCCGCTCGCCGCGGGCGTTCGTGGAGGCGCACCGCCGCCCCGAGCCGCCGTACCACGCGGGCCCGGCCGCGGCCGCCCTCGGCGCGACCGCGATGTGCGACGTGAGCGACGGGCTGATCGCCGACCTGGGGCACATCGCCGAGGCCAGCAAGGTGCGGATCGACATCCGCTCCGGCGCGATCGACATCCCGACCCAGATGAACGACATCGGCCAGGCCGTCGGCGTCGATCCGATCCAGTGGGTGCTGACCGGGGGAGAGGACCACGCGATCGTGGCCACCTTCCCACCGGACGTGAAGCTGCCCGCCCGCTGGAAGGTCATCGGCGAGGTCCTCAACCCGTCCGCGCTGCCCCAGGTGACCGTCGACGGGGCGCCCTGGACCAGCAAGGGCGGCTGGGACCACTTCGGGGACATCGAGTCGTGAGCCTGCCGCGGGTACTGACCGTCGCGGGCTCCGACTCCGGTGGCGGGGCCGGGATCCAGGCCGACCTGAAGACGATGCTGGCGCTGGGCGTGCACGGCATGAGCGTGCTGACGGCGGTCACCGCGCAGAACTCCGTGGGAGTGCAGGGTGCCTGGGAGCTGCCGGTGGCGGCGGTGCGGGCCCAGTACCGGAGCGTGGTCGACGACATCGGGGTCGACGCGGTGAAGACCGGGATGCTCGCCTCGGCCGAACTCGTCGAGACGGTCGCGGAGTTGCTCGCCGGCACCGACGCGCCCGTGGTCGTCGACCCGGTCGGGATCTCCAAGCACGGCGACCCGCTCCTCGCCGCCTCCGCCCTCGACTCGGTCCGTACCGAGCTCCTCCCGCTGGCCACCGTCGCCACCCCGAACCTCGACGAGGTGGCCCAACTCACCGGGGTGCGTGTCGAGTCGGAGGCGGATCTGCGCCGGGCCGCGGCGGCCGTGCTGTCGTACGGCCCCACGTGGGTGCTGATCAAGGGCGGGCACCTGCCGGGCGAGGCCGTCGACCTGCTCACGGACGGCACGGAAGAACTCCTTCTGCGCGCCCCGCGGCACGACAACCGGCACACCCACGGCACCGGCTGCACCCTCGCCTCCGCGATCGCGTCGCAGCTCGCGAAGGGGCAGTCCGTGCCGGAGGCGGTGACGGCGGCCAAGGAGTACGTCACCGGGGCGATCGCGGCCGGGTTCGCGCTCGGCGCCGGGATCGGTCCCGTGGACCACGGCTGGGCCCTCAGGACCCCAGCAGGGCCGGGTACTCCCGCAGCCTGATGTCCGTGGCCGCCTTCTCGGTCATCTTCTTGAAGAACCTGGCCAGCGGGCGCGAGGCGAGCACCCGGTACATCCGGTCCCGGCTGCGGATGCGCCGCTCGGTCGGCGGGGCGAAGAACGGGCCCGCGTTCCCGGAGATCTTCTGGCAGCCCTTGGCGAAGTCCCGGATCCGGGACTCGTACTCCGCGAAGGCGGTACGGAAGTCACCGCCCGCGAGAGCGAGTTCACCGGCGAGGACATACGCGCCGACGATCGCCACGCCGGTCCCCATACCGCCCATCGTCGCCCCGTACCCGGCGTCCCCGAGCAGCGCCACCCGCCCCTTGACGAGGCGGTCGACGTGGATCTGGGCGATCGCGTCGAAGTACAGGTCGTCGGCCTCTTCGAGGGCCTTGAGGACGGCCGGGGTCTCCCAGCCCATCCCGGCGAAGCGGTCCGCCAGAATCCGCTTGATCGCCGCGACGTCCCGGCGGTCGTACGACAGCTCCTCGGACCGGAAGACCAGCAGCGCGCCGGCGCGGTCCGGGTCCCCGTCGTAGTTGCCGATGACGAACGCGCGGCCGGGCTCGCTGTAGACCCGGCCGGTGCGGTCCAGGCCCAGGTGGTTGGGGACGTCGAAGCCGGCCACGTAGTGGTCGAAGAAGCGCAGGTAGCGGGACTCGTCGCCGAAGACCAGCCGGCGGGTGTTGGAGTGCAGCCCGTCGGCGCCGACGACCAGGTCGAAGCGGCGGGGCGCGCCCCGCTCGAAGGTGACGCCGACGCCCTGCGGGTCCTCCTCGACGGAGGTGATCGAGTCGCCGAAGACGTACTCGACGTCGTCCTTGGTGCGCTCGTACATGATCTGCGCGAGGTCGCCGCGGAAGATCTCCACGTCGCCGCTCATCAGCTCGGCGGGCAGGTCGACGCGCGGGCTGCCGTCGGCGTCGACGACCGTCTGGCGGCCCATGTGGGTCTGGCGGGCGTGGATCTCGTCCCAGATGCCCATGGAGGTCAGGACCGTGCGGTGGACGTGCCCGCGGAAGTCGACCGCGAAGCCGCCCCCGCGCAGGTCCGGGGCCCTCTCGACGACGGTGACGCGGGCGCCGAGCCGAGCGAGGTTGAGGGCGAGGGCGGGTCCGGCGACGCTGGCGCCGGAGATCAGGACGCTGAGGTGCGCGAGGTTCTCCACCCGCTTCTTCGGCGGGTTGCTCGCTGTGTTCTTCGCCGTGTTCTTCGTCGTGTTCTTCGTCATGCGTTGAGCTTCGGCGGGGGCGCTGACCGTCCCCCTACCGTTCGCTGACCGCCGCTGACCGTTGCCGTCGGCCCTGCTCGAAGGCCTGGTCGTAGGCCTCGGCGGTCAGCTTCGCCCGTACCTCCCGCTCGACGCGTACGACGTCCGGGTCGCCCTCGGTCCGGCCGCCCCGCAGGCCCGTCGCCGCGCCCAGCAGCACCGCGGCCCGCTCGGCCGAGCCGGCGGCCGATGCCAGCGCCTCGGCCGCGTCGGCGAGTTCCAGGCCGCCCGGCCCCTCCACGGCCAGCTCGGCGGCCTGCCGGAACCAGTCGCGGGCCTCCTCGGGGTGCCCCTCGGCGGCGGCCGTGCGGCCGAGCCCGATGAGGCTGCGGACGGTCTCGCCGACACTGAACCAGTTGGCGGCGCACTCCTGGAGGGCGCTCTCGTAGTGCACGCGCGCGTGTGCCGTGTTCCCGGACAGCCGCGCCGCGTCACCGAGGCCCCGCCGGGCGGCCGCCACCTTGTCGGGGAGCCCGGCGCCCCGCGCGAGCGCCAGCGCCTCGTCGAAGTGGGCCACCGCGGCGGCCGTGTCGCCCCGGTGCAGCAGCACGGTGGCCCGGGTGCGCAGCAGATCGGCGGTCTCCTCCGGCGCGGCCAGTTCCCGCATGTACGCCAGTCCCTCGTCGAGCAGCTCCAGGGCGCGCTCGGACTCGCCGCGGGTGTGGGCGAGCATGCCGAGCGGGTCCAGGCAGTTGGCCATGCCCCAGCGGTCGCCGGTGACCCGGTATCCGGCCAGGGCCCGGGCGAAGCACTCCTCGGCCTCCCCGGGGCGGCCCGCGAACTGCGCCCGGAAACCGAGGCCCACGTCGAGCAGGGCACCCGCCCAGGGGGAGCCGCCGGCCAGGGTGAGCGCGTGCGCGTCGGTGGCGGGCCGCGGACCGGCCGCGACCGCCCACAGCACGAGGATGTACGGCAGCCGCAACGGCCCCCGGTACGCGTACAGAACGGCATCCACGCGCGCGATGAGCTCCGGTTCGTCGCCCGCGCCGGAGAGCGCGTTGACCGCGCACAGCACGTACTCCTCCGCCAGCCCGGGCGGCGGGGCGTCTCCGACGGCGGCCAGCAGTTCCCGTGCCGTCGCGACCCGGTCGCCGTGCACTCCGCGCAGCCGCCAGAACCAGGAGAGGGGGCCCATGAGCCGCAGCGCCCGGCCGGTGTCGCGGCGCACGAGGTGGCGCAGGGCCGTGTCCAGGTTGGCCTGCTCGGCGGCCAGCCGCTCCAGCCAGGGCAGCTGCCCGCCGCCGCGCAGCCGCGGCTCGGCCTCCTCGGCCAGCCGCAGGAAATAGCCGGCGTGGGCGTCCCCGAGAGCCTCCGGGTCGGGCAGGCTCTCGGCGGCGAAGACCCGGATCGTCTCCAGCATCCGGTAGCGGCCCTCGGACACCTCCAGGAACGACTTCTCGACCAGCGAGGCCAGCACGTCCTCCGGATACGGCAGTCCGCACACCGCCTCGACCGCCGCCGCCGTCGCGCCCCCGGAGAATACCGTCAGCCGCCGCGCCAGCTCCCGCTCCTCCTCGTCCAGCAGATCCCAGCTCCACTCCACGACCGCGCGCAGGGTGCGGTGCCGGGGCGCCTTGGAGCGGTCGCCGCGGGACAGGAGGCGGAAACGGTCGTCGAGTCGGTCGTCGAGTCGGTCGGCCAGTTCGTCGGGGGTGAGGGTGCGCAGCCGGGCCGCGGCCAGCTCGATGGCCAGGGGCAGCCCGTCCAGGGCGGTGCAGATGCCGGCCACGCGCGCGTGCCCGTCGAATCCGGGGCGTACCGCGCGGGCCCGGTCCAGGAAGAGCCGCAGCGCGGGTTCCGGCGGCAGCGGGGGCACCGGGACCAGGATCTCTCCGGTGATGCCCAGCGACTCCCGGCTGGTGGCGAGCACGCGCACCCCCGGGCAGGCGGCGAGGAGCAGGGCGCAGACCCTGGCGGCCTCCTCGACCAGGTGCTCGCAGTTGTCCAGGACGAGCAGCAGTTCGCGCTCCTCCAGGGCGGCCAGCAGCCGGTCCGTGGTGTCGGCGGCGGGACTGCGCAGGCCCTCGCGGACGCCGAGGGCGGCCAGGACGGCGTACGGGATCCGGGAGCCGTCGGTGAGGGGCGCGAGTTCCACGAAGCAGGCGGCGGGGCGGTGCTGGGCGGCCTCGATCGCGAGCCGTGTCTTGCCGGCGCCGCCCGGGCCGGTCAGCGTGAGCAGCCGGGACTCGGCGAGGCCGGCGGCGATCCGGGCGAGTTCGGGTTCGCGGCCGACGAAGCGGGTGAGCTGGACCGGGAGGCGGGGCCGCTCGGGTGCCGTGCCCCGCAGCAGCTCCAGATGGAGCGCGGACAGCTCGGGGGAGGGGTCGGCGCCCAGCTGGTCGGCGAGCGTGCGGCGGGCCTCCTCGTACACCGTGAGAGCCTCGGCAGGACGCCCGCCGGCGTGCAGGGCCCGCATCAGCTGCCCGTACAGCCGCTCGCTCAGCGGCCTGGCGGCCAGCAGCGCCCGCAGCTCCGGCACCAGCTCCGAGCCGCCGCCGAGCGCCAGATCCGCCTCGATCCGGTCCTGTACGGCGGCCAGCCGCAGCACTTCGAGCCGCGCGGCCTCGGCCTGCGCGTCCGGGAGGTCGGGCAGCGCGGGCCCGCGCCACAGGGCGAGGGCCTCGCGGAGTCGGGCCGCGGCCCTCCCGTGGTCGCCGGCGGCGAGGGCGGCGCGCCCGGCCGCGGACCAGGCTTCGAACTGGTGTGCGTCCACGGTGTCGGGGGCGACGGCGACCCGGTACCCGGTGGCGGTGGCCTCGATCTCCTGGAGCGCGTTGGCGGCCCCGGCGGGCGGCTCGGTGCCGTACAGCCCGTCGGTGAGGCGCTGGGTGGGGACCGGCCGGCCGGCGTCCAGGAGCAGCAGGGTGAGCAGGGCGCGGGGTCGGGGGCCGCCGGGGTCGAGGGGGATGCCGTCGTCGGTGCGTACGTCCAGGGGGCCCAGGATGCCGAAGCGCATGGGATCAGCTTGTCAGGGCGCGGATTGCCGGGGTTCGCATTTTCCGGCACGGCGCGGGCATGGCAAAAAGCCGGCCCACCCTGAGGTGGACCGGCTCAGTGCAGCGAACCAGCGTTGGCCGCGCGCTCAGCGACAGTGCGTCAGCGCGAGACCTTGCCGGCCTTGATGCACGAGGTGCAAGCGTTCACGCGCTTCGGCGTCCCGCCGACCACGGTACGCACACGCTGGATGTTCGGGTTCCAGCGGCGGGACGTACGGCGGTGCGAGTGCGAGATGTTGTTGCCGAAGCCCGGCCCCTTGCCGCAGACGTCGCAGTTGGCAGCCACGGGTCACTCCAAAGACTTCAGATGCACTTACGGTTGAATCCCGGCGTGCCGGGATCGAGAGCCTTCGGATCGAAGATCTTGAGTGGCATTGCCAGGGGAATGGCCCGATCGGATCGGGCAACCGGAGCAGCATACAACGGCTGCGTCCGTTAGACGAAACTAGCATGGCAGCTCAGGGGCCCGCCCCCGGCCCTCTTCCGGCGGACACCCCTCCGGGGTCTACGCTGCGTCCACGTTCGGCCGGCTCAGGGAGGCGCAGGTGGCGCAGGTGCCGCAGACATTCTTCGATGCTCTCGCGGTACGCACCTGGTGCGGACTGGCGCTCGGGGCGCTCGGGCGGGCGCGCGAGGAGATCGACGCGATCAACGTCTACCCGGTGGCCGACGGCGACACCGGTACGAACCTGTACATGACGGTGGAGTCGGCCGCGGGGGCCGTGGAGGCCGTCTTCGCGGGCTACGAGCTGGGCGAGGAGGTGCCGACCCTGGCCGACGCCGTCCGCGCGATGGCGCACGGCGCTCTCATAGGCGCGCGCGGCAACTCCGGCACGATCCTGGCGCAGCTGCTGCGCGGCATGGCCCACATCCTCACTGAGAGTGACGTGACGCACATCGATGCCGACGGGCTGCGGCTGGCCCTGCGGCACGCCGCCGACGCCGCCCGCCAGGCCGTCGCCCACCCGGTGGAGGGCACGGTGCTGTCCGTCGCGGCGGCCGCGGCGGACGCCGCAGACGCGGCGGAGGGCGACTGCGGGGCGGTCGCGCGGGCCGCCTACGAGGGCGCCTGCAAGGCACTCGCGGCGACTCCGGGACAACTGGCCGCGCTGGAGCGGGCCGGGGTGGTGGACGCCGGCGGGCGGGGGCTGGTCGCGGTGCTCGGGGCGCTGGTCGAGGCGTTCACGGGGGAGACGCCGACGGCTTTCGACCTGCACGCTGGCATGGCGGGCCTGGTCGGGCACGCACGCGTGGACGCCGTTTCCGACGCCCGGGCCGCGAGCTGCGCGGAGCTCGCCGGCGGCCCCGCCTTCGAGGTCATCTACCTCCTGGAGGCCGAGGACAACGCCGTGGACCGGCTGCGGGCCCGGCTCGACGCCCTCGGCGACTCCCTGGTGGTGGTCGGCGGCGACGGCCTGTGGAACGTCCATGTGCACGTCGACGACGCCGGCGCCGCCGTGGAGGCCGGAGTGGAGGCCGGACGCCCTTACCGGATCCGGATCACGCACTTCGGCGCCGGGGACGTGCACACCGGCGGGGAGCGGCCGCCGCGCGAGCGGGTGCAGCGGGCCGTGGTGGCCGTCGTACCGGGGGAGGGGCTGGCCGGGCTGTACACCGAGGCCGGCGCGACCACCGTGCTCGCCCGCCCCGGGGAGCCGCCCGCCAGCGGGGAGCTGGTGGACGCCGTACGACGCGCCCACGCGCGCGAGGTGGTGCTGCTGCCCAACGACGCCGACCTGCGGCACACGGCGGCCGCCGCGGCCGAGCAGGCCCGCGCGGAGGGCATCCGGGTCGCCCTCATCCCGACCCGCTCGGCGGTCCAGGGCATCTCCGCGCTCGCGGTGCACCAGCCGGACCGCCGCTTCGACGAGGACGTCGTCCAGATGACCTCGGCGGCCGGCGCCACCCGCTACGCCGAGGTCGTGGTCGCGGAGCGGCAGTCCTGGACCATGGCCGGCATCTGCCAGGCCGGGGACGTGCTGGGCCTGATAGACGGCGACGTGGCGGTGATCGGCTCGGACGTGACCGCCACCGCCGAGACCGTCCTGGACCGCATGCTCCAGGCCGGCGGCGAGCTGGTCACCCTCGTCCTCGGAGACGAGGCCCCCGACGGCGTCGCCGACCGCCTGGAGGCCCGCGTGCGCGAGGCGTACCTCGCCGTCGACACGGTGGTCTACCGGGGCGGCCGGCAGGGGGCTCCGCTCCTCATCGGCGTCGAGTGAGCGGCGTCTGAGCCCCTTTCCCCACCTCTTTCACTCCTCCGTGGGCTCCAGCAGCTGCCGGGCCTCCGCCCGCCGGGCCCGGACCGTCTCGTCGGCCGGGTCGGCGCCCTCGTAGGCGTCCAGCACCGCACGCGCGCGTGCCGCCGCGTCCGCCGGTCGGCTCAGGTCCGCCTCCAGCCAACCCGCGGCCAGTTCCGCACCGGTACGGCCGTGCAGCCCCTCCTCGCCCAGCACGGCGAACACCGAGATCGACGCCTTCATCTCCGCGAGCGCCGCCTCAAACGCCTCCTGGATCGCCGGGTCGTCGGCGTCCTCCGGCACCGAACGGGCCAGCAGGTCACCGAACTGCCGGTGGGTGTGCCCGAGTTCACCGGCGAGCCGGTCCGCCGCGGCCGGGTCCCCGACGGCCTCCAGCGCCGACTCGCACTCCCGGACCGCGTCCGCCATCAGCTTCCGCGCGCCCTCCGTCCCCGCCTCCGTCCGCAACGCCAGCCACGCGCGGGCACGCAGCGAACGCACCAGGAAGTGCACATTGCCCATCGCCCGCCACAACTCGCCCGCCCGCGTGTACGCCTGGTCCGCCTCGGCGGGCAGCCCCGCGTTGCCCAGTGACTCGGCGGCCAGATGGGCCAGGGTGGCGTGGTCGTGCTGTTCGGGCCAGTGCCGGGCGATCTCGGCCGCCTGCAGCCGCCGTTCGGCCGCCGCATGGTGCTCGCCCAGCTCGCTCAGACAGTCCCCGAGCCACCACTGGGTCTGGACGACCGCGCCGTCGCCGTGCGTCTCGGCGCTCAGGTCCGCCAGCGCCGACTCCAGCACCTCGGCCGCCTCCGCGAACCGCCCCTGCCGCAGCAGGAAGCCGCCCAGCTGGTGCCGGGCCCACGCGCCCAGCGTGCCGCTCTCCCCCGCCTCGTCGGCCCAGTGCGCGGCCTCCAGGGCGTGCTCGGCGGCCTCCTCGGCCGCCCCGCGGCCGCCGACGACCTCCGCGAGCTGGAGATGCAGCTGCGCCCGCCCGACCGGCTCCACGTACGGCCCGCCGTGCTCCAGCGCCGCACGCAGCGCCCGCTCCGCCTCGGCCGGGTCGCCCTGCTCATGGGCGAGCGCGGCCACCCGCACCTCGTACTCGACCGCGAACCAGGGCAGCTCGGCGCCCACGAACTGCGCCGTCGCCTGCCGGAACAGCTCGCCGGCCCGCTCCGTGTCCCCGGCGTGCTCGGCCAGTTCGGCGAGCATCGCCCGCCCCTCGGCCGCCCGGGACACCAGCCGCACGTCGGACCCGCCGCGCCCGCCGACCAGCGCCAGCAGCTCCCGTACGGCCTGCTCGGCGTCCTCGGCGCCCGCGGACCGCTCGTGCACCCGGCGCATCAGGATCCGCGCCCGGCTCATCAGCACGGACGCCGTCTGCCGCACCCCGGTCGCGTCGTCCGCGTACAGCGCGAGGATCCGGTCGTACGGCTCGCCGATCCCGGCCAGCGCCTCGTCCAGCTCCCCGGACAACGCGCGCACGTACGCGGCACGCGCGCGTGCCGCGATCGCCTCGCCCTCGTCACCCGCCTCCGCGTACAGCTCCGCCGCCCGCTCGAACAGCCCGACGCCCTCGGGGCCGCGCCCCATCGCCGTGTGGTCGGCGATCTCCGCGCGGACGTACGTGTCCACCTCGGTCTCCTCGGCGGCCTCCGCGACCGCCGCCCAGGCCTCCAGCGCGTGCGGCTGGAGCGTGTCCGACAGCCGCCGTGCCTCGGCCAGGAGCGCGGGCAGCGACGGCTGCTCCGGCGCGGGCGCCGGGGCGACCGGCGCGACGGGGCCGGCGGGCGCCGTCCGGGCCGCCCGCACGCCCAGCGGCAGCCGGTCCGCCAGCGGTTGCTGCGCCATCCGCTCGCGCAGCTGGTCGCCGACGTAGGAGGTGCCGTTGCGGGCGTCGAACCGCGCGGCCAGCTCCAGGGCCTCCGCGCGCGCGTGCCCGGCGAGCTCCCCGGCGGTCCACGCCCGCCCGGCGGGCCCCGGCACCCGCTGCCCGCCGAGCCCCAGCACGGTCAGCCGGTCCATCAGCAGCGCCACCACCGCCAGGAACTCCATCCGGCTGCGCGGCTGCCCGGTGTCCGTGAAGTAGGCGGGACGTTCCGCCAGCAGCTCAAGACCGCGCGCCTCGTTGCCGGTCAGCGCGCAGAACTCGACGTGGTCCGCGTAGGCGCCCCGCATGCTCTCCATCGGGCGGACGAGACGGAAACCGCGCAGATGGTGCGCGCGGGCCTCCTCGACCCGGCCGAGGCGCAGCAGCGGCACCAACGAGGAGGCCAGGACCGTGTGCGGCTCGTGGGCACAGCTGTACTCGCCGTCCAGCACCGGCCCCCACACCTCCAGGGCCTCCGCGTCCCGGCCGTTCCTCAGATGCCAGCCGCCCTGCCCGTGCAGCTCGCACGCGTGACAGTCGGCCATCCGGTCCCGGTCCGCCGCCAGCCAGGCCGCGTACGCCCGCTCCGCGCGCGGGAGGTCACCGATGTGTCCGGCGACACTGAACTCGGCGCCGCGCACCGCCCGCTCGGAGTGCCCGGCCAGCCGGTAGCGGTGCTCCATCTCGCCGAGCCACTTCTCGATCGAGGCGAGCGGGACGTGCGGCTGGTCGAGCATCCCGGCCGACATCCACTTGAAGACCCAGTGCAGCGAATGCGTCTCGTACTCGTCGAAGTCCTCGGGCCGCTCGTCCCACATCCGCAGCAGCCGCGCGAACGGGACGAACATCTTGTCCTTCTCGGAGCTGTAGTTGTAGACCTTCAGCTGGTGCCCGAGCGCCTCGACCACGGCGAGCGGGATGTTCAGCTTCTCGGCCGCCACCAGCAGCTGCTCCGCGCGCGCGTTGCGGGCGGGCCCCTCCGGCTCCTCGGAGTTCTCCGCCATCGCCCGGCGCAGCGAGTCGAAGTCAGCAATCTCCATCAGCGATCGCCTTCCCCATGAGTGGCCCACTCCAGGAGGCCGATGAACGAGCGGTTGAGCAGCGCCGAGTCGGCCGGCCGCAGCGGACGCTGGGCCATCAGCAGCGCCTGACCGTAGAGCGACTCGGTCGCGGTGCCGATCAGCTCCGGGTCCTTGAGGGCACTGATCCGCCGGACCAGCGGGTTGAGGTGGTTGAGCACCAGACGGGCCCGGGGCGCGCTGCCGCGCAGCGAGCCCAGAATGCCCGCCCACAGGTCGTCGGCCTGCTCCTCGGCCTCCGCACGGGCCTGTTCATGACGGGCGGCGCGGTCGTCGAGGTGGAGGGCGGGGACCGAGAGGGGGTGGAACGCTCTCAGTACAATGTCACATTGCAGCGGGTCCAGCTTCGCCCGCGCCACCCCCAAAAACCCCGCCACCGCCAGCTCCTCCGCCGGGTCCACGGCATCGAGATGCGCGGTCACGGTGTCCGCGTCCAGCTCCGCGACCACCGTCCCGGGCCGCACCGACGGCAGCGCCTCGACCAGCTCACTGTCGTACGTGTAGCCGCCGTTGATCACCCCGACGCCCTGCGCGGAGGCGATCGGCGCGACCTGCCGGTACTCCTCGACCGTCCGCGTGAAGTGCACCACCGGGTGCCGCTGCGCGAACTCCTCCAGGGACAGCTGTCCGTCGGTGGTCTCGAAGGGGAGCCACGCCAGCATGGTCCGCAGCATCTCCTTGTCGTGCCGCGCCAGCGACTTCACACCGAGGTGATGCACGGACAGGAACGCGGCAAGGCGTTCCGGATCACCGGCCGCCAGCCCGGTCAGCCAGGACCGAATCCTTTCGCCGAGCGCCTCCCGTACGGCGGCCAGCGTCTCGTCCTCGTACAGCGACTCGCGCGAGGCGGTCGGCCGCAGACTGTCCGTGTCCAGGACACAGCGCACGAAGAACGCCCAGTCCGGCAGCAGCTGTTCGGCCCGCTCGGTGAGCAGCATGCCCTTGAGGTGCACGCGGTGCGTGGCCCGCTGCGCCGGACTCACCGCCGACGGCAGCACGTACGCCACGCCCCGGATCCCGGCCAGCGGCACGTCCAGCGCGATCGAGTCCAACGGCGTGAACCCGAACAGCTCGTGACAGTGCCGGGCCAGCGCCACCCGCCGGGTGCTGGGGGAGGGGTACGGCCGGTCCCAGGGCGCCGGCAGATCGGTGACCGCCTCGTCGCCCACCCGGACGTCGTACGGCAGCAGCGACCCGAAGTCCCGCGCCAGCGCGAGCACCCGCCGCTCGTCCAGCCACTCGGCCGCGCCCGCCCGCGCCACCAGATGCACGGTGGTACCGGGCTCGGGACGGGCCTCGGGCGCCAACGTCCGCACGGTGTACGACCCGTCGTCGCGGGCCGTCCACTCCACGGGCGGCGCGTCCGGCGTCCGGGCGCTGCGGCTGACCACCCGGATCCGCTCGGCGACCACGAAACAGGCCAGCAGTCCGATGCCGAACTGGCCCAGGAAGTCGGAGCGGGCCTCCTGCAGCCCGTCTCCGCGTTTGGAGCTGCGCCCGATGGTCGCGAGCAGGCTGTGCACGTCCGACTCGGTGAGCCCGACGCCGCTGTCCTCCACCCGAAGGGCGCTGCCGTCGGCGTACAGCCGCACCCGCGCCGGGGCGTCGGGCTGTTCGGCCCGTCTCGCGGTGATCGCGTCCACGGCGTTCTGCAGCAGTTCGCGCAGGTAGACCTTGGGG
The DNA here is from genome assembly GCF_002217755.1 of Streptomyces hyaluromycini. Classification (GTDB taxonomy): domain Bacteria; phylum Actinomycetota; class Actinomycetes; order Streptomycetales; family Streptomycetaceae; genus Streptomyces; species Streptomyces hyaluromycini. Next base: position 193,274 of record NZ_BCFL01000016.1, on the reverse strand, counting down.
CTGGAGTACAGGTGATGGGAGAGCAGGTCCACCAAACCACGCAGGTCGACCTGGAACGTATGAGGTGACTGTGATGCCTGGGATGACTGTGAGGTCTGGGAGTCCATCGTCGCTGCGCCGGAGGGGGGAAGACGTGGTCGGCGCGGGGTCGGGCGGTCCCTGGTGGGGTGGTGACCGCGGAAGGATGGCCGGAGCGCGCCATCCTATGACTCAAAACGGCCGTCTGACCAGGGGTTTCCCGAGACATATACGGCATTGTCAGTGGTGTGGTGTGCAATGGATCTCGTGCCCGCACTGGAAGAACCACTGAAGAAAGTGCTCGGCCCAGCCACCGCCAAGGTGATGGCCGAGCATCTCGGCCTGCACACCGTCGGCGACCTCCTGCACCACTACCCCCGCAGATACGAGGAGCGTGGCCAGCTCACCCACCTCGCCGACCTGCCCATGGACGAACACGTGACGGTGGTCGCCATGGTCGCCGACGCCCGCCTGCACACGTTCGCCTCCTCCAAGGCGCCGCGCGGCAAGGGCCAGCGCCTGGAGGTCACGATCACCGACGGCAGCGGCCAGCTCCAACTGGTCTTCTTCGGCAACGGCGTTCACAAACCCCACAAGGAACTCCTGCCGGGCACCCGCGCGATGTTCGCCGGCAAGGTCTCGGTCTTCAACCGCCGCCTGCAACTGGCCCACCCGGCCTATGAACTGCTCCGGGGCGACGACCCGGCCGAATCCGTGGAGACCTGGGCAGGCGCCCTGATCCCGCTCTACCCGGCCACCGCCAAGCTGGAGTCCTGGAAGATCGGCAAGGCGGTCCAGACGGTCCTCCCCGGCGCCCAGGAGGCCCTCGACCCGCTCCCCCCGGCCCTCCGCGAAGGGCGCGGTCTCCTGCCCCTCCCCGAAGCCCTCCTCAAGATCCACCGCCCGCACACCAAGGCGGACATCGCGGCGGCCCGCGACCGCCTCAAGTGGGACGAGGCCTTCGTCCTCCAGGTCGCCCTGGCCCGCCGCCGCCACGCGGACGCCCTGCTCCCCGCGGCGGCCCGCAAACCGACCCCCGACGGCCTCCTGACGGCCTTCGACGACCGCCTCCCGTTCACCCTCACGGACGGCCAGCAGAAGGTCTCGAAGGAGATCTTCGACGACCTGGCGACGGAACATCCCATGCACCGCCTCCTCCAGGGGGAGGTGGGTTCGGGGAAGGCGCAGCCTCTGGACTCCCTGGTGCTGACACCCGTCGGATTCCGTCGGATGGGGGACTTGAGCGTGGGGGACGAGGTCATCGTGCCCCACGGTGAGATCGCGCTCATCGACGGGGTCTTCCCGCAAGGAGAACGCGATGTCTGGCGATTGGTCCTTTCCGACGGAAGTTCCGTGGAATGCGATGACGAACATCTCTGGATCGTCGGAACCAGTTGCGGATGGCACCGGGGTCAGGCACCCAAGGTCATGACCACTCGAGAAATCCGCCTTGACACGTTTAAGGCAAACGGGTCCTCGAAGTGGTACGTCCCGGCGGCAGTACCTGTCGATCTCGGATACGACACGGGCCTGCCCCTGGATCCTTACCTGCTGGGCCTTCTCCTCGGGGACGGTTCCTTCCGGCACAACCTGCGTCTTTCGACGATGGACGACGAGATTCGCGATGCTGTGGCTGCCGCGGTGACACCGGAATGCCGATTGGTGCCCGTGAAGGGCTCCCGCTGTGACTACACGATCCAGCTCTCGCAGCGCGCCGGTGGACTGCGCAATCCGGTGATCCAAATTCTGCGGGACTTGAACCTGTGGGGCGAGACGTCACACGGAAAATTCGTTCCCGACGACTTCAAGAACACCTCGATCAAGAACCGACTCGCGTTGCTGCAAGGACTTCTGGACACCGATGGCACCGTCCAGGCCGATGGCATGAGCGTCTCGCTCTGTTCTGCCTCTCGCAGGCTCGCGGACGATGTTGCCTGGCTTGTGCGATCGCTGGGCGGTCGCGCGCGCGTGCTGTCGAAGCGGGCTGCGTTCAACGTCTCGGTGGCACTGCCTGACGAGTACCCCCCGTTCCGCCTGTCCCGCAAGGCTGCCCGAATCCGGCCCCGGCCGAAATACAACACCTTCCGACGCGGAATCCGCGCGGTTGAGTACGTCGGGCGAAAGCCGGTCCAGTGCATCAGCGTCGCTCACCCGAGCCATGCGTACGTAACCGACCATTTCACAGTCACCCACAACACCATGGTGGCCCTGCGCGCGATGCTCACGGTGGTCGACGCGGGCGGCCAGGCCGCCATGCTCGCCCCCACCGAGGTGCTGGCCCAGCAGCACCACCGCTCGATCACCGAGATGATGGGCGAGCTGGCCGAGGGCGGCATGCTCGGCGGCGCGGACCATGGCACCAAGGTCGTCCTCCTCACCGGCTCGATGGGTACGGCGGCCCGCCGCCAGGCGATGCTGGACCTGGTCACGGGCGAGGCGGGGATCGTGATCGGCACGCACGCGCTGATCGAGGACAAGGTCCAGTTCCACGACCTCGGCCTGGTGGTCGTGGACGAACAGCACCGCTTCGGAGTGGAGCAGCGCGACGCCCTCCGAGGCAAGGGCAAGCAGCCACCGCACCTCCTCGTCATGACCGCGACCCCCATCCCGCGCACGGTCGCGATGACGGTCTTCGGCGATCTGGAGACCTCGGTCCTGGACCAGCTCCCGGCTGGCCGCTCCCCGATCGCCACCCATGTCGTCCCCGCCGCCGACAAGCCCCACTTCCTGGCCCGCGCCTGGGAACGGGTCAGAGAGGAAGTCGGCAACGGCCACCAGGCCTACGTCGTCTGCCCCCGCATCGGCGACGAGGAGGAGGACCCCAAGAAGGCGAAGAAGTCCGCCGAGGACGAGGCGGAGAAGCGTCCGCCCCTGGCCGTCCTGGACGTGGCCGACCACCTCGCCAAGGGCCCGCTGAACGGCCTCCGGGTCGAGGTCCTCCACGGCCGTATGCACCCCGACGACAAGGACGCGGTGATGCGCCGCTTCGCCGCGGGCGACACGGACGTCCTGGTGGCCACGACGGTCATCGAGGTCGGTGTGAACGTCCCGAACGCCACCGCCATGGTGATCATGGACGCCGACCGCTTCGGCGTCTCCCAGCTCCACCAGCTGCGCGGCCGCGTGGGCCGAGGCTCGGCCGCCGGCCTCTGCCTCCTGGTCACGGAGATGCCGGAGGCGAGCGCGGCCCGCCAGCGCCTCACGGCGGTGGCCTCCACCCTGGACGGTTTCGAGCTCTCCCGCATCGACCTCGAACAGCGCAGAGAGGGCGACGTCCTGGGCCAGGCCCAGTCGGGCGCCCGCTCCAGCCTCCGCGTCCTCGCGGTGATCGAGGACGAGGAGATCATCGCGGAAGCGAGGGAGGAGGCGACGGCGCTGGTCGCCGAGGACCCGGAGCTGACCAACCTGACCGGTCTCCGCACGGCCCTGGACGCCCTCCTGGACGAGGAGAGAGAGCAGTACCTGGAAAAGGGCTAGAGGTGACCAACCAAGGGGCGCGGGGCTGTATCGATATGCGGCTGGCGCCGCGCGGGCGCGACAAGCCACAGCGGACCCGCAGCCGCCGTCGCACACCAGGCACCCACATCGGTAGGCCTGCCAAACTGAACCCGTAAAGCTGCCCCCGAAGAAGGACCCCCCATGACCCGCGTGATCGCCGGCCAGGCAGGCGGACGGCGCCTCTCCGTGCCGCCCGGCACAGGAACCCGGCCCACTTCGGACCGCGCACGCGAAGGCCTCTTCTCCACCTGGCAGTCCCTCCTCGGCAGCCCCCTGGACGGCGAACGCGTCCTCGACCTCTACGCGGGATCCGGGGCCGTGGGCCTGGAGGCCCTCTCCAGGGGCGCCGGCCACACCCTCCTCGTCGAGGCCGATGCGAGAGCCGCCCGCGTCGTACGGGAGAACGTGAAGAACCTCGGCCTCCCCGGTGCCGAGGTCAGGGCGGGCAAAGCGGAACAGATCATCAGGACACCGCCCCCGGCACAGCCGTACGACCTGGTGTTCCTCGACCCCCCGTACGCCGTCACGGACGACGATCTTCGGGAGATTCTCCTCACACTCCACTCGCAGGGCTGGCTCGCGCCCGATGCCCTCGTCACCGTGGAGCGCAGCACCAGAGGCGGCGATTTCCACTGGCCGGCCGGCTTCGAGGCCCTCCGGTCCCGTCGCTACGGCGAGGGAACGTTTTGGTACGGTCGCGCCGCCTCTACGTGCGAAGACGCACGATGACCGGACCGGAGAGCGAGGGATCACAAGTGCGCCGCGCCGTCTGTCCCGGGTCGTTCGACCCGATCACCAACGGACACCTCGACATCATTGCCCGTGCGTCCCGTCTTTACGACGAGGTCTACGTCGCGGTGATGATCAACAAGTCCAAGAAGGGCCTGTTCGAGATCGACGAGCGGATCGACCTGATCCGCACGGTCACCGCGGACTACGCGAACGTCCGGGTCGAGGCCTTCCACGGCCTCCTCGTCGACTTCTGCAAGCAGCGTGACATCCCGGCCATCGTCAAGGGCCTGCGGGCCGTCAGCGACTTCGACTACGAGCTGCAGATGGCCCAGATGAACAACGGTCTGTCGGGTGTCGAGACACTTTTCGTGCCGACCAACCCGACCTACAGTTTCCTCTCCTCCTCGTTGGTCAAGGAGGTGGCCCAGTGGGGCGGCGACATCGCCCACCTGGTTCCGCCGGCCGTTCTGGAGGCCCTCAACGAGCGTCTCGGTAAGGACTGATGGGGCTACAGTCGTCCCGTCCGTCTCCAACCCAGCTGTAGAGAGTGGCGAGCACAGGTGGACGTGCAGAAGAAGCTCGACGAGATCGTGACCTCGGTCACCGGCGCCCGGTCCATGCCCATGTCGGCGTCGTGCGTGGTCAACCGCGCCGAGCTGCTCGCGATGCTCGAAGAGCTGCGCCAGGCGCTGCCCGGCTCGCTCGCGCAGGCCGAGGAGCTGATCGGCGGCCGGGACCAGATGGTCGAGCAGGCCCGTATGGAAGCGGAGCGGATCATCGAGACCGCGCATGCCGAGCGCGGCTCGCTGATCTCCGACACCGAGGTGGCCCGCCGCTCCCAGGCCGAGGCCGACCGGATCCTCGCCGAGGCCCGCCAGGAGGCCGAGGAGGTCCGCGCCGACGCCGACGACTACGTCGACTCCAAGCTCGCGAACTTCGAGGTCGTCCTCACCAAGACGCTCGGCTCGGTCGGCCGTGGCCGCGAGAAGCTGCTCGGCACCGGCCCCGGCCTCGACGAGCAGGGCTACGAGGACGAGGACGCCCCCGAGCGCAGCCACGACCCGGAGACCCTGCGCCGGGACGCCGACGCCTACGTCGACGTCAAGCTCGGCGCCTTCGAGGCGGTCCTCGCCAAGACCCTGGAGGCGGTCGGCAAGGGCCGCGCCAAGCTGCACGGCCGGATCGCCTCCGACGCCCTCGGCGCCCTCGCCGACGACGACACGACCTTCCAGCACTCCAGCGACGCCGACTACCTCGCCGATCTCGCGGCCCTCGCCGACCGGGACGCCCAGGCGGCGCAGGCGCAGTCGCAGTCTCAGGCGGCCCAGGCCGAGCAGCCCCAGCAGCAGCCGCAGTACGACCAGCAGCCCGTGGCGCAGGATCCGTACGGCTACCCCCAGCAGCAGCCCGTCTACGCCCAGCAGGACGCGTACGGCTACCAGCAGGACCCCTACGGCTACCAGCAGGCTGATCCGTACGCCGCCGCCTACCAGGGCTACGACACCGGCCAGCAGCCCGTCTACGACCCCCAGCAGCAGCCGGCGGCCCAGCAGCACCAGCAGCACCAGCAGCACCAGTCGTACGCCCTCGACGAGACCAGCCTCTTCGACACCGGCATGATCACGCCGGAGCAGCTGCGGGCGTACGAACAGGGCCGGGGCCTGTAGAAACCCGGCGGAAGGCGGCCGGGAGGCAGGCGGATTGGGCCGACAGCGAAAGGTCCAGTATCCTGGCTCTTCGGTCGCGTCTACGTCCGCGATCCACGCTGCCCGGAGGCATCTCAGGACGGCGTCCCTCTGAGTTCGAAGATCGAAAGCAGGAATGGCTCCTCACACGCGCCTCGACCACCGCAACCCGTTCGTGTTCGACACACACGAGCTGGGGCGGCGTCCAGGTGCCCTGCAGCGCCTGACCCGCACGATCGACGCTCCCCAGGACTTCGGTATCAAGGGGGTCATCGGAGTGCCGGAAGGCGCCCCGGTGGAGCTCGAACTCCGGCTTGAGTCGGTCATGGAAGGTGTGCTTGTGACAGGCACCGCCCGTGCACAGGCCGAGGGGGAGTGCGTAAGGTGTCTGGAGCCGGTCGAGCAGGAGCTCGAAGCGGACTTCCAGGAACTGTTCTCGTACCCTGACGCCGACGACCGGGGCCGCGTGATCGCGGAACCGGGCGACGACGCCGAGGACGACGAGGACAGGTTCTTCATCGAGGACGGCCTGTTCGACCTCGAACCAGTGCTGCGTGATGCGGTGGTGCTCGCACTGCCGATGCAGCCGGTGTGCCAGGACGACTGCCTGGGCCTGTGCTCCGAGTGCGGAGTGCGGCTCACGGACGACCCGGACCACCACCATGACGCCGTCGACATCCGTTGGGCGGCTTTGCAGGGACTCGCCGGTTCCACGAAGGACGGCGAGAAGGACGAGATGTCCGGCGCTGACGCGGAAGCGGGCGTCGACGAGAAGCAGGAGAAGTAGCCGTGGCTGTTCCGAAGCGGAAGATGTCGCGCAGCAACACGCGCCACCGCCGGTCGCAGTGGAAGGCTGCGGTCCCCACCCTGGTTGCGTGCGAGCGCTGCCACGAGCCCAAGCAGCAGCACATCGCGTGCCCGTCTTGCGGCACCTACAACAAGCGCCAGGTCCTCGAAGTCTGAGCGGCCAGGTGAGAGGCACTGTGTCCAGTCCCAAGAAGGGCGAAGAGCCCAAGGCGGACCCAACCGCCAAGAAGAAGGCGGACAGCACGGCCTCGTCCCACACGCTTCTGGAAGGGCGGCTCGGCTACAAGCTCGAGTCCGCCCTTCTGGTGCGTGCGCTGACCCACCGTTCCTTCGCATACGAGAACGGCGGCCTGCCGACGAACGAGCGGCTGGAGTTCCTCGGTGACTCCGTCCTCGGCCTCGTCGTCACGGACACGCTGTACAACACCCACCCCGACCTGCCCGAGGGCCAGCTGGCCAAGCTCCGGGCAGCGGTGGTGAACTCGCGTGCGCTCGCGGAGGTGGGCCGGGGTCTCGACCTGGGCTCCTTCATCCGGCTCGGCCGCGGTGAAGAGGGCACGGGCGGCCGGGACAAGGCGTCCATCCTCGCCGACACCCTGGAAGCGGTGATCGGCGCGGTCTATCTCGACCAGGGCCTCGACTCGGCGTCCGAGCTGGTGCACCGGCTCTTCGACCCGCTGATCGAGAAGTCCTCGAACCTCGGAGCCGGCCTGGACTGGAAGACCAGTCTCCAGGAGCTCACCGCGACGGAGGGCCTCGGCGTGCCCGAGTACCTGGTCACGGAGACCGGCCCCGATCACGAGAAGACCTTCACTGCTGCCGCCCGCGTCGGAGGCGTCTCGTACGGCACCGGCACCGGCCGCAGCAAGAAGGAGGCGGAGCAGCAGGCCGCCGAGTCCGCCTGGCGCGCGATTCGCGCCGCGGCGGACGAGCGCGCCGAGGCCAAGGCAGCCGAACAGGCGGCCCGGGCCGAAGCCGAGGAGGACGACGGCCCGCCGTCGTCCGCCGCCTCCGCCTGACGAACAGCGCAGCCCGAGCGCCCGCCACCTTTCCACGGAGGCGGGCGCTCGGATCGTCCACGGTCCTTCCCGGGAGTCCCGATGCCTGAATTGCCCGAGGTGGAGGTCGTACGGCGCGGCCTGGAGCGGTGGGTCGCCCATCGCGTCGTGGCCGAGGCCGAGGTCCTGCACCCGCGTGCCGTACGACGGCACCTCGCCGGCGCCGACGACTTCACGCACCGGCTCAAGGGCCACCGCATCGGCACCCCGAGCCGGCGCGGCAAGTACCTGTGGCTGCCGCTGGAGGACACGGGCCAGTCGGTCCTCGCCCACCTCGGCATGAGCGGCCAGCTGCTGGTGCAGCCGCACGCGGCACCGGACGAGAAGCACCTCAGAATCCGCGTCGGATTCGCCGACACGCTGACATCAGCCGCTGCCGCGGCGGGCGCCACCGAACTGCGCTTCGTCGACCAACGCACCTTCGGCGGACTGTCGTTGCACGACAACACCCCCGACGGGCTGCCCGACGTCATCGCGCACATCGCCCGTGACCCCCTCGACGCGCTGTTCGACGACGAGGCCTTCCACCAGGCGCTGCGCCGCAAGCGGTCCACCATCAAGAGGGCGCTGCTCGACCAGTCGCTGATCAGCGGAGTCGGCAACATCTACGCGGACGAGGCCCTCTGGCGCGCCCGCATCCACTACGAGCGGCCGACCGCCGGCTTCACCCGCCCGCGCACCGCCGAACTCCTCGGCCATGTACGGGACGTGATGAACGCGGCCCTGGCCGTCGGCGGCACCAGCTTCGACAGCCTGTACGTCAACGTCAACGGCGAGTCGGGGTACTTCGACCGCTCGCTGGACGCCTACGGCAGGGAAGGGCTGCCCTGCCGGCGATGCGGTACGCCGATGCGCAGGCGGCCCTGGATGAACCGGTCCAGCTACTTCTGCCCGAAGTGTCAGCGGGCGCCGCGCGAGTCGTCGTAGCGCTCGCGGGCGGCCAGCACCTCGTCCATCCGGCTCTCCACGAAGTGGACGACGGCCAGCAGGTGTTCGGCGACCCCGCGGCCGAGCGGGGTGAGTTCGTAGTCGACGCGCGGCGGGTTGGTCGGCTGCGCCTCGCGGTGCACGAGGCCGTCGCGCTCCAGGGCCTGGAGCGTCTGGGAGAGCATCTTCTCGCTGACGCCGTCCACGCGCCGGCGCAGCTCGTTGAACCGGAACGGCCCCTCGTACAGCGCGCTCAGCGTGAGCCCGCCCCAGCGGCCCATCACGTGCTCAAGGGTGGTGCGCGAGGGACAGGCCCGAGCGAAGACGTCGTACGGAGGCAGCGGCTCCGCGACGCTGTCCTGGGTGAGGGTCATACGTCAAGCGTACGGGAGCACAGCGCTAACCGACAGGGTGCGCTAACTATTGGTTAGTGCACTCGACCGGCGGCCGGTACGACTAGTAGCCGAAGTCCTGCGTCCACCACGGCCCGCCCTCGCCGAAGTGCACCCCGACCCCGAGGGTCTTGAAGTCGCAGTTCAGGATGTTGGCGCGGTGGCCCTCGCTGTTCATCCAGGCGTCCATGACGGCCTGGGCGGTGGCCTGGCCACGGGCTATGTTCTCGCCGCCGAGGGTGGATATGCCGGCCGCCGCGGCCCGGTCCCACGGCGTCTTGCCGTCCGGGTCGGTGTGGTCGAAGAAGTCCCGCGCGGCCATGTCGTCGCTGAACGCCTCGGCCAGCTTGGTCAGCGAGGAGTTCGCCGACAGCGCGCTGCAGCCGACCTTGGCCCGCTCCTCGTTCACCAGCTGCAGCACCTCGGCCTCGACGACGGCCTCCTGGGAGGAGGTGATCGGCGCGGCGGTCTTCGCCGGCGCCTTCGTGGCCGTCTTGCTCGGGGTGGCCGTCGCCTGCTTGGACGGCGTGGCGGTGGGCGTCGGCTTCTCGGTCGCCGTCTTCGTCGGGGTGGGCGACGCGGAGGCCGACGCGGATGCGGAGGCGGACTTCGAGGCGGACGCCGTCGGGGTCGGCGAGGCGGAGCGCTGGGTGTCCCGGCTGGTCGAGGAGCCGGTGCCGCGGCTCTCGGCGCTGCCGGAGGTGCCGCCCTGCTCGGCGGCCGTATTGCTGGGCGCGCCGTCGGCCTGCACCCGCTCGCCGCCGGTCGTGCTGCTGTTGCCGCCGAGCTTGTAGTTCTCCAGGCCCGGCACCACGCCGGCGGCCACCGCGACCGTACCGATGGCGACCGCGGCGGAGACCCCGAGCAGCCCGGTGGCCACGGGCCGCCCCGACTTCTTCCGGCGCCGGTGCCCGCCGCCCGAGGAGGAGCCGCCGGCCGGGGCGAACTCCTCGGCCGGGAAGTCGGCGGTGTTCATGAAGCGGGCGTAGTCGTCCTCGGTGGCGAACAGGTAGGCCGAGCTGCGCGCGTTGGTGTCGGCGTACTCCTCCTGGCGCAGGTAGGCGGCCGTGCCCGTGCCGTAGCGGAGGCCCGCGTACGAGTCCTGCGGGTCGTGGCCGCCCGGGTGTGAGCCGTCGTGTTCCGTGACCCCCGTGGCGCGGCCCGTGGCGGCGCGGCCGGCGGCGTGGCGTCGGTGGCGTCCCATGTCCTTGCCCTCTTCCCTCGTCCTCGCGGTCGGGGTCGACCAGGGGCCGGTGTGGCCAGCGACTCCTTCTGGTCAACCAGACTCACTCGATCGAGTGAGTTTCATATGAGATTCGTTGGGTGGGGACGGTACCCCATGCCGCCGGAGGAGGAAGTGTCCCGAGGGACATTGGCCGGTTAGGTTGCACCCATGAGCGAGGATGTGCGACTGGTCGCCTGGGTCCGTGGACGTGTGCAGGGCGTGGGTTTCCGCTGGTTCACGCGGGCCAAGGCGCTGGAGATCGGGGGCCTGAGTGGTTTTGCTCTCAATTTGGGCGACGGCCGCGTCCAGGTGGTCGCGGAGGGCTCCCGGACGGGCTGCGAAGGACTGCTCGACTGGCTCCAGGGCGATGACACGCCCGGGCGGGTGGAGGGTGTCACCGAGATCTGGGACACACCCAGGGGCGGCTACGACGGCTTCGCCATCCGCTGAGCCCGCTCTGTAAAGCGACGCAGGCGGAAGCGGAGTGATCTGCCACCGGCATGTGCCCCGAGCAGAAATGGCCTGGTGGTTGCCAAGAACCGCGTGTCGTGGCAGGCTCCGCACTTACAGATGATCGCCACGCCCTGAGGGCCCCGCAGGAGTCGCAGCGCCGCCCGTCCAGGGTCGCCCGATCGCGGGTTCGCCCGCCAATACAGGGCGTGATCGTGTTGACCGTCAAACTTTTTGGTGAGACGCTGAAAGCCCCGCGCACCTTAGCTGTTTGGCATGGCGCAACAGTCGAGAAACACTCGGATGTGTCAAGCACCGCGGGTGCGAATCCCTCACGACCCACACCGCTTCGGTCGGTCACTCAGTGTGGAGGACCATCCATCATGGCAAAGGCGCTTCTCGGTTACGTCGGCGGCTCCGACCCGCGACTCCTCGCCGAGATGCGACGGCTCCAGCAGCGAGTCCAGGACCTCGAATCCGAGCTTGTACGGATCCAGGCCGAGAACGACGAGCTGACGGCTGCCGCTTCTCCCGACAGGATCATGGAGAGCATCGACGCACACCAGGCGGAGCCTGCGCTCACCTGATCGCTGCATCGCTCCACAACAGCACATGCGGCGGTTGGGCAGCCCTTTCAACCGCTTAAATTGTCAAGATTTGCAAGGGACGCCCCGGCGTCCCTTCTTTCTTGCGCACCCGTTCCCGCCCCGGTCCAGCCCCGCGCATCCTTTCACCTTCTTTAACGTCTGGTGTGCCCTGCATGTTCATGCGCGAAACCGCGAGGTTGCGAGGGGTCGTGGAGTGCGGTAGCGGCGCCGGGTAGAGTCCGGCGGCGTGCACCTCAAGGCCCTGACCCTCCGCGGGTTCAAGTCGTTCGCCTCGGCGACCACGCTCCGGTTCGAGCCGGGGATCACGTGTGTCGTCGGTCCGAACGGCTCGGGCAAGTCCAATGTCGTGGACGCGCTCACCTGGGTCATGGGCGAACACAGCGCCAAGTCGCTGCGCGGCGGCAAGATGGAGGACGTCATCTTCGCCGGCACCACCGGCCGCCCCCCGCTGGGCCGCGCCGAGGTGTCCCTGACCATCGACAACTCCGACGGCGCCCTGCCCATCGAGTACGCCGAGGTCACCATCACGCGGATCATGTTCCGCAACGGCGGCAGCGAGTACCAGATCAACGGCGACACCTGCCGCCTCCTGGACATCCAGGAACTCCTCTCCGACTCCGGCATCGGCCGTGAGATGCACGTCATCGTCGGCCAGGGCCAGCTCGACTCCGTCCTGCACGCGGACCCGATGGGCCGCCGCGCCTTCATCGAGGAGGCGGCCGGCGTCCTCAAGCACCGCAAGCGCAAGGAGAAGGCGCTGCGCAAGCTGGACGCGATGCAGGCCAACCTCGCGCGCGTGCAGGACCTGACCGACGAACTCCGCCGCCAGCTCAAGCCCCTCGGCCGGCAGGCCGCGGTCGCCCGCCGGGCCGCCGTCATCCAGGCGGACCTCCGCGACGCCCGCCTGCGCCTCCTCGCCGACGACCTCGTACGACTCCGCCAGGCACTCCAGACCGAGGTCGCCGACGAGGCCGCCCTCAAGGAGCGCAAGGAAGCCGCCGAGCAGGAGCTGAAGAAGGCCCTCCAGCGGGAGGCGCTCCTGGAGGACGAGGTACGGCAGCTCACCCCGCGCCTGCAGCGGGCCCAGCAGACCTGGTACGAGCTCTCCCAGCTCGCCGAACGTGTCCGCGGCACCATCTCGCTGGCCGACGCCCGGGTGAAGAGCGCCACCTCCACGCCGCCCGAGGAACGGCGCGGCCGCGACCCCGAGGACATGGAGCGCGAGGCCCACCGCATCCGTGAGCAGGAGGCCGAACTCGAAGCCTCCCTGGAGGCGGCCCAGCACGCCCTGGACGACACCGTCGCCCACCGCGCCGAGCTGGAGCGCGAACTCGCCGTCGAAGAGCGGCGCCTGAAGGACGTGGCCCGGTCCATCGCCGACCGCCGCGAAAGCCTGGCCCGGCTGAACGGCCAGGTGGGCGCCGCCCGCTCACGCGCCGCGTCCGCCCAGGCCGAGATCGACAGGCTGGCCGCCGCCCGCGACGAGGCCCAGGAGCGGGCGGTCTCGGCGCAGGAGGAGTACGAGGCGCTGAAGGCCGAGGTCGACGGCCTCGACGCCGGCGACGAGGAACTGGCCGCACAGCACGACCGGGCCAAGCACCGGCTCGCCGAGGCGGAGGCCGCCCTGACCGCGGCCCGCGAGGCGGTCACGGCAGTGGAACGCAAGCGCGCTGCGACCCAGGCCCGCCACGAGGCGCTGGCGCTGGGCCTGCGCCGCAAGGACGGCACAGGAATACTGCTGGGCGCACGGGATCGCCTCACCGGCATCCTGGGCCCGGCGGCGGAACTGCTCACGGTGACCCCGGGCCACGAGGTCGCCCTGGCGGCAGCCTTCGGCACGGCGGCGGACGCGATCGCGGTGACGACCCCGTCCTCGGCGGCCGACGCGATCCGCCTGCTGCGCAAACAGGACGGCGGCAGGGCAGCACTGCTGCTGGCGGGAGCCCCTGAGGCGCCCTTGCCTGAAGCGCCCCATAGGGGCGCGGGGAACGGCGCGACCAGCCACGACGGCGCCGCACAGGAAGAATCCGCCGACTCGGCAGCGCCCCATAGGGGCGCGGGGAACGGCGCGACCAGCCACGACGGCGCCGCACTCGACCGACGACCCTTCACGGCACCCCCTTCAGGGCACCTCGCTGCCGACCTCGTCCGCGGCCCCGCCGACCTCATGCCCGCCGTACGCCGCCTCCTGCACGGCATCGTCGTCGTCGACACCCTTGAGGCCGCCGAGGACCTCGTCTACCGCCACCCCCACCTCACCGCCGTCACCGCCGAAGGCGACCTCCTCGGCGCCCACTTCGCGCACGGCGGCTCCGCCGGCGCCCCCAGCCTCCTCGAAGTGCAGGCCTCCGTGGACGAGGCCGCCGCCGAGCTGGAGGAGCTCGCCGTCCGCTGCGAGGAGCTGTCCGAGGCCCAGGAGTCGGCCCAGGCGCACCGCAAGGAGTGCGCGGCACTCGTCGAGGAACTGGGGGAGCGGCGCCGCGCCGCCGACCGCGAGAAGTCGGCCGTGGCCCAGCAGCTAGGCCGTCTCGCCGGACAGGCCCGCGGCGCGGCAGGCGAGGCGGAACGTTCCACGGCCGCCGCCGCCCGTGCCCAGGACTCCCTGGACAAGGCCCTGGAAGAGGTCGAGATCCTGGCCGAGCGGCTCGCCGTGGCCGAGGAGATGCCCGTCGAGGAGGAGCCCGACACCTCGGCGCGTGACCGGCTCGCCGCCGACGGCGCCAACGCCCGCCAGACCGAGATGGAGGCCCGCCTCCAGGTCCGTACCCACGAGGAGCGGGTCAAGGGCCTCGCCGGCCGCGCCGACTCCCTCGACCGCGCCGCCCGCGCGGAGCGCGACGCACGCGCGCGTGCGGAACAGCGCCGGGCCCGGCTGCGCCACGAGGCGGAGGTCGCGGAGGCGGTCGCGGCCGGTGCACGCCAGCTGCTCGCACACGTCGAGGTCTCGGTCCGGCGGGCCGAGCAGGAACGTGCCGCCGCCGAAGCCGCGAAGGCCCGGCGCGAGCAGGAGCTGACGGCCGCCCGCACCACCGGCCGCGACCTCAAGGCCGAGCTCGACAAACTCACGGATTCGGTTCACCGGGGCGAGGTACTCGGCGCCGAGAAACGGCTGCGGATCGAGCAGCTGGAGGCCAAGGCGCTGGAGGAGCTCGGTGTCGAACCGGCGGGGCTCGTCGAGGAGTACGGCCCGCACCAGCCGGTGCCGCCCTCGCCTCCCGCCGAGGGCGAGGTGCTGCCGGACGACCCCGAGCACCCGCGCAACCAGCCGAAGTCCTTCCACCGGGCCGAGCAGGAGCGCAGGCTCAAGGCGGCCGAGCGGGCCTACCAGCAGCTCGGCAAGGTCAACCCGCTCGCCCTGGAGGAGTTCGCGGCCCTTGAGGAACGGCACAAGTTCCTCAGCGAACAGCTGGAGGACCTGAAGAAGACCCGCGCCGACCTGCTTCAGGTCGTGAAGGAGGTCGACGAGCGCGTCGAGCAGGTCTTCGCGGAGGCGTACCGGGACACGGCGAGGGAGTTCGAGGGCGTCTTCAGCCGCCTCTTCCCGGGCGGCGAGGGCCGGCTGATCCTGACCGACCCCGACAACATGCTCACCACGGGCGTGGACGTCGAGGCCCGCCCGCCGGGCAAGAAGGTCAAGCGGCTCTCCCTGCTGTCGGGCGGCGAACGGTCGCTGACCGCCGTCGCCATGCTGGTGTCGATCTTCAAGGCGCGCCCCAGCCCGTTCTACGTCATGGACGAGGTCGAGGCGGCCCTGGACGACACCAACCTGCAGCGGCTGATCCGCATCATGCAGGAGCTCCAGGAGTCGTCCCAGCTCATCGTGATCACGCACCAGAAGCGCACGATGGAGGTCGCCGACGCGCTGTACGGCGTCTCCATGCAGGGCGACGGTGTGTCGAAGGTCATCAGCCAGCGGCTGCGCTGACGCTGGGGCCTGGCCGACTTCTTCGGGTGCGGGTGCGTCGTGGCTGGTCGCGCAGTTCCCCGCGCCCCTTTGGGGCGCGTCACCTTCCCCTCTTCTTCAAGAAGTGAACGCATGTTCGTTGCGTGGTATCTGCAACTTCACACCTCACCGCCTATTGACTTCGAAACTTGAAGGCATAGTCTCTGCAACGTTGCTTTTACCTTCAGGTGTGAGCGGTGTGTTGATATGCGCCACTTAAACCTGAGAGGGCTCACCCCCCCACCCCCGGCAGCGTTGCCGGTGGCCCGAGGAGTTTCTTGTGACCAGCACTGCGCAGGCACCCCAGTCAGGAGCCGGGACGGCTCACCCCGATCACCTCGGGCATGTCATCTTCATCGCGGCGGCGGCCGCCATGGGTGGTTTCCTCTTCGGCTACGACAGCTCCGTCATCAACGGTGCCGTCGAGGCGATCCGGAGCCGTTACGACATCGGGTCCGCGGCCCTCGCCCAGGTCATCGCCATCGCCCTGATCGGCTGCGCCATCGGCGCCGCGACCGCCGGCCGCATAGCCGACCGCATCGGCCGTATCCGGTGCATGCAGATCGCGGCCGTGCTGTTCACCATCAGCGCCGTCGGCTCGGCGCTGCCCTTCGCCCTGTGGGACTTCGCCTTCTGGCGGATCATCGGCGGCTTCGCCATCGGCATGGCCTCCGTCATCGGCCCCGCCTACATCGCCGAGGTCGCCCCGCCCGCCTACCGCGGCCGCCTCGGCTCCTTCCAGCAGGCCGCGATCGTCATCGGCATCGCCATCTCGCAGCTGGTCAACTGGGGTCTGCTGAACGCCGCCGGCGGCGACCAGCGCGGCAAGCTGATGGGCCTGGAGGCCTGGCAGGTCATGCTCGGCGTGATGGTGGTCCCGGCCGTCCTGTACGGCCTGCTCTCCCTCGCGATCCCCGAGTCCCCGCGCTTCCTGCTCTCCGTCGGCAAGCGTGACCGCGCCCGCGCGATCCTCGAAGAGGTCGAGGGCAACAGCGCCGACCTGGACGCCCGTGTCGCCGAGATCGAGGACGCGATGAAGAGCGAGCACAAGTCCACGTTCAAGGACCTGCTCGGCGGCTCCTTCTTCTTCAAGCCGATCGTCTGGGTCGGCATCGGCCTCTCGGTCTTCCAGCAGTTCGTCGGCATCAACGTGGCGTTCTACTACTCCTCCACCCTCTGGCAGTCGGTGGGCGTCGACCCGACCGACTCGTTCCTCTACTCCTTCACGACGTCGATCATCAACATCATCGGCACCGTGATCGCGATGATCTTCGTGGACCGCATCGGCCGCAAGCCGCTGGCCCTCATCGGTTCGGTCGGCATGGTCGTCGGCCTCGCCCTGGAGGCCTGGGCCTTCTCCTCCCACCTGGTCGACGGCAAGCTCCCGTCCGCGCAGGGCTGGACCGCCCTGATCGCCGCCCACGTCTTCGTCCTCTTCTTCGCCCTGTCCTGGGGTGTGGTCGTCTGGGTCATGCTCGGCGAGATGTTCCCGAACAAGATCCGCGCCGCCGCCCTGGGCGTGGCCGCCGCCGCGCAGTGGATCGCCAACTGGGCCATCACCGCGAGCTTCCCGTCGCTGGCCGACTGGAACCTCTCCGGCACCTACGTGATCTACACGGTCTTCGCGGCCCTCTCCATCCCGTTCGTCCTGAAGTACGTCAAGGAGACGAAGGGCAAGGCCCTGGAGGAGATGGGCTGACCCCCACCGGGAGACCCCCGAACTCGAGGAGAAGGGCCAAGTCCCCGCTGCCCCTCTCCTCGTACCCCCCGCCGCCCCGCCCGGTCACTGCCCGGGCGGGGCGGCGGTTCGCATACAGATCCCCCTGATCCACCGCACACTTTCTCTCCGCCGCAACGGCGACCAGCCCCGACGGCGCTGTCCGGCGGTGCCCGCCCCTTCCGCGGCCGTTCGCCGGCATGCCTCGCTCCCGCTAGGCTGGCAGCGCCGGGAGCGTGGTCTTCGCGGTCGGCTGCGGATCTCCCGGTCCTGAACTCCGCCGCACACTTTCTCTCCGCCGCAACGGCGACCAGCCCCGACGGTGCTGTTCGGCGGTGCCCAACCCTCCCGCGGCCGTCCGCCGGCACGCCTCGCCCCCGTTACGCCGGCAGCGCCGGGAGTACGGTCTCCGCGAACAGTCGCAGGCTGCGCCACCCCTCCGCCACCGGCATCCCGCCGGCCAGTGGGTGCAGGACCAGGTTGTCCAGTCCCGCCGTCACGCACTCCTGCGGGGTGAGGATGCGGTAGACGCCCTCCTCGCGCAGCTCGCCGACCGTGGTCGCGGCGGACCGCACCGCCGAGCGGATGTCCCCGGACTGCCAGGACGCGTACGTCCGGGCCTCGTGCAGGAAGTGCTCGCCGTACTGAGCCCACGCCCGGTCCGGGTCCTCGGCGATGTGCAGCAGCGGTGTCTCGGCCGTGGGCATCATCGTCCAGCCCTCCGTGCCGTACTCGGTGAGCTGCTCCTTGTAGTACGCCTCCAGCTCCGGCAGATGCGCGCTCGGGAAGAACGGCAGGCCCAGGCGGGCGGCGCGGCGGGCGGCGGCCCTGGAGGAACCGCCGACCAGGAGGAGGGGGTGAGGGTCGGTGAGGGGGCGGGGTGTGACCCGTACCGTACGGCCCCGGTACTCGAACTCCTCCCCGGTCCACGCCTTCAGTAGCGTCTCCAGCAGCTCGTCCTGCAGCCGCCCGCGCCGCTTCCACTCCACGTCGAACAGGGCGTACTCCTCGGGCCGGTAGCCGATCCCGGCCACCGTGACCAGCCGGCCCCCGCTGAGCAGGTCGAGGACCGCGATGTCCTCCGCAAGCCGCAGCGGGTCGTGCAGCGGGCCGATCACCGCCGACACGGTCACCGCGATGGTCCGGGTCGCCCCGAACACCGCGCCCGCGAAGGCGAACGGCGACGGCAGCCAGTTGTTGTCGACGCCGTGGTGCTCCTCGGTCTGCACGGTGGTGACCCCGTGCTCGTCGGCGTACGCGGCCATGTCGAGGGCCGCCCGGTACCGGGCGCCCAGGGAGGCCGGGGAGGCGCCGGGCTCGACGAGGTTGAAGCGGACGACCGAGACGGGCATGGGAGTTCCCCTTCACCTTGGCCGGGCGGTGTGCGGGGACAGTAGCTGACGGTGCGTCAGACGGCCAGAGGTGCGGGCTTCCCGGCCGTCGCCGGGACCACCGCCGGCTTCGGCAGCACCGCGTACAGCAGGCCCGAGACGACGATCGTCGCGATCCAGCCGAGGCCGTACCGGCCGACGGGGTTGTCGGCGGCGAGCGGGCCGGTGAACCAGTCGCAGGTGGTGAAGACCAGGCCGGTGGCCAGGCCGAGCGCCCAGGCGGTGACGGCGGCGGGGGAGAAGCCGGCCCGGTACCAGTAGGCACCGGCCGGGCTGGTGTCGAGGAGGGCCGTGGCGTCGTACTCGCGGCGCCGGAGCATGTCGATCCCGAACACCCCCACCCACGCCGAGAACGCCACCGCCAGCAGCGACAGGAAGGCGATGAACGAGCCCATGAAGGAGGTCGCGGCCAGCATCAGGACGCCGCCGAGGACCAGCGAGATGACCGCGTTGATCGAGACCGCCCAGTGCCGGTGGATGCGGAAGCCCAGCGTCTGGGCGGTGAAGCCCGCCGAGTACATCGACATCGCGTTGATCAGCAGCATCCCGACCAGGGTGACGAGAAGGTAGGGGACCGCGAGCCAGAGGGGGAGGATCTCGCCGAGGAAGGAGACCGGGTCGGCGGCCTTGGCCAGACCCGGGGTGGCGGACGCGGTCACCGCGCCCATCAGGACCAGGGGGAGTACGACGATCCCGGCACCGCCGACCGTGTTGCGTACGATCGCCGCCGAGGACGCCGTATCCGGCAGGTACCGCGTGAAGTCCGGCGCGGTCGGCGCCCAGCTGATCCCGCCCGCCGCGATCAGCCCGGCCCCGGTGACCATCGCGGCCGCGGGGCCGGCGCGCTGCCCGAACACCGCGGCCCAGTCCGCCGCCACGATCAGCCGGCCGAGGACCAGCAGGGAGAAGGCGCCGAACAGCCAGGTCGCCCACCGGTTGCAGTACCGCACCGCCTTGATGCCCATGCCCGAGATCGCGAACGTGGTGATCACGAAGAGAAGCAGGGTGACGATGACCAGGACGGTGTTGCGCCCGATCCCGAACAGGATCTCCAGGACGGTCAGCAGCGCATAGGCGCCGGTCACCGCGTTGATCGTCTCCCAGCCCCAGCGCGCGACCCAGATCAGTCCGCCCGGCAGCAGGTTGCCGCGCTGGCCGAAGACCGCGCGGGAGAGGGCCATGCCCGGTGCGCCGCCGCGCTTGCCCGCGATGCCGATCAGGCCGACCAGGCCGAACGACACGAGCGGCGCCGCGACGCCGACCACCAGGCACTGCCAGAAGTTCAGCCTGAAGGACACCGTCAGGCTCGCGCCCATGGTCACCAGGAGGACGGTGATGTTGGCGGCGATCCAGGTGGGGAGCAGACCGCGGGGTGTACCGGTGCGCTCGGAGTCCGGGACCGGTTCGATGCCCCGGGTTTCGAGACCGTGGTGCTCCAGCGACTCTTCGAGATGTTCGAGCGCGCCATCGTGGTGGGCGGTGGTGCTCATGGGTAGTAATCCTACTTTGGTAGGACTAATGGCTTACAAGGTGACGCGCTGTCGATGTCGGCGGCGAGGGCGTGTCACGGCCCACAGCATGAGTCGTGACACGCCCTGGGTACGCCGCAGCGGACCCCACCCGTCGCGGATACTGGACGGGTTGTGACTCCGCCCGTGAGGGCTTCCCGCAGGCGCGCGGCCGACGGCGGGCCAGCCCGGCCCGGGGGCACGCGGGCCCCACCCTGAGAGCGACTGACCGCGCGGGGGGTCACGCATACTGAGCTTGTTATGGAAACCGTCATCCTTGCTGTAGTCATCGCCGTGGTCGTGCTCGGCGCGCTCGGCGGGCTCGTCATCGGCAGCCGGCGCAAGAAGTCGCTGCCCCCGCCGCCCCCCGCCGCGCCCGACATCACCGCGCCCCCGGCCGAGCCGCACGTCGGCGACGAGGCCGAGACGCCGCGCGACGAACCGCGCCGGACGATAGAGGAGGTCGACCTTCCCGACGGCTCGGCTCCCGTCGTCGTAGAAGAGCTTCCCGCTCCCGAGATCGAGATCCCCGAGCCCACCGCCGGCCGCCTGGTCCGGCTGCGCGCCCGGCTCTCCCGGTCCCAGAACGCCCTCGGCAAGGGGCTGCTCACGCTGCTCTCGCGTGAGCACCTCGACGACGAGACCTGGGAGGAGATCGAGGACATCCTGCTCACCGCCGACGTCGGCGTGCAGCCCACCACCGAACTGGTGGACCGGCTGCGCGAGCGCGTCAAGGTGCTCGGCACCCGCACCCCCGACGAGCTGCGCGGCCTGCTGCGCGAGGAGCTGCTCAAGCTGGTCGGCACCGACGTCGACCGCGCGGTGAAGACCGAGCCCGAGGACCGCAAGCCCGGCATCGTGATGGTCGTCGGCGTCAACGGCACCGGCAAGACCACCACCACCGGCAAGCTCGCGCGCGTCCTGGTGGCCGACGGCCGTACGGTCGTGCTCGGCGCCGCCGACACCTTCCGGGCCGCCGCCGCGGACCAGCTCCAGACCTGGGGCGAGCGGGTCGGTGCTTACACCGTGCGCGGCCCTGAGGCCGGTGACCCCGCCTCCGTCGCCTTCGACGCGGTGAAGGAGGGCAAGGAGATGGGGGTCGACGTCGTCCTCATCGACACCGCCGGGCGGCTGCACACCAAGACCGGCCTCATGGACGAGCTGGGCAAGGTCAAGCGGGTCGTCGAGAAGCACGCCCCGCTGGACGAGGTGCTGCTCGTCCTCGACGCCACCACCGGCCAGAACGGCCTGGTCCAGGCCCGGGTCTTTGCCGAGGTCGTCGACATCACCGGCATCGTGCTCACCAAGCTGGACGGCACCGCCAAGGGCGGCATCGTGATCGCGGTCCAGCGCGAACTGAACGTGCCGGTCAAGCTCATCGGCCTGGGCGAGGGCGCGGACGACCTGGCGCCGTTCGAGCCGGAGGCGTTCGTGGATGCCCTTATCGGTGACTGACCCAAGGGGGGTAACTTCACCCGCCCCAAGATCGCGAAGAAGCGCCCGATCCCCAAGGTGCAACCGGGGACGGGCGCTTCGGCGTATGAGGAGCCCCCTGCGGCCAAGCAGGTCGGGTGAAGTCTGCTGTTGCTCGGCAGCGCCCCGAAGGGGCGCGGGGCTGTATCGATATGCGGCTCCGCCGCGTGGGCGCGACCAGCCACGACGCCGTCGCGGACGAACGACGGCGCATCGCGGCAATTCCAGCGGAGCGCTCAGGCCCGCGACCGGTGCGCCACGTACGCCAGTGTCCCCAGCAGCAGCCTCGCCGCCGGCGGCCTCGTCGCCGAGTCCAGGGCCGGCGGGCGCAGCCAGCGCACCGGGCCGAGGCCGCCCCGGTCGGACGGCGGCGCGGTGATGTGCGTGCCCGGGCCGAGGCCGCGCAGGTCCAGGGAGGTCGGGTCGTCCCAGCCCATGCGGTAGAGCAGCTCGGGGAGTTCGGTGGTGGCGCCGGGGGCGACGAAGAAGTGGGCGCGGCCGTCCGGCGTGGCGGTGACCGGGCCCAGCGGGAGACCCATCCGCTCCAGGCGGGCCAGGGCGCGGCGCCCGGCGGGCTCGGCGACCTCGATCACGTCGAACGCGCGGCCGACCGACAGCATCACCGCCGCGCCCGGGAACTCTCCCCAGGCCTTGGTGACTTCGTCGAGCGTGGCGCCCGCGGACACCTGAGGGGCGAAGTCCAGCGGATGCGCTCCCGGCGCGGGGCAGCCGGCGTGTCCGCAGGAGCACGCGCCGGCCGCGGACCGGGCACCCGGCACCACGTCCCAGCCCCACAGTCCGGTGAACTCGGCGACGGCGGTGCAGTCCGATGAGCGACCGCGCCGGCGCGTGCCGGAGCGGATCTCGCGAATGCCGCCGATCGTGAAGCCCATGCCCCCTCCAACGGGTCCGGCGCGCCGGTGGTTACGACACGGAACGAGACGGAAACGGAACGTGACGCTACGGCTCCGCCTTCCCTCGCGCCCGCAAGGTCATGGCAGCGCCCTGAAGCGTCCCGGGTGGTGCACCTGGGGGTGTGCGCCCCTGAGTGCATCGCTCCGCCTACTCCCGGCCGTCCTATGTCAAGTGAATCGCGACAAGGGCATCGTGAGTTCATTCGAAGGGGTGGCGAATGGTGGCGTTTCCGGGATCGCCATGGCTGGAGCAGTGATCGTAGGATTACTTTGAGTGCACGAGGCCTGGGGGCACATGCACTCGTGGGTATGCCGGAGGCAACTCGGCATCCCGTTCGAAGGGTGAGAACTACCGGACGGGCGGCCGTATTTACCGGCATTCTGATAGGGCTTGGCGCATCCGGCATCAAGTGGTCTCAGGGATGGGGGCGTTCCAGTGGGCGGCAACGGCGGTAGCGGGACGACCGCGACCAGTACGGACAAGCGCCCCAACGAGCTGCTCAACTCATGGTTCGTGCGCAGCGGCTGGTCGAAGGGCGAGCTGGCGCGCCAAGTGAACCGCAGGGCACGCCAATTGGGCGCCAACCACATCTCCACGGACACGTCGAGAGTGCGTCGCTGGCTCGACGGGGAGAACCCGCGCGAGCCGATCCCCCGGATCCTCTCCGAGCTGTTCTCCGAGCGGTTCGGCTGCGTCGTCTCGGTCGAGGACCTCGGACTGCGGGCCGCCCGCCAGTCACCCTCCGCGACCGGCGTCGACCTGCCCTGGACGGGCCCGCAGACGGTGGCCCTGCTCAGCGAGTTCTCGCGCAGCGACCTGATGCTGGCGCGGCGCGGCTTCCTCGGAACCTCGCTGGTGCTGTCGGCGGGCCCGTCCCTCATCGAGCCGATGCAGCGCTGGCTGGTCCCCTCGCCCGCCGGACCGCAGCCGCCCCCCGAGTCCGCCGCCGACTCCCGCCGCCCAGGGCGCCTCTCCAAGCCCGAGCTGGAGCTGCTGGAGTCCACCACGGTGATGTTCCGCCAGTGGGACGCCCAGTGCGGCGGCGGCCTGCGCCGCAAGGCGGTCGTCGGCCAGCTGCACGAGGTCACCGACCTCCTCCAGGAACCCCAGCCCGAGGCCACCGCCCGCAAGCTCTTCAAGGTCGCCGCCGAGCTGGCCGAGCTGGCCGGCTGGATGTCGTACGACGTCGGCCTCCAGCCCACCGCCCAGAAGTACTTCGTGCTCGCCCTGCACGCGGCCAAGGAGGCCGGTGACAAGCCGCTGGGCTCGTACGTCCTCTCCAGCATGAGCCGCCAGATGATCCACCTCGGCCGGCCCGACGACGCTCTGGAGCTGATCCACCTCGCCCAGTACGGCAGCCGCGACTGCGCGAGCCCGCGCACCCAGTCGATGCTGTATGCGATGGAGGCCCGCGCCTACGCCAACATGGGCCAGCCCGGCAAGTGCAAGCGGGCGGTCCGGATGGCCGAGGACACCTTCGCCGAGGCCGACGAGTGGGACGACCCGGACCCCGACTGGATCCGCTTCTTCTCCGAGGCCGAGCTCTACGGCGAGAACAGCCACTCCTTCCGCGACCTCGCCTATGTCGCCGGCCGCAGCCCCACCTACGCCTCCCTGGCCGAGCCGCTGATGCAGAAGGCCGTGGAGCTGTTCGCCAAGGACGCCGAGCACCAGCGGTCGTACGCACTCAACCTCATCGGCATGGCCACCGTGCACCTGCTGCGGGGCGAGGCCGAGCAGAGCACGGTTCTGGCCTCCGAGGCCATGGGCATCGCCAAGAAGGTGCGCTCCGAGCGCGTGAACACTCGTATTCGAAAGACGGTCGACTCGGCCGTCCGCGACTACGGCGAACTCGCGGCGGTCGTCGACCTCACCGAGCAGCTCGCCGTCGACCTCCCGGAGACCGCCGAGGCGGTCTGAACCCCGGTAACCCCAAGACCCCGGCCGCGGCCGGCCCTCCCGAACTGCCCGACTCGGCTCCCCCACGCCAGGTCAGCGGAAGGCCACCGCGGCCGGTTCCATTCCTCCGAGAGAAGGTTGCGCCACGATAACGATCCAGTCGACGAACATCAGGCAGTTCACCGACGCGTAACACCCGCGACTCCTTCGTCACTCCGGCGAAACAACGAGGGGCACCGACCGAAACCGCGCTGCGCCAATCTCATGGCGCATAACCGGCCCACCCCCCGCTTGACCGGACCGCATTCAGGCAACGCCCGCACACGGGGCCGTACCAATTGACGAGGAGACGCCGATGGCACCAGCCGCCATCACGCTTGCCGCGGAGGCACCCAAGCTGTCCTCCGCGAACACAGGCTTCATGCTCATCTGTTCTGCCCTGGTGCTGCTCATGACGCCGGGACTCGCCTTCTTCTACGGAGGCATGGTCCGCGTCAAGAGCACCCTGAACATGCTGATGATGAGCTTCGTCAGCATCGGGATCGTCACCATCCTGTGGGTGCTCTACGGCTTCTCCCTGGCCTTCGGTACCAGCAACGGCTTCATCGGTTTCAACTCCGACTGGCTCGGCATGAGCAACGTCGGCCTGACGGAGCTCTGGGACGGCTACACGATCCCGATCTTCGTCTTCATGGTCTTCCAGATGATGTTCGCGGTCATCACCCCGGCCCTGATAAGCGGTGCCATCGCCGACCGCGTCAAGTTCTCGGCCTGGGCTCTCTTCGTCGCCCTGTGGCTCACGATCGTCTACGTCCCGGTCGCCCACTGGGTCTGGGGTGCCGACGGCTGGGCCTACAAGCTCGGTGTGATCGACTTCGCCGGTGGTACCGCGGTCCACATCAACGCCGGTGCGGGCGCCCTCGGCGTCATCCTGGTCATCGGCAAGCGCGTCGGATTCAAGAAGGACCCGATGCGCCCGCACAGCCTCCCGCTGGTCATGCTCGGCGCCGGTCTGCTGTGGTTCGGCTGGTTCGGCTTCAACGCCGGCTCGTGGCTCGGCAACGACGACGGCGTCGGCGCGCTGATGTTCGTCAACACGCAGGTCGCCACCGCCGCCGCCATGCTGGCCTGGCTCGCCTACGAGAAGATCCGGCACGGCGCGTTCACCACCCTGGGCGCCGCCTCCGGCGCGGTCGCCGGTCTGGTCGCGATCACCCCGTCCGGTGGTGCGGTCTCCCCGCTCGGCGCGATCGCCGTCGGCGCCATCGCCGGTGTCGCCTGCGCCGCGGCCGTCGGCCTGAAGTTCAAGTTCGGTTACGACGACTCGCTCGACGTGGTCGGCGTCCACATGGTCGGCGGCATCATCGGCTCCCTGCTCATCGGCTTCTTCGCCACCGGCAAGGGCCAGTCCGCCGCGACCGGCGTCTTCTACGGCGACCACTCCTTCACCCAGCTGTGGAAGCAGTTCGCCGGTGTCGGCGCGGTCCTCGGCTACTCCCTGGTCGCCTCCGCGGTCCTCGCCTTCCTCCTCGACAAGACCCTCGGCATGCGGGTCACCGAGGACGAAGAGGTCTCCGGCATCGACCAGGCCGAGCACGCCGAGACTGCATACGACTTCAGCGGTGCGGGCGGCGGTGTCGTCAGCTCCGTCTCCGCGGCGCTGGCCGGCACGAGCAAGAAGGTGGACGCATGAAGCTCATCACCGCCGTCGTGAAGCCCCACCGGCTCGACGAGATCAAGGAGGCCCTGCAGGCCTTCGGCGTCCACGGCCTCACGGTCACCGAGGCCAGCGGCTACGGTCGGCAGCGCGGCCACACCGAGGTCTACCGTGGTGCCGAGTACACGGTCGACCTGGTGCCCAAGATCCGCATCGAGGTGCTGGCCGAGGACGAGGACGCCGAGCAGCTGATCGACGTCGTCGTCAAGGCCGCCCGCACCGGCAAGATCGGTGACGGCAAGGTCTGGTCGGTCCCGGTCGAGACCGCGGTACGGGTCCGCACCGGCGAGCGCGGCCCGGACGCGCTGTAGAACAGAACCATCTGAATACAGGCAGGAGTCGCTGGGTGACGGGTACGGAAGTTCGGAACGACGCAGAGAACACGGGACCCAGCGGCTACGCGGCGGCCCGGCTGCGCCTCCTCACCGAGGGGGCGCGGTCCGGGCCGCCGCGCCGTACCGCCCTCGCCGAGCTGACCGACGAATGGCTGACCGGGCTGTTCGCGGCGGCCACCGAGGGCATCAGGGGCGGCGTCTCCCTGGTCGCCGTCGGCGGTTACGGCCGCAGCGAACTCTCCCCACGCAGCGACCTGGACCTCCTGCTGCTGCACGACGGCGGCGACTCCGGCGCGGTGGCCGCCGTCGCCGACCGGCTCTGGTACCCCGTCTGGGACCTGGGCCTGGCCCTCGACCACTCCGTGCGCACCCCCGCCGAGGCCCGCAAGACCGCCGGCGAGGACCTCAAGGTCCAGCTCGGCCTCCTCGACGCCCGGCACATCGCCGGCGACCTGGGCCTGACCTCGGGACTGCGCACCGCGATCCTCGCCGACTGGCGCAACCAGGCACCCAAACGCCTCCCCGAACTCCAGGAGCTCTGCGCCGAGCGCGCCGAGCGCCAGGGCGAGCTGCAGTACCTCCTGGAACCCGACCTGAAGGAGGCCCGCGGCGGTCTCCGGGACGCCACCGCGCTGCGTGCCGTCGCCGCCTCCTGGCTGGCCGACGCCCCGCGCGAGGGCCTCGCCGACGCCCGCCGGCGCCTCCTCGACGTCCGCGACGCCCTGCACCTGACCACAGGGCGGGCCACCGACCGTCTCGCGCTGCAGGAGCAGGACCAGGTCGCCGCCGAACTCGACCTCCTCGACGCCGACACCCTGCTGCGCCAGGTCTACGAGTCCGCGCGCGTCATCTCGTACGCCAGTGACGTCACCTGGCGCGAGGTGGGACGGGTGCTGCGCTCACGGGCCGTCCGTCCCCGGCTGCGCGCCATGCTGGGCGGCGGCAAGCCCGTCACCGAGCGCTCCCCGCTCGCCGAAGGCGTGGTGGAGCAGGACGGCGAGGTGGTGCTCGCCCGCGCCGCCCGCCCCGAACGCGACCCCGTGCTCCCGCTGCGCGCCGCGGCCGCCGCCGCCCAGGCCGGCCTCCCGCTCTCCCTGCACGCCGTACGGCGCATGGCCGCCACCGCACGCCCCCTGCCCACGCCCTGGCCCGCCGAGGCCCGCGAGCAGCTCGTCACCCTGCTCGGCTCCGGCCGCCCGACCGTCGAGGTCTGGGAGGCGCTGGAGGCGGAAGGGCTGATCACCCGGCTGCTCCCGGACTGGGAGCGGGTGCGCTGCCGGCCGCAGCGCAACGCCGTGCACATCTGGACCGTCGACCGGCACCTCATCGAGACCGCCGTCCGCGCCTCCGAGTTCGCCCGCCGCGTCCACCGCCCCGACCTGCTCCTGGTCGCCGCCCTGCTGCACGACATCGGCAAGGGCTGGCCCGGTGACCACTCGGTGGCCGGCGAGATCATCGTCAAGGACGTGGCCGCGAGGATCGGCTTCGACCGCGCCGACGTGGCGGTCCTGTCGACGCTCGTACGACACCACCTGCTGCTCATCGAGACCGCCACCCGGCGCGACCTGGAGGACCCGGCCACGGTCCGCCTGGTCGCCGAGGCGGTCGGCACCCAGGGCACCCTGGAGCTGCTGCACGCCCTCACCGAGGCCGACGCGCTGGCCACCGGCCCGGCGGCCTGGTCGTCCTGGCGCGGCTCGCTCGTCGCCGACCTGGTGAAGCGGGTCTCGGCGGTCCTCGCCGGGGACTCCGCCGACGAGCCCGAGCCGGGCGCGCCCACCGCCGAGCAGGAGCGGCTGGCCATCGAGGCCTTCCGCACCGGCGCCCCGGTCCTGGCCCTGCGCGCCCAGACCGAGCCGGCGGCCACGGACGGGGAGCCCGCCGGCGACCCCGAACCGCTCGGCGTCGAGCTGCTCATCGCCGTACCGGACCAGCCGGGCGTGCTCCCGGCCGTCGCCGGCGTGCTGGCCGTGCACCGCCTGGCGGTCCGCACGGCCGAGCTGCGCTCTCTGCGGCTCCCGGACGACGTCGACGACGGCACGGTCCTGCTCCTCAACTGGCGGGTCGCGGCCGAGTACGGCTCCCTGCCCCAGGCGGCCCGGCTCCGCGCCGACCTGGTCCGCGCCCTGGACGGCTCGCTGGACATCGCGGGCCGCCTGGCGGAGCGGGACGCGGCCTACCCGAGGCGCCGGGGCTGGGTGGCCCCGCCGCCGCGCGTGACGGTGGCCGCGGCGGCCTCCCGGCACGCGACGGTGTTCGAGGTCCGCGCCCAGGACGCGCCGGGGCTGCTGTTCCGGATCGGGCGGGCGCTGGAGGACGCCGGGGTACGGATGCGCAGCGCGCATGTCAGCACGCTCGGCTCCAACGCCGTCGACGCCTTCTACGTGACCGGCACCGACCACGCGCCGCTGCCGGCGGAGGAGGCGACCTCCGTGGCGCGCAAGCTGGAGGAGACGCTCAGGGCCTGACCGCACGGTCGTGCAAGGCGGGGACCACTTACTTGCGCGGCCGGATACCCTGGAAGACGCTCACCGCCCCCGACTCCGAGGACCGACGCCGCCGTGTTCGACACTCTCTCCGATCGCCTTTCAGCGACCTTCAAGAATCTGCGCGGCAAAGGGCGTCTGAGCGAAGCCGACATCGACGCCACGGCGCGGGAGATCCGCATCGCGCTGCTCGAAGCCGATGTGGCCCTCCCGGTCGTCCGCACGTTCATCAAGAACGTCAAGGAGCGGTCCCTCGGCGCCGACGTCTCCAAGGCGCTGAACCCGGCCCAGCAGGTCCTGAAGATCGTCAACGACGAGCTGGTGACGATCCTGGGCGGCGAGACGCGCCGGCTGCGGTTCGCCAAGCAGCCGCCCACCGTGATCATGCTGGCCGGTCTCCAGGGTGCCGGTAAGACCACCCTCGCGGGCAAGCTCGCCCACTGGCTCAAGGAGCAGGGCCACTCCCCGCTGCTCGTCGCCGCCGACCTCCAGCGCCCCAACGCCGTCAACCAGCTGAGCGTGGTCGCCGAGCGCGCCGGTGCCGCCGTCTACGCGCCCGAGCCGGGCAACGGCGTCGGCGACCCGGTCAAGGTCGCCAAGGACTCCATCGAGTTCGCGAAGTCCAAGGTCCACGACATCGTGATCGTGGACACCGCCGGCCGGCTCGGTATCGACCAGGAGCTGATGCAGCAGGCGGCCGACATCCGGGACGCCGTCTCGCCCGACGAGATCCTCTTCGTCGTCGACGCCATGATCGGTCAGGACGCCGTCACCACCGCCGAGGCCTTCCGGGACGGCGTCGGCTTCGACGGTGTCGTCCTGTCCAAGCTCGACGGCGACGCCCGCGGTGGTGCCGCGCTCTCCATCCGCCAGGTCACCGGCAAGCCGATCATGTTCGCATCGAACGGCGAGAAGCTGGAGGACTTCGACGCCTTCCACCCGGACCGGATGGCCTCCCGCATCCTCGACATGGGTGACCTGCTCACCCTGATCGAGCAGGCGGAGAAGACGTTCAGCCAGGAAGAGGCCCAGAAGATGGCCTCCAAGCTGGCGTCGAAGCAGGGCCAGGACTTCACCCTGGACGACTTCCTGGCCCAGATGGAACAGGTCAGGAAGATGGGCAGCATCAGCAAGCTGCTCGGGATGCTGCCCGGCATGGGGCAGATCAAGGACCAGATCAACAACCTCGACGAGCGGGACGTCGACCGCACCGCCGCGATCATCAAGTCGATGACCCCCGGCGAGCGCCAGGACCCGACGATCATCAACGGCTCGCGCCGCGCCCGCATCGCCCGGGGCTCGGGTGTCGAGGTCAGCGCGGTCAAGGGACTCGTCGAGCGGTTCTTCGAGGCCCGCAAGATGATGTCCCGCATGGCGCAGGGCGGCGGTATGCCGGGCATGCCGGGGATCCCCGGCATGGGCGGCGGCCCCGGCCGGCAGAAGAAGCAGCCGAAGCAGGCCAAGGGCAAGCAGCGCTCCGGCAACCCGATGAAGCGCAGGCAGCAGGAGCTGGAGGAGGCCCAGCGCCGCGAGGCCGCCGCACAGGGCGGGAACGCCTTCGGTGTGCCGCAGCAGGGCGCCGAGGACTTCGAGCTGCCGGACGAGTTCAAGAAGTTCATGGGCTGAGTTCACCTGTGCGCGTGCCAGGGGTTGGTCGGTGTCGTACCGTCCGCATATGACCAACCCCGCGCCGCCGCGCAAGTCACCCGACCAGCCCTGGCGTACCGAGGGCGCTCCCGAGGAGCCTCCGAAGCCGCCGAACGGCGGGCGGAAGATGCACGGCGGCTGGTGGCGGCTGATCGTCACGGCGCTGGTCGTGTACCTGCTGGCCAACCTGGTGCTGTCGTACTTCGACCAGGCGAACGAGCCGACGATCTCGTACACCGAGTTCAGCAAGCAGGTGGACGCGGGCAACGTCGAGAAGATCTACGCCAAGGGCGACTCGATCCAGGGTCAGCTGAAGAAGGAACAGAAGAACCCCGAGAGCGGCGGCGGGAACTACACCAAGTTCAACACCGAACGCCCGTCGTTCGCCGGCGACGACCTCTGGTCCAGCCTGACCAAGCACAACGTGACGGTCACCGCCGAACCGGTCGTCCAGCACCGCAGCTTCCTCGCGAATCTGCTGATCTCGCTGGCGCCGATCATCCTGCTGGTCGCGGTGTGGGTCTTCATCGCCCGCCGGATGAGCGCGGGACTCGGCGGCGCGGGCGGCATGCTGGGCCGCAAGGCGCCGCCCAAGCCGGTCGAACTGGAGCCCGGACAGCAGCGGACCACCTTCGAGGACGTGGCCGGCATCGACGAGGTCGAGGGCGAGCTCAACGACGTCGTCGACTTCCTGAAGAACCCCGACGCCTACCGCAGGATGGGCGCCAAGATGCCGAGGGGCGTACTCCTCGCCGGCCCGCCCGGTACCGGCAAGACGCTGCTAGCGCGGGCCGTCGCCGGCGAGGCGGGGGTGCCGTTCTTCTCGGCCTCGGCCTCCGAGTTCATCGAGATGATCGTCGGCGTCGGCGCCTCACGCGTGCGCGAACTGTTCGCGGAGGCCCGCAAGGTCGCCCCCTCCATCATCTTCATCGACGAGATCGACACCATCGGGCGGGCCCGCGGCGGCGGCGCCTCCATGGGCGGGCACGACGAGCGCGAGCAGACCCTCAACCAGATCCTCACCGAGATGGACGGCTTCTCCGGCTCCGAGGGCGTCATCGTCATCGCGGCCACCAACCGCGCCGACATCCTGGACCCCGCGCTGACCCGCCCCGGCCGCTTCGACCGGGTGGTCCAGGTCTCGCCCCCCGACCGCACCGGCCGCGAGGCGATCCTGCAGATCCACACCCGCCAGATCCCGCTCGCCGAGGGCGTCGACCTCGCCCAGGTCGCCCGTACGACCCCGGGCATGACCGGTGCCGAACTGGCCAACCTCGCCAACGAGGCCGCCCTGCTCGCCGTCAAGCGCAAGCAGGACAAGGTCACCCAGTCCGACCTCTCGGAGGCCCTGGAGAAGGTCCAGCTGGGCGCCGAACGGCCGCTGGTGATGCCCGAGGAGGAGCGCAGGCGCACCGCCTACCACGAGAGCGGGCACGCCCTGCTCGGCATGCTGCAGCCCGGTGCCGACCCGGTCCGCAAGATCACCATCGTGCCGCGCGGCCGCGCCCTCGGCGTCACGCTCTCCACGCCGGACGCCGACAAGTACGCGTACACCGAGGAGTACCTGCGCGGCCGGATCATCGGCGCCCTCGGCGGCATGGCCGCCGAACAGGTCGTCTACGACGTGATCACCACCGGCTCCGAGAGCGACCTGGAACAGGTCACCAACATCGCGCGCGGGATGGTGTCCCGCTGGGGCATGAGCGAGGAGGTCGGCCGCCTCTCCGCCCTCCCGAACGACGCCCAGCAGGCCTACGGACTCGCCGCCGCGCCCCAGACCCTCGACGTCATCGACACGGAGATGCGCCGGATCGTCGACGAGTGCTACGAGGAGGCGTGCCGCAAACTCCGCGACCACCGCGACCAGT
The DNA here is from genome assembly GCF_002217755.1 of Streptomyces hyaluromycini. GTDB lineage: Bacteria > Actinomycetota > Actinomycetes > Streptomycetales > Streptomycetaceae > Streptomyces > Streptomyces hyaluromycini. Next base: position 160,975 of record NZ_BCFL01000016.1, on the reverse strand, counting down.
TGGACGCCCTGGCCCAGGCCCTCCTGGAGAACGAGACCCTGGAGGAGGCGGACGCGTACCGCATCGCGGGGATCACCCGCCTGACCAAGGACTCGGATTGAGCGCCCCGTAAGGGGCGCGGGGCTCTTTCGATATGCGGCTCCGCCGCGTGGGCGCGACCAGCCCCAACGGCGCCGCACCCGAACGGTCGGCCGAGACCCAGTGTCAGCGAACCCGCGCGATCAGGTACCGGAAGACGTTCGGCATCCACACCGTCCCGTTCGCCCGCTGGTACGGGTGCAGCGCCTCGGTCAGCTCCTTGCCGACCTGCTCCTGGTCGGTCGCCGCGATCGCCGCGTCGAACAGCCCGGTCGACAGCAGCCCCCGCACCGCGCTGTCCGCGTCGGCGTACCCGAACGGGCAGGAGACCCGCCCGGAACCGTCGATCCGCAGACCGGCCCGCTGGGCGACCTCCTCCAGATCGTCACGACCGGCCGGACGCCAACTGCTCGCACTGCGCAAAGGATCGGCCAATTTCGCGGCCACCCGCAGCACGGACGAGGTCGCGCAGCGCTCCGGCGGACCCCAGCCGGCCAGCACCACGGCCGCCCCGCGCTCCGCCAGCGGCGTCGCCTCGGCGAGCAGGCCGCCGAGCCGCTCGGCGTCGCCGGCCAGGCAGCCGATCGGGTCGAAGGCGGTGATCAGGTTGTACGCCGGTGCCTGCGCGTCCGCCGCGGCCCTGGGCGAGCCCTCGACGATCCGGGCGGCACGGCCACGCGCGCGTGCGCTCAGGGCCGGGTCGGGCAGCAGGCGCTCACGGGCGAGGGCGAGCCGTTCGGGGGAGGAGTCGACACCGGTGACCGCGGCCCCTCTGGTCGCCGCCATCAGCAGGGCGAGACCGGAACCGCACCGCAGGCCGAGCAGCCGGGTGGCGGGGCCCACTTCGAGTCGCTCGTGGACGGTCTCGTAGAGCGGCACCAGCATCCGCTCCTGGATCTCGGACCAGTCACGCGCGCGTGCCCACAGGTTCACGCGGGGGGTGGAATCCGCGTGAGACCGGTGCTGCCGCACGAGCGTAGGTGTCATAGGTAAGCGCCCCAATCCGCCGAGAGTTACGCACTGACCGATTCCGTGGCCCCCGTGCCGTGCGCTCGCACTTCCCACCTATGCCACATAACTCCGGGCTCGCGGTGGCGTCCAGGGGTCGCGGGTCCCGGCTTGTACGTGGGCTGTGACTGTGGCGAGATTTCACATCCCGGCAACTTGGGGCTCTACCATCGGACCCACGGCACGGCGGTTCTGGCCATGGTCGGCCGGCACAGTGACCGCGCGGTGCCCGGTCGCCGGAGAGGGGCCGGCGCCGGATGAGGACGGGCTGCGGGGTAACGTCGGGGCCGCCGCGCACGCTGACCGGGATGGGACTCCCGCCACGAGAGCGACCGAAACGCCTCTTGCGCTTCCGCCGACCTTCGTCGTTCAGGTGTGCGGGCCAGGGGTACGTGGCGGGTCGTACGTCAGGCTACGCACCGGCTTGGTATGAGCTGTGAGGCTTCTCCGCAGATCAGCGCACCCGTACTCGTCTCCACGCATCAGCGGCAACTGACGGGTACGTGCAAATTATTTGGGATGCCCCGGAATAGGAACACAGGGGCACTCCCGCTCGTTCTCATTACGTGAGCACGACACAGACACCACCTGTTCTCGCCGCAGAGCTGGCGCAGGCGTGGGCCGACATTCAGCGGTACCACCCCGAGCTGCCGGACCTTGCCGCGCCAGAGTCCCTGATCGGGGAGTCGTCGTCCGCGTGCGGGCACGAACTCTCCTTCGAACGCCTGCTCCATGAGGCAGTCCACGGCATCGCCGCCTCCCGCGGAGTCCGCGACACCTCCCGGGCCGGCCGCTACCACAACCGCCGATTCCTCGCGATCGCCGAGGAGCTGGGCCTGGACCACCCCGACGAGCCGCATCCCAGCAGCGGCTTCTCGCTGGTCACGCTCAACCCCGAGGCGAAGCGACGCTACCGCCCGACCATCGAGAGACTGCAGCGCGCCCTCAAGGCGCACACGGTGGCCACGTCCGCCGACACCTCCCGCACCTTCCGCGGCCCGGCCGCCCGCCACGGCTCCTCCGGCGGCGGCGTCCGGGTCAAGGCGGTGTGCGACTGCGGTCGCAACGTCCGGGTGGTCCCGTCGGTCCTGGCCCAGGCCCCCATCGTCTGCGGCGGCTGCGGCAAGCCGTTCCGTATCCCGGAGGTCGTGGGAGCGGCATAGGCCACGGCTGCTCGTGGCAGCCGCAGCCATTGCTCATCGCCACACCCCTGGCCCCCCGTCTCCCCGCGGGCAGTAGTCCGCCGGGGCGGCACGGGTGGGCGCGGACGGCAACTTCACAGCACCGGTCGGCGCACCCGACGTGACCTCACCTCCACGCCGGGTGCGACTCGGGCATGCCCAGGCACCCCCACCCGACCGTCGGCCAAAAGCGACCCGCAGGGTGTGGCACAATGGCTAGCTGTACTCGACAGCCGCACAGGACCCCTCTCTCCTCCGGCTGACGCGTCCATCGGGCACTCGGGTACCGCAACCCCACGCGGCAGTCTCGCCGTGCCCAACCACGTCAAAACCAGGAGAACCCACTCCCGTGGCAGTCAAGATCAAGCTGAAGCGTCTGGGCAAGATCCGTTCGCCTCACTACCGCATCGTCATCGCCGACTCCCGCACCCGCCGTGACGGCCGTGCGATCGAGGAGATCGGCAAGTACCACCCGACCTACAACCCGTCGGTCATCGAGGTGGACGCCGACCGCGTGGCGTACTGGCTCGGCGTCGGCGCCCAGCCGACCGAGCCCGTGCTCGCCATCCTGAAGAAGACCGGCGACTGGCAGAAGTTCAAGGGCGAGCCCGCCCCGGCTCCGCTGCTCGTGGCCGCTCCGAAGGCCACGCGTCCGTCGTTCGAGGCGCTCGGCGGTGACGACGAGGGCAAGGGTGAGGCGATCACCCAGAAGAAGAAGGCTGAGAAGAAGGACGAGGCCGCGGCTGAGTCCGAGTCGACCGAGGCCTGAGCAGCATGCTCGAAGAGGCGCTTGAGCACCTCGTGAAGGGCATCGTCGACAACCCTGACGATGTGCAGGTCGCCTCGCGCGACCTGCGTCGCGGGCGCGTGCTGGAGGTCCGGGTGCACCCCGACGACCTCGGCAAGGTGATCGGCCGCAACGGCCGCACCGCGCGTGCCCTGCGCACCGTCGTGGGCGCCATCGGCGGCCGCGGAGTCCGCGTCGACCTCGTCGACGTGGACCACGTCCGCTGACGCTTCATCGCAACCGGCTCGGGCCGGGGAGGGCCCTCATGGGCCGTCCCCGGCCCGCAGTCGTATGACAGGAGACCAAGCACAGTGCAGCTCGTAGTCGCACGGATCGGCCGCGCCCACGGCATCAAGGGCGAGGTCACCGTGGAGGTACGTACCGACGAACCGGAGCTCAGGCTCGGGCCCGGCGCCGTACTCGCCACCGATCCCGCCGGCGTGGGACCGCTCACCATCGAGACGGGCCGCGTGCACAGCGGCCGTCTGCTCCTGCGCTTCGAGGGCGTCAAGGACCGCACCGGCGCCGAGGCCCTGCGCAACACCCTCCTGATCGCGGAGATCGACCCGGAGGAGCTGCCCGAGGGCGAGGACGAGTACTACGACCACCAGCTCATGGACCTGGACGTGGTCACCGAGGACGGCACCGAGGTCGGCCGGATCACCGAGATCTCGCACCTGCCCTCCCAGGACCTCTTCATCGTGGAGCGGCCCGACGGCAGCGAGGTGATGATCCCGTTCGTCGAGGAGATCGTCACCGAGATCGACCTGGAGGAGCAGCGGGCCGTCATCGCGCCGCCGCCCGGCCTGATCGACGACCGGGCCGAGATCGACTCGTCCAGGGACGACGACGCATGAGGCTCGACGTCGTCACGATCTTTCCCGAGTACCTCGAACCCCTGAACGTCTCGCTCGTCGGCAAGGCACGCGCGCGTGGGCAGCTCGGCGTCCATGTCCACGATCTGCGTGCCTGGACGTACGACCGGCACAACACGGTCGACGACACGCCCTACGGCGGCGGGCCCGGCATGGTCATGAAGACCGAGCCCTGGGGTGACGCCCTCGACTCGGCGCTCGCCGACGGCTACGAGACCGGCTCGCACGCGCCCGCGCTGATCGTGCCCACCCCGAGCGGCCGCCCCTTCACCCAGGAACTCGCCGTGGAACTCTCCGGGCGGCCCTGGCTGATCTTCACGCCGGCCCGCTACGAGGGCATCGACCGGCGCGTCATGGACGAGTACGCCACCCGGATGCCGGTCTACGAGGTGTCCATCGGCGACTACGTCCTCGCCGGCGGCGAGGCGGCCGTACTGGTCATCACGGAGGCCGTGGCCAGGCTCCTGCCCGGCGTCCTCGGCAACGCCGAGTCGCACCGGGACGACTCCTTCGCACCCGGCGCGATGGCGAACCTCCTGGAGGGCCCCGTCTACACCAAGCCGCCGGTGTGGCGCGGCCGGGACATCCCGGACGTGCTGCTCAGCGGCCACCACGGCAAGATCGCCCGCTGGCGCCGCGACGAGGCCCTGAAGCGGACCACCGCCCACCGGCCCGACCTGATCGAGCGCTGCGACCCCAAGGCCTTCGACAAGAAGGACCGCGAGATGCTCTCCATCCTGGGCTGGGCCCCGGATCCGGAGGGCGAACCCCACGGCCGATTTTGGCGCAGGCCAGAGGGCGTGGAAGAATAGACCGCTGTTGTGCGTCCGTCCGGCGTGCGCCCCTGCCACAGGGGGACACGACGCCCGCCCCGACCCGCACGGCAGTCCTCATGGCACACCTAGTTTCCGCTGATGACCTGTGGCATTTGCGAAGAAAGCAGACGAAATGTCTCACCTGCTCGACACCGTCGACTCCGCGTCGCTGCGCAGCGACGTCCCGGCCTTCCGCCCGGGTGACACCGTCAACGTCCACGTCCGCGTCATCGAGGGCAACCGCTCCCGTGTGCAGCAGTTCAAGGGCGTTGTGATCCGCCGCCAGGGCAGCGGTGTCCGCGAGACCTTCACGGTCCGCAAGGTCTCCTTCTCCGTCGGCGTCGAGCGCACCTTCCCGGTGCACACCCCGATCGTCGAGAAGATCGAGCTCGTCACCCGTGGTGACGTGCGTCGCGCCAAGCTCTACTACCTGCGCGACCTGCGCGGTAAGGCCGCGAAGATCAAGGAGAAGCGCGACAAGTGATGTCGCGTGCCGGCACCCGGAAGCCGTAGGCGAACGAGCCGGTAAGAAGGAGTCTCAGCGGGGCCGGATAGCATCTGGCCCCGATGGACACCGAAGCACAGCAGACGGAGCGCGACCGCTCCTCCCGCCCCGAACCAGAGGCCGCGGAGGACCGGTCGCGCTTCGCGTTGCTGGCGCGGGTCACCGACTGGCTGCCGGGCGGCTGGTTCACCCTCACCCTCTTCGCCTGCCTGACGTTTTTGCTCGTCCTCAACACTTTCGTGGCGCAACCATTCCAGATTCCCAGCGGATCCATGGAACAGGGATTGAGGATCGGGGACCGCGTTCTCGTAAATAAGTTGGCGTACCGTTTCGGTGCCGGGCCGCGCCGGGGAGATGTCGTGGTGTTCGACGGCTCCGGATATTTCGGGGACGCCGACTACATCAAACGCGTCGTCGGTGTGGGAGGAGACCATGTGGTCTGCTGCGACAAGAAGGGGAGGATCGAAGTGAACGGCCGGTCGGTCGACGAGACCGCGTTCCTCTATCCCGGGGACACCCCTTCCACCGTGCCCTTCAACGTCGACGTCCCCGACGGCACGGTCTTCGTTCTCGGCGATCACCGCGGCGACTCCAGCGACTCCCGCGACCACCTCGGCTCGCCCGGCGGCGGCATGATCCCCGTCAGCAGGGTCATCGGCCGGGCCGACTGGATCGTCTGGCCGTACGCGCACTGGACCCGCCTCACCCGTCCCGCCGCCTACGCGCGCGTGCCGGCGGCCGGAGCGTCACATGGGTAACCGGGGCAAACCGCGCGGCGTCCCCGTCGACGCGGCCGCCAACCTGCTGCCCACCGGGGCCCGGCGCTCCTCCGGCTCCTCCGGCGGCCGTTCCCGCGCGGAGCGGCGCAAGCTGCAGCGCAAGGTCAAGCGCAAGCGGCGGCGCGGAGCGATGCGGGAGATACCGCTGCTGGTCGGCGTGGCCGTCCTGATAGCGCTCGTGCTGAAGACGTTCCTCGTCCAGGCCTTCGTGATCCCGTCGGGCTCCATGGAGCAGACGATCCGGATCGGCGACCGCGTCCTGGTCGACAAGTTCACCCCGTGGTTCGGGTGGAAGCCGCACCGCGGAGACGTCGTCGTCTTCCACGACCCGGGCGGCTGGCTGAACGACGAGCAGACCACCCAGGCGAACGACCCGGTCGTGGTCAAGCAGGTCAAGGAAGGGCTCACCTTCATCGGCCTGCTGCCCTCCGCCAACGAGAAGGACCTCATCAAGCGGGTCATCGGCGTCGGCGGAGACCACGTCAAGTGCTGTGACGCACAGGGCCGGGTGACCGTCAACGGCGTACCGCTGACCGAGGGCGACTACCTGTATCCCGGGAACGCCCCCTCCACCCAGGAGTTCGACATCACCGTGCCGGAGGGGCGGCTGTGGGTGATGGGCGACCACCGAGGCAACTCGGCCGACTCCCGGGTGCACCAGGACACCGACTACGGCGGCACCGTCGCCGTCACCTCGGTGGTGGGCCGGGCCATGATGATCGGCTGGCCCGTCGGCCACTGGACCAAGCTCGACGAACCTAAAACCTTCGCAAGCGTTTCTGACTCCGGGTCGGGGTCGACCGCGGCTCCCCAGCTGTCGCATAGGGTTGCCTCCGACGATCCGAACGGATACATCCAACTCCCGAGCCCTGCGGAACTCCCGCTCGTTATGGGAGTGGTGGGCCTGCGCCGGGGATGGCGCGGGCGGCGGCACGGAGTAAGGAGTTGGCGTGGGGGATGTGGCGGTTGGCGCGCGGTCGGGTCACGACGGCGAGGAGCACAACGGGCGCCCTGCGGAGAATGTCCCCCCCGCAGACGGCGTCTCGACCTCCGGAAACGGTACCGGGCCCGGCGGGGACGGCGCCCCGGTGGACGGTCCGCACCCCGGCGGTGACGGCGGGGGTACGGACGGGGACCCGGGCGAATCGGCGGCGCCCGCACCGAAGAAGCCACGCTCCTTCTGGAAGGAGCTGCCGATCCTGGTCGTCATCGCGCTGGTGCTGGCGCTGCTGATCAAGACGTTCCTGGTGCAGGCGTTCTCGATCCCGTCCGACTCGATGCAGAACACCCTCCAGCAGGGTGACCGCGTCCTGGTCGACAAGCTCACCCCGTGGTTCGGCTCCAAGCCGGAGCGCGGCGAGGTCGTCGTCTTCCACGACCCGGACGACTGGCTGGCGGGTGAGCCCACCGCCCAGCCGAACGCGATCCAGACCTTCCTCAGCTGGATCGGCCTGATGCCGTCCGCCGAGGAGCGGGACCTGATCAAGCGCGTCGTCGGCGTCGGCGGCGACACCGTCTCCTGCAAGGGCAGCGGCCCGCTCATGGTCAACGGCCATGCGCTGAACGAGCCTTATGTGTATCCGGGCAACACCCCGTGCAGCGTCGACGACCAGGGCGGCCAGTTCACGGTGCACGTGCCCAAGGGCTACATCTGGGTGATGGGCGACCACCGCCAGAACTCCCGCGACTCGCGCTACAACCAGTCCGACAAGCACCACGGCATGGTCCCGGTGAAGGACGTCGTCGGCCGCGCCATCGTCAAGGCCTGGCCGATCAACCGCTGGGGCACGCTGCCGATCCCGGACACCTTCGACCAGAGCGGCATCAACACGCAGTCGTCCGCCGCGGCCTCCCTCTCGGTGGCACCGCAGGGCGTGGCCGTCGCCGCCGTCCTGCCGGTCGTGGTGTGGCGCCGTCGCCGGGGCGACCGGGTGGAGCGGAAGTTCGACAAGCGCGTGGCCGCCGGCAAGCGCTGACCGCATGGCGCGGGACATGGCCGCATCCCGTGTGAGCGCCTTCGGGTACGTCTGCTGACCTCCCCATGTGAAGCCCTTGGGGAGCTTGTGACCAGGCCCGCCGAAGAAGGGCTGCCCCTGCCCGGTACCGCCGGGTAGGGTGCGGCCTCATGGGCGACAGCACGATACGTACGGCCCCGCGCAGCGGCGGAGGCACCAGCACGAGCGCGGCACAGGCCGGCAGCAGGCTCGGACAGCGGTTGTCCGGGATCGTCGTCGCACTGGGCATCGTGCTGTTCCTCGGAGGATTCGGCTGGGCAGCGGTGGTCTACCGGCCGTACACCGTGCCCACCACGTCGATGACGCCGACGATCGACGCCGGGGACCGGGTCCTCGGCCAGCGCATCGACGGCAGTGAGGTGCGCCGGGGCGACGTCGTCGTCTTCCGCGACAAGAGCTGGGTCACCAACGCGGACGTCGTCAAGCGCGTGGTCGCGGTCGGCGGGGACACGGTCGCCTGCTGCACCAACGGCAAGCTGACCGTCAACGGCAAGCAGATCGAGGAGCCGTATCTGCCGGCGGGCAGCCAGGCCGAGCTCCAGGGCTTCCCGACCGTCACCGTCCCGAAGGGCCGGCTCTTCCTCCTCGGCGACGAGCGCCAGGGCTCCCTGGACTCCACCGCCCACCTCACGGACGCGGCGCAGGGCACGGTGGCGCGCAGCGCCGTGAGCGCCCGGGTGGACGCCGTGATCTGGCCGATGAAGGGTCTGCTCAAGCGCCCGACCGGCTTCGAGACCCTGGGGACCCTCTCGCAGCCGGGTCCGCTGCGTGTCATCGAGTTCATGATCGTGGCCGGTGCCGTGCTGGTCCTCGCAGGCGGCGCCTACGGACCGGTCGCGAACCTGCTGGGCCGCTCCCGCACCCGTGCCCGTACGGAGCCCGCCGGTGCCCGCTGAGGCGCTTTCGGAGGGCGGCCTGCGCAAGGTGGCCCGGGTGGTCCTGCTCGATCCAGAGGACCGCATCCTGCTCCTGCACGGCCACGAGCCGGACGATCCGGCCGACGACTGGTGGTTCACACCCGGCGGCGGCCTGGAGGGCGACGAGACCCGTGAGCAGGCCGCTCTGCGGGAACTCGCCGAGGAGACCGGCATCACGGACGTCGAACTCGGCCCGGTGCTGTGGCGGCGGACGTGCTCCTTCCCGTTCGCGGGCCGCCGCTGGGACCAGGACGAGTGGTACTACCTGGCCCGTACGACGCAGACGGCCATCGATGTCACGGGCCTGACCGACCTGGAGCGGCGCAGTGTGGCCGGAGCACATTGGTGGACGTGCCGGGAACTGACCCGGTCACATGAGACGGTGTATCCGACCAGACTCGCCGAGCTGTTCCGTAGGCTGCTCGACGAAGGTCCCCCCGCCGGGCCCGTCACCCTTGACACGGAAATCGTCTAGGGGCGCGCGGGACTGGCGCACAATGGTGGGATCGCACGGCTGAAGGGGAACATGCCATGAGCGCCGAGGACCTCGAAAAGTACGAGACCGAGATGGAGCTGAAGCTCTACCGGGAGTACCGCGATGTCGTCGGTCTGTTCAAATACGTGATCGAGACCGAGCGGCGCTTCTACCTCACCAACGACTACGAGATGCAGGTGCACTCGGTCCAGGGCGAGGTGTTCTTCGAGGTGTCGATGGCGGATGCCTGGGTCTGGGACATGTACCGGCCGGCCCGTTTCGTGAAGCAGGTCCGTGTCCTCACGTTCAAGGACGTGAACATCGAGGAGTTGAACAAGACCGACCTGGAACTTCCGGGCGGCTGAGCCCTGGGGCGTGGTCGCCGGTGTGGTCGCTCGTGTGGGTGACGGGGTTGTCCACAACCGCTGAGTAACTCACCAAGATCAACTACTTGGCGGGGAATGCGTGACGGTTGGCGCCGGAGGTGGTGCCGACATGAACACGAATCAGGCACGCACGAATCGGGCACGCAGTGCACTCGGCAGGTACGGCGAGACGCTGGCCGCGCGGCGGCTGGCCGAGGCCGGTCTGACGGTCCTGGAGCGCAACTGGCGCTGCGGCAGGACGGGCGAGATCGACATCGTGGCGCGGGACGGGGACGTCCTGGTCGTCTGCGAGGTGAAGACCCGGCGGGCGGGTGTCTTCGAGCACCCCATGGCCGCGGTCTCCCCGGAGAAGGCGCAGCGCCTGCGCGGCCTCGCCGAACACTGGATCCACGCACACGGAGGGGCACCGCCGGGCGGCGTCCGCATCGACGTGGTCGGCGTGCTCCTGCCGCAGCGCGGGGCGCCCGTGGTCGAGCACGCCCGGGGGGTGGCGTGAGATGGGGTTCGCGCGAACCTGCTCGGTGGCGCTGGTGGGCGTCGAGGGCGTGGTGGTCGAGGTCCAGGCCGACCTGGAGCCCGGGGTGGCGGCCTTCACACTGGTGGGGCTGCCGGACAAGAGCCTGACGGAGAGCCGGGACCGGGTCCGGGCGGCGGTGGTGAACTCCGGCGCCTCCTGGCCCTCGAAGAAGCTCACCGTCGGGCTGAGCCCGGCGTCCGTGCCGAAGAGCGGCAGCGGCTTCGATCTCGCGGTCGCCGCGGCTGTGCTCGGGGCGGCCGAGCGGATCGATCCCCGGGTGCTCGCCGAGATCGTGATGATCGGCGAGCTGGGCCTGGACGGCAGGGTCCGGCCGGTCCGGGGCATCCTGCCCGCCGTGCTGGCCGCCGCCGACGCCGGGTACGAGCAGGTGGTGGTGCCGGAGAGCGCGGTGCCGGAGGCCTCCCTGGTGCCGGGGGTGTCCGTCCTCGGCGTCCGCAGTCTGCGCCAGCTGATCGCGGTGCTCACCGACGAACCGGTGCCCGACGAGGAGCCCGTCCCCGGCGAGATCCGCCCGGACCCCTTCCTCGCCGGGCTCGCCCTCCCCGGCATGGGACTCGGCACCGGTATGGTCACCGGCGACCACGCACCCGACCTCGCGGACGTCGCCGGGCAGCACGTGGCCCGGGCCGCCCTGGAGGTGGCCGCGGCCGGACGCCATCACGTCTTCTTCAAGGGCCCGCCCGGCGCCGGCAAGACCATGCTGGCCGAGCGGCTGCCGGGGCTGCTGCCCGAACTGGGCCGGCAGGAGTCCCTGGAGGTCACCGCAGTCCACTCGGTCGCCGGCATGCTGCCACCCGGCCACCCCCTGGTCGACAAACCGCCCTACTGCTCCCCGCACCACTCGGCCACCATGGCCTCCCTGGTCGGCGGCGGAACCGGCCTGCCACGCCCCGGAGCGGTGTCCCTCGCTCACCATGGCGTGCTCTTTTTGGACGAGGCCGCCGAGTTCCACAGCAGCGTCCTGGACGCCCTGCGCCAGCCCCTGGAGTCGGGCCACGTCGTCATCGCCCGGGCCGCCGGGATACTGCGGATGCCCGCGAAGTTCCTCATGGTCCTGGCCGCCAACCCCTGCCCCTGCGGCCGGCACGGCACCCCCGGCGACGTCTGCGAGTGCCGGCCCTCCTCGATCAAGCGGTACCGGGCCCGGCTCTCCGGCCCCCTGATGGACCGCGTGGACCTCAGGGTGACCGTCGAACCGGTGGCCAGGGAGGAGCTGCTGCGGCTCCACACCGGTGCCGAGCCCTCCGCCGCCGTGGCCGACCGGGTGCGCACGGCCCGGGAGCGGGCCGCCCACCGCTACGACGGGCTGCCCTGGCGCACCAACAGCGAGGTCCCCGGCCACGAGCTCCGCACCCGCTGGCACGTCCGGCCGGGCGCGCTCGCCAAGGCCGAGCTGGACCTCGACCGGGGCCTGCTCACCGCCCGCGGCCTGGACCGGGTGCTCCGGGTCGCCTGGACCCTGGCCGACCTGGCGGGCCACGACCGGCCCTCGGCCAACGACGTCAACCTGGCCCTGGAGCTGCGCACCGGCGTCCGGCGCGGCGCGGTCCTGGAAGGGATCGCCACATGAGCGACGCCGAACTGCTCGCCCGGGTCTTCCTGGCCCGGGTCGTCGAGCCCGGCGACGAGACCGCCGGGCGGTGGGTGCGGGAGCGGGGCGTGCACGAGGTGGCCGGCCGGCTGCGAGCAGGCGGGCAGGCCCTGCCGGGCGTCGGCGGCAAGCGCTGGGCGGGGCTGCTGGCCCGGGCGCAGCAGAGCGACCCCCGGGCCGACCTCGCGGTCGCGCGGGAGGCGGGCGCGCGGTTCGTGTGCCCCGGCGACGCGGAGTGGCCCAGCCAGCTCGACGACCTCGGCGACGCCCGCCCGCTCGGCCTGTGGGTGCGCGGCCTGCCCAGTCTGCGGATGTGGGCGCTGCGGGCCGTCGCCGTCGTCGGGGCCAGGGCCTGCACCGAGTACGGCGCCCACATGGCGGCCGTCCTCGCCGCGGGGCTCGCCGAGCGCGGCTGGGTGGTGGTGTCCGGCGGCGCCTACGGCGTCGACGGCGCCGCCCACCGCGGAGCCCTCGGCGCCGGCGGGGCCACCGTCGCCGTGCTGGCCTGCGGGGTCGACCGGCCCTACCCCACAGGCCACACCGAGTTGATCAACAGGATCGCCGAACAGGGACTGGTGGTGGGGGAGTTGCCGCCCGGCGAGCACCCCACACCGAGCAGGTTCGTGCTCCGCAACCGGGTCATCGCGGCGCTCACCAGGGGCACCGTCGTCGTGGAGGCCGCCCATCGCAGCGGCTCGCTGGTCACCGCGCGGGCGGCGCAGCGGCTCGGCCGGTTCACCATGGGCGTGCCCGGACCGGCCACCAGCGGCCTCTCGGCCGGGGTGCACGAGCTGCTCCGCGGGGAGGCCGCGCTGGTCACCGACGCCGCGGAGGTCGTCGAACTCGTGGGCGACATGGGCGAGCTGGCCCCGGCCAGACGCGGCCCCGTCCTCCCGCGTGACCTGCTGGAACCCGCCGCCCGGCAGGTCCTGGCCGCCCTGCCCGGGAACCGGCCGGCCTCACCCGAAGAGGTGGCACGCGGCGCGCAGACGTCCGAGGACGAGGCCGTCGCGAGACTGTACGAACTCCGAGCACTTGGTTACGTCGAACGACACGGCGACGGCTGGAAGTTGACACGCCAGGCGATGATCTCGGTCCGGGCCGGTCGGAGCCGGTGCTGACCGAGCGTGTTCGGCCGTCCGGGGGAACCCCCGACGCCCTTGGGAATTCCCGGAGTTGACACTTCCGGTCGATCACGCAGAGCGACGCGCCGAGCGCGGTGGGGCGCGCCGTACAGGGGGTTCGCGCAGGGGTGGAGCCTCGCTGTTCGCGCACCGCGACTCCTCAGTCACGCTACGCTCACGAAAGGCTTGGCGCAGAACGTGCCAACCGGCACGAGAAAGACACTGAGCCCAACCATCGCTTTCATTCACTGCCCACCCCAGTTCACGGCACATCACGGCACTTCCTGGCACTTCACGGCAGAACGGCACAAGGCGACGAATGCCCCAGCACACCTCCGGGTCCGACCGGGCGGCGATCCCCCCAGCCGCCCGTGACGGTGGCAGCGTGCGGCCGCCCGCTCCCTCGACGCTCGACGAGCTGTGGCGGTCGTACAAGGCGACGGGGGACGACCGGCTGCGGGAACAGCTGATCCTGCACTACTCGCCACTGGTCAAGTACGTGGCCGGGCGAGTGAGCGTGGGTCTGCCGCCCAACGTGGAGCAGGCCGACTTCGTCTCCTCCGGAGTGTTCGGGCTCATCGACGCGATCGAGAAGTTCGACGTCGACCGCGAGATCAAGTTCGAGACGTACGCGATCACCCGGATCCGGGGCGCGATGATCGACGAGCTGCGGGCGCTGGACTGGATCCCGCGCTCGGTCCGGCAGAAGGCACGGAACGTCGAGCGGGCCTACGCCACGCTGGAGGCGCGGCTGCGGCGAACGCCCTCGGAGGGAGAGGTGGCCGCCGAACTGGGCATCGAGGTGGACGAACTCCACGCCGTCTTCAGCCAGCTGTCGCTGGCCAACGTGGTGGCGCTGGAGGAGCTGCTGCACGTCGGGGGCGAGGGCGGCGACGGGCTGAGCGTGATGGACACGCTGGAGGACACCGCCGCGGACAACCCCGTGGAGGTGGCCGAGGACCGGGAGCTGCGGCGGTTCCTGGCGCGGGCGATCAACACGCTGCCGGAGCGGGAGAAGACGGTGGTGACCCTCTACTACTACGAGGGGCTCACACTCGCCGAGATCGGGAACGTGCTCGGAGTCACCGAGAGCCGGGTGAGCCAGATCCACACCAAGTCGGTGCTGCAGCTGCGGGCGAAGCTGGCGAGTTTCGGCCGTTGAGCACGAGGCCGGCGGGGGTTTTCGGCCGTCGTCGGCGGCCGGGCGGGCCGCGTCCCGGTCGCGCTGTCTCCCGTCCGGGCCGACGCGTCCGTAAAGTGGTTGACGTGCCAAGGATTCGAGCGGCCTCCGTGGCCGAGCACCGGTCGATGCAGCGAGCCGCCCTGCTGGACGCGGCGCGGTCCCTCCTGTCCGAGGGCGGGACGGAGGCGCTGACCTTCCCCGCGCTCGCCGAGCGCACGGGGCTGGCCCGGTCGTCCGTGTACGAGTACTTCCGGTCCCGCGCCGCCGTGGTCGAGGAGCTCTGCGAGGTCGACTTCCCCGTGTGGGCGGCGGAGGTCGAGGCGGCGATGGAGCGGGCGGGTTCCGCCGAGGGCAAGGTCGAGGCGTATGTGCGGCAGCAGCTGGCCCTGGTCGGGGACCGGCGGCACCGCGCGGTGGTCGCGATCTCGGCGAGCGAGCTGGACGCGGGGGCGCGGGAGAAGATCCGGGCCGCGCACGGCGGGCTGGTCGCGATGATCGTGGAGGCGCTGGGAGAGCTGGGGCATGGGCAGCCCCGGCTTGCGGCGATGCTGGTGCAGGGAGTTGTGGATGCCGCGGTCCGGCGGATCGAGCTGGGGGCGGCGGAGGACCCGGTGGTGATCACTGAGGCGGCCGTGGCGATGGCGCTGCGGGGTGTGCGGGGCTGAGGTAGGCGGGGGCTGGGGTCGGGGTGGGGGCGCTTACCGGCGCTGGCCGGGTGCCGCTGCGCCCACCCGTGCCGCCCTGCGGCACGCCTGCCCGCAGCTGGGTAGCTGTGAGAGGAGCGGCTGGGCAGCGCCCCGTAAGGGGCGCGGGGCTGTATCTGATTTGCGGCTCCGCCGCGTGGGCGCGAGCAACCCCCACCGGCCGGCGGCCGCGCAACCCTCCGCAATCACCCCTCCGGCAGCGGAACCCCCAACACCGGCAACAGTCTCGGCGGCCCTCCGTCCAGCAGCCATGGCGGCAACAGCAGCAACGGGTCCACGTACACGTCCCCCCTGAGCAGTCCCCAGTGCACACATGAACGAGCACCGCAGTGCGCGCCCCCCGGCTCCACCCTGCCCACTACCTCCCCCGCCGCCACCACCTGCCCCTTCCCCACCGTCGCCGTCACCGGCTCGTACGTCGTACGGAGATCCGTGCCCGTCAGTTGCACCGACACCACGCCCCTCCCCGCCACCGGCCCCGCGTAGGAGACCCGGCCCGCCGCCACCGCCCGTACCGGCTCTCCGGGCGCCGCGCCCAGATCGACCCCCCGGTGCCCGGGGCCGTACACCGTCGCCGGCGGTTCCCAGCCGCGCAGGACCGGCGGGCGTACCCCCACCGGCCAGGCGTGAGCGATCGCCGGCACAGGCGGCCCGGCAGGGGGCGGCGGGCCGTCCGCCGCGACCCAGGCCCGGGCCGCAGTCGCTCCCAAAGCCAGCGGCAACGCCGTCGCCGCCCCCATCCATCGCATCGCGCGTCGCATGACCAACATGGTCAAACCGTCCCGCAGTCCCACCGATCATGGCCGGTACCTGTGGATTACTCCCGAGTTGTGGACAGTGGCGTCACCCGGTACCCCGCCGGTCCCGTACACTTCTGTTGGCGATCCGGGTCACCGGGTCGACTTCGCACGCCCCGACACCTGGCCATCAAAAGCAGGTGTCAGCGCTTCTCGGTCCTTCGCGGCACAGCGCACACGGGCGTCAGGCGCGGGAGCCGTCCGGCATCCGCGGCACAACCGAGAACACCAAGGAGTACGGCCATGGCCGTCGTCACGATGCGGGAGCTGCTGGAGAGCGGCGTCCACTTCGGTCACCAGACCCGTCGCTGGAACCCGAAGATGAAGCGCTTCATCTTCACCGAGCGCAACGGCATCTACATCATCGACCTGCTCCAGTCGCTGTCGTACATCGACCGCGCCTACGAGTTCGTCAAGGAGACCGTCGCCCACGGCGGCACGGTCATGTTCGTCGGTACGAAGAAGCAGGCGCAGGAGGCCATCGCCGAGCAGGCCACCCGCGTCGGCATGCCCTTCGTCAACCAGCGCTGGCTGGGCGGCATGCTCACCAACTTCTCGACCGTCTACAAGCGTCTGCAGCGCCTCAAGGAGCTTGAGCAGATCGACTTCGAGGACGTCGCCGCGTCGGGTCTGACCAAGAAGGAGCTTCTCGTGCTCTCGCGCGAGAAGGCCAAGCTGGAGAAGACCCTCGGTGGTATCCGCGAGATGTCCAAGGTCCCCAGCGCCGTCTGGATCGTGGACACCAAGAAGGAGCACATCGCGGTCGGTGAGGCCCGGAAGCTCAACATCCCGGTCGTCGCGATCCTCGACACCAACTGCGACCCCGACGAGGTCGACTACAAGATCCCGGGCAACGACGACGCGATCCGCTCCGTCACCCTGCTCACCCGCGTGATCGCCGACGCGGTCGCCGAGGGCCTCATCTCCCGTTCCCGTGTCGCCACCGGCGACAAGGGCGAGAAGGCCGCCGGCGAGCCGCTCGCCGAGTGGGAGCGCGACCTGCTTGAGGGCGAGAAGAAGGCGGACGACGCCGAGGTCCAGACCTCCGCCGAGACCGAGAAGGTCGCCGACGCCGAGCAGGCCGAGGCTCCGGCTGCCGCCGAGGCCGCTGTCGAGGCTCCGGCTGCCGCCGAGGCTGTTGTCGAGGCTCCGGCTGCCGCCGAGGCTGTTGTCGAGGCTCCGGCCGCGGACGCCGAGCAGGCCTGACCCCTCTGCTGAAGCGTTGACGGTGGGGGCGGCGGCATGAACTCCGCCCCCACCGTTCATCCGTAGGTCAGCCAACGGTCCGCGATCCACCCCTGCAGGTGGAATCCGCACATGGAATCCATGGAATTCATGTGGATCGCAGACGCGCAGATCTTCGATCTTCCAGACTTCGAGAAAGACTTACAGACTCATGGCGAACTACACCGCCGCTGACGTCAAGAAGCTCCGCGAGCTCACCGGCGCCGGCATGATGGACTGCAAGAAGGCCCTGGACGAGGCCGAGGGCGACGTCGACAAGGCTGTCGAGGCGCTCCGCATCAAGGGCCAGAAGGGCGTCGCCAAGCGCGAGGGCCGCTCCGCCGAGAACGGCGCCGTGGTCTCGATCATCGCCGACGACAACTCCTCCGGCGTCCTCGTCGAGCTGAAGTGCGAGACGGACTTCGTCGCCAAGGGTGACAAGTTCCAGGCCGTCGCCAACACCATCGCCGAGCACGTCGCCAAGACCGCTCCGGCCGACCTGGAGGCGCTGCTCGCCTCCGAGATCGAGCCCGGCAAGACCGTCCAGGCGTTCGTGGACGAGGCCAACGCCAACCTCGGCGAGAAGATCGTCCTGGACCGCTTCGCGCAGTACGCCGACGGCTACGTGACCGCCTACATGCACCGCACGATGCCCGACCTGCCGCCGCAGATCGGTGTCCTCGTCGAGCTGGACAAGCCGAACGCCGAGATCGCCAAGGGCGTCGCCCAGCACATCGCCGCCTTCGCGCCGAAGTACCTGGCCAAGGAGGACGTGCCGGCCGAGGTCGTCGAGTCCGAGCGCCGGATCGCCGAGGAGACCACCCGCGCCGAGGGCAAGCCCGAGGCCGCGATCGCCAAGATCGTCGAGGGTCGTCTGAACGGCTTCTTCAAGGACGCCACGCTGCTCGGCCAGCCGTACGCGCTCGACAACAAGAAGTCGGTCCAGAAGGTTCTGGACGAGGCCGGTGTCACCCTGAAGCGCTTCGCGCGCATCAAGGTCGGCATCTGAGTCCGTACCGCGATCGACGCGCGACCCGCGGGGAAATCCCGGTAGGGTCGGTCGACAGCAGTCGTCCGTACACACCGCCACAACCAGGGACGTGACGGACGGCGGCAGATCTGACGAGGAGGCCATTGCCGCGCATGGGCAGCGAAAAGCGACCCCACCGGCAATGGCCTTCTTCGTATGCGTATGTGCAACACGTGAAAGAGGCGGGATCTCCATGACCACCAAGGCCCAGAAGAGCGACGACGGCAAAGTACGCGGCCGGTTTCTGCTGAAGCTGTCCGGAGAGGCCTTCTCCGGTGGCGGGGGCCTGGGCGTGGACCCGGACGTGGTGCACAAGATCGCCCGTGAGATCGCGGCCGTCGTCCGCGACGGGGCGCAGGTCGCCGTCGTCATCGGCGGCGGCAACTTCTTCCGCGGCGCCGAACTCCAGCAGCGCGGCATGGACCGGGCCCGCTCCGACTACATGGGCATGCTCGGCACCGTCATGAACTGCCTCGCCCTCCAGGACTTCCTGGAGAAGGAGGGCATCGACAGCCGGGTGCAGACCGCGATCACCATGGGACAGGTCGCCGAGCCGTACATCCCGCTGCGCGCCGTGCGCCACCTGGAGAAGGGCCGCGTGGTCATCTTCGGCGCCGGTATGGGCATGCCGTACTTCTCCACCGACACCACCGCCGCCCAACGCGCCCTGGAGATCGACGCCGAGGCGCTGCTCATGGGCAAGAACGGCGTGGACGGGGTCTACGACTCCGACCCCAAGACCAACCCCGACGCCGTCAAGTTCGACTCCCTCGGCTACGGCGAGGTCATCACCCGCGAGCTCAAGGTCGCCGACGCCACCGCGATCACGCTCTGCCGTGACAACAAGCTGCCGATCCTGGTGTTCGAGCTGGTGACGGAGGGCAATATCGCGCGCGCCGTCAAGGGTGAGAAGATCGGCACGCTGGTGGGTGACCAGGGCAGCCGGGACTGACCGGCACCGCCTGACGCACCCTGACCGGGGGATGGACAATGTCCTGCCGGTCGGGAACCGTCAGGGAAAGAAGACGCGACGCAGCCGGCCGCCGCCCCGCAACGGAACCGCAGCCGGGCCTTACTCAAGACACGCAGGAGCAAGTGGTGATCGAAGAGACCCTCCTCGAAGCCGAGGAGAAGATGGAGAAGGCCGTCGTGGTCGCCAAGGAGGACTTCGCCGCGATCCGCACCGGCCGTGCGCACCCGGCGATGTTCAACAAGATCGTGGCCGACTACTACGGCGCGCCGACGCCGATCAACCAGCTGGCCTCGTTCTCCGTGCCGGAACCGCGCATGGCGGTCGTGACCCCGTTCGACAAGACGGCCCTGCGCAACATCGAGCAGGCGATCCGCGACTCGGACCTGGGCGTCAACCCGAGCAACGACGGCAACATCATCCGGGTGGTGTTCCCGGAGCTCACCGAGGAGCGCCGCCGCGACTACATCAAGGTCGCCAAGGGCAAGGCGGAGGACTCCAAGGTCTCCATCCGTTCCGTGCGCCGCAAGGCCAAGGACGCCATCGACAAGCTGATCAAGGACGGCGAGGTCGGCGAGGACGAGGGCCGTCGCGCCGAGAAGGAGCTCGACGACACCACCGCGAAGTACGTCGCGCAGGTGGACGAGCTCCTCAAGCACAAGGAAGCGGAGCTTCTCGAAGTCTGATGAACGACTCATCCTGGGGAGCCCCGCCGCACGCCGGGCCGCAGGCCGGGCAGGCGGGCTCACCCGCCGGGCAGGCCGGAGCACCGGCCGGGTACTGGGGACCGACCGATCAGGGCACCGGCCAGGGCTACGACCACGGCCACGGGCCGGACTCCGGCCAGGTGCCGGACTCGGGTCAGGGGTACGGCCAGGGGTACGGGCCCAGCCCTGCCCAGGGGTACGGCCACGGTCCCGGCCAGGGGTACGACCTCGGTCGTACCCAGGGCTATGACCAGGGCTATGACCAGGGCTATGGCCAGGGAGCCGTCCCGGCGGGTCCCGCGTACGATGCGCAGAACGCGCCTCAGACTCGCCCCATGCCCATCGTGCCCGACGACGTACCCGCGTTCGGCTCAGACCAGGACGACGACCGGGGGGCCGCTCGGCTGAGCGGCCCCTTGTTCCGAGACGAGACGTTCCGCAACGACACCCCGTCGGCGCAGCCCCTGCCTCACGCGGCGGCGCCGCAGAATCCGGAGCCCATGCCCGACGCCCCACAGCCGACGCCCGCGCCGCAGAAGAAGAGCGCGGGACGCGACCTGGGTGCGGCCATAGGCGTCGGCGTCGGACTGGGCGTCGTGATCGTGGCGTCCCTGTTCGTCGTCAAGGCGGTCTTCGTCGGCGTCGTGGCGGTCGCGGTCGTGGTGGGCCTGTGGGAACTGACCAGCCGGCTCCAGGAGCGCAAGGGCATCAAGGCACCCCTGGTCCCGCTGGCGCTGGGCGGCGCCGCGATGGTGGTGGCCGGCTACGCCCGGGGAGCCGAGGGTGCCTGGGTCGCCCTGGCGCTCACCGGGCTCGCGGTGCTGGTCTGGCGGATGACGGAACCGCCGGAGGGCTACCTCAGGGACGTCACGGCGGGTCTCTTCGCGACGTTCTACGTCCCGTTCCTGGCCACGTTCGTCGCGATGATGCTCACCGCCGACGACGGCCCCTTCCGGGTCATGACCTTCCTGCTCCTCACGGTGGTCAGCGACACCGGCGCCTACGCGGTCGGCTGGCGCTTCGGCACCCACAAGCTCGCCCCGCGCATCAGCCCCGGCAAGACCCGCGAGGGCCTGGTCGGCGCGGTGCTGTTCGCGATGGTCGCGGGCGCGCTGTGCATGCAGTTCCTGATCGACGACGGCACCTGGTGGCAGGGCCTGCTGCTGGGCCTCGCGGTCGCGGCCAGCGCCACGCTCGGCGACCTCGGCGAGTCCATGATCAAGCGGGACCTGGGCATCAAGGACATGGGCACACTGCTCCCGGGCCACGGAGGCATCATGGACCGCCTGGACTCGCTGCTGCCCACGGCTCCGGTGGTGTGGCTGCTGATGGTGCTGTTCGTCGGCAGCGGCTGAGCTACACAGACGTCGGCAGCGGTCGGCGTACAGCTGTCGTAGGGGAGCCCCCGTCCTTCGCAGGGCGGGGGCTCGGCGGCATGTCGGCCCCGGATGACGCAGCAGAAATCGCATGGTCATGCCGGTCAGAGGCAGACTCCCTGTGAGGACGCTGTGTCTTCAGGCGTGCAGGGAGTGCGCGTCTTCAGGCGTGCAGGGAGTGTGCCCATGCCCCTCGACCCGGCCCGGGCCGCCACCCCGTCCCCGACCTCGACTCCTCCGCCGGTGCGGTTCTGGCCCGTCGACGATCTGCCCGCGCTCGACCCGGACCCGTTCCTGGACGAACTGCTGCGCGACGAGCCGGTGACCCGGATCAGACTCGCGCACGGCGAGGGGGACGCCTGGCTGGTCACCCGGTACGAGGACGTCCGCTTCGTCACCTCCGACCCGCGTTTCTCCCGGGAGGCGGTCGTCGGCCGCGACATCACGAGCATGCGCCCGGCGCCCGTGGCCTCCCAGACGGCGGGCCTCCAGTACATCGACCCGCCCCGGCACAACCGGCTGCGCCGGGTCGTCGCCCGGGCCTTCACCGGGCGGGCCATGCAGCGGCTGCGGCCGATGGCGGAGCGCCGCGCCGGCGAACTCCTCGACACGATGGAGGCCGTGGGCCCGCCGGCCGACCTCATGGAGTATCTGCACGGCCCCTTCCCGATCGCCGTGATCCGTGACTTCCTCGGCGTCGACGAGAAGGACTGGCACCGCTGGGCGGCCACCGGCGAGGCGCTGCTCTCCGCGGGCCCCGACGCCGAGGAGCGCGCCCGGGAGGCCGCCCGGGTCACCCGGGCCCGGATCGCCGAGCTGCTGCAGAGCCGCCGGGAGGAGCCCAGCGAGGATCTCGCCGGGGTGCTGGCCCAGGCCACCGCGGACGGCGAGATCACCGGCGACGAGGCGATCTCCCTGGCCACCGCCATCCAGGTCAGCGGAGGGCACGCGGTCCGCAACAACAGCGGCTCGATGATGTACGCGCTGCTCACCCACCCCAAGCACCTGGACCGGCTGTGCCGCGAGCCGGAGCTGCTCCCCAAGGCGGTGGACGAGCTGTTCCGCTACGTTCCGCACCGCAACGGCGTCGGCATCCCGCGCGTCGCCGTCGAGGACGTCGAGGTCGGCGGCCAGTTGATCCGGGCCGGCGAGGTCGTCTACAACGCCTACGTCGCCGCCAACCGCGACCCCGCCGTCTTCGACGACCCCGACGACCTGGACTTCGACCGCACCAACGGTCCCCACCTGGCCTTCGGTCACGGACCTCACCACTGCATGGCCGCGATCATGGCCCGCATGGAGGCCGAGACCATGATCGGCTCGGTGCTCTCCCGCTTCCCCGGCATCCGCCTGGCCGTACCCCCCGAGCAGGTCGAGTTCCAGCACCGGGGCCTGATCCGCGGACCGCGTACGCTGCCCGTGACCTGGTGACCGAAGAGGGCCGAAGAGGGCCGAGGCGGACCGAGGAGAGACCCCACCATGCTGACGACCACATACGTTCCCGGCGCCCCGAACTGGCTCGACCTCGGGACCCCGGACAGCGGCGCGAGCGCCGCCTTCTACTCCGCCGTCTTCGGCTGGGAGCACCGGTCGGCCGGACCGGAGGCGGGCGGCTACGGCTTCTTCGAGCAGGACGGCAGCACGGTCGCCGGGATCGGCCCGCTCGGCGAGGAGGGCGCGAGCGCGTCCTGGAGGGTGTACTTCCACACCCCGGACGCCGACGCCACCGCCAAGGCCGTGGAGCAGGCGGGCGGCAGTGTCCGGATCGCCCCGGCGGACGTCTTCGCCTTCGGGCGGGCGGCCGCCTTCATCGACCCCACCGGCGCGCACTTCGCGGTCTGGCAGCCGGGTGAGACCCAGGGTCTGGACCTCGTGGCGGTCCCCGGCAGCCTGTCCCGGACGGAGCTCTACACCACCGACGCGAACGCGGCGAAGGCGTTCTACGAGTCGGTCTTCTCCTGGCAGACGCGGGACGTGCCGATGGGCCCGGAACTGACCTACACGATCCTCACCCCGGCCGGCGCCGGCCCGGCGGCGGCCCACGGCGGGCTGATGCAGCTGCCCCAGGCCAACCTCGACGCCGGATCGACGCCGGAATGGCATCCGTACTTCGAGGTGAGCGACTGCGACGCCACGTTCGCCAGGGCCACCGAGGCCGGTGCCACCGTCCTCATCCCGGTCACCGAGGCCCCGGGCATCGGCCGCTTCGCCATGTTCCTCGACCCCTCCGGCGCCCTCTTCGCCATCATCACGACGGCCAGGGGCTGATCCCCCGCACCCCCGCCGAACCTTCGGTCGCAGGCCACCTCAGTTGATCTGCGACACTGATAAGGCCATGCCTAATCCCGGAGAACTCACTTTCGTCGCGCCGCGCGGAGCCAAGAAGCCGCCGCGGCATCTCGCCGATCTCTCGCCCGCCGAGCGCAAGGACGCGGTGGCCGAGGTCGGGGAGAAGCCCTTTCGTGCCAAGCAGCTCTCGCAGCACTACTTCGCGCGGTACGCGCACGACCCCGAGCAGTGGACGGACATCCCGGCCGGCTCGCGGGACAAGCTGCGGGAGGCGTTGTTCCCCGAGCTGATGACCGTCGTACGGCATCTGTCGACCGACGAGGGGACGACCCGCAAGACGCTGTGGAAGATGTTCGACGGGACACTCGTCGAGTCGGTGCTGATGCGCTACCCGGACCGGGTGACCATGTGCATCAGCTCGCAGGCGGGCTGCGGGATGAACTGCCCGTTCTGTGCGACCGGGCAGGCGGGTCTCGACCGGAATCTGTCCACCGCCGAGATCGTGCATCAGATCGTCGACGGGATGCGGGCACTGCGGGACGGCGAGGTGCCCGGCGGGCCCGCGCGGCTGTCGAACATCGTCTTCATGGGGATGGGGGAGCCGCTCGCCAACTACAAGCGGGTGGTCGGAGCCATCCGGGCGCTGACCGACCCCGCCCCGGACGGACTCGGGCTCTCGCAGCGCGGGATCACCGTCTCCACCGTCGGACTGGTCCCGGCCATCCACCGGTTCGCCGACGAGGGCTTCAAGTGCCGGCTGGCGATCTCGCTGCACGCCCCCGACGACGAACTGCGGGACACCCTCGTCCCGGTCAACACCCGGTGGAAGGTGCGCGAGGTCCTCGACGCCGGGTTCGAGTACGTCGAGAAGAGCGGGCGGCGGCTGTCGATCGAGTACGCCCTCATCCGTGACATCAACGACCAGGCGTGGCGAGGGGACCGGCTGGGCCGGCTGCTGCGGGGCAAGCCCGTGCACGTGAACCTCATCCCGCTGAACCCGACGCCGGGTTCGAAGTGGACCGCGTCGCGGCCGGAGGACGAGAAGGCGTTCGTCGAGGCCATCGAGGCGCATGGGGTGCCCGTCACCGTCCGGGACACCCGGGGTCAGGAGATCGACGGCGCCTGTGGTCAGCTCGCGGCCACCGAGAGGTAACCGCCGTAGGCACCGAGCGGTAGGATCTGGCCAACACATCTTCATAATCCGACAGGGGAGCGCCACAGCGCTGAGAGTGCGGCAACCGGGCCGCAGACCCTCTGAACCTCGCCCAGGTCATTCTGGGTAGGAAGTTCGGTCATCACTCAAGCTGTTGCGCCCTGCCCGCACACCGTGGGCAGGGCCGCGTCTCTTCCTGGTCAACTCCAGGAGGAAAAACACCAGTGCACACCATGCACACCAGAACCTTCGTGGCCGCGGCGGTCGGGCTCGGGCTCGTGACGCTGTCCGCGTGCTCGTCGTCGGACAGCGGGGCCGACTCCAAGACCGTCACCCTCGTCAGCCACGACTCGTGGGCCGTCTCCAAGAACGTGCTCCAGGACTTCGAGAAGCAGTCCGGCTACAAGGTCAGGGTCCTCAAGGACGGCGACGCCGGGCAGGCCGTCAACAAGGCGATCCTGACCAAGGACAACCCGCAGGGCGACGTCTTCTTCGGCGTCGACAACACCCTGCTGTCCAGGGCCCTCGACAACGGTCTCTTCCAGCCGTACGAGGCGAAGGGGCTCGGCACGGTCGGCACGGCGTACCAACTCGACGCGGCCAAGCACCGCGTCACGCCCATCGACTACGGCGACATCTGCGTCAACTACGACAAGGCGTACTTCAGCAAGCACAAGCTGACCCCGCCGGCCTCGTACGCCGACCTCGTCAAGCCCCAGTACAAGAACCTCCTCGTCACCGAGAACGCGTCCACGTCCTCGCCGGGGCTCGGCTTCCTGCTCGGTTCGGCCGCGCAGTACGGGGACAGCGGCTGGCCGGACTACTGGAAGCAGCTCAAGGCCAACGGCGTCAAGGTCGTCGACGGCTGGGAGCAGGCCTACAACGAGGAGTTCTCCGGCTCGGCCGGCGGGAAGAAGGCAGGGGGCGACCGGCCGCTCGTCGTGTCGTACGCCTCCTCCCCGCCCGCCGAGGTCATCTACGCCGACCCGAAGCCCAGCACCGCGCCGACCGGCGTCGCGACCGGCACCTGCTTCCGGCAGATCGAGTTCGCCGGGCTGCTGAGCAACGCCGGGAACACCAAGGGCGGCAAGGCGCTCATCGACTTCCTGGTCTCCAAGGAGTTCCAGGAGGACATGCCGTTGAACATGTTCGTGTACCCGGTGGTGAAGGGGGCCAGCGTGCCCGCCGAGTTCACGAAGTACGGTCCCGCCGCCCAGAACCCCGAGACCATGGCGCCCGACAAGATCGCCGCCAACCGTGACCAGTGGGTCAAGACGTGGACGTCACTCGTACTGAAGTAGCCCCGCACAAGGGCGGTTCGGGGAGCGCGGCGCGGCTCGGGCTGATGCTCGTGCCCGTCGCGTTCTTCGCCGTGTTCTTCGCCTGGCCGGTCGCGGCGATCGTCACGCGCGGCCTGAAGGCCGACGGGGTCTGGCGGTTCGGGCGGATCGCCGACGTCCTCGGCCAGTCCGACATCCGGCACGTGCTCTGGTTCACCACCTGGCAGGCGCTCGCCTCCACCGCGCTCACCCTGCTGGCCGCGCTGCCCGCCGCCTATGTCTTCGCCCGCCTCGACTTCCCCGGCAAGCAGGTGCTGCGGGCCGTGGTGACGGTTCCGTTCGTGCTGCCGACGGTCGTGGTCGGTACGGCCTTCCTGGCGCTGGTCGGCCGGGGCGGGCTGCTGGACGAGCTGTGGGGCGTACGGCTGGACACCACCGTCTGGGCCATCCTGCTGGCGCACGTCTTCTTCAACTACGCGGTCGTCGTACGGACCGTGGGCGGGCTCTGGGCCCAGCTGGACCCCCGGCAGGAGGAAGCCGCCCGGATGCTCGGTGCCTCCCCGGCGGCCGCCTGGCGGAAGGTCACCCTGCCCGCGCTCGCGCCCGCCGTGGCCGCCGCCGCGCTGATGGTGTTCCTGTTCACCTTCACCTCCTTCGGTGTGGTGCAGATCCTCGGCGGGCCGACGTTCTCCACCCTCGAAGTGGAGATCTACCGGCAGACCTCCGAGATCTTCGACCTCTCCACGGCCGCCGTCCTGACGATCGTGCAGTTCGCGGCGGTCGGCGCGGTCCTCGCCGTGCACGCGTGGACCGTACGGCGGCGGGAGAGCGCGCTGCGGCTGGTGGACCCGTCGGTGACGGCACGCCGGCCGCGCGGGGCCGGGCAGTGGGCGCTGCTCGGCGGGGTCCTCGCCACCATCGCCGTGCTCCTGGTCCTGCCGCTGGCCGTGCTGGTACGGCGGTCGCTGGACGGGGGGTTCGGGTACTACCGGGCGCTGGGCGACGCCGACGGCGGGACCTTCCTGGTCGCGCCGATCGAGTCGGTGGTCAATTCCCTGGAGTACGCGGTCGCGGCCACCGCCATCGCGGTGGTGATCGGCGGACTCGCCGCCGCCGCACTGGCCCGGCGGGACGCGGGGCGGCTGGTGCGGGGCTTCGACGCGCTGCTGATGCTGCCGCTCGGGGTGTCCGCGGTGACCGTCGGCTTCGGGTTCCTGATCGCGCTCGACAAGCCGCCGCTGGATCTGCGTCAGTCCTGGATCCTCGTCCCGCTCGCGCAGGCGCTGGTCGGTGTCCCGTTCGTCGTACGGACCATGCTGCCCGTGCTGCGGGCCGTGGACGAGCGGCTGCGGGAGGCGGCGGCCGTGCTCGGGGCCGCGCCGTGGCGGGTGTGGCGGGAGGTCGATCTGCCGATGGTGCGGCGGGCGCTGCTGATCGCGGCGGGGTTCGCGTTCGCGGTGTCGCTGGGGGAGTTCGGGGCGACGGTGTTCATCGCGCGGCCGGACAACCCGACCCTGCCGGTCGCCGTGGCCCGGCTGCTGTCCCGCCCCGGTGATCTCAACTACGGCCAGGCGATGGCCCTTTCCACGATTCTGATGGTGGTGTGCGCGGTGGCGCTGCTGGTCCTGGAGCGGCTGCGGACCGACCGGACGGGGGAGTTCTGATGCTGCTGGCTCTCGACGCGGCCACCGTGCGGTTCGGCGGGCGGCCCGTGCTGGACGCCGTAGATCTCGATGTCGCCGAGCAGGAGCTGGTGTGCGTGCTCGGGCCGAGCGGAAGCGGCAAGTCGACGCTGCTGCGGGCGGTGGCGGGGCTCCAACCGCTCGACTCCGGGCGGGTGCTGCTCGACGGACACGACCAGGCGCGGGTGCCGGTGCATCGGCGGGGGGTCGGGCTGATGTTCCAGGACCACCAGCTGTTCCCGCAGCGGGACGTGGGCGGGAACGTGGCCTTCGGGCTTCGGATGCGTGGCGAAGGGAAAGCACAACAGGCCGAGCGGGTCGCCGAGTTGCTGGAGCTGGTGGGGCTTCCGGACGCGGCCCGTCGGGCTGTCGCCGGGCTCTCCGGCGGCGAGCAGCAGCGGGTGGCGCTCGCGCGGGCGCTGGCGCCCCGGCCCCGGCTGCTGATGCTCGACGAACCCCTCGGGCAGCTCGACCGTTCGCTGCGGGAGCGGCTCGTGGTCGAACTCCGGGAGCTGTTCGGGCGGTTGGGCACCACCGTGCTCGCCGTGACGCACGACCAGGGCGAGGCGTTCGCACTGGCCGACCGGGTGGTGGTGATGCGGGACGGGCGGATCGCCCAGTCCGGCACGCCCCTCGACGTCTGGCAACGGCCCGCGGACGAGTTCGTGGCCCGCTTCCTCGGCTTCGACAACGTGGTCCCGGCGACCGTGGAGGGAACGGTCGCGGTGACGCCGTGGGGGAAGGTGCCGGTGCCCGAGGGCTCCGGGCAGGGGCCGCGGACCCTGCTCGTACGGCCGGCCGGCGTACGGCTGGTCGCCGCCGACGCGGGGCTGCCCTGCACGGTGGCCGCCCGTACCTTCCAGGGCACCCATGTCACCGTCCACCTCCAGCCCCAGGACGGCCCCCGCCTGGCGGCCGCCTGCGCGCTGCGGGAGGCACCGGAGACCGGGGACGCGGTGGGCGTCGAGTTCGACGCGGCGGAGACCGTCGTACTGGACTGACCGGGTGCGCGGGTACGGCCGAGGCCCGTCCCCCGGGGATACGGGGACGGGCCTCGACGGTGTACGAGTGGGAGCGCGTCAGCTGCCGCTGTGCGCCCCGCGACGGCGCATGCCGAACCAGACGGCGCCACCGCCGACCGCCACGAGCGCGGCGGCGATACCGGCGATCAGGCCGGTGTTGGAGTTGGCACCGGTCTCGGCGAGGTTCGACTCACCGACGGCCGGGGACGGGGCGTTGTCCGACGTGGACGCCGGGGCGGTGCTGCTGCTCTCCGTGGCCGACGGGGTCGGGGAGTCCGACTCGGCCGGGGTGGACTCCGACTCCGACGGCGACGGGGTGGCCGACTCCGACGGGGAGGGGCTGGCGCTGTCGTCGGACTTGCACGCCGTCGACGAGGTCGTCAGGTTGGGCGTGATGTCCGTGTCGATCTGGGTCTTGCCACTGTCGACCTTGACGTGGACGCGGTACGTCGCGTCGGGCGCCCAGTCCTCGGAGAAGGTGATCTTCGTACCTTCCTGGGAGCCCTTGACGGTCTGCGCGTCGCCGACCTGCTTGGCGTCGGCGCCGTTGGTCTCCAGGAAGACGGTGATGGTCGCCGGAGTACCAGTGGCGTCCTGGTCGGTCACCGTGATGACACCGTTGGAGCCGTCGCAGGTGGCTTCGGCGGAGAACTCTTTGATGTTGCACGCGAGGGCGCTGCTGGAGAAGCCCAGGACCAGCGCGGCCGACGCGGAGGCAACACCCAGGATGCGCACGGAACTACGTGCACTGCGGCGGGATATGGACACGTTTGTCCTTACTGAGTGCATAACTGCGGGGGGTAGTGGGGGGAGTTGACGCAACGGTGAGGTGAGGCATCAGCATCCCCGGGAGGCTCACAGGTCTATAAGCGCTCCGTAAGTAGTGTCAATGCATATGCGGTCCACGTGCGTTGACTTTGCTTGCTTATTAATCACCGAGGCGTTTCAGTGCCTGTGAAGCTTGCTCGATCCGGTCAACGAGGGCGATACGGGACGCCATCGCGCGCTCCCCCGCGAGCGAGGTCAGCAGCTGCCAGGCCGGCAGTGTCCGGCTCCAGTGCGCCTCGTTCACGAGCACCATCGGGGTCGGCTCGCCCCGTGACTCGTAGTAGTTGGGCGTCGCGTTGTCGAAGATCTCCTGTACGGTCCCGGCGGCGCCCGGCAGGAACACCACACCGGCGTTGGAGCGGGCCAGCAGGCCGTCCTCGCGGGTGGCGTTGGCGAAGTACTTGGCGATGTGTGCGGCGAAGGCGTTCGGCGGCTCGTGACCGTAGAACCAGGTGGGGATGCCGACCGACGGGCCGCCGTCCGGCCAGCGCTCGCGTACCTCGAAGGCGGCGCGCGCCCAGTCGGTGATCGACGGCCGGAACGACGGTGCCTTGGCGAGGAGTTCCAGGGCCTCGTCGAGCATCCCGTCGTCGAAGGGTGCCGCGTACGCGCCGAGGTTCGCCGCCTCCATCGCGCCCGGGCCGCCGCCGGTCGCCACCGTGAAGCCGGCCCGCGCCAGCTCCCGGCCGAGCCGGGCGGCACCGGCGTACTCCGCGGTGCCGCGCGCCATCGCGTGGCCGCCCATCACGCCCACCACCCGGGCGCCGGCGAGGAGTTCGTCCAGCGCGTCGGAGACCGCGTCGTCGTGGATCGAGCGCAGCATGGAGCCGAATATGTCGCCGTCCGCCTTGGTCTGCTGGAACCAGGCGTACGAGCGGGCGTCCGGGGTCGCCTCGTAGCCCGCGTCGAGCGAGTCGAACAGCTCGTCGGGCGTGTAGGCGAAGGCGCGGTAGGGGTCGAAGGGGAGGTCCGGGACCGGCGGGAACACCAGGGCGCCGGACGCGCCGACCCGGGCGGCGGCCTCGTGGGACATCGGGCAGCCGAGGAAGACGGCGCCGGTGGTGTCGGTGGTCAGCAGGACGTCGGTACGGTCCGTCAGATCGACGGCCTGGAGCCGGTACCGGTCGAGCGTCCCGTGCGCGGCGACCACCTCGTCGAACTCGGCGAGGGACTCGATCTCACGGTCGCGGGCGGCGCGGTGCGGCTGCGGTTTCGCCGACTGCGAGGGCTGCACGGGCTGCGGCTGGGCGGGTGTCGGATGCACCCGCCCATGCTAGGCGTCAGCCCTGCACCGCGGCCGGGTCCATCCACACGACCTCCCAGCTGTGGCCGTCGAGGTCCTCGAAGGAGCGGCCGTACATGAAGCCCTGGTCCTGGACGTCGTCGTTCGCCGTGCCGCCGGCCGCGACCGCCTTCTCCACCAGCTCGTCGACCTTTTCGCGGCTCTCCGCGCTCAGACAGATCAGCACCTCGCTGGTGGTCGTGGAGTCGGCGATCTCCTTCTTGGTGAAGTCGGCGTAGCGCTGCTTGCTGAGGAGCATCGCGATGATCGTGTCGCTGATCACGACACAGGAGCAGTCGTCGGTGCTGAACTGCGGGTTGATCGAGTAGCCGAGCTCCGTGAAGAACTTCCGTGACGCGTCGACGTCGTTGGTGGCCAGGTTCACGAAGATCATCTGCTGGTACATGTGGGGTCTCTCCCTCGGGTGTCGTGCCGTTCGCGGGGACAGACCGGGGGACCCGGCGAAAGTCATCGCCGGGTCCGGATTTTCTTCGTACGGCCTTTCAGCGGGCGAGCGGGAGTGCGGCGAGCTCGGCGATCAGCAGGGTGAGGGGGCCGAAGAAGGCCAGCAGGGCGCCGGTGCGCAGGGCCGCCGCGCTGCGCAGCATGGTCGCCGGGGCGCCCAGGCGGAGCAGGGCCGCGGTGGTGTCGGCGCGGGACTGACGGGCCTCCACGGCGGCGGTGAGGAGGGTGGCGACCGTGCAGCCGGTCACCAGCAGGCCGCCGAGGGTGGTGAGGGGGCCGAAGGCGGGGGTGCTGCCGTCGTAGCCGTCGAGCGTGGCGGCCGCGAAGGCCGCCGACGCCACCGCGCAGACGACGCCGAGGGGGCGGCCGAGGCGGGTGGCCTCCGTCATCAGGACGCGGCCGGCGAGGAGGCGGCGGGCGCCGGGGCGGGCGGACTGGAGGAGGCGGCCGCAGAGGTGGGTGAGGCCGGGGGCGGCGAGGATCAGGCCGAGGGCGGTGAGGGACCAGCCGGCGAGGACACCGACGGGGCCTACGGCAAGGCCGCCGGGGAGGGCGGTGCGGGGGGTGGTCTCGGTGACGCCGGCGTAGGACTCCACGGCGAGGCCTGCGGCGAGGACGGCGACGCCCCAGGGGAGGCCGGTGGGGGAGGCGGCGAGGGGTGGGGCGGCGGGGAGGTCGGGGACCTGGTCCGGGGTGCCCTCGGTGCGGTCGGCGGGGGCCGGGGGGTGGGTTTCGCTCACCGGCGCTTGCACGGTGCCGTCCGCGCCCACCCGTGCCGCCCCAGCGGCACGACTGCCCGCGGGCTGATGCGGTGGCTGGGTGCCGTCCGTGGGCTGATGCGGTGGCTGGTCGCCGTCGGCGGGCTGATGCGGTGGCTGGGCGTCGCCCGTGGGCTGAAGCGGTTCGGTGCCGTTCGTGGGGTGGTGGGGTGGTGGGGTGCCGTCCGCCGGCTGATGCGGTGGCTGGGTGCTGGCTTTGGGGGTGCGGAAGATGCGGGCGCCGAAGCGGCCGTAGGCGCCGAAGGTCTCGCGCTTCGCCGTTCTGTCGTAGGCGCCGAAGCGGCCGTACATGCGCGAGCGGGTGCCGTGGTGGGGCAGGTCGCGGGGGCGGAGGGTCACCGCGACCGTCGTGGACGCCAGCAGCGGGGGGATCGCCAGGAGGGTCAGGGCCGCCGGGACGGGCAGGGACCTGTTCGCCGCCAGGAAGTCCTTCGCCGCGCCGTCGAAGGGCATGCCCGTGAGGTCGCCGCGCAGGTGGAGGTAGACCAGGAGGGCCAGCAGGGAGCCCAGGGTGCAGGCGAGGGCCGTGTTGAGGGCGGCGATCGCCATCAGGCGGGCCGGGCCCAGGCCGAAGCCCGAGAGACCGGTGCGCGGCTTGGCACCGGGGTCGGTGCGGGCCACCGCGACCGCGAGGTACACCGTGGCGGCGAGCGGGATCGCGCACCAGGACAGGCGCAGGAGCGCCGCGGTGGAGTGGGCCGGGTGGGCCAGCGCGTAGCCGAGGGCGGAGAGGAGGAGGAAGCCCGTGCCCGCCGCCGCCGTGGCCACCAGGAGGCGGCGCAGGTGGACGGCCGGGTGGGCGGCGCGGGTCAGACGGAGAGCGAGCACTCGGCCCGGCCCTCCGCTTCGGGGACCGGCGGGAGGTGGACCGTGTTCACCCGGCGGCCGTCCAGGAGCGCGACCTTGCGGTCGGCGAGGGCCGCCGTCTCCGCGTCGTGCGTGGCGAGGACCACGGTGATGCCGTGCGAGCGGGCCGCCGTGGTGAGCGTGCGCAGCACGTGGGCGCGGTCGGCGCGGTGCAGCGGTGCCGTCGGCTCGTCCGCGAAGAGGACCGTGGGCGCCGGGGCGAGCGCACGGGCGATGGCGACGCGCTGGCGTTCGGCCTGCTGGAGCTCGGCCGGGTGTTTGCGGGCCTTGTCGCCGACGTCGAGGCGCTCCAGCCACTCCAGCGCGGCCACCTTGGCCCGGCGCCTGCCGGTGCCGCGCAGCATCAGGGGCAGCGCGGTGTTCTCCCAGACGTTCAGCTCGGGGACGAGCGTCGGGGCCGGGTCGATCCAGCCGAAGCGGTCGCGGCGCAGCCGTTCGCGGGTGAACGGGCCCATCCGGTGCACGGCCTTGCTGTTGAACCAGACCTCGCCGCCCTGCGCCGGGACCAGGCCGGCCAGGCATTTCAGCAGCGTCGTCTTGCCGCTGCCGCGCGGCCCGCTGACGGCGAGGATCTCGCCCTCCCGCACGCCGAGCGAGATGCCCGTGATCCCGGGTGAGCCGTCCTGGTGGCGGAAGTGCAGGGAGCGTGCCCACAGCACGTCGTTGTCCGGCGGGGCCTCCATGGGCGTACACCTCGGTTCTGATCCGTTTTGCCGTGCCTTCCCACGTCCGGGGGAACGAAAGGCTGGGCCGATCGGTCACGTGCACGCTAGGCAGGCCGGAGGCGGAGCCCGGACAGCACACGGCCCCGGGCCGCCGTTCTCACTCGAACGGGCGGCGCCGGGGCCGGACGGTCAGACCGCTGATCCGACGATCAGAGCTTGGTCCACGCCTCCGTGAGGGTGGCGCGCAGGATCTGCTCGATCTCGTCGAAGGTCTCCTGGTTGGAGATCAGCGGCGGGGCGAGCTGGACGACCGGGTCGCCGCGGTCGTCGGCACGGCAGTACAGGCCGTTCTCGAACAGGGCCTTGGAGAGGAAGCCGTACAGGACGCGCTCCGTCTCCTCGTCGGTGAAGGACTCCTTCGTGACCTTGTCCTTGACCAGCTCGATGCCGTAGAAGAAGCCGTTGCCGCGGACGTCGCCGACGATCGGCAGGTCGTGCAGCTTCTGCAGGGTGGACAGGAACGCGCCCTCGTTGTCGAGCACGTGCTGGTTGAGGTTCTCGCGCTCGAACAGGTCGAGGTTGGCGAGGCCGACCGCAGCGGAGACCGGGTGGCCGCCGAACGTGTAGCCGTGCAGGAAGGTGTTGTCGCCCTTGTAGAACGGCTCGGCCAGGCGGTCGGAGACGATGCACGCGCCGATCGGGGAGTAGCCCGAGGTCATGCCCTTGGCGCAGGTGATCATGTCCGGGACGTAGCCGAACTTGTCACAGGCGAACATCGTGCCCAGGCGGCCGAAGGCGCAGATGACCTCGTCCGACACGAGCAGCACGTCGTACTGGTCGCAGATCTCGCGGACCCGCTGGAAGTAGCCGGGCGGCGGCGGGAAGCAGCCGCCGGCGTTCTGGACCGGCTCCAGGAAGACCGCGGCGACGGTGTCGGGGCCCTCGAAGAGGATCTGCTGCTCGATCTGGTCGGCGGCCCAGCGGCCGAAGGCCTCCGGGTCGTCGCCGTGGATCGGGGCGCGGTAGATGTTGGTGTTCGGGACCTTGTGGGCACCGGGGACGAGGGGCTCGAAGGGAGCCTTGAGGGCCGGGAGGCCGGTGATCGACAGGGCGCCCTGCGGGGTGCCGTGGTAGGCGACCGCGCGGGAGATGACCTTGTACTTGGTGGGCTTGCCGACCAGCTTGAAGTACTGCTTGGCGAGCTTCCAGGCGGTCTCGACGGCCTCGCCGCCGCCGGTCGTGAAGAAGACCTTGTTCAGGTCGCCCGGGGCGTGGTCGGCGAGGCGCTCGGCCAGCTCGACGGCCTTCGGGTGGGCGTACGACCACACCGGGAAGAACGCCAGCTCCTGGGCCTGCTTGAAGGCGGCCTCGGCGAGTTCGACGCGGCCGTGACCGGCCTGGACCACGAACAGACCGGCGAGACCGTCGAGGTAGCGCTTGCCCTTGTCGTCGTAGATGTAGGTGCCCTCGCCCCGGACGATGGTCGGGACGGGCGAGTTCTCGTACGAGGACATGCGGGTGAAGTGCATCCACAGGTGGTCGTACGCGGTGCGGCTGAGGTCCTTCTGGGTCACGGTTATCGGGTTCCCCACATGTAGGTCTGCTTCTTCAGCTTCAGATAGACGAAGCTTTCGGTGGAGCGCACGCCGGGCAGCGCCCGGATGCGTTTGTTGATGACGTCCAGCAGGTGGTCGTCGTCCTCGCAGACGATCTCCGCGAGGATGTCGAACGAGCCCGCGGTCATCACCACGTACTCGACTTCCGACATGGCCGTCAGCGCGTCGGCTATCGACTCGACATCGCCCTCGACGTTGACGCCGACCATCGCCTGCCGGCGGAAGCCCACGGTGAGCGGGTCCGTGACGGCGACGATCTGCATCACGCCCTGGTCCAGCAGCTTCTGGACGCGCTGGCGCACGGCCGCCTCCGACAGGCCCACGGCCTTGCCGATCGCGGCGTACGGACGGCGGCCGTCCTCCTGGAGCTGCTGGATGATGGCGAGGGAAACGGCGTCCAACTGGGGGGTGCCGTTCCTGGACTCGCGGGACGAGTCCCTCTGGTCTGCGCTTCGACTGGCCACGACCTCACTGTGCACGACGTCTCGACGGTTCCGCAAGGCCGCATCGATGAAATTCGTTGTTTCAGGTGTCGCAGATTGCGGATTTCGCAGACGCGGCGGCCGTGGGGGTGTTGAAAACGTGGGGGCTCGGATTAGTGTGGGTGTCTCAGTCAATGGACACCCGAACTTGGAGGGCCGGCAGTGAGCACCGAGCTGCGTCGTCTGCGCAATTACATCGACGGTGAGTTCCGGGACGCCGCCGACGGACGGACCACCGAGGTGGTCAACCCCGCGACCGGCGAGGCGTACGCGACGGCCCCGCTGTCCGGGGCGGCGGACGTCGACGCCGCGATGGCGGCCGCGGCCGCGGCCTTCCCGGGCTGGCGCGACACCACGCCCGCCGAGCGGCAGAAGGCCCTGCTGAAGATCGCGGACGCGTTCGAGGAGCGGGCCGAGGAACTCATCGCGGCGGAGGTGGAGAACACCGGCAAGCCGACCGGGCTCACCCGCTCCGAGGAGATCCCGCCGATGGTCGACCAGATCCGGTTCTTCGCGGGCGCGGCCCGGATGCTGGAGGGCCGGTCGGCCGGCGAGTACATGGAGGGGATGACCTCCATCATCCGCCGCGAGCCGGTCGGCGTCTGCGCGCAGGTCGCGCCGTGGAACTACCCGATGATGATGGCCGTGTGGAAGTTCGCCCCGGCGATCGCCGCGGGCAACACGGTCGTGCTGAAGCCGTCGGACACCACGCCTGCGTCGACCGTCCTGATCGCGGACATCATCGGCGGGATCCTGCCGAAGGGCGTCTTCAACGTCGTCACCGGCGACCGTGACACCGGCCGGCTGATGGTCGAGCACCCGACCCCGGCGATGGCCTCCATCACCGGTTCCGTGCGGGCCGGCATGTCGGTCGCCGAGTCCGCGGCCAAGGACGTCAAGCGGGTCCACCTGGAGCTGGGCGGCAAGGCGCCGGTCGTCGTCTTCGAGGACACGGACATCGCCAAGGCCGTCGAGGACATCTCCGTCGCGGGCTTCTTCAACGCCGGCCAGGACTGTACGGCGGCGACCCGGGTGCTGGTCCAGGAGTCGATCCACGACGAGTTCGTCGCGGCGCTCGCGAAGGCCGCGGCCGAGACGAAGACGGGCCAGCCGGACGACGAGGACGTGCTGTACGGGCCGTTGAACAACCCGAACCAGCTGAAGCAGGTCTCCGGCTTCATCGAGCGGCTTCCCGCCCACGCCAAGGTCGAGACCGGCGGGCAGCGGGTCGGTGACAAGGGGTACTTCTACGCGCCGACCGTCGTCTCGGGCCTTAAGCAGGACGACGAGATCATCCAGAACGAGGTCTTCGGGCCGGTCATCACCGTCCAGTCCTTCACGGACGAGGACCAGGCCGTGGAGTGGGCCAACGGCGTCGAGTACGCGCTGGCGTCCTCGGTGTGGACCAAGGACCACGGGCGCGCGATGCGGATGTCCAAGAAGCTGGACTTCGGCTGCGTGTGGATCAACACGCACATCCCGCTGGTCGCGGAGATGCCGCACGGCGGGTTCAAGAAGTCCGGGTACGGCAAGGACCTGTCGGCGTACGGGTTCGACGACTACACGCGGATCAAGCACGTGATGACGTCGCTGGACGCGTAGGTCGTATGTCGGGTGCCGGTGCGTGGGGGCTGGTCGTGCCCACGCGGCGGCAGCCGCACATGGACAGGGCCCCGCGCCCCTTAGGTATGTGGCGCTGCCCGGGGTTGGGAAGTCCCCGGGCAGCGCTTTCGTGTGTCGGTGACCGGGTGTGTAACGCCGTGTTGACCTAGGTCATCGACAAGGTGTCCGGTCCGCGTCAGGCGGCTCGACGCAGCGTCGATTGCCCGGTGACAGGCGGGCGCGACATCCTTCAGGTGTGCCCCAGACCTCTTCTCAGACGCCCGCGCTCTCCCGTCGCTCCCTGTTGCGCGCGCTCGGCGGCACCGCCGCGCTCGGCACGCTGGCGGGCTGCGGGGTGCCCGCCGCCTACGTCAGGGCCGGCGACCGCGCCGTGACCGACCGGTCCGCCACGGACCACAGGCTGGTCTTCGCGAACTGGCCGCTGTACATCGACGTGGACGACGACAACCCGAACAAGCGACCCACCCTCGACGCCTTCGAGAAGCGCACCGGGATCTCTGTCGACTACATCGAGGAGATCAACGACAACGACGAGTTCTTCGGCAAGATCAGCCCCGCGCTGATGAACCACCAGTCCACCGGCCGGGACCTGATCGTCATCAGCGACTGGATGTGCGCGCGGTTCGTCCGCCTGGGCTGGGTCCAGAAGATGGACCGCGCCCACCAGCCGAACGTGGCGAAGTACCTGGACCCGCTGCTGCGCTCGCCGGCCTTCGACCCGGGCCGTCTCCACACCGTGCCGTGGCAGTCGGGCATCACCGGCATCGCGTACAACCGCAGGAAGCTCGGACGCGAGATCCGGCACGTCAAGGACCTGTGGGCGAGCGACCTCAAGGGCCGGGTGACCCTGCTCTCCGGCCTCGACGAGGCGTTCGCCCTGCTCATGCAGGGCAACGGCGTGGACATCACCAAGTGGACGGCCGACGACTTCCACAACGTCTGCGACGAGGTGCAGAAGCAGGTCGACCGGGGCCAGATACGCCGCTTCACCGGCAACGACTACACCAAGGACCTGGTCAGCGGGGATGTCCTGGCCTGCCAGGCCTACTCGGGCGATGTCATCCAGCTCCAGGCCGACAACCCCGACATCCGCTTCCTCGTCCCCGAGGAGGGCGCGGAGCTCTGGTCGGACTCCCTGATGATCCCGGACCGCGCCGCCCACAAGACCAACGCGGAACGCCTCGTCGACTACTACTACGAGCCGGAGGTCGCCGCCGAGCTGGCCGCCTGGGTCAACTACGTCTGCCCCGTCCCGGCCGCCCAGCAGGTCCTCGCCGACTCCCAGGACAAGGACACCGCGGCGCTCGCCGACAACCCCCTGATCTTCCCGAACACGGCCATGCGCAAGCGCCTCGCCATCGCCCGCGACATCACGTCGACGGAGCGGGTCGAGTTCGCCAAGCGGTGGAACCAGATCGTGGGGCTGTAGGACTCCTTCCTCGCGGATGTGACGAGGGTTCTTGGGTGGCGCAAAAAAGGGGATGGTTGACACCGGTCAGACGTTCGATCCGCGAGGAGCGGAACCCGAGGTTTGCTGGAGAGGAACCGCTATCGCGTCGATGCCGATCTCCATGGGTTCTGTTGGTCGTCGGCCTGGGTCGGCGCGGCAGCGTGGCGTTCTGGTAACTCCCTTGCCGGGGCCCAGGGTTAGGGTGCGACGTGTGTGCGTGGGAGTCGTGAGGAGTTCCCGCATGGTTCTGGGGATTCGGTCACGGGAACGGAAGGATCCGGGGGGCTTTCTCGGCGCCTGCGAACAGGTCGGGCGCCGCTCCATGCGATGGGAGACCGATCAACGATGTTCACTCCGGTGCGGAGCAGAATACGGACGGCCGCGCTCGCGCTCTCGGCCATTACGGCCCTCGCCTTAGGCGCGACCGCCACGACCGGCGCGGCAGCGGCCCCCGCTCCCGCGAAACAGGGACCAACCTCGGTGGCGTACGTCGAGGTGAACAACAACAGCATGCTGAACGTCGGCAAGTACACCCTCGCCAACGGCGGCGGCAACGTCTTCGACGTCGCCGTGATCTTCGCGGCGAACATCAACTACGACACGGGCACGAAGGCGGCGACCCTGTACTTCAACGCGAACGTGCAACGCGTCCTCGACAACGCCGCCACGCAGATACGGCCGTTGCAGCAGAAGGGCATCAAGGTCGTCCTCTCGGTGCTCGGCAACCACCAGGGCGCGGGCTTCGCCAACTTCCCGTCCCAGCAGGCGGCTTCGACGTTCGCGAAACAACTGTCGGACACCGTGGCCACATACGGCCTCGACGGCCTCGACTTCGACGACGAGTACGCCGATTACGGCAACAACGGCACCGGCCAGCCCAACGCCGGCTCGTTCGTGTATCTGGTGTCGGCACTGCGTGCCAACATGCCGGACAAGATCATCAGCCTCTACAACATCGGCCCGGCCGCGTCGCGCCTGTCCTACGGCGGCGTCGACGTCTCGTCCAAGTTCGACTACGCCTGGAACCCGTACTACGGCACCTGGCAGGTCCCCGGCATCGCACTGCCCAAGTCGAAGCTGTCGCCGGCGGCCGTCGAGATCGGCGGAACCTCACAAAGCACGGCCGCCGACCTCGCCCGCCGCACGGTCAGTGAGGGGTACGGCGTCTATCTGACGTACAACCTCGACGGCGCCGATCGCAGCGCCGATGTCTCCGCGTTCACCAGGGAGCTGTACGGCAGTGACGCCCACTACACGCCGTAGGCCGACCACACTCCCCGGCGTCAGGTGTCCCCTCGGGGCGTGCTGCATCCCGTAGGGCCGCGCCTCGGGCAGGCCGCGCTTTCGACAACGATGTCGGAGGCGCGGTCGCCACAGGTACCGTGACCTGCGCTGTGCCAAAGTGCCAACCATCTACGTCGCCCGATGTCAACCAGCAATCTTCGTCACAGCCGGTCGCCTCTCACCGGATGTCGGAGGGGTGCCGGGCCAGTGGTGTGACCGTGATGTCCATGTGGGGGAAGAGCGGCAGGCCCCACAGGATGTCGTTGAGGCGGTTGTTGTCGGTGACGTCGAAGACGCTGAGGTTCGCGTACTGACCGGCGCAGCGCCACAGGTGCAGCCACTCGCCGGAGCGCTGGAGGCGCTGCGCGTACTCCTGCTCGGCGGCGAGGGTCGCCGCCCGGACGTCGGTGTCCATGTCGGGTGGCAGGTTCACGGTCATCCGGACGGCGAAGAGCATGGGGACTCCCGGTGGTCAGAGGGCGGCGGGGGCGAGGGCGAAGTCGTAGGTGACCTCGTTGCCGCCGGTGCCGGCCGGCCGCGGGTCGAGGACGAGTTCGGGCTTCACGGCGGAGGCCACGTCGGCTTCGGGGTAGGCGCCGTCCTTGAAGTAGAGCTGCGTGGTGAGCGGTGCGTGTCCGGGCGCCGAGACTTTCAGGTGCAGGTGGGCGGGGCGCCAGGGGTGCCAGCCGGCCGCGGCGATGAGCCGGCCGCAGGAGCCGTCGGTGGGGATCTGGTAGGGGGCGGGCTGGATCGTGGTCACCGCGAACCGGCCCTCGTCGTCGGTGACGATGCCGCCACGGAGGTTCCACTCGGGGATGCCGGGGGCGAACTGGGCGTAGAGCCCGTCGTCGTCGGCCTGCCACATCTCCAGCACGGCTCCGGGGAGCGCCTGACCCGTGGCGTCGGTGACCTGCCCCTGGAAGACGAGCGGGGTGCCGGCCTCGCCGTCGCGCATCGGCAGGGTGGCCACGCTGGGCAGCGCCGGGGCGTCCGGCACGTAGTACGGACCCTCGATGGTGCCCTTGCTGCCCTCACGGGACCCGGTGACCACCTCCTCGACGACGTGCTCCACCCACACGTCGAGGAAGAGCGGCCACTCGCCGTCCTGCCCGACGGAGATCAGCCACGACTTGAGGGCGTTGTACTCCTCGTACGTCACCTGGTGACGGCGGATGACGTCGTGCACGGCGGTGATGACCGCGGCGGCCAGGGTGTCGACGCGTGCGGTGTCGACGTCCTCGGCGGGCATGCCGGTCTTGTCGGTCAGGAAGCGTTCGGTGGCCGAGGCTCCGGACGCGGCGGCGGTGGCTGTGGGAGTGGTTTCGGACATGGTGGGGCGGCTCCATTGCCTGGGGGTCGGTTGTTTCAGCGGTCCTGGCGGTAGCGGCCGAGTTTCTCCGGGTCGATCGCCACGCCGAGGCCGGGGCCGTCGGGCACGGCGAGCGTGCCGTCGGTGATGGAGATCGGTTCGGTGAGCAGGTCGCCGCTCATGTCCAGGAAGTTGGAGAGTTCGCCGGCGCGGCGGGACGAGGAGGCGTGGGCGGCGCCGAAGACGACCGTGCACACCGTGCCCAGCTGGCCGTCGATCTGGTTGCCCATCACCACCTCGGCGCCCAGGCCCTCGCACTGGAAGAGGACCCGCTGGGAGTGGGTGAATCCGGTGCGGGCGGTCTTGATGCTGATCGCGGTCGCGGCGCCGTCGAGCAGTGAGCGGGTCACCTCGGCCGGCGTGGTCGCGGACTCGTCGGCGACGAATGGCACGGGGCTCTGCCGGACCAGCCGCCGGCGGCCGAGCACGTCGTCGGCGGGGCACAGCTCCTCGGCGAGGGTGATGCCGAGGCCGTCGAGCTCGCGCAGCGCCGCCGCTGACTCGGAGGCGGTCCAGCCGCGGTTGCCGTCCACGTACAACTCGGCCTCGGCACCGAGTACTTCGCGCAGGGCCCGGCACACGTCGAGGTCGAGCCGGGCGGGGCGGCGGCCGACCTTCACCTTGAAGACGGTGATGCCGTACGTGTCCCGCATCCGCTCGGCCTCGGCCGTCATCCGCTCGGGGGCGTCGAAACCGAGCATGTGCGCCACGCGCATCCGGTCGCTCCAGCCGCCGAGCAGGGTGGAGACGTTCAGGCCGAGAGCCTGTCCCGCGATGTCCCAGAGGGCCATGTCGATCGCGGACTTGGCCGCCGGGTTGCCGACCGTGCGGTGCAGCAGCGCGTGGACCTGTTCGCGGGCGAGGGCGTTCGTGCCGGTGAGCTGCGGGGCGAAGATCTTCTCGATCACGCCGGTCACGGACGCCTGTGTCTCGCCGTACGTGAACGGCCGGGGCGGGGCGTCGGCCACGCCGGTCAGGCCCTCGTCGGTGTGGACCCGGACGAGGACGTGTTCGGCGGTGTGCACCTCGCCGCTCGCGAAGCGCAGGGGCTTGGTGTAGGGGATCGCGTACGGGACGGTCTCGATCGCGGTGATCTTCACCGTACGGCCTCCTCGACGGCACGGGCCACGCCCAGCAGGCGCCCGACCCGGTCGGGGTGTCCGACGAGTTGCAGGCCGAGGGGCAGGCCCTGCGGGTCGCGGTGGCCGGGGACGGTGACCACGGGCAGGCCGAGCAGTTGCCAGGGGCGGCTGAGGAGGGGGTTGCCGGTGGCGGCCAGGCCCTTTGGCGCGGGACCGGGAGCGGCCGGGCCGAGGATCGCGTCGACGCGGGTGAGGAGGTCTGATGACGCGGCGGGCAGCATGGCGGTGCCCCACGCGCTGCGGCGGGTGCTGGGGCTGGTGGTGTCCGGAGCCGCGACCAACCGGGCCGAGATCGCCCGGCGCAGCGGCCTGGCCCGGTCGACCGTGGGACAGCAGGTGGATCATCTGGTCGGCACCGGAATCCTGGAGGAGGTCGAGTCCAGACGGTCCGTGCGCGGCCGGCCCCCTCGGGTACTGGAGATCAGTTCGCAGGCCGGAACCGTCGCCGTCGTGGACGTCGACACCGCGGAGTCGCAGGTCGCGATCGCCGATCTCAGCCGCCGGGTGATCGCGCGGGACACCGTGGCCATCCCGATCGGCTCCGGCCCCCGGCCGGTGCTGGACGCGGTGACCGGCAAGCTGCGGGAACTCCTGGAGAGGCATCGCCGTGATCCGGCGCGGGTGCGCGAGGTGGTCGTCGGCCTGCCCGGCCCTGTCGACTTCCAGCAGGGCTGCTCGGTGCAGCCGACGGGCATGCCCGGATGGGACGGTTACCCGGTCGCCGAGCATCTCCGGGGGCGCTTCGGTGCCCCGGTCGTCGTCGACAACGACGTCAACCTGATGGCGCTGGGCGAGGTCGCACAGGCGGGCATGGAGACACCGCTGCTGTGCATCAAGATCGCCGGCGGAATCGGATCGGGCCTCGTCACGGCGAGCGGTGACGTCTACCGGGGCGCTGACGGGGCCGCCGGCGACATCGGCCACATCCGGGCCCCCGGCGGCGGCAACGTCCTGTGCGGGTGCGGGAACGTCGGCTGCGTCGGCGCGATCGCCTCCCACCGGGCCGTGCTGCGCGGCCTGGGCATCCCCGAGTCGACCGACGAGGACCCGCTGTACGGGACCCGTGAACTCGCCCGGCGCATCGCCGACAGCGACCCGACCGCGCTGCACGCCGTGCGTCAGGCCGCCACCGAGATCGGCGAGGTGGTGGCGATGCTCGTCCACATGTTCAACCCGCGCACCCTGGTCCTGTCCGGCCCGCTCAGCGAACTCCGCGACGACCTGGTCTCCGCCGTACGGGCCGCCGTGTACCAGCGCGCCCTGCCCCTGGCCACCCGCAAACTGACCATCACCGCGACCCAGCTCAAGGGCACCTCCGGACTCCACGGCGGCATCGCCCTCGCCACCCAGGACGTGTTCAGCCCCGCCGGCATCGCCGGACTCCTGGCCGGCGAGCCGCGCATCGAAGGTTCGCCGGGCTGATGGCGGCTTCGTGCTTCCCTGGTCGCGGTCCGGCTACGCGGAACGCTCGGCCACCTGCGCGGCCTTGGTACCGGTGTCCCGGCCCGGACCTGGCCACGACGTCCGCCTGGCCGGCACAGACCCCCACCTGTGCGGTTGATCAGGGCTGGACAGGCATGCTGGAGCAGTTGGAGGTGGCCGTCCTGCCCGCGAGCCGGTCGGCCAGCCAGCCGATCGCGTCGCTCTGGTCGGTGAGGAGCGGGGCGAAGTGGTTGAGGAGCGCGCTGACGAGATTGGGCAGTGCGACGGCCTTGTAGGTGATATCGCCTCCCTTGTGACACCAGTCGACGGCGAGTTGCCGCGCCTGGGCGTGCGGAACGAGGTTGTCGCTGACGCCGGTTGCGATGCGGACGGGCCCGGACGGTTCGAGGGTGCCGATGCGCTGGCCGTCCAGGAACGACTGGAGCGCGGGTGTGTCGGCGATGATGTCGCTGATGGACCGTCCGTCGGTCGTCCACTTGGTGCTCTT
The DNA here is from genome assembly GCF_002217755.1 of Streptomyces hyaluromycini. Classification (GTDB taxonomy): domain Bacteria; phylum Actinomycetota; class Actinomycetes; order Streptomycetales; family Streptomycetaceae; genus Streptomyces; species Streptomyces hyaluromycini. The sequence continues at coordinate 116,702 of NZ_BCFL01000016.1, read as the reverse complement.
CGAGTAGGCGTAGCCGAAGATCGCGTCTCCGACGCACATGGTCGACAGGTCGGCGAGGGCGGCCTTGCCGGCGGCGTTGAGATGCGCCTCGGCGATCGGCTTCAGAGCGGGGTCGGACTGGAGGAAGCCGTTGAGTGACCAGCCCAGCGCACCGGCCAGCTCGCTTCCGTCGATGGCCTTGGTGACCGAGGTCAGGTCAGCGGGCGGAGCGCCTGCGTAGGTGCCGGCGAGCGTGACGTCGGGGGCGTACGACGCCTGGAGTTCGGCTGCGGCGGCGGTCGCCCCGCCGCCCTGGCTGTAGCCGAACAGCCCCACCCGGGACGCCTTGGTGACGGAGGCTCCGCCGACCGAGCGGGCGGCGCGGGCGGCGTCCAGCACCGCGTGGCCCTCGTCGACGCGGTTGACGTAGGTGTGCAGCCGGTCGGTCGCGCCGAGGCCGGCATAGTCGGTGACGACCACGGCGATGCCCTTCGCGAGCAGCCGGTAGATCGCGAGATCCTCGTAACCGACGGACACCGTCTGGCCGTTGACCGTCAGCGGGTGTTCGAGCCCCATGGACGCGGCGCACTGGTCGCCCTGTCCCATGGTGCCGGGCGCCACCACGACCAGGGGACGTGCCCCGCCGCCCCGCCATGCGGCGGTCGGTTCGATGTAGGCGCCGGTGACGGCCACCGGCTGACCCCCCGAGTCCGTGGACTTGTACATCAGACGTGTCGCGGTACCGGGGAGCGGCCCGTCGAGGCCGGGCAGGCTGAGGGCGAGCGTGAGCGCCTCGCTGCGGATCAGAGTGCCGTCGGCGCTGGGCAGGTCGGTGGGCGGGTTGTAGAACCCGGGGATGGTGACTCCCCTGGAGACCACCTCGTCCGCCGCCGATGCGGGGGAGGACGACAGGGCCTGGACGCCCAGGCAGGCGGCAGCGGTGACTGCTGCGACCAGAAGTCGACTGCGTGCGGGCATGGCAAACCTCCTGTGAAGCGGCCGGCAGTGAGGTGCACAGGTGAAAGCGGCACGGGAACGCGGCCGTCCCATGGCGCGTTCATGCCGCTCGGCAGCGGTTCGCCAGAACCTTACGCGTGAGTAAGTTACTCGTGATAGCAGCCGGTAGGTTACGGTTCAGTAATGTGATGGCGTGTCTGACACGGAGGTGTGGCGGTCGTCGACCGTCCTCGGGTCGGGTCTCTGACGTGCGCGTTCTCGGATGTCGGAGACCCGTCGGCGTCGACGAGGGGCGGCGCACCGCCGCAGCCGGACCGGGCGCTCCGCGATCACGCCGGTCGGCGGAGTTCAGCGGTTCGAGGGCCGTCGGCCGTGTCGACGGCGTTGGCCGGTGGCCGCGCTGCCGCAGATCGCACGCGCAGCGGGTTCAGCCGACGATGGGGTACGGACGCGGTCCCGGGCGGCATGTTCAACGGCGTGACGACCTGGATGGTCGAGGGCAGGGCGGGGCCGTCTTCCGGGAGTGCTCTGTGGGCCCGCATGATGATCCGGCAGGCGCGGCGCATGTCCTGGCGCAGGTCGTGGTGGAGGACCGCGGACAGGCGGTGCTCGCGCAGCAGACGGATGTTGTCGTGGTCGAGGTCGTGGGCGATGAAGACCGCGCATTCGCGTCCGAGGGCTTCGAAGGCCTCCAGGGTGGCGTGGTTGCCTCCGCCTGCGGAGTACGCGGCGGCGATGTCCTCGTTGTGCTTGAGCGCGCCGAGCACGAGGTCGTACTGGGTGGCATTCAAGCCGTCGCTGTCGGTGACCTCCGCCGGCATCCGCCGCGGCTCGTCGAGGCGCATGGCGCTGCGGAAGCTCATCTCGCGCTCCTCCTCGCCGCGGAAGGAGCTCCGCGTCGACATCGACATGGTCGAGGCTGCCGACCTGGCAGACGGTTCGCCCGCACGCACTGCCTGGCACCTTCTTCGCGACCGGCCCGGAATCGGGTGCGGTTGGTGCCTGTTCACGACCAGGTCGTCCGATGCGTCCTCGGCGACCCCGAGTCGTTCCGACTCGACCTGCATGCTGCGCTGCACAGCGACAACTGGGCCCTCCACCACGAGCTGTCGGATTCTCACCGTGTCGCATGCGGCGTGTGTCGGTTCTCATCCCGTCGAGGCATCCGCTCGGACCGGAGTGCCGGCGTCGGCTCATATCCGGTGGGCTACGCTGTGCGGCTATGAATGCCGGGGCGGCCTTGCGCCACACACGGATCGGTGACCCGGGCCTCTTCTGAGCGCCGTACGGGCCGGTTTGGGCCCGCTGTTTGATCGAGGCTCTTGCGCTGCTGCGCGGGCTCCGCCTCCCTCGTGTTGATCACAGGCTCTGCACATCAACCACGACGGGAGCATTCATGCCCACCAAGACGCTGCGGATACCCACCACGGACGGCCAGGCCGACGCCTTCGCTGCCTTCCCCGACCACGACGAACGGTACCCAGGGGTACTGATGTACGCGGACGGCTTCGGCATCCGGCCCGTGCTGCGGGAGATGGCCCGCGAACTGGCCGGGCACGGCTACTACGTGCTCGTCCCCAACTCCTTCTACCGGCACGGCCCGGCCCCGGTGATCGAACTTCCCGAGCACATCGGAGAAGAGGCCCGGCCCGGGGTCTTTGCCCAGCTGATGCCCTTGATCGAGGCGCACACCGTCGAACGTGTCCTGAGCGACGCCGACGCCTACCTCGGGTTCCTCACCACTCAGCCCGAGGTCGGCGCCGGACCGGTCGCGGTGACCGGCTACTGCATAGGCGGCCTCTACGCGATGCGCACCGCCGCGGTCCACCCCGACCAGGTGGCGGCCGTCGCCGCGTTCCACGCCCCCGTGGGTGTCGATGGGGCCGGTCTCTTTTCCAAGCTCACCGCCCAGGTTCACCTCGGCCACGCCGAAGGCGACATGACATCCGAGGCCCTCGGCGAGCTCAACCAGGCCCTGGATGCGGCAGGTGTCGGCTACACCTCAGAGATCTACCCCGGCACCATCCACGGCTTCACCATGTCCGACACCGACGCTTTCAGCGCCTCCGGGCTGAAGCGCCACTGGGATCACCTGCTCCCCCTTCTGGACCGCACCCTGGCCAACAGCTGAGGCTCCAGCCCGGAAACCAAGCCTGAGACAGCCGCGACCAGCACACGGCATGGCGGGCCACACCGATGTCTCCATGTCCGTGGCCCGCCTCTACCGCGAACGAGACCTCCGCAAAAGCCAGAGCTGCAGTGCGACAGGACAGCGACTCAGCGGGCGTAAGCGCGCTGACGCAGTGCCGACTGCGAATCCTCGGCACAGCGGATACCGGATGCCGAAGTGCCGACGGTCACCCGCCCCCGGTCGGGACCGGGCCGGTGGCCGACTGTCCCCAGGCGCTCGGGTGCGACGACTTCCCTGGGCGGCCTCGCGTGCGTGTTCCGTGTGCTGTTTCCCGGGCGGCTGGGTGGGGCACCGGTCCGCGGGAACGTCTGCGCCGATCGGCTCCGGGAGCATCGGCGCAGGTCACGAGGGGTGTCCAGAGGAAAATCGCCACCCTGGTCACAGTGACCGCGCCGGCGGAACCGTTTCGCCGGGTGCCCGTGTCCTCCTTCGCGGGAGGTGGTTCCACACGGCGGAGCCGCCTGTGAAGGGGGATGCCATGGGAGAGATACGCGAGGGGGCACGGTTAGCGGCTTGGGGCGTCGCCGGAGTCGTCGGGCTGGCGGTGCTGTACCTGATCGGGGCGTTCGCCTTCGGCGGCGCGGCGTGGATCACCGCCCCGTTCCGCGGTGAGGTGAGTCAGCGTGAGAACACCGTCGGTTCGGGCGAGTTCCGGCAGACCACCTACGAGGAGTTCTTCGACCTGTGCGAGGCCGTGCAGAACGCCGAAGGGACGATCCAGGCGCTCCAGGAGGAGCGGAAGACCGCTTCGGAGACCCGCACGGCGCAGATCGACCAGTCGATCACCGCGCTGAAGGCCACCCGGATCGAGTCGGTCAACGACTACAACTCGAAGGCCGCCCAGGAGCACCGCGCGCCCTTCCGCGACAAGGATCTGCCGTACCGGCTGGATGCCGGCGCCAAGCGCACGACGTGCACCAACTGATCCCCGTCTCACCCGGGAAGAGGGCAGCACAGCATGAAGAAGTTCGCACGCATGGCCCTGGCCGCCGTCGTCGCGCTCGTCGTGGGCCTGGCCCTGACGTCCTGCACCAGCGACACCAGCCAGGACAAGGAGAACAAGGTCAAGCAGGACAACTACGACCACCTCGTGGCCCAGCAGCCGGCGGGCCGCATGGAGTACTCGCCGACCCGCGAAGCGATCAACCAGTGGATCAAGACCTGGGGGAAGCGGGGCAAACTCTCGTACGTCTACATCCAGAACGCCAAGGGCGAGTACGGGTACTTCATCATGAAGGGCCTGCCGGTGCCGCGCTGCAAGATGCTCACCCCGACGGAGAAGGTGGAGTCCTCCTCGGAAGGCGTCGCGGTCCTCGCGCAGCCCGGCATGGACGGCACGTACACGTCGGGTTCCACCTGCAACGCCTACTACGGTTTCGACGCCACGACGGGCGCGTACATGGAGTTCACGGTCGGCACGAACCAGTCGTTCTTCCTGTTCGACCAGCCCATGACGATGCCGGAGTACGCCAGCGCCAAGCAGTTGGGGCCGAGTTCGGTGAAGGACGTCGAGAAGCGGCCCTGAGCGGTCGGGCGCCGGTGATCACGCGGGTGCGGCCGGGCCGCCGCCCGATGCGGGCGGCGGCCGCTCTCGCCGGAAGACCTTTCAGCTGGAGGTGGGGAAGGTGAAGCCGGCGGTGACCTGCTGGGCGGGCTGGGGCCAGCGGGTGGTGACGACCTTCGGGCGGGTGTAGAAGCGGATGCCCTCGGGGCCGTGGATGGGGGAGTCGCCGATGAGGGAGTCCTTCCAGCCGCCGAAGGAGTAGTACGACATGGGGACCGGCACCGGCACGTTGATGCCGATCATGCCGACCTTGATCCGGCGCTGGAAGCGGCGGGCGGCTTCGCCGGAGGCGGTGAACAGGGCGGTGCCGTTGCCGTAGGGGTTGGCGTTGATCACGTCGATGGCCTGGTCGAGGGTGTCGACGCGGACGACGGCGAGGACCGGGCCGAAGAGTTCCTCCTGGTAGGCCGCCATCTCGGTGGTGACGTGGTCGAGGAGGGACGGGCCCGTGAAGAAGCCCTCGGCGTACGCGGGGTCGTCGATCTTCAGGCCGCGGCCGTCGACGACGACGGTGGCGCCCTGGGCGGCGGCCGTGCCGACGGCGTTCTCGACCCGCTCCTGCGCGGCCTTGGTGACGAGCGGGCCCATGTCGGTGCCGGCGGCGTTGCCGGGGCCGACCTGCACCTCGTTGGCCTTGCGCTCCAGGACCGCGACCAGCGCGTCCGCCGCGTCACCCACGGCGACGGCCACCGACACGGCCATGCAGCGTTCGCCGGCGGAGCCGTAGGCGCCGGCGGTGATGTGGTCGGCGGCGAACTCCAGGTCGGCGTCGGGGAGGACCACGGCGTGGTTCTTGGCGCCGCCGAGGGCCTGGACCCGCTTGCCGTGTGAAGTCGCCTGCTCGTGCACGTACTTGGCGATCGGCGTGGAGCCGACGAAGGAGACGGCCTCGATGCCCGGGTGGGTGAGAAGGGCGTCGACGGCGTCCTTGCCGCCGTGCACGACGTTGAACACGCCGTCCGGCAGACCGGCCTTCTTGTAGAGCTCGGCCACGAAGTTGGCTGCGGAGGGGTCGCGCTCGGACGGCTTGAGGATGAACGTGTTGCCGGTGGCGATCGCGACCGGGTGCATCCACAGGGGGACCATCGCCGGGAAGTTGAAGGGGGTGATGCCGGCGACGACACCCAGCGGCTGGCGGAAGTTGTGGACGTCGATGCCGCGGGAGACCTGGTCGGAGAAGGAGCCCTTGAGGACGTCGCCGAGACCGCAGACGTACTCGACGACCTCGCGGCCGCGGGTGATCTCGCCGCGGGCGTCGTCGACGGTCTTGCCGTGCTCGGCGGAGATGATCCGGCCGAGCTCCTCCTCGTGCTCGACGAGCAGCTGGCGGAAGGCGAACATCACTTGGACGCGCTGGGTGAGGGAGGACTCGGACCAGGTCTCGAAGGCGGCGGCCGCGGCCTGCACGGCGGCGTCCACCTCCGCGGCGCCGCCGAGGACGACCCGGGCCTGCTCCGCGCCGGTGGCCGGGTTGAACACCGGTGCGGTGCTGCTGCCCGGGAGCGGCGAGCCGTTGATCCAGTGGGGGATTGTGGTCACGGGAGGCACGTCCTTACAGGTAGTGGCGCTGGGCCTGCTTGTGGGCGGCGTAGGTCTCGTACGCCGTGCGGGTGGAGTCGAGGGCGGAGGTCTGGCTGACGGGGACGTCCCACCAGCCGTGGCCGGGCGGGTTGGGGCCGTACAGGTCGGTCTCGACATGGACGACGGTGGTGCGGGTGGCGGCCTTCGCCTTCTCCATCGCGGAGCGGAACTCCTCGACGGAGGCGGCGTGCAGGACGTCCGCGCCGAGCGAGGAGGCGTTCGCGGCGAGGTCGACGGGGAGGACGTCGCCGTCGAGATGTCCCGAACCGCCGTTGCGGTAGCGGTACTTGGTGCCGAAGCGCTGTGAACCGAGCGCCTGGGACAGGGCGCCGATGGAGGCGAAGCCGTGGTTCTGGACGAGCACGATGACGACCTTCAGGCCCTCGGAGACCATGGTGACGATCTCCTGAGCCATCATCAGATACGAGCCGTCGCCGACGAGTACGACCACCTCGCGCGACGGGTCGGCCATCTTGGCGCCGACGCCCGCGGCCACCTCGTAGCCCATGCAGGAGTAGGCGTACTCCACGTGGTAGGCCTTCGGGTCGCGGGCCCGCCACAGCTGCTGGAGGTCGCCCGGCATGGAGCCGGCCGCGTTGATGACCACGGCACGGTCGTCCAGGACCTCGTTGAGCGCGCCGAGGATCTCGGTCTGGGCGGGCAGCGGGCCGTGACCGGGACGGAACGCCTCGTCATCGATCTCCCGGTTGCGGGCGACGAGTTCACGGGTGCGGCGGCGGTAGGCGGGTGAGACCTCCCAGCCGTCGAGGGCTCCGGCGAGGGCCTGGATGCCCAGTCGGGCATCGGCCACCAGCGGCTCCGCCGAGTGCTTGACGGCGTCCAGGCGGGCCACGTTGAGGTTGACGAAGGCGACGTCCGGGTTGCCGAAGACGGTGTGGCTGGCGGTGGTGAAGTCGGAGTAGCGGGTGCCGATACCGAGCACCACGTCGGCCCCCTTCGCCAGCTCGTTGGCCGCGTACGAACCCGTCGAGCCGATCCCGCCCACCGCGTACGGGTGGTCCCACGCCACCGCGCCCTTGCCGGCGTGGGTGTCGGCGACCGGGATGCCGGTGGCCTCGGCGAAGGCGCGCAGCGCGGTCTCGGCACCGGAGTAGACGGCACCGCCACCGGCGACGATCAGCGGCCTCTGCGCGCTTCGCAGCAGGCGTGCGGCTCGCTCGACGGCGGCGGGTTCCGGCACCGGGCGCCCCACGTGCCACACCCGCCGCCGGAAGAACTCGACCGGCCAGTCGTACGCCTCGGCCTGCACGTCCTGCGGCAGGGCCAGCGTCACCGCGCCGGTCTCGACCGGGTCGGTCAGCACCCGCATCGCCGCGAGGGCGGCCGGAATCAGCTGTTCGGGGCGGGAGACGCGGTCGAAGTACTTCGACACGGCGCGGAAGGCGTCGTTGACGGTGACGTCGCCGCCGCGGGTGTCCTCCAGCTGCTGGAGGACGGGGTCGGCGGCGCGGGTGGCGAACATGTCGGAGGGCAGGAGGAGGACGGGCAGACGGTTGGTGGTGGCCAGGGCCGCGCCGGTGATCATGTTCGTGGAGCCGGGGCCGGTGGAGGCGGTGCAGGCGAAGGCGGCCAGCCGGTCGCGCATCTTCGCGTAGGCGACGGAGGCGTGGACCATGCCCTGTTCGTTCCGCGCCAGGTAGTACGGCAGATCCGCCTCGCCCGTCGTCGCGGCCTGCAGCAGCGCCTGGCCGATGCCGGCGACGTTGCCGTGGCCGAAGATGCCCCACACACCGGGGATCAGGCGCTGCTCCTGGCCGTCGCGCTCGCTGTACTGGTGGGCGAGGAAGCGGACCAGGGCCTGTGCGGTGGTCAGTCGTACGGTCTTCATCGGTTCTCTCCGAAGGGCAGCCGGTCGTCCACGTCCTGGGCGTCCCAGGTGGCGCGGACCCAGCCGTGGGCGGGGTCGTCGCAGATCAGCCAGGCGCGGTCCTGACCGGGACCGGCCATGACGTTGAGGTAGTACAGGTCGTAGCCGGGCGCGGCGATCGAGGGGCCGTGCCAGCCGTGCGGGACCAGCACGGTGTCGCCGGAGCGGACCTCGGCGAGCACGTCGACCGGGCGGTCCTCGGTGCCGTACACCCGCTGCATGCCGAAGCCGGACTCGCCGCCCGAGACCTCGAAGTAGTAGATCTCCTCCAGCTCCGACTCCTCGCCGGGCCGGGCTTCGTCGTGCTTGTGCGGCGGGTAGGAGGACCAGTTGCCGCCGGGGGTGAGGACCTCGCAGACCAGCAGCTGCTCGGCGTCGAAGGTGCCCGGCAGGCAGTAGTTGTTGACCTGCCGCGAGCAGGCCCCGGCGCCGCGCAGCTCGACGGGGACGTCCTCCTTGCGCCCGTACCGAGCCGAGTGACCTCCCTGCTCGGTACGGGCGGAGGGCAGCGCGAATCGGCCTCCCGCCGCGCTGCGGATCACGGCCGCCGACTCACGGGGGAGGTAGGCGAAGTCGGTGGCCGAGGTGAACACGCCCGTCCGGCCGGCGAGTTCGAAGGTGCTGCCGTCCGTGGTGACGGTGCACGAGCCCGTCAGCGGCAGCACCAGGAACTCGGAGTCCCCGGTGGACAGGGCGTGTGTCTCGCCCGGCCGCAGGGTCAGGATCCTGAGGCCGGAGTATCCCCAGCCCGCCGACTCGGGCGTGACCAGGAGGTCGTAGGGGCCGTCGGCCGAAGTACCGGCCGGGAGATGGTACTTGCCGCTCACAGCAGGCTCACCGCCTTGTCGACGGCGCCGGCGACGTCGCCGCCCGCCGGGTAGAGCAGGGAGCGGCCGACGACCAGACCCTGCGCGGTGGGCTGCCTGAGGGCCCGGCCCCAGGAGGCGAAGGCGGCCGCGGGGTCGGTGACCTCGCCGCCCAGCAGCAGCGCGGGCAGGGTGGAGGCGGCGAGCACGCGCTCCATGTCCTGGACCACCGGCAGCTTCAGCCAGGTGTAGGCGCTGCGCCGGCCGAGACCCGACGCGATGGTGACCGACTTGATCACGGCGTCGGTGGAGAGGTCGTTGCGGATCCTGCCGTCCCGCCACTCGGACATGAACGGCTCGACCATGGCGATGAGCTGCCGGTCGTTGAGTTCGTCGACCGCGCGGGCGGTGTCCTGGAGAGCCGACGGGGTGGCGGGGTCGGAGAGGGCGATACGGGTGAGCATCTTGCCGCCGTCGAAGCCCATCGCGGCGATCGTCTCGGCGTCGTAGCCGGTGAACCGGTCGTCGATCTCGAAGACCGATCCGGCCAGTCCGGCGCGGTTCATGGAGCCGAAGACGCTCTTGCCGTCGAGGACGCCGAGCAGCAGGAGGTCTTCGAGGATGTCGGCGGTGGCGAGGACACCGGTCACGCCGGGGCGTTCCAGGGCGGTGCAGAGGCGGTCGAGGAGTTCGAAGCGGTCCGCCATGGCATGGGGGTCCGCGCCGACGCCGTTGGCGCCACGGGCGGGGTGGTCGGCGGCGATGATCATCGCCTTGCCGTGCTCGCCGAGGAGCGAGGTCGCCTTCACCCGGCGAGCCGCCGCGGTGGCGACGGCCTCGGGTTCGTGCACCCGGGCGGCCACGATCCGGCTCACGTTGTCGGACAGCACGTCGTCACACCTCTCGCTCGGAGTCGTCGGTCGTCCCGCGCAGCTTCGCCTCGACCTCGGCCTGGGTCGGCATGGCGTCCGAGCAGGACAGACGGCCCGCCACCAGGGCGCCGGCCGCGTTGGCGAAGGCCACCGTGCGCGGGGTGTCCCAGCCGGACAGCAGGCCGTGGCACAGGGCGCCGCCGAAGGCGTCACCGGCACCGAGCCCGTTGACCACGTCCACGGGCACGGGCGGGATCTCGGTGACCGAGCCGTCCCGGTCCATGGCCAGGACCCCCTTGGGGCCCTGCTTGACGACGGCCAGTTCCACCCCGGCCGCGAGCAGCGCCTCGGCCGCCGCGTGCGGGTCGCGTTCGCCGGTGGCGACCTCGCACTCGTCGAGGTTGCCGACCGCGACGGTGGTGTGCCGCAGGGCCTCCGTGTAGAAGGACCGGGCCGCGGCCGGGTCGGTCCAGAACATCGGCCGCCAGTCGAGATCGAAGACGGTGATCCCGGCTTTGGCCCGGTGCTGAAGGGCGGCCAGGGTCGCCGAGCGGCTCGGCTCCTCGCTGAGCCCGGTCCCGGTCATCCAGAACACGGCCGCCTCGCGCACCGCGTCCAGGTCCAGCTCTTCGGGCCGGATGTCCAGGTCGGGAGCCTTGGGGAGGCGGTAGAAGTACAGCGGGAAGTCGTCCGGGGGAAAGATCTCGCAGAACGTCACCGGTGTCGGCGCGATCTCCGACGTACCGACGAAGCGGGGGTCGACGTGGAAGCCGGACAGGGCCGTGCGGACGAAGTCGCCGAAGGGGTCCCGGCCGGTCTTCGTGATCACGGCCGCGCTGCGGCCGTACCGGGCCGCCGCGACCGCGACGTTGGTCGGGCTGCCGCCCAGGTACTTGCCGAACGAGGTGACCTCCGCCAGCCCCACTCCCGTCTGGAGCGGATACACGTCCACTCCGACCCGGCCCATGGTCAGCACGTCGTACGGCATCACGCTGGTTCCCTTCGCTCCGGACACCCCGGCCCTTCGAGCCAGTACGATGCCGTCCGTCAAATGTCATGTCAATAGGATGTCGTTATGACGTTCCCGACGTGCGGGTCATGTCCAGACGGCCGTGTACTCGCCGATCCGCTCCCGCATGAACAGGGAGGGCTCCGGCCGTGTCGCAGGGTCGGCACGGTCGCCGGTTCCTGTCGCCGAGGGGAGTGCCGGGCCCGTCGTCCGGCCGGGCCTGGCGGGCGCGCATCACGGTCGGGCAGGCGTGGCGCAGGTCGTGGTGGAGGACCGCAGGCCGGCGGCGCTCGCGCAGCGGGCGGGTGTTGTCGTGGGCGAGGTCGTGGGCGGAGAAGACCGCGCACCGTCTTTCACGGCGCGGGTGACGGGTGGCGGGAGCAGGTCACCGCGGCCCGGCCCGCGGGCAGGCCGGCTGGCCAGGTCGACGAGATCGCCGGCTTCGTCGTCTTCCTGCTGTCCGACCGCGGCGGGGCGGTGACCGGCTCGGTCATCGACTGGGTCCGGACCTTCTTCGGCGGCCCGGACCGAGCCGCCCTTCCGTCGCCAACCGCCCTGTGGCGCAAGGCGGGCACGGAAATGGGCCGGGGCGGATCGCCCCGGCCCTGGCCGGACGGCGGTCTCTGCGCGGCCGGCGGCTACGCGGCGTTCCGCAGTGCCGAACGCAGATGTTCGGCGCTGGCCCAGACGTCCTCGACCGGGCCCTTGTCCTGGGGTTCTTCGGTGAGGATGGTGTCCTGTTCCAGGACGTACCAGCCGTCGTAGCCGCGGGCGGTGAGGTGGGTGACGATCGCCTGGACGTCGACGTCGCCGGCGCCCAGCGGGCGGTACATGCCGGCGCGGACGGCGTCGGTGTAGGTGAGGCGGCCGGACTGGACCTTGGCGGCGAGGGAGGCGTCCACGTCCTTCATGTGGGTGTGGGCGATCCGCTCGGGGGCCTGCCGGGTCAGTTCGGCGGGGTCGGTGCCGCCGATGAGGAGGTGGCCGGTGTCGAGGCAGAGAGAGATCGACGAGTGCTCCAGGACCCGGCGGACCTCGTCGCCGTTCTCGATCATCGTGCCGACGTGCGGGTGCAGGACGGCGCGCACTCCGCGTTCGGCGGCCAGTGCGGTGAGCCGGTCGAGGTTGGAGAGGAGCAGTTTCCAGCCGTCGGCGTCGAGTTCGGGGCGGGAGTCGTAGCCGTCCTGGCCGGTGACGGCGGACAGGACGAGGACCTCGGCCTTGGAGGCGTCGTAGCCCGCCAGGAGCTGTTCGGCCTCGGGCAGCGGGTCGTGGCCGGGCGCGTGCAGCAGCAGCGGGGTGAAGCCGCCGACGGCGTGCAGGTCGTGGTCGGCGAGGACGCGGGCCATCGCCTCCGGGGCGGCGGGCAGGAAGCCGTCGGGGCCGAACTCGGTGGCGGCCAGGCCGACCTCGCGCATCTCCTTCAGTACCCGCTCGGGCGTCAACTGGTAGCCCCAGCCGGGCACTTCGCACACGCCCCAGGAGATGGGCGCGCCGGCGATCCGGTTCAGCTGTGGGGTGGTCATGCCGTGGCCTTTCGGTGGTTCCAGTGGGAGTGGGCGACCGCGGCCGTCGGGCGGCGGGTGAGAACGGCATCCGGGTGGAACGGGCGGCCCCGGCCGCGGTACGGCGCCGCGCCGCGGCTCCGGTGAGCGCCACCGTGCCCGCCGTCGAACCGCAGGACCGTCGAACGGGGACGTGACCTCGCGGGACCGCCCGGCTCCCGGGCCGTCTGCCACCGACCGCCGATCAGCAACTCCACGGGCGTCATCGCCCTCTCCGTTCGGGAAACCGTCAGAACGCGGCCGTGGCGGACGCGCCGATCGGTCTCGCACGGCCAACGGCCAGGCCGTTCGCGTGCTCGCAACGCTAGGTTCGCGGGGGGATTTGGTGAAGCCCTCGAATCCATCAATTTCCCGTCATCCGGACCATCATTTTCCCGTGCGTCCGGGCCTTCTATCTCCAACCTGCGTTGTTCCTAGAATGGTCGGGTGAACGACATCGACGCGATCGCGGCGTTGCAGGATCCGGTGCGCCGCCGGCTGTACGAGTACGTGGCGGCGCAGGGCCGCGAGGTCGGCCGCAACGAGGCCGCGGAGGCGACCGGGGTGGCGCGCACGCTCGCCGCGCACCACCTGGACAGGCTGGCCGAGGCCGGGCTGCTCGACGCCGGCAGCCGCCGCCTGACCGGGCGCTCGGGGCCGGGTGCGGGCCGGCCCGCCAAGGTGTACACGCGGTCGCGGGACGAGCGGAGCGTGTCACTGCCCGCCCGTGACTACCGCACTGCCGCCGAACTGCTCGCCGAAGTCGCCGAGCAGGCCGGGCTGGACGCCGGGCTCTGCGCGGCCGCGCGCCGCCGCGGCGAGGCCCTGCGCGGCTCGGCGGCGCCCTGCGGCGGTCTCGGCGAGGCCATGGAGATGCTCGCGGCCCGCGGTTACGAACCGCACCTGGAAGCCGCCGAAGCCGCCGAAGCCGCCGAAGCCGCCGAGGGGGCGACCGGGGCCGCCGCGCCCGTCGTCCGGATGCGCAACTGCCCCTTCCATGCCGTCGCCGAACGCTTCCCGCCGCTGGTCTGCGGCATGAACCTCGCGCTGCTGGAGGGGCTGCTCGGCACCGGCGGTCCCGTGCGGGCCCGGATGGACGCCCGGCCGGGCGAGTGCTGCGTGGTGCTGGAGTCTTCTAAAAACAACGAAGATTGACATAGAAGAACGGGCGTGCTGGTATGGGGTCATGACCGCATCCGGGTACGACGCCCACCTCGTCCAGTTAAATGTCGCCACACTCCGTTTCCCCCTCGACGACCCGCGCATGGCGCCGTTCGTCGAGATGCTCGACACGGTCAACGCCGCTGCCGACGACGCGCCCGGCTTCGTGTGGCGGCTCGTGGAGGAGGGGGCGGACGACGCCACCGCCCTGCGTCCGGCGGGCGAGGACGTCATCGTCAACCTGTCGGTGTGGGAGACCCAGGAGGCGCTGTGGGGCTTCACCTACCGCAGTGAGCACCTGGACGTGATGCGGCGGCGGCGCGAATGGTTCGAGCGGCACATCGAGGCGCATCTGGTGCTCTGGTGGGTCCCCGCCGGTCATCTCCCGACCACCGGCGAGGCCCTGGAACGGCTCGCGGACCTGCGCGCGCACGGACCGTCGGCACGCGCGTTCACCTTCGCCTCCTTCTACTCCGCCGACGAGGCCTCCGCCGACGGGGCCGCCCTCGGAGCGCACCCCGTCGGCCGTCACGGGTCATGACGCCTGGGCGGTCTCCGGCCGGCCGTCGGCGGGCAGGTGTGCCTGGGCGCCCGCGTCCGCGCCCGTGCCCGTGAGATCGGTGCGGCTGGTCTCGCCGAGCAGGGCCAGGCACACCACCGTCAGCAGGCAGAACCCGGCGATGATCGCCGAGATGAGCAGCGTCGCCCCGGAACCGGTGTCGGCCTGTACCTCGGTGAAGATCAGCGGGGCGAAGCCGGCCCCCAGCCCCGCGATCTGGTAGCCGAGGGAAGCGCCGGTGTAGCGGCTCCGGGTGGAGAAGAGCTCCGTGTACAGCGCGGCGAGCGGGCCGTACATCATCGGGTGGACCAGCGACTGCCCGAGCACCAGCGCCAGTACGAGCAGCCCGGTGCTGCCGGTGTCGACCAGCGGGAACAGCGCGAAGGCGTAGGCGCCCACGGCCACCGCGCCCGCCATGACCACCGGACGCCGGCCCCGCCGGTCGGACAGCGCCGACCAGCCGATGATGCCGGCCACCGCCAGCGTGGAGGACACCGTCAGGCTGTTGAGCACCGTCTGCCGGGGGAATCCGCCCTGCACCGCGTAGGAGATGAGGTACGTGGTCACCGTGCCCTGGAAGACGAACGCGGACAGGCCGACCCCGATGCCCAGCAGCAGCACCCGGGGGTGATGGCGCAGCACGTCCCACAGGGGGAGCGGCCGGCGTGGTGCCGACGCCCGCGTCTTCTGCTCCCGCTCCGCCCGGGCGAACACCGGTGTCTCGGTCACCCGCACCCGGATGAACAGGCCTATGGCCAGCAGCACCACGCTGAGCAGGAAGGGGATGCGCCAGCCCCAGGAGAGGAAGGCGTCCTCGCCGACCGCGGCGGACGTCGCCGACATGGCCACCGTGGAGACCGCCATGCCGAAGGGGGCCCCGGCGTTGGTGAAGCTCGCCCACAGCCCGCGCCGTCCGGTCGCGTGCTCGGCGGACAGGAGCACGGCACCGCCCCACTCGCCGCCCACCGCCACGCCCTGGACGATGCGCAGGAGCAGCAGGCAGACCGGCGCCAGTGTGCCGGCCTGGCCGTAGGTGGGCAGGACGCCGATGAGGAAGCTGGCGACACCCATGAGGGACATCGTCACCACGAGCATGCGCTTGCGGCCGAGCCGGTCCCCGAAGTGCCCGAAGACGATTCCGCCCAGTGGCCTGGCCAGGTAGCCGGTGGCGAAGGTGGTGAAGCTGGCGAGGGTGGCGGCCGTGGGGCCGAGGTCGGAGAAGAAGACGTGCGGGAAGACCACCGCCGCGGCGGTGGAGTACAGCAGGAAGTCGTAGTACTCGATGACGCTGCCCAGGAAGCTGGAGGTCACCGCCCGGCGCAGTTGCCCGGGTGCGTGTGTCGTCTGGTGGGGAGAAGCGGCCTGCATGTCGTGAGCTCCCTTGCCGGCGCTGAGGCGGATCAGCCCGAAGCGGATGTGACATCGGTGGCGGGTGACGGGAGTGCCCGTCGTGCGCGGGGGCTCGCAGCGCGGAGCGGCGAGGGACTGGTGTCGGCCTCCTGACGGCCGACCCCGGAATGTGGGGCATCTTTTTTGCCCGCGTCGAGATTCTGACCAACATAGGTCGGCTCGTCTACCCTCCGGGCACGACGTTCGAAGACGACGGCGAACGGACCGCACCCGCCCCGGCCGCCGGGGCCGCTCCGTTCCGGGCGTCGCCGGGGGAGCCCCGGGCGTCGCCGGAGGAGCCCCGAGCGTCGCCGGAGGAGCCCCGGGCGGGGAAGCGGCCGTCGGCGGTGAGATGGCGCCGGTGATCCGGGCGTGCCGGTTCCGGTATCGGTGGAACCGTGTTCCGTCAGGGCTGGGCCGCGGCGTTCAGGGCGTGGTCCATGAAGCGGCGGGAGGCCGGGGGCAGGGTGCGGGAGGCCGGCCAGGCGATGCCGATGTCCCGGACGGCCTGCACATCGGTGAGTCCGAGATAGCGGACGGGGAGGTCCGGGTTGGTCTCCGGATCCGTGGTGGCGTCCGGCGCGGCCGGGATCAGGGAGACGCCGAGACCGGACGCGACCAGGCCGCGCAGGGTCTCCACCTCCTCGCCCTCGAAACCGACGAGCGGGCTGAACCCGGCCTGGCGGCACAGGGTCTCGGTGACGCTGCGCAGGCCGTAGCCGGGCTTGAGCACGATGAACTGCTCGTCCGCGACCTCGGCCAGCCGGACGCGCCGGCGCTGTGCGAGGCGGTGGCGGGCCGGGACGGCGAGCCAGAGGGGCTCGACCAGGAGCCGGCGCCAGGTGATCAGCGGGTGGCCGGGGTCCCTGCCGGTGATGATCAGGTCCGCGGTGGCGTCCAGGAGGTGCTGGGCGAGGCCGTTCTCGTCCGCCTGGTGCAGTTCGAACCGCACGGCGGCGAAGCGCTGCCGGAACCCGGTGACCAGCCTCGGCACGAGCCAGGTGCCCAGGGTGTGCAGGAAGGCCAGCGAGACCACGCCCGCGTCGGGGTCGACGACCTCGGCGACGGCCCGCCGCCCCCGGTCGTAACTGTCGAGCACGGCGTCGACGTACTCCTTGAACACCCGCCCGGCCGGGGTGAGTCGCAGTACCCGGCCGACCCGCTGGAGGAGTTCCGCGCCGACCTCGCTCTCCAGCCGGTTCAGGGCCCGGGAGAGGGCGGGCTGGGTGATGTGGGCGGCGGCCGCGGCCTCCGTGACCGTCATGCCCTCGGCCACGGCCTGGAAGGAGCGGAGCACCTGGAGATCCATGCTCCCATTCTCGTACCGCATGGGACGGGCCGTATCAAGGCGCCGGGGACATGGACGACTCCCGGGGCGGTGGCCGCCCGCCCCGGGAGTCGCCCCGGGGGCGGCGAGCCGCCCGGCGTCCCGGCCGGTCAGACGGCCTTGACCGGCGGGTACACCGGCTGCCACATGGCGGCCCTGACCCGCTTCTCGACGGAGTCGTCGACGGTCGTGCCGGCCACCCCGTCGGCGGCCGCGGCACGGGCCACCGCCACCGCGACCGCCACCGAGGTCTCGCGCAGCTGGTCGGTGAGGGGCAGGATCGGCGCGCCGGGGCCGTCGGTGTCCGTCTGCCCGGCGACGGCGTGCGCGGCCGCGACCAGCATGCCGTCGGTGACCCGGGTGGCCCGGGCGACGATCGCGCCAAGGCCGAGGCCGGGGAAGACCAGCGCGTTGTTGGCCTGCCCGATCAGGTACCGGACCCCGTCCTGCTCGACCGGGCGGAACGGGCTGCCCGTGGCGATCAGGGCCCGGCCCTCGGTCCAGGCCAGCAGGTCCGCGGGGACCGCCTCGGCCAGGTCCGTCGGGTTGGACATCGGCAGGATGATCGGGCGCTCGGTGTGGGCGGCCATCGTGCGGACGATCTCCTCGGTGAAGGAGCCGCCCTGTCCGGAGGTGCCGATCAGGACCGTCGGCCGGACCCGCTCGACCACCTCGGCCAGCGCGATGCCGCCCACCTTCTCGTCCCGCCGCCAGTCGGCGACCTCGGCGGCCGGGCGGGCGTAGCGGACCTGGAAGTCGCGCAGGTCCTGCTGGTCCTCGGTGAGCAGGCCGTAGCGGTCGACGCCGAAGATGCGGGCGGTGGCCTCCTCGGCGGTCAGCCCGTCGGCGGCCATGGCGTCCCGCAGCTGGTCGGCGATGCCGATACCGGCGGTGCCCGCGCCGAAGATCACGACCCGGTGGTCGCGCAGCCGGATCCCGCTCGCCTTCACCCCGGAGAGCACGGCGGCGAGGTTGACGGCACCGGTGCCCTGGACGTCGTCGTTGAAGGTGAACTCGGTCGGGCGGTAACGCTCCAGGATGCGGCGGGCGTTGGCGGGCCCGAAGTCCTCCCAGTGCAGCAGGGCGGTCGGGAAGAGCCGGCGGGCGGTGGTGACGTAGGCGTCGATGAAGGCGTCGTACGTCTCCCGGTCCACGCGCGGGTGCCGGTTGCCGAGGTAGAGCGGGTTGTCGAGGAGTTCCTGCCGGTTGGTGCCGACGTCCAGCATCACCGCCAGGGTGCGGTTCGGGTCGATGCCCGCCGCGGCGGTGTAGACGGCGAGCTTGCCCACCGAGATGTCGATGCCGCCCACGCCCCAGTCGCCGATGCCGAGGATCGCCTCGCCGTCCGTGGCGACGATCAGGTCGACGTCGTCGGGGCCCAGACCGGAGGCCGTCAGCGCGCCCTCGATCTCCTCGGGGGCGTGCACCGACAGGTACACGCCGGCCGGGCGCCGGTACTCGTTGCTGTAGTGCTGGATCGCCTTGCCGACGGTGGGGGTGTAGACGATGGGCAGCATCTCGTCGAGGTGGTCGCAGAGCAGGCGGTAGAAGAGCACCTGGTTGCGGTCGTGCAGCGCGGTGAGGTTGACGTTCTTGGCCAGATCGGTCGGCTGCACCGCGTACTGCCGGTACGCCCGCTCGGCCTGCTGCTCCAGGGTCAGCACCGCCGGCGGCACCAGACCCACCAGACCCAGCGACCGCCGCTCCTCCGGGGTGAAGGCGGTGCCCCGGTTGAGGCGGGGCTGGGAGAGCACGGCACGGCCGCGGGCGGTGGTCTCGATGCGCCCCTCTTCGGCGTTCCACTGGGTCGTCATGATCGGCTCCTTGCCGTTTCCGTATCGCTTCCAGGATCGCGTCCGGGACGCTCCGGGTCGCTTCCGGGGGACTGGTGATGCCGGCAAGCCTCGGCCGTCTGACATGCATGCGTCCAATGCCTGGAACACGGGTGATCGATGAGCCTCGCGCATGGGTGGCGGATCACCTGGGTGTTTCACGGATTCCCGACGGCGGACCACGGCCCCTCTGTGGCGCGCATCGCAGTCGCCACCGGGTGGCGGGGCTCCTCGGTGGTCAGCCGCGGCGGGCGGTGGCGTAGGCGCGTTCGAGTTCCGCGACCGTGCTGAGGAAGTCGGCGCCCTTCAGCCGGTGCAGGGTCTCGGTGGCGAGGCGGTCGAGCGTGGTCCAGAGGTCGGCGAGCGGCTCGCGGAGCGCCTCGCCGTCGGCGGTGAGCGAGACGATGAAGGCCCGGCGGTCGTGCTCGGCGCGGGCCCGGGCGACCAGGCCGGCGTCCTCCATGCGGCGGATCGACCGCGAGACCGTGGAGTGGTCGAGTCCGACCGCCTGCTGCAACTCGGCCTGGGTCTGGCCGTCCCGGTCGAAGAGCCGCATCAGGATCAGTTCCTGGCCGGGGTGCAGGCCGAGCTTCAGGAGGAGTTCGGCGCCGTAACCGTGCAGTTCGCGGGAGAGCGCGAAGAGCGCGAAGCTGACCGGGGCGCGCCCGACGAGGCTGGGCCGGGGCATCACCGGGTCGGGCTTCGCGGCTGGCATGGCGCTCCTCTTCTGGCGGGCGACGGCGGGTGGTGGCGGGCGACGGTGGGCGGAAACTCGCCGCCCGGGTGCTTCCGGGGCTGGGAATACCTTAGTCGCAGCGGGTGTTGAAGGCCGGTTCTCCAGCGGACCCCCGGGGGTCTCCGCATGTCCGGGGCCGCACTGCGCCGGGAAACAAGTTGCTTGCTTAGGCAAGCTATTCGGGGCTACGGTAATCGCGTTGCGCCGGGCGGGAGCCGATGGGGCGGATCGCCCTGGCCTGCCCGGAACCGTTCCGAAAGGAATCGACATGTCATCCAGCTCCGCATCCGGAACCGACCGCCGTTCGTTCCTCGCCAGAGTCGCCGCGGCCACCGCAGTGCCGGCGGCCGCGGCCCTGGTCGCAGGGGGCACCGCGACGACGGCCTCGGCGGCCACCGTGCACGCCTCGGCCGCCGGATCCTCCGATGCCGGCCTGCCGGACTACGCGCCGGTGCCCGCGGGCTCCCTCGGCCCTGCGGTGAACAGCCAGGGCTACTACGTGGGCCGCGTCCAGCGCAATCTCTACTGGGTGACCGACGGCGACTACCAGGCCGCCTTCCTCACCACCCGGGACGGGGTCGTGCTGTTCGACGCCCCGCCGACCATCGGCCACAACCTGCAGCGCGCGGTGGACGAGATCGCCGCCGCCAACGGCACCAGCAACAAGGTCACCCACATCGTCCACTCGCACCACCACTCCGACCACGTCGGCGCGTCCGGGCTCTTCGGGCGCCATGTGGTCCGGATCGGGCACGAGGAGAACCGCCGGCTGCTGCTGCGCGACAACAACCCGAACAAGCCCGCTCCCGACATCACGTTCGCCGACCGCTACACCCTGCACGTCGGCGGCGAGCGGGTCGAACTCGCCTACCACGGCACCAACCACGCGCCGGACAACATCTACATCCGGTTCCCGCACCACGACACGCTGATGCTGGTCGACATCACCATCCCGGGCTGGGCCCCCTTCGGCGCGCTCAACTACAGCGAGGACATCCAGGGTTACCTCGCCGCCCCGGCCAAGGCGCTGTCGTACCCCTGGAAGCACCACATCGCCGGTCACATGGGGCGGCTCGGCACCCGGGCCGACGTCACCGTGCACCAGCAGTACATCGACGACCTGACCACGTCGATCAAGCAGGCCCTCGGGACCGTCGACTACGGCGTCTACGCGGCGAAGTACGGCAACAACATCTGGGCCGTCGTCAAGACCTGGCTCGACGAGGTCTGCCGGCAGGCGGCGGCCCCGGTCGCGGCCAAGTACACCGGCACGCTCGCCGCGGCCGACGTCTTCACCGAGAGCAGCGCCTTCTCGCTGGTGGAGTCCCTCCGGCTGGACCTGGGACTGGGCAGCGCCATCCACGACTGACAGGGTTTCGTGTCACTAGATTGTTGCTTACGCGAGCAATAAAGACGGCCGGTGCGGTACGTCGACGGCAGGGGCAGCCGCCGACGTACCGCACCGGCGCATGCGCCGCCCGCACCTTCCCCCGCCCCACCCTCACCATCGTCAGGAGCATTTGATGCCTGAAACCCCCACCACCCCCAGGGTCGCCGTCGTCGTGGGCGGGGCCGGGGCCATCGGCGGCGCCATCGTGCGCGAGCTGACCGGGCGCGGCCATGTCGTACGGGTCCTGGACCGCGCCGGCGACATCGTCTGCGACCTGGCCGACGCCGAGCACGTACGGGCGGGCGCGCGCCGCGTGCTGGCCGAGAACGGGCGGTGCGACGTGCTGGTGCACGCGGCCGCCGCCACCGACCTGATGGACGTGGAGACCGTCGACCTGGACGCCTGGCGCCGGGTCCAGGCCGTCAACGTCGAGTCCGCGGTGCTGCTCGCCCAGGCGTTCGTGCCGGGGATGCGGGAGCGCGGCTTCGGCCGGATCGTGCACATCGTCTCCGACACCTTCTGGAAGCCGCCGAGCCCGGACCTGCTGGCGTACGTGACCAGCAAGGGCGCGCTGATCGGCCTCACCCGGTCGCTCGCCGCCTCGCTCGGGCGGTACGGGATCGCGGTGACCGCAGTGGCGCCCGGGCTGACCCGGACCGCGTCCACCGCCTACCAGCCGGACGCCGCCTTCGAGGCCTCGCAGGCCGGGCAGGCGCTGCCCCGCGCGCTGACGCCCGAGGACGTGTCGGCGGCGGCCGGCTTCCTGGCGAGCGACGCCGCCGAGGCGCTGACCGGCCAGATCCTGACCGTGGATGGCGGCGGACTGTTCACGTGAGCCGTGGATCGCTTGACTTATGTGGCTAGCCAAGTAATTATGTGGCTAGCCACATTAATGCGTGGCCCACTCCGTATCACGATGGGAACGAACCATGAGCGAGACCCTTACCGCCGCCGACCTGGTGCGGCGCAGCCTCGACATCTTCCTCTCCAAGGACATGAAGGCCTGGGCGGACCAGTGCGACGAGAACGTCGTCGTCGAGTTCCCCTTCGCCCCCGAGGGCAGCCCCACCCGGCTGGAGGGCCGGGCGGCCGTCTACGAGTACCTGAAGGGCTACCCCGACCTCATCGACGTGCACCGGATCACGTCGGCGACCGTCCACGCCACCGAAGACCCCGATGTGGCCGTCGCCGACTGGAGCGTCACCGGCCGGGTGCTGGCCAACGGGAACCCGTACGACATGAGTTACGCGACGTTCGTGACGTTCAAGGACGGCAAGATCGTCAAGTACCGCGAGTACTGGAACCCGTTGGCGTTCATCAAGGCGCTGGGCGGCGAGAGCTTCTGAGCGTTCCGCTGGGGAGGGCCGCGTTGCGTCGTCGGCCGGGTGTGGCGCCGTCGTGGCTGGTCGCGCAGTTCCTCCCCCAGCCTTCGGCCGGGGGTACCCCCAGCGCCCCTTCGGGGCGCTGCCGCTAGGGCCTGTCTGACAATTCCCGTCGTCGCCCGGAGGGCGGCCTCGCGGCGTCAGGTGCGGCGAGAGTGCGTGCATGGCGTCGCGAGGCAGACAGGAATTGTCAGACAGGCCCTAGGCCGCCGGTCGGATCAGGCCCGACTCGTAGGCGAAGGTCACCGCCTGTACTCGGGCCCGGGCGCCGATTTTCGCGAGGACGTTGCTGACGTGGGTCTTCACGGTGGTCGGCGCGATGGACAGCCACTGCGCGATCTCGGCGTTGGTCCAGCCGGCGGCCACGGCGATCAGGACGTCGCGCTCGCGCTCGGTGAGGGTGCCGAGTCCCGAGGTACGGGGGAGGGGGCGGACGGTGTGCTGCTGGCGGACGGCGTCGATGAGCGCGCGGGTCAGACCGGGCGTGATGACGGCGTCGCCGGCGGCCACCACCCGGATGGCCGCGGTCAGTTCGGTCGGGTCGGCGTCGTCGAGCAGGAAGCCGCCGGCACCCGCCCGCAGGGCCGCCCAGGCGTCCGCCTCCTGCTCGGCCGCGGTCAGCACCAGGACCCGGGAGACGGCCGCCGCCTCGCCGGTGAAGCCGGGGGTGCGGGGCGGGGCGGGGCGGGCGATGCGCCGGATGGTGTCGATCGCGTCCGCCCGGGCGAGGTGGCTGTCCATCAGGACGACGTCGGGGCGGAGCGCGGCGCTCGCACGGATCGCCTCGTCCCCGTCCGCCGCCTCCCCGACGACCGTCAGGCCGGGCTCGGCCGCGAGGAGCATGCGCAGGGCGAGGCGCTGGAGGGATTGGTCGTTGACGACGAGTACGGAGACCATGCCTGTCTTCTCCATGCGAGGTCCGTTCCCTGAACGAAACAGTTTCGTTCACATGCTACGCCTGGAGTCGCCGCATCGGGAGAGGGGGGTCCGACTGCTCGGCGGCCGGTTCCGGGAGCGGCGGTCCGCCTACTTGGCGCGGACCAGTCCGGCGTCGTACGCCGTGATCACGGCCTGGATCCGGTCGCGCGCCCCGATCTTGGCGAGGACCCGGCCGACGTGCTTCTTGACGGTCGACTCGGTGAGGACGAGGCGCTCGGCGATCTCGGTGTTGTTCCAGCCCCGGCCGATGGCGACCAGGACCTCGCGCTCGCGGTCGGTCAGCGAGCGCAGCCGGGGGTCCTCGACGGCGGCCGCGGGCGCCAGCACCCGGTGGGCGTAGGCGTCCAGGAGGCGCCGGGTCAGCGAGGGGGCCACCACGGCGTCGCCGCTCGCCACCGCGTGGATGCCCGCGACCAGCTCCTCCGGACGGGTGTCCTTGAGCAGGAAGCCGCTGGCCCCGGCGCGCAGCCCGTCGTACGCGTACTCGTCGAGGTCGAAGGTGGTCACGATGAGGACGCGGGTGCGGCCGCCGGTGGCGACGATCCGCCGGGTCGCCTCCAGCCCGTCCATGCCGGGCATCCGGATGTCCATGAGGACGACGTCGGGCCGCAGTTCGGCGGCGAGCCGGACGGCCGCCGCGCCGTGTTCCGCCTCACCGACCGGCTCCAGACCGGGGGTGCCCTCCAGCAGCATCCGCACACCCATCCGCTGGAGCGGCTGGTCGTCGGCGATCAGTACGGTCGTCACAGCTGCTCTCCCGGAGCCGGCGCGGTGGGTGATGCGGTGGGTGGTGCGGGCGGGGCCGAGGGCACGTCGAGGACGACGTCGACCAGCCAGCCGGGACCGCCCCCGCACGGTCCGGCGACGACCGTGCCGCCGTACATCGCGGCCCGCTGCCGGATGCCGACCAGGCCGTGACCTGTCGTGTCGTCGGACGGTTCCGGCTCCGGTGCCGTGCCGGTGTCCGCGACCCGGACCCGCACCTCGCCCGGCGCGACGGCGACCGTCACCTCGGCGGACGCGCCGGGTCCCGCGTGCTTGAGGGTGTTGGTCAGCGACTCCTGGACGATCCGGTAGACGGTGAGCTGGACACCGTCGCCCAGCGCGTCGGGGTCGCCCACCGTCCGGTACGTCACCGGCAGCCCCGCCGCCCGGACCCGGGCCAGCAGCGGGTCCAGGTCCACGATGCCCGGCTGCGGCGCCAGCGGCCGCTCCTCGTCGGCGCCCTCGCGCAGCACGCCCAGGACCCGGCGCAGCTCGCTCATCGCCTGCCGGCCGGTGTCGCCGAGGATCCGCAGGGCCTCCGCGGACCGCTCGCCCCGGTTGCCGGCGAGGACCGCCGCGCCGTCGGCCACGCTGACCATCACGGAGAGGTTGTGGCCGACGATGTCGTGCATCTCCCTGGCGACCCGGGAACGCTCGGCGGCCGCGGTGAGCCGTACCCGCTGCTCCTGTTCGATCTCCAGCTGCCGGGCGCGGTCCTCCAGGGCCGCCAGATAGAGCCCCCGGATCCGGACGGTCAGGCCGACGGCGACCGCCGCGGTCAGCGAGCCCAGCAGGAAGAAGGTGCCGAGCAGCGGATGGTCGATCGGCGCCAGGACGTTGGCGCCCAGGGCCAGCGCGACGACGCTCAGCCCGACCGACCAGCCCAGCACGCGCAGGGAGCCGTTGCGGGCCAGGGTGTAGAGGGCGACGAGCGTGGCGGTGCCCGCCCGCAGCCAGAGCCCCGCCGACCACTCGACCAGGTTCACGGCGAGGATCGTGCAGTACACGACGGCCGGGGCCCGGCGGCGCCACCACAGCGGAAGGACCAGCGCGGCGACGAAGGCACACAGGACGCCGGTCGGCAGCGTGTCCGGGGCGGTCGTGTGCGCGAAGGGGGAGCTGTGGTCGACCATCAGCAGGTCGGGCAGGCTGACCAGCAGCATGAACAGCACCAGCGCGGTGTCGAGCAGCCACGGATGCCGCCGGTCCAGCTGCCGCCGGCGGCTGCGGTCGCGCAGCATCCGGCCCAGCAGCGGATGCGCCCAGGCGTGCGACCAGGCCGCGTCGGACCTGGGGGACGGCGCGCTCGCCGTCCCCCGGTCGGTGTCCCCGGCGGCTGCCGCGCGGTGCGGCGGACTCATGCCGGCCATTGTCCTCGGGTCCGGCGCCCTCCGGGCCGGGGGTGTCCGGTGCATCCGGCGCATCCGCTGCGTCCGCCCCGGCTCAGACGTCGGTCCTGGCCAGCCGGTACGCCGCCGCGGCCAGGGTCAGCGCCACCCAGCCGGCGAAGACGGCGATGCCCGCCCCGGGCGAGAGGGCGTCGGAGGACTGGTGCAGGGCGTACACCGCCTGGCCGGCGTTGCTCGGGAAGTAGGGGCTGAGGGTGTCGTACCAGGAGTCGGGCAGCAGCGAGGCCAGGCCGGGCAGGATCAGCAGGATGCCGACCAGGGAGGCGATGGCCCCGGCGGAGTTGCGCAGCAGCACGCCCAGGGCCACGCCGAAGACGGCGACCAGACCGAGGTAGAGGCCGGCTCCGGCCAGGCTGCGCAGCACCCCGTCGTCGCCGAGCGACAGGGAGATCTTCTCGCCGTCCAGACCGGGCGAGCCGAGACCGAACGCGGCCAGCGCACCGAGCGTGGTGAGGACCAGGGCGATCGGACCGAGCACGGCGGCCTTCGCCCACAGCACCGGGAGGCGCCGCGGGACGGCGGTGAGCGTGGAGCGGATCATGCCGGTGCTGTACTCGCCCGCCGACAGCAGCACCCCGAGCACGCCCACGGCCAGCGACGCGAAGGTCACACCGGTCAGGGCCAGGCTGACCGCGTCGCTCTCCCCGCTGCTCGCGCCGGGCGGGCCGCCCGCCGTGGCGCCCGCGCTGTAGGTGTAGCTGGCGATCGTCCCGAACAGCACCAGCAGGAACACGGCGACCGCGAGGGTGATCCAACTGGAGCGCAGCGACCAGAACTTGGCCCACTCCGAGCGCAGTACCCGGCGGCCGGTCACCTTGTACGGCGCCGGGCGGGCGAGGGCGATGCTGGTGACGGTCATCAGGCGGCCTTTCGTGCGGTGCCGGCCGGAGCGCTCTGGTACTCGACCACGTCCCGGGTGAGGTCCATGAACGCCGTCTCCAGGGAGACGGCCTGCGGGGTGAGTTCGTACACGGGTACGCCGTGCAGGGCGGCGACCGTCCCGATCTCCCGGGCGTCCCGGCCCGCGACCAGCAGCTCCTCGGCGGACGAGGAGGTGATCGTGACGTCGGGTCCGGCCAGCAGCGAGCGCAGCTTCGCGGGCTCGCCGGTGACGACCTTCACGCCACCGCCGCCCGCCTCCCGGGTGAAGTCCTCGACCGTGGTGTCCGCGAGCAGCCTGCCCCGACCGATGATCACCAGATGGTCGGCGATCAGCGCGGTCTCGCTCATCAGGTGCGAGGAGAGCATCACGGCCCGCCCCTCGTCGGCCAGTTGACGCAGCAGGTTGCGGACCCAGAGCACGCCCTCGGGGTCGAGGCCGTTGACCGGTTCGTCGAGCATCACGATCGCCGGGTCGCCCAGCAGCGCCGAGGCGATGCCGAGCCGCTGGCCCATGCCGAGCGAGAAGGCGCCGACCCGCTTGCCGGCCACGCTGGTCAGCCCGGCCAGCTCGATGACCTCGTCGACGCGGCTGCGCGGAATGCCGTGTGTGTACGCGAGCGCCAGGAGGTGGTTGGCCGCGCTGCGCCCCGGGTGGACGGACTTGGCCTCCAGGAGGCTGCCGATCTCGTGCAGGGGGGCGGGGTGCCCGGCGTAGGAACGGCCGTTGACGGTGACCGAGCCGTGGGTGGGGGCGTCCAGGCCGACGATCATCCGCATGGTCGTGGACTTGCCCGCGCCGTTGGGACCGAGGAAGCCGGTCACCTCACCGGGCTTCACGGTGAAACTCAGACGGTCGACGACGGTCTTGTCGCCGTAGCGCTTTGTCAGTTCGCGTGCTTCGATCATGGAGCTGGGCCTTCCTGCCTCGCACTCGGCCGCGGCCGGTCTCGTCGCGGTCTCCGTTGTCGAAGGTAGGAGCGGGCCGCCTCCGGACCCTGGGACCCCGGGGGAATCTTCGGCGGGCCGCTGGTACCGGGGTACCAGCGGCCGGTCATCCCCACGGGCGACGGGGAGACGGTGCGATGGGCAGACCGGCAATGGTGTGATCGTGAAGCCGGGCGCGGGCCGACCGGACTCTCACCCTCACTCCTGCGCGACCTGTTTGAGCGCGGCGAGGACGATCCGCTCGGCGACCGGGTTCGTGTCCACGCCCTTCGCGTCGGTCGCGTCGACCGAGTAGACGAGGGTCCGGCTCAGGTCCCGGGTCCCGGCGATGGCCGCGCTGTAGCCGTACCGGGAGCCCGACTTGACCCAGTACACCCGGCCCTCGTACGCGAAGCGCTGCAGCCCGGCGCTGTAGGTGGCCCCCTCGATGTTCGCCGGGACCGTGAACATCTCCTCCAGCTGCGGTCCCGGCGGCACGATCCGCCCCCGGAAGAGGGAGGTGAGCAGCCGTTCCAGGTCGGCGGTGGTGGAGATCATGTCCCCGGCGGCGAACCGGTCCGCCTGGTTCCACTCGGTGACGTCCAGGAACTCCGTCGTCCCGTCGGCCTTCGTCACCCTCTGGTAGCCGTGGTTGTGCGGGCCGCGGATGCGCGGGTCGGTGCCGGGGAAGTAGGTGTCCCGCATCCCGGCGGGGCGCAGCACCAGCCGCTCGGCCACCGAGGCGTACGACCGCCCGGTCACCTTCTCGATCAGCAGCCCGAGCACCGTGTAGTTGATGTTGAGGTAGTCCTGCCGGGTGCCCGGCGCGAACTCGGGGCCCTTCGCCACCGCCGACCGCACGACCTGCTGCGGGGTGAGCGTGTCGAAGCGGTGCGCGTACTGCGCCTCGAAGGAGTTGCCCCAGCCGTCGCCCTCCGGGATGCCGCTGGTGTGGTTCAGCAACTGCCGCACCGTGATGGGCCGGAAGGCCGGGGTGAACAGGTCCGGGAGGTACTGCTGGACCGGCCGGGCGAGGTCGATCCGCCCTTGCGCCGCCAGTCTCAGTACGGCCGCCGCGGTCACCACCTTCGTCGTGGAACCGGCGCGGAAGCGGGCGTCCGGGTCCGCCGCCCGGCCGCTCGCCAGGTCGTGCACGCCCGCGCTGCCGCGCCAGACGCCGTCGGTACCGCCCACCCGGACGAGCGCGGCGGTGGCGTCCGCGTCGGGCAGCCCGGCGATCGCGGCACGCAGTGCCTCG
This sequence comes from Streptomyces hyaluromycini, assembly GCF_002217755.1. Lineage (GTDB taxonomy): Bacteria > Actinomycetota > Actinomycetes > Streptomycetales > Streptomycetaceae > Streptomyces > Streptomyces hyaluromycini. The sequence goes on along the minus strand of NZ_BCFL01000016.1, from coordinate 88,358 downwards.
GCGTCCGGACCGGTGGCGTCCGGACCGGTGGCGGCCCGCGCGGCGGCGGGCGCCGGGGCGGCGGCGAGGGCGGGGGCGGCCAGCGGTCCGGCCGCGAGGGCCAGGACGAGGGAGGCGGCGAGGGCGGTACTCCGGGTGCGGACACGCATGCGTGAGCTCCTCAGGAGGTGATCGGTCAAGGGTCGCGGCCATCCTCCGGGGGTACCGCGCCGCCCGGATCGTCGGCGGGGAGGGCACGCGCCCCTGAGTTGTCACCCACCAACTGGCTCAAGAACTAGGGGAGTTACCAGGCAACACCCTTAGGGGGCACGGCTGCCCGGGAACTCGGCGGATGAAAAAGTGTTATCCCGGAACCCCGCACTCCGTCTCCGCACTGTGATCCCCGACATTGCCAAAGCCACCGCCCCGGCTGAGAAGGTGCGGTTATGAGGACGAACGTGCAGGTGTCGCGGCAGTGGCGGGCCACGGTCGCGGCCGCGCAGGAGGGCGACCGGCGTGCGCTGGACGAACTGGTCGCGGGCTGGCTGCCGTTGGTCTACAACGTGGTCGGCCGTGCCCTGAACGGCCACGCCGACGTCGACGACGTCGTCCAGGAGACCATGCTGCGGGCCGTCGACAACCTCGGCACCCTGCGCGACCCGGACAGCTTCCGGTCCTGGCTGGTGGCCATCGCCATGCGGCAGATCCGGGACCGGGCGCGCCGCAGACGGGACCGGAAACTGGACGAGGCGGTCCCGGACGGCGCCGCCGACTTCGCCGAACTCACCGTGCTGCGACTCCAGTTGGAGGGCCAGCGGCGGGAGGTCGCGGAGGCCGTGCGCTGGCTGGACGCCGAGGACCGGCAGCTGGTGTCGCTGTGGTGGCTGGAGGTGTCGGGCGAACTCACCCGGCGTGAACTGGCGGCGGCCGTCGGCATCAGCCGGCAGCATGCCGCCGTCCGCGTCCAGCGGATGAAGGAGCGGCTGGAGACCTCGCGCGGCATCGTGCGCGCCCTGGACGGGGCCTGCCCGGAACTGCGCGAGCTGACCGCCCGCTGGGACGGGCGGCCCGACTCCGTCTGGCGCAAGCGGCTGGCCCGGCACATCCGGGGTTGCGGCTACTGCGGAGACACCCGTGACTCCGTCGTACCGGCGGAACGGCTGCTGGTCGGGATCGCCCTGGTGCCGGTCCCGGTCGGCTTCACACTGTCGCTGCTGCTCGGCGGCAAGACGGCGGCCGCGGCCGGTTCCGTGTCCGCCGGCTGGTCGGCGAAGGTCCTGGGCGTGCTGACCAAACCGGCGGTGGCGGTGACCGCCGGGGCGACGATCGTGGCGGGCGGCGCCTATGTCGTCGTACAGACGCCGCACGACCCGGCACCGCGGACCGCGGTGTCGCCGACGGCGGCGGTCACGCGTGCGGTACCGCAGACGCCGGTCACCACGCCCTCGCCGTCCTCTTCCGCCCCGCCGTCCCCGTCCCCGTCGGCTTCGGCGACCGCGGCGGTCTACGGCTCGGTCGTCGACGCGGTCGACACGGCGCCGGATCCGGACACCAGGCCGGGTGCGCTGCCGCACCGGCCGGAGGGCGGGATCACCAGTACGGGTGGGGCGCACGCCGTCCTGAACCACCGCGGGGACGGTGTCACCCTCTCCGGCCAGGGCTATGTGCTGGTCCGCTGGCAGATCTCACCGCAGTACCGGGCCGGGAACCTGGTCATGCCGTCCTGGACCGGGCTGAAGGGGAAGATCTTCCATGTGGCGTCCGGGGGCGGGCGGCGGATGGACGACCGGGTGAGTACGACGGACACGTCCGCGACGGGGATGGGGAACTCGGCGGTCGGGTACGCGGTGCTGCCGTCGGGGGCGCAGCAGATGTGGCAGAACGAGTACTACTACGTCGACGGCAGCGTGACGTTCACGGTGAACGAGCGGGGGGCCGACTACGGGGTGAGCGTCTTCCCGTCGTCGTGGGACGCGGTGGAGAAGGATGTGCTGTACGGGCCCCCGGACGGGGCGGTCCGGTATGGGCTGGTGCGGGATGACGGGACGGATGCGGCGCCGGTTCCGCAGTATGTGACGCGGTCGGTGCCGGCTGATGCGGCGACGGTGGCGCAGAGGTCGCGGGTCTAGTGCGGCTGGGTGGGGGCTGGTCGCGCCCACGCGGCGGAGCCGCATGTCAAGTACAGCCCCGCGCCCCTTTCGGGGCGCGTTCAGCGGAGGGCGTTGAGTACGTCCACTCTGTTCGTGGTGATCGAATCGACGCCCATGTCCAGCAGGCGGCGCAGGGAGCGGCGGGTGTCCGGGGTCCAGCAGGAGACCAGGTAGCCGCTGTGGTGGATGTGTTCTACCAGTTCGGGGTCGAGCAGGCTGAAGCGGTAGTTGAGGTGGCGGGGGCGGATCGCGTCCAGGAGGGCGGGGCGGGCCGGGGCCACGGTCTTGCGGGTCAGGGCGATCTCGGCGGACGGGTCGGCGGCCCGGACCGCCAGCATCGCGACGGCGTCCCCCGTGTAGTAGACGCGCTCCGTCGCACCGCACTCCCGGGCCACGGCCACGATCCTTGCCACCGCCCGCTCGCTCGGGTCCCCGGGCAGGTCGAGCATCACCCGGCTGCCCTCCGTCGCCGCCAGCGCCTCGGCGAGGGTCGGGACACCGCCCGCGGCGCCCGCGGTGAGTCCGCGCACCTCGTCCGCCGACAGGGTGGGCAGCGGGCGGTCGTGCTCCCACAACCGCTTGAGCGTCTCGTCGTGCAGGAGGACGGGAACACCGTCACGGGTGAGCCGAACGTCGGTCTCCACCGCGTCCGCGCCCCGGCGGAGCGCGGAACGCAGGGAGTCGAGCGTGTTCTCGCGGAAGCGGTAGGGGTCGCCGCGGTGGGCCACGGCGGTCACGGTCTGCATGAGCCCATGGTGTCAGGGCTCCGCAGGGGTTCCGCAGGGGCTCGTCAGGGGGCGAGCCACGCCTTCGTGTACGCGTCGATCTCGGCCGAGACCGCCGCCTTGCCCGCCAGGTCCAGGAAGGACGCTTCCACCGCGTTCTTCGCGAGGTCGGCGATGCCGCGCTCGTCGAGCCCGAGGAGACGGGCGGCGACCGCGTACTCGCTGTTGAGGTCGGTGCCGAACATCGGCGGGTCGTCGGAGTTGACCGTGACCAGGACACCGGCGTCGACGAAGTCCCTGATCGGGTGCTCTTCGAGGGTGCGCACCGCGCGGGTGGCGATGTTGGAGGTCGGGCACACCTCCAGCGCGATCCGGTGTTCGGCGAGGTGGGCGAGGAGCTTCGGGTCCTGCGCGGAGCTGGTGCCGTGGCCGATGCGCTCGGCGTGCAGGTGGGTCAGCGCGTCCCAGACCGTGCCGGGGCCGGTGGTCTCGCCCGCGTGCGGGACGGAGTGCAGGCCGGCCGCGACGGCCCGGTCGAAGTAGGGCTTGAACTGCGGCCGGGGCACCCCGATCTCGGGGCCGCCGAGACCGAACGAGACCAGGCCCTCCGGGCGGAGCCGGTCGTCCGTCGCCAGCCGTGCCGTCTCCTCGGCGGCCTCCAGACCCGCCTCGCCGGGGATGTCGAAGCACCAGCGCAGCACCGTGCCGAACTCGGTCTCCGCCGCCTTCCGAGCGTCCTCGATGGCGTCCATGAAGGCCCGCTCGTCGATCCCGCGCCGGGTGGACGAGAACGGGGTGATCGTCAGCTCGGCGTAGCGCACCTGCTGGCGGGCGAGCTCGCGGGCCACCTCGTAGGTGAGCAGCCGCACGTCCTCGGGTGTGCGGATCAGGTCGACCACCGACAGATAGACCTCGATGAAGTGGGCGAAGTCCGTGAACGTGAAGTAGTCGGCCAGGGCCTCGGGGTCGGTCGGGACCTTGGAGTCGGGGTGCCGGGCGGCGAGTTCCGACACGATGCGGGGGGAGGCGGAGCCGACGTGGTGGACGTGCAGTTCGGCCTTGGGCAGTCCGGCGATGAAGGCGTGCACATCGCGCGGCGCGGCGGGTTCGGCGTGGCGGTCGGACAAGGGTTCCTCCCCGGAACGGCGCGGGCCGCCTACGGCGGGGTACGGCCGTGGGGCCCGGCGCGGTGATCGGCTGATCGGTGACTCGGGGTCATCGTAGGCCGGGCCGGAGTCCGGCCGGGGGCCGGGCCGTAGCATGGCGGCGGCATACGTGCAGGAGAGGGGACATCACACGATGGCTGACGAGGTGCCGCAGGCTCCGAAGGTACGGCTGGACAAGGGGGAGGACGTCGGGGAGGGGGCCGGGCCCGACGCGCCGGTGATACCGCCGTCGGTCCACGACCAGCGGACGGTCGCGGCGATACCGGGGCCGGACGCCTCCGCCGGCGCACCGCCGCAGGGCTGGGCCAGCCCCATCGCCGCGCCGTCCGACATGCGCCCGGCTCCGCCGGCGAACCCCTTCGCGGCGCCGGATCCCGCCGCACCGCCGCCCAACCCCTACGCTCCGCCCGCGCCGCAGCAGCCTCAGCAGCCGCAGAGCGCGGCGGTGCCTCCGCCGCCGATCGCCCCGAACGGGCCCGGTCAGGTTCCCTACGGCTACCCCGGTGGCCCTGTTTCCGCCCCGCCCGCGCCGGGATACGGCTATCCCGGCCAGCCGCTGCCGTCGTATCCGGCGGCCGGGCCCGGGGGGTACGGCGGCTGGCCCGGGATGCAGCCTGCGCCTGACAACGGTCTGGGGACGGCCGCCATGGTGACCGGGATCATCAGTGCGATCGGGTTCTGCCTGGCGCCGGTCGCGCTGGTGATGGGGGTGCTGGCCATCGTGTTCGGGTCGATCGGGCGGGCCCGGGTGAAGCGGGGCGTGGCGACGAACGGCGGGCAGGCGCTGGCCGGGATCATCTGCGGGTCGGCGGGGCTGGTGCTCGCCGCGGCGTTCATCACGCTGATCGTGGTGGCGGGGAGCCAGGGGAGCCAATAGCTCGGGCGGACCGGTGGGTGGTCGGGTGCGGCGCGGTGGGGGCTGGTCGCGCCCACGCGGGGGAGCCGCATATCGATACAGCCCCGCGCCCCTTTGCGTGGGACCAGTTCCGTCGGTCACAAGCCCCACCCCCTCGTCTTTCTACGCCCCCGCCATCCGCAACCGCTCCCGCGCCTCCATCAACGCGAACCCCAGCAGGTTCAGCCCCCTCCACCGCGTCGGATCCTCCGCTGCCGCGTCCGTCGCCGTCAGGCCGATCCCCCACACCCGGTCCACCGGGCTCGCCTCCACCAGGACCCGGTTGCCGGTCGCCAGCAGGAAGTCCCGCAGCCCGGCGTCGGCGGCGAACTTGTGCACGCTGCCCTCGGCCACGATGCCGAAGCGCTCCCGCTGCCATTTCGCCTCGTCGAAGCCCCGGACCAGGCGGCCCGCCTTCTTCGCCTCTGCGGGGTGCCCCGCCGCCAGGACCGCCCGCTCCGCCTCCGCGTCCCCGAAGAGCCTGGCCTTTCCCGCCATCATCCAGTGCTCGGCGGTCGCGTACTCCACACCGTCGACCACGAAGCGTGACGGCCACCACTGGCTCAGACAGCTCGCCGAGACCTGCCCGTCCGGCCTCGGCCGGTGTCCCCAGAAGTGCAGGTACCTGATCCTGGCCCCCGCCCGGACCGCCCTGATCAGGGCCTCCACAGAATCGATCTCCGCCATGCACGCCAGTCTGGCAGCCACCACTGACACTCCGTCCTGCCTTTTCCGCCCTGACTCGACACCTGGTCGACAGATTCCGTCGCGTAACCAAAAGGCAACAACGGAATCACTTGTTGGTCGCCCCTTGCTCTGTCAGGATCGGCAGTCAAATCGAGCTGGAGCTACGCCACCCGCCTCTCGGGACGGGGTGACGGCGGAGGAGAAGCGACATGGACAACCCGGGCACCGCCACCCCGGATACCTTCCCCGCGCAGGAACGGCTCGCGGACGGCGCGCAGTACATCGCGGGACGGTTCGCCAAGGGCACGTCGGGCCGTACGCACGCCGTCGTCGACCCGGCCACCGGCGCGGAGGTGTACACGTACGAGCTGGCCGGCCCGGAGGACGTCGACCGGGCCGTGGCCGCCGCGCGGGACGCGTTTCCGGGCTGGGCCGCCACCACCCCCGGTGACCGGTCGGACGCGCTGCACCGGTTCGCCGCCGTGCTCGCCGACCGCGCCGAGGAGTTCGCCCGCGCCGAGTCCCTCCAGTGCGGCAAGCCGCTGAAGCTCACGCGCGAGTTCGACGTGCCGGGGACCATCGACAACACCGCGTTCTTCGCGGGGGCCGCCCGGCATCTGCAGGGGCAGGCCGCCGCCGAGTACTCCGGTGACCACACGTCCTACATCCGCCGCGAGCCCATCGGTGTCGTCGGCTCCATCGCGCCCTGGAACTATCCGCTCCAGATGGCCGCGTGGAAGATCCTCCCGGCGATCGCCGCCGGCAACACCATCGTGCTCAAGCCGGCCGAGCTGACCCCGCTCACGTCGTTGCTCTTCGCCGAGGCCGCCACGCTCGCCGGGATCCCGGACGGTGTGATCAACATCGTCACCGGGACCGGGAAGGAGGCCGGTGAGCACCTCGTCGGGCACCCCGACGTGGCCATGACCTCCTTCACGGGGTCCACCGGCGTCGGCAAGCGGGTCGCCGAGGTCGCCACCGCGACCGTCAAGCGGCTGCACCTGGAGCTCGGCGGCAAGGCGCCCTTCGTGGTCTTCGACGACGCGGACCTGGAAGCGGCCGTTCACGGGGCCGTGGCCGGGGCGCTCATCAACACCGGGCAGGACTGCACCGCCGCCACGCGCGCGTACGTGCAGCGGCCGCTCTACGAGGCGTTCGTGGCGGGGACGGCCGCCCTGATGGAGACCGTGCGGCTCGGGGAACCGTTCGCTCCCGGTACCGACCTCGGGCCGCTGATCTCGCACGCCCAGCGGGACCGGGTCGCCGGGTTCGTGGAGCGGGCGCGCGGCTACGCGCGCGTGGTGACCGGCGGGGAGGCTCCCGGAGGGGAGCTGAAGAGCGGTGCGTACTACCGGCCGACCCTGGTCGCCGACGCGCCGCAGGACAGCGAGATCGTCCAGTCCGAGATCTTCGGGCCGGTGCTGGTCGTTCTGCCGTTCGACAGTGATGATGAGGGCATCCGGCTGGCCAACGACACCCCGTACGGTCTGGCCGCCTCCGCGTGGACCGGCGGTGTCTACCGGGCCAACCGTGCGACCCGCGAGATCAAGGCGGGGTGCGTGTGGGTCAACGACCACATTCCGATCATCAGCGAGATGCCGCACGGCGGCTACAAGGCGTCCGGCTTCGGCAAGGACATGTCGGCGTACTCGTTCGAGGAGTACACCCAGGTCAAGCACGTTATGTTCGACAATACGGCGGTGGCGCGGAAGGACTGGCACCGCACGATCTTCGGGGACCGATAGTCACAGCTCCGGCCGCTGACCCCGGCCATCTTCCCGAAAGGGCATCAAGCGTATGACGCAGTACGAGCCCGACCGCCTGACACCGGTCGAAGTGGCCGCCATGCGGCGCAGCCTCCGTAATGGCCGGGCCGCCATGACCCGTCGGTCGCTGCTGGGCGGCGCGCTCGCCGTGGGCGGTGCCGGGGCGCTGAGCGCATGCGGCATCCCCGCGGCCGGCAAGTCCCAGGGCGGGGTCTCCGCCGACGACCACTCGGCCATGGAGAAGGTCGTCAACTTCTCCAACTGGCCCGAGTACATCGACGTCGACGACAGCGGGAAGAACCATCCGACGCTGGACGCGTTCCGCAAGCGGACCGGCATCACGGTCAAGTACACCGAGGACATCAACGACAACGACGAGTTCTTCGGCAAGATCCAGCCGCAGCTCGCCGCCGGCCAGGACACCGGCCGTGACCTGATCGTCCTCACCGACTGGCTGGCCGCCCGCATGATCCGGCTCGGCTACGTCCAGAAACTGGACGCGTCGAACCTCCCGCACGCCTTCGCCAACCTGTCGGACCAGTTCCGCAGTCCCGACTGGGACCCGGGCCGCGCCTATTCGTACCCCTGGCAGGGCATCTCGACCGTCATCGCGTACAACAAGAAGGCGCTCGACGGCGTCGAGGTGAAGACGGTCTCCGACCTGCTCGACAACCCCAAGCTCAAGGGCCGTGTCGGCTTCCTGACCGAGATGCGCGACAGCATCGGCATGACCATGCTCGACATGGGCAAGGACCCGGCGAAGTTCACAAACGACGACTACGACGCCGTCATCGCCCGCCTCCAGAAGGCCGTCGACAAGGGCCAGATCCGCCGTTTCACCGGCAACGACTACACGTCCGACCTCTCCAAGGGCGACTTCGCCGCCTGTATCGCCTGGGCCGGCGACATCGTCCAGCTCCAGGCCGACAGTCCGGACGTCGGCTATGTCATCCCCGACAGCGGCTACATGACGTCGACCGACAACATGCTGATCCCCAACAAGGCGCGTCACAAGACGAACGCCGAGCGGCTCATGGACTTCTACTACGAGCTTGAGCCGGCCGCCGAACTCGCCGCCTACATCAACTACGTGAGTCCGGCCGCGGGCGTGCAGCCGTACCTTGCCAAGATCGACAAGTCGGCGGCCAGCAACCCGCTGATCGTTCCCGACAAGGCCATGCAGGCCAGATCCCACGCCTTCCGCTCGCTGAGCTCGAAGGAAGAGACGGCCTACCAGCAGAAGTTCGCGAAGCTCACAGGGGCGTGACGAGAATGACGACAGACAACAGCGGCGACGTCCGCCTCACCGGCATCGGCAAGACCTACGACAACGGCTTCACCGCCGTACACCCGATGGACCTGACGGTGCCGCAGGGTTCCTTCTTCGCCCTCCTCGGTGCCTCCGGCTGCGGCAAGACCACCACCCTGCGGATGATCGCGGGGCTGGAGGAGCCGACCAGCGGCACCGTGCATCTCGGCGACCAGGACGTGACCCATCTGCCGCCGTACAAGAGGCCGGTGAACACGGTCTTCCAGTCGTACGCCCTCTTCCCGCACCTCGACATCTTCGAGAACGTCGCCTTCGGCCTGCGCCGGCGCGGCATCAAGAGCGTGAAGAAGCAGGTGGAGGACATGCTGGAGCTGGTGCAGCTGCAGGAGCAGGCGCGCAAGAAACCGCACCAGCTCTCCGGCGGCCAGCAGCAGCGTGTCGCCGTGGCCCGCGCGCTCATCAACCACCCGAAGGTGCTCCTCCTCGACGAGCCGCTCGGCGCCCTCGACCTCAAGCTGCGCCGTCAGATGCAGCTGGAGCTCAAGCGGATCCAGACCGAGGTCGGCATCACCTTCGTGCACGTCACGCACGACCAGGAGGAGGCCATGACCATGGCCGACACGGTCGCCGTGATGAACGCGGGGCGCGTGGAGCAGCTCGGTTCCCCGGCCGACCTCTACGAGAACCCGAACACCACCTTCGTCGCCAACTTCCTCGGCACCTCGAACCTCATCGAGGCCGAGGTCGACACGAAGAACGGCGACGACATCATCCTGAAGGCCGGCGGCGGGAAGCTGGTGCTGCCCGAGGCGCGATGTTCGGCGCCGACCACGACCGGCGGCAAGGTGCTGGTCGGGGTCCGGCCCGAGAAGATCTCCCTCACGCACGCGGACGACGCGGGCTCCATCCCCGAGGGCCGCAACCGCATCACCGGCAAGGTCGCCGACGCCAGCTTCATCGGCGTCTCCACTCAGTACGTCATCGACAGCCCGGTCTGCGACGAATTCGCGGTGTACGTGCAGAACATCGAGCGCGACGGGCGGCTGGTGCCCGGTGCCGACGTCGTCCTGCACTGGAGCCCGGCCCATACCTTCGGCCTCGACGCCGCGCAGTCCCTGCTTGCTGGGACAGTGGGCTCCGCCGGCACCGAGGAGGAGGCCGCCTGATGGCCACGCTCTCCGAGGCGCCCCCGCCGCTGGCGGCCGCCGAACCCGAGACGAAGAAGGCCCCGCGCAAGCGAGGCAAGTGGACCCCCTACTGGCTGCTGCTGCCCGGCATCCTCTGGCTGGTCGTCTTCTTCGCCCTGCCGATGATCTACCAGGGGTCCACGTCGATCCAGACGGGCTCCCTGGAAGAGGGCTACAAGGTCACCTGGCACTTCGTGACCTACTGGGACGCGCTGAGCGAGTACTGGCCGCAGTTCCTCAGGTCCGTCTTCTACGCGGCCGCCGCGACCGTGCTGTGCCTGCTGCTCGGCTACCCGCTGGCGTATCTCATCGCCTTCCGCGCCGGCCGCTGGCGGAACCTGATCATGATCCTGGTGATCGCGCCGTTCTTCACCAGCTTCCTGATCCGCACCCTGGCCTGGAAGACGATCCTCGCCGACAACGGCCCGGTCGTGCACGTCCTGAACTCGCTGCACATCCTGAGCGTCACCGACTTCCTCGGCTGGACGGCCGGCGACCGGGTGCTGGCCACGCCGCTCGCCGTCGTCTGCGGTCTGACGTACAACTTCCTGCCGTTCATGATCCTGCCGCTCTACACCTCGCTGGAGCGGATCGACGGACGGCTGCACGAGGCGGCCGGCGACCTGTACGCCAAGCCGTGGACGACGTTCCGGAAGGTCACCTTCCCGCTGTCGATGCCGGGCGTGGTCTCCGGCACGCTGCTGACCTTCATCCCGGCGGCCGGTGACTACGTCAACGCCGAACTCCTCGGCTCGACCGACACCCGCATGATCGGAAACGTGATCCAGACGCAGTTCCTGCGGATTCTCGACTACCCGACAGCGGCCGCGCTCTCCTTCATCCTCATGGCCGCGATCCTCGCCATGGTCACCATCTACATTCGCCGGTCCGGGACGGAGGACTTGGTCTAAATGCCCTTCGTCAACTGGCTCAAGAAACGTCTCGTCGTCATCGCGGGACTGCTGACCCTCGGATATCTCCTCCTTCCGAACGTCATCGTCACGGTGTTCTCCTTCAACAAACCGAAGGGGCGCTTCAACTACGAATGGCAGCAGTTCTCGCTCGACGCCTGGAAGCAGCCGTGCGGGGTCGCCGACATGTGCGGCTCGCTCTCCATCAGCCTCCGGATCGCCACCCTGGCGACGATCGGCGCCACCGTGCTCGGCACGATGATCGCCTTCGCGCTGGTCCGCTACCGGTTCCGGGCCCGCGGCGCCGTGAACTCGCTGATCTTCCTGCCGATGGCGATGCCCGAGGTCGTCATGGCGGCCTCGCTGCTCACCCTGTTCCTCAACATGGGCGCCCAGCTGGGCTTCTACACCATCCTCATCGCCCACATCATGTTCTGCCTCAGCTTCGTCGTCACCGCGGTCAAGGCGCGCGTGATGTCGATGGACCCGCGCCTGGAGGAGGCGGCCCGGGACCTCTACGCCGGACCGGTGCAGACGTTCGTCAGGGTCACCCTCCCCATCGCGGCCCCCGGAATCGCGGCGGGCGCACTGCTCTCCTTCGCCCTCTCCTTCGACGATTTCATCATCACCAATTTCAACGCGGGCTCCACCGTCACCTTCCCCATGTTCGTCTGGGGTTCGGCACAGCGCGGCACGCCCGTCCAGATCAATGTCATCGGTACGGCCATGTTCCTGGTCGCCGTACTGTTCGTCCTGGCCTCGATGCTCATCAACAACCGCCGCAACAGGCAAAAGGCATAACCGCATAACCCCTAATTGACTCTGTAGGGAGTTGAAATCATGGCCCCGAGCGCCATGAGCCGTCAGGCAGATTGGACCAAGTCTCTCTCCGAAGCACAGCCGGTCCCGTACTGGCTGGAAGACCCCGGCAAGCCCCACCCCGAGCCCGCGCTGACCGGCGCCGACACCTGCGACCTGCTGGTCGTCGGCGGCGGCTACAGCGGACTGTGGACCGCGCTCAACGCCAAGGAGCGCGATCCCGGGCGCGATGTGGTCCTGCTGGAAGGCCACGAGGTGGGCTGGGCCGCCTCGGGCCGCAACGGCGGCTTCTGCGCCGCGTCCCTCACCCACGGGCTGCCCAACGGCCTCGCCCGCTGGCCCGAGGAGATCCACCGCCTTGAGGAGCTGGGCCGGCGCAACCTCGACGAGATCGAGGCCGCCGTCGCCCGGCACGGCATCGACTGCGAGTTCGAGCGCACCGGCGAGATCGATGTCGCGACCGAGACCTACCAGGCGTGGGAACTGCGCGACTGGCACAAGGAGCTGGAGCAGCGGGGCCTCGCGGACGACCTGGAGTTCCTCGACGCCGACGCGGTGCGCGCACAGGTGAACTCGCCGACCTTCGAGGCGGGCCTGTGGGACCGCCGGGGCGTGGCCATGCTCAACCCGGCCAAGCTCGCCTGGGGCCTCAAGCAGGCCTGCCTCGCGCTGGGCGTGCGGGTGTACGAGCACACTCCCGCCCTCGCCCTGAAGGCCTACGGCGCCGGCATGGCCGTACGCACCCCGTACGGGGCGGTCCGCGCCCGGCAGGTCGCGCTCGCCACCAACATCTTCCCGAGCCTGGTCAAGCGGGTCCGCGCCTACACCGTCCCGGTCTACGACTACGCCCTGATGACCGAGCCGCTCACCGCCGAGCAGCTCGGCGCGATCGGCTGGAAGAACCGGCAGGGCCTCGGCGACTCCGCCAACCAGTTCCACTACTTCCGGCTGTCCGCCGACAACCGCATCCTGTGGGGCGGCTACGACGCCATCCACCACTACGGCGGCCGGGTGCGCCGCGAGTACGACGACCGCCCGGAGACCTACGCCAAGCTCGCCGAGCACTTCTTCACCTGCTTCCCGCAGCTGGAGGGCGCCCGCTTCACGCACGCCTGGGGCGGCGCGATCGACACCTGCTCCCGCTTCTCGGCGTTCTTCGGCACCGCGCACCAGGGGAAGGTGGCGTACGCGGCGGGCTACACCGGCCTCGGCGTCGGTGCCACCCGCTTCGGCGCCGACGTGATGCTGGACCTGCTGTCGGGGGAGGAGACCGAGCGCACCCGCCTGGAGATGGTCCGCAAGAAGCCGCTGCCGTTCCCGCCCGAGCCGTTCGCCTGGACGGGCATCGCCCTCACCAAGTGGTCCCTGGCCCGCGCCGACGCCCACGGCGGCCGCCGCAACCTGTGGCTCAGGGCGATGGACCGGCTGGGTCTCGGCTTCGACAGCTGATCCGGTTTGGCGTGTGATCCAGCTCACTTCGGTACGGTGCTGAAACCCGCGTAATGCCCCCGGAAGACCTCCCTCTCTCCCCGTGACGCGACGCCCGCGTCGACGAGTGAGATGGGGAGGTCTTCTGATGACTGGGGCGGAGACGGCGGTCGAATGGCTGGCATCCGTCGCACCGGATCCCGAGGCCTGCCGCTGGGAATGGGAGCGCAACCCGCTGGGGATCGCGCTGCTGCCCGCCGGCAGGGCCTGGGACGTACTGATCCTGCCGGGCGAGCTCGGCTATCCGACCCTCGACGTGCTCACCCGCGTCCTCGACCAACCGGGGCCCGTCCTGGTCGACTTCGGGGACAGCCGGGTGGGCTTCTTCGTGCCGCCCGGCACGGCCGCCCGGTGGCTCGGCACGGGGATCCGCACGGCGGGGGCCGGAACCTGGATCGTCGTGCCGTATCCCGGGCGGTCGACGCAGGGGGTGCGGTGGCTGGTGGCGCCGGACGGGTCGGGGACGCTGACGGATCCGGGGCTGCTGGAGCTGGCGATGCACGAGGCTGCCGCCGGCTTGGCCGATGACTAGGTGCCGTTCGCGCATCGGTTGTCGGTCGGCTGCGGGTTCGTCGTGGCTGGTCGCGCAGTTCCCCGCGCCCCTGGCGGGGCGCTGTGCTGAGGGCGGTCACAAGGGACCGTAGGTCTTGACAAGCGAATTGGTCTGGACCAAATTGAGCGCGCACCCCACCTCCAATTCCCCCACCACCGGAGGCACTTGTGGTTCGCGCGAGACCTGTTCTCACCATGCTCACGGCCCTGCTGTTGGCCGTACCCGGTATCACCGCGCTCTCGTCGGCCGCCCGTGCGGCCGACGCGGACCTCGCCGTCAACGGCGGATTCGAATCCGGCCTCTCCGGCTGGACCTGCACGGCGGGCAGCGGTACGACGGTCAACTCACCCGTGCACAGCGGGGCTTCCGCGCTGCAGGCGACCCCGGCCGGCAGTGACAACGCCCAGTGCGCGCAGACCGTGACCGTCAAGCCGAGCTCGCAGTACACCCTGTCCGGCTACGTCCGCGGCTCCTACGTCTACCTCGGCGCGAGCGGCACCGGCACCACCGACGTCTCCACCTGGACCCAGTCCGCCCCCGACTGGCAGAAACTCACGACCACCTTCACCACCGGCGCCTCGACGTCCAAGGTCACGATCTACACCCACGGCTGGTACGGCACCGGCGCCTACTACGCCGACGACGTGTCGCTGGTCGGACCGGGCGCCTCCGCGGGCCAGCCGCCGGCCGCGCCCACCGGCCTCACCGCCGGCACGGTCACCTCCTCCAGCGTGGCCCTCTCCTGGATGGCGGCCACCGGCGCCACGAGCTACGCGGTCTACCGGGACGGGACCAAGGTCCAGACGGCCACCGGTACTTCGGCCACCGTGACCGGGCTGTCCCCGTCGACGGCGTACAGCTTCCAGGTCACCGCCGTGAACGACGCCGGCGAGTCCGCGAAGTCGGCCGCGGTGACGGCCACCACGACCGCCGGTTCCTCCGGCGGCTCCACCGGCCTGCCCACGCACGCCCTCGTGGGCTACCTCCACTCCTCCTTCGCCAACGGCTCCGGCTACACCCGGCTCGCCGACGTCCCCGACAGCTGGGACGTCATCGACCTGGCCTTCGGCGAACCGACCTCGGCCACCTCCGGGGACATCCGCTTCAACCGCTGCCCGGTCACCGAGTGCGCGAACGTCGAATCCGACGCCGACTTCAAGGCGGCGATCAAGGCCAAGCAGGCGGCCGGCAAGAAGGTGCTGATATCGATCGGCGGTGCCAACGGCCAGGTGCAGTTGACCACCGCGGCCGCGCGGGACACCTTCGTCTCCTCCGTCTCGAACATCATCGACACCTACGGCCTCGACGGTCTCGACATCGACTTCGAGGGCCACTCGCTCTCCCTGGACGCGAGCGACACGGACTTCAAGAACCCGACGACCCCGGTGATCGTCAACCTCATCTCCGCGCTGAAGACGCTGAAGGCCAAGTACGGGTCGAAGTTCGTGCTGTCGATGGCGCCCGAGACCTTCTTCGTGCAGATGGGCTACCAGTTCTACGGCACCGGCAAGTTCGGCGGCCAGGACCCGCGCTGCGGCGCGTACCTCCCGGTCATCTACGCCCTCCGCGACGACCTGACCCTGCTGCACGTCCAGGACTACAACTCGGGCTCGATCATGGGCCTGGACAACCAGTACCACTCCATGGGCGGCGCCGACTTCCACATCGCCATGACCGACATGCTGCTCACCGGCTTCCCGGTGGCGGGCGACGCCAACAACGTCTTCCCGCCCCTGCGCCCCGACCAGATCGCCATCGGCATGCCGGCGTCGACCAACGCGGGCAACGGCTACGTGGCCCCGTCCGAGGTCACCAAGGCCCTGGACTGCCTGACGAAGAAGACGAACTGCGGCTCGTACGCCACCCACGGCACCTGGCCGTCCCTGCGCGGCCTGATGACCTGGTCGATCAACTGGGACCGGTTCTCGAACTGGGAGTTCCAGAAGAACTTCGACGCGTACTTCGGGTGAGCAGCAGCCCCAGTGACGTCAGCAGGACGGTGGCCAGGCACCAGCTGGCCACCACGTCCAGCGGCCAGTGATAGCCGCGGCGGACCAGGCCGTAGGAGACGCCGAGGACCAGGGCCGCGCAGCCGGCGACGGTGGTCCGGCGGGCGGCGGCGGACGTGAGCCAGGGGAGGAGGAGCAGGGTCGCCGAGCCGTACGCGATCGCCGCCGTCGCCGTGTGGCCGGAGGGGAAGTAGCCGACCGCCGGGGGCACCGCCGGGGTCCCCGGACGGGCGGTCCAGTCCTTGAGCGGCACGATGATCGCCGGGACCAGGGCCATCAGGACGGCGGCGGCCGCGGGCGGCAGCCACCAGCGGTCTGTACCGGTGGCACGGCCGCGCCGGGCGGCGTAACCGATGACGAGCACCAGGACCGGGACCGCGACCTGCGCGTTCCCGAGGTCGGAGAGGAGCTCGGAGAACCGGTCCGGGTGGACGAGTGCGCTGCTCAGGCGGCTGTCCATGCGGAGCAGCGGGCCATGGGCCACGACCTGCCAGGTGATCAGCGCGAAGAGGAGGGCCGGCAGGCCCAGAAGCGCCAGGAGTCCCACGAGGGGAAAGCGAAGGAAGGAGGTCGGCCGCCCCGGAACAGGGGGGGTGGTTCCGAGGCGGCCGTCCGGATCGGAACGCCGCGCGCCCCGGGGGGTTTGGGGCGGGCGACCGTCCGATCGGTGAGGAGATCCGGAGCCGGAGGCCCCGGTTGTGTGCGCGAGGGCACGACCAGGTCGAAGCTGGGGAGGCCCCGGCCTGAAATCGCCCACAGTCCCCTGTGGGCGGGGTGTATCTCTCATCTGGGTAGAACCTACGGCAGGGGCCGGTGCGGCGACAGGCGGAATCGCGTCCCGTCATCCACCTCGCACACCTTCTTCACACGGCCTGACGGGGGCCGCCCCAGCCCCGCACATCACGCCAGGTGGGAGGGTTGGGGCGGTGGTGACACACGGGTTCGAGAACCTTTGTGCGGGCTGAGAGAAGTCTGTGGCTCAGATCCGCGCGAAGGCCTGCTCGATGATGTCCAGGCCCTCGTTGAGGAGGTCCTCGCCGATGACGAGCGGGGGCAGGAAACGGAGCACGTTGCCGTAGGTGCCACAGGTCAGGACCAGCAGTCCCTCCTGGTGGCAGGCCTTGGTGAGGGCCGCGGTGGCCTCCGGGTTCGGCTCCTTGGTGGTGCGGTCCTTGACCAGCTCGATGGCGATCATCGCGCCCCGGCCGCGGACGTCACCGATGACGTCGAACTTCTCGGCCATGGCGGCGAGCCGGGGCTTCATGATCGACTCGATGGCCTTCGCCTTGGCGTTGAGGTCGAGCTCCTTCATGGTCTCGATGGCCCCGAGCGCACCGGCGCAGGCGACCGGGTTGCCGCCGTAGGTGCCACCGAGCCCGCCGGCATGCGCGGCGTCCATGATCTCGGCACGGCCGGTCACGGCGGCGAGCGGGAGACCACCCGCGATGCCCTTGGCGGTGGTGATCAGGTCCGGGACGATCCCCTCGTCCTCGCACGCGAACCACTGACCCGTACGGCAGAACCCGGACTGGATCTCGTCCGCGACGAAGACGATGCCGTTGTCCGCGGCGAACTGGCGGATCGCCGGCAGGAAGCCCTTGGCCGGCTCGATGAAGCCGCCCTCGCCGAGCACCGGCTCGATGATGATCGCGGCGACGTTGTCGGCGCCGACCTGCTTGCTGATCTGGTCGATGGCCTGGGCGGCGGCCTCCGGTCCTGCGTTCTCCGGGCCGGTGAGCCAGCGGTAGGCGTACGCGACCGGAACGCGGTAGACCTCGGGGGCGAACGGACCGAAGCCGTGCTTGTACGGCATGTTCTTGGCGGTGAGCGCCATGGTGAGGTTGGTCCGGCCGTGGTACCCGTGGTCGAACACGACGACGGCCTGGCGCCTGGTGTAGGCACGCGCGATCTTCACGGCGTTCTCGACGGCCTCGGCACCCGAGTTGAACAGCGCGGACTTCTTGGCGTGGTCACCCGGGGTGAGCTCCGCGAGGGCCTCGGCGACCTCCACGTAGCCCTCGTACGGGGTGACCATGAAACAGGTGTGGGTGAAGTCGGCCAGCTGGGCGCTCGCCCGGCGTACGACGGCCTCGGCGGAGGCGCCGACGGAGGTCACGGCGATGCCGGAACCGAAGTCGATGAGGCGGTTGCCGTCGACGTCCTCGATGATGCCGCCGCCCGCGCGCGCGGTGAAGACGGGCAGCACCGAGCCCACACCCTGCGCCACCGCGGCCAGGCGGCGGGACTGCAGTTCCTGCGACTTCGGGCCGGGGATGGCGGTGACGACGCGACGCTCCTGCGGAAGTGCGGTCATGGGGGCTCCCTGATGAGTGGTGCGAACCGATGCGTGCCGGGCGCGTCCCGTCCGGTTGCTCCGGTGGTGCGTTTTCGGACGCTTTCCTTCTTTCTTCGCAGGCTAGGGCCGGGTGTGGGAGGTGGGGATGCTCCATGTGGGCGTTGTCGGGGAGTGCCGTTGTCCTTGATGGACATAGTGCGGGCGGGGTGCCGCTGCCCGGCCGGACGGCTCCTCGGCCGCGTAAGCGGTGAACTCCCCTTGTGGGGGCATTAGATTGGCCGCTGACGGTGGACGCAATGGCTGGTCAGGGAGCGAGAGCGATGGACAGCGACGGGACGTGGGACACGCGGCGTACGCATGCGAATCCTGTGCCGCGTCCGGCGGGGCCACAGGACGCGGAAGCGGTGCCGACCGAGGCGCCCGCGCTGCCGCCACGGCCGACGGCACCGCCGACGGTGCCCCCGCTGCCGGACGGCTCGGCCTTTCTGACCTGGCTGCGCACCCCACGCCCGGAGACGGCACCGGGGGTGTGGCGGTTCGGGTACCGGGCGCGTCCGGCGGAGGAGCCGGTGCGCACGCCGGCCCAGCAGCTGCTGGGCGGAGCGCTGCTCGCCTTCCTCTGCGGCTGGCTCCTGTGCTCCCTGCTGTGGAACGGGTACCTGGGCGACTTCTGGCAGTGGCCCTGGTACGTGCTGGCCCCGAAATCGTGGACGCACGGTACCGGCGGCCTGATCGGGGGGGTGTCCTCCTGGATCTACATCGGCCTCGTCTTCGGTGCCATCTTCCTGGTCCTCGGGAAAATCGGTCACTGGTCCGAACTCTGGCAGCGCTTCGGTCCGCCTGCCTGGGTATCGGCCGTTCCCACCCCTGAGCGGCCGCCCGCCCCCGAGCAGGACCCCGCCGAATTCCTGTATCTCCGCCAGGCCGGGGCCGACGCCGCCGCCGACCGGCTTGCCGGTGAGGCGCGGAGCGGGCTGATGCGGGACGTGGACCACGCCCGGATCGCCCGCGCCTGGCAGGGCGTACGGAGCGGCCGGCACAGCATGGCCACCTTCACCGCCGCCGTGGTCAAGGACGGCGCCGCCGCCTGCCTGCACCCCTCCGGCGAACGCGACCTGCCCGCCCGGCACGCCCGGCACGACCTGGTCACCGGCCAGGTGCGGCTCGGCACGACGGCCGACGACCCGCGCAACCCCTACCAGTACCGGGGCACCGGCCTCGCCCTCGGCCCCGAACTGCTCGGCACCTCGCTGCTCGCCGTCGGCCCGGCCGGCTCCGGCAAGACCGGCTCCCTGGTCCGCCCGCTCGCCGAGTCGCTCTGCCTGCACGCGCTCGCCGGCCGCGCCTCCGTGGTCGTCGTCGGCGCGGCAGGCGCCGGCCTCGGACCCGCCGACGCCTACGACGTCGTCGTCCGCATCGCCCACCCCGAGTCCGTCTACGACCTCGACCTGTACGGCGGCACCACCGACCCCGACGAGGCCGCCGCCATACTCGCCGAGGCCCTCGCCGGCGACCTCGCCGACCCGCACCCCGGCAGCGACAGCCGCCGCTCCACCACCGTCCTCGCCCAGCTGCTCGGCCCGTTCAGGGCGGTCCACGGCCGCTTCCCCTCCGTCCCCGAACTCCGCCAGCTCCTCGACGGCGCCACGGGCCCGCTCGCCGCGCTCCGCGAGGCGCTGACGTCGACCGGCCACGAGTCGCTGCTGCGCGAGCTCGACGCGCGGGAACGCCAGATGGGGCACCCGGGGGACGTCGGCGCGGTCCTGGCCGACCGCATCGCCCTCCTCGACCGCCCGGCCTTCGCGGGCTTCTTCGACACCTCCGGCCAGTCCCGCCCCTTCTCCCTCAAGGCCCTCGACCACCCGGTCCGGGTCCGCATCGACCTGCCCGAGCGCGGCCACGCGGACGCCTCCCGCATCCTGGCCCGCCTGGTGCTCGCCCAGTTCACGGCGAGCGTGACGGTACGGGACGACCGCTCGCTCTTCTCCTGCCTGCTCCTGGACGACGCGACGGGCGTGGTGACACCGGAGGCGGTCCGCGCCATCCAGCGGCTGCGCTCGGCCAACGCGGGCGTGGCGCTGACCCTGCGCACCCTGGACGACGTACCCCGCCCGCTCCGCGGTCCCCTGCTCGGCGCCACCGGCTGCCGGATGGCCTTCGCCGGACTCACCCCCTGGGACGGCCAGGACTTCGCGGAGGTCTGGGGCAAGGAGTGGACCGAGACCCGGGACGTCACCGACCGCCAGATCATCGCGGAGACCCCGGCGGGCAAGGCGCTGCACGTCGTACGCCGGGTGATCACCGGCAAGGCGCCCACCGCGCGGGCGGTCACCGTCCGGCAGGTGGAGCGGGAGCGCTGGTCGGCGTCCGAGCTGGCGCACGGGGTGCCGGCGGGGTACGCGGTCCTCTCGCTGACGACCGTCAAGGGCGAGCACGCGCCGCCGCTGCTGGTGGACCTGAGGGGCGACGGCCGGCTCTGAACGCGGGGGTACACGCGACCGTACAGTGAGGCAGAATCGACAGAGGCCGTTCATACGGGACGGCCAAAGACCACTGCCCTCGCTCGCGACGCTCATGTCGCTCGCGATGCCCGCCACGTTCACGACCGAAGAGAAGATCTGACGGCCCCATGCCACCGACGCTCGCCTCGCTCGTCCACCACTCCGCGCTCAAACTGACCGTGCGCGCGGGCGAGGACCGCCTCGACGTGCCCGTGCGCTGGGCCCATGTCAGCGAACTCGCCGATCCCGTGCCGTACATGGAGGGCGGGGAACTGCTTCTGATCACCGCGCTGAAGCTGGACGCGGAGGATCCGGAGGCGATGCGGAAGTATGTGAAACGCCTGGTGGGAGCAGGTGTGGTGGGCCTCGGCTTCGCCGTCGGGGTCAATTACGACGAGATCCCCAAGGCCCTCGTCGACGCGGCGGAACAGGAGGGGCTGCCGCTCCTGGAGGTACCGCGCCGCACGCCCTTCCTCGCCATCAGCAAGGCGGTCTCCGCGGCGATCGCGGCCGACCAGTACCGGGCGGTGACGGCGGGCTTCGCCGCCCAGCGCGAACTGACCAGGCAGGCCCTGAACGCCGGCCCCGAGGGGGTGCTGTCCGCGCTCGCGGCGCAGGTGGACGGCTGGGCGGCGCTGTACGACGCGTCCGGCGCGGTCGTCGCGACCGCGCCGGAGTGGGCGGGGCGCCGGGCGGCCCGCCTGACGGCGGAGGTCGAACGGCTCCGGGAACGCCCGGCACCGGCGTCCTCGGTGGTCGGCGGCCCCGACAACGAGGACCGGGTGGAACTGCACTCGCTCGGCACCGGACGCCGCCCGCGCGCGGCCCTGGCGGTCGGCACGGCGTCGGCACTCGGCACGGCGGAGCGCTACGCCGTCCACTCGGCCATCGCGCTCCTCACCCTCACGACGGAACGCTCCCGCTCGCTCCACGCGGCCGAGCAGCGGGTCGGGGCGGCGGTGCTGCGCATGCTGCTCGCCGGGCAGCCGGACCATGCCCGCGGGGTCGCCGGGGACCTGTACGGCGGGCTGCTCGACGCCCCGTTCCGCATGATCGTCGCGGATGGCGGGGGCGAGTTGCTGGCCGGCCTCACCGAGGCGGTGGAGTCGGCCGCGGCCCGCTCCGGGGAGGCGGTGCTGGTGGTGCCCGAAGGGGAGCGGCTGGTGGTGCTGGCCGCGGACGGGGGTGCGGCGGTGGCGGCGGGCGTGGAGTACGCGGCGGCGCGCGAGGCGGCCCGGGCGGTGCCGGAGCAGGGGGCCGCGGAGGACGGCGACGAACCGGTCATCGGGCTGTCGGCCCCGTCCGGCCCGATCGCGGCGGCGGCCGCCTACAAGCAGGCCGAACAGGCGCTGTCCGTGGCCCGGCGCAGGGGCCGGATCCTGGTCGAGCACGAACAGCTGGCAGCGGGCTCGGTCCTGCCCCTGCTGGCCGACGACGCGGTGAAGGCGTTCGCCGACGGTCTGCTGAGGGCGCTGTACGAGCACGACGCGACCGGCAGGGGCGACCTGGTGGCGTCCCTGCGGGCATGGCTCTCCCGGCACGGCCAGTGGGACGCGGCGGCGGCCGACCTGGGCGTTCACCGCCACACCCTCCGCTACCGGATGCGCAGGGTGGAGGAGATCCTGGGCCGCTCCCTGGACGACCCGGACGTACGGATGGAGCTGTGGCTGGCACTGAAGGCGACGTCGACGGACTGAGCGTTTCCCGCCCGCCACCATGCCAAACCGGCGCACCCCCCACCCCCACCACTACACCCCGGCCAAACACGCCCCCGCCCCCGCGGACCTACCGTGGAGGCGAACAGCCCTGTACACACCACCCTCAACGCGGAAAGGCCGGGACTCGCACATGACCTCCACCCACGCCTTCTGGCTCGCCGGCCGCCAGGTCACCGGCGAGGACACCTTCGACGTCACCAACCCGTGGGACGCCCGTCTCGTCGGCAAGGTCAGCGTGCCCACCGACGCCCAGGTCGAGGAAGCCGTCGCCGCCGCGTACTCCGTACGGGACGAGTTCGCCGCCACCCCGGCCCACATACGCGCCGCCGCCCTCGACCACGTCAGCCGCCGCCTCGCCGAGCGCACCGAGGAGATAGCCCGGCTGATCTCCGCCGAGAACGGCAAGCCGATCAAGTGGGCGCGAGGGGAGGTCGGGCGTGCCGTGTCCGTGTTCCGGTTCGCCGCCGAAGAGGCCCGCCGCTTCAACAGCGGCGAGGCCCAGCGCCTCGACACCGACCTCGGCGGTCAGGGCCGCCTCGCGCTGACCCGCCGCTTCCCGAAGGGCGTCGTCCTCGGCATCGCGCCGTTCAACTTCCCCCTCAACCTGTGCGCCCACAAGATCGCCCCGGCGATCGCGGCCGGCGTGCCGATCATCCTGAAGCCGGCCCCCGCGACCCCGCTCTCCGGCCTGATCATCGGCGACCTGCTCGCCGAGACGACCGGTCTCCCGGCCGGCTCCTGGTCGGTCCTCCCGGTCGCCAACGACAAGATGGCCGCCCTCGTCCAGGACGAGCGCCTCCCGGTCATCTCGTTCACCGGTTCCGAGAAGGTCGGCTACTCGATCATGGACTCGGTGCCCCGCAAGCACTGCACCCTGGAGCTCGGCGGCAACGGCGCGGCCGTCGTCCTCGGCGACTACGCCTCCGACGCCGACCTCGACTGGGCCGCGACCCGCATCGCGACCTTCTCCAACTACCAGGGCGGCCAGTCCTGCATCTCGGTGCAGCGGGTCATCGTCGACGCCGCCGTCTACGACCGTCTCCTCCCGCGCATCGTCGCCGCCGTCGAGGCCCAGGTCACCGGTGACCCGGCCGACGACAGGACCGACGTCGGCCCGCTGGTCAGCGAGGCGGCGGCCGAGCGGGTCGAGGCATGGGTGAAGGAGGCCGTCGAGGACGGCGCCACCCTGGTCACCGGCGGCGACCGCGACGGCGCCAGCTACGCGCCGACCGTCCTCACCGACGTCCCGGCCGAGGCCACGATCTCCTGCGAGGAGGTCTTCGGACCCGTCCTCACCGTGCAGAAGGTGAACGGCGAGGACGAGGCCTTCGCCGCCGTCAACGCCTCCAAGTACGGCCTCCAGGCGGGCGTGTTCACCCATGACCTCCAGCTCGCCTTCCGCGCCCACCGCGCCCTTGAGGTCGGTGGCGTCGTGATCGGCGACGTCCCCTCCTACCGCGCCGACCAGATGCCGTACGGCGGCGTGAAGCAGTCCGGCGTCGGCCGCGAGGGCGTCAGGTTCGCGATGGACGACTACACCTACGAGCGCGTCCTGGTCCTCACCGGCCTCGCCCTCTGACCTGCCACGGACGGGCCCGAGAGCGACGAGACGGCCGCAGCCCGCTGTGCGGGGGCTGCGGCCGTTCGCGTACCCGCTGCCGGTGCCTGCCGTCCGATCGGGTGGCTAATGGGAACCATTTTCATGTATCGTCGTCCGTGACGCTCGCTCGTCGTCCCCTCGAAGGGGCCCGGCACCGATGCCTTCCGGTGCCGGGCCCCTTCTCTGTGTCGGCCGCTCCGGACCCTCAACCGGAGAAGCCGACGTGCGCGAGCCGCAGTGGGCCGCGCAGCGCGATGCGGACGTCGTGGACGCCCTCGGCGACGACGCCGGCGGTGAGCGAGGTGTACGTGTAGGGATCCGGCGTCGGCTCGGCGAGCGTCAGCGCGGCCAGCGGCGGGCCGCCGTCCAGGGAGAGTTCCAGCGTGCCGGTGCCCGACACCCGCACGGTGACCTCCGTGACCCCCGTGCCGAAGTCGCAGTCCCGGTAGACGAGTTCACCCGGACCGTCGCCCCCGGGGGTGACCGCGTCGCCCTCCGTCCTCGTACGGTCCACGATCGCGATGCCCGACTGCTCGTCGAAGCCGGCCGCCGCCAGGCCGTGCTCGGCGGCGGGCCGGGGTACCGCCGGCTCGCCGTCCAGGACCACGGTCGTACGGAGCCGGATGTCCTCGCTGGACGCGCCGGCCAGCACGTCGTACGCGCCGGCCTCCAGGCGCCGTCCGTCGCGTGCCACGTCCCAGAACTCGAAGGCGGAGAGCGGGACCTCGAAGGCCAGGCCGGTCCGCTCGCCGGGGCGCAGGGTGAGCCTGCGGTGGGCGAGCAGTTCGCGGCGCGGGCGTACCGACGAGGGCTCGACGGCCCGGGTGTAGAGCTGGGCCACCTCGTCCGCGGTCACATCGCCCGTGTTGGCGACCGTGAAGGAGACCCGGAGCGATCCGTCCGCCACCTCGGTCGCCAGGTCCGCGTAGGAGAAGGACGCGTAGGACAGGCCGTGGCCGAACGGGAAGAGCGGGGTGCCCTCGAAGTAGAGGTAGGTCTGGCGGGCGCCGAGCACGTCGTAGTCGAGCAGGCCGGGAAGGTCGGTGTCGGCCGCGTACCAGGTCTGCGGGAGGCGGCCGGCGGGGGAGACGTCGCCGGCCAGCACGCGGGCGAGCGCGGTGCCGGCCGCCTGGCCGCCGTGGGCCGTCCAGAGCACGGCGGGCAGCCGGGCCACGTCCACCGCGTACGGGTACGACGACACCAGCGCCAGCACCGTGTGCGGGTTCGCCGCGCGGGCGGCCCGCAGGAGGCGCTCCTGGTGCGGGGGCAGGGCCAGGGTCGTACGGTCCTCGGTCTCGCGGCCGTTGATGTGCGGGTCGTTGCCCGCGACCACCAGGACCGCGTCGGCCGCGGCGGCCACCCTGGCGACGGCGTCCGTTCCGCGTTCGACGATGATCAATTCGAAGATCGAGGCGTTTTCGGCGGCAACCTTCACCCCGTCGGCGGCGACAGAGACGTGGCGACCCGTGCCGAGGTGCCGGAGGAGGTGACCGTTCTCGTGGGGTTCCAGGCGGAATGTCTCCTGGACGACCCAGCCGCCGGGCTGGTCCGCGGCGGCGCGGACGAAGCCGTCCTCGGCGACGGAGAGATAGCGGCCGTCCGGGGCGCGCAGGGTGAGGACGTCCTCGCCCCAGTCGACCAGCGCGAACTCGGTGCCGGTGCGGTCGGTGGTGAGCGGCGGGAGGTCGGTGCGGCCCGCGAGCAGCGCCGGGTCCAGGGCGCCCTCCTCGCCGCGCACCTCGTCGGCGGCCTCGGGGGCGGTCCGCACGCGCAGGAAGGTGCCGTCCGCGAGCCGCAGCCTGACCCGGTCCACACCCTCCGCGAACTCCACGCGCTCCGCGCCGAACCGCTCGTACAGGCCCTCCAGCGGAGTGGACCGGTGGAGCAGGGTGCCGCTGTACCAGTCGAGTTTGCACTCGTCGGCGAGCAGGCCGACCACGGCGATCCGGGCGTCGGGCGCGAGCGGCAGCAGGTCGCCGTCGTTCTTGAGCAGGACGACCGCCTGCTCGGCCGCCTCCTGGGCGAGGGCGCGGTGGGCCGGGGTGTCGAACGCGGCGGACTCGGCGGGGCTCGGGTGCGGGTCGCCGTCCGGGCCGTCGTGCGGGCCGTCGTGCGGGCCGTCGTGCGGGCCGCCGTCCGGGCCGTCGTGCGGGTCGAACTCGCCGAGGCGGAAACGGACCGAGAGCTGGCGGCGGACGGCCGTGTCGACGTCGGCCTCGGTCAGCAGGCCTTGCGCGAGAGCGCCCTGGATCCGGGCGACGATGACCGAGCCGTCCGTGCCGTGGTCGGTGAAGCTGTCGACACCGGCGAGGAGGGCGGCCGCCGTGGCCTCCTCGTGCGTGGCGAAGTAGTGCTCGTGGTCGACCAGGTTGCTGGGCGCGCCGGCGTCCGAGCAGACCAGCAGCTCCTCGCCGGTCCAGGTGCGCAGCTGCTCGCGCAGGTACGGGGAGACGTGGTTGGGGCGGCCGTTGACCAGGTTGTACGCGGGCATCACCCCGGCCACCGCACCGGCCTCCACGGTCTCCTTGAAAGCGCGCAGGTCGTACTCGTGCAGCACCCGCGGGCGGACCGAGGAGGAGGAGGTCGCCCGGTCCGTCTCGTTGTTGTGGGCCAGCCAGTGCTTCAGGACGGGGGCCGTGCGCCAGTACACCGGGTGGTCGCCGCGCAGGCCGCGGGTGTAGGCGGTGGCGATGGCGGAGGTGAGCTTCGGGTCCTCGGAGTAGCCCTCCTCGTTGCGGCCCCAGAGCGGGTGGCGCAGCAGGTTGACCGTCGGGGCCCAGACGTTGAGGCCGACCCGGTCGTCACGGGCGTGCATCGCCCGGACCTCCTTGGACACGGCCTCCCCGACCCGTCGGACGAGATCGGTGTTCCAGGTCGCGCCGAGCCCCACCGCCTGCGGGAACACCGTCGCCGGGCCCATCCAGGCGACCCCGTGCAGGGCCTCCTGGCCGGTGCGGAAGGCTGCGATGCCCAGGCGCTGCACGGCGGGCGCGAACTGGTGCAGGAAGGAGACCTTCTCGTCCAGGGTGAGCCGCGCCAGCAGATCGTCGATGCGCTTCGCGAACGGCAGGTGCGGATCGCGGAAAGGCGGCGCGGGCGGCGTTTTTGCGGTCACGTGCGGTTCCCCTTGCGATGGAGCGGCGAGGCCTTTCGAAGCGCTTCGATGCTCATTCGACGCAGGGGTGGGTGTCAAGGGATGGTCGGCGATATTTCAAGTGGCGCATACGGACAGGTCACCCCTTGTGCCTCGGAGGAATCTTGGAAGCGACCCTTGTGTACCCCCGGGTGTTCACTTAACCTCGCAGCAACATCGAAGCGCTTCGACTAGTCGACGACCGGTCGGTCGAACGGCCGGTCGGTCGATCGGCCGGTCAACCGGTCAGCCGGTTCCTGCCGGGGACGCATGACATCGGTCGGAGGATCGCTTCCGCTCAGCCAGTTCCACTCAAGACACCGCAGCCGACGGCCACCGCCGGGTGTCCTGGTGCGCCATGAAGGGTTGACGCAATGACGCCGAACGCCGCTTCCGCCCCCTCCGGGCCGAGCCGGAGAAGTTTCCTCGCCTCCACGGCAGTCGCCACCGCAGCGGTGTCGGGCGGCCTGCCGCTGCTCGCCGCCTGCGGGGCATCGGACAGCGGGTCGGGAGGAGGCTCCTCCTCGGGCAAGGACGCGAAGAAGCTGCTGCCGTCCTACGTCGCCAACAACGTGGTGACCCCGGACATCCCGTCGAAGAACGGCTCGTCGATCGGTTTCACCAGCAAGCTCGACCTGGCCACCCTGAAGACCTCCGTCCCGAAGAAGCTCGGCAAGGGCGGCAAGGTCACCGTCATGTCGCCGTTCTGGGGGTCCCCGCCCAAGCAGGACAACCCGTACTACAACGCGATGAACGACATGATCGGCGTCGACGTCGAGTGGCAGAACCAGGACGGCAACACCTACGACCAGAAGCTCGGCGCGGTCCTCGCCTCCAGCGACGTCCCGGACGTCGTGGTCATCCCGAACTGGAACATGGGCGGGAAGATACCCACCGCCATCATCAGCAAGTTCGCCGACCTCGGCCCGTACCTGTCGGGCGACAAGGTCAAGGACTACCCGAACCTCGCCGCCATCCCGACCGACGCCTGGCGGCGCTGCATCTTCGGCGGCAAGCTGCGCGGACTGCCGATGCCGTCCTCGTACGTGACCAACATCGTGCCCCTCTACCGCAAGGACATCTTCGACAAGGAGGGCTACGAGGTCCCGCGTTCGGCGGCCGAGTTCCTCTCCCTGGCCAAGGAGATCACCAACGCCAAGGCCAAGCGCTGGGCGTGCATGGACATGAAGTGGACCGCCTGGCAGATGTTCAGCGTGCTCTCCGGCAGCGAGAAGCCGCTCGGCTGGAACCTCGTCGACGGCAAGCTGATCAACCGCATCGAGACCGACGAGTACCTCGAAGCGCTGGAGTGGACCCGCAAGCTCTTCGCCGCCGGGGTCGTGCACCCCGACGCCAAGCTGGGCAAGAACGCCCCCGACCCCGGACCCAAGTTCGCGGCCGGCGAGTTCCTCATCTACGCCCAGGACATCAGCCAGTGGTGGAGCCGCACCGCCGAACAGGCCACCCAGAACCCGGACTTCAAGATCTGGGGCATGGACGTCTACGGACACGACGGCGGAAACCCGCAGGTCTGGGCCGAACAGCCGGCCGGCATCTTCGCCTTCGTCAACAAGAAGGCCTCGGAGTCCGTCATCCACGATGTGCTGGCCGTCGCCAACACCACCGCCGCGCCGTACGGCACCAAGGAGTACATGGCCACCAACTACGGCGTCGAGGGCACCCACTACACCGTCAAGAACGGCGTGCCCACCAAGACCACCCGGGGCAACAACGAGGTCATCAACGCCTACGTCATGATCGCGAGCCCCGCCGCCACCATCGCCCACCCCGACTTCCCCGACGTCGCCAAGGCCCAGGTGGAGTGGCAGCAGCGGATGGGCTCCTTCACCAGGAAGTCCAGCTTCTTCGGCCAGATGATCACCGAGCCGTCCCGCTACACCAACCTCATGGACGACTTCGAGACGCTGGAAGACGACATCACCCGCGGCCGCAAGAAGATCAGCGACATGCAGCAGGCCGTCGCCGAGTGGAAGACCAAGGGCGGCGACAAGCTGCGCGACTGGTACCAGAAGCTGCTCGACGACAACGGTTCGGCGAGCTGACCGGGCACTGAGGCAAGGAGAACGGCCGTGTCCCACAGCACGGTGCCTCGCAGCAGGGCCGAGGCAGACGACGACGGTACGGGGAAGACCCCGGTGGCGTCCGGCGGCGCCACCGGAACCGGGAAGAAGGGGAACACCGGGAAGCTGAGCCTGCGCCTCAGATTCAGACGCGACCGCGCCCTGATCCTGATGACACTGCCGGCGGTCCTGCTGCTCCTGGTCTTCAACTATCTGCCGATCCTCGGCAACATCGTCGCCTTCCAGGACTACGACCCGTACGTCAGCGACAACGGCATCGTCTCCATGCTGCACAGCGCGTGGGTGGGCATCGAGAACTTCCAGCAGATCTTCGCCGACTCCGCGTTCTGGAACGCGGTGAAGAACACCCTGGTGCTGTTCTTCCTGCAACTCGTGCTGTTCTTCCCGATCCCGATCGCCCTCGCGCTGCTCATCAACAGCGTGGTCCGGCCCCGGGTGCGGGCGCTCGCCCAGGCGGTCCTGTACCTCCCGCACTTCTTCTCGTGGGTGCTGGTCATCTCCGTCTTCCAGCAGATCTTCGGCGGCGCGGGCCTGTTGTCGCAGCTGCTGCGGCAGCACGGCTACGACGGTCTCGACATCATGACCGACCCGTCGACCTTCAAGTTCCTGGTCACGGCGGAGGGCGTCTGGAAGGACGCGGGCTGGGGCATCATCGTCTTCCTGGCGGCGCTGGCGTCGGTGAGCCCGGATCTCTACGAGGCCGCGGCGATGGACGGTGCGGGCCGCTGGCGCCGCATCTGGCACGTCACGCTGCCGGCCCTGCGCCCGGTGATCGCCCTGCTGCTGGTGCTGCGCGTCGGCGATGCCCTGACCGTCGGCTTCGAACAGATCCTCCTCCAACGCGACGCCGTCGGACCGGGAGCCTCGGAGGTCCTCGACACCTTCGTCTGGTGGAACGGCGTCCGCAACCAGGACTTCGGCTACGCGGCCGCCGCAGGCCTCATCAAGGGCGTGGTCAGCCTCGGCCTGGTCCTCGCCGCGAACAAGGTGGCCCATCTCATGGGCGAGCAGGGGGTGTACAAGAAATGACCGCCGTCATCGACGAACCGCCTACGCGGGAGCGGCCGCCGTCCCGGTGGGCCGCACCGCCCCGCCCCGTGTGGGAGGAGGAACCGAGCAGGGCCGGCGTCGCCGGCAAGGGCCTGGTCCTGGCCCTGGCCTGCCTCGGTGTCCTCTTCCCGCTCTGGATCGTGGTCGTCACCAGCCTGTCCTCCCGCAGGACCATCGACGAGGCCGGCGGGCTGGTGATGGTCCCCAAGGGCATCACCTTCGTCGCCTACCGGGAGCTCCTCAGCGGCGGCCAGGTCACCCGGGCCACCGTCATCAGCGTCCTGATCACCCTCGTCGGCACGGTGTTCTCGATGACCGTGTCGGTCCTGTGCGCCTACGGCCTCTCGCGCATCGGGTCGCTCGGCCACCGCTGGTTCCTGATGCTGCTGATGGCGACGATGTTCTTCAGCGCCGGCCTGATCCCGACCTACCTGCTGGTCCAGTCCCTGGGCCTGACCGACAGCTATCTCGCCCTGATCCTCCCGAGCGCGGTGAGCGTCTTCAACATCCTCGTCCTGCGCGGGTTCTTCATGGGCATCTCGCCGGAACTGACCGACAGCGCGCGCATCGACGGCGCCGGCGACTTCCGGATCCTGTGGCAGATCGTCATGCCGCTGTCCCGGGCGGTCCTCGCGGTCATCACCCTCTTCTACGCGGTCGGGTACTGGAGCGCGTGGTTCAACGCGTCCCTGTACCTCAACGACCAGGACAAGATGCCGCTGCAGAACGTCATGATCCAACTGGTCCAGAAACAGCAGGCCCCGGTGGGACTGGGGCAGGCGATCAAGACGGGCGAACTGTCTGGGCTCGCCGTGCAGATGGCGGTGATGGTGATGGCCCTGCTGCCGGTGGCGGTCCTGTCCCCGTTCGTCCAGAAGCACTTCAAGAAGGGGATGCTCACCGGGGCGGTGAAGGGGTAGCCGACGTCGCCTTCGGGGCGGGGCGGTCGGGGAGCGTCGGCGACTGCGGGTGCGTGGGGGCTGGTCGCGCAGTTCCCCGCGCCCCTTACGGGGCGCTGCCCAGCCGCCCCTCCCCAGCCACCCAGCTGCGGGCAGGCGTGCCGCAGGGCGGCACGGGTGGGCGCAGCGGCACCCCGCAAGCGCGGGCAAGCGAAACCCCCCGCCCCCAGCCCCCACCCCGGACCACCCACCCAACCCACGCCCACTGAAGGTTCCCCATGCCCACCCTGAGCCGCAGAACCGTCCTCGCCGGCACCGCAGCAACCGCCGCCCTCACCGCCCTCCCGATCCCTGCCGCCCACGCGGCCGAGCCCCAGCCGCAGGCGTACCGCTGGCGCAACGCAGTGATCGGCGGCACCGGATTCGTCACCGGCGTCCTCTTCCACCCCACCACCCCCGGCCTCGCCTACGCCCGCACCGACATCGGCGGCGCCTACCGCTGGGACGCCCGCACCGCCCGCTGGACGCCCCTCACCGACCACCTCGGCTGGGACGACTGGAACCTCCTCGGTGTGGAGGCCCTCGCCGTCGACCCCGCCCACCCCGACCGGCTCTACCTCGCCCTCGGCACCTACGCCCAGTCCTGGGCCGGCAACGGCGCGGTCCTGCGCTCGGACGACCGCGGTGCCACCTGGACCCGTACCGACCTCAGCGTGAGACTCGGCGCCAACGAGGACGGCCGGGGCATGGGCGAACGCCTCCTCGTCGACCCGCGGGACAGCGACACCCTCTGGCTGGGGACCAGACACGACGGACTGCTCAGGTCGACCGACAGAGGCGCCACCTGGGCGGCGGCTGACGGCTTCCCGGCCACCCCGTCCGCCTCCGGCCAGGGCGTCAGCCTCCTCGTCGCCGTCGGCCGTGCCGTGTACGCGGGCTGGGCGGACGGGGACGGCGGCGCTTCCGCTGTCAATCTCTACCGCACCACCGACGGCACCACCTGGGAGGCCGTCTCCGACCAGCCCACCGGCACCGCCGCCAAGATCCCGGTCCGCGCCGCCTACGACCGCCACGCCCGCGAGCTGTACGTGACGTACGCCGACGCCCCGGGCCCCAACGGCCAGTCGGACGGCAGCGTGCACAAGCTCGCCGTGGCCACCGGGCGGTGGACGGACGTCACCCCGGCCGTGCCCGGCGGCAGCGACACCTTCGGCTACGGCGGGGTCGCCGTCGACGCCCGCCGGCCCGGCACCGTCGTCGTCTCGACGAACAACAGGTGGTCGGCCGTGGACACCCTCTACCGGACCACCGACGGCGGCCGCACCTGGACGTCCCTCAAGGACTCCGCCGTCTTCGACGTGTCCGAGACTCCTTTCCTGAAGTGGGGAGGCGACGAGCCCAAGTTCGGGTGGTGGATCCAGGCCGTCGCCGTCGACCCGTACGACTCGAAGCACATCGTCTACGGCACCGGCGCCACCCTCTACGGCACCCGCGACCTCGTCCACTGGGCCCCGCGGATCCGCGGCCTGGAGGAGACGTCCGTCCTGCAGCTGGTGTCGCCCCCGGTCGGGGAGGCGCACCTGCTGAGCGGCTCGGGGGACATCGGCGTCCTGTACCACGAGCGGCTCACCGCGTCTCCGTCCCGCGGTATGGCCACGAACCCCGTGTTCGGGTCGGCGACGGGGCTCGCGCAGGCCGCGGGCCGGCCGGCGTACGTGGTCCGCACCGGCTGGGGCGACAACGGCAACGGCGCCTTCTCGGACGACGGGGGCCGGACCTGGGCGCCCTTCGCCGCCCAGCCCTCCCTCGCCCATGACGCACCGGGGCCGATCGCCGCCAACGCCGACGGCAGCGTGCTGCTGTGGTCCTTCGTGCACTGGGACGGGACCAAGTACCCCGCCCACCGGTCGGACGACAACGGCGCCACCTGGACCGAGAACTCCTCCTTCCCGAAGGGCGCCACGCCGGTCGCCGACCCGGCCGACCCGACGCTCTTCTACGCGTACGACACCGACACTGGAACGCTACAAGCCAGCACTGACAGTGGCCGATCATTCACGGCGCGTGCGACCGGGCTGCCCTCCGGTGACAGCCAGTTCCAGCTGGTCGCGGCCCCGCACCGGTCGGGCGACCTGTGGCTGAGCGTCAAGTGGAACGGGCTGTACCGGTCCACCGACGGGGGCGTGAGCTTCACCAAGGTCGCCAGCTGCTGGGCCGCCTACACCCTCGGCTTCGGCAAGGCCGCCGACGGTGCCGACTACCCGGCGATCTACCTCGTCGGCTCCACCGAGTCCAGCACCGCCGTATACCGCTCCGACGACGAGGCCGGGACCTGGGTCCGCGTCAACGACGACCAGCACCAGTGGGGCTGGATCGGGCAGGCCGTCACCGGCGACCCGCGCGTGTACGGCCGGGTCTACCTCGCCACCAACGGGCGCGGCATCCAGTACGGGGATCCGGTCCGATGACCGCCGGACGAAAGCCGCCGAGCATCTCCGACACCACCCGCGGGCGGATCCTCTTCGGCGGCGACTACAACCCCGAGCAGTGGCCCGAGGAGACCTGGCACGAGGACGTGCGGCTGATGAAGGCCGCCGGGGTCAACTCCGTGACCATGGGCGTCTTCTCCTGGGCGAGGCTCGAACCCCAGCCGGGGGACCGGGACTTCGGCTGGCTGGACCGGCTCATGGACCTGATGCACGGCCACGGCATCGGCGTCGTCCTCGCCACCCCCACCGCGTCCCCGCCGCCGTGGCTGGGGCGGCTGCACCCGGACACCCTGCCCCGGGACGCCGAAGGGCGCACCGAGTGGTGGGGCGGCCGCCAGCACTTCTCGCACTCCAGCGCCACCTACCGCCGCTACGCCGCCGCCATCACCGAGGACCTCGCCGCCCGCTACGCAGGCCACCCCGCCCTCACCCTGTGGCACATCAACAACGAGTACTGCACCTTCGACTACGGCGACGAGGCCGCGGCCGCCTTCCGCCGCTGGCTGCGGGCGCGCTACGGCACCCTCGACGCCCTCAACTCCGCCTGGGGCACGGCCTTCTGGAGCCAGGGCTACGACACCTGGGACGGCATCCTGCCGCCGCGTCACGCCCACTACATGAAGAACCCCACCCAGGTGCTGGACTTCTGCCGCTTCACCTCCGACATGCTCCTGGAGTGCTACGCGGCCGAACGGGACATCGTCGCCCGGCACACCCCGCACATCCCGGTGACCACCAACTTCATGCCGCTCTGGATCGGCCAGGACGCCTGGCGCTGGGCGGCCGAGGAGGACGTCGTCTCCGTCGACCTCTACCCCGACCCGCGGGATCCGCTGGGCGCGCAGCACAGTGCGCTCGTCCACGACCTCACCCGCTCCCAGGCGCGCGGCCCCTGGATGCTCATGGAACAGGCCGCCGGGCCGGTCAACTGGCGCGGGGTGAACCACCCCAAACCCCGCGGCCTGAACCGCCAGTGGTCCCTCCAGGCCGTGGCCCGGGGCGCGGACGCCGTCTGCTACTTCCAGTGGCGGCAGTCGAGGCAGGGCGCGGAGAAGTTCCACTCCGGGATGGTCAGCCACGCGGGGGAGGAGGGCCGTACGTACCAGGAGGTCAGGCAGCTCGGCTCCGAACTCGCCCGCATCGGCGACGAGGTGACCGATCGTCACGTCGGCGCGGGCATCGCGATCCTCCACGACTGGCACTCCTGGTGGGCCGGCGCCCACGAAGGCCGGCTCTCCACCGAGGTGGACCTCCCCGACGTCCTGCACGCCTGGCACCGGGCCCTGTGGGAGTCGAACCTCACCACCGACTTCGCCCACCCCGAACACGACCTGTCCTCCTACAAGCTGGTCGTCGTCCCGCAGCTCTACCTCCTCACCGACACCGCGATCGACAACCTCCTCGCCTATGTCCGCGGCGGCGGCACCCTGGTCAGCGGCTTCCTGACCGGCATCGCCGACGAGGACGACCGGATCCGTCCCGGCGGCATGGACGCACGGCTGCGCGAGCTGTTCGGCATCCGCACCCTGCACGAGTGGTGGCCGCTGGACGCGGGGGAGAGCGTCGCCTGCGAGGGCTTCCGGGGGATCCTGTGGTCGGAGGAGATCGAGGCCGCGCCCGGGGTCACGGAGACCGTGCCGTACAAGGGCGGGGAACTCGACGGGCTGCCGGCCGTGCTGCGCACCGGGCGGGCCTGGTATCTCTCCACGCTCCCGGAGCCGGAGGCGCTGCGCAAGCTGCTCGGTCGGATCGCGGCGGACGCGGGGGCGCGCCCGGTGCTCGACGGCCTGCCCGCGGGCGTCGAGGCGGTCCGCCGGGGCGAGTTGCTGTTCCTGTTCAACCACGGCCGTGAAGAGGTGAAGATCCCCTTCATGGGAACACATCGAGACCTGCTGACCGGTACGGCCGTCACGGACGAGATCCTCCTCGGCCGCTACGGAGTGGCGGTGCTCAAGCCATGACCACCACCACCGGCACCGGCACAGACGCCACCACCGGCCCCGTCCACGGCACCTGGGAGCCCGCCCCGGCCGCCCGCTGGGAGGACGCCTTCCTGAGCGGCAACGGCCATCACGGCGTCCTCGTGTTCGGCGAACCGAACGACGACCGCGTCATCGTCACCCACCACACCCTCGTCCGCCCGAACGGCGGCGAACACGCCCGCCCGCCGCACCTGGCGGCCGAACTCACCGGGGTGCAGGACAGGTTGCTCGCCGGGGAGTCCGACGCCGCCGAGAGCTTCACCGACGGCCGCCCGCTCCAGTGGGTCCAGCCCTTCCACCCCGCCTTCCAGATCCGGCTGCGCAGGCCGCACGGCCGGCCCGACGGCTACCGCCGCTCCGTCGACTTCACCACCGGCGAGGTCACCGCCACCACCGCCGACCGGACCAGCAGGGTCTTCGTCTCCCGCGCGGACGACGTGATCGTGCAGCAGATCACCGGAACCGCCGACCTCGGCATCGCCCTCGACCACCAGCTCCCCGGCGCCCCGTCCGGCCTCGGCGTCGGCCACGGCGCGCTGCGCACCCCCGAGGGCGCCCTGCTCAGCCTCCGCGCCCGCTACCCCGGCAGCGACCGCGCCTACACCGGCGTCACCCTCGTCGCCGTCACCGGCGGCACCACCGAACTCGTCCCGCCGGGCGTCCGCGTCACCGGCGCCGAGTCCGTCCTCCTCCTCACCCGCGTCCGCCGCCACACCGGCGAGCTCGACGTGACCGCCGAGGCGCGCCGACTGGGCGACCTGCTCGCCGGCCGGCCGTCGTACGACGCACTGCTCGCCCGCCACCTCGGCCCGCACCGCACCGCCTACACCCGCGTCATCCTCGACCTGGCCGCCGACCCGGCCGAACGCGCCCTCCCGGGCTCCCAGTTGCTCGAAAAGCGCGCAGAAGCAGCGCTCCTGGAAAGGCTCTTCGCCGCCGGCCGCTACCACCTGCTCTCCGCCTCCGGCCTCAACCCGCCCCGCCTGACCGGACTGTGGACCGGCGACTGGGACACCGCCTGGTCCGGCGCCTTCACCAACGACGCCAACGTCAACCTCCAGACGGCCTCGGCCGCGGCCGCCGCCCTTCCCGAAGTCACCGAGGCCTGCGCCGCACTGATCGAGCGCCAGCTCGGCGACTGGCGGGAGAACGCCCGCGCGGTGTTCGGCGCCCGGGGTGCGGTCGCGCCCGCGCACAGCGACGGCGAGTCCGGGCTGGCCTACCACTTCAGCCGGGAGTACCCCCTGCACCTGTGGACGGCCGGCGCCGACTGGCTGCTCAAGCCGCTCGTCGACCACGACGAGATCCGCGGCGAGCGCGATCCCCGCACGGCGGCGGCGCTGGCCGAAGCCGCCCGGTTCTACGAGGACTTCCTCACCCGCACCGACGCCGACGGCCACCTCGTGATCGTTCCCTCCTACTCGCCCGAGAACCGGCCCGCGAACGCCGGTTGGGGTGCGGTCAACGCGGCGATGGACCTCTCCGCCGCCCGGCACGCCCTGCGCACCGCGGCCGACTACCACCCGGGCCCGGACGCCGACCGCTGGCGGGCCCTCGCCGACCGGCTGCCCCCGCACCGGACCAACGCCGACGGCGCGCTCGCCGAATGGGCCTGGCCCGGCCTCGACGACACCTACGACCACCGCCACCTCAGCCACCTCTACGGCGTCTGGCCGCTGGACGAGATCACCCCGTACGACACCCCGGAGCTCGCGGCCGCCGCCCACCGCGCGCTCGAACTGCGCGGCGCCGAGAACGACTCGGCCCACGGCCACCTCCACCACGCGCTCGTGGCGGCCCGCCTGCGCGACGGCGCCCGCGTCGCCGCCGCCCTCGACCGGGTCCTGGACGGCGACTTCTTCCACGCCTCCCTGATGAGCGCCCACTACCCGGACCGCGACGTCTACAACGCCGACGCCGCACACGCGCTGCCCGCCGTGCTCATCGAAGCCCTCGTGCAGTCGACCCCGGACCGCCTGGTCCTGCTTCCGGCGCCGCCGGCCGCCCTGAGCACTGGCCGGCTCCACGGCATCCGCACCCGCTTCGGCGCCGGACTCGACCTCTCCTGGACCCCCGACGGCGCGCGAGCCGTCCTCACACCGCACCGGTCGCTCCGCATCGACCTGTGGACTTCCTCCGGCCGTCGGCCGCTCGACCTCGTCGCCGGAGAAGACCACGTCCTCACCCTGGGGACGTGGTAGCCACCGCACCTCCCCCCACCCATGGAAGGGACACCATGGCAACACGCACGCTCGGCAGGGTCGCCACCGCCCTGATCGCCCCCGCGCTCGCCCTCGGCGCCACCGTCGGTCTGGCCGCGGCCCCCGCCTCGGCCGCCGTCTGGAGCTCCTGCGACCAGTGGGGCAACACCATGCTGAACGGCTACACCCTCTACAACAACATCTGGGGCTCCGGCGCCGGCACCCAGTGCATCTGGGCCAACTCCGGCACCAACTGGGGCGTCAACGCCAACCACCCCAACACCGGCGGCATCAAGTCCTACCCCAACTCCAAGAAGGTGATCAACAAGACGATCACCTCGCTGGGGTCGCTCACCAGCAGCTACAACGTGACCGTGCCGTCGTCCGGCGCGTACAACACGTCGTACGACATCTGGGACACCGGATACGCCAACGAGATCATGCTCTGGGTCAACAAGACCGGTGCCGTCGGACCGCTCGGCACCTCGCAGGGCACCCTCACGCTGGGCAGCAACACCTGGACCGTCTACAAGGGCAACAACGGCTCGAACAACGTCTACTCGTTCGTCCGCAGTTCCAACTCCACCTCCGGCACCATCGACATCCTGCCGATCCTGAAGTGGATCAAGGACACCAAGGGCTGGTTCGGCAACGTCACCATCGGCGACGTGCAGTTCGGCTTCGAGATCACGTCCTCCTCCGGCGGGCTGGACTTCACCGTCAACAGCGAGAGCGTCAGCAGCAGCTGAGTCACCGGGGCGGCCCCGCCACAGGCGGGGCCGCCCCTCGCGCCGTCACGCCCGGTCGACCTCGGCGCGCAGCGCGTTGTAGTCCGCGAAGGCCGTGTCGACGTCCGCGCGGGTCAGGCCGTAGCGGGCCAGGTCGTAGCTGTGCACGCGGGTCCCCTTGGGGCGCGCGGCGACCGCCGGGAGACGGGCCGCGTCGGCCTCGGTCCAGCGGGCGCCGACGGCCGCGTAGAGCTTCGGGGCGCCCGCGGCCGGGTCGGCGCCCAGCCAGGAGTACGGCACGTCGACGAGGGACTCGCGGGGGATGAGGGCGCGGGACGCGAGGCCGCGGGCGGCGGAGCGGGCCAGCAGCTCCAGCCAGGTGGCGCCGATCCAGTGCAGGTCGAGGGGACGGGTGTTCACCGCCATGCCGTGCTCGACCAGGCTGCAGAACGAGGCCACGGCGGTGGCCG
This sequence comes from Streptomyces hyaluromycini, assembly GCF_002217755.1. Lineage (GTDB taxonomy): Bacteria > Actinomycetota > Actinomycetes > Streptomycetales > Streptomycetaceae > Streptomyces > Streptomyces hyaluromycini. The sequence continues at coordinate 49,584 of NZ_BCFL01000016.1, read as the reverse complement.
GATCGCGGTGCGTCCACACGATCACGGCGTCCGGGAAGACCGCGCGCAGCGCGTCCAGGTTCTCCAGGTGCAGCGGTGACTTCAGCACCCAGCGGCGGCGCGGGCGGCCGTACTGGAGCACCTGGTAGATCTGCTTGAGGTAGCGGTAGTCGGCGTCGAAGTCATGGGTCTCGTGCCAGGGCAGGTACTCCGGGATCACCGCCTGGGACAGCGGCATCACCGTGTGCGGCAGCGCGAAGGTGCACTCCTCCGGGCCCTCGGGCCGCAGGTTGTGGATGTGCCGGAAGCGCGGGGAGAAGAGGTTGATGCCGCCGACCAGGCGACGGGCGGTCGTGATCGCCTTCTCCCGCTCCTCCGGAGGGAGTTCGAGGCCGGGGGTGAGCAACTCCCAGAGCAGCGGGCAGCGGTGTTCCGCGGAGAGGGAGAGGATGCCGTGGGTGAGCGTGGTGGCGGTACGCGGCAGGCCCACCACGAACACCGGCCGCTCGACGGGCTCCCGCTCGATCTCGGGGTGTTCGGCGAGCAGTCGGCGGATCCGGGCCCGGTTGGCGAGATGCCGGCCGACGTGTCCGCGCGCGGACAGCCAGCCGACCGGGGTGAGATGCTCGGCTTTCGCCCAACATCGCAGCAGGTGACGGAAGTCGTCGGCGAACCGCTCGTCGCCCTCCGCGGTCCCGGCCGCGTCGAGCAGCCGGTCGAAGGCCCGGTCCGGCGTGCGGCGGGCGCGGAAGTCGGGTCTGAGGAGCAGGTTGGCGAGCGTGAGGGGGAACGGACCTGAGGGCACGGCAGCGGAACCCTTCGTGGGGGACAGGGGAGGGGATACTGACTACCCCCTCCAACTGCCCGACCACACCGACGAGTTGAGACATTTACCGGCAGGTAACGAGAGGCGTCGCAATCCGGCCGGACTACTCGGTGACCGGTAGTTCCGCCCCGTCCCGCAGGAACAGCGGGATGCGGTCCAGCGGCGCGTCCACGGTCACCGCCGCACCGCCCTCGTACGACTCGCCCGTCCACGCGTCCGTCCACCGGGCGCCCGCCGGCAGATACGCCGTCCGGGCCGTGGCGCCCGCCGTCAGCACCGGCGCCACCAGGAGGTCACGGCCGAAGAGGTACGCATCGTCGACCGTCCAGGCCGCCTGGTCTTCGGGGAACTCCAGGAACAGCGGCCGCAGCACCGGCAGGCCCTGCTCGTGGGCCTCCCGCATGACCTGGAGGACGTACGGCCTCAGGCGCTCGCGCAGCCGCAGGTACTTCTCCAGGATCGCGCCGGCCTCGTCGCCGTAGGACCACACCTCGTTCGGGCCGCCGGTCATGTCGGGGCCCAGCGGCATGCCCGGGTCGCGGAACCCGTGCAGACGCATCAGCGGGGAGAGCGCGCCGAACTGGAACCAGCGGACCATCACCTCGCGGTAGGCCGGGTCGTCAGGGTCGCCGCCGTGGAAGCCGCCGATGTCGGTGTTCCACCAGGGGATGCCGGACAGGGCCGTGTTGAGGCCGGCCGCGATCTGGTGGCGCAGGGCCGTGAAGTCGGTGCCGATGTCGCCGGACCACAGCGCGGCGCCGTAGCGCTGACTGCCCGCCCACGCCGAACGGTTGAGGGTGACGACCTCCTCGCCCTCGGCCCGCAGGCCCTCGTAGAACGTCCGGGAGTTCTCGGCCGGATAGCTGTTGCCGACCTCCAGTCCTGGGCCCGTCCAGTAGCGCAGGTTCTCCTGGAAGCCCGGCTTCAGCTCGGGCTCGCAGGCGTCCAGCCAGAAGGCCGTGATGCCGTACGGTTCCAGGTAGTTCTCCTTGACCTTCGACCACACGAACTCCCGGGCGTCCGGGTTGGTGGCGTCGTAGAACGCCACCTGGACGGTCGACGCCACCCCCTTGTCCGGCCAGTCGGCGTGCGCCGTCGGGCCGTACTGGGTGCCGATGAAGTGGCCGCGCTGCTCCATCACCGGGTGGTTCTCGCTCAGCGGGGACACCGACGGCCAGACGCTCACCACCAGCTTGACGCCCAGCTCGTCCAGTTCGCGGACCATCGCGGCCGGGTCCGGCCACTCCTTCGGGTCGAACTTCCAGTCGCCCAGGTGGGTCCAGTGGAAGAAGTCGCAGACGATCGCCGAGAGGGGCAGGCCCCGCCGCTTGTACTCCCGGGCCACGGCGAGGAGTTCGTCCTGGGTGCGGTAGCGCAGCTTGCACTGCCAGAAGCCCGCCGCCCACTCCGGCAGCATCGGCGAACGGCCGCTCACCGCACTGTAGTTGCGCTGTCCGTCGGCCGGAGTGCCGACGGTGATCCAGTAGTCGAGCTGGCGGGCCGAGTCGGCTACCCAGCGGGTGCCGTTGCCGGCCAGCTCGACGCGGCCGATCGCCGGGTTGTTCCAGAGCAGGGTGTAGCCGCGGCTGGAGACCAGGACCGGGACCGAGACCTCGGCGTTGCGCTGGACCAGGTCCAGGACCAGGCCCTTCTGGTCCAGGCGCCCGTGCTGGTGCTGGCCCAGGCCGAACAGCTTCTCGCCCTCGTAGGCGGCGAACCGCTGCTCCAGACGGTGGTGGCCGTTGCCGACCGCGGTGTAGAGACGCGGGCCGGGCCACCAGAAGTGGGCGCGCTCCTCGGCCAGCACCTCCGAGCGGTCGTCGGTGCGCAGGAACCGGACCAGGCCCTCGGCGGACACCTCGACGGTCAGGCCCCCGACCGTCAACTGCCCTTCGGCGTCACCGATCTTGACGGTCGACTCGGTGGCGGGGGGCTCGTCGAGCAGGGCCCCCGGCAGGCCTTCGAGGATCGGCCCGCCGAGCCGGGCGCGCACCCGGACCGCGTCCGGCCCCCACGGCTGTATCCGCAGCGTCTCCTGACGGCCGCTCCACTCCAGGGCACCGTCGCGCTCGCGGAAGGTGCCGACGGTGGGGGACGACTGCGCGAGGCTGACCTTGGGCCGGTCGTCCGCGGACTGGATCTGGGCAGACTGATTCATGTCACGTGCTCCTGAAGGAGTGCAGACAGGGGGGTGCCCCGGAACGGCGGGGCACTGCAAAGGGGTCAGGACCCGGCCGGTGCCGGTCCCGTGCTCGCCCGTACCGTCAGCTCGGGTGCGATCAGCACGACTTCGTCACTGCCCCGGCCGTCCAGCTTGGCGACCAGGTGTTCCACGGCGTACCGGCCCATCTCCTGGGCGGGGATGGCGACCGAGGTCAGCCGCACCGAGGCCTGGACGGCGACCTGGTCCGGGCAGATCGCGACCACGGACACGTCCTCCGGCACGGCCCGGCCCTGCTGGCGCAGCAGCGCGAGCAGCGGCTCCACCGCGGACTCGTTCTGGACGACGAAGCCCGTGGTGCCGGGGCGTTCGTCGAAGATCCGGGCCAGCGTGACGGCCATCGCGTCGTACCCGCCCTCGCACGGCCGGTGCAGCACCCGCAGGCCCACCTCCCGGGCCCGGGACCGGAGTCCGTCCAGGGTGCGCTCGGCGAAGCCGGTGTGCCGCTCGTAGACGGCAGGGGCCTCGCCGACGACAGCGATGTCACGGTGACCGAGCTTCGCGAGGTGCTCCACACACAGCGCGCCGGTCGCCCCGAAGTCGAGATCGACGCAGGTCAGACCGGAGGTGGAGGCGGGCAGGCCGATGAGCACGGAGGGCTGGTCGGTCTGGCGGAGCAGCGGCAGCCGCTCGTCCTCCAGCTCCACGTCCATCAGGATCATGGCGTCGGCGAGCCCGCTGCCGGTGACCCGGCGTACCGCGTCCGGACCCTCCTCGCCGGTGAGCAGCAGGACGTCGTAGCCGTGCAGGCGGGCCGTGGTGGCCACCGCGATCGCGATCTCCATCATCACCGGCACGTACATGTCCGTACGCAGCGGGATCATCAGCGCGATGATGTTCGACCGGCTGCTGGCCAGGGCGCGGGCGCCCGCGTTCGGGTGGTAGCCCAGCTCCCGGATGCTCTGCTCGACCCGCTGCCGGGTGGTGGTGGAGATGGACCGCTTGCCGCTGAGGACATAGCTCACCGTGCTCGCCGAGACTCCGGCGTGCTGGGCGACCTCGGCGAGGGTGACCATCCAGCTCTCCAAGTTTTGTGAAGCGCTTCGACAGTGCGCATTGCTGACAGGTGGCGAGTGAGGGTGGTTCGACAGTAGCTTCAGTGCGGGTGGGTGTCCATAGGCTGTCGAAGCGCTTCGACAGCGAATTGATGAGACGCCCTCGGCAACCTTTCCAGGGGGCGGCGGCCACAAAGAGGTCGTACGGCCGTCCGACGGGTCGTACCGCGAACCGTCCCCCGGAAGGACCCCTCGATGCAACACCGCAGACCGCGCCTGTCCAAGACGGCGAAGACGCTGCTGGCCGCCTCGGTCGCGCTCGCCGCCGCCGCGGGCGTCACCGTGGCGCAGGCCGGCGAGTCGAGCAAGAAGTGCACCGCCTTCGACACCGTCACGCTCGGCAAGTATTACGTGAACAACAACCTCTGGGGGCAGGACAAGGGCACCGGCAGCCAGTGCGTCTGGGACAACTCCCAGTCGGGCTCGACCATCTCCTGGGGGACGTCCTACACCTGGGCGAACAACAGCAAGGGCACCGACGCGGACGTCAAGTCGTACGCCAGCACGGTCCTCGGCTGGCACTGGGGCTGGAAGGTCGACAAGGCGTCCACCGGACTGCCGATCCGGGTCGGCGACCGCAAGAAGGTCACCACCAGGTGGAACTTCTCGCTCAGCTCGGCCCCCGGGACCCTGGACGTGGCCTACGACCTCTGGCTGCACGCCAAGAACACCGCGGACTGGCAGGACCAGCCCACCGACGAGATCATGATCTGGCTCAACCGCCAAGGCGGCGCCGGCCCGCTGGGCACCAAGTACGGCAGCGTCAGCCTCGACGGCGCGATGTGGGACATCTACCAGGGCAACATCGGCTGGAACGTCTACTCCTTCGTCCGCCGTGCCAACACCACCGGCGCCACGCTGAACATCGACGACTTCACCCAGGCCCTGGTCCGCCGCAAACTGCTCGGCAACGACAAGTACCTCTCCGGCATCGAGGCCGGCACCGAGGTCTTCAAGGGCTCGGGGCGGCTGGACACCAAGTCGTACTCCGTCGACATCGGCTGAGAAGCGCGTCGCGCCGGCCGGCCCGTCAGCCGATCGGACCGCGAGGACTGGTGGGGGCGGCCCGTTTCGGGTACCAACGATCCAGTAGCACTGGTCGGTAACGAACGGTCCTCAACAACCCCTTTTGTGGCGAGGTGAGCCTTAATGTCCGCCCCCACCGCCAAGAAACCCACCGTCACCGAGCGGGAGGCCCGCCAGGTGGCGGAGGCCGCCCGGGAACAGGACTGGCGCAAGCCCAGCTTCGCCAAGGAACTGTTCCTCGGGCGCTTCCGGCTCGACCTCATCCACCCGCATCCGCTCCCGGCGGACGAGGACGTGCAGCGCGGCGAGGAGTTCCTGGCCCGGCTGCACGAGTTCTGCGAGACGAAGATCGACTCGGCGCTCATCGAGCGCGAGGCGCGCATCCCGGACGAGGTGATCGCCGGCCTCAAGGAGATCGGCGCCCTCGGCATGAAGATCGACACCAAGTACGGCGGCCTCGGCCTCACCCAGGTCTACTACAACCGGGCCCTCTCCCTGGTCGGCTCCGCCAACCCGGCGGTCGGCGCGCTGCTCTCCGCCCACCAGTCGATCGGCGTGCCGCAGCCGCTGAAGATCTTCGGCACCCAGGCGCAGAAGGACGCCTTCCTGCCGCGCTGCGCCCGCACCGACATCTCGGCGTTCCTGCTCACCGAGCCGGACGTCGGCTCGGACCCGGCACGCCTCGCCACCACCGCCGTACCGGACGGGGACGACTACGTCCTCGACGGGGTGAAGCTCTGGACCACCAACGGCGTGGTCGCCGACCTGCTCGTGGTCATGGCCCGCGTGCCCAGGACCGAGGACAGCAAGGGCGGCATCACGGCCTTCGTCGTCGAGGCGGACTCGCCGGGCATCACCGTCGAGAACCGCAACGCCTTCATGGGCCTGCGCGGCATCGAGAACGGCGTCACCCGCTTCCACCAGGTCCGGGTCCCGGCCGCCAACCGCATCGGCGCCGAGGGCGCGGGCCTCAAGATCGCCCTCACCACGCTCAACACCGGGCGGCTCTCGCTGCCCGCGATGTGCGTGGGCGCCGGCAAGTGGTGCCTGAAGATCGCCCGCGAGTGGTCGGCGGTCCGCGAGCAGTGGGGCAAGCCGGTCGCGCTGCACGAGGCGGTCGGCTCCAAGATCAGCTTCATCGCGGCGACCACCTTCGCCCTGGAGGCGGTCGTCGACCTGTCCTCCCAGATGGCCGACGAGAACCGCAACGACATCCGCATCGAGGCCGCCCTCGCCAAGCTCTACGGCTCCGAGATGGCCTGCCTGATGGCGGACGAGCTGGTCCAGATCCGCGGCGGCCGCGGCTTCGAGACCGCGGAGTCGCTGGCGGCCCGCGGCGAACGCGCCGTCCCCGCCGAGCAGCTCCTGCGCGACCTGCGCATCAACCGCATCTTCGAGGGCTCCACGGAGATCATGCACCTGCTGATCGCGCGCGAGGCCGTCGACGCCCACCTCTCGGTCGCCGGCGACCTCATCGACCCCGACAAGTCCCTCCAGGACAAGGCGAGGGCGGGCGCGAACGCGGGCGTCTTCTACGCCAAGTGGCTGCCGAAGCTGGTCGCGGGACCGGGCCAGCTCCCCACGTCGTACGGCGACTTCAAGCACGGCGCGGACCTCGCCCCGCACCTGCGCTACGTGGAGCGGCACGCCCGCAAGCTGGCCCGGTCCACCTTCTACGCCATGTCCCGCTGGCAGGGCCGGATGGAGACCAAGCAGGGCTTCCTGGGCCGGGTCGTGGACATCGGCGCCGAGCTGTTCGCGATGAGCGCGGCCTGCGTGCGCGCCGAACTGCTGCGCCGCCAGGGCGACCACGGCCGCGAGGCCTACCTGCTCGCCGACGCGTTCTGCCGGCAGGCCCGCATCCGCGTCGACGAGCTGTTCACCCGCCTGTGGTCGAACACCGACGACCTGGACCGCAAGGTCGTCAAGGGCGTGCTCGGCGGCTCCTTCGAATGGCTGGAGCGGGGGATCGTCGACCCGTCGGGCGAGGGCCCGTGGATCGCCGACGCGACCCCCGGGCCGTCCCGGCGGGAGAACGTCCGCCGCCCCTTCGAGTGAGGCCGCTCAAGTGAGGCCGCTCGGGCAAGGCTGCTCGGGCAAGGCTGCTGAAGTAGCGATTCAGCAGTACTTGTCGCTCGGATCCCGCGTCGTCCAGGAGCAGGAGTCGACCTTGGCGCCGCTCGCCTTGGTCAGCGTCGCCGTGTCGCTGGTGTTGTTCCACACGTAGGCACGGCGGTTCTGGTACTTGTCCGACGCGGTGTCCGTGCCGCTGCCGGTGTGCACCTTCATCGTCTTGTGGGCGCCGATCTTGACGCTCTTGAAGGTGTACCGGTGGTTGGAGGTGTCCTTCAGAATCCAGCCCTTGAGCGAGACGGCCGAGCCGCCGGTGTTCTTGATCTGCACCCACTCGGCGTTGAGGCTGGCGTTGGAGCGGTTGTCGGTGCCCGGGCTGTCGAACCAGACGTGGTAGATGGTCACGCCCCCGGCCGCCTGGGCCGGGGTGCTGAGCAGGGTGCCGGTGAGCAGCGCGGCGCCCGCGAGCGCGGGCAGGGCGGCGCGTATGCGCGGAGTACGCATGGAGAGATCCCCCCAGGATGTCGTCCAGAAAGGGCCGGTCGTCCACCGGCCCGACTGAAGTGTTATCACATGATCTTCACGCGAACCTCACAAAGGGAATTCCACTCGATACGGCGCCAAGAACTGATAAGGCACCCCCGTGCGGGACGCGCTGTCCTCCCGGCCGCCGGAAGCGGCCACAATGGGGGGATGACCGACAGTCCCGCCAGTCCGGCACCCCTCGCCGACCCGCACCTCGTGTACGACCCGCTCGCGGGCGACGGCCCGAAGGACGTGGTGATCCTCGGCTCCACCGGATCGATCGGCACCCAGGCCATCGACCTCGTCCTGCGCAACCCCGACCGCTTCCGGGTCACCGCCCTGTCCGCCCACGGCGGCCGGGTCGCCCTCCTCGCCGAGCAGGCGCACCGGCTGCGGGTGCGTACCGTCGCGGTCGCCCGCGAGGACGTCGTACCGGCGCTGCGCGAGGCGCTCACGGCGCTCTACGGCCCCGGCGAGCCGCTCCCCGAGATCCTCGCCGGACCCGACGCGGCCACCCAGGCCGCCGCCTCCGACTGCCACACCGTCCTCAACGGCATCACCGGCTCCATCGGCCTCGCGCCCACCCTGGCCGCCCTGGAGGCGGGCCGCACCCTCGCGCTCGCCAACAAGGAGTCGCTGATCGTCGGCGGCCCGCTGGTGAAGGCGCTGGCCAAGCCCGGCCAGATCATCCCGGTCGACTCCGAGCACGCGGCGCTCTTCCAGTCGCTGGCGGCGGGGACCCGGGCCGACGTCCGCAAGCTGGTCGTCACCGCGTCCGGCGGGCCCTTCCGCGGCCGTACCAAGGCCGACCTGGCGCACGTCACCGTCGAGGACGCCCTCGCCCACCCCACCTGGGCGATGGGACCGGTCATCACGATCAACTCCGCGACCCTGGTCAACAAGGGGCTGGAAGTCATCGAGGCGCACCTCCTCTACGACATTCCCTTCGATCGCATTGAGGTGGTCGTGCATCCGCAGTCGTATGTCCACTCGATGGTCGAGTTCACGGACGGATCCACGATCGCGCAGGCGACGCCCCCCGACATGCGGGGGCCGATCGCCATCGGTCTCGGCTGGCCCGAACGGGTCCCGGACGCGGCGCCCGCCTTCGACTGGAGCAAGGCCTCCACCTGGGAGTTCTTCCCGCTGGACAACGAGGCCTTCCCGTCCGTGAACCTGGCACGGCACGTCGGTGAGCTCGCGGGCACGGCGCCGGCGGTGTTCAATGCGGCCAACGAGGAGTGCGTCGAAGCCTTCCGCGGTGGTCTGCTGCCGTTCAACGGCATCATGGAGACCGTGACGCGGGTGGTCGAGGAACACGGCACCCCTCGTACGGGAACTTCACTGACCGTGCCGGACGTCCTCGAAGCGGAGACCTGGGCACGGGTCCGGGCCCGGGAACTGACAGCGCAGAAGGCGACCGCGGAGGCGCGTGCATGACAGCCCTGATGATGATCCTCGGCATAGTCGTCTTCGTGATCGGCCTGCTGGTCTCGATCGCCTGGCACGAGCTGGGGCATCTCTCCACCGCCAAGCTCTTCGGCATCCGCGTCCCGCAGTACATGGTCGGCTTCGGCCCGACCATCTGGTCGCGGCACAAGGGCGACACGGAGTACGGCATCAAGGCCGTCCCGCTGGGCGGCTACATCCGCATGATCGGCATGTTCCCGCCGGGCGCCGACGGCCGGGTCACCGCCCGCTCCACCTCCCCCTGGCGCAGCATGATCGAGGACGCCCGCTCGGCCGCCTTCGAGGAGCTCCAGCCCGGCGACGAGACCCGCCTCTTCTACACGCGCGCCCCCTGGAAGCGCGTGATCGTGATGTTCGCGGGCCCCTTCATGAACCTGATCCTGGCGGTCGCGCTCTTCCTCACCGTCCTGATGGGCTTCGGTATCAGCCAGCAGACCACCACGGTCAGCTCGGTCTCCCAGTGCGTGATCGCGCAGAGCGAGAACCGCGACACCTGCAAGAAGACCGACGCCTCCTCGCCGGCCGCGGCGGCGGGCCTGAAGGCCGGCGACAAGATCGTCTCCTTCAACGGCGTGCAGACGACGAGCTGGAACCAGCTCTCCGACCTGATCCGGTCGACCCCCGGCAAGGAGGTCGCGATCGTCGTCGACCGCAAGGGCCAGGACGTCACCCTGCACGCGAAGATCGCCACCAACCAGGTCGCCAAGAAGGACTCCAGCGGCCAGATCGTCCAGGGCCAGTACGTCACCGCCGGCTTCCTCGGCTTCAGCGCCGCCACCGGCATCGTCCGCCAGGACCTCGGCGACTCGGTGACCTGGATGAGCGACCGCCTCGGCGAGGCCGTCGACTCCATCGCGAGCCTGCCCGGCAAGATCCCGGCCCTGTGGGACGCGGCCTTCGACGGCGCCCCCCGCCAGCCGGACTCCCCGATGGGCGTGGTCGGCGCGGCGCGGGTCGGCGGCGAGATCTTCACCCTGGACATCCCGCCCACCGAGCAGCTGGCCATGGCGCTGATGCTGGTGGCCGGCTTCAACCTCTCCCTGTTCCTCTTCAACATGCTCCCGCTGCTGCCCCTGGACGGCGGGCACATCGCGGGCGCCCTGTGGGAGTCGCTGCGCCGGAGCCTGGCCAAGGTACTGCGCCGCCCGGACCCCGGCCCGTTCGACGTGGCGAAGCTGATGCCGGTGGCCTATGTGGTGGCGGGGATCTTCGTCTGCTTCACGTTGCTCGTCCTGGTGGCCGACGTGGTTAACCCCGTGAAAATCTCCTAGCCACACCACGTTCGAAGCGGCCCGGAACACTGTGTTCCGGGTCGCTTCCATCGAGTGGGTTTACGGGTGGGGGATGTGCTCACTCCTGTGCCGGTGCCGTAATCTCGAAGCCTGGAACCCGCTCACGACGGGACCTGGACCTAGATCCACGACTTGGGGTTGCACAGCAGATGACTGCGATTTCTCTCGGCATGCCGTCCGTTCCGACCAAGCTCGCCGAGCGCCGGAAGAGCCGGCAGATCCAGGTCGGCTCCGTGGCGGTCGGCGGAGACGCCCCGGTCTCGGTCCAGTCGATGACCACCACCCGTACGTCCGACATCGGCGCGACGCTCCAGCAGATCGCCGAGCTGACCGCGTCCGGCTGCCAGATCGTGCGCGTGGCCTGCCCCACCCAGGACGACGCCGACGCGCTCGCCACCATCGCGAAGAAGTCCCAGATCCCGGTCATCGCGGACATCCACTTCCAGCCGAAGTACGTCTTCGCCGCGATCGAGGCCGGCTGCGCCGCGGTCCGGGTGAACCCCGGCAACATCAAGCAGTTCGACGACAAGGTCAAGGAGATCGCGGCGGCCGCGAAGGACCACGGCACCCCGATCCGCATCGGCGTCAACGCCGGCTCCCTGGACCGCCGTCTGCTCCAGAAGTACGGCAAGGCGACCCCGGAGGCCCTGGTCGAGTCGGCCCTGTGGGAGGCGTCCCTCTTCGAGGAGCACGACTTCCGGGAGATCAAGATCTCGGTCAAGCACAACGACCCGGTCGTGATGATCGAGGCGTACCGCCAGCTCGCCGCCCAGTGCGACTACCCCCTCCACCTCGGTGTCACGGAGGCGGGCCCGGCGTTCCAGGGCACCATCAAGTCGGCCGTCGCCTTCGGCGCCCTCCTGTCCCAGGGCATCGGCGACACGATCCGCGTCTCGCTCTCCGCGCCTCCGGTCGAGGAGGTCAAGGTCGGCAACCAGATCCTGGAGTCCCTCAACCTCAAGCAGCGCGGCCTGGAGATCGTCTCCTGCCCGTCCTGCGGCCGCGCCCAGGTCGACGTCTACAAGCTCGCCGAAGAGGTCACCGCCGGCCTCACCGGCATGGAGGTCCCCCTCCGCGTCGCCGTCATGGGCTGCGTGGTGAACGGCCCCGGCGAGGCCCGTGAGGCCGACCTCGGCGTCGCCTCCGGCAACGGCAAGGGCCAGATCTTCGTCAAGGGCGAGGTCATCAAGACGGTCCCCGAGTCGAAGATCGTGGAGACCCTCATCGAGGAGGCCATGAAGCTGGCCGAGCAGATGGAGGCGGAGGGCACGGAGTCGGGGGAGCCGTCGGTGTCGGTGGCGGGCTGAGGAAGCCCTCGTCCTGAAGGGGCTCCGCCCCTGGACCCCGCTCCTCAAACGCCGGAGGGGCTGAATTACTCAGCCCGTCCGGCGTTTGAGGACGAGGCCGCAGGCCGAAGCGGGGGTCTGGGGGGCGGCAGCCCCCAGGGACGGGAGCCTCCCGGCGGCCACTTCACAGTGCACGGGGCGGCACGGCCAAGCTTCCGCAGGTACAGTGCGGAGATCAGCAGAACCCCAAAGCGTGAGGCCCCGCACGTGTTGACGCAGACCACCTCACGGGTGCTCGAACCGAGTGACCTGGACGCCGCGCTCGCCGTACTCGACCGCGAGCCGGTCACGAACGCCTTCGTGACCTCGCGCGTCCAGGTGGCCGGCCTCGACCCCTGGCGCCTCGGCGGCGAGATGTGGGGCTGGTACGAGGACGGCATGCTCACGTCCCTCTGCTACGCCGGCGCCAACCTGGTCCCGATCTGCGCCACCCCGCGCGCGATCCGGGCCTTCGCGGACCGCGCCCGCCGGGCGGGCCGCCGCTGTTCCTCCATCGTCGGCCCCGCCGAGGCCACCGCCCAGCTGTGGCGCCTCCTGGAACCGCACTGGGGCCCGGCCCGCGAGGTCCGCCGCCACCAGCCCCTGATGGTCACCGACCGCATGCCCGCCGACATCGCCCCGGATCCGTACGTCCGCCGCATCCGCAAGGACGAGATGGAGGCGATCATGCCGGCGTGCGTGGCGATGTTCACGGAGGAGGTGGGCGTCTCGCCGATGGCCGGCGACGGCGGCCTCCTCTACCAGGCGAGGGTCGCCGAACTCGTCGGCTCCGGCCGCTCGTTCGCCCGGCTCGACGACAGCGGCAAGGTCGTCTTCAAGGCGGAGATCGGCGCGGCGACGTCCGAGGCCTGCCAGATCCAGGGTGTGTGGGTCGCCCCCGAGTACCGGGGCATGGGCATGGCGGCCCCCGGAATGGCAGCGGTCCTGCGCTACGCACTGGCCGACGTGGCCCCCGTGGTGAGCCTCTACGTCAATGACTTCAACACGGCGGCGAGAAGGACGTATCTGAGGGTCGGCTTCCAGGAGGTCGGAGCCTTCATGAGCGTGCTGTTCTAGCCCGACGTCCAGGTCACGCGCTCCGTCAGGGGCGCGGGGAACTGCGCGACCAGCCACACACAACCGCACCCGGACGGCAAACCGGAACCCCCTGTACCCTCCCCACATGACCCTCGTGATCGGCCCCCTGGACCTCCCCGCCCACGTGGACGAGGCCCTCGCAGTCCAGGCCGTCGCATTCGGCCTCGGCCCCGACGAGGTTGCGGTCCGCCGCCAGATCGTCCTCCGCCACATGCAGTACGCCGGCGCCAGGGCCCTCGGTGCCACGGCCGACGGCCTGCTCGTCGGGTTCGTCTACGGCATGCCGAACTCCCGCACCCACTGGTGGTCCACCGTCGTGGAGCCCTACCTCCGCGCCCAGGGCAACGCCGACTGGCTCGACGACTCCTTCGTCATCACCGAGCTGCACGTGCACCCCCGCCACCAGAACCGGGGCATCGGCCGCCGCCTGATCACGCTCATCACCGACGGCGCCGCCGAGCCCCGCTCGATCCTCTCCGCGATCGACACCGACAGCCCGGCCCGCGGCCTGTACCACTCCCTCGGCTACGTCGACCTGGCCCGCCGGGTGAACTTTCCCAGCGCTCCCAAGCCGTACGCCGTGATGGGTGCGCCCCTGCCGCTCCGCCGTAAGTGACCCGTCGCCGCTAACCGATTTCCACCGGCACAGCGTGCCCGGCTAACCTCCTAGCCATCAACCTTTTCCGGCAGGAGTACGAGAACCATGGCGAACGCACCGGTCCAACGCATGTCCCAGTTGATGGCGAAGACGCTGCGTGACGACCCGGCGGACGCCGAGGTCCTCAGCCACAAGCTCCTCGTCCGCGCCGGCTACGTCCGCCGTACGGCGGCCGGTATCTGGTCCTGGCTGCCGCTCGGCCTGAAGGTGCTGTCCAACATCGAGCGGATCGTCCGCGAGGAGATGGACGCGATCGGCGCCCAGGAGGTGCTGCTCCCGGCCCTCCTGCCCCGGGAGCCGTACGAGGCGACCGGCCGCTGGGACGAGTACGGCCAGGAGCTGTTCCGCCTCCAGGACCGCAAGGGCGGCGACTACCTCCTCGGCCCGACCCACGAGGAGATCTTCACCCTGCTGGTGAAGGACCAGGCGTCCTCCTACAAGGACCTGCCGGTCATCCTCTACCAGATCCAGAACAAGTACCGGGACGAGGCCCGCCCGCGCGCCGGCATCCTGCGCGGCCGCGAGTTCCTGATGAAGGACTCCTACTCCTTCGACCTGGACGACGACGGCCTCGCGAAGTCGTACGCCCTGCACCGCGCGGCATACCAGCGGATCTTCGAGCGCCTCGGCCTCGACTACCGCATCGTCGCCGCCACCGCCGGCGCGATGGGCGGTTCGAAGTCGGAGGAGTTCCTGGCCCCGGCCGAGGCCGGCGAGGACACCTTCGCCGACTGCCCGAACTGCGACTTCGCGGCCAACACCGAGGCGATCTCTTACACGCTGAAGCCGGTCGACGCCTCCGGCGTGCCCGCTCTCGAGGAGATCCCGACCCCGGACACGCCGACCATCGAGACCCTCGCCGCCCACCTCGGCGTCCAGGCCTCCGACACCCTGAAGAACCTCCTGGTGAAGGTCGACGGCGAGATCGTGGCCGTGGGTGTACCGGGCGACCGCGAGGTCGACATGGGCAAGGTCGAGGAGCACTTCGCCCCGGCCGCCGTCGAGCTGGTCAACGAGTCCGACTTCGCCGGCCGTCCCGACCTGGTCCGCGGTTACGTCGGCCCGCAGGGTCTCGGCGAGAAGGTGAAGTACATCGCCGACCCGCGCATCGCCCCCGGCACGGCCTGGATCACCGGCGCCAACAAGGAGGGCACGCACGCCAAGAACGTCGTGGCGGACCGTGACTTCACCGTCGACGAGTACGTCGATGTCGTCGTCGTGCTGGAGGGCGACCCCTGCCCGAAGTGCGGCACCGGCCTGAAGCTGGACCGCGCCATCGAGATCGGCCACATCTTCCAGCTGGGCCAGAAGTACACCAACGCGCTCAAGCTCGACGTCCTCGGCCAGAACGGCAAGCCGGTCCGGGTGACGATGGGCTCCTACGGCATCGGCGTCTCCCGCGCCGTCGCCGCCCTCGCCGAGCAGACCGCCGACGAGAAGGGCCTGGTCTGGTCCCGCGAGGTCGCCCCGGCCGACGTGCACGTGGTCGCCGCGGGCAAGGCCCTGCAGACCGAACTGGCCCTGGACGTCTCGGAGAAGCTGCGGGCGGGTGGGCTGCGCGTCCTGGTCGACGACCGCGCCGGGGTCTCCCCGGGCGTGAAGTTCACCGACGCCGAGCTGATCGGCGTACCGCAGATCCTGATCGCCGGCCGCCGCTCCGGCGAGGGCGTCCTGGAGCTCAAGGACCGCAGGACGGGCGAGCGCGAGGAGCTGACGGTGGACGAGGCGATCGCCCGCCTGACCGCCAACTGAGCCTCAACTCCCGCCGCGGCGGCCCCCGGTGACACACCGGCGGCCGCCGCGGCTTTTCAGGAACGTCTCAGACAGTTCTTCCGATCCGTATGGGAGCCTCACAGACTTCTCTCAGGCCGATACCCGAACGTAATGCGTGACAGAGAGTCACGCAGGAGGGGATCGGTCATGACCGAGAGAGTGCAAGGCAGGGAGCCGGGGGACCGGCGGGAGAGGGGCGCGGCCGCGGCGGTCCGCCGGGGGACCCGGCGCACGGCGGCTCTGGCGGCGGCGGTCACGCTCGCCGCGGCGGCCGGGGTGTTCGCCCTGGTCGGCACGATGCAGTCGGACGCCGAGACGACGGCAAGCAGCGGCAGCGGTACGACGTCGAGCTCCAGCAGCTCCGGAAACAGCTCCGACTCGACCTCGGACACGGACAGTTCCTCGTCCTCCAAGTCGACCGACTCGTCCGGTTCCTCCAGTTCATCCAGCTCGTCCTCCTCGGACCTGCAGTCCTCCTCCGACGGCCTCACCTCGGGCAGCGGCTCCACCGACTCCACGTCGGGGGCGTCATGACCGCCGCCCGCGCTCTTCGGCCGACCGCCGCCGAGTGGCGTGCCCTCGGCACCACCGTCCGCCTGGTCGTCACCGATCCGGCCCTGCTGGACTCCTGCAACCTGCTTCTCGCCCGGCAGCTCGCCGAGGTCGACGCGGCCTGCAGCAGGTTCCGCACCGACTCCGAACTGGCCGCCCTCGACACCACCCACGGCCGCCCGGTCCGGGTCAGCCCGCTGCTCGCCGAGGCCCTCGCCGTCGCCCTGCGCGCGGCCCGGGCGACGGACGGCACGGTGGATCCGACCGTCGGCTCGGCGATGGACGCGATCGGCTACGACCGCGACTTCACCCTCGTCCGCGAGGACGACCGCCCGGTCTCCCTGCGGGTGCGCCGCGCCCCGGGCTGGCGCAAGGTCACCCTGGACCCGGCGACCGGCACGGTCACCGTCCCCGAGGGCGTCCGCCTCGACCTGGGCGCGACGGCCAAGGCCTGGGCCGCCGACCGGGCCGCGCGGATGCTCGCCGACACGGCCGGCTGCGGAGTGCTGGTGAGCCTCGGTGGCGACACCGCCGTCGCCGGCGAGCCCCCGGCGGGCGGCTGGCAGATCCGTGTCCAGGACATCACCGGACCGGTGGACGAGACGCCCGCGCAGGGGCCGTACGACACCGTCGGCCTGCGCTCCGGGGGCCTCGCCACCTCCGGCACCAGCGCCCGCCGCTGGCAGCGCGGCGGCTACGACCTCCACCACATCGTCGACCCGCGCACCGGACTGCCGGTCCGCTCCCCGTGGCGCACGGTCTCGGTGGCCGCGGCCACCTGCGCGGACGCCAACGCGGCCACCACGGCGGCCCTGGTCAAGGGCACCGGCGCGGAGCGCTGGCTGACCCGCCTGGGCCTGCCGGCCCGCCTGGTGGCGCACAACGGCACCGTCGTCACCACGCCCGGCTGGCCCGCCTCCCTCGCGGCGCTGGAGGCGGCGGCGTGACCTCCGAGACCCTCTGGTACGCCAACCGGGCCACCGGCGCCGTCTGCCTGGTCCTGTTCACGGTGGTCGTCCTCCTCGGCATCGCCGTCCGCCTCCGCACCCGCCTCCCCGGCCTGCCGCGGTTCGGCACCATGAGCCTGCACCGCACGCTCTCCCTCTCCGCCACCGCCTTCCTGGCCCTGCACATCACCACCGCGGTCGTCGACGGCTACGTCAGCATCAGCCCCCTCGACACCCTCGTCCCCTTCGTCTCCGACTACCAGCCGCTCTGGCTCGGCCTCGGCACGGTCGCCTTCGACCTCATGCTCGCGGTCCTGGTCACCAGCCTCCTGAGGGACCGCCTCGGCCACCGCACCTGGCGGGCCGTGCACTGGCTGGCGTACGTCTCCTGGCCCGTCGCCCTGGTCCACGGCATCGGCATCGGCACGGACGCCGGCACCGACTGGATGACCTGGCTGACCGTGGCCTGCGTCGCGACGGTGATCACCGCCTTCGCCCTCCGTACCGCGCAGGCCGTCCGCGCCTCCCGCCAGACGCCCGCCGCACTGCTGCACACCGAAGGGGCCCACTGATGACCACGCTCTTCACCGACGTCTACATGTCCCCGCGCCTGCTGGCCCCCGGCGGCACCCCGGCCGACCTCACCACGCACGAACAGCGCTACGGCCCGCTCGCGTACGGCGATCCGGCGGCCCTCCTGCGCACCCTGGCCGAATCCGGGCTCACCGGACGAGGCGGGGCGGGCTTCCCGGCGTACCGGAAGTTCGTCGCGGTCGCCGACGCGGCCCGCCGTGGCGAGCGCGCACCTGTCGTCGTCGCCAACGGCGCGGAGAGCGAGCCGGCCAGCCGCAAGGACCGGACCCTGCTCCGGCTGTCACCCCATCTGGTCCTGGACGGGCTGCAGTTGGCGGCCGAGGCGGTCGGCGTGGCGGAGGCGTACCTCGCCGTCGAGGACGGCGCCTCCTACCTGGAGGCGGCCCTCGCCCAGCGCCGCGACCCGGTGCGCGTGCAGGTCGTGCGCCTGCCCGCCCGCTTCCTCTCCGGCCAGGCCTCGGCCCTCGTCCAGTACCTCTCCGGCGGCCCCGCCCGCCCCGCCCACCCGGTCCCGCCGGTCCGCGAACGCGGGGTGCGGCGCGCCCCCACCCTGGTCCAGAACGTGGAGACCCTGGCCCACCTGGCGCTGATCGCCCGCTACGGCGCCGCCTGGTTCCGCTCGGCGGGCACCCCCGCCGAACCGGGCAGCACCCTGTGCACCGTGCACGTGCCGGGCCGCGAAGTCCGGGTCGTGGAAGCCCCGTTCGGCATGCCCGTCGGCCGGCTCCTCCCCCTGGAGGGCGCGTCCGCGGCCCTGATCGGCGGCTACCACGGCACCTGGATCCCGGCCACCGAGGCCGCCCAAGTCCCCCTGTCCTCCGCCTACTTGGGCGCAAACGTACTGGCCGCCCTGCCCGCCGACCGCTGCGGCCCGGCCGAAACCGCCCGAGTCCTGCGCTACTTGGCGCTGCAGTCGGCGGGCCAGTGCGGGCCCTGCCTCAACGGCCTCCCGCGCATGGCCGCGGCCTTCCAGACCCTGGCCACCCCCGGCCCCCAGGGCACCACCCGCACGGACATCTCCCGCTGGGCGGGCCTGGTGGAGGGGAGAGGCGCCTGCCACCACCCCGACGGCACGATCCGCCTGGTCCGCAGCGCGCTCACCACCTTCGCCACCGAACTCGACGCCCACGCCCACGGCCACTGCACCGCGACCGACCACACCCCGCTGCTCCCCGTACCGGCGGAAGGGATCTGACATGGACCAGCACATCACCATCGACTGGACGTCCTGCCAGGGCCACGGCCTGTGCGCAGAGCTGCTCCCGGAGCACATCACCCTCGACGAATGGGGCTACCCCCTGGTGGACGGCCGCCCAATACCCCCACGCACGAGGAAACGAGCCCGCAGAGCGGCGGCCGACTGCCCCGTCCTGGCCTTGAAACTGAGGGAAGGGTAATCCCCTAGGGGCGCGGGGAACTGCGCCACCAGCCCCACCGGACCCGCAGCCGAAGTCGTCAAACCCACCCGGCGAATTCAAGCAACAGCTCCGCATCCCTCGGCCGCCCCACCCTCCGCGCACGGACACCCGACTCCACCGCCCGGAAAAGGGTCCACCCCCGCAACCGCTCCTGGTCGACCTCCAAGGACTCCGCGAGCCGCTTGATCCGCCGCCGCGTGATGGACGCCCCGGACGGGGACGCGATCAGATCCTCCACCCGGTCCCGCACCAGCCGCGCCAGATCGAACGCACACTCCCCGACCACCGGATCCGGCCCCACCGCCAGCCATGGCATCCGCCCCCCGGCCAGCACCTTGCTCTGCCGGAACGTGCCGTGCAGCAGCCGCCGCTCGGGCGGCGCGGCCAGCAACTCCTCCCGGGCCGCGACCGCCGCCGCCACCAACGGCGCCACCTCGGCGTCGCCGGCCGCCCAGGCCATCGCCGCGGCCTGCCGCCCCGTCCGCTCGGCCACGGTCTCGAAGACGTGCTCCTCCGGCGGCCGCACCCAGAGCCGCCGAAGCGTCCCCGCCGCCTCCAGCAGCGCCTTCGCCTCGGGCAGCGACCGCACCGAGACCTCCGGATGCAGTCGCTCCAGCAGCAGCACCCCCGCGGCCCCGTCGGCCTCCAGCACCTGCACCGCACCGAGCCCGCCCCAGTGCGCCAGCGCCGCCGCCTCGCTCTCCGGCCGGGCCCGCCGTGGCGCCAGCTTCAGCACGGCAGGCGTGTCGTCCGCCCGCCGCACCAGCAGCACCACACTGCTGCGCCCGCCCGGCACCTGCACCCGTTCGACGGTCAACTCGCGTAGCGCGACGGCCTGTTCCACCGCCTCCGGCAGCTTCTCCAGCCACTCGTCACCGTCCGGCGCCGTCTCACCGAGCGCCCTCACCAGGCGCCGCGGCGGTTCGAAAGCCATACGCGAGTCGTTCCTTTCCAGCTCTAGGGAGTCGCCGAAGCCGAAGCCGAAGCCGAAGCCGAGGGCGAGGCCGACCCACCGGCCGCCGCTCCGGAACCCGCCCGCTCGGCGAGCCCAGGGAAGGCTACGCTCTCCCCGCTCCAGCGCACCGCCCGCACCGCGGCCTCCCGCAGCGCCCCGGCCGCCGCGCCGCGCCGCTCGCCGGAGGATGCCCGGACCAGGTCGGAGTACACGTCGGCCACCCGCTCCTCCAGTTCGGCGGCGAGTCGTACCGCCGTCGCCGGGTCGGTGACGGCGAACGGCAGCGCGTACGCCGCGCTCGCGGCGACGGGCGCACCGCCCAGGTCCCGCACCTCGCGGACCAGCGCGTCCCGGCGGGCCCGGTGCGCGTCGTACGCCGAGTGCGCCTCGGCCAGCCGCTGCCCGCCGATCCGGCCGCCGACGACGCCGTAGCCGTACACCGCCGCGTGTTCGGCCGCCAGCGCCGCCTGGAGCGCCTTGAGCAGGCCCGCCTTCGCCTCGTCGCTCACTGGTCACCCTTCGTCAGCAGGTACGCGTGCCCCGCGCCGGCCGCAGCCACCCCGGCCAGCAGCCGTGCCAGCTCGCCCGGCACGTCGAGCAGCGCCTTGGCCCGCCGGTCGGCGAGGCTCCGCTCGGCGGCGGCCAGCGACGCGAGCGCGGACTTCTCGTCGGCGGGCACGGTCGGCGAGGCCGACGGGGACGCCGTGGCCGACGGCGAGCCGGTCGCCGTGGGCGAGGCCGTGCCCTCCTCGAACGCCGCCGCGTGCGCCGCCACTTCCGCGCGCAACGGCCGCAACCGCTCCGCGAGCCCCGGATGGGCGGCGAGGACGGCGTCGTACTGCCGCAGCAGCCCCCGACTGTCCCGTGCCGCACGCGCGCGTGCCCGTGCGGACACCGACGGACTCCCCCCGTTCCCGGCGGAGTCCGGATCGGTGGAGCAGCCCACCAGCACGGCAGCCGAGGCCACCGAAACGATCAGGCTCCTTCTGCGCAACAGAGAGGGGAACGACACGGCAGACGTCCTCAGGGGGCTCGTACGAACACACGGGCGGACATGCACTCCGCCGTGATCACGGTACCCGCGCATCCCCCCAACCAACGTCACCGCCCCGACGCCCCCAGCGACAACCCCCTAAGGGGCGCGAGGCCGTATCAATTTGCGGCTCCGCCGCGTGGGCGCGACAAGCCCCCACCGAACCCGCACCCGCCCACAAACCACAGCTCCCCCCCGTAGGCGAACGGCCCCCCCGCCGGAGGCACGCGCACGCAACACCCCCCGCGACCCGATACCCTTTGACCAGACACGCGCCCCATCCCACAACAGCACACGCGGCCGAGGAGTCACCCGGATGAGCACCACCCAGAGCGAGAGGCTGCGAGAGCTCCTGGAACCGCTCGTCACCTCCCAGGGACTGGATCTCGAAGAGATCGCCGTGGACTCCGTCGGACGCAAGCGCGTGCTGCGTGTCGTCGTCGATTCCGATGCCGGGGCGGACCTGGACCAGATCGCCGATGTGAGCCGTGAGCTCTCGGCGAGGCTCGACGAGACGGACGCCATGGGCGAGGGGGAGTACACCCTGGAGGTCGGCACCCCCGGTGCGGAGCGCCAGCTCACGGAGCACCGGCACTACCTGCGCGCCGTGGACCGCCTGGTGCGGTTCCAGCTGGCCGAGGGCGGGGAACTGGTCGCCAGGATCCTGGACGTCGACGACGAGGGCCTCGATCTGGAAGTGCCCGGTGTCAAGGGGCGCAAGGCGACCGGCCGCAGACTGGGCTTCGCCGAGATCGACAAGGCGCGTGTGCAGGTCGAGTTCAACCGCAAGGACAACAAGGACATGACGGAAGAGGAGGAGGCGTAGCCGTGGACATCGACATGAGCGCCCTGCGGGGCTTGGTTCGGGAGAAGGAGATCTCCTTCGACCTGCTGGTCGAGGCGATCGAGTCGGCCCTCCTCATCGCCTATCACCGCACCGAGGGAAGCCGCCGCCACGCGCGCGTGGTGCTCGACCGGAACACCGGGCACGTGACCGTGTGGGCGAAGGAGGATCCCGAGGACCTGGAGGAGGGGCAGGAGGCGCGCGAGTTCGACGACACCCCGTCGGGCTTCGGGCGGATCGCCGCCACCACCGCCAAGCAGGTGATCCTGCAGCGGCTGCGCGACGCCGAGGACGACGCCACGCTCGGCGAGTACGCCGGCCGCGAGGGCGACATCGTCACCGGAGTGGTCCAGCAGGGCCGCGACCCGAAGAACGTGCTCGTCGACATCGGCAAGCTGGAGGCCATCCTGCCGGTGCAGGAGCAGGTCCCCGGTGAGACCTACCCGCACGGGCTGCGGCTGCGGTCGTACGTCGTACGGGTGGCGAAGGGCGTCCGCGGCCCGTCCGTGACCCTGTCCCGTACGCACCCCAACCTGGTGAAGAAGCTCTTCGCCCTCGAGGTGCCGGAGATCGCGGACGGGTCCGTCGAGATCGCCGCCATCGCCCGCGAGGCCGGTCACCGTACGAAGATCGCGGTCCGCTCCACCCGTTCGGGTCTGAACGCCAAGGGCGCCTGTATCGGCCCCATGGGCGGCCGGGTCCGCAACGTCATGGGCGAACTGAACGGCGAGAAGATCGACATCGTCGACTGGTCGGACGACCCGGCCGAGATGGTGGCGAACGCGCTGTCCCCGGCCCGCGTCTCCAAGGTCGAGGTCGTGGACCTGGCGTCCCGGTCCGCCCGGGTCACCGTGCCGGACTACCAGCTGTCGCTGGCGATCGGCAAAGAGGGACAGAACGCCCGGCTCGCCGCCCGGCTCACCGGCTGGCGGATCGACATCCGCCCGGATACCGAACAGATGTCCGAGTAGATCACTCGGCGGATGGCGTCGGCCCCCGTCCGGGGTTCACCCGGACGGGGGGAATAGTTCCAAGCCGCAGGTCGCTTGGATTACGACAACAGTCGTTCGATCTTTGCCCCGAAGGGGTGAGGTCGGTGCGGGGAGGTAGACTTAGCAGTGTCTGGCCGGACGCGTGCCCGCGCATGCCCTGAGCGCACCTGTGTGGGGTGCAGGCAGCGAGCGGCCAAGACCGAACTGCTGCGGATCGTGGCGGTCGAGGACGAATGCGTCCCCGATCCTCGCGGTACGCTGCCCGGCCGGGGTGCATATGTACACCCCGCCCAGGTCTGTCTGGACCAGGCGGTGCGCCGCCGGGCACTCCCGCGGGCGCTCCGTGCCCCGGGCCCGCTGGACGTAAAGGCGTTGCGCCGGTACGTCGAGCAGTAACACCGTAAGAAGCGTCGTTCGGAACGTCCGTGCGGCTCTGGTACCCCGCGAGTTGGAAGTAGGTCGAGATTGCGATGAGCACTCGATGAGCACGCGATGAGTACGCCCATGAAGTAGCGACGGTCCGGACGCACCCGGACCTAAAAGGAGCGAAGTGGCTAAGGTCCGGGTATACGAACTCGCCAAGGAGTTCGGGGTTGAGAGCAAGGTCGTCATGGCCAAGCTCCAGGAACTCGGTGAATTCGTCCGTTCGGCGTCTTCGACCATCGAAGCGCCCGTAGTACGCAAGCTGACCGACGCCTTCCAGGGCGGCGGCAAGCCCGCCCCCCGCAAGGCGGCCCCCAGGCCCGCCGCGCCCTCTCCGGCGCAGGCGGCACGTCCGGCTGCCCCCAAGCCGGCCCCGCGCCCGGCTGCCCCGCAGCCCGCGGCCCCGGCCCCGGTCGCACCCGCCGCCTCGGCGGCGCCCGCGGCCCCGGCTCAGGCTCCGGTCACCCCCGCGCCGGCCGCCTCCGGCCCGCGTCCGGGTCCCAAGCCCGCGCCGCGTCCGGCTCCGGCCGCGCCCGAGTTCACCGCCCCGCCGGCCCCTCCGGCCGCCGCGGCGCCGAGCCCGGCCGCCGCACAGGGCCAGCGTCCGCAGGGCGGCGGTCCCCGTCCGGGTCAGGGCGCCCCGCGCCCCGGCGGTCGTCCCGCCCCCGGCCAGGGCCAGGCCCGTCCGGGCCAGGGCGGCGGCCAGCGTCCCGGTGAGCGCGCCCCCCGTCCGGGCGGTGCCCGTCCGGCCGGTCCGCGTCCGGGTAACAACCCCTTCACGTCCGGTGGCTCCACCGGCATGGCCCGCCCGCAGGCCCCGCGCCCGCAGGGCGGTCCGCGCCCGGGTGGCCCCGGTGCCCCCGGCGCCGGTCCCCGTCCGCAGGCGCCCGGCGCCCAGGGCGGCGGTCCTCGTCCGCAGGCTCCCGGCGGTTCCCGTCCGAGCCCGTCCGGCATGCCCCGCCCGCAGGGCGGTCCGCGTCCCGGCGGCGGTTCCGCGGGTCCGCGTCCGAACCCCGGCATGATGCCGCAGCGTCCCGCTGCCGGCCCGCGTCCCGGCCCCGGTGGCGGCGGTCGCGGTCCCGGCGCCGGTGCGGGTCGTCCCGGCGGCGGCGCCGGTCGTCCCGGCGGTGGCGGCGGCTTCGCCGGTCGTCCCGGTGGCGGCGGTGGCGCGCGTCCGGGCGGTGGCGGCGGCTTCGCCGGTCGTCCCGGCGGTGCCCCCGGCGGCGGTGGCGGCGGCTTCGGCGGCGGTCCCGGTGGCGGTGGCGGCGGCGGTCGTCCCGGCTTCGGCGGTCGTCCCGGCGGTCCCGGCGGCCGTGGTGGCACGCAGGGCGCCTTCGGCCGTCCCGGCGGTCCGGCGCGTCGCGGTCGCAAGTCGAAGCGGCAGAGGCGCCAGGAGTACGAGGCCATGCAGGCCCCGAGCGTCGGCGGCGTGATGCTGCCGCGCGGCAACGGCGAGACCATCCGTCTCTCCCGCGGCGCGTCGCTCACCGACTTCGCGGAGAAGATCAACGCCAACCCGGCGTCCCTCGTCGCGGTCATGATGAACCTCGGCGAGATGGTCACGGCCACGCAGTCCGTCTCCGACGCGACCCTTGAGGTCCTCGCCGGCGAGATGAACTACACGGTCCAGATCGTCAGCCCCGAGGAGGAGGACCGCGAGCTGCTCGAGTCCTTCGACATCGAGTTCGGCGAGGACGAGGGCGACGAGGAGGACCTGGTGGTCCGCCCGCCGGTCGTCACCGTCATGGGTCACGTCGACCACGGCAAGACCCGACTGCTCGACGCCATCCGCAAGACGAACGTCATCGCGGGCGAGGCCGGCGGCATCACCCAGCACATCGGTGCCTACCAGGTCTCGACCGAGGTCAACGACGAAGAGCGCAGGATCACCTTCATCGACACCCCGGGTCACGAGGCGTTCACCGCCATGCGTGCCCGTGGTGCGAAGTCGACCGACATCGCGATCCTGGTCGTCGCGGCCAACGACGGCGTCATGCCGCAGACGGTCGAGGCGCTCAACCACGCCAAGGCGGCCGACGTCCCGATCGTCGTCGCGGTCAACAAGATCGACGTCGAGGGCGCCGACCCGACCAAGGTGCGCGGTCAGCTGACCGAGTACGGCCTGGTGGCCGAGGAGTACGGCGGCGACACCATGTTCGTCGACATCTCCGCCAAGCAGGGTCTGTACATCGACGAGCTGCTCGAAGCGGTCGTCCTGACCGCGGACGCCTCGCTCGACCTGCGGGCCAACCCGGCCCAGGACGCGCAGGGCATCTCGATCGAGTCCCGCCTCGACCGCGGCCGCGGTGCCGTGGCGACGGTCCTCGTCCAGCGAGGCACGCTGCGGGTCGGCGACACGATGGTGGTCGGCGACGCGTACGGCCGCGTCCGGGCGATGCTCGACGACAACGGCAACAACGTGGCCGAGGCCGGCCCGTCGACGCCGGTCCAGGTCCTGGGCCTGACCAACGTCCCGGGTGCGGGCGACAACTTCCTGGTGGTCGAAGAGGACCGTACGGCCCGACAGATCGCCGAGAAGCGTGCCGCCCGCGAGCGCAACGCCGCGTTCGCCAAGCGCACGCGCCGCGTGTCGCTGGAGGACCTGGACAAGGTGCTCAAGGCCGGCGAGGTCCAGCAGCTCAACCTCATCATCAAGGGTGACGCTTCTGGTTCCGTCGAGGCCCTGGAGTCCTCCCTGCTCCAGCTGGACGTCGGCGAAGAGGTCGACATCCGCGTCCTGCACCGCGGCGTCGGTGCGGTCACGGAGTCCGACATCGACCTGGCGATGGGCTCCGACGCCATCGTGATCGGCTTCAACGTCCGCGCGGCCGGCCGCGCGGCGCAGATGGCCGAGCGCGAGGGTGTGGACGTCCGGTACTACTCGGTCATCTACCAGGCGATCGAGGAGATCGAGGCGGCCCTGAAGGGCATGCTGAAGCCGGAGTTCGAGGAGGTCGAGCTCGGTACGGCGGAGATCCGCGAGGTCTTCAAGTCGTCCAAGCTGGGCAACATCGCCGGTGTCCTCATCCGCTCGGGCGAGGTCAAGCGCAACACCAAGGCGCGCCTCATCCGCGACGGCAAGGTCATCGCGGAGAACCTCAACATCGAGGGCCTGCGTCGCTTCAAGGACGACGTCACCGAGATCCGCGAAGGGTTCGAGGGCGGTATCAACCTCGGCAACTTCAACGACATCAAGATCGACGACGTCATCGCGACGTACGAGATGCGGGAGAAGCCGCGGGTGTAAGGCCTACGGTTGGTAGCCGGCCGACGGGACTTCGGTACCGTCGGCCGGTACTTTTCCCGTCGGGATGCGACCGCCACGGGGCTTAGCCCCGGACCCCGGGCCTTCGCCCGCCCACCACCCGACTCGGTCGGCCGAGAAGGCTTCGACCGAAGGGCCACCCTCTCAACCCACCGAGTCGGGTGGTGGGCGGGCGGGGCCGGGGCCCGGGGCCAAGCCCCGTGACGGCTGAGGAAAGTCGGTCGAGCCCCCGGCAGGGACGGGGTACCGTTCCTGACAGGGCCATCGATCCCGTACCGGCGGGTTAACCGGATACATACATGTACGTGGGGACCCTGTCCTTCGACCTCCTCCTCGGCGACATCCACTCGCTCAAGGAGAAGCGCTCCGTCGTCCGCCCGATCGTCGCCGAACTCCAGCGGAAGTACGCCGTGAGCGCGGCCGAGGTGGACCACCTGGACCTTCATCGCAGGGCCGGCATCGGCCTTGCCATGGTCTCCGGCGACGCCGCGCACCTGACCGACGTACTCGACCGGTGCGAACGGCTGGTCGCCGGCCGCCCCGAGGTGGAACTGCTGTCCGTGCGACGGCGTTTCCACGGCGACGACGACTAGACCTGAGAACGACAAGAAGAAAGAACGGGAGACGGACCAGTGGCCGACAACGCGCGGGCTAAAAGGCTGGCGGACCTCATCCGAGAGGTGGTGGCCCAGAAGCTGCAGCGCGGGATCAAGGACCCGCGGCTCGGCACTCACGTCACCATCACGGACACCCGGGTCACCGGTGACCTCAGGGAGGCGACCGTCTTCTACACGGTGTACGGCGACGAGGAGGAGCGGAAGGCCGCTGCCGCCGGCCTGGAGAGCGCCAAGGGCATTCTCCGGTCGGAGGTCGGCCGGGCCGCCGGCGTGAAGTTCACGCCGACCCTCGCCTTCGTCGCGGACGCCCTGCCGGACACCGCCCGGAACATCGAGGACCTCCTCGACCGGGCGCGCCAGTCCGACCAGAAGGTCCGCGAGGCCTCCGCGGGCGCCGACTACGCCGGTGAGGCCGACCCGTACAAGAAGCCGGGTTCCGACGGCGAGGCGGAGATCGCTGCCGAGGCCGACGAGACGGACGACGCCACCGAATGACCAGCAAGCCCACCCCGCCCGACGGCCTTGTCATCGTCGACAAGCCGTCGGGCTTCACCTCGCACGACGTCGTCGCCAAGATGCGGGGCATCGCCCGCACCCGGCGCGTCGGGCACGCCGGCACCCTCGACCCCATGGCGACGGGCGTCCTCGTTCTCGGCCTTGAGCGGGCGACGAAGCTCCTCGGGCATCTCGCCCTCACCGAGAAGGAGTACCTGGGGACGATCCGCCTCGGCCAGAACACCATCACGGACGACGCGGAGGGCGAGCTCACCTCGTCCACCGACGCCTCCGAGGTCACCCGCGAGGCCGTCGACGCCGGCATCGCCAAGCTGACCGGCGCCATCATGCAGGTGCCGTCCAAGGTCAGCGCCATCAAGATCGACGGTGTCCGGTCGTACAAGCGCGCTCGGGACGGCGAGGACTTCGACATCCCGGCCCGCCCGGTGACCGTCTCGTCGTTTGCCGTGTACGACGTCCGGGACGCCGTCGCCGAGGACGGCACCCCCGTCCTCGACCTGGTCGTCTCCGTCGTCTGCTCCTCCGGCACCTACATCCGCGCCCTCGCCCGCGACCTCGGCGCCGACCTGGGCGTCGGCGGCCACCTCACCGCGCTGCGCCGCACCCGCGTCGGGCCGTACAAGCTGGACTCCGCGCGCACCCTCGACCAGCTCCAGCAGGAGCTGACCGTGATGCCGATCGCGGAGGCGGCCGGGGCCGCGTTCCGCCGCTGGGACGTCGACGACAGGCGGGCCCGCCTGCTCGTCAACGGCGTGCGCCTGGAGATGCCCGACGAGTACGCGGGCACCGGCCCCGTCGCCGTGTTCGACCCCGAGGGCCGCTTCCTGGCGCTCGTCGAGGAGCAGAAGGGCAAGGCGAAGAGCCTCGCCGTCTTCACCTGAGCCCGCTGGGCCCGTTGGGCCCTGCCCGTGGAGCGGCGACCACGGGGTCTGGCGCCGCCGCCGCTCCACGGTCCCCCCTCGGTTCCCCCCACCCCTAGGGTGTATCCACCCGCCCCGGCCTATTCACCCGACCGAGCAGGCGCTCGGAGTGAACCGGGGGAGCAGAGGGGGGCGCGTTCACCGCCCGCTCTGTCCCGCTGATCATTTCGCCCCTACGGTCGAAGACAAGGGCCTGTCCGGCGGATCCAGTCGCAGGAAATCGACGACAACGCGGCAGATGGGCGTGGCACAGCCCGCGTCTGCGGCTGGGTCCGCCGGACAGGCCCTTGGGCACGGGTGTACGGGCGGGGAGGTTCGATCATGGCGGTACGCGGCCCGCGGACCGGGAGCGGTCGCCGGACGGCGGACGGTACGCGGGAGGCGGAGAAGGAAACGGCACCGGGGCTCGACGAGCGGCTGGTCCGGGTCCGCGACCTCGCCGGGCGCCCGCGCGGCACCGGCTTCCTGGCCGATCATCACGGCACGCTCATCACCAGTCACGAGGCCGTCGACGGCCTCGCCCGGATCGTGCTGCACGCGGCCGGGGACCGTACCTGCGTGGTCGGCTCGGACGCCGTGGTCCCGCTGCCCGCCTTCGACCTGGCCCTGGTCCGCACCGAGGGCCTGGCCGTGGACCCGCTCCCGATCACCGTACGGGAACGCATCCCGGCGGGCACCTACGTACGGATCGCCGCCGACCGCTGGCGCGAGGCCCGGGTACTGGCCGCGACCCAGGTGACGTACACCGCCACCGACCGCTTCCATCTCCTCGAAGACGCCCTGGAGCTGGCGATCGGCACGGCGGGCCGGGACGCGCTGCGACTGGGCGGCGGGGCGGCCGGCGGACCGGTCCTCGACGCGGAGACCGGCGCGGTCCTGGCGGTCCTGGGTACCGCCCTCCAGTCCGGCCAGCGGGACGTGGGCTTCGCCGTCCCCCTCCACCACCCCGGCAGCGGCCCCCTGGCCGACCTCCTGGCCACCAACGCGGCGACGGTCCCGGCCTACGGCATCGACCTGAATCTGGCGGGCGTCCTGGAACTGACGGCCACGTCCGTGGGCCAGGACGGCCCCCCAGGAGCCCTGGCCGGCTACGTAGGCCGCACGGCCCCCCGCATGACACCCCCGCACACGTCAGCCCCCCACCCCGGAACGCCCCGCACCGCAGCGCCCCGCGCTGGAGCGCCCCAAAGGGGCGCGGGGAACTGCGCGACCGGCCCCCACGCACCCGCAGCCGCTCCACCACCTTTCATGGCACTCACCGGCGAATACACCGACCCCGTGCAACCAGTCGAACGCTCGACCACCGCAAGGGAACTGTCGGCCTTCGCCGAAGGCACCGGCACCGGCACCGTCCTGGCCCTCGTAGGCGCCCCCGGAACGGGCCGCACCACCGAACTCGCCGCCCTCGCCGCCCGCCGCAACCGCGAAGCGCACCCCGCCCCCACCCTCTGGCTCCGCGGCGCCGACCTCAAGGACGCCGACGACTCCGTCGCCTCCGCGGCCCGCCGCTCGCTGGAACGCGCGGTCCGGATCGTCGCCGCCTCCCGCTCCCAACTCCCCGGCGACCTGGGTGAGTTGACCGTGGAGCGGCTGGCCCGCCTCGCCGTCCGCGCCGGCCGCCCGCTCCTCCTCCTGCTGGACGGCCCCGAGGAGATGCCCCCGTTCCTCGCCCACCGGCTCCCCGCCTGGACCGAGGGCACCGCGGACTGGCTGCGCGACACCGGCGCCCGCCTGCTCGTGGCTTGCCGCGAGGAGTACTGGGAGCGCGCCGGCGCCGAATTCCCACCCGACCTCCTGCACGGAAACGGCAACGGGCACGGGCCAGGCAACGGACAAGGCGCCGAAGGCGACCCCCCGTGCATCCGGCTGACCGACCTCACCCCCGACGAGGCCCGCCGCGCCCGCTCCCGCTACGGCATCCCCGACAACGCCCTCATCGAGCGCGACGCCCGCCACCCGCTCGCCCTGCGCCTGCTCTCCGAGGTCCGCGCCGCCCTCCCGGACGCCCCGGCCGACGACGACCCGATCGACCGGCACGACGTCTTCGCCGCCTACCTCGACCTGATGTGCCTGCGCATCGCGGTCCGGCTGGCCGCCGAGAACGGCCTGCGCGGTACGGCCGTACGACGCCTCGCCGCCCGGGTCTCCGGACAGGTGCACGAGGCCGCCCGGCGCAGCCTCGGCCCCGGGCAGGGCGAGCTGGACCGGGAGTCGTTCGAAGCGGTGTTCCCCTGGGGGCCCGTCCCGGCACACCTCGGCGGCGGCTCCGGCTGGGCCTCCGCCGTGCTCACCGAGGGCCTCCTGGTACCCGCCGGCGGCGGCTACCGCTTCGCCCACGAGGAGCTCGCCGACTG
Source organism: Streptomyces hyaluromycini (assembly GCF_002217755.1). Classification (GTDB taxonomy): domain Bacteria; phylum Actinomycetota; class Actinomycetes; order Streptomycetales; family Streptomycetaceae; genus Streptomyces; species Streptomyces hyaluromycini. The sequence goes on along the minus strand of NZ_BCFL01000016.1, from coordinate 18,833 downwards.
GATCCAGGGCATGCATCTGGACCTGGACGAGGCCCTGCACGCCCTCGTCCACCGCCCCCGCACCCCCCTGGGCGCCCACCCCCTGCCCGTCCCGCACCACAGGGCCGGCCCGGTCGTCCAAGCCCTGCTGCTGCTCGACCGCGACTACGGGCCGACCCAACTCGCCCCACGGCTCGACGAGTTGGCGCACGCCCTCGACCTGGACCCCGGCTCCTGGTGGGCCGCGCGCCTGCTCACCCAGACCCTGCTGCGGCTGCCCGACGCGACCCCCTACACCGGGGTGCTGCGGCTGCTCGCCGACCGCGTGGTGAGCCAACAGCACACCGCACCACCCGAGTTCGGACCAGACTTCTGGACCGCGCTCGCCCTCCCGGCCGCCGACCGCTTCGATCTGCTGCGCAGGCTGGTGCTCGCCGACGAGCCGCTGCCGGAGACCGCGGGCATCGGCCGCTTCGGAGCCCGGCCGACCCGGCCGCCGACGCGCCCGCCGGCGGAGGAGCCCGAGGGCACGGTCCCGCGCTACCTGGACGCCGTGGCCCGGCTGCTGGCCGCCGACCCCACCGCCGTACAGCCGTATCTCACCCGGTGGTTCGACGACGAACGGCCGTTGCCCGCGATGCCGCACGCCACCGTGGCGACGGCGGCCCAGGCGCTGCTGCACACCCATCGGTACCGGGCCCTGGACGAGCTGACCGAGGTGCTGGTGGACGCGGCGCACCGGCGCGGTGACGAGTTGCTCGCCGTACTCGCCGAGGACGAGCCGTCGGCGGTGTGCCGGGCCGTGGACCGCTGGGCGCACGACGAGCGGCCGGCCCGCCGGGTGGCCGCCATGGCCCACGGGCTGCGCACCGCCCCGCACGTCCGCAGCGAACCCGACCGCGAACTGCTCCGCTATGCCGCGCTCGCCCTGCTCGCCCGCCCGGCCGACTGCACCGTGCACGGCGGCGCCCTCGCCCTGCTGGTCCGCGACCCGGGCACCCGCGCCCGCCATCTCCCGCAGGCGCTACGGCACTTCGCCACCGGCGACCACCAGCTCACGCCGGCCGCCCTGGTCCCGGCCCTGGTCACCCACCCCGACGAGGTGCTGGAGGCCTTCCGCGCCCGGCTGCGCGGACCGGACGCCGCACAGGTGCTGCGCACCCTCGCCCACGTCACCACACCCGCGCTCGCCCAGCGGATCACCGAGCTGGTGCTGGAGGTCGCCGAGCTGCGGCCGGAGCTCGCCGGACAGGTGGCCGGGTTCGTCGAGCGCCGCCTCGACCAGGGCACCGAGGCCCGTACCGTCCTGCTGCCGCTGGTCACCGAGCTGCTCGACGACGGCCCCGAGCCGGTCCGGGCGGCCCTCGCGACCGTACTCGGCGCGGCCGGCACCCCCGTCTCGCGGCCGCTGCGCCAGGAGCTCCTGGAGTTCCTGCTGGACCGTGAGCGGGACCCGGGCGTCCTCGACGCGCTGCTGCACGCGGCCGCCGCACAGCGCGAGGACGACGGCGACGGGATGCGCGAGCTGGTCAGGCGGACCGGGCTGCTGCTCGTCCGTACCCCGGACGGGGCAACCCTGTTCGACCGCGGGCTGGTCGACCTCGGCCGGCACGTGCCCGGATTCGCCGCCCTGATGGCCCGCTGGCTCACCGACACCCCGCAGGAATGGGCCGCGGTGGTCGGCCCGAGCACCCGGCGGATGCTCGGGAACCTGGCGGGCGTGCGGGTCCCCGCGTGACCGCGGACACGTGCGCCCGGTCACAGCGACCGTGCCGGTGTGAGACGGGTCCGGCAAACATGGCACCCTTAGACCTGCGTAAGAGGGACAACGGACACAGGTTCGAGGAGCGGTCACAGTGCAGCGCTGGCGTGGCTTGGAGGACATCCCCGAGGACTGGGGGCGCAGCGTCGTCACCATCGGTTCTTATGACGGGGTGCACCGCGGTCACCAGCTGATCATCCGGCATGCCGTGGACCGCGCCCGTGAGCTGGGCATCCCGGCCGTCGTCGTCACCTTCGACCCGCACCCTAGCGAGGTCGTCCGCCCCGGCAGCCACCCGCCGCTGCTCGCCCCGCACCACACCCGCGCCGAGCTGATGGCGGAGCTGGGCGTGGACGCGGTGCTGATCCTCCCCTTCACCACCGAGTTCTCGAAGCTGTCGGCCGCCGACTTCGTGGTGAAGGTCCTGGTCGACAAGCTGCACGCCAAGGCCGTCGTCGAGGGGCCCAACTTCCGCTTCGGCCACAAGGCCGCGGGCAACGTCGAGTTCCTCATCGAGCAGGGCACGGTGTACGACTTCGAGGTCGAGGTCGTCGACCTGTTCGTGCGCGGGGAGGCGGGCGGCGGCGAGCCGTTCTCCTCGACGCTGACCCGGCGCCTGGTCGCCGAGGGCGACATGGCGGGTGCCCGCGAGATCCTGGGCCGCCCGCACCGGGTGGAGGGCGTGGTGGTACGCGGCGCCCAGCGCGGCCGCGAGCTGGGCTTCCCCACCGCCAACGTGGAGACGCTCCCGCACACCGCCATCCCCGCCGACGGCGTCTACGCCGGCTACCTGCACGCCCAGGGCGAGGTGATGCCGGCCGCGATCTCCGTCGGCACCAACCCGCAGTTCGACGGCACCGAGCGCACGGTGGAGGCGTACGCCATCGACCGCCTGGGGCTCGACCTGTACGGCCTGCACGTCGCCGTCGACTTCCTGGCCTACGTCCGCGGCCAGGCCAAGTTCGACTCGCTCGACGCACTGCTGGAACAGATGGCCGAGGACGTCAAGCGCTGCCGGGAGCTGGTGGCGGCCGAGGAAGCCTGATCCGGCAGAGGGCTCAGCAGTACGCCGAAGGGCGGCCGGTGCGGTGAGGCACCGGCCGCCCTTCGGCGTTTCGGCTACTGCTGCGGCGGCTGCCCCTGCGGGGGCTGGGGCGGCTGCTGCGGCTGCTGGGGAGCGGCCTGCGGGGGCTGGGGCTGCTGCGGGTAGCCGTACCCAGGCTGCGGCTGCGGCGGATACGGCTGTGCCGGCTGCGCCGGGTAGGGCTGGGCGCCGGGCTGGGGCTGGCCGTACAGCTCCTGCTGCGGCGCCTGTCCCTGCGGGGGCTGCTGCGGGTACGGCTGCTGCGGCGGGTAGGGCTGCTGCTGGGGGTACGGCTGTCCGGGCCCGTACGGTTGCGGCTGTCCGGGCGCGTAGTGCTGCTGGCCCGGCAGGGGCCGGCCGGGCATCGGCGGGGCGGCGACCGGCGGCGGGTTTCCGTCGCTGGTCCACAGGCCGTGCATCTGCTGGTGCCGTACGAAGTCCTCGGCGACCATCGCCGCGAGGTTGAAGTACGCCTCCCGCACCTTCGGCCGCATCATGTCGAGGTCGACCTCGGCACCGGCGGAGAGGTGCTCGTCGAAGGGGACGACCACGACACCCCGGCAGCGCGTCTCGAAGTGCTGCACGATGTCCTCGACCTTGATCATCTTGCCGGTCTCGCGGACCCCCGAGATCACGGTGATGGACCGCGACACCAGGTCGGCGTACCCGTGCGCGGACAGCCAGTCCAGCGTCGTACTCGCGCTGCTCGCCCCGTCCACCGACGGCGTCGAGATGATGATCAGCTGGTCGGCGAGGTCGAGCACCCCGCGCATGGCGCTGTACAGCAGACCGGTGCCGGAGTCGGTGAGGATGATCGGGTACTGCCTGCCCAGCACGTCGATCGCGCGCCGGTAGTCCTCGTCGTTGAACGTGGTGGAGACGGCCGGGTCGACGTCGTTGGCGATGATCTCCAGGCCGGACGGGGCCTGCGAGGTGAACCGCCGGATGTCCATGTAGGAGTTGAGGTACGGGATCGCCTGGACGAGGTCACGGATGGTGGCCCCGGTCTCGCGGCGCACCCGGCGGCCGAGCGTGCCGGCGTCCGGGTTGGCGTCGATGGCGAGGATCTTGTCCTGGCGCTCGGTGGCGAGGGTGGAGCCGAGCGCGGTGGTCGTGGTGGTCTTGCCGACACCGCCCTTGAGGCTGATCACCGCTATCCGGTAGCAGGACAGCACCGGCGTGCGGATCAGCTCCAGCTTCCGCTGCCGCTCGGCTTCCTCCTTCTTCCCACCGATCTTGAACCGGGAGGACGCGGCGGCGGGCCGGCCGCTCTTCGCCTTCTGCTTCTTGTTGTTGAGCAGTCGGTCGGAGGACAGTTCCACGGCGGCGGTGTAACCCAGCGGCGCGGCACCGGGGTTGGTCATCTGCCGCTGGTCGTGCTGCATGGGCTGCGGCCAGGCGGCACCGGCCCGGGGGTCGACGGGCGGCTGGGGCTGGGGCTGGGCAGCCTGCGGCTCGGGGGCCTGCGGGCTCGGCGGTGCCTGAGGCGCTTGCGCGGCGCGCGGGTCCTGGGGGGCGGCCTGCGGCGGCTGAGGCTGCGGGAAGCCGTAACCACCGGGCTGGACCGGAGGCGCCGGGGGCTGCGGGAAGCCGTAACCGCCCGGTGCCTGCGGCGGCTGGAGGGGGACGCCCGGCTGCGGGAAGCCGTAGCCGCCCTGGGCGTCGGGCGCGGGGGGCTGCGGGGCGTACGGCTGGCCGGGCTGCGGGGGTGCGGGCTGGTTCCAGGCGGCGGGCGCGGGCTGCGGTGCCTGCGGCTGGAACGGCTGCGGACCCTGCGCGGCGGCGGGCTGGGGCTGGGGCTGACCGGGCGCCGGCTCCGGTGCGGCCGGCTGGACCGGCCACTGGGCGGCGGGCGCGGGGGTCGCCGGCTGGTACGACGGAGGCAGCGGCGGGACCACCACCGGGGGCGTCGGCGGGGGAGTCCAGGCGGTGGGTACGGCGTCCTCGGGAGCCGGGGGCGCGTCCTGGGGCGGGGCCGGAGTCGTGGGGACGGCGGCCTGAGGTGCGGCGGTGGGCGCGTCCAGGGGCTCGGCCGGCTCCACGGCGGCTACGGCGTCCTCGGCCTCGGGGCGGTGCTCGTCGTCGTTGTCGTCCTGGGCGTCGACGACGGCCGCGTCCTGGGACTGGGACTCGCCTTCGTCCGTGTCGTCCGCCGGGACGGCTTCCCGGACGGGCTCGCCCGTCTCGGCCGTACCGTCGGCATCCGCATCCGCATCGGCGGCCTCGAACTCGGCGCGCGGATACCCGTCCTCGTTCTCGGCGTCCTCGGCGTCCTCGGCGTCCTCGGCGTCCTCGGCGTCCTCGGCGTCGTGGCTGTCCGCGTCGGCCGACGCGGACGGCTCAGGCGCCTCGTCGGCCTCGTCGGTGTCCTCGGGCTCCACCTCGGAGCTCACCGGAAGCGCGACGACGTCGGCCTCCCATTCGGCTTCCCCGTCCGCCTCTTCGGCGGCAGCCTGCTCGGCGGCCTCGGCCACCTCACGCTTCATCGCGACCGCGGAGAACCGCATCGTCGCGCCGCTCTCCAGGTCACCGTTGTCCGGCTCCGGCTCCGGCTCCGGCTCCGACGTCGGCTCCTCGGCGGTGACCGGCTGCGGCTCGAAACCGACCGGCAGCACAGGTACGGCGGCCGGGCCGCCGGCGGGCGGGGCGGGCGGAGTGAACGGCGCTGCGGGCGGGGCGGCCGGGGTGAACGGTGCTGTGGGCGGGGCGGCCGGTGCCCCGGCGTCCGCGCTCGGCACCGGCGGCGTGAACGGCGCACCCGGCGTGGCGGTGGGCGCAGGGGTGAAGGGAGCCCCCGGTGTTGACGCGGGCGGCGGGGTGAACGGTGCTCCGGGAGTTGACGCCGGCGGGGGCGTGAACGGCGCGCCGGGCGTCGTAACGGGCGGCGGCGTGGCCGGAGCGCCCGGCGTCGGAGCGCCCGGCCCCGAAGCCGCCGGCGGGGTGAACGGCGCACCCGGCGTGGCGGTGGGCGCAGGGGTGAAGGGAGCCCCCGGTGTTGACGTGGGCGGCGGGGTGAACGGTGCTCCGGGAGTTGACGCCGGCGGGGGCGTGAACGGCGCGCCCGGACCGGACGTCGGCGGAGAGGGGGGTGGCGGCGCGAAGGGCAGCCCGGGACCCGGCCTCCCGCCCCCCTGCTGGGCGTGCGGAGGAGGGGTCAGCCCGGGGATCGGCGCCCCCGGCGGGAACGGCGAACGGGGCGGCGCGGCAGGACCCGTACCGACACCCGCAGCACCCGTTCCGGCGCCCGGCCCGCTCTCCGCGCCGGAGGCGCCGGACGTGCCGGACGCGCCTGCGGAGCCCGCACCGGCGCCCGGATCACCGGCCGCCGGACCGGAACCGTCGGCCGCGTTCTGCGTGTACCAGGCGGGCGGCGCGTAGTCGATCGTGAACTCGCCCGTCATCTCGTTGAGGGACTCCGCGTCGGGCTGGTCATCGCCGGGTGTGGCCCAGCCCCCGCGGATCCCGTCCCGATCGCTGCTCACAGTTCCTCCTGGTGTGGTCGAGCACCCTCATGCCGTGCCGGCGCGACGACCATGTCGTGTCGTTCTCAGCATCCGTATTCGTGTGAGGTAGTCCGATCCACCGGCTCTCCCCCTCGGGAAACCGACGTCCTGTTCACGGTCCGGACGTCGCGCCCCCCTCCCAGCCTAATCACCACGAGCCGCACCTCGGCAGGCCCGTCCGCCTCTCGTCAGAGGTCCGCCTGGTCACACCCTGCCCGGAAGTGGTGTGCGGAGCCTTCGTATTGCCGAACAGGCGATGAACAAAACGGGCAAGAGCCGTCAGTTCGGGTACCAGTTGGCGTCTGCCATCCTGGCCGCCCTCGCCATGAGTCCCCTGTGACGCAGAGGGCCCGGGTGAGGTCGGGTTCGCGTGAGCGCGCAGGAAACGGACGAACTGGCCCCGAAAAAGGGGACATTGCGCATTGAAGGGGCGGCACGCGCGCGTGCCGCCCCTTCAATGTCGCCGGTCACCGGACGGCCGGGCCACCGTTCACTGCGCGGCCAGACCGCCGTTGCGCTCGTTCGGCTCCAGGTCGAACTCCCCGTCCCGCGCACCCAGCACGAACGCCCGCCACTCCGCCTCCGTGTACCGCAGCACGGTGCCGTGGTCGAGCGAGGACCGCATGGCCACCGCACCCTCGGGCAGGTAGGCGATCTCGACCCGCTCCTCGTCCTGCTCGGTACCGGGCGCGCACTGCCACTCGACGCCCGAGATGTCGAGCGCGTAGAGCTCGTCCCGTTCCCGCTCCTTGCGCGCCTTCATCTCCTCAGCCGTCTCGCTCATCCCGCAGCGACCCCTTCCCCTCGTACATGGGCTGTGACCGTCACACTACTGGCGGTCGTACCGGGCTCGTACTTTCTTCCACAACCCCAGGACAGAGCCCCCCTCCGGCACTGGTACCCTGGACGACGGCCGTTTGTGTACGCACCCCCGGAGTCCCCCGTGGACCCTGGAGGCAGTGCCCAGCGGATCCCCGCCTCCCGAGTAACGGAAGCTCCCCCGAGACAAAGACCGGGGGCACTCGGTGGCCATGCAAAGACTACGAGGAGTACGCGTGTCGCTCGACGCCGCTACGAAGAAGCAGATCATCACCGAGTTCGGTACCAAGGAGGGCGACACCGGCTCCCCCGAGGTCCAGGTCGCCATGCTGTCGCGTCGGATCTCCGACCTGACGGAGCACCTCAAGGTCCACAAGCACGACCACCACTCCCGTCGTGGTCTGCTGATCCTGGTCGGTCAGCGCCGTCGCCTCCTGCAGTACCTGGCGAAGAAGGACATCCAGCGCTTCCGTGCGCTGGTCGACCGCCTGGGCATCCGCCGCGGTGCGGCGGGCGCCAAGTAAGACGCCGTGAAGGGAGCGGTTCCCGGAGAGACACCCGGGGCCGCTCCCTTTGCCGTACGTGCGGAAACGTGCGGAGTGTCACTCACGCTTTGTAGTGTGGTAGCAGGACGCAATACGCACGACACAGCACGACAGCTGACACAGCAGGACAACGAACAAGGAGAAGCGCACCCAAGCCGCCGCCGGTCCTCGGTAGTGGCCCCCGGGGGGAAGCGAGCCCCGGGTGCTTCGATCGAAGACCGGCCCGCACAGCACGGCGCGCTTCTCCGTAACCGTCCCCCCGCCACACGGGCGGACCGGGACAAAAGACGTAACGCAGACGAAAGTAACGGAGAAAACGCTAGTGGAGAACGAGACCCACTACGCCGAGGCCGTCATCGACAATGGCGCCTTCGGCACCCGCACCATCCGCTTCGAGACGGGCCGCCTGGCCAAGCAGGCCGCCGGCTCCGCCGTGGCGTACCTGGACGACGACACCATGGTGCTGTCGGCCACCACCGCCTCCAAGAACCCCAAGGACCAGCTCGACTTCTTCCCCCTCACGGTGGACGTCGAGGAGCGGATGTACGCCGCCGGCAAGATCCCGGGTTCCTTCTTCCGCCGTGAGGGCCGGCCGAGCGAGGACGCGATCCTCACCTGCCGTCTGATCGACCGCCCGCTGCGCCCGTCCTTCAAGAAGGGCCTGCGCAACGAGATCCAGGTCGTCGCCACCATCATGGCGCTCAACCCCGACCACCTGTACGACGTCGTCGCGATCAACGCCGCGTCCGCGTCCACCCAGCTGGCCGGTCTGCCCTTCTCCGGCCCGATCGGCGGCGTCCGCGTCGCGCTGATCAACGGCCAGTGGGTCGCCTTCCCGACGCACTCCGAGCTCGAGGACGCCGTCTTCGACATGGTCGTCGCCGGTCGCGCCCTGGAGGACGGCGACGTCGCGATCATGATGGTCGAGGCCGAGGCCACCGACAAGACCATCCAGCTGGTCAAGGGCGGCGCCGAGGCGCCGACCGAGGAGGTCGTCGCCGCCGGTCTGGAGGCCGCGAAGCCCTTCATCAAGGTCCTCTGCAAGGCGCAGGCCGACCTCGCCGCGAAGGCCGCCAAGCCGACCGGCGAGTTCCCGATCTTCCTCGACTACCAGGACGACGTCCTGGAGGCGCTGTCCGCCGCCGTCCGCCCGGAGCTCGCCTCCGCGCTGACCATCGCGGGCAAGCAGGAGCGCGAGGCCGAGCTGGACCGCGTCAAGGGTCTGGCCGCCGAGAAGCTGCTCCCGGAGTTCGAGGGCCGCGAGAAGGAGATCTCCGCCGCGTACCGCTCGCTCACCAAGCAGCTGGTCCGCGAGCGCGTGATCAAGGAGAAGAAGCGCATCGACGGCCGTGGCGTCACGGACATCCGTACGCTCGCCGCCGAGGTCGAGGCCATCCCGCGGGTGCACGGCTCCGCCGTGTTCGAGCGTGGCGAGACCCAGATCCTGGGCGTCACCACCCTGAACATGCTCCGGATGGAGCAGCAGCTGGACACCCTCTCCCCGGTGACCCGCAAGCGCTACATGCACAACTACAACTTCCCGCCGTACTCCACCGGCGAGACCGGCCGCGTCGGCTCCCCGAAGCGCCGCGAGATCGGTCACGGCGCCCTCGCCGAGCGCGCCCTGGTCCCGGTCCTGCCGACCCGCGAGGAGTTCCCCTACGCGATCCGCCAGGTCTCCGAGGCGCTGAGCTCGAACGGCTCGACGTCCATGGGTTCGGTCTGCGCCTCCACCATGTCGCTGCTGAACGCCGGTGTGCCGCTGAAGGCCCCCGTCGCCGGTATCGCCATGGGCCTGATCTCCCAGGACATCGACGGCGAGACGCACTACGTCACCCTCACCGACATCCTCGGTGCGGAGGACGCCTTCGGTGACATGGACTTCAAGGTCGCCGGCACCAAGGAGTTCGTGACCGCCCTCCAGCTCGACACCAAGCTGGACGGCATCCCGGCCTCCGTCCTGGCCGCCGCCCTCAAGCAGGCCCGGGACGCCCGCCTCCACATCCTCGACGTGATGATGGAAGCGATCGACAAGCCGGACGAGATGTCCCCGAACGCGCCGCGGATCATCACCGTGAAGATCCCGGTCGACAAGATCGGTGAGGTCATCGGCCCCAAGGGCAAGATGATCAACCAGATCCAGGAGGACACCGGCGCCGAGATCACCATCGAGGACGACGGCACCATCTACATCGGTGCCGCCGACGGCCCCTCCGCCGAGGCCGCCCGCACCACGATCAACGGCATCGCCAACCCGACGATGCCCGAGGTCGGCGAGCGCTACCTCGGTACGGTCGTGAAGACGACCACCTTCGGTGCGTTCGTCTCCCTGCTGCCCGGCAAGGACGGTCTGCTGCACATCTCGCAGATCCGCAAGCTGGCCGGCGGCAAGCGCGTGGAGAACGTCGAGGACGTCCTCGGCGTGGGCCAGAAGGTCCAGGTCGAGATCGCCGAGATCGACTCCCGCGGCAAGCTCTCCCTGATCCCCGTGATCGAGGGCGAGGAAGAGGCTTCCGCCGAGGACGCAAAGGACGACACCGACAAGTGACGTCGAGCAGCTCCACGACGACGGCCCGCACCTCTCCGGAGGCGCGGGCCGTCGCCCGTACCCAAACCCTGATCAAGGGCGAGAACGGCATCGGCACGGTCCGCAAGACCACCCTCCCGGGCGGCTTGCGCATCGTCACCGAGACCCTGCCCTCGGTCCGCTCCGCGACCTTCGGCATCTGGGCCCACGTCGGCTCCCGCGACGAGACCCCGACCCTGAACGGCGCCACGCACTACCTGGAGCACCTGCTCTTCAAGGGCACCACGCGCCGCTCCGCGCTGGACATCTCCTCCGCCATCGACGCGGTCGGCGGCGAGATGAACGCGTTCACGGCGAAGGAGTACACGTGCTACTACGCACGCGTGCTCGACACCGACCTGCCGCTCGCCATCGATGTCGTCTGCGACATGCTGACCGGCTCGCTCATCCTTGAGGACGACGTCAACGTCGAGCGGGGCGCGATCCTCGAAGAGATCGCCATGACCGAGGACGACCCCGGCGACTGTGTGCACGACCTGTTCGCGCACACCATGTTCGGCGACAACGCCCTCGGCCGCCCGGTCCTCGGCACCGTCGACACGGTCAACGCCCTCACCGCTGACCGCATCCGCCGCTTCTACAAGAAGCACTACGACCCCACCCACCTGGTGGTCGCGGCCGCCGGCAACATCGACCACAACAAGGTCGTACGCCAGGTCCGCGCGGCCTTCGAGAAGGCCGGCGCCTTCAAGAACGCCGAGGCGTCCCCCATCGCCCCGCGCGACGGCAGCCGTACGATCCGCACCGCGGGCCGCGTCGAGCTCCTCGGCCGCAAGACCGAACAGGCGCACGTCGTCCTCGGCATGCCCGGCCTCGCCCGCACCGACGACCGCCGCTGGGCCCTCGGTGTGCTCAACACCGCCCTCGGCGGCGGCATGTCCTCCCGGCTCTTCCAGGAGGTCCGCGAGAAGCGCGGCCTTGCCTACAGCGTGTACTCCTACACCTCGGGCTTCGCCGACTGCGGCCTGTTCGGCGTCTACGCCGGCTGCCGGCCCTCGCAGGTGCACGACGTGCTCAAGATCTGCCGGGACGAGCTCGACCAGGTCGCCGAGTACGGCCTGCCGGACGACGAGATCGGCCGTGCCGTCGGCCAGCTCCAGGGTTCCACGGTCCTCGGCCTGGAGGACACCGGTGCGCTGATGAACCGTATCGGCAAGAGCGAACTGTGCTGGGGCGAGCAGATGTCCGTCGACGACATGCTGGCCCGGATAGCGGCGGTGACCCCGGACGAGGTCCGCTCGGTCGCCCGCGACATCCTGGGACAGCGCCCGTCGCTGTCGGTCATCGGCCCGCTCAAGGACAAACAGGCCGCCCGCCTGCACGACGCCGTCGCCTGACACACCACCGGTAAGGAACGAAGACGAAGATGAGCAAGCTGCGCGTGGCGGTCCTCGGCGCCAAGGGCCGGATCGGCTCCGAGGCGGTCAGGGCGGTCGAGGCCGCCGAGGACATGGAGCTGGTCGCCGCCCTCGGCCGGGGCGACAAGCTGGAGGCGCTGGCCGACTCAGGCGCCCAGGTCGCGGTCGAACTCACCACCCCCGCCTCGGTGATGGGCAACCTCGACTTCTGCGTACGCCACGGCATCCACGCCGTCGTCGGCACGACGGGCTGGACCGACGAGCGCCTCGCGCAGCTGACGGGCTGGCTGGACCAGTCCCCGGAGACCGGCGTGCTCATCGCCCCGAACTTCTCCATCGGCGCCGTGCTGACGATGAAGTTCGCCCAGATCGCCGCGCCGTACTTCGAGTCGGTGGAGGTCGTCGAACTCCACCACCCGAACAAGGTCGACGCCCCCTCCGGCACCGCCACCCGCACCGCCCAGCTGATCGCCGACGCCCGCCGCGCGGCCGGCACCGCCCCGGCCCCGGACGCCACGGTGACCGCCCTGGACGGCGCGCGCGGTGCGAACGTCGACGGGATCCCCGTCCACGCGGTCCGCCTCCGCGGCCTCCTGGCCCACCAGGAGGTCCTCCTCGGCGGCGAGGGCGAGACCCTCACCATCCGCCACGACTCCCTCCACCACAGCAGCTTCATGCCGGGCATCCTGCTCGGCGCCCGCCGGGTGGTGACCACTCCGGGCCTGACCTTCGGCCTGGAGAACTTCCTGGACCTGGGCTGAGCCCCGGAAGGCCCCTGCTCATGCGCGCGAAGCTCTCCTACGCCCTCACGGCCGCCGTCCTGCTCTTCTACTTCGTCCTGGTCGGCAGCCGGGGCGTGATGCTCATCCAGACCGGCACGGTCCTCACCGTCACCTTCGGGGTGGCGGTGCTGATCCTGCCGGTGATCGGCCTGTGGTTCCTGTGGAAGAACACCCAGTTCGTCCGCAGGGCCAACGCCCTCTCCGCCGAACTCGACGCCGAGGGCGGCCTGCCCGTGGACGAGCTGAGGCGCACGCCCGGCGGCCGGATCGACCGGGACTCGGCCGACGAGGTCTTCGCCAAGCGCAAGGCCGAGACCGAGGCCGCGCCCGAGGACTGGCGCAGCTGGTTCCGCCTCGCCGTCGCCTACCACGACGCCCGGGACACCCCGCGCGCCCGCAAGGCGATGCAGCGCGCCATCGCCCTGCACGACGGCAAGCCGGTCGAGGCCTGAGCAGCCGTCGTACGACGAAGGGGGCCGACCCGCGCACTGCGGACCGGCCCCCTTCGCGCATGTACTCCTACCGGCGCCGGTACTCGGCCGCCCACGCCTCCACCGCGTCCGCCGCCCGGTCGAAGGCCGACATCCGGCCCACGAAGTCCATCCCGTGTGTGGTCAGCAGCGGGCCGGTGTCCTCCTGCGACCGGTCCTTGCGCACGAGGGTCAGCGCCTGCCCCTGCACGGTCCGCGGCAGACCGAGCCAGCGCACCGGCTGCTGCGCCGTACGCACCGAGACCACCCGCTTCCAGGGCACCGTCCGGGTGTACAGCAGACCCACCTGGCGCACTCCGTGCGCGCTCACCCACACGCCCATGCGCAGTATCCGCAGCGCGGCGGCGATGATCAGCAGGGCGATGCCGAGGACCGCCCCGGCGGAGGACAGCGAGCCGGTCAGGGCCAGGGCGACCGCCGCGAACAGCACGAACGAGGCGAGCAGCAGCCACAGGGCGGCCCCGCCGACCCGCCACGGCCCGGGCCGGTAGGGGCGGCGCCAGCGGTCCCGGTCGTCGTACGGCAGGGCGTTGTCGAGTGCCGCGTCATAGGGGCGGTCGGCCGTCAGGAAGGGCAGGGGCACGGCTGGTCCTCACTCAATCCATGCGTGGGCTGTGCCCGGTGAGGCTATCCGCCCGTGTCCCCGCCCACCACTCACGGGGGTCCGGAAGAGTTCAGCGCCCCTGGGAGGCCTGCGACTGCTGGGTCCCGGTGTCGGACGGCGTGGACAGCGCCGGCATACCGAGCACCAGCGAGCCCACGAGCCCGGCCACGATGGTGAGCCCGAGCAGCCACCGCCCGGCTATCTGACTCCCGGACGACCGCTGGCGGGGCGGGGGAGCGACATTGCTGCGGAACCTGTCGGCTTCGGCGAGGAAGGCGAACGGGACTGGTTCGCGCCGACCGAACATGGGCGGTGCATCCCCTCTCGGGATCGAACGACTGTCTGTCATCTACACAGACGGGCGAGTGACCCCAAAGGTGCCCGGTTTCACCGAATTCACAGAAATTCGCCGGTGTATGTCGCGCCCCGGCACCGAACGCCCCGTTGTCGGTGCCGGGCCGTAGAGTGGGCGCCGCCCGAGAGAAGTGATGGAAGGACCCTCCGAGCCGTGACCGACACCCCCGCCGACGACCTCAAGCCCAGCTTCCGGAGCGATGTCACCGTCGACCTGGTCAAGCACAGCGCGGCCGACTCCGACGTGCTGTGGGCCGCACGCGTCTCCACCGCCGGCGAGCAGTCTCTGGAAGAGCTGACGAAGGACCCGGAGCGCTCCAAGGGCCTCATCAACTACCTGATGCGGGACCGGCACGGCAGCCCCTTCGAGCACAACTCGATGACCTTCTTCATCAGCGCACCGATCTTCGTCTTCCGCGAGTTCATGCGGCACCGGGTGGGATGGTGCATCGCCGGGGACACGGAGATCACCCTGGAGAGCGAGGCCGGTCACCTGCGCCGACGCACCATCGCCGAGCTGTACGAGCTCTGGCACCTCGGCGTCGAGGACCGTCTGCCGCACTCGGCCGGGGGCGTGACGTGGCACAGCCGGGCGGGCAAGTGGATGGCCCAGGTGCGGCGCGGTGACACCGACCACTACCTCGGCCTGTACGAGAACCGCGAGGCGGCCGAGTCCGCCGTCGCGGAGTTCCGGGAGCTGCACCCCAGCACCCGCATCCGCAAGCTCGAATCGGTCCGCCGTAACCATGTGCGCTGCTACGACGAGGAAACCCTGCTCGCCCAGCGGGCGAGGATCGTCGATGTGATCGAGTCGGGCGTGAAGCCGCTCGTCAAGATCACCACCGCCTCGGGCAAGACCCTCCGCTGCACGGTCGACCACGCACTCTTCACCCCCGAGGGCTGGTGCAAGGCGGGAGAGCTCACCGTCGGGGATGCCGTCCTGGTCGCCGGTACGGCGCCGCGCCCGTCGCAGGGGCTGGTCCCGCCGAGCCTGCGCCGCGGCATCGGCGTATGGACCTCGATGCAGCGCGAGCGGCTCATCAAGGAGACCGACACCTGCCACCTGTGCGGTCAGGACTTCCCGCGGGAGCAGCTCGCCCTGGACCACGTCGTCCCGGTGGCCGGTGACCTGCTCCAGGCCCTCGACGAGAAGAACCTCGCTCCGGCCTGCGAGCCGTGCCATGCGACCAAGAGCGCGGGGGAGCAGGCGCTGGCCCAGCGCGGCGGCGAGATCGCCAAAGCGGTGCCGGACCAGGTCGTCGCCATCGAGGCGGACGGCGAGGAGATGACCTACGACCTCTCCGTGGAAGGCCCCTGGCACAACTTCCTCGCGAACGGCTTTGTCGTCCACAACTCGTACAACGAGGAGTCGGGCCGCTACCGGGAACTCCAGCCGGTCTTCTACGTCCCCGGCGAGGACCGCAAGCTGGTGCAGCAGGGGCGTCCGGGCAAGTACGAGTTCGTGCCGGGCACCGAGGCCCAGCAGGAGATCGTGGAACGCTCGATGCAGGAGTCGTACATCCAGGCGTACGAGCGCTACCAGGAGATGCTCGCCGCCGGTGTCGCCCGCGAGGTCGCCCGTGCGGTGCTGCCCGTCGGTCTCTTCTCCTCGATGTACGCCACCTGCAACGCCCGCTCGCTGATGCACTTCCTCGGGCTGCGTACCCAGCACGAGCTGGCCAAGGTGCCGTCCTTCCCGCAGCGGGAGATCGAGATGGTCGGCGAGAAGATGGAGGCGGAGTGGGCCAGGCTCATGCCGCTCACCCACGCGGCCTTCAACGCCAACGGCCGGGTCGCGCCGTAGCCCGGACGAGGCCCGTCGATCGCGCTTCTTGTCGTGCTCGGCACAGATGTACGGGTCAGCCTCGAGAAGTGTCCGTATTGCGGCATTTAGCGAAGTTCATCTAGCCTGATCAAACGGACCCGGCACTGCTTGAACCCCCGAGCAGGCAGTGCCGGGCTCCGCATTTGTCCGGACTTTCCCCGCACCCCAAGGGCAGACCGTGCCGTGAGCACCGAGTAGCGTGTAACCCATGGCTCCGACCTCCACTCCGCAGACCCCCTTCGGGCGGGTCCTCACCGCCATGGTCACGCCCTTCACGGCGGACGGCGCGCTCGACCTCGACGGCGCACAGCGGCTCGCCACCCACCTGGTGGACGCAGGCAACGACGGCCTGATCATCAACGGGACCACCGGCGAGTCCCCCACCACCAGCGACGCGGAGAAATCGGACCTGGTACGAGCCGTACTGGAGGCGGTCGGCGACCGCGCCCATGTCGTGGCCGGAGTCGGCACCAACGACACCCACCACAGCACCGAGCTGGCCCGCCAGGCAGAGCGCGACGGCGCACACGGCCTGCTGGTCGTCACGCCGTACTACAACAAGCCCCCGCAGGAGGGCCTGTACCGGCACTTCACGGCCGTCGCCGACGCCACCGGGCTGCCCGTCATCCTCTACGACATCCCCGGCCGCAGCGGCGTCCCGATCAGCACCGAGACGTTCGTCCGCCTCGCCGAGCACCCGAGGATCGTCGCCAACAAGGACGCCAAGGGCGACCTCGGCCGCGCGAGCTGGGCCATCGCACAGTCCGGCCTCGCCTGGTACTCCGGCGACGACATGCTGAACCTGCCGCTGCTCTCCGTGGGCGCGGTCGGCTTCGTCTCGGTCGTCGGCCACCTGGTCACCCCCGACCTGCGGGCCCTCGTCGACGCGTACACCTCGGGTGACGTCGTCAAGGCCACCGAGATCCACCAGAAGCTGCTCCCGGTCTACACCGGCATGTTCCGCACCCAGGGAGTCATGACCACCAAGGCCGCGCTCGCCCTCCAGGGACTGCCCGCAGGACCCCTGCGCGCACCCATGGTCGAATGTTCGGCCGAGGAGATTGCCCAGCTCAAGATCGATCTTGCCGCCGGCGGGGTACAACTCTGACAACAGACTTCTGCGCGGCCGTCCGCGCAGCAACGCTTCACAACTGAAGAAGCGGGACCACCGGTGCCCGCACCCTGCAAGGACAACGACAACTGCTTATGCACGAACGTCACGCACGCCACGTGCCCGACCGGTACGTGGCGTGCGTGGTGAGGAGAGTCTTTTGAGTCATCCGCATCCTGAACTCGCCCCGCCGCCGAAGCTCCCCGAAGGCGCCCTGCGCGTCACCCCGCTGGGCGGGCTCGGCGAGATCGGCCGAAACATGACCGTCTTCGAGTACGGCGGCCGTCTGCTGATCGTCGACTGCGGAGTGCTCTTCCCCGAGGAGGAGCAGCCCGGAATCGACCTGATCCTGCCGGACTTCTCATCCATCCGGGACCGCCTCGACGACGTCGAGGGCATCGTCCTCACCCACGGCCACGAAGACCACATCGGCGGCGTCCCCTTCCTCCTCCGCGAGAAGCCGGACATCCCGCTCATCGGCTCCAAGCTGACCCTCGCCCTCATCGAGGCCAAGCTCCAGGAGCACCGCATCCGCCCCTACACCCTGGAAGTGGCGGAGGGACGGCGCGAGCGCGTCGGCCCCTTCGACTGCGAGTTCATCGCCGTCAACCACTCCATCCCGGACGCCCTGGCCGTGGCCATCCGCACCCCGGCCGGCATGGTGGTCCACACCGGCGACTTCAAGATGGACCAGCTTCCGCTGGACGGTCGTCTGACGGATCTACACGCGTTCGCACGGCTGAGCGAGGAAGGCATCGACCTGCTCCTCGCCGATTCGACGAACGCCGAGGTCCCGGGATTCGTCCCGCCCGAGCGGGACATCTCCAGCGTCCTGCGCCAGGTCTTCGCCGGTGCGCGCAAGCGGATCATCGTGGCGAGCTTCGCCAGCCATGTCCACCGCATCCAGCAGATTCTGGACACGGCCCACGAGTACGGCCGCCGCGTCGCCTTCGTCGGCCGCTCCATGGTCCGCAACATGGGCATCGCCAGGGACCTCGGCTACCTGAAGGTCCCGCCGGGCCTGGTGGTCGACGTCAAGACGCTCGACGACCTCCCCGACCACGAGGTGGTCCTGGTCTGCACGGGCTCCCAGGGCGAACCGATGGCCGCCCTGTCCCGGATGGCCAACCGCGACCACCAGATCCGCATCGTCGACGGTGACACGGTCATCCTGGCCTCGTCACTCATCCCCGGAAACGAGAACGCGGTCTACCGCGTCATCAACGGCCTGACCCGCTGGGGCGCCAACGTCGTCCACAAGGGCAACGCCAAGGTGCACGTCTCCGGCCATGCCTCCGCCGGTGAGCTGCTGTACTTCTACAACATCTGCCGGCCGAAGAACCTGATGCCGGTCCACGGCGAATGGCGCCACCTGCGCGCCAACGCGGAGCTCGGCGCCCTCACCGGCGTCCCGCACGACCGCATCGTCATCGCCGAGGACGGCGTCGTCGTCGACCTCGTCGGGGGCAAGGCCAAGATCTCCGGCAAGGTCCAGGCCGGTTACGTGTACGTCGACGGCCTTTCCGTCGGCGACGTCGGGGAGCCGGCCCTCAAGGACCGCAAGATCCTCGGCGACGAGGGCATCATCTCGGTCTTCGTCGTCGTCGACTCGTCCACCGGCAAGATCACGGGTGGTCCCCATGTCCAGGCCCGCGGCTCCGGCATCGACGACTCGGCGTTCGCCGACGTCATGCCGAAGATCTCGGAAGTCCTGGAACGCTCGGCCCAGGACGGCGTCGTCGAACCCCACCAGCTGCAGCAACTCATCCGGCGCACCCTCGGCAAGTGGGTCTCGGACAGGTATCGCCGCAGGCCGATGATTCTCCCGGTGGTCGTGGAGGTCTGACGCGCGTACAGCGTTCGTACGACCCCTCGTACGCGTGAACCAGGAGCGGGGCGCCTCGATTTGCATCGAGGCGCCCCGCTCCAGTACGTTTACGGCTCCGCCCAGCCGGGAACCCCAGTGCTTCATGCGCTGGATCCAGGTACCCCGGACCGGGTGGAAATTCCGACTCAGAACTTCTGATAA
>NZ_BCFL01000015.1 GCF_002217755.1 Streptomyces hyaluromycini | reverse complement strand
TGGGCCATACTAGTACTGGATGCATCTGCAGGATATCGCGGCCGCTCTAAACGTGGTAAATTGTTAACTCCGAGCTAGACTTCAGGTGGCCGTATTTATCAGATTTCCTCGTTGTGTCCTCAGAAAAAAATGCCAATACCACTTTCAGCTGTGAATATCCACCATGAAGGGCAAGACATGCTCATAATTAACTGTCAGGCAGGCCAGGCCTTCAGCTACAACGACCTTGAATTGGTTTATTCTGCTTGTCCTCTATAAGTTTGCCAGAGGGAATCACACATGAGCCAAACCTATTGAAGAAAGCATTAGGACAGTGCCAGTCTTAATCACAGTGGGGGGTATGTTATTCCCAATGAAGTCGTCCAGAAACGGACTAGGTAGTTAGCTTTTTCTAGTGCCCAACACATTAGAGGTGTGGTTTTTTTTCTCTAAAATAAGGGTGGCCATAGGCTCTTTTAACCAGAATCGGTGTAGTCAGCTGAAATTGACTTGCACGCCTGGGTCCTGTGTGTCTACTAACTTTCTCGCGAACGATAGCTAACGGATCCCCCGGGCCATACT
>NZ_BCFL01000013.1 GCF_002217755.1 Streptomyces hyaluromycini | reverse complement strand
CGGTGTAGGACCCCAGTCCGAAGGCAGGATTCTGCTTGCGGATCTCGATCATCCGGCGGGTCCAGTGCAGCAGGGAGGACGGCGAGGACATGGAGGCCTCGACGTTGGTGACCTGGTAGCCGTAGACGGGGTCCATGATGGTCGGCAGGTAGAGCCGTCCGGGGTCGCAGGAGGAGAAGCCGGCGTTGCGGTCGGGGGTCCACTGCATGGGGGTGCGCACGGCGTCGCGGTCGCCGAGCCAGATGTTGTCGCCCATGCCGATCTCGTCGCCGTAGTAGAGGATCGGCGAGCCGGGCAGGGACAGCAGGAGCGCGGTGAAGAGCTCGATCTGGTTGCGGTCGTTGTCGAGGAGGGGGGCGAGCCGCCGCCTGATGCCGATGTTGGCGCGCATACGCGGGTCTTTGGCGTATTCGGCCCACATGTAGTCGCGTTCCTCGTCGGTGACCATTTCGAGGGTCAGCTCGTCGTGGTTGCGCAGGAAGATGCCCCACTGGCAGCCGGAGGGGATGGCGGGGGTCTTGGCGAGGATCTCCGAGACGGGGTAGCGGGACTCCCGGCGCACGGCCATGAAGATCCGCGGCATCACCGGGAAATGGAACGCCATGTGGCACTCGTCCCCGCCGCTGCGGTAGTCGCCGAAGTAGTCGACGACGTCCTCCGGCCACTGGTTCGCCTCGGC
>NZ_BCFL01000012.1 GCF_002217755.1 Streptomyces hyaluromycini | reverse complement strand
GTGTGATCTTGCGGCAGTCTGGGGTGATGACTGCTGCGCTTGTCGAACGGCTGGCGCCGGAAGATCTGTGGGAGTTGTTCCAGCGGGTGGTCCCGCCGGCTCCGGAACGCCCGCAGGGTGGTGGACATCGTCGGCGAGGGGACCGTGAGGTGCTGGCCGCGATCATCTTCGTGGCCACCTCAGGCTGCACATGGAACCAGCTGCCGCCGGGCTTCGGACTGTCGCGTGACCGCCTTCCGCCGGTTCACCGAGTGGACCAAGGCCCGCGTGTGGGCCAAGCTCCACCGCCTGGTCCTGGACGAACCCGGTTCCCGGGGCGGGCTGGACTGGTCGCGATGCGCAATCGACTCCGTCAGCGTCCGGGCCCTCAAAGGGGGCAGCTGACAGGACCGAATCCGACCGACCGCGGCAAGAAGGGTTCGAAAATCCACCTCATCGTCGACCGCCGCGGCCTGCCCCTGTCGATCGGCATCTCCGCCGCCAACCTCCACGACAGCCAGGCCCTCATCCCGCTGGTCCGCGGCATCCCGCCCATCCGCTCACGCCGCGGCCCACGACGCCGCAGGCCCGACAAGCTGCACGGAGACAAGGGCTACGACTACCGCCACCTGCGACGCTGGCTGTCCTCCCGCGGCATCCGGCACCGCCTCGCCCGCAAAGGCATCGAGTCGTCCCGGCGCCTGGGCCGGCACCGCTGGGCCGTGGAACGAACAGTGTCCTGGCTGTCCGGCTGCCGACGCCTCCACCGCCGCTACGAACGCAAGCCGGAACACTTCCTCACCTTCACCGCCATCGCCGCAACCCTCATATGCCACCGCCGACTCA
>NZ_BCFL01000011.1 GCF_002217755.1 Streptomyces hyaluromycini | reverse complement strand
CTTTCTTCCCGGCCGGGGTGACGGTGGTGGCGTGGTGTTCGCCCTTGCCGACGTCCAGGCCGAGGAAGGCGCCGATGTCACTGACGTCGATCACGTGCGTCCTTCGGTCGCTCTCGCCCGGCCGCCCCACGGCACCGATCGCCACATCTACATTACGAAGAGCTTCCCGACCTGCGAAGAAGCCGGTGGTCATGCCCCTAATCAGCGGTCTGTCGATGCCTCCGGAGCCGGTGACACCACCCCCCAAGACATGCGATCGACAGGGGGAGAAAGTCATGCCAACTCCGAAGGCCGGGCGCCCCGTTGCGGGGCTACCAAGAAGGTAATGGGGGGCTGCGGGACTGTGCCGTCCATGACCGTGCCGGGCGGGATTTTGGGCGCTGGTCAGCTTCGTCGGTGCCTATGGTGCCGGTGTTGTTCTCGCTGCCGTCACCTGCCTTGCCCCGGGCTGCACGCATATGTCACCGTCTCCGCCGCCTGCAGGGCCAGGGGCTGCGGATGGCTCCGTGTCCTGATCGTCGATGGCTTCGCGCGCTGTTTGAACGGCGCTTTCGCCGGCCGGGCGGGGAGTGTGCCGGCGTTGGTCTCTGGCTGTGTCGGCGATGCCGAAGTCTGCCTTGCCCGTGTCGCCGTCATCTGCGCCCGCTGTCGCCTTGGCCGGGGAGGCCTTTCCTGGGTCTGCGGCCGCCGGGAGGGTGCACCGCTGGGTTGGGGCTGCTCTGGGTGCTTGTCGGACGGTGGGTCGCGGTCGGGTGGTCTGCCGTCGTGAGACCGGCCTGCGGGGAGGGCGTGCCGGCCCCGGGGCGGCTGTGACGTGTCGTCATGGAGCGTGTGTGTGGGGTTGCGTCTT
>NZ_BCFL01000010.1 GCF_002217755.1 Streptomyces hyaluromycini | reverse complement strand
AGGATGATGCCCATGTTGCGCAGTTCGCGGTCGGCGGTCTCCTTCATCTTCTGGATGTCGAGACGGCGCACGGGCCAGGGACCCTTGGTCATCTCGGAGCCGAGGAAGAAGTTGCGCCAGACCGGCATCAGGGGGACGGTGGCGAGGTCCTGGTAGACGGTGGCGATGCCCTTGTCGAGGGCCTCGCGGGGGGTGGAGAAGCGCACCGGGGTGCCGTCGACGAGGAAGTCGCCCTCGGTGTGCTGGTGCAGCCCGGAGATGATTTTGATGAGGGTGGACTTGCCGGCGCCGTTGTCGCCCAGCACGCAGGTCACCTGGTGGGGGTAGACCTTGAGGTCGACGCCGTGCAGGGCGCGGATGTTGCCGTAGGACTTGCCCGTGGAGCGCAGCTCGACGATCGGGGCGCCGTCGGCGGGTGCCTCGTCCTCAAGGACGGCACCGTGGGTTGTCGAGTGGTTGTCTGTCATCGGGTCACCTCCTGGTCGCGGTGCGCTGCACCCACAGGTTGATCATCACGGCGCCCAGGAGCATGACGCCGAGGAAGGCCTTGAACCAGTCGGGGTTCCAGCCCGCGTAGACGATGCCCTGCTGGACCATGCCGAACATGAACGCGCCGAAGACCGGGCCGATCGCCGAGCCGGCGCCGCCGGTCAGCAGGCAGCCGCCGATGACCGCGGCGGAGATGTAGATCAGCTCCTGGCCCACGCCCTCGCCGGACTGCACGGTGTTGAAGGAGAACAGCTGGTGCATCCCGATGAACCAGGCACCGAAGCCGACCAGCATGAACAGCGAGATCTTGGTGAAGTTCACCGGGACACCGACCGCGCGGGCGCTGTCCTTGTTGCCGCCGACCGCGAAGA
>NZ_BCFL01000009.1 GCF_002217755.1 Streptomyces hyaluromycini | reverse complement strand
TCGCGCAGGGCGTTGAGCATGACGAAGTCGTGGATGATGCCCTGGTAGCGGACGGCGGTGACGGGGACGCCGGCGGTGCGGAGTTTGTTGGCGTAGGCCTCGCCCTCGTCGCGCAGGACGTCGGCCTCGCCGGTGATGACGAGGGCCGGGGGCAGGCCGGTGAGCTGTTCGGTGGTGGCGCGCAGCGGGGAGGCGGTGATCTGGGCGCGTTCGGTCTCGTCGGTCGTGTACTGGTCCCAGAACCACTGCATGCCGTCGCGGCGCAGGAAGTAGCCGGTGGCGAACTGGTGGTAGGAGGCGGTGTCGAAGCTCGCGTCGGTGACCGGGTAGAACAGCACCTGCTGGAGCAGCGGGAGGCCGCCGCGTTCCTTGGCCATCAGGGTGAGGGCGGCGCTCATGTTGCCGCCGACCGAGTCGCCGGCGACCGCGATCCGGCCGGCGTCCAGGCCCTTGGTCGCGCCCTGGGCCACGATCCACTGGGCGACGGCCCAGTTCTGCTCGATGGCGACCGGGTAGCGGGCCTCGGGTGAGAGGTCGTACTCGGGGAAGACGACGGCGGCGTCGGCGCCGACGGCGAGTTCGCGGACCAGGCGGTCGTGGGTGTGGGCGTTGCCGAAGACCCAGCCGGCGCCGTGGATGTAGATGATCACGGGGAGCGGGCCGGTGGCGCCGGCCGGCTTGACGATGCGGGCCCGGACGCTTCCGGTGGGGCCGCCCTCGACGGTGATCCACTCCTCGTCGACCGCGGGCAGGGCGATCTCGCCGGACTGCACCTCGTCGACGGCCTTGCGGCCCTCGGCGGGGGCGAGGTCGAACAGGTAGGGCGGGTTCGCGGTGGCCTCGACGAAGGCCTGGGCGGCGGGCTCCAGCA
>NZ_BCFL01000008.1 GCF_002217755.1 Streptomyces hyaluromycini | reverse complement strand
CCCAGACCATCAAGGTGACGGTCCATCAGCAGGACTCCGGCGGGGGCCAGGGTCTGGCCGGCGCCCAGCGCGGGCAGAAGAGTGCGTCGAAGAGCCCGAAGCCGGCCGCCGAACGCCCGGTCGGCAAGGCGGCCGTCGCCGCCGACATGCCCAAGCCCGACCTGCGTGCCCTCCCCGCGCACGGCATCGCGATCACCGACGGGGCCGAGGGCGGAGCGGGTGCCGTCGCCGGCAAGGACTACCTCGCCTTCAGCGCCACCGTCTGGAACGGCGGCCCCTCGCCGCTGGTCGTGGACGGATTCCGCAAGCCCGGCGCGGAGACGATGGACGCGTACCAGTACTTCTACGACGCCAGGGGCAAGCAGGTCGGGTACACACCCACCGGCACCATGGAGTGGGACCCGCGGGAGGGCCACCAGCACTGGCACTTCAGCGACTTCGCCAGCTACCGGCTGCTCGGCGCGGACAAGAAGGAGATCGTCCGCAGCGGCAAGGAGGCGTTCTGCCTGGCCAACACCGACGCCATCGACTACACGGTGAAGAACGCCAACTGGCACCCGTACAACACCGACCTCGCCACCGCCTGCGGTGAGGAAACCGCCGTCTCGGTGCGCGAGGTGCTCGACGTCGGCAACGGCGACACCTACAGCCAGTACCGGCCCGGTCAGTCCTTCGACGTCACGGACCTGCCGAACGGCACCTACTACATCCAGGTCATCGCCAACCCCGACAACCGGCTCAAGGAGCAGAGCACGGCCAACAACGTCACGTACCGCAAGGTCGTCCTCGGCGGCACACCGGGCGCCCGCACGGTGACCGTGCCGAAGTACGGCCTCATCGACGCTCCCTGATCACCCGGCGGGCGGAGGCAGACGCCTCCGCCCGCTCACCGGCAGGACGCCA
>NZ_BCFL01000007.1 GCF_002217755.1 Streptomyces hyaluromycini | reverse complement strand
GTTTGAGCTGCTTGTTTCCGCGCCGGGACGGTTGTTCGCCGTGGATCGAGGAGCCGGAACTGCGGGTTGCGGGCGCGAGGCCGGCGTAGGCGGCGAGGTGGGCGGAGGTCGGGAACGAGGTGCCGTCGCCGACGTCGATGGGGATGCGGGTTCCGGTCCTGACGCCGATCCCCGGCATGGACGTCAGGACCTTCGAAAGAGGGTGGTTCTCCAGCAGTTCCTCGATCCGGGTGGCCAGGAGTTTCCGCTGGTCAAGCACTGCTTGGAGCGAGTTGGCGAGGCTGGGGACGATCAGGGCGGCCGCGTCCGTGCCCGGGACGACGACGGTCTGTTCGTCCAGTGCGGTGAAGATGTCCTCGACGAGCCGGTCGGCCATCCGCGGTGCCTTCGGACGTTTCAGCGCAACGAGCCGCCGACGTCCGGCTGTGCGGATCTGGGCCGGGGAGCCGAACTGGTCGAGGAGCTGGAGCACGGCCGGGTGCTGGACGCGCGGGCCCAGGACCCGTTCCAGCGACGGGTGGATCTGGGTGAGCAGGTCCCGCAGGCGGTTGCTGATGCGGGTTGCTTCCCCGGCCAGGTCGTCGTCGAAGCCGACGATCATCTCCAGCTCGGCGATGGTCTCGTCCTGGAGCTCGACCGAGCGGAGCGTGTGAGGCATGACGCGGGCCGCGTCCGCGATGACGAACGCGTCGCGGGCATCTGTTTTGGCCTCGCCGGGATAGAGGTCGGCGATCCTCCGCATTGTCAGGCCGGGCAGATAGGCGACGGGGCAGCCCATGTCCCGGGCCATTGCCAGCGGCAGAGCCCCGATGGAGGCCGGCTGGTCGACCACGACAAGCACGGTCCCATGCTTGGCCTGCAGTTTGCCGAACACTTCACGGAGCTTGGGCTCGCTGTTGGGCAGCCGCTTGTCGAAGG
>NZ_BCFL01000006.1 GCF_002217755.1 Streptomyces hyaluromycini | reverse complement strand
GTATTGACTCGCAGCGTTGTTGACGCGGCTGATCGGTGGCTGGCCGCCGAGTGCGGTGTGGCAGCGGTGCTGGTTGTAGGTGTGCAGGAAGTCTGCCAGGGCGTCGGTGCGTTCGGTGTTGCTGGTGTAGGGCCGCAGGTAGGCCCATTCGTCGAGCAGGGTGCGGTTGAAGCGTTCGACCTTGCCGTTGGTCTGGGGCCGGTAGGCGCGGGTGAGCTTGCCGGCCGCGCCGAGGTCGGCCAGGGCCTGCTGCCAGGCGAAGCTTTTGCGGTAGGGCCAGGCGTTGTCGGTCAGCACCCGTTCGATGCGGTCGATGCCCGAGGCTGCGAAGAAGGCCGCGGCCCGGCGCAGGAAGCCGGCGCAGGTGGCGGCCTTCTCGTCGGGGTGGATCTCGCTGTAGGCGAGGCGGGAGTGGTCGTCGACGGCGGAGTGGACGTAGTCGAAGCCCATGCTGCTTCGGCGGGCTCGGCCGGCCTGTCGGCCCAGGACTTTGTGGCCGCCGCCGTCGGGGATCCGGCCGAGTTTCTTCACGTCGACGTGGACCAGTTCGCCTGGCCGCTCCCGTTCGTAGCGGCGGATGACCTGCCCGGTGGGCCGGTCCAGGTGGGCCAGGCGGTTCAGGCCGTGCCGGGTGAGGATGCGGTGGACGGTGGAGGCGGGCAGGCCCAGGATCGGTCCGATACGTGCCGGGCCCAGCTTGCGCTCCTGCCGCAGCCGGCAGACATCCGCCTCGGTGGCAGCTGCGGTCCGATGCGGTGTCCTGCGGGGACGGCTGGAACGGTCGATGAGTCCGCTCTCGCCTTCGCAGCGCCAGCGCCGGATCCACTTGTGGGCTGTGGGACGGGAGATGCCCATCTCCGCGGCGACGTGGGCGACGGGACGGCCGGAGCGGACACGTTCGACGAGCAGCCGCCTGCCGTGAACGGTCAGCCGGGCATTACGGTGGGACACGAAGGCCTCCGTGCGGTGAAGATTCGACACCTCCACCACACACGGGGGCCTTCGCCACGATCAAGACCGACGCGCGTTAACAA
>NZ_BCFL01000005.1 GCF_002217755.1 Streptomyces hyaluromycini | reverse complement strand
AAAGAGCGTTTTGTCCCGCCGAGGTTGTTTGGTTCGAGGTTCAGGTGTCGCGCCAGTTCAGGGTGGATTCGCGAGTGAGTCTGCGGCTTATGAGGTCGATCATCGCGACGTGGATTATGGCTTCGGAGCGGTGGGGGTGGGTTTCGTAGTCGCGGGCGAGTCGGCGGTGATGCATGAGCCAGCCGAAGGTCCGCTCGACGACCCAGCGTCGCGGGATCACCTTGAATCCTTTGACGCCGGGGTCGCGTTGGACGACTTCGACGTCGATGCCGAGGCGGGCGCCGTGGTCGATGGCTTTGGTGCGGTAGCCGGTGTCGGCCCATGCTTTGGTCACGCGGGGGTTCGTGGCGGCGATGTGGGACATCAGGTGTATGCCGCCGGCGTTGTCGGAGACGCTCGCTGCGGTGACCCAGACAGCCAGGAGCAGGCCGAGGGTGTCCACCCCGATATGGCGCTTGCGGCCTGCGATTTTCTTGCCGGCGTCGATGCCCTGGCTGGTCGCGGGCACGTTCGCGGAGGTCTTCACGCTCTGCGCGTCCAGCACGCAGGCGGTTGGCTCGCTGTCGCGGCCTTCGGCTTCCCGGACCAGGCGCCGCAGGAGGCCGTTGAGTTGGTCGAAGATGCCTTCCTTCTGCCAGGCGGCGAAGTAGCCGTAGACCGTTTCCCATGGCGGGAAGTCGTGGGGCAGGTAACGCCAGGCAATGCCGGTGCGGTCGACGTAGAGGATGGCGTCCATGAGGCGTCGCAGGTCATGCTCGGGCGGGCGACCGATGTCGAGACCCTTGCCTCTGCGCTCGGCCCGCCAAGTGGTGAGCGTGGGCTCGATCAGTTCCCAGCGCGCATCGGAGAGGTCGCTGGGATACGGGCGGTGTCGCGTCATGTTTCGGTAGTACCGTCGAGCAGGCCGCCTCCCCAGGGCGCAAACGAGGTCAACCGGGGGCGCGCTGGGATCAGACAGGAGCAAACGCAACGAAACGGGTCGCCGAACGACGACACGAATCCCTTGCCCCGCATTAGGCACGTCTGCCCCGAGAACCCCATACCGGCTCGGTCTGCGAATCGCCACCAAACAACCTCGGCGGGACAAAACGCTCTTT
>NZ_BCFL01000004.1 GCF_002217755.1 Streptomyces hyaluromycini | reverse complement strand
CTAGTGTCCTGCGCCAGTAGTTGATCGTTAGTAGTTGTGTGACTTCTGCTGCTGATGCGTCAGTTCCTCGTCGGGGCCCGAAGCTGGAACCGTTGCTGCTGTCTGATGACGAGCGGGCGGTGTTGGAGCGGTGGACGCGTCGGGCGACGTCGGCCCAGGCACTGGCCCTGCGGGCGCGGATTGTGTTGGCGTGTGCGGGGCCGGAGGTGCCGCCGATCATCGCGGTCGCCCGAGATCTGCGGGTGAGCGCGGACACCGTCCGCAAATGGCGGCGGCGCTTCCTTGCCGAGCGGCTGGACGGGCTGGCTGACGAGCCCCGGCCGGGCCGGCCGCCGACCATCAGCGTCGATCAAGTGGAAGCGGTGGTGGTCACCACGCTGGAACAGCTGCCGAGGAACGCCACCCACTGGTCGCGGACATCGATGGCCCAGCACAGTGGTCTGTCGAAGTCGACCGTCGGCCGGATCTGGCGGAGGTTCCAGCTCAAGCCGCATCTGGCGGACACCTTCAAGCTGTCGACCGACCCGTTGTTCGTGGAGAAGGTCTACGACGTCGTGGGCTTGTACTTCAACCCGCCCGAGGGAGCGGTGGTGCTCTCGGTGGACGAGAAGTCGCAGATCCAGGCCCTGGACCGGTCCCAGCCAGTGCTGCCGATAATGCCGGGCATGCCCGAGCGGCGCACACACGACTACGTGCGCAACGGCCTGACGACCTTGTTCGCCGCGTTCGACGTCGCCACGGGTGAAGTCATCACTGCCCTCCACCGCCGGCACCGGGCCGTGGAGTTCAAGAAGTTCCTGATCCGGATCGACAAGGAGGTGCCCGCGCACCTGCAGGTCCATCTGATCGTGGACAATTACGGCACCCACAAGACTCCCGCGATCAAGGCCTGGCTGGCCAAACACCCGCGGTTCGAGCTGCACTTCACCCCCACCGGCTCCTCCTGGATCAACCAGGTCGAGCGATGGTTCGGCTACCTGGCCCACCAGATGATCCGCCGCGGCGCACACAAGAACATCCAGGCCCTGGAAGCCGACATCCGCGCGTGGGTCAAGGACTGGAACGAAAACCCCAAGCCCTTCATCTGGACCAAGACCGCCGAAGAGATCCTCGACTCCCTCGCCCGCTTCTGCCGACGGATCTCCGGCGCAGGACACTAG
>NZ_BCFL01000003.1 GCF_002217755.1 Streptomyces hyaluromycini | reverse complement strand
TAGTGCTGCGTTCCTCAAAGGAAGTACACATAGCGGCGGCGTAAACGCCTGGTGGGCGGCGCGGGTCTGCCCCAGATCCAGGGTCGGGCGCGGGCGTTGAGCTGGGCTGTGGCCACTTCGGTGGCGTGGGTGATGTGGTCGCGGTCGCCGAAGGAGCGTCCGGCCAGGGCTGTCTTGCGGAAGATCCGCCACCAGCCCTCTTGGAGGTTGAGCCAGCAGGCGCCGACCGGGATGAACACGTGCCTGATACGAGGATGGTCCTCGAGCCAGGTCCGGGTGGACACGCTGTTGTGCGAGGACAGATTGTCGGTGATCACATAGATGTCCCCGACGGGGTTGGCGTCCTCGACCAGTTGAAGGAACTGCTGGTAGAAGGCGCTGTTGCGGGAGGTGGCGGTCATCGTGAGCTCCTGACCGTCACGGACCCGTAAGCCGCCGTAGACCCAGGTCTTCTCCGGTCCGCGGGAGTAGTCGATCTCGTTCTTGATGCGGTGTCCGTCCGGTGACCAGCCCGGTGCCGGCGGGAAGGTGCGGGGGATCACCGGGCCGAGCTCGTCGGCGCAGACGACCGTCGCGCCCTCGGGCGGGCTGGTATAGAGCCCGACGATCCGCGTCCTTTTCCCTCGAAGTCCACATCTCTTGAGCGCGTCCACGAGCGCGTGCGCCGCCAGCGCACACCTTCTGCCAGCAGGATCCGGCGCACCTGGGACCGGCCCACCTGGATGCCCAGGTCCCGGGCCGCGGCAGCCAGCGCGTCCAAGGTCCACTCCGAAGGCCCCGACTCGTCCGCGGCCCACATCTCGTTCGACGGCCGCACCTCCAGCCGACCCGGCGGCGTCAGCCTGACCAGGCCAACGATCCTCGAGCGCTCGGCCTCGGTGATCCGGCGCCTGCGCCCACCACCTGGCAGGTTCTCCAACCCTTCCAGCCCCAAGCGGTTGAAGCGATGCAGCCACCGGCGCACCGCCTTCTCACTGCACCCCAGCTCAGCGGCGATCGCCGGCACCCGCGCCGCACCCCAACTCAGCTCCACCATCCGGCACCGCTCCACCAGATCCCGCGGCGCCTTCCGCGCCCGCGCCAGCCGGCGAACCAGCGCCCGCTCACCCTCGTCGCGGCTCTCCCGCGCCCGTAACACCACCCGAAGCACCCGCCCCCGAGCACCCGCAACCACCCCGCCACCAGCACATATACCCACCCGAAGCGGAACGCAGC
>NZ_BCFL01000002.1 GCF_002217755.1 Streptomyces hyaluromycini | reverse complement strand
TTGAGCTTGTTCCGCTTTGACGGACACCATCGGTGTGGTGGTCAGGCTGCGAGTGCGGTCTCGTATTCGGCGGGACTGCGGTAGCCGAGGCTGCTGTGCAGACGGTGCAAGTTGTACCAGCCCTCGATGAAGTCGAAGATCGCGGTGCGTGCGGCGGCCCGACTGGGCCAGGAGCTCGTGTCGAGCAACTCCCGTTTGATGGTGGCGAAGAACGACTCGGCGAGCGCGTTGTCCCAGCACTGACCCGTGCGGCCGACGGACAGACGGACACCGAACTCCGTCGCCAGGGAAGCGAATTGCTGACTGCCGTACTGACAGCCGCGATCCGAGTGAAAGATCACCGGCCGGGCGGGACGACGCCGGCGGCAGGCGGACCGCAGAGCGTCCGCGACCAGTTCGGTCCGCAGGTGGTCGGCGGTGGACCAGCCGACCACGCGGCGGGAGGCGATGTCGATGACGGTGGCCAGATACAGCCAGCCCTCCTCGGTCGGGACGTAGGTGATGTCACCACACCAGCGGGTGTCGAGCCCGCCGGGGTCGGGAGCGAAGTCGCGGACCACGAGGTCGGGCCGGGACGCCGCCCGCGGGTCAGGGACCGTCGTCAGCCGCCGTCGCCTGCGGTGACGGCCCTGCAGCCCGGCATTGCGCATCAGCCGGGCAACACGGCGCCGTCCGCACTCCTCGCCCTCTCGTTGCAGGACGGCGTGGACGCGCGGAGCCCCGTAGGTCCCACGGGACCACTCGTGAACTTCGGCGATCTTCTCGGCCAGCTCGGCATCGCGGACCGCCCGCGGACCGGGCCTGCCACTGCGGCGGGCATAGAAGGCGGCTCGGGAGACCTTCAGCAGTTCACACACGCGCTTGACGCTGTGACCGTCTCGCTTCTCCGCCTCGATGAACGGGTGCACCGTCACCGGGTCTCCTTCACGAAGAAAGCCGTGGCCCGCTTGAGGATCTCCACGTCCTCCCGCAGCCGGCGGTTCTCCCGCCGCAGCGCCGCCAGCTCCTCGCGTTCGCTGCTGGTCAGCCCGTCGCGCTCGCCCGCGTCGACCCCGGCCTGGCTGACCCACAACCGCACCGCGGTCTCGGTCAGGTCGAAGTCCCTGGCGACCTGGCCAACCGAGCGGTCACCGCGCCGGCACAGCTCGACGATCTCGGCCTTGAACTCCGGCGTGAACGAACGGCGAGGCCGAGGCTTCTTCTTCCCCATGCTCTCCATGATGGACATCCTTCCGGGGCAGAACCCCTGATCTCAGATGTCCGTCAAAGCGGATCAAGCCCA
>NZ_BCFL01000001.1 GCF_002217755.1 Streptomyces hyaluromycini | reverse complement strand
GACGTGTATTGGGCGAGTTCAATCGGTTGATGCAACACCGGCTTGTTGAACCGAGCGTAGTTGCTCTCCGAAGACTTCTGCGGGCGTCTTCCAGCCGAGGACCTTGCGGGGCCGGTTGTTGAGCGCGTGAGCGACAGCCTCGATGTCCTCGGCGGACCATCTCGCCAGGTCCGTGCCTTTGGGAAAGTATTGCCGCAGCAGACCGTTGGTGTTCTCGTTCGTCGGCCGCTGCCACGGCGAGTGAGGGTCAGCGAAGAACACCCTGGTCCCGGTCTCCAACGCAAACAGCGCGTGGCCCGAAAGCTCCTTGCCGCGGTCCCACGTCAGGGTCTTGCGCAACTGGTCGGGCAACTTGGCCATCGATGCCGTCAGCGCGGCGTTCATCGCGGCGGCTCCATAGCCGCCGAGCGAGGGCCCGTTCTTGACGTACGGCTTCTCACCCCAGCCCTCCATCCGGGGAAGGTGAACCAGGAGCGTCGAGCGACTGCTGCGCTCAACGAGCGTGCCGATCGCGGACCTGCCCGTCCCGATGATCAGGTCGCCCTCCCAATGGCCAGGGACGGCGCGGTCCTCAGCCTCTGCGGGACGCTCACTCAGGACGACGTCGGCTGTGACATGCCCCTGGGGCTTGTTCCGTGAACGGGCCCGCGGCTCCCGTAGCGCGCGTCCTGTACGCAGACACGCAACGAGTTCGCGCTTCAGCGCACCACGTCCCTCGATGAACAGCGACTGGTAGATCGCCTCGTGGCTGATGCGCATGGACTCATCATGAGGGAACTCAACCTTCAGCCGCTGCGCGATCTGCTCAGGGCTCCAGGCTGTCGACCAGCGCCGGTCCTGGCGGTGCGGCTTGTTCAACCCCTTCCAACGCGGCGTCGCTGGACCCGAAACGATCGTGCCGTCAGGCCGACGGACGTGGCCGGCGAGCCGGTCCTGCACGTACTCACGCAACCGCTCGTTGTGCACTAGCTTCGCCGTCTTCCGACGCTTCGCGGCCTGCTGCGCCTTCCACTGCGCCACCACGGCGCGGTAGACCGGCTTGCCGCCCCGGGTCGCGGCGTTGCGCCGCAGCTCACGCGAAACGGTCCCCGGATCACGACCGATCGCGCGGGC
This sequence comes from Streptomyces hyaluromycini, assembly GCF_002217755.1. Lineage (GTDB taxonomy): Bacteria > Actinomycetota > Actinomycetes > Streptomycetales > Streptomycetaceae > Streptomyces > Streptomyces hyaluromycini. The sequence continues at coordinate 386 of NZ_BCFL01000001.1, read as the reverse complement.
GATCTCGCGCACGCCCTTGTCCTGAGCTTTGAGCAGCGCGATCTCCTCACGCTCGGCAAACGACAAGTACCGGCCAGTAGGCTCGTCCAGACTCAGCGGCGCCATCCCGCCAGCGTGTCGAAACCACCGGATCCCGACCGGCGCCGACACGCCCATGCCCTTCGCGGCTTGAACCGTCGTGATGCCCGTCGCGATCAGGCGCCAGAACTCCCGCTGCGCAGCTCGCGACGGCTCGGGGCGGCCCGGCGAACGCATCGGCGCCCGCATCGCCCTATCCGCGGCCCACTGCCGTCGCGCGCCCGCCGGCGCCTCACGCAGCTGCTTGCGTGGTCGTCCCATTGCACACCACCGTGATCAAGGTGTTGCGACGACCGATTGAATCCGCC